>CAVVHV010000009.1:145000-147817 GCA_963748155.1 uncultured Acidobacteriota bacterium | reverse complement strand
GCGACTGCCTTAGGCAAGTTCACGCGTGCAAGCGTGCGCTTGTTGCTTGAGTAAATTTTATGGTCAAGCCATGGGACTGATTAGTAGTGGTCAACTGAACGCATTACTGCGCTTACATATCCACCCTATTACCTCGTGGTCTACAAGGAGTCTCACTGGCAGGTCTAATCTTGGGTCTGGCTTCACGCTTAGATGCATTCAGCGTTTATCCATGCTCCACTTAGCTACCGAGCGCTACGGCTGGCGCCATAACTCGTACACTAGAGGTGGATCCATCCCGGTCCTCTCGTACTAAGGACAGATTCCCTCAAACCTGCTCCGCCCACACCAGATAGGGACCGAACTGTCTCGCGACGTTCTAAACCCAGCTCACGTACCGCTTTAATTGGCGAACAGCCAAACCCTTGGGACCTTCTTCAGCCCCAGGATGCGATGAGCCGACATCGAGGTGCCAAACCCTGCCGTCGATGTGAACTCTTGGGCAGGATCAGCCTGTTATCCCCGGCGTACCTTTTATCCGTTGAGCGACGGCCCTTCCATACAGAACCGCCGGATCACTAACTCCTACTTTCGTACCTGTTCGACTTGTTTGTCTCACAGTCAAGCTGGCTTATGCGTTTACACTCTACGGCTGATTTCCAAACAGCCTGAGCCAACCTTCGAGCGCCTCCGTTACAATTTGGGAGGCGACCGCCCCAGTCAAACTACCCGCCTGATAGTGTCCCTGAACCGGATTACGGCTCTAGGTTAGAGTCCAGACAAACGAAGGGTGGTATCTCACCGTTGGCTCCCCCACGCCCAAAAGGACGGGTTCAAAGCCTCCCACCTATCCTGCGCATCGTTTGCCCGAACCCACTATCAAGTTGTAGTCAAGGTGCACGGGGTCTTTCCGTCTAGATGCGGGAAACCGGCATCTTCACCGGTACTACAAGTTCGCTGTGCCTCTCGTTAAGACAGCTCCCAGATCGTTACGCCATTCGTGCAGGTCGGAACTTACCCGACAAGGAATTTCGCTCTGACATTGTTACATCAACTCGCGTTGATGGGCTGGTCATTTCTGCCAACCTCTGCATGTCGCCATGCAGCACGGACTATATCTTCATCTCCTTTGCGGAAGATGCCTGGCGTGTAGTCTCTGAGGATTCTAAGAATCTGGATGGTTTCCTGCGATTCATCGTTTGTGCGATTCTCGCAATCTCCATGATGCCTTCAGAGTTCAGATGTTTTCTTTCTCCAATCAACTCCAGCACACGTGCGAACTTTTCAAAGTCCTCACGCTTAGCTGTCCTGAGTTGATTCTCTCGAAAGAAAGGAATGATCTTATCGTTCAGATCAGCAATCGATCGAACACAGAACCGATAAAGCGGCTCTCTGTGATTATCGTTGCGTCGATTGATAAAGACCTTTCCACATTCAAAGAACTCTTTGAGATCATGCAATGCTTGCAAACTTCTTCCACTTTGAGTCACGACGAACTCAGGGAAGACTTGCCAGCCCGTAGCTGTTGTTGCCTTCTGAATGGTTACTGAGAAGCAACCTTCTCCGTCAACAAAACCTACGATCCATCCGACTGTTCTTAGCCTTTCCTGCTGATTATCTGCACCCAACATATTGTCACTGCCTTTCTGGGGCGAGTAATGTGGGATACTCAGACTTTCCAGCATATAGCCAAGTTTCTCTAAGGCTGCATTAGATCAACCTTAGGACCGTTATAGTTACGGCCGCCATTCACTGGGGCTTCGATTCACAGCTTCGCCTTGCGGCTAACCGCTCCTCTTAACCTTCCAGCATTGGGCAGGCGTCAGCCCCCATACGTCGTCTTCACGACTTTGCGGAGACCTGTGTTTTTAGTAAACAGTCGCCTGGGACATTTCTCTGCGACCATCCCGTAGGATGGCACCCCTTCTCCCGAAGTTACGGGGTCAGTTTGCCGAGTTCCTGAACGAGAGTTCTCACAAGCGCCTTAGGATTCTCACCCCACCTACCTGTGTCGGTTTGCGGTACGGTCACATCGCGTGTATAGCTGAACGAGAATTTTCCTGGCAGCTGGGGTCAGCGACTTTTTTCGGGTTTTACCCCTACTTTCGTCCCTACCTTTACCCTGATGTCGCCCGGATTTGCCAAAGCGACGGGATATGGTGAGTTCAACGGCACATCCATCGGCCGTCTCGCCTACCCTACTGCGTCCTCCCACAGCACACGTTAGTGGTTCCGGAATATTAACCGGATTTCCATCGACTACGCCTCTCGGCCTCGCCTTAGGTACCGACTAACCCTGAGCAGATTAACTTTACTCAGGAAACCTTAGGTTTACGGCGCGCGGGGTTCTCACCCGCGTTATCGCTACTTATGCCGACAGAGTCTTTTCCGATCGCTCCAACGGCCCTTTCGGTACCGCTTCACAGCTACGGAATGCTCGCCTACCATCCACGCATTGCTGCGTGAATCCGAAACTTCGGTACGTGGTTTGAGCCCCGTTATATTGTCGGCGCAGGGCTGCTTGACCAGTGAGCTATTACGCTTTCTTTAAAGGATGGCTGCTTCTAAGCCAACCTCCTGGCTGTCAGTGCTTCCCTACTTCCTTTTCCACTTAACCACGATTTTGGGACCTTAGTTGTCGGTCTGGGCTGTTTCCCTCTCGACCACGGAGCTTAGCCCCCGTAGTCTGACTCCCGGATATGCGTTCACGGCATTCGAAGTTTGATTGGGTTCGGTAACCTTGTGAGGCCCCTAGCCCATTCAGTGCTCTACCACCGCGACAATTCATCCGAGGCTAGCCCTAAAGCTATTTCGGCGAGAACGAGCTATCACGAAATT
>CAVVHV010000009.1:0-140000 GCA_963748155.1 uncultured Acidobacteriota bacterium | reverse complement strand
ATCCTGTCTAACAACTACCTTCGTCGCTTATTTTGTGGAGCAATATTCGGAGCGTTGATCTTCAACACGCCGCGCGCATCCTTGTAAAGGTTGTAGCGGACTTCCTTCACTGGTCCACCTTCCTCTTCCTGCAACCGGATCGTGAAGCTCTTGCTTTCGCCCTGCCCTTCAACCTTGGCCGGCAAATAACCTTTCAAGTCGGGGCTGCGGTACGCGGTGTAGTGCTCCTGGTTACGCTTGTCGTAACCCAGAACATAAATCCGATCGAAGTCAGGCTCATCAAGTCCGTGTGGCTGGTTCGAGCCGCTCTTCTCGAGAATCAACCAGCTACCCGGCTTCTCTTCTTTCCCCGCATCCTTCGTCGTCTTTTCCCTGTCGCCATCGAGCCGCTGCCAGCCAACAAACTCGCGCCCGGTGCGATAAAAAATAATGTCGCTCGGCACTGAAAGCCCGACTTGCTTGCCGTAAATCCATCCCGCCGGCGCGGGCGAAGCGTCAGTAGGAAGTCTCACTTTGAACCAGAGCTCATTCGTTTCGTCCTGTTCCTGCTCTTCCTGCTGGCCAGATCTGGCACTGCCCTGCTGCGCGCTGCCCGCCTTCGGCGCGACGTCGGTTTCGATCGCTTCCGAAGACTTCGGCTTCGGCACACGCTTCCAGCTAATGATGTCGAAACTCGATCCACTGTCGAGTCGCATCATGATGTTTTCATTACCACCGCGATCCGGAGTGAGTCGCAGGTTGGAGCTCGCGCGAAGTTGGCCCATCGCCTGAGCCGGAACATCTTTGTCTTCCGCCGCTAACTTCTCCGACTCCTTGAGCACGTCGTCAGGCATGATGTTGCGCGCTTCAATCCAGCCTTCAGTCGTGTCCGTGTCGCGAGCCTTGACGCGAAGCCATCGTTCTTTTCGTAAGTTGTCGCTGGGATCTGTGACGTCGGTGGATTCGAGTATGTCTACAACGTCGCCACGATTAACTTGCAGCAGATCCGCCGCAACGACGGCAGTCGAACTGCGAATCTGTGCACGCCGCGCGACGATAACGCCCGTGCTGCTCTTGTTCGCGAGTGTCGAACAACCGAGCGACAACAAAAGCAGAGCGAAAACAAAAATGGTCTTGCTAAATCTCATTCTGTTCCTTCGAGTCTGATCAATCCCGGTAGCCGAGCGAGCGAAGCAACTGCTTCTGATCTTGATTCAGATCGCCCTCGACTCGTAGCTGCGAACCTTTACCGGTGAAAAGGACTGACAATCCATACGAGGGGAGAACCTTATTAAGATCTACTGCCGTGCTGTTTTCAACGTATGCTTTTATGAAGTCGCGGGAGACCGGTGTTGAACCCAGCACGCTGATTATAGCTTCATTTGCGTCTGCGCCGTCAGTCAACCGGCCGCTAAAGAGATCTCGATAGCTGTCCGCCAGCGTTCGCTGGCCACCTGATTCTTTCCGCATCATTAAGTCATACAGGAACGCCACCAGCATTCCTTTGACGTAAACCTGCGAACCGGCGCTCGCCCAACGTCGTTCGGATTCCTCGATCAGCGAAAGAGTGTCCGGATGAGCCCGGTAAGTATCGTAAACCCGACCCAACGTGTTGAGATATTCTTTGAAGTCGATCACTCGCAGTTCCAGCGCTGTACCTAGCGCGGTGTATAAAGTAAATCCTTCGAAGAACCAGTCGTAATCACCTTCCAACTTCAAAGAGTTTGGCACCCACAGGTGGAGTATTTCATGTGTGAAGATGACGGTGAGTTGTGCTTTCCAATGCTTGAAACCGGCGTCGGGATTAAGTAGCAAAACGACGGTCGAACCCCTGGTCTCAGCTTTCCAACCTGTTTTCCGATCATTGATAGGCAGCGGCGCAATCAGGATTGATGACTTGCCGGGTAAGCGAAATCCAGTCAGCGCCAGATACTTCTCCATCACGCTTCGTTGCACGCTCCAACGCATCGCGTTCCTTGAATGGCCATTTCCCGCTAAGCAGGATCTCGAGCGGCATTCCGTTAACCACTGTCGAATTCTTTCGGAGTGCACGTCCGACGAAGAAGACTGCTTTCTCAGGTTCGGCAACGACATACGAGCCGTTAGCGTTGCGTGGAAATGACGATTCCACCGTCCAACTTTCTGGCAGGACAAACTCCGCGGAAAGGCTATGCACCTCGAGCGGCATCAAATCCGCGAACATCAAAACGCCGCGATCGTCGGCGAGCCAGGTGAAATGAGAAACATCAGCGAGTGTGGGTTTTGGGAGTTTGACTGTGTAACTGATCCTGCTCGATTTCCGATCTGAGCGATACTCCCCGACAGCAGCCTTCTGAACATCCGCATCCGCGGCGCGAAAGTTTTCGATTCGCTCCGCGATCCCAAGAACTCCGGCGTACGCATTGCGAAAGGACCACGAGCTAACTGGTGTCGATAGTTCCGCCTCAACCTTGATTTCGGTTGTGTTAGTAAGTGAGATCGTGACGCGATCCTGTGCCTGTGCACTGGTACTGTCGATGCACAGCAAAATCAATAAAATAAACGCAAATCTGCGCAGATCCGCGTTTATTTGCGGCCATTTTTCTGTCTCTGAAGGAGATTTTAACAAGGATTTTGTGTACAATCCTGAGACTCCCTGGACTCTAGCACATCCCGGCAGTGACCATCATGTTGACGAAAGCAATTCAGAACCACGGCGCCACTCTGAAACGCGCCCTCGGTCTGTTGCTGGTCGTCTTCATCTTTTACGGTACCACTGTCGAGGCTGCACACCGTCACGGTCGCGTGTTGCCCTCCGGCAGCACTGCAACTTCCCTCGCCGACACGCAACACACATCGTCACCCGTTGGCAGCAAGGGATGCAGCGACTGTCTCATTTGCCAGTTGCACCAGCACTTCAACACAACGCTTCTGGCGTTTCGGGTTGCTGATCCACCGGCTCACGTTCGCGTCAATATACCCACTGCTCTTCCCCGAGACGTTCTCTCTCAGGTAACGGGAACGACTTCGGGCCGCGCGCCTCCTTCTATCTCCTAAACAGATCGCAACTCGGGATCTCTGTCCCGGCAGACGCTCTTTGTGGGCGCCTGCAAAACGTCTATTCATCCGGTCGAAACCGAGCCTGAATGGACCAGCGCGAACCAATTCAGGAGATAGAACATAATGACATTCATTCGAAATTTGCATAACTCAACGAGGCATCTGCGTGTTCCGCTCGCATTCATAATCGTCACTTTGATCAGTTTTCCCGTTTTTGCCCAATCAACAAGTGGAGCAGTGACACTACGGGGCACGGTAACATTAGGCGACAGCGGCAAGCCCGTTCACAACGTTCTAATCACTATTCTCCAGTTAAAACGCACTGTTGATACTGACGACAACGGGAAATACGAGATTCAGGGAGTGCCACGAGGCAAATATGACGTTGTAGCGCATTTGGATCGTGTTCCCGACACAGTTAAGACAGTCGATCTTACCAGTGGTGAAGGCACGCTCGACTTTCAGAATCGAACTCAGCGGCGTTCGTGAGGAAGTTACCGTCTCAGCAACCGGCACTGAGCAAGCGGTCAGCAGCTCGATTCAATCAGTCGATGTACTCGGTTCGACTGAGCTGGCGAAGAAGAGTCCGGTGTCGCTCGGTGAAGCGCTTGATGGTGAGCTCGGCGTCGCAAAACGAAGTTTCGGACCGGGCACAGCGCGGCCAGTCATCCGCGGTTTTGATGGTGATCGTGTGCTGATCCTCCAGGATGGCAATCGCGTCGGTGGACTTGGATTTGAGTCGGGCGATCACGCAGAACCGGTCGATGTGCTCACAGTTGAACGGATCGAAATCGTAAAAGGCCCGGCAACGCTGCTCTACGGCAGCAATGCGATCGGAGGTATCGTTAATACAATTTCCGGTCACGATTCACCGCACAAAGGATTTAACAGCTACTTCACTGGTCTCGGCGGCACTAACGGGCCTTCAGGTGGCGGCAGTGGCGGGTTCGAATTCGGTACCGATAAATGGCTGTTCTGGGGAAATGCCGGCGGACAGCGATCCGGCGACTACAGCACTCCCCTCGGCGAAGTGCGTAACTCTTTTTCGCGAGAAATCAGCGCGCAAACAGGCTTTGGTTACTACGCAGACAAGGGATTTTTCAGTTTCAACTACAACTTCAACAAGAGACGTTACGGTATTCCGTTCGATCAAAACGATCCGGAAGCGGAAGTAGTCGAACTTAATCCACGTCGTCACAGCATCGAGTTTCGTGGCGGCTTTCGCAATTCGGGAACGTTCATCGACGCCGGAACCTTCTCAATTCAGTACAACAACTACAAGCACGCCGAACTGGACGAAATCACGGGAGTGACCGGCACCGCGTTCAAGAACAACACGTTTCTCTACCAGGGTCTTTTCGATCAACGAAAAACCGGCAACCTTTCGGGACGTTTTGGTTTCTGGGGACAACACCGTGACTTCTCAGCCACGGGCGAAGAAGCTTTAGCGCCACCGACAACACAAAACTCATTCGCGGTGTTTGGGCTCGAAACGCTGGATTACGAGCGTGTTTCATTGCAGTTGGGCGGCAGGCTCGAAAACAATCGTTACAATCCCGAGGTAACGCAGGAGCGCGGAATTCTCCCCGACAGGGCCTTCACAGGTTTCTCAGGCGCGGCCGGCATACGCATCGGCACGTGGAACGGCGGTTCGCTCGTCGCGAACTATTCGCACTCGTATCGCGCACCATCGTTGGAAGAGCTATACAACCTTGGCCCACATCGAGGAAACGCTGCTTTCGAAATCGGCAATCCGGATTTGGAACGCGAGCTCAGCGACGGTTTCGACTTCGGCGTTCGACATTCATCGAAGCGCGTGCGCTTTGAGGCTAACGGCTTCTACTACCACATCAGTGACTTCATTTTTCTCGCACCAACCGGAGATGTTGAAGATGGTCTGACTGTGGCGCAGTACGATCAGGGAACGACCCGTTATGCCGGTACGGAAGCACGCTTCGACACGGCATTACATCCGGCAGTCTGGCTCAATCTGGGGCTCGATTACGTCAATGCCGAGCTTTCCTCCAGTAACACGCCACTGCCGCGTATTCCGCCGCTGCGTGGTCGTGTCGGATTGGAACTGAGATACAAGGGACTGTTGCTGAACCCGGAAGTTGTGATGGCCGATCACCAGGATCGAATCTTTCCGACCGAGTCACCGACGGCCGGCTACGCCGTCTTCAACCTTTCGGGGTCGTACCTGCTTGCGCGACAACATGTGGCGCATGTCATCTCGTTCAACTTTTTCAACGTTGGCGATACGCTTTACCGGAACCATCTCTCGTTTATCAAGGATTTCGCGCCGGAGATGGGCAGAGGGCTGCGGGTGACATACACGCTGCGGTTTTTCTGATCAGAGTTTATTTGCGTTTTCTGCGGCTAAATCCCGGAACTGCTGGGTGGAGACGGACGTATGCTAAAATGCGCTTTGCTTCGCCCAGAAACCCGAGGATTTAGCCGTGAGCCTTGTCAAGATCATCGTAATTACGATAATCGTTATCCTCAGCATTCTGCTCTTCGGCCGTTTTTTCGTTTAGCCGAACGGCTATTGCTGCATTTAACGGTTTTACTCCCGCTTCTCGCCTGTTTTTTCATCGCGGCTAACACTGCGCTGGCACAGCAACCTGCGGATGACGAGGACGTCATTCGGGTTAACACCGATCTGCTGCTCTTTCCCGTCCGTATTCGCGACAAAAAGGGCCTCGCGGTTGCTGGCCTGACCGAGCAGGACCTGTCGCTAAAAGACGAGGATCAGGTCACAACGGGTTTGTACTTCACCCCCGGCGCGGATCGCGTGGCGTTGATGTTCGCGCTCGACCAGTCCGGCAGCCTGCGGCAAATCATCTCGCAACAGCAGGAAGCCGCGCTCGCGCTGTTCTCCCGTTTCGGCGAACGATCGAGCGTCGCCATTCTTCGTTTTTCTGATAGGGCCACACTCATCTCTCCATTCACAAGAGATCTTGAGGCAACGCGTGCGGCTTTCCGGTTCAACGCTGCGCCGAACCAACAAACCGCAATCTTCGACGCTGCGGCAAAGGCAGTGGCAGCGTTTGACGATCTGCCTCCGGTTCGCGCCGAGCGTCGCATCATCGTGCTCATTAGCGACGGCCTCGACACACGCAGCCGCACGAGCGCTGATTACGTTATCAATGCTGCATTGGAAAGACGCGTATCGTTTTACGTGATTCACTTGCCGCTCTTTGAGCCACGCGATGGACGACTGGAAGTGCGACGCCCAAGCAAAGGCTTCAAAGACCTCGCTGAGAAGACCGGAGGAAAGTATTTTCTCGTGGGCGACGCGAAGTCAGCCCTCATGCCGCGAGAGAACGATCTGACGCCGATCTTTCAGGCCATCGAAGAGGATTTGAAAAGCCAGTACCTTTTGGGTTTCTATATATCCGAATCGTCGCGCGACAATCGCAAGCATGTTTTCTCCGTGAGTATGAAACCGCAAGGCGTCGAATACTCCGTGGGAGGCAAGGGCTATTCGCGCACACAGAAATTCATGATTAATCTGCCACCCGGAGCAAAGAAACTTCCTGATTATGTTGTCCGGGTGAGAAGTAGTCTGAACAAGAGCTAATCCTGCATGACTGAAAAACTTCGACCGATTCGACGCGCACTGATCAGCGTCTCTGACAAAACCGGCATTTTAGACTTCGCTCGCGAGCTCATGCGCTTCAACGTGGAAATCATCAGCACTGGCGGCACCGCAAAAATACTTCGCGACGCAGGCATCACGGTGCGCGACATCTCAGACATCACCGGATTTCCGGAAATGATGGATGGCCGCATCAAGACGCTACACCCGCGCGTGCACGGCGGACTACTCGCGATTCGCGACAACCCGGAGCACGTCGCCGCGCTCGAGCAGCATGGGATCCAACCGATCGATCTCGTAGTCGTGAATCTCTATCCATTTGCTGAGACGATCAAACGCCCCGACGTGACACACGAAGAAGCAATCGAACAGATCGACATCGGCGGTCCGGCAATGATCCGCTCGGCGGCGAAGAACGCACGTGATGTCGCAGTTGTTGTCTCTTCTGAGCAATATGCGCACGTAATCGACGAGCTGAATCAGAATAAGGCGCGCTATCGCTCGCGACTAGAAACACGTTCGCTCAGAAAGCGTTCGAGCACACGGCGCAGTACGACATCATGGTCAGCTCATATCTCGCTGGCTCCAGCGACGCACTGCCGCATCGTCTAAGATGGACCATGAACAAGATTGCTGACTTGCGTTACGGCGAAAACCCGCATCAGAAAGCTGCGCTGTATCAAACTTCGACGACTGGCGGCATCGCGAACGCTGCTGTTCTCGCGGGCAAAGAGATGTCGTTCAATAACTACGTCGACGCCGAAGCAGCGTGGCAACTCGTCTGCGACTTCGAACAAATTGCGTGCGCGATTATCAAGCACACAAATCCGGCAGGTGTTGGTCTCGGAGAAACTGCGGCTGAGGCTTACAAAAAGGCTTTGGCGACGGATCCGGTGTCGGCGTTTGGCGGGATCGTAGCGTTCAACCGCCCGGTTGATGCGGCTGCAGCGGAGGAAGTGACAAAGATCTTCACCGAGGTCGTGATCGCGCCCGACTACGAGACCGCGGCACTCGACGTCCTGCGCGCGAAGAAAAACCTGCGTGTGATTCGTATGAGTGATATGGAACAACCGGCAGGAGTGGAGTTGAAGCAGATCGGCGGCGGCATGCTCGTGCAAACGAGAGACGATCACAAACTCAATCCGGCCGAGCTCAATGTCGTCACGACGCGCCAGGCGACTGACGAGGAGATTCGCGCGCTGCTGTTTGCCTGGATCGTTTGCAAGCATACGAAGTCAAACGCGATCGTTTACGCTCGTGCGGATCAGACGGTCGGCGTCGGGGCGGGACAGATGTCACGCGTTGATTCGGTGAGGATTGGCGCAATGCGCGCGCAGTTGCCGGTCGAAGGATCGGTGCTCGCGTCAGATGCATTCTTTCCGTTTCGCGACGGGATCGACGAGGCGGCGCGTCACGGAATCACGGCAGTCATCCAACCCGGCGGATCGGTACGTGACGAGGAAGTGATCGCCGCTGCGAATGAACACGGCCTGGCAATGGTCTTCACCGGCGTCCGGCATTTTAAGCATTAGGCACGGATTTCACGGATACGAGACGGATCCGTCTTTGATCCGTTAAAATCCGTGGCACAATTCGGCCCGGAAGTGAGCGTTAAGATATGGCTGACAATCAAGACCTGATTAATAACATCCCCTCGATTCGCTGTCGCTACTGCGGCCAGCGCAACCAAATTCGCACGGACGGCGGCGATGCGCGCTGCGGACGTTGCCGTTTGCCTCTCTCCGATGATCCACCACACAAAAAATTCGCGCATCTCGACAAGGATCAGTACATCCATCCAGCCGACCGCCGCGCGCTCGCTGCGCTGCGCGCAATCCCTGGAATCGACACGGCCCTTAAGAAACTTCTGGCCGTCACGGGCGAGTCGGCCATTCGCGTCATCTTCACTGCGAGCGCCGTGAAAGTTACGCCGACGCAGTGCCCGGATCTATACGCCAAGCTCCAGATCGCCTGCACGACACTCGGCGTCGATATGCCCGACCTCTTCGTGCAGCAAAACCCGATCGTCAACGCTTTCACAGGTGGCGTCGAACGCCCTGTCATCGTGCTCTATTCACAACTGATCGAGAGATTAAGCGATGACGAAGTGCTTGCAGTCGTAGCGCACGAAGTGGGCCACATTCACGCTGAGCATGTGCTCTACCTGACCGCCGCGCGTCTGATCGAGTTCCTGGCAAAGAGCGCCGTGCTCGCATCGCCGTTGACTTTCATCGTCAAGGAACTACTCACGATGAGCATGCGCGCGGCATTGCTCGCATGGGCCAGACGCGCCGAGCTCTCGTGCGATCGCGCCGCACTGCTCGTCACCCAGGATGCAAACGTGATTGGCCGCACGATGATGAAACTGAGCGGCGGCACTTTCGCTTCGCGAGTCGATTACGATCAGTTTCTCGGGCAGGCACGCGACTTCCAAAAGAACTACGATGAGAAAGCGCTGGATCGCTTCTGGGCTGACGTGATCAATTCGGGCCTGAGCCATCCGTTTCCGGTGTGGCGTGTCTCGGAGATCCTGCAATGGGTTGAAAGCGGTGAGTACAGAGCTCTAATGACGGCGCCCGAAAGCGCGGCTGCATAAAAGAAATATAGGTCCTATAGGACATATAGGACCTATTCATTCAAAACAAAATGCTCAAAGACAAAAATGGAATTATCTTCGGAGTCGCAAACAAGCGCTCCATCGCCTGGGCCACTGCGCAAGCGCTTCACGAAGCAGGCGCAAACCTCGCTTTCACTTACCAGGGCGAGCGCCTGAAAGAAAACGTCGAGGACCTGACGAACGAGGCGATGCCCGGCTCGTTGCTGCTCTCGTGCGACGTGACTAATCAGGAAGAAGTTGACACAACGTTTCGACAGGTCGGCGAGCAGTTTGGCCGGCTCGACTTCCTGATTCACAGCATCGCGTTCGCACCACGTGAAGCACTCGGCGGCGAATACCTCGAACACATCTCGCGAAGCTTTTCTAACTGCACTTGAGATCAGCGCTTATTCACTACCGCAGCTCGCGCGCGCCGCTGCACCGTTGATGACTGAAGGCGGCAGCATCGTCTCGATGTCGTATTACGGCGCGGAAAAAGTCGTCGCGGGTTACAACGTCATGGGCGTCGCCAAAGCAGCACTCGAAGCCAGCACTCGCTATCTCGCAAAGGATCTCGGACCACGAAACATTCGCATCAACGCGATCAGCGCTGGTCCAATTCAAACGCTTTCCGCTCGCGGCGTGGCTGACTTCAGCACAATGTTGAAACACCACGCGGAACGAGCGCCGCTCGGCCGCAACGTCGAACCGCGCGAAGTGGGAAACACCGCGGTATTCCTTTGTAGCCCGATGTCTTCGGGTATCACTGGCGAGATCATCTACGTCGATTGCGGCTACAACATCATGGGCATCTGATGGAAAAGAAACGAAAGGGCAGGGGCCGTAAGCCTCCGGGGACGACACAGGACGAGCAACTGCTCGAGAGCCCTCGCGCGGACGAGTTTACACACACAGATCCGTGGCGCGTCTTCCGTATCATGGGCGAGTTTGTCGAAGGCTTCGACGAACTGGCCACACTAAGCCGCGGCATCGCCATCTTCGGCTCCGCACGCACGCAGCCCGGCGATCCTGACTACCAGGCTGCACAGGAAACCGGAGCGCTCCTCGCTGCAAAGGGTTTCGCAGTGATCACGGGCGGTGGTCCAGGCATTATGGAAGCAGCGAATCGTGGCGCGTTTGACGCGGGCGGACTCTCAATCGGCTGCAACATCGAGCTGCCGTTCGAGCAGAGACCAAATGCTTACCAGACACTCAGTCTCACGTTCAAATACTTCTTCGTGCGCAAGATGATGTTTGTTAAGTACAGCCTCGCATTCGTGATCTTTCCGGGCGGGTTCGGCACGTTTGACGAGCTCTTCGAAGCGCTCACACTAATCCAGACGAAGAAGATCCGAAACTTTCCGATCGTTTTGTTTGGAAGTCACTACTGGAGCGGAATGCTTGACTGGCTGCGCGCAGTGGTATTACCGGGCGGGAAAATTTCCGAACACGACATGGATATCTTTCACATTACGGACTCGCCCGCGGAAGTGGTTGAGATCGTAACGCGAAGCCAAAGCTCACTCACCAAGCTGGATAATACCGTCTCAGACGAAATCCGGATCTCATCCGTGTAAATCAGTGGCTTGATTTAACCACTCGAGATAAGGCGCCGATCCGGTCACGATAGGAACAGCAACGATCTCGGGTGTGTCGTACGAATGTAGCGCCCGCACTTCCCTCTCGAGCTCGTCAAACTTCTCTCTCTTCGTCTTCACCAGCAAAAGCACTTCCGAGCTTCGCTCAATCTTTCCCTGCCAGCGATAAACCGATTCAATCTCGGGCAGGATTTGAACGCATGCAGCGAGGTGAGCGCCAACCAGCATCTCGGCGAGCCGCGTCGCTTCCTCACCATTCGCGGCCGTCATAAAAACTACAATCGCATCGTTATCCATCGCGAACTACTCTTCTTCATCATCTTCCAGGTCATCCTCGACAGTTCCACCAGTTAGAGGCGTCGTGTCGGCGCCGAAGAAAGACCCGTAAACTTCTCGTGCGCGATCCACGTCACGCTCGTCGACGAGAATCATCGCGCCTTCCCAGGTGGCAGACAAGAGCGGCGAGAACGCGTCAGCGCCTCCGGATTTCACCATCGACCGAACCCCGTTTTGCGTGAGAATGTCATTCACCATCTCGGCTTCGGCGGGTGAACCAAAATTATGGAGCGACACAAAGCGCGCCTCGCTGCTATCGTGGGCAGAGGTCATCTTCTCGACCAGCGGCGTGTTGTCGTCAGGGCATTGCGTGATGCCGGGTTCGTATTCAGCCTCGCAAACTGGACAAATCATAAGCGCTCCCTTTAACTGAGTTTCGCTTCAAACGGTATCTCATCAAAATGTGTCATTCGTTTGAAGGCACGAAAACGATCGTTGATCTCAGCGTGCGTAAGCCGCCTGACTCGCTCAGTGCCAAACTCCTCCACATTAAACGAGGCCATCACCGATCCAAAAATCATCGCGCGTCTCATCGCGCTTTCGTCGATCTTTTCCTGGCTCGCCAGGTAACCCATGAAACCACCTGCAAACGTATCACCGGCGCCGGTCGGGTCAAACACCGACTCCAACGGGTACGCGGGAATCGCGAAATAACTGTCGCGCGTAAAGAGCGCCGCGCCGTATTCGCCGCGCTTGATGATCAATGCTCTTGGTCCCCAACTGAGAATCTCGCGCGCGGCCTTGATCAGGTTGGGAATCTCGGTGAGCTGTCGTGCTTCGGCGTCGTTGATGATCACAACGTCAACGACTCTGATCGTTTTTACCAGCGACTCGCGGGTGTGCTCGATCCAGAGATTCATCGTGTCGAGCGCCACCAGTTCAGCGTCCGGCATCTGTTCTCTGACACCACGCTGAAGATCAGGTTGAATGTTGCCGAGAAAGAGCAGGCGCGTTCGCTTTGACTCGTCCGAGAGCTTCGGCTGAAAGTCTGCGAAAACGTTTAAGTCAGTGTAGAGCGTATGAGCGACGTTCAGATCGTACTCATAACGACCGCCCCAACGAAACGTCTTGCCATCTTCAATTCTTTCGATATCGCGCGTTCCGATTCCACGAGTATCGAAAACTTCCTGCTCTGTAAAGTCACCGCCTACGACGGCAACGATGCTGACGTTCGTGAAGAAGCTGGCTGAGATCGAGAAGTGCGACGCGGAGCCGCCCAGCATCTTGTCACATTTACCGAAAGGGGTCTCGACTGCGTCATAGGCAACCGATCCGACAACTAAAAGGGACATGTGTGTTTTGGTCTTTGGTTAATTTTTTACTGTTGGTTTCGGGGCTTCGAGTACGCGCAACTCTTCACGCGCCTGTTTGGCAAAGGGGCTTTCCGGATAGTCTTTGATCAACTTGTTGAGATAGTCGAGGCCCATCTCGCGGAACTGTTCCACCGTCAACGTCTTCTTTTCACCACCGTCGAAACTGACGTACTGCTCCGGTCGTTGCTTACCTTTGTTCTGCGACAACCAGAGACTGCTCTGCCCGGCCATTAACAGTACTTCGTCAATCTTTTCGAAGTTCGGGTTGCCGGCGATGATCTCTTCACAACGCTTGAGGGCGGCGACGTAGGCTTTCTTGAGTTTGAAATAGTTCTTTGCGACTTCGAGGTTGTGATGAGAGTCGCGCTCGAGATCGGGATCGCGAAGAGTTGACTGATCCGGACCGCTCCTCACGCCACCCTGAGCGTACGTTGATGGCGCTACAAAAAGCACAAAAAGAATTGGCAGTAAGAGCAAAAACTTAGATTTCATAAAGCTCCCTAAAATAGGTCCTATAGGCCTTATAGGTCCTATATTTCTAAAACTAGGCCTGGTATTTCTTCACGATCGCTTCCAACTTCTTCGTCGTCGCTTCGGGCCAGAGATTCGGCGCCGTGAAAATGGCGTGCTGCAATGCCGATCCGCATTTACAACTGCGCTCACTCGACCGCATCCCCTTGACCGCTTCACGCAGGATGATCTGCGCATTCCGCACGTTCTTGTTCAAATACTCAACCACAGTCTCGACGCTCACAGCATCGTGCCCCGGATGCCAGCAATCGTAATCCGTAACGAGCGCGAGCGTCGCATAACAAATCTCCGCCTCGCGCGCGAGCTTCGCCTCCTGCAAGTTGGTCATGCCGATGATGTCCATGCCCCAGGAGCGATAGACATTCGACTCCGCCACAGTCGAAAACGCCGGCCCTTCCATGCACAGGTAAGTCCCGCCACGATGCGCCTTCACGTCAGCAGCTCCACACGCCGCCTGCAACACATCACCCAACCGTCCACAAACCGGATGTGCAAACGAAACGTGCGCGACAATCCCTTCGCCAAAGAACGTCGATTCCTTCACACGTCCGCGGGTGCGATCGAAAAACTGATCGGGAATGACCATATCGAGCGGCGCGTACTTCTCCTGCAACGATCCGACCGCCGAAGCCGAGAGAATACTCTCGACCCCCAGCAGCTTCATCGCATAGATGTTCGCGCGGAATGGAACTTCGGTGGGCGTCAGGCGATGTCCACGTCCGTGACGCGGAAGGAAAGCAACTCGCTCACCTTCGAGTGTGCCGACAATAAACGCATCGGACGGTGGTCCAAAAGGAGTGTCAACTTTGACTTCTTCGATCGCCGTCAGCTCCGGCATCTGGTACAAACCGCTGCCGCCAATGATGCCGATGCGAACTCCTGCTGCTGTACTCATGAAAGCTTTTAATCGTCTCCTCGATACGGGATCGGACTGAAATCCTTTTCGGGCTGTTGGAGCCGGCACAAGGGCTCATCAGGGTCGTGGTAGAACATACAAATCCAATTTTCGCGCGCAGCCTGCGGCAAAAGGCGCTTCTTCGCCTCGAGTGTCTCGATCGGGTATAGATCGTAACCCATGATCCACGGCAGACGAACGTGCGCGCGCATCGGAACGAGATCGGCAAAGCCGAACATCGTCTTCCCGTCCCGCTCTAGTCGCCAGCACTGCATTGAGCGATTGTGGCCCGCGATTGTTTCCATCGTCAGGCCAGGCACGACTTCGTAATCCGAGTCCTTCGCTTCGAGCTGACCCGACTCCACAAGCGGTCGCCAGTTCTCAGGCAAGTAACTCGCGCGATCGCGTTCAGTCGGACGATCGGCATGTTCCAACTCAGCACGTGAGACTAAGTAGCGCGCGTTTGGAAACGAAGCTACTGCTTTACCTTCAGCGTCGAGCTTCGTATTGCCGCCCGCGTGATCGAAATGCAGGTGCGTGTTGACGACGATTGTGATCTCGTCAGCCCCAGCGCCGGTGTGCGTCGTCAGTGTCTCACTCAGCGGTCGCACACGGTCGATGCCGTACATCGACTCCTGCTTCGCGGTCCACTTGTCGCCGATACCGGTTTCGATCAGGATCTTTTCAGCGCCCGTATCGATGAACACACAATTCATGTTCATGCGGATGCGATTCTCATCATCGGGCGGGCATTCCCTTGCCCAGAGCTTGCGCGGAACCACTCCAAACATCGCGCCGCCGTCGAGACGGAATTCGGTGTCTTGAACGATCTCGACGCGGTAATCACCTAGCTGCATTGCGACAAAAACAGAACACGGATGAACGCTGATTTAATCAGTATTCATCCGTGTAGATCCGTGGCTATTTCTGCGTCGGCTTCGGTTTCGCCGGCGATGGTGCGGGTGCCGGAGGCTCCTGTCCCTGCGGCGGCGCACCAAATCCTGGCGGCAAGCCTTGCGGCGCCTGTTGCTCGGGTGGCTTGACCGTATAGTTGTCAGGCACCTTCACGTGCGAACGGGCCACGATCTCGTCGAGCACTTTCTTCGCCTTGTCCTGCTCGACTGCGGCCTTGGCACGATCGCGTGAGTTCTGCGGCGGCCCGAAAGGATTGGCGCCCGCGTCGCTGATCAGAATATGACGCGCGTGCACTTTCTCTTCCGTTTTGCCGTCTTTCGTCTCGTTCTTTTTCTCTTCGAGCTTGATGATGTGGAAACCAAACTTGCTCTGGACTATGTCGCTGATCTCGCCCGGCTTCAAAGCGTAAGCGGCCTGCTCAAACTCGGGAACCATGTCGCCACGCCCGAACCAACCGAGATCGCCACCCTTGTCCTTGCTGCCGTCAGTTGAAAACTCCTGCGCGAGTTTGCCGAAGTCTTCACCAGAGCGTGCGCGCTTCAAAACTTCCTCAGCCGTGGCGCGGTTCTTCTTGTCCGTGTCGAGTTCAGGATGCTGCGCGAGATACGCTGTTACTTCTTCGTCAGTCGCTTTCATCTTCTCCTGCAACTTGTCGACAGCGTATTTCTGCGCCAGCACACGCGCGTGTTGCAACATCATCTGCAAACGAACTGCGGGTTCCTTGTCCAGACCTTTATCAATCGCCTTCTTTTCGGCGATGTAGATCCGGCCGAGGCGCTGCTTGAGCATTTTTAGCTGCTCGGGTGGAATCTCCTGTGCGGCAAACTGCGGATCTTTGCTCTTTGCGTCGGCAATGATCTGATCAAACTTCTGCTGGTTTACAGGTTGTTTGAAGAACTCGTCGACTTCGCCGTCAGTAATGTCGCCCGCACCGGCCTCGCCCTGCTTCTCGAAATAGTACTGGGCAATTACGCTGGCTTTCTGAAACTCGAGCTGGCGCTTCATGTCGGGCGCATTGGCGACGCCATTCGCCTCTGCCTCTTCAGCAACCGCGAGCAGGCGTCGCACGTCCTGTGCGAAATCCTTGCGCGCTGCCTCGTCAGTAGCCAGACGAGCGCGCATTTGCGGCGGCTGATCTTCGGCGATGATCGCCATGTCTTCAGGGGTGAGTTCGACCGGGCCTGATTTTCGAGCCTTGACCTGCCAGAAGATCAGACCCATGGCAAAGATCACTGCCACAGCGGCCGCGATGAGAGCTTTTCTTGTAGAAGTCAAAATACTTTCCTTTCCTATTGGTGCTGCACCAGCTCAAGCAGCACTCCATTTACCGATGAGGGATGAACAAAAGCGACCAGACAACCACCTGCACCCACTCGCGGCGTTTCGTCAATGAGCCGTGCTCCGTTTCTCTTCAATTCAGCGAGCGACGCGCGGATGTCAGCGACCTCGATTGCGATATGGTGCATTCCCGGCCCGCGTTTAGCGAGAAACTTTCCAACGGCCGTATCGGGACCCAATGGCTCCAGCAGCTCGACGTGGGTGTCGCCCACGGCAAGCATGCATACTTTTACGCCCTGTTCGGTGACTTCCTCGGTGGAGTCGACTTTTAACCCGAGCACATCGCGCCACATGGCTAAACCTTCTTCGATGCTCTTCGTGGCTATTCCGATGTGATCAACTTTTAGCAGCCTGAATAATCTCCTCAACCGCAGAATACGGGTCTCTTTGGCGCGTTGCAACTTCGTCCGCGAGCTGGTTAAGCATAGCAACCGAGGCGTCAGTTCCCAAAACGCGGGAAAGCAAACTTTCCCTCAAAAGCTCGACAATTCGCCAGCGCGCAATTGCCCGGCGGCGCTCGTTGCTCACGCGGGGCCCCAGTTGCGACGAGGAAAAACGCTCAATTGCCTGCGCCAGCTCGCCTACGCCGTGGTTTTCAGTGGCGACAGTTTTCACGATTGGCGGTTCCCACCCATCGCCGCGGGAAGCCAGCGAAAGCAGGGATTCGAGCTCTTTTTCCGTCGCGTAAACACCTTCTTTATCGGCCTTGTTGATAACGAAGACGTCGCCGATCTCCATGATTCCCGCTTTGATGGCCTGAATATCGTCGCCCATGCCGGGCACTAACACGACCACCGAAACGTCAGCGGCTTTGACGACTTCGACTTCGTCCTGACCGACGCCGACTGTCTCGACGATGATCTTCGCGTAGCCCGCGGCGTCGAGAATCGCGACCGCGTCGACTGTCGCACGCGCGAGGCCACCAAGATTGCCGCGCGTCGCCATCGAGCGGATGAAAACGCCGTCGTCCAGTCCGAGCGCCTGCATTCGTATGCGATCGCCGAGGATGGCGCCGCCGGAAAAGGGACTCGACGGATCGACTGCAACGATGCCCACGCGCTCGCCATTCTTGCGATAAAACATCGCGAGCTTGTCGACGAGTGAAGACTTGCCGGCGCCAGGCGCGCCAGTGATTCCGATCACGAGGGCACCGCGAGAGCGTTGATAGATCTCCTTCATCAACTCGGCGGCGCCATCCGCACCATCTTCAATCTTCGAGATGGCACGCGCCACCGCCGCCGCCTCACCGCTACTAACCCGCTCGCTGAGGTTGTTTGTTGGAGAAGGCATTTTGTGCTTTTTGTGGTTAAAGAGATCGGAGCAGCTCGCGTGCGATGATGATGCGCTGGATCTCCGAAGTTCCTTCTCCGATCGTGCAGAGCTTCGAGTCGCGCCAGTATTTCTCGGGCGGATAGTCTTTCGTGTAACCGTAGCCGCCGTGTACCTGGATCGCTTCCTCGCAGACTTTCACGCTGATCTCTGACGCATACAACTTCGCCATCGACGACTCTTTCGTCGTCTTCTTGCCTTCATCCTTCATCCACGCTGCGCGATACATCAGCAAGCGCGCCGCATCGATCTGCGTCGCCATATCCGCAAGCTTGAACTGAATCCCCTGAAACTCTGCGATCGGTTTTCCAAACTGCTGTCGCTCTTTCGCATAACGTACCGCCGACTCATAAGCGCCCTGCGCGATGCCAACGGCGAGGGCAGCAATCGAGATACGGCCGCCGTCGAGTATCTGCATCGAATTCACAAATCCCTGACCTTCTTCACCAAGCATTTGGTTCTGCGGCACGAAGCAGTCTTCAAAAACCACGCTCGCTGTTTCTGAGGCGCGTAGTCCCAGCTTGTTCTCTTTTTTCGACGGCGAGAAACCCTTCATGCCTTTCTCGAAAATGAAAGCCGAAATGCCTTTGCTTCTTTGCGCCTTCTCAGTCACTGCCATCGCGACGCAAGTGTCAGCATGGATCGCATGTGTGATGAAGTTTTTCGAACCGTTGACGATCCAGCCGCCATCAGCGGGTACGGCGGTTGACTTCGTTCCCGATGCATCCGAGCCGGCGCTGGGCTCAGTGAGTCCCCACGCTCCGAGATGCTCGCCACTCGCTAATGGAGCGAGATACTTTTTCTTCTGCTCTTCGGTGCCGTACTGGTAAATGTGATTCGAGCAGAGCGAATTGTGCGCGGCGATCGAAATACCAACTGATCCATCGACGCGCGAGAGCTCTTCGATGATCGTCGCGTACTCAACATAGCCCATGCCCGCGCCGCCATACTCTTCCGGAAACAGCACACCCATCAAACCGAGCTCAGCGAGTTTCGGTTTCAGCTCGATGGGAAAGTGCTGCGATTCATCCCACTCCATGACGTGAGGCGCGATCTCCGATTCAGCGAACTCGCGCACGCTCATCTTGATCTGTTGTTGCTCTTCGGTTAACTCGAAATGCATAGTGCTTTTGTTGTAACACAGATTAGACAGATCCACGTAAACCGCTCAGACAGATCTGCGTAATCTGTGGTTCTGCTTTTTCATCATTCTCGCGACTTCTCCCGGCGATAAGATGTCGCCAGTATCCGGGCTTGAGATTCTCGTCCGTCAAAAACCCGATCCGCGTGCGTCGCAGCTTCAACACCGAGTGCCCAATCAACTCAAACATTCTTCGCACCTGCTGGTTTCGCCCCTGGTGCAGCAACACTCCATACCATGCGTTGGTTTGAGTCTCATTCAGCTTCGTGATCTTTGCGGGCGCCGTGCGCGTACCGTCTTCGAGCGTGATTCCACGACGTAGTCGTTCAATGCCGCTGTCCGCCGGCACGCCTTTAACTTTGACTTCGTAAACTTTCTCGACGCGATTGCGCGCCGCAGTCACGTAGTTCGTGAAGTCGCCGTCGTTTGTCAGTATCAGCAGACCTTCAGTGTTGAAGTCGAGACGTCCGACAGGATGAAGCTTGCCGAGCGATGGTGGTAACAGCTCGGTGACTAACGGCCGTCCCTCGGGATCGGAAACACTCGAGAGATAACCCTTCGGCTTGTTGAGTAGAACGTAGACCTTTTCGCGAGACTGTAGCTGAGGATTGATGAGCTTGCCGTTGACCTTGATGTGATCCCTTTCCGGATCAGCTTTCGTGCCGAGCTCTTTAATTACTTCCCCGTTGACCGTGACACGACCCGCAGCAATCAGCTCTTCCGCATGCCTGCGTGAGGCGACTCCAGCCGCGGCGATCAGTTTTTGCAGACGCTGCTCCATAAATTAGCCACAAAAAGGCACAAAAGTCACAGAAAGGATCATTTAAAGTTTTGTGCTTTTTGTGCCTTTTTGTGGCTATTTACGATCCACCACTCAGATCGTGGAAATCCTCAACACTCGGCAGCTCCGATAAATCCTTCAACCCAAACTGTAACAAAAACTCCTTCGACGTTCCGTACATCATCGGCCGCCCAACAGTTTCCTTGCGTCCCTTCGCCACGATCAGCTTCTTGTCGAGCAACGTCTTGATCGCTGATGGCGACTGCACACCTCGTATCTCCAGAATCTCCGGCACAGTCACCGGCTGTCGATACGCAATAACGGCGAGCGTCTCGAGTGAGGCGATGCTGAGTTTCGCACTCGGCCGCGTCTTCAAAAACGCACGCACGTGTTCGTGATACTCGGGCCGCGTCGCAAACTGCCAACCACCTGCAACCTCACGCAACTGCAAACCACCGTTGCGCGCATTGAATTCCTGCGCAAAAGCCTGGACCGTCTCGGTGATGACGTTTTTGTCTTCCTTGAGGACGTCAGCAATCGTCTTCACACTCAACGGCTCATCCGAAACGAAGATCAGCGCCTCGATCACACCAGCGCGTTCCGCCTGGCTCTGCGGTGCCGATAACGGTGTATCGTCGTCGCCCGCTTCTTCGGTAGCGCCTGACGTCTGCTCAGCCTCGGCCACCATCGCCGCCAGCTCACGACTCGCTTCTTCGTTCAGGGCCGCTTCATCGAGTGGCTCTTGATTTACTGTTTCTTCGTTGCTCGCCATTCTGTTTAGCTCGCCGCAACGCGCGATGATGTCGCCAAATGTCTCGCGCTGAAATAGTCTGACCTCAGTCGTTCTCACTAACTCCAAAACTGACAGAAACGCCAGCACGAGCTCGCGACGCGAGCGCGCCCGCTCAAAAAAGACGCGCAGGTTCAGCTCGCCTGACGACATCACCATGTTGCGCAAGCGCTTCGAGCATCTCCGCCATCGAGATCTCTTCACGCTCGATCTCGAGCAGCTTCTCTTCCTTGTGTCGCGCAAGTATGTCCTGAAAAACTTTCAGCAGATCAAACAGACCAACCGCGACTTCGGGATTGTTCTTGTCAGTCTCGATCTCCGCGCGCTTGAACACCGCCTGCTCAACAGTCGCACGCGACCAGAGCATCTGCGCAGCGGCTTTGTACTTCTGATACTCGAGTAGCTGGTTCACCAGGTCGCGCGTGGATCCTCTTCTTCCTCCGGCGGCGCGGTAGAATCGCGCGGCAGCAGCATCTTTGTTTTTAACTCGATCAGCGTCGCCGCCATCACCAAAAAATCGCCGGCAACAGCGATGTCCATCTCCTGCATGACGCGGAGATAGCGAAGATACTCGTCAGTGATTCGCGCAACGGGAATGTCGTAGATGCTGACGTGTTCCTGCCGGATGAGGTGAAGCAGCAGATCGAGTGGGCCTTCAAACTCGCCGAGCAGGATCTTTAAATCATCAGTGGTGTCATCAGAAACGATGTGCGGCACAGCACCGGCCACGTTGAGCGGAGCACGTCCCTCGGCAGTCTCTACACCAGTTTTAGGAAGGTTATCGTCCGTCAAATCCGTCTCATCCGCGGTTAACTTAGGCCTGTCCGCTCAAATACCTGCTTCAAAGTCCCGCTCGCAATCTGCTGCGCCTTTTTACTTCCCTGGTCCAGGATCGCATCAAGCTGCTCGTCGCTGATCTCCCTGACACGCTGCTGGATCGGTCGTAGAAACTCGACCGTCGCTTCCGCCAGATCGCCTTTCAACTGCGCGTAACCTTTGCCCGCGAAGTGTTCTTCGACTTCCGGTGCCGGCTTCGCAGTGATCAGGTGATAGATCTCGAGCAGGTTGTTGATTGCAGGCCGCGACTCATCAAACCGGATCTCAGTTCCCGAGTCAGTCACGGCGCGCTTGAACTTCTTCTGGACCGTGTCAGCATCGTCCATGAGCAATACGCAGCCATTCGGATCGTCGTCTGACTTCGACATCTTCTTCGTCGGATCAGACAGCGACATGATGCGCGCACCGATTTTCGGAATGTAAGCATCCGGCACTTTGAATGTCTCGCCGTAATCACGATTGAACCTGATCGCGACGTCGCGCGTCAGTTCGAGATGCTGTCGCTGATCGTCACCAACCGGCACGAGATCCGTCTGGTAGAGCAGTATGTCCGCAGCCATCAAGACCGGATAGTCAAACAAACCGACTGTGATGTTTTCCTGCTGCTTACGCGCCTTGTCTTTGTACTGCGTCATGCGCTCGAGCTCTGACATTCGCGCGACGCAGTTCAACACCCACGTCAGCTCTGCGTGCTCTTTAACGTGCGACTGCACGAAGACTGTGGACACCTGTGGATCGATTCCGACGGCCAAATAGATCCGCGCGAGGTCTCTTGTTTTCTCTGCGAGCAGCGCCGGGTTCTGAGGCAGAGTAATCGCGTGCAGGTTCACGATACAAAAGAAACTTTCGTACTCGTGTTGCAGCGCGACCCAGTTGCGCAACGCACCGAGATAGTTTCCGAGATGCACGTTGCCCGTTGGTTGCGCGCCACTGAAGATTCGTTTCGGCATGAGTTTGAAACTATGAGCGCGATGATTCAGCGCACCCCAAGAAGGAGAAGGTAATCAACGAACTCTATGATCGGGCTTATGATTGCTCTAAAGAACCCCATGTAGATCAACAGAATCAAAAGGAAGTAGCCGTACTGCTCGAGGAAGTCCAGCGCCGCCTGCATACTTGCCGGTAAAAAAGTCGACAGCACTTTGCTCCCATCAAGCGGCGGAAACGGTAAGAGATTGAAGACCGCGAGCGAGATGTTCATTATCAGCAAATTGCCGAGAAACAGTATTACCGGTTCCTGGGTCGAATCCGACATCGAATAGACCAGCCCGCTCATCAGCAGAAACTTAAAAATCGTAAACGCGATGAGCGCGATGAGCAGGTTCGCCAGAATCCCCGCGATGGAA
This sequence comes from uncultured Acidobacteriota bacterium, assembly GCA_963748155.1. GTDB lineage: Bacteria > Acidobacteriota > Blastocatellia > Pyrinomonadales > Pyrinomonadaceae > PSRF01. The sequence goes on along the minus strand of CAVVHV010000009.1, from coordinate 117,635 downwards.
ACCATGACGTTGGCCAGGTCTTTGTTCCGCCAGCGCAGTGGGTTCACGGGCGTGGGTTTGCCCCAGCCAATGAGCGGAAATACGTCCGCCACCCATCGCGCCAAAAATGAACCCGGCGATGGGAATCAGAAGCGTCCCGATGGGATCCGTGTGAGCGGCAGGATTTAGAGTGACTCTGCCCAGCAGTCGTGCCGTGTCGTCGCCAAACTTGTAAGACATCCAGGCGTGCGCCGCCTCGTGTGCTGAAATCGCAAGCAGCAGCACCACCATGTAAATCACGAGCTGTGGAATAAGTTGTTCGGGACTCATTCAGAGCCTCAACTTAGCATTCCAGTCTTCTCTGTGCAACCTCTGTGATCTCTGTGTCTCTGTGGTTTTACGCGACAATTTAACCACGGAGACACAGAGAACACAGAGGGTGCACAGAGAAGATCAACTAATCAAAAGCGTTCCTTTAATCTGCATCGGCAAACTGTAAACCGAATCGATCGACACTACTGCCATCTCTCCCGACGCACTGAACGCGAGGCCGATGAGATTCATGCCTGCCACGACCACTTTCGCGTCAACTCCATCAGGCGAGATGCGAACGATGCCACGCCGCCCGCGCAACGCAGCCGCGACATACAAGTTGCCGTCGCGATCGAACGCAAGGCCCTGTGGCCGGCCCAGACCTTTATAGAACATGTCAATGTCGCCCTCAGGATTGATGCGCCAGATCGAATCGAAGCTCGTGACTGTAGGTCCAGCGACGTACAGCGAATCGTCCGGACCAAACGCAATGTGAAATGCTGAAACTGACGGCTCGAGCTGCGTCCACGCACGCTCTTCACCGATACCGTTCACTTTGAAGATCGTTCCGGTGCGATCGCCGACGTGCATCAAGCCGTCGCTGTTGAACGCGAGACCCGTCGCCACGCCGAGATTGCGCGCGAACTCTACCGCCTCTTTGAACGGAGTGATCTTGTAAACAATTCCTTCAAGCCTGCTGGTCACAAACATCTGACCGTCAGGACCGAAAGCGATGCCGGTCGGATTTGCGATGTCGCCCGAGTACTCAGAAACGTCGCCACTGATGTCAATGCGAAACAGCGTCACCGGCAACTCTTCGCCACGCGAGCCGGAACGCGTGACAAAGAGCGCCCCGTCGTCAGGATCAAACGCCGGATTTGAAACCGGATGAAGATCGCCCGCCAGTTTTCTCGCGACCGTAATGTAGGCAGGTTCGCTCTGTTTATCACCGCTGTTCAACGTGACCGGCACGCGCCCGCCTTTTGTCTCAGGCACAATCGCCAGCACGCGCCGCGGTCCCAGCGCGACTATCTGCGCCGGCGCATCGCCGACGAGCACCACACACTTCGACGGCTCGAGGGTATCAAAGCCCGTGCAATCAATCAGAATCTCGCCGCCCGCAATCGCGTACGGCGGATCGATACCAATAATTTTCCCTGTGCTACCCATAAAAGCGGTTCATCATAATCTACAGCAACAAAAAGGCACAAAAGAGGCAATGATTTGAATAGCCATTTTCTACCTTTTGTGCCTCTTTGTGGGGGTTCTCGTATGTTATAATTCGCCCCCGCATAGGAAGGAAAAGGCTATTACAACCGTTCTAGGCAACACTCTAGGGCTGAAACCAAATCAACTGCGGCGCATCGAAAAGCTGTACACTCGGCGCATACCTCCCGATCAAATCGTCACACCTGAGTTTGCGCGCCAGCTAGGCGAGCTGTCCCACGAAACAAGACGGCAAATCGGGGCCCTCATCGACCGCCAGGGCCACATTCAGTACGTGATGGTAGGCGACAACCGCCGTATTGAGTTACCTGACTTCAAGCGCGTCCGCGTCGCCTCGGGGAGATTTCGCGGACTTCGTTGCGTACACACACACCTGCGCGGCGAGCCGCTTACGCAGGACGACTTAACCGACCTTGCACTCCTGCGTCTCGATCTGATGGCGGCGATCGACGTCGATGCTGAATCAGGACTGCCGGGGCTCGTGCGTGCCGCACACTTGTTACCTTTGCACGCGGGCGATCTCGACAACGCAACCACACCCGAGCTTTACGCTTTTCTCGAACCGAAGATCCCGTCGCAACTCGATCTCGATTTCCAGGCGCTGATCAACTCGCTCGAAGAAGAGATGGCGCGCAATCGTCGCACCGCGCGTCGTGCGGAAGTGCGCGACCGCACTATTCTCGTCGGCGTCGCGACTGGTTCCCTCGCTGATGCTGAAGAGTCGATGGCGGAACTGGCCGAGCTTGCAACGTCAGCAGGTGTCGTGGTCCAGGATCGGATCATTCAACGCCGTTCCGCGATCGATCCGCGCACAGTGCTCGGTCGTGGAAAACTCGACGAGCTGATCATTCGGGCGCTACAGCTCGGCGCGGACATGCTCGTGTTCGACAGTGAGCTTTCGCCCGCACAAGTGCGATCGTTGTCGGAAGCAACAGATCTCAAAGTGATCGATCGATCGCAGTTGATACTCGACATCTTCGCGCAGCGCGCACAGTCGAAAGAAGGAAAGATCCAGGTCGAGTTGGCGCAGTTGAAATACCTGCTGCCGCGTTTGATCGCAGGTCAGGATTCGGCGTTCTCGCGCCTCGCCGGCGGCATCGGCGGCAGAGGTCCTGGCGAAACGAAACTCGAAACGGATCGACGTCGTGTTCGCGATCGCATCAATCGTCTCGAGCGTGAGATTGAAGCACAGCGCCAGCGGCGTCAGGAACGTCGCAAAGGCCGAACGAGACAAGGGCTGCCGGTCATCTCGATTGTGGGTTACACCAACGCCGGAAAATCCACGCTGTTGAATACGCTGACGAAGAGCGACGTACACGCCGAGCAGCGCATGTTTGCGACGCTCGATCCGACTTCACGAAGACTGCGACTGCCTCGCGAGCAGGAAGTGATCATCAACGACACTGTCGGTTTTATTCGCGCCCTGCCGCCGGATCTACTGTCGGCCTTCCGCGCTACGCTTGAAGAGATCAGCGATAGTACGTTGTTGATTCACGCTGTAGACATTTCGAACCCGCGCTGGGTGCAACAGGTCCAATCAGTAAAGCGAATCCTGGCAGATCTGAAAATGGCCGAGATTCCTTCGATACTGGCACTCAACAAAGCCGACGTCGTTGACGCCGAGACTGTGGAGGCGGCCGTTCGGCAGGCGCGGCAACTCGATAGCGGCGAGACTGTTGTCATCTCCGCGATCAAGCCGTCGACTCTCGATGCTTTACTTGAAAAGGCGGGAGCGGTGTTGGCCCGCAACCTCGCCGCAGCTTAAGAAAATGGCCACAAAAAGGCACAAGAAGCACAAAATGAATTACGAAATAATACGTAGCGGAATTCAGAATAAATCTTTTGTGCTTTTTGTGCCTTTTGTGGCTAAGTCTTGCTCTTGAGGCATATGGGACTTCGTCCACGATTCAAAAGTCCATTCAGTCAGGCGCGCGATAAGACTATCGCTTACGTATTGCGGCCACTGATGGTGTTCAAGCCGCGCACGCGCTTTCTTATCGCCTGTAGCATACTCGTTCTCTTAACCACACTTCTTCTCATCACCAATCGCGGCTCCAGTTTCAATGAAAACTACCAGCTTGGCGAAGTACTCGGACGCTCGATCATCGCGCCCACCGATCTCACCGCGGTGGACCAGGCGGAAACTGAACGACTGAAGAACATCGCCAGAGGAACCGCGCGCGCTGTCTTTAATTTTGATTCAAGCCGCGCCGAGGCTTCAGTACAAAGCTTTCGCTCAGACTGGGCCGACCTCGAGTCACAATCAACCTCCGGCCAAAACAGGTTGCTGATATGGAACGGCGAAGGCGGTCCCGCAGTCGCACGAGCGATCGCCGCGCACAACTTCAATGAAGCAGATCTGGATCGCATCGCGTCGATCCTTCGCGAGATCGGCAAGGAATACATTTACGACGACGGCGACGCAGAGCGTTTGCAAAAGGAGATCCTGGTCGTTGATGTGCGCAATTCAGTCGCACCGACGATCGAGCCTGCGCCACGCATGAGAATGCTCTCGCTGTCGGCTGCACGGCGGAAGCTTGAAGAACGAATCGTCACTCTTCCGGGTTGGACCGCGGATCAAAAGACCGCGCTCAAGGCTGCGTTGTCGCCACTGATTCGTGCGAACGTCGTTTTGGATCAAACCGCCACTGCAACCGCTCGCGAGACTGAAGCCGGCCGCGTCGAGCCCGTCGCGATCTCTTTGAAACGCAATCAAGTGATCGCACGCGAAGGCGACACCGTTACGCCGAGTATTCTCGCGCAGATCACGGCCATCAAGAGCTCGGGCCATTCAGGCCGTCCCTGGAACAACTTTTTCGGATTGTTGATGGTGGTGACCGCGGTTTACTGGGTCGCGTGGAAGTTTGCGGAACACAGAAGCGGCGGCAGTCTTCTGACTTTGACGAAACACAGGGCCTTCGCACTCGTCGGCTCCGCAATTCTCGTCCAAACCGCTCTCATGAAGGTCGGCTTTACTTTCGGCGATAGCATGGCGGCGCGGATGCAGCCGCCCTTCAACGATCCGGTCATCTGGAACTTCGCCATACCTTTTGCCGCCGCGGCGCTGCTCGTCGCAATGCTGGTCGACACACAACTCGCTTTCCTGACCGGAATCATCACGGCGCTCTTTGCAGGTATGCTGGCGCCGTCCGGAATGCAGAAAGCCCTCTTCGCGATGGTATCGTGTTCGGCGGCGATATACGGCATCGGTCGTTATCGCGAGCGACAATCCGTGACACTCGCCGGCCTGCTCGTAGGCGGTGTGAACGTGGTGATGGCTGTCGCGCTCATCGCGTATTCTGAACAGCCCCTCACGCTACGGACTGTCCTGATGGCTACGGCTGCCGGTATCACAGGCGGACTACTGACTGCCGTGTTTACGGCAGGCGGATTGCCGATCAACGAATCGCTCTTCGGAATACTGACTGACGTCAAACTGCTGGAGCTTTCAAACGCCGATCTTCCGGTGCTCGGTCAACTCGCGATGCGCGCGCCGGGTACGAACCAGCACTCGCATGCAGTCGGCCAGCTTGCGGAAGATGCGTGTCGCGCCGTCGGCGCAAATCCACTGCTCGCGCGCATCGGCGCGCTGTATCACGACATCGGCAAACTCGCCGCGCCGGAGTACTTTGTCGAAAACCAGCAGGGCGACAACCCGCACGATCGACTGCGTCCTTACCAGAGCGCGAAGATCATCACGAGCCACGTGACCTACGGAGCGCGACTCGCAAAAGAGATCGGTCTGCCACAAAAGATCGCCGACTTCATTCCACAACACCACGGCACTCGCACGCTGCACTACTTCCTGCGCAAAGCGCAGGCGCAAGCGAAACCCGGCGAGACTGTTGATGAAGCTGACTTTCGTTATCCTGGTCCAAAGCCACAGTTCAAGGAAGCCGCGATCATGATGCTGGCTGATTCATGTGAAGCGGCAGCGAGATCTTTAGCGCGGCCTGATCCGGAAAACATTCGCGCGATCGTGATGAAGATCGTGGACGCGATCATTACTGATGGCCAACTCGATGAGTGTGATGTGACGTTGCAGGAGTTGACGATAATACGCGAGGCAATGATTAGCGCGTTGACGGCAATCTATCACGCGCGCATTGACTATCCCGGATTTAACCCACCAGCTATGACAGGACCACTGCCGTCGCTACCCGCCGGCAACCTCGACAGCGAAGAGCGCGGCATCAGTTACAGCAAGCCTTCCGAAGTTCCTATCAGCCGCGGCGGCGAAGTCGAAGACGAAGCGGTGCCACGAAGAGTCAGCAAGAGATAGCCGCAAAAAGGCACAAAAAGCACAAAACAATTTCTGTGTAAATCCGCGCTTTAATCCGTAAGCTCCGTGGTTAAAACTTCGATCGGAGTTTTGAGTAGGTAGTGGGAAGGTCTTCTGGCAGGACGCGTGTCTCGGCGACGGTCGTCATGAAATTTGTATCCCCGCCCCAGCGCGGCAATAGATGAATGTGCAGGTGATCCGCAATCCCCGCCCCCGCAGCAGATCCGAGATTCATTCCCATGTTGAACCCAGCAGGACTATAAACTTCTTTCAGCGCCGCCTGCGCACGTTTCGTCTGGTCCATCATCTCGTCCGTGATCTCTTTCGGCGTTGAATCAAATTCGCTCGTATGCAAATAAGGAACGATCATCAGATGCCCGCTGATGTACGGGTAGAGATTCAGCACCACAAAACAGTGCTGCGCGCGATGCAGCACGAAGTTTTCCTCGTCATGCTCGGGGTCGCTCGCGATCGCGCAGAACACACAACCGTCTTTCTGCGCATCAACACCTGATGCGATGTACCTGGCACGCCAGGGACTCCACAATCTCTCCAATTCAGGCACCTCGACTTGGCTGGGGGCTTAAAGGATGGGCGGGCGATGCGTGTCATCACTGATCGGGCGTGCAGGGTTTGCCGCCGATGCATGTGAGCTGGAGTTGTCGTCGTTGATGAGTTCTTTCAGTTCTTTGCCGGGTTTGAAATACGGAACTCGCTTGGCAGGGATGCTCACGGGATCGCCCGTCTTCGGATTTCTACCGCGCCGCGCCCCACGCTCTCGCACGCGAAAACTGCCAAAGCCGCGCAACTCAATCTTCTCGCCCTGATTCAGGGTTTCAATGATGCTCTCAAATACGATTTCTACTAAACGCTCAGCGTCCTTCTTGGTGAGCTCAGCCGCTCGAGCTACGTCTTCGACTAGTTCCGCTTTAGTCATGCATTACCTCGAGTGTTTGAAATATAACGTCTTGATAATGGCGAGGTTATGTTGACCCGTACACTACCAGAAAAACGACAGACGGGGCAAGACTTTAGCGCATACGCCGAAGGCGTTGGCTAATTGGAGCCCTGGTACGCCGACAGCCTCGGCTATACGCCGAAGGCGTTCGCTAATTTCAGCCCAGCGGTTGGAGCGTAGCGACAACCCTGGGACAGAGAATAAAACATAAGACAAACCCTGAAAGGGTTCGGCGGTTGGCGAACCCTTTCAGGGTTAATACGAGCTATTAAACTGTGTACCCAGGGTTGTCGCTGCGCTCCAACCCTGGGCTGAAATTAGCGAACGCCTTTGGCGTTTGCTGGGCTAAATTAGCGAACGCCTTTTGGCGTTGCGGCTGAAATTAGCGAACGCTTTCAGCGTTCAGTCGTTATTGATCGTTCTCAGGCTTACTCAATCCGAAGTCGGCCAACTCGCCGAGCGAGGCCATGCCGCCGCCTGCCTCTGACGAGTAGATCTTGGTATCGATAATCGGCTCGTCCTTGCCGACTGCGCGCGCGGAAAGCCCGATCTTCTTTGTCTCCGGATCGATGCGCAGGATCTTGAAATCCATCTCCTGGCCGAGTTGCACAACGTCTTCCGGCTTCGCCACACGCTCTTCCGAAAGCTCCGAGATGTGGCAGAGACCTTCGAGATTGTCATCCAGCTCAACGAAGGCGCCGAAGTTGGCAAAGCGCGCCACTTTCCCGTGAACAACGTCACCCGGTTTGTGTTCCGTGGTGAACTTCTCCCAGGCGTTCGGCTCAAGATCTTTGATAGACAGCGACAGCCTGCGGTTCTCGGTGTCGATGCTCGTGATTACCGCGTCGATCTCCTGTCCCTTCTTCAACACTTCGCTCGGATGCTTGATGCGGCGAGACCAGGAAATGTCTGACACGTGAACGAGGCCGTCAACGCCATCTTCAATCTCGATGAACGCACCGAAGTCCGTAAGGTTTCGGACGCGTCCATGAACGCGCGTGCCCACCTGGTAACGCTCGTGCAGCGTCTGCCACGGATTCTCCTGCACCTGCTTCATGCCGAGACTGATGCGACGCGCTCTCGGATCGACACTCAGCACTTCAACCTCAACCATGTCGCCCGGATTAACAACCTTGCTCGGGTGCTTCACGCGCTTGGACCAGCTCATCTCGGAAACGTGAACGAGGCCTTCAACGCCCGGCTCGAGCTCCACGAACGCACCGTAGTCAGCGACGCTCGCAACACGTCCACTCACGCGTGTACTGACCGGAAAACGTTCCTCAACACTGGACCAGGGATCCGGAAGCAGTTGCTTGTAACCCAGCGACACGCGCTCGCGATCGCGATCAAACTTCAAAACTTTTACCTGGATGGTATCGCCAACCTTGAACAGCTCATTTGGGTTCTGAAGCCGTCCCCATGACATGTCAGTCACGTGCAACAATCCATCGACGCCGCCGAGATCGACGAAGGCGCCGTAGTCAGTCAGGTTCTTGATCTGGCCCTCAACCACGATGTCTTCTTCGATCTGCTGGAGCGTTTGATCTTTCCTGCCAGTGTTCTCCTGCTCGATAACAGCTTTGCGCGACAACACAACATTGGACCGCTTGCGGTTCAGCTTGATCACCTTGGCTTCAATCACCTGATTGCGCAGGGTGTCGAGATTACGCACCGGACGAACATCAACCTGTGAACCCGGCAGGAACGCAGCGATCCCATCGATGTCAACCCGCAGGCCGCCCTTGATGCGATCGATCACGCGACCTTTCACGCTCGAGCCGTCGCGATAAGCCTTCTCGAGATCGTCCCAGGCCTTCATGCGCACAGCATCGGCGCGCGAAAGGACCGGAAGCCCGTCGGCTGTTTCCATGCTCTTGACGAGCACTTCGACTTCGTCGCCGGCTTTCACCGTCAGTATGCCGTTCTCGGTGAACTCGGCCGGGTTAACAATGCCTTCAGACTTATATCCGAAGTCGATGACTACTCCTCTTTCGCTCAAGCCAACGACGGTGCCGCGAACGACTTCGCCTTCTTCAAGGGTCGCCTGTTCCTGCTCGAACTGGTCGAGGAGTTGTCCAAAATCGACGTCGCCGGCTGCGCGGGTTTCGTCTGTTTCGTCTGTTTCGTGGGTGTGGGTTACTGGTGCAGGTTGAGAAGCCATAGCGTTTTGTTGCGGCGTAGTCGCCTCCGACTCGCCGGATGTTGAATTGTTGACCTCGCTGTTGTTCAGCTTGGGTTGTTCACTAGACATTGACACTCCTGTAAAGCCCGGTAACTTTCAGCGCGTGGCAGATCTTATCGCGCCTCGCTAGGCGGAACAATCAGCGCAGGACTTCGCTGACTGTATGACAGCGTACAGCGGCCTTTAGCTTGATTGACCTTGGCGTTGTCGGGAGTTGAAGGCTGGCGAGGAAGCGAGCCGTTTGGATTTGAAATGTCGAGCTAATTTGTTTCGATTACCGCCCTGCCGTAGTTACCCCGCTTGGTCCGACAAACACCCGCCGCCTTTTTACCGGGTAGGGCGGCAATGTACACGCCTGTATAAGGGCATGTCAAGGAAAGCGGAGCAAGATTGATCCGCAACCTTCTTATATTGGGCTTATAGGTCTTAATAGGTCCTATAGGACGTATAGGACCTATATTAATCACTGCGCTGATGAGACTGCGTCCATCATGCGGGGCACAACGTACACTCCAGCAGAATGCGAACCGACAAACAACACGTTCTGATCGTGGGCATCAAACGCGAGCGCCCAGATTCGCTGACTCGGTAGACGCCCGTTTTTTGGATCGATACGCGCCCATGTCAAACCTGCGTTCGTCGTACGGTAAACACCACCGCCGACTTCGCTCACCTGGTAAGCATTGCCGACAAACACCTCGTCGCCGTTGCGCGGGTTGATCAGAATGCTGGTGAAGTCGCCGTACGGCAAATTGCCGCCGCGAATCTTCCACGACTTGCCGCCGTCGTGCGAGACGAAGAGCGCAGCCTTCGTTCCCACGTAAATGTAATCAGGTCGCTGCGGATCCTGAACTACGGTATTAATAGGCACGTCACGCGGCACACCGTCGAGCTGGCGCCACGTCTTTCCAGCATCACGCGACATCAGAACGCCACCGGCCGGTGTTCCGACCAGAATCGTTTCCGGCTGCGTTGGAGTCGTGGAGATGCAAGTGGTGCGCGAATCGAAGCTGCCGTACGAAAGTTTTTCCCAACCCTTCGCAGGATCAACGCTGCGATAGAGACCGCTGTTGGTTCCCGCGAGAATCGCAGGCTGCTGAGTTTCGGGGTCAACAGTATGAACGAGAGTGTTGACCGCGTCTGCAAGGATCAAATCTGATCGTTCAGCAGCCGATGGGTCACTGCTCTTGCCGACACCGAGCGCTGCGAGCGTGATTGAATCGAGTTTACCTGTAACCGGCAGGTGTCGATCGCCCTGAAACTTCTTGATGGCGGTGGTAGTTGCTGGTCCCGATTTACCATCCGGCTCACCGAGATGATAACCCGCTGCTTTGAGCGCTTCCTGCGCCTGCGTGATCGTCTCGGTCAGCGTTGGTCCAGTGCGCCGCTTCGTCGACTTAGCAACAGGTTTCGTTGTTTTCTTAGCGGGCGCTTTCTTTTTGTCGATTGCCCAGACGGGCGCCCATGAAGTGCCACGATCCATCGAGCGATAAACTCCGAGGTTCGTTCCCAGATAGATGATGTTCGCCGTCTCGCTCGTCCTGGAGGATCGCGTAGGTGATGAGACGTGGAGGCATGCTGCGCATCGAAGGACGCCAGCTCTCGCCGTTGTCGTTACTCACAAAGAAGAAGCCGCCTCCGGTCGCGGTGTTGATGGTCGAAGCGTAGACGCGATTTGGCGTCTCGCGATCTGCGAGAATCGCATTCGCAAAGCGACCGCTGAATCCACCGTTGGTCGGAGTGAACGACTTACCGCCGTCAGTTGAAACCATCACGCCGTAGTTGTTCGTGCCGATGAAAATCATGTCGGGTCGCGATGGATGAACGGTGATCGAGTTGATTTCGAGTTGCCGTGATGTCGTCACCATCCACGAGTCGGCGTCGCCGCCCTTGTCAGACAGCCAGAAACCTTCGGTCGTGCCGGCGAAGACCATTCCCGGAACCGACGGGTGCTGCAAGATGGCGCGCGTCCGGCGCGACTGCGAAGGAATGCCCTGCACCTTGCGCCAGTTCTCTCCCCCGTTCTTGCTTTCGTAAATGCCGCTGCAAGCAGAAGCGATGATGTGATTCGGATCGCGTGGATCGATGTCGATCGCGAAGATGTCAGAATCGTCAATGATTCCTGTTCTTAATTGATTTCCAGTTCTTGCCGCCGTCAACAGATTTATAAGGAAGATAGAACGTTCCTGCATAAATCGTGTCGGAGGTGCGCGGATCGATCGCCAGCGACTCGACGTGAATCAGGCCTGGCTGGCTCTGCGTCGGCAGTTGTTTCCAGGTTTGACCGGCGTCGTCCGAGCGAAACACGCCGGTGAACGTGCCGGCAATTAGCGTGTCAGGATCAGATTCCGATTGGGCGAGTGAGTGGATCGCTTCATTCTTCAGCTCCGCGCTCTCGCGCCACGTCGCGCCGCCGTCAGTTGACTTGAAGAACCCGCCGGGCTGGTTGTGCCGGTGCGCGCCCGACGTACAACATGCGCGAGTTGCGCGGATCGACGATGATATTGTCGATGAAGAGCCTCGGCTTCCCGAAGTTATACAGGAGCTGCCACTGCTTGCCGCCATCCGCTGACGTGTAAATCTGGCCGTCGAGCGTACCGAAATAGAAACGATCAGGATTGTTGGGGTCGACTACGAGGGCGCGAACGTCACCGCCCTGAGGGCCGGTAGTGCGCCAGTCGTTTGAATACACTGCGGGATCGGAGGCATCTCCGGCCGCAAAGGCAACGGCGGTAGTGGCTAAGAGAGCAATTACAAGGGGGAGAAGCGTCGCAAGTCGTTTCATCGTTATTTCATCCAGGGTCTACTGCATCTGGAGCATATCGCTCACCGTGACCCCTAGTTTATTACAGATTTGTTGCTTTGTATCCTAAAAGCTCTGGGGCGACGATAGGATGCGCCACAAAGAGAAGAGGTAGCCACAAAAAGCACAAAACGAATGGAAGTTGAGACTGTTGAATTCCATCAACTCATTTGTGCTTTTTGTGCCTTTTTGCGGCTAAAAAGAAATCGGGCGATGCCGTGAAGCATCGCCCGACTGGTTAATGGATTTGGCTAGGCCAAAGCCTGGTGTTTATTCCTCGCCCCTGCGCCGGCGCGGAGCTCTTCCTCTCCTGCATTCCGGACATGGCTCGATAGCCCCTGTGGTGTCGACCGTAGGTGCGGCTGCACCTTGCGGTACGACCCAGAGTTGAACCGTCAGGTCTGCACGGCAACCACCGTCAACGACTGTGATGCGTCCAGCTTCGATTCCGCGCGTATTGACGAGATAGTCCTTAGCGCGGTCGCCACGTTGTTGCGCTTCACCAGCACAGCTACCGTAGACGATGATCGTGCCCTGCGATCCGGGCTCGTTCTGGAGTTGGATAGCGTAGTTGTCGAGTCTGGCCTTCTCATCGTTGAAGCGGATGTTGCCATACTCGTCAAACTTGCGAGCCGGCGGCGCCGCCACCTTCACACTGCTCGTGCAAGAGGCGGTTGTGCCGGTGCAGCTCGGATCCGCGCCGCCAATGCTGACGGTTGCGGTCACGCTCTGACCACCCAGACCGGCTGTATCAACCTGGATTGTCGAAGTTCCCTGACCACTCGAGATGGTTCCTGCGGAGACTGACCAGTTATAAGTCCAGCTGGCTCCGTCCGGTCCACCCGTAACAGACGCGGTGAACGTGATCGGTGCATTCGGCTCGACGTCAGTCGGGCAGCTCACCGAAACGGTCGGGCATGGCGGCGGCGGCGGTACACAGCCTGAGCAGTCTGCAACCGTCACGGTCGTTGAACCGTTGGCGGTGTGCTGATTGCCGTCGTTGACTTCAACAGTCGCTGTATAGCTGCCATTTGCCACACCACTGAGATCCCAGGTCACCTGGCGACCTTCACCACTCAGGCGGCCACCGGTTACGGACCAGGTGTAAAGCAACTGGTCGTTATCCGGGTCTGACGCATTCGCTACGAGCGTTACTTCGCTGCCAGTCGGCGTACAAGTCGACGACGACGTTGGCGGCGGGCACGGACGTAGAATCGAAGCTATCGAAGGCGTCACGCCACTGACGACTGGCGCCGTGTTCGGTGGAATTGGCGGAGTGCGCGCGTTGCGACGTCCAATCCAGAACTGGCCGATAAAACCATTCGGCTCTTCTGAGAAAAGGAACCCGACCGGGAAGCCCTGCGATGTCACCGGTCTCGACGTACCCGGAACCACAACCAGTCCTCTTCCAATCACATTCACATTCGTGATCTGCTGAATCGGGATATTGAAGTCAACCGGATTGAAGTGGTCCATATCCTGTTGGTTCAGGTGACGGCGATAAGCCAGGCCGATACCGAACCAGCGACGCGGATAAATCTTGATACCACCAAGCGCTTCAACCGGATTGTTGTTGAATGCATTCGGTGTATGTCCGCCAATGTATGTCGTCGATCTAACTTCGACGACCGGCTGGAAGTGCTCATTGATCGGGAAGTCAAATCCAACACCGGTTAGTAACTCATCCGGGCGATCCAACAACACGAAATCACCGCCGAGGCCCTTTGGGTTGCTGTTCAGGATGTAGCCGCCGTTGGCTGAAACGTTAACGTGCTTGCCGAGACGACCATCAACGAAACCGATCAAACCGAAGTCACCGATATCGCCACCCGGGCCGGCGCCACGCTGCATCTGGTTGAAACCTGAAGCATCGTCGGCCTTATCCAGCCACCAGCGATAGAACGGGATGATACCAACGCCCAGCGGATTGTTCGGGCCAGTGAAACGAATCTTGGCGCCAAACACGAGGCTGTTGAAATTGCTCTCGCCGTACAAACGGTTCACAAACGGCGCATCCGGCAAGTAAGCCGGCGCGACCGTAAAGGTCAACGGCACGGTGATCGGCAGCGTCAAGGCTGTCGCTGGCAGCGTCGTCGTCGCCAGCACTACGCCTGGCAGGACGCCACCCACCGGCGAACCGATTCCCGGGAAGTTGTCAGCCGGACCAAAGTTGCCGCTGTTCGGTTGGACCACTGGAGGTCCAAGCAGCGCGTTGAAGCCCGGGAAGCCAAACTGCTGGCCTATCTGCCCCGCGGTCAGGCCAAACGTTCCGGCAGAGCCACCCGTAAACGGGAATTGAACGAACGGCTGATTATTGAGTGGACGAAACACCGCGGTGCCCGCGAGCGTTCCTACGTTTGGTCCAGAGGGCGCAAGCACGATGGCCGCCCCACTGCACAACGCAGCGCCACAGAACAATTGTGAATTCGGCAGATAAAAGCTGGAAAGATTCTGCGGATTGTTGACCTTGATCCCGCGATACCCATTGGTCTTGAACCAGATCTCAATGTGGTCATTTATACCCACATTGAAGCTCAATGGGACATCAACGATGTCAACGTTGCCTGGGTCACGGTCGAAGTTGCTGTAAGCAATACTGAACGTGAACTCCCCACGACGCAGCGTCGACCCGTCGTAAATAGTGAAAAGACCGGTTGGACCACCCTCTGGGCCACCGGTACCTACTGCTGGAGACTGATTGCGCGGGTCATCTGGCGAGCGCAAAGTCTGTGCTGATACTGCGGCACACAGCACCAACGAAACGAGCGCAGCTATAAGCGCCCTATGTGCGAGTCTCATCGCATTCCTCCTGCGAAATGAGTAGTAAGAATTCGTAAATAGTGCCGCCGTAACGGAACAAGTACCAACGCCCTTCTCCCGCGGAGGCCCCCACTACAGTTGTCAATTCGGTTGAACCGCTTGGACCAGCATGGTCCAGCGGCGACGCTCGGACCGTGGTATTAACAGAGTACTTCGGCCTTCTGACGGTACCCTACTTCCACCAATTACTATTCCCGAGTGACTCCTGAACTGAGTTCATTTCTTATAGAAAATGAACATCCCCTTGTCAACGATTTCGGCCCTTAAACCATTGCGTAATTATTGAGAAATCTTAACGCTGGTCCGAGGCGTAAACCATGCCAGACCATACTCTACCTTAAAAGGGAAATCAAGCCTTTTTCACTACTTAGCGGCTTTACGTTTATGTTTTTTCCGTCACGCATAGATGCCTCTCATGCGCGTGTCATAGGCCACACGGTCTATCGCCAACATGTACGCCGCGGTCCTGGTATCGACGTTGTGTGCATCGGCATAACGACACAGATCGTTGAAGCTCGCGACCATCTTGTCCTGTAGCCTTTCGTTCACCACATCCTCACGCCAGAAGTACCCCATTCGATCCTGGACCCACTCAAAATACGAGACCGTCACGCCCCCCGCGTTCGCGAGGATGTCAGGCACGACGAAGATCCCTTTTTGGTGAAGAACCTCATCAGCCGCTGCGGTGGTCGGTCCATTTGCCCCTTCAGCAAGAACCTTGCACTTGATCTTGTCGGCATTCTGAGAATTTATCTGGTTCTCAGTTGCGGCAGGCACCAGCACGTCGCACTCAAGTTCCAGTAATTCCTGGTTGTTGACGAACTCCACTCCCTCGTAGCCCTCGAACGAGCGCGTGGTTTTCAAGTAACCCAGCGCTTTGGGGATATCGATCCCGTTCGGGTTATAAATCCCCCCATGGATGTCCGATATCGCTACAACCTTGTAGCCGGTCTCGTGGAGTAGTTGCGCACCGATCCCACCAACATTTCCTGAGCCCTGCACCACTACGCGGGTCTCGGCCGGCGTCATCTTGAATCGCTTGATGGCTTCGTTGACCACAATTAGTATGCCGCGACCTGTCGCCTCACGTCTGCCAGCCGACCCGCCGAGGTCGATTGGCTTACCGGTCACTACTGCGTTGACGGTGTGGCGCGCGTGCATCGAATACGTGTCCATGATCCACGCCATTGTCTGCTCGTTTGTATTCATGTCCGGAGCGGGCACGTCCTTTTCCGGTCCAATGAAGTCGAGCAACTCGGCAGCGTAGCGGCGCGTCATGCGCTCGATCTCGCCCATGGACATCTGCTGCGGATCGCAGATGATGCCGCCCTTGGCGCCGCCGAAAGGCACGTTCACGACAGCACACTTCCAGGTCATCCATGCAGCGAGTGCGCGCACTTCGTCGATATTGACGTCAGGCGCATAGCGTATGCCGCCCTTGGCTGGACCACGCGCGAAGTTGTGCTGCACGCGAAAACCTTCGAAGACCTGAATGCGGCCTGAATCCATCTTCGTGGGGATGTAGACCTTCAGCTCGCGGTTGGGAACGCGCAACACGGCGTAGAGGTCCGGATCGAGATCCAGTAACTGTGCGGCGCGATCGAATCGCGACATCATCGACTCGAACGGGTTCTCTTCTTTTATCTCGCGAATATCGTCGACGTATGTAGTGCTGTACATGCTAACCATCGGATTGTCTCCATCCTGCGAATCCTGTAAATCTTGTAATCCTGTCTAACAATTTCACAGGATGACAGGATTTACAGGATTCACATGATTAATCTAAAACTTCATTCATCGATCCACTTCTAAAACCCTCGAGATCGAGCGTCACATATTTAAATCCAAGCTCACGAAAGCGTCTCGCAAGCTCATCAATCAATTCTTTCCGTAAAACACGGTCCATTTCCGCCGGGGCGATCTCGATTCGCACCAGCTGATCGTGATGGCGCACCCGGAACTCTCGAAAACCAAACTCCCTCAAAATCTCTTCGCCGCGATCCACTTTGCTCAGCCTCTCAATCGTCACAGTGGTCCCATAAGCAATGCGTGACGACAAACACGGGCTCGCGGGCTTGTCCCACGTCGGCAGTGTCGCGCGCCGGCTCAACTCTCGAACCTCAGTCTTGGTTAGACCAGCCTCGATTAGGGGACTACGCACCGCATGCTGCGACGCTGCTCGCCGTCCGGGACGATAATCGCCGAGATCGTCAACAGTCGAGCCGTCAACGATGCTCTTGATGCCGCGCGTGCGCGCGACCGATTCGAGTTTCGTGTACAACTCGTCTTTGCAGAAGAAGCAACGGTCAGGATTGTTCGCGCGGTAGCCGGGGTTCTCGAGCTCTTCCGTCTGGATCACTTCGTGATGAAAGCCAAACTTCTTTACGACGTTGTCGATCTCCGCGCGTTGATATTCAGGCAGGCTCGCCGACTGTCCGGTGATGCAGACTGCGCGTGGTCCGAGCTCTGCGTTAGCAACGTAAGCGACGTAGCTGCTGTCGACGCCGCCTGAGTAAGCGACGATCACTGAGTCGAGTTCACGAAAGATCTCTCGCAGTCTTTCTTCCTTGGTAATTAAGTTCATGTGGAAGACCGCATGTTAGCTTATGCATCAATTGCTACGCAACCAGCATCTCAATCTGCGTTAATCTGTGGATAAAGAATCGCAGGGATGTGCTAACATCGAAACCTCCCCGGATCGTTCATCAATGTCAGAATTAAGCGCCTCATTCTGGAAGAAAGTTCTACTCGTCGCTACCTGCATTGCGATGCTCCCGCTGTGTCTAAACACATGCGCGAATGTTTCAGCGCAAACGGTCGAAGCGTTTGGCGACGATGCGGCAGATCCGGTGCGACTGTTCGAACGCGGACAGAGCGCACACGCGCGCGGCGAGATTGAGAAAGCGCTCGCGTTTTACGAACAGGCACTCAAAGTGCGGCCTGAATTTCCGGAAGCGGAGTTTCAACGCGGCAACGCACTCGCCTCGCTCGGACGCCTCGCGGAAGCAGATGCAGCATTTCGCCGCGCAATCACGTACAAGAAAAACTGGTCGCTTCCCTACTCCGCACTCGGCGTCGTGTTAGTGCGACAAAACCGTGACAAAGAAGCAGAACAGTTTTTCAACCAGGCATTAACAGTCGACAACAAGGACAACATCGCGCTGCGCATGCTCTCCGAGTTGCGGCTGCGCGCGAGTGATACAAAGTCAGCACTCGACTTCGCAAAACGCGCGACAGCGAATCCCGAAGCACCTGCTTCAGCGTGGGTAACGCTCGCCCTCGCGGAGAAAGCAAACGGCAACACCGCCGGCGCCAAAGCCGCGGTCGATCACGTGCTCGCGAACGAGCCTGAGAACGTCGCCGCGCTGATCGAACGTGCAGATCTTTTCACAGACGAAAAGAACTTCGAACTCGCGATCACAGATCTGAAAACGGCGGCGAAGTTGAAGCCAAATGACAAAGCAGTGATGTCGCGTCTCGCTTATGCTCTTCAGCAGGCAGGCAAAACAGAAGAAGCGCAGGCGGTGGCGAAGTCGGCGGGAATCGAAACACAACAGCCGACAGGTAACAACGCGACGGGCGTCATCGGAACACCTGAAGAGATCGAAGCAGCAAACAGCAGCGACCCGGCCATCGCTCGCAAGGCGCTCGAAAAACTTCTCGAGAAGAACCCGCGCAGTGCAATGCTGCTCGGTCGTCTCGGCGCGTCATACCGCACAGACGATCCCGCCCGATCACTGGATTATTATCGCAAGGCATCCGAGATGCAGCCCGACGCTCCTGAATATGCGCTGGGCTATGCTGCCGCGCTGGTCCAGGCGCGTCGCTTCCCGGAAGCGGCCGGCATCCTGCGACAGGTCGTGAAAGCGAACCCCGAGAATTACGCGGCGCGTGCAAACCTCGCGACCGCGTTGTATGAGTCGAAGCGCTACCAGGAGGCGATTCCGGAGTATGAGTGGATCGTGTCGGCCAAACCGGAAATCGGCGTGGCCCATTATTTTATTGCCACATCGCACGATTATCTTGGAGAATACCCCGAAGCACTCGTATCGTACGAAAAGTTTCTTTCGGTCGCTGACCCCAAAACGAATCAGCTCGAGATCGATAAAGTCAAACTGCGATTGCCAACGTTAAGACGACAAATTCAATTAGGAGAGGGCGCGAAGAAGAAGCCCTGACGTCCGGCATGACTCGCGACACACTGCGAAGGATCATCGTCCCGGCATTGTTGCTGTTACCGGTGCTGGTGTGTGCTTCTGCCGTTTCAGCACAGGAGGCACAACCACAGCCAACGCCTCTGACGGCGCCGCCGCCGTTCAAAATGATCGTCAAAGAAGAGCGCGCGCAGATTGAGGATACGAAAGATTCGCAGAAACGACTCAAGCTCACGATCGGATTCGCTGACGCCCACCTCACTCGCGCCGAACAACACACGTCGCGCGCAGATTACGAAGCAGCTTCAACGGAAGTAGGCATGTATCACGCGTTGATGGAAAGCGCGTTGCAGTTTCTCAGCACGTTCAAGCGCGACAGCAACAAGACGCGTGACCTTTATAAACGTCTCGAGCTGGCGCTGCGTGCCGATGGTCCACGATTGACGGCGATGCGCCGGATCACGCCGCTCGAATTTGCTGTCTGGATCAAGCAGGTGGAAGACTTCGCTCGCGACGGGCGAACGGAAGCACTCAATTCGTTCTACGGGCATACAGTGGTGCACGACCCGCAGAAGACTGAGAAACCGAGCCCAACTCCAACACCAAAGAGTAACAATCAACCATGATCACCCGAATACTCTTCATTTTTTCCCTCGTCCTGTGTCTTGGAATCGTTGCTCGAGCTGCAACTCCGCAGCGAGATCATCTGACGCCACAGGAAGTTGACCTGGTAAAGGAAGCTCAGATCCTCGACAAGCGGATCGATGTGTTTATTAAGGCCGCCGAACGGCGCTTGATGGTGATCAATAATTCCGCGAGTGCGAATGCGAAGCAGTTGAAGAAGGACTCGGA
This sequence comes from uncultured Acidobacteriota bacterium, assembly GCA_963748155.1. Lineage (GTDB taxonomy): Bacteria > Acidobacteriota > Blastocatellia > Pyrinomonadales > Pyrinomonadaceae > PSRF01. Next base: position 98,066 of record CAVVHV010000009.1, on the reverse strand, counting down.
ACGTTGGGGCGAGTTGCCGACCGGATCGCGAGCGGAGCTCGTGGGAGACATCGCGCGCATTTTCGACGAGGCGATCACTAACATCGACGACGTCAGCGCTCGCGACGAACGAAACCCACTGATCGCGAAGTCATTGCGTAAGCTGGCCACGGCCGTGAATACGATCCTGGGCCAGTTGAAACCACTCAGCGTCGACGCGAAGAGCGACGCCGAGATCGCGAGCTTCGAACTTCTCCACGAAGACGCGCAATCAATCCTCGAAGCGGCGAACAAACTCCCGCCGGAAGTCATCGACAAGAAAGCAAAGAAGAATAATTAATCCGCGTTTATGTAATCCGTGGCTGATTTCAACGTCGCCGTCACGCGCTTTATAGAATCAACGATCTTCTGAAGCGACTCCTTCGCATTCCCCGAATTTCTATCGTCAATCGCCTGCCGGAAATCCGTTAACGGCTGTGCCGCATAGCCGGTGTAAAAACCCGGTGCGTAGATCTGGTGCTTGTACCACGCCCGCCCGCGTAACCCGCGCGCATCGATAAACTGCCGCTCCGCCTGAAGGAGAGCATCATTAATCTTCGCCAGCCGCGCGCGATCAGACTTCCGCACAGCCTCCTGCCGAGATTTCTCCACTCGCTCTGCTTCTTTCGCGAAGTCGTCAATCGCCAACGTCATCGATTTATCGTCGAACGATCCCGCGAGGTTGCGGATGCGCGCGAGTCTCATCGCTTCAGTGAAGAAGTCACGAATCTGCGCCGCATAGTCAGTGTAATCAAACGGAAGCCCATCAGCGTCAGCGAGACGCATCGCGAGCGTGCCCCACAACTGCGCCGCCGCCACGTGATAATTGAAACCCGGATCGCCAAACTGGTCCATCCAGTAGAACGAGTCGTACGCCGAATGGTAAACACCGTAATCGCCGTTGAAGCCCATGTCAGTTGACGCTACGCCAAGGTGCTGAAGAAACGGCGTGTAGTCAGAGCCTGAGCCGAGTGGACCAATGATCGCTTCTCCCATGTCCTGAACGCCCTCCGGACGAAATTCGCGCCATCGATCCTGCCACTGTTGATAGACGCTCTTGCCGGTCTTCGGATCTTTAACGTCGCGCGTCGCGCCGCGTATAAATTTCCACAACGAGGGTACCGATGAAGCTCCGAAGTTTGGTCCAGACACAGCCGCGTCGAGATTCAGATACGCAACCGCCTTTTGTCTCAGCTCATCGGCCATCTCTTCCGCCCACTCAGTCGAGCCGATGAGGCCATACTCCTCCGCGTCCCAACTGCAAAGAATGATCGTGCGTCGCGGCTTCCAGCCCTGTTTCAACAACTCACCGAATCCATGTCCCACTTCGAGCATCGCCGACGAGCCGCTGTTTGGATCGACCGCGCCAAACACCCACGCGTCACGATGGTTACCGAGCACGACCCAACGATCCTTCTCTTCATTGCCGTCAATGCGCGCGACGACGTTCCAGATCGTCCGCAACTTGTAATCCATGTCAGTCTTCAAATGCAGCTTCACGTCATCCGTGCCGCCGACGTGATACGCGAACGGCAAGCCACCCTGGAAACCACGCGGTCGCAATGGTCCTTTGAGTTGCGACAGGATCGTTCGCGCAACGTCGTAGGCGATCGGCTGCACGGGAAGGCGCGTGAGATTGGTTGCCTCTTCCGGTTTCAGACGAGGCGTGCCGGCGATCGCAGGTTTGCCGGGCGTCAATGGATCGCCGGGATAGTCAAACAGATACTGCACCGAGCCGCGCTGGCCGGACGCGACCGGACGCCATGGTCCTTTGGGAAACACGTCGCCCTGCATGTAACCGTCGTCTTCCGGATCGGAGTAGATAATGCAACCGATCGCGCCGTTCTGTTCCGCGACCTTCGCCTTCACGCCGCGAAATGAGTTGCCGTAGCGCACGATCACGATCTTGCCTTTAACATCGACACCGGCTTTTTTGAGCGCTTCGTAATCGTTCGGCAAACCGTAGTTTGCGTAGACCACTGGCGCAGTCACGTCGCCATTCGCGCTAAAGCCGTTGAAGAGTGGCGAGATCTTCGGATTCGATGACGATGGATCGCCGGTCACGACTGCTTCCTGAGTGCTGAGTTGCTGGCGCTCGGTCGTAATAAGCTCGAGCACGGTCGGCTTGTTTGGGTAGTTGAGCCAGACTTCATACTCTTTGAGATCTGCTGACAATCCGTAACTGCGCAGTTGATCGCGAACGTAAATCGCGGTGTCGTAGTCTTCTTTCGTGCCGGCGATGTGTGGCTCGAGTGTCAGACGGCGCAGGTGTTCGCGCGCGGATTTCGGATTTGGAACAGCGCGAAACTGCTCTTCCCAGCGACGTGCGGCTGTTGAGCGCCCGGAGCTGAATCCGTCGATGGCGGTTTGCGCGAACGACTTCTGTATGAACGTTGGGGGTGTCGCCAGCGTAATGACGACAAGTAGAAAGAGAATCAGTATAGTTTTCATATACGACATAGCGTGGAGGCCAATTATAGATGGACAGTAGATACTATCCGGGTGTAGAAGCCGACGTTCCGCAACTCAGTGCGGAACTACGCAGTCTTTTTGACAGTGAGTTTGAGGTGCAGGCGTTTCAGGTGTCGAACACCAGCATTCTCCAGGCGCGTAAATCCAGTACGCTAAGAGATCTGACCGGACTCTCCTCAGCCCTCACGATCAAGATCACACCAGAGCCCGGCGGCACACGCGTAGAGATCGGGATGCAGAAGTGGTTCGACAAAGCGGCCGTTGCTGCTGTCGGCGTTGCTGTCTTTCCACCGTTGCTTGCCCTGGCGGCACTCGGCGCTTACTGGCAATACAAGCTTACGGAAGACACGTGGAAGATAATAGAGAATCACATCTCGCGCAAAGCGGGCGGCTACGTTCCGCCGTTACCGGGCCGCTGCGGGACGTGCGGAGCCGCAAACATCGCGGAGTCTGATTTCTGTTCTTCGTGCGGAGCGAATCTGAAGGTTGGAAGAAGTTGTTCCTACGTGCGGCGCGCCACAGAAAGATTCATCCGCGCGATTCTGCAACCGCTGCGGAAAGCCACTTTCATCAGCGTAATCCGTGATTAATCGTGTCTTAGTGCTCGGACAGGATCGATGCGTGCGGCGCGTGAAGCCGGATACAGCGCCGCGAGAATCGATATTATGAGTGCAAATAGGATCGCGCCGGCCGACAAGTAGATCGGCAACGAGAAGAAATCGATAAACGACGCGCCCTGTGGTTTGAGAATGAATTGGTAGGCGAGACGGTTCGCGAGACCGTCGATTCCCCACGCCAGCAATACTCCAACCACACCACCAACAACGCCGATCACGGCCGCCTCAACAAAGAAGATCAACTTGATCTCACGATCCTCCGCCCCGATCGCTTTCATGATCCCGATCTCGCGCGTCCGTTCGAGTATCGACATGATCATCGTGTTTGCGATCCCAAACGACGCCACCAGCAACGAGATCCCACCGAGCAAGCCAAGCACTGAATCGACGATCAGAAACACGGTCCGTATCTGATCGATCTCATCCACGATCGAGAAGCTGCCGAAGCCAAGCTGAGTAATCTTCTGTCGCACTGCCGTCAATTGCACGGGATCGGTAACTCGGACAACGGCCGCTTCGTAACCCTCGTTTTGACCTTCGCCGAGATTCCCGCCGCGACGTGCCAGTGCCAACGCCACCTGACTCATCGGACTGCGATGCTGAATAGACCACTCGTGGGCCAGTTGTAGAGGAATGTAGATTTGCGCGCCGGGGAATAGTCCACGCAAACCGCCCTGACCGACGCCTTCCTTTATCTCACCGAGCACGCCGGCAATGCGGAACGTTTTGATTTCAACGCCAGGATTCGATTCGTCGAGTCCCGGATCATCGAGGGGAATGCCGAAGAAGTTCGGCGTGTCTTCCTCTTCCTCCGCAGTGCTGTCGCCCTTCTTTTCCTCAGACGGCGGCGCCAGTAATTCGAGTGTCTTGCCGATCGCGTCAGCCGGCTTCTCAAAACCGAAGTCGCGGATGAATCGTTCCGAGACTACGGCTTCACCGGCAGTCGGAGACGAGATCATTTTTCCGGCAGCGAAATTGTTGAAAGCGAGTCGCGGCGTTGGGAATGTTCGCGCCGCCAACGAAGGCGGTGCGCAATTTACCGTTGGCGCGAACGAAAACGTTGAAGTTGACACTCGGCTCTACGTACGCGACACCGGGAATCGCGGCAATCTCTTTGATTCCTGCGTCGTCGAGAATGCGTGTGGGTGTTCTCTCCGGACGATTACCGGTGCGACGTTCGCCTTCCATTCCACGTGAGTTGCGATCGAGTCCGGCGAGATTGCTGAGGCCCTGACCGAAGACTTGTACCTCGTTGAAGAAGTCGAGGGCTTTGAAGCGCGCGAGCATATTGCCCTGGAGGCCGAGACCGAAGGACATCATCGTCACGATCACCGCAACGCCCACGATGACGCCCATCGTCGTCAGGATCGCGCGCAGCTTCGCCTGGCGAAGGTTGCGTAAAGCGAGATGTAATATGTCGAAGAAAGACATAAAGAAAATCCTTAGACAGGATTACAGGATTTACAAGATGAACAGGATTTAATCATGTAAATCCTGAAAATCCTGTCATCCTGTCTAATACAATCTCTTAACCGCATCGACCGTCCAATCAGCAAGGCTCTTCGTCACCACATCCGCGCCAGCATCACGCAACGCCTGCATCAGAGACGGTATTCGTTACACCAAAGTCCGCATACCCGCCGCGCGCGCTGATTGTATCCCCGGCGGCGAGTCTTCTATCCCTAAACATTCCGACGCAAGCAGCGGCAGCATCACGCTCGTGCTGTCGCTTCTCGTTCAACTTCCTCAACCCCGCGAGATAACAATCAGGCGCAGGCTTGCACACCGAAGCATCTTCCGCTGTCACAATCACAGAAAAGAGCGGCGTCAAATTCGCGCGCTGAAACACGTAACTAACTTCCACCAAATTTGCCATGCTCACAAGCCCAAGCTGAAACTCGCGCGACGCCGCTTTCAAAAACGTCAGCACACCAGGAAACAGCGGCAACTCTTCAATCATCTCCCTGTGCAGGTCAGTCTTCGCGTCGAGCACTTCCTCCAACAATGGATCGCTCAACGGTTTCTTCGCGTGCTCAAACATCGAACGGACAAACGTCCTGTCGTCCATGCCGAGCGCACCAAAATACAACTCCTCAGTCAGCGCAATCTCGTGGCCATTCAACACTTCCTGGTAGGCCTTCATCTGAATGGTTTCGTCGTCGATGATGACGCCGTTGAAGTCGAAGAAGATGGCTTTGATCATTTAGTTTGTGCTCTCAGATCGTCAATCAGTTTCGGCAAGCGTTCACTCTCGAGCACATCCAAACGCCGTAACACTTCGGCCAACGAGAGCTCATTTTTCAAATTTACCTGGTAATCGAGATCCGCGCGCAGTCGATCTTTTTCACCCTGGCGGTTCTGCGACATCATGATGATTGGCGCCTGCATTCCGGCAATCACCGCGAGCACGAGATTCAGCATTGCATAAGGCGCCGGATCGAAACCGCGAATCAGAATGAACGTGTTGAAGATGATCCAGAAGAGGATGAGCGCGATCGACAAGAGGATAAACTTCCAGCTACCACCAAACTCCGCAATCAGGTCCGCCGCGCGATCGGCAACTGTCAAACGCGCTTTTTCTTCCTCGTTCGCGTTACGCGAAACTCTCGATCGCAACAGGTCGTCAGTTCGTCGCAACCTGTCAGTGAGCGCGCTCAACATCTCGAGCGCAACATCCGCGTTACTCCGCACGAACGAGAGAAACGCATCGCGCGAGAGAATTGCGAGTTGCGCGTCTTCAATTACTTTCGCGTCAGCAGATCTCTGGCGTCCATCGATGATCGACATCTCGCCGAAGAAGTCACCCTGCGCCAGCTCGGCGAGAATCACTTCCTGCTCGTCGTCGTCGCGAATGCTGATAAGCACGCGCCCGCTCTCGATCAGATACATCGCGTCGCCCTTGTCGCCCTGACGAAAGAGACGCGTGTTCTGCGGCACTCGCTTGTCGGAAAGCAGACTGCGCAACTCACGCGCTGCATCGTCGTCGAGCGAGGCAAACAGCGGCACCGAGCGGAGCGCCTCGAGCGTCATTTGAGTAACGGGCTGTCATAGAAACCTCCGAGGGGTCAAATTAAAAAATAGGACCGATAGGTCCTATAGGACCTATACAACTCTTCCATCCTTCATGAACACAATCCGATCCGCGAAGCTGTTTGCCAGCTCGTGATCGTGCGTGACCATCAGAATCGTCAGCGCGTCCTCGTTAACCATCTCGCGCAACAACGACAACAGCTCGTGCGCGCGAATCGAGTCGAGATTTCCAGTCGGCTCATCCGCCAGCAACACTTTCGGATTGTTCGCGAGAGCACGCGCAATCGCGACGCGCTGTTGCTCGCCGCCGGAAAGCTCCGAAGGCTTGTGCTCAAATCGATCGGCAAGACCAACACGCGCCAGCAACTCCCGCGAGCGAGCGCGTCGCTGCTCCCCACGCAAACCACCAAACGCAAGCGCAAGCGAAACATTCTCACGCGCGGTCATCGTGGGAATGAGATTGAAGTTCTGAAAGATCATGCCGACGGAAAATCGCCGGTAACGCGCCATTTCTTTCTTCGTGAACGGCCCCAATGGTCTGGACGCAAAATACACTTCACCCTTTGTCGGGTGATCGAGTCCACCAAGCATGTTTAGTAAAGTCGACTTGCCGGAACCGGACGTTCCCTGGATCGCGACGAACTCGCCCTCGTTGATTTCGAGCGAGACGTTGTCGAGGGCAGTAACACTGTTACTACCCATCTGGTAAATCTTTGATACTTCCTGAGCGGCCAGGAGAGTGGGCATCAGTGCCTACTGACCCTCCATAGCTCAAAACGTTCGTTCTCGAAACCTTTTAACGACATATCAAACGGCGACCGCGGCGAAATGATCCGACTCGATCAACTCCTGCACTTTCGGATCTTCGTAAACTGATCGTGAGATTATCACGTCCGAACCGGACGACAGACATTCGAGGCGCGCGGCCATATTCACTGTCGAGCCAAAGTAGTCGAGTCGATCGTTGAGCGTCACTGCGATGCACGGTCCGGTGTTGAGCCCGGCTTTCAGTTGCAGCGGCCTGCTGCCGTCCGGAGGCTTCAGCGAGCGCCTGCTGCACTTCCAGCATCGCGAGCAGACCGTCGGAAGCCGATCGAAACACGGCCATCACTGCATCACCGATTGTTTTTACGATCGCGCCGTCGTGCTCCGCGATCGATTTTCTCACGACGTCGAAATGACTCATCACGCGCCCGAAGGCAGTCGCGTCGCCGATCTCGCGATAGAGTTGCGTTGAGTTGCGCAGGTCAGTAAAGAGGACGGTCAACGTTCCGACGGAAATCTGCTCGCCCGGCCGGAGGGCCTCGGCCGCAAACAGATCTCGGAACATTTGCAGCGCTGTTACTTCAGCCGCGGTTGTGGCCTGGTCGCTCCATTCGAGTCGCTCGAGAATCACGAGTTGCTCGGCATCAGTCTCGTTCTGCAACGTGAGCGTAAACTCCTCGTTGACCTGCAACGTCTCCTCGCTCCAACCGTTTCGTGAAAGCGTGACGTGCGCCGAAGCATCGCCTTCCGGCGACACTGTGACGTCCTGCGAGCCCGGCAGCTCGAGCGCGCGCAGTCGATAGCTGCCGGATTCGAGCGGCAACAACACGTCACGCTTGTCTCCCGCCGGCAGCAGTTGCTGCGCGACGACGTGCGGCGTCCAGTGCGGACTGCCAATGCAGTAAGACGATACTGACAAACGTCGCACGGCCGGGTTCGGCCGAAACGTCAACTCCACATACCGATCGAAGTTGACAGTGAAATCGATCTTGCACGTCTCGCAGTGAACATCAGTCTTGATGTCTTTCAACGAGAGCCCGCTTTCCTGTGGACCACGACAGAGCGGACATAGCAGGTCCCATTGAAAATCGAGCAACCCGACGCGCGTCGCGCGCAGGCAAACTTCGAGTACGAGACGGCGTGGCTCGTGCCAGTCGTCGGCGAGCTTGTATGGTCGAATGCGCGCCACTCCAAAATCGTCGCCGTGTTCGAGAAACTCAGCCAACCGTTCGCCAACGGCGAGCTTCTGCTCGGGCGACTCAGTCGTTTCCAAATCCGCAATCAGTTTTTGTTTGAGATTGGCGAGACGTTGCAGATCAAACGACGACTGTGATGTGTTTGGCGCAGCGGCTTCGGCCGCAATACCCTGAAACGCGACATTGTCATACTTCTGAATGTACTCGCGAAACCGGCGTGCGACGACGAAATTCAGTTGCATCGGTATCGCAACTGCGCCCGGAATGTTTCGCGGCGTCGACCACACTTCGTAAGTCAAATGCGTGCCGCCGTCAGAGTTTGGTGCTAACTCCGCGCGCATTCGCAAACGCGCGAGCGGTCCTTTGCTGTAAACGCGCTCGACACCGAAACGAAACGGCTTCACCCATTCGAAGGGTTGCTCTTCCCATTCGACAGGCAAGCCGTAGAATCCGAGTCGTATTTTGCGGCGCGCGTTGCGAAGCTTTTTGTCGGCAGGGCCTACTTCGATCTGCGGCACGCCCGTGTCGCGATTGAACCGGTTGGTGTCAGCGATATAAGGCCACAGTCTCTCGGGACTCGATTTGAGATCAAACTCCCATCGTTTGTGATACTCGCGCAGAGACATGAAAGATATTGAACCACAGATTCCTCAGATCAAACTTCCTTGTACTCCGAATCCACATCTTCATGGGACTGAGCCACCCGGTAGTTCTTCGACTGTAGCTGCTTCGTGATCAGCAAATCGTCTTTTGTCTTGAGGAGATCTGCGCGGCTGTAAACAGAGAGCTCGAAGTTGTAGCCGTGAGTGATGGCGTCCTTCGGGCAAGCTTCGACACAGTAACCGCAGAAAATGCAACGCCCGTAATCGATGTTATAGACCTCAGCGTAACGCTCGTCGACACCGATGCGCTGTTCGGCTGGTCGCGGATCGTCGGCGGCAACGATGTAGATACACTCTGACGGGCACGCGGCCGCGCACAGATAACAGGCGACACACTTCTCGCGCCCCAGCTCATCGACGTGTAAAAGGTGCTGACCGCGATAACGCGGCTGCATAGTCACGGGCTCATCCGGATACTCGACGGTCCACTTGCGTTTGGGTATGTAAGACAGTGTCACACCCATACCCTGGATGATGGCTTTAGTTGATTCGATAACGTCGGTGATTATTGACATAAAAAACCTTAGACAGGATTACATGATTTACAGGATGAACAGGATTAATCGTGCAAATTCTGAAAATCTTGTAATCCTGTAAAAAATTCACTCGTCTCAAAGATCCGTACCTACATCTCCTCGTTCCTTTAACTCGGCGCCGGTCGCCTGCCACCTGCCATCGCGCCAGACAAACTTATCCGTAAAATCCGCACTTACTGCACGTCCATTGCGAAAGAAATATGTAATGATTCCCGACAACGTCGCGCGATCGCCGCTCAGCGTCAGCTTCAACTCACTGAATTCCCACTTGTCCGTTTGAGTATCACGTTCGACCCTGCGGATATAGTCTGCTTTGACTTCCAGTCCGCCTTGATCTCCAGGCGCCTGGCCGACGTAATCATCCGCAAGAATTCGATCGAGTTTCTTCTTGTCAGCGTTGATGTTCGCCACCGTCCACTCGTTCTCGAGATCCTTCAACTGCGCCAGCACTTGATCGTGATCCTTCGGTGGAGGCGCATCAACATTCTCAGCCGAATTACTGTTTGCATTTGAGTTACTTGTCGGCTCGGCAGTGTTTGAGTTCGCCGGCTGGTTAATTGTCACCCGCGCGCGCTCGTTCCGCTTCATCAACCGCGGCGCCAGAATCACTGCTGCAACGGAGATCGCCAGAATGCCAAGGATGAATGCGCCCGCAATGCCGACAACCCACGGCCACACACGTCGCCGCGGCTTAACTTCACCACCAGGCGGAACGTACGCACTCGGCGGCCGGTAAGCAACCGCATTCCATTCGTCGTCTTCTTTGCCGCGAGGTCTTACAACAGTCGTATCGTCTTCCGTTTCGACTGGTGTCAACGGTGTGCCGTCGTCAATGCAGAACCTGAGATTGGGATCGGTATACGTCCGGTTGCAGGTGGAACAGCGCGTCATCTCGGATGAATTCTAAACCACCGCTAACGAATTAACTAAGGGCGGCGCCCAGAAATATCCAGAGTAAGATCACACCGTAGAACAAGATGCTGATGGCGCCGAGGATCACGCCTGCAGTGGCATAAGGCTTTCCGCCGAACTTCTCCGGCGATTTCTTGATTTGCGAGAGGGCGATCAGGCCAAGCACCAAGGCCACGATACCCGGAAACGGACCGAAACAGCCGGCCAGCAGGAACCCGGCGATGCCTGTAATCATCGACGCCAGCGACAGACCTTCGCTCCGCTTTATTCCAGGCAGGTATGGCAAAGGCGCAGGTGGCGGTGGGGGCGCCCACGGACCCGGACTCATCGGCGGTCGTTCGTCGGGCGCGATCCAGCCACCCGCAAGCGGAGGATCACGCGGAAGCCACTGAGTTCGCTCTTCGTCCGGTGTTTTAACCTTTGGCTCGCGGATGCGTGGGTTCCAGTTGGGATCCGCGGGTGGCGTCAACTCCTGGATCAGCGGCGTACCGTCATCTGAACAAAAGCTCAGCCATGCTTCGTCAAATCGTCTTTTGCAAAGAGGACAGTACTTCATTCCCGATCAAACGAGTTCTAAACGACTGAAGAAGTATGAAATTTCGATCGCGGCGTTTTCGTCTGAGTCAGAGCCGTGGCAGGCGTTTTCGCCAACCGAGCCGCCAAACTCTTTTCGGAGCGTGCCCGCGTCGGCCTTCGCGGGATCGGTGGCGCCCATCAGATCGCGCCATGATTTAACAGCGCTCTCTTTTTCAAGCGCCATGACAACGCATGGCCCACTCGACATGAATTCCGTTAAGCCGGCAAAAAAGGGACGCTCGCGATGAACGTCGTAGAAGCCTTCTGCTTGTTTTCTGGTCATGTGGATCAACTTCAATCCACGGATGCTGAAACCGTTGTCGAGAATTTTCTGAATGATTGAGCCGGTGTGATTTGCGCGCACCGCGTCAGGTTTGATGATACCGAAGGTTAGGTTTGACATTTGATTTAGGTACCTTGTTTGTAGTTTTTTAGACAGGATTTACAAGATTGACAGGATTTAATCTTGTGAATCCTGTAAATCTTGTAATCCTGTCAAAGGTTTTCCTTCATCGCCTGGCCGATATCAGCCGGCGACTTAACAACATGAATTCCCGCTTCACCGAGCGCCTTCATCTTCTCCGCGGCGGTTCCCTTTCCACCGGCGATGATCGCACCGGCGTGCCCCATGCGCCGCCCCGGCGGCGCCGTCTGACCTGCTATGAACGCGACAATTGGTTTCGTCACATGTTCTTTCGCGAACGCCGCAGCTTCTTCCTCCGCCGTGCCGCCAATCTCACCGATCATCACGATGCCCGTCGTCTCATCGTCTTCCTGAAACAGTCGCAACGCATCGACGTGCGTGGTACCCACGATCGGATCGCCACCGATACCGATTGCTGACGATTGCCCGAGACCGAGCGCAGTCAGTTGTCCGACAGCCTCGTACGTCAACGTTCCCGAGCGCGAGACAACGCCGATGTTTCCCTCGCGATGAATGTGTCCGGGCATGATGCCGATCTTGCACTTGCCTGGAGAGATGATGCCGGGACAGTTTGGTCCAATCAGGCGGCTCGGTTTATCGCGCAGGTACTCTTTCACCTTCACCATGTCGATGGTCGGAATACCTTCGGTGATGCAAACGATCACGGGGATTCCCGCATCAGCGGCTTCCATCACTGCATCGGCGGCAAATGAAGGTGGAACATAGATCACGGAAGCATTCGCGCCCGCTTCTTTCACCGCATCGGCAACCGTATTGAAAACCGGAATTCCCTCGTGCGTAGTGCCGCCTTTTCCGGGCGTGACACCGGCGACGACGTTTGTTCCATACTCAACCATCTGCTTGGCATGGAACGTTCCCTCTTTTCCGGTCAGGCCCTGCACGACCAGACGTGTAGATTTGTCGACTAAAACGCTCAACGATGAATGCTCCTTCAATTAGAAATCGCGCAGTATACATCCACAGATTACACGGAACAATCTGCGTAATCTGTGGATACAGTGGTCATACCAACTCGACGCGCTCACCATACTGCGGCACGTGCACGTTCCATCCAAACTTGTCTTTGATATGTCCGGCCATCGCGTTTGCGGCCTCAGGCTCGCCGTGCGTCAGAAACGTTGTTCGCGGCACGCCACCTTCCATACCTTCAAGCCAGCGCAACACTTCACCCCAGTCAGCGTGTGCTGAAAAGCCGCCGATCTTCGCCGTGCGGCAACGAACCGGAACCCACTGCCCGAGAATCTTCACTTCCGGCTCGCCGTCGAGTATGCGACGACCAAGCGTGCCTGCCGCTTGATAACCGACGAAAACGATTGTCGCGTCAGGATCCGGCACCATCCTGATCGCGTGATGCAAAACACGTCCGCCAGTCATCATGCCCGAGGCGCTGATGATCACACGTGCCCCTGCCGCACTGTTGAGTCGCTTCGACTCTTCGCGCGATGACGCCGTGTTCATCGAGTGTGTTCGCAACGGATGTCTCTGTTGTGTGAGTACACTCGCGTATTCCTCGTCGTGCTCTTCCTTCCGATTCGAGTAAGCGACTGTCGTCGCAGCAGCCATCGGCGAGTCGACCGCAACCGGCAACACCGGAATCGCTTTCTCGTCTTCCAGCTCTCGAATCAGGTAAACGATCTCCTGCGTACGACCGACAGCAAACGCAGGAATGAGCACTGGCGCCTGTCGTTGCGCGGCATCATTGATGATGCGCGCGAGCGCGACTTTCGGATCTTCCGGATCGTGCAAACGATCGCCGTAAGTTGATTCGACGAGCAGGTAGTCGCACGCCGGCGGAGGTACTGGATCGCGAATGATCGGTTGATCGTAGTGGCCGAGGTCGCCTGAGAAAAGCACTCGACGTCCTTTACCGTCACCGCCGGCCTGGTCCAACTCGAGCAACACGAGACTCGATCCGAGAATGTGGCCGGCGATTCTGAAGCTCCCACGAATTCCCGGCCCCGCCTCAAACGTCTCACCAGTGTTCGCCAAAGGCTTCACGAGCTCCAGCGCAGCGTAGGCATTTTTTTCAGTGTAGAGCGGGAGGGCCGGCTTGTGCTTCGTCAGGTTGTGTCGATTGCGATAGTCAGCTTCTTCTTCCTGCAATCGGCCGGCATCGGGCAACAGAATCTTCAGCAGGTCAGCCGTACCGCGCGAGCAGTAAACCGGCCCACGAAAACCTTGTTGGACCAGGCGAGGCAGGTAACCGGTGTGATCGATGTGCGCGTGAGTGATCAGGACCGCGTCGAGCGAGTGTGGATCAAAAGGCGGATCCTGCCAGTTGCGCTCGCGCAGCTCCTTCAGACCCTGGAAGAGTCCACAGTCGACAAGGACACGCGCTTTGTCTGTTACAACGAGGTATTTCGAACCGGTGACAGTGCCGACGCCACCCCAAAATTCAATGCTGGCCAATCAACGACTCCTTCCGAGTTCTTCGATAACCAAACCAAACGATGAGCACCGGGACGAGGAGCGCAAGATTTCTGAGAGCCGTCTTCACTCCAAGCTGGCTGGCGATGATGCCGCCAAAACAGCCGCACTCCAGTGGCTCGCCGTGCAATCCGTAAACGTAATAAAGCGCGTACCCCGCGAAGCCGACTAACAACACGGCAGCAAACAACGCGCCGATACGCACCGTGCGTGGGACGATCAGCAGCAACGCAGTAACGATCTCAACAACAATAACAACGATCGTAGCGGGCCAGGACCAGCGCTGGTAATCAAATCCCGACGAGCTCAACAGCTCGCCCATGTTTTTGACAAACGCCTTAACGATCGCGAGCTTCGCGATTGCAGTAAACAGAAACAGCGCCGCCAACCCGTAACGACATACACGCACTAGCCAAATCAAGCGCCGATCCGTCTGCATCCGTTTAATCCGCGGTTTATGCCGCTAACCCAACCACCTTCTCCGCTGCATCCTTCATCCCTTCAGCCACAGTGAAGTTCAACCCTGACTCGCGAATGACGCGCTGACCTTCTTCGACATTCGTTCCTTCGAGACGCACCACCACCGGAACCTTGATCCCGAGATTTCGCGCCGCTTCAACCACTCCGCGCGCGACCATGTCGCAACGCACAATGCCGCCGAAGATATTGATCAAAACAGCCTTCACGTTTTCATCGGCCAGCAGAATTCTAAAAGCCGCTTCAACGCGCTCCTGCGACGCGCCGCCGCCGACGTCGAGAAAGTTTGCGGGCTCGCCGCCGGCGAGTTTGATGATGTCCATTGTCGCCATCGCGAGGCCGGCGCCGTTCACCATGCAGGCGATGTTGCCGTCGAGCTTGATGTAGTTGAGATCAAACTTCGAGGCTTCGATCTCGAGTGGCTCTTCTTCGTTAAGATCGCGCAGATCGAGAAATTCTTTGTGACGGAAGAGTGCGTTGTCGTCGAAATTGATCTTTGCGTCGAGCGCGATCAGACGGTTGTCTTTAGTTAACAGGAACGGGTTGATCTCGGCGAGCGATGCGTCCATCTGCTCGTACGCATGATAGAGCGACTGCATGAACTTCACTGCCTGGTTCACAAGTGCGGCTGGCAGGCCGAGACCAAACGCGAGCTTGCGGGCCTGGAACGCCTGGAAGCCAATAGCGGGATCGATCGTCTCCTTCATGATCTTTTCCGGAGTCTTCGCAGCGACTTCCTCGATGTCCATTCCACCGGCTGATGAAGCCATGAACACCTGTCGTCCTGAGGCGCGATCGAGCACGATTCCCAGATAGAACTCTTTATCGATCGGCAAACCTTCCTCGATCAACAACACACGCACTTCGCGTCCTTCAGGACCAGTCTGGTGCGTGACGAGTTTCATGCCGAGCATCTGGCGGGCGAGTGTTTGTGCTTCGTCGGCGCTGCGAGCAAGCTTCACGCCGCCACCCTTGCCGCGGCCGCCGGCATGAATCTGTGCCTTCACAACCACGATATCGCCGCCGAGCTCTTTTGCCGCGTGATAAGCCTCTTCAGGTGAACGCGCAACGATGCCGCGCGGCACCGGCACCCCATATCTTTTTAACAGTTCTTTACCCTGGTACTCATGAATTTTCATGCAACAGCCTCAGACGTGTTTGAGCTTGTGGAACGCGGCGAGTGTAGCCGCGTACTGGAGCCAATCGCAAGGCATGCTTACTTGAGGTTGTGCATCAGTTTGAATTTGAGCAAATTACGCCGAAGGCGTTCGCTAATTTCAGCCCAGGGTTGGAGCACAGCGACAACCCTGGGAATCAAATCACGAAATTACAAACAAACCCTGAAAGGGTTAGGCAATCGGTGAACCCTTTCAGGGTTCAATGACTATTTTTGTGATCTAATCCCAAGGTTGTCGCTGCGCTCCAACCCTGGGCTGAAATTAGCGAACGCCTTCGGCGTAATTCAAACTGATCTCTACCTTACTTGACCGGTACGTTATCCATAAGATCAACGGCCTTTCTCATTTTTTCATATGTACAGTCGCCGTTTTTGAATTTGGCCTGTTCACAAAACAAAGTTGCCTGGGCCATGTATTTTTCTTTGTCAGTTCCGAAGTGCTTTTCTTCTAATTTCGCCAGTCGCAAGTATGAAAACATGACGTCTGCATTGTACGTCCTGCTCTCGGTTGAAGGTGATGCGAGCAACCCTTTAAGGAATTCTATGAAATCCACCAGAGCCGCTTTTGCTGTGGCGTAATCGGCGGTCTTGTATTGTTTATATGAGTACTCACCCCGAGCGGCGCTTCGCCAAGTTTCTGCCTTTCGGACTTGGCACAAGTTATTTGCAGCAGCACGGTGATCAGGAGCAGGTAACCAAGTTTTCTATATCGCATTGTGTCATTATACGCATCGCTTATTCTTCACCTGGTTATTAGTTTTGGAGGAATGCATGAGTGAAGTTGTTGTTACTTCTCTAACAAACCTGCGCAACGAAGTGCGCTATGGTGCGGGACATTCATTTATTACTGACGAGCCTATCGCGGCCGGCGGTGAAGATGCTGGTCCTGATCCGTACACGTTGTTGCTCGCGGCGCTGGGCAGTTGTATTTCGATGACGGTGACGCTTTATGCGCGTCGAAAGCAGTGGCCGCTCGAGAATGTCACGGTTCGTCTGCAACAAAACCGGATCCATTCGAAAGATTGCGAGGTGTGTGTCCAAGGAAAAGAAGGATACATTCACCGCATCGAGCGTTCGGTGAGTTTCACTGGCCCACTCTCCGAAGAGCAGCGCGCGCGCCTAGAGGAGATCGCGCACAAATGTCCGGTTCACAAAACGCTCACATCGGAAATCGTGATCGTGTAAATTGTAATTCAGGGTTTGAACCTCAGACTCGCTGATTAAGAGTCAACTGTTCGCGTAGTACGGATATCACTCAAAAGGATTCAACGTTTTCACGCCTGTCTTTTGAAAATCACGAGTGTTACGTGTCGCGATAACGTCTTACCAGACGGGCGATCAATCACAAACGCGCTGATCCGCATGTTATCCGGCATTACGGGCGGCGACTACGCCACTCTTCGGCAGTGATGGCCCATCTCTCGTGATCGCGCCATCGACCAGCAATCTTTAAATACCGTGGAGAGAGTCCTTCTAATCGGAAACACGCGTTTTGCACCAGACGGCGTGACGCCTCGTTCTCGGGCTGAATGTTCGCTTCCAACCGATGAAGTCGTTGACGTCCAAAGGCCTCGGACAAAACCGCGCAAAGACCCTTTTTCATATAGCCGCGTCCATCGTGAGGTGCGAATGCGTAGTAGCCCAGGTAACCTGAGCAGAATAGACCACGTACAATCTCGTTAATGTTGAAGACTCCAGCAAGTTCGCCACTCTCAGTGCACACCCAGTAGCTGAGATGTGTTTCCTTGCGCAAGCGCGTAAGGTATGCATCAAACTTTTCTACCGTTGCTGGCGGCGATACCCAACGTCCGTGCAGTTTTCTGCTCCGTCTCACGGCGGCTAGAAATTCGTCGCGACGTTTTCGAGACGGTACTGCGAGAATGCGTTCTTTGTTCATTCCAACTATGAGTTAACCAACTCCCCGCTCCAGGTCGCGGGTGGTCCGTCGCTTGTACTGATGTGCCATAGCTGACAGGTTAGCGACTTGAGTTATGCCAGTTCTTCGACGCCTTTCATTTTTGAGCATAGCGCACATTTGAGACAACGACCTGAGCAACCGGATAGGGCCACATTTCGAAGCTCATGAGGCCGGCTTGCACCGGAACAATACTCGTTTTTCGTAGGCGCTGTTCGCTGTAATGCTGAATGAGGCAATCGTACATAATGCTTTTGGTAAACGGATTCTTTACCTTAAGCACAGTTCCTTCATCGGTTTGTTCGAGTCGAAATGAAATTGTCCGTTCAGGTTTGGCGGCGGTCTTCACATAGTGCGGATTCGAAAGCATTCCTCTCGCTGTCGTCGAATTCGACGAGGACTTCTTCGCCCGCGAGAACATTGATAAACCCCTCGGCGACATACGGTCCCTTGGGAAATTCCATTTCGAGATTTTTCTTTGTTGTTGAGTTTCAAGCGAACTGTCGTCACAGCTCTGCATGGGACACGCTGGCATATGGTTTCGCGAGCCTGCTCAGGAGTTTGTTGCTGCTGGCCCATCGAGACAAGACAGGTCGATAGCAGAATGAGAAGCATTGGGATGATTCGCATCGTGAGATTCCTCATTATGGGTTGACCAACTCGCCGCCTAACGACGAGCTTCAGCGAGCCTCATGGTCATCGTCTTTTCAATCCTTGGTGGCTCTGCTGGTCGCTCAGCCGATGGCGGACGAAGTCCCCATGAGATAACACTGCCAACAAGCCCGATAATGAAACCGCACCAGCCAACATTGACGCTGACGACTCCAATCCAACTCAACACGATGAGGACCGTGCCCACGGCCCACAACCACCAGGCAATCTGATTTCGTTTCATAAGTTTGATATGGTCTATTTCGGCAGATAGTCATTACTACTCCGTCTTACGCGCGATGCTGTTTGTAACGCGCCGGGCGATGTAGTCGCCCACTCAGTGAAGAATAGCAGGAAGATCAGATTTTTTGAGTGACTAATGTTGGGGGAACTTTTCGAAAGACTGATTGTCTAAAGGCCATTCTTGAACGGGAGTAGTGTATGGACGTCAACAAACTTGCCTGTGGCTGTTTGATCATTATGGGAATCGTAAGCAAGAGCCCCGTAAAAGCGAAGGACCTTCAATCATCGAAAATCCAAATTGAAGTCCGTTAACGCTGCGCTTATTCTTGACTGCTAAGGTCAAGTAAAACCTTTGACAGGATTACAAGATTTACAGAATTCACAAGATTAAATCCTGTCAATCTTGTAAATCCTGAAATCCTGTCTAAACTACCTCTACCAATCAAATGTCAAATGTCGCGTACATTAGATTTGTGCGCACCACGTATTTCACCCCCGCCCTGACCTCGCTCCCTTCGTGGATGATCGGGTGTTGAAATAACAATGCTGTCCCCGCCCGTGGCCTGATGATTACTTCCGGCTCAACGAAAAGACTGTCTCCCCGCCCTCGAACTCTTCATTCAAGTAGACCATGTACGTGTACCAACTCCGCTCCCGGTCATTCCGTATGAAGGCACCGTCCGAATGCGGAGCGAACCGCTGACCAGCTTGATACTCATAACAGCGCAGTCTCTCATTAACCCCAGCCAGTGACATCTCGTGAATGTCTTGAGGAACTTGGTCCTTAACCTTCTCGAACAACTCGTGCGCCCACTCCAGGTCATCGAAGATGACGCGACGGTTATTTCTGATCTGGCTGTCAACCTGGTTGCCGTCCTTCGTGTTGATGGTGGCGAGATCGGTCCCTGCCGACTGGATTCGTCTAATCCACCGCTCGCACTCAGCCGCAGTGCAGACAGCAGGCAATTCGAAGATGAGGGGTCGCTCGCGATCTACTTCAGATGCAATCATCATCGTTGCTCATCCGACTGTTTTTCTGGTAAGGAGACTTTCAACGATCTTGTCCTTCTCCTGTTGATACACTTCGCGGTTGCCAGAGTGTAGCAACACGAGGCGCTCCTTCTCACGAGCGTACTCCCCAGCCAGAACGGGATTCAGTCGCAGCAAATCGCGAAACCTCAGAATTTCCCTCCAGTCATCCGATTGAATTTCTAACATGTGAACGTGATGCGTTCTGGGATCGCCTTTCACGAAGTAGTGGCGCCTCGGGATTCCGTTCTCTCCGCGATAGGTGTAGCCGATTGCGATCATTGGACCAACACACACGGTGGCTTCATCGAAGTCTCGAACAGCGATCAAGATATCCAAAATCGGCTTTGCAGGGACATTTGGTATAGACGTACTACCGACGTGCTGAATGTCGAGAAGCTGCTCCCCGAGGGCCGCGACAATTCTTGCCCTCTCTTGTTCATACGCAAGGGCCCAATCGTCATGCGCTCGTTCCAACGTTACTTTACCGGATGCGAGGCCGAGGACCATGGTTAACTCCCCAAGTCGTGTCAGCGCAATTTCATCGCCGCAGATCCTGAGCTACGACATTGTAGTCGGCTGCTATATTAGTGAATGGATCCCACGTTCCGATACCCAGCAATGATTTAGGATCGCCCGCGTTCGGTGGCCAGTTTTCGACAGGCACCCGGTAAAACTGTCGCCCACCTTCGAGCTCCATAATGTCAAGCACGCGCACACCCGCAATACCTCGAAGCCGATCGCACTTGGAACATGGTGCATCGTAGTGCGGCCCTGTCGGGTGTTCATCTTCGAAGAAGTCTTCGAGCGAGATCACATGCTGCACCTCAAACGTGTCGCCTCTGCGCGCGACATCAAACGGCTCAAGCTCAAGGTTGAGCTGTTGTAAGTTGCCGCGCTCGGCGGTGCACGCGAAGTTGATAAGCTCATCGTCGGCTGCGAAGAAGAAAAGCGCAGACTGAGTGAAAGATGACAAGTAAATCGCTAGCCGGGTCCAGCCCTGCCCGTAGCGTAACGGCGGATCGATCGCGACCGAAAGCGCCGAGAAGGTTGAGAGTGTGCCGGCTAACGATGGCGACAATTCAGGGTCGTTGGACGTGAAGTCATCGCCGCATTTATCCGTAAACGGCGTATGGGAAGCGGAACGATTAGCTCGGACAAGATCTAGTAGCCAGATTAGCCGAAGTTTGTGCGCAAAAACAGAGTAGCCGTATTGCGGTGGGATTGCTTCAAGAAAGTCAGAGGTGGCTGCTCTTTCAGTAGAATACCCTGGCCGAAGTAACCCATTCGAAGCCCCCTCCATGTCAGGCGGTGGTGATGGCTATGTTCGCTACTCTAACTGCTACTCGCGATTTTTATAAGGTCAAAACAGGCTTCAGCAATTTCTTTGGATGTTCTAGAGCGGTCAGCCAAATCTTCAAACTTTGCTCGATCCAGGCGAGAGCCAAATACCTTGTCATACCGGCTAATGAGTAGAGAATATAAATCTGCCGCAGCCCCATCTGTATACTCTATCGGTAGAACTACCTTTCCTTCGAGTAGCGAGAGGACACCGATATAACTCGTATTCTTACTTCCGCCTAAAAGAACAGCAATATCTGCGAGTTCAACCAGTTCTGGAATGCCTTCTTCACGAGCCCTTAGCCGCGAATAAAGCTGCTTTCCAAAGGAATGATGTGATGTTTTGCCTTTCGGTATAAATGTAGTTAAAAAGTCACGTTCACTTACGCCAGCTTTTTGTAGCCCTTCACAGGCTCCACGAGCGACATGCTCATCAACTCCAAGTGCGCATCCTGTAATGAGGCGGTAGCGGTTAGAGCCTAATAGCTTTCCCAGCTCATAAGCGACTTCCAATTGTTTCTTTTCTTTTAGATCGCGGCCGCCCGTGGCCATAATGATCGGATTGCTTCGTACTTTAACAGCAGGGGCTCCTCCTAATAGGGTAGCAAGGAGCTTTCTTAGCTCATCCCGATACAGCAATAGATTTTTGTGATTCCTGAAATCAATGTAGTGCTTGTCGCGAAGTAAAGGCGAGACGCTATTCCAAACATCTTCAATTAACAACGGTATCACTGCCGATTTATTGGCATTGATTGCAGCTACAATCGCCGCATTGGCTTCCCACGCTGCCCACTTAGAATTAAGGAAATTTGTAGAGATTAGCAGAAGGGTGTAGTCACTATCCTTTAAGCCATCACTAACCCTCGCAACTATAGAATCGCCCGGTTTAATAATATTCTGATCAAACCAAACCTCTAGGCCGGCAGACTCAAGGTCATCGACCAGTTTACGTGCAAACGGCTTATCAACGGACGAATGACTGATGAAGACCTTCGTCATAGTTGTTAATGCCTCCTCACAACTTTATAAATGCTGCGACATCCAAGGTAATCATTATTGTGGCGTACGCTGAGAATGCTATCGAATTCGATGGGTTTTAATTATGGCCTTTGCAACGGATCTATCATTCAAGCCGCGTCACTACAAGCCGGGCAACCGCAAGGAACCTTCCCGTGCCTCATTCGGGGAAAGAATAGATTTGTCCTGAGTTGAAGCCCGAAGATTCCCTTTCGGGCGTACAAAGAAACCTCACTGCCGGCCTGCGTGAGAAAGGCGCTGTCGCCTAGGCTCAGGCTCATTGTTATGATCGGCGCAACTGGTTAATCACTTCGATGCGCTCTTGAGTTTCTGGACTGAACTGCTTGAGCTCTTCTTCCGTCAACAACTCTTCAGCGATCATATTAGCAAGCAAGATAAAGGCGGTTGAGCGCCTGGGATTATCAAAAGCAGCGGCCATTGTTTTGTCGCGCTCTCGAATTAACCGGTACAACTTTCGATAACAATCGTGGTAGTCGCTTTTGCAATCCGCAGCTACTCGCACCTCTTCAAGCACGCGCCGGCAGTATCGTTCCAAGGCGACGCTATGAAGACGGCGGAAGACTTTCCAATCAGACTCTTTGAATTCCATGGCAACTCCAGATAAAGACTACCGCGGCCACAGTTAGAACAAGACCTTCGAGATATGCTCCTTACCTCGATCATCTACAAGGTGCGCCTCCGCAGCAACCTGTTTGTTGAGTTTAAGGAAAATGTCTGTACGGAACTCCTGGATTGCTTCGATGGAAGCGCCTGAGTTGTGAATGTGCTCCGGAAGCCACGCCCTGTAGTGCGCTATGCTTTTGAGAACTCGTGGTGGCCAATGACCTTCGAGCGGAGTTTCAGGAATCCATTGAATGCTAATTCTTTGGCCGTTAACTTTGCGTACGAGTTTGAGGAGGTCATCTATAACATGCCCATTATCAAAGTAGTTTGTGTAACTAACAAATGAATGTGAGAAGTTGTGGGCGATAGATTTTAGGATCTTATACTTCATCCGCGATCCTCATAAATTGTTATAGCAGAGGCGCCTATTAGTACACTTCACACTTCAGGATCTCGCGCGCTTGCGCAACCACTCTTCCCGCAGAACTGCATACAGGTATTCATCTCCCCACTTGCCCTTAAACCAAATGTTCTGAATATAGTGTCCTTCCCGTCGCATCCCCAACCTATTCAATAAGGCCACAGACCTTTCATTCTCACAATCTGTGATAGCTATCACACGATGCAGTTCTAGCTTAGTAAATGCATAATTCAGCACACAAGTGACCGCCTCACACGCTAAACCCTGGCCCTGATGCGCACGCGAGAACGTGAAGCCGATTTCTGCCTGCTGCTGATCTTTCATCATCAATGCGACATGCCCGATGAGCACTCCTGCCGCTTTCAATTCAACAGCGAAGGTAAACCACTCCCCCGGCACACCCGGAACAAGATTCTGCTGCTTTTGGATTACATCTCTGGCTTGTTGCTCGGTATAGGACTCCCATGTTTGATAGCGAGCCACAAGGGGATCATTTAGATAGGCGAGAAAAGGCGGTAGGTCTGCCTCGACGAAGCGCCTCAAGCGCAATCTTTGCGATTCAAGTGAAGTAAAGACTGTCTCTTTCATCAGCCGCACCTTAATAATCGATGAGCGATTGAACTTGATCCGTAGTTATCCCCTTGGTTTGCAGAACTCTCCACTTTTCTTTCTTCTCCAATGGCTTTGCACAAAAAGTCGAAATCGGATGATTTTCTCAGCCTGCGATAGCAGGCGTAAGCATAAAGCCTGGGGCGCAAGCCCCAGGTTAACGTGCCAAATAAAAGGGCCGGAGCCTGCGACAGCGGGGCGAAAGACTGGAAACTTTCACGCTGTCGCCCGTTTTCACGGGCTCCGGCTTGTCTTTTGTGATCTGATCCTGGGGCTTGCGCCCCAGGCTTTATGCTTACGCCTGCTTCGCAGGCTGAGTGACTTTTTGTGCAAAGCCTTCTCAAATCCTGCATACCATGAATTCACCTCGCGGCCCATCACCTCATAGAGCATGACGCTCCCCCTCAGATTCTGCTTTGTATTCGAGCTAAACCATACGAGGACTGCGGAATCAGCGCGATCTACTATTCGCTTGTGCAGATTTTGAGAGCTGGACGCTAGCTCCCTTTGATACAACTCAACAAACTCCGGATCGTCATTTTGTTTCGACAGAATTTCCATGGATCATTATGCGGAGTTTGCATTAGGATCTGCCTCCGCAGGAACCTTCGCCCACGCAATGATATGAGTGCCAGCCCCAGGCGATTCGACGCTTGCCGCCAACTCTGCTTCGAGCAGCCATTCCCATTCAGCGCTGCCGATCTCCGGTAGATCTAAGCTTTCAAGGGGAATAAGGAAACCGGATGCCGACAGCTCGACATCGACAAGACCGGCATCGGTAAGCAGGGCCGCAAGTTCATCAACGCGGAACATGTGACATTCGTTACCCGAGACTTCACGCGGCAGATCGCCCGATGCAACTATCTGGCGGTTCTTCTCCAACGGCACGGCCAACACGCCACGGAGGTGGTGATGAAGCGCCCCATGCAGACTCATGACGGACACACCGATCACGCCGCCCGGCCGTGTGACACGAGACAGCTCACGAATCGCACGACCAACTTGATCGAAACAGTACGACAGCGGTCCGCCGAGCGCGAGACAGATGTCGAACGAGCCATCCGCGAAGCGGCTCAGATCCGTTACCGTTCCCAGCACATAGTCGTCGGCACCCGGAGCTGACTCTCGGCAGGCCGCAAGCTGGACGGGCGACAGATCAAGGCAGGTCACCCGAGCGCCAACCTCCATCGCAATGCGAGCATACGTCCCGGGACCGCATCCGCAGTCAAGTATCCGGTCACCGGCACTCACGCGTTGGCGCAGATGACGAACGTAGATCTCATACTGCATCCTGGCAGCAGGGCTTTTGGACCAACGCTGGGACTCTTGGTCACCATATTCGTCGTACCAGGACCGCACGTACTCCGGGTCGAATTGCATCATGAAGATCTAATGGACTACTTCGAATATTTTCCCAGGCATTTGAAAGAACTCGTCCCCCTTGAGTTCTGGTTTGTTTCGGATCTTCACCCGATATTCTTCTCGCACGTCTTCATCGATCTCGACCACGTTTGCATACAGCGAATCAAGACCATCCTTCTTGCAACCTGAAATCCAATAATGCGCACCACTCTCAACGTCGAAGAAATTAGCTTTGAAGCCGGCGCCGTTTAACGATGCGAATTCTCGTCCACGATAGGTCAGCGTCTTTCCAGTCTTCGAATAGGTGACTCGTCCAATCCGAGCCGGACCAACCAGGTCTTCGGATTTATCTTCGATGTACATTATGCGGGTTCTATGTGACATGACTAAGAAGCATTGAATGCTAATGGAGCGCCCGGCGTGCGACGGGAATCCGCCAACGCTTTGGAGCGCACGTTGAACCACTTGTTCCCGCTCCGGCAATGCGAGACTTCCTGGCTCTACGCTGCAACCTCAAGAAGCACTTCAGGGTGACGCTCAGCGATTTTCAGTAGTTGCTTCGCTGCGCCAGATGGCTCGCGGCGTCCTTGTTCCCACTGCTCCAGGGTACGCTTTGATACGCCAAGGGCGGCGGCAAACTGCGCTTGTGACAAACCGCTCTTCATCCGCACGCGAACGACATGAGACTTAGCTTCAACTTTCGTACGCTTGCCCCCGCCCGCCTTGATCTCTCGTACCCCGTCAAGGACTTCTTGCCACACGTCGCGCTCAGCCTCGAACTTAGCCAGCGCCTTGCCACTAAGCTTCTTACCCATCTGTAAACACCTCCAATAACTGCTTCAGGATGTGCGCAGGAATATTTTCGCGCTTTGCCTTTGCATACAGGGTCAGCATCCAAAACTCGTTGGGTCGATACCGAACAAAATAGATGATCCGAAGTCCGCCACGTTTTCCGACTCCCGGCCGTGCCCTGCGTATCTTGCGCACGCCCCCGGATCCAGGAACGACCTCTCCGGCTTCGGGGCTCTGTATTAGGTACTGCTGCAGTTCGGCGTATTCATCGTCGTCCAAGTACGCAGGAAGCACCCGCTCGAATATGGACGATTCGATGAAAGTGACACATCGCCCACTATACGCCTTTGGCGTACCTACTGCAATATGCACGGCTTATACTTTAGCGGCTCGCTGAGGCCACCACTCTGCCACAACGCCAGAACGGCTGCCAAAGTTGGCAGCCGTTCATGTTTGATAAAACTGGTCGGGACGGCGAGATTCGAACTCGCGACCTCACGCACCCCAAGCGTGCGCGCTACCAGGCTGCGCCACGTCCCGTTTGCTCTGAACTCTACTACAACAATTCAGGATTTACTATTCCGGCTCGTTTCCTGTTCGAGCAACGACAACAACTCACGCAACTCCGAGGCGAGTTGTTTCAATCCTTGTCGCTCTTCCGCTGTGCGTGGAGTCACTGCGCGCGTGTAGGTAGGTGTTTCCGGTTGGAACAACTCGCCGTCGTTGAATTCGACCGGCACGCTCTCGCTCTGCCCGTCTTCTTCAGCGCCGACGACTTTCAGTTTTCCACCACCGCGAAGCTCGTTCGTCAGTCGCTTCTTCGCCCCCGCGATCGTGTACTGGTCTTCGTAAAGCAGCTCTTTGATCCTCAGCGCCATTTCCACGTCGCGTTTGCGATAGACGCGTTGACCGGCGCGGTTTTTTTGCGGCGCCAGCATCGGAAACTCCGATTCCCAGTAGCGCAAGACGTGCGCCTGCACACCTGCAAGCTCACAAACTTCCCCGATCTTGAAAAACAACTTTTCGGGTATGGCTACAGCAGGGCGACTCATTGATTAAAGCCTCGATTTATCAGTGGAGCTGAACTCCCTAAGCCGGGTTCGAAGTGTTGGAAGTGTTTTGGCAAGTTCGCCAACGTTCGTGCGACGGCGAACATGTTACCCGCGTGGACTTTCGCGTGTCAACACTTACACTTAGCGCGTCTGACTTAAAACGTTTTCTTAAAAGTATCGGTTGAGGGTGGGTGAGTTAGTAACGCCGAAGGCGTTCGCTAATTTTAGCCCAAGGTTGGAGCGAAGCGAGAACCTTGGGATCAGCACATTACGAACCTCATAACCCTGAAAGGGTTCGCCAACTGCCTAACCCTTTCAGGGTTGGTCGCGATTTTGAATTTATTCCCAGGGTTCTCGCGAACGCTCGAACCCTGGGCTGAAATTAGCGAACGCCTTCGGCGTAATTCAAACTGATGCACTACCCGGTACTTACCCGGTACTGACTCTGTTTGGACGGCGACTATTCCGCAGGATATAATCCGCGGTTCCCACGCACAAAGCCCGGAAGGAAACAAGCCAAACAGTGACAACCTCGCCAACGGTTCTTCGCCTTGCTACGCGACTCGAGCAGGTTGGTTTTTCCGATATCGTCAAACTTCGCAACCGCATCATGGAGTTGCGCGGCGCCGGCGCGACGGTCTACCAGTTTGAAGGTGGCGAGCCGTTCATGCCGACGCCCGATTCAATCAAAGCGGCCATGAAGCGCGCCCTCGATGAAGACAAAACTCGCTACGCACCTTCATCCGGCATTTCGGAGCTGCGCGAAGCAATCGCTGAAAAGCTTCGCACTCGAAACCGCATCCCGGCCCAGTCGAAAGACGTCATTGTCGTGAACGGCGGCATGCAGGGTTTGTTTGGCGCGTTTCAGTCGATCGTGAATCCCGGGGACGAGGTGCTGCTCTTCTCGCCTTACTGGACGCCGATCAAAGATCTCGTGTCACACTGCCAGGGTCGCAGCGTGTTCGTGCCGACGAACGAAGCGCGCGAGCTCGGTTTTCAACAAACACTCGCACGCTATGCGACCGAACGAACGCGCGCGATCTATTACAACACTCCGCAGAATCCGAGTGGCGTCGTCTTCACACCCGCAGAGGCAAAAGCGGTGGCTGAGTTTGCACAGGATCGCGACCTCGTTGTCGTGGCAGATGAAGCTTACGAAGATCTGGTCTACGACAGTGAGCACTGCTCGATCGCATCGCTCGACGGAATGTTTGAGCGCACGATTACTTGCTTCACGTTTTCGAAGTCGTATGCGATGACTGGCTGGCGACTCGGTTATGCAGTCGCTGCTGAACCATGGATGACCGGACTGAAGAAAGCAACTCTCTATTCATCGAATGGCGTGTCAACACCGACGCAGTGGGCCGGTGTCGCGGCTTTGCAGATCGAGACTTCAATCTTCACAGAGATCCGGGATCAGTATCGTCGTCGTCGTGATCTGTTGTTGTCAGGACTGAATGAGATCGGACTGCACTGCGCTCCTCCCGCGGGTGCGTTCTATGCGTTTCCAGACGTGAGCCGCATAAACAAAGACAGCCGCGAAGCTGCCGACGTGTTGCTCAACAGCGCACAGGTCGCAGCCGTTCCGGGAATCGTCTTCGGCGCGGAAGGCGAGAGCCACCTGCGCTTCTCTTTTTCCACTTCGATCGAAACCATCGAAGCAGGCCTCGATTCGCTTCGTCGTAATCTTTAAGGATGAGAAGCGAATTCGACTTCATCAACGCACTTCGCCAGCGAGTCGTATCTTCATCTCAATCTCTCGTTACAGGTCTCGGAGACGATGCTGCTGTGTTTCGCAGCACGGCGGGCAAAGAAATAGTCGTCAGCACCGATCTGCTCGTTGAAAACATCGACTTTCGTCGCACGACAACGCCGCCTTACCTGTTGGGCCATAAAGCACTCGCAGTTTCACTTTCCGATCTCGCCGCGATGGGATCGAGACCGTTGTGGGCCCTGGTATCGATCGGGGTTCCGGAAGACGTCTGGCAAACAGACTTCGTTGACCGGCTGTACGACGGTTGGCTGGACCTCGCGAATCATTACGGCGTGCAGTTGATCGGTGGCGATACGTCGCGCACGAACGAACACATCGTGATCGACTCGATCGCGATCGGTGAGTGCTCGGCGGGAATGGCAGTGAAGCGAGCAGGCGCGAGTCCCGGAGATCAGATCTTTGTTACGGGCTCGCACGGCGCAGCAGCGGCGGGTTTGCGACTGATCGAACGTGGCGCGCATCTCGCCGAACAGAATCTCGCTGACGACGATTCGCAGAAACTCGATCACGTTTTGTTGCGACAGCTTCGACCTGAGCCACGCGTCGGCTGGGGCATCGTGTTAGGCGAGGAACGACTGGCAACTGCGATGATCGATCTCAGCGATGGATTGTCGTCTGATATCAATCATCTATGCGAGGCAAGCAATGTTGGGGCCTTGATCGATGCGTCGTCATTGCCGATCGACGAGCGTGTCGTGGAACTGTGTGGGCGTCGCGCACTAGATCCGCTTCAGCTCGCGCTGCATGGTGGTGAAGATTTTGAGTTGTTGTTCACGGTAAAGCCGGAGAACGTTGCGCGCCTGCCGCGAAAAGTGGATGGAGTTGAGATCAAACGCATCGGCGCTGTCACTCGACGCAAACGAAGGCGTCAAGATTTCGGAAGGCTCACGCATCTGGGATCTTAAGCCCGGCGGCTGGAAGCATTTTTAACCGCGGATTACACGGATTTGGCAATCCGCGATAATCTACCTTATCCTCAACATCCCATGCTCAAGTTTCGGAACACGCTATCTGGCCGCGTCGAAGAATTCCGCCCGCTGCGCGAAGGCGAGGTCGGCTTCTACTACTGCGGTCCTACCGTCTGGAATTACGGTCACATCGGAAACTTCCGTAGCGCCGTCGCCGCCGACATCGTGCGTCGTTACCTGAAGTTCAAAGGCTACAAAGTCACTCACGTGATGAACATCACTGACGTTGAAGACCGCATCATCGCCGAGTCGCAAAAAGCCGGACTGACGATCGACGAGTACACCGCGAAGTACATTGAGGCGCTCTGGGAAGACTTCGACGCGCTCGGCTGCGAACGTCCCGATGTCGTTCCGCGCGCCACACGCCACATTCCCGAGATGGTCACGTTGATCGAGAAACTGCTGGCCTCAGACCACGCGTATCGTTCAGACGATTCGATCTACTATCGCATCGCTTCGTTTCCCGAGTACGGCAAACTCTCCAAGATCAACTTCGCCGGAAACATCGCCGGCGCAAGTGATCGAATCGACACCGACAAGTACGAAAAGGAAGACGCCCGCGACTTCGCGCTGTGGAAAGAGCCAGGCAGCGAAACCGAACCCGCATGGGACACGTCAATCGGTCGCGGCCGTCCCGGCTGGCATATCGAGTGCTCGGCGATGTCGATGAAGTATCTCGGTGAGACGTTTGACATTCACGCGGGCGGCATCGATCTCGTCTTCCCACATCACGAAAACGAGATCGCGCAGAGTGAAGGCGCAACGGGCAAAGAGTTTGTCCGTTACTGGATTCACTTCGAGCACCTGAAAGTCGACGGCGAAACGATGTCGAAGTCGAAAGGCAACTACTACACGTTTCGCGATATCACTGCGAAGGGGTTTTCACCCGCAGCGATTCGTTACTTTCTGCTGAGTGTGCCGCACAACAAACAGCTCAACTTCACTTTCGACGCGCTGGCTGGAGCTGAAAGGACGGTCGCAAGTCTGCGCGACTTTCGCGCGCGTTTGAGTGAGGCAAAGACTGAGCCTGGCAAAAACGAGAAGTTATCTGAAACTGCTGCGCGCGCGTTACAGGAGTTTGAAGCAGGCATGGACGACGATTTCAACACGTCGATCGCGCTTGCAGCCATTCACAATCTCTCACGCGAAGTGAACACAGCCCTCGCGCGCAAACAGGTGAAGGCGGAGAATCAGCAGGAGTTGCTCGCGCTGCTCGATCGCTTTGACACGGTCCTGAATATCCTTGGCAAGCAGCAACGCGAGATGCTCGATAGTGAGATTCAGTCGTTGATCGACGAGCGACAGGAAGCGCGTCATCGTCGCGACTTCGCTCGCGCCGACGAAATCCGCGACGAGCTCGCGAGCCGTGGCATCATCCTCGAAGACACCAAAGACGGCGTCCGCTGGAAACGTAAGTAGGGCCGCAAAAAAGCACTCAATAACTCAGGATTGCAGAGGCAGGATTTTGAGGAGGCTGGAGATGGTCGAGCAACGAGCGAAGCCTTTCGCTCTGTTCGTCTGAAAGATCGACGAACCGCAAGCCGAAGCCGAGCGGGGGCGTCTGGTGGGCGACCTCGCCGCTGAGCTCAAGCCACTCGCCATTGGGCAGTTGCAGCTTGAAAACGATTACTTCACCGATCACAGCTTCGCCGAGACTGTCGACGTAACAGCCGCCTTCAGACAAGTCTGTGACGCGCGCGACGTAGTTTCCGCTCTTACCGTCCCAAACCGCGTCGAGACAAACATCCCATCTTTTTTCGCTTCTGCGGTCGCTCATTTGGTGAGTCAACGACTGCTGGTTTTTGGTGATTGGCCTTGGGTCGGTGGCAGGGTGAGCGCGCCGACTTGCCGGGTTCATTCTAACCTATCCTGTAAATCTTGTAATCATGTAATCCTGTAAAAAACTAACTTTTGCTATCATGGCCCGAATGTCAACTACATCCCGTAAACCCCAGGCCCAAGTCGCGCCAGTTAACGAAATCAGAAGTCACTTCCCCGCTCTCGAACGCGTCCACAACGGCTATCCGGTCGCCTATTTCGACGGGCCTGGCGGTACGCAGGTGCCGCGCTACGTGGTCGAGAAGATGGCCGACTATCTCTACCATCACAACGCAAACACTCACTGGGCTTACCCGACGAGCGCTGAGACTGACGCCGCACTCGAGCACGCCCGCGAGGTTTACGCGGAATTTCTGAACGCGTCGCCCACCGAGATTGCCTTCGGCGCGAACATGACGACGCTCACACTGCATCTTTCCCGCGCGCTCAGCCTGAACTACAAACCAGGGGATGAGATCGTCGTAACCGAGCTCGATCATCACGCCAACATCGATCCGTGGCGCCGTCTCGCGGTTGAGCGCGGCGTAACCATTCGCACCGTGGGAATGGACACAGCGACAGGCCAGATCAATCGCGACGATCTCGAACGTTCCATCGGTCCAAAAACTAAACTGGTGGCAATCGGCGCCGCCTCAAACGCACTCGGAACGATCAACGACCTGAAGAGCACGATCGCAATGGCCCACAATGCCGGCGCACTCGTGTTTGTCGACGCCGTTCACTACGCACCGCACGCGCTGATCGACGTGAAGGAACTTGATTGCGACTTCGTCGGGATGTCCGCATACAAGTTCTATGGACCACACATCGGTGTGCTCTACGCGAAGCGCGAGCACTACGAACAGATCGACTTTCCGAGGCTTGTGCCGGCGCCGGATTACGCGCCCGAGAACGCTGAGACCGGTACGCAGAACCATGAAGGGATGATAGGTGCAGCGGCGGCGGTCGAGTATCTGGCGTCACTCGGTGGCGGCATGAATTTACGCGAAGGTCTTCGCAGCATGTTTCACGAAACGCACGCGCGCAACAAGACTTTGTTCAATCGCCTTTGGAACGCGCTGAGCGCAATGCCGCGTGTGAAAGTCTATGGTCCACCACCGGATTCAGCACGCACACCAACGTTAGCTTTCACGATCGATGGCTGCACTTCGACAGACGCTGCCGTGCGTTTAGCGGAGAGAGGACTTTTCCTCTCGCACGGCGATTTTTATGCGTACACAATCGTGGAGCGTTTGGGTTTACATCCGGAAGGATTCATCCGCGCGGGCTGCGCCATCTACACAACTGAAGAAGAGATCGATCGGTTAATTGACGGCGTTAACGAAATCAGCAAGTAGTCCGTAGGCAGTGCTCTGTAAATTCGGACGGTGCGACATGATCGTCAATCCCGGAATCGTGTCGAGCTCGAAGTGAATTGCTAGTGATGTACCACGCACACCACCTAACGGATCGCTCGCAGCAACCTGTTCAGGTCTGACAGACGCCGTGACAGTTCCATCGGCGTTGACGATTACGCGCGAGATCAACTTGTAAGGCTTGCCTTCCGCTCGCGCGGCTTGCAGTGTTGCCGGATCGAGTCCTCGTATTCCCTCGCGTCTCACATTCGACGGCAGCAACGGCGCGCGCAAAATAACTCGCGCAATCGCACAGACCTTCATGATCGAGTCCCAACCGTCGACATCATGACTCGGATCAGTTTCAGCAACACCGAGCTCCTGCGCTGTC
Source organism: uncultured Acidobacteriota bacterium (assembly GCA_963748155.1). Lineage (GTDB taxonomy): Bacteria > Acidobacteriota > Blastocatellia > Pyrinomonadales > Pyrinomonadaceae > PSRF01. The sequence goes on along the minus strand of CAVVHV010000009.1, from coordinate 65,394 downwards.
TTGACGCCTTCTTCGAAACTCCGGCCGGCTTCCATCGTCTCGATGATCACATTCGTAGTTGAATTGAAAGCTCCGCTGAAACCACGTACCTTCACGGCAGGGAGTGTCTCCCGGAAAAGTGAGAAGACGGGTGCACTATCGAGCACCGTTGCCTCGAACATGAATCGCTTGCTTTGCGCAACGGCGAGTTCGTTCAACTCGTCGTATGCATAAACAAGCGGCGCCTTGTTTGCGGTGATCGTATGCGCGCCTGCTTGCAATGACTTTCGAAGGTACTCGATCGCGGGTTGACCAGTCTCCGGATTCAGAGACGTTGTCTCAAACACAACATCAGGTTTCGCGAGCGCGAGCCATTCATCGATTCCCGGCACCACTCGCGTCTCGTCGGTGCCTGCCAACAACCGCGTAACATCGATCGCGCTCTCACTCGCACGCCAACCCATTCGCCGCGTCGCAACACCCGCGATCTCCCATTCAATCCCATACTTGTCGCGCAGCTCCGCCGACTTCGAAACAAACAGCCGCGCCAGCGCGCGCCCGACGTTACCGAATCCAAGAAAACAAAGTCTGTAGTTTTTCATAGACAGGGGCTTTGCCTCAAAAGTCACGAACGCTGTCACAGCCAACTGTCCGAATGGCTTTGAGGCAAAGCCATAGACAGGATTACAGGATTTACATGCAAACCCTGTAATCCTGTCAACCAAATTGTTAGTAGCGATTGTAAGCCATCGCCATCGTAGCTCTTGCGGTTGATTGACCAGTCGCAGCACGGCTACGCACCCACCCGCTACTGCGGGTGGTACTGACCTCGTTAACAAGTTATATTCATGAGCGCCGAAAGCATATGAAACAGTATCATGATCTTTTGCGATCGATTTTGGATAACGGCACAGAGCACCGCGATCGGACGGGTGTCGGGACAATTTCCCATTTCGGTTTTCAAACGCGGTTCGCTCTGCGCGACGGGTTTCCGATTGTAACGACGAAGCGCGTTCCGTTTCGTTGGGTGGCGGAGGAGTTGTTCTGGTTTCTATCCGGCGACACGAGTGAGACGAACCTGCGCGCGCGCGGTGTTGATATCTGGGCCGAGTGGGCAGACGAGGCGCACACGGAGAAGTTTGGACGACCGGCGGGAGATCTTGGACCAGTCTATGGTTATCTCTGGCGCTCGTTTGGCGGAGACTATCCCGAACGGAACGGTGTGGACCAGATCGCGAACCTTATAAAACTGATCCAAACAAATCCCGATTCGCGTCGATTGATCGTTACCGGCTGGGATCCGCGCCAGGCCGACAACGTCGACCTGCCGCCGTGTCACACGCTGTTTCAGTTTAAAGTCGAGAACGGCCGCATCCTGCACTGCCAGCTCTATCAACGTTCTGCCGACGCATTTCTCGGCGTGCCGTTCAACATCAGCTCATACGCACTGCTGACTCACTTAATCGCGCACGTCACAGAGCTCGAGGTTGGCGACTTCGTCTACACGCTCGGCGATTACCACATCTACAAAAACCATCTCGAACAGGTGCAACAACTCCTGTCGCGCGAGCCTCTGCCGCTGCCACAACTGAAGATCAACGATCCCGAAAACAAACTGCGCGGACTCGAAGGTCTGTTAGCGGCGAAGTACGAACACCTCGAGCTGATCGGCTACCAATCACACGGCAAGATCGCCGCCCCGGTCGCAGTTTGATCGTACTCAGTCGCGACTGTCGCGATGTGTACGCAGCCGGCTGCAACTTTCACGTACGTCTCACCTGCCACGAATAAGCGCGTCAAAGAAGTTTTGCAAATAAATTTTTCTGAGAGTGTGCGAGGTTGTGAGATAGTGTAATTATGATCATCGGGATTGCAGCAGTCGATCGGAAAGGCGCTATCGGAAAAGGTGGGAAGTTGCCGTGGCACTACTCGGCAGACATGAAGTTTTTTCGTGAGACGACTACCGGACACGCAGTGGTGATGGGTCGCAAGACGTGGCTAGCAATCAGCAAGCCGCTGAAGAACCGACTCAACATCGTGCTCAGTCGCGACACAGACATCGGGCCGCAGGAGTCGTTGATAGTGTTCAGCGATATTGATTCTGCGTTGTCGTTTTATAAATCGCTGACGACTGATTTGTTTGTGATCGGCGGCGCGCAGATCTATGAAGCCTTCCTGCCACACATCGAGAAGTGGATCATTACTGAGGTGCCGTTGACGGTTCAGGGGGCGGATGCGTTCATGCCGAAGGGATATTTGGAAGAGTTTAAGGTGGTGGATTCGAAGTCCCTCGAAGAAGGTTTGGTGGTGAAGTTTTATGAACCGCGGATAACGCGGATTGAAAACGCGGATTAAAATAACTCGTCCAACGCTTCATCGACGGATTTCACACCGACAACCCGCACACCCAACAACCTTTCGAGGCCGGCGACATTCGAAGCGGGCATCACGATCTTTTTAAATCCCAATGCCTGCGCTTCACGCGCACGCACCGACGACTGCATCGCTCCACGCACCTCGCCAGTCAATCCAATCTCACCAAACACCGCGGTGTGTGGATCGACGTTCAGGTTCTTGAAACTCGACACAATCGCCGTCACGACTCCGAGATCCGCCGCCGGCTCGTCAACATCTAAACCACCAGCAATATTGACGAACACATCCTCGCCAGTGAGTTGCAGGCCCGCGCGTTTCTCGAGCATTGCTATCAACAGCGCAACACGATTCTGATCGAGACCCTGCGTCATGCGCCGTCCCGTTCCATACTTCGTTCCCGAAACGAGCGCCTGAATCTCAACGAGCAAAGGCCGCGTGCCTTCCATGCACGCCGTAACGATCGATCCGGCAACGTTGTGCGGCCGTTCCTGCAAAAACATCTGCGACGGGTTCGCGACCGGCATCAACCCCGTGCCCGTCATCTCAAACACTCCGACTTCATTCGCAGCGCCGAAACGGTTCTTCACCGCGCGCACGATCCGGTGATTGTGATGACGTTCACCTTCGAAATAAAGCACCGTATCGACGATGTGCTCGAGGATCTTTGGACCAGCGATCGAGCCTTCTTTCGTGATGTGCCCGATCAGAAAGATTGGAATACCACGATTCTTCGCGAGCAGGAGAAACTGGTGCGCCACTTCCCTCACCTGCGAAACCGATCCAGGCGCTGACTCAATCGCACTCGAAAAGACTGTCTGGATCGAGTCGACAATAATCGCGCCCGGTTTGAGCCGTTCGATCTCGTTGATGATGTTTTCGAGGTTGGTCTCGGGAAGGATGAAGACGTTCTTTGCTTCGACCGCGAGTCGTTCGCCGCGCAACTTGATCTGGCGTTCCGACTCTTCACCGGAGACGTACAGCACGAGCGATCCGGCCGCGCTCATTTTATCCGCGACCTGAAGCAGCAGCGTGCTCTTACCGATGCCGGGATCGCCGCCGATCAGGACGAGCGTGCCGGGCACGATGCCGCCGCCGAGCACGCGATCGAATTCAGTGACTCCCGACGTAATGCGGACGTCGTCCTGTGATTCGATCTCCGTAAAGGGAACTGCCGAGACGTCGCGGAGTTTGAAGCCGTTGCGACGAGCCGGCTGTGAGCGTTCTTCTACAAGAGAATTCCACTCGCCGCATTCCGGACACTTGCCGAGCCACTTGCCGGATTTGTGCCCGCAGTTTTGACAGACAAACAGCGTTTCTTTTTTCAAGTCAGTCTTTGACAGGATTACAAGATTTTCAGGATTAACAAGATATCATGAAAAATACTGTAATCATGTCTACAACAACGATTTCACATTCTCCGTCGGTCGACCCAGCACAGCGCGGTCACCACGCTCGACGATCGGCCGTTGAATCAAGTCCGGATGCTCGATCATCAACGCGATCAACTCGCTATCGCTGAACTTGTCCTCCGCGAGCCCGAGCTCTTTATAGACCGGCTCACTCTTCCGCAAGAGATCTCGCGGCTTCATGTTCATCTTACGCAGTAGCTCAGTGAGTTTCTTCTTACTCAGCGGCTCGATGTAGTAATTGACCTTATCGTATGTGATGCCACTCTCACGGAGCAGCTTGTCCATCTCGCGACACTTCGTTCAAGTTGGTTTTTCGTAAACTGTAATCTTGTCTGCCATGGTTTTTACGGGAAAATTCCTCTCACACTCGTAGCCTCAGCCACACGCCCAACTGCAAGGATGTAAGCACCGGTCCGCATGTCGGTGTTGTAACGCTCTGCAGTCTCGTGCACTGAATTAAACGCCGTCTTCATTGTTGTTTCGAGAGTCTCGTTGATCTGGCGCTCCGACCAGAAGAATGAATTCTGATCCTGCACCCACTCATAGTAACTCACAGTCACGCCACCCGCATTTGCAAGAATATCGGGTATGAGGAAAACGCCCTCATCTTCCAGCACTCGATCCGCTCCCGGCGTGGTTGGACCATTCGCCAGCTCCGCGATGATCTTCGCTTTCACCTGACCCACACTGCTGAGTGTGATCGCGTTCTCGAGCGCTGACGGCAGGAGGATGTCGCAATCGATGCCGATGATCTCGTCAGTACCGATCTCCTTCGCGCCGCGCAGTCCCGCCAAAGAACCCGTTGCAGCTTTGTGTTTCAACGCCTCGGCGACGTCGATACCGGTGCTCGCATAAACTGCGGCTTTCGAGTCGCATGCGGCGACGACTCGCGCTCCATCTTCCGCAACCAGTCGAGCGATGTTCGCGCCTGCGTTTCCGAAGCCGTGAACCGCGACCCGCGCACCCTTCAAGCTCATCCCTTTCACGCGGCAAGCCTCACGCAACGCATAGAGACAACCGCGCGCAGTCGCTTCCGCACGTCCCTGAGATCCGCCCAGTGAGATCGGTTTGCCGGTGACGACGCCGAGCTCAGTATGACCACGCACCATCGAGATCGTGTCCATGATCCACGCCATAGTTTGCTCGTCGGTGTAGACGTCAGGCGCGGGAATGTCACGATCCGGACCAATGATCGGAGCGATCTCGAAAGCGTAACGTCGCGTCAGTCGCTCCAGCTCGTTTCGTGAAAGACTCTTCGGATCGCAAATCACTCCGCCTTTGCCACCGCCATAAGGAATACCGACGGTCGCGCATTTCCACGTCATCCATGAAGCGAGCGCTTTGACTTCATCGAGTGACACATTTGGATGGTAGCGAATGCCGCCTTTCGCTGGTCCACGCGCGATGTTGTGTTGCACGCGATAACCTTCAAACACCTGCACGTCGCCGCCGTCCATCTTCACTGGAATCGAGACGATCAGTTGCCGCTTAGCATTTTCCAGAACGTGCCGCATAGAGGGATCGAGGTCGAGGTAATCAGCGGCGCGGTTGAACTGTTGTTTCGCAATTTCGAACGGATTTAGTTGTTCCTGAAACGCCTTTTGGGTCGCCATGCCGTGTGCTCCTGGTAAGTTGTGGGACTCGGAGAGCGGCAGTAATCCTATGCGGTGAGCCAATATGTTTCAAGCGAACGGGAACCCTCGCGGCGGGGTGGTGTCTAATTCTGCCGAGTAGCTCCTGCGACCCGAAGGCACCGGCAACTAGCGGAGGAACTCGATGTTTAATAATTTGATTGAATCCAGTTCGCACGCGCGGGAATACAGGCGCCGCGGGTCGTTTCTGCTCTTCACCACTGGAGTTTATGCAGTACTTTTAGTGCTTGGTGGAGTTGCAAGTATCTACGCTTATGATGCGCATCTTGAGGAACAGTCCCTTGAAATCGTGACGCTGCTGCCGCCGCAGGAGATTGTTCCGGAGCAACCTGAACCAACATCACGTCCCGATCGCCCAAGAGAGACCAGCCACAATGAGCCCGGTGTGACTGAGCGCGCGACGGCAATGCTCAGCGTGAATCACCCGGAGGTTGTGCCCGATAACGTCTCAACCGCGCCCAACAAAAACTTGCCGCTGCCTGAAACTGGCGTGGTCCGTATCACAGGGCGTGATCGCGATGCGGGAACAATTGCTGGTCCAGCATCTCCATTCGGTGGTGGCAGACAAATAGCTACACCCGCGCAGATAGTCACATTAACGGACCAGCCGCCGCCTCCTGAGCCACCCAAACCACCCAAGGTTATTAGTAAAGGAGTAATCACTGGCCTGGCGGTTTCATTACCGAAACCAGCCTATCCGGAGATGGCCAAGCGGATACGCGTACAGGGCACAGTGAGTGTTCAGGTTTTGGTTGATATTAACGGCCGCGTCGTTTCGGCGACACCGTTGAGTGGACATCCGTTCCTGATGATCGAAGCACGGAAAGCCGCGCTTCAGGCGCGCTTTTCACCGACGAAGTTGAACGACCAGCCGGTCATAGTTTCCGGAGTTATAACTTACAACTTCGTACTTAGTAACTGAGACTCCTGCCAGCAAAAGAGGTACGGAACAGTCACCTGCGTTACGGGTGGTAGCACAGATACCTGCTATCCGCGCTACTGACTGTGCCCAACATAGATCGGGAGTTTAGTAGTCAAACTTGGAGAGGTCAGTACCACCTGCGATAGCGGGTGGGTGCGCAGCGACTCTAGCGACTACAAACTTCGTATCCAGCGATCGATCTCGTCCATTGCAGTTTCGAAGATCTGATCCGGCGTCAGACCAAACTTCTTCGGCGCCTTGAACGAATGATCGCCGCCTTCGATCTCGTGAAACATTGCGGCGGGACGAAGGTTCTTCACGTAAGGTTTGATCTCGTCCGGCGTGCCGAGCGAGTCGCGAGTTCCCTGCACAAACAGCATCGGCTTCTTAATATGCTCGAGGTGTTCGACGCGGAGCTTTGTAGGCTGGCCGGGCGGGTGAAGCGGGTAACCGAGAAACACGAGACCTACGACGTCGCTCGCAAATGATTCGCGTTCTTCGCCCGCCATCACCTGCGACGCGATGCGGCCTCCCATCGACTTCCCACCGATCACCACACGATTGTTCTTCAGCTTTTTATTCTTGCGCGCTGTTTCGATGACTGCCTGAAAACAACCTTCCAACTTGTGCTTCTGATCCGGAACCGACCGCTCTTGTTCCATATAGACGAAGTTGAACGTCATCACGTCGAGGCCACGCGCGGCGAGGCCCTTCGCAAACATGCGCATGAAACCACTCGTCTGGCTCGCACCCGCACCATGGCCCAGCACGACCGTCACGCCTGCACGGTCCTTTTTGACAGCCGGATAAAGAAGCGCCGTCACTGCCTCTTTATCGTTGACCTGTACAGTCAGATTCTCAGCTTCGTCTGGCATCAGATTACTAGGCTTCTTTCGCGAGCATGGCGAGCGCGTCATTCAATTCACTCTTGAAACGGTTCGCCACGCCTCTCTGCACGTTCGGAGAGTTCTTTGAGAAATAGGCCAAACTGCCGTCAGCTTTCGTCCGGCCACGCTCAGCGTAAATCGCGCGGATCAGTTGCTCGTCAAAACCCGGATCAGTTTTTTCAACTTTCACCCTCGCTAATGCTTTGTGCACCATTGAAGTCGCGCCGCCATGCTGTACGGCAGTTGACCAGACGACGTCCTTCAACGCATGACAACGAGTGTTCACATCGAGCCCGTCGTCGCTCATTATCTTTGCGACGAGCAGATCGTAGTGGGTCCTCTTAATGAATTCGTGCTGTGCTTTCTGAAATGCGTCCGGTTCATTCTTGGCAATCCGCTTCCAACACGCCGTAAACTCGGACGTGCCCGCGGCGAGGTTCTGGAAGTCCGCAAGCCACGGGAAACCGGCCTGCTTGACGAAACGCGTTGCAACTCCCAGTTTCGAGGCCATCTGATACGAGCCGTAGGAAACACCGCCGCGATCTCCGACGCCGGTCGATACCGTGCCGGGTCCGCGGCCGCCTGTTTCATACTTCGCCGAGAGTTTACCCAACGCTTCGGCCAGCGCTTCGCCTAATGCTCCAGCGGCAGCACCGGCAGCAGCCGCAACAGTGGAAGTAATTGCAGGAACGACGTTCGACGGGAGTGGCTGCGTCGTTTCGGTTGACGTGTCCGGGAGATTAACAAGCTGCCCGACCTGGATCCTGTCGGGATTCGTTATTTGCGGGTTCGCCTTCAGCAACTGGGCGAGGCTAATACCGTAACGCTTGGCGATTTTCGAGAGCGTATCGCCGGCCTTGATTTTATAAGTCATTTGAGGGGCTCCTTTTGCTCTTGCGGATACTGCGGGAGACGAATAGTAGTAAACCGATTGTATCGAGTCAATCAGATCAAATCTTGTTAATCCTGAAACATCTTGTAAATCCTGTCTAAAACTGTCTACACATACACGCGCGCCACCCGGTCCGAGACGCCGCACGTCACCTCATAAGAGAGCGTTCCTGCAATCCGCGCCAGATCTTCCGCCCGTATCTTCAACTCAGTATTTTCACGGTTCCATCCAAGCAATGTCACCTGATCGTCAACCTCAACACCAGCGACGTCCGTCACGTCGATCAACGTGAGATCCATCGAGACGCGTCCCACTACCGGCGCATACATCCCACGCACGATCACGTGAGCACGATTCGACAGGCCACGCATGTAACCGTCGTGATAACCAACCGGCACCGTCGCGATCAAACTCCGTCGCGACGCTTCGAACGTACACCCGTATCCGATCGTTTCGCCGGGCGGCACCCACTTCAACAAACATATTCTCGAATGCAGCGACATCACCGGCAGCAGTCCCGGACTCGACGTCGAAAGTGGCAGAACATCACGCCACAGTCCATACAACACGCCGCCCGGCCGCACAAGGTTTCCCCACGATTCACGATGTCCGAAGATGCCCGCCGAATTGGCGAGATGCAAATGAGTCGGACGATAGCCGTGATCGCGAAAGGCTGCAATCGCGTCTTCGAAACGTTGAATCTGGTCGCGCGTTAATGGCTGGCACGACGCGTCGTCGGCAGCAGCGAGGTGAGTCATGACGCCGTCGATACGCACGTTTCGAAATTGACTCAGCGCCGCGACGAATTCACTCAGTTGATCGAAACGAACCCCGAGCCGGCCCATGCCCGTGTCGATTTTTACGTGAACGTCAGCTATTACGCCCGCGTTCGCAGCGGCTTGATTCAGCGCCTCGATCATCTCGAGATGATAGACCACCGGAGTCAGACCGTGCCGGATACAGCCAGCCGCCTGGCCCGGCCAGTAACCCGCGAGACATAAAATGGGCTGCGTGATTCCGGCAGTGCGTAGCTCAATTCCCTCTTCAGGAAGCGCGACGCCGAACCAATCTGCGCCTTCGCGTGCCAGTCGTCGGGCACATTCGACGGCGCCATGCCCGTAAGCATTCGCTTTGACGACGGCCATGACGCGCGCCGTCGGACTTACACGTTGTTTGATGTGGTTGAAGTTTGCGGCAAGATTGTTGAGATCGATCTCAGCCCAGGTTGGCCGCCGGGCGAGAAGGTTTTGTTCGGATGACGACATGCTTTTGGCGGTTAATGTATCACGAGGTTTGTTAGACAGGATGACAAGATTACAGGATTAACAGGATGCGTCTTGAAGATCTTGTTAATCCTGAAATCCTGTCTTAGACTGTCCCCGACCTCACTGATCCTTATGAATTTGCAGGCCCATCACTCCTGTTATGAAATTAAAAACTCCCATTGCTCTCGTTCTGGCAATTGTCTTTAGTTCCTCCACAATCACGGCTCAAACGCGCCCCGGCTGGCGTAGCGTTCGCACGAACCATCTTTTCGTCATCGGCAACGCTGATCCGGAAAACCTCCGGCAAGTCGCCGTCTGGCTGGAATTCTTTCACAGCGCGTTCGCTCGTCTCGTCTCGCGAAATGTGATCGACTCATCCGTACCAACCACGGTTATTGTCTTCCGCGACGACGCATCGTTTACACCGTTCAAACCGGGCTACCAGGGACGGCCGACAGCCGTTTCCGGCTTCTTCCTGCCCGGCGACGACGTTAACTACATCGCACTCTCCCTCGATCCGCGCGGAAATCCTTACGCCACCGCGTTTCACGAATACGTCCACCTGCACGTCAAAGACAACATTCCCGGTGCGCCAGTCTGGCTGGACGAAGGGCTCGCAGAACTTTACGAGTCGCTACAATTCTCCGGTAGTGATGCGCTCATCGGCATGCCGCAACACGGTTACATTTACCTGCTTCGTCAGGTAGAAATGCTGCCGCTGAAAACACTCTTTTCGATCGGTCTTGATTCGCCACACTACAACGAACAGGACAAGGCCGGGATCTTTTATGGAGAGTCGTGGGCGCTCGTGCACTACCTGATGTTCGGCGAGCGCTCCCGACAGGATCAGTTCAGAAAATTCCTACAACGTATTGCCAATGGTGACGATGCGGCAAAAGCGATCGAAGGCGCATACGGGATCACTCTCGACGTGCTCGAGGAAGAGTTGCGAGCTTACATCCGGCGCGGAAATCTGACCGCGCAACGGATTACGAATGTTGCTAATCCGGAGACTTACGCCTCTTACACTGCAACACAGCGTTCAGCACTGACCGACAGTGAGGCTTATTACTATCTCGCCGATCTATCGCTCCACATGGGCCGGGACGCCGTAGCCGAACGTGGCTTCAAAGAGGCGATTGCGAGGGATCCGGGCTTCCTTCCTGCGCATGCGGCGCTCGGTACGCTCTACGTTCATCAACGTCGCTACGATGAAGCAAAGAAATATCTCCAGAAGGCTATTACCTCACCGCAGAGTTATCTCGTCCATTACTATTATGCTTATGTCCTGAGTCGTGAAGGACTCTCTGCAAGCGGTGATATCTCGCAATACTCGCGCGAGAATGCCGCGGTGATGCGCGAGCAGCTCCTGCAATCGATCAAGCTCTCTCCGAAGTACGCGCCTGCGCATTACCTACTGGCCGTTGTCGACTTCCTCAGTGACCGAGATGACGAAGCACTCGAGATGGCCGAGCGAGCGCTTCAACTCTCACCCGGCAATAAGAACTACGCTGGACTGGTGGAGGAGATCAAATCATTCCGTTCCGGTAACACAGCCGCACGCGAGCGTCGCGAGCCGATCAAGAGCGAGGCGATCGCCGAACCGGAGCGAGTAACAACAACTTCGCGGATGCTTGGTGGCGAGAGTGGTCCAGTAGCCATAAACGATGGGCAAACAGTCGACAGCTCGGGTTCGTTACCGACCGGCGATGAAGTTTTAAACCGGTATGTGCAAGCGGCAGGAGGTGCGGCGGCGCTGAATGCCGTGACAAGTCGCGTGGTGAGAGGCTCACTCGATGTGGTGGGAGTCAGCCGAGGCGGAACATTTGAAACTTACACAGTCGCGCCGAACAAAGCGCTCAGCATCATACAACCTGGCCCGACAGAAACAATTAAAGTCGGTTACAACGGCCGCATCGGTTGGATGCAAACGCCCACCGGCGTGCGCACATTGAAAGGCGCTGAGCTGGACTCGGTGCAGAATGATTCGGACTTCTACGCGATACTCAACCTGAAAAGCAGATATGCAAAGTTGTCGTTAGTGGGCAAGAGCAAGATCGGTTATCGCGAGGTTTACGTGATCGATTTGGTGCCGGTGAGTGGTGGTGCGACAGACAGGATCTTTGTGGATGCGGAAACTTATTTACCGGTGCGTATGAACACTGTGCGCATGCACAAAGGTGCTTCCGTGCCGGTTGAGATTTATTACGACGACTGGCGCGAGACTGACGGGATCAAAGTGCCATACGTGATCACGCACAGTTTTCAGAAGCGGACGATGACGCTCACGGTGAAGGAGATAAAGAGCAACCTTCCGGTTGACGGCAAGATCTTCGAGCGACCGTTTTAGACAGGATTTACAAGATGTTTCAGGATTAACAAGACAAGAAATCCTGTTCATCCTGAAACATCTTGTAAATCCTGTCTAACAACTCACTCCCGGTACAAATTATCAAACCTCATACTCGACGGCGTAAATCTCAAATCAACTGTCCCCGTTGGACCATTGCGCTGCTTCGCAATGATCAGCTCGGCGATGTTCTTTCGATCTTCCGGCATAGCCTCGCGTTCCTCCGCCGATTTGTACTGCTCCTCACGAAAGATGAACGCCACGACATCCGCATCCTGCTCGAGGGCGCCTGACTCACGTAAGTCTGAGAGTTGCGGTTTGTGATCCGATCGCGATTCGGGTGCGCGTGAAAGCTGTGACAACGCCACGAGCGGCACGTTCATCTCTTTCGCCAGCCCTTTCAGCTCGCGCGAGATCTGCGACACTTCCTGCTGTCGCGACTCGGCTCGTTTCGACGAACCAGACATCAACTGCAGGTAGTCAACGATAATCAGATCGAGCTTTTTCTGTTCCGCCGCGAGTCGTCGAGCTTTCGCACGCATCTCGAGCACGCTCAAGCCCGGTGTGTCGTCGAGAAAGATCTTCGTGTCAGCAAGCACACCGAGAGACTTCGCGATCTGCGCCCACTCGAGTCGTGAGAGAAATCCGTTGCGGAAACGCTGCGCGTCGATGTTGCCCTGCGAACAGAGCATGCGCATCACGAGCGACTCTTTCGACATTTCGAGCGAAAACACACCAACAACCGCACCCGCGTGAATCGCGGCATTCTCGGCCAGCATCAACGCGAAGCTGGTCTTTCCCATCGACGGTCGCGCTGCAAGGATGATCAGGTCTGAGTTCTGTAGTCCAGACGTCATCTTATCGAGATCGGGGAAGCCTGTGGTCAGTCCGGTCAAAAGAGCGGCTCGACCTTCCATCTCCTGGACTTTCTCGAGCAGTTGTTCCGCGATCGGTTTCACGTGCATGAAACCTTGTTTAATTCGCTCGTCGGCCAGTTGAAAGATCTGGTGTTCGGCGTGGTCGAGAATGAGCTCGGGCTCATCCTCTTCGGCGAGTGCTTCCTGCGTGATTTTGTTGGAAACTTTAATGAGTTGCCGCAGCATCGACTTGCCGCGCACGACTTTCGCGTAGTGAGCGATGTTGGTCGAGTGAGGCAGGCCGTAAGTCAGGTTAGTGATAAAACTGATCCCGCCGACTGCTTCAAGCGCGCTCTCTTTTTTCAGCTCTTCGCCGATGAGAATGGGATTGATTTCCGCGCCACGCTCGAAAAGCATGATCATCGCGAGAAAAACGCGACGGTGCGACGGCACGTAGAAGTCTTCCGCGCGGAGTTGTTCGATTGCCTGGCTGATCAGGCCGTTATCGAGCAGGACGGCGCCGAGAATGGCGCGTTCGGCTTCGGCACTGTTTGGTAGAGCACGCTCGAAGGGTTGTTCGCGAATAGGGTCTGCTGTGGCCATAAAGAAAGACGCTGCACGTCGTACTTAACATGCAGCGTCATTATGAGCAATGGATTTTCAGTTTTAAATCAGAAAAAGATCCGCGTTAATCCGCGGCTGATTCTTCGTCGCCGGCCTGCGTTTGTTTCGCTATCTCGGCTTCCTGTTCCGGCGTCAAATGACCAACGATTACTTCACCTTCCGGAGCCACTCTGACCTTCAGCTCGATCGTGACATCACGGTGCAATCTCACAGGGACAGTGTATTCACCCACACGCTTCAACGGCTCGCGCAAGTGAATGCGGTGACGTTCAATTTCATAGCCGCGCTCTCTAAGCGCCTCAGCCACATCCATCGAAGTGACCGATCCATAAAGCGCACCCTGCTCGCCGGCTTTTCGTCTGAACTCGAGATCGAGCGCACCCATCTGCTGCGACTGTGCTTCCGCAGTCGCGCGCTCCTTAGCTTCCTTCTTCAACAACGCCGCTCGTTCGGATTCGATTCCCTTGACGTTGCCGGCAGTCGCTTGCACCGCCAGATTGCGAGGCAACAAGTAGTTGCGAGCGTAGCCTGCTCGGACTCTGACAATCTCGCCACGCGCGCCGAGATCGTCTACATCTTCGCGCAAAAGTACTTTCGTGTGTGACATGTCGTTCTCCCTTTAGTCGGTCGTGTACGGAAGCAGCGCGATGTTGCGAGCACGCTTGATTGCTTCCGCCAGCATGCGCTGGTGCGTTGCACAGGTGCCGGAGATTCGTCGCGGCAGGATCTTGCCTCGCTCAGGCAAGTAATTCTGCAACAGCTTCACGTCCTTAAAATCGATAAGGTCTACTTTGTCGATACAGAATCGACAAACGCGCCGGCGGTGCATACGTCGACCACCGCCGCGGCCGCCGCCCATTGGCCGTCTATCGTTGTCGTCATCACTATCGTAGCCACCACCGCGCTGGCGGTCTTCATAATTGGTTGACATAACTTATCCTCTTCAACTCTTAGATCAAATCTATTCGCCGGAAGCTTCGGCAAACTCCATCGCTGGTCCGCGACGACGGCGCTCACCCGGCGCGGGACGCTTCGCAGCTTTACGAGCGCGACGATCCTTCAACTTATCCGCGCGCCTGCGATCTTCATCCACGCGCACAGTGATGTAGCGCAACACACGATCGTTGACGCGCATGCGGCGTTCAAGCTCGGCAATCTCACGGCCCGAACCTTCGATCTCGAGCAGCACAAACGTGCCGTCTTTGTGGTGCAGGATTTCATAAGCGAGCTGGCGCTTGCCCATCGTCTCGGCCTTGGTCACCACGCCGCCCTGATCGGTAATGATCTGCGAGAAGCTCTCGGTGAGTTTCGGCACTTCATCATCGGCCGTCGGGTCTACTATGAAGACCACTTCGTACTGTCTCTTTGTATCCAACTCAAACCTCCAGTCAAAGGTCCTTTACAATTCAATTAAACTCGCTCATCGCTTTCAAAGCGCCGTCCCTGATAATCGTTCTTATCGCGTTTGCGCTCTGCGCGATCGTCTCTTCGACAACCGGTCGCTCACTGCGTGAAAAGGAGTCGAGCACAAACCGCTTCGAATCCGAGATCGGGTGTTCCGGCTGAATTCCGATCCGCAATCTCACAAACTCATTCGTTCCGATCGACGCGATGATCGATTTCAAACCGTTATGCCCACCGGCTGAGCCGCGCTCGCGAATGCGAATCGTTCCGAACGGCAACGCGAGATCATCAGAAATCACGACCAGCTGCTTGATCGGAGACTCGCTCTCAATCTTCGCAAGCAGGCATGCGACAGCGTGTCCACTCAGGTTCATGAAGGTCTGCGGTTTCACTAACTTCGTCCGCGTGCCTTCAATCTCGCCGCGACCGACGAGCGAACTGCACTCGCGGCGACTAACGCTGATGCCTTCATCGTGGGCCAACTTGTCAATCAACATGAACCCGAGATTGTGTCGCGTCGACTCGTATTCTTTCCCGGGATTTCCTAAACCAACGATAAGCATTAGACAGGATTACAAGATTTACAGGATTAACAGGATTCATCTTGAAAATCATGCAAATCCTGTAATCCTGTCTAACAACAACGCTAACCTTCCTCGCCCTCTTCCTCTTCCTTCTTACCCTTACCAATCACTTCGGGCTCAGCAGGCTCTTCACCCTCAGCAGGCGCTGCCACGACCTCTTCCTTCACGATACCGACAGTCGCGATAACCTGTTCGGGATCCGTCAAAATCTCAACCGTATCAGCGACCGGAATATCCGAGACGTGCAAAAGGTCGTGCACATCGAGGTTCGATACATCCACTTCCAACGTATCGGGAATCTCTCGCGGCTCGCAGCGAATCTCGATCTCGCGAATGATCTGCTCCAACACGCCTTGTTTCTCTTTGACGCCGATCGGCTCGCCCACCAAATGAAGCGGCACCGTCACATCGATCTTCTGTCCCTTAACCAGCCTGGTAAGATCAGCGTGAATCAAACGGCCCTTGACCGGATCGATCTGTCGATCGTGAAACATCACCTCGCTGGGGCCTAAACCTTCAACATCGATCGTGAAGATCGTGTTTCGTCCCGAT
Source organism: uncultured Acidobacteriota bacterium (assembly GCA_963748155.1). Taxonomy (GTDB): domain Bacteria; phylum Acidobacteriota; class Blastocatellia; order Pyrinomonadales; family Pyrinomonadaceae; genus PSRF01. The sequence goes on along the minus strand of CAVVHV010000009.1, from coordinate 49,641 downwards.
TCAGAGCGAAGGATGGCAGCGAGCTCACTAAGCGGAGCGACAGCGGCGACAGTTTCCGCGCCACCGCCATAAACCGTAACGGGCACTATGCCCTCGACGCCGCGCGCGCCGCGCGTCGTTCTTGCCGCGACCTTCACGCACCTTTGCCTGCACCTTGTAATCTTTTTTCTCCGCCATGATTTTCTCCCTACACAAACTTTCAGCGACCCAAGTTATTGTCGATTTCCGATTGCCAATTGCCAATTTGGAGCCACAAACTCAGGCTCTTCAAATCGGCAATCGGCAATTGCCAATCGGCAATACTTCCGGTCGCTGATGGTCTTCGTTTAAGCCACCAGGTGTTTGCCCTTCGTCTAAACGAAGAGCGAGGAAACTGAAGTCTCCTCGTGGATCGACTTGATCGCTTTCGCCAGAAGCGGCGCGATACTTAGTACTTTTATTTTATCCAGCTCGCACGCATGATCGCGGAGCGGAATCGTATTAGTAACGATTATCTTTTCAATGTCCGACTCGCGCAGCATTTCGACTGCCTTGCCGGAAAACACCGGATGCGTGAAGCACGCATGTATTCGTTCAGCGCCCGCCTCTTTCAAGGCCCGCGCGACTTTCGTCAACGACCCGCCGGTGTCGCACATATCGTCGACGATCAAACAACTGCGGCCACGAACGTCGCCAACCACGTTCATCACCTCGGCCACGTTCGCCTTCTCGCGACGTTTGTCGCAAAGAGCAAGTTCGGCATCAAGCCGTTTGGCGTAGGCGCGCGCGCGTTCGGCGCCGCCTGTGTCAGGAGCCACCACCGTCAAATTCGGCAGCGGGTGCTCCTGATAATAGCCGATAAAAACCGGTGCAGCATACAGGTGGTCCACCGGAATATCAAAGAAGCCCTGGATCTGCGCGGCGTGCAGGTCCATTGCAAGCAAACGATCCGCGCCCGCGACCGTGATCAGATTCGCCACGAGCTTCGCGGAGATCGGAACGCGCGGCCGGTCCTTTTTATCAGACCTGCCATAGCCGTAATACGGAATCACGGCCGTGATGCGCTCGGCTGATGAACGACGAAAAGCGTCGAGCATCACCAGCAACTCCATCAGGTGCGCATCAGTTGGAGGGCAAGTCGGTTGCACGAGGAAAACGTCGCCGCCGCGCACGTTTTCATCGATCTGAAAATTGAACTCGCCGTCAGAGAAACGCTCCGGGTACGCCTTCCCCATGTCACAAGTAAGGTGGCGACAAATCTCTTCCGCCAACTTGGGATTCGCATTTCCGGAAAAGATCTTGATGCCGCCGGTTGTGCCCATATCTTTTCAGAGTGACAAGAATTTGGCTGGGGCGGGTGGATTCGAACCAACGAATGCCGGTTCCAAAGACCGGTGCCTTACCACTTGGCTACGCCCCAGTATCTGTTTTCTGTTTGCAGTTTTAAGAGAGCGTAAAAAGGGGGAACCCCGATGAATTCATTGCCCTGACATATTCGTCGCGTGAAATGGTTTCACAGGCGATTACCCGCCATCCTGCTTCACATTTCAAATTCGTCGAGCCCGCGATTTCTCTCGGCTCTACTATCAAACACGCCAAACACGCTAGAACCGCTTCCAGCCAACAAAGCGCCCCACGCACCTGCTTCGAGCAAAGCGTTTTTCGCACGCTCGATTTCAGGCTCTATCTCAAAGATCACCCTTTCAAAATCATTGCGCAGAGGCCATTGCCTGCTGTCGGCGGAATTCAGGTCCGCTAAGGAACTTGAAAGAATAGAGGCCGAGTCAGAAGTTGTCAAGGAAGCAGCATTTAGTGATGCGTAAGCGTCTTTAGTCGAGACTCGGGCGTTCGGAGTGACGACGATCAGGTACTTTTTTGGACCGTCCGGAAGCGGTGTCAGGTCCGCGCCAATACCAGTTGCAGCACAGCGGCCACCGCGGAAAAAGAATGGGACATCGGCACCCAACAGCGCCGGGTCGCATCAATTCTTCAACCCCGATGTAACCACCTTTCCAGAGTACATTTATCGCCAGCAAAGTGACGGCCGCATTAGACGATGCGCCGCCCAGACCGCCCTTGGCCGGAATTCTTTTCCACAAGTTAATCTCGCCACCAAACCAATCCTGAAGGCATTCTTCCAAAAAATTGGCAGCCTTCATGATCAGGTTTGTGTCGTCGGTGGGTATCGTAGGATCGTCGCACGTTAGAGTACGAGGACCATCCTCACTCAATTTGATCGTCAACTCATCGTGGAGTGAGATCGTTTGCAGGACGGTTACGACCTCGTGATAGCCGTCGGGTCGTTTACCTAAAATACGCAGGAACCAGTTTATTTTTGCGAAGGAAGGAAACTTGACGGGCGTCGTGATCAACGGGTGATGAAAGTCTGTGTCAGATAAATCGAACCATCAGGGGCGACAAAGCTGCCGATAGCCATCGCGCGAAATTCGGTGGACAGTATGTTAGCGCGATGCTTCGAAGATTGCATCCATTGCTCGACGACAAACGCTGCCGGATCGTCGTAGCCCTGACTGTATGCGATGTTCTCACCAAGAACGGAAAACTGCAAAATGCCGGCGGCGCGTGCTCTATCGCGGAGGCGGAGTCCTTCGGGTGTGACGTGTGAGAAGTACCGGTTGCGGGACATGCTCTCGGAGTGAATCCGGGCCATACGACAGACATCTCCATCCCAGATAAAGGGTGGGAGGCCATTCTTCACCCGCACCAGATTGGTCTGCTCGAATGCGCGCTTTTCGATGTCGTTGGGTTCAACGGGCGTAGCGGGCGAGGGTTTGACGGCCACCGGCCGGACTGACGTGATGAGCCTGGCCTCCTGAGACACGGCAGGTATGGCGATAAACGCAAGCAAAAGTCCGGTAATTGGCAGATAGACGCAGCATAGCCACGGCCAGAGTACCAAACCAGACAAACGAAGTTCAACAATTTTAATCCTGTCAATCATGTAAATCTTGTCATCTGTTAACAGGATTGCAGGATTTACAGAATTAACAGGATGTTAGCTCTGCTTTTCGGTGAACCGGTACATCAGTCCGGAGCCAGGAGGACTTCGTGGGGTAGGAGTAAATGAAAACCACTACGGCAATCGCGCCAGCCCAGTAGCTATACCGCTCATTCCCAGTCATAAGAGTGGCGATAAAGCCGATCGCGGCTATCGACGCACCAATCAAGGCTATCTGAATCGTCGTTTTCTCGAGCGTTTTTATGAGGGCCGCCACTCCTCCGAGGCCGGCGATGTCCTGAAGCCGCATCGGCTGAAACTTCGTCCGACGCCACACGACCGCCCCCAGACCAAGAATCAGGATGGCGATTCGCACCGCGATATCAAGAGGTGGATTGGGATTTTCGATCAGGTAAGCATCCGAAAGAAACGCCACGACCGACAGGAGGACCGTAGCCACCAGCAGGCCCACCACAGTGGTGGCTGCGGACTTATGCCGTCGTGTTAACTCCGCCTGCGCTTCTGGCGAGGTGGGTTCCAACTTGTGTAAGCCTCCTTAAGGCTTTACGACTGCTGCTGGCGCGGCGCCGTTGCCGTTCGCGCTCTTATCCTTCGGATTCGAAGGCGGCGTCGTTGGTTTCGTCGTGCGCTGAGTGGGCGCGTCCGGCGTGGTCAGTGCCGGTAGCGTTCCGTTATAACGGAGCGCCTCGTCAATCAAATCGCTGCCTTCTTTTCCATCTTTGCTGATCAGAATGCCGTTTTTATTGACGGTGATGTCGGCCTTACCCGAAACCTGTTGCATCAGGTTACCCATAAAGCTCTGCGGCTGCCGCTTCGAACACGAATTCGGCGCGCTCTTTTCAGGGATTGGGGCGCCGATGATGTTCAGTTGTTCCCTGGCTTTCTCGTTGAACTCGCTTTCCGGAAACTCCTGCACTAGCTTCTGGTAGTACCGCGCCGCTTCATCCGGTTCTTCTTCGGCCTGATAGGTTGACGCCAAACGGAAGAACACTTCGTCGTTGTACGAGAAACACGGGTACTTATCAGTGATCTCCTTCAAGCGCGACTGCGAGCCTTTTAGTCCACCTTTTCCAGTCGAATATTTCACGTCGTAGTAGAACCGCGCGATCAGGAGGTTGTGCATCGCGAGATTTTCCTGCACTTCCCGTAAACGCGCTTCGACTGTCGCTCGTAGCGGGCTCTTCGGATACTGCTGGAGCAACACCTTCAATCGCTGCTCGGCTTTTTTGGCGTGCGAGATGTCGCGATCGGAGAGGCCCATTTGCCTCATCTCTGCTTCAGCGACTTTCAAACTGGCGTCGTCCGCAAGTGGATCTGTCGGGAAGAACGTCAGCCAGTCCTGGTAAGCCTGTGCGGCCTGAATCAGGGCGCTGGTGGTGCCTTCGAGGAAGAACGAGTCGGCGATAGCCAGTTTCGCGAGTGGCAGAAATGCTGAATCGGGATACGTGTTGATAATCGTTGCGAAGAGAAGCCGGCCAGTGTCGTGACGGCCCTTGCGAACTTCTTTGGCTGCTTCTTCAAACAACACGCGGTCGCGTCCGGCAACGGCAGCGCCCGTCAGATCCGCATATTTATCGTCGCCGCCGCCAAATAGACCGAAGAACTTTCCTTTTTTCTTCTTCTTTTTGTCGGCGGAAGTGTTAGCGGTAGCCGAGGTTCTCAGACCCGCGGTTTGCTGCAAGTTAGTCTCAACACGCGTATTCAACTCGGCAACAGAGGCCTCGAGCCGGTCGAGGGCGGTAGGGTCAAACTTTTCGGCCTTATCGTTCTTGGTACGGATGTCGTTCACTTCATTGTTTAATGAGGCGACTTCCTTTTCGAGGCCCTTCAAACGCATGATTGGATCGTCAGCGTTGGCCTTCTTGTCCTTATCGGTTTTAGGTTCAATGGCCTTGATGGCAGCATTGAGCGAGCGGCGCAACAAATCGAGCTTCGAGGACATGACGTCCAGCCTCTGGACGGTCGATAGCTCTGTCTGGCCGCCGGATTTCTGCTGAGCAAATCCGGTCTGTGCCACCCCAAAGATCAGGGCGCAGAAAACCGCCAGGATAAAAAAGCGAGACCTCATAAAATCAACCTCCAAGATAAACTAGCCACAAAGGCACAAAAACGATTTTAGCCGCAAAAAAGCACCAAAGGCTTAGGTCAGTAAGGACGTACCGCTATCGGATTCAAATTTCTCTCATCCGGTTGGCTTTAAGCCACTTTTTGTGGCTAAACCCACTGTACGGTCGCGTCGCGGAGCTCTTTTACGGCTGCCTCCGCGTCGGGTGTATTGAAAATGGCTGAGCCGGCCACGATGATCTCGGCCCCGGCTGCCACAACAGTTTCGATGTTTTTGCGGTCGACGCCGCCGTCAATCTCGATACGCACGTTCAACTGTCGTTCGTCGATCATGCGCCGCAGTCGCTTCACCTTGTCGACAGACTGCGGGATAAACTTCTGCCCGCCGAAACCCGGATTGACAGACATTACCAGAACATAATCGGCAAACAGTAATGCCTCCTCGACCGCCACCACAGGCGTCGAGGGGTTCAACACGACTCCAGCCAGCGCGCCGGCGTCCTTAATCGACATCAACGTCCGGTGCAGATGCGGGTCGGCTTCGACGTGGACCGAAACCATGTTCGCGCCTGCCTTCACAAACTGCGTCGCGTACGTGCCAGGGTCAGTGATCATCAAGTGCGCATCGATCGGCAAGCGCGTGAACCCGGCAAGCGACTTAACCACAGGCAAACCCACCGTGATATTCGGCACGAAATGGCCGTCCATCACGTCGACGTGCAACACGCCTGCACCGCCGCGTTCGACGGCCTTGATCTGGTCGCCGAGACACGAGAAGTCAGCCGACAAAATCGATGGAGCGATGTCGATGTGGCGTTCCCTGTTCACTATTCACTAGTTCGGCTTCGGTGTGGGCCGAGGCGAAGGACGTTTGTTGTCGTTCGCTGCTGCGGGTCGGGTGTTCGCGTTCTTCGGATCTATTCGATTTACGTTGCTGCGCGGAGTCGCGTTCGCATTCACGGCGCCGGTGTTTGCGTTGGCACGATTCGCGTTACTTGATTTGTTTGTGTTGCCGTTCGTATTGCCGTTTGTATTGCCGTTTGCGTTTTCATTGGTGTTCTTGGGCCGCGGCCGCTTTGGCTTGTTCTCGTTGGCGTTTGCCGCTGAGTTGGTGTTGCGATTCTCGGCCGGCTCGTCGGGTGTTACTTTCTCGGACGACTCGCCCGCTTTAGCGACGCGGCTGATGTCCATTGCCACCGTTTGACCAGTCTTCACGACCTCGCCGGCACGCGGCAACTGAAACATAACAGTGTCGGGTTGTGCTTCGGTGCTGGGCCTCGTAGCGCGCACGCGAAACTTCAGATCCGCATCAGCCAGGATTTTTTCTGCTTCAAATCTATTCTTGCCGACCACGTCCGGGACTTTCACTTCCGGGCTACGCAGAGAAAGATAGACCGTGGTCGCCACTCCGAAGAGGAAAACGATGGCAATCGCAAAGACAATTGCGATGCTGCGGAAGACGGAAGTAATTCTGGCAACTAAATCCACCAAGTTGCGAAGTCTAACACCCGCTCTGATCGGGGGCAAGACGCTGATGGATGGCGGGGGTTTGTTAGACAGGATTTACAGGATTTACAGGATGACCAAGATAATCCTGTTAATCCTGAAAAATCCTGTAATCCTGTCTACTTCTCAAGTATTGAAATAAAGAACCCATCTGATCCCTCGCGCTGCGGCCAGGTCCTGATCGTTTTTTTCAATCGGAGCTGATTGAGCGACGTTATCACCTCTTCATTCTCCTCACGCTCAACCGAGCACGTCGAGTAAACCAAACGCCCACCGGGCTTCAACACTTCAACCGCTCTACTCACGATCCGTTTCTGCTGCTGCGCGAAACTCGCAAAATCCGACGGGGCGAGTCGCCATCTAATTTCCGGATTTGCACGCAGTGTTCCCGTTCCGGAACACGGCGCATCGACGAGTACGCGGTCAAAACTCGCGCGCGCAAATGGCAACGGCTCAGTCGCGTCGAGAATCACCGGCCTGATACTGTTCAACTCATGCAATCGCATGGTTGAAACAACTGTCGCCATTCTCGTCGCGGAACGATCAGCGGCAATTATGAATGCCGCATCACCAGCGCGGTCGGCCATCAATGTCGTCTTGCCTCCAGGCGCAGCACACAGATCGAGCAAGCGTTCGCCACGTTTGATTTCCATCACCTCAGCGACGAGCTGTGACGCTTCGTCCTGTAGATAAATCTCGCCCGCAGCGCTCATCTCACGAAGTAACGACTGTCGCTCCGGAAACACGCCATGCACCATTGACAATTTCCGACGACTCGAGGGCCGCGCCCGCCGCACTCAGTCTCGACAAAATCTCTGATTGACTCGCTCGATTAGCAACAACTCGAAAAGCCGTCGGCGGCACTGTGTTATTTGCGCGTGCAAAGGCTTCCGCCTCTTCGACACCAAACGAGTTCACCCAACGTTCGATCAACCAAACCGGATGCGAAGTTTGAATCGCGATCTTCTCAATCGGATCGGAAACATCAGCTGCCGGATCGTATTCCGCCTCGCGAACCGCACGCCGCAATACTGCATTAACAAACGCCGTCGCCGAGCTCAGTCGCGCCACCCGCACTAAACTAACCGATTCATTGACGGCAGCCGACGCGGGTACGCGCGTGAGGAATCGTAACTGGTATAAACCGAGCCGCAGCGCGATACGGACCGCCGCATCCAAACTCTCAACACGTCGTTTGGAAAAGTGCTCGACTATACGATCGAGAAACAACTGCCAGCGGAGCACACCGAGAACAAGCTCGTGACAGAGTGCCCGGTCTACTGGTTGTAAACGTGGTTCTTCTGCTGCAAGCAGGACTGAAGAGAACGCGCCTGTTTCGACCTGCTGAAGGATTCTGAACGCGGCCAGGCGCGCGGGTGAGATCTCTTTCGACTTAACCAAAGCGATCGCCAACTTTCAGACGTGCGCCGCTAATAAATTCACGCACGGTAATTCTCTTCCGCGATTCCGGCTGGACCTCGATGCAGTCGCAACGCTGTCTCGCCACAGCTCACGACTAGTTCGTCCCGGTGCGCCACAATGATCTCGCCTGGTGCTGCGTTCGCATCTGTTTTCGTTGAAGGCTCGGCGCTCCAGATCGTGAGGCCTTTCGAGTTGAAGTTCGTGTAGGCATTGGGCCACGGCTGCAGACCACGCACGCGACGCTCGATCGCGAACGCGCTGTGCGACCAGTCGATCAGGCCGTCTTCCTTGTTCAGGACCGGCGCGAATGTGGCGTCAGAATCGCGCTGCGGGCGCGGCGTGAGATTGTCGAGGCGTGCGAGAGTTTCACCAAGAAGCTCTGCACCGATCTCAGCGAGGCGTTGCATCAACTCAGGCGCAGTCTCTTTCTCGCCGATCGGAGTTTTCTGTTGCAACAGGATTGGACCAGTGTCGAGTGTGGGCTCGATGAACATCGTCGTGACGCCCGTTTCGATTTCGCCGTTGACGATGGCCCAGTTCGCAGGCGCGGCGCCGCGGTAGAGAGGCAGCAGAGAAAAGTGAACATTAATACAGCCGCGACGCGGCGCGCGCAAAAACTCGTCGGGCAGGATGCGACCGTACGCGACAACGACTGCAACCTCAGCACCGTGCGACGCGAAGATCTGTTTTGCTTCGTCGTTCTTGATCCGCGCGCGTTGAAACACACTGAGGCCGTGCGAGAGGGCAAACTCTTTGACTGGAGAAAAAGCTACCTTGTTTCCGCGCCCAGCAGGCTTGTCCGGTTGCGTCCAAACGGCGACCACCTCATGACCGTCGTTCAAAACCTGCCGGAGAGTCGGCACGGCAGCCTGAGGTGTGCCCATGAAGACTATCCGTGCCATCCGTGTTAATCCGTGGCAGTACCGGCTTCGGCTCTCCTGGTCGTCGCGCCCACTCTTTCCGCAGCGACCTTCGCCTGCATGAACAACAGCAGGTAATCACGCCCGCCTGCCTTCGAGTCGGTACCTGACATGTTGAAGCCACCAAACGGGTGCACACCAACAAGCGCGCCGGTGCACTTACGATTCAGATACAAGTTCCCGACATGAAACTCTCTGCGCGCACGATCGAGCTTCGCTTCGTCACTGCTGTAAACAGCGCCAGTCAAACCAAACTGCGTGTCGTTCGCGATCTTGAGCGCGTCGTCGTAGTTCTCAGCCTTGATGACCGCGAGCACTGGTCCAAAAATCTCTTCCTGCTCGATCGTCGCACCGGGCTTCACGTCTGCAATCACAGTCGGCTCGATAAAGAACCCCTGCTCACCGTCGGAACCGCCACCGATCAAAACGCGACCACCTTCACTCTTCCCTTTTTCAATGTAAGAGTTGATCGACTTGAACGCCTTCTCATTGATCACGGCGCTCATGTTGGTAGCAGGATCGGTTGGATCAGCGAGCTTAAGCTTCGCTGTGCGGTCGACGATCTTCTCGAGCATCGTGTCGTAAACTCGCGTGTCGATGATCGCGCGCGAACACGCCGAACACTTCTGCCCCTGAAATCCAAACGCTGACTGCACCACGCCCGTCGCCGCCTCTTCAAGATCCGCATCGTCGGCAACGATGATCGCGTCTTTGCCGCCCATCTCCGCGACCACGCGCTTGATCCAGATCTGTCCTTCGTGAACTTTCGCCGCGCGCTCGTTAACTCGCAGTCCAACTTCTTTCGATCCGGTGAACGCGATGTAACGTGTCTTCGGATGGTCCACGACCACGTCGCCGACTTCCGCGCCCGAACCGGTCATGAAGTTCACGACTCCCGCAGGCAAACCCGCTTCTTCGAGTATCTCGAAAAACTTAAACGCGATCGTCGGTGCGTCTGAAGAAGGCTTCAGCACGACTGTGTTACCAGTGACAACGGAAGCGACAGTCATGCCCGCCATGATTGCGAGCGGGAAGTTCCACGGTGGAATCACGGCGCCGACTCCGAGCGGTATGTATTCAAGCCGGTTCTGTTCACCTGCAATGTGCGTCAATGGCTGCTCACTCGCATAACGCAGCATCTCGTGGGCATAAAATTCGCAAAAGTCGATCGCTTCGGCAGTATCGCCGTCGGCCTCGGGCCACGACTTCGCGACTTCGTGGATCATCCACGCCGACAACTCGTGTTTGCGCTCGCGCATGATCTGCGGCGACGCGAAACAGCAGTGCCGCGCGATCGGCAGCAGGCGTGTTCTTCCAGGTCTCGAAAGCTTTCGCGGCCTCTTCGACGGCGCGACTCGCAAGCTCTTTTGTTGCTTTGTTGAAGCGTCCGATTACCTGTGTGCGATTGGCAGGATTGATACTGTCGAGCAGGTCGCCGGTCTTGATGCGTTCGCCGCCGATGACGAGTGGATACTCGCGTCCGAGCTGACTCTGAACTTTCGCGATTGCCTCGCGCATCGCCGAGGCGTTCTCTTCTTTAGTGAAATCGGTGAATGGTTCGTTACGAAATTCTGATGGCATAATATCTCCGTTGCACAGACTAATAGGTCCTATAAGACTTATCTGACTTATAGGACCTATTGATTTTGATTTCTAGTCCCACTTTCCAGCTTTTTGTAATTTCTTGATCTTGCGCTTTACGATCTCGCGTTTGAGGGTGCTCATTTTGTCGAGAAACACGATGCCGTCGCAATGATCCGTTTCGTGAAGCATGCAGCGCGCAGTCAGCTCCATGCCGTCGAGCTCAAACCACTCGCCTTTGAGATCCTGTGCGCGCACGATTGCACGCAAGCTGCGCTCGACTGGCGTGAAGATCCCCGGAAACGACAGGCACCCTTCCTCGCCATTCTGATTTCCCTCGACGCGCAGCACCTCCGGATTGATCAGCGTCACGCGCTGTGACGGATCCTTGCCACCGGAACAGTCCATCACGAAGAGTCTCTGCGGCACTCCAACCTGCACCGCGGCGAGTCCGACACCCGGCGCCGCATACATCGTCTCGAACATATTGCTGACGAGCTTCGCGAGATCGGCGTCAAACTCAGTCACCGGATCTGCCGGTGTATCGAGCACCGGCGCCGGCCACTTAACTATCTCCAATAAAGCCATGCGTTGATTCTACGCTATCTCCTGTTAATCATGAAAATCCTGTAATCCTGTCTACAACTACCTTCGTCTAGTAGCCCCTCAACTGCTCTCGATACCCCTCAAAATTCCTCTTCATCTCTCCCAAACTATCTCCTCCAAACTTCTCCCTCATCGCGCCTGCAATCACAAGCGCGACCATCGACTCACCAATCACACCCGCCGCCGGAACTGCCGTCACATCCGAACGCTCGAATGCTGCCGACTCTTCTTCTTTCGTGTCGATGTCGACAGATCGCAGCGCGCGTCGCAGCGTCGAAAGCGGTTTTAGATGACCACGTACGCGTATCTGTTCGCCGTTCGTAATGCCACCTTCAAGCCCTCCCGCGCGGTTCGTCTCGCGAATAAATTCACGCGTACCGGCGTTATAAGCAATCTCATCGTGGACTTCAGAACCCGGCAGACTGCTCGCCTCTGCGCCTGCGCCGATCGCCACTGCCTTCACAGCCGGTATCGACATCACCGCCTGCGCGAGAAGCCCATCAAGCTTCAGGTCCCAGGACGTGTGCGAGCCCAATCCCGGCACAACGCCACGCGCGGCGACTTCGAAGATCCCACCGAGCGTGTCGCCCTTGTGACGCGCCTCGTCTATCAGATCGATCATCTTTTGTTGTGCATCGTCGTCAGCGCAGTGCAGCGGCGCGTCATCAGAAATCGCGGCGATCTGTTCCCAGCTCAACTCGAGCGGCTTCTCGGGAATGCCTCCGAGTTGGATCACATGACTGCGCACTTCGACTCCGAACACAGCAAGCAATTGTTTGGCGAGCGCGCCACAAGCGACGCGCGCAGTTGTTTCGCGAGCGGAAGCGCGTTCGAGAATGTTGCGCAGGTCACGGACGTCGTATTTCAGACCGCCGGGCAGATCCGCGTGACCGGGACGCGGGCGTTTCAGACGCCGTGACTTCTCGGGAGCGATGTCACGCGGCTCGGAAGCCATGACGTCAGTCCAGTTGGGCCAATCTTTGTTTTCGATTAGTAACGTAAGCGGCGAGCCGAGCGTGAGCCCGTGCCGGACACCGGTGAGTATCTCGGCATGATCGCGCTCAATCTTCATGCGACCACCGCGTCCATAGCCTAGCTGGCGACGTCGCAGCTCGTTGTCGATCAATTCGTGATCGACGGGTAGTCCGGCAGGCAAGCCTTCAACGATCGCGACCAGCGATCGTCCGTGTGATTCTCCGGCTGTGGTGAAACGAAGCATAAGTTGGCCACAAAAAGGCACAAAAGTTGAAAACGTAGGCGCTCTTATTCTATCTGCGAGAGTAGTTGTTCGGAGAAAATATTTCCCCGGCCCAGGATTCCGTTTGGATCGAGGGCTTTCTTTACGGTCGCCATCGCGCGTAGCTGATCATCCGTGTAAAAGAAGCGCAGGTAGTCGCGTTTCAACTTGCCGACGCCGTGCTCGGCTGAAAGCGTGCCGCCCACAGAAGCCGCGTATTTCAAAAACTGCACATACAACTCACGGGCGCGGGCGCCTTCCGCGTCGTCGCGCGGGAGGATGTTTACGTGAACGTGATTGTCGCCGATGTGGCCGAAGATCGTGTAGCGCAGACCACTGGATCGCAGCGTGTCCTTATATAAACGGAAGAGACCGTCGAAGGCGTCGTCAGGCACGGCCATGTCAGTTGAGACTTTACGCTGCTTGTAATGCGCAAACCACTCGTTCATCAAGACCGGCAGTTGATGACGAAATTCGCGCAGCTTTGCCTGGTCCTGCTCGTTCGTCGCAAACCACGAATCCGATAACGCATGGTGCTGGTCGAGGAGCGCCGTCCAATCGCTCAGGACCGACTCTTCCGTCGCTTCAGTCGTTTCCTGCTCAAAGAAGATCGCGGCGACGGCTTCCGAAGGTATCGCGGGATACTTCTCGCGCAGGAAATTCAATGATTCGTTGTCGAAAAACTCGATCGCCCGCGCGTCAGCACCTTTTCTCGCCTCGCCGACGAGGGCTAGCACGTCGGCTTCGTCTGCAAAAAACACGACACCACTCAGCAGACCTTCCGGCTTCGGCAACAGCCTGACTTCGATCTCGCAGATCACGCCGAGCGTGCCCTCACTACCGATAAACAGATCGATCGCGTCCATCTCCGGCGCGATGAAATAGCCGCTCGCATTCTTTCGCGTCGCCGGCATGCGGTAGTCGGGCAGCGTCAACTCGATCGACTTGCCGATACGGATCGTTCTGTTTGCGTCGGCACGCACTTCGCCACGGCGCAGATCGACTACTTCACCTGACGCAAGCACGACTTTCAGTCGTCGAACGTAATTCCGTGTTGGACCATACTTAAACGTCCGCGCACCGGAAGCGTTAGTTGCGACATTGCCGCCGACGAAGCAGCCGCGCTCGGTTGGATCGGGTGGATACAACAATCCCTGCTGGTCCACTGCGCGTTGAAGATCAGCGAGAATCACCCCTGCTTCCACGACCGCAAATCCGCCGTGCTCTTCGTGAACGATGTTCTTGATATGATTCAGTTTGTCAGTGGCGAGGACGATCCCGCCGAACGCGACGCGCCCGCCGACTGTCCCAGTACCTGCACCTGATATTGTGACAGGTACTCGATCGCGATTTGCGTGGGTGAGGATGTCGGAGATCTCATCGATGTTCTCCGGAATCACCACACTATCTGCATGGCCGTCGCGGATGAAACTCGCATCGGTTAAAAATGATTCGATCTCGTCCGGCTGCGACTTTGTTTGCATTACAAGATTTACAAGATGTTTCAGGATTTACAAGATGTTCCTGTTAATCTTGAACAATCTTGTAAATCCTGTCTCTTACATGACCTGGAGCTCACGCTCGCGCAATACCTTTATGCGGTCCCGTAATTCCGCCGCCTTCTCAAACTCAAAGCGCTTCGCCGCCCCACGCATCTCGACCTCCAACCGCGTGATCGTCGCTTCGAGATTCGCCGGCGAGTAGTCTTCAATGTCCTCCACCTCTGACGGCACCTTGAAGTAATCCGCTTCCGACGCAGTAATCAACGTCGCTTCAATCGGCTTCACGATCGTCTGCGGCGTGATGCCGTTCTCACGATTGAACGCCTCCTGTATCGCCCGTCTCCGTTGCGTTTCTTCTATCGCACGCTTCATCGACTCAGTCACACGATCCGCATACAGTATCGCCTTGCCGCGCGAGTTGCGCGCCGCGCGCCCGATCGTCTGTATCAACGACTGCTCCGACCGCAAAAAACCTTCCTTGTCCGCATCGAGAATCGCCACGAGCGACACTTCAGGAAGATCCAGGCCTTCACGCAACAAGTTGATCCCGACGAGCACATCAAACTCGCCGCGTCGCAAGTCACGCAGAATTTTGATGCGCTCAAGAGTCTCGATATCCGAGTGCAGGTAGCGAACGCGAACACCAACCTCGGTGAAATATTCAGTCAGATCTTCAGCCATGCGCTTCGTCAGCGTCGTCACGAGCACACGCTCGTGCTGCTCCGCACGCTGGCGACACTCTTCGAGCAAGTGATCGATCTGGCCCTTGACCGGCTGCACTTCCACTTCCGGATCCATGAGACCAGTCGGCCGGATGATCTGCTCGACTACTTCACCACTCGCCTTCGTCAGCTCGTATGGTCCAGGCGTCGCCGAGACATAGATGGTCTGTCCGACGCGTGATTCGAACTCTGCGAAGTTCAACGGACGATTATCCAACGCCGACGGCAAACGAAATCCATACTCGACGAGCGTGCGCTTGCGCGACTGATCGCCTTCGAACATGCCGCGCACCTGCGGGACCGACTGGTGCGACTCGTCGATAATGATCAGCGAGTCGCGCGGTAAGTAGTCGAGCAGCGTCGGCGGCGGCTCGCCGGGATTCTTGCCGGTCAGGTGTCTCGAATAGTTTTCAATGCCACGACAAAAACCCATCTCCTTGATCATCTCGAGATCAAACATCGTGCGCTGGTGCAATCGTTGCGCTTCAACCAGTTTTCCTTCCGAGATCAGCTTCGGTTCCCACCATTCGAGTTCCTCGCGAATCGTCTTGATCGCACGTTTGATAGTGGGCCGCGACATCACGTAGTGAGTCTTCGGATAAATCGGCACGCGCGACGTGTGTTTGGCTATTACCTCCCCGAGCAAAGGATCGATCGTCGAGATCGAGTCGATCTCATCGCCCCACAACTCGATCCGGTACGCCTGGTCCTGATAACTCGGAAGATCTCAACGACGTCGCCGCGCACGCGAAACGTGCCGCGCTGAAAGTTGATGTCTGAGCGTTCGTATTGCAGCTCGACCAGTCGCTGCAACAACACATCGCGCGACATACGTGTCCCGGGCTCAACGAAGAAAAGCAACCCGTAATACGCATCCGGATCGCCGAGGCCGTAGATGCACGACACGCTCGCGACCACGATCACGTCGCGACGCTCGAACAATGCCCGCGTCGCGGACATCCGCAAACGATCGATCTCCTGGTTGACGATCGCTTCCTTCTCGATGTAGACGTCGGCGGCGGGGACGTACGCTTCGGGTTGGTAGTAGTCGTAGTAAGAGACGAAGTACTCGACCGCGTTCTGCGGAAAGAGCGTGCGAAACTCCTGAAAGAGCTGCGCGGCGAGTGTTTTGTTGTGTGCAAGCACGAGCGTCGAGCGCTGCACGCGCTGGATGACGCTCGCGATAGTAAAAGTTTTGCCGCTGCCCGTGATGCCGAGCAGCACTTGATCTTTGGCGCCGTCGTTCAGGCCTTTGACGAGCGCCTCGATTGCGGCAGGCTGATCACCCTTGGGTTGATATTCCGATTGAAGCTTAAACACATGTACATCTTGTGCAATCTTGTAAATCGTCTGTCAAAAACGGACTTACAACCCGAGTTGGTGAATGGATTCGGAGGCGGCAGATCTCAGTTCCGGAGCAAGTGCGGTGTTTGCGGCAAGTCGTTGCAAGGTTGAGGCGACTTCAGGTTCGCCGCTCGAGGCAAGCAATCTAATGACGGCGAGACTCAGATCGAGGCTCGGATGTTTCTCGATCACACTGCTGAGCGGCTCGACGACGCCGGCCTTTGCGACCAGAAACAACAATGAAAACGCGCTGTAGCAGTTCTCGTGGTTTTCAGCCATCAAGTCGTCGAGGGCCTCGTATAACAAGCCCGAATCGGCGAGCGCGCTGCCGATGCGGCGGCGTTCTTCTGGCGAGCCGTCGCGCAAGGCATCGTTCACGAGTGCCGCTGCTTGATCGGGATCGATTTCGTAGAGATCGCGGACGGCTTTCTCGCGTACTGAGGGCGATGGGTCGTCGAGCAGGCCGGCGATCTGATCGAAGGGAGTGTTTTGTGGTTTGTGGCGATGCAGGGTGAGATCGTGGGCGGCTTGCCGCAGCGTGGCTATGTCTTGAGACCACCGCTCGTCGTCGGTGCGCCGCGCCGGGGATTTTTTAGCGTGCTTCACTTCAATGCTAAGTCGTTGACAAGATTATTTTTCAGGATTAACATGTAAATCTTGTTTACATCTTGTAAATCCTGTAACGACTGACTCTACCCTTCATGCGCCGCTGCGAGACTGAGCGGTACGCTAGGCACAAACTCCGGCTCCAGCTCCTCAATTACAACCTCCGCCTCCTTTGGCGCCGCCGCGTGCATCAACTGAAACTTCGTCAACACCAATCGACTAACCGAGAAACCAATACTGCTGTCCAGTACACACATCTCCTCCGCAACGACGCGCTGCGACACGCGCTTCGAGCGCCTGCTCCAGCTCGCGCCCGGCCGTGGCCACATCGTCAGCAATTATCATTTCGAAGTCCTGACCACCGCTGACACGACGTCGCGAGTGATTTTGCAGCAACACTCCAGCTTCTTTATGTATTCGCCCGGTCGCCACCATCATGAGATGCGCAGCCTCAGTATCAATCTCGAGATCGATGGCCCAACGCGCAAACGCGGGCGTCAGATCGCCGTCACGGGTCACGATCAGAAACGATTCGCCACAGATGTTCGCCATTAGCTGGCCATAACCATTGCCGTCCGCTGGTCCAAGCGCGATCTCGCGCTCCGGCACGCCCATCTCACGCAACAAAAAATGAATCCGGCTGACCAGCCACGATCCGTCTTCGAGCAATGACGACGCGAGCTGCGTCGGCGCGATCACTTCCTCGACGTTCTCGTCAGCCACGGGCGCACCGCATTCGCTACACGTCGCATCGCTCACCGTCACGACGGCGAGCGCGTGTGGATTCGGCAAACGAAAGAGTGCGTGTCCGGTCTTGCGGCAACTGATCTGGACTTCCCTTTCGACGAGGCCTGCGTCTTCGAGACGTTGAATCGGCACGTCGGAAGATTCGGTGTGACCGGTCAGCAGTTTGGCAGCGTAACCTTCCTCGTGCGCGTTACGCGCGGTCCGCAGAAACACACGCGCGCTTTCGTCTTCGAGTTTCGACGCGGCGAGGATACGCTTGCTCATCGTCTCCTTGCGCAGGCTCGTGTAGAGCGAGTCGGCGTCTTGTCTCTCGACGAATGTTCTGAATCCGCGCGCCATTGCGGCCGTGGTGGTCTCCCACTCCGGAAACGAGATCGCAATCTGTTGCTGCTGCGACATCAAGACGCTGCGCACGTCGTGGCAAAACGAGTCGAGCTTTCGGAACGGTTCGGGCGTGCGTGCTTCGTAAACGATTCCCGCGCGAATGGATTCGTCGTCTTCGAAAACGAGAAAGAGAATGTAATCCGGAAAGCAGAAGAGATCGCCGCGGACGTACGGCTCGCCAGTTGTGGATTCGGTTGAATTCGCGAGCGCGATCTCCATTTCGTCGACGTGATCCATACCGAGCAGGGCGTCTTCGAAACAGCGGAGACGCTGCGAGCGGATCAGCGGGACGAGGTTTCGCGCGTGCAGCTCTTGCAGCAGTCGGGTGCGGCCAGGAGTGTCAACTGTGCGATTCAGGGTTTTGCTTTCGAGAAATAGCATCGGGTGTTCCTCAGTTGGAAAAGAGTTCAGAGTTCAGCCTTTAGGCTGCAGTCTCGGGCTTTCGGCGAGCAAGCTAAAGCTTGAACTCTAAACTTTGCGTGAGAACGTGCTTAACGGCTCACATTAATGGTGACTGTCTGTCCGCCACTCATCGTCGCCGCGTAACGGCGTTGACGCGCGATTCGCAATGCGAGGGCCTCGTAACTGTCCATACCGGGCTTGGGATTGGCGATTGACGCTTTCAACACGCGCCCGTTCTCGATCTGCATCACGACCTTGATTGACTGGGACGTTTGCTCCGGCTCCGGCTCTTTGACGGGTTGTGCTTCGGCCACTGTCTCCGTGTTGGTCTTCACTTCAGGCTTCGCTCGCTTCTCTTCTTTGCGTTCCGCTGCAATGCGGTTCGGCTTGATGACGGCGGCGACCGGCGCTTTTGATACTTCGGGTTCGGCGGCTACCGGTGCGACGTGTGTTTGACTCGGTTGCACCGCCGTCTCAGCAGCCGCGTTGTTGTTGAGGCCGCCGATCACGGCAATCACGATCGATAGTCCAACAGCGATCATGACCGCCGCAGCAATCAGAAACAGCGAGCGCTTTCGTACGATCGCAGGTGGCGCGGGCGGCAGCGCGAGAACATCAGGCTGCGGCTGAGCTGTCGTTTCGATTTGCGCAAAACCCTCATCCCAGCAACCAAAGAGCTCCGCTACCGCTCGTTGCAACGACGACTCGATCGAACGTCGCGAGCTTTGTATCAACGGATTGAAATTGAAAGACGCTTCTGGTTGGGCCAACGCGACGCAGATCGCCTGCAAACCGGTGAGCTCGTTCAGGCGCGCGTCGATCAACTCGCCGTTTTGAAAAAAGAACGTCGCCGGGCCTTTGGCATACTCGATCAACAGCCGGCCTGACTTGCGCTGATGACGAAGAATTCCAACCAGATCGGATAGGGGGTAATTGCTGAGGTGTCCGGTCAACACCACAAAACGCTCGTTCTGCATCAATACTCCTTAAGCCACGGGGTAAATCGGATCTCTTGCTACGGACAAGCCTATGGACAGCCCTGGACCACACGACACGAGAAGTTGTATTGCGGAAAGGTCTGTGCAAGCTTCTTCGCGAGCGACCTGTCGAGGTTTTCCAGGATCCGGTATTCCTCGACCAGTTGCTTGTCCATTCCCAACTCCTGGTAAGCGAGACCTAAACCGTAGTGCGCTTTCGCCATTGCCGGGTTCAACACAGTTGCCTTTTTAAACGCGTCAGCGGCATCTCTGAACCGGCCAATGCGGAAGTTTGCAAAACCCAGCCCATACTGCGCCTCAGCGTCGTTGGGATTGAGCTTTGTCGACTCTTTGAAAGCTTTTACGGCCTCGCGATCTTTGTGTTGGGCGAGGAAGTCACGACCCGCAAGGAAGAAATCGTTTGCGTTAGCATCCGTGTTATCTGTGTTCGTTTTAACCACGGATGACACGGATTTTACGGGGACAAATGCGGGTGGTGGATCAGAACCGATTTGCACGGATAAAGCAGGCGTTGAAGGCGGACCGGGATCAAGAACCTGCTGGTCTGTGACTTGCGTTGCCGCCTCGGGAATGGCCGGCGCAGTTGGCGCTGCTTGCACGGGTTCCGGCTTTGGCGCTGCTTGCATAGGTTCCGGCTTTGGCTCCTCCTTGACGATCCTCGCGACAGTGTCGTCGTAATAATAGGTGACGGTCCGGTAAGTAACCTCGATCGGTTCTCGCTTCAACTCGCCGTTTTCAAAAACGACGAGACTGGTCGTCATCTTCGTCCAGTTGCCAAACTTATCGAACTGATAATCGTAGGCCTCGCGACTGAGAATCGCGCCGCGGTCGTCGCGCACGGTCATCTCGGTGATGTTGCCGCGCTTGTCGTATTTATATTCTTCTTTGCCTACAAGTCCGTCCCTGAGGGGATAAGAGGTGTTTTCAATTCGATTGCCTTTGATTCCGTAGGTGGTGACTTCGACCAGTTGCGGTGGTCCTTCGACTGGACGGCCGTCCTTGAGGTCGATCTTTGCGGTTTCGGTTTTGACTCGACGCACGGAGCCAAGCAGTCCATCCTGCTCCTTCGTGCTGTCGAGAACCGTGATAGAGGCGCGTGTAGTGACCGCTGCGTTTTGCGCTTGCGAGGGCGCAGCGAGTGTCAAGACAGCAGTCCACAACATAAAAGCCGGCAGAAGCCGCCGCACAATACAATTCATTCTCGACTCCTCCAGTTTCAAACAGCGTCGGGGGAACGGGGAACTCGGGGGGGCCGAGCCCATATGTTGTACAAACTGTGCGGAAGAATACAATAAGTGGGCGGGAATTGCTACGGAATTGTTAAAGTATTTTGTGAGGGTATAGGTCCTATGTACTTATAGGACCTATTGCTCGTCGCTGAACTTGTAGCCGATGCCCCAAACTGTCAGGACCATCTGCGGGTTTTCGGGGTTCTCTTCGATCTTGGCGCGCAGGCGATTGATGTGAGAGTCGATCGTTCTGTCGTAGCCTTCATAGGAGTAATCCCAGATTTTTTCGAGCAAATACTTGCGCGGAAACACGCGTCCCGGGTTCGACGCAAACAAGCGAAGGAGATCAAACTCCTTCGGCGTCAATTCAACCTGCCGGTCGCCAATCGTCACTTCGCGCTTGGCTGAGTCGATTCGCAGCCGGCCACGAACGATTGGAGCTTCGTCTCGCATTCCATCCGTGGTTGGGCCATTACGTGTACGCCGGAGTACAGACTTGATGCGCGCTTCGAGCTCGCGAAGACTGAACGGCTTGGTGATGTAGTCGTCCGCGCCCATCTCCAGCCCCAGCACCTTGTCGACCACGTCGTCCTTGGCTGTAAGCATGAGAATGGGCAGGTAACCGACCTTCTCGCGCAGCTCTTTGCAAACTGCCAGACCATCCATCTTGGGCAACATCAGATCCAGGACCACTGCGTCAGGAGGATCATCCAGCGCTGCTTTTACGCCGTTCAAACCGTCCTCGACGGTCCTGACGTTGTATCCCGCACGCGAGAAGTACTCGCTGATCGCAGTCGAGATATTCTCGTCGTCTTCCACGACAAGTAGCGATACTTTTCGCTCGCCCGAGTCGGGAACTGCGAAGTTTTCTTTAGCTGTTTTTTGTCTGTCAGTAGCTGTAGCCATCGGAGTTTAGTCGTCGAAATGAAACTGACAGGAGGCTCAGAGGGCATGCACCACGGGGTCGTTGGCGCAACTCGGTTCGGGCGAATAGTACAGGAGAAGCGGTTCCCTATTCAAGCCCAAAGTGCTCTATTCTGGGAATGCACAAGCTTTGCTATGCTGTCACTGACCACAATCCCATATTTAAGGACCCGTAAAACGATGACACCCGAAGAACGAAATGAGCTCATCAGCACGTACGCCGCCGGATACGACGAAGTCATGAATGCCCTCGATGGATTCCCCGCCGACAGCCTGGGAGCGCATCCCATCCCCGGCAAATGGAGCGCGCGCGAGATTGTTCATCACCTCGGCGACAGCGAAAGCTTTTCCGCGGGCAGACTACGAAAACTTCTCATCGAAGACAATGCCATGATTCAGGGCTACGATCAGGACGAGTACGCCAGCAAGCTTCGTTACAACGAGCGAGATATGGCGCCCGCGCTTGATGCTTTCCGCAGTGCGCGCGAATCGACCCTGCAACTGCTCCGTTTAATGACTGAAGATGACTGGCAGCGTGTCGGCACACACACCGAGAGCGGCAGATACTCGACTGAAGACTGGTTAAAGATCTACGCGGCGCATGCGCACAACCATGCATCGCAAATCCGGAGACTCAGAGAAGCCCTCCAATAGAAGTTAGCGGCATATATATAAATCACTACACTTCTTGACAAACGTATTTGTCGCGAGCAAAATCCGACCCTCTATCCATCTAAACAATGAGCGCTGCACCTGTTCTTCAAACGTCACTTTCTGATCTGAAACTGCATCGCCGCGGCAAAGTACGCGACGTTTATGAAGTCGATGATCAAAGCCTTCTAATCGTCGCCACCGATCGCATCTCCGCTTTCGATTGCATACTGCCGACGCCGATCGAGCGTAAAGGCGAAGTGCTGACTGCTCTCTCCGAATTCTGGTTTGAGAAGCTCGGACACGTCGTCGCCAACCACTTGATCGAGAGCAACGTCGATGCGATGCCGGCGGCGGTCCAGCATCACGCGCAGACTCTTAAAGGACGCGCGATGCTCGTGCGGCGTGCGCAAGTGTTTCCGGTCGAGTGCGTCGTGCGTGGTTATCTCGTCGGCTCCGGCTGGAAAGATTATTTGCGGACCGGCTCGGTGTGTGGTCATAAGCTTCCGGAAGGCCTTGTCGAATCAGCGAAACTTCCGGAACCGCTTTTCACGCCTTCGACGAAAGCTGAAGAAGGTCACGACGAGAACATCACTGAAGATCAAGTACGCGAGTTGATCGGCGCTGAGAACACAGCCTTGCTGCGCGACACGTCGCTGCGTCTCTACACTCAAGCGGAAGAACACGCGCGCCAGTGCGGCATCATCATCGCGGACACTAAATTTGAGTTTGGACTGGATAAGGATGGACAGCTCTTGCTGGTTGACGAAGTGCTGACGCCTGACTCCTCACGTTTTTGGCCTGCTGACGAATACGAGCCAGGGCGTTCACAACCTTCGTTCGACAAACAGTTCGTGCGCGACTACCTCGAAACACTCGATTGGGACAAGAAGCCGCCCGCACCGGCGATTCCTCCCGAGATCGCTGCCGCCACGACTTCGCGTTACCTGGAAGCGTACCGATTGTTAACTGGAAAAGAGCTCTGATGCGCGCCCGACTCGAGAGCCTGATCGACGAGATGCTCGAAGGCCACATCCTTTTGGATGAGGCGCTCTGCGAGTTTGAGAAGCTCTACATTAAGAAGGCCCTCGCGCGCCACAAACAACACCTCTCAAACACGGCCGCCGTCCTCGGCATTCACCGCAACACCCTCGCCAAACGCGTCGCCACGTATAAGAACCAGGAACGAAAGTCCGCCAACCAGCCCGCAAAGCGAGCATCAGCGTAAAAGCGTGGCTCAAGTCCGCGAAGCGGACGACAGCATAAAGCCTGGGGCGCAAGCTCCAGGACAGCCGTCAAAAAAATAATCCGAGCAAGCGTTTTTATTCACGATCCTGGGGCTTGCCGCCCAGGCTTTATGCTGTCGTCCGCTTCGCGGACTACCCGGTTGACAAGAACCTCGTGACGCTCTATCCTTTAGCACTCTTACTCAGCGAGTGCTAGCATATACCAGTTTTAATAATCCAAATCCCAACGTTTTTAGCGAAATTGAAAGGAGACCACAGGTCATGGCAACGAACATCAGGCCTCTTCATGATCGCGTCATCGTGAAGCGAATCGAAGAAGGCGAGCAGATCCGGGGCGGCATCATCATCCCCGATAGTGCCAAAGAAAAACCGCAGGAAGGCGAAGTCATCGCCGTCGGCGAAGGCAAATACAAGGAAGACGGTACCCGCCAACCCCTCGACGTGAAACAGGGCGACCGCGTTCTTTTCGGGAAATACAGCGGCTCTGAAATCAAAATCGACGGTGAAGAGCTTCTCATCATGCGCGAGGACGAAATCCTCGGCATTCTTGAACGCGCTGGCGCAGCCAGCGGCGGCAGCAAGAAAGGTGGTAAATAACGATGGCAAAGCAGGTGATTCACGGTGAGGACTCGCGTGCAGCGATTTTGCGTGGCATCAATCAGCTCGCTGACGCAGTGAAGATCACCCTCGGTCCCAAGGGCCGCAATGTCGTAATCGACAAGAAGTTTGGTTCCCCCACGATCACGAAAGACGGCGTCACTGTCGCAAAAGAGATCGAATTGAAAGATGCGCTCGAAAACATGGGCGCGCAGATGGTGCGCGAAGTCGCTTCGAAGACTTCGGACGTTGCCGGCGACGGCACCACCACCGCAACCGTGCTGGCCCAGGCAATTTTCCGCGAAGGCGTGAAGACTGTGGCCGCAGGCGCGAATCCGATGGCCCTCAAGCGTGGCATCGACAAGGCTGTCGAGCAGGCCACCGCCTCCATCCAGAAGCAAGCGAAGCCCGTTAAGGGCGACGCCATCGCTCAGGTCGGGACAGTTTCCGCCAACGGCGATCAGACCATCGGCAACATCATCGCCGAAGCAATGAACAAGGTCGGCAAAGACGGTGTGATCACCGTTGAAGAGTCGAAGACGATGGAGACCTCGCTCGAGGTCGTCGAGGGAATGCAGTTTGACCGCGGTTACCTGAGCCCGTACTTCGTCACGGATCCGGAGCGCATGGAAGCGGTGCTCGACAATCCGCTGATCCTCATCAACGAGAAGAAGATCAGCTCGATGAAGGACCTGCTGCCGTTGCTCGAACAGGTTGCGAAGCTTGGCAAGCCGATGCTCATCATCGCCGAGGACGTCGAAGGCGAAGCCCTCGCAACGCTCGTTGTTAACAAGCTGCGCGGCACGTTGAACATCGCTGCCGTTAAGGCTCCCGGCTTCGGCGATCGTCGCAAGGCGATGCTCGAAGACATCGCGATTCTGACCGGTGGCAAAGTCATCAGCGAGGATCTCGGTATCAAACTCGAGAACGTCAAGCTCGAAGATCTCGGCCGCGCCAAGAAGATCACGATCGACAAAGACAACACCACGATCGTTGAAGGCGCCGGCAAACAGTCAGACATCGAAGGTCGCGTCAAGACTTTGCGCGCGCAGATCGATGACACGACTTCCGACTACGACCGCGAGAAACTCCAGGAGCGTCTGGCAAAGCTCGTCGGCGGTGTCGCAGTGATCAAAGTCGGTGCGGCAACCGAGACCGAGATGAAAGAGAAGAAGGCTCGTGTTGAGGACGCGATGCACGCGACTCGCGCGGCTGTCGAGGAAGGAATTGTTCCCGGTGGCGGCGTGGCGTTGGTGAGAGCGGCAAAGGTACTCGAGAAGTACCAGATCAACGCGGACGGCGAGGGCGATCCCGATGAGCAGATCGGTGTCAACATCGTTCGTCGTGCATTGGAAGAGCCGCTGCGCCAGATCGTGCAGAATGCCGGCAAGGAAGGCGCAGTCGTTGTTGAGCGTGTTCGTTCCGAGAAGAACGAGAACGTTGGTTTCAACGCGGCAACTGAGAAGTTTGAGGATCTCGTAAAGGCTGGCGTCATCGACCCGGCCAAGGTCACTCGCACCGCGCTTCAGAATGCGGCTTCAATCGCAGGCCTAATGCTGACGACCGAAGCAATGGTCTCGGAAATTCCCGAGGACGATAAGGGCAGTCCCGCAATGCCGGGCGGTATGGGCGGCATGAGCGGCATGGGTATGTAATTGAAGCCCGTCGTGGTTTGAACGCGATGGACTACAACTGTAGGGGCGGCCCTCTGTGGCCGCCCGTTCTTTTTCAAGTGGTCTGATAGCAAAACGGGTGGCCACAGAGAGGGCCACCCCTACAGTTGATATCAAGTAACGCCGCGTTGGTTACATCAGAAGGTCGTCGCCTTCCTGTGCTTCGTGATCTTCCGGCAGAACGTCCTCAAGAATCTCCTCAATCAACTTCGCAGACATATCGAGCGCGGACAGCAGTGGATGCAGCGACGCGTCTTCCTTCGCGTACCCTTTCGCCACATCCTGTGCGAAGGCGAGCGCGACGTAAGCACGTGCGAGACGTCGACTATCGATGTTTCCCCAAAACGGCGTGCTCATCTCGATTTCAGAAGTTAAGAAATGCTCGAATCAAAACTGCGAGTGTGATCACTCCACCACCGAGTGTCAGGATCCACTCAACGAGCGGGCTCGGTCTTCCAAACATGCGCCGGCAAATCACCATGCCGCTTTTCCAACCATCGAGCTGGTAAAACGGAATCAGGTTTCCAATCGCGAGGGCGAGATTCAGCGCGCCGAATAGCGAGCCCCACGTCAAAACAGCGAGCACAAGATTCACGCCCACACCTGCTCCAAGCACAAATAACTGCTGCATCAGCGGTCGAAGTTGCAAAGCACGCATGTCCATCTGCACGTACGCGCCGACTGGAAGCAGTCGCACCTGGCAATCAACTTCGCTGACACGAACGCCGTAAAGCTTCGGTCCCCAACCGAATCCCGCCTGCTTGATCGGAACAGAACACATACGCGCCGCGAAGTAATGTCCTAACTCGTGCAGCACGAGTGCGGCGAAAAAACTCACGATGGCATTGATAACGAAGACGTTCATGTTTATGGAATTTGGCGCCGAAGTTTGGAGATGTGTTGTTCGAGTTCCTGCAGTAAACGGAATTCGAGTTTGCGCGATTGCAAATCAGTTCTAACGTCGAGAATCAGGTAAACAAGGGCGCAAGTGATGACGACTCCTTCGAGTAAACCCAAGCCTCGACTAGCGATTACTAGTACGAGAAAGATGAGTGTCAGCGCGGAAATGTAAATCCTGATTGCCAGCATGTTTTAGCCTAAGGGAAAAGTGTATGTCCTATGTTCGATAGCGCGCAGACGCCAGCCTTAACTGACCCTCATAGTGTGCCCCTCAATTTTCTCAGCACATGAATTAAAGGAATAATGCGCGAAGCGTTCCAGTCAACATACCTAGAACACTGATCACACAGATCCGATTTCCGATCCGTTCGATCGCGTTTCCAAATTCTAGAAAGACAGTCCAGATGCTGGACAATGGTGGCTGTGACAAACAGTTTTTTACAGCGGATTCCAGAGGAAATTGTGAAGAAAATGACGATCTCAACCGATGGCCCCTGACTTGCCAGAAGCGCGTCGGATCCAAGTGTCTGTTTTAGGCTGCAGGAACTGTTTGAGTTAGCAATATCTAGCTTTACCCAAAACCGGAAGGTCTCGGACAGTTTCCCTTTTTATTAAAAAAGAAAAAGTATTGCTCCGTCGCCCCCTGGGCCAAAAAAGTGTATTAAGGCGCAGAACAAAGGTTCGGTGTTTGAGACATTGGCTCAGTAATCGGAACATCAAGGCGTTTCGACGTTTTGTTTATTCCAGTTTCGAGGAGTGCTCCCGTTTTTATCCAGTTGGAGATTCTTCCTTCAACCGCGATTGAGCGAGGATTTTACCCAGAAGGAGTTAGTTAATTAATGCCCCTAGCAACTCCAACGGTTATCGATGGATGGTCCCCCAACCATGCGACCAACCACGTACGGTCCACCGCGATAGCTAACGACCACAAGGAAAACCCCAGATTCAGTTCCAAATCTCCCACTCTCATCGGCCAGTCGGCCGTGATGAAAAAACTCTTTTCCGTAATCGAGCGTGTAGCCCCAACCGACGCTTCGGTGCTCATTACTGGTGCGACCGGAACCGGCAAAGAACTTGCCGCCCGGGCGATCCACGATCAGAGCCCGCGGTGCGATCACGCGTTCGTCGACATCAACTGTTCAGCCATTCCCGAGACGCTCATCGAAGCCGAACTCTTCGGTCACCAGCGCGGCACGTTTACCGGCGCGCATGAGAACCGCAGTGGTCTCTTCGAAAAAGCTTCCGGCGGTACGCTGTTTCTCGATGAAGTTGACGCGTTGAATCTTTCGGCCCAGGCGAAGTTGTTGCGTGTCTTGCAGGAACGGACTGTGCGGCGAATTGGAGCACGCGCAAACATCGCGATCGACGTACGCATCATCTCGGCGACCAACTGCGATCTCGCGCAGGCAGTTGCAGAAGGTCGTTTCCGTCCTGACCTTTACTACCGGCTGCGAGTTCTGCCGTTGCACGTTCCAGAGCTCTGCACGCGTGGTGACGACGTGAAGTTGTTGGTCGAACACTTCCTGCGTGTGAAGTCGGAGAGAAATGGTCAGCCGCTGCGAAAGTTCACACCGGACGCGATGCGCGCGCTTTGCGACTATCCATGGCCGGGGAACGTTCGCGAGCTTGAAAACACGATCGAGTACGCGCTCGCCATCGGTCTCGACGACGAGCTGGACACCGGCGATCTGCCGCCGGAGATTCTGAGTGCGCCTCCGCAACCGAGCGCAGAGGATTTCAGGCAAGTGCTTCAGGCTTACATGAACGACACGGTTCCGCTTGCCGAGATCGAGAAGCGCTACATTCTTTCAGTCTTACAGCAGTTTGGTGGCAACCAGGTGCGGGCCGCAGCCGCACTCGGCATCGACCGCAGCAAACTCTACCGCCGATTGAAGCAGTATGGTGTGATGGCGGTGAGGTTCCTGCAGGAAGAAGATCTCGACGGCCACCAGCTCCGCTCACATTGATCCCCCAGCCCCGATGCTTCTCCGGGTGGTCGCTTCGGCGGCCACCCACCGCGTTTCCAGCCACAACAAAGCACAAATTTGCACCGAAGGCGTCGGCTATTTATCTCCTAGTGCACCGAAGACTCGCCGAAGACGTCGGCTATTCATCGCCAGAGCACCGAAAACTAACGCCGAAGGCGTCGGCTATTCATCGCCAGAGCACCGAAAACTAACGCCGAAGGCGTTCGCTAATGCCAGCCCAGGGTTCGAGCGAAGCGAGAACCCTGGGTCCACAAACAAGAAATAATTGTGAAACCCTGAAAGGGTTCGCCGGCCGCCAAACCCTTTCAGGGTTATTCGATAATTAAATTACCTAACCCAGGGTTGTCGCTATCGCTCCAACCACTGGGCTGAAATTAGCGAACGCCTTCGGCGTTAGTCTTCGGGGCTCCAACGATGAATAGCGAACGCCTTCGGCGCTAGTCTTCGGGTGCACGGCGATGAATGGCGAACGCCTTCGCCGTAAATTTTTCTGCTTCTTTGTGGCTGAACAATGGTATATTCCGCCGTCCTTTCACATCTGGTCCATACTCATCACACGGAGGTGATTTCCAAATGGCTAGACCTAAAGTCGAAATCCAAATCCCGAAAGACCTTGGCCTCACTCGCACTCAGGTAAGCGAGCTTAAAAACAGCTTCCAAAAACAACTCGTCGAGACGCTCAAAGCAAAACAGACCGCCTCGAAGGCGAAATCCAAGCAGATGGTGGTCGACGTGGTGGCGAAGTCGAAGAACCAGGTCGTCTAACTGTCTTAACAGCGGCCTTGCTTTATGAAAAGCATCTGCCTCGTTACAGCTCTGACAGTTTCCGACTTTATCGATCCGGATCTGACAGCCGGGGCGAATTCAAACACTGGCGCGCAGCTCGGCGTGCTTACATTGGCCGCGTTGCTCCGCCAGCAAGATTACGATCCGTATATCGTCAATCTTGACGATCTCTTCTTTGAATTTGTCAGACTCGACACGACTCGACCCTCGATTAATCGCGATGCGGGTGTGGTGCCGCTGCAGCCTTCGGAGTCGTTTTACTCATTTGTCGTCAGGCATCTTCCGACACAGAGTTTCGACATCATGGGGTTGAGCTCGATTTGCGGCTCATACCCACTCACCTTGCGCCTGGCTCAGGAAATCAGGCGGACTAATCCGCAAGCCAAGATCATTCTCGGCGGGCCACAGGCTTCCGTCGTCGACGTTGCCACCTTGCACGCTTTTCCCTGCGTGGACGTCATTGTTCGAGGCGAAGCTGACGACACCTTCCCATCGTTGTTGCGACTCTTCGAAAGCGAAGCCTGGCAAGACATGCCTGGCATCACATTCCGGCGTGACGATCAGGTGATTCGAAACCCAAACGCTCCTGTTGTCGAGAACATGGATCGACTCCCGCTGCCTGCGTTCGATCTCGATCTCAGGCTTAAAGATCGTGGCGGAGTTCACCTCGAGATCGGCAGAGGTTGTCCATTTGCCTGCACCTTCTGCTCAACGAATGATTTCTTCAGACGCAACTTTCGTTTGAAATCTCCGTCGAGGATGATCGCCGACATTGCGTCTCTGAAAAACGACTACGGGCTGGGCTATTTCAGTCTGGTCCACGACATGTACACGATCGATCGTAAGAAGGTGGTGGCATTTTGTGAGGCCATACTCGAAAGCGGAGAAAAGTTCACCTGGGGATGCAGCGCGCGGACCGATTGCATTGACGATGAGTTGTTGGGGTTGATGGCGCAGAGCAGGATGCACCGGAATTTTCTTCGGCATCGAGACCGGTTCGCAGCGACTACAACACGTAATCAACAAGAAACTGGATCTGGTCGAGGCGGTACAGCGCATCGCGTGCGCCGATCGCAACGGCATAAAGACAACGGTCGCATTGATCGCCGGCTTTCCGGAAGAGACTCGCGACGATCTCCGCGATACGATCCACTTCTTTATCAACTCGCTACGCTTCGATCATGCGGAACCGCAGTGTTCACTGTTGGCGCCACTCGCTGCAACGCCGGTTTACGATCAGCACAAAGATCATCTGGTGTTCGACAAGATATTTTCCGACATGTCTCATCAAAGCTGGTGCGAGGATCCGGTCGAGATCGAAATGATCAAGGCCCATCCCGATATCTTTCCAAACTTTTACGCGATTCCACGTTAGCTCGAGCGCAGCTACGTTAAAGAGGTGATCGACTTCGTCACTTACCTTGCGACGTGGTTTCGTTGGCTGCCGGTTGCGGTCCTTCAGGATAGTGGCAACTTGTTGAGAGTGTTCGACCGCTGGCGACAGTGGCGAGTGGAAAGAAAGCCCACGGGCGCGGATGAGGATACAGGCTGGACTCCTTACTATTCCCATCGCCGCTTTCAACACGAATTTCTCGAATTTGTCGAGACTTGCTATTTGACGGAGATGGCAAACGCGCCGGCTGCGATCGCTGCGATAGCGCGAACAGAGTGCGCGCCGGTGTGGGATCAGCGACGGGGCGTGATCGAAGAAACCAACCACTTGGAAGAAAGCACGGTTCCTTATGTGATCGACTCGTTGTTTGTGGCGGATTTGGAGGTCGATTACAAGGAGTTGATTTCCAGCTTGAAGGACAAGACCGACCTGAATCAAGTCTCGGCTTGCGATGTTACTGTTATCTTCAGCAATGCCGGCGACGACGTGAACGTTTGGCAATTGTCGCCACTCGCAGCAACACTGCTGCGTTTATGCGATGGCCAGCGCACAGTGAGCGAGATCACTCAGGAGCTTTCGTCACTGGAAACCGGACTTGCTGAAATCCCTGCTGACAAGGTCTGCCTCTTCGGATTGGGCCAATTGTTGGAAGACGGATTTATCGCGCTCTCAGCGACGCCAGTGATCTGGGAAGACCCAATCCCAACGCCTCACTTCTCTCTCCCTCCCAAAGCCACCAACACCCAACAACCCTGGCCCGTGCTGGAAGGAGAATCATGACTAACACCGAAACCCAAGGCCTGAACATTAAAACCATCCTGCTCATAATCCTGGTTGCGATCGTTACAGCAGTCATCGTAACGCTGGTCCAAACTTTGGTTTTGGGGAAAGCCAACGTAGCCGTAACCGGCGGTGTTGTCGGCGCCATCGTAGTCGTCACCGCCATGAGTGCGAGACGAAAGAAAGTTAGCTAGCTTTCCGGGCGCGCACATCAATCCGAAATGCCACTCACGGCAGTGGGTGGGATTACATTGGCTTTGCCTCAACAGTCGGAAGTTGGTCTTGGACACAGTCAGTACAGGGAGCGGTAGCGACCTGGTCAGTGATCAGCATGCGATATTTCCTAACGATTCTTGACTCGCATCGTTTGACCAGGTCGCTTCCGCTCCCTGTACTACGATCTCCGCCCTGCCATTGACAGTCAGGACAACAGGTTCTTTCGTCTTCTTCAGTTGCCGCATTACTTTGTTACTGTCGCGCTTGAAAGTCGACAGACTCATTATGTCTCGGGCAAGTTTCATAAGGTGGGTCTTTGCGGTAGATAAATTTGCACTCAATTTCACTACACCTCAAAAGTTTATAGCCCGCAAAACTGATGCTGTCAAACCTTCAGCCACAAAAGGATACAAGAGGCACAAAGGATTTGGACTTTTGTGCCTTTTGTGGCTATCGGACGAGGCTGATCAGTGGCTTGTTGCTGGTGATGCCGCGGAAGGTGAGGGTGATTTGGTGGTCGCCTTCGACCACGATGGAGTCGGGGAGTTTGACGACGATTTGGGAGAAGGCGAAGTTTGGGACTTTGCGAAAGTCTTCTACTACCAGCGGGTAAATGCGATGTCTCGCTGTCTTCAAGTTGGACCTGGATGGATGAGGGAGATTCGTTGGGTTGAAGCTCGATTCCGGTGGCGAAGAGCATGAGGCGTGTGCGCTGGTCCGAGCTGAAGTTAAAGAGGTTTACGAGTGAGAACGGCTCGCGCAGCATTGTCACTGAATCCAATGCTACAGCACGTCGACGTGATCTCGTCCGTCAAGATCAAAGGCTTGTCGTCATCGAGAATAGTGATCGTGCTGGTGAATGGGCTGCCCTCCACCGCGCCGCACCAGGAGAACTCAAGACCAAGTTGATGGTCTCATTACCCTCGACCGCGGATCATCGATTATCGGAACGACGAAAGTCTTGACCGTCTCTCCGGGGGCGAATTGAAGCGAACCGGAGGTACTGGTGTAGTCACTAGGCTGTGTCGCGCTGCCGTTACTCGTGGCGTAGTTGATGGTCGCCGGCTTCGTTGTGTTACCACTGCGCGTCACACTCACCGTCACACTTCCCGCATTCTCATTGACGAGGTAACCGGTAGCGCTGAATTGCATGTGTCACGGCTGCGAGTGACGAAGCAAACTGTCCTCTTATCTCGCCAGCCGGGAAATTCGAACTGTGCACATTGACGTAAAGCAGCCCGTTTTTCAGATCCTGCACCTGCGAAGGCGTCAAGGTAATTTGAAAATCGCTCAATCTGGCCTAACGGCATGGGAAACACAGGCGGAGCGCTGACGCCGGGCACCGCCGGGCCGTGAATATGAGCATCCGTCTGTGCGCTTGAAAGTCCACTAAACGCCAACGAAACACGCGCAGTTTTCTCATCAGGACTGAGAAGCAGCGACGCCCGGCCTACTGCGGTCGAGTTGTTAGGCGGCGTTTCCTGTGAACCGGTCAGCGTCGCGACAAACAACAAACCCGGCTTCGACTTGATCTCGTAAATCGCACCGTTCGAAAGCGAAACGACAAACAGGCTTCCATTCGGCCCGCTTTGAATATCGGTCGTGATACCAAAGTCTTTTCCAATCAGCAGGCTCTCGCTTTCGGTCTGATCGAACTTGTCGATGTTGTCGGCCACTCGATCCGCAAGTCGTGGATCTGAGAACGAGAAATGCTGGCGGTCCGCCGTCAACTTGAACCGGAACAAGAAGCCGTTCAGCAAAGTCGTGCGTGAAGCGCCGACGAATAGGTCTCCTTCAAACTGCGGCCCCAGTCCTCTTCCCTTCACGAAGCCGATCGGCGACGGCGCGAGCGCATACTTCCAACTGAACTCCGGATCGATGTATTGCGCACCTGGAAGCATGTACATCCGCGACAGCGCCTGCTGCGGAGTCAAAGCGGTGTTGCCCGGCGGCCAGCGGAGCTGTTGCAGGTTTCCGGCGCCGTAAGTCATCTCGATCGATCTGAACTCATCGACACGGCTAATCGGTCCCATTGTTTGTATCCAACCACCGTTGAAACCGGGCGTGACGCGATTGATTTCATCAAACGCATCGTCGCCGTTCTCCTGCGTCCACAAAGCGCCGCTCAATGGATCGAAGTCCATACCGAAACTATTTCGAATTCCGTAAGCAAAGACTTTCTTAATATTGGCCGCAGCCTCGCCCGACAGATTTGTAGAGACGTTGAAGAAAGGATTGTCAGCGGGCGTCGATCCGTCGTCGTTGAGTCGCAGAATAACTCCGGTGAGATGCTGGTCATCAGGCTGTGGGCCACCGAACTGATCGTCCGGAACTGGACCACCGCTCGCGATGTTCTGCAGGAAACCGCGGCGGCCGTTGTCGCCGAAGATGATGTAGAGCTTACCGTCCAGGACCAAAGCGCAGAACACCGCCATTGTGATTACCACGCGACGGCTGCCCGGCGTCCTGTTGAAGCGCTCGCAGCTTGATCATGTTGCGATCAAAGGTGAGCGTCGAACCATTCCACACGTAACGATCGACACGGTTGCCGAGAACCGGCTACTTCATCGATGTTTGCTGTATCCACGCCCGTGCTGCTTTCGGTCCAGAAAAGATAGACGAAGCCATTCTGAGCAAACGCTGGATGCAGAGCGATGCCGAGCAGGCCACGCTCCGAAGCGTTGTTGACCGCGAGATCGAGCGGCGTGCTGTGCAAGGCGCCGTTTACGATTCGCTTCACTTTGCCAGTCGCCTTCTCCAACACGAGAAAATCGCCTGGACCAATGAAGGCGAGGCTGGTCGGCTGATCGAGGCCGGTGATCACGGTGCTGACGGTGAGATTGTCGTCCAGCATGATTGGCGACGGCGCGGCGGGTTGAATCAGCGTCGTAGTCGTAGCAGTGTTGTTACTCGAATTCGGATCGGCTTCGTTGCCAGTAACGGAGACTGAGTTCGTTATTTGGCCGGCTGAAGTAGGCGTGACGACGATCGTGACGATGGCACTTCCGCCAACAGCAAGACTGCCGAGATTGCAATTCACAGTTGCGGTGCCGTTGCAATTGCCCTGAGTCGATGTGGCTGAAGCAAACGTCACGCCGGGGGGCAACGTATCCGAGATACTCACATTCGTCGCAACCGCGGGTCCGTTGTTCGTTGCGATGATTCGATACGAAAGCGGCACACCAACCTGCCCCGGATTGGGCGATGCAGTTTTCGTCACTGACAAGTCAGTACTCGAAGGATTTACAACATTCAAAAATGCCTGTGTCGAGTGCTGTGTTGAACCAGACTGCGCGTTAATGTCGAACGGGTGACTGCCGATCGGAGTGTTTGCACTGGTGCTCACAGAAAGAGTCGCAGTTTTTGAGTTCGCGTCAGTGATGTTCACCGATGCGGGAATAAAAACTCCCTGAGCGCCTGCCGGAAGATTGGCGGCGCTGAGGTTCACCACTCCGTTGAATCCTGCGAGCGGTGTAACAGTCACCGTATAAAATGCCGGTCCTGTGGGCACAACCGTTCGAAAA
The DNA here is from genome assembly GCA_963748155.1 of uncultured Acidobacteriota bacterium. GTDB lineage: Bacteria > Acidobacteriota > Blastocatellia > Pyrinomonadales > Pyrinomonadaceae > PSRF01. The sequence continues at coordinate 14,733 of CAVVHV010000009.1, read as the reverse complement.
AACGGACTAACGCCTACAGAAAAATCAGGAGTGGTCGAAGCAGGGGCTGAGACGACAAACGTCTTGTAGATGTAATCGCCAGACGTGTTGCCGTCGTTGTTTGCATGATTACCGGCGGCGTAGAAAACGACTGGACCGGCATCGATGGGCGGCGCGGTCCAGTTGAAGGTCCAACTCGCGCCGTTCTGCTGACCGATGAATGTTCCCGCGGCGGTGTGCTCAATGTACTGCCGCGCAGAACCTGGACCAGCGTTGTTCAAGACCTGCGTCAGACCGTCGGGGCTTTGCAGTTCGCCCGCCTTTTCGTCCGATGCAGTATCGAGAACGGTCAGCTCGAAAGCCCCAGCGAAGACGAGTCTGATCGGGATTCGTATGAGTGACGGTGATCGGATAGGTTTGTCCGGGAACGTAAGTTTGTGGGGCGGTGATGGATATCTGGCCTGTGCCTGCATCAGGCGGCACGTGACACTCGGCGCAGGCCTCAGGCTCTTCCTGCGGAGCGCCTGTGTAACCAGCAGGTGGACCAGCAGAGAAAGCGTGAACCGGCCGCGTGCCCGAGTTGTGCGTAAGAACGAACCCGACGATCCCCGTGAGCAAAGCCGCCAAAACAATGAGCCGGATTCGTTCGAGGTTCATCTTTGGGTCGTTCTAATCAGAGGTAGTTTTGAGACTGGATTGACAAGATTTTTCAGGATGAACATGTATTAACTGAGGAACCCGAGATTCGAAGTAGCAAAGCGACCGATCAGAGGAAACACTGCCGGCAAGTCTGCGCTCGACAAGCCATACCAGTTCGCGAGTGTCGCAGCATATTGTTCCACCGAAGTCGTCGGTATCCAACGGCCACGCGGGCTCGATCCGCTATCAGTGTCATCCGGCCCACCGAGACGAAGCGTCGGGTACGTACCATACAACGTTCCGCCCAGCACCGATCCGCCGACGATCAACTGGTGATTGCCCCAGGCGTGATCACTACCAACGCTCGGACCAGAGCCCGCCGGCTGGAACGTTCGCCCGAAGTCCGACATCGTAAACGTCGTGACTTTATCTTGCATACCAAGCTCGACTGTCGCCGCGAAGAAACGCATTGATCGCCTGGCTCACCTGCGTCAACAGGTTTATCTGTCCGGGTAGCTCTGCTGAATGAGTGTCGAAACCGCCGATCTGTGTGAAGAAGATCTGGCGCTTCATGTTTATCCCTACCAGCGGATCAGTACAGGCTTTGATCAATAAAGCGACCTGTTTGAGTTGCCGGCCCAAAGATGTATTCGGAAAGCCGGTTGCCAGCGTCGGACTAACACTACTTAGTGCATTGTCGGTTTGAATAGCACTCGCGCGCGTGTCGCTTGCAGCCTTCACGAGCTTGAAATTGTTGTCGAGCGTTCGCAGCTCGTTGAAAGATGCAAGTCGCGACTCCTGCTCACTCGTCGAACCGGACATGCTGAGTTGTAGAACGTTCGCCAGCGACGTGTTCGAATCTGCAACCGCTAGTTGCCTGGTCTCGGCGCCGCTCAGCAACAGATTGATGCCTGCAATCGAGACGTTGCTCGGGAACGCCGCCGAGCCGTTCAATCCGTTAGTCTTGTCGGCGAGCCGGCCTCCCCAGCCTGTCTGGCTCACGTTGTTGGCTATCGCAGTGTGAAACAATCCCACCTGATCCGAATGCGAGAAAAGCTGGAGCGGCTTCTTGCCGGTGCCGTTTTGATACGTGGTCCGCGTGAGTGGTTCGACTAACGGGCCACTGTTGCAGAGCACTGCGAGTTTCCCCTGATTGAAGAGCGCCCGCATGTCGGGCATGTTTGGGTGAAACCCGTACGAGCCACCGCTTGCAGGTGACACCGCAAGCAGATTCACTTTCGGGATCGCGAGACCTGCCGCACTGCGCACGTTCGAGTAGCCTTCAACGAGACTGCCGGCTGGTCCGTCATACTGGTCCAACGAGACCAGCATGTTGTTACCGTCGTTTCCGCCGTTCAGGAAAACGCACACGAGCGCTCTGTAGTCAGTCGCAGCCTGCGGCGTGAGCGCGTGAACGACGCTGAAAGTATCGATACTGGAAGCCAGCGCCATACCGCCGATCGCACAAGCGCTGTTGCGTAAGAAGTCTCTGCGTGTGATTGCCATGATCGTTATCTCTGAATGTCGTACTGCGAAGAAGTTGCTACCAGGTAAACTGCCGTGCGCGCCCGCTTCTGGTTACGTGTGGCGGTGTTTGCGTCGTTGATGGCGTTCATCGCCGTGATGATCGACGCGCGCATTTGTGGGTGCATCGTTCCGTGCAACAACAACGCATCGAGCGCGTTGACCACATCGACCGGATTGCCCGCGAGAGCTTCAAGATTAGCGATATCGATCGAAGTACCGCGCGGTCGATCCGGGCTTGCTGCCGTCGGCGTGGTAGTAGTACTGACGCCATTAAAAATAAGCGTGTTGATATTGTTAGCGCGACGTAACGTGGTCGTTGTCGAAAGAATTCCAAACGCGGGGCCAAGTATCTTCGTGCCAGGAACTTCGTATGCTGGCTGGTAGTAACTGAACACTGTCGGCGGTTGGAAGATCGGCTGGTCCAGCGTACCGGTAAAGTCGGTACCGCCTCTGCTACCGAGAACGCCGTCGCTCGTGCTGGTCTTGTCAAAAGATTTCACGTTGAAGGCGCGCAGGAAGCCGGTAATGTACTGGGCCGGCTCGCGCAGTTTGCCGTAGTTTGGATCGGTCTTCACGTCACCGCGCGCTTCCGGATCGAGCAGGATCGCCTGGACCACAAACCTCAGATTGCCGCGCGTGTTGATACAACCCTGCGCATAGAGTCCGTTGCAATCGTTATTGAAGACTCGCGCCACACGCTCGACGTAAGCAGGACTCGGATTGCTCGTCACGAGGTGTTGAATTAGCTGCTTGCTGATGAACGGACCAACGTTCGGATGGTTGGCAAGGTGATCCATGACTGCCGTCATGTCTGACTGAGCGCAAGCAGCGTTTGAACTCGAGCAGGCAGCGATTGTGAATCCATTCAAAAGCGTCTTTGCGCCGACATCATGCTGGGTACCACCACGCGGAGCCATCGGGTCGCGGAAGTTTGTGGTACCTCCACGGAAAGCAATGGCAAAGTTCCAGCCGGTGAACACCCGCGTAAACTCATTAACGTCGTTCTGCGTGTACGTTGGGATCGTGTTGCCTTGCGCGTCTCGCTGTGGTGTGCCGTCGAGGTTGAGCACGTCGGTGCCAATCGAGAAGAGCTGCAATATCTCGCGCGCAAAATTCTCGTTGGGACTTGTCCGAGTACTGAGACGCATATCGAGAAACTCACCCATCGCCGCAGTGAGTGTGATCTCGTTTAGCAGCGTTCGGTAGTTGCCGAAAGCGTTTCGATCGAGAGCCTGAAGATACGGAGTCATCCAGCTCGGACGGTTGACCTCGCTGGCTGCGGACACCACCAGGATCTGGTGCAGCGCAAACGCCACGCGCTGCCGCAACTGATCATTTCGGTAGAGCGCGGTGCTGAAGAAAGTTCGGTGCACCGGATACATCGTGAAGTTATCGCGGAGGCAAACCGCCTGGTTGTAGCTGGGATCGAAGATAATTGGGCTGATCGGGCACTCCTGGTTCGCATCGTCCACTGGGAATAACAAATCCGGATAGTTTGAACCCTTCGCAAGGTTCGCAGGCGGGATGTTGAACTGCTCGTCGAGATAAGCCTTGAAGCCCATGGCTTTCACGCGCGCGATTTCAGCAGTTGTCGGCCCCCAACTCGCTTGTTCGAGGAAACGCACGGTGTCGGCATCTGAAGCCGGACCGGTATATGGATCTGGAACGAGGGCCGGATCGGCAGCGGGTGGCGTGGCAGGAGCAGGAGTTGCGACTGCGCCCGCATCGTCGGCTGGTCCACCGCCTGTATGTCCGATCGCAACGCGCACGCGATTACTCGACATACCGTGCAGGTTCACGCGTAGTAAAACATCGCCGACGTCGCCGAGATCGTCAGCGAGCCTGACGACGATCATGGTGATGCCGGGGAAGTTTGGAACCTGACCAACGTATTCGACGCGAAGTGGATAGATCTTGCCGCTGCCGTCCTGAACATCGGAGGTAAAGGCATTGGCGCCCTCGCCGGACAGCAGCTCGAGATCCATTGCGAAAATGCAGATTCGGGTTCGCGTGTCGCTGCTGAAAGCGGGACTTGTCGTGGGCGAAAACGGTTCTGCCCTGAACGTCACCGATTCGAGTGCGATCGCACGGGTGCTCGAAGCCTGGCTGAGCAGAATTGGCTTTTTGTTTGTAGCTGCTTCAACCGTGCCGCTGAGAGCAACGCAGATCAGGAGAACAAAGAAGAAGGTCGGCGGCACAGCATGCGGTTCGCATAAACGAAGGGCTCCGTCACGATTTCGGAAAAGCTCGTTGTTCAGGTGAGGTAACGCATTCACTTGAGGGGCCACCGTGGTCAGTAACCAGGTTGAGTCAATATAACATTTGACTCCTGCAGCGACCAATGTTTTTAGACGTTTGACATGGTCAGATGGTCTAAATTTGTCGCCCGCAGGCGACAACGAATTTGTTTTCGAGTTTCTGTCGATTTCGACGTCCCGCCGTTCGACGTATAGTTGAGTAGCCGGAATGAGCTTGCGCGCGTCCAGTGCTTGCCCGTATGGTAATTGGTTCTTTCGGAATACAACTGTAGGGGCGGCCCTCCGTGGCCGCCCCAGCTCGGAATCACAATGTGGAAACCTGGGGCGGCCACGGAGGGCCGCCCCTACAGTTGTATTCCGAGGCCGCACAATACCAGAAACCCTTTCGGCGGCTCGTGCGTATCGCTCATAACGTTTACATCCGACCGGCAGTTCTTAACAAGGTGAACTGCGTATGAAGTATGCGAAGCTAATCTTCAAGAACATCCTGCGGAACAAACGACGCACTCTGCTCACGATCTCGAGCCTCGTGGTGTCGCTCTTCCTGATCATCAGTCTGGCGACGATCCTGACGGAGTTTGACCGCGGCACCGATGAAGCGAGTCCGTTGCGACTCGTGTCGCGCCACGCGGTTTCCCTCGGTTTCGTCATTCCGATGGCCCACCTTCAGAAGATCAAGACGGTTCCGGGCGTGAAGGAAGCAATGCCGTTCAGTTGGTTCGGCGGCATCTACAAAGACGAGCGAAACTTCTTCGCAAACTTCGCCGTGGATGCGCGCAAGCTGCGCGACGTAGTTCCCGAGCTGAAGATGTCAGACGCCGACTGGCAGGCATTCATCAACGATCGGCAGGGCGCGATCGTCGGAGCGAAGCTCGTCACACTTTACGGTTTCACTCCCGGACAGCGCGTCACGTTGAAGAGCCCGATCTACAACCAGAGTGTCGAGTTCATCGTTCGCGGCGTTTACACCGGCAGCGACGAAAAGACTCTCTACTTTCATTACGACTACCTGAACGAGCTGCTGCCCGCCTGGGCCAAGGATCAGGTCAGCACTTTCAGCATTCTCGCCAACACGGCCGAAGACGTGCCGCGCGTGAGCCAGGCAATCGACTCGATCTTCGCCAACACCGACGCGCCGACAAAGACCGAGAGCGAGCGCGAGTTTGCTTTGAGCTTTCAGACGATGATGGGCGGAGTCAAACAGTTTCTCTACGGCATCATGGCCGCGATCACGTTCTCACTGCTGCTCGTCATGGGCAACACGATGGCGATGACGGTGCGCGAACGGACGAAAGAAGTCGGCACGTTGAAAGCGATCGGTTTTCAACGCGGCACGATCACCGCGCTGTTTCTCGGCGAGGCTTTGATGGTCGCGTGCATCGGCGCTGCGATCGGAATCGGCGCCGCGGCGTTGGTTTTCCGTTCAGTCGATCTGAGTCTTTACATTCCGAATTTCATCTCGTTTGTTCCCACGAGAGAAACGTTGGTGGCGGCGTTTGTCTTATCGATTCTGGTGGGACTGATCAGCGTGATCTACTCGGCTTATCGAGTTTCCGGTCTGACGATCGCTGAAGCATTGCGGAGCACTGAATAAGATGGCACTACCGCTCAAGTACAACATTCGCAACATCGTCGTCAGAAAAGGCAGCACGCTGGCCACTGCGTTCACGATCGGTTTGACGGTGGCGGTCTTTCTGATGGTGATGGCGCTCGCGCGCGGTATCGATCTGACTCTCTCGAGCAGTGGCGAACCGCTGAACATGATCGTGCTGCGCGAAGGCAGCACGGCGGAGTTGAACAGCTCGGTGACGCGCGAGAACTTCAACGACCTGATGTATCTCGATGGAGTCGAGCGCGAAGGCTGACAAGCCACTGGCGGCGGGCGAGCTCATCACGTTGATCTACAAAGCGCGCAAAGGAATGAGCCAGGGATCGAACGTGACGGTGCGTGGCGTTGGTCCAATGTCGTTCAAGTTGCGATCGGGATTTCAAACGGTCGCGGGACGGCTGTTTCAACCGGGACTGACGGAAGCTGTTGTCTCGAAGACGAATTGCCGAAAGATTTCAGGGACTCGACGTCGGCGACCGCTTTCGCATTCAAACGACGGACTACACGGTTGTTGGTTTGTTTGACTCGGCGGGCAAGGCTTTTGAATCCGAGATCTGGGTCGATATCAACTCGCTCGCGAGCACGACGAAGCGCGAGAACTACTCGTCGGTGTTGATGCGTGTGAAGGATGCGAATGCTTTGTCGGCGCTTGAGCAAGCGCATCACTGACGATCCGAAACTGCATTTGAAAGCCGTGTCGGAGCGCACTTTCTACGAAGACCAGCAAGGCACGGCTTCCGGCGCGTTGAAGGGATTGGCGGTGTTCATCTCTTTCATCATGGCGGTCGGCGCGGGCTTCGCCGGCATGAACACGATGTACGCGGCGGTGGCGCGGCGCACGAAAGAGATCGGAACGCTGCGCGTGCTTGGGTTCAGCCGGTTCAGTATTCTCGATCGCGTTTCTGTTGGAGTCGGTGGCGATAGCGTTGATCGGCGCGGTGATCGGAATTCGTGCTGGCGTTGCCGTTGAATTTTGTTTCTACTGGTACGTCGAATTGGGTGACGTTTAGTGAGATTGCGTTCAACTTCCGCGTGACGTTTGACTTGATGATCTTTGCGTTGATCTTTGGTGGCGTCATCGGGTTGATCGGATCGTTGTTGCCGTCGATCCGCGCGTCGCGATTCAAGATCGTCGATGCGCTGCGAGCGTTAGTTAGATAAGGATCTGTAAATCACTGAACCAAAGGACTTTATGGTAACCAGTACGAAATCAAAAGAAGGTCAGGACGATCTCAATAAGCGTCTGCGAAGCTTGAAGATCGATCGTGGACCGGCGCCGTCGCCGGCCGCAGAGCAATCGCACGCCAAAGCTTTTGCTGCTCGGCATCGCGGCGGTGCTGGCGCTCGCCGCACTCGGTTACGTGTTCCTGTTTTCCGGCGCGAAGACGATCTCCGTTGCCGCGGTGCGCGTCGAGAGTGGCGGCGCATCTGTCAGGCGAGAGCGTTCTGTCGGCCTCGGGTTACGTGGTGGCCCATCACAAGATCGCAGTGGGCGCGAAAGTGATGGGACGCGTCGCGTGGATCGGCGTCGAGAAAGGCGACAAGGTTCAGGAAGGACAAGTGCTCGTCCGGCTCGAAGACAGCGAGTTTCGCGCACAGGTAAACCAGGCAAAGGCCAATCTTGCCGCCGCACAAGCGCGACTCGATCAGTCTGCGCACCGGCTCACGGCCGGAAGAAAAGTTGAAAGACAAAGCGGCGGTGCTGCAAGCCGAAGCAAACTTGAAGAACGCGGAGGCCGAGTACCAGCGCAGCGGAATCGCTCTATCGCTCCGGTGTTTCTTCGAAAGCCGAATACGACCGCGCACTCGCCCAACGCGATAGCGCCGCGGCAATGGTCCAGGCAGCGCGCCAGTCGAGTGCGATGACTGACATCGGACCGCGCAAGGAAGAGATTCGTGCCGCCGAAGCAGAAGTGCAGCAGATGAGCGCGGCAGCTCGACTATGCCAACACGCAGCTCGCGGCCACCGAAATCAAAGCGCCCGTCACCGGAACAGTGCTCGCAGAGAATCGTCGAGCGCGGTGAGATGGTTAGTCCGTCTGCTTTCGGCGGCTCCGGCGCGCGCACGTCAGTCGTCGATCTCGCGGATCTAACCGACTTGCAAGTCGAGCTGGACATCAGCCAGACTGACTTTGCGCGCCTGAAGCCGCAGCAACGGGCCGAGATCATTCCGGATGCTTATCCGAACCTGCGGTTCACGGGCTTCATCGAAGAGATCGCGCCGGAAGCAAACCGCGCGAAGTCGACGGTCCAGGTCAAGGTCAAAGTTGAGAATCCGAACGAACAATTGCGGCCGGAGATGAATGCGCGCGTCAACTTCCTTTCTGACAAAGCGTCCGGCAACTGAGAATCAGATCGATCGCGCGTGTGCTGGTTCCGAAAACGGCGGTCGTGAAAAAGGACAACAGTTCGTTTGTTTTCGTCGTAAAAGGTAACAGGGTTGAGCAGCGAACAATCCGCACCGGTGAGGAATCCGGTGATGCTTACGTAGTGCTCGATGGATTGAGTGGCAACGAATCAGTGGCGGTGGCCGGAGTCGATAAGTTACGCGATGGAGATCGTGTCAAAGTTCAATAGTTTTGAGGATGAGAATAACTATGTCTGAACCGATAGTGCGAGTGCGCAATGTGAGTAAGCGTTTCAATCGCGACGGGTTTGAAGTCGTCGCTCTGGATAATGTCGATCTCGAGTTGCACGAGGGAGACTTTCTGGCGCTGATGGGGCCGAGCGGCTCCGGCAAGTCGACACTCTTGAATCTGCTTGCGGGAATCGATCGCGTCACCGCAGGGCGAAGTCGAAGTCATGGGAACGCAATCTGACGCGGATGAGGGAGAGCCAGCTCGCAGTTTGGCGCAATGCGCACATCGGCTACATCTTTCAGACTTTCAACCTCGTGCCGGTGTTGACCGCGTTTGAAAACGTCGAGCTGCCGTTGCTGTTGACGAAGCTGTCGAAGGCAGAGCGAAGAAAGAACGTCGAGACCGCACTCGATCTCGTCGGATTGAGCGACCGCATGCATCACCAGCCGAAGCAACTTTCCGGCGGTCAGGAGCAGCGCGTGGCGATCGCGCGCGCGATCGTTACCGATCCCGATCTGATTCTGGCCGACGAGCCGACGGGCAATCTCGACGCGCGTTCCGGCGAAGAGATCATGCAGATCCTTTCAACTCTCAACCACGAGTTGAACAAAACGATCATGCTCGTGACGCACGACCCACACGCCGCGAGTTTTGCCTCCGAGCAGTTGCACCTCGAGAAGGGCGTGCTGACTGAACTTCCTGCCGCCACTGTTTCTTTGAGCCGGTGACAAAAGGAGCCGAGTCAGAGAAAGAACAAGTCACCCAAACAGTGGCTCGGAATTGCCTCATAAAAATTGACATTTCCATACTAACCGAATAGAGTCGCGTCGCTTTCAAAGCATTCCTCCCATTTCACTGTGCCCACACCGATGTCAGCTATTTCAAGGAATAGCAGCGTCGACTACAACGGAGGAAGACCATGCGAAATCTCAGAGGAAAACTCGCGTTACGGGTTGGTATTGCAGCAGCGCTGCTGACAGTCACCATGATGGTCGGAGTCCAAACCGCCAGTGCCGGAGACTGCCAGGTGTGTGTTGAATTCGATGAAGGCTCCGGACTTTGCGTAGGTTGTTGCGATTGGTGTACTGGCTGGGGTCAGGGTGGAACCGGTTGTATACCTAATCAAGAGTTCTGCTTGTGCCAGCTGACTGGTCCAGTTTGTTATATTATCGATTAAGAACAACTCAACGCAGGCAGCGACAAGTTTATTAACTGCTGGGAGGTCCAGTGCGAATCCTTCTAATCTGCGTGTGTCTGGCGATGAGCAGTAGCCTTGCATCTGCTCAGAAAAACGGTACGACAAACGAGCGTGAGTCCAGCCGACCTGCCAAGACGGCCGCTGCCGCGGCGTCAGTTGAACAACAGCGATTCGCGGCCGTCCTTACCGTCCGCAGTATCGCGGCGCGTTTACAAGAGGTCTCCGATACAAGAGTCAAGGCCCGCGCTCTAGCGAACCTGGGAGACCTCTTGTGGAAGGATGATGAGCCTTATGCTCGTCAACTGTTTTTGCGCGCCTACGAGCTGACCGCCAAAACGGACCAGATGCCGGCGATCGAAGTGAAAAAACTCGCCGCTCTCCGCAAAGAGATTCTTGGTCCAATCGCGCACCGGGATCCAAATCTCGCCAGGAAACTTATCGAGGATCAGAAGGCCGAACTAACCGAAGCTCAGCGCGCAGAGACTAACCTTTCGATCGCCTACCAACTCCTTGATTCCTATGGTGACAATGAAGCGGCCGAAGGCTTTGCACGTTCAAGTCTTAATCAGGGCATGAATGTGGTCGAGTTGGCTGTCTGGCTGTTGGAGCTAAGAGAAAGGAATCAGCGCAGTGCAGATCTTCTCTTCAAAGAGTTGCTTCAGGCGTTTGTGTCCCAACCTGCGGCCGGCGCAAATGATTGCCTTTATCTAGGCACCTATCTGTTTACTTCACCGAGGGCCGTTGCGCTTGGACCAACTACACGGTCGATCTCGATCATAGGTGGGGTTCCGGTTCCGGATCTAACGGCAGATCGTCCCAATACGCCACCGGCACTTGTTAGAGAATATCTGGCTGCTGCGGCCAATATCCTGCTGCGAGAAACAACGGACGCTCGCGAGCAAAAGCTACGTTACGTCACCATCTACATGCTAATTCCCAAAGCGGAACGGGTTGCCCCTGACCTCCTTCCCGCATTGTGGAAAGCCCGGCAGACGCTCACGGGACAGGTGCCGCCTGAGTTTACGCAACCGCAGACTTTCGCAAAGCTGAACCGGCCTCCGCTTGACGATCAAACCGAGCTCGATCGTGTGCTCGAGGAGATTGGAAGATTACCGGACCAAACGAGACGCGATGTGCGTTACGTTTCTGTAATCTTCACACTTTGGTCGAAAGGAAAATTTTTGCGGGCGCGCGAAGTAATAAACAAGGTTTCCGATCTCAATCTCCAACGCGAACTGAACTGTGTTGTCGATTTTGGCGACGCGGCGAGCCAACTCGACACCAACAACAGGAATTTAGCACCCGTCGAGAACATTGCGAAGAAGTTACCGTCGAGCCTCGAGCGGGCGATGTTGTGGCTGGCGATAGCCAACGCCCACAAGGGAACAGGTAATAAACAGCGCGCGCGTGAGTCGCTTGATGATGGCCTGACGACAGCTCGGTCAATAGACGATGCCCATCGGCCTTACCTGTTACTAAACGTGGCGGGCCAATATGCGGATCTCGATGCGAGCGTGGGCCAACAGGTTCTTCGCGAGGCGGTCAAGGAATTCAATGAACAGACCGCGGAAAAGGTTGTCGCGCTCAACTGGAATCGAGAGATTACCGTTGGACCACTCACTCAACCGTTTGCTCTCAAGATCAAGGGAGCGGATCCTGACTTTGAGAAGAGTGTTCGGGCACTGGTCAATAGCGACCCGGAATCAGCCATAGCGACTCTCAAGACACTCACAAATGAACCGGCGCTGACCGCTGGCCTGCTGGCGGCTGCAAAAACCATCTTGAAATAGCGGATGTTACGACGTTATCTGTCACTGTTGCTGCTGCTCATTTGCTTTCTCTCTTGCCTCGTGGCCGAGGGGCAAACCGCGAAGGTGGTTGACGTCGATGAAGCAGGAATTCGAAGGTCGGCATCCAAAAAGACGCTTCCTGCTTTTCCTGAAGGTTCGCGCAAACGCGGTTCGCAAGGAGTGGCGGTGGTGCGATTGGAGTATGACGGCAACGGTATGGTCATCAGCGTCGACGTCCTCGAAGCACCAGATTCTGAAATCGGCGGGGCTATTGCCGACGCGGTGCGGCACTGGACGTTCAAGCCGAGTTCCATTCGCGGGGAGCCGGTCAACGTTAGAGGAAAACTTACTTTTTACTGCCTGATTGACAGCAAGGGAACCGGTCGCGTGCAAAATCCTAAACAGTTTCGCTGAGCTTATCTCTTCACGTCATGACTAACCAGGGATTTTCTGTTTCAAAACTGGTGTTGCGTCTGCTGAATATCGGCATCATCACCCTGGCTATTCTGCTGACCGGACTAGGTGTGCGTCGTTATAGAGTTGCGCAACTAACCAGTCGCAGTCAGCTTCCCGCTTACTTCAAAGCGGGAGCTCGATTCCCAGTGAATGGGCTGGATTGGACCAGGAGCTTTCAAACACTGGTGATTGTTCTGGAGCAGTCGTGTGCCATCTGTAGTGAGAACGCACCTTTTTACCGCCTGATCGAGCAAAACAGACCCGATCGCGACCGGACCAGACTAGTCGTTTTGCTGGGCGGTGATCCAAACAAAGCCACTGCCTACCTGGAAAACCTCCAGCTATCGTTCGATCAGGTCAAGCCTGTGTCGTTGAGAGATCTCAAACCCTACGGACTTGTGGGTACGCCGACCGCAGTGCTCGTAAACGACGAAGGAATTGTAACCAACCTGTGGAGCGGCAGTTTGACTGAGCTGCAACAATCTGAGGTCTTGCGGGCGTTGCAAATCCGCGTGGAAAGCGCTGCGCTCAAAACCCTTCCTTCATCAACTCCGCCGCTAGATTCGATAGACGAAACCGGGATTCAACGCCTCAAAGAAGCGGGTGAAACGGTAACGGTTGTGGATCTGCGCGATCGCGGAGAGTATTCCGCGGGCCATCTCGCCGGTGCCAAGAACATACCAATCGATGAACTGGCAGTGCGGGCCGTCAATGAATTACAGGTATCGGACGTGATCGTTCTGTTTGCAGGCGAAACGCCCGGCAAGGTCTACACGGCTGCTGCTCAAATGTTGAGCAAGGACGGATTCAAACGGCTGCACGTCTTGAAAACAAGTAAACCATGAATCCAACTAGCCAGAGACTTTCGCCTGCGACTGAATGGACGATTCTCGCAATTGTTCTTCTGGTCAATGTTGTCTTGTTCGGTATTGTGCCCATCGTTCAGGTGTTGTTCATAATGACGACCAATGTCACCACCGATCTTCCGCTTGGGAAGGTGACGGCCTCTATAGCCCTCGCGGTTTTTTGCGTTGCTAGTTGCTATTGGGTTTGGAAGAGAGAAGCCGGTGCCGCTTATCTTCTCCTGGCGGGCATTACGATTAGCTCAATCATCACAGCGGCGCTCAAGATTTCAGTTTTGCGAGATGAACGCGTAACAACGATCGGTACATGGATGCTGATTCAGTACTTTGTACCGGCGCTGTTTTGTCTGGCCCTCAACTGGATCTATTTCCTGAGAACAAGTTTGCACCCGTCAGCGCGTGTTTCCCTTGAAGACCAACCGATTCTCTGAGTCTCCTTGCGACCCACTCAAGTGCTCGCTGGCGAGCAGTTGAGTCTGAGCGCCCACCCTAAAGTTAGAATTCACTCAATTTTCCAGCTTTTTTCCCGGCACATTGCTTGCGACTGGAACTCTTACCCATAAGTTTGCGCGCACACCAGGAGTCCGATTATGAGCTGGAAACACTGGTTGGTTATCGCTTTCGTGCTGCTGTTAACGACCTCGGCTGAGACATTCGGGCAGGCTAGCAAAACCCAAACGCGCTCGGCGCGCCTCCTGACAAACCGTGACGTTCTGACTATGGTTCACAAGGGAATGAGATCCGACCTCATTATCGCCACCATACTCACGACTGCATGTAACTTCGATATCTTCCCACCTGTGCTCGACGATCTGAAACGACGTGGTGTGCCGGAGAATGTTTTGCAAGTGATGTCTGTGGTCCCGAACGGCCCGCCAAACCTTCCCGAAACCGGTCGACCGAATCTCCCCACGCTGATCAAAACCGTGAAGCTGCCGAAAAACACGGCTGTCCTGGTTGAGACGCTTTATCCAGTGTCTTCCGCTGACTTCAAAATCAACAACACGATCGCATTCACGGTCGCACGTGCGGTTATTGTTGACGATGCATTGATCATCCCGCGCGGGACGGTCGCGCGCGCGAAGATTGTGCGCGTGAGAAAAGCCGGGAGTTTCGGCCGCGGCGGCGCACTGACTTTTCAGATGGAACACATCGTCGCGATCGACGGCACAAAGATCCCCGTGCTGCTAACCGCAGCCGCTGAAGGTGGCAATCGCACTGGCATGCTTGCAGTCGGCGCTGCGGCTACTTCGGCACTAATTTTTCCGTACACAGCACCCGCCGCACTCGTCTGGGGCTTCAAGAAGGGTGACGACGCAGTGGTGCGCGGTAGTAAACAGTTTGCAGCAGTGATCAAAAACGAGATTGAGATCGCGGGTCTGGTGCCTGATAAAGATCGTGTTATCTATCACTACGCGGAATCATTAAAAGCAAAGCAGAACAACGCGGCGACGCCGACAAATTTTCCGCGTTTGCCCGTTCGCCATTAGTTTTTGATAGAAGAGTTCGAAAAATTCCGTCAGAGGAGCACACCCGATCGATGCGATTTGACTGGATGACCATCGTAGCTATTCTTGTCATTGTTGTTGCAATTGGCTATCTGATATTGAAACGCCGCAGTAAGACTTAGCCGTCACCAATCCGCCACGAACCTTTACAGGCAGTACAAGGGTCGTAGTGTGCCATTTGTAGGGCGGCCCTCTGTGGCCGCCCCAGGTTTCCCACATTGTGTTTCCGAGCTGGGCGGCCACGGAGGGCCGCCCCTACAGTTGTACGTTGATTAGCACAAATTCTAACAAGACCTTCGCGATCATCGGTGCTGCCTGCCTCGTGCT
>CAVVHV010000008.1:0-837372 GCA_963748155.1 uncultured Acidobacteriota bacterium | reverse complement strand
AAAGCCAAGACAGAAGGAGTGCGTTATGAGCGTTGAGTTCAGACAACGAAAACCAAGTGAATACTTGAAGATTTTGCGGCGGAGAAAGTGGCTCATCATTCTGCCGACAGTGGCCATCGCCACCGCCGTGGCGTGGGTTGTCATAAAACTTCCCGACGTCTATCAATCGACGACGCTCATTGTTGTCAAACCCTCGACGCTGCCGATCTCAGTGGTCCCAACCAGCGCCGAAGACAACTTAACGCGCCAGTTGGCCAGCATCTCGCAGGTTGTCACCAGCCGTAGCTCACTCGAGCCGCTCGTGGAAAAGTATGGCCTTTACCGAGTTGAGCGCTCCGTGGTGAGGCGATGGAATCCGTCATCGACATTATGCGCGACGACATCAAGGTCAATCTCAACACGAGCCGCAACGACATCACCAACGGCTTCGACATCAGTTTCAGATATCGCGATCCGAAGTTAACGCAGGCAGTCCCTGCCGAGCTGGCCGGCAAGTACATCACCGTGCAAACGCAAAATACGGTCGTCTCGACTCAGGCTGCTCGCCAGTTCATGGACAACCAGGTGAACCAGGCACGTACCGCCCTCGCGGAAGTCGATAAGCAGATTCTCGAATTCAAATCGCAGCACGTCGGCAATCTTCCCTCAGAAGCCGAGTCGCTCTTCAACCAGTTAAACGGACTTCGGGAAGAGCAGAAGGCTTTGATGTCTGAAGTGGGACGTTTGCAAGACCGTCGTGCGTCCGCTTCTGCGCAGTTAACTACGCTCAAGGAAGCGAACGTCGGTCGCGATTGAAGATGTTGCTACAAATCTTACCGATCCAAAGACGACCCAGGCCTGGTCGCAACTCGTCTCGCGCAAAGCTGCGTTGCAAGGTGAGTTGACCAGGATGAAGCAGGAGCTGAGGGAAAAGCATCCGGACGTGATCGCAAAGCAAAAAGAGATTGATACGGTCCAGGAGCAGATGGATCAGATGGAAGCGGGGTGGAAAGAGCAGATCGCAGAGAGACAGAAGAAACTCGAAAGGCGTCCTGACATCGCCGCCAAAAATGTCGAACAAGAGATCAAGATGGTAGATGGCGAAATCAAACGCCAGCAGGGGCTGCTTGCGAAGAATGAAACGCAGATCGGGGAGATCATTCAGCGAATCAACGGTGTTCCCGGTGTTGAAGTTGCACTCAGCGCGATTGAACGCGATTACCAGATGAAGAAGTCCGCGTTGGACGGCCTGCTCCTGCAGCAACAGAAGGTCTCTCTCGGCGCTGACGCGGCGAGCCAGCAGCAAGGTGAAGGAATCGAGGTCATCGACGCTGCAAACTTGCCGTCGAAACCGGTGGCTCCGAAGCGATTGATGCTGAGCAGTCTCGGGCTCGCGGCTGGTCTCGGCCTGGGCTTGTTGCTGGTCGGAATTTTTGAAGGACCACGCCTGCTCACCATTCAAAACACGGAAGACGCTCGACACTACACCGGACTGCCGGTGCTGCTCGCCGTCCCCGAACTGCTTACTCCCCAGGAAGCACGCGCGATACCGCGACGTCGCAAGTTGTTACTCGCAGCCGGAGTGATCGCGACGATTGTGAGTATTCCGGCGTTGGCGCTTGCCCTCAAGCTCACGCACGTTTTCGAGTTACTGATGCAAGGTCGAGGTAACGAGCTAGTCGCCGGAAACTGGAGGTTCAATAGAGTGTACGCAGAATTTTACGGTCTGAAAGAGTTGCCATTCGCGCTTACTCCCGACCCGCGCTTCATTTACTTCACTCCGTCACACACGGAAGTGATGGCCAACCTGCACTATGGCATTGAAGCGGGCAAGGGACTCGTGGTGGTGACCGGCGAAGTGGGTACTGGCAAGACGACGATCCTGCGCTGGATGATGGAGCGTCTGGATCGCACAGTGCTCGTCGCTTACGTCTTCAATCCACGTTTGTCAGTGCCTGAGTTTTACCAGCACGTTGCGACTCTGCTCGACGTGCAGAAGTGGGAAACAAAGTCGGAGTTGTTACTTGAGCTGGGCCGAGCGCTCGAGTCACGCCATTCGCGCGGTTTGCGAACCGTGCTGATCGTCGACGAGGCACAGGGCTTGTCTCCACATGTGCTCGAAGAGATTCGTTTGCTTGTCGAATTTCGAATCGAACACGGCGAAGCAGTTGCAGATCGTTTTGACTGGTCAACCGGAGTTGCGCGAAGTGCTGAACAATCCGGACCTGCGCCAGTTGAAACAACGCATTGCACTCCGCTGCGTGATCAAGCCGCTGCCGAACGTTGAAGAGACAGATCGCTACATCACTTCGCGTTTGCTGGTGGCGGGCGCGGAGCGTACTGATGTCTTCACGGCTGAGGCTGTCGATTACATTTTCCGGTGTTCCGACGGGATTCCGCGAAATATCAATAACCTTTGTGACAACGCGCTGCTGGCAGGCTATGCGGCCGGTGACGTGACGATCGGACGACCGATCATTGAAGACGTGGCCGACACGTTCGACATGTTGCCGCGCTCGGATCGAGGACGTGGACAAGCTGGAGAGGAGCGCGAGGCTCCCGCAAGAATTTTTACCAACGCCGGACGAGCCGAGTTGTGGAACGCCGGCAAGGGAGCACACGGATTAAGTTCAGAGTTCAGCACTTTACGAAAAAGCTGCACTGTTTAAAGCACAAGCTGAAGCTTGAACTCTAAACAAATTGAGGTGAATCGATGGGAAGAGTTTTTGACGCCATGAGACGACACAGCGTGACCGATAACAACGGTAACGCTGCAAAACCAAAAGCAGAATCAGAGCACCGCGACGAGAGCCCACGCATTACTAATCTGCCCTCGGCGGAACAGATTGAGGAACAGCTATTGAGCGGTTCCACGATCATGTCTGTTCCCAATAAACCGGTGCGAAGTTCAGCGTCCACTGCGCACACTGCGGATGTACCCGGCGGGTCGGCACTCCCCGGCGGAATTGCTTCGCGTGATGCTGGGGCAACTTTGGGCGCTGCCGAGGCGACGCGCGCCGGAGGATTCGTTACCTACGACATCTCTCCGTCGCGCGTCGAGCCTCACTTGATTGCTGTCAGCCAGCCGCGCTCGGCTTACACCGAGCAGTATCGCAACCTGCGCACCAAGATTCTCCAGGCTGGCGAGCGCATGCAGATGCGCGCAATCGTCGTCAGCAGTGCAGGTATCGGTGAAGGCAAAACGCTCACGGCACTCAATCTCGCCTGGTTGTTGGCTCAAACTGAAGGCGTGCGCGCACTCCTTATCGATAGCGATCTGCGTCGTCCGTGCGCCAATGATTATCTCGGAATCGATGCACCAGCCGGACTGTCGGAAGTTCTCGGCGGTCAGTTGAATCTCGAAGACGCAATCGTTCGGCTCGAACCCTCGGGCCTTCACCTGTTGCCTGGTGGGCGTCCGCGTGACGATGTGGCCGAGTTGCTTTCTGGTCCAAGCTACGGGCGCGTACTCAGCGAAGTGCGTCGCATGTTCGACTACATCATCATCGATGCGCCGCCGCTCGGCATCTTCACTGACGCAAATGTGTTGATGTCACGCGCCGATGGTGGAATCCTGGTCGTGCGAGCCGGAAAGACTCGTTATTCGACAGTCGACAAGCTTCTCGAACAGATGCCGAAAGAGAAACTCTTAGGCGTGGTCCTGAATCGTGTTGAGGAACAGCCCGAGGCTTCTTCTTACTACTACGCAGCACCGTTACTACAACCGCGAGCGAAGAGTGACTGAAATGGTTCCTCCGACCGAGAGAGTTGAAGAGGAGGTAGCAACCGTCAATTGAGAGCACTACGTCTCAACGGGCGAACTATCCTGCTGCTGATCGCCGAGGCGGTGCTCGTCTACGGCGCGATCATAGCGGCCGTATACCTGCGCGTCGGTGTTGAGGGCGCGCATTTCGAGCTCATTGAAAAGCAGGGTTATCTGAAAGCGGCAGTTGCGGGTTTCTTCTGCCTCGCCGCTTTCTATCTGTTCGATCTTTACGACTTCCTCATGATGCACGACCGGCGCGAGCTGGTATTGCGACTGATCCAGGCGCTCGGACTTGCGTGGATTGCGCTCGCATTTTCGTTTTACTCGTTCCCGACCTTGATGCTCGGTCGCGGCATCTCATTGATCGCATTGCCGCTCGCACTTGGGCTGATGGTCGCGTGGCGAGTTTCGATTCACTGGTTTCTGGGCCATCCCGATTTTGGCGAGCGCATACTGATCGTCGGCTCAGGCAATCTCGCGGTCGAGGTGGCGCGTGAAGTATTGACCCGTCCTGATGCCGGTTATCGCATCGTCGGCTTTGTAGGCAATGACGCGGAATTGTTAGGCAAGAGCCTGATCAACCCGCGCGTGATCGGTTTGACCGAGCAACTCGACGAGATCGTCAGACGCGAACACATCGATCGCATCGTGGTGGCGATGGGTGAGCGTCGTGGGCAACTACCGACGAACAAGCTTTTGCAACTGAGTCTCGCGGGCGAGGTATCGATTGAAGAAGGACAATCCTTTTACGAGCGCATCACCGGCCGCGTGTCGTTGAACATGCTGCGTCCGTCGTGGCTGATTTTTACCGGCCGTGGACGGCAGAAGAGAATCTCCGGACTCTCGCGCAGCGCAGTTCACTGGCTGGTGGCTCTGGTAGGCGCGATTCTTTCCCTCCCGATCGTCATCGTCACCGCGATACTGATCAAACTCGAATCGCGTGGCCCGATCTTTTACAAGCAGGAACGCGTCGGCAAAAACGGGCGCCCGTTTGTGTTAACGAAGTTCCGCTCGATGAGAGTCGACGCCGAACAGGATGGCCCGGTTTGGGCCAGCAAGGGCGACTCGCGCACCACGCGCGTAGGACGCGTCATTCGCAAGATTCGCGTCGATGAGATCCCGCAGTTCTGGAACATTCTGAAAGGCGAGATGAGCTTCGTTGGCCCACGGCCCGAGCGTCCGCATTTCGTGGCCCAACTAGCCGAGGAGATCCCGTTTTACGAGCAGCGACATCTGATCGCTCCGGGACTGACCGGCTGGGCGCAAATCAAGTATCCCTATGGCGCGTCGATCGAAGATGCGCGTCAGAAACTTCAGTACGATTTGTTCTATATCAAAAACCACGGGCTGGTTCTTGACGCAATCATCATCTTCGAAACGATCAAGATCATTCTTTTTGGGCGAGGGGCCCAATAAGTCCGGGTTTGGAGGTTGAAATGACTATGTACAGACGAATGGCGCTCGCGATCGTGATGTTGGTCGCACTAACTACGGGCATTGCAGCGCAGGACACGCCGGCGCCGAGCGATCCGCAAAAAGCACGACCGCGGACCACGACGAGCACCCAGGAGAAGAAGGACGAAAAACCGGCTACCGAGCCGAGCCGATGCTGCGCGCACGCCTTCCGATCCTGCTCGCGACGCGGAGGCGAAATCCTCAGGAACAGACTCGGAAGAAGATGGGTTCAAGTCCTACTACAACAATTTCTTCAGCACGTATCGTCTTGGTCCTGAAGACATAATCTCGGTTGAGGTGTTCAACCAGGACCGCTACTCGCGAAAAGGCATCATCGTGCCGCCCAATGGCCGCATTTCACTTTCTCTGATCCCCGGAGGAGTTTTTGTGAACGGCAAGACGACGGCGGAAGTAGCGGAGATCATCAAGAAGCGCTACGACGAGTTCATCATCAATCCTGAAGTTACCGTTTCACTCGACAAGGCGATGTCATACCGCTACAGCATTGTCGGCGACGTGCTCCAGCCGGGCGTTCGCTTGATGAGTCGACCGCTGACGGTCACTGAAGCCCTCGCCGAAGCGGGCGGCGTGCTGAGCACGGGCGACAGGAGCAAGGTTTATGTGCTGCGACGGCAGCAGACCGGTTTTGTCGCGCCGATCCAGGTCAACGTCTCCGCGATTTATAAAGGCAAAGCTCCTGACACGACGTATCTCGTTCCCGGCGATCAGATCGTCGTGCCCGGCAACAAGATGAAGAAGGTCAAGGAGTGGCTCGGCTTCACGCTCGGTCCTCGGCTTCGCGCGCATCTTCGGCGTGCCGGTTCCGTAACCAGTAGGCAATGCATGTAGGGCGGCCCTCTGTGGCCGCCCTGCGTGGAAACACAATGTGGGAACATGGGGCGGCCACGGAGGGCCGCCCCTATTTGCTGTCCGCTGCTCGTCTGTTGCTCCCACGTTCGCCCAATCAGGCACGTGGGCGCGGCAGCGTACGGGCTCGATGGCGTGGCTGCATTCCGTTTTCTTTCTCGATCAAAACCGTGGCTGGGCCGCCGGCAGCAAGGGCACACTCCTGCAAACCTCCGACGGCGGCAACACCTGGAAACCACGCGCCGCCTTCAATAACGACGTCGTGCGCGACATCTTCTTCATCGACGAGCGCAACGGCTGGATGGTCGTCGAGGTAAATGCTTACGAGCTCAAAACGAAAGAAGATCCGCGCGCGTACCTGATGAAGACCACTGACGGTGGCGAGCGCTGGCAGCGCATCGAGATCAAAGGTTTCGACGTCGATGCGATCCTCGTTCGTGCAGTGTTCAGTCGTAATGGACTTGGCTGGACGTTTGGCGAAGCCGGATCGATCTACAAGACGTATGACGCCGGCGATACGTGGGATAAAGTTGCGCTCACCGACGCGTCGACTATTGCTTGGCGGGATCTTCGTTGACGAGATCGCGGCTGGATCGTCGGAGCGGGCGCCACGATCATTCAAACCTCGGACGGCGGAGAAACGTGGTACCAGTCGACACTGCCGCAAGTTGAAAAGTCAGTTCGGTTCACGGCGACGTCGTTTATCGACAATCGCAAAGGATGGGCAGTTGGCAGTGCCGGCATTGTTTACAACACCGTGAACGGCGGCCGCACGTGGGAACGACAGGACTCGACAGTTCCGATTGATCTGTTTGACGTGAAGTTTATTGACGCGCGCGAAGGCTGGGCCGTGGGCGCCGAAGGAACAATCATTCACACGACCGACGGCGGCGAGCATTGGACTGTAGAGCGCAGCGGCACGGAACATCCGTTAGAGCGCGTGTTCTTCAGCGACCGCAATCATGGCTGGGCCGTCGGCTTTGGTGGAACGATCGTCTCCTACGTCAGGAACGACCTCCTCAACAGCGAAGCAAGACTGAATCTTAGCCTCTTGTGCTTGCGTGAACAATCACTCCGTTTCAACAACCCCCATAAACAGGAGTTACGACCATGACTACACGACTCCCGCTGGTCATCGTTCTGACACTCGTCTTCGCATCTTTCGCCCACGCCCAGACCACAGCTTCACCGTCACGCATCGCCGTCGCCTGCGCCCAAGCCCGGTATGAGCCGAGCGCAGAGTCAACGGGCGATCATCGCGACTGAGAGAAAACTCTGGGAAGCGTGGAAGAACAAAGACATGAAACCGTTCAAAGCCAATCTCGCGGCGGATGCCGTCATGATCGGCGACGGCGGTGTGACCGACAAGAAAACCTCGCTCTCAGCGATGGAAAGCATGGCCTGCGAGGTTAAGACGTACGAGCTAAGCGATCTCAAAGTCACGTTTCTCAACAACAGCGCCGCGATTCTGACCTACAAATCGACACAGGATGCGACGTGCGGCGGGCAGGCGGTCCCACCCACGGTCTGGTCCAGTAGTGTTTACGTAATGAGAGGCGGACGATGGTACGCGGCGTCACATCAGGAAACCACGGCGAGATAAAAAGTAGCCGCGGATTTCCGCAGATAAACGCAGATCTGCGTCTATCCGCGTGAATCTGCGGCAAAAATCATTCTTTGGGGCGCATGTGAGGGAAGAGGATCACGTCGCGTATTGACGTCCTGTTCGTCAGCAGCATCACGAGTCGATCGATGCCGATGCCGATGCCGGCCGCGGGCGGCATGCCGTACGATAGCGCGCGGATGTAGTCTTCATCCATCAGCATCGCCTCTTCATCACCGCGCTCACGTTGTTTCACCTGATCGCGGAAGCGCTCGTACTGCTCTTCGGGATCGTTCAACTCAGAAAACCCGTTTGCGATCTCCATGCCTGCGATATACAACTCGAAACGTTCCGCCACGCTCGGGTTCGCGGGCGACGCCTTCGAGAGCGGCGAGATCGGTTTTGGAAAATCAGTGATGAAAGTCGGTTGCACCAGACCATCTTCGACGTGCGTCTTCGAAAAGCTCGAGCACCCTGTCGTCCGTGATCTGTTCAGCCGGAACTCGTCCCGTCAAACTCTCCTTCATCCCAACACGCGAGAACAGCGACCCAAAGTCGATCTCGTGCTCACCAAACTTCGCATGCGTGTGGCCCAGCACGGTGAACACAACCGTGCGCAACATGTGCTCACAAAAATCCATCATGTCGTTCACGTCGGCATACGCCCAGTAAAACTCGAGCATCGTGAACTCGGGATTGTGACGCGTTGAGATGCCTTCGTTGCGGAAGTTTCGATTCAGCTCGTAGACCTTTTCGAAGCCGCCGACGAGCAATCGCTTGAGGTACAACTCCGGCGCGATGCGCGCGTAGAGATCGATGTCGAGCGCGTTGTGATGAGTTTTGAAAGGACGCGCGGCAGCGCCGGTCGCCAACGGCGTCAACATCGGTGTCTCGACCTCGATGTAGTCGTGATCCTCCAAAATGTGTCGCAACTCACGCACGACAGCCGCACGACGCTCAAATACTTCACGAGCGGTCAGAGCTTCGTCCTGCTCGAGTTTGAGACTTCCGGCAATCAGATCCGCGTAGCGTTGGCGCTGTCGAATCTCCGGATCGTGAATGCCGTGCATTTTGTCAGGCAGCGGCAAAAGTGCTTTCGACAGAAACTGGAGCTTCTGCACATGGACCGATAGCTCCCCGGTGCGGGTCACGAACATGAAACCCTCAACGCCGATGAAATCGCCGTGGTCCAACAGTTGAAACATGGCCCAGCCGTCAACTTCGCCGCCGTCGGCGCTGTTGTGCACGCCAACGACGTCAGACTTGCGAACGTAGATTTGCAGGCGCGACACGCCATCCGAAAGATGAACGAAGGAGACCTTGCCCATCACGCGCGGTGGTGACGCGATGCGGCCGGCGAGCCGCACGACAAACTTGTTCAGCTCTTCAGGAGGTTGGAAGTCGCGAAACTTCTCCACAACCGCAGTGATCGTGTCTTCTTTTTCCGGGTCTACAACCCGGCTGCGCTCGAACTTGTTTGGATAAGCGTTGCCGATGAGCTGCTGCAACGCTTCGAGATGCTCGCGCCGCGCGAGCGTTTGGTCATTCTCTTCGATAAACGGAATAGACAAGTGTCACTCTCCAAAAAGCCCCGATTATACAGACATCCCGCAAATCCTGTAATCTTTGTTCAATGATCGACAAGATTCTGGGCCGGGCGGCGATGCTTGCCGAGCGCGAGCGTCTGCGCTCCGGCGGCAAGCGACTCGTTTTCACAAATGGTGTGTTTGACCTTTTGCACGTCGGGCACGTGCGTTACCTGACGCAGGCGCGCGCGCTCGGCGACGTGCTCCTCGTAGCGATCAACAGCGATCAGACCGTCCGCGAGTTGAAGGGACCCGATCGGCCCGTCTTCGATCAATCGGAGCGGGCCGAGATACTCGCTGCTTTGCGGGTTGTTGATTATGTGACGATCTTCGACGATGTTTCGCCGCGCAGCCTGATTGCCGAACTACTTCCTGATGTTTTGGTGAAGGGCGGCGACTACGATCTCGATCAGATTCACGGGCGCGAGGAAGTCGAGGCCGCAGGAGGCAACGTTATCTCGTTGCCGTTTGTCGAAGGTGCTTCGACGACGACCTTAATTAAAAAAATTAACCGCGGATAACACGGATTTAAAAAACGAATTGATTGAACAGATTACAGAGACGCTGGCGTATCAGAGGCTGCTTGAAGAGTTGCGGCGTGATGCGCGTGTGATCTCGATCAGTGGCCTGGTTGCGGGTTCGGCGCGGGCTCTCGCTGTTGCGGCGCTGCAACGCGAGTCTGGCAAGACTTTCGCCGTCGTGTCGCATACAACGCGCGATCTGGAGTCGTGGGAACGTGACCTGAGCTTCTGGCATTCAGCGCTAACTGCAAAAGAAACCACCGACAAAGACATCCTCGTTTTGCCGGCGTCGGAGACCGACCCGTACGCCGGCATCTCACCGCACGCGCAAACACTCGAACGCCGCGCCCTCGCTCTCTGGCGATTACAGCAACGCTCGTCGAAGTTTGTGCTACTGACCGCACGCGCCCTTGCACGCAAGACTGTCACGTCCAGCCGCGATCGCAAAGTCAGGAATCGTGTTGCGACGCGATGAAGACTTCTCACCTGAAGTGCTCGTCGAGCAACTGGTGGCGACCGGCTACATGCGTGAAGATCCAGTCGGCGGCGTGGGCGAGTTCTCGATGCGCGGCGGCATCGTCGATGTGTGGCCGCCAGGACGAGACGCACCCGTGCGGCTCGAGTTTTTTGGCGACACGGTTGACTCGGTGCGCGAATTCGATCCGGAAAACCAGCTCTCCACCGCGCAGTTAAAAGAAGTCGAAGTGCCGCCGATGCGCGAGTTCGCTGTGAATGCACTTGATTTCCAGCTCTGGAGCGAGGCGGCGCGCGAGCGCTGGAGTGACGAGCGTTACGCGCGCTCGCTGCGCGATCGAACTGCTTTCGCTGAAGAGGGCGAGGCGTTCGCGGGCTGGGAATGGCTGATTCCGATCACGATGGATTGCTGTTCGAGTGTTTTCGATCATCTCGGCGACGTTGTGCTGGTGATCGACGAGCCGTCCGGCATCGAGGCGTATCTGAGTGAATTTTACGAACGACTGTCAGATCGCTATCGAGAGATCGACGAAGCTGACGACATCGCACTCGCTCCCGAAGAACTCTTTCTCACCGCCGAAGAGCTGCGCCAGTTAATTCAGACGCGCCAGCGAGTCGAGCTGCGCACGCTTGGCCGCGCTGCTTCCGAAATAGACATGGACCTCGCGCTCGAGGCGGAAGCCCCGTCCGTTCAACTCGGCCGCGCGCGCGGCACGCGGCAGCCGGTGTTTCTGTTTCCGGCAGTCGAGAGCGCACTCGAAGTCGAGTGGAAGTCGCAGTCAACACTTCGCTATCACGGCCGCATTGCCGATCTCGCCGCTGAAGTGACTCGCGCTGTTGAAGAAGCGCGCACGACACTCTTCGTGATGCCGAGTCTTGGTGTGGCGGAGAGAATCGTCGAGATCCTCAACGAGTACAAGATCGAAACTCGCCTGACGTTCACGACAGAAGCTTCCGATCCAACGAGCTGGCGACCCGTCATCGTTACTGTCGGCGATCTGAGCGGCGGCTTCGAATTGCCGCACTCACGGCTGATCGTGCATGTCGAGGCAGACGTCTTCGACGAAACCGCCGCCGCAGTCGAGCGACGCCCTGCAGTCGCCGAAAGAACACAAAAAACCGAAAAGCGTAAGCGTAAGTCGAAAGCGGCTGCTTTCCTTTCCGACTTTCGCGATCTGAAGTCGGACGATTACGTGGTCCACATCGATCATGGCGTCGCGCGCTTCGGCGGCTTGCAGACGCTCGATCTTGGACCACGCACCGGCGAGTTCATGCTGCTCTATTACGCCGACGAAGCGAAGCTCTACGTTCCCGTCGAGCGGCTCGACCTCGTGCAGCGTTACTCGAGCGCGGAAGGACATCAACCACAACTCGATCGACTCGGCGGTCTCGGCTGGCAAAAGACCAAAGGCCAAAGCAAAGCGCGCCATGCGCGACATGGCCGACGAGCTGCTGCGTCTTTACGCGGAACGAAAACTCGTCGGCGGTTACGCCTTCGCTGCCGACACGCCATGGCAACAGGAGTTTGAAGACGGCTTTCCATTCGTGCTCACTCCTGACCAGGAAACCGCGATCGAAGACGTGAAGAAAGACATGGAAGAGCCTGTGCCGATGGATCGTCTGCTGTGTGGCGATGTTGGTTACGGCAAGACGGAAGTCGCCATGCGCGCGGCGTTCAAGTCAGTGATGGAAGGGAAGCAGGCCGCGATACTGACCCCGACGACAGTGCTCGCTTATCAACACTACGACACGTTTCGCAATCGCTTCGCGCCGTTTCCGGTAAAGGTCGAGTTGTTATCGCGCTTTCGCTCGACGAAAGAGCAGAAGGAAGTAGTGAAGAAGATCGAGACCGGTGAAATGGACGTCGATCATCGGCACGCACCGCATCCTTTCCAAAGACGTTCAGTTCAAGGATCTCGGACTTGTAGTGGTTGACGAAGAGCAACGCTTCGGAGTCGCACACAAAGAACGACTCAAACATCTCAAGAAGAAAGTCGACGTGTTGACACTCTCGGCGACGCCGATTCCACGCACGCTCAACATGTCGCTCAGCGGCATGCGCGACATGTCGCTTATCGAAACGCCGCCGCGCGATCGACTCGCGATCCAGACGCAGGTGGTGCAGTTCTCGGAGAGTGTCATCAAGTCGGCGATAGATCTCGAGCTCTCACGTGGCGGCCAGGTCTTCTTCATTCACAATCGCGTCGAGACGATCGAGACGGTCGCGGCGCTCGTGAAGCGTCTCGTGCCGAACGCGCGCCTCGCCGTGGGCCACGGGCAGATGAATGAGAAGGAAATGGAGCGAGTGATGCTCGACTTCATCGACTACAAATATGACGTTCTGGTTGCAACCACCATCATCGAAAACGGCATAGACATCCCGCGCGCAAACACCATCATCATAAATCGCGCCGATCACTACGGTCTTTCTCAGCTTTATCAATTACGCGGGCGTGTGGGGCGCTCCAGCCGCAGGGCTTACGCTTACCTGCTGATACCGAGTGAACAGGAGCTTTCACCCATTGCCCGTCGACGTTTAGCAGCAATTCGCGAGTTTTCTGATCTGGGGGCCGGGTTTCGTATCGCGGCCCTCGACCTTGAGCTACGCGGCGCGGGCAACCTGCTTGGAGGCGAGCAATCGGGCCACATGGAGGCGCTCGGCTTCGATTTTTACACGCAAATGCTCGAGCGCACTGTGGCCGAGCTGCAGGGCGAGGAAGTCGAAGACGAGACGAGTGTCACGCTCAATCTCGGCGTGGATGTTGCGATTCCTGAGGAGTACATTTCCGACATGGGACAGCGGCTGCGGACGTATAAACGTGTTTCTTCGGCACGTGACGAAGCGACGCTAACTGCCATCCGGACCGAGACGGAGGACCGTTACGGGCGCATTCCGGCGCCGGTCGACAGGCTGTTTGCGTATGCTCGTTTGCGTCGTTTATCGGAGGAGTTGGGTATAGTTTCGATTGATAAGACGCCGGACGGAGTGGCGTTCAAATTTAGTGAAAAGGCGAGGATTTCACCCGAAAAACTGGGCGATTTCGTGACGGAGAACAAGGGAGCAGTCTTCACGCCCAACGGTGTTTTGCGGTTGATTTTGAGTGAGGATGAGCAGGACAACGTGCTCGATGTAGCCCGTGCCGTGTTGCTCCAGATTCGTGCCAGCGATTAAACTCTGGAACCTTGGACAGGATTACAGGATTTTCAGAATTATCATGATAATCCTGCAGAATCCTGTAATCCTGTCTAACTGATCTATTTGTTAAGGAGTACTTTGTGAAATTTAAATATCTTGCACCCTTTGCTGCGCTCCTCATTCTTACCTTCTCTGGCAACATCTTCGCCCAGGAAGGCGAGATGCAGGTCGTCGATGAAGTGATCGCCCAGGTCAACGACGACGTCATCACGCTCTCGATGTTGAAGAGAGAGACGAAAGAACGCATCGAAGCGTTGAAACAGAGCGGCATGACCGAGCAGCAGGCGATGGACGAAGTGTCAAAGCGCCAGAACGAGCTGATCGCGACGCTGATCAACGAGAAGCTATTGCTGCAAAGAGGCAAGGAACTCGATCTGGCCAACGAGGTCGAGGCCGAAGTCAACCGTCGCATGCTGCGACATTGCGAACCAGCAGGGCATCAACTCGATTGAAAAGCTCTATGAAGCGATGCGCCAGAGTGGCCTCGTTCCGGAAGATGTTCGTCGCACGATGCGCACGGAAATGATGAAGCAGGCGGTGCTGCAACAGGAAGTCGACCGGAAAGTTTATCTCGGCCCTTCCACCGAGGAAGTGAAGAAATACTTTGACGCCCATCCCGACAAGTTTCGGAAACCAGAGACTGTGAAGCTTTCTGAGATCTATCTCCTGACGACCGGCAAAGACGAAGCGGCAGTTAAAGCGCGCGCGGTCGAACTCGTCACACAGGCCCGCGCGGGCGCTGACTTCGGCGCACTTGCGGCTGCAAATTCGGAGCGTGAGAAAAACGGCCAACGCACAGCGCCGCAGGATAAAGGCTACGTCGGGGAGTTTGACGTGCCGAACCTGCGCGAGGATCTGGGCACTGTGTTGAAGGATGTGAAAGCCGGTGGCGTAACGGATCCGATTCGCACCAATGAGGGTTGGCAGATCCTGCGTGTCGACGCTCGCACGCCTGCGGGAACGACGCCCACCTTCAACGACAATCGCGTTCGTGAAGCGATGTTGATGGAGAGACAGCCGAAAGAGCGTGAAGCGTTTCTTCAGAATTTGCGAAACGAAGCGTTTATCAAAGTCACTGACAGCCTATCGTGCGGGCGTTGATCCGCTCCTGAAGATCCAGGCGCCAGTCGCGGCGAAGGGCGACGACAAAGAGAAGAAGGACGAGAAGAAGTCAAAGAAGCCCTAACGATTTAAGCCACGGATGACACTGTTATTAACACTTCTGATCTGTGTCATCTGTGTTCATCCGTGGCAAAGTCAACCTATCGAAAAGCCTCGCATCATCGTCTACAAACGCGAACGCAAACTCGAGCTCTACTCGGATAAAACTTTGCTGCGCACGTATCGCGTCGGGCTCGGGTTTAGCCCGGTTGCCGACAAGGTGCGCGAAGGCGACGGCGCGACTCCTGAAGGCGACTTCTACATCTTCGTAAAGAACAACAAGAGCGCTTACTACCTGTCGCTCGGCGTCAGTTATCCGAATGTCGAAGACGCAGAGCGCGGACTACGTGACGGGCTGATCAACAGGGCCCAGTACAACGCGATTGTCGAAGCGCACCGGAAGAAGACCGGGCCGCCGCAGTACACAAAACTGGGCGGTCTGATCTACATTCACGGTCACGGCGCGAAGAGTGATTGGACATGGGGCTGCGTCGCGTTGGAGAATGAACACATGAAGGAGTTGTACGACGCTGTTTCAGTCGGAACTCCGGTGACGATCAAACCGTGATGACGGAAATCAAGCCGTTCAAAATTCGAAACGTCGAGATCAACCCGCCGCTGGTTTTGTCACCGATGGCGGGCGTGACGGACGTCTCTTTTCGTCGCTTGTTGAAGCGGCGTGGCGGTGTTGGTCTGTCTGTTTCCGAGTTCATTTCCGTTGAAGGTTTGACGCGAAACAATCCGAAGTCGAAACGGCAGATGCGCTTCTACGAAGACGAGCGGCCGTTTGCGGTGCAGATCTTTGGTGGACAGCCGGAGCGCATGTGCATGGCGGCCGAGATGGCGCAGGAAGTCGGCGCCGACATTCTCGACGTGAACTGCGGCTGCCCGGCGCCGAAGGTCGTGAAGCACGGCGGCGGCTCGGGACTGCTCAAGGACCATTGCCGGCTCGAAGAAATTCTCAAGGCGATCAGGAAAACGATCACGATTCCGCTGACGGTGAAGATTCGTGCGGGCTTTTACGATCACACGATCAATGCGGTTGAGACGGCGAAACTCGCCGAGGATTGCGGAGTTGAGCACATCGCGCTGCACGGTCGCACGAAAGAGCAGGGTTATCGCGGTCTTGCGAACTGGGACCTCGTCAGGCAAGTGAAGGAAGCGGTGAGTGTGCCGGTGTCGGGCAGTGGTGATGTCACGACGATCGAAGGCGCGTTTGCGAAGTTTCGTGAAACTGGTTGTGACGGGGTGTTGATTGGGCGCGGTGCGATGGCGAACCCGTGGATCTTCCGCCAGATCGAAGACGCGATGCACGGTCGTCCGATCTTCGAGCCGACGCTAGCTGACAAGCGTGCGATCCTGCACGAGTACTTCGACATGTTGCGCGAAGACATGCCCGAGACGCCGGCGATCAATCGCATGAAGCAATTGGCGGGGCAGTTCACGCGCGGCTTGCAGGGCGGCGCGTTGTTCCGCACCTCGATCTACCACTCACACACGGTTGAAGAAGTGCTCGATCGCATTGAAGAGTATTTCGAAGCGATCGAATCCGGCCGCCCCTACTACGGCGAGGCCGGGCCACCTATTAAGAAGCGCCCATTCTCGACTCCTGCGAATGCCGCTACCGTTTAGCCCCCTTCGCGGGTTTGATCCGCGGTTTTTCCACGTTCCATTATCAAGATTCAACCGGCGCCGGATATCCCTTCTGCGCCACGCGTGCCCAGATCGATCACGATCTTTCTTTACGGCTTTCAGGGCATTCACAGCATCTGCGTGTCGCTGTTGCTGTGATAGATCTTCCAACTTCAATCCATGAGCTTCCAGCACGCTGCGCAGGTTCTCTTCCGTGTTCGTGTCCTGCGCGTAGACGTCCTTGTAGATGTGCAGCTTTCCATCCTCGAGCACGATCGTTTCGTAGCGCAGCTCGACGGGCACGGTCTGGTTTAGTTTCACAGTCTGCGTTTTCTCTTTGTCCTCTAAATACGAATCGATCTTGTTCAGAGACGTCCTGCGTGTTTGACGCTTGCGCCGAGCTGCGCTGCGAAATCCTTGATCTGCGCATTCGTGAGTCCCACACACCCGTGTGAAGCAAACTTTCCGATCTTCGCCGGCAGACTTGCCACCGTGAATCAGCGACGGCAAGCCAATCGGTATCTTGATTGGACCAAGCGGATTGTGTTTGTCACCGGCCTCAACAGTCTCACCCGGCGTAACGTTCTTCATCTTCGCGACCCACGGCGAATCGGGCGGCGTCCACGTCGGGTTGAAGATTATCTGCTGCGCCTTTCGCAAACCCTGCGGCAGCGGAAACTCCGGATAACCGATGCCGACTTTGTACGACTTCACGAGCGATCCATCCTGAAAAAGATCCATGCGAAACGCGGGAATGTTGACGACTACGCGCGTGTCTGACGGCACCGCGTTTGGTCCTTTCAACATCTGCGTCGTGTCGTCGGAAGCTTCTGTCGTGTCGCCCTTGGACCAGTATTCGTTAGCGAGTGTCGCCAGCTCTCGCGCTTTCTGTTCGCCGAGCACAGAGCGTAACTGTTCTTCGGCGCGCTTAGGCGCATCAGTGCCATTGCCGTCGAGATCTTCGGCGTTGCTTTCGCGAAGTCGCGCCACATCGGCACTCGAGACGCGCTTGAGCTCATCGAGTCTGCTGGTCAGAGAGTTTGAGATTCTGTTTCGCTCGCGCCACAAACTTCTCGTCGGTTAACAGCGCATCGAGTAGCGGCAGCGTCACCTGGACCGACGCCGTGTCAGTGTTTATCTGGTGATGGCGACGTGGTTGGCGACGGGCTCGGCTGCGTCGACACCGTAGTGTTTGAATTGCGTGGCGCCGATACACAGCCCGTGAGCAAAATCACGAACCACGACAAGATGAAAAGTCTACGAATAACGGTCATTTTGAACTCCTTTGTTCTGGGGGTGTTGGAGCAATGGGCGTTCCAGCGAGGAGACACTGATTCCGGGGATTTTCTGCACGATTAGCGAACGATAAGACGGTTATCGCGTTCGGTCGTGTAGCAGTGGGTAGGGATTGATATTTGTGCCTTCCCAGTAGCGTTTCGGGTCGGAAACGGCGGCAATCGAGAAGTGCAGGTGATAATTTCCGAGGCCTGCATTGCCGGTGTCGCCGACGTAGGCGATGATCTCGCCCTGCTTTACTGTGTTTCCTTCGACGAGACCGTCGGCATAGCGCGAGAGGTGAGCGTAGTAGAAGACAAGATCCTGGTTGGCGCTTAGTTGATAGATCGTAGTGCCGCCGCGCTCGCTGTTGAAGAGTTTAAGAATCTTGCCGTCTGTGGCGGCGAGTACGGGTGTTTCAGCCGCAGCCATTATGTCTATCGCGTCGTGCACGCGGCCTTCCGAGCGCGCGTCGTCGAAGGTATCGATCAGTTGGTCCGGACGCACACCGGCGACGGGAATGATCAGGTTTACTTGTCCGACAAAGTTTGCGGGCTCGGGTGTTGGGGTTGGTTCTGGTGGGAGTGGCGTCCCGATAGCGATCGGGCTATTTGGTGGAAGATCGATCGCGGGGAGGAGTGGAGTCGTTCGATACGTGATCGCCAGCCCTACCAGCGACACGATTACGAGAAAAACTACACACAGCAGTATTCGAAGCCTGGCTGCCCCCATGAGAGGGCTGGAAAACAATTAGCGTTCCATGGTGGAAAAAGTAGTAGACAGGATTACAAGATTTACAGGATTTACATGATTTATCTTGTTAATCCTGAAAATCTTGTAATCCTGTCTAAGAATTACCTCTGCATCCCAAGCGGCAACAGTGGCCGCGGCGTCGTCCCCTCAAAAAACCAGCTAGCCCCAACACGCAATCGATGATGCCACGTCGGCAACCGCGACGTGTACAACGCGAACCGCGCCTGCCGCGCCAACGCTCCACCAAACGCCTTCCCGCCAGTTAGTACTGCTGCTCGCTCGGTCCCCAAACTGATCGCCTCACCAAGCTCCTCGAAGTGTCTCGCCTTCATCTCGTTCCCCTCGAGATTAGCCTTGATGTTATCTCCGGCGAGTTTCGCTTGCTGAAACGCGAGCTGCGCGGTGCCGGCGAGCGTCGGTGTCGCATCAGGATAGAAAGCGATATCACCCAGCGCGAAGACGTTCACGTATTCCGACAACTGCAACGTCGGTTTCACCATCAGCAAGCCGCGCTTGTTCTTCTCCACGTCGAGGTGCTCGATCACCGGATTCATTTTCACGCCGCCAGTCCACACGACCGCCGCCGTCTTCAAACTCTCCTGTTTACCTTCGTGCTCAAACGTGATCCCGTCCGCCGTGACTTTCACCACCCGCGTATTCGTATGCACTTCAACATGCGACTCGTGCAGCGCATCTTCGACAAACTCGCGGATCTGATCGCCCATGCCGGGAACAACCCGGTCGCTCATTTCGATCACGAGCACACGCGGCTCGCCCTGCAGTGCGCGACGGCGGAACGCATCGTTCAGCAGGTCAGCCATCTTCGTGGACAGCTCACATCCGCTCGCGCCCGCGCCAACCACCGCAAATGTCAGCTCACGGTGAACGTCCTTGGGCGGCATGTCGGGCGGAATGCGGTCGAGTGCCGCGATCATGACGGCGCGCAGATCGTCTGCGTGCTTGAGCTTTCGGAACGGGTTTGAATACTCTTCCGCGCCCTCAACACCGACGTAATTGGTGATCCCGCCAATCGCGAGTACGAGTACGTCGTAGTTCAATGTTTTCTGGTTAGCGAGGGAAACGGTTTGCGACTTGAGATCGACTCCAGTGGCCGGGCTCTGAACAACATGCACGTTTTCGTCGAGGAGCTCGCTGTACCTCGGCGCGATGTGCCAGGCCTCGACTTCGCCGCTCAAATACTCGTAGAGCATTGGCGTGAACAGGAAATGATCGGCATCAGTGACGAGGGTCACGTCCGCGGCTCCGGCTATTTCGAGCGCGGTAAAAATCCCCCCGAAGCCCCCTCCGAGAATCACAACTTTTGCTTTTGACATTTGGCGGCGATAGTACACCGAAATTGTGGCTTTTGTGGCCGAAAAATTCCCCATTTGTGCGTTTTCGCGGCTTCATGTTACATTGAGGACGCTTTTTAAGTTTAGCGGTTGCCGCTTTTAGGCGGAGTCTACTGCGGTCGAGGAGGACCATTAAAGCAAGTGGCGTTAGCAAAACAAGCCAAGGAGCAGATAGTTTCTGACTTCCGTACACATGAGTCAGACACCGGGTCCCCACAAGTCCAGGTGGCGCTTTTGAGTAAGAGAATCAACGACCTCACGGAGCATTTTAAGACCCACAAGAAGGACAATCACTCGCGGCGCGGCCTGCTGAAAATGGTCTCGCAACGTCGCAGTTTGTTGGATTACTTAAAGCGCACTGATATCGAACGCTACCATGAGGTAGTTAATCGTCTGGGTCTGCGCCGTTAGATTCAAACGTTGAGAGAGAGCTTCGAATCTCTGTTCAGTTAAAGCCCGCGTCTATCGAAGAGCTTGTGGCAGTGCCGAACGTGACGGCGATTGACTGCGAACAAGCGGACGTGTACGGCCCAAAAGCTTCGAGCATAGGCGGCATGAGCTTCACGGTTCAAGAGGCTCGTGCCGCCTTTTTTAGTTGCTGCTTTTCAGCCTTCACCGCATCACGTTGGCGGCCCAGAAAATCTTAGAGCAAGATTGCTCGCCAAACAGCGAGGCGCGCGTCCACATGTGTTGGCCGGCGCCCGCGACCTGACCAGTTGTTCAGGTGTATCGTGCTAAGGAGAATAGAAATGTCACAAAGGAAATACCTCAAAGAATCAATCAAGCTTGGCGATAAGGAGTTGACCGTTGAATCCGGCCGCGTTGCGAAGCAGGCGGACGGCTCTGTCGTTATTCGTTATGGCGACACGATGTTGCTGGTCGCCGCAGTTAGCGCTCCTAACGCCCGCGAAGGAGTTGATTTCTTTCCCCTCACGGTCGAGTATCGTGAATCAAACTACGCGGCCGGGCGCATCCCCGGTAATTACTTCCGGCGCGAAGGCCGTCCGAATGAAAAGGAAGTCCTGACCAGCCGCCTGATCGATCGTCCCTGCCGCCCACTATTTGCCGAAGGTTATCGAAACGAAACTCAGGTTATTGCCAGCGTAATTTCAGCGGACCCCGACAACAATCCCGACGTTATTGCCATCACGGGCGCGTCGTGCGCGCTTTATCTATCAGATATTCCGTTTCTGAATCCCATTGCGGGTGTGCGTATCGGGTTGATCGAGGGACGTTACATTGTTAATCCGACTTACGACGAAGTGCGTGAGTCGCGTTTGAACCTGATCGTCGCCGGAACTGAAGAGGCGATCGTGATGGTCGAAGCCGGAGCGATTGAAGTTTCGGAAGAGATCATGGTTGAGGCCCTGATGCTCGCGCACAAGGAGATCAACCGTCTCTGTCGCTGGCAGAAAGAGCTATACAAAGCGCTGGAGATCCAGAAGCGCGAAGTCGCGATCGTGGAACTCGACCCCGACATGGCGCGCGAGATCACCGAGAGATACGCGGAACAGTTACGCGTTGCGCTCGACACCACCAATCAGGAAAAACGCTCCAGCTACGCCGCGGTTGATGCGCTGAAGAAGGAAGTTATTGAGTCGTATCCGGAAGATCAGCCTGAGCGACGCGTGATGGCTAAAGTGATCTTTGACCAGCTCAAAGAGACAGTTTTCCGCGACGATATTCTCAACAAACGACGACGGCCCGATGGACGGCGGTTTTCAGAGATCCGGCCGATTACGGCCGAAGTCGGCTGGCTTCCACGCGTACACGGCTCGGCGCTTTTCACACGTGGCGAGACGCAGGCGCTCGTTTCGACAACTCTCGGCACCAAAGAAGACGAGCAGTTCATCGACGATCTCGAGAAGGGCGAAGTCAAACGCCGTTTCCTGCTGCACTATAACTTCCCGCAATACTCGGTCGGTGAAGTCGGACGTTTCGGTTCGTCGAGCCGGCGCGAGATCGGACACGGCGCCCTCGCGCGGCGCGCACTCGAGGTAGTCCTGCCTGATGATGCAGATTTTCCCTACACGCTCCGCGTAGTTTCAGAGATCACCGAATCAAACGGTTCGTCTTCGATGGCGACTGTTTGCGGCGGCACGCTCTCGTTGATGGACGCCGGTGTGCCTTTGAAAGCTCCGGTTGCGGGCGTCGCGATGGGACTCGTGATGGAAGGAAACAAGTACGCGATCCTGACCGACATCGCCGGGCGCTGAAGATCACTACGGCGACATGGATTTCAAGGTCGCCGGCACGCGTAACGGCATCACGGCGTTGCAGATGGATATCAAGATTGCGGGCATCAACGCGCAGATCATGGCTGAGGCGCTCGACCAGGCAAAGAAGGGCCGGCTCTACATTCTCGGTGCGATGGAGAAGACACTCGCTGAACCGCGTGAGCAGATCTCGGCATTCGCTCCGCGCATCATTCAGATCAAAATCAACCCTGATAAGATTCGCGACGTCATTGGACCAGGCGGCAAAGTGATCCGATCGCTCGTTGAAGAGACGGGCGCGAAGATTGACGTGTCTGACGATGGCACGATCTCGATCGCAACGGCGAGTGGTGATGCTGCGGATGCGGCGGTAAATCGTATTCGTGGTCTAACTGCGGAAGCTGAGGTGGGCCAAACGTACCTCGGCACGGTCAACCGCATCGTTGACTTTGGAGCGTTCGTGGAGATCTTTCCGGGAACGGACGGATTGCTGCACATCTCGGAGATCGCGGATCGTCGTGTTAAGGACGTTCGTGACGAGCTGAAAGAAGGTCAGCAGATTCTCGTGAAGTGCATCGGCCGCGAAGGCAACAAGATCAAGCTCTCGCGGAAGGCAGTGTTGCGCGAGGAGAATCGGAAAGCCGAAGCCGCCAGCCCGAGCGACGGCGGCGGCGAGTAATTAAAACGAGTTTCCGTTTTGACGTTTAGATAGGTCCTATATGTCCTATAGGACCTATTTTCTTGGGCCCAGCGGTGGTCCAGCTTCTAGACGAGCCGTCCAAGCCTTAGACAAATTCCTCTTCTGGAGCCGCAAACCTCAGGATTTCTTCAGATTTCCGAACGGCCCTCGATTTGCACGTAGTTGTTCACCTCTTATATGTCCAAAACAGCGAGAGGCGACAAGGGGGGTAGTTTCGCTTTTGTCCCCGGGCGCTCGCTCATCCAGCAAACTGCCGGCGAAATAACAGAAAACGATGCGTGCGGCTGGAGTTTTTTGGTTATTAGCACTGTCCTTGTAGTGGATTAGAAACTCGAATAAGGCTAAGGCGGTTTGTCGCTCAAATCGTATGAAATTCAATTTCTGCCCAGTACTTAACTAAAAACCCCCAAACACGTGGGCGAATCGGTCGCGTGCTCCCAGCGACTTTGATCTTTCTTCTTTTAACTGCGGTGCCCGCCCTGGCTGAACCGGTAAGAGTCAACCAGGTGGTCCAAACTCTTACCAGCTCTCAAGGTGTTCTCGATCTGCGGCTCAACACGCTTGCGCAGGATCCGAAAGGCACGCAACAGAATGGACCAAGGCGAGTCGGTAGCAAAGACTCAAGGTCCAACACCAACTGCGCAAACCCGAGTCGATTATCTCCAGTGTGATAGTTGCCGCCGAAGGAAAAACAATCGGCGTCGAAGACATTGAAGAGGGCGAAGTTGAAGGAACGATCTGCGATTGCGGTGAAATTTTTATCGCCGGCGCTGCTTTTCCGAAGTGGCCATTCCTGTTTCTGGCGGCAGTGCCCGTCGT
Organism: uncultured Acidobacteriota bacterium; assembly: GCA_963748155.1. GTDB lineage: Bacteria > Acidobacteriota > Blastocatellia > Pyrinomonadales > Pyrinomonadaceae > PSRF01. Next base: position 814,017 of record CAVVHV010000008.1, on the reverse strand, counting down.
TTTCATAAACGACTGTTGTGACGAAAACGAATCAAACCCAACACCAACGCCGACTCCACCTTCGAACCCAACGCCGACGCCAACTCCCACTCCTGAGCCTGCGTCGTTGCTGCTGTTCGGAAGCGGATTGGTCGCGGCGGGTGCAGGCTTGCGACGCCGTTACGCGAAGTCGAAAGTTTTAGAGCAGATTAAGGAGGACGAATAATGTCGACGACGCAACAACATCCTCCGTAATCTCAAGTTTGCTTTTATAGCTTTGTTTGCGTTTGTCTTCTTTGTGGCTCCGGCGACTACGGCGTCTGCCAAGCCGAAGAAAGGCGAAGTACGCAACGATCAAGATTCAGACGAATCCGGGCGGTCTCTTGCTGATGATTGACGGCAAGCCGCGCGGCGAAACAACAACCGATTACCGTGCCTTCGATCTCGATGCGGGATTGCACACAGTGCAGGTGAGATTGCCTAACGGCCAGTTTTGGACACGTGAAGTCGAGCTTCCCGCGGGCCGCGTGAAGTGCGTCGTCGTGAATTACCGTCCGCTGCCGCCGTTGCCGAAGTCGCCGTGCCCGTTCCCGGTAAACATCTCCGCCCCGAATCAGGTTACTGAAGGCGAGATCATTACATTCACCGCCGATGTCGCTTACAGCGGCAACTCCTCACTGAATTACACGTGGAAAGTCACTCCTTCGAGTGCTTCCATCATCAGTGGCTTAGGCACTTCAACGTTGAATGTCGACTCTACCGGACTCGGCGGACAACGCATCATTGCCACGTTAACTGCTGACGATGGATCGTCTGATCCGTCATGTGCTCAGAGCGCACAGGCAGTGTCGATCATCGCGCCGATGAAGAAAGTGGTAATTGTTGCTCGTGAGTTTGACGAGTGTAACAACTGCACTTTCGACGATCAGAAAGCGCGTCTCGACAACCTTGCAGTCGAATTGCAGAACGATCCGACCACGCGCGCTTACATCATCGCGTACGGTGGACGGATGAGCCCGGTCGGCCAGGTCGAGAAGCTGATGACTCGCGCGAAGGAGTACATGGTTACGGAGCGCGGCATCAGTGCTTCGCGACTCACGGTTGTTAACGGTGGTTACCGCGAGGAAGACAGCGTTGAGCTGTGGGTTGTTCCGAGTGGCGCTACCGCCCCGCAAGCTACGCCGACTGTTCAGGCAGGCGAAATTAAACGCCGCAAACGTTAAAGCTAAAGAGGTCCTATAAGTCCTATAGGACCTATTAACTTTGTACCTGGCGTCTTTCTGGTTTACAGTTACGCAGTTCCCTCCACTTAGCCCCCTGCTTAGTCTCGTTCAAAACAAGGAGGAGCCTTCATGGCCGAAGAAGGTGGTGGTAGCGGCAGCGTCGGCGTGGTCGCTATTGTGGTGATTTTTGTGCTTATCATACTGGTTGGGTTGTTCATGTTTAGAGGACGACTATTTGGAGGCGGAGGAACGCAGAAGATCGACGTCAACATTCAAACACCAAGTAAGTAAACAGACTAATGAGCCGCGGATTTACGCGGATGAACGCAGATCTGAAAATATTCGTATTCTGATCCGCGTTTATCCGCGTAAATCCGCGGCTTATTTGTACTAATCTGCGGAATTTTGATAATCCTGTATTCGTGCCTGCACCAAACATCGACACTATCGTTTCTCTCGCCAAGCGGCGAGGTTTTGTTTTCCCCTCTTCCGAAGTTTACGGCGGCCTCGGCAGTGCCTGGGACTATGGACCACTCGGCGTCGAGCTCTGTAACAACGTCAAACAAGCCTGGTGGCGCTGGCTCGTCTATGACCGCGACGATATCGAAGGCATCGACTCCTCGATCATTCTCAATCGTCTCGTTTGGAAGTACTCCGGTCACGAGGCGACGTTCAATGATTGGCTGATTGATTGTCGCAAGTGCAAAGGCCGTTTTCGGGCTGACAAGATCGTCGATAACAAGTGCCCTTCCTGTGGCGCGAGCGATTGGACCGAAGCGCGGCCGTTCAACACGATGCTGCAAACGAAGTTGGGAGCGGTCGCGGATGATGATCCGACCGCGTTGGCCTATCTCAGACCCGAAACCGCGCAGGGCATATTCATTAACTTTTTGAATGTGCAGACCACGATGCGGCGCAAATTGCCGTTTGGTATCGCGCAAGTTGGTAAGTCTTTTCGCAACGAAGTGACTCCCGGAAACTTCATCCTGAGAACGCGTGAATTCGAACAGATGGAGATGGAGTATTTTGTTGCGCCAACTGCCGAACACTCGCAGCTCGTGGACTACTGGGTCGAACAATACCTGGAGTGGTTTAGCTCTCTCGGTCTCGATCGCGAGAATCTCTATTTGTATGAAGTTCCGAAAGATGAGTTGGCGCATTACTCCAAACGCACAGTCGATATCATGTACAGGTATTTCCCGGAACGTGAAAAGCCGTGGGAAGAATTGATGGGAATTGCGTGGCGGACTGATTTTGATTTAGGCACCCACTCTAAAAATAAACTCGACGCGGAAGGGAAACGCATCAACCCCGACTCGACTGAGGATCTTTCATACTTTGACGAGACAATAAAGCAGCGTTTTTATCCGCACGTCATCGAACCGGCGGCGGGTGTGAACAGGACCGTGCTGGCAGTGTTGATGGATGCTTACTCTGAAAAGACGAACGATAAAGGCGAGACGAGAGTAATCCTGAAACTGAACCCGCAGCTCGCACCGATCAAAGCTGCGATCCTGCCGCTCGCGAAGAACAAACCCGAGATCGTCGGCATGGCGAAGGCGATCAAGCGATCGCTGCAACCGGTGTTACGCGCTGTTTACGACGACACGGGCGGTATCGGCAAACTGTATGCGCGCCAGGATGAGATTGGAACTCCGTTTTGCATCACGGTCGATCACCAGTCGCTCGAAGATGAAGCGGTTACAGTGCGCGATCGCGATACGTGGGAGCAGGAGCGGATCAAAGTTTCCGATCTTGCGGAGCATTTGCAGAAACGTTTGAAGCCGTACCCGGTTTCGGCGCCGGACTCGATTTAAGTTTTATGCCTGTCGTTAAGAAACGGAATCAACAAACTGAGACGCGGCTTCTGCTCGAGTCGGAAGATCCGGTCGAGCTGCCGCCGGCGGAGATCGATGACCGCGCGGTGTTGGTCCAGTTTGATAAGTTTAAGCCGTATATTCCGGAGTTGCTCGAGACGTTGCGCGCCGGGACGGTTGCGGAGCCGGTGCCGGTGATGATCGACGGCTCAACTTTCGCGGTTCACGGGGCCACGCGAACTTTCTGGGTGAAGCTCTGGCACGCCGCCGGCAGCGAAATGACGAAGATCGATCGCGCGCAGGTGATCAGTTGCCTCCCATCCACGCGTGGCGTGCAGGTGCTGGTAGAGTCGCCTGAAGAAGATTGAATTAGCCACGGATAACACGGATCACAAAGTCTTGTCTCTCGCCCGCGCTATTCACGACGCGGGTGGTCGTGCTTTGCTCGTCGGTGGCTGTGTTCGAGACCAGTTGATGAGCGGCCAACCCAAAGACTGGGACCTCGAAGTTTACAATCTGGATCCTGCGTCGTCTGCGAGAGATCCTCGACCAGTTTGGTCCAGTCAACATCGTCGGTGAAGCATTCACCGTCTACAAGCTCGGCCACCATCTCGACGTCTCGATCCCGCGCCGTGAACGTAAGTCAGGACGCGGTCACAAAGCTTTTGTGATCGAAGGCGATCCGTCGATGAGCATTGCTGAAGCGACGAGCCGTCGCGACTTCACCATCAACGCTATCCTGCAGGATCCACTCAACTGGTGAGCTGATCGATCCATTCAATGGTCAACGTGACATCGATCAGCATGTTCTTCGCGCAGTCTCGAAAGATACATTTGCGGAAGACAGTTTGCGCGTGCTGCGTGCGGCGCAGTTTGCAGCTCGTTTTGAGTTCGACATCGATCCCGACACGGTTGAGCTTTGTCGCACGATCGATCTGAGCGATCTGCCTGCCGAGCGGATCTGGGGTGAGATGGAGAAGCTGTTGCTGCGAGCGTCGCGCCCGTCGATAGGGCTCGAGTGGTTGCGACGGCTGGGCGCGATCGAAAAACTGTTCCCGGAAATCCAGAGCTTGATCGAAGTGCCGCAGGATCCGGAGTGGCATCCTGAAGGCGACGTTTTTGTACACACGCAGCTCGTGATCGATCGCGCGCGCGAATTGATCGAGGATCTTTCGTACCCGCGACAAGTCACAGTCATGCTTGCGGCGCTCGCGCATGATTTCGGCAAGCCGGCTACGACGGAGTTTCTCGAGGGCAGGTGGCGTTCGCGTGGGCATGAGGAAGCGGGCGTGCCGCCGGCTGAGAGTTTTCTTGATCGCGTCAATGTACACACTATCGACGGTTATAACGTGCGAGCACAGGTAATCGCGCTCGTGCGCGAGCATTTGAAGCCGGGCGAGTTTTACAAGAAGCGTGACGAGGTTGGTGAGGGAGCGTTTCGTCGTCTGGCGCGTCGCTGTGAGCCGGATCTGTTGTATCGCGTGGCCAAGGCCGATTCGCTTGGGCGTAATGCGGAATGGGTGCCGCGCGAGAAGTGGTACGGGTCGGAGGCGCAGGAGTGGTTTATCGAGCGCTCGAGAGAGTTGCAAGTGGAGCAGCGCCCGCCGGAGCCGTTACTGCTTGGGCGACACTTGTTGGATCTGGGAATCGAGCCTGGGCCGCGGATGGGAGAGATCACGCGCGCGGTTTACGAGATGCAGTTGGATGGACGCGTGCGGAATCTTGATGAGGCCATCGAGGAGGCACAGAAAATTATTAGCCGCAAAGGATAAAACGCGGATTTACTAGATCTGTGTTTAATCTGTGGCTAACTTACTGCGGCTGCTGTTGCGTGACGCAGTGGATCGTGCCCATTCCCCAGACGAGTGGTTCGCAGTTAATCGGCACAATCTGACGAGTAGGGAAGAGTCGTTGAAGCGTGTCGACCGCACGTTGATCGTTGGCATGACCAAACACCGGAGCGAGAACGACGTTGTTGGCGATGTAGAAGTTTGCGTAGCTGGCAGGTAGACGTTCGAGATCGCGAGTCCCGGTGCTGCTTCCGCCGACAATTCCCGGCATCGGTAAAGTGACGATCTCGAAAGGCTTTCCCGTCGCGTCTGTCATCGATTTGAGACGCCCCAAATTGTCCTGGAGTATTTCGTAGTTCGCATCTTCCGGATCCTCTTCAACTGCGCAGACGATCACATCGGAAGCGGCGAAACGGGCGATGTCGTCGATATGACCGTCAGTGTCGTCGCCGACAATGCCCTCACCGAGCCACAAAACCTTCGTCACGCCGAGATAGTCTTTCAAATACCGCTCAATCTCTTCACGCGACAGATCGGGGTTGCGGTTTGGATTCAAAAGACATTGCTCCGTCGTCAGAACACAACCGGCGCCGTTTACTTCAATCGATCCGCCTTCCATCACGATTCCCGGTGAAAACCTTTTCATCTTCAGAAATGATTCCAACCGCTGCGGGACCGTGTCGTCTTTCTTGAGCACTTCGTACTTGTTTCCCCACGCGTTGAAGATCCAATCGTTGAAAGCACCTTCGCCGTTTGGATCGAGCAGAAAATTTGGCCCATAGTCTCGAATCCATGAGTCGACTGTCTGAATGTGATGGAAACGGATGCGCGAAGCCGCGGCCGCGCTACACCGGTTGCGCACCGCTTGTTCTGTTTCGTCGTCGTCAACCAGCAGGTTGACGATCTCGTGTGGAGTGAGCGCCGCGATCATCTCGAGATAGATCTGCTCGACTTGTGTCACGCGATCGGGCCACGTTTCCGGATCTTTGGGCCACGTGAGCCACGTCGAATGATGAGGATGCCATTCCGCGGGCATGCGGAAGCCGAGCTCTGAAGGTGTTTGTGATCCTCGTTCAGCCATCGAGAGTTTGAGAGCGGAGTGCCTTCAGTCGAAAGTACCGGTAGATGCCGACGAAGCTGATCAAAACCCAGAAGACTTCGATGATGAAAGCAGAGAGATTGAAGTTCACGAGGAGTGAAACGATGATACAGCCGGCGCCGATAGCGTTTAAGAGTGAATAAGCCAAACCATTGCTGCTGAGTTTATTCAACTGCAACATCAGGTAAGCGATTATCAGCACCACGACGCCGATGTTGCCGATCACATCCAGTAGGCCGTAACTCATACCGATCCACCGAACCTGAAACGAAGTCCGTCATACGCGTCAATGCGACGGTCACGCAGGAAAGGCCAGTTTTGTCGAGTCTCTTCGATCTTTGAAAGATCACATTCGACGACCAGCACTTCTTCTTTGTCCGCGGAGGCTTTGGCGATGATGCGACCAAACGGATCCACCACAAACGACTGGCCCCAAAAGTTCAGCTTGCCTTCGCGACCCACGCGGTTCACGACCACGACGTAAATTCCATTCGCAATCGCATGTCCACGTTGAATCGTTTCCCACGCCGAGTGCTGGGCCTCATTCATCTCCTGCTCTTCGTCAGGGAGCCAACCGATCGCAGTCGGGTAAAACAGAAACTGTGCGCCGCCGAGTGCCGTCAGTCGCGCCGCTTCCGGAAACCACTGGTCCCAACAGACGAGCGTGCCGATCTTGCCGTAGGTAGTGTCGTGCGATTGGAAGCCGAGATCTCCGGGCGTGAAATAAAACTTTTCGTAGTAAAGCGGATCGTCAGGGATGTGCATCTTGCGATACTTGCCCGCGATTTGCCCGGACGCGTCGATCATCACGGCAGTGTTGTGATACACACCGGCGGCGCGCTTTTCGAAAAGCGAGGCGATGATCACGACCTTCTTTTGACGCGCCACTTTGCTGAGCGCCTCGGTCGTTGGGCCGGGAATTGTTTCCGCCAGTTTGAAGAGCTGGATGTCTTCCGTCTGGCAGAAGTACTGCGAGCGAAAGAGCTCCTGCAAACAAACTATCTGGGCGCCGCGTTTCGCGGCGTCATTGATTCCGGCGATCGCCTTTTTGAGGTTCTTTTCCGGCTCGGGCACACAACTCATTTGCACCAGACCGATGGTGGTTACTTCGCCCGCCTGCTTTTTTTTCGGCATGCGTCGAAGTATAGCAAAGTGGTTAGCGCGTACAGAATTTAGCTACAAACCTTTGACAGGATTACGGGATTTGCAAGATTTACGGGATTAAAGCATGATGTCCGGTCATTTTTAGCACGCTACTGGAAAGAGTAATGAAATGATCGAATTTGAACTGACCGACGACCACAAGGCCCTCGTGCAAACAGTGCGCGAATTTGCACAGAAGGAAGTCGCGCCGCACATAAAAGAGTGGGATGAAAAGCAGCAATTTAACCCGTCGGTACTGAAGAAGATGGCCGCCCTGAACCTGCTCGGAGTTTGCATTCCGGAGGAATATGGCGGCGCTGGTTTCGATTACATCTCGCTCGGGCTCGTGTGCGAGGAGCTTGAAGCGGTTGACACCTTTTTGCGCGTGGTGATGTCGGTCCATACTGGCTTGAACTCGTTGACGCTCTACACCTGGGGCACTGAAGAGCAGAAGCAGAAATATCTCGCGCCGCAGGCGAGAGGCGAAAAGATCGCGACCTATGGTTTGACTGAGCCCGGCGCTGGTTCTGACGTGGTGGGCGCGCGTTCCACGGCGCGTCGTGAAGGCAACGAGTGGGTGCTGAACGGCGAGAAGATGTGGATCAGTTTGGCCGACGTTGCTGACAACTTTCTTTTCTTCTGTTGGACCGACGAAGAAAAGAGGCGCAAGCGCGATCACACCGGCATGTCGTGTTTTATCGTCGAGCGCACCATGAAGGGTTTTTCGTCGGGAACGATACACGGCAAACTCGGCATTCGTGCCGGCAACACGGGTTACTTCTCTTTACAGGACGTGCGAGTGCGGCAGGAGAACATGGTTGGTGAAGAAGGCGAGGGCTTCAAGATCGCGATGTTCGCGCTCGAGCAGGGTCGTTACACCGTTGCATCCGGAGCCACCGGAGTGATCCGCGCTTCGCGTGATGCCTCGGTTGCTTATGCCAACACGCGCGAGACGTTCGGCACGAAGATCGCGAACCACCAGCTCGTGAAGCAGAAGATCGCCGAGATGGAAGCCGATTACCAGATGAGCCACCTGCTGTGGCTGCACGCCGGCTGGTTGAAGAACGAGGGCAAGCCAAACGCGAAGGCGACGAGCCTCGCGAAGTGGCAAGCCACGACGCGCAGTGAGAAGGCCGCCTCGATGGCCATCGAGGTCCACGGCGCCAACGGCTATTCAAACGATTACCCGGTCGAGCGCTACCTGCGTAACTGCAAAGCCGCAATCATCTACGAGGGAACGCGCGACATTCATACGTTGATGCAAGCCGACTGGGCCCTCGGATTGAAGAAAGAGAAGCCCGCGCGCCGGACGTTGCCGCCATTTAAGAAATAGAACCCGTGTAATCCGTAGCAAATCAACCACGGATTACGCGGATTACAGACGAATTTAGTGTGAAAGGAAGACGTCCCAGGCCCAGCGACCGACGCTGGCATTGGTGGCGTCTTTTACTTTTGCTCGATACTTGAACTCATTCCCGAACTCATCAACACGCTTCGACTCCTTGAAGTCCAGCTCGAGTGCCTTGACGTTCAACTCCGCGAGCGTGTGCAGCTCATCGGGCTCAGAAACGCCGTTGTGATTTTTGTCCTGCCATAAACGAAGACTCTCGAAGGCCGAGTCACGACTGTCGATCACGCCGTCAGCGTTGCCGCCATTCCCCGGTTTATCAAACTCAGCGAGTGCCAGAAATCCATTTTTGTTACTTGAGGCGGCTGCGCGGTGAAGTCTCCAAACAGTTCAGCGCCCCGGTCGATGTTTCCATTGCCATCGCGATCGAGGGCCAGCCAGGCATCGTCAGAACCGGGTCGTGTCCAACCCAGACGATCTCTGGTTCCGTTTCCGTTCAGATCAAAATCTACTCCATCAGCCGGGTTTGTCATCGCAATACCATCACCGGCGATATCGATGACGATTGGTGAGCCTCCGCACGTGTCGCAGCCTAAACAGGTGCAAGTCAGGAACTCATACTCGCCTCCAAACCTCATACAACGACTCGCGAAAGTCGTATTGCAAGTGTTTGTGTTACTACTGAAGCAACACAAACCCGATCCGTTTGGACTGGTCCCGATCGGACAGGTTCCATCGAAAGCAGGCGTAGTACACATGTTACCGGCGGTGGCGAGTGCACAACTGAAGTGTTCGGCATTCACGTCGTGCCAGAGGTTGCCGCCGGATACGGTTGCTGTAGCGGAAGCGACGAGGACACTCAGTGACACGGACGCGGACCCGCCACAGTTCGTACCTAAGAAGCACGAGGAATACGCCACTCCCGTCGCAGCCGCACACGAAATAGTGCTGCCGAGTGCCCCGGTCCGGTTCTCCGTCTTCTGATCCTTCGACCCGACGTGCCAGAAAAACGGAGTGGTGTTACTGAGCGAGCCGGTTTCGAAAGCCGCGAATTTACTGATTCCGACGGAACAACGTTGCTGCTTGTTCAGGAGCAGAGTGCAATTACCCGCGTACTCGGCCGTGCCGCCATGAAGACCTGACGCATGCTCAGCTTCGTCTCCGCTGATCCAGAAACCCAAAGGAGTCGAGGAAAAGAGCGTCCCTTCCGTTCCGTCGTCCGGGACTATCTCGGTCGTGTAATCACCACCAGTCGAAACACTCGTCTCAAAGACGATTCCATTCTTCGCTTTGTACGGCGGACGCTTTTCTTCCCAGACATTCCCGACTCCATTAACGATCGCATCCCAAAACTCCGGCGCCCCAACCCCAGAACCATCCGCGCCTTCATGAAACAACGCAACGGCCCGATAGTTTCTCGCCCTTCCATCAAGCCTGACAGTTACCTGATAAGAAACATACGTTCTGATGTCGTAATACCGCGCGGCTTCGAAATGAAACACATCGGCCACGGTCCAACCGGGATCGAACACCGAAGCATACTGCCCATGCTCCCATGCCGCGCCAAACGTGGCTTCCTGTGGTCCACCATCCTGAGCGTGCCCACCACGTGTTAACGACACGACGTCGGCGGAAGGCATTGTTACCAGTTCCGCATACGGCTTGTTCAAGATCTCCTGAACATTGCCGGCGCGAAAATCTCCAAGCTCGAATTTCAGGCTCGCCTCTGATCGGAAAGGCCGGCGCGTGCGTTCGTTCTCAAAAACCTGAGCGGCGGCGTTGTAGATTTCAAGTTTGCGATAAGTTTCGCGAACGATTTTTTCCTGTGCAGCGCTGGACCGCTCCTGGGCGAGCACTGGACCAACGAAAGAAAGAAGCAAAGTAAAGACCAGACAAACAGCTCGTTTCATTGTGAGGATCTCCTAATTCATTGAGGATTGTTTTTGTGTAGCGCGTTCGTTTAGCTCCTGCTCGATGATTCTTTGAAAATCGGCAAAGCTCAGCGCCCCTTTAACTACTTTTCCATTTACTACGAAACTCGGTGTGCTCTCGATTCGCAGCAGTCTTGCAGCTTCAATGTCTTTGACGACAGCAGCTCGCGACCGCTCCGAAGCAACACACTCCTGGAACTTCGGCAAACCGAGGCCCAGATCCGATGCAATCTGTTCGAAGACCGGAGGCGACAAGTTGCCCGCAGCGAAGAGCGCATCGTGAAACTGCCAGAACCGTTCCTGCTCGGCGGCGCAATAAGCCGCTCGCGCCGCCGGCAGCGAATTGCGATGACCTTCCAACGGCAAGTGCTTGAACACGAGCCGTACCTTCCGGCCATAGCTTTCAACGATCTGCCTGAGCACACTCTGCACTTGTTTACAGAACGGGCACTCGAAGTCGGAAAACTCCACGATCGTCACGACCGGATCCTTCGCGCCTTTAACAGGCGACACTCCATCATCCAGCTCTGAAACAAACACTGGCGGCGGTAAGTTCATCGTGACGGTCCACTTCTTTCGCAACGCGTCCAGGCCCGCGCGGTAGTTTTTCATGCGTGCCTGGTTCTCCAGATCGAGACGCAACCGTTCCCGCGCCTCGTCAGGACTCATCGTTGCGAAGAACGATGCGTTCTGCTTGTAAGCCTCTTCGACCTGCGCGCGCGTGACATTCACCTCCCCAAGTGTCAATTGCTTTCGCAGATCTTCGATCGAGATGCGTCGTGAGGTCGCCTCGCTCTCGAGAATCTTTGTGGTAACGAGATTCTCCAGCGCGGCTTTACGAATAGCGTAGAGCTGTTGCTGTAACGGGTAGATTTGCGACGACACCGAATCATCTACTTGCTTTTGCGTGATGTCGGTGTTGTTGACTGTCGCCAACACCGTCTCAGACGTTTGCGCAGAAGCCGCGACTGCCAACAGCAGGACCAAACATGTGGACCAGATAATCGAGCGTGAGGAAAACATTTTTATGACTCCGTTTCGTGAATGTATTCATTAATGTCAAAAGCAACTGTAGGGGCGGCACTCTGTGGCCGCCCGAGGGTTCCACATTGTGTTTCCGGACAGGGGCGGCCACAGAGGGCCGCCCCTACAGTTAGCCCCAACCTTACATTTTGAAAGGATTGACTATTGATGGGTGAGCGGCAATCTAGTCTCAATCAACAGCGTAGTCAATGACTGTTTTTTGTCGAAAACGGCTAAATTTTGCCAGAAGTGGCTACGGTGCATAGCGCTAGCGCGCTCGGTTCTGTTTGCGTTTGAGCGTGCGGCGGTAAGCGGTTGGTGTTGTTCCGTATTTGCGTCGGAAGTCGCGTACGAAGTGAGCGTTCGATGCGATCCCAACCTGCTTCAGGATCTGCTTGATACTGAGAAACGTCGTGCGCAACATCTTCTCCGCCTTGCGCAGCCGGAGGTCTTTCAGGTACTGCGCCGGACTCGTTCCAGTCTCTTGTTTAAATAGATGACGGAAGCGCGACGGTGACAGGTTCACGAGCACTGCCAGTGTCGGAACGTCCCACGGAGCCGTGGTGTCTTTTTTAATCTTTGAGATGATGAGCTCTATTCTTCGATCCATAGTGATGAGGCCCAGAAACGAAGAGTGCGCGTGAGAGTACAGTTTAGAGTTGCGTTTGTCTAGTATGCTAGTATGAATGGGCATTTTAACCTGATTCCTTAACCAGGAGACACAGATGGGTGACGACCTCAGGACAGAGCGCGAGCTGTCTTTGGATTTCTTGCGCGTAACCGAAGCCGCTGCAATTGCCTCAGCTAAAACGATGGGCCAGGGCGATCGGAAATTCTCGGACCACGTCGCTGTCGAGGCGATGCGAGAAGTGATGGATACGGTGCCGATGCGCGGGCGCGTCGTGATCGGCGAAGGCGAACGCGACGAAGCGCCGATGCTCTACATCGGTGAAGAGGTCGGAGGCGGCTTTGGTGTGGTCGACGAGATCGCCGAGTCGTGCCCGGAAGTTGATATCGCGGTTGACCCGCTCGAAGGCACAAATCTTTGCGCGCTCGGCGCGAACAACGCGATCGCAGTGCTCGCGGCCGCCGAGCGTGGTGGACTGCTCAATGCTCCTGACATTTACATGGACAAGATCGTGGTTGGACCATCGTCACGCGGCGTCGTTGATATCGATGCGCCCGTGAAAGACAACCTGAAGAACATCGCACGTCGTCTGGGACGCGACATCGAAGACCTCACGGTGATCGTGCTCGATCGTTCGCGACACAAAAAACTGATTGGAGACGTGAGGGCCGCGGGCGCTCGCATTCGTTTGATTTCTGACGGTGATCTCTCGGCGGGTATCTCGGCGGCGGTCGCCGGAACAAACATCCACGCGTTGATGGGAATCGGCGGCGCGCCGGAAGGCGTTATCACTGCCGCGGCGATGAAGTGTTTGAACGGCGAGATCCAGGCGCGACTGGTTTTCGATCCGGATCGCTTGGGTGTAGATAAAGACAAGGTGCCGTCGCGTGATGAAGTGCTTGACCGGCTCGCGACGATGGGGATCAAGGATCCATAACAAGGTTTACGACACGGACGATCTCGCGCCGGGGAAGAAGATCATCTTCGCTGCGACTGGTGTGACTGATGGTGCGTTGCTGAAGGGTGTGCGCTTTTTCGGATCGGGCAAGCGGACGCATTCGGTGGTGATGACGACCGAATCGCGCCACATTCGATTTGTTGACACGTTGCACATCGAAGGTGGTCCGGATACTGTCATCCGTTTTTAGCCACAAAAGGCACAAAAAGCACAAAAATGACGCCGTACATTCCGCAGGTGGTGCCGACGCGCAGGCCGCTGGTTTTTTGGCTCGTGAGTGCGGCGACGGTGACAGCTCTGGTTTCGCTGATCCTCGTGGCGCCCCTCGCGGCTGCGGGCGGTCATAACGGCCTCGCTTTCGCGATCTATCGCGCGTTTGGAACGCTTTGTCACCAGCTTCCGGAGCGCTCCTATTTCATCGACGGTCACAAATTCGCCGTTTGCTCGCGCTGCACGGGGATCTACGCTGGGTTCGCGTTCACGTTGTTGCTTTACCCGCTGGTCCGCTCACTGAGAAACACCGCCACACCGCCGCGGAGCCTCTTAATCCTTGCCGCTCTGCCACTCGCAATCGACTTTAGCCTGACTTTTTTCGGGTTTTGGGAAAACACGCACACGTCTCGTTTGCTCACCGGAGCGCTGCTCGGCAGTGTGGCCGTGTTTTACGTCATGCCGGGAATAGCGGATTTGAGCCTCCGTTCGCTCACAAAGCGAACACACGAGCCACGGCCAGTGACATTCACGCTCGCATCGCCGGAACGCATCGCGGCCGCTCCCAGCGACTACAGCGCCCCAGACCGCCGGATTTGAAACACGCGGCCGCGACTTCGCAATGCCTGCCCCATTAAGGTAGAATCTTGCGCTTTTGGAAATACCGTAATTCATGATTTTTCAGTCCCCAGCACCGACGCCATGGCCCAGCCCGAAAGGGCCGCCGCCGCAAGCCCTCTTCGAGCAGTACTTCCACGATCTCGTCAATAAAACCTGGGGAAATATCAGCCCGCTTTACCAGCTCGACACCTTCGACTGGATCATCCTGATTCTCTATTTTGCGATCCTCGGCACGCTAGCCATTTACGGCGCATACCGCATCAAGCAGGTCATCGACTTCTGGCGCTACAAAAACTTCGTCCCGACACCCAGCGCGCATTATTCCGAAGCAGAGCTGCCCACGATCACGGTCCAGCTTCCGCTTTTCAACGAGCTGTACGTTGTCGATCGTTTGCTCAAAGCCGTCACGGCAATCGACTACCCACGCGAGAAGCTCGAGATCCAGGTGCTGGACGATTCGACTGACGAGACAGTGGGCGTCGCTGAAGCCGTAGTCGCGAAGTATGCGGCGCAGGGTTTCGATATTCACTACATCCACCGCGCCGATCGCACCGGTTTCAAAGCCGGCGCACTCGAGAACGGCAACAAGTTTGCCAAGGGCGAGCTGCTCGCCATCTTTGACGCCGACTTCGTTCCCAAGCCTGATTGCCTGCGCAAGCTGGTCGACTTCTTTACCGATCCGATGGTCGGCTGCGCGCAGATGCGCTGGTCGCATATCAATGGCGACTACAACCTGCTGACGCGTCTACAGACGATCATGCTCGACGGTCACTTCGTCGTCGAACAAACCACACGCAATCGCACTGGCGGCTTCTTCAACTTCAACGGCACTGCCGGCATCTGGCGTCGAAAGGCAATCGAGTTGAGCGGTGGCTGGCAGCACGACACGTTAACTGAAGACACCGATCTGAGTTTTCGCGCGCAGTTGATGGGCTGGAAATTCGTTTACCTGCTCGACGAGGAAGCACCCGCGGAGATCCCGGTCGAGATCAACGCCTTCAAAGCACAACAGCGACGTTGGGCCAAGGGCGTGATGCAGGTCGGAATCAAGCTTTACCCGCGCATCTGGCTGGCGCCGCTGCCGTTTCGCGTGAAGCTGGAAATGTTTTTCCGTTTGACGGGCAACATCAGCTATCCGCTGATGATCGTCGCGAGTTTCCTCCAGTTTCCCCTCCTGCTGGTGCGTTACAACCAACCGTTTTACCACTTGATGGTGTTGGATCTGCCGCTGTTGTTTTTCTCATCGATCTCGGTGGTGCTGTTTTATGGCTCGGCGGTTTGGTATCTCGACAAGAAGCGTACGCCGCGTCTGTTGCACTTACCGCTCGTGATGGGGCTCGGTATTGGCCTCGCTTTTTCGAATGCGCGCGCTGTGTTGGAAGCGCTGCTGGGTGTGAAATCTGAATTCGTGCGGACGCCGAAGTATCGTGTTGAAGAGACTAGCGACGCCACCTGGAAGCGAAAGAAGTACAAACGCAAACGCGGTTGGCTGCCGCTGCTCGAGTTGAGTTTTGCTGTTTACTTTCTCCTCGCCATAGCGTACTCCGCGCGACTTCACATGTGGGGAACGATTCCTTTTCTGCTGCTGTTCTTTTTCGGCTTCGGCTACATGGGCGTAATGAGCCTGCTGCAAACTGCGAGTGGTAAACGACTCGCGGCCTTGTGGCGCCCATTGAAGACATAAACCTTAGACAGGATTTACAAGATGTTTTCAAGATTGACAGGATGGCTCTTGCTAATCCTGAAAAATCTTGTAAATCCTGTCTCCAACTAAGGAAACAAATCATGCTGTTAAGAATCCCCTTACTCCTCGTGTTCCTTTTTTCTATCGCCCTGAACATCAACGCGCAATCACAAGCAAACACCGGAAACATCGAAGGCCGCGTCACTGACCCCAATGCCGCTTCGCTGCCCAACGTCACAGTCAGCGCAACCAACCTGGCCACGGGCCTGCAAAAAAGCGCACAGACAAATGACGAGGGCATCTATCGCATCGTCTTTCTTCCCCCAGGCGCTTACAAAGTTGAAACAAGCGGCGCGCAGGGATTTACGCCTGCGACTTTCACAAACGTCATCGTGACTGTCGGCGGCCAGACGCCACTCGACATTCAGCTCGCGGTCGGCAATGCGACCGTGGCGATGGTCGACGTTTCCGCAGAAGGACAAGTCGTCGAAACAACTCGCACTTCAGTCTCATCAGTCGTCAACGAGCGCGCGATCCAAAACCTGCCCGTGAACGGTCGCAACTTTCTCGACTTCGCAACCCTCACGCCGAGCGTCGTGCGCGATCCAACGCGACAAGGCGACCTCGCTGTCGGTGGTCAGAAAGGCACGCTCAATAGTCTTCAGGTCGACGGCGCTGACAACAACAACACTTTCTTCGGACAGTCATTCGGTCGCACCGGCACACGCCCGCCGTACCAGTTTTCAGAAGAGTCGGTGCAGGAGTTTCAAGTCAATCAAAACGGATTCTCGGCTGAGTTTGGCCGCGCGGGTGGCGCTGTCATCAATGTGGTCACGAAGTCAGGCACCAACGATTGGCACGGCAGTGCGTTTGAATTCTTTCGCGACGAAGCGTTGAACTCCAACACGCCTATCCTGACCGCGCGTGGTGCGAAACGTCCCAAGTCGCAGATCAACCAGTTTGGCGGCACGATCGGTGGTCCAATCAAGCACGACCGCGCGTTTTTCTTCTTCGCTTACGACGGACAGCGCTCGAATATTCCGAATGTCGTCGACCCGCCAAACTTCTTCGCGCAGCCGGCGAACATTCGCAACCTGCTTTCGCCTTTCCTGGACACATACCAGATCGGGCGCGATCAGGACGTGTACATGATCAAGTCAGACATCAAACTAAACGATTCGAATCAACTTGTGCTGCGTTTCAATCAACAGAACTTCACCGGCAACAACAACGAAAACAGTGGTCCACTCAGCGTCGAAGAACACTCGGGCAACAGCGTCGCGAAGACTACGACGTTCTCTGGTTCGCTGATCTCGACGCTGACGCCGGTACTGATCAACGAGTTTCGTTTTCAGTTTGGCCGCGACCGCGAGCCCGGCGAAGCGAATAGCGACGTTACCGAGGCGCGCATTCAAACCGGCGGCGGCTTCCTACAGCTCGGGCGAAACAACTTCAGCCCCCGCGAGACGACGATCAAGCGCGCGCAGTTCATCGACGTAGTCAGCTATACACGAGGCAAGCACAACCTGAAATTCGGCGCTGATCTGAATTTCGATCGCGTGTTCAACTTCTTCCCGGGTTTGTTTACCGGGCAGTTTACGTTCAACTCGTATGCGTTGTTTGCGTCGAACACACCGGCGGCGTTCACACAAAACTTTGCGGGCACCGGAACGTCAGGTGGGACGACTAATCCGGATCTCAACGAGCTCGGACTGTTTGTTCAGGACGACTGGCGCGTCAGTCCCAAGTTCACTCTGAATCTCGGCCTGCGTTACGACTTGCAGGATCTCGCCGACCCAACGGTGAACAATCCGAGCGCGGCGCTTGCGGCTGCCGGTCTGAACACGACGACTCCGATTCGCGATGGCAATAACTTTGGTCCTCGTTTCGGTTTCAGTTACGCGTTCAACGAGAAGACCGTGCTGCGCGGCGGTTATGGAATCTTCTTCGGACGCACGCCTGCGATCATGCTGGGCACCGCGCATTCGCAAAACGGTATTCAGGTGACGGGCGTGAGCTTGAACTGCACGCTCGTGCCGAACCCGTGCCCGACTTATCCGAACATCTTCAGCGCACCACCGTCAGCGGGCGGCGTGAATCCGAGTCTGTACCTGTTCTCGCGAGATTACGCGCAGCCGTATGTTCAGCAGGGACGTTTCGGTGTCGAGCGGGAGCTGGTCGCGAACACGAGTTTGTCAGTCAGTTATCTTTACTTCCGTGGCGTGCACCTCAGTCGTACGCGCGACGTGAATCTCGGCACGCCGGTGCCGACGACGGTGACCGATCCGTCAGGACAAACGTTTTCCGTGTTGCGCCATCCGGCAGCGCGTCCGATTCCGGGTTTCGCGAGAATCAGTGTTTTTGAGAGCACAGCCGATTCGCGTTACAACGCACTCGCGGTGGAGTTGAAGCGTCGCTTCACGCGCGGCTTTCAGTTCATCGCTGCTTACACGTTGTCAGACGCGAAAGACAATCGACCCGATCAGACGATGGTGGTTGTCGGCGCTGACGATGCGAAGGGACTGCAAAATAATCTCGACATCAATTCGGATTGGGGCCGCAGCGATCTCGACATCAGGCATCGTTTTGTGTTCAGTCCGGTCTACGAGATTGGGACGGTGCAAACAGGTAACGCTTTTGCGCGGCACCTGCTGAGCAATTGGACTTTCTCGGGGATCATCACGTTGCAGTCGGGATTTGCGTACTCGGCTTTGATTGCGGGCGATGCGAATCGCGATGGTAATCCGAGCACCGATCGCGTACCGGGCACCGAGCGCAACGGCTTCACGACGCCGAGTATTTACATCTTCGACACGCGAGTGGCTAAGGGATTCAAGTTTGGTGAGAAGTACAATTTGAGTTTTCTCGCCGAGGCGTTCAACCTGTTCAATCGTTCGAACCTTGCGACGGTGAACACCGGGAGATATGGAATCGCGAGCTCATCAGCGCTTGTGCTGACGAACCCGGCGGCGTCAACGCCGTTTGGTGGTCCACGGACGTTCCTGGGTGAGAGACAGATCCAACTCGGGGTGAGATTTAAATTCTAAGGTTAATATAGACAGGATTACAGGATTTGCCGGATGAACAGGATAAGAATCTTGTTAATCCTGTAAATCTTGTAATCCTGTCTACAACTATCTTTCCAACGCAGCCCGATCCCATTTCGCAAGGTCCGCGCCCGCCTCATACGTACTCTGCAAAAAGTCCATCAGGAACGCTTCCGGATCTTCAGCAGAACGCACATCGTCATACATCAACAAAAACTCACCTAAATCTTTGCTCCAAAACCCCGGTTGTACGGTGGCTTCACTCAACCCCTCCGGCGCGGGTGCGGTGTAGGAATAATACGCAGGCTTCCCAAGCGGCCCTTGCCCGGGCCACCAACCATGACTGATCACCTCATGCGAATACGCCTCACGCGTAATCACATCAGCATCGGGCTTCACCGGCGCCGGTCTTCCCGAGAAACGCGTCACCGCGAGATCGAAGCTGCCCCAGAAAAAGTGTACCGGACTACACTTCCCAATAAATCTCGATCGAAACTCCTGCATCACTCGCTCTGACGAACGCAGTACCTGCCAGAACCTCTCGACGTATTCGCGATCGTACGACTGATGCTGCTCATCCTGGTCAAACGGAATCGGATCCGCTATCTCCACCGGCATCTTCCATATCTTCACTTCAATCCCCAGCTGTCTCAAGCGCATCCATTGTTTCCTGATAAAACCTCGCCACAGACTTCGGTACGAGCGGCACGATCGCACTCGTCCCATCGCTGCACTTCGTCACGAGATTGTGGTCGATGAAGTCAAACTCCATCTCGAAAAACCGTTCCTCGTAGGGCATGGCCGTGGTTGTTAGTCCACGTGCTGAGACGTAGAGCGGCACGTTCCACCAGTGATTAACGAGCGGCGTTTGTTCGAGCCGAATCTTGCCGACGATCTGCGACCACATATGAACGGTCGCACACGTATCTTTCCATTCTTCGAGCGGTAGTGATGGCCAGTCAGACATGTGTCACAGATTAGCGCGGTTGCTGCAAAGAATTTCGTTTCCGCCGACATTATCCAGCAAAGAAGTCATAGGCGCCGCCGATTTTCTTTGCTTGATACGAGTCTTTGTTATTCAACGGCCCCGTCTTAGCCTCTTCCTCGAAACGCGGTATTGGCAGACGCAAAGCCGAATGCCAATTTACCGATACCTTAGGATCCTTTGCTGATTCATGCTTTGCATCGTTCCGAAGACCGGGACTTTTGCCAGTGCTAGGCGCTGTAGAACCGGTTGAGGCCGGCTCTTTCGTTATTTCTTTGCCGGCCTCACGTGAAAGCGATTCATTTGGCTGTTGGGCAACCGGTGCCATGGCCCCGAGATTCCCGGCTCTCGCTGCTTCATTTCGCTTCGCCGGAGCTTCCTGAGTTGCGTTCAACGTGGTATAGACCAGAACGCAACACACAGGCAAAACCGCCAGTGCCACAACCGCCAAACGCGCCTGCCAACTGGAAAAGGGTGCCAGCCATGCTTCCAATTGAAATATGGAGACTTCGTTCGGTAATGGTTGGTGTCTGTTTCCGATGTCTCATCATCAATTTCGCAGCGCACAATGTCCTCAGCGGGAACCTCCTGCTCCAACGATTCCGTGTTGACTGCAATCTTCACATGGAAATTTGCCACTGAAGAACGGCTGGTTGATCCGGGGGAGGCTGCGGCTCCCATTTCTCGAGTTAATGTCAGCGAGATGCATTGCCCATCGGGTAAGTCCTTTATCTCTTTCATCCCATCCGGTGATACATCCTGAAGTCGTAAGTTGTATAGTACGACATCCTCGCCATCCGCATGCGTTGTTATTTGCAATACGGCATCGTCAGAAGGTGGCATGCCAAAGGAGATCTCGTAAAGGGCATGGCGTACGACGAATTCCTCCTTTCCATCGATCCAACCTTTCATTCCGCCAATTGGCTGGCCACCTTTGCACCACTTTTGAAACGCTACATGCTGATCATATGCAGCCTTGACAGCTTCCCCCAACGTCAGATTCTCCTTGCCTACCGGTCGTCCTGCACGCTCATTTCAGGTTTCGGTTTAGACATCCCCGCCATTCGCTCGAAGTTGAGCCGGATCGCGGTAAAGATCGCAACCCCAGGTATGCCACAGGTGGCCCGCTTCGCGGCCGTGGGTTGCGAGGTATTGGCGGGAATAGATGCCATTGAACCATTCGTACTTCGTGCCATGCGGGTCGAGGTGATGAATGTCATGTTGTTGATTGTCAGAAATCCCCATTACGAAGAGCTTGCCTACCAGCAAATGCAACACGATCAACCTTAACCACCAGTTGCCAAGAGACACATAGCGCTTCAGAAACGGAGTGTCTTTAGCTGGAAAGGGGTCGCCGAAGAAGCGCGCGCCGGTTTTAGAGAGATAAAACTCGCGAGACTTCATGCCCTGTGGTTGATCCATGAACCACCGGTGGAGTCCCAGCGCAAAGAAGATCATTGACAGGTAGGTTCCGTACGTTAGGGGCAACAGCCACGCGATGGCCCATGCAAAGAGAGGAGTCAGCGAATCGAAAACGAAACAGGTGGAAAAACCAACCAGCAGCATCGTCGCATGCAATACCACGACACTGACCCTGCGCAACAGCGATAGATCATTCGCAAACTGACTCTCCATTCGACCGCGAAGGTGCAGAAAGAAATAACGTGGCGAAAGCATGACCTGCCACAAACGTCTGGTGTAGTAAGTGAACGACATGCCGGGAACAAATTTCCATGCCGCGATCGCCCGCTGATCCGGATCCTCTTTCGATGTCAAAAGAGGATGGTGTTTATAAATGTGATCACCTTCGTACTCGTCAAACGACAACGTCAACGCCGTCATCGAAGCGAGTTCTCCGACGAACCGGTTGTATTTGCCGAAGACACCATGACCTGCGTAGTGCAGAACATAAGTGCTCATGGTTCTTAGCGTTCCACTCGTAATCATCAGCGAGGCGATGATTGGTGGTACGAGCAGCACTTGCGCGAAGAGGTTTCCAGCAGCAAACATCGCAACCAGTGAGCACGTCAGAGCTACGGATGAGTAGAAGACGATAAAGAGGGTGATTACTCTCGTAAACTTGCGATGTTTGAAGATCGGCGTTTGCCTTGGATCTGGATGAGGTACTCCCATCACAAAGGTGATGAAAGCCTGAAGCAGACGCCATTTCGGAAGTCTTTCATAGGCCTGGCAGCGCGGACATTGTTCTTTGTTTGACTGACATAAAGGACACTCAATGCGCCCTTCAATTCTTTCCCTTTGTTCTCTCTTGTTCATGGCATTCTCCTCGGGGAGGCCACGAGCCAAGAGCCTTGCCGCTCCAGCGACAGTTGCACTACACTGAGCGATAGCAAAGCACCAGGCTTGGCCTCGGTGTTGGCGGCTCGGCGTGAATCAATCTCTTGCAGGAGGCTTCACGGCGGGCCGTTTATTTTTTAAGTTAGTTAACTTTGCCTGGGGACCCTCATTTAAGAAGACTGGTGAAGCATGTCTTGTGTGACTTACTTTCTCTCATTAGGCCAGCTTGACACTGCATTGGCGCGGGCCTATAGTTTCGCCATCATGACGAAGGCCTGCGCATGTTGTCGCTATTGTCAGTGGTGCTATTGCACCGCGACCGAGCGGCCGCCTGCAGGCTGGAGTAGCAGTTGAGCTAACCACCAGCAATTTTGACGGCGAAACGGTCGCACTTCTTGAAGTGGCGACCGTTTTTTATTTTTGTTATGCACCTCGACATTCTGGAAACCCCCGCGGCAGTTATCGACCCCGGCAGGATCGAAGCACACATCGGTCACACGCCTTTGTTACGGTTGCGATTGCTCGAAAACGATCTCAGCCCGGGAGTTCAGATTTTTGCGAAGGCGGAACATCTCAATCCCGGCGGGTCAGTGAAGGATCGCGCCGCCCTCTCGATGATTCTCGAAGGAGAGCGCAGCGGCAAACTCAAAACCCGGCATGACGATCCTCGACGCAACCAGCGGCAACACCGGTATTGCCTACGCGATGATCGGCGCGTCACGCGGTTATGCCGTGAAGGTTTGTTTACCGAAGAACGCGAGCCCCGCACGCAAACGAATCCTGAAGAGTTATGGCGTCGAGATCGTCGAGACCGATCCGATGCTGTCAACTGACGGCGCGCAACTCATCGCGCGCGAGATCTTCGTAGAGAATTCCCAAAAGTATTTTTATCCCGATCAGTACAACAACGACGCGAACTGGCTTGCGCACTACGAAACCACGGCGAAGGAGATCTGGGAACAGACCGAAGGGCGCGTCACGCATTTCGTAACGGGATTGGGAACGTCGGGGACTTTTGTAGGTGTGACGCGACGTTTGCGAGAATTGAACCCGCGACTGAAAGCGATTGCAGTGCAGCCCGAGTCTCCTTTGCATGGGCTCGAAGGACTGAAACACATGGCGACTGCTATCACGCCGGGGATCTTTGACGAGAAGCTGGTCACGGAGACGCTGGAAGTTGCTACCGAAGATGCGTTATTAATGACGAGTAAATTAGCTCGTCAAGAAGGATTAAGTGTTGGGCCAAGCTCCGGCGCCAACGTGTTTGCTGCATGGCGCGTGGCGGCTGCGCTGCGTGAGCCGGCGGTCGTGGTGACAGTGTTGTGCGACGGCGGCGAACGGTATTTAAATGACTAAATGACAAAACGCGATATCACAACCAAACTGGTACACGCAGGTGAGCGACGCCCATTGCCGGATGGTCTGCCCGTCGCCACGCCGATCTACGCCTCCGCAACGTTCACCTACAACTCGATGGAGGAGATCGATCAGGTCTTTAGCGGTGAGAAGCAGGGATTCATCTACACGCGTTACGGCAACCCAACGATCGCTGCACTCGAGGAAGCTGTGCGCGAGGTCGAAGAAGGCGCGTTCGCGTGTGCATACGCGACCGGCATGGCGGCCGTACACGCCGCGCTTATCGCGTGTGACTTGAAAACTGGTTCAACCGTGCTTGCTTCGCGTGATGTCTACGGTGCAACCACAGGTTTGCTAAACACCGTGTTCTCGAATTTCGGTGTCACAACGGTTAACGTCGATTTCAGCGACCTCGAGGCAGTACGCGAGAAAGCGCGTGAGCTTCGCCCGCAAGTTCTGATCGCGGAAACGATCTCGAATCCATTGCTGAAAGTTTGTGATATCGAGGTGTGCGCTGAGATCGCGCATGAGAACGGCGCACGTTTGATTATCGACAACACTTTCGCCACGCCTTACCTGCGCCAGCCATTAAAACTCGGCGCGGACATCGTTGTTCACAGCGCGACAAAATATCTCGGTGGTCATGCCGACACGATGGGTGGAATCGTTGTGTCGCGCGACGAGATGGACAGCGTCGCGCTTATAAGCACGATGAAGCTCGTTGGTGGCGTGCTCGGTGTTTGGGACGCGCATGAGATATTAAGAGGTTTGAAAACATTAGCTGTGCGGATGGACCGGCAATGTGAGAACGCACGCGCACTCGCGGGTTATTTAAAGGAACATAAGGGCATCGGTCGTGTTCATTATCCTGGACTTGGCGCGCTTGTGTCGATTGAGCTGCGCGACAATACGAAGGACGCGGCATTTCGCTTTATGGACGCGTTGCAGTTGATTGTTCGTTCGACGAGTCTTGGTGACGTTTTTACGAGCGTGCTGCATCCCGCGACGGCTTCGCACCGCGACATTCTGCCCTGCGCGAAGAGCAGAGTGGGGCATTGTCGATGGCCTCGTGCGCATCTCGGTCGGGATCGAGAAGATCGACGACATCATCGCCGATATCGAACAGGCACTATCTGTCTAATGATTACGATTCCCGACGCTTTACTGGACGAAATTCGCGCGCATGGCGTGCGTGATTATCCGTACGAGTGTTGTGGACTATTGCTCGGCCGTTACAGCAGTGAAGGCAAGGTCGTCACGGAGACTTATCCGATATCGAATGCGCGCGAGGAGAGTGCGAAACGCAACCGGTTTTTGATCGAGCCGGTGGAGTTGATGCGTGGTGAGCGATACGCGCGCGAACAGGATCTCGAAGTGGTCGGGTTTTACCATTCGCATCCCGACTCACCGGCCGTGCCGTCGCAGTACGATCTCGAGCACGCCTGGCCCACTTACTCGTACATCATCGTGTCAACACGTGCGAACGAGGCGACAGATCTGTTTTCGTGGGAACAGGAACCGGACCGATCACGATTCAATTCAGAAGAAATCCGCGTAATCCGCGGTTAAAAAGTTCGAGGGTCAAACATGCCAATCACAATCACCATCCCGGCGCCCCTACGGCAGTTCGCAGGTGGGCAATCGCAGATCACAGTCGAAGCAAAAACTGCCGGTGAGGCACTCGATCTGCTCACCTCAACACACATCGGCTTGCGCCGCCATCTCTACAACGATCAGAACGTGCTGCGCAACTTCGTCAACGTCTATCTCAACGACGAAGACATTCGCCACGCATCCGGCCCCAACACGCCCGTGAAAGACGGCGACACGCTCATGATCGTTCCGTCAATCGCCGGTGGCGCTGTGATCGAGTCGGAAGTGGGCCAACAGTTGCCGGAGCTTTCAAACGAGGAGATCCTGCGCTATAGCCGCCACTTGATCATGCCGGAAGTCGGCATGCAGGGGCAGCGACGTCTGAAAGCCGCGAGCGTGTTGATGATCGGCACGGGCGGACTCGGCGCGCCTGTCGGAATGTATCTCGCCGCTGCGGGTGTCGGTCGCATCGGGATTGTTGATTTCGACGTGGTGGAAGAATCGAATCTTCAACGACAGATCATTCACGGCACGAAAGATCTCGGGCGTAGAAAAATCGAGTCTGCGCGCGATCGCCTGCGCGATATCAACCCGCATATAGAGATTGAAACGCATGAGACGCGTCTCACGAGTCACAACGCGATGCGACTCTTCCGCAACTACGACATCATCGTCGACGGCACGGACAACTTTCCCACGCGCTATCTCGTGAACGATGCGTGTGTGTTGAGTGGCAAGCCAAACGTCTACGGCTCGATCTTCCGCTTTGAAGGGCAGGCGAGTGTCTTCTGGGCCGGGAAGGGCGCGTGTTATCGCTGCCTGTATCCGGAGCCGCCGCCCCCGGGACTCGTGCCGTCATGCGCGGAAGGAGGCGTGCTTGGTGTGCTGCCGGGTATTGTCGGCGCGATCCAGGCAAACGAAACGATCAAGATTATTCTCGGCGCGGAAGATCTGCTGATTAATCGTCTGTTGCTGTTTGATGCTTGGCCGATGAAGTTCCGCGAGTTCAAACTGCGGAAGGATCCGAAGTGTCCTGTTTGCGGCGAGCAGCCGACGATCAAGGAGTTGATCGACTACGAAGAGTTTTGCGGCATGGCCGCGCACCAGCTAGCGCAGCCTGAGTCGAAGCTCGAAGAGATCTCAGCCACTGAATTGAACGCGCGTCGCTTGCGTGGCGATAAGATTCAGATCATCGACGTGCGCGAGCCGCACGAGTTTGAGATCGCGCGGATACCGGGAACGAAGTTGATCCCGCTCGGTCACGTTGTGAGCCGGATGAACGAGATCGATCAGGACGTGGAAACGATCGTTCATTGCAAAGGCGGTGTACGCAGCGCGAAGGCGATCGAGGCACTGAAGCGCGCGGGATTTCAGGGGCGATTGATCAATCTCAAGGGCGGAATCTCTGCCTGGTCAGAGGACGTCGATCCACGGGTCGCGAAGTATTAATCCACAGATTACACAGATCAATCTGTGTAATCTGCGGATGCAATTCATCACACCTGAAGGGCGGCTTACCCCGCCCTACAGCAATTGGAGACAAATCAAATCCTCACACGTCCAACCGGCATTAAACTGACCTCCAACTCGCTAGCAATCGGAGGAAATTATGAGAAGAAGAGAATTCATGGGTCAGAGTGCCGGTTTCGGTGTCGTTGCAGCCGCCGCTTGCATCCCCAACACGCTTGCCGGAAAGTTTTTGCCGGATATCCCGCTAACAGCCGCCGCCGGCAATAAACTCACCCCGCCCGAAAAAGGAAAAATCCCGGTCGCGTTTGCCATCTCGGAGGGCGTCACGGTGATCGACTTCGCCGGTCCATGGGAAGTCTTTCAGGACGTGCACGTGAGAGACCGCGGCAAAGACATGGACGAGCAAATGCCGTTTCAGTTGTACACTGTGTCGGACAAGATCGAACCGCTTACTGGCTCAGGCGGGCTCAAACTGGTGCCTGATTACACCTTCGATACAGCGCCGCAACCTAAGGTCATCGTCGTGCCGGCACAGCGAGGATCCCAGTCGCTGCACGCGTGGCTTCGCAAGGTGTCACCGGCGACTGACGTGACGATGTCTGTTTGTACTGGCGCATTTCAACTCGGTAAGGCCGGACTTTTGTCGGGCAAATCAGCCACCACACATCACGACTTTTTTGAGCAGTTTGAGAAAGCGTTTCCCGACGTCAAGCTCAAGCGTGGCCTTCGCTTTGTCGAGAACGAGAAGATCTCGACAGCGGGTGGTTTGTCTTCAGGAATCGATCTCGCGTTGCGCGTGGTCGACCGGTACTTCGGCCGCGACGTGGCCCAGGCAACCGCGACGTACATGGAATACCAGAGCAAAGATTGGATCGCCTAAAGGATTTCTGTGCAACCTCTGAGTTCTCTGGCCTCCGTGGTTAAAATGCCAGAGAAGAAGTCACCACAGAGGCACAGAGAACGCAGAGGTTGCACAGAGAAGCAGTTGCAGTTGCGTCAATCCTCTGCGAATGAAGTGGCTTGCCATCGTTGCCGTCTGGGCAATGCTGGGTGTTATCTACGCCGCGCCGATTTATATCGAGGTCCGCGCCGAACAGCATGGACATCAGGCGTGGCGCATCTTCACGTGGGGCATCCTGACATGGTTGGCGTGGGCGCCGCTCACGCCAGCCATGGTCTGGCTCGCGCGCAGGTATTCGCTCGTTGGCGAGGCGTGGAAGCGCAATCTCGCTGTTCACCTGCCCGGCGTTTTTATTGATATCCCTCCTGCACAGTGCGGCGGCCACTGCGGTGACGTTATGGATTCAACCTTTCGACAACATGGGAGAGCAGCCCCGAAGCGTTTTGGCCTCGCTTCCTTTCGCGCCTGCAAGGATCTTTTGGGTCTGACCTGCTGGTCTATGGCGCGGTCATCGGAGTCTTTTACGCGATCGACTACTACCGCAAATATCGTGAGCGCGAGTTTCTCGCAACGCGACTCGAAGCGCAGCTCGCACAAGCGCAGTTGGACTCGCTGCGAATGCAGTTGCACCCGCACTTTCTCTTCAACACGCTAAACAGCATCGTCGGCCTGGTTCGCGACAACAAGAACAGCGCCGCTGTCAGCATGCTCGTCGGACTGAGCGATCTCCTGCGTCACACACTCGAACACTCCTCGCGACACGAAGTTGAATTGAGGGAAGAGATCAACTTCATTAAGCTGTATTTGAGTATTCAGGAAATGAGGTTTTCCGATCGGCTGCGGATCGAGCTCAATATCGATCCGAAAACAACGAAGGCACTCGTGCCCAATCTGATCCTGCAACCGCTCACAGAAAACGCGTTGCGACACGGCATTGGTCGCAGCGCTGACTCAGGCCTGGTTGGGATCAGCTCTGCTGTTGAAGATGGTCATTTGCGTTTGACTGTGTATGACGAGGGCGCCGGTTTGCCGGACGACTGGCAACTCAAAGGCAGTGCGGGAATCGGTTTGGCCAACACGGCGGCGCGACTGCAACAACTCTACGATAACGATCACGAGTTTGATATTCGCAATCGAGATGGCGGAGGCGTTGAAGTTGTGATCGTGATGCCGTTCAGGACTGCGTCGTAATGGCCGCGAAGATCAGAACGCTAATTGTCGACGACGAGCCACTCGCGCGCCGCAACCTGCGTCTGCTGCTCGAGCGAGATCCGCAGATCGAGATTCTCGATGAGTGTCGCAACGGCCGCGAAGCAGTCAAAGCCATCAACACGCTTTCACCCGATCTGATCTTTCTCGACATCCAGATGCCTGAGATGGACGGCTTCGACGTGGTTACGCGTGTTGGTCCGGAGCACATTCAGGCGATCATCTTTGTTACGGCGTTCGATCAGTATGCGCTGAAGGCTTTCGACGTTCATGCGCTCGATTACCTGTTGAAGCCTTTCGACGACGAGCGATTCGCGCGCGCACTCGAACGCGCGAAGTCGCAGATCGCGGCACGCGAGATCAACCAGTTGAGTGAGCGGCTGCTGGCGTTACTCGAAGAGCGTGAAACCGAGCGGAAAGGATCGAAACGCGACGAGCGTTACCTGACGAGGTTGATGATCAAGGCGTCAAGTCGCGTGATGCTTTTGAAGATTGATGAGATCGACTTTATCGAAGCAGATGGGAATTACGCGAAGCTGCATGTCGGGCAAAAGATGCATCTGCTGCGCGAGAAGATGAACGATCTCGAGGGACGGCTCGATCCGGCGAGGTTCGTGCGCATCCATCGATCGATCATCGTGAATCTCGAACGGATCAAAGAGATGCATCCACACTTCAACGGCGATTACGTCGTTGTACTTGAAGACGGGCGACAGTTAAGACTTAGCCGGACCCGACGAGAACATCTGGAGGCCCGGCTAAGAATTAACCGCGGATGAACGCGGATTTACGCAGATCTGCGTTTATCAGCGAAAATCCGCGGCTAAATTAAGGTTTGTCTTCTGAGGTGCGGTACTTTTCCTTTTCCTTTTCACGTTGGAGATAGGGAATTCCTTTCTCCATCCACTCCGGTGCGGGGGCGCCCTTCAGGAAGTGATCGAAGAATTCCTGCAAGCGTCGCGTGTAGTCCTTCTGGTTGATGCGCTTCCGCAGCCCATGCTTCTCGCCGTTGTAGGTGAACATGTAGGCTTCTTTGCCGAGACGGCGTAGCGCGAGGAAGTACTCGATTCCCTGGTACCACGGCACCGCGTCGTCCTCGTCGTTGTGAATCATCAGCAGCGGCGTCTCCACTCGATCCGCGCGGAAGATCGGCGAGTTGTCGAGAAAGCGCAGCGGATAATCCCACAAGCTGCCGCCGATACGTGACTGCGAACGCTCATACTGAAACTGTCGTGGCAGCCCCGTGCCCCAGCGAATGCCGCTGTACGCACTCGTCATGTTTGCCACGAGCGCGCCCGGCGCCGCCGCTTTGAAACGATTCGTTTGCGTGACCATGTACGCGATCTGATAACCGCCCCAACTGTGTCCCTGGATACCGATCGCCTTCTCGTTCACATAACCCTTATCGACGACCGCCTGAATCCCCGGCAGCACGCATTTCAACGCGCTCGGGCCCGGATAACCGATCGTGTAAACGATGTCAGGCATGTAGACGAGATAACCGTTGCTGACGTAGTAGGTCGCATTGATCGACGTGCCGGGCCCGGGATTGCGGAACTGGTGCAGACCCTGCGAGAGCTTCTCGTAGATGTAGACGATCATCGGGTACTTCTTCTTCGGATCGAAGTTTTCCGGCTTGAGAAGCAGCCCTTTCAAAGGCACGCCGTCAGTGTTTTTGAAACTCACGAGCTCGGCGGTGCCCCACGTGTATGCGGCACGTTGCGCGTCGCCGTTACTGACGCGCTTCAACTCGCGGAACGTGCTGTTCGTCACCCAGATATCGGGGAATTGATCGAAGCGCGACGCAGTCAGGATCAGCACATCGGCGTCTTTGGCCTTCGCCGGATTGTTGAAATCCTTCGCGGCCATCAGGAGTTTTTGCGGGAGCGCAGTGCTGTTGACTTTGTCGCGATAGAAGCCGGAATCGCGTGTTTCCTGGTTTTCTGCGCGAGAGCAGCATCGGCTTGTCCGGATCGATCCAGCGCTCGCGCGGATCGAGTCGGACGTAGCGAAGCGTCGTCGATTCTTTTCGGCCCACGCCGTCAGTGAGGTTCGTTGCGGCGCTGCCGTCCGGCGAAACGCGCCAGATGTCATAACGATCGTAGATCAACACGTCAGCATCGTCTTTGGTCCAACCGGCGATGCCGTAAGAGCCGGGCGTCGAAGGCGTGTCGTTTTCTTCGTTGTAGAAACGGACTGAGATGTCTTTGGTAAGGTTTACGGTCGAGCCGCCGTTGACGGAATACGAATACCAGTCTTTGCCGTCGAAATAGATCGCGTATTTCGCGTTGGGAGAAAGCGAAACGTTGCCACGCTGTTTTGTTAGGAGTGGCTTGCGCGAACCGTCAGACGTGTTGACGAGGTAGTAGTCAGTGAAGCCCGGATCGTAGTCGTTTGATAACTCGATATTTGCGATTGTCGGAGCCGATGGCGTAGCTGCCATCGTTCGAAGGCGAAATGTTTTCCATCGAATCGTCAGCAAGCTGGACGGATTTCTTCGTCTGTAGATCGTAGACGGCGCGATACGATCGATTTCGATCCTGCTCGGCGCGGACCTTCTGAATCGGCTGCACGTAATCGTCTTTCCAGTGCCACAGATCGACGAGCACCTTTTCATCAGCTGGGATCTCTTCATCAGGGTTCTTTTCGGGTTCGGGCGGAGGCGCGGTGCCGAAGAAGAGGTGACTGCCGTCGAGCGAGAAGCTGAGGTTTGCGCGCTCGCTCACGACGAACTCTTTGCGGAAGTTCGGGCGAGGTGATGGAGGCGATCTCGGTCGCTTGTGGATCTTTGCGGTTCCAATGGTAGACGCGAAACTTCGGTTGCTTCGACTCGGCGTCTTCTTTGTCGCTGCTGAAGGCGAGCTGCGTGTTGTCTTCGTCCCAGGTCAGGCGTTGATATTTGCCTTTGCCGCTGAGGAGTGTCGTAGGCGATGCGTCGCTGTCGGTTGTGACGGCGTAAACGCCGTTTGTGTCTTCCTTGCGTGATGAAGTGGCGAAGACGAGTGTCTTGGCGTCTTTGCTGATCGTGAAGTCCATGACGTCGCTGAACTTCCGCTCGTTGGCGGTGGCTGTGTTACGAAGAACGAGCTCGGTGCCATACTCTTTTTTACCTCGGGAACGACCGGATGGACGTGGACCCGGCGCTACCGGGCTCGGTTCCGGGCTGGGTGAGACGCCAGGCTCCGGAGAAGCAGTCGGTGCCGCGGTCGGCTCGGTAGGCGACGGTGTTGGACTCGGTGCTGTGGTTTTCTCTTCAGGTTTTGTCGACTCCAACGTGTAAGCGATGAAGCCGGAGCCATCCTCCGGCACGCGGAAAGTCTTCACTCTCTCGATTCGCGTCACGGTGCCGTTTGAGAGGTCCATGATCGAGAGGCCGTTCTTCGGCATCTCCTCGGGCTTCTTCTTCTCTTTTTTCGCTTTATTTACTTCGGCCTTGGTGGGCTCGGTGCTGAATACGAGAAAACGAGAGTCTGCGGTGAACACGGGTCGCAACAAACGCGCCTGCTCCGCCTGAAACTCGGCGACATTGGTGCCCGGATCATCCGGTGGTGGTAGCGGCGGACGATAACCTCGAGGCGCGCGCCAGTCGACTCCAGTCGCGATATTGCGCACGACCATCTCGCCGTCGCCGTCCTGCGGCATGTACGCATAGGCCACAAACTTCCCGTCGCGCGAAACCTGCTGGGCCAGAATCGATCGCCACGAGTCGTAATCCTGATGTGTGAGCGGGCGTTTGGGCGCTGTGGTCTGTTGGGCTGCGGTCTGTTGAGCCAGAACCATCGTCCCAAGCAGGGCAAACGTGCAAACCAACGCGACAGTTCGTTGAAGCTTCATGGGGCACCTCACTTTTAGTTGTAGCCACAGAAAAGAAAACGCGGATAACACAGATATTAATCCAATCCGTGTCATCCGCGTTAATCCGTGGCTGACTAACTGTTTTTTAGAAGAACAGCGAGTACAGCAGCCGGTTTGGTGAGCCGCGTGCCGGCGTTGGTCACAACGTTCGTCGTCGCGCCATTGACGATCGCGTTGCGAACAGTTGACGCGGACGCTGACGGATTTGCCTGTTTGTAAAGCGCTGCCACGCCGGCGACGTGCGGTGAAGCCATTGAAGTTCCACTTAACGTTGCCGTCGCTGTGTTAGAGGTAGCCCACGCTGACAGGATTCCCGAACCTGGCGCGAAGAGATCCAGACACGAGCCGAAGTTGGAGAATGAAGAGCGTGCATCACTGGTCGTCGTTGAGCCGACCGTAATCGCATTCGCTGCACGAGCGGGTGAAGAGTTGCAAGCATTGGTATTGCTGTTACCTGCTGCAACTGCAATCGCCACTCCCGAGTTCGAGAGATTGTTCACAGCGGTATCGAGAGCACTCGAAGCTCCGCCCCCGAGACTCATATTGGCGACAGCCGGGTTCTGTCGATTCAGTCTCACAAAATCGACACCCGCGATCACGCCTGAATTTGAACCGGAACCGCTGCAATTAAGGACGCGGACGCCACGAAGGTTAACACTCTTGGCCACGCCGTAGGTCGAACCGCCGACCGTACCTGCGACGTGAGTGCCGTGACCGTTACAATCCTGCCCGTTGCCGCCAAACGCATCAAACACGTTCGCCGCACGTCCGCCGAATTGGGTGTGGCTGGTGCGAATGCCGGTATCAATGACGTACGCAAAAACGCCCGCACCGGTCCAGTTGAAGGTGTAGATTGCGTTCAATGGTCGGTTGCGCTGGTCGATGCGATCGAGTCCCCACGGCGGATTGCTTTGTGTTGCATCAACCGTGACAACACCGTCCTCTTCCACGTATGCAACTCTGAAGTCGAGGCTAAGATTTTCCGCATCTTCAGGTGTCATTTCTACCGCAAAGCCGTTGAGGGCGTTCTGGTAGATGTGTTTGAGTTTTCCTTTGTGCGTCGCCACCAGTTCAGAGGCGACGTACGGCGCGATTGAGAAGCGTCCTTTCTCGCCCACGACCGAGTCGTCGAGCACGACGATATAGTTGTTCTCAATCTTGTTTGCGTTTTTGCGGAGTTTGTCGTTTTTCGCCTTGCCGGCAGGTGGTGACGAAAGGAACGCAGCGGTGCAAAGTCCGACAAACAAAAGTAACGCGAAGACTTTCTTCATACTCTTTTCTCCTCCAGATAGAAATAGGGTTGGTGGGGGTGTTGCGCCGCCCGCAACGGCGAGAAAACGAGCGGGATTAGACAACATCGGCGATTTAATAAATCCGACACGCATAGAAAGCGCACGTTGGGAGGAGTATGAAATTGAAGATTGCGATCGATTTGTCTGGGACGATTGCCTGGGACGGGAGGGGCGCAGTATGGCATCAAATTTTTCGTAGCGCAAGTATTTCAAAGCGTATATCTTGTGCATCCCGTGAATCCTGTAAATCCTGTCAAAAAATCAACTCTGGTTCTGGCGACACTATTTGTATTGGTGTGTGCAGTCGATCTTCCAGCACAAAATGGCGGTGATAGTGCGGCCAGCTCTTAGCAGTTGGATCGCACTCGATGCACCGCCGGGTTGGGAGCACGTCGCGACCGATTCGATCATGCGAGCGATGCCCGCGTGGAAACGTGATGCGCTGGGGAATCTCGTGTTGCGCAAGGGCAGCGGCAGTCCAAGACGTGTAGTTGCATGTGCACTCGATCGTCCCGGTTTTGCCGTCACTGAGATTACTGATGATGGTTACCTGCGGCTGCGCGAGGCCGGCGCCGGACGACAGCATCCGCTGTGGGTCCAGTTTCACGAAGGACAGCGAATCAGAGTTTTGACGCGCGCAGGCGCTGTTCCCGGTGTGGTCATCGTGAAGAGCACGCATTTGCAAGGAGGGCGTGTTGCGAATGCGCCGCTTGCGACGCTCAATGATCTGTGGGTTGATGTTGGAGCTGGTTCGAAGGCGGAGGTGCAGCGACTCGGAATCGAGATGCTGAATCCGGTGGTGCGTGATGTCGGTGGGTGGTCGTATGGTGAGTTTGTCGCGGGGCCGTTGGCTGGTGTGCGTGTTGGTTGTGCGGCAGTGGCGAGTGCGGCGCAGGGAGAAGTGAGAAATGGAGAGACGATCTTTCTGCTCACGACGTTGCGCAGCTTTGGTCATGATGGATTTGAGGCGGCGTTGCGGTCGCTCGGGCGTGTTGATGAAGTGACACTGGTTGATTCGGCTGGTGATAGTGGTTCCGACCCGTTCAGTCAGAGAAGAGTCGAGAAGCCTGCGTATCTTCCTGAATCCACAGGTCTGACATCGCTCACGATTCTCTCGCCGCGCGTTCGCTTTGCCGGGACATTGGTCGAGAGCGTAAACCTTTCCGACGCCGACAAAATTATTATCCGCCGTAGCCACGGCCGCCAATGTCGCGAATCCTTCGTGGGTAACTGTAGGGGCGGCCCTCCGTGGCCGCCCCAGGTCCATCAAGACCTGGGGTGGCCACAGAGGGCCACCCCTACAGTTGCTACTCTCGTAGCGCCCGATCCTCAATTTGCGAGGATTGCAGATCTTCTTAAATCGCTGGCTGATGTTCCATCCGTCTCAGGACATGAGCGCCCGGTTCGCGAAGCCATCATCGCCGCGCTTCCCGCGTGGGCGCGTTCACTCACCCGCACTGACAACGAAGGCAACCTCATCCTCGAACTTGGACCAGATCGCGATCCGTTGATGTTTATCGCGCACCAGGATGAAGTCGGCTTCGAAGTAACGAACATCGCGGATGACGGCACCGTCTCGCTGCGCACGCGCGGCGGGCTGTTTCAATCGTTGTGGGAAGGTCAAACCGCACTGCTCCATTTCGATCGCGCCGGTGCTGCTCCGCTGCGCGGCGTGTTTGTGCCGAGAGAAACCGCGACCAGCAAACAACCCGAAGCGTTAACCGCGTGGTTCGGAATCGACGCCGCTGCTTTGAAGCAACTTGGCGTCACAACCGGTCTATCGGTCACCGCCGACAAGCACGCGACTCGATTAGGCAGCACACGCTTCACCGCACGCGCGCTCGACGATCGCGCAGGATCGACAGCCCTCGTGCTTGCCGCGCGACGAATCAACCCTGCAACTCTCAAACGCAAAGTGATCTTCGCATGGTCCGTGCGCGAAGAGACCGGACTCGAAGGCGCGATGGCCCTCGCGAGACACTACGGTTCGTTGGTGAAGAGAGTCTACAGTGTCGATACATTTGTCTCGTCTGACTCGCCCATTGAGACGACGCGATTCGCGCACGCGCCGCTCGGGCAAGGGGCAGTCATTCGCGGGCTCGATAACTCCGCCGTGGCACCGCCCGCTGAGCTCGATCGAATTCTCAACATCGCGCGGATGCAGTCGATACCGATCCAGGTTGGGGCGACGAATGGCGGTACAGATGGATCAGATTTTGTGCGGTATGGTGTGTTGCATGTGAGTTTGTCCTGGCCGGGACGCTACAGTCACTCGCCCGTCGAAGTGCTCGACCTCAGAGACCTGCAAGCGCTCGAACGACTCGTCTACGCTATTTCTACGGCGCCATGAGGACAGGATTTACAAGATTTTTCATGATTAACAAGATCAGAGTCCTGCAAATCCTGAAACATCTTATAAATCTTGTTCTCCTGCTGTTTCTGTTCTCTGTAACCGTCCCGGCACAACACGACCTCACCAGGTACGTCAATCCATTCATCGGCACCGGCGGCCACGGTCACACATTCCCGGGCGCGATCGTTCCCTACGGCATGGTCCAACTCAGCCCTGACACGCGTCTCACCGGCTGGGACGGCTGCTCCGGTTATCACTACTCCGATTCGATCATCTACGGCTTCAGTCACACCCATCTCAGCGGCACCGGCATCCTGGATTATGGCGACATACTGTTGGCCCCGTCAGTTGGACGCGATTACTCCGGGCGCTTCCAGCATCGAAATGAAACAGCCACGCCCGGTTACTATTCAGTGAAGCTCGACGACGAAAACGTACTCGTCGAACTAACAGCCACCGCGCGCGCCGGAATGCATCGTTACACTTTCCCCGCAACTGACGACGCAAACATCATTATCGACCTCGCACATCGCGACAAAGTCCTCGACTCAGGTCTTCGCATCACGAGCGCAACAACAGTTGTCGGGTGGAGACGTTCGCAATCCTGGGCCAAGGATCAGATCGTCTACTTTGCCCTGGAATTTTCGCAGCCCTTCACCGCGCACGACTCCAGTGACCTAAAGACGCATTTCCGCTTCGACACGCGCGCGGGCGCGCCAGTTCTCGTGAAAGTCGGCATTTCCGCTGTTGATATCGAAGGCGCTTTGAAAAACCTGCGCACGGAGATCAATCACTGGAATTTCGACAAGGTGAAAGCCGATGCGAAAGCGGCCTGGAACACTGAGCTTAACAAGATCACAGTCACCGGCGGCACGGTCTCACAGCTAACAAACTTCTACACATCGCTTTATCACGTGATGACAGCGCCAAATCTTTTCATGGACGTGGATGCGCGCTATCGCGGTCGAGATTTCAAAACGCACGTCGCGAAAGATTTTTCCAACTACACGATCTTCTCGCTTTGGGACACGTTTCGCGCCGCGCATCCGCTTTACACCATTATCGATCGCAAACGCACGCGTGATTTCATCAAGACGTTCCTCACGCAATACGAGCAGGGAGGGCGCCTGCCGGTTTGGGAGCTCGCGGCAAACGAGACTGACACGATGATTGGTTATCACGCTGTTTCGGTTATTGCCGATGCGGCCGCGAAGGGCATTGATGGTTTTGATATCAACGAAGCATTTATAGCAATGAAGCACAGCGCGGAATTTCGGGAGCATCGCGGGTTGGCTGCGTACATCGATCACGGTTTTATCCCGACGGAGGATGAACGGGAGTCAGTCTCAAAAGTGCTGGAGTACGCGTATGACGATTGGTGTATCGCGCAAGTCGCGCTGAGGCTTGGAAAGACAGCGGATTACGAGCGTTATAGCGCACGCGCGCAGTCGTACAAGAATGTCTTTGATCGCGCGACCGGCTTTATGCGCCCGCGCAATAATGCTGCCTGGGTTGAGCCGTTCGATCCACGCGAGGTGACGTTTGCGTTTACTGAAGCGAACTCATGGCAGTACACGTTCTTCGCCCCGCACGATGTCAGTGGACTCGTCGCGCTGATGGGCGGGCGCGAGCAGTTTGCACGCAAGCTGGATCAATTGTTTACCGCCGAGAGCCGGACGACAGGTCGCGAACAGGTGGACATCACGGGCCTGATCGGGCAGTACGCGCACGGCAACGAGCCGAGTCATCACATGGCTTATCTGTACGACTACGTAGGCCAGCCATGGAAGACCCAGGAGCGCGTGCGGCAGATCATGGACCAGTTTTACAAACCTGAGCCAGACGGTTTAATCGGAAACGAAGACTGCGGGCAGATGTCGGCGTGGTATGTGTTGAGTGCCGCAGGGTTTTATCCGGTGACGCCGGGTTCGACTGTTTATGCAATCGGGTCGCCATTGTTTCCGGAAGTGCGGTTCAATCTTGAGAATGGGAAGTTGTTTGTCGTTCGTTCAGTGAACGCTTCAGATCGCAACGTCTACGTTCAGTCAGCGAAGTTAAATGGGAAGGTTTATAACAAGTCGTTTCTGTTGCATGACGATCTGATGGCTGGCGGCGAGCTGGTTTTCGTGATGGGACCCCGGCCGAATGTCAGATGGGGAGTTGGGCAGGGGAACGAGCCCGTATCGCGCATCCCTGTTCCTGAGATAGTTCCGGTGCCGGTGATCAAAGCGGCAGGAAAGACGTTTCGAGGACGAATGCAGATCGATCTGACTTCGATCGATGGGAAACCAGTTAATCTTCATTACACGACTGACGGTTCCGAGCCGAATGCAAAGTCAAAGCGGTTCACAAAACCATTTTTCATCGAAGCTGACACGACGGTCAAAGCGCTTGCAATAGCTGATGGACGGCGAAGTTTGATCGCGACCGCGAAGTATCACCGCATCCCGCATGATTGGAAACTCATCGTTGGAATCACGCTACAGCACGCAGTACACGGGTGGTGGCGACTTCGCTTTGATCGACGGCATTCGCGGCACGACAAATTGGAGTGGTGGTGGCTGGCAGGGATATCAGGGGAAAGATTTTGTCGCGGTGTTGGATCTCGGGAACGTGCAGGAGGTTTCGAGTGTCGGTGCGGGGTTCCTGCAGGATATGGGTTCTTGGATCTGGATGCCGTCGCGTGTCGAGTTTCAGCTCTCGCTTGATGGCAGGACTTTTGGTCCTGCCATCACGATCGCGAATGACGTATCTGAGAAACAGGAAGGTGTAGTAACGAGAGACTTTGTTAAATCGATCCCGCCGAAGAAGGCGCGCTACGTGCGCATCCGCGCGGTGAACTTCGGGAAGATCCCGAACTGGCATCCCGGCGCTGGCGGAGATGCCTGGATCTTCGTGGACGAGATCATCATTCAATAAAACTCTTACCACTCGAGCGTGAAGGCGTATTCCGATGCACCGCCCCTTGAATCTCTAATCCTCACGACTGCGGTGAAGTCGTTTTCGCGTGTAGGTTGCTGCTCGATGAAGACTTCGCCGCGCCCTCGCTTTTCAGTCAATCTCACGGTGACGCGCCTGTTAGGTAACGAGTTAGCGAAGTTCGGTTGTGCGTCGTAATACGGAGTGCCGCCGATCGTCTCGACATCCGCAGATCCGCCGCGAATTCTGATTCGCACGTCGTCATCAACGCGGCCACGCCACGTCATGCTCCCGCTGCGGTTACCGGTGTCCGGAAAATTCCCGCCACCACCACCGCCAGTGAGCTCGCGTGCGATGTCAGTCAGCGAGCGTTGAATGTTGTACCAGTTGGTTCGCTGGACATTGTAACGCTCAACGGAGCGCGCGAGGTTTTGAAGGATGTCGAACGCGTCGCGCAGATCCTGATTGCGTCGACGATCGACGACCATGCGATAGAAGATACGCGACGCTCCGGCAAACTGGTGCGCCAGCATCACGGCTTCGAGATCGTTGCGTAATGCGCGCTGGTTGTTGGTGAAATTGCTGTAGCTTGAGTCTGCAAAGTCCTGCGCGTCGCGCGACAACCGGTCAGCGAGGTCGTTCAGCCGGTTCTGTGGAGCAAACTGGCTTAACGCGGGGCTGGCAAGTAACAACACTGCAACCACGACCAAAAGGCTTCTAGTGATCATCGATCCCTCCCTATTTTTTAGCGGCAAAAAGGTACAACGCTCAGGAATCATACCACTGCAGCGCGCATCTAATGCATGCGGTTTTGTTATACTTGGAGCCGTTAAAACAGCCGGCACCGGCCGGCAAGGAGATAACAAATGAGTTGGAATGAATCTTCGTATGTTTCAGCGGATGTTCGCGATGTGCGAGTTACCGCGTTTTTGAGCAAAGTTTATGGCTGGATGTTTCTGGGGTTGCTGCTGACTGCGGGAACTGCCGTGGCGGTCGCGTCCTCGCCGGCGCTGATTGAGACACTAATTCTCAATCGAGCCCTGTTCTGGATAATGATTTTTGCGCAGCTTGGGCTCGTGCTTTACCTGTCGGTTCGTGTGGACAAGATGGCGCCGGCAACGGCGGCGATACTGTTCCTGCTCTACTCGGCACTCGTTGGAGTTACGACGTCAAGCATCTTCATGGTTTACACGGGTGCGTCGATCGTGTCGGCGTTCGTGATTGCAGGCGGAATGTTTGGCGCGATGGCTGTGTTTGGCACTTTTACGAAGCGTAGTCTCGCCGGCGTCGGTCAGTTCATGTTCATGGGACTGATTGGTCTCATCATCGCATCGGTCGTGAATATTTTCCTGTTCAACGACATGCTCAGCTTTGTGATTTCAGTGGTGGGCGTAGTGGTGTTCACTGGCCTCACAGCTTGGGACGCGCAGCGACTGAAACAAATGGCTGTGTCACTGCCGGACGGTCGTGTCGGATCGTACGCCGTCGTTGGAGCGCTTTCACTCTATCTCGACTTCATCAACCTGTTCTTCTTCATCCTGCGGTTGATGGGCGGCCGCCGTAACTAACTAAACTAGCCACAAAAGGCACAAAGCACAAAGGAAGAAAATCCAAACCAGGTCTTCTTCCTTTTGTGTTTTTGTGCCTTTTTGTGGCTAATCGTTCTTAGCTTTTGGTGGCGAAGCCGCGCTTCTTCATCAGCGCGTCGACCTTCGGATCGCGTCCGCGGAAAGCGCGATACGCTTCAGCCGGATCGACAGTGTTGCCGATCGAGAAGATATTCTTCCGTAGCCGCTCCGCTACCGCTCGATCGTACGGTCCTTTGCCTTCCACAAACGCTCCGAAAGCGTCCGCTGTAAGTACGTCAGACCAGAGATAGCTGTAGTAACCAGCCGAATATCCATCACTCGAAAAGACGTGTAGGAATTGTGGCGTGCGATGGCGCATGACGATCTCCTTCGGCATGCCGAGCTGTGTGAGAGTTTCGCGCTCGAATGCATCGGGATCGATCTTTTTGTCACCGGCCAGGTGCAACTTCATGTCGATCAGCGCCGCCGATAGGTATTCGACTGTCGCGAAACCCTGATTGAATGTCGCCGAACGTTTGATCTTATCGACGAGCTCCTGCGGAATCGGCTTGCCGGTCTGATAGTGAAGCGCGAACTTCTGTAGCACTTCAGGCGTCGAGAGCCAGTGCTCGAGAAGTTGCGACGGAAACTCGACATAGTCGCGCGGTACCGCAGTACCGGACAATGAAGGATACGTGACGTTCGAGTTCAGGCCGTGCAATGCGTGTCCAAACTCATGAAACATCGTCGTCGCATCGTCCCACGAGATCAGCACCTGCTCGCCCGGTTTACCTTTCACGAAATTCGAGTTGTTCGAAACGATCGTCGTGATTTCGCCGTTGACTCGCTCCTGCGTGCGATACGCATTCATCCACGCGCCCGAGCGTTTTCCGGCGCGCGCGTAGGGATCGAAGTACCAGAGACCGATGTGTTTCTTTGAGGTCTTGTCAGTGACTTCCCAGACGCGAATATCAGGATGCGCGACGGGAACGTTTGTGACCGGCGTGAAGTTGAAATTGAAGAGCTCTCCAGCAACCCAGAAGATACCTTCACGCAGCTTCTCGAGCTGGAGATACGGTTTGATTTCGTTCTGGTCCAGATCGTATTTCGCCTTGCGGACTTTCTCCATGTAGTAGCGATAGTCCCACGGCTCGATCTTGATCTTCGCGCCTTCCTTGTCGGCGAGCGCCTGCATGTCTGCAACTTCCTCGTGCACGCGCGCGACCGAGGGCTTCCAGACGGCTTCCATCAACTCCATCGCCTTTTCGGGCGTCTTGGCCATTGAGTTTTCGAGACGCCAGTGTGCGTGTGTCGGATAACCGAGTAGTTTGGCGCGCTCGGCGCGCAACTGGAGAATCTCTGTGATGATCGCGTTGTTGTCGTGCTCGCCGCCGTTGTCGCCACGGTTGACGAACATGCGCCACGCTTTTTCGCGCAGTTCGCGACGATCCGAGTAAGTCAAAAATGGATCGATCGACGAGCGCGTGTTCATGATCACCCATGTGCCGGGTTGTTTCTTCGATTCAGCAGCAGAGGCCGCCGCGTCGCGAATGGACTGCGGCAATCCAGCGAGCTCGTCCTCGCTCTTCAGAACGATGAATTGATCGGTTTCTTCCGCGAGCACGTTCTGGCTGAACTTTGTGTAGAGTCCCGCGAGCTGCTGGTTGATCTGCGAAAGACGTTTCTTTGCTTCCGGACTAAGGCGCGCGCCGGCACGAACGAAGTTTGTGTAGTAGAGCCATGCCAGGCGCTGCTGTTCCGGCGTCATCTTCGCTTTCGCGGGCGAGTTGTAGACCGCTTCGATTCGTTTGAAGAGTGCTTCGTTCTGCGTGATCTGATCGTTGAAGGCGGCAAGTCGTGGCGCCATCTCGCGCTGTACGGCCTGGTAATCGGGACTACTCATGGTCGCTCCCCAAACTCCATAGAGCGTTCCGACACGGCTAAGCGACTTGCCCGTACGTTCAAGCGCGACGATCGTGTTTTCGAAATCGGGTGGCGCCGGATCGTTAGCGATGCGCTGAGTCTCCGCGAGCTCCTCGGCCATGGCGGCTTCGAGCGCCGGTTTGAAAAGCGGGATTTGCACGCGATCAAACGGTGGAATACCGCCGTACGGGCCTTCCCATTTTGCGAGCAGTGGGTTGTCGTCAGTCACTGCATTCGTTGTGTTGGTGGTGGTGTTAGCAAGCATAGTGACAGCAATGAGCAGCACGATACTTCGAACGATCAAGTCGCGCATGATTTAATATTTCCAATCAATTATTTAGACTTGGGAGCTACGCAGTGATGCGTAGTATAGCCGCAAAAAGGCACAAAAAGCACAGAGCGTAACCGGAAATTGTCTGTGCTTTTCGTGCCTTTTGTGGCTGAAACTATGGCTCGCCGTCGCCCTTCTTGCCTTTTTTCTTGGCGGGTTCTGCTTCGCGTGGTCGAGTTGCGGCGGGAGGAGGTGCCTCGACTTTGGGCGTTGCAGGCTCGGACTTCGGTTGCGATTTCGGTTGCTCGTCGGAGTCAGCCTTGGGTGGTGGCGGTAGTGTCACCTGTTCCAGTTTTGGTTCAGTTGTGCTGGCGGGTAATTCAGTGTCTTCATCAGTCTTGGCTTCAGCAGCGAGTTCGGCACGCTCAGCCGCGAGCTCACGCTGGCGCTGGCGGAAAAGTTCACGCATGTCTTCCGGCATGTCCGGAGCCTTCGGAAACTCTTCCTTCTCCTTGTCTTTCAGAAACGTCTTCATGAAGTCGACGAACATCGGCAGCGCGCCCTTGCCGCCGGTCATGTCGTTGCCGAGTGGTTTCTTCTTGCCGGGATAACCCATCCAAACGCCGGTCACGTAAGTCGGCGTGTAGCCGATGAACCAAACGTCTGTGTGGTCGTTGACGGTGCCGGTTTTGCCGGCGACCGGGTGCGGTAGAGTGCTGGCCAGAGTCGCCGTTCCGCCGGTAACGACGCCGCGCATCATCGATACCATTGTCAACGCGACGTACTGGTTCATTACCTTGTAAGTAGTTCGTTCCCATTCCTCAAGAGCTGCGCCGTCGCGATCGAGAACTTTGCGAATCAAGTGTGGCTCAACACGGATTCCTTTGTTCGGGAATGCGGAATACGCGGATACCATCTGATCGAGCGGTACTTCAGTCGCACCGAGCGCTGAGGGAAGGTAAGGCGACATCGGCACTTTGATCCCGAAACGACGAACCATCTGCGCGCCGGT
The DNA here is from genome assembly GCA_963748155.1 of uncultured Acidobacteriota bacterium. GTDB lineage: Bacteria > Acidobacteriota > Blastocatellia > Pyrinomonadales > Pyrinomonadaceae > PSRF01. The sequence continues at coordinate 770,511 of CAVVHV010000008.1, read as the reverse complement.
TTGAATCCCGACTGTTTGCAGCAGGTGTACTGCGGGAATGTTCATCGACTTCGCGAGTGCTGTCTTCATCGGCATGTCGCCGCTACCAAGCGAACCGTCGTAGTTGTGTGGTTGCCAGTCGCCGATACTTATCGGCGCGCCGCTGACGGGCGTCTCAGGAGTCATGCCCCACTCGACTGCCGCTGTGTAAATGAAAGGTTTGAAGCACGAACCGGTCTGTCGATAAGCTTGCGTGGCGTTATTAAATTTGTTGGTGTAGAAATCGTAACCACCAACCATCGTGACGATCTCGCCGCTCTTCGCGTTGAGCGTCATCATCGCGCCCTGCACGGCGGGAACTTGCGAGAGCTCAACTTTTAACCGACGGTCCTTTTCATCAACTTCCTTGATGTCAAACTCAGCCAGGTGACCGTTCTTAAACTCGCTTCCTGGTTGGCGTTTACCCCAACCCATGTCGGCGGCGGTCAGCGTCGCGGTGAAGTTGCCGAAGCGCACTGATGCTTCGTTTTTTGCGCGATCGACTTTCATGATCAGGCCCATCAAGTGGCGGCCTGGTTCGTAGTCGTTACCGTACCAGTCAGGATGTTTGTAGTTGCTGAGCTCCTGTGCGGTTGCTGGTCCTTCACCGTTGTTCACGGTGGTTGGAATCATCGTGTAGTTGGAGCGCCACGACGTGTGTGAACGATCGTAGCTTCTCAAACCCGCGCGCAGTGTCTCGTAAGCTTTCTTCTGCGCTTCGACGTTGATACTCGTGTAAACGGAAAGACCACCCTGGGCGACGCGCGTCGTGTATTTCTCTTCGAGCTCCTGGCGAATGTACTCAACCGGGTAATCGAATGGAGACGATTTGCGCTGTGACTGGTAGTAAGCAGTGTCAGCGAGTTGAATCGGTTTCGACTTGGCGGCGTCGGCTTCTGACTGGCTCACGAATCCGTTCTTGGACATCAAATCGAGCACGAGGTCGCGGCGTTCTTTTGCCTTAGCGGGATTTGATGTCGGTGAATAGTCGCTGGGAGCTTTGGGAATGCCGGCGAGCAGGGCCGCTTCGCCGAGTGTCAAATCTTTTGCCTGTTTACCGAAGTATGTTTCCGCGCCAGCTTCCATGCCGTAAGCATTCGCGCCGAGAAACATGTGGTTCGTGTATAGCTCCATGATCTGGTTCTTCGTGTAATACCGTTCGATCTGGAGCGCGAGGATCCACTCGTTAACTTTGCGCGTGTAGGTTTGTTCTTTCGAGAGAAAGAGGTTCTTCGTGAGCTGCTGCGTTAAGGTTGATCCGCCTTCGATGCGGTCGGTCGTGAGGTTCTTCCACGCAGCGCCCATGATGCGGATTGGGTCGATGCCGATGTGATCGTAGAAGCGAACGTCCTCGACTGCCAGGATTGCGTTTTTCAGTACTGGTGGAATCTCTTCGTATTTGAGTGGGATTCTTTTCTCGAGCGCAAACTCGCCGATGACAGTTTCGCCGTCGTCAGCGTAAACCCGCGTCACGACGCTGGGACGATAAGTTGCGAGTGCGGCGACTTCGGTTGCGGCGCGCGAGTAGTTCAACTCGTAGGCAGCGATGATGCCGGTAAGTCCGCCTGCGGCGAGCGCCAGGAGCAGGACGGTAGGCAGCCAGAGCCGCGCCAGCAGGTGCCGGCGTTGTTCAGGAGGCGTATTAATGATTGCTGTTGGCGAATATTTCGAATGATTAGCAGCCATGAGTTAGATTTCTCCCAAAACAACTTGCCTCGATCGGGGGCTTGAGGGCAACGTGGATAGCCACAGAAGAAGAGAATTATGCCGTAAAAATGCACAAAAGGCACAAACGCATTTGATGATGAGGTGCATCAAATCGCAGCTTATCGAGCTTTTTGAGCTTTCTTGCGGCGCGGTTATAATGACTGCGCTCGCAAAATGGGGGCGACAGGCTTCGACAGGAACCTGAACGATCGTCGCGATGCATGCCGGGCTACCTTATGCAGCTCGTTAAAACGCGTAGGGAAACACAACTGCCAATAATGAATTGGCTCTCGCTGCCTAATTAAGCACCGAGCGTCTCGCCGTAAGTTGCTCATGCGCGCGGAGGGAGATGTCACTCAGATGAGCTGGCCCGCACTTTCGGTCCGTGAGTGTGGGCGAGACTAAGCCGGACTAGCTCGTGTCGAGGTCTTGTCGCTTCACTGACTCGACATCGGGCGAATTTTTGTCAGGTTCGCCTGACGAGAAAGAGAAGCGACTAAGCATGTAGAGTCCTTCGGCGTTGGTTTTTGGATCCGAGTTCAACTCTCGGCGCCTCCACCAAAATCTAAAATTGCGGGAGCCCTCACTCCCGGAAAGACCCAGAGACACGTTATGAGCACTACAACTCAAACTCACTTAATGACCGCTGAAGAGTTAATCAGATTACCGGACGATTCACTTCGTCACGAACTTATAAAAGGAGAACTCCTCACTATGTCTCCGCCAGGTGCAAGCCACGGTTATGTAACTATGAATCTCTCGACTCTTATTTATAATCATGTAAGAGCCAATAACCTCGGTATCGTCTTTGCCGCGGAAACGGGTTTCAAACTCGAAAGTAATCCCGATACAGTACTCGCTCCTGATATAGCTTTTATTGCCGGTGGCCGAGCTCAAATACCTGCGGCGGGTTATTACATTGGTCCACCAGATCTGGCCGTCGAAGTTATGTCGCAATGGGACACAAAACCGAAAGCAGATCGCAAAACTGCACTTTGGCTGGAACTCGGCGCAAAGGCTGTTTGGCTTGTGGACCCTCGGACAACGAACGGTGGAAGTAAATAGGGCTAATGGCGAGAAGAGACTTCTTCCACGACACTGACGAACTCGTCGACGACACTGTTCCCGGCTTTCGCGTAAAAGTTTCCGAGATCTTCGCATAGGCCAACGCTCATTTGGACCGCAACCTTCCCATCGGCATCTTCGACAGCGGCGTTGGTGGACTAACAGTCTACAAAGCCCTCCACGAACGTCTGCCTAACGAACGCTTCGTCTACCTTGGCGACACCGCGCGCGTGCCTTACGGCACAAAATCACTCGCTACTGTCGAACGTTACGCGGTTGAGAATTCCAGATTCCTCGAAGCACACGGAATCAAACTTCTCGTCGTCGCCTGCAACACTGCTTCAGCACTCGCACTGCCCGCGATCCGCAAAGCCATTAAAGTTCCTGTAATTGGTGTCATCGAACCCGGCTCGCGCGCCGCTGTCGAAATCGCACAAGACGAGACGATCGGAGTCATCGCCACTGAAGCAACCGTGCAAAGCCACGCTTACGCGAAAGCGATCGCTGCGATGGGAGCGAAAGGCGAGGTAATCGAACGCGCCTGTCCATTGTTTGTTCCTTTAGCCGAGGAGGGATGGGCCGACACGGATGTCGCGCGCACAGTCGCTCGCGATTATCTGCACGACTTTACCGGCACACCTCCAGCCACTCTGGTCCTCGGATGCACTCACTATCCGATTCTTCGCGACGTGATCAGCGAGACTGTAGGCAGAGAAGTCAAACTCATCGACTCCGGCGCAGCGACCGCGCGCGACGTCGAATCACTGCTCGAAAGCTCGGACCTAACCCACGAAGACGCCCTCGGCCTTTACCAGGAACGACAACTCTGTGATGATTTAGACCACTTTTATGTGACCGATGCTGCCGAAAGATTTGCTAAAGTAGCCGAGAGATTTTTAGGATCTGCTCCTTCCATTCTTGAAGCCGTAGAGATTTGGGGACACGATGAGCTTCGAACGCACTGACGGACGCGCTCCCGACGAACTGCGTCCGGCACGAATCACACCGGGCTTTCTGCCGTACGCGGAAGGCTCCGTGCTGATCGAGATGGGAAACACACGCGTGGTTTGCTCCGCGTCTCTCGAAGACCGCGTGCCGCCGTTTTTGAGAAACCAGGGCCAGGGATGGTTAACTGCCGAGTACGCGATGTTGCCGCGTGCAACACAAACCCGCACCGGTCGAGAGATCGGTCGTGGTGGACCATCCGGCCGCACCCACGAGATACAAAGGTTGATCGGACGTAGTTTGCGCGCAATCGCGGACATGAAAGCGCTCGGCGAACGCACGATCACGATTGACTGTGACGTTTTGCAAGCTGATGGCGGCACGCGCACTGCGGCCATAACGGGCGCTTACGTTGCCTTCGCGCTCGCGAGTCGCCAGCTACTCAAGTCAGGAAAAATCACGAGATCGTTGACTATTAATCAAGTCGCGGCAGTCAGCGTCGGAATCGTCGGGAACACTCCGCTTCTCGATTTCAAGTATGACGAAGACTCTAAGGCCGAAGTCGATATGAACATCGTGTGTACGGACGACGGCCGGTTTATCGAGCTTCAGGGAACGGCCGAGCGCGAGCCTTTCAGCCGCGCGCAAATGGACGAGATGGTGGCGCTGGGCGTGCGCGGAATCGAAGCGCTCATTTGCATGCAGAAAGCAGTCATAGCTCAATTGGAATAGGTCCATCCGCAGTTTAGAGTTCAGCCTTTAGGCTGCTGTTTCGTCACCGCGCAAGCTAAAGCTTGAACTCTAAACGTGGATGCAACGACACGCTTGAGCCCAGGCATCTGAAAAGCTTTGGAGGGAAAATGCGACGAGTTTTAGCTTTTGTTTTGGCTTTGTTTGCCTTGATGGCGCCGGTCGCGCTGGCGCAACAACTCTACACACACGACAAGGTCGACTACAGCTTCGAGATCCCTTCAGCAACCTGGCGCGCCATTCTCGAGCCCGACGCCGCCCACGAGCATCCGGAGTTTGTTTACGGTGATCGTCTCGACGGTTTTCTGACTATCCGCAAAGAAATCGTCGAAGCCGGCACCACACCCGCTGACCTTGCGCGCCGCGATCAAGATCTCACGCTTCGATTCCTGCCAGGTTTCGTCGCAGGCAAAACGGACGCGTTCAACGGCAGACTCAATGGCGTCACAATGTCGTATGAGTTTGTCAGGACCGCCAAGCCGATGCTGGGCCGTACTTACTATTTGCAGGCCGATAGCCGCACCATCTATGCGTTACGTTTCACTGGACTGCGCGACAAGATAAGTCGCATACGCAATCAAACAGATCTCATCGCCCGCACTTTCAAAATGAAGTAACCAGTCGCCGATGACGCTGAAGCTCGCTCCCGGCCTGGCCATCAAACCTTCGTCGATCCACGGCAGAGGCTGCTTCGCCACACTTCCATTCAAGCGACGACACAAGATCGCGGAGTACACTGGGGAGAAGATCACAAATGCTGAAGCGCGCCGGCGTGCGCACCGGAAGATGCTGCGGATTTGTGAGGTGAATGGTCGCTGGAGTCTCGACGGAAGTCGCGGCGGCAACGGCACCCATTACATCAATCACTCGTGCTCGCCCAACGCGTTCATGCAGATTCTCTACGATCACATTCTCTTCATCGCTTTGCGCGACATCGAACCCGGCGAAGAGATCACGATCGACTACGAATCAACATTACATTCCGACGATAAGCGTTGTATCTGCGGCGCGCGCACGTGTCGCGGCACAATTAACAGGTAATTACAATCTCGGCAGCGTGAAACTAAACTTCGATCCACGTCCTTCTTCCGAATCGAGATCGACTCGCCCGCCGTGTTGCTCGACCACTTCGCGCACAAACGAGAGGCCCAAACCGGTAGATTCCTCGTCCTTTTCCTGTCCCTCACGAACCACGCGATAAAACTTGTCCCAAACGCGTTCCTTCGCTTCAGCAGGAATGCCGAACCCACGATCTTCAACACACACGCGCACGCTTTCGGCTTCGAGCGCCGTTGAAACGGTGACTGTCGTTCGCTCCGGACTGTATTTGATGGCGTTGTTCAGGAGGTTCTTCACGGCCTGCGTGATCAGGCTTTTGTCTGCCGCAACTGGCGGAATGCGATGCGCCGGCTGCTCGATCAAGCGAATGCGTTTTTTCTTTGCTGTTGGTTGCAGCGATGTGATCGTTTCGCGCACTACTTCATCGAGTCGCAGCGGAATCTTCAGCACTTCCTGTTTGTCCTTGCGCTGCAACTGCGTCACGGAAAGAAATGTATTGATCATCCGCGACATGCGCTGTGACTCGTTCGCGATGATCGAGACAAATTCGCGCGCCTGCGCGGGAATATTCTCGTCGGCAGTCAACAACTCCGCAAAGCCGTTGATACTCGTAAGCGGCGTGCGCAGTTCGTGCGACATCAGCGAGATCATGTCGCTCTTCAACTTTTCATACTCTTTCGTCGCGGTCAGATCTTTGACATACAAAGCGATTCCGATCGGCTCGTCTGCACCGGCCAACACGCTCACGTAGCAGTGAAATGCGAAGGTTAAGAATCTGGCTCTTCGCTTCGAAGTTGAGCTCGCCTTCGTACTCGACGCCGCTCTGCAACACCCGTCGCACAGCGATCTCCGGTTCGTCAAAAACGTCTGTGCGGAACTTGTTGAGCAAGTCGAAGAGATCCATTTTTGAGACTTGCTCGGGCGTGAGTCCCGCGAAAGTCATTAGCGTGGGATTGACGAGTGCGAGCGTGCCGTCGAGATAAGCGATCGCGGCGCCGTCGTCGATGTGCGTGAGCGTGCTCGCTTCACAGCGCTGCTCGACTGTGACGGCTTTCAACACGTTGAGTGCATCGAGCTTTCTCTTGCTGCCGCTTTGTGAAAAGAAACTGAGCGCCTCGGTGCGTACCGCATTGTGAGTGAAACTTTCACGTTCGAGATTGCGAGCGAACTGCGAACCGACTGCGAGCAGCAAAGGCGTGTCGTCAGCGGAGAACTCGGAAGCGAGTCGAATCAGCAACACGCCTGCGGTTTCGCTTTCGTGAAGCAGAGGAACTGCGACTGTCGATGAGGTTTGTCCAGGTGTTGTTTGAGTGGCGACCTTGCCAGTCGTTGCTGCTTGTTGGCAAAGCTTGATGCCTTCGCGCCAGACCGCGTTTCGCCGCGGATCCTGTGCGTTGGGTGCAGGACTTTTGTAACGGACGACGGTTTGGAGACCTTCCGACTCGTCGCAACGGAAAACTACGGCTTCGCTGAGCGGCAGAACTGTGTTGAGTAGTTTCAGCCCACTCGCGAGTCGGGCGTTTGCGTCAACGATTGAGGCATTGTTCGCTGTTGAAGAGTTGAAGAGTGACCGCACTAACTGGCGATCGATGGACCAGAGTCGATTTACATGGATGAGAAGCAAACAAAGAATGCCGCTGATGCCGATTAAACAGGCGCTGGCGATAACATCGAGGTCCAGGAGAGCATAGCCAATCACGCCGGCAAGGATGCCGATCGCGGATGCGAATATGTACGTTAGGGTTTTTGTTCGAATCAAGGCGTGAGTTCGGCGGCTGGAAGGTGTTCAAACGCCGGGGAGGATTATACAGTGTTTAACTGCGGATTACACGGATTATTTGCGAATCGTAGCTAATAGCGGCACGAATCGCTGGGAGTTGATCCTCAAAAACTGTCCGCAAATCCAGAAGGACTTTTCCCTCAGAGATGCGGGCGATGATGGGTGGTGAGTAGTTGCGAAGCTCGTGCTCGATTTCCTGCGCCGACTTCTCCGGATGTGTGATTGCGATGAGCGTAGTTGGAAACGCAGAGGTCGGCCCGGCGCCGCCGCCCAGCGCCGACTCGCCTGGTAACAACTCGACATTCAGACCATCAACCAGAATTCGTGCGCGTTGCTCGAGTTCCTCCGCGGTCGCAGACAACATCTGGATTAGCGGCACTTCCGCTTCGGCCCTGTCTCGTTGATGAGAAACGAGCGTTGCCTCCAGTGCCGCAAGTCTCAGCTTATCGCTACGTAGCGCACGATAGAGCGGATGCTTTCGCAGCCGCGAAATGATCGATTGTTTCCCCACGATCAATCCGGCCTGCGCCGAGCCGAGTAACTTGTCGCCACTAAACGAAACCACATCAACGCCGCTCTCGATGATCTCGCGCACGACCGGCTCATCAACGACGCCGTACTTACGCAAATCAGCGAGCTGGCCCGAGCCTCCGTCTTCATACAGCGGCAATCCGGCCTCGTGCGCCAGCGCCGCAAGCTCCGCACGCTCAGGCGACTTGCGAAACCCACGACGCGATAGTTTGACGGGTGTACGCGCATGATCAGCCGCGTATTCGTGTTGATCGCGCACTGGTAGTCCTGCAAGTGAGTTCGATTTGTCGTTCCCACTTCAACCATGCGCGTTCCGGAGCCGGCCATCACGTCAGGCACGCGAAAATCGCCGCCGATCTCGACGAGCTCTCCTCGCGAGACGATCGTCTCACCGTCGCTCGCAAGCACTTTAAGAATCAGCAGCGCTGCGGCGGCGCAGTTGTTCACGACAAGGCGTCTTCCGCGCCCGTCAGATCTCGTAAGAGCGACTCGACGCGCGTCCCTCGCCCGCCACGCGCGCCACTCTCGAGGTCATACTCGAGTGAACAGTAGCGTGCCGCCTCGTCGATCGCGTCGCGCGCTGCTTGCGACAAGGGCGCTCGGCCCGAGGTTTGTGTGGAGCAGAACTCCGGTAGCGTTGATTACGGCTTTGATCCCGGCCTGGCTTTCACGTAGCGCGGTCGCTTCCATTCGCCGGACCGCCTCAGCAAGCAGACCATTACTCGTTGCTTCTGCCGCGCCATCACGGACTAATGCGCGGACCTCGGCAACTGCTGAGCGTGCGATATTCGTCGCTCTTCTCGTCCCGACACGTTCGCGCAGTTCACGGGCCGCATCAGTGCGCAGAAGCTGGTCCACTGACGGTACGTGACGCAGGCTGTCGTTCCGGTTCGACATAGAATCTGTAGACAGGATTTCCAGGATTCTACAGGATTTACATGTCAATCCTGAAAAATCCTGGAAATCCTTTCTATTGACACATTGCTTTCGCAGCCCCTAGACTGAAATTGCGTCCGCATCATCGACGCCCCCGCCACACTTCCTCGCGCAGGAGAACATCTTGGGACTACGCGATAACAAACTACTCAGATCAAAACTACAGGTTCAGTCGAAGAATAAATTCGGCGCCGGCGAGAACCAGCCGACCACTGACCAACAACTGACGCGGCTTGAAGACGACATTCGTCACCTGCGGATCGAGTTTGACATTTTCTTCAACGGCGGAGCGAAGCGGCCACCGTACGACACCAAAGGGCGCGTCGAGACCCTCCTCAAACGACTCGCCGACGACCGCACCTTAACTTACGCACAACGTTATCGCTTCAACTCGCTTTCCGCACGTTACAACGCGTTTCGAGATCTCTGGCGCCGCACGATGCAGGGACGTGAAGAAGGTCGCGATGCGGTTTCCGCCGCTCGGGCCAGTGCGAAGAAGGAAGTCACTGCGGCCAAAGTCGAGCCCGTGTCGTTTGTTTGTCTCGATGCGCATCACGAAGTCGAACTCGTGAAGAACCTCTACAATTCATTAATCGAAGCGAAACGGCATTGTGGCGAGCCGACGGAAGACCTTTCGTTTCCGAAGTTTCATCGGTTGATTGCGTCGAAGGCTGATGGAATCAAGCAGCAGCGCGGTTGTGATCGGGTGCGATTTTCAGTGACTGTTGAGGATGGGCACGTGAGTTTTAAAGCTCGAGCGGATGGGTAGATTCACGACTGCCGAGTGAGTTTTAGACAGGATTTCAGGATTAACAGGATCATAAGATAGAAAAAGGCGACCCGCACATGGTCGCCTTTTTCTTCTTGTGAGCTTACCGGACCCGTGACCGGAAGCAAGTCAGTGGCTTTGCTGAAGGCAAGCCGGGGAGACACTACATCTTCGTGACCTTCTCAGCCTGAGGTCCCTTTGGGCCTTGCGTAACCTCAAACTCGACTTCCTGACCCTCTTCGAGAGTCTTGAAGCCGTCGCCCTGGATGGCGCTATAGTGAACGAAGATGTCCGAAGAGCCTGGTTGCTCGATAAAACCATAACCCTTCGAATTGTTAAACCACTTGACCTTACCGGTTATTCTAGACATAACAACGAATCCTCCTAACGATTCGGTAAAACGGACACGAAGCCATGGGAGCATCGTATCGAAGGTTAATGCTTGTGAGCCGGGTCGCACCTTGAAGTGGCGCTAGACGGAAACACACAACCAACAAAAAATGCATGATGAAAAGCGCGGGGAGCGCTATTTCAGCATGCACAGACTACGGGGGCAGAACTAACGAAACTCATTTCTTAAAGCTTGTGAATCGGGATGCTGGGCTCGGAAATCTTCCCTGCATGAACGACGGCGCATATTAGGCGAAGTTCACAAACCTGTCAAGCAAGAAAAGTTTTTCGTATCTCTTCTAAGTTAAAGCTATACCTCAGGTTAGCCTACCAACCCTGTTTTATTTCATCTCAATTGGTCCGCGAACCAGTCGCCGCCTGGTTGCTCAACAGGAGATACGGCAGTGGATCAACTGCCTGGTCGTTTATACGAACTTCGTAGTGAAGGTGTGGGCCGGTGGAACGGCCGGTTGAGCCCACTTTGCCCAAGTAATTGGGCCCTTGAGACTGTTTGGTTGAGTTCGACATCGATGTGCGACAGGTGGCCGTAGCGAGTTGTTAGACCACCGCCGTGATCGACGACGACGAGCTGTCCGTAGCCATTCTGCCAGCCAACAAAAGAGACTTTACCGCTGGCGCCGGCAACCACCGGTGCGCCCCAGGCCGCTTCAATGTCCTGCCCTGAGTGAAACTCGTAGCCCCAACCGCTAAATGGGTTCCGGCGTCCGCCGAAGCCGCCCTCAAGCGTTCCCTCGACCGGCCAAACGGTCGGAGTGTAGCCGCGTTGGCGCAGAATCGCCTCGTAAGCGCGTAGATCTTCCTCAAGCCGGCCCATCTTCGCGGTGAGGGTCGCAAGGCCCATCTCGTCCAAAGGCAGCGCCGGACCGCCGGTTCCCGGCAGGATTCGGCTGCTCGACGACACCTGATTTCTCGGCGAGTTTCCGGGAAGTGTCTTCAACCTTCTCGACGCGGTTGTTCAGTTTCTCGAGTTCCTGCCGCTGGCGCTCGTTTTCGGCGCGGAGGCGCTGATTTTCGAATTCGATACGGATATGAGCCGCGTGCTGGGTCAGACCGTAAAGTCCATAAAAAAGCCCCACGCCGAACAGCAAAAGGATTGCGCAGAAGATGGTTACAAATCTTTTTTCGACGCGGATTCTTTGGACTCGGGCTTTGGAGCGGGAAGTGTGGGCAATGATAAAGGCATAAAATCGGTCTTCTTTGGCCATTTTGCGTTCTCCTGTCGCTCCGCACGAAAAACAGGGCGCAGCAACCGAAAGCGCACAACTCGCCAAAAGCGATTTGCGCGGTTACGGGGAAAGTTGTCTTGTATTAACCTTCTTGAAGATTTGCAGCGGGTGGATTGAAACCTCAAGGTCCCTCCGAGGTGAAATCCATCCGGCCGGTCCCTGCAAGGCCCTGACCGTATCACAGCCCAGCAAATTGTTGCAACTTTGGCGGAGAAATATAAGGAAGGTGTCAGGAAAAGAGAATCGTTCAGAGTTCAAGCTTTAGCTTGCTCCTCAAGGATTAGGCAGCGAAGAAGACAAGCTAAAGCTTGAACTCTGAACATTGATCTTCAGATCCCGGCGTCGCGCCTCCTGCAGCGGTCACGCCAGATCGCGAGCGCGATCATCACAAGCACCGCCACAAACACGACAATGATCGCGACCTTGAGTGCGGTAAGCAGGAAACCAACGAGCAGAATAAGTTGTTTCAGAAGAGCGACTACCACGAGGATCAAAGCGACGATTGCTCCGAGTCCGCCAAAACCTTTAAGAATGCCACAACACATATTTTCAACCTCGTAGCGAAGTATAAATCAGGATCTGCGTTCGAATGGAAACGGAGTTACGTCTCGCCGCGCGAACTGAGTAGTCTCACCAGTTCGAAACGTGGCCGTGTCAGTCGGCCGAGAATTCGGAACCACCGACGGTGGTGGACGTCGCGAATCAAATCTTACAATCCGATCTGACGCTTTGCCACGTCGAATGTAATCAAACAACATGTAAGCACCGAGCGCGACAAGCGCCACCGGCAGCAACTCCTTGATCGGAAGCGTCACTCCCAACAACGTGTGCAGCAGGAAAAGTGTGCCGATAATGATCAGCGTGGTTCCCCAGGCGAAAGGATTACCGTAAAGACGACGCGCGATCACATCGTCTTCGGAATCCGGACTCAGCCCTGCACGCATCAACTGCGCCGTCCTGCAAGCATCGACCGCCGCAAACAACCACGTACCGATGACGCCAAGAATAAAGAAGTGCATTCCCTGAGTCACGACCGCCATTTGGAAGAAGCTGGCAAAGATCGCGAAGTGAACAATCGCCTTTGAAGTTTGCCCGTTATAAGCAGCACCTAAACCGGGAACAAACGAAAGCAGTGTCGCGACAAACGGCGAGCTCTTTCGTCTCAGGATATTCGTCGGGTGCGAGCTTGAATGGTGTCGCAGCAGCTCAACTCCCGCGACGATGCAGTCCTGACAGAAAGGAAATCCACGCACGCGATGATCGCAGGCAGGACACAACCAGCGTGCACACTGATTGCACTGAACCACCGCCGGATTCTTAGCATGGTAGCCACAGTACATCATTTCTTAAAACACCTATCTCCCTACTGATTGTGCGCCTGTTCGCTCCGCGAGTTGCAGGCCCGCATCGTAAACACCACTGATCGAGCCGTCAGCAGAAACAGTACTGGTTAACACGAGAATCGCCACGAGTAGCATCGTGGCGACTGTGACGAGTTGTGGGGAGATGATCGGGTCTAACCACAAACGGAACCGTGAAGCGGCGCGTGCCGTCCACGGAGCTTTGATCTCTTGCGCTGTTACGGTTCCGAGTGTCGCTTGCAGGATTCTTTCGTTCAGACCTTCAGGTAGCGGTCGCTCTTCGGAAATGTATGTGTAGCAAGCGCCGATCGCTCTAACCACTTCGCCGGGAAGCTCAGTGCAGCGATCGCACAGTGCTGCGTGGCGTTCCCAACGATGATAAAGATGCGCGGGCAGGAAGCCGTCGAGATAGTCAGTAAGACACTCTTCAAACTCCTCACAGCCCATGGCTGTTTCCGGCACTGTCTTTTGCAGAATACGAGCTTCCAGTTCTCTCGAAGGCGCGGGCACGGTTGCCGTTCGGCAAGTCTCGATTGTGCTGCGCACCGCGAGCAGAGTTTCATGGCACACGGGGCACTTCATCGCGTGCTCGCCCATGAGCCGATTTGTTTCAGGACCTACTACGCCCTCAATGTAGTCGGTCAAAAGATTTTCGAAATCCACACAAAGCATCGTTTTTTCGCTTCCCGCCGCTTTTTCTTTTTTTGGCTCCTTCGTCCCCCGCCTGCCAGCATCTGTGAAGGAGCCCTCTAATTCTATGCCTCACCCATCGCAACAACTTTCATCCTTCGCAGAATCTTCGCCAGCTCGATGCGCCCGCGATTGATTCGCGACTTGACCGTTCCTTCCGGAATCTTCAGGAGGTCGACTATCTCCTGGTAACTGAGCTCTTCGATATCTCTAAGTATCACGCACGTTCTGAGATCGGGTGACAACTTATCGATGCCCGCCTGCACCTGGGCGCCCAACTCGCGGCGCTCCATTTCCTTCTGAACCGAGTTCGTCCGCGTGTGGAGGTGATAACTGTGGTCGGCGAGATCGTCAGCGAGGTTGTCGTGCGGTGTGCGTTGGCGCTTGCGGTAATCGTCGATAATGAGGTTACGCGCAAGACGCATCAGCCAGTTCTGTAAATCACCCTGCTTGGGGTCGTATTGATCCAAAGAACGGTAAACCCTAACGAAAACTTCCTGAGTCAAATCTTCGGCCGTGTCGGAACGGGAGGTAAAGCGGTAAGCGAGGTTGTAAATGCGGCGGGAATAACTCTGCACAATCTCTTCCCACGCCGCGCCGTCGCCTGCGCGACACCTGCGAACCAACTCGGCTCCTTCACTAACGGCCAACGCCTTAACAGCTCCCACTGTATCCTCTCCAGGTACCTGTAGGTCGAATCGTTTACGACAGGTACCAAACTAAAGTTCAGCATAAGTTTGCCACAAAAAAAGACATAGCATAAAAGGCACAAAAACAATGAGAACCTTACCTGAAGATCTTTTCGTGAGCCTTTTGTGCCTTTCGTGGCTGAGCGATTCCGGCGTTGCTCTGAGGTCAGTCATGTAGTAGGCTGTGCGGCCGGCCCAACATGTTGTGGTTTAACCTGACCTGACTCAAATGTCGAACGCCCAGAGCTATCGCAAATACATTGAATTCGCTGTTCTCTGTTTACTCGCCTCGGCGCTTCTGTGGTGGTTCGGCCGTAATCTCGACTGGGCGGAGGTCGGCCACGCCGTTCGCGACTCCGATCCATACCTCCTGACCGCCGCCGTCCTGATCATCTGCGTGGCTTACTTTTTTCGGGCTTTTCGCTGGGGCGCGTTGTTAAAACCACTGAGCGCCGCGCGATTTTCCGACTTATTTGCCGCCACGACGATCGGTTTTAGCGGCGTCTTTCTGATCGGGCGGGCGGGCGAGTTCGTGCGGCCAGTCGTGCTCTCGATGCGCGATCCGCGCGTCAGACCGAGCGCGTCACTCGTCACGATCGTCGTTGAACGCATTTATGACCTGACCGCTGTTGCGCTCATGTTCGCCATCAACCTGATCTGGTTCAAGCCACCTTTTGCACTCGATGTTTCCTTTGAAAGAGTTCGGACGGCAGGCTGGGGACTACTCGGCGCAACGATACTCGGCATCGCTTTTCTCATCTGGTTCAGAGCGAAATCATCGCATCGTCATTGGGTTCTTCGAACGCCTTTTTTCGAGCTGGCGCTTCATCCCGCGGAAATTGGCCAAACTCGTTCTGCGCCTTCTCGAACAACTCGCACAGGCGCTACGCGTGCTCGTTAACGTCGCTGAACTGTTGGAGACAATTGGCTGGACAGCCTTGTTGTGGTTCGGCATCGCCGCGGCGAATCTTCTGGTAATGCGGGCTTTCCATTTACAGGTTGGACTCGGGGAAACGATCTTTGTGCTGGGTTGGTCGTTGGTCGGATCCCTCGTGCCGACACCGGGCGGCGCTGCCGGCGCCTTTCATGCTGCTACTGCGGCGGGTCTGTTGTTTCTCGGAATCAAGAAAGAAACCGCGGCGGCATTATCGATTGTTCTGCATCTTGTCGATTTTGGTCCGGCACTGTTATTCGGACTTTTTTATTTTGTCCGGGGGGATTTGAGCTTATCAAAACTGCGCACGATGATTTCACCCGAACCATCGTAGGGCGACATGCTCAGTCGCCTCACGAATTCCCGGAAAGGGGTTCAACTTATATGAAATGTCCGTTCTGCGCGTATCTCGAAGATAAGGTTGTCGACTCGCGTGAGTCGCGCGAAGGCGATGCGATTCGCCGCAGGCGCGAATGTCTGAGGTGTGAGCGAAGGTTTACGTCGTACGAGCGCATCGACGAGATACCCTACATGGTCGTGAAGAAAGACGGCCGCCGCGAAACTTTCGATCGCAACAAGGTCATGGCCGGCTTGTTACGCGCCTGCGAAAAACGACCCGTGCCTTCCACTAAACTTGATAGTATCGTCAACGGTATCGAGAAGTACGTCCAGGAATCCCCCGAACGCGAGCGCCCGACCAGCAAAATCGGTGAAATGATCATGCGACGCTTGAAAGAACTCGATAAAGTCGCATATGTTCGTTTTGCTTCCGTGTATCTCGAGTTTGAAGACGTCTCTGAATTCATGACCGAGCTAAAGCATCTCGTGCGTACGCGGAACACCGGGCAAGCAGGTAAGAAGTAGTATTTCGAACCGGGGAATTTGCAATGATCAAACCCATTCGCGCCACCGGATTAGAACGGCTTGAAGTGCAGCGACTGCGTGATCGCGTGGGACGGCTCTATGCGGCTTTGCAGGAAGCAACTGAAGCAGAGAACCCACTCGCCTCCGGTACCTGGGCGCCGCCAGTAGATCTTTGCGAAACCGAAACGATGATTTCGATCCGAGTCGAGCTGCCGGGTGTGACTGCCGACCAGATCAAGATCGGACTGACCAACACCAAACTCCGCATCTGGGGCGAAAAGAAACGAAGACCCAACCGCCGCCGAATCATCTCGTACCATTGCTCTGAACGCAGTTTCGGTAAGTTTGGTCGCATCGTGCCGCTACGCTGGACTTTCAGCGTGCGCGAGGCGTCGGCGCATATTTGCAACGGTATACTTCACATTCACCTTCCAAAGATAGAGGATCGAAGAGGAGAGGAGGTCCTGATAGAAGTTAAGGACGCGACTACTGAGTAATCGTTCTCTGTGACGTGAACAGAGAAGAGGCTCATGAGTACGGTTCCAGGGTAAAACACAATGGCAATTGTGAAAGAACCAGAGTTTTCTGAAGCAATCGAACCTGCTGACAACGATCAGCAATTACAAATCCCGAGCGAGCTGCCCGTGCTGCCTCTGCGCGATATCGTGATCTACCCGTTCATGATCGTTCCGCTGTTTGTCTCGCGGGAAAAATCGATCAGGGCGGTAGACGAAGCACTCGGCGAGAATCGCATGATTCTGCTCGCGTCACAGAAGGATCTCGATAAAGAAGAACCGACGGCAGAGGATCTCTATGCGGTGGGAACAGCCGCAGTAATCATGCGCATGCTGAAGTTGCCCGACGGACGCATTCGCATTCTGGTCCAGGGACTCGCGCGCGCAAACATTGAATCGGTCGATGCGACAGGTGAATACCTGCGCTCGCGTGTGAGCGTCATGCAGGAAGTGCTGCCGCCGGAACGTTCCCTCGAAGTCGAAGCACTCGTGCGCAATGTTCGTGCGTCGATGGAGAAAGCCATCAATCTCGGGAAGAACATTTCTCCGGAAGTGATGGCGATCATCGCAAACCTCGATGATGCCGGACGACTCGCAGACTTATCAGCGTCGAACCTGGAGTTAAAAGTTGAAGACGCACAGTCAGTGCTCGACATCGCCGATACGACTGCACGACTGCGTCGCGTCAACGATCTTCTAAACAAAGAGATCGAAGTTCTCACAGTTCAACAGGAAATCAACACGCAGGCACGTGCCGACATCGATCGCTCGCAAAGAGAGTTTTACCTGCGCCAGCAACTGAAAGCGATTCAGAGCGAGCTCGGCGAGGGTAATGAACTCGCGGAAGAGACCGCGCAGTTCCGCGAAAAGATCGAGGCCGCGAAGATGCCGAAAACGGCCGAAGAGGAAGCGCTGCGACAACTGAAGAAACTCGAGCGCATGCATCCTGACGCGGCCGAAACTGCTACGCTCCGAAACTGGATGGAGATCATGACCGATCTGCCGTGGTCCAGATCTTCAGTCGACAATCTCGATCTGCAAAAAGCGGAGCAAGTTCTCAACGAAGATCACTACGGTCTCGAGAAAGTTAAAGACCGAATCATCGAAGCGCTCGCCGTGCGCAAGTTGAAGGAAAAGCCAAAAGGTCCGATTCTTTGCCTCGTTGGTCCTCCGGGTGTTGGTAAGACTTCGCTCGGACGTTCAATTGCCCGCGCTCTCGATCGAAAGTTTATGCGTCTCTCGCTCGGCGGCGTTCACGACGAAGCTGAGATTCGTGGTCATCGCAGAACTTACGTCGGCGCGATGCCGGGCCGGATCATCCAGGCCGTGCAGCAGGCTGGTACAAACAATCCGCTCATCATGCTCGACGAGATCGATAAGGTCGGGGCGGATTTCCGTGGCGATCCGTCGTCAGCTTTGCTCGAAGTGCTCGACCCCGAACAGAACAATTCGTTTCGCGACAACTATCTCGGCGTCACCTTCGATCTTTCGAACGTGATCTTCATGACGACCGCAAACGTGCTCGACACGATCCAGCCGGCGCTGCGCGATCGCATGGAAGTGATCCGTCTTGCAGGTTACACAGAAGAAGAGAAGCGCGAGATCGCCATCCGCCACCTGATTCCGAAGCAGATGGAAGAGAACGGCATCACCGCTAAAGATCTTCACGTTTCAAAAACCGCACTCATCACGATCATCCAGCAATACACGCAGGAAGCCGGTCTGCGACAGCTCGAACGCGAGATCGGCAAGATCTGTCGCAAGATCGCACGCAAGATTGCCGAAGGTCATAAAGGCGGTATTCGGGTTTCGTTAAAGAGTGTGCACGAGTTTCTCGGCCCGCCGAAGATCATTCCTGAAGAAGTGTTGAAGAAAGATCAGATCGGAGTTGCAACCGGTTTGGCGTGGACTGCGGTCGGCGGCGACGTACTATTCATCGAAGCACTGCGAATGAGAGGCAAGGGAAATCTTGTCTTGACTGGCCAACTCGGCGATGTGATGCGTGAGTCGGCGCAGGCTGCTTATTCTTACGCGAAATCGCGTGCGAAAGAACTGGACATCGCCGAAGAAGACTTCAGCAATTACGACCTGCACATTCACATTCCTGAAGGCGCGATTCCGAAGGACGGTCCCTCAGCGGGAATAACACTGGCTACCGCGATGGTCTCAGCATTGTCGAGTCGACCAGTTCGCAAGGACGTAGCGATGACGGGCGAGATCACATTGCGCGGCAACGTGCTTCCGATTGGCGGTGTGAAGGAAAAGGTACTTGCCGCTAGACGCGCGCGGGTGACAACGATTATTCTTCCGCAGCAGAACCGGCGGGATTTGGACGAGGTTCCGAAAGAGCCATTCAAAGATATTCGTTTTGTGTTTGTTGAAAACATGCGCCAGGTGTTTCGCGAAGCACTTGGTGAGAAGGTACTGCCTCCGGCCACTCCGGCGCCGAGGCCTCAACGAATTCCGCAGGCAGCAAACGCGCGACCTGCATAGTCGGCTGCTTGATTTTAATGCGGTCATCATTAGTAGAAGAGTGAAAACAACCAGGGAGTAGCGCGGCGAATCTCAAACTGGCGGTTTGACGTTCCCGCGGCTCCGCGAGTCGCAATACCCACATCAAGGAGTGTTCTAGTGAGTACAAAAGCGCAGCTACTTATCCGTCCTGTTCGGCGTCATCTCGTTAGTTTTAGGTTCTCAAATCTCAGCCTTCAGTCAGGAAGTCGAAAAATCCGACACCAGTCCCGTAACGATCAAGAACTTTGGCCAGATGGATGATCGGTTTTTCCGCGGCGGTCAGCCAAAGGCAACGGACTATGGTCAGTTAGCTGCGCTTGGTATCAAGACTGTTATCGATTTGCAGGACAATCCGAAAGCGTATGAAAAGCGGAACGTCGAAGCGCTGGGAATGCGGTACGTGAACATTCCGATGAGCGACAAGGACTATCCTGAGACAACGAAGATTGATGAGTTTTTGAAGCTAGTTGACGATCCTGCAACGGGCAAGTTTTATGTGCACTGCGCGGGCGGACGTCACCGCACGGGCGTGATGGGTGCTGTTTACAGGTTTAATCGCTACAACTGGAACTACGATCAGGTTTATGCGGAGATGAAGAAGTACGACTTCTACACGCGCTGGGGACACGGCGACATGAAGAAGTTTGTGCAGGACTACGCTGCGACTTGGCTGACCAAGCAAGCCAGCGCCACCAGTGACCACCTCAACCGCTAATCAGAAGTAAAACCTCAAACAGGATTACAAGATTTGTAGTAATTGACAGGATTTTTCCTGTTAACCTTGTGATTACACTGTAATCCTGTCTAACTAATCACTGGTACAAATACGAGTAGCTCTTCTTCTGATCCCACTCGATCCCTCGAACATTCTCTCCATCAATCGCGAGAATATCAGCACTGAGCTCGTCCGTACTGACCATCGGGCTCACATCAACCGCATAAACAATACTGCCCGGTGAATCTTCCGTCGCCTCACGGTCGATCGCTCGCAGCTCTTTATCGAAACCATGCGCTTGAACACCTGCCGCAGCGCCCTCTGCGTCGAGACGACATTCGCAGTCGTCACCTTCAACTCCATCGAGCGAAACACCTGCTCCGGCTCGCGCCATTCCAATATCCAAAGCACAATCAGCGAGAAGAACGTCAAAACAAGCGCGAGGTCCCAACGACCGACTCCCGACGCGAGTCCCAGCGCCATGCT
This sequence comes from uncultured Acidobacteriota bacterium, assembly GCA_963748155.1. Taxonomy (GTDB): domain Bacteria; phylum Acidobacteriota; class Blastocatellia; order Pyrinomonadales; family Pyrinomonadaceae; genus PSRF01. The sequence continues at coordinate 750,546 of CAVVHV010000008.1, read as the reverse complement.
GATCAGAAGCACAGTGACCTCTTTCGGATCGCGAATGTTAGTTCGAAATCGCACCAGTGATACTGCCGCGAAGATACCAAACGCACGCGCGGCGTTATCGCCAACGATGATCATCAACGCGGCGGCGACGATGGCTAAGAGTATCTGCGTTTGCGAAACGTAAGGATTGCGTTTGAGTACGAGTATTCGTTTGCGAGGACGATATGCGAGTGCGGCGCCGAGCAGCGCGGCGAGAAGAAGTCTGAGCGAGAGTCGCCTAACGTCTCCGCCCATGTGGCGCCGCTCGCATACGTCTCGGAGTTGTGCGTGCCGAATAATCGATCGATGACATTGTCGCCGGTTTGAGTTTTGAGGTGCGGGTGACGTGCGCGCCTCAGGCACTCCAAAGACTGCATCGGGCGTCGGACTCTGCCGAACTGTTTCTGGAGTTACGCGCCTGCCGCCACCAAGAAAGTAAACAGCAGCAAGCGCGCTCACCAGAAGCACTCCTGTAAAGACGACTACGAGTGTAAATATCTCCTGCTTTCGTTTCTTATTCGCCATGATTTAAGACAACTGTAGGGGTGGCCCTCCGTGGCCACCCCAGGTTGAAGAATAACGCTTTGAGGGCGGCCACGGAGGGCCGCCCCTACAGTTGTTTACCGTCGCTCTTTAATTCCTGCCGATCTGCACAGCCGGACGCAGGCTCAACAGCTCATTCGTGCGCTCGCGCACTTCGCCCGCAAGTAAATTGATCTGACCCGGCGTGTAGTTCGCCGCACGAAACGCGTCGCGAATCTGGCGATCGCTGAGTTGCGAAAGCAAACTGCCCATCCACTGCGCGTCCTGAATCGTGATGTCTTTCATAAGCCCGCGGTTCTTTCCACCGAAGTGAAGCACTACGCGATCGCCTTTCACTTTCTCGAAGAAGTTTGACTTCGCGTAGTTCGCCGGACTGTTTCTACTTCGCGTGAGTCGCCAGAAGATGCGGCGTCGTGCTCGCATGTCCAAACGTCGCGCCCAGATCGCTGATCGCGTAGCGGAGTTCGTCGCCGTTATCTCCGCGCAGCTTCAAAATCACGTTGTTCGAGTCTTTCAAGTCCCAGTTGTTAATCAACGCCATCAGGATCTTCAGACCCTGCAACTCCTGTCTGCCGACAAACGGATTCTTTTCCACTTCCACTCGCCCACACGTTTCCAATTTTCAGGACGTGCTTCAAACCTGACGTTAGTAAAAGTTCCTTTACCCGGAATCGTGACACGCGGAACGAGATAGTTGACCTCAGTTAAATAACCGAGCCCGTAGAGCAGTCTGACGGCTGAAGTCTCCGATTGAGCTTCCTTACCGATCTTTACGACCCACTCACGACCAGCACCATCCTTCACTCGATACTTCTTCGAGTAACCACCCTTCTCCTCTTTGATGAACGTGATGCGACGCAGATCGGGACGCATCGCGGCGCCGCCTGGACCGAGATAGAGGTCGCGCGATGCAATGTCATTCGGACGCTCCCACAGAATCGGCGTTCCTGTAAGAGCTTCTTTCTTTTTCTTCGGCTTGGCGAGACCAGTTTCAATTGAAGTGACGCTTAACAGCAGCGCGACAACGATCAGCGTTACGAGCTTCCTCTTGTGATTCATATGTCCGTCCTGAGTCCTGCAACCCCGAAAGGCAAATCAGATCTCGTCGTCGGCCGGCCGATAAAGTACTCCTGGCTATTGAACGGCTGTGTGCCCAGACCGATCGGAACGTATCTGCCATCAGGCTGCAATTCACGCGCTTTCGTGTTGTCGCGCAGGTATGCGTCAAGCAACACGTCGCGCAAATAGCGTTTGGATTGGGGATCAGTTACCGGGGCAACAACCTCAATTCGGTGTTTCAGGTTTCGGGCCATCCAGTCAGCGCTGCCGATGTAGAGTTCATCGTCACCACCGTTTGAAAACCAAAAGACGCGGCTGTGCTCGAGAAAACGACCGACGACGCTGCGCACCGTAATGTTCTCTGACAATCCCGGAATTCCGGGACGTAACATGCAAATGCCGCGCACGATCACATCGACCTTCACACCGGCTCGCGACGCCTCGTAAAGCTTCTCGATGATTTGAAGATCGGCAAGACGATTGAACTTCGCGATGATGTGCGCTGGTCTGCCGGCGCGTTGATGCTCGATCTCGCGATCAAACAGCGCATTCAATTTCTCGCGCAGATCCATCGGCGCCACCATCAACGTTTCGATAGTCTGTCTGCTGCGAGAAGCCGGTGAGATAGTTGAACAGCTCAGTGGCGTCTCTGCCGATCGCAGTCATCGACAGTAAACATGCCAAGGTCGGTGTAGGTGCACGAAGTAGTTGGATTGTAGTTACCGGAGGCGACGTGAACGTAACGCCGGAGAGTGTCGCCTTCTCGTCTGACTACGAGTGTCAGCTTGCCGTGTGTTTTAAGACCAAGAATGCCGTAAACAACGTGCACGCCGGCTTCGTCGAGTTTGCGAGCCCATTCGATGTTGTGTTCCTCGTCGAAGCGTGCTTTCAGCTCGATCAGCGCTGTAACCTGTTTACCCTGTTCGCTCGCGCGGATCAGCGCCGGTGGAATTGGTGAATCCGGACCAGTGCGATAGAGACAGATCTTGATCGCGACTACGTCCGGATCATCAACCGCCTGATTGATGAATCCGGTGACGCAATCGTAAGAGTCGTAGGGATGATGCAACAGTCGATCGCCGTTCACGGATGGCATCGAAGATGTTGTCGTACTCGTTGTACCACGCAGGAACTGACGGCGTGAAAGGCTCGTCCTTCAAATCAGGCCGATCGATGTCATAAAGCGCCATTAGATCCTGAATGTGCAACGGACCGTCGAAAACGTAAACATCGTCTGCCTCGAGATCGAGCGAAGTGGTCAGATATTCGATCATGTCTGCCGGCATGTCCGGCGACACTTCCAGACGAACCGGTGTGCCGAACCTGTCGGCGCCGCAACTCTTCCTGAATTTGACTTAGTAAGTCTTCAGCTTCTTCTTCCCTGATCTCGATGTCAGCGTCGCGCGTGACGCGAAAACGGTGACATGGACCAGGATTCATGCCCGGAAACAGCGCCTGTATGTTTGCCTCGATGATCTCTTCGAGCAACACGAAGCGAGTTCCGGAAGAACCAACCGGCACGAGGCGCGGCACCAGCGATGGAACCTTGATCCTCACAAACCGCGACTCCTCAACTTTGCCGCGCCCGTAAACTTCACCTCGTCCGGTGCATGGACCATCAGTCCGATGTTGACACTCAGCGGCGAGATGTAAGGAAACGGGTGACTCGGATCCACTCGCCAGCGGCGTCAGAATCGGATAGACCTTTTCCATGAAGTAGTCTTTGAGACTGTTCCTTTTCATGGCGCGACAGCGACTCATACGGAATGAGAGACACGCCGGCATCTTTAAGTTGCGGCAATATGTCTTCGCGTAAAGAACGCGCCTGCTCGTTTATGAGCCCAAGAACTCGTTCACGTGTTTTTCGCCAACTGTTCTGCGGGAGTCAAGCCGTCTGCCGAGACCACATTGCTGTCTTCCAATTCCTCTTTCAGGCCCGACACGCGAATCTGGAAAAACTCGTCCAGGTTTGAAGAGAAAATGGATAGGAATTTCAGCCGCTCGAGCAGTGGATTGGGTTCTTCGAACGCTTCTTCCAGCACTCGGGCGTGAAATTCCAGCAGGCTCAGCTCCCGATTGAAGAAGAACTGTGAACGCGAGGGCACCGCGCCGATCTCGACGGGTCTGGGGAACTCATGAACTTTAGTTTTGACTACTGTTGACATAGGCGTTTTCTGTTATCAGTTCTCGAAAATTGAATTGCTAACACTGGGAGAGCTTGCCCGTGCGGGATACGTGGCAAGCATCGTTCCATCCGACAGTACGAAGGCGCTGGGGGATAAGAGTTGCTCTATTAAAGGTTTAGCTATTCTGTTGCGAAACAGATTCGAATTTGCTGTGTATGGAATCGAGCCGCGGATTACCGCGGATTATGTGGATCAATCCGTGGGTATCCGTGGCATCTGTGGCTGGGGTTTTTGCAACCAATGCAGGTCTGACGCGTATTACATGCATTTTAGTGGAAAAATTTACTGTTTGAGAGTGTGTTTCAACTGCGGGGTTTGTTTGACACCCCAAAAAACGGTGTGGTAACCTCCGGTGTGATTTGGCTCCGTTCTAGCGAGTCCTGCAGTCCAAGTCATAGAGGAGCCATTAGATACCGCACAACTTGAGGAGTAAGACGATTTTGATCTCAACGAGCTTCCCTCGTTTGAAGGCCTGTGTGGCTTTACTAATGGCGCTCGTCGCTTCGGCGGCAACTGCTTTCGCTCAGATTCCAGTCGCTTCATCTGCACGAACAATCCCTACTGAAGTTGAGCAGTCCGAAGGTCGCATTTCACTGATCATGACGCGTGCGGAAGATCACTTCCGCAGGGGCAAGCTCAACCTCGAAGACAACAAGCGCGAACAGGCTCGCGAAGAGTTTGATAAAGCGATCGATTCGATTCTCGAATCGGGTTTCGATGTTCGAGCGAGCCAGAAATTGCAGACGTACTATCTCGAGCTTGTCGAGCGCATCTATCGCGAGGAAGTTCCGCTCCAGCAGCCGGTGCGCCAGTTAACACACAACTGGTTGCTCAGAACCAACAGACGCAGGATCAGAAGCCTGCACCTGCTCCGCAGATCGGATTTCGCGATCAGAAGTTTGAGCCTTCGCCGCTGGATGATTTGAGCAAACTCGTTCTTACCGAGACCGAAAAGCAAGTTTCGAGCGAAGACATTCTCGCGTTGGAGCAAGCCCAGAGGAACGTCAATTTCACCTTCACTCTTAATCCATTAATTCAGCAATACATCAATTACTACCAGTCGCGAGGCCGCTCCACGATGGAAAATGGACTGCGCCGCTCAGGCCAGTACATGAGGCTCGCGCGAAAGATCTTCGCTGAGGAAGGTGTTCCGCTGGATGTGACCTGGCTGGGTCAGGTAGAAAGCGCGTGGAAGCCGAAAGCAGTTTCGTGGGCGGCAGCTTCGGGATTGTGGCAGTTCATCCCGAGCACTGGCCGCATGTATGGCTTGCGCCAGAACGCGTACATTGACGAGCGAAACAGTTATGAACAGGCGACGCGCGCTTCAGCTCGTCACCTGAAAGATCTTGCGAAGCGCTACAACGGTAACTGGGAACTGGCAATGGCCGCGTATAACACTGGCGCTGGAAATATCGACCGTGCTATCTCTCGCGCCGGCACTGCCAACTTCTGGATGATCTACCCGTACATCGCGCAGGAAACACGCAACTACGTGCCGAACATCCTGGCCGTGATCCTGATCGCCAAGAATCCTGAGAAGTATGGATTCAAGGGAATCAAGGCCGACGCGCCGATGTCGTACGATGTGGTCCAGGTTCCGACAGCGACCAGCTTGCAGCTTGTTGCGGACGCTACCGACAGTAACGTTGACCATATCCGTAGCCTGAATCCCGAGTTGAAGCGCGAAATCACGCCGCGTGGCGACACGTACAACGTGCGCATACCGGCAGGTCGTGCGAAACAGTTTGCATCTTTGATCCAGAGAATTTCGCCGGACAAACGTGAGACGGCTCGATTGATTTCAGTTGCACCCGGTGAAGACTGGCAGACTATTGCGAATCGAACCGGTTTCAACGCGGCCCAGCTTCAGTCGTGGAATAGCGGCGTCGAGCTGAAAGGCGCAACGAAGATCGTTGCTCCGAGCGGCAGCGTCAAACTCACCAGATGGGTGAGATCGACTGCGGCTGAAACGAAGGCGGGCGATATACAAGCGTCGGGCATCAACAAGGTTCGTGCTCGCAAGGGCGAAACGATCGCGAGTATTGCTGCGGCGCGTAACCTCGACGCGAACGACGTGGCCCGTTTGAACGGCATCCCGGTGAACTCTGAATTAAAAGCCGGGCAGGAAATTAAAATCCCATCGTCAGCGACGACTCCCTCTCGGCGTCGCTAATTACGACTTTTTTAGCCACTGATGAACACGGATAGATCCTGATTTCTATCCGTGTGATCTGTGAACTCAATTCTCACGTTAGGAGCCGCCTCACATGCTCTTCAGAACACTTTCCGCAGCCGTCTACGGCATCGACGCTGATCTCGTCGACATTGAAGTCGACTTAACTCCGGTCCGCAATGAAAACGACCAAACGCCGCCAGTCACGATCGTAGGACTTCCCGATGCTGCCGTCCGCGAATCGCGCGAGCGCATTCGTGCGGCGATTCAGAACTGCGGTCACTTCTTTCCGTTTCAAAAGACGACGATCAATCTCGCTCCTGCTGATGTTCGCAAAGAAGGAGCGAGTTTTGATCTGCCGATCGCATTGGGAATACTCGGCGCGAACGGCGGTCTTGCTGAGCGCGAGAACCTGATTCATGTTCTTTGCGTCGGCGAGCTTTCACTCGATGGTCGTGTGCGCGCGATCAAGGGCGCATTGCCCATCGCGGTGTTGGCGCGTGAGAGCTCGATTCGTCATTTGATCCTGCCCGAAGAGAATGCGACGGAGGCTGCGGTGGTGTCGGGCGTGAATGTTTATCCGGTCGCGGATCTGCGTAGCGCTGTGGCGCTGGTCGAGCAGTTGCGATCGCCAATGCCGCCCGAGCCAATGAAGGTTGACGTTGAAGAAATACTCCGGCGTACGGGTCAATACAATGTCGACTTCAAAGAGGTCCGCGGTCAAATGTCGGCGAAGAGAGCGTTGGAAATCGCAATCGCCGGTGCACACAATATTTTGCTTATTGGGCCCCCGGGTTCAGGCAAGACGATGCTGGCGAAACGTTTGCCGACGATCATGCCGCCGCTCGAGTTCGAGGCTGCGCTTGAGTTGACCAAAATTCATTCTGTTGCAGGTTTAACTGGACGTGCCGGGCTCGTTACCGAGCGTCCTTTTCGTTCACCACATCACACGATCAGTGATGCTGGATTGATTGGCGGCGGAACGCTACCGCGCCCGGGAGAAGTTTCACTCGCGCATCACGGCGTGCTGTTTCTCGACGAGCTGCCTGAGTTTGATCGCAGTGTTTTGGAAGTGTTGCGCCAGCCGCTCGAAGATCAACAAGTCACGATCAGTCGTGCTTCGATGTCGTTAACTTTTCCGGCGTCATTCGTATTGGCTGCCGCGATGAATCCATGTCCATGCGGATTTTGGAACGATCCAACGCGCGAATGTCGCTGTTCTCTACCTCAAATTCAGCGTTACGTAGGTCGCATCTCTGGACCACTGTTAGACCGCATCGACATTCACATCGACGTGCCTGCGGTTAAGTTTCGCGAGCTGCGCGGCGAGACTTCTCCGGAAACGGATAGCTCCGCCGTGATCCGGCAACGCGTGATTGAAGCGCGCGAGCGACAACATCGTCGCTTTGCGGGCGAGAAGATCTTTTCGAACGCGGCCATGACGCCGCGCATGATCCGCGCACACTGCCAGATCGATTCGCACAGTGAGAAGATGCTCGAGAATGCAATGCGGCGTCTCGGATTATCGGCGCGAGCCTACGATCGCATTCTCAAAGTGAGCCGGACCATCGCAGACCTCGAGGGCTCAGATGCAATAAATACCAATCATGTGTCGGAAGCCGTAGGTTATCGTTCACTCGATCGCACGTATTGGACGTGATTGTGCAGCAAGTGTCAGATGGATGGTCCAGGTCAAATTTCCACACCCCAACGATTTGTAAAATTTTTAGCTTTAAACTTTTCGAACTTCATGCAAATTTTTGTTGACAGCGGTCCACCTCACCACTATGATGCGGCGCATCTCCAAGCAGGTTTCCTATTTCTCCCCAGGTATCCCAGGACTTCCTTTAACACGTTGACTGTCTCCCAACAGTAACGTGCGGCGAATAGCTGCACTCTCTAAGACCGAGATTTTCAATCACTGATAGTTGGCCTTAAATGTGTCTGATGCACACGTGTGCTCGCGGCCCAACGAACTCTTCAACCCAGTTGAGTAAGGAAAATCCAAATGATTACCACCCAAACCCAGCACTGGTCCCACTCTATTATCAAACTTTTCAGCACCCTCGCGATCCTATTGCTTGCTACAGTCGCAGCACACGCGCAATGGACCACACCAGACGCAAACCAGAATATCAGCAACACCAATACAGGCAATGTCGGTGTCAAAACAACGACTCCGGAATTCCCACTGCAAGTCAATAGTGCCAGTTCCAATGTTTTAGGCATGGTCTACACGGGAACTCTCTCCACCACTTCCGGAGCAGGTATTCAATCATTGACGTTCGCCACTCCCAGCGCTGCGGACCAACGATTGGGTTTTTATACTTTTGGTGCTCGGAACGGAGGCACTTCTTATAACCCTGTCGCGATTCAAGGATTTTCCAGCCAGGCCTGGACTCTGAACAGTGCACAAGGAGGTTACTTAACGTTCGCCACGACGCCGAATGGTTCCACAACGCGAACTGAGCGGATGCGAATAGACCATAACGGCAATGTCGGCATTGGAACTACAACCCCCAATGGGTTGCTGACCCTTCGTGTATCCGCCGGCGACGTTATTCAGAGTTTTTCGAACCCCGGCGGCAGCGGAGGCGAAATGCATATTCGGTATAAGTATGAATCGTCACAGCACCGTATTGGATGGACCGACAGTTTCGGCAATTGGTTGTTCTACTCCCAGTATGCATCTCCCAACACCAACTCCGTCGGCTTTTTCCCTGGACGAGTCGGCGTCGGCACGTCAAATCCACTGCACCCGATTGATGTGGTTGGGAACTTGAACGCATCTGGCCTCTGCATTGCCGGTGACTGCAAGACTGCATGGTCTCAGGTTGGTGGTGGCGGTAGTTCTCAATGGACCACAGCGGCGCCGAACATTTACTTCAACACCGGCAACGTCGGGATTGGAACAAGCACTCCGTCTCAGAAACTGGAAGTTAACGGTGGAGCCATAATCCCTACGATTTATGGTTCAAGTGCAGCCGGTGGCGTGCTTTCGCTGCAATCAACTTCCCATACGACAAAAGGAACCATCAACATTGGGGTTGATCAAACCACGACCACGAGCATTGGCCAATCGGGAACGCCGGGTAACAAACTCTTAGTCGCCACCGATCGATTAATCGTCAACAACGCCGGCGTCCGCGTAAACGGCGCTGCCGATCACGGTGATCTGTCTGTTACCAAGATCAACATTACCAATCCCGACGCGCTGCAATTCCGCACTACCACGCCGAATATCCAGTCGAATGGCAGCCTGACATTTACGGCCAACAACATGGGTGGCGACAATGTGAAATTTAATGTTCAGAACAGCGCAATCTCCAACGCCTTCGTCATCGATACAAATAGTGCTACGCCTGCCAAACTCCTTGACATTCGAAATTTGGGAACCAGTAAGTTTTCGATTTCGACGGCAAACGGCGACGTCACTGTCGCTGGAAACATTGCAGCGAAGTACCAGGACGTCGCGGAATGGGTTGACTCCTCGCAAGAGCTTTTTCCCGGCACGGTCGTCGTGCTGGACCACACAAAATCCAATCAGGTGATCGCTTCAACTCAGTCGTACGACAGCAGAGTCGCCGGTGTGATTTCACTCAAACCGGGATTAACGCTGGGCGAGGCGGGTGAGGGACGCGTGCTCGTCGCAACAACCGGGCGCGTGAAAATTAAGGTGGATGCGACGAATGGTCCAATTCAGATTGGCGATCTACTCGTGACGAGCGACAGAGCAGGCTTCGCGATGAAGTCGGTGCCGGTTGATGTCAGCGGCATACACATGCATCGACCGGGAACGTTGATCGGCAAAGCACTCGAACCATTGGCCCAGGGCACTGGAGAGATTCTGGTGCTCCTGAGTCTGCAATAACGGAAACCCGAACTCTTCAACTCGGTTGATTAAGGAAAATGCAATGATTACACCCCAACCCCAACACCGGCCCGGTTCTGTTACCAAGCTCTTCAACACCCTCGTGATTCTATTGCTTGCTACAGTCGCAGCAAATGCGCAATGGACCACACCGGATGCAAGCCAGAATATTAACAATACCAATACCGGGAATGTCGGCATTGGGACCACAAGTCCAGGCGTTTTATTGGACGTTTCGGGGAACATCCTGAATCTTGGCTCAGAATCAGGCACCAAAAATCGTGGAAACAACACGACTAAATTGGCTCGCTTGGCCATGCCTCCTTACACCACCGCTAATATGCGGTTTTCACTGTTGGGCGGAGCTACAACATCCACTGCCAATATAGTCGCGCTCGGTGGTGAGGTTGGTGGAATGGCATCAGCGACTCAAATTGACTTCTTTACAGCACCTACCACTAACGTCGATACCGGCATATTACGAATGATGATCAACAGCGCCGGCAAGATTGGCATTGGCACCAGCACACCGACGGCCCAACTTCAAATTGCGTTAGCGGCGGCTGAGGGCGAAGCACTGAGATTTTACCGACCCGGTAATAGCGCAGGCTGGGGTGTGGCTCAGTTCTTTGCGTTGAATAACAGCAGCGGAACACTGACTGATTATGCGCAAATCAGTGGTGGCATCACCAGTGCCTTACCAGGGGGCGAGAGTGGTGTTCTGGCGTTCTACACGCGCAATGGAGGAACCCTTGCTGAACGTGCGCGGTTTGCGTCAAACGGTGATATGGGACTGGGCACGGCCACTCCCGGCGCGAAATTGCACGTGGTGGGGAATGTTTATTCGTCGGCGGCTATCGAAGCATTTTACAACCAGGGATTTCGATTGGTTGTGAGTGGCCCAGGCGATACTCGTTCATCGTGGACGTACGACAACAGCACTTTAACCGCACGCCTCACCAGCATTGCCAACGTAAAAACATCCCTGGGATCTAACGGTATCGACCATCGATTGGTACTGGATCTGTCAGGCAACGTGGGTATCGGAACGCCCGCTCCGGGTTATAGGCTGGACGTGCAGGGTGGCTCGATCAATACGTCTCAGAATTTGTGCATCAATGGTGATTGCAAGTCATCGTGGTCTCAGGTCGCGAGTCAGTGGGCCAACGGGAGCGGCAGCATTAATTACAGCAGCGGCAGTGTCGGCATAGGAATCACGTCGCCCCTTTACTCTCTTGACGTCAATGGAGGAATTAACGGTTTTCGTGCGAAATCTTCCTCCGTATCAGGGAGTGACACGATTGCGACGTTCGAGAACGGTAGCGCAATTCAGATGATCGTACGGGCCAATGGAAACATTGGCGTGGGTAACACCAGTCCGACAGAGAAACTGCATGTCACCGGAAACCTCAAAGTCACTGGAAGCGTTGACGTCGGTGGAAACATCAATGCGAAATACCAGGACATGGCTGAGTGGGTTGAATCCTCACAGCAGTTGACCGCCGGCACAGTCGTCGTTCTCGATCCCGATAAAAACAATCAGGTACTTGCCTCAACGCAGTCATACGACAGCCATGTCGCGGGTGTGATCTCGCTGCAACCGGGAATCGCGCTTGGAGATCGCGGTGAGGGACGTGTGCTGGTCGCGGCGACGGGGCGAGTCAAAGTGAAGGTCGATGCCAGCAATGGTCCAATCAAGATTGGTGACCTGCTGGTGACGAGCGACAGGGAAGGTTTTGCGATGAAGTCGGTGCCGGTCGAGTTTGGTGGTGTGCGTATGCATCGCCCCGGCACGCTGATCGGCAAAGCGCTCGAGCCGCTGGCTAGTGGCACTGGAGAGATCCTCGTGCTGTTGAGCCTCCAATAACGAAACTCATTTCTCAGGACTGGGGCCCTCTTCCAGGAGAAGACATCATGAGACGTATCGTTGTTCGCACTTTTAACGGTCGCCGCGCCATCAGATTGATGATTCGCAACCACATGCGCTTCGTAGCGATAGCTGTAGTGATGTCTTTGCTGCTGGCATCGTTACCTGCTTCAGCGGGGACGAAGGAGGCTATGAACCGGCAAAGTGCGCCAGCGATCTCATTGCCGGCGCAGCTCTATCGCAGTCTCAGTAAAACGGCAGCGTCATTCGGTAGCTGGATGACGAGCTTTGTTAAGAGCGAGCCATCCGTTAACAGCACTTACCAGCCGGTGGCGGCCTACATCACACCTGCGCCACCGTTTATCGATTCGCCTACGAACCTGAGCGTAACCGCAACGGCAAGCAACAGCATTAGTCTGAGCTGGACTGCGCCTGCCGGCACGGTGGACCACTACATTCTCGAACGCAGTGAAAATGTGGAAGGACCGTTCTTCTTTGTCGCTAATGTGACAGGAGCAACGACGAAGAATGACACGACAGTCACGAACCTGCATGCTTATCTCTATCGTGTACGTGCTGTGAGTAGCGTAGGGGCGATCTCATCGCCGAGTAACATGGCTTTGGGCACAGCCATTTCGTTCCAGTTCAGCAGCCTGCTGGGTCAGATAGTTCTGGCGCAACATTTTCATGATGTCAGAACTGCGATCAATCTGGTGCGGGCGGTGGGGAACGTTCCTGCTGAAGTTTGGGATCGTGGCAATCTCACGGGCTTAGACATCAGAGCCGACGATGTGAATGAAATGCGCACGGCCTTGGACGGAGGACTGTCAGCGCTTGGTATTACACCGACTGGGTATACGGATCCGACCTTGAGTGTGGGCGCGAATGGAACGCTCATCAAAGCGATTCATCTCGAGCAATTGCAAACACGGTCCACCCGCGGGAGCAGCACGAACTCCGGACCGCTGGATTCCGATTCGTCAACGGCGCGACTCGATCCATTGAATGAGACTGGTGGTGACGGCGAGAATCCGCTGTCGCGAAACTTCAATTGGAAACTGCCGCTGGTGAATTTGCCGGGACGCGCAGGTCTGGATTTAGGGCTTAGTCTGTCATACAACTCGCTGGTCTGGACCAGGGGTGGCAATGCGATCTGGTTTGATACGGATAACGGCTTTCCGGGTCCCGGTTTTCGTCTCGGGTTTCCGGTTATTCAACAGCGCTACTTCAACTTGCAGGTTGGTAAGCAGGCATATCTCCTGATCAAGCCTGACGGCGGTCACGTCGAGTTGCGACAGGTGGGGTCGTCGCAATACTACGAAGCGGCTGACTCGTCGCACCTGCTGTTGGATGAGAGCACCATGATCGTGCGCACCAGCGATGGCATACAAATGAGTTATGCCCCGTCTGGTAGTGAGTTCCAGTGCACAAAGGTTAAGGACCGCAACGGCAACTTTATTAGTGCCACTTACAACGCGTCGGGACGTATCAACACGGTGACGGACACGCTTAATCGCGTCCTCACCTTCAACTACACCAGTGGTTCACTTACTTCGATTACACAAGCCTGGAACGGTGTAACGCAAAACTGGGCCAGATTTGAATACGCGAACAAGACTATCGACACGAACTTCCCAGGCTTGACCATTTACGGTCCGGCTGACACAAACAATATTCAAACGCTAACCAAAGTAAAGCTAGCCGATGACTCAAGCTTCGAGTTCACCTACACAAGTTGGGGACAGGTATTCAAGATCATCAATTTCGCCGCTGATAATACGCCGCTCAACTATCGCTTTTACGATCTCCCGCAAACAGGCGCATTGCCGCACGACGATTGCCCGCGTTTCACGGTGCGGAAGGATTGGGCCAGGTACTGGAATGGCGATACAGATGGCACAACAAGCACCAGTGAAGAGGTAGCCACTTCGACCTTCATCGTTCCGGAAAGTGCGAGTTGGACCATGCCCGAGGACCCCTCGACGACCGTCAATGGCATGCGCGCGCAAGTGACCGCGGCTGATGGCACAGTAGACAAGATCTACTATATAGGCGTTGCCGGCCAGGACAGCGGCTGGCGCCGTAGTTTACCTGCGCTTGTGGATACTTTTGCGGGCGGCCCGGACCCGGTGCGGCAAGTGTCGACGACCTGGACACAGGACGACGATACCTCTCCCTTTGTGCTCAACCCACGCGCGACGGAAACCAATACTTACGACTCGGCGGATAATCGCGCGCGCACGCAAATCACCTACGAGCCGTTTGATCTGGGAAATGGCATGAGCTGCCATCTACCGAGTGATGTTTATGAGTACGCGGCGAATGCCACGGACAAACTGCGCAGCACCCGCACCTCCTACAACATGAGCGCGACTTACAAGAGCCTGCGCATTCTTGGGTTGGTAAGCGAGAAAAAAATCTATGAAGGTGATGTAACCGGCCCTTTGATGTCAAAAGTGGTCAACTTTTACGATAACGATAATGGGGCCACTTCCATTGTCGGCGCCGATGCACCGGTTCAGCATGATAATGCTTATGGCGCGAGCTTCTTAGACCGCGGCAATCTCTCCAGCGTAGTGCGTTATGATGTCACTGACTCCAACAACATCGCGCTAGCCATCACTATAGACCGAACTAAGTACAATACTGCGGGCGCTGTTGTCTCAATTAAAGATGCGTCGGGCCACGAAGTCACGATCTCATATGCTGATTCGTTCTCAGACGGTGTAGCGCGCAACACGCTCGCGTATCCAACTACCGTAACTGATCCGGATACCTTCGTCTCAACCGCCAAATACAATTTCGATTTTGGCGCGGTAACCTCCCAGCGGGCGCCTAAGCCGAACGAAACTATCAACAAGCCGGAGAACGAACGGCCCCAACAGGTCCTTACGTACGACACTCTTGGGAGACTCCAGCAGGTCACCAACTCGGTGAACGCAGCTTCTACCCGCTTTGTATATTCCATTGCTGGTAATCGAGTCGACACCTACACAAAAGTTGAAACAACTCTGGCGGAAGGGCATTCGTGGACCATCACTGACGGTTTTGGTCGCTTAGTTGCCACTGCAAAAGATCATACTGCTACCACCTTCAGTGGTCAGAAGTTCGTCTATGACAACATGGGCCGTGTTTTCAAGACGTCCAATCCAACAGAGACCAGTGCTAGTGGTCACCCCACAGGCTGGAGCGCTGTCGGCGATGATGCGACGGTGGGTTGGCTCTATACAGAGCAGACGTTTGACTGGAAGGGCCGTCCTCTAGTGACCACAAACCAGGATGGCACAACCAAAATCGCTTCTTACTCAGGGTGTGGTTGCGCCGGTGGTGAAGTGGTAACGCTGACGGATGAAGGCACGATCGATCCGTTTGATCTCGTGACTCCAAGAAGGCGGCAACAAAAAATCTATTCGGATGTGCTGGGCCGCACAATCAAGACCGAAGTGCTGGTTTGGGAAGGGGGCGTGGTCGCCGCTGCGACCATTAACACCTACAATGCGCGTGATCAAATCACGATGGTGCGGCAGTTTGGAGGATTGTTCCCTTCAGACCCGGCCGATCTGAGCTGCCCCAGCGGCAATTGTCAAAAAACGGAATCGACTTACGACGGTCATGGCAGACTGAAGACTAATCATAAGCCGGAGCAACAAGCCGATACTCCTAATAACCCGGCTTCGACTGACCACACTACCTGGGACTACAACGCCGATGACACGGTTCAAAAGATCACCGATCCGCGCGGCGCTGTATCAACTTTCAGCTATAACAATCGTCATCACGTTACCAACATCGCCTACAGCCTGTTGTCAGGTGTCCCGACTACTGGTCCTTTTGGTGTGCCGTCTGCGGCAACGGTGAGTTACGAATACGACGCGGCCGGCAACCGCAAGCTAATGAACGATGGGATGGGCAGTGTCACCTACACTTACGATCAGTTGTCGCGGTTGACGAATGAGACGCGCTTCTTCAGCAGTCTTTCGGGTTCAGCGACTGGCGGTAACTACACGCTCGGCTATGAATACAATCTGGTTAACCAAGTTACCAAGTTGACTGATCCTAACAATCTGCAACTCAACTATGGGTACGATTCGATCGGGCGCCTATCGGGCGTGACCGGGGTGGGCTTTAGTGTCTCGACTTTTCTCTCCAACATTCAGTATCGCGCCTGGGGCGCGACGAAGAGTGTGGCCCACGTCAACGGTCGCACCACGGAGACGACCTACGATGCGCGGCTGCGGGTCGCGACCTACAAGTTGTTACAAATCGTACCGGACGACAATATCAGGCTGCATAACCAGTATGACTATTTCCCGGATGGGCGGTTAAAGAAGCTGACGGACCTGGACGATCACGACCCTTCGATAATCGGGGTGACCGATACGGGCCGCTGGTTCACTCGGATTTTTCGCTACGACAGCCGTGGGCGCATCCTGCGGGCCCGGGGCTACAACCAGCCGAACAACTTCGAGTTCGATCGGCCGTTTGATCTGTTCTATGGATACGATCAATTTAATCATTTGACCTCGCGCTCGGGTAAGTATTACTACCAATCACCCGGCTTCAGCGACTCGGCCACATACTTGAACAACCGGCGGACAGGCTGGACCTATGGGGCCGATGGCCAGGAAACGCATTCGACCGGTATTGGCATTGTTCGCGATCACACCTACAACGCCGCCGGGAAGATGGTGCAGGTAAAGCAAACGGTGACGGCGACCAGTCAGATCTCTACGTATGTGACGAATTATGACGGCGATGGCGAACAGGTACGGGAGTTTCTAAATGAAAACCCGTCCGGCACCACTTCTTACAAGATTCGGTCCACCGTGCTGGGTTTGATCGTCACGCGGTTGAATAATGCGGGGAATAAGACGGGCACGACCATACCTTTGGACCAGCGGGTGACGCCGACGCGCATGAATTCGGCTGACACCGGTGGTGTGCCGTTTCCGATGTATGAAGACCCCTTGCACCAAAGTATTGCTGGAGACGCGAAGGCTGTTTACGACCCGCTGGGTAACCACATTCCCTGGCGACCTTCGCCGACGGGTGGTCCACCGCCTAATTTTTATCAGATCTCTTCGGCCAGCTTTGGGGCGTTGGGTTCGTTATATGGCAATGCGCAGGAAAGCAGTTGCCAGTTGGACGGCATTCCGACCAACTGCGATCTGGCCATGCGCTTACAGAATAACGGCTCGGCGATGCAGTGTCCCTATAACGACTGCGGGCCGCAACGGCGCGATTTTGTGAATCCGGATGGGGAAAGATTTAGTTTCCTCACGTTGCCATTCATGGCCTTTGGCGATGGAACCTTCGGATACTTCCTTGGTGGTTGGGCAGAGCTCGGCACACCACAGGAGCAGGCCGAAATTCTTCAAGCGGGGACAGTTGGAGGAATAGACGGCGCAAGACGACCTGGGAACAGCTTCCTGCCGCAGGATCCCCTGCCCGGACCGAAACCCGCGCCCGCCCCAACGCCAGCACCACACGTGAAGCCATGTGACAAAAACGGAGTTAAGTATAACCAGGAGGAGTTGGATGATCTGTCGGAAAAACTAGGAGGAAAAATTACCTATACTAAGCCTGGCCAGCCTGATTCAGAGGCTCTAGTGGAACTGAAGGACAAAACCACTTACAAACAATTCGAGGGTCGTCTTCGGGAGAACGGTTGGAAACCCATATGGTTCAACATGTCGCCTGAACACTTTAACGGTGAGGATTGGAAAGGTAAGGGGAAATACGGCAACTGGTATCACATAACAGTATACGCATACCGGAAGCCCGCTTTTGATCATTATGAAAGAAAGGTTTGGCTGCCGCCCAAGAAAATCACAATACATTGTGAAAATGGCAATCCTCAGGATCCTTTCCATGAGCGATAACGAGAACAATCGTTATGCGAGGAACGCATTATGCGAATGCACATAGCATCAACTCCAGTCTTGATACTCGCAATTACCGTTCTAATCGTTAATTGCGGAATTTCTGGAGTGACGAGCGACAAACTCGTCAAGACAATACCTCTCAGTGACGGTATTACCTCTGGAGTTTTCAGTCCGGATGGCAAAACTCTGGCAACGGTAGACAGGGCCGATCTGTCATCTGGAACCTACGCAATTAAAGTTATTCAGACTGTCGATGGTCACACTAAGTACTCGACCGACAAATACTCAGTGTACGCGTTGGCATTCAGTCCGGATGGCTCGATGCTGGCGGCAGGTTGTCGTGATGGACTGCGACTCTTTCGGAGCGCTGATGGCCAATTGATGCGAACTGTTGAAGGTAATCAGGTGTTTTCCGCAGCCTTTGGCTCCAATGGTGAGACCGTAGCATATGGCGGGGCATTAGGTGAGGTTGAAGTGATACGAGTTAGTGATGGAAAGTCATTACAGAAATATTCAGTGGAAAAGTGGATAACGAGTTTGGCATTTAGCTCAGACGGCGAAATCCTCGCTGCCGGTACGGCAGCAAACACCGGCTTCGTGTCGCGAGGTGACGCCTCTACCGAAGATAATTCGATCTTTCTGTGGCGGGTAAACGCGAATCAGGCATTACCTACCTTAACCGGTCACAAGCATGGTGTCTTGAGCTTGTCCTTTAGCCGGGACGGAAAGCTCTTAGCCTCGGGTGGTTCGGACGGGTTAATAAAATTGTGGCAAGTTGGACAGAAAGATGCAATCAAGTCACACATGATCGAGACCGGTGAACACACGATCAGTAATCTCTCGTTTGTTCCTGGGAGCGAATCCCTGGCGGTTGCTTACGACAATGAGATAGTGGTTCTCCAATCTAACAATTTAGAAACCTTACTTACATTGAAAGGTCATACGGGTCCCGTGCTGAGTTTGCACCTCGATCCAGACGCTAAGACCGTTACTTCGGCCGGCGCTGATAAAACAATTCGACTGTGGCGCCTTGCTTAAAGCGAATTTAACTTTTCACTAAGCAGTTCGTATCGCTTGTTTGATCGTACGTATTGGACGTGAAGAAATCGGTTAGCTTGTCATGGAAGTAGAAAGAATAATTTTGTTGACAATGGTCCATAGCGAGAATAAAGTGCGCCGCGTCTCTCTCGTCAGTGGTCCAAAAATTCACTTCACGGTCTCAATGCAAGAGACTCTTAGACACGCGTAACAGTCGAGGTAATTCTTAAGCCCACTCGACTGGATAAACGCAAACGAAATCAACTCTGTTTCAAGACGAAACGCCAGCAGGCGTTACCAGTCGTAGTGTACCCGGAGGTTTGCCCTTACTACGCTAACTACAAATGGCCGAGGTTCTCTAACTGCCGCAGATATTTCAGGAGAAGAATATGAAAACGAATCAGCGCGAACTTAATGTTATTTCCCCCATCAAGTTGGTTGTCATATTGCTCGCCCTCTGGCTGTTGCCGGCGACCACGCAGGCACAGTGGACCACGAGTGGCAACAATATCAATAACAGCAACACCGGCAATGTTGGCGTCGGAAATGATCTGCCGAATTACAAGCTTGATGTTGCTACGTCTCTGAGCGTTCAGGACTCGCAGATTCGTTTCGGTCAGGGCGGTGGCAACTCGGGCGGCTTCCTTTACAGCAACAGCGCCGCCTATGCGGCCTTTTCTTCAGGGGCCAGTTATAACAACGGCTGGTTTGCGCGTTCACTTTCCGCCAGCATCCTCGAGGCCAATCTCGGGACATGGACTTTCTACACCAACAACGGCATCAGTAACGGGAGCGCCTTTACACCCACTGCGCGCATGCACATCAATGCGGGCGGCAACGTAGGCATCGGCACGACAAGTCCTTCCTATCGCCTGGATGTGACTGGAACCGGTACCTATGTCGCGCGGTTCAAGAAGACTGACAGCACGAACGGCGGCATCGTGATCGATTCCGTTACCGGCTTCAACCCGAATGTTTCGTTGGCCGTAAACGGAACAACTAAGTGGTATATGGTGAACAACGCCACTAGCAGCGACTCGCTACAGTTTTGGGAGACAGCGGGTAACTTCCCGCGCTTCACGTTGACGCAGGCCGGCACGGTCGGCATCGGCACAGGCACACCCAACGCGAGTTACAAACTGGACGTGCAGGGCGGCACGATCAATAGCTCGGGTGGTTTGTGCATTGCGGGAGATTGCAAGGCCTCCTGGTCGGCAGTAGGCGGCTCACAGTGGGCCGGCTCCGGCTCGACGATTTTTTATAACACCGGCAACGTAGGTATCGGCACGACGGCTGCGCCGACGCGCAAGCTCGAGGTGTTGGGCGGGAACGTCTTCCATCAATGGAGCACGTCTGCCGGTTCGGAATACGGTTTCTATACCTCCATCAATAACAATCACCTCGCCTCCAATCTCTACTTCGACGGTGCATGGAAGATGATTGCGACCGGCAAGGGCGCCTTTATTTCGACCGCGCCAAACAATTCCGCGAACGCCTTCGCCGTTTACGCCGACAACACTTCGCGCGCCGCCAATGCGGTTGCCAGCCCGGTACCGGTTTTAGTAGTGACGATGGACAGCAAGGTTGGTGTCAGCACCTCCGCGCCGAGCTACTCACTGGACGTCAACGGCGGAGTCAACAGTTTTCGAGCGAAGGCGGCCACCGCGTCCTCGACTGACACGATTGCGACTTTCGAAAACAACAGTGCAATTCAGATGATCGTGCGTGGCAATGGGAACGTCGGTATTGGCACGACCAGTCCGACAGAGAAGCTGCACGTGGGCGGTAATGTGAAGATCACGGGCGACATTGATGTGACGGGAAACATCAAGGCGAAGTATCAGGATGTGGCGGAGTGGGTTGAATCCTCACAGGAGCTAGTGGCCGGCACAGTCGTAATCCTCGACAGCAGTAAATCAAATCAGGTGATCGCTTCAACGCAGTCTTATGACAGTCGGGTGGCGGGTGTGATCTCGCTCAAGCCGGGACTCGAGTTAGGTGAAGCAGGTGAAGGTCGTGTGCTGGTTGCCACTACAGGGCGAGTCAAAGTGAAAGTAGATGCCAGTAATGGTCCAATCAATATTGGCGATCTGCTCGTGACGGGCGATAAGGAAGGCTTTGCGATGAAGTCAGCGCCGATCGAGATCGGAGGCGTACGGATTCATCGGCCGGGCACGCTGATAGGCAAGGCACTGGAGCCGCTGGCTAATGGCACTGGAGAGATTCTCGTGCTGTTGAGCCTCCAATAACGACAACTCACTTTTACTCAAAGGCTGCTGATTTTCTGGAGAGGACTATCATGAAACGCATTCTTCGGCGCACTTTAAACAGTGGTCCATCAGGTTCTGCTCGTCGCGCGATCAGCCTGGCAATTCGTAATCACATGCGCTTCGTGGCGATAGCTGTAGTGATGTCTTTGCTGCTGGCATCGTTACCTGCTTCAGCCGGGACGAAGGAGGCTATGAACCGGCAAAATGCGCCAGCGATCTCATTGCCGGCGCAGCTCTATCGCAGTCTCAGTAAAACGGCTACATCATTTGGTAGTTGGATGGCGAGCTTTGTTAACAGCGAACTATCTGTTAACAGCACTTACCAGCCGGTGGCAGCCTACATCACACCCGCGCCACCGTTTATCGATTCGCCTACGAACCTGAGCGTAACCGCAACGGCAAGCAACAGCATTAGTCTTAGCTGGACTGCGCCCGCCGGCACGGTGGACCACTACATTCTCGAACGCAGTGAAAATGTTGAAGGACCGTTTTTGTTCGTTGCCAATGTGACAGGTGCGACGACGAAGAATGACACGACGGTCACGAACCTGCATGCTTATCTCTATCGTGTACGTGCTGTGAGTAGCGTAGGCGCGATCTCATCGCCGAGTAACATGGCTTTGGGCACAGCCATTTCGTTCCAGTTCAGCAGCCTGCAAGGTCAGATAGTTCTGGCGCAACATTTTCATGATGTCAGAACCGCGATCAATCTGGTGCGGGCGGTGGGGAACGTTCCTGCTGAAGTTTGGGATCGTGGCAATCTCACGGGCTTAGACATCAGAGCCGACGACGTGAATGAAATGCGCACGGCCCTGGACGGAGGACTGTCAGCGCTCGGTATTACACCGACTGGGTACACAGATCCGACACTGGCTGTGGGCGCGAATGGCACGCTCATCAAAGCGATCCATCTCGAGCAGTTGCAAACACGGTCCACCCGCGGGAGCAGCACGAACTCCGGACCGCTGGATTCCGATTCGTCAACGGCGCGACTCGATCCATTGAATGAAACCGGTGGTGACGGCGAGAATCCGCTGTCGCGAAACTTCAACTGGAACCTGCCCCTCGTGTATCTGCCGGGACGCTCCGGACTGGATTTAGGGCTTAGTCTGTCTTACAACTCGCTGGTCTGGACCAGGGGTGGCAATGCGATCTGGTTTGATACGGACAATGGCTTTCCGGGCCCTGGTTTTCGTCTCGGGTTTCCGGTCATTCAACAGCGCTACTTCAACTTGCAGGTTGGTAAGCAGGCATATCTCCTGATCAAGCCTGACGGCAGTCACATTGAGTTGCGACAGGTGGGAACGTCGCAATACTACGAAGCGGCTGACTCGTCGCACCTGCTGCTGGATGAGAGCACCATGATCGTGCGCAGCACGGATGGCACGCAAATGAGTTATGCCCCGTCCGGTAGTGAATTCCAGTGCACGAAGGTTAAGGACCGCAACGGCAACTTTATTAGTGTCACCTACAACGCCTCAGGACGCATCAACACGGTGACGGACACGCTTAACCGAGTCATTACCTTCAACTACACGAGTGGTTCACTGACTTCGATCACACAAGCCTGGAACGGTGGTAACGCAAAACTGGGCCAGATTTGAATACGCGAACAAGACTATCGACACGAACTTCCCAGGCTTGACCATTTACGGTCCGGCTGACACAAACAATATTCAAACGCTTACCAAAGTAAGACTGGCCGACGACTCAAGCTACGACTTCACCTACACGAGCTGGGGCCAGGTATGGAAGATAACGAAACTAGCGGCTGACGGCTCTGTGCTGAACTATCGCACTTACGATCTCCCGCAAACAGGCGCATTGCCGCACGACGATTGCCCGCGTTTCACGGTGAAGAAAGAGTGGGCCAGGTACTGGAATGGCGATACAGATGGAACAACGAGCACCAGTGAAGAGGTAGCCACTTCGACCTTCATCGTTCCGGAAAGTGCGAGTTGGACCATGCCCGAGGACCCCTCGACGACCGTCAACGGCATGCGCGCACAAGTGACCGCAGCCGATGGCACAGTAGACAAGATTTACTACATCGGTGTTGCCGGCCAGGACAGCGGCTGGCGCCGTAGTTTACCTGCGCTCGTCGAAACGTTTAGCGGTGGCCCGAACCTGGTGAAGCAAGTGTCAACAAACTGGACACAAGACGACGACACCTCTACGTTTCTGCTGAATCCACGAGTAACGGAGATGAATGTGCGCGACTCGGCGAATAATCGAGCTCGCACCGAGATCACCTACGAGCCGTTTGATCTGGGAAATGGCATGGGCTGTCATCTACCGAGTGATGTTTATGAGTACGCGGCGAATGCCACGGACAAACTGCGCAGCACCCGTACTCTTTACAACATGACCGCCACCTACAAAAACCTGCGCATTCTTGGGTTGATAAGCGAGAAGCAGCTTTATGAAGGTAATGTGACCGGCACTTTGATGTCGAAAGTGGCCTACTTTTACGATGACGACAACGGGTCCACTTCCATTGTGGGCGCCGATGCGCCGGTGCAGCATGAAAATCCCGCGTATATTGCCGGGCGAGCGAATCTTTCCAGCATCAAGCGTTATGACGTCAACGACATAGCGCAATCCATTACGATCAGAATGAAGTACAACAGGCCAGGCTCGGTGGTATCAACTAAAGATGGGTCGGGCCACGAAACTCTGTTTTCTTATACCGACGCGTTCTCAGACGGTGTAGCGCGCAACACGCTCGCGTATCCAACTACCGTAACTGACCCGGATACCTTCGTCTCAACCGCCAAATACAATTTCGATTTTGGCGCGGTAACTTCACAGCGGACACCTAAGCCGAACGAAACAATCAACAAGCCGGAGAATGAACGGCCCGAAAGGGTCTTTACGTACGACAGTATTGGGAGACTCCTGCAGTCCACCAGCTCGGTGAACGCAGCTTCCACCCGCCTTGTATATTCCACTGCTGGTAATCGCGTGGACACGTATACAAAGTTTGAGGCCAGCTCTGGCGGAAGGGCATTCGTGGACCATCACTGACGGTCTCGGACGTGTAGCTGCCACCGCAAAAGATCATAACGCTTCCACTTTCAGTGGTCAGAAGTTCGTCTATGACAACATGGGCCGTGTCTTCAAGACGTCCAATCCCACCGAGACGAGCGCCAGTGGTCATCCCTCGGGATGGAGCGCTGTCGGCGATGATGCGACGGTGGGTTGGCTTTATACCGAACAGACGTTTGACTGGAACGGCCGTCCACTAGTGACCACGAATCAGGATGGCACAACCAAAATCGCTTCTTACTCAGGTTGTGGTTGCGCCGGTGGTGAAGTGGTAACGCTGACGGATGAAGGCACGATCGATCCGTTTGATCTCGTGACTCCAAGAAGGCGGCAACAAAAAATCTATTCAGACGTGCTGGGCCGCACAATCAAGACCGAAGTGCTGGTTTGGGAAGGGGGCGTGGTCGCCGCTGCGACCATTAACACCTACAATGCGCGTGATCAAATCACGATGGTGCGGCAGTTTGGAGGATTGTTCCCTTCAGACCCGGCCGATATGAGTTGCCCCAGCGGCGATTGTCAAAAAACAGAAATGACTTACGACGGTCACGGCCGGATGAAGACTAATCATAAGCCGGAGCAACAAGTTGATAGTAATAATCCAGCCTCCACTGACCATGAAACATGGGATTACAACGCGGACGACACGATTCAAAAGATCACCGATCCGCGCGGTGCTGTATCAACTTTCAGCTATAACAATCGTCATCAGGTTACCAACATCGCCTACAGCCTTTTGTCAGGCGTCCCAACCACTGGTCTTTCGGCAGTGCCGTCTGCCGCAACGGTGAGTTACGAATACGATGCTGCCCGCAATCGCAAGCAGATGACCGACGGCCTGGGCACCGTCACTTACACTTACGATCAGTTGTCGCGGTTAACGAATGAGACGCGCTTCTTCAGCAGTCTTTCGGGTTCAGCGACTGGCGGTAACTACACGCTCAGCTATGAATACAATCTGGCTAATCAGCTTAGCAAGCTAACTGATCCTAACAATCTGCAACTCAACTATGGGTACGATTCTATGGGCGCCTGGCGGGCGTGACCGGGGTTGGCTTTAGTGTCTCGACCTTTTTATCCAACATTCAGTATCGCGCCTGGGGCGCGACGAAGAGTGTGGCCCACGTCAACGGTCGCACCACGGAGACGACCTATGATGCGCGGCTGCGGGTCGCGACCTACAAGTTGTTACAAATCGTACCGGACGACAGTATCAGGCTGCATAACCAGTACGACTATTTCCCGGATGGACGGTTAAAGAAGCTGACTGACCTGGACGATCATGACCCCTCGATAATCGGAGTGACCGATACGGGCCGCTGGTTCACTCGGATTTTTCGCTACGACAGCCGTGGGCGCATCCTGCGGGCCCGGGGCTACAACCAGCCGAACAACTTCGAGTTTGATCGGCCGTTTGATCTGTTCTATGGATACGATCAATTTAATCATTTGACCTCGCGCTCGGGTAAGTATTACTACCAATCACCCGGCTTCAGCGATTCGGCCACGTACTTGAACAACCGGCGGACAGGCTGGACCTATGGGGCCGATGGCCAGGAAACGCGTTCGACCGGTCCCGGCATCGTGCGCGATCATACCTACAACGCCGCCGGGAAGATGGTACAGATAAAGCAAACGGTGACGGCGACCAGTCAGATCTCTACGTATGTGACGAATTATGACGGCGATGGCGAACAGGTACGGGAGTTTCTAAATGAAAACCCGTCCGGCACCACTTCTTACAAGATTCGTTCCACCGTGCTGGGTTTGATCGTCACGCGGTTGAATAATGCGGGGAATAAGACGGGCACAACCATTCCTTTGGACCAGCGGGTGACGCCGACGCGAATGAATTCGGCTGACACCGGTGGTGTGCCGTTTCCGATGTATGAGGATCCCCTGCGCCAAAGTATTGCGGGAGACAAGAAAGCTGTTTACGACCCGTTGGGCAATCTCATTCCCTGGCAACCCTCGCCGACGGGTGGTCCACCGCCTAATTTTTATCAGATCTCTTCGGCTAGCTTTGGGGCGTTGGGTTCGTTATATGGCAATGCGCAGGAAAGCAGTTGCCAGTTGGACGGTATCCCGACCAACTGCGATCTGGCCATGCGTTTGAAGAATAACGGCTCGGCGATGCAGTGTCCCTATAACGACTGCGGGCCGCAACGGCGCGATTTTGTGAATCCGGATGGGGAAAGATTTAGTTTCCTCACGTTGCCATTCATGGCCTTTGGCGATGGAACCTTCGGATACTTCCTGGGTGGTTGGGCAGAGCTCGGCACACCACAGGAGCAGGCCGAGATTCTCAAAGCGGAGACGGTTGGGGGAATAGACGGCGCAAGACGACCTGGGAATAGTTTCCTGCCGCCGCAGGAGCCCCGGCCGAGCAAAACGCCGACGCCGCAGCCGACACCGACGCCGGAGCCTCAAAACAAAAAATTACCTGATTGCGTTAAGAAGTTCCTGGCGCAATTCGCACACTTTGACCAGGTGGCGGATGCTATTACCTATAGCACGGACGGAGTCCCCTGGTATGTTCCGAGGGATGCAAAGGCATTTACTCTCGGCGACCATATTTACTTTTCGCAAGGTGAGTTTGATCCAAGCAATGGCGTTTCGGATGAAGAGATGACTCTCCTGTCACATGAAGTTCGACACGTGAATCAGTATCGCTGGTATGGAAAAAAGACCATGGCAGCAGACTACCTTTGGGAGTCTGCAAAATTGGGGTTAGAAGGTCTTTATTTAGGAGGTACTTCGTTAGCGTTCGAACTTAGTTATTGGGGGAATGAATATGAGGCGGACGCAAGGAGTTCCGAAGCGGTAGTTGCAAACAGCATAAAACTTTTGGGTAATCCGTGCAGGTAATCGCCATGCGATATCTCTGGTGCCTATTAATTCTGGTTGCGATCTGGAGTGTGCATTCCGGATGTGTAACTCGTCCTATGCCATCGCAATGCGCATCTTTTTTCGCGCTGTCTTCAGACGAACGCGGCAAAGTTTTCCCGGGATATCCTCTGGAGGAACAGCTCGTCATTTATCGTTGCGGGATGAATAGACGACCTCCCGATACTTATCTCGCGGGATACATTGCGGATCGAGGGGAGCCCGCCATCCCCGTTTTATTGACGAAACTTGAGCAGGAATCGGACGAACTGACCCAGGTCTCAATTATCAGCATTTTCGAATCGATGGCAGCGAAAGGACATTTGCGAAACAGAGCTGACGTGCTCAGCAAAATTCAAACGGTGATCAGTCACATGCGGACACAGGTCTTCAAAGACATGGCGTCAAAGTCATTGGAAAAAATGAATCAATCCAGCCCCTGAAAGAGTAAGTCTCGGTTTTGAGAAAGGCTGAAGTGCCAGTCACGTTTCAGAAGCAATGGCTCGTTCTCTCGATCTTTTGAATTTTGAGCAAATTACGCCGAAGGCGTTCGCTAATTTGAGCCCAGGGTTCGAGCGTTCGCGAGAACCCTGGGGACATAAATTCAAAATCACGACCTAACCCTGTAAGGGTTCGGCGGTCGGCGAACCCTTACAGGGTTCAATGATTATTTTGTGATCTAATCCCAAGGTTGTCGCTGCGCTCCAACCTTGGGCTGGAATTAGCGAACGCCTACGGCGTTAGAAACTTTGGGCTGGAATTAGCGAACGCCTACGGCGTTAGAAACTTTAGGCTGGAATTAGCGAACGCCTACGGCGTTAGAAACTTTGGGCTGGAATTAGCGAACGCCTACGGCGTTAGAAACTTTAGGCTGGAATTAGCGAACGCCTACGGCGTTAGAAACTTTGGGCTGGAATTAGCGAACGCCTACGGCGTTAGAAACTTTGGGCTGGAATTAGCGAACGCCTTCGGCGTTAGAACTTTGGGCTGGAATTAGCGAACGCCTTCGGCGTAATTCAAACTGATGCACTATCCGATCTCCTTCCCACTTGTCATAGGCCTCACGTATCACCTATCCTGCAACCCAGCCGTACGAAAGTATTGATTCGGCTGGGAAAATCACTATTTTTAGGGTCGGGTAAGGCAACGACGCGCGTGAAGCGCAGCATCACAGCCGCGTTTGAGGGCACTGGACCTCCGCATCGCTTCCCCACGCGGGCATCCAGAGGAAACAGTGCTGCTCCCTTGAAACTCGCGGAAGCGTGAGCTTCGTGCCAAAACAAGCCGGAACTTGTGAGATTTCTTCCGAGCTTGCCCGAGTGGACGAGCACGTGACCGCAGCCGAAACCGAGACACCGCAAACTACAGATTATGAGCTGGCGCAGAAAGCCGCCAATGGCGACATGGGAGCTTTCGAAGAGCTTTACCAGCGTCATAATCGCCGCGTCTACTCGCTCTGTCTGAGAATGACCGGCAATGTCTCGGAGGCTGAAGATCTCGCACAGGAGGTCTTCATTCAGCTCTTTAGAAAAATTGGCAGTTTTCGGGGCGAATCCGCTTTTACTACCTGGCTACACCGGCTAACGGTAAACCAGGTGCTCATGCACTTCCGCAAACGCGGCGTGCGCATGGAGCAAACCACCGAGGACGGCGAAACGCCGACTCAGATAGTAAAAGGCACGGAAAACCCCAATTCCATGCCCGTAGTTGACCGGATAGCGCTCGACAAAGCTATTGCTCAACTGCCGCCCGGTTACCGGACGGTGTTTACGCTTCACGACATCGAAGGGCATGAACACGAGGAAATTGCCAGAATGCTTGGGTGTTCGGTAGGGACGTCGAAGTCGCAGCTACATAAAGCCAGAATGAAATTGCGCGGGCTTTTGAGGCAACAGAAATCGGAGGAATAGCCTCGAAGCTATGAGCCAACGAATTAGTTTGTCAAAATGGCCAGGCTTCAAACGCAGTCTTCCCTTGATTGATGACAACCGGAATTAGGTTCTGTCAGAGACAGTTTTGATTCGATTTGTGTGCATTTATGAGACAGAACGAAGGTGGTAAGCAATGAACTGCGAGACTTGTCAGGAGCTCATCCACGATCTGATTGACGGATCGATTACCCAAAGGGATGAGTTCACTCTTAATACGCACCTCAGAGAGTGTTTGGATTGCGATAGCGTTCGCCAGGATCTGGCGTCGATCGTCGGCTTCTGCCGCACGCAACGTGGTCAATATGAAGCGCCGCCAAACGAGCAGGCGCTGTGGCTTCGCATTCGCAACTCGATCGAGGCAGAAATCCCGAGTCGTGTCAGCACTAATACAGAAACCCAACGTTCATTTTTGAGCCGGTTGTTGGGTCGTAGTTGGGAACTTTCGTTACCGCAATTGGCCGCGTCGGCTGTCGCAATCGTGTTGCTGGTGTCGCTCGCGACCGTAGTCGGACTGCGCCGCTGGGGTGGTTATGGAACGCCGACCATAGTGGCGGGAACTCAGGCTGAGGTTTCGAACTCAACGATCGTTTCTCGCAGCGCCGTCAGGTAATTGATTACTGGAACCAGCGCGTCGAGCTGAATAAAGCCCGCTGGAGTCCGGAAATGCGCGAGACTTTCGATCGCAACATGAAAGTGATCGACCAGTCAGTCGCCGATTCATTCAACGAGTTGAAACGGAATCCCCATGATGAGATTTCCGAACAGATGCTCAACGAATCGTTGAACGACAAACTGGCGGTGCTGAAAAAGTTTTCTGATCTATAAAACGCAATATCAGCCGTTCAGAGTTCAATTTGTTGTAAAAACAGCTGAACTCTGAACTAGATTTTGATTAAAAGCCCCACAGTAATGAAAACGAGATTCTTAACCAGGCGCACGTCAGTTCGCGCCAGTTTTTTCGTGATTGGCGCTCTCCTCGCATTGACCTCTCTGTCCTCCACCGGTCAGGCGCAGCAACAGATGTCCAAGCGGTACGCGGCCGGAAAAAATGTCCGCATCGAGTTGAGAAATATCTCCGGCACGATCGTCGTCGAGTCGTGGAACAAAGACGAGATCCGTCTGTCAGCGACGATTGAATCGAAGGGAACTCATGTTACGCCGAAACAGATCAATGACAGTCTCGTTGTGGACGTGATGAGCGAGAATCGCGGCAAAGGTGACGTTGGCGACATCAACTTCAAACTACAAGTTCCGGTTAATTCGTCCGTAGATCTGGAAACTATTCGCGGAAACATCAGCGTCGCAAACATTCGCGGTGGTCTAGTGCGTGCGCACGTTTCTTCAGAAGGCGACATCGAGCTGACGAATATCACTGCTTCGCATGTAGTCGCACAGAACGTTATCGGCAACATATTCTTTGACGGTGAGTTTTAGCGCTACGGCACCTACGAATTCAAGTCAAATAAGGGCGACATCACGATTCGTATTCCGGGTAACTCCGCTTTTCGTTTAGAGGCCGCGTCACCCGCGCGCAAGATTGCGCTGAACGATTTCTGGAACAACAACTTCAAGATCGCAGGATGGCAGAAAGATCGTCGGCGATGTCGGCGACGGCCGCTCGTCTGTGTCGATCATCAACTTCAGCGGTCAGATTACTTTCTTGCGAAGATAAACTTCGCAGTTTTAATGGCAAGCCTCGGATTACGGACGTTGCGGTCAGGCAACGTCCTTTTTTTGTTTTCCAATGCAGCAAACGACGCTACTATGCACGGCGATGTCAAATGCGAAAGCGATTTCTTCTCATCTCGCATCCTCTTAACTTGTGCTGCTCCTGTCTTCTCCCAAAAAACCGTTCCGCCTGAGATCCAACTTTTGACGCGCACGTCGCGACGACAAGAGACGCGCCGTTTCTCTTACGGTGGGACAGTCACGTTGATCGCGGCGCCGCGAGGTTCCGTGACTGTTGAAGGCTGGTCGCGCAATGAAGTTGAGGTGACTGCCGACATCGAGCTCAAAGGTCCGACCGAAGCAGACCTGGACCAGCTTGCTGGTGTGAACAGTTTTGTATTTGACGAAGACCTGAATCACATAAGCGTGCTCACCACCGGCACGCACGATCGCGCTACATGAAACGAGCAGCGAAGAACTTTCCGAAGAACCTGCTCAACATGCCGTGGAAGATTGACTATCGCTTGCGCGTTCCGGTCAATACGGACCTTGAAGTGAATGCGGGCCACGGCACAGTGAAGCTCTCGGGTGTTGAAGGCGCTGTGCGTCTGAGTGCTACTGAGAGCGACACATCTTTATCGCTTACCGGCGGCACTGTTACTACGACAGTTACCGCAGGTTCTATCACTCTGAATATTCCGGCGCGAAGTTGGCGCGGTGCTGGCGCAGACATTCGCATTGCTTCCGGAACGATCAATGTCGATTTGCAGGCGGGATTCAGTGGCGACATCGATGCCGAAGTTCTGCGCACCGGCAAAATCGTGAACACCTACGAAGGCCTCGCCTCGCGCGAGAAACCCGGCATCACTGAACGCACTGTCCGCGCGCGCGCCGGTGTGGGTGGCGCGTATTTCAAGTTCACTGTTGGAGATGGCGTGGTGAACATCCGCCGGGCCGCGCAATAATTACATCATGTAAATCTCATCCTGTAAAATCACTGTAATCCTGTTCAACGTCTAGAATGGCCCTCAAAACATGAGCATCAAATCAGATAAATGGATCCGGAGAATGGCCAAAGAGTATGGCATGATCGAACCGTACGAGCCCGGTCAAATCAAAGAAGTCGAAGGCAAGCGAATCGT
This sequence comes from uncultured Acidobacteriota bacterium, assembly GCA_963748155.1. Lineage (GTDB taxonomy): Bacteria > Acidobacteriota > Blastocatellia > Pyrinomonadales > Pyrinomonadaceae > PSRF01. Next base: position 718,961 of record CAVVHV010000008.1, on the reverse strand, counting down.
CTCGTATGGCACGTCGAGTTATGGCTACGACATTCGTTGTGCTGACGAGTTCAAACTCTTCACAAACATCAACAGCACGATCGTCGATCCGAAAGAGTTTGATGAGAAGAACTTCGTCGACATCAAAAGCGAGTCCGTTATTATTCCTCCCAACAGCTTTGCACTCGCACGCACGGTCGAGTACTTCCGCATCCCTCGCAACGTCCTCACGATCTGTCTCGGCAAAAGCACCTACGCGCGCTGCGGGATTCTGGTAAACGTCACACCCTTCGAGCCGGAATGGGAAGGCTACGTCACTCTCGAGTTCTCCAACACGACGCCACTTCCCGCAAAGATCTACGCCAACGAAGGCGTCGCCCAGGTGGTCTTCTTCGAATCCGACGAAGTCTGCGAAACCTCCTACAAAGATCGTGGTGGCAAATACCAGGGCCAACGCGGCGTCACCTTGCCGAAGATGTAAAAGGTAACGCGGAGCCCACTTTGCAGCAGCGCTCCGCGTCGATGACCCGCTGTAAATCTTAGCTGTCAAGCACCATTGGACTGATCGTTGCCCAGCGGACGAACCAGTCAAACGTATCATCTCCGGCAGCATCCGAGTCGTAAACTTCGATACGATCGTTTCCCGTTATCACGCCGACTTCGCGCATATGGTGATCGCTTGAGCGCAGGTCGAAGCGAAAGCCGCGGATAACCTTATCGCCGGGTAAAAGCACACGCGCACCACCCCTGGCTGTACCGCTCTCTTCGCCAAGTTGTACGTTCACCCCGAGAGGACTTACGAGAGCGTAATCGACGAGGTATCCGTACACGTCGTCGTCGTTTCTATCGTTGAACTCAACTGTCAGTTTTCCGTTATTTTCAAAAACTGAGATGCCGTCCAGGTGGTGGTCTCGATTGCCCGTGAAGAACACTTTGAAACCACACAGCACAAAGACTGGTTCCAAGCCCGGCAGGATAGGACCTGGCGGTCTAGGCAACACTTGCTCACATTTCCCCGTGCACCCGACATCGCGAAACTGAAAACGCCGGACATTTGCGAAAGGTAAGTTAGAGTGAGCCACCTTGTAAAAATATCTATCGTTCGAGCTGCCTGAGTCTTTATCGGCGTAGGTGAGCTCGATCTGGCCCGGTGCGACGATCGATGGTCCAAGATCGGCATTGGGAGATAGATCAGTCGAATTGCCTGAGGGCAGCACGCGAATCGAATTGATATGGTTATCGATTGGTGAGGATGAGCCCGACTTTTCGAAACGAAAGTAGAAACTCTTGAGGAGTGGAACTCCACTGTCGACTCCGGGGTAATTTATAGAGGCAAATCCCCGTGCAAATCCTTCTACATTAGGCATGTTGTTACTCCTTGGGAAAACCGGCATCCAGAATGAGAGATCGCTCGTGGTCGAAGATGGGCAGTCCGGCGTCTGGACTCGACCGTGGAGCGATCAGTGATAGGAAACGAGGTGCAGTGCGCTGGTCTGGTGCAACACGGCGCGTTTTTGAACCTTCCTATAGGTTATGAAGTGCAGATCGAATTTGTTAGATACGGATTGTGGATTCTGTCTTGATGCCGGTAAGAGACAAACATATAATCCCGCCTCCGCGCGTGAATACGCTTCGCTTCAAACAACTCGATGCCAGGGCGGTGCTGCCGAAACGTGGAAGCGCGTTGGCGGCGGGGTTGGATGTGTGTGGTATTGAAGACTTGAGCGATCGAGCCGAAGCGGCGCGTGATGGCGAGGACGGGGCTGGCGGTGGCGATTCCACCCGGATTTTATGGGCGGGTGGCGCCGCGATCGGGACTCGCGGCGAAGAATGGGCTTGATGTCCTTGCGGGAGTAATTGACTCCGACTATCGAGGTGAGATCGTTTGTGTGCTCTATAACACCGGCGACGAGACAATCAACCTGCCTGCCGGAAGCAAAATCTGCCAGTTAATTATCGAACAGATCATCACGCCTGAAGCGACGTGGGCGACCGATCTTGATGAAACCACGCGTGGCGCCGGCGGATTTGGATCGACAGGCTGACCTCTACTCTGCTAAAAACGTATGACGACGGGCGGCCACGGAGGGCCGCCCCTACAGTTGTTCTCCATCAGGCAACTTCATTGGAGGCGCTCGATGAGCAACAACTGTAGGGGCGGCACTCCGTGGCCGCCCGTTCTTGACAATACGACTTAGGAATTCCAAAAAGTGAACAGATCATATATATAACCGGACACAAAAATATATCGCGCTTTTATTAACAGTTCTCCTGCTCACGTCAACCGCGCTCGGATGACGCAGAGCGTTGCGCCAGCAACGACGCGCGCAATATCGGCCGCTGAGCAGAAACTCGTCGACAACATCACGATCGCGAGTCTCAAGGAAACGGTAAACGCGCTTGCCGCCGACGAGATGCAGGGGCGCGGAACGGCGCAACCCGGTGGTGACAAAGCAGCAGCGTACCTCGCCGATCGTTTTGCGAAGCTCGGTCTCAAACCGCTCGGCGACAAGAACACTTATCTGCAATCAATCAAGTTCAGAGAAACACAATTTCTACCTCAGACCGCATTCACCGCCGGCGATCAGAGCCTCAAGTTCGGAACAGATTACTTCGTATCGCCGCCGTTGAGCGGTGACAAAAACATCAATGCGAAGATGGTACTTCATTGGCATGGTTCGTCGGTTCCTTTCCTTAAACGCAACGATCTGGGCGACGTCGATCTCCGCGGAAAGATCGTCATACTGCGTGATGGTCCACCGCCTGAGATCGGAAAAGACCAGTGGAAGAAAGCGAACGCACAGATTAATGTGTTGCGCGGGCTGATCCCGCGTGGTGTTTCGGCAATCGTGACTGTAGGCCAGCAGGTGGAAACGCTCACGTTCCCCGAGCTCGCAGATTACTTAACGCGACGCCAAATCGAGCCTGATGGTGAACAGGAAATGCCTGACTTCCTGCCGCCGTTCATAAGCATCAGCGACTCGGCTGCGGAAAAATTGTTTGCGGCGTCGGGATTCACGAAAGACGAAGCGTTGACGAAAGCCAAAGGCGACGACTTCCGGCCGATCGATCTCAAGCAAAACGGAATCATCACGGTGAAGCTTAAGAAAGCGAAAGGTGCCGGAAGTAATGTAGTCGGACTACTTGAGGGCTCTGATCCGAAGTTGAAGTCGGAAGCGATTGTGTATTCAGCTCACTACGACGCATACGGTCTCTCAGCCGATAACCGCATCTATCACGGCGCTGCTGACAACGCACTCGGAGTCGCAGAGATGCTGGCGATCGCGGAAGCAATGTCGAAAGCGGAAACCAAACCGCGGCGCTCGATCATCTTTCTCGCGGTAACTGGCGAAGAGTATGGCGGCTACGGATCGGATTACTGGGTGAAGAACCCGACGTGGAAGATCAAACAAGTCGCAGCGGATCTCAATCTCGACGGCATGGGCACGGAGGTCTATGGACCAGTCAAGGTGCTGGTGGGATATGGCGCTGAGCATTCGTCACTCGGCAGTTTGTTGAATGAAGTCGCGGCGGCAAGTGGTCTGAAAGTGATTCCGGATCCGATGCCGGAGGAGAAGTCGTTCTATCGTTCCGATCACTACTTCTTCGTGAAGAAAGGTGTTCCCGGGATCATGATCCTCGGAGCGCCTGAAGGTACTGTCGAAAGCTGGACCGACCGCTTGAAGAAGTGGGAGAAGACGGACTATCACCAGCCGACAGACATCGTGCGTCCGGATTGGGATTGGAGTGGTCCACGCACTGTTGCGAGTGTGATGCTGTTGATGGGACTGCGCGCAGCGAATGACGAAGCGATGCCCGCCTGGTTACCGTCGTCGGTGTTCAACCGCGAACGCGGGACTGACAAACCGGCACCACCCGAGCCGTAAAAGTATTTATTAGACAGGATTTGCAAGATCTGACAGGATTTACATGTTCATCCTGAAAAATCTTGTAAATCCTGTAAATGACTGCCTCGCCGCATTAGCATCCCAAAAGGTTTATTACTCACAACAATTCTTCGTTTTCCTCCACAGACCCTCCAATTGCCACGGCTTGCCACAGCATTTGCATGCTTCCGTACTGGCCTCCTCAAATAGTGCGATTTTGTTAAGCATTGTTTGAAGGTGAGTCACCCGTACGTATCATTTTCAACCTTTCCCCGCGACCGGGTCCCCCGCAAACCGACCGTCAAGGCCACAGCAACCCGGCTTGGCACAAAGTTTGAAATGCAGGCCCCAGGTCTGAAGGAGGAGAAGAGATGAGAGCAATCAGAAAAACAATTTTCATGACGTTCCTATTAGCGCTGGTGACCGCCGGCATGGCCACAACTGGCCTCGCCCAGTTCGGCGCTAACGACGCGGCCATTCGCGATGTCCTGGAACGCATACAAACGCGCACGGACTCGCTACAGCGCGCAGTACAGAATGCTGCGGATCGAAACAACTATCGTGTAGACGATATCAATCGCTTGATCCTGGATTTCGATAACGCGGCAAACCAGCTCGACCGGCGACTGGGAACGCGCCGGGCAACCACCGCAGATGCGCAATTGCTACTTGATCGAGGCTGCGCAGATCGATACTTTCTTCGCGAACAACCGACTCGGAGCGGGCTCGCGCCGTGAGTGGCAGGCCCTTCGCGCGGATCTCGATCTAGCTCGCAAGCTACTACAACCTGAGTCCGCGTTGGAACTCAGGCAGCATCGGCACCGGCGACACCGGTAACAACAACTACAACCTGAACGATCTTCAGATGCGCCAGCTAGTCGATCGTATTTACACTCGATCAGCGACGTTTAGCCGCAACTTGCGCAACGATCTGAATCGCGCGAGCAACAACGATCGTAACTCGCTCGATGAAGTTCGGAGCCAGTTAAGCGGCTTCGAGACGGCGCTGGCCCAGTTGCGAAATCGTGTAAACAGTCGCCAGTCGAGCTCGTCTGACGCGCGCAACCTATTAGATCGCGCGGCGTTCCTTAACAGCTTCATCGCCGATCGACAGTTGTCTTACCAGACGGAAAACAACTGGAGCTCAATGCGGACAGATCTCGAGCAGTTGGCAAGTGCATACAGCATTGCGTGGAACTGGTCGAACTATGCCCGGCGGTGGCGATTTCGGTGGCGGCTCGCGTCGAGATTTGACGGGCACGTTCCGTCTCAACGCAAGCCGTGGTGACGACGTGCGCAGGACGATTGACGACGCGACGAGAAATCTTTCTCAGGCCGAGAGACAGCGCGTTTACGACTCGCTGTTGAGACGTTTCGATTCGCCGCAGATGATCGCGATCGATCGACGCGGAACCTCGGTGACGATGGCTTCGACTCGTGCGCCGCAGATCAACTTCGTCGCGGATGGTCGCGAGCAGGTTGAGACTACGGCTGGAGGACGCAGTGTTCGCGTTCGCGCGAATCTGTCGGGCGATGCTTTGACGATTACGAGGACGGGCGAGCGTGCAAACGACTTTACTGTCACGTTCGATCCGTCAAGCGATGGTCGTGAGCTGCTGGTAACGCGAACGCTCTATCCTGATCGCTTTACGCAGCCTGTGACAGTCAGGACGTACTACGACAGGACCTCTGACGTCGCGCAGTTGAACGTCTACGACACGAACCGCGAAGGCAGCGGTGTCGGCGCTGGCACCGGCACAGTAGCGGGTGATTTCGTAATTTCTAATGGAACACAGCTTGTCGGCGTGCTGAACAACGATCTGTCGACGCAGAACGCTACCGAAGGCCAGCGCTTCACCATGACCGTTCGATCGGGCCAGTATGACGGTGCGACGATCGAGGGTTCGGTGGTGAGTGTCAATCGTGGTGGCCGCATTACAGGCCGCTCTGAAATGACGCTCGACTTCGACACGATTCGCTTGCGAGACGGCAGGAGCTATCGCTTTGCCGGAATTCTTGAATCGGTTCGTATGCCGAATGGCGACGTCGTCCGTGTTGATAACGAAGGCGCGGTTCGCGACAGCGACCAGACCAACAAGACGGTCACGCGCACGGCCATTGGTACCGCTGTCGGCGCCATTATTGGTGCGATAGCGGGCGGTGGTAAAGGTGCGGCGATCGGTGCGGTGATTGGCGCCGGCGCCGGTGCAGGATCGGTATACGTTCAGGGTCGAAACGATCTTGATCTGACTGCCGGAACTGAGATAACCGTGAGGGCCACTGGTCCGCGTGGATAGTTGTAGGGATGGCCATCCGTGGCCACCCCAGGTTACACACATCTGTGTTTCCATCGCTGGGGCGGCCACAGAGGGCCGCCCCTACAGTTTTTAATTGACCGTAATCGAAACCGGTTGGGGAAGGCGCTCGATCGTCAACGTTAGCTGTTTGCCGGAACGCACCGGGCCCTTGTCAGGAGTTTGGAAGAAGAGAAAGCCTTGTCGACGCGAGTCGCCGGACGACAGCGGCGTCTTCACATCAATCGCGTAAGCTCCAAACTCGTGTTCAAATTGCTTTCGTGAATTCGGATTATAGGCAAAGACACCGTTCGCCTTCATAATTCTCGAAATCGCACTCTTCGCTGACAGCAGTTTCCACTCTTTGTTTTCACCATCACGCAAGCGAAATCGCGCGCGCTTAATCTCCACCGGCACGCCGCTCTGAAAATCCAGCTCGACACGCAATGCCAACACGCCGCTGAGCGGCAGGTTCGCTTCGAAAAGCTCCTGGCTCTCTTCGTCTGTGAGCAACGGCGCAACGCGAATCGTCACGCCGCCCGCGTCTGCGCTGCGCGTGTTTGTGGGCATCGGTGGCAGCTCAGTGACGGGCTTCACTTTGAACAGCGAGCCGGTACACGACGCTGAACCGAGGGCAGTCAACGCAAGCAGGAGCAGGAAAACTATCGGTCGGGTCATGGCCTCAATTTATCACTATGTTACTATCTGCGAAAACCATGATTAGACCGTTCCGTGGGGTTCACCCGCAGATTCACCCGACCGCGTATGTCGACCCCAGCGCCCAAGTGATAGGCGACGTGCACCTTGGAGAAGAGGCTTCAATCTGGTGCAACTGCACCATTCGCGGTGATATTCATCACATTCGCATCGGCGACCGCTCCAATGTTCAGGACAATTCCGTGATTCACGTCCGGAATGGCACGCATCCGACGATACTCGAAAACGAAGTGACGGTGGGCCATAGTGTTACTCTGCATGGCTGCTACGTCGAACGCGGGTGTTTGATCGGAATCGGTGCCATCTTGCTGGACGACGTGCGCATCGGCGAGCTGTCGCTGGTTGCGGCCGGATCGCTTGTGAGTCCAGGCACGATCATTCCGGCGAGATCTTTAGTGATGGGGTTTCCGGCGAAGGTGAAACGCCCGTTGACGGATGAAGAAGTCGCCGGGCTCGAAGTGTTTTGGAAGAATTACGTGGAGTACACACAGGAGTACAGGAAAGAGATGATGCTTTAAGAATATTTCGGTAAAGGACCTTAGATGACCCGTTTCTTTTTCACAATTGTGATTTTGATTTGCGCGAGCGCGCCTGTCTTCGCACAAACTGACGACAACCCCTTTCTCCTCAAACGAGGTGACAATGAGTACGGTTTTTGGGCCGGCTTTTCCCCGAAAGCAACCACGATCTTCGAAGGCCTGCGCGATGACGAAGCCGACGATCGCAAATTCTTCATCGCTGCGCTTCGCTACGGTCGCACACTCGCTGCCAACGACTCCCTCGCGTTGCAATACACGCTCGACGTTGTGCCAGTCGCCGTGGCTACGGGCGTGATCGTCTCCCGCACCACGAGTCCTACTGGAGTCGAAACGTTTCGACGCGAGACAGCTTACGGCGCCGGATTCACGCCCATAGGTTTGCAACTCGATTTCGCAAACGGCGCGAAGGTCCATCCGTACGTTCACGTCAACGGCGGCTTCCTTTATTTCAACAAAGACATTCCGATCGAGGATTCAGGACGGTTTGCGTTTGTCGGTGAAGCCGGTGGCGGCGTGCGCATTTTTACTTCCGAGCGACGTGCGGTAAATATCGGTGTCAGGTTTCACCACATCTCAAACGGAGATACATCAGGTTCGAACCGCGGCTTGAATCAGTTTGTGATTTACGCCGGGTTCTCGGTTTTCAAGTAATGCCTTCAGCAAAGACGCAACCAGCGCGCGGCATGCGCGACTTCCTGCCGGCAGACGTTCGCAAACGCGAATACGTCATCGATCTGGTTAAGGAAGTCTACGAGAGTTACGGTTTCGAGCCGCTGGAGACGCCCGCCGTTGAAAACATCGAGACGTTGATGGGTAAGTATGGCGAAGAAGGGAATCAGCTCATCTTCAAAATACTCAAGCGAGGCGTTCACGAGTCAACTGGCGAAGCTGATCTCGCGCTGCGTTACGACCTGACTGTTCCACTCGCGCGCGTGGTTGCAGAGTATCGCGACAAGCTGCCGAAGTTTTTCAAGCGTTATCAGATTCAACCTGTGTGGCGTGCAGATCGGCCTGCGCGCGGGCGGTTCCGAGAATTTTACCAGTGTGACGTCGACGTGCTTGGCTCACGATCGATGATTGTCGAAGCTGAGATTTGTGCTGCGGCGAGTGACGTTCTGCTAAAGCTTGGGTTTCAAAGATTTCTGTGTGCGACTCAATCACCGCAAAGTATTGACAGGAATTCTCGGAATTGCGGGCGTCTCGCTAGACAAGCACGAAGCCGCGCTGATCGCGTTGGATAAGTTGGATAAGATCGGCAGCGAGGGAGTCAAGAAAGAGTTTGCGGCTCGCGGTGTTGCCGAGATTGCGGGCGAGCGACTGCTGTCGTTCTTCTCGGCTTTAACTGAACTCGAGCACGCCGCCGAAATTGTGACCGAAGAAAACGCGCAGCAGGCATTCAATAAGGCTGTGCTGGGTCGCATTGTCGAGTTTGTGAAAGACAACGAGCTGGGCGCGCAGGGTGTTGATGATTTGCAGTCAATACTGGACTTCGCTGATGCGATGGGTATTGCGCATCGCGTGAAGATCGATCCGAGTCTCGCTCGTGGACTCTCTTACTACACCGGCGCGATCATGGAGATCAATGTGAAGGATCTCGCGGGAAGTCTTGGTGGTGGTGGACGCTATGACAATCTTGTGGGGATGTTTCTTGGTCAGGACATTCCAGCGTGTGGGTTCTCGCTCGGGCTTGAGCGAATCCTCGTCGTGATGAACGAGAGAAACATGTTTCCGGTGGGGTTGGGTTCTTCGCCCGCCGATGTGATGGTGTCGATATGGAATAAAGATAATGTGGCGGAGTCTATAAAATTAGCGAGGGAACTCAGGGCCGGAGGCTTGAAGGTTGATTTGTATCCTGAGGCTGATAAGCTCGGGAAGCAGTTTAAGTATGCGTCCGGGCAGGGAGTGCCGTTCGTTGCTGTGATTGGGGAAGATGAGCTGGCGAAGGGGCTCGTGGCGATCAAGGATATGCGGAGTGGGGAGCAGCGTGCGGTTGAGCGAGGGAAGGTGGTTGAGGTTGTGAAAGAATCTGTCGCGCACGAGAGTAAAGATAAAAGTTAGACAGGATTACAGGATTAACACGATGTCGAGTGAAGCAATAGTTGAGAATTATCACAAAGATGCGGTGTCGGCGATGCGTGCTTACAAGAAGCTCGCGGAGAAGGCGATCGCGCAGTTGAAAGACGAAGAGTTTTTTGTAACTCTCGATGAGGAAGCAAATAGCGTCGCGGTGGTCATGAAGCACATGGCCGGCAACATGATCTCTCGTTGGACTGACTTTCTCACTTCGGACGGCGAGAAACCCGATCGCAATCGCGATATGGAGTTTGTTATCGATGCGCAGACGAGGAAAGACGATGTGCTTGCTTACTGGGAGCGTGGCTGGAAGTGCGTCTTTGATGCGCTCGATCCGTTGACTTCGGAAGACTTCGAAAAGACAGTGTTGATTCGCGGTGAAAAGCACACGATTGTCCAGGCGATCAATCGTCAACTGATGCACTACGCTTATCACATCGGCCAGATCGTTTTTCTCGCGAAGCACTTCCGTTCCGCGGAGTGGACATCGTTGAGTATTCCGCGAAATCGATCGGCGGAGTTTAATGCGTCCTTAATGAAATGAACGCGCGCGTTCATCACGTCAACGTTACCGTTCCGAAGTCGCTTGAAGACGCGGCGAAGCACTTCTATGGCGTCGTGATGGCGTTGGAAGAAGTGCCGAAGCCGGAAAGCTCGCGCGGACGCGGCGGCGCGTGGTATCAACTCGGTCCGGTGCAGCTTCACCTGTCTGTCGAAGTCCCGTTGGGGGAGAATTGCATCAGCAAGCGACACGTTTGTTACATTGTGAGCGACCTCGCTGAAGCTGAAGAACGGTTTCGGAATGCAGGTGTCGAGATTGTGCCCGACGATCTACCCATGCCCGGCTGGTCGCGCTTTTACGTTCGCGATCCCGGTGGGAATCGTTTAGAGATAGCTCAAGCTTCTGTGTAATCTGTGGATACACGGATCTGATGTTGGATAACCTTGGAAACTTAGAACGCACTCACTCGTGCGGACAACTGCGCGCTCACGACATCGGCAAGCAAGTGGTGCTGATGGGCTGGGTCGCAAAACGTCGTGACTTTGGCGAGCTTACCTTCGTCGATCTGCGCGATCGAGACGGTATCACTCAAGTCGTTTTCAATGCGGAAGACGCGGCGGAAGCGCACACGAAAGCCAAGGAGTTTCGCGGCGAGTACGTGATTGCAGTCAGAGGCGAAGTCGTAGCGCGTGCTGAGAACACACGCAATCCGAAGCTCGCGACGGGCGACGTCGAGGTCCACGCGCGCGAGTTGTTGATACTCAACGATGCGCGCACGCCGCCGTTTCAACTCGACGCCGCACCCGACGCGCTCGCCAGTGAAGACGTGCGTTTGAAGTATCGCTATCTCGATCTGCGCCGGCCGCAGTTGCAGGCGAACCTGCTTCTCCGCCATCGCGTCACGAACGAGATCCGGCGCTACATGTCAGCGCAGGGATTCACCGAGATCGAAACGCCGATCATGATCAAATCCACGCCTGAAGGCGCACGCGATTACATCGTGCCTTCGCGTATTTTTCCGGGAAAGTTTTTCGCACTTCCGCAGTCGCCGCAACTCTTCAAACAGTTGTGCATGATCGGTGGGCTCGATAAGTACTTTCAAATCGCGCACTGTTTTCGTGATGAAGACTTGCGCGCCGATCGACAGCCGGAGTTTACACAGCTCGACGTCGAGATGAGCTTTGCGACGCTCGACCAGGTCTATCGATTGATTGAAGGCTTGTTTTCGTCAGTCTTCAAACTCATCAACGTCGATCTGCCCGTGCCGTTTCCGCGTTTTACATTTGCGGAAGTGATGCGTCGATTTGGATCAGACAAACCAGACCTGCGCATTTCGGGCTTGGAGTTACAGGATCTCGCACCGTCTGTGGAAGGCACTGAGTTCCCTCCGTTCGCGTCAGCATTGTCTTCCGGCGGACAAGTGAAGGGGATCGTTGTTCCGGGCGGCGCGAACCTCTCGCGCAAGGTGCTCGACGAGTTGCAGGAGTTTGCGAAACGTTACGGCGCCGGCGCGCTCGCGTGGATCAAGCTGGGCGATGAAACTACGTCATCGCTTTTGAAAGCTCTTGGCGCTGATGTTGTTGGGCGGATGGCGGACGTTGCAGGTGCGAAGAAAGGCGACGCCGTTCTGATCGTTTCAGGCAAGCCGAAAGTCGTCGCCGCGAGTTTGGGCGCGTTACGAAACGAGATCGCGAAGCGTGAAAACCTGATTCCCGCAAACGTCTACGCACCGCTTTGGGTCACCGACTTTCCGATGTTTGAGTTTCACGAAGAAGACGGTCGCTACTATTCGATGCACCATCCGTTTACCTCGCCTGTCGATGAAGATCTCGAGTTGCTGCAACGAGCAGTCGACGGCGGTGAAACAGATCTGCTGGGACAGATTCGGACCAAGGCTTACGATCCGGTGATCAATGGCGTCGAGATGGCGAGTGGATCGATTCGTATTCATCGACGCGACATTCAGCGTCTCGTTTTCAAAGCCCTCGGAATGAGCACAGAAGAAGCGCGCGAGCGGTTCGGTTTCTTTCTCGATGCACTCGAATACGGAACGCCGCCACACGGCGGCATCGCGCCGGGAATCGATCGGCTGATGATGGTCCTGGCCGGCACTGACAACATTCGCGACGTGATTGCATTTCCAAAGACAGCGTCGGCTGCCGATCTGATGATCGACGCGCCGGGTAAGGTCGATCCGAAACTGTTGGAAGACTTGCACCTTCGAGTTGTCGAAGACTGACCATGCCACTGCTTCAACTCCGTCGTGACCATGTGGACGCCATGATCGCCCATGCTCGCGAAACGGCGCCGGAGGAGTGTTGTGGATTGATTGGCGGAGTTTCGGAAACGCGCGCCGTCACTCTCTATCGCCTTCGCAACGTCACCCAGAATCCCCAATCAGCTTACGAAGCAGCGCCTGAAGATCTCTTCGCCGCACAGCGACAGATGCGCGAACGCGGCGAAGACCTGCTGGCGATCTATCATTCCCACCCGCGCGCATCCGATCCGAGCCCGTCTGAAACCGACGTCCGTCTCGCCTACTATCCATCGGCCAAATACCTGATTATCGGCCTTGCCGGGATTGAGGCGGTCATCAAAGCCTTCTCAATCTCCGAGCGAGAGCATCGCTGGCAACAGGTTGAGTATGAGATCGCAGACTAGTAAGATTGTTGCTGGCTAGATGGAGACAAAGAAGAGCAAATACGACACTAACCCTCTGGATCCGGACGTTGAACGGAAAGCAGAGGACGTTTGGGGCGACCTTGGCGGCGTGACTCAGCAAGTCGGCGGCGAGACAGGCGAAGTCGGCAACACCGCCAACGAGAAGCCACCGAACATTGAGGACGCGCGAAAGAACGTTTATTCCGAAGCCCCGACCCGTCGCTACGAGAATCCTCCACTCAATGCTCCATATCCGTCAGTGTTTGTTCCACCAACATATGCGCCGCCGCCTGCGCAGTATCAATCACGTCAAAACATTTACCAGCCGCCGATAAGCCCCGCCTCTTCGTCGCGACCAGTTCTCGGAATTGGCATTCCCGAGAAGTGGGCCACGATGCTGGCATACGTGCCGGGTTATATCGGGCTGATCGTCTCACTACTCGAGCTGTTCCTCGTGCCACGTAGTGAAGGAAAAGTCCGTTTTCACGCGTCACAAGGCATCGCACTCCACATTGCGATACTGATAGTGCAAACGATATTCGGTTTGATCAACTTGCTTACCGGCACCTCGCTCGGCGGTAGCCTGTTCAAAGTAGCGGCTTTTGCTTTTCTCGTGATCTCGATGATTCGTGTCTGGAAGGGTGAGCCGCACCAGATAGCCCCGCTTTCCGAACCGGCTCAATGGTTTAACCAGCATATCGAGCCTCGGAACCGGGGCTGAGCTCCCATCTGGCATTTTCATTGCATTGTTAACTGCCTGGATCGGTTAGTCGCGAAATATGCGATATTCACGAAGGGAAACCGATCCTTCGCAGTGTATCTGCGTTTCGTTTTGGTGCATAACTCTCCGAAAAGGACGAATTGCCGGTTTCCAGTTGGCAAGTCGCAACCGGCAATGGAGGTAACAATCGATGTTTAAGAGACAAACTTTAATTGTGTGGCTAACGCTCGTGGCGATCAGCGTGATGCCGTTCTCGGCCCTCGCGCAAACACAAATCAAGTATCACAGCAACAAGTACAGTATTCAGGACGATATTAAACTCGGGCGCCAGGCTGCCCAGGAGGCTGAGAGCCAGTTTCCGTTGCTTCGCGATGCAACAACGCAAAGCTATGTCGAGAATGTCGGGCGCCGGCTGGTTGCAGGCATTCCATCGCAATTTCAACATCCTGAGTTTCAGTATTACTTCAAAGTCGTAAACGCGAGAGACATCAATGCGTTCGCGCTTCCCGGTGGTCCAATGTACGTCAATCGCGGAATGATCGAGGCGGCGCGTACTGAAGGTGAAATGGCGGGCGTCATGGCGCACGAGATCAGTCACGTCGCGTTGCGACACGGCACCGCGCAGGCAAGTAAGGCTCAGAAGTACAGCATACTTGGCGGCATTGCCGGTATCGCCGGAACGATTCTCGGTGGACCAGGCGTAGGCCAGTTGGCCCAGGCGCCGTTTGCGGTTTACCTGTTGAAGTTTAGTCGTGAATACGAAACTGAAGCTGACATTCTCGGTGCGCAGATCATGGCGCAGGCTGGGTATGATCCGCGTGATCTCGCGAACATGTTCCAGACGATCGAGCGACAAGGCGGCGGTGGCGGTGGCTTCCTGAGCGACCACCCGAGCCCGAGCGATCGTTATGCACGCATCAACAGAGAAGCGCAATACCTGCGCGTCGATGCTTCTGCTAACCGCGACTCGCGTGAGTTTGCGCGCATTCAGGAGAGGCTGCGTGGTTATGGAACCGCTCCGACGATGGCAGAGATTCAACGCAGCGGACAGCGCTACCCGCAAGGTGAGCAGACCGGGAACTATCCGAACAATCCGCCGACCGGGCGTGTGTCATATCCATCGAACCGTTACCAGAGCGTCTCCATCTTCAACGGTGGTGTGAACGTGAACGTGCCGAGCAACTGGCGGCAGGTCAATGAAGGTAATTCGGTGTGGTTCGTGCCGGAGGGCGCGTATGGCCAGTACAACGGCCAGGCAGTCTACACGCACGGAGCAAGCTTTGGTGTAGCGCAGACGAATAGCCGCAACTTGCAGAGTGCGACTCAGGAGTTAGTCAACAGTTTCGCGCAGGGAAATAACAACTTGCGCACAAATAGTGGTTATCAACGAACTTCGCTATCAGGACGTACGGCGCTGATCACAGCGCTTTCAAACGTGAACGAAGCGACTGGACGTCCGGAGCTCATTCGACTGATCACGACGCAGTTGCGGAATGGGCAATTGTTCTACATGGTTGCCGTCGCGCCGCAGAACGAGCGCGGGTTTGAGAGTGCGTTCGATCAAATCCTGCGGTCGGTTCGGATCAACGATTGATCTTATCAGTGTGAATAGGTCCTATATGTCCTATAGGACCTATTTCTTCTTCGCTTCCTGCCACAACTCTTCCAACTCATCGATCGACGTTTGATCAAACGCCTGCCTACGTTCGTGCAGTGCGTTCTCGATGTATTCGAATCGCTGCCTGAACTTTCGATTCGTTAACTTCAACGCAGCTTCGGGTTCCACCTGCATGTGCCGCGCGATGTTCGTGGCCGCGAACAACAGATCGCCCATCTCCTCTCGCACGCGCGCATGATTAGCTTCGTCTGCCAGCGCCACGTGATCTTTAATCGCCGCACGCAGCTCATCAATCTCTTCCTGTAACTTGTCGAAGATATCGTCGACAGACTTCCAATCGAAACCAACGCGAGCTGCTTTCGTCGATAATTGATGTGCTTCCATCAACGCGGGCGCTTTCGAAGAGACACCAACCAATAACGACGTGTTGATGTGTTCAGTCTTGCCTGACGCGCGCCGCTCTTCGGCTTTCATCGTTTCCCAGTTGAGCAACACGGTGGCCGCATCGTTGGCTTCGACGTCACCAAACACGTGTGGATGCCGGCGCACCATCTTGTCGTGAATAGCAGTCGTGACGTCGTCGATCGTGAACTCGTCGCGCTCTTTCGCGACCTGTGCATAGAAGACGATCTGAAACAACAAGTCGCCGAGCTCATCACACAATTCGCGTGGCCGGCCCTCGCGCGCGTCCTCGACCGCTTCGAACGCCTCGTAAGCTTCCTCGAGCAGCATCGGCGCGAGCGTGGCGTATGTCTGCTCGCGATCCCAGGGACAGCCGTTCGGCGCGCGCAGGCGCTCCATAAGTGCTACTAAATCGTTAAATGTTGCAGGCATGACGCTAGTCTAAAGTGCACGCATATTAACCACAAAGTCTGTTTACAAGATAAGACGCCTTTTTCACCGCAGGGCGCCTTTATGGTTTAATAACACCATGCAAGAAGAGCAACCAAATTTCAAAGTTACTGACCGAAGACTGTTCAATCCGGATGGCAGCCCACGAGACCTGCCTCCCGAAGAAAAACCCGAACCGCAGCCAGCAGTTGCCGAGGAAGCGGCAGCAGCCGCCCCCGCGGCAGAAGCACAAGCGACACCGGAACCGGAAGTCTCAGCCAGCGCTGCGACAGGAATCACCGGAGGCTGAACAGGAGTTTTCCGAAGAAGATCTGGCCGACGCCCGCGATCCAGCGAGTTTTGTGAGCTTTCTGATGTCGATTGCGTCGAACGCCGCCTCCGCACTCGGCATGATGGAGCATCCGGTGACGCACCAGCGCGAGGTCGATGTCGAATTAGGCAAGCACTGGATCGACATCCTCGGCATGTTGCAGAAGAAGACCGACGGAAACCTGACGCCGCAGGAGAAGCGAATGCTCGAGGGGCTGCTCGCAGATCTGCGGATGCAGTACGTTTCGCTCGTTAACTCACCGCAACAGGCGCGAAGATTTTCCGGCAGTGATATCACTGGGGGGAGATGAGGCTCACCTTTTTAGGTACGGGAACCTCCACCGGAGTGCCGTCAATCGGTTGTGAATGTGAGACCTGCATCTCAGACGATCCTCGCGACAAACGTCTGAGAGTTTCAATCATCATCGAACATGCCGGGCGCACCGTGCTCGTCGATACGTCTGCCGATTTTCGACAGCAGGCGCTGCGCTTTGGACTCAAACAGCTCGACGCTGTGCTGATCACTCACTGTCACGCCGATCACGTTTTCGGACTTGATGACATACGCCCGCTGAACTTTCGTTTTGGCGCGCTGAATGTTTATACGAATGAACGTGCGTGGGTGGATATCAAACGCATCTTCAAGTACATCTTCGAGCCTTCGCATTTCGGTGGTGGTCTGCCGGAAGTGATTCCCAACATCGTGACGCCGGGCGCTGGTTTCTGCATCGGAAAAGAGCTCGAGATCACGCCGCTCGAGGTGATCCACGGTCGTTTACCGGTGATGGCCTATCGCTTCAACGATTTTGCGTACCTGACAGATCTCAGCGAGATCCCGCGCGCGACGATCGATGGCTGCAGGGACTTGACGTACTCGTGCTTGATTGTTTGCGCTTCAAAGAACACCCGACACACCTGTGGGTTGATAAAGCTCTCAGCTACGTGGACCAGTTAAAGCCGCGCAGAACTTTCTTTACCCATATCGCTCACGACATCAAGCATGCTCGCGATTCAGCGCGTTTGCCCCCCGGCGTCGAGTTTGCTTATGACGGATTGGTAGTCGAGTGATTGCCACCACCTCTATGCGTCTCTTTCACGGAACTGACAACGCTGAGATTCAACGACCAACCGTGCTCACGCTCGGCGTGTTTGACGGCCTGCATCTCGGGCACCAGTTGATTATGCGCACGGTCGTCGAACGCGCGCGTGCGACTGGCGCAGTGCCGACAGTGATCACATTCGATCCACACCCGCGCGCTGTGTTGCATCCCGCGTCGGCGCCGCCGCTGCTGCAAACGTTCGATCAGAAGATCGAAGCGTTAGGTGTTCTCGGTATCGAGCAGACGATCGTGGTGCGCTTCACCGAAGAGTTTTCAACCATCCGCGCCGAAGACTTTCTCAGCGACGTGGTTGTCGATCGGTTGCACGCGAAAGAGGTCTATCTCGGGAAGGGCTTCGCGTTTGGCCATAATCGTGAAGGCAATATCGAATTGTTAAGACGAATGAGTGATCGAGCTTGGTTTTGTTGCGGGGGAAGTGCCGGAGGTTAAGCTGCGTGGGTCTCGCGTAAGCTCGAGCAAGATTCGCCAACTGTTGGCTGCTGGTCAGGTGAACCTCGCAAGACGCATGTTGGGCCGCCCTTATGGCGTTGAAGGACGCGTCGAGCGGGGCGCAGAAAGCGGTCACAAGCTGGGCTTTCCAACGGCCAACCTCCACCCACACAACCGCGTCATACCCCGGAATGGTGTGTACGTCACGGGCACGTTGATTGATGGACAATGGCGCCGCAGCGTGACGAATGTGGGGCTGAGACCGACGTTTGCGGACGCCACGGAACCTTCGGTCGAGACCTACGTAATGAACTGGGACGGTGACCTTTACGGCGATGTTGTACGTGTAAGATTTTTGTATCGGCTTCGTGACGAGCGGAAGTTTAGCTCGGTCGAACAGTTGAAAACGCAGATAATGAGAGATGTGGATCGTGCAAACAGTTATTTTGAGAGAGCCGGCACGAAGCACATGCTGGCAGTGATATAAATCGTAATAATGAATACAAATCAGGCACTAGTTAGAACAAATCATTCGAACGGAAACGGCCTGGCTGTGAGCGCGCAGCCGGCGCCGAAGCCGACGACGCAAGTTCCACCGTTAACCGAAGCGATGGTGGACGAGATTCTTGCTGGTCGTGACTTGCACGGTTGGCTGCGCGCGGCGCGAGTCGCGCGTGTGCTCGGACTGTTTTCGCTCTACCTCTTTCTCGACACTTACGACATCCGGGCAGAGTTCAACAATCGCGCTGTCGCAAGGCAACTGGCGCGGGCGCGTGAACAGGGACGGAAGGCGAGATTCAAAGCGTGGGCCACTGCACAATTCCACATCGCGTTTGATCGGTTCGTTCGTGCGTTGCGCTACTTTGTGTTTCGCGGTGCTGAAGGTTCAGCGAAGAAACAAGCTCGACTCGAGAAGCAGGCGGTGTGGTTGCGCGAGTCGTTGATTGGCTTGGGCCCGACGTTCATCAAG
Source organism: uncultured Acidobacteriota bacterium (assembly GCA_963748155.1). GTDB lineage: Bacteria > Acidobacteriota > Blastocatellia > Pyrinomonadales > Pyrinomonadaceae > PSRF01. The sequence goes on along the minus strand of CAVVHV010000008.1, from coordinate 700,289 downwards.
ATCGGCCAGGCACTCGGCACGCGTGCCGATCTGTTGCCACTCGAGTATGTGAAAGAGCTGGCGAAGTTGCAGGACCAGGTGCCGGCGTTTCCGACAGCGGAAGCGTTCGCGATCATTGAAACGGAGCTCGGGCGGAGTCTGCACGAGGCGTACAAAGAAATCGATGCCGAGCCGATTGCTGCGGCGTCGCTCGGACAGGTCTATCGCGCACGTCTTCACACGGGGCAGGAAGTCGCGGTCAAAGTCCAGCGCCCGAATCTCCAGTCGATCATCTCGTTCGACGTGGCGATCCTGTTTCGGCTCGTGAAGCTGACCAATCGTTTCTTTCCGAAGGCGAATGAGAACGCCGATTGGGAGGGAATGCTGCGCGAGTTTCACTCGACCATTTTCGAAGAGATGGATTACGTGAGGGAAGGGCGGAACGCTGACCGGTTCCGTTACAACTTCCGCACGTGGCGCGCGATTCGAGTGCCCAAGATTTACTGGTCGCACACGAACACGCGAGTGCTCACGCTCGATTTTATTCGCGGTACGAAGGTAGTTGACCTCGAAGGGCTGCGCGCGAACCGCATCTCGCCGGTTAAGGTCAACCGGATGCTGATTCGCACGTATCTGAAGCAGCTACTCGAAGACGGTTTCTTCCACGCCGATCCGCACCCGGGAAACCTGCTCGTCATGGACAGTGGGCATCTCGCTTTCTTCGACTTCGGAATGGTGGGACGGATCAGTCCGAAGCTACAGGCGCAGATGATCGATTCGTTCTTTCACGTCGTGGGTCGTGACGTGAAAGGCCTGGGACAGGACATTATCAATCTGAATTTCCTGAAGCCGGGAGTCGATCCGGAGACGGTGCGGCCGGTGGTGGAGAGTCTCTTCACGCACTATCTCAACCTGAGGCTGGGTGAAGTGAACTTCAAGGAGCTGACGTACGATCTTGCTGAGGTGATCTACGAGTATCCATTCCGTCTGCCGTCAAACTTTACCTACATCATGCGCGCGCTCATGACGCTTGAGGGCATTGGTGTCGTGACAGATCCGGGATTCAGTTTCTTCGAAACTGCGAAGCCGTTTGCGAAGGAATTTATGCTGCGGCGTGAGGGACGCGCGTTCCGCAAGATGATCTTCGACAAACTCACGGGCCGCGAGAATGGCGACGAGCCAAATCGCGTGGTCGCGAGTCTGGAAGCTCACGAAGATGGCCGCGCAGATGTATTTCGATAGGTAAATTTAGCCGCGGATACGCAGATAAACGCTGATCTGCGTTCATTCGCGTTAATCTGCGGCTTATTTGTTGAGTTGTCCTCGCAGGGCGCCGTTCGGGAATTCCGCGTTATGGACATTCACGTAATAATTCCCGGGGTTCTTGATGATGTCCATGATCTTTTCCTGATCGAGCGGCGCGCACTCCTTTGACGAGCCGTTTGCCGGCGGCGTGAGAGTAACGATGGGCGGTCCGGCCTTATCCACTGCCCCGGCATGAATGTGGGCGGCATTCGCAGGTCGCGATCTTGTCGACCGTCAATTCATAACAGACCTGGTTTTTTCCCGGATTAAGTGTGAGTCTAGCTGTACCAGTTCCGTCGGGATCGCCCGGGCCAGGCACTTCGGCCGCGCCGGTCAACCTAATGGTAATCGGCCGTCCACCGGGCTGATCCTGCGCCGATAAAACGAAGCTGATTCCCGCCACGAAGAGAATTAACGCAATCACACCTAATGATTGTCTCATTCCACCCCTCCTTGTTTGGCGTTGAACTGTTGAACTGAAAGACTCGAGATGCCGAGCGCGGAGAAATTACGTGAGTTAGACCAAGAAGGCGTGGAGAATCTGTAGCTTTTGTGTGTTGATGGGAGTCAAATCCTGGTCATCCTGTAAATCCTGCTCCTGTCTCACAGGATTTCAGGATTTACAAGATTTGCAGGATTTCAGCGCGTTATCTGGTCGGCGCCTTTTCACCGTTCGGAGCAGGCATGTTGAGCCGCTCGCGGAAGAGGTTCAGCAGCAGCAACGTACCAATTCCGCCGCCACCTTCGGCTCCGCCGCCACTGGCCATAACGTCCGGTGTGATGCGGACGCCCTTTTCGCCGATGACTTTCAACGTCTCAACCAGCGCAACGCCCTGAGCACCAAGCGCATTGACCTGTTCGCGATAAGCGACGCCCTGCGCCTCACCCATCAATCGGACCTTCTCGGCTTCTGCGCGGCCCGTCTGCTGGATGTAGTGCGCCTCGCCCTTGCCCTCAGCTTTGCGCTGCTCGGCGCGTTTGCTGGCAATCTCGACGCCGACAGTCGCCGCCATCAGGTCTTTCTGGTTGTCGGCCTGTGACTTGGTTTTCTCGAGTTGAATGCGCTTTTCCTCCGCCTCGCGTTGAGCGTTGTACATGTTCTGACGCTGCTCCGCGAGGATCTTCTCCGTCTGCGTCTTCATGAGCTCTTCAGGCAGGTGGATGTGGCAGATGAGCACGTTCACTACGTCCACGTGATACTTCAGCAAGTGCGTGCGCACGCGAGCCTCTGCGCGTTCCTGCTCTTCGTGCCGGTTTTGCAAGTACGCCATCGCCGACGATTCAGACGCCTGGTTGCGGAAGATCGAGTCGATCAGCGGATGCATCACGTTTTGAATTAACCGTTCGATGCCGCCGATCTTCGCGACCATGAACGGCGCGTCTTCAGGCTTCACACGAAAGACAACACGCACTTCCAACTGCATCGTGAAACCGTCTTTCGAGATCACTTCGAAGGGATTGAACGTGTTGGCAACTTCGCCCGCCGTCCATTCCACCGTCTGGTTCGTCGTGGGAATGACGATCGGGCTGATAGCCAGAGTGTTCACGTAGTAACGTCCTGGTCCAACGACCGCTTCCTGAATACCACGATAACCTTCTGGAACAACGTAAGCTTCATGGGCGCCCTCGTCGAGTCGCCGGTCGGCCGGATCGCCCGTCAACAGATCAGCCTTGATCTGTTCGGCGGTGCGCTTATCGTCCATCACGTCGAGACGAGTCACAGAATCTTCAACCTGCTCCATCTGCTCACGTTCCATTCGTTCCCGCACCTTCGCCGCCATCGACGTCTGACTTCTTCGGAAGGATCCTTGCCGACGTTCGACACGACTACTGCGACTTCACCCGGCTTAATCTCCTTCGCTGTTTCGGGAATGACTTTGAACAGCAGCGGATTGATGTAGTAAGTACCGGGTAGCAGGATGTCCTTTTGTGGTCCACGCTGGCCACCCTTCCCGATAAATTCATGTCCATCCTGAAAGTTGTCGTGCCCGGCGAACGACTCGGCCACATAGTCGCGCGGGTTGAGTTGGGCGCCATCCAACGCTTCGACGAGACCGATTTGGTTCTCATTAATCACAGTCGCATCGAAAAGTCGCACGTTGAAGAGACCAGGCTTCGCTTCATTCCCACCTTCGAGAGAAGCAGATTGCGTCAGGATGCGATAGACACCGGGCGTCAGAATGTCGACCTGTGGTCCTTTTTGGCCGCGGGAGGCGACGAACTGTTCGGCGTCCTGGAAGTTGCGATGGTCTAAAATCGCTTTGCCAAGCAGGCGACCCGCATCAAGTGGATCACCGTCAGCAGCAGTCACTACACCGACCTTGCCCTGCGGCACGAGTGTCGCTTTCGCAATCGAAACACGGAACAGATACGGATGGATGGGCCAGAGACCCGGCGGCAGCGTGCGGAGCTGAATACCTTTCACACCGCCCTGTTTGATAAACGCGATCGGATCCTGGAAGTTGTTGTGCGCGTTCTGGGCGCGGTCTGGTGCAAAGATGCGACCCGGCGGCATCGGTTCGCCGTCAACCGCTTCGATCACGCCCATCTCATCGGCGCCAATTTCGATCAGAGGGACTTTGCGTACGACTTTTTCAAAAGGAAACTTGATGAGATGCAACCCCGGCTTCAGCACGTCGGCCTGAATACCGACTTCGCCTTCCGTGGCTACCACTCTTCCCGGCGGCATTTTCGCGCCGAGGTACCGTCGTTCTTTGATTGCGATTTCACGTGCACCGACGTTCACGAAGATCCGGTTCACGATCACGAGGAAGATGATCAGAAGAACGAGTGCTCCGAAGAGCAAAGGTATCACAGTCGTGATGTCAAGATTTTGCATGGTCTTTCTCTTTCAAATTCAACTGGAGGTAGTTGATGGTTAGATTGGGTTCTTTGTGGACTCAAGCTCACGATTCGCGTTGGATAGCGTCTCTTTTAGAACAAAGCCTGCGCCCGAAGTTCGAGTGCGTGACGACAGCACCCAATACTCACTGTTAAATAAAGACTGAAGCTCGCGGGCGGACAAATCGGACAGGCTACCGTCTCGCCAGGAAAGCAGCACAAGTTCAATTGCCCTGCCGTAATTCTTTGCGTTGTCGGAAAGAGCTGCTGCGTGCAGCAGGTTTGCTGTGGAAGTTCTATCAGGCGATTCCTGAAATGCTCTGATCGCTTTGATGGCCTCTTGAAAAGTTTCCGCGTCTACTTTCGGGCCTTTTTCTGACAGTTGATCATCAGTCGGGGGTCTAAGTTGATTAAGGCGGAAGTCAGAAAACAGTCCACGCGGTTCTTCCGGTGGCAGATGCAGCTTAGTAGTTTGCGATGTGTTCGCGGGTTTCTGCCAGAAGTAAATGGCGATAGCGAGTAGGCCTAAAACCAGAACCGAAGTAAAAAGAAGAGGGACCATCGCGGTCGATAGTAGTTATACGCCTGTCCGCACGGAAAGTTCAAGGAAGTGGAGCCACAAAAGGCACAGAAGGAAAAACTGTTTCTGTGCCTTTTGTGCCTTTTTGTGGGCCTATTTCAGGGTTAAGGCATTCAAGAATAAAGGATATGTGGCGAGTGACTGAGCACGATATTGGGGCCGGAAGCCAAACAGGATTACGCGTCCTTTTCCCATCTTCACTTCGACAAGCGCAGCCTTGCCCTTGATCAACTCGCCACCGAGTAACCAGCCGGAGAGCAGCGGATCTTTATCCGCCGGGTACGATGCGATCACGTGGACATTCGACGCCGGCACTGTCGCCTCCGGATCGTTCGTGACTTCAAACACCGGCGAGTCTTCAGCCCACGCGATCGTCTCTTTTGGCATTCCACTCGCGATCGGGTGTGACGTGTCGAGCTCGATGCGCAGGATCGATCCCGGCACGTAGTAATCCGTCCGCGGTAATCCCGCAACAACATTGCGCAAAGGTAACTTGAACTGCTCGATCGCGAAGTTCGACGCGCGGTTCAAAAAGATCAACGTGCCACCAGTCTCAACGAAGTCGCGCAACGTCTTGACGCCTTGAGGTCCGAGGCCGCCAGTTAACTCAGGCGGCATTGCGTCCGTGCGATAACCTTCAAGCAGTGTGCGCGCCGGCTGATCAGGGATGAGTATCGTGTAGTACTTTACCGTAACCCCGGGCGAAGGCTTGTACACGGTGATGCCCGCGCGCAGTTCTTTATCACCGAGCACGCCATAGGAAATGTTTCTCGAATCGAGGATCCATCTGGTCCAACCTTCGTCGTGACTCGGAACAGCCGAGCGATAGATCGCAAACAGGTCGATACGTGGCGCAGGCTTTTGGAGCTTCCGTCAAAACGTCCGCGATCGGTTCTGTACTCCGCACGGCGCGGTATGGTGCTTTAACCGCATGCACGGAAACACCCATCAACAACGGTAACGTGTGCGCTGTCACGTCATATGGCGGGATCGGATGGCCCTCAGCATCTCTCAGATTTGGATAACGTTGAACTTCCAGCAGCGCTTTCGCGAAAGCCGCCGTAAGGCTGGTCCATCCTGATTAGCTGTGTGTCGGTTGGAAGGGTACGCTTACCGACTTTGAAAACTGTTCCCTCTTTTGCAGCTGAGACTTCAACACCGCCTCTTTTCAGAATGCTGAGGAGCGCCTCGGACGTGGGCGACGGCTCTACCAGAAATCCGAAAAGCTCACCTGCCCTGCGTGGTCTGACCGCGTCCTTCCCGATCGCATAGAAACGTCGCAACCACTGTTCGCGATTTGTCGCTGCATGGTCCAACAAGAGAAACGCCGCGGTCGTCATGTATTTCGTGATGTCGCTCAAGTGCCACTCACCACCGCGCCACACTGGTCCAAACTTCGGCGACTCCTTCTGCGGATCGTAGCCCTCACGTGAACGAAGCTCTTCAAACTTCAACGTCAGCGGCGACGCGATTCGAGCCGAGGCGGTTTCAGACAGCATGCGCACACCAGCGTGGTAGTGCGAATACGCACGTGCGGGAGTCCATGCGTCATACGTTGAATTCGTCGTGATGCCTTCGAAACCCTTCGTGCGCATCTCAGCCGCCATCCAGTTGCCGAGCTCCGTGTAACCCTGAACGATGGCCTTCGGCACGTTTGGCTCGACCGGCGGCATGTAAGGCGGCAGGAACAGACGCGAACCGAAAGCGCCTTGCTGGTGGATGTCGTGGACGATCTGCGGATGCCAGACGTTGTGAATCTTGTCGACAGTGAGCTGTGTTTCAACCTGCGTGAAGGCATACCAGTCGCGGTTGTTATCGTGACCGGTGTACTTGTGATAAAGCTCGGGAGGATCGGTGCCTTCGAACGGTGTGCCGAGTGTTTTGTCGTACCAGTTCTTGACGATGTCAACGCCGTCAGGATTCAGCGACGGCACGAGCAGGACGATCGTGTTGTCGAGAATTTTTTGAACGTTCGGATCGGTCGACGAAGCGAGCTGGTGTGCGATCAACGTGCTCGACAGATATGAGCCGACTTCGGTCGAGTGAATGCCGCAAGTGATCAGCACCACAGTCTTGCCTCGTCGAATCAGCTCTGCTGCTTTGCGATCGCGTGTGGCGAGTGGGCCGAGCTTACGCGGATCGGCGAGCTGGTCCTGGATCGTCCTGAACTCTTCCACGCGCGCGAGATTTGCGGGTGAGCTGATGGTGGCCATTACGAAGGGCTTGCCCATCGTCGTGTTGCCGAGTGTCTCGAAAACGACGCGATCGCTGGCGCCATCAAGCTGTTTGAAGTAATCAACTACCTGATCCCATGAAGCGAGTTTGCGATCCTCACCAGGGGCGAAGCCGAAGACTTCAGCGGGCGTCGGAATCTTTTTCTGGGCGGTGGCGACTCCAGTAACGAGAAAGAGAAGCAGCAGTGTGATTATTCGTGTTCGCATGGGTGTGCAGCAGTTTATCAAGAAATTCAATAAGGCAACCTTCGACTGCAAAATCAGGTTCAAAACCCCTGTATTCATGGGCCTTGCCGAGCCGCGTGCGCCCGTGTAAAGTAACGGCGTTTTCCAAACCCCTGCGCACTCCCCGTTTTTCAAAACTTGTTGGAGGTCAAAATCGGATGTCCACTGAAAGCATCGCTGCAAACGAGTGCGCAGATTTCCGGGTCGGCTTTAAGCCTGATAATCCTTATTTGACGACTTTTCGACCGTATATTCCGGCCGGGAGTCAGATCCGTGAGCTGACGATACTGCCGCTGATCGTGGGAACGCTGCTGGGCATCGTCTTCGGTGCGTCCTCGCTTGTATCTCGTGCTTAAGGTTGGTCTAACGGTCAGTGCGTCGATTCCGGTTGCGGTGATCTCCATCACGCTTTTTCGCTTGCTCGTCGAAAATGGGTTTGCGCGACGCCACGATTCTCGAAAACAACATCGTTCAGACAGCCGGTTCAGCCGGCGAGTCAATCGCCTTCGGTCTCGGCGTCACGATGCCGGCGATCCTGATCCTTGGATTTGATCTCGAATTCATCGCGCGTGATGCTGGTGGCGGTGCTCGGTGGCTTGCTCGGCATCCTGATGATGATTCCGTTGCGACGCGCACTCATCGTCGCACAACACGGACTTTCTGAAGTATCCCGAAGGCACTGCCTGCGCCGAAGTGCTGAAGGCCGGCGCTTCCGAAGAATCTCGCGCCGCTGCGCGTGAAGGGTCGCGAGACACTACTGATCGCGATCAAGCTGCGACGGGAGGCAAAGACGATCATCACCGGCTTCGGTATCGGTTTTCTTTACTACGGTATTGCAGCAGATCTTCAAGACGTGGAAAGAATATCCGAGCAAAGTCTTCGGCAGACCGTTCGAGGGTGGCTCAGTCTCGATCGAAAACAATCCCGCGCTCTTCGGAGTCGGTTACATCATCGGACCACGCATCGCTTCGATCATGTTTGGCGGGCGGCGTGCTGGCATATCTCGTTTTGATTCCGACGATCAAGTATTTCGGCGGTGGCTGGATGACGCCCGCTTGCTCCGGAAACTACACACCTGATCAAAGACATGAGCGTCAGCCAGATTCAAAAGGCATTACATCCTTTACATCGGCGCCGGCGCGGTGGCGGCGGGTGGCATCATCAGTCTCGTTCCGATCGCTTGCCTGTGATCTGGAGTGGTTTGAAAGGTGGTCTAGCTGACTTGCGACGATCGGGCGCCGGTCGGCGGACAACGCGCCGCGCACGGATCAGGATCTTTCGATGAAGTTTGTGCTTGGCGGAATCATTGCGTTGTTGGTCGTGATCATGATCGTCCCGCAGCTCAATCTTCGCTTTAACATCCTCGGCGCGATTCTTGATCATCGCGTTTGGATTTCTGTTTGTAACGGTCTCTTCGCGACTTACTGGTGAAGTCGGATCGTCGTCAAACCCGATCTCGGGAATGACGGTCGCGACACTGCTGCTGACCTGCCTTGTATTTTTGGTTATCGGTTGGACCGCGACCGCCAGTACTTCGTAACCGCGCTTTCGATCGGCGGCATTGTGTGCATCGCAGCTTCAAATGGCGGAACCACGTCTCAGGATCTAAAGACGGGTTTCCTCGTTGGCGCGACGCCGAAGTACCAGCAAATCGCGATTCTCATCGGCGCTTTGGTTTCGGCACTTGCGCTCGGACCAATCCTTTTGGCGATGAACCAGTCGGGCAGTGTGTATGTGCCAGTGACTCAGAACAAGGACTTCAGTTTCCCGGCGGACTTTAAATTTACTCCTGATCAGTTCGTGATGAGCGGCGATCAGCCGAAGAAGGAACGACTGCAAGGCGGACAGGCCAGTGCTGACACGAATGAATATAACGTCGTGCATAAGAACGTCCACGGATTATGGTCCAGCCGGACGTTACTTCGTGAACGATCAGGGCGTGCCGGTTTATCTCGCTGATCCGGGCATCAACGGCATTTACGATAAGGTTCCGGGCACGAACAACACCGTCGCGAAGTTTACTGCGCCGAAGGCGACGTTGATGTCCTACATCATTAAGGGAATTCTAAGTCGTGAGCTTCCGTGGGGGCTCGTCTTGCTCGGGTGATGATCACGGTTGTGCTGGAGCTCAGCGGTGTGCCGTCGCTTGCTTTCGCGGTCGGTGTTTACCTGCCGATCTCAACGTCAGCCCGATCTTTGTCGGCGGCGTGGTGCGTTGGCTGGTAGACAAGTACCTGCGGAAGAAACCGGACAACCTTAACCTGACGGAAGAACAGATGGCCGCTGAGACTGATAAGAGTCCCGGTGTGCTGCTCGCTTCTGGTTACATTGCGGGCGCAACGCTTGCGGGCGTGATCTTCGCGTTCATGAATTTAAGCGAGGGGATCGTGGCTCGACTAAAGGGATTCGAAGAGTGGGCCGCGCATCACAATCCGTTCTTTGAAGGGCCGAATTCAGACGTGCTGGGCATAATTCCGTTCCTGATACTCACGATTCTGCTATATCTCGTCGGGCGAGAATTGGTCTTGAAGCCCAGCCCAATCGTGCGTCGAGAAGAATGACGCCCGGTGAGCGTAACTGTAGGGGTGGCCCTCTGTGGCCACCCCTCGTTTCCAATTACGCTGGGGCGGCCACGGAGGGCCGCCCCTACAGTTGTTTTTAACCGCCAAAACATATGCGTACTCGAGTTGTCACATTTTTCCTCTTAACTCTTCTCTTATCTTCGAGCTCGTTTGCACAAACTCCACGCACGCCCACTGAAACGATGCGCGAGTTTTACCGCATGATGCGCGAGAAGAAGTTTCGCGAAGCGTTTAGTATCTCGATCTATCGCCAGGCGATCGAAGGACTCTCGACGCAGGAGTACGAAGACCTAAAACCCGATTTCGACAAGATGGCCGTCGCCGTCAGCGAGAAGATTCCGGAAAAGATCGACATCACTGGCGAACAGATCAGCGGCGACGCCGCCACCGTCTTCGTGAAAGTAGTCGACGCCGAGGGCAAAGAGAGGATCGAGCCCGCATCGCTGATCAAAATCGACAACACGTGGATCGTAGGCGATAGGGACAACCTCGAACTGGTCCGCAAGGAGGGCAAGAAGTTTTTCTTCGAAGCCCGTATCAATGCCCATCACAGCGACGTCCAGGACATGTTGACGCGTATCTCACTCGCGCAGGTGGTCTACGCTCAGAGCCACAACGCACAGTTTGCCAACATGGCTGAGCTCATCGCCGGCGGCCTCGTGCCGAAAGACATCGAAGGACCTGAAACCACCGGCTACCGCTTCCAGGTGGTGCGCGCCGCGGATGGCAAGTCGTGGTATGCGACTGCAGAACCCGCCCAGTATGGCCGCTCGGGCCGTCTTTCGTTCTACCTCGACGCTTCGGGAGTGCGAAGCGGCGATGCTGGTGGCAAACCGCTGGTCGTAAAGAATTAAAGTAAATAATTAAACTGTTGCGTCACCGCGAGCAGGTTCTTTAGAATGGCCCTTGCATTGCCCCCGACGCGGCTTTCCCGTGCCCTTCCTCAAATTGGTCCGAGATTTATTAGTGGTTTCCACGGATGTCGGAACTGCCCCGCAGAATCGTGTCGCAATTACGCCGTTTTATTGGCAACCGGCGTCACTCTAAGCGTGTGCGGACGCGTCTGACTTTCACCTTGAGTCTTGTCGGATCCGCGAGTGCGTACGAATGGATCGAGGCGTTTGCCGACGCTTGACGGGCACACATTGGACATCAGTTTAACGGGCCTGGCGTTGATTGTGCCGGCGATCCGGATTGGTGAGCACTACCTTGCCGGCGCCGATCGGAAGCTGCATGTGAAGCTCGATCTGCCGAGTGGACCAGTGGAAATGAAGGTCGTGACGGTCAGGTATGAGAATCTGGAAGATAGTAGTGGCTACCTGATCGGAGCGCGAATTCTGGAGATGAGTGATGCGGATCGGGCGAATTTTGGGAAGTACGTGGCGAAGATGGCGAGCAACCAGCCGGGCTGATACTTACTCGAACCGCAGTATTCCGAACACTTCCGGCACGTGAAAATTCGGCTCTGGTGTCCTGGTAGGCAGCCAGGCGAAATAACGCTCCGGTGCTTCTGGTCCAACACAGCGGAAGACATTCACGCGCCAGGTATCTCCAGTTGAAGGTTTCGGAAGCGGTTCACTCCAGGGAATCCTCATACCGACGAGTAGCTGCTCGCCCTCGAGTTTCGCGGCGGTCGTGAAGCCTGAAGCGAAGTCCCAGTCAGTCTCCCTTCCTTCCGGTTTCACTGTGATGCCGAGATCGATCCATTCGCCGGTTGGGGCGGCTTCAAACTCAAAATACCGCCATGGCTTTGCGGGATCGGGGGCGAGGAAGATCTCGCATACGTCACGATCCCATAGGCCAAGAGTTTTTTTATCTGTGATTGGGTTGTCAGAAATGATTAATGGCTCGTGTTGTTTGCCGAGGAAGCGTACGTGAAGCGCCTCATCGGACCAGCAAACTCGTGCTTCGGCATGGCGCGACGGCATTGCCGGTTCACCGGACCAGTAATGCTCGATGTTGACCGGCGGGCATTGTTGCCAGATTGGGTTATCGAAATCGGAGGGAGCGATCGGGTGGTTGATGTGGGGCGCGATTACTGTTTGATTACTCATGTTCGAAGTCAGTCTTAGACAGGATTTACAAGATTTTTCAGGATTTACATGTCAATCCTGAAAAATCTTGTAAATCCTGTCTAAAACTCATCTCAATCTCAACGCGTTCAAACAGTCATCCAACAACTTCACCGGATCTTCACTCTGAAACACACGCGCCGTGCTCATCTTCTTCCCGAACTTCTGCAACAAATATTCCGACTCGTCAGCAACGCCGCCCGTCCCGGTCAAACACCCGATAACCTTCCCCTCATCATGCGCAATCGTGAACTCATTCAACGATCCCATCGCCCCCGAGACGAACAGCACAATATCGCACGATCTCACGAGGACCACGTTCCGCCCCTTCAACCCAAAACCCGTGTAAATCAACGCATCACACGCATCCACCGGCAACTTGTACAGCTCGCTGTGCTCGAGTTCATTGCTTCCCGGCGAGATCCCAACGTGAAAGCTGCCCGCATCGTGCGCGGTCTTCCCGACAACGTAAACGATGCCCGTCGTCGCGCCCGTCAGCAGTATCACATCCTTGCCGGCAATCACGCGCGCGAGCCGTTCGGCCTTGTCGACAAGCGTGTTGCCGGTCTCGAGCCGCGCGCTCTCAGACGCTGCCGAACCCATGACTCCCACTCTAATCTTCATAGTTATTCTATTGACTGGTGAACTACCTGCTGCTGCTCATCAACTCGAATACGCACCGAACGCTCTTCACGATCCCACCAACGCTGCGTTATGAACCAGGCGACTCCCGGCAGCAGAAAAAATATTCCGATGCCAACAGTCACGATCCGCGGCGAGATCTGAAAGCGGTCCAACAGCTCCCCGGTGACGTAGTTAGATGCTGCCATAGTTAAAGTCAACAACGCCAACTCAGCAGCAAACACGCGCCCGCGAAAGTTATCCACGACCGTGCGTTGCAGTATTACCGTGGAAAAGACCCAGAGAATGCTGCCGCCACAGTGCGCGATTCCCAGCACGACGAGGGCAAAGATGAAGCTCGTCGCACTGCCAAACAACATGTAAAAAACGCCGCCAATCAGAAACGCAATACCGATCGACGCCTGCATGCGCCGGTTTCCTTCGCCCGCGATCCTTCGCGCGACAATCGGACCGACAGCCGTTCCGATGCCGCGTGCTGCAAAGAGAACGCCGATTCCGCCCGCAGCGTCTTTGCCGACCGGAAAGATGCGTTCGCCAAACACTGCCAGCAACGTCAGTATGCCACCGCCGATTCCCCAGGCCGGTTTCACCAGCAAGGCGGCGAGGACGCGTGGCCTGTCTTTAACATACTTGATGCCCTCGATCGTTTCCCTGATACCCAGCAGTCGACTAAGCGACACCTTTTGTCGTTCACGCTTCTTTCGTTTGGGAACGCGAATACTCGCAATCAACGCTGCCGACAGCAGATAAGTCACAGCATCGAGAACGAATGCGACGTCAGTTCCAAATAGACCCGTGATGACCCCACCGATCGCGGCGCCGAGCGTCAGCATCACCGACCACGTCACTGACGAGATCGCATTCGCGGCCACCAGTTCACGATCCTCGACGATCGATGGTATCGCCGCTGTCTTCGCGGGCTCGAAGAAAGTTGAGAGTCCGAGCTGGAAAACCGTCAGCACGTAGATGATCCACAACTGGTCCGCACGACGCACAACCAGAAATCCGAGCACGACCACCGCGCGCAGGATGTCTGAAATGATCATGATTCGTTGCCGGCTAAACCGGTCAGCAATCACACCCGAGATCGGTCCGAAAAAGAAACTGGGAACGAAGCGCGCCACGAGTAGCAGACCGACGTCGCGACCCGAGCCGGTGAGTTTGAGGATGATCGTGTAGAGCGCGATGGTGTCGAACCAGTCGCCCATCTGGCTGACAACCTGCCCGAGCCACAGTTGCCTGAAGCTGCGATTTCGGCGCAGCAGATCGATGTATCCAACTTGGGTCGGCAGTTTTTCCTGATCGGTCATTTGTGTAATCCGCGGCCTAAGTTTAGCAGCTTGACTGAACTTCTCAATCTGACCTGTCAGAATGGAATGACTTGCAACTCACCAATCGCGAATTCGCGGTAATTCGAACGGCACGACAGTTGAACATAGGGACAGCGCGGCGCAGAAGCCACTGGCTTCGCGGGTCCTCCGCACGGGGCCCGTAGCCGCAAAGTTCTATGACAATAACCAGTCGTGAAACATCTCACCCAGCACGGCAACCCGATCGTATCGGGTTGCCACTTGCCCAATTCACCGGAGAGAGAGCTGATTTGCTCCCAGCTCTGTCTCCGGTAGCGTCGGTGCGCCAATCGCTGGGTCACTGGTGGCACACAAACCAGTTGTGGATTGCGTGGACATTGCTCGTTGTGCCGCTCGTGCTTGAATTGATCTACGGCACGTTTCTCTTGCCCTATCTCATACTCACTCCAATCGCAATTCTTGCAACTTATTTGATCTACCGCAGCGCGCGTGCGCGCGTGCAATCGCAGACTAACGAGATCGAAGCACTCAGTGAGCTTCATCTCGCCACCGCAGAAGCACTCGCTACTGCGATCGACGCCAAAGATCAAACGACACATTGTCACGTTCGTCGCGTGCAGATTTACGCGGCGGGCATGGGCGAAGTGTTTGGTCTTTCGCGCGAAGAGATTGCCGCGCTCAAAGCCGGTGCGTTGCTTCACGATGTCGGCAAACTTGCCGTTCCGCCGCACATTCTGAATAAACCCGGACCCTTGACTCATGCCGAGTTTGAGAAGATGAAGATCCACACGGTCGTGGGCGCGCAGATCCTCGGTCGTGTGAATTTTCCGTATCCAGTGATTCCGATCGTCAGGCATCACCACGAACAGTGGGACGGCCGTGGTTATCCTGACCGGTTGCGCGGTGAACAGATTCCCATCACCGCGCGCATTATTTCCGTTGTTGATTGCTTCGACTCAATTCGTGAAGACCGACCGTTTCGCCGTGGCATGACTCTCGACGAAGCGACTGCCTTGCTGCTGCGTGGCGCCGGAATTCATTTCGATCCGTTCGTGGTCGAGCAGTTCATCAAACACCTGCCGCGTTTTGACGCCGAGATTGCGAGACTCGGCCTGCAACACCAGCCGGCCAACTATTCAACCGAGCCGCCCATTCAACTGAGCGACGTCGATATGAATCAGACTCGCGAGCGTGGCTCTTACATCGCTTACGATCAAATCAAGAAGGCGCATCGTGAGGTGTATGCCTTGTACGAGATTGCCCGCACGTTTGGTACGTCGCTGAACGTAGAGCACACGCTCGAGATTCTCGTCGATAAGGTAGGCCACGTAGTCCCATTCGACACGTGCATTGTTTACTTTTACGACGAGCTGAAAGGTTACGCTACCGCGCGACACGTCGCCGGCAAGCACGTACAGAAGCTGTCCGGCCGGTGCATCGCACTTGGCGAAGGTGTAACTGGTTTTGCACTCGCGAATCGCAGTCCCGTTAACCAGCTTCATCCGAGTCTTGATTTCACGGATGTAAATCCCGAGGCGGGAATCAAGTATCGTTCGATGGCGTCGCTGCCGTTGTTCAAGGACGACGTGTTACTCGGTGCGCTATCGGTCTACTCGACAGAGCTCGAGCAATACACCGACGATCACATGCGACTGCTCGAGACGGTGACGCGGCTTGCTTCGGACGCGTTGGGAAATGCGATGCAACATGCTGAGGCGGAGTCGAATGCGTTGACTGATCCGCTCACGGGTTTGCCGAACGGGCGTTACCTGTCTTTGCGTTTTGAAGAGGAAGCCGCACGCGCGCGCCGCACTGACCGGACGTTCCAGGTCGTGATGCTCGACCTCGATGAGTTTAAGAACGTGAACGACACCTACGGGCACAAAGCAGGCGACAAGATGTTGCGCGAGGTGGCACACCTGATCGCCGGGCAGTTGCGCGAGTATGACTTTCTGGCGCGTTACGGTGGCGATGAGTTTTGTCGCGCTCGTGCAGGAGGTTGTGGGCGCGCAGGTGGAAGAGTTGTGCCATGCGCATCGAGAGTGCAGTGTCGAAGTTCTCATTGCCACTCGGGAGAAATCGTTTTGCGCGTGTCGGAATCAGCATGGGACGGCGACATTTGGTGTCGACGGCGACACACTGGACCAACTCGTAGTCGCCGCTGATAACGAGATGTACCGCATGAAATCGAGCCACAGAGGCACGCGGATTAACCCAGATGAACCGCAGATCAGCGCGGATCTGCAAAATTCGCCGGCTTTTCTAACAGAATTCTTGACATAATCCTCACTCATCGCTTTCAATCGCTTTGAGGCGTGTCTTCACGACGTGCCTGCTGAAAGCATGGTAGCTCCCGCCGAAAATCACAGCGCCACACTTCTAATAGTTGACGACGACGCGGCCGCACGCGACAGGCTCCGCGAAATCTTCGAAACTGCGCAGTATCGTGTGGTGACTGCAACCGAAGCTGCATCGGCCCTGCGTGTGCTCAAGGGTGTTCGTTGCGATCTGGTCGCACTCGATCTCGAGATGCCCGGCGTCGATGGGCTCGCACTCTGCAAACTGCTGCGCGCGCAGCCGGCGACGAGCAAACTGCCCATCATCGCGCTTTCGGAAAGCGACGACGAAGCACGCAAGGTCCAGGCATTCACCGCCGGCGCCGACGACTACATCACGAAACCTTCAACGCCCGGCGAGTTGTTGTCGCGCGTCAGCCTGCACGTGCGCACGTCACAGCGCGAGTGGGCGCTGCTCGGCAGCAATCGCGAGCTCAGGTTTTTGTCAGACATCGGTCGCGGACTGTTGCGAGCGCTCGAGCCTGAGCAGCTCGTCCGTCGTGTCGCCGGCGCCACGTACGAAGCGATCGAGAGCTCGCTTTGCGCTGCGTACGTCGCTGTCGGCAAGGATAAAGATGCGCTGTGCGTCTTTGACCGCGAGGGCGCGGCGGATGATCCAACGCTGCTCGATAGCGAAGCGTTACAACGATGGCTGCGCTCAGCGGAGTCTGCAAACTCGTTACTGATCACTGAAAAAGATTCGTTTTTACTTCGCGACGATGTTCACGCTGCTGAGTATGTCTCGCCGTTTCGTTTTGCAGGTCGCGCAAAGGGCGCGTTGATCGTCGCGTTTGACCGTCGTGAAGAATGCGGCGAGACGGAAAGACGTTTGATTGAGGCAGCCGCACAGCAGACATCACTCGCAGCCCACATCTGTTCGCTGTACCAGGCCGCGCGCGACACGTCGGTAAGCCTGGCGAGAGAAGTCGAGAGACGAACTGCGGAGAGTGAAGCGCAGGCAAGACTTATCGAAGCTATCGTTGACAGTTTGCCGCTCTCGCTTTACGCGATCGATCGCGAGTATCGAGTGGTTGCGTGGAACCGAAATCGCGAGCTCGGTGAGCTGGGTATTCCGCGCGGCTCAGTGCTCGGCAAGAACGTGTTCAAGGTGCTCACACGGCAACCGCGCGACATGCTGGCGGAAGAGTTTGCGCGCGTGTTCGAGAGTGGTGAGATCGAGCGCATCGAACAGGAAACGCCGTCGCCAAAAGGTGACATTCGGCATTGGGTCATCAGCAAGATTCCGATGTGGGCCGATAACACTGGCGAAGTCAGTCACGTGATCACAGTCGGTGAGGAAGTCACGGATCGAGTGGAAGCGAATCGCGCCATTGCGCGCGCCGAGAAGCTGTGCGGCGGTTGGTCGTCTGGCGGCGGGTGTGGTCCATGAGATCAATAATCCGCTGGCTACGATTTCCGCCTGTGCCGAGTCGCTCGAAGCGCGCGTGAATGAAGGCGCGTTTGAAGGCTCACGCGGCTTTGGAAGATCTGCGCGAGTATCTCGGACTGATCCGCAGTGAAGCGTTTCGTTGTAAGAGCATCACGATGGGCCTGCTCGACTTCAGCCGCACGCGGAACTTCGGACCACGTGACGATCAACCTCGCAGACGTCATTCAATCCGCAGTGCGCTTGCTGTCACACCAGAAGCGAAGTCCGTTCGTCGAGTTTAAAGTCGAGATTGCTGACGATTTGCTGCTTGTTTCAGGCGATCCGGGCCAGTTGCAGCAGGCTGTTATTGCCCTCGCGACGAATGCGCTCGATGCGATGGGCGACAGCGGCACGTTGACGATCGTCAGTCGCAATGAAGGCGATAAAGTCGTAGTGGAAGTGAACGACACGGGCGTCGGCATTCCGCCGGAAAACCTGCCGAAGATCTTCGAACCTTTCTTCACGACCAAGGAAATAGGACGTGGAACAGGTCTCGGGCTGGCCGTATGTTATGGTATCTTAACGGAGCATGGCGGCACTCTTGACGTGCAGTCAACCGTGGGGTCGGGCACGACTTTCACGATAACTCTTTCCGCAGTCAAGATAAGCGAGGAACAGACAGTTTGAGTGAGCAGCAACAGCAGGCACGAATTCTGATCGCAGAAGACGAGGCCAACCTTCGTCTCGTTTTGCAGAAGGAATTGGAGAGGCTGGGCTATCGAGTGCAGGCGGCGCCTGATGGTGAGGCCGCTTTGCGGAAACTCGAAGAGAGCAACGTCGACGTGCTGTTATGCGATATCAACATGCCGCGTATGGATGGCATGGAGTTGCTGCGGCGCGTTTATCAACGGCCCAATCCGCCTGAAGTGATCATGTTGACGGGTCAGGCCACCGTTGAGACCGCTGTCGAGGCGATGAAACTCGGCGCTTACGACTACCTCACGAAGCCTTACAGCATCACTGAGCTCGACGTTCGCGTGAAGCAGGCCGCTGATAAGCGACGGCTGCGCGTCGATAATGTTCGACTGCGCGAGCAACTGGCGCGGCAGTCTGCGTTGCCTGAGATCGTTTCCGTTTCGGAAGTGATGAAGGAAGCGATACGGTTGATCGAGCGCGTCGCGCCGTCAGAAGCGTCAGTGCTGATTACGGGTGAATCGGGAACGGGAAAAGAGCTCGTGGCCCATGCGATTCATCGTCTGTCGAATCGTGCTGATTCTTCGTTTGTGGATTTGAACTGTGCTGCGTTTCAGGAGTCGCTGCTCGAGTCGGAGTTGTTTGGTTACGAAGCGGGCGCGTTCTCCGGTGCGAAAGGCCGGAAGCTCGGTCTGATCGAGCTTGCAGATGGCGGCACGCTTTTTCTCGACGAAGTGACAGAGCTGCCGGCACAGTTGCAGGCGAAGCTTTTGCGAGCGATTGAGACGCGCACGTTCTTCCGAGTTGGCGGTGTGCGCAAGGTTGAGGTCAACGTCCGGATTGTTGCGGCGACGAATCGAAACCTCGATACGGTCGTTAATGACGGCGTGTTCAGATCCGATCTCCTTTATCGCATCAACGGTTTTCAGATCAG
The DNA here is from genome assembly GCA_963748155.1 of uncultured Acidobacteriota bacterium. Lineage (GTDB taxonomy): Bacteria > Acidobacteriota > Blastocatellia > Pyrinomonadales > Pyrinomonadaceae > PSRF01. The sequence continues at coordinate 681,187 of CAVVHV010000008.1, read as the reverse complement.
CCTGCCGCCGTTGCGTGAGCGACCGGAAGACATCGAACCGCTGGCGCGTTACCTGCTGAAACAGATTGCGGGAACTCAGCCGCCGGAGTTCACCGACGATGCGTTTACGGCGTTGCGTTTGTATCACTGGCCCGGGAATGTGCGGCAGTTGAAGAACTGTCTCGAACGCGCAGTGATTCTTGTCGAACAACGGCCGGATTACGCTTTCGGAGCTACCGCCTGAGGTGACGCGGCCGGCTGTTCCTGCGCCCGCATTAACGAGTGTCGCACCGGCTGTAGTTGGTGATGCGGCGATAGTTCCGGCTGCTGCAATGCCTTCGACGTCTGGATCGTTAAGAGAAGTCGAGCGCCAGCAGATTCTCGCCGCGCTCGAGCAGACGGGCTGGCACCGCGGCAAGACCGCCGAGATCCTCGGCATCTCCCCCTCAACACTCTATCGTCGCTTGCGTGATTACGATCTCGAGCGAAGACGATAGCCACAGATTTCCACGGATAAAATGCGGATTAGATGGGGCCTGATCGGATGCGGCGACATCTCGCGAAGGCGTGTAGCGCCTGCGTTGCGCGACTCGCCACTCTGCGAGCTGGTTGCAGTTAGCAGGGCGAAGGCCGAGCTCGCGGAATCGTTTGCTAACGAGTTTGGCGCGCGACGGTGGTGTTCGGATTGGCACGATCTGCTGATGGACTATGAAGTCGATGCCATCTACGTTGCCACTCCGGTACATCTGCACGCCGAACAGACGATTGCGGCCGCTGAGCGAGGCAAACACGTATTGTGTGAGAAGCCGATGGCGCTCAATGTGGCTGAGTGCGATCGGATGATCGATGCGTGTCGCACCAACGACGTCAAGCTGGGAGTTGCTTACTATCGTCACTTTTATCCGGTTGTGCGTCGCATGAAGGAGTTGGTCGATTCAGGCGAGCTGGGTGTTCCGGTTGTCGTGCAGGTTAACGCATTCGAGTGGTTTGATCCGGAGCCGACCGCAGCGCGTGCTTGGCTCCTCAAGAAAGAGCTTGCCGGTGGCGGGCCGATGTTTGATTTCGGTTGTCATCGCATCGAGGTGCTGCTCGATTTACTCGGCAACATCAGCGACGTTAAATCGACGTTGGCCAACGTATTTTTCGATCGTGAAGTCGAGGACGTTGCGACCGCGATGTTTCAGTTTGAGCGAGGAACGTGCGGCACGTTGACCGTGACTCACGCAGCGCGCGAGCCGCAGGACTCATTCAATCTATTCTGCACGGAAGGTTCAATTCACATTCCCGTGCTGAACGAAGGAACGATGCGAGTGTTGACGAAGGACGGCGAGCGCACCGAAGACCACCCGAATCACCCCAAATATTCATCAACCATTGATCGAAGATTTTGCCCGCGCTGTTCTGGAGAACCGCGACCCCGTCGTCACGGGTGAGATTGGACGATCCGTAGCTTTGATCGAAGAAAGAATTTACCGAAAGTTCTAAAAGAATCTTTTTGTGCCTTTTTGTGGCTAACTATTCTTAAGCTTTTTGCGGTCGATCTTCCCGCGATCGTTCTTCGGCAGCGAATCAACGAACTCCACCCAGCGCGGATACTTGTAGATCGCAATATGTTCCTTCACGAACTGCTTGATCCCTTCCGCAAGCGGATCTTCTGCCGTGAACCCTTCGCGCAACACGACGAATGCCTTTGGCTTCACGAGTCCCTCCGACTCGTGGCCCACAACTGCACACTCCAACACCGCCTCGTGTTGCAGCAAACAGTTCTCGATCTCTGCCGGCGCGACGAACACACCCGAGACTTTCAACATGTCGTCCGTGCGACCGTGATACCAGTAATAACCATTCTCATCGACGTGAAACTGGTCGCCCGTCGTGCACCAGTCGCCGGCGAACGTCTCCTTCGACTTCTCGTGCGCGTTCCAGTAACAAAGCGCGGCTGAGTCGCCCTTGATCTTCAGCGTTCCCATCTCATCCGTTGCGACTTCGTTGCCATCCGCATCGACGATCTTCGCTTCGTAACCGTCAACGATGCGGCCGAGACTGCCCGGCTTGATGTCGCCGGGGCGGTTGGTGATGTAGATGTGAAACATCTCAGCGGATCCGATGCCGTCGCAGATGTCCACGCCAAACGAGTTCATCCAACGTTCGTAAAGCTCTTTCGGCAGCGCCTCGCCGGCTGAATAACAGAATCGCAGGCTCGAAACATCCTCGGCCGAAGCGCCGGGCACGTTCAGCATCGAATTGATCATCGTGGGAACGGTCGTCAGGATTGTCGGCTTGTAACGCTTGATCACTTCAAACATCTTTTCCGCTGTCGATCGTTCGGAGAAGAGCGCGGTCGCGCCGCCGACTGCAAAAGGAAAGAGCAGGTTGGTGCCGGTCGCGTAGCCGAAGAAGAGTTTGGGGACTGAAACGGTCAGGTCGTCAGCGCAGACGCCCATCGTCGCTTTCGCAAAGACTTCTGTGTTGAAAGGGAGATCGTGTTGAAGATGGACCGCGCCTTTCGGATGGCCCGTCGAGCCGGAAGTGAAAAGCCAGATCGCGATGTCGTCACGACGTGTGTCGGCGGGTGTGCATTCGTCGGGGGCCGTGTGGACCGTTTCGGCGAATCCGACCCATTTGATTTTTCCGGGGAAGGGGTGGCCACCGAGGTTCGATTGTAGGGGCGGCCCTCCGTGGCCGCCCCTTCCTTCCCACTTTGAGTTTCCGACAACCAGGACGCTGCGCAAGTACCGCGCATTTGCCGCGGCTTCGGCGAATGTCTTTAGCAGTGACTCGTGAACGATTGCGACTTTCGCGCGCGTGTAGTCGAGGTAATATTCATAATCCGCAACCGGCAGCAGCGGATTGACCATCGTGATCACCGCTCCGATGCGCGCCGCACCAAACCACGTCCAAACAAATTCCGGACAGTCAGGCAGGACCAGCAGAACGCGATCTTCGATGTTCGCGCCAAGCTCACGCAGCGCGTTGCCCGTTTGATTCGAGAGTCGTGCAACTTCGCCGTACGTCCACTCTCGATCTTCGTAGTAGAGGCAGACCTTGTTCTCCCGACCTTCCTCGAGATTGTGATAGAGGAAGTAGTCGGCCATATTGAACCGCTCTGGAAACGACGGATACACGGCGCGAACCTACGTTTTCGTTTGACCCTGAAAGATTTTTTCTAAAAATTGTGCTAACGCGGCTTCGTCTTCCGGACTACTCGAATTGAACTTCAACGCGAAACCGATCTCCGAAGCCTGATCAACGACTTCTGCCCAGAAGTTGACTGTCTGCTGATCGGTGAGTTTAATCTCGAGCCAGACGAGCTCTTTTACTTCAACCTTGCCGCCGGTAAGCACGAAGCAGCCGCTGCGGCTGAGATCGGTCACCGTCGCATTCTCGCGCGAGAGCACGCCTTCCCAGCGGGCCGGTAATTTGACCCTCGCGCGCGGCGCCGATCTTCTGTCTCTCTCCATTAGTGTGCAAACGGGCACCCACGTTCGCCGTGTGCGATGTCGAGATGGGTGCGTGCTTCCCAAAGCTCAGGAAAGAATTTTTTGTCGAGCGTGGTTTTCAGATATCCGATGCCTTCAGATCCGCCGGTCCCGCGTTTCGCGCCTACCATGCGCTCCACCATCTTTATGTGATGAGAGCGCCAGAGCGAGAAGTATTCGTCGTGATCGAGCAAGCTTTCTGCGAGCTGAAACTCTTCGTAACGTTCTTCGAAATGCGTGAGCACTTCGAGCGCGGCCCGCGTGCGTTCTTCATACGCTTTTTTCTGTTGCGCCGTATCGCCGTCCGCGTTGAGCGGCGCATTGAGACCACGACGTTGCAGCACACGATAAAAACATTCTGCTAACGATGGTCGCGACATCCGAGCTTGCAATCGTTCGTGTGCAAACTCGTCCCGCGAGAATTCGCGCAGGATGTTTTTGTCTTTCAACCCCGAAGAGAATTCAATCTCGCGAAACTGCATCGACTGAAAACCACTGGCGGGATTGAGTTGATCGCGAAACGCGAGAAAACTGATCGGCGTCATGCTTTCGAGAATGTGAATCTGGTTAACCAGCAACTTCTCGATCTCCACCACGCGTTTCATCGCGCGCGTAGCGGCGGGCACGCGATCTTCCTCCATGAACTGAATCGCCGCGTCGAGCTCGTGCAGGATCTGCTTGAACCAGAGCTCGTAAGCCTGGTGTACGGTGATAAACAGCAGCTCATCGTGATGAGCGGGATCTGACAGGCAATCCTGGAGATTGATTAGGTCCTGAACACGCAGATACTTGTTGTATGAAAGAGGCGGATTGTCGCCGTAGTTGTTGGGCATTTAAAACGCAGCCCCCGCCGCTTCATGTTCTCGATAACTCTCTGACTCACCAATCTTCTTCATCTCTTCGATCACGAGCTCCAGCTCTTCGTCAGTGGTGTAGAAATGTGGTGAGATGCGAATTCCGGCGCCGGGCCTGAAGTCGACAATAAACTCGCGATGGATCAGTTCCTTTGTGATCGCCGCTGCGTACTCGTGCGCGATCGTGATCGTGCCGCCACGCTGTCTCACGTCCTTCGGACTCGTTACTCTGAACCCGGCTTCTTCGGCCAGATTGATCAGGTATTCCGTCTGCCGCATGCTCTTCTCGCGGATCTTATCGACGCCGATCTTGTTGATGATCTGGTAGCCCGATTGCGCGGCGTAGAGCGCGGGAATCGCGGGCGAGCCGTGCAGAAATCGCGTGATGTTTGGCGCGTAACGCAGCGACGTGTCGAACGCGAATGGCGACTCATGGGCCATCCAACCGGTTGTTTTAGGTTCGAGTTTGTCTTGCAGATCGGGCCGGACGTACAAGTAACCGGCGCCTGGTCCACCGCAGAGCCATTTTACTGAGCCACCGGTTGCGAAGTCAGCATTCAGCTCTTTTACGCTGAACGGCACCGTGCCGGCCGATTGATAAGTGTCGAGCACGACCATCGCGCCCACTTCGTGCGCCCGGTCGATGATCGCCTTCGCGTCCTGCAAGAACGCGCTCTTGAAAAGCACGTGCGAGAAGGGAACCAGCAGCGTCGTCTCGTCGATCGCGGCGAGCATTCGTTCGAGGGGCACAGTCATGCCGTCGTCGGATTTCACGGTTTCGATGCGAATGCTGCCGTCACGGGCGTGAGCCTCGTAGACGTACATCACGGACGGGAAGTTCAGCTCCGAATAGACGATCTTGTTTCGCTGCGGCGTCGGTTTCAGACACGAGAGAACCAGCGACTGGCAAATCGAGACGTTCTGATGCATCACGACGGTGCCGGGATCGGCGCCGATGATTTGCGCGACTTCGTCGCCGACGGTGACGGGCATGTCCCACCAGCCTTCAGCCCAGGCGCGCACGCCGCGGCTCGCCCACATCTCAGCATACTCGTGGAGCCGATCGTAGGTGGCTCTGGGCATCGCGCCGAGACTGTGCGAGATCAGGTAAACCGTCTTATCGAGAATGGGAAACTCGCTGCGCCACTTCAGTAAATCGTCAGACAAATAAGCATCCTCCTGCCTCGGCTAATTTAACAGATTTACGCATAATCTCCGTAATCCGTGTAATCTGTGTAAAAGAACATGTGGAAATTCGCGAATCCAATCCGACACAAGATACCCGAAACGCGCTGGCCCACCGCGGAGGAAGCCGCGCGATCTCGACTGTTCAGTCCGATTGCAATCGGCAAGCTCGAGGCGCGCAGCCGGACGTGGGTGCCGGCGATGGTGCCGTGGCGCGCGACCGACGACGGCTTTGTCACGCAGCAGAATCTCGACTGGTATCGACGCTTTGCTGAAGGACGTCCGGGTGTGCTCGTGGTCGAAGCGACAGGCGTGCGCGATATACCGAGTGGTCCTTTGCTTCGTATCGGCGACGATCGGTTCATTCCCGGGTTGCGCAAGCTTGTCGAGACTGTGCGTGAAGCGAGCGGTGGTGAGACGCTCTGTTCATTCAGATCATCGATTTTCTCGCGGTGAAGCGACGGCCTGAGAAGGCGAAATACTTTCAGCGGTTTCTGCACGGTTGACGATCATCATCGGCATGTTTTGGCGGAAATTACCGTCACAGTCCGCATGGCTAGCGGCTTCGGACGATGCACGTGCGTGAGTTTTTGCAGCGTGCGGATGACGAAGTTGATCGATCTGGTACTGCGTCCGCATGAGTTGGAAGCGCTGCGCTTTGGGTATCGTGAGCGCGTCACCGACACGCACTTGAAACACATTCGCGATCTGCCACAAGAGTTGCCGGGGATTTTTGCGGCGGCGGCGGAGCGCGCGCGCGAGGCTGGATTCGATGGAGTTGAGCTTCACTACGCGCACGCTTACACGATGGCGGGGTTTTTGAGCGCGCAGAACGATCGTGCGGATGGTTATGGTGGTTCGCGAGAGAATCGAGTGCGTTTGCCGCTCGAGGTTTATCGCGAGGTGCGCAATCGTGTTGGCAACGATTACGTCGTTGGTGTGCGGTTTCTGGCTGATGAAGTGATCGCGGGAGGCAGTCGGGTCGAAGATGCGATCTATTATGCGAAAGAGTTTGCCGCGCGCGGGCTTTGATTTCCTGTCGCTTTCGAAAGGCGGCAAGTTTGAAGACGCGCAACAGCCGAAGGTGGGCCAGGCTGTTTATCCGTACACGGGACAGAGTGGGTACGAGTGCATGCCGACTGTGCTCTCCGACGCTGTTGGTCCATTTGGGCGCAGTGTCCCGCTCGTTGCGGCGATCAAGAAGGCAGTGAATGAGAGTGGGTTTCAAGACGCCGATCGTGGCCACCGGCGGCATATCAACGTTTGAGCAGGCCGAAGAGATCCTGCGCCTAGGGCAGGCTGATATCGTCGGCATGGCGCGCCAGGCGCTCGCCGATCCGGATTGGTTTATGAAGGTGAGACTTGGTCGTGGTGATGAAGTGCGGCGCTGCACCTACACGAACTACTGCGAAGCGCTGGACCAGGCGCATAAGCCGGTGACGTGCAAGTTGTGGGATCAAGTGTCGACGCTGTGATGAGCCGCCGCATTGCGACTGTTGAGGTTGAATAGACAGGATTACAAGATCCGCAGGATTTCAGGATGAATCTTGTTAATCGCGGAAATCCTGTCATCCTGTCGGAAACTGTCTCGCCCATCATAGCGCTGGATAAACTCCGGATCGCGTCGTTTCAGATCCTCGTAACTGACCCGCCCGCTGCGCGTCATCAGCGACATAAGCCAGCTCCATCGGGCTCAGCTGCATGTACTGACGCAGCATTCTCAAACCAGCACATGCTTTCAAACGCCGCCGCCTGGTAATCCTTGATTACCGGTCGTCGCGTTTCGTCGAAATGCGTGAGCGCCTCCGACACATTCGCGTTCTGCTGAAACGACTCCGCCAGCGCGATCGCATCCTCCATCGCGAGCTTCGTGCCCGAGCCGATTGAAAAGTGCGCCGTGTGCAACGCGTCGCCAATCAGCACCACGTTCTCAAAAAACCAGTTGCGTATTTTTAACGAGCAGAAAGTTGATCCACTTCGAATTGTTCGAAAGCAGCTTGTGCCCGTTGAAGATCTTGCGCGAAGACATCACCGACATAAGTCGCGTGTCTCCTCGCTCACTCATTTGCTTCGAAGCCCGCCTTTGTCCACGTCTGTGGATCGCATTCGACAATGAACGTGCTCGTTGTTGGACTGAATTTGTACGAATGCGCGGCGAACACTCCGGCGTTGTTCTCGCGAAACGTCAGCGTCAACCCGTGAAATAGCTGATTGGTTCCGTACCAGATGTAACGATTCGCGCGCACATCGAGTTCAGGCTGTAACTGTTCCGCATAAGCGCAGCCGAACCGTGCTGTTCACGCCGTCAGCAGCGAGCAACAGATCGCAATCACTTCGCAACGCCTCGACGTCGTGAATCTCACTGTGAAACTCGATCTCGACACCTAGCTGCTCGGCGCGTCGCTGCAGGATTTTCAGCAACTGAAGCCGCGCGATTCCCGAAAAGCTGTTACCGTGAATCGAAATCTTCGTCGTCGCGATGAACGACATCAACGTTGTCCCACGCCTCGAACTCTTTAGTTATCTCCGCATGCGACGTCTCATCAGCAGCGCGCAGGTTGGCGAGCGTCTTCCCTGAGAAAACAACTCCCCAACCGAACGTATCGTCGGGCCCATTGCGCTCATAGATCCTGATCTGATGCGAGGCATCGGCCTTCTTCATCAGTATCGCGAAATAAAGCCCCGCCGGCCCACCACCAATGACGTTGATCTTCATACTTCGCTGCCACAAAAAGGCACAAAATGCACAAAAGTAAAAGAACCATTCGTTATTTTGTGCCTTTTTGTGGCTAAAGTTCTCCTTCAAGAGTTGGCCGGCGATGACGAGCTTCTGGATTTCGGAGGTGCCCTCGTAGATGCGCAGCGCGCGCACGTCGCGATAGAGGCGCTCGACCACTGTTCCGCTCACGAGGCCGGCGCCGCCGTGAATCTGGACGGCGCTGTCGATGATGCGTCCGGCAGCTTCGGTGGCAAATAGTTTTGCTTCACTCGCTTCACGCGTGACTCGGCCGGTCTCGGTGTCGCGCGCGTAGGCAGCGCGGTAGACGAGCAGTCGCGCAGCGTCGAGCTCCGTGATCATGTCAGCCAGTTTCGCCTGGACCAGTTGATGCTCAGACAACAAGCGACCAAACTGTTTGCGGCCGCGATGCGTAACGAACCGCCTGGTCCAAGCGCACGCCGCGCCATGCCGCAGGCGGCGGCCCCGACGCTCGCGCGAAACGTGTCCATCGTTTCCATCGCCAGTTTGAAACCGTCACCTTCGTTCCCCGACCATGTCTTCAGCCGGCACGCGACACTGATTGAAAGCAATCTCGCCGATCGGATGAGGCGCAATCAACGAAGTGCGTTCGACGACGCGAAAGCCCGGCATCTTTGAGCCAACCACAAAAGCAGAAAGCATAGGCCGGCCGTCTTCACGCGTTCCGGTCCTGGCGAACACGGTGTAGAAATCAGCGATGCCGGCGTTTGAAATAAATCGCTTTCGGCCGTCGATAACGTACGTTTCACCGTCGCGGCGCGCCGTTGTCTCAATTGCCGCAACGTCAGATCCGGCGTTCGGTTCAGTTAATGCAAAGGCGGCGATCGCTTTGCCGTTGGCGGCGCGTGAAAGCCAGAAGTCGCGCACGTGATCCGGCGCGGCGCGCGCAATCGCGTACGTTCCGAGTCCCTGCATGACAAAAGCGAGATCGGCGAGCGCAGAAGAGTAGGCAAGCTCTTCGCGAATCAAACAAAGAGAACGAACGTCGAGCTTCGACTCGGCAACCGCGTAGCTCAAAAGATCCGGCGCGCGCGAGCAGGCCGACAAACTCCCGCGCCATTCTCTTCAACGTTGTCTTCCGATCGCCGCGCGCGGCTCGATCTCCTGTGCGACAAACTGCGCGACGCTTTGCGCGAGATTGCGATGCTCGGGAGTGAAGAAGGGAAGTTGGGCGATCAGGTCGATCCATTTATTGAAACTTTGCCTCGCGCTTCGCGACAAACGCTTCGTATGCTTCGCGATAATCAGGATGCTGCATGCAGATGGCTTGCGCCTGGGCCTCGCTTTCGAGCGCAGCTTGCAAAGTCCATGTCGAGCTCGCGATTGAGCATCTCTTTCGTTTTACCGAGAGCGAACGCCGGACCGCGTGCAAGTCTTTCAGCAAACGTTCGTGTGGCTGGTGGCCAGCTCGCCTGCCGGTACGACGCGATTGTAAAGCCCGATGCGTTCGGCTTCAGTAGCGCTGACGAAGTCTCCTGTGAAGAGCATCTCTGTTGCTTTCGAGAGTCCGACCACGCGCGGCAGTAAATAAGACGCGGCCATGTCAGTGCCCGCGAGTCCAACCTTCACAAACAGAAAAGCGATCTTCGCTTCTTCACTGGCGATACGAATGTCGGAAGCGAGTGCGATACAGGCGCCGGCGCCGGCGGTCGTGCCGTTCAGACTCGCAATCACCGGCTTCGGCAGCGCGCGCATGTTCTGGATAAGCTCGCACGTCATGCGCGTGAACTCGAGCAAGCCTTCCATGTTACGGCTGAACAGCTCGCCGATGATGTCGTGGACGTCACCACCGGAACAGAACGCTCTTCCCGCGCCCGTGATCACTACGACGCGCACCGTCACTTTCGTCACGCAACGCAGCAAACGTGTCCGTCAGCTCGCGATAAACTTCAAACGTCAGCGCATTCAGACGCTCGGGACGATTCAAAGTGATCGTCGCGATGCCTGCTCGTCCTGTTCGTAGAGAAAGGTTGTTGGTTGCTTCATGCCGGTATAACCGCCATGCCTTCGATTTCAACTTTAGCGCGCGTCGTCTAACAAGCCCGCGACCTGGACCAGCACCATGGCAGGAAAGTGTTTGCCCATGTGTTTGCGATAACGGTCGCCGACTTCCTTCGTGCGCTCGCGATACTCGATCTTGTTTGTGACGTAGATCACGAGACGCGCGATGTTGTTTGGCTCTCCTCCGGCCGCGCGCACGACTGTGATCACGTTTGCGAGCGCCTTGTCGAACTGCTCGACGAAGTCGTCGCTGACGATCGACTGGTTGTTATCCCATGCGATCTGTCCGGCGATAAACAGCAACTTGCCGCCGCCGTCTACGAGCAGGCCGTTCGCGTAACCACTCGGCGCACCGAGAGCCTCGGGGTTGATTAACTTGAAGGACATTGTGAGGACAGGTTAACAGATCCGCGTTTATGTGCGTAAATCTGCAGCTTAATTTTTTACAGCAACTTATCGAGCCGCGAGGCGAGTTGGGCGGCGAGGTTGCCGTTGGGATCGAGCCCGCCGATTGGACCATCAGACATGTTGCCCTGTTTGTCGAGGATCACGATCGACGGCAGTTGGTCCACGCCGAACTTCTTCGAAATCACGCCGTCGGGATCTCGCAATACAGTAACTTTCAAACCATACTTCTGCGAGAACGCTCGCAGTTGTTCGTCGCTGGCGAAATTCTTCGACTTCGGATCGGCCGATTCAGTGCTGACCCAGTAAACGACAACGCCTCGATTGCTGTATTCGTCTGCGAGTTTCCTCACGCCCTGAAGTTGTGTGCGCGACAGCGGCAACCACGACGCGCCAAACGCCAGCACAACGACTTCACCGCGAAGACTGTCGGACGTGACTGTTTGGCCGTCAATTGACCGCAGCGAGAAATCCACGCGCGCGGGGTTCTGCGCTAAGGCAACGCTGGCTGCCAGCAGCGTCATCAACCCGGCCAGGACTCGTTTTCGACTTTTTCGAACCATCTTTCTCCTTCGCCGAACGGTTCTAAAACGTTCGACTAAGTGCATTAGATGAGTGCGGCCAGAGTTTCGTTGGTCTAATCCTGCGGCGGCTCGGGCGCCGGTCGGCCCGTAACTTCCAGGTGCAGGGAGCGCGTAATCATCCCACGTATCCATGTCGCGAGCAATGAAAGGCGAGTCAACCGGGACGCGTTTGACCTCGTTGCGGTGTGCCTCAAAAAGCGCGCGCAAGCCGCCGGTTGCGGGCAGGTTTGATAATTCAGCCTTGAAACTGAGATCGACCAGCACCGGGTGACCGCCGCGGCCTTGCCAGGTTGGTATGACCAGACGAGCGCCGCTTTTCCATGATTCGAGGAGCGTTGAGACGACTGTGGCGGGGATTGCGGGGTGATCTACGAGTGCGATCAGCGTTACTTGAGCGGTCGTCGGGAAGCTCGCCTACGCCCGCAGCAATGGAAGCCCCCATCTCACTGTCTGGATCGGGATTATGTGCGAACCTTACGTTAGATACTTTCCGGCGAATCTCATCCGCCCGGTGGCCCAACACGACGACGATCTCTTCAACGCCACCATCGCGCAGGTAGTCGATACAACATTCGATGACGGTTTTGTTTCCGAAAGGCAGCAGCGGCTTGAACGCGCCCATGCGGCTGGAGCGGCCGGCGGCGAGAAGAATTGCTGTACAGGATTTACGAGATTCCACATGATTATCTTGTGAAATCTTGTAAATCCTGTCTACTTCTGCGAGAGGAGCCTTTTAACTCTGAAGATCACGCAGCGCGCGCAGCGTGTACTGCCGCGCCATCTGCTTGCGCCACTGGAGACGAAGTCAGTGTTGTCGAGAGGACGGGCTTTGACGTAAGCAGCTTCGGCCGCCGCCTGGATTTGATCGTCTGCGAGCGGCTTCCCGATCAATGCCGTGGCGGCTTCTTTGATCTCGACCGGAGACGGCGCGATACCGCCGAGGATGATGCGGGCGTCTGTCACACCGGCACTGTCGGTAGCGATCCAGGTCGCAACGCCGAGCACCGGAAAATCGAAAGCACCGCGACGCCGCAATTTCTGATACGAAGCGCGCCAGCCGTTTGTCGGCGGTAGTTGAATATCGACGAGGAGTTCGTCGGGACGTTTGTGCAGGTAGTCGATGCCGTCGTCGTTGTACAACCCGGCAGCGTCGATCACGCGCTCACCAAGTGTTGAAGCGAACCGCAACTTCGCGCCGATAGCGACCATTACCGGAACGAGATCTGAAGACTGAACCGCCCAGCACTTCGAGCTTCCCGGCGCGACCCAGCAGATGTCGCCATCCTTCTTGAGACAGAAGTTGATGCCTTTGCGCCACTCGTAATTCTGATCGTAATAGTTGCAGCGCGTGTCGAGCAGCAGGTTACCGCCGACTGTTCCCATGTTGCGGAGTATCGGTGTAGAGATCGTGCGCGCTGCTTTCGCGACGACGGGATAGTCACGATTGATGATCGGGTGTTCGCAAATGTCAGTCAGCGTAACTGACGCGCCGATGCGCAATCCGCTTTTGCCATCGCCTGTGATTTGGTTGAGTTCCGGCAGACGCATCACCGAGATGACAGTCTTCGGCGTCTGCTGCCGTCGCTTCATATTCGGATACAGATCCGTCCCTCCGGCGACGAACTGCCCCACGGGCCCCGCCTCCCCGCGAATCCTCACCGCCTCCGCGATGGTCTGCGGAACGTGATATTCAAATTTGGGCAGTCGCATCATAACGGCTTACACTGACTTACGTCGAGCACGGATGCTGTGCGACGGATACCTTTTCTGCTCGACTGGCTTGTTTGGCAGCTTTGGCAATTACCCGCAACGCTTCGTTAACCGATTGCAGTCATCTAGGGAACGCTGCTCTTACGTCAGGGTCTAAGCAGAACGAGATTAGTTCCAGAGCGATAACGCTCCGCGTAAATCCCGCGACCAACAAACTTCAGCTTTCTGAGAAGTCGTATTCGGGTCTCATTTCGTCTGAGAACTCATCTGTTTTCTTGCTTCCATAAAGTTTCTTCTTCTCGTCTAGTATAGCTTTTCGCGCGCTGATCAATTCTAATGCGCTGCTCTCGATCCAGCGATGCGAAATGATCAACAATCGCCCGCGATCGGACAATGCCTATTATCAGAGAACCGTTGCTCTCGTGCACTGAATGATCCGGATCGTCGTACACGTTTGGCCAGTAAATCTGTCAAAAACGGACGTATGCTTCTTCGAAATGAAACACCGTGCTTGCGAACGATTACGTATTTAGCCTTCTGTTCGAATCCCATTCGAACTAGTCCATGTATCATTGTTCAATCTACGAATGCACTGCCACTCGCGGCATCTCGCTGCCGTCTCCACCTTCCGCCGGCGTTAGCACCCTCAACGGCTCGGGCCAGTCGACGGGTGGCACGCTGTCGGGGCCATAGCGCCCCTCACGGCCACGCGATTTGTCTTTCAACGCACGCATGACTTTCTCCGGCGTGATCGGAACTTCATCAATACGCACGCCGACCGCATTGTAAACCGCATTCGCAACCGCCGGCGGCACGGGCAACAATGGGCCCTGCCCGACTTCCTTCGCGCCGTATGGTCCATTTGGATCCGGATCTTCGATCAGGTATGTCTTGACGTCGCACATCTCCATCGTCGTCGGGCTCTTGTACTCCAGCATCGACGGAAACTTGTGTACGACGTTGCGGTTCTCGCGATAGACCATCTCTTCCATCAGGATCTCGCCGAGACCCATGTAGACACTGCCTTCGACCTGGCCCATCACGAGCATCGGATTGATCGAACGACCAATGTCGTGCGCGATCCAAACACGTTCGACCACGACGATCCCCGTATCAGGATTTACATCAACCTCGGCCACAGCAGCGGAGTAACTGTACGCCGGTGATGGTCCAACACCGGAACCTTTGAACTTGCCAGGCGAACGCGGCGGCGAGTACGAGCCGACCGTCCCAATCGTCCCAAACTTCGACTCCGCCAGCACGATCGCTTCCGCAAACGAAACACCCACCTCGGGATTCTCGACATCAAACACGCGCCGTTCCGCGAGCGAGAGATTCTCGATCGGAACACCGAGCTTCTCAGCCACCGCCATCACCAGCAACTCACGCGCTCGCTCCGCCGCCTGAATCGCGGCGTTGCCAGTCATCAACGTGACGCGACTAGAATAACTACCGAGATCGACCGGCGTCAGATCCGTGTCAGCAGTAACGACGCGAATATCAAACGGATCGATACCGAGAACTTCAGCGACGATGTAAGCGAGAATCGAATCCGATCCCTGCCCGATATCGGTCGAGCCGCACATCACGCAAACGCCGCCCTGCCGATCGAGACGAAGCTGCACACCTGACTGCGGCATGTTGTTCCAGTAAATCGGCAGACCCGCGCCGCAGATATACGAACTGCAAGCGATGCCGATGCCTTTACCAAACGGCAGCTTGCGATTGTTCTGGTCCCAGGAAAAGCGTTCTTTCCAGCGTGAACCTTCAACAACTTTGTCGATGCACGCTCCCAAACCCATGCTGCCGATGCGCAGGTAGTTCGCCGTCACGGAATTTGGCGCGACGAGATGCTTGCGACGAATATCGACCGGATCGAGTTGCAATTGTTCGGCGATCTTGTCGAGCTGAACTTCCAGCGCATAACGCGGCTGCGGTGTGCCGTGCCCGCGTTTTGGACCACACGGCGGTTTGTTTGTAAAAGTCCGTATTCCCTGAAACTTGTAACGCGGCACGTCATACGTCACTGTCTGCAACGCGCCGGTGTAGAACGTACTCGCGACGCCATAACTCCCGTACGCACCGCCATCGAGATACGACTGAAAGTGCATCGCCGTGATCGCGCCGTCGTTCTTCACACCCGTCTTGACTTGCATCAACACCGGATGCCGGCCGCGATGACAATAAAAGACTTCTTCACGCGTCAACGTACACTTCACCGGTCGCCCGGTAATCATCGAGAGCTTGCAAACAACAACTTCGTGATTAAACGGATCGCTCTTGCCGCCAAAGCCACCACCATTCGGCGTCGCAATCACACGAATGTGACTGGCAGGCAGTCCGAGCACTTTCGCGAGCGCGCGATGAACGTAATGCGGAGTTTGAGTCGAGCTCCAGAGCGTGATCTTTCCATCTGAATCGAAGTGCGCAACCGCCGCGTGCTGCTCCATCGGCAGGTGCGTGTTGCCTTCGTAGAAGAACGTGTCTTCACGAACGAGGTCAGCTTCCGCAAATCCTTCTTCAAGGTTGCCGAACTCGAGCGACACCTTCTTATGAACGTTGCCACTGTCGCCGTAATCGTGAATACGCGGCTCGTCGATCAGCACTGCTTCTTCGATCGTCGAGATGGTGTTGAGCGGCTCGTATTCGACTTCGATCAAGTTCATCGCATCGAACGCGACGTCTTCATCCATCGCGGCAACGGCGGCGACGGGATCGCCGATGAAGCGCACCTTGTCGATGCAGAGCGCGTGCTCGTCCTGGCTCACAGGCAGAATGCCGTACGGAATCGGGAAGTCTTTTCCGGTGACCACAGCAAAAACGCCGGGCAATGCCAGCGCTTTCGAGACGTCGATGCTTTTGATCAACGCGTGAGGCAGATGCGAGCGCAGGATCTTGCAGAACAACATGCGCGGCAGGACGATGTCGTCCGCGAACTTCGTCTGGCCGACACACTTCGCGCGTGCGTCGACTTTGCGAAAAGGCTTTCCGATAATGTTGAAGTCTTTAGCCACAGATTACACGGATAAAAAGCACGGATTTTTAATCAAGTCCGTAAACACTCTTCTTTGGTAATTCCATTTCTTCGCCACGCATGCGCGCGGCGGCGAGCTCGACTGCCTCGTAGATTTTAATATATCCGGTACAACGACACAGATTACCCGATAACGCTTCCTGAATCTCCGCACGGCTCGGGTTCGGCGACTTCTTCAACAACTCTTCCGCCACCAGCAGAAAACCCGGCGAACAGTAACCACACTGGGCCGCGCCCAGATCTGCGAACGTCTGCTGTAACGGATGTAGCTCCGCTCCATTCGCCATGCCCTCGATCGTCTTCACCTCACGACCTTCAGCATCAAGACCGAGCATCAGGCACGACAGAATCGAACGCCCGTCGACGAGCACCGCGCACGTGCCACACTCGCCCAGCTCGCAGCCGTGCTTTGTCCCAGTGAGATTCAGATCCTCACGCAAAACTTCCAGCAACGTCTTGTGCGGTGCAAAGGCGACTTCGGTGTGTTCGCCGTTGAGTGTGAAATGAATGTGCTTCTTACTGTGGAGCGGCAACGTCTTTCTTCTTCACTTTATTCAAAATCGTGTTATCGATCAGCCGCGTCTTGCCGACATACGCCGCGAGCGCGATCAGGATCGGTCGATCGTCGAGCCGATCGAGTTTTTCCAGTGTCTCTGCGTCGGCGACTGTGACGTAGTCCAAACGTGCGCGCGGTTCCGTTTCGACCGTCGAGCGAATTATGTCCACGATGCGATTCGCATTTCGCTCGCCTTCTTTAAATGCCGTCTTCGCCTGTTTCAGTGCTTTGTGCAGGACCGTCGCCGAGTTTCTGCTCGTCCGGCAGTCAGGTAAAGATTGCGCGACGAGATCGCCAGTCCTGAATCCTCGCGCACGATCGGCAACACGACGATCTCCGTATCGAATGCAAGATCCTTAACGAGTCGCTTGATCACGAGCGCCTGCTGCGCGTCCTTCTGTCCGAAGAACGCAAAATCGGGGCGCACTGTGTTCAGCAAGATCGTCACGACTGTTGAGACACCACGAAAGTGACCCGGACGTGAATGCCCTTCGAGCTGTTCTGAAAGCCCTTCAACATTCACGTACGTCGCAAAACCTTTCGGATAGATCTCTTCGACCGTCGGCGCGAAGATGTAATCGACGTTGTAATCGGTCAGCAGCGCCGTGTCTTTAGTTAAGTCGCGCGGGTAATGCTCGAAGTCTTCGCCTGGTCCAAACTGCGTCGGATTCACAAAAACAGAAACCACCACCACATCGCACATTCGTCGTCGCTTCGCGCACGAGACTCAGGTGTCCCTCATGCAGCGCGCCCATCGTCGGAACGAGTCCAACAGTTTTATCCTGTTCACGGCGAATTTTGCGCGCGACGGAACTCATGCGCTGACGGCGATTGATGATCTCCATAGTTGAGGTTGGATTTAGGACTTCTCGGCCTTTGAGTCTCTCGATGGGATCTCGATATCCAGCTCCGCCGCAGTTTGTGCGGGCAGCGCATACGATTCTGCTTCCGACGGATAAGTGCCGTTTCTCACGTCTTCGGCATATCGTGTGACCGCGTCGGTCATCACCTCGCGCAAGTTTGCGTAAGGCCGAACGAAGCGGGCTTGTTTGCCAAACGACAGACCAAGCATGTCGTGCATGACCAACACCTGAATATCGCAGTGAACACCGGCGCCGATTCCGATCGTCGGAATGCTGATGCTCTCGGTGATCATCTTGCGCTATCTCGCGAGGTACGACTTCAAGCACAACGGCAAACGCGCCTGCGTCTTCCATTGCTTTCGCATCGTCGATCAACTGCTGCGCCGAGATCGCAGTCTTGCCTTGCACGCGGTAAGCGCCGAGTTGATTGATTGACTGCGGCGTCAGGCCGATATGGCCCATCACGCTGATCTCTTCGTCCACGAGGCGCTTCACGAGGTGCACGCGCTTGTGTCCGCCTTCGAGCTTGATTGCTTCCGCGCCGCCTTCCTTAACGAGTCGCAGCGCGTTTCTCACCGCGTCGTCATCGCCCGTGTGGAAAGTTCCGTACGGCATGTCTGCGACGAGCAAAGCTCGTTGCACAGCGCGGCGCACCGCTTTCAGATGGATGAGAATCTCCTCGAGTGTCACCGGCACGGTGTTGCCGTATCCGAGGACGACGTTGCCGAGGCTGTCGCCGACCAGGATGACGTCGATTCCGGCTTCATCAACAATGCGAGCGGTCGGGTAATCGTAGGCTGTCAGACAAACGAGTCGTTCGCCACGTTGTTTACTTAACCGCAAAGACGGTGCACTAACCTTTTCCGGCCTTTCAGGCTTCAGATAGGGCATGTTTCAGCTCTCTTTACACCACGATTTGTGGACAATTGAATTGCCAGTGAAACGGGAGAATTGCAGTTGTCGCGGGCGTGATAACAAGGTGGGCATTATAACGGGAAACGTCGGAAGGGGGAAAGCGCGCGTTGATAGAGGTAAAGCTTTAGACATGCTACAGGACTTACAAGGATTGACAGGCTTAAATGCTGTCAATCTGTAAACCTTCACTGTCTAAGACTTCCACCGAATGACGCTGACCGGTCTTTCGTTTGTGCCAACAGTTCGCTGATCGACTTTCCGATTACAGGATGGACGAGATTCGGGACGAGCTCAGCAAGCGGCACGAGCACGAAGCGTCGTGCGGCGATCCGCGGGTGCGGAAGTTTCAAAAACTCCGTATCGGATCGCCATCCTTAAATATCAATAGATCGAGATCGATCGTGCGCGGACCCATCGGCACGTCTCGCGTGCGTCCCAACGCATACTCAATTCGCAACAACCGCGCGAGCATTTGTTCCGGCGACGGCAGCGTCGAGCCGCGCAGCTCCGCCACCATGTTGAGAAACGCCGGCTGGTCCTCATACTCGACCGCCTCGGTTTCGTAAATGCTCGAGAGTCGAATAACATCCAAACCGGCGTCGAGCATTCCACGCACAGCGAGCAACAGGTATCCGGCACGATCGCCGAGATTGGAACCGAGTCCGACGTAAGCGTTTTGAATCATTGAGCGATGTCCCAACTTCTCACCTTAATCTGGCTTAAATGGCGACTGTTGCGCAACTCGCTTCGTTCCTCGAAAGCCGTCGTCAATCGTGTGGCCTCGATTCTCGGCATGGTCATCGCGCTGTTTTTAGCCGCTCATGGTGGCCCTCATTCTCGGCTTTGCTGCGTACGCGCTCAGCCAGCCTGATGCGCTCGGTGACGCATTCAGACGAACTGCCACACGCGACGCTCTGCATCCGCGTCAGCCGAGTTCATCTTCTTTTCGATGTTCGGGATTATCTATCTCGATGTGGGCCACTGTGCCTCTGAGTATCGGCGGCAGCAAGCAGTTCGACGCGGGTAAGCTGCTGATGTATCCGATCACGCTTGCGCAAACTGTTTGCCGTCGACTTCCTCAGCGAGCTGACAACGCTGCACTCAGTGTTCGCAATACCCGCTGTGATCGCGATCTGCATCGGCGCCGCTTTCGGCACAGGCAACACGACAGCAGCTTTATTGACTGCAGTTCCAGCAATACTTTTCGGCATCGCGCTGTCGAAATGGCTTTCAACTACGATCGGCTCACTTCTGCGTCGTAAACGCGCGCGCGGTGAAACGATCGTGGCGCTGATCGGCGCTGTCGCCGGTTTGAGCGCGGCAGTGGCAGGCCAGGTCGCACCGATACTCTTCAAGCACGCCGAGTCGTTTCGATCGTTGCGCTGGACGCCGCCGGGAGCCGCCGCGTTTTTGTTAGTCGGCAGTGGAGACGACCCGATCGGATATGCGACTCGCTTTCATCACGCTGAGTGCCTACGGGATTGCGTTGATCGTTTTCACTTACTGGATCGCGCGTCGTGCGGCGCTCGGCATGGAAGGTAC
This sequence comes from uncultured Acidobacteriota bacterium, assembly GCA_963748155.1. Lineage (GTDB taxonomy): Bacteria > Acidobacteriota > Blastocatellia > Pyrinomonadales > Pyrinomonadaceae > PSRF01. The sequence continues at coordinate 661,322 of CAVVHV010000008.1, read as the reverse complement.
GACGAAGGCGGAAGACAGCCGTCGTGGCCGACACTGTAACCGGTTACTCCGGCTGGCAACTGCCGTTGGTCTCGCCTCAGCTTTCGGCAGTTGTCGAAAAAGAACTGCGCTACGCGATGCGCAACGCGCAGGTGCGAATGATGGCGCTGATGCCTTTGATACTGATCGTCATTCGCGTCGTGAATGCGCAAAGGTGGGGAACTGCCAGAACGGCGCCGCCAGGTAGTTTTCTGACTTACGGTTCGGGATTGCTGGCGACTGGCGGAGTGCTTTACGTGTTTCTCATCCTCGCCGGTTTGTCGTGTAATCTGTTCGCGTTCGAAGAAGGTGGAATGCGGACGCTGATTCTGTCGCCGATCGATCGCCGGAAAATACTGCTCGGGAAAAACATCGCGATCACGCTGCTGGCGCTTGTCTTTGCGACGATCCTGCTGATGCTGAACGCAATCGTCTTTCGCGATCTGGATGCTCGAAGCTGTTGTTCATCGGGTTGAGTTTTGTGATCTTCGCGGCGCTCAGCTCGACGATGGGCAACTGGCTGTCGATTCGTTTTCCAAAGCGCATGCGGTTTGGAAAGCGACTGAATGTGTCGGGTGTGGCGGGGCTGTTGTTGATTCCGATGGTGATCGTGCTCAGCGCGCCGCCAGTGCTGGCTACGCTGGTGGGCCTGTTTACGCGCAGTCTCTTGTATGAGTATCTATCGCTGTTTATGTTGGCGGTGCTCGCGGTTGGTTTTTACTCCGCTGATGCTCAACTTCCAGGGACGATCTCTCGCGAAGCGGGAGATCGACATTCTCGAAGCAGTGCGCGAACCGTCGGACGAGTAGGTCCACAGATTTCGCAGATTACGCAGACAGGGACAACATCTGTGTAATCTGTGGATAGTTTTTGTTACACTAGCCGCCCGGTACTTTGAATCTAATTCCAGTGATGCTGCGGCATCCGGGCGGGTTTAGAGCCCCGTCAATACACAAATGGCTCGTAGAAGATTTCGCAGCAACCAGCGGCACGAACCCACCACGGAGCGTTCGTTTCAGGAATACATCCTCTCCACTCCCGCACCACAAACATCTCGCACCGAACTATTGCGACTGATCCGCGGCGGTGAAGACACGTATCTCGAGCTCAAAGTAAAACTCTCGAACACAGAAAAGATCGCGCAGGAGATCGTGGCCCTCGCAAACACCGGCGGTGGCGTGATCGTCTTCGGAGTTAACGATCAACTGCGAGTCGAAGGTGTTGACGATCCGGAACGAGTTCAGGACGACCTCGTGCGGATTTGTCGTGAAGAGGTCCAACCTCCGCTCGTCCCGTTTATCGATCGCATCGCACTCGACAACGGCCGACGCATCGTCGCGCTCGATATCGAAAGCAAAAGACGCCCGTATCGAACGCGCGATGGTCGTTTCTACCTGCGCATCGGAGCAGAGAAGCGCGAAGCGTCGCGCGAAGAGATCTCGACGCTTCTCGAAGAGTCACGTCCGCTTCGCTACGAAGACGTGCCCGCGCTTGGCGCAACGATGGACGACATCGACGAGGCGCATTTGTGGAGCTACCTGCGCGAGTTTGAAGGCGGAGCATTTGAAGAAGCGACGGTCGTTGGTTATCCGACAGCAGACGTGCTCGAGCGAGATCTGTTGTTAGCGACGAATGATGGCCATGAGATCGTACCGACTGTTGCCGGGTTGTTATTGTTTGGACGTGATGAGCGCGTGACGGAGTTGTTGCCGCGAGCCTCGGTGACTGCGACGAGGTTTTCCGGCGATTCTTTGCAGTCGCCGGTCGTTGAGCGCGTGAAGTTTTCAGGTAACCTCGTCTCGGTTTACGAAGGGCTCACTGCGATTTACTCGTCGCTATTGCGATCTCTCGGAAGTGCGTCCGAAGAGTTCCACAGCGACAGACGAATCGCCCGTGCCGGCGCGTTCGAGTTATCACCGCGGCGCCGTGGCGGAAGCGATCACAAACATGCTCGCGCACAGAGATCTGGCATTGAGAGATCTGCCGAGCCGTTTGCATGTGTTTGATCACTCGCTGGAGTTTGTGAACTCGCGGCGCAGTGTCGGGTTCTCACCCGTAGCGCAGAAGGCGATACGTTATGGAATGCCGGAACGTTTGAATCCGCGGCTGGCGGCAGTGCTGACGAATCCTGCGTATGGATTGAAATTAACGCTTCAGGGATTGCCGGCGTTGTTGCGTGAGGCGAAACGTTTTTCGAATCGGAAAGCGGAGATCGTCTCGTTTAATGATGAGTTCCGGTTGAAGATTTACGGAGTTGAGTAAGACTTTAGACAGGATTACATGATTTACAGGATTAGCAAGATAGGTCCTGCTAATCCTGTAAAGTCGTTGTTAATTCTTGTCTTTATTTGACTCGGGTTTGGGTGAGTTGTAGTACTGGCGCGCCTGGACCACATATTCCTTGTCGTCGTACGTGCCGTCACCGTTAACATCAACCTTCACCTGTAGCTTGTGCTGTTTTCCGTCGCGTACGTCGCCCGGATTGAAAGCGAGACTGTACTGACTACGCAGCAGCGCATTGATGTTGCTGAGCACCTTCGGCAATTCTCCTTCGAACGTCACCGGAAAAAACGCACCACCGGTTTCCTTCGCGAACGTCTGCAACGTGTTGTCAGCCTGCAGAAAGCTCATCCTGCCCGGCATTCCGAGCATGCTGTCGGTCGCCGGCAGTTGGTCGCCATAAATCTTCTTGAACATGTTCGCGGTGCCGATGATGTAAACCGGAACGCCCGAATTCTGAAGCACCTTGCGCGCGTCGCCGTAGTTGATCTTGCTGAACGTGTCGATACCCGATGCAATCAGGAGCACTGCGCGACGTCGTCCCTGGACCGACGCGAGACCCGCATATTCTGACTTCTCAGACTTCGATTCTTCCAGCACCACTGAATCACCACGTCCACCGACAAGCACAAACTTCAACGCGTCAAACAAATTCGTCTCGCGAAACGCCGGCGTGTTTCTCAACAACAACGTCACCACCTGTTGCAGTCGACTCGGATCGTTCGTGAAGTCTGTCAACGGAGTTGGACGAATATCAAACGCGACCACTGAGACGTAATCGTCAGGTGGCTTGATGAATTGCGAGAGGAACATCGCGGCCGGACGAATCACTTCGTACGTGCCCGGCTCGTAACCTCTGTTGCCGTACAGGCCAAACATCTCGGACCATTTGCTGTACTCAACCACCATCGCCACCGTAATCGGCGCTTCCGGCGTGGAGAAGTTTGTGATCGTTTGCTGTGTGCCGTCAGCGAAGATGGCGAAGTTGCCTTTCTTTAGATCGGTTACGATCTGGCCGCTCTTCTTGTGATAGACAACGGCATCGACGTTGACGATCTGCGTCGAGATGCTGACTTTCTCGATGTCCTGTGGCTTGGCTGGTTCCAGGTCCTTCGGAAGGGGCTCCTGGCTGGGTTCGCCGGGTTTTGGAGTCTCACCGGGACGTTTGTTCTTCTTCTCGTTAGAGGTGGGTGGCTGGCGTCTGGACTGCGACCACCCGGGACTGATATTGGCGCCGAGCAGCAATAACGAGAGCGCAATACCAAAAAGCGGATATGAACGTTTAAATCTCATAATCTCCCACTCCCGAAGGACAAAGCGAGGAAGGTTGGCGCCTGCCGGGGCAGGCTTCCACTTAGCTATCCGTCTCCGAGGCTAGTTCAGTGTGATGCAACGGCGTTAACGCGCGTTCGCCGCGACATTACTGTTAGCGGCCGCTGGCTTCTGCTTCGATTACGATATCGTAGCTGCCTGTATTATCCGCCAAATCGCCTTCATTGACACCCAGAAACAGCACTCCATCGCGCTGCGCGACAAAATCGCGTCGCGGGCCGATGACGATGAAATCGTCATTATCGTCGCCGATTACGGCGATAAGCGCGCCGGTGGCTTCGTTGCGCATCAGTTTGTCCGCATCCTGAATAGTGTTCAGTCCGCCCGGAGTTGAAAAGCGTCCGCGGCCGAGGGAAACGCGGCCCGAAGCACTGATCCGCAGTCGCTGTCCCTTGCGCACGACGAGTCCGCTGTTCGTCCAGCCATTGTTGGAGTTATCGGCCTTGACGCCGACTTTGATAGTAAAGAAAGTCGGAGTTGCAGAGGACGAAACCGGTGTGGTGTCGTTGTTCGCGATCGTTATCGGGTTGATTGACTGGACTCGACGGTCGCGACATCGGCGGCGGATTGTTTCGCGCGGTGCTGTCGTCGATGGTGCTTGGGTTGCCGGTGTTGCCGCCGGTTGAGTCGAACTCGATCGATTCGACGTCTTCTACATAAACGGTGGTTTGCCCGCGTCTGCCTCTTGCGTTTCCACCGATCAGGATAGTGAATTGCTGGTCCTTAAAACCGATCACCTGGCCACGAATAACACTACCGTCTTTGAGACGAATGGTGTCGGCGAGCAGAGGCGTGGAGATCGAAACCAGCAGCAAAGTGGAGAGCAGAAGTCGAAATGTTTTCTTCATGATACTTCTCCCATATTGGGGGCATTCCGTTGACGAGGTTTAGCAAGACTCGAATGCTTTTGCAAGCGGGAGAGCGCGCGGATTGGCCGTGTCTCGGATGCGCGTCCGAGACGAAAAGGTTTGCGCGTGCAGAAAACTGTTCAAAGCCACAAAAGGCACAAAAAGCACAAAATGATTGAAGGTAAAGACGCCCTCTGATTAATAAGAAATAATTTGTGCTTTTTGTGCCTTTTTGTGGCTGGTTTTTCTCTGCGGTGGCGTAACTGGCTCACGGTACGATGCGGAAGAACGTGCGATACACAAAGTCGCCATCAAGCAGAACGTCAATTCTGTAGATGCCTGGTGACAGTGGCGCCAGATTCAATTCCCAGAGTGAGTAGGAGAGTTTGTTTGGATCGACGGTTATTTTCTTCTTGTTGAGCGCCTCGACGATAAGCTTGTTGTCAAGATCGTAAATACGCATCGACGGATAGCCCTTACGTTTTTCTTTCGGCAACCATGTCAGGAAAAGCACTCCCTGCGGGTTTGCGAGTGAGAACTCGATCTTCTCGTCGATCGGCTGCGGCGGTACTGCCTTCTTATTAACTGTGCGAGCCAGCACCCCACTTAAAACGCTCGGTGTGCTCACGAGTGCCGGCATGAACTGCCCGTCTCTCAACAGACCGTCAATCGTAGTCGAAGCATTCGTTGAGTCGTTAACTAGTGTGATTGGGACTGCCATGGCGCCGCGCGACGTCAAACCAAGCGAGTTACTGCGCGCGCCGAAAGCGAGATCCTCAAGAAAGGCCTGGCCCGGTAGCAGCGAGCCACCGACCATGCCGATTACTTCACCATATTCGTTGAGCAAAGGTGAACCGATTGCACGCCGGTTTGTAGTGTCGGCAATGTTGAAGCGATCACCCGCCGGACCGAGATTTTGTTTTCCGATCAGCGATGTCTCGACGAGTACGCGGTTGCCTTCGGCAGGAACATCGAGGAAGTAAATACGATCACCTATCCCCGGAGTGTCGGCAGTGTTCCGTTCGAGCGTTGGCATGTTTTCAAGCGCGACCTTCAACACGATCCAGTCCTGACGACGATTAAACGCGAGAACATCGACGGCTTCTATCATCCGGCCTTGCGGACCAGCCACACGAACCTTCGCCGCGCCATCAATGATCTGAAACGCAGTCAACAGCCGGCCCGGTCCAATAAAGAATCCAGTGCCGATGTTTCTGCGCGCACCTTTCGCGTTGATGTTTTCAATGAGCACACTTGCGGCCGCAGCGTGGTTGTAGATTCCCGATGGACCTAATGCGCGTCGCGTTGCGCCAGTGCCAACATTTTCGGGACGTGCGGCGACCACAATCTCAAATTGATGCGAGCCGGCAGACTCACCGTCGATGCGAGCTTCCAACGTCCACATACCGGCAGCCGGAGCCTCGCCCGGCAACATCTTAAAGTAGCCTCCAAACCTTCTTTGCTCCGACTTGTAATCAAACTCGGAAGTCATCGTGATGCGCGATGAAGGATTCTTCCACAAACCTTCGAAGTGGTGTGGTCCAGGAGGACCTTCCCACGTGAAATAGACGATGATCTCTTTATCGGCGGGTGCGTAGAAAACCGTGCGTGGGTCTTCAATAACAAAGCGCCCGCTGTCCTGAAGTAACTTTGTTCCAGCCACTGAACGAACCAGACGGAAGGTCGGCTCGATCATCGCCGCTCCACCTCCGGAGGCTTGCGGCGGAGCTGGTGTGGATTTCGGTTCCTGGCCTTTCACACACCACACTGCGCACAGCAGGATGACGAGGGAAGAAATTTTTGTCTTCATAGTCAGTTTTATTAACGCCACGATGTATCCGGGAGCGTGGCGGCAGAGCAGGTTACGAATGCGGATAGTAGATCGTACTTGTCGCGAATCGCAACGTCACAATCACCGCGATCGCATCCGTTTTATCAATCACTTCATTCAATTTTCTGCAACGAAATACAAAGACTTTCTTAACAACTGTTCATTCTTTCGTACACGTTACGCGTTCGTATTTGTCGCTCATCATCACCTTGATAGCAGCGTGACTTGCTAAAAAATTCAACTACTTGTAAACGATCCGAATTTCCCAACAACTCGCTGACCACCCACTCAAAATTCTTTTGACGCTTAACGCATTTTCGTATTGGGCACGAACTTTGCACTTCATCTTTGTGCGTGTTCAAACCTTTGGGAGCACGCGCAAAAAGAAGTCAGCGGGATAATCCAAAAAAATAGATCCTAGTAGGGCGCTCGCCTCACTTAGGGGATAAGACTGTCTTCGTGACGCTGACTTCTACTTCGTCTCATTGAACAAGGTTCAGGCGCCGCGCCGATGAACCAAAACAGAACTAGGAGATTCAGAAACATGACGAAACTAACATCGTCACTGATCGTCAGCGTGTTCTTACTTCTCTTGCCAGTCGTTTGTTTCGCACAAACTACAGCCTCGACCTCAGCCGTCACTGGAACCGTAACGGATCCCACGGGCGCAGTGGTCGCAGGAGCGACTGTCACATTAGTCGACTCCAAGACTTCGCAAGAAAGAACGACCACCACGAACGATCGGGGCGTTTATTTGTTCGCACAAATTCCACCAGGGCAGGGTTACTCGCTTAAATTTTCTTCCACTGGATTTGAGACGCTGGAACTGGCGGGAATCGCGCTGGGTGTAGGAAACACCGAAACTCACAACGCGCAACTGACAGTTGGCCAGGTGTCCACCAGTGTTGTTGTTACAGCCGAAGCCGGCGCGACACTGAATACAACCGATGCCAGCATCGGAAACGTTATTGAAGAGCGACGAATGAAGGAGCTTCCAATCCAGATTCGTAGCTCGCCCGCGTCACTGATCGGCTTACAGCCCGGTGTTGTCGGTAACAACGTCGGTACAGGTGCCACCAATCGCGTCGGCTCTGTTACCGGTTCGCGTGCCGACCAGGGCAACATCACCGTTGACGGAATCGATGCGAACGATCAGGCCACGGGCCAGGCGTTTGCAACAACCGGCAACGCGCCGATCGACGCAATTCAGGAGTTCCGCACAGTAACAGCTAATCCAGCCGCATCAGAAGGTCGTAGCAGCGGCGGTCAAATCGAACTCATTACCAAGAGTGGTACGAATGATTGGCATGGTTCGCTCCGCGAGTTCAATCGCACCGCAGCGACCGCAGCCAACAGCTTCTTCAACAATCGCAGTGGAATCGAGAGGCCGCAGCTTACGCGCAACCAGTTTGGCGGCAGCATCGGTGGACCAGTTTACCTGCCACGCTTTGGAGAAGGCGGTCCCGCTATCTTCAACGGTAAGGACAGGCTGTTCTTCTTCTTCGATTACGAAGGACGACGTGATGCGCAAGGCATCACCTACGCTCGCACGGTCCCGCTTCCGCACTTTCGAAACGGTGGCCTCGCGTACGTGAATGCGGGTTGCCCAGCCAATTCCCGGCTTAACGTTAATCCGGAATGCATCACGATCCTGACGCCAGCACAAGTTGCGGCGTTCGATCCACTCCACGTTGGTGTAAACCAAGCAGCTAATGAGCTTTGTTAACCAGCGCTATCCGCTCCCTAACGATCTTACGGGCGGCAACGGCGTCAACACAGGAGTTTTTCGCTTCAACGCTCCTTCACTCCGTGCCGACAACACGTACACGGGTCGTATCGACTTGAATATCTCCAACGCGCAACGACTGTTTGTTCGCGCCAACAAGATCAGCGCCGCCCAGACAGATACGGTTAACTCAGTAGCCGCGCAGTTCCCGGGCGATCCGGAAACGGCTCAGATTACTACCGGTGACTGGGCATTCGCTGTCGGTCACAACTGGACGGCCAGTTCTGAACTTTGTGAACTCGGCAACAGTCGGTGTCACGAAATCCATTTTAGGATTTCCAAATCTATTCCATCCGTCTTCGCCTCAGTCATACACGTTTACACCACTGACGGCGCCGTTTGCAGGCTTTGCCACTCAAGCTCGTGAAGTTCCAGTCTGGACCTATCGCGATGACGTGAACTGGACGAGGGGCTCGCATGGAATATCGTTTGGTGCTTCACTCAAAACCATCAATCAGCAGACTAACCTGACGAGCGATTTCAATTTCCCGACTGTGGGACTCGGCGGTAATTTCGCATCCAGCCTTGGAACGTCAGCCGCTTCTAATGCGCTTCGTCCGGCGAACCTGCTGAACGTCGCTGCAACGCGAAATGCCTATGACTCCGCGTTGGCGTTTCTGTTGGGCACTATTCCATCAGTGGCCACCAGATTCAATTACGACTCCACCCAAAGTGTCCTTCCGCTAACTACCGGAAGAAATCGTGACTGGCGTTACGTGGAATATGAATTTTATGCGGGGGATAACTGGAAGGTACGCCACGATCTCACACTTACGTATGGAGTTCGCTGGCACATCTATCCGGCGCCGTATGAAACGACCGGAGCCCAGTCAATTCAGAATCTCGATTTCGACACTCTGTTCAATATGCGTCTCAGCAATGCCGCGCAGGGAATCGCAAGCGCATCGTCTGAACCGTTCCTCGTTTATAACCTGGGCGGTAAAGCAAACAATGCGAGAGCGTTCTACGACACTGAACTACAACAACTTCGGACCGCGTCTGGCCTTTGCCTGGAATCCGTCGGTGAGAAGTGGTTTCTTAGGTAAACTGTTCGGCGATCGGAAGACTGTGATTCGCGGCGGCGGGACCGTTACTTATGACCGTCCCGGCGGCGCAATTACGTTCCTTCAGGATCAAAGCACCTACATTTTCGACACAGTCGTAACTAAAACTTCGCGGCCGCCAACGGCGCCCTTGCGCTACAGAACTTCCCGCGTTTCACAGAGCATTAACTCGGTGCCGATTAAGAATGTGGCCCCGGCGGTAACCGTGCCTTTCACTCCGAGAGTGAACGCGGCCGGTATCGGAACGGGAAGTGCCACCCAAAACACCAACTACGCGGTGGATCCTAACTTCAGGATCCCATACTCGATCCAGTACACCTTTGGCTTCCAGCGTGAATTGCCCGGCAACTTCATTTTTGAAGCCTCGTATGTGGGACGTCAGGGACGACAACTCTTCGCTCTCGCGGATGCAGCTCAGATCATAGATTTCAAAGATCCAGCGTCCGGCCAGTCGATGATTGGCGCCTTGAATGTCCTGCAAAGTCAGCTCAATTCGGGAGCAGCGATTACGCCGCAACCCTGGTTTGAAAACCAGATTGGGGCCGTCATCGGAGGTGCGCAGAATTGCACACCTGCAGTTCTCGGTGGCGCGGCAAATTGTACCGCATTTGCAGTCAACAATTTCGGGTTCGAAATATCCATCGGCGATACCGCTGACACGATTCAGGGACTCCGAGCACTCGGAGCTCTGCGACCGAACGTTGGCATCAGTTCGCAATTCGCCACGAATGCATTCGTCACCAACAAAGGCTCGTCAAGTTACGACGGCATGTTGTTGAGTTTGCGTAAACGCTTCTCGAGTGGTTTCCAGTTTGACGTCAACTATACGTGGTCACACTCGCTCGATAACCAGTCGACCGTTGCAAACACGACGACGGCGGGTGGTTTGATCTGCGACGCGACCAACCTTCGCGTCTGCCGCGGACACTCAGATTTCGATATTCGGCATCTCCTGAATGTAAACGGAATCTGGGAACTGCCTTTCGGTCGCGGACGCATGTTCGGCGGTGATGCGCCTGGCTGGTTGAATACCATTATCGGCGGTTGGCAAATCACCGGTATTGTCACAGCCCGTAGCGGATTGCCATTCAGTTTGGCGACGGCTTCGTGGCCACGAACCTTCATCTTCGACGGCGCCAACGGTGTTCCCGCGACGTTGTCAGGAGACCTGAGTGTTCTGAGGGCCGCGATTCACGACACACCGAATGGAATCCAGTTCTTCGCGGATCCAAATGCGGTTCACAACCCGGATACGGGAACAGGCGTTGCGCAATATTTCACGCCACGGTGAGGCTGGCAGTCGAAACTTCCTTCGATCACAGCCGTTCTGGAGTGTTGATTCGGCTTTGCTGAAGAACTTCAAATTGCCGTGGTCTGAAACACAACGCATACAGCTCCGCTGGGAGTCGTACAATCTGTTCAACCACAATGTCTTTGCGCCACCGGCGGTCATCGACATTGGGTCCCAAAACCTCGGTCGAAATCACGGGCGTGCAAAGCACCGCGCGTGTAATGCAGTTTGGAATACGTTGGGACTTCTAATTCAACTTCACTCTCATTGAGTTTTATGGGGCTCCCGAACCTGGGAGCCCTTTTTTGTCTATGGACTGCAATCGGTTCCTGAGTGACAATGTTTGACGTCATGAAACTTTCAACGCGATCGGTGCAACTGTAGGGGCGGCCCTCCGTGGCCGCCCGTTTCTTCATCATCCGATGTGCCGCAACGGGCGGCCACGGAGGGCTGCCCTACAGTTGTTGCCAGCTTGCTGCTGGTGCTGATGGCATTTGTCGACGCCACCACCGGCAATGAGTCAGAGCGGCTACACTCTGTGGGGCGATGTGAAGGTGGATGATAGTAAGGCCGTAAACCCTGGACCATCGAGCGTAACGATCATCTTGTATGATCAGTCCACCAGAATCGTTGGCCGTCAAACTGTCGGCAATCGCGGACGTTATCGCTTCACGAATTTACGCGGCGGAGAATACGACATCGCCATTGAAGCCGACGGAGGTGAGATCGCGCGCGTCCGGCTGACTATCACTGGAAGCACCACCTCAGACATTCGTCAGGACTTTGAGTTTGAATGGAAAGAAAAGTCTCAGGCACGGTCAAACAGCACGGGGTTGTTTCAGCCGCAGATTTCTATCAGCGTTCGGCCGGCCAATAAGTCGTTATTCGATAAAGCACGTGCAGCGGTTGAGAAGAAAGACTATGCAAACGGCGTCAAGCTGCTCAACCAGATTGTTGAAAGCGACAACAGCGATTTTCAGGCCTGGACTCTTTTAGGAACTCTGTACCTCGTACAGGAGAAACGCGAGGACGCTGAAAAGGCTTATTTGAAGGCTATCGAAGTCAAGCCCACCTACGCTCTACCTCTAATCAATCTCGGAAAACTGCTGCTAACACAAAAGAGATTCGAAGAAGCGGTCGACAAATTAACGCGTGCTGTTGAGCTCCAACCGCAGTCACCTGATGCGAACCTGTTTCTGGGAGAGGCTTACCTTCGGTTGAAAAAAGGATCGAAGGCGATTCCATATTTGAACGAAGCAGGGAAGCTCGGGAAGATCGAAGCCCATCTCGATCTGGGCTGGCTTTATAACGCGGCCGGACTGAAAGACAAGGCCGTGGTCGAATACGAAGAGGTTCTCAGAAAGAAGCCTGACTATCCTGATCGGAAAAAACTCGAGCAGTACATCAGCGAAAACAAAAAGCCATAGGAGAAGAATTCAAGGGATAAATACACATGCGTATTAGAAGATGCACCCTGTCATTTTTTTCTATTTCTCGTTTGTGGAATGTTGATAGTTTTTCCGAACGGGTTGGCCCACTCGCTTCCAGCAGACAAACTATCAACCGAAGAATTAGTTACCAAACACCTGGCGTCGATCGGGTCGACTGAAGACATCGCCGCAAGCCGCACCCGAGTAGCAATCGGAGCAACGCAGGCTCGGTTGCGCCTCACGAATACTCCAGTTGAACTTTCAGGACCAGCCCAGCTCGCCTCCGACGGAGATAAGTTTTTACTCGCAATGGTTTTTCCGGCCAACAACTACCCGCATGAAAAATTCTCTTTCGACGGTGAGAATGTGATCATCGGAGTCTTAACTCAAGGCGGACGCTCGGTGCTTGGAAATTTTCTGAGTTCGCAACCGGCATTGGTGAAGCACGGATTGATAGGCGGAGTTTTATCGTCGGCATGGCCATTGTTCAATCTCGATCACAGAGACGCGAAGCTCAGCTATGCGGGAACGGACAAGATCAATGGGAAGCCTGTTCATAAGTTGAAATACACTCCGCGCAATGCAGGCGATCTGACTATTAATTTGTATTTCGACGCCAACACGTTTCAGCACGTCCGGAGCCAGTATGATTATGTTGTCTCGGCTCGTCAGGGTGCGATTGCTGAGACTTCGGTGAGCCAGCGTGATAACCGGTTCAAACTTGTAGAGGAGTTTTCCGACTTTCAGCCCACCGGAAAGTTGATGCTGCCACATACGTACACCATCGATCTCACGGTGGAGCTTTCAAACAGAACGCAGACCTTGGAATGGACCATCAACCTCCAGCAGTTTTCGTTCAGTGAGACCATCGACCCCCGCGTCTTCAAAGGCGAAAAGGATTGAGCCCGCGATAGCGGGCGACAGCATAAAGCCTGGGGCGCAAGCCCCAGGATCAAGAGTAAACAAATATAATTGAGCCCGTGAAACGGGCGACAGCGCTGTCGCCCGTTTCACGGGCTCTAAATTTCTTCTTGCGTTGTGTCCTGGGGCTTGCGCCCCAGGCTTTATGCTGTCGCCCGCTATCGCGGGCTGCCGGTTAACTCTGTCGTAGTGGCGGCATTGGGATGGGAATGTTGTACGTATCTGCGCCGACACCTACACCACCTTCACATGAATTCGGTGGCACGGTACAGACACGTCGCGTCGATGGGCATTCCGCGGCCCAGAACATGTAGCCAAGCATTCCGCTCGTAGTTCCGGCGCCGTTCGGTGCAACCGTTTGCACGTAGGTACCGGTTGAGTTGATGAGCGAATTGGTAAAGTTGACGCACTCAGGTGCAGGCTTCGAGCCGGTAACGATGTAAAGCGCGCCAGTAAACTTCGCTGGGGCAAGCGGCAGGATCGGAGGACCAAACTGCGGCTTGCCGTCGACGTGCTCCTGCCAATCGGCAGTTGCTGTCGCAGCAGAATTAGCCTGCCGGGCGGTAACCATCGCATTCGCATAATCCAGCACCGGCGTAGTCGTGTTCAGCCAGTCAGCAGTGGCTTTGCGCGTCAACGCGATCAGCCAGCGATCGCCTGCGGCGAGATCGATCGTTAAGCGAGCGGCGTGATTGTTTCCCGAGGCGTCGTACGGGTGAACTGATCGATATGCATTGATGAACGACTGCAACGCGACGAGATTCGGGTTCGTGTTTTCTTCGTAGTCGATCTCGAAGCCGACACCCAGACGTTGCGCCGCTTCGGCTGCGTTCAATCCGAGTTGCACGGGATTGGTCGCGAGCGCCTGGTTCCACGCGTCGGTGTAAGTGATCCCTCCCATAGAAATTTGCACGCGAACGCCGCGGGTCTTGAAGTAATCCACCACTGCCTGATTCATTCCGATGGGAATACCCTGCGACGTGCCCGCATCGTTGGTCTTGTTAAGCAGTCGCAGCGGATGCACGAAGCTCAGCACGACGAGATTCACGGACGGCGAGCCGTCGCCGCGATCTATTAACCAACGATTGCGGGTATTGAAGTCAGTCATGTTGCGCACGCTGGCCCACGTGCAAAAGTCATTTCCACAATGCCATGCACCGTAAACCGAGATGCTTGTGAACGCAGCAGCCGGCTTTGGTTTTGCGGGTACCCCAGTCAAGAGTGAAGCGAAAACGATAAGACTCAGCACAAACATTCTTAGCATTCCATTGTTCCTCCGTTCGTGGATTGAGCAGTGAGGTAGATTGCTTAAAGCTGCTTGTCGTTAGAGCTAAAGGCTCTGGGTCAGGGAGTTGAGTGCGGGAATCTTATGGTATCTCGCAGAAATGATCAAAGATTTTGAGAGAGGGCCGGTAGTGCGCCAGGTTTGAAATACGCCGAAAGCATTCGCTAATGTTAGCCCAGGGTTTAACGCCGAAGGCGTTCGCTAATGTTAGCCCAGGGTTGGAGCGCAGCGACAACCCTGGGATCAGATCACAAAATAGTCATTGAACCCTGAAAGGGTTCGCCAGCCACCAAACCCTTTCAGGGTTATTCGATGGTTGCGTATTTGATCCCAGGGTTCTCGCTACGCTCGAACCCTGGGCTGAAATTAGCGAACGCCTTCGGCGTATTTCAATTGGGCTGAAATTAGCAAACGCCTTCGGCGTAATGCCCAAAATTCAACTGATTACTACCGAAGCCCGCACGTCTTTCTGACCTTTTCCCCGTGGGGTTGCAACTTATCTCTAAATAAGGCATCGTAGTGACGGTTAATCCTTCTCTCGCGCATCGACGGTGATGCGCCCTGCGCCTCAAAACATCAGCGCCGGACGTTTGGATAGTTCGAGAGCAGGCTTGTTTCAAACTCTGGAAGCCGCTCGTTACGAGCACCCGAACCTGGTCCTTCGAACGCCAACCGTTTCGCCGAAGCCAATCTGATTCGCAGCTTCTTTTTCAATCCCAAAAAGGGGAAGGTATATCCGTATGTCTAATAAACTCTATGTTGGAAATCTCTCTTTCCAAACCACCAGCCGCGAGCTGCAGGAAATGTTTGCTAAGGCCGGTACAGTGGAATCTGTAAACCTCGTCGAGGACCACAATACGGGCCAATCGCGTGGATTCGCGTTTGTTCAGATGTCCACGAACGAAGAAGCCTCAGCTGCTATCGATCAGTTCAACGGTAAAGAACTCGGCGGTCGCGCTTTGAAGGTTAACGAAGCCAAACCACGTGAGACTCGCGGTAGTTTCGGCGCCCGAGGCGCAGGCAACAACGGCGGCCGTGGCGGCTTTGGTGGCAATCGCGGCGGGAACAGAGACAGCAATAACGGCGGCGGCTATCGCGAGCCACGCTGGTAATAATCGATAAACAACTCATCGCGACGTCTAAAGATCGCGAATTAAGGAAACTATGAATTTTTCTCAACTGGGACTTGCACCTGCGCAATTACGCGCCTGCGAGTCTGTCGGATACGGTACGCCCACGCCAATACAGCATCAGGCGATACCGATCATTCTCAGCGGCCGCGATGTAATCGGCTGTGCCGAAACGGGCACTGGCAAGACCGCTGCATTTCTTCTTCCCATCATTCAGAGACTCAGTGAAAGTCGTGCGGCCCGGCCTTCGTGTGCTCGTGCTTGCACCAACGCGTGAGCTCGCGCTGCAGATTCAGGAGAATTACGCGGCACTGAACGGTGTGAAAACTAATCGCAGCGTGCTTGCGATTGGCGGCGCAAACATACGAACACAACTTACGGATTTGCGACGTGGTGCTGCTGTCTTGGTTGCAACACCAGGACGCTTGCTCGATCTGATCGAGCGCAGAGCAGTCGAGCTTTCTACTATCCAGGTGTTGGTCCTGGACGAAGCTGATCGCATGTTGGACATGGGGTTCTTGCCGGCGATTCGGCGCGTGCTTGCATTGTTGCCGTCGAAGCGTCAAACACTCTTGTTTTCCGCAACGATGTCTTCAAGCATCGAGCAGCTCGCTCGCTCAACAACAAAAGATCCAAAGCTGGTTGAAGTAAGCACACGTGGTCGCGCACCGTCACTCGTCGAACAGATTGCGTACCATGTACCACAGGAATCAAAGACGGCACTCCTGCTGGAGTTGCTTGAAAAAGAGGTCAAGCCTTTTGAACGAGTGCTGATTTTTACACGCACACGACGAGGCGCAGAGCGGCTTGCTCATGTTCTACAGGCCCGCGACCATAGTGTGAAACGCATCCATGCTGATCGAACGCAGTCGCAACGTGAAGCAGCGTTACGCGCCTTCAGCGAAGGACACGCGCGCATCTTAGTCGCGACCGATATAGCCGCACGCGGTTTGGATATCGACGCCGTTTCACACGTCATCAATTACGATGTGCCGGCCGCTCCTGAAGATTACGTGCATCGCGTGGGCCGCACCGGTAGAGCCGGCAATCAGGGCCAGGCGATCTCGATCGTTACCCCAGTCGATGAATTTCCGATGCGTGCGATTGAGCGACTCACAGGTCAAACGGTTAAGCGCATAATGGCGGAAAGCTTTGTCACTTCATCAGCAGCAGCAAGTCCAGTCAAAACGCCTACACGTTTGGCACCGCCACGTAACTCAGTTCGATCCTTTCGACCACGACGTGCCGCGAGGTATGCGTGATCAGCACCCTTGTGAACAACGCGTCGTGATTTGCATGACGCGTTTTCACGTCCGCTCTACCCAGTCACAGAGCGTATTTTCGAATAACGGGCGGCCACGGGGAGGGCCGCCCCTACAGTTGTTTTCAACAATCCCAATAACTTTTGAGGCAAAGTCCAGCCGAGCGGAACAAGGATTGCAACCTTGTACCCCACTGGGCGTCTGTACATCAAGATCGTGCAGCGTGACATTAACACGGGGGGCAGTATGCAGACTGCGGCAAAAGGGTATGGGGGTATGCGCACAATTTTAGTCGTTGAAGACTATGATGATGTTCGTCAAATGTTAAAGGTGCTTCTGGAATCGGAGGAATTCCGTGTTTTGGAAGCCGCCTCGGGCGTTGAGGCTTTAGAGGTGGTGAAAAAAGAGTGCCCGGACGTCATCCTGATGGACCTCGCTCTTCCGGGATTCGATGGATTTGAAGCCATCCGCCGGATTCGGGCCATCGATGGATTTCAGAACACCCCGGTCGTCGTCCTAACCGCATACACCGGACCGTCCACTTACGAAACTGCAATCCGGGCTGGCAGCGACTATTTCATGGGCAAGCCGATTGATTTCGATGAGCTTGCCGATCTTCTGGATAACATCTTTTTACGCGAAAATTCAAGAATCCCGAAACATACCCGCGCGCCCAGCCAGCGAGCAATGCTGAGGCACAAACTACCGGCGTCCCCGAAACGCGAACTGACCTACCACGTCTGACGGGTCGATTGCAGAATCTCGAAAGTAAACGTCGATCCCTCACCAACACGGCTTTCGACTGTGACTGTGCCGCCATGAAGTTCGACGATCTGCTTAACTATTGCGAGGCCTAATCCCACGCCACGTTTGTCTGGCTGTTGATCTGTCTCGAGTTTGTCGAAAATTTTGTCGAGCCGTTCAGTGTCAATGCCTGTTCCAGTATCCTGAACCCAACATCGCGCGATACCGTCTTCACCTTGGCCGCCGACTGTGACCTTTCCATTAGGCGTGAATTTGATCGCATTGGAGATCAGATTCTGGAAGACCTGGCCCAACAAGCGAGCATCGGCATAGATCGTCATGTCAGGTGGAATGTTATTTACAAGAGTCGTGTGTGCATCGCTCGCGATCGGATAAAGATCCTGGATGATGCTCTCCACGAGGGACCATAGATCAAATTCACGCTTTTCAACTTTCGGAGAGTCGCCGAGCTGTAAGTTGCCCTCTTCCTGAAGCACGCGCTTGATTAAAGCGTCCAGCCTGCCGATATTCCGCCGCAACATTGATACCGACGAAGTAAACAACTCCGTCTTTGATTCATCAGGTAATGAACGCTCGAGCATTGTCGTTGCGAGCGAGACTGCTTGTAGTGGCGTCCGCAAATCATGAATGACAAAGCTCAAATGCTCTTCGCGACGTTTCTGAAGCTCGACAGTCATGTGAGTCGAATATGCTTTGATCGCCTGGGCCACTGCGTTATCGAAAACGGTGTTGACGATGCACGCGGCGTTAGTTGCGAGCGGCAGTTGATGCTTTTCGGCGAGACGATAAATACACGTGCGCAAAATACCGTATTCAGTGACGACTTCAGTGATATCAAACCCGACTCGCCAACGTTGCACTCCGTGCTCTGCCGGACTCGCAATGAGACTTGCGTCCGTCCCATTAAATCTCAAGTTCTCGCTAAGCTCTGTAAGGAGTTGCGGGATGTGATCGGTAATCGTCGGAGCATCCAGTTGTTCGGCGCCGGGCAGCCGGCCCACTTCGCGGTGCCAGTTGGACAGTAGCTCGAGTCGATGGCTCTCGATCAATTGGCCTAAATTGGTAAGCGTGGTTGTTGGCATATTTCAAGCGCTCCGGAATTGTGGAACTAAACAGGAAGTTAATAACGATGCGAAGACCAGATCGGAGTGCCCTTTTGACCGATCGAGAACGTACGGGTGTGTTGTGTTACACCGTGGCGGAATAACTATCGAGTGCGGTTCGCGGGGAACGCAATTGGGCGATAGGGGCATAGGGGAACCCTGGCTGATCTGTGTTTGGGGAAAGTAGTACCGGCATCCGCATTTGTAAATCCTTGCGGCGCGCTAAAGTCAATCGCGCAGGGGCTCCTTCCGGATAAATCTTAGTGACTCATCGGGCGCCACCAACTACGAGGGCCGTTATGGATGCCAAATCCGTGTTCTGGCGGTATCCTAATCCATCAATTAACCGGACCAGGTTGCCATTAACTATCTTTGGAGTTGAATGAGTTTATTTGACGTACCGCAAGAAGTGCTCAATGCCCGTCCGCAGGGGGCGAAAGACTTTGACTTCCTTCAGGGGCGGTGGCTGATCCATCACAAAAGACTCGCAGAGCGTCTGGTTGGTTGCCAGAACTGGGTCGAGTTTAAAACCCTTGCTGCTAACCAACTCATCCTTGGCGGGCTTGGAAATATTGACCACATTAGAATTGAGTCAGGCGATTTCTATGAGGGTGCTTCTCTTCGCTTGTTTGACAAGAGTGCCGGACTTTGGCGCATTTATTGGATGGACACCAATGGCGCCACTCTCTTTCCTCCAGTTGAAGGTTCTTTCACCGGCACAGTCGGACTGTTTCGGGGGCACGATCAGCAAAACGGCATTCCAGTCCTGGTAGAATTTCGCTGGGATAAGACAGATCCCGAAACTCCAACCTGGCAACAATCTTTCTCTGCTGATAATGGAAATAGTTGGGAAGTGAATTGGTACATGTACTTCTCAAGAGTGCCTTAAAAGTCAGAAATCTCTGTTGGACACAGTCAGTACCACCCGCGGTAGCGGGTGGGTGCGCCAGCAGCTTGGGCCGCACGGCTACGCACCCACCCGCTACTGCGGGTGGTACTGACTGTGTCCAAGGTCGACCACTACTTTTGAGCGGAAGTGATAGACAAGCCTGTAAAGGCCGCGATTGCCACTGAAACGAGTGCTACTGAGATTGCCCAACCTCGGCCCGTAAGCCGCTTATCCACCCAAAGGCGTTTCGTTGATTTGCGCTGGAAGAAGAGATGCGCGAGTGAAATACATGTGCCGGCAATCGCCAGGCAGTAGAGTCGGTGCGTGAGGATAGTTTGGAGAGTGGTTCCCGCGCTCGTCAAATCAATATATTTCCAAAGTCGATAAAGTAACGGGTTATAAAGCCAGCCGTTATAACCCTGCCCATACAGATAAAACAGTCCGATGCCGATCGCGATGCTTACTGCGTAGGCAACGTATTTATCTCGCAGCAAAACATTCAGCGCGATGGCCACTCCGATCATGAAAACCATGTTAGGAACCAGAATTACAGAGTACGTTACCAGGTAGGCTGAAATATTAACTGGCGTGTCGCCCTTAAGAATCTGTATTGCTATTGCTGACGCACCGACCACCACTATCAACGAAAGTCCCAACAATAGCGTTGCTAAGAATTTTGAGAGTAGCAAGACACTGTTCGGAACCGGTGTGGCCCATAAGACCGGAGCGATCCTGAGTTCGCGATCACGGTGCATCGCTTCGCCTGTGTAAAAGACAGTCAGGCCCAGAAGAAAAAACACCAGCGTTGTGGCGGTGCTACTCGCATAAGCAGCGGAATAAGAGATCTCCGGAACGACTTTATAAAAAGCTAGTTCAAAAAACGAGAAGAAGATAATCAACGGCACGAGGACAATAAGACCTCGTTCGGCGCGAAGTACTCGAAGCTCAACGCCTAGAGTTCCGATTAGCTGAGTGAGGCTTGCGCGAATTCCGGCGACCGCTCTGTCGGCTTTAGGAAGAGGGACGTTAACTCGACGCCTCTTTTCCCCGGAAGTAAGGTGTCATGAGCGGATCTGCCCGCGTCAAACTCTCTGAGTCGTAATAAACTCTTTCGGCTGCGGTTGAAAGATTGAGTACTGAAAACTTTTCTGCATTCCCGGACCGCTCGGTTGTGGAGAAGCGCACATAGACAATCGTCAAACAAATCGCCGTAAGTAGAATCATCATCACGCGATTGATGATTAGGTCTGTGTCGTAAACGATTACGAGTTGATTCAGGACCTCAGCGCCGAGGGTTCGAACCTCTCGCCCCCGGTTCATAACAAGCGGGTCAAGAGCAAGTTTCCAACGCCACGGCAAGCTGCTTAGTAAGACGGTCTGATAGGCAATGTAAACGGGATAAAAAACAACGCCCAGGCCGTATACGATTTTGGGGCTGCGAGTAAGAACTCCGACCGCAAAATAAAACGACGCCAGAAATAAATGCGAAATTACCACGAACACGAAGAAGTGTTTGATGTACGGAACTACTTTTACGCCCTGAGTTATCACACCCGGTTTATGAACTGCCTGCAGCGCAAACCACGTCAGCACGAAGGCGGACTGACAGCACACCAGCACAAAGAAGTTGCCGAAAAATTTTCCCAGAAGGTAGGCGGAGCGACTGATAGGTTTTGAAAAGATGAGCGGATCGACTCCAGCACGGAAATCCCTGCTCACCGGATCCGCCATGAACAGGGCGGTGAACAGAGGCAGGGTCATGAAAGAGTAAACGGGAAGCGCGCCGGCAATGAAAAAGTCGGCGTTCACGGCCCAGCCCCGCCCCGTGGCGGGTCCCCAGCCCCACCAAAGCAGGGCATTCCCAGCGCAGAGCAAAGCCATCAAATAAGGAGCGACGCGCTTAGAATTAAGCAGTACCTCGTTCTGAAAGACTGCGCCGAAACGAGTGTGGAAGGGATTTCTCATGCACTCTGAGTGACTAGATTGAAATAATAGTCCTCGAGGACCGGAGTTGCTTGCGTGAACTCTTCGCCCGGACGCTGGTCTTTCGAGATCACTCGCACGCGCGCTTGACCATCGAACATCTGCGAAGAGATCAAATTCACTTGAGACTTCAAAGTCGGTGACTCTTTCGCGCGGCACGAGCGCTTCCCAGACCGACTCTTTAAGTTGATCGACAGCATGCCGCGGCGTGCATGAAGCAAGAATCTTTCCTTGTTGAATAATGGCCATGTGGCTGCAAAGGTTGGAGACGTCTGACACGATGTGAGTCGAGAGAATGACCACTGTGTTTTCGCCTGCCGTCTCAGCCAGCAAATTATGAAAACGAACACGTTCTTCGGGATCGAGACCAGCCGTCGGTTCGTCAACAATGAGCAGCTCAGGTTCACCGATGAGCGCCTGAGCAATACCTAAACGCTGACGCATCCCTCCGGAAAATCCGCCAAGTCTCTGCTTCCGTGCGGACGAAAGATTGACTCTGTCCAGCAACGCATCGATGAGTGCGTGACGCTCTTTCTTGTTTGTGATTCCCTTGAGCTTCGCGAAATAATCGAGCATCTGCCAGGCCGTGAGCGTCGGATAAAGGCCGAAGTCCTGCGGCAAGTAGCCCAACATTTGCCGTGTCTGGTCCTTGCGAGTTAACACGTCGATGCCGTTCATCTCGATCGTCCCGGAATCCGGTTCCAGCAGCGTCGCCACTATCTTCATTAATGTTGTTTTGCCCGCGCCGTTTGGTCCAAGTAATCCGAACACACCTGGCCGCAGCTCGAGACTGACTCCCCGAAGAGCTTGAACACCGTTCGAGTAAGTCTTCGCCAGATCGCTGATTGCGAGCATTCAGGTTTCTCTTAGTTTGCGACGTCTTCACGACGCTCAGAGAGTATGGATAACGATGCTTTTTTGGTGGCGTGGTAGGAAATCGAGGGGATCAAGCCGCGAACGTAAAGTAACAAACGACCAGAGATGGCGATCATGATCAGTGTGTCGCCAATATGCGCGACCTTATAATCCGAGCTAAGGATGTGTATTGCGAGACCAGTAAGGACAAGAAGAATTGAGAACTATCTTGAGAAAGCGACGAAGAGGACTGTTCCTTCCTGCTAATTTCCATGCACTGGTGCCTGACTCTGTCGGGATTTCCAAAGCGCCTCAACGCTGCGGCTTTCGCATCCGCGGAGGACATTCCGTGTCTGTTGAATTTACGCTCGAGCATTTCAATGTGAAATCTGCAACTCCTCCTCAACGTCGAGTGCAATTCTGCTGGAGGCAGGGCGGTTGAATAGGTTGGCTATTGCAACTCTCATCGTTATGTAGCCTGCAAGATCCTGGTAACTGCCTTAGAGATACGGTCCCAGTTTGCACGTTCAGCTGTGAGCCTTTTTTGCCCGGCTTTCGTGAGTTTATAGAACTTAGCGCGACGATTATTCTCCGACACTCCCCATTCCGACTTTATCCAGCCACGTTCCTCCATGCGATACAGTGCGGGATAAAGCGAACCATCTTCGACTTTGAGCAAGTCTTCGGCAGTTTCGTGTATTCGTTGGACGATACCGTAGCCGTGCATGGATTCACGCGCCAGAGTTTTCAAGATCAACAACTCCAGCGTGCCTTGCAGCAAATCCGTGCGCTCATTTGCCATATGGGAACTCCCCTAGATTATCTGGGCCAGAGACTAACAACACTTCCCTAGATCGTCAAGGGGAAACTGTGACGGCTTTAGGTCCAGAGATACGTAATTACACATATAGTTGGACTTACTCGACAGACGTTTACCCGTAATGACAAACTACCCTCACACAAAGTCCGGAGCCGGAGGGTTAACGTGTCACACGATCGAGAGCAAGTTCGAGAAGATTTTGAGAAGCCATTCCTTCGTGCCCGCCGGACGCTACGCCATCTTTTTCACATCTATCGCGGCGATAAATCATTCAATCCAAATGGGTGCGATGGCTGCAAAGAAATACATCAATTCTTAACCGACCCAAACTACCGTGGCGATGAGAACTTTCCTGTCGGTGAGAGAATTGATCCGGATTGGAAACTTGGGCCAGACGAATTCGAGATACCTTCCCGCTAGCAGATACTGTTCTTGGACCCAACCTGGAATCCCTACAGCCCGAGTCGGATTCAATCAGCGAAATAGTTTTGTGTAGACCATTGTCCACCTCGGTGTAATCAATCGTAGACATAATTGAAGGTTTTGGTTACCTGAATCTGCTCAATGTTGGTCCAGGTGGATTCGGTATACGAGTTGCCATAGCCGCGTGCGTACTCTATTGCGATTCAATAACCTTACTACGATAGGAGTAGAGCAAATGGCATCCTTCACTTACACAATCACCAACGTTCCAGATTTCGACCAACGCTGGAACTCACTCCCTAACAAAGGATCGATGTATTGCGTTCCCGCCTCGGCAACGAACTGGATCCATTACATCGCGAAGCATGGCTGGCCGTTGGCCACAATCTTTCCCATTGCCAATGACCAGGACACCCAGAAATATTCTTTTTGAACCTCAGTTTGATGGGTGTTTACATGGAGACTGACCCTATAGCCGGAACGACTGGCGATAATGCGTTTGAAGGCCTGGTTGACTATCTCGATAGTCGTTGGGTACCCGCCCTGGTAATCACTGACAGCGCATTTGACTCCGGTAGTATTTTGATGGAAGACCTGCAAGCGGTGGCCCTCATGAAAGGTTTGGGTATGGTCGCGAGAGGCCGGTACCAGAAGGTGATTAACTCCAGTGTTTTCTTCCGCACGGGCGGGCACGTAATGTCGATGGTGGGACTTGTCGTGAATGGATCGGAGGCTGATATCGACGTCCGCGATCCGGCGGATGACACGATGAATCTTCAAACCCAATCCACCCGCACTACGGGTCATGGTCACCTTAAGTCGGAAACCCGCAACCTCCAGGGCGAATCGGTCAAGATTCTTCGCTGGGGCACTGGCACGGATCCATACCAGTTCATCGATGGTTGGTTCGCGATTATCCCGTCCTTCGCCCTAACCAATCCGACTGCCAATGTGATTCTCGCTCACACTGCGAGTTTTGAATCAAAAGCGGTCGACACGAAGACATTTAATCCTCCCTTTAAGGGAGGCTTAATAGACCTGGCAATTCATCCCTCGTTGCCTCAAGCCTCCATGATCGCTCGTGGTTCGAACGCGGTTTGGACGCTCGACCTGGCGCGAAACACCTGGACCGAGATGAAGACAAAGTCATCGCCTCAATTTCTGACCTACGGTGGGCGGGATCGACGACTGTTCGTCGCGCAGGGTAAGGAGATCCTGTCGTTCGATCGAACCGGCAAAGTGCTCGACAAAGTGGACGCCGGCGTGCCGATTGATGCCGTCTCATACGATCAGAAAAACAATCGCCTGATCGTTGCATCGTCAAAGCGACTCCTGGCACTCAGTCCTTCGCTCAAGGTGGTCGACAACACCGAGGCGCCGGACGTGCATGGGACCGGTCGCCTGGCTATGTCGGTCAATGGAAGAGACGCGACGATAGTGCTTTCGCGCGAGGCATCGCCGGAAGTATTCACACTTCGGTGGAACCCGAGCGGCGCGCGTCCTGCCGGGCATTTTCGCCTGATGACTGAAGGTCGCACCTCTGCGGTACACGTTGACAGGAAAGGAAGGCTCATGGCCTTCGATGACGGTAAGATCGCTACCTTCGACAAGGATGGCGACCGCGTAACTGAATCCGTATTCGATGGCTTGCCGGCTGGTCCGTTGCTCAAAATAGCTCGCAGCAGTCACAACCTCGATCCGATACGTTCACAGCAGAAAGAATGGAGGAATTGAACGTTTGAAGATTGGCTGGGAGGCAGGGACTCGAACCCCGATAGCCAGATCCAGAGTCTGGAGTCCTACCATTGGACGACCTCCCAGCAAGAGGAATTTGAATTTACGGATCGAGGCCCGGCTTGTCAACTAAGCCGTGAGTTTTGAAAATAACGCCGAAGGCCAACGCCTTCGGCGTTATAGCAACACCTTCCGACTTCAGAGTTCAGCCCCTCGGTATAATGCCCGTATGGTATTCCACACGGCTAAGCCTCTCAAAAACTAATACTTGAATCTGATGCCCTCAAGATGCACAATGTGCGTGTTGTAACTTTTTAGCGGCCACACCTTATTAACAACTAAAAGACAATTGCTTTTCTTTGAGCTCCCGGAGAAAAACGGATATCGATGGCTGAAAACGAAGACCAGATTGCCCAATATCGTCTAAAACTCGAAGAGACTGCCGCACTAGTAGCCCGCATTCGTCATGAGATCAACAACCCGCTGACCGGTGTGCTGGGCCAGGCCCAGCTCTTGTTACGAGAAGACTTGAGCGAACGCTCGCGAAAACGTGTGCAGACGATCGAGGATTTGGCGTTACGTTTGCGCGATATTGTGGGCGAGTTGCGCCAGGTGCAGCGACCGGGTGGTGATGGGGAACAAGACAGTCGTTAGACAGGATTACAAGATTTACAGGATTAACAAGATATCCTGTTAATTCTGAAAATCCTGTAAT
The DNA here is from genome assembly GCA_963748155.1 of uncultured Acidobacteriota bacterium. Taxonomy (GTDB): domain Bacteria; phylum Acidobacteriota; class Blastocatellia; order Pyrinomonadales; family Pyrinomonadaceae; genus PSRF01. The sequence continues at coordinate 635,557 of CAVVHV010000008.1, read as the reverse complement.
CCTGTCTAGCTTACTGAAATGGTTTCTTCGTCTTCGAGAAGATAAGGACTTACCTGAGGCGTTTCTGCGTCTTCCGCCAACACAGCCTGAATGATAGGCAAGCTCAACGAATGTTTCGTTGTATTCAGCGGAACTGGTTTGCCCGCCGCGTAGACTTTGTGACGGCCGTTTTCCTGGTACCACTCAGCGAGGTTGGCGGTCTTGTGCATGTTCTCGATGATCTGCCGCCAGCCCACGCCTGTGTTGTAAGCGCAGAATGAGATCTCGCCTTCCTGTGTGCCGTAGGGAATCACGCACATCTCGGTGCGGCGAAAGTCGTAATTGAACAGATCCTGGAACCACATTCCCTCGACGCAGAGCACGCGCCACATGTCGTTCGCATCGGCGGTCTTCTGCGCCATCCGGTCGTTGCGATCGGAGTTGGAATTGGTTGACGAAGGCTTGAACAGGTTGATGATCTGCGAGATCGGGAAACCTTCCGGCGCGCGTTCGGCGCTGAAGTTTCGCATGATCGCCATGCCGAGCTGCGCATAAGAAAGCTTGCGGCCGCGCGCGGTGTCGGTGATCACCGCAACGTCCTTCATAAACTGCTCGTAGTTGAAGAACTCAAACAGCGATCTGAACTCGCCCGTCTGTTTATTAACCACCAGCAACGTGAAGATGCCGCAGTTAGGATGGCAATTACACGACGACCAGCCCCACGGCGCATCGGCGCCCTGAAGCATGTCCATCACGCTCGTGAAAGCCGAGTAAGACGAGAGCGGGAACCAGTCGCGCAGCGGTTGAATGTGACCACCGAGCTGGTTCTTGAGATCGTGCGTCATGCCGGCGAGTGTGTAGCGCCACTTCGTGCGCAGCTCATCGGAGATATCTTCATCGCGTCCGGTGAATGAAACCGGTTGGAACGCGATCGTCTGCACCTTATCGATATTCTTCGCGGCAAACTCGACGATCTGACCGATACCGTCGTTGTTGATACTGTTGACGATCGTCACGACGAGCGTGACTTTGATACCGGCTTCAGCAAGGTTCTCGATCGCGCGCAGCTTAACGTCGAACAAGTTGCCGACACCGCGGTGCTTGTTCTTCTCTTCACTCACGCCGTCGAACTGAAGATAAACACCGTGCTGTCCCGCAGCCTTCGCGGCTTTACAGAACTCGAGATCTTCAGCGAAGCGAATTCCATTCGTCGCGGCAAGTATGCGATAGAAGCCGATCTTCTTCGCGTAAGCGACTGCGTCGAGATAGTAAGGCGAGAGCGTTGGCTCACCGCCGGAGAAGAGAATGATTACCTGTCGTCTCGGTTTGAATGAGACGGCGCGATCGAGAATCGCTTTCGTGTCTTCAAACGTCGGCTCGTGAACGTAACCAACCTGATTCGCGTCCATGAAGCACGGATTGCACATCATGTTGCAGCGATTCGTCAGGTCGACAGTCAAAACAGCGCCGCGTCCAAACTTGATATTCGAAGTGCCGTGACGATGAACGTCTTTGTCTTCAGCGGCACGAAAGTCACGACCGAAGAAGAGCGACTCGATGCGCTCGAGAAACGCGGGATCGGTCGACATCACATCTTCAAACTGCCCGTGCTTCGGACAGGTCTTTCGCATAACTACCTGACCGTTGTCTTCAACGATCTGGGCCTTGATCTCACCGGGATGCTCGAACATCAACGTTTCGAGCGTAACCTCGCCGGTGATCACCGCATTGCGAACTTCTTTTACGCAGGATGGACAAAGACTATCGGTCTCGCGTGGGAACCCAAGTGGCGGAGCACTGCGTTCGTATGATTTGAGAAGTGGACCAGGCGCCCAGTTCGGACGAATCGATTCACCTTCGGGAAGCCGCTGGTTGACCGACTGAAACGCTTTCCAGGCGACATCCGAGAGGCCGGAAATCAGCCGGGAACTCTTCACTCCCGACAACTTACTTTTTTCGGACTCTCCGCGGCGAAACTGATCACTAAACAAAGGCTGGTTCTCCTGTGGTACTCAAAAACGCAACAACAGCCCAGCATGATAAACAGGATTTGCAGGATCCACAAGACACGATTATCCTGAAAATCTTGAAAATCCTGTAAATCCTGTCGAAAATGCCCATCCACCCAACGGCCATCATTGAGGATAACGTCGAAATCGGCCCAGATTGCGAGATTGCGGCCTACGCTGTCATCAAGCAATACACACGCATCGGGGCCCGAAATCGCATCTTCGAACACGCCGTAATCGGCGGCGAACCGCAGGACGTTAAGTTTAAAGGCGAGACAAGCTACCTCGAGATCGGCGACGACAATATCATTCGCGAGTATTGCACTTTTCACCGGGCGAACGGCGAAGGAGAAACAACTCGCATAGGTTCACGCAACTTTTTCATGGTTGGCGTGCACGTCGCGCACAACTGCGTGATTGGTGACGACAACATCTTCGCCAACGACGTCGCGTTAGCGGGACATATCGAGATCGAGGATCACGTTTTTCTTTCCAACAATGTCGGCGCGCATCAGTTTGTGCGCATGGGCCGTTACGCGATGATTGGCGGAAAGTCGAAGATCGTGCAGGATGTGTTACCGTTTTTCATCACCGATGGAAATCCATCGCGATTGCGTGGTGTGAACAGTGTGGGTCTCAGGCGTGGTGGTTTTTCTGAAGAAGAGAGACGCGCGTTGAAAGACGCGTACAAGTTGCTATTCAGATCGACGATGCCGATTCAGGATGCGTTGCGCGAGCTCGAGCAAGTCGACGACGAGAACGTTTCGCATCTCGTGAGATTCATTCGTAGCTCGAAGCGCGGATTCATAAGAGCATGAAGATGACAGTGCAGGAGCTTGCTGAGTGTAGTGAGCGGTCGCGTTGTTGGCGACGGCGAAACGCAGATCGAACGGATTGCCAATCTCGATAACTGCGGATGAGGGTGAGATCGCGTACGTCGAGAATGAAAAGTTGTTTGCCGCGGCAGCGGAGAGTAAAGCATCGTGTTTGATCGTTAAAGATGGGCTTGCCGAGAAAGTTTCCGGATCGAACGTTAATCGAAGTTACTAATCCGAAGCTTGCGTTCTCGCTGATTGGCGCAGCGCTGCATCCGCCGATGCGTCGCGAGCCGGAGATCCACCCGACGGCGGTCGTCGCTGAAAATGCTGACATCGCGTTGACGGCGTATGTTGGTCCAAATGTTTGTGTTGGTGAGTATGCGCGCGTTGGTGCGTACACGCGGCTTGAGGCGGGCGTGGTGCTGGGTGCGAATGTGACTGTTGGTGACGATTGTGTGCTGCATCCGAATGTTGTTTTGTATGACGGTGTTTCGATCGGCAATCGCGTGATACTGCATGCCGGTGTGTGTCTCGGCGCGGATGGGTTTGGTTATGTGCGACACGATCTCGGTTACCAGAAGTTTCCACAGATCGGAACGGTCGTGATCGAAGACGATGTTGAGATTGGCGCGCATACGTGTGTCGATCGTGCGGCGCTCGGGACGCACGCGTATTGGTCGCGGCACGAAGCTCGATAACATGGTCCACGTGGGCCACAACTGCGACATCGGCGAACGCGTGGTGATTGCAGCGCAGACGGGGATCAGTGGCAGCGTTGTGATCGAGGATGATGCGGTGATCGGCGGGCAGGTCGGATTTGGTGATCACACCCGAGTGATGAGCGGCGCCGTGATCGGGTCGAAAGCGGGGATTTTGCCGGGCAAGATCGTGCGACCGGGCGTCTGGTGGGGCATACCCGTGCAGCCGCTCGATGAATACAAGCGCATGAACGCGCACATGAACCGCCTGCCGCAGATGCGCGCCGATCTCAAGCGCCTCGAGGAACAGATCGAAGAGCTCAAGAAAAAGATATAGGTCCTATAGGACATATAGGACCTATATGTTATCAAAATCAGATCGATCTACTGCTTCGGTCCAATAATCGGACCATCACCAATCACAAAATACCCCGGCGGTGGAGCGCCGCCATTGGCTTCGCAGAACGCCTTGGCCGCCGCAGCCTGTGCATCAACATCTCCCTTCTTATTCTTCGGCACCACGACCGTGTGACACGCACGACTCGCGTTACCAAAGAGATCAGTCGCCGTCACAACGACCAGATAAACGCGCCCGTCTTCTGAATTCACACGCTCGGCGCGCAACCTCAGTGTTCCTACCGCGATATCCTTCGCATCGGGCGAGTGAACTGTGACCGGCGTGGTTGACGTCGGCGTCTCGTCGTTCTCGTCACCAAACACCTGAACACCGAAGGTCGCAGGCTCGTTTGCTGTCGCTGACAGGCCAACGTTGATCAGATCGCTGTTACTTGGTGAAAGCGACGTGAGAGCGACCGACGACGTCAGTACTGGCGGCGTCGTGTCGTCTGAAGCACAGAACACCGTGGAATTGGAGAACGGCAGTGTCTCGATGACAGCACAGAAACTGAACGAGCCTTCCTGCTGCAGGCCGAAGAGTAGTTGCAGATCGACGCTGCTGCCGTTAGCCACCGGCGTAGCAAACGTCACTGTGTTGGCGCCCATGCTGCTGTTGAAGCCACCGCCATTCGGTTGCGATGGTGGCTGCTCGAGAACCGTGCCTTGGACCGTCGCCGTGCCTCCTCCACTCACCGGAACCACAATCGTGCCCGAAGTACGCGGTCGCAGATCTGCCGTGCCCGCAGGCGCCGGGAACGTCGTCAGATCGATGATGCGTACGCGCAGTCGACCAATCGAAAATCCGGTCGAGTTGGTAAAGCGCCGGCGCACGGAAATTGTGCCAAACGTTGAGTTGTTTGCCGGATCCGAAGTGAAGTCGCGCACGAAATTTGGAGACGCACCCGCGCCCACTCCCGGATCGAGTAATCCGACACCGATCGGTGGTCCGGTATTCAGATGACCCGGAGCAGAGAGACCTTCAGGTCCCGGCGCACCGAGTCGTTGTCCACCTCCGGCACTGGTGCCATTCGTGTCAACAAACTTGAAGTCCGCGGCATTGTTGTCGGTGTCCTGCGGCAAGCCGGCGCCGGCTCCGAACGAAGGAATGTTGCGATACCAACTGTAATCGACCGAGAACGGAACAAGACTCCCCAGTCCCGCTCCTTCTCGATACAACGCGTTCGCCTCGGTTGTTGGACCAACCGCATCCAGCCGGCTTGCTAGCGTGAAGTTTGACGGTTTGGATGTTCGGAACAGAGCGATTCCCACGTTATCGGGAATGTTGTTTGTGAAGGCGACGTCACCAAATCCTCCAGGATAAGAACCCAGGTTGTAAGCCACAGTGTTAACGCCAAGGTAATGCCCGCGCGGCTGAATGATGGTGCCGTTCGGAATAACGAAACGAGCAACTCCATCTGAAGCTACGAGAGCAAAGCCTGACGAACCGTCCAACGCTGCCACATTCACGGCGCTGTTGCTGTTGTTGTAGATCTCCACGAACTCGTCGTTCGCGCCGTTTGGACCACGCAGGCGATACTCACTGATGATCAGTGATGTGCCTCCAGGTGTTGGCGTCGGCGACGGAGAGGGAGTTGGCTCCGGCGTTGGTGTTGGAGTCGGTGAGACGGTTGGCGTCGGAGACGGTGACGGTGTCGGCTCCCCGCATGGTGTGCCGCCTTCCGTGTGTCCGGTGAACAGGAAAACAGACGCGCTTCCGACGGGCAGCGCCTCTACGATCACCGCAAACGAGTAACATCCCGTTTGCTGAATTCCCATTAAGAATTGAAAGTCGATACTCGATCCATTTGCCAGCGGAGCCGCTAGCGAAACAGAACTGGAGAGACTGCTGTTGAATCCGCCGCCGTTTGGTTGCGTTGGCGGCTGTTCGAGAACAGTGCCCTGAACAACGACATTGCTGCCTCCGGTTATTGGAACCACGATCGTGTCTGAAGTGCGCGGTCGCAGATCCGCAATACCCCGAAGGCGCCGGGAAAGTCGTTATATCAGTTACGCGGAAACGTAACCTGGTGATGTCTGCACCGGTGGCGTTGAAAAACCTTCGCCGCAGTGAAAGGGTGCCGAAGGTCGAATTGTTAGATGGATCGCTCGTGAAGTCGCGAGCTATATTTGGCGAACCAGTTTCAGCCTGGGCCGGATCGATCAATGCGGTGCCGATAAGATTGCCTTGCGCTCGTGGTGCAGACAAATTCTCCGGACCCGGCGCTCCCAGGTTTTGCCCACCTCCGGCGCTTGTGCCATTTGTATCGACAAACCTGAAGTCAGCCGCATTGTTGTTCGTGTCCTGAGGCAATGGCTCACTTGGGCCGAACGTCTCTATTTTTCGATACCAACTGTAATCGACTGAGAAGGGAACCAGAAAGCGCGAGTCCCGCTCCCTCTCGATACAATCCGTTAGCCTCACTCGTTGGACCAACTGCATCCAGTCTCGTAGTGGAGTCGAAATTCGCCGGATTCGAAGTGCGGAACAGTGCGATACCTATGTTGTCTGGGATGTCGGTGGTGAAAGTGATATCGGGCACCGCCGTGGTCCCGTTTCCTGCCGGGTAAGCAAACAGTGTATAGGCTATGCTGTTCGCACCGAGGTAATGCCCGCGAGCGGGAATGATAGTTCCGTTTGGAATCACGAAACGCACCACTCCATCGGAAGCTGCGAGGGCATAGCCCGAAGAGCCGTCCTCTGCCCCAACGTTAATGTCAAAATTGGTGGCGTTATAGATCTCCACAAACTCGTCATTCGCGCCGTTTATACCACGCAGGCGAAACTCGCTGATGATCAGGCCTGTGCCACCGGGCGTTGGTGTCGGCGATGGAGACGGAGTTGGCGTTGGTGTCGGTGTTGGAGTGGGCGTGGCACATGTTCCTCCTTCGCTACTGCCTGAGATGAGAAAGACACTGCTGCCGCCACTCGGCAACGCTTCCGCGACAACAGCAAACGCGTAACATCCTGTTTGCTGTAGTCCCAACAAGAACTGAACGTTGACAATGCCGCCATTGAGGAGCGGTGTTGAGGTCGTGATCGAATTGACTGACATACTGCTGTTGAAGCCACCGCCATTTACTTGTGATGGCGGCTCTTCAAGCGTAGTCCCATTAACGTCCGTGATCCCGCCTCCAGTCAGCACAACCCCGACATTGCCTGAAGTGCGTGGTCGCAGATCTGCGACACCAGAGGGAGCAGGGAACGTTGTCAGATCGACGATGCGGAAACGTAACCTGGTGATGATTCCGCCACTGTTATTTGTAAACTGCCGCCGGATTGAGAGTGTGCCGAACGTTGAATTGTTAGGCGGATCGCTCGTGAATTCACGGAAGACGTTTGGCGAGGCGGTTTCAGCTTGTGCGGGATCGAGCAGGGAATTGGCGATGCTTGTTCCGACCGTGCGCGGCCCGGACAAGTTTTCCGGACCAGGCGCGCCGAGGCGCTGGCCCGCACCTGCGCTGGTCCCGTTTGTATCGACAAACAGGAAGTCAGCGCCGTTGTCATTGGTGTCCTGCGGTAAACCCGCGCCTCCGCCAAGCGAAGGAACTTTTCTGACAAAGCTATAGTCGATATTAAAGGGGATGATACCGGGATAGCCGGCGCCCTCTCTGTAGATCACGTTCGGCTCGCTATTTGATCCAACGGCGTCGAGTCGATTCGCAAGCGTGAACGCGGCTACGTTTGATGTTTTGAATAATGCGATACCGGCGTTGTCGGGAATGTTCAGCGTGTAGCTTGAATTGCCCGTAGCTGTCGTAGCGATGCCGGCTGGATAACTCGGAGAGCCCGTACGCAACCGAGTTGACGCCTAAGAAGTGGCCACGCGCGGGAATGATCGTGCCATTCGGAATGATGAAGCGAATAATTCCGTCCGAAGCTGCGACTGCATAACCGGTCGAGCCGTCGCTTGCTAAGACGCTAACCGCTTCGTCACTGTTGTTGTAAATCTCGACGAACTCATCGTTCGCGCCCTGGAAGCCGCGCAAACGAAACTCGCTGATGATCAGCGACGTGCCACCGGGAGTCGGCGTTGGTCCACCACATACTCCGCCGTCAGTGTCACCGGAGATCATGAAGACGTCGCTGCCACCGCCCGGCAACGACTCGGCTATGACTGCCAGCTCATAGCAGCCTGTTTGTTGAATACCCATCAAGAACTGCACGTCGACACTCGCGCCGCTGGCGAGTGGCGCGGCGAGTGAGACGCTGTTAACTCCGAGGCTGCTATTGAATCCGCCGCCGTTTTGTTGCGATGGCGGCTGCTCGAGAGTGGTGCCCTGGACGAATGTGTTTCCGCCGCCTGTGAGCGAGACGATGGATCCGCCTGAAGTAGTTGGTCTGAGATCCGCAGTGCCCAAAGGCGCCGGAAATGTTGAGAGACTAATTACGCGAAAACGAAGACTCGTGATATCTGCGCCAGTGTTGTTGGTGAACTTGCGGCGGATCGAAAGTCTGCCGAACGTGGCGTTGTTTGGCGGATCGCTGGTGAAATCTCGACCAACATTCGGTTCCGCATTGTCAGCCTGTAACGGATCGATAGCCGAGTGAGCGATAGTTGCGCCGGTGTCTCTGAGCGCTGGAAAGGTTCTCTGGTCCAGGTGCGCCAAGACGTTGGCCCGCACCTGCGCTTGTGCCGTTTGTGTCTACGAAAATGAAGTCGTTGGCGTTGTCGTCATTGTCAACGGGTAAGCCGGCGCTGGGACCTGAGGTTGGAACACGCCGTACAAAGCTGTAATCGGTATTGAACGGAATGAGAGCGTTAAAGCCGGTGCCCTCACGATAAAGCGCGGCGACACTCGTTCCGCCAACTGCGTCAAAGCGATTCGCGAGCGTGAAATTGGCGACGTTAGAAGAGCTAAAGAGTGCGACGCCGTTGTTGTCGGGAATGTCAGTAGTGAAACTTGCGTCGCCGGTAGCAGTGGCTCCATTGCCTGCGGGATATAAAGCAAGCGAATAGGCGATAGAGTTGACGCCGAGGTAATGGCCGCGAGCGGGAATGACGGTTCCGTTCGGGATGACGAAGCGCACGACGCCGTCAGAAGCCGCAAGTGCATATCCGGATGAGCCATCGGACGAGGCGACTGTATGGTCCGTATCGGTATTGTTATAGATCTCTACAAACTCATCGTTTGCGCCGTTAGTACCACGAAAACGAAACTCACTGATCACGAGTGGAGAAACGGAAGTGCGGCCGGAAGTAACAAACAGCAGCACAGAAGCAGAAGCTACGAGCAGTCAGGAACACGATTCTGGCAGACTTCGAGTGAAGGGGTTTAAGAGTAAGAGGGTTACGCATTTTTATTTCTCCTGTTAGTAGATCGAGATCAGCGTTTGGTTCAGGTGACCGCGGATTTCACAACAAAGGACGAAGAGACAACTGGGCCTATATTGCCGGGGAGAAGGCTTCAGATTGGGTGTGCATAATATTTCTTCGCGAGAAATTGTCAATAACTTTTTAAGAAGGCAGAGCTATTGTTGGACCGGGTCAGTACCACCTGCGATAGCGGGTGGGTGCGTAGGAGTGCGGCGACTGTCCAAGCCGCTGCGCACCCACCCGCTATCGCAGGTGGTACTGATCCGGTCCAAGTCAGAGTTCTGTCAAAAAGTTTACAATTGCCGCCGCGGCGCGTTGCGAAGCGCCAGGTTCTCCCAATCGATGGGCCACTTCTCGTCAATTGCTCACGCATCTTTTTATTAGTCTCCGGTTCTAACAGCTTCAGCAACTCTTTCACGACATTCTCACTCGTCAAATCATCCTGCATCAGCTCCGTTGCGATCTCTTTTCCGGCGACGAGATTCACGAGCCCGTAATGTGGCACTGTTATCAAACGACCGAGCGTGTGCCAGTTGATCGGCGACTCTTTATAAACAACGACCATCGGCGTTTGGAGCAGCGCTGCTTCGAGCGTGGCCGTCCCGCTCGCTATCGCCGCAGCATCCGACGAGCGTACGGCTTCGCGAGTCTGTCGTTCGATTAGCTTTACGTTGGTTGAAGTGATTTCCCGAACCTCATTCACGGTCCGGCTCGGCGCGACCACGACAATCGACTGAATCTCTGGTCGCAATGTTCGGAGTTGCTCGATCGCTTCAACCATCGGCGGAAGAATTCGTTGCAGCTCTTTGATCCGGCTGCCAGGCAGAAACGCAACGATCGGCCGCGCCGGATCGAGATCGTTGCGCCGGCAAAACTCTTCCCGCCCAAATCGCGCCTTCACTTCGCCCGCTAACGGATGCCCGACAAATTCAACATGCTCGACCGCGCGCTCTTTGTACCATTCAACTTCAAACGGCAGGATCGACAACAACAGATCAACATCGCGCTTGATGTTGTTCACGCGACGCGCCCGCCACGCCCATAGTTGCGGACTGATGTAGTAGATCACTTTCAGGCCGCGGCGGTGCAGAGTTGAGGCAAGTCGAAGATTAAACTCAGGCCAATCGACAAGGATCACTGCATCTGGCGATCGCTCAATCGCGGCAGCTTTGAGTTTGCGGAAAGCACGGAGGAACTTTCGAAAGACGCGCCCGACCTCGACGATGCCCATGATGGCGAGCTCATCGGAATTGACGATCGTCTCAACGCCGGCGTCGCGCATCAACGGACCGGTCGCGCCGAAGAAATCGATGTCCGCGCGTTGTTGCAACGCCTTCACGAGCGCGGCCGCGTGAGCGTCGCCTGACGGCTCACCGGCGACGACCATGAGTTTCAGGCGCTTCGGCACGCCGCGGATAATAGCAGACAGACGTTTATCCACAGATTACACAGATTGTTTCTGGAATCTTGTAAATCTGTCGAGAATTTTATGCTAGCATCCACGCGCCCTTATGATTCGCCTCGCGTTCGTCATTCTACTTGTCGTTTTCGCGTGCCCGTTTGTATTCGCGCAGCAAACGAACCCGGTCGATCGGAAAGTCGCAAACCCGATGACCGACACGCCCAACGTCAATCCACTAAATAACGATCAACCAGTGCAGCGTCGACCGGCTGCACAAAATGGTGTGACGGGCACTGTCACCGACGAGCTCAATGTCGAGTCAACGCGACAGAGCGTGTCCGGTACTGAGAACGCGCGTGTCGCCCTTTATGAAGGAAACGTTGACGCGCGTATCGGCACGTATCGCCTTCAGGCCGATAAGGCCACGGTTTACGAAGCAGAGAACAGAGTCGTCGTGGAAGGCAGCGTCGTTTTCGATCAGGGTGATCTACAACGCATCACGGGTTCGCGCGGTGAGTGGAACTATCGCACCAAGACCGGTTACTTCGTCGACTCGACCGGATACACGAATTCAACCCAGGACGGCACGAGGATTTATTTCACCGCGGATCGCGTCGAGCGGATCAGTCTCGACACGATCGTCGCCACGAACGTGCAGGTGACGGCTTGTGACGAAGACGTTCCGAAATGGAGTTTTCACGCGAGCAAGACGCGTATCAAAACCGGCGATCGCGTTTACGTCTACTCGCCGACACTGAAACTCAAAAAAGTTCCCGTGTTTTACCTGCCGTACGCTTCGGTTTCGATCAAGCCACGCGATCGCGCGTCCGGGTTTTTGACGCCGACGTTTGGCGGCTCGGGAGCGAAGGGTTTCCGTTTATCGACCGCTTACTATCAAACGCTTGGTCGCTCAGCCGACTTCACCTTTCGCAACGACATCTACACACAGCGAGGCCTCGGCTTCGGCGCCGATCTGCGCACGCGCGCCAACTCGCGCTCGTATCTCAACGTCGGTTTCTACGCCGTCAAAGATCGAATCTTTGGACCATCCGCAGACGACGCGCATCCGGATCAGGGCGGATCGAGTCTCTACGTTGACGGCGTCCACTATTTCAAAAACGGATTCATCGCCGTGGCCGACGTGAACATCACCTCGAACCTCGCGTTCCGGCAGGTGTTCTCCGACAACATTCAACAGGCCATCTCGCCTGAAGAGACGTCGCAGGTTTTCATAAACAAGGATCACGACGAGTACAGCTTCAACTTTCTCGCGCGCACGCAAGTGACGTCGCTGACGAACGCACGCATTCGTATTCGACAGTTGCCGAGCGTCAGCATCGACAAGCGTCCGGGCTATCGTCAGCTTCTTCAAGAATCTTCCACTCTACTTTTCTTTCAGTGGCGAGGCCGACGGCGTCAGCCGGAAGGAGACTGTCGAAGATCAGGTGCAGTTTGTGAATGACGTGGGCGGCAATCCGATCATCTCGCCGTCGATCGTGCAGCGACTCGATATACACCCGCGCTTCGAACTGCCGTTGAACTTTGCCGGTTGGTCCATCACCGCATCTGGCGCGGGGCGTGTAACGTTTTATTCAAACTCGCTCGACCCAACCACGCGCGATGTTCTCAGTCGCAACGTGACGAGATCTTACGGCGAGTTTGAACTCGATGTGCGGCCGCCCGCATTTGCGCGAGACTTCCGCCGCGGCGGCAATTTCTTCTTTCGTCACGTGATCGAGCCGTACGTGACCTATCGAAAACTTTCCGGCATCAACAACTTCGATCGCATCATTCGGTTCGACTACGTCGACGCGATCGCCGACACGAACGAAATCGAGTTTGGTATCGCCAACCGCTTTTTCACGCGACGCTCGACTGAAAACGTGAGCGACGTCAGAGTGAATGAGACCGATCGTGAGAACCGTCCGCAACTGTCGACTCAGCCATACGAAGCGCTCACGATCACACTGCGTGGCAAATACTTCTTCGATCCGTTCTTTGGCGGCGCGCTCGAGACGAACCGTCGCAACCAGTTCTATCCACTCAACACGCTTTCCGGGTTTGTTTATGGCGGCATTCCGAGACGCTTTTCGCCTGTGAACGTCGACGCGCGTTATCGTCCGCGGCGGGATCTCTTTGTCGATGTCCGGACGGACATCGACACGAATGGCCACGGCATGCGTGCGTTGTCGACAACCTTTGGGCTCTCGAAACAAATCATCCAGGTGTTTCAGAGTTTCTACTACACGCGAGCCATCACGCTTTCGCCGGACATGGCGAGTTTGGCGGATCCGCGTGGGTTCGAAGCGGGAACGGTGCGCGGCTCGCAGTGGAGCCCGGCGGTATTTCTCGGCAATCGCGATCGGGGATTTTTTGGCGGCGCGTCATTCTTCTTCGACTTCCAGAAGCGGCCGGGCAGGGGCGACAGTTCGCTGATCAGCTCGACCATGACACTGGGCCACTCGCTGGGACTGTTGTGCGGTGGCGGGACAGTTTTCGAGCTTCAACGTGGGGCTCAGAAAAGAGAACCGGGTGGTTTTCAGCTTCCGCTTGAACGGGATCGGGAGCTTCGGGACCGAGCAGTTCGGCCAGCGCTGGTGATAAGTCGGAGACAGGATTTACAACATCCTTCAGCTTTGCCAAGTCGTGATCGAGCTTGGAAAGGTCAGTACCACCTCGCGGTAGCGGGTGGGTGCGCAGCCGTGCTGCGACTGACCTCTCTAAAGGCTGCGCACCCACCCGCTACCGCGAGGTGGTACTGACCCTGCCCAAGCAAAGATTCTGAGAATCCTGTGAATCCTGTCCCCGCTTTTGTTATGATGCTGGTGGCCGTCCGGCCAATTTGTTCGAAAAATTTTACTGGGCATCCCCACGACACTTTTGCGCACCTGAACGTGCTTGTGTTTTAGGTAAATCTACCTCCCCGATTGACGCTTCCAAAGGAAATGAATCTTAAGTTTACCCCTCTCTGTTTAAATGGCCGACGCTTGCGCTACTACCACGCCTGTCGTCAAATGCTGGCCCTCGGGCTGGTCCTAATCATTTTCTTGCCAACGCTGGTCTTGAGTGTCTCGGCCCACGTCCCTATCGAGGCGCCATCGGAGAGCGAACACTGGCTCCTTTATCGCGGCGCTAATGGCGACACGGTTTGCCGCGAGGCGACTGAAGCAGAGGCGCGTGAGTTGGATCAGATCAACCCGACTAATCTGAAACGCATCAATCATCTGGAGGAGGAAACTCTAAAATCCCGGTCGTTATCGGCGGAAGATCTGCCGCAGCACCTGAAGATAGTATTACTCGCAACGGATAACTTGCTGGCGAACCCAGCGGCGGAAGCTGCCTTCAACCGCGCTGCTGCCGCATGGGAGAGCGTGATTAATTCCCCGGTAACCATTTACATTCAGGCTGACTACGGCCCAACCAATTTTGGATCACCCTGGGGCCAGAATATACTGGGCTCAACCAGTTCACCACTGACGGTACCTGTGAACTACGACGCGTTGCGGCAAAACTTGATCGCTAATGCCAATACTCCGACCAAACTCGCGACCTACAACGCTTTGCCACCCAACACGTTGCCGACGGATCTCGGTAATGTGACTTCAGTATCAATTGCCAAATCGATTGCGCGAGCCATCGGGTTTTCAGATCCGACGTCGCTACCCCCTCCCCCGCTAGTTGGACAACCCGGTGACGCGCCAGCCCGGATCGGTTTCAATTCGCAATTGGTTAATTATGATTTCGATGGGGCGGAACCTATCATCGGCACGGATTTCGAGGCCGTTGCCACTCACGAGATCGGACATGCTCTGGGATTTACGTCTAGATCCGGTTTACAGGCAGGGCAAGCTGGGACGGTATCCCCCGCGATGTGGGATCTATATCGTTTTCGTTCGGGGACCACGAATGGCACGTTCGCAGCCGCCCCACGCATTATGACCATCGGCGGTCCGGTACCCAATTCTCAATATTATTTTGTTCCGAACCAAGCCGAGTTGGGGCTATCAAACGGTGGCCCCGATCCGGACGAAGATCCGAACAAGGCCACGAACAATTCCGACGGAAATCAATCGAGCCACTGGAGGCAGGCGATTCTGAACGGTGGAGTCATAGCCGGTTATATCGGCATCATGGACCCGCGCATTCCGGGAGGAATCAGAAGACTGATCACGGGCAACGACATCAACGCGCTCAATGTCTTTGGCTACAACAACAACGGAATCAGCCAGGGACCTCCTATCAACGACAACTTCGCATCGGCACAAACGCTAGCCGGCTGTTCCGGGTCGGCGGGTGGCACGAATGTCTTTGCAACTCGCGAAGGCAATGAGCCTAATCATTCTCCAGATAATGGAGGAGGAAGTCGTTCTGTTTGGTATCAGTGGCAAGCACCGGCAACCGGGACCGCTACGATTGACACTCTGGGAACAGGGTTCGATACAGTTCTTGGCGTTTATACCGGAAATGCTGTTGGTTCACTCAGCGTAGTAGGCAAAGACGATGATACTGTCGAGAGAACCAGCCGAGTAAGCTTTAGTGCCACAGCAGGTACGGTCTACAAGATTGCCGTCGATGGATTTAACAACACCGCGGGACCGAATAATATCAGGTCCGGCGGCGATGCTGGTCCAATCACGATTAATTTCTCTGAAACCAACTGCGCACCAGCTTTTGTTCTCCTCAGTGCCTCGAATTACACAGTTAATGAAGACGCAAATTCCCTGACCATTGACGTGACGCGCACCGGCAGTATCGGCGCAACCGCTACAGTTAACTTCGCGACTGGGGATAATTCCGGACTCACTAATTGCACCGTTGCTAACGGAGTCGCTTCTGAGCGCTGCGACTATGGCTCAGCCAATCGGAACCGTACGGTTTAGCCCCGGCGAAACAACCAAGTCTTTTACTATTCCGATCGTCAATGATGCTTTAGTGGAGGGTAACGAGACGTTCTCAATTGCCCTGAGTGGACCTTCAGGCATGTCGCTGGCTTCACCGCAATTAGCGACTGTCACCATCACCGACAATGACGGCGCACCGGCCGCGCAAAATCCGATTGACGGCATACCGTTCTTTGTCACACAGCAGTACATTGATTTCCTCGGCCGCCTGCCTGATGCGACTGGTTTCGCAAACTGGGTGGCAACGCTGAATGGCTGTCCGAATGGCGGTTTTGGAGAGAATCTTAATCCGGGCTGCGACCGCGTACACGTGTCGGCGGGATTTTTCCTCTCAGCGGAGTTTCAGGGACGCGGGTATTTCGCGTATCGTTTCTATGAAGTGGCGCTGGATCGCCGACCGGCTTATGCTGAGTTTGTGCCGGATATGGCGATCGTGGGTGGACCACAGTCGCCCGAGTCGGAAGTGCTGAGCAAGCAGGCCTACACGGACGCGTGGCTCCAGCGACCCGAATTCAAGAGCCGCTACGACAATCTCTCCAACACCGCGTATGTGAACGCGCTCGAGTCGAATGCGGAAGTCACGGTTAGCAACAAGCAGGCCCTGATCGACGCCCTCAATGGCGGTCAGATGAATCGCGGGCAGGTGTTGCGTAATATCGTGGAGAGCCAGGCGGTTGCGGATCGGTTCTTCAATCGTGCATTTGTGTCGATGCAGTATTTTGGTTACCTGCGGCGCGACCCTGACACGATTGGATTTCAGAACTGGATCAATACGCTAAACGCGGATCCCAGCAATTTCCGGCACATGATTTTTGGTTTTCTGTTCTCGACGGAATATCGCCAACGGTTCGGTCCATAAAGACGGTTTTTAACCTGCGTAACATGAACCGCTGCCGCCCGCTTCGCGGGCTCGATTGCTTATTTATTTAATTTACCTGGGGCTTGCGCCCCAGGCTTTATGCTTTCGCCCGCTGTCGCGGGCTCCCGAACAGAAGCTGGATTTAACCTGCGAAGCAGGTGTCAGAATAAAGCCTGGGGCGCAAGCCCCAGGAACAGTAAGAAAAATACCTGGCGTGAGCCCGCGGAGCGGGCGACAGCGCTTCACTATTCCCCGGGAGTTATGCCATGTCTACCTATATTCGAATTATTTTGACGTCTGCATTGTGCCTTGGACTGCTGGTCCTGGCTGTGAGTTTTCCCCTGCACTCTGATGCGCAGCGCCGGACTACGCAGGCGACCACGCAGACGACGTCGCAAAAGCAACGGCGCCAGCAGATGTTTGTGCCCGGCGAAGTCCTGGTGCGTTATCGCAGTGAGCCCATGGCTAAGAGCAAGGGCGCATCGATGCGCATGACGGCGCACGATGGGACGTTAGTCTCCGCCGAACTTAAGCGTACTCGCGGCTCCGATCTTCTCCCGGGACTGCGGCTCGCGCGAGTCGCGCCTGAAGACACGCTCAAGGCTGTAGAGGCTTTTCGCCAACAGCCGGACGTGCAGAACGCCGAGCCAAACTACATTCTGCGCGCCGACGTCACTCCCAACGATCCACGTTTCGTCGCGAACCAACAGTACGCTCTCGGTTTGATGGGAGCGCCGCAAGCGTGGGACACGAGAACCGGCAGCACCGGACCTGACAGAATTGTTATCGGTGTTATCGATCAGGGCATCGACTTCAACCACCCGGATCTCGCCGCCAATATCTGGATCAATCCCGGGGAAACAGCCGGCAACGGCGTCGATGACGATGGTAACGGCTTTGTCGACGACGTCCGCGGCTTCAATTTCGTCAACAACAATGGGACGACCTTTAGTGGCCAGGCTATTGAAGACCACGCCACGCACGTTTCGGGCATTGCGGGCGCAGTTGGTAATAACGGGATCGGCGTCGCTGGCGTTAACTGGTCCGTTGGTCTGATGTCTTTGAAGTTTCTTGACCAAAACGGCTTCGGAGATACCTCCGATGCAATTGACGCGTGCCAGTATGCGCGGATGATGCGTAATCTCTGGGAGACGACCGGCCACACCAAAGGCGCTAACGTGCGCGTCTTGAATGCGAGTTTCGGTGGAGCTCTCTTCAGCCAGGAATTCCTTGACGCTGTGAACCAACTGAACGGTGCGGGCATCCTGTTTGTCGCTGCCGCGGGCAATATCGACAACGGAACGCTGGAACCAAACAACGATCTGGTCCCACATTTTCCGTCGAACTTCGATGCTCCCAACCTTATCTCAGTCGCAGCAACAAATCAGGCTGATCAAATTTCAACCTTTTCACACTTCGGCGCGACCAGCGTGGACATCGGCGCGCCGGGTGAGGCTATTCTGAGTACGACTCCGTTGAACTCTTTTTCAATCTTCGACGGCACGTCGATGGCTGCGCCGCAGGTTTCCGGAGCAGCAGCTTTGCTCTGGGCGCAGAATCCGAACTTAACGGTGCAGCAGGTGAGAAACCTCCTGATGGCAAATGGCACTGTGGTTTCGGGATTCCTCGACAAGGTTTTGAGCGGACGCCGGCTGAACATCGGTGCCAGCATGCAAGGTCTGATTTCGGGTGACGTTACGCCGCCGGGATCAGTCGGAAGTTTCCACATCAACTCTCAGAACGGGCGCACGGTGAACGTCGGTTGGACCGCATCAGGCGACGATGGCGCGAATGGTAATGCGTCGCTCTACCGGATCGACTTCACTGATGGCGGAAGCGGTCAGGTATCCACGCTGAAAGGTGTCATTCCGAAAAACTCCGGCTCATTGCAGTCGGTTGACGTCAAAATTCCTTTCAAACACACGTCGGGAACTCTGACCGTGCGCGAGTTCGACGACGCCGGAAACGAGGGAACGCCGGTGAATTTGCCGGTGGGTGTTCCATTGTCTGCCGGTGATCCTTACACGATCGCTGTTGGCAGTAGCGTAGCGCTTACGGGAGGCGGATCCCGGATCAATCTCGATGGCGACGATCGCTACGCCGATTTTATTCTGCCTTTTTCGTTCCCATTCTTTGGCTCGAACTTTACCGAGCTAACGATCTCTACGAACGGTGCGCTTTACTTTTCCGAACCGCCGGTACGCATAGGCCTGCCGCCTGGATTTCTCGACAACGCCGACGATCCACCAGGCTCACCACGCCAGCTCGGCGGTTACAAGATGATTGCCGGACTCTGGGAAGATATTGACCTGAGCACTTCCGAACGAGCTGATGCAGGCGTGTATGTAACCCAGTCTGCCGGCCAGATTATCTTTCGCTGGCAGGGCGTTCCGTGCAACTTCAACGGCAATGAATGCACCGGTGGCAATCCGATCAATTTCGAGGTCGAGCTCAATTCAAACGGCGTCATACGCAGTCGTTACGGCAGTGGCAATACGAACCTCATCCCGACGGTGGGAATCGGTGGCGGCGAACAGGACGGTTACGTCGTTGAGTCGCACACGTCTCTCGACGAGGAAACACCGAAGTCTTTGACCAACGCCGGACAGGTAACGTACTCGCCGCGCGCTCAGTCAGTCAGCTCGATACAACTTGCATCGGCGGCTGTTAACGTCGCTGAAAATGCCGGTTTGATTACGATCAACGTGACCAGGACGGGCGATCTGGCGGGTTTCGCAACCGTGAATTACTCCACCAGCGACACCGCCGGACTGACGAACTGTACGGTCGTAAATGGCAAGGCTTCTGAACGATGTGACTATGAAACAGCCGTAGGAACGTTGCGCTTCTCGACCGGTGAAGCAACGAAGAACATCGAGGTTCCGATCGTCAATGATGCTCTTGTTGAAGGTGCTGAGACTTTCACACTTACCCTGAGCGGCGCTTCAGGTGCAGGTCTGGGTACATCGACCAGCACAGTTACCATCAATGACAATGACGCAGCGCCGGCTAATCAGAATCCGATCGACGACATTCCGTTCTTCGTCACGCAGCAATACCTCGACTTCCTCGGGCGCTTACCTGACTCGGTCGGTTTTGCAAACTGGGTGGCGACCTTGAACGGCTGCCCGAATGGCGGCTTCGGTGAGAACCTTAATCCGGGCTGCGATCGCGTTCACGTGTCAGCCGGGTTCTTCCTGTCGGCTGAATTTCAGGGTCGTGGTTACTTCGCGTATCGCTTCTACGAAGTCGCGCTGGATCGGCGGCCGACGTACGCTGAGTTTGTACCGGACATGACGCTTGTGGGTGGACCGCAATCGCCGGAATCGGAAGTGCTGAGTAAAGCGGCGTACACCGAAGCGTGGACGCAACGACCGGAGTTCAAGGCGCGTTACGATGCATTGTCCAACTCGGCGTATGTGAATGCGCTAGAGGTGAATGCTGAAGTGACAGTCGCGAACAAGGCGGCGCTAATCACCGCACTCGATAACGGACAGATGACGCGCGGAGAAGTGTTGCGCAACATCGTCGAGAGCCAGGCTGTTGGGAATCGGTTCTTCAATCGTGCATTCGTGGCGATGCAGTACTTTGGTTACCTGCGGCGCGACCCGGACACGATTGGATTCCAGAACTGGCTGGACACGTTGAACGCCGATCCGAGTAATTTCCGGCACATGATCTTTGGCTTCCTCTTCTCGACCGAGTACCGCCAGAGATTCGGACCATGATTGGCTTTGCCGTAAGAGTCAGGATGTGATGGACCGGGTCAGTACCACCTGCGGTAGCGGGTGGGTGCGCAAGCCGTGCGGAAACGTGCTTGAGGGCTGCGCACCCACCCGCTACCGCGAGGTGGTACTGACCTCGGTCCAAGCTCGACCTAGTGACTTTTAGCCAAAGCTTTGTAATGAGAAGTAAAGCTATGCCCTACTCATCCTCATTTAGAACCGTGCTCTTGTTACTCGCCGTATTGGGCGTGTTTGTGGTGGCGGGTCTTTGGCCCGCAACTCCTCCGGCGCTGAGTGCCTCTGCCGAACGGCAGGAAGTTTCCACGTTCACTCCACAGGCGTCTGATGCGCTCTGGCGCGATGTGAACCCGGGGAAAGTGTCGCCGCAACAGCTACAGACTGCCGGTCGTCCCAACAAATATCGCTCGCTGAGCCTCGACACGATCCACCTGCAATCGCTACTGCGCAGAGCGCCGCGTGAATTTACAGCGACGGATGCTCCGATCATCAGTCTGCCAATGCCGGATGGGTCCATGCTGCGTTTCAAAATCCATGACTCACCTATCATGGAAGAAGGACTCGCGGCGCGTTTTCCGCAGATACGCACGTTTAGCGGCCAGGCCCTCGACGGCAGCGCAGCCACCACTCGCTTCGACTGGACGCCGCAAGGTTTCCACGCCATCGTCCTGACACCGCGTGGCACCGTGCTGATCGAGCCTGATGGGCCAAATCAAACGTCTTCCTACATTGCTTACTTTCAGGGTGACGCTCCGGCTGGCTCAATGGAGTGCAGCGTCAATGAACCCACTGAGGACGAGCCTCTCGTAGCCGTTAAGCAGATGGGCGAGCGTTACAACCTCGTGTCTTCCGGTGCATCACTGCGAACGTACCGCCTCGCGGTTGCTGCTACCGCTGAGTACACGCAAGCTTATGGTGGCGGCACAGTCCCCGGCGGTTTGGCCGCTGTCACTACCACAGTCAACCTCGTCAATGCTGTCTTCGAGCGCGATGTCGCCATACGCCTGGTCCTGATCGCGAACGAGGACCAGATCATTTTCACCAACAGCGTCACTGATGGTTACACCAGTGATAATGTGAACTCACTGATTACAGAGAACCAGACAAAGCTCGATACGGTGATTGGCCCAGGCAACTATGACATCGGGCACGTCTTTGACGGCCGGCCACTTTTTAACGCTTTCCAGTTTCAGGGTCTGGCGTTTCGGGGCGTCGTGTGTCAAAACAGCTTCAAAGCACGTGGCGTAAACATCGTGAAGGGGTTACCACCATCAAGCATAATCGCTTACTACAGCGCTGCCCATGAGATGGGCCATCAGTTTGGTGCTTCTCACACCTTCAACGCGACTTCCGGCACTTGCGGCCCGCAGCGCGCCTCCGCAACAGCCTACGAGCCCGGCACAGGCTCCACGATCATGGGTTATCGCTTCGCCTGCGCGCCGGAAGACCTGATGTCGTCAGACACTTACTTCCATACTGCCAGTATGGAGCAGATCGTGGCTTACACGACCTTGAGTACCGGTAATTCATGCCCCGTCACGACCGCCACTGGCAACAACATACCAACCGTGGACGCGGGCTCGACTTTCACAATTCCGCAAAGCACACCTTTCATGTTGACCGCCACCGGCAGCGATCCGGACGGCGACACTTTGACTTACACCTGGGAAGAATTTGACCTCGGCACTCCTGGACCACCAAATACAGACGACGGGTCGCGCCCGATCTTCCGTTCGCTCGCTCCTACAACTGAGTCCGGCGCGTATATTTCCGAGTTTATTCAACATTCTCTGTCCGCAGTGCGACGACGTTGGGCGAGTCACTACCGCTGACGACGCGCACCATGAAATTTCGTGCGACCGTGCGGGACAATCGGAGTGGTGGAGGAGCGGCGAGCTCTGATGAAACCACCGTGAATGTGCGCGCGGATGCCGGTCCGTTTACGGTAAATCAACCACAGGGCCCGTGGAACGTGAAGACCCAGCAGACGGTCACCTGGAACGTGGCCAATACGAATAACGCGCCGGTGAGTTGTGACACAGTAAGAATCACGCTTTCGCGAGACGGAAGTACCTTTCCGATTATTCTGGCGAACAGTACTCCCAATGATGGCTCCGAAACGATCACCGTACCGGGCACGCCCGGCACCTCCGCGCGAATCAAAGTTGAGGCAGTGGGAAACATCTTTTTCAATATCTCGGGTCAGTTTCAAATAATCGGTCCGGAAGATTTGAATTTAAGCCAAACCAGCTACCTCGTAAATGAATCCTTCGGTTTCGCGAGTGTCATGGTGACGCGCGGCGACACTTCCGGAGCAGCTACGGTGAATTACACGACGAGCGATGCGGCAGGCCTCACGAACTGCACGATTTCAAACGGACTGGCGTCAGAACGCTGTGACTATGCGACGGCGGCCGGCACATTGCGGTTTGCCGCCGGTGAGTCGAGCAAGTCGATTACTATCCCCCTCGTCAATGATAAGCTGATGGAAGACGCTGAAACCTTTACCGTGACGTTGAGTGGTGCAACAGGCACTCCACTCGGCGCACCCCAGTCGGCGACAATAACGATCTTCGATGATGATTTTACGCCGGCAACGTCGAATCCGATCGACGACATTCCGTTCTTCGTCACGCAGCAATACATCGACTTCCTCGGGCGCCTGCCTGACTCGACCGGTTTTGCAAACTGGGTGGCGACCTTGAGTGGATGCCCGAATGGCGGCTTCGGAGAGAACCTTAATCCGGGCTGCGATCGCGTTCACGTGTCGGCCGGGTTCTTCCTGTCGGCGGAGTTTCAGGGTCGCGGTTACTTCGCGTATCGTTTCTACGAAGTGGCTCTCGATCGGCGACCGGCTTATGCTGAGTTTGTGCCGGACATGGCGATCGTGGGTGGACCACAGTCGCCGGAGTCGGAAGTTTTGAGTAAGCAGGCTTACACTGACGCCTGGACCCAGCGAACTGAATTCAAGAACCGCTATGATGGTCTGTCCAACAGCGCTTATGTGAATGCGCTCGAGTTGAATGCTGAAGTGACGGTTTCCAATAAGCAGGCCCTGATAGACGCCCTCAATGGCGGACAGATGAATCGCGGGCAAGTGCTACGCAATATCGTCGAGAGCCAGGCGGTCGGGGATCGGTTCTTCAATCGAGCGTTTGTGGCGATGCAGTACTTTGGTTACCTGCGGCGCGATCCGGACACGATTGGTTTCCAGAACTGGCTGGACACGCTGAACGCAGATCCGAGCAACTTCCGGCACATGATCTTTGGCTTCCTCTTCTCGACCGAGTATCGCCAGAGATTCGGCCCGTAGCGTGAACATGATCAATCGGCTTGCCATTACAGAGACTGCGGTGGACAGGAAGTTTGAGGGCCGGTTTGGGTCTGCCAGGCCCAGGATCGCCGTCCTGATTCCCTGCTACAACGAAGAGCTCACCATTGCCGACGTTGTTTCACAGTTTCGCGCGGAATTACCGGATGCTGACATCTATGTCTTCGACAATAACTCTACGGATCGCACGGTAGAGGAAGCTGACCGCGGCCGGGGCACTGATCTTTCACGAGAAACGACAAGGCAAGGGTTATGTCGTGCAGTCGATGTTTCGCAAGATAAGTGCTGACGTCTATGTGATGGTCGATGGTGATGGCACTTATCCAGCGCGGGAAGTGCATCGTTTGATCGAGCCGATTCTGAATGACGAAGCGGATGTCGTGGTCGGTTCACGGCTTCACCGTGACGCCACCAGTCAATTCAAAACTCGTAATCGTCTCGGCAATCGGTTCTTTTTGTACGTTTTGAATTACACGCTGGGCGCCAGTATCACCGACATGCTTTCCGGTTACCGCGCATTCAACCGGGGATTCGTAAAAGGCGTACCGTTATTTGGCGGCGGATTCGAAACCGAGACCGAATTGACCATCAAGGCGTTGAATCGCGGCTTTCGCATAGTTGAGGTCCCGGTTAACTTAACGACGCGCCCCGAAGGGAGCTTTTCGAAAATCAGGATCTTTCGCGACGGCTTCCTGATCCTGAACACGCTTTTGGCGCTCTTTCGCGACTACAAGCCCTTAACGTTTTTCGGCAGTGTTGGTTTGTTCATCATCGCGCTCGGTTTGATACCCGGCGTCATAGTCATCTATGAGTTTATCGAGATCGGTCTTGTGCCGCGGTTGCCGTCGGCGGTCCTCGCCGTCGGGCTGATTCTCTGCGGTCTGGTTTCAATCACTGTAGGTCTGATCCTTCATACGATCGTGAGGCGATCCCAGGAACTGGACCACCAGCTTCGCACTTTGACGGACGACCTGCGCCTGCAACTTGAGGCCGCGATGAATCGCGATGAGGATCGCACTTGACGGTATGCCGCTGGCCCAGCCTTTGACGGGCGTCGGGCATTACACGGCAGAGTTAGCGCGCAATCTGGCGGTTGTTGCACCGTCCGATTCGTTCAGGTTTATTTCCCCACGCGGTCTGTTGAAAAGGCGCTGGTGGAGCCTCGGCCTGCCGCTTTACCTTCTACGAAACTCCTTCGACCTCTTTCACGGCACGAACTACGAAATCCCATTCTGGTCGCGACGCCCCACTGTCGTAACGATTCACGACTTATCGATGCTGCTGCTTTCTGGAGTTCACCGAGAGGATCTCATCTGGCGGTCGCGCTGGCGTTTGCCATGGATGGCAAAGCGAGCTTCCAAAATCATCACGCCCAGCAACAGCATAAAAACCGAGCTTTGCGAAGCATTTGGAATCCATCCTGACAAAGTAGCGGTCACACCCGAAGCGCCCAGGCCAGTGTTCAAAAAAAGGGAGGACCCTGAACTCCTTCGTCGTCTCGGGATAGAAGGAGATTTCATTCTCTTTGTAGGAACTATCGAACCGCGAAAGAATCTGCGTCGCCTCGTCAAAGCGTTCGATCAAATGCTGCGCAACACATCGCTGTCGCCGAAGCTCGTGATTGCGGGCGGGCAAGGCTGGATGATGGATGATTTCGTCTCGTTCATAGAGGAGAAAGGAGTGTCCATAGAGGAGAAAGGAGTGTCAGACCGCGTTTGCCTGACAGGATATCTTGAGGATGAAGACCTGTGCGCGCTTTACTCAACTTGCGCGGCGTTTATTTACCCGTCGCTCTACGAAGGATTTGGACTGCCGCCGCTCGAAGCGATGGCCTGTGGCGCGCCGGTGATCACGAGCCGGACGCCGGCGTTAATGGAGACGGTCGGCAGTGCGGCGCGACTCGTCGATCCGAAAGACGTCGACGACATAGCGCGCGCGATGACGGAGATGCTGAGTGATGTACGTGTGCGGGAGAACTACGCGGAGCTCGGCAAGGTTCACGTCAAAAAATTTTCGTGGGAACAAACAGCGGCGAGGACGCTTGAGGTTTATCGCGAGCTCTTGAACTCACGCTAAAAGACATTAGACAGGATTTACAAGATTTTCAGGATGAACAGGACAATCCTGCCAATCCTGAAAAATCTTGTAAATCCTGTCTAACGTCGCTTCCTATTTAGAACCGGTTCAGATACTCAGTCGAGAAAATGAAACCGAAGATCATGTGACGGAAGTTAGCAGGATCGGCATTGAGCGTGTTGACCCAGTTTGTGAATCCGATCGGATCCGGGTCGCGTCGCAGGTAACCGAAGTACTGCATGGTCACAAACCCACGGTTGAAAAACTTATCAAATACCGCCGGCTCTCGATCACGGTTCTCAGCACCTGGGCACGCGTTTGTGTTCCGCCATTCAGCGCGCTCACAAGCGTGGCTTTATTCGAGATCGTGACTCCGGCCGTCTGCTCAAGCTTGTCGACATAACCCTGATTGCTGAGACCGTCGTAAATCGCCTTGAATTCGGGCTTCTGCACGAAGTCGTTCATGTACTGGTTCTTGCTGATGACTTCCTGCTCGGGAGACTGGGCACCACCGACCTTCTGCATGTCCGGAATGAACTCGGTGTACAGCGGACGGCGACCCAGTGCCGCATCGTAGAAGCGATAGGCGAAGTAACCGCGGCCCTGAAACTCAGTCGAAAGGTAAAAGCCGGCTGAGACGTGGACGCGATCGCAGCTCGGATTAAGATTCTCTCCAAAACCACCATCCGGACAGGCGCTCAGCGTCGCAACCCAGTTCGCAAAACCGGTCGAATCTGGCATGCGGCCCAGAAAGTCGATATATTGCTGCTGCACGAAGAAATCGATGTCGGTGATAGTGATGACTTGATTCGTTCCCGGTCTCAGGCGCACGGGTTTGACCTTGATGTTGCCGTAGAACAGCTCCGAAGGCAGACCCGGCGTTTCGGTAACTATCCTGAGCGTGGGAGGCGATTGAGCCAGAACAGGGACGGCGGCAGCGCTGAGAAGCGCAATAATCAGAAAGCTAAAACCGATCTTCATTGTTTCTCCTAGATTCCCAATTAATGTGTTCGGGTGGGCCGGATTGGGGTCTCGTCCGTAAGCGCCTCGCGCGCTACTAAGGGCCGAGTATAGCGATCTGCGCCGGAGGCGTCAATCAATCGATTTGGAGACAGGATTCAGCATTATCATGATTAAATCCTGTAAATCCTGTAATCCTGTCTAACATATGCTTACAGAGGTCCAGACTACCCCATCCGAAATCAAAACTGACGGCAACCGGACCGAGTTGTCGATTCTGATGCCGTGTCTCAACGAGGCCGAGACCCTCGCGACGTGTATCAAAAAAGCCCAGAAATCGCTCGATGATCTGAACGTCAACGGCGAAATCATCATTGCTGACAACGGCAGCACGGACGGCTCACCGGAAATCGCCACTTCTTTAGGCGCGCGAGTGATTCATGTGGCCGAAAAAGGTTATGGCAGCGCGCTCCTCGGCGGCATCAAGGCCGCCCGCGGCAAGTACATCATCATGGGCGACGCCGACGACAGCTACGATTTCACCAACCTCGGCCCGTTCCTCGAGAAACTGCGCGCCGGCTACGACCTCGTGATGGGAAATCGTTTCAAAGGCGGCATCGCACCCAACGCCATGCCACCGTTGCACAAGTATCTCGGCAATCCCGTGTTGACCGGCATTGGACGGCTCTTCTTCCGCAGCCCGTGCGGTGATTTTCACTGCGGTCTACGCGGTTTCAGCAAGGCAGCGATCCAGCGTCTCGATTTGCGCACGACAGGGATGGAGTTTGCCAGTGAAACAGTGGTGAAGGCGTCTTTGCACGGATTGCGAATCACGGAAGTGCCGACGACGCTCTCCGTCGATGGACGCAACCGGCCACCACACCTGCGAAGCTGGCGCGACGGCTGGCGTCACCTGCGGTTCCTGCTGCTTTACAGTCCGCGCTGGTTGTTTCTGTATCCGGGTCTGTTGCTGATGCTTGTCGGCGCGGTGGTGAGTGGATGGCTGCTCGTTGGGCCAAGAGTCGTCGACGGCATCACTCTTGACGTTCACACGTTTCTCTATGCTGCGATGGCGATCGTCATCGGTTACCAGACGGTGATCTTCGCGATCTTCACGAAGGTCTTTGCGATCACTGAAGGATTGCTGCCGGAAGATCCGCGACTCAAGACGCTGTTCCGTTACATCAAACTCGAAACCGGCATCCTCGCAGGCGCACTCCTGCTCGCGGCTGGAATCGGTTTGTCGATCTACGCGCTGAGTTTCTGGAGCTCGACGTCGTTTGGACCACTCGATCCGTCGCGAACGTTGCGCCTCGTGATCCCGGCAGTGACTTTAATCGCGCTCGGACTACAAACTGTGTTATCAAGTTTCTTTCTCAGCATACTCGGACTGGAACGACACTAGTCTTTGCCACAAAAAGGCACAAAAAGCACAAAATAAGAAATGCTTAAATTGCCAAGGATCCTTGTTTATCTCTGGGTCGCGCTACTCGCTTTTTCCTTTTACATTTCAGCGCGCACTTCTTACCGGCGATCACTCGCTACCGAAGAGTTTGCCTACGCCTGCGATTCATTTGGTTACCTGCGCATGGCGAAACAGATCCGGCACGCGTACGAGCGCGGCACGTGGCCTGAGTTCAAGCTCGAGTCGACGCAAACGCGACTGCTGATCAACTTCATGCTGCAAAACAATGTTCCGGTGACGCGCTGGGATGAGGCAATTGCGCCTCACGCGCACCACTACGCCCCGCAATCCGGCTACGTGGTCGCGCAATACCCACCGGGAACTGGTCTCGTGCTTTCGATGTTTCCGCAGGGGGAAGCGGTCTATCGTTTGAATCGCCTCGTTGTATGGGTGTTCATCGTCACCGGCTTCGCAGCGTTGGCGATTGCGGCCTGGAAGCGAGCGTGGGGATCGATCGGGTTAGTTGTGTTGGCACTAACCCTTGGGCTTATGGTGATGGCGCGACTCGGCGCGCTGAGTTTCTCGATGAATGCGGTGACTCGTGCCGATCCTTTTGACGTGTGTGTTTAGCCTCGTCGCATTGCGGTTCAAGACTGCTGATCGCGATGGCCTCGCGTTGCTGTGCGCATTGCTGGCCGGCATGTCGCTGGGATTGGCGACGATGATCCGTTTGCCGTCGTTCTTATTGTCGGCGGGCTTTTTGGTCCTGCTCTGGCCAGGCTTTCGCAACTTCCGAATCAAAAGTCTACCGGTAGTTTTCGCGCTCGGCGTGACCATCGCGGGCGTGATTCCAGTCGTGATTAACCAGCATAAGGTTGCGGGCGCCTGGTATCTGACAACGTATTCGCGGGCAGACGCTGAACCACCGACGCTTAAATATTTAGGCCAGAGCGCTTCCTACTTCCTTGTTAACGGGGATGGATCCGTCGACAACTGGGCCCTCGTTGCCGGGTTCATCGGTCTCATTGGTTTCCTGATGCTTTACGTGCGACGAGACTCAGAGCACGTTCAATCGTCTCGGATTGAGTTGGAAACGATTTGTGCTGGCGGTCGCGCTTCTGTGGCTGCCAACGCTTTGTTACTTTCTCCTGCACCGGATCAATGGCGCGCACTACATGATCTCTTCGGTATTCGCGACGGTGACGCTCCTTGGTTTCGGAGCTTTTGCGATGGAAGTCACGAGTACTGTCGCGCCGCGATTTGAGCCGCGCCGGATCCTCTCGTGGGTGGCACTCGCGCTTATCCTCTGGCCCGGCGCTGCGACACTCAACCGAGTCTGGGCTCAGCGTGACCTCAATCCCCGCGCCTGAAAGAGCAACTACACATGCGCCGATTCTGCTGCCCTCGGAGCTTGTAGATGACAAGGCGTGGGTCTGGGCGGATCTGTTGACGGGTTCACTCTGGTACTACGCTAACAAGCCTGCATTCAAGATTCAGTTCACTGACCACGAGATACGCGAGAAGATGTTTAAGTTTGTCTGGGAGCGAGGCGAGCGACAATATCTGATCCAGGACAGCGAGCAGATGAAGGTATATATCGCCGAGATTGAAAAACTCGGAGGCAGACTCGAGATGCGTGGCAAGGTTGACGGCCAGCCGTACTTCCTCGTCGTTTGGCCCAACGGCGGACCTATGGTCCAGACGCAGGCACAGAGGTTAAACGCGGATGAAGGAAACCTCAGATGCAGCACAAACAGCGTACTGCGGTTTTGACATCTCTTCTGCTCGGTGTCGCAGGGACGATCCTGTATCACTCGTCGCAATTCTTTTCCGGCTTCGACAAGTTTTTTGGCGATCGCGGCGACGTGCGCGGGTTCGTCTACTTCTGCGAGCACTGGTATCAATCGATACTCGGCAAAGCCTCGCTTCTTAATCCCGGAATCTTCTACCCGACGAAGCGAACCCTCGCATACTCCGATCTGCTGTTTGGCTTCGCTGCGCCTTACTCGTTTTTCCGTGCGCTCGGTTTCAGTATGTTTACGTCTACCGAGCTCATGATCATTCTGCTCACGTTTCTTGCTTACTGCGCTGCGTTTGTTTTGTTGTACCGGACGCTGGGCTTTGGACGTTGTACCTTCCTGCGCGGGCGCGATGTTCTTTGCGTTCAATAGTCCGAAATTTAATCAGCTCACGCACCTGCAATTGCAATACGTGTTCTTGCTGCCACTGATCTTTGCGCTCGTGATCACGCTTGCGAAGCAAGTGGAAACAATCAGTGATCGAAAAGCAGCCTGGCTCTTGTCGCTCGCCGCTGTTTGTTTGAATGTGCAACTCGCCACCACGTTTTACTACGCGTGGTACTTCACGCTTTGGACTCATTCTCTTTCTTCTGCTCGCACTCGCATTTCGCGCATCGCGCAGCTTCATCATCGCCAACGTGTGGAAATTCCGGCGCGCCATAATTATCGGCGCCGCGGTTTTTCTGGTTGGGTTTATTCCGATTGTTTTGATCTACCTGCCGGCAATACGCGTCGGCACGTGGTATCGCTTTGACTTCGTCATGGAGATGATTCCCGACTGGCGTGTCGTTGTTGTCGATGGGCGACGGCAACTTCGTCTGGGGATGGTTTTACAAACGGATCGTAGGTGATCCGCGGCCGTCGACGTGGGGCGAGCTCATGGTCGGCATTGGCTTAATTCCTTCGCTCGCGTGGATCGCGCTCACGGTTGCATCGGTCTGGTTGATCAGGAAAGGTCGCACGGGACTCGTCGTGATCGGGTCCGCTGTTTCTCGGCGTGATGATCCTGGCGACGAGCATCTTTATCGTGCTCGGGGTCAAAGTCGGCGGTCACTCGCTGTGGAAATACATCTACCAATACTTTCCTGCCGCGGGCGCGATTCGAGCAGTTTCGCGTTACGTGATCTTTCTGGCTCTGCCGATGTCGATCGCGTTTGCGTATGGATTGCAGAAGGCGCTCCAGTTTGCGTCTGGTAAGCGAGCGTTGACTGTCGCTGTGTTGCTGGTCGCGGCGTTTGGTGTGTTTGAGCAGTTCGGCGTGCCGAAAGTCAACGGTACTGGATTTTCGACAAGCGTCGAAGATGCTTACCTCAAAACGATGGCGGCCAGGCTTCCGACCGACTGCACTGCGTTCTACGTCGCGCCTGGTCCAAATCCGAAGCGCTCCACGGCCGAATATCAGTACGATGGGATGATGATCTCGGCTGTTTCTCGCGTGAAGACTCTGAATGCGTCGAGCAGCCAATTTCCACGCGACTGGGGTTTCTACTTTTTCAAAAATCCGGATTACGAGAGCAAAGTGAGAGAGTGGATCGATTCGCAGAAGATTACCGGGAAAGTTTGCCGGCTCGAGCTTAATCCGGAGGTTGAAGCATTCGATCCGAGTCTGCCCAGTCCGATTGACGATACGGAATTTTTCGTGCGCCAGTTGTACCGTGACTTCGCGGGCCAGGAACCGGACGCGCAAGTGATCGCTTCGCAAGTGAACAAGATCAGGAATTGCCAGCCTCAGGACGAGACGTGCGAGCGTGCGCATGTGGCGCTCAACATTTTTCTCGCGACCGGTTTTCACGAGCGCGGATTTTTCATCCTGCGAATGTATCAAGCCGGATTGGGACGCATGCCGCGTTATGAAGAGTTCATGGAGGCGATGGGCGCTTTTCAGTGAATACCTGAAAACGCAGCCTGTGGAGGCGGTGAGGGATCGGATGGCCGCTGAGCTTGCCGCAACTGAGGAGTTCAAGCAACGGCAAAGTGGCGAAGGGTTTCGGCAGCGAATCGACAGTGATGAGATGATGCGGCTCGGGAATCAGAGCTTTGTCATTCTGCACTACTTTGGTTACCTGCGGCGCGATCCGGATATGCGGGGTGTTAATAGCTGGACGGATGGTCTGGATCGTAGTGGTGTGGCGACGCAGGTGACGGATGGCTTTATTAATTCCCTGGAGTATCGACAACGATTTCGTAATTGATCATAACGCCGAAGGCGTTGGCTAATTTTAGCTCAGTCTAACGCCGAAGCGTGGGCTACTTTTAGCTCAGTCTAAACGCCGAAGGCGTTCGCTAATGTGAGCCCAGGGTTGGAGCGCAGCGACAACCCTGGGTGCGTAAGAAAAATAGCTCTTAAACCCTGAAAGGGTTCGCCAACTGCCGAACCCTTTCAGGGTTTTATAATTTTGTTTGTGTTGTATACCCAAGGTTGTCGCTGCGCTCCAACCTTGGGCTCACATTAGCGAACGCCTTCGGCGTTTAGACTAAGCTAAGATTAGTCGAACGCCTTCGGTGTTTAGACTGAGCTAAAAGTAGCCCACACTTCGGCGTTAGACTGGGAGATTAGTCAACGCCTTCGGCGTTAGATTCGATCGCGGCGATTAGAGATTTTCTGACGGTTTCGGTTTGGTAGCGGGAGAGGACGTAGTCGCGGCCGCGTTGGCCCAGGTTCGTGAGTAGATCTTCATTCGACAGATAATTCATTCAAGGCGTGGGCGAAGGTTTGGTAGTCGCTGTAGACGCGACCCGCGCCGCTGTCTTTGATGTGATCCGCCAAAACCGTCGAGGCGTCGTTCGCGAGCACCGGCGTGTTCTGCGCCATCGCTTCGAGAGTCACGATACTGAAACTCTCGTTCGGCGACGGGCTCACAAACAACATCGCGCCAGACATCAACCGGAACTTCTCCTCCGCACTCACGAACCCTCTGAACTCGATGTCTTCATGCTGCGGAACCGGCATGTCGTCCTTGCCTGTGATGATCAAGCGCAACGGCGATGGATGTGTCTTCTTGAAAGTCAGGAAGTAATCGAAAAGCTGAACGCAGCCTTTATTCGGATCGACACGACCGGAGTAGAGCAGGTAAGGCACGGGCATCCACTGTGGCTCGCGAACGTTCGTCTCGATCGCCATCGCAACGACTCGTCCCGGCAGGTCGCCCCAGAGTTTCTGGCCCACGCGCTGTTCCGCCGCAGTCAGCCAAACAAGCTCGCGACGCGTCGCGCCGCGTATTTGTACGCCGGAAGATAAGCGGGCAACTCGTCATGCAGTGTTGGTGCGAAAAGCGCACGACCGGCGGGAACTTGTTGCAGCCCGAAGTAAGTCGTTGGGTAAAGATAAGTGATGAAAATGAGCTGCGCGGTAGTCACGCCAATTCTCATTGATGTAACGCAGCAACGGTTCAGAGTACGGGCCCTGATGACGAATGAAGTCTTCCTGTAACGCCATCGTCCAGTTAAGCTGCGGCACCTCCTGGTTTCTTGTCGGCACGATTGGGCCAAACTCCTCCACCAGGCGACGGTGCAGGCCGGACCAGTAAGCACTGCGTCCGATAGTCACCGGAAACCTGACGATCCTGACTTCGTCTTTCGTTTCCGTTCCTGCGGGTAACGTGTTGGCCCACTCGGAAGTGTCGATCGCGGTGGTCGTCAGTAAGTCGACTTGATAAGTGCCGCTGAGGAGTTGTGCGTAGTGCCAGGCGAGTGTTTCTGATCCGCCGACGATGTCTTCGTGGCACCTTTGTACGACGATTGCGACTCTACTCATTGCAGTTTAGACATCGCCTGTAGAAAGATGCGTTCGACTTTCTCATTCGTAAACATCGACTCGTAACGGCGGTAGCCGCGCTCGCCCAAAGCAGTTCGCACAGACTCGTCTTTAACAAACCGATCGATCGATTCAGCGATCAGCATTGGATTGCGTTCGGTCCAGACGATGCCGGCATCGCCCAACGTTTCCGGAATCGCGGTCGATGCGTAGGCTGTAATGGGCAGCTTCATAGACATCGCTTCGACGAGCGGCACACAGAATCCTTCATGCTCGCTAACAGTAACAAATGCGTCGGCGACGAGGTAGTAGGCCTTCAGCACTTCATCAGAAACGCCGCCGGTAAAGACGACAGCGTTCGTGAGACCGAGCCTTTGCACCGCACGATGCAGGAGCTTCGAATATGTGCTGAACCCCTCGCCGCCTTTGCCCACGACGATCAGGCGCGACTTGTTGTTGTAATCGAAATGATAGTGCGCAAAGACTTCGATGAGGTGATGCACGTTCTTATGAGGCACCACGCGGCCGACAGTTAAAATATTTGCAGTGTCACCGGAATATTTTTCGAGTGTCTCGCGATCCGCAGTGATCGTCGACAGTCGATCGATGTGATGAAACGGCGGCACGACAAACGATCTCGAGGCGATCAGCGCCGGTAGCGATCATCTCCTGCATGCTGAATGACGAAGCCGAAAGATAGAGATCGCATTGCGCCGCAGCGAGGTCGATCAACTCTCTTCGTCCTCTGCTCGGATACGTCCTGCTCCGTTTCGACTGAAACTCGCGAAGAATTCAGCGGGCGTGACGTTGTGATACCTGATCACGCGACGGCAATGCAGTTCGCGGACGAGTTGCACGCCGGGATGCCAGCCTCGTGAGTGATGATAGATGAGAATGTCAGTTGAGCTTTTTAGAAACTTACTGAGGCGCGCGACGTCAGACACGGCGGAATGTTTTAGTGAATGACTCTCGCAGAACATGCGGGCATCGTGCCCGTTTTTGGTGAGGACCTCATACATTCCCAGAACGTCGTTACTGACGCCGTCAGCAGTCGTCAAGCTCGGTGTTAGGATCGCTACGCGCGTCATTCTTCTAGCAACAGTCGTTAGACAGGATTTACAGGATTTTTCAGGATTAACATGTAAATCATGTCTAAATCTTGTAAATCCTGTCTAACGTCTTCTTCAACTTAGAACGCGAGGCCGGCCTGAGCGCTAACATCAAGAAACTTTTTCTCGATCGCGCGGTTTGAAAAATTCTCCTCGTAACGACGCGAGCCTCGGTAAACGAGCGCCATCCGCGCCGCTTCATTCATCTGGAGGAAGTCGATCGATTGGGCCATCAGGTATGGATCTCGTTCATCCCAGATGAGCGCCGTGTCCTGCACGGTTTCGGGAATCGCGGTGGAAGCGTAAGCGACAATCGGGACTTTCATCGCCATCGCTTCAACTAAGCGGCACACAAAAGCCTTCGTGCTCGCTCGTCATCAACAAAGCATCAGCGAGCAGGTAATACGACTTCAGCGACTCGTTCGAAACCTCTCCCGTAAACACGATGCGCGAATCGATCGACCACCAGTCGATCAGTTGCCGCAACATTCCCGCATAGCGATCGAACGCGTTGTTTGCCGCGCCGACGATGAACAAACGCGCCTGACCGTTGAAATTATAGTAGTAAGTCGCAAAGGCCTCGATCAGATCGGCGTGTCCCTTGTTTGGACGCACGCCGCCCACAGTCAACAAGTTGACGCTGTCATCGTGGTAAGTATCGAAAAGCTCGAGGTCCGCTTCGCCGGCACGCAGTGCGTCCGCCTGGTTGAACGGCGGAACTACGAACGACTTGTGCTCCTCGCTACCCGCAGCGATGAGATCTGACTTATTGAATGCTGACGCAGCGAGATAAAGATCCGGCTGCGCGGCGACGATGTCTTTGAGTTGTGACCGCCCGCTTTCGCAAAGGTGCTGGTGCTGCTCGCTGATGCCTTCGAAGAACTCGGGCGGCGTTACGTTGTGATACTTGACGATCTTCCGGCACGACGCTGCTTGCATCGTCTCAACGCCGGCACTGCAACCGATCGAGTGGTGATAAATCAGCACGTCATCTTTGCGTCGCGCAAATACGACAGCGCTGCCGCGGGCGCCTCGATCTGTTCGCCCGCGAGATTTGAATTCTCCGCGAAGATGCGGACCTCGTGACCACGTTCGCGCAACACGCGACGCATTGTGAGTACGTCGTTGCTCACAGCATCAGCCGACGTGAGTGTGGGTGTGAGTATCGCGATGCGTGTCATTGCGTGTCGGGTTTGCGCGCGACTACGGCGTAGTTCATCGGACCGTAAAGAAAGTGATTCAAATGGCTGGTCAGCTGATCCTTGACTTCGATCTTCGCGGACTCAACCGCATGAAGTTTCAAAACTTCTTCACAACGAAAACCACGCGCTTCCAGCAGCAGCTTCATCGTCGGAATCGGTATCGGATTCTTGTGCGTCGGATCGAGATAGAAATTACAACTGCCGACCAGCAGGTTCTCAGGATTCGGAGTCTCGAGAATGATCAGCCCGCCGGGTTTGAGCGTGCGCCCTGCTTCGTCAAGAAACCTCACGAGCGTTTCCAGTGGAAGGTGTTCGGCGAAGTGAAAAGCAGTGACGGCACTCAGCCTTCCATCCGGCAACGATCCCAGATACGTGAGCGCCTCACTCTCGACCACATCCAACGCGAGGTCTTTGCATTGTTGGATCAGGATGCGATTCTGATCGATTCCGCGAGCCTGAAATCCTGCTTCGCGAAGCACCTGGAGCCACTCGCCGCGCCCACATCCGATATCGAGTATGTCAGACTCGATCCCCGCGTTTTGCAACACGGGCAGATAAACCTTTACTTCCTCCTTGATCTGTTCGGGCGTTCCGCGCAAGACGTCTTCGAGCGAGAAATAGAGTGAATCGAGTAAATGATCTTCTTCGCGGTGTGCAGGCTGTGTTTCGACTCGCGACGCCCGCGGCCAACGACATATCAGTGCGATCGAGCAGGCGCGAGAGCCGTGTTTCCTGTTGGGCGATGTCCATCCGCGACTTTTGCAGTCGCTCAATTAATTCATCGATTTGCTTTTCGAGCTGTACCTTCAACGCCTGCAACTCCGCTGCGAGACGTTCCTGAACTGCCGCTTGCTGTTGGCTCGTTTCCCCAAGCCGCGAGGAGAGATCTGCTTGCTCCGTGCTCTGCGTTTGCTTGAGTGCATTGTGACTCTGCACGAGTTTTTCGTGCTCGCGTATCAGCGAATTGATCTGTAATCGCAACCGTACCCTTCAGCTCGTTCAGTTGTTTTTGCAGAGCTTCAAACTGCGTGCGGTTTGTTCTCGCCTGCTTACGCATTTCGTCGGAGAGGTGCGCGACGGCTTCGTTGATATGACCGGCGACGCGGTCGAGTTGGGCCATTGTGTGTGACTCGACGCGGCGGAAATTCGTGATCAGGACGGGCAGTCGGGCTATCGCGACTGCAAGACGCAGGACGTAACCGGCAACCGGCACACGATAGAGTTTTCGTAACACCCGAAGCCTTCCCAGGCCTTCGATCTGAACGTTTGCTCTTTCGCCCTCAGGTGAAAACCTCAGACTGCTGAGAACATCGATCTTGCTGTAACGGCCGTTGCGCAGGTTCTTCAGGAAATGCGCGAGACCGACGTCGTCCGGTTCGCGCTTCAGGATGACTTTGTAAGCGTTACGCAGGAAAACTTCGTCGTGAAAACCGAGCAGATCGTTCAGTTGATATTGTTCACGTTTTTCCAGGTCCGGTTGAAGTTTCAGAGGCGGGAGGGCAGTTTTGTGAGGTGAGAGCAGGGCGTCAAAGTTTTGAGTAATGAGTTGTCGATAGGACGACGGGGCGCCGTTGTTGAATGAGTTGCGTTTGCGGTTCTCGGCGTCTTTGCGGATCTGGTCCATGAGTTGGGCCAGATCGAGGCCGTCACCGTCACCTTTGTCGAGTTGCGTGGTCATTACGTCAGTTTTTTACAGGATTTACAAGATTTTCAGGATTACATGTATGGCCCCGGCTGCCCGCGAGACGTTTGCTGCTCGCCGTCGCGTTCAGATTCGCCACGCCTTCCATCTTCGTTGCCGACATCACTCTAAAGAACAAGCAACCATCCAGCCAGTCAAAGCTGACGCCCGCGCTGCTGTGTACCGCGACACATAACGAAAACATCTCCGGCGCGAGCCAGCAGTTGAACTCAAACGTCACCTCAGTCAACTCGCCACGCTTCACTCGTTCAAAAGGTACTTCCTGAAGCTCGGTATTCGTTCCGTAGACGTGAATGCCGTGACGATTCCTGATCAGAAACCCGCAAACCACGTCATCGAGATCTTCGTGCGCCACGTAAACAATTCGAACGATGACCGGCTCGCCAGTCTCGACAAGCTCGACCGGATGCAACGCGCTGTCGAGTAGTTCGACCTGCAATACCTCCGCGGTGCGATCGCCGTGACGATACACGTAACTCAGCGGCGTCGTCTTACGTTCGACAAACTCCGTCGCCGTTGACGGTTCTTCCGCGGTTTTCAAATTAGCTTCGTACGCCTGCTGGCGAGCCATGATGATCTTCTGATAGCGATTGAGCACGTCGGAAGGTGTGCCTTCGGCGATCTTCTGTCCCTGGTTCAGCAGGATCGCGCGATTGCAGAGCGCCCGAACCGCCGACGGATCGTGCGAGACGAACAGAATCGTCGTCCCATTCTCCTGCATCTCCTTGATGCGGCGCGTGCAGCGATGCTGGAAGACCGCATCGCCGACGGCGAGTGCTTCGTCGATGATCAGTATCTGCGGTCGCGACGGCGATCGCAGCGGCGAAAGCGAGCCGGATGTACATGCCGCTCGAATACGTCTTCAACGGCTGGTAGATGAAATCGCCGATCTCCGCGAAGTTTGCGATCTCCGGAAGCAAATTCTCGGTTTCGGCTTTTGAGAAACCCATCAACGCGGCGTTCATGAAGATATTTTCGATGCCGGTGAACTCCGGGTTGAATCCCGCACCGAGCTCCAGCAACGCCGCCACACGACCCTCAATTGCCACGCTGCCGTGTGTAGGTTCGAGTGTGCCGGTGATGATCTGGAGGAGCGTTGATTTGCCCGAGCCGTTTGGGCCAATGATGCCGGTGGTGGTGCCCGCTTCGACTTCGAAGCTGATGTCTTTCAGTGCCCAGAACTCGCGATGCGCTTTCCAGTGACCGCGCGTAAGTGTCTCTTTCAAACGGTCCGCGGGCCGATCGTAGATGCGATATTGCTTTGAGACGGAATCGACGCGGACTGCGATAGCCATAGCGATTCTAGTTCGTTGACCTTTGCGCCTTTGCGCCTTTGCGTGAGAAATCTTCTCGACCTGACGTCGGCGGACAGTGCTTCCAGATCTGACGCCACCATCTCTTTGATCAACTCACGGAACGTGTACGTCGGTTCCCACCCGATCACTTTCCGCGCTTTCGACGCGTCGCCGATCAGCAGATCGACTTCCGCCGGACGGTAATATCTCTCGTCAACTTTCACAAACTCACGATAATCGAGATCCACTTCACCGAAAGCGATCTCACAAAACTCACGCACGCTGTGCGTTTGTCCAGTCGCGATCACAAAGTCGTCTGCTTCGGGCTGCTCGATCATTGAATGCATCGCGCGGACGTAGTCTTTCGCATGGCCCCAGTCGCGCTTGGCGTCGAGATTTCCGATGCGGAGCTCGTTGGCGAGCCCGAGTTTTATTCGCGCGACAGTGCTGGTTGTCTTGCGCGTCACAAACTCAAATCCACGTCGCGGGCTCTCGTGATTGAAGAGAATGCCGCTGACGCAAAAGAGCCTGTATGCCTCGCGATAATTTCTGGTCAGGTGAAACCCGGCGACTTTACTGATTCCATAAGGGCTGCGCGGCTGAAACGCGGTGGTCTCTTTTTGCGGCACTTCGTTGACATTGCCGAACATCTCGCTCGAGCCGGCGAAGTAAAAACGACAACTGCGGCCGCAGCTCACGCAACGCAGCGAGCACGTAGTGTGTGCCGTTGATGTTCGTGCTCATGGTCGAAAAGCCGTCAGCGAAGCTCTCCGCCACAAAACTCTGGGCCGCGAGGTGATAGCACTCGTCAAAATCGTGTTTGCTGAAGACGTGGAAAATGCTGGCGTAACTCTCGAGACTGGCCGCGTGGAGCGTGACGCGGTCCAGCAGATGGGTGATGCGGCTGAACCTTGTTTCGGGGGCTTCGAGGGCCACCCGCCGGACCAGGCCGTGCACTTCATAGCCCAAACTCAGCAGGTATTCGGCGAGATAACTGCCATCCTGACCGGTAATTCCAGTAATCAGCGCTTTCTTCGGCAAAGGGATCCTCCTGTATAAGCCCTATATGACTTTTCTTCTCTGTGCGATCTCTGTGTTCTCTGTGTCTCTGTGGTTATAGAAATCGCAAGGAAAACTACCACAGAGACACAGAGGACACAGAGGTCGCGCAGAGAAGACCGAATTAGGACATTACCAAAATACCTCCCTGCTTGCGAAGCGGAGGGGTTCTGCTTAAAATGGCCGTTCTTTAATCGCCGGTGCCGGCAATAATACTTTCACTGCGCGACGCTGCTCAGCTCCCCGAGGGCATCTAATCTGCTCGTATCTGCGTCTTTATTGTTATTTCGGAGGAATCTGTGAAGCAAGTTTTCTGGTTCTTGTGCGCCATCATCGTGCCTGTGCTAATTGGTGGCTCGCTTGCCTCCATTTCGGCCCAAACTACAAGTCCGACTCCGGACCCATTCACCGTCCAGCTCACTTCAACTCCGACATCAGCTTTTAACTCGATCGTGAGCGACATCAGTGCAAACGGCCGTTTTGTCGTTTTCACTTCGAATGGTGACGTAGCCACTGAAAAAAGTACTACTCGGAATAACGCCGACGGCAATCGCGAGATCTTTTTGGCCGACTACGCGCAACGTCGCATCTTCCAGATCACCAACACGAAAAACGTTGCACTCCCGGCAGCATCACCGAGCCCGACCCCGACGCCAAGTCCGACACCGACACCGAGTCCAACGCCGACTCCAGCGCCAACACCGGCGGACCGCTCCCAGGTGAAGATCGAGATCGATAATCGCACTCCGATGATCTCGCTGGCGCCGGCACTCGTCGGCGGCTTGCGCAGTTACATCATCGTCTTCAGTTCGAATGCGCCGGATCCGAAGAACTTCAATGGCATTGAACCTGATGGACTGAGCACTGATGCGAATTCGGAGATCTGGATCTATCGCGTTCCTGCAGTTGCCGACGTTGATCTAACTCTCGGCACTGATTTGCCGTTCCAGGATCTGGCCACGGGAATATTTGACCGGGTTACGATCGACACGCCCGCGAGCCGCGCACCGACGGCGGGATCTTCCTCAGCAACTCCATTTTTCGCCGACGATAATCGCGAACCCACGATCTCTGACGATGGCGCTATCATCGCGTTTATCTCCACGAGAGATCTCGTTCCGAGTGTTGGCAATGCCGATTTCAATCCGGAATTATTCTTTTACACCGTCTCGTGCTAAAACATTTACGCAAGCGACAAAGACGCAGGATGCCACGCTCGGAATTGGTCTGATCTTTTCTACCAATCCCTCTCTGTCTGCGGACGGATCTAAAGTGGCGTTCATGTCGAGCGCCAACCTGTCCACCAACAACGCTGACAACAACGCCGAGATCTTTACGGCGACTTTTACTGGTGGCGCGGTCAGTCCTTTCTTCCAGGTCACGCGGACACTGAATGACATCGGGAACACGAATGTTCTTAGCCCCGGTCGCAGGATGAGCCGCAACGGAGGACTGATTGCCTTCGAATCGCGGGCTTCCGATCCGAAGTCGAATGCGGCGCCGACGAGCCAGGTTCTCGGCGCGTGGGTTTACACGGTCGGGAGTGATACGTTCAATGAGGTCGGCACAAGACCGCCGATTTCGGATTTTCTGCGCTTTCCGACTTTCACTGATTACGACGCGTCGCTAAATCCATCGACTCTCGTATTCACTTCATTCCTGAACTTCCGTCCTAATGGAACGTTCCCGGATTCGATTGCGACTGCGCCTGAAGGTTTGAACGTCGACAACTCGGCGGAAATTTACCTGACGCCACTTCCGATCACATCGTCGAACACGTTTACGCGAATCACTAACGTCACGGTTTTGGCGTCGTTCGGTGGTACGCGACCAATCGCGAGTGAAACCCGCAAGCGCATCGCGTTTTCACTTGGCGGTGCTGAGCTTGGTGGTGGCAACCCCGATGGTTCGACTGAGCTTTATCTACCTGATAACTCCGACGATCACCGAGTCGTCGTCGGCAGTGCTCTCGTTCTTTACTGGCGCCAGCAACATGCCTGTTGCGGCTGCGACACCCGTTCCGAGTCCGATTCCGAGTCCGACGCCAACGCCGAGCCCTGTTCCCGGAGCGCCGATTGGCCTCGCTCCAGGTGAGCTCAGTATCGTGCGTTCGACTGTTGCACTCGCGCCGTCTGACGCGACTGCTTCGGGTGGTTCGGAAACGACGCGCAGTCCTGCGTTGCCAGTGGAGCTAAATGGTGTTTCCCTCAGCGTAAACGGTGGCGCCGCCGGACTCTATTTCGTTGGTAACGCCAGCAAGCAAATCAACTTTGTGATGCCGACTGGTTTACTGCCCGGGGTCGCCACAGTCGCGGTTAACGTGCTCAACACGGGCGCGAATACCGACACGCTTCATCGTGGACTGGTGCAGATTATTTTTGCGCAGCCTGACATTTTCACTACTACAAATGATGCCGGCGGGCGCGCGGCCGCTTTCAACATCACCAATCCGAATGCGCGAACGGCAGAGCCGTTTAGTGTCACTTCGGACGACGGCAGCGGAAATTTGGTGCCGACGAGGATCGAGTTGAGCGTTACGGGTATGCGCTTTGCCGCGCGGACCGAGGTCAGCATCACGGTGGGAACCACCAGTATTACTGGTGACGCGATCATTTCTATTCAGCCAAACCGGGAAATGCCCGGATTTGAGATCATTACCTTCACGCTTCCGGCGTCATTGGCGGGCGCGGGAGACGTTCCGATACAGGTGGCGTTTGTGCGAGGCACGACCTCAGCCCTCAGCCGGCCCGCGGCCACCGCACCACACATAACGATCAACTAGTTCAGGCCACAAAAGGCACATAAACGCATCCACAGATCTGCAGCAGAAAGCAATTCTGTGTAATCTGTGGTTGCCTTTTGTGGCTAAACTTTTTGTGCCTTTTTGTGGCTGAACCGTGGTACCATGCGTCCGCGTTACTCGACCTCGCCGCCAGGAAAGTTCAGATGCAGTATCCGGTCGCAATCATTGCGAGTGTGGCGCTATTTTTTTCTCTCGGCACCCGAGAGCGACTCGAGATCCGCGACTCGTTCGAGTTCGAACCTTCCGCCCAAA
Organism: uncultured Acidobacteriota bacterium; assembly: GCA_963748155.1. Lineage (GTDB taxonomy): Bacteria > Acidobacteriota > Blastocatellia > Pyrinomonadales > Pyrinomonadaceae > PSRF01. Next base: position 592,690 of record CAVVHV010000008.1, on the reverse strand, counting down.
CTGTTCGGAAAATACGCTGGCCGAGGAAGACCATCGAGGTCGCGCTCTCAACGTCATTGCTGTCGCCCGGCGCGAACATCAAACCGGATAGCGACGTGGTCGGCGCCGCGCGCCGCGCCCTCGCCCGCTGGTCCAGCCTGTCAAATATCAACTTCGTCATCACGTGGTCCCAGGCGACTTCCGTCAGTCCCGCAGAAGCAGGCGATGGAATCAGCCTGTTGACGATCGCCAGTCACTCCTGAAAACGAAGCGTTCAACTCCGAAGCGACAACCGGACGCACGCGCGTTTTCTTCGATCCCGAAACCGGCAACATCGCCGAAGCAGACATCAGCATCAATCCAAGACCGCGCGCCGATGACGGAACGGAGCTTCAGTTCTCCACTGACGGCACGCCCGGCACGTACGATCTCGAAGCGACCTTCACACACGAAATCGGTCACCTGCTCGGGTTGGACCATTCGTCGGTTTTGTCGTCGACGATGCAGAGCCGCCAGGCTTTCAACGGCACCTTCGGCTTGCCCGCGCTGACTGAGCGCACGCTTAGTGAAGAAGATCGACAAAAGATTCGCGGTCTCTATGGTCCAAAGTTGAGACTCGGGCGTATCGAGGGACGTCTCGTCGATAACCGCACGCCCGGCGCGTTGACGCCGCTGAATGGTGTGAACGTGTGGGCCGAGAATGTTGCAACTGGTCGACTAATCGCGAGTGATGTGACTGCTGAAGACGGCACGTACCATCTTGAAGGACTGACGCCGGGACAGTATCGAGTGGTCGTTGCGTCAGGTGCGGATACGGCGCAGAAGTTTCGCAGTTTTGAGTTGTCGAATCAGGTCATCGTTAAGGCTGATGTGGCGACGCCGCTCAACTCGAGTCTGGTACCGCCACAGGCTTCGGTTCTGAATCCGAAAGTGATCGGGCTGAACGCGGAGCTCTCGACCGTTGCTCTGCCGCTTGCGCCCGGTAAGCGCGTAAAGATCTATCTCGGCGGAGAAGGTGTCGATCAGGTGCCGGGTACGAGCATTGCCGTCAACTCGCCGTTCTTCACTGTCGATCCGGCAACGTTGACGCGTGAACAGATTGCCGCGCCGTTTCCGGTTGTCAGCATCGAATTGCAGGTAGCGGCGAATGCGCCGTTTGGCGATTACACGCTTCGACTCCAGTCCAACTCCGGTGAGACTGCTTACGTGCCGGGCGCGATCACGATCGATCCGGGCGTCGCTTCGACGTTCTCAAATCCGGTTGATGATTTCCGCTTCTTCGTCACGCAGCAGTACGCAGATCTGACTGGCCGTGAACCTGATTCAGCAATGCTCGACAAACTGACGGCGCAACTCTCCGGCTGCAATTCCCGCAGCGACTGTTTGCGCGCACGCAGAATCGAGATCTCCACGAACCTGCTCGTTGAAAATGAATTGCCTGCGACGGGCGTGTTTCTCTACGGGCTCTACTCGGCCGCACTCGGACGCCAGCCGCGTTATGCGGAATTGGAAGCTGATCGAGCGCTGTTGTGCTGAGTCAGAAGAGTGAGCTGGAAGCAGTGCGCCTTGCGCTCGCGAGTGCGTTTGTGGAACGCGCTGAGTTCAAACGGAAGATTTCCGGCGACGATGAAGCCGGCGGAGTTTGTCGATTCGCTGCTGGCGACAATCGTTCAAACTACGGGCGTCGATTTCGCGTCCGAGCGAAGTTTATTGATCGGTTTGCTGGACGACTCTGCGAATGGTCGTGCCGCTGTGCTGGCGCGACTCGCTGTCGGACCAGCGTGTTGTCGATGCAAACTACAACCACGCGTTAGTGCTGTTCCAGTATTTCACCTACCTGCGCCGCAGTCCGGATGAAGCCGGGTTACAACGCGTGGGTCAACACGCTCAAGAGTAAGCCACTGCGCGATCCCGATGCGGCGCGCTCGCTGGTTTGCAACTTCCTGAATTCCGCCGAGTATCAAAACCGCTTCACAATGGTTCCCACTCACACCAGCCGCGAGTGTAACTAAATCCGCCTGCATCCGCGTTCATCCGCGGTTAAATGGTATATTTGCCGCGCGTGAAGGAAACGCTACTCTCGTACCTCGTCTGCCCATCGTGTGAAGCACCTTTCGATCTTTCCGTCACCAAAACCGAAGACGGAGAGATCATCGAGGGTGAGTTGCGCTGCACGTCCTGCTCGTCCTCGTTTCCTATTACTTCCGGCATTCCGCGTTTCGCAAATCTCGATCACGTCGAGAGCGACAAGCGCGCGACTGCTGCGGGCTTTGGTTGGCAGTGGCAGCACTTCACACAGGAAGACGAGCGCTACGCCGAACAGTTTCTCGGTTGGATCGCGCCCGTGACGCCCGAGTTTTTCCGCGACAAGGTCGTGCTTGAAGGTGGTTGCGGTAAAGGCCGGCACACACAACTCGCCGCGCGTTGGGGAGCACGCGACGTGATCGGCATCGATCTGAGTGTTGCCGTTGAGACAGCCTTCGCCGCCACGCGCGCACTGCCCAACGCACACATCATTCAGGCCGACATCTATCACCTGCCGCTCGCGCGCAAGTTCGACTATGCTTTTTCAGTCGGCGTGTTGCATCACTTGCCCGATCCGCGTGGCGGATTTTTGGCTTTGGCTTCGAAAGTGAAACCTGGTGGTCACATATCGGCGTGGATTTATGGCGCGGAGAACAACGAGTGGATCACGCGATTTGTTAATCCGGTGCGCGAGAAGATCACGTCGCGGATCGATCAACGCGCGCTGCTGCAAGTTTCGAAGATACCCGCGGCGTGTGTGTATCTCGCGACGAAGCTCGTGTATGGACCACTGAACAAGCGCGGCTCGTCGCTCGCGAAACACCTTTTTTACAACGACTATCTGAATGCGATCTCGAGCTTCGGCTGGCGCGAGCAACACACTATCGTCTTCGATCATCTCGTAGCGCCGACGGCGTTCTACATCTCGCGCGACGACTTCGAAACGTGGTGGCGCGACATCGACGCCCGCGACATCGACGATCGGATGGCACAACAAGAACAGTTGGCGCGGTCTCGGAAAGATAACTTAGCGAGTCTCATCCTGTTAATCTTGTAAATCCTGTCTACAACACGATTACAAGATTTACATGATTCAGCATGCCACATCTGACCGCAATCCGTCGCGATCGGATCTGATCTTCTCCTTCGCGAAACGCGAGCTGCTTGGTCGTTACAAAGGCTCGGCACTCGGCATCGCCTGGGCCGTGCTGACGCCCGTCGTGATGATCGCGATCTTCACGTTCATCTTCGCGGGCATCTTCGGCGCGCGCTTCGGCGCCAACGATTCTCACTGGGACTACGCGCTTTATCTCTTCTGCGGTCTGCTGCCGTGGTCGATGTTTCAGGAATCCGTGCAGCAATCCGCGAACACGATTCTGGCCCACTCAAATCTCGTGAAGCGCGTCGTGTTCCCCCTCGAAGCACTGCCCGCCGCACAGGTGTTTGCGGCGCTCGGCAATCAACTCTTCGCGACCGTCGCATTACTGATCGCAACGATCATCATCCGCCAGCGCCTCGAAATAACCGGCCTCTGGCTTCCCGTACTACTGATTCCGCAACTGCTGTTTGCACTCGGCGCTGCATGGCTCATCGCGTCGCTTGGCGTTTACCTGCGCGACATCACGCAGGGCATCATGCTGTTGCTGATGGCGTGGATGTATCTGACGCCGATTATCTATCCTGAGTCGATGGTGCCGGAACGTTTTCGCACGTTCATCAATCTCAATCCGTTCACTTCATTGATCCGCAGTTATCGCCGCATCTTTCTCGACGGCGCCGCGCCCGATTGGCGTGGTCTGGCGTACTTCACCGTCTTCGCGCTCGTGATTTTCATCTTCGGATACTGGTGGTTTGCGCGGACGCGAAAAGGCTTTGCCGACGTCGTGTGATTGGGTTAGCATGCCGCCATCATGGCACGTTCAAAACACCTCTTCATCGCCATTATCGTTTTCCTGGCTCTAACTCCAATCGTCTCGGCACAAAGAAATCCCACGATGCCGACGGCGATGAGTGACTCCGATAAGGAGCAGCTTTACGCGCGCTTCGCCGAGAACAGGAAAGTGCCGAGCGCGGACCGGCAACGGCTCGCGTATGAAGATGCGAAGGACTACGTCAGGCGGTTTGGTAACGATGTCGATCCACATCTCGCGGAAGTGCGGCGGTTCGTCACCGAGTACGAGCGCGTGATGAAGAATTACCAGTTGCTCGAAGCGTACAAGGCGAAGAAGTATGCGAAAGCTTTTGAGATTGGCCGCGCGACGCTTAAGAAGGAGCCCGAGAATTTCTTCGTCCTTGCGACGCTGGTTGAGGCCGGTTACGACAACGCGCAAACCGGTGATACGTCTCTGAACGAAGACACCATTGACTACGCAAATACCGCACTCGCGCTGCTGGAGGCCGGCAAGGTGTCGACATTTACGTCCATTCGCGACTGTCGAAGACGCGCGCGGCTTTCTTAACTTTGCGTATGGCTGGTTTGTGCGCGCGCAGTCGCCGGTGGAAGCCGCTGCAAGCATTCACCAAGGCCGTCAAATCGGGCAGCAGGTTCAAGGACGATCCGTTGACTTACAACCTTCTCGGCATCGCGATTCTGAAAGGTGAGTACGGGCAAGTCGCCGCGGAATACAACACGAAGTTCGGCAACAAGCCGCCCTCTCCCGAGCAGCAGGCGATGTTGGAGCGAGTCGACAAAGCTCGGCGAACGCGTCATCGACGCCTACGCACGCGCAGTCGCCCTCAGCACCCGCCCGGAGCAAGCGGAAGCCAAAGCCAAAATGCTGGCCCATCTCACCTCCCTCTATAAGAGCTTCCACAACAACTCCGACGCCGGCCTCAACGACCTCATCGCCACCGTGCTCTCGAAGCCATTGCCCTAACACACAACTGGCACAGAAAGTACAGAATTGTAACATGAGTTTGCACGCTGGATTCAATCCTTTTGTGCGTTTTGTGCCTTTTTGTGGCATGATCTTTTCCCTGACCAAAGAGGTACAACCCATGAACAAGTTAAGACTTTTAAGCAGCTTCATCTTTGTATTCCTGACGGCAACGGTTACCGCAACGGCGCAGGAATGGACGCAGTGGCGCGGGCCGGCGCGTGATGGATCGGTGACGAAGAAAAATGCACCGGCAGCGTGGCCGGAGGCGTTGCAGCGAACGTGGCGCGTCGAGATTGGGGAAGGCTACTCGTCGCCCGTCGTTTCCGGAGGGCGCGCGTTTGTTCATGGGCGGCGCGATCCGGAAGAGATTGTGGCGAGCGTCAATCTCGCTGATGGCAAAGTAGTCTGGGAGCAGAAATACCAGGCGGCGTTCAAGAAGAACCAGTACGCCGTCAACATGGCCAAGGGACCAAACGCGACACCCCTCGTCGCCGGCAATCGCCTGTTCACACTTGGCGTCACCGGAGTTCTCAACGCGTGGGACACCGCCACCGGCAAACAACTCTGGACCAAAGACTTTTCACAATCGATCGATACTTCGAAATTGTTCTGTGGCACCGCGGCGTCGCCGCTGCTGGTCAACGGACGTTTAGTGGTCCAGGTTGGCAGCGACATTCACGGCGGCCAGATTCTTGCACTCAATCCGGCGACCGGAGCGACTGAGTGGGAGTGGAAAGGACTTGGACCAGGCTACGCTTCGCCAGTCGTGATCGAAGCCGGCGGCAGCCAGCAGATCGTGACGATGACCGAAGGCTCGATCGTTGGTCTCGACGGCAAAACAGGAAAAGAACTGTGGTCAGCGCCGTTCCCGGACGAGTGGCATGAGAACATCGCCACACCACTCTGGACCGGCACGCATCTGATCGTCTCAGGAACACGACAAGGCACGCATGCCTATACGTTGACGAAAAATGCGGACAAGTGGCAGGCAACCGAAGTTTGGAAGAACCCCGACATCGCGATGTACATGAGCTCGCCAGTTTTCGGCGACGGTCTCGTCTACGGTCATTCGTCGAAGAAGAAGGGACAGTTTTTTGCGATTGATGCGAAGACTGGCGCCGTGCGCTGGGCCACTGAGGGCAGAGAAGGCGAACACGCTTCGTTATTACTTACTCCCCAACACGTCGTTTTCCTGACGAACGGCGCTGATCTGATCGTTGCGAAGCGCGGCACCACGGCGTTCACGGTCGAGCGTCGCTATGAAGTGGCTGAAGCCGCGACCTGGGCCATGCCGGTCCTGCTGGGATCAAATATACTGGTGCGCGACGCGACCGGATTGATACTGCTCACAGGAAAGTAAGCCACAGATTTACACTGATTTACACGGCTCCCTTCACTGCTTTAACCGTGTAATCCGTGGCGCAAAATTTGGAAAACACTTCCACACTTCTGCTCAACCGGCTGATCGACGCGAGCGTCGACGGTATCTTCGCGTTCGATCGCGACTGCCGCATCATCGCGTGGAACCGGGCCATGCAGCGCATCTCCGGCTTCAGCCGCGAAGCAGTGCTGGGCAAACGCGTGGGCGATATTTTCCCATTCCTGCGCGAAGAAGGTAACGACAGTTGCTTCGTCGCCGCGCTCGAAGGCAAAGACTCAGTTTCAGAGTTCCATCCTTACGGACCTGCCGAGACAGGCGTTTTCGAGAGTCACTACTCACCCCTAATCGATGAACAAAACAACATCGCTGGTGGCATAGCCGTCATCACTGACATCACGGCGCGCAAGCAAGCCGAAGGAGCAGCCCACACTGCGTATCGTCAACTCGCATTTCATGTCGAGAGCTCGCCGCTGGCCGTCATCGAGTGGGACAGCGACTTTCGTGTGTCACGCTGGTCTGTGTCTGCTGAACGACTGTTCGGGTGGAAGGCGGAAGAGGTAATCGGGAAACACGTCAACGAGTGGCGCTTCGTTTTTGCAGATGATGAAGATGCGGTGGCGCTTGTGACGAACCGCCAGCGCGAAGGCGTTGAAGTGCAGGGCGTGCAGCGCAACCGCAACTACACGCGCGCCGGCTCCGTGCTCTTTTGCGAGTGGTACAACTCCGTGCTGCACGACGCTCGCGGCAAACTGATCTCAGTTTTATCGCTCGTGCTCGACGTGACGGCGCGACAAAGCGCCGAGGAGGAAAGGTCGCGCTGCGCTGTTGCGCGAGCGCGACGCACGCAAGCACGCGGAAGAGGCCGATCGTCTCAAGGACGAGTTTCTCGCCACGCTCTCGCACGAGCTGCGCACGCCTTTGACTTCGATTCTCGGTTGGGCGTCGATGATTCGCAACGGTGAAGTCGAAGGCTCGAACGCGTCGCGCGCGATCGAAACGATCGAGCGCAACGCACGCGCGCAAGCGAGACTCATCGACGATCTGCTCGACGTGTCGAGAATCATCACCGGTAATCTCCGGCTCGATCTGCACCCGCTCAACTTCGCACCGATCGTTGACGCCGCTCTCGATGCGTTGCGGCCGACGGCTGACGTCAAAGGTATAAGACTCCAGACGCGCTTCGAGCCGAGTGAGTGTTTAGTGAAGGGCGATCCGAATCGTCTGCGACAGGTGATCTGGAACCTGCTGTCGAACGCGATCAAGTTCACGCAGCGCGGCGGCAGTGTGAACATTTATCTCAAGTGTGTTGAGTCGACGGCCCGCCTGACAGTCAGGGATACTGGCGACGGGATCTCAGCGGAGTTTCTGCCGTACGTGTTCGATAGATTCCGGCAAGCTGAAGGTTCGATATCGAGGAAACAGGGCGGGCTCGGATTGGGACTCGCTGTGGCGCGGCATCTGGTCGAGTTGCATGGCGGAACGATCACCGCGGAGAGTGAAGGACTCGGCAGGGGATCCGCGTTTATAGTTGATCTTCCTCTCGCGGACGAGCGACGTGATCCGGCGCGAGCGGAAGAGCGCCGGCGTGAAGTTGAGCGGCGTAGCGGTCGCAAAGGCGTGGTCAGGCTTGATGGTGTACACGTGTTGTTGGTGGAGGACGATGACGATTCACGGAAGCTGCTCGGGACGATGCTCAAGCGTCATGGCGCGCGCGTGACGTCGACGAAGTCTGCGGCAGAGGCGCTCGAGGTGTTTCGTGGCGAGTTGCCGGACGTGATGATTAGCGATATTGGTATGCCGGATCAGGACGGTTACGAGTTGATACGCAAGCTGAGATCGTTGCCGGTGGAGAAGGGTGGCGCAACCCCGGCGATAGCGTTGACGGGTTACGCGTCACGGAAAGATCGCGAGCGCGCGCTCGGTTCGGGTTACCAGCAGCACATGGCGAAACCGATCGAACAGGCGGATCTGATCGCGGCCATCGCGGCAGTGATTGGACGCAGTGATTAAATCTTGTACAATCCTGTAAATCATGTAATCCTGTAAAAAGCTGTGACAGGATTACAAGATTCACAAGATGTACATGATTAAGAATGAGGTTACTAAAATGAAACGACGACTTTACATCATTCCACTTTTTCTCCTCTTAATACTTCCTGTTTACGCGCAGCAATCCGATCCATCACTCCTCACGCTGGATTCGATGTTCACGTACCGGATCAGGCCGCTGGGACCGGTCCAGTGGCAGACAGACGGTAGCGGCTATCTCGCACTCGAGCCGTCGCCGGCTAAAAAGAATTTTCTCGACATCGTTCGTTACGACGTGAGCACCGGCGAGCGCACCGTGAAAGTCTCCGCCGAGAAACTCACGCCCGCGGGCGCCGCTGAGCCACTCGCCGTCGAAGAGTTTTCCCTGACAGCCGACGAGCAGAAATTACTCATCTTCACCAACTCCGAGCGCGTCTGGCGCAGCAACACTCGCGGCGACTACTGGGTGCTCGATTTCAAGGCCAACACATTGAAGAAACTCGGTGGCGCTGACGCCAAGCCGTCGAGTCTGATGTTTGCGAAGTTTTCACCTGACGGCCAGCGCGCCGGCTACGTACGCGAGAACAACATCTACGTCGAAAACCTTTCCGGCGACTCGAAGATCTCTAAACTCACCACCGACGGTTCGCGTTACATCGTCAACGGCACGTTCGACTGGGTCTACGAAGAAGAACTGTTTTGTCGCGACGGCTTCCGCTGGAGTCCTGACAGCAAACAGATCGCTTACTGGCAGCTCAACTCCGAAGGCGTGAAGGAGATGACGCTCCTCAACAACACCTCAGCGCTGTATCCGGTTACCACTTCATTCCCGTATCCGAAAGCGGGCGAGACAAACTCCGCTGCTCGTGTCGGCGTCGTGGATGCGAATGGCGGTCCAACACGCTGGATTGAAGTGCCCGGCGATCCGCGCAACAACTACCTGCCGCGCATGGAGTGGGCCGCGAGCTCGGATGAGCTCGTCATTCAGCAGCTCAATCGCCGTCAGGACACGAACACCGTGATGATTGCCGACGCGCGCACCGGCAAAGTGCGTCCTGTGTTGACTGAAAAAGACGAAGCGTGGGTTGACGTCGCCTGGGGCGACATCGACTGGGACAAAACCGGACTCGGGCGCGGCGACGTCGAATGGATCGACGGCGGCAAACGTTTTCTATGGACCAGCGAACGCGACGGCTGGCGCCATATCTATTCCGTATCGCGCGACGGCACCGACGTGAAGACGATCACGCCCGGCAATTACGACGTGGTCAGCGTTGCGCGCGTCGATGCGCAGAACGGTTGGATGTACTTCATCGCGTCACCGGAAAACGCAGCGCAGCGATATCTCTATCGCGTGCGTCTCGACGGTACCGGCAAGGAAGAACGACTCACGCCCGCGAACGCTCGCGGGCACGCACGGCTACAACATCTCGCCGCGCGGTGATTTTGCGATTCACGATTATTCAACTTTCAATCGCGTTCCGGTGACGGACGTGGTGCGCTTGCCGCAACACACCGTCGCGCGAACGCTGATCGACAACAAGCAGGTGCAGGACCGGCTGGCGCAGTTGAAACAAGCGCCTTCCGAGTTTTTCAAAGTAGACATCGGCGACGGTGTTCAACTCGACGGCTGGATGATGAAGCCGCCTGATTTCGATCCGCAGAAACGCTATCCGGTGCTGTTCCACGTTTATGGTGAGCCATGGGGACAGACCGTGCTGGATACGTGGTTCGGTCGAAATCGCCTGTGGCACCAGATGCTGGCGCAGCAGGGTTACATCGTGATGAGCGTTGACAACCGCGGCACGCCCGCGCCGCGTGGGCGCGCGTGGCGCAAGATCATCTATCGGAAGATGGGGATCGTGAATTCAGGTGACCAGGCTGCGGCGGCCCGCGCGATCGCGAAGTGGCCTTTCGTCGATCCTACTCGTATCGGCATCTGGGGTTGGAGCGGCGGCGGATCGTCGACACTGAATGCGATGTTTCGCTATCCGGATGTGTATGCGATGGGAATGGCGGTCGCGCCCGTGCCGGACCTTCATTACTACGACACGATCTACCAGGAGCGCTACGGCGGGCTGCCCAAGGATCATCCTGACGAATGGAAACAGAGCTCGCCGATCACGTTCGCGAACCAGTTGAAAGGCAATCTGCTGATCGTGCACGGGACGGGCGACGACAACGTCCATTACCAGGGCACGGAGGCGTTGATCAATGCTCTGGTTGCGGGGAATAAGCAGTTTTCGATGTTTGCGTATCCAAATCGATCACATTCGATCTCAGAGGGAACGGGGACGTCGAAGCATTTGATGGGATTGCTGACGCGTTATCTCAAGGACAAGCTCCCGGCGGGACCAGCGCCCGCGACGACGAGCTCCGTGCGGTAAAATCTTAGACAGGATGACAGGATTTGCAGGATTCACATGATTCAATCCTGTGAATCCTGTAAATCCTGTCATCCTGTCTAACAAACCTCTTCTTTTGTCGCTCGTATCTGTGGTAGCCTAACTGACGGGTTGACGGCCAACCCGCTTGCCCAGTTCTCACTCTCCTAATTTCAACGAATTCTCATTCTCCGTATGGAAACCAAAGTCGATGCTGCCCTGCGCCGTCTGGTCGCGACCAATCTCGTCGCTATCTTATTCACCGATCTTGCCGGAAACATTCTCAGTGCTGACGACAGTTTCCTGAACCTGCTCGGTTACACTTCCAAAAACCTGCCACGGAACATTCATGACCTGACTCCGCCCGAACATCATCGTCTCGATGAAGAAGCGTTCGAGAAACTGATGGCCTTCGGCGCCTGCGCGCCTTTCGAAAAAGATTTTTTGAAGCAGGACGGCACGCCGTTGCCGGTCCTGTTTGGCGCTGCGATGCACGACGAGGAGATCGCGTGTTTTGTCGTCGATCTTTCTCAGAACAAACAGACGCAGGAAAAACTCAATCACCTCGCTTATCACGACGCGCTGACTGATCTGCCGAACCAGGTGCTCTTCAAGGATCGACTAAAGCAGGCGATCGCGCTTTCTCGTCGCAACGATCACATGCAAGCGGTGTTGTTGCTCAATCTCGATCGCTTCAAGGCGATTAACGACTCGCTCGGCTATACCGCTGGCGATCGGTTGTTGCAGTCAGTGGCGCAACGGCTGACGCAGTTGTGTTCGCGAAAGCGATACAGTGGCGCGTTTCGGTGGCGATGAATTCGCGGTGCTGCTCACACAAATTCCACGCGCACAGGACGCGGCGAATGTCGCGCGCGCGATCAAGCAGGCACTCGATCAGGCATTCATCTTCGAAGAGCAGGAGATCTTTGTGTCGAGCAGTATCGGCATCAGCATGTATCCGCACGATGGTCGTGACACAGCGGGACTGCTGAAGACTGCCGGCGTCGCACTCGATCGCGCGAAAGTGCAGGGCGGCAATAATTTTCATTTCTACACGGCGGGCGGCACCACACGCGCCCTGAAACAGCTTGTCCTGGAAAGCAACATACGGCCGGGTATCGAGCGTTCTGAGTTTTTCGTGCACTACCAGCCGCAGGTTGATGTTCGTGGCTTTCAGCTCGTGGGCATGGAAGCACTCGTGCGCTGGCAGCATCCGAGCTTTGGCCTGCTTTATCCGAGCGAGTTCGTTTCGATCGCCGAAGAAACCGGCCTGATCATTTCGCTCGGCGACTTTGTAATGCGGACTGCGTGTGCGCAAAACAAAGCGTGGCAGGACAAGGGCCTGATGCCGATGCGCATGTCGGTGAACTTCTCGGCGCGACAGTTTCAGCAGTCGACGTTTATCACCGACGTGGCGCACATACTGAAAGAGACGAACCTCGATCCGCGCTGGCTCGAGCTCGAGCTGACTGAGAGCTCGATCATGAAGGATCCGGAGGAGGCGATTGAGAAGCTGCACGAGTTGAAGTTGATGGGAATCAGCGTGGCGATTGACGACTTCGGTACGGGATATTCGTCACTCAATTACCTCAAGCGTTTTCCGATCGATACGTTGAAGATCGACAAGACATTCGTTTCCGATGTTTGCAAAGATCCGCATGACACGGCGATCGTGCGCGCCATTATTAATTTGGGCCATGCGCTGGATTTGACGGTGGTGGCGGAGGGTGTTGAGACGAAGGAACAGCTTCAGTATCTGACCGCGCTCGAGTGTGACGTCGTGCAGGGCTTTTTGTTTAGTAAGGCGTTGTCGGCGAAGGCGTTTGAGGAGTTGTTGATCGAGCAGCGGCGCGTTACGTCAGGGAATGTTTCGCCGACGACACCTTTGTCAGTCGATTCGCTTGTGTCGACGAGTTAAGTTTTAGACAGGATTTACAAGATGTTTCAAGATTGACAAGATTAAATCCTGTCTATCCTGAAAAATCTTGTAAATCCTGTCTAAAACTTACTTAGACAGATAACGCCGCTGCCTCTTTATCAATCATCCATATCAACTCGCCTTGCGTTGGTTTCACAACCTGCGCCGGATATTTATTCTCACCTTCAAGCACCTCTTTTACGATCTGCGCCTTTTCCGCGCCGCTCACGAGAAACACAACTGACGGGCCGTTGTTGAGTAACGGCAATGTCATCGTAATCCGATAGCTTTTGAACTTCTCGACATACGGCGCGGCGACGAGGCGCTCGGTCTCATGCAGCACTTCCGAACCGGGAAAGATCGAGGCGGTGTGGCCATCAGTACCCAATCCAAGGAAGATCAGATCCAGTCGCGGCAAGCTCTGTTTCGTGACATCGCGTAATGTTTGCTCGTATTCACTCGCGGCCGCCGCGGCATTCGGATTCTCACTATGCACTCGATGAACATTTCCCGGCGCGACGGGCACGTGCGATAGCAAGGCTTCGTGCGCCATGCGATAGTTGCTCTCCGGATGATCCGGTGGCACGTGTCGCTCGTCAGACCAGAAGAATGAATCCTCGGCCACGGCACCTCCTCGCGAAACTGATCGGCCAGAATTTGATACATCAACCTCGGCGTCGACCCACCTGACAACGCCACACGTCTCAGGGCTCTGCGCGACAAAATACTCCGCCGCGGCCCAGTGCTAGTTCCTCTGAATTCTTGAAAATCTCAACCATAATATTAGAGAATCGCCACGATTCTGAGTGGCCCACCACTGCCACCCTTAATCTTCATCGGCAACGCGATCACCGAGAAGCCCTTCACCGGCAACTGATCCAGATTCGCGACATTCTCAAACGCCGGAATATTCTTCTCAAACAATATCCGATGACTCTCGAAGAGCGTCGATTGCCCGTAATCAATGCTCGCCGTATCTAACCCGATCGCTTTGATCGATCGATTCTGCGTGAGCCAGCGCGCGGCCGCCGGATCCAATCCCGGAAAGTGCAGCTTCGCAACCGCCTCTGCACCACGTTCGTCAGTTCCCAGATACTTCTTCGCGATCCGGATAAAACTTCCCAAAACCGGTCCGCAACAAAACGATCGTGCCCGGCGCGATCCGGCCATTCCGTCGTTCCCAATTCTGAAAATCAGCCACGCTCACCAGGTAATCGGGATTCGCCGCACACTGCGCCGTCACGTCGATCACGATCGCCGCGCCCATGAGTTGTTCCAGTGGAATTTCATCGACTGTATAACGTCCCTTCGCGAAGTGTACGGGCGAATCGAGATGCGTGCCGCCGTGCTCCGCCGCCGAATAACGATAAGCAGAGTAGAAGTAACCTTTATCCGTCATTCCTTCAAAATCTGTTTCGAGTTTGAATGGCTGCGCCGTGGGCCAGTAAACACTCTTTTCATCGAACGCATACGTGAGATCGACTACGCGACCCGACGGAAAAGCGCCCGGTTTCTGCGCCATCACGGGAACAACGAGAACCACAACAAGAACAAGCAGGTGCAAACACTTCATGCGGAGTGCTCCTTAGGGTTAGGTTTCTGTTATCTTCATGTAAACACCCCAGACTTAGCAAGGGAGCTTTTTAATGCAAATCGGAATGATTGGACTCGGACGCATGGGCGCCAACATGGTGCGGCGACTTCTGCGTGGCGGTCACGAGTGTGTTGTTAACGATCGTAATCCTGAAGCGGTGAAGACGCTGGTAGACGAAGGCGCAACCGGCGCCGCGTCGCTCGATGGTTTTATCGCGAAGCTGAAGCCACCGCGCGCGATCTGGTTGATGATTCCGGCGGCGCTTGTCGACACGATGTCTCGACCAGCTTGTCACAGTTGTTGCTGCAGGCGACATCATCATCGACGGCGGAAACTCTTACTACATCGACGACATTCGCCGCGCGCGCGAACTGAAAGCCAAAGGCATTCATTACGTCGACGTCGGAACGAGTGGCGGCGTTTGGGGACTCGAGCGCGGTTACTGCCAGATGATTGGAGGTGAGAAGGATGTCGTGGCGCATCTCGATCCGATCTTCAAGACGCTCGCGCCCGGACGTGATGCAGTTCCGCCGACGCCCGGACGCGCGGCGATGCAGGCACCGCGGCGGAAGGTTATTTGCACTGTGGTCCAGCGGGCGCCGGGCACTTCGTAAAGATGGTCCATAACGGAATCGAGTACGGGCTGATGGCCGCGTACGCTGAAGGACTCAACGTGCTGCATCATGCGAACGAGGGCAAGGAAGAACGCACTGCGGACGCCGAAACGTCGCCACTGCGCAATCCCGAACACTACCAGTACGATTTCAATATCGCGGACATCACGGAGCTCTGGCGGCGCGGCAGTGTGATCGCGTCGTGGTTGCTGGATCTGACGGCGATCGCATTTGCGGAGCATCCGCAGTTGGAGGGTTTCTCGGGACGTGTTTCCGACTCGGGCGAGGGACGTTGGACCATCAATGCGGCGGTCGAAGAAGGTGTGCCGGTGCCGGTGTTGAGTGCGGCGTTGTTTCAGCGGTTTAGTTCGCGAGGTGAGGCGGATTTTGCGAACAAGATCCTTTCGGCGATGCGATTTCAATTTGGTGGGCACGTGGAGCGGAAGTAGCCACGGATTTTCAGACAGGATTAACAAGATTAGGACAGGATTGAATCGAAGTTATGTCAGCAATAGTTGTAGAACCAAATCCAGTTCAACTTGAACAGCCTGACTCTGCCGCATGCGGAGCCGTGCGTGGTCGTGATCTTTGGCGCCACCGGCGATCTCACGAGACGCAAGCTGATGCCGGCGTTGTGCCGGTTGACGGATCAGGGCTGTCTCGAGAGTGTGCGGATTCTCGGCGTTGGCCGCAGCCCGATGAGTGAAGATGAATTTCAAACGCTCGTGCACGAAGCGCTCGAAGACTCAAAGAAGATCGATCACCTCGACGAAGAGCACGTGGCGCAAGTTTTCGAAACGCCTGCACTACATGGCGGGCGAGCTCGACGACGAAAACACGTATCGCACGATCGCCGGACGTCTCGAAGAGCTCGCTCGCGAAGGCGCGAGCAAGAATCATCTCTTCTATCTCGCCACGCCGCCGTCGCTCTTCCCAACGATCGTGAAACGTCTGGGTGAAGCAGGGCTCGCATAAAGAAGACGAGCCATTGGAGCCGCATCGTCATCGAAAAACCCTTCGGCCGCGATCTCGAATCGGCCAAAGCGCTGAATGCCACGAGTTCGCCGAAGTGTTCAAAGAGAATCAGGTCTATCGCATCGATCACTACCTCGGCAAAGACACTGTTCAAAACATTCTCGTGTTTCGCTTCGGCAACTCGATGTTTGAGCCGATCTGGAATCGCAACTACGTCGACTACGTCGAGATCACTGCGGCGGAAAGCAGGCGGTGTGGGCAGTCGCGCCGGTTACTACGAAGAAGCCGGGCGCACTGCGCGACATGGTCGCGAACCATCTTTTGCAACTGCTGACGCTCACGGCGATGGAGCCGCCCGTCGCGTTTGACGCCGACTCACGTGCGCGAAGAGAAAGTGCAGGTGTTGCGATCGATTCGTCGCATGAAGCCGGAGCAGGTCGCGGAGCGCACAGTGCGCGCGCAATATGGACCAGGCGCGATCGATGGCGAGAAGGTCAAAGGTTACAAGGAAGAGGAGGGCGTCGCAGCAAGATCTACAGACTGAAACTTACGCGGCGGTTGAGTTCCATATTTCAAACTGGCGCTGGTCGGGAGTGCCGTTTTACGTGCGCACCGGCAAAAGTCTCGCGCGCAACTCTGACGGAAATCGCAGTGCACTTGAAACGCACGCCGCAGGCGTCTCTTTGCGCGCACGCCTGACGAGGAGATCGAGCCGAACGTGATCGTGCTGCGCATTCAACCTAACGAAGGGATCACGGTGACGTTTGGCGCCAAGCGTCCG
Source organism: uncultured Acidobacteriota bacterium (assembly GCA_963748155.1). Classification (GTDB taxonomy): domain Bacteria; phylum Acidobacteriota; class Blastocatellia; order Pyrinomonadales; family Pyrinomonadaceae; genus PSRF01. The sequence continues at coordinate 576,132 of CAVVHV010000008.1, read as the reverse complement.
GGCTTCGAAATGCACACCGCACACGGTCCACATGGATTTCTGTTACCAGAGGGCGTTTGGCGTCGAGTCGCCGGATGCGTACGAGATGCTGTTGCTGGACGTGATGCGTGGTGATGCGACGTTGTTTATTCGCAGTGATGAAGCCGAAGCACCAGTGGCGCTTGATCACTCCGATCGAGGAAGCGTGGGCCAACGAGGGCGTAAAGGAATTGCCGAATTTACGCGGCCGGCAGCGATGGCCCAGCCGAAGCCGACGATCTCGCCATAGGCAACGGTCACCGCTGGCGACGCCTGATGGAGAGTCAGCGGCTGCGATTAAGACATATGTAGACAGATTAACACGGATTTGCGATTCAATCCGTGTTCATCTGTGGCCCAAACTGGCCACGACTGCCGCGAGCTCAAACCGGTCAACAGGCTTCGCGAGGTGCACCTGGTAACCTTCGGAAAGCGCACGCACGCGATCTTCCGTTCGCGCATACGCCGTCAACGCCAGCGCCGGTGTTTGCCCGCCCTTCTTCTTCGGCAGCGCCGAATCTTTCTTGATCAACCCGTAACCATCTTCGACCGGCATGCCGATGTCGGCGATCAGCACATCCGGTCTCCAACTCTCGATCGATTCCAACCCTTCACGCGACGAACCGACCGCGACCACCTGCGCGCCACACTTCTCGAGCATCATCGATAACAACGTGCGCGCATCAATCTCGTCATCAACCACCAGCACACGCAATCCATGCAGCGATGACGGCTTTCGATCGCGCGATTCAACTACAGCGAGCGCCGGTTGCTTGAACTCCTCCGGCAACGGATGCTCGTTAGCAATCATTGCCGGCAACCTGACGGTAAACTTCGAGCCCTGGTTTTCACCCGGCACTTTCCGCCACGCCGTGCCGCCGTGCAATTCGACCAGATGGCGCACGATCGCGAGCCCGAGTCCGAGGCCACCGTAAGTTCTCGTCGTCGATCCATCCGCCTGCCGAAACCGATCGAAGACGTGCGGCAGAAAGTCAGGATTGATGCCGATGCCAGTAGTCGTTCACAACGATCTCAACGTGCGAATTGATCCGTTGCAGCGTCACCTGGACCAGTCCCGCCCTTGCGCGTAAACTTCACGCCATTCGACAACAGGTTCCAAACGATCTGTTGCAATCGTTCGCGATCGCCGAACACTGGTCCAACGTCCGGTTCGAGCAACACTTGCAGGCGAACGCCCTTCGCTTCCGCCGTCGGCCGGATGCTTTCAGCCGCCGCCTCGATCACCGAATGAAGCTCGCAGGCGACAAACTCGAGTCGCAGCTTGCCGGTGATGATGCGCGACACTTCGAGCAGATCGTTGATCAACTGGCATTGCGAGTTGGCGTTGCGAAAGATTGTTTCGATCGCCTGGCGCTCCTTTTCAGGCTCGACTTCGTCGTGCAGCAGCAGATCGGACCAACCCATGATCGCGGTGAGTGGCGTGCGCAGTTCGTGCGAAAGCGTCGAGAGAAACTCATCTTTGACGCGGTTCGCTGCTTCGGCTTCCATGCGCGCTTCTTTTTCTCGCTTCAAGGCCTGGCGACGCTCGGTTGCGTCGTGGGCCATGCCGCGCACGATTGGTGTCTCAACGCCTTCGGTGCGGAGCGTGTTGTAATACTCCCAAAGCCTGGTTTCGCCGGTCGCGGTGCGAACTTTCATGACGCCGCGCGCCGAGCCTTCAGTCTTTACGGTGCGCAGGTATTCGTCAAACTGCTGCGCGGTACTCAGGCAAAAGACCGTCGCGAATGTTTATGCCGACGAGTGCGTATTGCGGGTAACCCAACACTCGCGCCGCCCACGGATTGACTGACAACACGCGTCCTTCGAGATCGTGAGTGCAGATCAGTTCGTGACTGTTGTCGACGAGGTCGCGATAACGATCTTCACTGATGCGCAGTGCGGTCTCAGCTTTCTTGCGCTCGGTGACGTCGTCGACGAGCACAAACTCCGCGGCGCTGCCGCCGAACGTCAAACGATTCGAAGTGATCTCGACGTTGATGACGGTGCCGTCTTTCTTCCGGTGTCGCCATTCACCTGCGTGATCGAAGCCCGGCGCTATCAGAAGTGAGGTAATTCTCGAGCAGCTTCACGTCTTCCGGCGGACGAATGTCCTTGATCGTCATGTCGAGAAACTCTGCGCGCGAGTAGCCGTAATGACGCACGGCCGCATCGTTCACAGCGAGGAAGCGAAACGTCGTCAGATCGTAGACCCACATCGGCTGCGGGTTTGATTCGAACAGCAAACGATACTGCGCTTCTGACTTTCGCAGCGCTTCTTCGATACGCGTCGCGACTGTCACGTCGAGCACGAGTGAAAGCACTGACACCAGCTTGCCGTGCTCGTTGTAGAGCGCGGAGTTGTACCACTCGCAATGAAGTATCGAGCCGAGCTTGGTGTAATTGCGATTGCGCGAAATGCCGTGATGTTCCTGGCCGCGGTTCTGTCGTTGGCCCACCTGGTTTACGACGTCTCAATATCTTCGGGAACAACAAACTCCCAATCGCTGAAGTGTTTGCCGAGCACTTCTTCTGCCTTCCATCCGAAGAGTCGCCGTGCGGCGGGCGACCAGCGCAGCACGCGGAATTCGTGATCCCATTCGATGACGGCCAGCGGTGTGTTCTCGACGTGAAAAGCGAGACGTCTGTGATCGTCGGGCGGTGCTGTTTCTGCGAGTTTGCGTTCGGTAACGTCGCGAACGATCGCGACGCCACCGACGACTTCGCCCTTCTCGTCGTGACGTGGCGAGTAGTAGCCGTCGAAGAAACCGTTACGACCGGACTGTGCGATGACGTAAGGACGATTCTCGGCGACGACGCTTTTGCCGGCGAGCGCCTCGAAGTAGTATTTGTCTTCTCCGGTTTCCGTCAGGCAGGGGAAGAGATCGAACGCACATTTGCCGAGCACGTCCTCACGCTTCACGCCGGAGATGCGCTCCATGGCGCGGTTCCAGGTGGTGTAACGGCACTCGCGATCGAATGCGATGATGCCGTCGACGTTAGCCTCGAGCAGGCATTTGAGAAACAGGTCTTGTTCTTGGGGTTCGTAAGACATTGCTTTTTTAGGAAGACTCTCTTTTGGGCAAGAGGAAAAGGCTGACATAATAGCAATCCGCTTCATCTGTGTAAATCTTTGGCTGAAATGAATCTCTTTCAACAAGCTCCTCCCGCACTCGGAAATCAATATGACGACGATCGTGTGCTGCGTTCGTATCTCGCGCGCGTCCTTCCTGCTGACGTTCTGAGTGACATCCACGAATCGCTCGTCGGAAATGGGTCGCCTTGCCGGCGGCGAGCTATACGAACTGCAACTAGCCGACCGGCTGAACGAGCCCACCCTCACTCAATGGGACGCGTGGGGAAATCGCATCGACAAGATCGAGTTGACGCCGTTGTGGCGTCGTGGCCGAGCGCATTGCGGCCGAGCACGGCGTGGTCGCCACGGCTTACGAGCAGAAACATGGCAGTTTCTCGCGAGTGCATCAATGCGCGCTCGCGTATCTCTTCACGCCGTCGACGGACATCTACAGTTGTCCACTCGCGATGACCGACGGCGCCGCACGCACGCTGCTCAATTCCGGCAATCAGGCTTTGATCGATCGCGCGGTGCCACACTTGATCACGCGCGACAGAGACGAGTTTTGGACTGCCGGGCAATGGATGACTGAGCTCACCGGCGGATCTGACGTTGGTCTTTCAGAGACGGTCGCGAAACAGGAACAAGGTTCGAACACGTTTCGACTTTACGGGCGCAAGTGGTTCACGTCCGCAATCGCTTCGCAGATGGCGCTCACGCTCGCGCGTCCGGAAGGTAATCCGCCCGGCGGTCGCGGGCTCGCGCTCTTTTATCTCGAAACGCGAGACGAGCACGGCCGGCCGCGCAACATTCAGATCAACCGGCTGAAAGATAAGCTCGGCACGCGCAAAGTTCCGACTGCGGAGCTGACTTTAGACGGAACGCCCGCGCAACTCGTGAAAGGATCGACTGACGGTGTGCGCAATATCGCGCCGCTCTTGAACATCACGCGTTTGTGGAACGGCATCAGCGCTGTCGCGCTTATGCGTCGTGGTCTCGCGCTGAGTTTTGATTATGCGAGCAAACGTGTCGCGTTTGGCGCGCCGTTGTCTGAAAAGCCTTTGCACCGTCGATACGCTTGCAACGCTGCAGGCGGAGTTCGAAGGAGCATTTCATCTGGCGTTTTATGTTGCCGAGCTGACAGGGCGGAGCGAGACGCGTGAGATCTAGCGACGATGATGCGCTGCTGTTGCGGCTGCTGACGCCGATCATGAAGCTCACAACAGCCCGACAGGCGGTGATGGTTACGAGTGAAGTGCTCGAAAGCTTTGGTGGCGCGGGTTATGTGGAAGACACTGGATTGCCGGTGTTGTTGCGCGATAGTCAGGTGCTTCCGATCTGGGAAGGAACGACGAACGTGCTCGCGCTTGATACGTTGCGCGCGTTGCAGAGTGATGGTGATGCGCAGCAGGGGTTAAAAAGATTTGAGACGGTGGTGATGAGTTGTTTCGAGAATGTTAGTGATTCGCAGGCTCGTGAATGTCGTACGTTCTTCGTTGGACCATGCAGCGAGCTGGTTGGCGGACGCGAAGGGTGACGCGCTTGAAGCAGGGGCGAGAAGATTTAGTCTCACGCTCGGAAGAACGATTGAGTTAGCGTTGTTAATAAAACATGCGCAGTGGTCGTTAGATCATGAAGGCGATGAAAAAACTTTAGAGTCTGCTCAGAGATTTGCCAGCGTAGGTGTTGATGTCATCTTTTAGACAGGATTACAGGATTTACAAGATTGCACAAGATCGTGTAATGCTGTCACATTCGTCTGCGTCGCCAACCTCCAATAGAAAGGAATATCTCTCCATGAATCGGAATAAACGCCTTTCCCTGCTCATTTTCACCCTGATTGTTGCTGCTTCCACTGCGTTTGCGCAGCAGAAGAAAACGGCCGAGCCCGTTAAGGAGTACACGATCGAGCAGTTCATGAACACTGTTCGCATCGGCGGCAGCTCCTTCTCGTCTGACGAAAAGTCGATCCTTTTCCACAACAACAAGTCAGGCATCTTTAATGTCTACACTGTCCCGGTGAGCGGAGGTGCGGCAACGCAGTTGACCAATTCAACTAAAGAAAGCACGTTCGCCGTCTCCTATCTTCCAACCGACACGCGTTTTCTCTACTCGTACGATCGTGGCGGTAACGAAAACAGTCACATCTACCTGCGCGAGCTCGACGGCAGCTGAGCGCGATCTCACGCCCGGCGAGAAAGTGAAAGCAAATTTTCTCGGCTGGGCCCACGATCGCAAATCGTTCTTCTACTCGACCAACGAACGCGACGCGCGTTTCTTCGACATCTTTGAAATGCCGATCGATACGTTCAAGTCGACGCTGATTTACAAAGACGAAACGGGCCTGGACGTCGGCACCATTTCCGACGACAAGAAGTACATCGCGTTTCAGAAGAGCGGCGGCTCGCAGGCTGACTCAGATATCTTTCTCTACAACGTCGCCACCAAAGAGATGAAGAACATCACTGAGCACACCGGCGATGTTGCGAACAGCGCAGAGACGTTTGACGTCAACTCGAAGTATCTCTACTACCTGACTGATACGGGCAGCGAGTTCAGGTACGTCGCGCGTTACGATCTCGCGACGGGCAAGAGCGAAGTCGTTGAGAAAGCGCCGTGGGACGTTTCCTACACTTACTTCTCGCGCAACGGAAAGTATCGCGTGACGGCGATCAACGAAGACGCGCGCACGAGGATCAAGATCTACGACACAGCGACGGGCAAAGTCGTGCCGCTGCCACAGCTTCCGAATGCGGACATCACTGGCGTCAACATCTCGCCGAGTGAGAAGCGCATGGCGTTTTATCTCAACGGCGATCGCAGCCCGAGCAATCTTTACGTTTACGACTTCGTGACGAAGAAAGCCACGAAACTAACCGACAGCCTGAATCCTGAGATCAACCCCGCGGATCTCGTCGATTCACAAGTGATTCGTTACAAGTCGTTTGATGGCGTCGATATTCCTTCGATTCTCTACAAACCGAAGAATGCGAGTGCGACGAATAAAGCTCCGGCGATGTTGCTGGTCCATGGTGGTCCGGGCGGGCAAACGCGCGTCGGCTACAGTGCGCTCGCGCAGTATCTCGCGAACCACGGTTACGTGATTCTCGGTGTCAACAATCGCGGCTCGAGTGGCTACGGCAAATCGTTCTTCGCGGCTGACGACGGTAAGCATGGTCGTGAGCCGTTGTGGGATTGTGTCGAGGCGAAGAAGTATCTCGCGTCGCTCGGCTATGTTGATGAGAAGAAGATCGGGATTGCGGGCGGCTCGTACGGTGGTTACATGGTCCTGGCCGCGCTTGCGTTCAAGCCGGAAGAGTTCGCGGTGGGAGTCGATCTGTTTGGCGTTTCAAACTGGGTGCGCACGTTGCAGTCGATTCCGCCTTACTGGGAATCGTTCCGCAAGTCGCTCTACAAGGAGATTGGCGATCCGAGCAAGGACCTGGAAAACCTGCGCGCAGTATCACCGCTGTTTCATGCCGACAAGATCGTGAAGCCGTTGATCGTCTTGCAGGGTGCGAACGACCCGCGCGTGATCAAGCCCGAGTCGGATGAGATTGTCGAGAACATCAAGAAGCGCAATGGTGTTGTCGAGTATGTGTTGTTCGACAACGAGGGCCACGGGTTCACGAAGAAGGCGAACGAGATTCGTGCGTATAAAGTCTATCCTCGACTTTCTTGATCGGTACTTGAAGAATGGGGATGCGGTAAGTAGCCGCTAAAACCTTAGACAGGATTACAGGATTGCAGGATTAACAAGATTCATCTTGCTAATCTTGTAAATCCTGTAATCCTGTCAAACGACTTGCTTCAGATTTAAAGCGCTCTGACTGGCATTCAGCAACTAACAAGTTGTACTTGGCCAATCTCTCCTTTGCTTCCGCTTTTTTATCTCTCGCCATCAACACTTTGATGTACAACGGCCCAAGCCACAGTTGACTCACCCGCGAATCGGTCGGCGCGACGAGTGCATCCGCCTGTCGACAAACCTCCTCAGCCTCCTCCAGCTCATCACGCCTGAAACGAACTTCCGCCAAACATCTGAGCGCCTCGAAATGTGTATACAACCCGCTCGCCGACGACTGCTCGAGATTTGCCAACGCCGTCTCCAACCCTTCATCACGACGCCCCTGCATCACCTGCACGACGGCAAGACTCGGTCGTAACAACGCCAGCGCGCGCTTCTCCCCGATCGCTTCAGCGACCATGATGCCGTCAAGAAACTCACGTTCGGCCCGCTCAAGCTCACCCATGAAGAGCCGGCACTGCGACGAATAGAAATGTATCCACGCGCGGCGCTCACGCGAGTGAAGCTTTTCGGCGATCTCGAGCTCGCGCTCTGCATACTTCAACCCCGCCTCGTATTCGCCTTTGTGCACCGCGTCTTCACCGAGATACTCATAACCAGTCGCTTGCGCGAACAGAACGTTGTGCTTTTCACCAAACTCGATCCCCGTCGCGCCCAGCGATCTGCCTCATCGTAAAGACCATAATGTTGATATGCGCCCGCCGCGTACGCATAGAGCTGCGAGATCATCGGCGCGGCAAACGTGCTGACACTCTCGCTCTCCGCCGTGGGCGCAACCAGCTCATTAGCACGCTGCAATAACTCAATCGCTTTCTTGTGACGCCCGGCGAGATGATGAAAGCGCGCTTCGGTTGAAAGCGCGTTTGCCGTTTCGAGTGGGTTCTTAACCGGATCGAGAACCTTCAACGCTTCGTGCAGGTATTCGTGCCCGCGCGGATCGTCGGTGGTGACGAGAGAAGCCGCCGCCTCGCATTGCAAACGCACTCGCGTGGCGGGTTCCGTGGCCAAAGCAAGCGCGCGCTCGAAGTGTTCGGCAGCCAGGATCGTGTCGCCGTGAAGCATGAAAGCTTTGCCGATCGCTTCTTCCTGGGCCGACTGTTCTTCCGTGAGACCGAGCGCTTCAGCACAGTCGCGTGCGCGGCCGTAAGCCGCAATCGCTTCGTCGAACGCAAAGACACGTGCTGCTTCGGCGGCTGCCTGTTTCGCATACTCGAGACCACGCTCGTGATCGCCGGCCTGGATGTAGTGATGGGCCAGCTTTTCAACTGCACACTGCGATCGTGTGCAGTTTCGCTCGAGTCCTTCGGCGACGTGACGATGCAGCCGCCGGCGCCGGATCGGATTGAGCTCCTCGTAAAGCACTTCGCGAATCTTGTCGTGCGTGAAACTGAACGAATCGCCTGAGCCCGCTGAGATCAGTTGCGCGCCTACAGCTTCATCGAGTGCGTCCAGTAGAGTGTCTTCGTTCTGTTCAGCCGCAGCGGTGAGCTCTTCGAAAGTAAAAACTTTGCCGAGGATCGCGCAGATGCGCAGCACGTCGTTGCAGTTTTCACTAACGCGATCGAGACGATTGCCGATCGCTTCTTTGACGCTCTGCGGAATGAGCATCTGGTCCATGTCGCAACGCGCCAGCGTCCACTTTCGCGCCGCACGGACCCGCGCTCAATCAACGCCTTCAACACTTCCTCGACGAAGAACGGATTGCCTTCAGTTTCACGATGAACTGCAACTGCAAACTCGCCGCTGACCTGTTCGCCCAGCAGCGCGCCGAGTTGATCGCCTGTTTCCGTCTCGTTGAAACGACGCAGGACGATGCGCGTGATCAACCGTTCGCGGTTCCAGTCGACGAGTGCTTTGGCGAGCGGGTGTGCGCGATCGAGTTCAGTTTCGCGATACGCGCCGAGGATGAGCACGCGCTCGTTACGCAGTTGTCGCAGCAGGTGGCCCAACAGCCAGAGGGTGCCGCGATCGGCCCAGTGCAAGTCGTCAGCGTAGAAGAGCAAAGATTGACGTCGTGCGATGTTTGAGAAGACTTGGACCACAGTGTCGAAGAAGAGCAGTCGTTCTTCGTGAGGCGCGAGCTCCTGTCGTTCGGGAAACGGACCGAGTCGCGTTTCGATCTCGGGTGCGAGCTTCGCGATCTGCGTCGCAGTGTCGCCGAGGATCTCGCGTAACGTGTCGTTGTTCTGTTCTTCGCGTACCCAGCGGCGAAATGCTTCGACGAAAGGGAGGTAAGGTGTTGCGGCTTCGTACTCGTAACAGCCGCCTGACAAAACGAGCGCGCCGTCGACGGCGGCCTGAATGGTGACCTCGCGCGCGAGACGCGTCTTACCTGCACCTGGCTCGCCACTGAGCAAAACACCATGGCCGCGTCCTTCACGAGCGCGCTGCCAAAGCTCGCGCGCTTCGGCGAGCTCGGAGCCGCGACCGACGAGACGACCGCGCGCGAGTGCATCGAGAATCGCAACAGATGGTCCGGCTTCAGTCGGAGCAGATTCGGTTTTTAGTGACTCGAGTAGCGCTGCGCGCGTCTCAGCCGCGGAGCTGAATCGTTGTGCGGGATCTTTCGCGAGCAGCCGGACGATGATCGTTTCGAGAGCGCGTGGGATATCGGAACGCAGCACGCGCGGCGGTACAACTGGCGCGTGAACGTGTTGCGAAACGATCGTCAACGGATCGTCGCCGGTGAAAAGGCACACGGCCTGTTGTCAACTCGTAAAGCAAAACGCCGAGCGCGTAGAGATCTGCGCGGCCGTCGATTGTTTGGCCCAATGCTTGTTCGGGCGCCATGTAAGCGGCGGTGCCGACGATGACGCCAACCCGCGAGATGCGCGCGGCGTAAGCAGGCAGCGCGAGTCCGAGATCCGCGAGTTTCACAGTGCTTGACTCGCCCGTTCCTGATAACAAAACGTTGTCGGGTTTTAGATCGCGATGAACGATGCGATTGTTGTGTGCGTGTTCGAGTGCGTCACAGATCTGCACCGCGATCACTACGACACGCGGGAAATCAGTTGGACGAGCTTGCGAGAGTCGCGGCCCCGAGACGAGTTCCATCACGAGAAATGGAAATCCGCTGACTTCACCTACGTCGTGAATCGTCACGATGTGGGGATGATTGAGTGCTGCGGCTGCGCGTGCTTCGCGGATCAGACGTTCGCGCGCATCGGTATTTTGGGCGGAGAGGACTTTTACAGCCACTTCGCGCTGAAGCTCGAGATCGGTCGCTCGATAGACAGTGCCCATGCCGCCGCGACCGAGCTCGCTGTCGAGCCGGTAGCGTTCGCGCAGGATAGTGCCGGGTGCGGGGACATTAGTCGTGCGTAGCTCATCCGGGAGGATGCGCGTCTGCTGGGAGTCGACCATGAGAAAGAATAGCAGATAGCAGATTAAGAGAATAGGTCCTATAGGACTGTATATGACCTTTTTCATTAAGGTTTGAAGGTGTAGGTGATCGTTCCTTCGGTTTCGCGGCCGCGGAGTTTTTCAGGGGCGAAGGTTGATTTCATTGCGGCCTCTGTCGAGCAGCCGCGCAACAGCCAATCACCGCCTGCACCACGCGCCCAGTAAACCTGGCCATTCTTGTCAACCATCACGCGCACGGCCACAGTGCCTGACACCGGCTCCGATCCTTTCACCGGACACTCAGCCTCCGGCAGCGACACGGATTTCCCCACGAGCTCGCTGCTGAGCTCGGGCAATCCCTTTTGCAGTGGTCGATTCTGCTCAGCGGCAATTCGCGCTGCGGCCTGTCTCGATCTGTAGAGATAGGTCGTGATGAGTGAGCCCAGGACGATCGAACCGGCAAGAGTGACGATCAACAGAATCCAGAACAGCGGTGGATTCGACTTCGGCGGCTCAGAGATTATCGGCTCGTCGGCGTCAACGAGTGGCACGATGTGATGAGCGCAGTACGCAACCAGATCGCTGTTATAGATCGCGTTGCACTGCGGGCATCGCTTGCGCGTGCCGGATTTCGCCGGCTGCGTTGGTGGCGGCGTCAATATTCGCGGTGGCGGATCGTTACTGGTCTGGCGCCGGCTCTGGCTCGGTGCTGGCCGGTTCAGGAGCTTTCGGAGTTTCGACTACTACGGCTGGAGCTTTGCTTGTCTCCACCGACATCAGTGGTGGCGGCAGTTCTGTCTCAACGGCAGGCTGCTCCGGCGGCGTGGCTCGTTTCGATTCAGCCGCCGCAACTCCTGCTCGTGGAGCCTTTGCTTGAACCCTGCGATCCAGCGAAGACTCTTCTCCGCCTCCGAAGCACTTTCTTTGACTTCCTCGCCGCCATGGTTGGCAGGAGGCTCTTTCGCAACTGCTTTCCCCGGCTCTTCGAGCGGGATCACTATCCTTCGTGGCGGAGTGCTTTGTTGGGGCCGTTTTTGAGAATCGCGAGCGCTTCAGTCAATCCTCTGCGTTGTGCCCATTCGACCGCGTTGAGGCCGAGATTGTCGCGTAACTGCGGGTCGGCGCCCGCCTTCATCAGGAGTTTAACGAGATTTGTGTGGCCGAAGATGACGGCGAGGATGAGGGCTGTTTGGCCGCCGCCCGTAGTTTCATTTACGTCCGCGCCATTGGCCAGTAATGCGGATACAGCTTTTCGTCGCCGCTTGTAACGGCGTTGGTCAATGGGATGGTAGAACTCACCGCACGGTCCCTTCGAAACTCCGGTATAGCAAGAGGGCTCGTGAGTTATTCTACAGGATTAACCGGATAACTGTAGGGCGGCCCTCCGTGGCCGCCCCATCGCGAAAACACCATGTGGCAGTCCCGGGCCCTAAAAGGGCGGTGGGACGAACGTCGGGTTGAATCCCAGCGGAACCGGGAACGACGCTGCTGTCGGGCGTACGCCCGTGCGCACCCACGCGTCGATCGCGCCGATCGACGTCAGGATCTGCGGTCCAGTTAAGTTGCAGTGACCGACGCCGGTCGTGAAAGTTTGGAAGAGAAGTTCCTCTTTACCCGCCGACGCATTCAGCTCCGCATAAGCCGACTCGTTTGCCACCACGAGCAACGGATCGATGATCGTGTGCACGCTCAGAATCGGATTGCGGATCTTGCCGTTGTAGTCGGTGTTGTTGCGCACGTAATTTCGTGCAGACTGTTTTGCTTCGATCTTCGGTCGCGCGTTCATCTGTGCAAGCCATGCATCGACTACTGGAGTCGGCAGTCCGATACCCGCGAGATATGCTTTCTCAGCGGGAAGCAGATCGTAAGTCTGATCGACGTTCTGCACGATTGGACCACCGGCGCGTCGCTGTAGCTCGGCGCGTGCTTCGGTAAAGAAGAAAAAGTCAGTCAATGCCCAGCCCGGGAAAAATGCCGGCGGCGGTGGCGGCGTGATGCCGCGGCCCGGATTCTTCGCGACGAGTCGAATAAATTCAAACTTCGGAAAGTTGGCGATGCTGCTGAGTTCGGGTGCGAGCTTCGCGAGCACTTCTGTGTCGAAGTCGATATCGTTTCTTACTTCGCCAACCGTTCCCCACGACGCGGGAATTCCGAAGACCACGTCGTAAGCGAGATAAAGCGGAACGCCGCTATCCCAGAGTCGAGTAGCGCCCGCGCCGGCGCTGCACAGGCAGAGTGCGCCGTCGTAGATACCGTTGAACTGCTCCATGCTCTTGTAAGCGACGAACGTTCCCGATGGAAGCAGCGACGATGATCGTGCGTTGTGGTTGGGCGACGTTTTCGCGGAAGAAGACGGCGAGGTTCTTAACGTCCTGGATCGCGTCTCCGATCGCCCAGCCATTGTCTTTGTACGCAGTTCCCGCGAGTGCGAAACCCTGCGCGAGCAAAGGAGCTTCGAGCGCCGCGTTTGGCGCGACGTCAGCATTTCGATTGTCGATCTCGCCGGGATGATCGGCCTTGTCGCGATATCCGTGCGCGAAGATGAGGAGTGTTCCATTCCAGACTTCGGGCACTCGTATCCGGTATGGCGCACCATGCAACTCGCCGGATAGTTCGAGCGGCGCAGCCTTCGCAGCGGGTGAGCGATCGATGAATGCGAGCGAGAGTAAAAGAACGACAGTAAGAGCGATCAGGAGTCTGGTGCTTTCATCTCAGCGTCCCCTTTTTAGTTGAAGGAATGGAGGTGGACGGGAGACTACCACTGCGAGGCCGCGGCGGCAACTGTTGGGGCGGCGTTCCGTGACCGCCCCAGATGATTCAAGTTGCTCCTATCTTACGGCTTCAACTTCAAGTTAACAGTCTGAGTGTCCCCGGCTGTTACCTTCACCTTCGCCGGATCACTCGGGTTTTTACCGGTCAAGGAAGCCTGAATGTCGTACTCGCCGATCGGAACCTCGTCAAACTTAAACTTGCCTTTCGCGTCAGCCTTCTTCGTAAGCTTTTTGACACCAGCTTGCGATAGGTCAACGGTTGCGCCTCCCGCAGCCGCTCCGGTGTCGTCGACCACCGTTCCATCGATCTGTCCGGTTATTACTTTTTCGCTTTTCCCTTCAGCGGAACGCGAACCGAAGTAGAAGCCTATTACGGTGGCAACGATGCCGAGCAAAGAATCCGGAAGTCTAAGGTCCGAAAGGCTCATTACGCTCTCGTAAACGTAAAAGCCGAGAAACGCCACCAGCACAAAGGCCAGTATGGCCCGAAAAGAACCGTCCGGTAATCCAAGTGGACTACGAAAGGAGGATTTAGAACGCAAGATGACACGGATGATGGTTGCAGCAAAAGCAGCTAGCAAACCACCAAAAAACAAAGAGACAGCCCATGGATACCAAGTCCATTCGAGAAGCTTTGCTCGGAAGTCTGGTGTTGGAGTTGTTTTGGCGCTCTGATCAGTACCGCCCTTGGTGTCGTTCGTGTTTTGGTTGGTATTGGTGTTGGTATTTGAATTGGCGTTAACGTTCGTGTTGGTGTTCGCAGCAGAGTTGACGTTGCTCGTATTGGTGTTGTTGCTATTGTTCTGCGCGTTTACGACGTGTGCGCTGACCAGCAGTAAACTGATCACAAGAACCAGAAGTGGTCTACAACTGTAGAAGAGCCGGTTGGTCATAACTGTCCTTTCACAAACGAAGATGTGGCGCTAGTTGAAGGAACGCAGACGCTCACGAGAACCAGGCTAATTCGATCTGGCAATCACCTCTCGCCCGCCCTCGATAGCTTATGACGAAAGCCCGAAATACATTTCAGAAAGCGCTCAATCGTTTCAGATTCAATACGCCGGAAACATTTTTCGACAAATCGACATGGATAGTAGAGAGTCCATCGAAACCCATTAATCGCGCCCTTACATCTTTACAAAGGAGAAATTAGAAATGGCCCAGGTAGTTTGTCCCAGTTGTCGCACGGTTGTAGCGGCCCTGCCATACTGCTCGCATTGTCGTTCACCGCTATCGTTTGAATCCGGTACCGCAACCGAAACTACGCCGGAGATGGTTTTAGAAAGCCTCGTCGCTCAGGCGGCCACAGCCGCCACCGAAGCGCCACCGGCCACAATTGAATCGCTCGAGTCCGTGGAAGTAGACGTGCTGACGCAAATGGATCCACGTCTGCAACGCGCTGTAGTGAGAGCACGACAAGGAATCGTGAAATTGCCAGGAGCATCTACGGATGTGGATGAGGTAGCCGTAGTGGCTACAGTGACCGATCCAGTTGCGTGGGAGTCACTGAGCGAGGTGAGAATGGGAGCTACGATAGCCGCTGATGACAGCGGCCAAACGATGGTAACGGGGAGAATTCCCGTCCGCCGGGTAGAAGCTGTTCGTCACCAGCCTTTCGTCACAAGCTTGAAAGCTTCCCAAAGACTACAACCGTCACTTGACCGAACTATCGCCGAGACCGGAGCTCGCGGCGATCTATTGCCCAATGGCAATCTGAGCGATGGCGGCCGGGGCGCAATCGTTGGGATAATCGACTTTGGCTGCGACTTCGCTCATGAAAATTTCCGCAACGCGGATGGAACCACGAGACTTCTGGCGATCTGGGATCAAGGTGGTCCAACAGGCCCTACAAGCCCGTTCGGTTTTGGAAGAGTGCATACGCGAAGCGCAATTAACGCTGCCCTTAATCAACCCAACCCTTATATCGCGCTCGGCTACGGCCCACCTCCTGATAGTCCTTTTCAGCGCGGTACTCATGGTACGCACGTAATGGATATCGCTGCCGGGAATGGGCGTGGATCCGGTGTGCCCGGAGTTGCGCCTAATGCAGACATCATCTTTGTCGAAGCTGCTGCTAACGACATTCCATTTTCAGGACCTAACGCCGTCGGAAAATCGTTCGGCGATTCAGTCCAGCTTTTGGAAGCCGTGAAGTTTATCTTTGAGCAAGCGGGTGACCGTCCATGCGTTATCAATGCCAGTCTTGGAACAAACGGAGGGCCACACGACGGCTCAACCCTGGTCGAGATTGGTATCGATCGGCTGCTGACGCAAGCGTCGAACAGAGCGATGGTGATAGCTGGTTCGAACTCCTTTAGCGACGGCATACACGCAACCGGAAGAGTTGCGGCAGGTGGAAGCGTTGACCTCGTCTGGAACATTCCTTCGAACGATGCGACCAGTAACGAATTGGAGATCTGGTATCAAGGAGAGGATCGGTTCGGAGTTCAAGTCATAGCTCCAAACGGCGAAACCATGGTCACCGTTGCGCCAGGGCAAACGCGTGCATTGCAGAGTCAGGGTCGAGTGGTGTTGCTGGCAGCAAATCGCCTGTCAGATCCTAACAATCAGGACAACATGATTGGCATTTTCCTGGAAGCCGGCCTTCCGTTAGGCAGGTGGACTATTCGCTTGCAGGGAAACACAGTGCAGGACGGCAGTTTCCACGCCTGGATCGAAAGAGACGACGCAGGCCAATCGAGTTTTCCGGAGCCCAGAGATAATAGCCATACCATCGGATCAATCTCATGTGGCAGGGAAACAATCGTTGTTGGCTCGTATGATGCTCACAAATCCAGCTTGCCATTGTCGTTCTTTTCCAGTGCTGGTCCAACACGTGACGGCCGCCAAAAGCCGGAGGTTGCGGCGCCTGGCCATGATGTTTTAGCTGCTCACTCCAGAACAAAAACCAGAACGGTGCGCAAGTCCGGGACCAGCATGGCCTCACCGGCAGTAACTGGCGTCGTTGCATTACTACTGTCCGAAGCGAGGGCAAGAGGACGATCTATGAATTCGGCGCAGATCAGAGACTCGGTAATCACTACTGCTCGCCGCAATCCTCCGGCGGGAGCGCAGTGGGATCCAAGGTTCGGATTCGGAAGAGTCTCGGCCAGAGACGTTGTTAGCCGTGTTATGACAGCCGCACCTGTCACAGCCGTTGCATCCAACGGTGGGAACAATGGTTCAAGCAACGGTAGCAACGGCAGTGCAGACCCTTCGGCCAAAAAGACCACTGAGGAAACAGAACCGGCCACGGCTAAAGCTGGTGTTGAAGTTAACCGGTCTACGAAAACTGGACGGAGGAGAAAATAGAACGCGGGCGCGAAAGAAAGAATGCGGAAGAGGCAGTGGGGATCTACTGCCTCTCCATATTCTGCAACTTTCTCGAGAGCGAGACGGATTCAACTTTCGGATCTGATTGAAGTTTCTTGAGCGACTTGCCCAGGAACGAGGCGGTGATCAGCGTCGAATCAATGCGAGAGCGAACGTCTACCTCTTGCGGAACGTAGTCAGGCTCACTCACCCTGATTATTGCTGTTAGCGAATCATCCGGATCGATCTCATCTCCGGCCGCCATTGACGTCGTCCCTGCGAGTTCGACTTTTTCTAAGCTGTCTAAAGATATCTTCATGTTACTACCCACCTTAAACTAGTCCTACTACCGCAATTCGCTACAAATTCTCATTAAGTATTACTGATAAAAGCCGGTAGGTCAAAGATTCAGCCCAAGTTGAAAAACGCTGAAGGCGTTCGCTAATTTCAGCCCAAGGTTGGAGCGCAGCGACAACCTTGGGATTAGATCACAAAAAAGTAATTGAACCCTGCAAGGGTTCGCCAACTGCCTAACCCTTTCAGGGTTGGTCTCGATTTTGAATTTATTCCCAGGGTTCTCGCTGCGCTCCAACCCTGGGCTGACATTAGCGAACGCCTTCGGCGTAAATTTGCTCAAAATTCGAACTCATGCCCTACCCAACTTCCCAACCTTCTGCACCTATTAAGTAAGCGTTAAAATACATAAGTCGGCATGCGGAGGACCATATGCAATATAGCTTTGCCTCAAAAGTCCGTGTTGAGCTTGGAAAACGTCAGTACCACCCGCGGTAGCGGGTGGGTGCGCAGCCATGAGGCGACTGCTCAATCACCTTGTTAGATCCACGCGGGGGACTTTTGCGTTGATAACACCGACCTGCTTGAGGGCTGCGCACCCACCTGCTACCGCAGGTGGTACTGACCCGGTCCAACCACATTCCTGAGTTTTAGGGCAAAGCCATGCAATATAAAGCATTCATCTCATACAGCCACGCGGCAGATAACCAATTAGCGCCTGCTCTACAATCCGCCCTGCATGAATTCGCGAAACCTTTTTATCGACTTCGCGCCATGCGCGTTTTCCGAGACAGGACCGGTCTTCTTTTAACGCCTAAACTATGGCCGTCCATCCGGCAGGCACTAACCGAATCCGAATACTTCATTTTGCTAGCCTCGCCGAACGCGGCTGCGTCGCGATGGGTCCAGACCGAAATTGATGAATGGCTCAGCCTCAACGACAACGCTTTAGAAAAGTTTGTGATCGTACTAACTGACGGGACGGTGTCGTGGAATAACTCTGCCAACGACTTCGATTGGAATACGACCGATGCCTTACCGGTAAACCTCAAACGTAAGTTTCTTCAAGAACCTCACTATCTGGATCTCCGATGGGCGAAAGAAGCCAGTAACCTGTCCTTAAGACACCCTCAATTTTTGGATGATGTTGGGACGCTTGCCGCGACGCTCCAGGGTAAGCCTAGAGACCTGATGGTGGGTAAGGACATACAACAGCACCGGATATTCAAAATGGTAGCAAGCACCGTTGCCATCTTGTTGCTTGGATTGTTCGTGGTAGCCAGCGGTGCTGCCTATTATGCCAACGAACAAAGAAAGGACGCGGAAAGGCAAAAAGACGAAGCGAATAAACAGCGTCAAAGCGCCCTCGAGGCTGTGAAGAAAGAGAGAACAGCCGCAGAGAATGAGAGGGTTGCCAGGGCCAACGAAGGGGAGCAGCGTAAACGCGCAGAGAGCGCGAGCGAAAACGAAAAGAGAGCAAGACAACAGGCTGAGGTAAGACGCAGAGACGCAGAGTGGAAAAGTAAGATTGCGGTGGCTCGCCAGGTGGCAGCTCAGGCGCAAGCTCAACAAAGAAGCGGCCAGTATGACTACCTCCTCGAACGAAGTACCTTGCTCGCAATAGAATCCATGCGGAGGTATCCGACTGTGGACGCGCAGCAGGTACTCCATATGGGTTTGACATTAATCCCGCCCTTAGTTCACACGTTTCGAGGTGATGCGGATATGTCCGCTTCAACCCTGAGTCCTGATGCTCAATACCTCGCTACAGCGAATAGAAGCGGCATCAAAATTTATCTGCTCAATAGTGGTCGGCAATTCAGGTTTTTTGAAACTCCTTACGCCAGTCAAGTCCGTTTCAGCGCTGATAGTAAATACCTATCCGCGGTAACTGACGAAGACACCGTTAGCATCAGGGACTTGAAGAACAATGAAGAGGTTGCACGCCTGAAATGCGGAAGTAGGATAACTGTCGCTCTCATGAGCCCTGATAGCAGGCACATTGCTGTTGGCAGTCAAGACGGAGTAACACGTGTCTTTGAGATTTCCGGTCAACGCGAAGTCGCCCGGGTGGAACATCGTGATCCTGTAACAGCGATAGCTTTCAGTCTGGATGGTAAGTATTTTGCAACGGCAAGCAGTGAAAGAAGGACGGCAGAGAAAATAGGCGAAATTGAAATACGGCAAGTGGAGACCGGTCGGGCAACAACGCGCATCAAGACCGAGGGCAGAATTGTCGCTATGACCTTTACTTCAGGCGAGGAGTACTTGCTAACAGCAAGGGCAGAAGTTTTTCACGCACCCAGAGACTACAGCGGAACAATACTGGGCCACACCGTGCAGAGGTGGGATGTAAGTACTGCGTCGGAAGTGGAGCACAAACGCTACGCTGATAGCTATCTAATGACCTTCAGTCCGGATGGACGGTTCATAGCGACCGGCATGAAAGATCAAACCTTTAGGGTGTGGAATGCCTCGAGGCACGAGGAGGTGACGCGCATAGAGAATGGTGCAACCGAAGTGGGGTTGGGCGATGATGGCGTGAGGGCCGTTTTATTTAGCGGAGACGGAAAATACGTTGCCGTTGTAAACGGGCGTAGAGTCGCGAAGGTGTACGATCTACAAAGAGAAACACCCGCTAATTACGAGTCGGAGTCTACCGCTATTACCAAAGACCTGCGAGTCTCCAGAGTCTTCGGCTTCAGTCCAGACAGAAAGTACCTGGCTGTGATGGACCACGATAATACGGTTCAGGTTATTGACGCGAGCAGCCACCGGCGAGTCGGACTCTATCTTCATAAAATACCGGTGACGGCTGTTGCATTCAGTTCGAACGGTCTTTACCTGGCGACGGCCAGTGACACGACCATTCGAATCTGGCGGATAGACAACGGGCGCGAAGATTGCGCGAACGACACTTGGGGAGAAGGTTAGAGTGCTTGCCCTCAGTTCGGATGGTACGTTATTGGCAACTCAGACCGAACCCTACGTAGCGGTAATATGGCGGGTCTCCGCTGGCCGGGAAATGACACGTCTGGTCTGTGATCGCAGTTCTTTGGCAATGGACCCCGGTATCAATACGATGGCCTTCAGCCCGAATGGAAAATACTTAGCTACGGTGGATACTTTTCATATTCGCGTTTGGGAGGTGACACGAGGACAGGAAGTCGCACGTTGGCGCAATAATCAGATCGTCTCTACGGTGGCTTTTAGCGCAGATGCGCGAAGTCTTCTTATCAGTGGTTCGGGCCCATCTCAACGTTGGCTCTGGCAAGCGCATGACCTGGTTCAAAGCGCATGTGGCCGCCTGACTCGAAATCTTACTTTGGCCGAATGGCGTCAATACATGGGTGCGGAACAGTATCGTAAAACTTGTCCGAACCTGCCCTAAGAAGCCAGTCAGGCGGCCTCGCGATCTGCGTTTGCGTCCCCGGCAAGAGCATCTGCGTTTGTGCGCAACATGTAGTTCTTTATCTCTCTCTTAATTCGAAACACGCGCAACCGCAGTGCATTTGGTCGGATGCAGAATTGCTCGGCGAGAGCTTGCCGGTGTTTGATCTTGCTCTTTCCAGTGCCGCTGTAATATCCAAGAATCAGTTCACGATCAGACTCGGGTATGGTGCTGAGGGCTTCATCCAGTTGTTGGAGCATGTACTCCATATCCGGATTGTAGGCACTTACCGGTGGCGACGACTGAATTCTCCGGTGATCGATTGTGATCTTACGCTGGTACTCAAGGTAGATCTTCGGCGACTCCGTAAAAATAGAGGGCTGGCTCACCGGTGTAACCCATTGTGCGATCGCTCAGCTTTTGCGCGACACGCTCAATCGTGACATCTGCCAGGTCTTCGGCAAAAACACATCGCCTGGCTTTGAACATTGATATCAGCCGGCTACGAATCGACTCGTATTTCTGGCCGGCGGCCTCCGCATCAGGTCCCAGCCAACAAAGAAATTTTTCGAAGAGGAAGGGGTTGAGCCCATCGTCAGAGCCGATTGGTTGCCGGCGCGATGACGCGGCGGGGTTTATTTGACGGAGAGTGGGATGAAGATGCGGACTCATTAAGGAATCGGCAGTGCTGCATTGAGTGTTCATACATCGCTCCTTGGTTTTGGCACAGTGACAGATTCGGGCAGACGTGTACCGATTAGGCATATGGCCCTCTGTCTCAAACGGTCACGTGTGGTGTAGGTAACTAGTAGACGCCAGCCAGCTTCAGTAGATCGTCGAGGTCAAACTTGCCTGGCGTTTCTCCGAGAGTAGGTCTCCAGTCAATTTCGGATAGGATTGAATCAGTACTGTTTCTCAATACTCCGATCAGAACTTCTGCAACAATCGTACTGCCTACCGGACCGAGGTGATATCCACGACTGTAGAACGCGGACTCTGCCAGGATGTAGAACCACAGGGGAGTTCTCCGCAAAAAGCCGGTATCTCTTAGCAGTTCGTATTGATTATTTTCCTGGGTCACTGATTTCATTTCGTCATCAGTCATCGGCGTTATGCCGTCAGACTTCAAAGCCTTTGCTACTGCTTGCCCGGTCGGCATATTAAGGATGTATCCGCGCAACAGATTTCTGGTCGCCAGATTTCCCTCTTTATCCTTATCGATGAGCTGTTTGGGAAGTAGCTCGAGGAGCAGCTTCGTGAGTCTCGTATCAACTCCCCGTGGAAGGTTGAAGCCCAGCTCGGGGCGCACGAAGTCGGTCCAGTCGATTACCCAATCAGGAGTGAGGGGCTGGCGTGCTCGCGAAAACAATAGGCCCAACTCACCACCCGGGTGATCCTCATTAAACATATCGTATGACGCGCGTACTTTACTGTGACCAAATCTGTAAGCAGCCACGGAAAACTCCAGTGGCATGAAGAACCACTCAGGCGTGGGTTTGAAAAATTTGGGAGGCCGGAACTTTACGTTCTTGACTATGACTGGATCGGCTATCCGTTTAAGCAAGTCGTTTAAGACGAGCCACTGGTAATGTTGCCTTAGTTGCTTACTGGCAGCTTCGAACGTTAATCCGTGCTCTCCTACGAGGACATTGTGTGCCCGGATAAAGGCGACATGGAGTTGCGAGAGGATGATATTTTCGTCGTCTCTT
Organism: uncultured Acidobacteriota bacterium; assembly: GCA_963748155.1. Classification (GTDB taxonomy): domain Bacteria; phylum Acidobacteriota; class Blastocatellia; order Pyrinomonadales; family Pyrinomonadaceae; genus PSRF01. Next base: position 554,414 of record CAVVHV010000008.1, on the reverse strand, counting down.
GGATCCCCAATCCTGGCATACCCATTGGCTCGTCTGGGAAGATCGTTAAGAACATCTTTGCGAGGGGGCTTTTTACTGCCCGCGACCGGATCAAGTCAGCAGTTTATCTTCTTCATAACGCGGGACAGGTTCGCCATCCAGATCCGGACCATAAACGTGATCCAGATCCAGATCGGGTGATCGAGAATTTCTGATCTGGTCACGAATATCATCCAGAGGTATTGGAGATGGGTTTGCCAAACTGTTCTTTGACGATCCCATCTCCAATGTGATGTCATGGTCAACGAATTGCCCAAAGAAGGTGTAGATTGCGGGTACATTTACGCCTGTCTTCGCATCTGCCTCTTTCTCTACCATCGAGTCGCCAAGTCTGCGAAGGTTCTTTACCGTTTCGTCAGAAGTCTCCAGGCGGGCTTCTGGATCGTTTTGAAGATCCTCGAACATGTACCAGAACGGCCAGGTCTGTTTCGATTCCAGGGCGAGGCCGTGGTTTGTTTTAAGAGGAAGTACCGTTCCGTGAGTAATATCAATCATGATGACCCTCCGTTCTCTGGGCAATGAACGTTTTGTTTATTTTGTCGCTGCTTTGACGCGAAATTCAGGATGTTCCTCTAAAAGCTCAACCTTCGCGTCAGCCTTGATTTCCGCCAACATCGGTACCACATCCGCTCCAACTCCCTTGAGCGCGGTGAGGAACGCTGCTTTAGTGAAGGAGCGTTTGCTGAAATCGATGTTGTCGATGTTCTTCTTGCCGGCGACAAATATGGCATCAAGGTCAGCGCGGGGCTTTACCACGTCCAAGGGCGTGCTGTTGGTCAGAAGCGTGAGATCAGGCGTTAACCCAATTTGGCCGTCTGCTCTAACCATATCTTGAAAGCCCGGGATGCGTCGCATCCACGGAACTGATTCCGCCTCCGTCGGTTCAATGACTGATACGAAAACCTGGACTGAGTCCTGGGCAGTACTACTAAAAAATCGAGCCTGTGGGATCTCTCGTCCGTGCAGCCAGGCGAGAACGCCGGTTATGAGCCGGTCCTGATCGTCCTTGACAAAGTTACCGTCGGCATCCCGAATGCCGTTTACAAAAAAGTCTTCAAATTTCTCCATGTCTATGGGAGAGTAGGCCAGGATTTCAATTTGGGGCATGTCTTCTTCTCCTTTTCAATTAACTCAAGTTTCAGGGTTGAAACCGCAACCTCGTAGCTTGCATCAAAGCGCTGCGGTCATTTGGCGCGTCCTCCTGTAGATCCTTGCTTGATTCGAACTGTCGTGAGTCTACGTGAGAGTTTGCCTTGCGTCTTTAATTTCAAATAGTATTGCGGCAAAAATCGCGTTAAGTTTTTCCTAAACCGACCTAAACCAACCGTTAAGGAACCTCCCCCATGAAGGTCCGCAGAGATGAAGAGTATGAATTCGGCTCCTACCGTCTGAATGTAAAAAATTACAAGTTATGGCGCGGTGCTGAGGAGATAAAACTACGGCCTAAGCTGTTCAGCCTGCTGGTGATTTTTATCGAGCACCACGGGCAGATTCTTGAAAAACAAGAGCTAATTCGCAGCCTGTGGCCTGATTCGGTCGTCGAGGACAACAACCTCACCGTTACCATTAATGAGTTGCGTGCGGTCCTAAACGATGGCATTTACATTGAAACTGTTTCCAAACGAGGCTACCGCTTTGTCCCCGACGTCAGGGTTGTCACTCGCGAACCGGGAAAAGTTCAACAGCTCTTACCTGAAGAGACTGATCGAGCCACCTGGAGGAGCGTTACCGCTACATTCGCCTCTTTATATTTCCAGGTCCAGTGACGACGAATTCTGTCACGCGATTGCGAGGCACGACAGTATCGTGCTGGTTAAAGGCGCACGACAGGTTGGCAAAACATCGCTGCTGGCGCGAGGACTGGAGGCCGCTCGAATGGTCGGCGCCAACGTTCTGTTAGTTGATTTCCAGCACTTCGGTCCAGCCGCATTCGAAAATTCCGGCAAGCTGCTGCTGGCGATGGCGGAATGGATTGCATATCAAATCGAGTTAGCTTCGCCCCCACATGAGAGATGGAATGATCTTCTGAGCCCAAGCAGCAACTTCGAACGGTTTCTGCGACGTGAGGTGCTCACAGACGATGATTCTTATTTTGTGTTGGCGCTCGATGAAGTCGATCGGCTGTTTAATCATGGTTACGCGAGTGAGATCTTCGGTCTGTTTCGTTCCTGGCACAACTTGCGTGCGCTCGATCCCAACGGGCCCTGGTACCGTCTGACGATCGCGATCGCCTACGCAACAGAGGCTCATCTTTTCATCTCCGATCTGAACCAGTCGCCCTTCAATGTCGGCACGCAGATTGACGGCTTGAAGATTTTACTCCCGAGCAGTTAGCGGAATTGAATGATCGTTACGGTGGACCGTTGGTCGACGATGAGCAGCTCATTCGCTTTCAAAAACTCGTCGGTGGTCACCCATATCTCGCGCAAAGAGGCTTGTATGAGATCTGCAAACGCAAAGTCAGCCTGGCGGCTTTGGAGCAGAATGCGGATCAGGACGATGGTCCATTCGGAGATCATCTTAACCGGTTGCTGATCTCGCTGGAGCGCGATGAAGAGTTGCTAAAAGAAGTACGCGGCTTTTTGCTTTCAGGCTCAACGTTATCCAACGGTGCTTTTTATCGTTTGCGTAGTGCGGGCGTCCTGTCCGGAGATACTGTGGACGAACCGCGTCCGCGGTGTGATCTCTACGCACGATACCTGAAAAACATTTAGCATGAGCGTCCTCTCGATCTCAGTCGCCCAGACCTTCTACGTCGTTGGTGGCACGATGCGTGCCCGACGCACGGTCGTACGTGCGTCGCGATGCTGATGAAAAGCTGTATACCGGATTAATGGAGAATGAGTTTTGCCATGTATTGACCGCAAGACAGATGGGCAAATCCTCGCTGATGTTGCGGACCGCCGCTCGCTTGCGTGAATCGGGAATCGGAGTGGCGGCCCTGGACCTCACCGGAATCGGAACCAATCTCTCGCCTGAGCAGTGGTATAGCGGATTAATAGTCCAACTTGGCGACCGGCTTAATTTAGAAGACGAACTGCTTGAATTCTGGAAAGCCAATGTTTCTCTTGGACCAATGCAGCGCTGGATAAGTGCTATTCGAAAAGTGGTATTGCCTTTATATCCAGGACGTCTCGCGATCTTTATCGATGAAATTGACGCTGTTGCCAGTCTGAGCTTTTCAACCGACGAGTTCTTTGCCGGAATTCGAGAATGCTACAACCTGCGTAACGAAAATCCAGAGATGAATCGCATAACGTTTTGTCTGCTGGGCGTGGCAAATCCCTCCGATCTGATCCGCGATACTCGCACGACGCCTTTCAACGTAGGCAGGCGAATCGAGCTGAATGATTTTACAGAGCAGGAAGCATTGCCGCTCGCTGAAGGCCTGGGACGTACTGCGGCAGAGAACCACTCACTTCTAAAGCGAGTGTTCTATTGGACCAACGGCCATCCATATTTGACACAACGACTCTGCAAAGCAGTTTCGGAGAACGGCGCGCATGGGAGCATTCATGACATAGATGAATCGATCAAACGAATGTTCTTTTCGAAGCGGGCCCAGGAGTATGACGACAACCTTATCTTTGTCCGCGAGAGACTGTTACGCAGTGGCGTCGATGTCGCCGCTCTTTTGAATTTCTATTCCCAGATCAGGCGAAGCAGAAAAGTCGCCGATGACGATTCTCAACCTCTGGTGAGCATTATGCGATTGTCAGGGATAACGCGAGCTGAAGACGGCAGGCTACGTGTCAGAAACCGGATCTATGAGCGTGTTTTCAATGGCGATTGGATAAAGGCGAATCTTCCCGGCGCCGAAGTCAGAAGACAGCGCGCAGCGTTCCGGCGCGGCGTCATCCGCACCACTGCAGTAGCTGCCGTTATCCTGACGATTGTTGGCGCTCTGGCTATCATGGCCCTGCGACAGCGAAACCTGGCCAGACAACAAACAGCAGTTAATCAACAACTGCTTTACTGGGCACGCATGAAGCTGGCTTTGCAGGAATCTGAGATCGCTAACATCGCTCGAGTCGAGGCTTTAGTAGAACAAACAACTCCACGCAACGGAGAAGCTGACTTACGAGGTTTTGAGTGGTTTCTGTTTTGGCGCTATGCGCACGCCGAGGCGTTGCGCATCGACGAAACAGGCCGTATTGCGAACGCCAGGTTTTTCAGTGGTGATAACACAATCGCATTTGCCGAAGTCATACACACGATGAACCAGCAAAAGCGAGAGTATTTGATCAAGTCATATGACCGGACAACTCGGAAAGAACTCTCGCGGTTCACCGTTCCTGCGGGGGTGTTTTTCGATGTAGCCGTATTCTCACCCGATGTTAAGTATCTCGCGACTGATGCGCCGGACAATTCGGTGGTCCTATGGAATCTCTCTTCTCGGGAACAGGTGGGTAAATTTCCGGGACCGGGAAGTCCGGTTTTGTCGGTGGCTTTCTCGCCCGATCAGAAATCTCTTGCCGGCGCTTTTGTGCGCGGGCAATTCAGGGTTTGGGACCCGGTTTCAGGCAAACCGAAATTCGAAGGAAATTCCCAGTTGGAGAGACCAGGCATAGCTTTCTCATCAGACGGAAAGTATCTGGCGGTGGGAATGCGTGAGAATGTTGCTGACATTTTGGATGCTGAGAAAGGAGTATCTCTGCAATCCGTTTCATTTCCGAAAGGCCCTATAGGTCTGATTTTCTTTTCACCCGATGGGACGAGACTATTCGCGACGACTAACAATGGCGACCTCTATTGCTGGGATATTCACAAGCGACAGCTTCTTAATTTCAGTGAAAGTCACTCGAACGAGGTGATGACTTTTTCGTTTTCTCCGGATGGCAAAACACTGGCTACAGGCTCTGTCGATCGCACCATAAAAGTGTGGGATATCTCGACAGGTAGACGACTGCGCACAATCGTCGGTCATGGCGGGTGGGTGACTTCTGTTCATTTTTCAAGCGACGGGCGGTATCTGTTATCTGGTGATGCTGATGGTCTGATCAAAATGTGGGACATGGTCCGGAAGGAACTTCCTCTTTGGCCGGATCAAAAGCCAAAATCAATCCTGGCAACGACCTTCACGCCCGCGAACGAGTTGATTGCAATCGGACGCAGTGGCGATGAGCACCTCGTCCTTTGGGATCTTTCAAATGGGAAGATGTTGTCGGATTTCGGGCATGCACCGGAAATTTCAAGTGCAGCCTTTTCGAAGGATTCGGCGCTTGTTGCCGTAGCCGTAGGCTCCCAAATCAAGATTTATTCTCTTGCTACCGGAACACTCATCAGCACATTAGCGGCGTCTGGCCTTAACGTTTACAGTTTGGAATTCTCACCAGACCGCACGAAGTTACTTTCCGGAGACAGGGACGGTAATGTCTTTGTTTCAGCAGTCTCCACCGGACAAACAGAAGCGCGGCTGGACAGTGGAAACATGTACTACCGGGTTGTGTTTTCACCCGACGGCAAACAGGTTGCTTCAGCGGATCAGGATGGAAAAGTCAGAATCTGGGACCTTGCCTCACGGACCATGATAAAAACTCTGAATGGCCACACGGGTGCGGTGAAACTCATACGGTTTTCGCCAGACAGCCGGCTGCTCGCGACCGGCGGCGACGACAATACAGTAAGAACATGGGATCTTGCGTCAGGGAAAGAGTTGAAGCAGCCAATCCTGTCTCATGCAGTCCAGCGCCTTGCATTTACGCCGGACGGCAAACGCCTGGTTACAGCAAGCTACGATGGAGCAGTTATTCTTTGGGATGTAGCAGAAATGCAGGAGGTTATCACTCTGCAAAGGGGTGGTGGACCACCATCTTCCGTGACCTTCTCTCAGGACGGACTAACGCTAGTGGTGAGTGATGAAAATGGCGCAGTTCGAGTTTGGCAGGCGGGCCAACCAACCATGTGACTAATCGTTACTTCTTCTGCGTCGTATCAATCCGCGCGTAGAAGATGTTGGTCTCGGGGAGTTTTTCATCCTGGGCCACGACGATTGCCAAACCTTCCTCCTTACCGCTGTCCTTGCGTGAGAAGAGACAGACGGCGCCGTGGTTCTTAGTATCTTCGGTGTCGCCCGTGCAGCCTTTGTCGTTCGCGATCCAGCCTGCGGCTTTCATGCGATCGTTGGAATAGAAGTCCTTCACTTCCTGCGCTGGCTTGTCGGTGCGGAAGGAAATGAAGTTCACCTTGCCTTGCGATCATGCCGCGAATCAACAATCGCACGCCCAACGGAATCTCGAGGTCGGCTTTGGTGGCGCCCTGAAACGGCGGCACGTCGGACCAAAGCTCACTAACAGTGCCCGCGTTTTTGTCGCCTGCAAGCCGCTCCGAAAGCTTGCATGAAATAGCCACACCAAGGATCAAAGCCAAAGCCAGAAGGGAAGCCGATGCTCTCATACTTGCCTCCTTATCAACTTGTGAATTCGGCTGCTTAACGCGTGCGACTAACGCGTAAGAATCGTTTTCACCTGGCCGCGTTTGAGCAGAGTGACCATGCCGTTGCGGCGGTACCATACACCATCTTTGGTTCGCCAGACCTCGTCGGCTTCGATTTTTCCGCCGCTCGTCAGCATTATTACGGGTTTACCACCCTGACGGGTTCCGATTCCTGGTCCACTGGTTGATACTGGATCGCTCGTGGCGCGTGTGTGGGCCGTGGAGACCTTTTCTGGTGATGATGGTGGAGATGGTGCGATCGAGGGTGATGGTGATGGCGAGACTTCGGGCGATGGTGATGGTGAAGCTGGAGGCGCGGCAACTGGCTCGACAGTGACAGGAGTTTCCGTGGCGGCGGAGGCTTTTTGTTGTTGACGGCTGAGGCCGTAGTAGATCGCGAAGACAAGGATACCGAGCATTAGACCGATAGCAGCGGCGATAGGGAGTGTACGGCGTTTGGGTGGACGGGTGGCGGACTCGATTGCTGAGTCGTCGACGTGCTCGAGCGGAGTTTGATCGAAGTCACACTTCGAGTCGGAGTCAGGAAAGAGGAAGAGGCATTGGGGGCAGCGTTTCATCGGGGTGATCGATAGGTGGGGTTACATAGTTTTAGACAGGATTACAGGATTTACAGGATTAACATGATTCAGAATTTGAAGGGCTTCTTGAGAATGCGGCCGGTCTTTTTCAGGATGTTGCCGACTTTTGAGTCGTCTTTCTTCTCCTCTACCTTGGCTTTGGCCGGTGTGGGCGCGGGTTTAGGTGCGGTTTTCTTGACCGGCGCTGGGGCGGCTGCGGCGGCAGCGGGTTTGGCTGGTTCCGGCTTCGGCTCTTCAGCGGACGGCTGCGCCTCCGGCGTTGGAACAACTTCAGGAACGGGATTCGACGTGCTCGCGGCGCTCGGCGGCGGTGGTGTGTAACTGTATTGCGTAGCTTTGCGTTGGATAGAGACGTAGTAAACGAGACCCAAAACGAGAGCCAGTATTAGTGTGGCAAACGCGGGAACGGCCCTGTTTCGCTTCGATGGTGTCTTAGCGGCCGGCACAGTCTGGAGCGCGTGGTAGATGGGGCAGTGTCCGAGAGTCGAAGACCAGCAGAGCGCCGTCCATGTCGCAAAGACTCTGTTCGTCCTCGTAAATAAATTCACACTTCGGGCACCTTTTCATGCGACTCTCCTGGAATGGGCTGTGTCGATGGGGCCTGCGGATGGTGGAAGCTGGAGTGAGTGGCTCTCCGCAGGGTTCCAGAGTACACCCTAACGGGCTCGTGTTTCAACAGTGTTTTTTAGACAGGATTTACAGGATTTTTCAGGATCTACAGGATTTAATCCTGTAAATCCTGTGAAATCTTGCTAATCCTGTCTACAAATACTTCTCCCGCAGGACGTTCCTATGGTGCGCGACGTGCCCGGCGATGATGTAAACCAGCGCCCGCACGGACACGGGATTATCACTCGCCACGCCCGTCCGATCCCACGCTTCTGCCGGCAGACTCTTGAGTAAAGAGATCGTCCCGAGTCGCAGGTATTTGAACTCCTCGACAAGGTCAGCCCATGAAGTGTTGTTCGCATGGGCCATCTGCACTGCGACATCCTGGTCGAAGCTCGGCAGCGCGTCGTTAAACCCACGCGCAAACCAGAACGCACGGCCCGAAAATAGCCGCTCACCGTCGTTAACGTGGTTTAACACCTCGCGAATCGTCCACTTTCCCGGCGCGTACGAGTGAAGGCTCTGTTCTTCGCTGATCCCGCTCAGAAACTGGAGCATCTCACCCATCTGGTTCTCCATCGTGGGCACGATGTCGTCGCTGGTTATAAGGTCGATGTACTTGAAATAGTAGTCCGCTGCTTCGGTTGGTTGTGGTCGTGTCATTTGGCTGGAAATCCTAACAAAAATCGATGAATTTCGTAACCAACCCGGCCCTCTCAGTGTCTATCTAACGCGTAGGAATATAGGAGTTGATTAGACAAGGTTTAAGGTTATGAAAACGAAGAAAAACTTGATTTCGCAACTTGCAATTAGCATTTTCGCAATGCTGTTGCTGGCGGTTGCGCCGGCTGTGACCGTTCGCTCAGGGTACTAGAGGCGCAAGCAATCCGCAACTGGAAAGACGCGTGCGGCGCGAGCTGGTGACGCTGCCGTATTACGGTGTATTCGATAATCTCGCATACCAGGTGAACGGTGGTACTGTCACTCTTTACGGCGAAGTAGTGCGTTCGTCGACGCGCTCTGACGCCGAAGGCAGAGTGAAGAGACTTCGCGGGCGTGACGCGCGTTGTAAACAACATCAAAGTGTTGCCGTTGTCGGGCTTTGATGACGACATTCGTCGCGCAACCTATCGATCGATCGCGCGCATGGGTGGGCTTTATCGCTACCTGCAAGGTACGAACCCATCGCTGCACATCGTGGTTGACCGTGGACACGTGACGTTGGAAGGTGTGGTTTCCGGCAGTGGCGATCGGAACCTCGCGTACATGGCGGCGAACCGGGTACCGGGTGTGTTCTCGGTGAAGAATAACCTTCGGGTTGAAGGTGAAGAGCCGCGGTAACTAATCGCTATGGAAATAGGTCCTATATGTCCTATAGGACCTATTAAACTAATTCCCATCAGAAACCAGAACATCATCGCCACCTCGGCATCGCCGTAGTTGTAATTCACGATCGAGCTCATCAGAAAACCTGTCAGTGCGCCGAGTGTCCCCAGCAAGATCCCGTAATAGTTAGTATCACTCAGATCCGCTGCACGTCTTTCCGCGCGTGCGATAGTCAGCCAGAACAGGATCATCATCCACAGCCACAGCGCGAGCATCGGCAATCCGCGATCAAACGCGAGTTGAAGCGGAGTCGAGTGCAGGTGAAGCATGTCTTTGCCGGGAAAGCCCCACTCGTTCCAGTGCAACTGCATCGCGTCCATGCCATGCCCGAACACCGGATGAATCAATATCCTGCGATAAACCAACACGCGCCACTTGAAAACGCAGTGACGAACTCGGATCGCCCAGCAACAACGCATTCCGATCGCGTGTTTGCCACACGACCACCGCTGCGAAAGCAAGCACAGCAAAGAGCGCGAACGTAAACACGACTTTCAGTGTCGCGCGCAGCGACCGCAACGCCATCACGCTCGCCCCAATCACAAACGCGACAATCACCGTTCTCATCGCGGTGAACACGAGACCCGCAGTTAACAAACCAGCAGCAACGATCGCGATTCTGAAGATCCTGTTCGGGCCGTGATTTCTGAGGTGAGCGAGCGCGAGGCCGAGTGCGAGCTGCGCAATCATCTGCATTAGCTCGGCGAACGTCACGTAGTGACGAGTCCAGCCGGAAGCACGAAAGCGATGATTGCGATCACTTCCAATAACTCCGGAAGCAGACGGCTGGGCTAACGTAAACGATCGCTCAACCTGTTCGCCCCGCGAGATGATGCCTACGGTCACCGGCGTGTTTGGCGGTATCTGAGCGAGCGCGCTCATCCATATCAGTTGTCGAATAAACTCGCCGGCGATTGATCTGCCAGATCGTGTCGCCGGGTCTGATCCCGACCTGATTGAACGGACTACCGGCCGCAATCGACTCAACCACGACTCCGCGCCCACGGACCAGATCGAAAGCACTGTAAAGCGCGCCCGCCGAGCCGGAAACAATCAACAGCGCCACCAAAACCAACGCTGATCTTCTCGTGAGCGTCGCGCGCGCCAGATAAAAGAGAAAAACGCACCACGACGCCTGGAGTTTTGCTACGCTGATGCGAGGTTCTTCCGAGAGCAAGGCGGAAGCTACCGTCCAGAGCAGTGATAAGACGATGATCAGGTCGAATTTCGACCAACGAAGACCCAAACTGCGCGTTTGCAGCGTTCTGATCACCCATCCGATGCCCGCGATGGCAACACCAATCGCGCTCGCAGCCACCGAGTGTGGTGCAAACACGACATAGAGTCCCGAGGCCCACGAGAGCGATTTGCTGTCCCGCTTTTCCACGCAAACTTTTTTCGTTCTCCGGCATCGTTATCATGCAGAAATGCTTGCGTTGACACGCTTTATTTACGCATGTTAGCGTATCTCGCGGCTGTTTGCCGGAGTTGCTAAGTGAGTTGAGACTGCGCGCTTGACTGAAATAGCATTGCCCCGCCCGCTGCTACGATTAAGGCCGCCGACAATCTTTAACCGAAAATAAGATCCCCAGATGGCTTTCGATAAAGCTAAGGTCCTAAAAGCCGCTGAGAAATTCCTTTCACAGGGAAAGATCAACGCAGCAATCAAGGAGTATCGGCAAATCGTCGATAACGACGCTGACGATCTCACTACCTTGAACATGCTGGGCGATCTTTATGTGCGCTCGGGCAAAAAAGAGGAAGCGGTCTTGTGCTTCGAACGCATTGCCGAGCACTACGGCGCGCAGGAGTTCAATCTCAAAGCGATCGCGATGTACAAGAAGATCGAGCGGCTGCGCCCGCGCGATCCCGTCATCGCGCTGAAACTCGCCGATCTCTACGCCAACCAGGGCCTGGTCCATGATGCACGCGCGCAGTATCTCGTAGTCGCCGATGCTTACACAAAGTCGGGCGACAACAAGCGTACACTCGACATTCTCCACAAGATTGCCGATCTCGATCCGAACAACACTGAGATTCGCCTGAAACTCGCCGACGGTTATCTCAAAGAGAACATGCGGCGCGAGTCGGCCGCTGCGTTTGTCCAGGCAGCGAATCGTTTTCACCAGATCGGCTCACACGATCAGGCACTCGACGCTTACAACAAGGCGCTGCAATTAATCCGCGACGATCGAGAAGCACTCCGCGGCATGCTCGAAACGCACATCGCGCGCGGCACTGCTGACGAAGCCGCCGAAGTGCTGGAACGCGTGGTCGAGACTCACGAAGACGACAACGAGCTCGTGTCGATGCTCGCTCGTGCTCATCTCGAAGCTGAAGATCCAAAAGGAGCTGAGCGCGCTACGTCGTTGCTGATGGCGCAGGACGCGTCAAACTACCCTCAGTTTCTTCCAGTCACGCGTCTTTATCTGAAAGCCGGAGAAGTAGACGAAGTGATTCGCATCCTCGTCGACGATCATCGAGCGGATGCTAGCGGGACGCGAAGAGAGAGAGCTGCTGGAGATCGTCAACCAGGTTCTGGAGCGAAATCCGGATCACGTTGCGGGTTTGCGAATGCTTGTTCGCATTCACTGGTGGCAGCGCGATATGGACGCGTTGCGGTCGTCGCTCGAACGCCTCGCGGAGTCTGCCGAAGCGTCGGAGCTTGTTGACGAAGAACGTTATGCGTTGACGCAACTAGTAAGACTGGCGCCGGATGAACAACGCTATCTCGATCGACTGAATCTTCTCGGTGGCTTGCAGGAAGAGACTGTGGAAGATTTTGCTGGAATGTCAGAGCCGGAGAGTGGCGAGACTGACGTGCCGCAGTTTGAGACGTTTGCAGTTGTCGAGGATGAAGATCAGACTGAGTTTGTCGCGCCTGTTGCGTCTGATGAGTTTGAAACGAATGCTGCACCGGGTTCGACGTTCTCAGATCCGACGGCATCGTTTGCGGATCTCAACGAAGATGAGTCGTCGCCGTTTACAACCGCAGCTACCGACTTCCAGGAAGTCGATTTCAGCATCGTTACGACTCCCGACACACCTGTAGCCGTTGACGAAGCTGCTCCTGCGGATGAAGGGCGCCATGAGAATGTGATGCGCCAGGAGCTCGAAAGCGTCGACTTCTACATCGCGCAGGGTTACGCGGACATCGCGGTCGACACGCTCGAGATGCTCGAACGGCAGTATGGGCCGCACCCGGATATCCAGTCGCGGCGCGAGAAGCTGGCGCAGCGAGATCAGCCGGTCGAAGAGGCGGCGGTGTTTGAGTTTGGTGGTGCGGAAGATCTCGCGACGGCAACACCGGTCCCCGAAACGATAACTTTCGACGCCGACAGCGCGTATGCATCACTTGCGGGTGACGGTGGTGGCAACAATGTTGGGGCTGCTAAACCAGTGGGTACGGGAATAGATGCCGGTCTCGCAGAGTTGTTTGAAGAGTTTCGTGCCGCTGAAGAAGGCGATGAGGTTCGCGAAGACTTCGAAACGCATTACAATATGGGTACTGCGTATAAAGAGATGGACCTTATGGATGAGTCCATCCAGGAGTTTCAGACCGCAGCGGGTTTGGTGAAGCCGGGCGACGGCACATCGCGGTTTTTGCAGTGTTGCAACATGCTCGGACATTGTTTTATCCAGAAGGGCATGCCTGAAGCGGCGGTGCTTTGGTTCAGGAAGGGATTGCAGGCGCCGGGACACAGCGAGGATGAGTATCAAGCGTTGCGTTACGAGCTGGCTTCGGCGTACGAGGAGCTCGGCGACTTGAAGCAGGCGCGTGAGTTTTATACAGAAGTTTATGGCGTCGATGTTTCCTATCGCGAGGTCGCGGAGAAACTCAGTCAGCTAAGGCAGAAGCAAGAATAGGAATAAGAGTTGTCAGCGAAGTTAAGCGTTATTTTTTACATCATATTGTGCCTCGAGATTGGGATTTTTCTCACGGTGGCGCCGTGGTGGCCGCACGGCATGTGGGGCATCAGCGATTGGGGCAATAACTACTTTCTGCTGTATGCTGCCCGCAAGACAGGTATTCAGGGTTTGCAGGCAGTGGTCGCTTCCGGTTGGGTGCGCGGCGCGGTGAGCGGTATCGGACTTTTGAATCTCGGGATCGCGTTCTGGGAGATTTTCAACTTCAAACGCACCGTCACTGCTTTGCAAAACGAGACGAGCGCCCGGAAGAGTTCGACGAACAATGCCGCTGAAGGTTCCACTCCCGATCATTTATCCGATCACGAGCGGCACGACTTCACCTCAAACAACTACTGACGACCCGCAGTTCTCCGAGATCCTCCGGTTAGTTCGCGCTGCGGTAGACGCAGACGTTCCCCTACTTCAGATTCGCGAGAAGTCGTTGCACGCGCGTGTGCTTTTTGAGCTTGTTGCGCGTGCGGCGGAGATCACGCACGGCAGCAGGACGCGACTGCTCGTCAACGATCGAGCGGATATCGCTCGCGCGAGCGGTGCTGATGGTGTGCACTTGACGGCGCAGTCTCTGCCGGTTGAAGTGGTGCGAAATACTTGTGGCGCGGAGTTTTTGATTGGGGTTTCGACGCATTCGCTTGACGAAGCGCACGCTGCGCACGTTGCTGGTGCTGACTTCGTCGTGTTTGGACCGGTATTCGAAACTGAGTCGAAGCGTGCTTATGGCGAGCCGCAGGGATTGGATAAGCTGCGTGACGTGACGCGTGCGCTCGGTGAGTTTCCTGTGGTGGCGATTGGTGGTGTTACGCTTGAGAATGTTGAGGAGTGTTTCGAAGCAGGCGCGCGCGGTGTTGCGGCAATCAGCATGTTGAATGATGCCGCTAAGATGTCGTCGATCGTCCGTATGATTCGAAGTAAGCTGTGAACAAGATTTACAAGATTTGAACAAGATGAATCAGGCCAGTTGTGCTTAGTATCGCGGGACTCGATCCGTCCGGTGGCGCGGGTATCGTTGCCGATATCAAGACGATCGCGGCGTTCGGTTGTTTTCCGGCGGCGGCGCTCACGTCGATCACTTTTCAAAATACGACGGGTGTGTTTGGCGCTGAACACCAGTCTGCGGCGACGTTACGTGCTCAGGTTGAACCGATTGTTCAGGACCTGACCGTTGCGGCAGCGAAGACAGGGATGTTACCGACTGCGGAGATCGTTGCCGAAGTTGCGCGACTGTTTGCGGAAGAGAAGTTGCCGGCTCCGGTGGTTGATCCGGTTGTTGTCGCTACTTCCGGCGATGTGTTGATTGACGATGAGGCTTTCGAGATTCTGAAGACTAAATTGTTTCCGCTCGCGCGTGTAGTTACGCCAAACATTCCCGAGGCAGAAAAGCTTGCAGGGTTTTCAATCACGACTGAAGACGACATGAAACGTGCTGCGAAAGCAATTCAGTTCATGGGCCCTCGCGCCGTGCTGGTCAAAGGCGGCCACCGCAGCATTGGCGGCCAGGCCCTCGACATTCTCTTAGACGAAAACGAAATCTTTACGGAGTTTCAAACTGAGTACATCGAAGTCGGTGAAGTACACGGCTCCGGATGCACCCTCTCAGCCGCAATCGCCGGCCGCTCTCGGCAAAGGATTAACTCTCGAAGAAGCCGTCGCAGCCGCCAAGAAATACGTGACCGACGCCATTCGCTCCGCACCCAGAATCGGGCGCGGAGCCAGGCCATTGTAAATCCGCGTTTTCAATCCGCGTTATCCGCGGTTTATTCAATGGTGACCTTCTCCATCTTCACCTCACTCACAGGCTTGTCATTCCGATCCGTCTGCGACGTCGCGATCGAATTCACCACATCCTGCCCCTCAATCACTTTCCCAAAGATCGTATAACTCGGCGGCAACGGATAATCGACGTGCATGATGAAAAACTGCGATCCATTCGTGTTTGGACCAGCATTCGCCATCGCAAGCGTCCCCGCTTTGTAGCCGCGCTGGTACACCGCCGATTTCGGATCGATCTCGTCGTTGAAGCGTCCGCCCCATGCGGATTCGCCGCCGCGCCCGGTGCCTGTCGGATCGCCGCCCTGAATCATGAAGTTCTTGATCACGCGGTGAAAGATGATCCCATCGTAGTAACCACGCTCAGCGAGGGTGATGAAGTTCTCTGTGGTCTTGGGTGCGTCCGACTCCAACAACTCGACTCGAATCGTCCCCTTATTCGTCTGGATCACTGCCGTTCGATTAGCCATGTTTTCTCCTCATTGGTTGATTAATTGCGGGTTCAGTATGAATTGTTCGATCGCGAGCGCCACACCGTCGTCACGATTCGACGCAGTCGGATGCAAGCCGGCGATCTCGCGCAGCGAAAGCGGCGCGTTTGCCATTACGACGCCGGTGCCCGCGAAGAGCAGCATTTCGAGATCGTTGAAGTTGTCTCCAATTGCCATTATCTCTTCACGCACGACTCCGAGCTCAGCGGCTGCGGCTGCCACGCCGGCGCCCTTCGACGCGGCGGGATTGACGATGTCGAGCAACGTGAAGTCCTGCTCGAGATATTTCGTGCCGAGGACTTTCACAGTCGAGCCGAGCTCCGACTTTAGTATCTCTTCGAGTTGGTCCATCTCCGCACAGCCACCGGAAAATGAGAGATGAATCGGATCGTGGTCCAGGTAGTCTTCGAGAGACGCGACCTGTTGCACGGCATTGCCGCCTTCTTCATCACCGTGAATGCGACTGGCCCACGTGATGTACTTGCGAGCAGCGGTGTTGCCGCCGCGAATGTGATCGTAAACGAGCACTCCCAGACCTTCGTGATCGTCACTCAGCAACGCATCGGCCCCGGCCTTGCGCCCGATCTGCAACGCTTCACGCGCCGCCTCGAGTGGCAACGGCAACACGGAGACGGTTTGAAGTGTGGCCGCATGTTTGGTCAACGCTCCGTTATGTGAGATCAGCGGGACATCGAGTCCGAGCTCCAGCGCCACCGGACGAGAATCACGAAACCGCCGCCCCGTGACGAGCGCGACGTGGACGCCCTCTCCGCGTGCGTGATCGATTGCAATTCGATTGCGCTCAGAAATGAGGCCCCGAGAATCGAGCAGAGTCCCGTCCAGATCGAGAGCGAGCAAACTTATCGTCGGCATAAGGAAAGAACAAAGGTAAAGGAAGCCGCAAAAACGCACAAGCGGACTTAGCCACAAAAGGCACAAAATGAAGTAGAAATGAAGCTTTTGTGCTTTTTGTGCCTTTTGTGGCTAGCTCTTTCTTTTGCACTTCTTTGTGGCCCGCTTTGGTGATATTATGCGCGCCCCACTTAGCACAACAGAATCTGGAGGAAAAAGGGATGCGAAGACTAGGAATGTCTCTTGCAGCGATCGCTCTGGTGTCGGTGTGTTCGATTGCTTTCGCTCAGGGCTTCAAAAAAATCAGCGAAATTCTGACCGGGTACGAGGAGACCCCGTCGGCAGTTTCGACCACCGGTAATGGAACTTTTAGTGCGCGTATCAGCAATGATAACTCGCAAATTGACTGGGAGCTTAGTTACGCAGACCTCGAAGGTGCTGTTCAGCAGGCTCACATCCACTTCGGACAAAAATCCGTAACTGGTCCGATCAGCGTGTTCCTTTGCACGAACCTCGGCAATGGACCCGCCGGCACTCAGCCATGTCCGGCACCACCAGCGACGATATCAGGCACCATCACGGCCGTGGACGTCACTAACCTCGGCTAACGAACGGGGAATCAGCGCTGGAGAACTTGATGAGCTGCTCGCGGCGATTCGTGCAGGCGCCACTTACGTAAACGTTCACACCACGCGCTGGCCCGGTGGCGAAATTCGCAGCCAGATCGATGGCAACAGCGGCCACGGCGACAAGTAATACGCGTTTGCTCCGTAACTAATTGCTTGCTCCTAGTGCAAGGGGTTTGCTGCACCATAGCGCAAACCTCTTGCTGTTCCCTGCGCCTGCCGCCATACCTCATATAACAGTCCGCATTACCTCGAATTCTCATTTCTAGCGCATACTTACCACTGTTTTCTCAAATATTTGCCCATTAGACGAGGATGTCTATCCATGAATGTCACTCATCTTGAATGCGGCCTCTGTGGCCTCGAACATGAGGCACGTCGGTTGCACAACCTTTGCACTGCCTGCGGTAAACCTTTGCTGGTTCGCTACGATTTAGAGCGCGCCAAAATGTTTTTGAAGAAGGACTCGCTCGCGGCCAGGCGCCCGGACATGTGGCGCTATCGTGAAGTGCTCCCCGTCGAAAGCGACGACAACATCGTTGCGCTGGGGGAAGGTTGGACGCCCTTGTTGCGCGCTCCGCGACTGGAAAGGCGCCTCGGAATTCAGGAGCTTTACATTAAAGATGAATCGCAGAACCCCACGCAGAGTTTCAAAGCACGCGGAATGGCCGCCGCAGTCTCGATGGCGAAGGAGCTGGGCGCCAAAAAGCTGGCAGTTCCATCCGCCGGAAATGCTGCCGGCGCACTGGCGGCCTATGCTGCTCGCGCCGGACTCAAGTCGTTCATCTTCATGCCGCGCGACACGCCGCGCGCAAATGTGGTCGAGTGTGAGCAAACAGGCGCTAACGTGACCTTGATGGATGGGTTGATTACTGACTGTGGTGCAGAGGTCGGAAGGCGAAAGGAAAAGGAAGGTTGGTTCGACGTCTCGACATTGAAAGAACCCTATCGCGTCGAAGGAAAGAAGACGCTTGGGTACGAGCTCGCGGAGCAAATGGAGTGGCGCTTGCCCGATGTAATTATTTACCCCACGGGCGGCGGTACCGGTTTGATCGGAATGTGGAAAGCATTCGACGAGATGGAACGCATGGGTTGGATCGGAAGTAAGCGGCCGCGAATGGTGACGGTGCAGGCCGAGGGCTGCGCTCCGATTGTGCGCGCGTTTGAAGAAGGGAACCGGTTTGCGGACGAGTTTCCGAATGCTGCGACAACGGCGTCAGGTTTGCGCGTCCCGAAGGCGATTGGCGATTTCCTGATACTCGATGCGTTGCGTGCATCAGGTGGGACGGCCGTTGCGGTGAGTGATGAAGAATTGATCGCGGCAACTCGCGAGATCGGTGCGGCTGAAGGGATCTTTTGCGCGCCTGAAGGTGCGGCATGTTTGCCGGCGTTGAAGAAGTTGATGGAGTCGGGTGAGGTCAGTAAGCGTGAACGTGTTGTGTTGTTTAATACGGGGTCGGGCGTGAAGTACATGGAATCATTCACCGCGGATCGCACGGATTGAAGACGCGGATTTTTGTAGGAGGGAAGTGGCGTTGAAGAAGTTTGCTTTTGTGGTGGTTTTCCTCGTGGGTGTTGTAACTGCTTCGGCGCAGCAGCCGTCATCGCCCTGGCTGACGGATGCCGAGCGGGCGCGGTTTGAGGAGTTGCGGCGCAGCGGGCTCGACGCGCTCTATAACATCGACTATGACAAAGCGAACCGCGACTTCAACGAGATCGTCAAACTCTGTCCGAATCATCCAGGCGGTTATCAATTGCTGGCGGCGCGGCTCTGGATCAAGACGCTTTACGAGTCGCGACGTTTACAGGTCTCGCTTTACAGCTCGGAATCGTTCTATACGAACGGTGACGACAAAGTCGATCCGAAGATCGTGACGGAGTTTCGCAATCTCACGCGCGAAGCGAAACGTCTCGCGGAAGCGAAACTCAAACAAGAGCCTAAAAACATCGAGGCACTCGACTTCCTCGCCAACACTGAAGGATTGAAAGCGTCGTTCGAAGAAGCTGTCGAGCGGCGTCACTTTGCAGCTCTGCGCGACGGCAACGACGCCGTCAACCATCATCGCGAAGTGTTGAAGCTCGATCCGAAATATATCGACGCGCAAATCACGATTGGTCTTTACGAGTATGTCGTTGGTTCGTTGCCGTTGCCGGTGAAGATACTCGCGGGTGCAACCGGTTTTCGTGGTTCGAAGAAGCGCGGGCTCGCGATGCTCGAACAGGTGGCGAAGGAAGGTCGATGGTCGCAGGACGATGCCAAGTCTGTGCTGATCCTGCTCTACACGCGCGAAAAGCGGTTTGCTGATGTGCTCAATCTGACGCGTGAGCTGAGTGCGAAGTACCCGCGCAACTATCTACTGCGCATCGAAACTGCTGATGCGTTGGTTTCGCTGGCTGGAGTGAAGCGGAAAGAAAAGGATCTTGCGGGTGCAGTGCAAGCCGAGAAAGAGGCGTTTGCGACGTTTGATGAAGTACTGCGCGATCGGAACGTGCGCGATTCTGCTGCGCGCGCGCTCGATCTGATCCATTTCAAGTACGGCGAGGCGTTGTTGGTTGCGGGTTATCACGATCGCGCGGCGAAGGAGTTTCTGGCGGCGACGAGAGTCGATCGCGCGGAGCCGGGGTTGATCACGATGGCGCATCTTTTTGCAGCGCGGTCGTACGACGTCGCGGGCAAGCGTGATGAAGCCCTTGCGCAGTACAAGGAAGTGCTGTCGCGTCCGAATGTTTACGACGCGCACGATGAAGCAAAGCGCGGGTTGCGGCAGGCATATAGGGCGGAGCAGGCGAAGCCTGATGCCGAGCAGTAAGTTAGACAGGATTAACCAAGATTTGTCATGATAGACAAGATGACCGTCAACAATTACGTCCGCGGCGTTTATTGCTCGGTCTCGACGGAGTGCCTCACAAGCTGATCGAGGCAGAGTGTGGTCGTGGATTGTTCGACAGTTTCAGTTCACCCGCGCGCCTGCTTTCTCCATTCCCGACAATGACGAACGTAGCGCTGTCAGCGATGCTCGGAGCGACACCGCCCGCGGGTTACGAGAGTCTCTATTTCGATCGCAAAGCCCGCGAGCTGCGTGGCGGGATCAGCAAATATGTTGGTCGTCGAACGCCTGATAAGGTGCCGTCGTCATACATGGACGAGTTGGATTACCAGGAACCGCTGCCTTTTGAATTTCTGATCTACGTAGCGCCGGAAAAAGTTTGGCGCGCTGAC
The DNA here is from genome assembly GCA_963748155.1 of uncultured Acidobacteriota bacterium. Lineage (GTDB taxonomy): Bacteria > Acidobacteriota > Blastocatellia > Pyrinomonadales > Pyrinomonadaceae > PSRF01. The sequence goes on along the minus strand of CAVVHV010000008.1, from coordinate 534,463 downwards.
ATGCAACGGTTTCGCGAACGCTTCAGAGCAGCACCGCAGGATCGCGACTACTTCGCGTTTCTCAAAGCAACAGACGGTTTGCTGCACGCCCAAGGGCCTGCACGCCTCGCGGTCGCACTCGAGTCGCTCGACAAAATTCTCAAAGAGATTCGGAGCTACTGTGGCGATGAAACGGAGATCGTGATGTTCTCCGATCACGGCATGAATCTCGAAGACAATCGTCGCGTCGCACTTGCCTCAACGCTGCAACGCCGCGGCTTCAAGGTTGTGATTCCGGCGTTTGGTCTTTGCAGTTACGCTGCTCTTTACTGTCAGGACGAGAACCAGATTCCTGAAGTGGCGAGCGCGAGTGTAGAGGTTACCGGCGTTGATTTTGCTGTTTACAAGGATGCGGCTGACGTTGTTGTCGAAAGCTCACGAGGGCAAGCACGCATTGAATACGAGCCGGCGACTGACAGTTATCGATATGTGATCGCTAGCGGCGATCCACTTGAGCTGGGTTCTTTCCCAAACACTTTCGCGCCTGACGCGACGTGGTTTGAGCGAACTGCCGGACATCGCTACCCGAATGCGCTCGCGAATGTTTACAAGTCGCTCTTTACTCCGCGCGTGAAGCACACCGCCGATGTCCTCATCAGCATGAACGATGGTTATTACTATGGCTGGTCGCCGTTTGGCCGCTTGGTGCGCCTCCGCGCTACGCATGGCAACGCGCCTGCAAGCCAGCTCCAACGCCTTCCTGATGAGTACTCACAGACAGTTTCCCGCCTTCGTTCGTGCTGACGATGCGAAGATCGTTGTTGCGTATTAGCCCCACACGGTAAACCCGCGGATCCGTTAATCTGTGACTTCATGTCAGCAGCATCCCCGTGGGTCGAATCCGCATCGCCGGCGGTCGAGACGTTTCAATTGGTCAAGCAGTTTGGTGACTTCGTTGCGGTAGATCACATCAACCTGCGCGTGAATCGCGGCAGCTTCTTCGGCTTTCTCGGCCCGAACGGCGCGGGCAAATCAACCACAATCAAAATGCTCACCGGCCTGCTTGCGCCGACCAGCGGCACGTTGCGAGTTCTCGATCTCGACATCAGCGCGCAACCAATGGAAGTAAAGCGGCGCATCGGCGTCGTGCCTGAAGACCTCAACCTGTTTGAGCGATTGACGGGCGCTGAGATGTTGTCGTTCACCGGGCGCATGTACGGGCTGCGCACCGAAGAAATCGCGCAGCGTTCGAAAGAGTTGCTCGAGTTGATGGAGCTTCAGGACGAGCCACGAAAACTTATCATCGAGTACTCGCACGGCATGAAGAAGAAACTCTCGCTCGCAACCGCGCCCTCATTCACCGGCCGGAGATATTGTTTCTCGATGAGCCGTTCGAAGGCGTTGACGCGATTGCCTCGCGAACGCTGAAGGATCTCCTGTCGCGATTAACCGCGAGAGGATTGACTGTGTTTCTCACCTCGCACGTGCTCGAGATCGTTGAACGCCTGTGCAGCGACATCGCGATTATTGCGCAGGGTAAGTTACTGGCTTCGGGGTCGTTGAATGAGCTGCGAAAGGGGATACGCGTCGAGGGAGACGGCGAGGGACCGGTGTCGCTCGAAGAGTATTTCATTCATGTTGTCGGTGGCACGCGCAGCTCGAATGAAGAAGAAGTCCTGCAATGGCTCAGACCTGAAAGCCTTTTATCCCGTATGGATTTAAGAAAAGTCTTGGCCTGCAACCCCCCGTCAGCTAGAATCAGTTCGGCGGGTCTTCTTACCCGTCTTCAGTCTAACCACTGCCCAGAGTTTCACTCCCTACAGGTAAGCAAAATCTTTTACTCGTTCTCCTACGAGGTCCCAGTTTATGGATTCGAATGTCGGTCTCGCAATTCAGTGCGTCGGTATCCTCCTGATCACGCTACTTTCGGTGTTCATGCGGTCCTCAATAAAGAGCATTGCTCTGACTTATTGGACTGCTTCATGGGCGAGTCTTTCACTCGCGCTTATTAGCCTCTTTGCCGCTTTCCGGCTCGATTCGACCCAAACGATTTTTCTACTCCTGCTACTTCTTCGGCGAATATCTCTTCGGCTTGCTGTTCATCGCCGGCTGTCACAGCCAGGTGACGGGTAAATCCCTTAACCAGTAAACACTATTACTTCCTGATACCCGCATTTGTTGTGGCGTTTGTATTGCCGTTCGTCTCGCGCGACTTCAACGATCTGTTCATGATCCACGCCGCCATCCTCGCGGGGTTGTTCATGATCTCGTTTCTTTACTTTGCGCAAGAGCGAAGCAAAGCCGGGCATTCGGTTGATGTCAGTCGCGTTGCTGCTGATGACGATCGATTTTCTTCACTACGTCCCGGCGTTTGGTGCGCGCAAAGGGTTATTCGGGATAGTCGTGCCCGTCGACGTATTTTCGCTACACGTCGCTATTCGATCTGTTGTTTGAATTACTGCTCGGCTTCGGCACGGTGATGGTGTTGATGGAAAGTGTGCGGCGCGAAGTGGAGCTCGCAAACAGAAAGCTGACTGACGCTCGCGATCAGCTCGAGTTGCTGGTCCAAATGGATCCACTGACTGAAGCACTGAATCGTCATGCTTTTCACTCGCTGCTGCGACGGCCTGAAGGCGGGCACGACAATACCGCGACTTCGGGAAGTGTGGCAGTGCTCGACATCGACAACCTGAAACCAATCAACGACACGTTTGGTCATACGGTCGGTGACAAAGCCATTCGTGCGGTGGCGCGAGCAATGCGTTCCCTCGTGCGTGCGGACGACATGTTGTTCCGTTGGGGCGGCGATGAGTTTCTGGTGTTGATGTTCAAACTGCCGCAGCCTGAAGCGAGCCGGCGCATCGAGAAGTTGAACAAGATCCTCGAGGAGAATTGCGAGCGGTGGATTGGGGAAAAGGTGATCGTGACTGTCTCGTTCGGTGTCGCGGGGTTTACGTCGTTGACCGATCTGGGACAGGCGATCGAACAGGCTGACAAAGCGATGTACGCGCAGCGCAACCGCGTCCGAGGCGTGCAACAAAACATTTTAGCCACAAAAAGGCACAAAAAGCACAAAATGATTTTTGATCTATCAGGGCTCGAATAAATCTTTTGTGCTTTTTGTGCCTTTTTGTGGCTAAGGAGCTTCGACGATCAGCTCGCGTCCGAACGTGAAGTTTGGTTTCTTCCGTCCCTTCATGTACTTCGCCGCGGTTTGGGATAGCGATGTGATGAGTATCGGTAACGCGATAGTCGCGTCGCAGGGCACGTAAGCAGTGTGCGCGCCGCGAGCCAGCTTTCCGTAAATCGCTCCTTCATCAAACGACATCGCATTGGATCGACCACCTGGGTGCGGAGCGTCAGTCGAGATCTGAATCGGCGTACTTGTGCCCGTGATGATATTCCTTCTGCAGGAACGACGAGAGCGCCGCCTGCTGAATGAAGCTTTTCGTCGTCCCACCGCCGAGATTGAGTATTCCGGAGACGCGCGCGTTGACCATCACATTCATCATGTCGAGCACGTCTTGAATCGTGTCGAAAAGAAAATTGTTCTTCTTCTCAAACCGCGCACCCGCAATTCCAACTGCCAGTCCGCTGTCAGCAATTGCCGGACAAAAGATCGGCACTTTCGCCTTGTACGCCGACGTCAGCACACCATCTTCCGAGGCAATCTCAGCCAACTCGCGACCCAACAGATGTAAGAACTCACGCACGGAGTACGCGCGCGTTTGATCGAGCTGATTAGTAAACCCGCCAATCCATTCCTTCGCTTCGCGATACTCCTCGTCACTCGCGAGCAGATCCCACATACGACTGATCTGCGCCGACTCGAGCTCGGCATCGGTCATGCTTGGATGGGCCTGGAAATGATAACGCCCGAGTGTTTCGTGAAGATCGTGAAATAGGAGCGAACCTGAAAGGACGAGGACATCAACGAAGCGGTTCTTGATCACATACGCCAGCAAGCGGCGCATTCCCGCGGGAATGAGGGCCCCTGAAGCAGCGACCATGATGGTCGTGTTGTCGCCAAGCATGTCGAGCCAGATGCGATGTGCTTCGGCAAGTTGGCGGCCTCCAAAGCCTGTTCCTTCCATCTTCTCGAGCAGTCCGGCCACCGAACGATCGCGGTCCACCTGGACTGGACGCGTGGGAGTGGTCAGGTACTTCGATGCTTTCGGTTTTCGTTGAGTGACCATGCAGGTTGTCAAACCTCTTGGATTGAACGTCGGTAGATCGAATTTCCTTGCATTACATAATTAATAATCAGTTCGCCGCCGTGAACGCGATTTCACACCGTTCACTGCGAGATAGGTATAAGCCTCGTAACGTGACTCGTAAAACTGGGCCAACTCCGCAGCCCTCCGCTTCACTCAGCTCGCCTTCCTTGACGCGCCGGTTGATCAAACGGCGAAAACCGTCGTGCAAAAGACTGCGCTCGTAGCGCGCACGCTCGGCGGCAGCGCCGACAGTCGTTCCCTTAATGACCTTCTTGATCAGAAATCCTTCTTCGTCGATATGTATGTGGGCCTCGTGCGGCGCGCCAAAAAGGTTGTGATTGTTTCCCATCGCTTCCTGGTACGCGCCAACCAGCATGAACGCGAGGTAATAAGGCTCCTCGGGATTGAGCGTGTGCAACTCCAGCACTTGTTTGACGTCGTGGAGGTCTACAAATTTGTCGACGATGCCGTCAGAGTCGCACGTGATGTCGCAGAGCGTCGTGTACTCGGTCGGTGTTTTGTTGAGATGGTGAATCGGAACAATCGGAAACAGTTGATCGATTGCCCAGTGATCGGGTACCGAACGAAAGACGGAGAAGTTCGTCAGATATTTTGCGCAAAGTAGTCTACGCAATTCCCCAAACTCTTCTGATACGTACTTCGCCTGTTGCGCATACTTATCAGCACGCTCGCAAACGTCCCAGAACAGCACTTCACCTTTCGCGCGATCTTCGAGCGAGATCAACCCGAGATTGAAGAGCGTGAACAACTCTTCGCGATGTTCGAGTGCGTCGTGATAGTACTCGCGATAGTTCTTTACAGTGATTGACGAGCGCAGATCGCCGAGCTCGATCACGACTTGCGGATCGTCTTCGTCGATCTCGATCGGAGTGATGTCTTCGACGACAGTTTCGATCTCATCGAGAACATTCGTCACGAGAATCGCGTGATAAGCAGCGAGGAAACGGCCCGATTCCTGGATGATCGTCGGATGCGGAACGTTTTCGTCGTCGCACACCTGCTTGATCACGTAGATAACGTCGTTGGCAAACTCCTGCGCGGTGTAGTTTGCTGAAGAATCAAACGCGGTCTTCGATCCGTCGTAGTCGACAGCCATACCGCCGCCCACGTCCAGCAACTCGATCGGAACCTTCATTTGGAAGACTTTGGCGTAGACGCGCGCCGCTTCCTTCATCGCGTTCTTGATGCGCTTGATATCGGTGAGCTGTGAGCCGATGTGGAAGTGAAGCAGCTTCAGCATGTCCATGCGATCGGCTTCTTCGAGACGCCGGATCACTTCCAGAAGTTCGGTGGTGGTTAGTCCAAACTTTGCGGCCTCGCCGCCCGACTTTTCCCAGCGACCGGAGCCTTTCGAGTAAAGCTTCACGCGCATGCCGAGCATTGGCAGTGCGCCTTCGTGATGCTCGACGACGTTGAGAACGTGATCGAGCTCGTTTAGTTTCTCGATCACGATCACGACTTTCTTTCCGACCTTTCGCGCCAGCGAACGCCAGCTCGATAAACTCCTGGTCCTTGAAACCGTTGAGCACGAGCAGGCTGTCGCCCGGTTGTTCGAGCGCGAGCGCCGCATAGAGCTCGGCTTTGGAGCCGGCTTCGAGTCCGAAGTCGTAACGCGAGCCTTCGCGCAGGTACTCCTCGACGACCGAGCGTTGCTGGTTTACCTTCATCGGGTAAACACACATGTGCGCGCCCTGGTATTCGAACTCGCGGATTGAGCGGCTAAACGCGCGCTGAAGTTTTCTTACTTGAGCTGCGACCAACTGCGGGAAACGCAGCAGCACGGGCGTCGTGATGCCACGTTTAGCGAGGTCATCGATGATCTCTTTGAGGTCCGCGGATCGAGGATCTCCCTCGATGGGTCGGACGATAAGTTTCCCTTCCGGTTTACATCAAAGTAGCCAGCGCCCCAGTTTTCGATTCCATAAGTTTCGAGCGTTTGCTCGATTGCCGTGGTCAATTGGCGGTCTCCTGCCTCAAAAATAAAACTTGAACGATATGAATCCCTTTAGCTGAAACACAGATGTACATTTTCCGAATCGAGTTGCGGAGTTTGTTGTTTGGGTGGAACGCTTTAGCCGCGCAATGTAACAGAAAACGGCCATCTCGGTCTATACCTTTTTGCGGCAGAATTTAACCGCGGATGACACGGATTTTGATCGATTCTGTGTTATCTGTGCGCAAAGTGCTCTAGTTTGCCCTTGACATCATTCTGCCCACGACTATAATCACAGCTTTTTACGTGATGCCCTTCAATGCCGTACGACTGTTTTCCTAGAGTCGTTAAGCACGCCAAAATACTTCGCACCAATCAACCGCGCAGGGGCGAAGAGCACCCCCAACACTCCCTTAATCTTTCTTCAGGAGAGAAAATGAACCCTAAGACTGTCTTGAAATATGCTGCCGACCAGGGCGCCAAATTCGTTTCTGTTCGTTTCACGGATTTGCCCGGCTCCTGGCAACACCTTACCTTCCCGATTGCCGAACTCGGAGAAGACCAGTTTGAAGATGGTTTCGGCTTCGATGCGTCTTCGATTCGTGGCTGGGCTGCCATTCACGAGTCAGACATGCTGCTCGTCCCGGATGCGACCCGCATGTGGATGGATCCATTCGCGGAACAGCCGACGCTCTGTCTGATCGGCAGTGCCGTCGATCCGATAACGAAAGAAGGGTACGCCTTCGATCCGCGTTCGGTTGCACAGCGCGCCGAGAGTTATCTGAAATTCACCGGCCTCGCCGACACTGCTTACTTCGGTCCCGAAGCTGAGTTTTTCGTGTTTGATTCGGTCAAGTTTCACAACGACCAGCACTCAGCCGGATTCACGCTCGACTCAGACGAAGCACACTGGAACAGTGGTCGCGATGCGAACGAGTTTGCCGGATCTAATCTCGGCTATCGCATTCGCCCGAAGGAAGGTTATGTGCCTTGCGCGCCGACCGATTCGTTGACGGATTTGCGATCCGAAATCTCGCTGATATTGGGCAAGTGTGGTGTGAGTGTCGAATGTCATCACCACGAAGTCGCGACCGCCGGACAATGTGAGATCGATTTTCGCTATTCGACGATGTTGGGAACGGCAGATAATCTTCAAATATTTAAATATGTAGTTCGTAATACTGCACACCAGTTTGGAAAGACCGCGACGTTTATGCCGAAGCCGCTGTATGGCGATAACGGTTCGGGAATGCACTGTCACCAGTCGTTGTGGAAGAGTGAGAAACCGCTCTTTGCCGGCGACGGGTATGCGGGACTTTCTGAGACCGCGCGCTATTACATCGGTGGATTGTTGAAGCACGCGGCGGCGATCGTGGCGTTTGCTGCGCCGACGACGAACAGTTACAAACGTCTTGTGCCTGGCTTTGAAGCCCCCGTGAATCTCGCGTACTCCGCGCGCAATCGTTCGGCTGCGATTCGTATTCCGATGTTCTCGACGAATCCGAAGTTGAAGCGATTGGAGTTTCGTCCACCCGATCCGTCGTGCAATGCGTATCTCGCGTTTTCGGCGATGTTGTTAGCGGGACTTGATGGCGTTCAGAACCGGATCGATCCGGGTGAGCCGCTCGAGAAGGATATTTACGATCTTTCGCCGGAAGAGTTGAAGGACGTGCCGACGCTGCCGGGCTCGCTCGACGATTCGCTCAAGGCGCTCGAAGCCGATCACGACTTTCTGTTGAAGGGCGACGTTTTCAGCCCGCAACTGATCGAGCGCTGGATCACCTACAAGCGCGATCGCGAGATCACGCCTCTGCGCATGCGCCCGCATCCGCTGGAGTTCTCGCTCTACTACGACATTTAAGCCTTGAGCGAACAACTGTAGGGGCGGCCCTCCGTGGCCGCCCATTCTTCAGAACGCACGTTCTTTACGAAACGGGTGGCCACGGAGGGCCACCCTACAGTTAATGGTCACCTCCGTTACAATGGGCGCGGTGCCTAAAGCTGACGCCAATCTCGAATTCCTGCTCCGCGATCTGCCCGATCAGCATGGCGCTCGTCTCTTCGTAGAGCGTCTCGCCAAAGAGCAGCCGCGCGCTCACCAGACGCTTCTCAAACAACCAGCCCTGCTCGCCGACGTTCTCGCCCTTGCTGCGTGGAGCCCGCTGCTCGCGACAACGCTCGAACAGAACCCGGAATATCTTCCCTGGCTGTCGCGCGAGCGAACCGATCCGCGCATCAGAACGCGCGACGAGTTGAAAGAATCACTCGCCCGTTTCGCCTTGATGAACTCCTCTTTGAACCCGCAAGTCCTGCTCGCGCGTTTTCGTCGCCGCGAGTTGCTGCGCACTTACCTGCACGACATTCGCCGTTCGCAAACCCTCGTCGATACGATGGAAGAGTTATCAAACCTCGCGGATGCGATTCTCGACTACGCGCTCAGTCTCGCACGCCAGGATCTCGACAATCGTTACGGCCTGCCGCGTAGTGTTGACGATCGCGGTCGCAGCGCCACCGCAGAGTTTTGCGTGATCGCACTCGGCAAACTGGGATCGATGGAGCTCAACTACGCTTCCGATATCGATCTCGTCTTTCTTTACTCAGACGATGGAACGACAGCCGGCACAGGCGAACGCGGCGAGGTCAGCAATCGCGAGTACTTCGTCAAGCTCTCGGAAACGATCGCGCGCATCGTCGGCCAGTCAGGCGGCGAAGGCGCAGCTTATCGCGTCGATCTCCGTCTGCGCCCGCACGGCCGCGACGGCGCGCTGGCGTGTTCGTTGCAGGAAGCAGTGCGTTACTACATGAACACTGCGCAGGACTGGGAACGACAAACACTGATCCGCTCGCGCGCAGCAGTCGGATCGGCCGAGCTGTTTTCGCGATTTAAAGCGGCCGTCACTCCAGCGGTCTTTCGTCCCGACGTGTCTGTAAGCGGCGCGCTCGCGAGTGTTCGTCTCGCGAAGCAGAAGATCGATCGACAAGTCGAGAAGAAGAGCGGCTTCAACGTGAAGCTCGGGCGCGGCGGCATTCGCGAGATCGAGTTTATCGCGCAGGCGCTACAGTTGGCCCACGGTGGCCGCGACGATTGGCTGCGCGTGCCGCACACACTCGTGAGTCTCGGCCGCCTCGCCGATCGCGGCTTCATCACACAGCCTGAGCGCAGCGAGTTGTCAGATGCCTACTACTTTCTGCGCTGTCTGGAACACCGTCTACAGATGGAGCACGGGTTACAGACGCATACGGTTCCGGAAGCCGGCGAAGTCCAGTCACTCGTCGCGCGTCGCATGGGATTCGCGGGCACGAACGATTTCGTTGCGGCCTTGAAGACGCACACCACTCACGTGCGCAACACCTACGAGCGTCTGTTTTCGGAAATCGAAGAAACGACACAACAAACAGTAGAGCCTCCTGTTCTCGAGGCCATCGATAAAGACGCCACGCTCGCAACCGCGGCCGCTCGGGTTTTCGCAGCGCACAGAACCGAGCGCAGTAGCGCCGGGTCAACCGCATTGGCGCACCACCTCCTCGCGCTCTGCGCGCCAATCATTAAACCCACACCGCGCCCTGGTCCAACTCTGCGCGCATCACGGCTTCCCTGGAAAAACTCGAGCAGCACCTTGTCATTACAGACGCAAACCTCGACGCTCTGGTCCAAGTCTGCGGCTCGTCTGACTCGTTCGCGGAAATGATCGCCGCAAACCCAACTCTGATCACCTCTCTCGGCGCCGCCGCGGCGACATCGCTGCGACGCGACTACCGCGCGATCCTTCGCTCAGCAATCGACGCCGAGCGCACTTTCCCCGCAGAGATGTCTGCGTTCCGTTTGCAATGGGCCGCGTTGAATGTCGAAATTGGCGCGCTGGACGTTGCGAACGAGCTCTCGATCTTCGAAGCGAACCGTTTGCAAACTGACCTTGCGATCGCGAGCATGAACGTCGCGTACCTGATCGCGCGTCGCGAGATGGCGCGTCGTTACGGCTCATTCAGTGGTGGCCCACGCATCGCGTTTTACGGTTTGGGACGCCTCGGCAGTGGCGGCGTCGACTACGGCTCCGATCTCGACATCCTCATCACCTACGACTCGCTCGTGCCCTCGCCGATCAAGTCGTTAACGCAGGACGAGACGTATTCGCGACTCGTGGAGTTGATGATTGCCGCGCTTTCGAGTATCACGCGAGAAGGCTACCTCTATCGCGTTGACATGCGTTTGCGGCCACACGGCAAGAATGGGCCACTCGTCACCAGCTCGGAAGGTTTTCTTGACTATCTGAAGCAGGAGAGTGCGCCGTGGGAGTGGCTTGCGTACGTAAAACTGAGATCCGTTGGCGGCGATCAGGAAATGGGAAAGATGATCGAGATGCATGCTCGTCACCGCATACACGCGAATGCCGCGCGACTCGATCCGAAGGAGTTGAAAGCGGTGACACGACACGTACGCGAGCGGCTTGAGAAAGAGAAGGGAACGCGCGGGCGCAAGCTCGGAACGGATATCAAGTATGGACCAGGCGGGATGCTGGATGTTTACTTTGCGTCGCGATATTTACAGCTAAGGGATGAGGTAACTGATGAGGGCGACGACCGCTCGACCGCTTTCACGCTTGAACGATTGCGGGAAGAGGGATCGCTGAGTGAAGAGGATTTTGTGGTGTTGAGTAGCGGTTATAGTCTGTTGCGCTCGATCGATCACAACTTGAGACTGATCGTCGGACGATCGACGCGCTTGCCGGATCCGAATCATCCAACGGCGAGGGATGTGGCGTTGCGTGCGGGGTTTGGATCAGTGATTGAAATGCAGGAAGAGTTGGCGGAGGAGATGAGAGCAATCAGGGCCGCCTATAACCGGATCTTAAGTTAGACAGGATTACAGGATTTACAGAATTTGCAGGATAAATCATGTCAATTCTGAAAATCCTGTCATCCTGTCTAACTCATCCTCAAACCAGCAGCGCGTGCACCAGCGATGTGACGCCTTCCGTTCCTCCAGCGAGTAATCCGCAGACGCCGGCAGACGCTTCACCACCTCGCGTTCCTCGTCGTTCAACTCCTCCCACGCCTTGATCCCCGGTTTGTCGCACTTCGGACATTTATAGTTAACACTCATAATAGATATTTACTACCAACGCAGTCCTCGTGTAACTTAGCAATGGCGTGCCAGGGCGTGGAAACCAAATTCCCCGCTGCGCGCATCAACGTCTCGGAGAACGGTTAACGGAGAATAAATGTTTCGTATCAAGGCCTCCTACGCAGATCAAATGGAACTACGGACCACGGTGGAACGGGCCCGCGAGTTTTTTGGCGAGCTCCGTAATTTTGCGGATTTAATGCCCGGTATCGAAGGTATACGCAAGGAAGCGGGAGGCATCATGCGGTGGATGGTTCGTGCTGAAGTTCCGATTATCGGCGCGGTCCATGCGGCTTTTGCTGTGGAAAAAACCGAGGATTCTCCGGATCGTCTCGAGTGGTCACCAGCTCCCTCCGAAATGAAGAACTACCTGCGCTACGCCGCTGTCTTCGAGGAGCGTGGACACAAAGTCCTGATCAAAATCGTCCAGCACGTTGAGCTTCGTCGCAAGCACGCCAAAGACCTGCATCGCCTCGCGATTCTCGTCGGCGAAGGCCGCATCAGTGCGGAGATGCAAAAACGCGTCCGGGAAATGATTAAAACATTCCTCGAACGCGCCCGCGTGAAACTCGAAGCCGAAGAATCTCTCGATTCCGAAGGAATGCTCGACTCCCCAGCTTAAAAGAGCGGCGTTTTTAATCCGCGCAGATCCGCGTTTAATCTTCCTTCCGTCCTCCCGTAACTGATTAGGTTCGCAAAAAACCTATACCCGCCCGGCAAGTCCAGCCCGCAGTTGTCGATACCAAACATAGCTCGTGTAGATGTAATTCCCACGTCCATACGACGCGACGAGCAGTCCACCTTTTAACGGCGCCGCGCCTTTATCATTCGTCGAGAGCACGGCGGCGTATTGCTGGTCCCACTCTCGCGGAAAATACAGCCCGCGCTCCTGAACCCAGTTCGCAAAATCCTTCGGCGTGATCCGGTTTGGAAAGTTGAGCACCGGATGACGCGGCTGCAAAAAGAGCACGGGCGCATCTTCTTCCGTCACGCGGTCGTCGTCGATGATGATCGGATACGGCGCGAGCTGCGGCCGGCCTCGCGCTTCATTCGGGTTCCACTCGTTCGTCCGGTGATAGAAGACGAGCAGCGTGCCGCCGTCTCCAACAAACTTCAGCAGGCGATTGTTGACGGGGATCAGATCCTGGTGCGCTTCGTAGCCACGATTGTCGATAATGATCGTGTTGAATGGTGACAGATCTGACTTGGCGATCTCGTCGACAGTCAGCTTCTTCGCATCGACTCCCAGCGCCGCGAGCGATCGTTCAAGAGTCTGATCATAGCTCGGAATATAACCGACCTTTCGACCACTCACGACGATCGCATCCGCGTAAACCAGCGGCACCTCTCTCTTCGCGATCGGTTCTTTCGGAATCGGCTGGTCCACCGTGATCGCGACATTCGAGTTTGGATTCTGACCAGTCAACGGCAGCGCCGTGCGCACCACGAGGTTCGATGTTTCGGTCTCGCCAGGTTTGAGGTCGATCTCGCGGCCTGTCTCCAAACTCTGACCGCGGATGCGCAGCAGTCCACGAAACTCAGACGGAAGATGGTTCTTTAACGTGACGTTGAATTCGAGTGGCCTCTGTGAAGTAGCGGGCGTGGTGACGTACGGCGATGGATCGACTGCAACGATCTCAACAGCGGGCGCCACGTCTCTGCGAGTGTCGTTCTCGACGTGAAACGAAACTCCTTCGATCGACAACTCCGCCTCGACTTTCAGCGGCTCGCCAAACAAACGCCCATCGTAAAGATGCTCAGACGAGGGCACAGTCAAAGCGGCCGTTTTAGGTATAGCGACTTTCACGTCGGTTGACGTGTCTGTGCCGGGCAACATCTTCTCTGCCGCTTGAAGATTTTTGTTGACTCCGAGTCCGCTGAATTTCACCTGCCTGATCTGGATCTCAGCGACGCCACCATTCGTCACGACCGCGGCTAGTCGAGATTCGTAACCTGGCACGAGCACAGCGTCTTCCGGATTCAGCGCCACTGACGCGCCTGCAACCGCAGCTATCGCATCGTCGAGACGCGACGACATAAGACTGAAACGATGCGGATCAGTTGCAACTACTTCTTTTGGCGCTGTGAACACGCCGCGTCTTTTCGCGTTGAGAAGCGACACGAGCACTTCGAGACGGCGATCGATCAACTCGCGTCAGTGGTTTGCTTTCAATCGGTCGGCGCGACCAGTTTTGATGCCACTGCGTCAGGCAAGACTAAGCCGTCGATCGGTGTCTTTGCGTTTGCGGGAAGCGCAGGTGTGTTCGGAGCTTGTTTGACGAGGCTGTAGCGAATCGGACGTGCGCCGCTGGCCGGAACTGTCTTGGGCCACGGTCCCTGCGTCGCGTGTTTGTGTAATCCCGTCAAGCGCTTGTTGCGCGTAAGTAGTGCCGCGCACCGGATCGGTCTCGTTTGGATCGAGCGTGATGACCTGCGCGCCCGCAGCGGGCTCGCCGCGGAAGCGAACGAAGAGTCGTTTCACTTGCCACGTCCCGGCCTGCGCGAGTTGCTCGGGAAACTGTTGCGGATCGGCTGCGGCATCGACTGCGGCTAAGACTATGCGACCAGTTGCCTGGTGATGACCGTGACCGCTGGTCGTGTCGTGGTTGGTGATGATGACGTCGGGACGCAGCAGGCGGATCTGCAACACCATGCGCCGCAGCACTTCTTTCTCGCCCCACGCGCGAAACGTCTCTTCAGCAGACTTCGAAAAACCAAAATCGCGAAAGCCGAGGAAGTGCGGCTCGGAGCCTTGCACTTCGGCGGCGGCCATCGTTTCGCGGGCGCGAATCACGCCGAGTTCTTCATAAAGCTCTGGTCCAACTGCGTTCTGTCCGCCTTCACCGAAAGTCGAGAAAAGCGAGACGGTGTGAATGCCGTACTTGCGGCGGAGGATCGTGAGCGTGCTGCCGTCTTCGTCGTCAGGATGTGCGGCGACACACATTACGGTCCACGGGCTCGTGAGATCGAGTAGCGCCTGATGCAGCTCTGCCTTATCAGACTCCGAATGCACTGGCCGGCCGATCAGCAGCAGTGCGACAACAAAAAACAGCCACAGATGACGCAGATTTTTACGCAGAATCATTTCTCCGTTTTATCCTCGCAAGCGCTCCAACCGACCCGCCACGATCATGCTGATCGAGATAATCACGATCAACACCACGCCGTACGCTGCCGCCGCGCCGAGATTGAAGTCTCTTAACTCAGATGCAATCGCGATCGAGATCGGTCTATTCGCTGGAACAAACACCAGCACCGAAGCCACATATTCGCCTAACGCGATCACAAATGCCAGCAGCGTCCCCGCGACCGCGCCCGGCCACACGAGCGGCAGCGTCACGCGCATAAATCGCTGCCACGCACGCGCGCCGAGCGAGCCTGCCGCTTCCTCCAGCGTCGGATCGAGCTGTTCCATGCTGGCCTGAAGCGCACGGACGACGAGCGGCATGAACCGCAGAAAATAAACGAACGGCAGGATCCAGAAAGTACCGACGAGGACGAACGAGCCAAGCAGCAGGCTCGGCCCGCCGTATGCCTCAGCCACCGACACGGCCACAACCGTTCCCGGCAACGCCCACGGAACCAACACCAGGAGCGACAACAATCGCCGCCATCCCTCGCCGAAAAACTTTTGCTCGTTCTTTCCTCGCCGCAACAACGTGACCACGCAAAAGCTCCACAACAACGCCGCGACCGCCGCGATCGCCGACATCGTGAAGCTGTTGAAGAACACTTCGGCCGCCCACGGATCGCCGAATAGTCGCTGGTAGTTTGCGAGCGTGTAAGCCGGCGGCAGTGTCTGCGTTGTCCACGATCCTTCCTGCGCGAAGCTGACGAGGATCAACGTCGCCACCGGCAACACCAGAACAATGGCGAAGACGACGGCGAGGATCGTTGCGAGCACGCGCGCCATGCCGCTCTTGATGCTTGCACGACGACGCGGCGCGCCTTTCATCGCCGCGGCGGCGAATCGTCGTGTTCCTTCGTAACGTTGGAAGAAGATGAGCGCGCCGAGCGAGATCACGGCGAGTATGACTGTTTCAGTGATGGCGATGACGAAGTCGCCACGCTGGCGCGCCCTGAAGATCTCGAGTGTCAACATGCGCACGTCACCGCCAAACAGCAAGGGTGCGCTGAACGACGCCATCGACGTCATGAACGTTAGCAATGCGGCTGCGACTAGCGAAGGCGTCAGTTGCGGCAACAGCACGCGCCTGAGAACTGTGCTCTTCGATGCGCCCAAACTGCGTGCAGCTTCGGCGAGGCTCGCGTCGATCCGGCGCAATCCCGCGCCCGTCAGCACGTAGAAAAACGGGTACATCGTGTAAGTGTGAAACAGGATTAGGGCGGGCCAGCCTCGCAGTCGCCACGGTGGATTCTGTAATCCGAAGAAGTTTTGGATTCCGTGCGCGAGGATTCCCGTCTCGCCAACGAGAAAAATGAACGCGACGGTGCCGACGAGTGGCGGGAGGACGAGCGGAAGCGCCGCAAGCGCCGCGAAGAGTCGTCGTCCCGGAAACGTAAAGCGTTCAAATAGAAAAGCGAGGGGCACGCCAACGAGTGCGCAGAACAAAACTGTTGCGATCGAGAGTCCGAGGCTGCTGACGATCGCTTCGAGGACGATTCGTTGCGAGAGTATTTCGCTGTAATTGGCGAGCGTCCAGGTTCCGGCTCGTTGAAAGGAACTGATGACGACGGAGAGGTTCGGGTAAATCACGCCATACAGGAGCACAATGGCCGTCACCAAAAACAGGACCACAGATCTCCACTGATGAAGACGGATCGATTTCTTCACTTTAGAATGGTCAAATGATCCGGGGAGAGGATCACGTTGCAGGGCTGGTTCACTTCGAGACCGTCAGTTCGCAAGACAAGGGCTTCGACCAATAATCCGTTTGCGTCGACGCGCACGGTCGACGTTGCGCCACCAAAAACGATCTCGCTGATGTTTCCGCGGAGCGAATTCTCGGCGCTGTTGTTGTTCGTACTGAGCTCGACGTGCTCCGGACGGATCGCGAGATAGACAGGCTTGTTCAGCGGCGCAAGATCTTCGTGTTTGACTGGCAAGTGCAGCGTATGCTCGCCTTCCAATGTCTTGAACTCACCGTCAGTCGTCTTGCTCGAACTCAAACGCATCGCTTTGATCAGGTTGTTGCGGCCGAGAAAACTCGCCACTGAGATTTCCGACGGTTGCTCGTAGAGCTCGCGCGGGCGACCTGTCTGCATGAGCTTTCCGCCGACCATCACACTGATGCGATCGCAGAGCGCGAACGCTTCTTCCTGATCGTGTGTGACGTAAACAGCCGTGAGTCCGAGACGCGTGACGAGCTCGCGCAGCTCACGACGTGTCTCTTCACGAAGCGACACGTCGAGATTTGAGAGTGGCTCGTCAAATAACAAGAGCGCCGGCTCGATCGCGATCGCGCGTGCAATCGCGACGCGCTGTTGTTGCCCGCCTGATAATTCGTCGACGGCGCGTTTGCCGTAACCGGGCAGTTGGACCAGCTCGAGCGCACTGTTCACGCGCTCGTTCATTTCCTCTTTGCTCTTGTGACGTGCGCGCAGGCCGAAGGCGACGTTCTCGAAGACGTTCAGGTGAGGGAAGAGTGCGTAGTTCTGGAAGACCATGCCGAAGCCGCGTCGCTCGGGTGGGAGATTTGTGATGTCCTGGTTTTGAAAGAGGATTGAGCCGGAGTCAGGTTTCTCGAGGCCTGCAATCATGCGCAGCGTCGTCGTCTTCCCGCAGCCTGATGGGCCGAGCAGACCGAAAAACTCGCCTTGATTGACGTCGAGAGAGACGTCAGCGACGGCGCGCGTCGTGCCGAAGGTCCGGGAGATGTTCTTTAGCGAGAGTAAAGGCATTTGACAGGATGACAAGATTTACAGAATTAACAGGATAAATCATGTAATCCTGCAAATCCTGTCATCCTGTCTAAAACTACTGTCCAAGCTACGCTATCTAATGTTTCCGGATCTCAGTGTCCCAGTATCTTAACCAATCATTCCCATTCTTGCGCAACAGCTCCCAATCGAGTGGCATGCGCGTGAACGGCTCGTTCATCCACGCCGGCAGCTGTGCGCGATCGATATCGGTGCGCACCGGAATCCGGTAATACTTCTGCGCGGCGTACGCGAGACTCTCCGGCGTCGTCACAAACTCATAAAACCGTTTCGCTTCTTCCGTGTTTGGTCCACCACGGACGATCGCGATGCCATCGACGATCACGGGCGTACCGCTCGCGGGATCGTGTAGCCCACCGGAAAGTTTTTCTGTTCTTTGAAAAGACGCACGTCAGGCATGTCCCAGAGCGTGATGAGGCCCTCGCGACGTCCCAGTTTCTGCATCAGGAGCGTTCCGTCAGCAGTGTATTCGTGAACGTTTGCATCAAGCTTGCGCAGCCACTCGTAACCTTTTTCAGGCGAGCCGGTATCTTTATAAAAGCGCCAGATCATCGCGCCGAAGATCGCGCGCATCGTGTCTGACGGATTCGGATTGCGAATCAGCACTTTGTCGCGCCACTTCGGATCGAGCACGTCGTCCCAGTCGCGCGGTGCTTCTGCTTCGGTGACTGCTTCGCTGTTGTAAGCGATCACCTGTGGTGTTTCGTAAGTGCCGTACCAGCGATCGCTCGCGTCACGTGACGACGCTGGGACTTTGTCGGCCCAGGTTGGGCGAAACTCCAGCAACAGGTTCTCGTCAGCGGCAGTCTGAAAAGTCGTGTGCGACGCGCCCCACCACAGATCGGCTTGCGGACGGCTTTTCTCTACGCGCACGCGCTCGAGAACCTCGCGCGAGCCCATGTCGAGAAACTGCACCTCGACGTTGGGATATTGCTGCTTGTAACGGGTGACGAAGTCTTTCAGTAGATCCTGGCCGTGCGGCGTGTAGATCAGGAGGCGGCTCTGGTTACCGGAGCCGGGTCGACAGGAGAAAAACAACGGCAATCGCGCAACAGCACAGGACCATCGAAAAGAGCTTTTTGCGCATCGAATGCCATGCTATCACGTTTAGAGTTCAACCTTTAGGTTGCTCTTCGGACAAACAAGCTAAAGCTTGAACTCTGAACGAAACCTATGCTTCGATGGAGACGATGACCACTCTCAAACGCAGAATTGTCAGGGCCGGTGGCTGGGGCGTCGCGAAGCGCCTCATCAAACCCATTCCGATTGTTGGGTCGATCTTTGCCTTTGGTCTGGCGGGCTACGAGATCAAGAGGAAGGGCTCTGATACCGGGCGCCGTTCACGTTGGTCTGGACGTGACGCCGATCGTCGGCACCGCGAAAGGCGTGCTCGAGCTCTTCACCGGCGACCTCATCCCCGATAAATCCGAGCGCAAAAAATCCGTGTCATCCGTGGTTAAGAAGCGCTGATTGGCGGGCGCTCTGTGAAGGGCTTGATCTGTTCGTATCCATGCGCCAGTTTCAGCAGCATCGCTTCCGACCAGTATGGCCCAAGCAACTGAAACCCGATCGGCAGTCGCTCGGATGAGAGCCCGCACGGCACGCTAATCCCCGGAACACCCGCCAGGTTCGCCGTCACCGTGTAAATGTCATTCAGATACATCGCGAGCGGATCGTCTGCCTTCTCACCAATCGCGAAAGCAGGCGTCGGCGACGTCGGCGTGATGATCGCATCACAACTCTCAAACGCCTTGAGGAAATCGTTCTTGATCAGCGTCCGCACTTGCTGTGCTTTGCGATAGTACGCGTCGTAATAACCCGCGGAGAGAACGTAAGTGCCGAGCATGATGCGACGTTTAACTTCCGGTCCAAAACCTTCCTCACGCGTCTTGCGATACATCTGGCGCAATTCGGGCGCGTCTTCCGCGCGAAACCCGTAACGAACACCGTCAAAACGTGCGAGATTGGAAGAAGCTTCGGCAGTCGCGATGATGTAGTAGACAGCGATCGCGTAGCCTGCATTCGGTAGTTCGACATCGACGATCTCCGCGCCGAGATCGCGATAAACATCGACGACGCTCTCGACGGAGTTCTTCACTTCGTCGTCGAGTCCCTTGCCGAAGAGTGCACGCGGAAAACCGATGCGCGCGCCTTTCAGATCGCCGGTCAACGAAGCGGCGTAATCAGGTACGGGAACATCAGCGGTCGTCGCGTCGTGTGGATCGCGTCCGGCGATCACCCCAAGCACGCGCGCCACGTCTTCAACTTCGCGCGCAAACACACCGATCTGGTCCAACGACGATGCAAATGCCACGAGACCGTAGCGTGAGTTGCGACCGTAAGTCGGTTTCATCCCGACCACACCGCACAGCGATGCCGGTTGTCGCACGGAGCCGCCAGTGTCTGAACCGAGTGCGACAGGAACGATACCGGCAGCGACAGCGGTTGCCGACCCGCCTGACGAGCCTCCGGAAACGCGCGTCGTGTCCCACGGATTGCGAACTGGACCGAACGCGGAATTTTCATTTGACGAGCCCATCGCAAACTCGTCGCAGTTAGTCTTACCGATAACGACCGCGCCCGCTTTAGTGAGACGCTCTATGACGGTGGCGTTGTAAGGCGGATGGTAGTCGCCGAGAATCTTCGACCCGCATGATGCCTGCATCCCTTTAACACAGATGTTGTCTTTGATGGCGATGGGAATGCCGGCGAGTGGACCAGCGTGACCGCTTTTTTCGATCTCCTCGGCGCGCCGCAACGCCCCCTCGCGATCGATCTGGAGGAACGCGTTGAGTGTTTCGTTCAGCTTTTCAGCGGCGGTTACTGAAAATTCAACAGTTTGACGCGACATAGATTACTGATGGACGTTCTTCATTACAGAAGTCTTTAGACAGGATTGACAAGATTTACAGGATTAACAAGATATCTTGTTAATCCTGTAAATCTTGTCATCCTGTCTCACAATACCTTCGGCACGCGGAAGTGTCCCTCAGCCGGATCGGGAGCCTCCGCGAGTGCGATCTTCTGGCCGAGCGAGCCGCCGCGATTCCTCGTCTGCGCGCGCCGTTTCAGTTCTTGCGCCTTCAGGCGTGAGGCCGCCGATGGCGGGTTCGATGTTCGCTGTGTCGAGCTCGTTCAGTTGCTCGACGTAAGCAACGATCTCCGCCATCTGTGGGCCAAAGGTTTTCAGCTCTTCCTCGCCCAACTCCAGGTGCGCGAGCTGCGCGACCTTCTCGATATCTGATTGACTTATCGGCATCGTTCTATCTCTTGCGTTTCAATGAGCGCAAAGCAGTTTTCAGAAAACTTTTTCGCAGCTCTTTGTCGTGAATCGCGTTAGCCGCAGACCATAATTCAAGCGGCACTTCGTTGTCGAGCAGCTCGTCCTTTTCTTCCGGCTGCTCAATGCGTGGCTTGACGCGTTCCGGATCGATTACGAAATCGAATGCGCTGACAAGCGGCTGGCCCAAAATTGAGTTTACTCGAAAGAGCAGTTGCCCGCGCATCGACGTCAACTGCCTTTGCCAGATCGGATCGGCAACGGCGATTGTCAACGTGCGATTTTCGAGTTTCAAAGCGACCGCGTGCTCTTTCAAACCGTCACCGGCAGCGTGTTTCCAGGCCGCGATCGCGGCGGCTTCCGCCACTTCAGCGGCAGTTGCCCGCAGCACGAAGAACCTGCGGTAACGATTTGATCAGTTGGTTCATGTTTTATGCTCTTGCGCTGGGCGATTGAAACACGCAAACTCTGCGGCAGCAAGTCATGAGTCATCTTCGCGAGAAACTGGTGCTGGCATCAGGCAGTCCGCGGCGTGCTGAGATACTCGAGCGCGCGGGCTGGCCGCATGAGATCATCGTTGCCGGTATCGATGAAACGGTGTTGCCGAAACGAGGAACCGGCGGCGTATGTGCAACGGCTCGCGCGTCGAAGGCAGAAGCGGTGGCCGAGTCGATTGTCTGAAGGCGTTGGTGCTGGGTGCAGACACGACGGTCGTTGTGGCAAACGCAGATCCTGGGCCAACCCGTCGATGAAGCAGATGCGCGCAGGATGCTGCGGCTACTGAATGCGAAGTGGCATGACGTTTTAACTGGTGTGGCGGTCGTCAGAGTTGGTGGTGAAGACGCGTGTTGCTTACGAAACGACGCGCGTGCGTTTCGCCGAGATGAGCGACAAAGAGATTGACTGGTACATCGCGACTGGTGAGCCGTTCGGCAAAGCGGGCGCTTACGGGATACAGGGAAAGGCGGCGCTCTTCATCGAGGAGATCGAGGGAGACTACTTCAATATCATGGGCCTGCCGATCCGGTTGGTGTATGAGTTAACCGCGGATCAACGCGGATTAAAGCACGGATCCGCCGTCCACGTTGATGCCTTGTCCGTTGATTCCACGGCCTTCATCTGAAGCCAGCAATAAAGCAACTGCCGCGACTTCCTCAGGTGTCACGAGCCGGTTCTGCGGGCTCATCTTCTTCAGCGTGTCCAGTGCCTCTTCAGCCGTGCGTCCGGTTCGCGACGTGATTCGCTCGACACCGCGCGAGACCATGTCAGTATCAACATAACCGGGACAGATCGCGTTGACGGTGATTCCCGTCGTGGCGACTTCGAGCGCGATCGATTTCGTCAGACCTAACACACCGTGCTTCGACGCGGAGTATGCAGCGATGTAAGGCGCGCCGGTTTTGCCTGCGATAGAAGCGATGTTGATTACTCGTCCCCAGCCTTTCTTCAACATCGCAGGCAATGCAGCGCGCGTGCAGTAGAACGTGCCGGAAAGATTGATCGAGAGATGTCGATGCCAGAGCTCGTCAGTAGTGTTGACGAGTGTGGCACTCTCCGCGATGCCGGCGTTGTTGACGAGAATATCCGCGTCGCCAAAACGCTCGCGCATCTCGCTGAACATGCGCGTGACGCTTTCCGCATCCGCGACATCGCAAACAAGCGCGATCGCTTCGTTGCCGATCTCCTGTGCGACTTGTTCGACCTGTTCAGCCGTTCGCGCGGCAACGGCGATGCGCGCGCCCTCGCGTGCGAAGGCAAGTGCGATCGCGCGACCGATGCCACGACCGCCGCCGGTGATGAGTGCTGTTTTTCCAGTTAGCATTTAGTGACCAGTAAATCGAGGTTCGCGTTTTTCGAGAAACGCGTGGACGCCTTCGTGACCATCGTCCGATTCGAAACAACGCAACTGCGCTTCAGTCTCGTAGCGAAGCATCTCTTCCAGCTCCGCAGCCTGACTCATGTAGACCGCATGCTTCGCTGCTGCAAGCGCGATTGGCGGTGCTGCTCGCAAACGTTCGGCAAGTTGCAGCGTCGCACTCTCGAGCTCTTCCGGCGCGACGACCTGATTCACAATCCCGAGTCGCAACGCTTCCTCAGCGTCGATCGACTCGCCAAGAAAGAACATCTCGCACGCTTTATTCGGCGTCACGAGTCGCGGCAGAAAATACGTTCCACCCCAGTCCGGATGAAGCCCGACTTTCGCAAACGATTGACTGAACGTCGCGTTATTTGAAGCGATGCGCAGGTCACACGCAAGCGCAAGATTACAGCCCGCGCCCGACGCTGGACCATTGATCGACGCAATGACCGGCTTCGTCATCTGCCGAATCGCGAGGATCACGCGACGCCCCGCGCCGAGTATGCGCGAAAACTCTTCCGCATCACGCCGCTGCATCAACTCAGCCATGAACGCGATATCGCCGCCCGCGCAAAACGCACGGCCGGCGCCGGTGATGATCACCACGCGCGACACTGCGATCGCTGCCGGCATGTTCGAGCGCTTCGGCGAGATCGCGACGCATGTGACCGATGAACGCATTCAGCCGGTCCGGACGATTCAGTGTGATCGTCAGGATGCCCTCAGCTTCAGCGACTTGAATGTGCTCGTACATCAGCGTCCTTTGAATTCAGGCTTGCGCTTGTTGACGTAAGCGTCAAGACCTTCCTTCGCGTCTTCGGACTGGAAGAGCTGTTGCTGTAGTTCTCGTTCGAGTGCGAGCGCAGACTCAAACGGGATTTCCGAGCCGGTTTGCACGGCGCGTTTGATGCGACCAACTGCGTGCGCGGCTTTGTTTGGGGTCGTGAACTGGAGCGCGTAGTCATGGACAAGCTCGGCAAAACGCTCGCCTGTCTCAGCTTCAAAAATCTGATTCACGATACCAAGATCGAGACCGCGCTCAAAGTCGAACAACTGTCCCGTAGCCATCAGCTCAATCGCTTTCGACTTGCCGACGATCCGCACAAGACGCTGTGTGCCGCCGGTGCCGGGAAGTACGCCGAGTGAGACTTCCGGCAATCCCATTTTGCCCGCGCCTTTGCGTGCGATGCGAATGTCGGCCGCCATCGCGACTTCCAGCCCGCCGCCGACGCAGTGACCATTGATCGCTGCGATCACGAGCTTCGGCGTTTGCTCTAAACGATTGAGCGTCTCGTTTGCGTGAAGGCAGAAATAGTATTTGTAAGTTGGCGTGACGTTCGCAAGCATTTGAATGTCGGCGCCGGCGCAGAAAAACTTTTCACCTTTGCCGGTGATCACGATCACCTGAACAGCTTCGTCCATGCGCGCGTCGAGAATCGCACGGTCGAGCTCCTGCATCATCTCGTAGCTGTACGTGTTTGCCGGTGGATCGTTGAGCGTGATGAGCGCGATCCCGTCTTTCACTTCATAATCGAGTTTTTGCATCCGTGTTATCCGTGGCTCCAGACGCTCGGGCTTTCAGACGGTATAAGCTAGACTGCTGACACATTCCATTCGGCACAAACCCGTTCAGGAACAATTTCATAACATTGCTCGCCAAATCCGACACATTCAATTTTCCCTGCGGATCGTACCAGTTGTAAATCCAGTTCATCATCCCGAAGAGCGCGTAAGTTGCGACTGTCAGGTCGACAGACTCTTTGCTTTCCTGCGTCTCCTGGACCTCGCGAAGTATCTGCCGCGCGAGCTTCGTGTAATTGTCTTTGCGTGTCGAGACGTGAGTGTACAAATCGCCACGCAGCGACTCGGCTTCATGCGAGAGCACTTTCATCTCCGACATGTTCGCCGCGAAGAATGAAAGGTGGTTCTCGATGAAGATGCCGAGCTTTGTTATGGGATCTCCGACGCCTTCGAGACGTTGCTCCAGTCGTTCAAGCACACGACCAAAGCAGTTGTCCTGGATCAAAAACAGCAGCTCTTCTTTCGACTTGCAGTAGTGATACAGGCCCGCGAGGCTCACTTTCGTCGCGCGCGAGATGTCGCGCATCGAGGTCGAGTGATAACTCTTCTCGGCAAAGATGCGCGCCGCCGTGCGCAGAATGAATTCGAGTTTTTGATCGTAACGCGACATCTTGAAACGAATCGTGTAATCCTGTCTAACTACAACCTGACATATTCGTATTCAAACGGCTTGCCTTTAATCCCCGCCGCCGGTGGCGCAATCCAGTTCGCAATCTTCCCGACTTCAAACACCGGATGCATCAGACTGCGCACGTACTCTCGATCCTCCATCGTCGGCAGCCACTCTGACTTGCGTCGCTCAAACTCCTCGCGCGAGATCAGATTGCCCTGGAGATCAAACGTGTGTCCCGCAAACTCACCGACGTGCCGGTGGAAACGCGGGTGCGGCAGATAGAGACGCTCACTCGCACCTTCATCAGCCAGCACCTTGTTCCAACGCGCGAGTCCCTTCTCGCAGTCTTTGACGTACTCACCGCGCAGCACTTCATTCAAGCGCATTTCGCAGCGGCACTTCGCGCGTCTTGAGTTCACCATCTTCGACGACAGTCATCGTGAAGTTGTCATTCGTCGCAAGGTGATCGCTGTACTGGTCACGCTCTTTATAACGACCCTTCAATCCCGCCGCGAAGAAGTCAGCAGAGTTGGAGCTGATCTCGCCGCCGAAGAGATCGAGTGAATAGCTGAACCAGAAGTTGATGTACTTCTGAATGATCTCGAGCGGAATGCCGCCGAGCTCGCGCACGTCGCCTTCCTTCATCAGTTGCGCGGTGCGACGGCAGACGCGGCCCAGACCCGTGTCGCCGACAAACATGTGATGCGCTTCTTCAGTCAGCATGAACTGGCACGTGCGCGCGAGTGGCTCGAAACCCGATTCGGCGAGCGCTGAAAGCTGATACTTGCCGTCGCGATCGGTGAACATCGTGAACGCGAAGAAGTTGAGCCAGTCGTCGCACGGTTGATTGAATGCTTCGAGAATGCGTGGCTTGTCAGGATTGCCGCTGCGACGTTCGAGCAGTTCGTCTGCTTCGTCGCGACCGTCGCGACCGAAGTAGCCGTGCAGCAAGTAGACCATGGCCCAGAGATGTCGTCCCTCTTCGACGTTCACCTGGAACAGGTTGCGCAGGTCGTAAAGAGACGGACACGTCTTGCCGAGTTGTCGCTGTTGTTCGACTGACGCGGGCTCGGTGTCGCCCTGCGTCACGATGATGCGGCGCAATGCATTGCGAAACTCGCCCGGCACTTCCTGGTAAGCAGGGCGGCCGTAGTTGTCGCCGAAGCCGACTTTCGCATCGGGCTGCGGTGGCTCGAGAAAGATGCCCCAGCGATAGTCCGGCATCTTCACGTAATCGAAGTGGGCCCAGCCTTCGGAGCCGACGTCGACCGCCGTGCGCAGCCACACATCTTTCTCCTGAAAACCCTCGGGCCCCATCTCACGCCACCAGTCGAGATAGTTTGGCAGCCACTTCTCGAGCGCGCGCTGAAGTTTCTTGTCCTCGGAGAGATTAACGTTGTTAGGAATGCGATCGTATAAGTTCATGTATTGTCTCAATTTCCAATTGCGTCACATTACGATGCACAAGCCGAATGTCTTCACAATTTGGCAATCCGGCAATTGCCAATCGGCAATGCTTCTAGGTTCTCTTGTAATCGAAGTGCGCCTGTGTTGGCTTGCCATAGTTCGTTAGCGCGCCTTCTGGTCCAACTGCGTTTGGCCGCTGGAAGATCCAGTTTTGCCACGCGGTCAGGCGGCCGTAAATTTTTGTGTCCATCGTTTCCGGACCAGCGAAACGAAGCGACGCTTCCATGCCGGTCAGTGCGTCGGGCGACAAGGAAGTGCGCTCTTCGATTGCGACGCGAATCTCGTCTTCCCAGTCGAGATCGTCGGGCGCGAAAGTGATGAGCCCGAGCTCTTCCGCTTCTTCAGTGTCGAAAGTTTTCTTGTCGCCAAATACTTCGTCGAGCTTCTCGGGCTCGGCAAGAAAGCGCGACTGCATGCGCGTCAGACCATTGCTCATCGGAAACGCGCCCTGATTCAACTCAGAGACGGCAAGCGACGCGTCGCCGTCTTCCGAATCTTTAAGCATGTAACTGCGATCGGAGGCGAGCAGCAGCTCGAGCAGGTTTCCCGGCAAAACAACTTCCCGGCTCGACGATCGCAAAGAAACTCTTCGCCGTGAGATCGAGACGACGCAGCACGCGCGCCATGTGCAAAACGATCTCGCGCACGAGCCAGTGATCGCGATTCGCAGCTAACGTCTGGTCCACTGCAAGAACGTTCTCAGCATCGCCTTCAGTACGCACGCAAACGAGACCGATCAAAGGTTCATTCACGCGCAGGTGCAGGAGGGCATCATCGAGCTCGCGATACGCTTGCAATGGCCAGTAAGCAGCGCCGAGCTCGTGGATCTGCTCGGCGGTCGTTGGCTGCGGGCCTTCGGGCGCGACGACAGTTAGATCTGCGTAACGCTGATCGCGATTTAGTTTGAGTTTGACGTACTTGTAATTTCGCGAATCAGCGGTGCTCTCAAATTTGAGTGGCGTTAACTTGATCCCGTGATCCGGTGCGGGCGCGGCGTCGACTAACTGCTTAACACGCGCGTCGATTGACTCCTGAAACTTGCTCGTCGGAAAGTAGCCGTCGATCAGTCCCCACTCCTTCGCACGTTTTCCTTTCAAACCTTCTGCGAGCGTCGAGAAGACGTCAGCGCGATCGCGTCGCACTTTTCTTTTATCGACGAGGCGCGTGAGTCCACCGGTGCCGGGCAACACGCCGAGAAGAGGAACCTCGGGCAGCGAAACAGCGGAGTTACCGTCGTCAACGAGATATATCTCATCGCACGCGATCGCGAGCTCGTAACCGCCGCCTGAAGCTGTGCCGTTTAACGCGGCGATGTATCGACGGCCGGAGTGGCTCGAATCGTCTTCAATCGCGCAGCGCGTCTCATTCGTGAACTTGCAAAAGTTGACTTTGAAGGCGTGCGACGACGAGCCGAGCATGTAGATGTTCGCGCCCGCGCAGAAGATCCGTGGCTTCAGGCTCGTGAGGACGACGACACGCACTTCCGGGTGCTCGAAACGGATCCGCTGGACGGCGTCAGCCAACTCGATATCGACGCCGAGGTCGTACGAGTTGAGCTTGAGCTTGTAGCCGTCGGCGAGCGTCTCGTCTTCCTGGACGTCCATCGAGAGCGTGGCGACGGGGCCGTCGAATTGGAGTTTCCAGTGCCGGTAGCGATCCGGCGACGTTTCGAAAGCGATGACAGGATTTACAGGATTTGACATGATTTACAAGATTCTCAGTTCGAACGTTCGTTCGGATTTTAAGTGAGCTAGCTCGGAAGGTCAAATCCGGATCATGCAAATCCTGAAAATCTTGTTAATCCTGTCTAAAGCTTGACAGTTTAGGCGGACGCCGCGTAGCTTTTGGTGCTTCCGACAATCTGGAGGCGAATCTGTTCTGGTGAACGGCGCGGTCTTCAAAACCGTTAGTGAGCCCGTG
The DNA here is from genome assembly GCA_963748155.1 of uncultured Acidobacteriota bacterium. GTDB lineage: Bacteria > Acidobacteriota > Blastocatellia > Pyrinomonadales > Pyrinomonadaceae > PSRF01. The sequence goes on along the minus strand of CAVVHV010000008.1, from coordinate 506,571 downwards.
AGAGCGGGCTTAGGTAGGTTCGATTCCTACACGCCTCCGCCAGGAACCGAAACCGGTTAAATTGTTCTTTTACAAGGAATTTCCTCACATGATCAGAGATTGGGTTGAACTGAATATGACACCCGGCATCGGTCCTCGCGCCGCTGCCAAACTCCTCGAGCGTTTCGGTTCTGCCGAGGCAGTCTATAAAGCAACACGAGCCGAATTGGAGCAGTTGCGACTGCCGCCCGAGGCTGTCGATACCATCATTGCCCGCGACTTGCTCCCTCGTGCCGAAGCCGAGATAACGCGCAGTCAAAGCCCTCGGCGGCGACATCCTTTTGTTGGACGACGGGGTTTATCCCTCACATTTACGGGAAATCTACGACCCGCCTATTGTTCTGTATGTTAAAGGCGCTTGGTCAGATTGCTTGGACCGACCCTGTATCGGTGTGGTAGGGTCAAGGAGGTGTTCGACCTACGGCCAGAACGCAGCGACTATGCTGGCGCGCGACCTGGCTGAGCGGGGCGTGACCGTGGTTTCGGGCTTTGCGCGGGGCATTGATGCCGCAGCCCACCGGGGCGCGCTGGAGGCCGGTGGCCGCACAGTCGCCGTTCTCGGAACGGGCATTGACGAGGTTTACCCTCGTGATCACAAGAAGTTAGCGGCGGAGATACTCGACCGCGGCGGTGCACTCGTAAGCCAGTTCCCATTGGGCACTCCTCCGGTCTCGGAAAACTTTCCGTACCGAAACCGCATCATTAGCGGGCTGAGTCTTGGGATCGTAGTTGTGGAAGCGGCCGAGAATTCGGGATCTTTGATAACCGCGCGGCTGGCGATGGAGCAGAACAGAGAAGTGTTTGCTGTGCCCGGAAATATAACTTCTCGAAACTCGTTCGGCACGAACTATTTGATAAAAGGCGCGGGAGCGAAGCTGGTGCAGCAGTGGCAGGATATCGCCACGGAGTTGCCGCAGCAGATCGCCGCGTCGCTGCTGCCGCCGCCGTTTGGTGAACGGAAGAAAGAGACGGCCGTCGCCGAGCGATTGGCATTCGTACCCGAAGGGCTCTCCTCGTCGGAGACGTGCGTTTTTAAGTTATTGACACCGGACAGCCCGGCGCATGTTGATTGGCTTTTTGATAAGAGCAAGCTCCCGATTTCGGAGCTGACGGCTGCGCTGCTCTCTTTGGAAATTCGAGAGCTGGTGAGGGCGCTGCCCGGTAGATGTTTTGTGAGAAAACTGTAAATGGCAAAAAACCTGGTAATAGTTGAGTCGCCTGCAAAGGCGAAAACCATAAACAAGTATTTAGGAAAGGACTATCTGGTTAAGGCCTCGATAGGCCACATTAAAGATCTGCCTTCGAAAGGTCTCGGAGTTGATGTCGAACATAATTTCGAACCGACGTACGAGCTGATTCCCGATTCGAAGAAACGAAACAACAAGAGGATCGTTGCCGAGCTCAAGAAGGCTGCTAAAGAAGCTGACGCAATCTATCTCGCCGCTGACCCGGATCGCGAAGGCGAAGCAATCTGCCAGCATCTCGCAGAGGAGATCGTTCCGAAGCGACCCGCGAAGCCCGCGTTTCGCGTGATGTTCAATGAGATCACGAAGCGCGCGGTGAATGAGGCTTTCGAGCATCCACGCCAGATCGATGGGAACCTTGTCGATGCGCAACAGGCGCGTCGCGTGCTCGATCGTTTAGTTGGCTACAAAGTCTCGCCGTTGCTGTGTCGCACGATTGGTGGGCGGTTGAGTGCTGGTCGCGTGCAGTCAGTCGCGCTCAGAATGGTGGTCGAGCGCGAGCGCGAGATCGAGCAGTTCATTAAGACTGAGTATTGGACCATCGCGGCGAATCTGAGCTCGAAACTGCCGCCCGCATTCGATTCACGTCTGTTCAAGATCGACGATCAGACTGTCAAAACCAGTGGCTTCGATCAGGAACTCAAGAAGAACGAAATCCTTATCAACGAGTCAGGCAAAGGCCGATCGAGATCGTCGCTGAAGCGCAGCAGCAGTCGTTCGTCGTCACTGACGTAACCACGAAGGAACGGAAACGCAATCCGGTTCCGCCGTTCATCACTTCAAAACTGCAACAGGAAGCTTCGCGCAAGCTCGGTTTCGCAGTGAAGAAGACGATGATGCTGGCGCAGAAGCTCTACGAAGGCGTCGAGCTTGGTGACGAAGGCTCCGTCGGTCTAATCACCTACATGCGAACTGACTCGACGCGCGTTTCAGACACGGCGCTGGGTGAAGTTCGCGATTACATCAACGGGCAATACGGCGGAAATTATCTTCCTGAGAAGGCCGTGCACTATCGCTCGAAGAAGGACGCGCAGGACGCGCACGAAGCGATCCGTCCGACCGAAATCGCCCGCACTCCTGACTCGCTAGCGAAGTATCTCAAACCCGAAGAGCTGAAACTCTATCGTTTGATCTGGCAGCGCTTCGTTGCGTCGCAGATGATGCCGGCAGTCTTCGATCAAACAACGATCGACATTCAGGCCGGAAGATTTATCTTCCGCGCGACCGGTTCGGTGCAGAAGTTTGACGGCTTCCTGAAGATCTACCAGGAAGGCCGCGACGAAAAGACCGAAGACGATGACGAAGCCGAACGCAGCCTGCCGCTCGTCGAAAAAGGCGAAAACCTCAAGCTGAATTCGATCACGCCTGAACAGCATTTCACCGAGCCGCCGCCGCGTTACACGGAAGCGACGCTCGTGAAAGCGCTCGAAGAGAAGGGCATCGGACGGCCTTCAACTTACGCCGCGATCATGTCGACGATTCAGGAGCGTGAATACGTCGAAAAAATTCAGAGCCGGTTTCATCCCACCGCGCTCGGCAAGACCGTCAACGATCTTCTGATCGACGGCGGCTTCGACGATCTCTTCAACGAGACTTACACCGCGCGCATGGAAGAAGAGCTCGACGAGATCGAGGAAGGGAAGATCCGTTGGACCAAAGCGCTGCGCGAGTTTTACGACAAGTTTGAAGGCGACCTGAAGCAGTTTCAGCATTACATCAAAGACATTAAAGAGAAGAACGTTCCGACTGACGAGGTGTGTTTGAAGTGCAACACGCCGGGCATGGTCCAGAAGTGGGGACGTTTCGGATCCGTATTTGAAGTGTCTCAACTGCGAAGCGACGCGCGATGCTGAAGCACCGGCCGGATCAAATGGCGCCTCGACTTCAGCTGAGCCACAGGCGAATGGTGAAGAAGCAGCCGAGCCGGAAGTTTGTGAGTTGTGTGGCAAGCCGATGCAGTTGAAACGTGGACGCTTTGGTCCATTCCTTGGCTGCACTGGTTATCCGGAGTGTCGCAACATCAGGAAGATTGGCAAGACTGGTGTGGCCGCACCGCCGCCCGTGCCGATCGATGAAAAGTGTCCGGTTGATGGCGCGCAACTCGTGAAGCGTGTCGGACGGTTCGGCGAGTTTATCTCGTGCTCAAACTATCCGAAGTGCAAGTACATCAAGCAGGAGACGGTGGGAGTTTCCTGTCCGCGGCCGGGCTGCAAGGGCGAGATCGTCGTGAAGAAGTCGAAACGCGGTAAAGCGTTTTACGGCTGTTCCGAATATCCGAACTGCAACGTCGTTTACTGGGACAAACCCGTGCTCGAGACCTGTCCTGACTGTAACGCGCCGTTCCTCCTCGAGAAGACCACGAAGAAGCAGGGGACCTTCCGCTACTGCGCCAACGAAGACTGTCCCAGCCACGAAAAGGCAGAAAAAACACAAAAAGCCTCTTAACTCATTTTGGGGCTTTTGTGCTTTTTGTGGCAGTATTAGTCGTCCACCCTATCTTTTAGGCACAACTCGAGGAGACCACCATGATTCTTCGGCGTTCTGCGGCCGTAGTGCTGCTCCTGATCTTCATCATCTCGCCGGCTTCTCTGCTTGCACAACAGACACCGGCTCCCGCACCAGATCCAAACGATCCAATTCAACGCATCAAGGACGAAGGCATGAATCGCTCGCAGGTCATGCAGACGCTGAGCTACCTGAGCGACGTCATTGGACCACGCCTGACTGCGTCACCCGGCATGAAGCGCGCGAATGAATGGACGCGCGATCAACTGACGAAGTTTGGACTTCAGAATGCGCACCTCGAAGCGTGGGGACCATTCGGTCGCGGCTGGACTTTGAAGCGGTTTTCCGCCCAGGTGACTGAGCCGACCGCGATCCCTCTGATCGCGTATCCGAAAGCATGGTCGCCGGGTTTGGCCAGTCCGCTCACGTACCGACGTTGTTTACTTCGACGCGAAAACAGAAGCGGACTTCGAAAAGTTCAAAGGCAAGCTCAACGGCAAGATCGTTTTGACGGCGCCGCTTCGCGATGTCGCTGCGCATTTCGAGCCACTCGGCACGCGCTTGAATGAAAAAGAATTGTTGACCCTCGCGGACGCGCCCGAGCCGCGTCCCGCCGGTAATCGACGAGATCCTTTCAGCAATCCCACTTTCCGAGCCGCCGCGGAACTTGCTGCCGCGAAGATGCGCTTCTTCCAGGCCGAAGGCGCGGCAGTGCTGCTCGAGCCTGCCTTCCGGGGCGATGGCGGCACGATCTTCGTGCAGTCGGCATCCGTTCCGGCTCCGCCGCGCGATCCGAACGCAACTGGACCCATACCTCGCGGCACACCGGCGTACGACAAGAGCGCACCGAAAACCACGCCGCAGGTCGTCGTCGCTGTCGAGCATTACAACCGGATCGTCCGCATGTTGCAGGCCGGCGAGCCTGTGAAGATGAATGTCGATCTGGCGGTCGCGTGGCAGGACGCCGATCTCATGGGCTACAACACGATCGCCGAGATTCCCGGCACTGATCTCAAAGACGAGATCGTGATGCTCGGTGGTCACATGGATTCGTGGCACTCAGGTACCGGCGCCACTGACAACGCCGCGGGCTGTGCAGTCGCGATTGAAGCCGTGCGTATCATTCAGACGCTCGGTCTCAAACCGCGTCGCACGATCCGGATCGCGTTGTGGAGTGGTGAAGAGCAGGGACTGCTCGGCTCACGCGCCTACGTTGCCGAGCACTTCGGAACGATGCAAAACCCGGCGACGTCCGCAGCGCCCGCGACGGGTGGCGTGAACAACAACGCGATGGGCGGCGGTAATGGAAACGGAAATGGACTGCTCCGGCTGGACCAACACTCGTTACGAAAGCCGAGTACGAGAAGCTGAGTGCCTACTACAATCTCGACAACGGCACCGGCAAGATTCGTGGCGTTTACCTGCAAGGCAACGAAGCCGTGCGTCCACTCTTCCGTCAGTGGCTCGCGCCGTTCCGAGACCTTGGCGCAACGACGCTGACGATCGCGAACACCGGCGGTACGGACCACCTCGCATTTGATGCGATTGGATTGCCGGGTTTCCAGTTTATTCAGGACGAGATCGAATACGACACGCGCACACACCACTCAAACCAGGATGTGTTCGATCGTATTCAAGCCGACGACATGAAGCAGGCAGCAACGATCATGGCCGCGTTTGTTTACCAGACCGCAATGCGTGATCAAAAGTTACCGCGCAAACCTGCTCCAGGATCGAGATAATCCGTATAGATCCGTGTAATCCGCGGTTAAGTTAGCCACGGATTACACGGATGATCACTGCTCTTTGCCGCCGCCCGTCATCACGTACAACTTCACGTAGCGGCGCAGATCTTCGACGTTGGTTTTGCGATAGGCAGGAAAGTCGTTGGCGATTCCAGCGTCGGGAAGCGCGAGCAGAATAAAAGCCTCCAACAATCCTTCTTTCTCGAGCTTCTTAATTACCTGTAACGAGGGATCGATCTTATTTGCGTCGCCGCCTTTCTGTTCGCTCAGCACTTTCAGGGCAGCCCGCATCGCCGCGGCTTCTTCTTTCAAACTGTGACGATACGTTTTTTCATTCGGATACTGCTTGGCAAACTCTTCCTGCCAACTAGCGCGAGTCAGTCCATAAGTTACCCACGCGACGGCTGAACCATTCTTATCCTTACCGAACATATTCGGATCGATAGTCAGCGTCGCTTCACCCGGCTTCTGCGCGACGTTCGCAGGAAGTTCTACGCGCGGGTGTGCGAGATTGACGTGGACCTTGTCTCCCCAGTTCACAAAGCCGGCACGCGCGAGACGGTTGTAAGGTTCGGCGATGTAAGCCTCGACAAACTTCTCACCTGCTTCAGTGACCTTGCCCTGTTTCATCAGCGAGTCGCCCCAGTAGCGATAAGCAGTTTCACGATCAGGATTGATTTTGACCGCGCGCGCGAACCATTCGCCGGCTTTTATCTGGTCCGCGGTTTTGAAGTAGACGTCACCGGTGAAGAGTGCTGCTTCGTAAAGGTTCGGATCGAGGAGCAGCGCGCGCTGGTACATCTCGATCGCCTTCGGAAACTCTCCTTTAGCGAACGCGGCTTCGCCTTCGTGCATTGCCTCGTCAACTTCTTTCTTCGGTGAGAAACTGCCGTCTTCTCCGCCGTCCGGCGGAATACCTGCAATCATCGCAGTCAAGAGCGCACTGTTTGAACCGAGTTTTTGTGCTTGCACCAGAAGGGCCCGGCCTCGTTTGCGAGCTTTCTTACGCTCCTCGGGAGTCTTCAAATAAGAGCTCTGCGTGAACACGAGCATGCCGAGAGTTTCGATGACGGCAGGATCATCGGGGTATTTCAGCGCAAGCTGTTCGAAGTAAGACAAAGCCTCGGGGTACTTCCCACCCCGGTAAAGTTGAAAAGCGCGTTGGCGATCCAGATCTTTCTCGGCAACAACTCCCCCTGTGCTGTTGCTGTTGTGAACGATGCGAGAAGCAGGAGGACGAGAATTCCGATTTTTGGAGTCTTAAGATGGATCGGGCATAGTGCGGGAGAGTCTATCCCGCACAGGTACGAAGAAGCAAAGTTAAGCCGCGGATTTCGCAGATAAACGCAGATCTGCGTTTATCCGCGAAATCCGCGGCTAAAGATCTAGCTCGGGTTGCGTTCGAGCGATGGTTGATATGACCGCGCCTGATCGCGTTGCGTCGACGTTTCCTGTGTCTTGCGCGTTTCTGCGTTGGGAAGATGATCCCCGATGAAGTTTCGCAGCGAAGTGATCAACGCCGGTAGCACAACCGTCTTTGCCGTCTTCGAAAGCTCCTGCACAAAAGCATCGCCAATGTTTCCAGCCTCATCGCGCACGCGCTCGAAGGCGTGGGTATTGGTCGAGCTTCTGGAAGAGGTTTGGTCCGGTGTCGTGCGTGCCGTTTCCTTGTTTCGCATGCATTCCGGCTGGAGCAGCCATCGCGGCGCCGCTGAGCGATTCCCTGCGTCGCGTAGTGTCTCGACTCCTCGCCGTAGCGATCGATCGCCGAGTGGTACTCACCGCTTTCTGCCTTTTACATAGTTCGCGATGCAGTAACCGGTGCAGAAGCCCACGCCCAGAGCCGCGGCGCTCCATGCAACCGGCCGTTTCTTAAACTGTTCACGCCAATCGAGAGTGTCTTTAACTGCCTGTACCTGATTCGCCACAGTTTCTTTTATCTCCGATACTGTACTTGTGATCGAATCGCGCGCTTCGCCCAGACGACGCTGAAGTTCTTCCTTGGAAGGCTCATCAGCCGTGTAGCTCCTCCGCGCGAGCCAGTCCTAGAGTTCGTTCTTCAGCCATTGCTTATCCTTTCTCAGTTCCTGAACTGTTCTCTGGGGTACCAGATCCTGTTTGGCGAGCCGGTTCTTCATGAGCATCACGACGATCGCGCCCACCAAAAGATAGAAGCCGCCAGTCACTACAAAACCGAGAGCGTAACTGGCCGGTTGGCTGAAATTTGCCTGCGCGAACAGAGTCGAGACCGCAAAAGCGATCGCTACATTCAGAAGTGCAAAGCCAACGGTTGCGATCACGGCGCCAATCGCGATCATGGTGATGCCACGAGCGTAGGCGTTTGCCTCCTCCTTGATCTCCACTTTGAATAACGCAAGCTGAGAGTTGAAGAGCTGCATTACGTCATCGCCGAGACGGCTGAAGAGGTTTGGAAGACCCTCAGCATCGTTGTTGCGTGTAGCCATCTCGTCAGGCCGTTCATCAGCCCTGGTCAGACTTGTTTTTGTTGCCGCCATGTTCGTTCACCCCCTTCGGTGGTTCGTGACCGGCTTAGCGCCGGCCCCGAATAATCAGACCGAGTAAAAGACCGGCTGCTGCTGAGATCAGAAGTGCCTGGCCTGGTTTTTGGCGCGCATATTGTTTTGCGTTTTCTGCGAGCTCGCCGAGATCTGCGTTTTGCAGTTCTTTGAATTTGTCGCCGACGACGGAGACTTTGTCGCTCACGTAGTCTTTCGCCTGAGAGGCGACTTCAGAGATCTTCTGACTGTAGTCATGAGCTGTTTGCGATAGCGCAGTTGCAGCGCCTGTTCCGCCGTGCCGGTGTGCCTGTAGTTCCAGTGGTTCCGGTTGTTGGTTCGTTGATGCTTCCATTGTCTGGCATGTCGGAATACTCCTTTTCAGATCAAAGAAATAGAAATTGGGCTAGCCGCACGAATTGAGCAAGATTTGTGCCGACAGAATGCAAGGAAAAGGATGGCATTTCTGCGCGCATCTTGTTGCGAAAGGATACAACCGTGCATAAATCCGTCCACAATCCGCTTAATTCCGTGGCACGTTTAACCGCGGATAACGTGGGATCGAGGGCGGATTTGTTATGAACAAACAACGTCTTTTTTCACCTTGACATCAAAGCCGTCACGATGGTAAGTAAGTACTTACTTTACGTCTACGCTCGGAGAGGATGATAAACACGATTGAGTAAGCCGATAACGAGTGATGGGGCCGCAACGAGCGTCCGGATGGCGGGAGAAGAGCGGCGGCTCCAGATTCTCGCCGTGGCCGTGAGCCTGTTTTCACAAAAAGGCTTTCGCGGCACCACTACAAAAGAGATTGCACAGGCTGCCGGAGTCTCCGAGGCGATGGTCTTTCGACACTTCGCCACCAAACAGGAGCTCTACTCCGCGATTCTCGATCACAAAGCCTGCGCCAGTGGCCGCTTTGACCCCGCCGAGACGGCTGCCGACCCGATGGAGCGTAAAGACGATCGCGCCGTCTTCGAGTCGCTCGCACTCAGCGCGTTGCAGCATCACGAAAACGATCCGCAGTTTCAGCGGTTGCTGCTTTACTCGGCACTCGAGAAACACGAGCTCTCACAAATGTTCTTCGATCAGATTGTGCGGCACGTTTACGACTTTCTCGGTAGCTACATCCGCGAGCGGCAACGCGACGGAGCGTTTATCGAAATCGATCCGGCGATCGTGGTGCGCTGCTTCATCGGCATGGTGATGCACCACTCGCTCAATAACAACCTTTGGGATCCCGATCGTCGCTTGCTGAACATCTCGAACGAAGATGCGGCAAAGCTTTTCACTGACATTCTTTTGAAGGGAATCACTGTGCCGGCGGCATAGTCACAGTCTGAGGAATAGTTAACAGAAAGATGCAACTTACCGGGAAATTGAAACTCGTGCTTGTGATGTTGCTGCTCGTCGCCGTCGGAGTTTTCGTCGCGTCGTGTGGTGGCTCGAAGGCAAATGTTCGAAAAGACGAAGCAGCCGCAAACGCAGAACCAGTCGCGGTGGAAGTGACGACTGCGGCCGCGATCAAACGCGACCTGCCACGCTTCTTTGAAGCGACAGGCAGTCTTGCAGGCGACCAGCAAACAGACGTGGCGCCGCAAACTTCAGGCAAGGTCGTCGCAGTTGGCGTTGACATCGGCACCTACGTGCGACGTGGCCAGATGCTCGTGCGTCTCGACGATGCCGAATTGAAACTTCGTGTCGCTCAAGCCTCGACGCAAGTCGACCAGGCAAAAGCTGCGGTCCGCCAGGCGGAAGAGAAGATCGGGCTGCGTTCCGGTCAGGCTTTCGATCCGAATCGCGTTGCGGACGTCGCCGCCGCGAAGGTCACGTTGGATCTCGCCGACAAAAATTTGCGGCGTGCCGAGAAGCTGATTGAATCCGGCGACGTGTCGCGTTCGTTTTACGACGAACAGCGTGCGCGGCGCGATCAGTTGAAAGAGCAGTACGAAGTCGCGCTCGCGCAGGCGCGTCAGAACTATGCGGGCGTTGATGTGGCGCGCACGAACGTTGCGAACGCACAGGCGCAGTTGGCACTCGCGCAAAAGAATCTACAGTACGCGGTCATTCCGGCGCCGATCGACGGCTATGTGACTGAACGCACGGCTGACCTGGGCGAGTACGTCTCACCGCAGCAAAAAGTGGCGACGATCGTTCGCACAAACCCGCTGCGCATTCGTATCGACATTCCCGAGCAGTCGATTCCGGAAGTGAAGGTGGGCCAGTCAGTGTCGATATTGACGAGCGCGTGGCCTGACAAGAACTTCTCCGGACGTGTTGCGCGTATCGCGCCGAATGTGTCCGCGACGTCGCGCACGTTGACTGTCGAGGCGGAGATCGAGAACAGCAACAACGCACTCAAGCCGGGCCAGTTTGCCACCGTACGAATTCTTCAGGAGCGTGCTGAGCCGGCGGTGTTGATTCCGGCGCGCGCGGTCCGGAATGAAGCCGGCGTGAATCGCGTGTACGTGATCAAAGACGGCCACGCTGAACAGCGTCTCGTGCAGACGGGTCAAACTGAAGGGGACTTGATTGAGATCAAGAACGGCGTCGCCGCGGACGAGCAGGTTGCGACGAGCAATCTCGAACAGTTAACCGACGGGATCGCTATTAAACAATAAATCGTTGTAGGGGTGGCCCTCCGTGGCCACCCCAGGCTGAATGCCACGCTGGGGCGGCCACGGAGGGCCGCCCCTACAACGACCCAAGCAAAGAAACAAGAAATGCAGAAGCTTGCTGAAATATGTGTTCGCCGTCCGGTCTTTGCGACGATGTTGATTCTCAGCCTGACGGTCGTCGGGCTGTTCTCCTACAAGTCGCTGGGCGTCGATCTGTTTCCGAAGATCGACTTGCCGACGATCACTGTCACGGTGGTGAACCCTGGCGCGTCGCCGCAGGAAATCGAAACTGAGATCACCGACCAGGTTGAAGGCGCGGTCAACACGATCTCCGGTATCGATGAGCTCCGCTCAACGTCCGTCGAAGGTGTTTCGCAAGTCTTCATCACGTTCCTGCTCGAGAAAAACCCTGACGTCGCAGCGCAGGAAGTCAGAAACAAGATTGAGCTGATCGCTAATGATCTGCCGGTCACGGCGGAAGCGCCGATCGTGCAGAAGCTCGACACTGACGCGGCGCCTGTGGTCCGCATCGCCGTATCAGCGCCACGCTCGCTGCGCGAAGTTACAGACGTTGCCGACAACCAGATCAAGCAGCAGATCGAATCGATTAACGGCGTCGGCGACGTCCAGATCATCGGCGGACGCCGTCGCGAAATCCAGATCTGGGTTGACCCCGACAAAATGCGCGCGTTCGACGTGACCGTGGCGCAGGTTGCTGACGCAGTGCGCGCGCAAAACCTGGAAGTGCCCGGCGGACGTGTTGACGAAGGCGCGCGCGAGCTGACTGTGCGCACGATGGGCCGCATTGTCGAGCCCGCCGAGTTCAATAATCTCGTCGTCGCGAATCGCGGCACTTACTCAGTCAAACTCAGCGACGTCGGTTACGCGGAAGACGGAGCCGAAGAGCCACGCACTGAAGCACGTCTGAACGGCCAGCCCGCCGTGACTCTTGATCGTTTCGAAACAGTCAGGCCAGAACACCGTCGCCGTCGCTGATGCTGTGAAGGAGCGTTTGCAGGAGATCAGCACGAGACTGCCGCCGGGATTTAAAACAGAAGTGGTCGGCGACCAGTCGATCTTTATCAAGGCATCGATCGAATCGATTCAGACACACTTGATCGAGGGCAGCATTCTGGCCGCGATCGTCGTTTTCGTTTTCTTGTGGAGCTTCCGATCGACCGTCATCGCCGGTCTCGCAATTCCGACATCACTCATCGCGACGTTCGGACTCATGGCGGCGATGGGATTCACGTTGAATCAGATCACGATGCTCGCGTTAACGCTCATGGTCGGTATCGTGATTGACGACGCGATCGTCGTACTCGAAAACATTTTCCGGTTTATCGAAGAGAAAGGTATGCCGCCGTTCCAGGCGGCCATTGAAGGTACGAAGGAGATCGGCCTCGCGGTCATGGCGACGACGTTGTCGCTCCTCGCGGTATTTCTGCCGGTCGGATTCATGGGCGGCATCGTCGGACGCTTTATGTCGTCGTTCGGTCTGACGTCGTCGTTCGCGATTGCGGTGTCGTTACTCGTTTCGTTCACGCTCACGCCGATGCTCGCGGCGCGTTTGATTAAGCGCAGCGATGACAAAAAAGAGCGCGCGCTCGAGAAACACACCGAACCTGCGGATCATGGATCGAAAGAGTCGCGTTTCTATCGTCCGATCGATCGCACGTACACGAAGCTGTTGACGTGGTCCATGGCGCATCGCTGGGTCGTCGTAAGTGCATGCGTGATCGTGATTCTCAGCATCGTGCCGCTCTTCATGTTTGTCGGTAAAAACTTCCTGCCCGTGGACGACCAGGCGCAGTTTGAGCTCAACGTTCGTGCGCCCGAAGGTTATTCGCTCGCGAACACTTCCAATTTGGCGGAACGCATTGCAAACGACGTGCGGAAGCTGCCCGGCGTGACTGACACGTTGACGACGATCGGCGGCGGCCAGCAGGAGCAGGTAAACGTCGCCACGATCTACGTGAAGATGACTCCGATTGAGGAGCGCAAGATTGCACAACAGGACCTGATGGTACGCGCGCGTACTGAGGTTCTCGGCAAGTACCAGAAACTCTATCCCGGACAACTGCGCACGAGCGTGCAGCAGGTGGCGGCAATCTCGGGCGGCGGATTTCGCAACGCTGATATTCAGTACGTGCTGCGTGGTCCGGATCTCGACAAGCTAAAGCAGTATTCCGACGCGATGATCGAGAAGATGAAAACCATTCCCGACGTCGTCGACGTTGACTCGACCTTGATTAGCGGCAAGCCGGAACTCCGCGTCGAGATCGACCGCGCCCGCGCGGCAGATCTCGGCGTGAGAGTCGGCGACATCGCACAGGCGCTCAACTCGCTTGTTGCGGGTCAGAAGGTCTCGACGTTCAACGCGGGAACGGACCAGTACGACGTTCGCGTACGTGCGATCGGAGCGTTTCGCACGAGTGTCGAAGGTTTGAACCGAATGATTGTTTCGTCAACCAAGGTTGGCTGGGTCAGTCTCGACAACCTCGTCAAGATTGAAGAGGGAACTGGACCAGCAGCAATCGATCGTCTGAACCGCCAGCGACAGGTGATGTTGCTCGGCAACGTGCGACCGGGCGGTTCGCAAGCCGCAGTCATTCAGAAGTTGGACCAGTTTAAGACGGAGATCAACATCGATCCGGCTTACCAGACTGGTCTGGCAGGGCGCTCGAAGGAGCTTGGTCGCGCAGGGTATTACTTCGCGCTGGCGTTCATTCTTTCGTTTGTCTTCATGTACATGGTGCTCGCGGCGCAGTTTGAGTCGTTCATTCACCCGATAACGATTCTGTTGACGCTCCCGCTCGCGATTCCGTTCGGCATTCTGTCGCTGCTGATGACGGGACAGACAGTGAACATCTTCTCGGGCCTCGGCCTGCTGCTGTTGTTTGGTGTAGTGAAGAAAAACGCGATCTTGCAGATCGATCATACAAATCAACTGCGTGCGCGCGGAATGGAACGGCTTGAGGCGATCATTCGTGCGAACCGCGATCGCTTGCGCCCGATTCTGATGACGACGATCGCGCTTGTCGCGGGCATGTTGCCGTTGACGATCTCGACTGGTCCAGGTTCGGGAACGAATCGATCGATCGGCGTGCTTGTGGTTGGCGGGCAGACGCTATGCTTGTTGCTGACGCTGCTGGCGGTGCCGGTGTTCTATTCACTGTTTGACGACCTCGCGCGCAGTCGTGTTTGGGGTCGGATCAGAGATGGAGTGAATGGAGTTTTTGGACGTGTGCGCCGGAGGGCGGCATCAGCCGCGGCTGGGTTGCTTTCTAAGCAGTAACACGGATTTACACGGATATGAAAACACGGATTTTTATTTTAACGATCCTGGTGCTCGTTGCAGCTTCTGTTGGCAATGCGCAGCAGGAGATGCAGCAACTGCAAGTGCCGACGATTGCGCCTGATTTCAAAGCGCCGTCGAAACCGCTGCCGGAGTTGCAGCGTGTCGGCGTCGATTTGAGTCAGCAGCGCCCGTTGTCGATGCGTGAAGCACTCGCGATGGCGCTCGAGAACAACAAAGACATCGAAGTCGCTCGCCAGAACGTTCGCATTGCTGAGTTTGATTATCTTGGGTCGCAGGGTGCTTACGATCCGCGATTCACGACACAGGCTTTTTACGAGCGCATCGAGAGTCCGATCTCGAGCTTCCTGGCCGGCGGCCAGAACGGCTCAACGATTCAGAGCGATTACACGGGCACAGCGCGACTCGAAGGACAAACACCAGTTCTCGGCGGCAATTATCGTTTGGACTTCTCGTCGGTAAAGCTGAACACGAACAACCAGTTCACGGCTTTGAATCCGCAATATCCGACGTCGCTGACGGTTAGTTACACACAACCGCTCTGGCGCGGGCTCAAGATCGATCAGACGCGCCGGCAGATTCAGATCGCTCGCAAGAACCTTTCGTTAACTGACGCACAGTTTCGCCAGCGCGCGATCGACACGATCACAAACGTGCAGCGTGCTTACTGGGACCTCGTCTTCTCGTTGCGCAGTCTGCAAGTGCAACGCGACGCGGTGTCAGTCGCGCGCACGCAGCTCCAGCACAACAAGCGGCTGGTAAACGAAGGACAACTGGCGCCGATCGATGTGGTCGCCGCTGAAGCGCAGATTTCGACGTACGAGCAGCGTGTGTTTGGCGCGCTCGAAGAAGTCTCGCGTGCCGAGAACAATCTGAAGAACATGATCGCGAAGGATCAAAAGGCGCCACTCTGGTCCGAGTCCATCGTGCCGACTGATCCGGTAGATCTCGCGGTGCCCGAAATTTCGCTTACTGACGCTTTGAAGACTGCGATGGAGAACCGTCCTGAGTTGCAGCAGTCAGACGTGTTGAAGGAGATCAATCAGATCGATCAGCGGTTCTTCAAAGATCAAACGAAGCCGGGGGTCGATCTCGTTGGTACTTACGGCGTCAGCGGCCTCGCCGGTACGGTCAGCAGCAATATTGTGAATCCGTTGACTCAATCGAGCGTGCTGTTGCGACAGCGTGTTGATGACCTTTCTGCCCTCGCCGGTTTGGATCCGCTGCCGATTATTCCGCCGCAGCAGTTCTCGCAGGATTTGCTCGGCGGCTACGGGCAGTCGATACAAAACCTGCTGGCGAATCGCTACGGAACGTTTCGCGTTGGTGTGCAGATCAGTTTGCCGCTGCGCAATCGCACGGCGGAAGCGAACCTCGGGCGCACCCTCGTTGAGGGCGAGCGTATCGGAACGCAGCGTGAGCAGCTCAAGCAAACAATTCAGGTTGACGTTCGTAATGCATTGCAGGCGGTGCGAAGTTCCGAAGCTCGTTTGCGTGCGGCAGTCGCGACGCGTGAGGCCAACGAACAGCAGTTTGCCAGTGAGCAGAGGAAGCTCGACGCGGGACAGTCGACTACGTTCCTCGTGCTGGAACGACAAACAGCTTTGACTGAATCACGTGGTCTGGAGTTGAAGGCGCAAACGGATCTGAACAAGGCCATTGCGGACTTACAACGAGCGACGGGCAATGCGTTGAGTGTGAACAGTATCGTCGTGCGAGTGCGCTAACAGGTTTCCCCGTCTTGCTGCACCAATGTCACGACGTAGCGGTGGGTTTCAGGGGGCGAAACCCACCGCGTTCTATTTTAAAGGATTGCTTCGACGACTTTGAATGCGATTACGATCGCAACAAGCGCGCCGATAGAAGCTATTAAATACCAGGCCGGCAGCTTTGTTTGACAAGCTGGACACCGGGTTCGCGTCGGGGGCACGACCCTCTCGCAGTTACGACACTTCATTCGATTTATTTCAGCCGCACAGAGGCGCAAAATACACAAAAATGGATCCCTGCTTCAGTTTTGTGTTTTTGTGCTTCTTTGTGCCTCCATCTTAACATTGGTCCACAAGGGCCAGTGATCGGAAACTTCAACTTTTCGATCGATTCCAAAAGTAGCAGCTTCGAGTCCTCGCAGCCAAACCCAGTCCAACTTCAGCTCGACCGGCACAAACAAAACTTTTCGTCGGAACGTCGAGTTATCTTTAAATGGAGTTTTCATTCCCGCGTTGGAAAAAAGTTTTCTGACTTTGCCGTCGGCGTTTGGCTCCCAGGTGTTGAAGTCGCCCATCACCATCGCGGGCGTGTCGGCAGGAAAATGAGCGAGGTCGTCGAGTACGGCTTTGTACTGTGCCAGTTTATTACCCATTTTGATGCGCGTCTCGGCGTGCACTGAGTAAACGCGCCAACGGCGATCGGGTATTTCCACAGTAGCGCCGAGCGCAACGCGCCGCCGGCGGCCTGGACCATCGTGCGGCAACACGATGCGTTGCACGTCTGACAACGGGTACACACTCAGGATCGCGACGCCAGTCTCCTCTTCATCGGTAGACTTTGGCGCCGGTGGCGCGGCCCAGGCGTAGTACATGCCCAACGCGTCGGCGATCATCTTCGCGGTGTTGTTGTGGCCCGTGCGTTTCTTGTGTCGATCGACTTCCTGTAGCGCGAGTATTGAAGCGCAGCCGATCTCCGGATCTTCCTGTAGCAACTTGATCAGGGTTTTGAGATCCTCGCCACTACGCCAGCGAATGTTGTAGGAGATAACTTTGATTTCAGTTGGCGCGGAAGTTTGTTTCCGGACGGTCGTGGCTTGTCCCGATTCGAGGAGAGAAGTGTCGTTGTAGCCAACGAGGAGCGAGAGCAAGAGTACGAGTACCATCATATCCCCAATCTTTCCTGGTTAGTTTCCGGTTGTCATTTTAAGCTAAACTTCGTTTATGAGTCTGTACGGGACCCAACTCGATATTCTCGCAGTTTTTTCACATCCTGATGACGCCGAGTTGTCGGTTGCGGGAACGCTACTGAAACTGAAGTCACTCGGTTATCGCACGGGTGTTTGCGATATGACGCGCGGTGAGATGGGAACGCGCGGCACTCCCGAAATCCGAGCGCGCGAAGCACTCGACGCGGCGCGCATCATGAAGCTCGACGTGCGTTTGAATCTCGATCAGCCTGACGGTCATGTGTGGCCGACCGAAGTGGCGCGCACGGCGTTTGTACGCGTACTGCGCACACACAAGCCGAAGGTTCTCATCACGACGCACGAAGACGATCCGCATCCGGACCATGCGAACACGTCGATCATCGTGAGACAGGCAGCGCGACTCGCGACGATGAAACGCTACGATGAGGAGTCAGGACTCGCGCCGGTGCCGATGCCCGCGATCATGCACTCGCTTTTCTCGAGACGTATTGTGCCGTCGTTTGTGGTTGATGTGTCGGACTTTGTGGATGAGAAGATGAGCGCGATCGGAGCATACGGCTCGCAGTTTTACAGTGCGGATTCGAAAGAGCCGGCGACGCGCATCAGCCAGCGTGGTTTTCTGAATGAGATTGAATTTCGGATGAGATACTTCGGATCGCTGATCGGCGTCGAGGCCGGCGAACCCTTCTACGTCCGCGAAGCGCTCAACGTCGACGACCCGCTTGCACTCCTCACGCGCCCAATGAACATCTACTCGTAAAAAATCTTGTAAATCCTGTAAATCTTGAAATCCTGTAAACGACTACTGTGACAAGCAAGTCGTCTACAGGATTACAAGATTTACAGGATTGACAAGATTATTTCTTCTTCGGCTCGAGTATCGCTCTGGCAATCGCGATGGTGGCGACGGCGCGTGGGCCTTCAGCCTGAAATCCTCTGGCGAGTTCGACAGCCCGATCGTAATCCTGAAGCGCCAAATCTTTGAAAATCCCCTCGAGATCGAAATCAGGCACGTCACTCGTATGCACTGACGATTGCCCTTTACTCTGAAACGTCAACACCAGCTCGCCATCTTCCCCCGTAAAACCCTCCGCCGAGTTTGCAGCTTTCACGGCATCAAAAGTCGCGTCCCACACACGTCCGGGATCGACGACCTTGAGCGCATTTGCCACTGCAACCAACGCACGCGGCAGGTTAGCGTCAGACACGTCTATGCGACGTGCTTCGGTGCCGGCTTCGTCAACGATTTCCAGCGCCTTATCTTTGTCAGTCTTCGCGAGGAGCTTGGCCGTCTGAGTGAGCACCCACGTTTTTTGAATCGGAGTTAACTCTCCTTTGTGGACCAACTCGAGGGCCTGGTCCGTCAACTTTTTATCGACGAAGTGGAACGCGAGCGACGCATCCCAGTAAGCGTATGCTTGTTTGCGCAGCTCTGTATCTGACACCTTACTGACGAAATCACGCGCACGCATGTCGCCCTGGCGCAGGTAAAGGTTGGCGAGCTGCAAATACAATTGATCGCGTTCTTCGGCAGTCTTCGCGCGATCGATTCGATCCAGCAGCGCCTGCTCACGGTCGGTAGCAGGCTTTTCGGGCCTCAAGCCTCTGTTCAGCGAATCATCATCATGGCGACGAGCACTGTCGGAGATCACAGTATTCAACGCGCTCATGTGCCCACGAAGCGACTCGACCATCGCGGGCGGCGCTGATTGCTCGAAGAACGGCAAGAGCCGTTTGATGATGAGATATTTTCCATCGAGACCGGCTGAGCTTGTGTCAGGTTGGCCAGGCGCCGGCAACGGTCGTAACAGTATCGCCGCCGCTGTCTGGAAAAATGCATTCTTCAACTCAGGTGCGACTTGAGCGGGCGTGATTGTTGAGGACGATTGCGAGCTCGCCCCGCCACGACCAGAGAAGGTCATGAAGAGATGCGGAGTAAAGATGTATGACCCGAGCAGCGATACGGTGTTGGCGTCGGCTTGCGGGTTGTTGGTCGAGCTGGCAAGGAGGGCGGCGTAGCGCATATCTGCGGCGCTCGCGTTCTTCTCGCGCACGTGACACAGGAACTCCATGCTTTCCATGGTGATCAGAGCCAGCGCTGGGTCCGCAAATTGAAGCGCACGATCCATTTCGCCGGCGAGGAGTAAGTCTCTCGCCACCGACAAACGCTGGTTCATTGCATCGCTCAAACGGTTCGGATTCGGAGGCGTCGTCTCTGCGTTTGCAGCCTCGAGTTTTTGAGCTTTCAGTTTCTCGAGAAACTCCTCACCGAGAGCTCGATCATGTCGCGCCACGAGCCGCAACACGTCACGACGTATGTTGGGCGGGGAATCAACAACGTAACCGCCCGTGCGGCTCTTCTGTATACGAATCTCTTCCTGGAGTTTTTTGTCGCTTTCGATATCAGCGACTTCGGCGGCTTCCCACGCTTTGCGAAACAACAGTCGGCCTTGTTCGGCATCGACCTGCCAGAGTGCGTCAGCGATTCGCGCGAGCGAACGTGCGCGAAGTGTTTCGTCTCGGAAGGTGCGTGCATCGCTTGAGAGTGAGACGAGCAGCGCGCGCGCCTTCGAGCGCCGCTCCCTTTGCGCAAGCTCTTCTTCGGTAAGCGCAGCAGACTTCGCCGCCTTCGCAGGCGGCGCCGGCTTTGTGTCGGCTGTCTGCGCCTGCGCTTGGGCGGCAGTGACAATTACCAGTAAACAGAGAGTGAGATTAATGTGTTTCATAATCGTGGAAGGAATTGTAGGGGTGGCCCTCCGTGGCCACCCCAGCCTGGAGTCCGCACTGGGGCGGCCACAGAGGGCCGCCCCTACAATCAATTCATCGCAGAGGCCGCTTCTCGTCGTTTCTCTAAAACTGTGCGCGCGATCGCGAGTGTTGCTACAGCCCGAGGCGTTTCTCCCGTGAATGTTTTGGCGAGCTGAATCGCTCGAAGAAGATCGGCACGGGCAAGATGCCTGAAAACCGCCAGTAAGTCAAAATCTTCGGCCGTGCTGTTTGTCACCACCACCATCATCTTCGTTTGCAGGCGCGAAGAGATGCGGCTGTCTTCTCCCGTGTAAGCCTCGGCGCCGTTTGCCGCCTTCACGACTTCACTCAGGATTTCCCACGCACGAACACGATCGACTTCCGCGAGGCCAACCGCAACGGCCGTCAATGCTCTCGCGCGATCCGGATCGCTGCCACTGATGCGACGACTTTCCGCGAGCGCCTCGTCGAGCATATCGGTAGCACGTGAACGCTCAGCGGCAAGTACAAGTTTCGCAGCGCTCGTGAGCGCCCACACCTTTTGAATACTCGTGAGCTCTCCATTTTTGACGAGTCGAGTTATTTCGGGAACGTCTTTATTTCGAACCGCGAGTTGGACGAGTTGGAAGTCTGTATAAGCCTTGACGCTCTTCCGCAGTTCCGTGTTTTCGATCTTATCGACGAGATCTTTCCCGCGTGGATCACCATCCTGCGACAGCGCTACTGCATAGTCCGCATAAATCGCGTCGCGCTCTTCTGATGTCTTCGCGCGATCGAGTCGCTCCTGCATGCGTTGATAAGGATCGCCTTCCTCGGAGTCTGGTTGAATGCCGGCACTGACGGCACGATTCTCACCTTGCTGCATGTCAGGAGGCACATACGAAGCGAGCGCCGTCATTTGCGTGCGCAAACCGGGAGCAAGATCAGCCGCGTACTGTTCAAACACGGGCAGCAGTCTTTTGATGATCAGGTACTTTCCGGTTTGACCTGACGTGGTGCGATCCTGATCGGGTGCGGCGAGCGGTTGCATCAGGATCTGGTATGCGACTTTCAGAAAGTTGTTTCGCAGTGCGGGATCAACTTCGGGCGCAGGAGTCGGGCCTCTTTGCCGGCTTTGATTTGCTCCGCCGGCACGTTCGAAAGTTACGTAGAGAAACGGCGTGAACAGGTACGATGAAAGACCTGAAACCGTGTTGGCGTCAGAGTTTGAGTCCCGCGCTGCGCGAGCAAGCAGGCTGGTGTAAGCAGAATCCGCGAGTTGTGCGTTCTTTTCGCGGAGCGCGGAAAGGAAAAAGATGGTGTCGATGTTGACGGCGTTCAGCGCCGGCGTGGCAAATTGGATTGCGCGTTCGATTTCGCCGTCTTCGACGAGCCGTCGCGCAAGTTGCAAACGTTGTGAGGCGCCTAGTCGACTGCCGGGATCGTTGCGGCGTTGAGCTGCCTCAGCTTCGGTACGTTGTTTCTCGGCCGCTTCGTCAAGTGCCTTGAGAAACTCTTCGCCGAGTTTGCGATCGCGTTTGGCGACGAGTCGCAGAACTTCACTGCGCAAGTCCGGACCACCGCGGAGTACGACTGGCCCGCCTTCGGATTCCATTCGCTTCATTTCTTCGGCGCGTTTCTTTGCGGCTTCGGCGTCGACAATCTCGGCCGCTTCCCACGCGCGCCGGAAGAGTTCGCGAGCGCGTTCGGGATCGGTTTCCCAAAGCACGTCCGCTGCTCGCGCCTGTACGCGGGCGCGTCGTGTTTGATCCTTAAAGCTGCGGGCTTCGTCCGCGAGACTGCTGACGAGCGAAATCGCGACTGTGCGTTGCTGTGCGGCTTCGGCGTCGGCGTCTTCGGTTGCGGCTGGCTTGGCTTTTTTCGGTTGGGCGAGAGTGATTGGGACGAACAGAGCAAGGCAGAGACACGCGATTGCGGCGAAGGGTAGGCGCATATGACACTCCTGTAGGTCTGAAATGCGGATGGAGATAACCGGACGGTTCACACGCGCGCGCGGCGGGTTGGTTCCAAAACCTTAGACAGGATTACAAGATTTACAGAATTAACAGGATATATCTTGTAATCTTGAAAATCCTGTCATCCTGTCTAAGGCTTTAAACCGCTATCACTTCAAGTTCAGGATCGACTTCCTGCTTCAACATGCTCTCGATCGCCATCAACGTCCCGGTGAGGGAACTGGGGCAGCTTCCACACGCTCCCTGGTAGCGAATGCTCAGCGTGTGTTCACTCAATCCCATGATTTCGAGATAACCGCCGTCACCCATCAACGCCGGTCTTACTTTTTCGTCCAGAATTTCGTTGATTCTGAGCAGCCGTGGATCGTCGCTCGTGACCGCCGCGATTGACCCACCGACTGCCGCGGCCGCTGCTACTGCCGCCGAACCATTCACCGCTTCCGCCGCACGAATCGGCACAGCGAGCGTGGGCAGAAGCTCATCCCAGTCGCCTTCGTCGTCTTTCTCGACAGTGATCATCCGGTCCATGTAAAAAACCGAGACCACGTGGCCCACGTCAAACAACGATTTCGCTAACGGATCGTTTTCAGCCAGGTCTGCTGAACCGTATTGCCGTGCAACACCATTGCTGACAGGCTCGCGCAGAATAAATTTGACGGCATTCGGATTCGGTGTTTCTTCAATATCGCTAATCTTCGGCATCTATAACTCCCAAACTCACTAATCTCACTACTTTATCGAAGTCACATTATAGCCTTTTTGCGCCACCGTCGCAGTTCGCGGCCACAAGAGAAAATTACACTTATCTGAACGCTAAATTATTCTTATAGAAAAGCCGCATTCGCGTTGCAGGAATCATTGCTAAATTTTAAAAGCAGGAATATACTCCCGCCCTCACTTGCCCCCCCTCTCAGAAGGTGAGTCAAGTTGAGATAGAGGCAGGCGATAGCGAGGGTCGCCTGCCTCACTTTTTTTGCGGGTTGAACTTAGGCTTTGTGCTTGCTACTTTGAGAGCGCAATGAACATCGGCATTACGGTATATCCCACCTACGGCGGCAGCGGCATCGTTGGATCTGAGCTCGGCAAGGAACTCGCTGCACGCGGGCACACAGTTCACTTCATCGCTTCTGCACTGCCTACAAGATTGACTGAGCTTAACGAGCGCGTGCGTTTTCACGAAGTGGAAATGATGTCGTACCCGTTGTTTGAGCATCAGCCTTACACGCTCGCACTCGCGACGAAGATGGCGACAGTAGCTGAGGAAGAAAACCTCGATCTGCTGCACGTCCACTACGCGATTCCACACTCGATCAGTGCGATTCTCGCGCGCGAGTCGCTCAAGCCGCGACGACGATTGCCGGTCGTCACAACGTTGCACGGCACGGACATCACACTCGTCGGCGCCGATCGATCTTATTTGCCAATCACGCGTTACGGCATTGTCCAGTCTGACGGCGTCACAGCGATCTCGAATTACTTGAAAGACGCTACTCGCGAGATCTTTCACTTCGACGATATCAAGGTGATCCCCAATTTCGTTTGCCAGTACGATTACAAACGTCGTGAAGTGGGAAGTTTGCGCGAGTCGCTTGCACCGCAAAACGAACCGTTGCTGGTCCATGTCTCGAATTTCCGGCCGGTGAAAAGACCGGTTGACTGCGTCGAGATCCTTGCGCGAGTTTTGAAGAAAGGTGTGAAGACGCGTTTGATCATGGTCGGCGACGGCAGTGAACGCACGAACGCAGAGCATCGCGCGCGCTGTCTCGGGATTTACGATCAGTGCTCGTTCGTCGGCAAACAGCCGCGCATTGTCGATTATCTTTCAGCGTCTGATGTGTTGCTGCTGCCGTCAGATCAGGAATCGTTTGGTCTTGCGGCGTTGGAGGCGATGGCGTGCGAAGTTCCCGTGATCGCGTCACGTGTTGGTGGACTTCCGGAAGTCGTGACTGATGGTGAGACTGGATATCTGAGTCCCGTCGGCGACGTCGACAAGATGGCGGCCGACGCCGCCCGTCTGCTTTCGGACGACAAGCTGCGTCGCGAGATGGGCCAGCGCGCGCGCGAGTCTGCGATCGATCGCTATTGTACGGACTGCGTCATTCCTGAGTACATTGCGTTCTACGAACAAGTAATCGCAAAACAATCCGTCTAACCTGTGGCTATGCATTCCCTGATAGTCGGCACCGCCGGTCACATCGATCACGGCAAGAGCGCTCTCGTGCGCGCTTTGACCGGCATCGATCCCGATCGCCTTCCTGAAGAAAAACGTCGCGGCATCACGATCGATCTCGGCTTTGCCGATCTTGAGCTGGACGATCTGCGCATCGGGTTCGTTGACGTTCCCTGGTCACGAACGCTTCGTCAAAAATATGCTCGCGGGAGCGCACGGGATTGATCTGCTGGCACTCGTGATCGCGGCCGATGAAGGCGTGATGCCGCAGACGCGCGAGCACTTCGATATCTGCCGTTTGCTTGGCGTCAGCAATGGTCTCGTCGTGATCACGAAAACTGATTTGGTTGACGAAGAGATGCTGGCGTTGGTCGAGGACGACGCGCACGAGCTGATCGCCGGATCGTTTCTCGAAAACGCGCCACTTGTCTCAGTAAGCTCGCGCACGGGCGCAGGGATGGACCAGTTGAAGTCGTGTCTCATCGAGATGGGCAGGCGCGTTCCGCCGCGATCGAAGGATTTCACGACGCGCCTGCCGATCGATCGTGCGTTTTCAATGAAAGGATTTGGAGCGGTCGTCACCGGGACGCTGATCTCCGGAAATATTAAGGAAGGTGATGAGCTCGAGTTGTTGCCGTTGAAAGTGAACGTGCGAGTGCGCGGGTTGCAGGTGCATAACAAGTCCGTTCAGGAAGCACAGGCGGGACAGCGAACGGCAGTGAATCTCGCCGGTATTGATACTGCACAGATCGAGCGCGGGATGGTGCTCGCGCCGGCAGGACGTTTGCGGCCGACGCAGATTGTCGATACGTGGATTGACGTGTTGGCTAGTGCTTCGCGTGCGGTGCGCTCGCGTTCGCGAGTTCGGTTTCATATTGGCGCGACGGAAGTGTTGGGACGTGTGCGCGTGTTGGAGGAAGGTTCACAGATCGAAGCGGGAAGTAGTGGTTTGGTCCAGTTGCGGCTTGAGGCGCCGGTAGTCGCGGTGCATGGTGATCGTTTTATCTTGCGGAGCTACTCGCCCGCTGAGACGATTGCGGGTGGAGTGATCGTCGATCCGTTTGCGACGAAGCATCGCGCACGAGATATGGATAACGCGCTGCAACTATTGCGCTTGTTGCTGCGCGACGAGCGAGCGGCAAAGTTCGAAGGTTTCGTGCGCGCCGCGGGTGTCCGCGGTTTGAGGCTCGCCGATGTCGCGGCTGCTACGGGTTGGACCAACGAAGTGCTCAATACCGTCGCGTCGGAAGTACAGCAGCGCGGTTCCGTGATCGAAGTTAGCGGGCTGTATATCGCACGCGAAAGCATTGATCGTCTTAGTGCAAGCCTCGTGACTGAGCTGGAGCGGCATCACAAGCGTGAACCCCTCGCGCGTGGGATGTTACGCGAGACACTGCGCGAGAAGGTATTCACGCATTCCGCGCCGGAGTTATTCAACGGCGTGCTCGCGCGACTCGAAGCGGAAGGCAAAGTTGTTGCTGAGAAGGACATCGTGCGTTCGAGCGGGCACAGCGTCGGGCTCTCGGATCAGGACGTCGCGCTCAGTAAACGTATCGAAGAGATTTACCTCGCTGCCGGCGTTGAAGCGCCTTCGCTTGATGACGCGATGACAAAAGCGAACGTGGCTGCTGCGCAACGCGCCCAGGCACGCAAGCTCCTGCAACTGCTGCTCGACGATCGAAAACTCGTCCGCATCCAGGGCGAGATGTTCATGCATGCAAAAGTGATCGAAGATTTAAAAACAAAACTCCACGCGTACGCCTCTCAACACGAACCCGATCGTCTGATCGACGTCCCAGCCTTTAAAGAGCTCGCGCGCGTCTCTCGCAAATACGCCATCCCTCTTCTCGAATACTTCGACCGCGAACAAATCACCCGCCGCGCCGGCGACAAGCGACTAATTTTGAAGGCGCGATAGGTTGAAAACCCTGTTCGACTCTTGATTGAACGAACAGAAAACTCTTAAGCTATACAGACGCCTCAAACATCTCTTCGGGCTCTTATAATACAAACGAAGATCTATGACAGCGAACTTTTGAATTCTTTAATCCCACGGGAGAGTTCATGACAGAAGCGCTAAACGCTTTAGCTGCAAACATTGTCTCACGCCGGACAAGTGGTGTTGACTCCTACATTTTATTTCTTGGTGCCGGCGCATCGATCAGTTCCGGCTGCTCAAGCATGCTCACTCTTTCAGAAGATCTGCTTCGATCACACGAGGCAGCACAATTCAACTCGTGGGAGACCGAAATCGCGGATGCCCAGAAGCTGAACGCGACATTCGGCGATCTGCAAAAACGCGAAATCAACGAAAAGAAGATCGCGCGCTTTTTGGAGATTTGGACCACGCTCGATAGCGAGACTAAATATGCGTTTCTGAGGACACATCTGTCGGACGGAAAGGTCCCATCCCAAGGTTACTTGGACTTGGCATACTTAGTTAAATCCAGATTCTTCACAACAATTTTAACTACTAATCTAGACCCACTCCTGGAGAGGGCATTGCTCAAAGTTGGATTGCTACAGCCGGAAGATTTCATAGTTGTCGTAAATCGTAAGGATTCACTTTCTGAGCTCACAGATCAACTTGAAAACACTCGGGCTCCCATAAAGGTCGTGAAGCTCCATGGAACGTTGGAGTCTCCGAAGAGTTATGCATTCACGCCCGAAGAAATCTTCAGCTTTGAGAAATCTATCAGACCAGTGCTCAGCAGAATTCTCAATCAAAGCCTCATCGTTGTCGGGCATAGCATGCAGGATAGAGACATAAACATGTTGTTTGAGGAGGACGGGAAAGAGATTCATTACATAAACCCTACCGCTCCGAAGCGAGGGGGCGACGTTGATAAAATTCTCACGATTAGAGGTGTTGGCAGCACTATATCTGGATCAGGCGCCGCTTTTGACAACTTCTTCCGAGATTTGCGAGCCAGCGTTGAGAATCTTTCAAGTCAGAAATTGAGCGATGATTCAGGTTCCTCAATAGAAGTATTTCTCCAAAGCATCGGATTCGAAGCTGAGCTGAAAGCGCCGCGCAGTCGCTACAAGAACCTCCAAACCCTGTACGTCAAGCCGACGGAATATGACGACATCCTCAATAAGCTTGAAACTGATCACGTTGTGTTCATTATCGGTGAGCCTCACATGGGTAAGACCTACACTGCTCTATACATTCTTTGGGAGTATTACCAAAAAGATTATGAAACACTTCATATTCGTCACGACAAACTTATTCATTTACTGCACCGACACAACAACAATCTGAAGGAACTCCTCCTAGAACTCTTTAGTCCGAAGGACCAGCGCTCTCGCATCATACATTTTGATGACCCGTTCGGTGAGACTTCTGAGCGAAGGACAGAAGCTTTCGCAAAGGGTATTGATACATTCCTCAAGATGGCGAAGAGTTATGAACATCTTCGTGTGCTGGTCACATCTCGATTGAATATTTTCAACGAGGCGTTGTCCGAGCACTCGGCGCACGAAGACCTTGAGCAATTGGAGAAAACGTTAAGGGTTCATACCTCGTATCGTCGCGAAGTCCTGCTCGATATTTTTCACCGCTACACAAAATTCTATACACCTGCGTGGGCGCAGGACGAAAGAATAACCTCGGCCCTTGATGAGAAACTTCCGTCAATGCTGCCGGCTCCACATAACATAGAATTCTTTGTTAGCACCTCTGAAACATTGAATTCCCTTGATGCTGTGCTCTCTCATGTTGAGGAGAGCAAGAAGATGATCAGTGCGCTGGCGGGTTGGATGAAACTAATGCTTCCCCACGAGCAGATATTTTTAATGTGGGTCGAGATAAGTTCCACTGCCAACATCTTATTTCCAGGATCCCCAGCATCCGAAATCGAGATTGAGAAGTCATACAACAAGACGCTTGCCTATTTATTTTCAGAAGGACATTTACCGGGAATCCCAACTGTGCCTTTCTCTAGTGCATACGATAAGTTTGAGACGATTCTCATTGAGAGGCGCGATGATAGCCAAACTGAATCATTGCGACTCGACTTTGTGCATCCGTCATATCACGAAGCATTTTGGTATGCCATCAATAGAAAATTCTCACTGGCTCAATGGTGGGAGTTCCTAAGCAATAACATCGCTCGTATTTTGCAGGATCTAACAAACCGTATAGACGTGGTCCAGCTCAAAATGATCGAGCGTTACGGAACCATCAATCGCGACTTGGATCAGCTATTGTTGCTGTCGGCACAAGGTAATGATCCAAACGAGCAATTAATAGCACTTGGGCATATGCTTAATAGACCAGAGCGATTCGCAATGCTTCCTCAATTTTCAGCCTGCGTCAATTCTGTTGTCTCGCAAGAGAGCGCGTCAATAAAGCTTGGATTCCTGGAGCTTTATGAAAGGCGTTTTGACCAATTGCCAGAAGAGGTCTTGCGAGTTGGTCTGCCGCTGATTTTCGATACGCATTCTGAAGTTAGAGCGAAGGCTGAAAACGTAGTTGTGAATAACATCCACGCTTTCCCTCAATCGCTTCGTGAACAAACAATTCTAAAACAGCTGCAACTGGCAATTAAGTTAATTCCAGAGAGCATTGGTACCTTTACCCGATTTGACCTTTTGAGTGATTTTGTTGAGGTTTCTGGCCTCCGGGCTGTAATCGTGGAAAGAATTGCAAAACTAGAAGTTTCAGAAATTCAGTTACTCGCTCATACATTTCCGGAACAAGCACGGAACTTTATATTTCTTTCCTTTGATCAAGCGTGGGAGCAACTGTCGGACAAACAAAGACAAGCAGTAGTCTTAGATAGAAAGCAGATAACAGATGACGAAGATTTATTAAGCAGAATAGATCAGTTTGTAAATGATCACGCGATCTACTTCCTGCATCTTTCCAATCATTACCCCTCCATAGGTGCTCTAGTTAAAGCCCAAAAACTGTTTCCCATGATCCCGTTAGATGAAGGGTTCGAGTCTGGTCTTAAACAACTTCCTATTGAAAAATGGCCTCAACTCTCGCCGTCTGATGTGAGAGAATTGAGTACCGCTTTATTTGGCATAGATCGACTTGTCACGAGGCGTATCTTAGAGGAGTACCATGCGTTTTCCCCGAAAAATAAAAATGCCTATTTGAAGGCTTTGTATCTGCCACATAGCGTGCCGGCGTTGGAGCATTATATCGCCACCCATCGAGGCTCGAATCCGCCGCACCTGTATGTTGAACTGGAAGATACCGTTCTTGTAGAACTCATTCATGCGGAGGGTCGAGTACAATATGAAACTCTGTCTGCAGTGCTCCTTAGATTAGACCGACTGTCTTCTACGCTAGGAGTGGTGATTGATAATATTATAACCAACCCACCAGGGTGCTGGGTTGGAGCTTCAGTTGGGCAAGTGCTGACGAAGGCTCACGAAGGTTTAAGTGCGTCGCTCGCACGCCTGCCCTTTCACATAGTTGAGCTAAAACAAAAACAAGTAATTGGTGCGATGCTTTCCGAAATGGTGCAAAGCTATTTCGATAGCTCGATTGGGCTCCATAAGAACTACACCTCTTTGATGTGGAAGTTAATCGAAGACGCGGAGGTTGTTCGATACGCAGAAGATTGGATGGATCATTCTGTACGTGTTTTCAATTTTGCCAGTGAGGCGTATTGGGAAGATATGAAAAAGAAGATGAAAGATATTCCCAGTAATTAAGTATCCACAAGAGGAATGTCCATCCCTCCCGACGACAGTTCTCGATCTTCACTGTTGAACAGATTTGGACACTCAGCCGCCAATACAACAGACTTGCATTCCCCCAACCCCGGCGTTAACATGCAGCCATAATTTGAACCAATTAATTGGCTTTTTCCTTAACCTTCATAAACAATTTCCTGGCCGGAGGTCAAAATGAAAAGCCTGAAAGACATTCTCGCGATTTTAGTGGGAATTGCAGCTGCAATTGGCGCAATCTATTATTTCTACAGGTTTGTGACCGACCCAAACCCTGCCGGCGGTCACACGTCTGGTTGGATCGCGCTCGGGCTGGCAGCAGTCGCCTTTGTTTGTGGTTTGATATACTTCCTGGGCCACGTAAACAAAGAGGAAGAGATTCACATTACGCAATAGCGGGGCTGACGATTTACTGACAGCGGGTTGAACACGAGGCTCCCCGCTGCAATTAACTGCGCCTGCTAACCTGACACCATACTTGACGCCGTTTGTGCACCTACCAAAGCGGCTTACGTGCGCAGACGGCGCCTTTTTGTTAAAGGATATCCTCGCTAAGAAGAAGGAGAGACTCGACCCAAAATGTTTCCACTGCTGATAATGCTCCTGCAACAGCCGCAACTGCGCGCAACGCAGCCTAACTATTTCTTTCCCGTTGCCGTGTTATTGCTGGTCGCGGGAGGCGTTGGCTGGTTAATCGCCGCCGTACTCGGTTTCGCCAGATCGCCCGCGTTCGGGCCCTCGGCGCGCTGGTTCTCGTATGCGGCGGTCTGCATGATCATTTATCACCTCCATTTTCTGCTGTTCGGCATTTTTGCCGTGCTCGGCATCTCGCAAAACTCTGTTGATCTCAGTATGGCACTGGGCGTAGGCGCATTCTTCAACCTGTTTGTGGTGCTCGGGTCGATATGTGCGATTATGGGTTTTGTTAGAATGACGAATCCGAGATAGCTCGCTTACTTTACTGCGTTGATGAATAAGAAACTGCTTGTGGTCGCCGCGCTTGTCCTCGTAGGAAGCGCGGCGTTCCTGTTCTTAGTTGCCTCACCAAACTCCACTTCCAGCACTCCGCGAGACCAGTTTGTCCGGCAACGCGGTGGGCGCTTTGTGATCGGGCAGAAGCCGTTTCGGTTCGTGGGCGCAAATGTGGCGGTGATGTATCGCGACGAAGATCGCGAACGCATGCCGGAGACACTGCGACAGGCGGCACAGGCCGGAATCAAGGTCGTGCGCGTTTGGGCGTTCGGTGAAGGCGGGCCCAACGACGTCAAGCCGATGGCCGATTTTGCAGACTGGCCGCGGCATCACTACTTCCGACGCGCTCCCGGAGAGTGGAACGAAGATGCTTTTGTGCATCTCGACAAAGTCATCGCCGAAGCAGCAAAGAACAACATCTACGTGCAGCTCTGTCTGACGAACTGGTGGCGCGACACAGGCGGTGTCACTCAATACCTGCGCTGGGCCGGCATCAACGATGCTGCCGACGATAGTTATAAATTCGGCATCAACAACGAAAAAGCGATTCTCTTTTACACGAATCCTGAGACACGTCGACTGTATCGCGAGCACCTGGAAAAACTCGCCACGCGAACAAATACGATCACCGGTGTTGCGTATCGTGATGATCCGGCCATCTTCGGTTGGGAGTTGATGAACGAAGCACAGGTCATCACGGGACGCTGGGCCGAACGACGGGCTTGGTTCGAGGAGATGAGCGCGTATTTGAAGTCACTGGATCCGAACCACATGGTTGCACCGGGCGCGTGGGGCTATCGCTCGTCATCCGAGCGCCGCGAGTGGCTCGCGGATCATGCAATCCCGACGATCGACTATTGCGACGTGCATAGTTACCCGCGCGACGATCACGACAGCTTTGTAGATTCGCCGAAAGCGTTGAAGGAGTTTATCGACAATCGTGCTGCTGCTGCGTATTCATTGCGAAAGCCGCTCGTGCTGGGTGAGTTTGGCATGGGAGTCGAGGGTCACAATGGCGCTTCACAGCTCGAATGGTACCGCGCGTTCTTCGAAGGAAATGCGCGTGCGGGAGCAGGCGGCGCGATGTTCTGGATATTCACGCCTGATGCGCGCAGAGGTTATGGCGTGACTTATGCGACGCCTCGCGATCAGCAGTTGATTAGTGAAGTAGCACGCGCGTCGCAGATGTTTGCGACGTTGCAGTCGGAGGAAGTGCCGTCGCATTTGCAGCAGAGCGAGCGACATCTGATTCCCCGTCAATTTGCGTGGACGCGTGAGGAAGGTGATGCAGCGACGTTGCCGCAGATGATCGTCAGGGAAGACAAGTCGATCCTTTATCAATTCAAGCCGCAGATGGCGAGTGCCGAGCGCTTTGAGAAGATTGGTGAGGGCTCGGGTTACATCTGGGGATTCGGCTCCGGTTATCTCGAATACACAGTGCCGGCTCGCGCGGATCGGCGAAAGGTCAGTGAAATCATCGTGCGCACGCACATTCAGCCGGTCTTGCCGATCGACGCGTCCACTGATTTCGTGAAGACGCGCGTCACGCTGTTTGTAGAGGGATGGAACGGTGGTTCGCGTTTGATTCCGGTGGAGCCAAAAGGACAACCAATCAATCAGGAGTGGCGTTTGACGGGCATGTTCCTGCGCCTGCGCGCGATGCGTGGTCTACCCCTGAAGATTCGCCTCGCCGTGACACCAGAATCAGACTGGCTCTACGGCGTCAACATCTCAAACTGGCCCGAAGGCTACGACTCAAAAGACGCGCGGCCGGTTGAAGTCGAGCTGCGGTATTAGTGACGTGACTTGCTTCACAGGATTTCAAGATTTGCAGGATTAACAAGATAAATCATGCAAATCCTGTAAATCGTGTCATCCTGTAAAAACTACTCTGACAATTTAGACGATTGAATCGAGCTCGTAGATCTTGGCTGACGGCACCACGCCGAGTTTGAGTTCGGCGACCGGGGTGGCGTGGTCGCGGAGGGTGGAGATGAGGGCGTCGTTGCTGAAGTAACGGCGGCCGCGGGCGACGATCACGTAATCGCCAACCGCAAGTTGCTTTACTGCGTTCGGGATCTGAAAGAGATATGCAGACAAGATCTGGTCGCTTTGCACGCTCCGCGTAGTACGTCGCCAACGACGGGCTCTCGCTCGCCACACGCGCGCCGCTTCGGGCACGACTTGCAATTTCCGCCATCACGTCGCGCATGCTCGCATCGTAAAACTCATCGTGCGGAAAGTAATACCCGGCCCAACTCATGCCGCCGCCAATCGAGTTTGTAAACAAACGAAAGTGCGGCGCAGCGTTCACAGAATTGATCACTGAACCCGCGATCACGATCACGGCGAGGCTTGCCGGAACGTAGTGCTTAAAGCTTGCGGCCCAGTTCGCGAGCCAGCGGCCGACGAATTGAATGCCGAGCGCGCTCGTAATCAACACTGCCGGCAGCACGGTCGTGTAGTAACGCGTAAACTTTCCACCCGGAAAACAGAACGCAACCACCCACAACATGAACCAGAAGAGAATGAAATAACGCCCGTCGCCGAACTTGCGCCGGAAGAGCAGTGGTAGACCAACAACGAACCCCAGCACAGTCAACAGCGGCAACTTCACTGCGGTTAAAACGAAGTAGAAGTAAACCGGAATGCCGTTCAGCCAGTCACTAAAACGCTGCGTGTAGAGCCGGTTCATAAACTCGTAACCATCGTGACTGACGCGCTGCCCGCCCGCAAACAATCCCATCTGTTTCCACGTTTCAGGTAACAGCACTGTCGGACTCAGGACCAGAAACACGAGACCCATGATCACGAGGAATGTGAGAATGCGTTTCTTGCCCAGACGCCAACGCGTTTGCGGCAGCTTCTGAAACATCCAGTAGTAGCAAATACTGATCGTGAAGAGATGCGGCAGGTACTTCGACGCCACCATCGCGCCATACGACGCGGCCGTGAGCCAGTAATACTTATTCGCGCTCCTGCCGGTGCTTTCAGCGACGCGCTGCCCGCGCAACCAAAACACGTTCGCCAACAGAAAGAAGAACACCAAAAACGAGTCTTCTTTAGCGATGCGATTGAAGCCGATAGCCATCGGATCGAAGGCCCACAACGCCGCCGCGATCAGTGCGACTTCAATGCCAAACAGCTCGGAAACGATCAGGAAGATCAGGATCGTACTCAGTGCCCCGACGATCGCAACGGGCAGTCGCAAAGCTGTCTCAGGCGCTACTTGATTATGCGGGTCTATTAGCAACGAACGAAGTGTTGTTCCACTTTTCCGCGAGAATGATCGTCGCGGCCTGGCACGCCTTCATCAGCATCGGATGTTCGCCGTTCGCGCCGGTTAGACCATTGGCGCGATAGTCGGCGACGGCGTTGAGTTTGTTGAGCTCGTCCTCAGACAAGCCTTCGGCGCTCAGGCCGGTGACACGAAAGCCAAAGCCCGCAATGACCAGAACGATAAGTGCGGCGAAAACGAGCGTTTTGCTGTTTGCCAGAGACACCACGTCCGGCGAAGAGCTCAGGTCTCAGACCGGCAGTGATAATTGCATCAGCGTGTGCAGACAAGATCAACCTTTCAGGAAAACGCGAAAGGGTATCGGAAGAAGTGTGAGTACTGTCAAAACAGCTTTAGACAGGATTACAGGATTTACAAGATTTACAGGATGAATCCTGAAAATCCTGATAATCTTGCAATCCTGTCCCCATGGACCAAACACAACTAGCACGCAGACTCGGTCTATTCGACGCCACCATGATCGTGATGGGTGGCATCATCGGCTCGGGGATCTTTATGAACCCGTCGGTGGTGGCGCTCCAGGTACACACGCCGTTTCTCATTCTCGGCGCGTGGATAATCGGCGGGTTGTTTGCACTCGCGGCAGCGTTCATCTGGGCCGAGCTAGCCTCGCTGCGACCGGATGTTGGCGGCCAGTATGCGTACCTGCGCGAGGCGTTCCATCCGGGCGTGGCGTTTCTTTACGGCTGGGTGCTGCTGCTCGTGATTCAAACCGGAGGCATGGCCGCGGTCGCCGTTACGTTCTCACGTTACTTTGTCGAACTGGCACACGTGCCGATTCCCTCCGCATATCTCGCTGCTATCGTACTCGCAACGCTGACAGTCATTAACTGTCTCGGTGTGCGCGCGGGCAGCACCGTGCAAAGCATCCTGATGGTGTTGAAGATTTTGGCGATTGCGATGCTGGTCGTGTGCGGGTTCATGTTCGCACAGCGAAGCACAAACCCTTCCGCGCTTCTTGATAGACCCGTCTCTGGCGATCTGTTAACAGCATTTGGCGCTGCACTCGTGCCCGTGATTTTTGCTTACGGTGGTTGGCAAACGTCGACTTTCATCGCCGGCGAGATCAAAGAGCCACGCAAGAACCTTCCGCGCGGACTGATACTCGGCGTCACGGGCGTCGTGGTGCTTTATCTTGCGGCGAACGTGGTCTACACGAGCGTGCTGGGAACATCAGGGCTTGCGGCGTCATCCGCGCCGGCGTCGGATGTGATGCGAAGTGCGCTTGGAGATTTCGGCGCGCGTCTGATTGCCGCGGGAATCGCGATCTCGACCGCAGGCTTTCTCAGCCAAAGCATGCTGACTGCCCCACGAGTTTACTTCGCGATGGCAAAAGACGGACTGTTCTTCGAGCGCGTTGGCATGGTGCATCCGCAAACACGTGCGCCGATTGTCGCGATCGCGCTTGCAAGGGCTACTGGCGATTCTGATTGCCCTCCTCGGAACTTACGAACGAATTCTCAACTACGTCGTCTCAATCGACATGATTTTCTTCGGCCTCACCGCGTGCTGTATTTTTATCTTTCGTAAACGCGAACCGCCGGCAGTGACGAGAGTTCCGGGTCACCCGTTTACGACGATTGTTTTTATCGCGATCTGCTGGCTCGTAGTAATCAATACGGTCTATCGTTATCCGGAAAACACATTGATAGGAATCGCAATCATGATCGCAGGCATTCCCGCTTACTGGTTTTGGCGACAGAGGAGCAGCAGATGACCGCCCCGCGCGAAGTTATGGGCTCGTCGTACATGCACTGGGCCAAGACGCGCTCCGTTGCAAAGTACAACCTTGCGACGAGCGGTCTCGGCAACGTGAAGCTGAACGAGCTGCGTGTGTCGCTCGACGATCTCGAGATCACTGATGGCGGTTACGGTTATCAACCGTTGATACAGTCAATCGCCAAACGATATCGAGTCGCTCCTGAAGAAGTCGTGACGGCCGCGGGAACGACGTTCGCAAACCACCTCGCGATGGCGGCGTTGATCAAGCCGGGTGACGAAGTCTTGTTTGAACATCCGGCATACGAGCCGATGCTGGCGCTCGCTCGTTATCTCGGCGCTGACGTCAAACGCTTGCCGCGACGGTTCGAAGACGCGTTCCAGGTATTGCCGGAAGATCTCGAACGACTTGTCACTGCCGAAAACCAGACTGATCGTCATTACGAACTCTCACAATCCGAGCGGCGTGCTGATTGACGACTCGGAGATGAAACAGATTGGCGAGATTGCGAGACGCGTGGGCGCGCGTGTGCTGGTAGATGAAGTCTACATGGAGACGCTGTTTGAACCGTCGCCGCGCACGAGTTTTCATCTGGGTGAAGAGTTTGTCGTGACGAGTAGCTTAACGAAGGCTTTTGGTTTGAGCGGGCTGCGATGTGGTTGGATCCTCGCGCAACGTGACCTCGCGAAACGCATGTGGCTGCTTAACGATCTCTTCGCTTCGACGGCAGTGCACGCTGGTGAGCGACTGAGTGTTGTGGCGATGCAGCAGCTCGAGGGGATTGGAGAACGTGCGAAACAGTTGCTGGATCGAAACCGTCAGATACTGAATGACTTTCTCGATACGCGTGAAGATCTCGAGGTGATCAGACCGGAGTTTGGAACGGTGATGTTTCCGCGTGTGCGTCACGGGACATCGGAGAGATTGTGCGAGTTGTTGCGTGAGAAATACGAGACGTCAGTCGTGCCCGGAGTCTTCTTCGAAATGCCGGCTCACTTCCGGATCGGGATCGCAGGAGACACGGATTCACTGTCAGAAGGCTTAGACCGTCTAGGACAAGCGATAGATGAATAAACAGTGATGACGGGTTTCAAATCCGCGTTATCCGCGGTTAATGACTAGCCAATCCCGGACCTGCTCCGCCGCTTCGATCCCAACGGCTTCGGTTGTGATCCGGATCGGCGTGCCCGTGGGCCAGTTGTCCTTCTTCAACATCGGACCACCGACCGCTTTGTAATAAACCTTCCCCTCAAACTTCTTCTGCCCCGTCTTCGGCTCGAACACGAGGACTTTAACGTCGAGATCCGGTGAGTTCAGTATGACCGTCCCGCTCTGAAACTCATCCACGTCAAACTGCAACAACACAACGATCGCATCCGTCTCGCTCTTAGCTCGCTTAACGGCTCGGTCGCGCTTGATGTCGCCCATCGACGTGGTCGTGACGTTCTTAAACTCCCGCAACTGGTTAAGAAAGTGTGCAAAGATCGCGTCTTCGCTGAGCAGGTGTTTCGACGAAGGCTCAATCCCAACCAGCAGCGAAACGCGGTTTTTCAGTTCGCGCGCGCTGTTTTTCGGAGTTACTTCAGCGTCGGTTTGTGGCGTCGGGACAGGGGCTGGACTCGGTTTCGGAGCGCGCCTGCCTGACTGTGCCATGGTCTGCGTGGCAAGCAACAGCAGCAGGCTCGACGCTGCAAAAAAGCCTTTTTTGTGGCGGTTTCGCTGAAAGCCGGGGCGCATTTTCATGCATTTGTTCTCCAGCGTTTTGGTTTGACCTTAGAAGCGGGCTTAGCCTACAAGGTTGCAACAGAGTTGTCGAAGATTCGGTGGCTTCGGCTCGGTCAGGTAGATTTGCACAGCCGACTCCTTCCGCAACTGCTCCGCATACTCTGAAAGCATCTTCTGCTGTTCCTGTTCAATCAGGTACTGCATGATCCTCGCTTTCAAGTCTGAAAAGTCGCCGTTTAGTTGCGCTTTGTTCGCGTTGTAGACGGCGCGCGCCTGGTCTTCGGTGGGAATTGGCACCTTCGCGTTTACATTTTGATTGATGAGTGCCTGCTGGGTAGTGCCCAGTCGTTTTGCTTCCTGCTCCAGCAGGAGCTCGTTGATGCGCAGATCGAGGTCGCGCTTGCGCAGGGCGTAGACCTGTTGTTGCACCTGGAAGATCAACGGTAACAGACTCGTTTCGATATCGCTGGAGGTGATGTTCACTCCGTTGACGTTCGCAAAAACGCGACCGAGCTCTGCTTCGTTGGTTGGCGGCGTGACCTGTTGGTTTGCGATCGTGACCGTTGCTCCCGCCCGCAAAGAGCTTGCAAACACACGCACGCGCAGGGCTTCGCGTTCGGTCCTCAACCGGGCAATGATGTTGTTCCTGACGCTATTGAAACTCTGAGTGCGGTCATTGGTTTGCTCGTAGATGGCTTTGGCCTCAGCTTCGGTGGGCGGTGCGACCTTCGCGGTGACTTCGAGCTCGATGAGTTTAGCGGTAGTGATGCCGCGGCGCTTCGCTTCGGCTTCGAGCAGGAGATCGTTGATCTTCAACTCAAGCTGGCGGCCGCGCGCGAGGATCACTGTGTCTTGCGCGAGGCTGACCTGACTTTGCGTGTCGAGAGTAAGATCTTTGCGTGTGATCTTGACGCCGTTGACCACGGCGAGAACATTGATCTCGGGCTTCTGTTCGCAACCGCAGTTCGGTGCCTGAGAGAGCAAGAGCCACAGCAGGAACAGAGTCTCGATCATTTACTTCTCAACACGCGGATGGCCTCGCGCGCGTAGTACGTCAAAATGATATCGGCGCCGGCGCGTTTGATGCTCGTGAGTGTTTCCATCATCACACGCTCTTCGTCGATCCAGCCTTTCTGCGCTGCTGCCTTAATCAACGCATATTCACCGGAGACGTGATACGCCGCGCACGGAACATCAAATCTCTCGCGCACCATCTTTAACACGTCGAGGTAAACTGTGGCGGGCTTCACCATCAGGATGTCTGCGCCTTCCGCGTAGTCGAGCTCGGCCTCGCGCATCGCCTCTCGCGCGTTTGGTGGATCCATTTGGTAAGCGCGCCGGTCGCCAAACTCGGGCGCACTCTGCGCCGCCTCGCGGAAAGGACCGTAGAACCCTGACGCATACTTCACCGCATACGCCATGATTGCCGTGTTCTCGAATCCTTCGGCGTCGAGCAGTCCGCGAATGGCTTCAACTTGTCCGTCCATCATCGCTGACGGCGCGACGATGTCCGCGCCCGCTGCGGCCTGGCTCAACGCCGTGCGCGCGAGCAGCTCGAGCGACTCATCGTTGATAACTTCACCGCCGCGCACTACACCACAATGTCCATGCGACGTGTACTCGCACAGGCACGTGTCAGCCATGATGATCATTTCCGGTGACGACTGTCGCACCGCGCGAATCGCACGTTGCACGATTCCGTCTTCGGCGTAAGCTCCCGAGGCGACGGGGTCTTTTGATTCCGGCAGGCCGAAAAGAATGATGCTGCGGACTCCGATGTCCTGCGCGGCAGCGACGTCTTTCGTCAACTCATCGATTGAGAGATTGAAAACGCCCGGCATCGATGAGATCTCGCGGCGCACGCCTGTGCCGGGACAGACGAACAACGGCAATACGAAATTTTCCGGCGCGAGCCGCGTCTCGCGTACGAGCGAACGAATCGCGTCGGTTCTGCGAAGTCGACGAGGACGATGAATCAAATTAACACATTTTATAACCCCGTTCAGAGTTCAAGCTTTAGCTTGCTGTCTTAACAACTTGTTACCCGAAGATACAACCTAAAGGTTGAACTCTGAACTTAGACTCTGAACTTACCAACGGTGATACGCGGGATGGCCGGGTTTGACGGCGACGAAGGTGCCGCGACAAGTGGCGCAGACTTTGTCGTGCG
Source organism: uncultured Acidobacteriota bacterium (assembly GCA_963748155.1). GTDB lineage: Bacteria > Acidobacteriota > Blastocatellia > Pyrinomonadales > Pyrinomonadaceae > PSRF01. The sequence goes on along the minus strand of CAVVHV010000008.1, from coordinate 467,216 downwards.
CGATCAGTTCGCCTTCGACGATCGCTTTGTCGTCAGTCGACTCGACCACACGCGCCACGAGTTTTACTGGACGATCGCTTGGCGTCGGGCGCAGGAGCTTGATCGAGTACTCTGCGGTCACAGTGCAAGGCGGCTTGTCGGCTCCGCTCTTCTGCATCAGATGCCACGCTGCCGACCAGTTGCAATGGCAGTCGAGGAGCGTGCCGATGATCCCGCCGCTCAACATTCCCTCAAACGCCTCGTACTCCTTAGCTGGCTCCCACTCCGCCACAACCTCTTCGCCATCGGGAAAGCTGCGAACGTGCAGGCCCTTCGGGTTCGCCGGTCCACAACCAAAACACGCGAGATTCGGAGCGTAAGTTTCCTGGATACTTTTCATTTAGCCACAGATTACACGGATTTCACTGATCTAAGTTCCTGCCTGCAGCTTGAACCGCTGAATCTTTCCCGTCGCCGTGTACGGCAGCTCCGCGACGAACAAGTACCGGCGCGGCTGTTTGAATCGCGGCAACGACTCAGCCGCCAGTTTCGCGCAGCTCGTGCTCCAGTTGCGTCGAGTCGGATTCTACATCCTGCTTCACGACAAACGCACACGCGCACGGAAGCTGATTGGAGTCAAAATCTTCAACTACAGCCGCGCGCGCCACATCCGCATGCCGCAATAACGCACCCTCGACTTCAACCGGCGACACCCACCGACCACTCGACTTGAAAATATCATCGCTGCGTCCCATGTGATACCAGTAGCCGTCACTGTCGCAGCGATACAGATCGCCGGTGCGGACCCAATCATCGACGAATGTCTTTGCAGTCGCCTCGGAATTTTCCCAGTAACACAACGCCGCGCTCTCGCCTTTGATCCAAAGATGGCCTTCCGTATTCACCGGCGTTGGCTCACCGTTCTCGTCAACCAGGCGTGCTTCGTAGCCTTTGAGCAGGCGGCCGCTGCTGCCGTAGCGCACCTCGTTTTCATGGTTCGACATGAACATGTGCAACATCTCAGTCGAACCGATTCCATCGAGCAGTTGCACGCCAAATTCTTTTTCCCACTCCTCACCGAGATGCGCGGGCAGCGCTTCGCCAGCCGAGACGCAAAGTCGCAAACTCGAGCAGTCGAGCTTTCGGCCCGCGCGATGATGCTCGAGCAGAAGGTTATAGACCACGGGAACGGCGAAAAAGATTGTCGGGCGATGCTCGGTGAAGATCCTCGAGACGATGTCGGGCGACGGCTTCTCGCGACAGAGAATCGTCGTTGCGCCGTTCAGTAGTGGAAAAGTAAAAGCTGTTTCCCAGACCGTAAGCGAAGGGCAATCGCGACGATGAGAACAGTCGATCGTCCGTCGTCAGTCGCAACACTTCACGACAGTAAGGTTTCCTTTGTGTAGGAGATATCGTGCTTGCCTGTGGACGGCGCCTTTCGGCTCGCCCGTGCTGCCCGATGTGTAGAGTATGAATGCCGGATCATTTGGACCAGCAGCGGGGAACTCGGGTATTGCAGTTTCCGCTGCTTTGTCGCGCAGAAGTTCCAGTGAATGAAGCTTTATCCCGCCGATGTCCTCGTAACAAGCCCGCCCGGTTGGACGCTCCACGACGACCGCATTTTTCAGTGACTGCAACTTTTCTGGCGCATGTGTCAGCAACGTGCGGCAGGTCTCAGCCTCAATAAAGGCCAGATTGGCCCCGGAATTGTGAAGGATTGAACACTGCTCATCGGCCCGCAGCGCCATGTTGATGGGAACGGCGATTGCCCCAAGCGAGCATGTGGCGATAAACGCTTCAACGAACTCGGGTGAGTCGTGAAGCAGGAGCGCAACTCGATCGCCGCGCGCGCCGCCGAGCGAGCTGATGACCTGGGCCATCGTCAACGTCGCGGCGCGCAATTCTCCATAAGTGATGGAGCGGCCGTCGAAACGGATCGCGGGTGATGAAGAGTCATTCCGGAAGATAGCGTTGAAGAGGTTCATCAGTCTTTTACAGGATTTTCAGGATTCACAAGATTAAATCAAGTTGTCATGGATATCACGCATCAAAGACCATTTTCCAAGGTGGTCAGCTCCTTCATGGAAGAGAGCAATATTCGCTGGGGCGAGATCATCGGCGGCCTGCTCATCATCGGTTGCTCGACTGCGCTCGTCGTCAGTCTCTGGGCACAGATCGCTCAGATTCCCGTTCTCAAGTTTCTGATCTTCACGACTGTTACAGCGGTGCTTTTCGGCATCGGCTTGTACACCAAATACCGTTGGAAACTGCGGACGACCAGTCGCGGTATTTTAACGATCGCGACACTGCTCGTACCGCTGAACTTTCTCGCGATCGCCGCAGTCTCGGCAGGCTATACTTCCGGCGCGCTCGTGATTGCCAGCGAGCTGGCGGCGCCTGCGATCTTTCTCTGCCTTGTTTATTTCGCCGGTCGCATCATCACGCCCGGTTGCGCACACATCCTGTCCGCGGGCGTGCTCGGCTCATCTGTTGGTCAACTACTCGTGCGACATTTCTCATCGCTTGATGCCTCACCGTGGCTTTTGATCTTTCTCGGCGCGTTTCCAGTCGCGTGTTACGTCGCGACTGTCGGACTCGCTTTGCGCGTTGTGCTGCACGATCGCCAGATCGACGAAACCGAGACCACGACTGTTTTCACTGCGCTCGGAACGATGAGTTTTGCGGCACTGCTGCCGTTCGGGTTGTTGCTGTACAAGTCAGGGCCGGTCAGTATGTCGATGATGTACCTCGCGCCGCTCGTCACGCTTTGGGGACTGCCGATGCTCGCGACGGGCACGATTCTCTGGCGCAAGATCTCAAACAAAGAACTGATGGCTGCGAGAACTGCGGGCACAGCGCTCGGCATTCTCGGATTGACGATCGTTCTCGCGGGGATGATCCTCGCGTGGCCCAATCCCGCGAGCATCGTTCCGGCTGCACTACTTAACTTCGCGATTCTCACGGCGCTTGCAGTCGTGTTGGAGCTGCCGGTCGCGCACGTGATCGCGGCGCTCTGTTTTGCGCTTGCTTACGTCGTAACTTTTCATGTCATCAGCGGCAATATCACGTGGGAAAACCTGCGCGTGATGTCGTTGCTCGAAGTCAGCGTTTCTGTTCCGAGTGGACAGGCGCTCGCGGGCGCTGTTGCGATCTTCGTCGTCGCATCGGAGTGGCTAACACAGCGCCGGAGATCACGCGACAGCCTCTGCTACATCGTTGCTGCGTTGATCACAGCCGCTGTGAGCCTCGTGCTCGTGACGGGTTTGGGTATTTTGGCGCTCGATCACTATTCGGTTTGGGTCGTTCATGCTCTTTATGCGCTTGGAGCGTTTTGGATGGCGTGGCGTCACCGGGCGGTCGCATTTACGTGGGTTGGATCGGCGTTACTGCTGTTTGCGCTCGCGCTGAATTTTGCGCCGGCCGAGATTGCGTTTCCGTGGCAGACAGCGTTTTTCGCGCACGCGACGATTTGCGCACTCGCGGCGATCGTTAGCGCCAGGTACGAGCGCGGCAAAGTTTTCTCAGTGCTCAATTACAGTGCGCTGATCTCGATCGTGCTCGGCGTCGTGTGTCTCTTTCAGGCGAACACGTGGACCATCACGTGGATGCAGGCGCAGCGAGTGTTCTGGATCGCGGGGATTCTACTGTTGCTGCTGTGGCTCAACCGTCGCAGGCTTATCCTCAACCTGTTTCAGGTCGCGTTGATTTGTGCACTCGTGCTGACGGTGAAAGCTGCGTTACAGGGATTCGATTGGTACTCATATGTGCCACACGCGTTCCTGCGTCCGGCAGCTCTGCAAATTCAGGGAACTGTGCTCGCACTGTTTTGTCTGGCGTGGCTCGCGTTGCGGTTACTGGTAAGCAACTGTAGGGGCGGCCCTCTGTGGCCGCCCCAGCGTGATTCCGAACTGGGGTGGCCACAGAGGGCCACCCCTACAGTTGGCTCCGCGACGACCTGGTTGTCGGACGCGGCGCGATTGCTCGATAGCAAATATGCGGTCGATCGATTTGTGTTGTGGGCGTTGGTGCCAACGTTTTTGTTGCTCGCGGTTTACGGAGCACTTTCGGGTGTGATGCGGGAGTTGGCGGCGCTGGGAAGTGGCCTCGACCTCGCGGGATTCGCACATGCGGAAGCGTTCGGGCTCGGCTCGTGGATCGTGCTTGGCTTATTGCTCGTCGCGATGCTCGTGAGCTTCCGTGAACGAAGGCACAGCGCGTATCTGCTCGGCGCAGTTGCCGTACTCGCAGCCGCGATACCACTGCTCGCGGGACAATTTGAAAGTCAGATCGCGACTGCGACTGCATGGCGCTGGCTGGCGGCAGCGTTTCTATTGGTTGGGTCAGTAGTGATCTGGTCGCGGCGCGCGATTGCTCGCGAAGGGTTTGTTGAGGAAGTACGGACGCTTCTATTCGTTCTGACGATCGTGCCGCTGTTGATCCTGACGAGCAGTGCTGCCTTGCGAGCCGTCTTCTACTTGCCAGTCTACAGCCCGATCAGCGGCTTCTTCTCTCTGTTCGACAACGACTTCGTTTACGGCGTGCCGCTCGTGCTCACGGCCCTTGTGCTGATCGGCTATGCACTGCGCGAGCGCATGCCGAGCTTTGCTTTGTATGCAGGCGCTTTCTTCAATACGACGGTGACGCTTGCGTTCCTGCTCGCGGTTGTTTCGGGTCAGGGCTTGATGGATCGCATCGTTCTGGTTCGTCTCGTGCAACTGAACGTGATCACGCTCGCTGTCTACTTGCTGCCCTGGCTGAGCACGCGACGACGCTGGCAGTCAGCGTTGGACCAGCGCGGCCAGCGGGTTGCTGACTCGTTGCTAAAGCTGCAACTGTGGCTGGCCATTAGTTTAACTGCCGGTCTATTTCTGCCGGCGTTAGGCCTCGTCGTGTTGTTCCCTGGTGAAGCCGGCATTGGCACGGCCGCGGTGGGAAGTCTCCTCGGTTGGTTGAGTCTTTTATCGATCGCGGTCGCGGCGGCATGGCTCGGAGTCACACGCACGATCAGGCCGTTTTCGCCGTGGGTGCTTGCCTGTTCATTGTTTGCTATTAGCTGTCTCATCGCTTTCAACTTCTCGGCGATCAGTGGTTGGGCTGGTCTGCACTTGCTGACTGTCTGCATTGCAGGAACAGCGTGGTTAATGTTCGCCGCCGCGGAGCTGACCGCGAATAAATGGCAGGCAACAGCGAGAGACGTGTCGGCGGTCATCGGCGGTGTCGCCGTGTGTCTCAGTTTGCGTGGCTTGCTGGACGGCGGGGAATTTAGTGCGTGGTGGTCCATTGGGCCGTTATTCGCAATCACGATGCTCGCGGTCGCGTTGAACCTGAAGACAAAAGCGCGCGGTTACATCTATGCCGCCGGTCTGCTTTTCGCCATTTCAACCGCGCTGTGGTGGCTGCTCGTCGTCGGGCAGGAACGCTTCTATTTTAGTGAGTTTCTGATCGTCAACCTGATCGCGAACTCGCTGGCAGGTGTGATCTGGCTCGTGCTCGATCTTCGCTCACGACGAGGTGAATCATCACGCAGCTACTACTTTTCATTTCACAACATTGCCGCGCTGTTTTCGCTCGCTGTGCTTGCGTTACTTGTGTTTGACTCGCCGCCGCTGGCTCCCGACACACCGCATCTGATCTGGGTCGCCTTTGCTTCCGTTGTTGTCTTCATGACCGCGTGTTTGTGGGATCGTTACGCGAAGTTTGCGGTCGCCGGCCTTTACACGCTTGGACTGATCGGATGTGCGAATGCGCTCCAACAATTAGAGTTGAGCTCAGATCTGTTCGCGTGGTCCGCCACTATTGTTCTCGCTGCGTACACTCTCTGCACCGCACTTGCCTGGCACTGGCGCGGACGCATCCTTGCTGTCGCACGACAACTCCGTGTGCCTGAGCGTATCAATGCTGATGCCACCGAACTCCCGTGGCTCGCGAGCCTCACAATATTTGCGTGATGACAGTCGGGACGCTCGCCTGCTGGATGACGCTTCGATTTCTCGACTTCGACTTGCGCGTGTCGGCAGCGCTCGCCTTCGCTGCACAGTTTCTGACACTTAGTCTGCTGGCTGAGGGCAGGGATGCGAGTATTTGGCGACGTGCAGCGATAGCAGTTTTTGTTCTTGGCGGCGTTTTCTTCGGTTGGTCGTGGTTGACGCCATTCGTAAACGCTACGTGGCTGAACCGCAGCGTTATCCTGATGCTCACGACCTTTGGTCTAACCGAGCTTTACGCGCTTCTTCTCGACAAAGCGAGGACCCGATTTCCTGATTGGACCAACGCAGCACGCGCTTGTGTGCCGTTTTTGTTGGGCGCGGGCGTCGTTGCACTGTTCTTCTGTCTCGGAACGGAAGTCTGCTATCAGCTCGATTTTCGGCGCCGTGCTCATTCATCCGCTCACGCTCGCCGCGATTGGCGTAGCGCTCATCGCATCAGTGATCATCTGCGTGCTCTTCGCTGTGTCGCCGAACCACGATCCATTGGGTCTCTCGGAGCGCGGTCGCATGCGATACGTCTACGTCGCCGAGATGATGCTGGCGCTGCTGTTCCTGCACGTGCGTTTGACGATGCCGTGGTTGTTCACAGGTTTTATCGAGCGCTACTGGCCGCTCGTCGTGATGTCGATCGCATTCTTCGGTGTGGTGACGAGTGAGGTTTTGCGACGCCGAAGGCTACTCGTGTTGGCCCAACCTCTGGAACGCACGGGCGCTGTTTCTGCCGCTGCTGCCAGTGCTGGGTTTCTGGATCGCATCGTCAGAAGTCGATTTCTCGATGCTGCTGTTCATCGTCGGCGGGCTCTACGGACTGTTGTCGATCCTGCGGCGCTCGTTTGCGTTTGGCCTGTTAGCCGCCGTCGCCGGGAATGGTGGACTCTGGTACATGTTCCAGCGCACCGCTGATTATGGATTTTTTCAGCATCCGCAGTTGTGGCTGGTTCCAGCCGCACTCTCGGTTCTCGCCGCCTCTTACCTGAACAAAGACAAGCTGAGTGAAGATCAGACTGACGGCCGTGCGATACCTGTCGCTGGTCACGATCTACATCTCGTCAACCGCGGACATCTTCATCAACGGCGTCGCGAATTCACCGTGGCTACCGTTGATACTCGGATCGTTCTCACTCGCAGGCATCTTCGCAGGCATCGTGTTTCGCATTCGCGGCATGACGCTGCTCGGATCGGTATTTCTGTTGCTGTCGATCGTGACGATGATCTGGTATGCGTCGGACAACTTCGGTTGGACGTGGCTGTGGTACGTCTTCGGCATCGTGACCGGCGCCACGATCATTTTCACGTTCGCGGTCTTCGAAAAGAAACGCAGCACAAAGAGGCCGCGGAATTTGAGCGGATAAACGCCGATCTGATCAGCGTTCATTGGCGCGTTAATCCGCGTGCCGTTTGTGCTTTATTTCGCGGCCAGCTTGCGGCCGGCGTTGAGATTGTCCCAGTTCAGGATCGCGTTGAAGACGAGGAAGTAGCTGCCCTTCGTCTGCCCGCGCCAGAACGGATTCGTCGAGAACAGCAGCACGTGACCATTGCCGGAAGGCACATCGATGATTGCCGCTCGCTGCGCGATCTCATCGCCACCGTCCAACAATCCCGAAACAAACAGGTCGCGGCTGTCGGCATAACGCAGCACCACGCGCGGACGCTGGTTCGGCGGTATCAAACCAATCGCGTTGCGTAGTTGCTCGTCTGTCACCTGCGGCGCTTCCCATGGCTCGACTCGCGGCGGCGGCTCGGGAATTTCTGCCGGCGGACGTCCCTGCGGCACGTCCGGATCGTCAGGAGTTCCGCGACCGGTCGCGCGCTGACGCTGGTCGTCCACCACGGCCGCCAACACCATTGTTGATGTTGTAGATCGCGCCGTTGAAACAATACATCGCGAGCGAGTCGCCGTAGCCATAAGCGATCGGACTCGCCGCGTCCACCGTCTTCGTTCGCAGTATCGCTCCGACCGCACGCAGGCGTTGCGAGCGATTCGCAGAAACTCCCGCCGTGAATCCGTAGTTCACTGCGAAGTTCCGACGTGTCGTCGACGGTGATGAACAATCCACCGTCTTTCACAAACTTCTGCAAGTTCTGCAATCCACTCCAACCGAGCCCCGGTCGCATGTCGTCAGTTTCATCGATGCCGCCGAGGTTTGGCGTGAGTTGCGTCTTCTTCCACGGCAGCGGATTGCCGTACATCGGCATGCCGTTGATGATCGCCTGCGCTACCGCGTCCGACCGGCGCAAACAGAATCACGTCGTACTTGCTCTTGAGGTTCGGTTCGCGCGAAACGTCCTGCGTGCTGATGTATGCGAAAGGCACTTGCAACTGATCGAGTCCGACGCGATACCAGCCTTCGTCCTGCGTGCTGAGCCACGTATGCATCATCGCGATGCGCGGCGCGCGCAACGGGTGCGTTTTTACTGACGGCGCATCCGCAACCGCATAAACCTGAATGCCCAGCTCGTTCGCAACGCGTCGCAGATCGTCACCATTCGCTTTGCGAATGATGAACGAGCCACGATTGAACTTGCGTCCGGCGGCTTCGAAAGGCTCTTCCGCCGCTTCCATCTCGACGTCTTTCAAACGATAGCGTAACGTGACGAGCGCGTTGTCGGCGTTGTGATTGATCACGAAGACCGCTCCGGCGTTCGCGATACCACCCGGCGATCGCACCTCGCCCGTCACGCGATCCATCGGCGCCGTCAGCACTTTCGTATCGACTACACGCACGACTTCGACATTCGCGAGCTCACCCATGGTCCATGCGGTGTCGTCGTAAATATCCTGTTGCGGATCGTTTGGCGCCCAGTATTGATAATCCAGCAGTGCATCGGCGATGCGGCTGTAGGGCTGGTCCATGCGCACGATGTAACTGCCCGCCGGAAATGTTCGATCTTCTGTCTTCGGAGCTGGAGTCGGCGAAGCCGCGGGCGATGCCGCCGCGGCGAGCGGGAGCGCCAGCACCAGAACCGGCTTTTCTTCTCACTGCAACTGTGAACGGCGCCGTCGCTCTGCTGATCTCGACGCCCTGAGCTTGCAGCGTGCGCAGCAGTTCCGCCTGATTGCCGGAGTCGCGGATCGTCGCCGGGAAACACGTAAGCCGCCGGACCTTCGTTCTTCGGCTTGTCGATCGAGCGCTTGCTCTTCAGGTAGAAATTCTTGAGAAAGAGCTTGCTGTTGTTGCCGAAATAATAGAGCGAGGTGAGCAACGCAGTCTGCTGGTAGTTGTTATTGTTTCGCTGTGACCACTTCGCTTTCGGCAAGGGCGGATTCTGCCGATACCACGTGCGTTGATACTCGCTCGGCGATAGTGTTCGCTCCAACAGTGTCGGCGCCCGCGTTGCCAAAAGTTTCGTACAAACGACTGATGCCGTTGTGCGTCGCGGCGATGAACATCAGGTAGCCGGGCGACCACGTGTCGAAGTTGCCGTGTGCAAACACGCCGGGCATGCCAAACTTCGTCATCTCCGAAACGTTGTTCCAGCCGATCATCTGCCACTCATCTGTCAGAATCGGATCGACCCACGCGTTATATGGACCATCGCCGATCGTGTTGTCGTAAAGATACGGAACTGACTCGTGCAGATCGTGAAGCACCTGCGGTTTCCACGCGAGATATGTGTTCAGCACGTTGCGCGTGAGTTTCAACGACAGGCCGATCGCGTCGCGGTTGTTGTCGTGCGCGACGTAGTTGCCCCAGTAGATCAACCCAGGCCAGTTTTGATTCGGATGCGCGAGGTGCCAGTTGTAGACATCGACCATGCGATTGCGTCCGTCCACTTCGACGACCGGCGTGATCAACGTGAAAACATTGTCGCGGATCGATTTGACATACGGGCTGTTATCGACGACGAGCCGGTAGGCCAGTTCCATCAACGCGGTGGGCGAACCGGTTTCGGGCGAGTGAATCGTGCCGGTAATGTAATAGACTGGAAACGAAGCGTCGACGAGGCGATCGGCTTCGGCTTCATCCATGTTGATGGTGCGCGGATCGGCGAGTTTCGTGAGTCGCGCGCGATTCTCTTCGAGTTTTGAAATCAGTTGCTCGGAGGCGACCGCCACCGCGATCATTTCGCGTCCTTCTTCGGTGGTGCCGATCGAATAACACTTTCACGCGCGGGCTGGCGCGTTCGAGCATGCGCATGTACTTGTAAACGTCTTCCGCATACGGCAATTTGCCGGGCGCGCCTGCGACGTCGCCGAGCACGGCCTTGGGAGTCGGCACGTCAGACGAAGCGGGCAGGTAATCGGTCAGCGGCGAGTTGAAGTAAGGCGCGGTTGTATACTCGCGAATCTTGTTGGTGTACTCCTGATCGATTGGCTGATTGGGATCACGGCCCGGTTTGATTTGGGCGTTGGCGATGGTTGCGAAAGTTGAAAGGGAGAGAACGAATAGAAAGAGCGACCGAAAGGGACGCAGCAGGGTCATATGGTTTTTTCCTCTAAGTTACTGTCAGGCTTTTAGCACAGATTACACGGATTTTGAAATTCGCGAAATCTGTGTAATCTCTTCTCTGTGCTACCTCAGTGTCCTCTGTGCCTCTGTGGTTATTTCTGGCTGCCATTACTTGCACCACAGAGGCACAGAGGACACAGAGGTAGCACAGAGAAGTCCTTGAAGCGGATGCCAGATCAAACAAAGATACCCAAAACTGCCGGTGGAGTGCCGGCGATAATCACCGCCCTCAAAACTATTTCGGAAGAGATGGGGCTTGTGCGTGGTGCGCGCACGCTGTTGAAAGTGAACCAGCCGGGCGGCGTTGATTGTCCGGGCTGCGCGTGGCCGGAACCCGATCGCGAGCGCTCGCACTTTGAGTTTTGTGAAAACGGCGCGAAGCATATCGCTGATGAAGCGACAACGAAGCGCGTCACGCCCGAATTCTTTCAACAATGGAGCGTAGCCGAGCTCGCGCAGCAATCCGATCAATGGCTGAATGCACAGGGACGACTCACGCATCCGATGCTGTTGCAGCGTGATGCGAGTCATTACGAGCCCGTGAGTTGGGACGATGCGTTCGAGCTACTTGCGGGCGAGTTGAACTCACTCAACTATCCCGATCAGGCGATCTTCTATACCTCAGGCCGCACCAGTAACGAAGCGGCGTTTCTGTATCAACTTTTCGTGCGCCAGTTTGGCACCAACAATCTGCCCGACTGCTCGAATATGTGTCACGAGTCGAGCGGCTCTGCGCTGAGCGAAACGATTGGCGTCGGAAAGGGAACTGTCACGCTCGAAGATTTCGACGAGGCGCAGGCGATCTTCGTGATCGGCCAGAACCCCGGCACGAACCACCCGCGCATGCTGACGTCGCTCGAACGCGCCAAACGACGCGGATGCAAACTGGTCCACATCAATCCGCTGCCGGAAGTCGGAATGACGCGTTTCAAACATCCGCAGCACGTACTGGGCTTGCTTGGATCGGGAACAGAGCTCGCAGACCTGTTTCTTCAGGTGCGGATCAACGGCGATGTGGCGCTGTTGAAGGGAATCACTAAAGCGGTGCTCGCGCGTGAAGATTCGCTTTCGATCGCGACTTCATCGAGCAGTACACGACGGGCTTCGATGAATTTGTCTCAGCGTTGCAAGCTGTTTCGTGGAGCGAGATTGTCGAGCAGAGCGGAGTCGCAAGAGAAAAGATCGAACAGGCCGCACAGATCTTCGCTGAGTCGGAGCGCACGATCTTCTGTTGGGCCATGGGACTGACGCAACATCGCAACGCAGTCGCGAACATTCAGGAGATCGTTAACCTGATGTTGCTGCGCGGCCAGATCGGAAAGCCCGGCGCGGGGTTGTGCCCGGTGCGTGGTCACAGCAACGTTCAGGGCGATCGCACTGTCGGTATTTGGGAACGACCCACTGAGGCGTTTCTCGACAAACTCGGTGAGGAGTTTGATTTCGAGCCGCCGCGAAATCATGGGTTCGACACAGTCAAAGCAATCCAGGCGATGCACGAAGGACAGGGCAAAGTTTTCTTCGCACTTGGCGGAAATTTTCTCTCGGCAACGCCCGACACGGACTTCACTGCGGCCGCACTACGCCGTTGTCGCCTGACGGCGCATGTCTCGACGAAGTTGAACCGATCGCATTTGATCACCGGCGATCGCGCGCTGATCCTGCCGTGTCTGGGTCGCACGGAGATCGACGTGCAAGCAGATGGCCCACAGTTTGTGACGACAGAAAACTCGATGGGCGTGGTGCAGGTCTCGCGCGGCTCGCTTGAGCCTGCTTCGCCGGAGCTTTTGAGCGAGACGCAGATCGTGGCGCGGCTGGCAAGAGCGACACTCGAACATCGCACGACCGTCGACTGGGAAGAGCTCGCCAACGACTACGATAAAATTCGTGAGGCGATCGAACGCGTTATTCCGGGTTTTGACAATTACAACGGGCGTGTGCGCGAGCCCGGCGGATTCTATCTTCCGAACGCCGCGCGCGACCGCGTCTTCAACACGAAGACCGGCAAGGCGCAGTTTACCGTCCACGAGTTGCCGCAACACAATCTTGGCCCGGATCAGTTTTTGATGATGACAATTCGCAGTCATGACCAGTTTAATACTTCGGTCTACACCGAAAACGATCGGTATCGCGGAATCAGCAACGGGCGGCGCGTCGTGTTTCTCAACGAAACGGACATCGCCGCGGCGGGCCTGAAAGCGCGACAAGTTGTAGACTTGGTCAGCCATTTCGAAGGCGAGGAGCGAGTCGCGCGAGCGATTTGTTGTTGTTCCCTACGACATTCCGCGTCGCTGTGCCGCAACTTACTTTCCGGAAGCGAATGTTTTAGTGCCGGTGCGCAACGTCGCGCTGAAGAGCAATACGCCTGTATCGAAATCAGTCGTGATCAGTATCCGGCCTGCAACGGAGGAACCAGAGTAACCATGAGCCCGCGAACAGCTATAAGAAAGCCAGCTAAGAAAAAACCAGCGACAGGAGCCCCACAAAGAAAACCTCAAAGAAGCGACGAGTTGCCGCGACGCCGGAAAATAACGCGAAGCCGAAGCTCTACGCGAGTCTCGTCGTGCAATTACTCAGTCTGCTGAAAGGTGAGCACGACTTCATCGCCAATGCCGCAAACTTCAGTGCGCTGCTTTTCAGTTCGCTGCCGAACGTGAACTGGGCCGGGTTCTATTTCCTGCAAGGCGAAGAGCTGGTGCTTGGTCCATTTCAGGGAAATCCCGCGTGCGTGCGCATCCCGATGGGTAAGGGCGTGTGCGGTGTGGCGGCGAAGCGATGTGAGACGATCATCGTGCCGAATGTGCATGAGTTTCCGGGACACATCGCGTGCGATGTCGCGTCGAATTCGGAGATCGTAGTGCCGTTGTTTGATGGTGAACGATTGCTCGGCGTGCTCGATCTTGATAGTCCGACCATCGGCAGGTTCGACGATCAGGATGCGGAAGGTTTGAACGAGCTGGTGACGGTCTTTGTGGCGCATGAAGAACGTTTAGGACCATGATTAGGATCAGGAAATCAAAAGAGCGCGGGCATTTCGATCACGGGTGGCTTAACACGTATCACACGTTCTCGTTCGACCAGTATTACGATCCGCGTTACATGGGCTTTCGCACTTTGCGTGTGATCAATGAAGATTTTGTCGCGCCCGGACGCGGGTTTCCGAAGCACGGCCATCGCGACATGGAGATCATCACCTACATTCTCGAAGGCGCCCTGAAACACGAAGACAGCATGGGTAACGGTTCGGTGATTCGTCCGGGTGACGTGCAACGGATGACCGCGGGCACCGGCGTGCGTCACAGCGAGCAGAACGCGTCAGATGAAGAGGCGTGCACCTGCTACAGATCTGGATCCTTCCGCATACGGTCGGTCTCGAACCGGGTTACGAACAGAAAGCTTTTACTGAAGATGAACGACGGGGGCAGTTGCGACTGATCGCTTCCGAGGATGGCCGCGATGGTTCAGTGACGTGCATCAGGATGTGAGTTTGTTTGCGTCGATCCTTGAGGGAGACGAAAGGTCGAGCGCACGATGGACCAGACGCGCTATGCATGGATTCAGGTCGCGCGTGGCGCGATCAACGTCAATGGCGAAAGGCGGCGCAGGGTGATGGGGTGATCGTGGTTGGTGAATCAGAGTTGAAGATTAAAGCCGAAGAGCCGGGTGAGATCTTGTTGTTTGATCTCGAATGAGAGACAGGATTTCAAGATTTTTCAGGATTTACATGAGGAATCTTGTATATCCTGAAAAATCCTGTAAATCCTGTTTAACATGACTGATCCCCATCCACGGCGCTGGCGTGCATTAACACTCTTATCCATCGCGGAACTGCTCGGCATGGCGCTGTGGTTCAGTGGCTCCGCCGTCGTGCCCGCACTCTCGCACGAATGGCAACTTTCTGCCTCGCAAATAAGCTGGATCGCGATCGCCGTTCAGCTCGGTTTCGTCGCCGGCACGCTCATCAGCGCTACGCTCAACCTCCCGGACATCATCAGCACGCGTCATCTCTTCGCAGTTTCATCATTTCTCGGCGCGGCTATTAACGTCGTCTTCGGTCTCTACGTAAACGATCCCTCGACCGCAATTCTGCTTCGGTTCCTAACGGGCGTTTGTCTCGCCGGTGTTTACCCGCCGGGCATGAAGATCATGGCGACGTGGTTTCGTGAGCGGCGTGGCATGGCGCTGGGCGTTTTGGTCGGCGCCCTTACGATGGGTAAAGCGACGCCGTACCTCGTCAACGCGATCGGCTCCGCAAACTGGCGTACCAATATCCTCTTCGTTTCGTTCCTCGCCGCAGCGGGCGGGCTCATCGTGCTGTTCTTTGTCGAGGATGGTCCATATGCACTGCCGCCGGCGAAATTTGACATGACGCAGATCGTGCGCGTGTTCAGCAATCGCGGCGTGAGACTCGCGAGCTTTGGTTACTTCGGGCACATGTGGGAGCTCTACGGCATGTGGATCTGGATCCCGGTGATGATTCGTTCCAGTCTAGCGATTCGAAATGCTGATCCGGATCTCGCGGAGATCGGATCGTTTATCGTGATCGGTGCAGGCGCGATCGGTTGTGTGATTGCTGGCTTGATTGCGGATCGTCTTGGGAGAACTCTGGTTACGTCGTGGGCGATGGCGATCAGTGGGACGTGTTGTCTCGTGATTGGATTGTTGTATGGCGGTAATCCGGTGGTGCTGTTGGTCGTGGCGGCGATTTGGGGCGCGACGGTGGTTGCGGATTCGGCGCAGTTTTCATCGTGTGTGACTGAGCTGGGAGATCCGCAGTACATCGGAACGGCTTTGACGATTCAGATGTGTATCGGATTTTTATTGACGACGATCTCGATCGAGTTGATACCGAAGGTGGGGAACTGGCGTTATGCGTTCATGATTCTCGCGCCTGGGCCACTGTTTGGAGTGATTTCGATGTTGAGATTGCGGCAGTTGCCGGAGGCTGTGAAGATTGCGCATGGAAGGCGTTAGACAGGATTACAAGATTTACAGGATTGGCAAGATGTATTATCCTCACGTCCACAGGTGATTTCGATGAAAATTCTCTGCTTCCTCAGACTTTGGCTGAACCGAGCTTGATTCGGGCTTAGCCGCTCCTTTTTTCCCATACAACCGAAGTGTGTTTACGAGTGGGCGTTTTGGACGATCCACTTTGAGGTTTGATCATGCAGCAACAAGCTATTCAGGTGCGCAACCTGCGCAAAAGTTTTCGCAAGCGAAACGGTTTCCGCAAGAAATCCGAGCTTTGGGCGATTGACGACGTCTCGTTCAGCGTCGCGCAGGGTGAAACTTACGGGCTCCTCGGACCAAACGGTTCCGGCAAGTCGTCGTTGATTCGTGTTCTGTCGACACTGCTGATCGCCGATAGCGGTTACGTCGAAATGCTCGGCTTCACGCTCCCGGAGCAGGCGGACGAAGTGCGCCGGATCATCGGGCGTGTGAGCGTTGACGCGGCTTTCTACAAGAAACTCTCGGCGCGCGAAAACCTGCTCTATACCGCGCTGCTCTACGGCCAGAACGCACGGCAGGCCGAGCGCCGCGCGATGGAGATTCTCGAACAGCTCGGAATGGAGAACGCGAAGTTCTCAACGCCGCTCGAGGAGATGAGTCGCGGTATGCAGCAGAAGATCAGCATCGCGCGCGCCCTCATGATCAACCCGCCGCTGTTGTTGCTCGACGAGCCGACGACGGGTCTCGATCCGAAGAGCCGTCGCGACGTGCAGTTGTTCCTCGAGAATCTGCAAAGACGCGAAGGGACGACGATCCTGCTGACCACGCACGACATGGCGGAAGCAGAACGACTGTGCGCGCGCATCGGTTTTTTGGCGAAGGGCAAACTCGTCGCGGAAGGAACAGCCGCGCAGCTAATGCAGCGCGCTAATACCGCGACGCTCGACGACGCCTTCATCAAGTTAACTGGTGAAGCAATTGTCGAAGAAGAAGAACTGGCATTGGTGGAGGACTGAACCATGGAAGCAACACTGCGACAAACGTGGGCCTTCCTGTTTCGCGGGTATCACATCACTCGTCGATACATCGGCTGGGTCGTCGTTTTCAACTTTTACGCGCTCGTAACGTCAGCGACAGTGGCGCTGATCGGTGTCGCGCAAGGGAACTATCAGCTCACGCTGACGCTCGTAGTCGGCGCGCTGCTGTGGAACTATCTTTCGTGGCTGTACAACGAGATCGCGATGTCGATCGCGTACGAGCGTTGGGAAGGAACGCTGGAATACACGTTCATGGCGCCGGTGTCGCGAGCGGTCCACCTGCTCGGTGTCAGCCTGTTCTCGTTGCTGAACAGCATTCTGACGAGTGTGATCGTGCTCGTCGGTTTGATGTTGTTTACGAACCTGAACCTGCGCGGCGCGAACCTGTTTGGTGTGTTCGTCGTGCTGGCGGTAAGCACGCTTGCTTTCGTCGGGCCTCGGACTGTTCGCGGCGGTGTTTCCGGTAATGAGCGCCGAACGAGGAGCGGAAGCGACGCACATCTTTCAGGGCTCGCTTCTGCTCGTTTCGGGAGTTTATTATCCCATCGATGTCCTGCCAGGTTGGCTGCAACCGCTGTCGGCAATCTCACCGGCGACTTACACTTTGTCTGCTTGCCGGAAGTTGTTTGGAGTGGGAAACTAGTGACTCGACGGCTGAGTATCTCGCGGGCGCGCCGCTCTCGGCGGTGACGCACGAGCTGCTCATACTGGCGTTGATGGGAGCGATACTGCTGCCGCTCGGTCTCTTCGTCTTCGTGCGAATGGAGGCATGGGCCAAGAAGACAGGGAAGTTGAAACGAACGGGTTGATTTGATGGCGAAACGCGAAAGCACCGAGGAACTCAAAAAACGCACGCGCGATATTATCCGGCGACTCAAGCGAGCTTATCCAGGCGCAAAGTGTTCGCTCAATCATTCGAACCCGTTTGAATTGTTGGTGGCGACGATTCTTTCGGCGCAGTGTACTGACGAGCGCGTCAACATCGTTACGGCTGACTTGTTTCGGAAGTACACGAAGCCGGAAGACTACCTTGCAGTCTCGCCGCACGAGCTGGAGAAAGACATTCAGTCGACTGGATTCTTTCGGAACAAGACGAAGTCGATCCAGGGCACGTCGAAGGTTCTGACGGAGGAGTATGGCGGGGAAGTGCCGCACACGATGGATGAGCTGTTGGAGTTGCCGGGTGTCGCGCGCAAGACTGCGAATGTCGTGTTGGGAAATGCGTTTGGAGTGAAGGCGGGCGTGGTCGTCGATACGCACGTGACGCGACTCTCGCACCGCCTTAACCTGACGCAGCAGAAGACTGCGGAGAAGATCGAGCAGGACCTGATTCCGATCGTGCCGAGGAAGGATTGGGTGATCTTCCCGCACCTGATGATTTATCACGGGCGGAAGATCTGCAAAGCACGTAATCCGTTGTGTGAAGAGTGCACGCTCGAGAAGCTGTGCCCGTCGTCGTACTTGAAAACGGGCGTCCATCCGGGAAGCTAAAAGATATTTCTCACGCAAAGACGCAAAGAAGTTCAGAGTTCAAGCTTTAGCTTGCTCGCCTGGAGCCCGAGACCGCAGGCTAAAGGCTGAACTCTGAACTTTCTTTGCGCCTTTTACGTGAACTACTGCTTAGCAACCGCGGCGATGATGGCCTGCGCGGCTTGTTGGCTCAGCGGCGTGACGACGTCTTCGCCGGCTGACTTCGCTTTGCCTTTGAATGTCTGCGCGAAGCTCGGCGTTGTGCTCGTTGGTCTCTCCAATCGCACATCAAGCGTCACCTCATCTTTCGCTTTGATGTTCTGCGCAACTGTTGCAGCTACGACTGCGTTCGTCGCGACAACTGCAGCAGTGCCTGAGCCGTAACCCACATTACTCGCAACCTGCGCGACCCCGCTGCTGAGCATACTACCGAAACCACCGCCGCCTTTCTTGTGCGACGTATTCGCAAACACGATGTAGTCACACTGCTTCTGCTGTGCTTCGGCCTGGATCCCCGCGCCCGTCGCTTCGATCACGACGGCTTCCACGTTCGTGCCCTTCAGGTTCTGTGTCAGCGTGGCTTGCACTGCCTGAGCAAGATTTTGCGCGTTCATCCATTCTGCGACGTTACCAGTCTTCACGGCTGCGACTCCGAAGCGAATCACGCCTTCACGCTTTCGGTCCAACCGCGTTCGCTGTTGACGTCGCCGGCTGAGTCGCAGTGCTCGGCACGGTCGTAGGAGCGCTCGAATTCGGCGTTGAAGTGTTGCCCGTTTCAGGGTTGGCGTAGCAGCTGCACTGAAGGCACTCGCGAAGTCTTCAACTTCTCGATAGCCCTCAGGAATCTCGAAGAGGCTCTGCTCGAGTGTCGCCTGTGAAAACTCAACTACCTCGGTGATGTTTGAAAAGCTCTCCGCACCGTCCGGACCAAACATCGTCATCTTTTCCCAAACCGGATAGCCTTTCTTCGCCATGCCGATCGTCTTCATCTCGTAACGATCCTGACAACCGCCGCTCGCTTTCGGTTTGTAGTTGGTATAGGCACGGCTGCTGTCGCAATCGAGCGCGAAAGCAGCATCGATGTACCAGCCATCGATCTGCATCTTGGTGTTGTTTTGCGAGCACGCGTCCGGCGACGACTTCGTCTCCATCGTGGTGATGATGTGACGCGCTGTGTAGCCAAACATCTGTTTGCGCTCGCCCGTGTCTTTGGTGGTGACCGTAGATGTAACAACGCCGCCTTTCTGTGACGGGCTGCGATGTTGGCGCGGTGGGGTTGTTTGGCGTAGTGCTGCGTTGATGGTTGGTCGTACGGCTGAATCATGTAGACCTTCATCTGCGGCATGATCTGGATGTTTCGTCGCAGATCACACTGCTGGATCATGATCATCTGGCCGCTGTTGGTTTCGCTGCGCTGGCGTTTGCCTTTGATGTAGCTGGTGTTCTCGTAAGTCTGGCCGCCGCTCGTTTGGCGCGACTTGACCTTCGTGTCAGCGATGGCCGTCGCGGAGAGTGTCGACAGACAGGTGATGACGAATTGCAATTCTGACGATGGTGGTTTTGAGCATATCCTCTTGTTTTTCTGATTGTGCTTTGTGTGTGATTTGGGAAGACGCTGCCAAATATTCAGGCCTCATAATAGAACGCGAAAGCGAGGAAGAAAAGGGGTCAGCGATGCCGGGCGATTCTTTAATTCCAAGAAATAGTTGTAGACAGGATTTACAGGATGTACAGGATAATCTTGTAAATCCTGAAAAATCTTGTAAATCCTGTCTACGACTGTTTTGACCCCCTCTGCGCGCCCCGCTAGAATGACCGCGCCGTGAGCTACAGATTCCCCTGGCATCGTCTGAGCGACGAGCAGTTGCTTGATTTACGCATCTGCGACCTGCCCATCAAAATCAAAGGGTCGTTCCTCGAACCCCACATAATACGCCTCTACGGCGAGCTAAACGACCGTGGAATTCGCTTCAAACCGCACGTTTGGCTGTCGGAAGAGTGGTTTTCGCCCGACGGCGTGCCGGGCATCGCCATCCCCTTTTACCTCGCGCACCCGCGCCTGATGAAGCTCGAACGGAAGCAAATGCTCGAAATCGAAGGCGGCACAGACACCGAGTGTATGCGTATTCTGCGGCACGAGGCCGGTCACGCCCTCGACACAGCATTTCGCCTGCACTTCAAACGCCAGCACCGCGAGCTCTTCGGCTCGTTCGCGCAACCCTATCCCGATTTCTACAAACCGAAACCGAGGAGCCGGAAATATGTGCTGCACCTGCCTGCCTGGTACGCACAGGCACATCCCGCGGAAGACTTCGCGGAAACGTTTGCCGTGTGGCTAACACCACGCTCGCAATGGCGACGTCGTTATCGCGGCTGGCCGGCGTTGCAGAAGCTGGAATACATCGACGAGCTGATGACACAGCTCGCGGGGACGAAGCCGAAGAACGGAACCCGCACGAAGATCGATCCACTGTCTGCACTGCGCGGAACGCTGCGCGATCATTACCGTCGCAAGCGCGAGCGTTACGACTTTGAATGGCCCGCAGTTTACGATCGCGATCTGCGTCGCATCTTCTCTGACGATCCACATCACAAGCATCGCCAAAGTGCTGCGAGTTTCCTGCGCAAGGTGCGTCGCGAGGTGCGACAGATCGTCGCTGAAGGCACCGGCGTACACCAGTACACGATCGATCACGTGCTGCAAAACATGATCGATCGCTGCAAAGATTTACAACTTCGTGTAGCAACCCCCTTCCGCGAAACGCGCCGACGTGTCATGATAGCGCTGACTGTGCAAGTAATGAACGTGCTGCATTCAGGTTATCATCGCATAGCCGTATGACCCTTGAGCCGCGACGTAAACTGCGCATCATCGTGCTCGTCCACGAAGACCTCGTGCCTCCCGATTCGTTGGAGGGTCTTTCCGACAAAGAAAAACTCGAAATCAAAACTGAATACGACGTGATCTCGACGTTGAAGAAGATGGGCCACGAGGTCTATCCGGTCGGTCTCTACAACCAGCTCAACGTGATCGGCAACGCGTTGCTGGAACACAAGCCTCACATCGCTTTCAACCTGCTCGAAGAGTTTCATGGCTATCCTCTTTACGATCAGCACGTGGTCAGTTATCTCGAGCTGATGAAGCAGGCTTACACCGGTTGTAATCCGCGCGGCATGACGCTGGCCCACGACAAGGCACTCACGAAGATGATCCTTTCTTATCATCGTTTGCTAGTGCCGAACTTCGGTGTGTTTCCGATGAATCGAAAAGTGCGCCGGCCGAAGCGTTTGAAGTTTCCGCTGCTGGTTAAGTCAGTCAGTGAAGAAGGGTCAGTGGGTATCGCGCAGGCGTCGATCGTACACGACGATGAGAAGCTGACGCAGCGCGTGGAGTTTATTCATCGTCAGAACAAGACTGCCGCGATCGCGGAGCAGTACATCAAGGGCCGCGAGATCTACGTCGGCGTGATCGGTAATCAGAACATTCAGACGTACGCGCCGTGGGAGCTCGTGATGGAGAAACTGCCTGAAGGCGCCGAGAACATCGCGACGCTGAAAGTGAAGTGGGATCCTACATACCAGGAGAAGGTTGGCGTGGCGACGAGAGCGGCAGAATTAACGCCCGAACAGCACAAGACGCTCGAACGGTTGTCGAAGCGGATCTATCGTTACCTATCTCTCAGTGGCTATGCGCGGCTGGACTATCGCATGACTGAGGAAGGGCAGTTTTATCTGTTGGAAGCGAACCCGAATCCGCAGATCGCGCACCACGAAGACTTTGCTGACTCGGCCGAGTATTCGGGCGTGCCTTACGATCAGTTGTTACAGAAGATCATCACTGTCGGGATGAACTACGCTACCTCCCGTAACGGCACTGTCGGATAAACCTGGGAACCTCACGCTCATTGCGACTTTAATTAACTCATACATACGAATCGAAATTTTTAGTTTGTTGGGAGTAGTGTGCCCCATGACACTCGCTATAACTCTGCTTTTTACTCTGACGCTTTATAAAAGAATGCTACGTGCTTAGGCATAAGGCATTAAAGCTCAAGTGTCTGAGCGAAATTTCGTGCTTTTTGTACCCCACGGGCTACATATCCTTCAGATTGACCGCAGTCGCAAAGGATTCGTGACTTCTTTCAGTGCAAGCCCTTGATTCGCAAGGCGTTTCGTCACGAAACAGTCACATTGCCTGTTGAACCACTCCGATCCAGCCGCTAAGATGCCAAAGGCTTTGAGCGGTGCCCCCCTCACACAGCAATACCCAAAACTAAAATTAATTAAGAGAAGGTAGTTCCCTGTCTATGGAGTTAAGAAAACTGTTCCCTCGTGCTTTGTTCGCCAGTTTGGCCCTCGTAGTTTTATCAACATCAGCATTCGCCCAAACTCGTCCACGAGTGACAGCCCAGGGCGGCGACGTGAATGAAGTGTCGTGCTCGCCCGATGATTTCGCTCTCGTAGCAGCAGCCGTCTCCGACTCAAAACCAACCTGGGAAGCTAAACCGAAACCAACTATCGACCTCTCGCCTTCGACGGCGCCGTCGAACTCCGGTTTTCTCAAGTTTGAATCACAACTGATGTCCGCGATCGATCAGCGACTCGGAACACCGTATCGCTGGGGCGCCACTGGTCCAAACCGCTTCGACTGTTCAGGATTTGTGTGGGCCATCTACCAGGC
This sequence comes from uncultured Acidobacteriota bacterium, assembly GCA_963748155.1. Classification (GTDB taxonomy): domain Bacteria; phylum Acidobacteriota; class Blastocatellia; order Pyrinomonadales; family Pyrinomonadaceae; genus PSRF01. The sequence continues at coordinate 444,661 of CAVVHV010000008.1, read as the reverse complement.
GACCGGAATCAACTTCGAGAGAGCGAGCGCTCGCAACCTGTTTGTGCGCTTCGAGCCCGCGCCGGTGGAAGAGCAGTTCAAGTTTGGAACGCTCGTGTTCTTCAGTGGCCTGAAACACGTGGGCGTTGTTGCTGACGAGCGTGGCTTCTATCACGCCTCGCGCCGCCACGGTGTTATCTATTCAGAGTTTAGTGAGTATTGGTTGAAGCGCATCGACGGCTTCCGTCGCGTGCCAGCTACCGCGCAGGTTGCACAGACTAGTAGTCATAAAAGCACAAAATCAGCCACAGATTAAAGCAGAAGTGTAATTCGGTGTTAATCTGTGTTGATGGCTTTTTTGTGGCTACTTATTGTTTGGAGCGTGGGACGAAGCCGGCGCGATGGTCGTCGTCGCGCGCTTCCCAGATCACGATGATCTTATTGATCGCGACGTAGCAGTTCTTACCCTCATCGTCGCGCAGATGCAGCACACCCGTTTCCACTTTCAACACTTCACCGCGCACGCTTGACGCGCCGCCGCAGTAGACGTCGATCTTCTTCCCGATAAACCTTGATAGAAAGTCTTCCACCTCGTCCTACTTCTTTCCATTTCTTGAATGTGAGCTTCACGATCGGCAATGTGTCTGGATCGTCCTGCTGCTCGCGCTCGAATTTATACAGGTCGTAGTAAGCGCAGCGCTTTGTGATCGGATACTCTCGGCACACTGCCGGCCTCGCGTGATAGATCCCACAGCCACGCGTTTCAGGATTGATGAACTGGCACGCCTCGCCAAACAGCGCATCGCGCTTGCGGCGCAACACTCTTTCCTTCTGGTACATCTTCGTGTAGCGAGCCGTGGCCACTTCTTCAGTGACGCCGAAGTACTTCGCCAACCGGCGAATGTCACGCGGCGTTACCTGAACGCGCTCATACGCCGAACAGCAGAACGCAGGACAATCAGTACAATCGTAATAACTCTTCGGTTTAGCGGTCGGAATTGTTCCCATGATCGCCTGTGCCTCCTCACCTATCGTCGTTTTGATTTTTTGTATTCCGCCAACAGCAGATTCATAAACTGCTCACGCTTCTCATAGAGACGTTTCGGCTCGCGCGGTTCGTGACGCGTAAGAGCATAAGCCGTAATGAGCGGAAGCGCTACTGTAGAGTCGACATAACACACAACTGCATCAGGAAGTCGATCGGGATCGACCTTGCCCCACGACACTGCTTCACCCGGAGTTGCTCCGGATAATCCACCGGTGTCGGGACGCGCATCAGTCACTTGCAGAAAATAATCGTGACCGCGTTCGTCGATGCCGAGCACTTCCTGAATCTGTGGTTCAGTTTGCAAAAGAAAATTCTTTGGCGATCCGCCACCGAGTATGAAAACTCCTGAACGGCCTTTCACTTTCTTGCCGTTCGATCTTCACTTCACCACGCTTCGCGGCAAGCACGATTGCCGCGGTCTCGTTTACGTCGAGCGACGGATCGAATGCGAGCTTGTTGCCTTGCAGTGCTTTCGCAGCGACGTTCATTCCGATCGAAGAGTCGCCCGGCGATGAAGTGTAAATCGGAACCGCATACTCATACGCGACACCGAGCAGCGACTTTTCTCTGATGCCGAGTTTCTGCTCGCGCTCGTGAACATAACGTCCGCACAGGTAGTGAAACTCGGCCGTTGACATCGGACGCTGAAACTCCGGTCCTTCGATTATCTTGCGGAAGAACGCGTCGGTATCGAGCAGCACTGAGTAATCGAAAAAGATGTCGTAAATGCGGACCACTTCTTCTTCACGCAGGACCACGTCAGACGTGTGCGCGTTGCCCTGGTGCATGGCGAGACCGATGCCGAAGTGCGTGTCGTGATAAAGATTGGCGCCGGTCGAGATGATCCAGTCGACAAAACCCGCCTTAATCAGTGGAATGAGCGCGGAAATGCCGAGTCCGGCAGGCGTGAGTGCTCCAGTCAACGAGACTGCGACCGTGACCTCCGGCTCCAGCATTTTCTGTTGTGTAGAGCTGGCATGCCTCACGCAGCCGCGCGGCGTTGTAGGCGAGAAAAGCCTCGTCGATTAAATCCGCAACGGTTACATTTTTCTCAATTGGCGCTGGATCGATTCGTTTGCCGCGAAGGAATTTGCTTTTGTGTTTACCCATTTGTTCTTCTGTTAAGACGTTTGTGCCTTTTGTGATTCTTTGTGGTCCACTTCTGACGCATCTTCGTCTGCGCCTTCCTCACACGCAGTCGCAGAATGCGTCGTTCGTCTGCTTCAAGCACTTCAACTGCCAAACCGCGTATCGTCAGCCGTTCGCCGGCCGCTGGAACTTTTCCTGACTCGTTGATCACGAGTCCGGCGATGGTAGTGAAATCGTCAGCTTCGATCTCCATGTCGAAGAGCCGCTCGATCTTTCCGATCTCAGTTGAGCCAAGCACTTCGTAACTACCATCCGGGCCTTCTACTATATCTTCAAGCTCTTCGCCAGCGATGTCTTCGTCTTCGATCTCGCCGACGATCTCTTCGAGAATGTCTTCGACAGTGACCAGTCCACAAACGCCGCCATACTCGTCGATCACCATCGCGAGTTGCGCGTGCGCCTTCTGCATCTCCTCGAGCAGCTCGGCGACGGGCTTTGTTTCCGGAATGAAATACACCGAGCGCAAGAGCGGTTTAATGCTCTCCTCTTCACGCCCGTCGGCCCAGCATTGGAGCAGATCGCGCACATAGATCATGCCTTCGACGTTGTCGATCTGTTCGCGATAGACGGGCAGACGCGAGTATTTCGAGTCGAGAATAACATCGCGCGCTTCACGTACTGTCGCATTTTCCGGGACGGCGACGATGTCCGGTCGCGGTGTCATGACTTCGCTCACGCGTGTATCGCCAAACTCGATTATCGAATGGATGAGCTCGCCTTCTTCTTCTTCCAGGATCCCTTCTGCTTCGCCGACGTCGATCAGCGCTTGCAGGTCGCCGCTGTCGTCGTCTTCTTCCTCTTCTTCGCCGGTTTCCGTCACCTGATCTTTCCGGCGCGAACGGTCGAAGAGGCGCTGAAAAGGATCGGCGATGAACGTCATGATCGGAAAGAACGGCCGCACGATCGGAAGCAGGAAGAGCAGCGTGCCTTCCGGATTTCGCGTGGAGATGAAGAGTGGAATGAGTTGACGAAAGATACCGGCGAGTATCAATCCCGCGAACAGGCCGACGAGCACGAGTCGCGGATCGGGGAAAAGGCTCAGTGAAATTGAAGTAATGAGAACAGCGACGACGACGAGCAGTATTTGGATCATCGCCGAGAGTGCGAAGCTGAAGCGCGGGCGATTCTCCAGTGCCTGGCGAAGGAAGTGTCGGGATGGTCGGTCATCAGGCTTGTCGCCGTTTTCGCCGATGAGGCGGCGTAGACCTACGTCGCTCAACTGTGCGAAGGCCATATCAACCGTGGCCAGCAGAGAGAGCACTATGAGCAGTAGGAGCGCAAGTCCTATTTCAAGTTCCATCGATGGGAAAATAGTATGGACAGGATTGACTGGATTTACAAGATTAACAAGATACTTATTATGTAAATCCTGCAAATCCTGTAATCCTGTACTACTGACTGTCTAAATGCCTAACCTCCTCCTCAATTTAATCTCCAACCGATTCATCTCACCATTATCCGTCTCATGATCATACCCGGAGAGATGCAAGAGGCCATGAAGTATCAACTGCGCGATTTCACCATCCAACGACAACCCATTCTCTTTCGCCTGCACCGCTGCGGTTTCAACTGACACCGCAACATCACCAAGATTAAGTTCCTCCTCCGCGGGAAACGACAAAACATCCGTCGCTTTATCAACCCCACGAAACTGCCGGTTGAGTTCTCGAATCCGTTTGTCTGAAACGAAAGCGATCGTAGCTGAGGATTCGCTCTTTCCGATTGCGTCGAGTGCTTTGGCCGCGAAAGTGGACCACGCTTCAGTGTCGAGCTGCAAACGTCGCTGGCGATTAACAACCTCGACCATCGCTAAATCTGGCTCTTCTTGCCCTAGCTCTTCGTAGGCGCGAATGATCATCTGCACGAGCTTGTGGCGCACGACGTCTTTGTCGGTGAAGTAAACGAACTCAATACCTTCGAGCTTGTGAAAGTATTCGTTCTGCTTCGATCGAGACCACTGCGTTTCCCGGTCGGTAGATCGACCTGCGTCACGTCGCCGGTGATCACGGCCTTCGAACCGAAACCGATGCGCGTGAGAAACATCTTCATCTGTTCGCTCGTCGTGTTTTGCGCTTCGTCGAGGATGATGAACGCATCTGCCAACGTGCGACCACGCATGAACGCGAGCGGCGCCACTTCGATCACACGCTTCTCGAGTAGTCGCGTGACGCGCTCGTAGTCGATGAGATCGAAGAGCGCGTCGTAAAGTGGACGCAGGTATGGATCGACTTTGTCTTGCAAGTCGCCCGGCAGGAAGCCGAGTTTCTCACCCGCTTCGACAGCAGGACGCGCGAGCACGATGCGGTTCACCTGTTTCTGCATCAGCGCCTGCACCGCCATCGCCACGGCCAGATACGTCTTGCCTGTGCCGGCAACGCCGATACCAAACACGACGTCGTTATCCTGAATCGCCTGAATGTACTTACGCTGGTTGACGGACTTCGGCGCGACCTGTTTCTTTCCGGCCGGATTGAAGCGCGTTTTGGTGAAGTAGTCGCGCAGGCTGAAGGCGCGGTCTTCGGCGATCTGCGCAAACGCTTCGCGCAGCTCTTTATCGGTGAATTGTTTTCCTTCCTTGAAGAGGTCGGAAAAGTCTTCGAGGATACGTTGGGCGGTCTCGACGTCGGCGGGTTCACCGTCGATCGACACATCCTGACCGCGGGCGTCAATTCTTACGTCAAGCAGAGACTCGAGATACTTGATGTTCTGGTCGTGAACACCAAACAGTGTCTCCAAACCACGAGGCGGCAGCTCAATCTTCTTCAAACTCTGTTAACTTTCTCCTTCAGAGACATGCTGCCACAAAGAAGCACAAAATGCACAAAAAGATGCAAGGGAGCTTCATTTTTGTGCGTTTTGTGCCTTTTTGTGGCTGATTGACCGCGCCTTGACACTAACCGATCGGATCTCTATACTCCGTCACTTGCGCTTTGGGGCGGGTGTGCCCGGCGCGGTTTGGAGAAGGGAATGCCGAATCATAAATCAGCAGAGAAACGCGTAAGGCAGAATGAGAAGCGACGCGTTATTAATCGTAGCCATCGATCCAAGGTCAGGACGTATATCAAGAAGCTGCGTACGGCGCTCGACTCGGGTAAGAGCGAGGACGTGCAGAATGTGCTTCCTGAAGTCATTTCAGTGATCGATAAGTCCGTACAAAAGGGCGTCATGCACAAGAACGCGGCGGCGCGATACAAATCGCGGCTGACAGTTCAGGCGAACCAAATAGCTAAGTAAACGTAGATCACATTCAAAATTTTACCGGGGCGGATCGACATTTCGGTCCGCCCCGGTTTTTTATTTGAAAGGAGAGCGTGATGAACCGGTACCAGTCAGAAGACGGAGATCGAGAATGTCGTGCGGACCTTTGAGGCTTGTGAAACGGGCGCGGATGACTTCCACCACGCAGAGCACCTCGCGGTGGCCGTCTGGTACTTGCACACGATGGATAGAGACGCGGCGCTCGATCGCATGCGCGCGGGCTTGTTGAGGTTCTTAAATCATTACGAGGGAGACACCAGTAAGTACAGCGAGACGATTACGATGTTTTATATCGACAAGATTGTTGAGAAGTTGAATGAGCTTGGGCCGGAGGTTTCGTTGGTTGAGAAGTGTAATACTGGTATTGGCCGCGGATTTTCGCAAATGAACGCGGATCAGGAAGCTAATTCGCAAACGAGCATTTCGAGTTGAAGGCGAGGTGTGGCTTGCGATGTTTTGATAGCGAGATCAGTAGCGGCGGTCAGTTGAATGCCACGCGCGATCTTCGCGGCGGTGCTGCGTTGTAGCGTGGAAATATAAGAGTCGCGTTTGAAGGGTGGGAGAGAGATGTTACGGAAGACTTCGTCACGACCACCGCGAGAGAGTAAATGTTTGCCGAGCGCGAGCCGGTGATAGTTTCCGGCAATCAAGCCGACGAGCATCACTGGCTCGGCGCCGTCTTCGAGCAGTCGGTGAAGTGTTTCGAGTGCTCTCTTGCGATTGCCCGCCAGAAGATGATCTCCGAGCTCAAAGTTCGACAATTCGCGCGAACGGCCGATTAGCTCGTCAACGAAATCCGGCAGTGATGCGTCCTGTGTTTGCGGCAGCTGACGCGAGTTTCTCGAGCTCGTTGTAAAGAGTTTGCACGTCAGTGCCGACGAGACTGATGATTTCGCTCAATACCTGATCATCAACTGTGACCTTCAGCTCCTTGAGCCGTGACTTGGCCCACGATTTTGCTTCGGCGTCTTTCAACGGCGCGAACTCGACGACAGTGCAAGCATCCAGCAGCACCTTGCTCGATTTCTTTCGTTTGTCGAGCTCGTCGGCGGTAAAGATCATGACAGTCGAGGGCGATGGATTGTTGAGATAACGAATCAGGATCTCTTCGTCATTCTCGCGCAGCCTCGCGAAGTCGCGGATGCGCACGACGCGCGTGTCTGACATCATCGGCAACTGTTCTGCGGCCGCAATCGCAGACTGCACCGGATCGCTCAACAGGCTGAACGACGACTCGTTGAACTCGCGCAATAACGTGCGACTGAGCGCCACATCCGCGATTGTTTGCGCTGCTACTCGGCGCAGGTAGATCTCAGCGCCCAGCAACAGGTACAGCGGGCGTACGCTCTCGCGCAAAGATCGTTCGAGCTCGGTTCGGGTCAGCGTCTTCATTTCTTGTCGATATCGACTGCGTTGATGAGTGTGGAGACGATGCTCTCGGCGAAGCTGCGCGACATACGCAAAATCGCGGGATCCTCTTCGTTGAAGAACGTGCGCGGGTCGCTTGCGAATTCATACTCACCGCGAAAGACGAAGTTCTGATTGTCGTAAAGCACCTTGTTCTCAGTTTGATCGCGGACGGTCACCGCGGCCTCGATCGTAACTTCAAAAATTCGAGCGCGTCCTTTGTCGTCGAGCAGTACGCCGCCGAAATAGAACTTCTTGATGACGCCCTCGATCACTGCGTCAGCACCCTCACGTTGTCCCTGCACGCGCAGCCCGCGACCACGATGCACGAGCTCTCGCATCACTGCATCCGTGAACCGCGATTCAACCTTGTAGCGCAGCGCCTGGCTCTCCATCTGAAACGCCGGCACACCGATGGTTTTGAATCGCGCGGGAAGTCGATTCTTAGTTACCGGTTTGTAGCACTCAGCAAAACCGGAAACGAAGAAGAGCATCAGGATGAAGAGGGAAGTGCGGAGCAGCTTGGTCATCGGCGGAGGATTCTCTCATATCAGCCGCGGATTTTCACGGATTGCTTCCGCAACACGGATTGTTTCGGCAGCGGCTTTGATGTCGTGGACGCGGATGATGTGGGCGCCGTGGAGGATGGCGGTGGTTATTGTGGCCATCGTGCCGTGCAGGCGATCTTCGATTGGTGCTGGTGTGCCGGATTCATCGGCGAGGATGCGGCCGATGAAGGATTTGCGGGAGGTGCCGATCAGCACGGGGTAGTCGGGGAAGGCGGCGATTAGCTGGTCCAGCTTCGCGAGTAGCTCGAGGTTCTGTTCCTGTGACTTTCCAAAGCCGATGCCCGGATCGATGGCGATCGATTCGCGCTTCACGCCGCGTCGCTCGGCCATGTTGATGCTTGCGCGGAGACTGTGTGTGACTTCGTGCATGATGTCAGCGACGGGCGGGAGACGATGCATCGTCGCGGGCGTGCCGCGTGAGTGCATCAGCACGAGGCCAGCGCCGGAGCGTGCAACAGCGTCGGCGATGTAGAAGTCGAAGCGAAGCGCGGAGATGTCGTTGACGATTGCGGCGCCTGCGTCTAAGGCAGCGCGTGCGACTTCGGATTTGGTTGTGTCGACTGAGATGGGAACATCACTGCGTTGAGTGAGAGCTTCGATTACGGGAACGACGCGCGCGATTTCTTCATCGATAGAAATCGGCTCGCCGCCAGGCCGAGTAGACTCACCGCCAACGTCGATGATGTCGGCGCCTTCGGAGATCATCTGTTCGGCGTGGGCAAGGGCCGCATCGAAAGAAACGAATTGTCCGCCGTCGCTGAAGCTGTCAGGGGTGACGTTGAGAATGCCCATGATCAGCGTGCGTTCGCCGATTGGTAAAGTGCGACCTTTGATATGCCACGCACGCCTCATGGGAACCGTAAAGTGAGACAGGATTACAGGATTTTCAAGATTAACAAGACTATCTTGTTGATCCTGAAAATCCTGTAATCCTGTCAAAAAATCCCGTCTAAACCTAACTACGCTGGTTGCGGGTTGCCGCCGGTTATCGGTGGCAGAATCGGCTTGAGCGGCTTCGCGGTTGGCTCCTTCAACTGCGGCCGATCCTGATCGTTTCCGGAATCTACCGCAGGCGGATTCTCGTCGAGCGGTAAGCCCGCGACAATCCTTCGATCTCGACTCCATCCAACGACTCGCGCTCCAACAAACACTCAGCCAAGCGAATCATCGTTTCGCGATTCTCTTCGATGATCGCCTTAGCGCGCTCATACTGCGCCGTGACGATCTTCTTCACCTGTTGATCGATCTTGATCGCGGTGTCTTCCGAGAAATCACGATGCTGAGCAATCTCGCGTCCGAGGAAGATCTGCTCTTCCTTCTTGCCGAAGGTCAGCGGACCCATCTCAGACATGCCATACTCGCAAACCATCGCGCGCGCGAGCTCAGTCGCACGTTCGATGTCGTTTGAAGCTCCCGTGGTGATGCTGCCGAGGAAAGTATCTTCGGCGATGCGTCCACCCATCAGGATCGAGATCTGGCCCAGCAGGTATTCCTGGCTGTAGTTATGACGGTCGCCTTCGGGAAGCTGCTGCGTCACGCCGAGGGCCATGCCGCGCGGAATGATGGTGACTTTGTGAACCGGATCCGCGTTCGGCACTTTCAGACCAACGAGCGTATGACCCGCTTCGTGATATGCAGTGACGCGCTTCTCCTCGTTCGAGATCACCATGCTCTTGCGCTCAGCGCCCATCAACACCTTGTCTTTTGCCAACTCGAAGTCGCCCATCGCGACGAGCTTCTTGTTGTAACGAGCAGCATTCAGCGCGGCTTCGTTAACAAGGTTTGCGAGATCCGCACCCGTGAATCCCGGAGTACCACGCGCGATCACCGAGATATCAACATCTTCACCCAGCGGAATCTTGCGTGTGTGAACTTTCAAAATGCCTTCACGTCCGCGAACGTCAGGTCGTGAAACAACTACGCGACGATCGAAACGTCCTGGTCGCAGCAATGCCGGATCGAGAACGTCCGGACGATTCGTCGAAGCGATCAGAATCACGCCGTCGTTCGACTCGAAGCCATCCATCTCAACCAGCAACTGGTTCAACGTCTGTTCGCGCTCATCGTGACCGCCGCCGAGGCCTGCGCCACGATGCCGTCCCACTGCGTCGATTTCATCGATGAAGATGATGCACGGCGCATTCTTCTTGCCTTGCTCAAACAGGTCGCGCACACGCGATGCACCAACGCCGACGAACATCTCGACGAAGTCAGAACCGGAGATCGAGAAGAACGGAACGTTTGCTTCACCTGCGATTGCACGGGCCAACAAAGTCTTGCCGGTTCCCGGCGGTCCCATCATCAGAACGCCCTTGGGAATGCGTCCGCCGAGTTTCTGAAACTTCTGCGGTTCCTTGAGAAACTCGATGATCTCCTGGAGCTCTTCCTTCGCTTCTTCAACACCAGCCACGTCCTTGAACGTCACACGCTTCTGCTGGTTATTGAGCAACTTCGCGCGCGACTTGCCAAACGACAACGCCTTGTTGCCGCCTGACTGCATCTGTCGCAGCATGAAGATCCAGATTGCGATGATGAACAGGAGTGGCGCCCAAGTGATGAGCATGGGCCAGATGAAACTCGCGCTCGACTCTTCTTCAACCTTCGCCACGCGCGGCTTGCCGCTCACGATCTCGCGCGCTGACTTGAGAATATCGTTCTTGGCAGGTTCGTTTGATAAAGCTACTCGATATTCCTGATTATTAACGTCGATTGCTACGGTCTCACTTTGTTTGACCGTGAGCTGTTTAAGGGTGCCGCTCTGGATCATTTGATCCAGCTTGGTCAAATCCACAGTTTGATAGCTGCTACCGCGCGGATTGACCAGCTTATAAAGCAATAGCGCTCCCGCGATAATTAAAAGCCAAAATACGATCTGTCTTGCCGTAGAACTCAAATTCATTAACGCCTCCGACCCCCGATAATACCTTATCAGGGCGTCATTTGTCGCTGTCCAGCTGACTTTATCCGATTCAATCTACAAATAACTGTTGCTTTGATGCATATTCGTCACCAAGGTTCCCCGATCGCGCTCGCCGCAAGTCGACATTCAGTAGACAGGATTTCAGGATGTACAAGATTTACATGTAAATCCCGAATAATCTTGTAAATCCAGTGAATCTGCACTGTCAATCATTTTCCGACTCAAACTCGAGCCGGTTTCGCCTGCGTCTGACCCTTCCGCCACTCGGCAACTCGGCTACTCGACCGCCCGAATTCCCCTCCAAAAGCTTCTCGACCGCCAAAAGATGAACCATTTCGAGTCTTCGCGTACCGCCGCGCGCGTTCGAAAGCCATTGCCGCAGCGCCCTGCGCCGCAAGGCCGGCGGCGAACCGGCCAGCACCTTTACGTCCAGCGCGGGCACTTTGGTTTCACCACTCTCCTCGTTAGACACCGCCGCTCGCTGTAACAGTGCATCAGAATCGCTGACCAAGTACCGACCCGTCCTCGCGAAGCTGCGTTGCCGTGCGCGAGATCGCTTCCACGATGCGGTTGTTGAACGACTGCATCAGCGGCAGTAGCTGCTTTCGGACTTTGACACGTGCAAAAGTCAGATCGTCGTTCATTTCGTCAGAAAGAAACTCGATCCTTCGGAGGCGGCAGTAGTCTTCAGTTTCCGAGCGTCGCGCCCAGAGCAGTGGCCGGACGAGTTTGATTGAGCTGTTTTTCGCGAGTGGCCGGAGCGCCTTCCATGCCGCCGAGCCCGAGACTGGCGCTGCCGCGCATCAGTCGCATTAGCACTGTTTCTGCCTGGTCATCCATGGTGTGAGCGGTCAGGACGTAGTTCGCAGAAACTCTTTTGGCCGTGCGTTCGAGAAAGGCGTAGCGCGCCTCACGGGCGGCTTGTTCGAGGTTATCGTTGCCGGCTTGTGCGTCTTCTGCAACCTTGGCGCGGCCGATCACGCTCCGAAAACCGAGTTTTGCTGACAGATCGGCCACCCATTTCGCGTCTTTGCCGCTCGATTTTCGGATGCGGTGATCGAGGTGTGCGACGCAGACGGCGAGGTAGAGTTTGTTGTGGGTCTTGAGTTCTTCGATTGCGAGGAGCAGGGCGGTCGAGTCGGCGCCGCCGGAAACGGCCACAACAATCGTCTCGTCCGAAGTCGGCAGCCTGAGCTTGCGCCACTCGGCGAGTAACATGCGCGGGAATTGGTTAAGCCGCATGAACGGATTATAAGCCCGCGAAGCGGGCGAAAGCATAAAGCCTGGGGCGCAAGCCCCAGGAACTTGATCAAATAAAACATAATTGAGCCCGCGGAGCGGGCGGCAGCGCATAGACGAATGAACGCTGTCGCCCGTTTCACGGGCTCGAACAATTTTCTTTACGCCTGATCCTGGGGCTTGCGCCCCAGGCTTTATGCTTTCACCCGCTTCGCGGGTTCCACACCGTTACGAAGCTGCCACAATTTATTGAAACTATCGCGTAGTTTGTAGTTTAGAAACCGTAGCGCTTCAGAAAATCCCGGCAATGCGAACAGGGGGGACGATGAGGGTAGAAAAACAAATACGGTTCAACGAGTGGTTGCTTGGATCGACGATTTTATGTGATTCGTGTGGCTGTCTTTGGCTGGTTCCGGCCGCACAGAAAGAAGATACCTACCTTTGCCGGCAATGTGGCAGCGAGGCCACGAGCAAACCCGCGCCGATGTCTGGCGACCAGCCAAACAAGCGCTCCAATTATTAAGGATCTCGCTGGCCGAGCGTCCTGTGTCACAAATCATTACCGGGTGGTGTTTACCTCACAAGCAAGGTGGTAGTCTGCTTTTCTTTCTTTAGGATCTCCCTGGAGTGCAAACACACTCCAGGGAGACACCAAATCCGGAGGCATCCATGAAAATCCGCGTCATCAGCGTTCTTGCTGGTCTGTGCCTGCTCTGGGCGTGCTATCCCGCGTCAGAAGTCAGCTACTCAAATCCCCAGGACACGACCTATCAGTGGCTTATCGAGTACCGGACAGCCGAGAACAACCTGCAACTCACGCTGCGCTACCGGCGCACAGGCAATAACGGCTTCAGCTATAACGACAGCGGATTCAAAGTCACGCTCGACCAGCTTATTGGACTCACACGCGACCAGCTAATGTCGGCAAACGGGCACGAATGTCCGCTTCCAACTCAAGCGCGACGCCGGCACGTTCGACTTCGAAGGCTGGTTCAAACAGGGAAACGGCTCCGGCCACTTCACCTTTGCACCCAACAATTCTTTTAACTCCGATCTCGCCCGGCTCGGCTTCGGTAGAGCGAACGACGAAGAACTGCTCGCGTTGGCGATGACTGATACCGGCCTCGCCTTCATCAACGAGTTGAAAGCGCAGGATTACGACACTACGACCGTTCAACAGCTCGTGAGAATGGCGCATCACGGCGTCAGGCTCGAATATCTCCAGGGTCTTAAGTCGCTCGGCTATTCGGTCAAAAGCACGGACCTCGTCGTGCGCATGAAAGATCACGGCGTGACTCTGAACTTCATCAAGGAACTCAACGCCCTCGGCTATAACAATATGCCTCCCGAGGATCTCGTCAGAACCAGAGATCACGGCGTCACCGCAAAGTTCATCAACGAATTTATGGCGGCCGGATACGAGCGCGCTCCGCTCGACCAGTGGGTCACGATGAGAGATCACGGCGTGACAGGGGAATTCGTTACTGAGTTGAAGAACCTCGGTTACGAGCGTCTACCGCTCGAAGACCTGCGACGTATGAGGGATCACGGCGTCACGGCGGCCTTCGTCAAAGAAATCAAAGACCTCGGCTACACCAACACGAGCGTCGAACAACTAGTGCGGCTCAGGGATCATGGCGTCAGCGCTGTCTATATCAAACGGATGAAAGAGCGTGGCTACGCCGACCTCACACTCGACGAATACATCAGGCTGCGTGACCGCGGCGAGCGCGAGTAAGTGAACCTGGGCCACCATCGCTGCATCACATTGGTTTCACAGATCCCCTCCTATCGGTGTAATCTGTGTCTCTCTGCCCAAAACTGTTTTTTTGAGGATTGAAATGAAATTAAGACGACTTCTTTCTGCGCTGCTCCTGGCGCTATTCAGCTTACAAACACTCCATATTACTGCGCTGGCCGACGAGGGCATGTGGCCGTTCAACAACGTGCCGCGCGCGGAAATCAAGAAGAAATACGGATTTGAAGTTACTGATGAATGGTTGAACAAAGTCCGGCTCGCTTCCGTCCGTTTCAACAACGGCGGCTCGGGCTCGTTCGTCTCGCCAAACGGCCTCGTCCTGACGAACTATCACATCGTTGAAGACATCGTGGGTGAAGTCAGCACACCGGAGAAGGACCTCGCGAAAGAAGGATTCGTCGCGCGGACCCGCGCTGAAGAGATCAAGGCGCCGAGTCTCGAGTTGAACGTGCTGCAAAGTATCGAAGACGTAACGTCGCGTGTGACTGGCGCTGTTAAAGCCGGCGTGACTGATGCCGAGGCGTTTGCAGCGCGACGCGCGGAGATTGCTGCAATCGAGGCAGAGTCGCTAAAGGCGACCGGCTTCCGCTCCGATGTGGTAACGCTTTACCAGGGCGGCCAATACAGTCTCTATCGCTACAAAAAGTACACCGACGTTCGTTTGGTGTTCGTCCCTGAATTCCAGGCCGCGTTCTTTGGCGGCGATCCTGACAACTTCAACTTTCCACGCTTCAACATCGACATGGCCCTCGTTCGTGTTTACGAAAATGGTCAGCCGGTGCGTCCGGAGCACTACTTCAAGTGGTCCACTGCGGGCGTCAAGGAAGGCAATCTCGTTTTCGTGACCGGTAATCCGGGATCGACTTCTCGTCTCAACACAGTCGCGCACCTGGAGCAACTGCGCGACACCAGCATTCCGATCGTTCTTCGTTTGTTGGAGCGTCGTGAAGCGATGTTGAAGAAATACATGGCGATGGGTGAAGAGCAGACGCGCCAGGGGCAGAACGAGCTCAACAGCGTACAGAACAGTTTGAAGGTCTATCGCGGGCAGCTTAAAGGACTCAAAGATCCGGCCCTGATTGCCCGGAAACAGAAAGAGGAGCAGGCGCTGCGTAAATCGATTTCCGAGAATCCGGAACGACAGAAGATGTACGGCGAGGCCTGGGACGCGATCGCGAAGGCGCACAAGGCTTATCCGACGTACATTCGCGAACGTCGCATCTTCGAGCAGCTCGGTGGTTTCAATTCGACAACGTTTGGTTTCGCGCGCGCTCTCGTACGGCTCGCGGATGAAAGCCAGAAGCCGAATGCCGAGCGTTTGCCTGAGTACACGGATGCTCGTCGTGCTTCACTCGAGCTCGCGCTCTACTCGCCGGCTCCGATTCACGACGACTTCGAGGAGCTGAAACTCACCGATTCGCTTGGTTTCATGGTCGAGTTGTTGGGCGCCGACAACGAGCTCGTGAAGCAAGTGGTCGCCGGCAAAACTCCTGAAGCTCGCGCGGAAGAGTTGATCACGGGCACGAAGCTGGAAGATGTCGCGTTCAGGAAAGAGTTGGCGGCGGGTGGTAAGGCCGCGATCGATGCTTCGACCGATCCGATGATTGTTGTCGCGCGCATGATCGATGCGAAGGCGCGCGAAGTCCGCAAGCGCTATGAGAGTGAAGTGACAGGCGTCGAGCGTAGCAACTACGCAAAGATTGCACGCGCACTCTTCGAGACGGAAGGAACGAAGCTCTATCCTGATGCGACGTTCACGCTGCGACTTTCGTACGGCGCGGTCGAAGGCTACATGGAGAATGGCCAAAAGGTTCCGCCGTTCACGACTATGGGCGGTTTGTATGCTCGCTCTGATAAGTTCAAGCACGAGTTTCCATACAACCTGCCGCCGCGCTGGGTGGAGAAGAAGAGCGCGGTTAATCTGAATACGCCGTTCAACTTTGTTTCGACGAACGACATCATCGGTGGAAACTCTGGTTCACCGACGATCAATCAGAACGGCGAACTGGTGGGGCTAATCTTCGACGGCAACATTCAATCGCTGGTCGGCGATTTCATGTACGACCCGTCAGTGAATCGAGCTATCTCGGTTGACTCGCGTGGAATGTTGGAAGTGTTGAAGAAGGTCTTCGGTGCGAGTGAGATCGTTTCCGAATTGACGGCAAGCTAAATTTAAGCCGCGGATGAACGCAGATGAACACAGATCAGCGTGTTATCCGCGGTTACGCTTTTTCCAACCCGGCGTATTTCTCTACCAACTTCTTCTGCCCGTAACCCGGGAAACTCACCGTTAGCTTTGCAGATTCCCCAACGCCTTCGCGTCTCAACACAAGCCCACGCCCGTATTTGGAATGCTTCACGTAGGAACCTGGCGTGATTTCATTTGACGGTGAAGATGCCGGTGGTTTCGAAACGTTAGGCAAACTTCCTGATGTCTGGCCCATCTGCCGGCTGCGTTGCTTAAAGAAATCTGCGATCGAGTCAACGCTGTCGTAAGTCTTGCCCGTGTATTTCTTGCGCTCTTTCTTGTACTCGCCCTGCTCGTAATCGATCTGCTGCGAGCCGCCTTTGAAGGAAAGCCACGACTTACCGAGACTGAGATCCTCGAGCATCTCGGTCGGCATCTCGTTCAGAAACGTCGAGGGTTCTGATGCGAGCTCTTCACCATACACACGACGCTTCATCGCGTGCGTGACGTACAGGTAACGCTCAGCGCGTGTTATCGCGACATAAGCGAGCCGTCGCTCCTCTTCCAACTCAGCGCGATCCGATGCCGCACGCGAGTGTGGAAACAAACCTTCTTCGAGTCCAACGACAAACACGAGTGGAAACTCGAGTCCCTTCGCCGCGTGCGCGGTCATAAGCGTGACGGGTGCGTCGCGTTTGTAGTCGTCCTGATCGGAAACGAGTGCAGAGTGATCGATAAACTCGCGCAGCCCTTCGACACCTTGCTCGTCATAATCGACAGCGGCGTTGACGAGTTCCTGCAAGTTCTCGAGTCGACCTTCGGCTTCGTCAGTGCGCTCGCCACGTAACGCCATCTCGTAACCGGTTTCGAGAATCGCCGCGCGCACGACGTCAGACACGGGTTCTTTACTCGACTCATCCGGCGTTTCAGTGAGCTTCGCGAGTTTGTTAACGATGCTGCGAAAACTCTTCAACGCGCTGATTGCTCGCGGACCGAGGCTTCCCGGTTGCTCGATCACGTTGCTGATCGTTTCCCATAACGACAGCTCGTAATCTTTCGCGCGACGTTCGAGCTCTTCGATCGTCGTTTTACCGATGCCGCGCGGCGGACTATTGATCACGCGCCCGAGCGCGATCGAGTCGTTTTGATTTAACGCCAGCTTCAGATACGCGATGATGTCGCGCACTTCCATGCGCTCGTAAAACGAGAAGCCGCCGATGATGTTGTACTGCAAACCCGTACGCCGCATCGCCTCTTCAAACACACGCGATTGCGAGTTCGTGCGATAGAGCACGGCGGCGCGAATGTCGAACTCTTCGCGTCGATGCTCGACGACCTTATGTGCCACCCAACGCGCTTCCGCTTCCGCGTCGAACGCCTGGTAATAACCGACACGGCCGCCGCGCGGATTTGAAGTCCAGAGGTTCTTGCCTTTGCGTTCGAGATTGTTCTTCACGACCGCGCCGGCGACGTCGAGGATCGTTTGCGTCGAGCGATAGTTTTGTTCGAGGCGAATGGTTAGGGTTTTCGGAAAATGCTTCTCGAAGTTGAGGATGTTGCTGATGTCAGCGCCGCGCCACTTGTAGATCGACTGATCTTCGTCGCCGACGACGGCGATGTTCTGCGACTTCTGCGTGATCAGGCTGATGAGAGCAAACTGGAGCGAGTTGGTGTCCTGGTACTCATCGACGAGGATGTAACGAAATTTGTTGTTGTATTTTTCTCTGACTTCGTCCACGTCGCGCAGCAGTCGCACGGTTTTGATTAGGAGATCGTCGAAGTCGAGCGCGTTGTTGCCGTGCAAGCGCGCTTCGTACATCTCGTAAACCTTGGCCATGATGGCGCGGCGCTCGTCCTGGTACTCAGCACGCGCGGCAAATGCAGTCGGATCCTCGCCGCGATTTTTAGCGGAGCTGATGGCTGATTGTGTCGCGCGCGGCGCGAGGTACTTCTCGTCGTAGCCGAGATCCCGGATTGCCTGCTTGATCAAACGAATCGAGTCGTCCTGATCGTAGATAGTGAAGCGGCGTGTGTATTTGTCGTTGAGCTTTTCGATGTCCTGACGCAGGACGCGAACGCAGAAACTGTGAAACGTCGAGACGAGCGGCAAGTCACCGCGTTCCTGCGTGTGCAGCAGTCGCTGCACGCGCTGGCGCATCTCATCAGCGGCCTTGTTTGTAAACGTGACCGCGAGGATGTTCCAGCTCGGAATTTTTTTCTCGGCGATGAGATACGCGATGCGATGCGCAATGACACGTGTTTTACCGGAGCCCGCGCCTGCGAGGATCAGGAGCGGTCCGTCGGTAGCAAGCACAGCCTCGCGTTGTTGTTCATTTAGTTGTGACAGGAAATCCGAATCCACGCGTGAGTGCATTTAAGCACATCGAATCGAGTACACAAAATCTGTGTAATCTGTGGATGGATTTGACCGCAAGAACCAGATAGATTCAGGATAGTGCGGGGCGTAAAATTCCCGCATGCTAAACATGAACGTAAGTCTCAATAACGATCAACTCTGGCAAGCAGTCGTCGCGAAGGACGCGCGCTTCGACGGTCAATTCGTATTCGCCGTCAGCTCGACTGGTGTTTACTGTCGTCCATCGTGCCCGTCGCGCCGCGCACATCGCGAACGCGTCCGGTTCTTCGACTTGCCCGAAGCCGCGGAACAAGCAGGCTTTCGCGCATGCCTGCGCTGCCAACCACGACGCGCGCGCGTTTTAGATCCACAGATCGAGCTCGTGCAGCGCGTCTGTCGTTTGCTCGATGAGACTGAAAGCGAGACATCGAAACTCGCTGAGCTTGCGTCGCACGCGGGCGTCAGCGTCTTCCACCTGCAGCGCACGTTCAAGCGCGTGATGGGCATCAGCCCGCGCCAGTATCTGGCCGCGCGCAAGTTCGGCAACTTCAAAGCTCTCGTGCGCAAAGGAGAATCGGTGACGAGCTCGCTTTACGAGTCAGGCTTCAACTCGAGCAGCCGTCTTTACGAATACGCTTCGGAAGAACTCGGTATGACGCCCGCGACGTACAGCCGCGGCGGTCGCGGCGTGAACATCAGTTACACGATCGTCGATTCGACGATGGGACGCTTGCTCGTTGCCGTCACTGAGCGTGGCGTATGCGCAGTGAGAATGGGCGACGACGATGCAGAACTGGAGAAAGACCTGCGCGAGGAATTCCCGCACGCCGAGATCACACGCGAAGATTCAAATTTGAGTGAACTGGTCGAGAAGATCCTGAATCATCTCGACAAGAACGAGCCGCGACTCGATCTGCCGCTCGACATCAGAGCCACAGCGTTTCAACGCCAGGTTTGGGAGAAGCTGCGTGCGATTCCGTACGGTCAAACAGTTTCATACGGCGAAGTCGCCAAAGCATTGGGCAAGCCCGGCGCGGTGCGTGCAGTCGGCCGTGCGTGTGCGACAAATCCAGTCGCGCTGGTGATTCCGTGTCATCGCGTCGTGCGCGAAGATCAGAGCCTGGGCGGCTATCGCTGGGGTTTGGAGCGCAAGAAAAAATTACTTGAATGTGAACGCGGGCGGCCCTTTTCCTCGTCCGAATCCGCGTTAGAGGAGGCGGGGGGTAGACGGCGCAAGTAGCCAGGCACTTTTGGGGGATGTAGTGCCGCCGCCGTTTGCCCCCGAGGGGCCAGCCACAGATCCGCGTTTTATCCGCGTTGATCTGTGGCTAAAATTATTCGACAGTCACGGACTTCGCGAGATTTCGCGGCTGATCGACATCACAACCACGTCGCACCGCGATGTGATAAGCAAGTAGTTGCAACGGGATGATCGAGAGTATCGGCGACAGCAGATCGCTCGCAGCAGGTATCTCGATCACATGATCTGAGACGACCGACGATATCGAATCGCCTTCAGTCAAGCACCGAGATCACAATACCCTCACGCGCTTTCACTTCCACGATATTCGAATGCGTCTTCTCGTAGCGCAGCTCCGACGCGCGATTACCTTCTTCGCGCGTGTTGATAAACAGTACCGGCAGCCGCTCGTCGATCAAAGCATTTGGACCATGCTTCATCTCACCAGCCGGATAACCTTCGGCGTGAATGTAAGAGATCTCTTTCAACTTCAACGCGCCTTCGAGCGCGACAGGGAAGTTGATGCCGCGACCGAGATAGAGAAAATCAGTCGAGCGGAAGAACTCTTTCGAAAGCTCTTCAATGCCGTCTGAATCGTTGAGCAGGTGTTCGAGTTTCACGGGCAGCTCTGCCAGCTCCTGCGCGTGAAAACGCGCTTCGTCAACTGAAAGCACGCCGCGCAGGTTTCCGAGGTACAGGCCCAGCAGGTAGAGCGCGATCATCTGAGCGGTAAAAGCCTTCGTCGACGCGACTCCGATCTCCGGACCAGCGTGCGTGAGAATCGTTCCATCCGCTTCGCGCACGATCATCGAACCCTGCACGTTGCAGATCGCGAGGACCTTCGCGCCCAGCTCTTTCGCCTCGCGAAGCGCCGCGATCGTGTCGGCTGTTTCACCTGATTGCGAGATGACGAGCAGCAACGTGTTCTCATCCATCACCGGACTGCGATAGCGAAACTCGGAAGCGTAATCGACATCGACAGGCACGCGCGCGAGTTGCTCGATCATGTATTTTCCGGCAAGTCCCGCATGCCACGACGTTCCACACGCAGCGATCTTGATCGACGTGAAGCCCTTGAAATCGGCTTCAGTGATGTTGCTCATCTCGTCGAGAAACACCTGGCCACTGTCGAGCGAGATTCGTCCCTGCACCGTGTCGCGAACGGAGCGCGGCTGCTCGTAAATCTCCTTCAGCATGAAATGCTTGAAGCCGCCCTTCTCCGCCATGATCGGATCCCACGTGATCCGTTGAATCGACGGCTGTACGGAATTACCTTCGAAGTCTGTCACGCGTACCGCATCTCGATTGATGACCGCGATCTCGCCGTCGCCGAGAAAGAAGACGTCGCGTGTGTGTTGCAGGATCGGTGGAATGTCAGACGCGACGAAGAATTCACGGTCGCCAAGACCGATCACGACCGGAGGACCCTGGCGTACGGCGATGATCGTGTCAGGCTCGTCGGCATTGATGATCGAGAGCGCGAAGATGCCGCGCAGCTCAGTCACAGCCGAACGCACGGCCTGCTCGAAAGAGGCGTCGTGTTTGAGATATTCCTCGATCAGGTGGGCCATGATCTCGGTATCGGTTTCAGTAACGAAGTGGTGATCGGATTTGCGTAGTCGCTCTTTGAGCTGGAGATAGTTTTCGATGATGCCGTTGTGAACAACGACTACGCGGCCGGTGCAGTCGCGGTGTGGATGTGCATTCTCTTCGGTGGGACGGCCGTGCGTGGCCCAACGCGTATGGCCGATGCCGTACGTACCGTCGAGGGGACTCAGGCGGATGGTCTCTTCGAGGTTGCGAAGTTTACCTTCGGCGCGACGGATCTCGAGATTGTGGTCTTCGTTAACGACCGCGATACCGGCCGAGTCGTAGCCGCGATATTCGAGTTTGCGCAGCCCATCGATGATGAGCGGCACCACCTGCTTGTTTCCTACGTAACCAACAATTCCACACATACCTCTTGATTAACTCCTATTGTTTTTAACCACGGATTAAACGGACTTTCACCGGATTTTCTTTTTTACCTTTGCCGGGACGCCGGCAACGAGCGAGTCAGGGGGGACGTCTTTTGTAACGACTGAGCCGGCGCCGGTCATTGAGCGCGCGCCGACGCGAACGGGTGCGACCAGCATCGTGTCGGAACCGATTTTAACGTCTTCTTCGATGATCGTTTCGTGCTTGTTGACGCCGTCGTAGTTACAAGTGACTGTTCCGGCGCCGATGTTTGTTCGTTCACCGATCGTCGCGTCTCCGAGATACGTGAGATGCATCGCTTTCGTGCCGCGTTTCAGTCGCGATTTCTTCACCTCGACGAAGTTGCCGACCGTCGCTTTCTCCTCCAGCAATGCGTTCATTCGCAGGTGCGCAAACGGTCCGACGGAACAGTTTGACTCGATCTGCGAATCCGCGATGACCGAATGATCCTTCACCGTCACGTTGTCACCGAGACGCGAGTTTGTGATGCGCGCGCCCGCACGAATCACGCAGCCTTCACCGATCACAGTCTTCCCCTCGATCGTGACGTTCGGATGGATGATCGTGTCGCGTCCAATCTGTGCTTCCGCACTGATGTACGCGTGTGATGGATCGATGAACGTCACGCCACTCTCGATCATCAGCCGCCGGATTGCCGCGCGGCGAATGAGGTTTTCAAACTCTGCAAGTTCGGCGCGTGTGTTGATTCCGGAAACTTCCCGCGGGTCGTTGATGACAAACACGCTCACTGTACCGCCGCTCGCGAGGATGATCTCAGCCACGTCCGTCAGGTAATACTCACCCTGATCGTTCTTAGGCTCGACTTTGCGTAGCGCGTCGAAAAGCGCTGTGGCTTCAAAACAGTAGATCCCTGAATTGATCTCGCGCACCTGGCGTTCCTCTTCAGTGGCATCGCGTTGCTCCACGATTTTCCGAAACGCACCACTCTCGTCGCGAACGATGCGACCGTAGCCAGTCGGATTTTCGAGACGAACACTGAGGATCGAACATGCGGCGCCGGTGTTGTTGTGTTGCTCGATGAGCTTCTTCAGCGTCTCGACACGAATCATCGGCACGTCGCCTGACAACACGAGCACGAGCGAGTCTGAGTTTTCGAGCACTCTGCGCGCCGACTCAACGGCGTCGCCTGTGCCACGTTGTTTCGCCTGAACGACGAAGCTCGCAAGCTCGCCAACCTCCGCGAGAACGGCATTCTCAACCTCTTCAGCCTGGTGTCCGACGATCGTGATGATCGAGCGCGGCTCCAGCGACTGCGCGGCCCTGACGACGTACGCGATCAACGGCGCGCCGCCCAGCTCGTGCAGCACCTTCGCGCGGTTCGACTTCATTCTGGTGCCGAGGCCGGCGGCCATGATCAAAACGTTCAGGGGTCTGGACGATGTGTTGTTGGTAGACATCTCTCGGAAGATTTTAGACGACAACGGGGGCGAGTGCTTGCTTGCGGCAGTTGAGCACGACGTGGGCAAGACGATCCGAATTGTGCCTGACCTTCTCGCCGTCGTACAGCAGATCTGCACGGACGATCTCGGTCGTTTGATCGAGCGCGTCGTCTATCGAATCGTGTATGCCGATTTGATAGGCGCCTTCAGCGGCATACCGCTCGGCCTGCTCCGCGTTGATGTGGCGATTGTTCACGACCACATAATCGAAATGAATCTCAGGCGCGTAATTCTGGATCGTCTCAAGGTGTTTCCGGGCGTTGTACCCGTCGGTTTCACCGGGCTGAGTCATCAGGTTGTTGATGAAAATCTTCGTCGCGCGCGTTTGGCCGATTACACGGGCGACCTGGCTCACCAAAAGATTCGGCAGAATGCTCGTGTAGAGCGAACCTGGTCCAACCGTGATGATGTCGGCGGCGCGAATGGCTTTGAGAACCTCGGGCAAGGGAAGACACTGTTCCGGTTCGAGTCGCAGGCGGTGAATCGGAATTTTGGAAGCGGAGATCTGGGTCTCACCGCGCACAATGGAACCGTCTTCGAGCTCTGCTGCCAGCCTGACGTCGCTGATCGTCGCGGGATAGATGTGACCCTTGCTCGCAAGGATCTCTGACGAGACGCGAATGGCTTCAGTGAAATCTCCCGTCACTTCAGTCAGCGCCGCGAGAAAGAGGTTACCGAAGCTGTGACCACCGAGCTCGCCATCGCCGCGAAAGCGATAACGGAAAAGACGCGCCAACAGGGTCGAGTCTTCCGAGAGCGCGATCATGCAGTTGCGGATGTCGCCAGGAGGCAGCATTTGCAACTCTTCGCGCAGGCGTCCGGAGCTGCCGCCGTCGTCGGAGACTGTGACGATCGCTGAGAGACTCTCGATCCACATTTCATCGTCGGTCTTGCCAACAAGGCGCTTCAGACCGCCGAGTAAACACGAGAGACCAGTGCCGCCGCCTATGGCAACGAGCTTCTGACCGCCTGTGGAAACTGTTTCTTGCAAGTTTAGACCTCAGAACAGATGGGAAAACCCTCGTGTCGAATCATACATTAATCGCGCCAATTCGCGCTCTTCTCTGTGCAACCTCTGTGTTCTCTGTGTCTCTGTGGTGTTTCCGCGAGCTCACCACAGAGACACAGAGAACACAGAGGTTGCACAGAGAAGAATGAATCAGTAGTTAAGTCTAGGAGGGGTGGCTAAAGATCAGTCGATCGAAGTCGGGATCGTTTCGGAGTGGGTTCAGGTCGTGGTCGTGTTGCGCACGCACACGCAGGTTCGGTTGCAGATCAAGGGCCTTCTGGAGTGACTCCAGCGCCAGATCGATCGAACCGAGTCGAGCGCGAGTGGCAGCGAGTCCGTAATGAATGTGTGCGGCTTCCGGCTCACGCTTGAGTGCTCTTTCGAACATCTCCTGCGCTGCGACATACTCACCGCGGTTGAGCTCAATGACGCCACGATCGTAAAGCGAATCGGCATCGCGTGGCAGAATGCTCTCCGTCCGCAGGCGCGACTCCGCAATCGCGAGGTACGTCCGCGCGCGAGCGGCGACTTCCGCTACCTGCGAGTACTTGTCAACGAGAATCCGAAACTGGTTCCGCGCCTCCGCAAACCGACCTCGAGCAAACTCCTTGTGCGCACGCTCGAACGCAACGAGAGCTGCCGACTCATCCTGCGTCGGCGGTCGCGGCGGTGGCGGAGTTGGTGTGGGTCGAACAGCTCGAACCGCAGCTTGCTTCTGCGTCGTTTTGACCCGAGAGACAAGCTTCTTGGCTGCTGCGGCTTTGCGAGCGACAGGCTTCGGAGCTGCCTTTTTGGTCTTTGCTGTGGACTTGGACTTCGCAGCAGTCTTTTTGGCCGGGCGAAGCTTCGCCGCCGATCGAGCGGACGACTTTGCAGTGGCTGCTCTGGTGGCTTTGGGTTTGGAAGGTGACTTCGCTTTAACAGCGCGCTTCGCGCTTTTCGCGGCTGGTTTAGCTTTTGAACGCGATGTTGACCGTCTCAACCCTTTTGTGAGACTGCTACTCATGGGCGGATTCTCAAAAGGCTGCCCACTTGAAGTGAGCAGCCGCAAAATTGGACCGCAGCTTACCATAGACCCGCCTCTAAATCAACGGAGACAAGTATTTGCGGGTGCTTTAACCACCGAAAATCGGCTCACTTTTCCGACACAGGTTTCAACGAAGAAAAATCTTGATGGTCATCGTTGGCTATGTTAAAGTGCTTTTCGGCTTATGGGAGGCTTAATCCACCTCGGCAAACCGCCCCAACCGAAGAAGTAACCTCTTTTAGTTTCAAAAACTTGCAATCCGCGGAACAGGCGTTTTCACGTTTAGCTCTCCAGGAAACATCCCGCCCCGGCCTTCAATAAAGAGTCGCACAATGGCAGACACACCAATCCTGTTGCGTGAACAGCAATACCACCAGATCAAGGCTGTCCTGGCGCGATTGCGAATGGACTCCTCAGCCAAGGTGGTCTTTCTGGTAGATAAGGACGGTCAGGAGATAGCATCCCAGGGTGAAGTGGGAAATCTTGACACAACCAGTCTAGCCTCACTCGCTGCCGGTAATGTCGCGGCCACGGGTGGAATGGCTCAACTGATCGGAGAAAAGGAATTTCCGACGCTCTCTCACGAAGGTGAAAAAGAGAGCATTCACATTTCGGTAGTCGGCAGGCTCCTGCTCATGGTCGTCTTCGACGAGCGTTCCAGCCTCGGACTAGTGAAACTCCGCAGTAAGCAGGTTTCTCAGCAACTGGCGGCAATGTTCGAAGAAATTGCTGCTGGAGACTACGACGACCTCGATTCACCCTTCGCCGGCATTACCGACGAGGACATCGACAGTCTTTTCAGCTAACGGCAACGCGCTATGACCTTCATCAACTACGCTTCCAGAGAAATCAACTGCAAGATCGTTTACTACGGCCCAGGTCTGTGTGGTAAGACGACCAACTTGCAGTACATCTTCGATTCGACCGCGCCGCAGGCGCGTGGCAAGCTGATCAGTCTCGCGACCGAGACCGATCGCACGTTGTTCTTTGATTTCATGCCGCTCGAACTCGGAACCGTGCGCGGCTTCAAGACGCGCTTTCACCTTTACACTGTGCCGGGCCAGGTTTTCTACGACGCTTCACGCAAACTGATTTTGAAAGGTGTGGATGGAGTGGTGTTCGTGGCGGATTCGCAGGAAGAGCGAATGGATGCCAATGTTGAGTCGCTTTACAACCTCGAAGAGAATTTGCAAACGCAGGGTTATGATTTGTTGAAGATTCCGTACGTGCTGCAACTGAACAAGCGTGACCTCGGGAATATCGTGCCAGCGGAAGATTTGGCGGCTGAGTTACAGAGAAAAGGCGAGCCTGTTATTGAGGCTGTGGCGTCGACGGGCCAGGGCGTGTTTGATACGTTGAAGGCGGTCGCGAAGCAGGTTTTGACTGAGCTGCGTAAGGGGTAGGCATAAAGTTAGACAGGATTACAGGATTTACAAGATTTTCATGATTCAAATCATGTCAATCTTGTAAATCCTGTAATCCTGTCTAAGTCTATCTCTGCTTCTCGCTATTCCAGGGACTTGAGCATCAAGAGGCCGTCGCCACCGTTGGAATAGTACTTCGGCAGCTTCTGAGTAATCGTGTAGCCAAGGCTTTCGTAGAGTTTTTGTGCGGCGACGTTCATTGTCCTCACCTCGAGCCGCACCAGTCTCACATTCCGCTTCCGGAAACCCTCTTCAACCTGAAACATCAATCTCTTCGCGATGTTGCGTCGCCTGTGTTCGGGCGCCACGCCGACAGTCGTCACATGTCCTGTGTGATCCGGTTCGACGAGTCCGATCACGAACCCAGCCATTACGCCGCCTGGCGTCACGGCTCGATACGAAACCGATTCGGGCGCGGTGAGTAGATAGTCGAACGTCTCGCGGCTGTAGGCTTCGCCGTCGATGAAGCAGCGCTGATCGAGCCGCCAGCACTCATCCAGTTGCGAGATGGTCAGCGGGCGGATGTCGTAGCTTGTGCCCCACGAAGGTGTCGGTGTCTTCTCTTTCTTCTCGCCCTCGAATTCAACATCGGACGGCGACCACCAGCGGGAGCGAAATTTCTTTAGTACTGCCATAACGTTTTTTAAGGTTTGGGAGAGACGACAACCGGCACTAGTTTACCATCGAGTTTTTCAGATTGCCTACAGGATTAGCATGCAATCACCGTAACTGTAAAAGCGGTAGCCCGCAGCCACGGCGTGGCCGTAAGCGCGTAGTACGAGGTCGCGTCCAGCGAAGGCGCTGACGAGGATCAGCAGCGAGGAGCGCGGTAGGTGAAAGTTGGTCAGCAGCGCATCTGCGACTCGAAACTGGTATCCGGGCTTGATTGTCAGACTCGCCACGCCGCCTCCAGCGACAACCTCGCCGTGCTCGTTTGCGGAAGATTCGAGCGCCCGCATTGTGGTAGTTCCCACTACAATCACGCGACCGTCATTGGAGCGTGTGCTGTTGATTTTTTGAGCTGCGACTTCGGAGATCTCGTAGTGTTCGCTGCTGACTGAGTGTTGGGCCACGTCGTCTACGCGAACGGGCTCGAAGGTTCCATAGCCGACGTGCAGCGTGATTTCTGCGAGCGAGGCAATCTTTGCAACCTCGTCCAGCAATTCAGGCGTGAAATGGAGACCGGCCGTCGGCGCTGCGATCGCGCCGCGCTGTTTGGAATAGACCGTTTGATATCGTTCACGATCCTCGCTCGAAACACCGGAAGGGCGCTTGATGTATGGTGGCAGTGGTGTCGATCCGATCTCCGCGAGTGTCTCGTGAAATGAACCTTCACAATGAAATCGCACACGTCGCAACTCTGGTCCTGGTTCGTCGAGAAGCTCAGCAATCATCCGGCCCTCGCCGAAGCTCGCACGCGCGCCCTTTTTCAACCGCCCACCCGGACGCACCAGCGCTTCCCAGATCCCCGATTCGATCTCGCGTACGAGAAAGACCTCGACCTGTCCGCCTGACTCCTCACGACGCCCGAGCAACCGCGCGGGAATCACGCGCGAGTTGTTCACGACGACGACATCGTTCGGCCGCAAATAGCGAGTGAACTCTTTGAAACTCGAATCATCCCATCTCTGCTGGCCGCGATCGAGCACAAGCATCCGCGAAGCGTCACGTTCTTCCAGCGGCGCCTGCGCGATCAGCTCAGCCGGAAGCTCGTAATCAAAATCCGAGATGTGCATTAGCCGGCGCTTTCCACGTTGGAGGGATGTTCGTAATGAAAGACGGCTGTCAGTTGAGCGCCGAAGAGAAGGATCAAACTCGAAACGTAGCTCCAGGTCAGGACCGCGACCACTGCGCCGACGGATCCATAGACCTGATCATAGTGAAAGTAATGAAGGCTCAGGGCGAAGATGTACTTCGCGATTTCCCAGAGTAGTCCCGCTACAAATGCGCCCGGCAGAGTGTCTCGTAAAGTGACTTCCGCCTTCGGCATGAAGCGATAGATCAGGACGAACAGCGCCACGGTAATTAAATAACTTAGCGCCGCAAACAACACCTGCCAGAAGGCGCTGCCGGCTGACGCTAGCAATGTGTATCGTTCGATTTGCCGCGGCGAGAACCTGCCGGCCATTTCACGAAGCGCTACCAGAACTGACGTCACCAGAACAGAAGTCGCCAGGAGTAGACCAACGAGTCCGACCATTCCGATCGTGAGTGCGCGGCCGTGCAAAAAGGTTCGCGAAGTGGCTCCCCAGATGCGGTTAAGCGCTCGCTCGATCACGGCAAAAACCCACGATCCGGCCCAGAAGACGAGGATTACACACGTGACGATCGCGCCGACGCTGATGTCGGAGAATGCCTCGATCGTGTCACGCAAAAACCTGCTCGAGCCCGGATAAACGTCGACTGCGTGTGTCAGCAGTTGACTGCCTGCGGCGAGTTTGTTGCTGATCGCAAACATCAACAGCAGCGCGGGGAAGAGGGCCATCAGACCGAAATAACTCATCGCCGCCGAAGACGTGAAAAGATCGTTTTCGTGAAACTGGTGCAGCGCGTGACCGAGCATCGAGCGCCACGGCGAGGTGTTTCGAACGCCGAATGAATCACGGGAGAATGAAAACCAACGTTTCATGATCTTTTGTTTAGAGTTCAAGCTTTAGCTTGTTTCCGAAGAGCAGCCTAAAGGCTGAACTCTAAACGCTTTCAGCGGGGGTCGAACAGGCTGGGTATTTTTGAGCCGGGGGTCTTAATACCGAAATGTTCGTACGCGAGCGGTGTCGCCATGCGCCCGCGCGGCGTCCGATCCAGGAAGCCAATCTGTATCAGATACGGTTCGATAATCTCCTCGATTGAATCTTTCTCTTCGTGAATCGACGCGGAAATCGTTCCCAGTCCGACTGGTCCACCACCGAACTTCTCGATGATCGTCGTTAATAACTTCCGATCCATTTCGTCCAGACCGTACGTATCGACTTCCATGCGATTCAGTGCGTCGTTTGCAACTGCTTGATTGATGCGCCCGTCGTAATCGACTTCAGCATAATCGCGCACACGACGCAGCAGTCGATTGACGATACGCGGCGTGCCGCGCGAACGTCGCGCGACTTCACGCGCGCCGTCGTTGTCGATCTCGACACCGAGAATCTCCGCCGAACGTTTGCAGATCACTTCGAGATCCTCGTGCGGGTAGAAGTCGAGATGAAAGACGATGCCGAAACGACCACGCAGCGGCGCAGTGATCAGACCGGCTCGTGTAGTGGCGCCGATGAGCGTGAACTTCGGCAACTCGAGCTTGATCGAACGCGCCGCAGCGCCCTGACCGATCAGGAGGTCGAGCTGATAATCCTCCATGGCCGGGTAAAGTTTTTCTTCGAGCGCGGGTAACAGGCGATGGATCTCATCGATGAAGAGAACGTCGCCTTCCTGAAGGTTTGTCAGCAGTGCTGCGATGTCGCCTGCTTTCTCGATCGCGGGACCAGCAGTCGAGCGCAGCTCGGCGCCCATCTCGTTCGCGATGATGTTTGCGAGCGTAGTCTTGCCTAAACCCGGCGGGCCGGTGAGCAGCACGTGGTCGAGCGCTTCGCGACGATTGCGCGCGGCTTTCATGTAGACGCGCAGGTTCTCCTTGACCTGACGCTGGCCGATGTATTCGTCGATACGAGTCGGGCGCAGCGTGAGATCGAGTTGGCGATCCTCGTCACTGGCGAAAGTGTCTTTCACGCGCGCTGATATTGACTCAGGAGGCATGTTGTTTTCAAACCCTTGAGAGTTTCTTCAGACTGCGTCTCAGTATCGACTCGACCGTGACGTCGCCGCCTTCACCGAGTGCGGTGTCGATCGCTTTTTCCGCCGCCGAACGTTGATAGCCGAGATTGACGAGGGCCGAAAGCGCGTCGCCGCGAACCGTGTCTTCGGAAGATACGTAGACAGCTTCAGGTTTAGTTCCCGCTTGCTCTGCGACCTGGGCCTGCGATAGCTGGATCATTTTGTCGCGCAGATCCACGACGAGTCGTTCAGCAGTTTTTCTTCCGATTCCGGGGATTTGCGTGAGTCGCGCTAAATTATTGGATTTGATCGACTCGATCAGGTCGTCTGTCTTCCCGTGGGAAAGAAGCGCGATACCTAATTTCGGACCAACGCCACTAACTGAAATGAAATGGACGAACAGCTTTCGTTCGCTGGCAGTCCTGAATCCGTAGAGCTGCAACGCGTCTTCTTTTACATGAGTGTAAATGAGCAGCTCAACCTTTGATTTCTCGTCATCGAGGTCGTAAAAAGTCGAGAGCGGGATCGTCACGTCGTAGCCGACGCCGCCTACATCGACGACCACCTGGTTCGGCTCTTTGGAGAATAATGTGCCGCTGAGATGCGCAATCATGCGGGCGGGATTGTAACAGAAACCGATAGGACGCATATGACCTGTAAGACCTATCGCGCTATACTTGCTGCGACAGGTTCCGCGCATGAAGTCCGAGAAAATATCAGAACTAACAACGAGCCGCTTGAGTGTTTACCTTCGTTGCCTCAATGCGCTTCACTCCGCCGGAATTAAGACTATCTCGTCACAGGCGCTGGCCGAGCAGTTCAATCTCAACTCAGCCCAGATCAGAAAGGACCTGGGCTACTTCGGCGAGTTTGGTGTGCGTGGGGTTGGTTACTACGTCGACGATCTGCGCGAGCACATCACGAAGATACTCGGTCTCGACACTCCGCATCGCGTCGGCATCGTGGGCGCAGGCCGTTTGGGTACGGCGCTCGCGAACTACAACGGATTCGGCAAGTCAAACTTCACGGTCGTGGCGCTGTTCGACAACGATCGACAAAAGATTGGTCGCCGGATTGGCGACGCGAAGCTTCCCGTGCATGATGTCGACGAGATCTCGAACATCATTCGCGAGGAAGCGATCGACGTGATCGTGATAGCTGTGCCTGCGAAGGCCGCGCAGAGAGTTCTCAACCAGATCATGTCGGCAGGCATTAAGGCGGTGCTGAACTTTGCGCCTGCGTCGCTGA
Organism: uncultured Acidobacteriota bacterium; assembly: GCA_963748155.1. Classification (GTDB taxonomy): domain Bacteria; phylum Acidobacteriota; class Blastocatellia; order Pyrinomonadales; family Pyrinomonadaceae; genus PSRF01. The sequence goes on along the minus strand of CAVVHV010000008.1, from coordinate 413,642 downwards.
TCTCGCGACGCGGAGTTAAGGTCAAGACAGTTGATCTGACGACGTCGTTGGAATCGTTGTCGTATTTTCTATCGCAGCCGTCAGGAGCTTCGGTGACACAACCACGCAGCCGCACCCGCGACGAAGAAAGTCTCACGCAAAGACGCAAAGGCGCTAAAGCGACATTCCATGGATGAGCAGACAATCAAACGCGATCTGATCCGGGTTTGCCACCTGATGTATGAGCGGAGCTATGTGGTCTCGTCAGACGGCAACGTGAGCGTGCGACTCGACGACGGCCGAATCCTCGCGACGCCGACGATGACCTGCAAGGGACGCATGACCGAGGATCTGATCGCGATCACGGATCTTGAAGGCAAAGCGCTTAACGAGCGTAAAGCGTCGAGCGAGCTCGCGATGCACCTGTTGATCTATCGCGAGCGTCCGGACGTGAAGGCAGTTTGCCATGCTCATCCACCGCACGGGACAGCGTTCGCCGTTGCGGGTCTCGCGATCGATCAGCCGATTCTTTCGGAAGTGATACTTGACGCTCGGCTGTGTACCGCTCGCTGCTTACGGCACTCCATCGACGGAAGAACTGACGCGCGAGATGCAGCCATTCCTGCAACATCACAACGCGCTCTTGATGGCGAACCACGGCGCGGTCGCTTACGGCGCGGATCTTTGGCAGGCGTGGGACCGTCTCGAGACGTTGGAACACACGGCGAAGATCGCGATTCTTTCGCGCATGCTCGGCGGTTCGAAGAACCTGCCTGCGGACGCGATCGAGAAGTTGATCAACGTACGCGAGAAAGCCGGTTATCTCGGTGAGTCAGCGCGCGGTCAAGCTTGCGGTTACCTAAATCCTTCGGAAAATGGGGATACAAAGATTTCATTAACACGTGAAGAGCTGGTCGAATTGTTAAGTCAGGCAGTAAATGGTAAATAGGATCCGTCTTTTATCCGTGGCAAAAACAAATTGAGGAGCATCTGAATGCAAGAAGCACTCGGAATGGTTGAAACTAAAGGTCTGGTCGCAATGATCGAAGCCGCCGACGCGATGGTGAAAGCAGCGAACGTCACGCTCGTCGGTTACGAAAAGATCGGCGCCGGCTTCGTGACCGCGATCGTGCGTGGCGATGTTGCTGCCGTGAAAGCCGCGACTGACGCAGGCGCTGCCGCTGCGCGACGCGTTGGCGAGCTCGTCAGTGTGCACGTGATTCCGCGTCCGCATGGCAGTGTCGATGAGACTCTCCCGATCGGGCTCGACCGATAAACCAGCATGATCATTGCTCGCATCCTCGGGACTGTTGTCGCCACGCAAAAAGACGAACGGTTGAGCGGAAAGAAGTTGCTGATCGTGAGACCGATCAATGTAGACGGCAGTGATACCACCGGCTACGTGGTTGCGGTTGACACAGTGGGCGCCGGATTTCACGAGCGTGTGCTGGTTGTTGCCGGATCGAGTGCGCGCCTGGCCCAGGGGATGAAAGACGTGCCGGTTGATGCGGCGATCGTCGGAGTGATTGATACGGTTGACGTGGTGCAGAATTAAGATGCAACTCGCGCGCGTGATCGGCACAGTCGTGGCAACAATCAAGAACGATTCGCTCGAGGGACGAAAGTTGTTGATTGTGCAGACTGTCAATTGGAAGCTCGAGCCGTCAGGCAAGCCGATGGTGGCGGTTGACGCGATTGGTGCGGGCGTCGGCGAGCTGGTGTTCTGGTGTCGCGGTAAGGAAGCGAGTTTTCCGTTCAAACGAGAAGACACGCCGACTGATTGCACGATCATCGGCATTGTCGATTCGGAGCAGCACGTAACCAGATGATTCTCGCTTTGCCGCAAAAGGCGGAAATATTCCTGGATCGGGTCAGTACAGGGAGCGGTAGCGACCTGGTCAGTGATTAGTATGCGATATTTCCTAACGATTTTTGATTCCCAAGGTTTGACCAGGTCGCTACCGCTCCCTGTACTGACCCGATCCAAGTGCGATTCCTACGTTTGAGGCAAAGCAGATGATTCTCGCACGCGTGGTTGGAAACGTTGTGGCGACGCAAAAGAACCGGCGTTACGAGAATGCGCGCGTGATGTTGTGCCAGCAGATCACGCCGGAAGGTGAAGACACGAGCTATTCGACAATCGCGCTCGATTCGGTTGATGCGGGTGTTGGTGATACGGTGCTGATCGTTCAGGAAGGATGGAGCGCGTCGACTGCCGCGACAGGCGAGGCGGGCGCGGCGATCGATTCAGCGATCGTTGGAGTGGTGGATCGGATCGATTTGCTTTAACGAATGGAAGATCAGGCAAGACTAATGGCTGAGAGGATCGCGCGTCGCGTGGCGTCGGGTGCCGCTCCTGCTGCGGCAAGTTCGTCGTCCGATGTCGCTTCGGAACTGGCAGCAGTGCGCGCGAGTCTCAATGAATTGCAGAACCGGTTGGTCCAGATCGAAGCGAAGGTCGGAAGCGTTCCGCGTGTGCATTCGCCGTGGCATCCGAGTATGGATCGTTTCGGAGTGGAAGAAGCGACGGTTTCTCAACTCGTCGACTTCTTCCAAAACGAAAAGCAGTGCGGCATGGAGCCGGGTGGTAAGCCGTGTGACCACTGTGCAATGTGTAGTTCAAGAGGCTTTTAACCACGGATTACACGGATTATTTATTAGTCGAATCTCGTCGCAACGAATTCGCGTTGATCTGTGGTACCTGCTTCGCCGCTTCATCAGCCTTGAACCACGGCTCCTCCTTAAACCCGAAAAGCTTCGCGGAAATCACCGTCGGGAATCGCGCGCGCGTGGTGTTGTAGTCCTGTACGCTCGTGTTGTAATCGTTGCGCGCAGTGGCTATGCGGTTCTCAGTGCCGGCAATCTCATCCTGTAACTTCAAAAAGTTCTCATTCGATCTCAGAGTTGGATACGCTTCCTGAAGCACCAGCAAACGCCCGATCGTGCCGCCGAAACTATTCGCAGCGTCGATGACTGCTTGTTTCTGTTCTGGTGACTTGTCGCCACCCTCACCTTGCGGATTCTGGTTCTGCGCATTGAGCAACCGGGAACGCGCTTCAGCAATCTGGCCGAATACTTCCTGCTCCTGAATGCCCGCCATCTTTGCTGACTCGACAAGATTATTTAAAAGGTCGCCGCGTCGTTGCAGTTGTGTCTCAACGCCGGCCCATTTCGCCTTCACGTCCTGTTGCTTCGTCGTCAGGCTGTTGTACCCACAGCCACTCGCCGCAAAAGCAATCAGCACAAGGCCGACAAGCATTACTAATCTTCGCGTCTTCATCTCAAATCTCCCATATGTAAAGTTACGTAGTTGCCGTTTTAAGTTCGTCAACTGTTTCAACTACCTGCTCGATCTGAAACAGGTAAGCTCCAAAAAGATCATTCGCTTCTTTTTCTGACGAGGGAAGACGATCGCTTGCGCGAAACTCAAAGATTCGTTCAAAGGGTGCCGGGTCGAGGTGCAACAGTCGCGCAGTTGCGCGCACAACGTCAGGTTTCGAAATCGGTGCTTCCTGCCCGTGCAACATCAGCACGGCGCGGAAGAGTGCTGCGAAACTCGAGAGGCTGTCGCTCATCAAGTCGCACAACTTTTCGACTGAAACTGACGCGGGGATGTACAGGCGACGTAACTGAATCAACTTGCTTCTCAGCTCATACTCCGTCTGGTGACGCAGGTTTACATCCGAGAGTTTTACAAACTCGAAAGGATCATGACCGTAAAGCACGGTGCGTGCGTTTGCCATCTGGTGAAACTCGATCGGGAATACATCGGCTGCATCCGAGAGTTCCTCCAAAGTGAAATAGACGGGCAATGGATGGCCCAACCGTTGCCACTCACGCATCGGCGCCTGTGCCTGGCGCAGATCTTCCGGCGTGATGCGAGTGAGAGCGATCAGGATGTTGTAGTCGGAGCGCAGCTCGATGTGATCGCCCGCAGCGGCCGAGCCGTAGAGCACGACCGAGGCGAGGTTTGCTCCGTGCGTCGCGCGTAGATCCTCGACGAGTCCGTTGAGAGCTTCCTGTATTACAGTTTTAACCATAACTAAATCTCAGCACATTTGTACGCGGATTATGCGGATTATCTTACCAACTGCCGCCCGAACCTCCGCCACCAAAGTCGCCGCCTCCACCAAAGCCACCGCCAAATCCACCACCGCCGCCGCCACCACCGAAACCACCACCGCCGAATCCGCCTCCGCCCCAGCCGCTGCGTCGACCGCCTCCAAGATTGCTGAATAAACTTCCCCACAGCAGCGCCTGCAAACAACCACTACCTCCACCACCTCCGCCTCTTCTTCTCGATGCGGACGAGAGCAGGACCAGTATGAAGATGATCACAATTGCTCCGCAGCACACCGTAGTCATACTCATTTGCGGAGCTCTCTGCTGTGGCGGCTCTTCAACCCGAACTGCCTGGTTCTCACCGATCCCTTCAACACTGAATCCACGCTTTGCTCCAAGCGTCGCAACAAAAGCTTCGATCGTGTCGCGGATGCCTTTGCTGTAGTTCTGTTGCCGGAACTGCGGCACGAGTCGTTGGCGTTGAATCTGGCCCACCACTCCATCCGGTAAATCGCCTTCAATGTGACGACTCACCTGTGTGAAGTACTTGCGATCCTGAATCGCAACCACGAGCAGTAGACCGGCCCTATCGCCGTCTTTTGCTCCGATGCCCCAGCCACGCGCGACCGCGAGTGAAAAATCAAAGATGTCCCGATCACCTGTCGTATCGACCGTCAGCACTGCGTATTCGATATTTCCGCGCTCTTTCAGATCGCGATAGATCTGCTCGAGACGTTGTCTTGTTCCGGCGTCGATTACGTTAGCGTTGTCGACGATCGGATTGAAGGGAACCGGTAGTGGAACGGGAGACGGAGGTGTGGTCTGGGCGTTTACTTCAACCGCCAGGAGCAAAAAGAGCAGGAGGCCGATGTTGGCCCATGAAAACAGTAGTTTTTTCAATCGCAAACGCAATGGCGAAATCTCGTCAGTGCTAACCCTCTATCAAACGATGCAGTAAATAGAAGAGGGCCACCCCTACAAAAACGACAATCGAGACCGTGGGGTTTCTTTCTTCTTTATAGTTCACTTCCGGGATCAGATCGCTTGCTGCTACGTAAAGCGTCACGCCGGCGGAAAACGGTAATGCATAACCAACCGCGTTGTTCACTCGCTCCTGAAGCAAAGCGACACCGATCACACCAGCAAGCGTAGCGGCGCCGACCGCCGCAGTCGCATTTAAAGCCTTCCGGGTCGACCGTCCTGTGGCAAGCATGATCGATGCCACAGTGAACCCTTCCGGCATTTTGTGCAGCAGAATCGCGATAAAGACCAGAATTCCGACTTTGAAGTTGACGAGAAAAGCGGATGCAATCGAGACACCGTCGAAGAAGGTGTGAATACAAAGACCGCCGACTGCGGTGTACGCCGAAGACGGACGGAGGAATGATTCCGGGTGTGTTTCCGCGCCGAAATGGAAGTGCGGAGCGAGCGTGTGCTCGAAAAACTGTATCGAGAGGTAGCCGGCGAGAAGCAGTGCCATAGCGAACCCGACTGCTTCCGATGCCGGCTGATCCGGCAAAGCGCTAGTCCAGATGCCGACAGTTTCCGGGAGAATCTCGATAAAGATGGCCGCGAGCATGAAGCCGGCGCCGAGTGCGACGAGGTATTTAAGGAAGCGCTCGCCGTAGCGGTGAGCGCCTGATTTAACCAGAACGAGCCCACCGAGGACATTGGCGCCCGCGGCCAGCAACCCAAACAGGAGAATCGATGTCATCGTATGGCGCGCCAATATAACATCGCATCCTGTAAATCCTGTAAATCATGTAATCCTGTAAAAGACTTAGACAGGATTACACGATTCACAGGATTAACAAGATTAGTTCGGTTTCTCGGCAACAACAGGCGAACAAGAGGCGATCATCTCGGCAAGCTAACCTATTGACACACCGTGGAGTGCGGCGTAGTATCCGGCCTTGGGTGGTCAAAAGTGGTCGGAAGTGGGTCCAACCTCGTAGCAACACCGATCATCAAGCAACACTTTTCCTTTTGGCCACCCACCAATGCTCTCTCGTCAGGTCAGAAATTATGCTGCGAGGAAACTACACGGCGCGAATTGATGTGAAGGGGCGTCTGAAGGTTCCTACCGAGTTCCGGCGGCTGATCGAAGAGAAGCACGGTAAAGACTTTTATATCACGAGCCTCACTGGCGACTGCGTTCGGATTTACCCGTTGCCGGAATGGGAATCGATCGAACAGAGGCTTTCGCTATTGCCGTCGATGGATCCGGCGCGCAGAAAGTTCCTTGATAGAACGAATTATTTTGGTCAGCAAGCCACGATAGACGGCCAGGGCCGCCTGTTAATACATCCATTGCTACGTAAGAGCGCGGAAGTTTTAGGCGACGTGGCGGTGCTTGGCTACCTGACCTATTTAGAAGTTTGGGAGCTCGACAAGTTCAAAGCTCGCATGCTCGCCGATCCATACACGGAAGAAGACGAGGCTGCGATTGCGAGACTTGGAATTTGACATTGACGGATCTTTGAACGAGATCACGGGGCGGTGGTGATGGCTGCGCTTATGGGGGGCATGGGCGCGCCCCATCGCCCCGTGCTGCTGGAAGAGACATTGAAGCTCCTCGCTCCTGAGCGAGGAGGTCTCTTTGTAGATTGTACGGTTGGCCTTGGCGGACACAGCGAAGCAATTCTGAAATCCTCCCCCGACACTCGCGTCATCGGAATGGATCTCGACCCCGCGGCGCTCGCCTATTCCCGACAACGATTAGCGCCTTTTGGAGATAGATTCCGTGCCTTTCAAGCCAACTTTCGCGCCATCAACTCCATCCTCCAACAGGCTGATGAGCGCGATCCAACCGGGGTTCTTGCCGATCTTGGCGTCTCTTCAGTGCAGTTTGATTCACCTGAACGTGGGTTTAGTTTTCGTTTCGACGCTCCATTAGACATGCGGATGGACCCGACCAGCGGAGCCACCGCAGCCGATCTTCTACAGCAACTTCCCGAATCGGAAATTGCCAGAATCATTTTCGAATACGGCGAAGAACGACACTCACGACGCATCGCCCGTCGCATCGTCGAGCGTCGCGAACAAGGGAAGCCGATAACGACCACCACGGAGTTAGCAGACCTTGTGCGACACGCAGCCGGTGGGCATAAGCGGCACCAGATTCATCCGGCGACTCGCACGTTCCAGGCTTTGCGGATCGCCGTTAATCACGAGCTCGAAGGGCTGGGAGAGTTTGTCGAGTCAGCAGTCGATCTTTTAATTCCAGACGGCAGGTTTGCCGGCATTAGTTTTCACTCGCTCGAGGATCGGATCCTCAAACGCGAGTTGAAAAGGCTTTCGGGCCACTGCGAATGTCCGCCACGGATGCCGGTTTGTGCGTGCGGCGCACGGAAGGTGGTGGAAGTGCTGACGCGACGGCCAGTGACGCCGGGCGAGCGCGAGATTGACGAGAACCCGCGCGCACGCAGCGCGAAGTTGCGAGAGCATGCAGAAAGCTAAAAGACGATGAAACGATTTCCTGAGCATCAACTCAACGCAAAGATTCGCCGCACGCGAGACGCCACCGCGCTCTCGCGTCTCGGTCTGTTGTTGTTCTGTGGTCTTGTACTCGCCGGCGGTTTTGTCTTCGCTGCGAAGCAGCACTTCGCCGCCGTGCAGTACGGTTATCAAAACGAGAGCCTGCGCAGCGAGCGCAAGCGACTGCTGGAAGAGAACCAGCGACTCTCGCTCGAAAAGGAACGCGCTATCGCGCCGGACAAACTCGAGCCTGCCGCACGCCGTCTTGGGATTGAAACCCGCGCGTCCCGGGCAGATTGGAAAACGCTGATCAGACAAACATTCGCGTTAATCCGCGCGAAAGTACACAGCGTCCTCATCACGCTACTGGTTAGGGGGATACAAGTAGGTGATGTTGGCACGCCTCGTTGCCCGATCAAAATCCAGACCTGATGTCTCGCCAGGCCGCGCACTTTTCGTCGCGGCTTTTATTGGCTTTTGGATGCTGGTCGTCTGTGCGCGACTGGTCTACCTGCAATTCTCGCAGTACGAAAGCCTCGCGAACCGCGCGCGGCAACAACAGCAGAACGCAATCGAAACCAGTCCACAACGCGGCGAGCTTCTCGATCGTCAGGAGCGCCAACTCGCGCGCAGCGTGCAGACAGTCTCGTTGTTTATCGATCCGGATGGTCTCGACATCGGCAACTCTCGATCGCAACGCACAACAAATCGCCCAGTCACTCGGTCTGAAGCAAGCAGAGCTATCGCGCGTGACTTTCGCAAAGCGCATGACGAGAAAAAACGATTCGTCTGGATCGCGCGTCGTCTCGACGCAGACGTGGCAAACAAAGTCGTCGCGCTTAATCTTCCCGGAGTGCAAACACAACTCGAGCCGAAGCGTTACTACCCGAACGGCTCACTTGCCGCACACGTGCTCGGCTACGTCGGACTCGATGGCAAAGGCCTCGGCGGTGTCGAACAGTTTTACAACGCGAAGATCTCAGGTGAGCCCGGTCAGCTATTCCTCGAAAGAGACGCCAAGGCAAACCGTACGAAGGTTACGAGATCGCTGCGAAGCCCGGCCAAACAGTCATCCTGACGATCGATCAGACGATTCAGTACCAGGCCGAACAAGCACTGCAAGCTGCGGTGCAGCAATCGCGCGCGAAATCCGGCAGCGTGATCGTGCTCGATCCACGCAGCGGCGAGATCCTTGCGCTGGCTAATGCGCCAACGTTCGATCCAAATCGCGTCGCTGACGCCAAACCGGAAACGAGATCAAACTGGGCGCTGCAAAACATCTACGAGCCGGGTTCGACGTTCAAAGTCGTCGCGTTCTCCGCTGCGTTGGAGAAGAAGCTCGCGAGAGTTGATGAACGAATCGATTGCCAGATGGGTGCGATCACCGTCGCCGGACGCGTGGTCCATGATCATCATCCGTTTGGCTCGTTGACGATCCCCGAAGCCCTCGCGAAGTCGAGCAACGTCGCCGCGATCAAACTCGGGATCAGAGTCGGCGACCAAACGATGTACGACTACATCAGGCGTTTCGGCTTCGGCTCAAAGACGGGAATCGAGCTGCCTGGTGAGACAAACGGGATTCTGCGAAGAGTTGATCGCTGGCAGCCGTCGTCGATCGGTTCGATCGCGATCGGGCAGGAAGTTGGTGTGACGCCTGTGCAGATGGTTGCGGCATTCGGCGCGCTTGCAAACGACGGCATGAGGATCGCGCCGCATTTGATTCGCGAAGTACGTGATGCGGGAGGCAACGTTGTCTATCGTGCGCAGCCTGAACAGCGACGCGTGATCAGTGCTGAGACCGCGATCGCGCTGCGCGGAATGCTTGAAGGAGTGACGCTCAACGGCACTGCGAAGAAAGCGCAGCTCGACGGTTACTCAGCCGCGGGCAAAACCGGCACGGCGCAGAAGATCGATCCCAAAACGCGCAGCTACTCGGCGACGAAGTTTGTCGGCTCGTTTGTCGGATTCGCCCCCGTGAGTAATCCGCAAGTCGTGATCATCGTCGTGATCGACGAGCCAAGCGGCGCATATCACGGCGGCGACGTCGCGGCGCCCGTGTTTCGTGAAGTTGCCGAGCAGGTGTTGCCGGCACTCGGCATCGAGCCTGACATCGAGACGAAGTCTACGCCTGATTTAATCGCGCAACAGGTCAACGAAAATCCTGAACGCGCCGCGAAGATCCGCGAAGAGCAAGCGCAATCAGAAGAGCAGCGGAAAGCCACAATGCCAACCGTGGACAGCAACGGCGGTCGAGGCGGAGAAGTTGTCTACGCAGTCTCGACGCGGAAGGCGATACTGATGCCTGACTTGCGCGGCCGCAGCGTGCGCGATGTGGCTCGGACGTGCGCGCAGCTCGGTTTGCAGGTTGAAGCGCGTGGCGAGGGAAGAGTTTTGAAACAGAGTCCGTCAGCGGGGACAGAAGTAAATACTGGCCAGCTTATTTACGTTGATTTTGGGAGGTCGCAGTAGAGTTGCCAAACCCGACAGATGAAGAAACTCTCGAAGATGGCGTACACTACGGCATTGCTGACTGCAGACGACGACTACGCAGCCAGCGTTCATCCCTCCGGGCACAACATCATCCCCCAAAACATGGGTCGAGCGGTGACGTGCGTCCTGCGCCCAGTCGTGTTGGAAGCTTTGCCGAGGTTTTGGCAAACGTTTCGATGAGCCAGAGCTCGCTTTCGAAGTTAGTTGAATGCTTGCTCGAGCCGGCCGCCAACACGCCTTCGCAGGAGCAAACAATGGAGCAGGGAGAGGCCGTAATCACGTGAAGGTTGGCGAGGCAGCAGCTTTGATGGGCGCGAGTGCGACGAGCATCAGCGCTGAGATGTTTGACAAAAAGATAAAAGATTATTCCATCGACTCGCGTTCGGTAGGCGCGGGCGAGCTCTTCTTTGCGCTCTCGCAACAGGACTACGCCCGCGCCGGTTTTAATGGTGAGTTTGTCGATGCGCATCGCTTTATCCGCTGACGCATTTGAGCGCGGCGCGATCGCGGTGGTCGCGCGTACGGATCGCGTCAGCGGCGATGCTTATCTCGAGAGTGTGAAGGATCGTCTGTTGCTGGTTGACGATGCGATCGCCGCGTTGCAACTGCTCGCGCACCGCGTCTACACGGATTGGGGAAAACCGGTCGTGGCGATCACTGGCAGCGCCGGCAAGACGACAGCGAAAGAGTTGACTGCACATGTTTTGAAAAGCGCTGGTCATCGTGTTTTGAAGAGCGAGCGGAATTACAACAACGGTTTGGGACTGCCGTTGTCGGTGTTACGCATGGTCAGTGAAGACCGTTCGCCGGATCAATTCGATCTCGCGGTGCTGGAGATGGGAATGTCGTCGCCGACACACGAGATTCAGCGGCTGTGCAAGATCACTCCGCCTGATGTTGCGGTTGAGCTGATGGTCGCGCCAGTACATCTCGAATACCTTGGCACGATTGAAAACATCGCCGCCGCGAAGGCAGAGCTAATTGAAGGATTGAAACCCGAAGGCACGGCGATTCTAAATGCTGACGACGAACTCGTGATGAAGATGCGCGACAAGCATCGCGGTCGCACGTTGACGTTTGGCATCGATAACGTTGCCGACATTTCCGCGAGCGAGATTGACACGCGTTCATTGGGGAAAATTCAGTTTCGTTTGCGAACGCCGTTGGGTGAAGCGCAGGCGTCACTTCAGATGAGTGGTCGTCACAACTTGAGCAACGCGCTCGCAGCGTCGGCAGTAGGCACGGCGTTCTCGATCCCGCCGGAAGAGATCGCGGCGGCGTTGAAGACAGCGCAGCCGCCGAAGATGCGTGGTGAAGTTTTTGATTTTGCGGCGGGCTTTACGGTGATTGACGACTCATACAACTCGAACCCGCGTTCGTTGCTGAACATGGTGCGGACGATGGCGGAAGGTGGTCGCGAACGAAATCGACTGGTTGTGATCGCCGGGGAGATGCTCGAGCTCGGACCTGACGAGGTGTCGTTGCATCGTGAAGTTGGAAGAGAGATCGCAGGCAGTGGGATCAATGTGCTGTGGGGAGTGCGTGGACTGGGAAGAGAGATCGTCGCGGGGGCGAACGAGGCAGGACTTGAGGCGACGAGATTTTTCGATTCGTCTGATGAAGTCGCTGACGGAGTTGATCAAAGAAGTGCGAGAGGGCGATCTGATTTTGATCAAAGGCTCGCGCGGTGTCGCGACGGATAAAGTGGTGAAGGCGTTGCGTGAGAGATTTCCGATGGCTGGTGAAGACGAGAGTTAGTTAGACTAAGTTCAGATTTAGCCTTTAGATTGCTTTCGGGATTAACATGCTAAATCCTGACTCTGAGACTGTTTATCGAAGTAAATGATCTACTACTTCCTTTACGAACTTATTTACGTCCACTTCAAGGACAAGGATTGGTATCTCGTAAAGGCGCTCAACGTCTTTCAGTACGTCACGTTTCGCACCGCTTACGCGACGATCACGGCGTTATTGATATCGCTCTTCTTTGGCGGCAAGCTCATTGAAGCGTTGAAAGAATGGAACGTCGGCCAGCAGATTCGCGAAGAAGGCCCGCAGGGGCACCAGGTCAAACGCGGCACACCGACGATGGGCGGCGTGCTGATCGTCGGATCGGTTTTGATCTCGACGCTGCTGTGGGCGCGACTCTCCAGCGTTTACGTCTGGACCGCGATGGTCGCGACCCTTCTCTTCGCCGCGATTGGTTTTATCGACGACTACGCGAAGATGGCGAAGCAGCGGAGTCTTGGCCTCACCGGACGGCAGAAGTTGCTCGCGCAGTTGCTCGTCGCGGTCGGTGTTTGGGCAGTGCTCTTTACGGCGACGAAGTTAATTGGCGGCACAGGTTATTCCTGGAACCTGAGTATTCCGTTTTTGAAATGGACGGCTGATCCGAACAAGAGTTTTGTCGGTCCTTATATATACCTGATCCTGATCGTCGTGGTGCTGCTCGGATCTTCGAACGCGGTGAACCTGACTGACGGTTTGGATGGACTCGCGATCAGCGTCACGTTCATCGCGATGAGCGCGTTGACTGGTTTTACTTACCTGAGCAGCGATGCGCGCTGGGCCGGATATCTCGAGTTGACACACCGTCCGGAAGCGGCGGAGCTGACGGTCTTTTGCGGCGCGATGGCAGGAGCGAGTCTCGGGTTCCTCTGGTACAACGCGCCGCCCGCGCAGGTGTTCATGGGCGACGTCGGCAGTCTCGCGATCGGCGGCGCGATGGGAACCGTGGCCGTGCTGACCAAGCAGGAGTTTATGTTGCTGATGGTCGGCGGCGTGTTTGTGATTGAGGCGATGTCGGTGATGTTGCAGGTGGGCGTGTTCAAGATGACGAGACGCACGACGGGAACCGGCCGGCGTTTATTCAAGATGACGCCGTTGCATCATCACTTCGAGATGCAGGACTGGAAGGAGTCGAAGATCGTTTTTCGATTTCTTATTTTGGCGATCTTGTTCGCTTTATTAAGCCTGTCGACACTGAAACTGCGTTAAGTGTTTTGTGGATCTTAGTGGCAAGAAAGTTTTGATCATCGGCGCGGCGCGCAGTGGGATTGCTGCCGCGAGATTCCTGGTGGCCCAGGGCGCGGTTGTCGCGCTGACCGATCAGAAGCCGATCGAGAAATGGACGCCTGAGGCGCTGGCGTTGAAAGAATCAGGCGTGGGTTTGTTACCGGGTGAGCCGCCGAGCTGGCTACTCGATCAACTCGATCTTGTCGTCGTTAGTCCTGGTGTTCCGGCGAGCATCATTCCGATTCGTTACGCCGAGCGAGCAGGTGCGGAAGTTATCGGTGAAGTCGAGCTCGCATATCGATATTTGAAAGGTCGTGTCGTTGCCATCACCGGAAGCAACGGCAAGACAACGACAACGTCGCTCATCGGTGAGCTGCTCCGCGATGCGGGATTGCCGGTGCAGGTCGGCGGCAACATCGGTAAAGCGTTGATCTCGATGGTTGAGACTTCGCGCGACGATGGCTGGACGGTCGCGGAGCTTTCGAGTTTTCAGCTCGAGACGATCAAGACGTTTCGACCCGTCGATCGCAGTCGTGCTGAACGTGACGCCGAATCACATGGATCGTTACGAGACTTTCAACGACTACGCCGCTGCGAAGCACCGGATCTTTATGAACCAGAGTGCGGAAGATACGGCAGTGCTCAATGCGGACGATCCGACAGTTTCGTCGTGGGCGAGTGGCTTGCGCGCAAACGTGTTGAGCTTCAGCGTCAGGAAGGAAGTTGAGAATGGAGTTTTTCTGCGCGGGCGGGAGTTGATTTATCGCGGACAAGTGCTGTTGAACGTTGACGAGATGAAGCTGCGTGGAATGCACAACGTCGAGAACGTTGCAGCAGCGTTCGCAGCAGGAATCGCGGCGGGTGCGTCGATTGAATCGATGAACGGCACTGCGAAGCGATTCGATCCAGTCGAGCATCAGGTTGGAGTTTGTTACGGAGATCGAGGGCGTGAAGTTTTACAACGACTCAAAAGCGACGAGTGTTGATGCGACGCTAAAGGCGCTCGAAGCTTTTGCCACGAGCGCGGAAAGGTCGTGTTGATTCTTGGTGGCAGAGGCAAGAAGGCGCCGTACGCGCCGCTCGAGCCGCTCGTTCGTACCACAGTGAGAAAGCTCGTACTCATCGGTGAAGACGCAGAGACGATCGCGAACGAGTTGGGAACGAGCGCGCCATTCGAGCGTGCTTCGGACATGAAGGACGCGGTCGCACGTTCTTTCAACGCGGCTGAAAAGGGCGATGTGGTGTCTGCTCGCGCCCGCGTGTGCGAGCTTCGATATGTTTGAGAGTTTCGAACATCGCGGAAAGGTTTTTAAGGAAGAGGTTTTTGGATTTTGATTTCTCTGTGCAACCTCTGTGTCTCTGTGCGTTGACCAGCGGAAATAACCACAGAGACAAAGAGGACACGGAGGTTGCACAGAGAAGAAGTATCTAAATGGCTCGGAAATTAGCTCCAGATAAATGGCTTTTCGCGGCGACCGTCGGCCTCGCGCTGTTCGGCGTCGTGATGGTCTATAGCGCGTCCGCGATGATTGCGCAAAAGGAGAACGGCAACCAGTTTCACTACGTGCTCAAGCAGGGCGTGTTTGTCGCGATCGGTTTCATCGTGATGCTGCTCGCGATGCAGTTCAACTATCAACAACTGAAGAACCGTCGCATCGTCTACGCCTTATTGATTATCTGCACGATTGGCCTCGTTTCAGTGTTTGGATTCAGCAGCGTGAACGGCGCGCATCGCTGGATAAAGCTTCCCGGCATTTCACTTCAGCCGAGTGAGATGACAAAACTCTCGCTGATCATTTTTCTCGCGTACTTTCTCGAGAAGCGCGCGGGTGAAGAAGGAGACTTCTGGCGGACGTTTGTTCCGTGCGGTGTGGTGACTGGCTTGCTCGCGGCGCTCGTCGTGATCGAGCCCGACTTCGGCACCGCGATGATGCTCGTGTTGATCTTCACGGTCGTGATTTACACCGCCGGCGCGCGTGTGCTTCACCTCGCGATGGCTGCTGCGCCCGCGTTAGTCGTCGCTACGGGCTTGCTGATCTTCGTGCCGTGGCGATTGAAACGTCTGATCACGTTTCTCGATCCCTGGGCCGATCAGCAGGGCGCTGGTTTTCAGGTCGTGCAATCGTTGATCGCGATCGGATCGGGCGGCACGAACGGTCTTGGCTTCGCGCAGGGCAAACAGAAGATGCTGTTTCTTCCGTTCGCACATTCCGACTTCATCTTTGCAGTTGTTGGCGAAGAGCTTGGATTAGTCGGCGCGATTGCTGTCGTCGCCGTGTTTGCCCTTTTTCTATGGCGCGGCGTGCGTACTGCGCTGCTTGCGCCCGACCGGTTCGGCATGTTGCTGAGTCTCGGAATAGTGACAAGCATCGTCGCGCAGGCGCTCTTTAATATTAGTGTCGTGCTTTCACTCGTGCCGACAAAGGGAATTCCGTTGCCGTTCATTTCGTACGGTGGATCGTCGCTTGTGCCGACACTCGCTGCCGTCGGCATCCTGCTCAACGTCTCGCAGCACGCGAGCGGATCGCTCGATGTCGGATTGTTCGAGACGGCGACGTCGAAACTGCGCGAGCGAAAGAAGTTGAACGTGACTGCGCCCAGCAGCGGTTTGGGGCGGCGCGCTTTTGATCATTGAAATGCGAGTAATGATCGCTGCCGGTGGCACTGGCGGACACATCTATCCGGGAATCGCGGTGGCCCAGGAGATCATGCGGCGCGATGCGAGCTCGAAAGTGCATTTCGTCGGCACCGCGCGCGGACTGGAAACGCGACTCGTGCCGCAAGCTGGTTTTGAGTTATCGCTCATTGAAAGTGCGGGACTGAAGAACGTGAGTCTCGGCGCGAGGATGAGAGGCGTCGCATTGCTGCCGAGAAGTTTTAATTCGGCACGCAAACTGATGCGACAGTTTCAGCCTGACGTGGTCGTGGGCGCCGGTGGTTATGTTTCGGGTCCGGTTGTATTGACTGCTGCGCTGACGAATCGTCCGACGCTCGTGATGGAGTCCAACGCGTTGCCGGGTTGGACCAACCGCATGCTTGCTCGCTTTGTGGATCGTGCGGCGGTTTCGTTTGAACAAGCGCTGCCTTACTTTCGTGGGAAGGCGAAGGTCACGGGCAATCCGGTGCGACGCGAGTTTTTTGAAATACCGCCGAAGCGACGCGAGCCGGGAAAGTTTTCTCTTTTGGTCTTTGGAGGATCGCAGGGTGCAAGAGCAATTAATGAAGCTATGGTTGCCTCATTGCCGAGACTGAAAGATCTGCCGGTGGAGCTTCGGATCAAGCACCAGACAGGGCCGGCAGATTTTGAAAAAGTGAAGGCGGCATACGAGGCCGCGAGTTGGGGCGAGCGTGCTGACGTTCGCAGTTACATTGACAACATGATGGCTGACTTCGCCGAGGCCGATCTCGTGCTCTGCCGCGCCGGAGCCACGACGACCGCGGAGCTGATCGCAGCGGGCAAGGCATCAATCATGGTGCCATTTCCGTTTGCCGCCGACGATCACCAGCGCAAGAACGCCGAAGCATTACAGGCCGGCGGAGCAGCGCGAATGATCTTGCAGCAGGATTTGAGCGGAGAAAGATTGGTCGCGGAGATCGAAAAGTTGGTCCAGGCACCAGAAGAGTTGAATCGAATGGAAGAGGCGAGCAGGAAGCTCGCGCACGGCGATGCGGCCGCAGCGGCCGTGGATATGATTGAGGAGCTAAGGCAACGTCGTAAGTCGTAGAACAAGATTTACAGGATTTTTCATGATTGACAGGTAAATGTTTCGTCGAATTCAACACGTCCATTTCGTAGGCATCGGTGGCATCGGCATGTCAGGCATCGCCGAGGTGCTCGTCAACCTCGGCTTCCGTGTCTCCGGTTCCGATCTGAAACGTTCCAACGTTACCGATCGCCTGCAACACATGGGTGTTGAGATCTTTGAAGGTCATGCGGCTGAGAACGTCGGGCACCCGCACGTCGTCGTACGTTCGACGGCCGTCCGCGACGACAACCCCGAGATCATCGAAGCGAACCGCCGCTCGATCCCTGTGATCCCGCGCGCCGAAATGCTCGCGGAGTTGATGCGGCTGAAGCCACACACCGTCGCCGTCGCAGGTTCGCATGGAAAAACAACTACGACTTCGATGGTCGCAACAGTCCTGGGCCATGCAGGACTCGATCCGACGATGGTTGTCGGCGGTGTCGTAGGCGCGTTTGGATCGAATGCGCACCTCGGCACGAGCGACTTGATGGTGGTGGAAGCGGACGAGAGTGATCGATCGTTTCTGATGTTGACGCCGACGATCGCCGTCGTCACCAACATCGATCGCGAGCACATGGACTACTACCACGACATGGACGACGTGCGTGCCTGCTTCGCGAACTTCGTCAACAAGGTGCCGTTTTACGGCTCGTCGGTTTTATGTCTCGACGATCCGAACGTGCAGGCGATCATTCCGCTTCTCGAACGACGGCGCCTGACTTACGGCTTGAGTGCGCAGGCTGATGTCTCGGCCCATGGCATACGTCACGACAACAACTTCGGATCGTCATTCACTGTCTGGCGTGGAACGGACGTGATGGGCGAGATGATCTTGCGCGTGCCGGGCGTGCACAACGTCTACAACGCGCTCGCGGCGATCGCGGTCGGATTCGAGTTGGAAGTGTCGTTCGAGAAGATCGTCGAGGGACTGCACCAGTTCACGGGCGCGGGTCGCAGGTTCCAGGCGAAAGGCGAAGTTGATGGCGTGCTCGTCGTCGATGACTACGGGCATCACCCGACCGAGATCAGGGCCACGCTTGCCGCGGCGAAGCTCGGCTCAGGAGGCAGGCGCATCGTTGTGCTGTTTCAGCCGCATCGCTACTCGCGAACGCACGACCTGATGCAGGAGTTTGCACGCTCGTTCAATAACGCTGACGTGCTGTTCATCACTGACATTTATGCGGCGAGCGAAGATCCGATCGAAGGTGTAACTGCCGAAGCACTGACCGCGGCGATCAAGCGTTTCGGACATAAGGACGCGAACTACATCGGCGCGCTCGATAACGCCGCAACGATTTTGCGCGAGCACGTGCAGCCTGGCGATCTCGTGTTGACGCTCGGCGCCGGTACGGTGAATCGCATTGCTGAGCAACTGCTCGGGTTGTTGAAAGAAAAAACAATTGGCCACGGATCTAACGGATAAATCTATAGCTGAACGAGACCGGGCAATCGAAGAGATCGCGGCGCGGTTGGGTGTGCGTGCGGAACGTGGAAAGCGTTTCGCGGAGCTGACGAGTTTGCGTGTCGGCGGCGCGATCGACTGGGTCATCGCACCTCAAACTGAAGAGGAAGCAGCAGCGATCGTTTACGAGTTGGACCAGGCGGGCATCGGTTGGCGACCGCTCGGCTCCGGCAGCAACGTGCTCGCCGACGATGCCGATCATCACTACGTCGTGCTGAATTTGAGCAACATGAAAGGCGAAGTCCACATCGACGGCGAACTCGTTTCCGTGAGCGCGGGTTACTCGCTGCCGCGACTCTGCATCGATGTAGCTCGTGCCGGACTTTCCGGCATCGAGGGACTCGGCGGCATTCCCGGCACGGTTGGGGGCGCACTCTGGATGAACGCCGGTGCGTACGGCCACGAGATCGGAACAGTAACTGAGAACGTGCGCGTGGCGCGTGATGGAAAAGTCGTTGAGGTTCCGGGCGAGAGTATCGAGTGGAATTATCGCCACACTTCATTCCGCGAAGGCGAGTTGTTGCTCGGCGGGACGTTGCGTCTGAAGCATGACGATCCCGAACAGATTAAGGCGCGCATGGATGACGCGAAGAGTCGTCGATTAGCGACTCAGCCGCACGGCTCGCGCTCGGCAGGTTGCTTCTTCAAGAACCCACCGGCGAGCACGATCGGTACCGGCAAGATCATCGATGAGATGGGAATGAAGGGGCAGCGACGCGGCAGTGCGGTCGTCTCGCCTGTGCACGCGAACTTCATCGTCACTGAAGGTGAGAACGCGCGTGCTGAAGATGCACTAGCGCTCGCGGAAGAGATTCGTGAACGAGTTCGGCGCGAGCAGGGGATCGAGTTGGAATACGAGGTTGAGCTGTGGCGGGCAAATACCGAGCCACAGATTAACGCGGAAGAGAAGCCGCAGATTAATGCGGATAAAACTGAGGAAAGGAGTGGTGAGCGATGAGAGATTCGATCGTGGCGCAGAAAGTTGGTAATCGCAGCGGGATTGGCAAGAGCAAGTCGGGAGTGGGCCAGCGCCCCGCGAAGCGCGGATCGAATGAAAACATTAGTGCGCGGCTGCGATCGCTTTTGACTTACGTGCCGCTCGCACTCCGGATCGGCGTGATCGCCATCATCGCGTTGATTGCGTTTGTCGGATACCGTGCGGCTGCGTCGGCAAGCTTCTTTCAGGTGCGAACGATTGAGGCTCGTGGTGCGTCACGCGCTTCAGTTGATGACATCAAGAATGCTGTACGTCGCGATGTGAGTGAGACTGGCGTTTGGCGAGCTGATCTTCAACAGCTCAGCAGTCATCTCGAGCGTCTGCCGTGGGTGCGCACGGCTGTCGTCACGCGTGTTCTTCCTGACGGCATTCGCGTGCGAATTACAGAACGTGAGCCGAAGGCAGTTGTACGTACCGCAGCCGGACGATTCATCTGGGTCGATGACGATGCTGTGTATCTCGGCGAGATGTCGCCGACCGATCAAATGCCGGCGTTCTTTCTTCGCGGTTGGAACGAGGAAGATTCCAGTGCTGCACGTGTAGAGAATCGCGATCGGGTACAGAAGTTTCTCGAGTTGCAACGTGACTGGAGCGGGCAGGGAGTCGCAGAACGTGTGAGTGAAGTAAACCTTCTCGATCTGCGTGACGTGCGCGTGCAGCTCGCGGGTGATGATTCACAGATCGAAGTTCGACTCGGATCGCAGGACCAGAGTGCACGGCTGAGTAAAGCGTTAAGCGTTCTCGATGCTCAACGTCAGACCGCGCGCGGACCACTGATCAGCTACATCGATCTCACGCAGGGTAAACGCGCAATAGTTGGACTGGTTACCGGTAACCACACGGTAGCAGAAGGGAAGAACGAATAGTTCAGAGTTCAAGCTTTAGCTTGTTCTTTCGACAACAGCCTAAAGGCTGAACTCTAAACGACCCGACATGGCCAAGCGTACACAGCACACCATCGGTCTCGACATTGGGACAAGTAAGGTGACGTGTATCGCGGGGGAACCCGGTGAGGGTGGATTGCTCGAAGTCGTCGGCATTGGAGAAGCGGAAGCACGCGGGCTGCGCAAGGGAGTAATCGTTAACCCTGACGCCGCTGTCGATGCGATCAAGAAAGCTGTGGAAGACGCCGAGCGCATGAGTGGACTAGAAGCCGAAGAGGTCACGATCAATCTCGCCGGCTCTCACATACTCGGTTTCAACGGTCAGGCAATCGTCGCCGTCTCCGGTCGTGATCGAGAGATCGTTGCTGAAGACGTACGACGCGCGATCGACTCAGCCTGTGCGATTCAACTTCCGGCCGGACGCGAGATCGTCGATCGACTGCCACAGGAATTCATCGTCGACGATCAGGATGGCATCAACGATCCGGTCGGCATGATCGGCGCACGACTCGCAGTGAAAGTACACATCGTGACGAGTCCCGTGACGGCACGTCAGAACGCAATCAACGCTGTGAACCGCGCCGGACTCGTCGTCGCAGACATGGTCCTGGAGCAGCTCGCGGCCGCGGAGGCGTCGCTAACTGAAGATGATAAAGAGTTTGGAGCCGCACTCGTGGACGTGGGCGCGGAGACGACAGGACTGATCATTTACCAGCGAGGCGCGGTCCAGCACACAGCAGTTTTCCCGCTCGGCGGCTCGCACTTCACGAACGACATCGCTTTCGGTCTTCGAACACCGATTCCGGAAGCCGAGAAGATCAAGCGGACAGTCGGCTGCGCGTGCAGCAGCTCGTTGAGTGAGATGGAACGCGGTGAGCTCGTCGATGTGCCTTCGGTTGGTGGACGTCCACCACGCCAACTCTCGCGTCAGATCCTCTGCGACATCCTTCAGCCTCGTGCTGAAGAAGTGTTGATGCACGTCGCTGACGAGATCAAAGACGCGGGTTGGGAACGACAACTCTCGAGCGGCGTCGTGTTGACTGGTGGTGGCGCGTTGCTGCACGGCATGACTGAAATCGCGGAACAGGTTTTCGATGCGCCAGTGCGCATTGGTTATCCGGAACGAGATCGTTTTGGTGGTTTGGTTGAAGACATTCAGAGTCCAGCATGGACTGCCGCTGCTGGTCTGGCGCTGCTTGCGCATCGCACTCAGGCAGCGGAGATACGAACCGGAGTCAGCAGGCGCGGATCCACAGGGAAGCTGACGCACTTCGTGTCACGTTTTAAAAATAGATTCGGTAGTATTTTCTGACAAGTTGTTGTATGCTTGCGCCCCGGTTGCACAAGATATTGTCCGCCAGATATCGAGGCCGATGGCTCAAGAACCCCAACATAGAAGGAAGCGGCCTTGGAAGCCGTCCCGTTTTGGGAGAGAGGAACTAACTATGACACCGGACACTCGTCAACCGGGCACGGGCATTAATATTTTCATTGATGATGATCCGCCACTCACTGGAGCGCGGATAAAAGTGATCGGCATCGGCGGCGGTGGCAGCAACGCTGTCAATCGCATGATCGAAGCCGGCATCGAAGGCATCGAATTTCTTGTTGCAAACACAGACCTCCAGGCGCTGAAGCGTTCGCGTGCGCCGATCAAGATCCAACTCGGCAGTCGTTTAACTAAAGGACTTGGCGCAGGTGCGGATCCCAACGTCGGTCGCGAAGCTGCACTCGAAGACACTGACAAGATCATCGAAGTGCTCGAAGGCGCCGACATGGTCTTCGTAACGACTGGTCTCGGTGGCGGCACCGGAACTGGCTCAGCGCCGATCATCGCGTCACTCGCGACCGAGCTCGACGCGTTGACAGTCGCTGTCGTGACCAAGCCGTTTCATTTCGAAGGTCGACGTCGCATGCAGCAGGCTGATCAGGGATTGCGTGAGCTGCGCGAGTGCGTCGATACAGTGATCACGATTCCTAACGAGCGACTACTGCATACGGTCGATCGTGGAGTTTCACTCGCTGACTCGTTCAAAGTTGCTGACGACGTGTTGCGCCAGGCAGTGCAAGGCATCAGTGATCTGATCACAGTTCCGGGTTTGATCAATCTCGACTTCGCTGACGTGAAGTCGATCATGCAGGGAATGGGAATGGCCCTGATGGGCGCGGGCAGAGCGACTGGCGAGAACCGCGCTATCGAAGCG
Source organism: uncultured Acidobacteriota bacterium (assembly GCA_963748155.1). Taxonomy (GTDB): domain Bacteria; phylum Acidobacteriota; class Blastocatellia; order Pyrinomonadales; family Pyrinomonadaceae; genus PSRF01. The sequence goes on along the minus strand of CAVVHV010000008.1, from coordinate 391,326 downwards.
ACTCAGCAGGCGATCTCGTCGCCGCTGCTTGAGGAAGCGACGATCCAGGGCGCCAAGGGTGTTTTGATCAACATCACTGGCGGACCCGATCTGACGTTGTTTGAAGTGAATGCTGCGTCGTCGATCATTCGTGAGTCTGCTGACGACGATGCGAACATTATTTTTGGTGCAGTGATCGACGAGACCCTGACTGACGAGATGAAGATCACTGTGATCGCGACAGGATTTGACAGAGAAGTCACATCAGTTGCGTCTGCCGCTGCGACAACGGCGATTCCCGCGCCGCCACCACGTTTCGTAGCAAGGCCGTCCGACGACCTCCCAAGGCCGATGATGGGTACTTCGCGTGTTGATGATCTCGATGTCCCGACTTTCATTCGAAAGAAGGCTGACTAGAGATCATTTTGGGCAGGATTACCGGTTTTCATGATTGTCACGGCCGAACTGTCAATCATGAGAATTCTGTAATCCTGTCTATTTTTTTGAGCATGAAATTACGCCTGCTACCTCCCACTTGCTTGCATCATTTCTTGCATCTAAATCTTTGAAAGCAGCAAGGTTTTTCTCCTTTGCTTTTTCTTCTTTTGTTGTGTAGCATGTCGTCCATTCCTTGCAGGAAATTCCATTACGGGTATAGTTCGTTCCTCTCCTCGGATGGGCCGCAGCCTGCGAGAGCTTTGACACTGATCTGAACATCAAAAGCCCTGTGTCCTATACATTGGTAGTTCTCGACTGGGTGAAAGCCCGTCATAGATTTTTGGAGGTAATAATCAAGTGAATCGTAAACTCATCAGAACCACACTTGCGGAAGTGAAGGGCAAAGCCCGAGAAGTTCCGCAGCCCAGAGAGCGTTCGAATGGGAGCTCCCGCGCCTCAAGTGATACTCGTGAACAACGCGCTCCCCAGCAACATGCGCCGGTCCAGGTTAAGAAAAGAATTCCGCCTCCCAACGAAACCAACGCGGAGATCTTTTATTACAAGAAACAGATCGACGCCCACACGCTGATGGTGATTGTTCTACTAGACGGCGAAGAGATTGAAGGCACGATCGAGTGGTACGATCGTGGCGCTCTTAAGGTCAACCGAAAGGGTGCGCCGAATCTGCTCGTGCTCAAGCGGAATATCAAGTACATCTACAAGGCTGACGAGCGTGTTGAAAGTGCCAGCGCCTAAGGATAGTTGATACCGCCTCGCCCTGAGTCTCGCCCTGGACAACAGTGCGTCGCCTCAAGCAATGCGACACTCAGAACAAAGCTCAACGACCCCGGGACCTCGACCGAGGCGGGTTTTGCCGCGTATCGGCATCACCATGGGAGACCCTGCCGGCATCGGGCCGGAAGTTGTTCTCAAAGCTGTTGCCGAAGAAGAAATCAGACGAGTTTGCGTGCCGGTAATAATCGGCGATGCTCAGTTGCTGGCTCACACGGCACGCACTCTTGATCTGCAATCCGGTTACGACATCATTCGCACTGAAGAGTCGTTTCCCGACGATCTCTCCGAACCCGTCATCTATCATCTCGATAACATCAGTGGCCTCATCGAGCCTGGCATCGAGTCGGGCACTGCGGGAAAAGCCGCGGCTGATTACATCGAAGCGGCGGTGGAGTTGTGTGCCGCAGGAAGCATCGATGCGATAGCGACAGCGCCGATTAACAAGCGCGCCCTCTTTCTTGGTGGTTACAGTTTTCCTGGTCACACGGAGTTTCTTGCTCATCTCACCGGCGCCGAGGAATACGCGATGGCGTTTGTCGCCGCGAACCTTCGCATCGTGCTGCTGTCGACGCACGTTCCACTTGCGGAAGCGATTCGAATGGTGGAACGCGATCGCATCGTGAAAGTGATAAGCCTTACGCATCGCGAGCTTCAGCGTTGGGGCATTGAGCGCCCGCGACTTGCGGTCGCGGCGTTGAATCCGCACGGAGCTGAAGGTGGACTCTTCGGAGTGGAAGAGGCATCGGAGATCATGCCCGCGATCGAAGCCTCACGTCGTATTGATGATATAAATGTGCAGGGGCCGTTCTCGGCAGACACGGTTTTTCTGCGTGCCTCGCGAGGTGAGTTTGATGCGGTGGTCGCCTGTTATCACGATCAGGCGATGATTCCGGTAAAGTGTTTATCGTTTGGCGAGGCCGTGAACGTAACGCTGGGCCTGCCCTTCATCAGGACTTCGGTGGACCACGGCACCGCTTTCGACATCGCCGGCAAAGGACTCGCCGAGCATTCGAGTATGGTCGCTGCGATCAAACTCGCTGCGGAGCTTTCCACGCAGGCTGGTGAGAGTTGTCGCGCAGTGGAAATTTGAAAGCAAGAGAAGAACACTCACATGGAGAACAACGACACCCTTACGAACGATAACCGGCGCATGCTCGTCGCTGACGACGATCCAGCGATTCTTCGTCTCATCGCAACGATTCTCGAGAAAGAAAACTTCAATGTGGTGACGGCGCGTGACGGGCGCGAGGCTTACAAGATCTTGCAAGCGGATCCGAATTTCACCGCCGCGATTCTTGACGTCGTCATGCCGCACATTTCCGGTCCTGAGCTGGTCCGTTATATGAAGTCGGAAGAGCGACTGAAACGGATTCCGGTGATGATGATGACTGCCGAGCAGGATCCGAAGCTTTCGTCTGACAGTTTTTCTGCGGGTGCGGTCGTGTTCCTGCCCAAACCGTTCACAACAGCGCAGCTACAGATCATGTTGCAGATGTTGATTGGTAAGAAGACTGCCGACTCGTAAGATGCTCCGTTTACCGTATGTCATTCTTGTGCTTCTTTGTGGCCTGCTGACGCCTATCGATCTTCAAGGGAGCAACTGTAGGGGCGGCCGTCTCTGGCCGCCCCAGCTTGATTGGCGAACTGGGGCGGCCACGGAGGGCCGCCCCTACAGTTACTTCGACGATATTAGTCAAAAGGACGCGCGTCGAGTGTTACAGAACATGCTCGGTTGGTCTCTACCGAGTGATGCTGTTCGCATTCAGTCGATTCGCGCGAGCGGGGCTGAGGCTGCGGAGGTCAGTGCTGAGATTCAAACTGTCTTTCGTTTGCGATTGAACGAAGGGCACTGGCAATTGCGCGAGATCAGAACGGCGCCGGATCGTTGGGAGCAGTTGGAAGTGATTGCGCGTGCGGCCGGGACTGAGTTGCCGGCCGGTGAGTGTGATGCGCGGTCGGAGTTTGCGCGGAGTAAGTCAGACACGGAGTTGACGACGAAGCGCGCGCGTTGTCTGGTGGCGAGTTTGTTCGGCGTCGCGCTGCCTTCGGATGACGTGCGGATCAAAGAGATCTCGCCGTTTGGGTTGTCGATTGGATCGGAGTCGGCGGCGTTGGTAGTTGCGTTTGTTCGTGCAGACTTCCGTTTGGTGCCGAGACGCGAAAACCTGGCGAATTGCAGAGTTTAGGAGTGGTAATCGTGATTGGGTAAATGTCTCTGGACTGGCGGCTGCGATCGACCTCGCCAAAACGCTCCACCGCCACTGATGAGCTTTCAACCATCGCCAAAGCCCTGGGCGACTTCCGGCGCGAACGTGGCTCATATGTCGTTTCTGACAGTGAATCAGTCCTGATTGATCATCTGAGCCCGCATTATCTACTGCGTGTGATCCGCGTCGATCCCTGGCACCGCCCCTATCGCTACGAAGGTCAGCCAGACCATTATTCCCTCCGCTCCCTCGGCCCGGACGGCAAACCGAACACACCGGACGACATCGTCGTCACCGGCCCCTAGCTCAAGCGCTCTAAAACAAACTCTTGACTGCCCCTTACCGCGGGTGTTAGGTTTCTGTAGGGCCTTTCCGAGGCCCGCTTCGTGTCGACTTGCCTGCGCCATCCGTGCATACGCACTAGGCCCCGCCGATGGTGCAATTCAGCTAAAGGGATTAGCTTTGCTAGCTGGACGCAAACTCCTACTTGCCGACGATTCGGCCACCATTCAGAAAGTTATCGACCTTACGTTCGCTGACGAAGGTGTGCGAGTCGTTATTGTGAACAATGGCCAGGAGGCCATTGATCAGCTCCTGGAGGTGCAACCCGATATAGTTCTGGCAGACGTCTTTATGCCGGCTCGCAACGGCTACGAGGTCTGCGAATACGTCAAAACAAACGAGAAGCTGAAACACATCCCCGTAATGCTGCTCGTGGGCTCCTTTGAGCCGTTCGACGAAGCGGAGGCGCGCAGAGTTGGCGCGGATGACATCTTGACCAAACCATTTCAATCAATTCGACGACTGATCGACAGAGTCGGGTCGCTGGTATCCAGCCCGCCTGCCGAGAAAGAGAGTCCAACTGCGGAACTTCCGAAGGTCGAAGAGCCGGAAGCGGAAGAGCTGATGGACACGTATGAGTTGGAAGTTACGACGGCGGATACATTGCCGCTCGAACAGGCATTCATAGACCACGAACAGAAGGTGGAACAGCCGGTTGTCGCAACGGAATCGTTACCACGTGAGGAGACAATGACAACTGAGACGCGCAACGATTCACAGAGCGATTCAGACGTGCTGTTGGACATTGGGGATTATGAGCCCGTGCATGCGAGTGCCGATGACGATTTTGTTTTAGACCTTGATGATGAGCCGGATGAAGTCGCTGCGCCTGCTTATGCGGCAGCGCCGATGCGCACGTTCGTGGAGCCGGAGGTGAAGGAAGCTGTCGTAGCGGCGAGTGCGTACGAGTCGGCTTACCAGCCACGGGTTCATTCTTCGTTTGCAGACACGCAGGAAGTTCCGTTTGCGTCTGAGATGCAGGAGGTTGCGGTTGTCGAACCTGAGCCAGAGCCCGTTGTCGCTGCTGAACCTGAACCGGTCGCTGCTTCAGTTACGCCTTCCGCTTCTTTTACTCCAGGCCAACTCACTCCCGAGATGATCGACGTCATCGCGCGACGCGTGGTTGAGATGATGTCGGACAAGGTTGTGCGCGAGATTGCGTGGGAGGTCGTTCCGGATCTGGCGGAGTTGTTGATCAAGCAACAGCTAGAGAAGCAGGCGAAGTAAAGACTATTTCGATTCAGTTTAATGAGCAGGTGACTTCGCCCGAGCCACCTGCTTTCGTTTGAGGTCACAAATTGCGACTTCAAAAATTTTGTTTGAAACGCCGAAGGCGTTCGCTAATTTCAGCCCAGGGTTGGAGCGCAGCGACAACCCTGGGAATCTCATCCCCATATGGAAAAACCCTGAAAGGGTTAGGAGGTTGGCGAACCCTTTCAGGGTTCTTACGACATTGGATTTTGCTTTCCCAGGGTTGTCGCTGCGCTCCAACCCTTCGGGCTGAAATTAGCGAAACGCCTTCGGCGTAATAGTTCGAAGGCTGCAGCAGTTACCAGCTAATCAGCAGGAACATCGAGATTCTTGCAATGAACTTTTTGAACTTTGTCGCTTGTCTAGCGTAGACTGTTGCTTTTCGTTTTCATCCCAATACGCACAGAGTACGCATGGAGATCCCCAAACAGTACGACCCTAAAGAGGCAGAGCAGCACCACTATGAGCGGTGGGAGCGGAATGGGTATTTTGCGCCGGAAATTAACAAGGATCCGGGCGCGCGCGTGTTCACCATAGTTATTCCGCCGCCAAACGTCACGGGCTCGCTGCACATGGGCCATGCGCTACAGCACACGCTCATGGACGTCATGACGCGGCACAAACGAATGTGTGGCTATCGCACGCTCTGGTTGCCGGGAACCGATCACGCCGGCATCTCCACGCAGCTCATGGTCTCGCGCGCTCTCAAGAAGGAAGGGAAGACGCGACACGATCTCGGCCGCGAAAAGTTTGTCGAACGTGTTTGGCAGTGGAAACGCGAATCGGGCGGACAGATCACCGTGCAGATGCGTCGCGAAGGCGCCTCGGTCGACTGGTCGCGCGAGAAGTTTACGATGGACGAGGATCTTTCGCGCGTCGTGCGCGAAGTCTTCGTTCGACTTTACGACGAAGGACTGATCTATCGCGGCAACCGGATTGTTAACTGGTGCCCGGAGGACCAGACCGTGCTTTCCGATCTCGAAGTCGAGAAGCTGCCGCAAGCCGGAAAACTCTATTACCTCCAGTATCCGATCAAGAACAGCGATCGACGCGTCACTGTTGCGACAACGCGACCCGAAACGATGCTAGGCGACACTGCTGTTGCAGTTAACCCGAGCGACGATCGTTATCGCGAGCTCGTGGGCCAAACGATCATGCTCCCGCTAACCGGCCGCGAGATTCCGATCATTGCTGACGAGTACGTCGATCCGGAGTTTGGCACAGGCGCTGTGAAGATCACTCCCGCACACGATCCAAACGACTACGAAATGGGCCTGCGTCACAACCTGCCGCAGGTGGTCGTGATCGATCCATACGCGAAGATGACTGCTGACGCAGGTGCAGACTTCCTCGGACTCGATCGTTACAAAGCGCGCGACAAAGTTGTCGCAGATTTCGAAGCACTCGGCCTGCTCGAAAAAGTGGTCGATTACGAGTTCTCGATCTCCAAGTGTGAACGCTGCAAGAAAGTCATCGAGCCGCTGATCTCGACGCAGTGGTTCATGAAGATGGACCAGTTGCGCGATCTCGCGCTCGGCTTGATGTCGCGCGAAGATAAACCGAAGTTCGTTCCCGAAACGCCTTATAAGAAAGTCTACACTGACTGGCTCGAGAACCTGCGCGACTGGACCATCTCGCGACAACTCTGGTGGGGCCATCAGATTCCCGCCTGGTACACGCCGGGCGGCGACGTGATCGTTGCCAGATCCGAAGAAGAAGCGCGCGCAAAAGCCGGCACGAGCGAGCTCACGCAGGATCCGGACGTACTCGACACGTGGTTCTCGTCCGCGCTCTGGCCGTTCTCGACGCTCGGTTGGCCCAACGACACCGAGGATCTAAAAACTTTCTATCCAACCTCAGTGCTCGTAACAGCGCGCGACATCATCTTCCTGTGGGTTTCGCGCATGGTGATGATGGGCATGAAGTTTATCGGCAAGGAGCCGTTCGCCGATGTCTTCATCACGGGAACGATCCTCGACGCGCAGGGCCAGCGCATGTCGAAGACGAAGATGAACGGCGTCGATCCGATCGACGTGTTCAACAAGTTCGGCGTCGATGCGACGCGTCTCACACTCGCACAGGTCGGCAGCACTGACATTCGTTGGAACGAGAAGCAAGTCGAGTCGTATCGCAACTTCGCCAACAAGATCTGGAACGCGGCGCGGTTCTGTCTGCTCAATTCGGAAGGCGCGGAAGTTAAACCGGAGATACTCGAGCAGAGCACGGCGCTGCACGATCGCTGGATCGTTTCACGACTAAATCAAAACGGCACGCGATCTCAATGCCGCGATCAACGCTTACGAGTTTCACGGTGCAGTGCAGACTCTATATCACTTCTTCTGGGACGATTTTTGCGATTGGTACATCGAGCTGGCTAAAGCCGACGTGACGGCGGAACAGCCCAGCAGCCGCACGCACGGAAGCACGCACGCGGCTGTTGACCGTTCTCGAACAAGCGCTGCGGTTGTTGCACCCCTTCATGCCTTACATCACTGAAGAGTTGTGGCAACGTCTGCCCGGCGACAAGCGTTTGCATCCAGCCTATCAGAACGCGGAGCCGACGGTGATGCTGACTGCCTATCCGGAAGGCGCGGCAAACTTGATCGACGAAGCCGCAGAATCGCAGATGCAGGCGATCATCGAGTTGATCTCGCGCGTGCGAAACATTCGTTCCGAGATGAACATCAAACCGGCGGAGCGAATTCCGATCGTCGTCGCTGCGCCTGACGAGAACCTGCGTCGCGTTTTCTCGGCGCGCGAGAACAGATCTCGCGTCTCGTTCGTGCTTCTGAAATTTCTGTGACCGAGCGACTCGAAGCGCCGAAAGCCTCGGCTCGCGCGGTGTTGGCTGGTGGAGCGGAGCTGGCAGTGCCACTCGAAGGCTTGATTGACTTCGAACAAGAGCGTCGTCGTTTGCAACGCGAACAGGAAAAACTGCAAGCCGAAGCCGCGAAGCTCGAAGCGCAACTCAGCAATCCCAACTTTGTTTCGCGAGCGCCAGTCGAGCGAGTGAATGAAGTGCGCGAGCGCATCGCCGCCATCGCGCAACAATCGTCTCAACTCCAGCAGACAGTCGAGAACCTCCAATGAACTGGATCGACGAAGGCGCGCTCTATTCACAAATCAGTCTCTTTCTGCGCGAAGATCTCGGACGCGGCGACATCACCACGCAATCGATCATCGCGCGCAACACGCGCGCTCGCGCTCGGTTCGTCGCGGGCGAAAACATGATCGTTGCTGGTTTGAAGCCGCGGAGGAAGTGTTTTTAACACTCGACTCGCAGCAGCAACTCGAGGCGTTTGTTTCGGATGGTGAAGAAGTCGAAGCGGGAAAAGTAATCGCGCGGATGGTCGGGTTCGCTGACGTGCTGATCTCCGCCGAACGTGTGGCCCTGAATCTGCTACAGCGACTCTCAGGCATTGCGACACTCACGAACGCGTACGTGAAAGCAGTCGAAGGCACTGGCGCTCAGATCACAGACACGCGCGCGACTACTCCGGGTCTGCGTCCGCTTGAGCGATACGCTGTCGAACTCGGTGGTGGTTATAACAGTCGTTTTGGTTTGGATGATGGTGTGGTGGTGACCTCGAATCACATTTCGATTCTCGGCAGTGTCGCAGGCGCGGTGAAGAGTGCGAAAGAGAAGCTCGGTTACCTGCACAAAGTGGCGGTGGAAGTCGCAAGCGAAAACGACGTACGTGAAGCAATAAATGCCGGCGCTGATGTGCTGGTGATCGAGGATCTCAGCGCGAAGGAATTTGCGCAGTTCGCCGCGAGTGCGCGCGAATTGTCGAGCGCGATCGCGATCGAGTGTGCGGGAAAGATCACGACGGAGAACGTGCGCGAATATGCTGAAGCAGGAGCGCAACTGATTCGCGTCGAGGCGTTAACGAATGCCGCGCCCGCCGCGAATATCAGTTTCAAAGTTCAGCCGTTTTAAGCCGCAAAGAAGCACAAAGAACACATAAATGAGTTGGGGAGAGTCCACGCGAAGGAAACTTGCGCAGCGGGCGCTTGGCGCGCCAACTTGCTTACCAGCAACGCAAGGCGGAACACCTTCGCGGCCGCGAAGAAGAGGTCATCAGCGCGATGATCCAGTCGTCGCGACGCGTGCGTGACACGCTTGAAAAGTTTCAGCCAATCAAGCCGGATGCGCGTGTGATTGAAGTCGGCAGCGGTGCGCATGGGTTGATCTTCTACTTCGGTTCGCAAAATGGAATCGGAGTTGATCCCCTTGCGGTTAGTTATCGAAACCTCTTTCCGCGCTGGCAGAGCTGTGCTCCAACAGTGGCTGCGGTGGGCGAGTCGTTGCCGTTTCCTGATCGGAGCTTCGACGTCGTGATTTGTGATAACGTGGTTGATCATGCGGAGTCGCCGGGGAGAATCGTGCGCGAGTTGACGCGAATTCTGGTTCCGGAAGGCTTGCTGTATTTCACGGTGAATGTTCATCATCCGGTCTACGCGGTTGCGGCTGGTGTGCATTCGAGCTGGAGAGCCGTGGGCGTGCCGTATGAGGTCGGGCCGTTTGCGGATCACACGACGCACCTGACTGTTGAAGCCGCGGAACGGTTATTTGACGGCCTGCCACTCAGCATACTGAGTGCGAAGAATAACGTCGACGAAGCGAGGGCGAGGGCGCGTAAACAGCCGCCGCGGCATGTTGGCGACCGGCTGAAGCGCGTGTTTTTTAAGAACGCGCTCTATGAGGTAGTCGCGCGGCGCAAGTAGCGTAATTTCAGCGAATATTGCTGGAACAAGAGCAGGCGCCTGACGTGGAAGCCTTGAAGCATCTGGCCGGAGCTTGATGGCATCTTGATACCGGGAGTATCTTAGACAGGACTGAAAAGGAGCACCACAATGCCTGTTTGGATTCGCAATTACGTCAAAGTCCTCGTCGCCGCATGCCTCATCGTGAGCTTCTGTCTCGTCGAAGGCGATGCGCAAACGCGGCGTAAAAAACGTGCTCGCCGGCCGACGCCGGCGGCGCCCAAACCAGTGATTACGAATCCGACGATCGCGCCTCCGGACGCCAGCCAAACTCCTGCTGAAACCGGCGATGTGAAGATCATCAGCACTGCTGACGGGACGAAGGATCCTTCTGCTCCAGAAACGCTCCAGGGCTGGAAACCTAAAGTTACCACTCCGGTTCCCACGGAAGAGGAAGAGACGCAGTCGACGATCAAGAACCTCACGAACCAGGTCAACAGGCTGAACGAGAAGCTGACGCATATGCAGGAGGACGATCGCTACCAACTCGATATGGAGCGACTGACTCGTGCGGAACAGCGAGCGGAGCAGTTGCGCAGTCAGTTGATGGACGTCCAGGCCAAGATTGCTGATTTCGAAGCGCGGCTTGAGCAGATCGAGTTTGCGTTACGGCCGGAAAACATTGAATCCTCCGTTGCCGGTTATGGAAGCACGCGTCCGGAAGTAACTCGCGACACGCGTAAGAAGCAACTCGAGGGTGAAAGAGGGCGAGTTCAAGCGCAGTTGAAACTAGCGGAGACCAGCCGGTCGCGATTGGAAGTCGCGGTTGCGAATGCGGATTCGGAAGTCGACAGTTTACGAGCGAAGCTCGAGCAGCGCCGTGCACAGATGGATGCACAGCCAGTTGAGACAGCCGAAGCCGCGAAAACCTTAGCCACAAAAATCACAAAAGAGTTTAAGAACTGAGCAAGTTCAGGAAGAGCCACCCTTCCTGACTTGCTCTATTTTTAGGTGCTCGTGTGAAGTGAGACGGCGCGCCAGACGCCCAGTTGGTTGATGAAGATTAGTGTGTAAACTTCACCGCGCACGATGGCTGTATCGCCGTAAACTGAAATACTCACCTTCGCCAGATCGGGCTTCCCATACTTCACTTTCTTCGCACGCAAATCGTCGAATAACTGTTGGCGTGTCGTTTGTATCGAGCCGTGTGTCCAGACGAACGTGTGATCGGTTAGCGCGGTGAGTTTGTCGATGTCGGCGGACAATATTGCTTCGTGAAGTCGCGGCGTTTGCTGTTGTGACTTCGGTTTTGCTCTCCGCTTCCGTGCGCGGCATGCGCGTCGACTGCCAGTTAACGACCTGCCACTTGCCATCGCGCTTGACGAACGTGCCGCTGTTGAGAAGATTGGCGACGTTCTTCGTCCCGCCGTTTTCCGTGGTTGCTACGAGGCGAAACGCGACCACGGCGGTGTCGCCGTACTGTTGAATGCGAATGTCTTCCGCGGTGTAGATCGTCTTTGGATCAGTTGGTTTCGGCGCGGGTGTAGTACGAACATCGTGCATCACCTCGGCTTTGTTCACGCGACGACCAGCGGAACGTGTGTAGATCAAATCATCGGCCCAGAAGCGATCGTGGATTGCGACGTCGTTGCGTGAAGCGCCGGCGAGAAAGTCGTTCAGAAGTTTCGTGAGCTCGGCGGCATCGGGTGCGGTTTGCGCGAAAACAGTGGTGGCGAGGAGAAGTAAGAACTGCGAAGGAAACGAATCTTGTCATAGGGTGGTCCTTAAGATGAAGCTTGTAAATCATGCAAATCTTGTAATCCTGTCTAAGTCTTTGACAGGATTTCAGGATTTACAGGATTCACATGATAAATCTCAGGGCTGTTTCTCAGCCACTGTTATCGCCCACCACGAGCCGCTACCCTCGTGACGCAACGCCGACCAGTACCACGCCGAAACGTCCGTCCACGTTTCACCGGAATCAGAATTGATTCGTTCGTACACAAGCAGTCGCTCGTCGCCTTTTGTAGCGGCGAAGCTGGTCCACAGCGATCCACTCTGATCACGATGTGCCGCGAGTGGCTTTACCGTGTAACCAAGACCCTGGAAACAATCAGACGCGGGATGCAGCATTCGTGAAGCTTCAGTGACCCAGCGCACGATGATTTCGCGTTCGCCGTCACTGAAGCGCGCAATCCGCCCGGGAAAGTCACTCGCAAACGTTTTCTCCATCTCGTTGAGAGGCAGCGGCGTCAACGTCTTGCCTTCAAACGTGCTGGGCCAACCAGGAAACGTCACCACCGTCGCGCCAGTCGCCGGAGCGTCGAAACGCGCAGACACAAACGGCATCAATGCTGCTATCGCACAAGCGATTATGTAGTGGACGTAGCTACGACGCATACATTCCTTCTTCTCAGCAGCAAAACGATCGAGATAATCCCCGCCGCTTCCAACACGAACGCAATCACACCAGCATATTCATGGCCCCACGAGGGCATACTCAACACACCAGCCTCGAGATAAAACAACGCCACGGCCCGAAAGACGTTCGCGGCCATGATCACAACGACCCACGAGCGGCAACAGTAACAGCGTCTTCAGCAACGGCAATTCATAAACACACAACACAACGAAGGTTAAAAACAGCCCGACCCAGAGCATCTTGATCCCGCTGCACGGCGCGTCAATCCAGATCATCTGGCCCGCCCAGTTCAAGCATGTTCCTTCCGGAATCACTGCAAAGCCACTCATGCGCAGAATCGGCGCCGTTAATTCGGCGACTACGACTCGTAACGGATATCCGCCGAAGAATTGCAGTGTTGGCAGCGTCGGCAACGAAAGATAGAACAGCCCAAACAAGCCTGGGTGAAAAGACTTTCCGAAACGGAGTGAGCTCGCCGTCACGGCTAACGCAGTAAACGCGACTGTGGCCCGCGCGAGCGGTGCAAACGAGAAATAAGTCGCCGCATAAAAGATCACGAGGAGCGTGGGCAATAGCAGTGAACGCTCAGTCTTCGGCCAGGGCTTACGGGAAGTTATTAAAAATACGATCGCAGCGACGAGTGCGAGCACGCCCCACGGTTGATCCCACGAATACACCGCGCGCGAGATGTACCAGCGCCAAACGCTCCAAAACGCAATCACCTGTATGCCAAGGACCAATAACAGTCGCTTCATACGGTGCAGCTACCTCGACCTTGTTTGCGATACTTCATGTACATCAGCCAGATCAAAAACGCACCGGCCACTATCAACAACGCAACCATCCCCGGTTCAGGAATCGTCGGCACGGTTCCCGCATTGACTGGCTCGAGACCGGAAGCGCGATATTGGTCCGCCGTTTCGAGAACAACCGCGCCAGTTACCGGCGTCACCAGTTGATAGCGAGCGGCAAGCGTCATAGCTTCGTCCGTTAACGACATATCTCGCATAGCTAAAATCCGGGTCACTTCGTCACTGGCCCACAGTCTCGCGAGATGATCAGACGTTTCAGTTCCAGCCATCGCCATCTGCCTATCAAACTTCCTGCTGGATCTCACGAACTCCAGCTTCTTCACGCGCCCGGTGAGTTGTGCGAAAAGAATTTCCAGATCGCCCTGGAGTGATGCGCTACGCGCAACCGGCAAAACTTCATTGATCCCGTCGAGCCTCCTCTCGATTTCATCCGCGCCGCTTCTGATTTGAACCGAGTAGAGCTTTGGTCCATACGGTCGTTCCCAGCGTTGGCGGAGCTCATCGACAGGCGTAAGCAGCAAACGCTGCGGATTATGAATCCAGACGATCGCATTGTTTCCCGGCTTTTGGGCGGCAAGGTCCCACGCTTTCAACAGCGCCGGTGCATTGTCTGCGCCGCCTTCAAATTTCGAAGAGTTTAAGGTCGGGAAGTCCGCGCTCTCGGTCAAACCATCGGTGTCCGCTAAGACCAGTTTCACATCGAGATCAGATGGCAGAGATGCGATTGCATTCTTGATTGTCTGGAAGGTGATTCACGACTGTTGCGGAGGTGTCGATCACGATAACGATTCGGTGCAAGTGAGACGGTGAGTGTTCAGCAACTGATTGAGTAATAACAAACCCCGGATTGAAAGGATCTTTGCTCCACTGCTCTTTTACATCATACCGGTCCAAAGTGATGGAGGAGCCGCTGCTGGCGAGCCAGTCGTCGTCGAGCGTTCCAGCCACGCTGAAAACATCTCCCTGGCGGCTGGGTTGTAACAGGCTATTGTAAGTCCCCATCGCAGTCTTCCCCTGAATCCAGACGGTGTGCTTAACATCATCAGGAATGCGGAAGTTTCTAAAAACGAAATGTGGCAGCCGCAGCTTTGCATGCATTTGATCTTCGAGCACGAGCGGGAGGGTAATACCAAAGCGAATCTTCATCTCGCCATTGTTCGGCGGCACCGGAAAACATTGGACCAGAACTCGATCACGCCCGGCCGTCGTTACGAGAACCGGATCGCGGCGCTGTTGTATCGCAACTTTTTGATAAGCCTCTCTAACCGTGCTGCGACCGGCAAACGCTGCCTCGCGCTCCTCGCCGTTTACCCATAACGTCAACCTCGACACGATGCCGCCGGGCGGCAGTTGCACTTCAGTGCGAGCCTCGCGTTGCACGTCGGAGTCGTTGCGAAAGACAAGCGTCCACTCCATGTAGCCCACGCCACCGTCAGCATCCATCTGGCCGTCGAGTTTCGAGCTTGTGAGTGACAGTCCTTCTAACTTCCCGCCACCAACCTGCGTTCCGCCCTGATTGCGATCGAAGTCGATCGTGTCTCGTGTCGTGAGTCTTACCCCAACGCGTTCCGGTGGAATAGACGCGTCGAAAGTTTCACCAGTCACGCGGTAATAGACTTTCTGAGCTTCTTCCGGCGTTACGGGATTTTTTATTGAGAATGCGGAACCAATCAGATCGGTGGCCGCACCGGTTCGATTGAAGCAACTGCGAAGCAGCGTGTCCTTACTGCCGTATTTTCGCAAAAAACGAATGCCATCGGCCCGCGATTGCGGTGAGACTGAGGTCGCGAGGTACAACCCGTACGTTGTGACAGTGGCTGGTAGTTCAATCATTCCGATAAGCTGCGACCGTCAACGCCAAACCTGCGAGAAGTCCTCTTGCCTTGACGGCAAAACTCTGCCGAGGAGCTGTGGCCGCAACTCGTTTCAGTTGATGACGCATGATCAAACTGGCGAGCAGCGACAGGAACGGCGCCAGCGGCAACAAGCCAAGGCCAAAGAGAAGCGCCAGCAGTGACATCGGAATGAGCGGCAGGTACACGATTGAATAGAAGATCGAGATCCCGATCATGACTGCATTCAGAAAGGCGGCGAGCGCAAGTCGATCGGTCGGCGCGCCTGCGAATCGCAAACCAGACTTGAATCTGCGCGAGTGGCACAAAAATCACGAGCAGGAGATGCCAGATTGTTGGTATCGGATCGAAGAAGACTTCGGCGCAGATATGGGTGGTGGCTTCAACCGTGATCGAGATGGCGGGCATTATCACGCCAGCGAAGAAAGTGAACCGGTTGGGTCCGGGGAGGTACTGCTGTCCAGGCTGGAACTGCCGTTCTTCTTCCATTGTGCCCTCCTGTCTCGCAAAGGAATGTGCGTGACTTTACAATACAAAGTAATTTGCCGCAAGTGGAAAAGTGGGCCATTGTGCTCTGGCTGGCTGATACTTTGTACTTTGGTCGCGGTGACGTAGACTCTCCTTCAGAACACACGAACGACGAAGCACAAAGTTCCATGTCCACTATTCCGCAACGCGATTTGTATCGTTTGATTAATGAGGCTAACGACCGGGGCGAGCGTGTGGTCGTGGCCACTGTCGCGCATACACGTGGCTCGACTCCGCAGCAACGTGGCGCGAAAATGCTTTTCTTTCAAAACGGGGAAGTCGCGGGGACGGTGGGCGGCGGCTGCATCGAGGCCGAGGTTTGGGCGGAGGCGAAAGCGGCCCTGCGCTCCGGTGAATCGCGGCTGCACCACTTCTCACTCACCGCCGACGAGGCGAGTGAAGAAGGGATGGTTTGTGGCGGCACGATGGATATATTTGTTGAAGTGATTGTTTGACAGGATTTACAAGATTTTTCAGGATTTACATGTAAATCTTGTCTAATCTTGTAAATCCTGTCCAAGACTGATTCGTCATCAACGTCAATGTCACAAGATTTCCTCGCTAACTACAAAGCCAAACACCAGCATCCGCTGAACCGTCTGACCCACAGCATCGGCATTCCGCTGATCGTCATCTCGCTGCCGCTCTTCTTTTTCAACTGGCGTTGGGCGCTGGCGCTGTTCATCGCCGGCTGGATATTGCAGTTTGTCGGACACGCTATCGAAGGCAATCAACCGGCTTTCTTCAAGAACCCCGTGTATCTCCTGGTTGGACCACTCTGGCTCCTGCGCCGGGCCGCATCTGTAATCGGCTTTGCTAAGCCGAAACTGATCGAAAGTAACGAAGCAACATCGATGACTGACGTGAACAATCAAACATCTTCCTTGACGAAGGTGATTGAGCAGATACTGGAACGCGGCGAGATCGCGCTGGTCGTCACGCTCGTGAGTGGTCCCGGATCGATTGGCGCAAAGATGCTCGTTCACGAGAACGGCGCGACTACCGGGAGTCTCGGCAATCTGGATCAGTGGGTGGTCGAGAAGGCGCCGGAGTTTCTCGCGTCACGTGAAGAAACGCGCATGTTCACTGTCAGTGAAACGTCGCTACTGTTTGAACGACTGCAACCCGCGCCGCGTCTGGTTGTCTGTGGCGCCGGACACGTTGGAGCATCGCTGGCGCGGCTCGCTGCATTCACCGGCTATCACACTACCTTGATCGACGATCGTGCCGAGTTTCTCAAACGTGAACGCTTTCCCGAGGAAGAGATCGAGCTGCTCGTCGCTGACGATTGGAGCTCCGCAGTGCGTAAGGCGGTGGGAAACGGTCATGGTGTTTCAGTCGCAGTAGTGACGCGAGGTCACAACGAAGACGAACAGTGCATGCATATTGCGGTGCAGACGAATCCTGACTACGTTGGTCTGATTGGCAGCAAGCGCCGCACGTCGATCGTTATCGATCGCCTGCGCGACGCGGGGATTTCTGAGGACCAACTCGGAAAGATTCACGCCCCCATCGGCCTCGACATCGGCGCCGTCAGCCCCGAAGAAGTCGCCCTCGCCATCATGGCCGAGATCGTCGCCGACCGCCGCGGCGGCACCGGCGTACCTCTCTCTACTTTGCGGCGCAAGTCTTAGTCGAGAGTTATTTAGACACCTGCTTCAAGGGAGTTTCTGTCTTTCGGGTCGGATTTCCAGGTAATTTGCGACGAGACTTGGGATGGTGCAGTTTTCCACGAGACATGAGGTCGTCGAACTCTTGCGGCTTCTTGTTGTGATACGAAGCCTCGACTTCATCTCGTTCTGTTTTTGATAACTTAGCAATTCGCTTTTTCATCGCTTTTTCTTCGGGCTCAAATCCCAGCCCGTAAACACGCGCACAATTCCATGTCCTTTGTCTTGAAAGACAAGCCTTAACCTTCTGCCGCGATTAGTTCTTCCATCCAGCAAGTAAACGTCGTCAAACCGACGATAATCTTTAGTGTAGAAGAATCGATGCAAAAAACATTCTTCAGCTTCATACGGTTCTATGCCGTGATCACGTAGGTGCTGGACATTACCGTTTTTTCGATCGGCATGATCCCATTCGAAGATGTTCCAGTGAGGATGTCCCATCTTTGTCGCAATTCTAATCGAATGGAGCGAAACCTCCAATCAGCGTTAGCGATTTTGCAAGTTCGATGATAAAGACTAGCTTTCATGCCCATTGAGATTGCGCCCGTAGTCACTCCCACCGCTCGCCGCAGCGGAATGTTCCGCGCGCTTTCCAATCGCAACTTCCGGCGCTTCTGGATCGGTGCGTTTCTCTCGAATATCGGGACGTGGATGCAGGCGGTGGCGCAGGGATGGCTCGTGTTGCAGTTGACCAACTCGGCGTTCTGGCTGGGGCTCGACGCGTTCATGGCGACAGCGCCCGGTTTTGTTCTCACACTACTCGGTGGTGTCTTCGCCGATCGGATCGATCGACGACGACTGCTGCTGTACACGCAAGTGGTAGCCGGACTCGCTGCACTCGCTCTGGCTGCGCTCGTCGCAACGTCCCTGGTGAATCGATGGATGGTGTTGGGGTTTTCGTTTGTGACTGGTTGTTGTATGTCGCTGGCGAGTCCTTCGTATCTGGCAATGACATACGATCTCGTGGGTCGTGAAGACGTGGCCAACGCGATTGCGATGAACTCGACGCAGTTTCAACTGTCGCGCGTGGTTGGACCAGCATTGGCCGGTGTCGCGTTTCGAGTGTTTGGACTCGCGGGTTGTTTCTTTGCGAACGGCTTGTCGTTCATCGCAGTGGTGGCGGCGCTTTGGATGGTGCGAATGGAGCGCCGTCCGGATGCACTGGCGCCTTCCGAAAAGAAACGGGCGATCTGGCGCGACCTGGTTGAAGGTTTGCGTTACGTTCGAAACAGGCCACGCGTCTCGTCGTTGTTGCTCCTCGCGGCTGTGAACAGTCTATTTGGCGCGCCTTACTTCAGTATGGTTCCGATCTACGCACGCGACATCTTCCACCTCGGGGAAACAGGTCTGGCATTATTGATGGGTACTGCCGGCGCCGGAGCATTCCTCGGTGCGCTGCTGGTCGCTTATCTTGGCGACTTCAGAAGGAAGGGCTGGTTGGTTCTCGGAGGCGCGATCCTGTTTGGGATATGCATCACGGGATTTGCAGTGTCTTCGCGGCTGACGCCATCTTTGATATTCCTCTTCGGGCTCGGCTTTGCGCTTGTGTGCTCCATCGCGATTACTAACACTCTCCTGCAAAAGCTCGTCACGGATCAGATGCGTGGCCGCGTGATGAGCATGTTTCTGCTTTCGTTTATGGGTACGATGCCGATAGGGAACATCCTCGCGGGTACCGCCTCGAACCACTTCGGCCCGCAGTACACACTCGCGTTCGGTGGCTTCGTCGTGACGATGGTTGGGATCGGTGTCCTGATTTTCAATCGGCGGCTTAGAGAGTTGTACTAAGGCATTAGACAGGATTTACAAGATTTTTCAGGATTAACAGGAATCCTGAGCATCCTGAAAAATCTTGTAAATCCTGTCTCCAACTATCTCGTCTAGCGCAAGATCAGAAGTAAAGCGCCGTTCTACCTCTCAGCGATGTCAATTTTTCGGAGATTAATCTCATGCGAACTCAAACAATCACGCGCCTTTTGTTGACCTTTTCAATCCTCTGCGCCCTCGCAACGATCACCAGCGCGCAAGGCGTCATCGTTCCCGGCCCGTGCCGCCGCTGCCCGGACCCGCGACCAGTCACTCTCCCGCGCGCCCTCCCCATCAAGTCGATCAAGATCGACACGAAAATCAGCTCACAAGTCGCTACCACTCACGTCGAACAGGTCTTCCGTAACGACACGAATGCGACACTCGAAGGCACGTACCTGTTTCCGATTCCCGAATCGGCTTCCATCGCTGAGTTTGCGATCTGGGACGGCGACCGACGCCTCGTCGGTGAAGTCAGATCTCGCGAAGAAGCGCGCCGGATTTACGACGAGATCGTCCGCCGGCAACGCGATCCGGGATTGCTCGAATACGCAGGCAAGGATCTCTTCCAGGCCAGCATCTTTCCGATTCTCCCGCACTCCGACAAGAAGCTCGAGATAACTTACACGCAGGTCGTGCGCGCTGAAGGCGGTACGGTTTCGTATCGCTATCCGCTCGGTACTGGCCGCCAGTTAACTCAGATCGGCTCGGTGGCTGGACGAGTCGAAGTCGAAAGCAAAGATCCGCTGCGCAACGTTTATTCGCCCACCCACGTCATCGACGTGAAGCGCAGCAACGAGCGTCGATCGCTCGTGTCATTCGAGAGTGAGAGCGGCAAGGAACCGCAGGACTTCCAATTGTTCTACACCATCTCGAAAGAAGATTTCGGCCTGACTCTGCTGACGCACCGCGAAGCCGGAAAACATGGCTACTTCCTCCTGATGATTTCGCCGAAAGACGATTGGTCGGAGCAGGAGTACTCGGCGAAGGACGTTGTGTTCGTGGTTGACACATCAGGCTCGATGGCTGAAGAAGGAAAGATGGAGAAAGCACGCGCGGCGCTGCTTTACGGCGTGAGGATCCTGCGCCCGCAAGATCGCTTCAACATCATCTCGTTCGCGGGTGAAGAACACCTGATGGAAGCGGGCGTGATCGCGGCTGATGAGAAGGGTCGCGCGCGCGGGGAAGCGTTTGTAAAAAGATTGAAGCCGGTTGGCGGAACCAACATCAACCAATCGTTACTCGCATCATTACGCCAGTTCAGTGAAACCGATCGCGAGCGACCGAAGATGCTGGTGTTCATGACTGACGGTTTACCCACAGTCGACGAGACGAACGTCACGAGGATACTCGACAACGTGCGCAAAGCGAGCAAACCGGGCGTGCGATTGTTTACGTTCGGTGTTGGTTACGACGTGAACACAGCCTTGTTAGACAAGCTTGCCGCGGAGAATGGCGGCGTTGCCGACTACGTTGAACCGAAAGAAGATCTCGAAGTCAAAGTTTCGAGTTTCTTTTCGAAGGTGAACTATCCAGTGCTCACGGACTTACAGCTCGACATGGGCGGAGCACAAACAGATCTGACTTACCCGCGCAGCATTCCCGACGCGTTTCGCGGATCGCAAGTGACACTGATCGGGCGCTACAGCAACGAAGCAGATCTCAATTCAATTCATATGAAGCTCAGCGGCAAAGCAGGTGGCGCAATGCGGACTTACACGTACTCGAACCTCAGCTTTCCATTGCGTCAGCGATGCAAACGATTTCTGCCGCGTTTGTGGGCGACTCGTCGTGTTGGCTGGCTCATGGAACAGGTGCGCTCGAATGGCGAACAGAAGGAGTTGCGCGACGAGATCGTCGATCTAGGAACGCGCTACGGAATCGTGACGCCTTACACGTCGTACCTCGCTTTGGAAGACGCGAGTGTTACAAACAACTTCATGGTTAGACCACCGGCGCGCGGGCGAGCTGCTACGGGTGGACTCGGAAACCTGAATTCGGCAAACGCTCCCTCTCCTCCGGCTCTCCGGCTCCAATGACGCAATCTGTAACGGTAACGGGTGCTGAAGCCGTGCAGCAGAGCAAGATGCAACGCGAGCAGCAGGATCGTGATCCGATTCAGCGAAGACAAACGCAAAGACGCAGTCCGTCGAGTTGAGAGTAAGACCTTTTATCTGATCGACGGCGTGTGGACTGATTCGGAGTTTAAGACTGACTCGCGGTTGCCGGAGACGGTGCTCGTGTTTGCCAGCGACGAGTATTTCGCGCTCTTGAAGCAGAATCCTAAGCTGGGAAGTTACTTCTCGTTAGGAGAGCGTGTCGTCGTCGTGCTCGATGGGCGCGTTTACCGCGTCAACGCAAAGTGACATTCAGCCACAAAAGGCACAAAAAGCGCAAAATCAGTGTTTGTGCTTTTTGTGCCTCTTGTGGCATCTCTCTTGTCTTAAGCCTCGCCACCTAAGGTACAAAACTGAAAACAAAATCAGTATGAGTACCAGAACTTTGAAGCTAACGCGCTTTTCTGCGGCCCTTTTCGTGTTTCTGGCTCTGGCTGGATCAGCACGCGGCCAGGGCTGGATGCCGGTCAAGATCAACACGGCTGGAAACGATCTCAACACCGTCTACTTTCTCGACAGCAAACGTGGCTGGGTTGGTGGCGATGGTGGTTACCTGAGCTATACCCAGGACGGTGGTCAATCATGGGTGCGCCAGAACGTCGGGACTAAAGCCGGCATAAACGACATCTACTTTCGTGACCAGGAAGCAGGCTTTTTCCTCGCGGGCAATTCCATATTTGTCACTCGCGACGCCACGAACTGGAAGCAGTCGCGAATCTTTCTTCCTGAAGAGTTCGAAGGCGCAGACGTCGAGTTGTACAGCGTGCGTTTTTCGAGCAAGAAAAAGGGCTGGGTCGTCGGTTCGATCAGCAAACGCGAGCGCGTCGTCGACAGTATTCTTGTTTACACGGACGACGGCGGTGAGACGTGGCGCAGGCAGCGCGCGCCGAGTCGTGTGGAGTTGATACATGTCGATTTCGTGAGCGACAAACGCGGTTGGATTGTCGGTGACGCGGGCACGATTCTGTTCACGCGGGACGCCGGCGCGAGCTGGGTAAAGCAGAACGTCGGTTTCACTGGCACGCTCTATCACGTGGATTTTCGCGACGACAGAAACGGCTGGGCTGTTGGCGAACGTGGAACATTGTTGCGCACCACTGATGGCGGTGATACGTGGACAGTGATCCCGACGAACGTGAATGTCACGCTTTTGAGTATTCAGTTTTTAAACGATGATGAAGGTTGGGCAATCGGGCGCGCAGGTACGATTCTCAGGAGTAGTGACGAAGGAAAGACGTGGGTGCGACAAGAATCGACAACGAGGCAAAACCTTTACTCGCTCAATTTCAACAAAAAGATCGGATGGGTAGTTGGTGGCGAGGGTGTGGCGCTGCGGTACGAGCGCAATTAGCGTTGCAAGCAACCTGTTAAGTGCTGAAAGACATCTGAACGTTCGAGGTTAACGGATCGTCGCAAGAATAGTGACGACCATAACACTCGGTTCCTCCTGTGATTCGCCCGGCATGTCGGCCATGCCGGGCGCTTTTATTTGAGCTTGAAGAGGTCAGTACCACCCGCTACCGCGGTTGGTACTGACCCGTCCAAGCACACCGCTCTGTTCAGTCTTTGCTGCCCGTAAACGGAAGCTCCTCGGAGTTTTGCAGCTTCAAAGTTCCTTCGACCTGCTCGCCGTCGAACCTCGCGAACACCTCAGCTTCAACAGCGTGACCTTCCATCTCCAAAGAAATGGTTGACTTGAACGACTTATTGTTGACCTCAATCGATCCGAGTTCAGCGTCGCCCATTTCTGAATGAAAAACCGCCGTGTACCCGGAGCCCGCGGGCTCGATCGTCAACGCTGCCGGAATGCTTTGCCCGAGTGGCGTATCGATCTCGATTGACCATGCGCCTACAGGATCAGTCGGTTCTGACGCTTCGGTGGATTTTCGCTTGCCGGCCGTGTTGTAGACTTCAATATCCTCACAGTAAGGTTTGATCTGTTCCATCACGAGAGGCGCCATCACCAACGACGATCAACGCCGCTTCATCCGGTTTGATGTATTTCTCTGCAACGCGCTGAATCTCATCTCACGGTCACTGCCTGGATCCGATCGCGGTAAGTTTGGAGATAATCGTTCGGCAGATTCAACATCTTGATCTGCACTAACTGATCGGTCAATCCTTCCTGCGTCTCGAGTCGAATCGGAAACACGCCCGTGAGATACGATTTCGCGTCGGCGATTTCCTTGTCCGACACCGGCTCGTTGCCAATTCGCTCGAGCTCGTAGAAAAACTCTTTCAACGAGTCGCCGGTGACGGGCGTTCGCACCTCAGCCGTCGCCCGAAACGTTCCGGCCCTACGCCGCGCGTCGAGGTTCGTATACGCGCCATACGTGTAGCCCTTGTCTTCGCGGAGGTTCATAAACAGCCGCGACGACGCAGTCGCGCCGAGCACCGTGTGCATCAGCATCAACGGAAAATAATCAGGACTGGTCCGGGTGATGCCGCTGTTTGCAATCACGATGTTTGACTGAGCCGAGCCCGGTCGATCGACGAGATACGCCGTCCTTTTCGTGCGAACTGGAGGAGCCGGAAAATTCGCCACCAGCTTCTTCGCCTCTTTCCCACGTCGAAAACAGCGACTCGAGCCGATTCACAATATCTTCGTAACGAACATCGCCGACGACGATGAAGAAGGCGTTATTTGGAACCAGCTTGCTGCGATGAAACTCGACGAAGTCGTCGCGTGTACAGCGATCGATCGACTCCGGCGTGGGCGCCACTATCGAGTAAGGATGATCGCCAAACATCACTCGCGAAACCATTTCGCTCGCAAGAAACGACGGTTGCGCACGCTGCTGTCGCAAACTCTCTTTCGTATTCTGCTTCGCCAGCTCGACTTCGTTTTCAGGAAACGAAGGCTCGAGGATCACTTCCGCCATCAAATCGAGAATCTGATCATTGAACTGAGCAAGCGCTGACGCTCCGACGATCGTGTAATCAGACGTTGCGCCCGCTGACAAGCTCGCGCCCATGCGCGCGACCTCGTCCGCGATCTCTTTACTCGTTCTCGATTGAGTTCCCTCAGGCAAAAGACCCGCGAGCAGATCGGTCAGACCCGGAAGTCCCGGTGGATCGAATGCTCCGCCAACGGGAAACGCCAGCCGGTAGCTGACCAGCGGCAGTCGACTATCTTCAACGACGACGAGCGAGAGCCCGTTAGGCAGAGTTGTCTCTCTCGGCGTGGGAATGGAGATCGGTCTAGGTGGTAGCGGCGCAGGCGCCTGGCTACGAAAAATTTCTGTTTGACTCATGTTATGGATGTAGTGGACCGGTCCCGGTTTAGTTTGCGGCGGAACGTCCGCAGGATCTTTTGGTTGCTCTGAGGGCGATGTGTGAACTATTTCGGCGTGCACGGGCGATTCAGGCTCCGGCGTGGGAACGTCCGGGACCTGCGGTGGCGGCGCAGCAGGTTGATGTGGATCGCCTGGTGTCTGTGGCGAAGCGGAAGCAGTTACATCTTCAGTGACGTCAGCAGCAGGAGCAGGAATGATATCGAGCACGACACGATTGTCGACGTCGACATAACGCGCAATCGCATTTTTAATATCGTCAGCAGTGAGCGCGAGATAGTGGTCCAACTCGGAATCGACGAGATTGGGATCTGAATCGTACAACGCAAACTCAGCGAGTCGCTGCGCGCGATACATCGTTGACTGCCGGCCACGGACCGCATCGTTGCAGAGCGAGTTTCGCAGTTTCTCCATCTCTGCTTCGGTTGGTCCATCGGTCGCGATTCGCTTAATCTCATCGAAGATCTGCTCGCGAATCTTATCTGACGTCTTCGCCGGGTTTTGGCAGCGCGAAGATGTACAGCGCCGATGGTCCACGACGCTCGTCAACGCCACCTTCAATCGAGACAACTGATTCGTCACCCTTCACGAGTTTCTGATACAGGCGAGAGCTGTCACCTTCGAAAAGCAATGTGCCTGCGAGTGAGAGGGCGTAGAAAACCGGCGTGCGTCTTTCCGGTATCTTCCAGCCGAGAACAAACGCCGGCGCGGGCGCTAACGGATCGTGAAATATCTCTTCGCGAATTGCGACTGCTTCCGGTTCCGAAACATCGACCGGTGGCGGATCTGGTTGCGCGGGAATGTTTCGCGAAGTACTTTTCGACGAGTGCGCGTGCTTCATCGTTATCAAAGTCACCGACGACGGTGAGCACGGCGTTGTTCGGCGCGTAGTAAATACGGAAAAACTCTTTCACGTCGTCGATCGTTGCGGCATCGAGATCTTCCATCGAGCCGATTGTTGAATGCGCGTTCGCTGGGTTCGCGAAGATCAACTCGTTCATGCGAAGAAACGCGGTGACGTACGGCTGATTGTCGTAACGTAGTCGCTTCTCCTCCTGCACTGCGTTGCGTTGATTGTCGAGGTTCTCCTGCGTCACTTTCAGCGAGCGCATGCGATCGCTCTCCAGCCAGAAAGCGAGTGGCAGGTAGTTTGACGGCAAAGTCTCGAAGTAATTTGTGCGCTCGGTGGAAGTGGTGCCGTTCATCGTGCCGCCGGCGTTGAAGATGTATTGAAAGTGCGCGGCTTTGGGAACGTTTTCCGAGCCCTGAAACATCATGTGCTCGAACAGGTGAGCGAAGCCGGTACGTCCTTCTCGCTCGTTGCGCGAGCCGACGTCGTAGTACACGGCGATTGAAACAACAGGGATGGCGCGGTCCGGACTCAGGACAACGCGCAGGCCGTTAGCCAGCTTAAATTCTTCGATTGGGGTTGATGGTAAGTGAAATCGTTCTGCCACAAAAATTTTCCCACTAGAAACAAAGGCGTGCTTTACCGTTCGCGAGGAAGGTAAAGCACTGCTTTGGGGGGCGTTAATAAGTCAGGCGCGAAGGTGAGCGCCCGGTTCTTGAAGCCTCAGACGGTTTTGTCGGCGATTAAGCCGCGCAGCTCAGCTCGCAGTCGTTCGATCTCAGCGAGCTTCTGTCTGACACGTTCAAACAATGCTGACTGGGTCTTAATGCCTTCATCGATCAGGAAGCCGGCTGCTTCGGCACGATTCCGAAAAACACCTGCTTGGACCAGCGCCTCGAGTTTCTCCTGGGCTTCAGGCGAGATTTTCACTGCCACAACGTAATCATCCTTTGCCGAGATCGCCTTTTCGATGGTCCTACTGATATCGCGTCCGATTGCGCTCAGTGATTCCGGAATGCGCGAGGCAATGTCGCGGACTGATGAGGCGGCTCGATTCTGTTCATCCCACCATTCCGGATCGTCGTCACGAAGCATCAGATCGTCGATTCGCTCAGGTGTCGGGGGTTCTTCCTTGTGATACGGACTGCTCATTTTGGTATAGACTCCTTTGCCAAGTACCGAATTCTACCTGTCCGTCTTTACGATAGTTTGTCGATGTAGGTTCATTCTACGGAGCGCGGGAAACACGGTCAAGGCAACTTCTGGGTACCGTTCGTGATTACGCCGAAGGCGTTCGCTAATTTTAGCCCAGGGTTCGAGCGCAGCGACAACCCTGGGATCAATCCACCACATCGTGAACAACCCTGAAAGGGTTCGATGGTTGGCGAACCCTTTCAGGGTTAATCCTAATTTTAATGGTGAACCCCAGGGTTGTCGCTGCGCTCCAACCCTGGGCTAAATTAGCCAACGCCTTCGGCGTATTGGTCAAAGCCAGACCGAAAAGAGGCAACCCGTCCGGTCGATCAACGGAAGAGCACAACCTTGCTCGGCCAGTCGGCATCCGTTATATTGCAGGCGCGGCTAAATCAATAATTTCGCCGCCAGAAGTCTTACAAAACTGAGGTTCGCAGTGAAAAGAATTTCGGCTCACGTCGCTCTCGTCCTACTTGTTATATCTCTAGTCATTCCGAGTTTTGTTATCGCGCAAACTCCCGGCACTAGCGGGCGGCGGCCCGCGCGAGGCGCGACGCCCGAGACGATCAGGGTTCAGCGCGATTTTGATGAAGCGCTGAAGCTCGTTCAGGATCAGTACGTCGACGGTAAGAAGCTCAATTACAACGAGGCGTACAAGTCGTCGATCATCGGCATGCTTCGTTCACTCGATCCTCATTCCAATTACTACGACCGCGAAGAGTTTGACGAGCTGAAGACCGATCAGCGCTCCGAGTATTTCGGAATCGGAGCCTCGATACAGAATTATATTCGCGGCGATCAGGCCGACACCTACATCACCGCCACCTTCGACAATTCTCCCGCGGGTCGTGCGGGACTTCGCTACGGCGACAAGATCGTCGAAGTCGATGGTGTGAAGATGACGGGCAAGACGTCGCTGGAAGTTCGCGACAAGATTCGTGGTCCACGTGGATCGAGCGTCAAGCTGACGCTGGAACGCGCCGCCGACAAGCGCATCGAGAAGATCGACATTGTTCGCGACGCCGTTCCGCAGCCTTCAATACCTGACGCTTACATGCTGAAGCCCGGTGTTGGTTATATCGACATGACGCGCGGCTTCAACTACACGACAACAGACGAGCTGCTCGACGCGCTCGATCGCCTGCACGCTAAGGGCATGACTTCGCTCGTGCTCGACCTGCGCAACAACCCGGGCGGTTTTCTGGACCAGGCAATTCATGTCGCTGAAGTGTTTCTGCGCAGCGGGCAGTTGATACTGACGCAGAAAGGCCGCGATCGGTTTTCGTGATAACACCTATGAGTCGCGAAACAACGCGCCCGACATGACGCCGCTCGTAATCCTGATCAACGAAAACACTGCTTCAGCGTCCGAGATCGTCGCGGGAGCGATGCAGGACCACGACCGCGCCTTGATCGTGGGCCAGACCAGCTTCGGTAAGGGACTCGTGCAGAGCATCATTCCACTTCGAATACGGCGCGGGTCTGACGCTGACGTCCGCGAAGTACTACACGCCATCAGGTCGTTTGATTCAGCGCGATTATTCAAACGGCGGGTTTTACGATTACTACACGCACGGCGCAGGCGTCGGACGTGAGCCAAAAGAACCGACGAAGCCTGCGGGTCCTGAGAGGAAGACTGATACGGGCCGCGCAGTGTATGGCGGCGGTGGAATCTCGCCTGATGAAGCGATCGGTCCGCGCACTGTGAACTTAACTCAGCGCCGTCTGTTAAGTCCCATATTTGCTTTCGCGCGGGAGCTGGTGAATGGTCGCATTCGTGGTTTAGAGTCGAGCCGCATCGACGGTGGGATCGATTTCCGGCATGAATTGCAGCCGGAAGAATTCAAAATCACGGATGCGATGTTCAAAGCATTCCGTGATTTCGTGACATCCGATCCGGCGTACAAAGTGACCGCGGCAACGATCGATCGCTACCGTGCCTTCGTCGAGCGCGAGCTGCGGTTCAATATCGTTACTGCTGCTTACGGTCGTGTAGTTGGCGACAGAGTTTTCATCATGACGGACGATCCGCAGGTGGCGAAAGCGGTGGACGTCCTGCCCAAAGCCCGCGACCTCGCGATGGGCTCCTCAAGACAGTAGCCAAAAAGAATAGCTACAAATAGCATAGGACAAAATCAGTGATCCTATTATGCCTTTTGTGCTTCTATCTCGTGGCGCTGTTTCATCGTACAAAACAAAGTCTTGCGTCTAAAACCCCGGCTGTGCTAGGTTAGGCGGCATGAAATCCAGGAATCGTCCAGCCAAAGGTCTCGTAAACACCGAGGAGCTCGGACGCGCCATCAAGCGCAGGCGCGAAGAGCTCGGGCTCAGCCTCCGCGATGTCGCTAGTGAAACATCCGTCTCCGCCTCGACCCTCTCACGCATCGAGAACGGCACCGGCAAACCTGACGCAGACAACATCGCCCGACTCACTACGTGGCTCGATGTCCCAATGGAGCGAATCCTGAGTGGTCGCGATCCAAAAGCAGAAGAATCAAAGGCGGTGATCTATTACCCGGAAGAGCCCACGCCGGAGATTGTCGAAGCTCACCTTCGTGCCGACAAAAATCTCACGCCCGAAACGGCGGCTGCGCTTTCCGAGTTGTTTCGCGTCGCTTACACTCAGTTTAGTAAAGCGGCGAAAAGAGCTCGAAGAAGCGACGTTAGACCACAGTGAATCCGGTATACTCTCCGAGTGCTGCTTGGCGATCTACCTCCAGGTGAAAAGTGGCGAAATTTTGAGTTGAAAGCTCTTGGCCTGCGCGACTTCGCCCGCGTCCGCATTGACCAGCCATTAAATCCCTTCGCACTCGCACGCTTTGCAAATCTAATCGTAATCCGTTTCGATCAAGTGGAAGGCTTGAGCGAGAGTGCGCGTGAGCACCTGCTCGGCTCCGCTTCGGAGAGCTGGTCGGGTGGCGCGTGTACGCTTCCGAACGGCATGAAACTGGTGATACTGAACCCGACGCACGGTCGTTCGCGTACCAACTCGACATTGATGGAAGAGATTTGTCACGTGTTTTTGGGCCACCAACCCAACCGGCTCTCGATCGTAACGAGGGATGATCGTGGTAAGGTAATGAATCGCGACTACCGCAAGGCCGATGAGGAGGAGGCCTACGCGGTGGGCGCCGCGGCTTTAGTGCCCTATGCGTCTTTGAAGAGAATGCTCTTGCAGGGAAGGACTTCTACGGAGATTGGATTACACTTCCGTGTCAGCCCCGAGCTGGTTGAATATCGAATGAAGATTACGCGGCTCTGGCACGAGCACAAAGATCTCTCACGCAAAGGAGCCCGCGGCGCAGTGCCGCAAAATAATGAATAGGACTGTATGACGGAACGTTTGAAAGAATTGGCATCGCAGGGTCTCTCGACGACGGACAAGCTGCGCATGCTGCTCGACATCACCAAGAAGATCAGCCGTTCACTCGATCTTCAGGAAGTGCTGAACCTGGTGATGGACACGCTCGATTCGCTGATCCCTTACGACGCAGCCGGGATCTTTGTGCTCCAGTGTCTTGACCCGGAGCTCGTCCCGGAAGGTGAAGAACCCTGCACTTTCAAATCCGAAGCCGTGCGCGGTTACGACATCGATGAGCTTGTCCGATCTGCACCTGAAACTCGGTGAGGGATTTATCGGCAGTGTGGCTGTCAGCGGTCAGCCGATCATCTCTCACGACGTCCGCAAAGATCCCGTCTACATCAACGCGCGCGATCGCACACGCTCCGAGATGGTCGCTCCGATCATCTCGAACGACGAAGTGATTGGCGTCTTCGATCTCGAAAGTGACGAGCTCAACGCTTATTCAAACGACGATCTCGAAGTGTTGATGCTGCTGGCGTCGCAGGTGGCGATCATCATCGAGAAGGTGATGTTGCACGAGCAGTTGATCGAGAAGAAGAGACTACAGGGCCAGTTGGAAGTGGCCCGCCAGGTCCAACTCGAGCTGCTGCCGGCACACGATCCGGAATTACCCGGTTACGACATCAGCGCCTACAACTTTCCGACAGAAGAAGTTTCAGGCGATTACTACGACTGGGTGCGAATCTACGACGATGAAATCGGGATCGTGATTGCTGACGTGTCCGGAAAAGGCGTGCCCGCGGCGATCCTGATGGCTTTTCTGAGATCGAGTTTGCGAGCGGCGACGCACATCGGTTACGCGACGAATGTATCGCTCTCGAAAGTGAATTACCTGCTGTGGGAGTCGATCGAGCGGAACCAGTTTGTGACGGCGTTTCATGCGATTCTCGACGCCTCGAATCGAACGTTGTCGTATTCGAATGCAGGTCACAATCCGCCATTTCTGATGAACGCGAATGGCGATGTCAGCTTTATCGAATATGGCGAACAGCCGTTGGGGATGTTTCCTGAGACTCGCTATCACCAGTATCACTTGTTGCTCGAGCCGGGCGACATATTGGTGCTTTATACTGATGGTGTGACTGAAGCGTCGAATCCTGATGGCGAGGAGTTTGGACGTGACCGGCTCGTGCAGGCAGTTAAGGACAACTACGAACGGCCTGCGCGTGAGCTGATTGCGAGTTTGGAGATGGCGGTTTTGGAGTGGACCGCAAACCAGGGCGCGACTGATGACGTGACGTTTTTCGTTATTAAGGCGCTCAAAGATAAGTGAACCCGAGTTCAGAGTTCAGCCTTTAGGCTGTGGTTTTGGAACCTGCAAGCTAAAGCTTGAACTCTGAACTCGGGTTTCGATCTTTCGCGTTGCCAACTGCGAAAGTATTTGTGATGCTAGTGTGCGGTCAGTGAGCAGTGGGCGTGATCACCGCCTGGTGCGAGTGGCGCACGATAGTCGCCAAAGTGAAACTCAGCTTCGGCCTCCGATAATGCATACACATCGAAGCCATATGCATCGAGATAGTCTGCCAAATCATCGGGGGAAAGAAGATATACGGCAGGCGAATAACCCGCTTCAACACGAATTTCCAGCAGGCGCTCGATTACTTCAAGTGGTGCAAAGCAGCTAACAGGATCTCTGTAGGTTGCCATCTTTCCAGCGCCTTTCTTTTCAATTTCGGAGCGCGGTCCAACTTTTCGGCTACCGTGCTCTTATAGAACGAACTCTTGGATGTACGTAAGTTGAAAGTAGTTTGTTCTTCATACGACAATATTCGTTAGCGGAAGTTGTCGCGAGATTTGACGCGCCAGCTAAACAAAAGTTCCAAAATGAGCAGCCAAACACCAACTACCTCAACTACTCAAACTCCGGCCCCACCAGCTCTTAATCTTCATTGCTGTTTTGCGTGAAATGCTGCGCGCTTCAGACAAAGTCAGCGATCTGATCTTTAGTCCGGGACGGCCACCGCAGGTCGAATTAGCGGGCAAACTCGTGCCTGTTCGTGTTCCTGGTCTCGAGAAGTTGACGCCCGCCCACACCGCAGGCATCGCGAAACTGATCATCGGAGCGCAGCAGTCGGCGCTCGACAGCCTCGAAAAGACTGGCTCCGCGGACCTCTCGTTCAGCGCTCCCGGCGACGCTCGTTTCCGCGTGAATATCTTCAAGCAGCGCGGCACGCACGCGATCATCATGCGCGTGATCCCGATGCGGCCGCCGAAGTTCAGCGATTTCAATCTGCCGGAAGTACTGAAAGAGATAGTAGATATCAAAAACGGTATCGTGCTGGTCACTGGACCAACCGGAAGCGGCAAGAGCTCGACGCTCGCTGCGATTATCGATCTCATCAACGAGACGCACTACTACCACATCGTCACCATCGAAGATCCGATCGAGTTTCTGCACACGCATAAAAACTCGACCATTCACCAGCGCGAGCTTCACTCTGACACGCCGAGCTTCTCAATCGCTCTGCGCGCGGCGCTGCGGCAGGCGCCGAAAGTGATACTCGTCGGCGAGATGCGCGACCGCGAGACGATCGAAGTGGCGCTCGAAGCTGCTGAAACTGGTCACCTCGTGTTGTCGACGTTGCACACGATCGACGCGTCGAAGACAGTGGATCGAATCATCGGTGTGTTTCCCAAGAATGAAGAGAAAGTGATACGGACGCGTGTCGCGCAGTCGTTTCGGTTCATCGTTTCGCAGCGTCTGATTCCGCTTGCGGACGGGAAGGGCAGAGTGGCTGCGATTGAGATTCTGAAATCGACGATGCGCACGCGCGAGTACATTGAGAAAGGCGAGTCGGAAGGGAAGTCGCTGATCGACGCGATGGAGCAGGGCGATCAGGACGGAATGCAGACGTTCGATACTGTGATCGAGAATTTCATTCGCGAGGGTGTGGTGACGATTGAGACTGCGTTGCCGTACGCGACGAACCAGAACAATCTGCTGTTGAAGATCTCGGATCTCGCCGGCGCGCCGCCGCCCGAAAAGCCATCCGAACCCGCGCGAGATGAGACGTCGATGCTGGATTTGATTGAGCCTGTGATCCGGTGTAATCTGTGGCTATAACTGTAACCTGCTGGATTACGCGGACCAGTGCTCGGATTTGCTATCATGACCGGATTCGTTATGTTCTTGAAGGTTCAAAAGGTCCTGTTGGGCCTTATAGTTCTGGCAGCCTTCTCCCCAACGACAGCCTACGCCGATGACGAAATCCGCATCGATTTGCCTGCCGGCGGCCAGCTAAAAGTTCGCAATGACTTCGGCGATGTGACGGCGGAAGTGTGGAGCAATAGCTACGTCGCTGTCTCCGCTGTAATCGGCGGCGATGGCGCAACGAGGCTAACCAGATCGCCGATCATTATCGATAATCGCGGCTCGCTCATCACGATCTCCGTCGTGCGACGACCAGTCGATCCGGTCGTGCCGATTCATCTCAAGATCAAAGTTCCTGACAATGCTGACATCACCGCGCGGTCGTCTGCGCGGGACCATCAAATCCTCTCTTGACGGCGCGCCACCAACCGCGAATCAGCCATTTCAAACACGCGTCGGAAATGGCGGCAGAAAGATCGACATCCAAACACAAGCCGGCGCGATAGTCCTCGGCTATGCGTCGCGCCCCGAAATCGCGACCACAGCTCAGCCGGCCAGAGAGCCTGAGCTACTCGGCGCGACTGGTCCAAAGCGTGCAGCCGGAACTCCAGCCGATCCGGTCAACACCAGCGATGATATCAGCGAAGGCGACGTCATACGCGTCGATTCACAGTTAGTAACGCTCAACATCAGTGTCATCGATCGCAGCACTAATCGCGGACTGTTAGACCTGGCCCAATCCGACTTCAAGCTGTTCGAGGATGGTCAGGAGCAACGCATTGTGCAGTTTGAGTCGTCGTCTGCGCCTTTCGATCTCATGCTCTTGATCGACTTGTCCGGATCTACGAGAGAAGTCGTCAAGCTGATTCGTGCCGCTGCGATTCGTTTTGTCGAGTCAGCGAGACCTGCAGATCGCATCGGCGTGATCACTTTTGCCGGCGAAGCTAAAGTTATTTCGCAGTTAACCGCCGATCGCGACGTTGCTGCGCCAGAGAATCGAAACGATCGATACCGCGCGCGGCGACACGAAGCTTTACGACGCGACCAACTTCGCGATGGATGAGTTGTTGAAAGAGTCGAAGAAGTCGCGCAGGACGCGCTATCGTCTTGATGAGCGACGGGCTTGATGGAACAATTCCCGGTATCAGCGGACAGCAGGGCTCGCGCAAGAGTTACCAGGAAACACTCCGAAACATTCAGGAGTTTGACGGTGTCTTATACACGTTGTGGCTGAACACCGAGTATCAGGCGATGAGCCCTGAGGATACGCAGCCGGAGGCGTTTGATGCCGGTCACGATCGTATGAAGGAGATGGCTGACGCGGGCGGCGGCGTCTTTTACGAAGTGGAACGATTGACGGATCTCGCGGGCGCTTACGAGCAGGTCGTCGCGGATCTTGGAACGATGTACAGTTTGGCGTATCGTCCTTCAAACAGCACACGCGATGGGAAGTGGCGGGCGATTCGGATCGGCGTTAGTCGCACTAACGCCGTGCCGCGCGGTAAACGTGGGTACTATGCGAATTAGGGTGTTTACAACTTTTTTCTTCGTTCTTACTCTGTGCGCCATTGCCGTTGCTCAAGACCCGCCCGAAACAGTCGAAACTGTTCGCATCGATTCAGATCTCGTGGATCTGAAAGTCAGCGTGCTGGGATTTCCTCCTAACGCTCCGCCACCCATGCTCGACCCGAAGGACTTCGTCGTTCTTGAAGACGGAGTGCCGCAGGAAATTTCATTCTTCGCTGCTGCGGATACGCCTTTCGATCTCGTTCTGCTCCTCGACCTTTCGGCTTCAAATGACAAAAAACTGAAGATGATTCGGAACTCCGCGAAGCGGTTTGTCGATGCGGCCCGCGACGTCGATCGCATTGCGATCGTGACGTTCACGGATCGTCCGGCGCTGTACTCGTCATTCAGTCTGGATCGTAAGAAGTTGAAAAAGACGATCGACGAGATCGATGAGGCCTACGGCGGAACGAATTTCTGGGATTCAATGGACTGGGTACTTCGCGATCTGATCCCGCAGGGATCAGGGCTGCGTCGCAGCGCGATCGTCGTGATGACTGATGGCGTCGACAATGCACTTCCGGATGTTGAGGGGCCTGGTTCGCGAATCCCATTTGAAGAGTTGCTGACGAGAATCAGGAACTCGGAAACGATCGTGTTTCCTATCTATCTCGACACCGAGGAAGAGGAGATAAAAAAGCATCGTTACACCTCACGTGCGGCCTACGCCACCGCGCGCGAACAACTCGCTCAGATTGCGAACACGTGCGGCACTCCGCTGTACAAAGCAGCGCGTTTAAGCGATCTCGATATGGTATATGCACAGGTAATGCGCGACCTCAGTACTGTCTACAGCATTGGGTATCGTCCCACGAACAAGGCGCTTGACGGCAAATGGCGCTCAGTCGAGGTCCGTTTGGCGACACGGACCGATCTATTCGCTCGTACTAAACGCGGCTACTTTGCAAAATCTCGTTCTTAGTCGGCAGCTTAAAAACTTGTAAATGTCCCTGAGCCGACTATAATGCTCAGGAGCTTAACGCCCGCCCACAATCTGTATCGCGAATCGGAGGGTATTTCGATGAGAAAAGCTTTCAGCCTCCCAGTGTTGTTCACTCTTTCAGTGGCCTTCATCCTCTGCTGTTCGAATCGTCAACCTTGCTCAGAACCGCGAAAAATTCGTGATTTCCGCCAAGGCGGGCGGGATTAATGCGATTACCGGCCAGGCAGACGTTCACCCGAAAGGCGAGTCTGACTGGCAACAACTCTCGATTACCGACGATTTGGACTCGGGCGATCGAGTGCGAACCGCGAACGATGGCCGCATCGAAATCCTCCTGAATCCGGGTTCTTACCTGCGCGTGGGCGGCGATTCTGAAGTCGAGCTCTCTGAACAACACCCTTGCGAATCTGGAAGTTCGCCTGTTGCGCGGTACCGCGATCGTGGAAGCTACCGGCGCGGATGGACTTGAGCTCAATATCAACATCAGTACTCCCCACACAAAACTCGCGATCGTGCGACAGGGGCTGTACCGGCTGAATGTGATTCCAAACGACGCCACCGAGCTGATCGTCCGGAAAGGCCGCGTCATTCTCAGCGATTCGCACACGAAAGTTAAGGGCGGAAATAAGGTCGTTTTCAGCGCCACCAACGTTTCGGTCGCGAAACTGACCAAGGAAGAGAAGAAGGTTCAGGAAAACATCGATACCTGGAGCAAGGAACGCGCAGAAACCCTCGCGAAAGCCAATCGACGTATCAACGATCGGATGATCAACTCGGCGTTTGCCTCTTTCCGCGACTGGGATCCGTTTTCGCGCTCGGCCGGGTTTGTGGTTCTACAACAGCCGCGCCGGCTGCTACACGTTCCTGCCGTTCTATTACGGCTGGGGTTCGCCCTACGGCAATTCGTACTCGACGTCACTGTACAGCCCGTACTTTGGTCTTGGTTACCCGACGGCCAGAGGTAATTGGCCTCAGCCACCGAACGGTCGAATAGCAATGGAACGCCCTCTGGTGGAACGCCGTCAGGCGGCTATACGCGTCCAGTGCGTGCCGTTCGCCGCCGGCAAATCCATCCGGGACGTTCGGCACACCCATGGGCCGCCGTGAACGGATGATCGATCCCGACACGGGCAATCGCTTGCCGCGAAAGAACATCGAGCCGTCGCGCCCGAACTAAGCCACAAAGGCACAAAAGCACATAACTGTGGCTTTAACTGAGCGATTTGTGCTTTTTTGTGGCTACTGTTTTTGCAGTTCTTCGAGTTCCTCGTTGATGAGGGCTTTGATCTCGGGCTGTTTAAGTCCGGCGAGGATAAGTTGGGTCAGGGCAGTGCGTAGTTGAGCGCGCAGACGGTCGTCAGGCTTGTCTTTGAGGGTTTGGGATATGACTACCGCGCCTGAGCCATGTCTGACGCGAATCAGCCCTTCTTTTTGCAGTCGGCGATAGGCAAAAGCGACTGTGTTCAGGTTCACCCCAAGGTCCGACGCCACCTGTCTCACGGGCGGCAGCAGCGTCCCCTCCTCCAGTTCACCCCGCGCAATCAGCGTTTTAATCTCGTCAACAAGTTGCTGGTACAGCGGCCGTGCATCTCGTTCATCAACGGTTACAAACATATTGTCTATTGCACTATATACACTAGACAATCTCGTCTTGTAAATCCTGTCAATCTTGTAATCCTGTCTACAATTGTCTCCGCCAACGAGACCGCCGATTGCACCACAGCCTCGACTTTCGACGTCAAAGAAACGACGTATCCCCCACCATAAACAAATTCTCCACCGACGTTTCGGTGCCCAATCTCAACCGCCTCATCAACCCCCATCACCATCCCCAGTTTCCGCCGCGTCGAGTCGTAATATGTGCGCGGGTTCGCAGTCTCAATCACTTCGATATCACTGCCGAGCTCGGGTATCGCCGCGTGCAATCGATTCCAGAAATGCTCCAACGCATCCTGATCCCATTCCTCGTAGTCTTCCTCACTCGACTGGTAAGCGAACCACGAATCGATTTCTGTGCGCGTCGTGAAGGTCACGGCGCGTTTCCCAGGCGGCGCAGTGCCACTCGACGAGATCGCAAGTGTAAACTCACCTTCACCATCTTCCACGCGCATTCGCTCCGCAGGCAGCCGCGCCACCGCTGACTCCTCGATCCCCGCATACACAACGTAAACCCCCGTGCCGTGAAGCGTGCTCAGACGCTTCTTGATTTCACCAGGCGTGCGGTTTAGCCCGACGAGTTTGCCGTATGTGTCCCAGATCGTGAGATTGCTGACGATCGCCTTTTTGGCAAACACTCTCTCCCCACTCAGCAGATCGACTCCCGTCGCACGTCCTGCTTCATCATATGCAAGTCGCAGCACCGGACTATTCAACCGCAGATTCCCGCCGCTCTGCTTGATCGACTCAGCCAGACGCTCAGCCAGGCGTCGCAGGCCCTCCGGCAATCGAGTAAAGCTCGTCTGTTGCTAGTGTGACGTCACTTCCATCTACGCGGCGCAGAACGTAAGGCGACGTGAGCAGCGTCACTTCAGGCGCAGCGACCGGCAGTTGAGAAAAGAGCGTGTCGTAAACCTCTCCGGCGCCGAATGATGTGTAGAGCCCCATTCCCGGCTCGAAGTCATAACCGGAAAACTCGACGCGCGCGATACACCCGCCGACCTGCGATTGTCGCTCGAGGAGGCACGTGTTCAGCCCGCGCGCAGACAACAACGCCGCGACGGTCAGCCCCCCAATCCCGCCTCCCACTACGACGACGTCGTACGCGCTCATGACTCGTCTCTACTTGAAAATGTCTTTGTCGATGAAGCCGCCCAAAACGATGAAGATCGATTGAATGCCGTTGAAAACGAGGTGGATGATAAAGGCAGGAAGGACTTTACCCGCTGATGGCGCGCGCCACCGTCAAGGTGATGCTCAGCAGAGTTATAACAGCGATTACGGCGATGTTGTTGCGATATTGAAAGACGTGCACGCCTGCGAACAATAGCGACACGAGTGCGATTGCGACGCCCATTCCCGCCGCTTTTTCGAGGGCGCGATAGAGCAGGCCGCGATAGATCACCTCTTCGACAAGGGGCGCCGTCACGACCGCCACGAATGCTGTTGCAAGACGGGTATAGATGGAACTCTCGATCAGGATATCAAGATCCGTCTTGCGTTCGCCGTAAAGCGATGTAACGCCCATGGCGAGAAGGAATAGGAGCGTGGCTACGAGAACGCTTACCAGCGTAACCGCGGCCGGACTCATATTCTTCGGCCAGTCAAAGTCGATATTCTTCCAGAACGGACGACGGCCGCCGTACGTGATCACGAGCCACACAATCACGAGGGTGAGCATGTGCGTCGGAAGAATTCCCATCACCGAGTAAAAGATCAGCAGCTTGTCTGAACTCAGCGCTTCCGGTGTGGGCGGGCCGAATTTGGCTACGCGGTAAACGAGATACGGAATGGCGTAGATCAGCGGGAGGAACAGAAGTAAAGCGACACTTGCGATCCACACTCCAAAACTGATCCCAACATCACGCCACGCCGACACCCAGGGCGTCTGAGGCGGGGCCTGAACTGCTTCGCTGGGCCGCGGCTCTGGCGGCGCAGCGTGTTCTTCAGGCAGTGGTGTTATTTGCTGCGATGATTCTTCGGTGAACACTTCGATGAGTTTAGGTGGTTGGGATGTTACGGTCAAACCTTAGACGCGTTCAGAGTTCAAGCTTTAGCTTGCGTGGTTACAAACAGCAGCCTAAAGGCTGAACTCTAAACAGCCGGGTATTCGATGTCCAAAAGCGGTGAGCCAACGCGTGGTGCGGCAAGCATCAACCCGATGATTGTCTTCGCATCCTGAATCTCGCCGCTCGTGATCATCTCGAGTGCATCGCCGATCGGCAAACGAACGACGTCGAGCACCTCGTCCTCATCAGGGTGTGGCTTGCCTTCTGAAAGCCCGGTTGCCAGATACACCCACATCTTCTCTTCAAGGAAACCCGGCGACACAAAGAACTCCGTTAGTTTATCGAGCCCCTCGGCCACCAGTCCGAGCTCTTCTTCGAGCTCGCGCGCGGCGCCCGCTTCGGGACGTTCGCCATCTGCAAGTGTTCCTGCGGGAAGTTCAAGCAGGTAACGAACGGCGGGATGTCGATACTGTCTGACAAATACGACTGTGCCGTCGTCGTGGACGGGCACGATTACGGCGCTGCCCGGATGATGGACCACGTCACGTTGATAAGTGAGCTCGCCTTCACTCACGGTATCGACCGTGACCTTGAACACGCGGCCGTCAAATACTTTTTGGCTATTCAGTATCTTTGGTAGTTCTTTATGTGGCGTAGTCATTTCATTTTCCTAAGGGCAAGCGAAGTATCTGCGGCCGCATTTCGCCAGCGAGATAAAGCGATCCGGCAATACAAATCATTCCTTCGCCGGGCGTGTTGGCGAGTGCGACCTGCAAAGCTGTCGCACTGTCGTCACTCTTCAAAATATTTCCCCGGGCATAGCGCGCTGCAACGGGCTCGAGCATTTCAACTGTAGCACTGCGCAGGTTGCGGACCGTTGTCAGAACCAGCAAGTCTGCAACCGGAAACAGGATCTCGCCGATCTGCTCGAGTTGCTTATCACGCATTGCTCCAAAAACCAACGTCAGCGGTCGTGACGCGAACTCGTCGAGATATGTGCGGAGGGATTTCGCACCGGCGGGATTGTGGGCGCCGTCTATTAAAAACACCGGCTTGTTTTGAATCAATTCCAGTCTGCCTGGGTGCTGCACGGTTTCAAGCCCGCGCACGATTGCAGCGTCCGGAATATCAAAACCTATTTCGCGCAACAGTTCGGCTAAATGAATCGCCACCGCGGCATTTTCGATCTGGTGACGCCCGCGCAGTGCAAGGGTAACTCGTTCTTTGATTGAGCGGGAATCATCGTCGACGAGAATCGGGTTTACCTCGCTCTCTCTACACTGCTGTAGCAGGACATCCAATGCTTCCGTGTATTGTTGCCTCCCGATCACTGCACGTACGCCTGGACGAATGATCGCAGCTTTTTCAGCGGCGATACTCGCGATCGTGTTGCCGAGATACTCCTGATGGTCCAGCGCGATTTGCGTGATGGCTACTATTTTTGCGTTTGTGGCGGTGGTGGAGTCGAGTCGGCCACCCAATCCGGTTTCGAGAATTGCCAGCTCGATCCCGGCATTGCGAAAAGCGAGCAAGGCAATCGCCGTTACCTGCTCGAAGAAAGTAGGCGGAGTTTCGAGCTGTTTCCCGGCGACAAGTTGTTCCGAAACATCGCGGACGGTAGTCGCGCAAGCCGCAAACTCTTCTCGCGTTATCTCGATACCGGAAACCTTGATGCGTTCGGTGATGGAAACAAGATGAGGCGATGTGTAAAGACCGGTCCTGATGCCCGCGGCACGACAGACAGAATCAAGCATCGCCGCGGTTGAGCCTTTGCCATTCGTGCCGGCGATCTGAACTGACTGAAATGCTCGTTCGGGATTATCGAGAGCGTTGAGAAGAAGTTCGGTATTGCGGAGGCCGAGCTTGATCGCCAGAGTCTCATGCCCGAGACTCAGTAGATATTGAACCGCCTCCCCAAAGTTCATAACCATATCTGCCACAAAAAGGCACAAAAGTCACAAATGAAAAAGTGAGTGGACGGGTCAAGATAACCCGCAACTATCTATTTTGTGATTTTTGTGCCTTTTGTGGCTACTCTTTCAACTTTGCGGCGCGGCGGGCGCGTTCGATATCTGACTCGCCGTGGATCTCTGGATTCATCATGAAGTTCAGCAGCTTGGCGATGTAGTCGCGCATCTCGCGGCGATCGACGATGGCATCGATCATCCCGTGATCGAGGAGGAACTCCGATTTCTGAAAATCCTTCGGCAGTTTTTGTCTAATCGTTTGCTCGATCACTCGCGGTCCGGCAAATCCAATCAGCGCCTTTGGCTCAGCAATGATGACGTCGCCGAGCATCGCAAAACTTGCGGTGACGCCGCCGGTCGTCGGATCAGTCAAAACTGAAATAAATGGCAAGCGCGCTTCATCAAGTGTTGCGAGCGCCGCGGAGATCTTCGCCATCTGCATCAGCGAGAGCGTGCCTTCCTGCATGCGCGCACCACCGGACGCCGAAAAGATGATCACCGCGCTGTGCTCTTGCATCGCGCGCTCGATCAATCGCGTGACTTTTTCACCAACCGCGGAGCCCATCGAGCCACCGATAAACGACATGTCCATCGCGGCTGCAAGCACCGGATGATCGCCAACGGTGCCACGCCCGTTGATGACCGCTTCGGGCAAGCCTGACGATTCCCTGGCTGCTGCGATTCTTTCCGAGTAAGGTTTGCTGTCAACAAATTCGAGTGGATCGATCGAGATCACTTCGGCGTCGAGCTCTTCAAACTTACCGTCGTCGAAAAGCAATCGCAGCCGTTCGCGCGCGCCGATGCGGAAGTGGTGGTTGCAGTGTTTACAAACCTGAAGCGCATCTTCGAGCTCACCGGTGAACAGGTGAGCTTCACACCCATCGCATTTAACAAAGACGTTCTCTGTCTTTACTACGCGCTCTTCGGGCGGTACTGCTTCGATTCGTTTACTTTTCTTACTAAACCAGGCCATAGGAATGCGGGGAAGGGTAGCACAAACCGAAAATCTGTGGTATCCGCGGCTAGAACTCGATCCCCTGTTGTGCGCGAATACCGGCCGTAAATGGATGTTTAATCTCGGTCATTTCCGTAACGAGATCGGCGGCTTCGATTAACTCCGGTGGAGCGTCACGGCCAGTGACGACGATGTGCAGCGCCGGTTGCGACGCGCGAATCGTGCGAAACTCCTCCAACACCTCATCGACCGGCAACATCTTGTAACTCAGCACGTAGACCAGCTCGTCAAAGACCAGCATGTCGTAATCACCGGAGCGCAACTTCTCGACGCAGAGCGCCCACGTGTCGCGCGCAGTCTTGATGTCCTGCTCGGGGTTCTTCGTGTCCCAGGTAAACCCGTCGCCCATCGTGTGAACTTCGATCCCGAGTTTTTCCGCGGAGACATGTTCACCGTAGCGATCGTTGCGCGACTTCATGAACTGAATCATGCAGCACTTCAGACCGCGTCCGGCGGCACGCATCATCAGACCAAGCGCGCATGTAGTTTTGCCTTTGCCGTTTCCGGTATGGACCATCAGCAGCCCGCGCGTCTTCTCCTGGTAATCCGCGCGACGCCACTTATATTTCTTGTCTATTCCCGACATAAAACGTTAAAGCCACAAAAAGCACCAAATGCACAAATAATAACTTTTGTGCTTCTGGTGCCTTTGTGGCTTAGATAACTGATTCAGTTTCTTTCAACGCGTCTTCGGTGATGTCGCGGGCGCCGTTCGCGCGCTTCACTGCGTC
Source organism: uncultured Acidobacteriota bacterium (assembly GCA_963748155.1). GTDB lineage: Bacteria > Acidobacteriota > Blastocatellia > Pyrinomonadales > Pyrinomonadaceae > PSRF01. The sequence continues at coordinate 348,720 of CAVVHV010000008.1, read as the reverse complement.
CTGGAGCAATGCAACGATCGTGGTCTCGGCTTCTTCCCAGCTTCCCCTGAGCGTGCAGCCTGCCGCGTTTCGATGACCGCCGCCGCCGAACTTCTCCGCGACCTTCGCAACGTTGACATCGCCTTTCGATCTCAAGCTCGTGCGATAAACTCCCGGCTCACACTCTTTCAGCATTGCGACCGCTTCGACTTCGCCAACCGTCAACGGATAATTAACAAATCCATCTGCATCTTCGTCGGAAGCCTGCGCCTGTTGTTGCATCTCGATTGACTGCCGCATACACGCGACACGCCCGCTTTCGTCTCTGCGCGCGGTCGAGAGCACCGCACCCATTAGCTGAATCCTGCTCCACGGGTAACTCGCAAATACTGCCTCGGCAGTCTTCGCGGGTTTGACCCCGGTCCGCACCAGTTCCGAAGCGACTTTGAACGTGCGTTCAGTCGTGTTCGAGTAGTGAAACGATCCGGTATCGGTGATCAGCGCCGTGTAGACGCATTCAGCAATCTCTTTCGTGACGCGAACCCCAGTCGCTTTGCAGAGGTTGTAGATCATCTCACCGACTGCCGAAGCAGTTGAGTCGATCCAGTTGATGTTGCCGAAGAGCGCCGTGGTTGAATGGTGATCGATGTTGACGACGAACTGCTTGTCGAGATCCGCGAGGCCGGGCCGCGTGATGTCGGAACACTCGATCACGAACACTGCGTGGTAAGAAGGATCGACTGCCGGAGTGACGCGTACATCGTCAGCGCCGGGCAGTTGCTGGTAAGCGTGTGGCACTGGATCGCGCATGAGCACTTCGACATCTTTATCGAGCGCGCGCAACAACCAGTAAAGACCGAGTGACGATCCCAGACTGTCACCGTCAGGGCGAATGTGCGAGGTGATCGCGAAACGACGTTTTGCCTCGATCAGCTCGACTACTTGACTAAGCATGGTGCAACTTCAGGAGGAATATCAAAGCCCTTCCTCTAACTAACTTCATCCTTTCCTTGACTTTCCCATTCTCGCTCGATCTCATTCAACAGTTGATCGACGCGTTCGCCTTCTTCTTCAACGCGATCGCGCACGAAGTGAATCTCAGGCGTGCGCGGAAGATTCAACGAAAGTCCCAATTGCTTGCGCACGTACGGCGCAGCGTGCTTCAAAGCCGCGAGCGCCGCCTTGTGCTCGTTCTCGTCACCCGCTACGGTTACGTAAACACGCGCGGCGCGCTTGTCAGACGAAAGCCGAACGTCAGTAACCGTGACCATCGTCAATCGCGGGTCTTCCAATTCGTAGCCGACAATCTGAGCAATCTCTTCCCTGAGAGTGTCGGCTGTTCTCTCTGCTCGACGCATAAGACCAGAGCGCCTCTATAACTCGGTGGCCGCGACTCGCTCGATGATGTACGCCTCAATCTGGTCGCCGACTTTCACATCGTTAAAGTTTTCCAGACTGATACCGCATTCAAAGCCTTCGCGAACCTCGGACACGTCATCCTTGAACCGTCGCAACGAAGCGATGTTGCCTTCCCAACTCACCACGGCATCGCGAATCAAGCGCGCCTTCGCATTGCGACGTATCGTTCCGTCGATGACCATGCAACCGGCAACTGTTCCTGCTCTGGGTACGCGGAAGACTTCGCGAATAGACGCTTTGCCGAGAATTTTCTCTTTCTCGATCGCTTCGAGCATGCCGATCATGGCCGCGCGAATCTCTTCCTCGACCTTGTAGATGATCGAGTGGAGACGAATATCGACCGCTTCCTGCTTCGCGACGTCCGCCGCACGTGCTTCAGGCCGCACGTTGAAGCCGATGATCACGACTGCCGAAGACGACGAGCCGGCCTGCGTCGCAGAACCAAGCAACACGTCTGACTCGGTGATCGCGCCCACGCCCGATCGAATCACTTTCACCTTCACCCGATCGGTGGAGAGTTTTTGCAGTGTCGACTTCAGCACTTCGACTGAACCCTGCACGTCGGCCTTGATGATAACCAGCAGTTCCTTGACTTCGCTCTCACCCAACGCTTCGATACCGCGTTTGGTCGTTTGCAGCAATGTTGCCTGGCGACTCAACATCTGACGATGCTGTGATATCGACTGCGCTTTGCTGATGTCGGAAACCACCTGTAAACTCTCGCCGGCTTGCGGAACGCCCTGCAAACCAAGCACTTCGACCGGAGTTGCGGGTCCGGCTTCGGTGATCGGCTCGCCACGATCGTTGAACATCGCGCGAACCTTGCCTGAGATCTGGCCCACGATGAACGGCTCGTGAATCCGGAGCGTTCCCTGTTGGACCAGCACAGTCGCCACCGCGCCGCGGCCGCGATCGAGTTTCGCTTCGAGCACGACACCTGAAGCGAGACGCGTCGAACTGGCGCGCAAATTCAGAATGTCTGACGTCAACAGAATCGTTTCGAGAAGTGTCTCGAGGTTTTGTCGCTTCTTCGCTGAAACCTGGACCATTTCCGTCTCGCCGCCCCACTCGAGTGGCGACAGGCCCTGCTGGGCCAGTTCCTGTTTGACGCGATCGGGATTTGCGTCGGGTTTGTCGACCTTGTTGATCGCGACGATGATCGGAACACCTGCGGCACGCGAGTGCTCGATAGCTTCGATCGTCTGCGGCATGACGCCGTCGTCAGCAGCGACGACGAGCACGACGATGTCGGTCGCCTTCGCACCGCGCGCACGCATCATCGTGAACGCTTCGTGACCCGGCGTATCGAGAAACACGACGCGACGAGTTTCTTCCGGATTGTCCGGATTCGGGACCTGCACGCTGTATGCGCCGATATGCTGCGTGATACCGCCTGCTTCGCCGCCCGCAACGTCGGTCGTGCGGATCGCGTCAAGCAGCGACGTTTTGCCGTGATCGACGTGGCCCATGACAGTCACGACAGGAGCACGCGGCAATTCAACGTCGTCAGCGTCGGTGGCGATCAGTTCTTCAAACTCTTCTTCCGCCACCATCTCTTCAAACGGCACGAACGACACGTCGTAACCGAATCGTTTGCCGAGATCGGCAGCGACGTCGTCCATTAACGGTTGATTGATGGTTGCGAACACGCCGCGCTGCAACAGCAGCGTCACGACGTCTTTCGGCTTGATTCCGAGTTTCTCTGCAAACTCTTTAACCGTTGAACCTTCGATCAGACGCACTTCTTTCAGCGCGCCTGAGCCCGGCATCTCAAGTCGACCGGCAATGCGGTCTTCGAGTGACAACGCCTTCGGCGGTGGAATGAAATCGCCCTTGTCGAACCTCCCAGCCTTGCCTTCGATCTTTCGACCGCCGCGCGGGCTGCTGCGTCGCGAACGACGGCGGCCAGCATCCGGTGGTGGAATGTAAGTAGTTTGCGGCGTGGCCGTCTCGCCAGGCGTTCCGAGTCGCTCCGATCGAGGCAATGACGGCCGCTCTCGCAACCGGTTGCGATCCGTTGGGCGTTCTGCTGCGCGTTCCCTCGATGGAGGCGGCGGTGGTGGCGGTGGTGCAGGAGCACGTTCCCCGGGACGAATGCCGGCGTTAAGTGCGGCCGCAGTCGGTCGCAAAACTCTGACTTGTCGCGACGGTGGAGGCGCCTGCGCCGGTGCCGGCGGAGGAGTGACTTTCACTTCGACGCCATTCGTTGGCGCAATCATTTCCGGCGCTATCAATCGGCTCCTCCACAACGGGTGCTTCTGCCACGGGCGCGACTTCCACTGGCGCGGAAGGTGGCGGCGACTTCCTCGATCACCGGCGCTTCCGCACGTGCGGCTGGAGCCAGCTTCTTGACCATCCTCGTACCCGTTATAGGCGGCTTCGCGACTTGTGGCGCAGCAGACGGTGTTTCTGGAGCTGGAGCTTCAACGGGCTCAGCGGCCACGGGAGCCAGCGGCGCATCCGGTTCAGGCTCGTGGATCTCGGGCTCATCTTCGACTGCGGGCGCTTCCGGCGGACCACCGCGCGCTTGACCACTTTCACCGCGCGCTTGATGGTCGTTTCCTTCTTCGGAAAGTACTTATTCCGAATCTTCTCGGCGAGTTCTTTTGAGACCGAGTTGGAAGGAACGCTCACGTCCACACCTTCACGACGCACCTCTTCGATGAGTCGCTTGGTATCGAGCTTTAATTCTTTGGCGAGATCGTAAATACGAACTTTAGAGGAAACTGTCATGCACTCCTTCTCGACGCATCTTCCGCGTCCTGACGACCTAAGTGATTGGGCACCGCATGCCCAACCACTTTAGCGTCGATCAGAAGTTCGGCGCCTGACAGCAGGGGCAATGCGGGCAACACAAACGGCCCGAAGAGACCGCATATGTGTTGTTACTATGTGACTGCATCAGTGGTTCTCATCGTCGTCTATGCTCCCGCCTGATGCAGTCTCATCCGAAACTGCGGGAGCCGATGTTTCTGCTTCTTCAGCCGTAGCGTATGAAGCGAGTTCTTCATCTTCCAGTTCCTGCGCAACTTCGTCGATGTGTTCGAATGCCTCGACACCCGAGGAAGTTATGTCAGGAGATGGCGTAATCGTGTCAGGCCGTAAGTCGCGACCTGCTTCCTGCAAAGCGATCTCATCTGCCGGAATCTGCTCAGCTTCGGTCAGCGGCACCGGATCGGCTGAGTCCCATGCCTGGATTTCCGCTTCGGCAGTGAAGGGAACACCGTTCTCGACAGCTTCGTCGTAACCTTCGGCAGTCGATTCCAGAGATGGTTCCACTTCTTCATTAATTGATTCATCGAACTCGGCTGAAACGGCGTGTTGCTCTTCAATTTCACCTTCTTCGCCTTCAGCGAGATTGCGATCGCGCAAGGCTGTCACTGCCTTGGCAGCTTCAATCATCACTTCCGCTTCGTCCAAACTCAGATCGAGGAACTCGACGAGGTCGTCGACTGAAGTCTGCGCGAGGGCGTCGATGTCATTGATGTCGTGTTCGGCGAGCGCCTCAGCCTGCTGAGCGGTAACACCTTCGATAGCCGAGAGCGGCACGGCCTCGCCCGAGGCGATGAGCGCGCCCATCTGTTCGGTGACTTCGCGCTTGATCTCTTCTTCGCTGCGGATGTCGATGTTCCAGCCTACCAGCTTTGTAGCGAGGCGAACGTTTTGACCGCGCTTGCCGATCGCCAGCGAGAGTTGATCCTCGTTGACGATGACTTCCATCTGGCGGTTTTCGATGTCTGTAATTCTGACCTGATTGACTTTCGCGGGTGAAAGCGCGTTGGCGGCAAAAACTGAGGGCTCGTCAGACCATTCGATGATGTCGATCTTCTCGCCGCGGAGCTCGCGGATGATCGCCTGGACGCGTGAGCCTTTCATACCGACGCAGGCGCCGACCGGATCGACGTCACGCTCGTTTGACATGACTGCGATCTTGGCGCGCTCGCCGGGCTCGCGTACGGCGGATTTGATCACGACCGTGCCGTCGTAAATTTCCGGCACTTCCATTTCAAACAGACGCAGCAGAAGCTCAGGCGACGTGCGCGAGACTTCGACTTGCGGTCCTTTTGATTCCTTCGACACGTTGTTTATGACGACGCGAATTCGCTCGCCCTGGTTCCACTGCTCGCCGCGCGACTGTTGTGAACGCGGCAGAATCGCTTCGAGATTGCCGAGATCGACGATGATGTTGCCGCGCTCGAATCGTTTGACGTAACCGTTGACGAGGTCGCCAATCTTGTCGATGTACTGCTCGTAAACGTTGCTGCGAACGGCGTCGCGGACTTTCTGAAACAGGATCTGTTTGGCTGTTTGGGCGGCGATGCGGCCCAGCTCTTCCATCGGCAAGGGCAACAAGAGAGCGTCACCCAGCTCGACTTCGTCGCCGGCGAGCTCGCGCGCTTCCATGATAGAGAGTTCGGTGGCGGGGTTCTCGACTTCGTCAACGACGACCTTCGACGCCGACAGCTCGATGCCGGTTTCGGCGTTCCAGTCGACCTGAATATCTTCACCCGATCGAAACTGCTTCTTGGCGGCCGCGCGAACGGCTTCCTTCATGGCTTCGATCACGAGGTCGCGGTCAATACCCTGTTCCTGGCAAAGCGCCTCGATATTTTGTGCTATCGATGAACTCATCTTGTGATCCGTCTAATCTGTCGCTAACTGATGCCCTGAGCGGCGCAGGTCCTCACTCACGTCCACTTCCAAATTCGCTTTAGTTATCAAATCCAGAGGAACACGCACCTGCCCGCTGGTTCGATCTTCAAAAAGCACGTCGTCGCCCTCGACTCCCAGCAAACGACCGCGGAAATTGCGCTGGCCGTCGATCGGCTGGCGCGTCTTCATCTTCGCGTTACTACCGGCGAAGCGTTCGAAGTCGGCTCGCTTATAAAGGCCTCTTTCGAGTCCCGGCGACGATACTTCCAGTGTATAAGACGCGTGGATGAAGTCTTCCACGTCCAGAATCGTGCCCAGGTGGATGCTTACTTCGGAGCAATCCTCGTGGGTGACACCTTGCGGCTTATCAATGAATATACGAACAATCGGCTTGTTCTCGGGACCGGCTACCTCGGCGTGCACCAGCTCAAGGCCATGATCGATTGCGACTTGTTCAGCTATCTCCTGAACCCTTGCTTCAATCGACTCGTTTGCCATTGCCACCCTTCTGAAGGTTTTCGCCCCAAAAGAAAAAGTGGGCGCGAAACCCACCGGACGAGCCCCCGTGCCTTCGAGCAAGCTGTGAATTATACGTAAAGGGCCACGTTCAAGCAACCGCGCAAGGGATCATGTAAATCTTCCAAATCCTGTAATGCTGTCTAGCAATTAAACACTTGATAACCGAGCTTTTACAGTTTCACTTACAGTGCGACCATCCGCATTCTTTCCCGCGAGGGCAGCCTGGGCAGCTTTCATCACCTTGCCCATGTCCTTCATCGAGCTTGCGCCTGTTTCGGCGATGGCCGCGATGACCGCCTGTTCGATCTCTTCCTGTGACGCGGCTTGCGGCAGGTAAGTCTCGATGACCTCGATCTCCGCCTGTTCTTTATCGACAAGCTCCTGGCGGCCGGCTTTCTCGTACTGCTCGATCGAATCGCGGCGTTGCTTCACGAGCGAGCGCAGCAGCTTCTGCATTTCTTCGTCATCGAGCTCGCTACCCTTCTCGATCTGGCGGTTCATCATCGCCGCCTTGACCATACGCAGCGTTGACGTTCGATTCGCATCCTGCGCCTTCATGGCGGTCGTCAGATCCGTGACAATCTGTTTACTAAGACTCATCTTTATCCTCCAACAATCCATAGATTACACAGATTGCAAAAATAAATCCGTGTAATCCGTGGATAACTATAGGAACAAACTCAGGAACCTTCAAATCGCCCAGCAGGTGGCGTTCGGACATTAACTTCAGCAGCTCGGATGCCATCAACCGGTGGCCCATGTGGTTCGGGTGGATCAGCTCACCAAAAAAGCCCTGGTTGACCGTGCCTGCCGCCTCGGTCAATTCCAATATCTCGAGATATGGCGTTTGGCTCTGTTGCATCTCCGATTTCAAGCCACGCGCGGTATTGCGTCATCAACTGCGCTTCTGGCGGGTTCGTCACACTATCGCGATACGGCGCGCCGATCACGATCACAGCAGCACCGTGATCTTTCGCAAGTCGAACAATCGCGTTGAAGTTATCAATGTACTCCTGCTGCGACACACGCGGCACCGGCGTGCGTACGACAGGCTGCACATCATTTCGCGATCTTAACCAACGCGTCGCATGCGCAAACGCCTGGCTGTGATCGATCAGCCAGCGAATCGCGACCGGCCGACCAGCGCGTATCGATCGCCTCACGATCAGGCGCATCACTCAAACTCGCATCGTTCCAACCAAAACTCGCAATCACCATGTCCGGTTGTCAAGTAACCAATATCACGCCGCAACCACGCCAAGCCCTGATGACTCGTGTACCCCGGAACCGCCATCGGAAACACTTCAATACTGCGATTCGGATTCGCCCTGCGCAACTCCTTCTCGATCAGCATCGGATACGGTTGCCACTCCGGGTTGAAATCCTTTGGCCGCTCGGGCCAAACCGGCGGCACACGATAACCAAACGTCACCGAATCACCGAGACAAACAATCCGAAACGTCCCGGCAGGTTTCGCACCGATCGGATAATCCGCACGAAAACTCTGCGCGTTCGTCGATACGGCTGTGAAATCCCAGTACGCCTTGTCCAGGTTCGGTTTCAATCGCCACAGCAGCAACGGATCGCCTTCGAAGATCGTCGACTGCTGCGGGCCCGCAACCTGCATCTTCTGCTGCGCCGTGTTCACGAACATGTCGAGACTGTCGACGCGCGTCATCGTGAGGCGCGTGATGACCTCAACCGACAACAAGAGCAGCAGGAAAACGACGTAGATAAATCCGATGTAAAGCAGTCGTCGTCGGAGCGGGATCTTATTTGATGTGGCCGTTTGATTTCGCAAGGTAGTCGTGCAAAAACCGACCTGTATACGACTCAGGAATGGTCATGATCTCCTCGGGCGTGCCTACGCCGACAACGTAACCGCCCGCGTCGCCGCCTTCCGCACCGAGATCGATGATGTGATCGGCTGTCTTGATCACGTCGAGATTGTGTTCGATTACCAGCAGCGAGCCGCCCGCGTCAATCAACGCTCGAAACGCGGAGAGCAGCTTGTTGATGTCGTCGAAATGCAAACCGGTAGTTGGCTCGTCGAAGATGTAGAGCGTTTTGGCGCCGGTGCGCTTGAGCAAGTGGGCCGCGAGTTTGATTCGTTGTGCTTCACCGCCCGAGAGTGTTGTGGCTGATTGGCCCAGACGCAAATACCCGAGTCCGACGTCGTCCAGCACGCGCAAGCGGTTTGTAATCTTCGGCACTTCACGAAAGAACGTGATCGCTTCGCGCACGGTCATGCTGAGCACTTCGTGCACGTTCTTGCCGCGATAACGAATGTCGAGGATCTGCTGCTTGAATCGTGTGCCTTTGCACTCTTCGCAGACGAGCTCGACGTCCGCGAGAAACTGCATCTCGACCGTGACCGTGCCGTCGCCCTGGCAGACTTCGCAGCGCCCGCCCGGAAGATTGAAAGAGAAGTGTGACGGATCGAAACCGCGCGCCTGTGCTTCGCGCGTCAGGGAGAAAACTTCGCGAATCGCATCGTAAACTTTGATGTACGTTACCGGGTTTGAACGCGGCGTTCGACCGATCGGCGACTGATCGACGAGGATCACGTCGTCGATGAAATTACCACCTTCGAGTTTCTGAAATGCGCCGACATGTCCCTGCCACTCGCCGCGTTGTTTCTTCAGTCCCGCATATAGACAGTCGTGAATCAGCGTCGACTTTCCTGAGCCGCTCACGCCCGTGACGCACACGAGCATGTCGAGCGGGATCTCGACGTCGATGTTTTTAAGGTTGTGTTCGGCGGCGCCCTGAATAACCATGCGCCGTTTCTGCATCGTGCGACGCTGGCGCGGCTCTTTGATCTCTGCGTCGCCACGCAGGTAGCGTGCCGTCAGTGAAGTTTCATCGGCAAGCAGTCCTTTGAAGTCGCCTTCGTACATGACGCGACCGCCGAGTTCGCCTGCGGCTGGACCGATGTCCAGAATGTGATCGGCAGACCTCATCATCTCTGCGTCGTGTTCGACAACGAGAACTGTGTTGCCGATGTCGCGCAGGTTTTTGAGCAAGCGAATGAGACGATCGTTGTCGCGCGGGTGCAGACCGATTGACGGCTCATCGAGCACGTAAAGCGCGCCGACGAGCGACGAACCGAGGTTCGTGGCAAGTTGGATCCGCTGTGCTTCTCCACCAGACAACGTTGAAGCAAGACGATCCAACGTCAGGTAATCGAGTCCGACTTCGACCATGAATCGCAGCCGTCGTCGTACTTCGAATAGTATTCGATCAGCGATTGCGGCCTGCTCAGTCGAGAGCTCGAGTGTGTCGAAAAACTCGGCCGCGTCTTTGATCGAGAGCGCGCATGTTTCCGGCAGTGTTTTATCCGCCAACTTGCACGTCGCGCGCTTCCTGTCGCAGACGCCCGCCACCGCAATCAGGGCACAACGTGTAGCCACGATACTTCGAAAGGAAGACACGAACGTGAAGCTTGTACTTCTTCGTCTCCATCCAATCGAAGAACCCGCGCACGCCGCCCCAATCGTTACGGCCCTCGATGATTGCCTGCTGGTCGGATTTCGAAAGCTGATTGAACGGCGCCGTTCATCGAGATCTTTTCCGAACGGCAGAACTGCTTCAGCTCCTGCATGGCCCACTCGTGCTGCGGCTTGGTCCACGGCTCGATCGCGCCGTCTTTCAGTGACAAACCCGGATTCGGGATCACGAGATCGAGATCGAGGCCGATCGTGTTTCCAAAACCCTGGCACGTCGGACACGCGCCGTAAGGGTTGTTGAAACTGAACAAGCGCGGTTCGGGCGTCGCGTAAACCGTGTGGTCGTACTTGCACTCGAAACGTTCCGAGAACCACATGCGTTTCGGTTCGCTTTCTGCGGTCTGGATCAGTGCGGTGCCGTGTCCCTCCTGAAAACAGATCTCAAGCGAATCGACGAGACGTTGACGAACGTCTGCGCGTGCAGTTAGTCGATCGACGAGCACGTAGACGTCTTCGAAGTCGTTGCGCGGGTAATCATCGGGCGATTGCAGGTCGATTGTTTGGCCGTTGAAGAAGAGACGCGTGAAGCCTCGTTGCATCAGGCTCATCAGGTGCGCCGTTACCCACTGGCGCGAGTTGCGCGGCCACGCTTCTTCGAAGTTTCACGATTGGCTTCGTTGAGCCCGGCGGATGCCGGAAAGAGCAAATAGAAACGTGTGCCTTCGGCCAGATTGCCGAGCACTTCATCGGCGATCGAGTCGGGCGAGTCGCGCGTGACCAGTCGTCCGCAGACGCGGCAGAAAGTTTGGCCTACACGCGCGAAGAGCAGTCGCAGGTAGTCGTAGATCTCGGTTTGAGTGCCGACAGTCGAACGCGGATTGCGCGTCGAGTTCTTCTGGCGAATGGCGATTGCGGGCGCGATGCCGTGTATCTCGTCGACATCGGGTTTGTCCATGCGTTCGAGAAACTGGCGCGCGTAAGCTGACAGAGATTCGACGTAGCGGCGCTGTCCTTCGGCGTAGATCGTATCGAAGGCGAGCGAAGACTTACCCGACCCGCTCACGCCCGTCACCACCGTCATCTGGTTGATGGGGACGGTGAACGAGATGTTTTTGAGGTTATTAACGCGGGCCCCTTTTACTTGAATTGCTTCTACAGGCATACAGACACGAATCGAGCGTAGTCGAAAACCAGCAATGATAACGTGAGAGCGCGCGAGCGCCAAATGCGAGGAAGTTGTTGTGCAAGATTTACAAGATGACTCAGGATTTACATGAAAATCTTGTCAATCCTGAAATCCTGTCAAAGCTGCGTTTACACGTTGACACCCAACCGGCTTGAGGACGACAATGCCCGCTCAACATGAAAACCTCTCGATTTCTACTGCGTGGATTTCGCCGGCCGCGCGAAATCGCCTGCTTCGCTCTCGGCAAGCTCGAACGCCAGGTCATGGAAGAAACCTGGCGACTCGGCGAAGTCAGTGTGCGCGACATCCATCGCGCCTTTGACGAGCAAATCGCCTACACGACTTTAATGACCACGCTCGATCGTCTCTTTAAAAAGAAACTGCTCGAGCGCCGCAAGGACGGCCGCGCCTTTGTCTACGCCGCCTTGGTCTCTCGCGACGATCTCGATCGCGGGATCAAAGAAGACGTGGTCGATGGACTGCTCGGTCACGGAGCGGACGGCGTTGAGCCTGTGCTTGCCTGCATCGTCGACACGATCAGTGAACGAGATCGCGAACTGCTCGATGAGCTCGATCGCCTCGTCCAGGAAAAGAAACGCGAGTTGCGGCGGAAGAATTAAATGTACACCTTTCTCGGCATCACTCTGGTCCTTGCTTTACTGCTGACCATCAACGCTACCGCGACGATGATTGCCGCAGGCTTCGGACGACTGTTCAGGCCGCTGCTTCGCAAATGCTCCGCGCGCACGCGCGCTGAGATACTTTTCGTGATGCGCATCGGCCCGCCGGTCCTCGCGATAGTTGCGATAGCCGCTTTCATGATTCCCTCGTATTTGATTTACGAGCCGCACGCAGACGGATGAGTCAGTCAGTTGGAAACTCGGATTATTGGCGACGATTTCCGCCATCGGCGTGGGCCTCGCGATCTCGCGCGGGATCCGTACCTGGCTTGCGACGCGTGCGCTACTTAAAGACTGGCTCGCAAACTCGACGCAAATCGAGCTCGAAGCGATCAGCGTTCCCACGTTTGTCTTACAACACTCGTTTCCGATCATCGCGGTTGTTGGTGCGATGCGTCCGAAACTGTTTATTGCCGATCATGTGCTCGAGTCGTTGAGCACGGAAGAGCTTGCTGCTGCTGTCGCGCACGAATGTGGTCATCTCGCGGCTCACGACAACTTCAAGCGTTCGGTGATGCGCGTCAGTCGCGCGGCGCTGCTACTCATTCCGTGTGGCAGATCTTTGGATCGCGCGTGGAGTGAGGCGTCTGAGTCTGCGGCTGATGAACATGCGGCGCAGCAGAGCTCGCTCGTGGCGTTGAATCTGGCGTCGGCGCTCGTGCGGATCGCGCGCATGATTCCGAAAGGGCAGCGACAGGAGATACCGGCTGCGGTGTCTGCGTTTCTCAGCGACGATTCGCCTGGAGTGAAAGTCAGAGTTCGCCGTCTGGTGGAGCTCGCCGTCGACCGACCCGCGTCTGCTCGTTAGTAATGCCTCAATCGTTCGATTCGTCCCCTGGCTCGTCCTCGCCTTGTTTGTTGTGGCCGGAATGACCATCGAGAGCCGCCCCCAAGTCCTCGCCACAGTTCATCACTTCGTCGAACACGTCGTCGTTGTCCTCAGTTAAGCCAATCAAGTGGGCGCCTGATAAAGACCCTACGGTCTCAGCCCGCGAAGCGGGCGACAGCATAAAGCCTGGGGCGCAAGCCCCAGGATCAGTGAAACAAATAAGCGTTTGGAGCCCGTGAAACGGGCGACAGCTGATCACCATTCGGGCTGTCGCCCGTTTCACGGGCTTGCGCGCTTTTTTATATTGCGTACCTGGGGCTTGCGCCCCAGGCTTTATGCTGTCGCCCGCTTCGCGGGCTTGTCGCCTTTGCATATTTGTCGGCCACTTCGTGCGCTACGACGGCTGGTAGTAGTTCGGAGGCGGCCTTACAGTCCAACCTGGTTTTAATCTCAAACTCTCTATTTCTGAGCTATGAAAAAATTATTAACAGCAGTGAGGTGCTGTCTTCTCGCGTGCGCGATGCCATTCACGGTGGTCGCCGATGACGCGGAAGGCAAGATCAACGGAACAGTTAAAGATCCCGATGGCGCGGTTGTGAGTGGCGCGAGTGTTTCGCTGCTCAACGCTCAATCGCGCTGTGATCTCCGCAACCACCACCGACGCCGAAGGTCGCTTCGCGCTCGAAAAGGTCGCGCCCGGCGACTACCAGCTCAACGTCGAAGGCAACGGCTTCGTGCGACATCGCTCGGCCGTTCGCGTAACGGCGGGCGACACGCAGCAGGTCGCCGTCGTGCTCGAAGTCACGCCGATCGCCGAACAGGTCACGATCACAGCCGAAGCAGGTCTCGTCGCCGACACGCGCAAAGTCGACACACAGGTCAACGTCATCCACGAGCGCAAGATCCTGGAACGCGCGCCCGAAGTGGTGGCCCAGGTGGTCGACGAAGAGCCGGGCGTGAACTTGCAACGCACGAGCCCGTCGTTGAGCGCAGTGTTTGTGCGTGGCTTGACCGGACGAAACGTCGCGGTTTACGTCGACGGCGTTCGTTACACGACGAGTGCACAACGCGGCGGCGTCGGCACGTTCTTCAGTTTGATCGAGCCATCGACTCTGGAGACAGTCGAGATCCTGCGTGGGCCAAACAGCTCGCAGTACGGATCTGACGTACACGGCGGTGTCGTTAACTTCATCTCACAGGCGCCGCGATACGGTGGTCGCGGACAACGAGTTTCACGGCCACACGAACATCTTCTACACGTCGCCGACAAACGGCGCTGGCGGCAATGCGCTGTTCACTTACGGCACAAGCAAATATGGCCTGCTGGTTAACATGAACGGGCGGCGTATCAGCACGCTCAAACCGGCAGATGGTCTTGATTACCATGCCGCGGTCACGCGTTTTCTCGGCCTTCCATCAGATGTCTTCGGCACGCGTCTGCCTGACACGGGCTTCACTCAATACGGCGGGCTCGTTCGCACCAACTTCAATCTCGACGACAACACACAGCTTCTTTTCAGCTACGCGCGCAACCAGCAGGACAACGGCAAACGCTACGATCAGTTGCTCGGCGGAGACGGCAACAACATCGCCGACTTGCGCAACCTGATGACAGACACGTTCTACGCGAGACTCTTCCGGCAGAACCTCTGGATCTTCAACAACGGCTCGTTCACCTTTTCTTATAACGGGCAGCGCGAAGAGAGGATCAATCAGGGCGGGAACGGAAATCCCGTCGGCGCGATCACAAACCAGCGCGAGCGCACGAACGTTTTAGGCTTCAATTTTTATCTCGACAAACAGACTGGCGACCGCAACACGTTCCTTTTCGGCGCGGATGTTTATCGCGACAAGATCAACGCGCCAGCATTCACGTTCGATCCGGTTACGAGAACGACCGTAAACTCACGGCCACGCGTTCCGGATGGCGCGCGTTATCTCTCGTACGGCTTCTTCGTGCAGGACAACTTCGCCGTGATTCCCGATCGCTTGCAGATAAACGCGGCGCTGCGTTACAGCGTCGCGTCGTACGACTCGCGTGCAAGCAACGCGGAGCTTGGACCAGGCGGCGTGCCGTTATTTCCTGACGACAGCCAGCGTTTCGGCGCGTTCTCAGGACGCATCGGCGGCGTCGTTAATGTCACCGGCGGTTTCGATATCGCAGGGAAGTACACGCGGGGATTCCGTGCTCCGAATACAACCGATCTCGGCATACTCGGGTTAGTGGGGACGAGCTTCGAAGTCAATGCTGAGACTGCCCTGGCGCGTGGCGGTACCATCGGTACGACCGGCATTCCTGTCGAACGACTTGGACCAGAATCCAGCGATAGCTTCGATCTAAGTTTCCGTTATACGAGTCGCCGTTTCGGCGCGGAGCTAACCGGCTTCACCACGAAATTGAATGAGGTCTATTTCGATCTGCCGCTCTCGCTTCCGCCAGGCTCAACCGGGACATTTCTCGGCAGCGATCAAATCATCTCGCAGAACGCCAGCGGTTTCGTGTTTGTAGCAGCAGCCCCGACAACTCCAGTACTCGTGCGTGTGAACTTCGACGATGCGCGCTTCAATGGTGTGGAATTTAATACTCGTGCGCGTTTCACAGAGACAATTAGCGGCACCGGCAATTTCACTTACATCCGAGCGTACAGTTTGCTCAACGGTTTACCACCGGACGTTGAGGGCGGCGTCCCGCCTGCGACTGCTTTTCTCAGTTTGCGTTATCAACCTCGCTCGCGGTTTTACATTGAGGGCTACTCGGTTCTGGCAGGACGCCAGAATCGTTTGTCGGCACTCGATCTCGCGGACCGCAGGACCGGCGGCGCGCGTTCACGTGCGAACATTCAAAACTTCTTCCGTCGCGGCGCGTGTGTTCGCGGCTTGACGACTCCTGGACCGACGGGCTGCGGTTCTGCCGGAGGTACTCTGATTGCGACTGGCGAGTCGCTGGCGCAGGTGCAAAATCGTCTGCTTCCGATCGGCGCTACGATCAATGGTGTGCGCGTTGTTAACAATGACACGCTCGTGCCGTTGTTTCCATATCTGCCGGGTTATGGATTGGTTGGTGTGCGCGGCTCGATCAAGTTTGCGGAGCGATCGGAGTTGTTTGTCGACTTCGAAAACATCTTCGACAAGTCGTATCGCGGCATCAGTTGGGGCATCGACGGCGCGGGTCGCGGCGTGACCTTGCGCTATCGTTACGAGTTTTAGTTCGCTGACTGTCGTCCCGAGTTTTAGCTCATTGTTGGAGACAGTCAGTACCACCCGCGGTAGCGGGTGGGTGCGAAGCCAAGGAGCTTGGTCGAGCCGTCACTGCACCGCTACGCACCCACCCGCTACCGCGGGTGGTACTGACTGTGTCCAAGTTCGATCCACAAAAAGCACAAAATGCTGAGTGTTGACGGGCTGACGAAAACATTTGGGGGTCGACGTGTGTTGTCCGACGTCAGTTTCAGCATCGGCAGTGGTGAGGTGCTTGGGCTGATTGGACCAAACGGAGCCGGCAAGACTACGGTCTTCGAATGTCTCGCGGGCCTGTTGCCGAGCGACGCTGGAAGAATCCTTTATCGCGATCGCCTGCTTTCACTAAACCGTCGCAAAGACGCACTGTTCTACTTGCCTGACGGAATTCTGCCGTGGGCGCAGCAGACCGTGAAGTGGGTGCTCACGTTTTTTGAAAAACTCTACTCGCGCAATCCTCAAAAGCTGAGCCAGCTAAACGGCCCGTTGCGTTTGCAAGAAGTTGCGCGCTCGCGTGTCGCGACACTCTCGAAGGGCGAGCGAAAGCGCGTCCTGCTTGCCCTTGGCCTGCTTACGCCACATCCATTGTTGCTGCTCGACGAGCCATTCGATGGACTCGATCTGCGCCAGACGCGAGACGTCATGTCTCTACTTCGCAGCGAGAGCGCCACAGGCAGGACGCTTTTCGTTTCGATTCACCAGTTAGTCGATGCGGAGAAAGTTTGCGATCGCCTCGTGTTGTTGAATGCGGGAAAGCGCGTTGCCGAAGGCACGCTCTCAGAACTGCGCGCACAGGCGAACTTGAAGGACGGTGGGTTGGAGGAGATCTTCCTTGCGCTCACCTAGCTTCGTGCGGTTGCTCTCGAAAGAACTTCGTGAGCTCTTCGCATCGCGCGCCTTCTGGTTGCTGCTTGTCTTCGTCGGAGTTCTTGCCGGTCACGGTTTTATAACTGCGGTCGGCTTGTACGCCGAGATGAGCGGCAGTGGTGGTCCAGCCGCGCTGCCACAGGGTTTGACTTCGCTCGACGGCGTGCTTGTTCCGACGTGGGGAGCGTATGACCTCGCAGCGACGCTTCTGTTTCCCTTCGTCGCGATCCGGATGGTCTCATCGGAGAAGGAAAGCGGCGCGTTTGAAGTTGTTGCTGCAACTGCCCGGCACGCTTGTTTCCAAAGTGACGGCGAAGGCGTTGGTCTTGCTGTTTGCGTGGATCGTGTCGTGGGTTCCGGGTGTTGTGGCAATCGTTCTCTGGCGGTCTTATGGCGGACATGTCTACGCGCCGGAGACGTTGAACCTGTTGGCAGGTCACCTGCTGTGGGGATTGTTGAGCGGTGGTTTGGCGGTCGCTGCGGCGGCGCTGGCTGAGAGTGCGGCGAGCGCGGCAATCATCACGCTCGCGTTTACGGTGGGCACGTGGGCGCTCGATTTTGTCGCTGCCGGACGCGGTGGTTTTGTGCAGCAGTTAGCGAGTTACACACCGACTGCGGCATTGAGATCGTTCGAACAGGGACTGTTGCGATGGAATGCGGTTGTTGTTTTTGTTCTGCTGAGTTGCGCGGCGTTCGGTGTCGCAGTCATCTGGTTGAACACCGGCCGGACGATCAGAGCGCGTCTATTTAAAACGGTTGCTGCTGCTCGTCGTCACAGCAGGCGCAGTTTGGATCGGAGCTGGTTTGCGCGCGAGCTGGGACGTGAGTGAAAACCGGCGTAACTCTTTCCCGGCTGTTGATGAAGCGACACTGCGCGGGATTGATCGGCCGTTGAAGATCACGGTTTTCCTGTCACCGGAAGATCCGCGGCTTACTGACTTTGAGCAGAATGTTTTGAGGAAGTTAAGACGCTCCGTTAGCAAGCTCGAGGTTGATTACGCCGCGACAAGTCGCACCGGGCTCTTCGAAGGCGCAGAAGAGCATTACGGCGAGATCTGGTACGAGCTGGGCGGGCAGAAGATCGTCGACCGATCGACGATCGAGGAAGTGGTGCTGGAGCAGATCTACAAGCTCGCAGGCGTTAACGCGCCTGAGCGATCGAGTGATGATGGATTTCCGGGTTATCCACTCGCGGCCCAGCCGAAACACGCCGCTGCGATCTTTTATGTTTTGTGGCCACTGATCGTGATCGTCACGTGGTGGTTATCACGCAAATATTAACGCCGAAGGCGTTCGCTAATTCCAGCCCGGGGTATAAATTTCCAACATAGGCAATACCCTGAAAGGGTTCGCCAACCTTCGAACCCTTTCAGGGTTCCAACGCTTCGAATTTTTAAAACCCAGGGTTCTCGCTACGCTCGAACCCGGGCTGAAATTAGCGAACGCCTTCGGCGTTGTAGGAGAAAATAAATGAAAATTCTTATAGCTGTACTGATGGTATTAATGCTAGGCGGCACGGCCGTGGCGCAGAGAACGTCGAAGCCGAAGTCGATTCGTGTCGATCTGTCGAAAGAGAAGCCGGGGCGCGACTCGACGAAGTTTCTTGCCGTGGTTGGTAACTGGTCCATCGTCGATGATGGTGGCACGAAGGTTTTGGGTGTCGATGGGCGACAGTGGCTCCGCGGGCAGCCGGCGGGTGGGCTTGCGCAAAACGCGCGCGCGATTTACGGCTCGCGACACGAGGAGTTCATCGATAACGTGAAGGCGTTTGCTTATTTCCCATATGCCGTCGCGAAGGACGTTGACGATTTTCACGACGGCAAGATCTCGATGCGTTTCAAACTCGTCGCTGGTCAACTCGATCAATGCGCGGGCATCCTATTCAACCTGAAGCCGAACGGCGACTATCTCACCGTGCGTTTCAATGGCAAGGAAGACAACGTGGTGCTCTGGACGTTTTTGAAAGGCAAACGCAGCTTCGTGAAGAAGGGAACGGAGAACGTGCCGTTACAGATGAACACGTGGCACACACTCGAGATCGCGGTGCAGGGCACCAATCTCCAGGCGTCGCTCGACGGCAAACACCTGCTCGACTACACGCTGGCTGAAGCAGTGTCAGGTCACATCGGCGTGTGGTCGAAGACCGATAGCGTCAGCTACTTCGATCAGTACACAGTGACGAAGTAAGTCAGTCAAATATACGGCAGTTGGTAGTAATTTCGTTTTAGTCTCACAATCTCTCCTTTCGGAATTCCACCCTCAGGTGATCAAAATGAAAAATAAACTTCTACTTACCTTGCCTCTACTTTTGTCTGCTCTCATCACTGCTGTAGCACAGTCGCCAAACACCGCCACGATGATCGTCGTCGTCAACGATCAAACCGGCGCGGTCATAAACGATGCGAGAGTTTCGGTAGTCAACACCGCCACCGGCGATACGCGTGACGCCATCTCAGGGACCGATGGCACGGCAACATTTCCAGCGCTGTCGCTGACGGGCACGTACAAAGTCACAGTCTCGCGTGAAGGCTTCGGCAACGAAGCGCGCGAAGGTTTGACACTGCGCTCCGGCGAGACTGCGACGATCAAAATGACGCTCCAAGCGGGCTCGCAAAACGCGGAAGTCACCGTCTACGGCACTGCGGAAGGCGTCCGCGCCGATCCACAGGTTGGCCTCCCGCTCACGCCGGAACAGATCAATGAGACGCCGATTCTTGGTCGGAAAGTCTCGACGTTACCGTTGCTCAACTCAGCATTTCGACAAGGCAAGGGAACCGGCGACCTCTTCGTCAATCAAACTTATTTCATCACCGGAGCAGGCTCGCGTCGCACCACCACCTTTACTCTCGACGGCGCGAACAACGACGAGGCGTGGGGCCGGCAAACAGCAATCGCGACCATTCCACTCGGAGCGATTCAGGAGATCGCCATCATCTCGAACGCGTTCTCAGCCGAGTATGGTTGGACCGCCGGCCCAGCGCTCAACATCGTCACCAAGTCAGGCACCAACGATTTCCACGGTGAAGGCTTATTTTTGATTCGTCCGGGCGACTGGCAGGCGGAGACGTTCTCGACCGATGGCTTCTGTCCGCCGTCAGTGCCGACGTGCGTCACGCCATCAACGCTTCAGGCGATCAATCCAGTGGACATTCCGGACGCACTGCAACAGTATTCGGGCACGATCGGTGGTCCAATCGTCCACGATCGCACGTTCTTTTTCGCGACGGCTGATTACACACGTCAGAACCGCACGACGTTTCTTTCAACTTCGCTGCCGGCGTTTGTGTTGCCGGCGGATGGAAGTCTCGACTACACCGGTCACTATCGCCAATTCCTGTTTGATGGCCGTGTGGATCACAAGCTCACCTCGAGCCAGAACCTGATGTTTCGCGTGAATGTAGATCGTTTCTTCGACGACAATCCGCAGGATGCCGTCGGTGGCACGAACGCGCCGAGCGTTGCGCGTCGTTATTCGCGTCGCTCATGGACGGCGCAGGTCAACCACACCGCCGTGATCAACCCGCGCTTTCTGAACGAAGCGCGCTTTGCCTATCTTCATGGCGATCCCGTAACAAAGTGGGAAGCGCAGAATCTTTCAACCACTTACACGCGCGGCGGCGCAGTACCGTTTACGATTGGGCAGTCGCGCGCGTCTGATTTGTGGGGACACCAGGTGCAGTTCTCCGACACGATGTCGTGGTCGCTCGGCAAACACTACCTGCGTTTCGGCGGCAGCATCGTTCATCATCGCTCGGGTGGAACCGGCAGCGAGCCAGGCACCGCGATCCTGGGAACGTTTACCTTTAGAAACAACACCACCGCGCCGTTCGGCCAGTTAACACTCGCAGACGTGCAGAACTACACTCAGCCGATCAACTTCGGCATCAGCAGTTACGACTTGCCGCAATGGCTCAACACGGTCTTCGTGCAGGACAACATTCACCTGCGTCACGATTTCACCCTCGACGTTGGACTGCGTTATGACCGCCAGACTCTGACGGATGCGAATAACAACTTCGTGCCGCGTATTGGTTTTGGCTGGAATCCAGGCGGTGATTCACGAACGTCGATTCGCGGTGGTTACGCGATGTATTACACGCAGATCCGTTCCAACGCAGTCGCCGGCTATCTCGTCAATGGGCTCGATGGTCTGACGACCTACACAGCAATCGCTGGCCAACCGGGATTCCCAACCTGCCTGGTCGGCTCCTGCCTGCCGGTTAACGTCGATCCGAGAAACCTTTCGGCTTCGCAACTGCCTGCACGGGACATCACGATCCGCGCCGGCCTGCGTGATTTTTATCGCGAACAGTTCGCAAGGTTTGGATTGAATTTCGATCTGCTACCGAATTATCCGGATAAGCTCGTCAACCCGCGCAGCCAGGTCATTACCATCGGCGCGGAGCGCGAATTCTTCAAGGGCATGTTCTTTGGTGCCGACTACGTGCACCAGCACTGGTCCAATCTCGATCGCACCGTTGACTTAAATGCACCGGGGCCGTTCGTCGGACGTACAGAGAGTAATCCGACTCGCTCGGTCGCTGTTGCGAATAGCACGCGGTCGATTTTGCCCGTCAACGGCGGAGTGCGACAGGTAAACGTGATCATGAATCTCGGCGTGGCTGATTACAACGGTTTGCAAACGCAGTTCAGCTATCGTGGGAATCGAAAGATGTTCGCGTCGGTGAGTTACACGTTATCAAAGGCCACCAATACTTTCGAGCCGGACGGTAACGGTATCGGTCCGAATGAAAGTCATCTCAGTGCACTGGGCGAACAGGAACGTGGTCCAAGCGTAGTGGATCAGCGTCATCGCGCAGTAATCACATTCCACTATCGTTTCCCGTGGGACTTTACCGCAGGCACAGTGTCGATGTTTGCGTCCGCGCGCCCGTTCAATGCCACCACCGGCATCGATAACAACGGTGACGGCATCAACAACGATCGTCCTTTTATCAATGGCGTGATTCTTCCGAAGTCGGCGTTTCGAGGCACGGCCACATCTGATGTTGCTGCTTTCGTCGAGAAGCGCTTCAGGTTTTCAGAAAGCAAGGCGATCCTGCTGAGATTGGAAGGCTTCAATCTTTTCAATCACGGAAACTTCCTCGGACGTGGCGTGACCGTTTTCGGGACTGGTCAGACACCAGTGCCAACGTTTGGGCAGTTTGTTGGTGCGGTGGGAACGTCTCCGAATGCGATTCCGGCGTTCGCGAATATCGATCCGCCGCGGATGTTCCAGGTGCAGGCGAAGTTTGTCTTTTAGGGAACGCGGATAAACGCGGATTTAACTAAAAGGTGGAGTGTCTTCGAAGGGTAGATCGGGTTGGTAGCTGCTCTCCCGGCGGGCGACGTACAGTCGCATCGCGAACCAGAGAATGTCCGAGTGCGAGGGCGATCCAGGCGACGGTCCAGATAGATCGCCGGAATGCCGGTGACTTGCGCCATGTTCATCGCGTCAGTCGGCACCGGCTGTCCGAGCGGTGATGAAAGGAACAATACTGTCTTCAGATCGAAGAGTGCGTTGAGTACGCTTTGTACGGCCAGGAAGCTGACGAAGAAAGTCGCGACTCGCGCACTCGCAAACCTCGCGATCAAAACCAGTCCTACTGAGATAAACAGTCCCGCCAGGAGTGTGAAAGGTATTCCGGACCACGCCTTCATCCAAAATAGCGGTTTGATAAATCCGAAGATCATCGTCAGCGCAAACACGTAAATTCCGCAGCCGAGCAGAACGATGCGCGCCGCGACAGCTTTGCGAATCAGGATCAGCAACAACGCGCCGAATGCCATCGAGCCAAGGTATCCGGCGCTCGAGACGAAGATTTGTGAAATGAGTCCGCCCTGGGTGGTGTATGTTTCGCCGCTCGCGTTCGTTGCGACGCTCAGACTGGCCACTGAGCTTCCGGTGAGCAGCGCTGCGAGCGCGTGTCCGCCTTCATGGATGAACGTCACGAAAATCCGGAAAGGATAGGTCAGGAATTCAGCGAAGGGGATGAACCAGAGCACGACAGAAATCGCGGCGGCGATAAGCAGTGTCATTGCCTGGGGTCGCGCGTCTTGTGAAAGCCTTAATTGCATCTTCAACTCTCCGGTAGTTCGGCGGAATTTTAGGCCCTTATTTTAGTGCCGGGATGATTAACGCACAATAGCTTAGCGGGAGGTTCCCAGCCAAAGCAGATATCCGTGTTATCTCGTGGCTAAATTCGCTGCGTAATCTCCGGATTTGCCACCAGTTTTGTGCTCCAACCGCACGTCCGTGATCGTCATCCCTTTCTCCAGCGCTTTGCACATGTCGTAAATCGTCAGTGCCGCGACTGAGACTGCCGTCAGCGCCTCCATCTCGACACCGGTTTGCGCGTTTGTTGAGACCTCGGATTTGAGCGCAACGCCGTCGTCCTCCAGCGTCGCCTGCACATCGATATGGGTCAACGGCAGCGGGTGGCAGAGCGGAATCAAGTCTGCGGTTCGCTTTGCGGCCATGATACCCGCCAGGCGCGCGGTTTCGAGCGGATCTCCCTTCGGCGTCCGGTGCTCACGCAGTGCCGACACCGTTTCACTCGTCATCAAAACGCGCGCTGACGCCACTCGCCCGTCGCGAAGTAATCTCTTTGTTTCCGGTATCGACCATGCGCACGCGGCCGTGCTCATCGACGTGAGAAAGCTGTGTCATCGCGCAGAGTAGATAACAAAAACATGTGGCAATCAAGTTGATCTCGACATCCGACCTGTTTCCGTCTATCCTGCCACCGACCGGGACGAGAGCCTCATCCAGTTGCTCTCAAGCTCTTCTTCCCACATCTTGAGCCTGGGTTAGTTCTTTAGTAGTAAATCAAGCGGTTAACAAATCCGAAGTATTGCGTGTGAACGTAGATTCGCGTGTGAACGTTACATTAACGACTTATTGAGATTCGGAGGTCCCCTGTGTTCGAAACGGATAAGGAAGTGCTTGATTGGTATGAGCGACAACCTCGCGCTCTATCAAAAGAGTACGTCAATAGCATTAAATGGAACGAGATTAAGAATTATCCGATCAATCCCGCATTCCTACCGGTGCTCGTTTACATGCGCGATATCGAGTACTTCACTGACATGTACTATCAGGAGTTGCGACGCACGCCGACCGGCAAGGATCCAATCATCAGAAAGTTCATGGATCGCTGGAGCATCGAGGAGTTGCATCACGGCAACCTGCTCAACCGATTTTTGGAAGAAGCTGGATACCCGACGGGTAAAAACTGGCAGGCCGAGGCGACACGCAAGATCCCACGACTGTACACGATCGGAAGTTATCTCGTAGATCAGGCTTCGCGACCGTTTGGAAAATACTTCCACGGCGCGCACATGGTGTGGGGCGCGATCAATGAGATCACGGCGATGAACGCTTATCGGCGGCTTTCAGATCTCGCTGATCATCCAGTGCTGAAACAACTGTTGATTGGAATCGTGCAGGAAGAGTCGATTCACGGAAGCTTCTACTGGAACGTTGCGCGCGTGAAGCTTAGTGAGACAAAGTTTTCACGCGATCTCGCGCGCTTCATTATCGGCAAGTTCTGGAGTCCTGTCGGGCAGGGAGCCAAGCCGAAAGAAGAAGCAAACTACGTGATGGCGACGCTCTTTCCGGGTAAAGAAGGATTGGAGTTGTTCGATCAGAAAATCGGTAGCCGCATCGAGCGTTTGCCGGGTTTCATTGGCTTCAAAGGACTGACGGAACGAATTGCGCCGATCGTGCAGAAGTGCGCTTCGGTGAATGTTGTCTGTGCCTTGGGCGCTTCGTTGTGGTTGAGTTAGTAAGAATCAACTGTAGGGGTGGCCCTCCGTGGCCACCCCAGTTTGCCACATTGTGTTTCAACGCTGGGCGGCCACGGAGGGCCGCCCTACAGTTACGGTAATCGGACAACATTCACCAACGATCCGGCTTCGATCGCTTTGACGTTTGCGGGAACGATCAACAACGCGGTCGTTAACGCAAACGCCACAAAGTCTGACGAGCCACCCCACTTCAACGGAAACGCCACCAGCTCCGCCGTCGTCATTTGTCGTGAGCTGCGCGGGCAGATAGCTTTCCCGATCCGTCGTTCCCTTCACACTTCGAGCCAGCACAGCAGTCTCACGCTTCAACGCGGGTTCTGTTGTGCCCTGCATCGCGAGCAGCGCAGTGCGCGCGAACAAATTGAACGTCACGGAAACTGAAACTGGATTGCCGGGAAGTCCGAACACGAGCGTGCCGTTTGGCAGACGTGCGAAGACTGTTGGCTTGCCGGGACGAAGCGCGACGCGTTCAAAAAAAATCTCTGCATCAAGCTCTTTCAACGCTGCTTTCGTGACGTCGTAAACACCCATCGACACGCCGCCTGAAGTCACGATCAGATCGCAACGTTTCGCAGCCTCGGCGAGCTGATTTTTCAGAAGGGAAGTCTCATCGCCGGTAAGAGGCATGCGTTCGACAACCGCGCCCGCTAACTCAGCGTACGCGCTGATCGAGTAATTGTTCGAATCGCGAATCTGATCCTGACCGGGTTTTTGATCTACTGCGACGAGTTCTGATCCTGTTGCGAGCACGGCCACACGCGGTTTTCGAAACACCTCGACTTGCGCATAACCAAACGCCGCGAGCACAGCCATCATCGCAGCGTTGATCGTCGTGCCGGCACGCAACACAACTTCACCGGCTTTGATCTCTGCGCCGCGTTGGACAATCGATTTTCCGGCCTCGACGGTCTCGAGCAGTTCGACTACGCGTGCCGTCTTTGAGCTCGTGAGTTAACTCAACCTGCTGCACGCTGTCAGCGCCCGCGGGAACTGGCGCGCCGGTCATGATGCGCACCGCCTGTCCTTCTTCCAACTGGTGGTGCCAACCTTTGCCCGCGGCCGACTCACCCACGATTCGCAAACGCGCCGGCGCTTCTGCCACATCCTGCGCGCGAACCGCATATCCATCCATCTGCGCGCGGTCGAACGGCGGCAAATCAGTATCGGCCACCACATCTCCGGCCAGCACCCGCCCCAAAGCGTGCTCGAGTCGACACACGCTCTGTGGCGAGCGGCGCCGTCTGCTGCCTCACAATCTGAATAGCTTCCGCGACCGATATCATCTCTTGTTTATTTGTGACTTTGTCCTTTTTTGTGGCTAAAAAAACCGAAAGGCCGGTTTTTGGACCGGCCTCTCAAGGTTGGCGGAGGCATTCAGCCTCAATTGGTTACCGTCCTCACCCCGGCAACCACATTCACCGTTGGGTTGAATTGTAGTCAAAACTGCCGCGCGGTCAAGCGCAGCGACAAAATTTTTACGGAGTGCCCGTGTTTTGCGGCACTCCCGACCATTTTTCGACGATCGACTCCCTCGTTGGTGATCTGTAAATGCGAGGGTTTCGTTATCGATGCCAACGAGCCGGGTTTTGCGTCCGGGTTGCTCCAGACAAACGATTCAACGTCGAGTTTCAGTGAATCGGCGAAGCTGAAATACTTTTGTGCGTCGGTTCCATCAGGAATCATGACCACGTAATAAGCGATGCGCGTTTTCTCGACGCGTTCTCGCAGCGCGCGCAAGCTGTCTTTCACTTCGGTGCAGGCGCCGCAAGTTCGGATCAACGACCACGAGCATCGCGAGGAATGTTCCTTCATCGCTTCGAACAGCGTGCGACCGCTGCGCGTCTGGAACGACTTCAAATCGATTGTTTCTCCGACAGCAGGTCCGGCTGGATCCTGAGTGTGGGCCAACGCCGGGCGTTACACACAAGACGACGAAACACAGTGCGACGAATAGTTTTTGCGGTTGCAGAATCGAATGGATCTTCATGGCGCCTCCTTCACACACGAATATGCTGTCGGGTTTGGGAGATTAACGGAAGAGACGACTTGCCGGGAGACAAGTCTCTCGCGAGGTGTACTGGGATAAGTGGCGGAGCCGACGGGACTCGAACCCGCGACCTCCGACGTGACAGGCCGGCGTTCTAACCAACTGAACTACGACTCCGCAAAGAACTGACTTCGTTTGGTAGGCACGGAGGGATTCGAACCCCCAACCTCTTCCTTGTAAGGGAAGCCGTCTACCATTGACGTACGTGCCTTCGTTGGGACCGACCCTGCCGTCAGTCCCGCGTTAAACGAGTCGTCATGCTATGAGAACCGGGCAGGAGTGTCAAGCGCCGCAAAGAGGAAGAATTAGCCACAAAAAGGCACAAAAAGCACAAAATAGATTGCTGACCTTTTGAGCTTTTGTGCTTCTTTGTGGCTAGTACTGTTTTGTGGCAATATTCGTGCACGAGAGCCCATCCAGATTGTCGCTATGTCAAGTATTTATAAAGCTTTCTCGTCGTTTGCCCGGCTTGCTCGTCCGTCTGTAGTCACAGTGTGTGTCGCGGCCCAGCAGATCACGCAACAACCTGCGCAGAGCCCGCGGCGCGTCAATGGCACTGAACAAACAACTGAAGCGAAGAAAACTCCACCGTCGATCCGAAGAGGTCGACGAAGGCGACGTTGTCAGAGTTGAAACACAACTCGTGTCTGTTCCCGCAGTCGTAACTGACAGCTCAGGACGCCCGTTGTCAGGTCTTAAGCCCGAGAACTTCCGCCTTATCGAAGACGGCCAGCCGCAAACCATCACCAACTTCGGCACCACCGACACGCCTTTCGAAATCGCGTTGCTGCTCGACACGTCCGGATCGACACGCGATGACGTGGCTCTGATACGTGCAGCCGCAAACAGTTTCATCGAAGCGTTGCGTCCGGGAGATCGCGTGGGAGTTGTCGCCTTCAACCAGGCGCAGACTGTCGACGAGTCCGATCGCGGCTGTCGAAGTGTTGACGCCATTGACTGACGATCGCGAATCGTTGCGAGCAGCGATCGACAATCTCGGCGCGAGCCAGGGAACGCCGTACTACGACGCGCTCGAGAGAGTTGCTGACAGCATTTTCCGCGATCCGCCAAACGATGACGTGCGTGGACGCCGCGCGATTGTGGCGTTGACTGACGGCGTCGATTCGTCGAGCAACTCGGATTTCGCGACCGCGAAAGTGAAACTAGCGCGCGCGGGCATTGCCTGTTATTTCATTCAGGTAAACACCGAAGACTTTGTCGAAGATCGGCTGATGAAAGATTGCCAGGACGACGGCCAGCTCGCGCTTTCACAGAGACAGATTCAACGTTACCGCGAGCTCTTCTTCCCGAAGGCGAAGGCGGAAAGTTTCAACAGCTTCTGCCAGATGGGTCCGTTTGAAAGAATGTCGATCAGCCGCGCGCTCTACAACCTGGCGCGACGCGAGATGAATGATCTCGCGCGCGCTTCGGGTGGACAGAAGTTTTGAAGCGGCGACGCTAGCCGATGCGCGTGCTGCGTTCGCGCGCGTGGCGGCTGACATCGGCACGCTTTACAGCCTGGGTTACTATCCAACCAACAAAGCTCGCGATGGAAAGTTTCGTTCGATCAAACTCGAAGTGCGAGGTTTGAAAGACAAAGCACAGATCCGCGCGCGCGATGGATACTACGCGCCGAAACAATGAACACTTAATGCCCACAACGTTCCCCTTCAACCGCGTCCTACTAATCGTTCTCGATGGCGCAGGCATTGGTGCAATGCCTGATGCGCCGGAGTGGGGCGACGCCGGCGCCGACACGTTTGGTCACATTCTCGAGTCGCGGCCGGTGCGACTTCCGAACCTGCAACGATACGGGCTCGGCAATATCCGTCCGCTGCAATCAGTGCCGCCATTGGACCAACTTAGCGGTTCGTATGGTCGTTGTGCCTTGCGTTCCAATGGCAAAGACACGACGACGGGTCACTGGGAGATGGCGGGAATCGTTCTGGACCACGCGTTTCCGACTTATCCGAATGGATTTCCGTCGCCGGTGATCGACAAGTTCGTTCAGTGAGACGTCTGTGCCAGGAATACTCGGAAACATTCCGGCGTCGGGCACTGAGATCATCAAGGAGCTTGGCGAGGAGCACGTCAAGACAGGCAAGCCGATCGTCTACACGTCGGCGGATTCAGTTTTTCAGATTGCCGCGCATGAGGAAGTGATTCCGCTCGAAAGGCTTTATGAGATTTGTGAGATTGCGCGGCGCATACTCGATGGTGAACACAAAGTGGGACGTGTGATCGCGCGTCCGTTCCTGGGCCAGCCGGGATCGTTTTATCGAACGGAGAATCGGCATGATTACGCGGTGCCGCCGCCGCGCGAGAACCTTCTGCCGGCGCTTGAAGGACGAAGATCTTGATGTTGTTTGTATCGGGAAGATCGCGTCGATTTACGATTCGATGGGTGTTACTGAGGATCTGACGGCGAAGAACAACGAACAGTCGATCGATCAGACGATCAAAGCGCTGAGCGATTCGACGCGCGGGTTGATCTTCTCGAATCTTGTCGACTTCGACATGCTGTATGGGCACCGGCGCGACACTGAGGGCTATGCGAAAGCGCTCGAGCATTTCGACGCGCGCTTGCCGGAGATCGAGGCGGCAATGCGTGATGATGATGTGATGATGATCACTGCGGATCATGGGAACGATCCGACGTTTCGTGGATCGGATCACACGCGCGAGTACGCGCCGCTGCTTGTTTATGGGAAGAATGCGCGTGCGGGAGTTGATCTTAGGCACGAGAGAGTCGCTGGCTGATATCGGGCAGACGATAGCGCACTAACTTCCGGCGTGAATCTGAATGCAGGAGAGAGCTTTTTAGACAGGATTAGCAAGATTTGACAGGATTGACAAGATATGATCCTGTTAATCTTGAAAATCCTGTAATCCTGTCTAATGGCTTTATTTCTTGGCGGTGAGGCTCTTGTAGATCGTCTCAACCCAACGATCGGTCTTGATAAATCCCGTGCCCCACGGTTCCCACTCGGCCGGCAAGCCTTCAGTCTTGATCTGATCCAACGTTTTCCCAGCGGCAATCTTTCCGCGCACGATCTCGGTTGTCTGCTGGAGCATGCGGTGGTAGCTCTTCAGATCGTCCACCGTCGATATCGGCCCATGCCCGGGAATCAGTTTCGCGCCCGCCGGTATCTTCGTCGATGATCTCGCCGATGTTCCTGATCAACCCTTCAACCGCTCCCACCACTCTCCAAATCAACAAACGGAAACCGCCCGGCAAAGAAGTCATCACCGAGATGAACGACATTTGAAGAAGTGAAGAAGATAACGCTGTCGCCATCCGTGTGGCCCTGCGGGAAGTGAATGGCGCGAATCTCTTCGCCGTTGAAGTGAACAGTCAGAGATTGATTGAAAGTGATGACCGGCAGCGCTTCTTTTGGAGACGGCGGAGTCGTGCGATTGAATACTGTTGACCTCTGTTCAGTCGAGAGCCGCTTGCGCACGTTGTCGTGCGCGATGATCGGTAGCCTCCGGGCCAAAAATAGCGTTGCCGCCGGTGTGATCGCCGTGCCAGTGAGTGTTCAGAATGAAGCGCAGCTTTTTGTCAGCAAGTCCTTTGAGTGCCGCCCTGATCTTGTCGGCGAGTGGCGCATATTGATCGTCAACGATCAAAAGGCCGTCATCACCAACCGAGACGCCGATGTTTCCACCCGCGCCTTCGAGCATGTAAACGTTGCCGGCAACTTTGGTCGCTTTAATTTGCACCTTGGAAAAGTCAGTCTGCGCGTGCGCCGAGATGGCACAGACACAGCAAAAGAGTTAGCAACAGAAACTTCTTCACGTTTGTTTTCTCCTACGCTTCTGGATTCTTCAACACTGCTATGAACGGAAGGTTGCGGTATCGTTCAGCGAAATCCAAACCATAGCCAACCACAAACTCATCGGGAATCGGAAAACCAAGATAATCGATCTTCACTTCTCGCTGGCGCCGCTCGAGCTTGTCGAGCAGGGCCGCGAGTTTCACGCTCGCCGCTCCGCGTGACTGGAGGTTAGCGAGCAGGTAGGAAAGCGTCAGTCCCGTATCGACGATGTCTTCGACCACGAGAATGTGCCGGCCTTCGATCGGCACGTCGAGGTCTTTCATGATGCGCACTTCGCCTGACGTTCGCGTTGAAGATCCGTAACTCGAAATCGCCATGAACTCGATGCCCAGACGCGTGTCGATCGCGCGCAGCAGGTCGCTGAGAAAAAAGCACGCGCCTTTCAGCACGCCGATGAGCAACGGATTGAGACCGGCATAGTCGCGCGTGATCTGCGCGCCCAGCTCTTTGATGCGCGCTGCGATTTGTTCCTCTGAAATAAGGACGTCGAGATTTGGATTACTAAACTCCGAGTCGAACTGGGCTGATGAAGTAGCCAACTTGTTTCTCCTTTTAGTGCAGGTGTTGGTAGAGCAAGAATTTGCCTATGTGCCGCGTGGTGCGACATACTATGCAAGCTCTTCCTTCAGGTCAATATGCAGTAACATCAATGCGACTATCTCGCACCCTTCTTTGCGCTGTCGCTCTGACGGTTTTTGCCGTTCCCGCGTTTGGGCAGGGAACAGCGATTCAGCCTTGTCCAGCGACACCGACGCCAAAACCCGATGTCAACAATCCGCGCGCGCGGCTGTTGAGCGTCGACGTCAGTGTTCCGGACGATCCGGACGTCGAGAAAATTGCTCGCGCCGTACAGCGAGAAAGTTCGTGAGCTCAGTAAAGTGATCGGACGACTCGACGGCGAACTGATAAAAAGGGCGTGTTGGCGCCGGGTCGCTCGGGAAACTTCGTCAGCGATGGAATGAGAGCGCAGGCAAAAGCGAAACTCGGAAAACCGGTGCGCTCGCGATCATGAACGGCGGCGGCCTGCGTAAAAATGACATCGCCGCCGGTGAACTGCGCGCCAGCGATATCTTCGAGTTGTTGCCGTTTGAAAATGCACTCGTCGCACTTGAAGTCACGGGCGCGCAGCTTCGCGAAGACTACTTCAGGTCGTGACTCGCGATGCGCAATCGGGCGCGCGCATTCAGTTCAAGTAGAACGATCGTGATCGTCCCGAGTTCATCAGCGGCAAGCTTGTCGACGAAAATGGAAACGAGCAGGAGATCGATCCGAAGAAGATCTACACGATCGTCACTATCGATTACCTGCTGCGACTCAACAGCGGCGCTTACGCGATTCTTCAGGAAGCAAAGAACATCACGCCGCTGAACATCACTCTTCGCGATGCAGTGATGAATTACGTTAAGTCGGAAACTGCCGCCGGACGATCGATTACGCCGCAGTCTCGATAATCGCTTTGTACAGGTTGGACCAGGACCGAAGACGAGCGAGGACCGCCGCGATGATTAATCGACGAACATTTCTAACGACTTCCGCAGCTTTCGGCGTCACGCTTGTCGCCTTCCGCAGCAGATGTACTCAAAGCAAGTGCCGCCGACACCGTAATCACGATCCTTCACACGAACGACACGCATTCGCAGATCGATCCCTTGCCCGCGAACGACCGCGAACGCAGGGAAGGGAGGTGTCGCTCGCCGCGCGACACTCGTCAAGAGAATCAGAAAAGAGAATCCCAAACACGTTGCTGGTCGATGCGGGCGACGTGCTCCAGGGCACGCCTTACTTCAACTTCTACAAAGGCGAAGTTGAGTACAAGGCGATGTCGGCGATTGGTTACGACGTCGGCACGCTCGGCAATCACGAATTCGATAATGGAGTCGAAGCGCTTGCGGCGGCGTTGAAGTTTGCGAACTTCGACATTGTCTCTGCGAACTACGACGTGAAAGGGACCGTGCTCGAGCAACGTGTCAAACGTTACGTCGTAAAAACGGTTGGCGGGATTCGAGTCGGATTGTTTGGTTTAGGTATCAGTCCGGTCGGCATTGATCACTCCCGATAATTTCAAAGGCGTGACGTATATCGATCCGGTGGTTGCGGCGCGCGACGTCGTGAAGAAACTGCGCGAAGAAGAACGTTGCGCGTTGGTCGTTTGCATGTCGCATCTCGGGTATTTCGAAGATGGCGCAACGCGGCGATTCGTTCGTCGCCTCGCAGGTTGACGGCATCGACTTCATCGCCAGCGGGCACATTCGCACCTGTTTATGGAAGAAACCGGTGACGCAAACTCAACCGTGCGGCGCGAAGACGTTGATCTTCCAGGTCGGCAAGAGCGGGATCTATGTCGGGCGGGTTGATTTCACTTTCCGCGATGGAAAACTGGCTGACTTCGAAGGGCGGTTGTTGGATCTGAGGAATGTTTGATGGCGGACGATTCAACCCGCGATCGAGTACGCGCGCTCGTGCGTGAGGTGTTGGCGAAAGCCGCACCTGAAAATGTCGACGATAAACCACAGACCTCAATCTCGCTTCGTCAATACAGTTCCGGAAAGCAAACGTCGAGTGCAGTGACGCGTGATGAGTCTGCGAAGAGCGTCATCACTGAGGACGACGTGCGTGGGTTGGAAGCCGGCGCGGTGCTCAGAATCGGAGAAGACGCGCGCCTGACGCCACTGGCCGCAGACATCGTCAACGAAAGAAAGATCGAGATCGTGCGACGCGCTTCGCGACGTGGCTCGAAGACTTCAAAGCTGATCGCAGTTGGAGCCGATCACGGCGGGTTTCAGATGAAGGAAGAGCTCAAGGTGTTGCTGACTGAGCTCGGTCACAAAGTGCAGGACTTTGGAGCGTATTCGGAAGAAGCTGTTGACTATCCTGATTTCGCGCACGCGGTGGCGCGCGCGGTTGCAAACGGCAGTTCGGATCTGGGGATCGTGATTGACGGCGCGGGTGTTGGCAGTGCGATGACGGCGAACAAGGTTCCGGGTGTTCGTGCTGCGGCGTGTTATTCGGTTGACGTGGCGCGCAACTCACGCGAACACAACGATGCGAACGTGTTGACGCTCGGAAGCAAGACGATCAACAGCAAGCAGATGCGCGACATCGTGATGACCTGGCTCTCGACCGAGATCACCGAAGAGCGACATCGCAAGCGCGTCGCCAAGATCGACGCCATTCAGCGCCAGTATCAGCGCTAGATTTCTCGCGAAAGGCGCAAAGGCGCAAAGAAGACGCAAAGGAATTGAATTCTTTGCGTATCTTTGCGCTTTGCGCCTTTGCGCGAAACTGCTTGTTTGCTATCCTCGCGCCATGCCCTTCTCAACCAACGGCGATTACGAAGCACTAATTGAGCAGATCACCGATGTGATCGTCGCTCGTCTGAATGGCGACGGCGGCGCGGAGCAGGCTGCGATGTGCGGCTGCACGTCGGAGTGCTTCCATCGCTGCCCCGAGCGCATGCACCGCATCGTCGACGCGGGCGCGGCGCGCATCGGCCTCGTGCTGGGCCAAACCGGATCCGCGCAAGAGAATGGGCCAGCCTTATAGATCACACGCTGCTCAAACCTGAAGCCACCGACGACGACATCAAGAAACTTTGCCAGGAAGCGGCGACATATCGCTTCGCATCCGTTTGCGTTAACCCGACGTGGGTGCGCGTCGCCGCCTGCAACCTGATGCGGCAGTGGCGTTCCCGTTTGCACCGTCATCGGCTTTCCACTCGGCGCCACGCTGCCGGACGTTAAAGCTTACGAAGCACGCCGCGCGATCTTCGACGGGGCAAGGGAAGTGGACATGGTGATCAACGTCGGCGCTCTGAAGAGCGGCGACGATTGTCTCGTCGAACACGACATCCGTTCGGTCGCACAAGTCGCACACGAGTACGACGCGATCTGCAAAGTGATCATCGAGACCGCGTTGTTGACTGACGATGAAAAAGTGCGCGCGTGCCAGGCAGCAAAAAAAGCCGGCGCAGATTTCGTTAAAACTTCAACCGGCTTTTCAAAAGGCGGCGCGACTGTCGCCGACATCGCATTGATGCGACGCACAGTCGGATCGGAACTCGGCGTGAAAGCCTCCGGCGGTGTGAAAGGTCTTGAAGACGCGCGCAAGATGGTTGAAGCCGGCGCGACACGCATCGGCGCCAGTGTTGGCGTGAAGATCGCACAGGAAGCCGCCGGCAAGACCCCCACTCCAGCAAAGTCCTCCGCTTACTAGGACGGTGATCGTATGCCGGCAAACGCGAAACTCTTGGCAGTTATTCTCGGCGGAGGCGCCGGTAATCGTCTCTTTCCGCTTACGCAACAACGATCGAAACCGGCGGTGCCGCTCGGCGGCAAATATCGCCTCGTCGACATCGCGCTTTCAAACTGCATCAACTCCGACATCCTGCGCACGTTCGTGCTGACGCAATACAACTCCGCGTCGCTCAATCGCCACATCGCGCAAACGTATCGCTTCTCGCATTTCTCAAACGGCTTTGTCGAGATCCTCGCTGCTGAGCAGACGCCTGAAAGCCCGCAGTGGTTCCAGGGAACTGCCGACGCAGTCAGACAAGTCTTGCCGCACATTCGCGACTGGGACATCGACACGTTATTGATTCTCTCCGGCGATCATCTCTATCGCATGGACTATCGACAGTTTCTCGAACGTCATCAGCGAGACGAATGCTGACGTGACGGTTTCAGTAATTCCGTGTGAGGCGCGATCGGCGAGTGAGTTTGGTTTGTTGAAGACTGACGAGACCGGGACGCATCGTCGAGTTTAAAGAAAAACCTAAAGGTGACGATCTGCTTTCAATGCAGGTCGACACCACGACAGCTCGGACTCGATGCGAATGAAGCACAGCGACGTCCATATCTCGCGTCGATGGGAATCTACGTTTTCAAGTACGAACATACTGGAACAACTGCTCGCCGAGGATCCGTCGTGGATGGATTTCGGCAAGCACGTCATTCCCGCGGCGATCAAGTCGCGCCACGTGCAGGCATTTATGTTCGACGGCTACTGGGAAGACATCGGAACGATCGGCGCGTTCTATCGCGCGAATCTCGACCTGACGACCAAGATTCCGAAGTTCAATTTGTTTGACGCGGAAGCTCCGGTGTTCACGCGCGCGCGCTACCTGCCGCCTTCGAAGATCGAAGAGACGGAGATCAACGATTCGATCATCAGCGACGGCTGCATCATCAACGGCGCGAAGGTGACGAATTCGGTGGTGGGTTTGCGCAGCAGGATTTCGAAAGGCGTTCAGATCGACTCGTCGTTCGTGATGGGCGCTGACTACTACCAGACGTTCGAGGAGATGCGCAGCGATTTGAGCAAAGGGGTGCCGCGCGTTGGGATAGGGGAGGGAACTGTCATCAAGCGCGCCATCATCGACAAGAATGCGCGCATCGGAAAGAACGCGCGGCTGCTGAACGAAGCGGGTGTCGTCGAGGTGGATGGAGCGGGTGGCGCGTACTTCATCCGGACGGGATCATCATCGTGCCGAAGAATGCGGTGATAGCTGATGGGACGGTTATATAGAGACAGGATTTACAAGATTTTTCAGGATAGACATCATGTAAATCTTGAAGTAATCCTGCAAATCCTGTCTAAGGTTTTACTTTAACTAAATGCCCTTTCATTTCCGACGCGCGACTATCACCCCGCCGTAGTCGAACGAACTCCTCAAAAGCGCCGCAAGTCCCCAATCCCTCAAATCAAGCTCCCGAAAGACAAGAACACTCTCGACGTCGAGTTTGACGACACAAGATCGTGAAGCCTCACTAACCTCAACAAGCCCTTCTGGCCGAAGCTGGGCGTCACGAAACGAGATCTCATCCAGTACTACCTCGACGTCGCGCCGGTGCTCCTCCCTCACGTGATCGATCGCGCGATGGTGATGAAGCGATATCCAAACGGCGCGGCGGGCGAGTTCTTCTTCATGAAGCGCGCACCTTCGCCGCGGCCTGACTGGATTGAGATCTGCAACATCGAGCACGAGTCAGGAAACATCATCAACTTTCCGATGATTCAGGACGTCGCCCGCGTTGATGTGGGTGATCAATCTCGGTTGCATCGATCTTAACCAATGGTATGCGCAGCTGCGACGACGTCGATCGCCCGGATTACGTGCATTTCGATCTCGATCCGGTGCCCAATGCTTCGTTTGAGAAAGTGTGCGAAGCGGCGCTGTTTCTCAAGCTGGCGCTCGACTCGTTGAAGGTCCCGAGCTATGCGAAGACCACCGGCTCGAAAGGAATTCACATCTACATTCCCGATCAAGCGTGGGCCAACTCAGAAGCAGGTGTGGACGTTCGCGAAGGAGTTTGCTTATGCGGTCGCGTCGCAGGCGCCGAAACTGTTGACGGCGGTCTACCAGGTTTCGAAACGGCCGAAGGGAAGAGTGCTCGTTGACTACAACCAGAATGCGTGGGGCCGCACGCTGGCTTCAGTCTACTCCGTCAGGCCAAACAAGCTGCCGACAGTGTCGACGCCGGTTACCTGGAAAGAACTCGAGCGCGGGATTGCGATTGAAGACTTCCGCATCGACAACGTGCCGGCGCGTGTGCGCAAGCTTGGGGATTTGTGGAAGCCGCTCTACGAAGCGAAAGGGCGGTTTCGACTTGAAGCTTATCTTTAACAGTCGGCGGGCCTACAGTTGAGGTTTATGGTGAAGATTACGGTTTGGACAGTCGGGCACTCGACGCGCAGTGGGGAAGAGTTTGTGCAGATGCTCGTGGCGCATGGAGTTAAAGTGCTGGTTGATGTGCGGATGTTTCCGGGGTCGCGGCGTTATCCGCAGTTCAATCGAGACAGCGTTGACGGAGTCGTTGGCGTGCGGCTGGGATTGAGTACAGGCATGAGCCGAGGCTTGGCGGGCGAAGAGCGCCGCGAACGGATTCACATAACACGGCGTGGAGCAATGCGCAGTTTCGAGCTTATGCGGATCACATGGAGACGGATGAGTTCAGAGAGGGAGTTGAAGATTTACTTGAGCTTGCGGGTGATGCTCGCGTGGCGGTGATGTGTGCTGAGGCTGTCTGGTGGCGTTGTCATCGCGGGCTGCTGGCGGACTACTTGAAGGCTTCGGGCCATACTGTCATGCATATCATTGACCAAAAGAAAACCGAAGAGCATCCGTTCACTCCCGCCGCCCGGATTGTTGATGGACAGCTATCCTATCGAGGACTTAGTTAAAAAGTTAGACAGGATTACAGGATTTTCAGGATTAACAAGATTATCTTGTCCATCATGAAAATCCTGTAATCCTGTGGAATAACTTAGCTGGTTCGATTGCTGTGCCAGACTTTGGCTCTCGCGCCCTTCTTGCTGCGCTTCACGCCCGTGCGGCGTGGGATTTTCTTCGGATCGCCAGTTGCCGCCTTCGCGACATCCCCGCCTTCGTCTTCCGCAATCTCCGCCAGCGAACGTCGCGTGAGGATTGAAACGGGCGCGAGCTCCGTCACGTCTTCTTCAGTCGTGTAGTAATCGCGATGCTTGATCAGCAACCACTGCCGACTCGCGCGTGCGCACCAGCACCCACGACCCTTTTAACTTCTCGCCATCAAGCGTGAACTTGAATTCGCCTTTACGCAGCGACGCTTCGACATCGTCAGTCTCTTCCGGCTTGTAGGTTCCGTAGTCCCAGACCATCACCGTGCCGCCACCATACTCGCCTTCCGGTATCACACCTTCAAACTTCGCATAATCAACCGGATGATCCTCGACCTGCATCGCCAGTCGTTTCACTTTCGGATCGAGTGATGGTCCTTTCGGAACGGCCCACGACTTCAGCACGCCGTCGACCTCAAGACGGAAGTCGTAGTGGAGTTGAGTAGCGCGATGCTTCTGGATGACGATACATGCGGCGGGTGCGAGTGCGCTTCTTCTCCGGCCCAGGCTCAGGAGTCTTATCAAACTTTCGTTTCTTCTTGTATTCCGTAAGGAAGCCATCACTGCAAGTAAACACTAAAGTGATTCTTTAAGTGTGGAGGTATCTTGTTAATCCTGTAAATCCTGAATCCTGTCTAACTTGATCCCGCCGCCATCTCTTGCGGGATCTCCATCTCCTCTTCGACCGGAAACATCTCCGTCTGGATCGGATCGAGGCCCAGCGCCTCTCTCACTCGCGCGAAGCTGCGGCGATGGATCGGCAGCGCGCCGAGATCCTTCAGCGCGCGACAGTGCTCGGGTGTGGGATAACCTTTGTGCGTCGCCAGTCCGTACCCGGAATAGACCTGGTCCAACTCGAGCATCATGCGCATCGCGTGTGGTCTTCGCGATGATTGACGCGGCCGCGATGCTCGCAGAGAGCGCGTCGCCACGGATGATGCCGCGTTGAGGTGTCTGGCAATTTGGAATCCTTCGTGCGTCGACGAGTATGAAATCAGGTTGCGCGGTCAAACCCTGCACTGCTCGCTGCATCGCGAGCAGTCCGGCGTGATAGATGTTGATCTTGTCGATCTCCTCAACCTCCGCGATACCGGCTGACCAGCAGATCGCATCCTGTTTGATCTGTTGCGCGAGCTCATCTCGTTTCTCAGGATCGAGGATCTTCTTCGAGTCGTTAAGCCCGCGCAGCTTGTAGTTCTGCGGCAGGATGACGGCGCCGGCGACGACAGGTCCGGCGAGCGGCGCCATCCCGGCTTCGTCCACGCCCGCGACCATTCCATAACCTTGTGACCAGAGCTCGATCTCGAATCGCAGCAGGAAGTGCAGTCGCTGACCTTCGGAGCGATTCTCGCGATAGCGTCCGCGAATGCGTTTGGCGAGTTGATGCGCGCCCTGGCGGCGATCGACGTCGAGGGCTTCAAGTAAACCTTTAGGTACCCGCCGTTGGCGCCGCACAAAGATGTCACTCAATTCGGGTATTGATTTGTTGAGGAGGTCTTCCAGCGAGCTCATACGCGAAATACTTCTGCGGAGGATTCTTACCACAAAGCCACCGCGACGACGAAAGTAGTCGCGGTGTTTTTTGATCGATTGAGCCTTTTGTGGTTATAATTGCTGTTATTCTACAACTCGTCAATGAATCTTTCCCCCCGCACAAAACTCCGTCTGCTCGGTCTGCTTCCGCTGATCTTCTTCATTGCGCAGGGTGTGCACTACTGGAGAATCAACGAGCTCGGGCACATGCTCTGGATGTGCAACGTCGGCAACCTGATGCTCGCGATGGGTCTGTTCCTTGAGAAGCCGGTCGTGATCAGGCTCGCCGCGATCTGGATGATCCCGGGACTGTTCATCTGGTTTATCTACGTCGTGCTCCCGTGGAGCCTGTTTCTCAGCTCAACGCTCGCGCACGTTGGTGGGTTGATCGTGGCGATGATCGCGCTGAGCAGAGTCCGCATGGATCGCACCGCGTGGCGCTGGGCTTTTGGTTGGTATTTGATGGTCCAACTCGCATCCCGCTTCGTCACGCCCGCGGCGTTGAACGTGAACCTCGCACACGCGGTACAACCCGGTTGGGAGCAAGCATTCCATTCCTACTGGATGTTCTGGCTGGTCTACTGACAGTGATTACCGCAGTGGTTTTGTGGTTGTCGGGACTTTTCTGGTGGAGTATCTGGCCGGTCGAAGGCTCAGGAATATTTCACGCAAAGACGCAAAGTCGCAACGCAAAGGCGCGAAGGCTTATTAACTGGCCGCGCGGCGGAGGCGACGATGTGATTCGATCAACGAACAGACCAGTCTGCACAGCTCTGATGGGTGACTTGGTTTGACAAGGTAAGCCTGCGCGCCGCACTTCAGCGCCAGCTCACGATCGGTCTCATATGCGGCCGCGGAATAGAAGAGTATCGGCGTGGCTTTGTCGAACTTTCGTATCTGCTTGCACAGATCCAGCCCTGATCCATCCGGCAGCCACGAGTCCAGCAGATAGAGATCGAACTGCTGCAGAGCCGGCGAGTGCGACGCCACTCGCGATCGTTGTTCCAGTCACAACTTCAAAGCTCTTTTGTTCGAGTACAAGGGTCACGAGCTCGCGCGTATCTTCATGATCCTCGATATAGAGGACACGGGGGTGTTATGGGGGAATTTTAGTCAACATAGCTAATCTCGCTATGAAAGGGTGCCGCGCGTTTTGTTCTCGGGATTAAATCTGGGCGTTGTTAATAGAAAAAGCAAGTAAACAGGCCGGACCGACATATATTTCTCAAGGTCAGTCGGGAAGGATACGTCGGCCTCGGCCACCCTGCTTGTTGTGTAAGCGCGACTGTATGCACTTAAGTGTCCGGCGTCAGTACGCTCGCGCACAGTTTTCGTCAGGGAATTCCTGAGCGTTACCTCATGGCCAACCGGTTAAAACACGCCTTCCAAAATAGATGTGGAGACACTGTACGATTGCGCACGATCAGCGTAAGATACTTTCGACCCTCTCAAGGAAAGTCCCCCCGTTCAATAATCGCCCGGTTCTATAGTGCGGCTGTGGAGTAGCGGGATGGCCACCAATCTGCAATCATTTTTCCCAGACAGGCGCGAAATGGTTTCCGACGGAATAACGTCGGGTAACGAGTTACTGCGCGAGCTTCTCACCGTGCCGGGTATTGGCAAAGATCTGATCCCGGAGCTCAAAGTTGTATCAATAGCTGTCAATCAGGTGCTTTACGAATCGGGTGACAAGATCGACTTTGTTTACTTTCCACTGGATTCCGTGATTTCGGGACTGGCGATCATGGAGGATGGGACCACCATAGAAACCACAATGGTGGGCCGCGAGAGCCTGGTAGGAATCTCCTCAATCCTCGGTAGCGGACTTTCGCGACAATGGATGTGGACCACCGTTGGCGGCACCGCGATTCAGCTTGAAGCCCGCCTGCTGGATCACGTATTTGTCCATAACGAAACCACTCTCAAATTGTTGTTGCAGCGCTACCGGTCGTTGGTGACTCAAGTGTCGCAGCGATGCGTTTGCAACACTCGTCACACTATTCTTGAACGGCTATGTTGCTGGCTACTGATGATCCACGATCGGGTTGGCGGAAGTAATCTCAGATTAACTCAAGAAACGATTGCCGCCAGAGTGGGCGCGCGCCGTGCGGGCATAACCGTCGCTGCGGGAATGCTACAGGAAATGCAGGCGATCGAGTATCGTCGTGGGCATTTGCATATTCGTAACCGTGAGATCCTCGAGCAGGCAGTCTGTGAGTGCTATGCCATCATGCAAGGCGACTTCAAACGGTTTGCCGGCGATAGTTATTCGACCCGTTCACTATAAACAAACAAGCGACTGATGTTTGCGCCGGTTGAGTCGGAAATCGGAACTATCGTGTGCACAAAACGACGTGAGTCTGCACCGTTGTCTCCATCGATACTTGCTCCCAGTGGAGCGGTATTGACCGACTCTCCTTTCCGCACTGCCATTCTCAAGACTTTAATAAATTGATCGATGTCCTTGCCGCTGAAAACCGCAGTCAGAGGAAGATTGATGATGTCGCGGGTCCCGAGTAACTCTTTATAAGCGGGATTGACGGCATAGATGGTGAGATCTTCGGCATTCAAGACCATCGCGAAATGCGGGAACCTTTCCAACACAGAAGAAAGCTGGAATTGCTCGATCCGGTGCTGCTGCGACAACGTCTTGTAGCTCTGCTGTTCGGGCGGTCAACTCATCATTGGTCGTTTGCAATTCCTCATTCGTCGCTTGAAGCTCCTCGTTGTTTGTCTCTAACTCTTCGTTGGTGGCCTGTAACTCTTCGTTAGTCGCTTCAAACTCTTCGTTAGTGGCTTGCAGCTCTTCCTGAGTCAGCATCAACTCTTCGTTGGCCGCTTGCAGCTCTTCGTTCGCGTCCTGAAGTTCCTTGTTCATCGTAGCAAGACGCTTGTTTGCTGCGCTTAGTTCGTTGACCAGATCGGAATGCTCACGCTGGACTGCGTCGAGTCGTTTCTGCATTTGTACTTGCTCGGTCGCGTCCATCGCAGTGATCACGGCGAGTTCAGGTGCTCCCTGTTCAACCTGCATCGACATGATCGTGAAGCTCACGTATCGTCCGGAGCCTTCGGAGGCTGGGTCCAGTTCGAGTTCCGGTAGAGATCGGGTCGAATGTTCGCGGAACACAACATCAATCGCACTGCGAACTTCCTGGTAAGGTAAACCGCGCACCGAATGAAGGAAGTCCTGGTCGTACGCCGCTTCGCGAATGCCCAGCAGTCGCCGGGCGGCGGCGTTAATAGTCAGAATCCGGTATGAACGATCAATCATCACGATCGCAACGTTCGTGCATCGCAGCATCGT
Organism: uncultured Acidobacteriota bacterium; assembly: GCA_963748155.1. Classification (GTDB taxonomy): domain Bacteria; phylum Acidobacteriota; class Blastocatellia; order Pyrinomonadales; family Pyrinomonadaceae; genus PSRF01. The sequence goes on along the minus strand of CAVVHV010000008.1, from coordinate 305,996 downwards.
TTCGTTAATTCGGCGAAGGTTTGTGATGTCGCTTCCGGTGTCGTGAGGTCGAGCGAAGTCGGAGTAGCTGAGGCAACGTGTTGACGGCGCGGGTCGCGCCATGCAGTCGTGGAGCGGCTGACAAGAGCACTTTCTTTGATCGGAAAGGCCACTGGACCTGACACGCAGCGATAAATTTTCCATTTCTTGTTTACGAGCTCAAACGTTGCTCTCGTGGGCCGCCCTGTCTCAGCTTTGCCCAGAAAGAGATAACCATGAGACGGGCTCAGGGAGTAAGCGAAAAGATCGAGTACCGCTTGTTGCAGTTCCGGCTTAAGGTAAATCAGAAGATTTCGACAGGTCACCAGGTCGATTCGCGGAAACGGTACGCCCCTGCTTATATCCTGTTGACCAAAGATCACAACCTGGCGCAGAACTTTCGACACTCGATAGCCATGGTCCACACGTTCAAAAAAGCGAAGCCGGTATTCATCCGGCAGTGCTTCCAGAACGTTCTCCGGATAGAGTCCACGGCGCGCAAAAGCGATTGCATCACGCGGCGAGGTCAGTAGCAAAGACTTTGACGTTCCACTCCGGAAAGTCGGCCCCAAGGTGATCGGCAATTAAGAGTGCAAGGGAGTAAGCCTCTTCGCCCGTAGCACAACCTGCGGACCATACCCGAATGGTGTGGCCATTCTCTCTCCCTTTTTCGATCAGCGATGGAAGGATCATTTCCTTGATGATCTGGAAAGCTTCCGGATCCCGGAAGAAGCCGGTGACTTTGATCAGTAATGCTTTGATAAGTTCCGCGACTTCGTCGGGATGGGAGCGGAGGTAGTCTGTGTATTCGCTAATAGTGGGGTTGTGAGTAATCGCCATGCGACGGCCAATGCGGCGCAGGACAGTGGCTGACTTGTAATTGCGGAAATCGACATTGACCTGGGCGCTCACCTGCGCAAGCAGATCACGTACGGGATCCTCTGCCTTTTCGATTGCCGGCAGTTGCACCCCTTTCAGAAGGTCGTACAGCAATGGACCAATCTGTTCCATCTCGACGACGTGATCTACTGCTGTTGGAGGCAGTGACAGCGGCATCGAAGGATATGACGCGGTTTGAGGGTTCTGGATGATCACGACGCCTCCCGCGTTTTTGACGTCTACAGCTCCGGCCGCACCGTCGGAGCCAGATCCGGTGAGAATCACTGCAATCAGATGTTCACCATAAGCCTTGGCAGCACTCGTCAACAACCGATCCACCGAGGGCTTCGGTCGCTCGATGCTATCCACTTCAAGACTCACGTGCCCATCGACGATCTTCACGTGCCGGTTTGCGGGAACGACATAAATCTTCCCCTTTTCCAGCAGCGTGGGAGCATCCTCGCTCACAATAACGATCGGCAAGGTGCTGCGCCGTTCCAGAATCGCTCCCAACTGGCTGGGACGTTGCGGGTCGAGGTGCTGGGCAAGTACGACTGGAGCAGGAAATTCTTTGTTGAGCGTGGCTACCAGGATGGAAAGAGCGGAGACGCCGCCTGCTGAAGAACCCACCACCACCAGATCGTTTGTATTTTTAATATCGGATTCAGTCGTCATTAACTTATTGATTGCCAGTATGGATTAACTGGTCGCCTATATCATCTTTTTGATCACTCAGCAATAATTGGCGCGAATCGCGCGACAGTATCGTGGGCAGCAACTGGGAACGTGTACTGGGAACAGCCACCAGCAGAAGCCCCAACGACTATCGTATCTCTATTTGCCATACCCGTCCCGGTGGGAAGCAGCCTGGACCAAGGGGGAGCTGTATTTTGTGGTTAATTCAAGAGGAGGCGTTAAAATCTTAACACAGCCCTGTAGCTTGCGATGACGGAATGTCACTCATCCGTTCGCAGGCGTAAATACCACTTGTTTGACATTGTTTGGTGTCAGTTTAGAAATCATGTGGGTGCGGTATCGAACATTGCCACTCGGGGGCAGATCCTCTATACTTTTGGACGTTGAATACCCCTTTCCTCCTGTGGGTATAGTTGGCGCGGCGGACGGCAAAAACCGCCGCGCTTTTTTGTTTAGGAGGCTGGATACCTACCTGCTCAAATCAGCATATAGCTTGTCGTACTCCGCTTTGACGACCTGATAGCACTCACACGCTACTGCCTCTAAGTCTTTTCGATTAACGACGGTAATACGACCGCGCACGTAGTCGATCATTCCGCTGTTCCTAAGACTGTTTGCAGTCACGCTTACACCAGCGCGACGCACGCCGAGTGTAAGGCCCATGAGTTCGTGCGTCAGACGGAGTTCATTGCCGACATAGTCGTTCATCAGCAGCAGCCAACGGGCAAATTGCTGCTCCAGGCTGTGCAGCTTATTGCAGGCGCCGGTTCGTCCTGTCATGACCAGCAACATCTGTGTGTAGCGCGTGATCTTTTGTGATAGTGCAGTGCGCGGCGTTTCCAGTTCTGCTTTAAGCACGCTTGCTTTCACTCGCACGGCTTTGCCGGCCATATGTGCGACGACCTGGTCGGGTGTTGTTTCAGCGCCGAGAGCAACGCGTAATCCTACCAACCCTTCTCGTCCGACAGGACCAACCTCAACGGTGCGACCATCTTCCATCGTAGCAAGCATGGAAAACACGGCAGTCTCAGGAAAATAAACGTAATCAATGAAACTATCGGCCTCATAAATAACTTCTCCCTGGAAAAATGAGACGCGTTCCAGTTGAGAAAAGAAGGTTCGATAGAGAGACTTATCTAAACTGGCCAATATCCGATTTTCGGTCGAATGGTGCGAAGTGGGAGTCGACGCGAACATCTCTCATTCTCTTTTATGGCGAAGGCTGCGAACGAGTGTGCCATCTTAACATGGAGAGCGCACCCTTTCGGCGACAATACAGCGATTTAGTGCGCGTCAGAAGAGTTCCTCGGCCAGCGCGACGATGATGCCCGCAGGGCCTCGCATGTAGCAGAGCCTGTACTTGTCCTCGTACTGGACTACCTCGCCGACGAGTTCGGCGCCATTGGCGCGCAGGCGGGCCACGGTATCGTCGATGTCTTCGACTGTAAACATGACGCTCCGGAGGCCCAGCGTGTTCGGCGGTGCGATCGCCGGTTCGATCTCGACCAGTTTTGGATTGCGAAACTTCGTCAGCTCAAGCCGCCCGTGCCCATCTGGGGTCCGCATCATAACGATGTTGACCTGGACACTTTCGAGCCCGTTGACGCGGTCCACCCAGGGGCCTTCGATCGGCATCTCGCCTTCAGGCGCCATGCCGAGGGTGGTGAAGAAGGCAATGGCGGCTGGGAGGTCGTCGACGACGACGCTGACATGGTCCATTCTCTTGATCGTCATGTTTCTAGTTTAGCGGGGCAAATGCGCGACTGTCCAAGTCGACTGTTCTCAGGTAATGCATCAGTTTAAAATTACGCCGAAGGCGTTCGCTAATTTCAGCCCAAGGTTGGACGCAGCGACAACCTTGGGACAGATCATAAAATACTAATTGAACCCTCCTAGGAACTACCTAGGGTTGAACGGCAACAACTAGCTTGATAACCGAGTTTCGAGCTTTGCGTTGCAAGGCTTTAAGGGCGTTTTCTTTGTATCTTTGTTCGTATTGCTGTTGTCCGATGTCAATATATTCCTCACCGTATTAATGCGTTAGTAAGGCGAGTTTTTGTGCGATGGCGATGATCGCTGTTGGGGTATCACGTTTAGCACGCATTCGGCGGGCGTAAGCGCCGAGAGCACTCTTGCTCTTCAGTAAGCTCTGCGCTCCCAGGCGCAAAGCGTTAGCCAGGCGATTGACGACTTTGCGTTTGCCCCGCCGCAACACCTTACCGCCGCTGATTTCATTATTCGGACACAAACCCAGCCACGAAGTGAACTGTCCCTCAGTGGGCCATTTGTGGCAGATATCGAGTCCCAGTTCCGAGAGCACCAGTTGCGCGGTGGTTTCATTAATGCCGTCGATGCGCGTGAGATCCACTCCCATGATGCGCTGTAGCTTTTGCTGACTATCAAAGGGAAACGGGTGATGTCGGGAGCGAGTTTTACGCCGCGGTTTGGTAGTCGCTGGCAGGCCAGTTGCAGTGCCACTCTCTAAGGTCTGCATCGCTTTCATGATTTTACATCATTCCCTGCGATTTTTTGCTGAAAATAGTCGTAGAGCGCCAACGCTTGCCGCAGCACAAACAAGTGTTCGGGCCGGTAATCTCCTTCCAACGCCTTGGCAATGGTGGCCACGTCACTCTTGATTTGCCGCTGCTTCAGGGCGGCTAGTTTCAAACGGTCGCGCTCACCGTCAAGGATCGCGCGCACGATGGCCAGACCGGTGACCCCAGTCAGATCACTGATCACGTGCTGCAATTTGATGTTCATCTCGGTCAGTGCCTTTTGCATTTGTTGCACGTGCCGGCTGCCATACTCGATGAGCATCTGCCGTTGCCGCATATAACTCCGCAAGACACAGATCCGGTCCTCGGGCCGGAAGGAAGCAGTTAACAAGCCAAAGCTTTCCAGTTGCTGTAACCACTGACAGTCCTGCACGTCGCTCTTGCGGCCAGGCACGTGCTTCACGTGTCGCGCATTGACTAACTTCACGGTGAAGCCATAGCTCTCCAATATTTGATACAGCGGGATCCAATAAACTCCCGTGGACTCCATGGCCACGGTCGTGACGCCGCATTGCCGCAGCCATTTAGCTAAGGCATGAAGATCTTCAGTGAAGGCGCCAAAACGTCGTACCGGTTGCGCCTCTCGATCTGGCGGCACGGCCACATAATGATGGCTGGACCCCACATCAATTCCGGCCGCTTTCGATTTCTCCGACAGACTCTTCAGGGTTTGGTCGCAATTTTGAATTTATTTCCCCAGGGTTCTCGCGAACGCTCGAACCCTGGGCTGAAATTAGCGAACGCCTTCGGGCGTAATTTGCTTAAATTCAACTGTGGTTTGTCTTGGATTTCCTCTTATTCCAGAGTCGCCATACTAACGCGCAGACAATTGCTACGAGGAGGCCAATGACGACCGCGCAGAAAACATAGATAACCCACATTGGCGGGAGATTATGGAACGCTAAAGACATGCCGTGGATTATCTTTACTTAAAACTCTCGGGCAGAGTGCAAATTTATTGCGCTAAGTCAACGGCAACAGGAAATGCAATCCTTGCCTGAGCGATTAGCATGGCTACTTCGTCAACTAAAATGGAGATGCCTTCTGGCTTTGTGAGATAGCGTTGTGCGCCAGCGTCGAGGGCTTCTTGCTTATCTGTTTCGTAGGCCGCTCCTGAATAGAAAAGGAGCGGAGTGCTCTGATTGAATTTGCGTACCTCTTTGGTTAGTTGCGTCCCTGAAAGTCCCGGCATCCAGCTATCGACAAGAATGAGATCAAACGCCTCACGCTGGGCTATTGCAAGCGCATGAGCAGAGTTTCCGGTTACGGTGACGTGATAACCTTCGGTTTCGAGGATACAGACAAGCATATCGCGCGCGTCGGCGTCATCTTCAGTGCAGAGAATACGGCCTTTTGGGGTGGGATCGGTTTTCATAAAGGAATCCTACGGGCAGGATTAGATCCGGAGTCTATCATGCGTGTATGTTCGCTAGCGCACTTTGCCTCAAAAGTCGTTATTTCGAAAATACGCCTATGCGTGGAACGGGCGGCCACGGAGGGCCGCCCCTACAGTTGTATGCATGATATTGGACTTGTACGCACGCTCTCGCAGACGTAGACTCTGACCAGCGCCGACAATCCAGAGCATTAAATGAAACGCAGCCAGCTTGCCCCGATTGGCCTCAGTTTAATCGTCGCGATCGTCTACTTCGCCGGGGCAGAGCTCGGTCTCTCGCTCGCATCAGTCCACGAAAACGTCACGCCTGTTTGGCCGCCCACCGGAATCGCCATCGCTTCACTGCTGATCTTCGGGCGCCGCGTCTGGCCTGGCATTTTTCTCGGCGCCCTCGCTGCAAACTTACTAACCAATCTTCCAATCGGCTCGGCGATCGGCATCGCTACGGGCAACACGCTCGAAGCCGTCGTTGCTTACTCCCTACTGCAAAGATCGAAACAGTGGCGCAACTCTTTTGATTCGGTAGGCGAGATACTGGCGTTTGTCGTTTACGCTGCGGTGCTTGCGCCGCTCGTCAGCGCGACGATTGGCGGTGTGAGTATTTGTTTGGGCGACCCGAGCCGGTGGCCCGACTTCTGGTATCTCTGGCTGACGTGGTGGATGGGCGACGGCTTTGGCGCGCTGATTGTGTCGCCGTTCCTGCTTTCGTGGAGCGCATCGCGCAAGATCAACCGGCAGGAAGGACCTGAGATCGGGAGCCTGTTCGTGTTACTGATCATCATCGTGCTGATCGTCTTCGCCGGCTGGTTTCCGGGACCGATCAAAACTTATCCACTCGCTTATCTATCGCTGCCGTGTTTGTTATGGGCGGCGTTACGGTTTGACCAGCGCATCGTGACGAGCGCACTCGTGCTGATGGCCGGCGTCGCATTGTGGGGCGCGAAGCATGACTATGGTCCATTCGTGCAACCAAGCCGGAATGCATCGCTGTTGCTTCTGATCTCGTTTGTCGGCACTGCCTCGTTGATGACGCTTCTCGTAGCCGCGGTTATGAGGGAACGAAAAAAGGCGGAGGCCGACAAGTCAACACTCGGCTCAGAACTCGAGCTTCAACGCCGGCGCATCGAAGACATCGTCGCAGCATCTGCCCGGGATCGTCTGGGAAGCGTGGGGAAAGCCCGGCACGAGCGAACGACGAGTCGACTTTGTGAGCAGTTATGTCGAGCAGATGCTCGGCTACACCGCAGAAGAATGGCTTGCAAAGCCGGGTTTTGGGCCCTCGATTGTTCACCCTGACGACCGTGAGCGTGTAAACGCTGAAACAACAGCCATCTATGATTCCGGAAAAGGGGGCTCAAGCCGTTTTCGCCTGCTTCACAAAGACGGCCATGACGTATGGGTAGAGGCGCGTTCGATCGTGGTTTGTGATAAGAATGGACCAATTGGCATGCGCGGTGTGACGATGGACATCACGGCCGCAGTCAAAGCTGAGATCGAGCGCACCGAATTGCTCGAACGTGAGAGTCACGCGCGCGAACAGGCTGAAGAAGCGAGTCGTTTGAAGGAAGAGTTTCTGGCGACTGTTTCTCACGAGCTGCGAACACCGCTGAATGCTGTCGTCGGATGGTCGCGATTGCTTCGTTCCGGACAGTTAGATGTAGACGATAAGTCGCACGCGGTCGAAGTCATCGAACGCAACGCGGCGGCACAACGTCAGATCATCGAAGACCTGCTCGACGTGTCGCGCATCATCACCGGCAAGCTGCGTATCAACACGCAACCCGTTGACCTGTTGCTGATCATTCACGCTGCGATCGATGCGGTGCGACCGGCTGCGGAAGCGAAAGAGATCAGGATCTCAACACACATCGAAGCGCCCGATCCGATCGTACGCGCTGACAGCGAGCGACTACAGCAGGTGCTTTGGAACTTACTGGCGAATGCGGTGAAGTTTACGCCGGCTAGGGGAACAGTTGATGTGTACCTGGAGCAGCATGGATCGCTCGCGGAGATCAGGATTGAGGACAATGGTCCAGGTGTGCCGGCGGAGTTTCTGCCGCGGATCTTCGAAAGGTTCAGTCAGGCCGATGGATCGAGCACGCGCAAGCATGGTGGGCTTGGATTGGGGCTTGCGATCGTGAGGCACCTCGTGGAGCTTCATGGAGGAACGGTGTCGGCCAGGAATCGCGAAGAAGGTGGCGCGGTGTTGACGGTGCACCTGCCAACCGTAGTAATGCCGGAAAAAATCAGCGCTTAAATATCCTGTACAGGATTTACAGGATTGGTCTCAGTAAGCCTGGTTCTTTGAGTTTTCTGCAGAACTGGCGGATTGCGCGCCATTTGAGTTGTCCACCACCGAAGCGCCACCCGACGGATTGAAGATGTAGCTGTCGCGTGCGCGAACCGCGAGATTTGGCTGCCGCGCGCGCACTCTGATCTGGCGCCGCTGGCCGGCTTGAGGCGGACGCTTCGGGTAGTAGCCGATGCTGTACTGCCGTCTCAATTCCTCAGCAACGTTCGCAAACGCATACGACATGTTTTGCAGTGAATCAGCGTGGTACTCGCGTCCGCCAGTGCTGTTTGCAAGCTCCATGCAGATAACGGTTAGCGAACTCGTAATCGTCTCTGGGCCCGTGCCTCGCCCTCGCGGATACCACCACCACCGCCACCTCTGCGCCGCTACGCCGGCCGCCGCCGAAGATGCCACCGAGAATCTGGCCGAAGATATCAATCCTGGCCGCATCGACGGGATAATTGCCGGAGTTCATGTCGCGCGACGTGTCGTACTGGACCGGATAGATCAACGCATCCAGCTCCTGCGCGTCCATGACGTTGCTCTGGTAGTTCGCGCGACGACTCGTCGTGTCGACACCGTCAGTGAAGAGCACGATCGCTTTTCTTCCCTGGACGCGACTCAATTGCTGATTGATGACCATGTCGACCGCGTCGTAGAGGCGCGTGCCGTCGTCAGTCCTGGCGCGTTCAATAGCGCGTTGCAAGCTTTGCGTCGATCGGTAGTGAACTCGCTCAGGACCTTGATGTCGTCGTTGAATGAGACGACCATCACCTTGTCGTCACTGACGAAGTTGGTTGACGAAACTGATCGCCGCGTCCTGGATGTCTTCGAGTCGAAATTGAGTGGACGGGCTCGTGTCGAGCATCAACACGACCGAGAACGGTTTGTCGACTGACTGAAAGAACGCGACTTCCTGTTCGACTCCGTCTTCCCAAATGCGAAACTCTTCCTTTTGCAGGTTGGGACGTACCGGCCATCGCGATCCATCACGCTCACCGGAATCGTGACGAGCGTCGTGTTGACGCGAATGATATCGCCGGCATCGACCTCTTCAGGTCCGGCCGGAGTTGTATCCGTGTTGTGGTTCGCGGGTTGCGGTTGTTCGGATAGTTCGCGCCACCGAGCACGGGTGGCTCTGGTTGGTGCGGGCGCAGCCGGCCGGTGCGTTTGCTGAATGCTACTGGTTGATTCACCGACACGTCGCGGGCGTCCTTGTCCAAAGCCGGTGCTAGTGCTCGTTGAAAGCAGGGAGAGGAGCGATAGGAAAATGGAAAACTTTTTCATAATAGGCTCCAGCTAGTGCTCGGGCGCACCGAACCCACTTTGATGCGTCTCGGGGCATTGGATGCTCGCGGTTTTGAGATGGACAAAAGGGAGAGAAAACCCGGTATTCCGAGGAGAAGAATAGCGCGTTGGGCGATGCAGGGCAAGGCTAATCTAGGGAACTAGCGCTGCATAACGACTGGTTAGACAGGATGACAGGATTTACATGATTACAGGATTTATCGTGTTAATTCTGTAAATCCTGTCATCCTGTCAAACAATTACTCCTCCGATGTAGCGCTCACCGCCGTCGACAGCGCATTCCAAATAAACGGCAGCGTCGCCCATGCCTGGCCGCGATGCTGGGGCCGGAATCCGAAGAGAACGACTCGCCCTTTCCCCACACCAACCTCAGCCAGCGCTATCTGACCACGCAACCTGTCCTCACCGAGCAGCCATCCGCTCAGCAACACATTCTCTTTCGCATAACGCGCGATCACTCGCACGTTCGCGTCAGCCGCCGCTGCGAACGCCGAGCTGTTGATGAAGTAAGCAGGCAAGCTCGCCGGCAGCATCGACGCGATCGGATGCTTGCTATCAACATCAAGCGCGACTATCGATCCCGGACAATAAAACTCCGACGACCTGACACCTTCAAGCGTGTTCCGCAGCGGCAGATCGAACTCCTTGATCGCCAGATCACACGCGTTGTCAAAACAGATCAGCATCCCACCATTGTTCACAAACTCTTTCAGGTTTTTTACTCCCGCTTCAGTGATGCCGCCTGTGTACTCCGCGGGCAACGTTCCCGCGGCATTGCCATTGATGATCTGTGTGGCTGCCTGCGACGTAAAGATCAGCGCATCGAACTTCGAGTTGAGCGCGCCTTTGCCGCATATCGACGTCGCGCACGGACGAGTAAGGAACATTGAACGTGTCGAATATGTAACGCGTCCAACCTTCGTCCATGTTGCTCATCGAGCCTTTGTAAATCCCGACACGGACCGGGTGCTTCAACGGGTTTTTGATCGGCGACTCATCACCTTTTTTCAACGCGAGTGCGAGATCCGCTCTGACTTCATTTGCATCTTTGAGCGGCGTCAACTTGCGCTCGCTCGCAGCTTCCCTGATCGCGATGACAGCCGGCGCTTCGACGCCCATTTGCAACGGCAACGTCCAGCCAGCAACGTCGTACGGACGCTCTGCCTCACCTTGCCCCGTCAACCTGTTTGGATAGATTTGCGGCTCGAAGAGAGCGACGACGTTGTAACGCTGTGGCTGCGCTGAGAAACACGATGTAACTTCCCAAAGGAACTTCCTGCATCGCCGCTCAATGGGCCGGCGATTTTGTAGGTGCCTAGTTTTTCCGTTGCCGGATTCGTTCGCCGCAAAACCTGGTGACTCAACACAACGTGCAGCTCTTGATCGAGCCGGAAAACTTCAACGCCCTGATCGATCAAACTGCCGACCAGCTTCGCGACCGCTTCATCACGCGCTTGTCCCGCCGGAATCAAATACGCGATGCGTCTCGCCCTTATTCAGTGGTAACTCGAGGTTCTTTTGACCGAGCTCGTAAAAGTTGCGCAGGTACTCGCCGCGAAACTTCGACGCCATCTCGAAGAATCGAACGCGCCGCGATCATCTCCATCGCCATGATGTCGCGCGGGCGCCACTCTCCGGCGGGCCACGGGTCGGGAAAGTTTGTAGTCGCTTCAGTGGCGTTGCGCATGCCGCGCGTGCTGGACCTGTGCGAGTTGTTCAGTTGTGACTGTGGCCGGCGACATGAGCCGGGCGCTTGCGGCTTCGGAAAGGATGCCGATCGAGTTGTGAAAATACGGCGCGGTGCGGAAGCCGCCGTGCCACCACGTGTCGTAAAGTGCATTCGTCAGCACGCCTTTGAAATCCGGCGGCTTGCAGATCCGCGGCGACCTTGTGACCGATGAGTCCGACTTGTCGCAGTAGCAACGGCGAGATGTTTGGATTCGGCGGATCGTAAAAAGGCGGAATGAAGAATCGCGAGCCATTCGATCCTTGCTGGTGTACGTCGTAAACAATCTGTGGAAACCACTCGTGCCACAGCAAGCGCGTGATCAGTTGCGTCTCTTTCAGATTGAGCATGAACCAGTCGCGATTGTCGTCGTGACCGGCGTAGTGATGATAAAGCTCGGGTGGTTCTCTTCCTTCGTACGGCGTGCCGAGTGTTTTGCGATACCAGTTCGGCGACGATATCGATGCCGTCGGGATTTGGTGACGGAATCAGCAGCAGGATTGTGTTTTGCAGAATCTCGCGCGTGTCTGCGTCCTGCGCTGTCGCCAGCTCGTAGGCGAGTTGCATCGACATCTGCGAAGCGACGATTTCAGTCGAGTGAATCGAGCAGGAGATCGTTACGACGACTTTGCCGTTGGCGAGTAGCCGGTCGCGCTGAAGGTCCTGGGTGACCTTGCGTGGATCGGCGAGTTGCTGCTGGATCTCTTTGTATTTTGGCAGAGCCAGTATATTCTCACGCGCGCTAATGAAAGCCACGATCATCGGTCGCTTCAAAGTCGATTGGCCCAGCGTCTGGACCAGAACGCGATCAGATGCGCGGTCGAGTCGTTCGAAGTAGTCTGTGATTTGCGACCAGCCGGCGATGGTGCGATCGTCGCCGGGCGTGAAGCCCAGAACAGATTTCGGAGAAGGGATTTGGGCGATGCGCGATGTTGCTGAGAAAGATAGGAATAGAACGACGGTAAGAAAGAAAATCGAGTGACGTCTAGTCATTCTGAGGGTCCTTTGGCGAGACACATGTTGTACAAGATTACAGGATTTACAAGATTAACAAGATAGATGGAAGAAAGCTCTGCAATCGTGGAGTCTAGCACAGACCGGGCGGCGCAGTTTTATGCGGCGCTTGCATTACTGGTGGTCTTTGTTTGTCGCGGGTGCGCTGCTCGCGGTTTTGGGGCCGCCGATCCTTGTTGTTTGCCTGGCTGGTGAATAAGCACGACCTGGTTTATCCGTGGGCGCTCTTTGGCGCGCGTAACTGGCTGCGTCTGAGTGGAGTTCGCGTGAGAGTCAAAGGCCTCGAGTTGCTGGATCCGAAACAGACTTACGTCTTCGTCTCGAATCATCGTTCATACCTCGACACTGCCGCGATGTTCGTCTACACGGGAAGACGAATCGGTTTACTCGCGAAGAAGGAACTGTTGAAAGTGCCTGTGCTGGGTGTAGGCATGGGGTTTGTGAACGTGATGGCGATCGATCGCAGCGAATCGTGAGAGTGCGATTCGCACGACGGAAGCTGCCGCGCAACGCATTAAGTCAGGCGTTTCGTTTGCGGTTTTTGTCGAGGGAACGCGCGCGAAGCCGGGTGAGTTGTTGCCGTTTAAGAAGGGCGCGTTCTACATGGCCAGACAAGCGGGCGTGCCGGTGGTGCCGGTAGCGATTAAAAACTCCGATGTGTTGATGGGTAAGGGAACTGGTGAAGCGCGCCCGGGAACGATTGAGATGGTGTTTATGAAACCGATCGATACCGTGGGACTGACGTCGGATGAAGATATCGATCGTTTAATTGCTGATGTGCATGCCTTGATTGCGAAAGAGTTGGAGACAGGATTTCAAGATTACAGGATTGACAAGATGAATCCTGAAATCCTGTCATCTTGTAATCCTGTCTCTGTTACTTTTGAAAGTCGTACGTCAATGTGCCTGTGACCCTCACTGTGATTCCATCCTGTGTCACTGGCGCGAAGGTCGCCTCTCGTGCGGCGGCTTCCGCAGCTTCACGCAATGCCGCTGGTCCATTCTGAGCCTGGGCCGAAACCACCTTTCCGTTCTCATCCACAATCACCTTCACAATGATACGACCGGAAAGCTTCAGACGCTTCGCCTCTTCCGTCATCACGGCCTTGGGCTTCGAGATGGCTTTCGAATCCAGCGCTCCACCATCAACCGGCTTTGCCACACCGCTGTTTGAGCTGCCCGGTGTTTCGTTCTCGCCGATCTCTGTGACCTTGAGTGTGGCGCGCGTAGGCGTGAAGTCCTTGAAACGGATCTTCATGCGGATGTGCAGTGCACTACCGTTATCAAAGACCAACTCTTCATCGGCGTACGAGTAAGTTGGGAACCAGTATTGTCCATCAATGTGCTCGCGATAAGTCTCAACGGTCGGAAACTTGTTGTTCTTTGTTTCCGGAACGCCCTTACCTTTGGTCTTCACGATTTGCAGATCCTGATCGTCCACCCAGATACGACCTGAAAAGAGTCGTTCTTTACTCTTCTTTGGATTGGGAATGACTTTCGGAGTCACGTCAAAGATGTAGAGATTGAGTTCGTCGATCTTTTCTTTACCGGCGTAACGAAAGTTGTACTTATCGACTTTCGAAGGCTCAAGAGCAAACGGTTCGACACCACCCAGATCTTCAATGTCTTCGGTGGTTACTTCAGGCATGGATCGACATCGGGAAGAAACTGATCTTCTCGTAGCGATTTCCCTGATCGTCAAATGTGAACGTTGAAACCCGGTGATACTCGCCGGTGACCTGGCCGCCCATGCCGATTTTTTGCATTAGCGCGTCGCGCGTGAATGAATAGCTGTTCAGCGCTCGACGAAACTCAGCTTCCTTTGCGGTGAACGCTCGAATGATGCGATCGACCTCAGCCTGAGGCATCCCACCGTTCTCAGTGGATCTGGGCCATAACACTGAAAGCGCTGAGGACCAACAGGGCCATCGCGGCAATGATCGAAGAAATTCGGATACGTTCTGTCATCATTTTCAAAGTATGAATAAGCTTATGGGCCTGGTTTGACCCGTCGTTACCGCGCCTGGTGATGCGAAAACTGACGCTCCTCAGATGCGGGAAAGAAAGTGTCCTGTTGCCAGCCGGGGGAGGGGCCGGAAGCCCGGCCGACCCGGGACGCCATTTTCCTGTTGCAAAAAATCTTGCATCTAGTGTAAGGTTCCCTTACTAGAATAAGTTATAACTTAACTAGCGGCACGTTGTTCACTGAAAAGGAGCCCGGTTGACCTCGAAAAATCGCGGCTCAGCTAGTTTGAAAGTAAGGTTTCTCAAGGTCCTCATGTCGGCAACAGGCACTCGTCCAAAACCGTGAAGCTTTACGGCGCGGGAGCGCAGACGTGACGCCGAGCGGCGGCGTTGCTTACACGGCGCGGACGATAAACCAGGCTTTGGGAGGAGCTTGGTTTTACGTGGTCTGATGTCGATGATGTGCGCGGTGATCGGTCACCCCTTCTGGGCGGGGTGGCTTAATAAAATCACCGCGCACACCCCAGCTTAACCTTTCAAAACAACAACTTACACACGACCACCTGAGTTCAAGACGCCAGTTCCGTTCAAGAGCCTTTCCCAAAAGTAGCATTCTACAGGATTTACAAGATTGCACATGATTTACATGTAAATCCTGAAAAATCCTGTAAATCCTGTCAAAGACTGACTGGAACTCTTACGCCCCTAACCAGATCTAGCCCTCAACAAATTCAACCTGAACCTTGTGAGGAATAATACGCTTTTTGTATCCCTCGTCCAGCAATAGCCGAACCGCCTCGCGGCCGCGCTCGGTGTAGTCCAGCGTCAACTCGTTCACCCACATCGCCACGAACCGATCGGCCAACTCCGGATCCATGTCCCTGGCGAACTGCATCGCGTACTGGAGCGCGTCGTCACGGTGGGTCAGGGAATAATTGATACTCTCCCGGAGCAGCTTTGAGACCTCCTTAATCCGCTCCGTCCCCGAGGTCGCGACGGATGGCGTTTCCGCCCATCGGCAGCGGCAGCCCGTGCTGCTCGTGCCACCATTCGCCCAGGTCGAGCACTTTGTGCAGCCCCTTCGACTCGTAAAAAAGTTGCCCCTCGTGAATCAGCAGCCCGGCGTCACACGTTCCGTCCTGCACGGCGTCGATAATTTTGTCGAACGGAACAACCTCGTACCTGAAATCGGAATTGAAGATTCTCAGCGCCAGAAAGGCACTCGTCAGTTTTCCCGGAATCGCAATTTTTAAGTCCGGGATATCGGACGGCGTGGCCGGCTCACGCGAGACGACGATCGGACCGTAGTTGTCGCCGATCGAGGCGCCGTGCGGCAGCAATGCATATTTTTCGTGAATGTAGGCGTAAGCGTGAAAACTGATGGCGGTGACGTCGTACGTGCCGCGCATCGCTTCCTCGTTCAGCGTCTGAATGTCTTTGAGCAGATGTTCGAAATGGAGATCGCCCGTGTTGAGTTTGTTGCGTCGCCAGTCCGTAGAACATGAATGCGTCGTCGGAATCTGGTGAATGTGCAAGTGTGATTGTATCTGGCATATTTGCTGTGTTAGACCATGCTGACGCTGGGTCGTTCGATGCGGTTGTAGACGGTGTCACGTTCGACTGCTTCGAAGCCTGCGTCTTCAATCAACCCGATGAGCTCGGTCTTAGTCATCTTTACTTCGTTGTTTGCTTCCACTGAATAGCTCGTGGTTAATTCACCGCCTTCGGTGATCGTGCCGTCGATGTCGTTGGCGCCGTAATGCAACGCGACCTGCGCAAGACGTTTGCCGAGCATGACCCAGTACGCCTTGATGTGATCGAAGTTATCCAGCATCAAACGCGAGACGGCCATCGTCTTGAGGGAGTCGACACCTGATGGACCAGGCAGATGGGCCAGTTGCGTGTCAGGCGGATAAAACGCGAGTGGAATGAAGCACTGAAAACCGTGTGACTTGTCCTGTTGCTCGCGGAGCTTCACGAAATGATCGACGCGATCTTCGATCGACTCGATATGCCCGTAAAGCATCGTGGCATTCGTTTTCAGTCCCGCCGCATGAATTTTTCCCTGGAGCTCGAGCCAACGATCGGCGTCACATTTGTGAGCGCAGATCATCGAGCGTGTCGGCTCGCGAAAGATCTCCGCGCCGCCGCCCGGACACGAATCCAGTCCCGCTTCGATCAGCTTCTGAATCACGTCTTCGTCAGACATCTTGTAGAAGTGAGCGAAGTGGTCAAACTCGACCATCGTAAACGCTTTCAAGTGTAACTGCGGGTATTGCTGCTTCAACGACGAAAGCAGATCAGTAAAGTAACTGAACGGAAGTTTTGTATTCAGGCCGCCCGTGATGTGCAGCTCGGTTGCGCCTTCGGCGACTGCCTGCGCGGCGACTTTCAAACTGTCGTCGATGTTGTGTGTGTAGGCGCCTGGCTGTCGCGGGGTGCGATAGAAGCCGCAGAACTTGCAGTCGGCGTAACAGATGTTAGTCGGATTGAGATGGCGATTGACGTTGAAGTAGGTCGTGCGGCCGTGTCGACGTCGTCGCACAGAGTCGGCGAGTTTGCCGAGTGCGGGTAGATCGTCAGTGGCGTAAAGCGCGAGGCCGTCTTCGAAAGAGAGTCGTTCGCCGTTCGTGACTAATTTCTCAATCTGGTTCAGTTTGTCGTCGTGTGAAAAAGACATCTCATTTACTCATTATCTATTAAGGAAAACTGCACTGCCGAACGTCGCCAGCAGGATCACGCTGACAAATGCATTCGTCGTAAAGAACGCGGCGTTCAGGCGGCTGAGATCGCCGGCGCGAACAAGCCGGTGTTGGTAAACAAGCAAGGCACCCGTTGCGATCACGCCCACGAATGCGACTGGTCCAAGTCCCGTAATCAGAAACAGCCAGACCAGCGCTAGAAATGCTGCGGCATGAAGTGCGCGCGCGATCCAGAGTGCACGATTGATTCCGAAGCGCGCCGGAATCGATCGCAATCCCTCGCTGCGATCGAAATCGTAATCCTGGCAGGCGTACAACACGTCAAATCCCGCGGTCCACAACAGGACCACGAGGGACAACAGCAGCGGCACAGGACTTCCAATCTCGCCAAGCACAGCGATCCACGCGCCGGTGGGCGCAATTGAAAGACATGCGCCGAGTACGAGATGCGAGAATTGGGTCCAGCGCTTGGTGAAAGAGTAAAGCAGAACGCAGCCCAGCGCGACGGGAGCGAGAATCAAGGTCAGGCGATTCAACATCGCCGCCGCGACGAAAAACAGCGCCGCTGATGCGATTGTGAACGCCCAGACGAATCCGACTGACAAAAGGCCGGCCGGCAGCGCTCGCGAGGCAGTGCGCGGATTTCGCGCGTCGAAGTTTCGATCGGCGATACGATTGAAAGCCATCGCCGCGGAACGCGCGCCGACCATCGCCAACACGATCCACAAAATCTGCCCAGCGGATGGAAGTCCTCGGGCTGCGAGCACCGCGCCCAGAAATGCAAACGGCAACGCAAAAAGCGTGTGCTCGATCTTGATCATTTCGAGGGTGAGTCGGGTGTTTTTGATTACGGTCGACACGGTTACTCAGATATTGCCACAAAGAGCCACAAAAAGCACAAAAGCGATACTTCTGATTCCGAGTTTAGAGTTCAGCCTTTAGGCTGCTGTTTTGGAAGACGCAAGCTAAAGCTTGAACTCTAAACGTCACCACAAAGCATCATCTGATACGACCCGAACCTTTGTGTTCTGCTTATGTGTTTTTTGTACCTTTTTGTGGCATGCTGAAAGCGATGGATCTGAACGAACTGGCGAAGCTTTTGGCGGCCTACAAGAGCGGCGAACTCGAAACAAGCGAAGCGGTCGACCGTATCAAGAACCTTCACTTCGAAGACATCGGTTTTGCGCGCGTCGACCATTCGCGCGCCTCCCGGCAAGGCTTCCCGGAAGTGGTTTTTGGCGGCGGCAAGACTCGCGCTCAGATCGTCGGCATCGTGGAACGGCTCGTCCAGCGTTCGCCTAACATCCTCGTCACACGCACCGACGAAGGTACGTTCGGCGAGATCCGCAACGTTGTTACTGACGCCGAATGGCACGAAGCAGCTCGACTCGTCCGAATCCGTCGCGACAAGACAAATCACGGCGTCGGCTCGATCGCAGTTGTGACAGCCGGCACGAGCGACATTCCCGTCGCCGAAGAAGCAGCGCTGACCGCCGAAACGATGGGCAATGCTGTGGATCGCATCTGGGACGCAGGTGTCGCCGGAATTCATCGCGTACTTGCCGAGCGCAGTCTGTTGCAGCGCTCGCGCGTCGTGATCGTTGCAGCGGGAATGGAGGGCGCGTTGCCGTCGGTCGTCGGAGGGCTGGTGGGCGTTCCTGTCGTGGCTGTGCCAACCAGCATCGGGTATGGCGCATCTTTTGGAGGTGTCGCGGCGCTGCTTGGCATGTTGAACTCCTGCGCGTCGAACGTGACGGTAGTGAATATCGATAACGGCTTCGGCGCAGGATTTGTCGCGAGTCTCATCAATCGTCGGTGGACGGTGCCCGTTGAATAGATCAGCAATTGCGCACTCTCGCCGTTTAATTATCGTTCTGATCGCAGTTTCAGCTGGTTTCGAGCGCGTGTATTTCTGCACGTCGCACTCCCAACCTCGAACAAATCTTCGCCACCGCCCGCACGAAGACCGGAAAGCGCCCGGTGATCGTGATTCCCGGAATTCTCGGAACGGAGCTGCTCAACCCGAAGACCGGGGAAACAGTTTGGCCGTCAGCGTTTCGGACGACGCAGGAAGGACTGCCGATCAGTCCCGACCTCGCGGCCAATCGTGACGATCTCGTGCCGGGAAAAATCATCGAGACGGTGAAGCTCGCGCGCGTGCTGCCAGAGGTGTACGTCTACAGAGATCTGCTGGTCGCGCTGCGTCGCTACGCCGGCTATCGTGACGGCGACTGGAACAATCCCAGTGCGGATGGCTACCAGGATACGTTTTACGTTTTTCCCTACGACTGGCGACAGGACAACGTCAGCAATGCACGCGAGCTCATCAGGCGCATCAGTCAACTGAAGATCGAAACTGCAACGTCCGGATCTCAAGTTCAATGTCGTCGCACACTCGATGGGTGGACTGATCGCGCGCTACGCAGCGATGTACGGCGACGCGGATCTACCGCCGGGTGATGGTCCAATTCAACCGACGTGGCTGGGCGCGGCGCACATCAGCAAGATCGTGATGATCGGCGTTCCCAATGAAGGCTCAACCGACGCGTTTGCGACTCTCGTCGAAGGCTACTCGATCACTGAGGGATTGCGACGCCGTGTTCCCCTTCTCAACAAGCTGACTAAGGAAGACGTGGTCCGGACGCCGTCAGTTTTTCAACTCATGCCGCACGCGCGAGCGACACGGTTCCTGGACGAGAACCTGCAACCTCTCGCGGTCGATCTATACGATCCGGAAGTTTGGAAACGATATGGCTGGAGTGTGATCTATTCCTCGGCGGAGTTTCGGCAAAGTTATGCGGGCTCGTTAGGAACGGATGGTGGGAATGGCAGGGCGGAAAACGAACTCGACGCTTATCTTGCTGCGACTTTACACCGCGCGCGTCGTTTTCATGAGGCACTGGACGCGGTGAGCGATTCAAGCTCGCCCGTGGCGTTGCTTGCGATTGGTGGTGACTGCGAGGAGACGCTGAGCGCGCCTGTAATTCTTCGTGATGAGAAACGGAATCGATGGCTGACGCTGACGAGACCGCGCGAGTACCGCACGTCCACCGGCGTGAAAATCTCAAAGCAGAAGGCGACTGAGGCGATGTACGCGCCGGGCGACGGTCGTGTCACGCGCCAATCGTTGCTGGGTGAGAACGTTGTGAAAGCCCTCTCACGCTACGCGGTCTTCGGCTGCGACCTCCACGGCCAACTCCCCCGCAACAAATCCCTCCAAGACAACGCCCTCACCGCCATCGTCGGCGAAGTAATTAATTGAATTGCGCTATTCGGACTTCAACTGTAGGGGTGGCCCTCCGTGGCCACCCGTTCTGAAAATCACGGAACGGGTGGCCACGGAGGGCCATCCCTACAGTTGAAGTCCTACTGGCACATTCCTCTATGATTACGGATTAATTATGGCGTTTAGCTTCTCAGCCCAATCGGGGTCGATGTTGGTGAGGATCGTGTACTGCTCGAGCGCGGCGTCGCGGTTGCCCAGCGCGATCAAGGTTCGGCCGAGATTGTAGTAAGCCTTTCCAAAGTCCGGCTTCAAACGGATCGACTGCCGAAACGATTCCATCGCCTCGTTGAGCTTGTTCAACTCGAAATACGCCTCGCCCATGTTGTTCGGCGCATTCGCGTCACCCGGCTTCAAAGCCGCAAGCTGCCGAAAGATCTCTACCGCTTCGTTGTACTTCTTCGACTTCAAATAACGCGATCCCAGTCGCTCGAACGCAACTGTGTAATCCGGGCGCAGTCGAATCGCCTGCTTGTAAGCCTGAATCTCCTCATCCGGCTTGCCCCAGTCGCGGTAAACAAGACCGAGCGCGTAATGAGCATCGGCGGCATTGTATGGATCGAGTTTGATCGACTGTCGATAACCCTCAGCCGCGTCCTTATACTGCTTGAGATAAAAACTCGCGAGACCGATGTTGAAGTACGACTCAGCCGACGGTCGCAAACTAACCGCCTTCTTCGAAGCCTCGAGGGCTTCCGCATGCCGGCCGAGTTTCTCATTGCAGAAACCGGATTGCGCCCATGCTTCAGCGTAATTGCTATCTGACTCAACGGCCTTCTCGAAATAAGGCAACGCCTTCTCGCAGTCGTCCTTCGAAAGAAAACTCAAACCGTCACGAAAAAACTGGACCGCCTTCGCACGCTTGTTCCGGCCCGTGCTCGCCACCAGATCCGCGAGCGACGTCATCGTGGCGACTTGCAGTTGTGAAATGCGTTCGGAGGGGATAGCGAAGTTCACACTCTGCCCGCCGGTGATCTGCAACGTGGCGATGCCGATCACCTGGCCCTGCATGTTCACGACCGGACTGCCGCTCGATCCCGAAGAGATCGGCGCGGTGATCTGAATGATGCGGCCGAACGTCGGGATGTCGCGCACGGCCGACACAATTCCATTCGTGACGCTGCCTTCGAGTCCGAGAGGGTTGCCGATCACAACAACGCTCTCGCCTTCCTGTGGCGAAGTTTTATCGAGTGGCAAAGCGCGGATTGGCGGCGCTGGAGCATCGATCTTCAGCAATGCGATGTCGCCCTCGGCGTCTACAGCGAGTACACCTTTGACAGGAAAGACCGCTCCGCCGGACGAGTGGACTTCGGCGCGATATGCGCCTTCGAGGACGTGCCGGTTCGTGACGATGCGATCGACGTCGACGAAGAAGCCGCTGCCGCGCGACAGTTTCTCGCCGCGCGAGTCGTAGGTCTCTATCGCAACCGCGGACGGCTTGATGCGACGAACGAGATCGGGAAGAAGATCCTGCGCCTCGATGGGGAGGGGAATTAGGAGGAATAGTAGGAACCAGACAAACTTCATGTCGGAGAAAGACTTATATACGATTTACAGGAATATCAGTTACTGGTAATTTTGTCAGTCCTGCGAACCCTGTCTGAGCGCAGCCACGACCTCCCCGATTTTAACATCCTCGCTCTTCTTTGCGCGCCGGTCGAACAGCTCAACCATGCCGTCCGCGATTTTTTTCCCGATCGTGACGCGATAAGGGATACCGATCAGATCCGCATCTTTGAACTTCACCCCCGCTCGTTCGTCGCGGTCGTCGAGCAGCACTTCGAGACCGGCTTGTTGCAACTCCTCGTACAACTTCTCACCTGTCGCACGCAACTCGTCCTGCTTCATATTGGTGATCGTCACCACCACATCAAACGGCGCCAGTTCTTTGGGCCAGATGATGCCGTCGTCGTCGTGCTGTTGTTCGATCGCGGCAGCGATAATTCGTTCCACGCCGATGCCATAGCTGCCCATCACGATCGGCACTTCCTTGCCTTCCTGCGTCAGCACGGTTGCGCCCATTGATGCTGAATACTTCGTGCCGAGTTTGAAGATGTGACCGATCTCCATGCCTTTGAAAACTTCCAGCGTACCTGTGTCGCAGCGCGGACATCCTTCACCCGACTCAACTGTGCGCAGCTCGAACCACTCGTCGACGGGGATGTCCCGCGCGATATCTACGCCGCGCAGGTGATGGTCGTCTTTGTTGGCGCCAGTGGTCATGTTGCGCCGGTTCTTCAACGACGAATCAGCGACGATTCGTAATGAGCGGCGTTCTTTTCTTCGCGCCTACGCCGCCAAGGCTGCCCGCGCTCGCGCCGAGCAACTCGCGAATCTCTTCGGGCTGCGCCGGGCGCACTGCTGTTGCACGAAGGCTGTCGGCGAGTTTGGTCTCGTGAAGCTGGTGATCGCCCCGCAACAGAACCAGCACCGGTCGCGACTCGCCATCGATCGTCGCGAAGAAAACGAGCGACTTGATCTGCCTGTTCGCGTCAGCGCCGCCGGGAAATGTTGTTAAATCCTCGATCGTGCGAACTCCGGGCGTCGGAAATTCTTCCGGTGTTGCTGGACCAGCCTCGTCTGCGATCTCGTTGAGCCGCGAGGTGGCTTTTTCCAGGTTTGCCGCGTAACCGCAGTTTGCACAACTGACGATCAGGTCCTCGCCCGCGGGAGTACGCGCCATGAACTCGTTCGACTCCGAGCCACCCATCGAGCCCGAAGACGCTTCAACGATCAAAAACTGTAGGCCGCAACGTGTAAAGATCCTCTTGTAAGCTTCGCGCTGATCGATAAACGACTTGTCGAGCCCGGCGCGATCCACGTCAAACGTGTACGCGTCTTTCATGATGAATGTGACGCATTCGCATCAGTCCTGACTTGGGCCGTGCTTCATCGCGAAACTTGATCTGAATCTGGTACCAGACTTGTGGCAGTTGTTTGTACGAACGAAGCTCGCTGCGCGCGATCGTCGTGAAGACTTCTTCATGCGTCATGCCCGAGGCACATGTCCGTGCCTTTGCGATCCTTGAAACGAAACATCTCGTCGCCGATCGCGTCCCAACGGCCCGACTCCTGCCAGATCTCAGCCGGGTGCAGCGCGGGCAGGAAAAATTCCTGACCGCCGATGGCGTTCATCTCTTCACGCAGGATCTGCATGACTTTGAGCGCCACTCGTTGGCCCAGCGGCAAGAAAGAATAGATTCCAGCCGACAATTGCCGGATCAGACCGGCGCGCAGGAGCAGTTTGTGCGAAACGACTTCGGCATCCGCCGGGTCTTCGCGAAGAGTGGGGATAAAGTATCGTGACCAGCGCATAATCCGGGCATTCTCGCTTAGTGACTGCGAGTAAGGCAAATGAGCGGCATATTTGGTCATGCTCTGGCGACCTCAGGTGTCTCGCCTGTACTTTGTATCTATCGCAGGTCGCATGCACTGATACTCGCGCTACACGAGAAACGAGAGCACGCAGAGGCTGCGCAGAGAAGAATTCAAATGACCCACTAGCTGTTTGCTGCATGTGCATGTGTGAGTTACCATCACGTTTCTTCTTAACATCACTTCATGAAGGTTTCTTACAGATGCGTATTGCACTCGCAAGCGATCATGCTGGTTACGCCGAGAAGGAGCGTTTGAAGCCGCTGCTGACTGACCTCGGCGTTGAGTTTGACGATCTCGGCACAGTGTCGGAAGAGTCTGTCGATTATCCGGACTATGCACGCAAAGTTGCGGAGCAGGTGGCGCAGGGAACAGTCGAACAGGGATTGTTAGTCTGCGGCTCCGGAACTGGAATGGCGATCACTGCCAACAAAGTTCCGGGTGTGCGTGCTGCGGTCGCGTGGTCCGAAGAGACTGCCCGGCTCGCGCGGCAACACAACGACGCGAACGTGCTCGCAATCGGCGCGCGCACCACGCCTGACGGGCGATATTCCGAAGATCGTGCGCGCCTGGTTTTCGACTGCGTTTGAAGGTGGCCGTCATGCGGCACGCGTCGAGAAGATTTCTGAAGTGGAAAGACAAAGGTAAAAATGGACAGAAACTCATCACTTGCTGAAGTCGATCCGGTGATTGCCGGCGCCATCGACAATGAAGTAGCGCGCCAGGCAAACGGGCTCGAGCTGATCGCCTCCGAGAACTTTGTCAGTGAGGCTGTGCTCGAAGCTGCGGGATCGGTGTTCACCAACAAGTACGCTGAAGGTTATCCGGGCAAACGTTACTACGGCGGGTGTGAGTGGACCGACGTCGTCGAGCAAACCGCGATCGATCGTGCGAAGGAGTTGTTTGGCGCTGATCACGCGAACGTGCAACCACACAGCGGCGCGCAGGCAAATATGTCTGTTTATCTCGCTGCGATCCAGTATGGCGATCAGATTCTCGGAATGAATCTTGTCGCACGGCGGTCATTTGACGCACGGTCACCCGCTGAATTTTTCGGGACTGAGTTACAAAGTTGCTGATTACGGTGTTTCGCGCGAGACCGAACAGATCGACTACGACGAGTTGCAGACGATCGCCGAAGAGCATCGGCCGAAACTGCTCGTCTGTGGCGCCTCGGCGTATCCGCGAATCATCGACTTTGAACGTATCGGCCAAATCGCGCGCAGTGTTGGCGCGCGGATGTTTGCTGATATCGCGCACATCGCTGGTCCAGTCGCTGCCGGGCTTCATCCTTCCCCAGTTCCGCACGCTGATTACGTAACCACGACGACGCATAAAACGCTGCGTGGTCCACGTGGTGGTTTGATCCTCTGCCGCGAAGAGCACGCGAAAGAGATCGATCGCAGGCTGTTTCCCGGCGTGCAGGGTGGACCGCTCGTACACATCATCGCCGCGAAGGCAGTCGCATTTGGTGAAGCGCTGCGTGAAGACTTCAAAGAGTACCAGCGCCAGGTCCTGAAGAATGCGAAAGCGCTCGCCAGTGAATTACAGGAGCAGGGACTGCGGGTCGTCTCCGGCGGCACTGACAATCACCTGATGCTGGTCGACGTTTGGATGGACGGCAAAGGCATCACCGGCAAAGATGCCGAGAAGGCGCTCGAAGCCGCGACGATTACCGTCAACAAAAACACGATCCCGTTCGATCAGAACAAACCCTTCGTCGCCTCGGGCCTGCGCATCGGCACACCCGCCGTGACCACGCGCGGCATGAAAGAAGCGGAGATGCGCGAGATTGGGCGTCTAATCGCCGAGGTGATCCACGCGCCTGAGTCAGAAGAAGTCAGAAACAAAGTGAAGCGTGATGTTGCGGATCTGACCGCGCGATTTCCGTTGTATCCGAAGCGATTGAAGGCAGCGAAGTAAAGTTTAGACACGGATTACAGTGATTGTGCTAAGCGACGACAGCTTTCGCAACTTTGCGATGACCTCGGCGGGGCTAGGGATTTTTCGTGTGATTGCGTCTAGCGCTCTCAAGCCAAAGGGTCTGCGACTTCCTCAAGTTCTTTAAGACACTTCAGCCCGAGTTTCACCTTGCAGCTAAACAGCCTTTCAGCGCCGGCACTTCGGCCACATAGCCGCCTTCCTCGGCCGGATAAATATATTGATCGGATATCTCGAATTCCTCCGCCATTGCTGGTTCTCCTCTTGCTTGCTCATGATCAGCTAAATCACACGTCTGACGTAAGACCGATTTTACACGGTTTGCATTAACAGGGATAACGAAACGTTAGCATTCCTAGTCTGTCTTGAAGATGTGATGACTGCCTGGTCAATGCCGGTTCGAGCCGGAACCCTTCCATGCAGCAGTAATGTGCGAACGTCGTCGAACGTTGCTCCCTTAGGGTTGGTTCGTGAGGCGCTCGAGACAGTTTACTGTTTTCTCATAGCTAAGTGAGGTAGCTTGCGCGCGATTCTAAGTAAAAGGTCGATACGAAGATAAAGCGCATAGGCTTCAGTCCACCGCGAATCTTGCCAGCCGTGTTATCCTCTCTGTCCCATCGTATTACTGAACGTGTTGCAATACATCATGCTTGAAGTTTTTGGTCCGGATGGACTGATCGCGGCGGCGCATCCCGATTATGAGTATCGACCTGGCCAGATTGACATGGCGCGGGCGGTGATGCGCGCGTTTGAGGAGAAGCGTCATCTCATCGTCGAGGCCGGGACGGGAACGGGAAAGACTCTCGCTTATCTCGTTCCCGCAGTCGCTGCTGCGCTCGGCGGCAATGGTCGCGTGATCGTCTCCACCGGCACCAAGAACCTCCAGGAACAGTTGATGGAGAAAGACATCCCCTTTCTCCAGAGCGTCCTGCCGAAGCCCTTCGCTGCGACCTACATGAAGGGTCGCAACAATTACCTTTGCCTCAATCGCCTCGCGCGCGCGCAGTCCGCGCCTGTGCTCGAAGGACTCGACGAGGTCGATTACTTCGAAGAAGTTTCGGACTGGTCGCGAGAAACTGAAATCGGCGATCGTGCGGAGCTGTCGAACCTGCCCGAGTCGCTCTCGTTCTGGCGTCACATCGACGCGCGCTCCGAATCGTGTCTCGGTCAGAAGTGTCCTGACTATGACGCCTGCTTCATCACGCGCATGCGCACTCGCGCGCAGGAAGCCGACATCGTCGTCGTCAATCATCACCT
Source organism: uncultured Acidobacteriota bacterium (assembly GCA_963748155.1). Lineage (GTDB taxonomy): Bacteria > Acidobacteriota > Blastocatellia > Pyrinomonadales > Pyrinomonadaceae > PSRF01. The sequence goes on along the minus strand of CAVVHV010000008.1, from coordinate 279,588 downwards.
TTTCTTCGCCGACTTGAGCTTGCGCAACGGCAATTACGGCTCGGTCCTGCCAGACTACACCGCAGTCATTCTCGACGAAGCGCATCTCGTCGAAGAAGTGGCTTCGGAATACTTCGGCGCGCAGGTGTCGAACTACCAGATCGACGATCTCGTGCGCGATCTCGGCATGCTCACGATTGAAGAGGCGGAGGTCGATCAGGAGTTGACGCACAGCGTCGCGCGCATGTCGCGTTTCGCCGACAACTTCTGCATGGGCTTTCGTGATGGACGTGGCGAAGAAGGTCGCTATCCAATCATTCCGGGCACGTTTGCGAAGCGGAAGTCGAGCGGTGAATTGGAAGCGACGCCGCTCGGCGAGCTGTATATGGCCCTTGAAGGCGCGATCGCGCGCACGGAAACCACGCTCGATGCACTGAAAGACAAGCCACCCGAAATGGAGGCCCTCGTCCGTCGCCTGCGCGAGATCCGTTTCGAGCTCGAGTTCATCGTCACCGGCACGGACAAGAAATTTGTCTACTGGCTCGAACGCCGGAACCGCGGCGTGTTTTTGCGTGCATCGCCGATCGATGTCGCGGGACTTTTGCAGGACAAGTTGTTTGAAGAAGTGCCGACTGTCGTGCTGACTTCGGCGACGCTTTCGAGTGGCGGCAACTTCGCTTTCATTCGCGATCGACTCGGATTAGACACTGCGGACGATCTGATCGCGTCGTCGAGTTTCGACTACGAGAGCCAGGCGATACTTTACCTGCCGGCGAAGATGCCCGATCCGAGAGATCGCAACTGGGGTTCGGCAGCGGCGGACGAGGTCATACGCATACTGAACGCGACCGAGGGACGTGCGTTTGTGTTGTCGACGAGTCTTGCGGGCATGCAGTCGCTGTTCGAAAACGTGTGGGCGGAGATTGATTATCCGTGCCTGGTCCAGGGCAGTGCTTCGAAGAGCCAGCTGCTGAAAAAGTTTCGCGAGACGCCGAATGCGGTGCTGTTTGCGACGTCGAGTTTCTGGCAAGGCGTTGACGTGCGTGGCGAGCAGTTGTCGTGTGTGATTATCGACAAGCTGCCGTTTGCAGTGCCGACTGATCCGATCGTTGCAGCGCGGCAGCGATCGATTGAAGACAGTGGCGGGTCGAGTTTTTACGAGTACAGCGTGCCGCACGCGATCATCGCGTTGAAACAGGGACTGGGACGTTTGATACGCAGCACGACGGATCGCGGAGTGTTGGCGATACTCGATCCGCGTTTGCGAACGAAAGGTTATGGCCGGACTTTTCTCCAGAGCCTGCCGCCGTGCCGGGTGACTTCGCGAATCGACGACCTTGCGAGTATCTTATCCTCAGATTAATTATGCCCGGACAATTTGAAGTGATGATTGAGCGAAACTTCTCCAGCGCGCATCAACTGCGCGGCTATAGGGGGAAGTGTGAGAACCTGCACGGACACAACTACAAGATCGAGATCTACGCGCGTGGACGCGAGCTGGATAATGTCGGTTTGCTGGTTGATTTTGTGGAGTTGAAAGCGGCGGCGGATGAAGTGGTGACGTACCTGGACCACCGGAACATCAACGAGTTGCCGCCGTTTGATGAGTTGCAGCCGTCGGCGGAGAATCTGGCGAAGTACGTGCTTGAGCGTGTAGCGCAGCGCGTCGGGGACGAGCGCGTGCAGATCTACAAAGTTCGTTGCTTCGAGACGCCAACCAGCGTCGCCACTTACCAACTGGATTAAAATCCTGTTGATTCTGAAAATCTTGTAATCCTGTAGACAGGTTCAGGATTTACATGATTCACATGATTTGTGACGCGTAAACACCTTCACTTTCCAGCTAATCGTTCCGGAATGTCGGCAACCGTGTACGCCATCACCGCCATCGTGGCGACGCAGAGCGCGAGCTCGCGCGGATTGACCTTGTCGAGCGTGTCGGCCGGTGTGTGGTGGATGTCGAAGTAGTGTGCTCCTTCCACGTCCAGACTCGCGCCGACCACTCCTTCACGCATGATTGGTCCAATGTCCGCGCCGCCGCCAGTCGCCGCGATCCCATCCGCACCAATGCCCGACAACAGTTTCGCGATCTCCTGCATGTTCGAGCGCACTTGCAACGGTGCTGTTGCTGCGAGGCCGAAACCTTCCGGTCGATAGACTCCCGAATCCGACTCGATCGCGAGAATGTGTTTCGCGATCTCGGCGCGATGTGCGTCGCGATAAGCGTTGCCGCCACGCAGCCCGTTTTCTTCGTTCGTGTAAAGCACGACGCGGATCGTCCGCCGCGGCCGCAGTCCCAGCTCTTTGAGCAATCGCGCGGCTTCCCACGCGACGATGCAACCGCCGCCGTCGTCATGTGCACCCTGGCCCACGTCCCACGAATCAAAGTGCCCGCTGATCAAAACAATTTCGTCGGGCTTCTCTGATCCTTTGATCTCCGCGATAACGTTCGCCGACTCCGCGTCGGGCAAAAACTTCGCTTCCATCTTGAGTCGCAATCGCGGACGATCGCCACGATCGTTCATGCGCTGCAAAAACTCTGCGACTTCGATCGTGATAGCCGCGACCGGAATCTTTGGTTGATTGCGGATCGTAATTCATCGCGCCCGTGTGCGGCGTTTGCAGACTCACAGGCGTGATTGAACGCACGAGCGCCGCGACCGCGCCGTAACGAGCCGCACGTGACGCACCTCGCAGGCGATACTGCGACCGTCGCGCCGTAGTTCGTATACGGCGCGTTGTAGACGACGATCTTTCCACGCACCTGTTCGCCGAGACGGTCCAGCTCAGCGAAATTACGTACGACAACGGCTTCGGCAGTGATTCCCTCGGCCGGAGTGCCGACACTGTTTCCCAGACCGAGCATCTGTAGTTTTCTCGGAACGGGCGCCAGCATCTCGAGACTTTCTTCGCCGCGCACCCAGTGTGGCACCATCACCTTTTCAGCGCGCACGTTATCGAGACCGTCGCGTTTCATTTCGGTGATGGCCCATTCGATGGCGCGCTCGAGGTTTTGCGAGCCGCTGAGACGATGACCGATGTGGTCGGTCAGGTATGCGAGTCGCGAGTAAGCGCGATCGCTGGTTAGTGCTGCGCCGATGATGCGTGCGGCGGCTGCGCGATACCGATCGATCTTGACGGTCGGCGATGGCAGCGGGGTTGGTGTTGGAGTCGGAGAGCCCGGTGGTTGCTGAGCCTGAACGCTATAGATGAGTGTTAGTAAAAGAGCCAGTGATTGTAGGAAACGCACGTATAGAAATCCCTCCTGAGATACTATTTCTTAGACAAGCTGTAGACAAGATTTCAGGATTTACAAGATTAGCAGGATAAACCAATTAATCGCCAGCAGTACTTGGCTGCGTCGTCCAAGCCGGCACAGTCCTATCGCGTGGCGCGCGCCGCACCATGAACGGCTTCTCACAGAACCAGAAGAACAGCCACGCAAATATGATCGTCGCCGGCAGCACAACGAGGAACACGTTCGCCAGTTGCCACCAACTCGGATTCACCCAGAGCCACGACAGCATGATCACGAGCTCATGGGTCAGATAGATCGAATACGAGAAGATACCGAGCGTCGAGAAGACAGACACGATCGAAGGCACTGTCGCCTCGCGCAGCCAGCTGTGTTCGGCGAGCACCGTCCGGTTCACGACGATGAAGAAGCCGAGGCCCCACAGCGGGTGAATCAAAAACCAGGTCGTGTTGTGGACCAACGTGTCTTTCGGAATCCACGGCAGATAAGTCGACAACGCCGAAGCAGCGACGATCAGCAGAGTCGCGAGCCGCAGATCTCGTGACCAGCCGCGCAGAGTCGTTAAACCAAACATTACCTCCACGCCCAGCGCACCGAGCGCCCACGTGAACCAATGTGACGCTGCCGCTTCCGGTACAGGAATTCCAACCCCGGTTTTTAACCACACGGCATGACTAAATCCCATCCATGCCAGCCGCGCGAACAGACAAACGGCAATCGTCGCGCCCCAGCCCCAACGCACGCGAATGAAGAGCAGGAGAAAGTAAGCGAGATAGAGTTGCTCTTCAATCGCGAGTGTCCAGAACACGCCGTTGATGGTGTAGCACGTGTTTGGATCGAGATTGTGAAGCATCAGCAGATGCATGCCGAGGTCGTAGATGAAGAAGTGCGTCACGTTGATACCGACGGTCCACGCCATGAGCAGCAGGAACAAGAGCAACGTGATGATGTACGGAGGATAAAGCCGGCGGATTCTTCGTCTCCAGAACTCGCCGAAGCGAATGTCAGGCTTCACGCCAGCGGCCTGGGCCCTGGCCCATTGCAGGTGAATACAGAAGCCGGAGATCACGAAGAAGAGAAAGACGCCGATGTAGCCAAACGAGCTCGCGAATTGGACCAGCGCGAATCGGGTATTGAAAGAGGTTGTTGGGAAGAACTTTGTCGCCCTGCTCGACGGCGTGATAAAGGACGACGCCCAACGCCGCAGCGCCTCGAAGCGCGTCGATGCCACGAAGGCGGTTGGAGCCGGGGAGATGCGTTGGGGGAACGACCATCTTCAAATTAGCCACAAAAAGGCACAAAAGACACAAAACATCTTACTGAAAACGAGCAGGACTCGTCTTCTCTATTTGTGTTTTTTGTGCCTTTTGTGGCCGGCCATTACGCTGACACGAGCGAAGGCACGTCGATGTTGTACTTCCTTATTTTGCTGTAAAGTCGCGGCCGGTAGATGCCTAAAAGATTGGCCGCTGCCTGCTTGTTCCCCCCGGTTCGTTGCAGAGTTCGTTCAATCACGAGCCGCTCGATGTCTTCGAGCGTCATGTTTGGCGGCACATCCCAGGTGACGTTCGACGATGTCCCTTCCGGAAGCGTGCCGTTGTCGAAAGGCAGATCGATCGGCTCGATCTGTTTGTCTTTTGCGAGCAGCACCGCGCGCTCGATCACGTTTTGCAGCTCGCGCACATTGCCGGGCCAACTGTGAGCGAAAAGTCTTTGATACGCAGCTTGCGAAACACCTGTGATCGGTCGTTCATACTTTTGCGCGTACATGTGCAGGAAGTGCTCAGTCAAAAGCTGGATATCTTCATTGCGCTCGCGCAACGGTGGTACGTGAATCGTGATCGTCGAGATGCGATAAAACAGATCGTCGCGCAGCAGGCCGTCGCGAATTGCATCCGCCGGCGGACGATTGGTCGAGCAGACGAGCCGGAAGTCAACGGCGTAAGTCTTTTCCGATCCGATCTTGCGATAACTTCTCTCCTGCAACACGCGCAAAAGTTTCGGCTGCAACTCGATCGGCATCTCGGCAATTTCGTCGAGCATCAACGAGCCGCCTGCGGCGTGTTGGACCAGGCCTTCTTTATCTGCGTGCGCGCCAGTGAACGCGCCTTTCGTGTGACCAAACAACTCGGACTCGATCAGCTCTTTCGGCAGTGCCGCGCAGTTCACTTTGATGAACGGCTTCTTGGAGCGGAGTGACTGGTAGTGAATGGCGTTCGCAATCAACTCTTTGCCCGTGCCGGACTCACCCACGATCAGCACGTTCGCGTCTGACTTCGCCACCGATTCGATCGTCTCGTAGATCTGCTGCATCGGTTTCGACGCGCCGATGATGTTGAAGTACTCGGCGCGTGTGGAGAGCTGGCGCCGCATGTTCGCTGTTTCAGCAACCAGCTCACGACGCTCGAGCGCTTTCTCGACGAGCGGCTGTAGCTGTTCGAAATCGAATGGCTTCTCGACAAAATAGAAAGCACCTGCTTTTGTTGCTTCGACGGCTTTCTGGACCGAGCCGTAACCGGTAACTACGATCACTTCGGTTGTTGGTCGTGCGTCTTTCATGTGACGCAAGACTTCCATACCGTCCACGTCGGGCAGTTGCAGATCGCAGATCGCGAGGTGATGCCCACCCTGATCAAAAAGCTCGATTGCGGCCGCTCCTGTGGCGGCGGTGTCGACAGAGTATCCTTCCTCGACGAAATTCTGCCGCAGAGAGTCAGCCATTGTTGGTTCGTCGTCTACCACAAGAATCCGCACTTCTTTGTTCTCCACCTTTTTCTCCTCTCTCGAAATCGCTGCGCCTTGGGGCATGATGATTACTCCCTATATAAAGTTTAGAGTTCAACCTTTAGGTTGCTATTGAAGAACAAGCTAAAGCTTGAACTCTGAACACGTTGTCATCCGGACAAGCGGAAGCACAACCACGAACTTGTTATCTATAAACTTTGCCGACCCGCCGTGGGCCTCAATGATCTTCGCGGCGAGCGCGAGCTTGACCTCATCGCTGCCGGCGAAAGAACGAAACGGATCGTGATCCAACTCGCGCAAGCCCGACCACTCAATCACCGCTTGTGCGCCATCAGACGATTTTGTCGTTACAAAAATCTCACCGCCCTCGTCCTGGTTTTGCTTGTGCTTCATCGCGCCTGCACACAGCCACTTGAAAGCATCCGTCAGCTTGAACAGATCAACCTCGCCCTGAACAGAATCCGCACTCGAGTCCAGTACTATCCGCGAGCCGCCTTCATTGACACTCGCACAGACCCCGCGCAGGACTTTGTCCACTTCAACGCCCGGCTGCTTTTTCAGCTCTACGGGCTGGCCGTATTTCACAATAGTCGACAAATCGTCCGCTGCCCGGTCGAGCCCCTGAATCAACTTCCCAATCGTTTCCTGCTCGTCGCCGGGGCGTTCGTTCTTCTCAATCCGGCGTCGCAGGAACGTGGCATAGAGTTTGAGACCGTTCAACTGATTCTTGAGGTCATGGACTATTTGCATTGAAGCTCGCCCGAGGTCTTGGAGCCGTTCAGCCTCTTCGGGCCTCGACATTGCAGTCTTCATCTGGGCAAATCTTTCCTCAGTTCTTAATAGGGGGCCGCAGGGGGAGGGAACCTCACAGCCAGTCGAGTGTACGAATTAAACGCTGGCCTAAGATCCTTTTGTGTTGCGTTTCGATGCGGGATGTTATCAAAAAATGAGCGCGTATTCTAGTCATACAGTAAAATCAATAACTTGCAAGGGCGGGAGAGGTAAAATTTGAGCGCGAAGTCGGGTGTGAAGATGAAAGAGAAGGCTGAGCCACTCACCGTTCTGCTGGTCGAAGACACGGAAGATAACCGCTTTATGATGCGACGGTTACTCGAGATGACGGGTTACCGCGTCATCGAGGCTATGAACGGCGAGGAGGCGGTGAAGCTTGCTCAGTCGGAAAGCCCGCAACTCATTTTGATGGATCTTAGTCTGCCGGTCATTGATGGGCTGGCCGCCACACGTTTGATCCGCAAACTGCCGCACTGCGAGTTAACACCGATTATTGCGGTTTCGGCTCACGACACGTCTGACTTTCAGTCGGAAGCGATCAATGCGGGCTGCAATTCCTACGTTACGAAACCCATTGATTTCAACGAGCTGGAAGAATTAATCGGGAAGTTAATGACAGAGATAGGGACTCTTCTTTTGTGCTTTTTGTGCCTCTTTGTGGCACAATTCTCTGCATCATGGCGGCTCCAGATCGACGGATCGAAACGAGCGAGACAAACCGAACCCTCATCATCGGCGTGGCTGTGGTTGCAGCGATTTTGATCGCGGGCCTCTTCTACGGTCTGATGCGTTTAGGCGGTGGTGGCGGCGGCCCAGCCGGACTACAAGGCGCGATACGCGAAGGCTCACCACAGTGGGAAGAGAACAAGAAAAACATCGTGCTCGATGACCCGGATGCGACCGAAGGAAAGCGTGCGCTCGGCGACATCACGATGACGCTTTCAACTACCGTGCGTAATCTGACCGGAAAGACTTTAACTGGACTTGAGATACGTGGCGCTGTTGTCGACTACGAAGGAAAGCCTGTCAAACAGAGATCTGTCGTAGTGATTCCCGGGAAACAGCCCGAGCTCGCGCCAAACAAGACTCTGCCGGTAAACATAGCCTTGGACGGCATGACCGACACCGACGCCCGCGCGAACATCAAGATGGAAGTGACGGGGTTTAAGTTTAAGGAGTAGAGTTCAGAGTTCAAGCTTTAGCTTGCTCGCTGAAAGCCCGAGACGGCAGCCTAAAGGCTGAACTCTAAACTCTTCTCGACGTTTGGTGTCACTAATCCAGAAACAACTCTTCCAGCGACTGCTTCACCGGTTGAACCGAAACAATCTTCCCGCCCGCTTTTCGCAACGCTGCTAACACGCCTTCAATTTCATCTTCTGATGAGATCTCGATGCGCAGGCCGCGTGGTGTGGGCGCGATGTCGGCGCCAGGAAGATGTTGCCGCAACGTCTCCGCATCGGTGCCGGTCGCGAGCACTTCCATTCGGTTTGGACCTTCAGTGGTCCGGCGCAGCTCGTCGAGATAACCAACCTGGGCCAGTCGACCGCGTTTTAAGATCGCAACTCGATCGCACAGCACCTCGATATCGGAGAGTATGTGTGAACACATGAAAACAGTCTTGCCTTCATCGCGCAGCGACGCGATCAAATCTCTCACTTCACGACGGCCGACCGGATCCAGTCCACTCATCGGTTCATCGAGAAAAACGATCTCCGGATCGTTAACCAGCGACTGGGCCAGACCCGACTCGCTGAAGCATTCCTTTTGAAAACTTTCGCAGTTGCGTGTCCCAGCGTTTCTCGTCGAGTTTGACTCGGGCCAGCAGATCCGCGGTGCGCTTCCTTCGCTCGGCAGGACGGAGCCCGAAGATCTCGCCGCAGTAGTCGAGAAACTCGCGCGCCGTGAGGTAATCGTAGAAGTATGGATTTTCAGGCAGGTAACCGATGCGTTGATGCATCGAGACGTCCTGAATGTCGTGACCGAGGATCCGCGCGCTGCCTGTAGTCGGAAAGATCAGCCGCATCAGGAGCTTGAGCGTGGTCGTCTTGCCGGCGCCGTTCGCGCCGAGAAAACCGAAGATCTGGCCGTGATCGATCGACAGCGACAGATCATCGAGCGCGCGCACTTTGCGTTTGCGGAAGAAACCGACTTCGTAGTCTTTCGTTAGGTTTGTGATTTCGATAACTGGCATGGTCTATTTCACAGGGATTTCCGACTTCGGATCCAGATCAACTTCACACGCGCCCGCGCGCAAAACGTAAGGCACTCCGCTCGGATCGAGTGGCGCGCCTGACGCGTCTATAGCGACGCGCAACGCACGGAAAACCGGCTCGATCTCCTTCCACGAGTTCGGACACTTGCCGGTGCGTGTCTGGTAAGCCGCAAACAACTTTCGCAAAGCATCGCGCTGGTCCAGTGAATCGAGCTGGAGCAAACGCTTGTGCGCCATGTCTTTGACTTTCTCATCAGCCGACTGCTCGTACATGCGCGTGTAGATCTCGCGCGCGGTGGTGCGACTGCCACCGTCCGCAGCCATCTTCGCCTTCATCGCTTCCATCCACGGCGGCGCGCCGGGAATTTGCGCGCCGCGACCATAGATCTCGCTCGCGGCCTGGTAATCTCGCTGTTGCCAGTAGATGTATCCGAGATGGTGATAGAGTCGCCATGCGTTTGGGTTCGCGTCGATTCCTTTTTTCGTGATGCGAATCGCTTCGTTGCACGTTAATCGCAGGCAAGACGATCGCGGCGTATTCGTAAGGATCGAGAAACTCCGGATCGAGTGTCGTGGCTGTGTCCAACAACGGCGCCAGCAACTTGAGATTGAGCTAACCCGAGATCGTCGATCGGCACGTCGTTATCGTTGATGATCTTCCTGCCGACGTATTGCAACGAACGCATCCAATACCAGTCAGCGGCGAGGCCGTTGAAGCCGAGACTCATTCGCCGCGCTGTTTTGCCGTTTATGTAAAGACTCTCATCGATCGCATTTGGATCTTCGGGCGGCCGCAGCGTGTCGATGCGACGGACCAGAAGCGCGGCACACGCCATGCCGATCACGACGACGACTGCGAGAGCGACAGTCTTGGTTCGATCGTTCATCGTTACTTGAAGTTGCGACGGCTGAAGACGAGTGTCGCTACGGCGAGGATTACGGCGATGTAGACGAATGCATACAGCGCGGTCGCAAGAACAAACCCGGGCGAGGGTGCGCGACCGTGCGCGGCGGGAGTGATGAAGCTGTAGTTGGCGAGGTTCGGCAGCAGGTAATAGAGACCGGTAAACAACCAGCGCGCGCCGGTGCTGCCCAGGGAAACGGCGAGGCTCTTCAGGTCGGCGCTGAAGTGACCGATGATGAAGACCATGAACGTCAGCAACGCGGAGAGCGCGGGCGACGAGAAAGACGAGAAGAGAAGCGCGATCGCCGTCAACAGCATCAGCTCCATGTAGATCAACAACACTGCCGGCCAGATCGTCGGAATCAACGGATCCCAACCGCGGCTCACGTACAGCAAGCGCGAGCGACACACCCACGCCCATCACCACGACGTTCACCAGCAACGTGAGACAAAGACCGAGATATTTGCCGACGAGAAACTCACCGCGACCGACCGGCTTCGAAAAGACGGCGTAGATCGTTCTGCGTTCGATCTCTTTGTAGACAAGTCCGACGCCGACGAAGATCGCGATGAACACGCCGAACAGCAGCATCGCGCTGAGGCCGAGGTCGACGATCACTTTCCGCTCCTGACCGCCCGACAATTCGCCGATGAAGATCGAGGCGCCGGTTAGCAGGAGAACGAACAGGACGAGGTTGTAGAGCACGCGATCGCGCACGGCTTCACGAAAAGCGTTTCGTGCAATCGCAGTGATGCGCCAGAGCTTTCCTTGCCGGTTCAGTACGCGTAGTTGATTCGTGTGATGGCTGCGGTCATTTCCACGGATAACTGTGGTGTTTGTCAGACTACCAGTTTCTGCCACTGCGTTACAACAAAGCACGACGTGAGTTTTGTCTGAAGTTTATTCACCCACGGCTCGAGCTTCATCAGCAGCGGCGCAAAGAACTTCTTGCTTCTGGGAGGAATGCGGAAGATCAATGAATTCAAAACCAGTAAGAAAGCGATGTTGCCGAGATACTTCACGCTTCCTTGAGCTCGAAACTGCTCGCGAAAATCTCTCTGCAACGCTCCGACATCGATCGCCGCTTCATTGTCGGAAAAGAAACGATCGAAGCGATACCAAACCTTTCGCACCACATCCGGAAGCGAGCCACTGTGCGGCTCCATGAAACAGAAATGTCCACCCGGTTTCAGCACGCGATGTATCTCACGCACGGCGCCTTCACGTTCGGATGAATGTGATGCAACCCACCCACGACCGCGACACAGTCGAAACTATTGTCGGGTAGTCCGGAATCCAGCAACGATCGCTTCACTGCGCTAGCGCTCGATCCAGCGCGACTGAAAAGTGTCAATGACCTCGTTTGAGATATCCAGCCCGGTCACATTCGCGCCGCGTGCCAGCAGGTAACTCGTAGTTTGCCCGCTGCCACACATCGCATCCAGCACCTTCATGCCGCGGAGATTCGAGACCAGCAAACATCGGTTCGTAAATAAACCGGCGACGGTATTCGACGCTCCATTCGTCGCTGTAATGCGCTTCGTAGTCGGCGGCGATGTGGTCGTAGTGTTCCTGCTGCTGTCGTTCAGAAACGCCAAGCTGGGCCTGCCACACGCTGACGTCCATGGGTGAGTCGAGAACCTGCTTAGTCATTGTTTCTTCTCCGGCTGAACGGAACAGCGAGCATGCCGATGATTATTAAACCGCTCAAACTGCTCATTGTCGATATTTTTGTTTTGCGAGGCTCGCGGAAATCGAGCTCGACTGAGGTTGCGTTTTGCGGTAACGAGATCAGGAGGGCGCCGTCTTTGTCTGGGCGCGTGGGCAACGTGCCTGCTTCACTCGTTGCGGTCCAATGTGGGTAGTAGAAGGTTCTGACGCGTGCTTCGGTGGCTGGACCAGCCGCGACTGAAAACTTTCGGTGTTCCGGTTGCCACGAGCTCACGGTGACAGTCGCGACCGTTTGCTTCGACTTCGGTCGTCATTTTTCGCACGTCAGCTCGAGCCCAGATCGGAAACCAGTAGTTCACACACGAGCTGCCGCGCACGTCCGTGACCATGGTTTCAAACTTCTGGGGTGGAAAGTATTGTGCTTCACGAACGACGTGAGAAAGCGTGAACGCGATGGAGATCGCCATCGCGCCGAGCACCAGCATCCGTTTCGCTCTGACGCCGTTCGAGATCATCGGCAAACCAGCGGCGGCGAGTATCGAGCCGCCCATCGAGATCAAAACAAGCCAGCGCCACGGAAATTGTGTTTCCTGTAGCGGCTTCAGCAACATCCAAACCGGCCGGCTCAGCGGAACGACATGAACAACGCGAACAGCGTCAGCGCCACCACAGCGTGCACCGGCGTTTTGTAGGGGTGGCCCTCCGTGGCCACCCCGCTTGGGTGGGCACGCTGGGGCGGCCACGGAGGGCCGCCCCTACAAAACGCCAAGTGAACATCAACGCGGGTGCGAACAACATGAGCGTCATCAACGCCATGATGTTCATCCACCAGACGTTCATATTGTCCGGTGAGAACGTCGAGAGCAGGAAGTTGACGCGGTAATCAACAGATGCATCACGTTGAATCTGGTTAACGCCGATCCAACCCATTTCCGAAACCATCGTGACCCAGTAGATCGCACTCACGCTCAAACCGAGACCCGCGCCGAGCGCAAGCTTCGCAAGCTTACGAATCTTCGTCTGTTCCATTGATTCGCACCAACGCATAAACAACAAGCGCCAGCGATCCGATCACTGCGAGCGGCAAGTGCGTAAACACCAACAACCCGTACGTCGCTGCGAGTCCAGCAATATCCCTCCGCCGGCCGCGCTCACAAACCCTTTCGACAAACCCAAACACAAACGGCAACACAGCGCTGCCGGCCCATTCGGCCAGCAACGTCGCCTGGTAGAGCTGATTGAGGTGATAAGGAGCGATTGCGTAGAAGAAAGCCGCCCAGCTTGCGCTCGGACGACGACAGTATCGACCGGGCCCAGAAATACATTCCAAGAGCGCCCGCGATCGACACCATAACGAAGACGACGAGCGTCGCACCGTACCAGTTGCCGATCACAAATCGAGCGGCAGCGAGCAGGTAATAAAGTGCCGGCGGATAGAACCGGAAACTCGGATCGCCGTAACCACCGTTCGACTCAGCCAGCCAGCCGGGATACAGGTCACCGGCGGCGATCGCGTCGTAAAAGGGAAGTGCAAAACGAAAGTGATTTGTGAGATCGAGATTGGAAGGAATGCCCCAGACGATGGCGGGGACGATCGTAAGGAATGCAGCGACAACGGCGAAGGCAATTGCGGGTTGCCAATTGCCGAGTGTCGATTTCCAGGTCCCAATTCCTGATTGTTGGGTTTCAGTTATCGAGCGCATTCTGGTAAAGCTGGAAATCGCCAATTGCCAATCGGTGAGATCCGATTGGCAACCGGTTTGTTGAGGGGGAAGAGAGAGTTGGGAAGTTAACTGTTTGAATCCGACTACTGCTAGTTTCCGAGCACCGGCAACGCACTGATGTCAGCTCTCGTGTTTGGAATAGCGGCGAGGTCAGTGTCGCCACGCATGACGCCGATTTCAGTGGTACCAAAAGTCCGCGTGCCGGTTTGTGATACGCCGCTGGTCGTTGCGGGAAACGCGTAGACGCCAAATACTGCGGTGGCATTAATGCCGGCCTGTTCGACAATCGCAAAGTTGTATCCGCTCTTGGTGCCGCTGCTCAGTACGGTATCGGTTAAGGTTTGACCTTGCAGTGTCGCGAGGTTTCCCGCGAAAGCCCCGCGCCCATTGTTGCCTGATACACGACCTGAGCGCTGTGGATTGTGCGGAGTGATGACTGGGCCGACCCTTCGTTAGCGGCGCGGCGTGAAGCCATGAGGTTCGGGATGGCGATGGCGGCGATGATGCCAATGATCGCAACAACGATGAGAAGTTCGATCAGTGAAAAACCATCTTGTCGTTTATTCTTCATAGACTCTGCTCCTTCAAGAAACCGGTTCCTTTCTTCTCCGCCCTTGATCGTTTTCATGTCCCGCGGAGCACGATTTCTTATGCATCTACATAACAAGATCCGTGCCAAGAACGTGCTCTAAAGAACTGCGAAAATTGCGGGAAAATTGGGCCATATTGTCGTTGCAGACGTGGTGAAGTTGGACCAGTGACAGATTCTGTCAGCATCACAAGGACAACTTTTGTGAGTTATTCTCTGTGCAACCTCTGTGTTCTCTGTGTCTCTGCGGTGACTTGTATCTAGAAGTAGTGCTAACCACAGAGACACAGAGAACACAGAGATTGCGCAGAGCAAAAAAAGAGAGGATGGAAATTGCTCTCCATCCTCTCGAAGTGGCTGAGTGCCTTAGCAAATTGAATTAGTTGCCAAGCGGAGCCATCGGCGCGCCCATGATCAAAGCTCTCGTGTTGGGAATCGCGGCCAGGGTGTTGTCGCCATACATCACACCAACTTCAGTGATACCGAAACGACGGGTACCGGTCTGAGAAACACCACCGGTGGTTGACGGGAAACCATAGGCGCCGAACTCTGCAGTCGCACCGGTTCCAGCCTGTTCAACTACTGCGAACGTGTAACCGCTCTTCGTACCGCTGGAAAGAACACTGTCGATGAGGTTCACACCGTTGAGGGCGGCGAGGTTAGCAGCATACGCGCCGTTGCCGGACGTAGCCTGGTAAGTAGCCTGCGAGCTGTGAAGCGTACGCAGGGAAGACTGAGCCGAACCTTCATTAGCGGCGCGGCGCGAAGCGAGGAGGTTAGGGATAGCGATTGCGGCGATGATGCCGATGATCGCGACGACGATGAGGAGTTCGATCAACGAAAATCCTTCTTGGCGTTTGGTAGTCATGCTAATTTCTTGCTCCTTATAATTTGAGTATCTGAGGTCAACTGGTGATTAGTTGCCAAGCGGTGCCATCGGCGCGCCCACAATCAAAGCTCTCGTGTTGGGGATCGCGGCCAGCGTGTTGTCGCCATACATCACACCAACTTCAGTGATGCCGAAACGACGGGTACCGGTCTGAGAAACACCACCGGTGGTTGAAGGGAAACCGTAGGCGCCGAACACTGCGGTGGCACCAGTGCCAGCCTGTTCGACGATTGCGAATGTGTAACCACTCTTGGTGCCGCTGGAAAGAACACTATCGATCAGGTTGACACCGTTGAGGGCAGCGAGGTTAGTGGCATACGCGCCGTTGCCGGACGTAGCCTGGTAGGTGGCCTGCGAGCTATGAAGAGTGCGCAGGGAAGACTGAGCCGAACCTTCGTTAGCGGCGCGGCGGGAAGCGAGAAGATTGGGGATAGCGATCGCGGCGATAATGCCGATAATCGCGACAACGATCAAAAGTTCGATCAACGAAAAGCCGTCTTGGCGTTTGGTATTCATTCTGAATTCCTGCTCCTTAAAAGATTTAGGGGATTCCTAAGTTGCTCGCGCCATCGGCCTTCGTTCCTTGTTGAGCCGCGTAGAACGCGAAGTGTCGGGTGGCTCTAAAACAACCGTTGTGCCAAGCGGGATTTGGGTGAAAAAGAGGAAATTTCGATCTTTTTTGATCGAAATTTTCAGGGCGTGGGCTATCGGAAGGAGAGAATGCTGACAAATTCTGGCAGCAGGCAAATGCCACAAAAAGGCACTAACTCGGATCAGCGTAATCCGTCGGTCTAAACTATTGCTATCGCCGGCGCCTGCGGCGAACTCGCCTGTGTCTTCGGCGCGGCGGCGTGGGCCCTGGTCCGTGGCCCGGCGGCGCGGAGTGGATTCTGGACCACGTCGCTCGTCACGCATCTGGGCTGTTAGACCACGAGCGCCATGCTTGTCGAGCAGGTGCCGCAGCGACCGCACAGACAGCCGCAAAAGCTCCGCGGCATTCGTTTGATTGCCAGCCGTGCGGCGTAGCGCCTCGAGCACGTAAGTCTTTTCGAGCTGGTCCAGGTGTGCGGTGAGATTGATTCCTTCCTCCGGAAACTCCATCGCTTCCGCAACTCGATACGGATTGTAGTTTGTGATCTTCTCCGGCAGACGCTCCGGCTCGATCGAGTTGGTGCGCTCGAGGGCGACCGCTCTCTCGATCGTGTGTTCCAACTCACGAACGTTCCCGGGCCACGAGTAACGCTCGAGTAGTCGCATCGCATTCTCACTAACGGTGAGCGTTCGTCCAGTAGGTGCACAGAACTTCTGCACAAAGTGATCGGCGAGCTCGGAAATATCTTCCGCGCGCTCGCGCAAAGGTGGCAGCTCGATCGGGATCACAGAGATCCGGTAGTAGAGATCTTCGCGAAACGTACCTGTTGAAACCATACTCGCGAGATCGCGATTCGTTGCCGCAATCACGCGCGTATCGACGAGCGTCTCTTCAGTCGCGCCTACTGGTCTGACTTTGCGCTCCTGTAACACGCGCAGGAGTTTGACCTGCATCGCCGGCGACATTTCGCCAATCTCGTCGAGGAAGATCGTGCCGCTATTTGCTGCTTCAAACAGTCCTTTTCGATTTGCGTTTGCGCCGGTAAAGGAGCCTTTCACGTAACCAAACAACTCTGACTCGAGCAGTGTCTCAGTAAACGCACCGCAGTTTACCGATACGAAGGGTTTCTCGGCGCGTGGACTCAGATCGTGAATCGCACGAGCGACGAGTTCTTTTCCAGTACCCGAATCGCCTGTAACCAGAACCGTTGACTGCACCTGCGCGACCGTTTCGATCATCTGGTAAAGCGCCAGCATCCGTTCGCTTCGCCCGATGATATTGCCAAGACTGCCGCGTGTGCGTTGTCCCTGGATGAGCGCCTTGTTCTCTTCGAGAAGCGCTTCTTTTTCTTTGATTAGTGAGATCTTTTTGAGCGCGCGCGCGACTGTTTCTTTGAGCAGGTCGTTGTCGAAAGGCTTCTGAACGAAGTCGTAAGCGCCGAGTAAAAATGCTTCACGCGCGGTATCGACGTTCGCGAAAGCCGTCATCATGATCACTTCCACTTCGGGAAGCACAGTGCGCAGCTCGCGCAGCAGGTCCACGCCACTCATGTCTGGCATTCTGATATCGGAGATGATCAGATCGGGCGCCTGCTGGCGTAATTGGTCGAGCGCCTCGCCGCCATTTCCCGCCACGCGCACAACGTGTCCTTCGCGCTGGAATAAATGCGTCAGGAACTGCCGCATTCCGAGTTCGTCGTCAACGATCAAAAGATTGGCCATAACTTAGTTCGACTGTTCAGGAGCGTCGTTACCATTTTGGGTGGTTACTGGTAACTCGACGGTAATCGTGGTTCCCTGTCCCACGCGACTGCGGACATTGATTGTACCACCATGATCGCGAATGATTTGATAAACAATTGAAAGCCCGAGACCGGTGCCGCCGGTCGTCGAAGAGAAAGGCTCGAACAAATGTTCGACTTGATCGGGCGACATGCCGCGTCCAGTGTCAGCGAAAGTGATGCGGAGTCGCTGGTTGGAATTGTTTTCAAGCGTGGCTCGTAACGTTCCGCCCTGCGGCATTGCCTGTAGCGCATTGCGCGCGAGGTTCCAAAACACCTGCTTCAACTGGCCTTCGTCAGCTTCAGCGTAGAGCGGATCATCCGGCAACTCCTCGACGATGCTCTGGTTCGCCCCGATCTCCGGACTGTGCCGCATCAATGCGAAGGTTTGATGCAGCAAGTCGCCCACGTCCACACGCGCCTGAATGAGCGAACGCGGTCGCGCGTAACTAAGAAAATCCGTGATGATGCGGTTCAGGCGATCAGACTCGCGCAGAATGATTTCCATCAGTTCTGTTTGCGCCGGATCGCTGTCCATTTCCGAACGCAACATCTGAATCGAGCCGCGCATGGCAGCAAGTGGATTGCGAATCTCGTGGGCAATCGAGGCGGCCATGCGACCGATAGCGGCGAGACGATCCTGGCGGCGCGACGTCTCTTCGAGACTGCGGACCTGAGTCAGATCCTGAAAAGTGATCACCATGCCGGTCGTTTCCCCGGCTTCCGTCGAAAGCGGCGAGATGCTGTAGCCGAGCCGAACACGCATGCCCTCGGAAGTCAGGCAGCTAGTCTCGAAGCGCGGGCTGTTGTCGCCTTTTTGCAAAGCGCTCAACGTCTGGGTGACATGCTCCTTCAGATCGCTGAAAAGGATCGAGGCGTCCTGCCCGCGAATCGTTTCTTCCGGATAATGCGTGATCTCCTGTGCGGCGACGTTGAAGGTAAAGATACGTCCTTCCAAATCAGTCGTGACGACGCCGGAGCGAATCGACGCCACGATACGTTCGTGCAAAGCGCGGAGGTTAGCCAGTGACTGAGTCGCAGCGGCGAGACGCACGTCAGAGCGCGACTGTCGTTCGGCGAGACGTGCCGACAGCAGGCCGACGACGAAAAAAGCGACGTCAAACAGTCCGACCCACTGAATCGTCTGCGACACCGACCCACCGACAAGTCGCGACGGATCGTTATCGCCTGCGAGTCCAGTGATTTGCAGCGCGCACGCCGTGAACGCAACCGCGCATCCGACAGAGGTGACGACTGCTTCGCGTGGTCCTAAGAACAGACTCGAAACAGCAATGATGACGATGTAGAGCGCGACGTACGGCGACTGGATTACGTTGGAATTCCAAACGAGCCACGTGACGAGCAGAACGTCAACGGCGAGTTGAAACCGTGCCTGGAAGAGAATGTTTTTGGAAAGACGAAAGATCAGTGCGTAGAGAATTGTGAGGCACGCGACAATCGTCAGCAGTCCGAGGCTTTTATTGATCGACTGCGAGGCTTGTCCGGTCCAGAGGGTTCCGATGACACTGAGGAGAAGTGCGGTGACGAGTCGCCCGGCGATCATCCAGCCGAGCTTCGATCCAGCGGTCCGACCCCACTCGCCAGTATGTTCCGATGCCACCATCGGACTGAGAGCCTAACAGGAATTCTAGACAGGATGAACAAGATTTTTCAGGATTTGCGAGATGCATCCTGTAAATCCTGAAAAATCTTGTTCATCCTGTCTAAAACTTACTCGTATCTCAACGCACTCAGTGGGTCAATGCGCATCGCTCGACGCGCCGGCAGGTAACACGCCAGCAACGACACGATAACGAGCAACACCGAGATACTGGCAAACGTCGTCACATCAACGGCCGCGACACCAAACAGCAATCCCGACAACAGTCTCGTCAACGCAAAAGCCGCCGCTAGTCCAAGCACCACGCCGACGATCGTCAACCCTAATCCCTGTCTCAAGACGAGCAGCAACACCTGTCGCGGCTGCGCACCGACTGCCAGTCGCAGTCCGAGCTCGCGCGTCCGCAACGCCACTGAATAATTCATCACGCCGAAGATGCCGACCGCTGAGAGCAGTGTCGCGAGTCCGGCGAACAGTCCAAGGAGCAACGTGTTGAAACGCGAACGCGCCACCCATTCGGACATGACCTGGTTCATCGTGCGCACGTCAGAAACAGGCTGATTCGGATCGAGCCCGCGTATCTCTCGCTGAATCGCCGGAGCAATCGCCGTTGGATCGCCATCCGTGCGCACCGCGAGAGTCATAAACGGATAAGCAAGATCCGGATGGGGGAAATAAACTGCCGGCGGCGCTTCGTCAACGAGACTGTCGTATCTAACGTTGCCGACGATGCCGATGATCTCCGCGGGCGTCGGACTTCTCAAACATCGCTACGTCGAGACGCTGTCCGATCGGATCCTGGTTCGGGAAGTACCGCCGCGCGAGTGCTTCGTTGATCAAAATCACGTGCTTAGCTTCTCTTTGTTCGTTGTCGGAGAAATTGCGACCACGCAGCAAAGGAATTCCGAGGGTGCCGAAATAACCTGAATCAGCAACGCGCACGTCGGTTGATGGTCCTTGTCCGGGCGGTGGTTCCGGCTGGCCCAGGATCTTGAAGCCAGTATTAGAACCGAGTCCTCCGTACAACGGCAGGAAGTTGACCATACCCGCGGAGCGGACTGTTGGCAACTGCCGAACTCGCTCGAGTGCCTGTGAAAAGAATTGCACGAGTTGAGGATCCTCTCGGTAACCGGCTTCCGGCAGCCGGATCACCATTGTCAGCACATTGTCAGTACTGAAGCCGCGGTCCACTTGCTGTAGACGCACGAAACTCCTGATCAATAAACCAGCACTGGCAAGCAGTACAACGGCGAGCGCGATCTCAGACACGACGAGTGCATTACGCAAACGCCGGCTGCCACTCGCCTGGCCCGACTCCGACTTCCCGCCATCTTTGAGTGAGTCGTTGAGATTGAGACGCGATATGTGCAGCGCCGGAGCAAGTCCAAAAATGATTCCGGTCAGCATCGATACGCCGAGTGTCCACGCGAGCACCGTGACGTTCAAACCAACCGTCTGCAAACTGACGAGATCGCGCGGGCTGATCGCTACGAGTGCTTTGATCCCCAGCCACGCGAAGCCCAGTCCCAGGAGGCTGCCGAGCAGCGCGAGCAAAAGACTTTCGGTCAGCAGTTGCCTGACGATACGAAAGCGACGCGCGCCGAGAGCAGCTCGCAGCGCAATCTCTTTCTCGCGTGATGTGGCGAGTGAAAGCAGCAGGTTTGCGACGTTCGCACAGGCGATGAGCAACACGAACCCAACAGCGCCGAGCATTAGCCAGAGTGGGCGACGCACGTTGCCGAAGAATTGTTCGCGCAGTGGTAGCACTTCGGCGGTGTAGTTTTTGTTGTACTGCGGCACTTCGTCTGAGAGTCGCGCGTGAATCGTGCGCAATTCGGCGGCAGCCTGGTCCACAGTTACACCATCCTTCAGGCGTGCGACTGTACCGAGAAATCTCCCACGTTGATTTGCGTTTCCTCCAACTGGCATAGGCAGGATGGACCATAGCTCGGCTGGACGGCCGGTGCCGGAACGCTGTTTGATGTGAAACTGAAAATTCGGCGGCATCACACCGATCACTGTGAACTTCTCACCGCTGAGATTGATCGTTTCGCCAACCAAACTCGCCTGTCCGCCAAAGCGGCGTTGCCACAATCCGTAGCTGAGCACTGCCACCGGAGATTGGCCGGCTTTATCATCTTCCGGCAGAAAAGTTCGACCGAGAATGGGATCGACACCGAGAATTCTGAAGAACTCTGGCGTTGTGAACTGGACCGACAACTCTTCCGGTTCGCCAGTGCCCGTCAGATTCAAACGTTGATCTGTGAAGGCCGCCATGTGCTGGAAGTTGCTGGTCTGATCACGCCACGCGCGAAAGTTCGTGCGCGAAGTCGTGTTCTGGTGCCTGCCCTCGGGCGTGACTTCCCAGACAGTTACGATCCGTTCCGCATCGCGATAGGGAAGTGGACGCAGGAGTAGTTCGTTTACGACTGAGAAGATTGCGGTGTTGGCGCCGATGCCGAGCGCGAGTGTGATGACTGCGATAGAAGTGAATGCTTTGTGCTTGGCGAGCATGCGCACGCCGTAGCGAATGTCCTGTGCGAGCGTCTCGAAGATGCCGCCGCCTTTTACGTCGTAAGCCGCATCGACGGCCCGGTTAACATTTCCAAAACTGCGCATAGCCTTTTCGCGTGCCTCTGTCGGTGACATTCCCGCCTTGATGTTCTCGTCCACCTCCATCTCGAGATGCAGGCGCATTTCACGATCGATGTCGTTGATAACGTCTTCACGCTGCCGCAAAGCCTTGATTCGATCGCGAAGAATGTTGATCCACTTCATTGGTAATGCTTCCTTCTTTGTGCTTTTTGTGCCTTTTTGTGGCTAGCTTTCTTATGTGGCTTGTCGCACTTTCGCGATCGCGAGGCAGAGTCGATCCCAACTCGCTTCCTCACTTTCGAGTTGCTTTCGTCCGGCGCGGGTGAGCTTGTAAAACTTCGCCTCACGTCCAGTTTCGTGTACGTCCCACCGTGCCGAGACCCAGCCTTTTTGCTCGATGCGATAGAGCGCGGGATACAAAGATCCTTGTTCCACATTCAACATTTCGTCGGAAACCTGGCGAAGGCGCTGGATAATTCCATACCCGTGCAACTCTCCGAGCGAGAGCGATTTGAGGATGAGCATATCGAGCGTTCCCTGTAGCAGATCGGCTTTATTCTTTGGCACCTCGCCTCCTTCGAATCGATACCTAGAAAGGGTAGGCATCATACGCACCGATACCTAGATTGTCAAAGCATGCATCCTGTAATCTTGTGAATCCTGAAATCCTGTCTAACTTTTGTACAACCCTCGTGCTACCACCAAGAATTTGCATCCGCAACGACATGAATCCGTGAAGTTCTGCGTCCAAATTCTGAGTTGTAAAAGAACAATTTAGCGAGCGAGGGGACTTATGACAGCACCAAAACAGACGCGCGAAAACGATCTACAAAAACTTCGAGAACTGGTTAAGGAAATCGACTTCTGCATGCTGACGACGGTTGATGAAGGTGGCGATCTACACAGCCGGCCGATGTCGTCAAACGGTGACATCGATGCGGATGGCGACATCTGGTTTTTTACGAGTGCGTCGTCACACAAAGTGAGCGAGATCGCGAAGCTGCCGAAAGTGAATGTCAGCTTTGCTGATCCGGACAATCAGCGCTACATCTCCGTTAGTGGGAGGGCACAGCTTGTGCGCGATCGAGCGAAGATCGACGAGCTGTGGAGGCCTGAGTTCAAGATCTGGTTCCCGGAAGGCAAAGACGATCCGGAAGTTGCGCTGATGCGCGTCAATCTTGAAAAAGCTGAGTACTGGGACAGCCCGTCCAGCACGATTGGATATGCGTTGAGTTTTGTTTCGTCACTGGTGACGGGGAAAGAGCCGGACCTTGGAGAGAACAGGAAAGTGAATTTATGATCGCCAACGCATGAACATCGACGCCTATCTGGAACGGATCAACTACAACGGCTCACGCGACGTGAATGCAGAGACCCTGCGCGCTCTCCAGGTTGCACACTTGCTGAGTGTGCCTTTTGAGAACCTGAGCATTCACGCGGGTGAGCCGATCGTTCTCGACGAAGACGCACTCTTTACCAAGATCGTCGAACAGCTACGTGGCGGTTTTTGTTACGAGTGCAACGGCTTGTTCGCGGGTTTACTACGCGCCTTAGGTTTCGACGTCGCGATGCTGGCCGCCGGCGTAGCAAAACGCGATGGAGGATTTGGTCCAATCTTCGATCACATGGCGCTGATGGTGACGCTGGATGAGCGTTGGCTCGCGGACGTCGGCTTTGGCGAATCGTTTTTGGAGCCTCTGTTACTTGATTCACGAGCCGATCAGGTGCAGGGAACTCGCACCTTTCGTTTAGTTGAACAAGACGATCACGTGGTCTTGATGCGTCGTAGCAATATTAAAGGGGGTGAAGACTGGCAACCACAATATCGCTTCACACTCCAACCGTACACGTTTCCCGATTACGAAGAGATGTGCTGTTTTCACCAAACCTCTCCCGATTCACATTTCACCAAAGGTCTCATCTGCTCGCGCGCAACTGAAGATGGTCGAATCACACTCAGCGACATGCGCTTCATCACCACCTCTGGTCCGCAACGACTCCGAGACGAGCGAACGTTATCAAGCCACGAAGAATACGATCGCGTCCTGCGTGACGAGTTCGGCGTCGTGATGAAGAACCCGGTGCGATTTATCTGACATTTCGGGCGCAGTTGTAGGGGCGGCCCTCCGTGGCCGCCCCAGTTCGCCAATCACGCTAAGGCGGCCACGGAGGGCCGCCCCCAACAGTTGCCCTTGACCGTTTAACTATTTCCGGCGCGCCACGCTGGCGGCGACGGCACAAAGTTCCGCAAGCTCAACCGGCTTCGGCACGTGCATATCGTAGCCGGCGCGCAGCGCCTGCAAACGATCTTCAATGCGCGTGTAAGCAGTCAAAGCAATCGCGGGAACCTTGGCGCCTCTGTCGGGCGGGAGCAAACGGACCTGCCGGATCAAATCGTACCCGTCTATTCCCGGCATGCCGATATCGCTGATCAAGATGTCTGGAACGAACGACATCAGCGCGTCGATCGCTTCAGCGGCCGATCCAACGACTTTGACTTTTGCGCCGCAGTACTCGAGTCCCTGCCTCAGTAGCTCGCGCGTATCTGCTTCGTCGTCAACTGCGAGAATTCTTAGACCATCCAAACGATCTGGAGCATCATCGGGCGGCATCAAGTCTCGCGCGCCTGGATGTACGCGCCCGCCGGACGAGTCGACCTGGTAAACGGGTGAAATCGGCAACATCACCGTGAACGTCGCGCCTTTGCCTTCACCTTCACTATTGGCGCGCACGGTGCCGCCGTGCATCTCGACCAGGTGACGCACGATCGCCAAACCCAATCCCATGCCACCATGCTGGCGACTGGTTTTCTGGTCTGCCTGGCGGAAACGATCGAAAACGTGCGGCAGAAAATCAGATGAGATACCCTGGCCCGTGTCGCTGACGACGATCTCGAGATGTGAATTCACTCTCTCCGATCGAATCTGCACACGACCACCACGCGGCGTGAACTTGATCGCATTGGAAAGTAAATTCCAAACCACTTGTTGCAGTCGCACCGGATCTCCGGGAATCGAGATCGGACCAGTGTCGACAACTTTTTGGACGCGCACGCCCTTCGCTTCTGCTGCCGGTCGCACCGATTCGACTGCGGCGTCGATGAATGAATTCGGATCGGCGGGACGCACGTCCATGCGCAACTTGCCGGTAATGATTCGCGAAACGTCGAGCAGGTCGTCGACGAGCTGAGCCTGCGCGCGTGCGTTGCGCTCGATCGTGTCGAGCGCCTTCGCAGCGTTCTCGGGTGAGAGTTGGCCCGAGTCGCAACATTCTGGCCCAACCGAGAATCGCGCTCAACGGAGTTCTTAACTCGTGCGAGATGGTAGCGAGAAATTCTTCCTTCAGCCGGCTCGATTCTTCCGCCTGCTTGATACAATCGTTCGTTTTCGGCCGCTGCTTTTTCAGCTTCAGCGCGGGCTTTTTTGGCGGCTTCGTAGAGACGTGCATTGTCCATCGCGACGGCTGCCTGCGAAGCGAGGCCGGAAACGATGATCTCATCACGGTCAGTAAACATTCCGGGTTCCGGATGACCGAAGAACAGACCACCCAGCACTTCTCCCGAGCGCGAGATCACCGGAACTGCGAGATAGCTTGTTACCGGAAGTGACCTTCCGGCATTCCGTAATACGGAGAGTTCTTGCCGTAACGCGGATCGAGCTTTACGTCGTCAATGCGCACGACTCCTTCACCGCGAAAAGTTGGACCAAAGAGATCGGTCGCGCGCGGCATCGGGAAATGTGCAAACGCTTCACGCGGTACGCCGGCGAGCGTGTAAAGCATGTATGACGCGCCTTCCTCGTTCAAAACGTTGTAGAAGAACGAACCAAAGCGTGCGCCAGTCAGTTCCGTAGCGGCGTCGGTCACAGCTTGCACGGTATTGTGCAAATCGAGTTCGGCGGAGATCGTTTTGCCGATCTCGTTGAGCGTGCGCAGCGCCTCCGCCTGCTCGCGCAACGTTTCCTCGTTGGATTTGCGAGTTGAGATGTCCTGCACGAATCCCAACATCCCGAGC
Organism: uncultured Acidobacteriota bacterium; assembly: GCA_963748155.1. GTDB lineage: Bacteria > Acidobacteriota > Blastocatellia > Pyrinomonadales > Pyrinomonadaceae > PSRF01. The sequence goes on along the minus strand of CAVVHV010000008.1, from coordinate 254,226 downwards.
ACTGTGCCATTCTTCGTCGTAGAGCCCACGACCTTTTGCCGAGACCCAGACTTCAGAATTGATCGTTGCGTCGTCTGATGCGATATTCGACGTCGTAGTCAGTGTGGTTAGCGAGTGCTTCGTCGACTGCGAGCCTGGCGTGTTCGCGATCTTCCTCGCGCAGTAACTTGCGCATTTCGGTCCAGGTCATGTGTGGACCAGGCAGGAATACCAAAGATACGCGCGGCTGTTTCGGACAAGGTGACGATGTCGGTCTTGGCGTCCCAGGACCAGTCGCCGAGACGCGCAGCGGACAAGGCGAGTTTCAAACGTTCTGAGGCTTCGTCGAGCGCGCGTGCGTGCCTGTCGTTGTTCGGTGATGTCGCGAGCGATCTTGGAGGCGCCGATGATTTGCCCGTTCGGGCCCCTGATCGGAGAGACAGTCAGCGAAATGTCGATCAGCCTGCCATCTTTTCGCATGCGCACGGTTTCGTAGTGCTCGATACGTTCGCCCGGCCGGAGTCGGGCGAGGATTGCCGGCTCTTCATCTTCATGATCTTCGGGGATGAGGATCGTGACTGGTTTGCCGATTACTTCGTCGGCGGTGTAACCAAAGATGCGCTCCGCACCGTTGTTCCAACTCGTGATGATGCCCTCGAGTGTCTTGCTGATGATCGCGTCGTCGGCGGATTCGATTAGAGCAGAAAGCCAGTACGGCGCCAGTTCGGGGCTTTGGAGATTAGCGATTGATCTTTACTTACTTGCTATCAGAAGGCCCGGCCGCAGAACGTTTTTTGGCATACGTTACAAAACTCTCGTGCGTGTTCGAAGGAGAGTGCTGAAGGGGGTTCGCAGGGGTGAGAGGATTATAGCAGAATCGAAGTAACTGTAGGCCGGAGTCCACAAACGAGGCAGCAAACAGGCACAAGATTCTCAGAATGAACAGGATTATCCTGTGCCTTCTGTACCTCTTGTAGTCCTGTGTACTACTTTCGTGTTTGCTAGACTCTAGTGGCCTGCGAGAGTTTGCCGATGAGGGTGAACAAGGGCAGGTACATGGCGATGACGATGGAGCCGATGGTGACGCCGAGGAAGCCGATCAGCAGGGGCTCGATCAGGGTCAGCAGGTTCGCGATGGCGGCGTCGACTTCGGCTTCGTAGAAGTCGGCGATCTTGCCGAGCATCGCGTCGAGCGCGCCGGTCTGTTCGCCGATGCCGATCATCTGCGCCACCATGTGTGGAAACACTTCCGTGGCTTTCAACGGATCGACAAAGCTTTCACCGCGCTCCACGCCGGTTCGCACTTTCGTGATCGCTGCTTCAATGATCACGTTACCGGACGTCTTGGCAGTGATGTCCAGCGACTGCAGAATCGGAACACCGGAAGACAGCAACGTCGAAAGCGTTCGCGAAAAGCTTGCGACCGCGATCTTGCGGAAGATGTCGCCGAGGATCGGAACTTTGAGCAACACCCGATCGATGTTCTTCCTGCCGCCCGGCGTTCTGTAATAAAACTTGACCGCCACAGCGGTACCGATCACCGAGGCGAGTATCACGAGTCCGCCCCAGCCGGCGAGAAAGTTACTGAAACCCGACAACGATTCGCGTCGGCAACGGCAACTGTTCGCCTGGTCCAAGCAGGCCGAGGAAGATGTTTTGAAACTGCGGAATCACCACGACCATGATCACCGCAACCGCCACGATCGCCAGCAGGATCACCGCCGTCGGATAGATCATCGCGGAGATGATGTCGCGCTTTAACTTCACGATCTTCTCGATGAACGTCGAGAGTCGTTGCAGAATCAGATCGAGAATACCGCCCGTTTCGCCGGCTTCAACCATGTTCGAGTAAAGCTGATCGAAGACGCGCGGGTGACGACCCATCGCTGCTGCGAGAGTGGAGCCCTCTTCGACGTCCTGCCGCACCTGCAAGCAGGATCTGTTGGAAATACTTGTTGTCCTGTTGTTGGGCCAGGATCTCGAGACACTGGACGAGCGGCAAACCCGCGTCGATCATCACCGAAAACTGGCGCGTAAAGACCGACAAGTCTTTCGACTTAACTTTCTTGCGGCCACCGATCTTCGGAATGCCGATCTCGCGGCCCTTCTCCTTCACGGAAGTCAGCGTCACTTGCTCGCGTCGCAAAATCTGACGCAGCGCTTCGCGATTGTCCGCGACGCGTTCGCCGACGACGATCTCGTTCAGTCTGTTGCGGCCTTTGAAAACATACGTAGGCATAACTGTAAGCTCCAGAGTGGCTTATCTGTACGTTTGGTCTGACACCAACCGGTCGGGCCTGAGCATAAGGACTCGCGTGCGGTTTCGATCGCGTTGCCCGTGTTTACGCCAGAACCGCGATCGATCAGCTCGCGCAGCTCGTCGACGTTCGATGAACGTTGCAGTGCGGTGTCCATGGTGATCTGGCGTTTGTGATAGAGCGTCGCCAGTGCCTGGTTGAAAGTCTGCATGCCGTACTTGTCCTGGCCGGTCTGCATCATCGAATAGATCTGGTGGACCTTGTCTTCGCGGATCAGGTTTCGAATAGCGCCGTTGGGCACCAGGATCTCGAGCGCCATCGCGCGTCCGCTTCCTTCAGCGCGCGGCAGCAGCGCCTGACAGAGAATTCCTTCGAGCACGAGCGAAAGCTGTGCGCGAATCTGTGCCTGCTGATCGGAAGGGAAGACGTCGATGATACGGTTGATGGTGGAAGACGCGGAGTTTGTGTGCAGCGTGGCGAGTGTAAGGTGTCCTGTTTCAGCGATACGCAGCGCTGACTCGATCGTCTCGAGGTCGCGCATTTCGCCGACGAGGACCACGTCCGGGTCCTGACGTAGAGCAGTGCGGAGCGCCGCGGCGAAACCGTGTGTGTCGGCGTTAACTTCGCGCTGGTTGATCAAACAGCCTTTGTGATTGTGGAGAAACTCGATCGGATCCTCGATCGTCAGAATGTGTTCGTGACGATCGCGATTGATCTTGTCGATCATCGCGGCGAGTGTCGTTGACTTTCCGGATCCGGTTGGACCAGTGACGAGAATCAGACCGCGTGGTTTGTCGCAAAGCTGTTTGACGACAGCCGGCAGACCAAGATCTTCGAATGCTTTGATCTCGTAGGGAATGGCGCGGAAGACTGCGCCCACCGCGCCACGCTGGTTGAACAGGTTCGCGCGAAAGCGTGACAAGCCTTTGACGCCGAACGAGAAGTCGAGCTCCAGGTTCTCTTCGAAACGATGCTTCTGCGCGTCAGTCAACACCGAGTAAGCGAGTTGTTTGGTGTCGGCTGACGTGAGCACGCGATACGATTCGAGCGGACGGAGATGCCCGTCGACTCTGACCTGCGGCGGCGAGCCGGTGGTGATGTGAAGATCCGAACCGCCGAGCTCAGAAAGCTTTCTGAGCAGTTCGGAGAGTGAGATTTGGGGAACAGATTCGTTCAGTCGCATTGAAGTCGTTCTCCTGGTCGGGTATTTGTGTTGGTTGGACCGGGTCAGTTCCACCTCGCGGTAGCGCGTAGGTGCGTAGCCTTTAGGCTGCAGTAGGATCAGCTGCCAGTCGGCTGCGCACCCACGCGCTACCGCAGGTGGTACTGAGATCTTCCAAGAAACTATTGCGGTGCCGGCTTCGGCTTTCGCGCGTAACGATTCGATGAAGCGCTCGGCTTCATTCGTCATGCGATCGGCAAACTCAACCGGTGCATCCGTGGTCAGCCCGTAAATGCGGCCGCCAGCTTCAGTGAAATAGAACGTCCATGTTTTCTCCGGTGTGAGTGCATCCTTCGGCGTTCGCGCTGTAACCACAAACACGCGACTGCCGTTGACTTCGCGAACGAAGTCGTTGACCACCCAACCACCAGACGAAACCATCTTGTCGATCACCATGCGTCGCAGATCCGCCACAGCCACTCCACCCAGCATCTTCTTCTCTTCGCGAGAAGTCAGAAACGCAGGATTCGGTCGACTCATCGCAACCACCGCAAGATTCATCGTTCCCGGCAGTGGTGTCGCCGGCGCCGATGTTTTGAATGCAGGATGATTAGGATTAACAACTCGCGGACGTGTTTCGCCGTTTGAAAGCGACGAAGCATGTGCCGTATTCGAGACAGCCGCAACCGGCGCTGCGGTCATCTCGGGCGGCGGCAGGGTTGCTGTCGCAGCAGAGTTTGACGGCAGTGAAGGCAACTGCGGACCGGAGAGTCCCTGTAGATCCGCAACCGAAATGTTTTGCGGCAACGACAGCGTTGCATTGCGATGGGCCATCTCCGCAGCCAATCTCTTCTGTCGCTGGCGCGCGCGATAACGTCGCCACCACGCGCGTGAACGATACCGATGATGACGGCGTTGTCCGACTTGTACAGTTTGCCTGAGCCCGTGTGCTGAGTTCGCGAACGGCAACATGATGCCCACGGACAGCACAAGGATCAGCGCTATTGCAATTGTTCTTAGCATCTTCGGTTCTCCTCGATTAGGCGACCGTTTCACGAACGACTTCCTCGAGGGTGGTCACGCCCGCGCGAATCTTCTACAGACCCGATTCACGCAACGTGATCATGCCGTCGTCGACCGCCTTCTTCCTCAATTCAAGTGCAGAAGCTCCGATCAAGATCAATTCACGAATCTCGTCGGTGATTTCCATCACTTCGTAAAGTCCGATTCGTCCCTTGTAGCCGGTGTTGTTGCAGGTCGCACATCCTTTGCCCTTGAAGGTCTTGATCGTCTTGGCTTCCTCGGTCGAGAAACCCACCTCGATGAGCGCCTCGGCGGGCATTGGATGTTCCTGTTTGCAGTCCTTGCAGATGCGACGAATCAGTCGTTGTGCCTGGATGAGGTTCACGCTGGTAGCGACCAGGAAGGGTTCGATGCCCATGTTCATAAGGCGGGAGATGGTGGAGGGAGCATCGTTAGTGTGGAGGGTAGAGAGTACGAGGTGACCAGTCAGCGCGGCTTTGATGGCGATTTCAGCCGTTTCGAAGTCGCGGATTTCGCCGACCAGAACAATATTGGGATCCTGGCGGAGGAATGATCGAAGAGCGGCGGCGAAGTTCAACCCAATCTGCTCTTTCATCTGCACCTGATTGATGCCGGCAAGGTTGAACTCTACCGGATCTTCCGCCGTCATGATGTTGGTCTCGACTGTATTCAACGATTGGAGCGCGGAGTAGAGCGTGTTTGTCTTACCGCTTCCGGTTGGACCAGTCACCAGCACCATGCCGTAGGGCTTGGAGATGTTTCTCTTAAATTTGGTTAATGACTCCGGCTCGAAACCGAGCTTCGTCATGTCAAGCATCAGGTTCTGCTTGTCGAGCAAACGAAGCACGACTTTCTCGCCGAACAGAGTCGGGAGTGTAGAAACGCGAAAGTCGAGCTCGCGCGAACGTGAGTCGACTTTCACTTTTATCTTGATACGACCGTCCTGGGGGAGACGCTTTTCCGAGATGTCGAGCTTCGACATGATCTTGATGCGCGATATCAAAGCGTCGCGCAGTTTCAACGGCGGGTGCATCACGTCGTAAAGCACGCCGTCGATACGAAACCTGATGCGCAACTCTTTCTCGTAAGGCTCGACGTGAATGTCCGAAGCGCCGCGGCGAAGTGAATCAACGAGCAGCACGTTGACGAGACGCACGACTGGTGCGTCTTCACTCATCCGCGAAAGAGTCGAGAGATCGATCTCCTCGTTGTCTTCAACTACTTCGACGTCTTCGGATTGACTGTGATCGAAGTCGATGCTGTCGAGCGAGACGAGATCGTCTTTCGTGATGCCGCCGTTTGCGCCGTTGTTCTTGGAACCATTCCTGGGAAGTTCTTCTGTGGCTACCGTGGCGAGCTCGATCTCGCGTGAGCTGCCGTAATACTTCGCGATTGCCTGTTGCACACTGCCTTCGGCGACAACTACCGGTTCGACGTTCAAGCCGGTCATGAACTTGACGTCGTCCATCGCGAAGACATTGGTCGGATCGACCATCGCGAGCGTGAGTGTTGCGCCAACGCGTGAGAGTGGCAGGACCGAATGTTTTTGTGCGACCTCCTGAGGGATGAGGCTGATGACGGAAGGATCGATATTGAAGAGATCTAAATTGACGGAAGGAATACCGTACTGCCGCGACAGCACGGCAGTAATCATGTCGTCGCTTATTAGGCCGAGTTTCACCAGGTTGAAGCCGAGCCGGCCACCATGTTCGCGTTGGTAGTCGAGGGCCTCTCGCAGGTGTTGAGGGCTAATTAAATTTTCGCGTACCAGTATTTCGCCTAGTTTGGCTGACATTTGTGCTCTAAAGCTCTCGGGAGCAGGTAGATCCCCGATTCTGGGTGGTGGATTGGGCGCCGAATGTGGCGCGAGGCATGACCGGTTTAACTAACTGCAACGATGGGGCTAACATCGTTGTGCAGTCATAGTACAGTTTGAACACGAAGAGTGTCAAGGTAGGAATTCCAGCGGTTTTCGTGGGGAAATTAACAAAAAGAACCACGGATGACACAGATAAAATCCGCGGATTTGATCCGTGTCATCCGTGGTTAGGTAACTGCTTATGGTTTGCTGCGCGTTGCGGGCTTGGTCTTCTCGGGAGTGACGTTTTCGCTGTTCTTCAACTCCGTCAGAATCGCCTTCGCGTCGTCCTTCATCGGATTATTGTCAGGCGCGACTTCCACAAACTTCTGTAGAAAATTCGCTGCTTCCTGAAACTTTGCCTTGTCACCCGATGCGTAAACCGCCAGTCCGGCGCCGAGGTTGGCTTCAGGGCTGTTGGGATTGGCTTCGAGAATCGACCTGAATTCCATGAGTGCCTTGTCAGCGGCGCCCGCATCCAGCAGCATCTGCGCCATGTCGAGTTGGGCCTTTGCCTTCTTCGCGGGATCAGTTTCGACCGCGAGATAATCCTTGTAAGCTGTGAGACCGGCATCAGCCTGTGTCGGATCGCCCTTGCTCACATACAGACGCATTGATTCGGCTTGCGTAAGCATCGCCGCATACTTGTTACCGTTGAATCTCTGGAGCTCCGCCGCTTCCGTCGGTGCGGTTTGGGCCTTGATCAGCGTTACAGCTTTGGTGGCGGCTTCCGCTGCGGCTTTGAAGTCTTCTTTAGCGGTCTGCAATCCAGCGGTGCGGCCGGCATCGTCGAGTGTCTTTGATCTGACGGTTGAGTTGAAGCGCTCGACACCGCGTCCCTTCAAAGCTACTGCTTTGTTTGTCAGAATGGCGGGCTGTTCCGGATCGGCAGCGAGGCCTTCGTCATACTGGGCCACTGCCGCAGTGTATTTCGCAACCGCTTCGTCCGAATTATTCGCCTTGCTCGCGGCGCCTGCGGCCTGCAACGCGTCATTTCCGGCCTTGAAGGTGCGCCCGATGACCTCGTTGGCTTCTGTAATCTTCTTGTTTGAGGCCTCGATCTCAGCGTTCTTCTTCCTCAGCTCCTCCATCTTCGCTTTGTCTTCCGCGCTGGGGGCTGACCCACCGGTCGCGGCTGGAGGAGTTGGTGAACCACCACCAGCGCCCTTGATCTCCTCGAAAGTGAGTCGCTTTCCACCGCCGGGAGTCAGCGTGAACTCAACCGGAATATCACGTCCGGCTTTCACGCCGGGCACGAAGTTCGGCGTCGCGGTCGGATGGCTCGCAGCTACTGTGTAAACGCCGATGAATGGCAGTCCTGCAAATACAAACTCACCTTTTTTATTTGTCTTGGTGTTGTATTTCGCGCTCATGTCGGTCCGGAAGACGTCGATCTGCGCGTCAGCAAGGGGAACCTTTTGGCCGTCAGCCTGCTGCATCCAAACGTGACCGCGCAGTTCGCCGACCTGGGCGACCGCAGTCAAAGAAGCGGATGCAACCAGAATGGCTACCGCTAGCGCTCCGAAAAAATATTTGCCAATCATCTAAAGATTCCTCCGTCGTTGTGTCGGCTTGGGCTGCGAACGAGTCGTAGGATGCGCCCACACTATTTTACTGGTTGTAATTTATCCCCTGAGAGTGACCTAAACTTAATAAGCAAAACGACTACTGTCAAGCAGGTAAGGGATGGGATCGATGGCGCCCGCCTCCCGAAACGCCCGCAGTCGCAGGGCGCACGAATCGCAATTTCCACATGCCGATTCCGATTCCTGGTAACACGACCAGGTCAGGTGCAGCGGCGCGCCCAGTTCGATTCCCCTTCGAACGATCTCCGACTTTCGCATTGCGATCACGGGCGTCTGGATAGTGATGCGCGTCTCGGGCCTGGTGCCGATATCGAGCACGTTTTGAAAGGCGTCGTAAAACTCCGGACGGCAGTCAGGATAACCCGACGAGTCTTCGGCCACGGCGCCGATGTAGATCGCTGTGGCATTGATTACTTCGCCCCAACTCACGGCCGCTGCCAGCAAGTGAGCGTTTCGAAAAGGAACGTAGCTCGAGGGAATTCCCGAGGCCGAGAGATTTGCAGCGGTGACGGGAATGCGATCGTCCGTGAGTGATGAGCCGCCGATTTTCGCGAGGTGTTCGAGTGAAATTACGAGGCGCGATTTCACGCCGAAATGATCCGCGAGGGCTTCAAACGCTTCGCGTTCGCGTTTCTCAGTACGTTGGCCGTACGAGACGTGCAAAAACGCAAGCTCATCGTTTTCTTCGTTGGCGATTGCGGCAGTGACGCACGAGTCCATACCGCCCGAAACGAGACAGATGGCGAGCTGTGGTCCATCGTCGTCGACAGCAGATTCAAGCTCTTCAGTTTCGATCTCCTGCGAGCCGCCCATCACACTCCTTTAACGTCCGGGCCCCAGATGTATTTGTGTAGTTGCAACTGCATGCGCACGTTGAGTCCGCTGCTCGCGATCCATTCAGCGAGTTGTTGCAGATCGACTTGTCCCCAGGCGGGCGAGATCAGGACTGCCTTCGTGCGACTTTCGAGAGCTTGTTCTTTGATCAGGTTCTTAGCGTAGAGCCAATCGCCTTCATCCGCGATGACGAATTTCACTTCGTCTTTATCAGCGCGGAGACGATCGAGATTTGACCAGTCGTTTCGAGTTTCTTCACCCGAAGCGGGACATTTGATATCGAGAATGATCTTCGCGCGCGGATCCACATTCGCGGTCGAAACATAACCGCCGGTTTCGATGAGGACTTCGTAGTCTTCATCGCAGAGTCGCTCGATTAATCGAAATGCCTCCTTTTGAGCGAGTGGCTCGCCGCCGGTTACCTCGACGAGTTTGCAACCGAAAGCCTTGATTTGGTCCATGATGCTGTCGATCGAGTAGTGCTCGCCGCCGGTAAATGTGTATTCGCTGTCGCACCAGACACAACGCATCGGGCAGCCGGTCAGGCGCACGAAGGTACATGGCCGTCCGGCGTGGGTTGACTCGCCTTGAATCGAGCGAAAAATCTCTGTGACACGCAACATTGGCAGTAGTTCCCGATTCTAGGGCTTGGGCGCGGCGACCTACAACTGTAGGGGCGGCCCTCCGTGGCCGCCCGTCATTCGGAATACGCATTAAACGGTGAAACGGGCGGCCACGGAGGGCCGCCCCTACAGTTGATTTCAAGCATCAAACGAGGGTCGAGTGGTAGGATTACGCGCGAGCAGTGAATACTGGAATCGAAAAAATACTGAACGACGGCGCCGGGCGGCTGCTTGGGCGCGCGAGTGACAGTCGTTCGCTCGATCGCCGAGTCGCTGGCGCCGCGCATCACCGCCGCGGTCGAGAAGTATTTATTAAAGGACGACCCCAACACACCGCACGCTGAAATCTCGAAATTCATCGACGACATGCAGGCTGACGATCTCTGTTTGATCATCGCCTGTGAGCGTGGCGACGAAAACGCCTGGACAGATCTGGTCGAACGATTCACCCCAACCGTTCGTTCCGCGGCTCGATCGGCAAGTTCAAACGAGGATGCCGCCGAAGATCTCGCGCAGTCCATCTGGGCGGAGCTCTACGGACTGCGAACGCGTAAAGACGGCATGCCCGCCAGCAAGCTCGCGTACTACTCAGGTCGCGGCTCGCTCGCTGGTTGGCTGCGTGCTGTCGTGGCGCAGCTTGCCGTAGACGTGTTTCGCAAGCAGTCGCGATTAGTGCAAACGGAAGAAGACACCGATCTCGAGCGGCTCGCACGCGTCGCGGAAGGTCAGCCGATAGTTGCGGGAATCCCGACGCCGGAAGAGTCGATCTCGAATCGCTTTGCCCAAACTGACATGCAACAAGCGCTCAATCGTGCCGTTCAGGAGTTGCCCGCAGAAGATCGATTGTTAGTGAAACTTTACTACTTCGATAACCTGCGCCTGCGTGAGGCGGGCGCTGTGCTGGGCGTACACGAAGCCACCGCGAGTCGCCGTTTGACGAGGATACAGACTGATTTGCGTAAGCGAGTCACGAAGATCCTCGTTGATGAACGTGGTTGGACACAGGCTGAAACCGAACGGTCATTTGCAGAGGTGGCGCAACATTTGGATACGGATTTGGAGTCGCTTTTAAGCAAAGAAGCCGCAGATTTGCGGTAATGGATGCAAGGTATGAGGATGGCTACGTTCTTTACAAGGCAGCGTTCTGATTGAGATGAAACAGGAAACAAACAACGAGATTGATCTGTTGCTGCGGCGGCTTGGCCGGCGAGACGATGCAGTTGTGTCTGGCGGCGCAGAAGGTCATCTCGATGCCGATGAGCTCAGCGCGTATGCAGAAAATGCGTTGCCTGCGGCGGCACGTGCGCGTTACACGATGCATCTGGCGGAGTGCTCGCGCTGCCGTAGCGTCGTTGTGCAACTCAGCTCGTCCGCTGGTGTTGTTGCTGCGACAGAGAGTGCGGCAGTTACAGAGCCGTCAGGCTTCAAAAAATTTTTAGCGAGTCTCTTAACGCCGATGGTTTTGCGTTATGCGGCGCCGGCGCTGGGGTTGATAGTCGTAGCAGCGATCGGTTTCGTGGTCCTGCGTCGTGAGCAGAGGAGTGAGTACGTAGCGCAGGATCAAGGTGCTGGGGTGACTGCAGCTCCGTCTCCGACAGAACAACCTCTTTCAAATTACAGCGACAGTACGCCTACAAACACGCCGAACCAGGACGGACGCGTCGAGAAGCAGGCGAAGAATCAAACGGCACAGCCGGCTCCTCCTCCGAATACGCCGCCTGTGAGTATCGAGTGTAGAAGCCGATGTTTCGAAAGATAAAGCAGCGGCGCAACCGAAGCCCGAAGAACAAGCGGCAGCAGCAAACGAGCCGCCGCCGCCGAAGTCTGAGCCAACGCCTGCTTCTCAAACGCGCGCTGAGACGGAAGTGAGCAAGAACGAAGTTAAGGAGCTACCGTACACACCGCAGTCAGAGAAAGCGCTTCGCGGAGCGCAGCGGGAAGATCGAAAAACCGACAACGATTTTGCACGCGCGCGTAAACCTGCGGGGATAGCGAGTGCGGCGCCAGCGGCAGGTGCAGGTGCAAACATTCAACGTGATGGCATCGACGATTCGAGTGCGAATACTCGAACTGTTGCTGGACGCCGTTTTCGCAAACAAGGCGGCGTCTGGATCGATACTGCTTACGATTCTTCGAAAGATGCTGTGACTCTCACGCGTGGCTCTGAACAATATCGCGCGCTCGTGGCCGACGAGCCGGCGATCAAAACCATCGCCGACACACTCGATGGCGAGGTCATCATCGTCTGGAAAGGCCGCACCTACCGCATACGTTAAAAGCCGCAGATAATGTTAAAGTTACTGCACTGGAGGTCCTATGTATTGTCCTACCTGCGGTAACGAAATATCCGTCGAACTAAAATACTGTAATCGCTGCGGCGCCAACTTAACGCTGCCCACAATAGGCGCGCCCATGATGATGGCTCCGCCTAAGCTGGTGTTCCCGAGCATCGTGCTTGGTATAACGATCCTCGGTGGGCTCGGTATCATCTTCGGCAGCGCCACGGAATTCGCCAAGCTGAACGTACATCCGGCATTCATTGTGTGGATGGTCCTGTTTAGTGCGGCGACACTGTTCGGCTGTACTGCTCTACTGATCCGGTTCTTAACGAAGATGATGACTCTGCAGCGCGAGATCGCACCACCGCAGCAGCAACCTCGGCCTGCATTCACCGACCGGCCGGCGATGCCTCACCTGCCGCCGCGTATGGAACCGGTGCCGAGTGTTACTGAGAACACGACGCGCACGTTTACCCCGATTTACAGAGAACCCGCTGATCGCGGAACACGCTAATCCATAATCAAAATACAGATCACCATGAAGCTTCGAAATCAACTTTACCGAGTTTTTCAAAGCGTGATGATTTTTGTACTGGCGGCGAACATGGTTGTTGTTGCCGCTCAAACCAGACAAACCGCGCGGCGATCTGCGCCTGTGCGCAATCGCGCAATCTCAAACATCGTGCGTGAGATCAATGCGCGCAACATTGAAGCAACGATCAGAAAGCTCGTTTCGTTTGGCACGCGCAACACGTTGTCGGAGCAGAACGATCCGAAGCGTGGCATCGGCGCTGCGCGCGACTGGCTGTACGCGGAGTTTCTCAAAGCTGCCGAAGCTTCGAACGGTCGCATGACTGTCGAGAAGCAGTCGTACGAGCAGGCGAAAGCTGCGCGGGTTCCTGAGCCGACGATCATCACGAACGTAGTCGCGACGCTGAAAGGATCGCAACCCGAGGCGACTGATCGGATCTATGTTGTGAGTGGTCACTACGACTCGATGTGCAGCTCGCCCACTGATGCGAAGTGCGACGCGCCCGGCGCAAACGACGATGCGTCGGGAACCGCCGCTGTACTCGAAATGGCTCGCGTGATGGCGAAGTATGAGTTTGACGCGACGATCGTTTTCATGGCTGTTGCGGGTGAAGAACAGAGCCTGCTCGGCTCAACTCATTTCGCCGAACAAGCTAAACAGAAAAACTGGAACGTCGATGCGATGTTCACCAACGACATCGTCGGCAACACGCTTGGCGGCAATGGCGTTCGCGATCGTGGCCACGTGCGTGTGTTTTCTGAAGGCGTGCCGTCTAACGAAACTGCTGCGGAAGCAACGACGCGACGCAGTGTTGGTGGCGAGAACGATTCTGCGTCGCGGCAGTTAGCGCGATTCATTAAAGAGACTGGCGACGTGTTTGTGCCGCAGTTCAAAGTGATGATGATTTACCGGCGCGATCGTTACGGGCGCGGTGGCGATCACATTCCATTTCTCGAGCGAGGTTATCCGGCGGTGCGATTCACGGAAGTAAACGAAGAGTTCCGGCACCAGCATCAGAACGTACGGGTCGAGAATGGCGTGCAGTTTGGCGACCTGCCGGAGTTTGTTGATTTTGCGTACGTGGCAAACGTGGCGCGCGTGAATGCGGCGTCGCTGGCGGCATTGGCGTTGGCGCCTTCACGACCGAAAGGCGTAACGATCGTGGCGCAGCGCTTGTCGAACGATACCGAGCTGCGCTGGGAGGCGAATAAGGAGCCTGATTTCGCTGGTTACGAGATTGTGTGGCGCGAGACGACTGACGCCGTCTGGACCAACTCGAAACCGGTCGGGAATGTCATGAGTTTCACGATGAAAGGGATGTCGAAGGACAATTACTTTTTTGGCGTGCGTTCGATTGATAAGGACGGGAACAGGAGTCCCGTGACTTACCCGCGCCCGCAGGCAAGGCAGTAATTTTAGCCGCGGATTCCGCGGATAAACGCGGATCGAGCCTTTTCCCGACCAATCTCGTTAGTCCTGCGTCTAATTCAACATGAAAAAGATAGTTGCATTCATGCTGCTTGTTATATTGACGCAGCCGATTGTCTTCGCTCAGAAGCATCGATCTGTTAACGGAGGATCAGCGCATCATCCACGTCCTCAATCGGCTTGGATTTGGCGCGCGTCCGGGCGATGTCGAGCGTGTGAAGGCAATGGGTCTGGAGAATTACATCAACCAGCAGCTCAATCCCGAGAAGATCACTGACACAGTCGCCGAGAATAAAGTCCGTGATCTGTCTGTTCTTAACATGGCCACGGCAGAGCTCTACGAAAAGTATCCGCAACCCGGTCAACTGCTGCGACAGCTTCAAGCGCGTGGCATGCTGCCCGCAGACGTTGAGGAAGCACGCGAGAATCGTGTAAAGGGCGGCGCGAATTCAACGCCCCAGGAAATGTCTCCCGACCCGGCGAAGAAGAACCAGAACACGCCGCCCGCGAATCCACTCGAAAACGAAAAATATCGCAAAGTCATTCAGGAGTATTACCGCGAGAATGGGTTGCAGCGGCCGCAACGCATCATCGACGAGCTGCAAGCGTCGCGAATTCTGCGTGCAGTTTACAGCGAGCGACAGCTTCAGGAAGTGATGGTCGACTTTTGGACCAACCACTTCAATATCTTCGCCGGCAAAGGCGCCGATCGCTGGCTGCTGCCGGCTTACGATCGCGACACGATTCGTCCCAACGCGATGGGCAAGTTCTCGACGTTGCTGCAAGCGACGGCAGCAGAGCCCGGCGATGTTGTTTTATCTCGACAACTTTCAAAGCGTGAGCCCGAATGCGAATCAGCGACGCGGTGGTCTCATGCAGCAGTTGCGTCCGCAGCAACAACAGCCACAGCGACAACGACGCGGCATCAATGAAAACTACGCGCGCGAGCTGATGGAGCTGCACACGCTCGGTGTCGACGGCGGTTACACACAGAAGGATGTGCAGGAAGTAGCGCGCTGCTTCACGGGTTGGACCATCTTTCAGCCGCGCGGTGGCGCTGCGGCTGTGAACGCGATGATGGGTGAAGCAGGACGTCGAAATGCCGGCACGTTCTTCTTCAACGCGCGCGTGCATGACGACGGCGAGAAGACGGTCCTCGGTCACAAGATCCCCGTCAGGCGGTGGCATCAAAGACGGTCTGATGGTGCTCGACATCCTCGCCCATCATCCATCGACCGCGAAGTTCATCGCGACCAAGCTCGTGCGCCACTTTGTTTCCGACACGCCACCGCAAGCTCTGGTCGATCGAGTGGCGGCGACTTTCACAGAAAAGCGACGGCGATATTCGCGAGACTCTCAAAGCGATCTTCTTCTCGAAGGAATTCAATTCGACTGAAGCTTATCGCGTGAAGATCAAGCGACCGTTTGAGCTCGTGATTAGCGCGATCAGAACGCTCGGCGCTGATACCAACGGTGGGCCGGGCACGCACCAGTGGATCGCGCGCATGGGCGAGCCGCTCTATGGGTTCCAGACGCCGAATGGTTATTCGGATGCGGCGGAGAGTTGGGTCAACACCGGCGGACTGCTCGAGCGAATGAACTTTGGACTGGCGCTGGCAAACAATCGTGTGCAGGGAACGAAAGTCAGTCTTTCGAAGATGAATGGCGAGCAGGCGAAGGTGATGGATGAGTATTTGAAGACGATTCTTGCGGGAGACATTTCAGCCGCGACAAGAGAGACGTTGTTGAAGCAGTTGGAGCCATCGGATCCGGTGACGAAAGTTGTTGGGTTGATTTTGGGGACACCGGAGTTTCAGAGGCAGTGACGTAAGACTTAGACAGGATTACAAGATTTACAGGATTGACAGGATATGAATCGTAGATTTTTTCTCAAATCAGGCAGCGTCGCACTGGCAAGCGTTGGCATGTCGCTATCCGCGCCGTCGTTTCTCGAGCGCATCGTGCTTGGCAACACGCTAACTGGCGGTAAACGCAAAACACTGATCGCGATTTTTCAGCGCGGTGCGGTTGATGGACTCAACGTGGTCGTGCCGTTTGGCGAGTCGAATTATTACGAGTTGCGGCCTTCGATTGCCATTCCGAAGCCTGAGTCGGGCAATGCCGAGTCGGCGATCAATCTCGATGGCTTCTTCGGTTTGCATCCCTCGATGAGTGCGTTCAAACCGCTGTGGGACTCGAAGCGCCTCGCGATCATTCACGCGTCCGGCTCACCCGATAACACGCGTTCACACTTTGACGCGCAGGACTACATGGAGTCGGCAACGCCGGGCATGAAGTCGACGAGTGACGGCTGGCTCAATCGTTATCTCCGCAGTAAGCAGGATCCCGACGCGTCGCTGTTTCGCGCAGTGTCGATGACGAAGACGATGCCGCGTGTGTTGCAGGGACGCGCGCCGGCTGTGGCGATGTCGAACCTGTCAGACTTCGCGATTCGCGCGGGTAAGTCGTCTGCAAACTTGCAGGGCGGCTTTGAAGCGATCTATGCGCGCGAGATGAATGACTCGTTGGCTGGAACTGGGCGCGAGACGTTCGAAGCAGTCAACTATTTGAAGAAAGCGAATCCCGCGCAGTATCAACCGGAGAACGGCGCACAGTATCCGCGCAATCCGTTCGGCAATTCGTTGTTGCAGATCGCACAGCTCATTAAAGCGGGCATCGGTTTGGAAGTAGCATTTACTGACATCGGTGGTTGGGACACGCACGTGAACCAGGGCAATTCACGCGGGCAACTGGCGAATCTGTTGCAGCAGTTCAGCAACGGCATTGCGGCGCTGTACCAGGACCTGGGCCAGCGAATGGACGACGTGGTTGTGTTGACGATGTCGGAGTTTGGCAGGACGGTGCGCGAGAATGGAAATCGCGGCACGGACCACGGCCATGCGAATGCGATGTTTGTTTTAGGTAATAGTGTGAAGGGTGGAAAAGTTTACGGGCAGTGGCCGGGGCTCAAGAGCGATCAGCTTTATGAAGGTCGCGATCTGGCGTTGACGACTGACTTTCGAGATGTGTTCGGCGAGATCGCCACACGCCACCTTGGGAGCAAAGACACGAAGTCAATATTCCCAGGCTACTCATTAAATCGCCTCGAAGTTCAAAGGCTTTCTTTAGAGTTCAGAGTTCAAGCTTTAGCTTGCTCTTAAGGCCCGAGACGGCAGCCTAAAGGCTGGAACTCTAAACTCTTTCGTTTTTGTGCCTTTTTGTGGCTACCAACGTACGCGGCCGAAGCGGTTGATTACATACAGCATAAACCCCGCAATCACGGAGACCGTCACCGCCAGCGTGAACGCTTCGTTATCACGTCCCGCCTGCACCGCATCATAAATGGCCACAGACGCAGTCTGCGTCTTTCCCGGAATGTTCCCCGCGATCATGATCGTCACCCCGAAATCACCGAGCGCACGTGCGAACGCAAGCGCCGTTGCGGCCAGCACACCCCTCGAAGCCAAAGGCAACGTCACACGAAAGAAAATCAGTCGATTGTTCAAGCCCAGCGTGCGTGCCGCTGCTTCGAGATCCGTATTCACTCCTTCAAACGCTGCTCGCAAACTCTTCGTCACGAGCGGCAGCGCGTGAATCGTCGCCGCGATGATCGCCGCAGTCACCGTGAACGTCAGTCGAATTCCGAATGTGCTATAGAGAAAACCTCCGATTGCCGAACGAGTGCCGAGCAACACCAGCAGGTAGTAACCCAACACGGTTGGCGGCAAGACGAGCGGCAGTGTAACGAGTGCATCGACGAGGTTGCGGCCGGGAAATCGCTTGCGTGCCAATAACCACGCGAGCCCTGAGCCGGCGACCAATGCGATCAGCGTAGCTGCCGTGGCTACGGCGAACGAAAGCCTAATGGGGAACCAGTTGATCACGGGTGTCTCGCAGCATGATACAAGAAAACAGTGTCCCGACAATTATTCCGCAGAGGTCCCACTGAAGATCCGTGGCGGTGTCGTATGGTCCCCAGATGCGCCGCCCGCCGAAATAGATCTCATCCCATAACTCGATGATCTCGTAGATTGCCGACAGGCTGAACACGATCGTAGCGGCGAAGAAGGCAGTGAGTTTCAGCGGCAGTCGATGGCCAAGCTGTTGCAGCACGCGTCCGGTGAGCCAAACGATGATCGGGCTGACAAGCACTTGCACCATCATGTGTGCGAACTCGTCGTACTGCACTGGTCCAAATTGCCGTCCATACATGCGGAAGAAGTTTCCGAGCGCATCGACCTGAAGCGCGAAGAAGACGAGCGCGAGGAGTATCAAAGGGATCTGAATGTTGAGACGAACGCGGACGTAGAGATAAAACAGTGCCAGAAAGATAAGAACAAAGATCGTGTTGAAGGCGAGCGAGAGATAGCACATCTTAGTGAGGAAGGCTGCACCCGCGAGTAATGCAATCATCACCACTGGTATTTCCAGATAACGCAGGCTTGATCGCATACCCGGCGCTACTGCGCTCGGTTCTGTATAATCGCTCATGTGACGTCCCTCAAACCAAAGGTTTTGCGATTCGAGTCGTTGCCTTCCACAAACACCGAGCTGGCGCGACGTGCGTCGGAAGGCGCTGCGGAAGGCCTTGCGATTGTTGCGGATGAGCAAACTGCGGGCCGGGGTCGTTTGCAGCGCGCGTGGTCGTCTCCGAAAGGCGCGGGACTCTATTTCAGTATCCTGCTGAGGCCAACAATCCCTCAGAATTACTGGCCTTTGATCACGTTTATGGCCGCACTCGCGGTCGGCGATGCCCTGGGTGAAGCCTCCGGTGTGCAGACCGACATCAAGTGGCCCAACGATCTTCTTTCAGGTGAACGAAAAATCTGCGGGATACTGGCTGAGGCAATCGACACTCCGGTTGGACGTGCAGTCATACTCGGAATTGGGATAAACCTGACTGAGAACGCCTTTCCGACGGAGCTCGAGAATGTCGCGACTTCTGTGGCTGAGGCGACTGGCCGCCCGCCTGACCGTGAGCAAATACTGGCGGCACTCCTGGATGCGCTGTCGCGCTGGTATTCGCGGCTTGACAAGCCAGGACAGATTATTGACGCATGGTCCAACCGATCTTCTTACGCGATTGGAAAGCTGGTCCAGGTGAGTAACGGCGACGCCGTCTGGCAGGGAACGACTTGCGGCGTCGAGCCCGACGGCGCGCTACGACTCCGCACGTCGAGCGGCGAGATCAAATTGGTGAGAGCCGGAGACGTTTACAGTGTCAGATCTTCTGAATGACTAATCCTGTCAATCCTGTGAATCCTGAAATCCTGTCAACGACTTACGTCGAAATGAGCATTTTACAGGATTTCAAGATTCACAGGATTATCACGATGTAACGCAGGTATCATGCGCATTATCCTAAACACGTTCGGTTCGTTCGGTGATATTCACCCCTACATGGCGATCGCGCTCGAGTTGCAGCGCCGCGGGCACACGCCCGTCATCGCAACGATGGAGGGCTATCGCGAAAAGATCGAGGGCGCGGGTTTGCCATTCGCACCTGTCCGCCCTGATGTGCCGCAGCCGAAAGAGCAGGGCACAGAGCTGGTCGAGAAGATCATGGAACCGAAGACCGGCCCACGTTTCCTTACCGAAGAATTGATCTTTCCGGCCGTGCGCGAGAGTTACGCTGACTTGCTCAACGCAGTCGAAGGCGCTGATCTGCTTGTCACTCACCCCGCGGCGCCTGCTGGTCCACTCGTCGCTCGCAAGACGGGCATACCGTGGATCTCAACAGTGCTCGCGCCTTTCTCTTTTTATTCGTCATACGACCCACCGGTGCCGCCATTCTGGCAGTGGACCAGAAAGCTGAGCTTGCTTGGCCCAGGCGTGATGGGATTCTTCCTCGGCGTGATGAAGAACACCTACAAGGCAAAGGCGGTCACCGACTTCCGCGACGAGCTCGGACTTGAAGACACCGGCAATCCGATGTTCGAAGGCCAGCACTCACCCACACTCGTGCTCGCTTTGTTCTCAGAATTGTTTGGCCAACGACAACCGGATTGGCCGCCGCAAACCGAGATCACCGGATTCTGTTTTTACGACGGCAATCACAACGTCGAGATTCCGATCGAGCTCACGCGTTTTCTCGACAACGGCGCGCCGCCGATCATCTTCACCTTGGGTTCGTCCGCGGTGTGGGTCGCGCGTGATTTCTTTAAGGAAAGCATTCAAGCCGCAAAGGGGGTCGGTCGTCGCGCAGTGTTGCTCATCGGCGATGAACGCAACCTGCCGCGCGCGCTTCCCGAAGGAATCATCGCGCTCGATTACGTGCCGTATCAAACGTTGCTGCCGCGCGCGTGCGCAGTGGTCCATCACGGCGGCGTCGGCACGACTTCGCAGGGCTTGCTCGCCGGTGTGCCGACACTGATCGTTCCGTTTGCTTTCGATCAATCAGACAACGCGGAGCACGCGCGCAAGATCGGAACCAGTCGCACGCTCTATCGTGATAAATATCTTGCGCCGAGAGTCACGGACGAGCTGAACGAGCTGCTCAAACGGCCATCGTACGCGCGCCGTGCGATAGAAGTCAGCCAGCGGCTGAAACAGGAGAATGGGCCGGCTCGTGCCGCGGATCTCATCGAGCAGGTCCTGAATGGAACACGCAACCGCAAAGAGGAAGCCGTCTATGCTACTGGCGATTGATGCCGGGAATACAAACATCACGCTGGGTCTCTTTCGCGAGCAGGAGTTGATCGCGCAGTGGCGATTAGCTCACCGAGCGCGAGAGAAGTGCGGATGACTACGAAGCAGACGTGCAAAGTGTATTTGAGCGCGCTGGCATAGATCGGAATGAATGTCGAACGGCATTGCGATCGCGTCGGTCGTGCCGCCGTTGGATGACGCGCTCCGGCAGATCGCTGCGAGCTTCTCGGTGCAGCCGCTGTTTGTGGATCACACGACCGACACGGGTTTGAAGCTGTTTTACGATCCGCCTTCGGATCTCGGCGCGGACAGGATCGTCGATGCGGTGGCGGCGATGAACAAATACGGAACGCCGTGCATCGTCGTTGACTTCGGCACCGCGACTACATTCAACGTGGTGAGCAAGCGTGGGGAGTTTCTTGGTGGCGCGATCAGTCCCGGGTTGTTTACGTGTGCTGAGGCTTTGTTCACGCGCGCCGCCAAACTTCCGCGTGTTGACTTCGTACAGCCGCCTGCTGTCATTGGCACTTCGACTGTCGAAGCAATACAGTCGGGCATTTACTACGGTTACGCGGGCCTCGTTGACGGTATGATTGCCCGAATGCTTGAGGACATGCTTTCGGTCTCGCGAATAGTTGCGACCGGTGGTCTCGCACCGCTGATCGCAGATGCGTCACAGTACATTGATACTATCGACGAGACCCTCACGCTTGACGGCCTGCGTCTCGTATACGACAGAACCAAGCGCCGTAGCGCCTGGTAAATCTAATTGAATTTGAACTACTTCAACTACTTCACCGAAATCGAAGACGCATTCGTCAGGCGACGCGGCAAGCATTTGTTTCTGAGTCCGATGGATTGGGCCTTGATGGAGACGTGGAAACAGCAGGGAATTCCGCTGCACATCGTTCTTCGTGGCGTCGAGAAATCATTTGACTCGTATGAAGCTCGACCGCGCAAGCGCACGGTGAAGTCGCTTCTTTATTGCCAGGAAGAGGTCGAAGCCCAGTACGCGGAATGGGTTGAGGCGCGCGTCGGTTCTTCCCCGACCTCACCGGAACCTGAATCAGACAAGACTCCGTTTTCATTTGCGGCAATCACTGAACACTTGCAGCGGAATCGTAAGGCGCTGTCTGAGCTCGCGAAGTCGAGAAAACAGGAAGACGATCTTACGGAGGCGTTAACACGCGCGGTTGCCTTGCTTGGCGACATCGAGAAAGACTTTGCGAGTGGTGCGACGCTCGATACACGCAAACTCGAAGACTCTCTGACAGGTCTCGAACGAATGCTGAACGACTCGATGCTGGCAGTCATGAGTGCAAATGAACTCGAAGATTTGAAAAAGGGAGTCAAAGAACAACTAAAGCCCTATCGCACTCAGATGGAAGCTGCGGTTTATAAACAGACATTCGACAACCTGTTGTTGAAGCGTCTTCGAGAGCAGTTTGCGATGCCGCGCCTCAGCCTGTTTTACGTTTAGCCATAAAAAGGCACAAAAAGCACAAAGAAAAGGTTCAGAGTTCAAGCTTTAGCTTGCCGCCTGATGCCCGAGACCGCAGCCTAAAGGCTGTACTCTGAACAGGTCTTTTGTGCTTTTGCGTTTTTGTGGCTAAATGAATCGGTGGAGTTTGAAGTTGAAGTAGAACGAATTCTTCCCGGTGGCATGGGGTTGGCCCATGCGGGTGGGAAGACTGTTTTTGTTTCGCTTGCGGCGCCCGGAGATCGCGTGCGTGTGCAAGTCGAACGAGAACAGGGGAATGTTCTGTTCGCTTCAATTGAAGAGATCCTCACGCCGTCGCCAGTGAGAATTGAGCCACCGTGCCCTTACTTCGGCCGTTGCGGCGGTTGTGATTTTCAACAGCTCACTTACGAAGCCCAACTCGCTGCGAAGTCGGAGATGATTCGCGACTGCCTGCACCGCATTGCACGTCTCGAAAGCGTTCCGGATTCGTCGTCACGCCTTCGCCGAACGACTGGCGCTATCGCATGCGCGCGATGTGGCAGATCGATCAGGAGCAACGCGCGATTGGCTATTACGAGCGTGGCTCGAGACGTGTTTGCGACGTGGTTGAATGCGCGGTGCTGCGGCCAGAGTTGCAGGCAAAGCTCGAAGAGGTGCGAGCGACTGAGTGGCACCAGTTTCCACCTGATTTGAAACACCTCGATGTGGTTGCGGGTGAAAATGGGGTGTCGTTCGCGCCGGCGTTTGCAGATTTCGAGACGCATGAATTGAGTTTGACGGTGAGAGGGGAAGTATACCGTTATAACGCGGAGGCGTTCTTCCAGATCAATCCGTCGCTGCTTGGACCACTGATTGAGTTTGCGTTGGGTGATGCGTCAGGTGAGAGCGCACTCGATCTTTATAGCGGTGTTGGGCTGTTTACGTTGCCGTTGGCGAGGCAATTTCAGAGAGTGACGGCGGTGGAAGCGAATCCGGTTGCGGTACGTTTTGCGCGTCGAAATCTACAAGATGCTGAGTTGGTCAATGCGCGCGTGATCACAGCCGGTGTTGCTGAGTGGTTCAGAGGCGCGCCGGTGCGAGATGTTGATTTGTTTTGCTTGATCCGCCACGGGCGGGGGCTGAGATCGGCGGTGATTAAGGGGATTTTGGATCTGCATCCGCAGCAGATTTCTTATGTCTCGTGCGATCCGGCGACACTCGCGCGCGACTTGAGGAAGTTGATGGGCGGTGGATATATCATCAAAGACATTATGGGTTTTGATCTGTTTCCACAGACTCATCATGTGGAGACGGTCGTGCGGCTTACGGTATAGTTAGACAGGATTTACATGATGTTTCAAGATTGACAGGATTTGCATCTGCTCATCTTGAAAAATCTTGTAAATCCTGTCTAAAACTTACTCACAACAATGCGTCCTCACAGCAATCTATTCACTCATCATCCTCTTATTCACCTGGCGGTAGCATTCTCTGCCGGCATCTGCACAGCACATTACTGTTCTTTGCAATTTCTGCTGGGCGCAGCTGTTGTGTTCACAGCGCTCACGCTCACCCTTGTTCATCAAGCACCGACTGCCATTGGTCCGCGCTGGCGCTTGTTGTTGGCCATCTTTTTCACGGGCGCCGTGCTCGCTAACCTGGAGCGGCGTGCTGACGAATCGCGTGAGCTCAAGACTCTCATCGAACAATCAGATGGCGAACCGTTCACGCTCACCGGTTGGCTGGATGGTCCACCTGAGTTCGCACCTGACCGAGTTTATCTTTCATTGCATGTTGAGAACGTGGCAGGTCGTGTTTCGTTACTCGTCACACTTCGCGACGCGACAAGCACGAACGAATTCACGGCCCTACAACTCCGTTACGGCACACGAATCAGCGTAACAACGACACTCGATCGCACCGGCAACTACCGCAATCCCGGCGTCAGCTCACTCGCCGAATTTCTCGATCGTAACGGCTACGACGCCACCGGCATGATCAAAGGCCCGGGTTCGATCACACGCCTCGAAGACACGCGTGTATTCCCACCACTCGCATGGCTCTACGATTGGCGATCGCAACTACAAAAACAGATCGATTCACGCTTCGCACCGGAAACAGCGGGCGTACTCGACGCCGCATTGCTCGGCAATCGCTACAACCTCTCACCTGCTGCATCCGAACGGTTTCGCGAAGGCGGCACGTTCCATGTGCTCGTCATCAGTGGCCTGCACATCAGCTTCATCGGCGCTGTCGTGTTTCTGATCGTGAAGCGTTTGACCAGGCGCAGGCTGCTGCAATTCCTCTTTCCCGCGGTGATTGTTTGGGCTTATTCGCTGGCGGTTGGCGCGGACGCTTCAGTTGTGCGTGCGGCGTTGATGTTCACGTTTGCAGGGATCGCGACGATTCTCTTTCGACAATCCAGCTCGTTGAATGCACTTGGAGGCGCAGCGCTGGTCCTGCTGGTTCACAGTCCGAAAGAGCTCTTCGACCCGTCGTTTCAACTAACGTTTCTGTCTGTGCTCGCGATCGTTGTGATCGCGTGGCCGTTGCTGTCGAGCATGTCGGCGATCGGGGCGTGGTATCCGACGCGCTCGATGCCTTACCCGCCGGCGTGCTCGCGTGCACTCAAGACCTTTTGCGAACTGCTCTTTTGGAGTAAGTCGAAGTGGGCAGCAGGAACTCGCGCGAACGCCACACGATTACCGCCTGTTCAAAGCAGGCGCCGCCGTATGGCTTGAGCGTTATCACGTGCAGGCGATGTTGCGTTACACGTTTGGCGCGGTAGTTGTGTCGGCAAGCGTGCAGTTGATGTTGCTGCCGCTGATGATCGTCTACTTTCACCGGCTATCGCTGGCGTCGCTCGTGCTGAATATCGTAGTGAGTATGTTGCTGGCAGCGCTGGTTGCAGTTGCGTTACTGGCGCTCGTGATCGCGCAAGTTAGCGCAGCGGTCGCAGCGCCGCTATTCAAGCTTGCAGATGCGATTAACTGGTTGATGGTCCACAGCGTCGATCCGTTCTCGAGGTTCGATTGGGCCACCTTCAGGCTGCCGGAGTATTCAGGCTCGGCCGCACTCATTTACGCCGTCTATTACTTACCTTTGCTAATTCTCGATCTTGCGTTGTCGCACTGGCGTCCACTCGCGTTGCAACGAGAGCGTGAATGCAAACTGCATCGCTTCGTTCTTCCACTCACATGCGCACAAACTACTCTTACTTACCATTCTCATCCTGCATCCATTCAGCAGCGGCCGCGCTAGTGGCACTCTGCGCGTTGATTTCCTCGACGTGGGCCAGGGCGACTCAGCGCTCATAACGATGCCTGACGGAACGACGCTGCTGGTCGATGCTGGCGGAAACACGATCGATTCAACGCGCAGGATCGGTGAGACTGTCGTGTCGGAATACCTCTGGTGGCGAGGCTTGAGCGAAATCGATTACGTGCTGGCGACTCACGCCGACGCGGATCACATCGATGGTCTGAACGATGTCTTAAAAACTTCACCGTCGGAGCCGCGCTGATTGCCCGACGTCCTGCCGACGATCCGGAGTTCGCAAAGTTCTCGCAGACGCTCGCCCACACAAACACACACTCTGAAACGATCGAAGCTGGAGATATCATTCACTTCGGAGCGGTCGCAGTGAGCGTCTTATGGCCACCCGCCACTGGTGAGAAATCATCGAACAACGATTCGATCGTGCTGCGAATACAGTTTGGCGAGCGTTCGATACTGCTCACCGGCGACATCGAACAAGCCACCGAACGCGCACTGCTCACGTCGCAACAACAACTGCATGCTGATGTGATCAAAGTGCCGCATCACGGCAGCAAGACGTCTTCAACAGAAGGTTTCGTCGCCGCGACCAAGCCGCAGCTCGCGATCATTTCAGTCGGACGCAACTCACGGTTTGGACATCCACACAAAGAAGTCGTCGAGCGCTGGCAATCAAACGGCGCCACCGTCCTGACCACCGGCAACAGCGGCACGATCACCGTCATCAACCGACGGCCACGACCTCAGCCTCAAAACCTTTGTTCAGCCACAAAAAGGCACAAAAAGCACAAAAGAGTAAAAGTTCAGAGTTCAGCCTTTAGGCTGCGGTCTCGGGCTTTAGGCGAGCAAGCTAAAGCTTGAACTCTGAACTTTTACTCTTTTATGCCTTTTGTGGCTAAAAACCGTACTTCTTCATGATGGCTTTACCTTGTGGCGAGCTGATGAAGGCGGCGAAGGCGCGTGCGGCTTGCTCGTTTTTCGTGCTCTTCATGATCGCGAGGCCCTGATCGATTGGCTGGTGCAACTCTTCCGGTATCAACGTCCAGCGCCCGTGGCTCTGAATGCTCAACGACAACGCCACGATCGCAACTTCAACGTTTCCCGTTTCGGCATACTGCATTGTCTGGCGAATGTTGTCGCCGTAAACCAGCTTCGGATGCACTCGGTCCCAGATGCCGGCGCTTTGCAGTGCCTGCTTTGCCGCGAGTCCGTATGGCGCGTGATCAGGATTCGCGATCGCGACGCGCTGTACTTCAGGCCGCGCGAGGTCCGCGATGCCTTGCAGTCGCAGTGGGCTCTCATTAGGCGTCCACAAAGTGATGCGCCCGCGCGCGTAGATCGCTTTGGAATCCGGAATGATCAGTCCCTCCTGGTCCAACTCGTCGACGTAACTGACATTTGCGGCAGCGAACAAATCAAACGGCGCGCCGTTCTCGATCTGGCGCGTGAGCATTCCGGTCGAGCCAAACACAAACACGACTTTTGTTTTGGTAGTTGATTCGAACTCGCGTCCGAGTTCTTCGAATGCGGGCGTGAGGTCGGAAGCTGCGGCGACAGTCAGTTCATTCGGGGCAGTGGAAGTCGCCGGAGTTTTATCCTTGCACGCGGTGACGCACGCCAGCGCTATTACAAACGCGGCGAGCGGCGCCAGCCGCGTCTCAAGTCGGGAAATCATTTGGCGTGTAAAGGTCTACCTGCGAACTACCCACCTTGTAAGTTTTCAAGACACCGAGCGGCGGCGCATATACGTGAACAGTGATGAGGTCCTGACCACTGTCTTCGGGATTTCCCAGTCGATGAATGTCCGGTAAATCAGCTCCCGTGACTGTGCCTGTTGGACATTCACGACCCGTGTCGTAACACAAACCCTTGTCTTCCTCGTACGTGAAAATCGTTTCGCACATCAAGCCCTTGGTGAACTCTCACTACGCCGTGCGAGCCGTTGTGATCGTGAATCGGCGTCTGCTGGCCTGGGCGCCAGCAAATCACCAGCATCTCGACGGCATCGTTGCGGCAAACTCGATGGCGCCAGTAATTGCCTTCCTTGAAACCGATGTACGGCTCGAGGTCGAGATCGCGAATGTCGACGCTTGAAACCCAATAGTTCAACTGTTCAAGTGTTGGAGGACTGGTTTGGCTGTTCAGACGTTCGATCAGCTCGGAAAACGTTAACGAACTGCCATCGAGCGGTGTGGTGGAAATGGGAGTTTCGGTATTTATCGGTGTCGACAAGAGTTGGACTCCAAACGGAATCTTATATGCGTTTACGCAGTTGAGAGTCAAGACGAGCGATTAGAAAAATTCGCAGATCGCGGACATTTGTGCCGGTCGGGCCGGTGACGATCAGCGTGTTCAGCTGTTCGAAGAAGCCGTACGAGTCGCTGCGGGCGAGATATTGTTCGGCATCGAGGTTCGAGCTCCCGGGCGCTGCGAGATGGTGGTTTCGTCGGCGATAGCGCCGGCAGCGGGGCTGTTTCCGTCGATGCCGTCAGTGCCGGCGCTCAGGACGACGAGGTGTTGGCCGTTGTTTGTGACTCGTCGAGATTGAATGGCGCAGCGCAGGGCGGTTTCGAGATTTCTGCCGCCGCGCCCGTCGCCTCGGACGGGACAGGAGAACTCGCCGCCGGATATCGCGCAGAAGGGTTGCCTCGGCTTCTGCATACTAACGAGAAGCAAAGGTCGCAGCCTTCCTGATTGGTTGTTCGCAGATGTGGTGCAGGTTGCGCAGGCGAAGCCGAGCTGCACGTGCCTTTTCGCACGAGCGGCTTCGATGGCGATTCGGTTGTCGAGAAGAACGACGTGAGTGCGCGGCGAGCCCCTGGTGATGACTTGTTGTGACCGAGCTCGCACGGCTTTCATGATCGACTCGGGCAGCACAGTTTCAAGTCGATAACGCTCGATCGACGTCGATGGCGTTGGGAGCATCAGGCGGGTGCGTTCAGCGTCGGGCCTGAGGCCACACTCGCTTCATCGCCGGGATTCGTGTCGGAGACGATCAGTGTGAACATCTGCTGCGCGAGGTGCACGTCGCGCCAGTCCGCCACCTTTAACGGCTGAGAATGCGCGGCGCACTGCATTCATTTCAGCGATACGCGCGCCACACGATACTAGATCCTGATTTGCCGCGCGCAGATCGGCGAGCGAGATATCGTCGCTGATGGGCCACTCGATCATTGCCGAGCCACCGCCGGAGATCAGGAAGATTACCGTCGCCTGTTCGTTATTGGCGCGATCGAGAAGTGAGAAGGCGGCACGTGCGGCGGCGAGGCTGTCTTCGTTAGGGAGTGGATGACCGCCGAGTGAAGCTCTGCCAGCGTTTGTGAGTGCGTGAGTGCGATGATCGAGACGATGACGCCGGCGGATAGCTTGTCGCCGAGCGCGTCGTCGAGGCCGAGCGCCATGGAAGTAGCGGCTTTACCGATAGCGATGTGAATAGATGGGAGCGGATCGGTTGAGCATGGTGATGGAGCGTTTCTGGTACTGATAGTTGGCGAGGAGTCGACTGCAGGTAGAGGGCGTGATTAGAAGATGGCGCGAGCGTGCCGGTGGAGTTCGTGTAAGTCAGGCACAGTCGTTAGACAGAGATTTACATGATTTGGCAGGATTAAATGTTGACTGCCAAGCACAAATCACGTAGCCCTTTGGGCAAAGAATTTGCGTGAAACGTCTGAGGCGCCCATCTCGTCCCACTCGGCGACCATCTCGTAAGCGCGGCCGAGGACGGGGCGGGGACGCGAGCCGTCGGCCTGCCCGATCAATCCTTCGCGCTCCATCATGTCGAGAATTGCGGCGGCGCGACCGTAGCCGATGCGCAAGCGACGCTGCAACACCGACGTCGAGGCGCGCTTCATCTCCACGCAGATCCGCAACGCTTCTTCAAACAGCTCGTCGTGCTCGCCGTCAGACGCTTCCAGCCCGAGCGCTTCTTCGTCAGACTGCGTGATGCGACTCGTCGTAAGACGGCGGGCCCTGGGCTTTGATGTGCGACACGATGCGGCCAATCTCTGTTTCGTCGATGTAAGCGCCGTGAACGCGAATCAGACGCGACGTGCCGGGCGGCAGGAACAGCATGTCGCCGCGTCCGAGCAGTTGCTCGGCGCCGTTGGTGTCGATGATCGTGCGCGAGTCGATCTTCGACGACACGCGGAACGAGATACGCGAAGGGAAGTTTGCTTTGATCAAACCCGTGATCACGTCCACTGACGGTCTCTGCGTCGCGAGCACGAGGTGAATACCGACAGCGCGCGCCATCTGCGCCAGGCGCGTGATCGACTCTTCGACTTCGCGACCGGAAGTCATCATCAGGTCGGCAAGCTCGTCGATGATGATGACGATGTAGGGCAGCGGTTTCCACGGCTCGCCCTTGTCGTCGTACTCCTTGATGAGGTTGCGACGCATGATCTCGGTGTTGTAACCGTCGATGTTGCGCACGCCCCAACCGGCGAGATCGCGATAACGCCGCTCCATCTCCGCTGACGGCCCACTTGAGCGAACGCGACGCGAGCTTCGGATCGACGATGATCGGCGTCGCGAGATGCGGGATGTCTTCGTAGAGACCGAGCTCGAGGCGCTTCGGATCGATCAGGATGAACTTAACTTCGTCCGGACGCGCGCGATAAAGAATCGAGACGATCAGCGAGTTGACGCCGACTGACTTACCGGAACCGGTCGTGCCGGCAATCAACAGGTGCGGCATCTTCGCGAGATCGGCGACGTAGTTCAGCCCGTCGATCGTTTTGCCGAGCGCGATGGTGAGTTTCGATCCTGACTCCTGAAACGCCCGCGACTCGATCACTTCACGCAGAAAGATCGTTTCGCGACGCGGATTCGGCACTTCAATACCGACGTGCGGCTTGCCCGGCATGCGATCGATGCGAATCGACTCGGCTTTCAGCGCGAGACACAGATCGTCAACCAGCGACACGACGCGCGAATACTTCACGCCCGGATCGGGTTTGAATTCGTAAGTCGTAACGACCGGACCAGGACAGATGTGTTTGATCTGGCCGGTGACGTTGAACTCTTTGCACTTCTCGGCGAGTCGCGTGGCGAGACTGAGCAACTCAGTGTCAGCCTGCTCGCTGTGCGGCGGAGCTTCGTTGAGAAACTCGAGTGGCGGCAGACCGTAATCGCTGTAGTTAACGCGACGTGATGCGTCGAAAGGCAGTTTGCCGGTAGCGGGCGCTTCGGCTTTGACTCGCAACACGGAAGCGCCTTTGACCATCTCTTCCGCGTCTTCCTCGTCAGCAACATCAGCGTCCGGAAAGATCGATCGCCGTCCTGATCGACCGGTGACGACTGTCGCCGGAGGAACGTGGCCACGCCAACACCTGCGCCGCGGCACTCGCAGCGCGACTGCAGTCGCCTGTGGTTCGATCGCAGTGCGGTTTGTCTTCCGTGCGAATCACCGGCGCCGGCTCAGGCAGCGGGCTTGACCGGCTCTTTCATGAAATCCGCGACGCGCTCAGCCGGCAGTGAGATTCAACGTCTGCTTCAGCGCACTCTTCGCTGCTTCGCGTTCGGCTTTGATCGCCGCCTTTGTTTCTGCGTTTCAGCTGCGCACGCTCAGCACGCATTTGTCGCCACGCTCTGAAAGCGTTCCGGCAGCTTGCCGACAAATGCGAAGCGCGAACCGATCGCGTTGACGATGATTTCGTAAAGTCGAACGAACGAGAAATTTGTCGCGAGCAACAATCCGCTGGCTGCGATCGCGACCAGCAACACCGTCGCGCCGACGTTGCTAAGCCCACTCGCCAGTCCTTGGGCCACGACCGCGCCGAGCAGTCCGCCGGGTTGCACACTCGAGTCAAACAATGGACGCATTGCGAGATCGACAACAGCGCCGATGCTGCAACCACCAGCATCAACCAGCCCGCGATTCGCGTCCACGGACTGATGAACGTTGCCGCGGTGTGAAAGCGTCGCCACGCCGCCGCGAACAGCAGCAGCGGCAACAGGTAAGCGGCGAGACCGATAAACTGAAAAGCCGTGGCGGCAACGTTCGCGCCGATCGAGCCGGCCCAGTTGTGCGTCTCAGCTTGTCCAGCCGAGTTCCACGACGGATCGTTCGGGTAGAACGCGGCCGAGACGAGGCAGAGCGCCAGCAGCAATCCGACGCGCGAGAAGAGAATCGCCAGGATCTCGTTGCCACGACTAGCGCGTGGAAGAATCACGCGCGGCTTTTCTTCGAATGTGTGTAGTGCCATCAAAAACTCCAACGCAAACTGAAATGACCTACGCGGCCTTGCGAGCGAGCAAGAAGGCTTTGATGAAGTCGTCGATGTCGCCGCCGAGCACTGCCTCGACGTTACCTCGTTCCAGTTTAGTGCGAGTGTCTTTTACCAACTGATAGGGCGCCAGCACGTAGCTTCTGATCTGCGACCCGAATGAGATGTCGGCCTTGTTGGCTTCGAGTTCGGCGGTTTCAGCGCGCCGTCTTTCCAACTCGAGTTCATAAAGACGTGAGCGCAGCACCTGCATGGCAACTGCTCGATTTTGATGTTGTGAACGCTGGTTTTGACAGGAAACGACGATCCCGGTTGGCATGTGTGTGATACGGACTGCTGAATCGGTGGTGTTGATGTGTTGTCCGCCCGCGCCGGTGGCGCGATAAGTGTCGACGCGCAAGTCTTTGTCGTTGATTTCGACTTCGATGTCTTCGTCGATCTCCGGATAGACAAACAAAGAAGCGAATGAAGTGTGTCGCCTCGCCGCCTGATCAAATGGCGAGATGCGAACCAGGCGGTGTACGCCGGCTTCGGCGGCCAGCAGCCCGTAGGCGTATTCACCTTCAACTCTGAACGTCACGCTTTTCAGTCCGGCTTCCTCGCCTGGTTGATACTCGAGCACTTCAGCTTTGAAGCCGCGTTGCTCGGCCCACTTGAGATACATGCGCAGCAGCATCTCGGCCCAGTCCTGCGATTCGGTGCCACCCGCGCCCGGATGAATCGTGCAAATAGCGTTGCGGCGATCGTTGTCGCCGGCGAGCAGCATTTCCGTTTCGGCCTGGCTCAAGTCGTGTTCGAGCTGTTCAAGCAACGATTGGAGTTCCTTGATCGAAGTCTCGTCTTCTTCGGCAAACTCAAAGAGCACTTCGGCGTCGGCGATTTGCGATTCGAAATGTTCCTGGCGATCAATCTTCTTTTCCAGTCGACTGCGATCCTGCAGCAGCTTCTGCGCGGCTTCCTGATCGCTCCAGAAATCGGGCGCCGAGGCCTGCGATTCGATCGGTTCAACTCGTCGCGACGTGCAGGGACATCAAAGAAACCTCCCGAGCTGGTCTACACGCGCGCGGAGGTTGTCAAACTAAGCTCGCAATTCCTGGGTCGATAAAGTGTCCATCTAACTTCTAAGTCCGCGGAGCATGTGTAGACCCAGGTAAGTATAAGATTTCGATTGAGCCCGTGCAGCGGGCGAATCTGTCGCCCACTCGGCTGGCGAAATCATTGTAATCCTGGGGCTTCACCCAGACTTTATGCCGTCGCCATACACGGGCGACGAAGATCGCAATGAAGAACTAAGTAATCGCCGCGCAAATGTAAACAAACAAATCGCCGTGTCGCGTGTAAAAAGTGTCTCGATGCTCCACCGGATGATTTCGCCCATACACGCACATCCGCCTGAAACGGTCCGGTCAAATCCCTGATCGTGCCGTTCTCAGTCAATCAATGCCGACAAGCCAGTGTTCGTTACGCGCAGCACCGGGCGACCGTTTTCAACTGCGCGAAAGATCGCGTTCGCGAGATGTTGTCGCATCACTGCCGTCGGACCAAGATACCCGTCGTTCGAGATATTGATCAGCACGTCCGCGCCATCGTCGTCATGCGCCGCGCGATCCACGGATACGCCGCCTCGATACAGATGAAGACGCCGGCGCTACGATCTCCGAACGGCATCAACGTGTAGTTGTTGCCCGGAGTGAACTCACCGACGATTCCAGTTATCAAAGAAGCTCCCGGTAACCATTGCGGGAGCGGCACATATTCGCCAAACGGCATTAGGCGAATCTTATCATACTGCGAGATCAGGCGGCCCTCTTCATTTACGAGCAGCGCGGAATTGTACGAGCCATCGTGTGGTGCAGGCTCGAGCGAGTTGAAGAGCAACGAAGTGTGATTCTGTCGCGCGAAGTTGGCAACGAACTCCTGAAATGTTTTGTCGGAACCATAAGTGAAGTTCATCGGCGACTCGGGCCAGATCACGAGTCGTGGTCCTTGGGTCATCGGAACGGTGTTGCGAGTCGCTTTTGTGCTCAGCGACTACGTGCCGTTCGAGTAGTGCCTTTGTCTCTTCGACACTCTTGACCGCGTTCATCGGCACGTTTGGTTGCACAGCGACAACCTTACGTGAGCTCCATCTGAGTCTAATGGACGCTCACGGATTCAGCGCGTGCGCAGTCAAGATCACAACCCCGACAGCGAGCGCGATCAGCACCGCGGCAGCGATGGACAACGCTGTCCGGCTTGATGATCAGCAGAGCGACGACTGCGTTGATCGCGACGATGAAGAAAGCTGACCGCGTAAACACCACCCCAGTGTCGCCGGCTGGATCAGGAACGAGTGGATAAGCCTGCGAGTAACCGAGTGCGTTCCAGAGTTGGCCGGTCACGCCGAGACGAACCCATTCGAGCGCAGTCCAGAAAACCGGCGCCAGCAGCAATCGCCATGCAGTCCCCATTTGCTGAATCGCGAGTGCCACCAGCACATGCGAACAGTCCGGGAAAGATGCCGACGACGACCGCGCCGGGGATGAGTAATAAATAGGCCAGCACGGTTGGCAGCCCGCCGTAATGAATCATCGAGTACGTCAGCCAGTAACAGGTGGCGTAGAAGAAGACTGAGCCGGCTGCCCAGCCCAGTATGAAAGCGCGCAGCGGTGACGGACGTCGCGCGATGACGACGAGCAGCGGAACGAGCGCGATCCACGCGAGGGCGGTACAACTCGAAATTGGGAAACGAGAGGATAAGAAGGAGTGCGCTGGCGCGCCGCCGCGCCCCACTCGGAACCCGAGATACAACTTGCCGCATCGCGGTTGGAGTTTATCAAAAAGCGGCGCAAAAAATTTTTCTGACTGACGAAATCATCGTGATTGCGAATACGTCAATTCGCCAAATTTTGACGCAAAAAGACAGAAACCGTCACTGGCAAAGTGACAAATTTCGTCAAGCGCAAATTTAGCCACAAAAAGGCACATAAAGGCACAAAAGTAGAAAATCAGAGTTCAAGCTTTAACTTGTTCGCGAATAATCATCTTATGTGCCTAATGTGCCTGTGACTCTATCTTTGTGGCTGTGGCTTTAAAAGCGGGAAAACCCAGTCATTTCTGACCAGGTCCACGTTTTGGGGGGAAGCACTGAAGGATCGCTCGGAAGGTTAGCTGGCGCAGCGGCAGGCGGCGCTCAGGGGATGTTGGCGGCGGGGGCACGGTCAACGTTTTCGTCTTTCCGTGTCGTGCCGCGTTCCCTTGAGCACACGCTGTGCCACGAAATCGCTCAGTTGCCCATGGTGACCTGGCGTTGGAGAGCGATTGCTTCCTGGTTGTTGGGGTCGATGGTGATGGCGCTCAGCGCGAACTTGCGCGCTTCGCCGCGGTCACCTCGTTCGAGAAAGATCTTGCCGAGAAGAATGTGCGCGTCGATCAGTTTGGGATCCCAGAAGATCGCCGTCTTCAACGCCGCGATCGCTGCTTCCTGATCGCTGCGACGAAGATTGATGCGACCGCTGAGCAGATAAGCTTCCGCGTTTGTCGGCTCGATCATCACGACGCGATGGAGTTCGGGCAATGCCTCTTCATCGCGCCCGGCCTGATAAAGATCGCGCGCTTTGATGAGCAAGTCCTGCGTGGCCGAGCTCGGCGATCCCATGCGCGCCGGTGATGTTCTGTCTCGCGGTCGAGGCCGAACACTTCCTCGCGATTCAGCACGTCGCGCATGCGCAGGTTGACGCCGCTCGTGGTTTGCGACTTCTGCCATTCAGTTTCCCACTTCGCATACGCGGTTCGGAGATAACGGCGCGCCATGTCGTCGGCGGCAGTCGCAGCCTCGGTATTTCCGAGTTTTGCGAGTGACTTGGAGAAGAGGAAATACGCCTGCCCGTCCTGTTGGTCGGAAGTGATCACAGGCCGAAAGTGCTCGGCGGCTTCCTGTGTATTTGCCCGCCAGAAACAGCGCATAGCCGTAATTGAAGTTGACCATCTGATCCGCCGGCGCTGACTTCGACAGCCTGACCGAGGAAATCCATTCCCTGGTTCAGCAGGCGTGTACGCTCGTCATCGTTCTTGTTCCCTCTCGCGGCCTGCACTGCAACTGCGCCGGCGTTGTTGTAAACAGCGATCAGCGGCAAATCACTCGAAAGCGGCACGACTGTCGCGAGCGCACGTCCGTAATCACCGAGCTTTGTGTAACCGAGACTGGCGTAAAAAGCGGCTTCAGCGTAGTGCGGCTCTTTCTTCTGGATCTTCGAAAAATACTCGGTTGCTTCCTTCCAGTTGCCGAGACTCCATGTAACCACGGCCCAGCTCGAAAGCGGCTTGCGGATAAACTGCGCCGCCGAGCGACTCAGCGTAGTAACGCAACGCGTTCTTCAAATAATTGGCGCGCACGTCGTCGCGCAGCGGCAACTGCACCGCCTTCACGTAAGCTTCAAACGCCTTCTGCGGGATCTTCGTGGCTTCCTGGACGAGTCTGGTTTTGCGAGTAAGGAAGCGCCTTGTCGCGTTGATAAAGAATCTGGTAAGCGAGCCAGCCGTGAATCTCCTGGAGCGCAGTTAAGCGCGTCGCCGTGATCAAACTGTCGCGTGATCCAATCGCCGTCCTTGACTTCACCGAAGTTGCGGCCTTCATTGACTTTAATCACACGCGCCGTCACTTGCACGTAACCATCAGCGGCGTTGCTTTTCACCGTTGGCTTCGCCGGTCGCAGGCGGTGTGACGGAATAACTGCCGACGACGATCATCGTCGCCTTTGCCTGGCGCGCGAGCTTGATGGCGGTGGCTCGCGAAGGAATCACTGTCTCGGGCAAGCGGAGTTGCTGGTAAGCCAGTTCGCGTTCGTCGCTGGAGACGACGACCAAACCGGGCTTGTTCAGCAGTTCCGCAAGTGCGTCGGCAAAGCTCTCGCCAACCCAGTTGTACTCGGCGCGAATGGTTTCGAGGTGTTTTCAAACGGCAGCACCATGACCACGTCAGCGGTCGGATTCTGGGCCGCGCGTGGTAAAACGATAAACAGGAATATTAATAAAGGACAAAAATTACATTGAAATCGCATGCCACTCACTGTAAAGCAGATCGAAGGCGCTGATCAGTAAAACGAAGTCCGCGCTTCATCTTGTGGGTTTACATGAATAGTCACGAATCTCGCCAGCTGGTCGACAGATCGGGCTCGGCGCGGCGTCCTGCGCGAGGAGATGCTGCACGCCGTCATTGTCGACCGGGCGCGAGAACAAGTAACCCTGACCATACTCACAGCCCAGCATCTTCAGTTGCTGATGCTGCTCCTCAGTCTCGATTCCTTCGGCAATCACTTCCATCCCGAGGTTGCGCGCGAGGGTCGAGATAGTGCGCACGATCGCGTTGTCGTTGTCGGTCGTCAGACGCATCACGAACGACCGATCGATCTTGAGATAGTTGAGCGGGAAACGGTGCAGGTAACTGAGCGACGAATAACCGGTGCCGAAGTCGTCGATGCTCAACTGCACGCCGAGCGAACGCAGTTGCTTGAACATCAACGCCGCCGCCTCCGCGTTCTCCATCACCACGCTTTCCGTGATCTCGAGTTTCAGGCAATGCGGATTCAGCTTGCTGGTTGCGAGCGCTTCTTTAATTCGCTCCAGCAGATCCGGCTGCGCCACTTGTCGCGCCGAAAGATTCACGCTCAGGCTCAACGCACGATGACTGGGCGAATCGATCTGCCACTGGCGCACGTGCGCGCACGCTTCATTCAACACCCACTGCCCGATCGGCACGATCAAACCAGTCTCTTCCGCCACCGGAATGAAATCGGCCGGCGAGACCAAACCACGACGCGGATGGTTCCAGCGCACGAGCGCTTCGAAACCCGCCAGACGTCCGGTTTGCAAGCGAAACGATTGGCTGGTAGTAAACACTGAACTCCTTCTTTTCGATCGCCTGGCGCAGATCGCTTTCGAGTTGCAGTCGCGAAACCGCGCGCGCGTGCATGCCGTGATCGAAGACTTCGTAACGCGCCTTGCCATTCTCTTTCGCGCGATACATCGCGATGTCGGCGTCGCGCAGAATGTCGTCAGGACGATCGTAGCCACTCGAGCTCAGCGCGATGCCGATACTCGCTGTGGCGAAAGCCGAGTTCTTATCGAGCACGAACGGCTGGCTCAGTTCGTCCTGAATTCTTTGTGCGACTCGCACGGCGTCAGTCGCGTCAGTCATGCCGCTTAGCAGGATCGCGAACTCATCACCACCGAAGCGCGCGAGCGTGTCGATCGGGACGCAGGGTCCGTTCGAGTCGCTCGGCAAACGCCACGAGCAGCAAGTCGCCATGTGTGTGGCCCAGGCTGTCGTTGATGTTTTTGAAACGATCGAGATCGAGGAAGAGCACGGCGAACATGTGATCGTCGCTGGCGGCTCGAGCTTTCGATCTCCGCCTTGAGCAGCTCGGTGAACATCGCGCGGTTGGGCAGGCCCGTCAGTGAATCGTGAAACGCGGCGTGGCGGAAGTGTTCCTTCGTTTCTTCAAGCACGCGACTGATTCGTTCCTGTTCCGCGATGTAGTTGTTCAATTCCTGAACGTGTCGTTCCGCCTGTTCGGCGCGCTGATGTTCGAGCTCGGCGCGAGCGCGTTCAGCTTCCTCGGCGTGCCGGGCCGAAGCTTTTACTTCGCGCATGTAACGGTCGTAGCTGAAGTAGACGATAACGATAATCGGGAATGCAGATGAGGAACGCCCAGAAGCGCGTCGTGCCGATGCTGCTGACGATGAAACCGGCGCCCGGCCGCGCCCGCGAAATAACTGATCGACATCCACAGGAAGTTGCGGCTCCACATGCGCCAGATCGACTCGTTGGCTTTGAGTGCAGCTGACAGTGGCGCCGATTACGGTATGGACCAGGTACTGGACCAGGCCCATCACGCAAAGCGCGATGATGGCGATTGAGGCGCCGCCTTTCAGAGGTCGGTGGTTGATCCGAAGAGTAAGCTTGAAAACCGTGGCGGTGACAAACACGGCACACGCCAAAGCGCCGCCGCCGAAGGCGACGGTTCTGACTTTGCGACTGATTCGCAGCGCTGAGCAGACACCCGCCATTGCGCCTGTCATGCACAGCGGCCTCGCCGCCGTAAAGCAGCAGGGCGATGAAGACGAACGTGTCGTCGACGGTGATGTTGACGTTGATTTGTGGAATGCGGATCGCGATGTGAGAACCGATGACTGCGGTGATCAGCGTCAGCAGCAGAAAGTAGCCGTCGATGATTCCTGCCGGGAAGCGTGTACTGCGGCGTAGAGGCACACGACGATGCCTGCGCAATGATGCTCCACATGTAAACGCCGGTGAGTTGTGGTCGTTGACTTTTCATGTCCGCACGGTAGCAACATTTGCACAGATTATTCGAGATTAATCTGTCATAATCTCCGGTCCGTTATTCGCCGAGTGAGCAGTCGCCAATTGCGTAACCATCGCCGATCGCGTAACCGTCACCGATCGCATAGCCATCGCCAATCGCGTAACCGTCGCCGATGGCATAACCGTCACCGATTGCGTAAGCCATCTCCGATGGCATAACCATTGCCGAGCAGAAGTACGTTGCTGAGAAGAACGATCCGCCAAACATCGGCAAGCCATCACTCTCCATCAGGTAGTTTCCGAGCGTCACGGACTTGACCCA
This sequence comes from uncultured Acidobacteriota bacterium, assembly GCA_963748155.1. Taxonomy (GTDB): domain Bacteria; phylum Acidobacteriota; class Blastocatellia; order Pyrinomonadales; family Pyrinomonadaceae; genus PSRF01. The sequence goes on along the minus strand of CAVVHV010000008.1, from coordinate 215,426 downwards.
CATGTTGAAGTTCAAACTCTGGCTGGTGAGTCCTTCGTTAACGCCGTCGCCGAGCAGGTAACCTTGTCCGTAGCTGACCTGGTACTTATTGATTAAGTCTTTGCCGGTGATGGTGGTGCGCTTGAGCACGAGTCCCTGGGTCCAGGGAAATGTCAAACCGGCGATCGTGGTTTGCGGGGCAGGAGCAGACTGAGTAAGCAGCGAGGATCCGAAAGTCGGTTTCAGTAGGCCCAACAGATCTGTGCGAACGATCCTCGCCAGAGTCACGGCTCCGGCAACGTTGAGTTGACCGGCGCCCTGTTCCAGCGTGTTGAAGCCGGCCAGTGGCTGGGCGGTGTACATCAAAAGCATCTTGACCATGTTTGGGGTCAGGCTGGAGTTTGCTTCCAACAAAAGCGCCGCAGCGCCAGCGACCATCGGTGTAGACATCGACGTACCGCTGAGGTACATGAGCTTCATGTTGGTGGTGGAGTATTTGTAGGTTTCGAGCTCGGGATACTTCTTGAGCAGACCGTTGCCGACTGCTTGGGCAGCGATGATCTTGTTACCCGGCGCGACGAGATCCGGTTTGATGATGTTGTCGTAGTGTACCAGACCATACGAATCGACTGAGAAGCTGCGAGTTGGACCACGTGAGCTGTAGCTTGTGACTGCATCTTCGTTACGCGGATCGGTGCCGAAGCTGTTGCTGGCGCCGACTGTAATCGCGGAAGGTTCGTTGCCCGGGCAGTGAATCGCACCATAGATCTCCTGTCCCTTCGCGTCTTTGCCGTTGTTTCCGGCGGCTGCGACTACCACCACGCCTGCATCGACCAGCTTGCGAACGGCATTGCAAATCGGATCGTCTTCGTAAGAGTTGATTGCGAGAGTGCCCAGACTCATGTTCACGACGCGGATGTTGTAATTGCTTTTGTTGGCGAGCGAGCCAGTCGAGTGCGGCCAGCACGCCGGAGACTTTGCCGACGCCTTGCGAATTCAGTACGCGAAGGTTAACGAGGGTCGCAGCCGGTGCGATTCCTTCGTAAGCGCCGCCGGTCGGCGCGCCATCGCCGGCTGCGATTGCGGCTACGTGTGTGCCGTGACCCCATGGATCGTCGGTGCGGTTCTCGCCGGTGAAGTCTTTGCTGAATTTGATCTTGCCGGTGGTTGCGAATGATTTGTGTTTGCTGTCGATGCCGGAGTCCAACACTGCGATCGTGATACCTGAACCATCGAGCGTGTTGTTGAGACCGAGCAGTGATTTCTGAGCGCGAACCTGCTGGGTGCCGGTCGTGTTTGTGACGTGACCGGCGCTGCTCACTGTTGCATCGAGTGAAATGTAAGCGACGTCCGGATCCGCGGCGAGAACCTCGACGGAGTTCGCTTGAACTTCGACGATGCGGATGTTCAGGTTTGAAAGAACGCTGACGAGTAGTCCGCCGACTGTGTTGAGCAGTCCGCCAAGAAGGCCCGGTGAACCGGACGTTTTCGACTGCACGATGACCTTGACGCGCGCGTCGCTGTTTCCTGACAGGATAAGTTGTCGCAAGTCAGGAGAGATCTTGGTGATTGAAGAGCTCGGCAAAGGTTTATTTGCGGCTCGAGCTCTGGTGTTAGTTGAGACGAACAGCGCTGAGCAAAGTGAGACGAGCACAGCGGTTGTCACAAAACGTTTCAAGGCATGGGGGCGAGACATTCAGTTTCTCCAGGGCTGAGAAAATCGAACAAAAGAACAGCGCTCCAAAAATGCGAGCACGGCCCTAGTGCTAGCTCCGTGCCATGCGTTTTTGAGTGTTTTGTAGGCTTTTGGCGGGTTGTCGGTGAGAGGCAGATTGACGCGCCGTAGGTCAGATTGGAAGAACCTGCGAAGCAGGTGACAGCATAAAGCCTGGGGCGCAAGCCCCAGGATCCGAAATAAATAAAAGGGTGCGAGCCCGCGAAGCGGGCGGCAGCGGCTGTCGCCCGCTTCGCGGGCTCGAATATCGATGCTTGTTGGCCCTATCCTGGGGCTTGCGCCCCAGGCTTTATTCTTTCGCCCGCTTCGCGGGCTCGTGGTCCGTTGATTCAACCTGCGAAGCAGGTGACAGCATAAAGCCTGAGGTGCAAACCCCAGGATCCGGAAAGAAAAACGCGCGTTCAGCCCGCGAAAGCGGGCGGCAGCACGCTCCCACCGTTCGCGGACTGTGAAGCAAAATTTATCGCGAACGATTGCGAACGTTGCTATACTTCCTCTCGCCCAACGGGGCAATCTCGACCTGCCTTCCAACCAGGCGGTTAGACTTACCGGTGGTCTCGTTGCCACTCCTTATTTAGCCAGCTTTTCCCGTCCAGGTAGCCCAGGAGGATTTAACAAATGAAGATGCGTATTTTTGTTGCGGTCAGTGTGCTGTGTGTTTGCGCCCTCATCGTCGTCGGACAATCCCGCAAGCGACCTGCGCCGTCACCTTCACCAAGTCCCGAGTTCGGTTGGGAAAACTTCGAGGGAGTGAATTGGCAAAAGGGACCGTCAGTCGGCGATCTCGGTTCGAACGGCCCAGGTGAAAGTGCCCGAAGGTTATGTATTTGCCGGAGCCACTGACACCCGCACGATCATGGAAGCGAACCACAATCCAGTCACCGGAAGAGAGATGGGATTTGTTGCTCCCGCAGGTGAAGACTGGTTTGCGGTGTTTGAATTCGATGACGTCGGCTATGTCAAAGACGACGAGAAAGACTCTCTCGACGCGAATGCGCTGCTTGATTCAATCCGTTCCGGCACCGAGGCGGGCAACAAAGAACGTCGTCAAGCGTGGCTGGCCGACCATGACGATCCTCGGTTGGGAAACACCGCCGCGCTACAACGAGATCACACACAACCTCGAATGGGCCATCAGGGCCCAAAGCGAGGGCGCGCCAGTCGTCAATCACAATACGCGCTTGCTTGGACGTGGCGGCGTGATGGAAGTCACACTCGTCACCGATCCGGCGACGCTCGCCGAGACGTTACCGAAGTTCAAAACAATGCTCGCAGGGTTTGAGTTTAAGCAAGGCCATCGCTACGCGGAGTTTCGCGCTGGCGATAGAACTGCTGCTTACGGTCTTACCGGTTTGATTGTCGGCGGAGGAACTGCCGCGCTCGTGAAGACCGGCGCTTTAAGTGGATTTGGAAAGTACTCGTGGCTGCTGGTGTTGGCGTTGTGGCTCTGCTTAAGAAGATCTTCTCACGCAATAAGACCGCGTGAACGTTCTCGATCTTATTGGCGAAGGCGCAAACACTACTGCTCATCCTGATCCTGCTCTACCTCTCGGAGTGCTTGATCTGGGTTAAGCGTGAGTCTGTCGCTTTTGTGTCTGCGTGGGGACGGCGTTGGCGGCTTGCGGTCCCGCCTTCATGGATGGGAAACGCGAACGGCGGAATTCTGTTTTTGAATCCGTTGCCGCCCGGCGGGACGAGTGTTCCTGTCGCACTTGTCACCCGTTTCGATCTCGCCGTCAGGCATTTGCGCCTTTAATCTTCAGACACTTCCTTCCGAAGCGTGTTCGCCTTATCAATCGGGCCAGTTTCTCCCTTTCAACAAAATAAAAGACGCGGGCTCTGACGGGTCTTATCTTGTTATCAATAAGGAAAAATTCACAAAATGCGCCACCCGAAACAGGCGCGCGCACTTGCGAACTTGATCGCAGCGATGGCGAAGGCGTCTGCTTCGAAGCGCGAAAATATGGCGCGGACGTGGGTAGTCAAACAGTTTGCCGCGGATGACGCTGCGGCAGTCTTGAAGGAGAGTGAGAAGTTGATCAAGCCGATTCAGGAGATGGGTGTGATCCTGTTCCTGTTTCTGTTTGTTTTCACGCCGATCGTTGCTTTTACTTTCGGGTTGTCGCCTTTGATTATTCCGGTCGCGGCGGTGATGGTGGCGCTGGCGGTCGAGATCGGGATCATGTTCCACCGCGCGCACAAAAAGTTATATCCGGCGGAGTCGTCTGAGCGTTTGGAGAGTTTGGTGAAGATGATCTTGTGCCCGCCGGTATCGATTCGTGCGGCAGACATTCTCACGAAAAACCTGCTCGCGCAGTACAGTCCGATCGTGCTTGCGAATGTGTTGCCGGGATCGGGCGAGCAGCAGTTTGTGCGTAGTGTGATTCTCGATTTGCAGCATCCACTGCGGCATGAAGTTTCAGACGCGGATGCCGAGAAGACGATCGCCTGGACCGCAAGCGAGCAACTAAATGTGTGTTTGGACCAGGTTAAGAAGTGGCGCTACTTAAAGCCGGAAGACCTGCTGGCCCCCACACAGCGGGAAGAAAACTCAATCTCCTATTGCCCGCGCTGCCGTTGTCAGTTTGTGGTGAGTGATGGTGAGTGTCCGGACTGTCCCGGCGTGGAGTTGGTAGATTTTTAGCCCAGGGTGCTAACTGTAGGGGTGGCCCTCCGTGGCCACCCCTTCCCTAAAGATTTGCGTTTTGAACGAAGGGGCGGCCACGGAGGGCCGCCCCTACAGTTACGCTTGAGATTCCGAACGCTGATGCAGTGAATGAGGCCTTGCGCTTTCTCATGAGGGTAGCGAAAGAGAATCGAAACGACCTCCGAGCCATGTAGACAGGATTACAGGATTAACAGAATTTAGCTACTCAGTCAGACGAAACATTTCGTCAAATCAATCCGTAACCTTCAAGGCCCGGCAAGTCCAACGTAATCACCAGCCCGAGAAGGAGAACCGACCTGGTTGAAGCGACTCCCGAAGCGTATCGCATCAAGGGGCGCTTTACGCCGCCGGCCCAGCCAAAGCACGAGAAGACTGGATCGTTTGGGGAGGGTGCGTTCTCGTATCCGGTGATAGCCAACGGGCGGCTTTACATTCGCGATCTCGGCACGTTGTGGGTTTACGATATCAAGGGATAAAGGTAAGACAAGGAAGGGGACAGTGATGAACTTCTCAAAGCAATCGAATTTAGTGTTGGTTGTTGTGTTGTGTGCAGTTATCGGAGTGATGGCGAGCATTTCGCGCGGCAGTAGTGCGTCAGAAGCTCAGGACGTCAGTAGTTTGGATCGACGAATTAGCTTACTCGAACAACGTTTCTACTCCGTCGAATCGAGCATCAGCCGGCTACAGCAATATGCCGCCGCACAGCGTCCGCCGGTTTCACAACCGAGCACGAGCGATCGTGAGCTCAGTTTGATTCGCGAAGAGATTCAACGCCTGAACCTGAGAATGGCTGAGATCGAGTGTGGACTGATCAAGCTCGATGAGAGGACGACGCCCGCCGCTCGGCGGAACGCAGCGGCCAAGTCGAACGATCCTTGCCGTCAGAATCCCGACACGCCCGTTCGACTCTCCACACATCCGTAAGTCCGCGCAGCAGTTGTACAGGATTTACAAGATTAGACAGGATTGACATGCTCATCCTGAATAATCTTGTAAATCCTGTGAAATTTAACCTCGTGCCTCAGACTCGCCGCTTCCACTCCCGGTCATGTCTTGCCGCGTTCCTCGCGGGTGTCGTACCACTCGGCGATCTCGATTACATCGTTTGCTGCTTCAGGCCGTGAGAAAACCTGCCAGGTCATTGCTTCCTTCGGGACTTAAGATGCTCCTTCAAAGTTTCAAGTGGCAGAGAGGACGAAGGGTCCGCACGGTGGGCTGCCAGGCGCGATTCAATTAACTTCTCGTCGGCCTCTGATAGCGGCGGATCATCTAACTCGATCACGCGGCGAATGAGAAGTTGCCGCTCCTCGAAAGTAAAGGCCGGCAACGACTCAAGAACTTGAGATAAACTCATGGGCGGAAGTTTAGCGTGAGACTTAATTCTTTTCAATCCGCCCATGAGTACTCCATCACCAGGATCATGCAAAGACGATTACGAGTGATCATGCAGGAGTTTGAGAAGGCGGTAAAGGGTAATTCGACGGCGCCTTAGCTTTCAGCTTATTCTGAGCCACGGTGTCACGGTAGTAAAGACACTTATTTGCGAAAATTTTGCGACTAAGGATTGGTCAACTGGGATCTGGAGAGGTGTCTTATGGAGGTAGTTGATTGTCGCAATTGTGGAGCGAAGAACCGGGTCGATGAGGCACGGCTGGCGAACGGTGAAGCGAGGTGCGGGCGGTGTGGAGAAAAGTTAACTGCGGGCGAGCACGACTCAAAACCGGTAACCATTACTGACCAGACTTTTGAACGTGAAGTACTACAAGCAAAGGGACGGCCGGTGCTGGTTGACTGCTGGGCGCCGTGGTGTGGTCCATGCCGGATCATCGGTCCGATCATGGACCAGCTTGCGGCGGAATCAGCGGGACGTTATCGAATTGCTAAATTGAATGTCGACGAGAACCCACTTACGGCGTCGCACTTCCAGATCGCGAGCATACCGACCATGCTCATCTTCAAAGACGGCCAGCTCATCGACCGTCTGGTCGGCGCACAACCCAAACAAGCGATCGCCGAGCGGCTTCAAGTTGCTTCGAGCACCGCTGCCTAAAACCTGTCTAAACTTAACGTGGATAACCTAACGCGTTGAGGTTCGCGCGGATCTCGTCGATTACCGTCGCGTCTTCGATCGTCGGTGGAATACGGTACTCAACACCATCCGCCATCTTCTTTATCGTTCCTCGCACGATCTTACCGGAACGAGTTTTGGGCAGGCGGTTCACGACCGTTGCCACTTTGAACGACGCAACTGGTCCAATCTTCTCGCGCACGAGCTTGATCAATTCCGGGATGATCTCTCCGTGAGATCTATCGACGCCGAGTTTCAGCACGACTAATCCAAGCGGCACTTCACCTTTCAACTCGTCCGCAACTCCGATGACCGCGCATTCAGCGACATCCTGATGTGACGCAAGAACTTCCTCGAGCGCTCCAGTTGATAATCGATGTCCAGCGACATTGATGATGTCGTCCGTGCGACTCATGATCCACAAGTAGCCGTCTTCATCCTTGTAGCCAGCGTCGGCAGTCTTGTAATAACCGGGATAGCTATCGAGATACGACTGCACGTACTCGGCATCTTTGTTCCAAAGCGTCGGAAGACAGCCAGGCGGTAGCGGCAGCTTGATCACAATGTTGCCGATCTGGCCAGCGGCTACTTCCGAAGCCTTCGTCATTGAGTACGCGAACGTCGTAACCCGGAACCGCTTTGCCACACGAGCCCGGTTTCACCGGAAGCAACTCCAGGCCGGTGCAATTCGCGCCGATGGGCCAACCTGTTTCGGTCTGCCACCAATGATCGATCACCGGCACGCCTAACTGTCTCTCCGCCCACATTAACGTGTCCGGATCGCAACGCTCGCCGGCCAGAAACAGCGTGCGAAATTCCTTCAGATCGTACTGTCGAACGTAATCGCCTGCGTAATCTTCGCGTTTGATCGCGCGAAAGGCTGTCGGTGCGGTGAAGAGCGCACGAACACGGTGTTGCGAGATCACACGCCAGAATGCACCGGGATCTGGGGTGCCGACGGGCTTACCTTCGTAAAGGATAGTCGTGTTCCCATGCAGCAGTGGTCCATAGACGATGTAAGAGTGGCCGACGGCCCAGCCTAGATCAGACGCTGCCCAATACACTTCACCCGGCTCCATACCGTAAACGTTCTTCATGGTCCACTTGAGAGCGACAAGGTGACCACCGTTATCACGCACGACACCCTTAGGAATGCCAGTCGTGCCTGACGTGTACAGAATGTAAAGCGGATCTGTTGCGGCTACCGGCACGCAATCAGCAGGTTGGGCGTGTGCCAGTGCGTCTGACCATTCGATATCACGCTCGGAGATCAGTTGCGCTTCGATTTGCGGACGCTGAAGGATGATGCACCGTTCAGGCTTGTGCTTTGCCGCATCGATAGCTTTATCGAGCATCGGCTTGTATGGGACGACGCGGTTTACTTCAATTCCGCACGACGCTGAGACAATCGCCTTCGGGCGTGCGTCATTTATGCGAGTGGCTAATTCGTCAGCGGCGAAGCCTCCAAAAACAACCGAGTGGATCGCACCGATACGCGCGCAGGCCAGCATCGCGATCACTGCCTCCGGGACCATCGGCATGTAGATGATCACGCGATCGCCTTTTTCGACGCCTTGTTGGCGGAGTGCGCCCGCGAACCTCGCAACTTCGTTCAACAGTTCACGATACGTGTAAGACTTAACGATCCCGGTTACAGGGCTGTCGTAGATAAGGGCGGGTTGTTCTGCTCGGCCGTGCTCGACGTGTACGTCAAGCAGGTTGTAGCAGGTGTTAACTGGCCACCTGAAAACCACCGGTAGAAAGGAGCGCGCGAAGTGTCTAATACCTGGTCCCATCGTCGATACCAGTGAATCGATTCCGCTGCCTGCGACCAGAAACTTTCGGGATCCTGCCGCCATGCGCTGTAAGCGGCTTCATAGGCTCCGATCATTCTCGATCTTTTATACGCGTCGACGTGCTCAGTCAACTATTAGCCACAAAAAGGCACAAAAGTCACAAAAACTAAATCATTGATTTTGTGACTTCGTGCTTTCTGTTGGCTTATTTCTTGGACTTGCTTTCTCCGCGCGCAACTCTCATCTCGTCGATGATTCGTTGCGCGAGTTTGGGTGCGGCGTCGTTACCATCAAATGCCGTCACCTTTCCGGCCGAAAGAAGAATCCCACTGCGGCCGGTGATCTTGTACGTGAAGGTATAAGTGAAGAGAGGACGATCAATGGTGATAGTAACGTCAGCAACGTCACGTTTTTGCCAATTATCGATGATCGCCAACTGCCATGTATCAAACTCCTGGCGCTTGCGCAATGCGTTCTGCAATTGCTCCGACTCAAAGAATGAAGTGTCAGAGTCGACAAAAACAACACGCGCGCGACGCAGAAGAGCCTTTGGATCTGTTTCAGCAATTCTCGCAGCTTCTTCAGCCGCGAGTCTCTCCGCCGCAGCCTTTTTCAACTCGTTGGCTTTGATTTCGTCAGCGACACGTTGTTCGACTGTTTGCGACGGTCGGATCGTGACGTTAACGTTCTGTTCAGTGGTCTGCGCCTTAGCGCCGGCAGCGATGAGAGTTATGGCTGCAAGTAGAACCAATCGTGGGGTGAGTTTTTTCATCATCATCTCAGCTCCTCTGTTAGAATTGGGCCGCGAACTGCGCGACCTCTACCAAGTGCAATGTCCGTGCCCTGCTTCTGGGCACTTCGATTCCAAGGCAAAACAGGAAAAACTGAGGACCACTAGACCAATCGAGAACACGTGAATACGACAAATGTAGGATTAATACTGCGGCGATCTTTTTGGGTTTCGATCTTTATCATCCCAGGGCCTTCCGTGGCCACCCGTCGTTTGAAACACGCTAATTTCAAACGGGTGGCCACGGAGGCCACCCCTACAGTTGCTTCTAATGACTACTTCTTCAGTCGAGGTCCAGTGGCAATCACAGAGCCGAACGCCGGCGTCGTATTATTAAGTTCATGCTGCTTGTTGTCCTAATAATCTTAGTGTTGCTGATCGGAGTCTGGTTTTGGATGACTCAACCGCTTCTATCTCGTGCAACACCAAATTCACAAAGGACAGTCGATCCATCTCGGCTGGAAGCACACGTCCGCAAACTCTCGATCGAACTAGGCCCACGCGATTTCAGGCATACCGAGAATCTCGATCAGGTTGCGGCCTACATCAAAAACGAGTTCAGCCAAACAAGCGCATTCGTTTCGGAACAAGTCTATCGCGTTCAAGGCAGGTCTTATCGAAACGTAATCGCTCATTTTGGGCCAGAGACAGAAGAGCGAATCATCGTTGGCGCGCACTACGATACCGCGGGTCCATTGCCGGGCGCGGACGATAACGCGAGCGGTGTCGCTGGATTAATCGAGCTCGCGCGTTTATTGAACCAGCAACAACCGCCGCTACGAGTTGAACTGGTTGCGTTCAGTTTGGAAGAGCCGCCATATTTTCGCACTACGGGCATGGGCAGCTCGGTTCATGCTAAGTCACTTCGCGAACAGAAGGTGCGTGTGAGAGCGATGTTCAGTTTGGAGATGATTGGCTGTTTCAGCGACGCGCCTAACAGTCAGCATTTTCCGGTAGGACTGTTGGGTGCTTTTTACCCGTCAAAGGGAAATTTCATTTCTGTGGTTGGACGACTTGGGGAAGGGTTGCTGGTCCGACGAACGAAGGCCGTGATGCGTAACGCTACGCCGCTGCCTGTCTATTCGATCAACGCTCCTCGATTTATTCCGGGTGTTGATTTTTCAGATCAAGTGAACTACTGGTACTCGGGTTACGACGCAGTGATGATTACTGACACCGCGTTCTACCGCAATCGCAATTATCACACTGCTGAAGACACAGCCGAGAAGCTCGATTACAAGCGTATGGCGATGGTGGTTGAGGGTGTTTATGCGGCTGTGAATGAGTTGGCGAGATGAAGTGCCACAGATTACACAGACTTTAATCCGTGTAATCTGTGGATTGACCAACTTGTTACTGCGTTGTGACGGACGTATCGTCGATTACAAACGACGTTTGCAACGACGAGTCTTCAGTTCCGAGGAAGTAGATCCGGACTGTCTGTCCCTTGAAGGCAGTCAGATCGAAGGTCCTCAAGACGTATCCGGTCGACTTGTTCAGGTTCGAGAAAGTCCCAAGAGTCGCGAGCACTGTGTTGCTGGAATTGCGAACTTGTACTTGCAACCTGTCGAACTGGGTCGTGGTTGTCGTTTCAGCCGAAGTGATCTTCAGCCAGAAACTTAACGTTACGGTATTCGCGGTTGATGGAATTGTTATCTGTTGGAAGAGCGAGTCAGTGTGCGTCGTACCATAGCCGTCGAGCCATGCATAGAACGAGCCGGTTCGCGGTGTTTGGCCTGTTGAGTTAGTGATCACGCCGGCAGTCGCGGTCCAATTCACGCTGCCCGATTCGAAGCCGCGGTTCAACAACAATTCTGCTCCCGGAACGGGTGTCGGAGTTGGAGTCGGTGTTGGTGGCGGCGCACCAGTCAATAGCGAGAAGAGCAGCCGGTTCGGTGATCCGGTGCCTGCGTTACTCGACCTTGTTTGGAGTTGAGCTGTTGATGATGGCCGCAGTGACTGTCGCTGGTGAAGCGGTTGGATTTGTTTCCAGGAACAACGCCGCGACGCCCGCCACGTGCGGTGAAGCCATCGACGTGCCTGAGATCGTGTTGGTCGCTGTGTCGCTGGTCCTCCATGCCGACGTGATGCTGCTGCCGGGCGCGAAGATGTCGACGCAAGTGCCAAAGTTCGAGAACGAAGAGCGCGCATCGGTCGTGGTCGTCGAGCCGACAGTAATCGCGCTAGCCGCACGCGCCGGAGAGACGTTACACGCATTCTGATTCTCGTTTCCCGCCGCAACCGCGAAGGTCACGCCATCATTGACAGCATTCGTGACGGCGGTGTCGAGTGCCGATGAAGCGCCGCCACCCAAACTCATGTTGGCAACTGCGGGTTGGCCCGCCTGGTGATTCGACGTGACGAAATCGACGCCGGCGATAACACCGGAGTTGGTTCCGTTGCCACTCGAATCGAGCACGCGAACCGCGACGAGCGTAACGTTCTTCGCAACGCCCCACGTTGAGCCACCGACAGTGCCGGCGACGTGAGTGCCGTGTCCATTACCGTCATTGGTTCCGAGACCATCGTTAATGGCTGTGAAACCTGAGACCACGCGTCCGCCGAAATCGGTGTGCGTGGCGCGGATTCCGGTATCGACGATGTAAGCTCTGACGCCGGAGCCGGTTGCATTGAAGTTGTAGGTTTGGTTGAGAGGAAGATCTCGTTGATCGATTCGATCGAGTCCCCACGTGGCGTTGGTCTGAGTCGCGTCCAGGCTGATTACGCCGTCCTCTTCGACAAACGCGACGCGCGGATCGTCTGCCAGTCGAAGAGCTTGTTGTTCATTCATGCGCACGGAAAAACCTTTGATGGCGCGATTATAAGTATGACCACCGTTTCGATCGCCGTCGAAATCGCGCGCGAGTCGATGCGCTTCGCCGTCGACGTCGGCGACGTCGTCTTTGAGTACCACGATATATTGATTGGCGATTTTTTTATCCGCGCGCATGCGACGGAACTTTTGACCGCCGTTCTGGCCCTGAACCGCAGTGAAGACCACCACGGCTACAGAAATGGCTACTAGAGCAAACACTGCAAGCGTTTTCTTCATATGACCTCCGTGAGATACGATTGCTGGTTGTAAGTTGGGAGCGTCCGCCGCTGAGCAATCGAGAAAGTTCCAGGGTGAAAATCGCGGACTGGAGCCTCTCGACAAACTTGTCGTTAAACTTTGTACCTGGGTGAACAGAACCAAACTGGGAGGAACAACGTTAGGGAGGTATTACTTGCTGGGCTCGCAGATGATAGAGCCATGCTAATTTCCCTGTCAATCTGATAACGTTGTCATAATCAAAATGGCCAAATCGTACTCCCACAATATTTGTTGCGCTCCTGCGTGGCGTGAACGTCGGCGGTAACAACATGATCAGCATGAGCTCACTGAAGAAGAGCTTCGAGGCCATGGGCTTCACTGACGTTCTCACTTACATCAACAGCGGCAACATCATCTTCAAATCAAAGGAAGCTGACGCACGGAAGCTGGAAAAGAAAATCGAGCAGATGTTGTCGAAAGAGTATCAGCTCGGTTCGAAAGTGGTTTTGCGTAGTCTTTCAGAGATGGCAACTATCGTGAAGAGACTACCGCAAACATGGACGGGCGACAGTCGTTGGCGATACAACGTGATCTTTCTCCGCCACACGATTGATTCGGAAGAGATCCTGAAGGAGCTCGAGGTTAAGAAGGACATCGAAGAGGTTGTCTACTGTCCGGGCGCTCTGTTCTGGTCGGCACAAATCAGCGAGTTGACTCGAACGAACATGCTCAAACTCGCAAGCCGCAAGATGTACCAGGACATGACCATCCGCAACCTCAACACCACGCGCAAGCTCTACGAGCTGATGAAGAAAGTCGATGAATGAAAGGTTTTTCATATGGATATTGAGACTTTGCGCGAGATGTGTATGGCGCTACCAGCAGTCACGGAAGATGTTAAGTGGGGCCACGACCTGTGTTTCTCCGTGGCTGGCAAGATGTTTTGTGTTGCAAGTTTGGAAGGGCCGTTGAGTGTTTCTTTCAAGGTGAAGGACGAGGAGTTTGATGAACTATCAAACTCGCCGGGAATGCGCCCAGCACCATACGTCGCACGCTACAAATGGGTGCTTGTCGAGGATCCCGGCTGCCTGAACCGCAAAGAGTGGGCGCACTATGTTAAGCAGTCGTATGAGTTGATCCGGTCCAAGCTGCCGAAGAAATTAGCCAAGCAGCACGGGCTTGCATAGATGCTTGGGTCGGGTCTCTGGCGTACAACTGTAGGGGCGGCCCTCCGTGGCCGCCCGTCATGCAAACAGACATTGTTTTTGTGAAACGGGCGGCCACGGAGGGCCGCCCCTACAGTTGTACGCGCAAGGCTAACATCTTGCAGAACCATTGATTGGTCGTGATACGAAACTGAATGACAACCCCGATTGCAATCGTTCTTGCGCTGCTGATCGTCGCTCTCATCCTGTTTAGCCTCGAGCGAATACCGATCGAAGTCGTCGCTATTCTGCTGGTGATGGCGCTGGTCCTCACGAATACGTTGACCGTGACCGAAGCCTTCGCAGGATTTGGCAACGACATCGTGATAACAATCGCCGGCCTCTTCATCCTCACGGGAGGGCTTGCCAAGACCGGCGTGATCGATCTGGTTGGACGACGCTTACACCGAACAGCAGGTGAGAGTGAGTTTCGCATGACCGCGCTGATCATGTTCGCCGCCGCTTTTTGCGCGGCCGTGATGAAGAACACGACAACGACGGCGATGTTTCTTCCGGTCGTGTTAGGTATCGCCGCGCGCAGAAATATCAGTCCTTCAAAACTGCTAATGCCGCTCGCGTTCGGAGCAATTCTCGGTGGTACGTGTACGTTGATCGGGACGTCAACCAACCTTGCAGTAAGTGGTGCGTTGCCGCGTTACGGAATCGAGCCGTTCACGATGTTTGAGCTGACGAGAGTCGGAGTGATCATTGTCGGTGTCGGTATGCTCTATATGTTGTTGGTCGGTCTGCGTCTCCTGCCACGAAGAAGTTCGCCTGAGTCTCTAACTGAGCAATATCACGTCAGACAATACATAACCGAAGTCATAGTGCTGGACGACTCTCCACTAATCGGTAAATCACTGGCTGAAGCTCGTATCGGCGACGAGCTTGATCTGACTGTTTTGGGGATCTTGAGAGGTGAGGAGCGCCGGATCGCGCCCAATCCAAGGGAGCACATAAAAGCGGATGATCAACTGCTGGTCCAGGGTCGCGTCGAGGACATTCTCAAAGTGAAGGGTGAAGCCGGCATTGAGATAAAAGCAGACTTCAAGTTGAACGATTCTGTGTTGGAAAGTAAAGACGCAGAACTCTTCGAAGCGATGGTCCCGCGTGGTTCTGACTTCATCGGCAGAAGTTTGAAACGGCTGGATTTTCGAAGGCGTCACGGCGTCGTTGTGCTAGCCATTAATCGCCATGGAATAGACCTGCTTTCGAAGATCAGCAGAGTACGACTGCGGTTCGGCGATGTGCTGTTGATACAGGGAAATCGTGAAAAGTTGAAGCTCTTGCCACTGATGGACACGTACTACTTTTGGAAGAAATTTCCGAAAAACATCCGCGACCGGAAAAGAAGCGATGGGCGTTACTGGCTTTCGGCGTTTTTCTTTTCTTCTCACTCACGCATCTCGTTCCATTGTCGATCGCTGTCCTCATCGGCGTCATGATCCTGCTTGCCACACAATCTGTGCGCATGTCGGAAGTTTACGAGATCATCGATTGGCGCTTGCTGATCCTGATTGCGTGCATGATGAGTTTTGGCGTGGCGATGGAAAAGACTCGCGCGGATCAGTATCTCGCGGATTTGATCGTGAGGGCCACGGGCCAATATGGACCAGTTGCAGTACTCGCCGGATTCTTTCTTATGACGGTTGCACTCACGCAGCCAATGTCAAATCAGGCCGCGGCGCTCGTCATGCTACCAATATCGGTGAAGACTGCTCTCGCACTGGGACTAAACCCGAGAACGTTTGCAGTGACGGTTACCTACGCGGCTTCGTGCTCTTTTCTAACGCCACTTGAGCCCGCCTGTGTCCTCGTTTACACACCGGGACGTTATCGCTTTGTCGACTTCCTGAAAGTGGGTTCGCTGCTGACGATCGCAGTATTTGTGATTGTCATATGGTTGGTTCCAGTCTTCTGGCCTTTTAAGTAAATCATGTTAATTCTGCAAATCCTGTAATCCTGTCTAATGTCCGCCACATTTAGACAGGATTACAGGATTTGCAGGATTGACATGATGTCTGACTTTCAATTCGCACCTCTTAATCGCTCTTCCGCAAGTCCATCGGCAGCCTCGTTTGTTGTGATGCCTTGCTCTTCCGCGCTTTTGAAAATGCGCAAAACCGTATCGTAAATCTCCATTACTTTTCTGTACGCAAGCTTCCGGTGTCCAACCGAGCACCTCGATACAGCCATTCAAGACGCCGCCGGCATTCGCGACGTAGTCAGGAGCGTACAGAATGCTTCTTTGTCGAAGCATCGTCCCATGACGCTCTTCGAGCAGTTGGTTGTTGGCTGCGCCCGCAACGATTTGAACTTTCAACTGCGGAATGGTTTCGTCGTTGATCACGCCACCGAGAGCGCAGGGAGCAAAGACGTCAGCACGCACACTGAAAATCTCATGTGGGGCGACAGTCTCTGCACCAAACTCATTAACGACACGTGACAGGTTCTCGGCGTTTACATCGGTGACGATGAGTCTGGCTCCTGCTTCATGCAGCAGTTTTGCGAGGTTGTAGCCGACGTTTCCGCAGCCTTGAATCGCAACTGTCAATCCAGACAGCTCATCGGTTCTCCACAGAAAATTATTTGACGCTTGAATCGCGCGAAACACACCACACGCGGTGTACGGTGAAGGATCGCCTGAGCGCCCGATCAGACCCGCGACGTATTGAGTTTCAAGTCGCACGATCTCCATGTCTGCCGGACTTGTCCCGACGTCTTCTGCCGTGATGTAACGGCCTTTCAACGTCTCGACGAAACGTCCGTGCGCACGCAGGAGAGCGGTGCGATTATGCGTCGAATTGTTGCCGATGATGATCGACTTGCCGCCTCCGAGTGGCAGCCCGGCGAGTGCTGTCTTGTAAGTCATGCCCTGCGACAGGCGCAACGCGTCAGTGAGTGCTTCATCTTCGCTTTCGTAATTCCAGAAGCGTGTTCCGCCGACGGCTGGACCAAGCGCTGTGCTATGGACGGCGATGATGCCGTGATAACCACTTGCGTCATCGCGTCCGATCAGAACCTGTTCGTGATCGGTGTTCGTTACTTTTTCCGTAATTTCCATATTTTTGAATGATTTGGGTGAACCCACCAGTACGATTGGAAGGGCGAAGTTGTTGCAGTTGGAGTGAGGAGACTCTTAGACAGGATTACAGGATTTACAGGATTATCATGATAATCCTGTAAATCCTGTAATCCTGTAAAAGCTTACTGTCGGATTCAAGGTAGTCAAAAGGTATCTAAGCGGTGGCGGGGAGTTTCTTCAACGACTTCTCAATCATCTTCTTCAAAGCCTTCTTATCCTTCAAGACCTTACTGGCCGAAAGCGGCTTCGTGAACGCAAGCACCTCACCGCTGCGCGCATCGACAATCCCGACAGTGATCACCGTAAACGGAAAATCAAAATCGAAAATATTGATGATCGAGAAAGCAGTCTTGCCTTTAGTGAACACTCTACCCTGTCCGCGAATGAACACGAGGACATCCGCATCCTTGTGAACATTGAGCAGCATCACTTCATCGCCGAGCGTGAAGCGCGCCTTTTTCACGTCCTTTGATTTGTCTACAAGCTTCGGCAACAGCGCATCGTAACGTGTTTGTATGTCAGCGAGTTGATACTTGCGACTGTCGTCCATCGCTTCCGGTGCAAATGAATTCGCTACCACGCTGATTTTCTTTTCCTGTAGCGCCTGGCCCACCGCCTCGACCACGCTTCCGCTTATTTCAGCGGATTCGGCCACCATCATCTCCGAGCCTTTCGCGCTCTCTTTGGTGATCTCGACCTTCGCCGGAAGAATAACGGCACTGCGTATCGTTACCTTCTTCTCTGCGACTTTTGGATTTAGATACTGGGCTTCTACCTTTGCTGCGTCATAGTGGACAAACATGCAGCACAGGATCACAAAGACAAAACGAATCTGAAGTCTCATTCGCAGTCTCCGTCCGTCTCAGTTCATCGACTCTCTCAGAACTGCAAGACGTCGTCGAACTCTCTCAGTGTCGATTGCGTTAGGCGCAAGCTCCAAATATTTCGCATACTCCGCCGCGGCCTCTTGTTTTCGATTTAGCCGTTCATACAGCATCCCCAAACCGCGATGTGCGCCGGTGTTGAAACGATTCAACTCGAGCGCGCGCAGGAACAACGTCTCTGCCTTTTCACTGTTTGTCTTCCAGGCTTCCTGGCCCGCGGGAGTTTTTAAGAGCTCGGCGTCCTGTTCTTCGAGCGTGCGTTTGGCGCGTGTCTTGGCAGCTTTTTTCTTGGCGCCGGATGTGAGCTGTTGTTCAGTAAGCTCCGCGTTGCGTGGACCAAGCATGCGATACGATTCCGCCAGATAGAAAACGTTCTCAGATGAGTCTGGATGTAGAGTGACAAGCTTCTGGCTGACAAACACTGCCGAGCGGAATCGGCCTTCGTTAATCGCGAGCTCAACATTGTGCCGATCGACCATTTCCATCACAGCGAGATAATCACTTCTCGCAGTTTTTACTTCGTCCTCAGAAAGTTTTCGTGCATCAGCACTGATGCTGTTGCTGGTGTAGTTGACTCGCTCCTGAAGTTTTGGGTGATCGCTGTAAAAGGAATTGAGTTGCTCACCCTCGACGTCCCTTTGCATTGCCTTGAAGGAGTTTGGCATTCCCTCGGGTACAAAGCCGGCGGCAGTCGCGACCTTCAGCCCTTCGAGGTCTGCTTCCTTCTCCTGTTCGCGACTGTAGCCGAGTACGCTGATCGCGAGCATGAATGGAGAGATGGTGGCGATCAGATTGATCGCGAGGCCTGCTGCGCCACTGATCGGATTCCACGTTCCGATTGTGTTCATGATATTGATGGCCAACATTTTCTTTCGCAGGCTGCGATTTCGTAGATACGTATGCCGGCCGGAAACATGAGTAATCTCGTGAGCGATCACAGCGGCCAACTGGTTCTCATCATCCAACAGCGCCAGCAGTCCGGTGTTGATGTAGATCGACCCGTTTGGAAGAGCAAAAGCATTGGGCACCGGATCCCGCAAAGCGCGAAACTTCCATTCGACGTTTTCCAGTTTCTTGTCAGCGACGACGGCCGTTCCGACACGATTCAGGTAAGCATCCAAATTGGCCTCGTGAAAGACGGCGCCTTCCTTTTCGAAACGCTCGTCGAGCAATTTGATTTCGCTGAGCAGTTCCTGGTCCACCTTGCCAAAGACAAATTTCTCATCGCTTACCGGCTCGAACGTGCTCGGCGGCGGCGCAGTTGGGACGCTGACAGCACGTGCGCTTATGGGCAGGGAAGTAAGAACCAGGCTGACTGCAAGCAGACAGATCTGACAATATCTTTTGATGCTCAAGGCAATACCTGCTGATGGTGAGATTGAACTGCTAAAACCTGGGCTACCCGGCGAGTTCGTCGGGGAGAGTATAAGGATATTCGTCGTTGAAGGCTATATCCGAGGTGCAAATTCCCTGTTAGAATGCCGCCACTTAAGACTCTTTAGGTTCGACTCACCAGTATGAGCAACCTCTTCATCTCCCACAGTTCCCGCGACGACGATTTCGTACGCAATCTTCGAGCAGCGTTGGCAGATCACGGGCTTGACGGATGGATTGATTCGCGCGAGCTGCGCGGAGGCGATCCGCTCTGGTCGGAAATCCAAAAAGCAATCGAGGACGCTTCTGGCTACGCAGTGGTGGTCAGTCCGGATTCGTTGCAGTCGAAGTGGGTCGGCAAGGAGTTGCGGCATGCGATAGCGGTGCGCGACCAGCGTGGCAAGGATAAGTTTCCCGTGATCCCGCTCTCACTGAACGGGACGAAGCTTGGCGTGTTGGAGAATTTCTTTGGCGAGGAACCGATTTATATTCCGGTGAGCAGTGACGCGGGCGGAGTTGAAGCGGCCATGAATGCGATCCTTGTTGCGTTAGGGAAAAGATTGCATGCGGACGTTGCCGCTACCGCGCAGCCGAAGGCCGAGCCGTTGGAGGAACTGGTCCTCGAACTCACTGATCTGAAATTCCACGAAAAGGATGGTGTCCGTCGTGCGTCGGCGCGTGCACGGCTGGTATATGAGTCGGCTACGCCGGGCCAGGAGGACGTTCATAGCGCGCAGAGCTGGCGACTGATCGCGCCTATCGGTCCCATCGAGGCCGAGGAACTGCGCTGGTATTTGGAGAAATACGCTATCTGGCCCAGCCACTACTTTCGCGATCGCGCGCGGAAAGTTGAAGAGAACCTCGTGAAGTGGGGACAGCTTCTTTATGAGGCGGCGATGCCGGTGGTGTACACAGCAGACGTCCTGAAGGCGTGGGCCAGGATCGGCGATCACGCGGGCCGTCGTTTTTCTGTTTACGTAGACAGCGCTCTTGAAGCGGGCGCGCCTGAGGCTGATATCCAGACTGCCAGGGAAGCAGCCACGCTCCTGCTGGCGTTGCCGTGGGAACTGCTTCACGACGGCGATAGTTACTTGTTTCAGGGCGCAAAGCCGGTCCGCGTGCGCCGTCGGTTGCCGAACGACGAAAGTACTCGACGTGCCGGTCGTTGCCACGCCGATTCGCATTCTGCTCGTCACTGCACGACCGGAGGATGATTCGTGCGGCTACATTGATCATCGCACAAGTGCGTTGCCGCTGGTCGAAGCAATGGAATCGCTGCCGGGGTTTGTCAGGATCCATGTGCTCAGTCCGCCGACGCTACCGTCCTTGCGCACGGAACTCGAACGGGCTCGCAATGAGAAGAAGCCGTATCACGTGGTCCACTTCGATGGCCATGGCGTGTTCAATCGTGAGGTTGGGCTAGGTGGGTTATGTTTCGAAAAGGCCGAGGATGTAGCGAAGCTGGAGAAGCGCGGGCACGTCACTGTCTTCACCAGTGAACTCGGACCGCTGCTCCGCGATCACCGCATTCCACTCGTCTTCCTTGAAGCTTGCCAAACGGCGCAAGCCGAGAAGGCGTCGGAATCAGTCGCGTCTGAGTTGCTGAAAGTTGGTGTCGCGTCAGTCGTGGCAATGAGCCACAGCGTGCTGGTCGAGACCGCGCGACGTTTTGTTGAGTCTTTCTACGATGCGCTTGCTGCTGGCCAACGCGTGGGCGACGCAATGCTTGCCGGACAGCGTGCAGCTCAAGGACGACACGTTTCGCGGACGCATCTTCGGCGCGGGTGAGTTGCGGCTCGAGGATTGGTTCGTACCCGTGCTCTATCAGGAAAAGGACGATCCGCAGCTCTTCAAGATCACGCCCGCGAAGCAAACGCAGGAAGACTTCCAAGCCGCGCTCGCGACCCGGTTGGGAGATTTGCCTCCAGAGCCGGAGACCGGCTTCATCGGTCGCAGCCGTGAATTGCTCGCGCTTCAGCGACTGCTGCGCGAAGAACGTTACGCAGTAGTGCGCGGTCAAGGCGGCGAAGGCAAAACCGCGCTTGCGGCGGAGTTCGCGCGTTGGATGGTTCGCTCTCAGCAAACACATCGCGCCGCGTTTGTTTCGGTCGAGACATACGGCAATCAACGCGCAATTATTGATGCGCTTGGAAAGCAATTGGTCAAAAAGAATTTTCAGCAGCAGGCGATCTCGAAGAAGCAATTAAACAAATCGAACGAGCACTGCGAGAGCAACCGTCACTGCTGGTGATAGACAACATGGAGAGTCTCCTCTTGCCGCCATTCATGAGGGAAGAGACGCCGGAAGTTCTGTCGCAAGAGGCGGCCGAAGAGCTGAGGGCGATTCTTGTGTTGTGCGAGCGACTGCTGAAAGCTGGTGAAACACGCATCGTCTTCACCAGCCGCGAAGCGCTGCCTGCGCCGTTTGATGTCGCGCGGAACCGGCGCGAACTGCATCAACTCGATCGCGAGGATGCGGTGAAGCTGGTCGAGCGCGTGCTGAACGCTGCTGGCGATGACGGTGGCGCTTCGAGCGATGCCGCGCGCGAAGAAATCGAACAACTCGTGGATGCCGTCCACTGCCACGCCCGCACGCTGGCGCTGCTGGCCTCCTCGTTGCGCAACTACGGTGTTGAGGCCACCCGCGAATCGCTCGTCGAACTCATGGCGGAGATGGAAAAGAATTTTCCCGGGAGCCGGGAGAAATCAGTGTTTGCGAGTGTCGAGCTTTCTCTGCGTCGCATGTCGCAAGAAAATCGCGAGCGAGCGCGCGTGCTCGGGGTGTTTCATGGCGGGAGTCAATCTGGCGGTCGTACGTTTAATGACGAGATGGGAAGAAGCAGATGTGCCCTCCCTGGCGGGCGAGTTGATCAAGACGGGACTAGCGACGCCAAATCTCTACAATCATCTCACGCTCAATCCCGCGCTCTGCCCCTACCTGCGGAGAACGATCGATCCCGGCACAGCGCGATCAGCTCACCGCGGACTGGGTCGAGTGCGATGCGAGGATATGTGGAGTTCCTGCAGCAACAACAGAGCCGGAATATTGAAGTCGCCGCGACGCTAACCGGGCTGGAGTTACCGAACCTTTTCGCGTTGCTCGACATCGTGCAGCGGGCGAAGGATGCTGAGGCGACAATCGATCTGACCACTTCGCTCTACCAATTGCTACAAGCGCTCGGCAAGCCTCGACTTTTGGAACGAATCGGCCAGGTACGTGACGTCGCGGCAGCGGCACTGGGTGACACTTGGATTCAGGCGCAATTCGATGCGGCACGAACCCGGATCGAGCAGCAGCTTGCAGCAGGACGAATCCAAGAGGCGCTGATGGGTGCGGAGCAGTTGCTACAGCGGGCTCGGGAGGCAGGTGAGAAGGCGTATCCCGGGGCCGACTATGATGTGGCGTTGTCTTGCTTCCTCTGGCCCGCGTATGGCACAGGGGCGGACGATCGGAACAGGCTTTACCTTTGCTAGACGAGGCCCTCCAGCGCTTCGAGGTGAAGGCCACCGAAAGCGGCTGAACGAATGGCGTCCGTCTGCTTCTCGGAAAAAGGTGCATTGTCTTCAGTGGTTTGGGGCGTCTCGATGAAGCGGTGGCGGCCTACGAAGAGAGGATTCGCCGTGCAGAAAAACTCGGTGACGATCGAGGAGTCGCCGTCGGCAGAGCTGAGATTGGGTCCATCCGCATAGGCCAGCGCCGCTATCCAGAGGCGCTGTTAGCACTTGCGGCAGCTCGTGAGCGATTCAGGCAGTTGGACGAACCTACATCCGTCGCTGTGATTTGGCATCAGACCGGCATAGCTTATGAACTCGCAGGCGAGCCGGAAGCAGCGGAGGATGCGTACAGGAAATCGCTTTCGATTAAGGTGCAGTTGGGAAATGTGGGCGGACAGGCGACAACGCTGAATCAACTGGGAAACTTGTATGACAGTCTTGGACGATTGGAAGAAGCAGCATCTTTTTATCAACAGGCGGTGGACAAGTCAGTCGAGCAGCGGCAATATCCAAAGGAAGGACTCCAGCGACACAATCTTGCAGATACACTGCGGAAGCTTAAGAGGTTCGATGAAGCTCGGCAGGAAATCCGCCGAGCGATCGAATGTCACGCGCAGTTTGGTCATGCATCTGAACCTTGGAAGACTTGGGATGTCTTGGCCAATCGAATCGGACACCGGTAACCCCGCCGCCGCTGCGGATGCAAAACGCAAGGCCATCGACTCCTACCTCGCCTATCGCCGTGACGGTGGCGAAAACCACACCGATGAAGGCCGCTTCAGCCTCGGCGTAACTCAATTTCTACTTGCGGGCGACGATGCCGCCGCCGCGTCCCTCCTCCAACAACTCGACACCGATCCAGATCTGCCGAGTCATCTGCGGCACATTCATCCGCGCTCTCCAAGCCATTGTCGCAGGCAGTCGTGACCGCACCCTCGCTGACGCCCATGATTTGAACTATGTAATGGCCGCCGAAATTCTCTTCTTGATCGAAACGCTTGAAAACCATGCCAGTGGCAAGTGATTGCTACTGCCGAATGCAGCGTTCTGGAACTTGGACACGGTCAGTACCACCTGCGATAGCGGGTGGGTGCGCAGCCGTGCGGCGACTGCTCAATCACCTCGTTAGATCAATGCTGCGGACAGTTTGCGTTGACAGCACTGACCTTGAGGCTGCGCACCCACCCGCTATCGCAGGTGGTACTGACCGTGTCCAACAATGATTGTTGACTTTTGAGGAACTCAGTTACCCTCAGACTGCGTAAAACATTCAGGAGTCGAGAAAGTGGTAAGTTCAAAGCAACATCAAAAGCAGCAAATGACACTTGTATTTCGCCGCACTGGTCAGCGGAGGTATGCGGTGGAAGTGCAACGCCCAGGATTTCCTGATCTTGAGATGAACCCGGCGCCAGGTTATGACCCTCTCATGCCGCACGACATGATGCATTTGGTAGTTGAGGCTCAGCTTGGATTAACTCGTGGAATCTATGGGCAGTTGGCCGCGGGCGGCACTGCAGGTACTTTTCATCTCTCTACAAAGCCCGACGAAAGCTCGCGGAAGATTGCGCGGGCCGGAAGACGTGTGCGGGCGCGCGGCAAAAACTTACTGCGAGACGGGCGCGACGAATGCTTGCAGTCCGAGCGAGCCACCTACATTTGCTGGTATGAATGGCTGGCTCGATCTTCGTCGCGTGAGCAGAGAAAGCAATCGGAAGCAATGGCGCAACAAGCTAAAGCAGTCCGCACCACGGCCAGCGCTACGGAATCACGCACTCTCGATCAACGCAAGCTCGACGAGATATGTAAACACCTGGACCAGTTGAGCGCTCACTGGTCCAGTCTCAAGGTCGGTGAGAGTATGGCAGTGGCCTGGCCCGACTTAGCAATCGTCGCTGACCTGGCCAAGGCAAGTTAGTTTGACAGAGCATGTGCCCGACTCCGGATTCTCCTCCGACAACACCCGCTGAGCTGAGCTATGCACTCACTGCAGCCGGCAGTCTCCGACAGGGTGCGATTGTCAGAATATCGATCACGGAGCGAATCAACACCGGAATTTCCAATCTATGGTTTCTTGAAGTCGAGTATTCCACCGACTCATCCCCTAAGCTGCCCGATCGCCTTGTGCTGAAATGGCCAGTCGAGCAATCCCCCGCGCCCGAACGAGGTGGACCAGAGCTCATGTTCTACAGGGAGCTCGCTCCGTCGCTATCATCTCCTCCGATGGTCCATTGCCTTGCCACTGCTCCGCCCGGCAGCGAGGAGCAATGGTTAATACTTGAAGACCTGCGCTCGACACACTTCAGCCCACCCTGGCCGCAGCGCCCAGACAACAAATCAGCACGCGAGGCCGTCGCGGTCCTGGCGCGCTTCCACGCGCACTGGTGGGAAGCCCCAGCACTGGGTTCGACGGTCGGGAAACTGCACACCGAAGCGAGCCTTCGCGCCATGGTCAACGGGATCAGCGCTCATCTGCCGGATTTTCTTAACGATCTCGGCGAGGACCTTCCGAGAGCTGATCACGTGGAGTTAGAAGCCGTGTTCAATTCCTCTCTTCGCGCCGTGGTTCCGACTTGTCGATCAACGCGCGCTCACAGTGATCCACGGCGACGCTCACACCTGGAACTTTTTGTTTCCACGCTCAGGTGAGGGCACTCCCTACCTTATTGATTGGCAGCTTTGGCATCTGGACGTAGGCGCGCGCGACCTCGCATTCCTGATCGCTTTGCATTGGGATCGCACGGTACGGCAGCAACTCGAGCGTCAGTTGCTTCGCCTATACCACGACGAGCTGATCAGCTCCGGCATCAGCAACTACTCGTTCGACGATCTGTTGCTGGACTATAGGCGTTGTGTGGTGCGGAACCTGACTTTCCCGATCATCCTCTGGTCGCGCAGGACTCCCGCGCGAAGCCTGGCGTCATCGTCTCGACTATGCTCTCGCCGCATATCGCGATCTCGATAGTGCAGAACTGCTCTAGAGTTAATCTCAGTTTGCATGCTCATTGACGTACTTGATGCACTGTCCCTGATTGGGGAACGCGGGTGGGCCGAACCGCTGATAACCAAGCCCCTTGCAATCGTCTTTGCTTTGTGGAAATTGTGGAGGCGCTATGGCGATTCCATTCGGACAGCTCACACCCGGGATTTCGTCGACCACCGTGTTGGTCGCCGTGTCGATAACTACCACCGAACCAACCAGGCCTATATCTACGTCCTGAAAAGAAACATAGACTCGTCTGCCGTCAGCCGTCACCGCCGGAAAAGTTGAGAAGCCGCTGAGTGAGATGGTGTCGACTACGGAGTTTGTCGCCGTGTCGATGATGGACACCGAGTCGTTGAGGTTCGTTGCGTAAGCACGCGTACCATCCGGAGTGAAGGCTATTTGATAGCCCGACGGGCCGAAGTTGATTACGTTGTTGGTCGCGGTATCGATTATGCGGCCGGAGTCGAAGCGGCTCACCACAAAGGCGCGTGCACCATCGGGAGTAATGGCTACTCCCATCGGATTCAGCCCGACCCGAATATCGGTGATCCACGAGTTGGTCGCAGTGTTGATGACGGAGACCACGTGGTTATCGAGTGTGAAAGCATGTGTCACGTACACTTGCGCGCCGTCGGGCGTTATAGCAACCTGGAAAGGACCAAAGCTAATCGTGATGGTAGACAGCACCGTGTTGGTGCTCGTGTCGATAACCGAAACTATATTGGGAAAGGTGGGTACGTAGGCGCGCGTGCCATCCGGTGCGATGGCTATCCCGAATGGGAGTGAGCTAAGGGGAATCGTGCTAACCACTGTGTTCGTCGCCGTATCGATGACGGAGACTGTATGGCCTGCCCGATTAGTCACGTAGACTCGTGTGCCGTCTGGCGTTACAGCCGGAACAAAGGGATCGGAGCCGACTGGGATGGTATCGACCACCGTGTTTGTACCCGTGTCGATGACGACCACCGTATTGTTGCAAGAGTCCGCCACGTAGGCGCGTGCCTGTGCGTGTATCGTGTTGATTGCGCCGCTCATGAAGGTGCCGGCGAACAGTATCCAAAGGTAAGTAGCAGTACGAGAGAAACGGTGCAGGCGTAAGGTCGGGTTAAGCATTGTGATAGTCCCTTCAAATGAAACATTGATGGCGGGCTAGGAGGAGTTTGTTGAGTACATACATCCTGCAAATCTTGTAAACCTGAAATCCTGTCTAACAGGATGACCAGATTAACAAGATTCACAGGATGTTATTCCTATTGCGACGCTTTCTTCCGCTGGAGCACGTTACATGCTTCGACAACGGTGGTTGGATCGATTGCGACGTTTCCTTCGTCAATGTGCCGGATGATGCCTTCTTTGTCGATCAGGAAGGTGGCGCGATTTCCAAAGCCTTGCTCCTCGTTGAAGACTCCATAATCTTTGACTACGGTGCGTTTGAAATCGCTGAGGAGAGGGAAGGTAATTCCTATTTGTTTGGCGAATTCGCGATTGGCGGGAACGCTGTCAACACTCATTCCGAAAACCTGAGTTTCGGTGGTTTCGAATTTGGCGATATCAGCCTGATACGCCTTTAGTTCCTTCGTTCAACCACCTGTGAAAGCGAGCACATAAATCGCCAGTACGACATTTTTCTGACCTTTGAAATCGCTCAGCTTGTAGGTCTTTCCGTCGGTAGCACGAAGCGAGAAGTCCGGCGCCTTGTCGCCGACTTTCAAGTGTGTTTTGGGTGGCGTAGGTTGTTGGGCCAGTGCGACAGCACTAAGCACGGCAAGCAGCCCAAGGGATGTTAACAATCTTCTGTACACGTTCTGATCTCCTTGCGAGCAGACAGGGTGGTAAGTTGCGGGTTGAACGTTATGCACAAAGTCGCGGGGAGTCAAGGCGATTACTATTTTCAGAGTCCGACGCTCTGCAGGAAAACGTCCCACGCCCATCGGGCAACTTTCGCTTTATTACTATCCTTAACCTTGGCCCTGAACTTGAACTCGTTACCGTAGATGTCGGTCTGCTTTGACATCTTATACTCAAGTTCGATGATGGTAAGACCGGCGGTTTGGAGTTTTTGAAGTTCCGCGAATTCGGAAAGTCCGTTGTGATTCTTGTCCTGCCAGAGCCGCAGTTGCTGGAACACGTTATCGTTTTTGTCGATTAATCCGTCGTCGTTTCCGCCGTTCTGCGGTTTATCGAATTCCGCTAAAGCCAGAAACCCATTCTTTCGCGGTGAAGCAGGTTGTGGTGTGAGATCGCCGAACAGTTCCTGTCCGTTGTCGATTGTGCCGTTATCATTTCGGTCAAGTGCCAACCAGGCATCGTCAGTACCCAGAGCGGTCCACGACAACGGGTCACGCATACCGTTTCCATTGAGATCAAAAAGAACTCCACCGGCTACATCGGTCATTGCGAACCCGTCGCCATTGATATCAATCAATATTGGTGAGCCACCGCACACATCGCAACCACTGCAAAGACAATATGGCGAGTTGTACTCTCCACCGTATTGCACACACTTATTCTTGAAGATGGTGCTACGGTCGCAAAGTCCGCTTAACAGGCTTAGGCCGGTGTAACAGCCGGTTGAAAAGTAGTTGGTCCAATCGGGGCCGGCACCGCACATTCCTACAGCTCGCGAAGTGTCACACGTTAAGTTAGTGTAGTTCCAGAAGTAGCTCAGGAACTGGCACGTTTCTGCGTTATCGACCAAGCCGGGGGGCAATGGAATGCAAGGTAGAAAATCACAGAGAGGAAAAGGTTGGAATGCATCACTGGTTCGGAAGTAGCCGGGCGGACATGGCGGCGGTGGGCCAGCGGGTTTCGGACGGCCGATACGTTCGCACGTCATTGCATAACAGCAGCCATTCTGCTGGTACTCCCAAAAAGGATTACATTTTGGATGGGCTGGATCAGAGCAGTCTGCGGGATGGAGCGCGGCCGGATCGCTGCAATAGAGACATGGCTCTGGTGAGGGCGTCGGTGAAGGCGAGGGGAATGGCCCAAAGCCACATTCCAGGACTGCAATAGTTTGACACAAATAAGGCTCACTTCCAGTCGAGCATTCTATTGAGCCATAGATAAGCTCCTTACATGTTCCTGTTGAACTAACACTGGGCCTGTTTTGATAGGGACAGTTGTAGCAGACATATTGAGGTGGGCCAGTAATTACGCTAATACATTCCGGAAACAGACAACTGCCCTCGGGCGCCGAAGACGCGACAGGCATGGAGGTTGACGGCTGTGCGGACAAAAAATTAACCGGCGAGAACATCGCCGGTTTTTCACTGATGACTGACGTTTTGGCCTGGAGATTCGGGGGCGAACTCGACCGTTGCAGGATTCTGTTAACAGGTTCTTTTTTAAGCCCGTTGTCCAATTGTCGTTTAGAGGCAGGTGGATACGGGGTGTTCCCGAAGTACCCTGTGCCATCACCAAAACTTAAACCGTGCAGCAAGACGCGAATCTTTGTTGCGTCTGAGTGCCGGCCCTCAATGACACTCTTTTCCCATGCAGGTATTTGTCCTTGATGAAGCTTGAAAACATAGGTCTCTTTTGGTTTGATGGGAACATCATCGGGTGAAGCCTTACTTACTAAGTCTCCTAGTTCTGGCCTGCCATATTGAAGGCCAAACATTAAAGGCCCTCCTCCTATTTTCACGTCAGTAATCAGATCCAAGTAAAGGTAATAAATCGGCTTTTCACCGGTATTAGTAACCTCAAGTTCAAACTCGCTGGGCCACTTCGCGTTTTTCAAGTCCTTAAACGACTGTTCCTTCTCCTTTTTGATTTTAACTTTGATTGGTACGTCCTGCTTCACTGAAGCTCTCGAGGATTCTGTTCCTGCAATGCAGCTTCGCTGGACCTTTGACCTGAACCCATTAATAGAAAGCCCACAACAAAAACGACAAGTATGAGTGCCAGGATTTTTCCTGCTGCGTTTAGCGTCTTTGTATCCATGAGGTTCACTCCTAAGACGTCGTGAGTGGTTCTGCGGCGCCTTTCCGGCGAGGAGAGCCAGCTATACAGCGCACTTAAACTACACATACAAACGAATGTCAAGGAATCGCTTACCTGAGTGCTCCGACAATGTGGCAATGTTGGGGCGGCCACGGAGGGCCGCCCCTACAATCCTTACCATTGACCTGCTCCAGCAACGAGGCGTATAAGTCGCGTTTAAGCCCTACACTCGACGCGTAGTGATGTCGAAAAGCTACTTGGTCCAGGGGTGTCTCTTGTCCCAGGGAGTAACAGCGGCGGGAAGAAAAACAATCTGTTGCACGTCTAATGGTTGAAGCCCTCGATTCAGCTAACTCCAATTCAAAAGGAAACTAGCTTTGAGAGACTCTTTTGCCAACCATTCGATATTGCTTTTAGTACCAACCGTACTGTGCTTATTCTTTACTTCCTGCCCGTCGGGAAACGCGAACAACACTGAGGCGCAACAGTCATTATTCATTCCTGCCCGCGGTTCGCCGATCTCGATCCCTGGCGCCCCCGGTAATGTAATCACGGGTGACGTGAACAATGATAAAAACCTGGACGTCGTCGTGGCGTGCGGAAGGAATCGCAGCATCACCATTCTCCTCGGCAAAGGTGACGGGCAGTTCGCGGCCGCCGGTAGCGCGATAACCGTGCCTGACCCTCCTCACGAAATTGCACTCGGAGATGTAAACCTTGATAGCAAGCTGGACCTCGCTGTCAGTACTCACGACAGTTACGGTGTGTTGCTGCTACTCGGAGACGGCAATGGCGGATTCACCACCGCTCCAAACTCTCCGATCGTGATGAGGGCCGGTAATCAGCCGCACACGCATCACGTCGCTCTTGCTGACATGAACCGCGACAACAAGCTCGACCTCGTCACCGTCAACAGTACAGACAATGACGTGTCGCTCGCTTTTGGCGATGGGCGTGGTGGCTTCACTCGCGCACCACGCTCGCCATTCGCAGTTGGTCCAAGCCCGTATCCATTCGCGGTTGGCGATGTCAATGGCGATGGGCAGCTCGATATCGTCGCGACTGCGACTGCAACTGGTCCATTGAGATCGCAACAACTACCTATGAGTAAGGCCCTAACTCTGCTCCTGGCCGACGGAGGCGGAGGTTTTCGCTCCAGCCAATTACCGCTCCGGACTGGTGAGCCCTGGTTTGCGGTTATCAACGACATCAACGCCGATCGTAAACCTGACATTGTCGTGACTCATCACGATATGAATCAGTTAACAGTGATGCTTGGCGATGGCCGCGGCGGGTTCGTTGAAGCGACGGCTTCACCATTCGATGGTGGTGGTAAGCTCTTTCATGCCGCCGTCGCTGACGTGAATCGCGACGGCAAAATGGATGTCCTGGCTGCCGGAGGCGATAGTGTGCGCGTAATGCTTGGTGATGGTCGCGGCGGGTTCGCAACGGGCCCGACGATACAAAGTGGACCAGGTACGTGGCGACTGGATCTCGGTGACGTCAACCGCGACGGAAAGATCGACTTGATCGCGAGCAATCTTGAAAACGATACTGTGAGTGTGTTGCTCGCGAGATAAAGAAGAAGCGTTGCGGAAAGCCAATTGTTTTCTTTACTTGTTTGGGAGATACTCCACGCACTCCCGACATTCCTCCCAATGCTACTTATCACGGAGCAGGTGTTAACAGGCGCTCCACGCTTGCTCCTTCAATGAGATCAGAAAGGAGAAGTGTCAAATGACTTTGCGCAGAATTCAACTCGCAGCAGTCGCCGTGGTTCTATTTACTCTATTCCTCGTCCCTGGCGTGGCTCAGCCTACAGATCGTGTTGCTGTCAGAAGTAGTGCGAAGATGAAGGTCCGGCCAGCAGCCAATTGGACGTTCTCGGGTTGCTGGACGCAGTTCTCCGGGCGCCCCTGTCGCGACATCTATCGCGATCAGGAGGGCAACGCCTGGATCTGCAAAGACTGCGGCACGACCGGTAACCCCGGCCCGGGCAAGTGCAACCCGATCAGCCAGGCGACGCTCAACAGCGGGCTCTGGTGCTCATAGAGGAGTCCCTACCTCGGTCTTCACGGCTCGCATGTAACTGGCGGCCATCGAATGTAACTGTAGGGGCGGCCCTCTGTGGCCGCCCCAGCGCGGAACACAACGTGGAACCTGGGGCGGCCACGGAGGGCCGCCCTACAGTTACGCCTACCCAACAACTCCTCCTCAACTCTCACCGTAGTCAACCCAAACAATTTTTGCGGCGCTGCTGCTCCAATCTTCCTTCCTAATCCGCGTTTGTGATCAGTTAGCAATCGAAGCGGTTGCTTGATCATTTCAATTCATTCCTCGCGAAACCTCTAGCCCTCCACGAAAGGAGCACCTTATGAAGTCATTTACCAGCCATCTTAATAACCTGCCAGCCAGAACTCTGTTCGTCCTTGCGATGATTCTCTGCGTGACCGCAACTATTACAGCAACGACGGATACAGATAGACCATTCGGCGACGTGAAAATACTCGCCACCGTTCCAACCCCACCGGGTTTTCCGGAAGGAATCGCTGTCAACGGCGATAAAGTCTATGTTGCTGGTCCTGCCAGCTTTGACACCGCCGGAACTCCGGCGTCGAAAGTTTTCGCATACAACGCGAAGACCGGAGAGTTACTGCGAACTTATGAAATTCAAGGCGAGCAAACGCAGTTCCCACACGCGAATTCCTGCATTGCATTCGACGGTGAAGGTCGTCTCTATGTAGTTAACCTGCAATTAGGAATCGTGCGGTTGGATCTGGGAAGTGGCAATCAGGAAATCTATGCGACGCCGCTTCCAAATCTCGCTGCTTGTTCACAAACACAATCGAGTCCGTGTTCGCCGACGGTTGTGGATTTACCACCACTTCCAAATGACATTGCTTTCGATCCAGCCGGCAATCTTTACCTGAGCGATTCTTTTCAGGCGACGATCTGGCGCATTCCCGCGGGCGGTGGTCAGCCCCAGATCTGGTTTCAGGATAGTCGGCTCGACACGCCGTTCGGTGTTAATGGTCTTCGTCTCAGTCCTGACAACAGTAAAATCTATTTTGCAGTGACGGCCGAAGGCGTTGGACCACTTGGCAATTTTCTGGGTGGAAAGATCTATAGATTACCACTCGTGAATTCCCCGGCTGCCGCTGACTTGCAAACGTTCTATCAGTACAGTGGCGAGGCGCCGGATGGGATTGCGTTCGGCAAATCAGGCAAGCTCTACGTTGTTCTCGCGGCGCCGTTTAATTCCGGTGTTTCGATCCTTGCGCCGAATGCAAC
Organism: uncultured Acidobacteriota bacterium; assembly: GCA_963748155.1. Taxonomy (GTDB): domain Bacteria; phylum Acidobacteriota; class Blastocatellia; order Pyrinomonadales; family Pyrinomonadaceae; genus PSRF01. The sequence continues at coordinate 183,094 of CAVVHV010000008.1, read as the reverse complement.
GGAGGTCGCACGACTGACAAATCCCGCAGGTAGTCCGATCTTTCCCTATGATTCACCAGCAAATGCGGCGTTTAGTAAGCAGGGTTCACTACTACTTACTAATCACGCATTCGCGACAATGATTCCTGCGAACTTCACGGTCCTGGATGTGTTTGTTGACGATAAAGAATTTCCGTTGGTGAGACCAAACGTTCAATGACCGGATGATCAGCCACAAAAAGGTACAAAAGTCACAAAAAGTTATTCTGTGATTTTTGTGCCTTTGGTGGCTCGCTCTACCAGAAGCACCGGCTCAAACTCTTCGCCGATTCGAACATTGCCGAGTTTAATGACGAAGAGCTCCAACGCGTCACCCTGTTTCCACTCCTGCGCCAAAAGGTCCTTGTGCACGGCAAGCCAATAGTTCTCACCGCCTTCTGTGAAGAGCAGTTCTGTTTGGTAAGGAACCGTGTAAAACTCCGGCATGCCCGCGAATTGATTGGCCCAACTAATGATAACGTTCCGCTTGTCTTCGAGGAGTGATCTCTTCGTGCCGCTGTAAACAACCTTCACGCGAGACGGAAACAGCTGACCATGCACAATCTGTTTCATATCTTTATTGCCCTGTACTCCTCGCTCGGCGAGAGCAGCGCGGAATGTTTCAGGGAGTAGAGTGGTCAATTCCTGCAACGTGCGTGGCTGGTAATCAGCAATCGTCCTGGGCTTCTTCTCTCCCTGGCCATAAGTAAGTGTTGCTCCAGTAGTTGAAAGCAGTAGTATCAGTAAGCAAAGTCGAGTTTTCATCAGACACCTCCGAGAGAGAATACACCCATAGCAGGGAGTCGTCGGATTTTGAAAGAAGTCTTAATTCTGTTCCCGTCGCAGCGCCCAGGTCACAGCGAAAAACGAAACTAAGGTAAAGGCCAATACTACTGCTAAATGTCCCCACAGCCGTGGCGAGCTGGTTCCGGCGAGTGATAATTTCAGCGCCTCCGAAAAATAGTAGGTGGGAATAAAATGCATCGCTGCATCCAGCACCGCCGGCGAGCCGGGAAAAGGAAAACTCGGTGCAATGAGCACAAGCAGAGCGAGACTGGCCCACGTGTTCACCTGCATGGTGGTTTGAAAGAGACTGCCCATAAGCAATCCAATTGCGACAATCAAAAGTAATCCCAACAGGATAGTCAGCATGGTCAGTGGCCAGTTGCCAATCAACTGACGATTGAGACCCAACAACACTCCCCCAATCAACAAGCTATAAACGACGCCTGTCAGAGCCTTGCCTGCAATTACCTCTGTAAGCTTTGCCGGCGAGGTTAACAGGAAATCCATTGTGCGCTTTTCCTTCTCCTCTACCAGCAGCAACGGCACTACCAGCGCCCCGGTCATGCCGAAGGTCAGCAACAGCAGCAAAGGAAGCATCATCTGGGTGAGGTTAATCCCACGCCCGGTTTGAGACGCAGCCTCTTCGCGAACATTGAGCCAGTTTATTTCTGCCGGCGGTGGCCGTTGCACTAAGGTTTCTACCCGCCGTTCCACGAAGCCCCTGAAAGTAGCTTGCTCGATACTGTTCTTCCTATTGTTAACATAGACGGTAAGTTTCGGCTGTTTACCCGCAGCTACATCCGCATCGAAGCCCGCTGGGACCACGAGGGCACCGGCGGCTTTGATCTTTTCTACTTCATCTCGAGCAGTTGCCTCGGAATCCGCGTCTACCAACTTTAACTGTGGAACTGCGCGTAACTGCGACACCATAGTCGAACGGTCTGGATCATGGACCACGATAGTCAGGTTGTTCAGACTGTTCATGCCCGGCAACATCAGGCGGAGGAGAAGCGCGACTGATAATGGCGTCAGTAGAGCGACAAGGAGGTAACGATTTCTTATCGCATCAATGAGATCTTTCTGTGCGATCGCAGCAATAACTCGCCAGCTCATTCAGACAATCCCCTTCCGGCTATCTGAATAAACACGTCCTCGAGTGTCGCCTCGGTCGAGTGCAACGTTCGCAGACGTCCGGCACTTACCAGCTCTTCTAACTGCTTGCCGGCATTTTCATCATCCAACGCGATGGTCAGAGTTTCACCAGTGTCGAGTGTTGCTTCGAGAGATTTTTGACCGTGGGCCATCTTGAGATTGTCGGGTGTATCGAGAGCGACAATACGTCCTTCACTGAGAAAGGCTACGCGCCGGCAAAGCTCATCTGCTTCTTCCATGTAGTGAGTAGTTAGAAAGATAGTTACACCCTGAGTTGAAAGTTGGACCACCAGACGACGAATCTCGCGCGCTACTACCGGATCTAATCCTCTGGTCGGTTCGTCAAGAAAAATTATTTGTGGACGATGAAGGAGTGCACGAGCGATAAGGAGGCGTTGCTTCATGCCGTTGGAATAATGCCGAACGTTGTCGTTGGCTCGTTCGAGCATGCCGACTTGATGAAGCACCTCGTCGATTCGTCCGGGATTGGCGCCGTAGAGTCGCGCAGCAAAAGCCAGATTTTCTCTACCGGACATACGTTCGTAGAGGTTTTGATTCTCGGAAACGACTCCCACCAGAGGCCTGAGGCGTCCCTGTTCAGTCGTAACGTCACACCCAACGACTCGGGCGGCGCCGGCCGTCGGTCGCAATTGGCCGCTTAGCATTCGGATCGTAGTCGTCTTGCCCGCGCCGTTATGGCCCAGGAAACCAAACACCTCGCCTGCCTCTACCGTGAAGGAGATACTGTCCACGGCGCGCCGGTCGTTGAAAGTGCGCGAAAGTCTGTCAACCTCGATAGAGTTCATCTGTCAGTCGTAGTAGTACGCAAACCGGAAGACTATGTTGCACTTTGTTCGGCGTTCAAAGTAGGGTTATCAAATCATGGGTTGTGTTCAGATAAGTGCGTCTCCATTGAGGCTCAACTGAAATGAGTATTAGAAATCTGCTGGAGCGATACTGGAAAGTGGCGTGCGTGATTGTAGGCTGCTGGACTTTCCTGGCGCTGCTCTTTACTCCGCAAACCTACCTCGCCAACCTGCGCTCGCCGACGCCTCCGACATGGGGACAGGCACTCCTTGCATCCTTGATGCTGTTTTACGTTTGGGCGGCTCTCACGCCGCTCGTGCTTTGGCTTGGGAGACGATTCACTTTCGAGCGTCACCTGTTTCGCAATCTGGTAATACATCTGCTTGCTGTGTGGGCCGGTTGCGCTCCTGCACATCTGGTTATTTCAAAACGTCAACGCCTTGATGGATGCATGGTCGAGCTCAAATCAGCGGCAGCCGCCTCTTTGGGCCCTGCTTATCGGATTGGGCGCCACGAACATAATGGTTTACTGGGCCATCGTCGCCGTCAGCCAGGCGATCAACTACTTTCGCAAATACCAGGAACGAGAATTCCGGCTGTCTCAAGCAGAGTTGCAGGCCCTCAGAACGCAGTTGCACCCACACTTTCTCTTCAACACGCTCAACGCAATCGCCGAACTCGTTTACAGTGATCCCGTAGTCGCAGACCGCAGCATCGTGCGCTTGAGCGAACTGCTTCGATTCTCGCTCGCAAGTGAGAAGGCGCAGGAGGTGACTCTGAAAGAAGAGATAGAGTTCCTCGAAAAGTACGTGGAGATTCACAAGACGTTGATGCGTGACAGGTTGAATGTGCGAGTCAGTATCGATTCCGAGACGCTCGACGCCGCCGTGCCAAACATGATCTTGCAGCCGCTCGTCGAGAATGCCATTAAACACGGTATCTCGCCCCGACCCGAAGGCGGTAACATAGAAGTCTGCGCGCGCCGGCTGGATGGCAAGCTTTACGTCGAGATTATTGATGATGGAATGGGAATGTCGGGGCAGGGAACAGGCGTGCAAGGTGGAGTAGGACTCATCAATACTCGCGAGCGTCTGAAGCATTTGTACAACGACGCACACACCTTCAATTTAAGCAGCCTTCCTGGCAAAGGCGTGACGGTTCGCATCAGTGTCCCTTTCAGGGAAGTCGAAAGCAATAAGAATGATACGAACGCTGATTATTGACGATGTGCTCGCTCGCGCGCGACCGGCTCAAACGCTGCCTCGCAGGCGACCCTGAAATAGAGATTGTGGGCGAGTGCGACAATGGCGAGAAGGCCGTTAAAGACATTCGCGCACTCGCACCCGACCTGATTTTTCTCGACGTGCAGATGCCGGCGCTGGATGGCTTCGGCGTCCTGGAGGCGTTAAGTGAGGAACGCAGTCGCCAGTAGTGATCTTCGTCACGGCATACAACGAGTATGCGATTCAGGCTTTCGAGGTGAACGCGCTCGACTACCTGCTCAAGCCAGTGGATTGCGAGCGTCTGAACAAAGCCGTGGATCGCGCGAAATCTCGTCTCGCGCAAGTGACTCGGGACGACCATCTCGACAGCCGCTTTCGGGCAATGCTCGAAGACATCAAATCAGGATCGAAATTCTTAAAGCGACTGACCATCAAACTGACCGGGCGCACTATCCTGCTACCAACCGATGAGATTGATTGGATTGAGACTCACGGAAACTACCTGAAGGTGCACGCGGGGCGCGAGTCGCATTTGATCCGCGGGACGATGCAATCTTTAGAGACGAAGCTCGACCCTGAAAAATTCGTCCGCGTGCATCGCTCAGTCATCGTCAATGTCGAGAAGATTAAAGAAATATATCCGCGCTCCAATGGTGATCAGGACCTGGTTCTTCAGAATGGCCAGCAACTAATGCTGAGCCGCAATTATCGTGACAGGTTCTTCGCGGTGTTGGGTGAGTAAATAAAAAGACCGTAACAACCCTCCTAAAGCACTGCTCAGCACAATTCAGTTGCCGCGTCTGACATCCTCTGTAGACTCAAAGTGAACAGAGTAAACGTTAGACAGGATTTACAAGATTTTTCAGGATTAACATGTAAATCTTGTCTAATCTTGTGAATCCTGTCTAACAACTACCTTCGTCGACATATGGTCACTAGATCTCTTGGAGCGTACTGCTCGTCCTCGTTACCTTCAGCACCCTCGTCGTTCACGGCGCGAGGCAGAACTCGCAAGTTGCAAGCACAGCCAAAGACAATTGCTTTCATCAACGTTAACGTCGTCCCCTTTGATCGCGAACGAATCTTAGCCGGGCAGACCGTTATCGTTCGTGATGGGCGAATTGCCGAAATCGGTCCCGTGGACAAGACGAAAGTGCCTGCCGGGGCGCTTCAGATTGATGGGCGCGGCAAATACCTGATGCCCGGGCTTGCGGACATGCACGTCCACTTATTCCCTGGAGCGGGTCAACCGGATGATTTGGCGAGCCAGCAGTTGCAATTGTTTCTGGCGAATGGCGTGACGACCATCAGAAACATGATCGGCAAGCCGGAGCATCTCCTGTTGCGCGAACGCGTGGCGAAAGGCGAGTTGCTGGGCCCGTCGATTTACACCGCAGGACCGCCGCTGCTGGGCAACAACGTGCCGACGCCCGAAGCGGCAGAGCGTGTCGTAGTTGAACAGAAAAAGGCGGGCTACGATTTACTGAAAGTTCATGAAGGGTTATCGCCGGAGACTTACGCAGCGATTGCCGCAACTGCGAAACGCGTCGGCATTCCTTTCGCGGGCCACGTCACTGCGACGGTCGGACTGAAGCGCGCGTTGGACGCACAACAAACCTCCATCGAGCATTTAGATGGATACCTCCAGGCAATGGTCGCGGACGATTCACCGGTAAAGCCTACACCTTCGCAGATCGTGCTCGGGCCTGTGCTCGAACACATTGACGAAAGCAAGCTTCCTGCACTTGCAGCAGCAACGCGCAAGGCCGGTGTTTGGAATGACCCGACTCTAACGCTATTTAAATTGATCGTCTCCGACACGAAACCGGAAGACCTTTTGAAGTGGCCCGAGATGCAATACGTCCCGGCCAAGATGCGCGACCAGTTCGCCAAACAGAAACAATCAACTATGGGCCATCCCGCTCCGGCGAGCGAACGGCAACGCTACATCGAACTGCGCAACAAGGTGGTGGTCGCTTTACATGCGGCCGGCGCAAAGTTGCTCGATCGGTCCGGATTCACCGCAGTTCTTTCTCGTCCCAGGCTTTGGTACGCACAGAGAATTGTAGAGCTTCGTTGAGGCGGGCTTGTCGCCTTACCAGGCCATCGAAGCGGCCACGCGCAATCCAGCGGAGTATTTCGCGGAGATTATGAAAGCACCGCGCGACTTCGGCACAGTCGAAGCCGGCATGCGCGCAGACCTACTTCTGCTCGACGCTAATCCGCTTCAATCAGTCGCTAATCTATCGAAGCGTGCGGGCGTCATGGTGCGCGGACGTTGGCTGCCGGAAAGCGAGCTACGCAAGATGCTCGAAACATTGCCACACTTAACCGAGAAGGAAATACACAATGAAACGCATTATCGCAAAAGGCTGCATGGTTGTTCTGGTTTTGACACTGTACACGGTCATGACGTCAGCGAAAGCTGATTTCAGTGGCACCTGGACACTGGACAAGGCTAACAGTGAAGGACTGCCGCCCGGCATGGACCAGCTCATGACCGTCGTGCAGACTGGGGATAAGCTCTCTGTTGAGACGAAATTGATAACGGAACAGGGAGAACAAGTCGTACCCGACACCTACATGCTTGACGGCAAAGAGGTGGAGTTCACCCCGAGAACTCCAGGCGGACAGACTGGCAAGGGCAAGCGGACAGCTAAATGGGCCGCAGACGGCAACAGCATTGACGTCAGCGAAAACGCGTCTTTTGATACGCCCGACGGCGCCTTCACTGTTCAGGCGACGCGCAAGTGGGTGCTCTCGCCTGACGGCAAAACTCTCAGAATAGACATGACAGTCGATGGTCCAAACGGGAAGCAGTAACTCAAACGTACTTTTATTAGGAAGTAAGCGAGACGTTGGTAGTGCATCAGTTTGAAATTACGCCGAAGGCGTTCGCTAATTGCAGCCCAGGGTTCGAGCATTCGCGAGAACCCTGGGGAAATAAATTCAAAAATCGCGATCAAACCCTGAAAGGGTTAGGCAGTTGGCGAACCCTTTTCAGGGTTTATGACTATTTTGGTGATCTAATCCCAAGGTTGTTGCTGCGCTCCAACCTTGGGCTGCAATTAGCGAACGCCTTCGGCGTAATTCAAACTTATGCAAACGCGCAAGTCCTTGATCCGTCCTCAGAGTCCTCTCAAAATTCATTCCATGCTTCCTGGATTCGCAACAAGGAACTTAGTTACATCAATGTTTCTGGACGTGCGAAGCTCAAGGTGGTAGTGTGACGACGTCAGACATAGAGAATGATGGGAGACGGACTTCCGATCTTGATTCTTTAGTTCTTACCTTTCGATTCCGTTGGACCATTCTTCCAATTCTCTATGAGAACGGTCTGCAGACAGCCCACCTCCCCGAGTAATACATGCCTAACTAACAGGAGCCCTACACATGAAACCAATTTACACGCTTGTCCTCCCCTTAATTTTGCTTAGCGCTGTTTCTACAGTTGCACAAGGCAAATTGAAAATAGATCCAGAAAACCGGTATCTCTTGCTCTCTACTGTCAAGACATCGACCATGCAAAAGGAGCTCGAGCAAGCGTCAAGCCAGGGCTTCCGCATCATTTCTGCCGCATCGAGTTGTAACCAGTCTGAGATGGTGCTCTTCCTTGAGCGTGTGACGCAGGGGCCGGATACTTACAAGTACAGGCTGCTGGCAACAACGCGCACGAGTACGATGGAGAAGGAGCTTAATCAGGCTGCACAAGAGGGCTTCCGCCTGCTGCCTCGTACAATCACTGCCAAGGAAGGGTTTCTGAACAATGAGATCGTGGCTGTCCTTGAGCAGGCACCCAAATCAACTAAGCGTTACGAATACCGGCTTCTGGCGACAAGCCGAACCTCGACACTACAGAAGGAAGTGGCCCAAGCTGAATCTGATGGATTTGTGCTGGTGGGATTGGTAGGTCGAGGCGAGAACATGGTGATTATGGAGAAAGAGGCTGAAGCTAATCAGTAGATTCGGAAGACTTCAACTCCGATACTCTAATTGCCCGCAGTCGAAATGGTTATCATGGCGTAAATGATATGGATGAGTTGTGGAAACAGGCAGTTAAAGACATCACCGATGGCAACTACTCTCGGGTTGAGAAAGTTCTTGGCGGCGGTGAGGCGTTCGACAATCAGATAATCGACTGGTTCGATCGTGGCTATTTTGAAAATGAGCCCGAGGCTCTGGTGAGACGGTCACATGTGCTTCGTTTCTGGGTCGAGCCAGGGTTATCGCTTACTTGCTGGACAAAGGAGTGGACCCTGTTGCGGGTATGCGGTCTGGGATGAACTGCTTTCACTATGCCGCCTCGTGCGGTCGAATCGAAGTTGTCAAGGTGATGATCGATCGAAAAGTTCCTATGGAAATCGTGAATAGGTACGGCGGCACGGTCTTAGGTCAGGCACTTTGGAGTGCAATTCACGAACACGAAATAACTCATGCCGAGATCATCGAAGCGTTGGTAGATGGCGGAGCCAAAATCCATCCCGGCACACTTGAATGGTGGGAACAGCAAGACGTTCCATCGGCAGAAACAAAAGACCGCGTCGCCGCCGCTCTTCGTCGCGCGTCACGGAAGTGATCGAACAAGAAATACTTTGAAACTCACAATTACTTTGACTCTCGATTGGAACTCAAGCATGAAGATTTCAGGTTCTGAGACGCTGGCCGAATGCTATACTGACGTAGGCCGTTAACCGGGCTTGACGTGCAGCCAATCACCTGAACGCTCTCGAAAGCCTCGGTTAGCAGAATTTGCTCCTGCCGATTCCCACCTCTCAAAACGACTCAACCGTTTTGACTAATCAGGAAAGACTCATGCAAAAAACCAAATTCGACAACGGATCTTTGACACGATTGCTGTTCGCGCAAGGAGGATTGTGCTTCTTCTGCAAGGGGCCACTTCCGGCGACCGATGCCACCGTCGAGCATCTGGTAGCGAAGGCCAACCGCGGCAGCAATGACGACGGAAATTGCGTCGCTTGCTGCAAGTTCCTAAACAACTTGCTTGGAAGTATGTCCCTGAAGGAGAAGATTCAGGTTTTTCTGAATCAGAAGGGACAGTTTAAGTGTCCAAACGGAGTCCAGCGGAAGGTTACGAAAGCGGGACCCCAGGCGCCGGCGAAAGCAACGAAGTTGTTGGCTGATCGCTACGCTCAAGTAGTTGCAAATCTGAAGCTACGCGGAAGCGCAAAGCCAGGTACAGTTGCGAAACTCAAGAGTACTATTGCCTCGCTGTTTCAAAATAAGCTCTCTCCGGGCGAAGTGGATGCGCTGGTCCAGCAGTTGGAAAATCACCGAGTAATCTCTATCGCTGGATCGAAGGTCACCTATGCTTAGCCAGGAGCCTGTACAAAATTGCAATGCTGAAGTATCCGGAAGCCAGACAAGCATTCATTAACGAACTTGGTCGTGAGTTGAATAACGCCGAAGGCGTTGGCTAATTTCAGCCCAGGGTTCGAGCATAGCGAGAACCCTGGGTCAACTCAACGAAAAATATTATTGAACCCTGAAAGGGTTCGCCAACCGCCTAACCCTTTCAGGGTTTGATTGTAATTTGCGATTGTTTCCCAGGGTTTGTCGCTGCGCTCCAACCCTGGGCTCAAATTAGCCAACGCCTTCGGCGTTAATTCAAACTGCACCTCTACGGATTTTGGTTGCTGGCCCGATTCCGAGTTGATGTTATGCTGCGTCACATGGAACGACAGGTAACTCTTCGCGTAATCGTCGAGAGGCCGCCAGGCGGTGTTGATATCGGTGTTCAGGAAGGTCACGGCAACGATTACAAAACCGTTCAGAAGCAGAGATTTACGAAACAGGATCTGCGATTCGAATTCCCAATTCGCGTCAAAGAAGGGAAAAACGGACAACCGAATTTTCTCGGCTCCTTCGCACAAGGTCCTGCGAATAATCGCTTCATCTATCTCGACATCGGTACCTACGCTGGACAAACAAACACACCGTGGAGTCGTCGATTAAAGATTCCGCTTGCAGGCATAACCTGGCCCATGATTGAACAGGCGTCGGATGCGTCTGTGTAATTGAGGTGCGTGTGCCAGGCACAGGTAGAGACGGTGGACCAACCTGCGGCACAGTAAAACAGTTTTCTGGTTGGGTGCTGAGCGATGAGTGAATAACAACGAAGCGCTGACATCACTTACAACTGGCAGGGAGGGACGAGCGATGAACATTGAAATCAAACTCTCACCTGGCGCTCAAAAGCAGTAGCCATCGACTGGCACTCGGGCTGTTATTGGCCGCGGCCACTGCAATCCCTGGTGCAGCACAGAACCGGCCGCGCGGCCGCGATTTAGGAATTCCGTTCCCTGGGCCAACAGGTCCAATGAATGCGATCACGGACGTTCCTGGCGTTGCTGTCGGACACGTGACGCTCATCGAAGGTGAAGGCAAACTCGTGCCTGGCAAAGGACCGATTCGGACCGGTGTCACGGCGATACTTCCGCGCCCGCGGGGCAACTGGGATCCCGTGTTCGCGGCAACGTACAACCAGAACGGTAATGGCGACATGACCGGCATCAATTGGATCAAGGAATCCGGTTTTCTCGAAGGACCGATCCTATTGACTGGTACGCACAGCGTGGGGACAGTGCGCGACGCCGCGATTCAATGGCAACTAAAGAACGGCCGCGAGTTTATTTTTACTTATCCTATCGTTGCTGAAACATTTGATTTTCTAAATGATGCGAACGGCGAGCACGTGAAGGCGGCCCATGCAATTGAGGCGCTCGATCGTGCTAAGCCCGGCCGCGTCGAAGAAGGTGGCGTGGGCGGCGGCACGGGGATGGGCTGCAACGGATTCAAGGGTGGCATCGGCACCTCGTCGCGCGTGCTGACAGCCGCGCAAGGCGGATATACAGTCGGAGTCCTGGTCCAATGCAACTACGGAGGCGACTTGCGGATCCTTGGAGCTCCGATTCGTTCCGAGATCACCGACCTTCGAACCTGCACAGTACTTCCGCAACCATTGAGTAGGCCCTGGACACGCGGCATTCCACCATGCTCGGCAACCGGACGTGGTCCACGTGTTAGTGACGAGGGCAGCGTGGCCGATCACGAAGGTCGAGGATCGATCATCGTCATCGTTGCCACGGACGCGCCACTGTTGCCACACCAACTGGAGCGCATCGCTCGACGCGTCAGCCTTGGGATGGGACGATTAGGTAGCTTCGCGGGAAATTCATCCGGTGATCTGTTCCTCGCGTTTTCGACTGCAAACGCGGGCGCCGCGAAGCCCGAGGGCACACCCTCGCTGGTCATGCTGCCCAATGATCGAATCGACCCTCTCTTTCGAGCAACGATCGACGCGACCGAAGAAGCCGTCGTGAACGCCATGTTGGCGGCACAGACGATGACGGGCGCCGACGGCATCCGCGTCTTCGGCTTGCCGGGAGATCGCGTGGTAACAGCGTTGAGGAAGTACAATCGAATGAAGTAGGAAGAGAAATGAAGTACTTGATGACTGTTATATTTGTGGTTTTCCTGATCTCGAATGCTTACATTCTTCGCATGAACAGGAAGGCTACCATTAAGCGGAAGGCGTTTCGCTGGTGGATGGCAGGTTTTGCGATTTTCATGGTTGTGTCTTTGTCAATCTCCATTCCTGACAAGATCTTTCTGGTTGTAGTGCTTCCCGTGCTTGCGATAGTCGTATTCGGATGGTTGAGGTTCACGAAATTTTGCGACTGGTGCGGACGCATGGTCCAAACCAACTTACCGTTTCGAACTGGAAACGCGTGTCCCCGTTGCGGCGCCGAGATTTCCTAGAAGCAACAATTTACTCCGGGTCTACGACTGAACCCATAAACAACACATTACCCGTTGCGTTGTCGCGAATCGCGAAGAAAAACGGGCGATCCACCTTCATTACAAAATTCTCTTGTGGCGGCTGAACCGAAGTTAGGCCCATTCCAACGGACGTGACCGCCGCAGCGACCGTGCCCTCTTCGTTTACTTCGGCAAAAGCTTTGTGCTTAACCTCGGAGATATAAATTCTGTTGCCACCAGATACCTCCGCTATTCCGGAAAAATCCGCTCGCGCGGAATCAAAAGCTTCCGCCATTCCCAAGGCCTTCAGCATGTCATTGAGGCCGGCCGCGTATTCGACTTTGAAACGCGGCAACGTCAATTCACCGGGCGCTAATCGGAAGCCCCTCATCCAGGTTTCCCAATTCTCCTGCGTAAGGTTTCGCTCAAATTGATCTAAAGTTGTGTTCTCGTCAGGCAGGAAAACATACATGCTTATTTTTCCCGTACCATACGGTAGGATTACGGCCTGAAAATCCTTACCTTTTTGATAGATATACTTTCCGGATCGGAACATCATAGGAAGTTTTTTCTGACTCCCACCTGCAAGTCGAAACACATCGTCCTTAGTTTTTTCCTTCTGGAATGAAACCTGCCATTCGCCTTTGAAGTAAATGGCATTGATAAGAAACATGATTTTGTCCGAGCCGATTTGATCAATAATTTTTTCAATCTTGCCTTCAGTGTTTTTGCTCACCCAGGAATTGATTGTCTCGGGCGCTGTTGGGACTCGCGAAATCGAGGCTTGCTACTTCAGCCGCGTAATTCTCCTTAGTTCGCTGAAGAAAGGCAGGCTTAGGAGTGAAGCCTTTTCGCGTCCAGATTGAATTGGCGATTTTGAGCTGTACTTTCGGGTCGGTACTGCCAAGTGCCGATGTCAGATCGGCAGCAGCACGATTTACCTCTTCGAGGCTCATGCCCTGCAGGCCGAGTGCGTCTGCCATCGCGCGCCGAGTCTCACCCTCAGCGCCGTTATATGTCATTGCCAAAGCCAGCATGACGCTCGTCGGAGAAATAAAAACATTCTTTTCGCCCAGGTTGTTTCAGCGCCTGCTCGTAGAGCTTGAATGCGAATTTCGACGTACCTGCGATCAACCGATCGTCAACCTTTTTTAATTGTTGTGTCTGTGGTTCAGGCCGCACAATCGAGACGTTGTTCGCCATACCTCCCGTAAAGGCCAGGCTCGAGCACATGATCAAAGCGATAATGGGTGCAACCGATTTGGACAACATGATCTTCATTGTGTTTTACCTTTCAACGCTGAAACTCTTAAATAGCAGAACGTGTGGGCACGGACGCTCTTGCACATTTTGAATCTCCCACTGTTCCTTTGTCTTATTAGTTTAGCTACCCTGCGGCAAAATGCCGCTTGATTGCTTGATTGCTAAAATACGATAAGAGTGTGTTCCGATTGGCTTGCACAAAAAAGTCCTGAAATCCCACCCACGGCAGTGGGTGGATCATTCAAATGCTTTCTAAACGAAACCCAAATGGGGCTTAGAATCCTACCAACGGTAGTTGGTGGATTGTTCAAGTCCTTTCTAAGACGGGATTTGAAGTATCCACCCACTGCCGTGGGTGGGATTACAGTTGGCTTTCATGAGGTGTCCGTAGAAAGGATGTGAACCACTCCACCCACTACCGTGGGTGGGATTTCGGATTTTGTGCAAAGCCGGTCCGGTTGGAATTCTCAGTATTCACGTGCGGTATACGACTCACCAGTCACTATGAGAGTAAAGCTAATCACAGCAATTCTCCTTATCGTTTGTGGTGTTGGGATTGGCTGGTTAGCATTTGAAAATCTGATGTGGGCGGTTTGGGGAAAGCAGAATCGCTGGTTTGAGTACGTTGGTTTCTGGGGCTGCCCGGTAATGTTTGTCTCCGGACTCATCGTGCTGAAGAGTTTGCGACTGGGATCGTTCTTAGGTTGCGTCGGTCTTGTCCTTATGCTGTTCTACCTTGGTCCAGCGATCGTAAATACGATCCATGAAATAGTTGTTGGAAGGCTCGTCCTGAAAGCTCCGGAAATTGTGAAATTGGTTTTGATAATCGGAATACCGATGTTCACGCTCGTAAGATTGATTTGGAATGTTAAGAAGGTCTCATCAGTGCGCGCATAGGTCGACCACACGCGCATTGCGCGTCTAGTTTCTCCTTTAGGTCGCATGTGAAGGCGCGGTCGCGTAGTTGCCAAACTAGTAAGCGGCCGCGTCTTCGTTTCTGATCAACTCGAAATTCAATTGAATAGCTAGTGAGCTACTTTCTGGAAGCAAAATGCAGTTTTAATGGGAAGTAATATGATTCATTGTGAAGCATAGATCGTCGATGGATACTTCACTTTGAACCACATCATCAGTCTGCCGTTCGGACTAGAGGAGATCCCGTATTTATCGATTGACGATAATTATCTTGACTATATTCGATAAATCATTTATTGATAATCGATATATTCGGAAGGTAGGGAATCATGTCAAAACGAATCTCGTCATCCGCCGCGCTGCCGATCACGTACGTCGTGCTGCGCATTCTCATAGTAGTGAACTGGCTGGGCGGCCTCGCGATCCTCGCTCTTCTGGTTGCCACGCCGAACGAGCAATGGATCATGTCTGCTTTCAAACTCACTCCTTCGCCTGAGGCATCGCGGCTGGTGATGGGCCTGCGCGCGATCGCCGTGCTCGGTCTCGTCTCGATTCCACTCAATTATGTCGTCCTGAAGCGGCTGCTCGCGATCGTTCAGACGGTTCGCGAGGGTGACCCATTCGTCGCCGCGAACGCGTCCCGTTTGCAGGCGATCGCCTGGGTGCTGCTCACGCTGCAGATTCTCAGCATCATCATCGGCGCGATCGGCAAAGCCGTTTCCTCTCCGGCGCATCCGGTCGACATCGATGCCGGCTTTTCAATCAACGGCTGGCTCGCCGTACTCCTCACGTTCCTGCTGGCCCGCGTGTTCGCGGAAGGCGCGCTCATGCGCGAAGACCTCGAAGGGACGGTGTGACATGGCGATCGCCGTCAAGCTCGACGACCTACTCCACGATCGGCGGATGACGCTGACCGAGCTCGCGGATCGGATCGGAATGGCGCTGGCCAACCTCTCGATCCTCAAGACGGGCAAGGCGCGCGCGATCCGCTTCTCAACGCTCGAGGCGATCTGCGAGGCGCTCTCGTGCCAGCCTGGCGACATTCTTCAGTTTGAGCCTGAGCAAGCAGAACGCGAGCGACGGTAACGGTGAGCGAAGAGAGCGTAAGCCGATGAACACCCTGCTGAACGCGCACGCATTCACGTGGTGAGAGGCACACACAAATCCAGCAAGGAGAATATCAAATGAAACGCAGCGTTATGTTAACCATCACGTCTTTGCTCTCGATTCTCTTTTTCACGTTTCACCTGGCTGACGACATCGTCCGCGGATTCGAACCGGGAAAGCTCACAAACCTCACTGCGGTGCCCATCTTTGTCTTCTGGCTGTACGGAACGCTGGTGCTCGCTGAACGGCGTTCGGGGTACATCATCACCTTCCTCGGAGGGCTCTTTTCGTTGGTCGTCCCCCTCGCTCACATGAGGGGGAAGGTGTCGGCGTCACGGCAGCCTCGCCCATTCCAGCGGACATTTCTTTTTTGTCTGGACGGTGATCGCGATTGGCGTGACCGGGCTCTTCTCCGTCATCCTCGCGACGCACGGACTGTGGAGTCTGCCATGGCGCCGCAGGGTATCGAAAACAATATGAAGGGGCTTTCTGATGCGACTATCAAATTTGAGAATTATTTGGACCATACGTCGCCGCTACGACATCCGGCGTAGGTAGCATGGGCGGAGGTGGCGGCCCTGACAATTTTCCGAGTCTTAGCTTCCCGCTCGTTTCTTCCTGTCTTTTATCAATCTCATCAACAACTAAATAGGCGAAGAGTGCCGCGATGATCGACAGGGCGCTCGCAACTATAGAAACGATCGTGGCGGTTTTTTCCGGGACATTCTCGTTGAAGGAAACTCGCATAGAGATGTTGCCGGCAAACGCTGAAAGGAGCCAAAACGTCCACCAGATAGGGAAGATTGCGGGAGGACCAGGCTCGGAGAGAAGCGCCTCATCAGGTGGCACGCTCTTTTGCCATACTTCCTTTACAGCACGATAAGGAACAACCAAATTGACAAACGGAATGAAGAAGCTGCCCACCGCCCATCCACGAGAATATTCCAGGTGAGGCCAGGGATTAAATGCCCGCAGATTGCCATTGGCCCGATAGAGCCACATAAGGAAAAAGACCACCGTCGCCACGTAGATAAGTAATTCGAGAACTGCGAGCAGAAATACTATGAGAATGAGAGCGGCGCCCATCGGATTGTCGCCAAGCTCTTGATCATCGGTTAGTGGAGGAAATGCAAGTGAAAGCGATTCAACCAATAACGACAGACCAGTGGCGACCGCGCCGACGATCAGTAAGATTTTCACTATAAGAGCTCGGCTATGCGCCGAAGCGAAAGGTACAGAATAGGGGGAGGGATTCATTTGTTTACCTGATGGCGATCCAGTTTGAGTTTGCGCGAGCCGCGCTAGCCAAAAGAATATCAAAAGGACTGTGAGAGCAAAAGGTTTTCGAGATTCTGGTAGTGATGCAGTTTGAATCAGGTAGTGATGCAGTTTATCACGCCGAAGGCGTTGGCTAATTTTAGCCCAGGGTTCGAGCATAGCGAGAACCCTGGGTCAACTTAACAAAATACGTTTGAACCCTGAAAGGGTTCGCCAACCGCCGAACCCTTTCAGGGTTGGGCGCGATTTTGAATTTATTCCCCAGGGTTCTCGCTAGCGCTCGAACCCTGGGCTAAAATTAGCCAACGCCTTCGGCGTAATGAATCGATTTTTGCTGAGTTCATGAAGAATCACGGAATCGATTCTCCTATGAAACTTTCTTTCGACGAGCGATATGCACCCGACCCTGACGAAGAGGCGATGGCTATTGAAATAAAGTCAAATGGAAAATATGAACTTGTCTTCTACACGCTATCGACGAGGAGTGAAGACGGACATAAAGCGTTAGAGGTCTGTCGAAGAATCGAACAAGAGTTTAAAGTTAAAATGGGCTGCGGAGAACCTCGCTGAGGTCTTGTAACGATAGAAATGCGAATACCGATCGCTTTAGCATTGGCAATCTTCCTGCTCGCGCCGGGAGTAACGCTTGCGCAACGATACACCACTTCAGACGGCCGGCTGCGCGTGGCTTTGAGCAAGCAACCCTTTTCTCCGACCGGAATATCATCCGGCCCCAACACAATGGCTAACGGCGGTATCCAGCAGATTCTCGAAGGGATGGGCGTAACGGTGCGGATCGGCGAAGCAGCGCTCACGCCCGACGAGGCCACGGAGTATGGCGCATGGAAACGGTTGGGAATGGCGCTCGGTCATTTCTCCGATCTCGTGGCGAAGAATGAGCGCGATGGATATTTCACTGTTGGCTTGCTTGCGACCTGTCCTTCAATGCCTGGATTGGTCGCGGGTCTGCAGCACTCAGGACCGAGGCGAAGCCCGATCAAAATCGGCATGTTGTGGCTTGATGCGCACCCTGACTTCAATACACCTGAGACCACGCGCAGCGGCTCACTTGGAGGAATGCCCGTGGCGGTTGCAACCGGTCGCGCACTCCAGCGGCTGCGATTGGATGCACACCTCGATCCACCTCTTAAGGATCGCTACATTGTAATGGCCGGCGTGCGTCTCACCGATCCGCTCGAGCAGGAACTGCTCGATCGATCATCCATCCAGCAACTCAGCGTTGACGATCTGCGGAACATGACCCCTGCAGTTTTCGCGCAACTCGATCGCCTGAGTCGACTTACCGATAAAATCTATGTGCACATCGATATGGATGTGCTCGATCCGCGCGAGGTGATGGGGCACGGGAATAAGGTGCCCAACGGTCCCTCGAGCGAGCAACTGGCCAGATTGTTTGAGACTATCTTCAGCCGTTATCCACAAGACCTCCGCGATTGGGTTTGCGACGATTCCGAGTACTGACGAAGGAGGTCTTTCTCTCGCAGCGGTGAATCGCATGATCGCCGCTGCGATTCGTGGTGTGAAAGCCCGCGAACACCGCCGTCGATAAACGACAACCGAATCACTTATCCCGAAAGGAGTGTTGCAATGAGAAGCAAAGCTAGTATTGGCGGTCATCCGATCCATCCGATGCTGATTCCATTTCCGCTTGCTCTTTGGGCCACGTCGTTTGTAGTCGATGTTCTTTTCTATTTTCTCCGGCATCCGACGCTGCTCGTAATTGCTAAGTTCATGATTGCAGCCGGCTGCATAGGGGCGATCGCAGCAGCGATCCCCGGCTTCATCGATTGGCTGTCAATCAAGGATGGCGATGTGAAGAAAGTTGCAAACTGGCACGCGCGGCTCAACATTGCAGCGCTGGTCGTGTTTGCGATTAGTCTTTTCCTGCGAATGGGAAGCTACAGTGAATTCGTGGGCCGCAAACTCACTATTCCGTTTCTGCTTTCGCTGGTGGGCGTGATTCTGATCTCGATCTCAGGTTGGCTCGGTGGTGAGCTCGCTTTTCGCTACGGAGTCGGACAGACGCGAAACGGTGCGGACGAATAATCCCAGTCGAAAACAAAACTCGCCGAAACGTAGTCATAGGTAATCTGGCAAAGAGGCTTGCCGATTACCTGGAAACGATGTGATCTGCATATGGCTCTGTCCACAGGTAACCCAGATCTGTGGGCAGAGGTATTGGTCGAACCGTTCCGGAGAATCTTCGAGCGCTTATGGTTTTCCGTTTGCAGCGTCAATGCCAAAACAGAATCCATCGTTAGTGCCTGGCCCACTCAAGGTGTATTCACCTGGCGGCAATGGTTGCGCAGGAGTAACCCTGAAGGATGACGTGCCATACTTTGCCACGTTGAAAGCGACTGCTCTTTCGCTAGTTACCGTTTTACCACTGGTGCCGATGAAACCGGCTTTGGATATTAGCAGCCGCCGCTTGCCCTTTTTCGACTCGAGAGAAAAGAACTGAATCACGGTCTGAGGATCAATTTGCTGCGACGAAACCAGCACGACGAACTCCAGCTTTTGTCCTTCTTTGAATCGCACGGGAGATTCTCTCCCTTAAATTCAATAGAACCTTCCCCACCACCAAAACCCATTGCCTTGACCTTGACTTTAGTCTCTCCGGGGAGTCGTTCCAGAGGGATTAAGTTTCCCGTGTCAGAGTCAACCAGGAAGAAGGTGCCCAGATATTCTGGTTCCTGCACCTTTTTCGGTTCTTGCCCCACTACACCGTGACACAAAATAACAAGCAAACATGCAGCAGACGTTAGGCTACGTTTCATGTTTTACAATCTCCTTTTGAATCTGGATAAAGATTTCCGCCTGGCAAAAGGTGGAGCAATGAACACAGCGTTTTGCGGAACGTGTCATCGCAAGGACATGTGGGTGGTGCATCAGTTTGAAATTACGCCGAAGGCGTTCGCTAAATTTCAAGCCAAAAGTTTTCCGCCGAAGGATTTCGCTAATTTGAGCCCGAAGTCTAACGCCGAAGGCGTTCGCTAATGTGAGCCCAAGGTTGGAGCGCAGCGACAACCTTGGGATTAGATCACAAAAATATTCATTGAACCCTGAAAGGGTTCGGCGGTTGGCGAACCCTTTCAGGGTTTGGTCGCGATTTGAAATTTATTTCCCCAGGGTTCTCGCGAAACGCTCGAACCCTGGGCTGAAATTAGCGAACGCCTTCGGCGTAATTTGCTCAAAATAAGAAAGGCTGCGTTAGCGAGTTTGCGAGGACGCAAGAGGCTCGGGAGCAGCCTTCGATCAAGCGGGCGGAGCTTAAGACGGTTCAGATGAAAATGTCAACGTGAATCCGCTAATATCTTGTAGTCCGAGGGCTTGCGCAAGGTCTTCAATCAGGTCGTCAACATGTTCAAGACCGATCGCCAGGCGAAGGAGATTGTCAGGTGTCTTCGTCCCAGGCTCTTCGATTGACGCTCGATGTTCGATCAAACTGTGCGGCCCGCCGAAACTGGTAGCTCTGGTAAAGATTCTTACCTTTGCTGCGACACCCATTGCGTTCTCTCTGTTTCCCTTTATTAGCACGGACATCATTCCGCCGAAGAGTGACATTTGTTGAGACGCAATGATGTGTCCAGCGTCATTTGAAAGACCCGGGTACAGCACTTTCTCTATGGCCGGATGATTATTTAAGAATTCCGCGACCTTCAAGGCGTTCTCGGAATGTGCCCGCATGCGATAAGGCAGAGTATTGATGCCTCTGAGGGTTAGCCAACAGTCGAAAGGGGAGGGAATCGCACCTCCGATCTTCTGGAGCTTTCGGATCTTCCGGAACAACTCGTTTCCTTGTTTCGCAACTACTATTCCCCCTATTACGTCGTCATGTCCGCTTAAGTATTTAGTCGTGGCATGGACCACGAGATCGGCTCCGAGGTTGAGAGGGCGCTGAAGAATCGATGTCGCCATCGTGTTATCACACACGAAGTACGCGCCGGCGTCATGCGCGATTTCGGATGTCTTCCGTATATCGGTGATCTTTATCTGAGGGTTGGAAGGAGTCTCTGCCAGAACAAGCCTGGTGTTACGGCGCACAGCGCTCTTTGTTTGAGAGACATCAGTCATATCAACGAAACTCACTTCTAAGCCCCAGGGAATGAATGTATCTCTCAGTAGTTGCCTGATACCGAAATACAAATCCTCTGGCGCGATAACGTGGTCGCCCGGCGAGAGAGCCTGGAAGATCGTCATTGTCGCCACTGAGCCTGAAGAGAAAGCCGCCGCCTCGTGTCCATCTTCTAATGCACAGACACACTCTTCCAATGCATTGCGATTAGGATTGCTGTCTCGTGAATACTCGAAGCCAGTCGGATAACTACCATCCGGTTGGCGTTCAAAGGTGGATGACAGATGAATAGGCGGCGTTACTGCTCCGGTAGCCTGATCGAGATGACGACCCGCATGGATAGCTTTAGTTTCTATTTTCATTAGGGCTGACACTACACAAATTAGAAATTCACTTTCAACCCAAACTGTAGAACTCGCGGGTCGCCCGCGGAGGTGATGGAACCGAAGCCGGCAGCTCCCAGAACCGTATTGGGCGATCCCAGCGGCGGAGTATTAGTCAGATTAAAGACTTCAGCGCGAAATTCGAGATTAAGGTTTTCGCCGAAGTAAGTGCGCTTTATCAGCGCGATATCGGCGTTTCGATACTGTGGACCACGTACCGGGTTGCGCGAACTGTCACCGATCGTAAACTGCGGAGCTATCGTGAATGCCGACGTGTTGAAAAACTGCGCGGTTGTCCGTTCTGACGATGGCAGATTCGGATCGGCACCAGGTTTGGTCGTTGCGTTCCAAACCGGCAAAGGCATTGAAGTTGGTACCTACGACAGCCAGTGGTAGCCCTGACTGAAGCTGGATCCACCTGCCAATTCAAAGCCACTTAAGATCGTCCCCGCAATCCCTCCCGGGTTAAATCTCCGCCGGCAGTTTTGGTCGTGTGGATCTTGCCCTTGTAGATCCATTGCTTGATCGTCGGATAACTGACTCCAGCCACCCGCGCCGCCTGCATTGGTGTAAGTAGTTCGCTCATCCTAATAATCCCTTTCAGACGATTTCGTCAACGATAACAAGTGCATATTATACGGTTTAATACGACTATTGGTGAGATAATCGCGATTCAGAGAAGGGGAATTATGTTTCTGGAGGCTTGAATTAGCGGCTGCCGCCGCGCGTTGCAGTGCGGAAGGAAAGGACCAACGAGACGATGCACACACTCCACAACAGAAACTTAACGACTACCACCAGGGAGTTGCCGGGTTCGGACGCGGTCTGACGTAATGTGTCTTCAGCCTGCCCAAAAAACTACTGGTCATCAGTCCTGTGAAGGAGGCCCACGCCAAAACAAGAAACACCGCGCCCCACGACTTTGATCGGTAAGCAGCCCACCCTCCGACAAGCAGCAATACACCCGCAAGATAATCCTCGAACATGGTAGTGAAGTTGACTGTCCAGTGACTGATACCTCGACGCGCCGTCTCCAGCAGAGGAAGAAGTACGCCAATCGCAAATGCGGCAATGACTTCAAATCTCATATGTGGTCCGATCAGAGTTGGACCAGAGTTTGTCACATGCACAAGGATTTAGAAAGGGGTTCGGTTGAAACTTGTGAGACTTTTTTAAGAGTCAACCAGGTGAGGATAATGACTCGGTCACTTTGGATGTTTCCGCTTTCTCAACGCGTTCGCTGCCAACAAACCGACTCCAAGTAATCCCAACGTGGCGGGCTCTGGGACGGGCTCGGAGAAGGTGTATTGAACTGCTTGCGTTCCAGATGCAGGGAGTGTGGCACGCGCGATTCCCGAGCCAGTTATTGTAATGTCAAAAAGCTGTTGGCACCTGTCGCCAGTTGTAGACGGGATCTCGCAAGGAAGAAACCCCATCAATTGACCCGTCATTGTAAATGGAACGAAAACGTCCTGACCATTTACGAAGTCAGCCGGCAAAATCGTGAAACCCGTAAAGGTCAGCAAACCCTCAAAGAATACATCGGGGAAAAGCATTCCATTAAGGGCGACTAATCCGGTGGTTATTTGCGGAGACCCGGAATTAAACAGGTTCGCAGGCAGAATTCCTCCGACATTCAGCAACGATCCGGGCCCACATGGAGAAGGCACGCAGGTCGCGAATGTATAATCCACACTAGTATTTCCGGCAGAGCCTTGAATCAAAAAGGAGTTTGGACCGAAAGCATTAATGCCCAAAATACCGTTAGACGTGACTAGCGTCCCACCGGTCAGAGTAACTGGATCAGCTTTTGCTGAACTACTGAAGACAAATAGGCAAACTACGACACAGAGTAGTGCTCTCAACATATCGGAACTCCTTCTGAGAGAGGAACGATCAAACTTCCTTTTTTTAGGGAAACGAGGAGAAGTCTACCGTCTGATTGTCGGATAGGTCAATGAAAGTACAGTGAAGTTGAGGGTTGCGCCTCCTTGATGTGCGGCAGCGGGCCGATAGTTATTCGTGACGCGAGGCTGGGAGGTGGAAGCCACTCGTGAGGCGCTCTTTTGCTAACTACGGCGTTGTTAAGAATACATCCCAAGCCCACCTGCCTGGTTTAGTAGTCTGCCCATTCTTGACCTTCGCTCGATAGCGGAACTGGTTGCCGTGCTCATCTAATTTCTTTGAAATCTTGTAATCCAGTTCAATGCTTGCCACGCTCAGCAAAGGGAGAGTATGAAGTTCGCTCGGCTCGGAAATGCCATTATGGTTCATGTCCTGCCACAACCGCAGCGACGGAAAGACTGCATCTCTTTGATCGATCACGCCGTCCCCGTTGCCACCGTTTGCTGGCTTGTCGTATTCGGCGAGGGCTAAGAATCCGTTTCGTCCGAGACCGACGGGAGGATCAGGTTGGGGCGCAAAGCTACCGAATAGTTCCTGTCCGTTATCGATTACTCCATTACCGTTGCGGTCGAGGACGAGCCATGCGTCATCGCTGTTAGCCGTAGTCCATGATATTGGCTCACGATGACCATCGCCTCCCATGTCAAAGTTCACGCCAGCTGTCCCACTCGTAAGTTCAAAGCCGTTACCGGCCACGTCAATCAGAACTGGCGTGGGAACACAGCAGCAGCCTCTTCCACCATCGACGCTTCCTGGAGGACAACCATCGGGGAACGCGCAATAGTCATCGGCATTATTACAACCTCCACCGTCCAACGGTAAGTAGTAAGCCACACAGCGGGTACTGCCGCATGTCGCGTCTGCCGGGTCGGGATTACAAGTGCTATTAGAAAAATTCCAAAACCAGCCTCCATTTTGACATGTTTCAGGATCTGTAGGAGGGAAAGGATCGGGCCACGGCCAGGACGGTGTGGGAGTTGGAGTTGGTGACGGGGCGGCGCAATAAATGGTCCGTACCTTGCTGATATCACAGTCTTTTGGACCACTCGTGTTGAAGGTATTGCTCGACGTGATTCCATCAGAATGTCCACGCATTATCGTGGGTTCAGTGCCGTTGCAGCCAGTGGAAGAGACGCAATCGAGTAGGTTAAAAGTATGTCCGACTTCGTGCGTTCCCAGATAGTTGTAGTAAGTGCCCTGTGCGATGTTAGGCGTATTCGGATGGATCTTGATCCTGGCAGCCTCAACAAAACCTCCGAAGCCTATAACAGCAAACACTCCACCGTTAAATCCGTTCTTTGGGTCATCCCTTTGCCACCACAGTTGCCCCGGGGGAGGAGTTTCTATGTAACTTTCCATGAATACAGGCTCAAAGTCTACAAACCTCACTCCCGAGCAGACCAGTGCAAGATTATTCCATCCTTGGTTACCCGCTTCCAGACCCGCTTGTTGGTCATCAGAGAAAAACTGATCAATCTTTACACTGACCTGGGTGCCCACCAGCCAACTATTCACGTGTATAGGTTCATGAGCGTATTTCGGATGGACACACTCTTGAGAACTCACGAAAGCTGGGTGCTGTAAGAGGATAATAATGACCCATGCAGCTAAGAGGACTAGCTGAGCGATTCGATTTATTCTTTCACAGGACATCGGACGACTCTTTAATATGGTGAGGATTTTGTTAATGAATCGTGCAGCTTCTGCAGGAATACGTCTTCTGGCATACCTCGAAACTCTTCAAATTGGGGCGAATCATCGAGTGGGGTAACCCCGCTGGTCCCAAGCCCGTAGGCTGTGACAATTATCAGGTCTGTGTTATTTGGTGATGTGAGGAAGAAAATGTACCTTTCTCCCACGACAGGCATGTTCTTACCGGACACGCGATACAGCTTAGTTCGGCCATTTGGATACCGAACAAATCCACCTATCCTATCGATCGTTATTTCTGTGCCCTCAATGATTGAGCTATTCGCTGTCTTCAAGACCTTGGTTACCAGGACGGTAAATTCAGAGTACACATTCTCCTTGTTCTCTGACACATGAGCTTCAGCAGTCTTCACTTCTCCCAATCACGATTAGTCCGCTTCTCGCTACCGGTAGCGCAGGAGTAAGCACTAACCCCTCGTCCATAAACAGCAGTTCAGCCTGCCATTCCGGCGGATTTTTAGCGACCATGCTGAAGTTGTTATGTCGTACTTTCTTTTCTTTCCGAGCCTGGTTTTTCTTTGGGTCCGTTAACTCCGGCTCATCATAATTGGCTATAGGAAATTTGGCTTTTTTCTCTTGCTGTTGTTTTAGGGCTTCTGTATCTGTGACCTTGCGGCTCTGCGTTTGATTCCGCGTCGCAAACGTTAATCCCAGTGTTCCAAAAACAAGGATAAAGAGAAAAAGAGTGAGTTTCTGTATCTTCATTGTGTGGCTCCGGTGAAGGTTGAAACCGTAAAGTTAATTTGCTATGCGCAATCCTCACGATCGTGCAAATCGATTCGCGTGAGTCATCCGCCAAATTATAGAAGGTTGTAATGCATTTGGCTAAGTTGTTTCGGTGATCCTCGGAGTAATGAAGAGTGAACAGCGTCGGTTTGATAATTGGGCCAATAGCGGAGTCCAGAGGGGCTCCGCTATATTACTTCGTAGCTGGTGTCACGGGCTTTTGGTTATCCCTGGGAGAAGGTCGTAAGGCATTTGGCTTCGTTCTTTCTACTGATCCGTCGTAACATTGAATCAGCCGTAGACTAAGACAGGGCCTTGGAGCTTCGATGTTAAGTTCTATTGTGAGACTGTTTGTTTCGGGCGTCATCGTTGCTCTGGTCTGCTGCATATTACTTAGTCGTGCCGACGCGGCGGTCTTTCGCGATCGTACGTCCTTCAACGCTGCCTCACATAATCTGAATACCATCGATTTTGAATCGGCCGC
Organism: uncultured Acidobacteriota bacterium; assembly: GCA_963748155.1. Classification (GTDB taxonomy): domain Bacteria; phylum Acidobacteriota; class Blastocatellia; order Pyrinomonadales; family Pyrinomonadaceae; genus PSRF01. Next base: position 157,462 of record CAVVHV010000008.1, on the reverse strand, counting down.
GAACGTTCCGGACGGTTTAGGATTTTTGGAGATCGGCGGCGTCTTCTTCCATAACGCCAGTGGCGTACCCTCAATCGTAACCGGGCAAAACGGCAATAAGCTCCTGCACGCAGCAACCGTGGGCGAATTTACGCGTTTAACGGTCTTCCTTCCACCAGGTACAACCGCCGTCGGATGTGATCAGTTCAGCACACCGATGATCGTTTCAATCTCCACGGGCGAGAGCGTCACGATGAACCCGTCGGATACTTCAACTTTCGCCGGCTTCATCTCTGATCAGCCCATCCAAAGTTTGATAATCACTCTCGACTTTCCGGAGCCGACACCGAACGCGCTTGTTGACAATCTCTCCTTTGGTCAACGACGTGCCGGGAACGAACCGCCCGTGCCACAGTTACTCGTAACCAATACTGGACGGGCTGCCGCACTAGATTCGGTGACGACCACGAATGAGCCTTTCCGCGTTCTCGCGTCACACTTTCTCTCCACTGACGGTCGAGCAAGAATCACCCTTTTTGTAGTCGGTGTTTTGCTCGAGCCCGCCGATCTGCCGTTCGTAACGGTCCAGGGAAAAGACACGCAGCAACGTGTGTTTGACTTACCGTGTGAGGCAATAGCCCGAGTAAAAAACTTGAGCTGGATGTCGCAGGTGACTGTTCGCCTCCCTGATACGCTTGCCGGTACGGGCGACCTGAACGTCAGTGTCAGCGTGCTCGGCATGGTGAGTAACAGCGCGCCGGTTCGAATTGAGTAAGATTCGTTGGTCTGCGAACCAGCACTGATTGCACTCCGAAGGGATCGAATCTATCCCAACAAAATCATAGTGTGATGTTTTCTGATTACTCGCCACTCTAGGGTGACAAGAGGCAGGAGCCGGTCATCAACACTGGCCCGCGCCTGAAGGAAGTATAGAGGCCAATTGTTAATCACTCTATACGTCACTCGGAAATGAGTAACTTACTATTGAAAAGGAGAATGGTAATGAAACGCTTTACGAAAATACACGCTCTAATGGTAACGCTATTCCTGCTGTTGGGAACGACCCCCGCGTCAGCCGTCGAGCGCCCCTTCGCTCTACACGGGTCGGGCGTCGCGACTCTTCTCACTGATGAATCGGGTAACCCGACTGGCGCCATCGCCACAGGCTCCGGCACGGCGACTCACCTCGGTCAATGGACCGTCACCGGGACCGTCAAATACACTCCCGACAACGGCGTGTTACGATCCAGCGGAGACACAACGCTCACTGCTGCCAACGGAGATAAGCTTCAGATTCAAATTGACGGAATCCTGGATCCAGTTGCGAGCTGTTGATCAGGGCGTCTTCCACATCGTGGGAGGCACAGGCCGGTTCGAGGGGGCGACGGCAACGCCAACTTCATAGTAAACATTAATCCGCTAACGAGCGGTTTCGAACTGACTGTCGTCGGTAGGATCAATTACTAACGATAGGAGCCGGAGCTTCTATAGTGTTTGAGAATCTAATGCGGCCATGTGGGGGCGGTCAAAATCTGACCGCCCCTTACATGAGTCATGGCTCACTCAAGTTCCACTAGTGCCAGATAGAACGTAAGCAGTCACCGAGGCGTTCAGCGCCCTGGGCAGCGAACTTGCTCAAAGGAGACGGTGTTCGCCAATAACTTTGAAAGTCGGTACACAGAAACTTTGCCTGACTAAGCTCGATACCGGCTACTTCAACTAGAAGTTTTTCATCAATTTTTGAAATTACCGGTTGGCGAGTTCGCAAATCCTTTATCACCAATTTATTCTTAGCAAGAAGAGTAGAAACAGCTCGCATCACAGCATCAGCCTTAGGATCGGAACCCCTCTCAAAAACCATCCCATGAATACGATTTACATATCTTTGGGCGAACCATTCTGCAAGGCCCTCTTCCAGGATCGTCAAACCCCCACCAAATGCTACGGGGCTCAGCACATGAATCGCTTCATGAGCAAGTTCCACTGAAGCAATCCAGGGCTTAGTCATTGAATTGCGACTTAGATATATTCTAGCTATCCGCAGGGGCCGAAAAATGAAAGTCCGGGCATTAGCACACTCAGTAATGCGAGGTATAGACAATTGATAGGAGGCATCTCTCGGACCAAACAGAAGTTCAGCCTCTTCGAATATCCTCAACAATTCCTGCATCAATTTCTCTTCGTAAGAACGATCGCTCGCAGCTAACAAATATTTTGTTTCTGCTTCAATCGCTAACAGCTGTTCCATGAAGCTTAGAACCCGCATGGACCTAACTATATAACTAACTGAGAGGTGTCGAAAAGTGAGCGCCGTCGTAGTATTGACAGCAGAGTTCCTGGAGGCGTAGTCTGACCCGCATCAAAGGGTCTGGACATCACCACGCTTGTCAGGTTAACGCGGAGTTCTTGGCCTCAACTCACCAGCAGTCTCTCTAGCAGTTTGGGCCTCAACCTTCACGCAAGCTAGCTATTACCAGAAAACCCTCGCTTCGGAGATCACATAAACTGAAACGAATTACACGTGGGCCAGGAGTCTTTACTGCCTCACGCCCGGTAATTCTGTTACCTCAATTGCCAACTCAAATCCGCTGAACTTCAGACTCGAAAACCAAATCAACTAAAGGAGAAAACTATCATGAAGTATCAATTTGGACCTTCAGGCAACGTTCTTGACAATAAGTTTGCTTACGATACCTCAGAACACGTGGATGACGTACTGAGGATTTGTCAGGTGAATGTGAAGGCTGGCGACAGGATCGATCAAATCCAAATTCTATGGGAAGACACAAAGGGGAACTGCTCAATACAGTCCCAGCCGATCCCGGAAGGCGCGACGGGTGGAACAACGCAGCCTTCATTTCAGATTGCGGATGGCGAGCATCTGGTAAAGATAGAAGGTACACTTGATGGCAAAGAGGATGATTTATCCTTACGGGTTTACAAGCTTCGATTCTTTACAGAGAATAGTGCTTCGCAGTGGTACCCCAAACAACCTAACAATCCAGCTCTTGACCACTACTTCTATTTTCAATGTCCTCCCGGATATCAGATTATTGATTTATTTGGTTGGGCGAATACCGAGCTCGATTCTCTCGGTGTCTACATTGAAGAAATTAAAACGTAGGCAGGTGTGAAGCCGGGCATTGTGTGTAGCCGGTGGCTTAACATTGAGGTCTGGCAATCGTTTTCGGCGGAACCGCAAAGCGAGTTCAGCAGGGTATTTTGAGGTATACATTCCGGTTCCGCCGAGGACGAGGTCCTGATCTGCATTGTATGTTTTAGTTGTGGCGTCCCAACGTATTCTGAGTCGGAACCGCATCATCTCGCGGCTTAGAGAGATGGAAACTCTGCGTATGAATAGGCTTTGCCGCGATTCATTACGCCGAAGGCGTTCGCTAATTTGAGCCCAGGGTTGGAGCGCAGCGACAACCCTGGGATTAATCTCAAATAGCGAGGAAACCCTGAAAGGGTTCGGCGGTCGGCAAACCCTTTCAGGGTTTTCAATAATTATCATTGCTTGACCCAAGGTTGTTGCTGCGCTCCAACCTTGGGCTTAAATTAGCCAACGCCTTCGGCGTTTCAAACTGAACCAGTACTCGTAAGAATGATCTCGAAATAATTAAGAAGATATTTGATACCGTTGAGTTCTCACCGTCACACGACCAAAAGAAATAAGTAACTTTTAAGCCAAAGTAGTAGCGTCGCTGTTAATGAAGAAGACTGCGGTGGCGTTTTGTAAGTTGAGGCACACATATGTTTCGAGACTTACGATATAGCCTTCGAAGTTTATTGAAGCGACCGGGCTTCACCCTCGTCGTTGTCGCGACGCTCGCGCTTGGGATTGGTGTGAACGCTGCAATCTTCAGTGTCTTCAACCTCTTGCTGCGTCCGTTGCCGGTCAAGGAGCCGGAGTCGATTGTGCGCCTCTTCTTCGAAGAAGGCTCCAGGCGAGCGGACCAGTTTTCATTTCCCGACTACTCCTACATTCGCGATCACAACCAATCGTTCTCCGATGTGATAGCCGTCTACGAAGATGAGCGTTTTCTTCTCGGAGAAAACAGACCCAACAGCGACCCTGAAGAGATTCTCGGAAACTTCGTTTCAGAAAACTACTTCGCGATGCTTGGCGGTAGCACGCATCTCGGACGCTTTTTCACAACCGAAGAGAACAGTGTTCCAGGTCGTGATGCAGTCGTCGTCTTGAGTCATGGCTTCTGGCAGCGGCGCTTTGGGAGTGATGCACAGCTTGTTGGTAGCAGCATAAAGTTAAATGGAAAACCGTTCACGGTCATCGGGATAACTCATCCGGAGTTCATTGGCCTCAGGCATGAGATGCCTGACATCTGGCTGCCACTCGCGATGCGTGGTGCTATGCCGACGGACCGTTTCGAAGGCATCCCTCCTGAAAAGCGAGACTGGTACGGCGGCCGCGACTTTCCATGGCTCAGCATATTCGCGCGTCTCAAGCCAGGCAGGACCGCGCCTGAAGCGCGCACCGAGATGAATGTTCTGTTGGGCCAATTCGATACTCAATCGAGCACTGGCCCAAAGAAAACAATCGCCGTCGATCCGATCAACGACCTCAAGGTCCCAATCGAAGCGTGGATGTTTATCGGAATGGTCCTCGGAGCCACTGCGTCTTATCCTCCTAATCGCCTGCCTCAATATCGCGAACATGCAACTCGCGCGAGCGATCGCGCGACAGAAAGAAATCGGTGTTCGACTGTGCCTGGGCGCAAGTCGTTGGCGATTAATCAGACAGTTACTGACCGAGAGTTTGGTGTTGAGCATCGTGGGCGGCGTCGCTGGAGTGATGCTCGCGTGGTGGAGTCTCAACCTGTTTCTGTCCGTGGTTTTCGTGCGCTACGGTGGTGCAGAAATGGAGCGAGTCGCTATCGATCTCACGCCGGACTGGCGCGTCCTGGCTTATTCTTTTGGGCTTGCGTTATTGAGCGGAATCGCGTTTGGTCTCGTTCCAGCGTTGCGCGCCACTCGCCCCGATTTGATTGGAGTGGTCAAGTCGGAAGGCGCAACCGCGACTGGGCGCTCAGCGCGATCACGACTGAGCGGCGCACTTGTTGTCGCTCAAGTGTCGATCTGTTTTGTGCTGCTGATTCCAGCCGGACTGTTATTGCGTAGCGTCCAACTCAATTTGGCAACCGATCCGGGGTATGAAGCAAAGAACCTTCTCTCGGTGGGTTATAGCCTGGAATTGAGTGGTTATGACGCGGAACGTGCGAAGGTCTTTCAGCAGCAATTGATGACGCGGCTCGCCGCGCTGCCGGGCGTGAAGAGTGTCAGCCTCGATCGCGTGTATATCGGTCACGGCATCATCACGTTGTTGGACCAGGGCGGGACTGGTCCAAAGCAGTACTCCAACGTACCGATTGAAGAAATTCCCTCCACATTTCTCGACACGATCGGTACGCCGCTCGTTCTCGGACGTGCGTTTACAGCGGATGAGGTAAACGCACACACGCCAGTACTCATCGTCAGTGAATCGACTGCGCGAAGCCTCTGGCCTGGCGAGAGTGCGCTCGGCAAGTTGTTACGTATCGAGCAACCAGTGCGTGACGGCGGGACCGAAATGATCTTTTCTTCGGCGCAAGTAGTCGGCGTTGCGCGTGACAATCAGATCTATCGATCCGGAGAAACACCGCCGCTCATCGTCTATCTTCCCGGCGCTGCGCCTGGCGAAATGGATACGACAGTGCTGGTGCGTACCACGACGGACGCTGCGGGCCTGAAAGATCTTGCGCGTCGTGAGGCTTATGCTGTCGAGCCTGTGCTTCGACTGTACGTGAAGACGTTCGAAGAGAAAATCGCCGGAGAACAGACCATTATGTCTGCCGCGTCACACGGAGCGACTGCGCTCGGCACTTTGGCTCTCATGCTGGCAATCATTGGGCTCTATGGCGTGATGGCGTGGTTGGTGGTCCAACGCACACGCGAAATCGGAATTCGCATGGCGCTTGGAGCACAGGCACACAACGTTCTGGCTCTCGTGCTGAGACAGGGCATGAAGCTGGTTCTGATTGGCGCCGTCATTGGTATTCCCGCGTCACTCGCCGTAGCGCGACTGTTATCGAGTATGTTGATTGGATTGACGACGAGCGATGCGCTCACCATTGGAGTCGTTACAGCGCTACTGATGGGAGTGACTCTGCTCGCATGTTATTTACCCGCGCGACGCGCAACGAGAGTCGATCCGTTGGAGACGCTCAGATACGAGTAAGCCACAATAGGCACAAAAAGTTAATCAGTCTCACTACACCCTAATCGTCGATCTCAACTGGGTGTAACTCATCATCGCCTCATGCAGTAAGTCACGCAGAACTGCACCTTCATCCCATAATTCAAAGATCGAAACCGCCCTATAAATAAATCGCAAGCAAAACGTAAAAACCATGGAACGGTAGATTGATTCTAAACAAGTGATAGTTGTGCAGAGAGTGCTGTGGCTCTCGGCTGATTTCTGTCATTCAAACTTGGATCGGGTCAGTACAGGGAGCGGTAGCGACCTGGTCCAACCACGGGAGTCAAAAACGTTAGGATATCGATCACTGACCAGGTCGCTACCGCTCCCTGTACTGACCCGATCCAAGGTTATTTTCAAAAATATGAGTTCATATGTGCTTGGTTTTCAGGACATTGACAAAACAAAACTCATGGTTGTCGGGGGTAAAGGCGCGAACCTGGGGGAACTTTCCAGGATTGAAGGAATACACGTACCGGATGGCTTTTGTATTTCTACTGAAGCCTTTAAAAGAATCATTGGGGAAACGTCGTCGATTAACGAATTACTTGATCAGTTATCGCTTCTAAAGGTGGAAGACCGGGATAAAATCGGTGAACTTAGCAGTGAGATTCGCAGGGTCATCGAAGGGATAGCCATCCCTGAAGACATTAATGAAGAGATCACCCGCTTCCTCTCCAGGCTTGGTGAAAAAAATGCCTATGCAGTACGATCCAGCGCAACTGCAGAGGATTTACCGACGGCCTCCTTTGCAGGCCAGCAGGATACGTATTTGAACATTATCGGAAAGGAGGCAATCCTAAAGCATATCAGCAAGTGCTGGGCATCGCTATTTACCGAGAGGGCAGTAATTTACCGCCTTCAAAACGGCTTCGACCACCGTAAAGTCCACCTGTCTGTGGTTGTTCAGAAGATGGTCTTCCCGCAGGCGGCAGGAATTTTGTTTACTGCCGATCCCGTCACTTCTAACAGGAAAGTGTTATCCATTGATGCCAGCTTCGGACTTGGTGAGGCCATGGTCTCCGGCCTGGTGAATGCTGATATCTATAAAGTGCGTAACGGCAAGGTTATCGATAAGAAGATATCCACCAAGAAACTGGCTATTTATGCCTTAAAAGATGGCGGTACGAAAGAACAGGAGATTGAGCCTGAGCGGCAGAACAGGCAAGCGCTGACGGATGAGCAGATTTTACAGCTTGAGCGCATGGGCAGAAAGATCGAAGAACATTTCGGCCGCCCCCAGGACATCGAATGGTGTTTGGTTGATGATACATTTTATATTGTCCAGAGCCGGCCAATCACTACTTTATACCCGATCCCTGAAGCGAATGATCAGGAAAATCACGTTTATATATCTGTCGGTCATCAACAAATGATGACCGATCCCATGAAACCATTGGGATTGTCTTTTTTCCTGTTAACGACTCGTGCACCCATGCGTACAGCTGGTGGAAGGTTGTTTGTTGATGTTACACCTATGCTGGCTTCGCCTGCCAGCAGAAAAACGTAATAGATGTCCTGGGAAAATCCGATCCGCTCATAAAAGATGCACTTATGACCATCGTAGAGCGGGGAGATTTTATAAAATCGTTACCAGATGATAAAAAAGAACCGAGTCCCGGTAAAAGCAATAAAGGTATGTCGCCTGCGGATTTTCAAACACAAATCGAAAACGATCCGGCAATCGTTTCTGATTTGATCAAGAGTAGTCAAACATCGATAGAAGAGTTAAAACAAAACATCCAAACGAAATCAGGATCGGATTTATTTGATTTTATCCTGGAAGATATCCAGCAATTAAAGAAGATTTTATTTGACCCACAAAGTTTGGGTGTGATTATGACTGCTATGAATGCTTCATCATGGATCAATGAAAAAATGAAGGAGTGGTTAGGTGAAAAAAACGTAGCAGACACGCTTTCTCAATCTGTACCAAACAATATTACTTCGGAAATGGGTCTGGCGCTATTGGATGTCGCAGATGTGATTCGTCCTTATCCGGAAGTAATTGATTATTTACAACATGTAAAAGATGATAACTTTTTGGATGAACTGGTTAAGTTTGATGGTGGACAGGAAACCCGGGACGCTATCTATGCTTATCTCAACAAATACGGAATGCGATGTGCCGGAGAAATCGATATTACGAAAACCCGTTGGAGCGAAAAACCAACTACACTTGTCCCCATGATTCTCAGTAACATCAAAAACTTTGAGCCTGATGCCAGCAATCGGAAATTTGAGCAAGGGCGACAGGAAGCTTTGAAAAAAGAACAAGAGTTATTAGATCGATTGAAGCAATTACCGGATGGTGAACAAAAAGCCGAAGAAACAAAACGAATGATCGACCTGGTCCGGAATTTCATCGGTTATCGTGAATATCCAAAATACGGCATGGTTAATCGCTACTTCGTTTATAAGCAGGCTTTACTGAAAGAAGCCGAACAACTCGTACAAGCCAACGTTATTCATGAAAAAGAAGATATCTACTATCTCACTTTTGAAGAACTTCGCGAAGTCGTACGCACAAATAAACTGGATTACCAGATCATCAGCAAACGAAAAGACGAGTACAAATTATATGAAAAACTAACTCCGCCACGTGTTATCACGTCTGATGGTGAAATCATTGCAGGTAAGTACAAACGAGAAAATCTCCCGGCCGAAGCTATTGTAGGTCTGCCTGTTTCTTCCGGAGTTATAGAGGGACGGGCACGTGTCATCTTAAACATGGAAGATGCTGATCTGGAAGATGGAGATATATTAGTCACCTCCTTTACTGACCCTAGCTGGACACCATTGTTTGTATCCATAAAAGGCCTGGTCACCGAAGTTGGTGGACTGATGACCCATGGAGCAGTTATCGCACGTGAATATGGCTTACCAGCAGTTGTCGGAGTGGAAAATGCTACCAAACTGATCAAAGATGGGCAACGAATTCGCGTGCATGGAACAGAAGGGTATGTAGAAATCCTATAACGCTTTGAGATAGTCGGATAATCTCTGTATAGATCTGCTTTTCTAATACGTCCCGCCTATGGGCACGCCTTTTTATCAATGGTTTCTTGCTGCCGTCGTAAATCAACTCAGTTCCAGTTCCCGCCCGTTCTCGGCACACAGCCGCCTGTCTGAATATGTCCTCGGCAAACTCCACCCATTTGTCTGCAGGTTGGTTTCGATTCCTCCCGCTCTCCGCTCGGGTTTCGAACACAACCAGCCCCTTTTCCGGACCGGCGGCTTGCACGTCAAATTGGCCCATACTTCCGCTGCCACCACGCGGCGGTGGTGAGATCGCATCCGCCTTCGCCTTGACAATGCTAGCGAGCCATCCGCCGATCGTTATTTCCGTGTCTTTCACCTTGCTTCCACACTTGCTCGCATCCACGCCAAGAGGAGCCTTCGTCTTCGTGGAACAATCGTGAATTGGTTTCTTGGGTTCAGGGGCCAATGCTACGACTTTGCCTCCCTGAAATAGCGCCCACATGCCCTCGATATGCCCCCAGTAGCCCTGCGGGAAAAACTGTTCAGTGCCGGTCAAGCCTAACTCCTTCGGAATCGCACCGCTCTTCACAATATCCCTGAACAATGTTTGTTCATCCGGGGTCAGTGCGGACTTGAACATCGCCGAGAACTTGGTTCGGCTCATTAGGCTAAACCTCGCCTTGACAGGTGACACACGTTTGATGGTTGAAGGGGTCGTCTGCGCGTTTAGGATGTAATTAAGGATCACTTGAAGGAAGGCGCGCAGATTGTCCAACTTGGCCGAGGAACTGATCTTGGGGTTGGCAGTACTGGCTGCAGTTAGAATGTTCTGCGCGCCACTGATGACGGGGCCGACAAATAAAGCTTTCTCGTGTTCTTTTAAGGCGGATTCGTACTGCGCCAGGCCAAAGCCTTCCGTTGATTGGATGGCCGCTACAAATGCAGAATCCTTGACAACAACTTCCAGATTCTCACCTTTCTTGAGAAGACCTTCTTTCTCCAGGCGCTTCGCCTGGTTGAAGGGGAATGCCTTGGGGTCCTTCTTAATTTCATTCACGACATCGACCGCATTCTGAATTTGAACCTGGAGATCGGACCACTTGCGAAAATGGTGGGTTTCAAATTCGGCCACGCTGCCCACCTCTGTCTGCAATTCAAGTCCGTTCTTGTCCGTTGGAGGAACCTTATGCAGAAATCCGCCCAACTTACCCGGGAATGGTCGGCCTTTGTCTCCTAGAATTAAATTTTTGGTCTGAAACTCAAAACCCATGTCTCGTTGGAGAACGCGCTGCTGAGTGGTGACGGCGACGGTCCTATCCAATTTTGCCTGGCCTTGATTGGCGAGACTTCCGTTCGCACCCGACTGCTGCACCACATGCGTCAACTCATGGCCCATCAATCGTCGTCCGTCCTGCGTCTGCGGATTGAACGCGCCGGCGCCAAAAACAATATCGTTTCCCACAGTGTAGGCCTTGGAGTTCACATCCCGTGTTGATTGCTCGGCGATCGGTCCGGAATGCACTTGCACTTTGGAAAAGTCGTGACCGAAACGCGGTTCGAAAAAAGCTCGCGTGGACGCATCGAGTGGTTGGCCGGTCGAAGCCAATACTTCGTTGACGATGGGTGGCGCTGCGATTGGTCCTGCGTCGCTTGGGCCAACGTGCTTAGTCTGCAAGCGCGAATGTTCCTGCGCTTCAAGGCGATCAGCCCTGGCCCGTAGCAATCGCAACACGGCTTGATTTCCAATCGAGCGCTGCAATTGCAGGAGCGGGTGTGACTCTTGAGGTGTCGCAGACGACCGCATATTCGACCTTGTGAGGTTGGCTGATTTTTGCTGCGGTTGATTCTGTTTCTGTGCGACGGTACGCATGTCGGTTCTCCTCTCGAACGCGTGGACACTTGGGCCGGTAATGCGGCTCGAGTAGGGAGCCGCACGCGAGGTTTTATCTAATGTTCCGATCGTGCGCTAAACGCGAGGAAATAGCAACAATATTGGCATCCGCCGGCGCCGCTGTGAAAGAGAAGCGATTTGCAGGAATTCAAAGGAAACTTGCATCATGAACGTCGCGAAGGAGGCACACATGCCGCACAAACCCTGGAAACTGCTTTTGTCATTTTGGGCCACGAGTCTCGCTTTGGCCATCGTCACGTTATTCACTTTGGCGGCGGACAGCAACGCGCAGGAGACCCTCCAGCCGTATGCGACTCCCATCCTGCACTCGTTTCTCGACAGCGCGAATGTGTACCCGGAGAGCGTGACGGTGGATCAGTCGAGTGGGACTTTCTTTGTGGGCTCTGTGAAAGAGGGCACGATCTACAAAGGCAAGGTCGCCAGGCCCAGCCTTGAGGTGTTCTCCCCCGGCGGTGCGGATGGTCGCAGCATTGCGACAGGCATGTTCTTCGCCAATAACCGCCTGGTGGTAGTAGGGCGGCAAACCGGCTTGATCTTTGTCTACAACACCAAAAACGGTCGTCTCATTTCGAAGCTGGATAATGGTCTCCGCACAGGCCAGACCTTCCTGAACGACACCACCTTCGCACCAGATGGCAGTGCGTATGTGACGGACTCCGTCAACCCTGTGCTTTATCGCCTTGCCCCTACCACGACGGGACAATATGAGCTCCAGGAGTTCTTGAAGTTCGAGGGCACGCCGGTGACGTATGTGAATGCGCCCGGCGCTGAGGGGATCAATGTCAACGGCATTGTTGCCACCTCGGATGGCCGCTATCTCATCATCGGCAAGCGCAACGAGAACATGCTCTTTCGGGTCGACCTCAAGTCCCGAGAGATCGTCCCTGTGAACATGCCCGCCGGAATGTTGAATACGCCCGACGGTCTGTTCTTGCAAGGAAACACGCTTTACGTGGCGCAGAATGTGCCCAAGTCCATCGCGGTCGTAAAACTCTCATCTGACTTCTCGCAGGCCGAGCTCGAGCGCACCATCAACCACCCCACTTTCGCGTTCCCAACTTCGGTGGCGCGTTATAAAAACAGGCTATTAGTCGTAAGTTCTCAGTTTGACACTGCTGGAAGTCCGGCCGCCGTGTCGGGAACCCAGCCGCCGGTGGTGCCGTTTTGGGTGACCCAAATCAGAGAAAGGATAGTGACAACGATTCCCCTGGAGTTCATCTGGACAGATGAAGAACAGGTCGAGGCCTCCCGCGAAAGATATCTCACCCCGACCGACCTAACGGAAATGCTGAAGATTCATCCTGTGGAATTCATCGTGGCCGATCCAGGCGCTCCCTTGAAGCGAATTTCTGTCGACAAGTGCTATGAATTTTGGGAGAGCGAAGTAAAACGCCACTTGCTCAGCCCACACGGCAAAGTAGATCGGTCCAAGTTACCTGACGAATATGGATATCTTGCTTCTGAATGGTCGGGGCATATTGAAGTTCCAATCGTGCTACTTGAAAAAATACATTGAAGGCCTAACCCGCCGATTATCTTCATGGAATTTATTGTAGGGGTGGCCCTCTGTGGCCACCCGTCAGGTAATTGGCGAACGGGTGGCCACGGAGGGCCACCCCTACAGTTGTTTACTCATTTTCAAATACAGGTGGATTGCCATTAGGTGCCGTTGAGTCCTTCTTTTTCTTGTCGGCGACTAACCCGATTTTATCCACGCCTAGTTTTCTCACCTCATTAATTACATTCACTACCTCGCCGTAGCTAACACCGACACCGCTTTTGATGTACACAATTCGATCCTGTTCGTTCGTGATCTTTTCGAGCATACGGTCGACTTCTTCGGCGAGCTGGTCCTTTTGGAGGCGTTTCCTCCCGAGGTAGTACTCAACGTCTTTTGGGATTGAGATTACGATTGACGATTGTTTGATAATGTTCGAATCGACATCTGGGTTGTTCATGTGCTTCGGAACTGGAACCGTGATGCCAGGCTGCAAGAAAGGTGCGACCACCATAAAGATGATTAGCAACACCAGCATGATGTCGACCATCGGGGTTACGTTAATTTCTGATTGAAGGCCGCGCCCGCCACCTCCGGCTGTCATTCCCATTAAGATTTCCTTTCGAGCGATCTACATATAATGATCAAGCTGTGGGTCTGCTTAACGTTTGACAACCGAAGTCGATATTTGTTCCACAGGCGATTTCCGGCCCCGTGTCGGAAAATTGAGCGGCAAAACCGGGATCTTTGCCTGACAAATTACATGGATGTGGGTTGAGCTTTACTTCACTCGCTTTAGTGTCCTCTTGTAAGTTACCTGGTCGCCAATGATCAAAGTGTCGCCTGATAACTCGTAAGGTCTTACTTGGGGCGTGCCTATTTGACTGGGGTTCAATGCGCCCTCAACCTGCACCGTGATATTTGCTGAATCGACGGTATAGGATCCGTAATATGCAACGTATCCGTTGAAGATTGCCAGGGCCTCATCCGGTGTTGGAGTATCCGGTGTAGCGATCTTCTGTGGAGGTGTTGTCATGATTTGTATCGACGCATGTCCAGTGGCGTCGTAAATGAAGTAACCGCTCGGAGGATTTCCGAAGGTGTAAGGTACCCACTGGCCGGTATCGGGGTTTTTGTCTTCAGCGGAGATCAATCTCCATGTGCCGACGAGCTGACTTTGTACACTTGTGTGAGATGTCTTATCGGGACTCATTTTTTCTCCTTGCAGCAGTAGGAATTCTGGTCTGCATGCAGAAGTTAGCACCGGCGAGGCTTTGTCTCAAAAGTCAGAATCACTGTTGGACACAGTCAGTACCACCTGCGATAGCGGGTGGGTGCGCAGCCGTGTGGCGACTGCTCAATCACTTCATAAGATCAACGCTGCGGACACTTTGCATTGACAGTACCGACCTGCTTGAGGGCTGCGCACCCACCCGCTATCGCAGGTGGTACCGACTGTGTCCAAGTTCGACTACTGACTTTTGAGGCAAGGCCCACCGGCGACAGAACAGTTTCAACATTTCATCAGTAATTTGCTGAAAGACGCTCGCGACTCAGATCTCTGCACTTAAAAAAACTTGAGGCCACGTCACCGTGGCCTCTCTTCCGAATCATTTAAGGAGTTATGCTCCCCACCGTGGACACACCGTCTCCCCGTAAGGCTCACGAGCTGTCTCCTCAAACGACCGGCGTAACTAAATCGCGAAGCGATGCAAACCAAGCCTTCTTAAAATCTATGGTGAGAGCCTCCCCGGTAGGACGATTTGTCGTAGCGCCCTCTACTCCATCAATACATATAACTCCCTACACGAAACCTCGATGACGATTCAATCTAGTCTTGGGATTCTGCTTGCCGCATTAGAATTGTGATTTCCGGTGAGTTTATGGGACGGACATGAGCCTGGTGGGATGAACGGCAGGAGTGTACGGGCGCAACGTTAGTGATTAGATCTGTTTGTTCAGTTGCTCGTTCAATCGTTCCCGATACCGCCGGCTCATTATGAGTCGAGTGCCATCGCGCATGATGACAACGTACTCACCCTTCGCCCAGGGTTGCACTTCTTTGACACGGTCGAGGTTGACGATTGTCGAGCGATGGATACGCATAAATCTGTCAGCGTTAAGTTTCGCTTCCATTCCGGTCATCGTTTCGCGCATTAAGTGAGAATCACGGCCCACCTGGAGGCGCACATAATTTCCAACGGCACGCATCCAGTCAATTTCTTCGACCCTTAGAAAGACTACTCGGCCGCCGGATTTGATAATAAAGCGGTCAGGTAGTTCCTGTTCCCGCCGCAAATCCCCCAACAATGACAGAAGCTGATTGTTGACGTTGCCATTCCGCAGGCCCCTAATCATTGCCTTGGCTCGTTCCAGAGTTTTTTGAAATCGGCTCCGGTCAAAGGGCTTCAGCAGATAGTCGAGAGCGTTCACCTCGAAGGCTTTCAAGGCATACTGGTCGTAGGCGGTTACGAAGATCACCGTGGGCATTCGTTCAGGGTCGATAGTTTTGATCACTTCAAAACCATCCATCGCCGGCATTTGGATGTCCAGGAAAACGAGGTCGGGAGTCAGCTCGCTAATGGAACTAACCGCTTTGTATCCATCGGAGCATTCGCCAATCACGTCAACGCTGGCATCGTGCGCCAGCAAACTCTTGATTCTTCTGCGGGCGAGCGGTTCATCATCGACGATCAGAGCTCGAATTTTCGTTGGGTCAGCGTCACGCATAGGTTTTTGAGCTGTCAGATACGGTCCTAAACGGGATGCTTAGGCTGACGATTAGTCCGCCACCAGCAGCATGACAGCAGTTTGAGGCCATGTTCATCACCGTAAAGATTACTAACGCGAGCACGTGTGTTGGTCAACCCCACCCGTTCTTTCAGTGGCGCATCACCACAGAGTCCGGGACCGTCATCCTCCACCTCGAGTCGCAACAGTGAATTATCGCGCCACGCCTTAATCTTGATGCAGCCGCCTTCGGGCCGCGGCGCTACGCCATGCCGAACCGAATTCTCAACCAGGGGCTGCAAGATCATACTCGGCACTAACCCATCAAGCGTTTCGGGCTCAATTGCCATTTCGACCTTGAGACGATCCTGAAAACGTGTTTGTTCGATGTCGAGATAGTGCTTGAGAAACTCGAGTTCCTTCTTGAAGGGCACTTCCTGGAGACCTGCGGTCTCGAGAGTCATTCGCAAAAGATCGCCTAACCGAGAGACCATCTCGTCGGCTTCATCCGGCGATTCCCGTATCAGAGCTGAGATGGCATTCAGCGTGTTAAAGAGGAAATGAGGATGAAGCTGCATTTTTAAGACCTGAAGCTGCGATTGAGCTAACTGCGCCTCAAGTTGCGAAGCTCTCAGCTCACGTTCCTGGAGCTTCCGATAGTAATCAAGAGCATGTTCTATAACAACTATTCCCCAATAGAACATCACGTTCGAGGGAGTAAAGTTGAGGATCAATAAAAAATACCTGTTCGAAAATGGTGTTAGTTGTGAGTACAAGCCGAACGGAATGGAAATAATAGTAAAGAGGAGGATATGAATCTGCACAAAGACGACGCACGCCAGAAAATGGATAGTCAGTCTTTTGAATCGTTGCCCGCCCTCAATACGAAAGGACTTACTCAACCAGATAGCCAAAGGCGTTAAGGCAACCCAGAGATAACTAAAAACTAGTTCGCTGAGGACACTCTGCCAGCCCTCTGCAGCTCGGTTTAGCCTGATGGCCTGAATCATTTGCGGACTGCTGAACAAGAGTGCAAGGAAGGTCCAGCAACCGAAGATCAGTGCCCATTTGCTGAGGGTCTGACGCCTGGTCGTAGTGGTTGGCATACGAGTTTAGATGGCCTTGAGAGTTTTAAAAACAGTTCTGGCCGTCCAGCCTTCAAACCACTGGGCTTGAAGGCGAAGGCCGTGACTAGAATCTTAAGTCAAATTTAGCTTTCGCGGATGTAAGCCACAGCAGAATTGTGATTTTCCGCATTTTTCAGGGAGGAACAACCTAAATTGTGGGTTGGAAGACGCCGGGACCTAACTTGATGAATAATGAAGTGCCGAAACTTACTTCCATTCATTCGGTGATACAATCGCGCCTCGTGAAAGATTGAAACCGCCCATCCTCAAACAAGGAGCCTTTGAGATGAGATTCCCCCGCCGTGAACACGTTGTTAGAAATTCAGTGTTGTTTCTTCTCACCCTTTGCTTATCTTTCTTCGTTTGCCTTGCACAGAATAAGAAATCTATCACCAATGCCGACATCATACGGATGAGCAAAAAGGGTTTGGCGGAGAATGTGATAATTAACGCTATCGATTCCTCCGAAAACGAATTTGATACCTCGGTGGACGCCATCATTAAACTGCACGAGGACGGCGTAAGCTCGCGAGTAATAGAGGCAATGCAGAAGGCGCAGCAGAAGAAAAGGCAACCGGAGACTACTTCACCACCCAAGCGTATAATAACAACGTCCCCTAATATAAAAATAATAGACGAACCTGCATCGAAGCCTCCCCTTCAGACTCGGGAAGCAGGGTTTTTTACTTTCGCCCTGGATAACTGTAGTAAGTCTGGAACTTCTATAGCGTGTAACTTCACCGTCACCAATAACGGCCAGGATAGACAACTCAGTATTCGAACAGCAAATTCCAACTTGATTGATGACAGCAATAATGAAGCGCCCGCAACTCATGCAGGGATTGCTGGTAAAGATGCGACTAATTCCGGTATCCCAAGGTTACGTAGAGATCCTTCTCCTGTAGTTTTGGAAAATACCTCCATCAAATTGCAGGTAACGTTCGAGGGCGTTTCCGCCAATGCTCAGCGCATCGGTCGCCTCACTGTCTCATTTTATGTGTACGGTGATGTGTCTCGCTCGGAAGATTTTAAGGTTGAGTTTCGGAACGTATCTTTAGCTAAACCAGTTGTAAAAGAAACTCAGCATCATTAATTGAACTGAGCCGCGTTTTTCATCGCTTCGCGCGCAGACGTTTGCACATCATGTGCACACACAGATTGCTTTGCCTCAAAAGTCGGCAATTATTCTTGGATCGGGTCAGTACAGGGAGCGGTAGCGACCTGGTGGTGATCAGCATGTAAATTTCCTAAGGATTTTTGACTCTCTTGGCTCGACCAGGTCGCTATCGCTCCCTGTACTGACCGATCGAAGTGTGAATCGTACTTTTGAGGCAAAGCCCACACAGATGCAATTCGGAATATGTTGTTAGCAAATGAAAATGTCCGGTTTTCTTAGCACATGAAATGTCCGGTTTTGGTTTGACCATTCTTCACTAGATATCCAGCAGTAGTGGCTGTGGGAATGTGGGAAAGTCACGCTGCTTTTTGAGCGGGACTTTTCCAAGCCGCTGCGGGAAGCGACCGCTTTTGTCGCTTTCCGTGGCGGCGTCATTTCCACAGCCGGTTTGGTTTGACTGAGACTGGCCGTCTGCTTGAAAGCGACCACCAGATGTGGACCAAAGGTGATCGACACGGTCTCATCCAGATGCTGATGCATGGTGACGCGGCAGCCAGCCAAAGTGGCGCGTAGTTTACTTCGTTCCAGTTGCCACACTTTGTTGGCGAAACTGACCGTGTTGTCGCGAGCTCACGACGCGCTCATGCTGCAGTGAAAAAACCAGGTCCAAATCTTTGCGTCGCAGTGGTACAAACGCAGTGCCGCGTTCACTGGCGGCCACACTGAAGCGCTGATTGAACTCACCGATAGTACTGTTTCGCGCAGAAAGCGATTGGCCTCCTCGAGCGTGCTTAGGCCACGCACCGCAACTCCTGCGGTAAGCGTCCTTGCCAGGTGCCAAAGCCGCGCTCACTCCGGCCTCGTGCTTGTGGTGAGTAGGCCGGGATCAGCTTCACCCCCAGTTCTTTCATGGCCCGTCCGACTTGCGTCAAACGGTCGTGATCTACAGCTTCACCAGCCTTTGGCGTTAGGAAAAAGTGGCTGGCGCGGTCACTGTAGAGCGCACAGAACAGACCTTTCGTCTCCAGCACTTCACGCAGTGCCGTCATTACCGTCCGCGTCGATTCTTCCGCCACCAACTGCGCGTAATAGATCTCACTGGTGGCATCATCCATCACCACTAACAGATCGTACCAACGATGATCACAGAACCACTGATGTTCACTACCATCAATGTGGACCAGCATCCCGGGCAAGGGGCGGCGCGGCCGGCGCTTGCGATGTACCCCGCGCTTGCGTCCTTTCTTCACCAGGCCCGCTCCTTGCAGGGCTCGCTTCACCCACGTGTAACTCAGCTTGATGTTATGGTCCGCAACCAACTTCTCGTGAAAATGCCGCACATTGAAATCGAAGTATTGCTCCTTGTACAACCGCAACACTTCCTCCACTGTGGTTAGTGGTACCTGCTTCTGAAACGCGACCGCGGCGCCGATCTATTAAGCCGGTGTAGCCATGTTCCTCATAGCGGCGCTGCCAGCGCCGCAGCTGCCGATCACTAATGCCGATGATCTCTGCCGCTTGCCACCAGGTGATCTGTTTGGCTATGGCGCGCAAGATCACTTCTTGTACTTTCATCGCCCGCTCCCAGGCGGCTTCGGCGCTTCGCTTCATGCCTCATACTGGCATGCCGCAAAAACCAGCCGCTTCAAAGCGGACACTTCATGTGCTAACTGAACCGGACATATGATGTGCTAACGACAGATGCAATTCGGAATATTGACGCAGCGTGCAGCGCTATGGTATACGCGCTTAGCATTTAGTCGTTCGGTTTACTGCGCAGGCGAAGCTCGAAGAAATCCCCGATTGAAATTGGCTTAACTGCCTCTTCAGCCGACCTTCTTCCTCACGCGACGCCCAGAAATCAATCACCTGATTGTGGACCAACCGCAAGGCGTATCCCGCGGAGATCCCACTTGCAATCTATTAAGACTTCAAACCGACATCATGATCACCATTGAAATGCTACCAGCGGCACACGGCGATGCGCTGTGGATTGAATACGGATCAGGACGACAAATGTGGCGCATCCTGATCGACGGAGGACCGGCCCGTTCCTATGAGAGTGGCTTGCGAAGACGCATGGCAGCGCTCCCTGAACACATGCGCAACTTCGAACTGGTAGTCATTACGCACATAGATGCAGACCACATCGACGGCGCCTTAATCCTATTACAGGAAAAAAAACCGGCCGGATTGAAATTTCAAACAAAGGAGTTTTGGTTCAACGGCTGGGCTCAGCTTCCGAAATTGGAGACAGAAACATATGCACCGTTACAAGGAGAGTTTCTGGGGGGCTTACTCGGCAAAGATCGTGGGCTAAAGGCAGTCTGGAATAAAAGCTTTAAGAAAGGCGCCGTTATGGTCAGCGACCAAAAGCCTTTGCCGGAAATCGAACTGGAAGGTGGAGCCCGGCTCACGCTCCTGGGGCCTACAGCTTCGGAGCTAAAACGATTGCGGGCGCGTTGGGTTTCCGCTATTCGAGATTTCACGCCCGGTGACGTTGATGAAGCACTGAGGCGACTGAAGGAGCGACGCGATTACAAACCGCCAGCTACACCAGCCGTGTTCGCGATGCCCCAATATGGCTCCGATCGAACGCCGGCCAATGGCTCCAGCATTTCCTTTTTACTCGAATACGATGGTGTTTCAGTGCTTCTTCCAGGAGACGCACACGCGAGCACTCTTGCAGCTTCACTCAGTCGCCTCGCGGTACAGCGATCTGTGCCGTGTCTTCGTATTGACGCGGTGAAATTACCTCATCATGGAAGCATGGGTAATGTGAACAGCGAATGGTTACAACGGGTGGATTGTCAACGCTGGTTGATTTCAACAAATGGCGCAATGTTCGGGCATCCGGACATCGAAACGGCGCAGTTAATTTCGCGGCATTGTCGAGATGAGCAACGCCGCAAGAAGCCTTCGTTTTATTGTAATTATCAGAGTGACACAACACTGAAACTCGAAGGCAGTTCTCTGTGGTCCGTGATCTTCCTGAAGAATGGCTTGTTGCAATTACCGTCGAAAACAACTTCTAAACCAAAGAAAACGCCAAAATCTTCCAGCACCTCACGAAGTTCGAAAAAACGGCAAGCACCCAAGGCAGGAACGGCGCGACGCTGAGGACTCAACCAATGGACCAACTCGAAAACGGACAATTCGAACCTTTTGACCTGACTGTTTACCTGGGACCCGACTCAATCCCATGGATTTCAGCGAGCTCACGGGTGGGTGCCATTCACGGCATTCCACGAAAATCAGCCTTGCTTCCAGCAGTGCCGGATTTGTTAGACATGGTTCACGACTATGCTGATGATGTTCAGTTTGCGGAATTACAACCCGAGCCGGAGTTGTCTAAAGTCCTTGGAGAACTTGTTTTCGGAAGTGCTCCGGTAGTACAGCTTTTTCAAGCAACGCGCGGAGTGGCAGCAGATCGTGGTCGCCAGGTGTTATTTAGAATCCTCGCTTCGGCAGAGTTGTCGGTTTTGCCCTGGGAGTTACTTCCTGATCCAGCAGCGGTTCGACTCGCCAGGCACCCGTATTTAGCACTAGCACCAGATGTAAACGTCGTTCGTCAGGCGCGTGGTCGCACTTACACGAAGCGCGTACCTCTTTTGGAGGCGCCGCTGAATCTGTTGCTTGTGCTTTCCAGCCCTACACCCGAAACAGACAAGGACGATTGGTTATCGTTTGACATTTTTGAGGTCAAGCGAAATCTGTTGTCGGAGTTAGAGACACTGCAAAAGAATGGACTGCTGCGGATCGATGTGGAAGATCGTCCTACCCCTGACAATCTGCGGCGTCGCATTGGTGCGCAGCGCCGTGGGTACCATCTCTTTCATTACGTGGGGCACGCGGTCAGGGAAGGTTTAATACTCGAAGATCGTGCCGGGTATCGTGAGACCATGTCGGCCGCCAGGCTGACGGAACTTCTTAACTTATGCCCGGATCTGAGACTGGCGGTTTTTGCTGGTTGTGAAACTGCACGAGCGCCTGCCATTCCGTCGATAGTCGATGCGCGAACAAGTGTCGCCTGGAGAGACCTGCTTAGTTTGGCGGACTATTGTGTACAGCGAGCATGTCCTGCGGTCATCGGCATGCAAGCCGTTTTACCGTTCAGCGCTGAACGGGTTTTCACTCGCTTTTTCTACCAGGCACTTGCCAGCGGTTATACAACCGCAGAGTCGCTTCGTTTGGCGCGTGGCGCGATTCGTGCGGATCGACAGGTCGGTGGAAAGCTACTTGACTGGTCAGTGCCGGCCCTCTTCATCGGAGCTGATGAACCAGGCGCAATCGTTCCGCGCTCTGCACCCGCACGGAAGAACTCGCCGCAACGCAGAAACGAATTGAGTCTCGGACTGCGTCAGCGCAGTTCGCAATTTTTCGGACGGGATTTAGCTTTGCGCCAGGCCGTCGATGTTATCAGCGGGCGAACATCAGAGCGCATCCTTGTCGTTACAGGAGTTTCCTCGGTAGGGAAGAGTGCCTTAGTACATCGTGCGCTTGAAGAAATCGGGAAAGAACCCAAACGCCTATACCTCAGTTTCGATAGTCTTGCGCTCGATATAGATCAAAGCTGGACCAGGTTTCTCGCGGGCCGTTTTCCGGATCTCACAACTCTCTGCGAGCTCGAAACAAATAGTCCCCTGGAGGAATTGTGCCGGCTTACAAATGAGTTGTTGATTTATAGCGGAGTCGAAACACGAAACAGGGATAAGGATTGGGAAGCACTGGCATGGTGGAAACGGTTGGTGGAAGATTCGGTACCGCATCAGTTCGTGCTGGTAATTGACAATGGGGGCGTGCTGGATCTTTTACAACAAGCGTTACTCGAAAGATTGTTGAATCAAGTGTTGTCTGACTATGTCGACAACCGAACTAAAAGGAGACACTGATAATTCGCGAATCCTCAAGCGCCTGTCTAGCCAGTTGTCACAATTGGAGAAGGCCCCAATTGATCAAGACACGCTAACCACTCTTTGGAAAAGAAATGAGATTCCCACCGAATCACTCGAGAAGTTATCAGACCGCCTGCGTGTGAGAAGCGCCGAGTTGTACTTCAAATCTCTCGACCAGTGCATCAGTGCCCTGGAGAGCAAGGCGCAATCTCAAAGAGGAGCAAACACACCGAGGCTCGATAGTTTGTCTTCGGCACTCTGCCGGCTCGACGCGATCCGCTTGTCGCTAGGCACGGCATTAGGCATCCTCGCCGACAGGCGCTCGCCGCGTATTGTCGTAACTACTTCAACCCCACTCCGGGATTTCTTTTGGAACGTTCCAGACAACCTGATCTTCGAGATGCGACTTGCGCCGCTCACATGGTCTGAAACGTGGCGCTCGATACGCCGGAGCCTGCCAGGTCTCTTGCGCTTTGGCGAGGATTCTGTGTCTCGATTATGGGGTCGTTTCGGTGCTCGGCTTGAGCGATGGGAGGAACTGGAACGACTAATTCTGAAGCAGCCGGATCAAAATGTGAACCTGCTCAAGTTAAGCGAAAGGATTGTTCCGCCTACCATTTTGCGATCGAAGCGCGTAGTGGAGCGGTCAGTGCAACGAGGTCATCGCCCGCTGCGAATTGCCATTGCTGGACCTTTCATCGCAGGCGCCCATCAAGTTGCCGACGCGCTGACGCAATTAGCCACAGAGCACGGGATCGGCGGCCGCGTAGTTTTCGATCCGGGCGAGGCGGGCGCCTTGGCAACACTGATTGATGTGCCCTCACCGTTCATCAAGAAGTCAGAGGCCCAGGAGTCGGACATAGTCCAGTGGTTGGATCTGGTAATCGCCCGAGAGCCGGACATAATCCTGCTGGATTACGGTAAAAAGGTGAAGGTCAAAGAACTGAAGACAAGAACCGATGAGCAGAAATTACTAAAGTCGATCTTTCACAGGACCTTACTTATTGCAGCCGGAGGAAACAAAGAAACGAGGAGCAATAAGAAACCTTTGGCGGGGAGGATAACGATACCAGCAGCGTATCCGGAGGTCTTAAGTGTTGGAGCCCTCGATGATGAGGGCGAATTGAGGCTCTCTTCCGAAACGAATCCGAAGCTTGGCAAACCCGACATCTTTATGACCAGTAACCTCGCCCGAACGGCATTGGCCTCGGCGCTTAAGCCAAAGTTTTTGGAGTGGGTAACGGGCTCCGGATCGGCGGCGCTGCATGCTGTGGCAACGGCGGTGCTTGTTTGGTCGCTTCTTCCGGAATTGCAACCCGCTGACATACGTGAGTTGCTGATGGACGCAAGCAGGCGTATCTCTAAGGCGAAAGTTAACCGAAGAACAGGAAGAACAAAACCTGCACGAAAAGGGAAAGTAATCCGAGCGTTAACTCTGGAAGATGCAATTGAGTTGGCTCGGGGACGACTAGTTGAGAAAACACTCAACGACGGCCCTTCGTCGCTTCAAACACTGTCGGCGATTACCGGTCTTGATGGCCGTGTGCTGTCTTCTATTCTCGAACCGTTGATCAAGAAAGGCCGCGTGGTCCGACTGGCCGCTGGACGTCTTGAGAGATTTCAACTTCTGCCCAAACAAAGTTCGCAGAATTAGAACGTCTCTCAGTTGTTCTCAACCATCCCGAATGACTTTTGAGGCAAAGCCACCAGACATGGTAAGACCCGCGGAGTTGTGTCAACGTCCGCGGGTCAGTTAATCCGAGCGGTGAGTCAATCAAAGCGTTGCTCGGTAAGTTAGCTTTGGTTATCTGGAAAAACTCATCACCTCTTCCAGACTGCTGACGAGGCCGCGAGCATCAACAATGAATGTCTCGTTGGGCCGCGATTCCATACAGTTCGCGAAATCTCGCCAGATGAATTTGCCCTTTGAATCGCGAATGTCGACAAACACAAAGCCTGATGTCCGCTCGGCAGCTTCAAACCGCAATCCAATCACAAGTTCTGCCTTCGATTGATCCGAAGCATTCAGTACCTTGAATCGCGGGGAGGCCTCAAAGGCTTGCGCGAACAGTGAAAGTAACCGTTCGGTTTTAGCGGCTTGCGCCATTTCCGAGTATTGCACGCGAACCGGAATGTGCTGGAGCGCCGCGATCGCAGCGACGCGTTCCTCAAGTTCCCTGTAACGCGTCAGCCGCTCATCGGTATTGTTCCCGAGAAGTTCTGCTTTTGACAGTTCTGACGCTGCGATGGTTACGATCTCCGCCTCTTTCGGCGGATAAACTGCTACTGGCTTTATATCGTTTATCTGCCAACCAGCAGTTGCTCTGTGGTGTTTAGCTGACTCACTCTTCACAGGAATCTGCCGTACCGTCTTTAAATTCGCGATCATTGGACTCGATTCCGGTAAATCTGATTCGCTTCTCACAGCCGCTTTCAGCAAATCCTCCTGAACCTGCCGTTGCTCGTTGATAGCCGTTTGAACACCGGCTTCGCGCTCTGGCGCTTTGTTTTGAGCAGTTGTAGTGCTGTTTATCAACGACTTCAACGACTCGGTTTGAAAAATCAGGAAACCCAGTAGGACCACCACCACGGCATACGCAACGCCAGTGGTCCAACGCGGACGGCTTGAGATCCGGTCACTCGTACCAGATAACCTTGACCGAGAGTTTTTGGTTTCCTCTTTATCTTCCCGTCGCTTACCACCCTCTTTGCTGAGATCGAGTAAGTCGGCACTGGCGAAAGACCTGATCGCACCCGGCCGTGGCTGAATGGCGATATTGATTGCGAACCCCTCCGTTCGCGATGACGAACTGCTTCCCGCAGCTGCCACTAATGTCACATACCGCGTTATTGTCAATACCAGATGTTGACCATTGGGCAGAGCTTCGTCATAAACCGTTGGATCACGAGGTACATCGTGAAGCCGTAGATTGTATAGAACGATCTGCTCTCGCTCATACTCGGTTGTTATTTGCAGTACTCCTTCGTTGAGCGAGGGCCAATTAAGGTTGAAGCTTTCGAACACTGGTGGTCCCAACGCTTTGAACACTTCTTTTCCTTCGACCCATGCTTTCAGCTTGCCCAATGGTCCACCCTTGCTCTTCCACCTGCGATACGATTCGTATTGTTCTGTCGCTGCTTTCATTGCTTCTTCCATAGTAAGTTTCGGTTTGCCGGGCACACGTACCGCTCGGAGTCTGGAAAATGCTTCATAAAGCTTGGCATCTGCTTCCAAAATCAAATCTGGATCCGAATCCGAATCATCCGGAGGCCGCGCGGGTCGGGCATTCGCGACGGAGGAGTCGTGGAGACCGTCGGCCGCCTCACGCGAATCTTTTTGCTCGTTGTTCATGGCATTCTTTTTCATAGCACTCTCCTATGCTGTGACTAAAACTGTTGATGTTCTCGAAAACTTTCATAAATCGATACTCTCTCTGGGCAAAGTAGATGATCATGGTGGGTCTTCGCGAAGTTTTTTGAGAAGACGTGATAGCCGTTGGCGCACAACATCTGGAGATAAACCCGTCAGCTGCGCGATTTCCTTAGAGCTCCGGCCATCGAAAAAATGGTAGCCGAGGAGTTGTTTTTCTGCCTCGCTTAATCGATTCCAGATCTGCTCAACGTATAACGCCGCTATCATCGTATCCTCAGGGTTAGTAGCAGGGGTGCTGGGAAGCCAGAGCGGTTCGTAACTATCAACCGCAACCTCCTTACCATGGCCGGTGCGACTTTCGTCCTGGCGATTCAAATCGATAGCTCTGCGTTTGATGATCTTGAAGATGAATGCGCGTGGATCGTCCAGATTGGCAAACGTCTCGTCGCCGATCTTTCGCAATTCGTAACCAACGCGCTGAGCTAACTCTTCAAGATCAATCTTTGCCAGCCGGCCGTTAAGGCGCGCCAGCAATTCCCTCCGGTGTTCATAAAAAAATCTTTGGGCGACGTTTAGATCTTCATAATCGCTCTTTCTCATATCATCTCCCCGGTGTCTGCACGAACCATCACGCTCGTTGGTGCCTGAGCTGGGAGACTGGCTCTTGCACCGATCGGCGCCCCTAAAATATAGACTCGGACGAACTGCCTATTCTGTGACCTGAAAAAAAAGAAATTTTTTCGATGCGAGGTCTCAGTTCCAGATCCAGCAATAGGGTCGAATTGCCGCACACGGTATGCGGCGAACAAAATCGCCAACGGCAAATCTCGCGCCAACGGCAGGAGTTTGCGGCGAAGGTTTGATCGATGCCAACTTACTTCCCGTTGCCAAGGGGCTTCTATTTCTTAGATTCGTTGCGAATATCGGTAGCGGCTCGCCTCATTTTTGAAACGTGTTGGAGGTTAAGGCAGCAGCGCCGCCAACCGTAGGACCATGTATTCAAAAGATTTGCTGTATCACGTCCAGGATCATTACAAGGGTTCATCGAATTGGACCACTGATGCTTCGTGCGATGAGGATGGATGTGATCCGCAACGTGGCCTTCTTAATTCAAAGCCCATCACGAATGTGCTGTCGATCAGAAGTGTGCACAAACAACAACCGCAACAACCACACGCTCCAGTGTATGTAACGACGCAAAACGGCAGTTCTTTGCCGCGATGGATCACTAAAAGGCTTACATCTTTTTATCGATCAATGCTCGCCGAACTCGCTTCAGCGACAGCGGAGGCATAGAATCTCGGCGACTTCCCAAATCTTTCAAGGAGGACATGATGAAAACAAAAGCGATAGCGTTAACAATCTCCCTCGTTTTTGTGAGCGTGGCGATGGGCTTTCAGACCAACCCGCAACTGGGTACCTGGAAACTCAATGAAGCAAAATCGAAGTTTGCAGGCAAAGCGAGGAATCACACCGTTGTTTACGAAGCCGTTGGTGATCAAATTAAGATCACAGTCGATGGGGTTATCGAGAACTATCAGATCAAATTCCTCACTTCTTGATCGCCGTAAAATCCTCTGCGGGGATCGAATCTATCCGACAAAGTCATAGTGTGATGTTTTCTTATTAGTCGCCACTCTAGGGTGAACGCTTGGAGGTGTCTCATGATAGGTTCAAAAAAGATTTTGATGGTCATGGCAGCATTGTGCCTCGGCTTTTTGTGTGAGATGACAGCGCTCGCACAGGGTGGGTGGGATGTCTGGACCGTCTACTTACGCGACGGGAGTCGAATAAATGCAGCTCCGCTTTGGTCCCTTGACGAAAACGTTTTGAAGTATGGCATGAGTGGAGAAGTTGGTGAGGGTAAGCAGGTGAAGCGCTCGCTGATTGTTTCTATGAGCAGGAATGTTGCGGCACGCGCGTCTATGAAGACGGATTCTTCCGGGAATGTTCTGCCTGCCATGCCTGAAGGTGATGTAGAAAAAGATCTGGTTGTGATGAGCGATGGTCGGCAAGTTTCTGGGGCCGTGATCATACGAGCGAGTAAAAACGAAGCGGGTGAGGTTCAATACTACGCGCCTGTCCTGATTCAAAATGGAGACAAGATCGATCTGAGAAAAGTCGAGCACATCAAGCTCGCGAAGCCTAAGCGCTGAGCATCACGAGACCAGTGGTTTCCTCATGACGCTGAACCACGAGGAATGAAAACAGAATCTAATCGCGCCGGCGTGTTGCAGATCGTGTCAGACAAATAAGGTGACGAAGGAGACGATTTCGTCCCCATACCGGCGCTGGTAATCACTGTTTTATTGTTGCGAGCGCTGTTACAGACAACTGTAGGGGCGGCCCTCCGTGGCCGCCCGTTATTCGAAAACACGCGTATCCCGAGAAACGGGCGGCCACGGCGGGCCGCCCCTACAGTTGTTCTCAACAATCTGTTTTTCAGTCGGCGTTTCCCTTCAGGGGATCGATCGGATCTCTTTTGGGATCTGCGATTGGGATCTCAATTCCTGTCTGAACCTTTGCAAATTCCATTTAGGTTTTCAGAAATTCCATAACGGGAGACGCCAACTCCCATGTGGGATCTCGCATACCGAGATAGGTGAACGCCTTTCCCATTTGTTAATCGCGGATTCCCAGCAACTATTTGCCGGGACCGATAAGGGATGCCGCAGAACTACATTGAACGCTGCAGCCGACAACTGTAGGGGCGGCCCTCCGTGGCCGCCCCAGCGCGGAAACACAATGTGGAACCTGGGGCGGCCACGGAGGGGCCGTTTCCCTACAGTTGCTCTTCCTGCGTCCGACTTAATTATAGTACGCAGCGGACAACAACTCGCCTTCAACTAATGCAAGCTGAACGTCAACCATTTCATGAGTTGTTGTTTTGATTAGGGCGAACGTGAAGGCGCTCACTGCAAACAGGAGAAAAACCTTAGTCGATAAGCTGATGTTTTTTCAGGGTCCATGTTTCTCCTGGAGGCTTAGTGTAGGTTATCTTCCACAGGGTTTCCACTCGTCCCATCCCTCGGGGGAATTATGTCGAAATAGCAGGTTCATGTTTGGACTACCGGGGTTGGGTATAAATACTTCCATCGCAAAATCCGGCACAAGAGTGGTCCCATAAGTTCGCCGCCGACCTTTCTGACAACACACCCGGCTGTGTTTCCAATTGTGGTTTTGTCGACGACAACAAACGTTGAGGTGTGTCCGTTAGGATATTGTTCGACCCATTTGACCTCATCTAGTTGAAACCATTTCCGTAAACCTGGCACTGGTAAAAAGTGGTATTCGAAAAAAAACTCGCGAAACGACTCTCTCCCTAACTTACGGATGATTGCGTCTGCAATGGAGCTTGGAGTTTCAGCCTTCCAATCCAAATACCCGACCGTCGGCGGCAATCCTGGTATTTCTGTATCGTCCAAACGTATTGGCAGTATGTACTCAGTATTCTCATTAAAGGCTCTAGCCTGGGCAAACTGTCGTTCGTGATTGGTCCACAATTTGGCAGCGTAAAACTTAGAAACAAACATCACACAATAGACGGCTTGTTTTTGGTAAACATCTGAACAGGCTGCAGCATAGAGATCTTTTCCCCAAAGAAAAGCCTTTTCATATTTATCGTAGAACACATTTATATCTCGCCCTCTGAGAGATTCAGCAACCGCCTCAGCACAGCTTCGGCTTCTCCGGCGAAAGATAAAGCAACATCATATTTAGTCTTAGCAGGAGTCATTGGATTATCGTATCGGGAACGTCAGTACATAGCACCCGTCGAAAACAAGCACATCGGCAACTTTAGCGAAGCGCATGATTTTGAAACCCTGACTTATCATCGATCAGCGACCGTCTCTTCCCATTCAAACTCGATTCGCTTTTCCCCACACCTAAACAGTCAAGCCCCGTAAACCAGTAGCGGAGAGTGTATTGGCATCCAGCCCCCGTCGTGCAACAGGAATCACCACACTAAAAAATATTTTCTTCAGAAGGAATAAAACGGAATTCTGCGCGTCTAGTTGAAGCATGGATCGACTCCGCTGAAACAGTTCTCCCCCCACGAAGGTAACCCCGACACCTTTCGCGAGCTGTGATTAAGAAAAGTGTAGCCATGCTCTTCACGCTCGGCGTCGTACTACGCCCGATGGAAGAACGACACTCGACTGCGTTTCTGTGCTGAGGTCGTTTAGCGCAGGCGGCCTCATCTTCACCAAGTTAACAGGAAACAAGCATGAAAAGATTTTTAACGTTCCTCTTCGCTTTAGTTGTGTCTTTGGGAATGATTTTCACCGTTCAAAGGGAGAAATTCCAACATGCAGCGAAAAAAGAGTCTCTTAGCACATCTCTCCTTCCGTCCGCACAATCTGTTTTTCGTCTCCCTGCTTCTTCTTCTCGTCGCCGTGTTGACGCCGCAGCTTTCGGTCAGGACGACGGCCGCCGGCCCGGCCCCCCAGGGCGACCCTTCAATCGTCGGGGCGTGGTCGCCCGTGACGACGCTCAACAGCATCAGCAGCGGTCCCATCGTCGGCATCCACACGCACCTGCTGCCGAACGGGAAGGTGCTCGTCTTCACGCGCCAGCAAGGCTCCGACGGCAACGACAACGTCAACGGCTTTTCCCGGACCTACGTCTGGGACCCGGCCACCGGCTCCGTCATTAGCGAGGCGTTCAACGGTACGACGAACCTCTTCTGTAGCGGCCACGCCTTCATCCACGACGGCCGCCTTCTCGTGACGGGCGGCCACCTGGGCGCCGACCTCAAGGGCGAGCCCGACGCAAATTTCTACGACTGGAACACGGGCGCCTGGTCCACCGCCGCCTCGATGGGGCGCGGGCGCTGGTACCCGACCAACGTCATACTCGGCAACAGCGAGATGCTCGTCGATGCCGGCTTCGACGAGTTCGCGCAGTTCAACAACCAGCCGCAGGTGTGGCAGACGAACAACACGTGGCGCCCACTCACCTCGGCGCCGGACCCCCACGGCAACACATACCCCTGGCTCCACCTTGCCCCCAACGGGCAGGTCTTCCACTGGGGCCCGGCGCAGTCAACCGAGTACCTGCGCACCTCCGGGGCGGGGCAGTGGACCTTCGTCACCAACACCATCTTCGGCAACCGCGACTACGGCTCCTCCGTCACCTATGACGACGGCAAGGTCCTCATCATGGGCGGGGGTGGCAACTCGATGGCGTCTCCCGTACCGCGCCGCGAGTCCGAGCTGATTAACCTCAACGTTTCGCCGGTCATCTCCAACACGACGACCTCGGTCCCGGCCGCGCCGCAGTGGCGCAGGGTCGGCGACATGGCCTTCGGCCGCCGCCAGTTGAACGCTACGCTCCTGCCCGATGGCACGGTCCTCGCCACCGGCGGGACGAGTTCGCCTGGCTTCGACGAGCCGTCCGGCGCAGTCTTCGCCGCGGAGATTTACAACCCCGACACCGAGGCCTGGTCAACGATGGCGAGCGCGCAGATCCGGCGGCTCTACCACTCGACGGCGTTGCTGCTGCCGGACGGCCGCGTGCTTTCGGCGGGCGGCGGCTTCCCCCCAGGCCCGGGCGAAGTCAACCAGCCGAACTACGAAATCTTCTCGCCGCCTTACCTCTTTAAAGGCCCGCGCCCGACCATCGGCGCGGCCCCGTCCGAGGTCAGTCTCAACACGAACTTCTTCATCACGACACCGGACGCCGCCAGTATCTCGAAGGTAACGATGATCCGCCTCGGCTCCGTCACGCACGCCTTCAACCAGAACCAGCGCATGACCCAGCTCATCTTCCGCGCGAGCCGGGCGGCCTCGAAGTGCAGTTTCCCGGCGGCGCGAACATCACCCCGTCGGGCCACTATATGCTCTTCCTCGTCAACTCGAACGGCGTGCCGTCGGTCGCCAGCATCGTCAAGATCAGCTTCCAGTCCACCGGGAGCAACTCCATTGACGACGCGCGCTACTTCGTACGCATGCATTACCAGGACTTCCTCGACCGCGACCCGATCAACGCCGCCGACCGTGCCGGCCTCGTCTTCTGGTCGCGCGAGATCACGCAATGCATCAACGACGCCGCCTGCCGCGACGTCAAGCGCATGGACGTGTCGAACGCCTTCTGGTCATCGACGGACTTCCGCTCGCGGCCCGACGTAATCGCCGACGGGCTCGTCAACCCTCCGGGCTCGCCGACGCAGTACAACAACAGCCAGTTCATACGCTACTGCTACCGTATCTACCTTCGCCGCGAGCCCGACGCCAGCGGCTGGTCGTTTTGGTTGAACGACCTCAACCAGGACAACAACTACAAGAGGATCGAGCGGGCGTTCCTCGTCTCCGGCGAGTACCGGGCCAGATTCCACCAGCCGTGAGCCGGTTCCGGTTAGTTACCTGAGAGTTCTCCGGCCCGGTCGTCTCGCGTCCGAGACGTGCGCCGACCAGGCCGGGCCCGAAATGTTCATGGAGGTTTGGAAATGTTCGATGCTCATGTTAAGCGCGCCTCCCGCGCCGTTAAGTCGGCGGGCGTGACTCTTTCCCTGCTCGCGGTTTTACTCCTCGGCGCGGCGGCGCCCCGGGCGCAGGAAGCCCAGCCGCGTATCCCGGACGTTAACTGTGTCGACCAGGACGGAAAGAAGCTGCGCTTTGATACCGACCTCGTCAAAGGCAAGGTTGTAGTCATCAACTTCATCTACACGAGCTGCCCGTACATGTGCACGAGAATCGGTGAGAGCACCGCGCGTTTGCAGACGGCCCTCGGCGACCGCGTAGGCCGTGACGTGCACCTCATCTCCGTGAGTACCGACCCCGTCACGGACACGCCCGAAAAGCTCAAGGTGTGGGCCGCGCGGCTGAAGGCGAAAGACGGCTGGACGCTAGTCACAGGAGAGAAGGCGGAAATTGACCGTCTGCTCAGGGTGCTGACCGGCGACCCCTCCGGCAACAAGACCCACTCGCCGCTGCTGCTCATCGGCAACGAGGCGAAAAACGTCTGGGCCGAGGGTTACGCGTTCGAAAACCCGGCCAAGCTCATTCAACATATCGACCGCGTCACTGCCGCCGCCATGCCCTGAGGGATCGTTATTGGACCCTTAATGGACTCCGGTTTCTCTCCTATTCAGGATCGTTTGGATTGTTGAATAGCGCGCTTAGCTTGATGCTCCCGTGCCCGAACTGCGGAAAGTTGAAGGCGCTGCGATTGCCAGGGTCGAGGTTCGAGGCTGTGTCGTCCGGAGGAAAGATCACCAGCGAGTTAAGAAATGAGATGACGCGCTCCTGTTGTTCGGGTGAGAGTCCTGCAAAAGCGTTCCGCGCTGCCTGAGCTTCACCACCATGACGCAAAATGACTTCTCTCAAAGTAATGCTGCGTCCATCGTGACCATATGGTCCAGTTGAGCCGACGCCCCAAAGTGGCATTGTCAGAAACTCTGTCCTCGTGGTGCCGTCGAAGTTTCGTTCGTAAAAGTTAGGTCCAAGATTGTGGCGCTTGAGATCAGCGAAGATGTTTTGGACCAGGAATGGTTGCAGTCTGGGTTGTTTCAGTGCGGGGAACCCAAGCTGATCATCCACAGTATCGAACAGAGGACTCGCGGTCGCGAAGAGGTTATTGAAAATACCGCGTTCCTGATCAAACACGGTTTCAACGTCGGCGACCCGGCGATCCCGGTTGATTGGAAGATCGGGAATATGGCAGCCGGCACAGCCCGATTTTACAAAGAGCCGCCGGCCATGTTCGGTCTCCGGTGTTTGCTGGTAGAGCGCGGGCTTGAAGTAGTTGAGCAGGTAAAACTCCATGAAGTCGACGAGGCTGGCGGGAATCTCATTCGTGACTCCGTCATGATCGGGATCGCCGGTCGCGGCATCGGTTGGAGGCGCCTCGATCTGATCACTTGAGCCATCCAGTTGCATACCGGAACGCGTGGTGATGCGGGCGCCATTGTGTGCTCGCATCAGGTCCGGATCGACTGACTGCAAACCCATCTCCTCATTGAACGCACCAATCGCAGATTCGCGAATCGAAATCTTGGCGCCATGGGCGAAAAATGGACGGACCCGCAAATCCGGATTGACACCACGCACTTGCGACGTGTCGATCTGACCATCGTCGCGAATAATGATTGTGCCGAATTCGATACCTTTGCTTAGGAGCACCTTGCTGGTAGCGCGATGCGTTAGGCGCCATTCGTTGATCGCCTGCGATCGTATCAAACGCAGGTCGTTGGTGATCTCGTCAGCCAGCATTTCCTTCAAACCGATGCCAAACAGGTGTGGCGCATCGCGGCTGTCTGGCCTTGTCACCACATCGCCGCCCACGCCTGCCGCACCTCTCGGCCGCCCATGACATCCGGCGCAACTGTCGCTGACACCGGCCCCGAGCGATAGATTGGTGTTAATGTCCCCGACGCCATCGGTTGCCAGCGGGCCTTGTCCCTGGCTACGCAAAAATTTCCTTTGGAAGAGTTGACGACCTCGGCGAATCGCTCGAAATGGATCGCGAGCAATGATAAAAGACGAGGAATCAGGTGTGGACCAATCCCCGGTTCCGTTGCCGATTTGCTCGGCCAGCGATTTGGCAATTCCGAAGCCGGCAACATTGGGATTTTGTGTGCGATCATTCAATTGGGCCAAAGCTGAACGCTGACGCATAACTGCGATTGCACATAAGGCGGTGAGTAAAAGAATTGCTATTAATTTTGTGACGTATGTTTCATGCGGATGAATACCTTCCGTTGAGGTGGTGTGCGCTGAGGCCTGCTGATAAGATTCCCTTTCAAATTTCTCGTCTCCTGTCCATGGGCTAAGCCTATGAATCCGGCCCGGAAAAGTCCTTAGGAGCTCATAAGAAAGTTATAAGGAAGTTCAAAGGACACCATGTCTTCCAATAGCGGCCATATTCTTCAATTCAAAGACTTCACGATTGATACTGATCAAAAGGTCCTGCTGCGTGAAGGAATGCCCGTAGCGTTGGCGCCGAAGGTTTTTGAGACGCTCCTGGTGCTAATTGAGAACCATGGCCGGATTGTCCTGAAAGAAGAATTGATGAAGCGCCTTTGGCCCGACACGTTTGTTGAAGAGGCGAACCTGACCTTTAATATTCAGCAACTCCGGAAGTCTTTGGGCGATAACGCTCGCAGCCCGATTTACATTCAAACTATTGCGCGTCGCGGTTATCGCTTTATCGCTGCGGTGGAGCCGGTCTCGAGCGATAACAGCGAAGTTCAAAACACGGAACTCCTGTCGCGGGAGTCCACGAACCTGACTCTCGCTGTCAACATATCCCACCCTCCCCAGGTTTCGTTGCCGCTCATACGCATGAGGTCCATCGCTATTCTGGCCGTGATCATCGTGGCCGTGACCGGGCTCGCACTGGTTTCGTGGGGAATTCGAAACCGCGGCAAGCGCTCGACAGAAAATCACGAAGGTAACGGCAAGGCCGCTTCGGCGAGGGCTTTGAAGCTGGAGAGATTAACGGCAACTGGTCAAAGCCAATACGTCGCTATCTCACCTGATGGCAAATATGTTGCCTATACTCGCGGCTCGGGAGACTCGCTTGGTATCTGGGTGCGGCAACTCGCCACCAACACCAACGTCGAGATCGTCCACGCAGACCGAATCGCCGGATTGGTGTTTGCAAACAGCGGTCAGTCGCTTTACTTCGTCAAGGGAGATCCGAGCGCACTCTATCGGGTCTCGTTATTGGGTGGCGTACCGACAAAGATAGTCGATGGTCCGGAGGGCAAGTTCTCAATTTCCGCCGATGACAGTCAGATTGCTTTTATTCGTCAAGTTATCAATCGGGATGGACAAAGAGAATATTCTTTGCTGGTGGCGAACTCGGATGGTAGCAACGAGCGCACGGTGATGGTAAAAGCGCATCCAGACAAGCTTGATGTGCCTTTATGGTCTCCGGATTCCCAAACAATCATCTGCGCTTACGGAAACTCCGCCGCCGGGAGCCAGGAGGTGAGCCTCGTTGCCGTTGACGTCAACAATGGAATGAAAAAGGATCTGTCCTCGTCCAGATTCTTTTTGATTAAGAAGATGGGCTGGTTACCCGATAAGACCGCACTAATAATGTCAGCGAGAAAAAAGGTTGACGACGCGAATCAACTTTTCCGCGTCTCCTATCCAGGTATGGAGATAAGCCAGATCACGGAAGGATTGATTTCATATTCGGATCTCAGCATCGCTGCCAACGGAGATCTTGCCGCCGCCTCGCAGGCAATCCGCGAATCGCATATTTGGGTTGGTTCCAGCCGCGACCTGCAAAATCTGAAAAAGATAACTCCGGCGCTGGACGATTTTTGTTGGACCCCGAGCGGACAACTTGTCTATTCATCAACGGCAAGCGGCAACACGGACATTTGGATAATGCAGCCGGACGGTACTGAACAAAGACAACTGACCGTTAACGCCGGCGTCAATGGTTCACCGGTCACAACTTCCGACAACCGCTACATCGTATTTGTTTCGAATCGCACCGGCTCATTTCAAGTTTGGCGCATGAACATGGACGGGTATGAACCAAACGCAACTCACCTATGGTTCCGCTAAAACCTATCCGGCAATTACGCCTGATGGTAAATGGGTTCTTTACAACTCAACGGATAATTGGCATTTGTGGAAAGTTTCGGTTGATGGTGGCGAGCCATCGCAGCTTACCGACTTTGTCGCCAGTACACCCGCAGTTTCTCCAGACGGAAAAGTGATTGCCTGCATCGGCCGAAACGAATCAAAACGCCGGCTCCTGATTTTGCCAATTGATGGTGGCCCTGCTGTTAGGGAAATGGATTTCTTTGGCTGGATCTCCAGGATACAGTGGATGAACGATGGCAGGGCGGTGATTTATGCAGGTGAGCGTGAGGGACGGAGAGCGATCATAAAGCAATCGCTGAATGGCGGTTTAACTGAGGAGCCTTTGAACCTTGATACTGACGAACTCTTTGACTTTGGTTATTCCCCGGATGGCCGGTCATTCGCGCTCAATCGCGGCGCATGGTTGAACGACCTTGTCCTGATAAGCGGCCTCAATGATTAGTTGCTAAAGAGACTCAGCCACAAAGGCGCGGCGCTAACGTTACCTGCCCTGAAAGGAAGTACGACAACAGTTCAGAGTTGTCTTCGACACGATCGACAATTGATAACAACGACAGCCCGAATCGCAAACAGATCGGCTTGCGTTCGCGTTCAGTGAAGAAGTGAGTTTCACGTGTTTGTTTGCTCGCGCCAGGCGGCAAGTTGCGCGCGCACTTTCGCGGCGTTGGGATCTTCGATCTGCTCGAAGATGGTGAGTGCCTGTTCGGCGTGTTGGATGGCTTGAGCGCGCTCGCCGAGTTGGTCCAGCGCCAGACTCATATTCCACAGCGCATTGCCTTCGCCTCTGCGGTCGCCAATCTCGCGATGAATAAGCAATGTTTGTTCATAGAACTGGATGGCGCGGCGGGTCTCGCCCAGGTCAGCGTAGGCATTGCCCAGGTTGCCCAGCGCATTGCCTTCGCCTCTGCGGTCGCCAATCTCGCGAACAATAGCAAGCTGTTGTTCATAGAACTGGATGGCGCGGCGGGTCTCGCCCAGGTTCGTGTAGGCAATGCCGAGGTTGCCCAGCGCATTGCCTTCGCCTCTGCGGTCGCCAATCTCGCGAACAATAGCCAATGTTGTTCATAGAACTGGATGGCGCGGCGGGTCTCGCCCAGGTCTGGCGTAGGCAAGGCCCAGGTTGCCCAGCGCATTGCCTTCGCCTCTGCGGTCACCAATCTCGCGAGCAATGAGCAGGTTTGTTCATAGAACTGGATGGCGCGGCGGGTCTCGCCCAAGTCGGCGTAGGCAATGCCCAGGTTGCCCAGCGCATTGCCTTCGCCTCTGCGGTCGCCAATCTCGCGAGCGATGATCAGACGTTGTTCATAGAACTGGATGGCGCGGCGGGTCTCGCCCAGGTCGGCGTAGGCAACGCCCAGGTTGCCCAGCGCAGCGCCTTCGCCCTCTCGATGCTGCAATCGCCGGGCGGCGGCCAGGGCGATTTCCAGCCAGCGAATCCGCTCGCGTGAGTGCTGCCGCAGATCAAGTACATACACACCGGCATCAGGGTAAGTCATGCCTAACCGAGCCACATCTGCATCAGCCGCATCAGCCTGTGCTGCCACCCAGGCATGTCCTGCCTGAATGTTGCCCCACTCGAGATCAAAGAGCGCCAGACCGCGCAGCAGCGACTCGCCGCCTTCCAGATATAGCTCATCGGCGGCAGCCAGCACGTCCTTGTAATGCGTTGCGAAACGTTTCTGACCAACCGCGCGCTCTTCTGCGCTCAACTTTGCGTCCGCGAACAACCGCGCCAGGTCGTGCAGACGATAACGGTCGCTGGTCTCGTTCCACTCCACCAGGCTGGCGGCCATTAGTTCACCCAATATGTACTTCGCCTGGTCTACTTCAACTT
Organism: uncultured Acidobacteriota bacterium; assembly: GCA_963748155.1. Taxonomy (GTDB): domain Bacteria; phylum Acidobacteriota; class Blastocatellia; order Pyrinomonadales; family Pyrinomonadaceae; genus PSRF01. The sequence continues at coordinate 119,191 of CAVVHV010000008.1, read as the reverse complement.
CCCACACTGCGGCTGCTGCATCGCCCGCAAACGTGTCGGGGAAAACTGCCAACCAGCGCCAACGCTCACGCAGCTCTTCGCTCAACAACTCGTAACTCAAACTGAGCGAGGCATCGATCAATTGCAACCGTTGTTGCCGATCCCGCAAACGCCGAACGTAATCCGCGGGCGACAGATTCCTGTACTTCACCATCGCCGCGGCGGCCAGTCGCAATGCCAGCGGCAGATGCCCGCACAGTGCGGCGATCTCATCGGCCTGCGTTTCAATCCGTGGCGCAATGGTCAGCAACAGGTCGCGCGCATCTGCGGCGCTCAACGTGTCGAGGTTTTTTGCCGCCAGTCCGGGCACGGTGAAGTGTTGGCGCGAAGTAACCAGCAGCAGGCAACCAGCAGGTGGAATCAGCGGTTCAACTTGCTCGGCGTTGGCGGCGTTGTCCATCAGTAGCAGCGCGCGCTGGCCATCGAGCACGGAGAGATAGAGTCCACGCAACTCGCTTTCACTATCAGGGAGTTTGGCGGCGGGATGGTAAGCGCGAACGACGTGGGCCAGGGCTTCAGCCACGGTGAGCGGTTGCGTGCTGGCGCCTTTGAGATCGAGAAAGAACTGGGCGTCGGGATAGCGTGGCTTGAGCAGTTCGACGAGCTTGAACGCCAGCGCGGTTTTGCCGATGCCGCCCATCCCCTGCAAACCGGAGATGGTAACGCCGCCAATTTCGATTGAGGCCAGCAACTCTTTCAGCTCATCTTCGCGGCCGGTAAAGTCAGCAGGTGGTCGCGGCACTTCGTGGAGTCGTGTTGGAGCAATCGAACTGAGGGCAGTCAGGACAGTGGCCGCGTCAGCGCCTTTGAACGAGAACACGATGTTCTGATCGCCTGTAGTGATGATCACGTCTGAAGCGTTGCCACCGATAGCCACCGCGCGTTCGCCAGTGACGAGCACGCCGGTATTCAGCGCCGTGCGCACTGCATCGCGATCAGCTTCGCTGGCGTTGCCGTCAATCAGGCGTTGCAGTGCGGCTTTGAGTTCGTTTGGGCCAGACATTTCACTAGGAGTTGTGAGCGCGTGAATGCTAATTGATTTCAAAAGAAACGCACAAGAGCGAAAATTTATGTGCTATGGTGCGGACAACCCACCAAAAACGAAGCGGGCCGACATGTGCTGATGAACACAACGTCGACCCTTGACTATCAACCTTCACATAGAAAGGATGACAATCATGGCTAATCATAGTAGCGCAACCGTGCGCGAAACTCCTCACGTAAACCAAACATCAAGAACCAACACTATCATCAATGCTCTTAAACAAAGAGCGCAGGCAGTCTTAAACGACAGATCAATCGATCCGCAGAGTCGCGCGATTATTCGTTACGCTTTGGAGACGAACGATCCGTGGCTTGCGGAACTCGTGCGTCGCGCAGATGCGGGCGAAACCGTCATCGATTCGGCGGGCTTCTTGAAGACATCCAGCACCAACGAAGAGAAGATTGCAGCATTAGCGGAGATGATCTGTCGCGCTGGTGATGAAGCCGGAACGAAGTCAGCCGCGCTGCTTGTCCTCATGTCGACGTTGGAAAATGCGACGCACCCGAAAGCACTCGCGAATCTGGCGAAGCACCTTGCTTTTACTCGCTGCGGTGAGTTGAACCTCAATGGCATGGTGGAGGCACAGATTGCGGTATTTGAGAGCGAGCTGTTAGCAGATAACACGCTTGTGTCCTGAACGATTCTCAGTGGCCGGTTCCCACCACCGGCGACTGACTTCGGATTAAAACTCAATACAGAAACGTTATACAATGCACGCAACTAAACCTCACGAAAGGACCTCACATGAGCAATACAAACCTCATCCCCATCGAAAGAATTGAAAAAACCATTTACCTGATTCGCGGCGAAAAGGTGATGCTGGATCGCGATCTCGCCGAGCTTTACGAAGTGCAGACGAAAGCGCTCAATCAAGCCGTGCGCCGCAATCGCGACCGATTTCCGGCTGACTTCATGTTCCAGCTGACGGAGAAAGAAGTTGCCGAGTTGAACCGGTCACAATTTGTGACCGGTTCAGAGAAGCATCGGGATCCTCGTTTTCGGCCCTATGCTTTTACCGAACAGGGCGTTGCCATGCTCTCGAGTGTGTTACGAAGCAAGCGGGCGATAATCGTCAACATCGAGATCATGCGTGCGTTTGTAAAGCTGCGACAGATGCTCGCGTCCAACGCCGAACTTTCTCGCCGGTTGGACGAGCTTGAAAGCAAGTACGATAAACAGTTCAGAGTTGTCTTCGACGCGATTCGACAATTGATGGCAACGCCAGCTCGAAATCGCAAAGAGATAGGTTTCCGTTCGCGCTCAGTGAAGAAGTGAGTTTCACGTGTTTGTTTGCTCGCGCCAGGCGGCAAGTTGCGCGCGCACTTTCGCGGCGTTGGGATCTTCGATCTGCTCGTAGATGGTGAGTGCCTGTTCGGCGTGTTGGATGGCTTGAGCGCGCTCGCCGAGTTGGTCCAGCGCCAGACTCATATTCCACAGCGCATTGCCTTCGCCTCTGCGGTCGCCAATCTCGCGATCAATGAGCAATGCTTGTTCATAGAACTGGATGGCGCGGCGGGTCTCGCCCAGGTTGGCGTAGGCAATGCCCAGGTTGCCCAGCGCATTGCCTTCGCCTCGGCGGTCGCCAATCTCGCGATCAATGAGCAATGCTTGTTCATAGAACTGGATGGCGCGGCGGGTCTCGCCCAAGTTCGGCGTAGGCAATGCCCAGGTTGCCCAGATCATTGCCTTCGCCTCTGCGGTCGCCAATCTCGCGATCAATGAGCAATGCTTGTTCAAAGAACTGGATGGCGCGGCGGGTCTCGCCCAGGTCGACGTAGGCAATGCCCAGGTTGCCCAGCGCATTCGCCTTCGCCTCTGCGGTCGCCAATCTCGCGATCATGAGCTAACGCTTGTTCATAGAACTGGATGGCGCGGCGGGTCTCGCCCAGGTTCGCGTAGGCAATGCCCAGGTTGCCCAGCGCATCGCCTTCGCCCTCTCGATCCTTCAATCGCCGGGCGGCGGCCAGGGCGATTTCCAGCCAGCGAATCCGCTCGCGTGAGTGCTGCCGCAGATCAAGTACGTACACACCGGCATCAGGGTAAGTCATGCCTAACCGAGCCACATCTGCATCAGCCGCATCAGCCTGTGCTGCCACCCAGGCATGTCCTGCCTGAATGTTGCCCCACTCGAGATCAAAGAGCGCCAGACCGCGCAGCAGCGACTCGCCGCCTTCCTAGATATAGCTCATTTGCGGCGGCCAGCACGTCCCTGTAATGCGTTGCGAAACGTTTCTGACCAACCGCGCGCTCTTCCGCGCTCAACTTTGCGTCCGCAAACAACCGCGCCAGGTCGTGCAGACGATAGCGCTTCGTGCTCTCGTCGTAGAGCACCAAACTGCGCCGCACTAAATCGCTGAGTTGAACATGCCCTGCGTCAGCGCAAACGACCTCTTCCGCTGCTGCGTCGAAAGTAGCAGGGAACACCGACAACAAGCGAAAAACGCGCGCGGCTTCAGACGCCAGCCGCGCATAGCTAAGATTGAAGGAGGCCGCCACATCGATCTCGACACCTTCCGTGCCGATGCGTTCGAGCCGGCTGCGCTCGTCTTGCAGTTGCGCAGCGTAGTCAACCGGATCCAGATCAGCCGTGATCGCGAGCAGGCTTCCGGCCGCGCGCAACGCCAGCGGCAGATATCCGCAGAGCTTACAGATCTGTTCCGCGGCTGGTTCGGCGCGGGCGCGATCTCCAACAAGAGTTGTCGTGCTTCTTCCTCAGTAAGAGGATGAAGCGTCAGCGGCGTCATGCCCGGCAGAGCGACGGACTGCCGTGAAGTGACCAGAACAGCGCAGCCGGTTGGTGGTAGCAGCGGGCGCACCTGAGCGCTGTCAGCGGCATTGTCGAGCAACAGCAGCACGCGCTTGCCGCTCAACTGGCTGCGATAGAGATGCGACAGTTGCTCGGGCTCTTCAGGCAGTTTCGCTTCTGGACCAAGAAAAGCGCGGATGCAGATGGCCATCGCTTCTTGTGGCGAACGCGGGTTGGCGTCAGTGCCTTGAAGGTTGATGAAGAACTGCGCGTCAGGATAATCATCTCGAAGCCGCTCGGCGACGAGCAGGGCCAACTCCGTTTTGCCGATACCGCCCATGCCGCTGATGCCAGTGATGCAAGCGCGGCTTTCACGACGCAGAGCATTGATCAGAGTGTCGATTTCCAGCTCGCGGCCAACGAAGTCTCCCACCGGCGCGCGAAGCTGATGCAGTGCTGTTCAGTTAGCAGGCGACTCGATTTTTATATCGCCAGTAAAGATGTTGCTGTTTGTAACATCACGCCGACGCCCACACCACGATCACCGCTCGCGGCAACGGTGGGAGTAGTTTCATCGGGGGCTGGACGGTCAGTCACGTTTTCTCCACTGAACAATGAGTTCTCCGGCTAGTCTTTGTCGACAGGTAGCGTCTCTTAAGACTTCACCTTGTTCCGATCGCCGGTGACGATCGTGCTGCCTTTGACATCGCCGCCAATCGCCACGCTGCGCTCGCCGGTAGCGGACACGTTAATGCCAGCCGCTTTGCCCTGCTCCAACCAACGGCTTACTTCTTCCGCCAGCGACTGATCCTCAGTGAGCAACTTCTTGAGTTGCACTCGCAACGCTGCCTGTGCGTCTTCGTCTTCGGGCGACTGCGCAACGTCCTGCGCGGCTTCGAGTGCGGCTGGTTTCGCTTCGACTTTCGGCTTCAGTTTGGTCCAGAGTGACTTGGCCCATTCCCAACTCTGGCCCGCGACTGTCTTGCCGGTTTCTTCCGCCGCCTTCTCACCCGCTTTGAGCAAATAGGGCAGAAGCGGAACGAGTACCGTGGTGACTGAGCTTGCCAGTGCGCCGATGTCCATCTTGTTACCTCCTGAATGATCTTGAGTGGCGGCGGTTGCGAGAGAAAGCAACCGTTTACCTGTGTGTCAGTGAGCGCGTTGAATGCTAATTGATTCCGGAAGAAACGCACAAGAGTGCATGAGTGCCTCACGTGCAAATGAGCGCGCAGCACAAAACAGTAAACACCCGGTCATTGGCGGTTAAAGGTGACTTAGCAACTCTGCCATTTATGATATAATATTTGCGCTCAATCGCGGCGCATGGTTGAACGACCTGGTCCTGATAAGCGGCCTCAATGAGTATTAGAACCCGTACACGTAAATTCTCTTCGGTGCGTTGCGTGGGCACGAGTCATAGGTACAGGTCGCCCGCCGTCCTAAGTGGTACTCGTAATCAGTGATCGGATTATCTAGAGGATTGTCGCTGCTCGTCGCCGCCATTTATTTGGTGATTGGCTGTTTGCTGGATCCGTACAGATCAATCAGAGAGAGGTTGGGAGCCTTACTTTTAATAGCGATAGCTCTTTGTTTTCCACTGGCGTGTATATGGTTTGGAGACGAACTGGGGGAATATGTTGGCAGGCTCCCAGGGCCTGCCATCAACAGACGGTCTCCAGGTTGGTTAGTCAAACTCGGTGGTTGTTGCTACTCCTGCTGCCTCCCGTAGTAGTGGCGTGGTTCATCTATACGAGCTAAACGCACGCGGGTTTTTCCTCAAAGTTAGGTTTTCTTAGGTTCGCCGAAGATTACATTCACCAGTTAATTGCAACACAACCACGGCAGGCATAGAATCTCGGCGACTGCCCAAATCTTCTATGGAGGACATGATGAAAGCAAAAGCGATTGCATTAACAATCTCCCTCGTTTTTGTGAGCGTGGCGATGGGCTTTCAGAATAACCCGCAACTGGGTACCTGGAAACTCAATGAAGCAAAATCGAAGTTTGCAGGCAAAGCGAGGAATCACACCGTTGTTTACGAAGCCGTTGGTGATCAAATTAAGATCACAGTCGATGGGGTTGATGAAAACGGTGGTGCCGTTCACAACGAATGGACCGGAAAGTTCGATGGGCAAGATTATCCGGTAACGGGCGACGCCAGCGTCGACGCACGGTCTTATCGGAAGGTTGGTAAAAACACGTTGGAGCTCACGAACAAGAAGGACGGCAAAGCGACGCTCACTGGCCGCATCGTTATCTCGCGTTACGGCAAGGGCCGCACAGTGACAACCACGACAACGGACGCGCAAGGACAGAAAGTTACGAACGTTGCGGTTTACGACAAGCAGATGTGATATACGCGTCTGATCGAATTCCCTGATCAGGATGGTAAGCTGGGTGCCTGTTTGTCCGGGCATCCAGTTATCGAGAACTATCAGATCAAATTTTTCACTTCTTCGTTGCTGTAAAGCCTCTGCGGCGCATCAGGCTCGTGGTCTCCCAATGACTTTGAAACAACGTCCAATTGAAATTGCGCTGACCTGTTTTTCAGGCGGCATTTCCCTTCAGGGATCGACGGGATCCCTTCTCGGATATGCGAATTCTCTTCACGGAATTGAGAAGCCCCCTGAACGGGTTTCGTAAACTGCTTCTCGGATCTGCGGATTTGCATCTGAACCTTTGCAGGGTCCTTTTAGATTTTCAGAAATCCTACAAGGGGCGACGCCAAATCTCATGTGGAATCTCGCAATACCGAGATCGGTAATCGCTTTTCCCATTTATCAACTGACAATTCCCAGCAGCTATTTGCCGGTTCCGGGATATCACCCTGCCGAAGTTCGACGGGGTGGTCTAATTCCGGTCTCGGTTTTTGCAGCGGAAAGACATCAAACGCAGCAGTTCACACAGACCGGTTGAGATCTATTAAAGGACTTCCGTGTCAGCTAGTGTCAGCGCGTCCGGCTCAGCAGGCAAGTCAGAAATCAGAGTTGGAGACAGTCAGTACCACCTGCGATAGCGGGTGGGTGCGCAGCCCTCAAGCAGGTCGATGCTGTCAACGCAAAGTGTCCGTAGCGTTGATCGAACGAAGTGATTCAACAGTCGCGCACGGCTGCGCACCCACCCGCTATCGCAGGTGGTACTGACCTCTTCCAAGCTCAAGGACAAACGTTTAAGGAGCTGAGGAGCCCCGGGCGCGAGCGTGCGTGCCCGGGGCTCCTCGGTTTTTAAGGGGTATTAGTGATGTGATCTAAAGCTCCTCCGTCAACAACTCGCCTTCAACTAGTGCAAGCTGAACGTCAACCATTCCATAAAGATTCAGCTCACTACAGCGGGACAAGGCAAAGTGTTTCACCGTATTCGCAAGTAGTTTGGGATCTCGGAGTTCTCCAGCGTTCCCATGAGCACGAAGAGTGCCGCCGCTGCTTCACCACCGCTCTGGCAGATTATCTCCGCCAGTGCTTCGACCTTTTCTTCCTGGGTATCATCTTCGCTGAATTGTGGCTCGAGCGAGAAGTCGACGGTGTCGATGATTTTTTCTCCCGCACCGGCGCGACGCACAATGTCAGCGAGCCACGGATCGTTTATCTCCAAAGCGTAACGTACCATGCTTCGCCACTGCGGATCGGTTCTTCTATCGTTTATGACTGCCTGAGCGCGACGTCTGAGAGCATCGCTGGTTGTGATTTGAGTTGTTTCCGTTTCGTGAGGTGTTTCTTCAAGCGCTGTTGCGCTAACATGCGTAGACATAATCGTCAGCCTTTCTGTTTCAAAGGTTGATGGTTTAGGGTCGGTTTTGTGTTGGTCCACAAGCCGGCCCGCTTCTTTTTGGAGGCGTGACCGCACCATAGCATAAATATTTTTGGTTGTGTTGAAAAGTGAGGGTTGGTTCTGGACTCAGGACTCTGGAGAGACAACCCAACTAAACGAGCGATGCGCGAAGAATCAACTCAAACTTATCGGCAAATCCTGCAAACTTATCAGCAAAACTAGATGGATGATTAATGATATTGCGCGCGCCTTTGTAATCAGGCGGACTGCCCTCTTTGATGAAATCTGACAGTTTAAATGGCACTTTATTCTTACTCTTTCGGAACCACCCTTCACGCATCCCACGGGCTAGAATTTGATAAGAAACGGTTGGCTGCATGACAAGGTCCGGTTCTCACAAACGTGTCTTTGTCGATAGTCAACTGACGTTTGAAGCCATCCTTGTTCTGAACCTCGATCACGGTGCCTGCCAGTTTTTGGCCTGCCATCCGGTAGTTTCCCTCGAAGGTGAGTTGCACGTAGCCCTCCCAAAGAACCCGCTGGGAAAATACTTTTGTTGTTGATTGAATAACGCAGGCTGCTTTTTTCGATTGGCTCGCTTTTCCTTAAGAGGCTGGAATACTCCGGTCTCACCTTTTACGGTGGCAAGCATGTAGGCCACTTGGCGAAGGATGGTGAACTCCTTATCCGCCTGAATTTGATCCAAAAGAAAATCCAATCCATTTACTTCAGTTTGCTTTAGTGGACCGAACCGTCCTTTGTAATCGTTGAAGAACGTGTCTTTGTTGAATCTCATCTTGACCTTAACAGACTTGGTTTAAGCCAAACACCACGAGGAAGCGTTCAAGTTGCTTCAACTCTATATGCCTAAAACCGGAATTCTGTTTCAGCCGTACTCTGCCTCCCTAAGCGGCCGCAAAGTGGAAGCGCAGAACGGGGTTCAGAACACTTCTAGCCGCTACTTCTTTCGCGTTTGTGCAGTTTGTCGGTCCAATAATATTCCCTTTTTGACCCAACCCACCTTTCCGGCAAGTGGGCCGTCGATCACAATGACGTTTCGCCAGTCACCCTTTGTCGGATCGGCTTGTTCGGTTACTTGTAGTCTAGTATTTAGACCAAGGTCGCCGAGACTTTTGGGCTTGGCAGGATTGTCCATCAACGTAGCTTTCTTGATGTTGGTGTACATGAAAGTAACGGTTGGCAAGTCAATCGTTGCTTTCGCTTCAGAAGTTACAGAGGTGTTCCACAGTCCTGCTGCCTCCGAGAAATCTGGACTGGGAGCGTCTTTAGAGACGCCCTGAAACGCTAACTTCGTTGCCGTGATAGCGGAAGCACTCTTATTCCATCCCCATTTGACGGATCCGTAATATGCTCCCTTCTGAGCACCCGCAATCGCCAAAGCTGTCGTTTCAAAAGTCTGCGACGCCTCCGACTTATCTGCCACTGCCAATCTTGCCGGGTCATAAATCCAAGCGTGATCGTGGTGTAGCCCGGCTTTATCACTAAAGTGAGACCCGAGGTGCATATATCTACTTGGCCCAGAGTCGGCCAATTCGCTTCCAGTGCCTGGGTCAGTCATTCCGAAAAGAGGGGTTCGGCCAGACGGAGACTGATCAATGTGGGTGCCTTGCCCTTGCTCATAATCAGGAATGCTCCGGCCCGGAGTAACATCATTCTTACTTTTGGCGTGGACTGAGAAAGGCATACCATCTACGAGAGTTTGGGCGGTCTGCACGAGCGCGATCTTCTCGGTATTTACACGTTCGTTTGGTGTGAATATTATTCTGATATTAGCGCCGTATCCACTGACATTCTTGCCACGCGTTGGCTTCTCCAGGTCATATATATCGGTATCAAACTCTCCGCCCCACGTTTTGTGAGGAGTCCGGCGCAACACCGGATAAGCAAGAGACGGGGAGGAGAGACGAGGCATAAATCGAACAGCATCGGCCCCCGGCATATGAACTGTGGCGAGCGCAGCGTGAGCAGTTTGTCTTGAGTCGGTGCCGACGTGTTTAGTTTGCGAGCGTTGAGATTCCTGGTTCGATGCGGGAGTTTCAGACCCGACTTTAGCATTGGAGGTTGCAAGGCCATCAGCTCTAGCCTGTAGCAATCGCCGCACTGCTTGATTTCCAATTGTGCGCTGCATGTACAGGATGCGGTTTGCCTCATGACTTACCGCTGGCGCCGACCTATTCGGCTTTGTGAAACTGGTTGATGATTTCTGTTGAGACTGATTTTGTTTCTGTGCAAATGTGCGCATGTTCGTTCCTCTCGAACTGTGGAAGCCTGGGCCAGAATGCTGCGCCGTACACGAGGTTTACTATGTCTGGATCGTGCATCAAACGCGGTGAAAATGGCAACTATGAGCCTGTTGTTATGAAGCAACGGGATACTGTTTCGCAGCCTTGTTTTTTAATCCGATAAGGAAGTAGACTCCTCTGGTCCCGGTAGTCGGCGGTTTTGCAGGTTGGCCCATTAATCACCAACACAGTGGGCTTTCGCAGCTTTAATAATCTAGTTGAAGGTTAAGTTAAACCGCCGCGCCCGGTTTAACTCAGATCCTGGACCACGAAGCCTCAACGTCCCTTACACCTCATGACGACTTCTGACATCCACGTTGGTTGGCCACTCCTCGAAGAGGACACGGCGCGCACGTTCCTATATGCCAAGAAGCGAATATCGGACGATAGTAAGAGGAAGGGTAGTCTCGATAACGCAATAAGGCATCGCGGCAAAGGACACATAATCACGTTTGCACCAACCGGTGCCGGCAAAGGTGTCGCCGCAATAATCCCAACACTATTAACGTATCCAGGCTCGATGATTGTCATCGACCCAAAGGGCGAGAATTTTCAGGTAACTGCCCGGTATCGGTTGGAAATTGGACAAAAGATTCATGTCCTCGATCCATTCTCGGTAGTAACGCCTTGCACGAAGAAGGTCCGCATCGGTAATCGGACCACCGAGGTGCAATTCAAAGCGGACAGCTTAAATCCTCTGGACTTTCCCGGGTGGAGCAAGTTAACAAACGACGCTGAATCTCACTCGATTGCGGGGAGTTTGGCCGAGCGATCGGGAAGTAATGTCTTCTGGGACAACTTCGCCACAATGCTGTTGACTGGTCTCATGCATTATGTTGCGACCTCCCCGGACATTCCCAAAAGCAAACGCACCCTGTCGACAGTGATCAAGATGCTCTACTTCGAGCATTTAACACAGTACCTGCACGATATCCTCAAGTATAGACCTGTCGATCAATATGCACGACGTGCCTTTGAAGGATTTCTAAGCGCTGGGGAGCTCAAAACCAAGAGTGAAATATTGTCCTTTGCCAGAGGATATCTCGGAGCACTCGCGTCGGAGACAATTCAGCAGAGCCTATCCGAGACTACAATTGACATAAAGGGATTAGTGGCCGGAGACCCGGTCACCATATACGTCGTCTTTCCGGCGTCCAAGCTTGCGAGTTTCAATAAACTCCTGCGACTCTGGGTCACTGTTTTTATTCGCGTAATTCTTTCGCGTGAAAATGCACCCGAGACCAGTACGCTGCTCCTCCTTGACGAATGCGCTCAACTGGGCGAACTGGAAGAGATTCGAACTGCGGTTACGCTCCTGCGCGGCTACGGTTTGCGCGCATGGATGTTTTATCAGGACTTGAGCCAACTCGAACAGCGTTACAAAGACTAGCAGAACCTAATCAATAACTGCGAGCTTCTCCAGGCGTTCGGGCTTTCGCGATACCTGGCCGCCGAGCCCATCGCAAAGATTATCGGCAAGTACACATCGGACGATCTCGTAGGACTCGGTCGATATCACCAGGTCATCTCACAATACGGACTGCAACCACGCATCGCGGAACTAATGACTTATTGGCGCGACCCTGTGTTTCAGGGACGCTATGACCAGAATAAATTTATTGCCGCGGAGAACAGCCCAAACATCGGCGATGCACTGGTTAGCGAGCCCACTATTAGCCGCGTTGTAGCGGAGGACGAAAAATGACAGATCCTCAAGCCAATAATCAGTGGATGCCCAGCATAAAGTCACTTGCGATCATCACCGCAACCGTCGGCTTATTGCTGCTGGTAATCTATTTTCTTGGGCCATACCTCGGCGGTAGATTGCTGAGCCCCGTTGCCACACCCACTGGTAGTCCGCCGGTGGCCTCAGCGGCGCCCTCCTCCCTCGAGATCATCGGAGCAATCGTCGCAATTCTGACGATTATCGGTGCCGGCGTTCTCTTCATCTTCCAGAATCTGGTCGCCCAAATTGCTGAACTTACGAAACGAATAAATGACGTTGGTCCCCAGATTGATGAGAAGGTCAAAGAGAAATTAAAGGCTCAGACTGAGGGCGTGACTGAGCGCTATAGACAACTGAGTAGCAATCTCGATACGGTCGAGGAAAGATATCCCTGGCTAACAGGTGTTAAGAACTTCGAAGGCGTCATAAATGTTCCAAGCTCAACTGCCCTTCTCGAAACAATCGGCAACGTAATCGAAAGTGACAAACGGAATTTCGCTTACGAATGGTTCGTGGAAGCATCGGAAGACGATAAGTTACGTGGAACTCCCGAAAGTTTTATGGCGCTTGCTGTGATAGCACGCGTACTATTCGGCGACGACTTACTCGTCGATAAAATGCTGATAAAGTGCGAAGGAGCAGCCAGAGACAGCATTAGTTGGCGAGCCGCGCGTGTCGCGCATTACATTCGAATAGGGAATCTAACCGCAGCCGCCAACATCTGCCTGGAATTAGAACGTCGCATTCAGAAGCGCCAACTCCCCGACTTTATCCAGAACCTTCTCGGGCGACGAGCGCAATTACCAGAGGCCATCCCGCCGGAAGTTCTGGCCACGCTGTCGCTATTCTATAAGCAAGCGGGCGATCGATACGGTCTCACTCGCGTTTTGCCAGTGGTAAGAAAAAAGGTTCCAGCGGAAACCCTTGAGCTGGCCAAAAAAATCGAGCAACTCATCAACCCCAAAGGGCCTAGTGAGGTGGATGAAGATGAGAATGGGGATGAGGGACTGGCTCAAAGCTCGTTCATTACTATTCTACTCAAGATCGAGATTGATTTAATGAATCAGCTTAGTGATCTCACTTCGGACCCCACGGCGATTTATGCTCACGTTGATCGTCTATATGCCTTAACTGGAAATCGGCAAGTAGCAAAAGCAATGCAACGCGTGCTGAGACGTGTGGTCCAGGATCGAGAGGATCTCATTGCCTTCAACCGTTCGGTCTCATCTCCATCGGCCACAGAAACTACAGAAGTGCCAAGATCTTCTACTGTATCCAGTGAACCAGCCCGAGACCCTTCTTTATCGGCCGAGTTTACCGTCGCGGAGGAAGCTCCATCAGGAACGAGCGGGAGCGCTGGTGGAAGTAATGGTGAGGACGACTTGTTGACAGTAACGGATTTTGATCCTGTATGGAATGGGGAATGGAAGCCAGATACTAAGCCGCGGGCTGCCGGTGAGCCGCAGGCTGTCGGCGGCTATCCACCCGAACGAGCTCAATTAGAGGCACGCGAACGCGCAACGGAGTTGCTCACACAGGAGAAAAAGAATAAGGGCAGAATTGAAGAAGTGCGTCGGCTGAAGGAAGCTGCAGAGGCGAAGCAGAAGGCAGACGGCGAGGATCCGACCTTATCCGATCAGGTTGCGATGCGTGCGCTTGACGTTCTGGTAGTTTCATGGAAGACCATCGACAAGGCATCCTCGATGTATGCTTTCATCGAGTCAATGAGCCCTATTGACCGCAGGCTTAAAGTATCCGCCGATACGCAGGCAGAATATGCAGCGCTTCCATGGGCAACGAATATCTCGCTGATACGCCTTCGAGACATAACTTGGCGACCAGAGAAATTGTATGTTTACTACCTCTACGTAAACGAAGGCGAACACGAAGGCGAGCACTTTCGACTTAAGGCGCGACTCGGCACCCATTCACGAGGTCAACGGACGATTCAACGTTGCGATCGAGGAGAAATTTGCGGCTCAATATCTGCGCTTCTTCTGCTTTTTTGTTCGCGGTGAATCAGGCCCATTCCACACGCTGGAGTCAGTCGCTGATTTTACGATTCCTAAAGACCTTGATGCAGATTGGAGCGACAAGCTTCAAGGCACCATTCGACCAATTAAGATGTTTGGTCAATTGGAGTCGGGTGGCTATTGCCTTGAAGCGATCGTCTTATATGGTTCCGAGCTATTTGAGGCAGTATTCGACGTCTCTTCGACTGGCCAGGTGATTATGCTTTCTGATCAAGTTTTGATTAAGGATCTCCCGTTTCAAATTGAAGCACCTTTGGCAGCCGTCGATGATGATCCCGAGTCCTGATGAACGGTACGCAACCCTTTGGTCTACTTGAACATTAAGAATGGTTACAAAGAAAAGACTGGAGGCCATCCCGGACATTCCGTCTCTAAAGAAGCTCAGCCAATCCTTAGCGATGTTGGATGCCATTATGTCTCCGGAATGGGATTACCGTTACTATTCGTTCAATTCGAAATGGGCCGACGGAGAAATGATGGCGTCGATGAGAAACGGCAGCGGGGATGGGTATTTCATTCTCTTCAATTCTCACGGTGCCATCATGAAGGGATTTGCACACGAGTCAGCAATGAGTCCCTGGTCAAATGATTCAGAACAAGTTTGGCCAGGCGTGCTGGACGAGGTCCCCAATGAATTCGCGGAGTTCTTGACGGAGCCTGCGTTTTCGATTACGGAGACAACATTTTGCATCTGGCGAAGAAATGCCGATGGGTCCTGGCAAACGGGACAGATCGACTATCCTAAAGAAGAGGATCCGGATGGTTCAGAGGATCTATTATTTGTCCTGAATGGCAATCCAGCAACATATCAGGAGTTTGCCGAGCAGTACTATGAGTGTTCAATCGACCTGGAGGCAGTAAGAAGTATCTACCAGCATCAGCCACTCACCGGAGAGATAATAAAGGCATTGAATCCGGAAGTATCGCTTGGAAGCCTGGGTTCGGATCTCGATCAGATCGCCTATCGTAGCGGCGCGATCTAACAAACGCTCGCCACACAGCAGGGCCATGCTTGCCAGTATTGTTTGCTTTAACCGATGAGGATTTCGCGGGTTATAGAATAGCTGGCGTCCCAAAGCATTCCGAGTTGGAACCGCATCAGGCCGTGGCTGGAGCAAATGGAAATGTTGCGACAAAACACCAGCTCAATGCCTTAGCTCCGGGGAAAAACAGCGTTCACTTACGTTATTATTTCTCCCCATAATTGATTGGAACCTGAAAAGATCAATTCCAGTTGAGAGAGACATAAGGGCTTTGGGGTTCTCGGAAGATGATCCCGCTTCCACGGCATTACATGTCACGTCAAAGTTATGGCAAACCTCGATTCGCGTGTAACTATTCACATGGCGGCAAGCCTTGATGGCTTTATCGCTCGAAAGGATGGACGCGTCGACTGGCTCGAGACATCAGACGAGTTCGTAGGCGGGGATTCTCTGGATCCAGGCCAGGTCGAGGCCTTCCTCAAGACGATCGACTGCTATGTCATGGGATCTCGAACTTATGAGACCGCGTTAAATTTTGAGACCAAGGGCTTGGGCTGGTCCTACGGCGACAAGCCAACGTTCGTGCTCACTAGTCGGGAGCTGCCGCGAACTCGCCATACCGTCCAGTTCTACTCAGGCGATCTCTCGAAGTTCGTGAATGAGCAACTGCGGCCTGCGTTCAGCAGCATCTGGTTTGTGGGAGGTGGGGCGGTCTCAGGCGAATGTCTTCGTCGTGGACTGGCTGACGAGATTCGTTATTCGATTCTGCCCATTCTGATCGGCGACGGGGTACCATTTTTCGAGAAGCTCGGGAGAGACGTCATCCTCCATCTCGCGCAGGTTAACGCCTACAAGAGCGGCATAGTGGAGCTTCGTTACGACGTGCGAGAAAACCGCGGCAAGTCATGGGAGGTCACTTAACCAAAAAGCATGCGACGGCATCGATAGCTTTGGCACCCGGCAGTTAACCGCAGTCCGTTCGCGAGGCGCGCCTGCTGTTAGCATCAGCGTAATGTCCTCGAGCACGTAGCCGAATCGAGCCGCAAACAGCAGAAGGATTCTCCTGCCGTAGACCCCTTGTGGATTAATATCCTACCTTCTAACAGAAATTTCCTCTCGGCAAATACCCACAGGCCTCCTATTTCGACCTTCAAAGTGATGGCAGGTTTGTTTTTGCTGACCGTGTCGCCGCCGTGAAAGAGAAGCGACCTATTGTAATTCAACGGAACTTAGCGGCATGGATAGCACTCTACCGCACTTTAAGGACTCAGGGGAACTCTTATTGGACCTTTATTGGACGCGCAGCATTTTCCGTCCTTGTAGAAATACTGATTCGGGAGAAACCGATGCAAAGCAAGAAGGCCGGCGGAAAATCTCCGACGGCCTCTCTCGTATGACTATTGAGTTCTGCCTAAGGTGCGATTGCCTACAACTCGCGGCTGTAGCGGTAAGCCTTAACTGCCTGGATTTACTCTACACCAGCTGGCTATCTTGGACTGGGTGAGAAACTTCCGTTGGTAATAGTTAACGTGCCCTGGTAGCCGCCCAAAGCTCCGCCCATGAATGTTCCAGTGCCCCTAAGCGTGATGTTTCCATTCGTCCCGTTCCCTTCCGTCGTTAAGGTCAGCGGCAACGTGGAATTGCCGAACAATCGAATGGTGTTTTCGAATCCAAGCGTCATCGAAAGAACCATGTTCCCGTTTGAGGGATTGAAGGGCCCAGAGCCGCCTTGGGTCATGGTTACTGTTGAAGTGTTCGGACCTAGCGGAGTGTTAAAAGAATTTACGATGGCCGGAAAGGTTACAATGTCTACGGTGGCGCGACAATTGGTAAACTTAACCGTCAGGTTTAGGTTCGACGGAAATGGCCCGGGTGCATTGGGGTTGTTTGTGGTCAATACCGCTCTTCCCGTGAACGTAGACGTGAGCGAATCAGTAACGGCGCAAGGCGGTCTCGCGCCGAGCGCAATTAATCCAAATTTCTGATTATCTTCGCCAGTATAGTCCCACTGTTGAGCTCGCGCGCCATTATTGATCGCGCCAGAGCCGCCGTCGATGTACAGGCTCCTGCCGCTGTGCCGGGCGCGGATCTCGTAGAACCCTGGCTCCACGCGAATGAGCCTCCACATCTGATTGGAGCCGCCGTAATAGTCCCATGTTTTGACGTCGATGCCGTTGTGTACCAGGTATGGTCCCCCAGACACGTCCAGACTCTTGCCGCTGTGTTTCGCAAGGATTTTGTAGTAGCCGTCCTCGACACGCGTGAACGCCCATTGCTGGTTCTGCCCCGTCTCGTTGCAATCCGACTGTATTACCTGAACTCCGTTTCCGGTGGCAGCACCGGAGACTTCGAGACACTTGCCGCTGTGCTTGGCGATAATGTGATACAAAGGTGCGGTATCAATTTGGCTGAAAGCCTGCCCGGCGGTGACGAAGAGCAACGCCAGTAAAATCGGGGTCACTAGGCTTGTTTTCATTAATCCTTTTATCATGACTTTCTCTCCTTTTGTTATGCGGCGCCCCAGGCGCAGTTGATTAGCAGAGGACTTAGCATCAGCGCGCTCGCCGGACTCAGAACGACGGGTGAAGCAGCTAATCCCGGTTGAGATCCTCAACATACTGAGGACCCTGATGTCGGGCCAATAATTTGCTCGCGCCAATCATCAGCCTCTCCTCCCTGGAGAATAAGTATTTTGTTCTCCACTTACAGAAACGAGATTCGCGGAAGAAAACTGGCAGGGCTCGCAGAGTCCTTATTGGTAGTGGTTGGCGAGCCGCGCTGTGTCCTCGCCGGAATACTGCTGATCAGCGGGCTGGTTAAAGAGTTCGCCATGAAGGTGGTATAGTTCCCGGCAACCAGCAGGCTTCTCAACCTTCCCCCAGTCAGTCTTAAGGCATCTCAGATGTCAGACGCCCATTCAGTCACGCAGTTACTAGAGCAGTGGAATAATGGTGATCGTGCAGCGCTCGACAAGTTGATGCCACTCATTTACGAGGAATTACGGAAGATGGCCAGGCGCTATATGAGCCAGCAAAACGCCGGGCACACCTTGCAGACCACGGCCCTCATCCATGAAGCGTACTTGCGGATGGTCAAACAGAAAGAGAAACACTTTCAGAACCGGGCGCATTTCTTTGGCGTCGCTGCGCAGGCGATGCGTCACATACTGGTCGATTACGCACGCACGCGGCGTACAGCCAAGCGAGGTGGCGGCATTCGCCCTATCTCGCTCGAAGAGGCTGCGCTGGTCACGCCGGAACGGGCTAGCGAACTGGTTGCTTTCGACGAGGCACTGAAAGAGTTAGAGGAACTTTCCCAGCGACAGAGCCGGGTGGTGGAACTGCGCTACTTCGGCGGCTTAAGCGTTGAGGAGACTGCCACCGTCCTTAAAGTATCGCCCGAAACCGTGATGCGCGATTGGACCATGGCAAAGACCTGGTTACATCGCGCCCTCCAGCCGGCGGGTGAAGCATGACGCCGCAACAATATGAACGTTTGACGGAGCTGTTTCACGCCGCACTTGAAACTGCTCCCGAGGATCGATCTGCCTATCTTAACCAGTTATCGCGTGATGATGTTGAGTTGCGAGGCGAGTTGGACTCATTGCTGGCGGCCCATGCGGCCGGCGCAGACTACACCGAGAGCCCGCCTGACGACATCGCAGCTGGGATGTGCCTGGCCCAGCAGGATAACGGCGTTGCCGCTGGCGGCTCACTTGCGCCTGATACGCGTCTCGACCGTTATGAGATTCGCTCGCTGCTCGGCAAAGGTGGCATGGGTGAAGTTTACCTGGCGGAAGACACGATCCTGCGACGTCTGGTGGCGCTTAAAGTGCTGCCGGTCGTGGCGACTGCCAATGAAGATCGAATGCGCCGGTTTGTTCAGGAAGCCACCACCGCCGCAGGACTAAGTCATCCGCACATCGCCCAAATCTTCGAAGTTGGCGAGTACGAAGGCACGCACTTCATCGCGATGGAGTTAGTCGACGGGGTCACTTTGCGCGAGAAGATCCATAGCGTGCGGACCGACCTGCGGAAGCTGCTGAAGTATTTGCAACAGGTGGCTGAGGGCTTGGCAAAGGCGCACGCCGCCGGCATCGTGCATCGCGATCTGAAGCCGGACAACATCATGATCACGCGTGACGACTACGCGAAGATTCTCGATTTTGGCTTAGCGAAACTCGTTGAGATCGAGAGATCCCCAGGCATAGGTGGCCAATCGTCGAGTGCGGTCGGCACCAGAATCATGGCACAGCAGTCGATGGCCGGCATGGTGATGGGCACGGCGGGCTACATGTCGCCCGAACAGGCGCAAGGCAAGGTGAAAGAGATCGATCAGCGTTCGGACATCTTCTCGTTCGGCTGCATTCTGTTTGAAGCGGTAACCGGGCATAAGCCTTTTGAGGGCGAGGACATTCTGGATTCGCTTCACAAAATCGTGCACGCCCCGACGCCGCAGATTAAGGAAACAAACGCAGAGGCGCCCAGCGAACTGCAGCGTATTGTGCGCCGTTGTCTGGCAAAGGATCCAGACGAACGCTATCAGACGATCAAGGACCTGGCGCTCGAGTTGAAGGAAGTGAGACAGGAGATGGGTGGAGCAGCGGAGCTTGAGACCGCTGGTCCAACATCAGGCAGCACTGAGACGTTGGCCCGGCAAACGACTGAACAATCGCCCAAACCGACATCGAGCGCCGAGTACATCATTACAGAGATTAGGCGTCGCAAGCGCGACTTGACTGTCGTTCTCGCGGGGCTCGTCCTGCTCTCGCTCGCAGGTATCGCCTAATTCTTTTACTTTGCTCGAGGCGGGAAGGCGATAGACTCGATAGCTGTTTTGCCGTTCGTTAATGCGAGTGCCGATCCGAACACGGACTATCTCTCCGATGGCATCTCTGAGACTTTGATTAACAGTCTCACGCAACTCCAAAAGTTGCGGGTTGTGGCGCGCAGCACTGCCTTCAGCTACAAGGGCAAACAAGTTGACCCACAGGCCGTGGGGCGCGACTTGAACGTGCGCGCGGTCTTGATGGGGCGGGTACGCCAGACGGGAGACTCGCTGAACATCCAGGTGGATCTGGTTGATGCCACAACCGGCGCGCAGCTTTGGGGCCAGGAGTATGACCGCAAGTTTTCCGATGTAGTTGCAGTGAAGCAAGACATCGCACGCGAAGTTACTGAGAAGCTGCGGCTGAGATTGTCCGGTGCAGAGCAGCAGCAACTCGCCAGGCAAGATACAGCTAACCCGGAGGCATACCAGCTTTATCTGAAGGGGCGATACTACTGGAATAAGAGAACCGCGAAAGGATTGAGGACAGCGATTGAACAGTTCCAGCAAGCGGCAGATAAGGACCCGAACTACGCGCTTGCTTACGTCGGACTCGCCGACTGCTATTTGGTGCTGGAACAATACGCAGGCACCCCCACGAGCGAGACGTTGCCAAAAGCTAAGGCTGCGGTGCTGCGCGCCTGCCAGATCGATGATTCGCTGGCGGAAGCTCACGCATCCCTGGCAAAAACCTATGGACATGCGTGGCAGTTTGAGGAATCAGGAAAGGAGTACAAACGTGCCATCGAGCTGAATCCGAATTATCCGACAGCGCACCACTGGTACAGCCAATATCTAGTTACAATGGGGCGGCTTGACGATGCAATAGCAGAGATCAAGCGCGCGCAGCAGCTCGATCCTCTCTCGCCGGTTATCAGCGCCGCCGCTGCGTCTACCTACCGCCAGAAGGGTGACCTCGATGCGGCAATGGAACAGTGCAAAGGGATCATCGAGCTCGATCCGACCTTGCGTTTTGCACATGCGTGTCTGGGTCAGGTATATCAGAAACAGGGACGCTATGAGGAAGCGATCGGAGAATTTCGGGAGGCCGTAGAGGTGTCCGGAAGAGCAAGCGAGAACCTCAGTGCCCTCGGACACTGTTACGCAATCTCCGGGAAGCGTTCCGAGGCAATGGCTACGCTAAAAGAGCTTGAGGAGAAATACGCTAAACGCGAGTCAGCTGCGTTCAACCTCGCTGCGGTGTACGCGGGCCTCGGGGAGAAAGACCAGGCGTTCGCCTGGCTCGAAAAGGATTTCCAAGCCCGTAGTGGCACGTTGTTTCAAATCACTTTTCTTCCAACTTTCGACACCCTCCGCAGCGACCCACGCTACGCCGATCTGCTGCTGCGCATGGGACTGAGGCCGTAACTTTGGAGTGTGCTGAACCGTCACGGCTTTTCTTAATGAACATCGCCACCGGCACAAGTTCGGTCGCTACTCTGGAAAGATGCTTATGCTGATTTGCCGGTGCTGATCGGAGAGAAGAAGGAATACGAAACGTTACGATGATTAGTTGTGAGTTGTCCAGCGAGATCTTACGAAATGCTGAGGAGTGTGGCGTCCCGTACGGGAATCGAATCCGTGTCGCCGCCGTGAAAGAGAACCGATTTACAGGAATTCAAAGGGAAACCTGCGGCATGAATAGCACCGTAAGATACTCAAAGGTACTGTAAGGGATCGTTATTGGACCCTTAATGGACGCGCCACGATCTGGATCAACCTCTAAGTAAAGTCACGTCAAGGTTCCTCCCGAGGTGCTCCTTGGGGGACAAAGCTGTGCCGCTGTATGACCGGCACTTTCGCTTGCGCCGCGTCGAACGTTTCGGCCCGTCGAACATTGCTTTGATCATCAAACTCGACACGCGGGCACACTTAAGCTATGAATGCCCGAATGAGGCGAGAGACAGACCAACGAGTCCCAGCTACGGAACGCCCTTCTACTAAGCGGCGTGCACGGCTGCACGAAGTCATTTTTGAATCGGATACTCGTGCCGGCCGATACTTCGATCTCACGCTGATTTGGCTGATTATTCTTAGCGTTGCAACAGTTGTTCTGGAAAGCGTCCGCGAAGTCAGAGAGCAATATGGAACCCTGCTTCACGCACTTGAATGGGTGTTTACCCTATTATTCACGGTTGAATACGGTCTTCGACTATTGAGCGTCCGCCGTCCACTGCGTTATGCAACGAGTTTCTTCGGCGTTGTTGATTTACTCGCCATAGTTCCGACGTACCTTAGTATCTTCGTACCAGGCAGTCATTATCTCCTGGTGATTCGCATACTTCGTCTGCTCCGAGTGTTTCGCTTGCTGAAACTCTCCGAATACGTTACGGAGGCCGATACACTTCGGTATGCTCTTCGTGCGAGCAGACGCAAAATCAGCGTTTTTATTTCAGCGGTAGTGCTCCTGGTTGTGATCATCGGCGCGCTAATGTACGTCATTGAAGGCGAAGCAAATGGTTTCACGAGTATTCCGAGAAGTATCTACTGGGCCATTGTAACTATGACAACAGTGGGCTACGGTGATCTCTCGCCGCGCACGTCGTTGGGTCAAATGGTGGCGTCGATCGTCATGATCATCGGGTACGGTATCATTGCAGTTCCAACCGGCATTGTGTCCGTGGAACTTGCACAAGCCGTGCGACAAAAGCAAATTACGGGGCAGTCTTGTCCTTCATGTGCAGCTGAGGGACATGACGTGGACGCGATCTGCTGCAAGTATTGCGGGGCACATTTGTGAGCGCTCTGAGATTGAAAGACAAAGAGGTTAATTGATGGCCTTAATTTTTGTTGACTGTGAATCCGATGGTCCATGTCCGGGCCTCGGTGAATTAACGGAATTCGGCGCGGTCGAATTGCAAAGCCGTAAAACGTTTCATGGCGTTCTATGGGAGGCGAACGCAGATCCGTCCAATCCAGCGATACCGCTACGGACCGGAAAAAAGTTTGATGAAGTAGAGGTCTATACGGCCTTTGATAAATGGCTGGCAGGCTTTGAAGGGCGCCCTGTATTTGTGAGTGACAATCCGGCCTTCGACTGGCAATGGATCAACTACGGTTTTCATCACACTTTGGGCCGTAATCCGTTCGGGTTTAGCGCCCGTCGTATCGGTGATTTCTACGCAGGACTACGCGGAGACTTTTACGTAAAACAGGACTGGAAACGCTTTCGCAAGACGCGCCACGATCACAATCCCGTGAATGACGCGATGGGAAACGTAGAGGCGTTCGATCGAATTGTCAGAGGTGAAAGGTAGGGCTGCTATGTCTTTCGATCTCGAACCGTGAGGTTGGAAAGTCGTTTCTCCATTGCACAATCTTATCGAGCGAGTCTGACCTACGACGCATCACCTCCGGCGCGCGTTACATGAAAGTGTTTGGTTTAAGGTTCTGAAAAAGGGAATCGAACCCGTGTCGCCGCCGTGAAAGAGAAGCGATTTATAGGAATTCAAAGGAACCTGCGGCATGGATAGCACCCGTAAGGTAGTCAAAGGTACCCTACGGGATCGTTATTTGACCCTTAATGGACGCGCGGTGAAAGAGATCCAGCTGCTTCGATCGACGGCGGTTCGACGATGCAAACAGGCAGATCGGCCACCGTTCGTGGACAGTGATTAAGAGTTATGCTCAAAACCGATCATGGACCCACCATTGACCGTCTGCCAGGCTGTGATCATACAGGCCCTTCGTCACCCGGTACGCTACAGGCCTACGAAGCAGCGGGGCATCTGCCGCGTTTATCGTGAGCGGAATATCATCTGCAAATGAACCGTTGTTCGATCCCCAGATTATGCTCGTGCTTCGCGTGCCGCAGTTAGAAAACGGGTCTGCAATGAGGAACTCCTGTGAGCTCGGACGCCAGACGCCAACCTGCGCGCACGGGTCTTTCAAGGGAAGCGTCGCCAGGTATTTTCCGGCAACCGGAATGTCTCCTGTCTGTCCGAAATTAACGGTGTAAGTGGATCCAGTGCGTGGGTCGACGATTTTCCAGACTCCGGCCTTATACTGCGCGATCTGATCGTACCCTGTGCCCAAAAAATCTGCGATCTGTATTTCGCTGTCGCTGTCCGCGGTGGTTGAGAATGCGATCGATCCAGAGCTTCGGGGGTTGAGTATCCAGAACGTTTTAGTACTCGGACGATAAATCGCGATCTCATCCTTGTTTCCGCTAACTGAACCGGACTCATCGATGAAGTTCCCGGTAAAAGGTTTATCGCCGGACAGGCCCCAGCTCCACACCGAGTTGTTGGAGCTGTTGTTTGGGTCATTCACCCACCATTGGCCGTTCCGAAAGATCACTATCTGTGCGCGGCTGTTCGGAAAGAATCTGCCAATCAGTGGAATGTCGCCGGTTATGCCCCAATCGATCGTTAAGCGTCCGGGTCCGCCTGGCTGTTGAATAAGAAATTGGCTTTGCGAACCCGGCCGGTAAACAACAAAGTCTTCCTGCGTGTCGTGAAAGAAATTGCCGACGAGTGGCGTGCCTACAAAGTCATCGTCCCAATCATTTGTCCACCTGACAGCTTCATCCCAGGGGATCGGGCGGGTGCCACATTGCACGCGGGTTGGTGTTGGCAAACCTACCCATAGGTTGGGATGAAGATCGTCAAGTCCTGGGTATGCAGTACCAGCGTAACTGTCACCACAATATGTTAAGCGGCTTAGATTGCCGAAGTAAGTGGATTCTACGTTGAAGTACTGGTACTTGTTATTCATGCTCGTGATGAACGCTTTGCCGAGAACGTTCATGCGGCCCGTGTAAATGGATTTACCGGTGAAGTCGCTGTTCCGGAGAACCATACTCGTGGCTTGAGGAGCCTGGTAAATTGTGTCCTGACCTACATTACCGTTCTCCCCGACTGTCAGCGCATTCGTCACATGGGTTGTCTGCTTAAGGCCGTTAAGAAAGAATCCGCCGACCATCTGGATTCTTATGCAGTCTTTCATCGAAGCTGTTGAAGTACCGGTACAGCTTACATCCTGCAGACCTTGATGCCCGCCGAATACTTGTGTCCACCCAAGGGCATCCGTGGCGATCGATTGAATGCTTAGATTCATAACGTTCCAGTTGGAGGAGTTGGAGGAAGTATTCAAGACGGCCGTTGCGTTGTTGACGAAAGACAGATTTTTCATACTAACGCCATCAATCATCGGGTTGCCCTGCCCCGAGGAGTGAGGTCCAGCGAACAATCCCGTAGTAAACCCATTGAAAGTGAGCCCGCTGAAGTGTATGTCCGATGAGACGCCTGGTCGTGGTCCTTCTTCGGGAGGATCCGAGTCGAACTCGCCAATTAACTCGATACCGGTCGTGCCGGATTGGGTCGTTGACAGTTTGAGATTACGGATCACAGTACCTGAGTATCGAGTCTGATTTTCCTCGGTGAGTATCTTCACGTCGATCTTGAACAAAGGAACATTAGGAACGTCCAAAATGAGTTCCGCGCCAGGAGCCCCAATGATCTGGCTTCCTCTCGGGATGGTAACCGTGCGGTCTAAAGTAAACGTGCCATTTATGTAAACCGATCCACCGTTTGCGAGAAGGATGTCAAGTTCATCGGCCACATCGCAGTACGCGAAGCAGTTATAAGGATTTAACTCATTCGAATACAGACCAGGCTCATTGGGCAAGACGCCGTTGTCAAAGAACTCACCACCGATCTCGTCGATGTTTGGTGATCCAGAGACCCCGGAGGGACAATATGTATGTGGTTTGATGTAGAAAGCACTGCCGGTTTCCGCGTAAAAACCTCCACGATACCTTTCTGAGTGTGAGAAAAGCATCATGTAGTCGGTCGGACCAGGCACGCCACCATTGATATCCGTCCAATCCCAATGGACATCACCACGATCAACCACGGTTGAGTTCCGACCGGAGCCCTTAAAAGTCAGGCGGGTGTCGTCCAATCCAGTTTGAACCGTTTCAGGCGCGGCTGTTAGGCTGTTACCAACAAGGTAGAGTTTCATACTCGCGTCATTGAACTCTCCGGAAGCAACGCTGCTCTCAAAAACGATCGGATCGGGATTCGTATTTGGCCCACTACGAGAACTGATATCCTCGACGATGATCGCTTTGTCGATGCCTTCGTGGTGGAGTTGCCTAAAATAGAGTCCTCCATGTTTCTGGACTTTCACGCAATACGGCTTCGGCGTCGCCCGAACTCCGTTGCAATTAAGCTGCAGGAACTTGATCTTCGTGCTTTCGCCATCAGTTACCGAAGGTTTGCCGGCATTAATGATCTCAATTGCTCCCTGCCCAGGGACAATCCCGGCAGGGTTAAAGTTTTGAACATCCCAGTTGTAGGCATACTTCGCGTTGATAAAGAGTGCGACAGTATTGCCATCGGGTTTAAAAGCCCGAATTTTGACTCCTGAGATTTCGTTTTCAGCCTCGGACTCATTGTCCGAAACTGCCTTGATGCCGTGTGTAAAGTGAGTGATCGCGACGTTCTCAAAAATGATGTCGGTTATATCTCCGGTACCCATTTCGTGATCTGTAATCAGTTCGACCGCTGCGGTATTCTCGATTGCAATTCGATCGTAGTCAGTGCGATTGTCACAGCCAGGCCCGGTAGTTCTCGACATTAGGAGCAGGTCCCTGAAGCGTACTCGTGATGTACCACCTGCGATCCTGAACATTGGAGCGTTACGAAGGTGATTTGGTTTGTCGCCGCATTGCCCTGTAGGAATATGAAAAAACATCATTCCAATATATTCGGCAGCTACTGCCAACTTCGGCGCTCTCACCTTGAAGGGTCACATTCGGCGGGATACGGATTGTAGACTTGATGTTATAGACAGCTATTCCGTCGTCACTTGGGATCGTACATGGGAAAAAAAGGGTTCCGCCGCCATTATTACCAAGCCAATTAACAGCGTTTTGTATGCCTTGAGTATGGTCCTGGTCGCGGTCCGGGAGCTGGGTTGTTACGTACGGATGCGGATCACCCATCCTGATGACCTGAGGTGTGTGAAAAATTAGCATATAGTCGTTCGAATCTACCCAGGCTCCTGTCGAATCGTAGGCACGTGCGTGATATGTGTAAGTCTCCTGTCCCAGTTGATTTTGCGTTATCTGATACGACGAACTCGTGTCGGTAATGTAGGGAACATCATTGCGGTAGAAGACCACTTTCGTGATGGAGTTCGAATTCCCTGAAACCGTGGCTGTCACGTTAAATTGCCCGCCAGGCGCCGGGGAGCTTGTGCCATTTGGAATCGGGGTGCCTGAGGGAGTGGCTCCAGTGACAGTCACACTGAATTGCGCATACGAAGTTCCCTGGAAAGCGCCGATGGCGATCCCGATCATGAGCAATTGGAAAAGGAATGCTTTTCTTTGAAGACACATAACGATTCTCCTCATGGAAGCTGGGTATGTATTGTTTATTTAAAACCGTTAGGAGGCCGGCTGAGTAAATGTTTGTTCTTTCGTCGGGAGGGATGCATCCTACACCGTTCTTCTACTTCGGCGAAAGAAAAATTAGACAGATTGATAAACTGACTGGGCGCGGCGCAATCACCTGACGAACTAACATGATGCGCACGACCAGCTTTACCTCCAAGCCGCCGCGTTCGTGGTGGCCGAGCTGGTGCTACTTGTTTCTATTCGTGTGTAGACAGGAGACTCACAATGAGATTCATGCTTGCCACCGGTCGCACGTTTACAGCGCATCTCACCACCTTAGAAGGAATCCGCGAAACCACCCGCACACTGTTCAGATCTACTCTGTATAATCCCGCTATGAATAAACGAGCAAGAAAAAGATTGAAGGAAGCGATCGAAAAGAAAAACCTCGAGCGCCAAAAAATGCTTAAAGAGCAGAGTTCAGCCTCTTCGCAGACTAAAGAGCGACGTGGCTTTACAGTGAAGCCCGAGAAGAAGCGTGGTTAACTAAATGAACGTTATAGCTGCAAGCGAGCGAAAGTGGCCGGCAAGCAGTACCTAAGTCAGACAGACAAGCTTAGTGATGAAGAGCCCATTGAAGAAATGGATTGAGCAGAATTCGCAAGGTCAGTTGCCGCATCGCTGGAAGGGTTAGTTCTCCGCCATCGCGCTAAGGTGGCTGAGTCGTCAAGATACTATGACTCTGATCCATTTGTAAGCTAAGCGGCCGTGGTCCATCTGTTCCGTTGCGTGCCCATCACCGCCAACCTTCAGATCTATTTCGGCTCTTGCAACAACGCCATCTCACGCAGTTTGTACTTCTGAACCTTACCCGAGACAGTCATCGGGAATTGATCAGTCATGCGCCAGTATCGCGGCACCTTGTAGTGGGCGATCTTGCCCCGGCAGTATTCAGTAAGCTCGTCGGCCGTCGTCGTTTGACCCGACTTGAGAATGACCCAGGCCATCACCTCTTCGCCGTACTTCTCGTCCGGGACTCCGATGACCTGAACGTCTTGAATCTGTGGATGGCCATAGAGGAACTCTTCGACCTCCCGCGGATAGACGTTCTCGCCGCCGCGAATGATCATGTCCTTCGAGCGGCCGACGATAGTTACGTAACCCTCCATATCCATGGTCGCCAGGTCGCCGGTGTGCATCCAGCGGGCGGAGTCGACGGCTTGGGCGGTCGCTACGGGGTCCTCCCAGTAGCCGAGCATCACGATATAACCCCGGGATAGTAGCTCGCCCGGTTCGCCGCGGGGCACTACCGCACCGCTCTCAGGGTTGATGATCTTGCACTCCACGTGAGGGTGGACGCGGCCGACCGTGCTGACCTGCTTTTCAATCGAGTCGGCCGTCATGGTCTGGAAGGAAACGGGCGAGGTCTCCGTCATTCCGTAGCAGATCGTGATCTCTTCCATGCCCATCTTCGTACGGACCTGTTTCATCACGTCGACGGGGCACGGAGAACCCGCCATGATACCCGTCCGCAGCGACGAAAGGTCATGGTCGTCGAAGTCAGGGAGGCCGAGTTCGGCGATGAACATTGTCGGCACGCCGTGGAGGGCGCTACAGCGCTCGGCCGCCACCGCCTCCAGCGTCTTGCGAGGGTCAAACACCTCGGCGGGTAGGACCATTGTGGCGCCCTGCGTTACACACGCGAGGTTGCCGAGGACCATCCCGAAGCAGTGATAAAAAGGAACGGGGATGCAGAGCCGGTCCCGTTCGGTGAAGCGCATCCGCTGGCCGATGAAGAATCCGTTGTTGAGGATCGAGTGGTGCGAAAGCGTGGCACCCTTCGGCAGACCCGTTGTTCCAGACGTGTATTGAATGTTAATGGCGTCGTCGAAGTTAAGCGACCGCTGTCGTGCGGCTAGCAGATCCGGCGAGACCTCATGGGCCATAGCCATCACCTGCTGCCAGGTGTTGGCTCCGCCCACGCTCTGTGCGCCAAGTGCGATCACCGTGCGCAGTTGCGGCAGCCGCGCGGCGGAAAGCCGGCCCGGAGCGCTGTCCTCGAGCTCGGGACAGACCTCGCGCAGCAGCGCGGCGAAGTCCGTAGTCTTGTATGGCGGCGCGACGATCAACGCGCGGCACCCTGACTGCCGTAGCGCGTATTCCAGTTCATGCACTCGGTAGGCGGGGTTGACGTTGACCAGGATCGCGCCGATCTTGGCGGTGGCGAACTGCGTAATGACCCACTCCGCATAGTTCGGTGACCAGATGCCGACACGCTCACCCTTCTGGATACCGCAGGCCATCAGCCCCCGTGCCAAAAGGTCGCAGGCCGCCTGAAGCTGACGGTAGGTGTAGCGCAGTCCCTGATGGCACGAGACTAGCGCCTCGTTATCCGGGATCTTCTCAGTGACACGGTCGAAAAGATCGCCGATCGTCTCGCCAATGAGCGGCACGTCACACGCGCCGTGAACATAAGATAGGCTATCGCCGGAGAGATGCTTCATTGGTGAGACACGCCTTTGCTGCTTGCAGCCTTCGATCGTTATGAAACTACATCTTAAGATTAAATGTCTGGCTTTCCCCTCTCAATTTCCTCGAAATTCGATAAGACCAACCCCATCCAAATTTTTGTATTCTATCTGGGTTCTTGGATATTATTATGGATCACATTGCGGTGTGTTCCTCGTAATATCGCGAGTTGAATAAGAATGCGCCATCATTGCCTGGGGCCGCTTTCGGAATAATAACTGCATGGAGAAGAGGAGCGACGCAATAATGGACCTTCTTTCCTTACTGCTTGAAGTTTGCAAAGACTGGTTCAGTTTGGGATTAGCGTAGATTTGCAGCGCGCCATCCTCGTTAGTCAATCTCTTCAATCAGTGGAATCGTCCTTTGCACGCTGCCCTCTCAACACAAACTCTCTTGGAGGAAATATGAGAAGACTCGAACTCTTTGTATGGCCGATCCGAAGGATTCTTGGAGCTCTCGTTGTTATGCTCCTTATTTACGGCAACGCTACCGCCCAAACTGGAACGGCTGCGGTCCGTGGGACGGTGCTTGACCAACAGGGCAATGCGGTTGCTGGCGCCTCCATTACAATCAGCGATGCCACCCGGAATTTCTCGCGCACCCAGACCTCAAACGCTGATGGCGGTTATAACTTCACATTGTTGCCCCCGGCGACCTATCAGATTGAGGTTGAAGCCGCCGGTTTTAAGAAATCGATAATCAATAATGTGGAAGCGAAAATCGAGACACCGGTCGAGAAAGACATTGTGCTCGAAGTTGG
The DNA here is from genome assembly GCA_963748155.1 of uncultured Acidobacteriota bacterium. Lineage (GTDB taxonomy): Bacteria > Acidobacteriota > Blastocatellia > Pyrinomonadales > Pyrinomonadaceae > PSRF01. The sequence goes on along the minus strand of CAVVHV010000008.1, from coordinate 89,090 downwards.
TGCTATTACCGAAACGGTCAACATCACATCGACCAGTGAAGCCGCACTTAATACAAGTGACGCCACACTTGGCAATACCTTTGAATCACGACGGATTCAAGAGCTCCCGCTGAACGCTCGCAATATCGTCGGCCTTCTGTCATTGCAACCAGGAGTGACCCGCACCGGGGAAGTCACAGGCAGCCGTCGCGATCAGGCAAACATTACGCTCGACGGAGTCGACGTGAACGAGCAGCAGAGCGGCCTCGATATCGTGACGGGTGACGCTTTTGGAAGCGTCCTGCGCGTAACACCGGATTCGGTGCAGGAGTTTCGCGTAACGACGTCGGTACCCAATGCCGATCAGGGACGATCTTCTGGCGGCCAGGTTTCTCTGATCACCAAATCCGGCTCAAACGATTTTCATGGTTCACTCTTCCACTATCACCGCAATACGGTGACTACCGCGAATGACTTCTTCAATAATGCCGCCGGCCGATTCGTAGCAACCGACCCGCAGGTGCTCGACGGAACTGCGCAAGTTGGCGACGAGCGAGTCCCTCGTCCAAAACTACTCCGTAATATCTATGGCGGCTCGATTGGTGGACCAATCAAAAGAGACAGAGCGTTCTTTTTCTACACCTTTGAAGGCCGGCGCGATGCCGCTGAGCAGTCAGTGTTACGGACCGTTCCCACAGCTTCGCTACGGGAGGGAAACGTTACTTACGTGACTTCCAGCGCCACACTAGGATTTGGATGTCCTACTGCCGGGGATCCCGATCGGCGTTGTCTCACACTCACCCCGGCTAACCTTGCAACACTCTTTCCCGCTACTGGTGGGGTCAATCAAGACGGACTCGCTCTCTTGCGAACAGCACCTTTGCCAAATGACTTCTCCACCGGTGATGGTCTCAATGTTGCCGGCTTTCGTTTCAACGCCCCCATCTCCACCGAGCTGGCATCACACATCGTCAAGCTCGACTTCACTATTACGGATAAGCAGGCGATGTATGTGCGCGGCAACTATCAAAACGATCTCTATGGTCGTGCGCCGCAGTTTCCAAATACTCCTTCTCCCAGCTTGTGGGTTAATCCCAAGGGATTTGTAGCCGGCCATATCTGGACCCTGAGCAACACCGTCGTAAACAATATGCGGGTCGGCCTGACCCGACAAGCATTCACGCAAGGCGGCGACTCAAACGAAAACTCAGTAAACTTCCGCTTCGTTTATCAGCCGTTTCTATACCAGCGGGCACTTAGCCGAACTACTCCCGTATGGAATATTACGGATGATGTCTCATGGATTAAGAACACACATTCGATCCAGTTCGGAACAAACCTTCGCTTCATCCGAAATAACCGCGAGACCTTCGCAAACTCTTTCGATGCGGCGATAGTCAATCCCTCGTTTTACGCCAACTCAGGATCTTCTCTGAATGCGCCTATACCCAATCTTGACCCGGGGTTTGTCTTTGATGCTCGTGCTGCGGTGGCCTCGGCGCTGGGACGCTTTTCACAGTATTCATTCAACGTTAACTACGACTTGAGTGGAAGTCTACTGCCAGTCGGCGCGCCTAGTACTCGCACTTTTGCCACGGAAGAATATGAATTCTATGGTCTCGACAGTTGGAGAATTAAACCCAACTTAACGATCACCGGGGGACTTCGCTGGGGATATAACACGCCGGTCTATGAGACAGAAGGTTTTCAGGTGAAGCCAGATGTCAGCCTGGGTGAATTCTTTCAGCGACGAGTCGCGGGCGCTGAGAGTGGTCAGCCAGTAAATGATCTGATCACCCTTAACCTCGCGGGACCGGAGAATAACCGTCCCGGTTTCTATGAAAAGGATTTGAACAACTTTGCCCCAAGCATAGCTGTCGCCTGGTCTCCGGATTTTGGTAACAACTGGTTTGGAAACCTGGTCGGACGCCAGGGCAAGTCAGTTATACGCGGCGGTTTCCGCATGGTCTATGATCGAATTGGTAGCGCGCTCGCGGTCAGTTTTGATCTCAACAACGCACTGGGGTTTGCTTCTTCAGCGACCGTCTCTGCGAATACCATCAATACGACCTCGCGCACAGGACCACTATTTACCGGGCTCGACCAGGATTTCAGATCGGGTGGCTTCACGAATTTCCTGCCTGTGCCGGGTCCTATTACTTTCCCGCTTTCGCATCCAGCCGACGAAAGCCAGCGCATCGAGCAAACACTCGATGACACGCTTACCACGCCAAGGCAGTACACCTGGAACGCCTCGTTTGGCCGAGAATTGCCGAAAGGTTTCTCTGTAGAAGCGAGCTATGTGGGACGCCAGGGACGCGAGCTTTTGGTGGTGCGCGATGTCATGCACCTCAATAACCTTCGCGATCCCTCGTCAGGTCAAAGCTGGTACGAAGCTGCCGCTGTCTTAGCCGATCTTCGCGCCAGGGATATCCCCTTTGATAGCCCGCAAGTGCCTCAGATCCCATTCTTCGAGAATCTCTATCCGGGCAATAGTATTGCCAACGCTTACATTGCGAATTTTGGATTCGACCCCACCCCGTTCTTCGGCGGCCTAACAGCGTCGCAAATGGCCTATTCACTTGCGTCCGACGACTTCTTTGCGATTGCTGATTGGACGTTCCTGCAGGCTGTACTCGACGACTTCTCGCCGGCGATCGGTCCAAACGCATTCTTCCATCCTCAGTATGCGGCGTTCCAAACTCTGTCAACGATCGGATCGGCTGATTACCACGGTGCAACTCTTACCGTACGCCACCGGTTCAAGACAGACATTTTCTTCGATTTCAATTACACCTTCTCGAAGTCGATTGACAACGGTTCACCGCTCGAGTCTGTCGCTGTCCTGGCCAATGTGACTCGTAATCCGCTCGACCTGGATCTATCTCGATCATTCTCTGATTTCGACATCCGACACAATATAACCTCAAACTGGCTGGTTGCTTTGCCCTTTGGCCGTGGGAAGAGGTGGCTAAATAGCGCGCCAAGTGCTGTTGATGCAGTTCTCGGTGGATGGCAGACCACCGGCATCTTCCGTTATCACACTGGCTTGCCTGCGGGCACCCCGTTTGACGTAGGAATCTGGGCGACAAACTGGCAGCTCACAAGTTTCGGCACCAGTCTGCGCCCGGTTGACACTGTAAATCGCGACGTGGAAGGGCGACCAAACATCTTTGCGAACCCGACCGAAGCGTACCGCTCGTTCCGCAACGCGCTGGCCGGTGAAGTAGGACAACGCAACCTGTTTCGTCTCCCCAGCTACTTTACGCTGGATATCGGATTGAGCAAGAACTTTAAGATGTGGTATGCGGAGAACCACAGCCTTCAGTTCCGCGCTGAAGCTTTCAACATAACCAATACGCAGCGCCACGGTACGATTGCGAATTTCAGCCTGAATCAAGATCCGTTCAAGGACGGAACTCCGGCCGCTGACTTTGGTCGTTACAGCGGCTCGCAAACACCAGTCGGCGAAACGCGTCCCGGCCGTGTTATGCAGTTTGTTCTGCGTTATACCTTCTGAGTTTTGTTGATGCTTTCGAATCTTTTGTGCGGGCTGAGGCTTTAGCTTCAGCCCGCTTTTTGCTGGTTAGGGATGACTCGAGGTAACACCAGCCCCGGCTGTTGGCGCTCTGATTTACCGAATATTGTTTCTGGACTTGTAGTTGCGGTGTCGGAGCTACTAATTAGTCGCCGCCGATTTGCTCAGTTTCCTGGCTTCCTTGCTAACCAGTTCGCTCGACTTGATGATCGTCACCAGATCGCGGCTCGCCTTAGTCGCCTCCTCTAAATCAACCACACTGGTGTTCTCAAAAATTGGGTTCGTGATGAAACTCATGATTGAACGATCAAGATCGAGTAGGGCGGCTTTCATTTGCGCGGCGTCGTTTACTTGAAGGGGAAGGGTAGCCTTAACGGACTCGGACTTTTCCGGTGCTGGCAAGCGCAGATTATCTCTCATTCGATTCGCGCGGCGTTTAATCTCGGCGGTCGCTTCCGCGATATCCTTGAAGTTGGGAACAGGTTTGCTCATTGCACCACTCATCATCCGGTTGTTGATTAGCTGGATGCGTTGATAGTCCTCGGCGATTTGCGCCAGCGCCAGTTTTTCTTCTTCGGAAGTTCTAGGACGGGCTGCTTCGTGCTCCATGTGTGGAACCTTGAACTCCCATGCTTCAAGGCCCGGTGGTGGTTGCGGAGGTGGAGTCCTGGAAGTCGGTGTGCTCGGCCGCGGCAACGTACCGCGCGATCGGCTTTGTGCATTCCCCGGAATGGTCACCACCAATAAAGCAAACAGTGTGAGTAAAGCCAACACAGCTGAGTGTGACTTCGCGGAAACCTTGTTCATAATGGCCTCCCGAATGAGATCGATTGTCGTCGATATCTGGGGTAAGTATAAATTGGAAGGTGTCTATGAACAATGCACCAAACGACCCACTGGTACTCTAAGGAAGCCACAACAAGCTGAAGCGTGTCGGACATTGGCCCACGTGCTCACCAGGAGACTTCTCACAAAAGTCACAACGCACTACGAAAAACGGGAACTAAATCTTCGGATTCGTACAATTTAAAACAGGTACTCCACCTGTAAGGCGTCCGTGTGTAAACTAACGAATCAACGACTTCAACAGACGAGGATGTAGACCATGAATCTCAAAAACTACTCGCTAGCAGTTGCCGCACTTCTATTTTTCATCAACGGTGCGTGCGTCGCCCAATCAGCGTTGCCACAGTTGCCAGACACGCCCGCCGCAAACCAGGCGAAGGGGTGGTTGGAAGTTTTCAACTCGGGAGATGTCGAGAAGCGCAGGGCCTTCCTCCAAAAGAATTATCCGAGTCGTTTGGAACGCTTTGATCGCGAAACAGAAATGCGACGCGGGACTGGTGGTTTCGACGTCATGAAAGTCGCGGAGTCGACACCAACCAAAATCGTCTTGCTGATCCAGGAACGCCTGGGCGAGCAGTTCGCGCAATTTACCGTTGAGGTCGAGCCCGCGCCGCCACACGCTATTAAGCAATTTCAATTTCAATTGCTCCCACGACCGGCGGAGTTTGCTATTCGTCACTTGAACGACAATGAGTTGGTCACCTCATTGCGAAAGCGGTTGGATGAAGTAGTAGCCGTCGATCTTTTTTCAGGTGCTGTCCTCGTCGCAAAAGATGGCAAGACTGTTTTTGCACAAGCGTATGGAATGGCAGATCGTGAAAAGAAAACGCCGAACACTTTGAAGACGCGCTTCCGACTCGGATCGATGAACAAGATGTTCACCGCAGTCGCCACACTTCAACTTGTACAAAACGGAAAACTCGATCTGAAAGCACCCTTCGGCAATTATCTCACCGACTATCCGAATAAAGACGTTGCATCGAAAGTAACGATTGAACAGATGCTTTCGCACACCGGGGGCACGGGCGACATCTTTGGTCCGGAGTTCGATAAGAATCGACTTGAGCTAAAGACGCTACAGGACTATGTGAAGCTGTACGGCAATCGCGGGCCGGAGTTTGAACCGGGCAGTCGCTGGCAGTACAGCAACTACGGTTTTCTTTTGTTGGGTGTGATAGTTGAGAAAGTTAGTGGTCAGAACTACTACGACTATGTTCGAGATCACATTTTCAAGCCAGCAGGAATGATCGCTACTGCTTCGGAGCCGGAAGACCAGGTGGTTGCCGATCGCAGCGTTGGTTACATGCGATCAGATGGCACCGGTTGGCAGCGCAACACTGACACACTTCCCTATCGCGGGACTTCTGCGGGTGGCGGTTATTCGACGGTTGAGGATCTATTGAAGTTTGCGACGGCACTCCAAACAAACAAGCTACTCAAGCCGCAGTACACCGAGATGCTCACGACGGGGAAAGTCGAGACACCGAACGGCGGTAAGTATGCTTATGGATTTCAAGAGGCGACGGTTAATGGGACCCGATGCTTCGGCCATGGCGGAGGCGCGCCGGGGATGAATGGCGAGTTGAAGATCTGCCCCGGGCCAGGTTATGTGGTTGCTGTGTTGGCGAACTTGGATCCGCCGGCGGCGACTCGAGTTGCAAACTTCATTACTAATCGACTGCCAATCAAGTAGGCTTAGGCTGGCAGTCGTTGCGGCGGCATGGATAGCACCGTAAGTTGTAGTGATCTTGGCTCTCTCATCACGGAATAAAGGTGAATATGAAAAGGCGCTACCCGCTTTTAAATCTTTAGTCGCCTCCTATTTTGTGTTTACGCCGTTAGTCGGTCCTCAGTAATAACACCGCCACTGAACACGCTTGGAACGCCCTTCCGTAAAGCGTTGGAGACGGTCTATTCCGTTCGGTATATTGCTTGCTCTTTTCCTGTCATGCGAAAGTTTGTTGCCACGGTATTGTTCATTTCTCTGACTGCCACTCCTCACGTCACTTTCGCTCAACAAAACCCCACCGCGAACACTGAGAAGCAGCGACGAGCAGAACAAATTTCCGATCGTTTCGTTGAGCGATTTCAACAGGCACTCGATTTTGGAATTGTCTGGAAAGAATTTCGCTTGTCGGATCCATCCTGCACTCACCGAGCTAACGGCATTCTGAGTGAAAACGATTATGCACAGTTGAGACTGACTGGCGATATCATCGAAAAGCTGTATATCGCAACGATGAACCTCTACTATCTCAAAGCTGTTTATGATCTCAGCCTTACCCGTATAGATTCAAAATCTGAGGATGCTTCTACTCCAGCAGAAATCGAGGTTATTGAAAAAAGGTCAAAGTTCTTTCAGAACGATGATCGCAATCCACAGAGTTACGAGGAAGTGAGCGAGTTGATCGGCACTTTCGATCAGTTAGCGCGGCTGTACCGTAAGTACATGCCTAAAGAAGCGATGAAGTCGGCGACTTGGCGAGCAAATGAAAAACATCTGAGGAGTACGAGCGGGATGGCTTACGCAGGCGTTTTGAATGGGGATGAGACGTTTTGCATTGCGAAGGGGAACAACGTCTATATAGTTGATCGAGGCATCTTTTATTTTTACGTAGTGGATGAGGGCGGTAAGATGAAAGTTGCGGGTCTCGGAATCGATTAACTGAGAAGCGCTCCCATTGAACACGGAGACTTGTGATATGTGGAAAAAGTACCAATGTATTTCCGCGGCGGTTTTTTCGTCGTGGTCCTCCTTTCGCCAATCTATGCCAGCGCCCAAGGAATTAAACCGCAATCGAACTCCGATACCTCGAACGTGAGACCCGCGGTGACGAAGACCGATTTACAGATCGTGAAACGCGCTCGTGAAATACTCAACTCAGAATCGAAATGGAATCGCGCCGACAATAGGATCTTCCCAGCGGCAGCAAAGACCTTTAGCTTATATTGCGCACTGCAAATGGCGACCGTTGAAGTGGGTGGCAAGGCTGAACATCGGGCGCGGCACTACAGGAAGCGCGCTTCGTTATCGATGAAATCGCTAGGGACCGTAATTACGAACACCGGCTAATGGATTACAACAACGATCGAACGACAACGTTCTCAGATATTCAGGAAGTGCTTCGCATTACGGAGAGTCTCATCAGCTTGAGGCTGAAAACGAACGGCAATCGCCAGTAGGCGCGCAAACAGGTTGAAGCGATGAAATGTAACACCGAACAAAAAAGGTTTTGAGTCGCCGATGAGCGGCGCTTATTGGACGCGTCTTGAACCGGATTTCTTGTAAATGATTGATAGCTTTGGCGTCCCGTACGGGAATCGAACCCGTGTCGCCGCCGTGAAAAGAGAAGCGATTTGTAGGAATTCAAAGGAAACTTTGCGGCATGGATAGCACCTAAAGGTAGTCAAAGGTACTCTCAGGGATTGTTGTTGGACGCTTCATGGACACGCGTCAAGCATGTTCTTTCCATTTAAGATTCACAGTCTCAGACGATAAAACTGATACTTCGTGAGCCGAGACTAGAAAGTGGTCGAACTCAAGGGAAATTTAATAATCGACGAAGTAAGGTCATCGACCGTCGCGTTCCTCTCTTGCCTGCGTTCCGGCGGAGACATAGCGGATTCTATCAATCTCGATCATTTCGGGTCGTGGTCGCAACAAGAGCTCGGCGCACCTGATCGAGTTTATGGCTGACTGTGGTGTTATTCACAGCGACCCACCTACTCGTAGCCTGAACTGCAGCTACGGACTCTAGAAAGACATTAACGCTAGTCTTCAGCCTATTTTTAGCCTCATAGTAACTCTCTGAAGTGTGAGGAGTAATATAGCTTGGAAAGGCCAACTTCCCGCCGTCCTTTTTCTCAAACGGATTCGCCTGGATTTTCCTCTTAAACGGCAGGTCCGCGAGCTGAATTGCAGACTCAAAGTGGCAATCAATTACGAAGGCCATCTCTCTTTCCATAATTCGTTGGTGTTCATTTAAGAGGAAATGTAAGTTCTGATCATCCATATTCTCCGAAGCTAAAATGAACTGATTTACCTTGCTCTTAGCTATCTCAGAAAGATTTGAACGCCACGCCTCACAGCCGGTTTTGGTGAATCGGAAAAGTACAATCTGGTATGAATTCAGCAGAGAGTGCGCCACCAAAGATTTCGCTTCGTCTGGTAGCGTCGTGAGAAGGTCATAAAGAGCTTCGGTACGACTCTGATAGTCTTCTTTTTCCTCGGACGTCGTCATCTCTCGTATAAGTGTTACGACTTGTGGTTTGATTGAATGCCAAGTCTTAGTCACCTCAGCTTGACTCTTTTTGAAATCCAGGATTGTTGACCTGGCCAAGTTCATCCTGATCCGTTCAGGGGCGAAATCAACAACGTACGCATCCCAATCCGGCAAGCCCAAGTTTCCCAGGTCAAAGTCGCGATAGTTGGCAACGTAAATACCACCAGAAGATAGGACGCGAAACCAATCCGACCGGCTTTGTCGCTCACGTCGAGGCCCTCTTTGCAGAACTGACTCGACGCTCTTACTCCTCAGTACGGCTGTGGATAATGGGTAGCCATGCCGCCATACTACATGCTGTCTCGAGTCGCTTGGAATCTGCCCAATGAGCCTATGTTTTGAGACTACGCACCGAATCCCATCTTCCCGAACCTCTACCGAAAACGGCAGGTTCACTGCATAGGCCGCGATTAGCCGTGGCAACCTCCAGCGAGAAGAAGTGAGCAAATACCGCTTGTATTCGCGGTCATCTAACACTGGTTTCAAGGTTCCGTTAATTTCAACCAGGATTCCACGGTCAATCTCGTTGGTCCGCCGGTTGGACATAGATCTTTTCCAAGCAGCGTCTGTAGAACAGGCATCAGGTTTCAACTCGAGACATACTTCAGTGCCCACCTCATTAATGCTTGGGTCTTCTTGCAAAAAAAAGAATGCACCCCGCGCTGGGGATTTCGATCCGGTAGCCAGGCTTGTTGGGCTGGCGGGTATAGATAATCATCTTGCTCGCTGCCATGAAGCACGACAGGATGCCGATGCCGAACCGACTCACGGGAGAATAACGCTCGGAGACTACTCCAGAGATCAGGTTACGGTAATCATCCGACGTGTAAAAGCTCCGCCCTATGTCAGCGAGGTAACGCTCTATCGTATAGCGATCCATGCCAATGCCGTTGTCTCTACATCTCAGGGTCTGCTTCTTGCTATCGAGGATGAAACTCACTTCTGGAATATAGGTATTCCCCAGTTCCATTTCCACCTGAGCTCGGGTTAGTACAGCATCCCGAGCGTTCTGTAGCAGCTCACGAAGAAACACTTGCTGGTCACCGTACAATTCCTCTCCCATAAACATCGAAATCACAGTACTCACCTGCGTACGAAAGTCCTCGTGATGGCCCTCATACCCAATCGCCTGGACGAAAAGCTTGACTCTGAGGAGTGAGATGAACTTGGCGTCGAGGGCGGGTCCGACCGCGAGGAGTGATTGGCCCACATAATCAGCCAGCGTTGCCAGAAGCTGGTGTAATTCCGGACTACCGCATACAGCGTGAATTGCCACTTCGTGAAGATTGTAATCTAACTCGATCTTTTGCACTTGAAAGCGATTTGTGTCGAGCTCTTTTTTGGCAATTCGGTGGTGTGGAGAAAGTTCTTCATACGTCTTGCGCGGGAAACGATTAAAAGACAAATCGAGCGTTTGGATAAAACGACTACATGCCAGGATAAAGTTCAAATCCTCGGAGCGACTAGCCGTCGAGGAGTGGTCCATCACGACATCGGCATTATGTCGGAGTGCATCGAGAACTGCATCGGTGGCACTCTGCAGGTCGTCAAGGTCAGCTAGCGCCCGCCGGGCGACCTGATTTAGACGTTGCCACCTAACATCCTTACGTTTTCGCAAGGCCAGTTCTAAACTTCTTTGGCCGACCACTGTAAGGCAGGACAGAGCGAAGTCACTGAGCTCGTTTTTGATCTCATCAGGGATTAGTTCGCCAAGATAAGTTATTACCTGTTCCTGATGGCGCATCCACAAAGGTTCGATCTTTAGGCCTGACATTTCATCCTTGACAGCATTCGCCAAGTCTTGGAGAGGAGATAACGAAGGCAGCTTACGTTGCACAATGAAAGGCATCAACGAAGTCGGTTGCTCCGCGAAGTGTCCTCCCCGCCAGCGCATAGGTGGTGCTGAACGAGTGATATCCGCGCGAGTTGGTCTGTCTGCAATCGTGTGCTTCGCTAGCTGTTCAACCAACTTTACGAGTGGCGCGCCGAAGTCAGCGAAGGGGACAAGAGTAATCGGCAGATTCTTGAGGGAGTCTTGCAGTCGTTCTTGGTCTGCCAATCGGACTAAAAGGTAGTGTGGACCCGCACAGTTATGGAAGGTGGTTGTAAGCCAGCGAATCTGGTCTCCTAAGTACCCATCGTCGAAGCTGAAGCCGATGAACAGAAGAGTCTTTGAAATCAACAGTGAGCGGAGCGTTTGTAATGCCGCTTCGTACTGGGATTGCCGTCCTGCGTCGGATACGTAAAGAAGATTGTAGCCATCAGGGGTCAAGATCATACCAGTAGGGTTCTCAATACACCCATGAAGATGCCAGATCGTCGGTCGATACAGACCTCTACGCAGTAAGTTCACGAACTCGGCAGGCGCTTCTATGTCCCATAGCATTAAGTTAGCAGTGTCCGGGCAGGCCCAACGGAGGACACGATCATAGTTAGTGGTGATGACAAGCTTGCTGTTTAGTGACCAGATTGCGTGGGCCAAGTCGAGGGATTCATCATCTACCGAGTCCCAGGGCGGGTCGAGCGCCGCCGAAAGAAATTTCACCCACAAGGGTCCAAGAGCCTGCTGAGCCTCACGTGCGGCATCTAAGTAGCGAGGTTTAGGGATACCCAAGTAGGCGTCGACGAGTTGTGCGAATGCGTCCTTTTGTTCCTTCCTTAGCCACTGCGCAGCCCGTGAAAGAAGTTCACGCCAACTGGGGAAGAGTGTCGGACGCTGACCGGCTTTTTCACCACAAGCTCTTACTCCATGGAGACGCCTGCACCCACGAAGGGAATGACATCACCTTCTCGAAGGGCTGTTTTCAAGGAACCAGGAAGGTTGTCCATAAGTTCTTTGACCCCATAGTCATAAATGCATCGTGGGACTTTGAACCAGTTTGTGGGCTGGCTTGGTGCCTTTGTGGCTTTTGCTGTCTTGCAAACACTTCCAAGGTAGTCTCGCTTTTATGCACGGCAGGCCGCCATACACACGTAAAATGTGGTCTTGGCATCGTCAAGGCATTTACGGTGTTTTCGAGTTGGCTCTTTGGAGGATAAAGAGTATTGCATAGCTTACTTCCTCACGGTTTCACTTTTACACTCCTCCTCACACTTATGATCATTTGCAAGGCGAGGGACAGAAGACGAGCGCTTTACCAACTCCGGCCGACTTTCAGGGTTTGACAATGACATAGCAATTGACTTGCTTCTGGTCGTAAAAACGTTCTACCTCAATTTGTCGTTGTAGTGCGGCACGATCTGGAATGTGAATGTCCGGATCGTAGATAAAGAATATCAAGTACTCGCACAGAGGATCGGTCCGATAGGTTTCAATATCGTCATGGATTTCGCGTGATATCAGACGCCCGTGGTCGTGGTCCCTGACGAACTTTGCCTCAATGATTGTGCGAGCCCCTGCAGATCGAAAATCCTTAATTGTGTATCTTGATGCCACGCGGTCAGTTGGCGACTCTGGCACGAGATCGTGCACAGAAGGACGAAGCATCAAAAATATCGCGTCTTGAACTGCCGCTTCGGACACAGACTTAGTGTTGTTTCGGAACGTCGTGTGTTTAGGTATCGCACGCTCTCCATAAATTCCTCTAACATCGCCTTGATCGTGATGGCTGTGATGGATTGGATACTTTGTGTTGGTGACATACTGTATTTTGAGCTAAGTTGAGCCACTCTTTCGAGAAGTTCTCCCTCCGCTGCATAAGCTTAATCATCCATAACTACTCGTCTCTTTTATCCTCAGTTGTTCCGCTGGCGCCGTACAAGTATTTGGCGATATCTTGGATTATGTACTGATAATCTCGGGAGCTCTTATCAGGCGGAAGGTGTATATGTAGGTCGATGTGTATCGGCGGTCCACTTTGTCGGAGCGTCGACGATTTTTCGTCCCAGCGCGACCGACTTCGGAGCTCTGCTGGGGCTGCGACTTCATCTGCTGTTGATTGTGCTTCGAAATTGGCAAAATCACACAGGGCACGGAAAGTCTGAATCTGTAATTCTATCGTCGCTCCACCGGAGTGAATGTTGAACAGGTTTTGAAGAGATTCGTGGTCTCGCGGTGTGGCTGATGTGCAGCCTCAAATAACGGCGCATAGGTACGTCTGATGAGCGCCGCGAGCACTGCTGGTCCAGTTCCCGCTCTCATGAAAGCCGTGTAATTGTCGGATGGTTCATTGTTGTCGTTGACCAGCCCTACAGCTTTCAACACTCTTACGATTGAATAATCTTCATTACTCCTCAGCCTCCAAGAGGCAAGTAAATCCTTATTGATTCTCGTAGGGCTTGGTCGGTTTGGGACCTCCTCTAAAAAACGCCGAACCAGCCGGGTCGCGTAGTATAGGGAAATACCGCCTTGCCACGATCGTCTGGACGCGAAACTGAATGACGTCTTTGTTTGGTCAGGCTGCTTACTTCGCCTGTTGCCGAACTTTTCTTTGTGGCCATTTGGAGAGAAGCCTCGTGGGATAGGCTGTTAGAGCACGTCAGATTCTACGATGTAGGTAGTCAGCTATCAATTTGCCCCGCACGTCGCCTTGCTGCCGTTGACCTTATCGATTGTGTAGTTACACTGGCGATCATGACTGAAACTGAGTTTAAACTTGAGGACGCTCATACCCAGTTGTAGTTAGCTATAGCCAACGTCGCAATCTATAGACCAGCGAACGGCTGAATTGATATTGATGATCGTCGAAGTATGCCGAGTCTAGAAACGCCGAACCCTTCTCGATTCCTGAAAGTTGCAGAACTTCCCGAACTACTGAAGACCAACCACGCTCTACGAGATGGTTGCACAGAATTCGTTCAGCCAGACCATAGGCATAGTCTTTGGCTTGAGCTTCCGCTAGGACAAATCGACTCTCCAATTCGTTTACATCAATCTCTGCGTCACGTAGTTGAGGCAGGACTGTTAGGGCTTAAATGGGAAGATGTAGATTTCGAGCGCAACGTGATCCATATCAAACGCTCGATCGTCAAACAGAGGATTGGTCCACCTAAAACCGAAGCCTCGCAAAAGCCGATTCCACTGAATACGGAATTAGCAAAGTCGCTTCGGCTCTGGAAGATGAAAACAAACTACAATCGACCCGACGATTGGGTGTATGCCAGTCCTGCGATGAACTGTACGCAACCGTATTGGCCTAACTCGATCTTTCGCGTTTATATCAAACCAGCGGCGAAGAAGATTGGGCTTACCAAGCGTATCGGTTGGCATACGTTTCGCCATACGTTCGGCACGATCTTGAACGCCAACGGCGAGAACCCGAAAGTCATTCAGGAATTACTGCGTCATGCAAATCTCAAAGTCACGATGGACACTTACGTTCAAGCAGTTAGTGATGAGAAACGCAAAGCGCAGAGCAAGGTTGTCGAGATGATTATGCCTGGTATTCGCAAAAGGCAAGCGTCTAGCTTAATGGACGCTTATTGGACGCACGGTAAAACGGCACTTCTTGTAAGTGATTGATAGCTTTGGCGTCCCGTACGGGAATCGAACCCGTGTCGCCGCCGTGAAAGGGCGGTGTCCTAGGCCGCTAGACGAACGGGACGCATGTGAAGGGGCTGACTAGCGTAAGCGGGTTACGTTACCGTAAGGGATTTATGACTGTCAAACGAAGTCGTGTTGCCAGCCTTTAAAACAGCAGCCTAAAGGCTGAACTCTGAACACAAACGTTCCCACGCACCGCATTCTTAACTATAATGCCCAACACGGCGGTCGCCGTTCATTCGGGTATAAAAACGCAGGAGAAAACGTCATGTCCTTCCCATCCCCCCGCATAGTCTGTCTGTCCGCAGTCCTATTAATAACGACAAGCAGCGTCGCAATCGCGCAGCACGATTCCGGCGGCATCACGGGCGGTGGGATGATCGGCGGCAGTACCAGCCGTCCAACAACGAAACCTGTAACTAAACCCGCAACCAAGCCTGCAACCAAACCTGCATCAACGACAACAACACCACCGCGCCGGCGACCAACACCAACAACTCCGGTCAAGCGGCACGCACAACGACAACTCCGACAACAACGAGCGCCGACACCTACTACCAGCAAGGCGAGGCACTCTACAGCCAGAAAAAGTATCGCGAAGCGCTTGACCTCTATTTAAAGGCCACGGAAATCAATCCGTCGATGTCTTCAGCACTGTATCGCATGGGCTGGATCTACAACGATCTCGAGGAGTACAGCTCCGCGATCGATCCTCTCCAGCGCGTCACTTCGCTGCAGCCCAACAACGCAGCAGCACAGTTTGAACTCGGCTACGCTTACAAGAAACTCGAACGATACACCGAGGCTTTTACATCCTTCACCCGAACGGTGAGCATCAAGCCCAACTACCCTGCCGCACACTACGAACTCGGTTGGATCCAGAACGAGGAGAAACATTACGACGACGCGATCAAGAGCCTGAGAACGGCAATCTCGTATCGCTCCAATTACCCGGAAGCACAAAACGAGATTGGTTACGCACTGCGCAATCTCGGCCGTCACTCGGAAGCGATCCTGGCATACCAGGAAGCAATTCGCTTGAACCCGGATATGGGCCTCGCGCACCTCGGCCTCGGCGACGTCTATTACTACAACACAAAGAATTACGCAGAGGCCGCGAAGTCTTACAAGCGAGGACTCGAGCTGCGGCCCGGCAACGCGACCGCTCAATACAATCTCGGCT
This sequence comes from uncultured Acidobacteriota bacterium, assembly GCA_963748155.1. Lineage (GTDB taxonomy): Bacteria > Acidobacteriota > Blastocatellia > Pyrinomonadales > Pyrinomonadaceae > PSRF01. The sequence continues at coordinate 73,779 of CAVVHV010000008.1, read as the reverse complement.
GGTGTTACAACGATCTCGAGCGTTACACCGAAGCCGTCGAAGAACTCCGCAAAGCGATCCAGATCAGACCCAACTATCCCGAAGCGCACAACGAACTCGGCTATGCGCTGCACCAATTGAGCCGTTACCCGATGGCGATTCAGCAGTATTTGATCGCGGTCCAGCAAAAGCCCGATTACGCCTCGGCACATTACAACCTCGGCATGTCGTACATTGCAATGAACAACCGAAACGCAGCGCTCCAGCAGTATCGAATTCTGCAACGCATCGACAACGCGCGTGCGACGAAGCTCTTTAACCAAATTAAATAAGCATTAATAAGATGGGGCGGCCCCCGGAGTGCCGCCCCTACAGTTGGATCGATCAAGCTCAAGCATCCTAACGACGCGACACCTCATCACAATTCCCGATTCGACGTCTCCTCAGAGCGTCACCTTTTCACTGGTTTTGGTAACAAGGAAATAGAAGCTCCCCGCAGCACTATCCAGTACTAAACACGCCTGAAGTGTGCCTGTATAAGAAAGGTTCTGCGATGCACCAATACCAACCCACCATTATCGAAACAGGTTTTCTGCTCGAACGACTCCTGATCCAGATCGCGTTTCTGCGAGACGAGCTGAAACGAAGCTGGATTGAATTCAAAAACAACCCCATCACGTTTACCAAATCTCTGACGCGACATATCTTTCGTCGCCTGCGGACGTTTCTCTCGAAGCCGCATGTGCTACCAGCAACACTAACAGCAGTGGCCGCGATCACGTGCGCCATACTCGTCGTCGTTCTATTCGACAAAACGACTTCGAAACACGGTGACGTTGCCGCGAAAGACGAGACCGAAGAAGTAGTTTTCATGGATGTCTCAAAGCCACTCGACTCAACAAACAAACCGAGCATCGGCAAGGATGGACCAGGACGAGTCGGGTTTCAGAACAAGAAAGGCGAAGGCTCAGGCCCGTCACAGAAACTCGCACAGGGTGGTGGCGGCGGAGGAAATGGCAACCCCATCCCGCCGCAAGCCGGAAAGTTGCCACCACCTTCGAACATTCTCGCTGCGATACCGACCGCGCCTCCGGTCCATCCACCAACACTTCCAGTTGCAGGCATCGATATCGATCCGGCGTTATGGAAAGACATCAAAGCTCCGGTTTACGGCGATCCGCGATCGAAGTCTGAAGTCGAATCCAAAGGTCCGGGCGAAGGGAGAGGGAATCGGAACAAACCGCGGCACGGGCATCGGAGAAGGCGATGGACCAGGTGTCGGACCGGGACAGAAGGGAAATATGGGCGGCGGCTCGAGGCAGCTTGGTTGTTGTGGTCCTGGCGGCGGAGCTGACCGTGGCGAAGGTCAAACGTTTGCAGGTTCTCAAGTTGAACAACGTGCACGCGTGTTATTCAAACCGGAACCGACGTACACGGAAGAAGCGCGGAAAAATCAGATCAGCGGCACAGTTAAGCTGCGTGTCGTTTTTGCAAGTAACGGTGATGTGGTCCAGATACGCGCGGTAAACATGTTGCCATATGGGCTGACTGAACGAGCAATCGCAGCTGCACGGCAGATTAAGTTTGTGCCGGCGGTCAGAGGCGGGCAGCCAGTCTCGGTTTTTATGCAGTTGGAGTACAACTTCAATCTTTATTAAAAGCCGGAAATCTACTGTAGGGGTGGCCCTCTGTGGCCACCCCAGGTTGACATCTCACGCTGGGGTGGCCACGGAGGGCCACCCCTACAATTGCGACGCAAGGTTTCAATATCCTCAGCGTTCTACGGAACAGAGGCGCACAATCGGGTTCTAAACTCAAAACCGACCGGAGGGAATCATGCTTAGAGAGCTCCTGCCCAAATCCTTGCTAATACTCATTCTCAGCGTTCTCGCATTGCCCGGGATCATCTTTCTTTACGCGCCCGGAACCACCGTCTCTGCACAAACAGGCGACACCTCAGGCGCGCTCACGGTGCTTGACGCAACGGGAAAGCCGAAATCGACGTGTCCTCTCAAACACACCGACGTCAAAGCCGAGATCAGCGGCTTCATCTCGCGCGTGGTCGTAACGCAGCACTTTGAAAACCCGTTCCAGGAGAAGATCGAAGCCGTCTACACGTTTCCGCTGCCGCAAAACGCCGCGGTCGACGACATGACGATGATCGTCGGTGAGCGAACAGTAAAGGGCAAGATTTTGCCGCGCGAAGAAGCACAAGCGGTTTACGAAGCGGCGAAAACAAGTGGGCAGGTGGCGAGCCTTCTCGATCAGGAGCGACCAAACATCTTCACGCAGTCAGTCGCCAACATCCTTCCGGGCGAGCAAGTGAAGATCACGATCAGCTACGTCGAAACGTTGACTTACGTTAACGGCGCTTATGAATTCGTGTTTCCGATGGTCGTTGGTCCACGTTACGTCCCTGGTGCGCCGAAGCCGGAATCGCAGGGCAACGGCTTCGCGCCTGACACAAAGCAGGTTCCCGACGCATCGCGCATCACTCCCAAGTCGCCTCCTGAAGGAGTGAGGAGCGGTCACGACATCTCGTTGGAAGTCGCGCTCGATGCGGGTTTGATTATCGATAACATTGATTCCAAAACTCACCCCACAGACGTTCAACGTCCAGACGCTCACAGCGCACGACTCCGTCTCAAAGACAACGAAACTATTCCCAACAAAGATTTCGTGCTTCGTTACGACGTCGCCGGCCAGGCGATTCAGGACGCACTGCTGACGCATCGTTCCGACAAGGGCGGCTTCTTCACATTCATCCTGCAACCACCCGAGCGCGTGACCGCCGAAGACGTGACGCCAAAAGAGCTCGTGTTCGTGCTCGACACGTCAGGCTCGATGCAAGGGTTTCCCGATCGAGAAGGCCAAAGAGACGATGAAGCTCGCGCTCGACAGTCTCTATCCGTCTGACACGTTCAACCTGATCACATTCGCAGGCGACACGCGCATACTTTTTCCGCAGCCGGTTCCGGCAACACGCGCAAATCTTAACAGGGCACAGCAATTTCTCCGTGCGAGCAGTGGCCAGGGTGGCACGGAGATGATGACGGCGATCAAAGCCGCGCTCGAGCCTTCTGACAAGCAATCACACGTTCGCATCGTTTGCTTCATGACTGACGGTTACGTCGGCAACGACATGGAGATCATTTCCGAAGTTCAAAAACATCAGAACGCGCGCGTGTTTTCGTTTGGAATTGGAAGCTCAGTCAATCGCTTTCTGCTCGACAAGATGGCCGAAGCAGGACGCGGCGAAGTGGAGTACGTCGATTTGGATGACGACGGATCTGCCGCGGCCCGACGCTTTCACGAACGCGTGCGCAATCCACTGCTGACCGACATCGCGATCGAGTGGAATAACCTGCCGGTTGCTGACGTCTATCCGCAACGCATTCCGGATCTTTTTGGCGCGAAGCCTTTGATTATTAAAGGACGTTACACAGGCGCAGGTCGCGGCACGATTCGACTGAAAGGAAAGATGGCCGGCGGCGATTTCGTGCGCGACATTCCAGTGGAGTTTCCGGAAACGATGGCGTCGCACGATGTGCTGGCGTCGCTGTGGGCGCGTGCGCGAATTGACGATCTAATGGGCCAGGATTTCAACGGCGCGCAATCAGGCGCCATGCGCCAGGATCTGAAAGACACGATCACGCAGCTCGGCATCGAGTATCGCTTGATGACGCAGTTTACTTCGTTCGTCGCGGTCGAGGAGATGATCGTAACTGATAGTGGTAAGCCACGACGAATCGATGTGCCGGTTGAAGTTCCGGAAGGCGTGAAGGGCGATGAAGAGCCTTCCGAATCGAAGGTTATGAGTTTCAATGCAGGGCGCGCGACTATAAATGGGCGATTCGCAAGCAGGGCCCGAGGATCTGGTGGTGGTGGCGGTTAGTGTTAGAGAGATCACCTGCGCCACCACCGAACACGGCGCCCATGGTGGCGTCGGTCACCGCGTCATTGCCCGAAACGATTCGTCTCAATCAGCTTGGAGTGCCGGATCAGCAAAACGCTGAGTTGCAACAGAAACTTCATCGCTCAGTGCTCGCGGTCGTTCAGAAACTGCAAAAGAAAGAAACGCTTTCGAGCACGGACGAGGCCGGATTCATTCGCGACGGCAAAGCCGACGTGCAAGTCTGGTTGACTGACAAATCAAACGAGACTTTGGCGCAGCTCAAAGAACTCGGTTTTGAAGTCGTGCTTGATGCGAAGAACAGAAACGTGATCATCGGCCGGCTCCCGGTTGAAAAGCTGGAGGCGTTGGCGAAGTTGAAGTTTGTGAAATACGTTTCGCCGCAGCGATAAATGAAGCCACAGAGTTCACGGATAACACGGATACGTGTAATCTGTGGCGAATGCCGATCGTGATGAAATTTGGCGGGACGTCAGTAGCCGACGCCGCCGCCTTCGAGAACGTCGCACGCATTGTTTCCGCAGAGCGTGCGGCGTTTCCCGTTGTCGTCGTTTCTGCGATGAGTGGAGTGACCGATGCCTTGCTGGCGGCAACACCTTCCTCACTTGGACCAATCTTTAGTCGACACATAGAAGCCGCAGAACAACTTCTCGAAGCGTCTGAGTCAGAGCGTTTCGCGGAGTTTGTGAAACGCGCTGAAGCTCAGGCGCGAGAGTTTCTCCAGGCGGCTGCGACTTCTAATCCCAAATCTGTTCAGGATGCGGTGGTTTCATTTGGCGAGATCCTCTCCAGCGCTTTGATGGCCGCAGTATTGAATCAACGCGGAGTTGAGGCGCGGCAGGTTGATGCGCGTCGTTGCATCATCACGGATGAGGAACATACGAGCGCTGCGCCGTTGATGCAGGAGACTTTTGCACGCACAGAAGATGAACTGCGGCCGTTGCTTGATAGCGGAGTGGTTCCGGTTCTCGGTGGATTCATCGGTTCGACACTGCAAGGAGTAACGACAACTCTCGGACGTGGCGGCTCTGATTACACTGCGGCGCTGATCGGCGCTGCGCTCAAAGTTGATGAGATACAGATCTGGACCGACGTTACAGGCGTGTTGACCGCCGATCCACGAGTGGTTCCAGAAGCGCAGACAATCGATCGATTGTCTTACAGCGAAGCTGCCGAGCTTGCTTATTTCGGTGCGAAAGTCCTGCATCCAAAAACAATTCAGCCCGCGATTGAGAATTCGATTCCGGTTCGCATCTGCAATTCGCGCATGCCGCAGGAGCGCGGCACGCTCGTTGGTCCACAAAGCGAAGCATCGTCGCGAACAATCAAGGCAATCGCGCATAAAACGGGTGTCACGATCGTGCAGATTACTTCCGCGCGCATGCTTGGCGCGTATGGTTTTCTGCGCGCGCTGTTTGAAATCTTTGAGAAACACCGGACTGTGGTCGATGTGGTTACGACGTCAGAAGTCAGCGTCTCGCTTTCACTGGACGAGGCGGGCGCGCTGCCGGTGATTGTCGAGGAGTTGCAACAACTCGGCACGGTCGGGATTGAGAAGGGAAGGGCGATCATCTGCGTTGTCGGCGAAGGCTTGCGCGGGACGCCGGGCATTGCCGGGCAAGTGTTCAGCACGATCAGCGACATTAACGTGTCGTTGATCTCGCAGGGAGCGTCGAGTATCAATTTCACTTTTGTGATCGAAGAAGAGCGCGTTAAGGAAGCAGTCACGAGATTGCACGAGGAGTTTTTTAGCCACGAAGAGGCACAAGAAGAAATACGTAGAATGAATGATTTTTGAGTTGACGCGGCAGTTGATCGATATTCCGTCAGTGACTGGCGACGAGCTGGCGGTGGGGCAGTTTCTCGCGCGCCATCTGGAGCAGCTTGGGTATCGCGTTGAGAGACAGGAAGTCGCGCCGGATCGTTTCAATGTGATCGCTAAGACTCGATGCGCCGCCGCGCATTGTGTTCTCGACGCACATGGACACGGTGCCGCCGTTCATCGAGTCGAGCGAGGATGAGGAGTTTATTTATGGTCGCGGGTCGTGCGACGCCAAAGGGATCATCGCCGCGCAGATCTTTGCAGCGCAGCGTTTGCGAGATGAGGGTGTGAATGATGTGGGACTGCTGTTCACGGTTGATGAAGAGCTCGGCAGTCTGGGTGCGCAGGCGGCGAACAAGCATCCGCTCGCGCGCGAGTGTCGTTACCTCATCAATGGCGAGCCGACTGACAGTCGTTTAGCGACAGGGACGAAGGGTTCTGTGCGTGTGATCATTACGACTGAAGGTCGCGCCGCGCATTCTGCGTATCCGGAAGCGGGCGAGTCGGCGATCGAGAAGCTGCTCGACATTTTGCAGGACATTCGCGGCTGTGAGTGGGTTGAAGACAGTTTCTTTGGCACGACCACGTGTAACATCGGCGTGCTCAGCGGCGGCACGCGGCCGAACGTGATCGCAGATAAAGCACGTGCGGAATTGCAAATTCGGCTCGGGATCGATATAGAGCACGTCAAAAGCGTGCTGGAGGACGCGGTCGGCACGCGTGGCGTGTTGGAATACAGCTCGGCGCATAATCCGGTGAGATTATTTTCGGTTCCGGGATTTGATGAGTGTGTGGTGCGTTTTACGACTGACGTACCGTATCTGTCGCAATGGGGCAAGCCGTTGTTGCTTGGACCCGGATCGATTCTCGACGCGCACACAGATCACGAGCGGATCTCAAAACACGAACTTGAACAAGCCATCAACCTGTATTTGACACTTTGTAAACAACTGTAGGGGTGGCCCTCCGTGGCCACCCGTTTCGCCAATCATCTAACGGGTGGCCACAGAGGGCCACCCCTACAATAAGTTCCATGAAGATCGCTTTATTCGGACATGGTGCGATGGGGCAATTGGTCGAGGCCGGCGCGCGCAAGGGTGGCGACGAGATCGGCGTCGTGCTCGCGAGTAAGGATGGGGAACTGCCGGTGGACCAACTGGCGGAGAAGTTGCGCGGTCACGACGTTGCGATCGATTTCTCCATTGGCGACGCCGTGCTCAAGAACATCGAAACATGCGCTCGCGCAGGCGTGCCTCTCGTTGAAGGCACGACCGGCTGGAAACAACACGAGTCGACCGCGAAACAGCTCATGTCCGATCACGCCGGCGCAATGGTCTACGGCGCAAACTTCTCCATCGGCGTAAACCTTTTCTACCGTATCGCGACACAAGCAGCAGCGCTGTTTTCTGCCGTCGATGGCTACGCGCCGTTCATTGAAGAAGCTCATCACAGTCGCAAACGCGATGCGCCTTCAGGCACCGCTTTGAAGCTGCGCGACCTGATGTCAGAACATCTCGGATCTGACATTCCGACTTCATCGACACGCGCTGGCTACATCCCCGGCACGCATCGAGTCGGTTTCGATTCCGAGGCAGATCAGATCTTGTTGACACACACAGCACGTTCGCGTCAGGGTTTCGCAAACGGCGCGTTGCTCGCAGCACATTGGATCGTGGGACGAACAGGGGTGTTTGAATTCTCGGAAGTGATTGATTCGATACTGAGTTCAGAGTTCAAGCTTTAGCTTGCTGGTTCGGATTCACGCATGCAAGCTAAAGCTTGAACTCTGAACATAAGGAGGTTGCTATGACAATACAACTCGACTGGCTTCGCGGATGCGCGACGGCTCTTGTTACACCCTTCACCTCGAACGGCGCGGTTGATGAACCACGTTTGCGCGACTTGATCGACTATCAAATTACAGGTGGCGTCCGCATCCTCGTACCTTGCGGCACGACCGGCGAGAGCGTAACGATGTCTGACGAAGAAAATCGCCTCGTCATTCGCACCACTATCGAACTAGCTCGCGGCCGCGCGAAAGTCATCGCAGGCACCGGCAGTAACTCAACATCCGTGACGATTCAACGCTCGCAAATCGCGCGCGAGCTCGGCGTCGACGGCGTGCTGACAGTCGCTCCTTATTACAACAAGCCAACACAGGAAGGACTCTACGCACACTTTCGCGCGATCGCTGAAGCAGTCGCCGATCTGCCGGTTGTGATCTACAACGTTCCGGGACGCACATCGTGCAACATCTCTGCGGATACAACGCTGCGGCTCGCGCGCGACGTCGAGAACATCGTCGCGGTGAAAGAAGCCTCAGGCAATCTCTCGCAGATCATGGAGATCCTGCGCGATCGGCCGGAAGGTTTTCGAGTTATTTCAGGCGACGACTCACTCACGCTTGCGCTGATCGCGCTTGGCGGCGAGGGCCTGATTTCGGTGGCTTCAAACGAGGCGCCGGGAATGATGTCGCGTCTCAACGATCTCGCACTCGCCGGTAAGTGGGATGAAGCACGCGCACTGCACTACAAACTGCTGCCATTGATGGAAGGCAACTTCATCGAATCGAGTCCTGGTCCAGTCAAGGCAGGCCTCGCGCTGATGGGCCTGATCGAAGAGAACCTGCGTCTTCCGCTCGTCCCCGTGCAGGAAAAGACGCGCAATCGCATGCGCGAGATTTTGACGGAAGTCGGGCTACTGAAGGAAACTTCGCATGCCGTTGCGTGAACAGATCGAGGCGCTTGCGGCGCGCGAAGACAATCAGTTTTCTCGCGAAGACAAGGCCGTTTTTGACGAGCTCAAGCGCGCACTCAATCGCGGCGAAGTGCGCGCTGCCGAACGCAGCGCCGACGGCAAGTGGATCGTAAACCTTTGGGTCAAGCAGGGGTTGCTGCTCGGCTTTCGCATGGGCGCGATCGCTGACATGTCCGCGGGCGAGAGCTTTAAGTTTTTCGACAAAGACACGTACCCCGGGCGTCCGACAAAGATCGAAGACAACGTTCGCATCGTTCCCGGCGGCTCGACGATCAGAGACGGTGCTTACATCGCACCCGGTGTTGTTTGCATGCCGCCGATGTTTGTGAACGCGGGCGCGTATGTTGACGAGGGCACGATGATTGACAGTCATGCGCTCGTCGGATCGTGCGCGCAGATCGGCAAACGCGTACACATCTCCGCCGCAGCGCAGATTGGCGGCGTGCTCGAGCCGGTTGGGGCAGTGCCCGTGATCATCGAAGACGACGTGCTCGTCGGTGGCAATTGCGGAGTTTATGAAGGAACGATCGTGCGCGAGCGTGCCGTGCTGGCGTCGGGCACGATCCTGACTGGCTCGACTCCCGTTTACGATCTCGTTCGCGACGAGATCTACCAGCGAACGTCCGATGGACCACTCGAAATTCCAGCGGGCGCGGTGGTTGTTCCCGGCGCGCGCGCAGTGACGACCGAGCGTGGACGCGAGTGGGGACTCTCGCTCTACGCGGCAATAATTGTTAAGTATCGCGATGCGAAGACTGACACGGCGGTGCGATTAGAGGATTACCTGCGTTGAATAAATTTGCGCCACCGAAACGCTTGCAGGGGATCGAAAAGAGCGTTATTCGCCAGGTCTTCGATCGCGCGCACCCCGGCAGCCTCAATCTCGGATTGGGTGAGCCCGATCTGCCGACGCCGGACGTGATTCGCAGAGCCGCAGTCAAGGCAATCGTCGAAGAGCAGAACGGTTACACGTCGCACGCTGGACTGCCGGCGCTTCGTGAGAAGGTTGCGGCTGAGTATTCGTATCTTGACGGGCGCCCGGAGCGCGTTGTGATCACGGCGGGTTCGCAGGAAGCTTTGTATCTCGCGCTGCTGACGCTCGTCGATGAAGGTGACGAGGTGTTGTTGCCGAATCCGGGGTTTGTTGCGTACCCGACGATCGTGCGGATGGCTGGAGGAACTTCGCGCTTTTATCGACTGCCGCGCGAGAATGGCTTTGCGTTTGATATTAGACGAGTTTCGACGCGCGCTGACGCCGCGCACGAAAGTTGTTGTTTGTATCAGTCCATCGAATCCAACCGGACGGACGTTGACAGATGAAGATCTGGCGGCTATTGGAGATGTGTTGCGCGATCATGGTGCTTACCTGATCAGCGACGAGATCTACCGGGATCTTTATTACACGACTGAGCGGCCGGGATCGTTGTCGTCGTTTTACGATCGCACGATCGTGATCAGTGGCCTCTCGAAGTCGATGAGCATGACTGGCTGGCGACTTGGTTGGGTGTGTGGTGATGATGAATTGGTGAAGGCGATGCTTGTTCTTCATGGTTATGTGACGACGTGTGCATCCACCGTGTCGCAGAAGGCGTCGCTCGCAGCGTGGAGTGAAGAGGCTGAAGTGGCGCGTGCGAAGTTCAGGGAGACGTTTCGTGCGAGAAGGGATCATTTGTTGGGGTTGTTTGATACTGAGTTGGGACTGAAGGCGGTGACGCCTGATGGTGCGTTTTATACGATGTTGGATGTGAGTCAGTATGGATCGTCGATGAAGGTCGCGGAGGCGTTGCTCGAGGAGAAGGTGATTACTGTGCCGGGTGCGGCGTTCGGGAGTGAAGGCGAGGGATTTTTGCGCGTTTCGTTTTGTGCTGAGCGCGAGATGTTAGACGAAGGGGTTAGGCGGATACGGAAAGGGTTAGACAGGATGACAGGATTTTCATGATTCACATGATTTAATCCTGTCAATCCTGTAAATCTTGTAATCCTGTCTATATATTTTTATGAAGAAATATCACGTCGGTATCTTAGGCGCGACGGGCATGGTGGGGCAGAGGTTTATTCAACTGCTCGAGAATCACCCGCAGTTTGAAATCACCGCCGTTGCCGCATCCGATCGTTCCCAGGGCAAGACTTACGGCGAGGCATGCACGTGGCGGCTCAACGGTGAAATGCCCCGCGCCGTTCGCTCATTACCCGTTCAACCACCGAAACCACCACTCGACTGTGACCTTGTCTTCTCGAGTCTGCCCGGCGACATCGCACGCGAGACGGAAGGCAGCTTTGCAAGTGCAGGCTATCCGGTCATCAGCAACTCATCCGCGTTTCGCATGGATGAAGACGTGCCTTTGTTAATTCCCGAGGTGAATCACCAGCACCTCGATCTGCTCGCACGCCAGCGGCAGCACAACACATCAGGCGGCTTCATCGTCACCAACCCGAATTGCTCGACGATCATGCTGGCCCTCGCGCTCGCTCCGCTCCATGCGACGTTCGGCATCTCGGCAGCCGTGGCGACGACGTTGCAGGCACTTTCAGGCGCAGGATATCCGGGCGTCGCTTCGCTCGACATTCTCGACAACGTCCTGCCACACATCGGCGGCGAAGAAGAGAAGATCGAAACCGAGACAACGAAGATTCTCGGTCGCTTTGTGGACGACCACATCGAATCCGCGCCGATGGCCGTGAGTGCGCAGTGTCATCGTGTAAACGTTGCGGACGGTCACATGGCGGCCGTGCGCGTTAACTTCACACGCAAACCCGAGTTGGGAGAGCTTCGTGAAACGTTGAGCTCGTTTCGTTCGTTGCCGCAGGAGCTTGGGCTCCACTCTGCGCCCGCGAATCCGATCGTTGTTCGTGATGAGTTGGACCGGCCGCAGCCAAAGCTGGATCGCGATGCGGGAAATGGGATGACGATCACGGTGGGAAGATTGAGAGAGGATACGGTGCTCGATTACCGGTTTGTGGTGTTGAGTCACAATACGATTCGCGGTGCGGCGGGTGCGGCGATTCTTAATGCGGAGCTGTTGATTGCGTTAGGACATTTATAGACAGGATGACAGGATTTTCAGGATGAACAAGATGAGGCCTTTGAAAGTTCTCGCCGTCATACTCTTCTTTAGTTTCTCTACAGCAGCACAATCATTGGACGATCAAGTGAAGCCGATCGTCGCGTCGTTCAAAGGCAAGGTGAGTCTCTTTGCCAAAAACCTCAACACCGGCGAGACCTACGGACTGAATCCCGATGAGCGTGTGCGCACGGCGAGCACGATCAAGATCGCTGTGATGATCGAAGCATTCGCGCGCGTAGCGGAGGGAAAAGCGAAGTGGACTGACGAAGTCGTCCTCACGAAGGAAAAGAAAGTGTCAGGCTCCGGCATTCTCAGCGAGCTTTCGGACGGACTAAAACTCACGCTCCGCGACGCCGTCAATCTGATGATGATCCTCAGCGACAACACCGCCACAAACCTCGTGCTCGACGTGTTGACGACCGATGCAGTGAATGCGCGCATGGAGTCGCTCGGGTTTAAGCAGATCAAGATCATGCGGAAGGTCGGGAGTGGCGGCGAGAGCACTGCCGGCAAAGATCCTGAGAACAAGAAATTCGGACTGGGTATGGCAACACCGCGCGAGATGGTACTCGTGATGGAGAAACTCGAGCGTGGTGAAGTGATCAGTTCCGCTGCATCGAAAGAGATGATCGACCTGATGAAGCGCGAGCAGGGCCGGAACGCGATTGGGCGGTCGCTTTGGAATGTCCCGATGGCGAGCAAATACGGCGCGCTCGATCGACTGCGCAGCGCGATCGGAATTCTCTACACGAAGAACGGGAAGATCGCGATGGCAATCTCATGCGACGACATGCCGGAGACGATGTGGTCTGTCGATAATCCAGCGTACTTGTTGATGTCGCGGTTGTCGGAAGTAATCGCAAACGGACTTCGCTAAAACTGTACGAAAAATTGGTTGCACAGCAATCAGCTCGGCTTTGCGTCGGCAGTGACTATTCCCGTCAACACTTACAACGTAAGCACGATTCTGGCGCCGTTGTTCAATGGTGGTGTACAGGATGTGCGCACCAAACCTCTTTGCGGACCCGACCGCGGTCTATCAGAGCTTCCGCGATCCGAAACCAGGTGAAGCCGGCGATCGCAACACGATCCGTTATCCGGGCTACTTCACTCTGGATATGGGACTGCACAAGACGTTCAGGATGCCGTGGGAAGGACAGGCACTGACCTTCCGTTGGGAAGTCTTCAATGTCACAAACACGCAGCGGTTCACGGGCTTCAACGGTACCGGCCTGAACACCGATCCGTTCGTCTTTGGAGGCGCACCGCCGCAGGGCTTCGGCCAATTCACCGGCACGCAGGCGCCACTCGGCGAGAACAAAGCGGGACGCGTGATGCAGTTTGCACTGCGTTACGTTTTCTAAAATCCGCCGTTTTTTGCCGCAAAAGGCACAAAAGGCACATATGGGCTGACGCTCTTCTTATGTGCCTCTTGTGCCTTTTGTGCCTGGATACGAAATTTTACACATCCCGCCAGATTTTTGGATATACTTCCCACCCGAAAAACCAATAACGGCTTTCCAGATTTACGTTGCAGCAAAAGTTGTACTTCCGTCACTGAGGCGGAGATCCAGCGGTCACGTAATCCAAGCAGCTTCCACTTCCACAACGGAGGACCCCATGAAAAGAATCGCCCTTCTGCGAAGGCAGAGTCTGATTAGTTCTACAGCTCTGTTTATCGCGTTCTTGCTCTTACCCAACCTGGCGTTTGGACAAGCCGGAACGTCCACAGTTACGGGAATCGTGTCGGACCAGCAAAATAATGTCGTTGCCGGAGCGTCGGTCACGCTTACTAACATAGGCACGAACACGTCACGAACGACGACGACTAATGACGTCGGCAAGTACAGTTTCGAGTTTGTTCAGCCCGGCGATTATCGCGTTGAGGTTGAAGCTAAAAATTTCAAGAAGTCGGTACTCAATAACGTACACGCACTGGTTGCGCAGTCAACATCAGCCGACGTCAAGCTTGAGGTCGGGCAACTCACGGAGACCGTAACTGTAAGCGCGAGCGCGGCTGAGCAACTGATTAACCGCGACGATGCAACTCTTGGCAACACCTTTGTGCCAAAGCAGATTACAGAATTGCCAACCAACGCGCGTAGCGTTCCTGCATTACTCACGCTGCAACCAGCCACAACCAGGGACGGCAATGTTGCCGGAGCGCGCTCAGACCAGGCTAATGTCACGCTTGACGGCGTTGACATTAATGAAACCCAAACAAACTCGGTTGGCGCGAGCGTCCAGGACGATCCGATAGCGTCCAACCTGCCCGCCAACAACACAGTTCTAAGACTGAATTCGGAAGCGATCCAGGAGTTTCGTGTTACCACGACGAATCCAAATGCCAACCAGGGACACTCGAGCGGTGCTCAGATTTCCCTCGTTACGAGGGGTGGAACGAATGACTTTCACGGATCATTATTTGAGTTTTATCGCTCGAAAGCATTAGCTGCGAATGACTTTTTCAGTAACCGCATTGGTCTTCCGAAACCGCAGTTAATTCGTCACAGCTTCGGAGGCAGCCTCGGTGGTCCGATCATGAAGGACCGCGCTTTCTTTTTCTATAGTTTCGAAGCTCTGCGCCAGACGAGCCAGACCGCAGTTACGCGGACGGTCCCATTGGCCAGCCTTGGCCGTGGTGAGTTACGTTACCGTACCAGCGCCGGCAACATCGTCACCTTAACGACGGCGCAGTTGAACGCGGCATTTCCAGCGCTCGACATGAACCCGGCCGCCAGTCGAAATTTTCAAGGCCGCGGCGGCAAAATATCCCGCTAACGACTTTACTACTGGTGACAGCACCGCAAACGCGCTGCTAAACACGGCCGGCTTCAGGTTCAATGCTTCTACTCCAGTAGATCTGAACTCACACGTTGGTAAGTTCGACTTCAATCTTACTGAGAACCAACAACTGTTTGTCCGCACCAATGTCATCTATGACTTGACGGGACAGCCACCTCAGTTTCCGGATACGCCGCGACCGAATGTTTGGTCGCATCCGACCGGTATTGCTGCGGGCCACACGTGGACTATCAGCAACCGAGTCATCAACAGGTTTACCTATGGCTACACTCGCGAGGCTTTCACGCAACAGGGTGATTCCGGCGAAAACGCGGTAAGTTTCAGGTTTGTATTTTCACCGCTGGGATTTAGCTCGCACAATTAACCGCGTAACTCCGGTGCAAACCATTTCTGACGACTTGTCGTGGGTGAAAGGGAATCACACGCTTCAGTTTGGCGGGACTATTCGCCTCGTGAAGAATAACCGCATTAGTTTTGGTAACGCGTTTGACAATGCGATTGCGAACCCATCGTTCTATGCGGGCGGCGCGGGCGGGAGTCTTTCAACGCCGGTGCAGAACTTTGCCACCGCTAACGGAATAGCTACGTTTAGTTCCGCGGATCGCGCTGCCGTACAGAATGCTGTTTCGGCGTTGATTGGCAGGTACTCGCAGTACACCGCAAACTTCACGTTCGACGCGGATGGAACTTTGTTGAACGCCGGGACGCCAACTGAGCGTACGTTCGCTACCCAGGAATACGAACCTTACGTGCAGAACATCTGGAAGTTCAGGCCTAGCCTAACGTTTACATTCGGATTGCGCTATAGCCTCTCCAGGCCGGTTTATGAAGTTAACGGCTTTGAGATGAGGAGCAACATCGACCTGTCGGATCTCTTCGAACAGCGTTTGGCTGGGGCCGCCGCAGGGACGCCGGTTAACACTTCGATCACCTTCGATCGTTCAGGGCCGGCGAATAATCGCCCGCCTCTGTATGACTGGGATAAGAATAACTTCCAGCCTCGCATCGCTGCCGCCTGGTCGCCGTCTTTCAAGAGTGGTTTTCTCGCGAAGCTCTTTGGCGCCAATAACGAATCACAGTTCCGCGGCGGCTTTGCGATCACAAACGATCAGTATGGGTCGGCCATCGCGGTTAACTTTGACCTGGCGAACTCGGTTGGTTTTGTTTCCAACTTCACCACGCCAGCCAATACGTACTGCACCAATAACGTCGCTTGTTTAGCGCCGCAATTCACAACTCTCGGCCAGAATGTCAGAGGTTTGCCGAATGTGATTATCCCGGCGAGGCTAAACTTTCCAAACCTGCAGCCGGCCGATAATTCGCGCCGTATCGAAACCTCGTTCGACGCGAAACTTATAGCGCCAATCAACTATAGCTGGAACTTTACCTACGAGCGACAGCTTCCAAAAGGGTTGTTTATCCAGGCGTCGTACATTGGCCGTTACGCTAACAATTTGATCGCCAATCGCGATGTGATGGCCCTGAACAACCTGGTCGATCCAAAATCGGGCATGGATTGGTACACGGCCGCCACGATGCTCGAGGTCATGCGTACGCAAGGCGTCGACGTTACGTCCGTAGCGCAGATTCCTTATTTTGCGAATCTGTTTCCGGCAAACCTGGCCCAGTTAGTTAATGTCAATTACTGCGGCGGTGCTTGTCTTCCAACGGTGATTAACGGACAGCCGGTCACCCAAACACAAGCGGTGTATCTCATGGGTGCGGCTGACTTCTTCGGCAACGATTGGACCGATACTCAGGATGGGTTAGATACGGCCATCGGTGGGAACCTGTTCTTCCACCCGCAGTATGGCGCACTGGCCTCGTATAGCAGTATTGGTAAATCGCGTTACAACGCGGGCACGTTGTCTATTCGTGAGCGTCTTGGTCGATCGCTGACGTTTGACTTCAACTACACGCTGTCGCATTCGCTGGACGACGCTTCTGGTGTCCAGACGGGCGGCGGGTTTGGGGCTCTGTTCATTCAAAACCCCATTCTTCAGCAGGATTGGTACGCTAACTCCGACTTCGATATTCGCCATCTGATTAACGCCAACAGTATTTGGGAGCTGCCGTTTGGTCGCGGTCGCAAGTACTTCTCCGGCGCTAACAGCGTTGCGGATTCCGTGATCGGTGGATGGCGTCTTTCCGGCATTTTCCGCTGGAATTCAGGACTGCCGATCAGCCCGCCATTTGATGACGCTCGCTGGTCAACAAACTGGAACGTCCAAACCAATGCTGTGCGCGTCGTAGACGGTATTAAAGCCTGCCCGGATCGCGGTGGTGTGGATGCACCTAAGCTCTTTGGGTGTGATCCAACCGGCATCTATCAGAGTTTCCGCAACGCCCGACCCGGCGAGTCAGGTGACCGCAATGTATTCAGGTTGCCGGGATACGTCTCGCTTGACCTCGGACTTGCCAAGAAGTTCAAGATGCCGTGGGAAGGTCATTCATTGGAACTCAGATTGGAGGCCTTCAACGTAACTAATACGCAAAGAATGGGCGCTCTCACTGGTGGGCGTACCGGATACGGAATCGGTCTCGATCCGGGCGGTGCTCCTTTTGGGTGTTCCGGTGCTGCGTGTGTTAGTGAACCGCTGGAGCCGCCATCAATCTGGTCCAACTTCGCAGGTATACAAGGTAAACCAAGGGAAATGCAGTTCGGTGCGATTTATCGATTCTGAGCACGACATCGCTTAGAATCCTCTCCCCCATGCGCGGGCTGGCTGCTTATTATATAGGCCAGCCCGCGGTTGCTTGCTGGAGGCCGCGACATGAACAGCCGATTATCCATGCGACTCATCCTTCTGTTTATTGTTGTTCTCTGCGCCAGTATTAGTTCAGTTGCCCAGATACGAGATCCTGGCTCTCACTGGCAGGTCCGGCGGCAAAGCCCTCTATGGAGAGGTCTCGGTTGAAGGTGAGCAGCTTAATAATGGCAAACCGGTCAAAGTGGATCTCATTCTTTACACCGAATCGAGAAATATTGTTGAGCGCAACACGGTGTCAGGTAACAGCAGGTATCGCTTTAATAACATTCCCCAGGGAATGTACGAGCTCGTTGCTGAGGTTGAAGGAGCAGAGGTCGCCCGCGTTAGAGTCGATTTGAGATCCCCGCTGGTTGACGATGTCAAGCAGGACCTGACGTTTGCATGGACCTCGACCGGACCAGGATCGTCAAAAGCAGATACAGTTTCTGCTGCCGATAGATATGAAAGAAACTCGGCAAATGCGGCGCTGTTTACCAAAGCCGACCGCGCTCTTGACGCTAAGCAATTCGACGAAGCCGCTAAACTTCTGAATAAGATCCTTGCAAACGATCCGAAAGATTTTCAGGTTTGGACGCAGCTCGGCAACGTTCATCTTCTTCAGGATAAGTATGCAGAAGCTGAAAGCGATTATCTGCACGCGATTGATCTCCGTTCCGATTACTTTCTGGCGCTGCTGAATCTCGGTCGCGCTGAAATCGGTTTGCAAAGGTATGACGTCGCAGCCGAAGTTCTGAGCCGGGCGGTAAAGCTGCGACCAAAGTCCGCCGAGAGTAATTACCTTCTCGGCGAATCCTACCTGCAACTCAAGAAAGGGTCTGTCGCCGTCAATTATCTCAATGAAGCACTGCGACTGGATCCGAAGGGAATGGCGGACGCGCATCTTCGCCTCGCGTTGCTGTACCATTCCGCGGGAATGAAAGATAAAGCTGCGGCTGAATATGAAGCTTTTCTCAAGCAGCGTCCGGACTATCAGGATCGCAAGCAGCTCGAGGAATATATTTCAACAAACAAAAAGCCTTGACGTTCCTTCAGGGAAGTTTCAAGTGTTAGTGAGGCGACACAGTCTTTCTTGTCGATGGCTCTCCGTTTTCTGCGCCGCAGTGGCCCTGTTTGCCTTCGTTGGGGCCCGCAAGATTGCGGCCCAAAGTGGCGACCACACACTTTATGGCGATCTCATAATCGATGAAAGCAAGGTCACTGGTTTAAGGCCGCTTAGCTTCGACGTAATTCTCTACACCGAGGGAAAGGTCCTCATTTCCCGTCAATCAACTCCAAACAATGGCCGCTATCGTTTTAACAATCTGCCAACCGGACTGTATGAACTGGCCATTGAAGTCGAGAACAACGAAATAGCGCGATTGACCGTCGACCTGCGATCACCATACCTGAAAGATGTGCGGCGGGATATTGAGTTTGAATGGCGAGTAGAAAAGGGTGGGGCCAACCCCGGTGTCGTTTCCGCCCGCGACACATATTCCCGGAGTTCGGCGAGTCAAAAACTTTTCACGCTGGCCCGTCAGGCGGCAGAGAAGAAGCAGTATGAAAAAGCGGCACAACTGCTTCAGCAAATCACGACCGTCGATGGAAAAGATTTTGAAGTCTGGTTCGAGCTCGCAAATGTTCACTTCCGTCAGAAGAAACTTGCGGAGGCTGAAACCAACTATCTGCGTGCAATCGATGCACATCCCGAGTTCTTTCCTGCCTTGCTAAACCTTGGACGTTTGGAGTTGTTTCAGAAACAGTTCGATGTCGCTATTCAGGTACTGGGACGAGCAGTCAACATTCGGCCAGACTCAGCAGATGCAAACTATTTTCTCGGGGAAGCCTATTTACAGAGCAAGCGCGGCTCGGCCGCTGTTGTGTACTTTGAAGAAGCCCTACGGTTGGATCCGCAGGGAATGGCAGAGGTTCATCTTCAATTGGCACGGTTGTATCATCGTGCCGGGATGAAAGATAAAGCTTCAGTGGAATACGAGAAGTTTCTGAAGAAGAAGCCCGACTATGCTGAGCGGAAGAAGCTCGCGGATTACATCGAGGCAAACAAACCGAAACCGTAATTGAAAAGAGCGGCAGTGTCGCCCCCGCATGGCGCTCGCTGCCGCCCTCTTTAGTGAACTACCGTGATGGCTGGGCCATTCTGGGCCACGTGCTCACCTAAATGCTAAGATTCGACCTGTGAATTATCTGAGAGGTAAAACTGGCTGATGCCGCCCGCCCTGATGCAAGGCGTCAGGGCAACTCGAACGGCACGGCGAATTGTAACACTATTTAGTGAAGTCAACAAGATAACAGGCAGCGCCTCATCGCGCTGTTCCTCAGAAGGGACAGTTTGAGATGGGTCGCTCCTACCGCTCCCGGCCCAGGCGGCTGGCCGAGAAGCTGAAAGCCATCAGAGTGCAGTTGGGATTGACGCAGGCGGAGATGGTGAAGGCGCTCGCAGTAAAAGACGAACCTTTACGTGCCGCCAGCATCTCAGGTTATGAGCTCGGTCAACGCGAGCCACCGCTCCTCGTGCTGCTCAGATACGCCCGCCTTGGTGGCTGCACGATGGAACAGTTAGTCGACGACAAGATCAAGTGGCCCTGAATCTTGTAAATCCTGTAATCCTGTCTAAAACTACCTTTACCAACTGTACTAAACGCCAGAATTTGGCTGCTTTCGAGTCACAAATTTCGTCACTTCCCTCGCTTCTACTATCAATTTCCCTCGAAAATCCATCCGGCATGAGTCTTGACACTAGTGCTGCGGCTTTTTAGCCGACGGGTTGCAGACTGATGTCGTTAATATTTTCTCTCATAGGATTTGCCGCGCTGGCGATGATTGTTCACGAGTTGGGCCATCTGCTCGCCGCGCGCGCCTGCAACGTCTCCGCTTCTGAGTTGGGCCTCGGCATGGGCCCGCGACTGGCCGGTTTTCGTCTCGGCAACATCAGCTTCAATTTGCGCGCGATACCAATTGGCTCATTCGTGATGCTCGATGGCGCTGCGTTGAAAGAGAAGTCGGTTAAGGCGCAACTGCTCGTACACCTCGGCGGCGTCATCTTCAATCTCATCGCCGGGTTCTTCACCTACGGAACGACTTTCGGTTGGCTGAATCTACTGCTAGCCGCAGGCAATATTCTTCCGCTTTACCAGCACGACGGTTGGAAGTGCGGTGTGGTGATCATGCGCGCGTTGATGCGCCGCAAGAGCCAGCCGGCTGAGCGTGCGTTTACTTTCTCGGGCGGGTTCGTGAGTCTTCTGATCGCGTGGGCCGTCGTCCGACTGTTTATCTAATTACTAATAGGACCTATAGGACGTATTGGTCCTATAGGTCCTACGTGTGTTCGGTCTACTTCTTTATCGAGACCCAGACGCTATAACTGCTGCCGTCGAACAGTGTTGCTCTCAGCAGGTACGTGCCCTGTGCGTTACCGCCAAGGGCCTTGGTGTTCATGTTGAAGTGCCACTCAGTGCCGGTCAGCCGGAACTGATTTCCAGCCGTGGCTGCATCGGTTGGTGTTGCATCGATCGGTGACTCACCGTCTGTTGCGTTCGAGTACTTGATCGCTTGCAACGTATGAACTCCGGTCGTGAGCGGAACTCCGAAACAGATCGCAGTGAACTTCACCGGAATGGTGCTGTTCAGTTTGAACGCGCGCACCGGATCGTTGAAGGTGCCTCCGTTTCCGAGTTCTATTGCTCCGCCGATTGGCGAGAGGAACCCGTTGAACACGCTGCACGCGGTCACGATCGTTAGCTTGTCGCTGACGAAGGTCAACGTGTAGTTCAAACCACCGTTGCCGTCGTTGATAGCAAGCGTTCCGATCTTGATCGTGTACTGGCCCACGAGCTCGCCTGGATCGCGTGTGAGCGCTCCGGTGAACGTATCGGAGAAGGCAAGCAAGCCGCTGGTGATCTGGTACGTGAACGACGGATCGGGATCGCCGAACGTCTTCGTCTTCGGATCGGCCTTGACGGTGATCAGTCGCTTCTTGATCTCGAAGTTGTTGCTCACGAACGACAGGTTGTAGTTATTGCCGCCGTTACCGTCGTTCACGTGGAGTGAGCCGACTGTGATTGCGTACAGGCCAACGTTTTCTCCGGCCACTCGACTCAGCGCACCGGTGAAGGCGTCAGTGAAGGCGAGAGTGCCGCTCGTTAACGTGTAAGCGAAGGTTGGGTCGGGATCGCCGTACGTCTTGAACTGACCGGCGGTCGCCGTCACCTGAATCGGACGTTTGTTGATCGTGAACTCAGCACCGTTGTTGGTGATGATGTAGTTGTCGAGTGCTGAGAGCGGGGTTGCGCTCAGCGTGGCGGTGATGTGATAGGTCGGCGGGCTCGCGTTCTCACCCGCGACGCGCTGTAAGTTGCCGTCACGTTGTCGGCGGCGACGAAGTTCGAGCCGCTGCCGGTCGTGAGCGGCGACGGATCGGCGTCACCGTAGGTCTTGCTGGCTGGATTCGTGGTCCAGGTGGCGAGACGCTTGTTGATCGTGAACTCCGCACCATCGTTGGTGATGATGTAGTTGTCCAAGTGCTGAGAGCTGGCGTCGCGCTCAGCGTCGCCGTGATGTGATAGGTCGGCGGGCTTGCGTTCTCACCAGCCACGCGGCTGTAAGTCGCAGTCACATTGTCAGCGGCTACGAAGTTGGAGCCGCTGCCGGTTGTGAGCGGCGACGGATCGGCATCACCGTAGGTCTTGCTGGCTGGATTCGTGGTCCAGGTGGCGAGACGTTTGTTGATGGTGAATTCCGCACCATCGTTGGTGATGATGTAGTTATCGAGCGCTGAGAGCGGAGTCGCGCTCAGCGTGGCGGTGATGTGGTAGGTCGGCGGGCTTGCGTTCTCACCCGCGACGCGGTGAATACGTGGCCGTCACGTTATCAGCGGCGACGAAGTTCGAACCGCTGCCGGTTGTGAGCGGCGACGGATCGGCATCACCGTAGGTCTTGCTGGCCGGATTCGTGGTCCAGGTGGCGAGACGCTTGTTGATGGTGAACTCAGCGCCATCGTTGGTGATGATGTAGTTGTCGAGTGCTGAGAGCGGGGTTGCGCTCAGCGTGGCGGTGATGTGGTAGGTCGGCGGGCTCGCGTTCTCACCCGCGACGCGTGAGTACGTGGCCGTCACGTTGTCAGCGGCGACGAAGTTCGAACCGCTGCCGGTCGTGAGTGGCGACGGATCCGCATCACCGTAGGTCTTGCTGGCTGGGTTTGTGGTCCAGGTGGCGAGACGTTTGTTGATGGTGAACTCCGCACCATCGTTGGTGATGATGTAGTTATCGAGCGCTGAGAGCGGGGTCGCGCTCAGCGTGGCGGTGATGTGGTAGGTCGGCGGGCTTGCGTTCTCACCCGCGACGCGTGAATACGTGGCCGTCACGTTATCAGCGGCGACGAAGTTCGAACCGCTGCCGGTTGTGAGTGGCGACGGATCGGCATCACCGTAGGTCTTGCTGGCTGGGTTTGTGGTCCAGGTGGCGAGACGCTTGTTGATGGTGAACTCCGCACCATCGTTGGTGATGATGTAGTTGTCGAGCGCTGAGAGCGGCGTCGCGCTCAGCGTGGCGGTGATGTGATAGGTCGGCGGGCTTGCGTTCTCACCCGCGACGCGTGAATACGTTGCCGTCACGTTGTCGGCGGCGACGAAGTTCGAACCGCTGCCGGTCGTGAGTGGCGACGGATCGGCATCACCATAGGTCTTGCTGGCTGGATTCGTGGTCCAGGTTGCAGCGCGCTTCTTGATCTCGAAATTTGTCGAGACGAAGCTGAGATTGTAGTTATTGCCACCGTTACCGTCGTTGATTGCGAGCGTGCCGATCGTAATCGCGTACAGCCCGGCATTCTCGCCAGCGACGCGGCTCAACGCGCCCGTGAAAGCATCCGGTGAAACGAGCGAGCCACTCGTGATCGTGTAAGTGAAGCTTGCGGGATCGGCGTCGCCGTAAGTCTTGAACTGACCGGTATCGGCAGTGACTTCGATCGCGCGCTTGTCAATCGTCAACGAGCCCGTGCCATTGCTGGCATTGAAGCCAGTGCCCGGCGTGTATGAGGCTTCAATCGTATACGGTCCAGCATCAGTGCCGGCAGGTAGTGCATAACTCACGCTCGCTGCACCCGCGACGACCGTGTTGTCCGTCGTTGCTACGCCAATCGTGGTCGCACCCTGCTTCACTGTGAACGTTACGGAACCATTGTTGACAGCAGGTCCGCTCGCGGGAGTGACTGTCGCGTTAAGCGTAACGGACGTGTCACCGTAAGTGGCGCTGGCGTTCGCAACGGTTGTTGTCGTGTTGACTGTCGCTGAATTGACGATCAGCGTAAGCATATTGCTCGCAGTAGGACCAGGGCCCTGACAACCAGCTCCAGAATTCGTACCCGTTATCTGGAACGTGTATGTCCCTGTTGGAGTCGAACCGGTCGTTGTAACGTTGAACGTTGTGCACACGTTTGCCGTGGTCATCGCCGGATTGGTACCGAACACAGCTGTGGCGCCCGCTGGTAATCCCGTCCCAGTACCCGCAATCGCGCTCAGGGTGATATTGCAAAGGTTGTTGTTTCCACCCACTTGACCACAGTTACGTTTCCGTAAGCCGCAGTTGGCTCCCTGGATAACTGTTACGGTTGTCGGAGCCGCAACACTGATCGATTGAGGATTCGAGTCCGTCATCGTCGTCTGCGCTGTCGCACCGGACGTCAAACCGCGCGCACCCACGATGAACTTCATGTCGAGGTCGTACTCCATCACGAGGTAATCGCCACTGAAATTACCGTCCGCGTCCGCAGTCGCATCGAAACCGCGCTCCTGCGGCGTGTGCGGATCTTCGTGGATCTTCACCCTCACGACTTCGCCAGGTTGAAAGCCGCGACCGGTAATGTGCGCAATCTCGCCCGGCGCATAGTCCATCTTGTCAGTGCTAATAGAAGCCGGCGAGCTTACGAGCACCGCACTCGAGCTCAGCACTGCGCCACTGCTGTTTGCACCGCCAAGCACAAGCGCCTGTCCATTCAGCTCCGTGATCGTGTGACCTGATCGATCCAGCAGTGGATCGGCCTGGCCGTTGTGAAAGAGCGCCGCACGCGTCTGGGAAATCTGAATCTGTCCCGACTAATCCCGCGCAGGTATCGCCCACGGGCAGGACGTGAGCATAACCGCCGAAGCCCTCATAGAGTGGATCGTAAAGTTCCATCGATCCGTCATCATTGCCGCCGATGATCTGAACTTTGCCGTCAAACAGTACACGCAGGTGCGCACGTACACGGCTGACTTTCAACGTCGCTGTCGACATTCGAAAATGCGCCGGCGGGCGTGTCAAAGATCTCTCCGGAAAGCAGCGCATTGCCACTGCCATCACGTCCACCAACTACCAGGACGCGACCATCCTGAAGCAGCGCCGCGGAGTGCATTGAGCGAGCGACACCCAGGCTTCCTGTTGCTGCAAACGTTCCGGCAGCTGGATCGAAGATCTCCGCAGTTCCTGCCGTCTCACCACCCGCGATCAAAACGCGACCGTTAGCAAAAAGCGTCGCGCTATGTCCTGCACGCGCAACACTCATCGATGGACCACTCGTAAAGGCGCCGGTAGCCGGATCGAAGATCTCAGTGCTTGCAACTGAAGCTCCTCCGTCGTGACCACCTGCGATCAACACGCGGCCGTCAGCAAGCAACGTCGCGGAATGATTTGCACGCGCTGTTGCCATATTTGCTGCGGCTGAAAATGTTCCCGACGATGGATCGTAAAGCTCTGTTTCGTTGAATGTGCCCGCTGCTGTTCTCACCGCCGGCGATCAGCACGCGACCGTCTGCGAGTCGTGTCGCCGTGTGGCCACGTCGCTCGACGAGCATGGTTGTGCTGACGGCCGGCGCTGCTGCTTCCTCAACTGAGAAGCGCATGATTCGCGGTGGCCGCAATTGCCCGCCACTCACGATCGCTGCGGCGCGGGCGAAAAATCTTTGGCTGATGGTGCTGGCGAGCGAGTGGAAGACAGAAGACTCGCAGCAACAGCAACGAGACCAAGTAGAAATGCAATGCGAATTGTCCGGACAGAAAACAAACGGGAGATCAGTGTCGGGCGGTTCGGGACCATGTCGTCAACTCCTGGTGGAAGATAGAAATACTTACCTTGGCCGGCGCTGCCGTTTGGGAAATGAAACGGACGAGCACCAGTCAAAGTGTCTGGGCACGTATTGTGTGTTCTTACAAAACGCTGGAATGAGGATGATCCCGCACGGTGGCCCCAATTCCTTCGCGCGAGACAAGAACAACTCCGCGAGTGCAGTTTCGTGCGGAAGGGGGCACTGCAATCATTGGACCAAACGACGGGTGAGTTACGGTTACGTCTGCAAGTACAACCAAGTGCACGAGTTTAACGAGGAGGAACGACGTTGATAGAGCTGTTTTTGAGTGCTCGCTGGCGAGCAGTTGTGCGGACAGGATGACAGGATTTACAGGATTAACAAGAAGAGGGCTCAGACTACGCCGAGCCCTCTGCGGAAGGACCCGGTCGGGTAGACTACCGGAAACCGCCCTCTCATTAACCAGCCTCCGGTGAATCCGCGGTAGCCTTCCAAAACGCAGGACCCCGGTTTCTGGGCTTGGCCGGATCCTGCGCGTGCAAGTTTGTGGGCCGCGACGTGGGTGAAGGTGTGCCGCGGGAGACGCGGCGAACACCTCATGTTGTTCGTGGCGATCCTGGGGCTTGCGTCCCAGGCTTTATGCTGACACCTGCTTCGCAGGTTGTTGCAATCCCTTTTAAGCTGATGCGCGTGACCGGGGTGATTCGATCAATCCCTGAACTACCTGAGCCACCTGCGAAAGCGGCTTCGGTTTGCGCAGAAACGCATCCGCGCCCGCGCCTCCGAGCTTCTGCTTCCGCTTCCGGCGAACCATAGGATGTGAGTACCACAATGCGTGTGTCGGGATTCCGCTGGTGGACCATTCTTATGATTTCAATTCCATCAGGACGACGGGCCGCGCCGAGTCGCAAATCCTGAATTATGACCTTGTACTCCGTCTCCTTGAGGAGGCCTTCGGCTTCCTCCATCTCACGCGCGGTATCGACCTTGAACCCGTGCTGTGAGAAATACTCACTCATCGAAAAACAGATCGACTCTTCATCATCCACGACGAGGAGTTTCCGTAGCGGGGCTTCAGCTTTTGCGCTTTGGTCCCGGCCACGGAAAAGTTCTCTGAGGCGGCCAGATACGGTTTTGAGTTTCAGCATCGAGGTCGTATTGAATCGGGCGAAATTACTATTAGCATTCGTAACGACTGTTCATCGGGGAAACTTCAAATATCCAACCACCCCAGGGCCGCAAAGTGTTTTCAAACGACGCCGGCACGAGCGGGCTTTTGACTTTGAGTAGCTTTTCCCGATAGGCCGGAGATCCAAGTAAGTCCTAAATAAAACTGTGTTCGATAATCTTTACCGCCACGCCCGTGTGACCGTCGTGTTCCATTTGATCGCGTATCACGGTTCCGTTAATCGCCGCAAACCTGCCGTCCACCGGACCGTTCGGCAGCCGCACTGCAAGACTGATCGATGCGGAAAATTTCATGCGTCGCGGCAGGCGCAGGTAAAGACCTGAGGCGCTGATGTTGTCCAGGACGCAGTCGAGACTGAACGGTTGATCGTCGTTGTCTACGCCCCAAACCCGGGCTGTCATTTTGTTATGTGAGCGAGGTTTGGCTCGCCGTTCGAATACTGATCGTGAAAGTCGAAAAGTTGATTCAGTAATTGGGAGATGGTAATCGAGAGTGTAGTTAGCTCTTTGTTCACACTGCATAAATGGGGGATTCGTCGTAAGTTTCGGATTAAAGCGATTTGATTATGGAGATGTTGCAAAAGGCCGACAACGGAGGTCTGTGCCCATTTCTCTGGCAGTAATACACGGTTTTTGGCGGTCTTCAGAGTGGCAGGATCCTGCCATGCCCGGAATCAGTGAAATGTGCCACACAAAAAGGCACAAAAACTACAAACGACTTGCGAAGTCGCCTGCGTTTTTGTGCCTCTCACGGCGTCGGTTTTACCGTATCTGGGTTACGGGCACAAACCGACGGGCCGCCCGTTATTGTAATTATCGAGCTGAGTCGCAAGACAGTTCGCCGTGTTCGTGTCCGCCGTCGTAAGCTTTGGACTGTAAGTGAGCCCGTTGAACTTGTACTTGCCGTTCAGCAACACGGCGCGATCGATATTCATGATCGTGGTGCCGTTGATGCCCGCTCCCATAAACCGGTTCAATTGCGCAGCCATAAGTTGTGCCGTCATATTGAAGAGCGGATCGCTCGACGCTCTTCTTCTTGCCGTCAATCGTCGTCTTATCCAGCAGGTTCACGGCAACAGCGCAACCAGGCGCCGGCCTGATGTTGTTTGGCGTACTCGTTGGATTCCTTTCACCACGAGATACCAAAGCGCCGCATAGTTGGGCCATAGCGCACCGGGGTTCTGCGCCGAGACAACGAGCCCACCTGGCGGGTTTGTAGTCATGCTGCTGGCAATTCCGAGCGCGAGATCGAGCATGCTCTTCTGGCCCTTGCCGTTCGAGTTTGAGCAAGACGCCCAGTTCTTCCAGAAGCCGATGGTTAACGCACGTCCACCCGGCGGTGGCGAGTTGTTGACGTGAACGTTCTTGTCTGGCCGGGCTGCACAGTGAAATTGGCGCAGACCGTCAGGTTGTTAACGTTGGGATTCGGAAGTGCGGGCGGGATGAGGCTGTTCGGAACAAACAGTGGCCCATCCCCGACGAGATTTGTGTTCCATCCTGGGAACACCCACTCGCAGATCTGGTACGTCTGTCCCGCAACCAGCTTGGTGGTGAAGCTGATATTGCCGCTCGCATCAGTGTTCTTCGTCTCGAGAACTGTACCGTCAGAAACGGTCGAAGCTCCCTGACGAAGCTCAAACGTGAAGCTCTGACCAGCAGCGGGCGCGACTCCGCTCACAGTCTTCACGACCTGGGCCATGCCGCGCTGTGTGTTGCTGAAGGTGCACTTCACGGTTTCTCCCGGCTCCAATCGGAACGTCGCGGTGCGGCTCGGTACGTCGCCCGTACTGTTACCGTCGCTACACGTGATCGACGTTAGGTCGAAGTTCGGCGCCGGATTGTTTTCGGTCGAGGTGTAGGTTCCGGGCACGAGGTTGTTGACGGGGATGGTACCGCCGTCGCTAATCGTGCCGGCCGCTGTACCTGTGAACGTGAAGCTGCCGCTCGCACCGTCCGGGTTCGTCTGTTTCTCGACGATGAGGTTCGCACGTTTGCGGTTGTAGAACTTGCACGTGACGGTCTCACCGGCGTTGAGTGTGATTGCTGCAGCGGTCTCCGAGTGGCCCAGACTGCTGACGCACGGAGAGCTTGTCAGATCCCAACCGGAAGGAACTGTTTCGCTCACGGAGTAATTTCCGGGAACGAGTGTTTGATCGTTGGGTGGCGCGGCGTCAGTGAGACTGAAGTCAGCGTAGCTGCCGCCATTCGCGTCGAAGTTGAAGCTTTGCGGATCGCCGCTGGGGCTCGTGACTTTGTCGACGACGATGTGACCGCGTTTGGTGTTCGTGAACGTGCAGGTGATCGTCTCGCCTGCTTCCAGTTCGAGTGCTGCGGCAGTTTCGCTGTCGCCGATACTGCTGACGCACTGAGTGTTTGTCAGATCCCAGCCTGATGGAACTGTTTCGCTGACCGAGTAATTACCCGGCACGAGTGTTTGATCGTTAGGCGCTGCGGCGTCAGTCAGACTAAAGTCAGCATAGCTGCCGCCGTTCGCGTCGAAGTTGAAGCTCTGTGGATCGCCGCTGGGACTCGTGACCTTATCGACGATGATGTGACCGCGCTTCGTGTTGGTGAAAGTGCAGGTGATCGTCTCGCCTCCATCCAGCTCGAGTGCCGCGGCAGTTTCCGTATCGCCGATGCTGCTGACGCATTGCGTATTCGTCAGATCCCAGCCTGATGGAACTGTTTCGCTGACCGAGTAATTACCCGGCACGAGTGTTTGATCGTTAGGCGCTGCGGCGTCAGTCAGACTGAAATCAGCATAACTGCCACCAGTCGCGTCGAAGTTGAAGCTCTGCGGATCACCACTCGGATTCGTAACCTTATCGACGACGATATGCCCGCGTTTCGTGTTAATGAACGTACACTTCACGGTCTCACCCGGATCGACTTTGAACGTGGCTGTACGCGTGCCGAGACTCGTCGTGCTCGGTGTGGCGCTCGCGCCGTCGTCGCAGGAAATGCTGGTGAGATCGAAAGCCGGCGTCGGATCACCCTCTGTCGAGGTGTACGTGCCGGGCGCGACATTATTCACCTCGATCTGCCCGCCATCGGAGATGGAGCCCGCGGCATCACCAGTAAAGGTGAAACTGCCAGACGCGCCATCCGGATTGGTCTGCTTCTCAACGATGATCTTGCCGCGCTTCGTATTCGTGAAAGTACACGTGACTACTTCGCCCGCGGACAGATTGATTGAGCTTGGATCATCTGCGGGATCACCCTTACTCGATGTACATGTTGCCGTGGTCACATAGTTCGGATTTGCTGTCTCGCTAACCTGATATGTGCCGGCCATCAATACCTGCCCGCTATCATTCGGCGCCGAGGCGTCAGTCAAACTAAACGGACTTCCGTAAGTCGTGGTGAAATCGAAACTCGTCGGATCGCCACTCGGATCAGTTACCTTGTCAACAATGATCTTGCCGCGCGTTGCGGTGAAGTCTTCTGTATTTGTGAAGGTGCAGGAAATGAACTGCCCTTCCTTCGGTGTGAAGCTCACGGTTCTCGTGCCGAGGCTCGTGGTCACACTACCAACTCCGAGCCCACCGTCAGTCTGCGTACACGACAGGTTGGTTAAGTTAAATTCCGGGGCGGTTGCGTGTGGATCTGATTCCGTGACTGTGCGCGCACTCAGGTCAGTTAAGTTGAACACCTGTTGCACTGGTGTCGTGCCGTTTGGCGGCGTCAATGAGAATGGGCCGAGGTTGCTTCCGGTGGTGGTGTAATTAAACTGCTTCGTTTGCGCGCCGTCCGGATTCGTCTCTTTAATGATCGTGAGCTCAATCGG
The DNA here is from genome assembly GCA_963748155.1 of uncultured Acidobacteriota bacterium. Lineage (GTDB taxonomy): Bacteria > Acidobacteriota > Blastocatellia > Pyrinomonadales > Pyrinomonadaceae > PSRF01. The sequence continues at coordinate 43,638 of CAVVHV010000008.1, read as the reverse complement.
AAAGAAGACGGCGTCGGCTGAAAGCTGGTGGTCCTGTTGACCGACGTTGCAATTTTCACCCGCTCCGGAACAGGTCAGGTTCGTCAATCGCATGTGATAAGGCGAACCGTTAATGGTGATTGCCGAATTAGTTACACCCCAGTTCAAGCGGTTGCAATATGGCCACCCCATGCGAGCACCGCAGTCGCAGCGGTTGCATTGAACTGCACAGTGATAGAGGTGGAACTGTTTGCCGCATAGGAGCCTGACAGCGTGTACGGGCTGCCGGGATTGACGATCGACATCGTGTTGCCGTTGAAGAGTGTGAAGACACCAGCGATCTGAGTGATGTCGTCGCTGTTTCCGGGTATCCCGTCCTGCCCGGCCGCGACGTTAGGATCGACCGGAATCGGAATCGTAACGAACGACAGCGGGTTGCAGATCGTGACGATTGAGCCGCCCTGCTTCTGCGTACAAGGATTATTGCCCGGTGTGGGTTCGGTTCGATCGAAACTGGTGAGGTAGTCGAGCGCGTGTTTTCCGCCCTGCGTAGTGTCGTACTCGATCGTAATCGTGTAGGTGTTACCAATAATCAAACCTTCGAAGACCGTGCGATATGGCACTGAGTCACCTTCGAAGTAATGGGACTTGCTGCCATTGAGGTTTCCGTTTTCCCAGTTCGCACCAGTACATTGCACGGGAGCGTTTGTTGGTCCATTGGCGCAGGTATCGAGATTCGCAGAGCCGTCGACGAAAGTTGATTCTGCAGAGAGTCCTGAGCTGTTTCCGAGCGCGGTCAAACGAAAGATGCTTCCGGCTGAGTCGTCAGGGTCAACAAACCACGTAGAAGTAAAATTGCCGAATTCATCAGACATGACATTCCATGGTTCATGTCCATTTCCACCTTCGGCGGTATCGTCAATGTGGACCACCTGAAGCGTGATCAGCTCGTTGGCCCAGAAACCGGAGCCAAATATGACTGCGGTTTCACCGGGCTGGTAATTTGGTTTGTCGGTATAGACGATGGGCTCGTCTATATTCGCGACTCTCAATAAGCGTCCCAGCGGATGCGCGGGAACGGGATCAGTTAACGGAGCCTGGACCGCCCGGCTGCCGATGATCTTTTTCAGCAGCGTTGGCGCAGTTGCTGTTGCGGAATAACCCAACACAGCAGCAACTCCGAAAATAACTGGAGCAATGATTGCTAAACGCCAGGTCGAATTAAGGTAAGTTGGAAGGAAACTTCTGCGATACGGGTTTGACTGGGACTTCATGTGGGAGCTCCTATCGAGTAGCTGGGTCGCACTCAACAGCGACTGAGTTAGACTTCGGCAGCGGCGATGGTTGAGTTGCCGTTGGTGGCGAAGCCGGGAAGTGCTTCACACTTTTCGATGGCTGAATGGTATTTTGATTGCAGTTATCTTACAACGGGGTTGTGTGCCGATTAGATGGGCGGGAATGTGCACTTTTTTTAAGCTGTGAAGGGCAGAATGCAGCCAAATTTCGTAGCGTAAAGTTGTCGGCATAAAGCTGCCATTTGTGAACACACGGCGACAATCTCGATCGATGATCGGTGCAGCGGCTTTCCACTGAGAGCTCGTAACTGCTGCACGCGTTAGCGAAACGCTTGCACTTCTCACGCGAAGAAGCTCTCGAGAGCAATGGCACATACCTTGTTGCTTTATCGCGACAGCCCCACCTGTTTGGGACGTGCGGAAAAAATGGCAGTTTTGGACCATTGCGACTTCAAATACAAACCTGTAGGGTATGGTCCCGCTGCTACTAAACAGCACAACGCGCTGAATCGAAGTTCGAGCGGCATTCATTTCGAACAGACCAGTCAAGCGCAATCCCGACTCCAGGAAAATTAAAGCGCAGAACTCACCGGAGAGCTTTTAGCTCAGTTCTATCAGTCTGGGAGGACGTATGAAGAAACATTTAGTTACGCCCACGTTAGTATTGGTCTGTATTTTGTTGGTGGCCCTGCCATTGTTCGCCCAACGCGGCAAACCCGGCGGTGGCGGCGGCGGCGGTGGATCGACTAGTTCGGGGTGCGCAATAGTAGATACGCCACGCCTGAGCACAACTACGACCACCACGGAGGCCAATTCAGCCGTCGGGGTTTTTGACAGAGTCACGAACTGTGCATCGGGAAAAAAGAGGTACACCGTTACGGCCTCATCAGTTTCAAGCTGTGGCCAGGAAACAGTATTTGCTTCAGGCTTGATGTCTTTTGCGGGAGGCGAGTCTAAGAATATTTCGGTGGCTTACCCGATCGCACCAGATACCTGTCCTGGTCCTATGACAGTAAGTGTGAGCGTTTATGAAGGCGGGACGATGCTTGGCAGCGGCTCAACTACTCTCACCGTGCAGTAAGGCTGCGCACCCACCCGCTACCGCAGGTGGTACAGACCTCTTCCAGGTTGAGAAAGGGCAGCAACACCGATTAGGCGTTGCTGCCCTTAAAACCATCATGTCCGCACACATGATGGGTCGCGACCTGTGGTTCGGGTTAGTCTGTACATAATCCGATCTTCCGAACTGCAGGAGGCGACGTACAACCCTTACCATCCGTGACAGTAGCTGAGTAAACGCCTGGTCCTCTTGTAATGGTACATGTTGCACCGGGCGCGCACGCTACACCATCGAAGGTAATAACGAAGCTACCGGTCCCACCGCTTGCAGTGGCGGTTAGATCAAGAGTGACAGCATTGGGATTGCACGAGAATGAGTCGATCGAAATCGACGGGGTCGGATTCACCGTCACTGTTCCCGATGCCTGAGCCGTCGCGGTACTACCACCAGCATTCGCTCTAGCAATTACGATATCGGTTTGAGCACTGGCTAGCGTTAGTGTTCTGGTTAGTGTGTAAGTCGCCTGGTCCGGCCCAGAGCCTGCCACTCCGTCATCTGCTGCAAGTGATACAGTGGTAGGCGTACCTGGCGGCACGCAACCAATCGTCGTACCAGCAATAACATCAATGTCGTCGTTGCAGTTTGCAGGCGTTCCGTTGTCATCGACAAGCGAAACGTTTTCTGACACTGGACTGGTATTGTGCACCACGATCGTTTGCGAGACGGAACTAGCGACGCCCGCGCACACTTCACCATTGCCTTTCGTCACGCTAACAGCAGCGCAGGTATTGAATTCGCCTAAGACGAAATCTTTAAGCTGAGCGCCGACTGAGTTGGACGAGCGCGTCTCCAACAGAAAGCTGGCGAAGCATTGAGTGAGTTGCGGAAAGTCGCTGATGTTGATAGCGCCTTCGAAGAATGCATTTGTCTGGATGGTGCCATCTGGACCGTTCTTCGGATCGTGCACCCATGCCGAGCATGTGCCAGGGATCGCTTGAGGTCCCAGGGTTAGATTGGATAACCCCTCTACACTATTGGCCTGACCGGTGGCGGAGATGTCACAAAGAGTGCCGTTCACCAGCGTGGCCGGCGGGGCACACGTGCCACCTACACCTACCCATTCGAACACCTGCTTTTCGGCAAAGTTTGTACCGCCGCCGGGGAAGTTCAACAGAACCAGTACGTCTCCAACTGAGTGTGAGGCTAGCGGAGCAGTTGGATCGTTTGCTGTTCTGAATCTGCCATCCGAAGCCGCAACCACCGGGTTCTTGAAGAACCATGCACCGATGAACGCCGTACCGCTCGTGTCATATTTATCGGCGCCGAAGGCGAGGATCGCATCGCCAGCCGGACTGCCTGTATATTTCGCGGCATACGCGTTAAGGATTTCATCCTTAGGTGGTGAATTTTGATCGGCTTTGTGTCGCCAGGCGGTTATGTCAAGGTCGTCTTTTGAACCACCTGTCGTGAACACCGTTGGTCCAAGACCATCAAACAACACTCCTGTTTTGACATCGGCGTTATCGGTGTTTGTGCAGTTGACTGTGGTCCAGTCGTCTCCGGGGTTAGCACTCTCGAAAATATTTCCATCCAGCTCGAAAACACCGGTGATGGGATCGCCTGCTGGTGCGGTGAGGGAGGTTAACAGGTTAGACGCTTTGTTATTAGCGGTGTTGTCAGTAGAGCGCGTAGACTTCACCGCGCTAGTCAAGCGAGCGGACGTCGCGGCCCACGTTGCAATGACAAAAACACTGAGCACGACTACGCCCATTATCAGCTTCCAAAAATTTGGTTTGTTACTCACGGGAGATCCTCCTTGCGTGTTGAACACACAATTACTGTGGTCGGGTTATTGACACTTGTAGCTTGGAGTCATGAAAGTGTCGGTTTCTGAAAGAGCGGGAGAATTCGGGCTTGCCGAGGAACAGGCGGGTTTGGGCTGGTTAAGGAAAACCGCTGTTCGGGGACTAGAAGGAATTACTCCTGGTGTTGAAAGATCTTGCGCCCAGTTCTGGCCTTGTAGCGCATTAAAGATGCGGAAGATTAATCAGCTTGCAGTTGGGCCACAAGGGCCAAGGGTGCCGATTTTCGAGGCACGAATGTTGAGTTTTTATGGGGGTAAGAGAGCAAATTAATCCCGGCAATTTCTTGCCCGGAAATTTGCCGCAGTGTCGCGTTGTGTAGACAGTAAGACGCGATAAGCGTAACTGTAGGGGCGGCCCTCCGTGGCCCGCCCCAGCGCAAACTCCAACGCTGGGGTGGCCACGGAGGGCCACCCCTACAGTTGGACTTGCAGTGGTCCTTATTCCGGCATCTTTGCGAGTTTGTTGGCGAAGGCGTAGATGACGAGCTCGAGGCGATCGGAAACGCCGAGCTTGGAGTAGATCGAGCTGAGATGATGTGTGACAGTAGTGGGACTGATGAAGAGTCGTTCCGCAATCTGACGGTTTTTTAATCCCTCGGCGATCAACGCGATCACCTGTCGTTCCCGGTCGGTGAGTGACGAGATCTTCTTTGCACGCGGATCGAGTGAGTCCTGGTCTTGGTTCGACATTTGGAACAGCAGGTTTCCCAGCGTCACACGATCGAGCCATGCTTCGCCTTTGTAGACCTTTTCGATTGCTTTGATCAACAGGTCGGCAGCGTCTTCCTTCAGCACCACACCCATTGCGCCGAGTTGAGCCGCCTTCTGATGAATTGCGGAATCACGCGATCCGGTCAACACAAGGACGCGCGCATTCCTCGCCGCTTCGCGCAACTGAGGAATGAAAGAAGTGGCGCTATAACCGCCGAGCTCCAGATCGAGAATGATCAGATCACACGCTTCACGCGCTGAGGATCTCGAGCGCTTCGGAACGAGTGCTGGCCATCGCCACGACTTTCGTTCCGGGATGGTTCTCGATCAGCATACGAAGTCCTTCACGCACCACTAACTGATCGTCAACTATCAGGATTCGGATTTTTATCGGCGCAGGCTCCATGACAATCCCGTGACGGAGGGTGTTGAGGTTCAGGATTATGGAGGTTGTCGCGATTGACAATGGAGGTTTTTGCCCATTTGTCTGGCAGAAACCTGCCGAATCGTTACAAGTCTAAGATTGCCTAATATTCTGCTAGGCAGAATTCTATGTACCTTAGTCGATCTACTTAGGCATTTTCGCGAGGCCGTGGCGGAAGGCGTAGATGATCAATTCCAGGCGGTCGGAGACTTCGAGTTTGGAAAACACCGAGCTGAGGTGGTGAGTCACCGTAGTCTCACTGATGAACAATCGCTCGCCGACTTGCTTGTTCTTCAGACCTTCGCCGATCAGTGCAATCACTTCACGTTCACGATCAGTCAGAGATTCAATCTTCGACACTTCAGGATCCACCATAGCGGGCTTATTAAACTCCTGGATCATGCTGCCCATCATCGAGCGCTCGATCCAGACCTCGCCCTCGTTCACCTTCATGATGGCTTTCAGAAGCTTGATCCGCGGCGTGTTCCTTCAACACGATACCCATTGCGCCGCGACGAATCGCGCGACGATGGGCGTCGGGATTTTGCACTCCAGTTAACACGAGCACACGAGAATTCGGGCTCGCCTGGCAGAGCTCGGGAAGAAACGAAAGCCCATCTTCATCACCGAGCAGGAGATCCAGAATGATCACATCCGGATTCGTGCTGGCGGCACGTTCGAGTGCTTCGGCTTTGTTTCCGGCCTGGGCCACGACCTGCATGCGCTGGTCGTGTTCGATCAACATACGTAACCCACTACGGATCACGACGTGATCGTCAATTATCATGATAGTAATGGGACGAGCAGTCATGATGAACTCCAAACTACAGGGGGATTCCGACACTAACTACGGTGTAGTCTTTGTCATCAACAAACACTTGCGTGTCTCCGCCGAGAGAGGCAGCGCGTTCGGCAATCGAATGCGGGCGAAACGACTTTATGCCTTCGTTACCATCGCCACGTTCACCATCCGGATTTGCGCCAGTGCGTGGCCTGCTGTTTTTAATCTGTAACAGCAGAGAACTCTCCTTACACGATATCTCAACCCGCGCATCCCGACAAAAAGCGTGACGCCTGACGTTGCTCAAGCCCTCGGCGACGATCTGAAACAACTCGGCGGCCAGACGATCGTTGACCTTCACTTTGCCATGCGCAGCCACGTCAACCTTGATTCCGGTCACCATTGAAAAGCGCTCGGCATAGCGCTCGATCGCGGGCAGCAGCACGTCCGTTCGTTCTTCATTCGCGCGCAAGTCCCCAGACGAAACGTCGCAACTCGGCGAGCTCGTGGTTTGTTAACTCGAGTAACTCCTGCACGTTTTCGCGAATAGCCGTGTTGACCCGCTTCCAGTTTCTGATCGAGCGCTGCGAGACCAAACTGCAAACCGAGATAAGGCTGAATGACGCTGTCGTGAATGTCGTGAGCGATGCGCTGGCGTTCCTGTTCCGCCGCATCGGAGGCGAGATTGTCGATCAGCCGGATGTTTTCCATCACCGGCGTCACATGGTCCATCAACTGCAACATGAAATCCATGTCGGCACTGTCGATACGGTTTGGACCATCGATTATGTAAAGCCGGCCCACTGCCTGGTGACGATAGTAAACCGGCACTGACAAGTATCTTTGCGCATCAAGCATGCCGGCGAGCTTTTCGCTGCTGGTCGAGTTTGTGTCAGAAAATACGCGCGACTTAACGTCGAACAAGCGCGTGTGACGCGGAACCATTTTTCCTGTAGATAACGGCGAAGTCGAGAGAAGGGGAGAGAAACTGCGCGGCGGCTTCGTGCCCGATCTCAGGTGGCGCGGATCTGCTCGGATGTATGCCGCGCGCCACGCGATACATCTGGTAACTGTCGGCGTCTCCGGGTTTGCCGGGAACCACGAGCACACACGTTTCGGCGTCGTAAAAAGCGCGAATACTTTCGATGATCGCTTTGATGGTCCGATCGATGCCGAAGCGAGGATTGGAAAAGACCGTCACCTCTTTCAGCAGTTTCAGACGATTTTTCAGCTCCGTGTGATAACCGCCCCAGCGCGCGATGATGTAACCAAAGATCAGCAAGCCGATAGGCGCCAGCAGTATTTCGATCGAGATCGAGTGGACGATCTCTCGGGCGCGGTGAGTACACCGACGATCGTGTAGATTGCCGCGGACGCGAGCGTCAGTCGCAGGCCGTCGGTGAGTCCCCAACTGAACGAAGCCACGATGATCGAGAAGAAGAAAAAGTAATAAAAGAGACTGTTGGTGTCGCTCGTAAACGCGATGAGCGGCAGGTACCACAGCAGGTCGAGCCAGGGAATGCACTTTGTGAGCGACGATCGGATTGCGACGCACTGAGAGGTGATAGATCAGCAGGCCATACAGCGAATAGAGAACAAGGGTGATGTAGGTTGGGATGTCCCAGCTAAGCGGTCGCAGTGGTCCGATGAGAAAGACGAGCAGCGCCGAAGTGCCGAGCACGACGCGCATGCCGGCGATCAGTCGAAGATCTATCCACTGTTCGGAGAGTGGGTCGTTGGAAGGAGCGGGTTTTTTCTTCGAATCCTGATTCAACTCTCGCTCTTTAAGTCTTTGCAACTCCTGCCAGGCTCTGCTCGGCGTCGTCGCCGAAGATCACGACGTCGTTCTGGCGTTCATCGAGATCAAGACCCAAACGCGTCTTGACGTCGCCTTCGCCCTTACGATAGATGCGCGCTCGTGATGTGATCGACGTGAACGATCATTCTGCCGCCCTCAGGATGGGGAAATTCGATGAATTTCATCGCTTCAATCCTCAAGAAGAATGGACAACAATTGAACCGGCTAGCGGCCGTAGGATCTCGATGATCTGTTTCCAATGTGGATGTGAGGGCCGGTGGCCACGCCGGGAACCGGGCCGCGAAAGACCAAAAACGGGATCGACTCGGCGCGCAAAAACTCTATCAACGCGCGGCCTTCAACGCTGTCGGGATGCAGGCCAACGTCCATACCGTTGCGATGGTCCAATCCCCAGCGCGTGTGTAAATCTGATTGTCCGAAGGCCGTGAGCGGCAGCGGCCGCTTGAACTTCGAGACGAAGAACTTCTCGACTTTCGATGCCTCGGCGAGGCTCCACTTGCCGGGCGCAGGTTGCAGCGGCGGCGGCTTCGCCTTCGGGTTTCGGGTGTTCGATGCGCGTGACGCGTTCGCGATCGAGAAACGTGGTGATGTTACCGCGCTTGTACCAGTAGCCGTCGGCGCTCTCGCTCACTTCGTCGACGAGGAGCGTGTTGCCGGTGGCGAGGACGATCGTGAGTTGCTGCGGCGCCTCTTCCTTGCTGGTGCTTTGTCTTTGGCTTCCTGCGCGTAGACACACGACAAGCTAGTACCAGGACAAGGAAGCAATGGGCAATCTGCTATGACATGGAAACATATGTTAGACAGGATCACAAGATTGCACAGGATTAACATGATAGACCTTGTGAATCCTGCAAATCTTGCAATCCTGTCGTAAAGTTAACTCTTCGGGGCGAAGTAGCCGACGCGCGTTTGCGGGTGAAAGGCCGGATTCGCCATCTCGACGCGCACCCTGCGAAAACTCCCATCGCGCATTTTGTTCAACGGCGTAAAGTAAATCGCGTACTGGTGTCGCAACTCATCCGCGACTTCCGCATACGTCGATTCAAGCGCGTCAAACGTGAGCGGCCTGTATAACCGTCCGCCAGTCGCCTGCGCGAGTTGGGCCAGGTTCTCTTCACTCTGGTCCAGCACCTTCAATCCAAGTCGCAAACGATCGATGTTCACTTGATTGAACTTGACCGACGACTCAGTTCCGCCCAGCAACGTATCGAGCTCAGCGCGTTTGGCGGCACGCGAAATCTCAGTATTGGCGACAATGTAAACCGCCACCTGCGCCCTGATCAGCGACTGCAACGCAGTCTTCGAGTGTCGTCGTGCCCTGCCCGTTGTCGATCCCGTCAGACAACACGATCACTGCGCGACGCGATTTCGTAACCGGTCCAAACTGTTCTTTCGAAGCGAGCAGCAAGGCATCGTTGAAACGCGTGAACATGCCCGGCTCGATGCGATTCAAAGCGCGCTGCAATTGAAACCGGCTCTTGGTCCAATCCTGCAGCAGCTCGATCCGATCGTCAAACTTGATCAGGCTGATGCCGATCGTCAGCTTGCAGACGTGCCGCAAAGCCCTGAGCCGCGCGACGAAAGTCGTCGAGATTGTTGGCGACTGAAGACGAAGCGTCGACCATCAGCACCACGTCAACCGGCACCTGGCGCAAAGCGAGATCGCTCAACGGCTGCAGGGCGCCGTCTTCAAACACGCGAAAATCGTTGCGTGTCAGATCGTTGACGAGCCGCCCGTTTGAATCGCGCACGGTCACCGGAAACATCACTTCAGTCGTATCGACGGAAACAACGTCACCGGGACTGACTTCCTGTTCAGGTGGTTTCTTTAAGCTGGGAACCGGAGGAGGTGGTCCCATTGTTTCAAGCGACGACTGTGGGGCAGGCGTAGCCTTCGGTTTTGGCTGAGGCTTAGTCTGTCGCTGGCCTTTCCGCTGCGCACTTGCAGCGGAAAATAAAAGCGCCGCACAAACAAGCAGCGCAATCCAACGAAATGCTTGTACTCTCATACCGTTTTCAACCACGGATTACACAGATTTACTTTTCCTCACCCATCGCAGCCTTCATCGCTGCGAGGACTTTGTCAGTAACACGTTTTTTACGAAGTGCGTCCAACTTGTCGGCGGCGAGATCAAACTCGACCGGCGACTGCTCGATGCGACGAATGATCGTTCCTTCTGAAAAACCTGCTTCCACGAGCTCAACAATCGACTCATTCGTCAGGCTCTTCGTCTTCTCGAGTTTCGCGGGCGTACCGCCATTTCCGGCTTCACTCGGTGGTCTCAGGATGCGCACGGTGGCGCTGCCCGATAAATCGCTCTCACCAGACGCCGAACCGTTTCCAGTTCGCGTGCTGTTCTTCTGCCGTGATCCAGCTGCTGGACCCAAAGATGTTGGTGCTGCCATCAGAACCAGAGCCAGAGCCAGAACCTTTGGTACTGCCATCTTTGGGATCGAGCTTTGAATTGAAGAACGGATCGTCGCCCCACGACGAATCGTCGGCGGGCATGTCCGTACCTTCCTGGCGAGCAAGCATCGCGACGATGATGTTCTCATTCACGCCCGCGCGCTTGAGCTGGATCATGCGATCGGACGTGAGATCGAAGTTCGGAATTCTCGAAGCGATGATCAGTACGATCGTTTTTTCTTTGAAGCCGGCTTTGACGAGCTTGATAACTTCAGCATTCGTCATTGGGCCTTCGTCTTTGGTTTGCGCCTGCACACCAAAAGCCGACCCGGCCAACAGTAGTAAAGTGATTAGAGTTATGGGGAAGAAAGATTTCATCGCGCACCCCCTCAGCGTTGCGGTTCCGGAACGTCGGTTTGTGAACCCGGCTGCCGGCCCGTCAGTCCGTAGCGTTTTCCAATCGTCTTAACGTAGTCGCGAGTCTCTCGGTAGGGGGGAACGTTGCGACCATACTTGAGCACCGCGCCTTCGCCCGCATTATAACTCGCCAGCACCAGATCGACTTTACCGCCAAACATGTCCATCAGTTCCCGCATGTACTGGGTGCCGCCTCTGATGTTTTCCGCCGCGTCGAAAGGCTTGCGAACGCCTAATCGGCGGGCCGTGCCGGGCATCAGTTGCATCAGGCCCATCGCCCCTTTTGGACTGACTGCGCGCGTGTGGAAACGCGACTCTTTCTCAATTACTAAAAAGACCAAATAGGGGTCGATTCCGAAACGGTTCGCATTAGTGCGGATTAGCTGGTCAATTGTGAGATTTCCGGAACGTCCAGTCGGCAGTTTTGCGGGTGGTCGCGGGCGCACCCGGGGCTTCGTATTCGATACGGGAAATCCGTTCCTTCGCGAGGAAAATGGAGACGTTGTTGACGACTGTACCAGGCGCCGTCAGCCTGTTCCTGAACCTGATCGACGCGAAACTTCGCGCCATCCACGAGATAGATCCAGATCGGGTTCGGACCCGTGGGTTTCGTGGCGCTGGCAGTCGTGTTGACGGTCGCGGTGGTGGTGACAGGTTTCGCAGCTTCCGCGGCTTCGGCTTTCGGCTGCTCGAGAATGGGCTTGATTGACTTGATCGGTTCCTGGATTTGCCGCTGGATGTTTCCCTTGCGAACCCAGGTTTCATCTCCCTGTTTGGAGACCTCGTCAACGTCGAACGTGTAACCGTCAACGAGCGTAACCGTGTAACCGATGATCTTTGCTGGAGCTTTAGTCGACTTGTCCTGCGCGTTGATCGCAAGAGCGGACAGCAAGCACAGCAAGAACGCACAACTAATCTGTTTCCACTGTCCGCACATAACTGACAACTGCAAATCCGTTTTTATCCGTGTAATCCGTGGCTAAACTTCATGACCTCCGGCGCGAATCCGTGCGCCGTGCCGAAGTAATTTCCCCACGCGAGATCAACCAGTTCCTTGGTCAACCTCATCTCACGTCCCTCGAAGAGACAGATGTCGTTGACCTTGTTCAGAAGGTCACGCGGCTCGCAGCCCTTCATCACGCGATTCTCATCCGCGTAGCGTTTGAGAATGTGACGCAGGCATTCCTCATCGATCGCAACGCCACGGGCTTTTGCCGTGCGTTTGAAGATCTCTGAAAACGCAGCCGCCGTTGGTGGCTCGACGCGCGCGCGATAACCCATGCGGCGCAGGAACGCTTCGTCAACGAGGTCCCTCTCGTCGAGGTTCGTCGAGAAGACGACGAGCTGTTCGAACGGCACTTCGATCTTCTTGCCGCTGTGCAGCGTCAGAAAATCAACACGTCGCTCGAGCGGCAGAATCCAGCGATTCAGCAGATCCCGCGGCGACACGCGCTGCCGGCCGAAGTCGTCGATGACCAGTGTGCCACCATTTGACTTAACCTGGAAAGGCGCTTCGTAGAACCGCGAGGTTTCGGAGAACGCGAGATCCGTGTTGTCGAGGGTCAGTTCTCCACCGACGATGATCAGTGGTCGCTGAATCTCGATCCAGCGGCGATCGTGTTCGATGATCGACGTTCGCTCCGGCACTGGACGATGGCAGTGAGTATCGAAAATACGAATGACGTTGCCGTCGACCTCGATTGCGTAGGGAATCCAGATCGAGCCGAAGAGCGCCTGGTTCATGCGTTCCGACACGGCTGTCTTTCCAGTTCCCGGCAAGCCGGTCAGGAAGAGAGACGAGCGCGAGTTGATAACGCAGCCGAGCGTTTGCAGGAGGGAATCCGGCAACACGAGATCCTTGAAAGCATTCCGAACAGTGTCAAACGATGCGGGCTTGGAAGGCACTGCCTGTAATCGCATCATCAGCGCGTAGTCGTCGAGCGAAACAGGCGCTGGTCCAAGATAGCCGCTTTGCGAGTTCAGACGTGCGACGCGTTCCCAGCCGTGATCGAGCATGGCGTAACGCGTCGAGCCCACTGCGCTCTGCAACCGCATTTCGATCAGCTTCTCGCGGTACAGGTGGTAAAGCAGTTCCTCTGTAAGGACGCGCGGCAGGTGAAGCCGGTCAGCTACGGCCGTCGTACTCGGATCGGGAAGCATGGCTACGTGCTTGAGGGCCAGGTCGCACAAAAACTGCTCGTGGATCCCCGAGTCAGCCAACTCCTCCAGCATAGGTGGACCTAAGCCTTCGATCTCTGAACGGCTCAATATGCTAAGGTTTCCCATAGAGCTTTCAATTCCTTTTACTTGAATGTAATTGGACCTATAGTCCTATAAGGACCTATTACTTCGTTGCGTTTGCCTGAGACTTCACGGCGACGAGCGCAGTGTTTGCCTCTGCCGCGAGCTCGTCATTGCCGCTGCGCTTGTAAAGAACAGCGAGTCGCAAAAGAATCTCAGCTGTCGCCGGACGCAGCACACGCGCCTGTTCGAGGTGCTTGATGGCGGTCTTGTCGTAACCCATCGCCTGCGACCTGTTGGCCACATTGATGTGTCCTTCATACTCACCAACTGCACGCACGAAACAGTCGTAAGCATCGTCAAACTTCGCTCGCTGTGCCTGGACCAGACCGAGGTTGTTCCAGTAGCGTTGCACTTGCGGCGCGGCTTTCACAGCACGTTTCAAATACTTCGCGGCTTTGTCGTAGTCACCGTTTTTGAAGTACAGGAAACCGAGGTTGTTGAGATATTCGCCGTTGTCGTCGTCAGCTTTGACTGCTTTCTCGAACGACTCGAAAGCACGATCGCGCAAGCCCTTCATCTCATACGCAACGCCCAGGAGACTGTAAGCTTCGTGCAGCTTCGGATCGGCTGAAACTGCGGTTGAAAGCACTGTGATCGCGTCCGCTGCATTGCCGCTGCTGAGTAACGCTCGGCCGCGCTCCAGATTTTCCCGTGCCGGCGCGAGAGCCGCATCAGCGGCGGTAGATGGGAGCCGCAGGTGTTTCGAAACCCGTAGTGCGCGCGTCAACGACTTTAGCCGCTCCAACGCTCTCAAACTTCTTCACGTCCTTGCGGGAAAGCCGCTGCGGCTTGCCGTCGTCTTTCTTACCCGTACCGAACAGGCGACCGATCGCTTTGATTGGGGCTTTCAAAACGCGCACGAAAGTGTTGTCGCCTTTTGACTGGTCATCGCCGTCACGCGAAGTTGCATCGAGCATTGCAATTTCGTCCGGCGTCATAAGAACGCCATAAACGTGACGAACGGGCACCGCGCTGGTGACCAGTACGAGAGTGAGTGCGAAGACGATTAATGAACGCTTTACCATAGGATCCTCCCAGGGTTAGAAGGTGACACCGCCGCCCAGCATGTCAGAGATGTTCAGCAATGCTGGACCAAGAATGATGATGAACATCGTTGGGAAGAGCAGAGCTCCAAGCGGCAGCAACAGTTTGAATGCTGCTTTCTGTGCTGCCTGTTCGGCGCGCTGGCGACGCTTTGTGCGCAAGCTGTCAGAATAAACACGCACTGCGCGTGCGATTGAAGTACCGAAGCGATCCGCCTGGATCAACATGCCCACGAGACTGTTGAGATCTTCGACGCCGGTGCGTTCGGCCAGATTTCGCAACGCTTCACTGCGCTCGCGACCGACGCGGATTTCGAGGTTCGCAAGTTCAAATTCCTTGCTGATGTCGGGATGAACCGGCCGCAGCTCTTCACAAACGCGGAGCATCGCAGCGTTCAAGCCCAGTCCTGCTTCCATCGTGATGACCATCAGGTCGAGAGCATCGGCGAGGCCCCAGGTGATGCGCAGTTTACGGCTCGCGATCAAACGATTGAGGATAAGTCGCGGGAGCAGAAACCCTGCGCCGAATGCAAACAGTATGGGCAATAACGCGTCATTCAACGAGAACGCCATCAGTGACCATACCAACACGAGCAGCAGGGGAAAAAAGACCATCGAGATGAGCTGCAACACACGATAAATGGCGGGCGCAGAAGATGACCGAAACCCGGCCTGCATCAGCTCGCGTTGCAGCTTTTTGGCATCGGATGCCGACGGCGGAACGAGCTTATTGATCGGCTCGGCCAAACGAGCAGCCAGCGACTCCATCGGGTTTGGTTCAATGCTGTGGGCCACAATGCCCACTCTGCCTTCGTCGAGATCGCTCAGACGTTGCGCAGTCGCGCTCACGGGGCGGAAGAGCAGCCAGTAGACCGCCATCACACCGCCGGCGATACAAATAAATGTTGATATCAGGATGATTGTTACCATGGTTCACCTGCGTCAATAGTTAAATCCTTATCTTCATGATCTTTTGGACCATCAACATACCGAGCACCTGCATGATGCGCGGCGATTGCGAGCAGCCTGTTGCCACGAGCGTCGCGCCACATCACGTCCATGTAACCCGGATTCATAATCGACACGTAAACCGCAAGGAAGATCGGAAGCGCACAGAGCAACCACGCCGACCAGCGCGAGCTCAGCGTCATCGTCTTCAGGTCTTCCATGATGCGGAAGCGTTCACGGATCGTGTAAGCAACTTTCTCGAGCAGCTCGGAAAGATTACCGCCGGTCTCTCTCTGGATCAGGACGGCGGTGACGCACATGCGCAGATCGAGAAGGGGCATGCGTTCGACCAGGTTCTCGAGCGCGAGTTTCAGCGACAGTCCGAGGTTCTGTTCTTCGTAAGTTTTGCGAAACTCGGTGGAAATCGGCTCGGGCATTTCAGTGGCCACCATCTGCAGGCTTCAGTGAAAGCGTGTCCGGCGGAAAGTCCACGGCTCATGAGATCGAGTGCATCGGGCAGAAGCTGGAGAAACTTTTTGAGTCTCTTTTTGCGTTTCGCATGAATGTGAAGAAACGGAAGCGCGGCTAGCGACGACGGCAAAGAACCCCATCAACAAGTACGACGCGCTGATCATCGAGACCGCGAGGAACGCAAGCACACCGGCCGTCAACGAGAAGAGGATCAGGCGCATGACCGTGATGTGCGAGTCGGCCTGATCGATCATCTGCTTGAGTTTCGAGGTAACTTGCAGCTTGATCAGCACCCGGTTCATCCACGGGATTTCGCTCATCAATTCTTCGCGCGCCAGTTGCACGTCCATGTCGGTCGAATGAGCCGACGAGCGGATCGCGTCCGCCAGACGTTCCTTGAGTAACGCCCGCTTCTTGTCTGACGCACGCGACGTGAACAAGAAGAGCGTGTACGTCAGAAAAAGACCGGCTAGAAATACGAAGAAGAGAATCAGAAAAACTGACATTACGCTTAAACCTCCTCGAAGAACGATCGGGGCAACTGCATGCCGTAGATTTTGAGTCGTTCGGCGAAACGCGGTCGCACGCCCGTCGGTCGGAACTTCCCAAGGACCCTGCCGTCTTTGTCTACGCCCTTGCGATCGAAGATGAAAACTTCCTGCATCGTGATCGTTTCACCTTCCATACCGGTGATTTCGGAGATGGAGGTTATTCGGCGCGTGCCGTCTGTCAAGCGCGCGACCTGGATCACGAGGTTGATTGCCGACGCGATCTGCTGTCGCATGGCGCGATCAGAAAGACGCATGCCCGTCATTTGAATCATCGTTTCGAGCCGGGCCAGCGCGTCGCGCGGTGTGTTCGCGTGAACAGTGGTCAACGAGCCGTCGTGACCGGTGTTCATCGCCTGCAACATGTCGATCGCTTCACCGCCACGGACCTCACCGATCACGATGCGATCGGGTCGCATACGCAGCGCGTTCTTCACGAGATCTCGCTGGCTCACTTCGCCCTTGCCCTCGATGTTGGGTGGGCGTGTTTCGAGACGCACGACGTGTGGTTGTTGCATCTGCAACTCGGCCGAGTCTTCGATCGTGACGATGCGTTCATCAGACGGGATGTAGGCCGACAGTGCATTGAGCAGCGTTGTTTTACCAGCGCCGGTACCGCCGGAGATCAGGACGTTGAGTTTCGCGTTGACGCACATCTCAAACATCGACGCCATATCAGGCGTGAGCGCCTGGTTCTCAAGCAGGCGGTTCATGCGCAGTGGCTCGGCGCCGAAACGGCGAATCGAAAGCACGGGACCGTCGAGCGAGAGTGGCGGGATGATCGCGTTGACGCGCGATCCGTCTTTCAAACGAGCGTCAACCATCGGCGACGCCTCGTCGATGCGACGACCGACAGACGAAACGATACGCTCGATAACGCGCATCAGGTGCTCGTTGTCTTTGAACTCGATACTCGTCCTCTCGAGTTTGCCGCCACGCTCGATGTAGATGTTGTAGGGAGAGTTAACCAGAATGTCGGAGATTGATGTGTCGGCGAGCAGTTGCTCCAGTGGTCCAAGACCGAACAGCTCGTGCCGCACTTCATGGATCAGACGCTCGCGCTCGACTGTGGAGAGCGGCGTGTCTTCCTGGGCCAGCAGGCTCGAAGCGAGACGCGCCACTTCTTCATGAAGCTGCTCCGGTTCGAGTTGGCCCAGCTTGGTCAGGTCCATCCGGTTGATAAGCATCCGGTGGAGCCTTGACTTCATGTCCTGGAAGCCCTGCTGGTTGCTGATGCATCATCAGCCAGGGCTCCGGTCATTCCGCTTTCTCTTACTAAACGTTCACGTAGTGCCATAATAATTCCCTACTTTTGCCCGCTGTATCCTGTAAATCGGTGTAATCCTGAAATCCTGTCATCGTCTACTGCGCTTCACTCAAATTCGCCCGTTCAAGCGCCGCGTTCAAACCGAGATCCTGCACGCTTTCTGTACTGCGACGGAAAAGGGAATTGAATGGACGTCTGCCACCGGCGGCCGGCGCCGGTGGCTCGATCTTGTCACCGAATACCTTGCCGGCCAGATTGATAAGATCCGTAGTCACTACCGATCCCGGCGCTGACTCGATCAAGCGGCTGGCCCAGGTTGATCGAATTCACGGCGGCTTTATAGTCACTCTGAATAAAAGCGACCACGCGCTCGCCGAGGAAGTCTTCAACCTGCTTCTGGTCCAGCTCGATATTCTTGCTCTAACGATTGACGACGAGTCGCACTTTCTTGCGCGGGTATCCGAGCCGGTCGAATATCTCCAGCGCGCGACGCGTACTGCGAATCGCGTGAATCTCGAGCGTCAACACCACGAGGATCTGATCTGCGTGGTCCAATGCCGAGATGGTGACGGAGTCGAAGCTGTGCGGCGTGTCGATGATGACGTTGTCGTAACGCTGTCGCAGCAGCTCCATCACTTCGTAGATGTGTTTCGGTTCGATATCTTCGGCGCTCTCCGCTTTCGTCGGCGCCGCGAGTAACGAAACGTTCTTCGAGTGCGGCGTGATGTAGCTGGCCAGCAGTGCGTCGTCCAAACGATCGCGATTTTCAACGACATCGGCGAGCGAGAACTTTGGTTTCAAACCGAGCATTAATTCCAGATCGCCTGACTGAAGATTGAGATCGACGAGCACAGTCGGCGTCTTTTGCGTCATCGCGAGGTTCGTCGCGATGAGACTGGTGCCGCAGCCGCCCTTCGATGAAAACACGGCGATAGCACGACCACGCTTCTTTGGTTCGTCACCGACGTGTTCAGCCGCAAACTCCGCGGTGCGTTCGATGACCGTGGTCAACTCCTCATCGTTGATCGGCAGGCGAATGAAGTCGCGCGCGCCGGTGCGCATGCTGCGCAGAATCAGGTCGGGTGACGAGTCTCTCGACGCGCAGATTACCGCCGTCTGAAGGACAGTCGCTCACAATTCGCTGCACGAGCTTCAGCGCAGGCTCACCCATGTGATTCATATTGATCACCACTGCCGACGGACGCAGACGGCAGGTTTCAGTAAAAACCTGCTCCGCGTCTTCACTTGTCATCAGGAGGCTTGCGCCCGGGTGTGCGCTAAGTGCACGACTCAGCTCACGCGAGTCGGCGGCATCTCTACTGAGTACTATGAATGTTAACGTTCGTTTCATTGCTTTATATGACTGCCCTTTTCCTTGTCCTAAACCTGTTAGAACGCTATTAGTGAATCTAAAATCAGAGATCGGATCCGGCGTCTCTCCCGCACTCTCGGCCGTTAACGTGGTGACGTAATTCGGCATGGTCAGCGTCTTCGGGACGAACGGTATAGCTAGATTAAATGAGTAATTCGTTATCTCTACCGTAACTGTGCCGAGATTCATGCCGTAGTCTGTGGCGGGTGTATCCGGATCGTTGTCAGCGTCAGCCCCTTCGTAAGTGACGATGACATTTGTTTCGGTTAGGCCATTGATCAGGGGCGGGCCGGTCGCCGCGCATTTGTCATCCACATGTGATTCGCCATATGACAACGACCTTCTTCACGCAAGCTTTGTCTACTTCTTTGTGCAATGCAGCGTAGCGAGCGCCCCTGCGTGCCGCATCGGTTAGAGCATTATGGATGTAGAACAAGCGGCCAAACTCGATGATTGCGAAGATGATCATGAAGAACACCACTGATATGATCGCGAACTCCGCCATCGTGGCGCCTTTCTCACTTGTTCTTCGCAATTTGCGCATTGTCTTTTGTGCAAACTTCATGGTTAGTCAATCATGTAGTACATCGTTGTGCTGGGAGCGATTGGTAACGCAAGGGAGAGACTCGGATTGTTTAGCAGCGCTCCGATGTTGAAAATTGGCGTATAAACGAACGGTTCGGCCGCGCCCGCGCCAGGTATCGGCGAACACTCACCGGATGTACGCGGGACGCGAACCGTTACGGTTATCACTTTCGGTGAAGTGGGCGATTCGAGAGTTCGCTCAATACACACATTGGCGGTACTGAGGCCTGACACGACTTTGCGATCGCCGGCCGCACAGGAGAGCTTTCCACACACCATCAGGTTTTGCGCGCGTGTTATCTCCGTCGCGTTCAACTCGTGATTCGAAAGGTATCGTGCTGCCGTGCGAGTTGCTTTGGAGAGTGTGGTGTAGTTCTGGAAGTAACGTCCAAACTCACACACACCCGCCAGCATGACCGCAAGAAACGGGATCGAGGATCGCCAGTTCAGCCAGTGCGCCTCCGTCTTCTTTGCGGAGCCACTGATAAATTCGAGTAGTGAAATTAACTCGCATTCGTAGCTCCTTAACGATAAAGAACGGGCGTCACGATGTTGGTGCTGCTGCCACCGCTCGGATCGAGACCGGTAACGCCTTTAACGTCGCCACCAACATACTCGACCGTGATGTCGCCGTTTTTCTTTTTTCCAACAGGATCTTGCATGAAGAACCCGGCGAGTCCTTTGACATGCACGACGTCGCGACCCATGTCAAACTCCCGGTCCTCGATGATCGGGATTTTGAGCACGCGGCGGTCGGGCTGGCCCGCATGTCCGTCAACTGGTCCCTTGAACGGGGTACCCTTCGTGTAATCTGAATAAGTAATCCCGTCCATTACGTTTAAGTCCGGCGGAGTTGCTTCGCTGTACTTCACCGCGCCTTTGTAGTCGTCGAAACGAACGTTGAGCCCATCCTGAACTGGACCAGCAGTGTCGCCGGGTTTCGTGTCAATGCCGATCTCATCGCCGGGGCTGACGTTACCGCACTTGCAACCTTCACCATATGCGGCAAGCGCATCGCGCACAGCGTCGCCGCCGGCTCCTGCACAAGCGAGAATCTGATAATTGCCCGGCGATGGGTTGTTTTCCGGACCCGCGCGGATCGTGTACAAACACCCCTTGCAAAACTCTTTCGTCGGATCACAATCCGGCGTGCCGTCGGTATATTTCTGAATACCCGCAGTCGGGCACGTTCCTTCAGAGCCAGCCGGAAAAGTTTCACCTGGATTAGGCGCGACTGCCGAGAGTGGTGCGATACAGATCCGCACGTTTCCGGGAACCGAGAGTCCCGCGGTCGCTTTAGCGTCCAACGCCAACGCACTTCCGAGTATCGGTGAAGCAAAGATCACGCTGACAGGCTTCGATGGTGTAGTACTTTTATGAAGCGGATAGTCTTCGGGATCGCCGTGCGCGACGGCCTCAGCGACATAAGACCCATCGAGATCTTTTGCAAACGTGACGCATGCCTGGCCCGTGCGCAGAGCTGGTCCCGGTCAGCACCAAAAGCCCTGTTGTTGAAGTTGTACTTGTTCGTGTTCAGGATCTCGACGGCGCGATTGACGGCGGTCGTAATTCGGTCGGGGTTGGGAAGAGTAAGCGCTGAAGCCCCGGCAAGCGCTGCGGCGTCGGCGGCGTTTTGCATCTCGGTTTTTGCCAGATAGAAGTGGCTGAGATCAACGCCGAGTCCGACAGCCAAAAACAGGAACAGAGCCGAGAGCACAGTGTATGCGAGCACGTTCCCACGTTCGCCCTTGCGTCTCAAATCTCTGGAATGATGTTTCGTTGTCATGACCTTACTCCTTGTATGAAATAGGTCCTTCTTAGTGCCACGGGGTGATAATCAAGTGCGACCCTGATTACCACCCTCTTTCAGCAAACTCACGCTGGTGGGTTAAAGGGGGCTTTGACCCGTTACGGCGTAAGTTTCGTGGCAGCGCTGGTCGGGGCTGCTTTTGTCTTGTCTTCAGTCTTCACTGCACCGTCGCCAGACGGTGCGCTGGTGACGCTGGTGTCGTCTTCTTCGGAGCAGCTTCGGGCGTGGCGGCCGGCGCCTGTGTGGCTGCCGGCGTCTGCGTGCCGGAACCAGTTCCGAATCCACTCGCACCCGAGATCCCTTCACCCTTCGGCTCTATGCCGAGTGGTGAACCATTCTTCAGACCATCCATGCCGCGCATGTGTCGGCAAATCGTCGCGATTAACTGGCTTCACGAGGTCAGCAGTGACGATGAACACGAGCTCGGTTTCGTTCTTCTGAAACTGGGTCGACTTGAACAGGTTTCCGATAATCGGAATGTCGCCAATCAACGGGCACCTTCGACAGGTTGCGCGTTTCGCTGTTGTCGAGCAGGCCGGCGAGAGCAAAGCTCTGACCATCGCGCAGCTCAACACCCGTGCGGGCTCGCCTGGTGCGCAGGGCGGGAACCACAAAGCCCTGGAACCTGACACCGTTTGCGAAGTCGATCGTCGAAACTTCCGGTTCGAGCTCGAGCCGGATGTGATCTTCGTCGATGATGGTTGGTTTAAAGTTCAAACGGACGCCGTATTCCTTAAACACGATGGTGACTGCGCGTTGCCGCCACCACCGCCGCTCTGAATAACCGGAATCGGAAACTCACCACCGGCGAGGAAGCTTGCGACCTGACCATCCATTGCGATCAGATTTGGCTCGGCCAACGCGCGCAACGCGCCGTTGTTCTGCATCGCGCGAATCATGTTGCAGTGTGTTGCCGCCCATGAGAAACACGTTCATCGCGCTGGTGAAAGTTCCCATTCATCACGCCGCCCAGTAACTTCGCTCAGTGAACCCGGACCGCCGCCGCTGATGAAGCCACCTGCACCCGGGCTGCCCTGATAGGCGAAAGAGGAGCCGAGATCGCGCAGCTTATTTTTGCTGACTTCCGCGACACGAATCTGAAGTTGGACCTGCGATCGCATTCTTCACGGGTGAGGCGAGCATGTTCACGGTCTTGAAACCGGCAGCCTGGACCACGCTGTCAGCCTGGGCCACCGTTGCTGGATCGCTAACCGTGCCGGAAAGCACGACCGAGCCGTTGGCCTGGCTCAAACGAATATCGTCGCGTGGAAACAGTGCGCGAATCTGTGAATCGATAAGCGAGAGGTTCGCGCGCACAAACACATCGAAGACGATGAATTTGCTGTCGGACTTCTCCCAGGCAATGAAGTTGACCTGGCCAAACGCCTTGCCGTTTACGAGCACCTGGTCGGGACGGACCATGACGGCTTCTGCGATCTCCGGGTTGGAGATGGAGAACCGACCGATTGGCCGATCGAAGTTGATCACGCGAGATTGGCCCACCAGCACGTTGATGGGAATGGCCTCTTTCACGTTGGTGCTGAACGACGCGTCGTAAGTGGTCTCCTGGGCGTGAATTGTGCTCACTAAACCCAGGGTCAACGTCGCGACTGTTACCAGCAGCAAATGGATGACGTAGGAACGATTAGAAAATAGAGCCAACATTTTCGGGTTCTCCTTAAAAGCGGAATTCGGAGTAGATGCCTTCTGCGTGGTCATTGGGGCGACATCCCTCTTACGACGGGAAATCCTGAATCTTCTTTCTTTGCCACCTTTGATCACCTCGACCGTGGGTCGTGGGGGTGCGGGTGGCTGCGTAACTTTGCGGCGCAGGGTTCGTTTCTTTAGCTGCCGGACGCGGCGCGATAGCGGCGCGGTGAACTCGGCGCTGCTTTGGGCGCTGTATTGCTGCCGATTCCGGGCTCGGGAACGATCATGGCGCGCTCACCAAGAAGAAGGCTTCTCTTGTTCGCGCCCGTAGTCTTCTCGTCTGCCTGGTCCACCGAGTTGCGCATCACGAGCTGAAGTTTTCCTTCGCTTGAAGCGAGCGCGAGTTTCTCGGCCTGCTCGGGCGTCACTTGAAGCGTGACGGCCTTCACGGAGCGTTCGACTTCGCGATCGTTCTTTGGTTTGTCGATGTTCTGGCCGCTGGCAAGCACCTTGATGTTCTGCAAGACGATCTTCGAGATCATCTCTTCGTTGGCGGTGCCCTTTGGAGGTTGGATCACGACCACGATGTCGACGAGCGTGCCCGGCAGGATGAAGCCTGAAACGCCAACCACGTCGTCAACCTTGACGGTCATCGCGCGGAATCCTTCAGGAATGACTGACGACAAACCGCCGAGTGAACCAACCGGAGCCAGCTTGGATTCTGTAACCGGATCTTTCGGCGAGATGGCCATGATCACCACACGGCCGATCAAGTTTTCGTCGATCTTGCCGATTGCACCTTCCGGAGTTACATCCGCGGGAAACTGCGCGATCGTGAGTTGTTCCGGAATGATGCGTGAGCCAACCGGGATCTCGACCTTTGCCACAACCACGTCGTTGGTGCGGTTAAAGGCCTGCGCGCTCAGCAGATATTGTTTGACCGAAACCGCGGCGATTAAGCCGAAGGTTATCGCGGCCAACAGAGCAATGATTAAACGCTTATTCCGCATGATGATTTATCTCCATTTCGTTTCAAAAACTGCGGCTCGGGTTAACGCTGAAACACGGCCGCTGCGATCAGGCTGCCCAGCATGATGGCGACGCCATAAGGAATCGTGTGTTTACGATCGCTGCGGTATTGCGAATCGTGGCATCTCCCAACCGGGCATGATGCCAACGAAGATTCTTAAAACGCCGTGTAATGTTGAAAAGACGGTTCCCGAACGTAGCATTGTGTAAACAGCGAGCGCCGCGCCCAGCATCACGACCATCACAAAAGTGAGCGGGACCATCGAAACACCGATGACGCTGCCCACCGCGCCAAACAACTTCACGTCGCCTGCGCCCATGGCGCCAAACAGGTGGATCAAAAGCATCGGCAGGAAAGCGAGAGCGAATCCCGCCGAGACTCGTCAGCGCACCATCTAATCCGCCAAAACTGGTATTGATAGTGAGCCCACCAATGAGGAGGCTCAGCGACGAGCACGTTAGGTATACGGCGATAGCGAACGTCGTAATACATGATGAACGCCGCCATCGGAACTAGTAACAACAGTTTCATGACATCAGGGGGCACCGGCATTTTTCACTCCGCACTTAGCTTATCGAATTTGGCTGGTTGGACCAGAGCCTATTTTTGGACTTCGTTTGCTACGGTGCTCATCTTCACGTTGACGGCGTCGCCGAGCACTTTGTAGACAATGATTGCGACGGCCACCAAAATAGCTGTGCCAACCGCGTACTCCGCTAATTCCGCCCCTCGTTCGTCAGTCAGAAAACTTTTCAGATTGTTCACTCTGTATCACCTCCGGTGAGTAACTTTGAAGGGTTCGCCACAAGTTGCGCGTGGCGAACCTGGTCGACTTCGCACTCAGAAGCCGGCAGTCACTCACCGCATTGCTCGACCTTTGCTGCTGTTCCGCTTTGGCTGTCGTTGATTGCTGTCTCCCAAAACCTTGTAAACAACGATCCCAATCGCGACTAAAAGCGCCACGCCAACTGCGTATTCGGCCAGCTCCGCACCCTGCTCGTCCTTAAGTAAAGTTAAAAAGCTTTTCTTCAAGTTCATAATGTTGACCTTTCGAGAGAATGAGATGGAAGACGGGAGCCAGCTAAAGGCTAACTGGCTCCCGTTGGTATGCGCGCTCTTTACGGATATTTTGCGGTCTTGATGTTGCTGCCGCGTGATGCTATTTGAGTCGTTGACGGCGTCGCCAAGCACCTTGTAAACGACGATGCCAATCGCTACGAGCAGAGCCACGCCAACGGCGTACTCGGCCAACTCAGCGCCGGTCTCGTCCTGCAAAAACTTCTTCAGCATGTGTTTTCTCCTTAGGATAAAGATTAGGTCTATTTCTCGAGCCGTCGCTTCAGGTAGAAGGCCTCCCGAAGGACGAAGAAGCACGGGCGTCATCCCAGGAGTCCTGAGCTGAGCGCTTCCTGCCGATCACGGCAATGCTTCGTGTGCGCCCCTTTATGGCAACGGCCATGCCAACTCTGTTCCTGGGTAACGGATGGTCCTGATCCGACTGCTGAACCCCGCGAAATTACTGCGTGAGAACGATTGGACAGTTGTGGCGGACTGGTGCAGAGGTTTTGAGTTTGAGCACCGCCGAGTGCTCGCTGGCGAGCAGTTGCCACAAAAGAGCACAAACAGAAATCCTGTACATCATGTAAATCCTGTAATCCTGTCCTGTGATTACGTTAGACGTAGACACGATTACAGGATTTACAGGATGTACAGGATGTAACTTCCTCTGGGCATGGATGTTGCTCGCGTTTTCGCTGTCGAGCCCTGCTTTTTTAGGCACCGAACTCGGTTAAACCCTGTTATTCTTCTTTGTGGCAGTCATCTGCCGAGGACACACCGAGACTTCGGGTCGGGCAAAACAAATGAACATCGACGTTGAATTAGATCGAGTAAACACTCCGGCGGTGCGCGCGACGGTGCTGGCGCCGGTCTTTGCGCTCGCCCTATTTACGAGCGCCGCACTCCTTTTCTGGGTCCAGCCGCTCGTAGCGAAAATGCTCCTGCCGTTGCTGGGCGGCGCGCCGGCGGTCTGGAACACCTGCATGGTGTTCTTCCAGGCGTTATTACTGGCAGGCTATGCGTATGCGCTCCTGCTTTCACAACGGTTTTCGTTGAGAAACCAGGCCGTTCTTCACGCGATATTGCTGCTCGCCGCCGGGCTCGTGCTCCCGTTTACTCTTTCGAACCGCGTTCTCGCGTCGCTACCGACACAAAGCAGCCCGATTGGCTGGTTGTTGATGACCTTGCTGGTCACTGTCGGACCGCCGTTTTTACTGCTGTCCGCGACAGCGCCACTGCTTGCAGCGTTGGTTTTCACATTCGACCCACAAAGCGGCACGCGATCCTTATTTCCTGTATGCCGTCAGTAACGCCGGCAGCATGCTCGCGTTGCTCGGTTTTCCGTTCCTGCTCGAGCCGGCTTTTGCGATACGCACTCAAAACTGGATCTGGGCGGTTGGATATGCCGTGCTCGTTGTAATGGTGATCACGTGCGCGATATTGCTCAACGGCCGGAGAGCAACGACCAGTCACGCTACTATCGCCGCAGACGAACCGGTCGTGACAGTCAAATCAGCCCAGCGCTTTGAATGGGTCCTGTTTGCTTTCGTGCCTTCGAGCTTGATGCTTGGGGTCACGACTTTTATCGCCACTGACGTCGCCTCAGTGCCGCTGATCTGGATCATCCCGCTCGCGCTTTACCTGCTGACTTTCATACTCGCGTTTGGAAACAAGCAGCTCATCAAGCTGCCTGTAACGTCGATCCTGTTTCCGAGCGCGCTGCTGGTGCTGGGCGCATTCGTAATCCTGTCGCCGCCGATTTCAGTTTGGGTGACGATCAGTTTGCACTTGCTGGTCTTCTTTCTCGCGGCGCTTGTGAGTCACCAGCGACTGGCGCAGAGCCGCCCGCACGTCAGCAAGCTGCCCGAGTACTATCTTTGGATCGCTGTGGGCGGAGTTCTCGGTGGGATCTTCAACGCACTGCTCGCGCCGTTGCTCCTCTCGACGCCGCTCGAGTATCCGGCGGCGATCATCCTGGCTTTGCTTGTGCGGCCTGTCACAGCTCAGGAAACGAAGACCAAATCATGGATGCGCATCACGTTTCCGACGTTCATGTTTGTGTTGACGTTTGCCCTCGCGCTGATCGTGCCGCGGTTGAGTCTGGACGGAAAACTCGAGAACGGACTCGTGCTGCTGCTCCCGCTCCTGTTGTGTTTTGCCTTGAGTTTCCGTCGCCCAGTCGTCTTCGCTTTTGGGCTGGCGGCGCATGATGTTTGCGTCGATTCCATATCTGAATGCTTCAGTGCAGACACTCGCGACTGAGCGAAACTTCTTCGGCGTGTGGCGCGTGACGACGAACCCGAATGAACAGTTTCGACGTCTCTATCACGGCAGCACGGTTCATGGCGTGCAGTTGAACGACGAGGCGCGCAAATGTGAGGCGACGTCCTACTATCACAAAGATGGACCACTGGGCCAGGTGTTTGCCGTTTATAATAGTAGGCCTTCGATCAAACCGGTCGCGGCCACGGGGCTGGGCGCGGGCACGATCGGAACTTATGCGGCGCAGGGACAGGAGTGGGACTTTTATGATATCGATCCCGCGATCGTTCGCATCGCTTCCGATCCGCGCTATTTCACATTTTTGAGCGACTGCACGAAGGCGTCGTATCGTATGATACTCGGCGACGCGCGTTTGCGACTCCGTGAAGCGCCGGCGGGAAAATACGGACTGCTGATCATGGACGCGTTCAGCTCCGACTCTGTGCCCGCGCATCTTTTGACAACCGAGGCGATGAATCTGTATCTCGACAAGTTGTCGACTGACGGTGTGCTGGCGTTTCACATCAGCAATCGCTATCTGAATCTGGAGCCGTTGCTGTCGGGCTTGTCGCGCCGGGCAGGACTCGTGGGTTTCATACGTCGAGACGAGGAGCGCAACGTGATCGGAAGATATCCTTCGGTCTGGGTAGTGATGGCCCGTAACGATTCCGCCCTCGGCCCGATCGCCAAAGACGATCGCTGGCGCCGCGTGCAGGGAGACATGGTTTGGACCGATGACTTCTCCAACATTTTGAGTTTGCTTAAGTAGCCTTGATTCGATTTTGCTTTCTGTGCTTTTTAGTGGCGAAGGAGAATTAAAGATGAAGCAGTGTCCTGAATGTAACGAGCTTTTTGACGATCAGAAAGCCTTCTGCGACATGGATGGGTCGGAGCTTGTCGATCAGACTGACTCGCTCCGCGCGGCGTTGACCAACGCGCAACCGTCGTCGTCAGGAAACTCATCGGCGTGGGTCACGGGCGTGATCGGCGGTCTCGTCGGCGTCATCATTTGCATACTGCTGTACATGCTCTTCCTCGTTCCTGGCCGTCAGAGCGACCTCGAGCAAGAGCGACGCGCGACCGAAACGAAGGAAACCAGACCGGTGACCCCAAGTCAGGTCGCGCTTGTGCCCACTAAGGCTCCGGCGACTGAAACGCCGAGCCCGACCGAGACTGAGAGCCCGGCGGAAGAAACAGCCGAGTCCGAGTCCTGCGGCTGCCGCAACTGCGCCACCTGCTGCCACTAAACAATGGTCCAATTGCCACCGGGACCAAAGGAACTGGCCGGTGGAGACCGTGCGATCATCAAGATGAAAGATGGCTCAACCGTTGAAGCCGATGCGGCGTGGGAAGATGCGCAGGGCATTTGGTTCCGCCGCAGTGGCCTTGTTTCGTTCGTGGAGAAGAGCAGAGTCGAAGCCATCACAGAGCCACCGAAGAAGCCGGCCCCGACCGAACCGAAAACACCTTGATAAACTCTGGAACGCGTTTATGAGCCGAAGAACGCTGACCATACTGATTACACTTCTGTTTGTCTTGCTGGCTTTAGCCTTCTTCTCATCCGAGCGTGGTGTTGCCGGTGTTTTGGAGAAAATAGGAGGTATGATTTCGAAACTCTTTGCCTGATTCCAGCCGCAGATGAACGCAGATTAACGCGGATTAGATGAACACAACGCTCAAGCGAACCTTTGAAGTGTATGTGTTTGTCTTCGCTTTCCTCTTTGCCTCGCGCCCCTTGAGCGACGGCGATTTCTGGTGGCACCTCAAAACCGGTGAGTACATCGTCCGGAACTTCAGTATTCCGCGAATCGATTTTTACTCTTTCACTGTTCCCGGCAAAGAGTGGGTCGCGCATGAGTGGCTGTCGGAAGTCATCTTTTATCTGGTCTACTCACGAGCCGGCTTCAACACTCTGATCTTCATCTTCACAGTGTTGACAGTGCTCGCTTTCTGGATCGTCTTCAGCAGGACCAACGCGCATCCGTTTATCAAAGGCTTTGCTGTCTTGCTTAGCGTGTGGAGCATTCTGCCGACGATCGGCGTGCGGCCGCGTACATTCACGCTCTTGTTCGCGGGCATTTATATAGCATTGCTGCACCGCTTTGTTCGTGAACGAGAGACGCGGGCAATCTGGTGGTTAGTGCCGTTGATGATCGTGTGGGTGAATCTACATGCGGGCTATTTGATTGGTTTGGTGTTGATCGGAGCCGTACGATCGCGGGCGTGGTGCTCGATGCCTGGTTTGCAGGCGAGAAGCTCGCGTCGCACTGGCCGCGACTTAAGACCCTCGTGCTGGTTTTTGTCGCCTGTCTTGTGGCAGTGAACCTGAATCCGCAGGGACCACGGATCTTTGTGTTTCCGTTTGAGTTCTTCCTGTCGCCCGTGCAGCAGGACCAGATCGTTGACTGGCTGTCGCCGGACTTCCATCAACAGGAGCTTTTGCCGCTGCTGCTGCTTGATCATGTTGACGATCGCGGCGCTTCGCCCTTTCGCCCAAACGAGTCAGGCCGAGTGAGTTGCTGCTGTTCTTATCGACGCTCTACATGACGTTGAAATCAAACCGCCACATGGCGATCTTTGCGCTCGTTGCTGGTCCAATGCTTGCCGATTACTTGCAGCACTGGCTGGAGACGACGCGATTCGCGCGCATCTTTGGTCGAGTCGTCGAAGCAGTCGACGAGCAGCGGCCGGCGACAGATCATCTTCAACGTCATTCTCCTCGTGCCGCTGATCGCGTGTTTGATCAAGTTGAAGTCAGTGATCTACTCGCCGCCGACACAGGAGCGTGTGGGCGTGCCACTGAACGCGGTGGCATATCTGAAAGAGAATGGGATCACAGGTAACACGTTCACCGATCCAAACATCTGGGGCGGGTATCTGATCTGGGAAACACCTTCGAATCCCGTCTACATCGACGGCCGGATCGACATGTACGGCGACGAGTTTATGCGAGAGTATCTCGGCATCATCCGCGGGATCACGCGATGGCAGGAGCCCGTTCGACAAGTACGGCGTGCAGATATCGCCATCGTCAGTCCCACCTCGGTGATGCGCCTGCAATTGGAACAATCAGCGCAGTGGCAGCAGGTCTACCACGACGAGATGGCGGTCGTGTTTCACTCGAAAGAAATGATTAGCCACAAAAAAGCACAAAGGGCTACATTCTGCGGCGGTGGGTCGATCGCTGTGAGTTCGTGCTGCGCGGTCTGGCTATGGTTGGTCTTCGGTGGTTTCGCTTGTCGTGGCTGCGCTCGCTTTCTATTTACGGCCCGTCGGGTTCCAGGTATTATGCTGTGACCTCATTCAGGAGTTTCCTTCTAGCGCCATGGTATTCCTGGGATGTTCGTTATTACGTTGAGATCGTGAGGAACGGCTATCAGCCTGGCGCGCCCGACAACTAACTTCCACCCTCTGTATCCGTGGATTTCAACGCTCTTCGCGGTGGTGATTAGAGAACCCCTCCTCAGTCTGCTGCTGGTCTCTTCAATGGCGGGTCTGTTGTTGACTATTGGGTTCTATCGTCTCGCAAAGTTGGACCTCGATGAACACCAGGCGTGGCAGGCAACAGCGTTGATGCTCGCTGGCCAGCGAGTGTCGCGCTCTTCCTACCATACACGGAGTCGTTGTTCCTGCTGCTCTCAGTTTATTGTCTGTTTACAGCTCGCCATCAGAAGTTTTGGCTGGCAGGATTGCTTGGCGCACTGGCGACGCTGACCCGACAACAGGGACTCTTTCTTGCATTGCCTCTGGCGTGGGAGATTTGGGAAGCAGTCGGTCGCCGGTGGTCCAGTGCGCTCAGGAAGTGTTTACCTTTGTTGCTTGATACCGGCGGGTTACGTTATGTGGATCATTTACCGAGCTGTAGCTATCAACGATGTGCACCCGGACTTTTCCAGCATTCAAAACTTCATTCACAGCGTGATGATCTCGCCATCAAGTTACGAGATCACAGACCAGCACGCGTTTCTTCCACCATGGTTAACGGTCTGGAAAGCATTGAATGTTTTCTGGCGCGGCGGAGTCTCTGATGACGCTTATATTGACCTGGCGCTGAGCGCTGCCTTCATCGGTCTGTTTGTACTAAGTTGGCGTTATTTGCGGGCGAGTTATCGAGTTTATTGCGTCGCGATTTTGCTGATCTCATTGTCCTTTTACGCAGCGCGACATCAATCCACTCCTCGCCTTGCCGCGTCACTTGGTGCTGGCGTTTCCAGTCTTCATCGGACTGGCGGCACGATACCGGCTGCGAACCTTTCCGTTGCTGCTGATCGTGCTGGTTGTATGCCAGTTGGCGCTATTGCGGTTTTTCGTGTGGCAGTCGTGGATTCCCTGAGACCATCGTCGGACTCACGTTCGGCTGAAGATGATCGCGTCATTATCTTCGTAAACCACTTTCCAACTGTCGTGGTCGTTTCGCATCAGGTTCGCGAGGGGTGCATCGGGAGATATCAGGACGGTCCTGATGGCGTGACGATCGAGTGAGCTGAGCCCAGTCGCCACGCCGTCATACGTCCTCATCGCCTCCGCAAAAAATGCATCGCCGTAAACGTCCGCACGCCCGTCGATGTACACGCGGTATTCCGGATAAAGTTGATAAATCAGGTAGCCGCCCCAGCCGTAACGGTTGTAAATCGGTCCGGGCAGGCGTTGTGACTTGAGAAATTCGACCGCAGCCACCGGGTTTCTCAAGGTTGCGTAATTTCGCTGGTGCGTTGCGAAGTGCCAGATGCGCGACACGCCGAGGGCCAGAGGCGCAAGCAGCAGGACGACGTTGATGAGGAGCTTGAGGCCGGTCGGGCGTGCTTCTGCGCCGGTCAATAATTTGTCCCAGCCGCGCTCTTTAGCGATGGCCCACAGATGTTTTGCGAGCACGGGCGCGGCAAAGAGCGAAAAGATCGGAATGTGACGGACTGATCGAAGTGCGCCGAGGGCAGTGATGAGCACGAGAAAGATCTCGCCAAGACGCGCGCGTGTTGGTGAAAGAGCCATCGCGGCGAAGGTGCTCAGCAACAGAATCGCGAGCGGCAGGTACGTGACCTTATGAAAGTCAGGTGAGGCCCATTCCTGTATGAACGCTGCCATCGATTCTGAGGTGAGCGTTTCGTACGGGTAAGAGAACATGCGAAAGCCGTTGGGATTGAGGGGGACAACAGCAGTGCAAACAATCAAAACGATGAGGAGCGGGCGCACGTGATTCCACTCGCCGTCGAGCACAGCACGCACGATGTACAGTCCGATCAGAGCGAGCCCCAACGCAAAGCCCGCGTGAAGATTGACCCAAAGCAACATGAGGGGCACGAGCCACCAGAGTCGCCGCGTCTGTTCTTTTGGATCGAAACGTTCGAGCAGAACGATGTAGATACTTGCGAGCAGCAGCGTCAGCATTTGCGGACGCACGCCAAACAATGGCGACGAAGCTGCGGCGGCAAGGAGGATTGCTATGCCGGCGGCGTATGGTCTGCCGTCGCAACGACGATACGTGAGCCACAATGCGATGACGATGATGAGTGAGAAGATCGTAACGAGGCCGACCAGACCTGTGAGCCGGTAGATGGCGGCCATGATCACTTCGGAGAGCCATTCATGGGCCACCCACTCGCTGCCTTGTTTGGTGAACGAATAATCGTCGGTGTGCGGGATGCTGCGCGTGTCGATGATCTGTTCGCCGGCCTTCAGATGCCACCACAGATCGGGATCGATTGAAACGGATTGACGCACCGCGAGCACAAACACCATCGAGAGAAGCACGATGGGGAAGACTGCGTCGAAAGGTAAGCGATCTAGGCATACGGTTTCAGCCTGCGAAGCAGGCGTAAGCATAAAGCCTGGGGCGCAAGCCCCAGGATCGTTGAATATCAAAATTAATTGGAGCCCGCGAAGCGGGCGAAAGCGTTTTGTGGTCCATGATCGGCTGCCGCCCGCTGTCGCGGGCTCGGACGCTTATTTTTATCGTATTCCTGGGGCTTGCGCCCCAGGCTTTATGCTGCCGCCCGCTATCGCGGGCTCCGTACGAAAGAAAACCCGAGCACAATACCTAAAAGCACGAGTGCGCCGGCTGAGCACCATACACCCCACCGATCGTAACGCGTTCGTTGAAAGTTAATGCTCGGACTCTGGTCGAAGAATCCGAGCGTAAAAAACGGAGTGGCCGCATAGAGCGGCTGGTTATCAGAACGCACCCACTTCGGATGAAACGTTTGCGCGATCAGCACGGGCGCCGGCTGTTCAGATGAAGCAACAGCTACCTTCTCGCGATCAAGCGCGCTGCGGATTGATTTCCACGTATTACGAATCGAGCTTCCATCATAGTGCTCAGATGGATCATGCGCGTACGATCCAATCGCCAGGATCTTCTCGTGGACGCTCGATCACGACAGCACGCGGAATCTCCGATTTGATACGATTGAAAAGCGGCGCATCGCTGGAAAGCAGGATCAACGTGTGGTTCTGTGCGAAGTTTTTCAACTGGACCAAAGCTTTCGCTTCATCCTGGTAGTCATATGTGTCTATCACCAGTGCGCCAAACTGTTCGAGCTGCGGCAACAAATCGAGCCGTCGTTCCGGAGATCGCACCAGCAAAACATCGAACCACGCGTCATTAAACTGTTCTTCAGCTAAACGGATAAAGTCGTATTGATTCCGGCGCCGCAACTTGACCGTGAAGTCACTCACGACCAGCGCCGGACGGTACTGAAGCGTCCGAATTGGAGCAGCAATGGGCCGGATCTCGAATATGGTCCAGTCGCCGATGTCATGACGCGCAACAATCTCACCCTCACGACTCAACTCACTTTTGATTTCGGGCGTGCCGATGATGAGATAACGCACACCAATAAACTGTAGTCGCTTGATGTGTTGCGCGAACGGTTGATTGATGAAATCGAGATCCGAAAGCAACGCTGAACTGATACCGAAATTTTCCCGATACGAAGAAAACGCATTCAACTCAGCATTGAAGAAACTCGAGTTTGGCGAAGCTTCGCGGTAAACGATGCTGATTGTCTGATTGCCTTGCGAACCGAGATAAGCGTTGAGTGCGAGACTATCAGAGCGCACGAGTCCGCCCGGAAGGACAGAAGGCAACACTTCTACAAGATAAAGCCCGTCTCTGCGGTTGCGTGCAAACTCCAGCACGCTCGAAATGCGCGGAAATGTTTCAGCGGTGTAGAACGCAGAAGCCTTTGTCAGTTTCTTCGAAGACGTCGCGAAGGCGAGTGCAACCGACAACAACTGCGACGTAATGCCACCGGAATGAGTCTGTTTGATCAGACTTGGTTCACTGTCACGGCTTCGGGCGAAGCCCAACTCTTTCGTTTCTGCAAATACAACTCAGCGACGTACGCCAGCGAAATTCCGACAGGCACACATAACAAAAAATTAATCGTTGAAAAAAACCGAAAGACCTGAAGTGGAAACCAAACCGGCGCAAGGCTCCCGGCGAAGACCGCTGCGATCAGGAGAATCAGACAGGCAAGTAAATATGGACCAAGCACGCCGCTGGGACGGCGCAACCAGATCAGTGCGCCAGTCAAAGCCAGGAAGTACCACAACCACAGCGGCGGTGTGACCAACTCGCTCAACGGTCTAATCAGCGGACGTGTTACGAGATATTCATACGAGCTAAGCATCGGCACGAGCCAAAAAGCTGACAATGCGAGCGCCAGCCACGGAGACAGCAAATGCAGGAGAAAATTCTTCCGCAGTTTCCGGCGCTCCTCCAGATCTGATGAGCGAGCCCACGTTACGATGTCACACAACAGAACTGCCGCGATAAAAACGATGGCTGTGATCGCGTTGAAGAAATTCGTGAGAACCGTAAGCGCGAGCAGGAGGGCGGAGACAGCGAAACGCCAGCCGTTTTGTCGCGGGTTTAAGTAAAACAACATCCAGCACAGCAACAGCACAAATCCCAAAGGCTGAGTATAAAATCCGTCGAGAATCGTGCTCGACATGTCCAAGCCAGTGTTGGGTTGAAAGATTTCACCGACGGAGTAAAGTGTCGCGCTGGCGATTGCTGCTGCAAACCCGATGCTTCGATTCCCGCCTGAAAGCCGATACGCGACACACCAGAAGGCCAGCGGCATCAATAACAGTGGCAGAGCAATGAGGAGCTTGAACGCGGTTGCAAACGAGAATAAATGCGTGTGATGCAGGAACGAAACGATCCAAAAGAATAATGGCGGATAAAAGTTTGGAAGCGGCATGCCTGCAAAGTAGGCGTTGGTCCAACCGAACGTGTCAGGAAAGATCGACTGGTCATAGATTTGCGCTGCCGCGTAATGGCCCGAACCGTCTATCGCGCGCGAAGCCACGCCACGAATGACCTCGAGCCAGATAAAGCTCGTGAGAGCCACGGGAAGTAAAGAAATGACTCCGAGCCAGTAGATTGTTTTGCTTTGCCTCAAGAGTCGGATCTTCAAGGGTTGCATTTGTAGGGGCGGCCCTCCGTGGCCGCCCCAGCTCGGAAACACAATGTGGGAAACCTGGGCGGCCACGGAGGGCCGCCCCTACAGTTGTGATAACGCCTCGAGAACGAGTTCGATCTGTTGGTGGGATAATTCGGGAAACATCGGCAACGAAACAATTTCGTCTGCCAGTTTTTCTGTTACCGGAAAGCTTCCGCTGCCGAGACCAAGATCACGATAAGCCTCCTGCAAATGGATCGGAATCGGGTAGTGAATGCCTGTCTGAATTCCGCGACTGTTCAGGTGCTTCTGCAACTCGTCGCGGTTGCGTGTACGCACGACGTAGAGGTGAAAAATGTGCTCGCTTCGAGGATCGAGCGCCGGCACGATGAAGTCGTCTGCCAAACTATCAGAGTACATTGCTGCATGAGCTCGACGCGCCGCATTCCAATCATCAAGGTGTCGCAATTTCACATTCAGAATCGCTGCCTGAACTGTATCAAGCCGCGAATTAGTACCTTTCTCAACGTGCACATACTTTTGTTTCTGACCGTAGTTTCGAAGGCTATTCAGTTTCCTCGCGAAGTCGTCGTCATTAGTAGCAACTGCGCCACCGTCACCATAAGCACCGAGGTTTTTCCCGGGATAAAAACTGAAACAGCCTGCGAGTCCAAACGTGCCGCAACGTTGGCCCAAAAAGCGCGTGCCGTGTGACTGGGCTGCATCCTCGATGACTTCCAACCGGTGATTGCGTGCGATCTCAACAATGGCTGCGATGTCGGCAGACTGCCCGTATAGATGAACGGGCATGATCACTTTCGTGCGTGGCGTGATGGCTTGTTCGATCAAAGCAGGGTCGATCTGATAAGTGTCCTCGCGACAATCGACGAGAACCGGCTTTGCTCCTGTCGCTGAGACGGCGAGTGCGGTTGCAATGAAAGTGTTCGCAGGAATGATGACCTCATCGCCCGCGCCAACACCTGCGGCTTCTAAAGCCAGTCGCAGCGCATCGAGACCACTACCAACTCCGATAACGTGTTTCGCTCCAAGAAAGTCGGCGAAGTCGCGTTCAAACTTCTCGACCGCATCGCCGAGAATGAACTGCGTGCTCTCGAACACGTTATCGACTTCGGCGCGTACTTCGTCGCGAATGGAATGATACTGAGCCTTGAGATCAACGAAGGGGACCACCGTTTGTACAGAATGACTCATGCAATTTTATTTCCCTGTTTATTTTTTTAGGCCAAATCCAAGCAGCAGGATTGGACGAAGTATGCTCCACCAACCAGTGATGGGTTTCATCTTTGTGTAACCGAGCTCTCGCTGCGGATAGATCTTAGTCACCGGCACTTCTCTGACTCCGTACCCTAGCCGGATCAGCGTGTAGAGTAAATATGGTTCGAGTTCGTATTTATCGAGCCAGTCTTGATCGAGATTGACCCGCTCATCATTCAAAACTTCGAGTCGCAAGGCGCGATAACCATTCGTGGTATCAGTCATGCGTCTGCGCGCGAAAGCAGAAAACAGAAGTGGATGAAGGAACTGAGTGGACACTCTGCGATAGATAGGCATGTTGCCGTAATTACCGCCGGGCAAGTAACGCGATCCCTGTACGAGTACTGCCTTTCCTTCAGCGATTGGTTCTATCAGCCGGAAGATCTCGGCCGGACGATCCTTGTCGTTGCCGGCCATGATCACGCAGATGTCATAACCACGTTCCGCTGCCCAACGGTAGGCAGTGCGAATGGCCGCTCCCGCTCCACCGCGTTGCGGATGCTGAATCAGCATCGCGCCTTTTTGCACGATGATCTCGGGAGTGCGATCCGTGGAGCCGTCGTCAAGCACGGCAACATCGACTCCCTCAACTTCAGCGAATCGATCGAGCACTGAGCCGATCTTCAGCTCTTCATTGAACGCGATAGGAATGGCGACGATTCGCGGCGCGCGCAGAGGAGGGAATTCGAGAGACCGCATCAGGCGACCTCCTGGACGCCAGTGTCTTCAACTTTGTACTTTCGCCCGCAACGCTCACAAGTCGTCATGCCTTCCTGCTTCAACGATTGAGCACAAAAACATACCCAGCCTCCGTGTCGCGCGGGGTTTCCGTAAACAAGTTCATGAGGACGAACGTCACGAGTTACGACTGCGCCGGCGCCGATGAGGCAACGTTGGCCCAGTCTGATGCCGCAAACAATCGTTGCGTTCGCGCCCACCGTTACTCCTTCTTCGATCCATGTTTCTACTGGTACCCAGTTCGCGTCGCGACTCCGCGGAGTCAAGATCGTTAGTTAGAACGGCGTTTGGACCAAGAAATACGTTGTCTGCGACGTGGACGTGCTGCCACACGCAGACGCCGTTTTTGATGGTTACGTTGTTGCCGATTGTCACGCCGCTCTCGATGAAAGCGTGATCACCGATGTTGCAGTGAGAGCCTATACGGACGTTCTTCAGGACATGAGCAAACGCCCAGATGCGAGTGCCTTCGCCGATCGCGTCTGTTTCGCATAAGGCTTTTTCGTGGATGAATGGTGCTTCGTTCATTTTTGAGGACAGTCGTTAGACAGGATTTACAAGATTTTTCAGGATATACATGTAAATCCTGCAAAATCTTGTAAATCCTGTCTAGCGTGACGTTCAGCCCAAAGCGGCCGATTCTCTATGTGCTGCTTCATAACTCTCGATCTCGACCGGAGCGCCGCCCTTTTGTATCGACTCATTAATCGCTTCGAGCGTGCGCACGACGTCCCAACCGCGCTCACCTGAACAAACGCTTGCACTCTTCTTCGATATCGAGTCTATGAAGAAGCGCGCCTGTCGCTTCAAGGGTTCTTCGAGTTGAAGCTTGGGGATCGTGACGTCTCCTTCACGCGCCAGCAGGTGGAATTCGCCGTAGCTGTCGTAATACGGTTCGCGGATCACGCCTTTGTCGTAAATCGTGATTGCACCCGAAGACGAAAGGTCATCCCAGGTCACCATTTTCTTATCACCGACGAGGGTGATGCGGCGGACTTTCTGCGGGTTGAGCCAGCTCACTTCTATGCCGGCGATCATCTCGTTCGGATAAGTCAGAGTAATAAACACGACGTCTTCCAAACCCTGCTTGAGATACGAGTGACCACACGCGGAGGCGGAGATTGGCGCCGAGCCGAACAGGAAGTTGAAGATCGAAATGTCGTGTGAAGCGAGATCAACCGAGGCATTAACGTCGTCGCGAATTGGTCCAAGATTCGTGCGCACGGCTGAGGCGTAGTAGAGCCGGCCCAGGTCGTTGAATGAATTCAGTTCTTTCAGTTTTAAAATGCCGCCATTGAACAGGAAGACATGGCCGACCATTAACACCACACCGCGTTCATTTGCCGCGCTGATCAGCTTTTCACACTCGAGCGAAGTAGTTGCCAACGGCTTTTCGCAAAGGACATGCTTGCCGGCTTCGATCGCCTTCATGCAGACATCGAAGTGCGTGCCCGTGGGTGTGGCTACCACGACGCCGGTAACCGACTTGTCGGCCAACATCTCGTCGATGTTGTCGGTAGTTGCCAGGTGATCGTAGAGCGACGAGACGTGCTTGAGTCGCTGCGGATCGCGGTCAACGGCCCACGTGACATTAACGCCACTCAGCGCGCGGAAATTACGGATGTGATTAGGGCCCCAATGGCCGCAACCAACCACCGCTAACTTCAATGAGCTTGCATCTTTCTTCATAAGATATGTTGTGCCTTTTCGCGGCTAAAACTATAAAACCGCGTAAATTCGGTAGCCATTCTCATCACGGTAAACTTCCTGGAGATACTTCTCGCGAAACTGTTCGAACGTAGCCCAGTTTCGCAGCAGTAGAAAGTCACTGCCGAGTCTGCTCGCTTCTTCAAAACTCTGCTTGAGATCGTTTCCCGGTTCAAATTTAATTCCAAGAGCCCTCGCGGCAAGCGGACGCGGAACGGGCGGAACTACCTGTCCCTGATCCAGGCCCATTCCCGCGGCGAACACGAATAAACCCGGGTCAAACAGAATGTAATTGATCCGTTGCTCTTTGAGATCCTGATGCACCTCATCCAGTGAATTGTTTCGCACCAGCAAACGACGCCATTTTGTTGTGTACCACGTTTCGTCTGTCAAACACGGACGCTTAATGCCATAAGTCATCTGCGCTCCGATCGACATGACGACGTGCGTTCGTTGGCAACTCAGTATTAATAAAGTCAACGGGCCGGTACCAGGTGAATCCACGCATGAAGTCTCGACGCGACGTCGTGCCTGCAATATAGCCCAAGGCGCCCCGGCCCAGCACAGACTTGAGGTTCGTCGTTATCACGAATGTGAGTGCGACTAAAACAAGATACACCGGCAGCTTGCCCAACGCGGGCATTTTTCGTTTTAGCCAATCGCCCGCAGTCACTAACGTATAGGCCGTGAGTATCGACAAAGCCGGGTATGCCGGCAGCAAATAGCGTGCAATCCATGAGCTCCACGTCGCGAGAATGAAGTAGCAAATACTCAACGCAAGCAACCATACGAGCCATCTGTTTCTGATGATGAAGAATGAGAGTGGCAGCACCAGGAATAAGTAATTTGGAAAATGACGCGCCTCCGCCATCAAATACGTACCGGGTTTCAGATAGACTTCCCACGGGAGCATAGGATGTCTTTCCGGTCGCATACCAGCACTCCGGACGAGCACCTGTTCTTCAGCGCTTGACGAGCTCGGGGTTCTCCTTACGCACCACATCGAAATGAGCGTCGAGTTTTCGTTCGTCTTCACTGTCAAAATAACGCAGACCGTTTGAGCCAGATGTGGCCACCTCGCCGGTAAAGAAGGGATAGAAAGGATTGCCGAACCACGCATAGTTCTTCGCGTACCACGGAGAAACGACGGCTAACGCGATTACAACATAGAGAACCCCGTACCTCAGTGTGTTAGCGAAACTTGCTCGTCGACTACGCAAACTTTCAATCACGTACATCGCACCGATGAGTAATAGCCAGAGTGCCGCTGAATGCTTCACGCTTAAGCTAAACCCCGCCAACAACGCTGATGTCCATAACCAGTTACGTTGCCCGCTTTGCAGGTAGTTGAACATCGCGTACGTGGCGACAAAGAGCATTCCGGCGACAGAAACATCGACTCGTGTTGTGACAGCAACTTCGGTCACCATTCCCGCCGCGAAGAAAACAAACACGGCCATCGCGGCAATGCGTCGAGTGACAAATCTTGCGCAGAAACCATAGAGCGCCAGACCTGTCGCAACCGTAAGCGCGAGGCTGAAAAACTTCGCTGCTATGTCTGAACCAGCCATCAGACACACCGCGTAGATCATGTGAATCAGAAACGGCTGGTTACCCATCGAGTTGTTGAAGTTTGGAAAAATGCGTTCTTGCTGTACGAACTCACGCGTGACCGGCAGATGGTAGATGGCTTCGTCGAAGTTGTGTGGTGGTGTTGCCGTACGGATCAACAGGACCGCCATCAGGCAGAGGAACGAAACGGTTAACAATTTTGCTTCCGGTCCTGAAAGAACTGCGCTGAAGGCGCGGCGAATCAGATCGAAAAGATGTCGAAACTCGGCCCCCGACAGAATGATTGACGCTGTGAAAATTACCAGGACACAAATGGGTGTAAACCCTCCCAGCAATCCCAAACCGAGCATCGCCAACCCGAATACTCCGGTGCCTATGAAGAGTGATATAGAAAGTGTTTCGGCAGTGTTGGACCACGCGATCTGCAAACGTCGTGATACGGCCAGACCTAAGGCCGTCAGCCCGAAGCAGATGGCGATAGTGAAACCTAAATCAAAAAGGCGATTGAGAGGAGCGAGTATTCCGACGTATGTGTCAGAGCCGGCGACATAACTATGGGCATAGAGAAGAGTCGGCAACCCCAGGGCGAGAAGCACGGTAACTGCCACTCTTAGCCAATCAATGATGGCCGATTTATCACTCTCGTTTTTGTTGCTGACTCGTAACATCACGCCGTGCAGACCACTGTCATCCACAGATTACGCAGATTACACAGATACTCTGCGTAAGATCTGTGGATCGGCGTTACTTCAAACGATAAACCTCATACCCATTCACGTCAGTATATAAATGCTCCAGGTATTCCCGGCGATACTGGTCAAACGTCACCCAATTCCTAAGAGACGTATAATCGGGCCCAAATTCGAGAATTCTAGCCGGATCTGTGTATCTTGTGGTGCCGAGAAAGCGAGATCCGCCGGGTTTCGGCCAGCCTGTTTTCGCGATTAACTCGAAGTAAAAATTGGCGAAAAGGACGTGGGAAATCCCCTGACTCTTGAGATCCCGGTGCACCTCATCGAGAGAAACGTTGCGCACCAGGAGCCGCCGCCATTCCGTTGCATCCCAACTGCCGTCTGATATGTAGCGCCTGCGCATGTGGTAGCACATCTCGCCTCCGAGCGAGAAAACGGCGGAATCATGAGGCACGTTATGGTTAATGAAATCTACCGGCGGGTGATAGAAGATCGACGATAAAAACTGCGAACGTGAAATTCGATCCTGACAGAAACCCGAGATGGTCGAGCGTTGATGATGAATTTCCGACTTACGAATAATTGAAACACCATGCAGGCCGCGACCACGAAATAAATCAATACGTCTCGCCCGCCTGCTGAAGAAACGCTTGCAAAACTCAACGAGCGTGTAAGCTGAAACTAGCGTCAGCGGCGGATAGATCGTGAGCAGAAAGCGAGCGATCCACGACGTCGACGACAGCACGAGAAAGAATGCGACGCTGCATAACAATAACCAGGTCAACCATCGTGTGCGCGGTATGAGCACAAACAACGGCAGGACCAGGAACAAGTAACTCGGATAGTGATGGTAATCGCCCATGAAGTACTTGTGAGGGTTGGTGTAGTACTCCCAAAAACGCATCGGGTGTCGCTGCGATTCGTGCTTCGCGGTTTCAACCGCCTCATCAAATTTTGTCTTTAGAGTTTGAAACTCTTCGGGGCTGTCTTTGCGAGCGGCATCAAAGTGAGCGTCGAGTTTGAGATCGTCCTCGCGGTTGAAATAACGTGGCCCATTGTTGAGATCGGCAAGTTCTCCGGTGATGAATGGATACACCGGATTGTGAAACCATATCGCGTTCTTGATCAGCCACGGCGAGCTCACGGCGAGGGTAATCAACGCATATAGAACCGCTGTCTTCGCCAAACGAGGCGCACCTACCCGAAGTCGCACTATCGACTCGAACAGCAACATCGCCCCAAGCAAACTAAGCCACAACAGTGCGTTCAACTTTATTCCTAAACTAAAGCCACTCAGTATTGCTGACGTGAAGAGCCACTTTATGTCTTGCGTGTCGAGATAGAGGATCATCGCGTAAGTGGCGAGGAAGAGCATTCCCGCCAGAGACACGTCGATGCGCGTCGAGACACCCACCTCAACCACCATGCACGCACTGAGAAAGCCGAACATGGCTACGAGTCCGACGTTACGCGTCAGAAACCTGACGGAAAATCCGTACAAGGCTATCGACGTCACGATCGTGAGTAACAGGCTGAAAAATTTTGCCGCGATGTCGCTGTGGGCCAGAAGGCAAACAGCGTAGATCATGTGGATCAGGAACGGCATGTTGCCGAGCGGCTGATGAAAAAGCGGGTAGATTCGTCCTTGTTCGACAAATGATTTTGTGGCGGGCAGGTGATAGATGACTTCATCGACGGCCCATGGCGGGCTACTCGCTCGTACGATGAGTACCAGGACAATCAGTAAGTAAAACCCCGACAGAATGACACGTTCACGACTGCTGGTTGCTGCGACAAGAACTCGTCTGATTACTTCGCCAAACCTTTTAAGCTCTGATCTGAGCGATATGAAAATCAATAAGATAAATAGTCCAACCGGTAAGGGTTTGAGGAGTCCAATCAGTCCAAGCGCTAAGACGTACAGTCCGAGCGCGCCGGTTCCCAACATGATCGAAAACGATAGTTCCTCAGCGACGCTAAGGAAATTCAGTTTAAGAACTCTACTCAGACGCGAGCCGGC
This sequence comes from uncultured Acidobacteriota bacterium, assembly GCA_963748155.1. Classification (GTDB taxonomy): domain Bacteria; phylum Acidobacteriota; class Blastocatellia; order Pyrinomonadales; family Pyrinomonadaceae; genus PSRF01. The sequence continues at coordinate 123 of CAVVHV010000008.1, read as the reverse complement.
ACAAAACGTCAAAGCGGCCAGGCCGCCGGCCAAACTGAGATCAAAGACGCGGTCAAGGATCGCCAGTGGTCCGGTATAGTCCGGGTTGCCATCAATCCTGATGTGGGCATAGATTGCGGCGAG
>CAVVHV010000007.1:0-133111 GCA_963748155.1 uncultured Acidobacteriota bacterium | reverse complement strand
ATTACTGATAAACAACTTACCGCTTTTTTTTCCATTTTCTTCTTCTGCCCCCTCTCACAATCATCGTCCTTTTCGGATCCCTGCGGACCGTAAAAACGATTTTCGTCTTCCTAACCCTCACAAATCTTTGAAAAGAATCTCATAGGGATTTCAGACAAACCTAAATACTCAACCTCTAGTCCACTGGTATTTTCCGCCCAGCCATTAGAACTCCCGCGGTAATGCGGTCTCCAATTAAGGCTGGCCACAATCGCGCAACCCAGACTGACCGGAACATGTTTCGGTCGTGACCGATTCGGCTATCAATGCCAGTGAGGAATCCTCGATGTCCCGACAAGCCCGATTCATATATGTGACCCTGATACTTGCAGCAATCGCCACGCTCTCGCTGACATTTACTTCAGTCTATGCGGCTTCTGCATTGCCGTGGCTGCGGCTCAAGAGCGACAACGTAGTTGTTGCCAATTCAGCCTATTCAGCAATGTCTGCCCCAACCTTTGACGATCCGTGCCCAGTGATGGATCCGAATGACATTTGGGGTATACATACTTGTCTGCGGGCTGTTAACTCGACAGATATCCCCGTTTTAACGACAAGAGCTTTTTATTTTGAAACGTATGTAGAGACCGGCAACTACTTTTTCTTCAACGACAGTTACACCGTAACCACCTTCGGCGGTAAGGCCCAGATTTCTACCAGTGAATTTGGTCAATACGCCAACTTCATTACCCTTCCGATTTATCGTGATCATTTCAGTGGCTACGCCCGCAGTCCAAACTTCTATGTGAAGGGGACTTCAGTTGGATCAGATTCTTTGTGGGCGTATAGCTATATATCTAACAGTGGGAACACGTTATCCATCAACATCACTTCGGCACCCGCTCCGACGCCCACGCCCACGCCAACGCCAACACCTACGCCGACTCCAACTCCGACACCAACACCCGCACCGACTCCTGACCTCCGATTCCTGAATAAGACTCAGTTCCTGGGTGTTGGTTCGGTCCGTCCAGTTCAGCTTGAGGCATTCAATGGCACACCTAATTCCTCAAATATGATTAAGGTGCAACTGTCTGCCTTAGCCGCAAACGCGATCAGCCTCTCGTCAAATCAGAATGGGACGTTTAGCAGTTCACTCGGAGTGCCCATCCAGCTGGACGGCAATGGCCATGGACTGACGGCGCCTTTCTTCGTGCGAGGAGATCAGGCAGCTGTCAGCAACGACATGTTCATAAAAGCAGAACTTTCGTTTCCTTCAGGAGTCGAGCAGGACATTTACAACATTCGCGTCGTTAATGTTGGGTCGATCGAGTTTCAGCCAATGAAACTCAATACTCTTGATGAGAATCCGAATGCTGGCCATGGTCTTCGCATCTTTCCCGAAAAGAAAACACCCGATGATGACGCTTTAAAACTTGCCTCCAGAAAGGAGGTTAAGGTTCAGGCTCAACTGTCATATCCAAGGGCCGGTGTGACAATCCTGTACCAGGTGTTTGACGTAGATGACCCTTCAACGGATGACCCGATCATTGACAAGTTCGGTCCGAAGGGGAATGACAACAGAGGTGGCTTCGGCTTATTCAACACCGAAGCGATCACCGACGCGGAGGGGAAAGCGAGTGTGATTCTCAGAGTATCCACTCGGCCTGGCGACAATTACCGCGTGGTCGCGACATGTAAGGCCAAACCGGATATAGACGTTAATAACTACCTTGGTGACGTTAAGATCGACGGGATAGATCTAAGAGAAAAAGACGGAAGTCTCGTACATACCAGCTCAGCCACGACCAAACGCGTAGGAATTGCGACACCGATGCTGACGACCTGGCGGCGAGTTCACATCGAGCGTGATTCGATGGGAATTGTTCCCGAAGCTGGACCTCAGAAGAACTCCATCGCGGGCAAGATTCTCAGCATCACCCCTCTAAGTTCTAGTTCGTCGATATTAGTGGTTGACTCATCACTCGAGCCCGGTCGTTTTGCAAACGGCAGGGTTGTTCTGACCCATCCTCACGATACCTCCATTATGATTTCGGCGGGCGTGGGTAAGAGCACTGAGACGAGCATTGTCGTCAGTGAAGCAATCCCGGCACAGATGGTCGGCTACAACTTCACGCTTTATGACGACGACGACTTTAATGACGATGATGGTAGCAACCTCGACGGTGATACAGGCGAAGACATCCCGCCGCCTGATATGAGTTTTCTCCAGGACAGCGACGATCCAGCTGTTAATAAGTTAGCACCTGCTTATGTTCGACCCACGTACGACCTCGCCGGGGAAGACGATGACGTGCCATTCGTCTTGAATACCCCTAAGGCCAATCCAAGTAGCGGTAACCCCACATTGGCGGAGTTACTAGGCGTCTACAGATTCGACAACATAGCAACCGAAGACGATCCGGATTTCTGGACAGTTTATGTGTTGAATGCGTATCAGGATCTCATAAAAAAGAGATCATGATCCGGACTCTGAAGATTCGGTGTTTGGAAGAGTTGATGGAATCGGGAACGGGAGAGGACTACAGCTGTACGTCGAATCGGCAGCAGACTACAAACGTTACGCAGCTAAAAACGGCATAGCACTTGAGTTTTGCGATCGCTTGAGTGGGGCCGTTGTCCATGAGCTTGGCCACCTCTTTGGTGGCAATCACACTGATGGCGGACTGATGGATGGAGAAGGCAGCGAATACAGTATGAAAACACTCCGTTCTATCAGGACAATTCAGCATCCATAAGTGTATTGGGAGAAGAAAATGAGAAGAATTCACTACCACTCGATGTTCACAGTGATTTTGGCTATGGTTTCTCTCTTTTTCGCAGTGGGCCAAGTCCACAGCCAAACTAAAGAGGGTACCTGGCTTGCGATGGCTACCGAAAAGAGCGACTACTTTCCAGGAGAAATGGTCAGTCTCAAATTCACCATCGGTAACGGATCGGATAGTACATTGACGATTGAACCACCCAGTGTAGAACGGGGCAGCCTGCGGCTATACATTTCTGAGGATGGCGAGAAGTACCGCGAGTATATCGGGCCCGATTGGGGACTAAGCGAGGGTCGATCGAAATTGCAGCTCGAACTCAAGCCGGGTGATCAATTTGAAACAGGCGGGATGATGCTTTTCAATTACAAGGTGCCGACTTTTCACTTGACGGAAAGTTACGCGGAGGAGATTCGAAGTGAGAGGATTGATACCGATTATGTAATATCGAGGGCCGGTCGATACTATCTGAAAGCGGTCCTTGACTCTCCGCATACCAAAGATCCGGATTGAATCAAAGCCGGTAGAGTTGTTGGTTTCAGAGCCCGTGCGTGAAGATGGATTCGCGTGGGAAATTCTGCGGTCAAATCCAGCTTCAGCTTTTTTCCTGCACACTGGAGAGCTGCCTGTGGACGAAGAGAGTGCGAAACAGTTGAGAGCAGATCTTACTGACATTCTCGAGCGCTACCCGACGTGCACCTATGCAGAACGTATTAAAGAGAATCTGAATGGGCTTTCGAAGTAGATCCAACGATGGAAAAATTGTGCCGAATTTCATTGAAGTAGTGGTTCGAACGTAGACAAGGCTGGGATGCGAAATCTCTTGGTTTGATTGAACGTGCGGCAACTAATTGGTTCAAGTCACAACATTTTTTGGAAAAGTACAAGTATCTTCTTGCCGCTAACTTTAGAGCGGCTCTCACTTCGCATCTTCGCGGAAGGAAGTAGGATCCTTGTGGGCCTTGCCTCAAAAGTCAGTAGTCGAACTTGGACACAGTCGGTACCACCTGCGATAGCGGGTGGGTGCGCAGCCCTCAAGCAGGTCGGTACTGTCAATGCAAAGTGTCCGCAGCGTTGATCTTATGAAGTGATTGAGCAGTCGCCACACGGCTGCGCACCCACCCGCTATCGCAGGTGGTACTGACTGTGTCCAACAGAGATTCTGACTTTTGAGGCAAAGCCATCCTTGTGCAGGAACACTTCGATTCGACTGTTAGTCGAGATGTGCAATGGCGACTAAAAGTATTGCGAGAAATGCCCCGGCTCCAATACCAATACCAATGCCCAGGTTCCTTGCGGTTGAATGGCCTTTGTTGCTTTCAACCTTCGAAACGTCGTTATAACGGATCGTGGTTGGCGAGTCGGTCTTCCGATCACGCAGGACGAAGTCATCGTTTCCAGCCTGCCCGATGTAACCTTTTATCTTCGTTCTATCCTTCAAAATCACGGTTGCTTTGGCCTTCTCGCCGGTTCCTAGTTTCGCAACTTTGGCCTTCACCTTGTCGAGTGTCGTTCCTTCCGAGTTACTCTGCTGGGCAGCTACCGGCATAGAGATGCTAGCGACAAAGAGCACACTGGCGAGCAAACAGATCAAATAGGTTCTCATTATTGTGGTTTCCATTTCTTGGCGGCATAGACAGTTGGCTGGACCGCAAGCGCTGCCACCTGCCTTTTTCAGCGAACGTGGACTAAAAGGCAACGAGAATGCCAAGAAATATCAGGCGGTTAAACGACGGAAATGTGTTAATGCAGGAAGTTTCTGAGGATCAGAATCGGTCTTATGCAATAACAATCCGACAGCCGGTGCAGTTTTATTAACGTGAATGGGGACCTATGTTGATGTGTAAGAACGAACGGCGAGAGCTTCCAAACCCTGTCTCGCCGCTTTCGATGTAAAATCCTTACCGATGTAATAGTTACTACGAAGGACAATTATGAAAACGAAAAAGCAGTTGTCACCAGAACAACGTGAAGAACTACTCCAAGCGTTGAAAGCGCGTTTTGAGAAACACATGAACCGGCATAAAGGTCTTGAATGGGCCAAAATACAAACGAAGGTCGAGGCTGGTACAGAAAAACTGTGGTCACTCAGTGAAATGGAAAGTACGGGCGGGGAACCGGATGTTGTTGGTCATGATAAGAAGACGGGTGAATACATTTTTTTTGATTGTTCAGCGGAGAGTCCGAAAGGCCGTAGAAGTCTTTGTTACGACCGCGAAGCGCTGGAGTCAAGGAAAGAACATAAACCCGAAAACAACGCTACTGATATGGCAACTGCCATGGGCGTCGAGCTTTTAACGGAAGAACAATATCGAGAGCTGCAGAAATTTGGAAACTTCGACACGAAAACGTCGAGCTGGGTGCAAACGCCTTCTGACATTAGAAAACTCGGTGGCGCCCTCTATTGTGATCGCCGCTACGACCATGTCTTCGTCTATCACAACGGTGCTGAGTCTTACTATGCCGTCAGGGGATTCCGTGGCTCGCTCAGGGTGTAAGTCGTTCCTCCGCCACTTCAACTGAACCCAGACCCACCAAACGCCGTAATGTCTTAAAAACCAAGTTCAACGGCGAAAACTAAAACCAAATAAAGAGGTGAAGTTCTATGAAGCGACTCGTAGTCCTACTTGCAGTAATGCTCGGCGTTTTTGGTGTTGTGAGGAGCTCGATTCAATCTACTCCGGCTCAGGCAGATACGGCTGCGGCGCGCGTGCCGCTCGAGAATTACATTCAGGGTCACGCGACCGGCAATGGCGACTTCATGCGCAAGGCTTTTCACACGGACGCGAAGGTGATGTCGTTTCGTGACGGTAAGCTCGCCAGCATGACTGCTGACGAATTTGCCTCTCGTTTCAACGGCAAGCCGGCGGCTGACGAGGCGCAACGTAAACGCCGGATCGAGGCTGTCGAAATCACGGGAAATGCAGGCACCGCAAAGATCGTGCTCGACTATCCAACAGTGACCTACACCGACTACATGTCGCTGTTAAAAGTCGGCGACGAATGGAAGATCGTGAACAAAGTCTTCTACGCCGAGCCGAAACCAAAGTCGTAGCCGCTAACCGACCCTGTGCTATACTCCGTTCGCGCGTGGTAACCGCCACGCGCGAACGCCTTTACCCTCACTCCAATATCTCGACCAAATCACCTACTCATCCGAGGAGTAAACTCATGTTCGAAAAATGTACCAACTGCACGACGCGCGTCGTCGTCGGCAAACATGACGACAAGGGCATCTTTTGTTCGACGGTCTGCCAGAATTTTTATCGCTACCCAGGCTTCTGCCGGTCCTGCAACACCTCCACTACAAGAAGCTAGCGCCGGCTCAACCTTCACGCTCAACGGCATCGGAACGAAGATCTACGGCGCGAAAGAACCTTGCCGTGAATGCGGCTCGACAATTCAAACGAAATGGTTCGTCATCCTCTATATTCCGCTGATTCCGATCGGAAAGTACCGAACCAAGTGGTGCAGTCCCGGCCAGTACATCAGCCGGAAATTAATCAAGGCTGCGCGCTGATTTAGACTAGCCAGGATCATTTGGATGGGTGCACGCGCTGGTTTATATTGATAACCTTAGAACCCACCACGCTTTCTTAGACCAAAGTGTTTAGCTCGCGACGCGTCAGGCGTGCAGGCATCGTCGTACATGAAAACGCTTCAACAACTAGCAAACGCTCGGCAGTTACCAACAACAACCGCGTGGTACCTGGCTGACCTGGGCGAAGCTCGCGGCAAGCAGGAACTCTTCATAAAGCAATCACCGCAAACGCTCAAGGTCTTGCGAGAGCATGCGTTGATTGAGAGCGCCGTGTCTTCCAACCGCATCGAAGGCGTCACGATCGAACAGTCGCGCGTTAAGGCCGTGGTCCTGGGCAAGTCGTTGTTGCACGATCGAGGTGAGGAAGAGATTCGTGGTTATCGTGATGCGCTCGACTTGATCCACGATCAGCACAAAAGATTGCAAGTGTCTGAAAAAACAATCCTGCAGCTTCACCGAATCAGTCGTGCGAACATTGGCGACGCCGGAAAGTACAAGCAAAAAGACAGCGACATAATCGAGAAGTTACCGGACGGTCGCGTTCGCGTCAGGTTCAGGACGGTTTCAGCACGCAAGACTCCTGCTGCGATGAGAGCATTGATTAATTCGTGGGACGACAGCATTGATGAACGCATAATTCATCCGGCAATCGCAATGGCGGCAATGAATCTGGATTTCCTGTGCATCCATCCTTTTCGGGACGGAAACGGTCGCGTGTCGCGTCTGTTGCTCCTGTTGCAGTGTTATCACTTCGGTTATGAGGTGGGACGATACGTTAGTCTTGAACGCACGATCGAGGAGAACAAGGAAAGGTATTACGAAACGCTCGAACAGAGTTCGCAGGGATGGCACGAGGGCAAACACGATCCGTGGCCGTACATCAACTACCTGCTTTACATCCTCAAAGTTGCATACCGCGAGTTCGAAGAACGCGTCGGTTTAGCAACCACTCGTCGAAGGACAACCAGGAAAGCGCCCAAAAAGCACTGAGCTGAGAAAAATGGAATAAACTCACGAGTAGTGGTAATACATCTGGTAATTTCGCCACTTCTCAATTAGTAACGAGGCAAAAGACCGTTACTGGTACGTCCACTCTCAATCTCGAGGTGCCAAATGAAGACTTTCCAAAAGCCTCTCGCATTTTTCCTCAGCGGTTTGCTGCTAACGTCTGCTTTTTGCCAGACTCTACAGGCCCAACCCTCCTCAGCCGAAGACGCGCGCATCGCCAGGCTCGCAGGGCTGGCGAAGGTTTGGGGCACGGTGAAGTATTTTCACCCCTTCCTCGCCTACCGCGACATCGATTGGGACAAGGCGCTCATAGAAACAATCCCGAAAGTTAACGCCGCCAAAACCGCACAGGATTACGAGGCCGCCCTGAACCAGATGCTCGCGGTCCTGAACGACAAAAGCACTCGCGCTGAAATCGACACCGAAACAAAACCGGCTGGTCCAGCGCCCGCGACAACAGCGAAACCAGTCCGTCTGGAAAACGGCGTGCTGATCATTGACGTCCGCGCAGATCGCAAAGACAGTTGCGAATGACATCACTGCACTCAACAAACTCGCTACCACCATCAACGAATCTTTACCAAAAGCCAGCGAGCGTGATCTTCGACGCACGCGGCACAACAAAAGCAACCGATATCGAGGCTTATCATTTTGATAATTTCCTGCGGCAAACGCTCGCCGGCATGCTCGACGGAACTGTCGTACTGGGTGCGACGCGCTACCGAATGCATAACGGCTACGCCACGCAAACCGGCGGCGGAGCAAACTTTTACTATTCAGCTCTCATCAACTCTGCGCCACAAACCATCGCCGGACGAAGCAAAACCAATACACCGCCAATCGCCTTCATCATCAATCAAAACTCACCTTCATTCGCTGACATTCTCAGTGGCATGCAGGCCGCCGGACGCGCCGTCGTCATACAGGAAGGTGAATCACCCACCAGTGACGCGTTCACTATCGATCTTCCTGAGCGCGTTAAAGTGCGAATGCGCACATTCGAACTAGTGAACCCTGACGGCTCGATCGAGCTTCAACCAGATGTCACCGTCACTAAAAGCACATCTGAGGATGCAGCCTTAAGAGAAGCGATACAGCGAAAGAGAGCTGCGCAAAGACAAAATCGCACGCCGTCTCCGGCAACAGGGCAAACTACGCAGAAGGATGAGCCTTATGCCGAAATGGTTTTTCCAAACACCGAATATCGTCTACTGGCTCTGTTTCGTTATTGGAACGTCATCAACTATTTCTTTCCTTACAAACACCTGATCGGTGAGTCGTGGGAAAGTATTTTGCCTCGTTATATTCCGAAGTTCGAAGCAAACAAGGACACAGTGGATTACCAGTTAACTGTGCGCGAGCTGGTCACAGAAATGCGTGACTCACACGGCGTGTTACGAAACGCAAATGCCGCGAGCGAAAAGTTTGGCACGCACTTACCACCTGTCTTGATGGCCTACATCGAAAGTAAATCCGTCGTCACAAAAGTTCTGGACGAGAAGTGGCCAATCAAAGTCGGTGATGTTGTTTTGGCAGTTGACGGCGAGCCGGTGGAAAAGCGACGCGAGTTACTGGCCCGATATACGGCTGCGTCAACGCCGCAGTGGTTGATGAGGAACGTGAATGGCCGCTTGCTGCTTGGGCCAAAAGATAGCGTCGTTAAACTGAAGGTACAGGGAACCGGAGGCGAAGTACGCGACGTCAAGTTGCCTCGCTCGCAATCGATCACGGATCCGAAGTTGTTCCAGTTGCTGGAACGCTCAACGCCAGTTATGCAGGTGTTGCCGAGTGGCTATGGCTATGTCGATCTCGATCGTTTGCAAGGCGGCGAAGTCGATAAGATGTTCGAGACGATCAAAGGAACGCCTGCTGTAATCTTCGACATGCGCGGTTATCCGAACGGCACCGCATGGTCCATCGCTCCGCGTCTGACCGATAAGGGAAATGTGGTAGGAGCACTCTTCTCGAGGCCGGTTCTGGAAGCCACAAATCTGACCAACTCAGAGTTGGCTGACACCGCGAGTTATTCGTTTTCGCAAAGGATTCCGGATCCGCAGGGCGACATATACAAGGGCAAGGTCGTCGTGCTGATAAACGAAGATGCGATCAGTCAGGCGGAACACACGTGTTTGCTCTTCGAAGCTGCAACCGATGTAACTTTTATCGGTACGCCCACGGCGGGTGCAAATGGCGACATAACATACATGGTCCTGCCGGGTAACCTGACGGTGAGTTTCAGCGGGCACGACGTCCGTCACGCCGATGGTCGACAGTTACAGCGAGTCGGAATTCAACCAACGATAAAAGTGGCGCCGACGATTCGAGGGCTGGCTGACGGGCGCGATGAGATCCTCGAAGCCGCAGTCAAGTTTCTGCAAGGTCAGATGACGAAACGCGAGTAGTACTTAATTAAAATTCTCTGTGCAACCTCTGTGTTCTCTGTGTGGAATGCGACTTTCCAAACATCAAAGGCAGCAACACGACGGACGATCCCGTCACCAAAGACATCTTCACGCTCGCCGCTAATCCCGGTGAATACGAGTTCAAACTTCTCTGGAACAACAAGCTGGCGCGAACGTTGAAGTTCACCGTGCAGCCAGGTGGAAAGTTTGACAACGGAATCGCGTTGAGCAATCAACTCGGTAGCGATCGCGTGATCGTTCCGGTCGTGATCATCGGCGACCAGGACGGCACGTGGAACAAGACGGCGTGGCAGACAGATGCGTTTTACGGTAACCCGTTGAAGGGTTTCACTCCCATGCCATGAACTGACTGCACCGAACCGAGTTTAGAGTTCAAGCTTTAGCTTGCGGCGTTCGCCCTTCACGCCTTACAAGCTAAAGCTTGAACTCTGAACTCGGTTTTGGCTCAATTCGTTTGCTGTGTATTGAGGCGTGTGGCGGTGCGGGCGAGGCTCAGGAGGACAAACGCGAGCGTGATGCTCGAGGCCGCGAGCACAACATATATCAGCCACGGCGCGCGTTCGGTGAGCGGCTTCGGCTCGGGTTTGTAGTCGCGGTTTGCGAGCACGTCGCCAAGATTGCTGTGAACCGGCTCCTTCGAAAGTCGCGCGGCGACTTCATTCTCAAAATCATAATGCGGAGCCGAAACGTTGTTGTTGCCGAAGTACAATCGTAACGGTGGCGCAGCCGGCGGCTTCAATTCGAACACCAGCTGCCGCGCGGGAGCGCTCGCACTGATCGACGTGATATTCAACGTCGGATTGCTGTAGTCAGTGATCTGAAGCCGCAGCTTGCGCACGACTGTTTCTTCGTTGAAATAAATCACCAGCGGTTTCTTTTCCTCGCCGGAATGTCGAGTTAAATCACCACTTGCCAACAAGCGCACAGACTGCGGATCGTCGATCGACTCTACTTGAAACGGACGTGAAAACGAGTCCTCAGCGATCTCGAGACTGAGTCGATCGCAGGGCACACGCCCGCTAAGATCGAGCGTCCAAACAGTCGCGTGCGCTCCCTGATTGCGCTGCAACTGATAAGACGGCACCGGTACGTCCCACGTCGACAGCAAACCTTTTTCGCGCACAGCCATCGTCACCTTCACGCCCGTTACCCGCGGCGTCTCATCATCAGTAATCGGATCGCGCGACACTTTCACGCGCAGGTATCGATACCGGCTCGTCGGATACGAGACTCGCTCTGACTCGGCCACATTGTTCTGCGACGCAAAACTGAAAAGTATGCCTTCGTTACTTAGCGTCCGCCATTCGCGACCTGAATCACTGCCTTCGATCACGACCTGGCGCCGGAAGTTAACACCGCTCGTTTCGATCTCGATCTCGTTGTGCTCGCCGGGATTCTCGCCGAGATCTACAGACACTTCACTCGTCGATGGACCAGCAGATCCATAATTAAAAAGCCGCGTGGGTATCTCTCGTTTTTCATCCACGTCTCTGCGGATGCGAATGGCGTAGGGAATCTCGCGGTTGTTAGCGTCGAAGAGTCGCAGGTCCGCTAAATCAGCCCGCGCTTTGTCCATCACCGGAAGCGGCACGGCGAGATCGTAAAGTTGACCGTCAGATCTTTGCGGCGTGACCTCAACATAATAAGGCCACAGCGACAGAGAAGTTTGCGCGGAGACTGAAACGACCAACACCAGTGCCGCGACGATCACAAAGAGTAGAGACTTCATGTGACTGGCTCCCGCGAATGAAATGCCCTGTGATAACCCCATGCGACCAGCAGCAACAAAATGCCGAGGACAGCGAACACGATAATGCGATAGAGCTGCTGGAGTTGTGCGATATCAACCAGCATGGCTTTGACGATTGTTAACGCAAAAAGCGCGAGCGCGGCCCAGCGGATCACGGCCACGTGACGAGCGAATCCGAAGGCTGCGAGTGCAGCAGCATATGCGGCCCAGATAACGGAGAGTGCCATCTGGCCCAGCCAACGCTCGTGTGCAGCGTCTGCCGACGCCCTTTCAGCCAGCGCCCGTCCGATGAAGTACGTGTGCGTCTCGATCGATATCAGTAGCCAGAAGGTGAGAGCGGCGCACAACGCGATCACGAGCTTCGTCCCGCGCTCGTCGACGAGTTTCCGTTTACCGGCTCGTTCGAAGAGATAAACGGCGGCGACGTAACAACCGATCACCGCGAGCGACGAGAGGAAGTAGCGATTGAAGATCGGAATAAATGGCGGGCGATAACCGTCAGGCGTGTCCCAGAAAAGAAATTTGAAAAACGCGAGGGCAAAGAGCGCGAACGCATGGACGCGCAGGCGAACGGATTGAATTTCAAGACCGGCCCAGAGTATTGCGACGCCTTCGACAGCCCACGCGATCGTGATCCAGTTTGAACGTAACTGGATCGGAATGGCGATCGTCACGAACGTGAGTGCAACGGCAATCAGCAGCAGAATCTCGCGACGACTCTTCACGCCACGCGACAGCAGGATCTTCGCGATGCCTGCATAGAGCAGCGCCATAAGGATTGCAAACGCGCCCATCCAATCGTGATGCGTTGGATTCAGAAGGTGATAAGACGTAGCGAAAAAGACGAACGGATTGACTAACAGCAGCAGCGCGTCTTCGAGCGTGGCTGACTCGCGCCGCAACAGCTCGCGTGCGAGATGGGCCAGCAGGAAGAGAAGGAATATCGCCGTTTGAAAAATCAGAACAGCGCCACGCTTTTGATGGTGGTAGTTTTCGTCGTACCAGGTCCAGAAGAGTAGTTGTGTGCCGTAGTATGCGATCGAGCTGAGTCCGCGCCAGTGTTTGAGAAGCGCCAAAGCACCGGCGTCGAGCACGACGAGATACGCAAAGAACGATCGATATTGATCGCGATCGGAGTGAAGCAGAACCGGCGTCAGTAGTCCGCCGATGAGCGCCATGATCGCGATCGCGGGTGCGTTATAAACGAGAGAGATCGCGGCCGCTTCAGCAATCAAGATTCCCATGAACGCAAAAGCGGTCTTTTGTCCGACGAGATGGTAGTAGCCAAACGCGGCGTAGGTGGAAAGGTAAAGCAGCACGATGCCGCCGGCCGTCAGTATCTGCGAAAAGATGCGCCAGCCTCGTTGATGATATCGAAAACCGGCGACAGACATCGCGATACCAAACGCGATACCGATCGACACGCGGCCCAACTCGCCAATCCAGCGATTGTCGAAGGCGTACTTCAGAAAGAAAGCGGTGGCAATAAGAATCAATACGACCGCGACCCAGCCAACACCGCGACGACCGATAATCGATTCGATTTCAAAGGCGTTTAGTGCTGGCGCCGCAGGTGGTGATGGTTGTGGCGGCGGTTCAGGGATCACCGGCGGCGGTTCAGGGATCACCGGCGGCGGTTCAGGGATCACCGGCGGCGGTTCAGGCGCGATCGGCGGTGGTTGTATTACTGGCTCGGGTGGTGGTGGCGGTGCTGGTCGAGGCTCGAGGACTATCGGCCCTCCTGCGAGAGCGGCTTCAAGTCGAGCAATCCTGTTTCTGGTTTTAACTGAGATGACGAGAGCGACGATAGGCAGCACGATTGCAGAAAGCAGCGCTGCCAGCAGCAACAACGCGAGGATCAGGAAGATTAGATCCATTCAGGCGCGAACAATAGCACAAAGATCCGCGTTTATCCGCGAAAATCCGCGGCTAAAACCCACGGCTCGTGTACAATGCCGCCGTATGTCGAGAGAAGAGCTCGCCAATACGATTAGCCACGGACTCGGACTGGTCCTCGCGCTCGTTGCTGTTCCGATCCTGATCGCCGCGGCCATGCGCTCCGGCAACGTTCAGTTCACCGTCGGTGTCAGTGTTTTTGGCGGTACGATGGTCCTGCTCTATCTCGCTTCGACGCTTTATCACTCGCTAACACACGAAGCTGCAAAGCAACTGTTCCGGCTCTTCGATCATACTGCGATCTTTCTGCTGATTGCGGGAACGTACACGCCGTTTAGTCTCGGCGTGTTGCGTGGTCCATGGGGCTGGTCGTTGCTGGCCGCGATTTGGACGCTCGCGATCGTCGGCATCACATTAAAAATCAGAGAGCGAACACGCTACTCACCGATCTGCATCGCGCTGTACGTGATCATGGGTTGGCTCGCGGTTGTTGCAGTGAAACCGATCCTTTTGCTGGTCCCTGTGCCGGGAATACTTTTAATACTCGCAGGCGGGCTCGCGTACACCGGTGGCCTCGCGTTCTTTGCCGCGCAGCGAATCCGTTACAACCATTTCATCTGGCATCTCTTCGTGATCGCCGGCACCACGTGCCACTTCTTCGCGGTGCTCTGGTACGGGGCTTAACTCTTCCAAACACCTTGATGTAGTTTCAATTAACGCCGAAGGCGTTCGCTAATTTCAGCCCAGGGTTGGAGCGTAGCGACGAACCCTGGGATAGAAACATAAAATATTTGATTGAACCCTGAAAGGGTTCGCCAACTGCCTAACCCTTTGCAGGGTTTATTGGTAGTTTGCGATTTATCCCCAGGGTTGTCGCTGCGCTCCAACCCTGGCTAAAATTAGCCAACGCCTTCGGCGTTAATTTACCTGGATTTGTACTGGAACGTGATCCGGGTCTCCTCTTCCATCACCAGTGGGCGCACGAAGCGATATGACTTGCCACTGCGTGGCACTTCGACTGCCACCGGCAGAATTCCCGCGACGCGACGTTGCAGGTTGAATACGTTCTGAGAGTTGGCGTTCAACTGCGCGAGCTGGTTCTTCTTGACCATGTCTTCGATCTGGCGGCTGTTGATCTCGGCTCCGCTCCCAGTCACAGTCACGGTTTCGCTGATACTCGCCACATCCATCGTCGTTCCAATACGCGCCGGCTTGGACGCGTGAAGATCCAAGTCGTACTGCATTCTCTTGAACCCCGGAACTGCGATGGCTACTTTGACTGCGCCAGGCTGCATTCCCGCGATCCGCCAGTGACCCTCATCGTCAGATCTTGTCGTCAAAGTGGCCCCAGTTTGTGTGTTGGTGATAGTGACTTCCGCGCCCGGAATAACCGCACCGTTCTGATCGACTATGACGCCGCCGACTTGTCCCGGCTCGAGCGCGCTGAGATCCACTTGCGACCAGCTCTGTGCGCCGTCGTAAACGTCGTCTTCACCATCGACGATGTTCTTCGCGATCGACGCCGGAAACAGTTCTGCCGAGAGCGCATTGCCGCCGAATTGCCTCACTTCGAGTCGTTCCGGCAGCGACACTTCCCACGTCAACAAGTTCACGGGAATGCTCAACTTCGGCAGGCCCATGTCGTAAGCACCACTCTTCGCGAACTTCGCTCCCGAGTTGTAGTAAACAAACGACACGTTGTAGGGCTTCGACGAATCGAGTCCTGCGCGCAGCAATGGAACACGAGTTCCGTCCTTGCCCTCAACAGGCTTCACTCGCTCGCCTTCGACTTCCGCCGAAAGCAATTGTGCGCCGGCAGGCAGCTCGATCTTCATGAACGGCTTCGCGTGATTGCGCACACGCAGAGAAACCTCGGTTAACGTGCGACCTTCGATGTTCGTTAGCGTTGTGACAGTCGCGCGCTCCGCGACTGCGGAAAGCACGTCGGCATCGAGAAACTGTCGCCATTCGAGTTGCAGCTTAGGCGCTTCGCTTGCGCGACGGTTGTAACGAAATGCCGCCTGCAGTGGAAAATGCGAAAGCGATCGCGTGATCGCGCCTGCTTCACGCACGTCCATCCGACGCAGCGCGCCCGACTCAGTCGCTTTAAGCTCCATTGCGCCCACGCCTTCGACAAGCACCTCACCCGTTTCGCGTTGCGCATCCGCAAATTCGAGCAGCGGGGCCGCGGCTTGGGTCTCGCGATTGGTTCGTTCGATAGCGATCAGGAACTGGTGGTTACGACGCGCCGGATCGTGAACTCGCAACGTTAGTGTGTTTCCGGAAACGTCGTGCGACTCGAGCGTACTGCCTGACGCGGTTACCAGTTCGTATCCCTGTGGCAAAGACATTTTGAACTCCGCCGCTTCACCCTGGACCACGTTAACGTCGCAAAGCGCCGTGAGGCGCAACTGTGAATCGCCAACAGAGACGACCGATTTGACGTCAGAAAGAAAACGTACTTCACGCTGTGCAACCGGCGCGGCGATTTCTCGAGTGGTCCACCAGATGCGCGCAGCTTTGCCTGGTTCGAGCGCGGCTTCGATGCGAGTTTGACCGTTGGCTGTGTCGCGACTCGTAACCAATCCCGGCTCGACGCGAACGTTCGCGTGATTTCCGGGCAGCTCGAGAGTCAGAATCGAACTGCTTGCGAGTGGAACCGGAAGCGTGAACGAAGCGCGTCCGGCTTCGATCGTCAACGGAGCCGCCACGCCGAGCGAGACCGCGAAAGGACCTGGACCACTCAGTATCGCTGCGTGGTGTGAGCCTTCCTGCAACAGCGGCAGCGGATTGGTTAATTGTTTGGCTTCGAGAATCGTTAGCGCGGTCGTGAGAGGAGTCTTCACCGATCCTTTCGCGAGCAGTGAGCCGTCGATATCAACAGTGCCGACCAGTGTTTGGTTCTCAACGCGCAGTTTGAAAACAGCGCGCGACAAAACAAAAGGTTGCGGCACTTCATCAGGCGTTGTGCCTTTGCGCGTGGCGAGCTCAACGAGACGGTTATATTCGCTGAGCGAAAGCGTTACTGTTCCCGCTGTTCCCGGCGCGGGCAAAGGTGTACTGACTATTGTGTTGCGTTGCTGGCCGGCGGCCACGACGGTGATCAGTAAAATCAGAATTAGTGCTTTCATCGGTCGCCTCTCTTTCTCTCACGCTGGAAGTCAAACTCAATTGCCGGTGTCTGGTTCTCGGCGGTCAACTCCGATATCAGGAAGATCGACGGACCGAAGTGTGGAAACACAACGCGCAACGGAAGATTTCGTGACGGTCGCGTGCCGCGTTTGTCGTCGCGAAGTTTTGCCACGAGCTGTTTTGTCTCGGTTTGATCGGCAGGGATCTCGCCTTCGGCGCGCTGCTGCTCGGTTGCAGATGGCGGCGCCCCGGAACGCAACGCAGACGACTGCAGGCCCGGCGTAATCAGCAACGCGGAAACTGCCGGAGAGTCCCGGCACGGGTGTTACGCGAAACAGTGGCGGATGATGCAGCAACAGATGCGACTTCGAGATTGGAAGATCGACTGCGACGAGCGACACGCGCGTGCGTCCCTTGTCGGTCCATGAAGCAGCTCGATCGAGATAAGAAATTTCGACGACGAATGCTGGTGCCTCTTCGCCGGAGCGAGTCTTTTCAAGTGGAAGCAGGAGTGAGCCGTCCGGCGCTTTCCCGGGTCTGATTGGACGACCGGCGACCGACGCGCTCCACAACACCGCCGTCGAAGGCAGCGTGAGTTTCAGGAAGTTGCGCTGATTGTTTCGCACTGCGAAGCGCGATTGGACCAGGATCTTTCCGTCAGCAGCGATGAGTGTGTTGTACTCGGCTTCTTCGATATTTGCGGTGAGCACTGCCTGTGGCGTGTAGCGCTCGACGTCGAGCGAAAGTGTGCGGGGCGACTTGCCGTCTGCCGGTTGCAGGCGGAAAGCGATTAGCGAAGGTGATTGTCGGTTCGAAATCAGTTGGCCCAACTCACCGGCTTCGGCATCTTCCATCCCACTCGGACGGCGCTCCTTAATCTCACCCGCGCCGAGAACTTCGACACCGACGCCGCCCGTTTCACGTTCAGCGTTCGGCAGGCGAATCAACGGAATGTCCAATTTTCCTGCACGCGCGAGTCGCAACTCGCCGCTTAATGTGAATCGCGCGGTCTTCTGCACGGGCTCGATAAACAGCACTTTGAGCTCGTGGTTCGCGACGTCCCAGTCAGCAACCATCGCGCCTGAAACCTGATTCACCGTGAGCTGTTCCGGCAGTTGCACGCGCACTTCGTTCGCAAGTCCCTGCATGACCTCGACCTGAACTTCAGCGTTTACCTGCGTCGCGTCTTCTCCCAAACCGACGAGCTGTGTGACCGAGCCACGAAATCGCAGCGGTTGTTTTGACCGTTCATCGTCGATTTTTCGTCGCCATCCGAAGGTGAGTGGCTCGCCGCCTCGTCCATTCGCAACCCAGCGACTTCCGCTCGCTGTTTCTGAATGTTCCAGCAGTAGTCCGCCGGTGATTCGTACATCGACGCCTTGTCGCATTAACTCGACGACTGCGTGGGAGACGGCGGAGTTGCTGACGGGAAGATGCAGTATGTCTGTGCCTGCGACTGTGGTTACCGGAGCGACGATCTTCATCGTCAACACTGAGCGACCGGTTTTTGACAGCAGCAGATCGGCGCGGCCCGGACCTTTGTCAGTCGTGTTCATCACGAGGTTGACGGGACGGCCATCGAGTTTTGCATCTCGAACGATCAGCCCGTCGGGCATCGCTATGCGCACCCAGCCGTTCTTGATCACGTCTACAGTTAACCGCGCTTCGCCGGTTGCGAGATCGCCGTCAACTTTCAGATCGTAATCAATGCGACTGAGCGTCGCTTCGACGGGCGGCGCAACAGGTTCAGGCTCAGCCGGAGCGGCGGCGCGCTTTAGCGCCGTGTATTCGCTCACGGGGAGCACGACCCAACCGTCAGGCGTAGTAGCTGCACTTTGGGCCAAACTGGAAACAGCAAAGACAAGCGGGGAGAGCAGAGCCAGCGCCAGGCGCGACGCCGGCAAACGCAGTCGGTTCATGGTAATTCTCCTTTTGAAATTCGTGTGCTCTGTTGCGGGCACACTTCGAGACAATGCGGCCAGGTCGCCGCATGAAATTCACCCGCACTTTTTGTTCGATTCGAGATCCAGGTGTGAATCTCTTTGTAAAGCTGTGCCTAAGATGCAGTGAGGTTGCTCAAAGTAGCCTCTATCCTGTCAATCCTGAAAATCCTGTAATCCTGTCTAACAGGGACGTCTGAAGTTTGGCTTGCAGCCTATTTCGGTGTTAGTTAAAAAAGGACACCGGCTGCGTATTGCGATTGCGGGTCACGACAAAGATACTTTTATACGCGTACCGGCGGAGGGCACGCCGGAGATTGCAATGCAACGAAACAGCCGTGGGCTGTCGATGATCGAATTGCCAGTGATCAAGAGATGAAACCAACTACAAGGCCGCGAGTGAAGATCTGTTGCATTGCGAGCGTCGAAGAGGCGTGGATGGCGATCGAGGCGGGCGCGTCAGCGGTTGGGCTCGTGTCGGCGATGCCGAGTGGTCCAGGTCCGATTCCCGAAGAGTTGATCGCGGAAATTGCGGCGACGATTCCGCCGGGAGTCAGCTCGTTTTTACTCACGTGTTTGCAGGATGCGGCTGTCGATCATCGATCAGCAGCGGCGACTTGGTGTCAATACGATCCAGATTTGCGATCGACTGACGCACGGAAGTTATCAGGAGTTGCGCGAGGCGCTGCCGGGTGTTTCGCTTGTTCAAGTCGTACATGTGACTGGACCGGAAGCGGTGGATGAAGCGATTGCGGTTGCGCCGGAGGTCGATGCGGTCTTGTTGGATTCAGGGAATCAGTCGTTGGCGATCAAGGAGCTCGGCGGAACGGGCAGAACGCACGATTGGACCTTGAGCCGGAAGATTAGAGAAGCGATTGAGGTGCCGTTGTTTCTTGCAGGAGGGCTGAACCCGTCGAATGTCGCGGCGGCGATTCGAGAAGTTCAGCCCTTTGGAATTGATGTTTGCAGTGGATTACGGACCAATGGAAATCTTGATCGCGAGAAGCTGGAGGCATTCTTTGACAGGATTTCAAGATTAACAGGATTTACAAGACAGTCCTGTAAATCCTGGAATCCTGTCAAAACTACCTCACCATCTAGAACGTTAACTTCACCGCCAACTGCACCTGCCGTGGATCGCCGACGCCCTGCCGCAGGAACCCGTCGAAGTTAAACAGGCCCGGCGTGACGAGTGGGTTGATGTTGTTGGCGTTATTGAACGTATTGAACATCTCGATGATCGGAATGATCGAGAAGCGTTCGTTCAGCTTGATCGGCCGCTGAATGCGCCAGTCAAACGAGAAATACTCGTTGTCTTTGCGCGCGGTGTTGCGATTGGTCGCGGTGCGAACGCCGCCCGGCGTGATCGGCTGAGCGCGTTCGTCCCTGCACGCGGAAGTTTCCGTCGAATCCCCAACCCATCTCGATAAACGTGAAGAAGTTGAACTTGTGACGGATGTCGCGATCAGACAGCGCGTAGTCAAGCTGAAGATTGTTGATATCAAACGCGCGATCGGTAAACGGATCGCGTTCGTTTGAATCGTCGTCCTTGTCTTTCGCGAGCGTGTAGTTCCACTCGAGTTGGTAACGTCTGCGAGAAGCGCTTCCTCATGCCGACAGTAAAGCCGTCGTAAACCGACTTGCCGACCGCGCTCGTGACCATCGTCTCACCGAGAAACGGCGAGAAGAAGTTGTTGCGATTGATGTTGAGGAAGCGTGTCAGGTGCACGCCTTTCGAGTGTGTGATAGTCGAGATAGAGCGACCAGTCTGTCGCGATCTCCTGCTCGAAGCCGACGTTCGTGGTGTAGATGCGCGGGTTCGCGTAGTCGCGACTGAACACACGCACGCCGCTGAAGCACGGGAACGGATTCGTTACACCGCCGTCGACGCAAGGCACCACGCTCGACGGCGGCGCGACGACGCCGGGCCAAACTGGACCAGGCACGCCTGACGAAATGATCGGCGTGTTCAGGAAGATCGTCTGTTGCTGCACGCCGTTCGTCGTGATCGAGCCCACCTGCGACAGCATGTTTTGCCGCGCGTAGTAAATTCCCGCGCTCGCGCGCAACACTGATTTGCCTACCTTCGAAATGTCCCACGCAAATCCGAGTCGTGGTTGAAACTGTTTCGTTTGGATTCGGCAGCGTGCCGTCAGACGGGAAGCGCGGATCGTTCAGAAAGATTCCGTAGGCCGTTTGGCTCGGTGGCACCACCGGATCCGGGAAAATCTGTGCTTCCCAGCGCAAGCCATAGTTGAGCGTGAAGTTTGGCCGAATCTTCCACGAGTCCTGCGCAAAAAACGCGATGTCTTCGTTCTTGATGTTCGAAAAGCCGGCGGCGTCAGTCGCGGGACCGGTCAAGCCTGCGCCCTGCAAGTAAAGCAGCAATGGACCACCGCGTAGTCGTACCGCCCGGACAAGTGGCCGGCGCGGTCACGAAACGTTCCATCAGAGCAACCGACTGTGCTTGGTCCAAAGCCGTCCGGGAGCTGCCGGTGATGCATAACGGAGAAATCCGTAACGCTGTCGAAGATGTAACGCCCGGTGAAGAAGCCACGAAACACCTGATCGTTCAGCGTGTGCAGCCACTCGCCGCCGAATTTGAGCGTGTGATTGCCGGTAACGATCGAGAAATTGTCCTTTACGTGCGTGCGCCACAACAGCTCATCGACGGCCGGCTCCAGGAAGAACGGATTTCCGAAGCGGAAAGTGGTTGCGAATCCCATCGCTGTGTCCGCCGGAACGTTTGAAGGAATCGCAGAACGCGGTCGCAACTCGCGCGCGTAAGAGAAGTGAGCTTCGTTCAGCTTCGTCGGCGAGACGGTGGTGAAAAGGTTCACTCGAATGACGTTGATCTTTGATGGACCTTCGATACCGTTGGCGGAGTTGCCGTAAGTCGCGACGTCGAATGTTTGATTTGTGTTCTTCGAGTAGATCGAAGTTGTACGAGATCGCGAGCTGGTTTGCGTTGTTGAAGATTGAAGTCGACTTTCGCGAAGAACGCCTGGTTGTTGATCTTGTGCTGGATCGGCAATCCTTCTTCCTGATTGCGCGTCGCGCGGAAGAAATTGATCAAAGCGAGCCGCTGGCAATCGTCGTTGCCGTTGATCAGTGCTTCGTTCGCGAGGATTGTTGGCGTCGCTATCGGGCAAGGCGTGGCGCCGATCGGTTCGCTCAGATTGGCGCGCTCCAGGTTCTCGCGAATGCCTTCGAATGCGAAAAAGTAAAAAGCCTTGTCTCTCTTGAATGGACCACCGATCGTGGCGCCGTACTGTTCGCGATGAAAATCTTTGAGTGGCTTGCCGTCGGAAGTGTTTGCTGTCAGTGCTTCAAAGCGCTGGAAGTAAAAGGCGCTGCCATGAACATCGTTTGTGCCTGACTTCGTGATGACGTTGATAATGCCGCCGGCCGTGCGACCAAACTCCGCGCTCGCGCCCGTCGCAACTACCTGAAACTCTTTCACTGCTTCGAGCGTGATGTCGATTGCGGCGCGTTGTCCGCCGAGTTGTTCGCCGAAGAAACCGTTGTTGTAGTCGCCACCATCGAGACTCACGTTGTTGAAGATTCCGCGTTGACCCGAGAAGTTGATCTCGTCGCCGTCGGGTCCCTGCGTGATGCTGACGCCGGGAGTGAGTGTCAGCAGATCTTCAAACTTGCGTCCGAGGATCGGTGTCGTGCTCACGGCTGTCTCGTTGATCGTGGTGCTGACTTCCGTCTTCACGGTGTCGACCGTTGGAGTCGTCAGTGATCGTAACGGTTCCTGCAACTTCGGAGAGCTTAAGTGAAAAGTGAATGGTTAACGTCTGGCCCACTGTCAGCGCAGTGCTCTCGACTTTACGGTGTGCAAAGCCCTGCTTTGGAGACCGTTACCGAATAGTTACCGGGCTGAAGCGCAAGAGCTACGAATCTGCCCTCCTCGTCTGTTGTCAGGTTCCGCGACCACATCTGGTATCGAGGTTTTTAATTTCGACGTTCGCGCCGGGAACTACGGCGCCATTCGCATCTACAACTCTGCCCTCGATCTTCCGGTTGTGCTTTGGCTCTGCGCAAGGATCGATGGAGCGATCAGCAGTGTGAGAATAAGGCTAGCTGCAAAATTTGAGATCCGGGGGAAGCTGTGACGAACGGGGGTTCGCATAGTTGTCTCCTAATTATTGGGGTTGTCGCAGATTAAGGGCTGATTTGTTCAAGTTTCTGGATCGGTTTTGGTCAAACATCTTAGTTTTACGTTTAGACACGTGTCAATGAAACTTTTCAGAGGGACGAATGGCAGTTTTGTGTCAGTCGCTCGGAAAACGACTTACGGTTACAACGCTTTTGTAACAGACAAAAAGCTATGCTTGAGATTGGATGTTTGTTCAACTTACGAGCATAAGTTTGGTTTTTGCAGGACAGGGCGATCATAGCCCAGATCTGGGCCTATCTGACGCGACAGTTCACGTTCGGAAGAATCACGGTTTCTGTTTCGAGTGTGATCGTCGGCGCGGTTGTTGTGCTGCTGACGATCTTCATCGCGCGGTGGTCGAGTGTTTTGCTTGAGCGACGACTCGCTAACCGTCGTCACATCGATCCCGGGCTGCGTTACACGATTTGCCGGCTCGCCAAATACGTCGTCTTCACGGTCGGCGTGCTGGTCGCCCTGAAGCAGGCGTTTGCGATCGATCTCACTTCGATCGCCGTGATCTTTACCGCGCTTTCCGTCGGTATCGGTTTTGGTCTTCAGTACATCGCGGCGGACATCGCATCAGGCTTCATTCTGCTTTTCGAGCGGCCGATCAGAATCGGCGATCGCGTCACGATTGGTGAAGATGAAGGCGACGTGCAGAGTATTAACTTGCGCACGACGCTGGTGATGACAAACGATCGAATCGCGATCATCGTGCCGAATTCAAAACTCGTCAGCCAGCGGGTGGTGAATTGGTCGTACGGCGATCCGCGTGCGCGCATCGCGATTCCGATTGGCGTTGCGGATGATTCCGACATCGAGCTGGTTACTCAGACGCTGATTGAAGCGGCGCACGACGTACCAAATGTTATCGCGGAGCCGAAACCGCGAGTGCAGTTTTTGAAGTTTGGCGACTACTCGCTCGATTTCCGGTTGCTGGTGTGGACCAATCAGCCGCGTCGTCACGTGCAGATTCGCAGCGACATCAATTTCCGCATCGCACGGCTCTTCCGCGAACGTTCGATCAAGATTCCGTATCCCACGCAGGAGTTTTTGCTGAGAGGTGTGCCACGCGAACTCGAGCCGAGCCTCTTATCCGACCAGGAAATTTTAGACGACGCACCAGCCCCGCGCTAAGTAATACTTTTGTCGTTCTGCGGTCTATTCATTGCGGAAACGTTACTGAGTGAGGCATCATTCATTTCAGATCGAATATGCGCTCTGCTCGTTCATTAACCACTGTGCGCGCCGCCGGCGGCGATAAACGTGAAGCAATCCTGCGCGCTGCCACCAGTGTCTTTGCCCACAACGGTTATTTCAATTCGAAAGTCGCGGACATTGCTCGCGAAGCCGGCGTCGCCGACGGCACCGTTTATCTTTACTTCAAGAGCAAGGAAGACATTCTCCATTCGATTTTTGACCGCAGTGTTGAGGAAGCGCTCGACGCCGCGAGGAAACAGATCGAGCGTGTTACGGATCCAAGGGAAAAACTGCGCCAGATCGCGGCGTTGCATCTCGAGCGACTCGGCGCCGATCGCGATCTCGCGGTCGTCTTCCAGGTCGAGTTGCGCGGCTCGACGAAGTTTATGGAAGAGTTTTCGGCGGCTGGTTTTGCAGAGTATCTCGCGTTGATCCGGTCGACATTTCGAAGAAGGACAACGCGCCGGCGTCTTTCGCGCGGATCTAAACGCGAATGTAGTCGCCAAAATTCTCTTTGGCGCGCTCGACGAAATGGCGACGAACTGGATCCTCTCCAAACGTCGCTACAAACTCGCGCCGATGGCGGATGAGGTGCTGGATATTTTTCTGAACGGAGTAAATAAGCGTGAATCGAGCGGTTGAGTACGATGTTCATTCAAGCACTCCGCCTCGGCGCGTCTTATCGCCTGACGAACCGGCTACGCTCGTTGACGTCTTCACCGGAATCGCGCGCAATCACAAACGTCCTGACACATTGAATTACAAGAGCGATGGCCGCTGGGCCTCGGTCTCATCCGACGAGTTGCTGGCGCGCGCCAAACGTATCGCTGCCGGACTACATGCGATCGGTGTGCGCCGCGGTGATCGTGTCGCTTTGCTGTCCGAAAGCCGCGTTGAATGGACGCTGACCGATGCCGGTTCGATCTTCGCGGGCACGATTGATGTTCCGATTTATGCGACGTTAATGCCGCCTCAGGTGCGTTATATCCTGAACGATTCCGGCGCCTGCGTTCTCTTTCTGCCCAATCGAGAAAAGTTTATCGAGTTGAAGGACGCTCTGGGTGAGTGCCCGCAAGTGAAGCACGTCATTTTCTTCGAAGCGGACGGCGTAACAGGCGAGGAGGGGCTGACGTTGGCCCAACTCGAAGAAAAGGGACGCGAGTTTGAGCAGCGCGAGCCGGGCTACATCGATCGTTCTGTAGTCGAAACGACGCCGGATGATCTGGCGACGATCATTTACACCTCAGGCACGACTGGCGAACCGAAAGGCGTGATGCTCTCGCATTCAAATCTCGTCTCAAATCTGATCGACTCGTCAGGACATCACGATTTTGGTGAACACGACATTGCGCTGTCGGTGTTGCCGTTGTCGCACGTTTTCGAGCGACAGGCGATGTACATGTACCTGCACAAGGGCATGGCTGTTTATTTCGCGGAGTCGTTGCAAACGATTGGTCCAAACTTGCGCGAAGTGCATCCGACGGTGCTGGTCGGTGTGCCGCGCATTTTTGAAAAGATCTACCAGCGCATTCGCGAGACTGCCGCCGAGAGAGGCAAAGTAAGCGTCGCGTTGCTCGCGTGGTCCATTTCAGTTGCTCGTGAGTATGCAGAGTTTGTGCTCGCTCGTAAGCCGGTTCCCGCTTTGCTGAAGTTCAAACATTCGATCGCGTCGAAGCTGGTCTTTTCGAAATGGCAACGAGCGTTTGGCGGAAGGATGCGGCTATTGGTGTCAGGCGGCGCGGCTTTGTCTGAAGATCTCTCGTACATCTACGTTGGCGCGGGTATTCCGATCGTTCAGGGTTACGGTTTGACGGAAACGTCGCCCGTGATCACGACCAGCAGCATCGACGACATTCGACCGGGAACTGTCGGCAAGGCGATTCCGAACGTCGAGATCCGGATTGCGGAAGATGGCGAGATTGAAGTACGTGGTCCAAACGTGATGCGCGGTTACTACAACAAGCCGGAAGAAACGCGTGCGGTGTTCACGAGCGACGGTTGGTTCAAGACCGGCGACGTTGGCACGCTTGATAAGGATGGGTTTCTGCGCATCACCGATCGGAAGAAGGAGTTGTTCAAGACTTCCGGCGGTAAGTACATCGCACCGCAGCCGATCGAACAGGCGATCAAAGGGTCGCGTTTTGTGAACCAGGTGGTGTTGATTGGAGCAGAGCGCAAGTTTCCGGCGGCGTTGATCGTGCCGGTTTGGGAGCAGCTTGAGTCGTACTGCAAGTTGAAGGGGATATCAGTTACGAGCCGGGGTGAACTTTGCCATCATCCGCGCATCATCGATTTGATTCAACGGCAGATCGATGCACTCACACCGAATTTGGCAAAGTATGAGCGGATCAAGAAAATCGCGTTACTTGAGGATGAGTTTACGATTGAAGGTGGCGAGCTCACGCCGACTATGAAAGTGAAACGAAGAGTGATTGATGAGAAGTATCGCGATGTGATTGAGAGGCTTTATGAGGAGAGCTAGTTTTAGACAGGATTACAGGATTTACAAGATTGACAGGATTACGGTTGTCTTGGAATCGCGACGTCGAGATGAAGTGCTTTAAGAATTCGGTTTCCCGCATCCTCACCGGTCCGCAGTAACAGTCGTTCACGATACACGTCGTTTGTCGAGCCGCGAGTTGTTGGTCCAACGATTAATGGGCCAGCGCGATTGCCGCGTGTGTAGCTATTTCCGCTCGTTACAATCTTCGCAGTGCCGGGAGCGAACACGACATATTCGAGTATCAACTCCTCGTTTGTTCGGGCCATCGTGTCGAACTTCAAATTGAGCAAGACGACGTAGCTGCGTGATTCCGCCTTCGCCTTTTTTGATAGCTTCGCCGCGGCTGAAAGATTTGTCGGTTACGTCAACGCCCGCCGAAGATCCCGCACGTAAGCGCTCGACGCAACCTCGCACCACCGCGTCGTGATATGTGAAAGGAAGCATTGAAAACGAATCGTTACGATCTGCGCCGACGTAGAACAGCAGCTCCGATTCTTTCTCGACTTTCTTTGGCGCGGCGTTGGTTCGGGAGTCGGCGTGGGTACAGCAGCCGCCGGAGCCGGCTTCGTGTGCTTGCGTCCTGACTGCGCCTGAACAGACCAGACGCATAGCGCGATCACGAGCATGGTTGCGAAGGGGCGACACTTCATGTGGGTCTGAATTGTAAACACTCGCCGTGAGAATGGGAAGTTTGATTTGTTACACTGCGGAACCGATGGAGCTCAAAAAACCTCAGACTCTTGTGATTACTGGTGTTCGCGACCAGGCTCGGGCGACGCGTTCGTTTGATCTTCGTGCTGACGGCGAGGTGGATTTTACTCCCGGACAGGTTGCGGTGCTGCGAGTGGACGGCGAAGAGCCGGCGTACTTTGCTTTTGCCGGTGCGCCTGACGACCGCGATCTCGAGGTGCTGGTGAAGCAGAAGGTGGGAGCCAGCGCTGTAATCTACAACATGTGTGTTGGTGATCAGATTGAGCTGGCCGGTATTGCCGGACACGGCTTCAACCTCGACGCGATGAAAGGCCGTGATCTGGTGTTCGTGGCGATGGGAACGGGTGTTGCGCCGCTGCGTTCGGCATTGCGACATGTGTTGAAACGAAAAGAGGAGTTTGGGCAGTTGGTTGTGCTCTACGGCGCGCGCACGCCGGATGATTTTTGTTACCGCGATGAGACTGACGACTGGAGCGCACACGGTGTTGAGCTGCGGCAGGTAATCTCGCGTCCGGACGGGCACGAGTGGTCCGGCCCGACGGGTTATGTGCAGTCGTTGTTGGACCACGTCCTGCCGAATTTGTCAGCGCCGGTGGCGCTGATCTGCGGCTCGCGCGAGATGATCGAGCAAACGCGCGAACGTCTCGGCAAGATGGGTTTCAAGCCGGAAGAGATTCTGACGAACTACTAACGATTGAGCTTTGCCTTAAAAATCGAGACTTCTGTTGGAGAAAGTCAGTACCACCTGCGATAGCGGGTGGGTGCGTAGCTTTGCGGCGACTCCTCCATCACCTCGCATTTGATCAACAGCGCGGACATTTTGTGCGTTGAACCACCAAGCTGCTCGAGAGCTGCGCACCCACCCGCTATCGCAGGTGGTACTGACTTTCTCCACCACGGATTCTGACTGGAGGCAAAGCCCTGAAGAGCAATGATCTTGCGTGAAATAATCACTGACGTGTCGTAGTTGAAGTACGGCATCAGACGTCCTCTTAATTGCAATACAACACAGTTGAGAGTGGCAGATGCAAGATTTTTTTACTCCAAAAACTTTGTTTTCAAACTTTGTTTTCAAACATTGACAGAGCCGCCATTTGGGTATAGCCTCACGCCACCTCGCAGATCGGTTCGTTTAGCGCCCAAAGGTTGAATTCTCAAGAGCCTTCCCCCTGCGCCCTCGTCATTCAGCCTCTGACATTACGCCTCTATCAACCAACCAGTCAGACGTTAATCAAACTCATCTTTGAAAAGGAGAGCGCTTATGTCGATTCCAGAGGATCTTCTTCGCCAATTACCGTCCATTTGGAGATTTCGTCCCGGCCCTGCGACTGATCCGATTGATATGGAATTTGTCCTCCGTGACCTTGATCCAGCCGTGCGTAACAGGGTGGTTGCGGCAAGGATGGATGCCGTAGCCAAGGTGCACGCGAATATCGCTGAGATCCATAAAAACATCGCCGAAGGTGCAACCAACGTGTCGAAGATCCTTACAGGAAAGGCGAAGTGAGCAAAGCCTCAGCGTTTTTCAACTCGCCTGCGACGCAGACTCCCGCGGACGTTGCCCTTATCGGTTACCAGGACCAGGGTAATCTCGGGATGGGCTACCTGGCGGCGGTGCTGCAGCGGTTGGGCCGTGTTGTCGAGATGATCGACGTTCGCGATGATCCTGAACAGATCGCCGCACGTTTGGTCTCACGCCAACCTCTGGTGGTGGGCTTCTCACTCATCTTCCAGTGCTTCTTGCCGCAGTATCGCCGCGTCGCCGATCACCTCCGCAGCGAGGGCGTAACGAGCCACTTTACAATGGGCGGGCACTTCCCGAGCCTTTGTCATGACGAGTGTCTGAAAAACTTTCCCGAGCTCGACAGCGTCGTCCGTTACGAAGGCGAAGAGACGCTGGTCGATCTGGTCGAGCGACTCAGCACCGGCAAAGACTGGCGCGAGGTTCCGGGGCTCGCCTACCTCAACGACGATCAGGTCGTGGAAACTGCACCGCGAGCACTCGTGCAGGATCTCGATTCGTTGCCCTTTCCCTACCGGCCCTATGAGCCGGGACATATCGGCGGCTTTGCAACTCTGCCTCTACTTGCCAGTCGAGGCTGCGTGCGCCGCTGTTCGTTCTGTTCGATTCATACTTTCTACAGAACTGCTCCCGGCAAAGTCGTTCGCGTTCGCAAGCCGGCGAAGATCATTGAAGAGATGCAGCACCTGCACGACCAGTTCGGTGTGCGCATTTATCTCTTCCAGGATGACGACTTCCCGCTTTGGGGCCGTGTCGGTCGCGAGTGGGCCGACGAGCTGGTTGGCCGCCTTCATGACAGTGGCCTGGCAGATCACACGCTGTGGAAGATCAGTTGCCGCGGCGAATACGTCGATCCCGAGTTGTTTGCGAAATTGCGTGATGCTGGTCTATTCCTGGTTTACATGGGGATAGAGTCAGGCGATGAGGAAGGGTTGAAAGTGCTCAACAAGGAGATGACTGTTGAGCAGAATCTCGAGGCCGTTCGCATGCTCAAGGAGTTGGGAATACTCGTCTCCTACGGCTTCATGCTCTTTGATCCGTCGAGCACGTTTGAATCGATCCGAACGAACGTAAAGTTCCTGCGCAACATGGTAGGTGATGGCCGCGCTGCTGCGGTGTTTTCGCGAATGCTGCCTTATGGCGGCACTCCGATTCGCGATCGCCTTCAGAAGGAGGGACGCCTGAGGGGAGATCTGACTCATCCCGATTACGACTTCCTCGATGTCCGGCTCAATGAATATCACCGCTTGCTCACGACAGCAGTGCGTCCCTGGATACACCATGAAGGTCTGTCGTACGAATTGAATTACGCCTGGGACGAGTTTGAAAGCATACGACGTCTGGCTCCCGCTGTTTGGGGCGCTGACGAGTATCAAACGGAGCTGCGTTCACTGACGGCCGAAAGCAACGAGCAATTGTTCCTGCTGGTGGAGCAGTCATCACAGGCATTTGAAGAGGGCGATCGATCTTTCCTCGATCCTGTAACTATAAAAGCGTACTGCGAAAACAATCGGAAGCGACTGCTCACGATCCGCGATCGATTTGTTGCCGAAAACATTGACCTGTTGATGGAAGCGATTAGTCCTGATTGCGCTGGTGGTCCAGTAATCTCTCCCCAAGTCCATTAGCAGAAGAGTATCTCGTTGGCGGATGCGATACAGCCGAGCCCTCGCGACCCCGGTCGCTTCTCACCTCTATTCGTGCTGTGTACGGCACGTTCATACTCCTCGATAGCCACCACCATGATCGGGCAGCATCCGGAGCTTGTTGGATTTCCGGAACTGAAACTTTTCTGTTGCCCAACCATCGAAGCGTTGGAAGCGTCACTTCCTGACTACTGGATTCAACGTGGTGTTACACACAGAAGTCCCGGGTTGGTTCGTGCGTTAGCGCAGTTTGAATTTGGCGACCAGACACTCGAGTCGTTAACGACGGCGCGCAAGTGGCTCCGAGCGCATCGGCACTGGTCGGGGGCAGACGTTCTGGATGCGCTGTTAACCCGAGTGAGCCCGCGTATCGCAGTGGAGAAGTCGCCCGACAATGTTTTAAGCGATGAGGCTCTGGAGCGTATGTCGTCGGCATATCCGCGAGCGCGGTACTTGCATTTGACCCGCCATCCACTAACTACGCAACGGTCGATGCAGGAACATCGTGCGCGAACTGTCCCCGAGGATCCGCAGCGCGATGAGCCGATGTATGGCATTGCGTCGTGGTATAGCACTCACAGGCGCATACTGCTCTTCGGCTTAACGCTGCCGTCGCACCGTTACATGCGTGTCAAAGCCGAGGATCTTCTCAATGATAGTGAGTCGCAGTTGCGGGCCATCGCTGCCTGGTTGGAAGTGAGAACCGATAGGCAGGCTATTGAAGCCATGAGGCATCCTGAAGCTTCGCCATTTTCAACATTTGGACCTGCTGATAGTGGCGTCGAAGGTGGGAACGATCCGGGTTTTCTGCGAGATCCAATCCCACGTCCCGCTGAAGTTCCGTCATCGCTTGAACCGCCCCGAGGCTGGTCAGCTGAGCCGGACATTTGGGAGATGGTCAAGGACCTCGCGAACAGACTTGGTTACTTCGGCCGCAAGAGTTATTGAAGTTGTCTGTGACAGTGTTCAACTCTTAACTTGACGGTGGTTTTAGACCCATCATCCGCATGTACGTAATGATGTTGCCGTAGTGCAGGCTGGTATGACCCACGTTAGAAAATAATGGTCTAAGCTGGGCATTGCCGGAGCCGTAGGCAGCGTTACAACGTCCAACAGCCTCCTTCAGCTTGGGAAGCAGCGTGTCTTTGTCGGTGGTTCCTTTCTCGATCTGGATCTGACCACTCGACTTTATTGCCCACGCCGTGGGCGCAGAAATAATTGTAAGAATCAGTGATGTGCGCGATCAATTGGCCGAAAGTCCGCACGGTGTCCACCGGACGATAGTTGTACTTGTCGGCCGGGACCGTCTCAGCCGCTTTCGTCACCCAACCGTTAACTTCATTGAAACCGTTGCGCAGCTCAGTTGAGACGTCGGGAGTCTTTTCCGGCGCCGCTTGTCCAAAGCTCGACGCGGCTGATAACAGCAGGCAACTGAGGATGAAGAGAATTCTGAATTTCATAGGGCCTCCTTTTGGCGGCGCATGCTAAGCAGTAAAGTGATGGAAGGCAATAAAGAATACGCGAACGGTATCAATTCTGAGACGAATGGGCCTGAGCGGAGGACTACTCGTATCGCAGTGCTATCAACGGATCGACTTTGGTGGCCCGACGCGCCGGAATGTAACAGGCGAGTAGTGCCACAGTGAGCAGGACCATTGGTGCTATCACAAACGTAAGCCAATCAGTCGGAGTCACCTCAAACAGCAAGCTCGTCATCAGACGAGTCAGCATAAGAGAAGCCACCAGGCCAATTACGGTTCCAATAATCGCCAAAGCCATACCCTTCGCGACTACCAGCCTCAGCACATCACGCTTTTGCGCGCCCAGCGCCATGCGAACGCCAATCTCCTGCGTTCGCTGGGTTACCAGATAGGCCATTACTCCGTAAATACCTACCGCAGCCAGACCCAACGCCAGAATAGAGAAGGCGCCGAGCAGGACCATCACAAAACGTTTTGCCGCAACTGATTTTGCCACCCGCTGCTCCATCGTCATGATGTCAGAGACCGGCTGATCCTTGTCTACACTCAAGACCTGACTCCGTATCGCGGGAACCATACTCGCTGGATCCGAAGCAGTGCGCACGACGAGGCTCATGAAATTACTCGGAGACTGTTGATATGGAAAATAAGCTTCCGGCATTATGTCGATCTCGAGGGCCTTATGCTTAACGTTGCCGACAACGCCGACGATCTCTTGCCAGACTTGCTTGCCCGAATCCTCTTCGAAGCTGAGTCGCTTTCCAACCGCATCCTGGTTGGGCCAAAAGCGGCTGGCCAGCGCTTCATTAACGATGATCACGCTCGGAGTATTATCGCGATCGTGCTCGGTGAATAAGCGGCCTTTTAAGATCGGGATGCTCATTGTCTGAAAGTAGCTCGGAGTAATGACCCGCACGCCTACGCTTGGACGATCAGCCAAAGCCACAACCGGAGCTCCTTCGACGAGAACTGAGTTGGAGATATTGCTGTTGCTTAGTGGGAGCGGGTTAATGCCGCCAGCGGATTTCACTCCCGGTAGATTTCTAACGCGCTCGATGAGTTGGTCGTAGAAAACATTTGTCTGTTGCTCGCGATACTTAGACGTTGGCAAAGCGATATTCATGCTTAATACATTCGTCGCGTCAAAGCCCGGATTAACTTGCTGCAAGCGGAAGAAGCTCTTAGTCATCAAACCCGCTCCGACCAGCAAGAGCAGCGCGACCGCCATTTCCGAAACGACCAGCAGATTACGTAAGCCACTGCCCTGAAAACTTCCTGGGTTTCGCCCGGAGCTTTCCTTAAGAGCCTGGTTCAGATCTGCTCTTGAAGCTTGAACTGCCGGAGCGAGTCCGAACAGCACGCCAGTCACTAAGGAAATCGCCAGTGTCCAGAGGAACACTGGAACATGCAAACCAATCTCATGAAGTCGTGGCACTGCTGACGGCGTGAGGGACACCAGCAGTTTAATTCCACCGTACGCGAAGAGCAGGCCCACTAAGCCGCCGAGAGCGGAGATGATGACGCTCTCAGTTAATAGCTGACGCATGAGTCGCCAG
The DNA here is from genome assembly GCA_963748155.1 of uncultured Acidobacteriota bacterium. GTDB lineage: Bacteria > Acidobacteriota > Blastocatellia > Pyrinomonadales > Pyrinomonadaceae > PSRF01. Next base: position 99,875 of record CAVVHV010000007.1, on the reverse strand, counting down.
CGGCTTGCTCCCACCGCCATGCGGATAGCAACTTCTCTATGCCGCGTAGTGACTCGAGCGAGGAGCAAGCCGGCGACATTCGCGCACGCAATCAGTAAGAGAAAGCCGACCGCAGCGAACAACATGTAAAGATATGACTCAACATTTCCCACAATCTGTTTGTGCAAAGGAACAACTCTGACGCCTCTCTCTGCATTCGTCTCCGGATATTGCTGTTGAAGCTGACTGGCGATGAGGCTCATCTCCGTCTGTGCCTGCTCTTGCGAAACGCCCTGTTTAAGCCGGCCCACCGCGTAGAGAAAGTTAAGACTGCGATTAGCATCACCCGGATCAATAACCATCGGGACCCACATACCCACACGCATACTGATTGGGAATTGCAACTCAAAAGCGGGTGGCATTACGCCAACCACAGTAACCTGATGCCCGTTGAGCGTGAGACTTTTGTTTATGACGCTCGGGTCAGAATTGAACAGTCGTTGCCACAGTTCATGACTGAGAATTACTGTGTATGGGCTTCCTGGTCTTTCTTCCTCCGGAAGAAAGGATCGCCCGAGCATCGGTTGTACGCCGAGTACCTGAAAGAAATTGGTGGTGACGACAAAACTCTTAATTCTTTCGGGCTCGCCAAACCCGGTTAGATTCATATCGGTATCGAAAAGCGACCCAAGTTGATCGAAGACCTGATTGCGCGATCGCCAGTCGAGAAAGTTACCGATCGCGACTTCGTTTCGATCCCACATCTCAGGCCCCAACTGCCGGTTCGTTTCCCACACCACCACTAAACGGTCCGGATCTTTATAAGGCAGTGGGTTTAGTAAAACGGCGTCGATGGCGCTGAACATTGTGGTGTTGGCTCCGATGCCCACAGCCATTGTCAAAACGACAATGAGGGTGAAGCCTCGCCGCTTGAGTAGCATCCGAAATGCGTAGCGAATGTCTTGTAGGGTGTTCATGATCTTCTATCACTCATGATTGACAAGGCTAAAAAGATCCTGAGTTTGGTAAGTAAGCTACATGAGCCTGCGAAGCATAATATTCCTACTGCTCAAAGCACTCAACATCGACCCCGCTGATGTCAATACGACACCCAGGACGCCAGCCCCTGCCAATCCAACTCCTAACTTTGACACGATGATCGCCAGAGCGCCCGCACTCACCAGGTAAAACCCTGCCATCCTCCCAGTCGACCGTCCTCGCCACCAGACACTGAGCAGGTTAATCAGCACAACTGCCGCCAGCGCCGGTTGCAGCCACGGAGAATAGGGGATTCGCTCCAAGCCCGCGATGCCGAAGACACTCAAATACGCAGCCCAGCAAATGGGACATTTTGGGAAGAACGCCACGCCAAGCGACGCGAGTGTCCCGAAGATCGGAACAGCCGCCTTACGCGGCGCGCGGCCATCGGACATTGGCTGGCGCCCTTCAGCCAACGGTATCTCCACTTCACCCTTCTCGTTCAAGACCTCCACAGCCGACTTCACAACTTCTTCCTCATCCCAGTGAAGGCGTTGGAACGTTGCTGCTATTCGCCCTTCGGCGTCCAGAACATACGCCTCGACGCGATGACGATTCACCAGCGACTCGATAAAGTTGACCCCGAGCTTGAAGTACTTGCGAAGTGGATCGAAGCCTTCAACAGTTCTCAACATTCGATTGTGCGAACTCATGCTGAGACCACGACTTTTTCCATACTCAAGAATGCGCTCCGCAAGGTCGAACTCCGGATCGTATGTAATCGCCGCAGTACGTATTTTCTCAGTCAGTCCCTGCGCCTCTAATAACTTCTGAACTCGTCCAAGTTTTGTGATCGTGAGCGAACATTTTAAGGGATTGTCGCAACGAGTGTAGAAGAATGCGACGATTGACGGTTGACCACGGAAGAACTCTCCGAAAGTAATCGACTGACCTTGATGGTCCTCAAACACCGTTGATTCAATCGGCGCCGAGCGCGCACGAAGATTGAAGCTCCACGAGAAAATACCTCGCGGTAGCGTGCAGCAATCCTCGACACCACCGTCCGCGCCGCGTATTGCCTCTATTGCTTGTTCAAGGTCAGTCAGGCGCTTGCTTGAAAATCCTCGCTCGCGGTGCAGCGCCTCGAGCTGCGGCAGGGCAGCTCGAGCATTTGGACCAAGCCACGCCAGAGTCTTCAGTATTTCATGAATTGGACTGGTGCTCGATGAGGAAAATCCATATGCACCATAATTCTCGAAAGACAACGGCTCATCACGCCGGCGAATATTGAACATCGCCCGCATGAGGAATGGGGTGAAAGCTGCCGTAGGTCGTGGGTAGGTCCTTAGCGCACGTGCTGCTGCCCCCACGAGGTAAGCATCTACTCCGGTATCGAGTTCTTCGAGGAGGAAAATGAGCGCGTCGTCGGTGAGGCCGGTGCGTTCGAGGGCAAGCAATACCCAGCCACGCATCCGGATTAACGTCGAGTTGCCGCGTTGATCGTAAACCGAGTGATCTTCGCGCAGCAGATCGATTAACTGATCGTGTCGATCGCGATTGGCGACAAGGGTGTCTACCAGCGCTGCGAATTGCTCTTCTGAAAGCGCCCCGGCAGTTTCAGCTTCCAACATCCGTCAACCTCTTACCGAAACCGGTTGAGAAATCGCTTCGCGCTTTTCTTAACTTTTGCGGGCGTCTTCTCAGTCGTCAGCCGATCAACACTCTCCAGCAGTACTGTATCTTGCGCGGTATCCTTGGGAGCAAACTGTGTTAGCGCCGTCAGGCTGGTCGCCTTGATTTCCGGATACTCGTTTTCATCGAGCACTATGTCACGCGCATACTCCTGCAGCTTCCTGGGCTTGAGCCCTTGTAAAGCCGAGGCCGAGATTTGACGGTGTTCAGCCAATGCGTCCTTATCGAGCAGCACTTTCTCAAAGATTGGCGCGGCTTTCGAGTCTGCAGCTAGTAGTCGCAGGGCTTCTCGCTTTGCATCCTCGCTTGGTGGGTTCTCAACGATCTTGCGTGCAACGGAGTAAGCTTCGGCGTGCACGTCGTTACCCAAAAATTGAAGAGCTTTCTCCGGTGGAACCAACGCTTTCTCCGGTTCCTTTAATCCTTCCAGCAATCTTTTTTGCGCGTATCCATCTTTGTCCCTCGACAGGATCCCTAGCGCGCGACGGCGAATGGTGTCGTCGGGATCATCAACGAGCTCTCGCAATGCAGCAGTGTATTCCGCCCGGCATGACTCGAAATCAGCGAAGCTGAAGGTCGCGGCCTGAAGCGTTTGCAATACCGTAAGCCGCACCTCAGTCGGCTCATCGCGATTTCGAAGCACGCTGAGAACTTTTTGCAGGTTCTCGTCGCTTTCACATACAGCCAATGGATCCTCGATTAGTGCTGCAATTCGTTGTTTGACGGTACTTTTCGGACGAAAGGCAGCGGCAAATCCCAGCTTTTTACCAGTTGGTTTTCGTGCAGATGTTGAGCGTTTCGCCGCGCTTTTCTTTGAAGACTTACGTTTCGTTGTCATGATTGCGACCTCCTATAAGTACTCGTTAGAAAAACTGCACATCGTCATAATCGAATCCCATGCGGGAGTTGCCATTAAGAGCGCCTTGATAGTCCAAACAATCACGCACACGTGGCTGTTGCCCAGGCGCGGTTACGATGTTGGAGTCGAACAAGGGGCCGCCTGGCGCCGTCGGAGGTCGTTGGCCGCCAGTGATTCCATTCCATGGCCACATTGTATCCGCTAGTCTGTGGCCGATCTGATTCTGGGGCCTGGTGTCATAAGAAGCAGCCTGGGCTTGGTCAAAACGACCAAAGCGCCGTTGCCATTTCGCCCAAAGGCGATCCACGTTGCAGTGAAGCAAAAAGAATAGAGGATCCTTCGCAGCGGTATCGATATCAGATATCGAGCCGCCAAAGCTCGTATGAGCGAGGCCATGCGGATTTCCCTGCATACTTCGGAAATTTCGGAAGAGGTTTCCCGGGTTTCCAAGGGCCAGTGTGGACGTTTCGTTCATTGGGTTAGGCGGTGCCTGGTTTGTAGGAAAGAAAGGAGAGCGATTGACGCCTTGTGCGCTATCTGTTTTCCAGAACTGAAGCGGATTAGTCGGGCTAAACTGAACAGTTCCAAAGTTATCCGAAACTCCGAGAAACTCGCGCGTAAAGATGTTCGGCGCAGGCTGATCGAAGCGCCAATAAGGCAAGGCCACGCTCGGATCGATCGCCTGGAGTTCACGCTCGAGATCGACCAGGTAAGCGCGGTGCCAGGGCAGAAATCCGGGTCCTCCATGGGCCTCCCTATCACTTGCATCTGTGTGCATGTCGCGGAAGACGGTGAAGCGTCCGGCACCACGGTTGTTGAGCTGCGCGAAGGCTGCCACGAAACGATCGCGTTCTCCTGGCGTGAGCCTTTGGGCATTCTTTCTAATCCGCACCATCACGGGAACAGAACCAACTAACGTGTTGCCTCTGCGGGCTTCGATTCTAACGTCGCCGTTGTTCACGCTGGGCCGCCCAAATCTACCGGCAACAAAGAAAGGAACAAAGTTTCCGTTAGTAGGGACTTGCAGGGTCACGCTGTTAGTGAAAGGTCCTTGTTGGTTCTGATTGAATACGACTGCGCCAGCGCTGGCTGCTGAGGCTCCGGTGATTCTTACGGCGGCGACTGGTGCGTTAACACCTGCCGGGTTGGTCACGCGAATCCTGCATGGAGAGGGAGCCCATGTCAGGAATCGAGCGTTCGCGTTTGCGGAGTTGTTGATTTGAATTTCGACATCCATGTTTGCGTCCTTCCTCGCGTTCTGGGATTAGTGCTATCTGACAAATGACGAAGAGTTTGAGTCGAGAACTTCTGCGAACATGCGAAGCTACACCGGGGCACATAACGTTGACAGTCCTTATCTAATATGGACAGGAGTCGGAAAACGTTTCAGAAGTTGTGTGTGTGGGTGCGGTCATTAAAGTGAAATTTGGCCTGTTAACGGAATCAATAACTTACGCGGGCGATTCGGTCATTTAATGAAATTCTTGTCGGGCATAACTTGAAATTCTCCTCACCGCGTTTTTCCGTGATTTAAGTGCCATGCCGCCGTTATACTATTTTCCGCAGCTGAGTTTGTTTTTGCTCTAACGTCAATCCGCACTTCAGCCGTGCGGAGTTGTAGATCCTCAGAGCCACCGGCGAGTCGGGCACGAGTCGTCGTTCTTCACTCACAGGAGACACTCCTTATGGCACGCGAGAAATTAACAAGCAGCCTTGACGTGAAGACTCAAGAGTCCATCAACTTCGTGCATTTTCCACCAAAAGGAGGTCGCGATGATAAGCGTGATTGCTTCGATCCAAATAAAGCCAGGAACGCGTCGAGAATTCCTTGAGATTTTTAAAGCCAATGTGCCCTCTGTCAGACAAGAAATCGGATGTATCGAATACTTCCCTGCTGTAGATGTCAAAGCAGAGTTGCCAAAACAAGTTTATTCAGAGAATTTCGTCACCGTTATTGAGAAGTGGACCACTGTCACGGCACTACGTGACCATCATGATTCTCCACACATGCACACCTATCGTAAAAAGGTTGAACATATGGTTGAGGATCTCAAGTTAAGGGTAGTGGAGGAAGTGGAAGTTCAAACCGAAAAGAAGGCTGGCAGTGTTGAGAAAGAGTATCTGGACGCGAGTGAAAATTTTCGTCATTACAGCAACCTACGGTTTGCAATTTTCACGATATATCTAGCAGTCATGGCGGGCCTTGGGTCTGTCGCTTTCAAAAGCGATTCCAGTGTCCCGTCGTACGTTCTTGTAGTTGCCAGAATTGGTGGCTTATTAATGACCTTCGCTTTTTGGCATTACGAAGAGCAAGCTTTTCAGTTGCTAAAACACTTCCACAAACAAGCCAAGTTTTTGGAAGGGTCGTTAAGATACATGCAATTCAAAGAGATGCCGGAGTGTGGGAACCTATGAACTCTGCTAGAGTCCTGTTCCTCTTGATAGCGCTTTTCTGGGGTGCGACAGTCATTTTATTTGCTTGTAAGATGTGAGCGGGATAACCCGCGAGACCCTGCACTGACGCGCATGCAGATGGGAAGTACCTTCGTCCCTCGAGCGTCCTCTAATCTCGTGTCGCATAGCTTCCTCCTAAAACATGTGGACTGCTTTACCGCAGTGGGTGGGTGCGTCACGCTACGCATTTCAGCCGGAAGTGGGTCGTTTCAAGGCGACCCGGAGAGTAGAGACATCCGTTCGCGCTCGCGTCAGCGAATGGAATGTCAGTAAGCGAGGCTCCTGCTATTAATGCGTTTCGAGGGATTCATTTCCAGGGGGTGAAATATCTTTTGCGATCGATGGACGGAATTCGTTAAGAGCTCGCTGAACTAGGTTCGCGCCGTTGTTAACCGAATATCGACTCCGCTTCGCGACTCTGCTCTTGAGTTAATAGTTGCCCGCTGAAATATCCGAAGACTACAATCCGATCCTTCGCCGTTCGAAATTAACTCACGTCGAGTCCCGTCCACGACAACAATCTGAAGGAGGGATCTATGAAGTACTTTCGTGTAACACTGATTGGATTGGCACTTGCGGTTTCTGTTGGAATTGGAGCTGCTTATGCCATCGATACGAGCCGAGCTGAAGATGGCAGGTCGTTCTGTGCACGCTGCGGGGACGGAGTTTGCGCGAAGTCTTGTGAGAATGCGCAGACTTGTCCGCGAGACTGCGGTAGTGGCGGAGGCGGTACAACCGCGCATTGATGTTACTGCTACCGATGTGAGCAGCTTAAGCGCTGTTCGTTGTTGGCCGATTCATTCTGGGCGCCCAGACAAGTGTGAATCGGCCGCATTACACTACCACGGGCCAGCTCGAGTTCATTATCGTGGTTGCGGAAAGGGCCGACAAAGTCCTCCTCGTCTTCCTCACGTGAGGAAAGTCATGTGGGTTCGGTCATGGAGTAAAAACGCCTCTCATCTCGAATCAACAACTTACGGGCGCCATTCGATCATTAAATGAAATTTTGTTCGGGCATAACGTGAGAATTTCCTACAGATTTCGGGCATAACGTGAAGGTTTCCTCAACGCCCTCTGAAAAGCTACTGCGGAATTTTGATTGGCGGTTATTTTTCTCATCCTATTTTTCTTCTTTTGCTCGCGATAAAGTTTCTAACAGTTCTTCCAGAGCTGGCATTACTTCCACAATGGCGGGGTGCAACGTTTGCATCTCACTGCGTTTTGGCCAGGCTGGCTCGCAATATACTTTTTGATCTCTTGTACGTTCATATAAAATTAAGGAGTTTTTCTTTATTGCTTTGAGGGCTTGGCATCGAGAAAGTCGTTTACCATCGGAACGATCGTTGTAATGCGGGACATCAGCGTAACGTGTGTTGTGTCGGGCAAGATGGTCAATCTCGATGCTGAGCGCGGCCGCAGGTCGCCGGGGACCTCGCCGCCCTTCAGGCGGTACATTTCCGCGATGTGATCGAGCCGCACGCCGTCGGCGTCGCCGAAAATGAAAAACATGGGCGCTTTGGTGGCCTTGAGCTTGTCGGAGCCGAAGTCGTGCGGCTTCAGATCGATCGAGATGACGCGCTTGACGAAGTTCGGGAATTCGTTCGGCGTCGGGCTGAGCCCTTTGTAGTCGGCTTCGATGGGCGAGCCTTTGAACGCTTCGGCGGTGAGTTGCGGGAATACGTCCAGCGTTTCTTTGGTCCAGCCGTCCTGGCGGAACACTGCCGAAATGCTGACGACTTTGCGCACCTTGTCCGGATGGCGGATCGAGCAATTCAGAGCCACACCGCCGCCCAGGCTGTATCCGATGACATCCGCGCTTGGGATCTTGAGGTAGTCGAGCAGCGCGGCCACGTCGTCGGCGAGGTAGTCATAGCTGAAATCGCGTTTGATATCGGCCGTGCGCCCGTGGCCTTGCATTTCGATGGCGATCACTTTCCGCGTCTTGGAAAGTTCGCCGATCCACTCGGTCCAGTGGAAGGTGTTTGAAATTGCCGTGAACGCACCGTGCAGCAACACCACAGGCTCGCCGCTGCCGTGGATCTCGTAATACATTTTTAGCCCGTTAACCGGCGCATAGCCGGTAGTTGGTTTCTGCTGCCCCGATACGACCCCCGACAGGAGCATTGTCAGGAGCATCGAGAGGAAAAAAGCTGTCGTCTTCATATTTGGATTCCAATTCATAATTCTTCTCATTGTTTTGTCTCTTTTGCCCGACGATAATTTCGCGAGCAGCTCTTCCAGATTTTTCAACTGAGCCTTTGCTCCTTCGACGAAGCCCATTTCGATCATCCTCTCTAAGCGTTCAAGCGACTCGTTATAAATCGAAATACTGACCTTTGTCGTTCCGTCTTGCTCGCTGAAATTCAGGTCCCAATCGGAACCCGGCAATTCAGGATTTTCATCTTTGTCGGCAAAGGCGTTAAAGAACTTGAAATTGGTTTTCGGAGTAATGGAAGTATATTTCTGAATTGCCCAACGCTCGTCCCCTTCGGGGCTTACCATTGCATAAAATCTCCGGCCTCCGACCTTGAAGTCCAAAACCTTTGTTCGAGACGTCCAGGGTTTTGGCGCCCACCATTGGTCAAGAAGTTCCGGTTTGGTATATGCGTCCCAAACCAATGAAAGCTCGGCAGCAAATTCTTTGGTTATGGAGACCGTCTTGGTCTCTTTGTCCACAATAAATTCCATATTCATCCCTCACTTTTCTGCTTTTTCATTACCTTGAGCACCTCGCCGAGTTGCTCGAACCGCGTCTCCCAGATCTTCCTGTACTGCTCTAACCATTTGTCGATCTCTTTCATTTTTTCGATCTCAAGCGAATAGTAAATTTCTCGTCCCTTTTGTTCCTGTCTTACAAGCTCGCACTCCGTCAGTATTCGCAAATGCTTGGAAACGGCTTGTCTTGTGGTATCAAAATGCTCGGCGATCGCATTGGGCGTCATTGCCTGCAACGCGATCAACGCAATGATCGCCCGCCTTGTCGGGTCGGCTATGGCTTGGAAAATATCTCGTTTCATCATCTTGATGAAAAGTATGCAACCAATCGGTTGCAAAAGACAAGTGCAACCGAACGGTTTCGTAAATTCTTTTTTAATTTTTTAAGAGTCAAAAAATAAGGTCGGAATTTTCAGGCTTGGTGTTCGGGTGGGAATATAAAAACGCTTATCTAAAAACATAGCTAAGGCTTGTTGCGTTTCGTTAGTATGTGGGTTCGGGCATAAAGTGAAATTGGCCCATTAGTGGAATCAATAACTTACGCGGACGATTCCAGCATTAAATGAAATTTTTGTCCGGCATAACGTGAAATTTTCCTCACCGCCTTCTTATCACGTTTTTAGAATCAGCTTCTCAGGTAGTTCTTTGTCTATGCGATCCAAACCGAATCTGGTTATGGAAGAATCGCGCGCATCGTTATAGGATTTCTTCCTGAAGCACCGTTTCTAACGAGATTCAACACACGTCCCTGCGTGGCGCGGCGTGGCGAGCAGTATCCAAAAAGGATTTTCCACTGCCGAAGCCTGGAGTACGTTTTGGGGCTACGTCCGAATAACTTAGAAACAAAGCCAGCCGATCAAGGTACTGCCTCACGCAACTATCGCACATGGTGGTTTTCTCAGATCGTTCTCGCGTTCATAGTGGGAAGAAAGTTATTTCTCACTGAAGGAGACGGTCATGAGACGACTTTCCATAACAGCAACAACCCTCATTGTGCTTTTCGTTTTCTCGGTAATGCCATGTTTCGCACTTGGGGAGTTTAATGTCACCAACGGCCCCCTTCCAGGTTGGGCAGCCTTAGCCGGTCCGGTCGTGGTTGCCGGCGACTTCAACGGTGACGGACGCACCGATTTGGCCCAGATGTTTGGCTGTAGCTGGTGCCTGCCCGTGGCTTTCTCCAACGGCGATGGCACTTTCAACATCACCGTTAAGCCGATCAACACTTTCGGCAATTTGGGTAGTGCCCCTGAGTTGATCCCGCTAGTCGGCGACTTTAACGGTGACGGCCTCTCCGATCTGGCCATGACCGGCGCCGATGGCTGGACCACGTTGCCCGTCGCTTTATCTAACGGCGACGGTACTTTCAACACCAGCAATAAGCCGATCACCAACTTTGGTGGTTGGGCCGCTACTAAGAACGCGGTCGTGCTTGTAGGCGATTTCAATGACGACGGCCGAACCGACGTGGCCCTGACCGGCGTCAGCGCCTGGAACTTTGTGGCGGTGGCTTTCTCCAACGGCGACGGCTCTTTCAATGTCACCAATATCACCAATCCGACGACCACAGTCTTTGCTGGTTGGGCGGCTACTGCCAACGTGAAGCCGCTTGCCGGCGACTTCAACGGTGACGGTCGAACCGACGTAGCCTTGACTGGCGCCGCCAACTGGACCTTCTTGCCGGTAGGTCTGTCCAACGGCGACGGCTCTTTCAATTTCACCAATATCACCAATCCAGGGACCGCCAACTTCGCCGGTTGGGCCAGTAATGCCACTGCGAAACCGCTTGTCGGCGACTTCAACGCTGACGGACGAATCGACGTAGCGCTGATCGGCGTCACCGGTTGGACCACCTTCCCCGTGGCTTTCTCCAACGGTGACGGCTCATTCAACGTCACCAATGCGCCGACCACCAGCTTCCCTGGTTGGGCCACCACAGAAAAAGCGAAGCCGCTGATCGGCGATTTCAACGCCGATGGCAGAATCGACGTAGGCCTGACCGGTGCCAGGGGCTGGAGCTTCTTGCCGGTGGCTTTCTCCAATGGTGACGGTACTTTCAATGTGACCAATCAGCCGATCGTCAACTTTGGCGGGTTGGCTGCTCACAACCTTGCGATACCACTAGTAGGCGACTATAACGATGACGGCCGAACCGACGTGGGCTTGTTTACCGGCTCCGGCACCTTCCCGATCGCATTCTCGATATCGGCAGGTGCGAAAGTAGTGAACATGGTTCCGGCCAGCCTCAGCGGTGAAACGAACCAGGACAGCGAGCCATTTCTCGCGCTCAACCCCAACTTCCCAAGCCGCATGGTCGGAACCGCCTTCACTCCAAACCCCGGTTATCCCGGCACGAGTAGTCCGGCACCGATATACGTATCACAGAACTCTGGCCTCACCTGGGTGCTGAACACCATCGTCCCGAGCAGCGGATCAGGGGAACATCAGACATCACGGTAGTTGGTATGAGCGACCCTACGGGAAATCGCTTATATAGCGGGATCCTGGCGGATCCCGGAGATCATGAACTGGAAGAGCTGACAACCGCGGACTTCACTGCCCCTACGTTGATGACCTCCCAGAGTAGCAGGAGTTCGGTAGATCAACCCTTTGTGCAAGGTCTTCGAAGCGGTGGCGTCGACCACGTCTACGTTGGAAACAAAGATTCTGCTGCAACGCCGACGACGGCGACTGTAGACGTGACCACTAACGGCGGCACCACATGGAACTCGGTGCGGATCAACAAACGCACCACCCCCTGCGATGCCCACCTGCCAGCCATTCGACCGGCAGTTGCTCCGGACGGCACCGTTTACGCGGCTTTTTTCCACTGCATCAGCCAGAGCGGCTCCATTGACACCTCCGACGTGGTAGTTGTCCGCGACGACACCTGGGGCACCGGAACTGCACCTTTCACCGCGTTGGTCGACCCGGGCGATAACCTCGCCGGAATGCGCGTCGTCACCAGCGTCTCCATCCCGTTTATAAACGGACCCGCGCTGGGCAACAATCGGATCGGCTCTACGCTGTCACTCGCCGTACATCCGACCAACTCAAATATCGTCTATGTAGGTTGGGCCGACCGGGCGGGCAATGGCGATATCCAAACCATCCACGTAAGGAGTTCCACTAATCGCGGGGTTACGTGGTCCAGCACCGATTTGCTCACCGTGACGAACGCTACCAACTTAGCTCTCGCGATAGGCAGCAACGGTACGGTGGGAGCGCTTTACCAGCAAGTAACAGGCACTGGGACCAACCAGACCTGGGTCACAAACCTGGTTCAGACGACAAACGCCTTCAGCACTAGCCAGTCCACAATTCTATCGAGTGCCCCGGTGACGGCTCCCAGATCTCAGCCTTACCTTGGTGACTACATCCATTTGCTTGCGGCGGGATCTGGAATTCTGCGGCGTGTTTTCCGCAAACAACACTCCGAATCTCGCCAACTTTCCTCAAGGTGTAATTTATCAAAGGCAGGTTAACTTCAGTACGACGACATTGCTCAATGGAGGCGCAAGCGTGAACCCCTCCATCGATCCGTTTTTCTTCGCCGTACCGATGCTAAATTGAGAGTGGATAATTGATGGAGGATGGAGAAATGAACACACTTGAAAAATTCAAAGTGTTCGTGGTGGCAGTTGTACTGTTACCACTCTTCTTTGTTGTGCCTCGATCGATAGCACAACAAGAACCAGCAACACCGCAGCCCTACATTATCTTCATCGGAACTGTCGACACTCTCAACGCCGCCGGATTGCGGAGCTTGAAGGCTTCTAACAATACCTCAGTCGTAGTGGTCGAAAAGATTTTCCAGAAACCTGATGCGATCGCGTTAGCGCCGAGAGACAGAATTACAGTGCTCACCGATACGAGCAGCAACCCGTTACAAAAAGGCGTGCGCGCATTGTTCGTCACGCAAGGTTGGATCTATGGAGAGAGTCTGGCGGTGAAGGTGGTGAGCTGGGAACCCGCTTCCACTGCTACCAGCACTGCCGCCGGGGAGCAGGCCAGGGCCACGGCAAAGATGCAGGAGTTAGTTGAGAAAGATCTCCGCGCATCAATAAATAGTGTAGACATTATTGTCGTGGGCCGTGTGAGGAAGATTCAGGGTCCGAGTGCACCAGAGTTAACACCCGCGAGTCGGCGAAGGAGCGAGCATGATCCGGACTGGCAGGAGGCAATCATCCAGGTGGAAGAGACATTAAAAGGTCCTGCCAACCTGAAGGAAGTTGTCGTTCGTTTCCCCTTATCGCTGGATATCATGTGGGTGGGTTACCCCAGATTCAAAGTCGGGCAGGAGGGCACGTTCCTTTTGCGGCAGGACCGCATTTCGGGCGCGCCGAATGCGGTTGTTGACGGCAAGTCCGTCACAGCCTACATGGCCACCACTCGCAAGGACGTCCTAAACAAGGCCGACTCCCGAACGATAAAGAAACTGCTAAACACTAATCCATAACCTTAGCCGCAGATGACACGCGCTAGAGGAAGAACTGAAGTAGTTTAGTCCCGAAGCTCCGGCGCGCATCAAAATGATTAAAGAGTTGTGCGGCATGTGACTTCATTGCATGAACTCAGAAAAGCTTTTTTGTCATTACGGGGAGTGACAGAGTCAGTTTAGATTGCTGATTGGTTCGTTGTGCTGACGGCTGAACATAGGTGAGAACAACGTGGTCGTTAATGCGAGTTTTACCGGTGGAAGTTGCTAAAACGCCCTCCTCGATTAATTGCTGAACGGCGGCCCGATAGTCAGTGTCGTGATACTGTGCAAACTTCGTATTTATGAAATGCATCATTAAGGATCCTCGCGTCATTCGCTTCTTGTCTTCAGCGTATGTGGCAATAAGATTGCGAAGCGCTTGACGCCTGGAAGCGATGTCAGCTTCAACTTGATCAAACAGGGGCGTTTGTGCTCCTCGTTCATAATATTCCCTCAAGATCTCATCTTCTTCTCGTCTAATGAGGCCATTCATCAGGAATATTCCATCCTGATGACGCGTACAGTAGATCAGGTAATATTTTGCTGCGGCGCCAAGTGACTCTCTAACTGGGTAAGCTGCCATCTTGTATTCGTACTGGGACAGAGTGTCCATGTAATCTCGGACTAAAAACGCTCTCCGCCGCTGCGCATCGATTTTCGGATCCGAAAAAACTTGTTTCCACCGATCGCGGCCCAATATCTCCGTGACGTGTTTAATGGATGTAAGTCTGGCTTTCCGAAATCGCTCCGTCGCGGCATCGGCGTTCAAAAACTCCGCCATGCGTCGAAGGCCTTCAGCATTGAAATTTATGATGAATTCAGTTATTGACTGAGTTCTTTCAAGAAGCGGTCGCAAATAGCTTAAGTGGATCGGGCCTGGACCGTACGGATCAAGAAAAACAAACGCAGGACTGTTCCCAATGGCATCCATTATCTCCGGCATCCGGCGATCAAATCGACCACTGAAGTTTTTAACGATTCCTCGGTCCACCCACGGCTGCGTCGCCGTTGTCAACACATCGAAATTCTTGGTCGTGATAGGAAATTGCGTGTACACGGTTTCGGGGAAACCTTGCGCCCACGGTTTTCGTCACGCATCGGCTAATCGTGATCTACTTTCTAAACATGTGAGCACGGGCCAAATAGGGGCAGCTCCGCAGTAGATCAGACGTCACGCATAGGAAAGAGGATGCGTGCCTGATGTTAAAGAGTCCGAATCCCTACCTCCCAATGCAATAGTCGGCCAACCTCCATCATACGTAAGAAACTGTCTCACGATGGATCGAGGGGAGCGTCTGTTCCTCTATCACGTTGACGGGTCTATTCTGCCTACCCTGGATGGCTACGCCATTATCCCGATTGGTCACTACTACGATCTGCTGGGGCTTCCCCTACCAGAGTCACTTTCGCAGCATCAGCGGGACATACAGGCTTGTGAGGCGTCTCGCATCCGAACTGTGTTGTCAGGATCGTCTGGACAGTCCCTTGAGTTACGTTACCATCACGATACGCCTGTTCCAGAGAAACACCGTGCAGGTTCGGATTAGTTACTGAGAGAGCAAAGTCGGAAGGCGTTATCACTAAACCGCATTCTGGACAGGGGAAACTAATACCGCAGGCGTAGTTGAAAGTTTCAGCGGTTGACATTTGAAGAGGATTATCACGCGGCACGGCTTAACTAGCAAACAGATCGGCCCATGTCCAGACGGACTCGGCGATGCCCGAAGCCATTGCCGGAGTGCAGCGGATAGTCGAATGAATAGTCAGGAAATCATAAGCGAAGATATGCAATGCGAGCGCACAAGCAAGGTAGGCTTTCTTCTTGGAAAAGCCAGACGCCAAGCGCGTGAATCTACGCATCCGTGTTCGCAGCGTCAAATTACCGCGTTCAATGTGCGCAGTCGTAATCATGTCGGGATCAGGATCTCCAGTAACGACTGTGCGTTTGACGCTCTTGAGCTTACTGGGACTATACCGCTCGCGCCCACTCTCAATCATTCCGTAGTCCTTAACCTCTTGCGCGAAGTGAATGTCTGCCCCGAATACATCTTCAATAATCGGCACATAAACCGTCCATCCATCTGCGGTCAATTGAAACTTTCCCGCGACGCGCTCTCGCAGACTATTAATGAAACCAAACGCAGTTTCAGGATCGCGTTTGCCAAGTGCGTAGCTGGCAATGAGCTTGTTTTCGGTGATAGCCAGAAAAGCCCACTGGTCGCCGTGGTCCGGGTGATCCTCTGGAGTAATCGATCGCTGTTTCTTTTTAACAAACGTCCATACTTCATCGATCTGCACAAAGCTAGCACGCACGTTGCGCAGTTTGTCATCCAAAACCATCGCCGCTTTTGTTCCGGCGATTCTCAGGACTTTCAAAACGGTTTCAGGGTGAACGTCGTTGAGTCTGGCAGTCGCACGGATGCCGCAGCCCTCAGTGAGACACGACAGAATGCGATAGATAGTCTCGCTTGGAATGTTCAGAGCGGCGCAAGTCTTCTTGCTTTCAGAGAACGTGCGACCGCAGCGAGAGCATTTGAATCTCGGGGTATTTTGTTTGCCGAAGAGAATAGAGTCGGTGCTTGAAAAATTTAAAAGCGGCACGGAGTCCTGTTTTCCGTTGGGACGCTTGGCTGAAGTGCCGGTCAACAAAGTTATGGAAACCATTGGGCCAGTTGTCAAAAACCGCGAATGCGCCGGACAGTTTCCGATGGATTACGCTGTTCGTCTTATCAAAAGCGACTGGACGTGGACTTCCGTCTAAGCTTGCTACTACGAGTAGCCCACTCATCAAAGAGTTGAAGTCAAGGCTACAAAGTAGATTGTTTGTGTCCTTAACAGAACGTGGGATTAAGCTAAACTCTTCATGTAGAAGTTGGGCCAAAACAGTGTCTGATTCAGATAAGCTTGGAGTGCGTGCTTGACGCCAGTCTGCGCCGCAAGGGCAGTAACATACGCGCACTCGATGCCACCTGATTGGCCTCTGACATTCAGGGCACTCCGCTTCGCTGTTCGTAATTTTTAAAATTTTATATTGCAAGACGAAAATCTGACCTGTACAGTGCCACCCGTCTCTCATCAATGGAGTCGGATAACTGGCGTGATCTAACTCATCGCTCACCAGCGCACCGCATTTTCCCTACAGAGAAATCGTAGTTCCCGACGCGCGGGATCCGCTACCGACTTTTCTGGAGGCACTGCACGAACCCGGCCTGACCGCCGGTTTACTCATCACTTCCAGCGCAAACGGACGACGCCCCGCTTCGATTGCGCGCTCTGCTGTAAGGCGCGAATCTCATCTTCATCGTTGATTACATGCGCCGCCTCACAGCCAAAGGGAATTCAAATGAACGCCACCACAAGTGCTAATCCAACCACCTTAGCGCAAACAGCTACTGTCCCGAGTATCCGGCTTCTACAAATGGATCCTGCCGCCATTGGCCGGATAGCCGGAAGTGTAAATCTCTTTCGCGGCGATGTGTTGCTGCCGCTCGAATTGCTCAGCCTGACGAGCAGGGGAGGACTGGAAGTCAAGGTTGCAGTCGCCTACCAAAGCAACATTTTTCACAACGTGAACACGTGGAACGTGGAAGCGCCGACCGGCATCCTCGGTCTCGGTTGGTCCATGTCGTATGATGCCATCATCGCCGATCACGGCGACTCGATCTCGCCCTTCGATACGACCTTTTACCTCGTTGATTCAAATGGCGGCCAGACACGTCTTTATTTAAAAGCTCGAACCGCTACCGAGTGGATATTCGAAATGGAATCATACCGCTTCTGGGATATTCGCTTTTTCCCGGCGGAGTCGGTATGGCAAATCCGTACCGAGTCAGGCACCGTTAAGAGATACGGTGAGAAAGAAAACGCACGCGAGCTCGGCGTTTTGTGGGGTGGTGCAAAAGGGAATTGGACTGACGCGAGCGTACAAGCCGGTCAGAGCCGCTTTGATACGGGCTGGGGCCTTTCGTCCATACAAAATCTTTTCGGCGACAAACTGCAATTCGAGTACGAAAACGTCGACCT
The DNA here is from genome assembly GCA_963748155.1 of uncultured Acidobacteriota bacterium. Lineage (GTDB taxonomy): Bacteria > Acidobacteriota > Blastocatellia > Pyrinomonadales > Pyrinomonadaceae > PSRF01. The sequence continues at coordinate 82,698 of CAVVHV010000007.1, read as the reverse complement.
TACCATTGGCGCCGCCGGCAACCTTCCTTACACACGTGCTTCTTATCTGGCCGCGATTATTGATCCCTCGGGTCGCCGCGTGACGTTCAGCTACGGCGAGAAAGTTTATAGCGAAACTATCCGTGAGTATGAGAACCCGCACATCGATCCGGCTGATCGCAAACTAGTAGCCTACCAGGATCGCTATCAAACCCGCTTTCTCAAATCGATCACTGTCAGCGATGAAACAGGAGCATCAGCAGTCACCTATATGAGCCTGCGGTTCGCATACTCGCTGGCGAAGGTCTCACAGGCTGTCGGCGAGGCGCGCTACTTATATAAGCGTTACTTGCGATCGATCAATGTGGTAGACCGCGACGGGTCCGTGCAGCCCGGCCTAACGTTCAACTATTCCGGTGTCGACACCACGCCCACATCGGCCAATCCTGGCGCCCTCGCAACAGTGACTTACCCCGAAGGTGGTCAGACCCTATACGAGTACGGTGTGAAACAGTTGCCCGGCACGGCACTGCGCCGGGAATTGAAACAATCGGATACCGGAGCGGGAGTACCCAGAGTCTGGTTCGGCTCCGACTATACCGTTATCTCTCGCTACGACGATCGGAACGGGCGGTTGCTGACGATAAATGTGTACGACTGGAACGGGCGATGGATTGGATCGCAACCGCTGAAAGTGAATCTGCCCGGCACACTGGACCTCGACACTCTCAGCGTTCAGCCTCGCGGCGATTGGTTTTTACTCAGTGGGCGCACCTCAGGCCAAGCTTCCGGTCCGGCGATCTTCGCCTACGCACTCAACCGGAAATTTGGGCGCTTCGGCGATTGGGAAGTGACGCAATTGCAAATGCCCAGCCTGGCGCTATCCACCGAGTACGCGATCGTGGCGGGCGGCGAGTTTGTTGCCGCTGCTGCGAGTCTACAACGCGGCATTATCCGTTACCGGTGGGATATCCGCGCGCGACAGTGGATATCCAACACTTTAATCCTGCCGGCGGCAGGCGCTTACAGCATGGGAGTCTACGAAAATTACTTTACCCTCGCGACTTACTTCAAAGCGACGAATCAAGTTTCGCTCTCATTGCAGCATCTCGACAATGTCTCGGGCACCTGGAGCAATACGAACCTTGATAGCTTCGGCCCAGTGCTTTGGAAGGACGATTTCCCGAAACTTAGTTGGTCCAATTCGGGCAGTTTGGCGGTGGCCACCTACCTGATTTCTGAAGACACAAAAAATGAGACGGTCACTTACGGCGTTCGTTTGTACACCTGGAACCGCGAATTTCAACAAGTCGTGCGGACGGACTTGCCGGTCGAAACACGAAAGCGATCCAGTCTCGAGCCTTTCGTCATCTCGTTCGCTTCGCGAAGTTTGGTAGGCAACGCGGGACGCTTGCGGCGTTACAACGGAAACGCCTGGGTTGCGGGATCGCTTGGCTCCTTCGATTCCGGGGAACAGCCTGCCGGGTTTGCTTATGCTGATGATCTGGCGCTTGGCGCGAACGACGATTCGGCGCGCGCGGTTTCTTATGATCCTTACAGCGGTAATTTTCTGCCACAGGTAACCATTCAGGGTCTGGGTGGTCCAATTCAGCCGACCATCAGCGGAAGATATGTAACTGTTCGCCGCAACATTTTCTACCGTGATCCGAAAGGCGCGCTCATCCAGGTGGGGACATTACCAGCAGGGGCGGATCAGGTTGCGAACCACGGACCATTCTATTTTGCTTACCAACTGTCCACTGGAGAATCGTTCGTCCACTTGATGACGAACGGCGTACTCGCACCTTCGGCAGTTAGAATCAACGAGCGTATGTTCCCTGCTGAGCGTGGCAACGGGACCATTCTCACTTCAACCAATGCATTTGCTGCTTACACCGGCACGTCGTTCGATACAGCCACGACCATCGTGTTGTACCGGCTGCTGTTCGGCGAGTTTAAAGGCGACATTACCGGACGAGTCGTAACCGCGGCGACAGTCGGGGACAACATGGGCCAACCTCTCCGCACTGGATTTGATTATCCGGGCGAGGCCACCACCGGCGTGTACGGTCTGGTCAACCAGTTCTCACGGTCCAGGAGTACGGTGAGCAGTTCAGAGGAGAGCGCACCCGACGGATATACGGAAACGGATTTCTACAATGGACTTAGCCAGTCGTCGATCGGTGCCGCGGAACCCTATGCGCTGTTGAGCGGAATCGAAAAAGCAAAGCGTTTCTTTAATAGCGCTAACGAATTGGTCCAGGAAGAATCGTATGACTGGGCAGCCGTTTCCTCGATTAAGAACATCGCTACCGGAGCGAGTGAGAACTTATTCGGCGCTTACACCAGACGGGAGCGCATCGTTTCGAGAATCTATGCGCCGGGATCGGCAACTCCGGGACCACTCGAGCGCATTCAGGAATTCGAATACGACCCTGCCCTCGGACTCGCAAAAACGTCTCGTACACACAGCTTCAATTCCGAAGACAGACTCGAAACTATCGAGGAGCATACGAGGTTCGCATACGAGGAGTATCCGGATCTGCTTGCCGCGCACGTCTGGAGCCCGTCGATCGAGAAGCGCACAACTGTCGATGGATCACCCATTGAGATCCAGACGACTACGTGGCGGCTCGATTGGCGATCAGTCACCGGCTGGGCTCCGTTCAGATTGTATCGTGCGCGTTCGAAGGATGCGGTGTTCACAGCCTCGAACTGGGCTAACACCGCAGTTGCCAATCCCAACGATTGGTGGTTGTACGACGAAATCCTGGTACGCGATCAATTCGGCAATATTCTTGAACGCAGAAATGAGACGCATCTAACGTCGACGTGGATCTTCGACACTCGTGGGCGGTTCGCCGTCGCGCAGTTTCCCGATTCGTCGCCAGGTGAGGCGCTTTATCTTGGGTTCGAGCCATACGAAACTGTGGCGCCCTGGTTGCTCGGCGGCAGTGAGTCGAGATTGCGCGCGGCCATCGTCACAGGAGATGCTCATACAGGTTCAAACTCCTTACGCTTGACCGGACCTGACGCGCTCACCGCCACAACGACGATTCCTTCACCAGATGGCAGAACCGTCGTGTTGAGCTACTGGTTCAAGACTCGCACCCAGAACGCTGGACGCTGGACGATTTCCGCAAACGGCGTGGAACTGGCGGCGCGATCGGTCGAGGATTCGCAAGGCATCTGGCGTTTCTCACATCTGCTCGCCACTTTGCCTTCCGGTTCATCGCCAGTGTCCGTGGAAGTTCGCTTCACACCCACCACCGGAGCCAATCTTCTGATTGATGACATTCGCTTCTCGCCGGCCGAGTCGGCATGTGAAGCCTCGATTTACAACCCACTCTCGCTCCAGACGGTGGCGAAAGTGCAGGCGAGCGGTGCGACCACACGGAGTCTCTATGGTGGTTTTGGCTTGCCTGTATTGGAAGTAGCTCCTGGAGAAGCGGTCACGACTGTGAGTGGACGTTATCTGTCACGTCTGTCTAATGGAGGTGTTTTCGATCAATCGGCTCCGAATGCCACCATACTGTTGCACCCGCAATCGTGGGCTTTCTATCAAAGCTTCACTATCGGTGAAGAGTGGCGCATCGGATGGGCGTCCGCGTCGCCGGCAGATTGGAGCGCGCGCGAAGGCAAACTGCACCACAGCGGAGCGGCGAGTAAGATCTATTTCGAACAGCAACCGGAAGCTCGATACTATGGCGCAGCCGTGCAAGTGAGCGCCTCGGGTCCTTTCACTGGCCCGGTTGGGTTCGTCTTCGGAAATGATTTATCGCTGACCTGGGATCCGACTCGCGCCGCCTGGAGTTTTGGCACAGTTTTTCAGCCACCGCGCAGCGCGTTCAACGTTTCCTGGGCCACTTATCACGTGTCGCTCGACGCAGGCAGACTACCTGACACTTTTCCGGAAGTCTTCGGAGCGGCCGGGTTGCCGCTTGCTGCTGACGCTGTCGTAACGAAGTTGATCGAGCAGTCGGCTTGGACCATCACCGATCCTGCGAAAACCGTCTACTACCTGGTGCGCGATCCCGGTGCACCCGAGCGGATCTGCGTGGTCCTTGCGCCGCGATCTTTGGTGCTCACGATTCGCGGAGCGGAGATCCTTCTCTTCGCCGATGGGGGCCAGGCATTCAGCACGGTGTATGACTCAGCCGTTACCGGTCACATCGGTCTCATAGCAACGGGTGAGGTTGACTTTGCCAACGTTGCCTTCTTCACCGATCCACAAGCGGAATGGAACTACCAGGACGGCGCCGCACGCAATATCCAGTTCCAGGTGGCCGATGAGTTCGGCTTCGTCGCTTCAGCCACGATCTACGACGCGGCGGGCAGGGCGGCCATTGCCACGATGCCCACGCGGTTGGCTCCTGCGCCAAATAAACTGGGCACTTACGAACCCAACTTAGCGTCATTCGATTGGACCACCTTCACGATGTCTGGTCTGGTCGTGACCCAGCACCCGAATGCGGGTGGATATCCGTATACGAGGACTCGCTACGAGAACTCTCCGCTAGCTCGTGAAGTGCAACGTGGCATTCCAGGTTCGGACTTCGCGATCATCGGAGCAGCCGGAAACGCGCACACCACATCGACGCAATATGGCATTAATGATGCCCGGCTCGGACTCACCGCGGGGCGCTACTTCAGTCAAACGATAGTTGACCCTGACGGAATCACGCGCGTCACGCTCACTGACCAGCGCGGGGCGGTCGTGCGGACCGGCGCGCTGGCCGCACTCTCACCCGAACGATGGGACGTCACCATCTATCTCCGCGATGCCGCTTTGAATCTCGTCCGCTTAGTGACTCCCATGAGCTACCCGGTGGTTTCAACCTATGATTTCCTGAACGCAACGGTGACGCAGCGTTCGGCAGACTTCATGGTGTTGCGGCGCATGTACGATTCTGTTGGCCGGCTTCGTTTTGAAATGTCCGGCGATGGCGCGGCTGCTGTGCCGCAATATGTCCGGTTCTACAAGTACGACCGCCAAGCGCGTATTGCGCAGCAGGGCTCGTTTTCACATGCCTGGGACAATGAGCTAAACCAGCACGTCGACGATCCAACCTGGCCCACGGCCGCTCCCAGCGACAGCTTTCATTATGACGGCATTGATCGCGGCGACTTGTTGGGAGTTGGGCGTTTGACGGCGACTACCAGTGAACGGCAGGTGAGTGCTGCTGAGGAAGTCGATTCCTTCCGCGCTGATCAGAGTTTCTTCTACGATGAGAGAGGCCGGACCACACGCATATCGACCCGCGCGGATAACTTCCGTCAAACCACCTACGAGCTGACGCAGTTCTACAACAATCTCGATGGCATCGTAAAAGGGGAATTCCCTTCCTTCACGGGCGGTATCGCGGAGAGATTCGGAAAAACTTACGATCCAGTGGGACGTCTCACGGAAGTTTCTCTCGATGACGTGCCGGTTATCCGTTACGAATACGATCTCTCGGGTCAGGTTTCGCGCGAAACGTGGCTGCACAATGGTGCTTCCATAGGCGGGCGAACGCTCAAATACAATCCTCCAGGCTGGAACACGTTAATCGACGGAACAGGTTTTACCGAAAGCGTTGATTACACCTCGCGAGCAGTGGGTGGAGCGGGTTACTTCAACGGGAGCCCGGCTCGCATAACGACGGCTGCCCGAGGCTCCAACGCAGAAATCGTCTCGCAGTATTCCTATGACGTGCTTGGAAGACTCAACCAGGCGCTAGTGCAAAACAACTCCACGACATTCGCATACGACGCTAACGGAAACATCACGCAACTGGGCAGCACGACGCTGGTCTATGACGGTAGTGATCAGGTAACGACGGCGAACGAACCGGGCCAATCAGAAGCCTATGAGTACGACGACAACGGAAATCTTAAGCGCGCGACTGGCGATGTGGCTCTGGATCTATCTTTTGACTGGTTCCGCGGATTACCTCTTCGGGCCTCACGCACGATCGGCGGCGAAACGGTCGCAGCGGATCTCCGTTATAGTTTTCGTAAACGGCGAATCTATCGCAAAGTAACTCGGCCGGGAGCTCCGGACGAGTCAGTACTTTATTTGCGCGGCGATGGACCAGAGCCGCTAGTCGAGTTTACCGGTACCGGACGAAAGACGATCCATATCCTCGGGCCTCGCGGTCTTTCGGTGCTGAAGATTGAGGACGAGACGTATTTCGTTTCCACTGACCGCCTCGGCTCCGTTCGCGCGCTCGTAAGTTCATCCGGTTCGCTCGTAACTGGGTACGACTTTACTCCATACGGATCACTTCTCGGCACTCCGTTGGGCCAGGGCGAGCTAACAACTTATCGTTTCACTGGGCGCCAACTTGATCCAAGCGGGCTATACGATTTCCGTGCCCGATTTTACGATGCGCGGCTCGGCCGGTTCATCTCACCGGATCCAAAGATGCAGTTTCCCAGCCCGTACTCATATGCGGCCGGCAGTCCGCTTCTGCTAACCGATCCTTCCGGCGAATTCATAGAGTTTCTCATCGCCGTAATTTTTGCCGCAATCGCCGAAATTATCGACACGATAGTGACGGCCGTGATAGTTGGCGCGGCTGTCGGCGCGCTGGTTGGAGGAGTTCAAGCTGTCGTCACGATCGCCGAAAACGGGCTCACCGGTGGACAGGCGGCTGGCGTATTTTTCGGTTTCGTGGGACTCGGCGCCGTGGCGGGCGCGGTCAGCGGATTCGCGGGAGGAGTCGTGGGCGTGGCGACCTCGACGGTCGCAGCCTCGGTAACGGCTGGTTCGATCGCGGGAGCGGTGGCAGGCGCGGCCACGGGTGCGGCAGTTGGCGCCGGACAAGCTGCTTTGCTGGGCGCAGATACGAGAGCGGGGGCTGCTTTCGGAGCACTCGGCGGCGCCGTTTCCGGCGCTGTAGGTTCTTTCCTCGGCGGCTTCGGCAAGCTCGCGTCCGTGCAATCGAGTATTGCAGCGCAAAACACTCTTTCGCTGGTCAGCGGCACGACCGCTGGCGCCTCAGGCAATTTGCTTAGTTCGGTGGCGCAGGGCAAGGACGCGAACGATATCTTGCTTCTGACGTTGAAAGGCGCGGCCTACGGTTTCCTCGGTAGGGTGGTGCAGTTGAAACCACCAGCACCGCCCGAGCCGCCTCGGGTTTCCCCGTCTAACGCGTCCTCTAGCAGCAGAAATTCTTTGTCGTCTTCTTTATCGGAAGATCAGGACGTTATTTGATTCACTGAAACGGTCACTCACTCAACAAATCACTCACCATGGAGAAAAATACAATGTCTACATACAGTAATTCACAAAACACGGGATCCGACTTCATGTCGATCGCGAAGACACTTGGCCACGACGAAGCACTTAAGGCGGGTTCGAACGAGGTCAGGACCACAATCACACCCACAAATCTCGAGCATGCGCGTGCCGTATTCTCGAGAGCGGGCGCAGAAGAACGAGCTAAACGGGGGAGACTATTCTTCGACCGTATCGCCTATCGTTCGCGAAAGCCTGAGGGACGGCATGATCGTGCCTTCTCGTACATTTTGGCCGACGGCCAGATAACTCCGGATGATGACGCTCCGGTTGCAAAGTTTCTGGAGGGCCTCAACATAGAGGCCATTTCAATTGGAAATAAAACGCTTGGGCCAAACGAGGTATGGAACCTCGGGACATCGACCAACCCGGTAGTACTCAACATTGACACATTGACGATGGAGGCGGGCTCGCGGATTGAGATTTACAACACGGTTCTTTCATTGTCGTGCCAGAACGTCGTACGCAATGGATCCACTAGTATCTCAGCCACCGCCGCAAACTATGACATCGGTATTTTCGGCGTGCAGCCGCCTCCTCCACCTGTTGGTGCGCAGGGTGGAACTGGCGGTGTCGGTACTGCGGGTCCTGCAGGCACCTGCAAATGCAGCAACACGGAGCCAGGCAACAACGGCGCTAAAGGCGACCCCGGTGGTGAAGGCGGTCAAGGTGCGCCTGGAGCCCCGGGTGATAACGGTTTGCCGGCGCTGATCGCTGAAATCACCATCCTGAATAGCCTTAGCGGAACCAGCGGAACTCTCGCGATCAAGTCGCAGGGTGGTGTTGGCGCAATCGGTGGTAAAGGCGGAAAAGGGGGGATTGGCGGCGTAGGCGGGAAGGGCGGAAACGGCGCGCGATGCTCCGGTACGTGTACTAATGGCGGTGATGGTGGTACTGGTGGAATTGGCGGGTCTGGTGGTCCGGGAGGTCAGGGGGGTGACGGAGCAACGGCTGAAGATGTGATGGTGACAGTTCCTGCCGATGCTGCCCAGCGGATTTTCCGGATTCGGGCGTCCAGCAATCCTGGCGATGGTGGTCCAGGGGGCGATCTCGGGGACGGCGGCGCCGGCGGACCTGGAGGCGAGGGTGTTTCGCACAATATTTGTGGTGGCGGTAACAAGGGAAGCGCCGGAAAACCGGGCGTCGCTGGTGCAAAAGGGCCGGTCGGCGCTCACGGCGGACTTGCAGGCCGGATCATCATCAACGGCGTCGGATAGCTAGTCGTTCAGGCCGGCAGTTGTCATTTCAGGAAATGAGAATCTTACAAGTTTGCTCCGTGACCACGTTCGGCGGCGGCGAACGGCACTTAGCAGATCTTTCTCACGCTTAACTGATCTCGGACATGAAGTCTATGCAGCGGCAGTCCCAAACTCGCCGCTGTGGACCGAGTTGTCGTTCCTCAGCAACTCTCGCATGTTGGCGTTGAGCCGCCGCAACTACGTGAGGAACCTGACTAGTCTGGCCGCGTTTGTGCGTGCACACGGAATTGAGATAGTTCACGCGCACGCGGCCAGGGATAGTATGGGGCCGAATCTGTACCTGATAAACGGAAACGTAGGCAACTCCGTCAATTGCGAATGCTGCGGGTTTGACAGCCTGGTGCTGGAGAAGCCCGCTTAGCCGCCGGCATCAGCCTCTGTCTGATCCCAAAATCAGCTTTTGAAGCGCGCAAAATCAGCGATTGATCGACGACGTTTCGAGCGTAGGGAACGTTTGAAAAGGGGATACTCATGCAATCAATTGGTAGGTTTAGCCTCGAAAATGAAGGCGGTTTTAACGTCAAACTTCAATGCGTGTATTGGGATGAGAATGGAAACAGGATACTTTGCGCAGGTACTGATAGTTACCCTGCTGGACAGAGTCAATCGCTAGCCCCCTGTAACGCTAGTCCCCCTGTGCCGGATGGATCTAACGTAGCTTTGTTCGCTGATGTCGTGGCTGGTAACGATCAGATCGGTTCCCCGATGTTCATTTACCAGCAGAACGGCGCAATGGAAGCTAGCTATGTTATTACAGGAACTACGCTCAACAATGATCTTAAGCTTACAAATGTTGGAGTGCCGCCGTGGAACAACTGGGCCCAAAACATCGTCCATTCTTTTTCTGGCAGCGATGCTTATTACGTTCCCACCACACTCTCTCAACTTCGGGCCATTGTGAAAGCCGCGGCGGCGGCTGGTGGGGTGACGCTACGGACGTCCGGCCAGCGCCATTCACAACCACCGTTAGTCGCGGCTGACAATCGCACGGCTGCCGTTCCGCCGCCGACCTGGCTCGTCGACCTTTCGTGTTATGCGGACCTTGGTCCAAATGGGGACCAGCGCATGGTGCTAGATGCGTCACAACTAAAGGTTACAGTGAACTCCGGCGTTCGCGAGGACGAGTTGGGTGCGTTCCTTACCGCTAATAACCTGATGCTTCGAACTGTTACCGCCGGTGGTTTCTTCAGCCTTGGCGGGATGACGGCTATTGACGTACATGGTGCGACTGTGGACGCACCAATCTTCGCGGAGACGGCCTCAGCCTTCACGATCATGGGCCCAGATGGCGTCGTGACGACGCTGGACGAGAACTCACCAGTCGTAGATTCATGGAGGCCGATACAGTTCGCTCGTGTCTCGCTCGGTGCTTTGGGGCTCGTGACTTCCGTAACGTTGGATGTGATGCCGCGGCCCTGGGCCACTACGTTAGTGCCCAGCAGAGAGAGCTACACGTTAGACGAGAGCCAGTTTGTTGCTCTATTCAAGACGTTGCTTGCGACACCAAATTTACGCGTAGAGACTTTCTTCAATCCCTATTCCAGCGCATTCCTTACATTGTCCTGGGAAGTCGATGCGTCGCCATCAACGAAAATACCGAACAGCGCGTCTACAGTCCCGAACGCATGCACGCTCGCGGGGAACGACGAATTCGGCGCGCCTAATGAAGGGCCGATTCTCGAGCCTATCGCGGAGGCCGCCGCAATCGCGGCTCAGGAATCTCGCTTCCGGCCTTTTGCAGTGGTCATTATGGACGCCGCATTCACGACTGTTGAGAACCTGTTCGATACCGCCGCGACGACTTATTCAGATATGTGGCTGACCAAGGCGGCCCGTGTCATCTTTATGTCCTATTTTGTTGAACTACCGGCCATCAACGACGCTGGGCTGAGCCGAGCTTGGCAGGGTTTAGACGCTGTGGTCAGTCGTCTCAACAACTCAAGTGACTTCCTGCTGGTCGGTCCGATGGAGTTTCGTTTCGTTAAGGGCGGCGACAGCGCATTGGCTGGTACTTACACCCAAAACGCCAATTCGATCTTCGTCAATTTCGATCTCATCGCCTTCGTGAAGGCCACGCAAGCGTCCGATTACCCTGACGCCGTGCTGAGTTTCTTCGCCGACATCGAACGCGCGTGGGTCGCACTGGGTGGAATGCCCCATAACGGAAAAATGTATGGCTTCTACGACCCTGCGGGTGCAGCAGGATCTTACACGCCGCCATTCAACCCGACTTTCCTTGCGGACCTGGCGACGCGGCGCGCCGATCGGATCAATGCTTTCGAGGTTTATCGCCAGGCACGCGATCCCAGCGGCATTTTCTCTAATCAGTTCGTCGCCGCGTTACTGGGACACCCGGCGAGCTAAACGACCATTGATCCCGGAATCGTTTTGTCCCGCGTGGAACTAAGGAACTTGGCTGTATGGATAGCACTTTTCCGCAGTTTGAGGACTCACGGGAACGCTTATTGGAGGTTAATGGACGCGCGATTTGTTATTTGAGGATCTGCTTAATGAAGGCGAGTTGAAAGGTGACTGAGCCCCAGGCCTTTTTCGATGACGATCTCGCTTTTCTGGAGGCGCTTCTGGACCACCGAAGAATTCGTAATCGGGAATAGGTGCACAGATAATCGTCAACCGAGCGCCACGAATTGCGGTTACTCGTTCGCGGTGGCGCATTCCTCCTTCGCCGACATCGCGCTCCAAAACGTCGTCCCTCGAAAAGCCACAATAAGTGGGTTTGCCACAAATCCGACACGGACGCTTTTTGCTAACGCGCGCAAAGCCTACCGAAATCATCACGTTTTTTGGCCCATTTCCACGAGGTCGTGCGCAATTTCACTTTATGCCGGACGAATTTCATTTAATGCCGGACAAATTTCACTTTATGCCGGACAAATTTCATTTAATGCCGGAACCCACACCACAACAAGTGTGGGTTCGGTCATAAAGTGAAATTGGCCTATTACTGAAATCAACAACTTACGCGGACGATTCGGTCATTAAATGAAATTCTTTTCGGTCATAAAGTGAAAATTTCCTACAGTTTTCGGGCATAACTTGAAATTTCCTCACCACATTCGTTTTCTCAGGATTTCATTAGTTTCGGCACGATTCACCTTGTATGGCGTCAAGGTGAGGTTGGCGCCAAGCAAACAGCCAGCAATTACGAAGATCACGCGCTTCAACGTTCGATCGTGATTTCCCCATAGTAAGTTGAGTCATCACCAGAGGAGCAACTGAGGCCGGATCAATGCGCAATCCGCTCATTGACGCGTAACTGGCGGTGTGAATTCAAGTGCTAAGAACTGTTGATGCCAATTGAGCCGTCCACGGAAGAGCTCCTCCGAATCGGCAATAGCTTTCCCAAGTGCAGAGATCGAATCGCTCTTCAGGCCCTTAACTGATCTATTCGCTAGCGCGACCCTCCCCAATACATAACTTAAAAGCACATGTAGCAAAGTGATCCGCGTCGCTTTGTTAGCGTCGTAGGTGTCCAACCCGACCTTCGCGATCAAAAGATAGTTTCCCTGATCATCTTGAATCGCGCAGTTCTTTAGAATGTTGGTGCCCCGTACGGGAATTGAACCCATGTCACCGCCGTGAAAGAGAAGCGACCTATTGTAATTCAACGGAACTTCGCGGCATGGATAGCACTCTACCGTAGTTAAAGGACTCAGGGGAACGCGTATTGGACTCTTAGTGGACGCGCAGCACTTTCCGTGGCGGTGGACTTTCTTCGCCGTTGTGTAACACCAAAATTATCCAAGTGAGCTTTCTCATCATTACCAACAAAAATCGCCGGCAATCGTATCGGTTAATCCCGTCCTCAGATTTACTGAACTTCAAACGTCGGCGAATAGATCGTGTGAGGCGGTCGCTGTGTGTCGCGGCTGTCGAAATAAACAAGCGATAAGCGGTAACTGCCGGGGGCGAGCGGGCCGAGCGCCGCCCCACGACGAGTGATATTCATCGTTGAGCGAAGTTCCATCAGCTCCGTCAATGCGTAGTCAATTGAAGTCGAAGCGCCTGGTCCGTCGCCGGTACCTGTTATTACTTGTTCTGGCCCAGATCGACCGGACGGCAGTACTGAAACGTAACGAGAACCAACCGCACGCTCAACCTGTAATCCTTCCTCTCTGATTAATCGTGCCGGGTCACGCGCCGTTCTCACGTAGATCGAAACTAATGTGTTGTTCTCAACTTTCAAAACAATCGTGTCGCCAACTCTGAATCGGGTTGCTCGTCGGGAAAAACGGCTATCAGCCGTATATAGATCGACTCTACTGCGCGCCTCATCGGCTTCGCTCGGGCACGTCCCCTGCGTCAGGATCACAGTGAAAGCTCCGCTGTTGTCGCCAGGACTATTGTCATTAACAGTCAACCACAAGTGGCCGCCCCGGGCGGCGCAATATCGATTACCCGGGGTATCTCCATATGACCATTGTTCAAAGAGATCGTCAGCACTCTGGCCGGGATTTGTGAGAATCTGGTCTTTGCTGGTGCGAGGAGTTGTCAGGCGCGCGACCAGTCCGTAGCGGTACCGCGTCTCCGCCGGATAGCCCGGCGCGTCTACGAATTTGAGTGTGCCTCTTGGCCCATAGAGACGGCCGGCCTTCACATCAACTTCGCCTGCGGCGGCAAGTCGCAACAGTGTGCCCGGTGGGATATCAAGCTGGGTGTCTACCCAAACGCTTCCAGATGTTCCGGGAACGATGAGGGTCTGATCCTCCGCCTGAGTAAGAGTTGCGAATAGCAGGCAGCACGAAGCGGCGAGTAGCAAGCGAATTACTCGCTGGAGCAAAACCGAAACGAGTTGGCGATTACGCGTATCCATGATCAAATCTCCTTCCAGTGCCATGATGTCGAGGGGTTGCTGCTCGCCTCGCTCACGGGCAGGTGGTCACTTCCACCGTTCCGAGGTCCACGTAGTAATCGCCATAGCCGCCGGAGAAGCCGACAAAGGTGCCGTCGACGGATGCGCCGATGGTGACCGCGTAGTCCGTGGGGTCACCAGCGTTACGATCGAATGAGCAAGTTCGGGTGATACTGGTGGGTGCGTGTTCAACAAGCGTGAGGCGCCCGCCCACCCACGTCCACTGGTTGTCCTGCTCCAGGTGCGGTGCGCTGCAGACCACGGCGACGGCGCGACCATCGGTCACCCGCATGTCTAGTCCCAGCCAGACGTGGGCATAACCGACGCCGGACAAACCAATGGTCCACTTCGTCCCGAGATTCACGGTCACCGACACGCGCCGCGCGGTCGCCGGTACGGTAAAGCTCCGCCCGCTCGCCTCGAGGTTATGCGGCGCGCCGATAACAAGGCCTCGCACTCTGGAGTACAGTTGGCGAGTTTCCCCAAAAGGCCGGATCGAGCGCGCTCCTATGTCGGCTTCGGAATAAAGGCCCTCAAAGGGCGGCTCGAAGCGGTTTGTCGAGCAACCCGGCCCGGCGCCACAGTTACCGTTGCCACTACCACTGCCTTGATTCGGCTGTACCGGAGCGGGACCTCCGGGTGCGGGCTGGCCCGATTGCATCCCTTGCAGAATATCGCCGACACCCGGAACACCGACGGCCTTGGCAATGGCCGCGCGGATCGGTTCTGCGAACTTCTTGTTCGTTAGTTCGACTTCGCTCTGGTTCCTCTTGCCGGGCGACGTCTCTACGAACTGCTTCGAAACCGCCAGGTAACCGTCGAGATCGACGCCCGCAGCCTTGAGCGCTTCTGCCAGCGCCGTTGCAGTCGGTTCGAAGCGGTTGCGATCGGCCTCGAATGCCTTCTTGCGAACATCGGCGCGGGCGTCAGAATCCTTCTCGACACCCCGAAGTCCTTCCATCACCACCGCCGAGACCTTCTTTCCCGGCTGTTGAGTCTTGCTGGGTTCTGCTACTTCCGCTGTGTTGCTGGCCTGCATCTTGTCGCTCGACGCAATACCAGTATCTATGGACGAGTAGCCGACCTCGGCAAGCTTCAGGGCAGCAGCGATCTTCTCTTGAAAGTCAGAGCTTTCACCGCGCGGGTCGTCAGTAACGTGACGAAGCAGTTCACGCAATCTCTGCATTTCCGGCGCAACGTCCTTGCTGGCCTCACCTGCCTTGCTAGCACGCATTGCGGCTTCGCTCGCTTGCTTCAACTCAGAGCGGACGCTTGCGTCTTTCGCGATAGCGTCTGCTTCCAGGAGTAGTCCGATGAGCGGACTGAGGAACTGCTCACCCCGTTTTGTTTCTGCTCGTGCCCCTATATCCATGGGCAGCGCAGCGAATAGAAGCGCGCCGGCCAGAACCAGACCGACGCAATATTTGGACGATCTTTGGACGGAGCGTCCCCTGTTAGCCATTGCTGGACCTACTTTGAAGTTTTGCATCATGCCCTCCTTATGGGCGAAGCGGAACGGAACGGTTAAACCCTAGAATCAGAGCGATGTGGCTTTCCTTGTTGGCGTCCACGATCTGGTCAAGCACGACCGGCCAGATGAATAGAAATTCTGATCTCCACCTATTAGAAACGGGATTCGTGAAAGAAAACTGGCATGGCTCGGAGTTTCTTGTCTTTGCGGTTAGCGGCGGGTTAAAGAGTTTGCCTTGAGGTGCATAGTTCCCGGAGCTTTGCCCAAAAAGTCTTCCGTTGGTGCTGCTGCGGCTTTGCCGCCGGATGTGTGGCGGCAAAGCCGAACCTGACATGGCTCATGACTTTTGAGGCAAATCTCCAGGCAACAAGCCGGATCTCAACCGCCCAAACGTGTCTGGAAGGTATCGCGGATGTGAGTCAGGGCGTTGGCGCAACAAACTGTTAGGCACAAAGCCCGGCGAGCCGACTCTAAGAATGCGTGTGCAACTCGAAGTATAACCTCGGCCGCAATCGCTCCTCACAAGCGAGCGAAAGGCCGCCCGATAAATTTCTGGCAGCCTCACTCTTTCTCCTTCTCTAGATTCGGCTGAGGACTTGTGCGCGGTTCGAACGCCTTCTTGCGCGCCTCGGCGTGGGCGGCTTGCTCGCTAAGAGCTGCAGACACGTTTGTCTGCATGAAAAGGGACTCGATTGTTTAACCGGGGAGTGCTGTCAATTTCGCACAGAACGGATACGGTCCCCGCGGTTGTCCCGCCCCGGCATCGGAAGAATTGAAAGTGCCGCCATAAATCCAAAAGATGGTTCTCGCGCCCCACCGAGCCGGATTGCGCCCTCAAAAACCGTTGCGCTTGTAAATTGGCCCACCGCTTGAAGCGCGATAAACGATATTCTAAACGTACTGTTAGTTGTCCCAACGATGGTAATTGTGCCGGTGACATTCGTTGACGACGGAGCGGCTTTACCGGAGGCATAGTACTTTCCGACGAGCGAACCGTCGTCTTCGAGGCGGGTGATTTCGAGTATGAAGTCACCTGCTCCTCTCATCCGTCCAGAAGAGTCAATGCTGAAGACTTTTGAACCACTGCCGTTTGAAACGACCGCTCGTCGTACCCCAGCCATGTTCTCAGCGTGTACAGACTGAGCCATCATTGCCACGGCTAGACCGGCAAAAATCATCGTCCCAACCAAAAACGTTGTCCGTTTGAAACTGTAAGTGCTTAACATAGATTTACTCTCCTATCGGGTTTGGAAGTTGTTTCTCAGATGAATAGATATTCTGATCTCCACTCAAAGAAACGAGATTTGAGAGAGAAAACTGGCACAGCTGATGACTTCTTTCTTCGCGGTTGACGTCGAGTTAAAAGAGTCCGCCTAAAGGTGGTATAGTTGCCGGCAAAAAGCAGGATTCTCAAACCATCCCTCGGTCAGTCTTTAGGCATCTCGTGATGTCAGACGCGCATTCAGTTACGATGTTATTGGAGCAGTGGAATCACGGTGATCGTGAGGCGCTCGACAAGTTGATGCCCCTCATCTACGAGGAATTGCGGAAGATGGCCAAGCGTTATATGAGCCAGCAAAACCCGGGTCACACTTTGCAGACCACTGCGCTCATCCATGAGGCGTACCTGCGCATGGTCAAACAGAAAGAAAAACACTTTCAGAACCGCGCCCATTTCTTTGGCGTCGCCGCGCAAGCAATGCGTCAAATTCTGGTCGATTACGCGCGCGCGCGACATGCGGGCAAGCGTGGAGGCGGAATTCGTCCGGTCTCACTGGAAGAGGCTGCGCTGGTGACACCGGAACGGGCCGGCGAACTAATTGCTTTCGACGATGCGCTGAAAGAGTTAGAGGAACTTTCGAAGCGCCAGAGCCGGGTGGTGGAACTGCGCTACTTCGGCGGGTTGAGCGTGGAGGAGACCGCCACCGTTCTGAAAGTTTCGCCCGAGACGGTGATGCGCGATTGGAGCATGGCCAAGAGCTGGTTGCATCGCGCCCTTATGCCCGCAAGGGAAGTATGACGCCGCAACAATACGAACACCTGACGGAGCTGTTTCATGCCGCTCTGGAGATTGCTCCGGCCGAGCGGGCAACCTATCTGGACCAGGTTTCCGATGGCGATGTGGACTTGCGGCGCGAGTTGGAGTCACTGCTCGCGGCCCATGAACAACGCGCGGGCTACACCGAGAAACCGCCGGATGATATAGCCGCTGGCATGTACCTGGCCCAGCAGGATAACGACGCTGCCGGCGCTGTCTCACTTGCTCCCAATACCCGCATCGACCGCTATGAGATTCGCGCGCTGCTAGGCAAAGGTGGCATGGGCGAAGTTTATCTGGCCGAGGACACCACCTTGCGCCGTCTGGTGGCGCTCAAACTCCTCCCCGCGGCTGCTGCCGCAAACGAAGATCGAATGCGCCGCTTTGTTCAGGAAGCCAAGGCCGCTGCCACCCTCAGTCATCCGCACATCGCGCAAATCTTCGAGATCGGCGAGCACAAGGGCACACACTTCATCGCGATGGAGTTGGTCGACGGGGTCACGCTGCGCACGAAGATCCATACGGAGCGCGCCGAACTGCGAAAGCTGCTGAAGTATTTGCAACAGGTGGCTGAAGGCCTGAGCAAAGCGCACGCCGCCGGCATCGTGCATCGTGATCTGAAGCCCGACAACATCATGATCACGCGTGACGACTACGCGAAGATTCTTGATTTCGGCTTAGCAAAACTCGTCGAGCCGCAGATACCCTTTGGCTCCGGCGGCGCTTCATCAAGTGAAGTTGGCACGGCAATCCTGGCCCAGCAGTCGTTGGCCGGCATGGTGATGGGCACCGCAGGCTACATGTCGCCGGAGCAGGCTCAGGGAAAGGTGAAAGAGATTGACCACCGCTCAGACATCTTCTCGTTCGGCTGCATTCTGTTTGAAGCGGCCACCGGGCATAAGGCTTTTGAGGGCCAGGACATTCTTGATTCGCTTCACAAAATCGTGCACGCACCGACGCCGCAGATTAAGGAAACAAACGCAAGAACGCCCGACGAACTGCAGCGTATTGTGCGCCGTTGTCTGGCAAAGGACCCGGACGAGCGATACCAAACGATCAAGGACGTGGCCCTCGAGTTGAAGGAAGTGAGACAGGGGATGGCTGGGGAGGCGGAGCTGTCACCATCAGGCAGCACTGAGACGTCGGGCCGGCAAACGACTGAGCAATCGGCCACGTCGACATCGAGTGCCGAGTATCTCGTCAGTCAAATCAAAAGCCACAAGCGCAGCGCGGCGATCGCGCTGGCTGCGCTGCTCATCGCCGCCGCGGCGCTTGCGTACTTCTTCTACTTCAAACACAACCGCGCGCCTGCTTTGAGTGAACAGGACACAATCCTGATTGCGGATTTTGACAACAAGACCGGTGACCCGATTTTCGACGGCACGCTCAAGCAGGGGCTGGCGGTCCAACTTGAGCAGTCGCCGTTTTTGAATCTCTTCCCGGACACGCGAGTGCGGAATACATTGAAGCTGATGAATCGTTCGCCCGATGAACGAGTGACGGCGGAGATCGGGCGGGAGATTTGCCAGCGGCAAGGCATAAAGGCGCTGATTGCCGGGTCAATTGCTCCGCTCGGCAGTCATTACGTGGTGACGCTGTCAGTCATCAACAGCAACAGCGGCGAGGTGGTGGCCCGCGAACAGATAGAAGCCGAGAGCCGTGAGCAGGTGCTGAAGGCGCTCTCCCTGGTGGCAAGCAGGTTGCGCGAGAAGTTGGGTGAGTCGCTGAGTTCGATCCAGAAGTTTGACGCGCCCCTGGAAGCCACCACCTCATCGCTGGAGGCGCTCAAAGCCTACTCTCTGGGCCGAGCGCCGTATAACAGTGGCAAGTGGTCCGAAGCGATTCGGTATTACAACCGCGCAGTGGAGATTGATCCGAACTTCGCCCGCGCCTACTCAGCACTGGCATTTAGCTACGTCAATAACAGCCAGTCAGGACTGGCGGCGCATTACGCGGAAAAGGCATATACGCTCAGAGACCGGGTGAGCGAACTTGAGAAGCTAACCATACTTGATTCTTACTACCTGTTTGTCACCGGGGAAGTGGATAAGAAAATTGACGCGGCAGAGTTACGAAAGCGGCTGTACCCACATGACTCGTTTGCGTTCACCAATCTGGCTCAGGCTTACGCGCAGATTGGTCAATTCGAGAAAGCCGTCCCAGAGTCCCGCGAAGCTTTGCGCCTCAATCCAAATGGAATGGTCGCCCATGTGCAACTGGGGGCTTGGTTCGTCTATCTCAATCGCTTCGCGGAAGCCAGGGAGATTTGCGAGCGAGCGCTTCAGCAGGGTCTTGATATGACGAGTATTCACAGAAGCTTGTATCAGATTGCCTTCGCCGGCGGCGACACGGTGACGATGCAACAGCAGCTTGACTGGGCGAAAGGGAGACCAAATGAGTACGTAGCTCTCGACTGGCAAACCGGGGCAGCGGGCTTTACCGGACAGTGGCAGCGGGCGCAGGACCTCTCGCGTCGTTCAATTGACCTCGCCATGAGCAGCGGCGCGAAAGAGGAGGCCGCGGGATATGCGGCCGAAGCAGCGTTGCGCGGTGCAGTCTTCGGTCAGTGCACTCGGACTAAGGCAGCGGCAACGCAAGCGCTCGCGCTGGAACCCGATAAGCTGACGACCACGCACGCGGGGCTCGCGCTGGCATTGTGTGGCGCAACATCTCAGGCGCAGCGGCTAGTAGATGAATTGGTGAAGCGTTATCCCAAAAACACGCGAGTCAACACCATATGGGCGCCCCCGATCCGCGCCGCGTTGGAGCTGCAACGCGGCAATGCAGCACAAGCGGTAGATCAATTGCAGCCCGCCGTTGGCTACGAAGCTGCCGCGGCATTCTGGCCACAGTACGTGCGCGGTCAGGCTTACTTGAAACTTGGGCGTGGCGCAGAAGCCGCCGTCGAATTCCAGAAGATCCTCGATCATCGAGGTCAGTCTCCACTCTCTGTTTTGTACCCGCTTGCGCATCTCGGTCTGGCACGCGCGACGGCGATGAACGGCGATGCGGCGAAAGCGCGCCAGGCTTATCAGGATTTCTTTGCTCTTTGGAAGGATGCCGATCCTGATTTGGCGGTACTGATCGCAGCGAAGAAGGAATACGAAAAGGCGAAGTGACTCTAAGAGTGCCCCATCAACAGCCTAGCCCAGCGCTCCTGAATTATTCCAAAAAAGCTTCGACCATCGGATTCAACACGACAGATACTTGAGTTGGGGAGGGTCATAACTCGTTGGAGGAATTGGCGTCCCGTACGGGAGTCAAACCCGTGTCGCCGCCGTGAAAGAGAAGCGATTAACTGTAACTCAATGAAACTTTGCGGCATGGATAGCACCGTAAAGGTCGTCGGAGAACTCTCAGGGGGATCCTTATTGGACTCTTAATGGACGCGCTTGGTCCGGCAAGATCAAGTTCTTCGTGAATCAGAAACTTCAGTCTTGCCGTGGGACGATCCAGCACGCTCGCTAAACTTCTCGCAAGGGAAGCTTCACTTAGCATGTGGTTCTGCCCGGCCTGATTAAACTCCTTTCCAAGTAGGTGATCCTGTACGTCAAAATCCTTGACTCTTTTGTGGCGAAGAGTGGCCGATGGAAGGCCGCAATTTTGGATGGACGTGTATATTTGCACCATTGCGAGATAGCCCGCGAGCTCCGGCCCTGATTCGCATGCAGATGGAAGTGCCTTCGTCCCTCGAAAAGCCGAAATAAGTGGTTTGCCACAAATCCAACGCGGACGTTTCTTGTTAACGCTCTTAAAGCTGACCGAAATCAAAAGGGTTACGCTTTATTGCCCGCCGCCATGAGGTCGTGCGAGCAATTTCATTTTATGACCTACAAGAATTTCATTTAATGACCGAACCCACACCCACAAGAGGACTATTCAACCAGCCTTGCCGAAACGCTTGCTGAATGAGCGTTCATTCAGTATTATTCGGGATTGTTAATCTGGCGGGAGTGTCGGAGGGGGAGGAGATGCGCGTTGAGAAGGCGGCGGTGCTGGGGAGTGGGACTATGGGGGCGCAGATTGCCGCGCATCTCGCAAATGCAGGCGTGCCGACGCTCTTGCTCGATATTCCGCCACGTGAGCTCACGCCCGAAGAACAGGCGAAAGGGCTAAAGCTCGATAGCCCGCAGGTTAAAAATCGTATTGCGCGCGGCGGTCTCGAGGCTGCCGTGAAGGCAAAGCCCGCTGCGTTCTTCACACCAGACTTTGCTTCACTCGTCACTCCCGGAAACTTCGACGACGATCTCCCGAAGATCAAAGACTGCGATCTGATCATCGAGGCCGTCGTAGAGAATTTAGAGATCAAGCGTTCGCTCTTCGAGCGCGTCGAGCAGTATCGACGGCCCGGCTCGATCGTCGCTTCAAACACGAGTGGCATTCCGATTCACTTACTTGCCGAGGGCCGCTCCGACGATTTCAAGCAACACTTCCTCGGCGTTCACTTTTTCAATCCACCGCGTTACCTGCATCTCGTCGAAATCATTCGCACTGAGTGGACCAAGCCTGAAGTCTCCTGTTTCGTGTACGGGTTTCTCGATCAGCGTCTCGGCAAAGGCGTCGTTCCTGCAAAGGACCGTCCAAACTTCATCGCGAATCGCATCGGCACATTCGGAGCGCTCTTCACGATCAAGACGATGCTCGACGACGGTTACTCGATCGAAGAAGTCGACAAGATGACTGGCCCGGCAGTCGGCCGTCCGAAGAGCGCGACGTTCCGAACATTCGATCTCGTCGGTCTGGACGTCTTTACACACGTCATCAAGAACCTTTACGAAGCGCTGCCGGAAGACGAAGAGCGCGAGATGTTTGTCGTGCCCGAAGTGCTCGCGACGATGGTCCAACGCGGCCTGCTCGGCAACAAGACGAAAGCCGGCTTCTACAAAAAGCAAAAAGGCGAGGGCGACAAGCGCGAAATCTGGGCGCTCGACACCGCCACACTCGACTATCGCCCGTCGGAAAAGGTCAAACTGCCTTCGCTCGACATGGCGAAGAACATCGAAGACCTTCCCGAACGAATCAAGACACTGACCTGGGGCAAGGATCGCGCGGGCGCGTTCCTTTGGAAGACGCTTTCGCGCACGCTCGTTTACGCAGCCAAACGAATTCCCGAAATCGCAGACAACGTGGTCGAAGTGGATCGCGCGATGCGCTGGGGTTTTGGTTGGGAACTCGGGCCGTTTGAAGTGTGGGATGCGATCGGCGTCGAGAAGTCTGTAGCGCGAATGAAAGAAGAAGGCCTCACCGTGCCGGCGAATGTCGAGCAGATGCTCGCGTCCGGCGCGACGTCGTTCTATAAGAAAGAGAACGGCCAGCAGTCATATTTCGACTTCGCGAGTGGAAAGTATGTTCCGCTCACAGACCAGCCTGGTGTTTTGATTCTGAAAGTCGATCAAGGAACGCACGGGCGTGATCAAGAAGAACGCCGGCGCTTCGTTGATCGACATCGGCGACGGTGTTGCGTGTCTCGAGTTTCACTCGAAAATGAACGCGATTGGCGGCGACACGCTTCAGATGTTGAAGTTTGCACTCGGGGAAGTCGAGAAAAACTTCGTCGGTCTGGTCGTCGGCAATCAGGGCGTGAACTTCTGCGTCGGCGCAAACATCATGTTGATGTTGATGGAAGCGCAGGAGGAAAACTGGGAAGAGCTCGACATGATGGGCGCGCGTTTTCCAGAACGCGACGATGAGCTTGCGCTACTCGCCGAAGCCGGTCGTTGTTGCGCCGTTCCAGATGGTGTTTGGCGGCGGTTGCGAAATGGTGCTGCATGGCGATCGCGTGAGAGCCGCAGCCGAGACGTATATCGGACTGGTCGAGGTCGGTGTCGGAATCATTCCGGCGGGCGGCGGCACGAAGGAGATGCTGCTGCGCGTGATGGATTCGATTCCGAAAGGTGTTGACGACGCCGATCCGTTTCCGTTTGTGAAGCGCGCGTTTGAGACGATCGCGCTCGCGAAGGTCGCGACTTCAGCGGAGGAAGCGCGAGCGCTGGGTTTCCTGGCGGCGGATGATTCGATCTCGATGAACGCCGATCGATTGATCGCGGACGCGAAGAAGGAAGTGTTAGCGCTTGCGGCGAGTGGATACGTTCAACCGCAGCCACGCAAAGACATCCTCGCGCTGGGCGCGCCCGCGCTTGCGACTCTGAAACTCGGCATTCACCAGATGAAGCGCGCAGGATATATTTCGGATCACGATGCCGAGATCGGGACGCAGCTCGCGCGAATTCTGACCGGCGGCGAGTTGAATCACCCGACGCGTGTTTCGGAACAGTATCTGTTGGATCTCGAGCGTGAAGCGTTTCTTAAGTTGGTGAGTACACGCAAGACGCAGGAGCGGCTCGCGCACATGTTGAAGACCAGTAAGCCGCTAAGAAATTAAGCCACGGATTTACGACGGATCTTAAAACACGGATCGGTACATCGAAAGAGGTTAGTTATGAGAGAAGCAGTAATTGTATCGGCGGTGAGAACGGCGGTGGGCAAAGCGCCCAAAGGCACTTTGCGGACGACGCGGCCGGATGAGATGGGCGCGACCGTGATCAAGGAAGCACTGGCGCGTGTTCCCGGACTCGAAGTGTCGGAAATCGAAGACGTGATCATGGGATGCGCGATGCCTGAAGCCGAGCAGGGAATGAACGTCGCGCGCGCAGCCGCGATTCGCGCCGGTCTGCCGGTCGAGACGAGCGCGATGACGATCAATCGCTTTTGTTCGTCAGGCTTGCAGTCGATTGCGATGGCGGCCGATCGGATCAAGAGCGGTGGCGCGGAAGTGATCGTCGCGGGTGGTCTGGAAACGATGTCGATGATTCCGATGGGCGGCCACATCATTCGTCCGAACCCGTATCTCGTCGAACACTATCCTGACTTTTATCTAAGCATGGGACTGGCGACGGAGAACGTTGCGCGCAAGTATGAAGTGACGCGCGAGGAGCAGGATGAGTTTGCGCTTCGCTCGCACACGCGTGCTGCGGCTGCGCTGGATGCGGACAAGTTCAAGGATGAAGTCGTGCCGTTGCATGTCGTACTGGAAGACATGGATGAAAACGGCAAGAAGCAGCGACGGGAAGTCGTGTTTGATAAAGACGAAGGTGTCAGGCGCGATACGTCGGTGGAAGGTCTTGCGAAACTCAAGCCCGCATTTCACGTGAAGGGCACGATCACCGCGGGCAATGCGTCGCAGATGTCTGACGGCGCCGCGGCGGCGATCGTCATGTCTGACTCGCGCGCGCGTGCGTTGGGCGCGAAACCGATGGCGCGTTTTGTTGCGTACGCGACCGCCGGCTGCCCGCCTGAAGAGATGGGCATTGGACCAGTGTTCGCGATTCCGAAAGTTTTGAAACTTGCAGGCCTGACGCTCGCCGACATCGATGTGATCGAGTTGAACGAAGCGTTTGCGGCGCAGTCGCTCGCAGTGATCAAGACGTTGGGATTGGATCCGGATAAGGTCAATGTCAACGGCGGCGCGATTGCGTTGGGCCACCCGCTCGGTTGCACGGGCGCGAAATTGACGGCCAGCATCTTGCGCGAGCTGGAGCGCCGCAATGGACGATACGGGATGGTGACGATGTGTGTCGGCGGCGGCATGGGCGCCGCAGGAATTCTCGAAAGATTATGAATCACAGATTTCACAGATTACACAGAAAGAATCTGTGTAATCTGCGGATGGTTTGAAGAAGGATCGAAACTATGTCAGCCGTAGCCGAACAGAAAAAGCTTATCAAAGGTGGCGCGTTCCTGATCGAGGAGCGGACGCCGGAGGAGATCTTCACGCCGGAAGATTTCACCGAAGAGCATCGCATGATCGCCGACACCACGCGGCAGTTTGTCGATAACGAAGTCGTGCCGCGCATCGACGAGCTCGAGAAGCACGACTGGAAACTGGCGCGCGAGTTCGTTCGCCAAAGCGGCTGACCTCGGATTGATCGGCGCCAACATTCCCGAAGAGTTCGGCGGCCTCGGCCTCGATCAAACGAGTGGCGCCCTCATCGGCGAGAACATCGGGCGCTCTGCTTCGTTTGCCACCACGCTCGGCGCGGAAAGCGGCATCGGCCTGTTGCCGATCGTTTACTTCGCCACCGACGCGGCGAAGCAGAAGTACCTGCCGAAGATCGCAACGCGGCGAGTTGATCACTGCTTACGCGCTGACCGAAGCGGGCTCAGGTTCCGACGCGATGGCCGCGAAGGCGACGGCGCGTTTGAGCGACGA
The DNA here is from genome assembly GCA_963748155.1 of uncultured Acidobacteriota bacterium. Classification (GTDB taxonomy): domain Bacteria; phylum Acidobacteriota; class Blastocatellia; order Pyrinomonadales; family Pyrinomonadaceae; genus PSRF01. Next base: position 57,587 of record CAVVHV010000007.1, on the reverse strand, counting down.
CGGCAAGGAATACATTCTCAACGGCGAGAAGATGTGGATCACCAACGGCGGCTTCGCCGACATCTTCATCGTCTTTGCGAAAGTTGACGGCGACAAGTTCAGCGCCTTCATCGTCGAGCGCCAGCCAGGTCTGACTTCGGGCGCCGAAGAACACAAGATGGGCATCAAGGGTTCGAGCACGACGGCGCTCGTGCTTTCCGACGTGCGCACGCCGGTTGAAAACCTGCTGGGCGAAGTCGGCAAAGGTCACAAGATCGCTTTCAACGTGCTGAACATTGGTCGCTTCAAACTCGGCGCGATGTGCGTTGGCGGCATGAAGTTGATGGTCCATGAGTCGGTGCGTTACGCAAACGAGCGTCACCAGTTTGGCAAACCGATTTCGTCGTTTGGCGCGATCAAAGCGAAGCTCGCAGAGCAGGCGATTCGCACGTGGATAGGCGAGTCGATGATCTATCGCACGCTCGGAATGATCGAAGCGGGCGTTGGCGCGGTTGATTCGAAGGACATGGACGCGCGGCTGCGCGCGATCGAGGAGTACGCCGCCGAGTGTTCGATCATCAAGGTAGCGCTTTCTGAGTACTGCGATTTCGTCGTTGACGAGATGGTCCAGATTTACGGCGGCTACGGCTACTCTGCTGACTATCCGGCGGAGCGTGCGTATCGCGATTCGCGTATCAACCGCATCTTCGAAGGCACGAACGAAATCAATCGCATGTTGATTCCGGGCCGGTTGATGAAGAGCGCGCTCAGCGGCAACCTCGCGCTGCTTCCAGCCGCGCAGGCGTTGATGGATGAGGTGCTTTCGCCGCAGATGGCGGGCTTTGATGACGACGATTCGTTACTCGCGGCCGAGCAGAAGCTGACGACGAACGCGAAGAAAGTCGCGCTCATGACGCTCGGCACAGCGGCGCAGAAGTACATGATGAAGCTCGGCGATCAGCAGGAGATCCTGATGGGAATTGCTGACATCATCATGGACACGTACGCGATGGAAACGGCAATCCTGCGCGCGCGGAAGCTCGCTGCATCGCAGGGCGAGAACGCGGCGGAGCGTTATCTCGACATGACGCGCGTGTTCTGCAATGACGCGGTCGAGCGCATCGAAGCGAAGGCGAAGAACACGCTTGCGGGCATGTCGGAAGGTGATGAGCTGCGGACGCTGCTGGCCGCGTTGCGACGCTTTACGAAGTTGCAGCCGATGAACACGATCGCCGCGCGTCAGCGAATCGCTAACGATCTCATCGCCGCGAACAAGTGGATCTATTAAAGACGGCACGGGTAGACGCGGATAAATGCGGATCATTCCGATATCTTTGCCGACTCCGTTCTATATCGGTCCGGTAAACGTCTATCTGATCGCCGAAGATCCGTTGACGATCATCGACACTGGACCGAAGACGAAGGAAACGATCGAAGCGTTGCGCGCGGGACTGCGCAAAGCCGGTTTTCTCGTTTCCGATCTACGTCGCATCGTACTCACGCACGCCCACGAAGATCACTGCGGGCTTGCACGCTCCCTGCGCGACGAAGCAAAGAACGCGGAAGTCTTTGTCCACAACTGGGAGACCGGACATCGACATAGTCGTCTCGAGTACGAAGAGCATCGCATGTTGCTCGTGCGCGCAGGCGTTCCCGACGCCGAGATCGAGCGAATGCGCGGGCTGTATGAATACATGCGCCGGTACGCGGATTCGTTTGGTGACGACGAATACACGTCGTTGTGGGACGAGGCTGAGCTGGAGTTTGAGTCCGGCAGTCTGCGCATTCTGCACACACCGGGTCACACGCCCGGGTCATGCTCGTTTCTGCGCGAAGCTGATCGCACGATCATCGCGGGCGATTGCGTGTTGAAACGAATTACGCCGAACCCTGTGCTGTCACCCGATCCGATCGATCCGTCGCGGCGCTTTCCGTCGCTGGCGGAATATATGGTTAGTTTGGCGCGGTTGCGATCGTTCTCACCGACGCTAGTTTACGGCGGACATGGCGAGCCGATCCGCGATTATGAAGAGCTCTTCCACCGCTACTTCCGAGCGTTTCAGGACCGGCAGGGGCAAGTCATCGGGCTCATTCCGAAGAATGGCGTGACTGCCTGGGATGTTGCGCTAAAGATGTTTCCACAGGCTGATGATGTGCACCGGTTTTTGTCAGTCTCCGAAGCTGTCGCCCACCTCGATCTCGCCCATTCAGAAGGGAAGATCGCCCTCGAACTGAAAGACCAAACGGAAGTTTACAAACCACTAGCTTAGCCGCGGATTTCCGCAGATTAAAACGCAGGATCTAAACTTTTTTGGAACCGGCCTGCCTTACTCGCGTGTAACCGCAAAACTCTTCCGGAGGAAACTCGCATGAAAGCTAAATATTCTTGTCAGTCTCCTGCTTGCTCTAATTCTGACTGCGGGTGTCGTAGTCGCTCAGCAACCCGCGCCGCCTCCTTCCCCGCCCGACGAACCGATGGATCAGTCGTTCTCAATTTTGATTGATGGTGGCGGTTTCCTTGGCATTTATGCGGAGAACATCAGCCGCGAAAACATGGGCCGCTATCACGTGAACCAGGTGCGTGGCGTCGGCGTGACGCAGGTGATTAAAGACAGCCCTGCCGAGAAAGCCGGACTTGCGCAAAGACGACGTTATCCTGCGCATCGATGGCGAGAACGTGACGAGTGTTCGCAAACTCAATCGCCTGGTTTCGGAGATGGCGCCTGACCAGAGTGTGAGAGTGAATTTCAGTCGCGGTGGCTCGGAGCAGGAAGTCACAGCAACGGTCGGCAAACGCAGCAACCAGAGCTTCGCCGGCGATTTTCTACGCCGTGGGCCAGGGGTTTGGAAATTCGAAGGCCCTGATCTGAAAAACTTCAAGTGGGAAGGTGACCTTTTGATAAAGGCGATCTGGTCAATCCGGGCGACCTATCGCTCTTTCTGAACAACAGTCGCCGCATCGGCGTGAGCACGATGTCGCTCACGAAACAGCTCGCTGACTATTTTGGTATAGCTGATGGCAAAGGCGTGCTGGTGACTTCAGTCACTGATGATGGACCAGCAGCTAAGGCAGGTGTGCGAGCTGGTGACGTGATTACTGCGATCGAGGGTGAAGCAGTCGATTCGCCGGGCGATATCTCACGCGCGATCAATCGTAAGAAAGAAGGCGAAGTTACGCTCACGATCGTTCGTAATAAGTCGCAACAGACGATTCGCGTGGCGCCGCGTGAAGGCGGTGGTTTTACTGGGACGATAAGCCAGCCGCAGGTTGGACGACGCATTGTCATCCCGCGGATCGAGTTTCCGGATATCGATATTGCAATGCCGAGAGTAGTGATGCCGGCGATATCGATTCCGTCGATCAACATCAACATGCCGCGCGTGCGCGTAACGCCACGAGCGCGAATACGGACCGTGAACGGCCCCATTTAGCTGAATACAACAATCCGTATCCACAGATTGCGCAGATTCAATCCGTGTAATCTGTGGATACTTGCGTCAAACGTGTTGGTTATGTGATGATCGCAAGCGATGGAAACCGTCATAAAAAGTCCTGATCTTTTGAGGAGTGCATAAAGAGTGAAAGCGGAATTGCAGAAGTTAATCGCTTTGCAGAATCTTGATACAACCATACGAAAACTAGAAAAAGACCAACAAGCGACACCCGAAAGGCGCGCCGAGATCGAGAAAGAGTTCGATCAGCGCGCCTTTGAAATTAGGGCCCTCGAAACCCGTCGCGACGAAGCCAAACACACCCGAGCCCGCCTCGAAAACGAAGTCGTCGAACAAAGGGGCCGCGCTGAACGAGCAGAGCGAAACCTGATGTCGTCGAAGAAGCAGGATGAATACACCGCCGCCATTCGTGAAGCAGACGCCGCCCGCAAACACATCTCAGGCGCTGGAAACACAGATCCTTGAACAGATGGAGCAGCTCGAACAAGCGGATGCGGCTTTGAAAGAACGCGCAGACGAGATTGCGAGCTTGAATTCGGATCGCGAGGCGAAGCTGAAGGCGTTTGACGAGGAGACCGGCACGATCGGCGAACGACTGGTCACCGCGCGCAAAGAGCGCGAAGAAGTTTTTGCGGGCCTGCCGAAACCGATGAGTGCGCTCTATTCGCGAATCGGAGCTCGCATCCGTGATGGAGTGGCAGTCGCGGAAGCGCGCAATCGTTCGTGCAGTGCGTGTTTCATGTCGCTCAGGCCGCAGGTGATGGCTGAGGTCCGGCGCGGGGAAGAGATCATCACGTGTGATAACTGTGGTCGTATCCTTTACGTCGCACCCGCAGAACCAGTTAAAGCGGATGCAGCGGCGACTCAGCCGAACGTAGCGATAAGTTAACGACAGTCGTAGACAGGATTTCAGGATTTACAGAATTTACAGGATAATCTTGTACATTCTGTGAATCTTGAAATCCTGTCTAACTTTTCAAGGGGGATTTGATGCGTATTTTGGTAACGGGCGGCGCGGGGTACATCGGCAGTGTCGTCTACTGAAGAATTAGTAAAAGACGGCCACGACGTTGTGGTCTACGACAATCTTTCCAAAGGTCATCGCGGCGCCGTTGTTGAAGGCGCCCATTTTGTTGAAGGCGATCTATTTGAAGCAGACAAGCTTCGCCAAACACTGAACGACAATCGCACCGATGCAGTCATTCACATGGCTGCCTCTTCACTCGTCGGTGAATCGGTCGAGAAGCCTGCGAAGTATTATCAAAACAACGTCGTCGCCGGATTAGCTTTACTCGACGCGATGCGCGACTGCGGTGTCAGTCGTATCGTCTTTTCTTCAACGGCAGCGACGTACGGTGAACCCGAAGCGCAACCCATCTTCGAGACCGCGCCGACCAATCCCACCAATACTTACGGCGAAACAAAACTCGCATTCGAACGCGCCATGCACTGGTATGAGAAAGCGCACGGGCTGAGATATGCATCGTTGCGTTATTTCAATGCTGCCGGCGCGAGTGAAAAATGTGGCGAGGATCACGATCCGGAGACGCACATCATCCCGATCACTTTGCAGGCCGCGACAGGAAAACGCGCTCACGTTGAGATCTTCGGCGACGACTATCCGACGTCTGACGGTACGTGCATTCGCGACTACATTCACGTGATCGATCTGGCACGCGCGCATATCCTCGCGCTCGACGTGTTGAGCGAGCGTAGCGCGATCTACAACCTCGGTTGTGGTGGTGATGGATACAGCGTGCGTGACGTGATCGAAACGGCGCAGCGTGTTACGGGGAAAGACATTCCGGTCCGCATGGGACCAAGGCGCGCGGGCGATCCGGCGGTGCTGATTGCAGGCTCAGACAAGATCAAGAGTGAGCTTGGATGGCAGCCGCAGTTCCAGGATCTCGGCTTGATCATCGAATCCGCGTGGCGCTGGATGCTCACGCATCCGGACGGATATTAGCCGCGGATTCACGCAGATAAACGCAGATCTGCGTTCATCCGCGTTTATCTGCGGCCCAAAATATCAAATTCAAACTTAATATCGTCGTCAACGCGCACCATGCCGTGAAATGCTGACGTCGCCTTCACTTTGTAATCGCCGCGATCGATGCTGAATTTCCCAACCGCTCGCAACGTGCTTCCATTGAGCGTGACGGTTGTCGGGATCGTGACTGGCTTCGTGACTCCATGCAGCGTCAGGTTGCCGTTGATCTTTACATCGTAGCGACCTCCGCCCAACCCTTTTGCCGTCACGTTCGTGCTCTGAAAAGTGATATCCGGATACTGGTCCGGATGCAGCACGATCTCTTTCAGCTCTTTGTTGATGATCTGCTTCTGCGGTTCGGTGAAGTCAGCGCCAGTTTCGTGCAGCGACGCCGCTTTCACCACCAAGTCGCAACGACGCCGGAGTGATCGTGTCAGGCGTGATCTCGACCTGCCCGCTGAAATCACTTGCAGCAAGATGATGGCTGTGCCCTTTGAACCACAGCAGGCCGCTGCGGTTTGCGTGGGCCATGAACTTGCTCTGGCTGGGATCGAGATTATAGGTTACCGTTGCAGGCGGCGCCCCCAACGAAACAGGGCCGATCAGCGCGGCTAACATTAGACCTATTAATAGTATTCTCATGGTCCAAGTTTAGCGCCGTTCTGTGGCAAGCGAGTTGTGAAGTTCTGCCGATTTTATTGTACATGCCTAAAGAAGAAGTAAAACGAACGAAGCAAAAGCAGGGAACGGTCGTTACGGTCGAAGAATTTTTGAGCCTGGAGCGGCCAAAAGGCGATTTGATCATAAAGGCGGGCCGCGAGCAGGTCGCAGTTACGAGCCTGGACCGTATTTACTGGCCTGACGAGAAACTCACGAAATACGATCTGCTCAGTTACTACCTGCGCGTCGCCGATTACATCATGCCGTACTTGCAGGACCGGCCCGCGATCCTCCAGCGTTATCCACGCGGCATCAAGGCGCCGATGTTCTTCCAGCAGGACCTCGACAGCGCGCCGGAATTCATCAAGACCGCGCGGCTGATCAATCAGGAAGGCCGGGAACTCGACTACGGCGTTTACTCAACGATCGCATCGGTGCTTCACTTCGTCACACTCGGCACGATCGAACAGCATCCGTGGCACTCGACGATCAAGCGACTCGACAAACCCGATTGGATCGCGATCGATCTCGATCCGAAAAAGGCGCCGTGGGAAAACGTGTTGCAGGTCGCTCTCGTCGTGAAGGAAGTTGCGGATGAGATTGGGCTGAATGCATTTCCAAAGACTTCCGGATCGTCGGGCATTCACATCTACGTTCCGCTCAAGCCAGCGAACGAGTACGACAAGGTGGCTGAGTTTGCGCGACTGTTCGCGAGCGAAGTCGCGCGGCGCGCGCCGAAGATTGCGACAGTCGAGAGGACGATCGCGAAGCGAAAGAGCACGCAGGTTTACGTCGACTGGATGCAGAACGCGCGTGGCAAGAGTTTGGCGTCGGTGTTCACGGCGCGTGCGAAGCCGAAGGCAACGGTCTCGATGCCGCTGACGTGGCAGCAGATTTCGAAGGGCGTGAAGATCGACGATTTCACGATCACGAACGTACCGGAGCTGTTGAAGAAAAAGGGCGACGCCTGGAAGGATTTCTTCGCGTCGCGCCAATCGCTGAAGTTTTAATACGTCCTATAAGTCCTATAGGACCTATACGACCTATTTGCCCTTGACGATTAAAAATTCCGGGGCTATGCTTTTCACTGCGTCATGAGCCAGAGCCTACATCGCTATTATTACTATTACGGCCCGCTCTCCTATGGGAGGGACGGTCAGGCGATGGGCTGTCGGCGTGCATTGACCATGTAGCACCAAAGACAGGTTTCCTAAACCGGCCATCAATCCCAGAGGATTGGTGGCCGTTTTTTTATGCTTTACGAGGTGAACCAAGATGATGACCATCACCGAAGCTCAACCCTTACTCGACCACGTTGCCCTCGTGCAACTCGATCCTGATCACCCAGGCTTTCGCGACCCGGAATACCGCGCCCGCCGCAATGCGATTGCTGAGATTGCGATGACTTATAGACCCGGCTCATCCATTCCCGCTGCGCCTTATACCGAGCTTGAACACGGCGTCTGGAAGACGATTTGGCAGGCGCTCGGTCCCGCACACCGCGAGCATGCGTGTGCTGAATATCTGGATTGCGTCGATCGTTTGGCGTTTGACGAGGATCGCATTCCGCAACTGGATGAAGTGAGCCAGAAAGTCGAGGCGATCAGCGGCTTCCGGCTCGAGCCCGTTGCGGGTCTGGTTGAGCCGCGCATCTTTCTCGAGTCGCTGGCTCGCGGAGTCTTTCTTTCAACGCAGTACATTCGTCATCACTCGACGCCGTTGTACACGCCCGAGCCGGACGTGGCCCACGAGATCATCGGACATGCCGTGACGCTCGCCAGCACGCGTTTCGCCGAGCTCAACCGGCTCTTCGGCGAGGCCGTAGCGCGCACCGAAGATCGCAAGCGAACTCGATCGGCTGGCGCGTGTCTACTGGTTCACGATCGAGTTTGGCGTGTTGCGTGAAGATGGTCAGATCAAGGCTTATGGAACGGGACTGTTGTCATCAGCCGGTGAATTGGCGGAGATGCACAAGGCTGAGCTGCGACCGCTGGATATCGACGTCGCCGCGAACAACGTCTACGACCCAACGCATTACCAGTCGGTCCTGTTTTGTGCTGATTCGTTTGATGAGATGTACGAGACGCTCAGGGAGTTCCTGGTGCGCTGGTGACGAGTTTAAATCGTTAGACAGGATGTACAGGATTTACAGGATTCACAGGATGAATCTTGTGAATTCTGTAAATCCTGTACATCCTGTCTAATTACGTTTTCGGATTTCGGACTTGTTGTTTTTGGATTTGACTCGGGCTCAGATGACGATTTCCTAAGGAAATCCCGCGACCTCTGAGTCACTCTCGCGGCACTCTCATTGCTAAGGAGGTTTTCTCCCTCCTACGACCGCCCACATTTCTGGAGGTAACATGCTAAGCAAAAGAATCGCTATTTTCTTAATGCTCGTAGCCGCTCTCTTTGCGACTTCCTCAGCATTGGGCCAATCAACCGCCACCAGTCCAGGGCACCGTCACTGATTCCAAAGGCGCGGTGCTGCCGAACGCGACTGTCGTCGTCAGAAATAGAAACACGTCGACGGAACGAACCACGCAGACCGACAGCGACGGTATCTATCAGGTGGCCGCCTTGCCTGTTGGCGTCTATACCGTTGAGGTAAGAGTTCAGGGATTCAAGACACAGGTCGCGGATCAGGTAACTCTCGAGGTCGCCAAAACCGTGGTCCAGAACTTTCAAATGGACGTCGGCGCGATCTCCGAACAGGTGCTGGTCTCGTCGGACCTGCCCGTGATTGAGACTGCCACCACGTCGGTCGGCACAGTCATCAATCAACGCACAGTGCAGGAGATTCCACTAAATGGCCGTCACTTCGTGGATCTCGGACTACTCATTCCCGGTTCGGTGACGCCGCCTCAAAACGGCTTTTTAACGGCGCCACTTCGCGGTCAGGGCTCGTTTGCCATTAACACCGCCGGCAATCGCGAAGACACAGTTAACTTCATGATTAACGGCATCAATCTCAATGATATGGTCCAGAACCAGATCACGTTCCAGCCGTCAATCAACACCGTTCAGGAGTTTAAGGCTGACAACTCAACCTTCAGCGCCGAGTACGGCCGCAACTCCGGCGCGATCGTGAACATCGCCACCCGTTCGGGAACGAACGACTACCACGGTGAACTTTTCGAGTTCCTGCGCAACGACTTTTTCGACGCTCGGAATTTCTTTGACCGCACGTCCCAGCCGGCCCCGTTCAAACGAAACCAGTTTGGATTCAATCTTGGTGGGCCTTTGAACATGCCGCATTTTGGTGAGGGCGGTCCGGTGTTTGGCTACCAGGGCAAGAACAAAACGTTCTTCTTCTTCAGCTATGAAGGCTTGCGCCAACGACAGGGTCTGACGATTTCCGGTGTGACTGTTCCCACCCTCGCGCAGCGTGCAGCGGTGACGAACTCAGTCATACAGCAACTCCTGCCATTGATTCCGCTGCCCAACGTGGGCACGAGCGGATTCGCTGGTTCAGCTACGGCGCCGGTGAATATCGATCAAGGAACCCTCGACGTAAATCACAATATCGGCGTTAACGATCGCCTGCATGTTTACTACGCGCTTCAACGTGATGAGCGCGGCGAGCCGACGCTCCAGGGGAATTCAGTCCCCGGTTTTGGCGACACGCGCCAATCTCGCCGGCAGATATTCACGCTGAATGAAACACACACCTTCGGCGCCGCGGTCGTTAATGAAGCGCGATTTGGTTTCAACCGCATTCACATCGCCTTCACGCCAAACGCACAACTGAATCCGCTCGACTTTGGTATCAGAAACGGTGTTAACGAAGCAATCGGATTACCGCAAATGGCGGTTGGCGGAACAGGTCTGAATTTCGGCGGACCAGCCGGTTTCCCGCAAGGTCGTTCAGATACGACTTACGTGCTTTCCGATACGCTGAATTACCTGCGCGGTAACCACTCGTTAAGGTTTGGTGGCGAATGGCGGCGCTTTTATAACAACAACACCGCGAAAGACACCGGAAACTTCGCGTTCGCAAACATGGCTGCGTTTCTCGCCGGCACTGCGAATACTTTTACCGTCACTCTCGGCGACGTTTCCTCGGCGATCGCCCAGGGCGCACTGGGTTTCTTCGTTCAGGATAACTACAAGGTGCGTCCCAATCTCACCTTCGAGCTTGGTTTCCGTTATGACTGGTTGATGTCGCCGACCGAACGGTTCGATCGCTTCGTCGACTACGTACCGGAAACAAATTCGCTGGTGCGGGTGAATAACGGCATCGCTCCGGTCTATCACACCAACGCACAAAACTTTCAACCGCGTCTCGGTTTTGCGTGGGATCCTTTCAAGGATGGAAAGACTTCGATCCGCGGCGCCTATGCGATTCTCGCTGACCAGCCGGTTACGAACCTCGTAACCGGCAACGCGGCGAATCCGCCGTTTGCGACTGCCGTAGCGTTGCCGGCGAATACGACTACGCAACTCTCCAACGCTAGCTGTCAGGTCGGCTGTAACGCGGTGCCAGGTGCCACGGTTTCGCCCAGTTCCTCTGATCCGGAATTCGACAACGCTTACATCCAATCATGGAACCTGAACGTGCAACGCGAAGTCCGGCAGGGATTGGCAGTAACTGTGGGTTACTACGGATCGAAGGGCACGCACCTGCGGATTACGCGGAACCTCAATCAAACGTTTCTGAATGCCGCGCTCAATCCGGTACGTCCGTTCCCGACGCTCTCGCCCACCAGCCCGATCGAACCGGGAAAACCGCTCTTGAATATCACGTTCCGTGAAGGCACGAGCAACTCGAACTACAACGCTCTTTGGGTCACCGCAAACAAGCGAATGGGCAAGGGGCTTCAGTTCAATGCTTCGTACACCTTCTCGAAATCGATCGACTACAACTCGCAAAGCTCGCAAGGCGTGACCGTACAGGATAGTTTCAACCTGCGCGGCGACCGCGGCTTGTCAGACTTCGATGTGCGTCATCGATTTGTGATCAGCGGATTGTACGAACTGCCGTTCAAGGGTAATCAATTCAAAGAGGGATGGCAGCTCTCGTTCATCGAGCAATCGCAGACCGGAAATCCAGTGACATTGCTGGCCGGTAATGTTGGCGCGTTGCCGGGCGAACATACCCGCGGCGAACGCAAACGCGTTGACTGGTCTTGCCACTCTTCGTCCTGACGTTACCGGGCCGGTCACGATTTCCCCTGGACCTGCCGCGACTGGAATCGGTGTGCAGTGGTTTCCAAATCTCGTTTGCGATCCACGGCCCGGCGGTTCATGCCCGTCAGGCTCGACCGTCGTGTTGCCGGTGCAGTTCGTAGCTGGAAAGACCATCTACCACTTCGGCAGCATGGGACGAAACGTGATTATTGGACCAAGTTTCCACAACACAGACTTGTCGCTGATTAAGCGTACCAAGCTGAGTGAACGGCAGATGATTGAATTCCGCTGGGAAGTCTTTGACGTGTTCAATCACGCCAATTTCGGGCAACCCGGACGGACCGCGCAGGTTGGTAGCACTGCCTTTGGCGTTATCACCAACACGCGCTTCCCGACGGGCGATTCGGGATCGTCGAGGCAGATGCAGTTTGCTTTGAAATATAAGTTCTGAGAGGGGACGGTTTGTTAGACAGGATGACAGGATTTACAGGATTGACAGGATATATCTTGTCAATCCTGTAAATCCTGTCATCCTGTCTTCCTTCAATTCCGACTACACGCTCGCATCAATGCGTGAGACCAGATCATCTACAGTGTCCTCGGCGCTGACAGTGATATGAATCCTCGCTAACTCGTAAATCGGTTTACGACGATCGTAGCGTGCCTCGGCCTCTTCACGCGTCCTTCCGAGTGGGCGATCTTCATCAGACGCGGCGATTCTCTCCCAACAGATCGCAAACGGCGTGTCGAGCCAGATACTTGTACAATCGTATTCATCGATCAGATCACGATTTACCTTCTCGATCCATGCGCCGCCGCCGAGCGCGATCACGCCGGCTTCACGACTCTGCAACAGTTCGCGGAGTGCGTTAGTTTCGATCTCGCGAAACGCGCGCTCGCCGTCTTCCGTGATGATTTGGGCAGGGCTCCGGCCCACGCGTGCCGTTATCCACTCGTCGAGGTCCACCATCGCGATGTTGCGCCTGGACGCAAGCTCGCGAGCCACTTTACTCTTGCCGCAACCCATAAAACCGGTGATAACGATTGGCCCAGTTCGTCTCATCTCCGCGTCACCGATTCCAGGAGTGTGAAAAATTCAGGAAACGAGATCGCAACGCATTCTGCGCCCGCAATCTCTGTCTCGCCTTCAGCGACGAGGGCCGCGACCGAGAAAGCCATCGCGATGCGATGATCACCGTGCGAGTCGATTAATGTGCCGTGAAGTTGGGTCGGGCCGGAAACGGCCAGGCCATCGTCAAACTCTTCGACTTCCGCTCCCATTGCGCGCAGGTTTGCAGCAGTCGTTGCGAGTCGATCGCTCTCTTTATGTCTCAACTCAGCCGCATCGCGAATCTGAATTCCACCTTCGATCTGCGAACCGACGACAGCGAGTAACGGAAGTTCATCGATCAGCGATGGAATCATCGATCGGTTCAATGTTCGATCCGATTCTGTGGTGGTTCCGGTGAGCCCGCCGCGAACGTTGATGGTCCCATACGGCTCATTGCGTTCGGATTGTAATCCGGTAGTTGAAATGTCAGCGCCCCACGAACTCAGCACTGAAAGAAATGCAGCGCGAGTGGGATTCAAACCAACGCCTTCGATCGTGAGTTTCGATTCGGGTAGCAGCATTGCTGCGGCGACGAAGTATGCTGCTGACGAAACGTCGCCGGGAATCGTTATTGCGCCGCCAGTGAAGCGTGCTGGACCATCGAGTGTCACGGACAGATCGGCGTTTGTCGTCACCGGAACACCGAACCCGTTGAAGAGTCGCTCGGTGTGATCGCGTGTTGGTGAGGTTTCGATGACGGTTGTGCGACCGTCCGCATTGAGCCCGGCAAACAGCACGGCCGACTTAACTTGTGCACTCGCGACCGGAAGTTTGTACGTGATCGGATTCAGTCGATTCGAGCCGTGCACTTTCAACGGCGCTTTTCCGTCAGTTGCTTCAATCTTCGCTCCCATCATTTCGAGGGGCTCGATGATGCGGCGCATGGGCCGTGAGCTCAGCGACTCGTCGCCGATCATTCGGCAGTGAAATCATGACCGGCGAGAACGCCTGCAAGTATGCGCAAGGTTGAGCCGCTGTTACCGCAATCGAGCGGGCGGCGAGGTGCGACAAGTTTTTGACTGCCTGCAAAGACTACTTTGTCGTCCTTGTGCTCGATGGAGATGCCGAGCTCGCGGAGGCAGGCGAGTGTTGAGGCACAGTCAGCGCGCAGTTGAGAAGTTGGAAATCTCAGAGTTGCCGTCCGCAAGGGCAGCGATAAGTGCTGCTCGGTGCGATATAGATTTATCGCCCGGCAAACGCAGGCTACCCTCGATAAAACGTGCTCGCTTGAGTCTCATAATGTTAGCTAATGTACGTAAGAGGACATATCAGGCAACGATATGTTATAAGTAACGCATCCTGCCATTGTAGTTTCCCTCAGAGCAGGCTTCCCCCAACACAATTTTGTAACAAGGGGTAAGGCGATCAGCCTAATCGAAGAAGCCGTGTCTGCAATACTCTATCCGACAGTACTCGTTGCCGAAGATTCGACGGACACTCGCATTATGCTCAAGCGTGCCTTTGAATTAAAAGGCTACCGCGTTTTTGAGGCCGAAGATGGTCAGCAGGCTCTCGACATGGCGCGCCGCTATCATCCGAGCCTGATTGTTGTCGATCTGAATATGCCGGTTCTGGATGGTTTGGAGACCATCAAGAACTTCCGCAAGCTCGAAGGTGAGGGCGAGCACACGCCAATCGTTACCATCACGGCTTACGACGTTTATGGCATGGAAGCGGCCGCGAAAGAGAACGGCTCGAACATTTATCTAACGAAGCCCCTCGATCTCGAGGATCTCGATCGCGCGCTCAAGGGCCTGGGCTTTATCGTTTAGTTTAGCGGCTAAAAAATTCATCGATTCTTGACAGCGCCGCATCCAGCATGTTAAACCCTCAAACTCCTGATAAGTGTAGGTGTTATTAGAAAGCAGCCAGAGTCCTCGCGCAGTGGCTTTCGGAGAGGTCATGCATAAGCATTGTGACCGTAGAGACGACCGAGTTAAGTTTACCCAGTCGCATTGACACGATTGCCACCGCGGCCGCCGCGATCGCCGAATTTGTTGGCCGTTCAGGCCTCAGCGATGACGCTGCGTTTGGTATCGACATGGCCGTGCGCGAGGCTGTCACCAACGCAGTGCTCCACGGCAATCGTCAGGACGAGGACAAAACCGTAGACATAACTTTGAAGAGCTCGCCTGACGCTGTTGAAATCAGCGTGCACGACCAGGGCCCAGGTTTCAACCCGGAAGAAGTCCCAGATCCAACAGCCCAAGAGAACATTCTTAAAGCCTCAGGCCGTGGCATCTTTTTCATGCGCAGTTTTATGGACGAAGTCGACTGGTTGATCAGACCCGGCGGTGGTACAACGGTGCGCATGCTCAAGCGACGTTAATCGCAATTGCATAAAGGAGATTTGAAATGGCTGAGTTGAATATCAACGAGCGTCAAGCCGGAGATGTCACCGTCCTTGACATGAGCGGAAAGATAACTATCGGTGAGGGAAGCGTGGCATTGCGCACCGCCATCCGGCGTCTGCTCGAAGAAGGCAAGAAGCGCATTCTTCTGAATCTTGCCGGCGTCGGTTACATCGATTCGAGTGGCATCGGCGAGCTTGTTTCCAGTTACACCGCTATCGGCAAGGAGGCCGGACAGCTCAAGCTGCTCAATCTCACCCAGAAACTTCAGGACCTGCTGACGATCACGAAGCTCCTGACTGTCTTCGATGTTTACGAAAGCGAAGCCGAGGCCCTCAACAGCTTCAAGTAAAGTGCACGTTTAAGATCTCTGTGAACGGAGAAAGCAATGGCTGAGCTAGATGTGAAAGAACGACAGGCGGGAGACGTCACCATTCTCGATCTGAGTGGTGAAGTGCGGATCGGTGAAGGCAGTATCGCCCTGCGCGATTCCATCCGGAAGCTGGCAGATCAGGGCAAGACGAAGCTTTTGCTAAACCTTGCGGGCGTCAAGTATATCGACTCGAGTGGTATCGGCGAGTTGATTGCAAATTACACGACCGTCAGTCGCCAGGGTGGACAGCTTAAGTTGCTGAACTTAACCGATAAAATTCAGAACCTGCTGGTGATTACAAAACTGCTGACAGTTTTCGATTCTTACGATAACGAAGCTGAAGCGCTGAAGAGCTTTCAGTAGATTCATTGCCGTGCAATCTCCGTTGCCAATGTTCGGTTGATAGCGTTACAAAATCCGCAGTAGGCAATTGGCATGTGGCAAAAGTAATGTTCCGTGCTGCATTTCGCCGTCTGCTTGCGATCGACGATCCACCCGAGCGGACGGCGCTTGCTTTTTCAATCGGCGTCTTTATCGCCTTCTCGCCGTTCCTCGGCCTCCACACCATCATGGCGACGGCGCTCGCCTTTATGTTTCGTTTCAATAAAATCGCAATTTACACGGGAACCTTCATCAACAACCCGTTCCTGACGCTCGTTCCGATAATTATTGCGTCTTACGCCGTCGGCGCATTCATCCTTGGCAGGCCTTTGAGCATCCCAGACGAGGGGCTGGAGCTCCTGAAGAACCCGCGGATCTTTTCCAGCGAGTATTACAAGCTGCTTTTTGTGCAAAGCTGGAGCATCGTATGGCCCTTTTCGGTAGGGGCCATGGCGCTGTCGGTGGTTTGTTCACTACTGGCTTATCCGCTAACATTGCGTGCGCTGCGCGCTTACCGAGATAGAAAAAAGCCACAGACTTACACGGAGTAACACGGATTGAAGCATTTTTTACTGATCCTCCTGATTACAGTTTTATCTGCCGGAGTGGTTTCGTCCCAGACGATTCAACAACAGCCAGCTCAACCGCAACCGTCGCCACGCCCGCCGGTCCAACAAAGGCAGGGAGCAACTTTCGAAGTCTCTGAATACGGCGTTGATTTTCAGGCCGATCCGCGATTGATCCTGGTGATGGCCGCCCTCGACGCCGCTGGACTCGATACGACTCCCGCAGGCCGGCAGCCCTCCGCTTTTCGCACGAAGCTCCGTAAGGATCTGGCCAATTTCGATCCGGCCCTCCGCGAGAAGATGAAAACTTTTTACGAGCGCAATCGCCTACCCGCACCCGCGACTCCGGCGGACCAGGCGGCGCGTTATGTTTCACTCGCACTCGCGCTTGGTCCATCGCCGACCTTCGACGCGCCGGAGCGTTCCGAGGACTTGCCGGCGGGACTTTTGGAAGTGCTTGATTTCGCGCCGCTCGTGCAGGAGTTCGCTCGTCGATCAGGCATTGACGAACACATGGTCGAATACGTCCGCGCGTACCAGGCCGAAGGCGACAGGCTACGCGCGCCGACAACCGAAATGGTCCGTGTGCTTCTGACGTACCTGCACACCAGACCAATCACGAGTTCCAATGAACGAGTCGAGGTCAAGAATCCAAATAAGAAGTCGAAAGAAAAGACCTACACGTTTCGGCAAAAAGAGCGTCGCTTTCTGATCCTGCCGGATCTGCTGGCCGCGCGTGGCGCGATCAACTTTCGCATCATCGGCGATGATTACTACGCCGTCGTTCCGGAAGGAACTGATCCGGGCTCGTCTGAATTGCGACGTGCGTATCTTCAGTACGTCATCGACGCGCTCGTGTTGCGATTCAACAAAGACATCGCACTGCGTCGCGAACAGGTCAAACAGCTCTTAACCGAGCGACAGAACGCCGGTGCGCAGGTGAGTCCGGATGTGTTTCTGAGTGTGAGTCGATCGCTGGTGACGGCGGCTGATGCGCGTTACGAAGAGATGAGACGGCTCGAGTTTGTCTCGCGTGATGCACGCGCACGGACAGGCGGCGGCGAAGACCGATGCTGACCGCGCCACGATTGGTAAAGCAGCGCAAGAAGAAATGAAAGCAATCCAGGATGAGACCGTGGCGCGGCTTGCGGCAGAATACGAAAAGGGAGCAGTGCTTTCGTTCTACTTTGCCGATCAGTTGAAAGGGATTGAGAGTGCCGGCTTCGACCTCGCGAACTTCTTCCCGGACATGATCGCGTCGTTCGATCCGGTGCGTGAAGCGAAGCGTCCGTCGGAGTATGCGGAAACTGTGCAACGCGCGACTGCGGCGCGCGAGGCGCGTACTGCTGCGCGCAGATCGGCTTCGGAAGCCAATGTCGAAGCGAGTGGGAAAGAGGCGGCGCTCGTGCGCGATCTCTCGTCGATTGAAGACACGCTACGTAACAAGGACTATAACGACGCCGAGAATCGTCTGCGGGAGATGTTGAAGGAATACCCTCGTGAGCCGCGCATCTTCTTCGCGTTGGGACAGACGGCGAGTCTGGCGGCGTCGGACGCGACGGATGAGAACGTGCAGGGTGAGAGATTGAACCGCGCGTTGGGCCACTATCGCATGGCCGTGGCGGCGTCGTCACCGGAAACTGACAAAGCGATCATGTCGCGCGCGCACGAGGCGATGGGGCGGATCAATATGTTTCTCGAGAACACGGCGGAAGCCGCGAAACAGTTTGATGAGGCGATAAAGATTGGCGATGTGCGTGGTGGGGCTTATCAAAGAAGCGCTTGAGGGGAAACGTAAGTTAGGGCAACCATAGTCTTAGACAGGATTTCAAGATTTACAGGATTTGCAGGATTTATCTTGATAATCCTGCAAATCCTGTAATCCTGTCTAACATTTACTCCAGTGCCTTGGCAGCATTGATTCTGCCGCCTGTAACAGTCTTGCCTTTCAACGCAACGATCGGATCGGTCGAGGCGAGTAACTTCTTCTTCAACTCATCAACCGACAGGCGCGGATGCTCGGAAAGGACGAGCGCGGCCACACCGGCCACGACAGGCGTCGCCATCGACGTGCCCGACTTCTCCTCGTAAGCATTCCCGAGCCACGTGCTCAGAATATCAACGCCGGGCGCCGCAATCGCCACGCTCTTCACCCCATAATTCGAAAACTTCGCGAGCTGGTCGTGGCGATCAAGCGCCGCAACGCTAACAACGTTCGGCACGTTGTAGCTCGACGGGAAGTGCGGATTTCGATCGTTATTCGTTGTCGCATTGCCTGCCGCCGCCACGAACAAAATATCATTCTCGTAAGCCTTGCGAATGACATCTTCGAGCGCTCGTGACCGCTGCGTCGAACCCCAGCTCGCGCTGATAATGCGAACGTTCACGCCAGCCTTCTTCCGATCTATGACGTAATTGATCGCTTCGATCGCGTCCTTGGTCGTCCCAAAACCACCAGAGTTCATGAACTTCAGCGGCATGATCTGAACTTTCCAGTTCACACCCGCGATACCGATGTCGTTCTCACCTTCAGCGCCGATGATGCCGGCGCAGTGCGTGCCGTGGCCATTCTCGTCCATCGGATCGGAAGCACTGTCGATTGCGTTGAAGCCGTGCTCGTCGTCGATCGTTCCGAGCTCTCTGTCCTGGTAAGGCGCGAGGTTCGCGGGACGCATCCACATGTTCTGTATAAGATCTTCGTGCGTGTAATCAACGCCACTGTCGAGCACCGCAACGACGACTTTGTCGGTGCCGGTCGTGGTGGCCCATGCGAGCCCCGCACTGATGTCGGCGCCCTGCAAACCACCGCGCTGGCCTGAATTGGCTAGCGCCCATTGATCGGTGAACTGCGGATCGTGCGGGAGCACGGGCACGAGTGGTCCTTCAGCCGCATCAAGCTCGATCTCGTAGTTCTGCTCGGCGTACTCAACTTCCGGAAGCTGCAGGTATTCGTTAACAGTCGCGGCAGCCTCAGCGTTGTCGAGATCGTCAATCGCCTCCAAACCTTCGACGTTCTCGATGCGATCTTCGACGCGATCATGACGTAGCGCGGTCAGTCGCTCGATCGCTTCCTGGCTAACGCCGCTCTTGAATTTGACCAGCACTTCGGGGCGGCCGAAGCTGCGTGTTTCACTGAGCGCGATCTCGTCAGTCGTGGATGGTCGTTTCTTCTCAGTGGCAGGCACGATCGTACCGACGTGTGATCTCCACTCTTTTCGCCACCGGCTCAGTTGACCGGCGAAAGCGGCCACGAGAACGAGAACGAGTGCGAGCGCGAGGTGGATGAAGAAATTGTTGCGGTTCATGGTGGTACCTCTAAAGCTTTGAAATCCGATCCTATTAAACTCTGTGATTCTTGCCCTTGAACTTGTAAGCTCTTACCTGATTTTTATCAGCGCGGTATTCGTAGCTTTGTCCCTGCGCTTCGAGCTTGATGCGCCAGCCGTTTGTGATCATCTGGCCGCTCATTTCGCCGTCTTCCGCCGCACCGAGCGCCATGTCGGGAAAGTCGGAGTCTTCGACTGACTTTTCCTTGACGTCGGCGGCGTTGATATTCAGGCGCTTGGCCAGGTCATTTCGAGCGTTTTCTACTGCTGAATCTTTATCGATAGCCATACGAAATTCAAACGTCCCCCCTGGATTCTTTGTTCCGGCGATTAGTGCCTACCATTTTGAGCCTGAGACTGGTTGCGGTCAAATGAAAATCCGCGTTCATCCGCGAAAATCGGCGGCTAAATTCTTAGTTAAGGTCTCCGAACCGGTTTTGCATTAAAACTGTAACCGCAATGGCCGCCGTCTCTGCCCGCAGGATCCTTCCACCAAGCGTCACGATATGAAAATCTCGTGCCCGGGCGGCTTCGATCTCTTCATCAGCCCAACCACCCTCGGATCCCACCAAAGCCGTAACGGAGTTTGTGACCGGTAAACTGCTTAAACCTTCCCCACCGCGCTCCGAGAACATCACGCCGGTACCTTCAACTTGCAGTGCCTGAAATTCCACTGGCGATCCGATTTCCGGTACAAACGCCCTGCCAGACTGTTTTGCCGCCTCGAGCGCGATGCGCTGCCAGCGAGCCACGCGCTTCGTCGCGTCCACCGCATCCCGCAAATGAATGTCCGCATAGCGCGTGATAAGTGGCGTCACTTTGGTGACACCGAGCTCAGTCGCCTTCTGCACCACGAGATCAAACTTCTCGCCCTTCAACAAAGCGACGCACAGATTTAGTTGCAACTGTGATTCAGGCTTTGCAGGCTCAACCTCGGCTTCAATGTTCAGCTCGGCCCAATCACGCCTGACATTAGACACCTCACAACGAAATTCGTGTCCGAGACCGTCGAAGACGTAAACCTCGTCTCCGGGTTTCAGGCGCAGCACGTCGCGTAAGTGCCGTGCTTCGTCAGCGGTAAGCGTGACGGTCGCTTGTGTGAAGGCGGTTGGCGGGGCATGGAATCTTCGACGAGTCATTGAGCTAAACGATCAGCGATACCCATTCGCCGTCTTGCGCTATTTCAAATTCGTCGATCCCGCATTCATGAAGACTTGCCTGGACCATCTCGACCTGCGTCTCGAGTATTCCGGAAAGGATCAATCTTCCCGCACGTCACGCTAACCAGCGCCGGCAACATCCGACGTAATCACATCAGCAGTCAGATTCGCGCAAACAACATCCGCCGAAGCCGTCGTCTCATCGATCGAACCCACCCAGAACTTGATCTGCTCCGCGACGCCATTCGCCGCAGCATTCTCACGCGCGATCGCGATCGCGGTTTCATCGGTGTCACAGGCTTCAATGCTGTGCTTGTGGAAAGAGTTTAGCTGCCGCAATCGCGAGAATCCCGGTGCCGGTACCGACATCAAGAAAACTACCCCCAGCGAAATGTTTCTGAATCGCGTCGAGGCAGAGGCGAGTTGTTTCATGAGTGCCGGTGCCGAACGCCATGCCCGGCTCGATGCGGATCACTAAATGATTGCTCGTGTCGCCGAGGTTGGACCACGGCGGCGCGATTATGAAGCGACCGATCTCAACCGGCTGCCAGTTCTGCTTCCACTCTTCCAGCCAATCACGCTCCGCAACCTCGCGCAGGTTCATGTCGCGCACTGACGACGACGGCAGTTCGTAAATTCGCAACGCTTCAAACAACTCGTTGCGAACGCGCTCGCGGCTCGGTGTTTCAGCAAAATAAGCCGTGACTCCGCGATCCGTCGTCTCAGTTCCGAGTGCACCCGCTTCCATCAACGCATACTCGACCGCCTCATGTGCCGCGCCGTCAATGTCAACGTCGAGCGCGTACCATCCAGCAGGTTTTTCTTTTGCGCTACTCAATTGCCGCCTAATTGCCCCCTAGTCCATATTCATCCAGCAGTTGTTCCTTGTTACGCCAGTCTTCCTCGACCTTCACAAACAGCTCGAGATGGACGCGATGGCCCAGCAGCGCCTCGATGTCTTTGCGCGCGCGAATGCCAATGTCTTTCAAACGGCTGGCGCCTTTGCCGATGATGATCTTCTTTTGTGATCCTCTCTCGACGACGATGACGCAATTGATACGCGTGAAGTCTTCGCGAACTTCTTCGAAGCGCTCGGTAACGACTGCGGTGACGTAAGGAATCTCGTCGGCGGTCGCATGCAAAACTTTCTCGCGCACGATCTCGGAAACGAGCACGCGCAGCGACTGGTCGGTCAATTCGTCTTCCGAAAAGATGGGCTCGCCTTCCGGCAAGTGTCGTAACGCGCTCTCGATCAAAACGTCAGTCATCTCATCTTTGAGTGCTGAGATGGGAATGATCTCGCGCCAGTCGTGCTCGTTGCGATACCAGTCGATGAGCGGCAGCAATGCAGACTTCTCTTCGAGTTTATCGATCTTGTTCAGCAACAGGAGCGCAGGCTTTTCAGAGCGTTTGATGAGATCGAGAACGAAGCGATCGCCGTTGCCGGTTGAAACTGACACATCACGGATGAGACACACGAGATCGACGCCGAGCAGCGCCTCCTGGACAGCCGCCATCATGCGACGATTCAGCGCGTAGCCGGGTTGATGCACGCCGGGCGTATCGACAAGAACGATCTGCCCTTCGGGTTTCGTGATTACACCCTGAATCCTGAATCTCGTGGTTTGCGGCTTATCGGAGACGGCAGCGATCTTCTGCCCCACGAGTCGATTTAGGAGAGTCGACTTGCCGGCATTCGGCCGCCCAATTAACGCAACATAACCGCTATGAGCTAAAAAATCGGTTTTTGAATCCGTGTTATCCGTGGTTAGCTCTTCTCCGCAAATATTTGCACCAAGTGGACCAACGTCTCCGTCGACTTCTCCAACCCGCGGCGCGAGTTATATTCCAGCTTTCCGTGAAAATTCCCGCCGCCGGTGAAAAGGTTCGGCGTCGGCAGTCCCTGGAACGTCAACCGCGCTCCATCCGTCCCACCGCGAATCGGTTTCAGAAACGGCTTCAGTCCTGCCCGCTTCGCTGCTTCCATCGCATTGTTCGTCAGCTCCGGATAGTTCTTCAGCACTTCCTTCATGTTCTTGTAATTCTCTTTGACGTCGATCGTGATCTTCACTTGAGGATACTTCGTCCCCGGTTTTGCATCACCATGTCGCGCAACAGTTTCTCCTTGGCATCGAGACCGCTGATATCGAAGTCGCGCAGCAGGATCTTCAAATTCGAACTCTCAACGTCGATCACGCCCGCGTATGGATGAACAAAGCCGACGCGTTCTTCCGTCGTTTCCGGCAACATGTCGTGCGGAAAATTATTGAGGTAATCCGCGATCGCGTACATCGCATTGACCATGATCCCCTTCGCTGTTCCCGGATGCGTGCTCTTTCCCTGAAACGTGACCGTCGCGGTGCGCGCGCTCCACGTTTCGTCGCTGATCTCGCCGAGCTCTTCGCCGTCAACCGTGTAAGCGAACTTCGCCCCGAAACCTTTAACGTCAAACTTCTCGATGCCCGTGCCGACTTCTTCGTCCGGCGTGAAGGCGATCGCGAGGGTGCCGTGTTTGATCTGCGGGTTCTGACGCAGGATATCGATCATCGTCATGATCTCGGCGAAACCTGATTTGTCGTCTGAGCCGAGCAGCGTGGTGCCGTCAGCAGTGATGATGTCGTCGCCGATCAACGTTTTCAGAACCGGATTTTTCTCGACCGTGATCACCTGAGTCGAATCCTTTGGCAGCACGATGTCGCCGCCCTGGTAGTTTTTATGAATGATCGCGTTGACGTTTTCACCGGAAACTGCGGGCGACGTGTCCATGTGCGCGATCAAACCGATGACCGGCACTTTCGAGTTGTCGGCGAGATTACCCGGCACTGTTGCGTAAACGATGCCAAACTCGCTGACGCGCACGTTCTGTGCTCCGAGCGCGGTCAACTCCTTCGCGAGCAGGTTCGCGAGGTTGAGTTGTTTGCGCGTGCTCGGCGTGGTCGTCTGGTCTTCCTGCGACTGCGTGTCGATCTTCACGTAACGAAGAAAGCGATCCATAGCGGATTCAGTCGGGGGTTTTAGCTGTGCGTTCGCCACGCCCACGAAAACAAGACAAAGCACGAGTGCCGTAATCAATTTCATATAAGTTAAATACCTTTCTTAACCGCGGATTAAATGGATCGGAGCGATCTGCGCCACTCTTCGCTCTGATGATTCAAATCGTCGAGAGTTTGCTGCAATTCATCGCGTTTGGCCGCCAGCCCCGCCTCGTCGGCGTCCGCAGGCACGTAAATCGGCGGCGCAACGTAGACGCGGGCGCGCGTAAATGGCTTCGGGATTTGAAATAGATCCCAACTCGGCGTCGTCCAGTAACGATCAAGCGCCATCGTGACCGGCATGATCGGGTGACCGGACTTTTTCGCCAGCATCACGGCGCCCATTTTCGCGATATAACGCGGGCCTTTTGGACCGTCGATCGTGAACGCCGTCGTGCAGCCGTCGCGCATGAGACGCGCCATCTCGATGATCGCACCGACACCGCCGCGTGTGCTCGAACCGCGCACCGCTCCGTATCCGAACCGCTGAATAAACCGCGCGATGTACTCACCGTCAAAGCTGCGCGACGTCATCACGACGATGCGTCGTTTGCGCCACCAGTAAGTGGTGAGAAAAATGCGATCGTGCCAGAAGACGTAGATCGGAAGGCCGCCGTTCGCTTCGGCTTTTTCGTGATTTTCCCAGCCGATTACTTCGAAACGCGCCGTTAGCCCAATGAGATTGATAAGAAAGTAAAAGATCAGATCTCCGGCGCGGATCAGCAGGCGATCTTTGAATGAGTAGTCAGACAGATCGGCAAATTTATAGGCGCGATTCACACGGGACTCGGAGAAATTCTGTGGGACGGAAGCTTGCATTACAAGATTTCAGGATTTTACAGGATTTACAGGATGGCTAATAAATCGTCGGTTCCCCGGGCGGGCGAGTCTTCCAACGCTTGTGAATCCAAAGCCATTGCCCCGGAAACTGCCTGATCTGGTTTTCGAGTCGCCGCGTAATCTCAATTGTCACCCGCCGCACGTCGGCCTCTTCATCGCCCGTGCATTCAGGCGCAATCGGCGGTTCAGCGATCAATAGATATTTCCCCTTTTCCTCACTCCATGGCGCAAACAACGGAACGAGGGGCGTGTTTGTCCGCACCGCGAGCTTCGCAATCACGAACGTCGTCGCCGCGGGAACGCCGAAAAAATCGACAAAGATTGCTTCATCGTCAAGCGTGTTCAGATCAGTCAACAGTCCCAACGCCTGTTCACCGGAGCGAAGAACTTTGACCATCGAACGCGCCGCCGATAGTTTGTCGATCGTTTGATTGCCAAACTTCGTGCGAACTTCGATCTACAAGTTGTTCGATTTTCGGATTGTCGAGCCTGCGTACGAGAAATGTTAACGGATAACCGAGAAGCGAGATGCCGAAACTCGTCATCTCCCACGCGCCGAGGTGACCGGTGAAGTAAATCAAACCGCTCGCCACGCTCGGCCCGTGCGTTTTCGAGATTTTCCCATCCCTGCGGTTCGATGAGCTGCTTTAGCTCTTCACGAGACCGCGATGCCATCTGGCTGAAAAGTCCGAGTTCACGGCCGAGACTGTCGAAACATTCACGCAGCAGCGCGGCGCGCTCCTCGTCAGTTTTCTCCGGAAACGCGAGGCGAAGATTGATAGCTCCGGTTCGTCGGAGATCAGCGGCAAGCAGGTAACCGATTTTGCCCATTGACTGGCCAACCCGATACGCCGTGCGAGGTGGTAAGCGGCCGAGGGTCATGAGGACGAGCTTGACCGGCGCGTATTCGAGATAAGTGTGAAGCTTTCCGTGTTTAGCCATCAGTTGGACAGGATTACAGGATTTACATGATTATCAGGATTGCCCGCATCCTGCAAACCCTGTTTGTCCTGTAATAGTGTCCCGTGTTTCTGATATATTTCGAACGCGGGGCGATAGATTTTCGTACAGGACATCGCGGTATCTCTCCTCAAACGATTCTGTCAGATTGGAGCTTGATGGAAAAACGCCGGATCCTCATCGTCGATAATAACGATGAGTTGCGTGTTCTACTCGAACAGGCTCTCGGACAGCCTGGGTCACGAAGTGATCGTGACCGGCGAACGAGAGAAGGCGCTCCGTCGTGACGACCTCGATAGTTTCGATCTGATCATCAGTGATTTGTCCGAAGCGGAAGTAAACGGCGAACCAATCAGCGAGTTGCATCGCAAACATCTTGTAACTCCACTCGGGGAACAAGTCAGCGTGCCCGGAGTAATCAAGGCGTTCAAAATGGGCGCGGCAAATTATCTCCGAATTGCCGTACAACCGCGATGAGCTTCGCGAAATAGTTGAACAGACACTCGCCCACAAACTCCGTTACGTCGACGACCCAAGTCTCTTTTCCCACGTCCACGAAAAGATTGAATTTGAGCTTCCCAGCGATCTCGCGCTGATGAATGGCGTGCTGGAGTATTTACAGGAGCGCGTCGCGAAGCTCGGTTTGATTCGTCCTGAACGTTCGAATCTTTTCGTCGCTCTCGACGAGGCCTTTGTTAACGCCGTCAAGCACGGCAACAAAAACGATCCGACAAAGCTCGTTGAAGATCACTGCTGAGTTGTCGCCGAAAGAAGCAGCTTTCACTGTCGAAGACGAAGGCGAAGGCTTCGACATTCGTGAGATTCCGATCCGTGCGATCCCGCAAACCTGTTTCGAACCTCCGGCCGTGGAGTGCTCCTCATCTACAACATCATGGACGAAGTTGAGTACAATGCGCAGGGTAATCGCGTAAAAATGGTCAAACGGCCGGATGCTCCGGTCGAAGCTCAACTCGTTGACCCAAATACCCCTGACGACAAACACGTCTGACGACGTTTCCACTCGAACAATCCAGTGCCCCGACTGGTGCTGCCTCGTTTTGGCGTGCATGGCGCATGGTGGTTGCCGCCCGCAGTGGTCGCGCTAGCGCTCGTTCTTTATTTTGTCGATCCATTCATCGGCGACTGGGACGGCATGGACTACACCATGCTCTCGTTGGATGGTTATCCGTCGTCGATGGCGCTGGGCCGCAATCTCTTCATCTTCAGCAATCACTTATCTCTATCAGGTCGCCCACCAGCTTTTTAATGTTCAGCCGGACCAGGCGTATTTGATTTTCAAGTATGCGGTGGTGGCCCAGGCGCCGCTCGCGGTGATTGCGTGTTGGGTTCTTGCGCGCGACATCAGTGGTCTCGCTTTATACAGCGACGACTGCGGCGCTGTTGATTGTTTTCTCACCCGTGTTCGTGCTGTACGGCGGACAGGTGATGACTGATGTGCCGTCGGTGCTGTTGCTCGCGATGGCGCTGATCATTCACTTGCGTGGCATTCGGGAAAAGAAGTTTTGGATGATTGCTGCTTGGCGCCGGGATTGATGGGACTCGGAGTGAACCTGCGTGAGACGATCGGGTTTTATGCACCGTGGCTGGTGCTGGCGCCGTTCCTGCTTGGATGGAAGTTTCAACGTCGCGAAGTGTTGTGCGTCGTTGCGTCGTGCGTTGTTTTTGTAGTGCTGGCGCTCGGATGGTTTGGTTACTGGTTCATCACTGATCCGCATTATCGCTGGGTTTGGCATGGCTGGCGCGAGTCGATGCGTGAGGAGTCGTGCGCGACATCCGGTGCAGCTCGGCAACCTGCGTCCGTACGTGATGCTTTACTTCATCAGCGCGCCGCTCGTGTTTTTGACGCATACCTGTTTGCCCCGGTACTCGAATGGCGCAAGCGGCGATTGTCGCCGATGTTGTTGCTGTGGGCGGTAGCGTTCTTCGCGAACCTGCTGCTGTTTTTCAACTACAGCACGACTGTTAACTGGCGTTACTTTCTGACGGGCTTGCCGGGGATCGTGCCGTTGGGTGCGTTCTGGTTGTTACGGATTGCGGAGAAGCGTGTGGGTAGCGAGCGCCGCGGCGTTGTTTGCGTGCTCGTTTGTCATCGGGTTGCTGGCTGTAATCTTTTTCATTTTCATGCGGCCGGTGAGTTTCGAGTTCATCGAGCGGCGCGCGATGAGTAAGGAGTACAGGCATCGATTAGAACAGGTGCCGGCCGATGCGATCATGATTTCCGGGGCGCAAACGATCGCGGTTAATTACTGGGCATCGATCGGTGCGGGCGATTGGAAGACGATTGGAACAGGCGGCGGTTGGCCGGGCGATAAGTTGTTTTCGATCATTCAGAATCATTTGAATCACCGGCGGCGAGTGTTTATTGATACAGATCCGCGCTGGTGGTTGCCGTGTGGATGGCAGCGCGACGAGATACCGGTGATTGTTGAGCTGGAGAAGCATTTTAGTTTCCGGCGTGTGAACGAAACGATTTATGAGATTAGTTGGCCGCGGAGATCCGAATGCTCGGGACAATCCGAATTTGAGCCGGTTGTTGCCGGAGAACAGGCCCGAAGACACTAAAAAGTGTCCGCCAACCCGACCGGATTAACGCAACCTTGTTCTTTATTGTGACACTAAGATGCCGTATGAAGTTTTTCTAGCGCTTGCGGTATTTGCGGTCGCGGCGGAAGCGACGGCTGGCGCGGGCGACGTCGGTTGCCGCGATACTCGGGATCGCGATGGGGGTTGCGGCGCTGATTGTCGCGTTTGCGTTGTCGAATGGGTTTCGTGACGAGATGCGACGAGAAGATTTTGCAGGGCACCGCGCACCTAAGTGTTGTGCGTGCAGATGGGCGTGCGATTGAAAATTACGCGGAACTGGCTAATCGTTTGCAGCAAGTTGACGGCGTTGCAACTGCCTCGGCAACGACTTACGACGGCGCACTCGCACGCGGAACGAAAGGCTCTGGCTACGCTGTTATTCGCGGCATCGACAAAGAAACTGCAGCCGCAATCAGGATGGTTGCGCGAAGGCTCGTTTGGACCACTGTTTGAGCCGGCGATCTACTGGAATTCCGAATGCTGTAGTCGGCGCAGATCTCGCCGCACGATTGGAGCCTCTCGCTCGGTGATCATTTTTCAGGTGCAGCCCGCGAACGAGTCGTCGACGCGTCGCCTCCGCGTAGCAGGCGTGTTTCGTTCGGGACTCTTCGAATACGACTCGACGTGGATCTACGTCGGCATGGAAACCGCGAGCGCGTTTGCGGGAAACAATCACGCCGCATCGGTGATCAGCGTGCAAGTCTACGACGTTGACAACGTGAAGCAAGTCAGCGCTGACGTTTCAAAAGCTCTCGGCAACAGCTACACGATCATCGACTGGCAACAAGCAAACCAGCCACTCTTCGCCGCACTCGCGCTCGAACGGCGCATGGGCCTGTTCATCATTGGTCTAATCATCGCGATCGCAACGCTCAACATCACGACGATGCTGATCCTCGTTGTAGTCGAACGACGGCGCGACATCGCGATACTCAACGCACTCGGCGCCACGCGCACTGGCGTGATGTTGCTATTCATCATCGAAGGCGCAGTCGTGGGCGCGATTGGTGCGGCGGCAGGAGTGGTGATCGGATTCATCGCGTGCGCGATCGGGAATCATTACAAGCTTGTGAGTTTGCCTGCGGATGTTTACTCGATCAGCAACGTGCCGCTGATTGCGAAACCGAGTGAGATGTTTCTGGCAGCGTTGGTTGCGTTCGTGCTGAGCGTGCTTGCGACTATCTATCCCGCGCGGGCAGCATCGCGCATGCGACCAGTCGAGGCGCTGCGCGACACATGATCAGCGTCGTCGATTTGCGTAAGAGTTTCGTTGCGCCGAATGGAGAGCGCATCGAGGTCTTGCGCGGCGTCACGTTCACGGCGAATGCGGGTGAGAGCGTTGCGATTACCGGCGCTTCGGGATCGGGAAAATCGACGTTGCTTCACTTGCTTGGCGGCCTTGAGACGCCGGACCACGGCACGCATCACGCTTGATGGTCATCGTAAAGAGATCGGGTTTGTTTTTCAGTTTCACTACTTGTTGCCGGACCTTTCGGCGGTCGAGAACGTCGCATTGCCGCTGTTGATTGCGCGGTGGAAGAAGAAGCAAGCGTTTGAACGTGCGATGGAGTTATTGCGGGAAACTGGCCTGGGCGAGCGGGCAGACCATCCGATTTCACATCTATCGGGCGGCGAGCAGCAGCGCGTGGCCGTCGCGAGGGCGTTAATTACCGAGCCGAAGCTCCTTTTGGCGGATGAGCCGACGGGCAATCTCGACGAAACGATTAGCGACGAGATTGGGCGTACACTTGTCGATTATGCGCACAAACATGCAGCGATCACGATTATTGCGACGCATAGTGCGAGTTTGGCGGGACTGTGTGATCGATCATTGAGGCTTGAGGCGGGAAGAATGAGTTAGACAGATTCACAAGATCGTTCAGCATTTACAGGAGAAATCCTGTTCATCATGAAAAATCTTGTAAATCCTGTCTACAACTAAACGTAACCCTCCTATCACGTCTGAAAACATCGCTTCGTTACTACTTTTATCTAGGTTATAATGCGCCCAACTTGCCGAGCACCGTTTCCCCCGGCAAAGGTAATTATAAGGACGTTTTACTGATACCAAGATGTTCGAACGCTACACTGAAAAAGCGCGCCGAGTGATCTTTTTCGCGCGCTACGAAGCGTCACAGTTCGGAGCTCCGGCCATCGAACCTGAGCACCTTTTGCTGGGGCTGATGCGCGAAGACAAGACGCTCACCGGGCGTTTTTTTCCGCGCGCACAGGTTTCAATCGAATCAATTCGCAAGGAAATCGAAGGCCGCACGCTCCTGCGTGAAAAGATTTCGACTTCGGTCGAGCTGCCGCTCGCGCCCGAGACCAAGCACGTTCTCGCTTACGCACACGAGGAAAGCGATCGGCTGCAACATCGTCACATCGGCACCGAACATCTCCTGCTCGGACTGCTTCGGGAAGAGCGTTCGATGGCCGCCGAGATTCTTTACGAGCGTGGCCTCCGTCTGAACGCCGTTCGCGATGAGATCGCGCGACAATCCGGCGCCGACGCGCGCACGTCTCAAAAAAAGGACACGCCACATCTCGTCGAATTCTCTCGCGATCTGACTGACGACGCTGCCAACGACAAGCTCGATCCACTGATCGGCCGTGAAGCTGAGATCGAACGAGTCGTACAGATTCTCTGCCGCCGCACGAAGAACAATCCGGTCCTGATCGGTGAGCCAGGTGTCGGCAAGACCGCGATCGTCGAAGGTCTCGCACAGCGCATCGTGCGTGGCGAGGTCCCATCGTTCCTCGAGCACAAACGAATTCTTTCACTCGATCTTTCGTTGATCGTTGCGGGCACGAAGTATCGCGGCCAGTTTGAAGAGCGACTGAAACAGATCATGCGCGAGCTGGTCGAGAACCCGCAGTACATCGTTTTCATCGACGAGTTGCACACGCTCGTCGGCGCGGGCTCGGCTGAAGGCTCACTCGATGCTGCAAACATTTTGAAGCCGGCGTTATCACGTGGTGAGATTCAGTGCATTGGCGCGACCACGCCCGCCGAGTTTCGCAAGTCGATCGAGAAGGATCGCTCGCTTGAACGACGTTTTCAGGCAGTGAAAGTTCCGCCTCCGTCAGAAGCCGAAGCCGTGAGCATTCTCGACGGCGTGCGCGAACGTTACGAGAGTTTTCACCAGGTTCGTTACACCGACGAAGCGCTGCAAGCCGCTGTTTACCAGTCGCATCGCTACATTCCAGATCGTTTCCTGCCTGACAAAGCAATCGACGTGATCGACGAAGCCGGCGCGCGCGTGAAACTCCGCGTGCGACGCGAGCAGGGCAATCTGGCTGACTGGAACGAGTTGAATGAGTGGTCTCGATCTTATGGCGACACTTCGAACATGCGCATGCACCAGGAAGATGCGCTCGTCTCCGCTGAAGTAACGCGCGACGACGTTGAAGACGTGATCGCACGCTGGACCGGCATTCCCGTCAACTCGCTGAAAGAAGAAGAGACGCAGAAGCTGCTTCGGATCGAAGCGGAGCTTCACAAGCGCGTCATCTCGCAACGACCCGCGATCTCCGCGCTCGCTCGTGCGATTCGTCGTTCGCGCGCGGGACTGAAGAATCCGCTGCGTCCGGTTGGTTCGTTCCTGTTTCTTGGTCCAACCGGTGTTGGCAAAACCGAAGTCGCACGCACGCTCGCGCAGTTTTTATTCAGCAGCGAACGCGCGCTCATCCGGTTCGACATGTCGGAGTTCATGGAGAAGCACTCCGTCTCCAAGCTGATCGGTTCGCCGCCGGGTTATGTTGGTCACGAAGAGGGCGGCCAGCTAACGGAACGCATCAAACGTTCGCCTTATTCAGTGTTGTTGTTTGACGAGATCGAGAAGGCGCATCCGGACATCTTCAATATCCTGTTGCAGGTATTTGAAGACGGCATACTGACTGACGCTCTCGGCAACACCGTCGACTTCAAGAACGCCATCATCATCATGACCTCGAACATCGGCGCCCGCTTCATCCAGAAGAAGGGCACGCTCGGGTTCCAGGCCAACACCGACGCCACCCGCGAAAAGGTGGAAGAGATGGTGATGTCGTCAGTGCGCCAGACGTTCAATCCGGAGTTCATCAACCGTCTCGACGAGATCATTATTTTCGACCAACTGCTCGACCACGAGTTGCTCGAAGTCGTCCAGTTGCAGCTCGACCAGATCAACAAGACGATGACCCGGCACGGTTTTGAGATACGGCTGACGCCTGAGGCCAAGCGATGGATCGTCGACAAGACCTGCGCGGATCGTTTGTACGGCGCGAGGCCAATCCGGCGTGCGTTGCAGAAATACGTGGAAGATCCCCTGTCTGAGGCGTTGATTCAGGGCCAGCTCGAAGGGGCGACGGTGGTTGAAGTCTTCCTGAACGGGCAGGACCTTGATTTTCGTCCCGAAGGCGTGGAAGCGGCCGACGACGCGCTACTGATTCATTAATAGCCACAAAAGGCCACAGAAACACAAAAGCAGAAGAAATTTCCTTTGCGCTTTTTGTGCCTTTCTGTGGCTGATTACGGTTTTGGAGTTTCCTCTCATTTCGCTTATAATGCGCCACTTTGCTACTCAAAAGCTGGCAACTGGCAATTCTGGCAGTGAATCAAAGGGCTGTCTTCGTAACCAGTTCAGCGCTCATAAGCTCCCCGAAGTTTCTGAGGCCCGGTAAGAACTATTGAGGGAATTGGTGCCTATGCACTCATATCGCGCGTTTTGGCTCATCTTTTTGAGTCTCTTAGCTGGTACTACGGCAACCTTCGCAATACCGGGACGGGTCTTAGCCCAGCAGACACAACCACAACAGCCACCACCACAACAACAACAAAGACTCGTCGAGAACGTTGACATCATCGGCAATCGTCGTCTGCGCAAGGACGATATTCTCTATTACATTCAGACCAGGCCCGGCGATCCTTACAACGTCGATCAGGTACAACGCGACTACCAGACGCTGCTTTCGCTGACCTTCTTCGATAAGACCGCCACTCGCGTGTTGACTGAAAACGGTCCACGCGGCGGCGTGAACATCATTTTCGAAGTCAAAGAGCTGCCGATTATTCGCGACCTGACGTTTGAAGGTCTCAAGAGCGTGGCCGAATCGGACGTGCTCAAGGCTTTCCGCGAGCGGCGCGTCGGCGTGTCGAAAGAGAGCATTTACGACCCGGTCAAGGTCCGCAACGCGATGCGAGTTATCAAAGAACTCCTCTCCGCGGGCGGGCATCCGAACGCGACCGTCACAGAGCGAACCGAAGAAGTCTCGGCAACGTCACTCGCAATTACTTTCGACGTTAATGAAGGCGATCGCGTGCGCGTGGTCGACATCCAGTTTGAAGGCAACACGGTTTTCAGCGACGGCTCTTTGCGCGGCGCGATGAAGTACGTGAAAGAAGCGGGATTGATCACGCGGTTCAAGAGCTCCGACATCCTCGATCGCGAGAAACTCGAATACGACCTGCGCCTCGTCGATAACTACATGCGCTCGAAGGGCTACCTGCAAGCGCGCCACGGCGAGCCACGCGTCGAGAGTGTCGGTCGTCGTCGTACCGGTTTCCCGATTCTGCCGTTGCCGTTTTTGTCGTCAGTCGATGAAGGACTGCGCGTCACGGTTCCGATCGTGGAAGGAAAGGTTTATCGCCTTGGAGAGTTCAAAGTCGAAGGCAACTCGATCTTCTCCGAAGCGCAGGTCAGGGCAGTAATCGGTCTCAACAAGGGCGATATCGCTGACGGCGAAAAAGTCAGCAAGGGCTTGTTTGAGAACCTCAAGAAGTTTTACGGGCAACAAGGATTTATCGAATACACCGCTGAGCCCGTTCCAACATTCAAAGACAATCCGGCAAATCCAAACGAAGGCATAGTCGACTTTACTGTCACGATCGAGGAAGGCAAGCAGTTCACGCTGCGACGCCTGGAATTCGTTGGTAACACTTTCACGCGCGACAACGTGCTGCGTCGCGAAGTGCTCATCAACGAAGGCGACATTTACAACGACGCCTACTGGGAATACTCAGTCGTCAAGCTCAACCAGCTCGGCTACTTCAATCCCATCGACAAAGACAAAGACGTCGATCGCCGCACAAACGATGAAGAAGCGACTGTCGATCTTTCGCTGAAGGTGAGTGAGCGTGGTCGCCAGCAGATCTCGTTCAACGGCGGTATTTCCGGCATCGGCGGCTCGTTCTTCGGTCTGGAATACTCGACCAACAACCTGCTCGGGCGCGGTGAAGTGCTCTCGTTCAACCTCGCGGCGGGCAATCGCCAGCGGTCGTTCCAGTTTTCATTTACCGAGCCTTACATCAAAGACCGGCCAATCAGCGCCGGCTTCTCCATATTTGCGTTTTCGCAGAAGTTCTTCGGCGAGGGAACGTTCCTTTCGCAAAACATCAACGCGCAGGAAGATCTGCTCGGCTCGCAGTTCAACTTTAACGACATCAACGAAGAGAACCTCTTCACGAGAGATTCTTACGGCGGCTCGCTCTATGTCAGCGCGCCGCTCTCGGAGTTTTATCGCAAGCGGCGATTCACGCAGTTCTCGCGCATCGGCGCTTCGTACCAGCTATCGTTGTCGAGCGTAAAAGATCCGGAAGCCAACACCGATCCGAACAATCCATCGTCGTTTATTCCCGTGGTCTACCGGCAGCCGAACATTCTGACGAGTCGCGGAACATTAACGTTCTCGTACGACACGCGCAACGCGAGTGTCGATCCGACCTCAGGCCGCGAACTTTCGGTCGCGCTCGCTGTTGCTGGATTAGGTGGCGACGTCCGCACCTATCAACCGACGCTTTCTTACACGCAGTTCTTCCCGATGCGGCGTAAGAAGTCGCAGCATCCGGAGGTCTTTGGTTTCCGTATCATCGCCGGAACGGTAGGCAGTTTCGCTACCACGGCAAAAGTCCGGAATGCCAACTCGCTCGCGTTTGTCGACGGCGTTCCGATCTTCGAGCGCTTCTTCCTTGGCGACGAATTCACGATTCGCGGTTACAACGTACGTTCGATCAGCCCGATCGCGCCAGTGGATACGTTCATCACGTCGCAGAACGTCGTAGTTGCTTCGAACCCGTTGGGCACGCCCCAGCAAATTCCCGGATTTCCGGCGTCGGCTGCGTCTCTCGGTGTTTTCACCGGTTCATCCGGCAGCAACGTTGCCGCACTGCCGCGCTCGTTCACGTCCGTCGGTGGCGATACGCAGCTACTCGGCAACTTCGAGTACCGCATTCCGATCGTCAGCGACGTGGTGCAGCTCGCGGCTTTTGCTGATATCGGCACCGCGTTCAATCTCAGGTCCAAGTCCGATCAGGCGTTCTCGAGTGAGTTTTTGGATGATCAGCCATTTCTTGGGACAGTTGGGGCGATCAACTGCGCGCGGTTCGTGTCGAATGGAATTCCGCTTCCAGTACCGATCAGCTTGAGCTCGCTGGCTCTTTGCAATAACAACAACCTGGCGGCATCGTCGTCCTTCAGTCTCGTTGCTCGCGACAATCGCATCGTGAGTGCCGCCGAGCTCGAAGCCGCGCAGCGACTCGATCCACCGGATCCGTTCACGTTACTGCCTCCGGGTTTCCAACCCGTCTTCCTGCGTGGCCAGGCTCAGACGAACAGTGTCGTCAAGCTGTCGGAGGCCTTGTTTAACGGAATCGGCGATTACAGGACGAGTTTGGGTATGGAGGTCCGAGTCCAGGTCCCCGTCATCAATGTACCGTTTCGTTTAATCTTTGCGTATAATCCAAATGCCCGGCCAAACCAATTCATTGACGGGTTTCCGTTCTTCTTTAACGAAAAAAAGAGAGTCATACGCTTTAGTGTCGGGCGCACTTTTTGATCGCCTGAGCCAACCCATGGTGGCTGGATGAACAACTAAAGGCTTTGTCCAATCGCCCTCAACTTAAGGAGTACCACAAGAAAGTCATGAAGATAGCTCGTTTTTCCGCTGCGGTTGCCGTACTGACGGTTGCTGCATTCTGCGTGTCAGCACAACAGAAACCCGCGACGCCCGCAGCCCCGCCCACAGCGGCGCCACAGCAGACCGCCGTCGCCGTCCCGGACAGCAAAATGGCAATGATTTATTCGGACGCTTTTCTCGATCCGAAAAACGGAATTGCCAGATTTAGTAGTTTGCTGGGCACACTGAATCGTGAATTTCAGCCGCGCCAGGCTGAGCTGCAAGCCCTGCAGACCAAGATCAACACTGTGACGAAAGAGATTGAAGATACTCAGAGCGTCGCGGATCCAAACGCCATCCGGACAAAGAGAGACCAGCTCGCGCAGATGACCACCGAGTTCAAGCGCAAGGGCGAGGACGCCGAAGCGGCTTACACGAAGCGCCGTCAGGAAATCTTCTTACCGTTGCAGCAGGACATCGGCAAAGCGCTCGAAGTTTTTGCCAAAGCGCGCGGTATCACTGTGATTGTTGATGGCAGCCAGGTGCCGGTGGTTTATGCCGCAGACAGTATCGATATCACTCGTGCTTTTATCAGCGATTTCAACAGTAAGAACCCTGCAACTGCGTCAGTCACGCAGCCATAGTTCTTTGTGTTATAGGTCCTATAGGATTTATAGGACCTATAACAGTTGGCAACGATCATGATCAGACATCACCTGTTTCCAGTCAGCGCGTTGCTCGTCGCGGCCTTTGTTGGGTCTGTAAACGCCCAGCAACCCGCCGGACGTCCGGCTGCGCAACCGACTCCGACTCCGGCAGCCACTGCTCCAGCAACGTCAGCCCCTGCGGCGCCAGTGCAATTGCCGATGAGCAAGATGGCCGTCATCTTCACGGACCTCTTCCTCGATCAAAAATCCGGAATCGCGAAATTCAACAGCGTGGTGACAAAGCTGAACAGCGAGTTTTCAGCGACCAAGCTCGATCTCACGCAAATGCAGACGCGCGCGCAGACGCTCGAATCTGAGATCACGAAACTGCGCGAAGCGCCGGAAGGAACGCCCATTGATCAACGGGCGTTGCAGGCCAAGATCGATCAACTGGACCAGTTGAAAAAAGATATTCAGCGCAAAGGTGAGGACGCGCAGGCTTCTTACAATCGTCGCCGGCAGGAGCTCTTTACTCCCTTGCAGGAGGAGATTGGCAAAGCGCTCGAAGCCTTTGCCAAAGCGCGTGGCATCAACGTGATCATCGACGGTACGCAGGTGCCTTTGTTGTACGCCGCGGAGAGTATAGACATCACGCGCGCGTTTATTACCGACTTCAATAGCAAGAACCCGATTACCGCAGCGACTACAACTACACCGCCTAAATAGATGTCCAGCCAGGATTGCACGATTTAGAGAGCACAAAGTCGACATTCGGCTTCGATAATGGGCTTTTTTGTGGCCATTGATTGCCAATGGAAACAGTTCTCGACGCACAGGCCATTCAACAGCTCCTGCCGCACCGCTATCCCTTTCTCCTCGTTGACCGAATTGTCGAGCTCGTCCCGCGCGAAAGAATTGTTGGCATTAAGCAGGTGAGTATTAACGAGTCGTTTTTTCAGGGTCACTTTCCCGGCGCGCCCGTGATGCCCGGTGTGCTGGTTGTCGAAGCGTTGGCCCAGGTGGGCGCCGTGCTCGCGTTGCGTGAGATCGAGGATCGCGATCAGAAACTGGTTCTGTTCACGGGCATCAAAGAAGCGCGTTTTCGTCGCCCGGTAGTTCCCGGCGATACGTTGGTCCTCGAGGTGACTGCCCTGCGCATCGGCTCGCGCGTGCAGCGGATGCGCGGCGAGGCCAAGGTCGATGGCCAGTTAGCCGCCGACGCTGAGATCATGAGTATCGTCGCCCCGAGGGAAGAAAAGAAATAGGTCGTCTAGGTCCTATTTGTTTTTTATGTCTACAGCCACTCACCCGACGAGCATTCATCCCACTGCAGTTGTGAGTCCGGGTGCGCGAATCGGCGACGATTGCTTCATTGGCCCGTACTGCATCGTCGGCGATGAGGCCCAGCTCGGCGACGGCGTCAGACTCGAATCCCATTGCGTGGTCGATGGTCGTACCTCAATCGGCGCAGGCACACACGTCTTTCCCTTCGTTTCGATCGGTCTCGCTTCACAGGATCTGAAATACAAAGGTGAACCGTCGGAAACAGTTATCGGCGAGCGCAACAATATCCGCGAGTTCGTCACCATTCACAGAGGCACTGCCGGCGGCGGCATGCTCACCAAAATCGGCGACGATTGCCTCATCATGGCCCAGGCGCATGTTGCTCACGATTGTCTGATTGGGAACGGTGTGATCATGGCAAACGCGGCCACGCTCGCCGGTCACGTCGTGATCGAGGATCGAGCGAATATCGGCGCGTATTCCGGTGTGCACCAGTTTTGTCGCGTCGGCAAAGAGGCTTACATTGGTGGTTATTCGGTGGTCGTCAAAGATGCGCTGCCTTTTGCTCTGACTGTCGGCAATCACGCGAAGTGTTACGGGCTGAACATCACCGGCATGAAGCGTCGCGGTTACTCGCGCGCGTCGATCGATTCTCTGCATCACGCTTTTCACCTGCTGCTCTCCGCAAAGCTCAACACCACTCAGGCCGTCGAACGTATCAAGCAGGAGATCACTGACTCTCCCGAAGTCTCCGATTTGCTTCGTTTCATCGAAGCTTCCGATCGCGGCGTCACCAAATGAAGTTCGGATTGATCGCCGGCAACGGCAAGTTTCCCTTCATGGTTGTTGAGGGCGCACGCCGTTCAGGTGTGCCGCTCGTCGTAGCCGCGATCCGCGAAGAGACCGATCCTCAGATGGACCAGCGCGCTGAGCGTGTGAAGTGGGTTGGCATCGGGCAGCTCGGCCGCATGATTCGTTTCTTCAAGGAAGAAGGTGTCGAGAAGGCGATCATGGCCGGGCAGGTAAAGCACGTTCAGATCTTCAGTCGCGCCGTGCCGGATGCCCGCATGTTGAAAGTGTTGCTCAAGTTGCCGCGGCGAAATACTGATTCGTTGATTGGCGCGATCGCGTCGGAACTGGAGAGCGAGGGCATCGAGCTGGTTGATTCGACTTGCTTCCTACAGGATTCGTTACCGCAGAGCGGCACCCTCACGCGTCGTGAGCCTTCGAAACAGGAACGCGAAGACATCAATTACGGATTGGAGATCGCGCACGAGATCGCGCGGCTGGACCTGGGCCAGACGATCGTGGTTCGTGGTCAGGCGTGCGTGGCGATCGAAGCTATGGAAGGCACTGACGAAACGATCCGCCGCGCAGGCCGGCTCACGAAAGGGCGACTGACGGTGGTGAAAGTGGCGAAGCCGAATCAGGATATGAGATTCGACGTGCCGGTGGTTGGCGTGCCGACTATCGAGGCGATGGTGGAAGCGGGTGCGACATGTCTTTGCATCACGGC
This sequence comes from uncultured Acidobacteriota bacterium, assembly GCA_963748155.1. Lineage (GTDB taxonomy): Bacteria > Acidobacteriota > Blastocatellia > Pyrinomonadales > Pyrinomonadaceae > PSRF01. The sequence goes on along the minus strand of CAVVHV010000007.1, from coordinate 18,352 downwards.
CGGAAAGACGCTGATGTTCGATCGCGACGATATGCTCCGGGCCGCAGAGCGCCACCGGATCGCTATAGTTGCTGTTTAAAAGAAAAATAGGTCCTATAGGGCATATAGGACCTATTTTGATTGAGAGAATCAGTTTCCTGGCGGATTCGCTTCCGCGGTTTGCTCGGCCTTTGGATCGTACGGTGCTGCGAGGTATTTTTTCGCGATTGCCTGCGCGTTATCGTAATCAATCCCCGACTGCACGGCCTTGTTGTACTCATACACCGCGCGTTGGCGCTCACCCTTCGCATCGTAAGCGTTGCCACGTTTGATGTGGGCCCACACTTCGATCCACGACGGCTTCAAATTCCCGATAAGCGAAGCTTCCAAATTGTCGAGCGCCTGTTGCCAGTTGCGCTGCTCGAGAAACAGCAAACCGAGATTGTAGTAAACCCACGAATTCGAGCGATCGAGCTTCAGCGCCGCTTCAAACTGCTGCTGCGCTTCGGCGTAAATGCCTTCCTTCATCTGCTCGATTCCGCGTCGCGCGATAATCGACACACGCAATTCATCAGACATCCGCAGTATCTTGTTGTTCGGATCGACAACCACCTCAATCGGCTGTCCATTCGATTCGAAGTCGAAGTCCTCACTGCGCCCTTCAATACGAACGATCTTCTGCTGGTTGTCGCCCTCTGCGCGTAACAACAACTCCACCGGCATGCGCAGCGTTTCGAGGTTCTGTTTCACTGTGCCGCGCGTGCGGAACTTGCCCGAGCGTGTGCGAATGATTTGATAGTCGACCGTAAACTCCGGAACACCAGTTCCCTCAACCCACTGCGCGAAGAAGTAACGTAAGTTTTCCTGCGAGATCTTCGCTGCGAGTTTTTCAAAGTCGTCGATCGACGCGTTCTTGCCTTTATAAGTGTCGAGATACGTAGCGAGCAGGCGATCGAAGTTCTCTTTGCCGATCGTTTCGCGCAACATGCGAAAGATCATCGAGCCTTTATAGAAGACGATCGACTGGTACGCTGCTGACTGGTCGTCGAGCGCATTAGGCGCACGAGCAATCGATGCCGTTTGTTCGAACGTCAGCGCACGTTCCTGCTGCTCGCGCTGAGCCGCATCGAGACCACCCGCACTCAACGTGCTCTCGCGATACGCAAATGCGCTCCATTCGGCAAGTCCCTGTGAAAGCCAGGCATCGTCAAATGACTTCAGGCCGACGGTCTGGCCCCACCACTGGTAAGCAATCTCTCGCTCGATCTTCTCTTCGGGGACGGGTCGTGTCGTGTCGAACATCTTGCTCGACAGGAAAATCATTCCCGGTCCGGAGTAAGTGTCCAGACTCTCATCGTCGATTTGGACAACCACGAGGCGACTGCCAAAAAGCGGTTTGCCGTACTTCTTGGTGTAGAACTCGAGCACGCGTCCGGTAAGCTCGGCATACTGTTCCAGCCGTTTCTCACTGCCCGGCATAGCGTACAAATTAAGATCGTAATTCGCGTAACGCAGGTTTTTATTGATGTACTGTCCCGCGGCGAAATTTCCGATCAGCACCGGCTGCCGGTGCACGAAGCGATAACGAACCGCGCCCTCTTTCGGTGCCGGTTGAGCCACGACGGCATCGTCGCTCGTGCCTGCTACCTGCAACCCTGACGGCACGATGAACGTGATGTCAGAAGTCGCCCGGTCGGCGGCATAGTCATGAAAAGGAAACCAGCGCGAGGCATACATCAGGTACGAGCCTTCGGTGCCGACGTAAGCCAATCGCTTGGTTGCGAGAGGCCCACCTTCCGGCGAAACGAGTGCGCCGCTCCAGCGAATTCGCAGTATTATTGGCTGGTTTGCGGGAACCACGGTGCCGAGGTCGATGCGAACGCTCGGGCCGAGCGAGCCGACTCCGACCGCGTCCTGAACGTAGCCGGTCAGGGGCTTGCCGTCCTTCTCGATGCTTTCGACTTTCAGCGAGCCATTGAGCTCGAAAACGACCGAGCGCGTGGCGTCCTGCGGCACAAACGTGATGTCGGCGCCGGCCCGGAGCATATGCTGATCGGGAATAATCTGCGCTTCGATCCGGTAGTGCGTCACATCAAAACGACTGGCGGCTTGTTGAGGCGCGGGCTGCTGCGCGTTGGCTGAGAGGGCCAGCATAAGGACGGCAAAAACCGCCATAACACTGGGGAAGATGAGCTTGATTCTATTCATGGCTTTATTGCGACGATTATACAGTCGAGGACTTTGGATGGTAAGAAGCCAGAAGCGGTTGGCTGAGAATTCGAGGAACGGCCGGCCCTCATCAGAGAATATCTTGTCCATCCTGAAATCTTGTAATCTTGTTAAAGACTCTGTTTCCGGACTCAGCTTTTACAGGATTACAGGATTTACAGAATGGACAAGATTTGAGTCGGGCCGCCAAATTCGGCCCCCTTCGCGGCTTGACAGTGTACGCTCCAGAGCATAAAGTTCGAGCCACGCGGTAGTAGTCCAAGAACCTTCGACCGGTAACAACATCCACATCCAAAGGAGTTTGAGCATGAGACGCGTCTCTAAGTTTTTGTCCCCGCTGTTTCTCTGCGCGCTCGCGGTTCTCTCAGCCCAGGCACAGGGCCCTCGCAACGTGCGAGTCGATTTTAAAGAGACCACCTTGAAGAACGGCCTGCGCGTGATCACTGTTGAAGATCATTCCGCGCCCGTAGTGGCAGTTTCCATCACCTACAACGTCGGTTCGCGCAACGAACGCCAGGGTCGCACCGGGTTTGCGCATCTCTTTGAACACATGATGTTCAAAGGCTCCGAGAATGTTGGATCTGGTGAGCATTTCCTGCTCGTTTTCAATAACGGCGGTAACATGAACGGCACCACCAACGAGGATCGTACTAATTACTTCGAAGTCCTCCCTGCCAACCAACTCGATCTCGGACTCTTCCTCGAAGCTGATCGCATGAAGAGTTTGGCTATCACCAAAGAAAACCTCGACAACCAGCGCAACGCGGTCCAGGAAGAGCGACGCCTCGGCGTTGACAACCAACCGTACGGCAAGAGCGGCGAGACGCAGCAGGAGCTGATCTACGACAACTTCGCTTACAAGCATTCAGTGATCGGCTCAATGGACGACCTGAACGCCGCGACGATCGAAGACGTTTCGTCTTTCTTCAAAATGTACTACGCACCAAACAACGCAGTGCTCGTGTTGGTTGGTGATTTCAAAACGGCAGATGCCCTCGCGAAGATTCGCACCAACTTCGAGAGCATTCCACGCCAACCAGATCCGCCGGCAGTCGACATGACTGAGCCGACGCAAAAAGCAGAACGTCGCGCGAGTCTTGACGACGTGCTCGCACGCGCACCGCGCGTTGATCTCGCTTACAAAGCTGTCGCAGGAAACACTCCTGACTTTTACGCGTTGCAAGTGCTCGCGGCGGTGCTGCAAAGCGGCCAGAGCTCGCGCTTGTATCAGAAGCTCGTCAAAGAGAAAGAAATGGTCAGCGGTGTTGGTGGTTTCATGGATGAGAAGCGCGGCGTTGGAGCGTTCTATACAAACGCGACGCTTAGACCAGGCGTCAAGACGGAAGATATCGAGTCGACAATCTACGCCGAGATCGACCAGCTGAAGAAAGAGCCGATCGCCGACTGGGAACTCCAGAAAGCAAAGAACACTACACGACGTAACCTGATCAACGGCCTGCAAAGCTCACTTCTCCGGGCGATCACGATCGGCCAGTACACGGTTTACTACAACGAGCCGAACCTGATTAACGAGCGACTCAACAAAGTCGCCGCCGTCACCAAGGAAGACGTGCAGCGTGTTGCCAACAAGTATTTGGTCGACACCAATCGCACCGTTGTAATCACCATGCCGAAGGCGAAGGCGAAGCCCGCCACCGGCGCCTCAGGACAGTAAAGGAGTTACAGCAATGAGAATGATGAAGACCAGAAGCAACATTATCGTCGCGCTGATCCTGATCGTGCTCGTGTCGTCTATGGCTTTTGCCCAGGGAGGCACGCAAACCGGCCCAGGACAGCAAACTACGAAGGGCGCAGTCATCAAAGGCAAAGCGCCTGTTAGTAAGGAAGTTCTCAAAGTAAAACTTCCGCGCGCTGAAGAAGCGACGCTGAAGAATGGATTGCAGGTGGTCCTGCTTCCGTCTCACAAAGTGCCAACCTTCAACATGCAACTCGTGGTGTTGAGTGGTGGTCTATCAGATAAGGCTGACTATCGGGGACTTGCGAGCTCCACTGCATCGTTGTTGCGTGAAGGCACCGCTAAGCGCTCAAGCAAAGACATCGCGGAGCAGGTTGATGCTCTCGGAGCGACACTGACTGCAAACTCCGGTCTGTCGTCGATGACGAGCGTAGTCAACGCGAGCGGCCTGGTTGAAAACCTGGACCAAACGCTCGAGTTGTTTGCGGACGTCATTCGCAATCCGGCGTTCCCGCAGGCTGAAGTCGACAAATACAAAACACGCACACTCTCGCAGCTTCAGTTGCAACGATCGTTTCCGCAGTTTCTCGCGGCGGAACAGTTCCAAAAGGCGATCTACGGCACGAGCCATCCGGCTTCGTTGATTGCGGCGCCGGCCGAGTCGATCAAGAAGTTGACGAGCAAAGACCTCGCTGACTTTCACGCGACGTACTATCGTCCCAACAATGCCATTATCGCGATCGTCGGCGACGTCACCATGAAGGAGATCATGCCGAAGCTCGAGAAGGCTTTCGGCGACTGGCAGAAGGGCGATGTGCCGACAATGACCATTCCGCCAGCGCCTGCTCAGTCAGAATCGCGCATTTACCTGATTGATCGTCCCGGCTCAGTGCAGACTGTGTTGCAGCTCGGCACTCTTGGTATCGAGCGGACCAGTCCGGATTACTTCGCGGTGTTGCTGGCGGATCGCGTTCTCGGTGGTGGTCCATCAGGACGTCTCTTCATGAACCTGCGCGAAGACAAGGGCTATACCTACGGTGCGTACAGCAACTTTGGTGGGTCGAAATTCAGAGGCACGTGGATTTCCAGCTCTGAAGTTCGGACTGACGTGACCGAAGGCGCGATGAAGGAGTTTATGTACGAGCTCAATCGTCTGCGTAACGAGACTGTGCCCGCCGAGGAGCTCGAGAATGCGAAGCGAGCGATTGTCGGTAGCTTTGCCCTCTCACTCGAACAGCCGGGTACTCTCTTGCAGAACATCATCACGCAGAGGCTCTACAACCTGCCCGCGGACTACTGGGACACGTATCCGCAGAAGGTTTCGGCAATCACGGCTGCTGACGTGCAGGGCGCGGCGAAGAAGTATCTCGACATGGGCCACCTTCAGGTGGTTGCGGTTGGAGATGCTGCGAAGGCGCGTGAGATCCTCGCGAAGTATGGGAAAGTTGAACTGTACGACGCTGAAGGAAAACCCGTGACTCCGTCAGAGAACAACAATAAATAAGCTAATCGAAAGCCATCCACAGATTACACAGATCTGTGTAATCTGTGGTTACGGCTTTGATCCCACGAAATCGATCTCCTTCAAATCCTCAAATAACCCGGACAAAGTACGATCGATTGGAGTGAAGGTATAACCATCTTTCGAGGGGATTACTCTGTAAGTCTTTTCAGATGGCGCAACTTTGAACGAGTAGTTACCTTCGTTATCGGTCGTCGCTGCCATTACACTACCCGACGGACTAATCAACACAACAGTCGCGTTCGCGATTCCCACTTTATTCGCATCCACGATTCTTCCGGTGACTTTTACAATTGATCGCAAACGTGCCGAAGCGTTTTTGAGCGCCTCGTCAGAGATCGATGGTGGTGGTTCCGATTTCGGAGTCTCCGATTTCGGAGGTTCCGACTTGGGAGTTTCTGCCGGAGCAGGTTCGGGAGTTGTTGTTGGTTGCGCGGCAGGTGTCTCTGGTTCGGGCTTACTTGTAGCCGGTGTCGAGGTGCTGTTGCTCACCGCTACTCCTGTTGCTGTCCCAAGCTTCTCCCCAAGTCCATCAAGTGAGCCGTTGATGCGTTTGTACAATTGTTCGATCACTGATCGACGAACTGCCGATGGCGCCGGTTCACCCTTATAACTCTTGATGTACGCTTCGAGCGCCTGTTCCTTCTGGCCAGACTGTTCGAGTGTCGCCCCGAGGTGCCAGAGAGCCGTGCGCCACGCGGGAGTTTCCGCGGGCAAGGTCTCCGCAGCCTTTTTCAAGTGCACGGCGGCATCTGAATACTTCTCATCATTGAAGAGCGCCCAGCCTTCGAGATCTTCCAAACGTCCCTTGTAAATATTTGCGAGCACCTCCGTTGGAGCAGGCGCGACATCGGGAACATTGCCTGACGAAATCGCGGTCGCGCGCAAGTCGCGAAATTCATCGGCCTGCACAGCGAGTGTGAGTACTGGGACTTTGAGCGCCTCGTCAGTTGCACTTCTCGCCTGCGCGATCAGATCGAGTGCAGTCGAGATGCCGACTCCGTTGCGCGTCAAACGACTTGCCGCATACACCTGCCGGAAAGGACGCATGCTGTCGTTACCCGCTGCAAACTCCTTCGCCGCGGCTACTGCTGCCGTCTCGTCGATCTTCTTCCCCTCGCCGGGCGTGATCGCGGTGTTAAAGGCGAGCAACGCCTTCAGCGTTTTCGCATTCGCCGCGGTGTCTGCTGGAGTAGGCTGGAAAATACCTGCGCGTCGTTCCGGCGCCAGCAGATCGATAAAACTCGCGTCACTCACCTGCACGTGGCCGGCGAGGTAAGCCTGAATCTGATCGTCTTTTATCGTGAACGACTCACGCAAAACTTCGGCTGCTTCCTCATACAGTCCCATCGACGCAAGCACATTCGCGAGCTCATAAGTAAGCGTCGGAAACTTCCCATACTGTCGTGCGTAACGCAGCGAACGCTCTGCATCGAGAGGACGCTTCATACCGATAAGCGCACGGGCCAACGCGATCTGCGCCCACGTGTAGCGTGGCTCGACCGCAGTTGCTTTGACTGCCAGATCCAGAGCTTTCTCGTTGTTGTTGTGGGCTGCCAGCCAGTAGGCCACGCCGGAAAGTAACGGCAGGTTGCGTGGCTCGTCGGCGAGCGCGGCTTCGAGAGCGCTGTTGGCTTCATCGGTGCGATTGAGCTCAAACAGTGCAACCACTTTTCCCGCGCGCGCGGCCTTGTGTTTTGGATCGGCGGCGAGTTGTTCGTTGTAGAGTGCGAGCGCCTCTTCGTTCTTACCAGCGGCGCGATAAAGATCCGCGAGACTGCTACGCGAAACTTTCGACGCGGGATCGAGCTCGAGAGTCTTCTTATATTCAGCAGCGGCTTCGTCGAGTCGCAAAGAGATGTGCAGTCCGACGGCAAGCATTCGATGTGCTTCAGCCAGATCGGGCGCCAGCTTCACAGCATTCTCGGCGATGCGGATCGTTTCATTCCCTCGTTCAATGCCGAAATAAAATCCCGCCACCTCGAGCAGACGCTTCGGATCGCCACCAAATTTGTTTTCAATGTTCTGTGCGGCTTTGAAAGCAGCATCACGCTCGCCACGCAGGTACAAGTTCGTCGGAATCTGCGCGATCACGCCCGAGAAAAGTTTTTCGGAGATGCTCGTATCGGCTTCCTCGATCGCGAGCATCAACTGCTCGATGCCGCCGGCGATGTCACCGTTTTTCAACTTCTGATCGCCAAGACCTGCATGCGTGCTTATCAAAAGCTCGATCGCGCGTGGACGTGCTTTCGAGTTTGGATAAGTGTCGAGAAACTCTTTCAACTTCACCGCGCGTTCCGGCAACGGTTTCGTGAGTGTCAGCTCGACTTCGTCTATTTCGTCGAGCTCTTCCTCCGCGATCTCGGCGGCGGTTTTCTGTCTGACGGGAGTTGACTTGGGAGCGGCGGCAGGTGGCTTCTTGCGTCCTGGTTTCGCGGCTTCAGTCTTCGATGTCGTCACGACGTCGGGCTTTGGCGATTCCGCCGGCGTTGATTCAGTCTTTGGTGACTCAGCAGGCATTGGCTCAGTCTTCGGCGACTCGGTTGGCGTCGATTCCGAAGCCGGGCTTTCACTCGGTGTCGGTTCTGTTTTTGGCGCTCCGGCCGGTGGAGTTCCCTGTGCTTCTGCTTTTGGCAGCGTCACTGACTACGCGTGGGCGCGTGCGCGGAGGGTCCTTCACACTGACAAGTACCGGTTGCGACGAGTCACTGGGCATGGACGTGTTAGCTGTAACTGTCGAAGTCTCGATATCAGAGACTTTGAAACCGACCTTTTCAGCGAGCGCGTTGGCAAACACGTGTATGCCGCTGTCAACGGCTTCATTGAAACGACCGTCGCTCAACGGCCCGCTCATGCGATAACTCATCTCACCCAGCACGCCATCCGGCAGGTCTGGCTGCACCGCGCGGGTGAATTGTGTGAACGACGACTTCGACGCCGCGGAAACAACCATCAGGAGGGTCTTGCCGCGGCTCGTCTTGGCGCCGATGTTCCATTCACGCGCGAGCTGTTGTGAGAACGCTGCGATTTCCTGGGTGCCTGTGCTGTCAACGATCGCGACGTAGAGCTCGATCTTACTTTTATCCTTGAGCCCCTGGAGGAGACTTTCCAGCCGCGTCTTTGTGTCGGCGTCGATCACTCCGGCAAAGTCGCTGAGGTGACTGCCTGGCGCAGGCAGTTTTTGTGACTGTGCGAACGGGTTTGCGCTGATTAGCAAAAACAGCCCAACCGCTGGGATTACGGTCAAAAGGCGCATTAGCGCTCGATGTGATCGGGTCATGTCGATATATTCCGCATCTGGGATTGTGGGGGGACGATTCGGGGCTCATGATACCATCGGCGAGCGAATATGAGCGAACTTGATGAAGCGTGGGCGGCGGCGTTGTCGGAAGCGGAGCGCAGGGCTCGGCTGGCCGGGCGTGCTGAAGTTGCCGAGTATCTGTCGCTGAAGAATTCAAACGACCTGCTGCGCAAAGCCGGAATCGATTGGCTGCTCGCTGAATTCACCGTTCTCGCGGGTGAAGCGAACCGTGCGGGTGCGAGTATTCAGATTTCTACACAGGAAGGGCACCGGTTTCCCACGGGCAATTCAACGATGGTTGGACATCTGCTGACGCTCACGAATGGTGTTCGCACTTTGTATGTTGAAGCGGGATGGCCCAGGACGCCGCGCGATGGTTTCGTGCGCGGTGGAGGACTCGCGTGCGGCGAATATCCGCCATCTCGGAATTAAAGCCGCGAACGAGGAGTTGCTGTTATCGAAGTCCAGCACAGGCGCGCCGGCGTGGAAGTCGATAGAAAAGAATTACCTCCTGCTCGAGGCTGACATCCGGCGCCATCTCTTCATTCTCCTCGACAAACGTCACTAAACTCCGCTCGTTAAACGTTTTCGTAAGTCCTGCACCTTTTCGCGTTACCACCCTCAAAACTCGCCCATTTTTCCGCTATTTCCGCACAGGCACGGCGCTTGCCAAATGTCCGGCAACGACATCGGGTACTCGCGTTGAAGTCGGACCCGAGGGACTACTGAGGAGAAATACAGAAAATGACGAACCGACACACACTGAAGTTTTCAATCTTCGCTGCGGCCATCCTGGCGCTTGCTTTGCCGGCCGCAGCTTCTGCCCAGTGGGGACGCCAGGATCGTTATCCGGATAATCGCGGTAACGGACGCTATGACGATCGCGGACTCCGCGACTCCGTGCAGCGACTCGATCGTCTCGCAAAAGATTTCGAACGCGACATGGACCGCGCGCTCGATCGCAGCAGAGCGAACGGCTCGAACCGCGAAGATCAGATCAACAATCAGGTCCACCAGTTTCGTGATGCTGTTGGTGATCTGAAATCGCGAGTTGGCAATGGCCGCGACTTGAATCGCAGCTCCAATGAAGCTCGCCGAGTGCTCCAGGAAGCCGATCAGATTGATCGCTTCGCGCGTCGTGGATTTGATGGACGCACTGTTTCACAGTGGTCGCAGATCCAGCAGGAGCTGCGCTACATCAGCAACGTCTACGGTTTTGGCTACGGTGGCGGTTACGGCCGAGATGACGACTGGCGTCGCAACGACCGCAACGACCGCAACAACAATCGCAACAGCGATTGGTGGAGACGAATTCCAATCCCTCGGTACTAACCCGCATCTGACTTCCGCTTGTAACCTGCTGGTCTACCCTGCCAAAGGCCTCGGCTCAAACGCCGGGGCCTTTATCTATCTTGTTAATCCTGCAATCCTGTCATCCTGTCTAAAACTGTCTAATATATCGCGACTATGCCCGGCACTCTGTATCTCGTCGCCACTCCCATCGGCAATCTCGCAGACATCACCCATCGCGCCCTTCAGATTCTCAAACGACGTCGATCTGATCGCCTGTGAAGACACGCGCCACACGCACAAACTCCTCAATCACTACGGCATCACGACGAAAACGATCAGCTATCACGAACACAACGAACAACAACGCGCGGCTGAGCTGATCGATCGACTGAAACAGGGAACGAGCATCGCCGTCGTTTCAGACGCAGGCACGCCATCGATCAGCGATCCGGGCTTTCGTCTCGTTCGCGCGGCAATCGAGAATGAGATCGCAGTCGTTCCTGTGCCTGGTCCAAGCGCGCTGATCGCAGCGTTGATCGCAGCCGGACTTCCGACCGACGAATTCTTCTTTGCCGGTTTTCTGCCGTCGCGAGCGACTGCGCGCCGTGCTCGACTGAACGGAATTGCAATCAGTTCCCGGCACATTGATCTTCTACGAAGGCCCACATCGCCTCGCCGCGACACTTAAAGATGCTTACGAAATTCTCGGCGAGCGTGAAGCCGTCGTCGCCAGGGAGCTCACGAAATTACACGAAGAGATCAGGCGTGGAAGGCTAAGCCAATTAACCGCGGATTACGCGGAAAAGACGGATTTACGCGGAGAGATTGTGGTGCTGATCGATCGAAATGTAATTAAAGCGGCCGTTGCTGAAGTAGCGAGTGTCGCTGCGTTAGTCGATCATTTCGAGCAGGACGGCCTGGACCACCGCGCCGCACTAAAAAAAGCGGCGCGTGAGCTTGGTCTCTCACGCGCCGAAGCATATCGAAAGTTATTATCCGAAAGATCCGCGAAGGCTCTGATCCGCGTTAATCCGTGTTTCCGCTGATCTGAGCTGGCAACGGCTTATCAACCTTCAAGCGCGTGGGCCGGTTCGCAATCTCCCACAACGTCATATAAATCGTTCGCGTAATCTTCTCCATCTTCTGGTAATCGATCTTGTCAGCCGAGTCACCCGCGCGGTGATAGTCTTCGTGAACACCATCAAAGAAGAAGATGATCGGAATTCCCTTGCGCGCGTAGTTGTAATGATCGCTGCGGAAGAAAAACCGGTTCGGATCTTTCGGATCGTCGTACTCGCGTATCAAACGTGATGTTCAAAAACGAATTGTTCACCGTGTTGACGAGTTCTCCGAGCTCCGTGCTCATCATCGTCGAGCCGATCAGATAAACGGCATCTGGTCCTGTAAGATCCTTGTTGCGCGAGTTCGTGTCGCCTTCTTTCTTGCTGCGACCAATCATGTCGATGTTGATCTGCGCGACGATCTGATTGAGCGGCACGGTCGGAAATTCAGTGAAGTAACGCGAGCCCCACAAGCCTTTCTCTTCGCCGCAGTGCCACACGAACAACACTGAACGCTTCGGTCGTGCCGGCGCCTTCGCCAGTGCTTCCGCCATTCCCAGCAACGCAGTCGTGCCGGATCCATCGTCGTCCGCGCCGTTGCAGATCGTGTCAGCTGCCCGCTGGCGGACAGCCACTACCCACGTGATCGTAATGCGCGCCGAGCGCAACGTATTCAGCTTTCAAAACCGGATCGCTACCTTCCCAAACTGCAACGACATTCTGCGTCGGCACAGTCTCGGTGGTGCTTGCGACACTCATCGTGATCTTCTTCTGATCGCTCATCAGGAACGACGCAGGCAGCGTGGTCCGGTTGAGGTGTAAGACGCGCTGAAGATCCCTGAAGCGCGTCTGCCGCTCTCCCGAAAAGATCATGTTGGCTGTTTCCGGTGAGATCACGATCGACGGCAATGGCTGTGTCGTTTGTGTTTGAAACTTCGCGACGACAGTCAAGCCACGTTCCATGATGCGCTGGCGATTGCGTTGCCAGTTCGCGAAGTACTGAAAGTCAGGCACGTAAATCAAACCGACAACGCCTTTGCTGCGCGCGTAGTCGCTCGGGTTCATGAAACTCTTCGCCCGGCTTGCCGAAGTCAGAGCGCGCGATGCCGCGCGGCGACATGTTTGGAGTGCCGAAAATCACCGCAATACGTCCTGCCGGATCGATCCCTTTGTACGCGTCGATGTTTTTCGACTTCACAAACCAACCGTTTCCGGCGAAGACCAGTTGGCCGCTGACATTGCCTGAGCCGCCTACCGGAATGAAATCCGTTCCCGCCGCGAGTGTTCGCCCGCTGTAATCAACTTTTGTTTGACCACCGTCAGCGCGATCGCGTCGCAGATCGATGCGTTGGAAAAAGCTGCCTTCATCGCCGGCTGGCTTGAAACCCCAACGCGCGAGATTCATCGCGAGAAACTTTGCGGTCGTGTCGAGGCCGCGCGACGGTGTATCGCGTCCTTCCATTTCGTCGGAGGCGATGAACGTTAAATAGTCTCTGATTTGATTAGCTGAAATCGTCTCAACGCCGCGTTGAGCTGTTACCGATGCGGCTGACTTTTTTGATTTATCAGTAGTGCGCTGGGCGTAGGTTGCGGGGAATGTGGTGACGAGCAAACTCGCCAACAAGAAGGCGGTTAAGAATCTTCGCATTTAGTCTCCAGAAAAATCGATTTATCTGATGCTACGCGTGCTGCACGGCTTGAACCAGTCGCGTCAACGTGTCTTTCGCGTCGCCATACAGCATGCCTGTTACGGGCTTAAAAAACAAAGGGTTCTCAAGACCGGAAAAACCTTTGCCTTGACCACGCTTCAAGACCACGACTGACTTCGACCGGTCGACTTCAAGAATCGGCATACCGGCGATGGGACTGCCTGGGTTGTCGCGTGCATCGGGATTAACAACGTCATTTGCTCCGATGACAACAGCGACGTCCGTGGTTGGAAATTCAGGATTGATCTGCTCGAGCTCATACAGTGCTGAATACGGAACATTCGCTTCCGCAAGCAGCACGTTCATGTGACCGGGCATGCGGCCCGCCACGGGATGAATTCCGTATTTAACAGTGACGCCGCGCTTCTCGAGCACGTCAGCAAGCTCGCGCACTGCGTGCTGCGCCTGCGCAGTCGCGAGTCCGTAACCCGGCACGAACACAACCTTGTTCGCGTAAGCGAGTTGCGTGGCGATGTCGTCCAGGCCGACTTCGCGCATCGATCCTTCCTGCTCGCCGCTGGCTGCGGCTGTCGCTGCGCTGCCGAACGCGCCAAACAATACGTTCGTCATCGATCGATTCATCGCGCGGCACATCAGGATCGAGAGTATGAATCCGGAAAACCCGTCGAGCGTGCCCGCGATGATCAGCACTTTGTTTGAGAGCACGAAGCCCGTCGCTGCCGAAGCGAGTCCGGCGTAAGAATTCAGCAACGACATCACGACCGGCATGTCAGCCGATCCGATCGGCATCACCAGCAACAGTCCGAAGACGAACGCGAGTCCCGCCATCGTGAAAAACAGCGGCATCGAACCGGGCACGATGATCAGATACACGAAGATTCCGATCGTCACCGCGAGCAGGGCCATGTTGAAGATGTTCTGACCTTTGTAGGTCATCGGCGTGCCGCGCACGAGACCCTGAAGTTTCGCAAACGCGAGCAGACTGCCGGTCGTCGTGAGTGCGCCGAGCATCACTTCGAAGCCGAGCGCGCCCATCATGAATCTGTTCTCGAGATGGCCGCCATACCGGTAGAACTCGGAGACGCCGACGAGTGCCGCGGCGAAAGCGCCAAACGCATGTGAGAGCGCGGTACGTTGCGGCATCGCTGTCATCGGCACCCACAGGCCCATCGCGAGTCCGACAACAGAACCGACCGCGAGACCGGCGAGTATCCACGTGTAAGTGATGATCTCGTGATGCATCAGCGTGCCGATGATGGCCATCAACATGCCAAACTCGGCGAGATGCATTCCGCGCTTCGCGGTTTCGGGATGGCTCAGCCCCTTCAATCCGAGGATGAAAAGGATTGAAGCGAGCAGGTAGCTGAATTCGATGAAGTAAAATTGCATCCGTGAGATCTGTGGTTAGTCTTTCTTGGCGATCTCTTTCCTCTTAAACATCTTGAGCATGCGATCGGTGATGACGAAGCCGCCGACAACGTTCGTTGTCGAACAAACTACAGCAATGAAACCGAGGATCGTGCTGACCGTGTTGTACTGCGCACCCGCCGTAACGATCGAGCCAACGAGCGAGATGCCCGAGATCGCATTCGTCGCCGACATCAGCGGCGTGTGCAGCAGCGGCGGCACTCGCGAGATCACCTGGTAACCAAGAAACGCCGCGAGCGCAAAAACATAAAGCGCGGATATCAAAAGTATTTTTTGAACTACAGGATCTTCTAATGGCATTCGCTTGCTCCTAACCTGGCTGGGCCTGTAACGCAGCCGCGACGCGCTGGTTTACAACTTCACCGTTATGTGTCACGCACGATGGTCCAACAACGTCGTCCTTCATATCGATCTGTAGCTGGCCGTCTTTGATCAGCAGTGAAAGGAAAGAGGTGACGTTGCGCGAGTAAAGCTGGCTCGCGTGGACCGGAACGGTCGCCGGCAAATTCGTCGGCGCGATGATCGTGACGCCATCGCGTTCGACCGTCACGTCTGCCTGGCTCAGCGCGCAGTTGCCGCCGGTCGAGCCTGCGAGATCGATGACCATCGAGCCGCGCTTCATACCGTCAACTGCTTCTTCAGTGATCAGTAACGGAGCACGTCTACCCGGCACCTGTGCGGTCGTGATAACGACGTCCGCGGTCTTTGCGTGTTCAGCGATCAACGCGCGTCCGCGATTCATTGCTTCATCCGAGAGCTCGACTGCGTAGCCACCTGCGTCTTCAGTTTTGATTCCGCCGAGATCGACTTCGAGAAATTTTGCGCCGAGAGATTTCACCTGTTCGCCTGCGGCTGCGCGCACGTCGTAGCCTTCGACCACTGCACCAAGACGTCGTGCAGTCGCGATCGCTTGCAGTCCCGCAACGCCCGCGCCGAGCACTAACACGCGCGCGGGCGGTACGGTGCCCGCGGCAGTCATCAATAGCGGAAACATTCGTGGGATGTGCGCGGCGCCGATCAGGACGGCTTTGTAACCCGCGACAGTAGCCATCGACGAAAGCGCGTCCATCGCCTGGGCGCGTGTGATTCGTGGAATCAGTTCGACGGAAAAAGTCGTGATGCCGCGATCGACTGCCGGTAGCAGCGCGGCGGGCTCGTCGAGTGGGCGCAGGAAGCCGATCACGACTGCGCCTTTTTTCAGTCGTGAAAAATCGTTTGCTGACGGTCGATTAACGACGGCGAGTACATCGGCGTCAGCGAGGAGGGCTTCGCGGTCGGAGCTTATTTCAGCGCCGGCTTCGCGAAAGTCGTCATCAGTGCGGGCGGCGTTGAGGCCGGCGCGGCTTTCGATATGTATGGAGGTCCCGAGTCGCGGCGAGTTTCTTAACGGATTCGGGCATGAGCGCGACGCGTGCCTCACCCTCTTGTGTCTCCCGCAACACAACGATGTTCATAAGCAAAGGTAATTCGAGGATTAGCTAGAGCCCAAGCGCGTGCAGTATAACGGATCTGCGTCTATCTGCGTACATCCGCGGCATAACTTGCTATCCGCGCTACCGCACCCCTATAATCCGAGTCCTCTGCGGCGCATTGGTGTAGTTGGTTAACACGCTGCCCTCTCAAGGCAGAGATCACGGGTTCGAGTCCCGTATGCGCTGCCAAACTGGACGAAGGTCGCTGGACGCGGTTCCGGCGGCCTTTTCTCTTTGCCAAGTCGTGTTAGTAAGTGCAAGAAGATCAAAGGGTTGGCGAAAGGTTGCGGTGAGTGTCTGATCCTTCCAAACCGAGTTCGAACACACAAAATTGAGCAACTTGCGTTTTTCGCTTGGAGTTTGCTGTTTGAACAGAAAATAGGCCTTTTTTGCGAGTTCTAATAGGCGAACGCCATCATGCACATAATCGTGAGAAGCGTTTTCATACTCGGCGATCTGATCGGCTAAACGCTTCTGAGTTTGTCGCCATTCTCTTGCCTTACGTTCAAAGAAATCAGGCTCGATGAATCCATCAAGTCGATCATCGTAGAGCTTATCAAGTCGGTTCTGTATCTTGCTTTGTTCGTCTTGTAAGCGAGCAATCGCATCACGTCTAAACTTCTTCTCGTCTGCGTGACTCTGATGCAAAGCATCGACGATCCGATCCATGACCTGATCATCAAACACGAGTCCTTTGAGTAAGTCGGCAAAGCACGCTTCGAGCACTTCTTCGCGGGCGTAAGGTTCGGGGCATTTTCCTTTGTTGCCTGTGCAGTGATAATAAACGTATTTGCCTTTCTTCTTCTCGGCGACCAGGGCACAGCCACAGTGCCCACAGTTCACAAGCCCTGTGAATGCAAACTCGTGTTTAGTTACTTTCTCTTTTGTCGAGTAGCGGCCCTCAAGGATCTCCTGTACGCGCTCAAAGAGTGCGGTTGAAATCAGCGGCTCATGGCTGCCGCGATAGGTTCTGCCGTTCCAATCAAAGTCGCCGGTGTAAACGCACTTCCGAAGTAGTCTATGCACATTCGACCTTGACATTACTTGGCCTTTACGCCGCGAAACCAAACCGGCTAACAGAGCGCGGCTTAGAACTTCGTCTATGGAACACTGGCCCGTGGCATACCACTCAAACATCTGTTTGATGATCGGCCCTTGAATCGGATCAGGCTCGATAATTCGCTTGCCATTCGGTCCCATTACGTTTTTTAGCCGATGGGTGCGCAGGACGGATAGATTGACTGCTCGGCTTTTTCGAGCATTCCTTTCTTTGTTTCCTCAGAAAGATTGTCGATGTAGTTCTTCGCCATGAGCACTTTGATTCCGTGCATGAATTTCTCTGAGGATCGGGAATCATGCGAAAGAATCACGTTCTCTTTGACGAAATGAATTTCGAGATTCAGTTCATCGATCGTTACATAGTCTTTGAGGTTGCGATAGAGGCGATCCGTCTTTTCGACTAAGAGCACACGCACGGATGAGCGTTTGAGAAACTTGATCATTTCATCAAACCCTGTCCGACCTGGCCGCTTGGCGGTTTCTACATCGACAAAGTCACGCACGATTCTCAGCCCCTGAGTTTGGGCATACTGATCGAGCAGCTTAAACTGAGCCGGAATAGAAAAGCCTTCCTTCTCCTGCTCCTTCGATGAAACCCTGCCGTACTTAACGGCATCGAGTTGTTGTGCTGTATGAGACTTAGATTTGCGCATGTTGGGGCCTCGCGTTAACTAGATTTGTGATGTAAGGCGCGGGATTATACATTAGTGGGGCAGCTATTGCCGTTGTTATTTTACTCATATCTGGACCACTCACTAATGCGATGAACACGGCTTTGCTTTGTCACCTTCTTTATTGCTAACCACTACTCCGACGACCGTTCCGTAACTCACGCGTTCGCCAGCTTGCGGGGTTTGAAAGATGATCGTGCAAGGCTCATCCGGTACGTCATAACGATGGGCCAAAATACGGATGTTAAGGTTCGACTCACGCACTTTAGTTTCGGCACTTTCATAGTTCAATCCGACAAGCGAAGGCACAGAGGTTTGCGGCGGTCGTGAAGCTCGTTCGCGCATCACGTCCAGGGCAAGAATGGAAAGAGCGATTGCGGGGAGTACCACACAGCACAGGAGCATAAACACCGTAAACACCGTAAGCGTAATGATCAGCAAGCGCTTTCTGCCTCGGATGTAATAGCCCCACAGGACGCCAAGAATCAATCTCATTGTTAGTTTTACCTTTCGAAGGAAATAGTTAGTCCGCATACAGTCGATCCAAAACCTAGTTGTCACGCGGACTTTGCGTAGTGCGATTCATCTTGGCCACCGCCCTTTTTCTGTTGCTCATTGGTTTCCCACTCCAATAAAAGCGTGAAGAAGCCTTTGACGTTTTCAAGTATTGCTCGCGCGTCTTCGTCCGACAGCCGATGGTCGTTGCGCGGCTGCCAAACTTGGAGCGTGCGATCAATCAGATTGTCTTCTGACTTCTTCATCAGAAACCACAGAGTGCTGCAACGTAGACCTGGACTCCGTAGAGTTCGGGGCCGCTCGGCTGCGGCTCATGATCGACGTGTGCAGTCATTGCTAAAACCTCATTGGGTGAGGACTCTTTTGTTAATGCATCAGTGCGCCGAGATCGATTTCCGGGGCTTCAATCTGAAGCTCGGCGGCTTTTGTTGGTGCTGGATCAGCGTGGGTTTGGG
>CAVVHV010000006.1:0-1032457 GCA_963748155.1 uncultured Acidobacteriota bacterium | reverse complement strand
CGACGACGGCCAAAAGTGTTGGCGATAATCGCATTAGCGAAGGCGGTCGCAAGTTGCTCGCGGACAATTTGCAGCGACTACTTGACGCGGAGCAGCAAAACAAAACGATCACGAGAGTTTTCGATGTTTCACGAAATGCCGAGCGTGATAGACCACCGGCCGAGTGGGCAGCGGAATTCGTTCGCAAAGCGCGGATGATCATCGATGCGCGCTGCACAAATTAATCTCTTCTCTGTACCTTCTCCCGTCTGTGGTTCGGTTGATCATCCACCACAGAGACACAGAGGACACAGATAGCACAGAGAAGAATTCATTTTCACAGGGAACCAATTGATGCAATCAGAACCATCGGGCCAGCCCAAATCGAAACCAAAGCGTTTTCTCTCATGGTCAGTCCTCAATCGCGATTTGTGCCAGTTGGAGTTCTTTCGACGCGTACTTGAAGAAGCAACAGACAAATCGAATCCGGTGCTCGAGCGACTGAAGTTCCTCGCAGTCTTTTCCTCGAATCTGGACGAATTCTTCATGGTGCGTGTCTCCGGACTCAAGGAAATGCTGGTTATTGACGAAATTGGTCCAATGCCCGGTGAATTGACACCAGTCGAACAGCTCGACGTGATTCGCAAACGCGTGCTTCCGCTCGTTGAAGAACACTCACGTTGTTTGCGAGACGAAGTGGTCCCGGAGCTCGAGTCGAATGGCGTTGTCATCGCGCGATATGCGACGCTCTCCGAAGAGGAAAAGCGCACTCTTGCGACTACTTCATCAAGAACATTTTTCTCGTATTGACTCCACAGGCCGTCGACCCGTCTCGTCCGTTTCCTTACATCTCAAACTTGAGTCTGAATATCGGTTTGACGGTGGAGAGCAATCCCGAAGACACGCTTGCCGGGTTGCCCCTCGGAAACCAGGTGAGGTTTGTCAGAATCAAAGTGCCGCCGGTTGTGCCGCGGCTGATTCCTATTAAGAAAGGCGAGTTGAAATTTGCTCTCGTCGAAGAGGTAATCGAGGCGACATTCACTCGCTGTTCCCGAACATGAGTTTGAGTAAGGGACACATCTTTCGCGTCACGCGCGACGCCGATGTCGAGATTCGTGACGACAAAGCCGCAGATCTTCTGGTGCTGATAAAAGAATCGCTGCGTGAGCGACGTTTTGGTTTGCCCGTGCGACTGGAAGTATCGGCCTCGATGCCGAGCGAGATGGTCGAATATCTCACCACGTCGCTCAAGATCGAACCAGATGACGTCTATCAAATCGATGGACTACTCGATGTCTCGGATTTGATGGAGCTTTACGGCGTCAACGCCCTGGAGCTGAAAGACAAACCGCTGAAATCTGTCGTGCCTCCTGCACTTCGCGGCAAGGAATCGATCTTCGATGCGATCAAAAAACAGGATGTGTTACTGCATCATCCCTACTCATCGTTCGGAACGATCGTGGATTTCATCGACGCCGCCGCGAATGATCCGGACGTTGTCGCGATCAAGATGTGCCTTTATCGCACGGGTAAGAAGTCTCCGATCCCGCAGGCATTGATCGGCGCCAGCGAGCGTGGCAAACAGGTCACCGCGGTTGTCGAAATCAAGGCGAGGTTTGACGAAGAGCACAATATCGAGTGGGCCAAACGACTTGGTGAATCCGGCGTGCACGTGGTCTATGGCCTGGTGGGGCTGAAGACGCACAGCAAGGTCGCGCTCGTGGTGAGGCGTGAAGAGCACGGCCTTCAGACTTACACGCACATTTCCACCGGTAACTACAACCCGACAACTTCGCGTGTGTATACGGACATTGGATTGCTCACGAGCGATCCAGTGATCGGTGACGATGCGTCGGACGTGTTCAACTTTCTGACCGGCTTTTCGATACAGAAGGAATACAGCCGGCTGATGGTGGCGCCGCTGAATCTTCGGAAGCGCATGATGACCCTGATCAAGCGCGAAACAGCTCACGCTCTGGCCGGTCGGCCCGCGCACATATCCGCGAAGATCAACCGCTTGACTGATCTGAGTGTCATCGAAGCGCTGTACGAAGCGTCGCAGGCGGGCGTCAAAATCGATCTGATCGTGCGTGGCGCGTGTATGTTGCGGCCGGGCGAACCGGGACTGTCGCAAACTATTCATGTGAGAAGCATTGTTGGACGATTCCTCGAGCACAGTCGCATCTTTTATTTTGCGAACGGTGGTGATGAAGAAGTCTACATTGGATCTGCGGACTGGATGGCGCGCAATCTGGACCGTCGCGTTGAAGTCGTGACGCCAGTGATGGATCCGCAGTTGCGGAAGTATTTGAAAGACACGGTGCTGGCTGCGTACCTGCGCGATAACGTGAAGGCGCGGGTGATGACTTCAGATGGAGCCTATGAGCGTCCGGCAATGGAGCCGGCGAAGAGCCCTTCAACAGCCAGTTGTTCTTTGAAGGTCCGAACAGCTCACCGCAGGGGAAAAACGTTCACTCGTTGAAGAGTAAGCGACTGTGGTCTAAGAAATAATGTGTGAGATGGGCTTTGCCTTAAATAGTCGAACTTGGACAAGGTCAGTACCACCTGCGATAGCGGGTGGGTAAGTGATCGGCATGCGAAATTCCTATTGATGTTGAGTCTGGATGGTTGACCCACCCGCTATCGCAGGTGGTACTGACCTCTTCCAAGCTCAATGACTGAATTTTGAGGCAAAGCGTTGGAGAGACAAAGTATGAACCGTGTAACCGTTACGGTGCTCGGGCTGTTCATCGTCATTCTTTTGGGTAGCGGAATACTCGCTTACGTTTTCAGCGACGAACCGCGGACCGCGGGAAGAACTACCGCGGTCCCTGTCGCATCACCGCGCAGTTGCTACTCCGACGAGACGCCCCAGGCGTGAGATTCCTTTATTTGGTCAACTATTTGGACCAGACGCGACCGGGCTGTCGCCTGCGACTTTTCGAGTTGGGAAGCAATGTCGGCGCGAATCGCGCTGCGGTTTTCACTCGCTGCGTTCCTTGCGGCTTTCCTCGCGTTTCGTCCGCGCCGCGGACTTTCAGTTGCCCGGCGTAATCCGTATGTCGCGCAGACTCAGATTCTGATGGCGGTGGTTGCGGGCGCGATGATGATGGTCGTTGGAGACAGTGCAGCGCGCGCGTTTGGAATTTTTGCGGCTGCGTCGCTCGTGCGCTTCCGCACGAACATTCGCGATCCTAAAGAGACCACGGTGTTGCTGGTTTGCCTGGGAGTCGGTCTTGCCGCAGGCGTTGGCGCTGGGACATGGCTGTTATCCTGACGCTGTTTGTGCTTTTGACGTTGGCAGTGCTGGAACACTTTGAGCGGTTTCAAGTGTTTCGCTCGATGGAGCTTTGTGTGCAGACACGCAACGTAGACCGCGCTGACAAGATATTGAAAGGATTGTTTGAGCGTCATCAGTTTGATTATGAGTTTCGCCATCTCGACCGTGAGGACGCGGAAGAGCCGATGGGCAAGATTATTTATCTCGTTAACCTCGATCCTGTTATCAGCACGAGTAAGTTGAGTGACGAGATCATGTCGTCGGATACGGAGAATATCGATAGCGTCGAGTGGGATCAGAAAGAGAGCAAGACTTACCTTTACAAGTAGGGCGCGTATGAGTCGAACGATTGTAGTTGGAGACATTCACGGTTGTTACGATGAGTTGATTGAAATGCTTGAATCTGTCGGCTTTGGGCAGGACGACCGTGTTGTTTGTGTTGGAGATTTAGTGACGAAAGGTCCGAAGAGTCGAGAAGTGCTCGAGCTGTTTATGACCGACCCGCGATTCAGGACGGTGATAGGCAATCATGATTTGGCGTTGAGACGGAAGTGGAACGGTGAGAAGGTCAAGCTGAAGGCGTCACAAAAAGCGCTGCATAAAGAGTTAAAGAGTGAAAAGAGAAGTACCTGCCATT
Organism: uncultured Acidobacteriota bacterium; assembly: GCA_963748155.1. Taxonomy (GTDB): domain Bacteria; phylum Acidobacteriota; class Blastocatellia; order Pyrinomonadales; family Pyrinomonadaceae; genus PSRF01. The sequence continues at coordinate 1,028,561 of CAVVHV010000006.1, read as the reverse complement.
TCTGAATACTTGCCTTTCACGATCGATCTCGGCACTCATCTGGTTGTACATGCAGGTCTGCGTCCGAACATCGCGTTGTACTCGCAGACGTCTGAAGACATGACGCTGTTGCGCACGTTGGTAAGAATCGCGAGAGTCACGACGGCACGCCATGGTACGAAGTCTATGACGGTGAGAAGGTTGTCCTCTTCGGTCACTGGCCCTCATCCGAGCCCCGCCGCGGCCCGCGCGCCATCGGCCTCGACACCGGCTGCGTCTACGGCTACACCCTCACGGCCTATATCATCGAAGAAGACAGAATCATCACCACTCCTGCTCACCGGGTTTACGAAGCGCCGTGAAATGTAAACGGTGATATAATTCGCGGCCGTTCGGACACTCATCCTTCGCCCCGGAGTTTCCAATGTCCTCCCACGACTCGATCACGAAACTACTTATCGAGTGGCGTGATGGAGATGAGACTGCCCTGAATCGCCTGATTCCGCTCGTTTATGAAGAACTGCGTCGTATGGCCCACCAGCGCAGACGTCATGAGCGTCCGGAGCACACCCTGCAAACAACAGCTCTAATCAACGAAGCGTATTTACGGCTCGTCGATCATAAAGGCATGCGCTGGCAGAATCGGGCCCACTTTTACGCGGTCGCGGCTCAGGCAATGCGCCGCGTGCTGGTAGATGCCGCGCGCAGTCGCAAGTCTGATAAGCGCAATCACATTCGCATAGATTTGGATGAGGCCGCCCTCGTCGCTCCGGCGCGGCCTACTGATCTCGTCGCCCTTGACGAAGCCTTGAACGAATTAACCGGCATCGATCCGCGCAAGAGCCAGGTTGTGGTGTTGAAATACTTTGGCGGAATGAAAGATAAAGAAATTGGCGAAGCCCTGGGAATATCTACCGCAACCGTAACTCGTGACTGGAGTAGTGCGCGACTCTGGCTACTCAAGGCCATGAATTCCTGAAACAAAAAACTCCGCTCTCTGATTTGATTCGACCGCAAATTCCGCCTTAAGCGTTGGGACACGAACATGACGCCTGAACGCTGGCAGCAAGTTGACAAGGTCCTACAACAGGTTCTCGCGATTGACCCTGCTGAGCGATCTGCCGTCCTGGCTGAGCTCTGTTCGGACGATCCAGGCCTACGTAAGGAAGTTGAATCTCTGATGAGCTTTCAAGAACTGGCCCAGAACTTTCTCGCAATTCCCGCCGTGGAAGAAAACTCTTACCTGCTCGATGAAGATCAGGGTGAGTCCATGGTGGGGCAGACGATGGGCCGCTACATCATTGAAGCCCTGTTAGGCGCTGGTGGAATGGGCGAGGTTTATCTTGCCCATGACACAAAACTCGATCAGAAAGTCGCGATCAAGTTCCTGTCGTCATACCTGCAACCTAATATCCGGGCAAAAGAACGACTGGTTTTGGAAGCCAAAGCGCTGGCCCAGCTCGACCATCCGAACATCTGTCGCGTTATCGATATCAAAGACGAAGGCACACGCAGCTTTATCGTCATGCAGTTTGTCGCCGGGGAAACTCTGGCCGACAGACTCAAGAAAAATCCGCTGAATATACAACAGACTTTGGCCATAGTTATTCAGGTTTTGGAGGCGCTCTCAGAAGCGCACTCGGTCGGGATAGTTCATCGCGATATTAAACCGCGGAACATAATGCTCAATCCGCGTGGCCAGGTGAAGGTGCTCGACTTTGGATTGGTGAAGCTAGTCGGCAGCGTTAGCGAGGAGCAGGACTTTGGTGGCGGGGCAAGCCTGCTTTCAAGAACTGGCGACTTTTCAGGTACGCCACCTTACATGTCGCCGGAGCAGGCATCGGCCGCGCCGGTTGATGCGCGCAGTGATCTATTTGCAGTAGGAGTGATTCTGTACGAATGTGTCACCGGCACGCGTCCCTTCGCAGGTGAGACAGATGAGAAGATCTTAAGGCGCGTTCGTCAGTTCCATCCAGCGCCTCCTTCGCAGCTCAATCCACTTGTCGGTCCCGAGCTCGACAGTGTAATCGTCAAGGCACTCGCGAAAAACCGCAATGCGCGATATCAGTCAGCCAACGAGCTCCTGATTGATCTGCGTCGCATCCAGAAAGATGCGCAGGTTGAGGACGACAAAGAGACCAAGCCATTACCACTCACCAGCGACGCAAAAACGCACTCAAACCTGACCCGACTCACCGCGACTCTCCAGCGCCCGGTTTTGTCCCTTGCGTCAATCTTCCTCGTGATCGCGATTCTCATGCTGGTTATTCAGTGGTACCGGACGGACAAAGCTCCGTCTGCCGAGGCTGTTCGCTGGTACGAACAAGGCATCGCGGCTTTACGTGAAGGCACTTATCAGAAGGCCAGTAAGGCGCTGGAACAGGCTATTCAAGCGGACGAGAATTTTGCGCTCGCGCACGCCCGACTGGCCGAAGCATATGCGGAGCTTGATTACACCGATAAAGCCAAGGACGAAATCATTCGCGCTGAGTCGCTGGCTAACTACTCATCAATGGAGTCGCGGGACAAACTCTACTTACAAGCAATTACCAGAACGGTTTTGCGCGACTTCGCCACGGCCATCCAAAACTATCAGCTCCTGCTTGAAGAGCCCAGGAGCGACAAGGCCCATGTGTATGCAGATCTGGCGCGGGCCTACGAGAAGAATGACCAGCTAAACGAGGCGAAGGTGAACTATGAGCTCGCGATCAAGCTCGATCCTCAAGACGCGGCGGCCCTGCTTCGTCGCGGTATTGTCTGCGGCCAACAACAAGACTTTGCTTGCGCAGGAGAGATGTTTCAAAAAGCGGAGTCGGTATATGCGGCTCAAAGCAATTTTGAGGGAGTAACAGAAGTTTTTTACGAGCGTGGTTTTCTTGCTTTGAACAGCGAAGACGTTGAAGCAGCGCGAGCCGCTTTAGAAACCGCGTTGCAAAGATCACGAGTATCAAAGAACCACTACCAGCAGATCAAAACTCTGCAAGCATTGAGCGCCGTTGCGGCGATGCAGGGTCAAACCCAACTAGCTGAACAACAAGCGACTGAGGCCATCGCACTTGCTCGCACCGAAGGATCTGAGAACCAATTCACGGCTGGGCTGATCTGGCTTGGCAATGCGTTCCTGATGGCTGGCGATTTCGACCGCGCCGAGAAATATTATCAGCAGGCTTTGAATCTTGCTCAACGAGAAAAATTGCGTTTGCGCGAAGCGTGGGCGCGATTGCAACTCGGCAGTCTGCGTCTCTCGCAGCACAAAACACGGGAGGCCCTGACCTACCTGGAAGCGGCCGTGCCTTTCTACCGGCAGAGTGGTTATCGCAAATGGCTGTCGCAGATCCTGACGCTGTACGGACGCGCGCTTCGTAACACAGGCGACTATGAGGCGGCGCTGAAAACCTTCAACGAACTCCTCACCGTGGCCGAACAACTGGGTGATGGAGTGCAGGTAGCAACTTCACACGAAGAGATCGGCAGCGTGTTATTGGTCCAGGAACGTTACGGGGAGGCGCTGTCTCGTTTTGATGAAAGTTGCAAGTCTTACACGTCGATGAAGCTGACGCTTTACGCAGGGTTCTGCGAGGCGCACTCCGCCAGTGTCCTGTGGCGAATGGGCCGCTATCTTGAGGCAAGAACAAAGCTTCGTGAAGCGTCGTCGATAGCAGCAAAGGCACAGAACAAAACGTTAATGGCCTCGGTGCGGTTGACCGAAGCGATGCTCGAGTTTTCGGAGCAAAACTACCGGCAGGCCGGAGTGCTCGCCGAAGAAGTTATGAAACTTGCTGGTACGCAATTCGGGCTCACGATTACGCAGGCGAAGTATTTGTCATGTCTCACTCAGATGTATTCGGGCGCTGGTCGTGCGGGCAGGAAGTCGTGCGAAGCCGCGGTTGGCATGGCGTTTCAAACAGATGATCATTATCTGATCTCCGCTGCCCAACTGGCGCAGGCAGAGGTTGGGCTCGCGGGGGGCGATGCGCAAAAGTCATTGCAACTCGCGTTGCAGGCACAGCGAAACTTTGCGCGGATGGGCCAGATGGATTCTGAGTGGCGAGCCTGGTTGATTGCCGCACGGGCCGGCCGGCAGCTTGGCAACAAAGCGGCAACACGTGAATTTGCAGAGCATGCGAATGCTCGTCTTGTCAGCCTCGAGCAGCGATGGGGAAAGGAAGTTTACGACGGATATCTATCACGGAAGGACGTTCAGTACTCGCGAAAACAACTAGAACAATTACTCAACCCATAACCCCTGAAAGGAGAATTAACATGGCAATCGACAGACCAATTGTAGTTAGTGGTGGCTCCGAGATGTTCACCATTACGCTTCCCCCGGCTCCGGCTACGGAGAAGGTTGGGGAAGAAACATTTACGGTTACGCCCCAGGCAGAGGGAGGAGAATTCAAGACGATTGAGTTCTTCAACGACGAAACCAAAGAGCTTGCATTCAGCTCAACAACCAAGGAGCCCTGGACAATAACCATTAAATGATGGTTAGCGTAACTTGCGTGGCCGAGGCATTCTATTATCGTTTGCGCGATGAGTCGAATACCTCGGCCACCATGCTTTCGGAGTGGGGTGTGGAAAGTTTTGAACGACTGCAAAACACAATAGGAGCTTTGGGAATGTCAAACGATAAGTGGGATGAAAAAGTATCTGAAGCTGACCGCCGGGATCAATTAAAGCTTATCTACGACTACATCAAATTCCATATTGGTCTGTACGTCGGTACACCAGCCGCAATGTCGATCATCGCGGATGGGCTAGGAGTCAAGACGTCCCGTTACTTCACGGCTGGCCTACTTGTGGCTATCACGATTTATATTGTCGCGGGTATTAATGCAGGTTTGTTCATGACACGCCACATCAACGACCCTTGGCAAACAGATTTCCTATCGAAGTTTGAGTCAGAAGCCTTTTCGCCCCGTCGTAGATTCATGCATCACTCTTTGTACTGGTGTGGCTTGGCAGCGCTCGTGATTGGTCTTATAGCCGGCGTTCTGAAGGTGCATCAGCATCTATCGTTTTTGTAACCTGTTTTTCGAGGTATTGACAGCCCTTCTATCAGTGTACTGAGAAGCGCACACCCAAAACAAACACAATAGCCTTTGCCAAGGCCTGCCTTGGCGGCGCGTGGTTTTGTGTGTCCGGGGTTCACCGATCACGATTGAAAGCTTGCTTGGGAGGCGGTGACGCTGCATCGTACCCCCATCCGGCCTCTGTGGTAATAGGAACTTTACCGTAAAAGCCAGTCAGTGGGATTCAGCCGTTATGGCTGTTTCTGCCCTCCTCGGGCATTTGCCCTGTTGCATTCTCTCCGCGGCTCCGACCAGGCGCCGCACCGTGTTGAGCGTATCAATATCATTCGCCGTTTTATCCGACCTTAACCGGAGAATTCGCGGCAACCGGAGCGCATAACCACTCTTATGTCGGCTCGACGGCTGAACTCGGTCAAACGTAACCTCGATTACGACCGTCAACTCAACGATCCGGACCCGCCCATGGCCAAACTCCTGAAGTGTGTGTCTTTTAAACCAGTCCGTCAGTTCTGTCAGCTCGCGATCCGTCAGGCCGGAGTACGCCTTGCCGATATTCAGCGGTTCACCGTCCTCAGCCGAACGCCGGATGGCAAAAGTGTAATCCGAAACTAAATGTCGACGTTTTCCATGCTATCTTTAATCCAATTCTCACTAAGAGATTCCTGCAAATCCACTATGGGACTCCACTTTTTAATTTCGGTAAGGAACCTTGCAAGCCTTTCACTTGACGGATATTATCAATAGTAGGACCAGTTAAAAGTTCCTATTACCCAGGACAAGGATTGAAACCTAGTGAGGAGCATGTCTCCTTGAAAGTAGAGGTGTGCCATGCTTTGGGCTGTTGTATTAACCTTTGCAGCAATCGGCTTATCCCTGGTGGTCGCTGTTATCTTTCGGATTAGTGGCATCACGATTGAAGGAGCCTTCAGAATAGGTCGCTACGAAAATCCTCCGAAGCGCCTCAATTCAAAAAAGGACTGCCTTACACGTGTTAATCGGTAGTCCCTCCTTGCCAAGCCTTTTCTCCTGTAGACCCGTTTGCGGGTCTGAAGGATTCTTATTTCGCTGGTCGAAAAACTCATATAATCAAAGCAACTGTAATCAGACTGGTGGTGCATTGAGCCGATAAACTCTGGCAACATGTCTTCAAGCTCAGCAACGGTGAAAGTTGGAACAATGTCATGGATACCATTTTCGTCGCCCGCTGGAAGAGCCCGCTTGGTATTACTTCCCAACCACCAGTCCTTCTGACTCAAACTGAATTCTCTCGACTTAATCGAAGAAGTTATCCTGCTTAACTCTCAGTTCTCTTAGCCTCTTCGCAAGGTCGAGCAAGCAGACCTGTTGTTCTAATTTCATGTTTGTGAGGTTTTCCGACCGGCTTAGAGACGGTCTAACTCAATGAATAAAGACATAAAGACTTACAACCTCCGATCAGCGGGTCTACGGACGACCTCGCCTATCAATCGAAAGCTGTAAGTCCTATCTAACTAACCTAATTCAAGAACTTGGTGAGCCGAGCAGGGCTCGAACCTGCGACCCGCTGATTAAGAGTGCGTTTAGAAGCACTGCATCAGATGATGGCTCTTACGATTTACTAACATTTGTTACAGGTTGCAGCCGTCCGTGGGTACATCTGTTACCACTTGTTCAGACCAGTTTCGCTGTAGCGTTGTCACAAGATTGTCTCAAGCACCTTGTTCTCGATCGCTAAGAAGTTCAGACCTGAGCAAGCGCTCTGATCGCATGACATGAAGTATTAAGACTCGTCCGGAATCTTCCCGGTAGAAGATACGACACGGCGGCTCGACAATCTGACGATACCGCCAACCTTTGAGCTCGTCAGGCTTGGAGCCGAGTTTAGGATGGCTTTCAAGATGCACAACATGTTCGAAGATCTTCTGAACTAACCGGCGTGCCGCGTCAGGATTGTCTAGTGCAATGTAGTCCGCAATCGCGTCAAGATCGTTGAGTGCAGGTTCAGCCCATATTACTTCAGCCATCTGGACATCCGTTGCTTTGCCTGCTTATGAGTGAGTGACCGACCTTCTTCAATTGCCTTTTCCCCGCGAGCAATGCCCTCAAGCAGTGCCATACGACGCTGCAAGGTCTCGAACGTTTCGACATCAACGAGATATGCTGATGGAACGCCATGCTGTGTAATTAGGATCGGCTCTCGATCCTTCTCGAGCTGGTTCAGGATCTCTGTGGCTTGGCGCTTCAGTGTAGTAACGAGTTCAGTTCGCATGGAGTGATACTAAAGTAGCACTTGGTGGGAAGGCAAGGGGCTTAGCTGCCTGAAGAGGGATCATTTAAGAATCGCTCCCTGCTCGTCTTTCTGCAGCTTTCTAAGTTGTGAGTCGTGGCATTGGATACTGAGGGCTCAGTTCATTTACTTTATCCAAGTTAACAGCTTTGCTTGCACCGTCTTGATCAACCTGCGATAACGCTTCGACAATTGACTTTGCGTCTTCAAATTTTGTCTTGCGTTCTTGTTTGAATGCTTTGTCGAATGCTCCTTTTAGCGTATCGGAAGCGTCTGTGAGATATAGAGGCGCATTACCGGAGGCCCGCGCGAAGGCTGTCGGAGTATCGACAAACACGACGCCACAAGTTTGTCACAGATGAAAAACGGCAGGCCCAATAATTCATGGAACCTGCCGTAAGTCATTGCTAATTCTGGTGAGCCGAGCAGGGCTCGAACCTGGGACCCGCTGATTAAGAGTCTTCAACGAGTTGTTTTCCTAAGTTTTTATCAGTTCGTTCCCGTGCTGATTCATTAGTATTTCCCGCTGGTCTATAATCCCTCAGTACCTCTCAGTATCGCTCTGTTTCACTGAGTTGGCACACTCCCGGCACACCCGGCGAGTATGAATTTTTATTCTTTCATTCTTTGCTGGAAAGTAGAGACGAGATGAGCCGCGATCGCGCAAACCGTATCCTAAAACCACGCGGCTCTGAATAGGAAGCATGTGACTCTGATAGCCGCCTTCACTTGTAGTGACGGAGTACTCCTCTGCGGTGACTCGCAGGAGACGCTAGGCAATCCCACGCCTGAGGGATGGCAGAATTATCGCTGCCGTGTAGACAAGCTCCAGCCGCACGTAGACGGGTATTACCAGTGGGTTGCCGGAGGCGCGGGAGATGGTGATCTTGTAGATGGCTTTATTGATCGGCTGAGGGAGGATATTGCCGGATGGCCGGCAGTAGCTAGATTCCCGAACGGCTTTGCCCGAAGGCTAAAATGAAAGTTATCGTAATAATGGGTGAGTTTCCTCAAAAATCAGATTGGACCCGATAGCAGGACACGCTTCTACTACCGCCAGAGGCAGATCATCAACGATTCAATTCGAAAGCGGATCCAACCGGAACTAGAACACCAGATCGAGGAGCGTCAATAAGACTGTGGCCGCGCCGCCGTTCCCCATATCGCCAACGACGCCACCGCTGCCCATATCGCCCGGTGCCAGTGAGCCGCCATTGCCCATCTCGCCCGGCGGTGGAGGATTACTCGGGGCTGGTGCGCCGGGAGTAGCAATGTCTCCGGCGAGGGCGGAACCTGACAGCACACACGCGAGTGCGATTGCTAATGCAAAGCGTTTCATTATCTGTTCTCCTTTGAGGGTTGAGTCATGTGAGGACAGAATAGAGCATTACCTCCGCGCTGTCTAAGCGAGCGCCTTCCAAAGCATTTTGAAGTGTGATATAAGCCGCTCGTTTCCTCGTCCTATCCCTTAACCTTCACAAAGGAGCGTTGTATGTTTGAATTACTGACAGCCTTAGTGCTTGCGCTTGCTCTTTCCCCCACGGCAACCCCAACCACAACTTCTAATAGTGACTCACCTCCTGCTCAACAGGCGTCGAACCCCGGTGAGGGGGGCGACATCATTATCAGAGGCGGCTAAGTGGTATAAGGCGCTCATTCCCCTATTCTCATAACCTCAACTTCAAAGGAGATTCTTACCAATGGCTAACGGAAATGACATCATCATCAAAGGTGGCTCAGTCGGGATCGAATTTGACGAGCAGACTTTTTCCGGTAAGGGCGGCAAGTACAGTAACAAGGATAGATCAATCGCGAGCAAGGAAATCATAGACCACAACAGCAACAAGACGCAGACCGTCACGATTCCCGCTAATGGAAAATGCACCATAAGAATTACAACTAGGTGAAAGATGGAAAGTAAAGGGCGCTACTCTGGATTCAGCATAGCAGCGCCCTAATCCCTCAATTCTGGGTAAATGAGGAGGCTCGTCGGGGAGCCTTACTAAGGGCACTCTATCATTGCTGTATGTGCGCCAACACACATATAGATGGGGAGAAAAAGGGCGCGCCATCGATCCGGCTTTATGATCTGCGGCATACATGTGCCACTCTGTTACTGAGTGCGAACGAGCACCCGAAGATTGTCAGCGAGCGGTTGGGTCATTCCAGCGTGACGATCACTCTCGATGTTTACTCTCACGTTTTGCCCTCAATGCAGCAAGGTGCCTCGGACAAACTTGAGCGTTTATTGTTCGAGAAAACTGCGAGCTAAAAGACGCTTTTCAAAAGTTGGCACACTCCCGGCACACAAACCTCAAAAACAGAAACGGGCAGCTTTTCAACGGCTGCCCGTAACTATTGATAACAGACTATTAAAACTGGTGAGCCGAGCAGGGCTCGAACCTGCGACCCGCTGATTAAGAGTCAGCTGCTCTACCAACTGAGCTATCGGCCCTCATGGTGACGCGGAAAATTATACGTGCGATGTTGGTAGTGTCAAGCAAGCATGCTTCCCACTCAACTTTACTTGCCGACAACCTTCTGGTAAAAGGCGTGACTGATTAGTTATTCCACACCTTACCTGGGAGAACGATGACTGACGTTTCCTCACATTTAACGCAGCACTCTGTTGATCCGGCTGAGCCGCCCGATCCCGATTTCAGCAACTGGTTGAAAGAACACTGTGTGCCAATAGTCGGTACGATATTTGGCGCTTTGTTGTTGTGTTTGGGTTCTCGCTACAGCTCTGTAACTATTGATTGGACCAGGACGAAGGATTTCACTGACGCGTTAGCCAACGTGACTCAATCCCTTGCCTTAATCGGTGGTGGCATCTGGGCCTATTTCAAGTTTGCTAAAGGACGAACTTTTGAGGATAGATTGATCCCGAATGTAAGCGGCAGGGTTGTTTTGATTGAGGGTTCTGTTTTTCTGGTTATCACGCCGCAAATGAAGAATGTAGGTTTGTCAAGAATCGCATTCGATCAGGAAATGAGCTCGTTAGTCGTCTCCGAATATGTTCCGTCCCAATCCGAGGAAATTCTTAGTGTTAAGAATAATCAGTTAACTTCGTTCAAGGTTTTCGGAGACAAAGACAGGTATATCGAACCAAATGAAATCGTTGAGCGCCAGACTTTGATTGTGCCACGCGTTTCAACCATAGGGTATCAACTCGAATTTAAAGTGTTATCTGACTCCGGATACGTATGGCGAGCAACGACTGTTGTGGATGACAGGCTTCTTGCGCATAATGAAGTGGGTACACTTACTCGGATTGGAGAAAAATCATAATGAAGTTAAGCGACTACCCTCCCGGATTTGCAGCTCCGAGATATCGCGCGACACCTGAAGAAATGGAGCGACTCCGACGCTCGAATCAAATTCAGGCCGAAAGAGACGAGCGCCATCGAAAGAAATTGATCGAGGAGGGGAAATTACGTCCAGACCCTGAGTTAGACAAGAAACCATAGAGTTTCTCGTTGCACTTCATACCCACCGAGTTAGCAATACAAACCCTGAAAGGTTCCTTGAAAGAGAAAGCCTTTCAGGGTTTAGTTTTTTAAATTGACACCCAGGGGCGGGCTCTAAGTCGTGGTCGCGCACTCGTTGCCGGCGAGGAGTTGGTGGACGGCGTTGATTAGGCCTTCGATGTCGGGCTTGGCGACGAAGGCAGCGGCGCCGGCCGCGAAGGCTTCGCGCCGGTGAATTTCGTAGGCGTCGCCGGTGTAGAAGATGCACGGCACCGCGGGGGAGATCTTCGCTAATGTCTCGCACAACTGGATGCCTGTGCCGTCGGGGAGACGCTTGTCGAGGACGTAAAGATCGTACTGGGTCTCCGAAGCCATCTGGCAAGCTTCTTCGATCGTTGCCGCAGTGTGGACTTCGTAATTTTCTTCAGAAAGCAACATCTGCAACATCTCAGAGGTGTCGTGGTGATCGTCCACGCAAAGCACACTACATTTGGGGTTAGGCACAGGGAAACCTCCTTGTATGGGTCATTCAGAAATCCACTGAAAGTGGGAGAAAGCAGTGGACCGCAAATTATATGCGGCCCTGCTCAATTTCGCCACCTTGGAATGGCGCTCCGAAACGGATCTGGAACACACGGCTGATTAGCGTTTTCCTAGAAATAACAACGTATTTCGGATCGTTCAACCTTTCTTGCGATCCAGTACGACCAGGTGGGCAACCCTCCTGCCCACCGCCAGCAATCCAGCCACAAAATATACGGATTAATGTGAATCAGGGCTTTGCCTCAAAAGTCAGAATCTCTGTTGGACACAGTCAGTACCACCTGCGATAGCGGGTGGGTGCGCAGCCGTGTGGCGACTGCTCAATCACTTCATAAGATCAACGCTGCGGACACTTTGCGTTGACAGTACCGACCTGCTTGAGGGCTGCGCACCCACCCGCTATCGCAGGTGGTACCGACTGTGTCCAACAGAGATTCTGACTTTTGAGGCAAGGCCGTGAATCAGACTAATGTGAATCAGTCTTGGGAACTACGCTCATCGGTGAAGACTTGCCGCTCTTCATCGCCTTCAGCAACTGATTCAACACTTCGAGATCCTCGTCCTCAGGCTCCAACAGCCGGTACTTCTCCAACGTTGCCGAAGCTGCACTCAGGTCGCCGAGCTTGTGATACACCAGCGACAGGTTGAAATAGACTAACGAGAACCCGGGCTCGATTTGTGCCGCTGCTTCGTAATGGAGTTTCGCGAGTTGCAGATCGCCCGCGTCGTAATAAAGGTTCGCGAGGTTGTAGTGTGCCTCGACGTGCCGCGGATCGTTCTTTAACGAAAGCGTAAAGTTGTCGAGGGCATTCCCAATCTGCCCGCGCTCGAGATTGATGATGCCGAGGTTGCAATAAGCTTCAGCGACATTGTCGCCTTCGCTGATCGCTTCGACGTAATGCTCGGCCGCCTTGGCGTCGCCCTGCTCGTGTAACAGCAGAGCTTCTTCAAATGGAGTTAGCAGACGCGCGAGTCGCGGAGTTTCGATGCGAAACAGGTTCAACTGGCCCTGGAGCTCAGCTTCGATCTGGCGAATGCTGTGACCCTGCGCGCGCAGCTCACGCACGCGACGAAACTGCGTGAGCGCGTTGAAGTCGTAGACGTAGTCAGGGGCTTGCGATGTTGGCGAGGCCTGGATGATGCCTTGCTCAGTCCAACGGCGAATAGTTTTTTCGCTCAAACCAAATAGCTGTTTGATCTCTTTGATGGAGTAAGAAGATTTGACACGTTGGTAATCTGCCTTTGATGGGACAGGTGAGGGAAACGAGATTACCTTGGTGCCTGGTTCTTTCATTTACAACTTGAGACAGGATTTACATGTCATCCGACTTTTCGTTTCTTCGCGGCGCGAGGTTTCACCAACGTGATCTGCGGCTTCTTCTTGGCCGCGGGCGCCGGCGCCTTGACCATCGGCTTGCGGCTTGAGGCCTGCAAACTCTTCTTGAGCGCGCTCATAATATCAAGTCTGGGAAGTTCTTCAACCGGTTCGAAATCGGCAACCTCATTGCCCTTGATCTTCGAATCGATCAGCGTTCGCAACGCGTTGTAGTAATTGTCCGCAGTGTCGATCTCGGAGAGCGTCGTAGACATCTCCTGAACCAACGTCGTGGCCAGCTTCAACTCATTCTTATTCAATTTCTGCGCGTCGAGCTTCTGCACACTTTCAAGGTCGGGCACATCTTCCATCTTCCGCAACTCGTGCGGGTAGTGAAGCTTCTGAAGTACCAAACCATCCTCATACGGAAACACAGCCACCAGATCTTCACGATCTCTGAGCACGACTTTGCCGACCGCAACCTTGCCCGTCTGTTTCATCACTTCACGCAACAGCGCATACGGTTTTTCTGAAACTGCGCCATCGGGCCCCGCGAAGTACGGCGCATCATAAAACGTGCTCGGTATCTCTTCGCGATCCACGAAGCCGACGATGTCGACAGCCTTCGTGGTCTTGATCTTGATCTTCGAGATGTCGTCAGGTTCGACTATGGCATAACGATCGGGCTCGTACTGGTAGCCTTTCGTGATCTGATCGTTAGTGACAACCTCGTTGCACTTCTTGCAGCGCTTGTCGTAACCGATTGGACCAAAATCGTCGCGGTGCAGTTGATTGAACTGAATCTTCTCGCTGGTCTCAATCGCGTTGTAGATGCGAACGGGGATCGCAACCAGCAAGAATCGTATGTGGCCCTTCCAGATCGATCTCATGTCAACCTCTCCTCAAGGCGGATTATGCCACGAATTTCTTCGTTTTCCACAGATTTATATGGAATGGAGGAGCGCGTTGCGCATGGCGCCCGCGCTTTGCCAGCGCTGTGCAGGATCCTTTGCAAGGGCGCGATCGATGATTTCGCACACTGGTTGAGGGACGTGCGGCGCTCGCTGCCGGAGGGGCACAGCGGGTTGTTCGAAGATGGCGCGGATGGTGTCGTTGACGCCACTGCTCTTGCTCAAGTCGAGCGCAAGCGAGCCTGTTAACAGGCTGTAAGCGGTCATGCCCACAGCGTAAATGTCAGATTGCGGCTTCACGTCGCGAAAATTCCGAAGCTGCTCCGGCGGCATGTACGCGAGTGTCCCAGCCATTTCGCCGGCCATCGTGACGCCGCTCATTCCCGAATTGGAGAAACTTTTCGCCAGGCCAAAGTCGGTCAGCTTCGCGACGAAGTTCGGCGACTGGCCAGCCACGAGAATGTTCTGGTCCTTGAAGTCACGATGAATGTAGCCCTGCGCGTGCGCGAACGAGAGTGCATCGAGCGCCTGCGAGACGATCGAAATACCGTCTTCGTAAGAAAGTCGACCGCCGTTATTTTCCGCCAGCCTGGAAGCATCAGCGCCCTCAACGAATTCAGTGACGAGATAGACGACGCCATTGTGTGTGCCGCGATTGATGAACTCGACGATGTTCTTGTGCTTCAAAGTCGCCGCGACGTCGATCTCACGCATGAAGCGCTTCATCGCTTTGTCACTGACGGCGAATTCGGGAAGTAGCGTTTTGATCGCGACTGCGCGGCCCGTGTTTTGTTCTCGCCCGAGCATCACGCAACCCATGCCGCCGCGTCCCAGCAGTTTCACCGTGTCGTAACCCGGAATCGCCTGCGGCGAACGCTTGAGCTCGATGCGACAGTCTTCACAAAGAAACGTCAGGTGCTCGTCCGGCGCTGATGCCTGTGCCTGCTCGCGTCGCCCGCAGTTAACGCACTCGACCATCACGAGCACAGGTCGCGTTGGAACTCCCGAATCCTGAGTCGTCTCAGAAAGATCATTCGACCCCGCTGTCACTTCAACAATGAGGATCGTTTCACCACACTGGATCCGATCGCCGTTCTTCAAAAACGCATCCTGCACGCGACGATCGTTGAGAAAAGTTCCGTTCGTCGATCCGAGATCGCGCAGGTGCGAATGCGGCGGATTCATTTCGAGCAGGCAATGATTACGTGAGAAGTAACGATCGTCAGGCAAACAGAGATGAGCGTCCGGGTTGCGTCCGATCAGAAAAGTGTCGTGCTGAGTGAACGAAAAGATGCGGCCTTTGTAAGGGCCGGCTGTGACTTTCAGATTGACCTGCATTGGGGATTGGCTTGCCCATCCGAATGGTTGACCCACCCGCTACCGCAGGTGGTACTGACCTCTTCCAAGTTCGGATTAGCGATTGATACTCAGATCGTCAAACGCCACTTCGTAAACGTCGCTGGTGTAGAAGCCGGTGCGGCCGTGCTTGTAGTTTTCTGTGTCGTTGATACGTGTCAAAAACTGGCCATTCGCATAAAACGACAGCTCAGTGCCGCGGATACGCACTTCGAGAACGTTCGGCGCGCTGCCTGAGCGGATCGCGCTTGATTTCGTGCGTGTCACGACGGACGACTGAACGCCGTCCTTGTGCTTGATGACCTCGTACTCCGCCTCGTCCGACGGATAGATCAGCAATGCATAGTCTTCAAGCTGCTTTGCCTTCGACTGTGCACAATGGACCATCAATCCGAACCCTGACGCCGGCACGTCTCCATTGACGCTGCGCGCGGTAACTTTCACGGTCGCGTTTTCGGTGCTGTAGTCGTCTGACGGCGCGTACATCACGACGAACGTTCTTTCGCGCGAGTTCATGTGATACTCGCCATCGTCGTACCAGATACGCCCGTATGGCGATGTGCCCGTACCCCATTTTGGCTCGCTGAAGTTATCGACGAGCGAGTTCGGGATCGCAGCATTCGCGTTTGCGTTGGTATTAGAAGTGTTCGCGTTCGCTATGACGTTGCTGTTGCGATTCTCGTTACGCGTGTTGGCGTTCAGGTTATTTGTGTTGCCGTTCGAGTTGAGACTCGCCAGTGCGATGATCATCACTACAAGGCCGACGCCAATGACGAGTAGCGCAGCGAATCCGCCGAGTATCCACCAGACCGCGTTGGATTTTTTGCGTGGTGGTGCGGCAGTGGGTGGCGGAGTCCACTGTGGCGCTGGTGGCGGAGGCGGTGGCGGCGTTGTCGGTCGCGGACTGACGACTGGCGGCTGCGGACGATAGATCTCGGTTGGCGGAGGTTCCGTAGTGTCCCTCGCCGCCGGGTACCGTATCGTCGCATTCGGATCGACCGGCGGCGCGTCAGCGGTTAGCGGAGTCCCATCCTCCAAACAAAAGTTCAGGGACGAATCCGTGTACGTGCGGTTGCAAGAGGGGCAGCGCTTCATCTTTGTTAAGAGTTCAAGCTTTAGCTTGCTTCGTCGCCATCAAGACAGCAACCTAAAGGTTGAACTCTGAACAAACAGTCGGAAAGATTATAGGAAAGGTGACGCAGGCTCAAGCTCTAATCGGCTTTCCGCAACGCCCACAGAACTTCGTCCCGGCAGGATAACTGCTGCTACAGCCGCTACAAAACACCTCGACGGGCTTGGGCGCGCGCCAGTCGAGCGACGCCGCGCCGATCGGAATCCCGCAGCGCCCGCAGAATTTCGTGCCCGCGGGATATTCGTGCCGGCAACGCGGGCATGTGGTTCCACTCGATGCCAGCGGCGAGGTTTGCACCTCGGCGGAGACCGGTTGGAAAGTCGTATTGCCGCAGCGTCCGCAGAACTTCACGCCCTCCGCAAAACGCGACTGGCATTTCGTACACATCACGACGGACAACGTGGTCGAGTGTGCGCCGTGCTTGCTGTCGAGACTGCCACCGCGCGATGGCGTCAATTGATTGCTCGACACACCGATCTTCAACTGCGCTTCAATGATCTGTTCTGCGATGTCACTGCGGATCTCGATCACACGCTCGTCGTCAGGCTCGCCCGACTTCGCAACGCGCAACACATGTTGTCCCGGCGCAAGCGACGTCAGAATCACACGACCTGAACGTCCAACGCTTCCATAGCGCTCATCATCGACGTAAACCTCAGCGCCGGACGGCGCAATGATCACAAGCCGCGAGTCTTTTCGTTTTACTGTCTCCGAATTAGCAGAAACTGCATTCGCAAAACTCTCAAACCATTCACTCGCGCTCGCTGGCCGCTCGTTAACTACTTTCGCCAGCGCCTTCATGATCGACGTTTCGACTTCATCGCTGATGTCCGATCGCAAACTCGACAGGGCCGGCGGCAGTTGCGTCAACTTCTGCGCGATCAATTGCGTGATGTTACCGGTGAATGGCGGTCGCCCGCCGAGCATGTGATACGCGATCGTTCCGAGCGCGTAGATGTCTGCACGCGCGTCGAGCGGGTGCTCGGGCTGCATTTGTTCCGGAGCCATGTATTCCGGCGTGCCGATGATCCCCTGCGATGCCGGTCCGCTGGCCGATGTAATCTCGGAGCGATCGGCGTGTACGATCTTCGCGAGACCGAAGTCGCCCACTTTTACAAAACCGTCTTCACCGCCGGTCTTGCGTTTCTGCTGCATCAGAAAGATGTTTGCCGGTTTCAGATCGCGGTGCAGAATTCCGGCGTCGTGCGCTGCTTCGACTCCCGCAACCACCTGCTGCATGATCGTCGCCGCGCGCTGCGGATTCACAGTGCCTTCGCGACGCAACAGGTGATAGAGAGTTTCACCCTGCACGTATTCCATCACCAGAAAGAACACGCCGTCAGCACTCTGTCCGAAATCAGTGACGTCAACAACGTTCGGGTGACGAATCGATGCGGCCGCGCGCGCTTCACGCTCGAAGCGAGCGATGGCTTCGCCTTCCTGTAGATCTTCGTCGTTGAGAATGTCGGGTCGAACGGTTTTGACTGCGACCTGACGCGTGAGCAGGTTTTGGTCGCGTGCGAGATAGACTTGACCCATCGCACCGCGTCCCAGACGTTTTTCGAGCAGGTATCGTGAGGCGAGCAGTCGCCCACCGGGTAGTGTGTGTTTTGTATTTATCTGATCCTGCGGGCAGATCTCGACGTCGTCTTCGTAACAGACCTCGCAACGTGGACACTCGCGCATGCGTCAGGATTCTATCAGAGTTTTATCCACGTCAGTCCGGCGGCTAAAACCTAAGCGATGTCCGCGCAACACGCGGGGCAGCGCTTCGCACCCAGCGGAATCGCGGTCAAACAAAGCGGACAATCTTTCGTGTTGGGCGGTGGTGGTGGAGCAGCACGCAGGCGATTCACGGCTTTCACGACCAAAAACACTACCAGCGCGATGATCAGAAAGTTGACGATGTCGTTGATCAGAGCGCCGTATGCAATCACCGGCAAGCCTTTCGCCTTTGCGTCGGCGATTGATATCGGCCCCTGCCCGGAAAGGTCAAAAAAGAGGCTGGAAAAATCGGCTTTACCGAGGGCCATTCCGATCGGCGGCATGATGACGCCGTCGACGAGCGTCGTAATAATCTTTCCGAAAGCTGCGCCGATGATTACTGCAACTGCCAGGTCGATCACATTTCCCCGAGCGATGAACTCTTTGAATTCTCTCCACATGGTTGTGTTCTCCTGTTGTTTTGTCAGTGACAGTTCTTCGCTGCTTTGAAGCCGGCCTTTTCTGCTTCCGCTGTTGTCTTGAAAATTATTTTGTTGGCTTCGTCGATCTCCTTCGCCGGCGGGCAGCCGTTGGGATAATAGGTTTTGGATTTCTTGTCAGCGATGATCTCAGCAGGCACGGTTCTTTCGGTCGCGGCGCCCGCCTCGGCAAGCGCATCCTGCTCTTCTTTAGCCTGGCGTCGCTGCGCGATGAGATCGTCTGCGGCGGTATCCACAAGCCGGAAGCTTGGTCCGCCTGCGACTGTGGTCACGGTCAACTGAAAGTCAGCGCAACGCAGTTGCTGTCCTCTCGATCTCGACGACCAGTTTCCGTCAACCTGTAGCGATTGTGAGATCAGCTTTACAAACTCTTCCGCGGTGTGCGCTTTGAACGTCTCGTCGAAACCGATCCAAATGGAAGTGAGCTTCTCGTCAACAATGTCCAGCGAGACGCTGCGCACGCCTTCAAACTTCGACTTATCGATCGTTTCGTCGAAATACGGATTGATCGTCGTCTTTGAGACTCCGAAAGGATCAGTCGATCCAAATCTCGTTTGCGGAACGCGTGCCTTAATCTGTTCTTTGGTCATGCCGAGACGAAAGCCGAGCAGTTCCGGCGCGGCCGGCAGTTCACTCGATTTCTTCGTGCACTGCGCAGACACAGATTGGGACAGCAGGAGGAGCAGGAGTGGGAACAAGATGGTTCGAAACATGTGCGGATTATACTTAACGCTGGACCAGTGAGCGAATTATTCCCTCGAGCGTAGCCGGCTCAAACGGCGTCGAGACGTATTCATTGCAGCCGGCCGCGAGGGCCTGTTCGCGAAACTGGTCTGCGCCATAAGCCGAAACAGCCAGAATCGGCACTGAGTCGAGCGACTTCCGGATACGTCGCGTAGCTGAGAGACCATCGAGCTCCGGCATTTGCATGTCCATTATGATCAGGTCGGGCGCTTCGGTCTCGGCCTGGTTGATTGCCTGAATTCCGTTCTCCGCTTCGACCACACGAAACCCCCTGCGCTCCAGCCACGTGCGTAGCATCAGACGCGTGTCGTCAAAATCATCAACAACGAGAATTGTGCGTGGTCCGTTGGTCGCCGTGCTCATGGTAACGCCTTGCGTTGTGGGGGGAGGTTGGCGCAAGCGTAACAAAAAAGCGTCGATTGGGGAATAAAAGTTAACGAGGTGCATTACTTCGCGATTCCAAAGTTCTGCTGGACCGGTTTGCGTCTAACCTTCCAGATCACTGCATCGACAACGTAGTGATGGAAGTTGATCGCCTGGTAGACAACTGCAAAGAGTGGTAACGATGTTGCGATTAAAGTCGAAACGGTCGAGACTGCGAAACCGAGAAGTGAATAGGCAATCGTCGAGAGGATCAGGCAGACTGCGAAATACTGCATCACGTGCTGTTGCTGACTGAGGTAAGAAAGAAAACGATGTTTCGGGTGAATGCCACCTTTGAAGCGATTGTTGTTGAACAGCCACACCGTCAAAATGTATTGCGCGTTGTGCCATACATTGAGCACGAGCCAGCCGTGACTGATGTCGTCGATCAGAAGATAACCAACACTAAAGATCGTGATGTGTGAGCACATGTACAGCGTCAACGGCGTTGCAAACGATCGTGTAATGACTTGTCGACCCAGCCATGCTGTTGTAACTACCACGGCGCCGATGCCGGCGATTGATACGAGCCAGAACGGCACTGGCACGACCTTCAGGCTCGAGAAGATGTACGTGTCGGGCGCCTGGTACGATCGGTAGAGAATTCCCCACAGTGGTACTGCATAGACAGCGGCGGTCGTGAGGCGATCGGGCGCGATGTTCGCTTTGCGCGCGTAGATGCGCGACACGCCGTAGCTCTGGCGCGTGTAATGCCACCACTGCCAGTACAAGTAAACTGTCGTCAGGATCCATGCGCCGAAGGCGAGCGACGCGACGATGACCGCGGCCAGCACGATCAGTGGCAACCACGTCAGCAGGAACCTGTTCTCGGCGATGCTGTCGCGGTCGAAGACGAGTCTTGTATAAGTCGAGGTGACGTGGTGATAGCCCAGCAGCCAGCCGTTAACGATAAATATTGCGGTGAATGCAGACGGGTTTAAGACGACGTAGAGGCCGGTGAGCAACGACGCGAGCGCGATGCCGGCGACGAAAGTAAGATCGAATGAAGTACTCCTCAGCCAACCGGTGGATCGGGGGGCGAGGGTGATTGACGCAGCCACTGTAGACGGACCTCCACGTGAGAGGAGATCGATTGGCAAACGCGGTGCCGTCAAATTTATTAGGAAAACTGCGCGCTGAAGGGCGGTTCGCTGCTCGCCAGCGCGCAGTTGCGTTAATTCGTCACTTCCGCGAGCTGTGCTTTCGTAGACGCCAGGGTGCATTTCGCGGAATTGGCGACATCAAATTATGAAGAGGCACTATGGCTCACTGTAAGCGGCTTAGGTGATCGGATACAACGTGCGCAATTGTGGGCGGCATTGTTGCGTCACATACGGGCATAGAAGGAATTCCGGCGGATTGGTTAAGATGAGAGAGAGCTTGCCAAGTTGGCCATTTGAAGAGTTTTGAATCTGAAATCTACCGCGATTGCTTCTGTTCAATTGGCTCGAATGATCTGGTCGTATTCTCTGTAACGCTGGTGACGGGTATTGGCAGCGGTTCGATCTTGGCTGGTCCAAGTTCGCGGGTGTCGTGGCCTGGTTGCATCGTCAGTTTGCCGTCTTTCGAGCTGCGCATAATACTGAGAGAACCCCACAGGCTGAAGCCGAAATTTATCAGGAACACGATCGTGCTTAGGATGGTGTAGCCAAGAACTATTAAGTCGCGAACACCAGTCTTCGTCAGCAGGACAGTGCCGCCGATGATGAAGCCCAGACCAAAGACGCTGATCCAGAACAAACCGTCTAAATACTCATCCAGCCGTTTTTCCGCGGGCGTTTTATCCGGGCTCCTGTCGCCGGCCAGCACTAACTGTGTTCCGCATCGATTGCAGTATTTAGTGTTGTGAGCAAGAACGCTACCGCATGTCTGGCAGTACATGTGTAATCTCCCGGAGGTAGTACGTTAGACTCGTCGCGGAAGTTTTTCGACAACTGCCGAGCAAGATACTCCGATGTCAACTAAAACGAAAGAATTCGTGGCCCCTTGCACAAACCCTCTCTCAACATTTTCAGCTCTCTTTTAGGATCGCAGAGATCTCAGAAGGGCAGACGCCAAATCCGAGGAAGGATCTCGGCCAAACCGAGATAGGTGCTCGCGTTTCCCATTAATCCTTTCACAACTCCAAGTAGCTATTTGCTCGAACCGATAAAAGGATGCCGCAGAACTAAATTAAAATCTGTGGCAAACAACTGTAGGGGCGGCCCTCCGTGGCCGCCCGTTCTTCGGTACACACGTAATGTCGAGTAACGGCCGGCCACAGAGGGCCGCCCCTACAGTTGCTCTTCCCGCGTCCGACTCAATAATTGTTCGCCGCAGACAACATCATTGGCATCCTCTTTACCACCGAGGACCAATAACTATCCTAAAAAGATTGGGCTGCAATTCGTCATTCCGCCTCATGTGTAAACCCAGACCAAAGCCTTGGAGTGCAGCAACGAGAACACAGTATGGCGTGTCAAGACGAGACTGACAGTCCTCAAGGTTACCCGCCAAAATTGTGAGGTCACTATTGGTGGCACCAGCCGCAATCGATGAGGGCATGGAGTCTGAGTCAGGTATTGCAGTCGGGGAAGTTACACTCCACCGGTTTGACAGAAGCAGCATGTACAAATTCCTTGCAAACTGAAACGCCTCAGGATCATCTCGCTGATAGAGAATTTCCACTTCACCTTTGTGAGACGTTGTACCCAAAAGTTTCAATGCTTCCTGAGTTGCGGGAGAGTCTGTTATGTCTCGGGGAGACAACTTTTTGACCAGACTTGAGATCTTCTCATTGCTTCCTTCAATCCCCTTGAACCAATTCTCAAGATGCATCTGGAACTGTGCCCATGTAGCTTTAACATCACGATCAATCGCTCTGTATCGCTCGTCAGAATTCACTTCTATACGCGCTTGTTGTAATTCTTGGACCTTTGATTTCAATTCATCAATCACTACTGTCCCAACGTTAGTTGAATAGAATCAACTGTTTGCAAAGATGGTCCAAGGTACTTTGATCTTCGGTTACAGAAAGAGCCTGTAAAATGGGGGTTTTCTCGAAAATAGAGACGCTGCAGATCTGTAGCATTCTGTAGAGACTGCCCTCCAGTTGCAGTTCCTTTTTGACTATCGCTACGAGCACGTAAACCGAGATCGCAATCCAAATTTGTGTCTTCAAGGCATTCACAGAAGTGCCGTAGAATTTCTTGATGCGTAAGTGTTGTTTGATCCATTTGAAGAACAACTCGACCTGCCAACGACTGCGATACAGTTGGGCAATAGTCAGTGGTGGCAGACTGAAGTTGTTGGTGAGAAAGACGAGTCGTTTCTGCGTTTGCACATCGAGGTAACGAATGCGGCGCAACTTCTCGGGATAGCCTTTGCGGGGGACGGGATTGACGAGAGTCACGATCTGATCGCAGATCACCCCAGTCGCTCTGTTTACTGGTTGTGAGTAGCGGCGCTGGAAATCGAAGCGCTTTTTGGCGCGCGTAACAAAGAATGCCGAAGCCAGATGCAGTTTGTACAAACGGGCAAAATCGAGGTAGCCGCGATCCATCACATAGAAGGCGCCGGCTTCGAAGCTGAGTTGATCCAGGATGTTCACCTCGTGAACTTTGCCATGTGTAATGATCACAACAGTTGGGATGTTGCCGCGCAGGTCGAGCAGGGTGTGAAGTTTGACTGCTCCTTTGTGTTTGCGAAACTCGGCCCAGGGAAAGAGCGCCAGGCACAAATCGATAGTCGTGGCATCGAGCGCGTAAACCGTCTGGGCCAATTCGACCCCGAAGTTGTCGTCTACGTAGAGGGCGCGGGCGCGAGTAATCAGCCCTTGTGCAAAGTCGGCGTAGATGCGCCAATCGCGTACTGAGTTCGCATGGGCCAAAGTATTGCGTGAGACTTGGCCCCGAATGCCGAGATGGTAGAGCTTGGTTTGTTGTGCCCGTAGGCAAGCTTCGATATCGCGCAAACTCTCGCGATAAGTTAGTTGCGCGAAGGCCATACACAGAAACTGATCCCAGCAGGAGAAGCTTTTGAGTTTGTAATTGCCTTGATAGCGCTCGACGCACTGGCGAAACTCGTATGCCGGAAGAAAATCCATTAGTTGTGCAAAGATCGATTTGCCAGAATTCATCCGCCCTCCGCTTCCGCAAAAGTTGCGAAAGCTTCGGATTGTCCGAACTTGAATTCAAATCGATTACGAACTTCATCGGACTTAACTTCTTCTATTTCAACGGCCTATCAGCCGCGACTGAAAAAACGTTGGGACAGTAGTGTTCATCAATGTATTCTTCAAGCTGGGTTTTTGTTGCTACGTGGTGTTCTCGAACCTTCGATGAAGTCAGTTCGCCAAGCAGGGCAATTTGAGCCTCCTTAATTCTTAGGGTTTCTTCTTTTGCTGCCAGTGCAGCGTCTTTAGCTGAAAGCGCGTCATCCTTTGAAGCGAGTGCTGCATCCTTCGCGGCAATCTCGCGTTTAAGCAAGCGCTCGGATCTTATAATCGCAACAATTTGGGCAAGGGTAACGAGCAATACAATAATCCACTGAATATCCATTCTTTACTCCAACACATGGCACTTGTTGACTTAGTTGACTCATTCAAAATCAATGCTTAAAGACGATAGGGCACATTGGGTCTGCTTACCAGACGGCATTTTGCTCTACTTACGCGTAAACGTTTTCGATACTTGCGTTCGAATTTCGTGAATGAGATTAATTCTCAGCAACTGAATTATCAGAATCGCGGCTTAACACATAATCGATTCATAGCGGAGATCGAAGCGGAAACAAGATCTCAACAATGGTACCCGCGGCAGGGGTCGAACCTGCGACCTCTCGCTCCGGAGGCGAGCGCTCTAATCCACTGAGCTACGCGGGCGTGTTGAGGGGGAAAAGATAGCACAGCCACAAAAAGGCACAAAAGGCACAAAACAGAACAAGGAAAATTTTGTGACTTTTGTGCCCTTTTGTGGCTACTGAAACAGGTTGTGGATGAAGGAGACGACCCAGAAGGAGACGGCGGCGACGAAGGCGGCCGCGGGGATCGTCAGGATCCAGGCCCAGACGATGCGTCCGGCGACGCCCCATTTAACTGCCGATAATCTGCGCGTGGCGCCTACACCGACGATGGAGCCGGTAATAGTGTGTGTGGTGGAAACGGGAGTGCCGGTGAGCGTGACGTAGGCGAGTGTCAGCGCGGCGGCGGTCTCCGCGCAGAAGCCGCCCACAGGTTTCAGCTTCGTGATCCGCGTCCCCATCGTACGCACAATGCGCCAGCCGCCCGACAACGTGCCCAACGCGATCGCGGCATGTGCGGACAGTACGACCTCGACCGGAATTGTCGGCAGCGATCCATCCGGGCCATACGTGCATGCCCCAAACACCACCCGCCGTAAGCACAGCCGTGATGATTCCCATCGTCTTCTGCGCGTCGTTGCCGCCATGGCCCAACGAGAAGGCTGCTGCCGAGAACAGTTGCCCGCGCCGGAAGATCTTGTCGACGCGCGTCGCTGAAAAACGTCGAAAGATCCAGTAGACCAGCACCATCAACGTGAATCCCATCAACATGCCAATCAACGGCGAGAGCACGATAAACTTCAGCGTGCGAAACCAGACTTCAGCCTTGAGCAATCCACTCACGCCGCCATACGCAGCGATACCCGCACCAGCATAACCGCCGAGCAAAGCGTGCGAGCTCGACGTCGGCAATCCGAGATACCACGTGATGAGGTTCCAGACGATCGCGCCGAGCAACGCAGCGAGCAGCACATAAAGACGGAGGTCAGCACTGATGAGATCCATGCGAACGCCGTCGCCAATCGACTTCGCGACGCGTGTACCAAACACTGCGAACGCGATGAAGTTGAAGAAGGCAGCCCAGATTACTGCAAGGCCCGGCGACAGAACGCGCGTCGAGACAACAGTCGCGATCGAGTTCGCGGCGTCGTGAAATCCGTTGATGTAGTCGAAGACAAGCGCCAGGAAGACGAGGATGATGACGAAAGCCAGAGTTGCGGTCATGGGGAGACGTTACTAAGTATGCTTGATAATCACACTCTCAATAATGTTAGCCACGTTCTCGCAACGATCGACCGCAGCTTCGAGCTTCTCGTAAACCTCTTTCCATTTCAAAACAGTCAGTGCGTCCGGCGGATCGTGAAATAGCTCGGCGATGGCGGCGTGATAGATGTCGTCGCCTTCGTTCTCGAGGCGATGAATCTCAACCAGCCGCTGCGTCACGTTCTTTGGACGCTGAAGAGTCGAGACGATCTCTTTGAGCTGCTCCGCCATGCGCTCGATCACGTTTGCAAAATCGTGAGCGTACTCGGTAATTTCGCTGAACGTCGAAGATGATGATCGCACGTGCGGCGTCGTCAATCAGGTCGACGATGTCGTCGAGCGCGGTCGACATCATGTAGATGTCTTCGCGATCAAACGGCGTGATGAACGACTTGTTCAGCCGCGTGGAAATGTTGTGAGTAAGCTCGTCGCAGGCGTGCTCAAGTCCCTTGATGCGCTGTGCATACTCGCCGTAGTCGTGGTTTTTGTCGGCGAGCATCTCCTTCAGCTCGCGCGCCGCCGCAGAGATGTAGAGCGTCATCTGCGTGAACAGATCGAAATACTGATCTTCTTTGGGAAGCAGGCTTAATCAGACCCATTGCAAACCCACCTTGTCTGAACGTTAATCTGAACGAATGCGGGACTATAACTTACCTGTCGCCGACTTGCCAAATGTTATGTTGGTCGTATATCAAAGGCGCCAATGACCCAAGACCATCTCGCCGATATCCAGCAGCTACTGAGAATCGAGTCGGACGCCATCGCCCAGACAGCCACGCGGCTTGACCGCGATCAGGTCGGGCAGGTGGTCGAACTGGTGGCGAATTGCAAGGGAAAAGTTGTGATTCTCGGAGTAGGGAAGTCCGGAATCATTGGGCAAAAGATAGCGGCGACGATGACGAGCGCGGGAACTGCCGCACTTTACCTGCACCCTTCCGACGCGCTGCATGGCGGACTCGGGATCGTCCAGCAGGACGACGTTGTCATCGTTTTGAGCAACAGCGGCGAAACTGACGAGATTGTCGCGATGCTGCCGTACCTGAAAAATCGGGGCGTGCCGATTGTCGCGATTGTCGGAAACGTCAACTCGACGCTTGCGCGGCGCGCGGATGCGGTGCTCGATGCTTCTGTCGATAAGGAGGCGTGTCCTTTAAATCTTGCGCCAACGACGAGCACGACGGTCGCGCTCGCGATTGGTGATGCACTCGCGATGACGGTGATGAAAGTTAAAGGACTGACGCCGGACGATTTTGCGGTGAATCATCCGGCGGGACAGTTAGGGAAGCGACTGACGTTGCGCGTTGCTGATTTGATGCATCGTGATGGTGAGAATCCGACGATAGCGGTGGGGTCGTCGTGGGTTGAAGTTGTGCGAGCGATAAGCAAGGGTGGATTGGGCGCGGTTTGTGTGATTGATGATGGTGGACGATTGACGGGGATTATTACCGATGGCGATTTGCGAAGAGCGATTGAGCAGACGAGTCATGAGTCGCTGGCGAAGTTGACGTGTGATGATTTTATGACGCGCAAGCCGGTGGTGGTGACGCCGGAGTTGCTGGCGTTTGATGCGCTGCGGTTGATGGAAGACAGGCCTTCGCAGATTTCCGTGTTGCCGGTGATGGATCAGGATGGAAGGTGTGTGGGGTTGATTAGAGTGCATGATATTGTGAGGAGTGGTCTTTAGACAGGATTTACAAGATGTTTCAAGATTTACAAGATGAATCTTGTTCATCCTGAAAAATCTTGTAAATCCTGTCAAAGGTTGTACTCACATGTCGACGATGTCCCAAGCGGATCTCACGCGCAGCAGTTTCGACATCAATCCCGCATGCATGATGTGACCGCTGCGTTCGGCGACGACCTTGCCGAGGATCGGCATTCCCAGCAGCGCCAGATCGCCGATGATGTCGAGAATCTTGTGACGCACGAATTCATCTCGAAAGCGCAAGCCTGTTTCATTCAACATCCCTTCAGGCGTCAGCACGATCGCATTGTCGAGTGATCCGCCGCGAATCAGATTTGCTCGTCGCAGTTCTTCGATCTCATTTGTGAACCCAAACGTGCGCGCCGCTGCGATGTCGCGACTGAAGGCGCCGTTGTTCAGTTCCACAGACAAACTCTGCACGCCGATCATCGGATGTGAGAAGTCGATCAGACAGTCGATCTGGTAAGTGTCAGCCGGCTCGACACTGATGCGACGATTGCCTTGTTCGAACGAGACTTTTTCACGAACGAGCAGCGCGCGTCGCGCGAGTGGCTGTTCGACAATGCCTGCACGCTCGATGATCTCCGCGAAGTTTTCCGCGGAACCGTCCATGATCGGAATCTCGAGATTGTCGACTTCGATAAAAACGTTGTCGACATTCAGTCCACGCAACGCCGCGAGCAGGTGTTCGACAGTCGAGAGCATCACACCGGTGCGCATCAGCGTGGTTGCATAACCACAATGCGCGACCGACTCGACATGTCGCGGGAATTTCAAAGCCGCCCAGATCGGTACGACGAAAAACGTAGCCAGTATCAGGTGGAGCAGGGACGAGGCGGACATGAACCGGAACGGCGGTGTGCAGTCCGATCCCGTGAGTTTCAACGGCACTGCCGAGGGTGGTCTGTTTGATCAAATGTCGGGGCCCTTATGCAGAGTTTGACTCATGCTTCGGCGGTTGAAGGAGCAACCGATGTGCCGGGTGAAAATAAGGGTTAACTTGTGGTCGTGTGTTGCGTATACGCCACAGAGAACTCGGTGTGTTGAAGATGTTCTGCCACACTTTTTGCCGAAAAGTCTTCATAAAAAAATTGAATAGACTGAATTGCTGGAGTACACTCAGGTCAACATAAACCGTCGGGACGCCAGCTTTTCGGCGTGCGTTTGAGAAAACAGCGCTTTCGTCCCACATCCTGTGGTTGAAAGAAACGCAACGCCAGCGCTCCGAAGAGCAAGAGAGTGGAACGTCCTCGTTTTCACTCTCGTGGAGAAACCGCGATGCCAGACCTTGAAATCACGTGTTCGGAGTGCAGTACTCCGTTCATGTTCACGGAACGGGAACAGGAGTATTACCGGGAACGTAACCTGACTCACCCGAAGCGATGTAAGCCATGCCGCGACGCACGGCGTGCAAACTTCGGCGGCTCAAAAGGACAAGGAGGAGGTGGAGACGTCAAAGATTTGAGATCACCTGCGATCAGTGTGGCAAGAACGATTCAGTGCCGTTCAAGCCATCAACCGGCAGGCCGGTTTTATGCAGCGATTGTTTTAGCGCGAGTCGCGCGCAACAGAGAACCTGAGCAGTTCAGGCCTGCGTTGTTGCGAAGAGCTAGCTTCGGGCATAAACACTAACAACAAGTAGGTAATATTTCCGACGCGGTGAGTATTTTACGCGATTGACGGTAAAGAACGCCCTGAAAAGGCTAAAACGAGCTAAATGAGTTACGAAACGATTCAACTGGAGATGCGCGGTTCGGTTTGTGTGTTGACCTTGAACAGGCCGGATCGGTTGAACGCGCTCACGTGCAAGTAGCCAACGATTTCAAGGCTGCCGTTAGCGAAGCGACTCGAACGTGGCGCGAGAGCGATCGTGC
Source organism: uncultured Acidobacteriota bacterium (assembly GCA_963748155.1). Lineage (GTDB taxonomy): Bacteria > Acidobacteriota > Blastocatellia > Pyrinomonadales > Pyrinomonadaceae > PSRF01. The sequence goes on along the minus strand of CAVVHV010000006.1, from coordinate 999,564 downwards.
TCACTGGCGCGGGACGAGCATTTTCCGCCGGTGGAGACTTGCGCGAGATGCAGGAGATCGCAAAGAAAGACGGACGAGTGGAGGCTTTCTTCGACGAGCCTCTGCGACTCTTGAACGAAGCGATCCTTTTGATTCGACAAACGCCAGTGCCGTTTATCGCGGCAGTGAATGGTGTTGCTTCGGGAGGAGGATGCAATCTCGCGCTGGCGTGTGATCTGGTGATCGCGGCGGAGAGCGCGAGGTTCAACCAGGCTTTTATCAAGATTGGTCTAACGCCTGATTGTGGTGGAACATTTATGCTGCCGCGACTCGTAGGATGGAAACGAGCAACAGAGTTGTTGTTCACCGGCGATTTGATTAGTGCGCCAAGCCGCCGCTGAAATGGGAATGATCAATTCGGTGTCGCCTGACGAGGAATTGATGAGCAAGGTCGATGGCAATGGCGGAAAAACTGGCCCAGGCGCCGACCGCTGCGATCGGCGAGATCAAGATGTTACTTGAAGCCAGCGCCGCAAATGATTATGCGGAGTCAACTTGGATCTGGAGCGCGAGACACAAATTGAGTCAGGCAAGACAAAAGATTTTGTAGAAGGCGTCTCGGCATTTCTTGAAAAAAGGCCGCCGCGATTTGTTGGAGGATGACGTTCGAGCGAGAACGAAGCAGATCGCGAGCCGCCTGATTGAATTGGGCGGCTTTTTTAATTGGAAAGATATAGGACCGATAGGACCTATAGGACCTATAATTGTAATGATCATGAGACTCACTGACTTACACACAGCTCCTGCGGCGCAATCGCTCTTTCAGGCGATTGTGGATCGGGCAGGTCATCTCTGAGCTTGGCAACTGGTTCAACTTTATTGCCGCGCTGGGATTGGTGCGTGTTGTGTCTCAACGCGGCGCCTGAAGTAACCACGATCATCCTCATCTCACGTCTCGTGCCGTTCACACTCTTTGCTCCGCTCGCCGGCGCGTTCGTCGATCGCTGGTCGCGTCGCACGGTGATGATCGTCACCGATTTACTGCGCGTCGTGATCGCACTTGGGTTCCTGCTCGTGCGCGGCCCGGAGGATCTGTGGATCGCTTACCTGTGCACTGCTTTGCTCTCGTTCTTCGGCACGTTCTTCGAAGCAGCCAAGAACGCCGCCGTTCCGAATATCACTGGCGAACGCGATCTACTCGCCGGCAACGCGCTGATGTTCTCGTCGCGGTTCCTGCTGATGTCGCTGGGCGCGGCGCTTGGTGGCTGGACCGCCGCGCACGTCGGTTACAAAGCAGCGTTCATCATCAACGCGCTCTCGTTTTTTGCGTCGGCGTATTCCGTGTGGCTCGTGCCGGAGGAGGAGACGCGCAAGCGCAGAAGGTTGTTTCGGACGAGCCGAGGAGTCTTTATCGCGGTTACTGGTCTGACATGCGCGAAGGTTGGTCCTATATCGTCACGCACGCGCCGGTGGCGACGATTCTCGGGATCAATATCCTGTGGGCCACTGGTGGCGGCGCGATGAATCTCATTGCCGATCGCTTAGGCGCACTCGTGTTCGCCGGCGAGAATGGCATCAGTCCCGACTCGGCAGTCGCTGCTTTTTATTTCGCGGGAGGCTTCGGCCTGTTTATCGGCATGATGATCGCGCGTCGTGTTGGTGCATTCTTCGAGCTGAGAAAACGGACTGTCGCGTTCATCGGTTGGAGTCTGTTTATCCAGGGAATCTTTTACGCGCTCGCGGGCGTGATGCCGACGCTCGTGTGGGCGTGTGTGATGGTGGCTATCTCGCGCGTGTTGCTGGGCGCCGAGTTTGCAGTTCAGGAAACACTTCTGATGCGCCTCGTGCCCGATCACTTGCGAGGCAGAGTGTCGACCAGCGATCGCGCGGCAGAAATGATGATCTGGGCGTTCTCGACGGCTATCGCCGGATGGTCGCTGCACTGGATCAACGCGCGGACTTTGACGGTGATCTCCGGTCTGCTTTCCGGAACGGCCGGAATCCTGTGGCTGGTGCTGTTCGTAACGCGAAAAGTCCGGTTGCCGAAGAAGGTCTCCGGTCACAGGTACACACAGGTCGCTGCGGATTGATAGAATCCCCGCCCATGCGTGTTAAAGGTCGTCGCCGAAAGTCAGTCGCATTCTTCATCACGCTCAGCGCGTGTCTCGTGGCGCTCGCGATCGGGCTGAACGTTGGTTGGATAATTCTCAACTGGCGCGAAGTGGCGCTGCTCGTTCTCGGCATCGTCTTCTTCAATCGTCCTGATCTTCGGACTCGTGCTCAACACGACGTTTCTGATCCGCGAGATACGACGCAACGAGCAGCACGACGCGTTCATCAACGCCGTCACGCACGAACTGAAGACGCCGATCGCCTCGATTCGTCTCTATCTCGAGACACTGAAGACACGCGATGTCGACGAAGAGCAGCGCCGCGAGTTTTACAACATCATGCTGGCTGACAGTGATCGGTTGCTGCTGACAGTCGAGCAGGTGCTGCGCGCGGGTCGCACCGGACACAAGCGTCGTCGCATCGCTAATTCGGTGATCGATCTCGGCGAGATGGTGCGCGAATGTCTGGAGTTGACGCGCGTTCGTTATGGTCTCAACGAGACTGCACTGATTTACAGCGAGTCGCCCGAGGCACGCTCCGCGAAAGTTTCGGGCGACGTCGATGAGTTGCGCGCGGCGTTCTCGAATCTGTTGGACAATGCGGTGAAGTATTCAGACGATGAGGTACACGTTTGGGTGTCAGTGTCGGCGTTGGATAATAAACGCGTTGCGGTGAAAGTGTCTGACAAGGGCATTGGTATTCAGAGTGCGCAACTGAAACGGATCTTCAAGCGCTTTTATCGTGTTCCGGGGCGATTCATGGCGCGCGTCAAAGGGACAGGTCTCGGGTTGTTCATCGTTCATTCAGTGGTTACGAAGCATGGCGGTCGTGTGTTTGCCGAGAGTCCTGGTCTCGGTCTCGGAAGCACTTTCACGGTTCACCTGCCGCGAGTCTAAATAATGACGCATTCGGTATTGATAGTTGAGGACGAAAAACATCTCGCAGCAGGCTTGTGCTACAACCTGAAAGCGGAAGGCTACGACGTTGAGGCTGTGGGCACGGCAGAAGAAGCGCTCGTGTTGCTGAACGACGATCGGAAAGCTTTCGACGTGTTGGTGCTTGATGTGATGTTGCCGGGAATGGACGGTTTTTCACTCGCGTCGCGATTGCGCGGGCAGGGACAGTTCGTTCCGATCTTGATGTTGACGGCGCGCGGGCAGGCGCAGGATGTGTTGCGCGGGTTCGAGGCGGGCGCGGATGATTATCTTCCGAAGCCTTTCGATCTCGCGGTGTTGATGGCGAGGATAAATGCGCTGTTGCGTCGTCGTCAGTGGTTTAAGAAAGACCGCCACCGTGTCGCGCAGAATGATGGGGCGAAAGTTTTCGAGTTTGATGGGAAGACGATCGACTTCGAGGCACTGGAGTTGAGATCGGGTGAGCAGATCGTGCATCTCACGTTGATGGAAGCGGAGCTGTTGCGATATTTGATCAATCATGAAGGGAAGATCGTCTCGCGTAGCCTGATACTCGAGGATGTTTGGGGCTTGCGGGAAGATACGGATACGAGGGCGATTGATAATTTTATTGTGAGATTGCGGAAGTATATCGAGGATGAGCCGTCGCGGCCGAGGCACTTACTTACTGTGAGAGGGGTGGGGTATAAGTTCATTGCGGAGGCGTGAGCGGGGAACAGTTTTAGACAGGATTTACAGGATTTTTCAGGATTTACAAGATGAATCCTGTCAATCTTGAAAATCCTGTAATCCTGTCTAACTAGTCGCAACAATCAACGACGCCCGCACTCCGAGCATATCCGAAAAGTCCTTCGAATAAATCGAGCTCACCTTTCGCACACGCGCAATCTTCTCAACCATCTCTTCACTCGAAATAAACCCATTCTCAGTATGCGCAATGGCCCACGTGGGAATGTGTGACGCCGTCCGCAAGAGATCTTCAACAAACCCGAGATACTGCTGTTTGCTCTGCACGCGTGAGCCGAGCCGGGCGCCACGCGATCTTTCAAGATCCACCCAGAAGTCGTCGCCGCCCCGCAGCCACTCCTCACGCCACGTGACGATCGGATCCTTTGCCGTGTTGGTCTGAGTCACAGGAACCGGCAGTCTCAAAAACAAAAGATCCGTGTGATGGCGCTCAGCGACAAAGCTGCGCACATCCTGATTCGTGCTCTGATTGCGCATAGCGTTGTCCGTCGGGTCCGGCAAACACTCCAGCATGCGACGAAAAACATCCGGCAACGAGAATGGCTGGCGCAACGTGCGTGTTTGTTCGTTGAAAGAAAGCACGTAGTCGCCGGTCATCATTCCGGCGGTTAACGCGACTGCGCGCTTGTACGGTTCGAGCTCCTCGGCGTTGAACCGCAAATTATCGAACCACCACGCATCGGTCTCGTTGAACCATTTCAGCAATGCGGAGTTCGACATCTTGTCACGCGGCACGTAAGCGTCATCGAGCAGCGCGTTGAGATCGTCTTCGTTGAGTTGTTCGGTGTTGTTTTCGACGAGGGCGAGGGCTTTGGTGTAGGACCAGAGCATCGGATCGTTGGCCGCCACTCGAACTCGCCAATTCTTGAGTTGGACAGAGAGCTCCGGTTCTCCGGTAAAGGGCAATGCAACTGAAGCAAACTTCAGTCGCCGGAGCACGCCCAGTTCAAAAGCCAGCCAACCATTCGAAAATTGCATAATAACTTAGGAATACGACGAAAACAGATCCCAGCCGCGGCCTTGCTTAACAACTGTTTCGACCGGTTCAACTTCAGATTTTGCAAACGACTCCAATTCCGGAAAACGCTCGAGCGACAGGAACACATTCACCACTGCCGGATCAAACTCGATCCCGGCACCATCGATCAACACACGTCTCGCATCTTCTTCAGTCATCGCGGGGCGGAATGGTCGCGCATCGGTGAGCGCCGCGTACGAATCGGCCAGCCGCAATATTCTCGCGGCGAGCGGAATCTCTTCACGTCGCAGCGCATCCGGATAGCCCACGCCGTTCCACCATTCATGGTGCCAGCGCACGAGCAACTGCGCCGCGCGATCTGCTCCGACTCGCGACGCCTCGCGTTCACCAAGCACCGGATGACGCGCGAGATCGAGTCGCTCTTCCGCGGACAGAGGTCCGGTGGCCTGGATGTAATCGCGCTCCATCGCCACCTCGCCGAGATCGTGCAACAGCGACGCAGCGTACAACGAGCCGCGATCATGCCGCGCGAGTTGAAACTGCTGCGCGATCTCATCCGCGATGACTGCGATGCGTTGCGCGTGTGGATTCTCGTAGCGCTCGAACTTATCCGTCGTCTTCGCGAGCTGAATGAAAGCCTCAGCCGCCGCGCTATCGATCAACTCTGTCTGAACTGCCGCCATATAGCCTCAAAATTTATTAGCCACAAAAAAGCACAAAAATCTCAAAATGAAAACTGTCCAGCGTGCATGTCCTATGAATATCCGATTTTTTGTGGCTTTTGATTTCAATGCTCGTAACAACTCACGCGCCTTGCGGTTGTTTGGATCCGCGGCGACGGCGCGCTCCGCTTCACCTTTCGCACGCAGCTTCAAACCGAGATCTCGATACAACTCCGCCAGCATCATTCGATATTCAGTGTTCTTCGGATCGAGTTTTATTGCAGCGCTCAATTCTGTTTCGGCCGCGCGCCTCGTTGCTTCGTTTTCAGCGAGCACCCGCCCATAAAACGCGCGGTAACGTGGCTCGTTGGGCACAGCTCTCGCAGCCGACGCAAATAACCCGAGCGCCACTTTCTTTTGTCCCATCTCGAGCGCGGCAAATCCCTCTTTAAACTGAATCGCTGCCCGTTCGGCTGCTGATACCACTGGCTCCGCTGCGCCTTCGGCGACTGCCTCGGGCTGCGGCGCCGGTGTGCTTGCTTTCGGCGCGGAGTCAGCCAGGTGATCGACTTTTTTGCGCACCTCGAGTTTCGCGTCGTAGCTTGCACGCATCTGATCATCGCGCAGCGTGTCGTAAGCCTGTGTTATCCGCGCAAACGCCGCTTCGATGCGCGGCAGCAACCCCGCGTCACTCTTACGAAACCGATCAGGATGATAACGCCGCGCCAGTTGGTAATAAACTGTCTTCAACTCAGGTGCCGAGGCTTCAGGCTGAACGCCCAGCACCTCGTAATGCGTGCGAGCATTTGTCACTCTCACGACAAGACGTTCAACGTCCTGCGGATCAGTCTCGTGAGTTTGCTCGCGTTCAACCGGTGGCGGAGGCGTGGGCACGATCTTCTTAGGTGCTGGCCGTGGAGTTGGTTGATCACCTCGAAACACACTATGCCAGTGTTCGCGTTTGAGCAGACCAGCGAGTGCGAGTGTATACATGTGTCCGAGGGTTTCGTCGTGGCCCAATCCACTCACCGCAACCAGCTCACGAACAGTAGTTGGTCTATCGACGCGCGATAGCAGAAACACTTCTGCCGGCAGCAGGTTCTCATTCACGAAAGGATCTTCGACTGGCGTGATAACTTCAGCGGGATTATCGAAACGAGAAGCAGCAAACTTCGCAGGCACCCTGCGGGCCGCCTCAAGCAACAGGCCATCGAGATCGATCTGCGAATTGAGTTGTTCCCCAAGACGCGAGCGCCCTTCAAATTCCCACGCGCCTTCAGTCCATAAAAGCGCGAGCCGCAGCACGTCGGCGACCAGCCGCGCTTGAATCTGTTCAGCCACGGCCGGCGACAGAAGCTTTTGCGCGCACAGTACTTTCAGCAGATCCGTATCGGTGACTCGCTCGTTAAACTGTGCGAGATCCTGATCCGAAACAACTTCCGCCTTTTTCAGGTATTCACGCACACGCAAGTGGCGCACATTGGACGCGGCATACAAAAACTTTCCCGTTTCAAAGTAAGCAACGACGTGGACGCGCTCGTGCTCGAGCCGCAACCTGCCGCTCAGAGACTTCGATGAGATTTCACGAATGAGTTCCGCGAGCGGCTGCTCGCTGAGTTGGCCGTTCATCCCGCGATATATTAGCCACAAAGACGCATAAAAAACACAAGAAAGAATGCGTTAATCATTCTGTGGGGGCAGGGTCGTCGCGGCAACTAAACTTTGACAGCCGCGAACGGTAAACCCTATATTGATGCCAAATAACATCCTGATTGACCCCCAAGTTGCCGAACTTCAACAGGTCAGATCTATATGGACGACATACCAAGCGAAAGTGTCGACAGGGAGAAAGTCACGATGTCAAACAGGGTAGCAGCCAGCGTACCGGCGGAACACAACTCCCGTGAAGAACTACTGATTGCCGAGTTGAGAAAGCGAACCGCCGAGCTGGAAGAGGCTAATCGCGAGTTGCGGAGAGTTTCGCACTACCGTTCATTGTTTCTGGCGCGCATGTCACACGAGTTGCGCACGCCTTTAACTTCGATTCTCGGGTTCACTGAAATTCTTCTCGATCAGGAAGAGCTGACTGACACCCAGCGCCGTTTTTGCCAGAAAGTGCAGGACTCAGGCCTGCAACTGCAAGCGAGTTTGAACCAACTCGTCGATCTGTCGCGCATTGAAGCCGGACATACGGAGGTTTTTGTCCAGGAGTTTTCGATCAGAGAGACGTTGCGAGAATCGTGTGCCGCCGCCGCGCGCATGGCCCAGAAGCAACAGGTCAAGATCGAGTATGAGCTCGCTCCTGAGATCACAACCATCGTTACCGATCAGGGAAAGTTGCGACAGACGCTGTTCAACTTCATTGCCTGGGCGGTGAGTCGTAGCCCTGCGGGTGAGTCGGTGAGAATCAACATCGACGGCGACGCTGACGGAATGTTGTTGTTCAAAGTGATCGACAACGGCGAGACGCGCGCGGACCTCGCGAATGTTTTCGATCCGGAGCACGGCTCGGCAAATCACGAAGCAAACATCAACGAGCTCGGCATCATCATCGGTCGTAAACTGCTCGAGCTGATCAACGGAAGCGTGACTCTTGAGAACCTCGTACCGCGCGGCTTGCAGTCAACTATTCAAATACCGGCACGTCCATTGAAGGGATAATGTTTACGGATGGAAGAGACGACAATTCGGGAATGCACAACGATCGAGGAGTTTGATCGTTGTGTTGCGTTGCAGCGTGAAGCTTTCGGCCTTCCTGATCTTGAACTCTCACCCCGCCGCCATTTGATCGTGTCCCGCCAGGCCGGCGGCTGGACGCTTGGGGCATTTGTAGCCGATCGCATGGTTGGTTTTGTTCATCACCTGGCCGCGGTGCGCGGCAACGAGATCTTTGGTTACTCGCACATGATGGCGGTCGCGAAGGACTATCAGAACAAAGGTGTCGGCGCGCGTTTGAAGTGGGCGCAGCGCGAGCGCGCACTGCGCGACGGAAGGAAGTTGATCAAGTGGACGTGGGATCCGATGCTGGCGCGTAACGCGCACTTCAATCTCAACCGGCTTGGCGCCACTGTTGAAACCTACCTTGATAATTTTTACGGCGTTGATTACGGAGCCGATGCAGGACTGAAGCGAGCGACTGGGTCTGCCGAGCGATCGGTTGTCTGCGACGTGGAATATAGATTCTGCTCGTGTGCATGCGCTGGCGAAGGGAGCGGAGGCGCCGTTTGAAGGGAAGCGTGTGGCGACGATAGCGATACCTGCTGATTGGAATGCACTTGTTGAAGCGAGATGTTCAGCGCGCGCGTGATGAGCAGGCGCGTGTGAGGAAGGAGTTTCAGCGGGCGTTTGCGGATGGATTGGTTTGTGCGGGATTTGAGCGGGGTGAAGAAGAGTCGAGATACGTGTTGTTCGAGGCGAGTTAGAAACCAGGATTTGCAGGATAGACACAGATGTTTGATCGGATGACTCATGAGCTTTGCGAAGTTTGATCGATATGTAGACCGGCACGCACGCAGCTTTACGGAGCGGTTGCAGCAGCTTTGCCGCATGCCGTCAGTGGCCGCGCGTGGCACGGGCATGCGCGCGATTGCGGAAACGGTCGAGCAGTCGATGCAGCGAGTCGGCATCGGCACGCGCTCGTTTCGCGTTGGTTCCGGCTATCCGATCATTTACGGTGAGTGTGGCAGTGGTCCAAAGACGTTTGTTATTTACGGGCACTACGACGTTCAGCCGGTGGGCCACCTGACTGACTGGACTGCCGGACCGTTCGCCGCCACGATCGAAGACGGCAAGCTGTACGCGCGTGGCGCGGCGAACAGCAAAGGCGATCTCGTCGCGCGTCTGGCAGCAGTCGAAGCTTATCAAAAAACGTTTGGGAAACTGCCGGTGACGCTTCGCTTCATTGTCGAAGGCGAAGATGGTCTCGGCAGTCCGAGTCTTTATCGCTTCACCACTGAGAACGCGGAGTTGTTGAAGGCGGACGGCTGTTTGTGGGACGAAGGCTCGAGCGACACGAAAGAAAATCCGGTTGTTAGTCTCGGCTTCAAAGGCATCACGTTTCTCGAGCTTCGCGCGTTTGGCGCGCGCTCCGATCTGCACTCGAAGTGGGGCACGATCGTTCCGAATCCCGCCTGGCGGCTGGTGCAGGCACTCGCCACGATCACCTCGCCAAAAGGCGTGATCACGATCGATGGGTTCTCGTCGCACATTGCTCCGATCAGTGACGAAGATGCGGAAGTGCTGAAGAACGATCGAGCTGGACGAAGCGGGATTGAAACGCGAGTTTCGCATCGGCGGCTGGGTGCGCGCGATGAAAGGGCACACGCTCGTCAAAGAACACATCTTTGGTCCAACCTGCACGATCTGCGGTATTCACACTGGCCACACCGAAGCCGGCGCAAAAACCGTTTGCCGAGCACGGCGATGGCGCGGCTTGATTTCCGGCTCGTGCCGGATCTGACGGCGCAGATCGTCGTTGGACTTTTGCGAGAACATCTCGACGTGCGTGGATTCAAAGATATCGAGATCATCGAGCTCGGAAGTGCGCCGCTCGCGAAGTCGTCGGCGAAGTCGCGCGTTGCGCGTGCGGTGATTGAGTCGACTACGGAAGTTTATGGCAAGCCGCCGGTGATCTATCCGATGGATCCGTCGAGTGGACCAGTCGGCGCGGTTTGTGGTGTTTCCGATCCGCCGACGCCGGTGGCGTCTTTTGGCACGAGCTACGCCGGATCAAATCCAGCACGGGCCGAATGAAAACATTCGCGTCGACGATTTCCTCAGGACCATCAAACTCATCGGGCGCGTCATTCACAAGTTGAAATCAGTCATCATCCGATGTAATCCGTGGCTAAACAAAAAACCAAATTGCCGAGATCGAAAAACTCAGAAACGAGATCCGTCGTCACGACGAACTCTATTACGTCGGAAACGCCCCGGAGATCTCCGATCGCGAGTACGACGAGCTCATGGAGAACGCTCCAGAAGCTCGAAGCAGCGCATCCGGAGCTAATCACGTCTGACAGTCCAACGCAGCGAGTGGGCGGACGACCCGCGGAAGGTTTTCCCGAAGTTGTCCACACGCGCCAGATGCTCTCGCTCGACAACAGCTACAACATCGACGAGCTGCGCGCGTTTGACGAGCGTTGCCGTCGTCTCGCCGAAGGTCGGACGCTCGAGTACGTCGCCGAGCTCAAGATCGATGGTCTGTCTTTGTCGTTGCAGTATGAAGATGGTTTGTTGATGCGCGGCGTGACGCGTGGTGATGGACGCATCGGTGAAGACGTAACTCAGAATGCGCGCACGATCCGCAGCGTGCCGCTGCGTCTCGAAGTCGCAAAAGAAACGCATTGATGCGAATCTCGAAGTGCGTGGTGAAGTCTTCATTCCGCGAGATGTTTTTGAAAGAACGAACGCGGAAAGAGAAGAGCTGGGCGAGCCGCGTTTCGCGAATCCGCGCAACGCTGCCGCCGGCGCGATCCGCCAACTCGATTCGCGTCTGGTCGCGCGGCGCAAGCTCGACATGTTTGCTTACGATCTGCTTGTTGAATGGTCGCAAGCCGTTTCCCACTCACTGGGAAGCACTCGACTGGCTCGAGAAGGCAGGCTTTCGCGTCAACCCGCATCGCAAGCTCTGCGAGACGATCGACGAAGTGATCGACTTCGCGAATGAGAAAGAAGCTCTGCGCGACGATCTTGGCTACGAGATCGATGGTCTGGTTGTGAAAGTCAATTCAACCGCGCTGCAGGACGAGTTTGGCGCGACGTCGAAAGCGCCGCGTTGGGCCATCGCTTACAAGTATCCCGCGCGCCAGGCGTCAACGAAAGTTCTGGACATCTTTGTCTCGGTAGGACGCACGGGCGCGATTACTCCTGTCGCGCTTTTGGAACCAGTGCTTCTCGCCGGCACGACTGTCGTCGCGCGCGACGCTTGCACAACGAAGATGAGATCAAGCGTTTGGGACGTCAAGATCGGCGACTGGGTGATGATCGAGAAGAGCGGCGAGATCATTCCGAAAGTGCTCAGCGTCGTCACGTCGAAACGCACGGGAAAAGAGAAGGATTTTGAGCCGCCTGAGAATTGTCCGGTGTGTGGTGGGTTGATCTCGCGTCCGGAAGGTGAAGTCGTAGCGCGCTGTGTGGCAGCGGATTGCACGGCGCAGCTGATGGGCGTCTGCTTCACTTCGCTTCGCGACGGGCGATGCGGATCGAAGGCTTGGGCGACGTGCTCGCGGAGCAACTCGTGGCCGAGAACCTCGTGAAGGATGTTGGCGATCTTTATTCGCTGACACTCGATCAAGTCGCGAGTCTGCCGCGCATGGCGAAGAAGTCGGCGTACGAATCTGCTGCGCAGATCGAAGCGAGCAAGTCGCGCGATCTTTCGAATCTGATTTATGCGCTCGGGATTCGTCATGTGGGTGAGCGAACCGGCGGGCATCCTCGCGCACGAGCTTGGCTCGCTCGAAAAGCTCACCGAAGCGTCGGTTGAAGAGCTCGATGCGATTCCGGAGATTGGATTGACGGTTGCTGAGAGTGTGCGCGACTGGTTTGACGATGAAGGGAATCGCGCGCTTTGTGATAGGCTGCGAGCTGCCGGAGTAAAAACTGAAGCTGATCGACGCAGCAGCGCGCAAGCTGATGAGCGCTTCGCCGGTAAGCAGTTTGTGCTTACGGGAACACTGGCGAGCTTCACGCGCGACGAAGCGACGCGCGCAGATTGAAGCACGAGGCGGACGAGTGAATTCTTCTGTGAGCAAGAAGACAGATTATGTTGTTGCGGGCGAGGCGGCCGGATCGAAGTTGGATAAAGCGCAGTCGCTTGGCGTCACGGTGATTGATGAAGACGCGTTTAAAGGAATGTTGGAATAGATTTTAGACAGGATGACAGGATTACAGGATTAACAAGATGAGCAGACACAGAGACAACAACAAATAAACTGGAATTACTTTACACGTTGTTTTGTGACGACGTTCGCCTCGAGGCGGGCAACAAGCTGTCGTTCATGGGTGTTTTCCAGAACATCATCGTGCAACAAGTACCCGTGTCGTTGATCAAGTTTGCTGTTGTGAATCACTGGCAGGGACAGGGCAGTTACCTCTCCGAGGTGCGCATCCTCACGCCCGATCGACAACAGCCCGTCGTCGTATCGCAGCCGACGCGTTTCGAGATCGCCATCCGGCGGCTTCGCCGATAACATCAGCTTCTTTGTGAACGTGACCTTCCCGACGGCGGGCCGTTACGTCGTGCAGACGCTGATCGATTCAAATCTTTTTCAGGAACAGACGTTAACAGTCTCCGACGTCACCGAGGCCGAGCTGCTCGGGACGTCGGAAGCAGTTAATTGAAAGTATAAGACGGTTGAACGCTGGCTGGGGAGCCTAGCCTACGTCAATCTTGAAGAGTTTAATTTTGGAGTTCAGGGTAGTTGCTTTAATTCCAAGAAGCCTTGCTGCCTTCGCCTGATTACCTCCGGTTTCAGCACAGCGCCATCTTGATTAGGTGGGTCTCGAACCGCTGCACTTCGTCATAGAAATTGATACCGCCGAGAATGTCCAACGGTTTGAGTCTGGTTGCTTCCTCAGTGAAAGCCTTGTCACGTGCCAGTGTTTCGGCCTCTGCCAAAAGTGCGTCAGCCAGATCGACAACGCGTTGAATGCGATCGCGATCCGGTCGCTCGGCAAGTTTCAAACGCACCGTTCTCTCAGGCAGTAGTGCTGGCAACATGTGCATGCCTCAAATTGTCGGTTTCCATCAAAGCTGCTTGTTCGACGTTCATTAATACTCCCCTTTCGGAACTGGACCTCTTACTACGAAAACACCGGGCTCCGAAAATCCGTGACAATTATTTTTAATTAACGAGAGAAACCATTCACACATTAACGAAAAAGGCGAGCCTGTATTAACAGACTGGCCTTTAAATATCTTGGTGCGGATGAGAGGACTTGAACCTCCACGATGTCACCATCACAGGCTTCTGAGACCTGCGCGTCTGCCAGTTCCGCCACATCCGCAAGATGCCGGGTAGGTCATTATGCGAATGCGTTTGGAGGGTGTCAAGAATGCCTATCTCCGCCGCGACGCCATCGATTATTGTTGAAATCACGATCGCGATGACGATCGTCTCCGACTGATGCGGTCAAAGTCGCGATCGCGGTTGCGATTACGTCTGAAGTTGTTTGTGAAATCCTGAACGACGATTAGGTCCGCGTCCATCCCAACGACCGTCACGCGCGTCTGACAGTTAACAAACTTGCCGCACTTCCTATCAGAATCGCGAACTCTGCGACCACGTCCCTGGCCCATCGCATCAGTCGCTACGCCCACGAGTATCACCAGACCCACTACCAGAATTCCTAACAGCTTTCTAGATGTAAAGCTTCATCGAAAGTTCCTCCTTAAAACGACCGGCCTATGAGGTTCTGGGGCCGCAACGGGCTACCATAGCATCAATCTTCATGCCGCTTCTGCGACCTTTTGCCGTCTGGGTTATTATGATGCTGCATCGAAGAGCCTGCTGAGCTTCCTATGGCAACCGTTGACCCGACGCAAGATCAACTGGCAGCACGACTTGCGGCCGTCCGCGCCCGCATTGCAGCCGCCGCCAAAAAGTGCGGCCGCCTCCCGAAGAGGTCACGCTCATCGCCATCAGCAAGACCCATCCGGCGTCCGCTATGAAGAGAGCTGATCGAACTTGGGGCAGTGGATATCGGCGAAAATCGCGTCCAGGAGGCCGAAGAAAAGATTACCGAAATTGGGGCGTAACGCCGCGCGCTGGCACCTTGTCGGCCACCTTCAGGCCAACAAAGCGCGACGTGCTGTTAACCTTTTTGACGTCATCCATTCGCTCGATTCAGTCGATTTAGCACGGCGACTCGATCGCTTGTGTATCGAAGAGGGCAGGGAGAAGCTTGCCAGTTCTGATTCAGGTCGATCTGGGCCACGAAGAAACGAAATCGGGTATTGACGAATCAGAATTAACCCATTTGGTGGACGGTCTTGGACCACTGACGTCGACTGAAGCTCATCGGGTTGATGACGCTGCCGCCGTTTTTTGACGACCCGGAACAAAGCCGGCCTTTCTTTCGTCGATTACGTGAGTTGCGGGATGAGCTTGCGGCGCGCGGGCGCATTTGCGAGATCGGACGGGCGAGCTGTCAATGGGTATGACTCACGATTTTGAGGTTGCGATCGAAGAGGGCGCAACGATGGTCCGCGTCGGCACGGCGATCTTCGGCGAACGAGGTTCCGAGACATTAAAAATATGCTCATCATCGAACGTACTGTTTGGTTTATTACATCTGGCATCGTCGTGGTCATCGTCGCTGTCATCGTGCTGATGATCGTCAGGCTGATCGCCGACGCGATGGATTTAAATCCATTTGCGTGGACGTCGCGCACCGTGCGGCGACTTACGTGACGGACTTGTTATTCCGGTGCGCGGCGGTTTGCGCAACTTCGGTATGGATCCGAAGTTCGCTCCGCTGGTAGTGATTTTGATAGTGATACTGCTCGGTTATTTCTTCTTCAGGTTGGTCGGAACTATTGCTGCGACGACTGTCTGGGGTGATGGATCAGCGCGCAACGTGGCGCGATCGTTCGCAGTGCTTGGTTTTATTATTGTACGGGCTGTTGTCGATCTACATTCTATTGATCATTATGCGCATCGTTTTCTCGTGGGGAATGGTCAGCTACACAAACCGCTCATGCGGTTTTTGGTTGACGTGACTGAACCGTTGCTTGGGCCGTTGCGCCGGATGATTCCACCACTCGGATGGATCGACATCTCGCCGCTCGTTGCGATTCTGATTGTTTGGCTGTTTCAAGCAGGCGGTCGCGGGCACGCTGTTGAGCGGCCCGTTTAGAGTTTTTAGCCACCAATCGTCATTATAAAATTTAGTGATGGATCCCGAAAAGATTTCGCATTACCGGATTCTCGAGAAGCTCGGCGCGGGCGGGATGGGTGTGGTCTATCTTGCCGAAGACATGAAGCTCGGCCGCAAGGTCGCGATCAAGATCCTGAGCCAGGAGTTCACTACCAACAAAGATCGCCTGCATCGTTTCGAACAGGAAGCTTCAGCGGCGTCGAACCTGAATCATCCAAACATTCTCACGATTCATGAAGTCGGAGTCGACGAGGGCCGGCATTACATCGCCACCGAATACATCGACGGCGTCACGCTGCGGCGCAAAGATTGCCGCCTCACAACTCGAGACTCCGGAGATTCTCGACATCGCCGTCCAGGTCGCCAGCGCGCTCGAAGAAGCACACGCGGCCGGAATCGTTCATCGCGACATCAAGCCTGACAACATCATGGTGCGTCGCAATGGCTACGTGAAGGTGCTGGACTTCGGCCTGGCAAAACTCACCGAGACGATCGATCGAAGTCCCTCCGATGCCGAAGCGTCGACGAGGGTGCTGGTGCAGACGGATGCCGGCGTCGTGATGGGCACGTCTCATTACATGTCGCCGGAACAAGCGCGCGGCAAACCAGTCGATGCACGCAGCGACATCTGGAGTCTGGGCGTTGTGATCTACGAAATGATCGCGGGCCGAACTCCTTTCGAAGGCGAAACGTCGACGGACGTTATCGTCGCCATCACGCAGAAAGAACCGCCGCCGCTTGCTCGTTTCGCGCCCAACGTGCCCGCCGAGCTCGATTGGATCGTGATGAAGGCGCTGCGAAAGGATCGCGACGAGCGTTATCAGACAGTCAAGGAACTCATCACGGATCTGCGCCGGCTCAAGCAACGGTTGGAGTTTGAATCGGAGCTGGAACGATCCGCGCCGCCGGGCAGTTTCACGCGATCGAAGATCAGTGAGCTCGCCGCTGCGCCGACGGCCGCGCAACAGGCGATGCCGACTGCTGAGAAAACGATCAGTCATGTTTCGAGCGCCGAGTACATCGCGACTGGAATCAAGCGTCACAAAGTCGCGGCGGCCATCGTCGCGCTTGTTCTCGTCGTCGCGACTGCTTCCGCGTTCTACTTGTACAAGCGCAACTCGCAGCCGCTTACCGAGCGCGACACGGTGCTGCTTACCGACTTTGTCAACACCACCGGCGAACCGGTTTTTGACGGCACGCTCAAGCAGGCGCTCGCAGTGCATCTCGGACAAACGCCGTTCTTAAACTTGTTTCCCGAAGAGCGTGTGCGCGAAACGCTGCGCTTCATGGGCCGCTCGCCTGACGATCGAATCACGCGTGACGTTGGTCGCGAGATCTGCGAGCGACAGGGAATCAAGGCGATGCTGACGGGTATCGATCGCGAGTCTCGGCAGTCATTACGTGATCACTCTGGAAGCGATGAATCCGCGTTCCGGCGATCCGATTGCGCGCGAGCATATCGAAGCCGAGAGTAAGGAGAAAGTGCTTTCTTCGCTCGGCATCGCGGCGTCGAACCTGCGACAAGAAGCTTGGGCGAGTCGTTGAGCTCGATGCAGAAGTACGACGTGAGCATCGAGCAGGCGACTACGTCTTCGCTGGAAGCGCTGAAGGCCTATGCGATGGCCAACGAGGAGCGGGCGAAAGGAAGGAGCGCGCGAATCGTTGACGTTTTACAAGCGCGCAGTCGAGCTCGATCCGAATTTTGCGATGGCTTACGCGCGCATCGGCGTTCACTACGGAAACCAGGAACAGCTTGAAGCCGCGAAAGAATACGTGCAGAAGGCTTATGACCTTCGCGATCGCGTGAGCGAACGTGAACGGCTCTACATCACGGAAAAGTATTACACTTACATCACCGGCGAAATCGATAAGACAATTGAAACGCTGCAAACCTGGGCCAGGCTTTATCCTAACGATTTCATCCCGCACAACAATCTTTCGCTCAACTACAAATTTCTGGGCCGGCACGAAGAAGCGTTGAAGGAAGCTCTCGAAGCAGTCAGGCTGAGTCCGAATAATATCAGCGCGCGAGACAATCTGGTCGCGGAGTTTTATCGCTGCTCGGACGGCTTCGATGAAGCCGAGCAGGCGGAGCGAGAGAGCTGCAGAAGATCAATCCCGATTCGTTCAGCAGCGCACGTCAACTAACTATTTCTTTGCTTTTCTGCGGCGAGATCAGGCGGCGATGGATCGCGAAGTCAAGTGGGCCAGTGGCAAACCGGAAGAAGCAGAATTTACCGCTCTAGGCTGAGTGCGACCGCGTTGTACTTCGGCAAGGTAAAGCAGCGCGGAAGAGCTGCAGAAAGCGCGCTGTCGAATGTTCAAGCAGCAGGATCGCGCGGAGAATGCGCCGAGTGCACTGATGGATCTGGCGGATGACCTGGTGACGATCGGAAAGTGCGATCAGGCTAAAGCCAATGCGAAGGCAGCGCTTGAATCTACATGCGTGGCAGATGAACCTCGCCAACGGCGCGGCGTGTCTACGCAGCTTGCGACGATCTCGAGCCAGGCGCAATCGCTGCTCGAGGAAGCACGCACCGCTGTATCCGAAGAACACGGTCATCAATTCGATTGTTCCGCCGATTGTGCTGCGGGCAGTTGAGAGAGAGCCGGGGGAACGTTAGTCAGGCGATTCAGTTGTTCGAGTCAGTGCGTGGCTTATGAAGGCGGGATCATTCTTGGCTCTCGAACGAACTACGCGCGAGGAATCTTTACCTGCAAGCAGCGCATGGGCAAAGAAGCCGCGGCGGAATTCAAGGCGATCATAGACCAGCCCGGGATAGACATTCTTTCACCGCGCCAGCGTGCTCGCCCACCTCGGTCTGGCACGCGCTGCTGGCCATCAACGGCGACACAGCCGGCGCGCGCAAGTCATACCAGGATTTCTTTGCGCTGTGGAAAGACGCCGATCCCGACCTGCCGGTGCTGGTGCAAGGCGCGGAAAGAATACGAGCAATTAAAGTAGGGTAAGTTTCCGCAAAGGTGCAAAGGCTTTAGCTTGCTTGACTTCGCAATAGCAGCAGCCTTTGGCTGCACTTTGCGGGAGAAACGCGTGTTGTGATATATTGCCGTCCCTGACGACCACAATCTCCAGAAGGATCTAAACTCAAATGTCCGGACATTCGAAATGGCATAGTATTAAGCACAAGAAAGGCGCGCTCGATGCCAAGCGCGGCAAACTGTTCACGAAGTTTATTAAAGAAATCACCGTCGCGGCGCGCACCGGCGGCGGCGATCCTGACGCCAACGCACGTCTGCGCAAGGCGATTCTCGACGCCAAGGGCGGCAACATGCCCAACGACACGATCGACCGCGCGATCCGTCGCGGCACGGGCGAAGAAGAAGGCGTCAACTACGAAGAGATCACTTACGAAGGTTATGGTCCAGGCGGCGTGGCGCTGCTGATTCAGTCGA
The DNA here is from genome assembly GCA_963748155.1 of uncultured Acidobacteriota bacterium. Classification (GTDB taxonomy): domain Bacteria; phylum Acidobacteriota; class Blastocatellia; order Pyrinomonadales; family Pyrinomonadaceae; genus PSRF01. The sequence goes on along the minus strand of CAVVHV010000006.1, from coordinate 980,878 downwards.
TGACTGACAATCGCAACCGCACGGTCGCGGAGATTCGGCACCTCTTTTCGAAGAATGGCGGCAACCTCGGTGAGAGTGGCTCAGTGGGTTGGATGTTTGAGAAGAAGGGTTACATCGTTGTCGAGCAAGGCCGCGAAATCGGAAGAAGAACTTTTTGAACTCGCGATCGAAGCGGGCGCGGACGATCTGCGCGACGATGAAGACAATTTCGAGATCATCACTTCACCGGAAGCGTTCGATGCTGTGCTGACGGCGGTGAAGGGAGCGGGAATCGAACCGCAGGTCGCGGAAGTTGAGATGGTGCCGCAAAACTACATACGACTCGAAGGCGCCGACGCGCGGCAGATGTTGAAGCTGATGGAAGCGCTCGAAGACCACGACGACGTGCAGAAGGTTTCGGCGAACTTCGATATCAGCGAAGCGGACATGGCGGCAGCTGATGAATCTTGTAATCCTGAATTTGTCATCCTGTAAAAGTCGACAGGATTACAAGATTCAGGATTTCAAGTTAAGCCTGCGCCTGTTGCGCTGCTTCGCTTGATTCTTCGGTTTTAACCGGCTCACCCATCACGATCCGGACATTGTGCGTCTTGCTCGTCGTCCATCAGTTCGATGATCGCTCGTCTGCCTGCGCCACGCCATCCACTTCGACACTCACCACCCCACGACTCACACCCAGCGGATTCTCAACCTTGATCCGGTAAACTGCGCGACCGCGCCGGTAAGTGATCTCGAACTCGCGCCACCAGCGCGGCACGCACGGATCGATCTCGAGTCGATCGTTTTGCAGTTTGAACCCGAGTATCGACTCGAGTCCCGCGCGATACATCCAGCCCGCCGATCCCGTGTACCACGTCCAGCCACCACGACCGTTGTGCGGCGGCACCGCATAAACATCCCCGACCGCAACGTAAGGCTCGACTTTGTACTTGTGCAGACCCGCGCGCGTTGATGAGTGATTGATCGGATTGAGCAGCGCGAACAGCTCGCCGGCGCGCTCGCCATCGCCGAGCATCGAGTACGCGATCATGGTCCAGATCGCAGCGTGCGTGTACTGCCCGCCGTTTTCACGCACGCCCGGAACGTATCCTTTTATATAACCCGGATCGAGATTGCCTTTGTCGAACGGCGGCGTGAAGAGAATCACCAGACCATCGCCACGCCGGATCAAATACTCTTCAACCGCAGCCATCGCGCGTCCCATGCGATACGGATCCGACGCGCCGGAAATCACCGACCACGACTGCGCGATCGAGTCGATGCGACATTCTTCATTGCGCGCCGAACCCAGCGGCGTGCCGTCGTCGAAATAAGCGCGGCGATACCAGTCGCCGTCCCACGCCTTTTTCTTCAAGCGCTTTGCGCAGGTTGTCCAGGTGTTTGCGATAGCGATTGCCGCGCATCTTCTGTTTCCGTGCATCGACGTGCGGCGTGAAAGCGGCCAGCGTCGTGTAGAGAAACCAACCGAGCCACACGCTTTCGCCTTTGCCGCCGATGCCGACGCGATTCATGCCGTCGTTCCAATCGCCGCCGCCCATCAACGGCAGGCCGTGTTTACCGACGGCGAGACTGCGATCGATCGCACGCGCGCAATGTTCGTAGATCGAGGCCGATCTCCTCCGAAACTGCAGGTTGCATGTAGATTTCATGCTGATCCGGCGTAAGCAATGGCTGTTCGAGGAAGGGAACCACTTCCTCCAAGCACCGAAGCGTCGCCGGTCACGTTGATGTAGAACGCAGTAACAAACGGCAGCCACAGCAGATCGTCGGAGATCCGCGTGCGCACGCCGCGTCCACTCGGCGGATGCCACCAGTGTTGCACGTCACCTTCCTTGAACTGGTGCTGCGGCTGCCAGCACGATCTGTTTGCGCGCGATCGTCAGGACTGCTGTAGACGAGCGCCATCACGTCCTGCAACTGATCGCGAAAACCGAAAGCGCCGCCGGATTGATAAAACGCGGTGCGCGCCCAGATGCGACACGAAAGCGTTTGATACAGCAGCCAGCGATTGAGCATCGTGTCCAGCGCCGTGTCCGGTGTTCGCACTTCGATCGTGCCGAGCAGTTCGTCCCAGTGCGCCAGCACTTTTTCAAACGCGGCGTTGACGTTTCCAGGCTGGCGGAAAGTCTGCGACGACGGCTTGCGCCGCCTCCTTCGACTCCGCTTCGCCGAGCAGGAAGATGACTTCGCGCGCTTCGTTCGGCGCCAGCTCGATGGTTGTCTGGATCGCGGCGCACGGATCGAGGCCGGCGCCATCGCGTCCGGCCAGACCCGACGCGCCGAGTGCGGCCGGCGTTTCCAGTGAGCTATTGCGACCGATGAACTCCTTGCGATCGCACGTCGCACTCGAAATTCTTTCACTCGTCGCAACAAAAGCAACGCGCTCGGCAAACTCGTTGTTGAAAGGGTTCTTCGCAAAGATCGTTGCTGCGTTGCGTGATCGATCTCGGTGATGATGTAAGGCGCTGACGAGGCTCGCGAAACGCCGAGCACCAGTTCGTTGTAGTTGGTGACTGATGAGTCGTCGTTTCCGGCCGGTGCGATTGCGCAGACGCAGCAACGAGATCTTCACCGGCGCATCGAGCGGCGCGAAGACGAGCAACTCCTGCGAAATGCCGTGGCTCGTGTGTTCGAAGACGCTGTAGCCCTGGCCGTGCCTGACGATGTACGGCTCTCGCTCGCGAATCGGCAGAGGCGTGGCGGACCAGACTGTGCCGGAGTCTTCGTCGCGCAGGTAAACGACTTCACCCGGCGGATCGCTGACCGCGTCGTTGGACCACGGCGTGAGACGATTCTCGCGGCTGTTGATCGACCACGTGCAACCGCCGCCGGTTTCAGTGATCTGAAATCCGAAATCGACTTTGTTGCCGATCACGTTGGACCACGGCGCGGGCGTCCACTGTTCCGCGCCGAGCAACGGTGACGTATTCACGCCCGCCCTGGTGAAAACCGCCGAGCCCGTTGAAGAACGATAAGATCGGGCGGCGGCACGGTCAGTTCCGGATAAGTTTGCGAAGGCAACGCGCGGCACAAGCGGCGGCGGCAAAGGCTCTTCGACGCGCGGTCGCTCGATCTGATCCTCAAACGATCCGCGCTCGGCAACGATCACGACGCGCGCCACGGCGTGTAGCAGAATGCGATCCGCTTCCGGCATCTGATCCGCGCGTCGCAGGTAAACTCCGCCGGGCTTGTCCTGCAACGCTTGCAAACCGCTGGTGCGCATCGTCGTTTCCAGCTCCTGGTGCAGTAGCTGTAGATAGTCGGTCGGCGTGTCGTTGAGAATTACCAGATCGACTCTTAAGACCTTTGTAGTGCAGGTACTCGTGCCCGCGCACGAGCTTTCTTCACCGTTCGCATGTCGGCGGCTTTGTTGATGCGAACGACAACGATCGGCAGGTCGCCGCTGATGCCGTAAGCCCAGAGACTCGATTGCGCTTTTGTGTTGAGCGCGAGCACGTGCGGCGTCGGGCGCAGTGACGGATCGGAATAGACGATGCGCGCCGCGAGACGTTGAAACAGATGCGCCTCTTCCGCGTCGATCTTGAGGTGACTCATCTCGACCTGGGCCTTGGTCCAGGCCAGGCGCAGTTCGCGCTCGAAGATATTCGGATCGTGATACTTGTCAGCGAGCGCCATCGCCTCTTCGCGCGATCGCGCGACGGCCGTGCTGAACGAGCAACGGACCGTTTGATTCGGTGGAATTCTCACGCGCCGTCGCAGGCTGAAAACCGGATCGAGCACGGCGCCGGTCGTATTTGAAAGCGGGCGATCTTCCATCACTGCGATCGGATTGCTTGCCGTGCGTCCGCGACCGAGAAAACGGCCGCGATCGGTTTCATACTGCACCGCGCCGACCTGGTCACCTTCCGCAACGACCACGTGAACTCCCCAGATGGGACGCTCTTCGGAAGATCGCTGGCGCCGGTGAGCGAGGATCGCGTTCTCGCCGGGAACGAATTCCGTCTCGATGAATAGATTGCTGAACGCCTGGTGTGCTGCGTCAGCATCTGACGTGGCCAACACGACTTCGGCATAGCTGGTCAACTCGATCTCGCGCGTGCGTGAAGTGTGGTTCGTCAGCGAAATGCGACGCACCTCGGCGTTGTCTTCGGCTGAAACGACGACTTCCATGCGCGTCGAGATTCCCGAATCAACGCGACGGAAGTCAGCTTTGTCTTCGGAAAAAGCGACGTGGTACGACTGCGGCTTGCGTCGCACGGGCTGGTGACCTGCCGACCACACCGCGCCGCTGCGCACGTCGCGCAGGTAAATAAACGCGCCCCAGTTGTCGCGTGTTACGTCTTCACGCCAGCGTGTGACCGCGTTGTCTTCGCATTGTGAATAGCCCGAGCCGGCAGTCGTGATCATGACGTTGTAACTGCCGTTCGAAAGCAATTGCGTGCGTGGCGTGCTGAGATCTGCGGATTCGTAAACGCGCGTGATCATGCCGGGCATTGTTTGGGCTACACGTCCGGTCAGCACTTCTTCGGCGCGCGGATGAGCAGCGGGCACGCCGACGGGAATTCGCTCCTGCAACAGCAACTCGGTTGCCTGCACGGACGGGTCGGAGTGAAAACGTTGCGCGCCCACATCTTCGTGGAGAATGTTTGCGAGCGAGACGAGACTCATTCCCTGATGGTGCGTCATGAAAGCGCGAATCAGCACCGACTTCTGGCCTTCCGGCAGTCGCTCAGCGGTGTAGTCGATCGACTCGTAAAACCCGTATGGTCCAAGTGCGCCTTCTTTTTGCAGCCGGCGCAGATTGTCCATCGCCGCATCCGGATCGATAGCCACGGCCAGCATCGTTGCGTAAGGCGCGACGACGAGATCTTCGATCAGGCCGCGCTTGAAGCCGAGACCGGGAACGCCGAATGGTCCATATTGGTAATTGAGATGCAGATCGCGCACGTTGTAGGCAGCTTCGGAAATTCCCCACGGCACGCCACGCTCCTCGCCGTATTCGATCTGTCGGTCGACCACAGTTCGATAAGTTTCTGCCAGCAACGTCGCCGGATAGTCGCGCATGACGAGCAGCGGCATCAGGTACTCGAACATCGTGCCGGTCCAGGAGATCAGCGCGCGTCCGCCGTCGACTTTTGTGAGCGCGCGACCCATGCGGAACCAGTGTTGTTGCTGGCACGTCGCCTTTCGCGATGCCGACGAAACTTGCGAGACGTGCTTCCGAAGCGAGCAGATCGTAGTAAGAATCGTCTGCGCGTGAGGCGGTGACGTTGTAGCCGATCGTGAAGAGTTTGCGCTCCACGTCGAAGAGAAATGAGAAGTCCATCTCTTCGACGATTTCATCGCAACGACGCGCGAGACGACTCAGGCGTGACAGCATGTCTGCGGAAGCGCCGGCGGATTGCTCGAGTGCTTTTGTGAGCTGGGAAGCGGCTGGGGAGACGTTGTTCTGCATGGCCGCAAGCTGGACGAGTGCTTTATCACAAAGCTGCGGTATCTCGGCGAGTGTCGGAACCTGCTGTAAGAGTTTGAGCACCGGCGCCCAGTCGCTGTCGGCGTCACCGATTTCCTTTTCGACCGCGGGCAGCAAGCGACCCCAGTTTGTCAGCGATTCCGCGTCTCTGCGGGATGCTTTGACCTGGTGTTGCAGCGCGCCAACCCACCAGCGCAACTCTTTGAAACTGACTTCGCCGTGCTCGTGGACGAGCGCGTTCACGATGTCTTCGATTTCAGAAGCACGACGGCCGAGAGAATCAAACAGCGCGATCCACGCCGACAGACTCTCGCCGGGCTCGACTTGCAGCAGCGCGCGACACGCAGCAATCTCGTCCTGCAACTGTCTGACTGTCACGACGTCAGTGCGTTGGCGGAAGCTGCCCAGAGCTACGGCTTCCGTATCGATGGCATTGATGGTGTCGGTTAACCCGTCGATCACGCATGAATCAAACAGGCGCGTTTCAGGAAACTCGATGCACGCTTGTTTGACTGCGATTGCATGACCGGCGAGGTTGCCGCTATCGACAGTCGAGATGTATTGCGGCAGGAGTGGTTCGAGAGTCTTAGTGTCGTACCAGTTGAAGAAATGACCGTGCAGGCGACCCAGCTTCGCAAGGGTTGCAAACGTCAACTCCTGTCGTTCGACCAATTCGAGCGCGCCGACGTAACCGAGATCGCGCGCCGAGTGATTGCCGAGGAGCAACAAGCCGATGTTTGTCGGCGAAGTGCGATGCGCGACGACTGGCGTGGGATCTTCCTGAAAGTTGTCGGGTGGGATCCAGTTGTCTTCAGGGCCCACAAAAGTTTCAAAGAAGCGCCACGTGCGGCGCGCGATCAGCCGCGCAAACGCCGTGTCTTCTTCGTTCAAAAGCTTTCGTTCCGCCGGTCGCGGCTTGCTTACCCAGTAAGCAATTAACGGCGAAAGCATCCAGATGACGAAGAGCGTTCCCATCATCGGAAGCGCACGAGGCTTGAAGTCGAATGTTAAGCCGGTCGCGATGATCGTGAGAACCAACGCCGGCAACATGAATCGAACGAACGACTCCACATCGTTTCGCAACGATCTTTCCGCTTCCGCTGCCGACACCCACTCGAGCAACTTCTTTCGCGAGATAAGCTGGCGATAGAGGGCGCGCACGATCGCGTCGCACATCAACCATGCCTGGTGAGGCAGGAACACAAACGACAGCGCGATCTGTGCGGTGTTGGTGCGGAAGTCGCCCCAGCGGCTCCAAAAGTGGCTGGTCCAGGGAATGCCGCGCGGATGCATTGCAAGGCCCGTCGTCACGTGCAGGTAAACCGGAAACGCGATGACGAGAAAGACGAAGAGCGACCAGAGCAAAGCGGAGCCGGGGAACATCGCACACGAAGCGACGAGCCACAGAAACAACGCCGGAGCGACGAGGCTGCGACGGAGATTGTCGAGGATCTTCCAGCGCGCGATGACGGGTAACGTGTTGCGCACTGCTCTTGCCGTTCCCGTCCGGAACTGACGGAAACAGCCAGCGCATGATCTGCCAGTCGCCGCGGACCCAGCGGTGCGATCGTTTCGCGTAGGCCTCGTAAGACGCGGGATAGTCGTCGAGTAGTTCGATGTCAGTTGTCAGCGCCGCACGAGCAAATAAAGATTCAAACAGATCGTGACTCAGCAGGGAGTTAGCCGGCACGCGGTTCTCGAGCGTCGTCTGAAACGCGTCAACGTCATACAAGCCTTTGCCCGTGAAGTTACCTTCGCCGAAGAAGTCCTGGTAAACGTCTGACACGGCCGTCGTGTACGGATCGATGCCGGTGTAGCCCGAGAAGATCTGAACAAACTTCGAGCGTGATGCACTTGAGAGAGCGATGCTGACGCGCGGCTGCAAAATGCCGTAACCGCGTGTGACACGATTCGTCGCCTCGTTGATCTGTGGTTGATTGAGCGGATGAATCGCGGCGCCGACAAGCTTGCGGGCGACATCGCGTGGAAGCTGCGTGTCGGAATCGAGTGTGATCACATAACGGATCGATCTCAGCAGTTCGCTATTTGCGGTCCGTACGACGAAGCTCGTGTCCTGTGCACCGCGAAGCAGCCGGTTGAACTCCTCGAGCTTGCCGCGCTTGCGTTCCCAGCCCATCCATTTTTGCTCGCTCGGGTTCCACTGTCGTTTTCGGTGGAACAGGTGAAAGCGGTCGTTACCGTGCCTGCGATTCAGAGCGTCGATGCCGCTTTGCGCTATCGCGAGGAGATTTGAGTCCGTTGGTGTTTCTTCTGAATCGGCGTCAGGGAAGTCGCTCAGCAACGCGAAATAGACGTGTTCGTCCTGGTTTGCAAGATAGTGGACCTCGAGTCGCTCGACGAGCTCGTGCACCTGTGAATCGTTCAGGAAGATCGTCGGCACGACGACGAATGTCGCGGCGTCGTTGGGAATGCCGTCCGACGTCTCCATCCGGGGCAGCAGGCGTGGCGGGAAGAAGTGTGTGAGGTCCCAGTTGAGCACTGTGATCGCGAGATCGCTCGCAGGTATCAGCGCCAGCAATGCTGTCACGATCAGGAACGGCCAACCGACGCCGTAGCGAGACATGAAGAAAAGCAGCAGCGTCATGATCAGCAAGGTCATGACGCTGAGTGTGCCGAGATAAGTCCCAGTGCAGTGTCGCAGTAGAAAGCGACGGAATCGCTCCACGGTGCGAGGTTGATAATGAAATTTCGATTCGAGCTGCGTTAGGCCGGCGTCGATAAGGTAATAACCGACGTGTCGCTGCGCGCGGCGATTTTTCGTTTGCGTGGGCGGCGAGATCGATCGCGGCCTGGCCGATGTCGAGCTCGTTGGTGCGCGTTCGTTTGCTGATGCGTTCGATGACGTGTCGATAGCGATCGCGCGAGGCAAACTCCATTTGCGCGTAAACGCCCGCCGGATCGTTACCCAGCAGCCGCTCGATCAAACTGACTTTCTCGAAGAAGTCGTTCCAGTCGAGCGTTGAGAGCAGGCGCATGCTCGTGATGATGTTTCCGACTGTGACCTGCGCCGCGGCTTGTCGCTGGTGTTCCGCGTGGATGATCTGTTCGACCGTCGTGCCTTCCTTCGCGAGCTGTTTTTCGATCCAGTCCATCACGGGCATGACGGACGGATGCTGTTCGCGAAGGCGTTGCACGAGTTGGACCAGGAACGAGTGTGGCAGCTCTTCCTGTTTTCCGAATCGCTCGCTTACGAATGACATGACGTTGGCCGGTTGCAGTGAGGCTAGCTCGAGCAGCTTGTCGGCGAGCTTGTCGGCCTCGTCGCGCTCGGCGCGCGCACGAGCGATCGCGATGGCGAGGCGGCGCAGGTTTTCGACGAGTGCCAGTCGCAGAGTGATGGCGACGGCCCACAGCTCACCGATCGAGAGTGGCGCGACGGTTTGGTAAGCGGCGATGAATCTTTGCAGCGTGTTCGTGTCGAGGCGCGAGTCAGTGTGTGCGATCAGTGCGAGGGCGACGGCGTAGATTCGTGGGTAGTCGGCTAATTCGCCTTCAGCGAGTTTGGGGAGCTCGTGGTAGTAGCTCTTGGGCAGATCCTGGCGAATCTCGCGCAGTTGTTCTTCGACGATGTGGTAGTTGTCAACCAGCCATTCAGCGGCGGGTGAGATCGCGCGGCCTTCGCGCAGTGCGTTGACGAGAGCTTTGTATGCGGCTTCGAGTTTGCGGCCGTTGTCTTCGAGGCGCGGCAGGAGTTGTGCGCGGCCTTTGCGAGTTACGGTTTTGTGTTCCGCGGCGAGAGTTTGTGCGTATTGTTCGAGACGTTCGACGCTGAAAAACTCGGCCTGGAAAGGCTTCTCATCGGCGTAGCCGTTAGGCTTACCTAAAAATGAAGACAATGATTCCAAGAACTCACTCATGGAGTAAGCATGTTTACACAAACAAGGGGCACTAAGGGGGAATCCAGAATAACATTTTGTGCGTGGTGGTTGGTAATTCGCATCCGTCGAAACAAATTGATCTTTAGCCTGCGAAGCAGGCGTAAGCATAAAGCCTGGGGCGCAAGCCCCAGGACCACAAGCAAGAAAAGTTGTTCGAGCCCGCGAAGCGGGCGGCAGCGTGTAATGATCAGGCGCTGCCGCCCGCTTCGCGGGCTGGATAAATGTTTTGCGATCAAGATCCTGGGGTTTGCGCCCCAGGCTTTATGCTTACGCCTGCTTCGCAGGCTAAGAGATCAATTTAATGTATACTCTCGCGCGATGCGCGTGTTAGGAATCGATCCGGGAAGCCAGACAACGGGATGGGGCGTTGTTGAAGGCGACGGACGGCGTTACTCACTCGTCGCGTTTGGTTCCATTCGCGCATCGTCCAGCCTGAAGTTTTCCACGCGCTTGCTGAAGATGTGTACGGGTATCGAAGAAGTGATCGCGCAGCATCGTCCGGATGCGTGCGCGCTCGAAGACGCCTTTCTCGCGACGAACGTTAAAGTCAGCATGAAGCTTGGGCAGGTGCGCGGTGTTGTGTTGCTGGTTGCGGAGCGCGCGGGACTGGACATTCACGAGTATTCACCGCGCCTGATCAAGCAGACCGTGGTTGGTTATGGGAATGCGGAGAAGCATCAGGTGCAGGAGATGGTGCGCTTGCTGCTGACGCTGAAGAGTGTGCCATCGCCGCATGATGCGGCAGATGCGCTGGCCGTGGCGATTTGCCATTTCCATCACGCGGCGTTTAAAGAGAGAATCGCCGCGGTTTAAAGAAAATAGGACCAATAGGTCCTATAGGACTTATTTCAACCTCACGATTGGAGAACAAACATGATTCCTCACAAGCTCACGCTTTGCCTGCTTCTTTTTCTCTTTGATCCAAACCAATTCTCGCTCAGCAAAGAAAGCCTCCGGCTGGAGGGCGTCTGGCGGTTGTTGTCGATGAGCGGCTTGCGGCACTTCGTGCGACGCCACAGCTCAATGGAAGACTCGTGCGCCGGCTCAGTCGTGGACGACTCGTCGCCGTCAGATCCACGAAGACAAGCGCTGACGGCATCACATTCGTTCTGGTAAACGTATCAAACCGAACGCATGGTTGGATTCAACGTGACGCAGTGGCTTCACCCTCACGTGCCGGTGACGATCGAAGATTATTAACGCTGATCCAACGTTCGAGCGGCTTTGATCGCATCGCACGAGCGCGAATTTTTCTCGATCACTTTCCACGTTCGCCTGTCCGTCCTGAAGTTCTGTTGCTCCTTGGCGACACGGCAGAAGCACTGGCCGCGAAACTATCGCTCGACGCCGCACGCCGTCTCAAAGACGACTCCCGGCGACGCGCCGGAATTCAGTTACTACCTGAACTTCACCGGCCTCGATCGCTACAACCGCCAGCGCGTCGGCTTTGTTTTCGACAAGTCCACCAAACGCTTTCACTACGACGGCGCCGCCTGGCGCGAGCTGATCCGCCGCTATCCGCGCTCTCGCGAGGCGTCCGTCGCTCATGAGCGCCTGAATTTGCTTGACTCGATCAGCCGCAAAGAGGCACAAAAAGCACAAGCGTCTCGTTGAATACTGCGACTTTTGTGCTTTTTGTGGCCAATTTTAAGAATCTCGTGCCTGCGGGTGTTAATAATGCCCTATTCCCTTCGTCTATCAGGGTGTAGACGAAGGAGAAACACCCTTGCAGGCAGCAGCTGTTAAACCCTTGCGATTAGTGACAAACCAACCCGCCAGCGAGCTGGAAAACCTCTTCCAGGCACATCACGGCCGAGTTTTTCGGACCGCCCAGCGGATTACGGGCAGCGTCGCTGACGCCGAAGACGTGCTCCAGACTGTCTTTCTGCGCCTTGTAAAAGGCCAGGACGACTACGACTGGTCGCGAAATCCTGAGGCTTATCTTTCCCGCGCCGCCATCAACGCCTCGCTCGATTTACTAAGGAGCCGGACGCGCTCGAGAGCCGTGGCACTCGACGAAAGCGAAGTGGATTCCATTGCCGGCACTTATCGAAAGTCCCGAAGCAGTCCACGCCGACCGCGAGTTGCAGGCGCTCGTTCGCCAGGCTGTCTCGCGGCTCGGAAAAACTGCCGGCGAAATGTTTGTTTTGCGTTATTACGAAGGTTTTGACAACAAAGATATTGCGACGATTATGAAAACTTCACCGCTGGTGGTCGGTGTAGTCCTCCATCGCGCTCGCACAAAACTGAAAAAAGAGATTGGGCACTATCTGGAGAAACATCATGAAGAGTAACAAAGAAGACCAGATTCTCGACAAAGTTACTGCCGAGATCCGCAACGAGAAAGTAGATTCGGCCGCAGTTTCAGCAGCCGCAGACCGTGTTTGGGCGCGTGTCTCCACTGCCGCAGGTGCGACTGAATTTCAGTTGCCGACAGTCGACCGGATTGAAGGCTGTGCAGACTTTCAGTCACTGATTCCCGCGCATCTCGCAGGCAAGCTTTCCGAAGCGCGCTCGCTGTTGCTGGTGGACCACACGCACGAGTGCATCCCCTGCCGCAGAGCGATGAACGAAGCGCGCGCGAAACGCTCGGGCACGATCAAGCCCGCCGTCCGCAAGCAAGCGCTTCTCGCTGCAACCGGCTGTCATGCGTTGGGGCATTGCCGCTGCGCTCGTCATCGGTATCGGACTTTTGGCCGTTCCGTTTGTGCAAAAGTTCTGGCCGTACGGCCAATTTGACGCCACTGTTCAGGCTGCCGAAGGACAGGTTTACCAGATCGCCGACACGCGCACAGCGCAGTCAGCAACCGGCGCCAAGCTGCAACAAGATGAAAAGGTGCGCACCGCGAAAGACGGTCGCGCCGTTGTTCGTTTGGGCGATGGTTCGTTGATCGAAATGAAGGATCGCTCGGAGCTTTATCTGACGAAGGCAGGCAACGGAACAACCATTCACCTCAATCGCGGCAGCATCGTCGTCGAAGCAGCAAAGCAGAAAGACGGGCAGTTGTTTGTTGAGAGTGCTGATTCGCTCGTTTCAGTAACGGGCACTGTTTTCTCAGTAAACAACGGCACGAAGGGCTCGCGAGTCTCCGTCATCGAAGGCGAAGTAAAACTGAATCACGCGTGGCAGTGATCGTGTGCTTCGTCCCGGCGAGCAAGCCACGACCAATCCCGCGATTACGATGATTCCGGTGAAAGATGAAGTCGCGTGGAGTCGCAACGCAGATCAAGTATGCGGCGGTGTTGAATGGACTCGCTTCGCTCAAGAATGAGTTGAATAACGTTCAGCAACCTGGCGTTCGCAATTCCACGCACCTGCTCGACTTGATGCCGGAGAACACGGTGGTTTACGCGGCACTACCGAATCTTCGCCGATCTCGATTGTTGAATCGCATCGCGTGATTCAGGAGCGCATGAGCCAGAACCCAGCACTGCGCGAGTGGTGGGAGAAAGAGCAGTCAGGCCGAGCGCAGAACATGGACCAGGTGGTCGAAACGATTCGACAGTTTGGCTCTTATCTCGGCGATGAGATTGCAGTTTCAGTCTCGATGGATGATCAAGGCCGTGCCGAGTGAACCGCTGGTGCTCGCAGAGCTGAAGAACTCGCAGGGGTTCCGGCAGTTTCTCGAACAGGAGATCGCGAAGTACGCGGGCGACAAGAAAGGCAGACCGGAGATCGAGTTCATTGAGAATCCGACGTCAGCGACGCTCAACAGTCTGACGACAAACAACGAGAAGCTTTACGTCTGGATTCAGGAAAACTTGTTAGCCGCCAGTCCGAAGTTGCAACAGCTTCAGAGTGTTGGACCGCTCTCGCAAACGGAAACGTGACGAGTTTCACTGTCCACTCCGTTCCGTAACCGCATCGCGGAGGTCTACCAGTAAGGCGCGGGTTTGGTCGTTGCAGCAAATCTCGAAAGAGTTGTTGCAAGCACCAGAGCGGAACGCGCGAAAGGTCCGGACGCTGCAGAAGCAGGAAAATGCGTCTGAACCAGTTGGGCATTCTGAGTGTGAAGTACTTCGTGCTGGACCAGAAAGACACCAACGGCAAGACGCACACGGAAGCCTCGCTTTCGTTCAACGACGCGAAGCGTGGCATTCCTTCGTGGCTGGCAGCTCCGGGACCGATGGGCTCGCTGGAGTACATCTCGCCTGACGCGAATGTCGTAGCCGGTTTTGTAGTGAAGAATCCGGTGACACTGGTTGACGACCTGCTGGGCGTGCTGGAGACGGTATCGCCTGAGTTGCGCAAGAACCTCGACAAGCTGCAATCGGATCGCGGTCTCGAACATCCGCAACGATATCGCCGCGCCATTGGGTGGAGAGTTTGCCTTCGCGATTGATGGACCATTCCTTCCGACACCGTCGTGGAAGCTGGTGTTTGAAGTTAACGATCCGGCGCACCTGCAACAGACGCTCGAGCGCGTGGTTGAGTGAAGTGAATAAAGAGGCGGCGACGTTTGGCAAATGCAGGCTTGACCTGGGAAAAAGCCGACGTGGGCGGTCGCACGTACTACACGCTGCGATCCGTAGATTTCGGATTCCTCGAAGTGAACTACGCTTACGCCAACGGATACATGATCGTTGGGCCAAGCAAGGCCCTGGTCGAAAGATCTTTGAGATCGCAGGAGAACGGTTTGTCGCTGTTGCGTTCGGCGAAGTTCACGGCGGGCTTGCCGGCTGACGGTAATGCAAACTTCTCGGCGGTTTTCTATCACAACATCGGCGGGCTCGTGCCGGCGGGTGTTGCGACGGCCGCCCAGAATCTTGCCGAGTGGACCACAGCAGGCGATGAAAGCGATCGCGTCTGACATGGCGCCGACCCTGGCGTACGCTTACGCGCAAGGCGACAGCATCACGTTCATGGCGAACACTGAAGGTGGACCATTCGGTTTAGGACCGGCAACGCTTCTGGGAATGCCCAACGCACTCGAGATGCAGCACATCATCCAGCGAGGCATGGGCAGTAAGAAGTAAGTTGAATTAGCCACAGATGAACACGGATGAACGCAGATCAGAAATGATCCGTGTAATCCGTGTAAATCCGTGTTATGAAAGCATACAATGAAGCTCGTTTCAATCTCCCTCGTCTCGTGGCTGTTTGGCCTGCTGCTTATCCTGTCGAAGTTCTTACGTCGTCGATGGTCAAGGTCTCAGCGCCACAGTCACCTCAATGATCATGGCAGCGCTGCTGTTCTCCCTCGCCTATGCACCCTCCCTCTTCTGGCTTCGCCAACGCATGGGTGGTTGCAAACCAGCGCTGCTCTTTCCTCTCGCTTCCGCTGTCGTACTCAACACGCCTGTATTTCTGATCGAGATTCTTGCGATAGGCAGAACTTTAGCGCCCTCGGATGCGTTAGCATGCATTGTTGCTTTTCTGCTGATGGGCACAGTCTTCGGACTCGGATTCGTTTGGAATTATCAGAACGCAGCGTTATAAAAAGAGTATGGCACTCCCCGCTTCGGTTCCAGAGGAACCGATCACAGCTCAAACGGCTCTATACTGAGCCGCCGGTAATCGACCTTCATGGTCTCAGCGTTTCTTTTGGTCGCCGGCAAATCCTGAAGAACCTGCGCGGCGATCTGCGTGGCAAAGCGATTGGTCTGCTCGGTCCCAATGGCGCCGGCAAGACAACGCTGATTCACACGCTGCTCGGATTTCATCGCACCATCCTCCGGCACCGCGCAGATATTCGGCATGGACATCGTCGATCAGACAAAACAGATCCGATCGTTGATCGGTTACATGCCCGAGCGCGACTCGTTCATCGCCAAGATGAGTGCCGTTCACTTCGTGCGCCTGATGGCTGAACTATCAGGACTGCCTCCAGAAGCCGCGCTGGAACGCGCGCACGAAGCACTCTTTTATGTCGGACTCGGTGAGGCACGTTATCGCCGTCTTGAAACTTACTCGCTCGGCATGAAGCAACTCGCGAAGCTCGCGCAGGCGATCGTTCACGGCCCAAAACTGATCTTTCTCGACGAACCGACAAACGGTCTCGATCCGCCGGCGCGCCTGCGCATGATCAAACTGATACGCGAGATTCGCGACAGCGGTCACGCGCACATCGTGCTATCGTCGCACCTGCTGCTCGACGTCGAAGAGTGCTGCGACGAGATCCTGATCCTGAAGGACGGCGAGATCGCCGTCTACTGCAATCTCGAAGAAGAACGAAAATCGAACCGCAAGTTTCTCATGCTCGAGACGCGCGGCGATCAGGAGAAGTTTGTTAAAGCGATTGAGAAACTCGGTTGCGAGTATCGCGAGTTCAGGTGATCATCGATTGAAGATCGTTTTGCAGGAAGGCGTGGAGGTGCGCGATCTTTATCGGCTCGCCGAAGAACAGCAGGTGCAGCTCAGGCGTTTGAGTTACAAGCGCGACTCGCTCGAAGACATTTTCCTGAAGGCAATGGAGAACGGCTATGGCGGTTTATGAACAGACGTATAAGCCGTACAAAGGCAAACTAACTCCTGAGTGGAACCGCTTTCTGATCATCCCGCGGCACACGTTGCGAGGTGTCTTCAATTCCAAGCTCTTCACGGCGTTCTACGTCATTTGTTTCCTACCGCTGCTTGGTCGAAGCGGTACTGATCTACTTGCACCACAACGTCACTGCCCTGGCGATCATGAATCTCAACGCGAGGGAGTTGATACCGATCGACGGTTCGTTCTTTCAGTACTTCGTCAACATCCAGGGCGGCTTTGCGTTCTTTGTGGCGTTACTGGTTGGACCACCACTCGTTTCGCGCGATCTGCGAAACAACGCGCTGCCGCTGTATCTTTGCCGTCCGTTTACACGGACGGAGTACGTGATGGGCAAGATGTCGGTGTTGATTATCCTTTTGTCGTGGATCACGTGGGTACCGCAGTTGTTGATGTTTCTCTTTCAGTCGTACCTGGAAGGCTTCGCGTGGTTTCGCAGCAATCTGTGGATCGCGAGTGGGATCGTTATTGGCGGCCTTGTGTGGATCCTGCTGCTGGGACTGCTTTCGCAAACGGTCTCAGCGCTGTTGAAATGGCGCATCGTTGCGAGTGGGGCGATGCTGGGACTGGTGTTTATTCCGTCGGTGTTCGCAGGCATTGTTAATCTGATTTTCCAAACGCGCTGGGCAAACATCATCAGTCTCGTTCGCGCTCATGGGCAATGTAACCGCGGGCCTGTTCGGCACTTTCGATCGTGTTACCGGCACCATTCAAATCGGTGACTTCGACGGCAATGTGGTCAGGGAAGTACAGCTTCTGGAGCCGCCACTGTGGTGCGCCTGGGCAGCGCTGTTCATCTTTTGTGCAGTGTGTTTAGCAATACTGCACTGGAAAGTTAAAGCTTACGAGGTGGTTCGTTAATCCGTGTCTCAGACCAACTCATCATTTTCGACAACGTCTCCAAGTTCTACGGCGAGATACTCGGAGTGAATCGAGTCAACCTCCAGATCGCGCCCGGCATTACGAGTCTCGTTGGGCCGAACGGAGCAGGGAAGTCGACGTTGATGAACTTGATGACGGGACTGCTGCGACCGACGCGCGGTTCGATCTCGCTTCTGGGTATTCCGACCGATGAACCTGAAAGACTGTTTCGCAAAGTCGGTTACTGCACGCAGTTTGATTCTTTTCCGAGAGGCGTGACCGGTCGCGAGTTTATTACCTCGTTTCTGCTTGTCCACGGTTTCGGTCGCAAGCAGGCGAACGATCTGGCCCAGGTTGCGATCGAGCGCGTCAACCTTGTTGAAGCAGCGGATCGGAAAGTGGCGGGCTACAGCAAGGGCATGCGACAACGCATCCGCCTCGCGCAGTCGATCGCACACCAGCCGGCTGTTTTGATTCTCGACGAGCCACTCAACGGTCTCGATCCGATGGTGCGCTCCGAGACGATCGCGCTCTTTCGCAAACTCGCTTCCGAAGGTCTGCACCTGATCATCTCGTCGCACATCCTGCACGAGGTCGACATGATGTCAGACCGTGTCGTGTTGCTGAACAACGGTTACATCGTTGCGGAAGGCAACATTCACGGCGTGCGCGACGAGATGGAAGAGCATCCGATGCAGATCCTGATTCGTTGTGATCAGCCGGCGAAACTCGCGTCGTATGTATTTGCTCAGAATCACGTGGTTGAAGCGCGATTGCACGACGATCGTCGCGGTTTGTTTGTGAAGACGCGCGATGCGGATCGTTTTTACCTGTTGTTGAACCGTGCTGTGGCTGAAGGTGAAGTGAACGTAGAGTCAGTGGCGCCCGTTGACGACGATCTCAGCGCGGTTTACCAGTACCTGATCGGGACCACGGGCGGCAGCGCATAGGAGTTTAGCGAATGAGTTCTGCGGTTGAAGTAGCTCAAACCACATCTGAACAGATGCCGTCGCGCTGGGGACTTTGGCTTCGGCAGATTGCCGCGATCTTTCGTCTCGAGATCGAGAAGAACTTTCTGAGTCGCCGCTCGATACTGATCTATTTGATCGCGTTGTTGCCGCTCTTTCCGCTCGCGCTTCTGGCACTTGTTACGCCGCCGGGAAACGAATGGCGAGATTTCAATCAGTACAGCGTCATTTACTCGATCATTTATAACGGTCTGATTCTGCGCACGCTCATCTTCTTCGGTTCGGCGTGGATTTTTATGAACCTGTTTCGCGGTGAGATGGTCGACCGCAGTCTGCATTATTACTTTTTGAGCGCCGTGAGAAGAGAAGTATTGGTTGTTGGCAAGTATCTCTCCGGTCTGGTGACTTCGATCATTCTCTTTACGACGACGACTGTGATCGCGATGCTGCTGCTTTATTTTCCTCACTTTTACTCGCAGAGCGTGCGCTACTTTACTGAAGGTCGTGGTCTGACGCAGCTCCTCACTTACGCCGGCATCACGATACTTGCGTGTCTCGGTTACGGCGCTTTCTTCCTCGTTGTCGGACTGTTTATTCGCAATCCGATCATTCCGGCGCTTTTGCTTTACGGTTGGGAGTGGCTCAACTTTCTCCTGCCGCCGCTGTTGAAAAAGGTGAGCGTGATTCACTACCTCAACTCGCTCGTGCCCGTGCCGATTTCTGAAGGCCCATTCGCGGTGGTGGCCGAGCCGACGCCCGCCTATATCGCGGTTCCGAGCATGCTGGTGGTAACGATCATCGTCCTCATTCTCGCCGCCTATCGCATCCGCCACATGGAAATCCGTTACGGCAGCGACTAATTTTTAGCCACAAAAAGTTGGTAAGGTCGTCGCCTGATCAACTGTGGCGCCCTCCGTGGCCGCCCGTCGTGCGGAACTACTAAACTTTTAGTTGACACGCCCCGCCTGTGTGCGGTATCGTCCGACTAAAGTCTTAGGAGGAAGATCGTATGCCGCGTCGCAAGAGTGAGCAGATGACACCGCTGGAATTGGAGATCATGCAGGTGCTCTGGGAAACCGGGCCTGCCACCGTCCAGCAGGTGCAAAAAGAGCTGAAACGCGAGCTCGCTTACACCACCGTTCAGACAATGCTCACCGTCCTGCATCGGAAGAAGAAAGTTAAGCGGACCCTCAAAGATAAGGCTTACATCTACAAACCCGCAGTCAGCCGCACGAAGTTTACGGGCCACGCAGTGCGCGAGTTCATCGATCGTCTTTTTGGCGGCTCGGCGGAAGGGCTAGTGATGAACCTGCTGCAGGAGAAACACCTGACGCCCGAGAAGCTGGCAGAGCTTCATGCGTTGATCGAGAAGGAAGAGCGCGATGCTAAGGACTAGCGAGTTCATCCTTAACTTTGTTTTGAATTCCTGCTGGCAGATAGCGGCGATCTTTGCCATCGCAGCACTGGCATCGCGGCTGCTGAGGAATGGACCAGCCCGTTACCGGCATACGATCTGGGTCTTTGCCCTCGTGGTGTCTCTGGTCGTGCCACTATTAACTGCAACGCGTTATGTCCCGGCATGGATTTCCAGCGTTCGAATCCACGTCAGTACCGAGCGCGGTAGCGCCGGGTCGACCTAATAACAGTGGCCCTGAAATGGATTCACGCGTCGATCACGTCGACCAGACGCCGCACAACTACAGTCACTGCTACGCCTCGAAGCGTTCTCTTTCTTACTTTTGCTTATGCGCTTTTCATCTTGGGACGTGCGAATCAGGCTTACTCGTTTCTGGCAACGAAAGGAACGACTGCGCAAGATCTGCGACTCGCACCGGCCTTGCGCCCGAAGTCGAAGCAGCAGCAGAACGCTGCCGCGGATCTATTAGGGATCGCGAGATGTAACTGTAACGCGCTCGAGTGAAGCACGTGTGCCATACACGATCGGCAGCGCGGCGCCCGTTGATCGTGTTGCCGGATGCCTACTGCTCAACTGTTGACGAGGCAAAGCTTCTTTCCGTGATCGGTCATGAAATGGCGCACGTCGCGCGTCGAGATTTCCTGACAAACCTGCATTTGCGAGCTTATAGCGCTGCCAATCTGTTTTCATCCACTCACCTATTTGCTGAAGCGCAATATCGATCGCACGCGCGAGCTTGCCTGCGACGAGCTCGTCACGCAACGCGTTCTCGCCCCGAAAGTCTACGCGCGCTCACTGTTGTGGGCGGCAGACGTCTCGCGGCAGTACGCGTCACAGGCATTCATATTGAGCATCTTGGACTGCCGGATTCTGGAAGAAAGGATCGTGAGACTCATGAGAAGCAACAGGCGTATTGGTGCGCGGTTCGCGCGAACGTTGATGTTCGCCGCGATGTCGGTTCTTTGTTTGTCGGCGTTGTCTTTGTCGATGTTTGCAGTCGAATTGCAAACTCAGGTGCGTGCGGCAGTGACGCAATCGGTTCTGACTCAGAGTCTTACCGCCGTGCAGGATCGCGTTGGACCAACCGCCGTCGCCAGCGAGTCGAGAACCGACAACCAGACGACGACTCGAACGCCTCAGGACGACCGCGCCGTGTCAGCCTGTAACGCGGGCCGACGCGGCGACGTCGAAGCGATTCCGTCGCTCATCGCGATGCTTGGTGACGACAGCAAAGACGCAGCTCCATGAAGTGCTGGGACACAGGTCGCTGGAGTCCCGCGCTACAAACGTTCAGGTATCCGTCGCCCGGCGAACAGGCAGCTCTTGCGCTTGCATCTTTCGGCCGCCACGGCATTTGCACCTTTGTCTAATCAGCTCGACAGCTCAAACGCACGTCGTTCGTCGCAACGCAGCGTGGGCCATCGGCGAGTTGACGAACATGCTGCCCGGCGAAAGAGCGACGGCTGTTCCGCAACTGATCACCTTGCTCGGTGATTCCGACGAATGGGTACGCATGGCTGCCGCACGCGCACTTGGCGAATTGCGCGATCGAACGCGCGCTGACCAAACTCGTCGCGACGCTCTCAGACGACGACTGGCGTGTTCGTGAACTCGTCGTGTGGGCATTGAGCGAGATGAAAGACGCGCGTGCGGTCACTGCGCTCTGCAACGTCCTGCTCTCAGATACTCGCGTCGAAGTACGGCGTGGCGCCGCCGAAGCACTCGGCGAGATCCGAAGCTGCTGAAGCTCTTCCGGCTCTCCAGGCAAGCCCTGAATGATCGAGAGCCTGGCGTCAACGCGAAAGTCGCCTGGGCCATCTCCGAAATCGAAGGCTAAGTTCAGCGTTCTTGCTGCGTTAATCTGCCGCTAAAGAACCGATTCATTAAAGGAGGCATCGCGCATGTCTAGTTACAAGTGTGTCTTGTTAATACTTTTCTTAACGACCACGATCTTTGCTCAACCAAAAGCCGGCACGCTGAAAATCAAGCCGTACACGTTCGAGAACGACAAGAAAGAAAAAGTGGACGCGGAATTCGGCACGCTGTTCGTGCCGGAAAACCGCTCCAACCCGGAAAGCAACTTGATCGAGCTTGCGTTTGTGCGTTTCAAGAGCACGGCGAAAAATCCCGGACCGCCGATCGTCTATCTCGCTGGTGGTCCAGGTGGCTCGGGCATCGGCGCTGCCACGAGGCTCTCGCTTTCCTTTGTTCATGGCGTTGCGCGAGATCGCCGACGTGATCGCGTTCGATCAACGCGGAACCGGCTACTCCAAACCCAATCTCGCCTGCCTCGATCGCCTCGCGCTGCCTCTCGACGTTGCCGCCGACGCGTGAAGCAGCGATCAAAGAGCTGCGTGAGAATGCGCAGGAGTTGCGCTTCCTACTGGCGCAACATTCAACGTGTCGATCTAACTGGCTACAACACGAACGAGAGCGCCGACGATCTCGAGGATCTGCGAAAAGCTCTCGGCGCAAACCAGATCAGCCTCTGGTCCATCAGCTACGGAACTCATCTCGCGTTCGCGACGATGCGCCGGCACCCGAAGAGCATTCATCGCGCGATCCTCGCCGGCACCGAAGGCCCGGATCACACGTACAAACTCCCGAGCAACATTCAGAAGCACCTCGAAGATCTCGCTGCCGTGATCAAAGCCGATCCGGAGATCGGAAAAGAGATTCCCGATTTTCTCGGATTGATGAAGTCCGTCTTCGATCGTCTGGACGCGAAACCGGAGACGGTCGAGATCACTGACCCGCGCAACGAAGCTTAAGGTGAAAGTCATCGTGAACAAGTTTGTCATGCAGTACATCGTTGCAAACAACATCGGCACGACTGTTACCGCGAGGTTTCCGGCGCTTTTCTATCGCGCGTCGAAGGGTGATTTCACGAACCCGGCGCAGGTCTGGCTAAACCAGTCGCGTAGTGGTATCGGTTCCGCGATGTCGTACATGATGGATTGTGCTTCGGGTCAGACTGCGGCGCGTCGCGAGCTGATTGCGCGTGACGCGAAGGGAACGCTGCTGGAGGATATTTTCAACTTTCCGTTTCCGGATGTTTGTGACGAGTGGAACGCGCCGGATCTTGGCGACGAGTTTCGCGCGCCGTTGAAGTCGGATGTGCCGGTGTTGTTTATCTCCGGAACGCTCGACGCGCGCACACCAGTGAGCAACGCAGAGGAGTATCGAAAGGGATTCTCAAACAGCACGCACATGATCATTGAAGGTGCGGTGCATTCGGATCCGTTGTTTCTATCGTCACCGAAGATCAAGGAAGGGATGATGGAGTTTTTGAGAGGACAGCCTGTAACGGCGACTAAGATCCAGGCGGCGCCAATGAAGTTTGTTCTTTAACCGCGGATTGGACGGATCCTGCTGACGAACGGATTATCACGGATCCAGAAGCGCCACGGTTTGTCGATCCACTCCTGAGCGTAGTCGATGCCGATTCGTGGGCCGCGTGCGATGCGGCGTGGCGAAACAGTTTCAAAGTCTTCGAGCCACACTTTATCGCCCAGCAGATCCGCGCCATCGAGTTGTCGATCGATACCCATCGCGATACAGAGTTTGCCTGGACCATTGGTGAGATTGTGATCGGGATGAGAATGCCGGCGCGCTCGCATCATTTCGATCCCCTCAACGGGTTCCAGTGCGCGCACGAGGATCGCATGCGGAACATCCGCCACATTGCTGACGACGTTGAACTGGTAGTACATGCCGTAAACAAAATAGACGTACGCAATGCCGCCGCTCCGGTACATCGTCTCGGTTCGTTTCGTGCGGCGTCCGCCGTAAGCGTGTGACGCTCTGTCTTCAGGACCGCGATAAGCCTCGACTTCCACGATCTTTCCCGACACACGTTCGCCATTCGGACCGGGCACAACCAGCAGCTTGCCCAGCAGATCGCGAGAAACAGTGAGCACGTCCGGTCGAAGGTAAAACTCGCGCGGCAGTTTGGTCGTCTTGATGCGTGGGTCATTGAGGCTGTTGGCGCACTTTCCAGATCATCACCAGAAAATATTACCCACCCGATCAGCACGATCCCGCGGCGCACCCATTTCTGACCGACGCGCATCGCCATGTTCGCGCCGAAATACCCGCCGGCGAGCGCGCCGCACGCCATCAGGAGTGCGTCCTCCCAAACGACGTATCCGGCCACGTGCAAATATCAGCACCGCAACCGCGTTGATGCAGATGCCGAGAAAGTTCTTGATGCCGTTGGCGCGGTGCAGCTCGTTGAGACCGAGCACGCCCATCGCGGCGAGCATGAGTATGCCGTTGCCCGCGCCGAAGTATCCGCCATACATCGCGGAGAAGAATTGAAAGATGATCGCGCCGGTCCACCAGAGACCCATCGGCTTTTCGTCTATGCGATCCGAGTCGCAGGCGCCTGTTGACGATGCCGTTCGACCATGAAGAGCAGTGTGGCGAACAGAATCAGGAACGGTACGAGCTCGGCGAAGACTTTCGACGGAGTCCGGACGAGCAGCAGTGCGCCGAACGCGCCGCCGATGAGACTCGTGACCCCGAGTCGAAACAGGATCGTGGAACTGTGTTCGAGTTCTTTGCGGTAACCGAACAGGCCGCCGAAGAGACCGGGCCAGAGCGCGACTGTGCTGGTCCCGTTCGCGACTTTCGGATCGAGCCCGAGCCAGATGAGGACGGGAAAGGTCAGTAGCGTTCCTCCACCGGCAATGGAATTGATCGCGCCTGCAGCGAACGCGGCGCATAACATGGCAAGCACGGGGAAGAGACGCATCGTATGGGTTGTGCTCAAAGCACGAGTGTCGCATGTTAATATAAAAACTCATGAATCAGCATCTCTCGCGAGCTGCTCTCGTCCTGATTCTTACGCTGGCGCTGTTTTGCAGTGCCGGATCGGCCAGTCCGGCGAAGAAAACGCTACGCGTGATGACTTACAACATTCACGTGGGCGTCGGGATGGACAAGAAGCTGGATTTGCAACGCATTGCCGATGTGATCAATCGAGAGCAGCCGGATCTGGTCGGCTTGCAGGAAGTCGATCGCGGAGTAAAGCGAACTGAAGGCAAAGACGAAATCGCAGAGCTCGCGGCGATGACGCGAATGCAGTTCGCTTTCGCGCCGAATCTCGATTACCAGGGCGGGAAATACGGCGTCGCGATTCTTTCGCGATTTCCGATCAAAAACACCGTGCACCGGATGTTTGAAAACAAGCGCGAGGCCGAACGGCGCGGCATGTTGCAGGTCGAAGTTGATGTTGATGGCACGGCAGTTAACTTTGTCACGACGCATCTCGATTACCAGTTTGAGGATGGCCGGTTGTTTGAGACCGAACAGTTATTGAAAAATCTCGAGGACGTGAAAGGACCGCTGATTGTTGTTGCCGACCTGAACGACACTCCTGACGGGCAGTGCGTACAAACTGATGCGCACGTTGTTCGACGATGCGTGGATAACAAGCCGGGCGAAAGGTGATGGATTCAGTTATCCTGCTGACAAACCCGTGAAGCGGATCGATCATATCTTTTATCGGAGCGGGACGGGCGTTCGCGCGAAGAAGGCGTGGGTGGTTGAGACGCTCGCTTCGGATCACGTGCCAGTGGTGGCCACGATAGAAATCCTGTAAATCTTGATAATCCTGTAATCCTGTCTAAAAATGAACATCGAACTGCTATGAAATTAGCAAGGACAGCAATACTTCTGGTCTTCATTTTTGCTTTTTCAGGTTGCACGTTTCTGGCGCAGGACGGTGGCCGTATCGACTGGCCGCGATACCAGGACATGGCGGTTGACTTGATGCAGCAGTACCTGCGCATCAACACTTCAAATCCGCCGGGCAACGAGATCGAGGCGGCGAGGTTTCTCAAGAAGATCTTCGATCAGCACGGAATCCAGAACGAGATATTCGAATACAAGCCCGGTCGCGCAAACATCATCGCGCGCCTCAAAGGCAACGGGTCGAAGCGTCCAATAATTCTTCTGAGTCACACTGACGTTGTCACCGCAGAACCGGCTTCGTGGGAAGTCGATCCTTTCGCAGGCATTATCAAGAACAACGTGATCTACGGTCGTGGCGCGCTCGACATGAAGGGCGAGGGACTGCTTCACCTGATGACGATGATCCTGCTCAAGCGCGAAGGACCATCGCTGTCACGCGACGTGATCTTTCTCGGCACGGCTGACGAAGAAGTTGACGACGAAGGCTCGCTCTGGATGATCGCGAACAAAGCCGACCTCTTTAAGAACGCGGAATACCTGCTCACTGAAGGCGGCGACAACCTGCTCGAAGGCGACGCAGTAAAGATCGTCGGCGTCGATGTCGCTGAGAAGGCGCCGTTCTGGCTGCGACTCACGGCCACCGGACTTCCGGGTCACGGCTCGCGGCCCGTAGCTGATTCGGCGACGAACCGTCTGATCCGCGCGATGAATCGCATTCTCGATTGGGACGCGCCGGTAAAGTTGTTGCCTGCTGTCGAGCAGTTCTTCAAAGACATTGCGCCGTTGCAGTCGGAGCCTTTGCGCTCGAAGTTTGCTAAACATTCGTGAGTCGTTGAAGGATCCGGAGTTTGCGAAGGCGCTGACGAGTCAGCGCGAGTTCAACTTTCTGGTGCGCAACACGATCTCGATAACGATGCTCAGTGGCAGCAAGCAAACGAACGTTATTCCGAATGCCGCGACGTGCAATCTCGACGTTCGACTGTTGCCCGGCGAGTCGCCCGAAGAGTTTCTCAAGGCACTGAACAGCCGTGATCGCAGATCCGACGATCAAGATTGAGAACATCAATCGCTTCAAACAACCAAACAGTTCCCCGATCGATACGGAGTTGTTTTCGCTGATCGCGCGCAAGACGAAAGAGAAGTATCCCCGACGCAGTTGTCACGACGAAGATGCTCAGCGGTTATACTGAAAGCCAGCTCTACCGGCAGCTCGGCATAGTCGCTTATGGCTGGGCGCCGATTTACACGACCCCCGAAGAAGACGAAGGCGTGCACGGCAACAACGAGCGCATCTCGGTGAAGAACGTTCGCGAAGGCACGCGCGAGTTTTACGAAGTCGTCAGAGACATCTCCCGTTATGGAGCCCCCGATTAAACTTTTCTTCTCTGTGCAACCTCTGTGTTCTCTGTGTCTCGGTGGTTGAGAGACAACCACAGAGACACAGAGAACACAGAGGTTGCACAGAGTAAAAAGCTTATGCCCAAAGATGCTCATGAAATGAACGAGAACGAGGTCCGCTCGCGCATTATCACGCTTGCGATTTGGCGGTGATGAGCGTCTCTTCATCGCGTTCTATCGCAAATTACAACAGGGACTTCCCGAAGGAACCGGCATCGTGCTGCGCGGCAGTGTTGTCACCAACAAACGGCACGAAGACGGCCAGCCATTCGATTCGCAGGGTAAATCGACGAGCGATCTCGATGTCACGCTCGTCGGAAGCAAGGTCATGGAAGCATGGGCGTCGGACGCTTATTACATTCCGGGACTGCATACAAAACCACTCTGCGACAAGGATCCGGACATCGCGCCGAGTCTGAAAGAGTTGCGTGAGTCGCTGCAAAAACTTGTCGGGCGCCCAGTGAATTTCCAAGCCACGTCGAGTCTTGTTCTGTATGGTCGCGACGTTTTGTTTGGCGAGCCATATTACGTTGTGGTTCCGGCCGGGTGAGAACGCGTGACCCTGAGGTTGCTGAGTTACAACATCCGCTTCGGTGGTCGTGGACGAGAACAGGCGCTTGCAGAAACGATCAGTTGCTGCGGCGCCTGATCTCGTTGTTTTTCAGGAGGCAATCGATCCGGCTGTGATCGAACGTCTCTCGGAGGCGACGAAGTTTCCGTTTTGGGCCGCACGAAGAAATCACTCGATCGGTTTTTTGAGTCGCACTGAAGTCGATTATCACGAGTGGCACTATCCGGCGGGCGCGCGTCATTCATTTCTCGAGATCGTTCCGGCCGGAGGCAAGACGCGCGTTTTTGGTTTACATCTCAGTGCGCGTTTTTCGAAGTGGGATGAGCGCAGGCGCACGCGTGAGATTCGCTCGCTGCTGGAGGGAATCAAGCGACATCAAAACGGGTTTCACGTTTTAGTCGGAGACTTCAACACGCTCGCGCCGGGTGAAGTTCTTGAACTCCATCGTTTGCCGGCGTGGATTCGCGCGCTGATCTGGATCAGTGGACGCAAACTGCAACGTGAGTCGATCCAGCTCGTGCTCGATGCGGGTTACAGCGACGGCTTTCGCATGATGCACCCGGACGATAAGGGATACACGTTTCCGACGTGGGATCCGCACGTGAGGCTCGATTACGTGTTCGTGCCGCGAGCGTTCGCGAATCGATTGACGAAGTGTGAAGTGATTACGGAGCCGAAGGAGCGGATCCGTGCGGCGTCAGATCATTGCCCGTTGGTGGCTGAGTTGTTGATGGAATAGATCCGTGTCAATCTGTAAGTTGAAGTCCGCTGTAGCCGGGCGGTAGCTCGATTGGGTTTGGGCTGTGAATGCAGAACTCGGTAGTTGGACCAAGCGTCATCTGGCGTCCCCAGAGCGCGACGCCGGGTTGCGATGTGAGCGGCTGCAACGTTGCGTAGAAGTCTTTGTAAGACACGCCCGCCGGTTTACTTAACCAGACTGCACATCTCGCCTCGCGATAATTCTTCCTCGCCTGCGCGCAAACGGTATAAGCCACCGATGCCGTCTGCCGCTTCTCGCGCGACTCGGTTGTGTGGCTCTTCACAGACGCCCGAAACGGCGGCGTCGTTGAGGCGGTCCATCGCGGCCGAGTCGTCGAGGAGATACCACTCTTCGAAGGCTTCATCGTTTGTGTTGAGCCAGCTTGCGCCGCGTATGCGGAAGACGACTGAGTGCTGAAAGCCGGCAGGCTTATTGGCGGCGAGTGTGTCGATGGAAACTCGATCAGATGAGTCGACGTAGGTGTCCGGTTCGATGCTGGATTGCGGCCAGTGCCAGAAGACGTATGCGAGCATGATGGTCTAGTCAGTCGTTGACAGGATTTACAAGATTTAGACAGGATTTACATGTTAATCCTGTAAATCCTGTCTATTACTTACTGCATCGCCTTAATATCATCGAGCAGCACGCGCTCGTGACCCTCGGGATTTACTTTCAGATACGTCTTGCGTAGATTCCCCTCGGGATCGATCACGAAGCTGGTGCGGTTCCAGTACATCGTTCCCTTGTACTCACTCTGGCCCACACCCGCAGCCTTCAGCAATTCGTGATTCGGATCCGCGAGCAGATCGATCGTGAAACCAAACTTGTTGCAAAAGTTCTTGTGCGAGTCGACGTCGTCTTCACTCACACCCACGACAGCGATATTCGCATCGTCAAACTCCTGCTTTGTTGCCGTAAACGACTTTCCCTGGATCGTGCAGCCGGGCGTGTCGTCCTTCGGATAGACGTAAACCACGAGCCACTTGCCTTTGAAGTCGTCAAGCCGCGACGGTCTCGCCGTCCTGGTTCTTGAGATTGAAATCTACGAAGCGTTGACCTTCCTGCATTCCCATGTTTGTTCCCCTGTGATTGATTTAGTTAAAGTGTTGTGTCCGCCAGATTCGATTTGTACTTCGTGTTCGTCTTGCGATCGTTCATCTCGATGTAGACCCAGCTCGGCGGCACGGCGCCAGTCTCAAGCGCGAACCAGATGCCGTTCAGGTCCGCTGGCTTGCCGAGCGCGCAGAACCCATTCAGTCGCTTTCCACTCTGATCGTAAAGGTCGACCCACGTGCGCGCCGCCTTCGTGTTGGCGCCGCAAGGCGGAAGGGCAGGCGACTGCGGCAAACATGTCATCCGGATACTGCTTCCTTGTTCAGCACATCGAAACGGTAACGTGTGATTTTCTTGCCACTGCTTCAACAGACTCCGCGCCGAGAAATAGAGTATCGGATTTGGAAGTACCGGAGCAGCGGCTGAGCCGTGCGTTGCGAAAACAAGAATCAGAATGCGATCGCGAGCACAGCAGTTCTTCTGTAAAGGATTTCATTGGGGGACTCCTTCGTTGAGGTTGTTTATCCATTTTACCATGCGACAGCGTAACGACTGCGACGGGGATCGGCGCCCGCCGACGCCACACCGGTTTTTGGATCGTAAATGATGACCGTGGGCGCGGAGAGCGTGCCCCACTCGCTTTGCACCTTGACCTTGTGTCCCTTCTGCGAAAGCTCCTGGATCGTTTTCAGACCTACGCGCGATTCGACGTTGAGTGAACCCGGTAGAAACTCGTGATCGTCAAACGAGCTGACGTAGTGTTGCGTGTCGAAACGCGGCGCTTCGACGGCTTCCTGCGGGTTCATGCCAAACTCGATGATGTTCAGCAGCACTTGCAGCAGCGCCTGATCCTGATTGTCGCCGCCGGGCGTGCTGAGCACCATGAACGGCTCGCCGCCTTTGAGCACGAGCGTCGGCGTCAACGTGATGCGCGGACGCTTTCCGGGCGCAACGACGTTCGGACTGTTTGGATCAGTAAGTGACGACTGCAAACGTTGGCCCATCAACACGCCCGTGTCGCCGGCGACGACCGCGGGCAGCCACGCGCCACTCGGCGTCGCGCTGAACAGGTTGCCCTCTTTATCGACGACGTTGACGCAGGTCGTGTCGTTGGCGCGCTCGATCTCCGGCAACGCGGAAGCTCGACCGATTGTCTGCACGGCACTCGCCAGCACGGCCTTCATGTTCATCGGATCGCCGGGTTGCTGGGCCAGAGAAGCGCGTCGCTCATCGATCAAGGGACGTCGCAACGCGGCGTACTCTTTCGACAGCAACTCAGTCATCGGAATCTTTACGAAATTCGGATCGCCGTAGTAACGATCGCGATCCGCGAGCGCGAGTTTAAGTGCTTCGGCAAGCGTGTGAATGTAGGTCGGGCGAGTTATGGCCCATCTTCTTCAAATCGAAACCCTCGAGCATGTTGAGTGTTTCGACCATCGCCGGGCCCTGCGTCCAGAAGCCGGCTTTATAAGACCTGGTAGCCGCGATATTCGTCGACGACCGGTTGGCCCACCTTGGCGGCGAACTTTGCAAAATCATCGGCGGCGATCAGCCCGCCGTTCGCCTGCATGTAATCACCGATGCGACGCGCGATTGGACCACGATAGAAATAGTCGCGCGCGGCCATCAGGCCTGCATGGCGGTTATTTCGCGTGCCCTTCGAAGCGAGTCGCTCAGCTCGAACGATCTCGCGCAGAGTCCGCGCCAGATCTGCCTGCACGAAGATGTCGCCGACTTTCGGCACTTCGCCGCCGGGCAGAAAGACACGTTTCGCGTCCGGCCATTGCGAGAAGATCGGCGAGCGCGTCTTGATGTACTGGACCCTCAGTTCATCAATCGGAAAACCGTCGGCGAGTTGAATTGCGGGTTCCATGACTTCCGCCAGCGTTTTCGTCCCGAATTGGTCGAGCGCGGTGACACATGCGTCGAGAACTGCGGGCACGGTGGCGGAGAGTGGTCCAGTCGACGGAATCATTCCGCCCTTTTTCGCTCCCGGCATGGTGGTCGAGCTCGAGGAGGCGTCTGACGAGCCGCGATTGACGAAGAACTCGCGGGTGGCTTTCATCGGCGCCTGGCCCATACCTTCGATAACCACGACTTTCTGACCTTTAAGCTTGATCAGGATCGGCACCTCGCCGCCAAACGAGAAGTGGGAAAACTCGATCACCGACGCCGCGAGAATCGTCGCGACGCCCGCATCTACGGCATTGCCGCCGCGCTGAAGAATTCGCAGTCCGGCCTCGACCGAAAGCGGCTGGCCACCGGCCACAACGCCACGTTTGCCACGAACGACCGGCCTGAAAGTGTCAGCATGCGAAGTTGTTAAAGGAAAGCCGGCGAGGATGAAAGACGTTATCAAACAAAAGACGAACAGGTCACGTTTGCGGATGAACATCGGTGGGCCACCTCTCTCGGGACTTGGACGGGCGAATTGTGCCACAAAGCGGCGCAAAAAGTTTAGCCACAAAAGGCACAGAAGGCACAAAACAATGCAAACGAAAATTTTAAGCTTCTGGTGGCTGAACTTTGCTTGGGACTGGTAAGATGGCGAGTAGACAAAAAGAGAGGGCGCTGACCTCCCCCAAGACCAGCGCCCTTGCCTTTATCTCAGTTCTCCCATGGAGAATTAACGACAGGCAGGATACTAACTGCCATCGGCCGGAGGTAGGTTGCAGCTAGCTTGTAAAGCCCTTGCGAGGTTGTGACAAAAGTTTTTCGACGTCACACAAAAGCGAACAACTACCGGCGTTCGGAGATCAATGAATCGAGGATCGACCTTGCTAAATTCACCGAAGATTGCACCGTATGGCTCCTGGAAATCCCCGATCACCTCAGATTTGATCGTTGAAGGATCAGTGGGCCTCAGTCAGCCTTTGTTTGATCGAGACGACATTTACTGGCTCGAGATGCGGCCGAAGGAAGCAGGCCGCAATGTCATAGTCAGACGTAACGCGGACGGAATTTGTACCGATGTGAATCCAGCCCCTTTCAACGCCCGCACGCGTGTTCACGAGTACGGTGGCGGCGATTATCTGATTAGCAAGGGGATTGCTTACTTTTCAAACTTTTCCGACCAACGACTTTACCGGCAGGAAGGCGTCAATGCGCCCGAAGCACTGACTGGCGCCAGGCGAGATGCGTTACGCCGATGCGTGTATGGACCACGCGCGCGGGCGTCTCATCTGTGTTCGCGAGGACCACACGCGAGACAGGCGCCGAAGCGGTCAATTCGATTGTCAGTATTGATCTACGGAGCCCGGCAACGAGTACGGCACGGTCCTGGTCGAGGGTAATGATTTTTACTCGACGCCACGCCTGAGTCCGGATGGGACACAACTCGCATGGCTGACCTGGAACCACCCAAACATGCCCTGGGACGGCTGTGAATTGTGGGTTGGGGAGTTTGGCGAAGACGGCAAATTGGCTTCGACGCGCTGGGTCGCAGGTGGGGCCGCGGAGTCGATTTTTCAGCCGGAATGGTCGCCTGATGGCGTTTTGTACTTCGCGTCAGACCGCAGTGGCTGGTGGAACCTCGAAAGAATCACGGCCGATGGCGGCATCGAAAATGTCTGTCAATCCAAGGCCGAGCTGGGCATGCCGCAGTGGATCTTTAGCATGTCGTCTTACGCTTTTGCTTCGCCGGACACGATCGTCTGTAGTCACATCGATCAGGGCGTTTCCACGCTCGCGATAGTCGATGTGCAGACCGGCAAGACGACTCCGATCGATTGTCCGTACACGGACATTCAGTTTGTGCGGGCCGCAAATGGGCAGGCTGTGTTTCGCGGTGGATCGCCGACTGACGTGGCTGCGATCGTGAAGTTCGATGTAGGCACGAGGGCGTTTGAGATATTGCGCCGGTCAAATGATCTAGAGGTTTATCCGCAATACTTTTCGGTGCCACGCGCGATGGAGTTTCCGACTGAAGGCGGACTCACGGCGCACGGTTTCTTTTACCCGCCGCAGAATCCCGATTACCGCGCGCCCGAGAACTGAGAAGCCACCGCTGATTGTGAAGAGTCATGGTGGACCAACTGCCGCGGCTTCGACCGCGCTCAGCCTGTCAGTCCAATATTGGACCAGTCGCGGATTCGCTGTGTTGGATGTGAACTATGGCGGCAGCACCGGCTATGGCCGTCAATATCGTGAAAGACTTAACAAGAAATGGGGGATCGTCGATGTAGACGATTGTGTAAATGGCGCTCGTTTTCTCTCCGAACGAGGCGAGGTCGACGGCGATCGATTGATTATTACGGGTGGTAGCGCCGGCGGTTACACCACGCTCTGCGCCCTGACGTTTCGGAATGCGTTCAAAGCCGGCGCGAGTCACTTTGGAATCAGTAATACGGAGTCGATGGCGCGCGACACGCACAAGTATGAGTCGCAGTATCTGACGGGATTGCTGGGGCCGTACCCGGAGCGCAAGGACATCTATTGGGAGCGCTCACCGATCAACTTTCCTGAGAAGCTTTCGTGTCCGGTGATCTTTTTTCAGGGACTCGAGGACAAGGTGGTGCCACCGGACCAGGCGGAGACGATGGTCGAGGCCATCAGGACGAAGGGGATTCCGGTATCGTACGTTGCGTTTGCGGGCGAGCAGCACGGTTTCAGGCAGGCAAAGAACATCAAGCGTGCGTTGGATGGGGAGCTTTATTTCTATGCAAAAGTCTTCGGCTTCGCCCTCGCCGAGCCGGTCGAACCCGTTGAGATTGAGAATTTATAACGCCGAAAGCGTTGACATGGTTGGTGCGCATAACGCCGAAGGCGTTGATATGGTTGGTGCGCATAACGCCGAAGGCGTTGGCTAATGTCAGCCCAGGGTTGGAGCGCAGCGACAACCCTGGGTACACCAAACAAAAAATCTATAAAACCCTGAAAGGGTTCGCCAATTGCCGAACCCTTTCAGGGTTTATATGCAAAATTAATTTGGCGATCCCAGGGTTCTCGCTGCGCTCGAACCCTGGGCTGACATTAGCGAACGCCTTTGGCGTTATTCGGCTAATTGATCGGTGGATCGGAGGCGGTTGCGGCGGCGCCGTTTCGATCGCCACCACGCAAAACACCAGTCTGATCGATGAAGAGCGACAAATTACCGCTCTTCCCATACTCCAGTGGCACTGCTGACACCTCAAACTTGTCCCCGGTAACCGTCACTTCAAATCTATAGCCCGAGTTGTTGATCATTTCCTTCGAAACCATTTCCGCCTCAATCAACTGCTCGAGCGTCCCGCAACTACCGGCACCCTTCGTGGCCTTATAGTGAGGCTGCATGCTCACAATCGTATACATCACACTGATTGCCATTCGCTCGTTTTGAAGGTTCTTCGGCGGATTCGATTCACCAGAAATCCCTGCGACAGCCATCAGGACGAGGTTCTTCGGAATATGTAATTCGTGTAGTGGTCCAAGTCCTTCATTCGAAAGCGAGTACGTGATTGGTTGAGCCATCGAGCTCGGCGCGAACGAGGAATGCGCGCGTCTGATCGCTAATACGCGTAGTTGGCTTTTCGGCCCAGACCTTATAACCCTCCATTAAAGAGGACGACATGTAGATTTGGCCTTGCTGCGGCTTCGGCTGCCAGCGTGTGGAATTTCTGAACTGACCATCGGCCGAAAGTGTTTCGTGTTTTAAATACGAATCGACGACGTATCGCGTGGTTGCAGCGTCGCCAGAGATCACGAGAAAGTTTCCGACGAAAGCATACGCGAAAGTATTTGCAAACGAGACGATCTCCGTGTCTTCTCGACGTTCAGTTTGCGCGAGCGAGCTGGCGCCTTTGAAGCCGAGAGCCTCGATTATTTTTGGCATAAGCGCCCGCACCGCTTCTCGATCTTTAATGGCGATGGCGAGCACTGGTCCATTCGTGGCTGACTGCTCTTTTACTTCCGCAGTTGGAGGTGAGATACCTGGAAATCCGATGAAATTCATGTTGTTCATCGGCAATCGCACGGCGATCTCCGGACCAAACAGCGGCAGGAGATCGTTTTTGATGTTGATCTTCAGTTGCTTCTCGATCATGTCAAAGGGCGATTCGAAGTTCACTTCTTCGAGGTTACCGTTTGCGTTCCTCGTGGTAACTATCGTCCCTCTCGGCTGCGGCTTCATCATCTGTGCATAGATCTGCGGCAGATCTAGCGACATCGTTAGCATCAGCTCGGTATCGGCTGGGAAGATGTTCGGCGCTTCCGGAGTGTAGGCCGGACCGCTGATTAGCATCGGCAGGAACGGGATGGCGTCTGCTTTGTCTCCTGCCTGGTTAACGAGTAACGCGCGTAAATCGAATGAGTCGCCTTCGAACGAAAGTGAGAAAGCGAGACCTTCGGGCCAGGTTGATTCGCCTTGATTGAACATAGAGAGGAGTGAGAACAGATTGATCGAAAGTGGGGGCGGCCCCTCCCCGTCCTTTCCCACGGGAGTGACCGCTTCCAACTGCGCAGGATCTCTTGTACGTCGACGACTTGCTCCTCAAGTATCATCTCCTCAGGCTCGGGCGGTTCTTCCGTTTCCTGTTTCTCTTTGTTCGCCTCTGCTTCAGTTTCGGCCTTTTTTTGCGCCTCTATTCTTTCTTGCTCCCAGCGTTTCTTGTTCTCTTCTTCCTCTCTGGCGATCGTCTTGGTGTCGACATAGACGAAGACAGGTTCCGAGCTAAAGCGACTGTGGGCCGAACGGAAATTGGGGTCTTCAGCCAGCAGCTTGCTTCCTGCGGGCTTGAGCTGCTTCATGGTCCATGGCTTGGGACTAAGGACGACCAGCGAGCCGAAGCGTTTCAGGTGATAATTGGGAGCTGGTGGTCCTTTCGGTTTTTCAATCAGCTCAAGTGGCACTTTTGGTTTTTCCATCAGCTTAATACCAAGAATATTTTCCGGAGAAGGCTCAGGCTTCGACGCCGGTAATACTGTCGGCAGAAACTCATTCAACGTAACGGAAAACTTCGTCGCTTCTTCAGCCGAAGCAAACTCGATTGCGATCAGTGCTTCAGGCAGGCCCTGGGCGGCCTTCTTGTTGGCCCATGTCGCGAGGAGAAGACGTGACGTCATGACCTCTTCAGCGTGCGCGTTCAGCCATCTTACGAGCGTCCTGAACTCTTTCGGTGGACCAGAGAGTTTCAAAACGGGCTCGAGCAGATCGTTCAAAGCACTGGAACGAATGAGCTGCCCGGCGCCACGCACTTCACCGTAAATGATGTAAGACTCGGCCGGAATGAGCGTGTCGAAAGTCGGCGCGGGAGGCTGCGTTGCTGCGCCCCTTGGTTGCGGCTTCGGAGTTGTTTGTCGTTTTTGCTGTGCCGTAGCTGTGGCGGTGAGGGTGATAAGGAGCAGCAAAATGGCTGCGGTCGGGCGTGTATATGTCATGGGAGTCAAGCCTTCGATTACTTTTGTTAGCCACAAGAAGCACAAAAGATCATTTGTGCCCTTTGTGGCCCTAAATACTATAGCTGCGATCGGCCACTCTTTTCCAAACTTTTTGCTCACCTTCGCTGCGGATCAGTTTGTTTCACAAGGTTGCGGCCGGCGCTACCGCGCTCGGTTCTGACCGCGTGCCGGGAAAGTAGTGCGCAAGAATCTGCCGGTACGATTGTCCGCGTTGGGCCATTACGTGCGAGCCTTCCTGGCATAGGCCGAGACCGTGGCCAAAGCCACCGCCACGAAATACAAATTGCGATCCAGATCGCGAAATGTTAAAGCGCGAGCTTTTCAAAACATTCCAACCGAGCGCGCGACCTACGATCAGCTTGAATTCCCAGCCGCTTATCGTCTTTCGTCGATCTCCGGCAATCGAGACGATCTCGGCGCGTCCTGTTTGATCGTATTGTGCGACAGACACGGCGCGAATGTTTTGACCGACATCTGTCCGTGGATCGCTGCGTAGCGCGTTTGCCAGACGATCTGAGTCGATCACGTCAGTCCAGCGGTAATGCGCGCCGGTGTTGCAGTAGTCGTCGCGAATGCCGCGCAGGTATGCCGGTGTTTCGCCGCCCCACAGTGTTTTAAGGTTTGCAGTCGTGCCGCCGCACGAAGCGCTGAAGTACGCATCGATGATCTGGTCTTTATTGTCGCGCAACACGATTCCGGCAGTCTCTCTGACTGCGGCATTCAGCACGGGTCGAGAGACGAGTGACTCGAAGCGCTGGCAGTGCGTCGTGCTACAGAAGTCGTAACCCTGTTCTTTGTGTCGTCCGAGATTTTTCAGCGCGTACGTGCGTGCTGTGATCGCGAGCGCCTTGAGTGCCTCAGGTTGATCTTCAACACTCGCTTCACTGGCGACGACGTGACGAACGTAATCTTCCAGAGGCATTCGCTGCGTGACGTTTTCCGAGACCTGGTGAACAGAGACGGAAGTCGTGTCTGAATTCTTTGCGCTTGTACCTGCAAACTCCTCAAAGATCGGTCGCGCGAGTTCTGCTGCCTCGGAGCCGTGAGCGTTCTTCAGGTAAACAACGACGAGGAGTTGTGCGTTCGCGGGTTCGGGCGGCGTGTCTGGTTTGAAAGAGACGCCTACGAACCAGCCTTGCGAGCGAAAGCCACCGAGCTGAGTTGAGGTTCCGGTTTTGCCGACGATGTAAACGGGAAGGGAATCGAGATCTGCCTTTTCGGCTGTGCCGAATGAAACTGCGCCACGCATTCCTTCAAGCATGATCGATCGCTCTTTTTCGTTGAGGTGAAGCTGCGCGCGAACTCTGCGGACGCCGTCGTAGTTTGGTTTGAGCAGTGCGCCGCCGTTTAAGAGTGCTGCGTACGCGGTTGCCATTTGCACTGGCGTGACTTGAAGAAATGGACCTTCGCCGAGAGCGCTTTGTGGTTGCCACCTGCCGCGCGCCAGCACACCGGCTGACTCGCTTTGGCCTTCGATCTCTGTTGGTTGGCCGAAGCCGAACTCGGCGAGCATGTTTGTAAACTTTTCGTCGTCGAGGCGTTCGCCAGTAGTGGCGAAGAAGTAGTTGCAGGAGTAAGCCACTGCTTCAGCAGGATTGAATGGCGGCAGCTTCGGTGGATGGACGCAGGCGTCGACGACGTCTTCGCGTTTGTATTTGCCGCGGCAGCGGATGCGCGTGTCTTGCGTGATTATGCCTGCTCGCAGCGCGGCGAGAGCGGTGAACGGTTTGATCGTGGAGCCTGGCGGAAACGCACTCTTGAAAGCGAGTTCCGGGTTGACTACGACTCGGATACGACCAGTCTGAGGATCGATAACGACGATCCCTCCCTCGCGTCCGGCGAGTGCATTTTCAGCTTTCGCTTGCAGCCGCGCGTCTTGATCGTTTGGAGGTTCGGGAGTTGCGGGAACTGGTTCTCGCAGGCGCGTCATGAAGAGTGCGCGAGACGGCGAGTGTTACTCCGACAGCAAGACCTACCAAAAGCGCGACTCGAAGAAATTTGTGTGACGTCATAGTTATTGTAGGGGTGGCCCTCCGTGGCCACCCCAGCGTCAGGGGTCAAATTTTCCCACGCTGGGGCGGCCACGGAGGGCCGCCCCTACAGTTATTGTTGAGGGGCACTGGGCCGGTTGAGGATTGAGATGGCGCCGACGGTTGTTACCCAGCCAAGAAGAATCAGAAGCGCGCTAGCCGCCAGCCTCAACGTCAACACTGAAAGCTCGAGCCACGGCCGCTCGATTGACGGGCCGATCTGCAGCAGCAAGTAAGGAATCACTGCAAACATCAGAAACCCGCACCCGTAAACAAACATCGACTGCGGCGCGAATGTTTTACCCACCACACCGCGCATGCTCTTCACGAGCGAACGCAGCCCACCGTTGGTCGTTGCGATCCAGAGTTGGATCGCCAGCATCGGAGCGACGACCGCGATCAGTAAGTAACGCAGCGTGGTCGCGAGCGTGACGTACGTCTGGACTTTGTTGAGACCATACACAGCCAGCAGCGTGACAGCGATCACCGGCACACTAACAACAATCAGTCTCAAACAGTCGAAGAGTAACTTCCTGATGCGACCATCTGAAACTGGGCCATCCGCATAAGTAACGCTGACGGCCTGCAACACGAAGAACAGCGCGGGAGCGGCAATAACGACAACGAGCGTCAAAACCAACTGGGAGATCGTTGCTTCACGTGTACTGGCAAACAAATAAACGGCGGTCAGCAGTCCGGCCCAGGCCAGGACCAACATCAACAAAACTACTCCGGCTCTTAAACAACAACCGCACCGCCGAAAACATTGCGCTAAAAGACTTGATGTACATTCTCGTTCTCCTAAGATTATTTGCGGTCGATGAAAGCGAAGCGATGGCTCGCTGTGTTTGCATTCCTCTCCGGCTGGTACATCAACTCCACCCGCGTCGGCGCAACCACAAACTCACCCGGCATCTGCACACGCATCGCATACTGGAACGTCACATCTCCATCAAAATGATCGATGAAGAACACCGTCCTCCGATCGCGAAACTCACGCGAGCTGTACCAGTCGCTCCAACCCGTCTGCGCCGAGTTGAGATTCAAATTCCCGACACTTTCAAGTTGCTCGGCGCCTGACGGAATCGGATCCTCGATCATCATGTGACGGCCCTCTTTCCCCGTCACGCGTAGCTTCACCACGATCAGATCGCCTGACTGAATGTCGCCGGTAAGCGGCTCCGTGGCCCATCTCAAGCTGTAGCCCATCGTCTCAACCTTGAGACGCAGGTATTCGCGCGTGATGTTCAAGTCGCCGGAACCGCGTGCTGCCACGTTCTCGTCGTTCGTGTAGTAGTCGATTGAAGTCGAGAAGTAGAGCGTGCCTTTGCCACGCTTCACGACTCGGACGTGATTAGTCTCGCCAACAGCGCCGCCTTTCCGACTTACGACAAACGTCTGCGTGCCATTGGCATCACCGACGCGCTCGGCGACGACAGTCTCACCGTTGACATAAACCTCGAGGTCATACGAAGGACTTAACTCACGACTCACCTTCACGTATTCAATCAGCCCGAAGATCGCGAACGCAGTGTCTTTCGTTGAGTTCCAGTACGAACCGCTTTCACGATCAGACACGAGCCAGCGCGCGACCTGAGGCAGCAACGGACTGTCAGGCTTGATACGCGTGAGCGCTTTCAACGAGAGCGCTGTGCCCTCGGTCTGATCGTGTTCAGTGAAATCGAGACGCGGCGGGCGTTTCGTTTGCCAGTGCGCAGTCATTTTGTCCACCGTGGCTGAGCGCTCGATCTCCGCCGCGACTTCCCGCGCGCGCTGGTCCATCTTCACGAGCGAGAGCGTTAATGCGAGCAGCGCGCGGCCATACGGTTGCAGCTTGTCGCGTTCCGCAAAAAGCTTCTCGACGTAACGTGAATCCGCGCCGCCACTCTCCGCCAACGCATAGATCATGAAGGCTCGTGTATCCATGTCGTTGCTGCTGTCCTGGGCGTCAAGCATGCCTTGCAACTTCTCACGGCCACGCGCCAGTCGTCCCTCATCGATCTCGTAACCCGCTTGTTTTGCGAGAGTCAGACCGTCGATCACGTACGCCGTCATAAACGGATCGCTGCTGTCGTCTTTCCACCAGCCCCAACCGCCATCTTCGTGTTGGAACGCGTAGAGACGATTTCGCCCGCGCTCAACTTTCTTCTTCAAGTCGTTGGAATTGCGAATCGAGGTCGACTTAAACTCCTTCAGCGTTTGGGAAACGATGACGTTCGGCAGAAAACTCGACATCGTCTGTTCTGTGCAGCCGTACGGATAGCTCGTCAGATAATCGAGCGCACCGAAAAGCGTTCCCGCAACTGACGGCGACGCCTCGATACGAAGTTTGCGCGAGTTCAGATCGGTATTCGCCGGCAGGTTGATCGTGAACTCCTGCTGCGCATTCTCGTCGCTGGTGGTCCATCTCTCAGATTTGACTTCGTGCAGACCGCGCGGCACAACGTCCAGCGAGAGCTCAACAGCATCGGATTCCGTGTTGGTCAACGCTTTTGCGAGCAGTCGTACTTCACCTGTCTGCGGCGCTGAGATCTGCCAGTCGATGCGATGTTCTCCCTGCTTCGCGATCGTCACGGTTTGCTGCGCGGGGCTGAGCAATCGCGCGCCGGAAACCGAGAGTGAGATCTGTGTTGACTTGTTCTCCTTTAGATAGTTGTGAACGATTCCGGAGAGCGTGACTGTGTCGCCCTGCGTGAAGAACCGCGGCGTTTCCAAACGCATGATCACGTCCTTGCGAGAGATGACTTTCTGGCGTGCCACGCCGACTTTGGTGTCAGCCGTCACGCCACGCGCAGTCGCGCGCCAGGTTGTCAGGTTATCGGGCAATCTGAATTTCACTGTCGCGCGCCCGTCGCGTCCGGTCACGACGTTCGGCTGCCAGAAAGCCGTGTCTTTGAACTCCTTGCGGATCGTTGGTTGCGCCAGCTCGCTATCATTCTTGAAGTCGGCCAACTGGTACGACGCTTTTGTGCTGGCAAGGTCAATCGGCTTCTCACCCGCGAAGCCGCGGAATGAATACGACACCGAGAGATGCGTCTCGACGGAGTTGTAGTGCATGCCGTAAAACTGCTGCCGGATGTTGCCGGAGTAATCACGGCCGACACGCTGTAGATCGCTTCATCAACCACACCAAGACTCACTTCAGCATCGGGCACCGGCGCGCCATCCGCATCGCGCGCGAGAATCGTGTACGAAGCCGTCTCGCGTGGCTTGTACTCCTCTTTGTTTGAAATGATTTCGAGGTTCAGGATCTTGTCACGCGCGGGAACGACAAGCCGCTTATCGCTGGTGTACATGTCGCCACCCTTAACAAACGTGACGCTGAGAAAAACATTTGGCGCATAGTGCTTCTCGACCGGA
Source organism: uncultured Acidobacteriota bacterium (assembly GCA_963748155.1). Lineage (GTDB taxonomy): Bacteria > Acidobacteriota > Blastocatellia > Pyrinomonadales > Pyrinomonadaceae > PSRF01. Next base: position 939,571 of record CAVVHV010000006.1, on the reverse strand, counting down.
ACGTCGAGGACCATCGTCTTGCCCGTAGCCTTCACCTTCCACGCAGAGAGGACGTTGTCGCGCTCGGTGGTGATGAGAAGGTTTGCGTTTTCTTCCGGCAGGATTGCCAGCACGTGAGCGATTTCGCCGGCGCGGTACGACTTCTTGTCCGCAACCAGTTTGATCGTACCCGTGCTCTCGTTGTAGTAAGGCGAATCGCTCCACTGGTAATCAGGACTGACGACCCAGAAGTAGCCGCCAAGCGAAACGAACTGCCTGTCCTTTTCCTGGACCACCGTTTTGATCGAGATGCTCCCCGGTGTTGTTACCTGATAGTCGTAGATTGCCTCGCCCTGCTGATTGGTGCTGATTTCTGCCGAGCTCAAATCGTTGTCGGTCACGGAATATTGCGGCGCGTTATTGCTCGTCACCACACTCATATGCGGTGAAACAAACTTGAGCGTAAGCTTTGCAGGTACTGGATGGCCCTCGTAGTCCGTTGTTTTGACGGTGATTCTCGCGGTCTGGCCCTGCTTGAAAACGTAACGATCCGGCATGGCACTGGCGATAACGCTGGCGCGCGTAGCAATCACTGTCGCGCTGCCGTCGATGGTACGTCGTGAGGAATCGGTAATTTGTGCTTCAAGACGATACTGGTAGTCGGTGACCTCGTTTGCCTGGCTTGCCGGAACCTCAAACTCGATCTCGTAGTGACCGGAAGAATCGAGTTTGCCATCGCCCTGGTTCATGAAATCACTGTAGTAGTTGCCGTAACGTGAATACTGTTCCACGTCCTGCTCGTCTTCATTCGCTTCTTCACTCTCGCCGCCGAAGGACGCGTAATAACGAGTGCGATAAATGTAGTACTTGACCTCGGCGCCTACGACCGGCGCGCCGAAGAAGTAGCGCGCATCGATCGTGAACTTTGTCTTCGTGCCGGCCGCCGCAAATCTCTGAGGCGTGGCGATGTTGACTTTGTATTCAGGCTTCTTGTATTCGGCGACATCGAAATTGGCGGTTGAGCTGCCTTCCTCGGTGGTTGCCTCGATCCGGTAAGTTCCGAGTGGCGCTTCTTCGGCGAGCGTAAACTCACCGTTGAACGTTCCGTTCTTCGATAGCGGCAACTCCTGATCGTAAACTCTTGCGTCGTCTCCGTCATAAACAGTGACGGCGACAGTGTTCTCTTTGACGGCCCGGTATTGTTGCCGCTCGTCGATGCCACGAAGAATTCCTTTGAAGAACACTTTGTGATTGGGTCGATAGATCGGGCGATCCGTGTAGATGTAGCCCTGAATGTTCTCCGCCGTCGTGTCCTCGCCGAAGTCGCTGAAATAGAACGACTCGAGATCGGATATCGCGAAGTTATCTCGATGTGAGGCGAGGATTACGAAATTTGAAGCGTTACCTTCTCCCGGCGGATCCGCCTCGTCGCCCTGTGTCGGAACCTTCGTGCGGAAGATGCCGTCGCTGTTTGTTCGTCCACTCGCGATCGTGTTTCTCGACTTCACAATCTCCACGCGCGCGTCCGCGCGCGGCTCGCCTGTCTTGCGATCAACTGCATAGACCAGCAGCTCACCGTTCGCCGATGCTTTCTCCACTGTGGCGAGATCGGTTATCACCACGACTGTGTACGCGCGCAAATTGCCGCCGACTGCTTCCACCAGATACACGCCACTCTCGCGCTTACCGAGTGGAATCATGCGACGGTCGTAATAGTTCGAGAGCGCGGGCAGAGGCTCGCGCCAGCTTGTCACTAGCTGGCTTGGATTCAACAACGGCACGCGCGCGTAATCCGCGACGTTGAGAGGCACACGTTTGGCAGTCTCCTCTGCACGAAACTTGTGATTGAAAGTAACGCGTGTGTTTTGCCCTAACTGGTCGCGAAAATAGTTGCGAATTCCGGAGTAGGCCCAGACCTTAACGGCGCGCACACGTTCGATCAGCGAGGTCTTGCGCGAAACATTCGGCGCAACTTCCTCTTGCTCGTCTTCGCCCATCTGATGTGGATTGCTGAGTTGCGAGAAGAACTTCTGCGGATCGTTGACGCGATAGACGCGGAAGTCGAGATTCTCGATGCCGCGATGGTCCAGCCACAGACGTGCATTCTCTGAAGTGGCATACGTGCGGTTCGTCGAAAGCGAGAAGAAAGGTTTTACATCGACAGGTGCATCGTCAGTAACAGGAACAAACTGCTGTGCCTCCGCAGCCACACTCTGTGTACGCTGGTCAGCGATGAAAAAAGCCGCCGCGATGATTGCCGCATAAACAAGTAGCGGAGATAACATCCGGGTTCGACGACGCAGTTGTAGATCGAAACGGTTCACGTTCATTCCTCCGGCGTGACTTGCTGGTCAAGAATCTTCAAACGAAAGAGGATGAGGAAGGCTGGTATCAAAATTAGGAGGGCCAGCCCGGGTGTTGGTTTAGCGAGTCCAAACATGGGACGTATTTTCGTCACCTGTTTGGCGTCTGAACACGAGCCTCGTATCAGTAGTGCGTCAGGTTAGCCCCGCATGCGGGTTCGTTTTGTACGGGTAGAGCAGATGTGGGAAGCCACATTATTGTCAGCAGCAGTCTCACGCAGGCCTTAATCTTGTTAATCCTGAAAATCTTGTAAATCCTGTAAGCGACTCTGCTTCCCAACCAAGCTGTTAACAGGATTTTTCAAGATTTTTCAGGATGTACATGATTTATCCGTGCGTGAGAAGTTCGGCATAAAAATGTACCAGCTTTGGCCCAACAATCTCGGAAAAAGACTGTTGCAAATTCCAGCGCTCGCGGGTAGATTGATTTGGTTGCTTACAAGGTAGTGGTGCTCTCCCGACCACGGGGGAATCCCTGCCTTCACTCAATGCGGGGGAGGATTAAACTGTGCCGACCGGAACTTGCCCGGAATGCGATGCTGATGTCCATGTTGATTTGGACACGGACAAGGGCGAAATAGTGTCTTGTGAAGAATGTGGAACAGAATTGGAGGTCGTGGGCCTCGATCCTGTTGAATTGGATATCGTGGAAGAAGAGGGTCTCGACGAAGACGAGGACGAAGACGAATACTGAGAACGTTAAGCAGGAGCATACAGCAGGGGTACGCAACAACTTAGGTTTTTGCTGCTCCTGCTGTCTGCCCTTGCTTCCGTTTTCGCTACTTGCTGGCTGCTCGATACTCAGAGCGGCTCTGTCTCAGAGTTAATCCCCGTGGTCCCTCGACTCGGATCGTGTGAACTTGCCCATCGCGTCTCTTTTCCTCGGGCGGATAAAAGGCCAGCACGTAAGCGGAGCTGACTTCCTCCGCCAGCGCGCGAAACAACGGGGAATAGTCTTTCTCGTTCGCGTAAACATTTCGACCACCCGTCGACTCCGCTAATCCACTGACGTCGAGTGGTGTCGGCAACGGCGTCTGCGCCGACGATGGCATCACGCGCGAGTAAGACGGCAGCGTCACGACAAACACGCTTACGTCCGCAGCATTGGCCCGTTCAATCACGGTTTGCGGTGCGACTGTGTCGCCTACTGGAAAACCGTCTGTCACCACCAGCACTGCGCGCTTCATCAAACGCTTCTCGCGTGTTCGCGGCGCGCTCTTCACGAGCATCCGGATCGCATCGTCAACGGCGTCGTAAGTGTGCGTCGACAAACCGTTGAGCGCGTCACGTGCGATTCGCTCGAGTGCTTCGTCGAGCTTGCCTGGATCTGAAGTGAACTTCTGAACCGTCTTTACACGCATGCCGAAAGTCATCACTGCATAGACAACTGGATGACTCGCGAGTTGATTCGAAAACGACTGGAGCGCGTTGCGCAGACGGATGATTTCGTCGGTCGTCATGCTGCCGGAAACGTCCAGCGCGAAAACGATCGCGAGCGGTCGCGACTCGCCCTGCCGTTTCTCGATTTGGAAAAACGAAATCGGTTGCTCGAGTCCGTCCGAATAGACTTTGAAATCTTCCTGACGCAGGTTGCGAACTGGACGGCCCTGGGTGTCCATCGCCGTAACGTCGACTGATACTAGATCCGTATCGAAGCGCAGAACGTCTTCAGGTTCCTGCTCTTTTGGAAAGACTTTGCGGGGTCGCTGAGTTTGGGTTGCGGGGTCCTGGTTTTGAGGCACACCGGGCGCGGCCAGTGCGAAAAGCAAGAGGAGAGGAAGGGTAAGTCGCGCTATAAAAGCCGCTGGTCTTTTTGGCATTAATGCTCTTTCCTGGGGGCGCCGCTCAGGGATTATACGGGCGCGACCTGCGGAAGCAAACGGTGATATCATCCCGAGCGTCTTAATTCCGTATATCTTGACCTATTACGTGAAGGATTGCCTATGAGATTCAAGAAAAGTTCTGGTTGTGGTCGCAATCGTATTTGCCTGCACGAGTGCTTTGATGGCGCAGGACAAGACGCTCGGCACCATCAAGGGCAAAGTTCGCGTCGAGACTGGTACGCCTGCGGGCGTGACCGTTGTCGTGCGGCGCGGAGAAACCGAGGTCACGCGCTCGACCACTAGTAAAGACGGAGATTTTGTTGTCTCGAAGCTGACGCCCGGGATTTACGGGTTGACCTTCCGAAAACCCGGATTGAGCATCGGCTCGATCGAGGATGTCGAGGTGAAAGCCGGTAAGACTCGCTCACTCGGCGATCGTTTGGTACTGACCATCGACGAGGGCTCAATCGCGTTTCTCAGTGGCAGCGTGTTCACTGCGGAAGGCCGAAGCGTGCCGAATGCGAAAGTGGAGTTGTTGCGAATACTCGAAGACGGGACGACGAAGAAGATCGATGGGCGAATCACGACGGAGACTGGTTCGTTCAAGTTTCGGCTATCGCCCGACGCGGGGAAGTATCGTGTGAGTGTTAAGCCTGACGGTGCGGAGCCGGTGACGAAAGACGTGGAGATCGATGGCGCCGCTGTTTACCGCGTCGCGCTGAATCTGCCCCCAAAGTCTCAATGAGTACAGAAGAACGTGAAGAATTCCTGACTGCAAAACAACTCGCCGCGTTTTTGCAGGTCAGCGAATCGACAGTGCGCCGGTTGGCCGCAAAGCGTCGCATTCCATCAGTCCGGCTCACACCGCGCATTATCCGCTTTCATCTTGACGCGGTTCGCGAAGCTCTCGACGTACCTCGCTATCGAATTCGTCACGGTGAGTACACCGAGCGTGTTGACGATGCACAATTATCTTTTGACGAGTTCTTCCTGAGTTCCTAGCGCTTGTTTCCACGCTGCGGATTGAATTCAATCCATTTCTCGTTCTGCTTGATATAGACTCGCGGCTGCTGGATTCTGAATCTCTTGCTAAATCCCGGATTCGCCGCCAGAAACTTTTTCACCGTTGACTGATCGCCCGTCGCCACTCGCCACTTGCCATCCTCACGCAGCAAATATTGCTGGACCACAATCTTTCCTTCAGCTTGTATCGGAGTGACGACTCGCCCGTAAAGCACTGTATCGACTACCGCGAGGTTACCCATAACCTTCGTCGCGCCGATGTCCATGCGATCGAGTTGGTAAAAGTCCTGCGCGCGTTGAAGCGCGCTCACAAAGCGCTCGCGCGACATGCGACTGCGCGCGGAGTTGGGTAGTAGATCGTAAAGACTCTCGTAGTTGTGAGCTTTGAGTTGATCGAAGACACTCTGGACCGTCGCGCGCACATCCGACTGATCCGACGCCTTTGCGATCGCGCTGGGGTAAAAAACAGTTACAACTAAAATCGCAATACTAAGAACGTACTTCGTCATCCTCATCCTCTTGGTTCTCTTCATCTCGGCTGGCCAGTGATTCTCGCAGTTGCCACCGGTAATTGAGAATCCAGCACACCGCTCCTGCCGCCGCTGCCACAAACGCCTTTTCGAAATCTCCGCTAAACACAAACACCGCAGCGAGCACGCCGCCCACCCCCGCCAGAATCATCCACAACGTCTTCACTTCACATTCACCGGCACGGTCACATCGAGTGCGCCGGGCGCATAACAAACCTTGTCGTCACATGCCTGGACGCGCAATTTCGCCGAAAGGTTGTGTTTGCCCGGGCTCGCGCTCTTATCGGCCTTGAGCCGGACCTTCAGGTTTGTCTCTCCTTCGTAAACTTTGAGGGGTGTTTCCGAGAAGGAAAAGGTTCTTATAAGCGGGTCCGGGTAAGTGATGAACTCAACCGAGATGCCTTCCGCGGGCTTGAGCTCGATCTCCGTTGCCTTTAGATACGACTGGCTCGGCGGATTAGCATTGACGTGATAGCCATTCGCAATCTGTAGCCGCACGAGGGCATCACCCGACTCACCCGGCGTGAGCGTGGTTTCCTGCGGCATCACTTTCACCACGTCAACCGAGTTGATCCGCGGCGGTTCATCATTTGTTGAGTTCGTCGGAGCCTTTGCGCACGCCGTAACGAGCAAGCATAAAAGCAGCAACGGTAAGAGGTGTTTCATACAGTCAGTTTACAAGATTTACATGATTTTTCAGGATTAACATGTAAATTGCGAATGATCTCCACAATCGTCTTCACGACGGATTTGGCGTATGCGGGTGAATCAAGAGATATGTATTGGGCGATTGCTTCGAGATCGTCAGCGGCTCGCGGTGACCATCTTACTCGGTAAGCCATTTGCCTAACCGGTGCTCCACTTCTTCTTGTGAGAGTGTCCCTTGACTATCAGCTATTTCAAGTCCATTGCGGACCTTTTCGATGACATACAAGTGGTACGGAATGTCCTCAAGGGAGCAGTCGTCCGGCAATATGTTCAAGAGTTGCTGAACTTCATTCTTTGCGGTGCTCATGTCGAACAATCTACCACAGGTTTTAAATCTTGTTCATCCTGTAAATCCTGTCATTCTGTCAAAATTATGGTGAGTAGTTTGACAGGATTACAGGATTTACAGGATGAACAGGATAAGAGTTTTGTGCCTTTTTGTGGCTACTCTTCTTCGTCGCCGTCTCGGCCGTCGGGTTTTTTGATGCCGAATTTTTCCAGACGATATTGCAGCGTGCGGAAGGTGAGGCCGAGGAGTTTGGCGGCCTTGGTGATGTTGTAGTCCGTTTGTTCCATGGCCTGCGTGATCAGATTGCGCTCGACGTCCTCGAAGTTGATGCCCTCGGCCGGCAGCTTGAAGGCGCCTTCCGCCGCTGGTCCAACGTCCTGACGTACCTCAGTCGGTAAGTCTTCCGTTGTGATCAGGTCACCTTCACTCAGCAGAATCGCGCGCTCAATCGCTGACTCCAACTGCCGAACATTCCCGGGCCAACTGTACTCGTTCATCAACTTCTTCGTCTCTGGAGTTAGACCAGTCACAGGCCGCGACGCGTTCTTCGTGTGTTTCTTCAGGAAGTAATCGATCAAAACCGGAATATCCTCGCGTCGTTCGCGAAGCGGCGGCACGTCGATCGACAACACGTTAATGCGGTAATAAAGATCGTCACGGAAGCGACCATCAGCCACCATCGCACGCAAGTCGCGATTCGTCGCGGCGATCACACGCACGTCAACACTGATCTCGTGTGTACCACCAACGCGCCGGATCTTTCGCTCCTGAAGCGCGCGCAAGAGTTTCGCCTGCATGCCGACGTCGAGCTCCCCGATCTCGTCGAGGAACAACGTCCCGCGATCGGCGACCTCAAACAAACCTTTCTTTTCCGCGTGTGCGCCCGTGAATGAACCCTTCTCATGTCCAAACAACTCCGACTCCAGCAGGTTCTCGTTAATAGCGGCACAGTTGACGGCCTGAAACATCTCCGTCGCGCGCGGCGACTGGTTGTGGACCGCCCTCGCGATCAACTCCTTGCCGGTGCCCGACTCACCACGCACGAGCACTGTCGAATTCGATCGCGCCACTTTCAAGATCATCTTCTTCACACTCTCCATCTTCGGAGACGCGGAGATGATCTCGATGTCGATCGCATCGAGACGATCGAGTGCGCGATTGATCGTCTCAAGCAGCGCAGCCTTGTCGTAAGGTTTTTCCAGATAGTCGAACGCGCCACGCCGCAACGCTTCTTTGGCCGACTCGATCGATCCATGCGCAGTGAGCAGGATCACGATGATCGAAGAATCGAAAGCAAGCAGTTGTTGCAATAGCTCGATGCCGTCCATGCCGGTCATCTTCAGATCGGTGAGGGCGAGATCGAACCGGCGATCTTTCGCAAACTTCAGCGCCGCTTCGCCCGAGGCTGCTGTTGTAACGTCGTAGCCTTCTTCGCTAAGGATCATCTCGAGAATCTCTCTTTGAGACTTCTCGTCGTCAACTACCAGAATATTCTTTCGTGGCATGTATGTTCTCACTAGCCGGTAGAATTATAGTGAACGTGGTACCGCTGCCTTCCTTTGATGCGACGCTGATCGTGCCGCCGTGATCGTCGATCGCTTTCTTTACGATCGCGAGTCCCAAACCCGTGCCGGTTTCCTTCGTCGAAAAGTACGGCTCGAAGACTTTCGAAATGTCATCGGCGGCAATCCCGCAACCGCTGTCTGTGATTTCAACCTTAACAGAGTTCGCCTCAGGGTTCGAAAGCTTGATCGAAATACTGCCGCCTGCGCCGTTGATTGCTTCGACGGCGTTGATGACGAGATTGGTGAATACGGACCGCAACGACTCCCGATCGGCCATCACTGCCGGCAGCGCACCGTCCTGAGAAATCGTCGTTTCAATTCCACACTCCTCAGCCCTGCCTTCAACGAGCCGTAACGCATCTTCCGCCTCTTCACGAATGTCAACACTCTGTAGCTCGAGTTTCGACGGGCGCGAATACTTCAGAAAGTCGCTGATGTGACGATTGATGCGCGCGACTTCCGTCTTCAGTTGATCCGTAAGCCTGACAAACGTCTCTCGTTTCTTCGGATCGACTGGAGCAAACGACGAGCGCAGGTGATCGAGCGTCAGATTGATGTAGTTGAGCGGATTGCGAATCTCATGCGCGATTGCAGCGGCGAGCCGTCCGACGACCGCGCCTTTCTCAGCCAGGTGAAGTTGCATCTCGAGCTCGCGCGCGCGTCCGAGTTTCGCAGTCATCTCGTTGAAGGCGGCGGCAAGTGTGCCCATCTCGTCAAGCCGCTCTGTCGGAACCTGAACGTCGAAGTCACCACCCGCAACTTTCCGCGCTGCGATAGAGAGCTCTTTGACCGGCCGTGTGAATTTCCAGACGAAGAAACCCGTCACAAGCGTTGTCACAAATAGAACGCCGAGCGTGTAAAGCGCAGAGCGCGACGATTGTCGCTCCAACACGTTCGTAAGCGTGTGTGCCGAGTCGAGCACGACGATGATGAAGCGGCGTCCCTTGTCAGTCTGAACAGGAAAATAAAAAGCGCCTGCTTCACCGAAGTCGACGTTAGTTGACGGCGGAATCCACGCCGGGAGGTGTTCGTGCGTGTTCGTAAACTGCACCGCGCTTCTGAGCGGCAGTAGCTGGATGTCTTTGAATTGAACGTAGCGTGTGGTCTTGTCTTCGCGCTCGCGCGGATTGAACTCGGGAATGATGCTGTCTCTGACGTTCCCCTCATCGTCGACGACGAGGATGTTTTTGACGCGAACGTTTTTGTCGTTCAAGAGCGGCTCGCGCAGGCCGCCGATGATTTCGTCGAGGTACTGCTCGCTTTGCAGGCTCTCGATGCCGAGGGCGATGCCGGTCATGATCGCCTGTTCCTGCTCGATGATCATGCGGGCGTTGGCGCGGACCTGTCGCAGGTTGAAGTAGTACTGGATGCCGAGGGTCAGCCCGAGCATCAGCGCCAGCAACAGGAGTAGCCGGGCGCGAAAGCTTTGTACGGTGGCGGGAAATCTCATCGAAAACCTAAGAGGAACAAACCAGCATCAGACGTTGTCAATCTGGTAACGGTGGCGCTTTGAGCGTTTATCCTTACTTTAAGGTCCGCGAAATTCACCGGAAGCCGCGAACGGTTCTGGAATAACAGCTGGGCTCAAGCACGTGGCGTTCCAGCGAAATGTGTATAATCGATTACTTTTTGATTGCCCCCAACTTGAAGATGATGTTATATTTGCAGCGGTCTCAAATCAATGTCCCCAGAGACCGCCCGTTAGGGAAACTCTTCCCGCCCTCAAGTTGCAGCAGAAGGTTTGATCGAAAACACGATATGAGGCGTTTTTTGAAAGAGCTCGGCACTGCAAGCAGGATTACACGTTCAAGGTTTACAACAATCTAAAACTGAGAGGTACTGGGCCTGATGACTCTGCATTTCAATTCCCCTAAGTCCACCCGGCTTGTTTATGTTGCAATTATCCTAATTTGTCTGGTTTTTTCCGGTACAGCCTTCGGGAAGAAGAAAAGCTCCTCGGGCCGGAGTGCCCGCGCTCAGAAAAGTAAAAAAGCATCTGCGAGAAACCGTTCCACGTCACGACGTGGCGGACGTCATGTTGCGAGAGCATCGCGTCGTGGCCGTGGCGGACGACTGTCTGCGCGTGAAGTTCGACGGCAGCGAGCCAACAGTGCACGCGAGCAGGCGTCAGCCGTTCGAGCGCTGGAAAAACGCCTTCGTCGTCCACTGACCAGGCGCGAGCGTGCGGCTGAGTTGCGTCGCGTTGCGTCGCGCAATCGTCGTGCGTTGCTTGAAGCTCGTCGTCGTGCGGAAGCTGCGCGTCGGGCTGCGATCGCACGGCAGATGGCAATTGATAAGGCCATGCGCGATGAGGTTCAGGCTTTCATCGCCAAAGACGATTTGACTGGTGAAGATCCGGAAGTGCGTCGTGTTGCAGTTAACGCGCTCGGCAATCACGCAGGCACAGTCGTCGTGATGGATCCGATGACTGGTCGCGTCTATTCCATGGTCAATCAGGAATGGGCACTGCGCCGCGGCTTCAAACCCTGCTCGACGATCAAGCTCGTCACCGGCGTCGCCGGCCTTTCTGAGAATGCGATCCCGCAAGTCGACACTGTCGGCGATGGATACCGAATCGATTTAACTTCCGCGTTGGCCCACTCCGATAACCCGTTCTTCCAGCAAGTCGGCACCAAGATCGGCTCTGACAAGATGGTCAACTATGCTCGCGAGCTCGGTCTCGGCGAGAAAACCGGCATCAATGTGCCATTCGAGTTTCCAGGCCGGTTGCCTGAAGTGAGGCCCGGAATCCTTGAGAGACGCATGTTTTCACATGCTGACGGCTTTGAAGTGACACCGCTGCAACTCGGAACACTCGTTTCAGCAATGGCCAATGGTGGCAAGTTGCTCGTGCCTCAGATCGCTCACAGCGCCAAAGAGGCGAACAAGATGGGTGTGAAAGTGCGACGCCAGTTGCCGATCACTACAGACGTCTGGCAGCGCATGGTTCCCGGAATGGTGGGCGCCGTTAATTACGGCACCGCCCGCAAGTCTTATGATCGCAACGCAAACCGTAGCCGGCAAGACCGGAACCTGCATCGGCCAGGGCGGTTGGGTTGGATTGTTCACCTCATACGCTCCGCTCGCGAATCCACGACTTGCCGTGGTCGTAATCGCGCAGGGAACTGACGCGCGCCGTCATTTTCCCGCCGCCGTGGCCGGAGAGATTTATCGCCAACTGAATCATCGCTTCGGAACTGCAATCAACCTTCAGGTTGCATCGACACTCGATGACGAAGAGAAAGAAGTGGCCGACGCTGAAGCAGCAGCAGACGCTGCCGCGAATGGCGAAGCTACAGAAACAGAAACTACTAATGGAGAAACGACAAAAGCGGCAACCGCAACAGCAACTCCCGTAACGACAACTCCTGTTGCACCCGCTGCCGCTAAACCTGCCACACCTGAACCACGCAATACGGTGAAGCGTGTGCTCATGCCGCTCGAGAAGAAACCGGTTGATGCTCCCGGCAAATCAACGTCCAACAGCAAATCAACCACAACCGATTCAAACTCCCGCGACTGTTACGCCTGCTGGTGCGCAACGACCGAGGCGAATTCAACCCTGACGATAACCCTTGATCTACCCCTCTTCTGCCTTTTGCGCCGGAGTTTTCCTCCTCCGGCGCTTTTTTTGTGATCTTTTTCTTCCGCAAGCGTGCAACGCCTTGACACATTTCATCAAGTTGCAGGAATATTGCGCTCGTTCTATTTACCCAGGTTCTAAAGCACCGAGAGTGCGTCCCCTTGTTTGCAAAGATCGGCAACCGGTCTTTGTATCACTAGCATCGTAAAGTTCCCTGTGGCGACCTATAAAGGGCTGGGCCCTTGGCGCGACTGCTGAAATGATTTGGAGGTTTCGAACAACTAATGAAAAAGCTAATTACGTTTTTAAGTATTTGCACTACAGTCGCGATACTCGCTCTGCCCGTTGCAGCGCGTAATTTGATCGCGCAACCGGATAATGCCTTTCAAGATGCTGCCTGCGCACAGGAAGCTAAAGATGCTCTGTACCAGTCGTTTCTGAAGAATCTGAAGGCGGATCAAGCCAAAGCTTACGACGACGCGAAGAAGTATTTGGCGTGCCCTGCTGCCGGTGAGGTCACTGAAGCACAGCAGAAGATTATCGAGTACCTGAAGACCTTCGTCACCAAGTACGAGGCGGCGACGAAGAAGATTACCTACCGCGAGTTGATCTACAACGATAAGAAGTATGCGGAAGGCTACGCCATGGGTAAGGAGATCCTGGCGACCGAGCCTGACAACCTGCAGGTGCTCGTCGACCTGGGCGCCAATGCATACCTGCTTCCGCCGCTGAAGAATGATTCGTTGACGGCGGAGGGTCTCGGCTATGCGCAAAAAGCGTTGCAAATGCTCGACTCAGGAAAAACACTCGAGAACTGGGATCCGCTCGGCAGCAAGGATGTAGCAGTGGCCTATTTGAACTACACCATCGGCACGCTGACTCTGGAAAAAGATCCCGGCAGCTGCACTTAAAAACCTGCTCAAGGCGGCCCAGTTTGAGACGCCTTTGAAGAAGTCGCCTTATACGTATGCGTACATCGCCGGCGCTTATGAAACTGGTCCATACGCCAAGCTTTCGGAACAGTACAAAACCATGTACTCGGGCAAGGACGAGACTCCCGAGAGCAAACTCATGCTCGCCAACATCAACCAGCTCGTTGATCGAATGATTGATGCTTATGCGCGTGCAGTTGCCCTGGCTGGTAGTGATACGACCTTTGCTACTGCGAAGACTGGTTGGAATGACAGCCTGACTACCTGGTACAAGTACCGCAACGCTGACAAGACCGATGGAATGGACCAGGTGGTCGCCGGCATCTTGTCGAAGCCGTTGCCGCCGGAGCCGACACCACTTACATCGTTGCCGACCACGGCGCCCGCGGTCGCCACCCCGGCGGGAACTTCGGGAGCGCCGCAAGGCAATGGCAGTCGGTAACGGTGCGCCTGCAACCACGACTACACCGGCTGGAGCGAAGCCCGCCGCGTACGCCCGGTGCAGCTCAACCACCTACACCGGCTGGCAAGCGAAGCCCGCTGCTACGCCAAAACCCGATAAACCACGCAATCGTAATTAAAGCTGTTCTGGTCTCAACTCCGCTGCGCCGGAAGTTCGTCGTTTTTTAGACAAGCTTCCGGCGTTTGCTTATAATTCAGCGTTTTGAAAAATCCCGAAACGATTCCCGATCTGGACCTCCTCGAAACGGTTCTCGCTTACAAATTCAAAGATCGTGCGCTGCTCGAACGAGCCATCACACATCGCTCGTGGGCGCACGAGAAAGTCGCGCCCGGCGACGAGCTCGAGGCGCGCAAACTGCACAACGAATCGCTCGAGTTTCTCGGTGACTCTGTTTTGGGTTTGGTAGTAGCAAATTATTTGTGCATGCTCTTATCCCGGCGGCACTGAAGGCGAGTTGTCACGCATGAAGCACCGCCTCGTCAGTGCGCCAACACTCGCGAAGGCTTCACAGGATCTTAACCTCGGCGACTTCCTTCGCTTCGGACGCGGCGAAGAGAAGAGTGGCGGGCGCCATAAGAATGCATTGCTGGCTGATGTGTTTGAAGCAATCACGGGAGCAATTTTTCTCGACGGCGGTCTGGAAGCAGCGACTGAGTTTGTCTGTTATGCACTGCGGGATGAGCTGGAAGGCGCCGATCCGCTGACTGCGGCCCAAGCCGACTATAAAACGATGCTCCAGGAGCGTCTTCAGGCCGACCGGCGCGCTGCGCCTCGCTACACGGTAATCGAAACCCTGGGTCCGCCGCATCAACGTATTTTCCACGTCGAAGTGTCGTGGGATGGCGGCAGTATTCGCGGGGAAGGGCCGTCGATCAAAGCGGCGGAAGCTGCGGCGGCGAAGGCTGCACTCGAAGGGATGAAGTTCTTGGAAGATTCGCTGGCCGGTAGCGATCAGGAGATCGAAAGCTAGTTTTTACAGATTAGATACAGGATTTCGCAGGTATTGACTGTGAATCCATGTCAATCTTGTAAATCTTGTACCTAAACTTGACCACCGCCAGTAACGTATCTAGGATGTTTTTGAATGGCGACTAACCGTACCACTAACAAGTCAACAACCACCGCGCCCGACACTACCGAGGCAAAACCTTCCACGTTGTCGCGGTTCTTCAACCGTAACGGGCACGACAAGCAGCCGTTGCCACCGGTGAAACCGCAGGGGCCGCCGAAGTCCGTGTGGCGTGAATACTTCGAATCCGCAGTGGTCACGGTCATCATGGCGCTGTTTGGCATGACCTTCATCGTGCAGGCGGTGAAGGTGCCGACCGGATCGATGCAGAACACGATCACCATCGGCGATCATCTGCTCGTTAACAAGTTTATCTTCGCACCCGGAGAGTCGTTACCGTTTCTGCCGCAGCGCGAGATCAGGCGCGGCGACATCATCGTCTTCAAGTATCCCGGTAATCCTTATGATCCCAAACGCGACGACAGACCTGACAACCGGCCGATATTCACGAACTACGTGAAGCGCGTGATCGGTCTGCCGGGCGATCGTATTCGCATCCAGGGAAACAACGTTATTGTTAACGGTGAGGTTATTCCGGAGCATCAGCATTAGTGCCAGGGATCATAATCGCAAGGATCCTCTGGAGATTCTGGACAACCCGCAGCGCAAACCCGGTGAACTCTACGATGTCTATTACAAGCCCGGGCCGCCGGACGATGATCAGGAGTACGACGCCTTTCAGGGCAAAGACGAGATCGTTGTCCCCGAGGCGAGTTACTTCGTGATGGGCGACAACCGGAACAACAGCGAAGACAGTCGTTACTGGGGCTTCGTGCCGCGCGACCTCGTTATTGGTCGCGCGATGTTTGTTTACTGGTCCTACGACGAGAGCGCAGCGCCCACCGGCTGGGGATTCCCCGTCGACTTCTTTGTGAACACGCGTTGGAGTCGCACCGGCACGCTCGTTAAGTAAGGCCACAAAAGGCACAAAACACAAACCGGTTGTTTAGAATGACCAGGGGTTCGCCAATTAGTTTTTGCGTGTGGGTGTTCATGGTCGTGACGTTAGTGTCTTTTGACGCGACGGCGCAGCGCAGGACGAAGAGGAAGCCCGCGCCGGCACAGCCGCCAACTGAGCTCACAAAGCTGCGCGAGGAATTCATCAAGGCGACTAATGAATATAAAGCCAGCCTCGGAAAGCTACTTCCGTTTTACGAAAACGACGTAAAGAGGGCTGAAGAGAAGCTCGAGACGTCGAAAAAGCTGCTCGCCGAAGGACTGATCCCAAAGACGCAGGTCGAAGAGAACGAGCGTGCTTTGACGGTCGCTAAACAAAAGATAGCTGAAACCAATCGTTCGATGGCGAGCGCTGACGAGCAGATCGCCGGCGTGCTTGTGGAAACAGCAGCCAACGACGAGATCGCTAAGAACCTTCGCCTGGCAAGACAGAGCCTCGTGCGTACCGCGGCCTTCACGCGCTACACGGGAGCTGGTGGATGGAGTCTCGGCGAGTCGTGGAAAGTACAGCGCTTCTTTTATGACACCTTCAAGAAGCAACTACCGATCGCGGTGTTTGGACAGGGAGCAATTCACGACCGCTGGCGATTGGACCATCACAACGCGATGGATATACAACTTCATCCGGACGGCGTCGAAGGGCGCGCGCTTCTGGAGTTTCTACAGAAGAACGGAATTCCATATTTAGCGTTTCGCTCGGCAATTCCGGGCACGGCAACTGGTCCACACATACACATCGGCAGACCATCTCACCGTTACTGAACCAGAACCTATGAAGACTTTCCTCGTCTACCTGGCCATCCTGCTCTTACCAACTGTCGCCACTGCTCAAATGAAAACCAGCGAGTCTCTCACCGAGAAACAAGCTTCCCACTTCGCTGCGCTCGCGTTGAAGTGTGTGAGTCGAGAGTTTCCGAATAAGCCGGAGCACGTCATCAACAATGCGAGTGAGGTCAGCAGTCCGAAGGTTCTGCATCCGGCTTTCTACGGTTGTTACGACTGGCATTCATCCGTGCATGGCCACTGGATGCTGGTTCGGTTGTTGAAAATGTTTCCGAACCTGCCGGAGTCGACCCAGATACGCACTGCGCTCGCCGCGAACCTCACTGCCGAAAACATTCGTGCTGAAGTGGCATACATGAAGCAGCCAAACAGGCAGTCGTTCGAGCGCACGTATGGTTGGGCCTGGGCCTTGAAGCTGGCCGAGGAGCTTCATTCGTGGAACGACGCGGATGGAAAGAAGTGGTCCGAGAACCTCCAGCCGCTCGCCGAGGCACTCACCAGGGCGTACCTCAATTTTCTTCCGAAGCAAACCTATCCGATCCGCACCGGCGTGCATCCAAACACCGCGTTTGGTTTGGCCTTTGCGCTCGACTATGCAAAAGCAGCCGGCGAGCGGCAGTTGGAAGCGTTACTCAACCAACGCAGCTGGACGTATTACGCAAAAGACACTGACTATCCTGGCGGCTGGGAGCCTGGCGGTGAAGATTTCTTTTCCGCCGCGTTGATGGAAGCCGACTTGATGCGTCGTGTGATGAAGCCGGCCGAGTTTGCGACGTGGTTTCACCGGTTCCTGCCGGACGTCGCGAAGGGTGGTCCAACGGCGTTGCTGCAACCGGCGATCGTAACGGATCGCACCGATCCGAAGCTCGTGCATCTCGACGGTTTGAACCTTAGCCGCGCGTGGTGCATGCGAAGCATCGCGGCCGCGCTTCCCGCGAACGATCGGGCCCGGAAGATCCTTTCAGCCGCCGCAGACAAACATGCGGCTGCCGCCCTGGCCCACGTCGCCAGTGGTGACTACGCCGGTGAACACTGGCTCGCCTCGTTCGCCGTGTACCTGTTGTCGACGGCACATTGAGACTTCGCTTACCTCAGGACGCCGAAGGCGTTGGCCATTTCAGCCCAGCAATAACGCCGAAGGCGTTCGCTAAATTCAACGCAGCAATAACGCCGAAGGCGTTCGCTAATTCCAGCCCAGGGTTGGAGCGTAGCGACAACCCTGGGTCAGCAAAACAAAGAACACGAACAACCCTGAAAGGGTTCGCCAACCGCCGAACCCTTTTCAGGGTTTCAAAGAAATTTTGATATTTGATCCCAGGGTTCTCGCTGCGCTCGAACCCTGGGCTGACATTAGCGAACGCCTTCGGCGTTGTTACTAAATTTCAAGGCCCGGTTTGGTAATTATCAACGCCTTCGGCGTTATCCGCGCAAGTCTCCCCTGACTTCACCGTTCCACTACTGCCATGAAAACCATAATCCTTTCCCTCTCCGCCTTTGCCTTCCTGCTGCTCAACGCGGTCGCGCAGCAACCGGACTACTCCCAACTGAAGAACGACGCCGAAGCGCAGTATGCGCAGGGGTCGTACGCTCGCGCCAACGAGATCTACTCGAGAGTCGACAAGACAAAACTGAACCCGTTCGAAGCCCGTTGGGTTGAGTTTCGTCTCGCCGACACCCTGTGGCGCGCAGATGCAGCGACCCAAACCTCCGACACCACGCGCCTCGAGAAGGCCCAGAAACAACTCGAAGAGTTCATCCGCGTAGTCGACAAAGAAACTGACCGCGATCTCGTTTGGGCGGAAGTTCACGAATCACTCGGCGATTTCTTCTGGACGCGGCGCAATATGAACTGGGGCGGCGCGTGGCCCCATTACCAACAGGCACTCGACTGGTGGGCCGGACAACGCGACATCAATCGCGCCCGCGATCGTTACCTCAGGATCGTCTTCCGCGCCGCACACCCACCAGTTGCGATCGATGGCTACTATTACACCTACTACGGCAACTACATCCCGCTCGATGTTCTCGAAAACGCACTCAAGATCAGCACATCAGCAAACGACATTTCACACTTGAACTTTCTACTCGCGATGACCATGCGTCAGACCGGCGGCAGTTACACCGCTCGTTATCGCGTGCCCGATCAGTTTGAAGACGCACTGAAGGCAGGCAAACAGTCCGCCTGGTACGACGACGCGCTCTTTTATTATGCCGAATGGATGGCTAATTACGGCTCGATCCGCCCGCTCGAAGACGGGCAATTTCAGGAGCAACCGGACTACGAAAAAGCACTCGAGCTCTATCGACGTTTAGTCCGAGAGTTTGGCAAGGGTGAGACTCGTTACTACGATGCGGCCCAGGAACAAATCAAAAATATAATCGAGCCATCGATGTCGATCGGCGTATCGAACATTTTTCTTCCGGACTCCGAGCTCCAGTTTGCATTGAATGCTCGCAATGTCCGGCGCGTCGATTTTGCGCTTTATAAAATTGACATGACGCGTGACGTTCGTTTCATCAGCTCGGTTGACGAAGAGGACGGCGAAGGCGACCCGGCGCCGTGGATTCAAAGAATTCCGACTGCCGATCGGTCACCCGTTAAGACATGGAGCAAAAATATTCCCGACAGCCAGTCGCACAAACCTTTCGCGGAACAAAGCCGGATCGAAGGGAAGTTACCTGTCGGAGCATACCTGCTCGAAGCAAAAAGCGGCTCACTGTCAGGTCGCGAGATAGTTCTCATTACTGATGCAACCCTCGTCCTGAAGTCATCCACCAGCCAGGCGCTCGTCTTTTTCACAAACGCATTGACTAGTGCGCCAATCGCAAACGCGAGCGTCGCACTTTGGGAGAGCTATCACTTGAATGGTCGTTGGCGCTGGCGTCGTGTACGTCAAATGACCGATGCCAATGGCCTCGCACGCTTCCAACTGAGAAGCAACTCTGATTCTCGCAACCTCTTCGCAACTGCGACGATCAACGATCGGCAGGCATTTACTCCCGGCAATGCTTACAACAATGTTCAGAACGACGGCTGGCGCATCTACGCCTTCACCGATCGTCCCGCTTATCGACCGAAAGAAACACTTCAGTGGAAATTCATTGCGAGAAATGCGAAGGGCGGAGCCTATTCCACTCCCGCAAACCAGATCGTCGAATACGTCATAAACGACCCGCGCGGATCGAAAGTAACTTCCGGCAAAGCGACACTAAATGCTTTTGGTAGCTCGTGGGGATCTTTCGATCTCGGCGAACAACTGCCGCTCGGGGAGTACAGCATCCAGTTTTGGGAAGAGGGATATAAGCAACAGATCGGTGGCGCGAAACTGTTTCGACTAGAAGAATACAAGCTGCCCGAGTTCAAAGTTGACGTGAAGACGCCCGAGCAGAATGGCAAGAAGAAAGCATTCCGCGTGGGCGAGAAAGTCGAAGTCGAGATCCAGGCTGACTACTATTTTGGTGGTCCAGTCACGAACGCGTCCGTCGAAGTGGTTGTTTACCAGCTTCCGTTCTATCACTACTGGTATCCGTATCGTGAGTACCCGTGGTACTACGACGACATCCTTCAACGGCAAAACTACTACGGCAATCAGGGCTCAGTTGTTAAGCGCGAAACGATCAAGACCGATGCGACCGGCAAAGCGAAGCTGGCCTTCGACACGCCAAACGAGAACTACGGTCAGGATTTCGAATTTCGCATTGAAGCGCGCGTGGTTGATTCGTCACGCCGCGAGATCCAGGCGACTGATCGAGTTCGTGTGACGCGCCAGCGTTATTACGTCTACCCGCGTTCGGAAAAGAACATCTATCGCCCGAAAGACAAAGTCACTGTCGACATCAAAGCCCTCGATGCGAACGAGCAGCCTGTTCAGACTGAAGGCACAATGAAAGTCACGCGTGATTACTGGTGGGAAGTGTGGATCGATCCGCGTGGCCGCGAAGTGAAGGGCGAGGAATTGCGACAGTTGCAACAGCGATCCGATTTCTTTCCGCCGCTCACCACGCGAGGTCAGGGTCGTTGGCGACTGAAGTTTCGCGGTTATCAGCGCGACGAGATCCTCACGCAGACTGTAAAGACTGACAGCGAGGGTGCGGCGCAACTGAGCTTCACGCCCGATCGCGAAGGCTATTACCGCGTGGCGTGGCAGAGCAGCCAGGGCGACTGATGCCAAACGCGATCGCTTCCTGCCGCCGGTGAAAGCCGAAACGTACGTGTTCGTCGCGACGAATGCGACGACCGACCTGGGTTACCGGCGCGAAGGTCTCGAGATGATCGTCGACAAGGATACATTCCGCGCGGGCCAGACTGCCCCGGTCATGATCTCTGTGCCCGTGCCTGATCGTTACGTGTTGTTCAGTGTCGAAGGTGAAGACTTGTTTAGTTATCAGGTGGTCCATGTCACAGGGAACACGAAGCTGATCGAAGTGCCGATCGAGGAGAAGCATATTCCGAACATCTATCTGAGCGCGCTGATGATCAGCAATGCGGATGCGTATTCGGATACGAAACAGGTCGTCGTCCCGCCAATCGAGCGTTTTCTCGACGTTGCAGTTAAAGCCGATCGTGAGCAGTACCAGCCGCGAGAAGAAGGCACGCTCGCGATCAGCGCAAAGGATGCGCATGGTCGTCCGGTGGCGGCGGAGATTGCTTTGGGGCTCGTTGACGAATCGGTGAAATACATTCAGCAGGACTACGCTGGCGATCCGCGACAGTTTTATTACGGCAAGAAGCGCCAGCACACAGTGCAAACGCAATCGACCTTGGACCAGAAGAGTTATGCGCGCTTCGTGGAAGTTGCGCCGGGCGAGCTGCGCGATCGCAAAGACGGAGTGAACGAGGAAGACGAAGTCGCGGCTGCGGGTGGCAAGGATGAGATGGGTTATGGCGGTGGCACTGGCGCTGGCGTTGGTGGTGGTGTGCGTCGTTCCGCCGAGTCGAATATGGCGCTTGATGGACTGGTTAGCAGAAAACAGATGACCAACATGCCTATCCAGTCGCGACAGAAGGCGGATTTTGCAGCGATTGCGCCTGCCGCAACGCCGGTTCCGGGCGACGCTACCGCTGCACAGGAACCAGCAGTGCAAGTGCGAAGCGATTTTCGCTCGACGATTCTTTGGCTGCCTGACGTGAAGACTGACGCTGACGGCACAGCCACCGTGAAGGTGAAATATCCTGACTCGTTGACGACGTGGTCCGCAACGGCGCGCGTCGTGACTGCCGGTAATCAATTTGGCATCGGCAATTCATCGACACGAACCAAGCAGCCACTGATCGTGCGACTCCAGGCGCCTCGCTTCTTCGTTGTTGGCGATCAAGTTACGGTGTCTGGTGTCATTAACAACAACACCGACGAAGCGATGACAGTCACGCCCGCTCTCGACGCTGAAGGTTTGTCGGTCACGGGTTTGCTCATTGACGGCAAACCGGTGAACAGCATGCAAGCGCCGGTTGAGGTGAAAGCCAACAGCGAAACGAGAGTCGATTGGCTCGTTGCTGTGAATCATGCGAGCGAGGCGAAGTTGAAAGTTGAAGCGCGCGGGACGAAGTACGCCGACGCGATGGAAAAGAAGTTCACGATTTTCGAGCACGGCATCGAGAAGTTTATTTCGCGGTCCGGCAAGATGCGTGGTGACAGCGTTTCGATCAAGCTCGACATTCCGAAAGAGCGTCGCTCAGATTCGACGAAGCTCACCGTTCAAATCGCGCCCAGCATGGCCACGACGATGCTCGACGCACTGCCGTACCTGATCGATTACCCGTACGGCTGCACTGAACAGACGATGAGCCGGTTCCTGCCCGCGGTGATCACTGCCAAAACACTTCGCGATCTCGGTCTCAAGCCGGAGCTGCGATGTACAAGATCTTCGGCGGCATCGAGGAGTCGAGTGCTTCAGCAACCCATCCGCAAGGTCGCAGAGATCTGAAAGAGCTCGATGCGATCACGAAGCAGAGTCTTGAGCGTCTTTACGACTTTCAACACGCCGATGGTGGTTGGGGCTGGTGGAAAGACGGCGAGAGCGATCACTTCATGACTGCTTACGTCGTTTGGGGCATGAGTCTCGCTCGCCAGGCCGGTATTGATGTTAAGTCAGACGTGCTTGGGCGTGCAGTAACGTTTCTCGACAACGAGCTGGTTGAAGAAGAGACGAATTACGATTCGCAAGCGTGGATGCTCCACTCGTTGGCTGTGTTTCACGCGATGCGGAAACAGTTGGAAGTGAGTAAGTTTCAGACTGTCGCGTTCGAGAATGTATGGAAGAATCGCGACCGGTTGAATGCTTACACGCGCGCGTTGCTCGCTCTCGCCGCGCACAACTACGGCTATCGCGATCAAGCGAAGACGCTCATTGCGAACCTCGAAAACGGTGTGAAGATCGATTCGCGGCCTGACACTTCAATCGTGCAGCAAGGTGCGCAGTCGTCTGATCCTTCCGTGATCGGAACGGCGCACTGGGGCGAGGATGGTGTTTACTGGCGCTGGTCGGAAGGTGGTGTTGAGGCGACGTCGTTTGTTTTGCGCGCCCTCCTCGCAATCGATCCGCAGAACAAGCTCATCGAGCCGGTTACGAACTGGCTGGTGAAGAATCGTCGTGGCGCGCAGTGGAGCAACACACGCGATACGGCGATCGTGGTCCTGACGCTCAATGATTACCTGCGCGTCAGCAGGGAAGTGCAGTCGGGGATGGGATACCAGTTGGTCGTCAACGGAACATCCGGTCGCGACTAAACAGATCACCGCTGAGGACGCGCTGAGTGCACCGAGCAAGTTTGCGATCTCACGCGAGCTGCTGCGCGATGGCGCGAATGAGATCAGCATCGTGCGGAATAGCGGTAGTGGTCCGATCTACTTCTCGGCGGCGGCAGAGTTCTTCAGTTTGGAAGAGCCTTTGAAGCCGGCGGGAAACGAGATCTTCGTGCGGCGCCAGTATTTCAAACTCGTAAATCATCCGACGCTCTTGAAAGGGATCGTGTCGGAGCGAGTGCCGTTGAATGACGGTGAAACGGTGAAGAGCGGCGACCGGATCGAAGTAGTGCTCACGGTCGAAGCGAAGAACAACTACGAGTACCTGCTGTTTGAAGATCTGAAGCCGGCGGGACTGGAAGCGGTGCAGATTCGCAGTGGTGAGAGTTTGTTCGTTCGCCAGTTGAAGTCAGGCGGTGGATTCACCGGGCAGCAGCGTTGGGTCTATCAGGAGCTGCGCGATCGGAAAGTGGCGCTGTTTATCGACAAACTACCGCAAGGCCTCTGGCAGCTCAGTTACGAGATGCGCGCCGAAGTGCCGGGCCAGTTCCATGCACTCCCGGTCCTGGGCCATGCGATGTACGTGCCGGAGATACGGACGAATGGCGCCGAGACGCGCTTAAGAGTTACGGATTAAGGTTAGACAGGATGAAATCCTGTCAACGGATTTCGTCCAGCCGCGCTTTCGCTTCCTGAATCATGGCCCGCACCTTCGCCAGATCATCAAGCGTAGAGCGCCGCGGTGGCGCGGTCGCAGATACCGGTCGAAATGTAGCACGGCCGTGCCGCTACTGGTTTGTCGAAACACGCCAACCTCCAGATCGCCCAGCGTCTTGTATCGCGCCTCAAATCCCGACAAGCCTCGTGGCGGTCTCGTCCACGCGCCCGATCGCATCGATGGCATTCAGTAGCGGCTCAATCTCCTCGTAATCGACAAACGCGCGGTTCTCGTCAGGACGCTCGCCACCTTCTCTCAAAACCACGACGAGTCCTTTTGCGCGCGCCACGTTTCCGAGCTCGCGCATCTCCACCGCGTCGATACGCACACCGCGAACTTCAACCGTCGTAATGCGAGTGAAACCCTTGATTATAACGGTGCTGTGCCGGTCTTCGATCGCTTCCAGTTTGGTGCGTGGCTCGAATGGCTCACAACCTACTTTCCGCCAGAACTCCGGTCCAGGTCTCTGGGCCAATGCCACGCCCGAGCAGAACAACACTATCGTCGAGAAAAGAATCGTTCTTAGGTACATGGGATATCTCCAGGGAGAGAAAGGTTTTGTTGAGACACTCTCACTTACAAGTCCGCTATGAGTTCCAAAAAATAACACGAAATGCTGTTTGTGATCGCTGGAAATTCGTAAAATCCGTGGCTAATGACTGAAGACTTCTACTGTGATGAAGTATTGAGCGGGCGAACAGCCAGTCAAAATTGTTCGTGAAACTGCCAATGTACTCGCTTATCACCACACGCGCCCGTTCTGGCCCGTGCATATCGTAGTCATTCCGAAGCGTCACATCTCGTCACTGCTGACGTTGGAAGAAACCGACGATGCGTTGCTGCTCGAGTTGCTTCGTGTCGTGCGTGAGGTTGCGAAGGAAGTGCTGGAAGAACACGGCGCGTGCCGTGTATTGACGAATCTCGGAAAGTATCAGGACTCAAAACACCTGCACTGGCACGTCAGCTCCGGATAAGAGAGGGCGAGCGCAAAAAACGCACAAGTGTCACCAAATAAACTTTGTGCCTTTTGTGCTTTTTGTGGCTGACCCGCCGACAATTATTTCGCCATCTGGGTGCGAGCTTTTTCTGCACGCGCGGCGCCGATAGCAGTTTCTACCTTCTTCACCTCTTCCGGTGGTGGTAGCACAGCCTTCATGCCGAGCGATTCAATCCATAGCTCCCGCGCCCAACCTTTGGTGTGATAGTAGTGCTCATCCTCTTCGTGCTCGACTTCGTCGTAAGCTTCCTTGAGGACCTTCGCAACATCACCTTTAACTTTCTTCGACACTTCACCGATCAAATGCCAGTTCTGATGATCCTTCGTCTCAGCTAAAACGACCGCTTCAGCCGCCACGAGTTGAGCTGCTCCTGGTTTACCTTCAGCCAACGCCATCTCCATCGACTGCACCAACGCTTCGCCTATCGTGCGCACGACTTTGCGACCCGGTGTTTCCTCGTCCGGATCCAGCTCGAGCTTCGCCAGCACGTCTTCCACGATCGTCACGTGGTTTTTGGTCTGGTCGAGATATTCTTCCCACTCTTCTTTGAGATCGTCATTCTCCGCGCAGCGGATGGCGGTCGTGTAAACCTGAACGCCGCCGATCTCAGTTTCGAGTGCCTGATACAAAAGTTCCCTTACTTGTTCGTCTTTCATGCCCTTCCTCGAGTATTGAGCAAGTGATAGGCCAGAGGGATCGTCGCTTGATAATGACGGGATCGTTGCAGAAGGCGTATTTTTATGAGACAGGATGATAGGATTTTAGAATGAACAGGATACATTCTTGCCGGAGTATGGCAGTTTGATAACTGTCACTGAACTATCTCTTGCAAATCCTGTAAATCTTGTAATCCTGTCTAACATGAAACTCGTCACTGTGGCACTCATCCTCCTTTCTGCGCTCCGGGCATCCGCCCAGGATAATCAAGTGCGCCTGGATACTCTTCGCGCCGAAGGCTACGAAGCACTCTACAACCTCGACTACGAAGGCGCGCGCAGCCGCTTCAAGAAGATGATCGATCTCGCGCCGGATCACCCCGCTGGCGCGCAATGTTACGCGTCGAGTCTTGTGGGTGCAACAGTTGAATGAAGCGTGGAAACTCAAGTCCACTCTTTACAGCGATGATGCCAAGGATGCAAAGACGCGCATCGATCGCAAACAGGCCGACGAATTTCAAACGCTGGACACGCCAGGCGAAACAACTCTCCGAAGCGCGGCTGCGCAAAAATCCGAAAGACGTCGAGGCGCTTTACTTTCTCGGTGCAGCGCAAGGACTCGAAGCAGCTTTCGCCGCCGGTGTCGAACGCAAATTCATGCCGGCGTTTCGCTCGGGACAAGATGCCGTGGAACGTCACCGCGCGGTTCTCAAACTCTGCGCCGGAGTTTCACGACGCAGAGCTGACCATCGGCTTGATGAACTACGTTGTCGGCTCACTGCCTTTGCCGGCAAAGATGATTGCGGCGACGATGGGTGTGCGCGGATCGAAGAAGCGCGGGCTCCAGGCTCTCGAACGCGTCGCAAACGAAGGCAAGTGGGCGCGCGATGTTGCACGCATGATGCTGATCGATCTCTACAAGCGCGAAAAGCGTTTTGACGATGCGGCGAATATGGCGCGTGCAGTTAGCAGAGAAGTATCCTCGCAACAATCTTTTTAAACTTCAAATGGCGGACGCCCTCAAACGCTCTAACCACAGATGACGCGGATAAATACGGATCTGTGATACGTTGTGTCGGCATCATGACCGACCATCACAGCGAGAAACTGCTCGGACTGCTCGACAGGATCAAGGAATTCCTTGCGCACCAACGCGTACCCACTTGAGTCTGACTTCCTACGCCGTCCCTTTCGTGAACTCGTGCCTGCTCTAAACGCAACGCGCGAGAAAGTTAAAGCACTCGGACTGTGGGCGCCGCACTTGCCGAAAGAACATGGCGGCCTTGGCCTCACGCTCTCGGAGTTTGCACACGTCAGTGAAGAGCTCGGCCGCACACCGATCGGTCACTATCTCTTCAACTGCCAGGCGCCCGATATCGGCAACATGGAAATCCTGTTGGCCCACGGTACGCCCGAGCAGAAGGAGAAATACTTCAAACCACTCGCACGTGGCGACGTGCGCAGTTGTTTCTCGATGACTGAGCCCGAGCATCCGGGATCTAATCCGACGTGGATGAGCACGACGGCCGTCAAAGACGGTGACGATTACGTCATCAACGGTCACAAGTGGTTCACGTCGTCCGCGGAAGGCGCGAGCTTCGCGATTGTGATGGCGATAACGAATCCCGAAAGCTCGAATCCTTACAAACGCGCGAGCCAGATCATCGTTCCGCTACCGGCGCCGGGATTTCAGCTAGTGCGAAACATCAGCGTGATGGGCGACGAGGGCAGTGATTACGCCAGTCATGCTGAAGTCAGATACGAGAACTGTCGCGTGCCGCAGAGCAATCTGCTCGGTAGTGAAGGCGAGGGTTTCGCGATCGCGCAGGAGCGACTTGGGCCAGGAAGAATTCATCATTGCATGCGTTGGATTGGGATCTGCGAGCGTGCGTTTGATCTGATGTGCAGCTATGCGGCGCGTCGTGAGTTGTCGCCGGGTGTGTTGCTGGCGAGCAAACAGAACGTGCAGGAGTGGATTGCGGAGAGCCGGGCCGAGATCAATGCAGCGCGGCTGCTGGTGTTGAAAACCGCGTGCGGGATCGACACGAAGGGCGCGGGCGAAGTGAGAGAAGATATTTCGATGATCAAGTTTTTCGTCGCGGGCATTTTGCAGAAGGTGATTGATCGTGCGATTCAGGTGCATGGCGCGCTCGGGCTGACTGATGCGACGCTGTTGTCATACTGGTACCGCCACGAGCGCGCCGCACGCATCTACGATGGCCCGGACGAAGTACACAAGATGGTCGTCGCGCGCAGCGTGCTGAAAAAGTATGTCTCATGATAATCCTGCAAATCCTGTCATCCTGTCTAAAACTGACCGCCCAACCACGGTTCGCCAAGGGGAAGAACTACCAATCGACCGTCTTCGCGAGTATCTCGGTGCACATCTACCCAGTGAACATTTAACAATCGAACAATTCCCCTCAGGCTTTTCCAATCTCACTTACTTAATCCGCGCCGGTGATCGCGAGCTCGTCCTGCGGCGTCCGCCTATTGGCGCGAAGATCAAAACGGCGCACGACATGAGTCGCGAGTATCGCATCCTCTCGCACCTGCACCCGGTCTATCAAAAAGTGCCGCGACCACTCCTGTTTTGCGATGATGAATCCATACTCGGCGCGCCGTTCTACGTGATGGAGCGTGTAACTGGCATCATCCTGCGCGCACAGAAACCACATGGCCTCGATCTTCCACCGGAGCTGATGCGCCGACTCTCGGAAACATTCGTCGACAATCTCGCGGAGATACACGCGATCGATTACGAGGCCGCGGGCTCGGCGATCTCGGCTCGCCACAAGGTTACGTGAAGCGCCAGGTAGAAGGTTGGACCAAACGTTACTACAACGCCCGCACCGATGACGTTCCATCGATCGAGCGCCTCGCTGACTGGCTGCATCAAAATCTTCCCGCTGATTCAGAACGACCGGCGCTGATCCACAACGATTATAAGTACGACAATCTCGTCCTCGCTCCGCGATGATCTGGCGCGTGTGATCGCTGTGCTCGATTGGGAAATGGCGACGATTGGCGATCCGCTGATGGATTTTGGGACGAGTCTTGGTTACTGGGTTGAGGTGACCGATCCGGAAGAGTGGCAGCGATACGGGTTTGGGTTGACGAGTCTGCCGGGGAGCTTCACGCGTAATGAGTTGCTCGAACATTACGCGCGACGCAGTGGGAGACGGATTGATGAGCCGGTGTTCTACTTTGCGTATGGATTGTTGAAGATTGCGGTGATCGTGCAGCAGATCTACTTTCGGTATCAGAAGGGACTGACGCGCGATCCGCGGTTCGCGCAGCTCGGCGCGCTCGTGAAGGCGTGCGGTATGTTGGCACAGCGCGCGATTGAGTTGAGGCGTGTTGATGGGTTGGGATGAAATCCTTAGACAGGATTACAAGATTTTCAGAATTTACAAGATTAAATCCTGTTCATCCTGTAAATCCTGTCATCCTGTCTCCAACTACCTCATCACCTCCTGCGTCCCCAATTTAAATCGAAACAACGCCACCGATATCGCCAAATTCCCACCATCACTCACGAAATGCATGAACGCCGGCACCACGCGGCCGCCGAACGCCGAGATGCTGCTGTAATCACCAAAAAACGTCCCTTCACGCGCGCTGAACGGCGGCAGGTCGATCTTGTGATTCACAAACGTTCGACCACCATCGACGCTGCGCGCGAGTGTCAGTCCAGTCTGCGTGCCTTTCCCATCACGTCGATCATAAAAGACGATATTGATCGATCCATCCGCGGGATCGATCGCCATCCACGTAAAAAACTGCGCCTTGCCATTTTTCAGCGCGTCGTCATTCACACGCACGGGCGCAGTCCACGTCTCACCACCATTTCGTGACGACATCACAAACACGTCCGGGTCGCCATTACGCGCATCGATCCAGTTCACGTAAAGCGTCCCTTTGTTTGGTCCATTGCTCAGATCGACTCCAGTCACCGGCATGCCGTTGGCCCTGCTCAATCCCTCGATCTCGAAATCCCAGCCGCCCGGAATGTTTCCAATTACTTTGTCTTTGCCGAACGTCAAACCGCCATCAGCCGACTTGTCGAACACGAGACCGAGTGGCCCGGCCCACACGACATAAACCTCGCCGTTTGGACCAACTGCGGGCACAGCGCCTTCGACCGTGTTGTCGCTATCAAGACAGTCGCCGCCTGTATCAGAAATGCGGAAGGGCATCGAGAACGTCTGTCCCTGATCTATCGAGCGTGTGAAATAGATCTGCGAACGATGTTCGGGATCCGAGCTGCCGTAAACGTCGAACCTGGTCCATGCGAGATACACGTGGCCCTTGAAGCGCGAGCCCGGCGCATTGTCGACGATCAAACCGGGCTTATCTTCGAACGGAGTGACGGTGTTGACGTGATTGACTGCGGCGGTGCCTTGACTCCATGTGTTGCCACCATCCTTCGAGACGTTAACGATCATTCCATTCTCGGCGCGAACCGGTCGGGCAAGACGAATCCCGTCGAACGACAGGTGCACGTGATATGCAACACCATCGCTGCTGAACGCGAGCACGTCGTCGCCCTGGACGAGATTTGTGGGGTTGGGAGTGGGCACAGTCTTCCACGTCTTGCCGCCGTCAAACGTGACGTAGTTATAACTGCCTGCGCGTGGCTTTGGCGGACGGGCCGTCTGGAACGAAGCCGCGATGATGTTGTCGGGATTCTTCGGGTTGATGGCGATCGAGACTTCAGCAGGATTCATCGCGGTTGGTTCAGTGATGCGGACGATTTGCTGGGCGCGAATTGATGCGGAAGTGATGACGAGAAACGCGATTATTTTGGGCCATGAATTCATAGATAGTCGTTAACAGGATTTCAGGATTTGCAGGATGAACAAGATAAGACTGTCACGTAAGTCATACGATCCTGTCAATAGTTAGATCTTTGCTACATATCTCACACAAAGAACGAACAGAGATCCGAAAATATGACGACTCCGTTGCACTTCCTCCCATAGTTCCCTCCGATTGCCCCTTTTTTAATGCTGTTTTGTCTTCAGGGAGGGAAAATGAAGAAGGTTCCGTTTTTACTGCTCCTGGCTCTACTCTGCGGCTTATGTTTCATCACTCTGGATCAACGCAGCCGCGTCGGAGCCCAATCGTCCGCACCCGAGATGACGGTTCCGAACCTTGCGGTTCGGACTTCTGTTGCTGATTTAATCACTCCGATAAGCATGACCTTTCTGGGCGCCAACGATTTTCTGGTGCTCGAGAAAAACACTGGAAAGGTGCAGCGCATCGTCAATGGCGCTGTTCAGTCAACCGTCCTCGACCTTGGCGTCAACTTCGCTTCCGAGCGCGGCCTCCTCGGCATCGCGCTTCATCCAAATTTTCCGTCGAACCCCGGCGTTTATCTTTACTGGACCTGCCGCAGTACTGCTTTGCCCGCGGATCCGTTCTTTCCCGACGAGACGCGTTGTCTCGATGCAAACATGTTCGCGGCAGACACTGACGAGATCCTGCAAGTGCCTCTGCTCGGCAATCGCGTCGATCGCTTTGTCTGGAACGGTTCATCGTTAACTTTCGATCACAACCTCATCATGCTGCGCGCGTTTCAAAACGACGGCGCGCCGGTGCCGCGAGGGTCAGGGTGACGAAGAACAGCCCGCACGCGGAAATCACGACGGCGGCATTCTGCGTTTCGGGCCTGACGGCAAGCTCTACATTTTCTTCGGTGACAACGGCAGGCGCGGCCAGCTTCAAAATCTTCCGTGTGGTCCAACAGCCAACTGTCCTGGCCCGGCGCAACCAGACGATCAGTTCGGTGGTCCTGAGCCGGACGACGCACACCTGACCGGCGTGATCCTGCGTTTGAATCCCGATGGCACGACGCCAACTGACAATCCGTTCTTTGCCGCAGGTGCTGCGATGCCAGGTGAAGTCGGAGAGAACGTCAAAAAGATCTTCGCTTACGGTCTGCGCAACGGTTTCGGCATGGACTTCGATCCGATCTCGGGAGCTCTCTGGGAGCAGGAGAATGGCGACGACAGTTTCTCCGAGCTGAATCGTGTAGACCCGGGCTTCAACTCCGGTTGGGTGCAGATCATGGGACCGCCGGAACGCATCGCTCAGTACAAGGCGATCGAGACGAGTCCGGACAACGATCCTTGTCTCGACACTCCTTACTTCGGATTGCAGCAACTTCGCTGGTCGCCCACGTTGATTGCGGATTCAGCAAACGAGGCTTTGGCCCGTCTCTTTGTATTGCCGGGCTCGCACTACAGCGCACCGGAGTTTAGTTGGAAGTTTGAGGTGGCGCCGGGTGGGATCGGATTCGTGCGAGGCCGCGGACTCGGACCGCAGTATGAAGGTGATCTGTTCATGGGCGGCGCGCGATCGTTCCTCCAGGGCGGGCATCTGTTTCACTTCAACCTGACCGGGAATAGGCGCAAGATCGGCGTAGATGATCCACGACTCGAAGATCGCGTTGCCGATAACCTCTGCAAGTTTGATTTAACTGAAAGCGAGAGCCTGCTGATCGGCAGAAACTTCGGCACCGTCACGGATATTCAAACTGGACCAAATGGAAATCTGTTTGTGGTCTCGATCGATACGGGATCCGTGTTTGAGATCTTTCGCAGCAGGTAAACGACATCATAAGGAGGGAAAAATGGCGGCTAAATCATCTGAATCAAGAGTGACGACAAATCACGACGAGATTCGTCGTTGGGTAGAAGAAAGGGGCGGGCATCCGGCTCGCGTTAAAGAGACGGAGAGCAAAAACAGCCCGGGACTGCTACGCATAGATTATCCAGGGTTCTCCGGCGGCGACTCGCTCGAGGCGATTAGCTGGGATGAATTCTTTATCGGGTTTGATAAGAACAACCTTGCGTTTCTGTATCAGGAGAAAACGAAGGACGGCAAGGAGAGTCGCTTCTCGAAGTTGATCGATCGCGACTCAACTGATGAGAAAGGGCATTAGGAAAACATAACCACGGATTACACGGATTTTAAATCCGGATTTTACGTGTAATCCGTGGTTGTTTTACTCACCTAACAAGCTGGTGTCTTTGCGTTTCAGGGCGGCCACGAGGCGGCTCCACTCGAAACGTCCCTGCGACAGGCGGCTGAAGTCGCCGCTCTTGTCGCTCTCCAAACCATCCAACATCTCGTTCGCTTTGCCTGTCGAAATGGCTTTTTGCGCGGCGACGGTCAGCGCTTTGAAGGCCTCATTGCGAGAGGCTCCTCTCACCGCGAACTTCGCGCGCTCGTATGGAAACCGGTAATCGCGCGGATACTGTTTCTCTACTTTTGCAAACGCCTGGAAAACCTTCGGACGCTCCGATGCTGACGCTGTCATTCGTCGTTCACGCAGTTTCTTCAGTTCATCCTCGGGATTAGGAGCGACCTGCTGAGTCGTCGTTTCAGCGGGCGAATTGCGCGAGACTTCCGTCGTGATCGCAGCCGTCGGTTGCGGTTGCGGCTGGCTCACGGGCTCAGAAACCTGAGGCGGAGGCGCGGCTGTTGCCGAAGCCGTCTGCGTGTCTGAACGGAACAAACCAAACGCGCCGAGTGACAACAGCGTGAACGCGACGCCACCGATCGCGAGCAGCTTCAAAACTGATCCGCGGCTCGACGAAGGATGTTCCGGTGCGTGCGAAGTGGTCCAGGGCAGGACTGTCGAGTTGTGCGGCCGTGGTTCGTGTTGGATCGTGAGCTCGTCGTCCAGATCGATCGCCGAGGAAAGTATCTGTCGCGGTTTGCGCTCGTTCTCCATCGAGTGTCCGCACTTCCAGCAGAAGGCGTACTTCTCTTCGATCTGCGATCCGCATTCAGAACATGATTTGACACTGGGTGCTTCTTTCTTCGCGGCGAATACCGGCTCGGGCACTGGCTCGGGTTCTTCATGCTTAGGCGCGGGTGGCGGTGGTGGCGGCGGTGGCTGTATCACGGGCGCGACCGGTTTCTTCTTCGGCTGCTCCTTGATCACTTCGAGAGTTCCGGTGGCGACGAGAGTCCAACCGTTGCCGGAACGCGACACAAACGCGGGCTGAAGAATCTGCACGTCGCCTGCGTCCGGATTGGGGCAGTGATAGTAGTCCTGGTAGAACTCGTAGAAGTCACGCTTGGTCGAAAACTTCGGCGCTCGCGGCAGTACGAAAGGCTGGTCCTGAGTGGTGACGACGACAAACTCGCCGTCTTCGACCGGCATGAACGCACCCGTCTCGTAGTCGAAAGTGACATTCACCTTGTTGGCCGCCCTCGTTCGCTTCAGGTAATTCGCGACGAGCGACGGAAACGCGGGCGCGACGTCGAGTCGTTCCTCGCAAATCGGACACGTATTCAGTCCGGTGACAAACGAAGCGTTCACTGCGTCGCAAGTGTGTTCGTGCAAGTCCGTGGCTGCGGGTCGCAAACAGCCCGGACATGAAGGCTGCACCACGCCCTCGGCACTGAGCGTGAAATTCTTCGTTTGGAGCGGCGTGTTCGACTCGAAGCTGATGACGTAACAGCGGTCGCAGAGGTAAAGGAGCGAGCTTTTGCGGGTACAAACGGGACAGCGCTGCAAGCCGTACTGGTCAAAGTCGACGGGGCAAAAATGTTCGCAGTTACAGCAGTATTGCCACTGCAATTCGACGGGAGACGTGGCCTGGCCTTCAAAATCGATGGCGCCGAGAAGATGGCCGCGATTCTCACACTTGATGGGACTTTGTCGAGGAGCGAAAAATCCTCTTTTGTGCTCGGGACAGAATACTCGCATTTTCGTAGCTCCCTTCAGTGACGGGTGACCGTTCAAGTTGTACTTGGCGCGAAGCATGACATAAGTGCTGGGGGAGATACGGAATTACAGATGAAAATAAACGGGAAGAGGTTTGCGGATTCGTGCATAGATTACGGTCATCCCGCAAATTTTGCAATATGATTGGCGCGTCAGTTTTTGACAGGATGACAGGATTTACATGATCGACAAGATTTAGGGCCGATGCTCGCGGCAGGCCTCCCTGAGGGCGTTAAAGGTCACCACGTTGAGATTTGCTTGCGGGTTGGGTTGCTCGCGGATGTGGCGGCTGAGGATGGAGGCGAGCTGTTCGTCTGACATTCTGCCGCTACATGTTTTTAACCAGCTCAAATTCTCCTCAGGAGCGCCGAAAAAGGGCGCGACCAGCATCCCGTTGATCTGGCCGGTGACGTAGGCGCGTTTCTCGGTGTCGGACATGTCGAGATAGTCCTTAGCGGTAAAGAAACCGGGACTGATCTTTACTGTTTGTTGGGTTGCGAAGACGTTAATAGCCGCGATAAGCGCGATTAGTGCGAGCAGGTATTTCATAAGGGCCTCCGTTCGCACAGTCTATCAGTCACAACAGACACACAAAAAAGCACAAAAGCCTGATTCAGACTTTTGTGCCTTTTGTGCCTCGTTTGTGGCTGAACCTACATACTGATCGTGCCGCAGGCAATACGTCCGCCCGAGTTTCCTGACGGATCAGTCTTCATATCGTCGGCCTTTTCGTGAATGATCAACGACGTGCCGCCATTAGAGAAAAGTCCAGTAGGTCCATCGCCCAACACGACGCGCGTGTCAGTCAAAGTTTGGTTTGCTGTTCCATTAGCCTTCACGGTGAAATTCAGCATGTCGCCAGCGTGCGGACCCTTCGGGTTCTTCAGCCCGTGCATTTTGGAATCTGGATTGAAATGTGCGCCGGCGGACTCGAATGCCGGTCCTTCACATTTGGCCGTCTGGTGAATGTGGATTGCGTGCAGGCCCGGGGTTAAATTTTTCAGATCGAGTTTGACTCGCACACCGCCTTTCTTGTTGAGAGCGGTGAATGTGGCCGTGCCTACTGACTCGCCATTCGCGTTCTTCAACTCAACAGGGTGACCGCCTGTGTGCTGTCGGAGTGCTGTGCGGAGACATACGACAGCAACCCTCCAATGATGATCGCAGCAATGATCCACGTAATAAACTGTTTCCGTATCATTTCTCTCTCCTTTATGAGAATGGGTTCAACTCTTCACGCTCTCCGGCTTGAGTGCTTTGCCCTTCGATACCGTTGCGCTCTCCGCACGGCGGCGGCCCAGCACCAGTAATGCAATCAATGCCGAAAGCACCAGTAGCCATAACAGCGGCCGAATCCCGCCAAACAACCTGTGTCCCCAGCCGTTCGAATGGTGCGAGGAAAACTCGGCGGTCGTCGCAGTCAATGCCGACCCTTCGAGACTCGCCTTCGATTGCGCGATAATCCCACGCAAACCCTTCGAGCGCTTTTTTCTCAACTACACCGCGTTTGATTTTACCAAATGGTCCTTCGAGACCGTCAGCGCGTGAACGATTTTCATAGACCAGGTAAGAACCGTTGGTTGCACCGGGAACATTAACAAAGGCTGTTAATGCAAGGAAAGCGTTGAAGTAGTGGTTCGCATAAATTTGCTTCGATGCGACGAGCACTTGTGGACCAACATCGCTGTCTCGTTTGTAAATTGAGATATGATTGATGGCGATCACCGGCTTCAGTCCAAACTTGATCTTGGACCAGACGAGCGCCTCTTCAATTACTTGTAAACCTGATTTTGTATCGGCAAGAAAACTATTGACGTAACCTTGGCCGCGGAGCTCAGCGCGCGTTGTTCGTTAGCGAGGCTGATGCTGTCGCGTTTGTCGTTGTACTCGATCAACGCCGCTTCGCCGCGCGCGCGGTAGTCTTTGATGTACGCGACGAGCATCTCTTTGAAGAGATTTGTGACTTTGAGCTGGTAGTCAGGCGCAGCCCAATCGATCTCTTTGCGAAAGCGCTCAATCATCGGCGCCGAGAGTTTGATCTGGCAGTTGCCGACAATACATTCCTTGAGATCGTCGATGTCGCCTGGGTTCGAGGGTAAGCCCCTCAAGGTCAGCAAGCGTGGGTTCATGACGGAAGCTGCCGATTTCGAGTATGGCAGCGTTGCTTTTTCGCAACATGCTGTCGCGATATGACCGCAGAAAGTCTTCGGCGCCGGCGTTGATGTTGACGAGTCCCGACGACGGCGACTTCTCGCTTGTCCGAAGTCGGAGCCAGCCGTGCCACCGGCTGATGGAGCTGCATTGCAGCGAAGTCGGGCTCTTCAAATGATGCCTTTTCCCGCAGGACTTGCTGAAATTCGGCCATCGAGGCTTGCGCGAGAGCTGTTGTCGCCCCTACGACAAACCAGCAAGGTACAAAGAAGGTATTGATTACGCGTTAACATAAGGCGGCCCTATCCAACAACGATGCACTTGTTCGCGATGGGTGAATTCTTTTGTTACGCAAAATGCGCGACAACGACGCCCATCGCATAAGCCGTGCCAAAGTGAGGAATAAATTGGGGGACGCAATGTATATACAATTAAAGACCTAATTCGGACTAATCCGTCTAATTGAAGGAGCAAAAAATGGAGAGCTGCAGCAACTTCTGAACTGTCGGCCCTGAAAACAAAACTACGGGCGACATGGATTGCAGGAGATTTCGGACAAATCGCGAGGTTCTACGCGAGCCAGGCCGAGGACTTTATCAACCGGCTCGATCTTAAGCCGGGGATGAAAGTTCTCGATGTCGCCTGCGGTACGGGTAACCTCGCGATTCCGGCGGCAAAGACGGGCGCGACTGTTACGGGCGTCGATATCGCGCCGAACCTCGTCGAGCAAGCCCGCGAAAATGCGAAAGCGGCGGGGTTAAATGCGAAGTTTGACGAAGGCGACGCGGAGGCACTGCCTTACGAGGACGCGAGTTTTGATGCAGTGGTCACGATGTTTGGGGCGATGTTTGCGCCTCGTCCGGAGCTCGTGGCAAGTGAGTTGAAGCGAGTCATCCGTCCGGGTGGCGTGATCGCCATGGCTAACTGGACGCCGAGTGGTTTCATTGGTCAAATGTTCAAGACGACGTCGTCGCACGTTCCGCCACCGCCGGGCATGACGTCGCCGGTGCTTTGGGGCGTGGAGGAAAACGTTCGGCAGCGTCTGGGCGAGGGCATCTCGAAGCTGGACACAAAGCTTCAAAAGATCACCTGGGTGTTTCCGTTCTCGCCCGCAGAGGTTGTCGAGCATTTCCGATTGTATTACGGTCCGACGCAGAAGGCGTTTGGCGCGCTTGATGAAGAGAAGCAGGCGGCGTTGCGGAAAGATCTGGAACAGCTTTGGGCGACTCACAATCAAGCGACTGACGGCACGATCAGACTTGACGCTGAATATCTGGAGGTTGTAGCCGAGCGGGCCCAGTAAAAAGTTCGTAAAGTTCCGCTCGCAGGGAAAGGGAAGAGAAATGTTTCGGAGGATCTTTGTTCCGGCTTTATTAAGTGCGACTCTGATATTTCTCTCCCTTACCATCGTCGCGGCGCAAAACGTTACTCCGCCGTCGCAGCCGCTTACGGGGCCTGGCGGCAAACAGTACGTTCACGCGTCAGTAACGAAAAACCGCTACGGCAAGGGCGGGCAGGAATACTGGATCTTTGAGCCTGACTCGCCCAAGCCGCGCACCGCGCCCGTCATCATTTTTCTGCACGGTTGGGGCGGCATGAATCCGCTGTACTACGGTGCGTGGGTGGACCACCTTGTGAAGCGTGGAAACATTGTGGTCTATCCGCGTTACCAGGCCAACCTGCTAACGCCGATCCAGGACTTCACACCGAATACGCTTGCGGCAGTTAAAGACGCTGTTCAGTCGTCTGAAAACTGAGCCGGGGCATGTGACACCTGATTTCAGTAAGTTTGCGACCGTCGGCCATTCTCTGGGTGGTTTGCTGGCCGCAAATATCGCGGCGCTCGCGAGTGAGTCAAACTTGCCGCGAGTGCGCGCGGTGATGTCTGTCGAGCCGGGCATAACCGAGTCGCCGATCAACGTTCCGCTCGCTGACTTGAAGAAGATTCCGGCTGACACGCTGTTGCTTGCGGTCGCTGGAGATCAGGACGGACTTGTTCGCGACACTGATGCGAAACGAATCTATTACGAGTCAAACGTGTCTCGGACCAGAACAAGGATTTCGTCACGCTTGTTTCGGATTCACACGGGCAGCCGGGTTTGCAGGCGAGTCATCGTGCGCCCGACCGCGATGAATAAAGATTACGACAACGGCGAAGGCGTTATCGGAGGGCCCGCCGGAACTCCGGATCCGATTGGCGACGCGCGTGTATCACGACGCGTGCGACCCGAAACGATGATGGTTAACGCCCTGGACTACTACGGCACCTGGAAACTCTTCGACGGCCTCATCGACGCCGCCTTCACCGGCAAGAACCGCGAATACGCCCTCGGTAACACACCGCAACAACGCTTCATGGGCGTCTGGAGCGACGGCGTTCCCGTGAAAGAACTCAAAGTCACCGACAAACCCTGATAAAGTAAGATCCACACAATGATAAAAAATGGACCTCACCTAAATTCTTCAAAACTGATTCCGTCTCACGGCGGATATCGCGACTTAAAGTCTTTTCAACACGCAGAACTGGTTTATGACGCGACAGTGAAGTTCTGCGATAGGTTTATCGACAGACGCTCACGCACGCATGATCAGATGGTGCAAGCGGCGCGCAGCGGCCGACAAAACATAGCAGAAGGCAGTCAGGCATCGGGGACGTCGAAGAAGACTGAACTTAAGCTCGTCGGCGTGGCAAGAGCCAGTCTGGAGGAGTTACTACTCGATTATGAGGATTTCCTCAGACATCGTGGACTCGCTGTTTGGGGCAAAACTCATCCAACCGCTCAGGTTGTGAGACGGCTAGCTTATGAAAAGAATAGGACCTATATGACCTATAGGCCCTATATCGAACAAGCTCTGCCCGAAGTTGCCGCTAACACGATCATCTGCCTCATACATCAGACCAACTATCTATTGGATCAACAACTCCGCCAGCTTGAAAAAACCTTCCTCGCGGAGGGTGGTTTCACAGAGCGGTTGTATCGCGAAAGGAAGAAGCGACAATAGGTCTTATAGGTCCTATAGGACTTATTCTTGATATTTAAGCGTAATTATCGTGTCAATTCCTGCTTATAGAAGCTGCTGGGGGGCACATATGAATCGAGTCTATAAATTAATAGCAGTGTGGGCGGTGACGGTGGTTGCCGCAGTTTCGGTTTACAGTCAGGAAGTTACAAAAGACGAGTCGAAGAGTCAGAGCACGAAAACAGTCGTCGTTGATCAGCAAACAAAGACGACTCAGGACTACGTGTTTCCAACGCATCGTGAGCGGTTCAATCGTTACGTCAAAAGCACTGTTGGTCCATTCCGGCTGGCGTGGAGCGCGGGCGCGGCGGGCCTGGATCAATGGCGCGACCATCCCGAGGAGTGGGGGCAGGGAATGAAGGGTTATGGTCGACGGTATGCTTCAAACTTTGGCCAGAACGCGATCACACAGACTGTGACATATGGTCTCGATGAAGCGTTCGGGCTCGACACCGGATTTCAAAAAAGCAAGAACGAAGGTTTTGGTGCGCGCGTGAAAGATGCGCTGCTTCAGAACATCACTTCACGCACAAAGAGCGGCAAGCGTGTGATTGCGGCGCCTCGTTTCGTTGGAGTCTATACTGGCGCGGTTGTCTCTCGTGAGACCTGGTATCCGGAGCGCTACAGTTACAAAGATGGGCTTAGGGCCGGGACCGGAACGTTACTTACCGGGTTCGGTATAAACCTCCTGCGTGAGTTTGTATTTAATTGGTGACAGGATTACAGGGTTTACAGGATAGACAGGATAATCATTGAGATCTGATTCTGTTCACAAAGTTCTTGACTATCACAAAGTTCTTGACTCTCGCAGACCGTGCCTATTCTCCGGTCCCCATCACACCAACCTGCATCGATCTCCCCGAATGGATTCGTCTGCCCAAAAGGAGCCAGAACAATGCGACATGCTCATCTTTCGAGATCGTTTGTGTGGGCGGTGCTCATTAGCGCGCTGGCCGTGTCGTCCTGCCAACAGGTCGAGCCAAACACGGCAACCGCTTCGTCGCCGTCCGCAGCAACAGGAAACAACGGCAAGATAACCATCACGACTTCGTCCGAAGAGGCCCGCAAGGAGTTTCTCGCCGGACGCGATTTAGCTGAAAAACTCCGCATCACGGATTCAATCGCGCACTTCGACAAAGCCATCTCACTCGATCCAAACTTCGCGCTCGCCGAGCTGAATCGAGCAAACGTTTCGCCAACGGCCAAAGAATTCTTCGAGCACCTGAAGAAGGCAGTCGCACTCGCTGACAAAGCGTCAGACGGCGAGCGCATGCTGATCCAGGCGGCCGAAGCCGGCGCCAACGGCGATCCGACGAAGCAGAAAGAGATTCTCGAGAAGCTCGTGTCTGCTTATCCAAACGACGAGCGCGCGCACTTCAACCTCGGTGGTTACTACTTCGGACAGCAGGATTTCGCGCAGGCAATCAGTCACTACAAACGCGCCACCGAGCTCGCGCCGGATTATTCCACTGCTTTCAATATTCTCGGTTACGCGTATCGCCAGAATGAGGCTTACAGCGACGCTGAGAATGCGTTCAAGAAATACATCGAGCTGATCCCAAACGATCCGAACCCGTATGATTCGTACGCGGAGTTGTTGCTGAAGATGGGAAGGTTTGATGAAGCAATCACGCAGTACAACAAGGCACTCGCGATCAATTCCAACTTCATCAACTCGCATTTCGGAATCGCCGCGGCGTTGACGTACAAAGGGAAGCCCGCTGACGCGCAGGCTGAGTTGGCAAAGATGTCGCAGAAGGCGCGCACGGATGGCGAGCGTCGCACGGCTTTGTTTGGTCAGACAGTCGTGGCGATCGATGGCGGTAAGTTGGACCAGGCGCTCGCGGAAGTCGAGAAGCAATATGCAATCGCACAGAAGAATAACGACGCCCCGGGAATGACCGGCGATTTGCAACTGAAGGCAAATATTTTGCTCGAGGCAGGGAAGTACGAAGCCGCGAAGCAGGCGTTTGCGCAAGCGCTGAAGACGACGAAGGATTCGGGATTGTCGCAGCAAGTCAAAGACAATGCCGAGCGGTTTAGTCACTACAATTTTGCACGGGTTGCGATCGCGGGGAAAGATCTCGCTACTGCTAAAACCGAGACGGAAGCGTTCCGCAAAGGTGCTGAAGCTGCGAAGAACGCAAACCAACTGAAACAGGCGCACGAGCTCGCCGGACGTATCGCGCTCGAGGAGAAGAACTACGACGTCGCGGTTTCCGAACTGGGGCAGGCCAACCAGCAGAACCCGGACGTGCTTTACCTGACAGCCCAGGCGTACAAAGCGAAGGGTGATGCTGCGAACGCGAAAGCATTCTTCACCAAGGCCGCGAAGTTCAATTCGTTACCGCAGTTGAACTACGCATTCGTGCGGAGTAAGGCCGAGAAGGCACTGGCGTCGTAAAAGATCCAGAGCCGAGTTGTTTGCAGTTTACGCCGAAGGCGTTCGCTAATGTCAGCCCAGGGTTCGAGCGCAGCGAGAACCCTGGGTAAGAAAACAAAATTTTGATTGAACCCTGAAAGGGTTCGCCAACCGCCGAACCCTTTCAGGGTTAATAAATATGTTTGTTTCGATATCCCAGGGTTGTCGCTGTGCTCCAACCCTGGGCTGACATTAGCCAACGCCTTCGGCGTTATTTATTTTCGTGTCTGAGGTTATTTCCGCTGCAACTCTGCCTCGGCGGCGATGTAGCCAAAGCTGGACCACTGGTTTCCCGCTGTGACTTGACGGAAGATCTTTTCGGCTTCGGGACGATAGCCGTTATAGAGATACCAATTCCCGAGGCCGTAACCGACCGTTGCATTACTCAAACCGCTTGCGACTTGCATAATTTCCATCGTGAGCTTCGCTGGATCAAGCTGGCCTTTGTATATGCGGATCAGCTTGTAGTAATCACCATTCTCGATGAGATCGAAGTCGTCTTTGATCGCTACTAACGTTTTGCTCGCGTCTTTCTCACGTCCCAAACGTCGCAACGTCATGTAGAGCCAGTGCGTCGTGGCCACCAGCATGTCAGGATTTTTCGAGACTTTCTCTGCTTCGCGATAAGCCGTGAGTGCGCGCTCGAAATCGCCTTTGAGGTAATAAGCGAGCCCGAGGTGATACCAGATATTCGATTGCAGCGTGCTGGTTGGAATGTTACGCGCGTTAGGCAGACCGTCGGGTTCGATCTCATCAGGCTTGCCCTTGATGAGTTTCGACGCTTGTTCCAGATCCGCAACCGCCGCGTCGAAACAACGCAGTGTTAGCAAC
The DNA here is from genome assembly GCA_963748155.1 of uncultured Acidobacteriota bacterium. GTDB lineage: Bacteria > Acidobacteriota > Blastocatellia > Pyrinomonadales > Pyrinomonadaceae > PSRF01. The sequence goes on along the minus strand of CAVVHV010000006.1, from coordinate 897,218 downwards.
CGGTGTCCGCGATGTCGATACAGCCGCGCGTCAGATGGAAACTTCTTTATGCCTTCACTGTAAATCCCGATCGCATCCTTATACCGCCCGAGGTAAGCGGTGCGCCTGCCGAGCCAGATGACGTTGTCAGCGGACTGTGGATCTTTTTCGTAAGTTGCCCTCGCCTCGTTGAGCTTTGTCTCAAGCTCCCGTTGCGTCTCCGCTGAAAGCTGCGGTTGAACCACCTTCGCCGTCTCAACACAATTCGTCTGCGCTGACACACCTGAACTAAACAGGCACAGCAGAATAATCAGGATCTCAATCCGTGTTGACGAAGTCATCCGCGTTAATCCGTGGCCCAACTGACCTCCGCTGGCGCGCTACTCGCTTTCGCCCGAGCTCTCACCGCGCTGGACATCATAAACGGTCGTTCAAAGACGCGGAAGAACACCCACGCAAACGCGACGGACAACGGCGTCATTATAAGTAACGAGATAGTGAGAATGTGCAATCTTGTGAAACCAAACCAGTACCAGTGCATCAGCACAAACGAATGAGTCAAATATAGCGAGTAGGAGATCAGCCCGACTGACGCCAGCGCCGGGATCAGCCGCGGCACTGGTGCCGACTTCGCACGCCAACGCTGCTCTGCCGCCACCGCATAGTTTACAAGGAAGAAGAATCCCACACCCCACGCCGGGTGCATTATGAGCCAACCAATATCATGTACCCAGCTTTGTTGATCGACGAGCGGCAAGAGTTGGGCCAGGCCCATTGCGCAACCCAGGGCCAGACCGGCCATCGAAATTTTGTAACACCATGCTGGAAGTTTTATCAGTCCTAAAGCTGCCTCGACGCTTAAAGCGCCTAACGCCCAGATAAACCAATTCGTCGCGGCTGCTTCTGTTACGGGAATGTGAACGCCAAACGATGCGCTCAACGCGCGGCCGAGGATTAGCCAAACAACGCGCGCCGAGAAGCATATCAGTAACGTTTTGGTCCAACCGAGACGAATCCGCAGGAAGAGCAGTAAGAAGTAAGCAAGATACAACTGTTCTTCGATTGCGAGTGTCCAGAACGCGCCGTTGATCGTGTAGGTTGTTCGCAGGTCCAGGTTGTGCAGCATGAACACATGCAGCAGAACGTCCCAGAGGTAAAAGCCGGTGACGTGTACGGGAGTTTTGTACGCTAGGTAGCAGAGATAGAGCGCGAGCGCGGCAAAATAAGGCGGGTACAATCGCCGGACGCGTCGTTTCCAGAATGTAAGGAAGTTAATCGTGGGTTCGTGCACACCCGCGGCGCGAGCTTTCGCCCAGAAGAGGTGAATGCAAAAACCGGAGATGACGAAGAAAAGATAAATGCCGGCGAAAGCGAAGTGAACCAGGTAACCGGTGATTTGCGGGAGCCACGCTTCCCATCCGCTTAACGCGGTTTGTCGCGCGACACCGAGAGCGTGATACGTGACGACGGCCAGCGCTGCCCCTCCGCGCATCGCGTCGAGAGTAAGCATACGCCCGATTGTTCTTGGTTGTTGGTAACTGCTCATCGTGGCCACTGACTAGATGACTGTAAAAATACAGCCGTGGCCATGTGATCTCAAAATTGTGTTCGCCGCGTCACGCTACATTCAACAATTCTGTGTTCAGATTTCCGAAGCCGGCGTAATGCCGCCGCCCTCAATCTTAAATCAGATCGCAACGGGTCAACTGTAGGGGCGGCCCTCCGTGGCCGCCCCAGCGCGGAAACACAACGTGGAAAGATGGGGCGGCCACAGAGTGCCGCCCCTACAGTTGTATGCCAACCGCCCTTGCTACATCGTGTATGATGACCCCGTTATGGATTCAACGAAAACGGTTAAAAGTGAAGAACTGTAACCTGTTGAAATGCTCTCAGATCTGACTTTCTTAACAAACGAACCAGAAAGAAAACTTTCAGCGCGACTAAATGATCTCCTCTCAAGATCTACGCGGTTCGACTGCCTTGTCGGATACTTTTATGTTAGTGGGTTCGACCTCATCCGAAAGGCACTCGAACCGTGCGAAAAAATTCGTATATTGATCGGTCTTGGGACCGAACGAGATGTATACGAAGCTTTCGAAAATGAACGCGGCGGAGCCACGTTGCCCTTTCGGCCTCAAGCCCAGACAGTGAATAGTTTCAAGCGGATTATTCTGGACCAACTGGCAAATGCTGACGAGTCAATCGAAGTTGAATCGGCAATTGAACAACTTGTTCGCTGGTGTCAGGAGGGCAAGGTTGAAATACGTGCTTACGATAAAGCGCGCATACATGCGAAGGTTTATGTTTTTACTTTTGACAAAACGCAAATCAATAAGGGCCACGTAATTACCGGTTCAAGTAACCTGTCAGTCAGCGGGCTAAACGAGAATCTCGAGTTCAATGTCGAACTTAAAGACAGCCGCGACTATGACTTTGCTTCCACGAAGTTTGAGGACTTGTGGAGAGAATCGGTCGATCTAAGTAATGAGTTTGTACGGGTTGTAGGGAAAGAGTCGCACCTTGCACAGTTCTCTCCTTACGAGCTCTATCTAAAGTTTCTTTACGAATACTTCCGAACTGAATTAAATCAGCCACGAGAACTCGACGAAGAGTATGCGCCGGCTGGCTTTGTCAGATTCCAATATCAACGCGATGCGGTACTAACTGCCAAACGCATAGTGCAGGAGTTTGGAGGAGTCTTTCTCGCCGACGTTGTCGGACTTGGGAAGACTTATATGGCAGCGATGCTGGCGCGTGAGTTGGAGGGACGAAGTCTAATCATTGCTCCTCCAGCGCTCGTTGACCGCAGTAATCCGGGTGCATGGCCCAACGTTTTTAATGATTTCGGTGTGCGAGGATTCCATGCAGAATCTGTTGGAAAGCTCGATCAAATTCTAAAGCTCGACCTTGTCAAATATAAGAATGTTTTTATTGATGAGGCTCATAGATTCCGTAATGAAGACAACGAAACCTATGCGAAACTACACCTCATCTGTCGACGCAAACGCGTGATCCTCGTTACTGCGACCCCATTCAACAATCGTCCAAACGACTTGCTTAGTCAGCTTAAATTATTTCAACCGTCACGACGGAGCACACTTCCGCATCTTCCGAATCTCGATAGCTTCTTCGCCGGACTGAACAAACGGTTGCGACCGCTTGATCGCGTAAACGATAGAGAGACCTACGTTCGCGTAATGCGAGAAAACGCTCGGGAAGTGCGCGAACGGATTCTGAAATTCCTGATGGTTCGTCGCACGCGAAGCGAAATTGTGCACTTCTACGACGCCGACCTCACGCAGCAGAATTTGAGATTTCCGGAAGTCGAAGCGCCGCGATCGGAGTTTTATGAATTGTCCGAAACGGAAAACGAGATTTTTACGCGAACAATTCAACGTATAACCAGGCAAATCACTTACGCTCGATACCGGCCGCTAACCTATCTGCCTGAAGGCGCTCTCGACTTAAACGTTACGGCCGCGCAATTCAACCTCGCAGGCTTCATGAAGGTCTTATTGGTCAAGCGACTTGAGAGTAGCTTCGAGGCATTTCGGAAAACACTGGGCCGATTTATTGAAGCATATGAGAAGTTCATTCGCGCTTACGACAGTGGTTTTGTTTACGTCAGTAAAAAGAGAACATCGCTAATCTTCGAGCTTGTTGAAGCGGGCGATCTGGACGCGATCGAGCAGTTAATCGAAAGTGAAGAGGCAGAGCGTTATGAATCCACATCTTTCAAGCCGGAGTTCATTAACGACCTGGCAAATGATCTGGACGTTTTGCGTGACATTCAACGAGACTGGACGCATGTTCATCGCGATCCTAAGTGGGAGAGACTAAAAAGTCGCATCCAATCCGATGAGACGCTTCACAACTCAAAACTGTTACTCTTCAGCGAATCAAAGGAAACGGGCGAGTATCTCTGCCGTCGCATGGCCGAAGAGTTAAATGAAAAACCGCTTTTCTTCTCCGGGAGCTCTGACAAAAGTATACGGGAAGAGGTCATCAATAACTTCGATGCGCGGGTTAGAAAGCCGAAAGATGATTACCGGATTTTGATTACGACTGACACATTGGCCGAAGGAGTCTCCCTGCATCGCGCCAACGTTGTAATTAACTATGATTTGCCATGGAACCCGACGCGCATGATGCAACGGGTAGGACGTATCAATCGCGTTGACACTGCGTTTGATCGCATCTTCACGTACAACTTCTTCCCCTCGAAGGAAGGAAACGATGAGATCGGTTTGCGCGAAGCCGCGGAAGCCAAGATTGAAGCCTTCATTGAAATGCTCGGGACAGACGCGCGTCTGTTAACGGAAAATGAAGAGATAAAGTCGTTCAATTTATTCGCACTGATAACATCGCGACAAACCCTCACCGGTGAATCGGACGAGGATGAGGAAAGCGAGCTTAAGTATTTACGCGTTATCAAGGATGTTCAGGAGCATCAGAAGGACCTCTTTGCTTTTATCAAAAATCTTCCTCGAAAGGCGCGCGCTGCGAGAGAACTCGCTCCATATACTGACTCGCTAATAACTTATTTCCGACTGGGAAAGTTAGACAAGTTTTATCTGGCCTCAGTGCCGGCAACGCAAGCTGAAGAGTTGGACTTTATGACGGCGGCAAAAATCCTCGAAAGCGATTGTCAGGAAAAGAAACGCGTCGGCTCACATTTCTTCGCGTTGCTAAAGAAGAATAAGTTAGAACTAAACAAGGCGCTTCAGGATGACATTGATGCGATGCAGGCGTCGGCGTCGAATCGCGAAACGGCCACAAAACTTCTGCGACGACTTCATTCCATCAAGGTCACTGATATGAAGGATTTCACCGATGCAGAAGAACAATTCTGGAATGACGTGATTCAGAGTTTGCGAGACGGCACTATCGCGAAAAAGACAATCACAAATGCGTGGCGATTGGTCGAGCGCGCCGGAGATGCACGCGGAATCCTGGAAGGTCTAAAGAAAACCATTCGCGCGAATGAGATTCTGAATGATGATGCTGATACAGCCTCTCAGAAAGAACACAAAATACGTGAAGTTATCTTGTCAGAATATCTAATATAACCCCTCCGGCAAATGAACAATCCTCAACAGTCACGCGACCTAATTAGAAAAACGTTTGAGAACGATTTCGATCGGGATCGCTTTCTTATGTTTATCGACCAGTTGCTGAAAAATGCAGACTTCTCGAAACCCTTCACGCAGGCCGGTAAACGCGTCTTCAAAGTTTCACAGGACAAGGTCGTTAGTTTTGAGGGCATCGCTCAATTCACCGATGTCGACGGTAATAAGATCGACATACTAATCGTAAACCTTCGCCGAGAGTCGACAATCGAAAGGGGTCGTACGTCATTACGAAATTTTGCCGCGGAATATTTAAAGAGCGAACGAGGTATTGGAAAAGCCGCGGTACTTGCAGCCTACGTCGTGAATGATGCGAGCGGCGGATATGCTCCGCAAACAGAATGGCGGTTCTCTTTCGTTACGCTTGAGACCGAACTGGTCCAGCAAGAGTCCGGCAAATACAAGGAAGAGACCAGCCGTCTCACCCCCGCGAAACGCTTTTCATTCCTTGTCGGTAATGAGCAGCGGACTCATACAGCTCAGAAGCAGTTCGTCGATCTGATTCAGAGCCAATCATCACCCACACTCAAGCAAATCGAAGACGCTTTCAGTGTCGAGAAGGTCACTAAAGACTTCTATGAAGAATATGAAAGATTGTTCAAACGGGTAAAAGGGGAAATCAATGCTTTACGAGACAAGCAGCCGTCGCTTGATAAGTATTTCGAGGAGAACTTCATTCAGACTGCTGATTTCGCCAAGAAACTCCTGGGACAAATCGTCTTTCTTTATTTTTTACAGAGGAAGGGCTGGTTCGGCGTGCCCCCTGATGGAAAGTGGGGCGATGGTGACAAGCGATACTTGCGCAAGCTTTTCAATGATCGGAATGACATTGCGAAAAGCTATTCTTCGTATAAAAGGAAGTCTCCCAGTTTCTTCCACAACGTACTCGAGCCTTTATTCTACGAGGCCTTAGCCTACAAACATCCGAACGACGTATTCACTCCGTTCAACGCTAAGGTGCCGTTCCTCAACGGCGGCCTATTCGAACCTACTTACGAACACAAGAAAATCTTCATCGATCTGCCCGACGAACTCTTCTCTAACCGAGATCTGGTTAAAGCAGAAGAAGATGCAGACGGAATTCTGGATATCTTCGACCGCTACAACTTTACAGTCAATGAAGCCGAGAGACTGGAAAAAGAAGTCGCGATCGATCCGGAGATGCTGGGCCATGTATTTGAAAACCTGCTCGTAAAGGAAGAACGCGGGCAGAGCGGCACGTACTACACACCTCAGGTAATCGTCAGTTATATGTGCCGGCAAAGTTTGCAGAACTATCTCGCAACACATCTGCTCGATGCCGGTAACGGCCAACAATTAACGCTCGGTGACATAAAGGATTTTGTAACTTACGCAGATATATACGCCGAACATGAAGCCCTGCCCACCACTACGCAGGAAGACAAACGGTTTCCGCTTAGCATTCGAAAATCCGCGCCCGACATCGACCGGTGCTTACGCGACGTAAAGATATGCGACCCCGCGATCGGTTCCGGCGCGTTTCCGGTTGGTTTGCTGCACGAGATCGTTCGTTTGCGCAGTTCACTTGTTACTCTCTGGAAGGACAAGTCTGAAGATGAGTTTGCGCACGAATATTCAAGTTATGCGCTAAAACGCCACGCAATTGAGAATTCAATCTACGGCGTAGATATCGATCAGGGTGCAGTTGATATTGCACGATTACGGTTGTGGTTATCTTTAATAGTTGACGAGGATGATCTCAAGGACAACAAAACTCTGCCTAATCTTGATTACAAGATCATGCAGGGCAATTCGCTGCTTGATGAGTACGACGGCTTAGGCCTCATCCCGCCGGACTTTGTGCGTCGTGAAACACCACAATTAGGGACCGGCCAGGACGAACACAAAGCATTACTTCAAAAACTGTCAACTGAATATGTCGAGGAAGGGCTTCGAAGTAGTAAGCATTCAACGAAGGCCCTTCGTCTCTTACGTGACATCAGGGAAATTAAACGACGAATCGAGAAGAATAGTGCGCAGCCAACAGTCGGTGAGTTGCAGTCGAACCTGCTTGAGACTTCCAGTCAAACTGCGGCCATCCTCGACGAGTTGAACGAGATTCACCAGCGCATCATCGACGAGAAAGACAGGGACGCCAAAAAGAAATTGCGCTCGCAGGCAGAGAAGCTTCTACTTAAATACATCAACACGTATCTCGATGAACGCGAATCGAATATGCGAGCCCAGATCGCGTTGACCAAAGAAAAACTACACGCCGAGATCGCAAATGTTCGGCGCGCCCTCAAGAAGGACGCTGAGACTGCTGAGGTGATGAAACTTCGTCGACGGCTGTCCATGCAAGAAGGAGGTTTAAAGGAATTCCTTCGTCAGCGCATCGAGTTGAAGAAGTTTTTAGATGTCAGGAGTGGTTCGCGTGCTAACGATACCGACTTAACCAAAATTGAAATCGCTGACAACATCACCTTCCGCATAAGACCGTTCTTTTTGTGGGAGCTTCAATTTGGAGACGTCTTCCGGCGAAGTGGCGTGACTGATCCATCTGAGCAAGGCTTTGATATTGTAATTGCCAATCCACCCTACATTCGGCAGGAAAAGATCAAGGAATTCAAGGCGGCCTTCGACCGCGGATATCCGTATGTATATGACGGCAAAGCTGACATTCTCGTTTATTTTTACGCCAAAGCCATTGCCGTGCTTCGTGACCGTGGAACTCTCACGTTCATCACGTCAAACAAATATTTTCGTGCCGGCTATGGCGAAAAGCTTCGAGGTTTTCTCACTGCAAACTCGACTATCAAGCAGATCATCGATTTTAGTGATGCACCAGTTTTTGAAGCCGCAGCCTACGCGAGCATTATCATTTTGCAAAAAGGGAGAGCGCTTTCAGAGACGGAAACCAGAGTTTGGACTTTTCCGCAAAACGAAGTCGTTGAAAACTTTGAAGAGGAATTTAATCGTTCCGGATTCGAGGTGTCACAAGGCGAATTCAAATCTGACGGTTGGCGCCTGGAACGTCCGGAAGTGTCACGACTGCTTGAAAGACTGCGAACTCGTGGAACCCCACTCGGGAAATATGTGAATGGGCGTTTTTACCGCGGAGTAGTAACGGGTCTAAACAAAGCTTTTGTCGTTCCTGGTGAAACGCGCCTTCAGCTTATTAAGAAGGATCGTTCAGCCAGAGATCTGTTCAAGCCGTACTTGCGAGGCCGCAATATCAAACGTTGGCAAGTCGACGCTGAAGATCTATGGCTGCTTTTTTTACCCTGGCATTTTCCAATGCACGAGGACGAGACAATCAGGGGCGCCTCAACCAAACCCGAAAAAGAGTTCAAGAAGATCTATCCTCACATTCATCAGTATCTATCGGGGTTCCGCGAAGAACTTGAAGCAAGAAACCAGGAGGAAACAGGAATCCGGTATGAATGGTATACGTTACAAAGATGGGCGGCTGATTATTGGGAAGAATTTGAACAGCCCAAGATCATCTACCCCGATATTTTCTCAGAGCCCAGTTTCGCGTGGGACGAGCAGGGTTTTTTCACTGGCAACACTGCGTATTTCATTCCGACTCACGAAAAATGGTTGACAGCGGTTCTTAACTCTTCTGCGATTGCATGGTTTTACTCGCAACTGTCGAATCGTATTCGCGGCGGTTACATGCGAGCTTTTTCGGACTACATGGAGCAAGTTCCCATCCCGGATGCTGAACCATGGCAGAGAGAAATACTTGAACGGTTCGTGGACTATATTCTCCTTGTTAAGAAATGTGACGAACCTCCGACCCTCCTCATAAACTATTTTGAGTCGATTCTTAATGGTCTTGTTTACGAGCTTTTTCTTCCCGAGGAACTTCATTCAGCAGACAAACGCTTTTTTGAACCTCTTCAGAATGCAAACTTGCCAGTTGTTACCAGTGACAGTCGCGACGGGATTCGAGTCATTCAAAAACTATTTCAAACGCTCTCAGACGTAGATCATCCCGTTCGCAAAAACCTGTATTTTTTGGATAATCTTGAAAGTATCCGCATTATGAACGGTAGTAATTCTCACTGAGGCCACAACGGATGGGGCGGCCACGGAGAGCCGCCCCTACAGTTGTATGGCCACGGACTTGAGGCGGACTGGTAGAAATCACCCACCCATGCGCCGCACCAACACCCTCCAATACTTAACCGGCCAGAGCCGCGCGATCAGCGAAATCACCTTTGCATCTGAACCGACGAGTATGCGTGACTGGCGGCGCTCGATGCCGCGCACGATCGTCTCGCCCGCGATCTCGGGTGGCAGTCGCAAAAGCTTCCGGTACTTCGCGTGACGTCGCGCGATCTCCTCTTCAGTAGTGCCGGCCGGGACACGTGCCTTCTCTGCAATCGAAGTCGCAACCCCGCCGGGATGGACCACACTCACGCCGATGCCCGAGCTTTCGAGCTCGTGACGTAGCGCCTCAGAGAATCCGCGCACCGCAAACTTGCTCGCTGAATACGCTGTTTGCTCGGGAGGCGCGATCGAGCCCATACGCGCTCGAGATGTTCACCACGCGTGCGTCTTCGCTCGCCCGCAGCAGTGGCAGGAAAGCGCGCGTCATCCGCACCACGCCCCAGAAGTTGATCTCGAAGAGCCACTCGAAGTCTTCGTCTGAGACCTGTTCGAATGTGCCTCCAACCGCGACGCCTGCATTGTTGACGAGCACGTCAACGCCACCATGCTCGGCTGCGACGACATCAGGGAACTCCGCTATTGCGACTCGATCAGCTACGTCAAGGCGATGTCGAGACACGCGAACACCGTTACCTTGGATCAATTCCGCAGTGCCTTCCATTCCAGCTTCGTCGATGTCAGCGAGTGCGAGATTACAGCCTCGGCGCGCCAGCGACACGGCGATCGCGCGCCCGATGCCGCCCGCTGCACCCGTTACCACAGCGGTTCGTCCAGCCAGTTGCATTTGCTCAGCCACTGGCTACTCGCTCCCGCGGCGCGCGCGGCCGGCGCTGTTTGAAACTCCATCGTGCCGTCGTCCACGCGCCCGTATCGCATCATTCGGAGATCTTTCATGTAATTCTGGTGCAGGCGCCACGGTGTCTTCGATCCCTGGCGCGGCAGTGTGTGCAGTGCGCGCAGGACGTAACCGGAGTTGAAGTCGATCACAGGCTCTTCGCCGATGTCCGGATCGGTCACACGCGGCGTGCAGATGTCGTAGCCGTGATGGTCCATGTGGTTCAGCAGTCTGCAAACGTACTCGGCGGTGAGATCACATTTCAAAGTCCACGACGCATTTGTGTAGCCGACGGCGAAGGCGAGGTTGGGTATGTCGCTGAACATCATTCCTTTGTAGACGAACGTCTTTGGTAGATCCACGGGCGCGTCGTCGACGACGAGTTGCATGCCGCTGAATAGTCTCAACACGAGTCCAGTTGCGGTCACGATGATGTCTGCGTCGAGGTGTTCGCCTGACTTGAGCAGAAGACCGTCCTCGGTGAAAGTGTCGATGTTATCGGTCACTACTGAGACTTGTCCCTCGCGTATTGCGTCGAAGAGATCAGCGTCAGGAGCGAAACACAGGCGCTGGTCCCACGGATTATACGGCGGCGTGAAGTGCTTCGAGTCGTATTTCTGGCCCAGATTTTTGCGTACTCCCTTCGCCACCATCCATTTGAAAAGCTCAGGTCTCTTTCGTGCAAGACTGTAGAAGAACGTGCCGGTGAGAACGTTTTTCCAGCGCGCGAGAACATACGCGGCGCGGTCCGGCAGATGGCGACGCAGCCAGTTGGCGATCTTGTCTTCCGCGGGACGCGAGACGACGTAACTCGGAGAGCGTTGCAGCATCGTTACGTGCGCCGCACGTTGGGCCATCGCAGGGACGAGCGTGATCGCTGTGGCCCCGCTGCCGATTACGACGACGCGTTTGCCTGTATAGTCAAGATCTTCGGGCCACTTCTGCGGGTGTACGATCGTTCCGTGGAATCGCGCGACGCCCGGCCAGTCAGGCGTGTAACCACTCGCGTAGTCGTAGTAGCCGGTGCAGAGATAGAGGAAGTTGCAACTGAGTTGGACCAGCGAGTTGTCTGGTCCGGTTTCAACATCGACCGTCCAGCGCGCGTGATCCGAGGACCATGAAGCGCGACGCACGCGATGGTTGAAGCGGATCGTTTTCTCTACGCCGAACTCGGCGGCTGTTTCGCGGATGTAGCTCAGGATCGCGGGACCGTCGGCGATGGCCTTCGCGTCACGCCATGGGCGAAAGCGATAGCCGAGCGTGTACATGTCGGAGTCGGAGCGCACGCCTGGATATCGAAAGAGATCCCACGTGCCGCCCATCGATTCGCGTCCTTCGAGTATGACGAAGCTCTTGTTTGGGGAGTTCATCTTGAGATGGCAGGCTCCGCCGATCCCGGACAGCCCTGCGCCCACGATGATTACGTCTACATGCTCCACAGTTCGCGAAACTACCATATCAGCCACAAAGAAGCACAAAAGGACGCAAAATTTCGCTAAACAACTTGTGTATCTTAAGCGTTTTTGTGCTTACTAGTTACCTGAGCGAGGAGGCGACATGACGTTATTTGATCTTTTGATTTTGCTGTTGGTCGCGGGACTGTGTGGAGCGCTTGGACAGGCGATTACGGGTTTCTCGCGCGGTGGGTGTCTCGTGTCGATCGCACTTGGTTTTGTCGGTGCAGTCGTAGGAATGTGGCTCGCGCGAACCCTGGGCCTTCCAGAGCTGTTCGCCGTGCGCATCGGCACGACCAACTTCCCAATCGTCTGGTCCATCATCGGCTCCGCCCTTTTCGTGGCGATTATTGCGCTCCTAACGAGGCGGTAACTGTAGGGGCGGCCCTCCGTGGCCGCCCCAGCGTTCCACATTGTGTTTCCGAACAGGGGCGGCCACAGAGGGCCGCCCCTACAGTTGATTCCATCGCGCTCACCCCAGCTCTGCCAACGAGTGCAGGGCGGCGAATCGCTCCTTTCGATCCGGAGCGATTAGTAATGCCTGTACTGGATCCTGCAGCGCGACTTTCAAAAAGTCCGTGGTTCGTTCCAGCCGGGTTGGGCTGCCGATGTTCTTGATGATCGCGTACTCGACTGCGGGCTTGGCGAGATCGACGATCAGCGTCGAGCCACCGCGGAACTTCTGCGGCTGCGATGATCCCTCAACCTCGAACTTACGCGACTGCGTCAGTGCCACAACGACTTGCGGTCTGTGATTACCGTCTGGTCCAACCCGATTAGAACGACGCAAAGCATGGACTTCGAAAGACGCCGTCGGATCCAGACTGAAATTCAAACCAAGCGCGCTGGCGAAGTCGGGCGACTGCTCGAAGATCTCTTTCAGCCTCTCGTGTAACAGTTCGCGCTGTTCCCTCGTCACGTGAAACAGCCGCTCGCGGTCAGTGATGTAAAAACAAGCGTCGGCGTAAGTCTTAAGCTGTTCCAGGATCTGCTTGTACTGCGGTGGCGGGTTCTCGATGCTTACACCTTTCCAGCGCAACGTGTCGACTGAGAGCGTGTCGAGATCTCTCGGATAGATCCCACGCTTACGAAATGCCTCAACAAAAGCTACGCGATAGTTGTAACGATCGTCCTGGACGAGATCTGCATCGGCTGTGATGATGCCTCGCAAATATTCACCAAACGTGACATCGACCGGCGGCAGGTAGTCGAGCGCCCGAATGCACATGTTGAGTAGGTGACCGGCAGTCTTCGAGGCTTCGTTTGCCAGACGACGGACCAGGTCCGGGTGAATCGCGCCGTCAGGGAAAACTCCTGTTCCGCCCGTGTAGATCCGCAGCAGGTCAGCGGTGCGCGTTTCGTAGATCGCGGTAAACGCATCGAACACAGCAGCGACGAGAATCGCCCCGCGTGCGTGTGGCTCCTTCACTTTCTGGTAATCCGCCGGATCGGGCTTCAACGGAACCCACTCGCCCGCGTCGTTAAAACGTCCGATTGCATCTCGCAGTGCGCCGCGCTTGCCGGTAGCGCGTCCGAATTGCAACGCGAGGCTGCCGAGAATCGACTCCGTCCGCAGATTGCCGCGCGTGCGACCGATCTCCGTTTCGAGGATCTCGGGTATCGTGAAGTGCTGCATCAGCGCGATGATGTCCGCGAATGCTTCGTGCAACGCGAGCACGTCATCGTTCGTGGGCTCGTTGAAGCGACGATGCATGCCGTCGAGAATCGCGTGCGTAGTTTCATGGGCCACGATGTCGTGCGACAGGCAAGCATAGACTTTGCTGCCGGGTACGTGATCGCCGGGATCAGATGCGGAAGCCTCGAAGTATCCAAACAACAATCCCATCGCGAGCGGACTGTAATAAGCATTTGCCTGACGCAGCGCGTGCGGCGAGATCGTCAATTGACGCACAAACTTGCTGTCGTCGAATTCGTTCTCCGGGTTCATTTCGGGCCGCCAGAGAACCGGACGTCCGAGGGCGCGCTCGAAGTGCTCGATCGTTTTCATAGCGACGGCGTAAACCATCTGCTGATGAAAAGCGGCGTTGCCTTCAGAAGGCTGCCAGCCGTCGGTTGCGATTAAACGAGGATCGTCGAGATCGACTGGATCGTAAGTCTCGCCGGAAGCATCTTCGTCGATCACGTTTATATACTCACCCTTCGGTCCCTTCTCCAATTTCTCCCAGCGCACCTTCAGCGAGATCTCGTTTATACCGGCAGTGGCGAGACGCGTCGATAAACTCGGATCGACTGCGTACGTGCGAATGCGGCGGAATGGCGGATTGAAAGGCTCAATCGACGGTTGACATGCCGCCGGAGGTTTCGCAACCACGTTTTCGGGTACGTTTATCGCGGAACCTCCAAACATCAACGTGTAACGCGAAGCGATATGTCTTCTGAGCGCGACCGATGCTTTGTTCGTCCTGGATCAGCGCGTCCATGAATTCGCGCAGAGTTTCGCGGGGAACTTCCCGTCCTGAGTCTGGATCAGGCACGAGCCGCTGCAGTGTCTGGGTTGTAAAGCCAGCGCTGCGCCAGTTCGATCTCAAACATGTTCTGGCGTGGCGGTGGATCGACGACACCGAAACCAGTGAGCACGCGTAACACTGCTAAACAAGTCGCGGTCGGCTGGAGTCTTTGGAAGATTGAGCACAGGCGAGACGCCGAGAGCGGCATGAGCTTGCAGGATTCCATGGCCCATGCGGCTTCCATCGACGCCTTGTCTCTTCGCCGAGCTGAACAACGCGTGCCTTACTGCTTCGACTCGATGCCAGTCACGCGACAAAGAGCTCTTGTACTTTTCCATCCAGAGCGCAGCGGCAGCAGCAATTTGCGGCGTCGCCGCGGAGGTGCCTTCGCCGTTGAGTCTGATTGTCGAGCCGCAACCAAAAACGGCCCAGGGAATGTTGGGCGTGTAGGTCGAAAGCGCGGCAGTCATGCAACTGTCTGGTCCATAGTTGCCCTGTAGCTGCCTGAAACTAAGATTGTCGTAAGGAGTGTCGTTAGCCATGACGCCGCAGACGGCGAGAACACGATGATAGCGAGCGGGATATACTACATGACGCGTGGGCGCTCCTTCGAAATTGTTACCGGCCGCAGCGCAGATACAAATGCCCGCTTCGTAAGCCTCATTCACCGCCTCATTCCACGCACGCGACGGCGAGCCGCCCATGCTGATTGAAATCACGTCAACCTTCTGCTCGATTGCATAACGCAGTGCCTGTGCAAACGCACTCGTACGAAAGAGGATCACGGAATTTGAGATACGGAGCGGGAGAATGTCTGCGCCTGCGGCGCCTCCGACTGTCTCGTTGAATTGCCGGATGAGACCGCCGGCGAGGACGCTGATCGTGCCGGTGCCGTGTCCGGAGTTGTCAGGAAACGCATTTCCGCGATTAGGATCGTCGGCGCTGTTCGGATCGTTGTCGCCGTCTACAAAACTTCGCTCGAGATTCTGCAAAATATTTTGCGGCTGCGACTCGTGCCCGCGATCGTATCCGGTATCGATGTGCGCGATGCGCGTGCGTGGTGGATTGAATGGCACTGCCTCGCGAGCTTTGCGGAGTTGCGTGAACTCGTCGCCGAGGTGCCAGGCAAATTTATCGGGTCCTAAGATCTTGCCACCGTTGTCTTGTTGCGGAACCGAACCACAGGACTCTTCCAACGCGAGCATGGCGCCGCCTGGATTCTTCTCGTTTGTGTCCGGAAAGCTTTGCTCGAGATCGGGCTCGGCGAAAATGACAGCGGATTCGTCAACGCCTAGCTGACTCGCAACCTGACTGTGCGCGAGATCCCAGGGCGTCGCCGCTTCGTCAGGCAGGTCTGCGAGAAACCATGCGGGCGCAGCGCCGAGACCGAAGGCAGTGGTTTGCGGCGCGGATTCGATAAAGTGGACGCAGGTTCGCGCGCGGATCAGCCGTCGCGAGTGATGCTGTAGGAAGAAGTTTTACAAGAAGACGGTTTTTAGCCATGGGTTCTCCGCTGATGAGTCTTATCGAACTATAGGACGTATTAAAGGTTTTCTTTGCACCATGCGCGCGCTACCGCGACTCCGTGCTCGACTTCGTCTCGGAAGCGACGCTGGTTGAAATTGAACAGGTAGTGCAGTGCGACTTCGGATTTTATCTCGCGAACGGTGATCGTTCGTCCGAATTCACCGGGCGCACCGCGTTCGATAGCGGCGTTGTTGGCGGCGATGCGAGAAAGTACCTGCTTGTAAGCGTTGTTAGTAGTCGCCTCGAAAATGCCGAAGAAGTTACCGACTAAGCCGTTGCGCCACTGCCCGCGTTGACTGGTGGTCCAGATCACCCAGAGCTCATCGGCGCCGCGCCGGATCGCCTCCTCGAGATTGGTCGCAGTGTTCAAGACCGCATCGATGTACGTGTCGCCGTCGATCCGCACCGGTGGAAACCAAAGCGGCAACGATCCAGTGGCGATGAGAAGATCTTCTGTCAGCTCGGCGGGTTCGACTGGACGCAGGATGTGTTTCGAGAAGTTGTAGACGTTGAATGTTGCCGCGCGCGGGCTGGCCCGAATCTTCTCAAAATCGAGGCCCCACTCGCGAAAGAACTTTTTGCGAAAAGGGTTTAATTCAAAGAACGACTCGGCGTAGAACAGCTTGAGCAACTGCAACCAGTTGACGTCGACCGCGGCAAACGGTTTGAAGTGACGCCAGTTGTCGGCGATTTGAGTGCCACTAAATCCCTGCACCCACATCGCGAGATTGAAAGACGCGGCACTGACGCCGTCGCCGTGATCAAACTCGATGCCGGCTTCATCGAGCCAAACCTGGAGCACGCCCGCCTGAAATGCGATCTTGAGCCCGCCCCCAGCCAGCATTAAAGATCGCTTGGTCACAAAACCTCCCTAGCCACAAAGAAGCACACTATTCACAAAGGAAGTTGAAGTTGGAATCGATTACGCCGAAGGCGTTGGCTAATTTCAGCCCAGGGTTCGAGCGTAGCGAGAACCCTGGGTTAGTTAACAAAAAATTCCTTTAACCCTCCTAAGGAACTACCGTGGAGGGATGAACGGCAACAACTAGCTTGATAACCGAGTTGCCGAGCTTTGCGTTGCAAGGCTTTAAGGGCATTTTCTTTGTATCTTTGTTCGTATTGCTGTTGTCCGATGTCGATATATTCCTGACCGTATTTAAGGGTGCGATAAATAAGTCGGGCGAGTTTGTGTGCGGTGGCGTTGATAGCTGTTGGGGTATCACGTTTAGCACGCATTCGGCGGGCGTAAGCGCCGAGAGCACTCTTGCTCTTTCAGTAAGCTCTGCGCTCCCATGCGCAAAGCGTTAGCCAGGCGATTGACGACTTTGCGTTTGCCCCGCCGCAACACCTTACCGCCGCTGATTTCATTATTCGGACACAAACCCAGCCACGAAGTGAACTGTCCCTCAGTGGGCCATTTGTGGCAGATATCGAGTCCCAGTTCCGAGAGCACCAGTTGCGCGGTGGTTTCATTAATGCCGTCAATGCGGGTGAGATCCACTCCCAGTATGCGCTGTAGCTTTTGCTGACTATCAAAGGGAAACGGGTGATGCCGGGAGCGAGCTTTACGCGGCGCTTTGGTGGTGGCTGGCAGGCTAGCGGTAGAGTCACGCTCTAAGGTCTGCATCGCTTTCATGATTTCACCATCACACTCAGCGATTTTTTGCTGAAAATAGTCGTAGAGCGCCAACGCTTGCCGCAGCACAAACAAGTGTTCTGGCCGGTAATCTCCTTCCAACGCCTTGGCAATGGTGGCCACGTCACTCTTGATTTGTCGCTGCTTCAGGGCGGCTAGTTTCAAACGGTCGCGCTCACCGTCAAGGATCGCGCGTATGATTGCCAGACCGGTGACCCCAGTCAGATCACTGATCACGTGCTGCAATTTGATGTTCATCTCGGTCAGGGCCTTTTGCATTTGTTGCACGTGCCGGCTGCCATACTCGATGAGCATCTGCCGTTGCCGCATATAACTCCGCAAGCACACAGATCCGGTCCTCGGGCCGGAAGGAAGCAGTTAACAATCCAAAGCTTTCCAGTTGCTGTAACCACTGACAGTCCTGCACGTCGCTTTTGCGGCCAGGCACGTGCTTCACGTGCCGCGCATTGACTAACTTCACGGTGAAGCCATAGCTCTCCAGTATTTGATACAGCGGGATCCAATAAACTCCCGTCGACTCCATGGCCACGGTCGTGACGCCGCATTGCCGCAGCCATTTAGCTAAGGCATGAAGATCTTCGGTGAAGGCGCCAAAACGTCGTACCGGTTGCGCCTCTCGATCTGGCGGCACGGCCACATAATGCTGGTTGGCCCCCACATCAATTCCGGCCGCGTTGGCATTGATCATGGGCATCCCGTTCTTAACTTTTCCGCTGCGCTGCTGGCGTCCCTGTTGCTTCTTAACTGTTTTAGTCATAGCATCCTCTGCACGTTGAAGTTGGGCGCGTTGCGGCCCGGAGGCGCTCGTTGGTAACTCTCCTAAACGGGATAGACACTGAGCCAATCAGGTCTTCACCAATGACACAAGCGCCAGCATCCGGAACCATGCTGAAAGACGGGTATTGAACACCATTGGGTTGCCGGTCTTAGCTTGCCGCAACGCGTCCTTCTTTCTACCTCGTGACGCCACTCAGACGCTATGTTCCTTTCACGTCATAACGTGGGCTGCCCACGTCCTTTGCTGAAAGGGTTTGCGCGGTTGGCGAACCCTTTCAGGGTTCACGCCTAATTTTTTATGTTCTGTCCCAGGGTTGTCGCTGCGCTCCAACCCGGGGCTGAAATTAGCCAACGCCTTCGGCGTAAATTGAGTTGAAATAGCTAACGCCTTCGGCGTTATTTTGTGCGTTTTTGTGGGCCACCTGCATCTTCGATGATCACGTCGGCGGCTTTTTCACTGATCATGTAGATGGCGGACACGATGAAGTAGCCCGGGATCTTCGGGAACACGGAGGCGTCGACCACACGCAGACCCTGAACTCCGCGAACGCGGAAGCGACTATCCAATACCGCCATCGGATCATCGTCAGCACCGATCTTGCACGTGCAAGAGGCGTGATGGCCCCACGCTTCGTCCTGGATAAACTGTTTCAGTTTGTCTCCAGTAAGATTGGGACCAGGCACCATCTCGGTGTGTTTGCCGACATAACTGTTCATCTCTCTAACAAACCCGACGCCCGCCGCGACTGCATCGAGATCTTCACCCTTCTTGTCGTTACCCTCAGTGAAGTAGTGAAAATCGATCATGGGCCACTTCCGTGGATCATTTGATTGCAGCGTGACGCGGCCCGCGTGGTTTTTCGTGTAAGCTTTGAGCACCGCCCATGTAAAACGGGTGCGTAGTCGTTCAAACACCTCAGAGTAACCGGGCTTGTAACCTTTGAAATATCCGGGCAGAGCAAAGACGTAGAGATCGGGCTCTTTTAGATTTGGTGACGATCGCAGCAGGATTCCCAGCAGCGCGCCATTGGTGGTATAGATTCCGGAGCCCGATTCCCACATCGTGAAGAAAGGATCCACTGGCTCGCCATCCTTGGGCGGAGCAAAAGTCGCGCCTTCCAGCAACGCGAACGGTTTCTCAAACTCTGCTATCACTCCGACTTCATACCGATCCTGCAAGTTTTCACCGACGCCCGGCAGATCAACAACGACGTCGATATTAAAGTCCTTCAGTTCTTTTGCTGGTCCAACGCCGGAAAGTTTCAGTAACTGCGGCGTGTTGAAGGCGCCCGCACAGACAATAACTTCACGCGACGCAAACACCTCACGCTTCACGAACTCGCCCGCATTACCCTTACGTGCTTCCGGATCGGCTTCGTAGAGATGTTTGCCTTCCAAAATCTCAACCCCGACAGCTCGCTTGTCCCTGAAAAGAATTTTGGACGCCAGCGAGTGAAGTTGAATCGTGAGATTCTCCGGATACTCCTCTTTAGTTTTCAGCAGAAACTCACGTGGGCCATTTCGCTTGCCGTTCGCACTGCGAGTGGCGTGAATGCCAGTCCTTCGCGCGCATCGATATTGCCGCGCACGTCGTTGGGATCGAGCCTGGTGAGGATGCTCAAAAGCGGTTTACCGTGCCGTCCCTTCAGCGTTCGTTTGACGGCCTTGGTCAAAATGCGAACGATTGCCAATCCTTTAAAACCAGACGTGGATCAGCCTCGCTGGTGTTGAGCCACCCTTCAAATCCATGACCGTGACGCCAATCACGCCAGTCTTTCCGGCCGTGCCATAAGCCGATCATCGACCAGAACAAACCTCTCAGGATGTATTTCAAGCTGCCGGGCTTCGGAACGTAGTGGCAGTTCTCGAGCTTCGTGAAGTACTCGTTCATTTTCTCGGCACGCCACGACGAGTCTCCGGTGAGCTGAGCAATGTAGTCCCAGTCGCTATTCTGCGGAGTAACTGTGATCATCGCGTTGTGTGACGTGCAACCACCGAGCGTACCCGCGCGTGGATACCAAATACGCGGCTGGCCATCGACCTCGACAATCTTCGAATCGGCGGCCTGGAGTTTGGGATCTTTGTAGTGACGCACGAAGTAATCCCACTGGCAGTGCGGATACTCGGTCGACAGTCCATGGAAGATCGGCACTTCATACATCAGCTTGCCGAGTTTGTCGTCGGCACACGGATCGCCACCCGCTTCCAAAAGCAACACTTTGAATCCGGCGAGAGCAAGACGGGCCGCGAGTGGTCCACCGCCGGCGCCCGATCCGACCACGATGTAGTCATATTGTGCGGTGCTCATGTTTGCCTCTTTAGAAGGTTTTCAAAAACTCGATCAGGTCGCGTTTCTGTTGCTCGGTTAATGGTGAGTCGTCGCCGTAACGGCCGGTACCGAAGTAGTGACCACGATTTACGACGTAGTCGGGACACTTGCTCAATGCGATCAGGCTGTCAGCAAGCGGCGCAAAAGCCTGCTTAACTTGCTCGTCACTTGCACCTGCCGGCAACGCTTTTAGTTTCTGTTTGATCTCCTTCACCACGCCGAGCAGACGCCAGTCGTATTGAATTCGACTCCAGAAACCCAGACCTTCCGGTCGCAGGTTCAGGCTGGCTAACAGGGCGACTGGAGTGTCCGGCGGAATTGGTCCAAGCTCGACGCCGCCGTCATCGTTGAAGATGCTGGGGAAGAACAGATCGCCAAAGCCTTCGACGAGGTTGGGCACGTATCCTGGCGCTACCCGAATCGAGGAACGCGTCGTGGTCCGATCGATCACGCCCACGTCCAAACCCTTCGCCGAAAGGATGGGATCCTTGTCGCGTTCCCTGAGCAACAACATCTGCTCGATCGAGGCCTGGAACGACTCCATGCGTTTGTCGACTGACGGTTCCCACATGAATGGTCCAACTGTGTTATTCAGCAGAAAGGGAGCAGTGGACCAGAGGCTGATCAGCGATGCGGGACGCGTGTAGCCGCGGCCACCGCCGGGCATCTCATACGTCCGTTCTTCACCGGTGATCGGGTGAACGACCTTGATGCTGCCGACTGAAGGCAGGTCTTTATAAGTGTCGGACGAGAAGTTGTCCCAGATGTTGTCTCTGATGGCGTTTGTCGCGAGCGGGCTGCACGCGTTGGTCTGGAGCAGCGTTACCGGCACACGATGTTCGGCGGATAAATAATTTCCTGTCGAGAAAATCGGGCGCCATTACGATCGCGCGCATCTTCGATTTGAACTCTTCCGTCCTGGTCCAATTCCAGTATTCATCCCAACACTTCAAGTAGTCTGGTCCGGCGCAACCATTAGTGGCGAAGATCTGCTTGGGAGCGTCGGGTGTTGGCAGCTTGCTCGAGTGGCAGCGCGCGCACGTGTCGGCAAAGACGGTTTTGCCGTTGTTAACGCTTGTGACGTAAGCGGCATCGGTTGGATTGCCGTTATTAAAGTACTTCGCGCCACCCGGTGCCTCAGCTCAACTTGTGTGGCGTCGCAGCTTTCAGGAAGAAAAGCGCCATGTTGACGGTTTGCGCTTCGGTTGCTTCCCAGTAGCTCGAGTTTTTGCGCGCGACGGCGATCTCAATTGGCGACACTGTCTTACCACCAACGAGTGGATTGAAGTGAAGTAGCCACTCTTCACTGAACAATCCGATATTGAGATAGACGCGATTCAACGCACCGAGCGCGCCGACCGAGTCAGCACCGTCTTTAAGCACACGCGGTGAGTAGACTGTGTTCGGCGCCACGAAGAACTGCGCGAGCGGATCGCCGGCCGGTACGTAGTCGTTCAGTTGTTTGTTGTTGTCGCTGCCTGGTCCAAGTGTCTCTTTGCCGAAACGCTTGGCTTCTTCAAGACGTGGACCAAGACTGTAGATCGCATTCATTGTGCGCGGGTTGTTGATGTTGTCGCTTGAGACGAGGGACGTGTCGAGTGCGCCCGGCCGCGAGGTGTGGAACATCTGATAGGTGTAAGTCGCCTCGTCTGAGCGCCAGTCGAAGATGCGATCGATCCAGAAATACTGTGCGCCGACGCTGTTGTTCAGGTTCTTCCATTCAGGTTTCTCGGGATCGTCCGGCGGCCTTACCGGATCCGGGCCAACGTGACAGAACGCGCACGACATGCCGACACGATACGGTTTCACCAGATCCTTCGCGTAGTAGTAACTCGGATCGCTGTAATAGCGCTCCGGATCCCATTTGCGTGCGGCCTCAGCGTCGAAGGCCGGGTTAGGGAAGAGACGCAGCCCGACGATGCCCGTCGCGTAACCGTAGTAGGAACCGACCGGCATAGTCTGTGGCAGATGTTGATTAGGTTGGCCCGCGGGCAATGCCTGGCCGCGCGAACCGACGCGCACGCCGGGATACTTCTGTTCGTTCTCAAACGGATCGGGTGGGCAATCGGCCCTGCGCTTGTCGAGCCAGAGTCCAAAACGATTCGGATCAGGACCGGTAGGTTTTTCGAAACACGGTTCGTTGACGAGGCCGAGATACTGCCAGCGATTGTCGCGGCTGTATTTCAACTTCTCGCCGGTCTTTGGATCGATCGCGTTTGGATACGATGAAAGAGTTTTCAGCAGGTCGAGCGCGCCGAAGCTGGTGGTGCTGATGTGGTCCCAGAAGCGATCGTTGCCGCCGGTCCAGACGACCCACGTGTTGCGCCCTTTTATTTCGCCAGCGTTAAGCGGAACGGCGCCATCCATGTCGCGAAAGTAGTCTTCATCGGCAGCGACGAAGTCGGTCGCAGGACGATTTGCCTGGCGCGCTTCATCAAGCACGGTACCCGGCTTCGGCCCTTTATGTGCGAAGAGGCGGTAAGCGATGAAGGCAACGACGGCAACAACTAAGAGAAGAAAGATGAATACGAAAATTCTTAATCTTTTTCGTGGCACGTGAGTCTGCTCCTTTTTTATATATGTGCTTTTGGTGCCTTTTTGTGTCTCGCGTGGCTCCGATCAGCGATGCACGTGAAAGTTTTCGTAGTGTGGATTGATCGCGGCGGCCATTTGCAGGTAACTGTCGGCCTTGCCATTTGGACTGAAAGCCTTGTGAATCATCCCGGCCAGACGGAACAGTCGCGCGTCTTTCACGCCCGACGCGAGCGACTCGTTCATCAGCTCGAGCGCTTTGGAGAATTCACCGGCGCGATACAACGCCGACGCCATCGCCGCCAGGGTTGAAAAGTTTCTTCTGAGGTCGAGATCCTTCTGCGCCCACTTCACAGCTTCGGGGCCGTTCTCAAACACGTCCGCGTAGAGATCCGCGAGGTGATGGTAGTAGTGCACTTCGCCGCGCTGCGCTGATTCAAGGAATGCGCTTTCCGCACGTTTGAGGCAGTCGGTGGCTTCCGCAGACTTACCCATCGAGATGTAAAGCTCGCCGAGCGCCTGCTGGAAATCCGGACGCGGCACGCGTTCGATCACACCACTGTACATCGCCTCGGCCTCATCGTTTCTTCCTTCTGCACCCAGCAGCTCTGCGAAGTGTTCCTGCACCATCCAGTGGCCGGAGTAAGCACGGTCCGCACGTTGATAATGCTCGCGAGCTTTTTCGTAGTTTCCCTGCGTGAGATCGACAACGCCTCGTTGCAGCTCCACCCACGAGTAATGGCGCATCTCCTTCGCGGTCAGTTCGTCGACTGCTTCGTCATACAAACGATCCGCGCCTTCGAAGTCGCCCATTTTGAAATTGAAGTACGCGAGACGAGCCAGGGCGTCCCACGATCTCTCTTCGTCAATCAGCGCTTCATACCCACTTCTCGCCGCTTCATAACGGCCTTGCTGAAAATCCAAATCAGCCTTGAGCGCGCGGCCCTGAGGGCTCTCCAGCAGATCTGTCGAAGCGTTTAGATCCTGTTCGACGTCGTCGAGGCGATGCACCTTGAAATGAATATTGGCTTTAAGAAAATAGAGATCGCCGTCACGACCAAGGTGTTGAATCGCGTGGTCCAACGTGCGTTCCGCGACGCTGAGTTCGTCGAGATTTCCCGTAAGCGAGGCGTGTTGATACTGAAGATACGCGAGCTTCGTTACCTTCACGCGATCGATCGGAAGCTGTAGTGCGTTGTCTTCGAGCTCACCAATGCCCTGATCGATCCGCTGGAGTTCAATATCGAAATCGGTTTTCCTATTGCTCATGGCGGTACAATTGAAATCTTGAGTGTTAACGCCGAAGGCGTTCGCTAATTTGAGCCCAGGATTTAACGCCGAGGGCGTTGGTCAATTGGAGCCCCCGGTTTTAACGCCGAAGGCGTTCGCTAATTTGAGCCCAGGGTTGGGAGCGCAGCGACAACCCTGGGTTACGAATCAAAAACAAGTATTGAACCCTGAAAGGGTTCGGCAGTTGGCGAACGCTTTCAGCGTTTCGTCTTCTTTTAATTTGCTGACCCAGGGTTGTCGCTCCGCTCCCAACCCTGGGCTGAAATTAGCGAACGCCTTCGGCGTAAGGGTCTTGCTACCAGGGTTCTGCCAGATAAGGAAAGTCGGTAAGAAATTCTTTGTCGTTCTTCTGCGGGTTCGGCACCGTCTTCGGCTCGATCGGCGCTGCGGCCCACAAGGATTGATCGTTGAGTAATTCGATATGGTACTTCTTCCCGTTCAACGTCGCTGTATGGTCGAGAAACATCGACAGGAATCGCGTCGCGACTTGATCTTCCAGTCGGCGTCCGAAGGGCCAGGTTCCAGTCGTGTCCATATCGATCGCGCATACATTCGGCACGAAGATCTCGACCGGACGCCGGAGCGGAATGTCGAGGCCTTTCGGGTTCCACGAGTCGTCGGGCATGTTGAGGTGCTGGAAGAGGGTCTTCTTCGCACGCGGAAATGCCAACGTGACCAGCGAGTAAGTTTTATGAACAGACACGGGCGAGTTGTCGTGATCGAAAGACGTTTGCAAACCGAGGGCGCTAATCGACGGACCGAAGCCCCAGCCCAGATGCGCTAGTCGCTTGACGAAGTGAGGCGCAAGCCAGAAATTGTTTGCCCCGAGTTGGCGATTGTCTTCGCGTTCACTTAACGCAGCGTCGGCGAAAGGCTGACCATCGGTATCGACAAGTTTGTATTTCTTCAGCTCGTCGTCGAGCTTGTGGGATTGAATTAGTGCCAAAGGATGCTCGAGCCAGAAAGGATCGTCGGGAATCGTTTCGATCTTGTCCGCGGCTTTCAGCACCCAGCTCTCGCCCCAGCAGTTCACGATTCGATCGCGATCCGGATTGGTAGTGAGAAACGCGAGCGGAATTTCCAGGATGATGGCGTTGATGTTTATCCCGGCCTGGCAGTCTCTGCCGTCGTAGACAAAACGATAGTTGCCGTTTTCATCTTTGAAAAACTTGTCGCCATTCCAGGTGAGCGGGCCCTGCGGCAGTTCTCGCTTGTTACCGTGGTATCCCCATTCGGGATCGTTCGCGTCACGATTAAACAGGTGATTGCCTTCGAGCTCGATCAGGGTCTTTGGAATGTTCAACTCGCGGCCGTTCGTCATGGTGTGGGGCACGTGGTAGAACTGCGGCGCGTAGTTAATCGAGCGGAAGAAGCCGGTCAGATCGTTGAAGAAGGCATCGTCGCGGCCCCCGATATAAGTTTTGATCGAGTGACCGTCGGGCGTGTTGATAGAGGTGACCTTATTGGTGTCGACTACGGTTGAAAAGCTCGCGCCGGGAAAGTTGATGAATTTAACTGTGGCGCGCTGGCTTTGATCGACGGTGACGCGAATCTCGGCAGCCTTTGACGGTCCGACAAATTTTTCTTTCAGTGCGTCGAAATACCGCAGCAGACCCTGTAGCGAGTGGTCGCCTTCGCCCACGCCGCCGATTCGTGGATCGGTAGAGATCTGCATGCGATAAAGCATGTCAGTATCAAAAACGCCGGTCTCCGGAATGGAGGCAAAGGTGAGTGCCATGACGACTTTCTCACCGCCGTCGGTGTCGGCACTCGGGAAGCCGAAGAAGTCGTAAAGGTCGGCGGCACTAATGTCGATATCGGAGAAGATTGAATTGACTGCGTTTGGATCGTTATGGTCAGCCATGACTGCCCGCTTTCTGACACGTTGCTGTGTCGGGCTAGCTGTTAACAGAAGATTTCAGTACATCGTGAGAACGAGGAACTCGTTGCGCCCATTGGTATTGTTGGCTTCGTTGAAATCGCGGCGCATTCTATCAGGAGGGTTTGAGGGCGTCAATAAAATGCCGAAATACTGTAGTGATTCAGTTTCAATCGGAAGTGCGCAGTTTTGAATAACGCCGAAGGCGTTGGCTAATTTGAGCCCAGGGTTGGAGCGCAGCGACAACCCTGGGTTGACTAAACAAAAATTTTGATTGAACCCTGAAAGGGTTCGCCAACAACCGAACCCTTTCAGGGTTTACTTGTAATTTGCGATTTATTCCCAGGGTTGTCGCTGCGCTCCAACCCTGGGCTCAAATTAGCGAACGCCTTCGGCGTTATTCAACCGGGCAGATTAGCGAACGCCTTCGGCGTTATTCAACCGGGCAGATTAGCGAACGCCTTCGGCGTTATTCAACCCGGGCAGATTAGCGAACGCCTTCGGCGTTGTTCAACCCGGGCAGATTAGCGAACGCCTTTCGGCGTTATTCAACCGGGCAGATTAGCGAACGCCTTCGGCGTTATTCAACCCGGGCAGATTAGCGAACGCCTTCGGCGTTGTTCAACCCGGGCAGATTAGCGAACGCCTTTCGGCGTTATTCAACCGGGCAGATTAGCGAACGCCTTCGGCGTTATTCAACCGGGCAGATTAGCGAACGCCTTTCGGCGTTATCCAAACTGCATCACTACCCCAAATTACTATTGACACCTTTTCCTTAAATTCTTAAGCTCTGCGCGTTCTTCACTTCAGATGTTTCTTTTCGCGCTTGTCCAGATGAGCGTCCTTCTTCGATAAGTTTCATTCAACGACCCTGCTCGGTAAGACTTTATCGATTCAATTCGTTTCCCATTTGCCATGGATGATAAGCAACGTCGTCTCATAGATTATTTCAGTAAGCTTCCCGAACCTGCGCGGCCTCGGAGTGCGGTTTCCCTCGAAAGCATTGAAGAAAGTGTGGAAAGTGTTCCGGCAGTCCCTTCCATGCCTTCGGCTGAGTCAGTGAAAACGATGCTGGAAAAACGGCTCGGTTCCACTCTGTTGACTTCCGATGCTGAGGAAATAGAGGAGAGCATCACTCCACTCGCGCCAACTGCCGGCCTCGCTGCGCCAGCATCAATTGAGCGGACAATCACTGAGCGAGAAGTAGAGGTTGCGGTATCCGCTACTGAGAAGGTCTTGAATGATCAGGAACTGAATTTTCAGGAGCAGGACATACTGGAAGCGATTGTCCTGCCCGGCAAGCGCCCGGTGCTCGACATCGTAGATGGCGATTTCTCCACACCACCACCAGGTTGGGAGTGGCTCGCGGATTATCGCAGTCTCATTCGCGCTGCATTGCCTTCCGTCGGTCGCATCGACGTGCCGGAACTGCTAACTGCACCTTACGGTGGAACAGGTTTCTTCGTCGGCGATGGATTGCTGATGACGAATCGCCACGTCGCACGAATTTTCACTCAGGGCGTCGGCGCCGGACCAAAATATCTAACCTTTCTGGCAGATCGCACCGCCTTTTTTGACTCTCAATATGAGGTTGGTGATCCGGGCGCAGGCTCGACTGGGGAAAGATTTCAGGTAATCGAGGCTAAGCTGGTCCATCCGCACTGGGATGCCGCGATCCTAAAAGTTAAGCCGGCCGATGGAGGGGAACTGCCACGTCCTTTGAAACTCTCCCGCCAGATGCCACCAGGGTTCGGAGGTGGCGCGATGGTCAATGTCGCTGTCATTGGTTATCCAATGCTCGACACCCGCAATGACATTGCAGAGCAGATGAATATCTTCCGCAGAATCTTCGGCCGGAAGAGACTGATGCCCGGTTACATGACCGGTTTTGGCGACGTCAAGACCAAGTGGGACGCAGTGTTACATGCGGCAATACACGATGCTTCGACACTCGGCGGTAACTCAGGTTCCGCAGTGATCGATCTATCAACCGGTCTCGTAATGTCGCTTCACTTTGGCGGCGAGTATCTGAAAGCAAATTACGGAGTGCCCACCTGGGAACTCGCATTGGATTCCAAAGTTATCGATCTCGGATTGAACTTCACTGACTTTCCTGGTGTCACGGCCGCTGCTGCCAGCGGAACACCTCCAATTTGGGTAAAGAGCTGGGACGTCGTCACGCCACTCGTAGTCGAAGAAAAAATACCAGTCACACCCGGAGCTCCTGCGCCTGTAGGTACGGGAGACGAGACGGTCCTGCCAGTCGCACCTGACTGGTTCGAGCGAATCTCGGACGTTGATCTCCTGGAAGCAATGCGGCGGGATCGTGCGAAAACCGAGCATTTGATACGTGAGACGCTGTTGCCGAAAGAAGCAGACGATCTGATCGACGATCTCAATCGCGGACTCCAGCCCGTGCCTGCGGCCACGTCCGAGGAAGGAATTTTTGATTTTCTACTGGGCGGAGGCAAGGTCGACCCGTCGCTGCCTGAAATCATTTTCATGCATGGCATCATGGGAGGCCACTTAGCTGCTTACGGCGGGCTCGGTGGGCGGATCTGGCTCTCGCCACTTGCTTTTGCGGCAGGCGGAGTTGCGGCGCGGCTCGCTCTCGGAAATGACGGGCTCCAGGATCTCACACCCGACCAGATTCTCTATCCAGACGGACCGATAAGACTTGTTTACGAAAAGCCGGCGCGTAAATGGCGCATGCAGGGCTTTGTTGTCCACGAGTTTTCTTTCGACTGGCGGAAGCCGATTGCAAACGCCGCGGAACGTCTGCATTTATTTATTGAATCGCTGCGTTTGGAGCGGCCCGCTAAGAAGTTTGCGCTCGTTGGTCATTCGATGGGTGGTTGTGTCGCAGCGGTTTATGCTGCAACCCATCCTGAATGGTCTTCTCGCATTTCCCAAGCCATTTTTCTGGGGACACCACTTCGCGGAAGCTATGCGCCGATCGAAGCGCTGCTCGGAACTTACCCGATTCTGCCGAAGGCAGCGCTCGTCGATGTGAAGAATAATCTCGGTCAATACGTGGCGATGGCGCGCACGCTTCCCGGATTGATTGATCTGTTACCCGATCCTGAAACATTTCCGGATGCAGCGGCATTATATGAGAGAGCTACCTGGCCAAAAGAAAGCGCTCCTGCGCAGGTATGGCTCGATCAGTCTCGGCAAATGAAACGTCTATTCGCAACAAGTCCGATACTGGAGAATGCGCGTCTCATCGTTTCACCCGGAATCCCGACAGTGGGTGCGGTCGGCGTGGTTGAAGGGAAGCTACAACCCGGCAGGCGAAACCTCCCTGGCGACGGGACAGTACCGACTCGCTCGGCGGCCGGGGTCACGGCGTTGGCCATTTATCGCTCCAATGCAGCACACGGAACGCTTCCTCGTGAGGATGGAGTAATTAAGGCGGTACAAGATCTACTGAAGAACGGAACGTGTGATTTGCCGCCACTTACGGAAGCTGTCATCAACGATGTCACGCCGATCGAGGAGTCGATCACGGAAGCAATCGAAGAAGCAACCGCCGCCGATCTTACTTTGCGGATGAAAACGGGAATCTTTACTCAACGCGATGCGGATTTCTTTCTGCGTGCGGACCACGCAGTGTTGCCCGGACCGGTGGGTCCTTTAGTTGCGGGTGGTGTGTAATGGGAGTTTTTCCGCTAACGGAACAATATCGCGAGCAATTGGTTGATCGGCTTCAGGAAGTGATCGAGACCCAGGATCCGCTTTTCTTCCTGAATGAAAGAATCTTTACTCATTATCCCGGAGCCGCTACGAAGGTTCTGCCACCGTCGGGTCTGTCTCCCGGTCTTTACTTCCGTAGTCTTATCCGCAATTTCGAACTCTCGGCGTGGGCGTCACGCCCTCCTCTCATCGTCACGCTACTGCGTTCCTTCTCACCGAAGTACGATTACGAGGGAGACATTAAGCAAATCCTCAACGAGGGTCCTTACCAGTGTCATCCGCAAAATAATCCATACTGGGTATGTCGTGTGTTAACAGAACTGCCGCTTATCGGTCGTGTTCGCACGAGGGCTGCCGGCTTTTCCTTCGAAAGTTCAGTGGCAGTTGAAAAGCGCGAAGGCAAGCGAGTCTTTCGAGTTTTTGGACCGGCTCGCAGCGGTAAGACGCACACCTTAAAGTTTTTTGAATATCTCGCCGCGGTACAGCCACTGAAGTTTGGAGTAGTCAGCATAGATTTTGGAAACGCCGAGATGCTTACTCAGGCCGCAGACGCCGGCATGCCGATCGAGCTCTTTCTCGCGCAACAGATGGAGGCGCAGGTGAATCGCGGGCGCGGCGAGCTCATTGCTGCCGACGCGGCTGCGGAAGGTGAGTTCCCCGACTTAGCGGCGATTGCTGAGGCGACGCCGGCTCCCCACCTTTTCAAACCTTTGAGCGATTTACAGCAACGGGCGCGGTGGGCAGGAGAACTCGCGGGTGAGTTTGTCGACGCAGTCATTTTCCGCCAGGACCCGGTCCCCAAATATTGGGCGGCCGTTTTTGACAACTGCGAGAAGGCGCCGGCAGAGGCAAAAGAATTTGTGCGCCAGCTTGTGAAGCAGGCGGCCGGCATTGCCTCCGAATCCGCGTCGGTTACACGCGCGGATGCGGGTTCGTTGCGTATCGTGTTGCTTGGTGACAGCAAAGATATGTTGCCACCCAATGTTTATTCAGGTCACGTTTTGGAAGAGGACCTGAACCAGCAGAATCTCGGTCTACAGGATCTGGAAAAATACTTCATAGTTTTTCGTGAATGTCGCGGTATCAATCTCGATGCAACCCGCATTAAAACACTTGCTGCCGAGTCGTTAACGCGGGCCACTGAAATTCATACAAACGGTAAGGGAGAGATTCCCTGGCCACTCGCACTTGCGAAGGCCGTTCTGGAGAAGTCGTTGTCCCTTGAAGCGCTCGCCGCGGAGAAAGGGGGAACAAATGGAGCCTGAAGATGTTGTGAATCTGCTTCCACCCTTGCCTTCACTCGACGAGTTGCAGGACACGACGACGCTGGAGCAGTCAACCGCAGAGGAGTCCGCCACAAGTAAGCGATCGTACGTGACGTTGAGTGATGAAGAGTTTGAGCGAGCTTTGAAGGGAGACGTCCCGTATGCAGGCACAAGCTTAACGGTCCATGAAGTCGTAGAGCAAACAATATCGATTGCTCAAAGCGCTCAAACAATCCCAATCACCGAACCAGAGGCTTCGGAGGCCGAGTCCGGATTATCTCAGGACGTACTCGATGGATATGGTGAAGCCGCTGCACTGCGCTACACGTATCGTCTCGATGCCATCACACCGGTTGCGGAGGCAAGACAACCACGACACTACAGGGATATGTCGCGTAAAGAGCGTGACGAGGTATTCACATACCTGACGGGTCGGAGCGAGATCGTGTCTGATGCGCGCGGGAATACGCGCTGGATGCTGCGCGACGACGAGCGCCGGGCCGCATTGGTGAGATTGATAGAGACGAACACATTGACAACTGCTGTCGAACAGGCGCGGGCGGATGCTGCCGAAGAACTGCGAGAGGCGTCCGAGTTGTTGAAGTCGACAGCCACCGAGAAGACCCCGCTTAAACCAGAGGACGAGCTTGCTGCCAGTTGCGTCGAAGAAACGCTCTGGGATTTTCTCACCAAGCCACAGACTGCCTCCGCGAACGAGCGCCGTCAACTTCTTATCAATCAGCGTGTAGTTGAATGGGTCCACGGATTACCCGGTGTGACAGTTCCGTCGCCTAAAGACGTCACACGTCAACTGGCAAAGGAGACGCTGCTACAACCTTTCCGCCATCTGACTGGTGAGTGGAAAGACGGAGAGTTCGTTTCAAATTTTACGGGCCGGGACGAAGAGCTCAGCAGAATCTACGATTACCTTGCCGTAGTGCCGCCTCCCTCGTTCGTCGGTCGAGTCCACCGCTGGGTGCGTCGTCTGTCAGACACGACGTGGAGTCTGGTTAACCGGCAGGAAGGTCATCGCCCGCTTTTGATCCATGGACCAGGCGGAGTTGGCAAGTCTACACTGCTGGCAAAGTTCCTGTTGGACCATCTGACGGAAACCTTATCGACGAATCGGTTTCCTTATGCATATCTCGACTGTGATGTGTCGGCTTTGAGCGTGCGCGAACCTTTAACGCTGTTAGCGGAGGCTGCGCGCCAGCTTGCAACTCAGTATCCGGATTCCGAGTCAGCTTGGAACGGAGCTCGTGAAGGGTGGCTCGAGAGGACTGCTGTTGGCGGTACCTACCAGGTCGATCCTATGGACCGCATCGGTGCGATCGAAGAGTTCAACACACTCCTGCACAACAGTGAGGCGGATGGCGTTCGCGTCTCTGATCAATTCGGACGCGGGTTACCCTTCCTCCTGGTGCTGGATACTTTCGAAGAGGTGCAGTACCGCGACCGCGATGGTATCAAGGACGTTTTTCGCCTGCTCAACATCATGCGGTCACATATTCCGAGCCTGCACATCATCATGATGGGACGTGCCCCTCTGGACGACGTTCAGCAGGAGTACGCACATATCGAAGCGGCCGCGATTGAAAGCGATGCATTTGGCACTGGCGCCGCGACTGATTTCAGCGTCATTGAAGTCGAGCTCGGCGATCTATACGAGAAAGAGGCGCACGATTACCTGCAACAGCAGGGAATCACTGACAGCGATCTGGCGGAAGAGTTGGTAAGTATCGTCGGTGGTAATCCGCTTAGCCTGCGATTGATTGTCAAGGTTTTCCAAAAAGGCGGTCTCGATCTCACCTCTCTTCGTGAGGAAACGAAATGGCGACCTGGCCTGGGTGGTTGGCTACTCGGTCGCAAGGTACCTCCAAAGGCCCTGCTTCAAGGTGTTTTGTTTGACCGGATACTCGGGCACATTCACGACAAGAGAGTGAAGAAGCTGGCCCATCCGGGCTTGATACTGCGTCGCATCACCTGGGAATTGATCCAACAAGTTCTGGCCGCGCCGTGTGGGTTGGGTCAAATCGATGAACAGCAAGCTCGCTGGTACTTTCAACAACTAGCTGATGAAGTCTCCCTCGTGGGTACAGACCGCGACCAGTTTGGTCAGACTGTTATTCGTCACCGTCCTGAACTGCGAAAGATCATGCTGCGGTTGATGGAAGCGGACGAGGAGATGAAGGAGCCAATTCAGCAGGTACATCAGAACGCGGTCGACTTTTATGAAAGGGAAGGTCTGTCGGGTCGTGAAGAGGCGCTTTATCACCGGTTGATGATCGGAAACACACCGCGCGAAAGCGATTACCTGGAGGACGTTCCCACAGAAGAAGCGGTGGAAGCAGGCTATGCCGAGGCGCCGAAAGCGGAGTTTGACCCAAGGTCGATCTGGTTACGGCTTTCAAACTCTTCCGATGAATTACCACTGGCGGGCAAAGCGTACCTCGCGGCCCGTCTCAGTGAAGACAAATTGTCGGATCTCGATTGGGAGAAAGTTGACCGGCAGAGCTGGGAATTGATGATTCTCAACCGTTGCTCTCGTCGCGCGCGCGTTCGGCATAACCTCGTTTCGGCATTGGAGGGACTACGACGGCAGCGCGATCGCATGTTATCGATGAGCGACAATATCTCGCCTGTCTCGCCGTTATTTCTGATGGAGGCGATCGTACTGGAGCGACTTGACTCATATGATGAGATGCAGAAGGTGGCCACAATGGCCATAGCTCGCTTGAGAACAGCATCGAACACAGATCGGCGAATGATGCAATACGCCCTCGTGTTAGCACGAACACATGCTGAGAGGAGGGACATTAGCAAGGCCGATGAATTTATCAAGCTGGCTCGCAGTTGCCTCAGCATCACCGAGCTTCCCAGCGCAAACTTACGTTACGCCCGGATGTTCTTGAGATTTGCGGCAGATGCCTATGCCTTAACACGTTCGCCTCTGATCTTTAAAAGAAGTCCTTCACTGGCTTCAACGTGTGTGGGTCGACGATGAACTAAAAGGCTTTGGAACACTGGCTCGTTATGTTGTGTCTTCGGCTATATCAGAGCCAACCCCGGATGTGGACTACGAGAAACTGCAGGAGTTAGTACAGTCAAAGTCACTGCTACCGATCCTGTTAGGCGGATTACCTTCTGACACTTTAAAGCGAGTCTCAGAGGTGTTAGGCCGTTGGGTGACGGAGGCTGTCGCTGCCGGCGCCGATGAGAAGGAACTCAAAAAAGTTATAAAGCTCAATACTAAACTTACAGATCCGTTCAAGCTGCGCGAAGCATTAAACGAACGATTGATGAAGTCTCCGTTAGAATTTGGCGCAGAGCTGGCTCGATTGTTTAAAAAAACACCTTTGTCATTCCAGCTCATGAGTGATTTCTCCAGTGCACTTGCTCCGAGGCCTCCCAGCGGACAATCCGGAGAGAGTGTGCTTGAAGAAGCGCGTCGCAACGGCGACCTGATGCCGGGCGAGGGAACCTAAACTTGAGTCCATTACCCTTATAGGAAATCACAATGCCCCTCGTCCCCCAGCCTACATTCAATGGCTATCTCACCCAACCTGAACGTGAGGCTTTAGAAGACGCGTGGGACGTCACGGGTGTCGACTATGACCGTCCAACTCGAGCGAGATTACTGGACGGAGTGAATCGCACTTATCTTAAGAATTTCCTTCCGTTTGAAAGCAATGATTTTCTGACTCAATTTTCTCGCGATTTAGCGAGGATAAACGGTGTCGAACGGCTCATCGACGGAACGGTGCCATTGAGACAGTGGCTTCGTAATGCGGTGCGCCGGTTAAGTGTTCTGCCTCAGCGCAAGCTCTTTGAAGATGCACTGCGCAAGGTCGCCGGTGAGAGTGAAGATACAACTCCCGTCGTTGCTGCTGCCGATACACCCGCGATCGACTTTGAGGAGATCACCAAGGATGAGCTCGACGACTTCCAGGAGATCTCGTTCCTGCAAGTTGGTGTCTTACGTTTGCCGTCAGTCGCGAAACTGCTTGTGCCCCGTTTTGATAATGGCAAGCAGTTAATGATGCCTGACGGAATCAACCCGAGTTATGGAGCTGGAACCGGATGGATGATCGCCAGCGATTTAATGCTGACTAATTATCATGTGCTGCGTAACCGGCCGCAGGTACAGAAGACCCAACCGCCTCTCGCGGACCTCATGAGTCAAGCTCTCGCAACCAGGGCGCACTTTTTCTTCGATGCCGATAATGCAGAGGGCTTAAAGATCGATGTGAAGGAATTGATTGCTTTTCAAAGCGACCAGACGAAAGATTTTGCGCTACTGCGCCTTGCCAAATCACCGAACGTTGCAGCGCTGCCACTCTACACAGAAAAGTTTGTTCTTCCTGAACCTGACCAGACTCCTAAAGGAACTGTGAAGAAAGCTTTGGCCGTTAACATAATCCAACATCCCGACGGTGGCAGAAAACGGCTGGCACTAAGAAACAACCTCGTCTACAAAGCAGACTATCCAAAACTTCATTACTTCACGGACACGCTTGGCGGTTCTTCCGGATCACCTGTGTTTGATGATGCGTGGCGAGTGGTCGCGTTACATCGTGCTGCTGTTCCGGAAAAGGCGGAGTTTCAGGGAAAGATACTCGGTTATGTGAACGAGGGTATTCAGCTTCACGCGATCGTGGCCGACCTCGCGGAGATGGCAAAAACCAGCGCGCCAATCAAAGCAGCCCTGGACCAGATAACCGCCGAGCAGGCCGCGTTGAGTAATTGATTGGCTGCAGTAGTCGAACTTGGACACAGTCAGTACCACCTGCGATAGCGGGTGGGTGCGCAGCCAGCAAGCAGCTCGGTGCTGTCAACGAACGCTGCACGGCTACGCACCCACCCGCTATCGCAGGTGGTACCGACCGTATCCAACAGCGGATGCAAAACACCTTGGACCAGTAAATCGGAGATGACAGATGTCGAATGACGACGATTCAAGAGACACTAGTCGAACTTGGACACAGTCAGTACCACCTGCGATAGCGGGTGGGTGCGCAGCCAGCAAGCAGCTCGGTGCTGTCAACGAAACGCTGCACGGCTACGCACCCACCCGCTATCGCAGGTGGTACTGACCGTATCCAACAGCGGATGCAAAACACCTTGGACCAGTAAATCGGAGATGACAGATGTCGAATGACGACGATTCAAGAGACACTAGTCGAACTTGGACACAGTCAGTACCACCTGCGATAGCGGGTGGGTGCGCAGCCAGCAAGCAGCTCGGTGCTGTCAACGAAACGCTGCACGGCTACGCACCCACCCGCTATCGCAGGTGGTACCGACCGTATCCAACAGCGGATGCAAACCATCTTGGACCAGCAAATCGGAGATGACAGATGTCGAATGACGACGATTCAAGAGACAATAGTCGAACTTGGACACAGTCAGTACCACCTGCGATAGCGGGTGGGTGCGCAGCCAGCAAGCAGCTCGGTGCTGTCAACGAAACGCTGCACGGCTACGCACCCACCCGCTATCGCAGGTGGTACTGACCGTATCCAACCAGCGGATGCAAACACCTTGGACCAGTAAATCGGAGATGACAGATGTCGAATGACGACGATTCAAGAGACAGTAGTCGAACTTGGACACAGTCAGTACCACCTGCGATAGCGGGTGGGTGCGCAGCCAGCAAGCAGCTCGGTGCTGTCAACGAAACGCTGCACGGCTACGCACCCACCCGCTATCGCCGGTGGTACTGACCGTATCCAACAGCGGATGCAAAACACCTTGGACCAGTAAATCGGAGATGACAGATGTCGAATGACGACGATTCAAGAGACACTCGATGGTTTCTTGAAAGAATGCCAGAGCCGAAGGTGCTCGAGGATGTGCTACAGGGTGATCCGGTGGCGCGTCTACTCGGAATCGCGAAGGACCGTGCTATCGCCAACACAGATCTCAACCCGGTCGCAAAACCAGACGCTGATAAAGAAGCAGTAGCAGCGGCGCTGAAACTCGCGACAGAAACCGCGAAGCGCCTCGCCGTCGAAGGCGAACAGATCCAGCTCACTGAAGAAGAACGATCTGCGCTCGAGCTCTTCATCCTGCTCGTCGCACGGCCCGCGATCTTTGTGCAGAACGGGCGCGTGCCGGAGCGACCGCAAAACTGGCCGGAAGT
This sequence comes from uncultured Acidobacteriota bacterium, assembly GCA_963748155.1. Lineage (GTDB taxonomy): Bacteria > Acidobacteriota > Blastocatellia > Pyrinomonadales > Pyrinomonadaceae > PSRF01. The sequence goes on along the minus strand of CAVVHV010000006.1, from coordinate 860,119 downwards.
CGCGCGCGACGAAGAGCTGCTCCCGCGAATGATCGCTGGCGTCGGTCGCATCGAAACTCCCGACAGGTTCAAGCTTGGCACCGGCTTCATCGTCGGAAAGCGGCGCATCGTTACCAACAATCACGTACTCTGCGCTCTGTTTGGAATGTCTGCGAATGATTGGCGAGACCAGCCGGCGCTATTCGCCCAGTTCTGCGTCCACAGGAGTGACTTTTGGTCAAGAAATGCAAACCTCAGTCCTATATTTGAGCTTCGCGGTGAACTCAACTCAACAGCGTCCGCGCAGGCAAGAGTGATTCGCATACTGGGCCATCATCTCGAAGTCGATATGGCAGTGCTGGAACTTGATAGCGATCCGCCCGACAGTCGACAGCTTCCACTCATGGCTGCGGAACCAGAGACGTTCATCGGTCGCAAGATCTATGCGGTTGGCTATCCGGTTGATGACGCGCGAAACGGGTTGGGCGAACGCGTAACTCCCGCGCCCATATTCCAACGTGTGTTTGGCACGGATGAGCAGACGCTGGGCCTGAAGCGTTTTTCTCCAGGAGTCGTGCTCGAGTGGGACGGCTCCAATCGGTTCAAACATGATGCCTCTACTCTCCGCGGCAGCTCTGGATCGTGCATTGTCGATTTTAAGAACCGGCGCGTGGTAGGCCTTCACTTTGGAGGTGGTTACAAATTAAAAAGCAACTTTGCCGTCCCGCTGTGGAAGTTCAAGGATGATCCAGTTCTCGTAGAGAACGGCGTCGAGTTCGATTGAGGATAAAAAGATGAGCGCACACGCAGTAATCATCGGTATAGATCATTATCCAAAACCCGAATGGGGTCTCACGGGCGCGGTTCGCGACGCGGTGGCATTCGCGCGTTGGTGCGTGACCGCAGGTGGAGTCGATCCCAAAGATCTTACGCTCCTGTTGTCACCGGATCCGGGTGGACCTCCGCTCACTGAACTCCTCAAGGCTCAACAGGGCGCGCCGGATCTTTCGGCCCGCGCTCAAGATGCGAATGAGAGAAATATCAGAGACGCACTGTGGGACTATCGTTCGGGCAAAGGCAACACCGCCGATCGCTTATGGTTCTACTACGCCGGTCACGGACTGGCCCCACCAGCCGCATCTCCTAACGATGGACCGCTCATAGTGCCCGGCGATATTGATAATCTCGAGCGCTATGTTGGCGACCGCCCAATCGGACTCGAAATCTTTCGCGGTCAAATGGCGGACGTCAATCCACCGAAGGAGCAATTTTTCTTCGTCGATGCCTGCCGCGATGTGCTCGAAGTGACGGGTAACAAGATGCTGACCCAACAGCTCGTCTGGGATGTGCGTAAGATCAAGGACGAGCAACTCGCAACACAAGCCGTTCTCTTCGCAACCACTGCCGGGAACAAGGCCAAGGAGATACGTGGGAATGGGTTATTCAGTCGTGCGCTGATGGCAGCATTGCGCGGCCTTGGCCCGGAACTCAAAAGCTCGCCGCCGGGCCAACCTCCGCGTAAGCGTTTACTCTTTGACAACATTGTCGCGTTTGTTACGGACGCGGTAAAACGTGACCTGAATCAGATTCCCGATACGCAACCGTCCGATCTGAAGGCCGTTGTACCTTACGGAGGTGTCTATAGACTCAAGGGCGATGTCGTGGTCGCCGAGTTTGCTCCTGATACGGTGCCGAAAGCGACAGTCTCAGCGATCCTCGATCCTAAGGATGCACGCACCTCAGCCCGCATCGAGTTTCTTTACCACGATCAAGCCCTCGACGACTGGGTTCCACGTCCTGCCAACCCTGCACCGGCCGGACCGCCCGTGGAAGAAGAAACGCCCTTCGTCGTGCAGGGGGGAATTCACTATTTACGAGTTACTGCCGACGGTTTTGTAAGACAAACTCCCGAAATCCTGGTCTACGAGGACAAGCGATTTACGATTGAGCTAAAACCTTCTGAGCCTCCCAAGGTGATCGAGGAGTCAACGCGTGGAGGTGGCGGCAAAGCGACCACCGCGACGATCAATGTCCACTGCCTCGATCGTCTTGCCCGCGTAGCAGTGGTCGATGCGAGCGGCAACGAGCGCGGCAGGGGTTATGGAGGGGTGTACGTCTCCGGCTTGGCGCCTGGCCTTTATTACGTTAGTGCCGAGCTCACCTCCGCTGATCGCGTCCAACAGCTCGTTTCTGCGGAGGCAGGTCAGGATTACGACATTTCACTGGATGTTGCGACCGCGCCGGTTGGTCCCACACTGATCGAGAATCTCAAGGCGAGCGACATCGCGGTCGACGGCAGTTACGCCGAGCCTTCCGAGAATTTTGGTCCAGTGGCCAACGCGGGACTCGGTTCCATACTCGCTTATGCTGCGTGGGCCGCGCGCTGGCCCGAGTCCTATGGCTTTCGTCGTCTGCGTGGCATCGGCGTGGATTCTCTGCCCTCGTTGAGTTTGGACCAAAGCGCGGTTCAAGTACTCATCGGCGATGTCGCCGACACTGAAGCGTCCTTTGCGCGAGACTGCCGCGTGCAGGTGGAGTCGAGTAGCGCAGCGCTCGTGCCAGGCAACGTCGTCCTGCTTGGCAGTGATCGACAAGAAACGCAGCCATTATTGTTAGAGTCGCTTACCAACTTTCCAGCCGCTCGACAGGCGTCGGCGGTGTTGCCGCCAGGACAGGTTCGACTTCGCGTCGAAATGCCAGGGTTTGCGCCTGCGTCATTCGCACTTACCTTGCTGCCTCGGTTCGTTACTGTCTTAGTGATTTCGCGAGACGAAAATGGCGAGATCGACGTGCAGCAATACTTCAATCCCATCGACCCATTGGTACCGGTGCACCCGGAGTTTCCACGAGCGCAACCGGATGATGTTCGACTCGTCGAACTTGGCTGGCGCGCGCTTCAGGGGGGCGATTTGCTCGATGCCGTCGAGTATGACGGACTCCTTATCAGGAAACGCTCCAATCCTCTACTCGCACTCATCGCCGGATATCGCATGTTCGGAACGGAGCGAGAGGATCAGTTTCGCGTGCTCCCTGAACCACCTCCACCCGGGCAGATAACTGATTCTGCGCTTTGGAATATGGTCGAGTTGTTTCCTGGTCTGCCTGATGTACACGTGCTGGCGGGCATGTACGATCCCCAGCGCCGCGACGAACATTTCAAGCGCGCTATGGATACCGGCACGCCCGTGCTGGTGGAAGGCTTTTGGACCATGGTTGAATGGTTGACAGAGCAGGCGATTAGAGATCAAAAACCGGCGCCAACACTTCGTCAGAGCGTTTTGCCGGGGATGGTTTGGACCAGTTTCACTGAAACTGAACGCGCGCCACGCATCGAAGGTGTACATGTCGTTACGTCGACAGGACGCACTCGCGCCGGTGATGCGCCGGACAAACTCGTTGCGGTTGCGCGATCCGTTGGCAGATTGGAAGCGTCAGGTGGACCAGCGGGTCAGTTCTTGTGTTCCGCTTTCCTGGTGGCGCCACAGCTACTGCTTTGCCCGGTTCACTTCGCAGTGAAGTTTGCTTACCGGCTCGCCGATGGAAGTTGGCTCATGCGACATGAAGCGCGGGTACGTTTCGATCTCGCCGACGCTGCGAGCGAACGTGTTGTGGTTAGAGCACTACGAACGCTCCGGCCTCCCGATCATCTCACTGCCGACAGCGGCACTCTTCCTCGCGAGGCATTGCCAGAATGTTGGCCTGTTCTCCTCGAGCTATCAGAGCCGGCTGCCGCGCCACCGCTCGTTGTGGCTCGTGAAGCACCTGAGACGGGTCAACGTGTGACAGTCATCGGCTTCCCACGAAGCGACGCGCGCATTCCCAGCCAAATGTTTGCAGAACACTTCACTGGTTCGGCGGGTGAGAAGCATGTCATGCCGGGCGCGGTCCTGCGTTCACCCGGCGAGACCTGGACACTCGACTACGATTCCTTTACTGCGGATGGCACGAGCGGTGGTCCGGTAGTGGATCTTCAGACCGGATTAGTCGTGGGCATGCACGTCGCAGCGTCTCTCGTAAAGGACGGCCGCAAACGATGTATTGCAATCGCGATGACGCGGTTTAGTGAATATGACTTCACTTCGATACCGCCAGACACGCACTCGATGAAAGAGGACTGGAGTAATCTACAGTTTTGCTTCAGTAAGTAACGAACTTTCTCGCAACTTTCTTTGTCGCTTGTCGCTACGCTTTAACTGGGCGCTAATCCGAAAAAGGTGTCTGAGGATATCCCTGTAAGCGTGAACAATAGTCACTTCACAGTAAGGCAGAGATGCTTTCTTTACGTATGGTTCGATTATGGGCTTTGCCTTCTTAAGTTTGTTTCGCGCCATTCTCGGAAACAGGTGATGCTCGATTTGATAATTTAGCCCGCCAAAGAGCCATTCCGTTAAAGGACTGCATTCGACGTTTCGTGCCGTTGTGACTTGCTGGTAAAGAAAGTCAAACCGGCCCTCCTTTGCCAGGATCTGCATTCCCACGTGATTAGGGGCAAATGCGGAAGCCAAACAAATCCCGTACACACCCTGGTTGATCCTGATGAATAGCAGGGCATGCGCTGTTCCCAGCATGTAGAACAGGGCCAGGCCAACAACGGAAATATAAAGCACTATCAACACGCATTCGACTACCTGGAGGGGGGACCGGGTTTTCATTAAAAACTTGATGCTGCTAACTCTCATGCTGTATGGGTAAAACGCCATGAATGGAAAGAAAAACAACCCCTGATATTTAACGATAAACTTCATCAACCCTTTTTTATCAACTGTTTGCTTCCGCGAATAAGCAAAACATGCGTGGCCAATGGCTGGATCGTATACGAGCTGGTTCGGATGACTGTGGTGCCTGTTATGGGCATCCGTCCACCAAAGAAAACTCCCGCCTAAGAAGAAACTGGTAACCAGTCCTATCGCATAGTTCTTCCATCTTTCTTCGCTGATTTGGAAGTGCCCGGCATCGTGGACGATGAAGGCGAGTTGAGCGCAAACGACGCCTAAAAATATGGCAATAGCGACTACGAACACTGTCCGATTTGACCACGCCAGTAAGGCCACGCCAAGAAACAGCATCAAGTATGCGAGTAAAATCTTGTAGGTGTAATACAGCGGTTGATACTGAAGGAGACCTTCGGTGACAACCATCTTCTTCAACGTTGAGTATTGTTCGCCTGACGACAAGACAGTGCTATTCAAACTGTTCCCCTTTTCGATCTCTCCATCCCACTAAAAGCATGGCCCGTTAGCAATAAGGCAATACGACCTATAAAGTCAATTTCGATTCCTTCACAGTTCTCCAACAATCAGGTGTCAATACTCGCAAAAAGCTTTTCCATCTGCGACAATGCGCCCTGGTCCAGATTAGCACCTCCCTCAACAATAACCCGCACTAATCGTCCGATGAAAGGGAAGCCACATGTCGAACATGCAAACCAATATCAAACATGTAGTTCATCTCATGCTCGAGAACCGCAGTTTCGACAGTCTACTGGGATGGCTGCGCTGGAACGGCCAGGCGCGTCCCCAGAACCACGTTCCGGCCCTGCGGCGGAACGAAAAGGAGTTCTATGGTCTGGTGGGAGATGAATGGCTGCCTTCGAACGCTACTTATTATCTGGGCCACGGTCCCTTTACTTATAAACGAGAACCAATAACAAAAATCACTCCCGGTAGTTCGTGGGACTACTGTGAGATGCCTGCAAGCGATCCGGGCGAAGAATTCGCGCACGTGCAAGTGCAACTAAAGGCTTCGCGGTACTCTCCTTCCAAACCCATGGGCTACTACATCGATTACCTCACCCAATATATAGTTGGCAGCGCACGCGATATCCTCGGCGTTTTTACTCCGGAAACTCTACCGTGCCTCAACACACTGGCTCAAAGATTCGCGGTTTCGGACATGTGGTTTTCGTCGGTGCCGACAATGACCAATCCCAATCGCGCATTCAGTCTGTGTGGTACTTCGCTGGGCCGCATTATCAACAACGACGACCTAAGCACCTACAAACTCTGTGGACAACCTTACGGCAACATCAACAATATTTTTTCTGTCTTCAACGCGTTCAATGCGAGGAACCCAACGAAACCACCTGTCAAGTGGAAGTTCTACTCGCGTTGGAACTGGCATGATGACATCGCCCGCGAGCCGACTCATCCTTTCGAGCCTGGATGGAAGTCGTGGCACAAGGGCCAGGAAGCTGGCGCACTGTGTTTCGACGCAACCAAAGGGAAGTACTACACGCCCTATATGTTTCCGAAGGGTTTTGACAATCTGCGATGGGGCGGAATCGACACTATCAATGGCTTCAAGAGAGATGTGGCCCAGAACGCGCTTCCTGACTTCTGTTATCTTGAGCCCGCTTTCTTCCCACAGAGTTTCCACGCGAGTGATCTCACTGATTATCATCCACCCGAAAGCCTGTATGCCGGCGAAGGGTTTGTGAAGGACATCTTCAACACCATTACCAGCAATCCGAAAGTGTGGGCCAACACGCTCTTCATCATCACGTTTGACGAGCATGGCGGTACCTATGATCATCTGATGCCACCGAAGAATGCGGTGCCTCCAGATACCAATACAAATCCCGATTTCGACTTCAAGCAATATGGTGTGAGAATTCCGACTCTATTAGTGTCGCCATGGGTTACGCCCGGAACGATCTTCCGCGCCGGTTACTATCCCGAAGTTACAGACCAAAAACAGTTGCCTTTTGATCACACGTCAGTGCTGGCAACGTTGTGTAAGTGGAAGGGAATTAATTACCAGAACAAACAGCAGTTTCCAGACTACTATCTCGGCAATCGCACTGCTGTTGCGCCGACTTTCGAGAACGTTATCACCAACACAAGCACCCCCGCCCCGCCCACTTTAACGCAGCACGATTGCGGCGTCGGCTTGACTGGCATTGTCAAGCGTCGTGAGTTGATTAGTGCCATGATTCGTGGCGTATCTGAAATCACCGGACAGTCGGAAGCTGAAGTCGCCGCGCAGGGAATCGTCGAGGATGCTCTTAACTCCTGCCAGAGCGCCGCGGACTTGGAGGCATACTTCAAAGACCTCGCTGCAAAGCATGGGAAGACGATTTGAACACTGCGTTGCTGAAAAGAAGCAGACAGGATGACAGGATTTACAGGATAGGCAGGATTTCATCTTGGAAATCCTGCAAATCCTGTCATCCTGTCTAACAATCGCCACGAATCCGACACGCGGTGGTTAGAACACTATGGTCCACCCTGGATTTGACGCCTGTCCTTTGGTGTAAGACACGCCGTCAACCTTTAATCCGGTTTCGTCGAGTATGGTGATGATGCCGCCCTTGTTCGACAAGGCGAGTGGCTTCGCTACGCGGACGGCAAGAGCCTCGCCAGACTTGAGCTTGCCGCTGAGTTTCTGTTTGTTCTTCTGATTATCCAGCAACGCCCAGCCTTGCAGGTTTATCTCTCGCGGCGAGGCGTTGAGCAACGTTACGACCTCAACTTCGGGTGACTTGACCGAGTTAACGAGCGCGCCGACGATGCGCACTAATCCCTGCGGGTCACCAGAGGTAGGCAGCGGCTGCGGCAGAGGCTCCGATGGGATCGGAACGTCAGGTGGCGTTAGGGGCTCCGATCCGGGAATCGTGTGGCCCGTCTTGTCGTCCGTGTGCCAACCCTGCGACTGGAACTTGAGGAAGATAGCAACCCACTGGCCATGCGTGGGGAAGTGGACGAGCACGCCGCCGTCCTGCCACACACCATCATCTCCGACGAATTTCCCCACGTTACTCTGGTTCATGTGGATGTCGTGGATGCCGTTGCCAGGAAGGAAGCCGAAGTACTTGTCCTTCTTGTTCTTCTCCGGTCCCCAGCGCTCGCCGAAGGCGTAGACCACTGCCTCCTCGTCCGCGACAGCGCGCTGCATGACGCTATCGATCTTCTCGTTCAGATCATTGTCGAGGCCGGGCACGTTGAACGGGAGCGGCCGCATTTTTGTGCGGTCAAAGAGGTTCCCGCGGATGTAATCGAGAGCGCTTGTCCCCGGCTTGCTCGCGATCTTTGTGAAGCCGAGTGGCGCTTCAGTTAACAGTGTGGTGATCGGGTGCGTGAATTGGTCGTCAATCAGGTATTCGAGTTCAGAGGGTGAGAGTGCCGACTGAACGTTGATTGCGATACGGTAGTCGGTGGTGTCATCGACTACATACACCTGGTAATGCGGGCTCTGGCCCGCGCCTGGCCTGACTTCGATAGCCTTGCCCTTCAACATTCCGTAGTTCTTTAGAGGCATGATTTTCTCCTGGTGGATGGTTCAATGTGCGGCAGAATGCAATGCGCGTGAGATTAGCGGGTGGTTAAGCCCGGAGCCGGCTAATGTGCGATTTCAAATCTGACAGTTGTACCAACGCGCTGATGCACGCAATGTAACTCTCACCGCCTCATCTGTAAATGACAATTAACCGTAGAGACGTTTCAAACGCCGCGAAGAAATACAAAACGTTTGTGTTTTTGGAAGTCCAAACTAGAGGGGCGTTACCGATACCCACGGATCAAGTAACGCCCTCCCTTCGGGCGTCGTTCGCCCCCTCACAAGACCACGACGCCCTGGCCCCACACTCTGGGCCGTGTGTGGGGTTCTGAAAGATTGGGAGGTAGCGCTTTATATCTGGAGATGTAATGTGGAACCAAGAGTTCTGCGGCGAGTGCTGAATTCAAATTGATGCCAGCACATTTGTATGCGCGATTCTGTCGCTGGACACACGTCAACTGTGCTGCGTGAAGCAGTCTCTGGGCACAGCAAGTTCAGCAAATCCCTAACGAACGCTGCTGATGATCGTCAGAACAATCCCTAGCACGTCAGTGGCTTGTTCTAGTGTTGTGGCACCAGTCGTAGGGACTTCACCGCTGATCATCACCGGATTGGGTGGCGGTGGTGGTGCAATTACTCCTGTGGAGGGGACTTCACCAGCGCGAGCTATGCCACAAAGGGCGCATGCGAGGACAACGGCTAATGTCAAGCGTCTCATTCTTTCCGTTTTCTCCTTTGAGTTGCGGATGCCAGTCTACTGGCAAAAAACGATATAAGTGTATATACATATACGAGTCTTGACACGGCCTGCGGGACTGCGGCTACTATTCGTGCTGTAAAAAAGAGTTCTTACACTCACCCGTAAAAGGTTTATCTTTCGTGAAGATAGCCTCACCTAATAGCCACATTTTCGACCAGAGAGCTAATGAGGAAGCTCTGCTCAGGTGCCAGACTGCCCTGAACCAAAAGGACAGGGAAGACTACGCCGCCGCGCAAAACACAATGCGTCCCTTCTGGCATGGCGTTGGAGCAAATCCGAATACAGACGGTCTGGATCCATCTGCTACGGCTGACGTTTTGATGTGCGCCGGTATTTTGACGAGTTGGATCGGCAGTAAGAATCAGGTTTCAGACGCACAGGAGACTGCTAAAGATCTCCTGACACGGAGTATCTCGATCTTCGAGACAAACAGAGACCTGACAAAAGTCGCGGTCGCACAGTCAGAGATTGCTTACTGCTATTGGCGAGAAGGGGCAGTGACCGAGGCCCGATCATGGTTACAAGAGGCGTTGAAAAGGCTGCGGTTTGAGGGCGCTTCCAGGGCCAGAGCACTGCTGAAGCTGTCAACGGTTGAGTGGACCTCCGGGCGATTTCGCGAAGCACTCGAGTTACTTAACCAGAATGAATCGCTCTTCCGAAAGATCACTAATCCTACGATTCGCGGAGGCTACCATAGCGAACTTGCGATCATTCATCGAAATCTCGCCACCACAGAAAACAGAATCGAATACTTTCAACGAGCGGTGAGTGAGTATAAGGAAGCCGAAAAGCAGTTCCGATTGGCCGGCAATCAGATCTACCGGGCCGACGTAATCAACAATGTCGGTTTTTTATTATTCAAGCTGGGCCGCCACAAAGAAGCACACAAGTATTTGGATGAGGCCCGTCGCCTGGTCATCAAGTTCAAAGACAAAGCGCGCACCGCACAATTCGATGAAAGCCGCGCGCAGGTACTGTTAGCGGAAGCACGGCTGAGCGAGGCCGTGAAGGTTGCTCGTCGCGCAGTCTCGATGTTACGGAAAAGCGGTCGCATCTGCGCGATGGCCGAAGCGCAAATAACATACGGCGTGGCCCTGGCACGGTTGGGCCGTGTAGATCGTGCTCAGCATACCTTTCGAGAAGCTATTGAGGTCGCGTGTGGAGTAAATGCTTTGAATGTCGCCGGACTTGCCGCGCTCGCCTTGATCGAGGAGATTGAAAACTTATCTCCGTCAATGTTGCACGCTGCTTACCGGCAGGCGCGCGAATGGTTAGCAAACTCCCAAAGCCCGGACATCAAGTTAAGGCTGGCTGATGCGGCTCAGCGGATTGTGGCGGGAGTATATACGGAGTTGAATGCCGACGAAGCAACCGAGATCTTATTGACTGAAGCAGGTGGACTGCGAGCAAAGTTACGAAGGTACGAAGAAGTTGTTATCAAGCGAGCCCTCGCGCAGGTTAACGGCAGCGTCACCCACGCGGCCTCACTCCTCGAGATAAACTATCAATCGCTGGCCTACATCATCGAAAGCCGCCACCCTCACCTGCTAAACGATCGGACTCCCGTGCGCCGCCGCCCACGGCGGCAGTAGCGCCACACAGAGATCAACTATTCAAACTCTCGAAAAGCTGTTCAGCCTTTTTTAGCGAAGTAAAATAGTTTCTTCCCCTGAGATGCATTTAGAAAAACTTGACTAAGTAAACCGAAGGTCCAATGTATGGTTGTGGAAACTGATTTAGTGTGGTGGTGAGTTGATCCTGTTGAGTACAACCATTTGAACCAAGTTGCGGTCCAAACGAGGGAGCCTGTGTTATCCAGGTACTACCACAATGCGCAAGGATGGTGATCGCGACGGAAAGGTTGAAAACGGCGGCTAAGAATGCGACGAAAAGTTTGCGCTTCATTTTGGGCCTCCGTTCTTAGCTTTTTCTTTGCGCCACTTTTCTTGATGGTGCACTCGACTCTTCTTAAGACGATCCAGAGACTCCTTATCTCCCTCCTCCTTTCCGTCTGAGAATATAGCGACCGCAAGGAAGGGAGTTTCTCCCTCCAGAATTGAGCCCAGGTACCAGGTAAAGGTCCTTAAACTGTGACGGGGGATAATCACCAACGGATTATCCTCAAACAACAAACCATCCATTGCGAAACCACCCGAAGTACTTTTACCTACGCCGGCGATGAAATCCACTGCCATTACATCTTCATCGCGGTTGTTGATTACGTCGATGTCGATTGCGGCTTCCGGGGTGCCCTGGTTGATCAAGCTGACCTTTGATATGTCCAGACCTTTGATGGCGGACCTGACTTCGGGTGCGGCGGTTACTTTGGTTGCTTCATAGGTACGCGGGTGATCCTTTTGTTTTTTCTGAGATTTCGAAGCTTGCGTGTAAACACCTGTTGCTAATGCCGACGAGAGGAGAACGAACACGCTGAGTAGAAGCAGGCTTCTGTGAGTCTTTAAGTTATTCATACTTTTAGCCTCCAATGGGTTTAGCGGAATTGGAAAAGCCAATTTCTGGGCGAAAGAACCGGGTGAGAGTACGCCTAATTAGAAGGGCCGAGTTAAGTATCGAACGACAGAGGTCCTCACTCGATGCGGGGGCACTATATGCTCCAGCCCGAGGTAAGTCAACGCACCAAAAATCCCAAATCATTTTGTGTTTTTGTGCCTTTTTGTGGCAAAAACAATTACTCGTACCGCAACGCAATCAGCGGATCGACTTTGGTTGCACGCCTTGCCGGGATGTAGCAGGCGAGCAGTGCGGCGAGAATTACACAAACGGCCACTGCGCCGAATGTAATCGGATCAGTCGGAGAGACTTCAAACAGCAACGTGGTCAGCAGTCGTGTTAACGCGAACGCGCCTGCAAGCCCGATTGTCAGACCCATAGCGACGAGGAACATTCCACTTCTCAAGATCAGCTTCAGCACATCACGCCACTGCGCACCAAGTGCGATCCGAACACCAATCTCGCGCGTGCGCTGAGTCGACGAAGTAAGCCATCACTCCATAGATGCCGGCAGTCGCGAGCAAAAGTGCGATGCCGGAGAAAATGCCGAACAGCAGTCCCCAAACTCTTGATTGCCAGATCGTGTTCGCCGACAACCGCGTCAAAGGCATAACGTTAAAGACACCCGTGTCAGGAGCGACTTGCCAGATTGCTCGCTGGATCTCTTTCGCGCGCATCATCGGATCGCCTTGCGTGCGCACCACGAAATGAGTTTGTTTGCTGTAACTCTGATAGCAGGCAAAGTAGAGATCGTATCCGGCTTCGTCTACCAAACTGTTGTGCTTGACGTCGCCGGCAATACCGATGATTTCGGCACAGCCCGCGCCATCGTCGTCGCAGTTGAGTCGTTTACCTAATGGATCAGCATTGGGCCACATCCGCTCTGCTAACCGGTTACTAATAATGGCAACATCGCGGTGACCATCGGGCCTCACGTTGTCGCGGTCAGTAAAGACGCGGCCGCGAAGTAGCGGAATTTGCATGACACGGAAATAGTCTGGTGAGACGGCCTGATAGTTGACCAGCGGATTCTGCTTCTGTTCTTCGCTCGACTGGCCCTCGATTGAAAACTCACCACGATACCAGGGCTTTTGACCGACAAAAGGCAAATCACTGTTCGCCGCAACAGCATCCACGCCCGGCACGGTTGCGATTTGTTGTAGCAACCGCTGATAGTGCCGCGACATAAACTCGACGCGGTAATCTTCCTGGCGCTGATACGTTGGGTTGATTTCCAGATGGAGCACGCCCTCCGCAGTGAACCCGGGTGACGTATTCTGCAAGCGCGTAAAACTTCGCAGCATCAGACCTGCTCCAGCAAGCAACACGACCGCCAGCGCGATCTCGGTAACGACTAACAAACCGCGAATACGTTGCATGCCTGCGACTGGTGCCGGATTTACCGCCTTCTTTGAGCGACTGGTCCAGATTGATCGACGCCGTTCGTAACGCCGGTATCAAACCAACGAACAGCGCCGTCAGAAGTGAGATCAGCAATGTGAATGTCAGCGCGCGACCGTCAAGTTCGATCTTCACAAAGAAAGGCAGGAGTTCTTCCGGCAGCAGTGCAACAAGCATGCGTAGACTCAGCGCACCGAGCGCGATGCCGCCGGCGCAGCCGATCGAAACGAGCAGGAACGCTTCCGAGATCGATTGTTGAATCAGACGTCTCTGACTCGCTCCCAGTGCCGCGCGCACGGCCAACTCGCGCTCGCGCACGGTCGCCTGCGTCATTAGCAGGTTCGCGACATTGGCACAGGCGATCAGCAGCACAAATCCGCAAGCGCCCAGTAGTAACCAGAATGAGCGACGTAATTTGCCGAACCAGAAATCTCGCAATGGGATAACAGTTGCAGCGACTTCGGTATTCGTATCGGGATAGGTTTGGGCCAGGCGGGCGGCGATCTGCTGCATCTCTGCCTGCGCCTGTTGCAGTGAGACTCCGGGCTTAAGACGCGCTATCGTCTGATCTATACGCCAGCTGCGAGTCTGGCGATTGAAGTAACGATCGTTCAGCCACCATAAGTCACTCTGAAAGGGAAAACGAAAGCCGGGCGGCATCACTCCGACTACAGTCAAGCTGCGTCCATCAATTCGAAGCTGACGCCCGACGATCGATGGATCGCTGCCGAATCTTCTTTGCCACAATCCATGACTCAGGAGAACCGTGTCAGAATCTCCTGCTGTTGGACCATGGCCGAGCAACGGCGCCACTTGCAGAGTCGAAAACAGATTCGCGGTACCGAAAGTTAGATTGAGTGTTTCCGTTTCGTTGCCAAATTCGAGATTGGCATTCCAACGCAAATTGAAAAACGCGAGATCGTCAAAGACATTGTTTTGACGGCGCCAATCTTCATAGTCGGCGAACGACACTCCGATCGATTGACCGCGCTGCTGTGAATCCACCATCACCAGGCGGTCCGCATCGCCGTAAGGCAGCGGGCGTAGCAGAAAAGCATTGACGACGCTGAAGATGGCTGTGTTGGCGCCAATGCCCAGGGCGAGCGTCACGATCGCGATCAGACTGACGCCAGGGTTCTTTGCCAGCAGTCGCTTGCTGTAACGTAGATCTTGCAGAAACTCTTCGATCACCCGCACGCCCGGAATATATGGATGGACCTATTGAGTGTCAATAGGTTTACCAAAAATGGCTACCGAGTAGGAATCAACTCGGATTAACTCAAAAATCCGAGTGCGATGAAATACAATCCAAGATCGTACAGGCCAAGGTTCGTCAAACCGTTCGCCGGACTGCCTGGAATGTGCCGGCCCAATCCGATCGCAAGATCCGACAACAACCATAGCGTACTCCCAAGAAACACAGGCACAACCGACGTTGACGCAACGACGTTCGAAACCACGAGCACCAGTAGGTAGGCCACTGCCGGCGCGCGCCACGTGCTCTTGATTTTTGGCAGCACCCACAGACAAATAAACAGCGCGACGATTACGTTGCTCAGCGCAAGCGACAGCAAGGGCCAGCCTTGCAGTGGCTTGTCGACATATGCAAACGAAAGACAGATCAGTGCGGCAGCAAAAACCGCCGCGCCGGCTTCAAAGGCTCGCGAGAACCCTGCCTTGGAAATATCCAGCAGCACGTCGCCGCATGCACACAATAAGAACGCCAGCGTCACCAGCAGTGGTGCCTGCAAATACCACGATAGCCCGGCGAGAAAAGCCGCCGGTGCAGCTTTGACTGGTCCACGCACAACGTACCGTACTGATTGCGACAAGGTATGTTGAGTCCATACGGCAAAGACCACCAGTACGAAGAACAGTGTGGTCCATGACAGTGAGTTTGCGAGTAATAGATTGAATGTCATCGTAAACGGGCGGGAGATGCTGGAGAGAATTGTACGCATTAATTAGCAGAATGCACAGATTGCAAGGATGAAGCAGAAACACTGACATAAATATTCGTACTGTTTTAAGTTTTAAATACGCCGAAGGCGTTCGCTAATGTCAGCCCAGGGTTGGAGCGCAGCGACAACCCTGGGGATCAGATCACAAAAATACTCATTGAACCCTGAAAGGGTTCGCCAACCGCCGAACCCTTTCAGGGTTAATGAGAATTTTAATTTGGGATCCCAGGGTTGTCGCTGCGCTCCAACCCTGGGCTGAAATTAGCCATCGCCTTCGGCGTATTTAAGTTGAACGACTATCTAAATATTTTATTGACACGCTCAGTTCGCTTCGCATAGTCTAAAAAGTGCCCGTAAGATTCTTTGTTAACGAACTCTCACCTTCTCAGATCCCGACCTGAGACGAATAGCAGGTGCGCCAAGTGCGATAGGTACTTGGTCTGAGCCTGTTATTCATCTTGCCCACACGTATCGATCCCAGGGATATAACAAACTCCATCGTCCGTCCTTGAGAAAGGAATTCGTGATGAATAGGGTATCGTCCTTTTCCGCTATTACAGTCACAACAGTTTTTATCGTCATGCTGATCTCTGCAGTCGCAAATACTATTGCGCAGGATCGTGAGTATGGCGACAAACAGCCACAAAAGACCGAGTCGAAACGGTCTGGCCCATCGGCTTCATCATCGTCGCGAGGCTCAGTCCGCGCGATGGATGTCGTATCGCCGTTTCCCACGCCGACACCAACCGACTCGCATTTCATCGTCGATACCCCATACCCCGCCGATCACTGTCAGTTTCGATCTGAGGGGTCACTGAAGTTCACCGTCACCATCACTCGCTATGTAGGCCCGGTTAATGGGGACGGCAAACTCAGCAATCCGCAAGCTCTCGTCAACAATGGAGTAATTAGTCCCACAGTTACCCTGACGATGCCTGCGTATGACGTTGATTACAGCACGGTGACGTTCCCACCTGACCAGCCTGAACGCGACCGCATAATTTTCAACGGCGAATATATTGGCGATCTCGGCGGCGAGGGGTATCTCGACGGTGAGAACAACAGGTGGCGCATGAACAGCATCAAGGTCCCGGTCTCAGCGGTGAAGTTCGCGCAACTGAATGGCGGTGGCCCACCGACACCTGGTCTGAACGAGATCGAGATTCTGATCGATCAGGGAAATATAGCCAATAACAAAGAACTATGGTGCACCTCTGATCGACTGGGCCGCGATAAAGGTCCAGGCACTCTACCCTGTGGTAATGCTTCACGGTAACGGCGAAAGTGGGCCTTTTTGGGATCGGTTTAACTTTACAACGCCTTTTCAGCAAGCGGGGATACCCTATGACAACAGCATCAGCAACCCAACGCAGTGGATTGCCAAAAATGCGGGACTACTTGTAGAAAAAATTCCCCCGATCGCAACGAGGTTCGGCGTCAAGCACCTCCACCTCGTTGCGCACAGCAAAGGTGGACTCGACAGCCGTGCCGCCTTAAAGCCGCTAAAGGCCCAGGGCGGATTGGCAATTTTGTCAGTGACGACGCTTTCAACGCCTCACCACGGCAGCGTACTCGCAGATTACATAAGAGATGCGAGAGGAGCCAGCGTCTGGTCTTCCGACGATAGTGTGCGAACCCTGGCCATTCAGCAGCTTGGCGGTGACTTCGACGAAGGACGACAGAACCTAACCACGAGCTTTGTCCGAGAATTTAATAGGGAAAACCTGCCGTCTGCCTCCATCCTTTACCGTGGATGGTGAAGAAACGCCGGTTAAATATTTCTCATGGGGCGCCGACGCCAACCTTGATAACAGCATGAGCCTTCTCGGTAACCCAACCATCACCAACGATGAGCTCGAAGGGACCGGCAAGAATAATTTGTATTACCTGACGGAGTGGGGCGGAACGCTTGTATATCGAATCGTTTATTACGTTGCGTCAACCCATTGGGAATATGCGATTGTTGGCGGTAATAGAGTACGCGTCGTCAGGGAGACGCAAAACGCGACCGTTCAACCCAACGACATGCTCGTGAGTCTCAGCAGCTCAAGAATCGATCCATACATCCCGATGACAGACGTGAAGCGTAACCACGCCACCGTCGCGGATCAGGGCATGGGCCAGTTAGTGCTACAGCTCATCAAGACCATTCAGCCGCTTCAATGACACCGATGCGCTTTTACATCGCTCTCATCTTAGCTGCTGAGTTAGCCATGAGCCTTTTTATGAGTTGTTCAGGGCCGGCGGCGCGTACGCAGCCAGAGATCACGGGACCGTTCCAGTTGGTGCAATTTCCCGAACCCTGGATCAAGTCGAAGAATGGCGCCATGGTTGGTGTGAATGATGCCGTTCAATACGTCGTTCGCAAACTCGAAAACGGAAACAGATCGCAGTTGTTATTTGCAGTGAAGCAGGGTTTTGACGGCACGTTGTATGGGAAGGAAGTCTCCGACTTCCCTGTAGCAGTCTCCGGATTACGACTACTACAGCGACAATCGTTTCTCTGTCACTCTTGAGACGCCCGTTCAGATCAGGGAGGTGACCGAAAACGAATGGAACGCCGGCAAGAAGCTGCTTCATAGTTACTACTTCATCCACAAGAGTGATTCTCAAGTTACGCCAGAAGGTGTGAAATACGATGAGCGTCTCTACCGCAAGTCTGGGGATTCGTGGGGGACCGTACGTGGCGCTCGTCTCACCGAGAAAGACTCGAATCGCAATCTTCAGTTATACGAGTCGCGAAAAAGTTTCCGAATCTATCATTCCAGGTCTAAAGAACACCGAACCTGGCTCCGGCGAAGTGTTTCTCGATATCTATGATCTTTCGTCCGGCGAGAAGGTTGGTAGTGTGCGCTCACCTTACGGGCAGAAACCAAACGGCTTTGCTCCGTCGATGATCTTCGGTGCTTCGGTATGGATCGAAGACAGATACATCGTCATGCCATTGGATCCTGATTTAGGTCGATGTCTGGTCGGCTTTTTCCCCGACAAATAGCGATAAACCGCGCGTTCAGCGCTACAAAAGGTGAATCTCCATGGCGCATCTTCGATGTCTCGCATTCGGTATCGCCATCTCGCTCTTCTTTGGTCTTCCGGTCATGGCCCAAAGCAACGAAGGTACGACCGATCTCTCGGCAACCGAGACCTACATCGTAGCGCACCCGCGGGAGCGGCGTCCACGTTGATCCCTTTCCACGTCGAGGTTAATGGGCGCGATGCTGACGGCTTTGACGTTACCGTTTCGAACGCAGCCGCGGTGGTCAGTGTCATCCTGCCAAACGGCACGGAGGTCAACAGCTCGAATGCAGCGTCGTTCGGTTTCCAATTTGAAGTGCTTGCCGCTGACTCTGATGGTGTTACTGACGGTCTAATGACGTCGATCTTCTCGCTCGCCGGCACTCACACCAGTATCCGGCTTCCCGAGACGGCAGTCGCCGGAATTTACCAGGTCAAAATAAACAACTCGAGCGTTCCCACTAACACCTCAGGTATATGCGTCGTATATAACGGGTTCATCAATCAAGGTTGCGTTAGCTTCAGACAACGCTTCGTACACCGTAGGAACAACAGTCGTTTTTTCCGCCTTCGTCTTTAACGGCACGACGCCGATCACGAACGCCACCGTCGAAGTGTTGGTGATGGACCAGGCCCATCCGGAAATAACGCCCACTTCAGTGACCATGACCGACTCCGGTACTTACGACGCGGCTCAGGGCGACGGTATTTACACGGGTACCTACACTGCCTCCACTGGCGGGAAGTTTATCGCTGGGCTGCGCGTTAGCGGCACATCGCCAGGCGGCGCGGTTTATGTGCGCACTTCAGCAACCGACTTTCGCGTATTGCCACCACTTGCCACTTTCACTTCTTTCAGTGATGCCGGTGTCGACGACAATGGCAACGGCTTATTTGATCGCATTGTGGTAACGGCTAATTTACAAGTTCAACAAGCAGGGAATTATCGTTTGGAATTAACGCTTGTTGCCTCGAATGGTGAGCAGACACAAGCTACTTCTACCGCCACGCTCGCCGCAGGTGCGCAACAAATGACAGTCGCCTTTACGGCGAAACAGATAGCGGCGCTTGGTGTGAATGGACCATACACGATCAAGAACGCCACGCTTTATCACATCAGTGATCCGGAACAGCCGATAGCAGCTTTTAGCGAAAACGGTGGTCAAACGACAGCTTACGCTCTCTCATCGCTTGAACGCCCGGTTTTGCTATTTACCGGAAACAACACGGTTACCGGGATTGATACCAACAGCAATGGCAAATTCGATGTGCTGCGTATTCAATTAGAACTCAATGCGCTTACCGCGGCTACCTATGATTGGAGCGGCACTCTTAAAGATCCCGCCTTAAGGAACATTCAGGCAATTGACAACTCTTCCAGCCTGTCCGCCGGCAATAACCTGCTGACGTTCGACTTCGATGGCATCAAGATCGCTCAAAATGGCGTTAATGGACCGTATACGCTCGGTTCAGTACTGGTCTTTAACAATCAAACTTCTGTCCACGAAGCCGAATTGCTCAAGACGCAGGCGTTCTCAGTCAACGGATTTCGAGTGCTCCGATGCTCCTGCGGCAACTGTACAATCCGCTACGCTGACAGAGTCGTCCAGTGATCGGCGGAAACGCTACCACACTGCAAGTCACGCTCGCCCAGGCTGCCGGTCCTGCGGAGTCAAGGTGACGATCAGTAGCAATAACCCGGCAGTATTGCGGCTGCGATTCCGGCCACGGTGATCGTGCCGGCAGGACAAAGTTCTGCTAACTTCACGGTGATAACAGCGGGCGTTGCGACATCAACTCAAGTAAATCTTACTGCGACTTCCGGCGTTTCGAGCCAGACCGCCACGCTTACCATTTCGCCCAGCGTCGCTTACCAACCTGTCGCTGTCATTTACTGAGGATAAGTTGGCGAAACCACTGCTGCAAAAGTCGAACTCGACGGCGCCGCACCTCAGGGCGGCCTTGCCGTATCGCTTTCCAGTAGTAACACATCTGCTGCTACTGTACCGGCTTCTGTTGTTATTCCTGCGGAGCAGAGAAGTGTCGAATTCACTGTTAATACAAACCCGGCATTCGAGGGCAGCGCAGTCGTCAACATCAACGCAACACTCGGCGCCGTGACCAAAACCGCGACCTTAACGGTGTTCTCAGAGGTCTTCATCAATGGCTCTATTTCTCCTGGAGGAGCGGCGGTAACGGTCACCGCTACAGAACCCGGTCAGAATTTCCTGCTGGCATTCAACGGCACTGCCGGTCAGCGTATCAGCCTGCGAATGACGGACGTGAGCATAGGTACTTCCACATGCTGCGGCGCCAACATTTCGATCAGGAAACCAGACGGAACTAATCTGGTTGGTCCAAGCCCGACTGGAACCGCCGGTTCCTTCATCGATGCGACTCAACTGCCTGTCGATGGGACCTACACCATCCTCGTGGATCCCGTGTCAGCAAATACCGGCAGCGCAACGCTGACTCTCTATGATGTTCCACCGGACATCAGCGGAACTATCGTTGCCGGCGGTTCGCCCGTGGTGGTTTCAACGACGACGCCGGGACAAAATGCTCAACTCACTTTCACTGGCAGCGCCGGACAGGGAGTGAGCATTAGTCTTACGGGTGTGACCTTTTCGACGAGTGACTTTTACCTTAAGAAACCAGACGGCACTAACCTTATTTTCACCTCCTTCGCGACTGACGCTGACTTCATCAACCCGTTCACCTTACCAGTCACAGGCACATACACAATCATTATTGATCCGCGTAGTTACCACACGGGCAATGTAACGGTGACGTTGTATGAAGTGCCGGCAGATGTGGTTGGGACGATCAGTGCTGGAGGATCATCGGTCACGGTTACAACGACGGTTCCAGGCCAGACTGCTTTGCTGACCTTCAACGGCACTATCGGTCAGCGCGTTAGCTTGAAAATAACCGCTGTCTCAATGACAGGCACAACGGCTATGTCGATGTTTACCTGAAGAGACCTGATAATTCGACTTTCGGTTCCGCGAGTTTCATCTCTTCCAGTGACTTCATCGATACCAAGACCATCGATCAGAACGGAACCCACACGATCCTCATCGACCCGCGGGGCACTAACACGGGAAGCGTAACGCTTACCCTCTACGAAGTGCCTGCCGATGTAACCGGCACTATCACAGCCGGTGGACCAACTGTAACCGTGACTACAACGGTTCCGGGACAGAATGGACAACTCTCGTTCAGCGGCACTGCTGGTCAACGCATCACCGCTAAACATTTCAAACGTGAACCTCACTGGCGGAAATGGTTACGTCGATGTGCAGATTAAGAAACCCGACAACGCAACGCTGGTGTCACGCCAATTTCGTCAGTTCAGGCGGCGCGTTCATCAACACGCAGACGCTCGCAGTTGCAGGCACTTACACCATCGTTGTGAACCCGCAGAGGTTCAAATACAGGCAGTGTCAGCTTTACCCTTAACGATGTTTCCGCCGACGTGACTGATGTCATTACTCCCGGTGGACCAGCAGTCACAGTTACGACGACGTCAGTGGGCCAGAACGCGCTCGTCACCTTCGACGGCACTGCCAATCAACGCATTAGTCTGAAGATCAGTGGCGTATCGATGACGAACGGCAATGGTCTGGTCGACATTCGCCTCAAGAAACCGGACGGCTCCACCCTCGTTTCCCAAACCGTCAACTCGAGTGGCGGTTTCATCGACACGCGTGTGTTGCCGGTGACAGGAACCTACACCATCCTCGTTGACCCGCAAGGCACAAACAAGGGCAGTGTGACTTTGACGTTGTACGACGTACCAGCGGATATCAGCGGTTCGATCGATCGCGGTGGTTCAGCCGTTACGGTAACGACCAATACTCCCGGACAGAATGCGCTACTCACCTTTACAGGCACTGCGAACCAACGTGTGTTCCTGAGGTTACGGGAGTTTCGATGAGTGGCGGCACCAACAACTGGGTGACCGTTTCGATCATGAAACCCGACGGCACCAGTTTGGCCTCCAACGTTGTCGATTCCAGCGGTGGATTCATTGACACGCAAACGTTGCCGGTCAGTGGCACGTATACGGTGTCAGCGGATCCGACAAACGCCAGCACAGGCAGCGTGACCTTGCAGCTTTACGACGTACTGCCGGATTACACCGACACGATAGTGCCCGGAGGATCCGCAGTCATCGTTACGACAACTTCGATCGGACAAAGCGCGAGGGTGACGTTTAGCGGCACTGCAAATCAGCGAGTATTTCTAAGAATCAGCAGCGTTTCGCTCACAGGTGGCAGTCCAATTTGGGCCAATGTCAGTATCAAGAAGCCCGATGGGTCAACTCTTGATACAAACACTGTCGATAATAGCGGCGGGATTATCGATACGAACACTTTGCCGGTGACCGGGACTTACACGATCGTGTTCGATCCGCTGAACACCAATGTCGGCAGTGCGACTTTAACTCTTTACGAAGTGCCGCAGGATATAACGGGATCGATCGTACCGGGCGGTTCTGCGGTCGCCGTAAACAATATAGCGGTGGGACAGAGCGCGGTTCTTAGTTTCAGTGGTGTTGCCACGCAGCGCATTAGTTTGAATATCACCGGCGTGACGATCGCCGCCAATGGCATCGTGACTGTCCGTATCAGGAAACCTGACGGCACGACTCTCATCAGCACCTCAGTAAACAGTAGTGGCGGGTTCATTGATGTGCAGACGTTGCCGGTGACAGGCACGTATACAATCTTTATTGACCCAAACTCTTTCAATACCGCGTCGGCTACGCTCACGCTTAACGACGTACCGGCTGATTCTTCGCAGTCAACGACGATCAATGCGTCGGCTGTGAGTTTGAGTACGACAGTGCCGGGACAGAACGCCTTCATAACTTTCCCGGTTACGCCGACTCAGCAAGCGACGGTTCGAATTACCAATAATCAAATCGGCTCAATTGTGGTCAGATTGATCAGGCCGGATGGCACGACGCAGATTTCCAGCTCTACCAGCAACGCGACCTTCAACCTGAGCCAGCAGAACCTGACGGTGAACGGCACTTACAAAGTTGTAGTTGACCCAATCGGAACCGGCTTTGGAAGCGTCAGCGTGAGAGTCACGAGCCCGTAGGCCCGTTAACATCTGGAGGCGGTCAACGATCACTGCTGGCGTGGTGGCAATCCGATAAGCGTCGCGTTGACTTTTCATGTTGTTAGCACTAGTGTGCGTTACGTCGCCTAAATTCAACAGCACATGAAACGAATTCGTTCGTTCGCACTCTCCGCTGACTAACGTTGGAAATTGTGAGTCCCGGTCAACCTCGTGTCTTTGCGCAGGAGAGGAATTCAGGCAACCCGCACCCCCACATACTCCGAGCTATTGAATTCGAAAGGAACCGTTATGCTCAAGCGCCTCTTACAGCTCAACGGCGATAACTCTCACGTTAGTCACTATCTTGCTTAGTGCTTCCATCACTGCGACTGCAACTAACACAGGCTTTACCACGCTCAATGTGAACGGCGAAGCAGTGAAGATTTATCGTGACGACTTCGGCATCCCGCACATTTTCGCCGAGACGAATCGAGGCTTGTTTGAGGCTTACGGTTACGCTGTCGCTCAAGATCGGCTTTGGCAACTCGAGTTGAACCGCCGCGCAGCCAGAGGCAGGCTCGCCGAGATCTTCGGACCCAGCACGGTGAACGCCGATCGTGCCGCGCGGATTACCGGTTACACCGATGCCGAGCTCGATGCGCAATTCGCGACGCTCACCAGCAGAGGAACAGCAAATTTTCGACGCATACCTCGGCGGAATCAATCGCTACATAAGCGAGGTGGCACTCAATCCTCTATCGAAGTTGCCGTTCGAGTTTCACGCCCTGGGCTTCTTTCCACAGCCATGGACCAGACGCGATTCCGTCGCTTTCGGGGCTTTCATGGTGCGTCGATTCGGTGAAATTGGCGGTCGCGAGTTGACGAACCTTTCGGTGCTCGACAGTTTGATCGCAGCTCATGGACCAACGAACGGCTTCGCTATCTTCAACGACGTCAGGTGGATCAACGATCCAGACTCTCCCGTTACTGTGCCGGCATCGGGAGCATTCGGGAAACGGCAGAAGCCGGCAAGTTTGAGTAACGCGCAACTACAAATCGTCTCTGCTCACACGTTGGAGGTATCGGAAGACGACGCTCGCGCGATCTGGCAATCCCTGGGCGTGCCGACGAAACTCGGCAGCTACGCGTGGGCAGTCAGCGCAGCTCGCAGCGCAAATGGGTTCGCGATGCTTTACGGTGGTCCACAGATGGGCTTCAGTGTGCCGGAGGTTCTGCATGAAGTTCAGCTCAACGGTGGAAATGGCTTCAACGTTGCGGGAATGGCTTTCGCCGGTGTGCCTCCCGTTCTCATCGGGCGCAACGAACATGTCGCGTGGACTTCAACGACTGCGACCGGAGATAACCTGGACCACTACATAGAAACCACCTGCAACGCCGGCGGTGGACCAGGTTCAGGCTATGTATTCAATGGCGCATGCACAGCGTTCGAGGCGCGTGTTGAGACGATCAATGTTCGCGGCGCGAGCCCGGTGATACTGACCGTGCTGCGAAGCATTCACGGTCCTGTCGTCGGAAGCCAGCGGAGCTAACGCAATCACTCAAAAGCGCGCACACTGGCAACGAGAACTGGAGAGCGTCCACGCGTTCTTCGGTTTCGATCGTGCGCGCAACATTCAGCAATTCGAAGCGGCAGTAAAACTGATTCCGACTTCCCACAACTTTATCTATGCCGATAAGACCGGCAACATCGCTTACTGGCAGGCGGGTCAAGTACCGTTGCGGCCGGCGGGCTTTGATGCGCGCTTACCATTTCCGGGAAACGGCAGTGCTGAGTGGCCCGGTGGCATCTTACCGATACCAACCTCGATCAATCCTGCACAGGGTTACCTAGCGAACTGGAACAACAAGCCGTCGGTTGATTACGACAATGCAGACAATCAGGTTTTCGGCAAACAGTTTCGCCTTTGGGACATCATCGATCGCCTTGCGACAGGAGTCATTTCTCTTGAAGACATGCGCGACATTCCAAAAGACATCGCGCGCGTGAAGGCTATTCGGTCGCGAAGCGCGTTTTCTAAAACCATATCTCCTTGACGGCTTTGACCGACGTGCCTCCTGCGCATCCACTCGCTGCCCAGGCGAAAGCAATCATCGAGGCGTGGGACGGCAATGCTTTTTCTGACGCCGTGACCAGCACCAACCTCCATTCCGGCGAAGTCATTTTCTCCACCTGGCTCAGCCTGATGCTGACTAACACCTTTCGCCGACGAACTCGGCACGAGGGCCGGCGAAGCGAGTTCGAACATGCTCATACACGCTCTCGATTTTGCGCTGACGGGCGATTCCGGTGTTCCGCCGAGTCGAGACTACTTCAATGGAATCAATCCGAAAGCTGTCATGTCGGCGACGTTCGATCAAACATTGGCGGTACTCGCCGCAGCGCAGGGAGCCAACCCTGCACTGTGGACTGGCACCGAGAGGCTCAATCACTTTCACGCATCCGATCATTGGCGTCGTAGCGAGCATTCCGAACTCAAATCGCGCCACCTATGGACAGATCGTTGTGCTCGGCCGGCCCCAGATAACTGGCGAGAGTATTTTTACTCTGGGCCAAAGCGGGTTTTTACAGTTGGTGTTGCCCAGCAGCTTCGCGTTCGATCCACACTTCATGGACCAGCTCGGGCTGTTTAGAAATTTCGAGTACAAACCGATGAGGTTCTTCAGGAACACACAACTGCATGAATGAGATCGGCCTGCGAAGCAGGAGTTATTTCCTCAGGTAGCGATGATCCACCATGAGGCAGCGATCCTGAACGACTTTGATTCCTGCTTTTGCGAGTGTCTCGGCCACGGCATCATTGCGAATTCCGGATTGCAGCCATACTGCCTTAGGCATCTTCGCCAGAATATCTGTAACGTGAGGAGGAACGTCCTGAGATAGGCGAAAGACGTTCACGAGATCAACATCGATCGGAATGTCGACGAGCCGGCGATAGACCTGTTGCTCGAGTATGCGCGTCGTTTTTGGATAGTAAACAGGCACCGGAATAATTTGAAAGCCGGCGGTCTGTAAATAACGTGGGACATAGAATGCTGGTTGGCTTGCCTGAGCCTCAGTTTTGATACCGAGCACTGCGATGGTCCGCGTCTCGTTCAACAGGTCCGCGATGCCGGCAGCGCTCGTAATAATATTTTCCTGCCACTTCATTGACGTGCTATCTCCTACTTACACGGGCTGCCACCACTGACGCCGTCACGCCGGTTGCGGCCAGTCCCGCAGGTAACACAATAAGAAGGACCAGGAACAGCAAGAATAAGAAACTGAGCGCAAACGCGGAGTCGTTCCCCGGCACTTCTAACTGCGGCCATATTTTGACGACAATACCGGCTAATACCAGTAGCCCGGTGCAAAAGCCTATCATCGCCGCCTTAATCTTCCCGGCTCTAAAGACCGTCACCATCAAACCCACCACGGCGCCCGCAGAGCCAGTGACTGTCATTGCGAGGAGTAATAGAGCCCTGAAGATCGTTTTAGGGTCAATCATTAGGCCAGCGGAATGATCTGAATCGCCGGTAATAAAATCCATCAGAACCATCACGCCTCCGACGAGAACACCGTAGCCCAGGCCCACAGCGACACCCGCCAAGACTCTTACAAGAGATCTCATTTACGTAATGAGTTGCCGGTAATCTAAAAGGTTAAAGAATAACCTTAATGGAAAGTTCTTCAATTTCTTTCTCGACAGCTCTCAATCCGTTGAGCAGAACGTCGCGATGTGCGGGATGTTTGGCGTGCTCGAGTTGTTGAAGCAATCTCGACCTGGACAGCTTCAGCGAGTCGAGTTGCTCGTTGACCACTCGTTGTTCGGGTGTGGCCGCAGGTTTAGGAACTCCCTGCTGGCGCGATTCCTCTTCCTCGATCTGATCGGCAACCGCCTTACTTTCCCACCCACGAGCCACAACTCAAATCCATCCTTATCCCCAATTGACTTAGAATAGTTATACCAAAGATCGCTTTCTCTGTGGTGCCCGCGATTGTGCTAAAGACGGACAGAACTTCTTGTTTGGCGTGAGGCATCTCTTCTAGCGACCGCAGCCACAAAAAAGGCACAAAACATAGCAGCAAAATACGCCAGTAAATTGTCCCTTTCGTGGCCCAGAAAACGTTGACAGTTATCCTATCCGGCAATAAGATGCGCGCTATTCACGACTAGTGAATGATCAAGCAGGGTTCACGCTTAAGTTATTCATGCGTGATTCCACGGTTCTGCCGACAAACAAAGGTGAACGACAGAGACGCCTAGTATCCTCCCTACGTCTCACCTCAAGCCTCCCCAGCAGATCTCCTGAATCTCGCTTTACTCGCGTCGCGCTTGACGCTGTTTTATCAGTGTCACGGCGTTGCGTTTTTCCCCTTCACGCAGAGTGAACAAAGGAGACGAATATGAAAAGGACGCTTATCGCATTTGGTTGGGTTATCGGCTTGCTCTTCGCAGGCTCGTCTGTTAAAGCTCAAGAGACAGACCCGGTTCCCATTCCCATTCCCTCATTCACCGTAACCAACACCTACGCCGCAAAGTTCATCTGCGGCGTGCAGCCTGAGCCCTCGATTAAGATAATGCCGGATGCTCAGGCCGGTCACTACTCGAGTAAGATCAACGTTCACAACAACACCGGGCTCACCATCCAATTTCGCAAGAAGGTGATCCGGCTCAAGGGCGGCCAGGTACCGACCGCACCTGCCTGGACCAAGTTTCATGCGCTCAGGTCCGACTGGGCAATGGAAGTTGTCTGCCGGGATATTTATGCGCATTTGAATATCCCCATCTATCCTCAGGTAGACGTAATCCCACCCTACATCGAAGGTTTCGTGATCTTCGAAGTGGTCTTCGCAAATCCCATTCCGACAGGGACAGTTATTCCGGATGACCCGCTCGACATCGAAGGTATCTATACTTACCGTCCCGAGCCTGCGGGAACCAATGGTGTTTCGATCGACGTTGAGGTCTTCCCAGCCAAACGGAACCGATATGTGATTCCCGGCCTCATCATCATCGATCCCGTTCCCGTCGAGACAACGACAACGGCGGATCCTAAGGCCGCTGGCACTAAACAGCGGTTTAAACGTTAGCACTTCCCAATCTCTAGCCCAGTGTGGAGTAGCCCAGTTCAAAGGCACTCTCGCTGCTGCGGAGTCCAGCCGCAGCAGCGACGCCAGCGAGCTACGTCGTTTTAATCTACGTCGTTTTAATCTTGACTACCCCAAATTCATGTTGTAGGAGTGCCGCGCGCAACGGTCTCTAACCTTTCGGGCCGTATCGATCGTGCTTGTCTCAGTCGTGATTGTCTCGGTGTACCTGGAGTCTGTGCTTCCAACACTCCTTCATCGCTGCCGTTGCTCGAGCGTTTTCAATAACCATAAGTTCCGCCCAATGACCAGCACTCACTACATCACGCCAGAGCTCGAGGTTCCTGTTACCGCTCAAAAGGTCAGACAAAGCTTATTGTCTTTCGGACTTGGGTGTTCTTTGTTGGTCTTGTCGAGTAGCGCCTGAAACATTTTGCGAGTCTCTTCGGTCTTTTCGGTAATTACTTTTCAACATTCAATACCATTCCGTTTTCGCCTCCATTGCCTGTGGTGAGTGTGAAAGCCGGCAACAAGCAGTGCTGTCTGGGTGAAGAGTTGAGTTAATTCGATCGCTCGATCTAGAGTAGCTTCTACCCTCTCTCCCGTTGCTGCGATGTTCAACTACAAATCGCTACATAGCGAAATAAGTATCGGAGATGCAGGTCTGGCCACACTTATGGCCACAGTGCGCATACGCGCATTCAACGAACGAAGGATATGCTTTCTGTAAGTTGTTACCAGTGAAGGTCTTGCTTGGAGGCGGCGATCGGAATCGAACCGATGAATAAAGGTTTTGCAGTCTTAAAGAGCCAGTTTCTCTGTGTTCTTCTCAATACATCTCAGCGTGTTTGTGTCGAGTTTTTATTGCTAAAACCAACTTCTGAGTATGCCTGAGATCCGTTCGATATTTTTGTGTTTGCACAGTTTCTGCACAGCCATTCCCCACATTTAAGGCAACGTGAGAAAGCTAGTCGGAATTCGTCATCGATGCGAATCTCAATCTGCTTTTTCCCCTCAGTTTTTGCCAGTTCCTTCCTGTACTGATTCATTAGTATTTCCCGCTGGTCTATAATCCCTAGTGCTTCTCAGTATCGTTCTGTGTCACTGAGTGGCACACTCCCAGTATTCCCAAACGATGAAGATAGACTAATGTTTTTCTGGAAAGCTCACTTTGACGCCAGCGGAAAGCACTCCCCGCTTTTGGTGGTTGCGGGATACTTATCTGAGCGGCCCCAATGGAAAGACTTTAACAAGGCGTGGAAGAAGCCGTTAACAAGAAACGGAAACACGGTGGTTTTTCACGCCACGGATTTCGAGTCGGGGCACGGAGATTTCACGCTCGAAAACGGATGGGATGAAAACCGCAAAACACAAACCCGAATAGAGCTGGTGGATGCTATTGACAATGCGCGCATTAAAGCCGCTGCCGTGTGCTCTGTCGATGTACGTGATTACGAAGAATGTACAAAGGGTTGGCGTAGAGAGAGGTACGGAAACGTTTATCAGTTTGCGGTTGCTCAAGTAACCCGCGCCTTTGGTATCTGGTCGCAGCAAATCAAACAGCCTGATCCGATCTCGTTTATTGTCGAGGATGGCGAAGGCGGTGAAGGAAACATCCAAGACGCTTTTCTTCAGTTACGTAGGAATAAGGATTTTAGGCATTGGTTCCGTTTGGGCGCGTTGGCATTTCTACCAAAAAGTGAAGCCGTAGGATTACAGGCGGCTGATATGTTAGCCAACTATTACTGGAGATACTTAAACCGAACGTTGCCCGAGATTGAGCCTTATTCTCGCATCATTGAGAGCCGTAATCGCCCGCTGCTGTTCATGCACTACGAAAAGCAGGAATTCGAGAAATTGCACGCGAAGCAGCGCGCGGGCCAACAACTGCAATATCCTGAGTTTACCGTCAACTGGAATGAGCCTGAAAGAATCAGCGTAGGCGTTGAAGCTGACTTCGGTGACGCGCACAAGCTACTTGCGGATTTGGAGTCTCTTTCTGAGTTGTGTCCTGAGGAGGTTTATACGTTCATTAAACATCCTTCGAGCTTCGAGAAGTCGTTCAGTGTTGAAACACAAAATGACGTTGCATCGAGCACAGGCGTACTCCGAATTAGTTTCCAGCCAAAGCAGTCTACGCTTGATCGTATAGCCGCAATGCGGACACTTAATGGGGATGAAAATTTGAGCGAAATGCGGGAACCCAGCCATGAGGACTAAGGCATCATGGGTGACGCCTTCGCGTCAAGCCGAACGGATTGCGAACGTGTTCCGCTGTCACTAAATGGAGTCCCTCTGTTGTCGTCCACGATGTCTTGAATCAGGATTCCAGAGATGTGGGAGTAAGCAAGTAGCACAGCACGGTCCTTGAAGTAGGAATACAAAAATCAGGGCGCTACCGTCCCCACCGCTGAGTAAAAGTAGCGCCCCTAATGCCTCACGCGGCGCATGAGGCAAACTCACAGTTCAAGCGTTAAGTCCGCATCATCGTCAACAATCTGATCAAGCGGAAATATTGGCACTGCGAGCATAGGCAAGCAACAATTCGATGGGCGGCTCGCTTTTGTCTCTCTCATACTTCGATATGTTCTGATAAGGCATCTCGATGCCTAGCCGCTTTACCCTCTCTTGCTGAGACACCCCGAGCGCATCACGGATCTGTCGCAGTTTCTCTGCCAACCGTTTTGGTCTGCGTCGAGCGTGGCCCACGTCAGTTAGAAAGTGGGGCGCTACGAACACCCACAAGTCAGTAGCGCCCCGCAGC
This sequence comes from uncultured Acidobacteriota bacterium, assembly GCA_963748155.1. Lineage (GTDB taxonomy): Bacteria > Acidobacteriota > Blastocatellia > Pyrinomonadales > Pyrinomonadaceae > PSRF01. The sequence goes on along the minus strand of CAVVHV010000006.1, from coordinate 829,292 downwards.
CTCACACCTCTGGGCGGGTCATGCGAGGCTTAGCCGCAAGGTGGCAGTTTTATAACTGTCCCGAACCGCGCTCGCAAAATTTCGATGGAGGGTTGAATTTACCGATCTCATACAAGGATCTTGTAAACACACCGTCCCCCGTCTCTGCTCAGGAGCGAGTAAACGATCTGAACGTGTAGTGAGCGTTAAGGGCGGGCGACGCTCATAACTGCCAGAACGACTTCGATCGTGATGTAAGTAGATGTCGTGCTATCGGTTGATGCCACACCGGGACTATGAATATCTCCCGCCGACACAGACACAGCGAGCGTCAGACTGAGGATCGTTGCGGCGCATATTTGGCGTAAGGTTTTCACTTTCGGTGCCTCCTAACTGAGATACAAAAATTTTGTATCACACTAGAGCAGCCATGAATCTTCTTGCAAGAGCGGCGAGTGAGTGCGTAAGATTCGCGCGGAGTGCTTTAGCTTCTTTCCTTGCATCAAAATGTAAAAGTAGTTCTCACATGACTTTGCTGCCCTCACTTCTGCGCGAATTAGAGAATCCGAACCTTAGTGTGAATAACCGCGCAGAGCTTTACTGCGAAGCGGCGAAGGCGCTGGAGTACAAAGGCGAGTATGAGAAAGCGCGGAAACTGCTTGCCGATTACTGGACGGCGCATTGGCGAGCGTCCGAACATCGGAGGTTTGGAACCAGACCACGGCCGCCGAAATTCTCTTGCGGGCAGGAGTGCTGACTGGCTTTATTGGAAGCAAGAACGAAGTCGCAGAGGCACAGGAAACGGCAAAGAATCTAATCACCGAAAGCCTCACCATCTTTCAGTCAATCAACTATCCGAAAAAGATAGCGGAAGCACAAACCGAACTTGCTCTGTGTTACTGGCGCACTGGCGAATTGAACGACGCCCGCGATCTTCTTAATGAAGCACTCTCGCACTTAACTACGCATGGCGAAGTGAAAGCAAAGGCAATCGTTCGACTAGCTATCGTGGAATGCGTGGCGACCAATTACAGTAAAGCGTTACGCATCCTCACGGAGAATGCGTCTCTCTTTGAGAAAATCAACAATGAGACGCTTAAAGGGAGTTACCACCAAATTCTCGGAACCGTGCTGCGGCATCTTTGGGAAGCAAAGACAAAGGGAGACTACTTGGATCGCGCATTGATTGAATATGCCGCCGCAAGTTATCACTTCGAGCAAGCCGAACACAGGTGTTACTTAGCCAATATCGAGAATCAACTCGGCCTGATCTACTTCACGATCAACCAATGGAAAGAAGCGCATGAACACTTGGATCGCGCTCGGCGCATGTTTACCAGCCTCAAGGACAAGGGCGCAATGGCACAAGTTGATGAGACTCGCGCCAGTGTATTTCTTAAACAAGGACGCATCACAGAAGCCGAAAAAGCAGCCCGAGCGTCGGTGAATAGTCAGGAGAAAACTGGCAGACACGATCTCTTGGCAGAAGCTCTGATAACGCATGGCAAGGCTTTGGCCCGCCTAAAAGATACAACGAAGCACTATTTACATTTAGACGGGCTTTCGACTTGTCGGAATACACAGGCACTACAAACCGAGCGGCAGATGCGGCGGTAGCTGCGTTTCAAGAGCTTGGAGTACATTTGGCGGTAATCGAAGATGAGCGGCTTCTGCCAGGTCGCGGGCTGAATCAAACAAAACAATCATTAGAGCATGACGCTATAAAACTCGCTCTTGAGAACGCCAACGGTAGCGTGGTCCATGCAGCTCGAAGTCTCGGCATCTCATTTCAAGCATTGACCTACATGCTGGAAACGAGACACAAAGACTTACTCAAGCAAAGGACGCCAGTGCGCCGCCGACCAGGCAAATCAAATTAAGTAGACTAATGTCCTCAGACTTCCCCAAACGGTTAGGTGAGAAAGTAAAAACGATCCGCTTGCGATTAGCGCTAACGCCGGATGAAATAGCGCAGTTTGTTGGCGCTCAAGATGCTGCGGAAATCATCGCGTATGGGGATGACGAAGGCGATATGCCCGTATCCGTGTTGTGGGGCTATGCGAGACTCTCAGGAAATTCGATGATGAACTTGATCGATGATGATATGGAAGTGAACTGGACTAATAACTAAATTTAGTCTTTGGCCGATAGTTCACTCCTATGGGAAACCACCTCCATGTTTTCCAGATCGACGAGTGAGTTGCCATCTTCGGATAGACCAAAATACTGCAGCCTGTAGATCTGCTCTTTCGTTTCGTCAGTAGGGAACGTAATAACGGCAACCGTTCGTGGGCTAATCACCAATCCCGAGTTTAGGACGATATTCCCTTCATCGCTGAACCAAACGCCGACAACGCGATGAACATCTTCGTCGAATACAATCTTATCGCTGCTTATGACTAGCGACTCATTCCAGTCGGTAAGCCATTTACCGTGGAATTCAGGCGGCATCGTTTCGGAATCGGGATTTCTGGTAGCTTCACTAAAGGGTATTTCAGACAACATGATGAGACTCTACCAATGCGCCCGCTGGTCAGCCAACTACATTATCCCCCTTGTTTGGATACGTGAGACTCGCACATCTGCTTGAGAACCTGCTGCATGATGATCGCGATCTGTGGATCGGGCATCGCGTCAACTAACAACTCCAGAAAAACAAGGAAAGGCTTAATTTGCGAGTATGCGAGAACGCATAGGCTCGGGATTCAGCCTAATTAGAGCGGTGGAATTATTCCTGTTAGGAAACAAAAGTCAACTCCACGAACACTACTTTGCTACGTTCACTTGCTGCCCTCCACTCGTGGCTATTGAACTGCAAAGCGGGTGAGACCGGCTGGTCTACCGAGTCAGATTATTCGTTCCCTAACGATTCGAATGCCTTCCCACGCGGGAATCTCATTCAGTCGTCTTCTCGTAACTACTAACAAAAATATATAGAAGCCGAATGATCTTTCCCTTTTAGTTGGGTGGTCTTTATGAACGCCTTGCGAGAGATGTCGAAAAAACTCCGCTAACTCGGGAGAGTCCATTTTCTGTGATCCTGGGTATGCACTTAAGCCACTCATTACTAAGAGACAGCCACGAATTAAGGTCGAGGCTAAAACTGCATCTATGGGCGAGAAGAACTTTAGGGCCGAGGCAAGCGCGGGGCTACATTGACGCAGGTTAACATCGAGGGCAAATGCGAGGGATCTGAGGATATCATTAAGAAATGCCGCGTCCCTTTTTCGATCACGAGCAAGAATCATATTGAGCGCGCGTTGAAGATCACTCTCACGGAAGCTCTCGCCGTAAACCGGGTTATCATCGAACCTCGTTACATCAAGGGCTCGTTGCAGAGGAAGGTTGGCTAAGTGCGTCTGCGAATGACCGCGATCTATGCCGTCAGACAGTACAAATGCCACGTCGGCATTAAATGCTTCGCCGACAAGCGATTGCCAGCCTCGCCAAGTTTCTTGGCTAATACCAGCGATGATCTTGTTCTCGCTGATAGAGCACCAACTTCCGACTTCAGAGTTGGTAACAGGATTCGCCTTCACCTCCTCAAAAGTGGGAATTCTGTACTTGAATTCGCGAGTGGGATACTGACCGTTTAGCCATTCGCAAAAATCTATCGCGTCGGTTGAACGAATTCCGGTTATTGGGTCGGCTGCGGTCCCTTCCGGAAACCTATAGGTTGACCAATGATCGGGTTGGTGATACCGGTCCTCCTTAAGTTTGTGATCAATAAATAGTTGATACTCAGCACAAGTGAGGCAACTGGTGTCGATTTCGAGACGTTCGTCAATGCGCAAAAGGCTATGTAGGCGCCGCGATAGTCTTACCTCGATGGCTAATCTCGCGACTTCAGGTTCGCTAGATGCAAAACCAGCTTCTAACTTGTCTTCTAGTCTTCGACGGACCGCAGGTGAAACGCGACCTCCTTCCTCGACGCAATCATAAGCCAACGTTAGAGAATCGATAGATGACAAATTCAAAGCGGCCTCAATCAGATTCGTCGCATCACTTTGGGCTGCATAGAGACGAATTGTTTCTTGCCACCAAGACTGATTAATATTACTTATCAGCATACCTTCGTCGTTGGTTTCCTTCACTTGTGCTGCGGCGAGGTACTCTTGGAAACTATTATGGGCGAACTCGTAGACACCCAGCTCACGCTCAATGATCAATCCACTAAGCTCTAACGTGAGCCTCAAAAAGGTGTTTGTGCAAGCCCCCTGTCCTGCCACGGTTGCAAGAATATTGTTTATAAGGATGCCTCCCGTCTCTAGGGTGAACTGACGGGTTTTTTTCTTCATTAATTCGAACGCTAATACCTGCAATACTGCTTGTTTTTGCTTGGCAGTCAAACGATCGGGAATGTTCTTTGCCTCTTGGCGACGACCGAGGAGAACATCACATATTTCAGCGTAGAGTTCTACCCGTCGGCCTGGAAGGGCGCCGCGGTTGTCGTGTACCGTTGCAATCATTGTGAGCAATAAAGGGTTTACTGCCATTGCCGCTAAAGGGGCGTTGTTCTTCACACGATTGATTAGGTCCTCCGCTTGTTTTCTCGCAAGTTCGCGTACTCCCGCGTCTTCCTTCCGCACTTGACGCATTAGCTCGCTTTGCAAATACCAATTACGGATGAATCGTTCTATTTCTCTAAGACTGAAGGGTTGAACCTCCAAAACTATCCCGACTTGTTCGAGCGGTGCGTTCTTGAAACCGAACGGTCTTGACGTCAAAATGAAAGGAGTATCTGCATAGTCAAGCATCTGTTGATTTATCCACCTGCTAACCTGGTTGCGTTGTTGTTCATCCGCCACTTCATCCAAGCCATCAAGCATTACTAAGCATCGGTTGCGCTGTAGTTTGGTATTAAACCAATTTGGTGGCGGGCGCAGTTTCCGCACAAACTCCTGATTCTCAATCACCTGAGCCAAGTTTGGAGGCTCCTCGCCAGTAATCTGATCGCGGATGTCACGAAGTGACAGAAGAACGGGAATCAGCATAGGAGCCTTCCGATATTGTCGCCGTTGGGTGTTAAGAGCATATGTAAGAGTTAGATATTCCAACAAAGTTGTCTTTCCGCAACCAGGAGCGCCGATAACAGCAATCTGGCGATATCTCCGCTCTTGGCCCAGCGCACTAAGGAAGTTCCAGATCTCCAGACGAATTGGTTGCCTATCCTTAACTTGAATCATGCGTTGAGAAATCAAATCTGGGCTCTGAGCCGCAACACGCAAAGGAACAAAGAGTTCTGTCATGTCCAAGGCAAACCTACCTTTTGTTTTCAACCCTTCAGTTCTGTAGGTTCGATACTTGTAGATCAAGCTCCTGTAATACTTCGCCTGAAATCGAGCCGTCAGGTGCCACCAAAGTTTTAAAAGCAGAGTTTCAAGATTGCTCACAATCCACTCCGCTAGAGTAGCCGCTCGCTCCTTTAGCCTTTTATCGATCTGATCCTGTAGTTCCTTTAGAAATCTTCCGGTCATGGCCAAGATTCCGCAAATGAACGATATTGCGAATGAGAGAATAGCTTTGCCAGCTTGCTGGTTCAGAACAAAATAAACTCCTGTTCCTCCACTAACAGTCGGAACAACAATAGCGAGAACTTGTCTTAATCTTTTCGTTTCCATGGGAATCGGTAGATGACCTAGGAACCTTCACAAGTTCCAAGTGAGATTCGAAGTAAAGGAAGCGGTCTTGAGTTAGAGTAGACGAGACTTCCCGCAGATCCTTCTTTGGGCTGTACGGTAATACACCCATTCCCGGCTTTGAGCAAGGATTATGAGGGAAGAGTGGATGGGCTGAGAATTACGGTAAACGACGTAAACGAAATGCGAATCGCAAGTGAAGCGATAACGCGATCAAGCTGTTCGAGTTGTAAGCCTCCCTTAAAACACCGCCATTGAAAACTAGAGGTTTCCGGCGATTGACACCTCCCCGATTATTGGACCATTTCTGAGGTTTAAAAATCCGGCTTTTGGATCGGTTCGGGTTTGTTGCCAACCGGCCACAAATTCGCTCGGCGTCTGTTGGTCCAACGAGCTGTGTGGACGGTATTCGTTGTCATCCTGGCGCCAGTTTTCGATCGTCTCCCTCGCGTCAGCGAGGGAGAGAAACCAATTCTGATTCAAGCACTCCTGCCGCAGTCGACCGTTGAAGCTTTCGATGAAAGCGTTGTCAGTAGGCTTACCGGGCCGGCTGAACTCGAGCTTCACACCGTGACGATGAGCCCAGGCATCAAGCGTCTTGGAGATGAATTCGCTGCCGTTATCGACTTTGATCGTTTGTGGCAGACCACTCTCTTTCAACCGTTCCAACACCGCCACCACACGCTGCCCATTGAAAGAAAAATCGCATTCGATCGCGGGACTAACTCGACTAAAGTTATCGACTAACGTTAACAAGCGAAAAGGCCGGCCATCGGCCAGGCGATCGTGCACAAAATCCATGCTCCAGCACTCGTTGGGCGCAGTGGGCCGCGATAGCGGCACACGCCGTTCGCTGATTCGTTTCTTCCTTGTCTTCAACCGCAAACTCAAGCCTTCCTCGTGATAAAGCCGGTACACCCGCTTGTGATTGATCTGCCAGCCTTCACGCCGCAACAGCGTGTGTAAGCGTTCGTAGCCGTAACGCACTCGTGCGGCGGCCAGGTCTTTCAAACGCACTCGCAGTTCCGTTTGTGGGTCGCGCCGGTGGCGATAGTAATAGACGGACCGCTGCAGGTGCAGCACCCGACAGGCACGTCTCTCAGAAACCTGAAAACTACCGCACAGAAACTGCACCTGAGCCCGCTTACGCGCGGGCTTTAGAACTTTTTTCTGAGCACCTCTTGCAGCATGTGCTTATCAAGCGTCAGGTCCGCCACCAGCGCTTTCAACTTTTTATTCTCGTCTTCCAACTGCCGCAGTCGGGCCAGCTCCGCGATCCCCATGCCCGCTACCCGCCGCTTCCACTTGTAGAAGGTTTGTTCTGTGATCCCCAGCTTGCGACAGACTTCCGCCACCGGTGTTCCGCTCTCCGCTTGCCGCACTGTATGCAGCATCTGCTCGGGTGTGAAGTTCTTCCTCATCCGCCCTCCTGCCGTCAAAGAACCGCTTCACAAAGCCGGAAAATACTAACATTTCGCTGGTCCAGTTTTTCGGGGATGTGTCACTATTTCTGCACAGTACGCGGCTAATCTAATGTGGTCCATTATCCCGCTAAGTTATTCAATGGTTGAGGTTGTACTTGGAGGCGGCGATCGGAATCGAACCGATGAATAAAGGTTTTGCAGACCATTTGGACCACCCGCTACAGGATACCACCGAGTAACATGCAAGCATAAACACTGGTTGCAGACTTGGCGAGACGTGCTCTGTGTCTCTCAGTGGCATTCCGTGGTAGGTACAAAAGCCGTCACATGGTCCCCTTTTTATATGTAATCGTTCGTTAAGCGTTTCGGGGTACTAACGTCACAGTCTGCGGCACAATTCTAGCGACTTTTTTTACTCTCTCAGACCTACAATCATTTCAGGCTCAAAAAGTGCCCTTTTCCCTAAGAAAAATTGTAGGTCTGCTAGGTCTGTACATATAGACGGACCCAGAAAACCCAGAATGTGCTCTTTGAAGGATTCTTTTATCGGCAAACGAAAGTGTAGCTGACTGAGATAGACCTTGCGCCCTGTCTTTGCCGAACAATCAGATCCCAATTCCGGCAACGCCCTTTTGGGGAAGCCCTGGGCCGCGAGCGTTGCGCGCGACGATATTCTTTGATTAACTCTTCATCGCTCGGCAATGCGGTGATCTGAGAGTCCGCTTTAGTAATCTGACGGTGTGTCTCTGCCACTTTCTCTTTAGCCGCAATAATTGCGCGCTCATTTTCTTCAACCTGAGTCGTTGAGATTAGCCCTTCTGCTAGCAGCTTCTTCGACAACTCGAGCTTCTCTTCAGCCTTCGTTACGTTGCCTTCGTAGATAGTCAGCAGCTTTGCGAGGCTTGCCTTGTATTCATTTGTTGCTTTAACGAACTCGGCTTGAAGCGCCTTTACTTCCGCGATTTCTTTTTGCTCTTTAGTGGTTTGGGCTTGAGCATCCGCGAGCCAAGACGAGAGAAAGAGTATAACGGCAAGGATTCGAGGCTTCATAGGCTGCGAAGTCTATTTGCTTTTGTTCTGATAGGCAAGTTTCCCTTGAACGCCCTGGGCCTCGGCTTGCGGTCCTGCTTGCCTCTTTTTTTAGGTGTGCGGATTGTACGGATTCCATCTCCTTTTTGGTGCCCGAACCCTCACTGATTCATTAGCATTCCTCGCTGGTCTATAATCCCTCAGTACCACTCAGTATTGCTCTGTGTCACTGAGTTGGCACGCTCCCGGCACACAGGCATATGCGGCGCAAGAATATCGCCGCTTGGGGAGAGTCAGAGAACGACACCAATCCATGAGGTCTACAAATGCCCGCAATTGACGTGCGAAAGGTACGCAAAGTAGAAGGACAGCGTGTATACCCTTCAGCTTGGGAATTCATCATAGGCGAAATAGCTTACGACAATGTGTATATCTCACCTACAGCAGCGCCCGTCGAGGTAACTACACATAACAATGAAATACGTCGGGAGATTGTACGTTGCTGCTTTTCTGACATCTCTGCAAACATCAAGACGCTTGATCGTCTGGTATTTCGCCTTGTAAATCACCCTCATCTGTTTCACCTGATTAAGATCGAGAGAGTTTCATCAAATACGTATAAAGTTCGACTTGGCTCTTGGCGTTAGTTCCGACGACTGGAAAATGCCTTGGAGCACTTCAGAATATAGAACCGAATTCCTGCGAATAGTGGCGTGAAAGTGCACACGCAGTTCAAAGTGGAGAAAGACGACGAACCGATTTACCAATTTTCAATTACAGTAGACGATCCCACAAACATTATTGAGGATGAGGTTCTTACTCACAGCGCTACCTTCCAAGCGATTCACGAGCAAGTTGAGGCGATCGTTGAAGGCAAAACTGTCTGTTAAATCCGTCTTGATGTTTTTCGATTTTCCGGAAGAGGTCAAAGTTCCGTGCGAGCAATACCTTTTATACTTCGCGAAGTTTCTTAAAGACTTAGGGGTTGAAGCGGAAACCGCTTTAACAAATGAAGCAGGGCAAGTTCTTTTCACCGTCACGCCGAGTGATGAAACCCAGGCGCTTGATAGTATCCGGTCTGCGCTTGACCTGTATCTGCGCCTGCCTTCGAGTCCGATCGCTGATACCACGAACGAATCCATTGCAGCTCAAAGACTAGGGGCAAACATTCTTCGACTAAGAGGCGACCTGAAACTAGCTGCTGCTGAGCTTCAAGCGAAGAACACCACAATTGAAGCGCAGCGTTTAATTATCGATGTTAAAGACGCGATGCTTAATGGAGAGATCTTGGTAGGTTCGGTTAAAGACGTTACGCCACAACGTGAAGACCAAGAGCAATTGATTGATGGTCTAGTCGCATTGTCAACCTACAAAAATAAAGGCGTCGAGATCTATTTAGGCGAAGTGCTTCGAAAATTAAAGAAGCTGTTTAAGAAATTAAGTGACTAAATCAAGTCATGTCGCCCGTCTAAATTTGCCGATCAACTGTTCCTGCTTAGGTGTATAGAACTGGAAGAAAAAAGAGATGGCGTAAACGTAAAAACGGGGCGCTACCGTCCCCACCGCTGAGTAAAAGTAGCGCCCTAATGCCTCACGCGGCGCATGAGGCAAATCTTACAATTCCAGCGTTAAGTCGGCATCATCATCAACAATTTGGGCCATCGGAACTTTTGCGAGGCGCGCATACGCGAGCAACACGTTGATGGGCGCTTCGCTTTTATTGGTCTCATACTTCGAGATGTTTTTGTAAGGCATTTCGACTCCCAGCCGCTTTACCATCTCACGTTGAGTTACTCCCAGCGCTCTACGGATCTGTAGCAACTTCTCTGCTAATCGTTTTGGTCTGCGTCGTGCGTGGCCCATGTGTCAGTAAAACCGGGCGCTACTGAACACCCACATATCCAAGTAGCGCCCTCCGGCCTCACCCTCTGGGCGTGAAGTGAGGCTAGCCGCAAAGCTAGCCGGCTTTATATCTGCCGTCAAACACAGCCTCGCAACACTCAGACAGAGATCGAAGTTCTAAAATTTAATGGAAGAAATTTTCAGACGTGATAGGACACACTTCTGCTATCTCGCGACGCGAGCGAAGCGCGGACCTAACAAACCAAACAAAGAACTAGGGGTAAATCAAGCTAAGGACTGTTAGCACGATAGATCATAGTGGCGTTCACGTCATAGCCTCCGCCAGTGTTGTCCGAAAAGACCGCCGCGTTTCCAGAGGAGCTGGCGCTCGGTGGTGGCGGTGGTACATAGCCGGTGGTATCGCATATGGCCTGCCAATGCAGAGCCAGCAAGCGTCAGACTGAGGATCGTCACGGCGCATAGTTTCGGCGTAAGGTCTTCACGTTAGGTGCCTCCTGAGAGAGATGAAAAAATTTTTCATCTCAAACTAGAACAGCTTGAATCGTCTTGCAAGGCTCAGACGGACTGCGTAAGATTCGCGCGGAGTGCTTTAGTTTCTTTCCTTGCATTCAACGTGAAAAGTAGTTCTCACATGACCTTACGAGCCTCACTTCTGCGCGAATTGGAAAATCCAAATCTCAGTGTGGATCGCCGTGCGGAGTTATGCTGCGAGCTGGCTAAAGAACTCGAGTACAAGGGCGAGTATGAAGAAGCGCGGAAAATGCTTGAGCGATTACTGGAGACGCATTGGCGAGCATCCGAAAGTTGAAGGACTGCAACCGATCACCGCTGCCGAAGTGCTTCTACGTGCGGGAGTGCTGACCGGATAATCGGCAGTAAAAATCAGATCACGGATGCACAGGAAACAGGCGAAAGACCTAATCACTGAAAGCCACACAATCTTTCGAGTCACGACAGACTACAGAAAGAAGATAGCCGAAGCACAAACAGAACTAGCGCTCTGTTACTGGCGCACAGGCGAGAACAATGAAGCGCGCGATCTGTCTTAAAGAAGCACTCTCACGCTCTGAGCACAGATAGCGATTTGAAAGCAAAGGCGGTGATTCGATTGGCTATCGTGGAATTTCGCGCTACTCATCACGATAAAGCGTTGCGTATCCTCACAAAGTAACGCGCCTCTATTTGACAAGATTCACAATCACACTCTTAAAGGCAGCTACCATGACACTCTCGGGAATGCACTTGAAGATCTTTCAGTATTAAAGAAGCGCAGAGATTACGTTGACCGCGCTTTGATTGAGTATGCCGCCGCAAGTTACCACTTCGAACAGGCAGAGCACAGGTGTTATCTCGCCTACGTCGAAAACAATCTCGGAATGCTGTATTTCAGGATCAATCAATGCGACGAAGCACACGAGCACCTAGATCGAGCGCGGCGCATTTTCCAGAGCCTTAAAGACGTTGGCTGAGTGGCCCAAGTTGATGAGACTCGTGCTTGTGTGTTTCTGCAACAGGGACGCATCGCGGAAGCTGAACGAGTGGCACGGTCGGCAGTGCTGAATCAGGAGAAAAGCTGGCAGACATGCGCTCTTAGCCGAAGCCCTGATCACACATGGCAGAGCGTTGGCCCGACTGCAAAGATATGGCGCATCACTCTCAGCCTTTCGACGTGCTATCGAGTTATCCGAACAGACCGGAAATCTCAACCAGGCGGCAGAAGCTGCGGTTGCAGCATTTCGAGAGATCGGAGAACACTTGTCAGCGTCTCGAGAAGGGGTCAGCTCATTTCCGGTCGTGGATGGGGGAAAGATAAACAAGCGAGGGAGCATGATCTAATCAAGCTTGCTCTTGAGCAAGCTAAAGGCAAGGTGACTCATGCTGCCCGAATTCTAGGAATATCGTATCCGGCATTGAACTATATGCTGCAGAACGAGGTACAAAGACTTGCTCCAGTATCGCACTCCGATATACCGCCGAGGAAAGAAACGGTGAGCAAGCTGGGTTAAGTATCACCTCCCAAGGCTAATGTCCTCAGACTTTCCCAAACGTTTAGGTGAGAAATTGAAAGCGATCCGCGAGCACTCGAAGCTGTCGCCGGATGAATTCGCCCCGCACGTGCAAGCGAAAGACGGAGCGGAGATCCTCGCGTATGAGAATGACGAAGATGATCTACTTGTAAGCGTGTTATGGGGCTATGCGAGACTCGCAGACATTCCGGTTGAGAACATCCTGTACGATGATCGCGAGCTATGGTATGAACATCGGCAGAATTGAAGGAGAATTTTCTATGAAGCGCACAATGTTAGCTCTAACTCTGATTGCTTTACTATCTAGTACCACTCTTGCGGGATCACCAGATGATGCCGATCTCAGAATACCAAGCCCGACCCGCTCATCAAGCAGTCAAGGCAATACGGTCAGTACACCGGGTAATGCCAATCCTACCGCGCAAGCAGGAGTCTTTCAGTACGGGAACGATAACCCGGCGCAACCGCTGGTGGGGAACCCAGTCTGGTACGCGATATTGGGGCTGCTAGGTCTTGGGGTTAATTTAAGTCCGGCAGGCTAAGACCTAATCCTCTAGAATTGAGAACTCTTTAAGGACTTTCGGTGTCGCGCGCTCTACTCTGTGCGCGTCCCTTCTCTCATTGGTAACTGAAAGGCCGATCTTGAGTGTCGGCCTTTCGGTTTTTTTACAGGAACTACTTGTTGAATCCACAGACGGCTAACAGCCCAAGCTGGTCTTGATCGCGTTCGCTGCGTTAATCAGTGCTTGTCCTTGACTCGGAGTGAGTGAGCCGTTGTTGATAAAAGCGTTGACCTGATTGATGAACGAGCCGAGTTGACCGCAGACTGCCCCAGTCTGACCCGTATCGAGCTTCGCCTGGGTGCCCTCAAGTTTCTTGATCAGGTTATCGGCCTCATTTTGTGTAAGAATTCCTCCACCGACCAGTGCTTGCACCTGAGCAATGAGCGAGCCGATTGTGTTCGGTGCTGCTGTTGGAAAAGCTATCTGGGCGGCACCATTTCCGACTGGTATGGTGGCGGTTACCGTATTCGTGGCCGTGGAAATCACTGACACAGTGCCATCAACAAAATTAGTTACATAGGCAAGAGTCCCATCAGGACTGACGCGAACTCCTAGTGGAACGTCTCCAACAGGCACAGTGGTTACGACTGTATTGGTTGCCGTGTTGATCACTGAAACGGTATCGCTGTCTTGATTCGCCACATAAGCGAAGGCTCCATTCGGCGTGATATCTATTCCTATGGGCGTCCTTCCCACTGGTACAGTGGCGACTATGGTATTGGTTGCCGTGTCTATCACTAAGACTCGGTCCAATACCTGGTCTGTCACGTAGACAAACGCTCCATTCGGTGTGACTGCCAGCAAGGTTGGGAGGGCAAATCCCGGTATAGTGGCAACAACCGTGTGGGTTGTTGTGTCTATCACCGAAACGGCATGTAGGCTGGTAACCGCAACATAGGCAAAGGCCCCATTCGGCGTGATAGCGACTCCAATTGAAGTTCCAACTGGCACGGTTGCGACTACGGTATTGGTCGCTGTATCTATCACTGAGACAGTGCCACTAACCTGATTCGTCACATAGACGAAGGCGCCATTTGGCGTGACGGCTACCAGAACCGGAAGTTGTCCAACGGAAACGGTAGCTACTACGGTATCGGTTGCCACATCTATCACCGAGACAGTGTTGTCGGACTCATTCGCCACGTAAGCGAAGGCCCCGTTCGGCGTAACGGCGATTCCTAGTGGATTCTCTCCAATTGGTATGGTGGCCACTACAGTGTTGGTCGTTGTATCTATCACCGACACCGTACTGTCTAAAAAATTTGTCACATAAGCCTTAGTTTGAGCGAGCACCGTACTTGCTCCAAAGAGTGTGAGAAACACTCCCAGCGTTACTACTCGCATCGCTGCGCCAAAAAACTGCTTTGAAGAGTTCTGAGTAAGATTCGTCATGGTTCCTTTCTCCTTATGATCTCCGAGGCCAGCTTGCATGAGATGGTTGAACTGATCACGTAACGTTTTGAGCGTCACGTAATACAGCGAAACTGAACGTCAGGCGGATTATTGTGAACGTTCATTTAATAACGCGATAGAATGAACTTTGGTTTTTGTAAGGGAACATTTTGAGGCTCCGTGAGTTTGAGTTAAAAACTTTTGTATCTATTTACTAACGCGGAAGATCAATCCGGTTTCCCTCACGATCTTGAAACATTCGATGTAAATTTGCGGTTCTCAGAGATGGTGCACGGATGAAGCTGTTGCTGATCGTCTGGAGGGCCTGAAACTCCTCACAACCTAAGTCGAACTCCCGGCAAGGGGGGTTATCCTGCTTCGGAGTGTCAGTTGTCGGATTTTCGTTGGTTCAACTTCGGCTTCGATAAGCTCAAGCGAGTCTCACAGTCTGCCGGGCCTTCCGTAAACCGATGTTAGCGTTCTGATCAAGTCTCGCGTGCTCAACTGTGAGAAGAAGTCGGTGTTCTGCCAAGACAACTGATTAAAGCCACAATACGAGTCCTCAGTTTCTCGCTTGCGAGTGTCGAATGGGAAGTGTCCGACAGGTTTTGTATACCCTGCCGCTTTACTCTCAGGCGTCGTGAATGCGTAGTGATCGAAATGCCACGACCAGACTATCTGATCATTTTTAGGATCAAAGCTGCGATCAAACATGCGCGCGAATTGCCGATGTATGCGAAGGGGTGACTCAAATCGATATTCTGGCATGAATGAAAGTCATTAAATCATTCTAGGGGCGCGTAGAGCATGGAAGGAAACGTTTAGTACGGCATTACCGCTGAGGGAGAAAAAGATAAGCAGGAAACTTTCACCCTGAAACATTCACCTGCTGATTGCCCACATTTACCTGCTGCGCGTTCTGAATAACTACAGGAGCATTCAACCACTCGCGGACGCGAGCGACCGCACTGCCGGGTTAACAAACCACTTGATGAAAACACCATATCTCTAGCTGCTTTCCTTTTCGAGTAGGAGGAATCCCTGTGCCGCCGTAGGCAGAGTGCGGGACCGATGGCGGCAGTTCAATCCTAAATTCGCCTGGCTCTTCCCTTGGAACTAATGTTTGTGTTTCTCCCTCTGGTGCCGTTAATGAATTAAACTGCCGTGAGACTATTCCGCTCAACGTGCCTATGATTTCAAACAATTGATCTTCTGTACGCTCAAGAGGCTCAGAGACGAAATCAATAGAAACAAGTTGATCTCGTTCGACAACGCCGCGAGAATCTTCCGGCCAATCCCCGAATAACATTAACGATAGTGCAAGGTTTTGATCATCCTCATCTTCCAATATAATGCCACCCGCGACGACATTGATTTTCTTGATAGTGAACTCGACCTGACCGTCATCTCCTATCGTGCGCGGCTTCGAAGGATCTGTCATCACCTGAAAAATGAGCGGCGGAACAAGCCCGATGCTCATGTCTCCGAGTAGTCCCATTTCGTTCTTCAATATGGCGTCGGTGAAGTTAAGGAAATAGTTACTGGCGTCCTGTTCTAGGCACGTAAGCGCCGACAGCGTCCATATATTCCACTTAGTCCAATAAACGGCGAGCTTTAATTCGATTCCGAAAAGGGATGAGTAAGCTTTCAGTCGATTCAGATACTCTGCTTTAATTTTGTACTTCGATAACGGGTCTGCTGGATAAAAATTCTTCACTTCTACGAATAACTGCTGACCGCTTTTTAGTATGATTCTATAGTCAGGCGCCTGAACGTCTTCACCAGTAGAATAAATATCGCCCGAATCCTCCTGCTTTAAAAAGAACATTCACCAAGAGAAACGGCTATGTACTCAAAAAGAGCTTCGGCTCTTAATCCGTGCAATCGTGCGGGACTTGCCTTTGCACTCTCGAAGGCAGTATCCAGTTTTTGTAGGAAGGTCGATCCACCTTCTTTCAACGAGATCCCTTCTTGTTTGGTTAAGGCCTTGAACAATCCAAGGGTCTCGAAAATCTCAGGTTGTCTAGGTAGTTTTTTCACGTTTTCTGCAAAGATGCGTGCTCAGGAGCGATGCGACTAAGCACTGGGACACTATTCAATGTTCGGGCCGAGAGTCAACGGTCCCCGCCTACTTCGTGAGGTTCACTTGCTGCCCTCCACTTGTCGCTATATTGAACTGCAAAGCTGGTGTGTTGCGTGAGAGTTTGCGAACGCGAGCGAGAGTCTCACAAGCTCGTGTGAAACGTCGCTGCGCAGCACTCAATCTTTTCTCCCAAAAGATTCCATGCGTGAGAGTGATCGACTGCTTCATGGTATGCGAATAATGTAACTCTACAAGACTAAGCTTCAACCAAGATAAAGCAGCGTGTTGAATCAATAGCTTCTCGAGCATCGGCGCCTCGTTGTAACCGAGTTCCTTCCTCAACGACGATAGTCGATGCTTCCAACATTCCTTTACTCCGGCGACCGAAGATGAGTTCTCAATAACAGCACGCTCAGCATATTGTGCGGCGCTCAATACATCTCGCCACAGTTCCAGCTTTGTTGCCGTTCAGTAGATCTGCCAATGCCGCGACATCTTTCGGCTGTGGATGCTCCTTGTTGGTCTTGTCGAGTAGCGCCCGAAACTTTGCGCGTAGTCTCTTCGGCTTTCGCAGTGAAGACGTTTCAACTTCGATCGGCATTGCGTTTGCGCCTCCATTGTCTGTTTGTGAGTGTGAAAACCAGCCGCCAGAAGTGACGCTTCGGTTATCAATTCAATCAGATCGCTGGCTTGCTCCAGCGCAGCTTCTGCCTTTTCCTGTTGCACTTGCTGAGGCGATTTCATCGTGCGAGCGAACCTTTCAAGTAAAGGCGAACTCGATTGAAGCTGAGCAACCATGTGCGCGATCTCGCCACGGCCAACGTAAACAGATTTCACTCGCGAGCCTTCGCGCTCTTTCTTGTAGTAGTACGAATTGTTTCCTCGTTGCTCCCAGCCCATTTTGTGCTACACCTTTTTCACTTGCCCCGCTTTTGTAGGCCGCCCCGCAAAGTCTAGCACGCTCGCATTACTCACGCGCGCGCGTTTTTGTGTCGCATTGTCTCCCAGAGAGTTGGCCCACTTTCCATCGCTCTCACCATAGGCGCATGATCTTTTTGCTTATGCTCATCCCTATTTTGGGGCTATGTCCCTAGATGCTTGGCTACTATTCCAATTCTTAAGAGTGTAACTACATCACTTGCTTTATGGTTTGACCCTATAACCCTGCCTTAAACTCTTACAATGAAAGATCCGACTTCCTGGCATGGGGGTCTATGACGTGATGAAGCATCCAATCACCTGAAACCCGCCAAGTAGCTAATACCGCTAGCTAGGAAGAAGATCAGACTAGCGCCAGACAAAACGAATCCGGCATTGATAAGTACATGTTTGACATAAACTCTTTTCGACAAGAGATAGCTCTGACTGGCTAAGGCCTTTATTTCAAATTCTTTATTTACGCCTGCTAGTTCTACTTGGAATTTGTCATGGTCTAACCAGCTAATAGTCTTGAAAAACAGCATTACACTCGGAGAATATCTCTCAGCTTCTCCTATCCTCTTCTTCTCGCGCATGAGCACCCGGTCTCGTTTGGAAAAAAGAAGTATGCGAGACCATAAGCACATGAGTGCACTAATAATAGAACCGATCAAACACACGCACATCAACATCAAAAAGATCCATGTGTAAGCTTTTAATCGTTGAGTGATTTTGGACAGTTCATCTGGGTTTTTGAAAATTGAAGTTGTAAGGAATGTTAAGAAAACTCCATCGACTGTGTGTATTATCTGCGCTTTTGAGTCTGCGTTCTTATACCAATCGATTACTCTTTCAAAAACGAGACGTGAGTAAGCCAAAGCATCTGACTGTTCCGACTCGGACATATTCCATACCTCGTCTCTCTAACAAACCGAGATTCTTGGCTAGTTAGCCTGAAAGATTTAATTGCTGATTGCCCACATTAACTTGCTGCGCGTTCTGAATCACCACCGGAGCATAACGTCTTAAATCTCGCAGTTGTCGCAACACGCGCAGGAATTGTCTGTTGTAACCATCTGCAAGTCTGTGCGCCTGTTCAATCGCATCAGCTTCCGATTGATAAGGCGACTTCCAGCCGCTCGATGCTAGCGCTTTAGTAACTCTCGCTGATCATCATGAGACCTGATCGCTCGCTCATGCGCGATGGTGGACCAGTACATCTGCAACGAGTAAGCCACTGCCAGCATTTCGATCATTGCTGATTCGATGCCGCCCTGCGGTTGCCACTGGTCTACGAATGAATCGCGGATTGCGAGATACCGCGCACGCTCATAAGGATCGGCATTGTGGCCCGCCACTTCCGCTCCGCGCTTACCGCTTTCTAATTCATCATCTGCCGCTTGTCGCACTCGCGCCCAAAGGTCAGCGCGTCGTCTGGATTGACTTCAGCAATCGCCGCGATGTGTCCCCAAGTTACCTCTTGCGGTTGCAGACCTTCGACGCGTTGACGCCGACCTTCGTATATTTTCAATGTCTCTTTAACAGCTTCATCGTGAGATAGCGGCTCTCCAAAATCCTTCTTATAAAACTCAATGGTCTCGATGAAAGATTGTGCCGCCTCAACTAAAACTTGCCGCGTCTCCGCGTCGTCTTGGCTAGTTTGGTATTCGTTCTTCCGTGTGATCTTCTCGCCGTTGTGCTCTTGAACACTAACCTGCTTTACGGTACGAAGCTTTGACCGACGCGCAGCCCGTGCGGTTCGATCAACTTCAAACGGCTTTCGTCTTTCGGGTTTGATTACTCACTGGCGAGCAGTTTACGAGCTTGCGAGTTTGTGCAAGCAATTCTTTATATTCGAGCACGACCGACAGCGCAGTTGAACCTGCAAATTTCTATGCGCGTTACACGCAGCGCGCGCGTCTGCCACCTGATTGCGCCGTTCGGATTTGCGAAAGCGAAAGCCACGCGAGTATGTGACATGATAAATACGCTGGATGTCGGGCTCCTGCTGCTACAGCAGGTGCCGATTCGACTCGGCACTGGCCCCACGCAAGACATCGGTTGGGCCAATAGTTCCGTGACCAAAAGGACATGGTTTGATTGCTTGTGGGGCGCGTAGTATTGAATTTCATTGATGATCTTCATACTGACAAGCCCGTTTCCTGTTTAGTTAGATCTGGACGTGCACTAATATCAAAAGTATGTAACACTGAACCAAGACTAGAAAGACGGCAAGTCTCTACTACAACCTTACCGAAAAAACCTTTCTGCCTGCCCAATAAACTGCTTATTAAACTTAAACCCTTCTTAAGCAAAGCTAAGAAAGCTTAGGGAGCCAGAGAACTCTAGTTGATACCCTGTTAGCCTAAAAACTAATACACCTTCAATAGGAGAATAAGACTATGTTTAGAATGAAAAAGATGATAGCGATTGCGACGTTGGCCGTTATGGTGGGCATGGGGACACAGACGGCGTTTGGCGGAATAATGCTCTCAGACAGATCCGAACCTGTCACCCCTGTGCAGGTGGAAGCCCCAGATGTGAGTGACACCCTCATGGAGTATCTCACGGATGGATGGATCTTCCTGTTCGGCGATATATATGGCTGATTAATCACCTCATGACCCGACATTTAAGGAGCGGCGAGCGAGAAGCCTCGCCGCTTTTTGCATGCGCTGTTGTGACTCGTGAACCTGTTTTTTGCTGTTAGGGATTTGGCCTTCCGGTACGTAACGCCGCGACGTGCAGACTTCTCATCAACTCGCGGACATGAACGAGATTTCGTTTGTATGCATCGCGCCCAGCGCGCAGTTGACTTTGCAGCTTTCTATGCGCCTCACAAGCCTCGCGTATGTGTGCAACCTGATCGCGCCGCACGTATTTGCGAACGCGAACGCCATCGCAGTATGTCACGTGATAATGCGCGATGTGGCGATCTCCGCGCGTACAATGGCAGTTTGCCTTGCCGCATCTGATCCGCACGGTTGCCACAAACCCCGGTAGCCTCTTAATGGCTGAATTTTGATCTTTGTTTTCGCGTTCGCGAGGGATCATCGTTAAATCGCTTGCTGCGTTGTCCATCCGCCGAACGTTACTGCGGCTTTGTGTCCTTGTAACATTCAGAGTAATACAATGCCTGCTCCTTGAATCCTTCATAAGCAGTAAGCACACTCACAATTTCATCGCCAGAAATGTCTACATCTTCGGGCATCTTAGGATGGGTCAGCCGGTCACGCACTTTAATTGAAGATTTAAAGCATGACCACCACTTGCACGACGAATCGAAAGGTTTAGGAATGCCGAGGGCTTTTTCCTGAAGCGCAAACGCAAATCTTACGTTGTCCGAAAGTCGTATGTGCGCTGGTTTTTCGATAACTCGTCCAGAGTCGGTCAAGATATGATCTTGATCTACCGCAAAGAAACGTTCTCCATCTGTTATCTCGATTCCATTATCAAGGCAATGTGATGCAGCTCTCACCTTCATAGAAAAAGTTACACCTTCGATAAATGCAAAAACTGTGCGAACAAGTTG
Source organism: uncultured Acidobacteriota bacterium (assembly GCA_963748155.1). Lineage (GTDB taxonomy): Bacteria > Acidobacteriota > Blastocatellia > Pyrinomonadales > Pyrinomonadaceae > PSRF01. Next base: position 808,843 of record CAVVHV010000006.1, on the reverse strand, counting down.
GCGAGCGTGGTATTCATAATCTGCTTCGACATTGCCACTTGCGTCAACGGTTCCTTCATCGATTGCTTTGAGCAATTCTTCGTGGCACCGGATAACGTCATTACCTAATGCGTCAATTAATTCTGAGGTTGAACGATCTTCCACTGGCTTTTCGTCTAGGGCGAGGATCGGTTACATGCAACATCGAAGACCACACACGCATTCTCCACACGTCCACGCGCACCAGCATCGTTGACGTTGTGACCTTCTGTGACGTTTGTGACATTAGAAGGAGAGTCGTTCTCAACCAGACAAAAGTGTCCATGTACGGTTGTGTAACGATGAATGGATTCCCAAACACGTTTGCCCGTCGCCAGAGTAACTATGCCCCTTACTTCGTAACTCCAACCGTTTCCTCTCAAGAGGTTCTTTAGGCGGTTAGCATCGATACGCCAACTTCGGAGGCGCGTCCCTCCAATCGGAACGGCAGTTGTGGGCCATCTGGTGCCAAATCAGAATCAAGAGCTATCGAAACCGGACCCGGCCCAGCGAGATCGAGACGAGCAACGGTTATGGCACCATGACCTTTGTTCGTAATCTTCACACACACCACAGCAGGCATTCGATCAGTTGTAGGTTGATATGAGGTAACGACGTTAACCCAACCAGATGACATCTTGTTTTCAAAGATGCGAAGTACCAGAAGCCCGGTGCTCACAAGGGCCGCGTAAATAGCAACAACTAGTGTCCACGTTTCAGGCTTCATTAGCGTGTCACACGTTTAAGAGACGATTCGATAGATAAGACGGCTTGCGGCGAGCCTTTGCGCTCATGCCAAACCCATTCCCTCCAGTTCTATCGCTGCGCGCTCTGACCGGATTACCTCGCCGTCTGAATCGACAGTATTGGGCAAAGTCTGATTACTAATGGACAAGTCCTTCGTGCCTATTAGAATCTCAGTGCTATCTTCATAGCGATCAAGTGTTTGACTATTGTTATCTACAGTAATGGGCAAATGGGCAAGTATAATTTCAAACTCTGCGGGAAGATCCTCACGAAGCATAGTATATGTGCTGCCCATTCTGCCCATTCGGCCATCAGATTCCAGATAACCACTCTCGCAGAGACTTTGCAAACATTTTTTAACAGTTCTTTCGGGCGTGTTAGGTACATCGCCAAGATCACGGCGCTTGAAATCTTTTTCCCGTTTGGGCTTAGGCAGCCTGTTAATAGCTTCCCAAACTCTTTCTTCGCTCGGAGTCATTTCTTTGTGCGCCCGTGATCAATGGCAATCTCAGTAACTCGCGTGCCTTTTCAAAATCGGCTTCCTTCGCGAGAATTCGCCCCTGCTCATCTTGTTCGCGCTGGAATTGATGAAGCCAGGCGCAAACCTTGATCGCAGCCACGAGCTTTCGTACGTCTCGGCGCACACGAACGGAGTTAGTAGTGAGACGCAAGCGCGCAGCGAATGGAACGATCACCTCCTTCGATGGCAATAACCGAAACGCATCGCGCCATGCTTCGAGGATTGCAGCTTGCACCGCTTTTGAAACTGCTTGACCTTCAGCTTCTTTTAGAACCTGCGAGACAATGCGCTGTGTCTGCTCCTCGCTGTCATCTACGTATATCGGCAGGCAACGCGTCTCGTTCTCGTGGAAGAGATGCTCTTTCGTCGTGGTTTGAAAGATTACCGTTGGCCCTTCGACTAAATGGACCACGTTTTTTAATCGGCCATCACTGTCTTTTTCCGTGGATTCATACTCTAGTCTCCCGTCACTCTGGAGTATGCGAATCGAGTAATCCGCGTTCTGTGAACCTTCCACCTCTTGAATTAAACAATTCTGTTCTTTAATCTTTGCTCGGTACGAAATAAGCGCCTTTGCCGAAAGGGCAGACCGTCGGATGAGTCGTTCCGGTGGTAATAAGCTAAGCACCTTGTCGCAAAGCGCGTTCTTACCTGTCGAACTTGGAGCATGAATAGAAGGTTGAAGAGGCTCGTTAGCCAGCGCCGATACAGCCACATAAAAGTGTTTGCTGTTTTGCCGCATCATCACCCACATGGCCCAGAGAGGTTATGTCCACTACCGCCTTTTGCAGTATGTCAGGCTCACATTCAAGAATTGTCATTGCTTTGTCAGTATCTTAGCGTGCCCGGCTCTGGTGGAGGTTCCGATCGTAATTTGCGAATCGCTTCCTCTGTGGTTGCTTTTTTTAATTCGGGCGCTTTAGCCGCAAGTTGGACTAACTCTCGCAGAACACTAGCTTCTTCACTTGCAGCGAGGCCAAGTGACCGGGTGAATTTCTCACGCTCCTGCATATCGAGCAGGTCAATGCGAGCGTAACCTAAGACCTCGTTACAATTCTTCGCAGTTAGAAGTACTTGTTAGGCTTGTCTGAAAGCTCTACACACAACGTTATGCGACCGTCGAAAAGGGAAGCGTCAAGTTCGTGCGGCTCTTGCTCGTCGGTCGAAGGCGAAATATCTTGCGAGTCTTGCATTCGGGAATGAGGCGCGTCTTTAGATCAGTGTTCTTATGCTGCCGTTGCTTGCGCTTCGACGTTTGAGACAGTGCCGCCGTTTTCAATCAGCCTCCGAACCGATGCCGCCGAAACCAAAACGCGCCTTCCGACCATTACCTTATCAAGCGCCTTGTCCCGAATGAGGTTTCTTACGTGGTTTGGCGATACATCTCCCAGAACATACGCAGCCTCAGAAATTGAATACGCCAGCTTGTCAGGCCTGCTGTTGCCGTGCTCGCCTGCTGTCTCGATCATTGTTTCTTCCCTCCACAGAAAACCATTTGGTGCCAAACAGGAACACATGATAGACTTTTTTAGCGCAGTTGTCCATATAGCTTTTCCAACTTTTGTTGGTTAGTGGATATCAACAAATATGCCAAGGGACTCCGACAACCCCGCCACAGTCTCGCGCTTGGTGCCCTGTCCTCCCCGTCTCAAGGCGATCTTGGAGGCTTTAGACAAGCTGCCGCCGGGAATTGAGCTTGCGAATCTTTCTTACTTGGAAAGGGAAAGCCCAGAGGCGATCCGTGAAGATATCGTTAGCTACCTAAAAGACTTGCCGGGTGAGTTCGTGCGTCAGTTATGGCTAAGAATCCCGCCCTTTCCTGGTTTCCGCCCAGAGCAAGCGAGGCGCTTACTGGTTGATGCTGGATTAGCGTTTTTGGCAGACTCGTCAGATCAGAAGGTTTTGGAAACCCACCACTTAGCCCACGTCAGCTATTTCACCTTCTGGCGGAAAATGCTTGTCGAGTGTGAGTTCTTACGGCGAAGTGCCTTAGTGCTAGCAGAACTAGGAAAGGCAGCAAGGGTCGCAAAGGACCGTGGGGATTCTGTGCACACCGTTTCTCTACTCCCTGTCGTCGTTGAAGTCAACAGTAAAGGCGTCGCGGATGTTGGTCGCTTTAGACTCGGAGAAGCGATCGACGGAGTGGATCTAAGTAGGCTTCGCGAGTGCGAGATTTGCGGCAAACTCTTTTGGGCGGGCAGGATAGACAAAGTATTCTGTTCGCCGTCATGCGGGAACAAACTGCGAAAGCGGAGATCCCCAGCTTACGAACTTAATCGAAAACTCAAAGGGCACTGAACAGAAAGCGGGCCAAGACAGCGCGTGAACGCTGAAATGGCCCTTCACCCCTTAACCCTTCCGATGAAAGGATCAAACGATGCAGACACAGTATAGCGAAACAAACAGAGAGTCCGGGGGATTGCTATGAAAATCTACAAACGCAACCCAAAGGGATCCTTCTGGTATCGCTTTGAATACAAAGGCAAGCAAATTCGGCGTTCTAGCGGCGTTAAAAACGCTCAGGACGCACTCGACATCGCCGCAGCCTACAGGACCAAACTTGCCCGCGGCGAAGTGGGTCTTGAAGTTGAGGAGCCTCAGAAGGTTCCGGGCTTTGCGCAAGCAGTGAAGGATTTTCTCGAATGGTCCGAACAGGAACACTCAGCACACCCGAACACACATCGAAGGTATGTCACCAGCAGCAAGGCGCTGCTTCGCTACTTTGGGAATATGCCACTCGACCGCATCGATAAAGACGCGGTTGAGAAGTACAAAACACAGCGAGCCCGGCAGAAGAAAGCGCAGCAAGGGAAGAGAAGCGCTAAGGCCGCGAAGGGCGCTAAGACACTGCGCCCGGCCACTGTCAACCGCGAGCTAGCTTGTCTGAAACATCTGTTCAGCCACAACGAAGACCTAATACCTCAGAATCCGGTCAAGCGCGTTAAGTTTCTCGCAGAGGATAACGATCAGATCCGCGTAGTCACCCACGAAGAGGAGAACTTGTATCTACTCGCTTGCTCTCAACCGCTCCGAGACATTGCGATCCTCATGCTCGAAACAGGGATGCGCCCGGAAGAGGTTTGCAGAATTCGCCGTGAGAACGTCCATCTTGATCAAGGCTATGTGTTTATCCCATTTGGCAAGACAAAGGCAGCGCGCCGCAGACTGTGGCTAACTGAGGCACAATCCCGGTCTATTGAGATCCTCGCAAGCAGACTAGGACGCATCAAAGGCGACTATCTGTTCCCTGGGCGTGTTGAAGACAAGCCGATCGTGAAGGTAAACGCTGCTCACGTCAGCGCCGTGAACCGTTCCGGCGTTGCGCGGTTCAAGCTTTACGCGTTGCGACATACCTTCGCCACTCGCGCGGCAGAGGGTGGCGTTGACATTGTGACTCTCGCGGCAATCCTGGGCCATAGCAAACTAGCAATGGTTTTGCGTTACGTGCATCCGAGCGCACAGCATCAAGCCGATGCCATGCAGAAAATGCGGCAGCGCGTGGCCGTGAGATAGGTAGAAGCGCTCTAACAATTCAACCCGCAAAGGCTCGCAGAAACGCGGGCCTTTTGCTTTACGCTTTCTGATTTTCTCTTTTTTGTAGGTCTTTCTAGGTCGTAGACTCAACAAACAGAATTTTTAGACCTCGAAAGATGGTCTAATCAATCGTTATATTCTTGACGCTGAGACGTAAGACTCGCCCGGTACAAAAGCCGTCACCCCCTCATCTTTTCGCGAGTAGGACCACTACGTTATATGCCTGTAAGATATTGAGTTAGCGCGAGTTCTTTGGAGGCGGCGATCGGAATCGAACCGATGAATAAAGGTTTTGCAGACCTCTGCCTTACCACTTGGCTACGCCGCCTTACCGGAGAGCTTAAAGAATAAAAGCGGAAAGATGAAGCAGTACCTGCTCGAAAACCCACAGGCTTTCGTCCTTCATCCGCCCGCCTTCATCTGATTTCGTGGAGCGGGAGACGAGATTTGAACTCGCGACCCTCGCCTTGGCAAGGCGATGCTCTACCACTGAGCTACTCCCGCTCACTAAGAAAAGCTAACAAAAACGCCTCTTTCAAAGAGGTGGAACGAAATGTACCCCTTTCTGTACCCCTCAGTCAAATAGGTGGAAAAGCAAGAAATGTACTCACGTCCGTGTCGATGTGAGAATCAAAAAATCTACGCGTCCTTGTTTGCTTCAAAAAAATAAGAAGACTCTTCCCGGCTTTTTGATCAAATCGGCTTCGTGCTGACTCGCTTCAGCTTGTGGTTTTTTTCTTACATCTAACAGCGCTGTTGCTAACGAAAAAAGTACAGCCCGACCCCGACTTCCCACAAAAGCACATCTCTCAACTTGAGCCTCCCTCAATATCCTTCGCGCAACTGATTGACGGCTGATAACCGGGCGGCCTTTAAAGCATCCCGGCGGTCATCCTTCTGCTTCACCTTGCGCCAGCGCCAGGCACCGGACACATCTGGCGCTTGAGAAGGACGCAGCACCGCAAGTAAGAATGCGCATCAATACAATTAATTTTGGACTCTATTGAATCTGTGCTCCAACAGTTCTGTGAGCCGCGGATCAGAGCGCAAGCTATCAAGTTCCGGGGTTATGCTGAGCCAACCGCGCCAGCGGCTTTGTTCGACAAAAGCCTTTTGAAGCCATTCAAGTGCCTCCTCTTGTTTGCCTAAGCCGGTGTAGATCAGCGCGATACTGTACGGTGGAACATAACTATATTTCGATTGTTCCAACAACTCATCCAGAGCTTCCGCAGCCTCTTTTCTTCCGGCCATTGCGTAGGCGTGTCCGAGGAAACCCAACAGTACGGGTGTCTTCTCAACTTGACCCGCTCGAACGAATTCCGTGATCGCCTGAGAGAACGATTTTTTTTGCACGTACGCTATTCCGAGCAGTATACGCGCGCGGTAAAAATCCGCTCCCATCTCAAGTGTCTTCAGTAGTTGTTCAATGGCAAGGTCAGGCTGGCGCCTGTAAAGGTAGTACCATCCAAGGTGCTGATTGATTTCAAGATCGTACGGGTCAAGCTCGAGAGCTAATTTGCATTCCGTAAGAGACTCATTAACCTGGTTCATCTCGATCAGACAATGAGCGTATCCATCATGAGCGTGTGAGTATTTCGGGTTTAGCCTGAGGGCGAGCTTAAATTCTCGCTCAGCGCCAAGTACGTCCCTATCGTAGATGAGCTTGATGGCTCCCAGCGACGTATGAGCCTCGGCGAGCAGAGGCTCAAGCTCGACTGCCTTCGCTGCTGCTGCTCTCACCTTTGGTATAGTTTGCCAGGGCGCTGTAAGGCCATAAAAGTCGTATCTGATGTAAGAGTCGGCCAAACCGGAGTAGGCCAGCGCAAAGCTAAAGTCGATTTCGATGGCCTGTTCGAAACAGCCTATTGCTTTTTCGTAGCCTTGTTTCGTGCGCTTGTTTAGGAAGTGGCGGCCCTTTAAATACAACTGATATGCTTCAGCTTTGTGAGCGCGAGGCTTAAATAATCGTTGCCAGTCTTCTTCTGCCAGCTTCAGGCTGAGTTTCTCTGAGATATCTTTGGAAACCGCCAGTTGAAAATTGTGAATCTCGGACAATCCCTGGTTGTACTCCTCACCCCAGATCTGCCATCCATTGCTTACATCAACCAGTTCCATTCTGATCAATAGTTTTTCGGAAAAACTAATAATTCTACCGATCAAGACCGAGTCGACGGCTAACTTGCGCCCTACCGCTTGAGGATCGATCTCTTGTCCTTTGTACGGGAGAACAGTGCTACACGCCTTAATATGCAAATCAGGTAACAAAGAGAGAGTGTTGACGATGCTCTCGGCGATGGCGTCAGTCAGATACTCGGCATCCGGGTCTCCGCTCGAGTTTAACAACGGCAAGACGGCGACAGAAAAGACTTTTTTCTCGTTGGCGTCGGTTGCACCATCCGGACTGCTGGGTGTTGCCTCCGCTGCTGTAGGGGGCGGAACGCCGGCACCTTCCTCCATCACTTCTGTTACGGTTGCAACAAACCGATAGCCGCGCCTTGGAATGGTCTGAATGTATTGTTCACCTTCACTGCCGCCTAAAGCCTTTCGTAGCGTGAAAACGTTTTGGGCCAGCGTGGCTTCCTCGACGTACGTCTCGGGCCAAACCATCTTCAACAGCTCTTGTTTGATAACTATGCGCCCATTGTGTCGGAGCAGATGAACGAGTGTTTCGAAGGCCTTTGGAGTGAGTGGCACTGTTTCGCTGCCGCGTAGAAGGACATGCTCTGTCAAATCCACGCGGAAGGGACCAAAATCGTAAAACCGTGGGGTAGTACTACTCATCACCGTTGAGAATTCTTTAAGAACTATTTGTTAAAGGTTTGAGGCTGCCGTAAAGACTTTCAAGGCCATGGGAGGTTATGTTCGGTTGCGAATAAACGAGAAAGGGAAGTCCCCAACTCGTTGACAGAGTAAACATTGAAAAAACTGCACGAACAGTTGCAACGGGGAAAGTGATTCTAAGCGACAGGCATTGAGAACGCAAGCAAATGCGGGTTGAAGGCGCGGTGTTGAATGGACCAAAGGGGAGTAGGAAACATGAGCATAGGGAAAGCAGAAGATCGCGCGTGCTGGTATGCCGTTCGTACGAAGTCCCAGGAGGAAGACCGCGCAGAAACCAACTTGAGAAATTGGCAGGTCCCAACCTTGGCGCCGAAGCTGAAGGAGCGTCGCACCTGGCGGCACGACAGACGGTATGTAAGCAAGCCTCTATTTTCCCGATACATCTTTGCACGGTTCGATGTTACCCGGCAGCTTCATGACATCAACTACACCAGAGGTGTCCAGAACGTAGTCAGCTTCGGGGGTTGTGCTGTTGCTATCGATGACAAAGTGATTGAACTGATCAGGGCCCAGGTAGGCGAAGATGGATTTATTCGCATGGATGATGAGTTTGAGCCAGGAGACTCCGTAACGATTACTGCCGGCCCATTTGAGAGCCTTGGCGGGATCTTCATGCGGAAACTAAACAGCAATGAAAGAGTCGAGATACTTCTGAACACTCTGCAGTTTCAGAGCCATCTACTGATCGACAAACAGCTCGTGCAGAAAGCTGATTTGGTCGGCAAGTCTTTACGTTCTAACTGACAACGACGACGGGTAAGGTTCGAGTCAAAGGCGAGTGTCCGCGCTCCCACTGCGGTAGCTATGTGCCGGGCCTTGTAGGTAGCTTCATCCTCCACCAGGGCAGATCGCCTTAATTCCACAACACAGTTCTAATCATTGGTTCGTGACCTAAGGGAGTCTTTATGAGTTCACGCGATTCGCTGATTCAACTAGCTGACATAAAAAAGGTCTTCTATACAGATGATGTCGAGACACATGCGCTTTCCGGAATCAATTTGCATGTCAGGGAGGGCGAATACATCTCGATTTCCGGTCCTTCCGGTTGTGGCAAGTCAACCTTGCTATCGATCCTGGGACTACTCGATACGCCGACTGGTGGCGAGTATGTTCTCAATCAGCACGCGGTCGAAAACCTTTCGTTGTCTGAACGTGCTCGGATACGCAATCGAGAGGTTGGATTTATCTTTCAGAGTTTCAATCTAATCGGCGACCTCACCGTAATTGAAAACGTCGAGTTGCCCCTGACCTATCGCGGGATCAGGGGACCCGATCGAAGGAAGCGTGCTATTGAAGCGTTAGAACGCGTCGGCATGGCCCATCGCGCTCAGCATCTTCCCAGCCAGCTTTCCGGTGGTCAGCAGCAACGTGTGGCCGTCGCCCGTGCTGTCGGCGGCAAGCCCAGCATTCTGCTAGCTGACGAACCTACAGGCAATCTGGATTCAGCAAACGGAGAAGCTGTAATGGAACTCATGCGGGAGTTGCACCGGGGCGGCGCGACCATCTGCATGGTTACTCACGATCCGCGGTACGCCCAACATGCAGATCGCATCGTGCATTTGTTTGATGGCGTCATCATTGAAGATAAGTCGCAAGGCAACGCGCGGCCGGCCGTAATTCAGCGGGTTGCGTAGTTCGAGCGAGCACAAATCCTCCCAAGTTTTATATAGAACCTTCCGGCACAGGCTACAGCAACGGATCAATAAGAGGAGAAGCAACCGTTATGACAGCAGAGCAGAACGATATGTTTCCGGCGTCATTTGCTCAGCAACGGCTGTGGTTTCTGGATCAATTACAGCCCGGCAATGCGGCGTACAACGTCAGCTCGGTGCAACGTCTCCGAGGTGTGGTTAACGTGCCGGTGCTGGAGCAAAGTTTGAATGAAATTGTGAGACGTCATGAGGCGTTGCGAACGAGGTTTGAAGATATAGACGGCGAGCCGATGCAGGTCATCGAGACCACGTTGTGGTTGAAGCTGAACGTGGAGGATCTGTCTAGTGGGTCTGCACGCGAAGAGGTAGAGCTAGAAAAAATTATTGAACACCATGCAAAGCAGCAGACGCTCATCCCTTTCAAGTTATGTGAGGTCCCGTTGCTGCGAGTGAAGTTGCTGCGAATGGGAGCCGAGGATCATGTGCTGTTGTTGACGTTGCATCACATCGTGAGCGATGGCTGGTCGTTATCGATTCTGCACGGCGAGCTGACGCAGTTGTATGAAGCGTATTGCGCAGGACAGGCGTCGCCGTTGGCGGAGTTGAAGATCCAGTACGCAGACTTCAGCGTCTGGCAACGCGAATGGTTGCAAGGGGCAGTACTGGAAGAGCAGTTGAGTTACTGGAAGGAACAACTGGCAGGGGCGCCGGCGGTGTTGACGCTGCCGACAGACTTTACGCGGCCGGCGGTGCAGTCCAACAACGGGCAGTTGGTGGCGTTCGTGCTGGAGCGGGAACTAACGGAAGGGCTGAAGGCGCTGAGCCGGCAGCAGAATGTGACGTTGTTCATGACGCTATTGGCCGCCTTTCAAATCCTGCTGAACCGCTACAGCGGGCAGGAGGATGTGGTGGTGGGGACGCCGATCGCGGGGCGCAATCGCGAGGAGATAGAGCCGCTGATCGGGTTCTTTGTGAACACGCTGGTGCTGCGCACGAAGCTGGGAGGAAATCCGCGTTTTACGGAGTTGCTGGAGCAGGTGAAAGAAGCGGCGCTGGCGGCGTATGCGCATCAGGATGTGCCGTTTGAGAAGCTGGTGGAGGAACTGCGTGGGGAGCGGAGTCTGAGCTATGGGCCATTGTTTCAGGTGCTGTTTGTGCTGCAGAACATGCCGCATGAAGGACTGGAATTTGGGGGCTTGCGGATGGAGGAGATGGAGATCGGAAGCGAGCTGGCGAAGTTTGATCTGATGCTGTCGCTGAAGGAGAACAAGGGCGAGCTGCAGGGGTGGTTGCAATATAACAAGGATCTGTTTCGTGGTGAGACGATCGAGCGGATGAGAGGACACTGGCAAGTGTTGTTGGAAGGGATCGTGGCGCACCCGGAGCAACGAGTAGGAGAGTTGCCGTTGTTGAGCCGTGCGGAGCGAGAGCAGTTGCTGGTGCAGTTCAATGAGACGAGGGTGGCGTATGTGGAGTTGCAGCAGACGATTCATGAGTTGTTCGAAGCGCAGGTGGCGCGGCAACCGGAAGCAGTGGCAGTGCGGTTTGGGGCGGAGCAGGTGAGTTATGAGGAGTTGAACCGGCGTGCGAATCAAGTGGCGTGGCGGCTGCGGCGCTGTGGGGTAGGACCAGAAGTGCTGGTGGGAGTGTTGCTGGAGCGGTCGGTGGAGTTGGTAGTGGGACTGCTGGGAGTGCTGAAGGCTGGCGGAGCTTACGTGCCGCTGGACGGGAGCTATCCGGAAGAGCGACTGCGGTTCATGGTGGCGGATGCGGGCGTGACGGTGCTGTTGACGGAAGAGAAGTTGCGGGGTCGGGTGAGCGGCCCGGGGCTGCAGGAAGTATATCTGGATGGAGCGGAAGCCGAGCGCGCGAGTGAGAGCGAGGCGAATCCGGAGAGTGGGGTGCGTGCCGAGAACCTGGCCTATGTGATCTACACGTCGGGTTCGACGGGCCTGCCCAAGGGAACAATGGTCAGGCATAGGTCTGTTCTGAATCTGAAGATGGGTCTCGATAAAGCCGTATACGCCGACTCGCGCGGCACTCAATTACGAGTGAGTCTTAACGGGCCAACAGCATTTGATACTTCCGTCAAGCAACTGCTCCAGCTACTTAATGGCCATACGCTTTACATTTTGCCAGAGGAAGCAAGACGTGATGGAGAAGCGCTCCTCAGTTTCGTTCGCCAACATTCTCTCGATGTGCTTGACAGCACTCCTTCAATGCTCAGTTTGCTGATCGATGCAGGATTACTGGCCTCGCCGAAGCTTCTACCGAAGGTGGTGCTTGTAGGTGGTGAGCCCATCGAGTTACCGATGTGGCAGGCCCTGACCGAAGCAACAGAGGCGAACTTCTATAACCTTTATGGTCCAACAGAATGCACAGTGGACGCCACGCTTTGCCGCGTGACAGATCATTTTGCGCAACCTTCGATTGGCCGTCCTCTTGCGAATTATCAAATCTACATTTTGGATGAGCAGCGACAGTTAGTTCCCGTAGGTGTGAGCGGGGAGTTGCATATCGCCGGTGAAGGACTGGCGCGTGGCTATCTGGGACGAGCGGAGGCGACGGCGGAGAAGTTTGTGCCGCATCCCTACAGCGAGAGTGGTGGCGCGCGGCTGTACCGGACAGGAGATATGGGACGGTATCGAGGCGACGGGGAGATTGAATACCAGGGGCGGCGGGATCAGCAGGTGAAAGTGCGCGGGTTCCGCATCGAGTTGGGAGAGGTGGAGGCAGTGTTGCGGCAACACGCGGCGATTCGCGAGGCGGTGGTGCTGGCGCGTGAAGATGAACCTGGCGACAAGCGCCTGGTGGCCTACCTGGTGTCGGAGTCGGAACTAGGTGTGAGCGAGTTGCGGGAGTGGCTGAAACAGAAGTTGCCGGAGTACATGGTGCCGACGGGGTATGTGTGGCTGGCGGAGTTGCCGTTGACGGCGAATGGAAAAGTGGATCGGGCAGCGTTGCCGGCGCCGGAAGGAACGCGACCGGAGTTGGCGGACAGCTATGTGGCGCCCCGCACGGCGATTGAGGAAGTAGTGGCAGGGATCTGGAGCAAGGTGCTGAAAGTGGAGCGGATCGGAGTTTACGACAACTTCTTCGAGTTGGGGGGGCATTCGCTATTGGCCACGCAGGTTATGGCTCGCATACGTCAGGCCTTCAAAGTTGATTTACTTCTGCGCGTTCTTTTCGAATCCACCACCATCGCGAATCTTGCTAAGCGAATTGAATTTCTCATCAGCAATGGTACGACTCCGGAAGCGCCCTGGGTGAAGGTCATCTCGCCAGGGGTGAACCTGCCTTTATCTTTTGCGCAACAGCGGCTGTGGTTTCTGGACCAGCTTCAGCCAAATAATCCGCTCTACAACATTCTGCGCGCGGTTCACATTCACGGACTATTGGATATCAAGGCATTAGAACAGAGTTTTAACGAGATCGTGCGGCGTCATGAAATTTTGCGAACGACGTTTGTGACCGTGGCAGACCAGCCGGTGCAGGTCATTAATGAGTCTGTTCAGATAGTGCTTGCTGTTATAGACATCAGCACCGTGCCTCAAGAGAGGCGAGAGGCTGAAGCACATCGACTTGGTACCGAAGAAGCGCGCACCCCTTTCGACCTAAGCCGTGGTCCACTGCTGCGAGTGAAGTTGCTGCGAATGGGAGCCGAGGATCATGTGCTGTTGTTGACGTTGCATCACATCGTGAGCGATGGCTGGTCGTTATCGATTCTGCACGGCGAGCTGGCGCAGTTGTATGAAGCGTATTGCGCAGGACAGGCGTCGCCGTTGGCGGAGTTGAAGATCCAGTACGCGGACTTCAGCGTCTGGCAACGCGAATGGTTGCAAGGGGCAGTACTGGAAGAGCAATTGAGTTACTGGAAGGAACAACTGGCAGGGGCGCCGGCGGTGTTGACGCTGCCGACAGACTTTACGCGGCCGGCGGTGCAGTCCAATAACGGGCAGTTGGTGGCGTTCGTGCTGGAGCGGGAACTAACGGAAGGGCTGAAGGCGCTGAGCCGGCAGCAGAATGTGACGTTGTTCATGACGCTCTTGGCCGCCTTTCAAATCCTGCTGAACCGCTACAGCGGGCAGGAGGATGTGGTGGTGGGGACGCCGATCGCGGGGCGCAATCGCGAGGAGATAGAGCCGCTGATCGGGTTCTTTGTGAACACGCTGGTGCTGCGCACGAAGCTGGGAGGAAATCCGCGTTTTACGGAGTTGCTGGAGCAGGTGAAAGAAGCGGCGCTGGCGGCGTATGCGCATCAGGATGTGCCGTTTGAGAAGCTGGTGGAGGAACTGCGTGGGGAGCGGAGTCTGAGCTATGGGCCATTGTTTCAGGTGCTGTTTGTGCTGCAGAACATGCCGCATGAAGGACTGGAATTTGGGGGCTTGCGGATGGAGGAGATGGAGATCGGAAGCGAGCTGGCGAAGTTTGATCTGATGCTGTCGCTGAAGGAGAACAAGGGCGAGCTGCAGGGCTGGTTGCAATATAACAAGGATCTGTTTCGTGGTGAGACGATCGAGCGGATGAGAGGACACTGGCAAGTGTTGTTGGAAGGGATCGTGGCGCACCCGGAGCAACGAGTAGGAGAGTTGCCGTTGTTGAGCCGTGCGGAGCGAGAGCAGTTGCTGGTGCAGTTCAATGAGACGAAGGTGGCATATGCCGAGTTGCAGCAGACGATTCATGAGTTGTTCGAAGCGCAGGTGGAGCGGCAACCGGAAGCAGTGGCAGTGCGGTTTGGGGCGGAGCAGGTGAGTTATGAGGAGTTGAACCGGCGTGCGAATCAAGTGGCGTGGCGGCTGCGGCGCTGTGGGGTAGGACCAGAAGTGCTGGTGGGAGTGTTGCTGGAGCGGTCGGTGGCGTTGGTGGTGGGACTGCTGGGAGTGCTGAAGGCTGGCGGAGCTTACGTGCCGCTGGACGGGAGCTATCCGGAAGAGCGACTGCGGTTCATGGTGGCGGATGCGGGCGTGACGGTGCTGTTGACGGAAGAGAAGTTGCGGGGCCGGGTGAGCGGCCCGGGGCTGCAGGAAGTATATCTGGATGGAGCGGAAGCCGAGTGCGCGAGTGAGAGCGAGGCGAATCCGGAGAGTGGGGTGCGTGCCGAGAACCTGGCCTATGTGATCTACACGTCGGGTTCGACGGGCCGGCCGAAGGGAGTGGCGATTGCGCATCGCAGCGCGGCGGTGTTCGTGCAGTGGGCGCAGCGGACATTTGCAAGCGCGGAACTGGGAGGCATGCTGGCGAGCACGTCGATCTGTTTCGATTTATCGGTGTTCGAGTTGTTTGCGCCCTTGACTAGCGGCGGCGTAGTGCTGCTGGCGGAGAACGCATTGGAGTTGGGGCAAGTGCCGGGTGGAGCGGTGCGGCTGATAAACACGGTGCCCTCGGCGATGGCGGAGTTGGTGCGGTTGGGGGCGGTGCCGGCGAGTGTGCAGCGGGTGAATCTGGCCGGGGAGCCATTGCCACGACCCCTGGCGGATGAACTGTACGGGCTGGAGCAGGTGCAGCAGGTGACGAATCTGTATGGGCCGACGGAGGCGACGACCTACGCGACCTGGGGAGAGGTGGCGCGGGAGGCTGGGGCGGCGGTGACGATCGGGAGACCGGTGGACGGGACCCAGGTCTACATACTGGATAAGGAGCAGCAGTTGGTGCCTGTGGGAGTGAGTGGAGAGTTGTATCTGGGAGGCGAAGGACTGGCGCGTGGCTATTTGGGCCGAGCGGAGGCGACGGCGGAGAAGTTTGTGCCGCATCTCTACAGCGAGAGTGGTGGGGCGCGGCTGTACCGGACAGGAGATATGGGACGGTATCGAGGCGACGGGGAGATTGAATACCAGGGGCGGCGGGATCAGCAGGTGAAGGTGCGCGGGTTCCGCATCGAGTTGGGAGAGGTGGAGGCAGTGTTGCGGCAACACGCGGCGATTCGCGAGGTGGTGGTGCTGGCGCGTGAAGATGAACCTGGCGACAAGCGCCTGGTGGCCTACCTGGTGTCGGAGTCGGAGTTAGGTGTGAGCGAGTTGCGGGAGTGGTTGAAACAGAAGTTGCCGGAGTACATGGTGCCGACGGGGTATGTGTGGCTGGCGGAGTTGCCGTTGACGGCGAATGGGAAAGTGGATCGGGCAGCGTTGCCGGCGCCGGAAGGAACGCGACCGGAGTTGGCGGACAGCTATGTGGCGCCCCGCACAGCGATTGAGGAAGTAGTGGCAGGGATCTGGAGCGAGGTGCTGAAAGTGGAGCGGGTTGGCATGCACGACAACTTTTTCGAGTTAGGCGGGCACTCGCTGTTAGCGACGCAGGTCGTTTCAAAACTCCGGAGAAGTCTCGAGGTCGAGGTTCCTCTCCGCAGTTTCTTTACCGATCCTACCGTGGCTGGTCTTTCAGACTACATCACGGAGGCTCAGCGTAGTGGTAACTATTACCGTGCGGTGCCGATTGGCCGGATCTCACGCGAGAAGTATCGCGTAACCGCAGCTACGGGAAGAGTTGATTGAGACGATGAAAGACCAATCGCACAGCCAAACCTATAGAACGAGCGCAGACGAGATGAAGGGGGAGCCGAGCTGCATCTTTCCGGCATCGTTTGCACAGCGACGCCTATGGTTCCTGGACCAATTGGAGCCGGGGAACGCCGTGTACAACTTGACCCTGGTGCAGCGTCTCCGAGGATCGATGAACGTGCTGGTAATGGAGGACAGTCTCAATGAAATCGTCAGACGGCACGAATCATTGCGTACGCGTTTCGAGGCAATAGATGGCGAGCCGATGCAGGTCGTAGAAGACAGATTGCAGTTGAAGCTGGAGTTGGAAGTAATCGGAGGTTCGACTGAGGCCGAACGAGAAGAAACAGCATTACATGAAGTTAACCAGCAGGCTAAGCAGCCTTTCGACTTGAAGCGGGGTCCTTTGCTGCGAGCGACACTGCTGCGTCTGGAAGCAGAGGATCACGTGCTGCTACTGGTGATGCACCATATTGTGGCCGATGGCTGGTCGTTATCCATATTGTTTGGAGAGCTTGGCAACCTTTATGAAGCTTACTGCGCGGGACGTCCCTCACCACTACCGGAGTTGGCGATCCAGTACGCTGACTTCAGCGCGTGGCAACACGAGTGGTTGCAAGGCGAAGTCCTGGACCAACAGCTTGGCTACTGGAAACAGCAACTCCACGGCGCGCCGGAGTTGCTTCAGTTACCAACGGATTATCCTCGGCCGCTATTAAGAACTTTTCAAAGCGCGGTTACAGCTTTGAATCTCAGCGTGGAACTTCACACATCACTGACTACTCTCTGCCGTCAGGAAGGCGTGACGCTTTTCATGCTGCTGATGACGACATTTCAAATTATCCTGCATCGCGAGACTGTGCAGGACGATGTCGTCGTCGGCTTTCCGATCGCGGGACGCAATCGAGAAGAGATTGAGCCGCTAATCGGATTCTTTGTGAACACGCTGCTGCTGCGCACGAATTTGAGCGGCAATCCAAGCTTCCGCCAACTGCTGGCCAAAGTCAGGGAGACCGCGCTTGGCGCGTATGCGCATCAGGATCTTCCTTTCGAAAAACTTGTCGAGGTACTGCGACCCAGGCGCAGAGTTGGACCACGTACCTTTATTTCAAGTCTTCTTTAATGTCATTAATATTGCCCGCGACGACCTGCAGATTCCTGGACTGGATGTTAAGGGCTTCGCAGCCAACGAAATTGATTCCAAGTTTGATTTAACGCTCTATGCCGTAGAGTTCAAAGACAGACTGCGCCTTCGCCTGGTTTACAATTCCGATCTCTTCAAGCAAGAGCGGATGTCAGATCTGTTGGACCAGTTCCAACAACTGCTCACGCAGATTATAGAGACACCAGACGCCGGCATAAATGATTTCGCGCTAGTCACTCCCGCCGCCTTAAAGATCCTGCCCAATCCGTCACAGCGCATCCATACTGCCTGGACCAGAGCGGCCCATCAACTGTTTTCTGACCGTGCCGAAAGGGCTGCGGACTCTGTAGCAGTAAGCGATGATTTCGAAGCCTGGACCTACAAGGAACTGGAGGCACGAAGTAATCAACTCGCCAACTGTCTCATAGATAAGGGCCTGGGCCGGCGAGACGTGATAGCAATCTGTGGTCATCGTAGCGCCGCACTCGTATGGGCCATGCTTGGAGTACTGAAAGCGGGCGCAGCCTTCGTCATAGTCGATCCGACCTATCCGGCCTCGCGTTTGATCGAGCAACTCGGCGTTGCGTCGCCCAGAGGCTGGCTGCAACTGGAACGGGCTGGGGCAATGCCGGCCGATCTCGATCGATTTATCACAGGCATGTCATGCCGCGCTCGACTCGCACTCCAGCAACGTGCGACTGCTGAGACCAACGACGTACTCGACGCCTATCCGATTAATGATCCCGGGATTGAGATCAACCCGGACGATCTCGCCTACGTTGCCTTTACCTCCGGTTCCACCGGAGCACCGAAAGGGATCCTCGGGGGACACGGGCCGCTATCGCATTTCCTCCAGTGGCACAGTCAACGTTTCGATTTAACTGAGTTTGACAGGTTCAGCATGCTATCCGGACTGGCTCATGACCCGTTGTTGCGCGACATCTTCACACCGCTGTCGCTCGGTGCTGCTTTGCACATTCCGGACTTAGAAAACCTTTCGCCGAATCAACTGGTGGCCTGGATGGGAGAGAAGGAAATCAGCGTTGCCCATCTAACGCCAGCAATGGTGAGCCTTCTTGCGGAAGGCGCAGGGGCTGATGAGCGCGTCTCGCTTCCTTCCTTGCGCCACGTTTTCATTGGCGGTGATGTACTCAGCAGTCGTCACCTGTCGAGTTTGCACAAGATTGCGCCGGCAGTCAGTTGCGTAAACTTTTACGGAGCCACTGAAACCCCGCAAGCAGTCGGATACTTTCCCGTTCCCGCGCACGCATACGTGGAAAACTCAGAGCGCTTAACTCAAGCGATATCGATCGGCAAAGGTATAGATGAGGTTCAGTTGCTGGTGCTGAATGACGCGATGCGATTGGTTGGTCTAGGAGAGGTTGGCGAAATCTATGTCCGCACTCCTTACTTGTCAAAAGGTTATATGTCTGATGAAGCGCTTACTAACGAGCGGTTCATCGTCAATCCCTTTACGCAATCGATCGACGACAGAATGTACCGCACAGGAGACTTAGCACGATACAGGCCAGATGGAAACATCGACTTTCTTGGACGGCGGGATCAGCAGGTGAAGGTACGCGGGTTCCGCATCGAGTTGGGAGAGGTGGAGGCAGTGTTGCGGCAACACGCGGGCATCCGCGAGGCGGTGGTGCTGGCGCGTGAAGATGAACCTGGCGACAAGCGCTTGGTGGCCTACCTGGTGTCGGAGTCGGAACTAAGTGTGAGCGAGTTGCGGGAGTGGCTGAAGCAGCAGTTGCCGGAGTACATGGTGCCGACGGGGTATGTGTGGCTGGCAGAGTTGCCGTTGACGGCGAATGGGAAAGTGGATCGGGCAGCGTTGCCGGCGCCGGAAGAACGCGACCGGAGTTGGCGGACAGCTATGTGGCGCCCCGCACAGCGATTGAGGAAGTAGTGGCAGGGATTTGGAGCGAGGTGCTGAAAGTGGAGCGGGTTGGCATGCACGACAACTTTTTCGAGTTAGGCGGCCACTCGTTGTTAGCCGTGCAGGTCGTTTCAAGACTCCGGAGAAACTTCGAGGTCGAGATTCCTCTCCGCAGACTCTTCGAATCCCCGTCGACGGCGCAACTCTCAGCACATATCGAAGCGGCGTTGAGGAACGAACAACGGCTGGCGATCGCGGATCCGATCCGCGCCGTGCGACGCGATCTGAAACTGCCGCTTTCCTTCGCCCAGCAGCGGCTCTGGTTTTTGGACCAATTACAACCGGGATCCTGTGCTTACAACATGCCGGCAGTTATTCGCCTTCGCGGCGAACTGAATGTTGGAGCGCTGGAGCGGAGTCTGAGTACGGTAGTCACGCGGCATGAAGTGCTGCGAAGTTCCTTCCCAACAAACAACGGACAGGCCGTGCAGATGATTGGCGAGGCTGAGCCGGTGACGCTCACGCTCGTGGATCTGGGTGGGGCTGTAGATACAGAGCAAACAGTAACTGCGTTACTACGCAAGGAAGTGCAGCGTCCTTTCGACTTGGGCACTGGACCAGTGTTTCGCAGTCACTTGCTGAGGTTGGGTGATCAAGAACACGTGCTGGTGCTGGTGCTGCACCACATCGTTGCGGACGGTTGGTCCCTGGGACTGTTGATGAAGGAGTTATGGCAATCGTATAGCGCGGAAGCCGAAGGGCGGAACCTCAACCTGGCCGCGCTGCCGGTTCAGTATGTGGATTATGCGGTCTGGCAAAGAGCACAGGTAAAGGGGACGGAGTTGGAGCGACAGCTAAGTCACTGGCGAAAGGAATTGGCTGGAGCACCAAGGATACTGGAGATATTCGGAGAGCGCGCGAGACCGTCTGTGCAGAGCAATCGGGGAGCCACGCGAAAGCTGACGCTAAGCCGCGAGTTGAGTGAAGCAGCGAGAGGATTGAGCAGGAAAGAGGGAGTGACACTATTCATGCTCCTGCTCGCCGCCTTCAAAGTATTGCTGAGCAGATACTCCGGGCAAGAGGACGTGGTTGTTGGTTCTCCTATTGCAGGACGCAATAGAACTGAGATCGAAGGCTTGATTGGTTTTTTTGCCAATACGCTGGTATTGCGCACGGATCTTTCAGGCAATCTTACTTTCCGTCAGTTATTGAAGCGTGTTCGTGAAACGGCGCTTCGAGCCTACACACATCAGGACCTGCCGTTTGAGCAGTTGGTGGAGCAATTGCAGCCGGAACGTGATCTTAGCCACAGTCCAATCTTTCAAGTGATGTTCGTACTACAGAACGTTTCGAAAGAAGCGATCAATCTGCCGGGATTGGAGTTGACTTACCTGGCGACAGATCGTGAAGCAGCGAAATTCGATCTGACACTATCGATGTTAGATACGGAACAAGGGCTGATCGGAAACCTGGAATACAACACAGACCTATTCGACTCACGGTTGATCGATCGCATGGTGGGCCACTTCGAGGTGTTGTTGGAAGGGATCGTGGCGCACCCGGAGCAACGAGTAGGAGAGTTGCCGTTGTTGAGCCGTGCGGAGCGAGAGCAGTTGCTGGTGCAGTTCAATGAGACGAGGGTGGCATACGCGGAGTTGCAGCAGACGATTCATGAGTTGTTCGAAGCGCAGGTGGCGCGGCAACCAGAAGCAGTAGCGGTGCGGTTTGGGGCGGAGCAGGTGAGTTACGAGGAGTTGAACCGGCGTGCGAATCAAGTGGCGTGGCGGCTGCGGCGCTGTGGGGTAGGACCAGAGGTGCTGGTGGGAGTGTTGCTGGAGCGGTCGGTGGAGTTGGTGGTGGGACTGCTGGGAGTGCTGAAGGCTGGCGGGGCTTACGTGCCGCTGGACGGGAGCTATCCGGAAGAGCGACTGCGGTTCATGGTGGCGGATGCGGGCGTGACGGTGCTGTTGACGGAAGAGAAGTTGCGGGGTCGGGTGAGCGGCCCGGGGCTGCAGGAAGTATATCTGGATGGGGCGGAAGCCGAGCGCGCGAGTGAGAGTGAGGCGAATCCGGAGAGTGGGGTGCGTGCCGAGAACCTGGCCTATGTGATCTACACGTCGGGTTCGACGGGCCGGCCCAAGGGAGTGGCGATTGCGCATCGCAGCGCGGCGGTGTTCGTGCAGTGGGCGCAGCGGACATTTGCAAGCGCGGAACTGGGAGGCATGCTGGCGAGCACGTCGATCTGTTTCGATTTATCGGTGTTCGAGTTGTTTGCGCCCTTGACTAGCGGCGGCGTAGTGCTGCTGGCGGAGAACGCATTGGAGTTGGGGCAAGTGCCGGGTGGAGCGGTGCGGCTGATAAACACGGTGCCCTCGGCGATGGCGGAGTTGGTCCGGTTGGGGGCGGTGCCGGCGAGTGTGCAGCGGGTGAATCTGGCCGGGGAGCCATTGCCACGACGCCCTGGCGGATGAACTGTACGGGCTGGAGCAGGTGCAGCAGGTGACGAATCTGTATGGGCCGACGGAGGCGACGACCTACGCGACCTGGGGAGAGGTGGCGCGGGAGGCTGGGGCGGCGGTGACGATCGGGAGACCGGTGGACGGGACACAGGTCTACATACTGGATAAGGAGCAGCAGTTGGTGCCGGTGGGAGTGAGTGGAGAGTTGTATCTGGGAGGCGAAGGACTGGCGCGTGGCTATCTGGGGCGAGCGGAGGCGACGGCGGAGAAGTTTGTGCCGCATCCCTACAGCGAGAGTGGTGGCGCGCGGCTGTACCGGACAGGAGATATGGGACGGTATCGAGGCGACGGGGAGATTGAATACCAGGGGCGGCGGGATCAGCAGGTGAAGGTGCGCGGGTTCCGCATCGAGTTGGGAGAGGTGGAGGCAGTGTTGCGGCAACACGCGGCGATTCGCGAGGCGGTGGTGCTGGCGCGTGAAGATGAACCTGGCGACAAGCGCCTGGTGGCCTACCTGGTGTCGGAGTCGGAGTTAGGTGTGAGTGAGTTGCGGGAGTGGTTGAAACAGAAGTTGCCGGAGTACATGGTGCCGACGGGGTATGTGTGGCTGGCGGAGTTGCCGTTGACGGCGAATGGGAAAGTGGATCGGGCAGCGTTGCCGGCGCCGGAAGGAACGCGACCGGAACTGGATGAGACCTTTGTCATTCCCAGAACACTAGTGGAAAAACAACTTACCGAAATTTGGTCAGAGGTAATCGGCGTAAAGCAGATTGGGATCAACGACAACTTTTTCGAGTTGGGTGGCGACTCGATCCTCAGTATTCAAATCGTTGCCCGAGCCAACCACGCAGGTCTCCGTTTTACTCCGCGCCAACTATTCCAGCATCAGAACATTGCCGACCTGGCTGGGGTGATTGACATCGCTCCTGCACTCGAAGCTGAACAGGGTCTCGTTACAGGTCCCGTACAACTCACTCCTATACAGCATTGGTTTTTTGAGCAGGACTTAACGGATCCACATCACTGGAATCAGGCGAGACTTCTCAAAATCAAAGCACCTATTAAACCTGCTCTTATGGAGCAGGTGGTGGACCATTTGCTATTACAGCACGACGCTTTGCGACTGCGTTTCTCCAAAAATGATAACGGCTGGCAGCAGGTTCACACGAACGCGGACGCTAAGGATGTTTTTACCCGAATTGTTTTATCGGGAACCGAGGACGAGCAGATTGCCGCGATCGAAACTCACGCGGCGGAGCTACAGGCCAGTCTCAATCTGAGCAGTGGTCCACTGGTCCGTGTCACGCTGTTTGATTCAGATGAGCAGAGTCTATGTCGTCTTTTGATCGTCATTCACCACCTGGTCGTCGATGGAGTTTCGTGGCGTATTCTTTTGGACGACTTGCAGAGTGCATATCAGCAAGCGAGCGAGGGGACAGCCATCACTTTCCCGCCGAAGACGACGTCGTTCAAGCAATGGACTGAACTAATCGGTGATTATGTGTCGTCGAGCGCCCTCGAATCGGAATTGGAATACTGGCTCGCGAAGCCACGTTGCCAAATCGGGCGGCTTCCGCGCGACTTTGTTGAAGGAGAAAACTCGGAAATGCACGCCGGCTCGGTGTTCGTATCGCTCAGCGCCGACGATACCGAGGCGCTATTACGAGAGGTTCCGGCAGCTTACCGCACTCAGATTAATGACGTGTTATTAACGGCCCTGGTCCAGTCACTCAACGAATGGACGGGAGAATCTTCGCAGCTCGTCGATCTTGAAGGGCACGGGCGCGAGCAGATTGTCGAAAATGTCAATCTATCGCGGACCGTCGGATGGTTTACGACTGTCTTCCCGGTCCTGTTGGAAATGAGATCTAATGATGGTGTCGGAGAGATATTGAAGTCGATCAAGGAACAGCTTCGCACGGTTGCTAATCGCGGCATCGGCTATGGACTGTTGCGATATTTGAGGAACGACGCGCAGGTCGCCGAAAGATTGAGAACGATGCCTCAAGCGGAGGTGGTTTTCAACTATCAGGGCCAGTTCGACAACATCCTGCCTGAGAAATCGATATTTGCACGAGCCAGCGAAAGCGTTGGACCAATTCACAGCTCAAGAGGGAACCGGCGCCATCTATTGAGTGTTAATGGCGGCATCTCTAATGGCCAGCTCCAGCTCGTATGGACTTACAGCCAGAAGATTCACCGGCGCATAACCATTGAACGACTGGCCGAGCGATTCCTCGGCGCACTGCGATCACTCATTTCTCATTGCCAGTCGCCGGACGCTAACGGCTATACACCGTCCGATTTTCCATACGCAGGTCTGGACCAGTTCCAGCTCGATAGAATTGCCGGAAAAGATCGCAAGATAGAAGATATCTATACCCTCTCACCGATGCAGCAAGGCATCTTGTTTCACGCACTCTACACATCGACTTCTGATGTCTATACAGTTCAATTGAATTACACGTTATCCGGCCAGCTTGATATTCCCGCGCTCAAGCGGGCATGGGAGCAGGTAGTCAATCGCCACTCGATCTTAAGAACCTCCTTTACCTGGCAAGGCCTGCCGGAGCCGGTACAGATAGTCCACCAGAACGTGATCCTCAAGTGGGACCAGCAAGACTATCGAGCACTGTCAGCGCCCGAACAGCAACAGCGATTACATTCTTTCCTCGAGAGTGACAAGCGAAAGGGTTTCGACGTTGCTCAGGCGCCGCTGGCTCGTTTCACAATCGTCCAACTTTCAGAGGAAGACCATCAACTGGTATGGACCATTCATAATCTATTGCTGGACGGATGGTCGTTGCCTTTGTTGTTGAAGGAGGTCTTCTCCTTTTATAACGCCTACCGTAAGGGCGAGGCTTTATACCTCAAACTGCCGCGTCCGTATCGTGATTATATTGCGTGGTTCAGACAGCAGAACCTGAGCGAAGCAGAAACATATTGGCGAGAGGCGCTCAGGGAGTTTACTGCTCCGACGCCTTTGGGAATCGATCGAATAGCCATCGCCCCTACGGCCACGGATGATACTTACGACAAGGAAATACTGATCCTTTCGAGCCAAACAACCTCAGCCTTACGAACGTTAGCGCGACGTCACCAACTAACTCTCAATACGGTTGTGCAAGGAACATGGGCGCTGTTGTTGAGCCGGTACAGCGGCGAGACAAACGTTGTATTTGGAGCCACTGTCTCCGGGCGACCACCCGCGCTCGATGGAATTGAGTCAATGATCGGCGTCTTTATCAACACGCTGCCGGTAAGAGTCCAGGTCCGCGCCGGCAACTCCTTATTACCCTTACTGAAAGATCTGCAAGAGCAGCAACTAAAGAGCAGGCAATTTGAATACACGCCGCTGATGCAGGCGCAGGCGTGGAGCGACGTACCGCGTGGCGCGCCATTATTCGAAACGATCTTTGTTTTTGAAAATTATCCGGTGAAGGGACTAGGCGGAAAAGAGGCGGGGCTGGAGATTACGAACGTCAGTGTTCATGAAATGACGCATTACGCGCTTTCACTGCTCGTCGGTCTGAATCCAAATCTCAGGCTAAAGCTTTTATATGACTCTAAGCGTTTCGATGCAGCAACGATGAAGCGAATGCTGGGCCATATGGAGGTACTGCTTCAAGAGATTGCAACCAACCCGGAGCAACGAGTAGGAGAGTTGCCGTTGTTGAGCCGTGCGGAGCGAGAGCAGTTGCTGGTGCAGTTCAATGAGACGAGGGTGGCGTATGTGGAGTTGCAGCAGACGATTCATGAGTTGTTCGAAGCGCAGGTGGCGCGGCAACCGGAAGCAGTGGCAGTGAGGTTTGGGGCGGAGCAGGTGAGTTATGAGGAGTTGAACCGGCGTGCGAATCAAGTGGCGTGGCGGCTGCGGCGCTGTGGGGTAGGACCAGAAGTGCTGGTGGGAGTGTTGCTGGAGCGGTCGGTGGAGTTGGTGGTGGGACTGCTGGGGGTGCTGAAGGCTGGCGGGGCTTACGTGCCGCTGGACGGGAGCTATCCGGAAGAGCGACTGCGGTTCATGGTGGCGGATGCGGGCGTGACGGTGCTGTTGACGGAAGAGAAGTTGCGGGGCCGGGTGAGCGGCCCGGGGCTGCAGGAAGTATATCTGGATGGAGCGGAAGCCGAGCGCGCGAGTGAGAGTGAGGCGAATCCGGAGAGTGGGGTGCGTGCCGAGAACCTGGCCTATGTGATCTACACGTCGGGTTCGACGGGCCGGCCGAAGGGAGTGGCGATTGCGCATCGCAGCGCGGCGGTGTTCGTGCAGTGGGCGCAGCGGACATTTGCAAGTGCGGAACTGGGAGGCATGCTGGCGAGCACGTCGATCTGTTTCGATTTATCGGTGTTCGAGTTGTTTGCGCCGCTTGACTAGCGGCGGCGTAGTGCTGCTGGCGGAGAACGCATTGGAGTTGGGGCAAGTGCCGGGTGGAGCGGTGCGGCTGATAAACACGGTGCCGTCGGCGATGGCGGAGTTGGTGCGGTTGGGGGCGGTGCCGGCGAGTGTGCAGCGGGTGAATCTGGCCGGGGAGCCATTGCCACGACCCCTGGCGGATGAACTGTACGGGCTGGAGCAGGTGCAGCAGGTGACGAATCTGTATGGGCCGACGGAGGCGACGACCTACGCGACCTGGGGAGAGGTGGCGCGGGAGGCTGGGGCGGCGGTGACGATCGGGAGACCGGTGGACGGGACACCAGGTCTACATACTGGATAAGGAGCAGCAGTTGGTGGCGGTGGGAGTGAGTGGAGAGTTGTATCTGGGAGGCGAAGGACTGGCGCGTGGCTATCTGGGGCGAGCGGAGGCGACGGCGGAGAAGTTTGTGCCGCATCCCTACAGCGAGAGTGGTGGGGCGCGGATGTACCGGACAGGAGATATGGGACGGTATCGAGGCGACGGGGAGATTGAATACCAGGGGCGGCGGGATCAGCAGGTGAAGGTGCGCGGGTTCCGCATCGAGTTGGGAGAGGTGGAGGCAGTGTTGCGGCAACACGCGGCGATTCGCGAGGCGGTGGTGCTGGCGCGTGAAGATGAACCTGGCGACAAGCGTCTGGTGGCCTACCTGGTGTCGGAGTCGGAGTTAGGTGTGAGTGAGTTGCGGGAGTGGTTGAAACAGAAGTTGCCGGAGTACATGGTGCCGACGGGGTATGTGTGGCTGGCGGAGTTGCCGTTGACGGCGAATGGGAAAGTGGATCGGGCAGCGTTGCCGGCGCCGGAAGGAACGCGACCGGAGTTGGCGGACAGCTATGTGGCGCCCCGCACAGCGATTGAGGAAGTAGTGGCAGGGATCTGGAGCGAGGTGCTGAAAGTGGAGCGGGTTGGCATGCATGACAACTTCTTCGCACTGGGCGGTGATTCTCTCAAGGCCATTCAGGTTATATCTCGTGTTCAAAGCTTCCTGGAAGTTGAGCTGCGTCTGCGGTCCATCTTCGAGGCTCCGACTGTGGCAGAACTTTGTCTGCTGTTATCGCAGACGGAAAACGATCTTGTCGTCACGGATGAGATAGCGCAACTACTAAGTGAATTGCAAAAAATTTCCCCGGACAAGGCAAGGGAACTACTTTTCAGTGAAGCCAACGGATAGAGAACGTTCATGAGTGATCTTTCAGCGCGAATTGCTAATTTGCCTCCGGAGATGCGGGAAATTCTCGCACAACGGCTCGGTATCAAAGGCACAGATGCCTCGCGACAACACACGATTCCAAAGAGGAGCGAGTCAGATCTAAACCCGCGCCTATCGTTCGCGCAGGAACGTCTCTGGTTCCTGGAACAGTTTGAGCCGGATAGTTCTACTTATCATATCTATCCTGCCTATCGGGTGCGTGGAAGACTCAACGTGGTGACACTCGAACAGAGTCTCAACGAGATTATCCGACGCCACGAAGCATTGCGGACAACGTTCGTTGCGGACGATGGTCCAGCCAGGCAGATTATCTGGCCGGCACAGACAGTGAAGCTTCCCATTGTCGATCTCTCTGAGATCGATCCATCGGAGCAAGAGTCGCACGTGCAACGGCTGGCGCTGAATGAAGCGTTGCGGCCGTTCGATCTCGCCTCTGGCCCATTACTGCGCGCAAGAGTTTTGGCGTTGAGTCCACAGGAACATGTCCTGCTGCTTACATTTCATCACATCATTAGCGACGGCTGGTCCATGGGGATCTTTTTTCGGGAACTAGCGACCCTCTATCAAGCTTACTCAATACAAGTTCCCTCGCCGCTTCCTGAGTTGGCGATTCAATATGCCGATTTTTCGGTGTGGCAGAGAAGCTGGTTAACCGGTGAGAGACTACAAAAACAACTCGCTTATTGGGCCCGACAACTTGCCGAGTCTCCACCGCTACTCGAGCTAACGACTGACCGGCCTCGTCCCGCTCTTCAGAACTACCGGGGAGCAACCCAAAGGTTGATGTTGTCAAAGGTTTGACAGAATCGCTGAAGCAATTGAGTCAACGTGAAGGCGTCACTATTTTCATGTTACTGCTGGCTGCCTTCGACACTCTCCTTTATCGCTACACGCAACAGGAAGACATTTTGCTTGGGACTCCGATTGCGGGCCGAAGCCGTTCGGAAGTTGAGGGGCTGATCGGACTATTCATTAACACTCTCGTTTTACGGACGAATCTTTCAAACAATCCGACTTTTCAGGAATTGCTGAAACGCGTGCGAGATGTGGTGCTCGACGCTTACGCACACCAGGACTTGCCCTTCGAAAAACTGGTTAATGAGTTGCAACCCGGACGCAGCTTGAGCAGTGCACCAATCTTTCAAGTGATGTTCGATTATCAGAGCACGCCAAGCATGGCGCTCGATTTGCCCGACCTCACTTTGGAGTACATGGCAATTGAGAGAGAAACCGCCGTCTTCGATCTCGCGGTCGCCATCGTAGATACACAGCACGGATTAAGGGTCTCGATCACGTATCGGACAGATCTTTTCGAGTCCACCAGCATCAGCAGGATGCTTCATCATTTCGATGTTCTGCTCGGATCTATCGTCGTCAGCCCGCAGAAGCCGATAGCGTTCCTGGACATTGTCGATAAGGACGAAGGACAACTTCTAACAGTCGACTGGAATAATAAGTCGACAGCCGATTGGCAGGCGCAATGCATACACCGACTCTTTGAGTTTCAAGTGGCGCAGACACCGCTCAACCTTGCAGTAATCTGTGATGAGCAACAGTTGTCGTATGACGATCTTAACAGGCAAGCTAACCAGTTAGCCTGCTACCTGCAATCCCAGGGAGTTAAGCCCGGAGTCTCGGTAGGTCTATTTGTCGAACGATCATTGGACATCATCATTGGGTTGCTGGCGATACTCAAGGCTGGTGGGGTTTATGTGCCGTTGGATCCGTCTTATCCCGAAGAGCGTTTGGCATTTATGCTGCAAGACACGCAGATGTCAGTACTGCTTACGCAAAAGCCTTTGGTTGCTCGATTACCAGCTACCGCCAAAACGATCAATGTAATATCCCTCGACTCCAGCCGGGAAATCATCGCTCAACAGCGTAACGAAAACATTATTGGCGGATCATCAGCCGAGAATCTTGCTTACGTGATCTATACCTCCGGATCGACGGGCCAACCAAAAGGTGTGCTGATATCGCATGAGATGTGTTTGAACCACTGCCTGGATATCCAACAGCAGTTCGCTATAGAGGTGACTGATAGAGTGCTGCAATTTGCCTCCATCAACTTTGATGTATCTCTGGAGCAGATACTGCCGACGCTGATTACCGGCGCGACCATTGTGTTGCGTGGGGAAGAGTTCTGGAGCGCAGCAGACTTTTATCGAGAGTTAACGGCGACCGGGATCACCATCGCCAATCTTCCGACGGCTTACTGGCACGAAGTAGTGCATGAAGGAGTACGTCAACAGGGATTGTTGGGACCGAATGTCTTGAAACTAATGATTCCGGGCGGAGAAATGGTACGGCCGGAAGTGGCAGGCCTCTGGGAACAAACACCCCTGAAGTCCGCGCGTCTACTCAACGCCTATGGGCCAACAGAGACGACAATGACGGCAACGACCTTTGACATTCCTCGCTCGATTCAGGGAGATGGACCACTCAAGTCGATTCCAATCGGACGCCCGCTGGCGAATAGAACGTTTTACGTTTTGGATCAACGTGGAGAACTTGTTCCCATTGGAGTGCCGGGCGAACTACACATTGGCGGACCGCTGCTCGCATGGGGTTATCTGAACCAGCCGGAGTTCACGGCAGATAAGTTTATTCCCGACCGTTTCAGTGATGTGTCTGGGTCGCGTCTGTATTCAACAGGCGATCTGGTCCGCTATCTCCACGATGGCAATCTGGAGTTTCTGGGCCGTGCTGATCGTCAAGTGAAGATACGAGGGTTCCGAATCGAGCCCGGAGAGATTGAAGTAGCTTTGAACCAGCATTCTTCGGTGCAAGCCAGCGCAGTCATAGTTCGTGAAGACGTGCCGAGCGAGAAACGATTGGTTGCTTACATCGTCCCGCAGTTAGAGTCTCCGGTAAGCATTGTTGAACTGCGCACATTCCTTGGCGAGAAAATTCCCAGCTACATGATGCCGGCCTTTTTTGTAATGCTCGAGAAGCTGCCGCTGACTCCCAATGGCAAGGTGGATTACCGGGCACTTCCAGTTCCTGATCACGATCGATCTGAAATGGGTGACACCTACGTCGGTCCGCGCACAGTCGTCGAAGAGACCCTCGTTAAGCTTTGGTCAGCAGTTCTGGGTGTTGAGCAAATAGGCGTTCACGACAACTTTTTCAGGTTGGGTGGGGATTCCATTTTGGGCATTCAAATTATCGCCAGGGCCAACCAATCAGGTATCAGGCTTACCCCAAAACAACTTTTTCAATTTCAGACCATTGCAGAGTTGGGCGCGGTAGCCGGAACTGCGCCGGCCGTTCAGGCTGAGCAAGGCCTGGTCACTGGTCAAGTGCCGCTGACCGCCATCCAGCACTGGTTTTTTGAGAGAGAAATTATCGAGCCTCATCACTACAACCAGAGTTTTCTATTTGATGTCTCTCGAAGTTTAAAGACGCCATTGATGGCAGCAGCGGTTCGGGAGTTGTTTTTACATCACGACGCGCTGCGGTTGCGGTTTGTGCGACACGCATCTGGTTGGGAGCAATTTAACGCGGAGTCGGAGACGGCCGTCGCTTTTGAGGATGTCGATTTGTCGAATTTGTCCCCGGAGGATCAGCGACTCGCGATTAAAGCCAAGGCTCAGGAGTTACAAGCCAGTTTGAATTTGGGGACAGGACCCTTAGCGCGGTGCGTGCACTTTGGCCGGGGACCAGAGGTTATGGGTCAACTCCTTTTGGTCATTCATCACCTCGTCGTTGATGGCGTGTCGTGGCGCATCATCCTGGAAGATTTGCAAACGTGTTACGAGCAGCTCGCGCGAGGCGTGCAAATGAAGCTTCCGGCGAAGACCAGTTCCATGAAGCAGTGGGCGGAGCAGCTCGTGACCTATGCACGCAGTAATGAAGATCTGAAACGAGAATTGCAATACTGGTGTGATGAGCAAGACCGAAGCGGCAGGTCACTGCCGGTAGACCATCCGAACGGATCAAACCGGGCATCGTCTGCAAGAGTCGTCAGAGTGTCGCTTACTGACGAAGAAACAAGGCAACTGATCCATGAGGCGCCCCGCGCCTATAACACACAGATCAACGACATTCTGCTCGCAGCGTTAGCATTAGCATATCGAGCGTGGACCGGTGAAACGAGCCTTCTGATTGATCTGGAGGGACATGGGCGTGAAGCGCTTTTTGATGATGCGAATCTGACGCGTACCGTCGGCTGGTTCACCAGTATTTTCCCGGTTCGCCTTGAAATCATAGAAACGGACGCTGAGGCCGAGGCTTTAAAGAGAGTCAAAGAGCATTTGCGTGCAATACCAAATCGCGGCATCGGCTACGGATTGGCGAAGTACCTGAGCGGAAACGATGAGGCAGGCACGAAACTGAGAGCAGGTAAACGAGCTGAAGTCAGCTTCAACTATCTAGGTCAGTTTGATCGGGGCATGACCGAAACCTCTCTTTTCACGCTGGCGCATGAGACGAGTGGTGAAGTTTGCAGTCCGCGGGCACAACGTAGTCACCTTGTAGAGATCAACGCGCGCATTGTGAGAGGCCAGTTGCAGATTAATTGGATATATAGCGATACGGTTCACCATCGAGCGACGATTGAAGGGTGGGCGCAGACTTACATCACATCACTGAAAGAGCTTATCCAACACTGCCTATCGCCGCATGCAGGTGGGTTTACTCCTTCGGATTTTCCGGAATCCGATTTGAGTGCTCCGGAATTGGAAGCTCTGCTCGTCGAGCTCAAAGGGTCACACGACGCCGATTTGCTCAACGTGTAGGCCCTACTCGCTTCAAGGGTTTTGCCCAAGAAGTCAAAATCTTACCCCCGCACGTACTGGCCTAATTTGAACTCTTCTCTGTGCACCCTCTGTGTTCTCTGTGCCTCCGTGGTGGATTTTTTCCGCGGAACAGTTAACCACAGAGACACAGAGGACACAGAGGGTGCACAGAGAAATCCAAATTAAGACACCACCCCCACGCAATAGCTGAAGACCTTTCGGCCCGGCCCGAATGACTTTTCGGGCAGAGCTTCTGCAAATAATAAAATGAAATCGTCCAGGGACAACATTGAAGCCATTTATTCTCTCTCTCCGATGCAGGAGGGAATGCTGTTTCACGGCCTCTACAACCCCGATTCCGAGGCGCATTTCGGCCAATCCAGCTTCACGCTGCAAGGCAAACTCGATGTCCCAGCATTCAAGCAAGCATGGCAGGACGTAATAGACCAGCATCCATCGCTACGAACACTGTTCTTATGGGAGCGTCGTGAAAAGCCACTGCAGATCGTTCGCCAGCAGGTGAGTGTGCCTTTTGTCGAACTGGACTGGCGAGGTTTTGCCGGTACTGAGCAGTTGGAGCGGTTGGAAGCTTTGCTCACAGCGGATCGCAACCGCGGCTTCGATTTCTCGAAAGCTCCATTAATGCGATTCACACTTATACATCTGGCTCAAGATACTTATCGCTTTCTTTGGAGCCGTCACCACATCATCGTTGACGGTTGGTCTCTCCCGTTGCTGCTTGATCAGGTTTTCGCTGGCTATCGTGCCCGTTGCCGGGGCGAAAATGTCAACTTAGCAAACACACGGCCTTATGGTGATTACATTGCGTGGCTAAAAAAACAGGACCTCGCAAACGCAGAGGCCTACTGGCGAAAAACCCTGAAAGGCTTCACGTCACCTACTCCTTTGGGTATCACACGTAATGCTGATCAACTAAGTCCAGGGCCGGAGCATTACGACGCGCAAAGGATCCGGCTATCAGAATCCGCTACCGCCGACTTGCAGTCATTGGGCCGCAAACATCAATTGACGTTGAACACCTTGATACAAGGGGCGTGGTCATTACTGCTGTGCCACTACAGTGGTGAAGAAGACATCGTCTTTGGCACCACGGTTTCTGGCAGGCCTGCTGAACTCGCAGGCATTGAGAAAATGGTTGGACTATTTATCAATACGTTGCCGATGCGGGTTAGCGTACGTGGCGACGAATTCCTGCTGACCGCTCTGAAGAAGCTGCAAGACCAACAGGTGGAGATGAGGCAGTTTGAATATAGTCCGCTCGTGCAGGTGCATGAGTGGAGCGACCTGCCATCGCGCGAACCTCTTTTTGAGAGCATTTTTGTGTTCGAGAGTTACCCCGTCGCCGGCGTCCTCAAGAAAGCCGATAGTGAATTAAAAATCAGTGAAGTCGTCTACTTTGAGAGGTCACATTATCCGTTGACCATGATCGTTGCCTCCGGCAAAGAGTTATTGCTGAAGCTCGCGTACGACACCTCGCGTTTCGATAGCGATACGATTCAAAAAATGCTCGAGCAACTTCAGCTTTTGCTGGCAAGGATTTGCACCAATCCTGAACAGCGGCTGGCAAGCTATTCATTGTTGACGGACTCAGAAAGACATCAACTGTTGTTCGAATGGAACAACAATAGGACCGACTATCCGGTTGACCAGTGTGTCCACCAGCTATTTGAAAAGCAGGTAGAGAAGACTCCGGATGCCACGGCTGTGCGTTACGGTGAGCGACAACTTATCTATACAGAACTCAATCGCAGAGCGAATCAACTGGCCCACTACTTACGTCATAAGGGCGTGGGACCGGAAGTGCGGGTTGGCATCATGATGGAACCCTCGATTGAGATGATCGTTGGGTTAGTCGGTATTCTCAAAGCGGGTGGCGCTTATGTACCGCTCGATCCTGTCTATCCGCGGGAGCGCCTTCAGTTCATGCTCAAGGATGCAGCCGTTCACCTGCTCGTCACGCAGCAGCGACATCTTGAATCGCTGCTTCTCAATAGAGGATCGGTCGTTTGCATTGATGCGGATCGCGAAATAATCGAGACACGGAGCGATGACAATCCTGCAGTGTCGGCAACAACTGAGAATCTGGCTTATATAGTCTACACGTCTGGTTCAACCGGCATGCCCAAGGGAGTGTGCGTGTCTCATCGCGCCATTAATCGCCTGGTCTGCAATACAAATTATGTTGACTTCGGCGCCACGGATACGATCGGGCAGGTTTCTAATCCGTCGTTCGACGCGTTAACTTTCGAAGTCTGGGGAGCGTTGCTGC
Source organism: uncultured Acidobacteriota bacterium (assembly GCA_963748155.1). GTDB lineage: Bacteria > Acidobacteriota > Blastocatellia > Pyrinomonadales > Pyrinomonadaceae > PSRF01. The sequence goes on along the minus strand of CAVVHV010000006.1, from coordinate 774,901 downwards.
ATGGAGCGCGCCTCGTTGGCGTCAGTAGAGATGTGGCACTCTCTCCCCAACAATTCGTAAGACATCTTGAAGAGCAGCGGATTAGCGTAATGTTTCTGACCGCTGCGCTGTTTAATCAAACCGTCGCTGCTGACCCGCGCGCTTTCAAATCGATGCGCGTTCTTCTCGTCGGCGGTGAAGTGGTTGATGCGAAGTATATGAACCAGGTGCTCGCAAAAGGAGCGCCGGAACAATTGCATAATGGCTATGGACCAACCGAAAGCACGACTTTCGCTATCAGCCATCTGCTAACCGCGATCGCTGAGGACACACAAACGATACCCATCGGCATCCCGGTTTCTAACACTCAGGCCTACATACTGAATCAGCATCTGCAACCCGTTCCCGTTGGCATCGCGGGTGAGTTATATCTCGGTGGGGACGGGCTGGCCCGCTGCTACTGGAACCGACCTGAGCTGTCCGCGGAGAAGTTCGTGCCACATCCGTACAGTGAGCGGGCGGGCGAGCGATTGTATTGCACAGGAGATACCGCGACGTACCTGTCCCATGGCGTCATCGAATTCCTGGGAAGACGTGACGCCCAAATCAAACTGAGAGGGTTTCGCATTGAACTGGGCGAGATTGAATCAAGGCTGGCGAGCTATGCCGGCATATGCGAGCAGGTCGTTATTGTTCGCGAAGATCAACCAGGCGATAAGCGATTGGTCGCATACTTCGTCAGCGATGGGCAGGAGGTGGGTGTGGGTGAGTTGCGGCAATACCTGCAGGCGCATTTGCCATATTACATGTTGCCGGCCGCGTTCATAGAACTGCCGCGCCTGCCACTGACTGCCAACGGTAAGGTAGACCGCAAGGCGTTACCCGCGCCCGAGGAGAGTCTCGTCGAGCGTGACTCTTACATAGCACCCCGCAGCATGCTTGAAGAAGAGGTCACACGCATCTGGAGTGAAGTGCTGAAAGTGGCTGGGATTGGAATCCACGACAACTTCTTTGATCTTGGCGGTCATTCGTTGTTAGCCATGCAGGTCATTTCTAAACTGCGCGAGAAGTTTCAACTGGAAATACCTTTGCGCACCTTGTTTGTTGAGCCAACTCCTGCACAGTTCTCGCTCAGCTTGCAAGCAGCGCTGCGCGCCGAAGATTCCTTCGCTGACGCTACGCCCATCGTCACCGTTTCGCGCGATCAATTGTTACCACTATCGTTTGCCCAACAGCGGCTATGGTTTCTCGATCAACTCCAGCCCGATTCTTCTGCTTACAACATGCCCGTCGCGGTTCGACTCAGCGGCGAGCTCAACCTTCAGACACTCGAACGTAGTCTGAACCGCATCGTGCGCCGCCATGAAATACTGCGCAGTTACTTTCCGATGAAACGTGGTGAAGCCGTGCAGGTGATTGGAGAGCAGTGGGTGATGCGAGTGGAATTGACAGACCTCAGCTATCTCAGCCGACAGGAGAGTGAACGGCAGGCACAGGCTATGACCATGCAGGAAGGTGAGAGGCCGTTTGATTTGGCGACGGGTCCGCTGTTTCGTAGCCGCGTCCTGAAGCTCGGCGAACAGGAGCATGTGTTGTTGTTAACGATGCACCATATCGTTTCGGATGGCTGGTCGCTGGGCGTGTTAATGAAGGAATTGAACGATTTTTACGCGGCAGAGTTGTCGGATACAAAGAGCGGCCAGGAGCAGACGGAGTTGGCCGTGCAGTATGTTGATTATGCAGTCTGGCAACGCAACCGAATGGCAGGGGACAAACTAGAGCGTGAAATGGAGTACTGGCGCGAAGAGCTAAAAGGCGCGCCGGCAGCTTTGGATCTAAGCGCCGGCCGAGAGCCGCGGTCCGTGCGGAGTAATCGAGGAGCGACGGAGCGCATGAGGATAAGTCCAGAGTTGACAAGAGAGATCAAAAAAATGATCGCTCGTGAAGATGTCACCCTCTTTATGTTTCTCCTCACAGCATTCGATGTCTTATTGCACTATTACAGCAAGCAGGAAGACATCGTGGTGGGAGTAGACGTCGCCAATCGTGATCGCAGCGAGATTGAAGGGTTGATTGGATTATTTGTGAATCAAGTGGTGATACGAACCGACCTCTCGGAAAACCCTACATTTCAGGAGCTTTTAGTCCGCGTACGCGAGACTACCTTGAGGGTTTACGCACATCAGGACTTGCCATTCGACAAGGTGGTGGACAATTTAAAGCTTGAGCGTCAGTTGGGACGAAACCCGATCTTTCAGGTTATGTTCGGCCTTCAGAATCTTCCGCGCTGGTCCAGGCAACTGCCCGGGCTAACTGTCACCCCCCTTCACGTTGAGACACCGACGACTATCTTCGATCTGAGTTTGTACATGGCAGAGGCTGATCAAAATCTTATCGGATGGATGAGATATAGCTCGGACCTCTTCACGCCGGAAACGATCAAGCGCATGGTGGATGGCTACCAAACAATTCTTGAAGCAGTGACAGCTCAGCCTTCGATAACCCTCGAGACATTGTGTGAGGTACTGTCAGAACGCGACAAGCAATTGCAAGTGAGCCGGCAGACCGAGAACAAAGAGATGTCACGCCGCATGCTGGGAACGGTGAAACCGCAGGCCATTAGGGCAGGACTGATGGGAGAGATGCAGTGAAGTTAAACCAAAGCGTAAGTCGAAATCCTTTAACAGATCAGATTTGGTCGCAACGGATTGCTGTCAAGCCTCAACTTATACGACTCACAAAAGAAAGACTGCTCGAGGAAGCAGAAGAACTGGAGCTTGACGCCGCAACCAGAGGCATCAAATTGCTCTATGAGAAGTATCCTTATCCAACGCCGGCCACTGGAGACAGTCTTATTCGGGATTTGACGAACGTGATTGAAGTGTTATTTCCCAAACAGGATTTTGAGAACTGGCAAATCCTGGATGCGGGGTGCGGATCGGGTCATCGGTTATTGGCACTGGCTAAGAACTATCCCAAAGCGAAGTTTACGGGTATTGATTTATCTGCATCGTCGCTCAGCGTAGCCTCGCAAATCGCTCGGAAAAATGGCATCACGAATGTGACTTTTGAGCAGGCAAACCTGCTCGATCTGCATCTCTCGAACGAGTATCGCTTGATCGTATCTACGGGAGTCGTTCATCACCTGCACGATCCGCAATTGGGACTTAGGAACATCTACAATTACCTCTCTGCTGACGGGTTACTTTATACGTGGTTCTATCATTCATTCGGCGAATTTCATCGTCTACTTGACCGCGAATTGGCCCGTCTTCTGTGGGGCACGGAGCAATCGGACTTCCAGGAAGGCATCTCCATCCTCGAAAAGTTGGACCTCAAGTTACCCGCCGAGCAGTATGGAACGAAAACCTCTGCTCCGGCGGAGGTAGACATAAGCCAGTTGTCGATCAACGCGGATGCGTACCTTCACCCGATTGTGAATGCATACCGATTCCACGAAGCGATTGAAATGTTTAGGCAAGCAGATGCGGATTGGGCCGCCATCAACGGTATTAATTTAAAGGGAAAAGCAGGTTGATAGATTTGGATCGAGTAAGCGACCTGCCGTTCCTCTGTTTGTCCGACGTGGAGCTTTTTCAGAGCAGGCGTCTGACCGAGAAATATCACGGACTGGATAATTTGAATAAACTCCGCGCCATCGAGCTGAGTTTAAGACCCACAGGCTTCAGTATTCTAGCCGGCAGAAATGCATCTTTCAGTCAATGCGGAAGCCGCATAGAACATAATGCGGTTCGATTCCTTCCTGATAGCCCCGCCCGATAATTCAGAGCACCACTTGTTGATGTGATTCCTTCCGGAATCGCCGGACGTTTATTCAGTGTTTTAGGACGGAGAACTATGGAGAAGACCCGGACCACTAACAGATTACGCTTCAGTAGCAGCGATCTTTCCAAACCCAAGGTTATCAGTGTGTCGCAGGAAGGGCTGATCAAGACCGAGCTCCTGGACTCTGGACAATCTCTTCCATTGATGATCCAGCCAGGCGTTAAGGACCTGAGTCTCATCAGTTGGGCGGCAATGAATCGAGACTTTATCGACAAACAATTATTGAAGCATGGAGCCATACTATTTCGAAATTTCGCTCTGAAATCTGTCGCAGACTTTGAGGGATCTGTGAGAGCAATCTCCGGCGAGATTATGCCTTATCAGGAACGTTCATCGCCGCGGCATGAGGTTAGCGATAGGATTTACACGTCCACTGATTACCCGGCCGACCTGGCGATCTTCCCACACAACGAGCATTCGTACTGCAAGTCACTTCCGCTCCGGCTCTTCTTCTTTTGCATGACGCCCGCTCAAGATCGAGGCGAGACGCCCATCGGCGACTGTAGAAAGATCTTCAAACGCCTGGACCCGACGATTAGAGATCGCTTCATCGCTAAAAAGTGGATGTACTTGCGCAACTTTGGTGACGGATTTGGCCTGCCGTGGCAGACAGTGTTTCAGACAACCGATAAGTCTGCGGCCGAGGACTATTGCCGGCGAAATGACATCAAGTTTGAATGGAAGAAGGGCGATCGTTTGAGAACTTATCAAGTTCGACCGGTAGCAGCTGCCCACCCACGGACTGGTGAAATGGTCTGGTTTAATCATGCGACGTTCTTTCATATCACCACCCTCGAGCCAACTCTCTGTGAGACATTGTTGGAACAGTTTGGGGAAGGAAATCTTCCCAATAACACTTACTACGGCGACGGCTCTCCGATCGAGCCTTCTGTCCTGGACCATTTGCGTGATGCCTATCTAAAGGAGATGGTCTCTTTTCGTTGGCAGCAAGGCGATCTGTTAATGCTCGACAATATGTTGACCGCACATTCACGAGCGCCCTACACCGGAGCGCGGCAGATACTGTTTGCGATGACGGATCCATTCACCCGTACGGACTTCTAAGCCTCAACTGTCGAGTTACAGGAATAAGGACGAAATTGAATATGCAAGAGCAGAGTTTGGAAGGCTATCGTCTATCACCGCAACAGCGCCATCTGTGGCTGTTGCAGCAGGAGGATTACAGCGCCGCATACAGCACGGTTTGCGTGGTGCGTGTAATGGGACCGTTGAATCTTGCCGGTTGGGAGAGGGCCGTGGACAGCGTGATCCAGCGACAGGAGATACTGCGCACGAAGTTTCGGTTGTTGCCTGGGATGACGACACCGCTGCAAGTGATTGGCGAAGCAGAGCCGTGGAGCAGTGAGCAGGAGGATGTGAGCGGGCAGAGTGAAGCGGAACAGGAGCAGAGTATTGAGCAGGCGTATGTGGCGGCCGGCCGGCAAGAGTGGCAAGTGGGAGCAGGGCCTTTAGTACGCATCAAGTTATTGCGGCTGGGTGTAGAGCAGCACGCAATCGTGATCAGCATGCCGGCGTTGTGCAGCGACAGTGTGGGTATGAGTAATCTGGTGCGCCAAATAGCTCACGCTTATAACGCTCAGTTAGCCGCCGCCTCTGAAACTGAAGATCCGATTCAATACATCATCGCCTCCGAATGGCAAAACAGATTAGTAGAAAGCGCGGAGACCGCATCAGGGAGAGAGTTCTGGAATGATCCGGAACTGCGGGCCGCAACGGCGGCAAGCAAACTGCCGTTGAGCAATAGTTTTCCTAAGTCGTGCCGGTTTGATCCGCAGCGCCTGAGAAGCGAAGTTGCTGGGGATACGTTGCTGCAAGTGGAAAGGTCGGCGGAGGCGGCGTTTCTGTTGGCGTGCTGGCAGGTGTTGTTGTGGCGCTTGAGCGGGTTGCCGCGGTTGGTAGTGGGGACGGCGATGGCCGGGCGGTCATATCCGGAACTGGAGGCAGCACTGGGACTGTACACACGCTACCTGCCGTTGTCGCAGCCGCTGAGTGGGGAACTGAGTTTCCGGGAAGTGCAGCAAAGCGCGGCGCGGCAACTGAGTGAAGCCTACGAGTGGCAGGAGTATTTCAGTTGGGAAGAGTCAGGTACCGGGGCGGGGAATGGAGCCGTGGGCCGAGCGACCCCGTACTGCGCTTTGGCGTTTGGCTATGAAGAGCTGCCGGAAAGTATGGCAGCGGGAGAGTTGCAGTTCACGATTGAGCGGCTGAGCAGTTGTGCGGAACGGTATGAGGTGAAACTGCAGTGCCAGCGACGTGGGCCGGGCCTGGAGTTGGAGTGGCATTACGACGGAGGGCGGCTGAGCGCGCGCGCGGTAGCACGCCTGGCGCAGCAGTATGCCACGTTGGTGGCGAGCGCGAGCCAAAGACCGGAAGCCACGCTGGCGGAGTTGGCGGTAGTGAGTGAGGGGGAACGAGAAGAGTTAGTAGTGGCGTGGAACCGAACGGAGCGGCAGTATGCGGACGCGAGTTTGCCGGAGTTGTTTGAAGCGCAGGTGGAGCGGAGCCCGGCGGCGCTGGCGGTGCAATATGAAGGAGCGCGGCTGAGCTATGCGGAGTTGGACAAGCGGGCCAATCAAGTAGCGCATTACCTGCAGGGGCAGGGTATTGGGGCGGAAGCAGTGGTGGGGATCCTGCTGGAACGGTCGCTGGAGTTGGTGGTGTGCCTGCTGGGGGTGCTGAAGGCCGGGGCCGCGTATCTGCCGCTGGATGCGAGTTATCCGGAGGCGCGGCTGCGTTACATGCTGGCGGATGGCGGGGTGCAGTTGCTGCTGACGGAGGAGTGGTTGCTGGAGCGAGTGGGAGCGGTGGAGTGTGCGGTGCTGTGCGTGAGTAAAGAGGGGGCGCAGCTTGGGCAGCAGAGTGAGGCGCGGCCGGAACGGCGGTTGAGCAGTGAGAATCTGGCCTATGTGATCTACACGTCGGGGTCGAGCGGGCGGCCGAAGGGAGTGATGATCACGCATGGAGCGCTGAGCAATCACATGCAGTGGCTGGAGGAGAGTTATCCGCTGCGGCGTGAGGATCGAGTGCTGCAGAAGACGGCGTGCAGTTTCGACGCTTCGGTGTGGGAGTTCTATGCGCCGTTGCTGGCGGGAGCGGGCCTGGTGCTGGCGCGGCCTGGGGGCCATCAGGACAGTAAATATCTGGTGGGGCTGATGCGGGAGCAGGAGATCAGTATCGTGCAGGTAGTGCCGTCGATGTTGCGGCTGTTGCTGGCGGAAGCCGGGTTGGAGAGCTGTGCGCGGTTGCGGCGCGTGTTCAGTGGCGGTGAGCGCTTGACGGCGGAGTTGGCGGGGCAGTTTTGGGAGCGGCTGGCGGGAGTGGAGTTGATCAATCTGTATGGGCCGACGGAAGCGACCATTGATGCGACGCACCGGCGCTATGCAGCGGGAGAGCAGTGGGAAGGAATTGGACGGCCGGTGGGCAACATGAAGTGCTACCTGCTGGACGAAAAGTTGAAGGTGGTGCCGGTGGGGGCAGTGGGGGAGATATGGCTGGGCGGAGCGGGCCTGGCGCGTGGGTATGTGAAGGGGCCGGCACTGACGGCGCAGAAGTTTGTGCCGGACCAGTACAGCGGTGCGGTGGGAGCACGGTTGTATGGGACGGGCGACTTGGGGCGCTATGACAGCGTGGGTGAGTTGGAGTATGAGGGACGAGCGGATGGGCAGTTGAAGGTGCGTGGCTATCGGATCGAAGTGGGGGAGATTGAACAGCGCTTGCGGCAGCACGCCGAGGTGCAGGAAGCCGTGGTGGTGGGACAGGGAGCAGTGGGCCGAGTGGAGCGGTTGGTGGGCTATGTAGTGTTGGCGCCGGGCAGCGAACTGCAGGTGGAAGAATTGCGCCGGCACATTGAGCAGGAGTTGCCAGACTACATGGTACCGAGCAGTTGGGTGAAGCTGGAGCGACTGCCATTAACAGTCAGCGGCAAAGTCGATCGCCTCGCACTGCCTGAGCCGGACCATACGAGGCCCAACCTAACGGAATCGTACATCGCGCCGAGCACCCCGATCGAACAGGAATTAGTGACCATCTGGTCCGAGGTGCTGGGAATCACTCAAGTCGGAATCCACGATAACTTTTTCACTTTGGGTGGCGATTCGATTCGCAGCATTCAGGTCATGGCTCTGGCAAGAGAGAAGGGCCTGAACTTTTCACTCCAAAGCGTTTTTGAATTCCAAACGATTCACAAGCTCGCTCAACAACTTCAGATTGTCGAAATCGGCTCCGGCGTTTCAGCGACCAGGACTGAAGCTTTCAGCCTGATTAGCGAAGAGGATCGACTCGCGCTGCCCGCCGAAGTCGAAGACGCGTATCCGTTGACCAGTCTACAGGGGGGAATGCTTTATCACATGGAGCTCAGGCCGGCGAACGCTCCCGTTTATCACAACGTCAATAGCTTTCACGTGAGAGCGCAACTAAATGTGCCGGCCTTGCAGAATGCTATCCAGCGAGTAGTGGACCGGCACGCGATCATGCGTACGGGATTTGAGCTCACGCGATACAGCCAGCCTTTGCAACTTGTTTATCGCTCTTCGTTGATAGAGGTCTGTGAAGCCGAGGATGTGAGTCTCCTCGCTGCCGATGAACAGCAAAAAGTTATCAGCCAGTTTATGAAGAAGGAGTATGAACGCCCATTTGACGTGGCCTGTCCTCCGCTGGTGCGCTTCAGCATTCACCGCCGTTCCGCAGAAACATTTCAATACACGCTGACAGAATGTCACGCCATCTCTGACGGATGGAGCACAACCTCGATGTTTGCGGAGATTTTCAAATACTACTTCGCTCAACTGAACAACGAACCTATTGTTGAAGAGCCACTGCCGTCCTTCACGTTCAGAGACTTCGTTCATCAGGAGCAAGAGGCCCTGGCATCAACGGAGTGTCAGAACTACTGGTCCGAGAAGTTACGGGACTGCACGCCGATGAGACTGCCACGCTGGCAGAGCACGAATGGGCATGAACATGAGACAACCAGGCACAAATTTATCGGGATCGTCTTCAGAGCAGAGTTATACGAAGGTCTGAAACGATTGGCTCAACTCGCGGAAGTGCCTTTGAAGAGCGTACTGCTGGCCGTGCACATGAAAGTGCTGAGCATCAGTTGCGCTCAGCCGGAAGTAATGACAGCGCTGGCCACTAACGGGCGCCCCGAAGAAATGGGCGGTGATCTAGTTCGTGGTCTGTTTATCAACATGGTTCCCTTCCGCCTGCGCTTATCCGACTGTAGTTGGCTCGAACTTGTGAAAGAAACTTTCAACTCCGAGCGCGAGATGCTGACCTATAGACGCTACCCCCTCGCGGCCATTCAAAAGAGCTCCAATAAGCAGCGTCTTCTCGAAACAGCTTTCAACTTCGTCCATTTTCATTCACTGGAGAACGTCGTGCGGTCGGGCAGAGTTGAGCTGATCAGCTCGGGAACCAAAGATATGGCCGATACCAGCTTCACGATGAATACCTCATTCACCATCGGAATCACTTCGTTAACCGCGCCCCGCCTGGAGATGGGTTTGGAATATGACGGCATCGAGTTGCCTGAGGAACAGGTCAAAGCCATCGTTGACAGCTACATTCAAACGATGAGAGCAATGTCCGATGATCCTTATGCCTCTCATGGTCAATTGACCATGACTCACCTGCTTTCCGAAGAGGACCATCTTCTGCTGGATAAAGCTACGCACATTGAGGAGCTCGCCGGAAGCTTCGCCTTCTAACATTTCATCGCGACACCATGTTCGTCAGTAATTGATCAAAGACGACGCGCTCGCCAAGGGAGTATTAAAAATGAGTGAGATTAATCTAGTTCCAATTACGCCCGTCCGTTCGCCCTTTAAACCGGAGGGGGCAAAAAAAAGAATACTTCTCCTCAAGCCTCCGTATTTCACACCGTGGACGCCGCCACTTGGTATCGCCATTCTGAAAAGATTCATGGAGCAGCACGGCTACTCTGTCACCTGCTTTGATTTCAACACGGACCCGGAGCTATGGGGCATGCATCATAAATATTTTTCGACAATTCAAAGGCTCGAAGATGTTTCGATCAACGATGGGTACTCGAAACTGTGGTGGATTTTGAACGCGCACCTGCTCGCCTATGCCAATGGAGCTGATGCTTCGGCCCTCGCAAGAGTGTTGGAAATTGTCATTCCATTGTATGGAATCCGCCACGACAAAGAAGTCATTGACGCTCTTATTCCGATTGTAGACAAGTATTTCAAAAGACTGGCCGAGGTTACTGAGCATATAGATCTAACGGAATACGGTGTCGTCGGCACGAGTACCTATACTACGTCTCTGGCGTCATCTCTCTTCCTCTTGAAGAGAATGAAAGAAAGTAATCCTCAACTGCTAACAGTGATGGGTGGCGGAATCTTCGCCGATGACCTGGCCCTCGGCTCAGACAATCTGGACACGCTGGTCGCGGATTTTCCATTTGTAGATCATGTAATTCTCGGAGAGGGGGAACTGCTTTTCCTCAACCTGATAGAAGGCACCCTGGCACACAAGCGAGTAATCACGCTTGGCGATCTCAAGGACTCCACTCTCGATATGAAAGATGTCCCGATTCCGGATTTCTCGGATCTGGATTTGGAAAACTACTATCACCTGAGTATTGAAGGCGCGCGCAGTTGTCCTTTCCAGTGCAGCTTTTGTTCCGAGACGATTCAGTGGGGAGATTACCGAAAGAAGCCGATGGATCTGTTCGCAGATCAGGTGATAGAGCTTTCGCAGACATTCAAGATGAAAGAGTTTTTCATGGGCGACTCGCTGATGAATCCTTACATCAACCCGTTCGCGCTGGAACTGATTGAAAAAAAGGCGGGAGTACTCTACGACGGATATTTACGTGCGGATAAGCCCGTCACCAATCGCAAATTCGTGAAGTTGTGGGCCGACTCGGGTCTCTTTCGTGTGAGGCTCGGAATAGAGAGTGCGGCTAAGCACGTGCTCGACATAATGGACAAGATGACAACGCCACAGGTCATCTCTGACGTCTTGAAAACGCTCGCCAGCGCCGGCATTCGGACAACCACTTACTGGATTGTGGGCTTTCCAGGAGAAACGGAGCAGGACTTTAAAGAGACCTGTGATTTCATCAAAGAGCATCACCAGTATATCTACGAGCTGGAGGCCCATCCGTACTACTACTATCCTTACGGTCAGGTAGGATCGAGATTTCACCAGTGCTCGTCGCTCTATCCTCAGGAAGTTACAAATCACACCAAGTTTCAAGTGTGGGAGATCATTGACGCCAATCCGACACGCGAAGTGCGCTATGAACGTTTGCGACGATTAGCCAAGATTTGTGCCGACCTCGGTCTTGTCAACATCTACTCCATGCCCGAACGCTATCAGGCGGAGGATCGCTGGCATCGGCTGCACCCGCTGGCCGTAGAGGTTTACCAGAGCGGGCGCATTGATCGGAAACCCACCAGGTTATCTGATGGCGCAATTGGATTGGGTCCCGACACATACACGGTTCCAATAGAGAGCACATCCGCGGACGAGGATTCCGTGATCTGTTATCAGGCCTCAGTCTCGAAAATACTCAATGAGGAGAAGCTTGCCGCTGCTATCGTCGAGCTAATCAATTACAACGAGATGTTGCAGGTCACGCTGGGTGCTGAGACACGAGACGCCGGGGATACGAATGGTGAGGTCGATTCAATTGATGGTCACAAGCTGTTAGCGGTTTATCGCCTCGAGCAAATGGATCAGGAGAGCCTGGCGACGGCTAAGGCTCGTGCCTTGGCCGAATTTAGGAAAGACATGCGACCCACGCAGTCCGCTTCAATCCGCGTTGCACTTTTAACCGGCAAAGAGGCAAGAGTTGAGCTCTTGCTGCTCGTGCATCGAGGAATTGGAGATGCCAGGAGTATCTCGTTGTTGTTTGAAGACCTGTTTCGCATCTATGAACAGCTTGCTAACAAAAAAGAAATTTCACTGCGACCAATCCCGATCACGTACAGCGCTCTTATGACGAGTCAGGCGGATTTGCCGAATGGTATTTCTGCTTTCGACGCTGATACGAGTCGGCATCAGATCAAGGTGACGAGCGATCAACCCGCCAATGGAGAGCAGGAAGTTAGAAGAGCAGTGATCAATATAGACTTCAGTCGAATGGCCAGGATGTCTTCGAAGATGATGAAGGACGATGATATTCATCCATCGGACCTAATTGTTCGCGCGGTGCTCGGAACTTTTTGGAAGCTGAAGAAACTCGAAAACTTCGACTACGACTTGAGAATTGACTCCAGGCGAGTTGACGAAAAACTGAAGTACACTGTCGGCCCATTGACTCGCACGTTTCCACTACCGTCACTTTCTCCTGTTGGCGGCCATCTGCGGTCGCGCCTTTTGGAGATACATCGCGTTATCAACGACGCGTTACCAAGCGAACATCGCAATGCCGCTTCATCCGTGTTGCAAAGTACGCCGCATAGTGAACGCATCTTTTTGAACCTCGAATATTGCACGGAGACGCCGTGGCTTGGGCAGGATCAATGGCAGCCAAAGGGGTTCTTGTTAGAGGGTGGTTCACTAACAACAACTTACAATCTGGAAATTATCCCAGTTGCAACCGGCAATGGTCTTCAAGTGCACCTGAAATATCGAAACAGCGCTGCTACAACAGCTCTGGTGAATGTGCTTCGAGATCAACTGGTCACCGAGATCGATCTGATTCTAGAGGACTGCGAGAGCTATGCCGCCGCAAGAGAATACTTGAGTGGGGAGTTCGCCACGGCGTTAACTCCTTCCAGTTTCTTTGCAGATCTTGATGTGCAGAAGCCGGCGGCGCTAACACAAACACAATTCACTTGTGCGCTCGATCTCTTTGCCCTGCGAAAATTGTCGACGCAGTGCCGCATCGATCTTTCAACTATCATTCTGGCCGTATACAGCATTGTGCTTTCGCGCTTGAATGGGAGCGAAGAGGTGGCCCTGATTTCGTCTGCGAGTGAAAACAGTGCGACCGGATTTGTTCCCTTGAGACTAGCTTTGTCATGGACTGCGGGCTTCAGGGAGTTTGCGCAGGACATCGAGCGAAAGATTGGACTTGCCCAACATCACGGAGCAGACGTGTTTGACATTCTGACGGATTCTTCGCCGTTCTGGGAAAGCCATTCGCGGCCGGCTTTTGGCGCCGCATACTTCTTCAGCGATGAGTCGGAACTGCAGGAGTATTCGGCTGTAAAGGACACGGCTCTGCTTCCGACGCTAATCGCCGACGGCTTCAAACTCGTTCTTCAGGTTACGCTGAGCAGTATCGACCTGGGCTGGTGTTTTAATTACGATCCAGCGCGCTTTACGGCGGATGAAATCGAAAAGCTGAGTTCCTCGTTGTCATCTGTCTTGACCAGGGTGGCCGCGGATATGAATATCTCACTCGAAGATGCGAGCTTGAACCGTAATGAGAAACTGCTTCTTGAAACGTCTCTCGTTATCAAGGAGCTTGAGGGAAGTTTCAGCTTTCAGACCTAGCACTATCTCACCTGATACACGTCCCTGGTCACGCGCCGTATAACAACAACGGCGCTTATATCCCTGAGGAGTAAAAATGAGTAGTACCCTCGTGAAAAATCTGTCGCCGAAATTCCTCGACGACAAGCTGAAGCCGGAGAAAGACTACTGGCTGGCCAAACTGTCGGGCGATTTAATGCTTACGGGCATTCCTCTCGATTTTGCGAGGCCGGCGGAGTACGGCATCAAAAAGAAGAACGTGGACATCAGCATCGCTCCCGAAACAGAGCGCAGCCTATTCAAGCTTTGCAACAATAACGAGTCGCTGGTCCTTACACTTCTCACGACAGCGCTGAAGATCTGTCTATACAAATATACGAATATTGAAAACGTTATCGTCGGAACGGCCATTCACAACCGCTATAGCGAAGTTGCCTCACTAAACAAGGTACTCGCTTTGCGTGATGAAGTGACGGCAACGATGACTGTCAAAGAGCTGCTGCTCCAGGTTAAAGACACACTTTCAGGCGCTTATGCCAATGAGAAATATCCGTTTGAAAGAATCCTTGACCTTCTGAACATCGAATCTCCGGGCAACCGCGAGCCACTTTTCAATATCGCAATTATTCTGGACAACATCGGCAGCGCCGAGAGCTTGACCGGATTGAAAACGGATGCTGCCCTGATATTTTCCAGCGCCGCCCAACGACTGACCGGACACATCCAATACAATCCCGCGCTCTTTAAAGAAGCAACGATACAAGTATTTGAGCGGCACTACGTGGAGATATTAAAGCGAGTTCTGGCCCAACCCGAAATGCAGATCTCGAGCGTCGAATTGCTCTCGGAAGAAGAAAGACCCGAGCTGTTGGTTGTCTTTAACAACACTCAAACTGATTACCCAAGACAAGAGACCATCCATCGCCTTCTTGAAGCACAGGTGCGCAGGACGGCCGATCGGATAGCACTTGTCTGTCGAGGTCATAGCCTCACTTATCGGGAGTTGAATACGAAAGCAAATCAGATCGCGCGGTTGCTCCGCAGCATGGGAATAGAAGCGGGTGCGCGAGTCGGTATTTTCATGGAGCACTCGCTGGAAATGGTCGTCGGGCTTTTCGGCATCTTGAAGGCTGGTGCCGCGTACCTGCCGCTTGAACCAACCTATCCAAAAGCAAGGCTTCGTTTCTTGATTGACGATGCGCAGGCGCCGATAGTGCTGACGCTGTCAGCGTTAGCAGACAAGTTGCCGGAAGGCACTGCGAAGATATTGAGTCTGGACGAAAGTAAATTAGTGAGCGTGCAGAGCACTAAAAACCTGAGGGACCGGGCTACGGCGCAGCATGTGGCCTACGTGATTTACACGTCTGGTTCGACCGGAGAGCCCAAGGGTGTTGAGATCAAACACTCTTCGCTGGTCAATTATGTCTGGTGGGCCAAGGACATTTATCTCGGCGAGGATCGACTGGACTTTCCACTTTACTCATCGCTTGCGTTTGACCTTACAGTAACTTCTATCTTCCTACCACTCATAACCGGAAATAAGATTTTCATCTATCCCAATGATGAGACGGAGAACCCGATCCTCGCCGTTTTGAGAGACGATCATGTTGGCGTCTTGAAATTGACACCAAGCCATCTCTCACTAATTAAGGACACGGTGAATAAGGTGCATGGCATCAAGCGAATTATCGTCGGGGGCGAGGCGTTTGAGACAAAACTCACGCAGCAGATTCGAGAAAATTTCGGTGCACACGTAGAGATCTTTAATGAGTATGGTCCAACCGAGGCCACGGTCGGCTGCATGATCCATCAATTCAATTCCGAGCAAGACAACCGCGCCTTTGTGCCAATCGGCAAACCTATCGCGAACACTCAGATCTACGTTCTGGATCAGGATATGAAACCAGTGGCCGTTAACATTCTCGGCGACCTATATATCTCTGGCGAAGGATTGGCGCGCGGGTATCTCAATAAGCCTGAGTTGACTGCCGGCAGATTTGTGAATAACCCGTTCATCCAAAATCAAAAGATGTATCAGACCGGCGATTTAGCGAGATGGCTGCCCGAAGGAATCCTCGAATACGCTGGGCGGAAAGACGCTCAAATCAAATTTCATGGTTACCGCATAGAGTTGAACGAGATACGCACCGCTTTGAACGAGCACGCCGAAGTTAAAGATAGCGTTATCGTCGTGACCGAGGATACTAATGAATACAGTGTGATGATCGCTTATTACGTGGCCCCACACGAATTCGAAACGAGTGAGCTGCGTGCCTTCATGTCGGAAAGAGTCATTGAAGAAACGGTCCCTAATTTCTTCGTCCGTATCGAACAAATACCGCTGACGGTAAATGGGAAGATTAACTATCGCGCACTCCCGAAGCTCGAACAGATCAGGCAAACAGTTAAACGAGAGTTCGTTGGCCCACGTAATCTCACGGAAGAGGTGCTCGCAGGCATATGGGCTGAGGTCCTCGGCGTGGAGCACGTGGGAATACATGACGACTTTTTCGAGCTGGGCGGCCATTCTCTCGTAGCTGGACAGATCGTATCCAGAGCGCGCAAAGCTTTTCAGGTCGAGTTACCACTGCGCAGCTTGTTTGAGAATTCTACTGTTGCAGGTCTGTCAGTAGTGATCGAAACAGCAGGGCACGAAAAGATGGGTTTGCCTGCTCCGCCGTCGTTCCCACGTGTCTCTCGTGATAGGCCCCTTCCAGTTTCATTGGCGCAACAGCGGCTCTGGTTCCTCGACCGCATGCAGCCCGGTAACAGCGCTTACAACATTTATCCGTCATTTCGTTTGCGCGGCATGCTGAATGTAAAAGCGCTTGAACTGAGCCTCAATGAGATCATACGGAGACATGAGTCGTTTCGTACGATCTTTACCTCCAGCGAAGGCCAACCGATGCAGGTGGTTCTACCGACGTTGACTCTGGAGGTAGCAGTGACGGATCTCCGACAGTTGCCGGAGCTTGAGCGAGCCGCTGAGGTCAAACGCTTAACCATGGAAGAGGCTCATCGCTCCTTCGACTTGCATCAAGGGCCGCTGATTCGATCGATGTTGTTGCGTCTCGATGAGGAGGAACATCTTCTCATTATAGCCATGCACCACATCACTTCCGATGGCTGGTCCATGGGTATCTTTTACCGGGAACTCGCGGCCCACTATCAGGCATTTTCTTCCGGAAGGACTGCAACACTTCCCGAGCTTCCGGTACAGTATGCTGATTATGCCGTCTGGCAGCGGGATTGGCTGCAGGGCGATGTGCTCAAGAAACAGCTTTCATATTGGAAGCAACAACTGGCAGATCTTCCACCCGTAATGGACCTGAAGACCAGCCGCTCCCGCACGAATTTGGTTTCTTATGAGGGGGGGCACAAAGGTCTGATATTGTCCCGAGAGGTTTCAGACGCTTTGAAGGCCTTAAGTCGCCGCGAAGGCGTGACGCTTTTCATGACATTGTTGGCGGCCTTCAATGTCTGGCTGTGTTACTACGCTGACCGCGACGACATCATCGTTGGCAGCGATGTTGCCAATCGAAACCGGACAGAAATCGAGGGGCTGATTGGATTTTTCGTCAACACTTTGGTATTGCGGACGAGCCTCTCCGGAAATCCTACTTTTCGAGAGTTGCTCGGTCGCGTTCGCGAAGTATGTCTGGCTGCCTACGTTCACCAGGATTTACCTTTTGAAAAGATCGTCGAAGAGATCAATCCGGAACGGCAGCTAAATCGAAATCCATTGTTCCAGATTATGTTTGGCTTACTTCAGGAAGATTCCCGGCGAGCATTCGAACTACCAGGACTAGCTATTCAGGCTCTCGGCGTAGACAATTCGACCTCAGTCTTCGACTTAAGCCTGTACATGATAGATGACGAAAGAGGGTTGGCTGGTGCCGTACGATTCAACGCCAACGTGTTTGACATTGCTACCATCACCGGCATGATCAGTAATTTCGAACTGCTCGTTAGAGATGTGGCGGCTACACCCGACATCAGACTCAACGAGTTGAAGAAGAACCTCACGACGGCAGACAAAGAATTACAACTCCTGAAGGCTGAAAAACTCAAACAGGCACGTCTGCAGAAATTCAAAAACATTAAGCGCTATCCGCTCGACGTTCAGACCACTGAGCAATTGGAGATGGTTTAGCTTCCGGCATTCTCAACAAGATACCCCTGACCCCTATTACGCCGGCGGGCGATAGACACTGTTTGCGATGACGGATCCATTCACCCGTACGGACTTCTAAGCCTCAACTGTCGAGTTACAGGAATAAGGACGAAATTGAATATGCAAGAGCAGAGTTTGGAAGGCTATCGCCTATCACCGCAACAGCGCCATCTGTGGCTGTTGCAGCAGGGGGATTACAGCGCCGCATACAGCACGGTTTGCGTGGTGCGTGTAAGGGGACCGTTGAATCTTGGTGGTTGGGAGAGCGCGGTGGAAAGCGTGATCCAGCGACAGGAGATACTGCGGACGAAGTTTCGGCTATTGCCTGGGATGATGACACCGCTGCAAGTGATTGGCGAAGCAGAGCCGTGGAGCAGTGAGCAGGAGGATGTGAGCGGGCAAAGTGAAGCGGAACAGGAGCAGAGTATTGAGCAGGCGTATGTGGCGGCCGGCCGGCAAGAGTGGCAAGTGGGAGCAGGGCCTTTAGTACGCATCAAGTTATTGCGGCTGGGTGTAGAGCAGCACGCAATCGTGATCAGCATGCCGGCGTTGTGCAGCGACAGTGTGGGTATGAGTAATCTGGTGCGCCAAATAGCTCACGCTTATGACGCTCAGTTAACCGGCGCGTCTCCGTCGTCTGAATTGATGCAGTATGCGGACGTTTCAGACATTCTGAATGAATTACTGGAAAGTGTTGAAACAGCAGCCGGTCGAGACTTCTGGCTTAATTCTGACCTGCATTCCGGTAGCAGCTTTGAACTTGGCTCCAAGCGACATGCTGTCGGCGGCGCCCCCTTTGTTCCCGATAAGATTTGTCATCAATTGCCGGCTCCCACCGTACTCGAAATTGACTCTATCAGCACACTTGAGGGTAAGTCGGTCGCGGCGTTTCTGTTGGCGTGCTGGCAGGTGTTGTTGTGGCGCTTGAGCGGGTTGCCGCGGCTGGTAGTGGGGACGGCGATGGCCGGGCGGTCATATCCGGAACTGGAGGCAGCGCTGGGACTGTACACACGCTATCTGCCGCTGTCGCAGCCGCTGAGTGGGGAACTGAGTTTCCGGGAAGTGCAGCAAAGCGCGGCGCGGCAACTGAGTGAAGCCTACGAGTGGCAGGAGTATTTCAGTTGGGAAGAGTCAGGTATCGGGGCGGGGAATGGAGCCGTGGGCCGAGCGACCCCGTACTGCGCTTTGGCGTTTGGCTATGAAGAGCTGCCGGAAAGTATGGCGGCGGGAGAGTTGCAGTTCACGATTGAGCGGCTGAGCAGTTGTGCGGAACGGTATGAGGTGAAACTGCAGTGCCAGCGACGTGGACCGGGCCTGGAGTTGGAGTGGCATTACGACGGAGGGCGGCTGAGCGCGCGCGCGGTAGCACGCTTGGCGCAGCAGTATGCCACGTTGGTGGCGAGTGCGTGCCAGAGACCGGAGGCCACGCTGGCGGAGTTGGCGGTAGTGAGTGAGGGGGAACGAGAAGAGTTAGTAGTGGCGTGGAACCGAACGGAGCGGCAGTATGCGGACGCGAGTTTGCCGGAGTTGTTTGAAGCGCAGGTGGAGCGGAGCCCGGCGGCGCTGGCGGTGCAATATGAAGGAGCGCGGCTGAGCTATGCGGAGTTGGACAAGCGGGCCAATCAAGTAGCGCATTACCTGCAGGGGCAGGGTATCGGTGCGGAAGCAGTGGTGGGGATCCTGCTGGAACGGTCGCTGGAGTTGGTGGTGTGCCTGCTGGGGGTGCTGAAGGCCGGGGCCGCGTATCTGCCGCTGGACGCGAGTTATCCGGAGGCGCGGTTGCGTTACATGCTGGCGGATGGCGGGGTGCAGTTGCTGCTGACGGAGGAGTGGTTGCTGGAGCGAGTGGGAGCGGTGGAGTGTGGGGTGCTGTGCGTGAGTAAAGAGGCGGCGCAGCTTGGGCAGCAGAGTGAGGCGCGGCCGGAACGGCGGTTGAGCAGTGAGAATCTGGCCTATGTGATCTACACGTCGGGGTCGAGCGGGCGGCCGAAGGGAGTGATGATCACGCATAGAGCGCTCAGCAATCACATGCAGTGGCTGGAGGAGAGTTATCCGCTGCGGCGTGAGGATCGAGTGCTGCAGAAGACGGCGTGCAGTTTCGACGCTTCGGTGTGGGAGTTCTATGCGCCGTTGCTGGCGGGAGCGGGCCTGGTGCTGGCGCGGCCTGGGGGCCATCAGGACAGTAAATATCTGGTGGGGCTGATGCGGGAGCAGGAGATCAGTATCGTGCAGGTAGTGCCGTCGATGTTGCGGCTGTTGCTGGCGGAAGCCGGGTTGGAGAGCTGTGCGCGGTTGCGGCGCGTGTTCAGTGGCGGGGAGCGCTTGACGGCGGAGTTGGCGGGGCAGTTTTGGGAGCGGCTGGCGGGAGTGGAGTTGATCAATCTGTATGGGCCGACGGAAGCGACCATTGATGCGACGCACCGGCGCTATGCAGCGGGAGAGCAGTGGGAAGGAATTGGACGGCCGGTGGGCAACATGAAGTGCTACCTGCTGGACGAAAAGTTGAAGGTGGTGCCGGTGGGGGCAGTGGGGGAGATATGGCTGGGCGGAGCGGGCCTGGCGCGTGGGTATGTGAAGGGGCCGGCACTGACGGCGCAGAAGTTTGTGCCGGACCAGTACAGCGGTGCGGTGGGAGCACGGTTGTATGGGACGGGCGACTTGGCGCGCTATGACAGCGTGGGTGAGTTGGAGTATGAGGGACGAGCGGATGGGCAGTTGAAGGTGCGTGGCTATCGGATCGAAGTGGGGGAGATTGAACAGCGCTTGCGGCAGCACGCCGAGGTGCAGGAAGCCGTGGTGGTGGGACAGGGAGCAGTGGGTCGAGTGGAACGGTTGGTGGGCTATGTAGTGTTGGCGCCGGGCAGTGAACTGCAGGTGGAAGAATTGCGCCGGCACGTTGAGCAGGAGTTGCCGGACTACATGGTACCGAGCAGTTGGGTGAAGCTGGAGCGACTGCCATTAACAGTCAGCGGCAAAGTCGATCGCCTTGCACTGCCTGAGCCGGACAATACGAGGTCGAATTTGAAAGAGAGATATGTCGCGCCTCAGACAGAAGCAGAACGCATAATCGATACCATCTGGCAAGGAGTGCTACAAGTGGAAAAGATCGGTATCAATGACAACTTCTTTGATCTGGGCGGCCATTCCCTCCTGATGCTCCAGGTTCATCATCAACTGGATGAGGCGTTCGAAAGGGATGTCTCGATAATCGACATGTTTCAATATCCGACCATTAGTTCCCTCGCCACTTTTTTAAGCCGAAATGGAAGCGAAGACTCCTTTATCTACGACAACCAGGACCGTGCGGAAAACCGTAAGGAATCAAGAAAGAGACAAAAGGAAATAAGACAAGAGGTGCGGGCTACGATATACCAGCAACAGGCGTCCGGTAAGTGAATGTCTGGTTTTCTCAGAAATGGCTAAGGTGAACATATGGAATCCCAAGGTCTCCAAATACTGAAGGAGCGACGCTTCAAGGAACTGCGTCGCAAACCTGTCACTTTGCCGCAAAGTGAACTGGTAAAAAGCAGGTTGCTCAATCCTGAACAGAATCTGCCGCTAGTGATCGAGCCTGACATCGATGACGTGGATTTGATCCAATGGGCGAAGGCCAACAAGGAGCTTATTGAACGCAAGCTTTTAAAACATGGAGCTTTGCTCTTCAGGAATTTCAAGATGCGTTGCGTTTCAGACTTCCGCCATTTCATTGGCAACGTCTTTCCACAATTGGAGATGTATGAGATTGGTTACGCACATCAGAAACCGACCAGAAACGACCTTCCAACTGCCTTAACGATTTCATCCGACAAGACTCTGGGGTGGCACAATGACGACAGTTTTAATCACTTCCGCTGGCCCATGAAACTGGTCTTCTACTGTCATAAACCTGCGCAGCAAGGTGGAGAAACACCGCTTGTCGATTGCCGTAAGCTGTATGAATTCATTGATCCCGAGATTAGAGAACGGTTTAGGCGCCGGGGCGTTATGCACGTGAAAAACTACTGGCCCGAATTAGGTTTGGTTTGGCAGAACGAGTTTGGCACTTCGGACAAGGCAGCCGTCAAGAGTTATTGCGACACGACAGGAATGGATTTTGAATGGCTCGAAAACGATCGGCTGAGAACACGCTTCGTTCGTCCCTTAATTGTCAAACATCCGGCAACCGGCGAGAGCATTTGGTTTAGTCAGGCCCAACTCTGGCACCCCTACAACGTCGCTTCTGAAATATTGGCACTGTGGTCCTCGGCATTTGCCAAATGTGATTATCCATCAAATTGTTTTTACGGAGACGGCTCTAGTATTGAAGACGCTGACATGCAAGCGATTTGTGAGGCAGCGAAAAAGGCGCAAGTAGTTTTCACCTGGCAGCAGGGTGATATTCTGATTCTTGACAACATGCTGGTTGGGCATGCGCGCGCCACCTTTGTCGGAGAACGAGAGCATTTCAAAGCCCAGGGCGAATATCTCACCCTGCCTGATCTCCGGTAGATCCCACCAAAGTCATCCGCAAACGAATTGGACCAGGTAGTTATGGAGTTGAAGGATCTCGAACAAATAAAGCAGCGTCGCTTCGGGAATGTGAGGCGAAAACCTGTGAATTTGCCTGAAGGTGAATTAGTAAAGACGAGATTGTTCAACGTCGACCAGACTCTGCCATTAGTTATCGAGCCGGCCATCAATGACGTCGAATTAATCGGGTGGGTCAAAGGCAATAAAGAGTTACTTGAACGTAAGCTGTTACAGCATGGGGCCTTGCTCTTCCGGAATTTCAACGTGCCCTCTTCTGTGGAGTTTCGCCGGTTCGCGGAAGTCATGTGTGCAAAATTAGCAGCGTTTACAGCGAATATTCATCCTATTCCAAAGAACCAGACCACCAGCTCTAGAACCGGCGCCACCTATCCAATCAATAAAAAAATCAGGTGGCATAACGAAGATAGCTTCGACAACTTTCACTGGCCATCGAGGATCATTTTCTATTGTGCCAGAAGCCCTGAGCAGGGAGGCGAAACTCCTATCACTGACTGTCGCCAGTTGTTTCATCTGATTGCTCCCGCAACGCGGGAAAAATTCGTGCAAAAGGGCGTGATGTACGTCAAGAACTACTATCCGGAACTGGGGATGAAATGGCAGAACGATTTCGCGACGACGAACGAGTCGGAGATGGAACGGCATTGTAAGGAAGCCTCAATCGAGTTCAGATGGAACGCTAACAAACAATTGCGCCTTCAATATGTCCGTCCCGCAGTCGTCCGCCATCCCCGATCTGGTGAGATGGTTTGGTTCAATCAAGCGCAGTTGGTCCATTCAGTCTTTTTAGAGCCTGAAGTTCGCGCTCTTTGGAAGCTGTCCTTTACAGAAGAGAACTTTCCCGCGAATTGTTATTACGGTGATGGTTCTCGCATTGAAGAGCCCGACATGCTGGACGTCTTTAGAGCTTACAATCAGATAGAAACCACCTTCTTGTGGCAGGCAGGAGACATCCTGGTGCTGGACAATATGCTGGTCGCACATGCGCGATCTCCTTTCGTAGGTCCGCGCGAGATCTACGTGGCTATGGATCCAGTGATGAGCTATCAGGATATTTAGTCACCTGCAGCTTGATGACCGAGAGCTAAGCTTCCCTCCTGAGCACAATCATCCGAACGGGCGTCACTCGTGCTCGCCTTTGGCGAACGTGGAGTGTCGATGACTGACCGCCACTGCAAAATCAGGAAAATGGCCAACATAGACTTTAAGAGTTTCAGAAATGTGCGGCAAAGGACCGTTACCTTGCCCGAAGGCGAGTTGGTCCAGGCACGATTGCTGGATCCCTCGCACACACTTCCCCTGGTAATTACACCAGCCGTCGAGGGCGTTGATCTCGCGGATTGGGCCAGCAGCAACTTACCGTTCATCGAAACTAACTTGCTAAAACATGGCGCCCTGCTTTTTCGCGGCTTCGACGTAACTACGTCCCCCGCCTTTGAGCGATTCTCCCGCGTCGTTTGTCCGGAATTGATGGGGGAAAATGGCGAGCACCATCGAACCAGTGTAAGCGGCAAGATCTATACGCCAGTGTCGTATCCCGCTGACAAACAACTCCTCTGGCATAACGAAAACTCCTTCAACCACAGTTGGCCGCTGCACATTCTGTTCTATTGCAGCCAGCCTGCTAGCGAAGGAGGACAAACGCCTGTCGTTGATAGTCGCAAGGTATTTCAAATGATTGCTCCGGAAGTTAAGCAGGAGTTTACTGAGAAGAAAGTAATGTATCTACGGAATTACGGCGATGGCGTTGGGCTGGATTGGCAGGTCGTTTTTCAAACGAAGAGCCGCGCAGAAGTGGAAGACTATTGCAGAAGAAACCGTTTTGAATTCGAGTGGAAGTCGGGTAATCGCCTGCGCACCACATGCGTGAGACCAGCCATTCTAAAGCATCCGCAGACAGCAGATATTTCCTGGTTCAACCAAGCTCAGCACTGGCATATCTCCTGTCTCAAGGAGACTGTTCGCGAATCCTTGCTGTCGGCCTTTTCGAGTGAGGATTTACCGCGCAACTGCTTCTACGGTGACGGCTCTCCGATCGAGGATTCCACCATGAACCACATTCTCGAAGTTTATCAAAACCTGGAAGTCACATTTCAGTGGGAGCAGGCGGATACCTTGCTCCTCGATAACGTGCTGACGGCCCACGCACGCAATCCGTTCATTGGCCAGCGGAAACTGTTCGTCATGGGAAATGCAACTACCTACTAAAGTCTGTCCAAAAATGTCGAATCAAATCCAGGGCTTTCAACTCTCTCCACAGCAAACACGACTATGGCTGCTGCAGCAGGTACGCCAGGTTGATCCCGTGCAGTGTGCCATCATGCTTGAAGGAGACTTCAACACAGACAAATTGAATGAGGTGCTTCAGAGGATTACCGATCGTCACGAAATTCTCCGCACGACTTTTCATCACCGGCCCGGAATAAGACTACCAATTCAAGTGATCGCCGATCGCAGTATCGCGGCAATTCGCACGGTTGATCTGGAACACCAGGAATCATTGGATGAGGCCACATACACCGACTCCCTTTTACAACAAGAGAGAGAGCATCGCTTCAACTACGAGCAAGGCCCACTCCTGCGTGCTTTATTACTGTCTTTTTCGACGCGGCGGAAAATGCTGCTACTTACCCTGCCTGCAGTTTGTGCTGATGCGCGGACTCTCGGAAACATATTCAGTGAACTGTGTGATGGCTTCGCTCAGTCGGCGGCACCTGACGAGGATAATGACGAGCCGACTCAGTACGTGCAGTTTTCAGAGTGGCAGAATCAACTATCGGAGTCCGAAGAGAGTAAGGCGGGGAAGGATTACTGGCGACGGCTGAGTGAAGATGCTCCAGGTCCTTCGTTGCTTGGTTTGGATAAAAACTCCACGCAAGGATCCGAATTCAACCCCACTCGATTTTGTTCGACGATAGATGGGGCAATTATTGCTCGAATCGAAGCGATTACAACTAACAGTGGAACTACCGTCAGTAATTTTCTGTTGTGTTGTTGGCAGACTCTGCTTTGGCGGTTAAGGGGACAGTCGAACATCAGGGTGGCAGTCAGATTTGATGGACGTGAATTCGAAGAACTGCATGGTGCAATGGGCGTCTTCAGTAAGCGGTTACCCCTCGACTGTCTTTGTCATGGCACTTCTCAATTTCAAGAAGTCCTGCGATCCATCTCTGAATCCGTAGCCGACGCGTCCAGTTGGCAGGATTATTTCCCGGTCGAAGAGAGTTACGAGACAAATGGCGATGGTCCAACTTTATCAACGGGGTTCGAGTTCGAGGAATGGCCTGCAACGCGTAACGTTGATGGCCTTGTGATGTCGCTTGTCCGCCGCCTTGATTGTGCGGAGCGGTATGAGGTGAAACTGCAGTGCCAGCGACGTGGGCCGGGCCTGGAGTTGGAGTGGCATTACGACGGAGGGCGGCTGAGCGCGCGCGAGGTAGAACGCTTGGCGCAGCAGTATGCCACGTTGGTGGCGAGTGCGTGCCAGCGACCGGAAGCCACGCTGGCGGAGTTGGCGGTAGTGAGTGAGGGGGAACGAGAAGAGTTAGTAGTGGCGTGGAACCGAACGGAGCGGCAGTATGCGGACGCGAGTTTGCCGGAGTTGTTTGAAGCGCAGGTGGAGCGGAGCCCGGCGGCGCTGGCGGTGCAATATGAAGGAGCGCGGCTGAGCTATGCGGAGTTGGACAAGCGGGCCAATCAAGTAGCGCATTACCTGCAGGGGCAGGGTATCGGGGCGGAAGCAGTGGTGGGGATCCTGCTGGAACGGTCGCTGGAGTTGGTGGTGTGCCTGCTGGGGGTGCTGAAGGCCGGGGCCGCGTATCTGCCGCTGGACGCGAGTTATCCGGAGGCGCGGTTGCGTTACATGCTGGCGGATGGCGGGGTGCAGTTGCTGCTGACGGAGGAGTGGTTGCTGGAGCGAGTGGGAGTGGTGGAGTGTGGGGTGCTGTGCGTGAGTAAAGAGGCGGCGCAGCTTGGGCAGCAGAGTGAGGCGCGGCCGGAACGGCGGTTGAGCAGTGAGAATCTGGCCTATGTGATCTACACGTCGGGGTCGAGCGGGCGGCCGAAGGGAGTGATGATCACGCATGGTGGACTCGTAAATTATCTGAACTGGTGTACCAAGGCATATTCGGTGACAGAAGGACCCGGTACGCTGGTCAACACGTCCATCGGTTTCGATCTCACCATAACCAGTCTGTTTTCCCCGCTCATGGTGGGGCAGAGCGTAACGATTCTTCCGGAAGAGATGGCGATTGATGGACTCAGTCTCGCACTCGCCGGTGATAGCGACTTTAGTCTAATCAAGATCACGCCCGGGCATCTGGACATTCTAAGCCAATGGTTTGCCGGCAAAGATGCCGCGGTGCGAGTTCATGCGGTGGTGATCGGAGGCGAAGCACTCCACTGGAGCAGTTTATCCTTCTGGCAAACTCGTTTACCTGATCTCAGGCTGATAAATGAGTATGGTCCAACCGAATGTGTTGTCGGATGCTGCGTCTATGAAGTTCCTGCCAATGCCTCAGGTTTAGGCGTCGTTCCTATCGGACGTCCAATCGCAAATACACAAATCTACCTGCTCGACTCATATCTGGAACCGGTGCCGAGTGGTGCAACAGGTGAGTTGTACGTTGGTGGAGAAGGTCTGGCTCGCGGTTATCTGAATAGTCCCGCGTTGACAGCGGAGAAGTTTATTGCCAATCCGTTTAGTGACAAGTCGGGAATGCGACTCTACAAGACTGGAGATCTTGCGCGTTTTCTGCCGTCCGACGAACTCGAGTTTCTGGGCCGCGTCGACACTCAAGTCAAGATTCGCGGGTTTCGTATTGAACTGGGAGAGCTCGAATACACGCTTAAGGAACATCCCTGGGTGGCGGACGCTGTCGTAACTGTGCGAGAAGACGTGCCCGGAGACGTTCGCCTCATAGCCTACTGTGTAACGCACCAACCTCGACCTACAGCAAGCGATGAACTGCAAAGTTTCTTAAAAGAGAAGTTGCCCCATTACATGATCCCTGCTGCCTTCGTCATCCTGAGCACTTTCCCCCTGACAATAAACGGGAAGGTTGATCGCGCGGCACTGCCTGCGCCGGAGCTTTACCACGCGAAGTCTGAGATGAGCTACGCACAGCCGCGCACTGAAGTCGAACGAACAATTGTCGGGCTTTGGCAAGAGATGCTTCGCCTCAAGAGAGTGGGGATTTACGATAATTTCTTCGACCTCGGGGGCCATTCAATGCTCATGGTCCAGCTTCATAGCAGGCTGCGCTCAAATCTAAATAGGGACATCCCCATAATTGATCTATTCGGGCATCCCACGATCAGCTCGTTGGCGGAGTTCTTATCTCAACAGGACAATGGGGCCACGCCTTTTCAAGCAGGCCGCGAGCGAGCCGATACCCGCCGCACGTCCACCAAGCGCCAAAAACAAATTAGGCAAGACCATCGCAGACCACTCGGACTACGGGAAGGTTAGTATGACGGACCAGCTTTCAGTTAATCGACTTGATGAAGTGGCTATTATCGGGATGGTGTGTCGTTTTCCAGGTGCGAACGACATTCATCAATTTTGGCGCAACTTGAAAGAGGGCGTTGATTCCATCTCCTTTTTCACTGATGAAGAGCTGCTCGCCTCAGGTGTGCCTGCCGGCCGAATTAAACATCCGGATTATGTGAAAGCCAGAGGAATACTCGACGGCATCGAAATGTTTGATCCGTCATTCTTTGGCATGACGCCAAGGGAAGCGCAAGTTATCGATCCGCAGCAGAGATTGTTTTTAGAATCGGCGGCGCAGGCGCTCGAGAGTGCCGGCTATAACCCCGATACATATTCAGGCGCCATTGGTGTTTACGGTGGAACAGGCATGAGTGAGTACTTGTTCTACATCCATGCTAGTCCCGAACTGCGAAGAATGGGCGGCGGATTCGCGACGATGCTTGGTAATGATAAGGATTATCTAACTACTCGAGTCTCATACAAGCTGAACCTCAAAGGTCCAAGCATCAACGTCAATACAGCCTGCTCTACTTCGCTCGTGGCCGTGTCCCTCGCTTGCCAGAGTCTCTTGAATGCTGAGTGTGATATTGCACTCGCCGGTGGCGTATCGATTTTCTTTCCGCAGAAGGTGGGCCATTTTCACCAGGAGGGAGCGATCAACTCACCGGATGGTCATTGCCGTCCGTTTGACGCGAAAGCTGAAGGGACGGTGGGCGGCAACGGAGTGGGTATCGTGGTGTTGAAGCGACTGGCCGAGGCGGTCAACGACGGCGATTACATTTATGCGGTAATAAAAGGCTCGGCGGTGAATAACGATGGTTCGGGGAAAGTGGGGTACACGGCGCCGAGTATTAATGGGCAGGCGGAAGTGATCGCGATGGCCCAGGCGATGGCGAATGTGGAGGCGGATTCGATCTCGTACGTGGAGACGCACGGGACCGCCACGCCGCTGGGAGATCCGATCGAGATCGCAGCCCTGACAAAAGTGTTTCGGGCGACGACGGCGCGGCAACAATTCTGTGCGGTGGGGTCAGTGAAGTCGAACATCGGGCATCTGGATGCGGCGGCCGGAGTGGCGGGGCTGATCAAGACGGCGCTGGCGCTGCAACATCAAGTGATTCCGGCGTCGCTGCATTACGAGCAGCCGAACCCGAAGATCGATTTTGCGCACAGTCCGTTTTTCGTGAATGCACAGGCGCGGGTGTGGGAGACGAATGGGCAGCCGCGGCGAGCGGGAGTGAGTTCCTTTGGGATCGGGGGAACGAATGCGCATCTGGTGCTGGAAGAAGCGCCGGAGCAGGAGACGTCTGGTCTTTCGCGGCGGAGCCAGTTGCTGGTGCTGTCGGCGAAGACAGCGGGGGCGCTGGAGCAGGTGAGCGAAAAGTTGGCGCAGTATTTGGAGCAGCATGCGGAGGTGAATCTGGCGGATGTGGCCTATAGCTATGCGGTGGGCAGACGAGCCTTCGAGCATCGGCGGGTAGTGGTGTGTGCGGAGGTGCGTGAGGCGTTGCCGAGTTTGCGGGGCGCGGTGCGGCCGGCGGGAACGAGTCACAGACGAGTGTGGAGTGGAGCGCCGGAGCCGAAGTATCGACCGGTACATTTTCTGTTCAGTGGTCAGGGGAGCCAGGACGTGAACATGGGGCGGCAGTTGTATGAAAGCCAGCGCGTGTATCGGGAGACGGTGGATCGGTGCGCGGCCGTGGTGGCCGAGGTGACGGGCCTGGACCTGCGGCGGGTGTTGTACCCGGCGGCAGGCGAGGAAGCGGTGGCGCGGGCGCAGTTAAAGCAGACGGGAGTGACGCAGCCGGCTTTGTTCATCACGGAGTATGCGCTGGTGCAGCAATGGGGGCATTGGGGCGTGAAGCCGCAGGGGATGCTGGGCCACAGTTTGGGGGAATTTGTAGCAGCCTGTGTGGCGGGTGTGCTGAGCGAGGCAGACGCGCTGCGGCTGGTGGCGCTTAGAGGCGCCCTGATGCAGGAGCTGCCGGGCGGCGGGGCCATGCTGGCAGTGGGGTTGAATGAAGGAGAGGCGCGAGCAGTGGCCGGGGAGCGGGTGAGCGTGGCGGCGATCAATGGAGCGGAGTTGACGGTGCTGTCGGGAGCGTGGGAAGCGCTCGGAGAAGTAGAGCGGGAGTTGACTGAGCAGGGAGTGTGGAGCCGGCGGTTGGAGACGTCGCATGCGTTTCACTCGCGGCTGATGGAGCCGATGCTGGAGCAGTATCGAGCGGTGCTGGCGGGGGTGGAGTTGCGGGAACCGGAACAGGCCTATGTGTCGAGCGTGACGGGAGCGTGGATAGAAGCAGGGCAGGTGGGTGCGGTGGACTACTGGGTGGCGCAGGTGCGGGAACCGGTGCGGTTCTGGGCCGGACTGCAGGAACTGCAGCGCGGTGGGGAGAGTGTGGTGGTGGAAGTGGGGCCGGGCCAGGCGCTGAGTGTGCTGGCGCGAGCGGTGTGGGGCCCGGGAGCAGTGGTGGTGCCGACGCTGGGAGCGGAGCGCGACGGGGAGCCGCAAAGCGAAGAGGAGCGAGTGAGTGCGGCGGTGGGCCAGGTGTGGTTGGGGGGAGTGGAAATCGACTGGAGCAAATACTACAGCGAAGAGAAAAGAGTCAGACTCCCGCTCCCGACTTATCCCTTCCAACGCCAACGCTGTTTGCTTGAAATCTCCGATGGGCCAGTCACTAGTTTATTTACAACTAACACCCAGGTCACTCAGCCCGCCACGTCTGTTCACACGAAAGAACAAAGTTTGGGCGACGCGAAGGAAAAGGAAATAATCATGTCAATCGCACAACAGGGCACTGTAATCCAAGCCTCACGTCAGGATCACATCTGCTCTATTCTGAAAACAACCTGGGGGAATCTGATGGGCGTCGCGCCCGAGACACTTGATCCTCAGGCTACGTTCTTTGAGTTGGGCGTCGATTCATTGTTGTTGATTCAGGTCAGCCAATCTATCAGAGCGACCTTTGATCTGAAGATCCCGTTCCGCCGGTTGATGGAAGAATTTACGAATCTCAACGCACTGGCTGCTCATTTGGATGAAACGTTGCCGTTTGAAAAGTTCCGTCCTCAGGTTTTGTCGGCGCCTGAGATCACCGTGACAATCACGGAGCCGGTGACGGCTCCGGAAGTAACGACAGCGCACGCATCAGCAACGGAAGTGTTGTGTGTTGCGGCCGAGCCCCATCAGAATGGCACGAATGGAGATCAACCGGCGACAAACTCTTCTCTCGAGGGAATAATTGCTCAACAGATTCAATTGATGTCGTCGCAACTCGCCCTCTTGGGTGGTCCTCACCAACCTGGACAAATCTCAACCAAGAATCGCGACTCCGCATCTTCTCTGGTGTCGATAGATCTCGCCAGTGGTCCGCAAACTCCTCCGCTTTCCACTCCTGGTTTCCTTTCGGTTGCGATAAGCGCTGTAGCTGTTCCCGAGTCTGGAAATGGCAAGGCGGCAGAATCACTTTCGGTCCCGGTGTTTGTTCCCTTCGAGGCTATTAAGCCTGGCTCGCGCGGCGGCCTCAATGCACGACAGCAGAAGCATCTCGAAGCTCTGATCGTTCGTTACAACAAACGAACGGCGAGCTCCAAGCGACATACGGAGTTCCATCGCGCCCATCTATCCGACAATCGGGCTTTACTCGGCTTCCGGCTGCTCTGGAAAGAACTCGTCTATCCGATCGTCGGTCAACGCTCATTCGGTTCACGCATCTGGGACATCGACGGGAACGAATATGTAGATCTCACGATGGGTTTTGGTGTTCACTTTTTTGGCCACTCTCCACCCTTCGTCATTGAGGCCATTGAACAGCAGCTCAGGCAGGGCATTCAACTTGGACCACAATCGGAATTGGCAGGCGAAACGGCAGCGTTGATTAGCGAACTGACGGGAATGCAGAGAGTGGCATTCGTAAACTCCGGTACGGAAGCCGTTATGTCAGCGATGCGTTTGGCTCGAGCAGTGACAGGGCGCACGCGTATAGCTTCCTTTGCGGGTTCATACCATGGCACGTTCGATGGAACTTTAGGCAGGTTAGACAAAGATCGGGCAGGTCGTTCCCGCACTATTCCCATTACTCAGGGAATTCTGCCGCACATGGTTGAAGACCTTTTGATGCTTCCCTACGACAAGGAGGAGTCTCTTGAAATTCTGCGAGCGGAGGCTGGAACACTGGCCGCCGTTCTGGTTGAGCCGGTGCAGAGTCGCCGTCCTGATATTCAACCGAAAGCTTTCCTGCAGGAGTTGCGAAACATAACCACAAGTTCCAATTCTGCTTTGATCTTTGACGATATGATTACAGGTTTTCGTATACACCCAGGCGGCACGCAAGGCTACTTCGGAATTCAAGCGGACATTGCGACCTACGGAAAATTGATCGGTGGAGGGCTGCCCATTGGAGTTATCGCCGGCAAGACTGAGTATCTTGATGCGATCGATGGCGGGACGTGGGGCTTCGGTGATGGCTCGTATCCACTTGCCGACCAGACGATCTTCGCCGGGACATTCTGCAAAAATCCCTTATCGATAGCGGCGTCTCGAGCAGTCCTGCAACATCTTAAAGCGAGTGGCGGTGTACTGCAGGAAAATCTGAATCAGCGTGCAACAGTATTTGTAAATAGCCTGAATGCGATGTTGTCGAAAAATGAGGTTCCGATAAAGGTGGTGAACTGCGGCTCGCTGATCAGGTTCTTACTAATAGGCGGCCAGCAGCACATGGAGTTGTTCTTCTATCATCTGATAGACAAGGGTGTATTTATTTGGGAAGGCCGTACGGCATTTCTTTCGACGGCGCATACAGATCAGGATCTACAGTTCATCATCAGGGCTTTCGAACAAACAATTGATGATCTGAGAGAGGGCGGATTTCTGCCGGAAAGACGTTCTGAGGAAGAGGACGGAAACCTGGTAACGTGCGCCCCTATTTCAGTGCCGGTTGGCATTGCCGAGTTGCCATTGGACCAGCCGGTGATGATCGAAATTGCGGCGACTGAAGCGCAAAAGCAACTATGGGTACTGGCAAAGATGGATGCTGATGCTTCTCGTGCTTACAACGAATCAATGTCGTTCTCAATTCATGGCGCCTTCGAAACTGAACTAATGAGCCGGTCCCTGAATCAAGTCATTGCTCGTCATGATGCTCTTCACGCAATATTTAGTGACGACGGACAATCACTCATCATCCAGCCCGCGGAAGATCTCATCGTTCCGCTTCATAATCTGATGCACCTCTCCGAGAATGAACGTGAAAGAGAAACCGCTCTTCTGATTGCACAACAGGCTGGCGAACTCTTTGATCTTTCACAGGGGCCGCTCGTGCGCGCTTGCTTTATAAAGCTGAAGCCGGACCATCATTTGCTCGTACTCACGATTCACCACGCCGTATTCGACGGCTGGTCCAGCAGCATTCTCTTGCAGGAGTTGCATGCGTTCTATATGGGAGAAAAGCGAGGCTCCACGCCACAATTGCCGAAGGCAGGGCGATTGGGCCAATTCGTCCAGTGGCAAGAGGATCAGGAGCAGAACAGCGGAGTCAGTGAAGCTGAGACCTACTGGACAGAGCAGTACCGCGGCGAGGTGCCGGTTTTGCAACTACCGGAGAACCGCGCGCGGCCGGTCGTGCAAACGTACCGCGGAGCGCGAGAACGAAAACAATTAAGCGCAGGCGTTTATTGCGAAACGAAGGATGCGAGTGTGCAGCAGGGAAGCACCTTGTTCACGATGTTGCTGGCAGCTTTCAACCTGTTGTTGCACCGACTGACCGCCCAGGATGATGTCATTGTCGGCGTTCATTCGGCGGGCCAATCGGCCATCGCTGACGGCGGACATCTCATTGGTCATTGCATCAATCTTTTGCCGCTGCGAAGTAAGATCTTCGTTGGTCAGACCTTCGAACAGTATCTAAACGCCTTGAAGGGACAGATGCTCGATGCATACGAGCATCAGAGTTATCCGTTCTCAAAACTCATCAAGAAGTTGCATCGTCGACGCGATCCGAGCCGGGCGCCCTTGATCGAAGCTGTATTCAACCTGGATAGATCCGCGACCGGTCTAAATCTATTTGGCGCTGACGTAGAGATATTTACCAACCACACGGGCTTCTCGAAATGGGAGCTTTCGTGGAATGTCATAGATCTCGGAAATGGGTTCGTCGTCGAATGTGATTACAATGCCGATCTGTATGACCCGCAGATCATTCAACGTTGGATCAGTCAATACGAAATGTTTCTCGCGATTGCCGCGAAGGATTGCAGCACGGCGTTAACGACGCTCGCAAAGGCGGTGACGGAAGTGGATCTGAAACAGCGTGCCGCGAAGATCAAGGATCTGAAATCGCTTAATCTACAAAAATTGAAGAAGGTTCAGCGGGGAGCTGTTGGCGTTGTGTCCTAAGTTGCAGTTTCGTCAAGGATCAGAACCTGAAAGGATGGTTCGTAATGAATACGCCGGCATTCTCCGGATCCAGTAATAAGAAGTTAAGACTGGTTCACCGGGATGTGGTCTCTGTCTCGAATCAGGAGTTGATCAGAACTGCGTTCGTGCAACCTGGACAGACGTTGCCGCTCGTCGTCGAGCCCAATTTAGATGCGGTCGATCTTTCATTGTGGGCCAGGAATAAGACAGATTTCCTGGAACGAAATCTCAACCAGTATGGCGCCATATTGTTTAGAGGATTTGATCTAACTTCACAGAATGATTTCGAGCAAGCCGTCAATTCCATGTCAGTGGAGCTTATGCATTACATGGAAGGGGCGACTCCAAGGGTGCAGTTAAGCGAAAACATTTATACCTCTACAGAGTATCCTTCCAATCAAACAATCGAGTTACACAATGAACTATCGTACGTCACGACTTGGCCAGGCCGCGTTTGGTTCTTCTGCATGACTCCCAGTCCCGAGGGAGGAGAGACTCCGATTGCTGACATTCGACAGGTACTGAAACGCATCGACCCGAGAATAGTCGAACAGTTTGAGAGAAAGGGCTGGATGTTGGTCAGAAACTTCGGCGACGACATGAGTCTTTCCTGGCAGAGTGTCTTTCGAACAGAGGACCGGGCCACTGTTGACGCATATTGTCGTTCGGCTGAAGTGGAAGTCGAATGGGTAGACAGCCAACATTTGAGAACTCGCCAGGTTCGGCCGCCGCTTGCAAAACATCCGAAGACGGGGGAGCTGGGTTGGTTCAACCACATCTGTTTTTGGCACGTCTCTGCTCTTGAGCCCCATGTGCGCGATTCAATGCTGTCTTTCTTTAAGGAAGAGGACCTGCCTTACAACACGTACTACGGCGATGGATCTGCCATTGAGGCTTCGGTGATCGAAGAGATTCGCAATGCTTACCGGCAGGAGACAGTTACGTTTCGGTGGCGTGAAAAGGATCTCTTAATGCTCGATAACATGTTGGTTGCACATGGACGAAGGCCATTCGTTGGCCCCCGCAAAATCCTCGTCGCCATGGGAAATCCTTGTCGCGATCGCGGTGTGTAAAAGCCGCACGAAGCTAGTATCCCCCAAAAAAAAGCTCTGAAGTTCGAATCGCATGACTCTTTTCATGCGAGAGGAAGCAAATGTCTACAGACAATCTCGTAGGGTTCCGCCTTTCGCCTCAGCAAAAGCATCTATGGCTCTTGCAAGACGACGAGTACGAAACTGCATATCAAACGCAGTGCGCGATTCTGATCGAAGGTGATCTGGACCATGATCTCTTAAAAGCAGCTATTCGCAGCGTTGTGGATCGCCATGAAATCCTGCGCACGGTCTTCCACTTTGTACCGGGTGTCAGCTTGCCTCTTCAGGTCGTCAGTGAGAGCCGCGAGGTTGAGTGGTCTGAACATGATTTGAGCGGTGAGACAGCTCCACAACAAACGACCGAGATTGAGAAGATTTTTGACGAGATCGCCCGTTCGCCGATCCACTGTGAACGCATGCCCCTTTTGCGAACCGTACTGGTGACCCGCGCTAAGTCGCAACGAACGTTGATTATCAGCTTGCCTGCCGTTTGTATGGATGCGCCCGGTCTTATTAATACAGTTCATGAAATTGTCCGATCTTATGGGGCTTGTCAGCCGGGAACAGATGCCTGCGAGCAGCCCCTGCAATATGCAGATCTTTCCAAGTGGCAGAATGAGTTAGTAGAAAGCGCGGAGACCGCATCAGGGAGAGAGTTCTGGAATGATCCGGAACTGCGGGCCGCAACGGCGGCAAGCAAACTGGCGTTGAGCAATAGTTTTCCTAAGTCGTGCCGGTTTGATCCGCAGCGCCTGAGAAGCGAAGTTGCTGGGGATACGTTGCTGCAAGTGGAACGGTCGGCGGAGGCGGCGTTTCTGTTGGCGTGCTGGCAGGTGTTGTTGTGGCGCTTGAGCGGGTTGCCGCGGTTGGTAGTGGGGACGGCGATGGCCGGGCGGTCATATCCGGAACTGGAGGCAGCACTGGGACTGTACACACGCTACCTGCCGCTGTCGCAGCCGCTGAGTGGGGAACTGAGTTTCCGGGAAGTGCAGCAAAGCGCGGCGCGGCAACTGAGTGAAGCCTACGAGTGGCAGGAGTATTTCAGTTGGGAAGAGTCAGGTGTCGGCGGGGGCAGTGGAGCCGTGGGCCGAGCGACCCCGTACTGCGCTTTGGCGTTTGGCTATGAAGAGCTGCCGGAAAGTATGGCAGCGGGAGAGTTGCAGTTCACGATTGAGCGGCTGAGCAGTTGTGCGGAGCGGTATGAGGTGAAACTGCAGTGCCAGCGACGTGGGCCGGGCCTGGAGTTGGAGTGGCATTACGACGGAGGGCGGCTGAGCGCGCGCGCGGTAGCACGCTTGGCGCAGCAGTATGCCACGTTGGTGGCGAGTGCGTGCCAAAGACCGGAAGCCACGCTGGCGGAGTTGGCGGTAGTGAGTGAGGGGGAACGAGAAGAGTTAGTAGTGGCGTGGAACCGAACGGAGCGGCAGTATGCGGACGCGAGTTTGCCGGAGTTGTTTGAAGCGCAGGTGGAGCGGAGCCCGGCGGCGCTGGCGGTGCAATATGAAGGAGCGCGGCTGAGCTATGCGGAGTTGGACGAGCGGGCCAATCAAGTAGCGCATTACCTGCAGGGGCAGGGTATTGGGGCGGAAGCAGTGGTGGGGATCCTGCTGGAACGGTCGCTGGAGTTGGTGGTGTGCCTGCTGGGGGTGCTGAAGGCTGGGGCCGCGTATCTGCCGCTGGACGCGAGTTATCCGGAGGCGCGGTTGCGTTACATGCTGGCGGATGGCGGGGTGCAGTTGCTGCTGACGGAGGAGTGGTTGCTGGAGCGAGTGGGAGCGGTGGAGTGTGCGGTGCTGTGCGTGAGTAAAGAGGGGGCGCAGCTTGGGCAGCAGAGTGAGGCGCGGCCGGAACGGCGGTTGAGCAGTGAGAATCTGGCCTATGTGATCTACACGTCGGGGTCGAGCGGGCGGCCGAAGGGAGTGATGATCACGCATGGTGCGCTGAGCAATCACATGCAGTGGCTGGAGGAGAGTTATCCGCTGCGGCGTGAGGATCGAGTGCTGCAGAAGACGGCGTGCAGTTTCGACGCTTCGGTGTGGGAGTTCTATGCGCCGTTGCTGGCGGGAGCGGGCCTGGTGCTGGCGCGGCCTGGGGGTCATCAGGACAGTAAATATCTGGTGGGGCTGATGCGGGAGCAGGAGATCAGTATCGTGCAGGTAGTGCCGTCGATGTTGCGGCTGTTGCTGGCGGAAGCCGGGTTGGAGAGCTGTGCGCGGTTGCGGCGCGTGTTCAGTGGCGGGGAGCGCTTGACGGCGGAGTTGGCGGGGCAGTTTTGGGAGCGGCTGGCGGGAGTGGAGTTGATCAATCTGTATGGGCCGACGGAAGCGACCATTGATGCGACGCACCGGCGCTATGCAGCGGGAGAGCAGTGGGAAGGAATTGGACGGCCGGTGGGAAACGTACAGGCCTTTATTCTGGACCAGAATATGAACGTAAATCCTGTTGGAGTTGCGGGGGAATTACTACTCGCTGGCGCCGCATTGGCTAGAGGCTATATGAAAGCGCCGGACAGTACGGCCGAGAAGTTCATCCCGAACCCTTTCAGTAACGAGCAAGGAGCAAGGCTATATCGAACGGGCGACAATGCGCGCTATAAATCGGACGGAACGATTGAATACCTTGGCCGCAAGGACCATCAAGTAAAGATACGTGGCTTTCGTATTGAACTGCAGGAGATCGAGGTGAAACTGCGAGCTCATCCTGCCGTCAAGGATGTCGTAGTTCTTGTAAAAGAAGACGACGCCAAGCACCAAAAATTGGTGGGATACATTGTCGCCAGCCCCGAATTAGAGGTGACGATCAGTGAATTAAGAAACTATCTGAATAGTGCTCTGCCGGATTACATGATTCCGTCAGCGTGGATCTTTCTAAAGACACTTCCGTTGACGCCAAATGGAAAGGTGGACAGGCAAGCACTGCCGTCGCCGGACGAGACCCGGCCTGAGTTGGACCGAGCTTATGTCGAGCCGCGTACGGATGCTGAAATGGTCCTGGCCAATATTTGGCGTGAAGTTCTCGGAATCGATCGGATTGGAGTTTTTGATAATTTCTTTGAACTTGGCGGAGATTCCATCCTCGGTATCCAGATTGTCGGCAAAGCCAATCAGGCTAATATTAGATTGACACCGCGCCAACTTTTTCAGTACCAGACAATAGCTGACCTCCAAGCCGTACAAGGACTCGCACCCATTGTTCAGGCTGAGCAGGGAATCGTAACAGGCGCTATTCCACTGACG
Organism: uncultured Acidobacteriota bacterium; assembly: GCA_963748155.1. Taxonomy (GTDB): domain Bacteria; phylum Acidobacteriota; class Blastocatellia; order Pyrinomonadales; family Pyrinomonadaceae; genus PSRF01. The sequence continues at coordinate 736,662 of CAVVHV010000006.1, read as the reverse complement.
CCGATTCAGCACTGGTTTTTTGCCAGTCCTTTTGCCGATCGACACCACTTCAATCAATCATTTGTATTCGCCATACCAGCGAATCTCGATCCCGTCATCATGGAAAAGGCCATCGGTGCTCTACTTGAGCATCATGATGGACTTCGCGTGCGATTTACGAACGAGAATGAGCGCTGGAAACAATCAAACTGTTCGCTGGACGGCCATGTCCCATTTTTACGATACGACTTATCCGGCGAAACAGAGACTGCGCAACGGATCTCACTCAAAGCAAAGGCACATGAGCTACAAACCAGTCTCAAGTTGACTGATGGCCCACTGATGCGCGTAGCGCTCTTCGAACGAGGCGCAGAGAACCCGGGTTGGTTGCTGATCATTATCCATCACCTCGCTGTTGACGGAGTCTCCTGGCGAATACTTCTGGAAGATCTGCAACTCTGCTATGAGCAGATAAGTCGTGAGGAGACTGTCAAACTGGCAGCGAAGACCACGTCTTACAAGCAGTGGGCCGAGCGCTTGCAGATATATGCACAGTCGGATGAGGTACAACAGGAATTAGCTCACTGGGAAACAGAAAGTTGCGAAGCTGAAGGTCACCTGCCTGTAGATTTTCCTGGTGGAGCGAATCTCAAATCATCAGCCCGGACCATAACTGTCTCGCTTAACGCGGAAGAGACGCGACAGCTATTGCAAGAAGTGCCGAGGGCATACACGACTCAGATCAACGACATGTTGCTCGCCGCACTGGTAGTGGCCCATGGCCAATGGACAGGGAGGAGCAGCCTGTTAATTGACCTCGAAGGACATGGGCGCGAAGCAATCTTCGAAGACGTAGATATCTCGCGAACCATTGGATGGTTTACCGCACTCTACCCCGTACGTCTGGAGATGGAAGCAGATAACTGGGAAGAGACTTTGAAAAGAGTAAAGGAACACTTGCGAGCGATTCCGCAAAAGGGCATCGGCTACGGGCTGCTCAAGTATCTGCACTTCAAGCCGGAGATACGAGCGAGATTGCAAAAAGGATCGGAAGCCGAAGTGAATTTCAACTATCTGGGCCAGTTTGATCAAACCATCTCGGGATCATCGCTGTTCCGGTTAGCGAGTGAATCAAGCGGAGAAGTTTACAGCCCGCGTGCTACTCGCACGTACTTGTTGGAGATCAATGGAATCGTTGTCCGGGGCCAACTTCAGCTCGGATGGACCTATAGCGAGCATATTCATAAACGCGAGACAATTGAGACGCTGGCCCAGGCCTTTATGACCGCACTAAGATCGTTGATCCATCATTGTTTGACACAAACCGCTGCCAGCTTCACTCCTTCTGACTTCGCTGAGTTTAAGTGGAGCCAGTCGCATCTGGATGAGATTACCGCCAGCATAGAAAAAGCCGCACAGCTTTAACATTCCATCAAGCATGTCCGCGATCATTATCGGACGTGCCATCAAGATCACCGCCGAAGACAGTTTCACGTCAGGACTAGCACTACATGCCTTTGAATAACGTAGAAGAGTTCTATCCTCTTTCGCCGATGCAGCAAGGAATACTGTTTCATTGCCTGTATGAGCCGCAGTCTGCTCTTTACTTTGGACAACTCAGTTATACGCTCCACGGTGACTTCAACGCCTCGGCCTTCATCCAGGCGTGGCAAACGGTGCTGGACCGTCACTCCATCTTGAGAACTCTTTTCATCTGGGAGGAACTCAAGGAGCCAGTGCAAGTCGTTCAGCGAAAGGTTGAATTGCCTCACCAAATACTGAACTGGCAGGACTTTTCCGCCTCCGAACAGCAACAGCGTCTGGAAGCATTCCTGCAGGAAGACCGCAAGCGTGGCGTCGAGTTCTCCAAAGCCCCACTCATGCGCCTCACGCTAATTGAGTTGGACCAGAATGTTCATCGGTTCATCTGGAGTCATCATCATCTGCTGGTCGATGGATGGTCCGTGCCGCTGCTGCTTGGCGAGGTCTTCGGGCTTTATGAGACCTTCCGCCGCGGAGAAGTGTTGTCGCTTGAGGAGAGGCGGCCTTTTAGAGAGTACATCGGCTGGTTACACAAGCAGGATCTTTCGAAAGCGGAAGTATTTTGGCGTGAGTATTTGAAAGGCATCACTGCACCGACGCCTCTCGGACTCGCCAACGCGGCCGCGCGCGCTCCCGAGCTTGAAAACCGGTGTGGTGACGAGATGATTGGTCTATCAACAACGACCACGAACGTCCTGCAATCTTTTGCGCGCACCAATCAGTTAACACTGAACACACTCGTGCAGGGCGCGTGGTCGATTCTTCTTAGTCACTATAGCGGCGAACCTGATGTGGTTTTCGGCGCTACGGTGGCAGGCCGGCCGGCTGACCTTCCTGGAAGCGACAAGATGATAGGCATCTTCATCAACACGCTGCCTGTTCGAATAAAGGTGAATTCGGATGTGCCTGTGCTTGCCTGGTTGAAAAAACTGCAACAGCAACAAGTCGAGATGAGGCAATACGAATATAGCCCGCTGGTCCAGGTGCAGGGCTGGAGCGACGTGCCACGTGATCTGCCGCTATTTGAAAGCATCCTGGTCTTCGAAAATTATCCTGTGCCCGCAGCCTCAGGAAAGGGCCGCGGTTCCTTGAAAATCAGCCACTCTCATTTTTATGAAAGAACAAATTATCCCCTAACGATCATTGCTGGATTGGGATCAACTTTAGAGTTGAAGGTTCTGTACGATCAGCAGCGGTTTTCGTCGAACGCCATCACACGCTTGCTCGAACATCTGAAAACAACACTTGAACAAATAACGGCTCACGCAGAAAAACCTCTGACAGAACTCTCGGTGATTTCTGATGCCGAGCGTAATCAACTGCTTAGTCTGTCGAAGGGGTCCGAGTTTCCGCTGCCGCTTGTTTCTTGCGCTCATCATCTGTTTGAAACGCAGGTCCTACGTTCTCCTGATGCGCCGGCGATCATCTGTGGCGCTCTCGTTCTGTCTTACACTGAACTGAACCAGCGTGCCAACCTGCTGGCTCATTATCTCCGCCGGCTCGGCGTCACTACTGAATCGCTTGTAGGTATTTGTCTCGAACGTTCAACGGAGATGGTGGTGGCCCTGCTTGCAGTGCTTAAAGCCGGCGGAGCCTACCTGCCGCTCGACCCCACGTATCCCAAAGACCGTCTGGCCTTCATGCTGAACGAGGCCAAAGCATGCCTTGTATTGACTGACTCGCAATTGCTGCCACGGCTGCCTGTGATTCAGCAACAAATCCTTTGTCTGGATTCAGATTGGCAAGCACTTAGCTCGACGAATGACGCGCTTTGCAGTCCTGCTATCGACGTAAGTCCCGACAACCTGGCTTATCTCATCTATACGTCCGGCTCGACCGGCCGGCCAAAAGGTGTGCTCCTGGCCCATCGCGGTCTCATCAATCTGGCATTTGCACAGGCACGTGCTTTTGGTGTCAAGCCCGAGTCTCGCCTTCTGCAATTTTCTTCATTCAGCTTTGACGCCTCTGTTTCAGAGATCTTCGTTTGCCTGCTGACTGGCGCGACGCTCTGTATCGCGCCGGCTGAGGCGCTTAGACCGGGGCCGGATCTCCTGGGCTTACTGCGCGATCAGGAGATCACAACTGTGACGCTGCCGCCTTCGGTGCTGGCGCTGCTTTCTGAGACAGAGGTGCCGCAACTGAGCAGCCTCGTCTCGGCGGGAGAAGCGTGTACATCCGACGTGGTCGCGCGATGGTCACGCGGGCGCCAGATGATCAATGCGTATGGCCCGACGGAAACGACTGTTTGCGCGACGATGACTGACCGTTTGAGTGAGGGTGAACCGCTGAGCATCGGACGAGCAATAGCTAATACGCGGGTTTACGTGTTGGACCAATCGTTAGAGCCAATGCCCGTTGGTTTGAGCGGCGAGATCTATATCGGAGGTGTCGGAGTTGCACGCGGGTATCTTGAGCAACCGGGGATGACGGCCGAGCGATTCATACCGGAGCCCTTTCGAGTTCGAAGTGGAGCGCGGATGTATCGCACCGGAGATATAGCGCGGTATTTGGAGAACGGCACCATTGAGTTTATTGGGCGCAGGGATCAACAGGTGAAACTGCGTGGATACCGCATCGAGTTAGGTGAGGTGGAGGCAGCTTTAATGCGGCATCCAGGGATCCGTGAGGCGGTAGCGACTGTGCGTCGAACTGAATTGGGGAATCAGGCGCGGCTCGTGGCCTATGTCGTGGGAGCGGATGGCCGCACCCCGTTGGCCGCCGAGTTACGCGACTATCTGAAACAGAGTTTACCTGAGTACATGTTGCCTGGCAGCTTTGTGCAGATGGAAAGAATGCCGCTGACAGCGAACGGCAAAGTGGACCGCAGAGCGTTGCCTGCAGAGGCAGGCACGCGTGCCGGCATTGGCTTAGTCAGACACGGGGCGCGGACCGAACTTGAGCGAAAGCTAATGCAGGTGTGGTGCGAGGTCCTGGAAGTGGAGCAAGTTGGAATAGAGGAAAATTTTTTCGATTTGGGTGGACACTCACTGCTTATGTTGCAGTTGCAGGGCCGGTTGAAAGTTGCGATAGACCGGACCTTAACAATGATGGAGTTGTTCGAGCATCCGACAATCAAAGCGTTGGCGGAACATCTCACCGAAGAGCCCGCAGGAATAGAAAAAGTGCGAGGCGTAGCGGATCGAGCACAGAAGCAGAGGGCGGTATTTAAAAAGCAAAAGGAAGTGGCAGGGGTGAAATATGAGCAGCATCGATGAACGAGGGGAGTTAGAGGGAATAGCGATCATTGGCATGGTATGCCGGTTTCCAGACGCCAGGACTACTAACGAGTTCTGGGCCAACCTGAAAGCCGGGAAAGAATCGATCTCCTTCTTCAGTGAAAAAGAGCTTCTCAGCTGCCGGCCTAAAACAATCGGCTGCTGGTGCGCCGAACTACGTAAGAGCCAGAGCGGTCATTGACGACATTGATCTGTTTGATGCCTCTTTCTTTGGTTTTAGTCCGCGAGAAGCCGAAGCTACGGATCCACAACAGCGAATCTTTCTGGAATGTGCTCACGAGGCCCTCGAAAGTGCCGGTTATAACCCTGCTACGTACTTAGGCGCCATTGGTGTTTATGCGGGTGTTAGTACGAGTAATTACTTCTATCAATTTTATTCGCAAAGCAATCTCCCCGAAATCATAGGCGGCTTTCAGGGCGAAATCGGCAACGACAAGGACTTTCTGACTACCCGCGTCTCATACAAGCTGAACCTCAAAGGGCCAAGTATCAACGTCAACACAGCCTGCTCTACTTCGCTAGTGGCCGTGGCTCTCGGCTGCCAGAGTCTCTTGAACTATCAAAGCGATATGGTGCTGGCCGGCGGTATATCGATCAACGTCCCACAGAAGCTTGGCTACTTTTACCAGGAGGGAGCGATCAACTCACCGGATGGTCATTGCCGTCCGTTTGACGCGAAAGCTGAAGGGACGGTGGGCGGCAACGGGGTGGGTATCGTGGTGTTGAAGCGACTGGCCGAGGCGGTCAACGACGGCGATTACATTTATGCGGTGATAAAAGGCTCGGCGGTGAATAACGATGGGTCGGGGAAAGTGGGGTACACGGCGCCGAGTATTAATGGGCAGGCGGAAGTGATCGCGATGGCCCAGGCGATGGCGAATGTGGAGGCGGATTCGATCTCCTACGTGGAGACGCACGGGACCGCCACGCCGCTGGGAGATCCGATCGAGATCGCGGCCCTGACAAAAGTGTTTCGGGCGACGACGGCGCGGCAACAATTCTGTGCGGTGGGGTCAGTGAAGTCGAACATCGGGCATCTGGATGCGGCGGCCGGAGTGGCGGGGCTGATCAAGACGGCGCTGGCGCTGCAACATCAAGTGATTCCGGCGTCGCTGCATTACGAGCAGCCGAACCCGAAGATCGATTTTGCGCACAGTCCGTTTTTCGTGAATGCGCAGGCGCGGGTGTGGGAGACGAATGGGCAGCCGCGGCGAGCGGGAGTGAGTTCCTTTGGGATCGGGGGAACGAATGCGCATCTGGTGCTGGAAGAAGCGCCGGAGCAGGAGACGTCTGGTCTTTCGCGGCGGAGCCAGTTGCTGGTGCTGTCGGCGAAGACAGCGGGGGCGCTGGAGCAGGTGAGCGAAAAGTTGGCGCAGTATTTGGAGCAGCATGCGGAGGTGAATCTGGCGGATGTGGCCTATAGCTATGCGGTGGGCAGACGAGCCTTCGAGCACCGGCGGGTAGTGGTGTGTGCGGAGGTGCGTGAGGCGTTGCCGAGTTTGCGGGGCGCGGTGCGGCCGGCGGGAACGAGTCACAGACGAGTGTGGAGTGGAGCGCCGGAGCCGAAGTATCGACCGGTACATTTTCTGTTCAGTGGTCAGGGGAGCCAGGACGTGAACATGGGGCGGCAGTTGTATGAAAGCCAGCGCGTGTATCGGGAGACGGTGGATCGGTGCGCGGCCGTGGTGGCCGAGGTGACGGGCCTGGACCTGCGGCGGGTGTTGTACCCGGCGGCAGGCGAGGAAGCGGTGGCGCGGGCGCAGTTAAAGCAGACGGGAGTGACGCAGCCGGCTTTGTTCATCACGGAGTATGCGCTGGTGCAGCAATGGGCGCATTGGGGCGTGAAGCCGCAGGGGATGCTGGGCCACAGTTTGGGGGAATTTGTAGCAGCCTGTGTGGCGGGTGTGCTGAGCGAGGCAGACGCGCTGCGGCTGGTGGCGCTTAGAGGCGCCCTGATGCAGGAGCTGCCGGGCGGCGGGGCCATGCTGGCAGTGGGGTTGAATGAAGGAGAGGCGCGAGCAGTGGCCGGGGAGCGGGTGAGCGTGGCGGCGATCAATGGAGCGGAGTTGACGGTGCTGTCGGGAGCGTGGGAAGCGCTCGGAGAAGTAGAGCGGGAGTTGAATGAGCAGGGAGTGTGGAGCCGGCGGTTGGAGACGTCGCATGCGTTTCACTCGCGGCTGATGGAGCCGATGCTGGAGCAGTATCGAGCGGTGCTGGCGGGGGTGGAGTTGCGGGAACCGGAACAGGCCTATGTGTCGAGCGTGACGGGGGCGTGGATAGAAGCAGGGCAGGTGGGTGCGGTGGACTACTGGGTGGCGCAGGTGCGGGAGCCGGTGCGGTTCTGGGCCGGACTGCAGGAACTGCAGCGCGGTGGGGAGAGTGTGGTGGTGGAAGTCGGGCCGGGCCAGGCGCTGAGTGTGCTGGCGCGAGCGGTGTGGGGCCCGGGAGCAGTGGTGGTGCCGACGCTGGGAGCGGAGCGCGAAGGAGGAGCCACAAAGCGAAGAGGAGCAAGTGAGTGCGGCGGTGGGCCAGGTGTGGTTGGGGGGAGTGGAAATCGACTGGAGCAAATACTACAGCGAAGAGAAAAGAGTCAGACTCCCGCTCCCGACTTATCCCTTCCAACGCCAACGCTACTGGGCTGAACCAAAAAGTAATGGCCGTAACGGTTCTAAAAATAAAACTCCATCAGGAAAGACTTCAAATCTCGCGGATTGGTTTTACATTCATGTGTGGAAACAATCTCTCCGCCCGGTGTCGATCAAACATATCGAGATAGCCGGCAAAAAGTTGCGTTGGTTGCTTTTCGATGACGAATGCCTCGGCCCGGAGATCGCAAAGCAACTACAACGGCACGGCCATGAAGTCACTCTCGTCCGGGTAGGCGAGCAGTTTTCGAAATCAGAAAATTATCAATTCACGATTAATCCAAGGAGCCAGGCCGATTATGCCGCTTTGTTTAACGACCTCCGCCAGTGTGAAAGAACTCCTGACAGGATTGTTCATCTATGGAGTGTCACGCCTCGAAGGGAAGCTCAAAACAAAAACGACATCTTTGATGACGCTCAAACTACCGGTTTCTATAGTCTATTGTTTCTGGCCCAGGCACTGACGGAGCAAGAGATCGGCACTCCCTTACAGCTCACCCATATCTCGAACAATATTCATGAAGTGTTGGGCCACGAAAATTTGCGGCCCGAGAAAGCCACCGCTCTGTGTATCAAGAGCATGACGCAGGATCATTCTCGTCTGACGTTCCGAAGCATCGATCTGAGCGAGACTGAACTCGATAGCTTGCCGGAAGAACACGTCATTCGCGAACTAATTGCAGAGTTGTTGGGAGATTCATCTGATGAAGTAATCGCCTACCGTAGTCAGCAGCGCTGGGTGCAGTCTCTGGAGCGCGTCTCAGTTAAAACTGATCATCACGAACAAGCCGGCTTAAGACACGGTGGCGTCTACTTGATCACATGTGAACCAGACGGTGCGGGCATCAAGCTGGCGTCATATCTGGCGCGGACTGTGCAAGCCAAGTTGGTGCTGGCTATGCCGCCGTCCATTCCGAAATTTGAAGACTGGGATCAATGGTTGGCCAATCATCCTAACGAAACCGGCATTAGCCACCTGCTACACGAGACACGCACGCTTCAGAACACCGGCGCCAACATTCTTTTGGCATACGCGGTGCCGGGTGTGCTGAAAGAAACGCGGGAAGTGCTGGACCAAACCCTTAAACACTTTGGCGCCCTACACGGCGTCATTCATACAGTGAACCTGCGAAAAGAAACGAGTAGTGAGCCTGGTCAAGCGGTCTCACTGGCAGAATTTCAGCGGCGGGTAAAAGCGAAAACACAAGAACTGTTGGTTTTGGAAGAGGTCTTGCGCGAACACCAACCGGATTTCTGTCTCCTCCTCAACTCTCTTGCGCAGGAGGTCGGAGGATCTGAATCCATCTTTGATTCCGCAGCGGCGCATTTCCTGAACGCTTTCACACGTAAGCTGCAGCGTACGACGGTTACACCATGGATCACTTTGAACTGGGAACTGCGGAACGAGTCGGAAAGAGAAGAGGCCCAGACTAAAGATTACATTGAAGATCGGCCGGGCTTTGCGATCAAGTTGGAGGAGAGCATGGAAGCATTCTCTCAGGTGGTCCGCCTACGACAACCTCTTCAAGTAATTGTTTGCCCAACGGATCCAAGAGGCTACATATCTCAAAAAACCCGAGCCCCCGCCGCATTTGTTTCAGAGCCTGCCCCGATTAAGGAGGCGGCGCCAACGTCGCACGACAGACAGAATCTGCGGGAAGAGTACCTCCCACCGAGAAACAAAAAGGAACGGATCATTGCCGAGGTATGGAAGGAACTGCTTGGGGTTAAGCAGCTCGGTGTGCATGACAATTTCTTTGACATGGGCGGCCACTCGTTGCTTGCCATTCAGGTCATGCGGCGTCTCAGTGAGATACTAAAAATAAAGCTGCCACCGAATAGGCTGATCAAAATACCGACCGTGGCTGGTCTGGCCAACTCCATTTCAAAGCCTGAGACGAATGGGAAAGGGAGACCTTCTCCTGTAGTAGCGCTCCAGACCGGCGGGTCGAAGCAGCCATTCTTCTGTGTCCACCCAATTGGTGGCGGCGTTTTTTGCTTTCGCGATCTCGTTCGTCACCTGGGCCCCGATCAACCCTTCTATGGACTCCAGGCTCGGGAACTCTCAGACATCAGCGATGAAGGTGATCCCTTTTCTACGCTCGAGGAGATGGCCGACTATTACGTACAAGCCATCCGAGAAGTGCAGCCGGCCGGGCCTTATCTTTTAGGAGGATTTTCATGGGGAAGTATTGTGGCCTTCGAGATGGCCCAACAACTCACCCGGGCCAACCAAGAAGTAGCCTTGCTGGTCATCATGGATACTCCCGCTCCCGATATCGTCGGCAGAATTGCAGACCTCGATGACACTACTCTTCTACTGATCATCGCCCGAGATCTCGGACATCAACGGGGAATGGAACTGCCAGTCACATTCGATAGCCTTCAGCACCTGCAGCCAGATGAAAAATTCAACTACGTTCTGCGGGAACTAAGCAAGGCAAAGATCCTGACCGACGATGTTTCACAGACGTGGCTGCAACACCATATTCAGGGTTACAGAGCAAGAATGAGCGCGGTGCAGAACTATTCCGCCAGTCTGTATCCCGGTCCTATAACTCTCTTTCGTGCCGGCGACGCGGACGCTGAAGTGGAAGAACATTTTGACGAGGCAATGCGTCGAGAACTACGAGACCCCACGTTTGGTTGGGGCAAGCTTTCTACCTTGACAGTGGAGATCCACAACATTCCAGGCAACCATTCTGTGATCGTGCTGGAGCCCAACGTCCAGATATTGGCTGAGCGGCTGACGGAATGTATCAACAGAAACTCAGAAGGAGTAATAAAACCATGAAGACAATCTTTGCCTTTCTTTTCCGGCGTGCGAAAGGCACCGTGCTGCTGGCGGTTATCGCGGGAGTTTTGAGCGGAGCCAGTCACGCTTTTCTGCTAGCCTTAATTACCTCTTCGCTATCGATGGGCGAAGCCAGGTTCTCACTGTCCCTAATCTGGGGATTCGTTGGCCTGTGTTTCCTGTTGCCGCTGACCAGACTCATCTCGCAGATTCTGATGGCTAACCTGGTCCAGGGAGCGATCTTTGATCTCCGCATGCATCTCTGCCGGCGCATCGTCGCAGCACCTCTGCGTCATTTGGAAAATGTCGGCATTCCACGTCTCCTGGCCACCTTGACGGATGACGTCCTTGTCATCGGCAGCGTCTTTGTGTTGATTCCACTCGTATGCACGCATGCCACGGTCCTTCTGGCGAGCCTGTTTTATCTAGGCTATATCAGTTGGACATCTCTTATATTGGTTGTCTTCTTTCTCTCGATGGGAATTACCGGCTTCAAATTCCTGACCAAGAGGGGCTCCAAATTTACCAAGCGTGCGCGTGAGAACCAGGACACATTGTTCAAACACTTCCGCGCTTTAACGGAAGGGATTAAGGAGATCAAACTCCACCATCAGCGGCGGGAAGAGTTTATCTCGCGGATTCTGGAATTTACGGCCACAGACTATCGTCGTAACAACATCATCGGGGTCAGCTTCTATACAGCGGCCGGCAGTTGGGGACAGATGATGTTCTTTGTAATTATCGGGCTACTGTTGTTTGTGATGCCGCGAATCATGGTTGTTAGCCCTCAGACACTTACTGCCTCCATTCTGGTTATGCTCTACATTGTGTCCCCATTGGACATTCTCTCTTCACTGCTGCCGGCTTTTGGCCGCGCGAAAATCGCGATGGAGAAGATCGAGTCACTGGGGCTGTCCCTGGAAGAGAAATCTACAGAGGTGGAAGCCGCGGGACAACTGGGTCCTGAGAATGCATGGTCCGACTTGTCGTTGACGAGTGTAACGCATAGCTATCAGCGAGAAAATGAGACCACACGCTTTACGCTTGGTCCGCTCAGTCTCAACTTAAAACCAGGCGAGCTGGTCTTTCTCGTCGGAGGTAATGGAAGTGGAAAAACTACTCTTGGCAAACTGATAACCGGACTCTACAGCGCCGAAAGTGGAGAGATTCGTATGAACGACCAACCCATCACCGACCAAACGAGGGATGCTTATCGCCAGCACTTCTCAATGGTCTTCTCAGACTTCTATCTGTTCGATACTCTGCTTGGTCTTAACAACGGCCACTCCAGCGATGCACTCGACATTCAGGCGCAAGAGTATTTGGACAAACTGCAGTTGCGGGGCAGCGTGGAGATCAAAAACGGCGCCTTGTCCTCGACTGCGGTGTCTCAAGGACAACGCAAGCGCCTTGCGCTGTTGACTTCTTACCTGGAAGATCGTCCCATTTACGTGTTTGACGAGTGGGCAGCCGACCAGGACCCCGTTTTCAAGGAGGTCTTTTACCTGCAACTGCTGCCTGAACTCAGGGCGAAGGGCAAAACGATAATTGTTATTAGCCATGATGACAGGTATTACTACGTGGCTGATCGCATCATTAAATTGGACTACGGCAAGATAGAGTACGATCGGGACATAACCCACTCCTCCGAAACCTTCCAATGGGAAGCCTTCAATCGGCTTAGCGCTGCTGAAAGCCTGGCCAAACTGGAACCGGTCCTCACTAACTAGTCGCAGAATTTAAACCAATCCCCTGCCGGAAGTGTGAGAGCAGCCACGATCCGGGCTGCGAACTCATCGCCAATTAACACGGATTCAGCGTTAGAAAGTGGAGGACTATCATGGAAGTACTATTGCAGGACCTCAGATATAGCGTGAAGATGCTGATCAAGAACCCAGGCTTCACGGTGATTGCCGTAATCGCTCTGGCTCTTGGTATCGGAGCTAACAGCGCCATCTTCAGTGTCGTCAACACCGTTCTGCTGCGACCACTCCCCTATGCCGACGCCGAGCGATTGGTCTGGATTTGGGGCAAGTCACCCAGCGGTGATAAAGGCGCCGTATCGCCACCGGATTTCTTCGATTATCGCGGGCACTCACAATCATTTGAACAACTCGCCGCTTTCCTAACGGTGACGCACAATTTGAACGACATGAATAATCCGGAAAGAATTTCTGGTGCCGCTACCTCTGCTAATTTCTTTGACACGCTGGGAGTGAAGCCGCTGCTGGGCCGTACCTTTGTCGCGGAAGAGGAGCAGGCAGGGCACGAGCCGGTGACCGTTTTAAGTCATGGCATCTGGCAACGGCGTTACGGCTCCGACCCGAGCATTGTGGGAAAGAGTATTCCATTAGATGGAAAACCATTCACCGTCGTAGGAGTGATGCCGTCAGGTTTCAATTTTCCCGAGAACACTGAAATGTGGGAAGTTGCGCCTTTTTACGTCAAAGGAATGACGATTCGTAAGGCTCACTTTCTTCGTCTTGTTGGCCGGCTCAAGCCGAATGTAAAAATGGACCAAGCCCAGGCTGAGATGGATATCATGAGTGGTCAACTGGCCCAACAATATCCCGACACAAACAAGGGTTATGGTCTAAGGCTTGTTTCGTTGAACGAAAAGATCATTGGGAACGTTCGTTCGACCTTGCTCATGCTTCTGGGAGCCGTAGGTTTCGTGTTGTTGCTGGCGTGCGCTAATGTCGCGAACCTGCTGCTCGCACGTGCTGCCTCAAGGCAAAAGGAGATCGCCATCCGCACTGCTCTCGGCGCCCGCCGCTCGCGTTTGCTGCGGCAGTTACTGACTGAGAGTGTGTTTTTGGCGGTGCTTGGCGGCGTTGCCGGAACTCTCCTGGCGTTTGTGGGCACCAAGCTTCTGCTTGCCTTTACATCGAGCAACGTGCCTCGTTTACAAGAGGTTACTTTGGACGGTCGCGTGCTTCTCTTCAGTCTCGGCATCTCAATCGTCACCGGCTTAATTTTCGGATTAGTGCCGGCGTTGCAGGCTTCAAGGCCGGACCTCAATGAAACTCTCAAAGAGGGAGGCCGGAGCTCAAGTGGAGGTGTGAAGCGCAACCGCATCAGCAACATACTGGTCGTCGCGCAAGTCGCCCTGGCACTTGTACTGGCGATTGGCGCCGGACTGATGATCAGAAGCTTTTCACGGCTCTCGGACGTCAACCCTGGCTTCACGACCAGCAACCTGCTAACGATGCAGATCGATCTGCCGCCAGCCAAGTTTCCCAAACCGCAACAGCGGGCCAATTTCTTTAACCAGCTGTTGGACCAACTCAGAGCCGTCCCCGGCGTGGCTTCTACAGCCACCATTTCCGAACTACCGTTGACCGGCCAACTCAACGATACATATTTTCACGTCGAAGGAGGGAGCTCCGATCCTTCGCAGAACAAAATCCTGGCCAACTACCGCTCGGCCAGCTCACTTTACTTCAAGACCATGGGGATTCCCTTGAAGAGTGGCCGCGATTTCACGGCGCAGGAGGTGAGTGAAGGCGCTCACGTGGTCGTTGTCAATGAAATGATTGCGGAAAAGTACTTTGGCAATCAGGATCCGACCGGTAAGCGGCTCATCATTGATCTCAATGAAGCGGTCCCTTACGAGATTGTCGGAGTTGTGGGAAACATTCACCATCTGGCCCTGGACCGCAGCACTTCTCCGGAGATGTACATCCCTCAATTTCCATCTGGGGCCACGAACATTGTCGTGCAGACCAAATCGAATCCTGCCGAGATCACCGGCGCAGTACGCAATGCTGTCAGGACGGTGGATCGCGATCAGCCCATTGCCAATCTAAAAACGATGGACCAGCTCGTCGAAGCTTCAGTAGCGCAGCCGCATTTTCGGACACTGCTACTTGGAATTTTCGCCGCCCTGGCTTTAATTCTTGCGTCAGTGGGGATCTACGGGATTATTTCTTACTCGGTAGCGCAGGCGACACACGATATTGGTCTGCGCATGGCCTTAGGCGCGCAGCGGCAGGGCATTTTCAACTTAATACTGAAAAATGCTTTGAGGCTTGTCTTGATAGGTTTGTTTATTGGTCTGGCGTTGAGCCTGATCCTGACGCGCTTCATATCAACTTTACTCTACGGTATCAGCGCGACCGATCCGACCACATTCTTGTGGGTCTCGTTGTTTCTGGTTGGCGTGGCTCTCGCGGCCAGCTTTATTCCTGCGTATAGAGCCACCAGAGTCAATCCCTTAGTTGCGCTTCGAGACGCGTAATAGCTTACGCGGATGCCATAGCAGTCACATGTTGCCGGTGTCAATAAAGAACGTCTCATGTGAAAACTTTAAATTAGACAACAGCCGAGGAGGCACAATGAGTCAGAATCAGAACGACAGAGAAGACAATATGATTTATAAAGTTGTATTGAATCACGAAGAACAGTATTCAATTTGGCCAGCTGACCGCGAGAATGCGCTCGGGTGGAACGATGCGGGAAAATCCGGGCCTAAGGATGAATGCCTGGCTTACATCAAAGAGGTCTGGACGGACATGCGGCCACTCAGCCTACGCAAAAAAATGGCGGAAGATCAGGTCGCTGCCGCAGCTAAATAAGAATTAAGGCTGCTGCACTGTGAAAACACTACTTTTGGTGCTGACTGGTAGCTTGTTGCTCTTAACGCAAAGTGCGTCGTCATCGATTCCTAAAATGTCGATCGAAGGTCGTTGGCAAGGTGTTATGGTTAGAGCAGGGGCAGAGTTGAAGGTCACTTTCAACTTTTTACGCGGGGCTAAAGGCCTGGAGGGAAACTTCAGTTCTACCACGCAAGCGGCCCTGGAGTATCCGCTGGACGCTGTTCGCTACACGCATCCGAACATTCATCTCGAACTGGGGGATGGCGGTCTTGTATTCGATGGGCGATTCGAGAACGACACTACGATTACCGGAACGTTCAAGGAAGGCGACGCTCAAGGGACGTTCTCTTTGCATTGCGTCGATGCCGAATTACTTCCTTACAAGATCGAAGAGGTCCGATTCCAAAACGGACCTGTTGTCCTCTCGGGATCACTATTAATCCCAAACACGAAGGGACCTCATCCGGCGATCATCTTTCTGCATGGCAGTGGGCCTGAAAGTCGCTGGGGTACTGCGCGTTTTCGCGCTGACGGGTTCGCGCGTCGTGGAGTGGCCGCATTAATCTACGACAAACGGGGAGTTGGCGGTTCGAGTGGTGATTGGAAGCGGGCCAGCTTTGAAGACCTGGCTGATGATGCCATCGCGGGTCTCAATTTTCTGCAAACGCGCAAAGAGATCAATCCTCGACAAATCGGAACTTATGGCCACAGCCAGGGGGGATTCCTCACACCTTTAATCGCCACGCGTTCAAATGCTTTGGCTTTCGCAATCAGTGCGGCAAGCTATGCCGGGCCTGCCTACGAACAGGATATCTATCGCGTACGAAACAGCCTCCGGAAGCACGGCTATTCTGATGAGGAGGTTAAAGAGGCAATGGAGATGTACACCATTTTCATTGACCTGGCGCGTTCCGGCCAAGGTTGGGAGTTGTATGAGTCGAATATGGAGAAATCGCGGAAAAAGCGGTGGTTTGAATTTTTGGAACTACCTCAGAAGGGAGACTGGTTGTGGCAGCATTATCTTCCGATTGGAAACTTCAACAGCCTGTCTTACTGGGAGAAAGTTCGCGTTCCCATCTTGTTGATCTATGGAGAGCGTGACGAACTCGTTCCTCCCATAGAGAGCCTCACCAAAATCGAGAAAGCACTCAAGAAGGCAGGGAACGAACAGTACACGGCTATCCTTATACCTAAAGCGGCACACAACCTCGCCATCTACCCAGATCCAGGCGAACCATTCTCGTGGTGGCATACCGCTCCCGGCGCAAACGATTTGATGGTCGCCTGGGTCAGGCTCCGCTTCGATTGATTCAAGCGAATTCTTCCCGGTATCCAGTCAACCCCGTCTTTGCCTCAAAAATCCTTGCTTGAGCTTGGAAACAGTCAGTACCACCTGCGATAGCGGGTGGTTCAACCATCCAAACTCAAAATCAATGGGAATTTTGCACGCCGATCATTTACCCACCCGCTAACGCAGGTGGTACTGACTGTTTCCAACCGGAGTTTCGACTTTTGAGGCAAAGCACTCAGCACCCGTCAATCTCACTTCTTGAGCGAAGCTGCGTCTGTAACGAAGAATCGAAAGAGGTATATATGACTTTCGCGCATACTTTTCTGATGTGTTCGCCAAAATATTTTGAGCTCGCTTATGTCATTAACCCATGGATGGCCCTTCATCCGAATGGCGTTTGCACGGAACGTGCTCTTCAACAGTGGCAGGAATTATATGAGCGTATAAGTACGCGCGCTCTCGTAAGGCTAATTGATCCGCAGCCCGGATTGCCGGATATGCCCTTCACGGCGAATGCAGGGCTGATCGTGCACGACAAGGTTGTGGTAAGCCGTTTTCTGAATGCTGAACGCCACGGCGAAGAACAACACTTCAAGGAGTGGTTCCTCAATAATCAGTATACGGTTTACAAGACACCGGTTGGCTTGAGTTTTGAAGGAGCCGGAGATGCCTTGTTGGATCGGAAAGACTTCTTTTTATGGATGGGTTGGGGCTATCGTTCGGAATTGGCCGCGCAAGAACATCTGTCAAACTATCTCGACGTGGAAGTTTTGCCACTGCACCTGGTGGATGAGCGGTTCTACCATCTCGATACGTGCTTCTGCCCTCTCAGCGGTGGCTATTTGCTCTATTACCCGCCGGCCTTCGATGAGCCGGCGCGCCGTCTGATTGCGCAAAGGGTTCCGAGTCACAAACGGATTGCTATCTCAGAGGAAGACGCCGTCCACTTTGCATGCAACGCCGTCAACATTGACGACCTTTTGATTCTCAATTGCGTAAGCAGCAGACTGCGTTCTCAGTTACAGCAAGCCGGGTTTGAAGTTATCGAGACAGGATTGTCGGAGTTTCTAAAAGCGGGCGGAGGCACCAAATGTCTTACGCTCAGGCTTAATGAGCCGTTGTTAGCGAATTTGCGTGCCGTTGAGCCCGCTGTGGCCAACATCTCACTCGCCTATTAGCATGAATAATAAATCGTCCGAAAATCCCTGGCTGACGTTTCCGTCACCAGATTCCCAGGCCAGCTTGAGGTTGTTTTGCTTCCCTTACGCCGGTGGTAGACCCTTTACTTTTCGGCAGTGGCCGGAAGGACTCCCCGCTCACGTCGAAGTCTGCATAGTGCAGGCTCCAGGAAGATTTGGTCCCCATCATACCCGGCAATCCTTTTCACGGCTTGGACCACTCGTCAATGAGATTGCTCAAATCATTCATCCCTATCTGAATAAGCCCTTTGCTCTTTTCGGTCACAGCATGGGGGCGATCATTGCCTTTGAACTAGCTCATATCTTACGTACGAGATACGCTTTAGAAGCGCAGCACCTCTTTGTCTCCGGTCATCGCGCTCCGCAACTGCCCAATCTCGATCCACCAACCTATGACTTATCGGAGCCTGAATTCCTAAAGGAGCTAGAGCGTTTGAAAGGCACGCCACGAGAAGTGCTCCAGAATCCGGAATTAATGGAACTGATGCTTCCGCATCTCCGCGAGGATTTTGAGATTGTGCAAACCTATGCTTACTCGCACCGGGCCCCGTGCTGTATTCCAATCACTGCATTCGGTGGTCTACAGGACGAGGATGTGAAACGTGAGCAGATCGAAGCGTGGAGTAAACAAACCACGGCCCCTTTTTCACTCCACATGCTTCCTGGGGATCATTTCTTCCTCGATAAAGTCCGTCCATATCTCCTTAATCTGATCTCTCAGGATGTATCCCGATATTTGCAACCGTATAGCGAGGCTGAGTCAGTCCCGAACGGTCATTTTGCGGATCGACTCGTTCCCCGCAGAAGTTTTTCGAGCTGAGGAATGCTCTGACTATCAGGCTGTTCGACGACGCGTTGGGTGACAATTAGTATGAGCTCATGAATCGTCGGCGCTTTAAATTTTCGCTCACGTGCAGTTCCACGCCGAAGGACTTGCGTACACGCGAAACCATCATCGTCGCGAGCAGAGAGTGGCCGTCGAGATCGAAAAAGTTGTCATGAATGCCGACCTGCCGAATGCCGAGTAGTTCCTGCCAGATATCGGCGAGTATCCTTTCGGCCTCATTTTCCGGAGCGAAGTAGGTCTTCGACGATTTTGGGTGAACGTGAAGCTCTGACGTCTGAGGTTTGTCCGGCTTCAGCGCGGATACAGACATAAATTCGGAGTGCGGCTCAACGTAGTAACGCTTACGCTCGAAGGGGTAGGTTGGCAGAGGAATCCGACGCCGCTGCTGCGGCCCATAGAAGCTTGACCAATCTACGTGCCCTCCGGCCAACCAGAGTTTGCCGAGCGCAGTTAGAAAGATCTGCATATCCGAGCGACGTTCATGTGCACTGGGGAGGGAAGACAATATCACCTGGTTAAAACTCCTCAGCGGGTGCTGCCTTGCAAACGTGCCCAACGTTTGACCTGGTCCGATCTCGAGCAGAATCCCATCTGGATCTTTGAGCAGTTCGCCGATTCCTTTATCAAAGCGGACAGTCTGGCGCAGGTGTCGCGTCCAGTAAAATGGATTGGTTGCCTCCGCGCCGGTGATCCATGTTCCGGTGACGTTAGAGATAAAGGGAATCGAGGGTGCTCCCAGCTTCACCTGCGCAACTTGTTCTGTAAACTCGGCGAGTATTGGCTCCATCATTTCTGAATGGAAGGCATGTGACGTATGAATCAGTTGCGACTGAACCGCTCGGCGACGAAGAACGCTTTGAAGATCGTTAACTAATTGCGGAGCACCGGCGACGACACAATTTTCTGGAGTGTTGACTACCGCCAACGACAGTCCCTCCCGGAGGAAATTCTTCACGTCCTTTTCGGGAAGCTGGACAGCCAGCATCAGGCCGTCCGGTAGCGATTGCATTAGACGACCACGAGCTACCAACAGGGTTAGAGCCTCTTCAAGCGAGAACACACCTGCGAGGCACGCCGCGACATATTCACCAATGCTGTGGCCGATCATCGCGTCGGGCCGCACTCCGCCTGACATCAACAATCTCGCCAGCGCATATTCCACGATAAAGATTGCTGGTTGCGTGATAAAAGTTTGCTTTATGAGGTGCGCCGCTTGTTCTCGGTATTCGGAGCACGGGTAGAGCACGTCCCGCAGATCAAGATTTAGACGGGGAAGCAACAACTCCGCACAGAGATCAAGCTGTTCGTGAAACGCCGGCTCTGTCTCGTACAACTCCCGCGACATTCCCGCGTACTGCACTCCCTGCCCGGGAAACATAAACACGTTAGGTCGATGTCTCGGCTCTTCAAAGCTCGTCAGTACTCTTTGCGAGTCGTGAGCTGTGATTGTGGCTATCGCATCATTCGTGTCTCGGCAAACGAGCATTCGCCGGTAGGGGAACTCCCTTCGACCAACCTGCAAGGTGTAGGCAACATCGGCCAGCGAGACATCGGTGTGGTCCTTCAGATACTGGGTCAGATTCTCTGTTGCGGTTTCCAACGCGGAGCTTGTCCTGGCTGACAGGACAAGCAATAAAGATGGCCACCCCCGAGGCGAGGGCGAGACCGCCGGAGCTTCTTCAAGAATTAAGTGTGCGTTGGTCCCACCGATCCCGAAGGAACTCACGCCTGCCCGTCGCGGCCCCACGCCCGTATTCCAATCTCTCAAACCTGTATTGACCAGGAAGGGACTGTTCTCAAAATCAATTTTCGGGTTGGCCGTTTTGTAGTGCAGGCTCGGAGGGATTTGCTGGTGCCTGAGTGCCAACGTGGTTTTGATCAGCCCTGCGATACCCGCCGCGGCATCCAGATGCCCGATGTTTGTTTTAAGCGAGCCGATGGCGCAGAAGCCCCGCTTCTGGGTACTTGCCCCGTAGGCTTGCGTGAGGGCGCCGATCTCAACGGGATCGCCAAGAGGCGTTCCCGTTCCGTGCGTCTCGACGTAAGTGATCGAGTCTGCATCAACTCCAGCCACTGCCAACGCCTCGGAAATCACTTCGGCCTGGCCGTCAAGACTTGGTGCGGTGAATCCTACTTTCAGAGAGCCGTCGTTGTTGACGGCTGAGCTCTTGATGATCGCGTGAATTGTGTCGCCGTCCGTGAGAGCTTCAACGAGGCGCTTGAGCACGACGAGTCCGGCGCCTTCACCCGCTACGGTGCCGCGCGCGCTTTCGTCAAAAGCGCGGCAGTGTCCGTCGGGTGACATAATTCCTTCCTCCTGATACAGGTAACCCTCCCGGTGAGGAAACGAGATTGATGCACCGCCGGCGATTGCCATGTCACACTCCCCATTCAACAAACTCTGGCAGGCCGTATGAACCGCGACGAGCGACGTGGAGCATGCTGTTTGGATGTTTAGGCTGGGTCCTTTCAAATTGAGCTTGAAAGAGATCATGGTCGGCGCAAAGTCGCTTCGATTCCCAATCTCCACCTGATAAGTCCCGATCCGCTTGATGAGGTCAGGATGTGAGGCCAGGTTGACTGCGCGATAACTGCCGCCGCTCACTCCCACATAGACGCCGATGCGCCCTGCAATCCGTCCCGGATTGTAACCCGCATGCTCGAAGGCTTCGACTGAGCACTCGAGGAGTACGCGATGTTGCGGGTCGAGCATTTCTGCTTCGCGAGGGTTGTAGTCGAAGTAAGCTGCGTCGAAGTGTTCGACATCTTCAAGAATGGCTTTGGCCGGGACGTAGGCCGGGTCAGCGACTGTTGTTGGGTCCGCTCCTTGCGACTCGAGTTCTTCTGGCGTGAAGAAGGTTACAGACTCGACGCCGTCTTTTAAGTTTTGCCAGAACTCTGCGATGTTCTTAGCTCCCGGAAACCGGCCAGCCATCCCGATGATTGCCAATTCGGTAGCTTGATGCTCGTCGAATAGCTGATTAACTCTCTTTGAAGATCTCGCCTCGATCCGGGTTCGCGCAGAGGTTTTCACTGGGGACATAGCCGTCGCTGTTGCTCGATCACTCAAATGTTCCGCCAGTGAGCTGACCGTTGGGTACTTGAACATGTCGACGATCGAAACATCAATCTGTAAGACTTCATGCAGCTTGTCGTTGACCTGAACGATCAACAACGAGTGTCCTCCAAGATTGAAGAAGTTATCGTGAACTCCTACCTTCTCCACCTTCAATACTTCCTGCCACACTCCAGCTATGCCGCGCTCGAGTTCTGAGCGTGGACTAACATACATCTCCTCTAGTTCCGACTGCACAGCCTCCATCGCGGATAGGCGGCGCCGATCGACTTTACCATTCGGTGTCAGGGGCAATGCTTCGAGCGTGACGAACGCAGCGGGTATCATGTATTCAGGCAAGGCATTCTTCAGGTAACTCCTCAGTTCGCCTGCCGTCGCCCGTTGCTCTCCGCCGTCAACTACGTACGCGATAAGGCGACCACCGTAATGCTTGTCGGCGCCGACGACGACGGCTGCTTCGCGCACCGCCTCGTGTTGGCCGAGTATTGTCTCGATCTCTCCCAATTCAATTCTGAATCCTCTGATTTTAACTTGCTCATCGACGCGACCAAGGCACTCGATTTGTCCGTTGGGAAGATAGCGCGCCAAATCGCCTGCCCGATACATCCGTTCGCCTCTAGTACAACCGTACGGATTGGGAATGAATTTCTCGGCCGTCAGTTGAGATTGATTATGATAACCACGTGACAACCCAACGCCACTGATATACAGCTCGCCTGGCACACCGAGAGGTACTGGTTGAAGCTGCGGATCGAGAATGTAGACCTGCGTGTTGTTGATCGGGACGCCAATCGATGGAGCCACGTTGGTATCGGCGGCGACCACGACTACAGCAGAAGTGCTCACGACCGTACTTTCTGTTGGGCCATAGAGGTTAACCAGAGAAAACGGTAGCCTGCGCTTCGGGTGCCGATGTAGTTTGTCGCCCCCTGTGAACAAATATCGAAGCGTGTTGGGGGTTGATACGACATCGTCTCCGATCCTGGCCTCAGCTAACGCGAGTAGATTCTCGACTAATGGCGTCGGCAAAAAGCAGTGTGTGATATCTCTGGTTTCCAGCCACTCCCAGAACTCTGTTGGAGAGAGTGCGGTTTTTTCGTCGGCTATATAAAGGCCGGCTCCTGCTGTCAAGTTGACCCAAATCTCCCATACTGCTGCGTCGAACGACATGCCGGCTACTTGCGACACGCGCGAGCTATCGTCTAATCCGTAACTCTGCTGGTGCCAGAGGGCAAGATTTACTAAGCCTCCGTGCTGTAACTCGACCCCTTTTGGTTTGCCGGTAGAACCTGAGGTGAAGATAACGTAAGCCAAATTTTCGCTGTGCGTCGTGCATGGGAGATTCAGATCGCTTTCCGTGATAAGTGATTCCGCTTCGGTGTCCAGGCAGAATACCAATGCATCGCACGGTGGCAGACTTTCGAGTAGGCTCTGTTCTGTCAGCAATACTTTCGGGGAAGTGTCTTTGACCATCATGGCGATGCGGTCTTTAGGATAGGCGGGGTCGAATGGCACGTAAGCTCCGCCGGCTTTTAGCACGGCGAGTGCGCCCACGATCATCTTCTCCGAACGCTCGACGCAAATGCCGACTAAACTCTCCGGCCCGACTCCCATTGATCGCAGACGCCACGCCAACTGATTACTCTTTCGGTTCAATTCAGAGTAAGTGAGCCGCTCGTTCTCGCAGACCACAGCGAGAGCGTGCGGTGTGCGGTGCACCTGTCTTTCAAACAGTTGATGGATACATGCGTCCTGCGGAAAGTCTGTGCGCGTATCATTCGATAGCAAGATCATTTGATTGCTTTCGCCATCCGTCAACAGTTGCAGGTTTGAGAGGCGTTGTTCCGGATTGGCGACGATGCTTTCGAGCTGTGTCTGGAAATGCCTGGTCATACGCTCGATTGTTTCGACGTTGAAGAGCGCGGTGCTGTACTCGACTGCCAGCTTGAGTTCCGCTCCCATATCCTCAACGAGAAACGCCAGGTCGAATTTCGCTGTTGCTGTGTCGATCTCCAAAACAGTCGACTGCAATCCGATAAGTTCCAACTTCGCATTCGGCGTGTTGTTGAAGCCAAAGACCACTTGAAACACGGGTGCATGACTCAAACTGCGATCTATGTGCAACGCTTCTACCAGACTCTCGAACGGTATCTCCTGGTGGGCGTACCCGGCCAGAGTTGTCTGGCGCACGTGCTGCAACAACTCGCGAAAACTCATATTGCCCGAAAGTTGAGTTCGGATAACCACGGTATTGACGAAGAACCCGATAAGGTTCTCTGCCTCAGGGCAGTTGCGTCCGGCGAGCGGTGTCCCGATGTTGATGTCCTGCTGTCCGGTGTGGTGGTAAAGCAAGACGTTGAAGGCGGCTATCAGCGTCATGAAGAGCGTGCTTGATTCACGCCTGCTCAACAATTTGAGAGCCTCTGCCAGACAGGCCGGCAGTGTCGTGTGATAGGTGGCTCCCTCATAAGTCTCTGCTGATGGACGAGGCTGATCGGAAGGTAATTGCAGGACGAGCTGACTGCCCTCCAATTGCTTTTGCCAATACTCTAACTGTTCCTGTTCCGCTCCCTGCGACAGCCACGCGCTGTGCCACGCGGCATAATCTCGATACTCGATAGGCAGTTCAGCCAGCGGCGAGGTACGTCCTTCCACATAAGCCGAGTAAACGAGCAAGAGTTCTTTTGCGAGCACATTTAATGACCAGCCGTCGCTGATAAGATGGTGCATCACAAGCGCCAGCACGTGCTCTTCTTTGCTGAGTCGCACAAGGACAATCCGCCACGGCGGATTTTTTGTTATGTCGAACGAAGCACGCACCTGCGCTTGTACGATGCGCAACGCGTCTTCCTCCTTCTTAGCATGGTCTGTGTCACTCACCTCCAACACGGTGATCTGTTGCGGCGACGGCTCGTCTACAACTAGCAGGGGCCAGCCATCTGTCTCAATGAACCTTGTGCGCAGCACTTCGTGACGCCGGCTGAGTTCCTTGAAACTCTCTTCGAGCGCCGCAACGTTCAACCGGCCTTGCAAACGCACGACCAGCGGCAGATTATAAAAAGCGCTCTCAGGCTTCAGCCGGTGTAGAAACCACAGACGCTGTTGAGCAGGAGAAAGCCTTAATTTAGTGTCGCGCCGCTTGTCTCGGATTGGTGCGGTAATTAGCCTCCGGTTTCCAGCTTGGCGACGCGCGTCTATTTTCGCAGCGAGCTGCGCGACTGTCGGAGAATCGAAGACGTCAGGTACAGACAGTTCAGCTTGCAGACTGCGGCGCAGACGCGAGACCAGCATCGAAGCAAGCAACGAGTGGCCACCAAGTTCGAAAAAGTTATCGTGAATACTGAGTGACCGGAGACCCATGACTTCCCGCCATACTCCTGCAATCAGGTCCTCGATGGGAGTTCGCGGTAAGGTGACTTGTTGTCCGTCGCGCGAGAAGTCGGCAGGCGGCGGCAGGCCGGCACGATCGATTTTGCCGTTCGGCGTTAACGGCAGTGTTTCCATCCACACGAACGCTGCCGGCACCATGTAGTGAGGTAGCCGCTTTTGCAGGAAGCTGCGGAGCTCACCATTGGAAGGTTTAATAGCGTCATTAGCTGAGAGGTACGCGACTAGTCGCTTGTCACCAGGTGTGTCTTCTCTGGCGAGCACGACCGTCTCGCGAACGGACGAGTGCTCGACAATAGCGGCTTCAATCTCGCCCAACTCGATGCGAACTCCGCAAATCTTCACCTGATGGTCCAGGCGTCCTATATACTCAATCGCTCCATTGGGCAGATAACGCGCCAGGTCTCCGGTCTTATAAAGGCGTTCCCCAGGTTGGGTGGCGAGGGGATGAGGTATAAAGCGGTGGGCCGTTAGCTCAGCGCGATTAAGGTATCCGCGGGCGAGACAGGTTCCGCCAATGTGTAATTCGCCGGCCACACCCAACGGCACAGGTTCCAGGCGTTCGTCCAGCAAATGAATTTCCGCGTTCGTGATCGCGCGTCCAATCGGCACGACGTGCATCTCACTCTCGGGTGTGCACCGCCAGAAGGTGACATCAACGGCAGCTTCTGTCGGCCCGTAAAGATTGTGGAGCTCAGCATCCAGATGTTTGAAGAAACGGTTCTGAAGATCGTACGAGAGAGCTTCGCCGCTGCAGATAACACGCCGCAACGTGGTGCACCTTTGTCGCAAATCCGGCTCGTCGAGCAGGAGCTGCAACATCGAAGGCACAAAGTGCAAGGTTGTAATCCGCTCTTCGTAAATCACCTTGGCGAGGTAAGCATTGTCGTGATGACCGAGTGGCCGCGCTATAACGAGGGCGGCACCTGTTATCAAAGGCCAGAAGAATTCCCACACCGACACATCGAAACTAAAGGGCGTTTTTTGTAATACACGGTCAGTTGAATCAAGCCGGTAAGCATCTTGCATCCAGAGCAGGCGATTACAGATGCCTCGGTGGGTGTTCATCGCACCCTTCGGCTTGCCGGTGGAACCGGAGGTGTAGATAACGTAGGCGAGATTGTCAGGTGCTAGATCGATGGACAGGTTATGCGCTCCAAGAATGTCGATACTCCGCCAATCGGCATCGAGACAAATCACGCGCGCATCGGAGACGGGCAGCGAGTTGAGCAGATGCTTTTGCGTAAGCAGCACCGGGCTACGGCAGTCGTCCAGCATGAACTTCACCCGTTCGGGAGGGTATGCAGGGTCAACTGGCACATAAGCAGCGCCCACCTTAAGAACGGCAAGGAGAGCGACGACCATTTCCACCGAACGGTCAGCACAAATACTGACCAGCGTTTCCGGTTTCAGTTGTGACTGGAGTAGGTAGTGGGCGAGCTTATTCGCTCGGTTATTCAGTTCTCGATACGTTAGGCGCTGGTGTTCAAAGATTAAAGCTATTGCTTCGGGTGTCTGCTCAACCTGTGCTTCAAACAGCACATGGAGGCATTCAGAATGTCTATCGGCTGCCTCTATTTTGGAGAAGTGCTGACTCGGCTTAGGAGTCCTGCCAGTTTTCGCCGGCGGAATTATCGCTTTGTGCGCCAAAGAGAAGTAACTTTCAAGTCTTCAAACGAGGGGGAAGGTTCTTGTAGCGTGAAAAATGGTGATAAGAGTGTCAGTCTCGGTCTATGTTACGAGCTGATCGGACTTGGACCTAGTTCTCAGTAAACATCATCTCCCAATCTTTAGCAACCCGGTGGGTAGTGAGTCTGTTTTGCCTTCATCGGTTTTGAGCACGACAAAACGGTGCAATGCGAGAGGGGGATCACCCCAATAACATTGCACCGTTGTTTAACCCTAAGTCTCACGCCGGTACCGGCGCGCAACCGTCGAGTCTATGTCCGGCAGTCTAAGCGCCAGCGCGACGCGCGTCAACAAAGTGACGAAAAATAAAACAAGGGCGCGGATTAGTTTGACAAGGGCAGCTAACCGTAATAAGTTGCGGGAAATTCCATTCTCTCAAACGCGAGGAGCCGATTATGCACGCCTACAAAAACGCTTGTCGTGTAGTGATAGCGTTATTAATCACTGTTCAGGTTGGTCTTGCGCAACAGGGTTACAAGAAGCCGCCCAAAGAAGTGCTCGACATTCTGAACGCGCCGGTCACGCCCGGTATTTCCGTCAGTCCGGCGCGCGACAACATCATTCTCACAACCGGTCTGCGTTATCCGCCACTCGCCGATCTGTCCCAACCGATGTTGCGACTCGCCGGTCGTCGCATCAATCCCGCGGTAAACTCGCCACATCGTTACCAGTATTCAGTCGCGTTGACGCTGAAGCGCGTGGCTGACGGCTCGGAAGTCAAGATCGATGTTCCACCGGGCGCTAAGATCAGCGGTGTCGAATGGAGTGACGACGGAAAACATTTTGCTTTCCTGAATGGAGCCGCAAACCGCGTTGATCTCTGGGTGGGCGACGCCGCGACTGGCAAGATCCACAATATTAAAGGCGTCACGATCAACTCGGTTATGAGCAGCGCGTTGACGTGGATGCCTGACAACCACACGCTGCTGGTCCAACTCGTGCCTGCGTCGCGTGGCCCGGCGCCTGCCGAGCCGCCAGTCCCAACCGAACCGAACACACAAGAAAGCTCCGGCCGGCCTGGACCAGTCAGAACCTACGAAGATCTGCTGAAGAGTCCTTATGATGAAAGACTCTACGAGTATTACGCGACTTCGCAGTTAGCGCTCGTCGACTCCGCATCCGGACGCACAACGCCGCTGGGCCAGCCAGCGATTTATCAGAACGTCGATCCAGCGCCGGATGGTCATCACGTGTTAGTTACACGACTACACAAACCGTTTTCATACCTGTTTCCCGATAACGCGTTTCCGAGGGACATCGAAGTGTGGGACATGAAAGGCAAGCTCGTTTACAAAGTCGCGAGCCTGCCGCTTGCCGATCAGGTGCCGATCGACGGCGTGATTACTGGCCCACGCAACGTACGTTGGCGGCCCGATGAGCCGGCCACACTTGCCTGGGTGCGAGCGCTCGATAACGGCGATCCGAAAAAGAAAGTTCCTCATCGCGACAGCGTTGTCATGCTGAAGGCGCCGTTCACAGGCGAGCCCACCGAGCTTTTCAAAACAGAACAGCGTTTCTCAGGCATGTTTTGGGGCGAGAGGGATGGAGTCGTTTTAATCTTCGATTACGAACGTGATAAGCGTTGGGTGCGGGCTTTCCTGCTCAATGCAAACAAACCCGACAGCGCGCCGCGACTCGTTTGGAGCAGGAACCAGCAGGATCGCTATAACGACCCGGGCTCGGTGGTCATGAAAGTCGTCAAAGGTCAACGAGCGATGCTGCAAAATGGCGACTCGATCTACCTGATCGGAAATGGTGCTTCGCCGGAAGGCGATCGGCCGTTCCTCGATCGTTTCAACCTGCAAACACTCAAGTCAGAACGGATCTTTCGCAGTGAAGCAGCCAGTTACGAAGGCCCACTCGCGCTGTTGAGCGATGATGGCACGCAGTTCATCACGCGGCGTGAGTCGCCGACGGAAGGCCCGAATTATTTCGTACGAAGCAGCGCAACTCAGGCTCGCGCCCTCACGCAATACCCTGATCCGACGCCGCAGTTGCGTGGCATCAAGAAACAGCTCGTAACGTACAAGCGTGCTGATGGTGTGCAGTGTTCGTTCACACTGTATTTGCCGCCCGATTACAAGGAAGGCACGCGTCTACCGACAATCGTTTGGGCCTACCCGCTCGAGTTTACGGACGCCAGCACGGCCGGGCAGATTACGGGCTCAACACAGAAAGCGACATCGATCGTTGGTCCATCGCACCTGTTCTTCCTGTTGGAAGGTTACGCGATACTCGATAACGCGACGATGCCCGTGGTTGGCAGTCCGGAGACAGTCAACAACACGTACGTCGAACAGATCGTGATGAGCGCGAAAGCCGCGATCGATAAGGCGACGGAGATGGGCGTGACTGATCCGGAGCGTGTCGGTGTTGGTGGTCATAGTTATGGTGCTTTTATGACGGCGAACCTGTTGGCCCACAGCGATCTATTTCGCGCGGGCATCGCGCGCAGTGGTGCGTACAACCGGACGTTGACGCCGTTTGGATTTCAGAGTGAGCGGCGCACGATCTGGGAGGCGCCGGAGTTGTATTTGAAAGTTTCGCCGTTCATGTTTGCGTCGAAGATCAACGAGCCGATGCTGATGATTCACGGTGAGGCTGACGACAACAGCGGAACGTTTCCGATCCAGTCCGAGCGCATGTACCAGGCGATGAAAGGGAATGGGGCGACAGTGAGGCTCGTGATGTTGCCGCACGAAGCGCATGGTTACGCGGGGCGCGAGAGTATCGAGCACGTGTTGTTCGAGATGATCGGTTGGTTTGATAAGTACGTGAAGCACGCGCCCTCGCGAAGCAAAGACACGAGCACCGCTCAGGTGAAGTGAAACGGCTCGGAATACCAACGTCGTTTGCGGAGGGATTGTTCGGTCCAGAAGTTTCGGAGTAGTTCGATTTGTGGGGTTGAGTCGTTGTTAAGAACGACGGTGACGACGTCGTAGCGGTGTGGTTCGTTTTCGATGCCGAGCATTTGTCGATAGACGCGGGCGGCGCGTGTGATCTGGCGGCGCTTGCGTAGATCGACGTTGACTTGTGGTGGTGCGAACCAGTCGGAGGCGCGAGTCTTTACTTCGATGAAGCAGAGTGTGTCGCCGTCGTATGCGATGAGATCGATCTCCGCGTTGATGATCGCGCCGCGCCGGTTACGGCCGACGGGGAGTGTGAAATTTGCGGCGACAAGGCGATAGCCGAGTTGATCGAGGTATGCAGCGGCGTACGATTCGCCGAGCTGGCCTAGTGAGGATGGCATAGTTGTAGACAGGATTTACATGATTTTTCAGGATTTGCAAGATGAAATCCTGTCTAATCTGTCTAAGCGTCGCGATCGTAGGCGACTTTGAGCCAGTGTTTTACCTCGTCGTCGATGTCGTCCATTGAAGTGATCGGAATGCGGTGAGTGATGCGATCTTTTTTGGCGAAGCCGCCAGTGTCGATCAGACGACCTGTCGGTTTCGTGTCGCCGAGTGCGAAGCCCATGTCGATACGTGTTTGTGTAGTGGGTTTGATTTGCGCGAAGACGTGATTGCGATAGAGCGGGACGATCGTCTGGCACGGGCAGGCCTTCGCTTCATTACCGGTCTTGAGTCCGAGCTTCAGCAGGGCATCGTAGAGCGGGCGCAGTTTGGCTTTGCCGCCTGAGAACATCTTTTCCACGTCGCGTTCCGCGGCAGCGAGATAGAGATCGGGATCGCCCGACTCTTCACCTTTTCCTTCAGAGCGTTCAGCGAGCCACCAGGCGGTGTTGGTGCCGAGGCCGTGTTCTTCCTTGAGCCAGGCGCGGCGTTCCGTTTCGTCTTTCGGGCCGGATTTTTTGATGTGCGCGAGCCACTCGTCGAGGGAGCGGCCGGTTTTCTGTTTGAGCTCGGTGATCCACTTTTGGGTCATGAGAACGCCGGGATGCACGCTGTAGATCGATTTCTTGCGAGGAACGGGCATGTGATTGGCTTCTCGAAAATTGCTTTACAGGATTACAAGATTTGCAGGATTGACATGATAATCTTGTTAATTCTGTAAATCTTGTAATCCTGTCTAACTAAACTTTGCCTTCTCCAGGAACTGCGGTGGGCGTCGTACCTTCGTCGCCTGCTCGAACGCGTACGCAATCTTGATCAGCTTCGGCTCGCTGAACGCACCACCAAAAAACGAGATACCAAACGGCAAACCGAAAACGTAACCCGCCGGCACGGTGATGTGCGGATAACCTGCAACCGCAGACGCCGACGAATAGCCACCAGTGAAGTGGTCGCCATTGATCCAATCGGTGGGCCATGCTGGTCCACCAGTCGGCGCAACGAGAGCATCGAGCCGGTTCTTCTTCATCACCGCATCGATCCCCTGCGCGCGTGTCAGCAAATGATTCTTACGCAATGCGGCGAGATACGGCTTGCTCGTGAGCGGTCCCTTCGCCTCGGCTTTGATCATGATGTCCTGACCGAAGTACGGCATCTCACGAGCGCTGTTCTTCTCATTAAAGGCGATCACGTCTTTCAGCGAACGAACCGGCGCTTGTGGTCCAAGCCCCGCAAGGTAAGCATTCAGGTCGGCTTTGAACTCGTACAACAAAACTTCGAACTCGGAATCGTCAAACTTTCCGGTCGTCGGAATGTCAGCCGGATCGACGAGCACCGCGCCAAGTCTCTTCATCTCGGCGAGTAAATCGTTCATCAGCTTGTCAACACGGTCATTAAACCCGAAATGTTTGCGAGCGACGCCGAGACGCATGCCTCGCAAGCCGTCTTTGTCGAGAAACTGCGTGAAATCCGTAACCGATTTTCCACGACTCGCGTTTGTTGCGTCATCGCGCGGATCAATGCCCGTCATCGCCGCGAGAAGAATCGCGGCGTCACTGACTGTCCGCGTCATCGGACCAGCCGTGTCCTGGCTGTGTGCTATCGGAATGATTCCCGCGCGACTCACGAGACCAATCGTCGGTTTGATCCCGACGAGTGAATTTGCTGACGAGGGACACACCACAGATCCATCGGTCTCTGTACCGACTGCGGCAGCACACAAGTTTGCCGCAACGGCAGCGCCCGATCCGGAGCTCGATCCACACGGATTGCGCTCGAGCACGTAAGGGTTCTTCGTTTGTCCACCACGTCCACTCCATCCACTCGATGACTTCGCCGAGCGAAAGTTGGCCCACTCGCTGAGATTCGTTTTACCGAGAATGACCGCGCCGGCTTCACGGAGTCTTTGAGCGACAAAAGCGTCTCGCTGCGGTTTCGCACCGACCAGCGCGAGCGAGCCGGCCGTGGTCATCATTCGATCCTGTGTGTCGATGTTGTCTTTCAACAGGATCGGAATGCCATGCAACGGACTGCGCGGACCTTTTTCTTTGCGCTCGCGATCGAGAGCGACTGCGATCCGCTCCGCGTCGGGATTCATTTCGATCACCGAGTAGAGACCCGGGCCTTTCTTGTCGATGTCGGCGATGCGGTCGGAGTATTTCTCGACAAGCTCACGCGACGTGTATTTGCCGGATTGGAGACCCTGTTGGAGATCCGTGATCGTTAGTTCTTCGAGATCGAAAGCAGGTGACGATTCAGGTTTTGCGAGCGGAACAGAATGAGTGATGGCCGCGATGGTGGTTGCGGCGGTTGTTTGAATAAATTGTCGACGTTTCATTGTTGGCGGTAACGTTCAGAGTTCAAGCTTAGCTTGCTGCTCGTCTTCAAAACAGCAGCCTAAAGGCTGAACTCTAAACTCGGCGTTAGTTCGCTCTATTGACTTTGAATGAATTAAAGAACCGTTGCACACTCGCCGGGTCGTCGGCGCCCTTCGGCGTGCCGATAACGATCTGATACGGCCGGCGACCAACCATGTACACGCGCGACTTGAAGACCTTGTCTACTGTCTCCGCTGTGAACTCGATCGCCGAATAGCCGTCGATATTGGTCGGACGAGTGTACAGCAACGTCGCCTTGATGCCTTTGACGAAGTTATCGCGATTCGCCTCCAGCTCGGCCTGCCGGTTGAAATTAAAACTCGCATCGTAATCGACCCAGCCGATGAGATAGACGTTCGTTGTGTCTTTCACAATGAACAGATGGGTGGTGTATGGCCCATGCGCGCTGTCGACCGTCTCCGTCTTTTCCTGAGGTACCTCGGGCATCAGGACCGAGAAGCGTCCCAGCTCGGAAGAAAACGGCACCCAATCACTCTTGTCCGCCGTGTTGCTGGGAGCGGGAGTGTTGCTGGGCGTGGTGGGTGGACGGCTGGTGTGTTCCTGGGCGCTAAGCGGAAAACTCATTCCTACTGTGATAATGGCTAGTGCCAAAAACCTTTTCATATTGGACATCCCTTCGGGTCAGGACTCAGAGCCGCCAGATTATAACCGTAGATTGCCACGGATGACACAGATATTAAGGCCCTGTAAGCTATCGAGGCATGTCAAATCTCGTTGCGATAGTCGGCCGTCCGAATGTGGGGAAGTCTACGCTGTTCAACCGTCTCATCGGAGAACGGCGAGCCATCGTCGGCGATGAGCCCGGAATCACGCGCGATCGAATTTACGGGCAGGTCGAATGGGCGGGCATGAAGTTTTCCCTGATCGACACCGGCGGTATCGTGCCTGACGACGACGCTGTCATTCCCGCCAACATTCTGAAGCAGGCCGGAATGGCGATTGACGAGGCCCACGTGCTGATATGGGTTGTGGATGCGCGCACGGGCATCACCCAGCTTGACGAGGAGCTCGCCACGCTGTTGCGATCCACTGGCAAGCACGTCCTCGTGGCGGCGAATAAAACCGACTCCTCAAGGCTCGAGAGTGAAAGCACTGAGTTTTATCGTTTTGGCTTCAATGACGTTTTTCCAATCTCCGCGGAGCAGGGAATCGGTATTGGTGAACTGCTCGACAGCGTCGTTGATCTGATCAAATCGGGTGAGCAGGAGACTCCTCAAGATGAGTCGCCTGAATCGCGCGAGTTGCGACTGGCCATTGTTGGCCGACCGAACGTCGGCAAATCGTCACTCCTGAATAAACTGCTCGGCGAGGATCGCGTAATCGTCTCTCCAGTCGCGGGCACCACTCGCGACTCCATCGACACCGTTCTACAAACACCGGAACGCAATTTCCGGTTAATAGACACGGCGGGCATCCGTCGCAAAGGCAAGACGGACGAGATGGCGGAGAAGCTATCGGTGATCATGGCGCGGAAGAGTCTCGAGCGTGCGGATGTCGCGATCGTGCTTGTGGATGCGGTCGAAGGCGTCACCGCGCTTGATGCAAATATCGCCGGTTATGCACTCGATGCGGGTTGCTCGATCATCATCGCGGTGAACAAATGGGATGCGGTGATGGATAAAGAGACAAACACGGCAATAGAGTTTGAGCGCGGCCTGCGCGATAAGATGAAGTTTCTGGAGTGGGCGCCGGTAATCACGATCTCCGCGCTCAGTGGTCAACGTGTGGAAAGGATTCTTTCGCTGGTTTTGAAGGCTGACGAAGCTCGCAACCGGCGTATTCCGACCGCGCAGCTTAACGATTTCTTCGAGCGGGCGGTTGCACAACCACGAGGCGGGACCGCGCCCTCGCCGGCAAAGGGCGGGTTTTCCCGGTTGAAGGTTCAGTATTTGACGCAGGTGGGACTGCGACCGCCGACGTTTGTGGTTTTTACATCGGGCGGCAAACCGGGATTGCACTTTTCGTACGAGCGCTACCTCGTGAATCGACTGCGTGAGGAGTTTGACTTCTTCGCGACGCCGTTGAGGATCATCGAAAAACATAAACGGTACCGAGCGCGATAGGCCGAAGTCAGTACCATTCCTGGATCGGGTCAGTACAGGGAGCGGTAGCGACCTGGTCAGTCATCAGCATGCGATATTTCCTAAGATTTTGATTCCCATAGTTTGACGAGGTCGCTACCGCTCCCTGTACTGACCCCATCCAAGTGCGATTCCTCCTGGTAACTAACATGGACGCGATTCGATTTACAGTTGAGGCGCAGGATGGTGAAGCACGGGCGGGTGTGTTGACCACGCGCCGTGGCGTGATCGAGACACCAGTATTCATGCCTGTCGGCACGGCTGGAACCGTCAAAGGCATTCGCTTTGAAGAACTCGAATCCGAAGATCTCGATGCGCGGATCATCCTCGGCAACACCTATCACTTATGGCTGCGGCCCGGAATTGACGTGATCAAATCTGCCCGTGGCCTGCATCGCTTCATTAGTTGGGATCGCGCGCTTTTAACGGATTCCGGCGGTTTTCAGGTCTGGAGCCTTGGCGCCCTGCGCAAGATCTCAGAAGAAGGTACCGAGTTTCGATCGCACGTCGACGGGTCGCTACGCTTTTTGTCCCCTGAAGTCTCGATGGAAGTACAGGCTGCACTCGGCTCCGACATCGTGATGGTTTTCGACGAATGCGCGCCCGGTGAAGCAAGCCACGATGAGACCGAGCGCAGCATGAACCTCACCGCCCGCTGGGCACAACGTTCGAGAATCGCGTTCGATCGATTGCAATCGGAAGGTGCGGACACTGGCCATCGCGATGCCGAAAATCTGAGCGGATCGCAGGCATTGTTTGGCATCGTCCAGGGCGCAGGGCATCTCGATCTGAGACGAACCAGTCTCGAACAGACCGTAAACATTGGCTTCGACGGCTATGCAATCGGCGGATTGAGCGTCGGAGAAGAGAAAGCGGTGATGTTTGAAGTAATAGAAGACATCGCCCCGAGAATGCCGAAAGACGCGCCGAGATACCTGATGGGCGTCGGGACGCCGGAAGATTTAGTCGAAGCAGTGGCGCGAGGCGTCGACATGTTTGACTGCGTTTTGCCGACTCGCAACGGCCGAACGGGACAGGCGTTCACGTCCCGCGGCAGGCTCAACATCAAGAATGCACAATGGATAAACGATTCGCGTCCGCTCGACGAATCGTGTCGCTGTTCGGTGTGCCGGAGACACTCGCGCGCCTACCTCCGTCATTTATATATGGCGGGCGAAATGCTGGCGAGTATGCTCCTGACCCACCATAATCTGGCCTTCTTCCTTGACACCATGCGAGGCGTGAGGCAATCTATCCGGTCTGGCGGTTTCCCAAAATTTCGGCGTGAGTTCACCGAGCGGCTGGGTGCGAATGGGGAATAGCAGTTCGCGAGCTGGCCGCGTCTGTATGTTTCAGCTTGGGAAATCACAGTCAAATCCTTTAACAACATGCATACTTTTCTGATTCTGTTTCAGGGTGGCTTAGGTGGACTTGCCCAGTTCCTGCCCCTCGTCCTGATTATCGTGGTCTTTTACGTTCTGGTATTAAGGCCTCAACAAAAGCGTCAAAGACAACTTCAGGAAACGATATCCAGTCTGAGGATTGGCGATCGTGTGGTTACGACCGGCGGCATCATCGGAGTGATAACCACCGTGCGAGATGGGAGTTTTATAATCCGCAGCGCCGACAAGACAATGATTGAAATAGCTCGCTCAGCGATAGCTGATCGTGATCGCGAGCCCGAAAAAAGTACATAAGCAAGCGCTAATTTCTGCAATGAAGAAAACGAATCTTCTCACCCGCGTAATCATCATCACTATCGTTACTATCGGGGGCCTTTATCTCGTTATCGGCCCGCGCCATCGCCCGACTTTACAGGATTTCTCCTGGTCCGGACTCAAGAGGAACCTCGCGTCCAACATTCATCTCGGACTCGACCTTCAGGGCGGCTCGCACCTCGTGATGCGAGTGAAAACCGAGGAATTCCTCAGGCGTCTGACCGAAGAGAACTACGTGGCCGCTCAAAACGCCGCGAAAGATGCGGGACATGAGCCCAAAGGCGGCCGTGCGGACACGAATCCCGGTAACTATCGCGTTGTTCTTCAGATCCCCGATGCTTCCAAGGCCGCTGAGATCAAAGACGCGGTCGAGAAGAAAGTCGAACTTGGCGATACGTCGGTTTGGAATTACTCGGCCTCGGGCGATACGCTCACGTGGGCCATGACCGCGCCAGCGGAACGGCTTCTTGCCGACAACGCCACTACACAGGCGCTCAACATCATCGACAGCCGTATCAACGCACTCGGAATCGCCGAGCCGACGCTCCAAACCCACGGTGCGCAGAGCTCGCACCAGATTCTGTTGCAGATGCCTGGTGTTCAGGATCCGGAGCGCGTGAAAGAGATTCTCAAAGGCGAGTCGCGACTGGAGCTCGTCCACGTCATCAGTCCGCCAAATCCCTCGCCATTTATGAGTTATGCGACCGAGGCGGAAGCGATCGCTTCGCTGAACAGCGGCGGTACGATTCCACCGAATCGAAAGGTTTACCCGCACAGCGAGCGCTTGGAGAAGACCGAAGATCCCACCCAGCAAAAAGAAAAACGCTGGGTTGTGGTTGAGATTCCTGCAATCATCGATGGCAGTGAGCTTAGAAACGCTTCAGCCATTCCCTCGCAGGGCGGCCGCGCAGACGACTACGAGATCAACTTCTCGCTGAAAAAGAGTGGCGCGGACAAGTTCGGCGCCTGGACGGGTTCGCACATTAACGAATACATGGGCGTCGTGCTCAACGGTGAAGTGAAGTCAATCGCTTTTATCCGCTCACAGATCTTCGATTCAGGGCAGATCACCGGACGTTTCACACAACAGTCAGCCGAAGATTTAGCGTTGACGTTGCGTTCGGGCGCGTTGCCGGCTCCGATTGAGTACCTTGAAGAGCGCACAGTTGGACCAAGCCTGGGCGCAGACTCGATTCGCGCGGGCGTGAGAGCTTCACTTGTCGGCCTCGCTCTCGTCGTTGTCTTCATGCTTATTTATTATCGCGGATCAGGCGTCAATGCAGTGGTCGCGTTAATTCTGAACATGATCCTGATGCTTGCCGGACTGATCGTCTTCGGCGCTACGCTGACGCTTCCCGGCATCGCCGGCATCATTCTTACGATCGGTATGGCGGTCGACTCGAACGTGCTCATCTTTGAACGTATTCGTGAAGAGTTGCGCTCAGGCAAGACGATTCCGTCGTCCGTCGAGCTCGGATTTAACCGCGCTTTCATCACCATTATCGATACTCACGTAACCACGATCGTTTCGTCTATGTTCCTGTTCGTGTTCGGCACCGGACCCATTCGCGGGTTTGCGGTAACGCTGGTTATCGGACTGCTGGTTAACCTGTTCTCGGCAGTCTACGTCTCGCGCACGATCTTTATGTGGTTGCTATCACGTAAGAAAATGGAGTCGTTGAGTATTTAGAGAGTCATCATGTTTCAAGTTCTGCACGATATAAATGTTGATTGGATGGGTAACCGCCGGTGGTTTATCGGCATTTCCGTCCTGCTTATGCTGGCGGGTTTGGGATCTGCGATCGTTCGACAAGCCACCGGTCGCCAGGCGTTCAATCTCGGTGTTGATTTCAAAGGCGGAACGGTGGTTACCGCGCGCTTCAAGCAACGGCCGAACGATGACGCGATTCGATCCGCACTCGTGAATAAAGGCATTAACGATGCGGTCGTGCAGCCGGTTACTGACCGCCCTGACACAGTTCTGATCAAAGTGCCCCTCGAAGGCGATGGCCAGGACGGCCGGGTACGTGTTCGAGACGCCCTGAATGAGTTTGGCCAGGAGGCGGCGCCTACGAGCGAGTTGGAAGCGGATCCAAATGCCGCTTACAAGATTGTCGGAACGGACGCTGTCGGAGCGATCGCCGGGGCTCAGCTACGAAACAAGGCCATCGCCGTCACACTTGCGGCCCTTGTTGGAATTCTGGTCTACATCGCGGCGCGTTTTGAGTGGACTTACGGCGCAGCGGCCGTGATTGCGGTGTTTCACGACGTTCTCGTGACGCTGGGTTTCTTCTCGATCTTCCAGATCGAAGTCAGTTTGAACGTGATTGCGGCACTGCTGACACTCGTCGGATTTTCGGTGAACGACACGATCGTCGTGTTCGATCGTATTCGCGAAAATCGCAAGCTCCACCGGCGCGACTCGCTTTACAAGATCACTAACGATTCGATTAATCAGACGCTTTCTCGCACCGTGATCACTAACGGTCTCGTGTTTTTGTCAGTGCTGGCACTGGTGTTGTTTGGTGGCGACGTGTTGCGGGCGTTTTCGCTGGCGTTGTTTATCGGCGTCGTGTTCGGAACCTATTCATCAATCGCGATCGCGAGCCCGATCATGGTTTGGTGGGAACAGCGGATTGAGGCTGCGAATCGCGAAGCGGCAGTGACATTTAATCAGCCGAGAGTGGTGAAACCGGCGCGAAGTCCGAAGCAAGGTCTAAAGAATGCTTCGAAACCACTGCACTAATAAATTGTGCGGGTGAGTTTAACCACGGATTACACGATCTCAGACGGAACAAATTGGCCGCAACCGGTGTCCTAATACCGCTTGACTTTGAAACACTATGCGGACTAGACTGCGACCGTTGCTGGCCAATTTAATATATCAAGTGTCGACCCCGCAGTGTGTGTGAAAGCAAGAAAGTTGGGTGCGGGGGTGGTGTGTTGAGCGGGCCAGCGAGAGTTCTCGCACAGCGGCTTCCAATTCTAAATTCGGTGTGCTCAATATCGCAGGAGCTGCTGTTTTCCCCTTCATTATTGACGGAACGCAAGCGGTATTTGAAATCGACATTGCGATGCGATTACTGCTTAAACTTTCGTAAACCCCTGATCCATTTGGCGCCGGAGTCGGAGGAGAATTATGTTCGATAATCTCGTTGAGTCCAGTTCGCACAAAGGCGATATACAGCGAAAAAGCTCATTCATAGGTATCACCGCACTAATCTATGGTGTGCTGCTCGTGACGTTCTTTGTTGCCGGTATCTACTGGTACGACGCGCGTCTCGGTGATATGGAGCTCGAGCTGACAACGCTCGTTGCTCCCGTACCCGTGCCGCAACAGGCTAAAGAACCTGAGAAACAAGCCGAAGCAAAGCCGCAGAAGGTCGAGCAGAACGTTGACATTCGCAAAGAGCTGGTGGCCAGCGTTGATGAAAGTCGACTTCCGCCGAAAGAGATTTCGGCCAAGGCCAGCGACGTGCCGCCAGTCAGACGCGGCGTGACCACCGTGATCGGTTCC
This sequence comes from uncultured Acidobacteriota bacterium, assembly GCA_963748155.1. Classification (GTDB taxonomy): domain Bacteria; phylum Acidobacteriota; class Blastocatellia; order Pyrinomonadales; family Pyrinomonadaceae; genus PSRF01. The sequence continues at coordinate 697,374 of CAVVHV010000006.1, read as the reverse complement.
AGTGACTCCAATGCCGCCGCGCCAATGCCGGCCGGACCCGGTTCGGGCAGTGTCGTGGGCGGCGCGCCAACCAGAGTTGATATCGCAGAGCCACCACCACCTGAGGCGCCAAAACCGACTCCGCCTCGCGCTCCCATTTCAGGCGGCGTTCTTAACGGCAAAGCCATCAGCTTACCCAAACCAGCGTATCCACCGATTGCCAGGGCAGCGCATGCTGCGGGTACCGTGGTTGTGCAGGTGCTAATTGATGAAAACGGCAATGTAGTTTCTGCAAAGGCCGTTTCCGGGCATCCTCTGTTACAGGGGGCTGCTGTAGGTGCTGCGCGTCAAGCGAGATTCTCCCCAACGAAGCTTTCAGGGCAGCCAGTTAAAGTTACCGGAGTGATCCAGTACAACTTCGTAGCGCAATAACTGCGGAGAACATTTGTCGTGTCGCCGCGGTTATCGTGGGCCGTCCCGGCTTCTCTGCTTGCTATCAATTAAATAAAACCTTTTGGAGGGGTTCACCGTGACAATTCTAACTAGTATTTTTCTCGGCTTCCTGATGCTGTTGCAGGACGCCGCAGCCAGTCCAGAGTCCTCTGGCGCCGACCATTTCACGTTGACCGAGATGGTTAAGAACATGGGTGGCGTCGCGATCGCCGTCGTCATCGTTTTGCTGATCATGTCAGTTTATTCAATTGCGATCATGGTCGAGCGTTACCTGACTTACTCTGCCGCGAAGAAACAGTCGCGCGAGTTTGCACCGCGTGTGGCGCAGGCGCTCAAGAACGATCGTATCGAAGAAGCGATCAACATCAGCGACAAGCACCGCAAATCGCACCTGGCGATGGTCGTCAGCAGCGGCTTGCAGGAGTTTCGCGCGCATGAAGGAACGACCGACATTTCGGGCGATGAAATCGACGCGTCCAAGCGCGCCTTGCAGCGAGCCATCGCGATCAAGACCGCCGAATTCAAACGCGGCCTGTCGGGTCTCGCGACGATCGGTTCCACCGCTCCGTTCGTGGGTTTGTTCGGCACGGTGTTCGGCATCATCAACGCATTCCGCGGCATGAAGAACGCGGAGTCAGCGGGTATCGCGGCTGTGGCCGGCGGTATTTCGGAAGCGTTGTTTACCACCGCGCTCGGATTGCTCGTGGCAGTTCCGGCGGTGTGGCTGTTCAACTACTTCACGGGCAAGGTTGATGGTTTCGTGGTCGAGATGGACAACTCGGCGTCAGAGCTCGTCGACTACTTCATCAAGAACCGCACGAAGCAGTTGAAAGCGTAGTGAACCTGAACGCCGGGATGGTGAACCCTGCTGGGTGCGGGCTCGGCGCGCCGCGCGACCGCACCCGGGCGTTTACCGCCGGAAAGTAAAAGGAGATTTGTTATGGGAATGTCAGGTGGAGCTGGTCCGGGCGGACTGCAGTCTGAGATTAACGTCACGCCGATGGTGGACATCATGCTCGTGTTGCTGATCATCTTCATGGTGGTCACGCCATTCCTTCAGCAGGGCATCACGGTTGCGCTGCCGAAGAACATGAACAACCCGGACGTCGATCCGAACATTATCAAGGAGTCGTCGATCGTGATTTCGATCCCGAACGACGGTGAGTACTACCTTGCCAAGCAACGAGTCGCGAAAGAGCAATTGACCGACAAGGTCGATACGTTGCTCAAGGGTATTAAGAATGAGAACGATCGTATCGTTTACATCAAGAGTGGCGTTGGCGTCAGCTACGGCGACGTCGTGAATGTCATTAATGAGGTCCGCAAGCTCGGCGTCGATAAGATCGGACTTGTGGCCGACAAGAAGAAGAAGGGCGCAGCTGCGGCCCCGGCGACTTCGTAAAACGCATTTAAGAACGAGGAGAGATCCAGATGTCGGTGAGTGATAATGAGATAGAGCATAGAAGTACTACTACGGCCCAGCCGTATATTAACGTCACGCCGTTGATTGACGTTTTGCTGGTGTTGCTGATTATCTTCATGGTCGTCACGCCGTTGAAACCGAGCCGGTTTCAAAGCTGACATTCCGACGCAGCGCGATCCAAATGAAGACCTGAGCAGGCTGAAGCCAAATCCGTTGACCCTGGTGGTTACAATCTCGCCTGATTTGCAGATCAAGCTAAACCAGGATTCGCTCGGTTCGGTAAACGATACTGCACCGCTGGCGCAGAAGTTGGCCCAGACGTTTGCCCAGCGCAAAGACCAGCGCGCATACAAAATCGGTATGGAAAATCGCGCCGATATGAAGGAAGACGATCGCATCGAGAAGACTGTGTTCGTCAAGGCGCCGCGAGCAACGAAATATGGCGACGTTGTTAAAGTCATCGATGCCATTAAGGGAGCAGGCGCCAGTCCGGTTGGATTACAGGTGGACGATCTTCCGTAGTAGTAAATAGGAGACCCGCGAGAGGTTTGACGTGCCGGCCCAGAACTCGCCCCGTCGGAGCTCAAAAACCGGTCTTATTAAATTGGAGTCACGCATAAATGAAACTCTCTCAGACCGGGATTGTCATCCTTTTGACGATCCTCGTTGCCATCCTCTTACCACTAGCTCCGGGTGCGGAGTTTTCAATCGAATCAGGGCCAAGAACGAGTTGAACGAGGCCGCGAAAGCGTACCGCGAAGGACATTTCCCTGAAGCGGAGCAGCATTCGCGCCGCGCCGCGGAGCTGGATCCGAATAACAAGACCGCTCCGATGTTTATAGCTCGGACGATTCATGCTCAATATCGTCCAGGCGTGCAAACTCCCGAGAATGTTGCCAAGGCCCAGGAGGCGATCACCGCCTACCAGCAGCTCCTCAAGAACAACCCGCAGGATGAAGAGTCGTACAAGGCGATTGCTTACCTCTACGAAGCGACCAAGCAAGAGGACAAGCTGAAACAGTGGATCTCCTGTCGCGCCGCCAACGAAACGGTTCCAGCGGAAAAGAGAGCTGAGTCTTACGTCGTTCTTGCCAGTAAAGATTGGGATTGCTCCTTCAAGATCACCGAGCAGCCGACGAACAAGACCACCACGCTCGATCAGACCACAAACAAGGCCACCGTTTCGTACAAGAAACCAAAGGATCAGAAAGATTTCGATCAGGCCCAGATGTGCGTGAAGCAGGGATTGGTCGAGGCTGAGAATGCAATCAAGTTTGATCCGAATAATGAATCGGCATGGTCTTACAAGACGAACCTTTTGCTCGAGGCTTCCAAGCTCGCGGAGATGGACGGCAAGCCGGATCAGAAAGCTCAGTACCAGAAAGACTACGAAGCCGCTCTGAAGCGCACCACCGAGTTGAGTGTGGCAAATCAGAAGCGGAAAGAAGAACCGGAGAAAGCATCCGCAACGCCTCCGAAGGGTTAGATCTTTAAGAGAGAAGCCGCAGATTTACGCGGATAAACGCCGATCTAATCAGATCTGCGTTTATCTGTGTAAATCTGCGGCTGTTTGCTTTTTTGTTATAATTTTGCGAACTGATGATTCGGATCGAAGACATCGTCGAGAAAGTCGCTCACAACCACGCGCAGGCCGATCTTGATCTACTGCGCCGCGCCTACCTGTTTTCGGCTAAAGAACACAAGGGGCAGAAGCGCGCGTCGGGTGAGTCGTACCTCGTACACCCTCTCGAGGTCGCGAACATTCTTGCCGATATGAAGCTCGACGAAGTCTCAGTCGCCACCGGCCTGCTGCACGACGTTGTCGAAGACACGCTCGTCGACCTCGACACGATTCGACGTTACTTCGGCGAAGAGATCACGCACCTCGTTGACGGTCTCACGAAGATCGCACAGATCAGCAACATCTCACGCGAAGAACAACAGGCAGAGAACGTGCGCAAGATGTTGCTGGCGATGGTTGACGATGTTCGCGTCGTACTCGTGAAACTTGCCGACCGCCTGCACAACATGCGCACGCTGCAATACCTGAATCCGGAAAAGCGGAAGCGCATCGCACAGGAAACGATGGACATCTTCGCGCCCATCGCGCACCGGCTGGGTATGGGTAAGTTGCGCGGCGAGCTCGAAGACCTCGCCTTTCGTCACCTTCATCCCGAAGACTATCGCGAGCTCGCGGAACAGCTCGAGAAACGGCGTCCCGAGAACGAAGCTTTTTTGAAAAACGTCACTGCCCGCATCGAGGAGAAGATGAACGAAGCGGAAGTGCCTTTCGTCCTCGTCGAAGGACGGGTGAAGCGACTGTATTCAATCTGGAAAAAGCTGCGCGCTCAGAAGATCAGCCTGGACCAGGTTTACGATCTGGTCGCTGCGCGGATCATCACTCCGAACGAGATCCGTCACTGTTACGCCGCGCTTGGTGTGGTCCATAACAACTGGAAACCGGTTCCGGGTCGCATTAAAGACTGGATTGCAACACCGCGCGACAACCTGTACCAGTCGCTGCACACTTCAGTGATCGGTTCGAACGGGCAGTCGTTCGAGGTCCAGATCCGGACCGAGGACATGCACAATGTCGCCGAAGAAGGTGTCGCCGCCCACTGGAAATACAAAGAAGGTAAACGTGGCGCGCGTGACGACGATCAGGCGCTGCAAGCGTTGCGATCGCTGGTTGAGTGGACGCAGGAAGTAAATGACTCGAAAGACTTCCTCGACTCGCTCAAACTCGATCTGTATCCAAAAGATGTTTACGCGTTCACGCCGATGGGTAAGGTGATCCAATTGCCGCGCGGCGCGACGCCGGTTGATTTTGCTTACATGATCCACTCTGAAGTCGGTAACACGTGTACGGGCGCTCGCATCAACGGACGCATGGTGCCGCTGCGCAGCCAGATTCAGAATGGCGACATGGTGGAGATCATCACTTCCGCAAATTCGCATCCCTCGCGCGACTGGTTGAACTTCATTGTCACCTCACGCGCGCGCAATCGCGTTCGTCACTGGGTTGCTGAACAACAGCGTGCGGAGTCGATCGAGATTGGGCGCAAGCTCTTCGAAAAGGAGGCTTCACGTTTTCAGCTCTCGCCGAAGAAGTTGTTGAGCGACAATGACAAGGACATGAAGCGTGTTGCGAGTGATTACGGTTACGGGCGCGTCGACGATCTGCTGGCGGGAATCGGTTACGGCAAGCTCGTGCCGCGGAATGTTATTGCGAAATATCTTGGACCAGAACAGTTTGAGCAGCTCGACAAGCAGAAAGAGTCTCGGCTCCGAAGCGGCGTACGCGCCGTTAAGCGTCTGATTCGTTTAGGCGACGATTCGATCGTCGTGCGTGGCATCGACGATTTGATGGTGACGCGCGCGCGTTGCTGCAATCCGCTACACGGCGAGGAGATCATCGGCTACGTGACTCGTGGCAAGGGCGTAGCCGTACACACGACGCGCTGCAAGAACGTGATGCAGCTAATGGTCAATCGCGAGCGAATCGTGGACGTCGAATGGGCCGGGCGGCCGGAGAAAACGGCTTATGCAGTCAAGCTGCTGGCGATAACTGAAAATCGCACCGGCATGATCGCGGGGATCACGGGCGCGATCTCCGACATGAAAACCGGAATTCGCGACGCGCGCGCCTCAGTGTCGCCTGACGAGCGTGGTCATATCGAGGTGACGGTGGAAGTTTTTGACGTAAAGCATCTCGACAGAGTGATTGGATCGATCAAGGGCGTGCCGGGCGTTCTGGATGTCGAGCGTTTGCAGGGCGTCGCCTAGCTCCTCCTGTTTTTGTGCTTCTTTGCGGCATCTGCTAGAATCCCGCCTTTGTTTTGAGTATGTCTGCCCCAGTGAGAGAACGTATCCAGACTGACAATGCGCCCGCGGCGATTGGTCCTTATTCACAGGCGATTAAGGCCGGTGGGTTCGTGTTCGTGTCGGGGCAAATCCCCATCGACCCTCAGACCGGGCAGTTTGTTCCCGGAGGGATCGCTGAGCAAACCGAGCGTGTTTTGAAGAACCTTGCCGCTGTGCTTGAAGCGGCGGGCAGCAGTCTCGATCTGGTGGTGAAGACGACTGTGTTTCTGGCGGATATGAAAGAGTTTTCGGGCATGAACGAAGTCTATGCGACTTTCTTTTCAGGCCCGCCGCCCGCGAGGGCTACGGTTGCTGCGGCGGGATTGCCGCGTGATGCGAGAGTTGAAATTGAAGCAGTAGCGTTGGCTTCTGAATAAAACAACCGGCGCTCCGAAAGAGAGCCGGTTGGAGGTTGACTGCGTATGCACCGGGGAAGGCTCAGGCAGCCTTCGAGACTTTGCCGGCCTTGATGCAGGTTGTGCAGACTTTCATCCGGCGCGCGCCGCCCTGGGGCTGTTGCACGCGAATCGATTGCAGGTTCGGATCGAAGCGTCGCGGAGTGCGATTGTTCGCGTGGGAGACATTGTTGCCGAATTGTGGTCCTTTACCGCAGACTTCGCAACGTTTGGCCATTTTATTTCAACCTCCAGAATTCTTGGGTTTCTTTACCGGCGTTTCCGGCATCATACGGTCTGTAATCTTGCCGTAATCAGAAACCAAGCTTTATAGCAAACGCATTTCTAAGTCGTCAAGCAGAGGCGACTTGCGGGCCTCGGTTTGAATAAGTGCCGCGGGATGAGTTTGAAATTACGCCGCGGACTGAATTTTAACGCCGAAGGCGTTCGCTAATTTTAGCCCAGGGTTGGAGCGCAGCGACAACCCTGGGTTACGGCAAACGAATTTTATTAAACCCTGAAAGGGTTTATCGGTTGGCGAACCCTTTCAGGGTTGGTAAATCAATGTTGGTTTCTATTCCCAGGGTTCTCGCTATGCTCGAACCCTGGGCTGAAATTAGCCAACGCCTTCGGCGTATAAGAGTATGCTCGAACCCCTGGGCCGAAATTAGCGAACGCCTTCGGCGTATAAGAGTATGCTCGAACCCTGGGCTGAAATTAGCGAACGCCTTCGGCGTATAAGAGTATGCTCGAACCCCTGGGCTGAAATTAGCGAACGCCTTCGGCGTATAAGAGTATGCTCGAACCCTGGGCTGAAATTAGCGAACGCCTTCGGCGTATAAGAGTATGCTCGAACCCCTGGGCTGAAATTAGCCAACGCCCCTCGGCGTAACAGTGCCTTCGGTATTTAGTTAGTAGTCAGTTAAAGGAGCAGAGTTAAAGTGCGCAACATCGCAAAAGTTTTTGCCGTTACTGGTTTGGTCGTGGCGGGGCTCGTCCTGAATGGATGTAGCTCGGGCGCGTCAGAGGCGAAGGACAACATGGTGGCCGCGACCGTCAATGGCCGCAACATCATGATTCAAGAAGTCGAGCGGGCCGTGAATGCACAGACAAACGGCAACCCGTCATCCTTGAATCAGCTACAGATGGCCCAGGCGCGTTTGCAGGTGCTCAGCAATCTCATTCAGCGCGAAGTGATGTTCCAGCGCGCCGAACGCGAAAAGCTTCTTCCCACTGAGGCCCAGATCGACGGCGCCATCGCAACGCAAAAACAAAACAGCGGCATGACTGCCGAAGACTTTGAAAAGAGTCTGAAGGCACAGAATATTTCGGCAGAAACTCTGCGCGAAGAAGCTCGCAAGGATCTCGCGATCTACTTCACTGCAAGACAAGTACAGCGGCAAGATCGATATCAGCGACAGGGAAGTCGAAGAATACTACGCCAACAATCGCCAGCAGTTTGTGAAAGCTCGCGGCGTGGCGCTGGCTATGATCATCGTCGACCCCGCTGACAACAGCGCCGAGGGAATCGCTGATGACGCCAAGAACGAGACCGATGCGAAGCTGAAGATCGACAACATCTACCAGCAGCTCCAGGGCAAGGCCGACTTCGCGACTGTCGCTCGTGCCAAGAGTGAAGACGTCAACACCCTTCGTGGTGGCGGCGATATCGGCTTTGTACCGAGCAGCAATTGAAGAACAACAACTTCCCAGCTGAGTCTGGTCGCGAAGTCTTTTCGGCTCGATGCAAGTTGGTGATTACACACCGCCGATGCGTTTCAATAGTGGTAAGTGGTACATTTTCAAGCTGGCGGAGAAGCGACTCGCTAACGAGAATCTGACGCTGGAGAGCGCGGGCGTGCGCCAGCAGATCGCGCAGGGACTTACGAATCAGCGAAAGGCAATCCTCAATGCGGCTTTGTTGGAAACCGCGATAAACGAAGCGAAGATCATTAACCATCTCGCTACGAACATGCTGAACAATCCGGGCAATCTCGGATTACGTCCGGCTGCGCAAGGCTCTGCTCCGACGCAAGCTCCGACGCAGGCGCCGGCAGCGGAAGTCCCGCAGCGACCAGTCCGTCGACAACGAGTTCGCCAGTTTCAGTGAGGCCCTCGGGTTCGCCGAAGTAAATTTTTGCGCACGCAGAATAGCACAAGTCAGGAAAGGTGGCTTCGAAGCATCCTCGAAACTACCTGTTGCTTTCCTTTGCGTCTTTGCTTGAATTAACCTCATATATGTTGTTTCGTCTTTCAGAAGTTCACAAGTCTTTCGGCACTCAAGACGTCCTGCGCGGCGCCTCCCTGCAGGTGAACCCGGGTGAACACGTCGGGCTCGTCGGTCGAAACGGCGCCGGCAAGAGCACGATCTTTCGCCTCGTCAGAGGCGATGAAACTGCCGATCGTGGCGACGTCGTGCGCGCGCGCGGAGTGAAGCTTGGCCTGTTGGACCAGCACGTCCACTTCAAGCCGGGCTCGACCGTTCACGAATCGGCGCTGGCTGCGTTTGGTCGTCTGCAACAGATCGAGCACGAGATGCACGAGCTCGAGCATCGCATGGCAGACGCGGGCGACGATCTTGCAAAAAATCCTCGAGCGCTATAGCGATCTGCAACAGGAGTTCGAGCACGAGGGAGGGTTCGAGTACGCCGCGAAAGCGGAAGCAATCCTTCAGGGTCTCGGTTTCGATCGCGACATGTGGTCGCTGGAAACCGAGAAGCTCTCCGGCGGCCAGCAGAACCGTCTCGGACTTGCCTGCCTGTTACTTGCCGCGCCCGATATTTTGTTGCTCGACGAGCCGACAAACCATCTCGATGTGAACGCAGTCGAGTGGCTGGAAGAGTTTTTGCAAGAGTACGAAGCGGCTTACGTGATCGTCAGTCACGATCGTTACTTTCTCGATCGTTGTTGTCGCCGCATCATCGAGCTCGAGAATGGACGGGCTGCAAACTACACCGGCAACTACAGCGACTATCTCGTCGAGCGGGAAGAGCGTCGTGAAGCTCAACAACGTGCTTACGACAATCAACAGCAGTTGATCGCGAAGACGCAAGAGTTCATTCGGCGAAACATCGCCGGGCAAAAAACGAAGCAAGCGAAATCGCGTCGCAAGATGCTCGAGAAACTCGATCGCATCGACGCGGTACGTCGCGATCGGTCGTCAGGCGATTTTCGGCTCGGCGCGATCGAACGCACCGGCAATCACGTGCTCACTGTCAACCAGCTCTCGATTGGTTATGAAGACAATCTGCTCGCGCGTGATATCTCGTTCATCCTGCGTCGCGGTGAGTGTCTCGGCATTATCGGACCGAACGGCTCGGGCAAGACGACGTTCCTGAAAACGATTCTGAACAAACTCGCGCCGCTGAGTGGCGAAGTACGTTGGGGCACGAAAGTTCAGATCGGCTACTACGCGCAACAACTCGACGATCTCGACGATCGCAATGAAATCATAATGGAATTGCGACGTGTTGCTCTCTCAACCGCGACGGCAGGCGAGCTGCGCTCCTTTCTCGCGAAGTTTCTCTTTACCGGCGACGACGTCTACAAACACGTGCGCGATCTTTCCGGCGGCGAGAAGGGAAGACTGGCATTAGCAAAGTTGATCTACTCGCGCGTGAACGTGCTCGTACTCGATGAGCCTACGAACCATCTCGACATCCCTTCGCGTGAAGCACTTGAAGAAGCGCTGTCAGCGTATGAAGGAACGATCGTCACGATCAGTCACGACCGTTACTTTCTCGATCGTGTAGCGACACAGATACTTGCGTTAGATGGTGTTGGAGGCGCCGAGCATTACGATGGTGATTACACTGAGTATCACGATTGGAAACTCGGTTTGCGTGAAGCTGCTCCAGCAGTGAAGGTGATCTCGGAAGAAAATCTGGTGAGTGTTGCTCCTGCTGTTGTTCAACCTCAAGCGCCACCGCCACCGAAGAAGGCTGCGCCCGCGCCGAAAAAGTCTGGCGTCAAAGTCATCAAGAAAAAGAAAGCTGACGCGCGAACACCGGAGCTCGTCGAGAGTGAAATCGCGCGCGCCGAGCAACGTCTCAACGAAATTTCGGAGCAGATGGGCACACCTGAAGTCGCTCGCGATCCTGATAAGTTGATTGCGCTCAACGACGAATACCAGGAAACAGAATCGTTGCTGCGCAATCTCTACGAAGAATGGGATCGTGTAAGCGAGGAGTCGACTCAAGCTTCGCGATAAGCCGAAAACATTCGAAAAACATTGAGTAATCTGTTTGTCGTGTTTGTGGAAAAAGTCTACGGTGGAATGCCACGAATGTTGTTGACATGCAGATCTAAAAGTACGATACTCCGCTGCACTCCCCCCTCACTCAAATACTTCCCGACGTCCCAGAAAAGCGCCCAGTAAATAAACTCGCCGCGTGCGGCTAAGGGGTGAGCTCATGCTTGGTGTGTCACAGCAAGTTGCAATTGGAAACAAAATTCTCGCAGCTCTTCCAAGAGCGCAATATCTCCGCTTGCTACCACATCTCACGACCGTTCGAGTTGGAAAGAGATGAAGTAGTTTACATAACCGGTGATCAGATCCGGTATGTGTACTTTCCTATAAGCGGATTGATGTCTCTGCTTTCAACTACTGCGACTGGTTCGACAGTTGAAGTTGCCATGGTCGGCAGCGAGGGCATCATCGGTCTTCCAGTGATTTTGAAAAACAGGATGATTCCTTACGAAGTCACTGTTCAAACCGAGACTGAAGCTTACCGGATCAAAGCAGAAGACTTGCAGGAAGAGTTTAATAAGGGCGAGGCGTTGCACGAGTTGATACTTCGTTATCTCAACGTGCTGATTGCCGAGATCTCGCAGTCGGCTTTGTGTCATCGTTTTCACACGGTTGAAAAAGCACTCGGCCGCTGGTTATTGATGGCTCAGGATCGTTTGAATACAGAGAGTTTGAATCTTACTCAGGAGATTATTTCGAATTCGCTGGGCGTGCCGCGCACGGGTGTGACGATGGCTGCGGGCGCACTGCAAAGAGCTGGGTTGATTCGTTATAGTCGCGGCAAGATCATGATCCTTGATCGCGTGCGACTCGAGGAAAACTCATGTGAATGTTTTCGGATTGTTCATAATGAGTTGAGTCATTTTCTAACGCGAAGTAAAAACAGACTCAGTCTACTTTCAGACACAGTCGAGTTCGCGACAGACATTGTTACAGTGATTCAGGTAAATATATTTTGCTCTAAACAATCGGATGGTTCCAACCCCCGAGGACCCTCATCCGGCCTCCCGAATCGTTTGCTTGGCTTGGCCCAGCACGAATAGACAAAATGTTTCGTTTTCGCCTGACGAACAGAGTGTCTCCAGGATTGCTGCGACCTTAGTAAGGGTTAGCACACCCGAACGATACTTCATACACTCATCGTCAGTTTCCGTTCTCGGTCACAATCAGAAATCAATAGCAGTTAAAAACGCGCAAGGGTAAGGAGGCCCCCAGCCTTGAATAATTATTTTGAAGATGCCGGCGATCAACCCACATGGTTTGCAGTTTGTACAAACGCAAAACAAGAAGACCGGGCATACAGCAATTTGCACGCCTGGGGTGTCGAGTGTTTCAACCCTAAGATAAAAGAATATCGACGCAATCAATTTACCGGCGCGGCTACGCAGATGCCGAAACCCTTATTCCCGAGATACATCTTTGCGCGATTTAGCGTCAATCGTTCGCTTCACAAAATCAGCTTTACACGCGGAGTCCAACGAGTGGTTAGTTTCGATGATAAGCCAACACCGATTGATGATGAAGTGATTGCACTTCTCCAGGCTCGTGTCGACACTGAGGGATTTCTGCGTGTAGGTGAGCCTTTGAAACCCGGCGACAAGGTGAGGGTCAAAGATGGACCATGGAAAGCACTTGTCGGTGTAGTTGAGCGCGAGCTCAAGTCTAACCAGCGGATCATGATTCTGCTTGATAGCTTGAAGTTTCAGAGTCGCTTAACGATTGAGAGTGACTGGGTCGAAAAGATCAGCTAAGTTTCAGGTTCTCAGACAGGGTCAGTCGTCCGCGGCTGAAGGCCAGAAGTTATCAATTCTGGTTTCGGCCTCGCTTTTCCGTCAGTTTTAGTTTTTTAGGAGTTGCCCGCTGGTGCAAAGTGCGGTAGCTCTGCCCACATCTTCCCTAGCCCGCGAAGTGGGCGTCAGAATAAAGCCTGGGGCGCAAGCCCCAGGTAGTAAACCCAAAAAGCCTATTGAGCCCGCGAACGCGGGCGAAAGCTCCAAACGTTTCGGCTGTCGCCCGTTTCACGGGCTCTAACATCTTGGCCATGCTCCTGATCCTGGGGCTTGCGCCCCAGGCTTTATGCTTACGCCTGCTCCGCAGGCTCAAAAGACAGCCCACAGAGTCCGCGAACGCGGGCGACAGCTCCCACAGATCTCAGTGACTCAACCTTCAATGCAAAGCACTGCGGAAGTGCAGCCAGAGTGGTCAACGCTTGTTGATCTACTTCAGTTAAAAGCTGAAGTTCATGCCGATCGCGTGGCGTATACCTTCCTCGCTGATGGAGCGGCGGAAGAGAGCAGTTTGACTTACGCTGATCTCGATCGGAATGCGCGTGCCATCGCCGCGTGGTTGCAAACGACTACCTCGCGTGACGACCGCGTACTGTTGCTATTTCCACCGGGCCTCGAATACATCAGTGCATTCTTCGGATGTTTGTATGCAGGCGTGATCGCGGTGCCCGCCTATCCGCCGAGAAACAATCGCAACCTGCTCCGTTTGCAGTCGTTGATTGACGATGCGCGACCCGCGATCGCGTTAACAACGCCACAGATCTTGTCGCGAGTGAATACCTGGTCCGGCGAGAGTGCGGCGCTGCAAAAGGTTCGCTGGCTGACAGCGGAAACAATCAGCGATGAGTGGCAGAAGCCACGAATCACCGGAAACGATCTCGCGTTTCTCCAGTACACATCCGGCTCCACCGCGGCCCCCAAAGGCGTGATGCTGACTCACAGCAACCTGTTTCACAATGATCGTCTTTTGCAGAAAGCCTTCGGACAAAACGAGCAATCAGTAATAGTTGGCTGGCTGCCGCTTTATCACGACATGGGATTGATCGGCATCGTGATTCACTCGTTGTCGGTCGGTGCGCGCTGCATTTTGATGCCGCCGGTCGCGTTCTTGCAGCAGCCTTTTCGCTGGTTAGAGACGATCTCGCAATACCGGGCGACGACGAGCGGTGGACCAAACTTCGCTTACGAGCTGTGCGCGCGAAGAATCAGTGACGAGCAGCGAGCCACGCTCGATTTGAGCTCATGGAACGTTGCCTTCAATGGCGCCGAGCCGATCCGCGCCGAGACGCTCGATCGTTTCGCAAAGACTTTTGCACCATGCGGTTTTCGTCGCGAAGCGTTTCGACCCTGCTACGGTCTCGCGGAAGCGACGTTGCTTGTTTCCGCTCGCGTCGAAGAAAAGTCAGAAGCAGAGCCGGTCAAAGTCGTCTCGAAGAAAGCACTCGAACAGAATCAGATCGTCGAGACCGTCACCGGCGAGACTCGCAAGCTGGTGAGCTGTGGCGATGCGTTGCTCGAAGATCGAGTGATCGTCGTGGATCCGGATTCACTAACGCAGTGTCCGGCAGGAAAAGTTGGTGAGATTTGGGTAAGTGGTCCAAGTGTAGCTCTCGGCTATTGGAACAAACCACGCGAGACGAAGGAAACGTTTTGGGCCGTTCCGGCCGGCGATGGTGGCGGTAAGTTTCTGCGTACAGGCGATCTCGGTTTCCTGCACGAAGGCGAATTGTTTCTCACCGGACGACTGAAGGATCTCATCGTCACTCGTGGTCTGAATCATTACCCACAGGACATCGAGTTGACTGTAGAGCAGTGTCATCCCGCGTTGCGAGCGGGCTGTGGCGCGGCGTTTTCGGTAACGATTCAGGACGAAGAGCGCGTCGTCGTGGTGCAGGAGCTGGACCAGCGCGAACAGTTGGACACGCAATCGCTGATTGCGTCGATTCGCGAAAGTATCAGCGAGGAACACGAACTGGCGATGCATGCAGTTGTGCTGATTCGCGCCGGAAGTATTCCGAAGACGTCGAGCGGCAAGATTCAAAGAAAAGCGTGTCGCAAGCTGTTCTTGGAAAACGGGTTGAAGGTAGTTGCTGAATGGCGTGAAGGCGAACGCGTTGACGAGCCGGTTGATTCAAATGAGGTTCGCAGTTTCCAGACAACTGAAGACTGGTTGCGGGCTCAGGTAGCTTCGCTGTTGAAGATTAAAGAATCTGAGATAGATACTCGTGAATCGATCCTGCGTTACGGGTTGGATTCTCTGCTGGCAACCGAGTTGACGCATCTCGTTGAGACGCACTTCGGGGTTGCGGTTCCATTGACGGAGCTTTTGGAGAACCCGACGATTACGTCCCTCGCAAACCTCATCGAAAACAGGTCTGCGATACAAAAATCTTCAGCCGCATCACCTGGAAGAGCTTGAGTATCCCCTCTCGTTTGGGCAGCGGTCACTCTGGTTCCTGCACCGCATGGCGCCTGACAGCGCTGCTTACAATCTCGCTACCGCCCTGCGCGTGTCTGGTGAGCTCGACGCTGCTGCTTTACATCGTGCTTTCGAAACGTTGGTCCAACGTCACGGCGCTCTGAGAACAACGTTCTCCTCGAATGGCGGCACGCCGGTTCAAAGAGTACACAAGCACATGCCTCTCTCGTTCGAGCACGTCGATGCTTCGAAGTGGAGCGAGCCGGGAGTTAACGAACGCCTGGTACAGGAAGCAAACCGCCCGTTTGATCTCGGCACTGGTCCATTGCTGCGTGTGGCTTTGTTGAACCGCTCCGACCGCGAGCATGTGCTGCTCTTTGTCGTGCACCACATCGTCGCCGACTTCTGGTCACTCGCGATCCTGATGAAAGAGCTCGGCGTGCTTTACGAAGCGGAGCGGCGGCGAATGTGTGCGACGCTACCCGTCCTGACGCTGCAATACGCCGATCACGTGCGGCAGGAAACGTCGAAGTTGGAAGGCGTGCGGGGCGAGCAGCTCTGGAAGTACTGGAGTGAGCAACTCGGAGCCGAGATACCGTCGTTGAATCTTCCCACTGATCGGCCGCGATCGGGGTTGCAGACATTCAACGGCGCAACACACGCTTTCAACTTGAGCTCGGCGTTAACGGCGAAACTACGAAACCTCGCGCGGGCAGAGGGCACGACCCTCTACATGGTTTTGCTCGGCGCGTTTCAAACGTTGCTTCATCGCTACACCGAACAGGCAGAGTTTGTCGTTGGCTCGCCGACGGCGGTGCGCGACTCGGCAGCGCTCGCATCCGTAGTCGGCTATTTTGTGAACCCGCTGCCGTTGCGCGCGGATCTGTCCGGCAACCCATCATTCGTTGAATTGCTGGCGCGCGTGCGACGCACGGTCCTCGACGCTTTCGCTCACGAGGATTTTCCGTTTGCGTTACTCGTCGAACGCCTGCAACCGGAGCGCGATCCGAGCCGCAGTCCTTTGTTCCAGCACATGTTTGTAATGCAGCAATCGGGCTCGATGGGATCCGGGCAACTCGCGCCGTTCGCACTCGGCAATAGCGAGGCGCAGCTCGAATTCGGCAACCTGCGGCTCGAGTCGTTTGCGTTGGAGCAGCGTGTGTCGCTGTTTGATCTGAGACTCTCGATGGCGGAAACGCGTGACGTGCTTGTCGGATCGATGGAATACAACACCGATCTGTTCGAAGCGACGACGATCGAGCGGATGTTGGGGCACTTCGAGACGTTGTTAGAGAGCATTGTTGCCGATCCGCAGCGGCGTGTGGATGACTATGCGCTGATGCCCGCGGATGAGAAAGAGCAAGTGCTCGTCGAGTGGAATGACACGACGGTTGACTATGGAACGGGACAAACACTCGATCAACTGATCAGCGCACAGGTTACACGCACGCCCGATAACATCGCAGTGAGCTTCGAAGATGACGACGTGACCTATGCCGAGCTCGATCGGCGCGCTGAGGCGCTGGCCGTTGAGCTGCGGCGGCGTGGTGTTGGACCAGACGTGACTGTTGGTATCTGCATGGAGCGTTCGGTCGAACTGGTTGTGGCGCTGGTAGCGGTGTTGAAAGCAGGTGGCGCTTATGTGCCACTCGATCCCGGCTATCCACGCGAGCGCCTGCGGTTCATGGTAGAGGATGCGAAGCCCGCGGTGGTCCTCGATGAAGAATTCTTCCGCAAAGACGTAACCGCGGATGACGCGGATCAAAGCCGCGGATCAACGTACGGATAATCTTGCTTACGTCATCTACACCTCGGGTTCCACGGGCCGGCCGAAGGGCGCGATGAACACGCATGCGGGCATCGTGAATCGTCTGCTGTGGATGCAGGATCGTTATCAGTTAACTGAAACCGACTGCGTACTGCAAAAGACGCCGTTCAGCTTTGATGTCTCCGTCTGGGAGTTCTTCTGGCCGCTGATCACCGGAGCACGATTAGTACTGGCGAAGCCCGGCGGTCATCAGGATCCAAACTACCTCTCGCAACTGATCGCGCGCGCGAAGGTAACGACGATACATTTTGTCCCATCGATGTTGCAGGCGTTTCTCGCAACGGCGGAGCTGGATCGATGCACGAGTCTCAAGCGCGTGATCTGTAGCGGCGAAGCCCTCTCCTATGAAGTGCAGCAGCGGTTCCACGAATCATTGAGCGCAGAGCTGCACAATCTTTATGGGCCCACCGAAGCATCAGTGGACGTCACTTACTGGGCCTGTGAACGCGATGGAGAACGGCAGACAGTGCCAATCGGTCGACCAATAGCGAACACAGAGATCTACATTCTCGACTCAAACGGCCAGCCAGTTCCGATCGGCGTTGCCGGCGAACTGATGATCGGCGGCACAGGCCTGGGACGTGGTTATCTCAATCGAGCAGATCTAACCGCAGACAGATTTCGGCCGCACCCGTTCAGCGCCATACCCGGCGCGCGGCTATACCGTAGCGGCGACCTGGCGCGTTTCAACGTGGTTGGTGAGATTGAATATCTGGGCCGGTTAGATCAGCAAGTGAAACTTCGTGGCTTCCGCATTGAGCTGGGAGAGATCGAATCCGCGCTCAGCACACATACTGCGGTGCGTGAATGCGTCGTGACTACGAATGAAGTCGCGCCCGGTGACATGCGCCTCATCGCTTACATCGTGCCCGCAGTCGCGCCCGCCACATCAGAAGAGTTGCGCCAGCACCTGAAAGAGCGATTACCCGAATACATGACGCCGTCGTTCTTCGTCACGCTCGGACACCTGCCGCGTCTGCCGAACGGCAAA
The DNA here is from genome assembly GCA_963748155.1 of uncultured Acidobacteriota bacterium. Classification (GTDB taxonomy): domain Bacteria; phylum Acidobacteriota; class Blastocatellia; order Pyrinomonadales; family Pyrinomonadaceae; genus PSRF01. The sequence continues at coordinate 679,986 of CAVVHV010000006.1, read as the reverse complement.
ATCGATCGCCGCAACCTACCTGCTCCTTCGCAACCGGAATCGACGCGCGAGTTCGTTGCGCCGCGAAACGACATCGAAACGGAAGTCGCAAACATTTGGAGCGCGGTGCTGCGTGTCGAGCGACCGGGAGTTCACGACAACTTCTTCGAGCTCGGCGGTCACTCGCTACTCGCTACGCAAATCGTCGCTCGCATTAACCAGTCATTCGCGATCGATATTCCACTACGAGAGATGTTCGAGGCGCCGACTGTTGCCGGACTGGCAAAAGCCATCGCCCGCAACACCTCAACTCGGTCGAAACAAGCGATTGAATGCGTCTCGCGAGTCGAGCCCTTGCCACTCTCGTTTGCGCAACAGCGTTTGTGGTTTCTGGATCAGCTCGAGCCTGGCAACGCGGCGTACAACATGCCGATCCTGCTTCACATCGAGGGCGATTGGATCTCGACGTGCTCGAGCGATGCGTTGCAGAAATCATCCAGCGTCACGAGATTCTGCGAACGACGATCACAACCACCGGCGGCAGTCCCGTCCAGGTGATTACTGCGACTGACAATTGGCACTTACCGGTTGTTGACCTGTCAGGCTTGCCCGGCGATTACTCTTTTGCGGCCGCGATGCGTGAAGCGCGCGAAGAAGCGCAACGACCTTTCGATCTCACGCGTGGTCCATTGCTGCGCGCAGTTGCATGGCGCCTCAAAGGCAACAATCACCTTTTATTGCTTGCTATGCACCACGTGATCAGTGATGGCTGGTCGATCGGCGTTTTCAGTGCCGAGCTAAGTGCACTCTACAACGCGTTCAAAGCCGGACAGTCATCGCCATTGCCGGAATTGAGATTCAATACGCAGACTTCGCACACTGGCAGCGCGAACAGCTCGCAAGCGACGCCGCGGAACAACTTACGTACTGGAAACGTCAACTCGCGGGCCGCTTGCCGGTGCTTGCACTGCCAAGTGAGCAGTCGCGTCTGCCACTGCCTGCCCTCCGCGTCGCAACAGAATCGACGACGCTATCGCCTGCATTGATCGAAGCGCTTAAAGACTTCAGCGGTCGCAGTGGCGCAACGCTCTTCATGACTCTGCTCACGGCGTTTCAGATCCTTCTGCACCGTTACACAGGGCTTGATGACGTCGTCGTCGGAACTCCGGTCGCCGGCCGCACGCGCGTAGAACTGGAATCGATGATCGGGATGTTCTCAAACACTCTCGTGCTGCGCGGCGATCTTTCCGGCAATCCCACGTTTGTCGAGTTGCTCGGCCGTGTGCGCGAGATGACACTTGCGGCGCACGCGCACCAGGACGTGCCGTTTGAAATGCTCGTCGAGGAGTTGCAACCAGAGCGCGACCTGGCCCACACGCCGCTCTTTCAGGTGATGATCGTTTTGGACACGCCGTTGTCGGCGATCGATCTTCCCGGACTGCAAGTGCGACAGATCGAACTCACGCCTCCGGCGCCGAAGTTTGATCTGATTCTGTTCCTGAGACAGAGAGGCGAAGAGTTGGTCGCGTCGTGGGAATACAGCACCGCGCGACTCGATGGCGAGTCCGTTCGGCGCATGGCGGAAAGTTTTGTCACTCTCCTGCAAAACGCGATGGTCGATCCGGAACAGCGGATCGCGGATCTCGAGCTTCTGACACGGGCTGAGCGGCAACGACTGCTCGTCGAGTGGAACGACACCTCGTCGAATTGCAATCAGGAAATGTGCCTGCACGAGTTGTTTGAAGTACAGGCGATGCGCACACCGGAAGCGGTCGCGTTAATTGCAGGCACAGAGCGAATTACCTACAGCGAATTGAATGAGCGTGCGAGCCGTTTGGCTGATCGACTGCGCGCGCTCGGTGTTGGTCCCGAGTCACTGGTCGGTGTGTTGATGGATCGTACGTCGTGGTTGATCGCGTCGCTGCTTGGCGTGCTCAAAGCGGGCGGCGCGTACGTGCCCCTCGATCCGACCTATCCACGTGAGCGCCTGCGGTTGATGATCGAGGATGCGAACGTAAAGGTGATACTCACCGGCGCAGGTGAATCAATCGAAGTGACAACCACGGATCAAAGCCGCGGATCAAATCCGGATGTTATCCCTAGTGCGACAAATCTTGCTTATGTGATCTACACCTCCGGCTCAACCGGAAAACCGAAAGGCACGGCCATCGAGCATCGCAGCGCCGTCACCTTCATGCACTGGGCGCGAGATTTCTTCACTGAAACTGAGCTCTCCGGTGTGCTCGCCTCTACATCTGTTTGCTTCGACTTGTCAGTCTTCGAGATCTTCGTGCCGCTAACCACCGGCGGAAAAGTCATTCTCGCCGCTAACGCCCTTGAGCTTCCTACGCTGAACGCTTCAAACGAAGTGACGCTAATCAACACCGTGCCTTCGGCCATGACTGAGTTGATTCGCATGCGCGGTGTTCCGGCTTCCGTAAAAGTCGTGAACCTCGCCGGCGAGCCGTTGCATAAAGTACTGGCCCAACGCGTCTACGAATTGCCGGGCGTTGAGCGTCTGCTGAATCTCTACGGTCCTTCCGAAGACACGACTTATTCAACGTGGGCGTGGATCGATAAGGGCGACACTCAACCGCCGACAATCGGGCGCCCGGTTGCCAATACGCAGGCGTACCTGCTCGATGCGCAACAACGGCCCGTGCCGGTTGGTGTGATCGGTGAGTTGTATCTGAGCGGTGACGGATTGGCGCGCGGCTATCTAAACAAACCCGGGCTAACGGCGGAGAAGTTTGTGCCTGATCCATTCTCGTCCGTGCCCGGCGCGCGGATGTATCGCACAGGTGACCTCGCACGTTATCTCTCGGATGCTCGCATCGAATTTCTCGGGCGGATGGACCATCAGGTGAAACTGCGTGGCTTCCGGATCGAGCTGGGCGAGATCGAGACGATTCTTGGCGAGCATCCGGCCGTGCAAAGCGCTGTCGTCATCGCGCGCGATCACGGTGAAGACAAGAGCCTCGTGGCGTATTTCGTTCCTGCGGCGGGTCACACGGTTACGCAAGACGACCTGCGAGATTTTCTGCTCGAGCGTTTGCCGAAGTACATGGTGCCGGCATTTCTCATCGAACTCGCGGAACTGCCGCTGACGCCGAATGGAAAGATCGATCGCGCTGCGTTGCCGGCGCCTGAAGCGATTGATGTCGAGAGGCAAGACACGGTGGTATTGCCGCGCACGCAGGTCGAGGCGGCAGTGGCGAGTTTGTGGTCGCAGTTACTGAATCGGCGTGACATCAGCATTCACGACGACTTTTTCGCGCTCGGCGGTCACTCGTTGCTGGCTGCACAACTCGTCTCGCGCCTGCGCGAACAGTTTCGCGTTGATTTGCCGTTACGCAGCGTTTTCGAAACTCCAAATGTGGCGGCACTCGCGAAGCTTATCCAGAATTCAGCGGCGGAATCGTCTCCGATCATTCCAGTTGCGAGAGCTGAGAGTTTGCCCGTGTCGTTCGCGCAACAGCGGCTATGGTTGCTGGACCAGATTGCGGCTGGCGCCTCGGCTTACAACATCACTGGCGGCATGCGTTTGCGCGGTGAACTGGATCAGTCAGCGTTCACAGAAGCACTGAATGCAATTACGGATCGGCACGAAATTCTGCGCACCAGCTTTACGACAGTTGATGGGCGGCCAGTGACGGTCATCGCTCCGAAACAGCCGGCCGCGGTGACTTTCGTTGACTTGAGTTCACAGAGTGAAGCTGAACGTGAAGCGAAAGTGCGCGAGTCCGCCGAAGCTCAACTGCGTCAATCATTCGATCTCACGCGTGGTCCACTGCTGCGCGTCACGTTATTACGTCTCAGCAGTGATGAACACGTCGCCCTTGTCACGATGCATCACCTGGTCGCTGATGGCTGGTCTTTGAACATCTTCGTAAAAGAGTTCGCCGCGTTTTATGAATCTTTCCAAAGTGGCGCGGCGGCGGATTTGCCTGACCTGCGAATTCAGTATGCCGATTATGCTCACTGGCAACGAGAGCGGCTGCGCAATGAAGTGCTCGAGAACCAGCTTGATTACTGGAGGCGCACTCTGTCAGGTGCGTTGCCAGTGTTGCAGTTACCAGTGGATAACACGGGTGATTCGGTGCCGAGGCTACAGGCCGTCAAGCTTATTCAGAGAATACCGGCAGACCTTTCTGAGTCTCTACGCGAGCTCAGTCGCAGTCGCGGCGTGACGCTCTTCATGACCTTGCTCGCCGCATTCAAGACGCTCCTTCATCGCTACACGAACGAAGAAGATCTGTTGGTCGGCACTGCGATTGCCGGTCGCAATCGTGCTGAGGTTGAAGACCTGATCGGAATCTTCATCAACATGCTCGTGTTGCGTACGAACCTTTCCGGTAATCCGACTTTCTTCGAGTTGCTCGGTCGCGTGCGCGAAGTCACGCTTGACGCATACGCAAACCAGGAAGTTCCTTTCGAGAAACTCGTCGAAGAATTGCAGCCAGACCGTGACGTGACGCGTTCTCCATTCTTCCAGGTCGCTTTCGGACTGCAACAACAACCGCTGCAAACTCACAAACTTGACGGGCTTGAGCTGACACCACTCGATTTCGACTCAGACGTCGCTCGTTACGATCTGACGTTGTGGATCTTCGACGGCGAGCCTGAGTTGAAAGCGTCGTGGACCTTCAGCACGGATCTCTTCAAGGCAGAGACGATCGAGCGCATGCACACGCGCTTCGAAACATTGCTTTCGAGCATTGTCACAAATCCCGAAGCTCGGCTCGCCGCGCTCGAGATGTTCTCCGCGGACGAGAAACAGCAAGCCGCGATGCGCGAGCAGGAGAACATCGACAAGTTGCTCTCGGTTCGTCGCCGCTCCATACGTACAGTCGGAGCTTAGCCACAAAAAGGCACAAAAAGCACAAAACAAGTAATGATTTCAGGATTCAGAGCAGCGCGGAGAAAAGTTAGGTTGACGCCGGAGGCGTTGACCCGGTCTTACTATCTCGACGAGTGGAAGTTACCACTCGTGATCGAACCCTGTGTTAGCGATCTGGATCCGGTGGCGTGGGCGGAGAGTCACAGCGAGTACGTTGCCTCTGAGTTGGCGCAACACGGCGCATTGCTTTTGCGCGGGTTTGATGTTCCCTCGGTCCAACGTTTCGAGCAGTTTATCCGCGCGACTTCCGGTGGCGCCTTGCCATACCACGAGCGCTCGTCGCCGCGCAGCCAGGTAAGTGGGAACATATACACGTCAACTGATTACCCGGCACCCGAAAGCATCTTTCTACATAACGAGCAGTCTTACAATCTCCAGTTTCCGTTGAAGATCTATTTCTTCTGCCTCGTCCCTGCGACTCAAGGCGGCGAGACGCCAATCGCGGACACGCGAAAAATCTTCAATGCGATCGATCCGGACATTCGCGAGCGCTTTTCAAAACTGGGATACATGTACGCCAGAAATTTCGGCGAGGGATTTGGTCTTCCGTGGCAGGAAACTTTTCAAACGCGCAGCAAAGCTGAAGTGGAGCAGTACTGCTCGGAACATGAAATCACCTGTACCTGGCTGAAGGACGATCGCTTGCGAACGACGCAAGTGCGACCCGCGATCGCAAGACATCCGCGAACACGCGAGCTAACGTGGTTCAATCACGCGACGTTCTTTCATATCTCCACACTAAATCCGACGATGCGTGATTTCTTTCTGTCCGAGTTCGCGGAAGAGGGATTGCCTAACAACACGTACTACGGTGACGGCTCCCGCATCGAGCCCGAAGTATTGGACCACCTCAGGCAGGCTTACCTGCAGGAAAAGATCGGTTTTCCATGGCAGAAATTCGACGTGCTGATGGTCGATAACATGCTGGCCTCGCACGCGCGCGAACCGTACAGCGGCGAGCGCAGAGTCGTCACAGGCATGGCTGACCCGCATTTCTGGAAAGAGTGCTTACCCTGAGAGACTAAAATCTTGTTAATCATGTGAATCCTGCCATCCTGTGAGACATGATTTCAGGATTTACAAGATTTACAGGATTCAGGAATCAAGTCATGAGTGAGAGTTTCGCACCAGTCAGACGCAGGACCATCCGCGTCGAAGAGGCAGCGTTGGTGAGGACCACTTACCTGCCGGGCGACACGGAGAATTTTCCGCTCGTGATCGAGCCGAATGTCAACGGCGTCAACCTGGTGCTCTGGACGCACGGTCATCGTGCGTTGATCGAGTCGGAGCTGCTGAAACACGGTGCGGTTCTGTTTCGCAACTTCGCGATCGACTCGGCCTCGCAATTCCAGCAGTTTGCGCGAGCGCTTGTTCCCGAGCTGCTTGATTATCTCGAACGCGCTGCGCCGCGGAGAGAAGTCGCAAAAAATATCTTCACGTCGACCGAGTATCCGCCGGATCAACCGATCCCGCTGCACCACGAGATGTCTTACTCGCACAACTGGCCGTCGAAGATCTGGTTCTACTGCGCCCAACCCGCGCTGACGCGCGGCGCGACTCCGATTGCAAACGATCGCAAGGTGTTCAAGCTCATTGATCCCGCGATCAAAGAGCGGTTCATGAAGAAGAAGTTGATGTACGTCCGAAACTTCGGTGAGGGGCTTGACCTTTCGTGGCAGGAAGCTTTTCAAACCGAAGATCGCGCGGCGGTGGAAGAATACTGCCGTCATGCACGGATGAGCTGTGAGTGGCGCGACGGTGATCGACTGCGAACACGCGCTCAGCGCCAGGCGGTTGCAACGCACCCGCAGACGAATGAGACAGTCTGGTTCAATCACGCGCACATGTTCCACGTCTCCAATATCGACGAGCCGGCGCGCGAGGCGCTGTTGGCCCACTTCAAGGAAGACGAGCTTCCACGCAATGCGTTCTACGGTGATGGATCGCCGATCGAGAGCTCGGTGCTGAGCGAGATCCGGCAGATTTATTCGGAAGCAGCAGTGACGTTTAGCTGGCAAAAGGGCGACGTTTTATTGCTCGACAACTTTCTCGCGTCGCATGGTCGAGAGCCTTTCACCGGACCGCGCAGCATCCTCGTTGCGATGGCCGGGTTGTTCACAAGCGTAGAGATCTAGCCACAAAGAAGCGCAAAAACACATAAAAACATGGAAGAAGTTGTCGAAGGATTTGAGCTTTCGAGGCAGCAGAAACGTCTCTGGTTGCAGGGCGAGCAGAATGCCTTTGTCGTGCAGTGTGCCGTGCTGATCGAAGGTTTGTTGGACCATGATGTTTTGCGTGATGCGTTGCGTAACTTGATCGCGCGCGAAGAGATTTTGCGCACGTCATTCCACTCGCTGGCGGGGATGAAGTTTCCCGTGCAGGTGATTGCTGAGGACGTGAGCGAGACGGAGCTGCGGGTTTATGAGGGAACGCGGTTCACGAAGTGTTTACGGGAGGAGCGACGCGCGGCGTTCGATCTCAAACGCGCGCCGTTGATTCGTTTCGCGTTGTTGAGGTTAGCGCGTGAGAAGCATGTGTTGCTGATCACGCAGCCGGCGATGTGTGGAGATGCGGAGTCACTCGCTCAGTTTGTAGTGAAGTTGGGTCGCTATTACGCGGCGCGCGCAAATGGTGAGGAACTCGTGGACCAGCCGGTGCAGCATGTCGACTTTTCCGAATGGCAGCACGAGATTGTCGAGCTCAGAGGAAGCCGGAGCGCAGAAGGATTACTGGCGTAAGCACGTTGAGGCAGCGCTGGCGGCCGAGCCGGTCTTGTTGCCGCACGAGCGCGGAATGCGGAAGGATTTGTACCGGCGACGATCAGTTTCAAGCTGTCTGAGAGTGTGGCGCGGAAGATCAATACATCAGCAGAGATGGTGCTTTCGTCATGCTGGCAGATCCTGCTGGCGCGGCTGACGGAACAGTCAAATCTCGTGGTTGGGCAGTTTTGTAATGGCAGGCGGATCAAGCACCTGCGCGAGTGTCTTGGCCCGTTGGGTGAGTTCCTGCCAGTGCAGGGGCGCATGGATCGAAACGTTTGCGGAGGTTCTACGTCAGAATGAGGATGTGACGACATCGCATCGTGCGCACCAGGAGTATTTCCCCGCTGACGATGTTCTGTCGCTGCCGTTTCAATTTGAGTTCATCGAATGGCCGGAATCGCAGACCGCAGCGGGCGTGCGTTTCTCGTTACGAAAGATCTATAGCTGCAACTGATCGGTACAAAGTGAGATTGGCGGTGGTTCGTCATGGTGATGTGCTTACGTGTCAGCTTCATTATGACGAGACGAAATTCGCGGCTGAGACGGCCAGACGCTTCGTCGGCGAATTCAAGACTTTGCTCAGGAGTGCGGTCGAGCATCCGGAATCGGGTGTCAGTGATCTGGAAGTGCTGAGCGAGGATGAGCGCCGGTCGATGCTGTTCGACTGGAATGAGACGGCGACTGAGTATCGACGCGATGTATGCCTGCATGAGTTGTTTGAAGAGCAGGTGGCGCGCACGCCTACCAGACCGGCCGTCGTCTTTCGCGATCAGCAACTGAGTTTTGCGGAGCTGAACCGTCAGGCGGACGAGTTGGCAAATCATCTTCGCGGATTGGGCGTCGGGCCAGATGTGAAGGTCGCGCTGTTGGTTGAGCGTTCGATTGAGATGGTTGTGGGTGTACTCGGGATTTGGAAAGCCGGTGGCGTGTATGTGCCGCTCGATATCACTCAGCCGCAACGGCGGTTGCAGTTGATGCTCGAGGATGCGGACGTGAAGGTGATACTCACTGATGAGTTTTTCTCACGCAAAGACGCAAATGCGCCAGGATACACCTTTAAATCTGAGCGCGAGTAATCTCGCTTACATCATTTACACCTCGGGATCAACGGGTACGCCAAAGGGCGTGATGGTTACACACCGTTCCGCGGTGAACCTAATCGCCGCCCTCCAGCAAGCAATCTATTTAAATCAACCGCACCCGCTGCGCGTGAGCGTGAACGCGCAAATCAGTTTCGACGCATCTGTGAAGCAACTGGTGCAACTACTCTCGGGCCACACACTAGTAATCATCCCGGAAGAAGTACGCGCGAGTGGGCCAGATCTGCTGGCATATATCTCCGAACAGCAAGTGGACGTACTCGATTGCACACCGTCCCAACTGCAACTGCTACTCGCTACGGATTCATGGCAACGAGAGCACACGCCCGCGCGTGCTGTTAATCGGCGGTGAGCCGGTCAGTCAGGAACTCTGGAAACAACTCGCAGCCGACAATAGCAGAGCAGCCTACAACGTCTATGGTCCAACCGAGTGTACGGTGGACGCGAGCGTCAGCGTCATACGAGACGCGGAAGACACACCCAACATCGGCCGCCCGATCGCAAACACGAGAATCTACCTCGTTGATGAACAGATACGTCCGGTGCCGTTGGGAGTGCGTGGCGAGATCTGCATCGCCGGCGAGTGCCTGGCGCGCGGCTATCTGAACGCACCGGAACAAACCGCACTGAAGTTCTGCCCCGAGCCATTCTCAAACACGCCCGGCGCACGCATGTATCGTACGGGAGATCTCGGCCGCTACTTGCCGGACGGCCGCCTCGAGTTTCTCGGTCGCGCCGATCACCAGGTAAAAGTGCGCGGCGTCCGTATCGAGCTGGGCGAGATCGAAGCAGCACTGCAGAAACATCGACGCAGTCCGCGACGCGGTGGTCCAGGTTCGCGAAGACGTGCCCGGCGATCCACGCATCGTGGCGTACGTCGCTGTCGAGCGACGCTACCTTCCCACGGTGGAAGGCCGCACGCGCTACCAGTTACCGAACGGTCTCGCCGTTGTTCACCAGAACAAAAACGAGACCGACTACCTCTTCCAGGAGATCTTCGAGAATCGCACTTACGTCCGGCACGGCATCGAATTGCCCGCGGGCGCCTGTGTCGTCGACGTGGGCGCCAACATCGGGCTCTTCACTCTCTTCGTGCTCGAACACAGCCGCGATGCGCGCGTCTATGCTTTCGAACCGATCGAACCAATCTTCGACACGCTCAAGCTGAACGTCGAGCTCTACGGCCAGAACGTCAAGTTGTTTCCGTTCGGCCTCTCAGATCGACAAAGCACAGCGTCGTTCACGTTCTACCCGCACTACTCGATGATGTCGGGACAAACCGACTACGCGCGTTCCGGCGACGACGTCGAAGTTATCAAGCGTTATCTGGTCCACCAGCAGGACGAAGGCACTGCCGGCGCAAGCTCATTGCTGCAACACGCAGACGAGTTCCTGCCCGAGCGGTTCGTGGGCCAAAACTATCAGTCTCAACTGCGAACACTCTCCGAGATCATCCGCAGCGAGAAACTCGAGCGCATCGACCTGCTGAAGATTGATGTGCAGCGCGCCGAGCTCGACGTGCTCAAAGGCATCGCTGACGACGACTGGCAAAAGATCCAGCAAGTGGTGATGGAAGCACACGACGCAAAGGGCGATACGAGCGAGGGACGTTTAAAGAGATCTCAGCATTACTCGAACAGCGCGGCTTCAAAGTCACCGCAGAACAGGACGACGCCCTCCGCGGCACGGATCGCTACAACCTCTACGCCGCACGCAACGGCGACCGAATGCAAACGCCAGGCAACAGAGCAACACACGATCGTCACTCCGCTGGCCTCCGCGGCTGAATTTCGCAAGACGCTCAAAGATCAACTACCCGAATACATGATCCCGACAACTTTTGTGCTGCTTGAAAAACTGCCGTTGACGCGAAACGGCAAAGTGGATCGCGCGGCACTTGCCGCTCTCGATGCGCGACGAGCAGACGACGAAGCGAACTACGTGGCGCCGCAAAACCAGATGGAGCAAACCATCGCTCGCATCTGGCAAGACGCGTTGCGCGTCGAACGCGTCGGCGCCAACGACAACTTCTTCGAGCTCGGTGGTCACTCACTGCTCATGGCCCAGGTCCACAGTCGTCTCGTCAAGACGCTGGGCCGTGAGATCTCGATGGTCGAAATGTTTCAGCACCCCACTGTCAGCACGTTGGCGAAGCGTCTCAGTGACGATGGACGGGGCTCGCGCTCGCTCCAGTCCGTTCACGAGCGAGCGGCACGACAAAAAGAAGCAATGGATCGCCAACAGCCAATCGCAAGGAAGGTAGGCACCGCCGTATGAGTAACAACGACTTGCACGGAGCTCCTCAAGGCATCGCCATCATCGGGCTGGCGGGCCGCTTTCCGCAGGCAAGAACGCTTGCTGAGTTCTGGCAGAACCTCGCCGGCGGCTCCAAAACCATCTCGTACTTCACCGACGACGAGCTGCTATCAGACGGCGTTGCGAAGGAAGTGCTGGACGATCCGCGTTACGTCAAGGCCAAGGGTATGCTCGACGATATCGAGCTGTTTGACGCTGCATTCTTCGGCATCACGCCGAAAGAAGCCGAGATGATGGATCCACAGCAGCGCCTGTTCCTCGAGTGTGTGTGGACCGCCCTTGAAGACGCCGGTTACGACAGCGAGCAGCATAACGGAGCAATCGGCCTGTTCGCCGGCGCGAGCATCAACAGTTACCTGTTGCTCAATCTTTTCTCGAACCCCGATCTCGTGGATCGAGTCGGAATACTTCAGTCGTCGATTCCCAATCGCACGGATCACCTGACAACGAGATCCGCTTACAAGCTCAATCTCAAAGGCCCGGCGATTACGGTTCAAACCGCGTGCTCGACTTCACTCGTAGCTGTTCATCTCGCCTGCCAGAGTCTTGCGAACTACCAGTGCGACATGGCGTTGGCCGGTGGCGTCACTGTGAGCGTGCCGAAGAAGTCGGGTTACTACTTCCAGGAAGGCGGTGTGCTTTCGGCGGATGGTTACTGCCGTCCGTTCGATCACAAAGCGAACGGAACTGTGGTCGGCAACGGCGTTGGGGTGGTCGTGCTCAAGCGACTGGACGAGGCACTCGCCGATGGTGATGAGATTCACGCGGTTATCAAGGGATCCGCGATTAATAACGACGGCTCGCTGAAAGTCGGTTACACAGCGCCGAGTCTCGAAGGACAGGTGGAAGTGATCGCGATGGCGCAGGCCGTCGCTGGTGTCAGTCCCGAAACGATTTCCTACATTGAGTCGCACGGCACGGGCACGACGCTTGGAGATCCGATCGAGTTTGCCGCGCTCAATGAGGTTTTCCGCCTCGCCACGAGCCGCAAAAACTTCTGCGCGATCGGATCTTTGAAAGCGAACATCGGACATCTCGACGTTGCGGCCGGTGTTGCGGGTCTTATCAAGACGACGCTCGCGCTGCGACACGGTATGGTACCGCCGGTGTTGAATTTCGAGCGGCCCAATCCGCAAATAGATCTCGCAAACAGTCCTTTTTATATCAACGACAAACCGGTGGAGTGGCGAGCAAACGGCACGCCGCGACGAGCAGGTATTAGCTCGTTTGGTATTGGCGGGACGAACGCGCACGTCGTCATTGAAGAAGCACCGGCACGTGGGAAGTCTGGTCCATCGCGTCCGAGCCAGTTACTTGTGCTCTCCGCGGCCACAGCGTCCGCACTCGAAACTGCAACTACGAACCTGAGCGTGTATCTAAAAGAAAATAGAAACATTGATCTGGCGGATATCGCTTACACGCTTGCGCTGGGACGCCGGGCGCTGCGGAATCGACGAGTTCTCGTGGCTCATAACGTCGAGGATGCGATTCAGGCACTGGAGGGTCTCGATCCGCGTCGCGTTACAACGTCGTTGCAGGAACCGAAAAATCGTCCGGTGATGTTCATGTTTCCGGGTCAGGGCGCACAGTTCGTCAACATGGGCCGCGAGCTCTACGATTCTGAGCCCACGTTCCGGGCCGACGTCGATCATTGTGCGATTCAACTGAAAGCCCATCTCGGAATCGACCTGCGCCACGTCATCTACGCCGCGCCCGATGTGGAGACGCAAAGAGCGGAACAGTTGCGGCAAACAGCGATCACTCAGCCGGCACTCTTCGTCACCGAATACGCTCTCGCGCGACTCCTGATGCGTTGGGGCATCACACCAGCAGGCATGATTGGTCACAGCGTCGGCGAGTTTGTCGCAGCCTGTTTAGCTGGTGTGTTTTCACTGTCTGACGCACTCGCTCTCGTGGCGGCGAGAGGACGGCTGATGCAGAGTGTCGAGAGGGGCGAGATGCTCGTCGTGCCGCTGCCTGAGAAACAAGTGCAACCGCTGCTTAGTGCAGAGCTTTCGCTCGCTTCCGTGAATGCCCCGTCACTCTGTGTTGTTGCTGGTCCACCGCCCGCAATCGCGAAGCTGGAAGAGACGTTGAAAGCGCAGGACGTTTCGGGTCGTCGATTGCAAACCTCGCACGCGTTTCATTCGCAGATGATGGATCCAATCCTCGACGCGTTCCGAAATGAGATCAACAAAGTCACGCTGCATCCGCCCACGATTCCGTACGTCTCAAATCTGACAGGCACATGGATTCGCTCGACCGACGCAACCGATCCGGACTACTGGGTGCGACATCTGCGCCAAACTGTGCGCTTCGGCGACGGCGTCACGCGTTTGTTCGAGCAGCCCGATTCGATCCTCCTGGAAGTTGGACCAGGCAAGACGTTGATGACGATCGCCCGCTGGCACCCGGCGAAGACCGCGGGCCAAACGGTGCTGACTTCGCTGTCGCATCCGGACGAGCCGCGCACAGATCTCGTCGCACTACAAAACTGTGTCGGACGGCTCTGGATGTCGGGCGTGAGTGTCAGGTGGCAGGACTACTTCAATCACGAACAGCGGCGACGGGTGCAATTGCCGACGTATCCGTTCGAGCGCCGTCGTTACTGGATCGAGCCCGGAAATCAAGCAGTAAGTGCCGCCCGGCCTTCGCTAAACAAGAAGACGAATCTGAGCGAGTGGTTCTACGTTCCTTCGTGGAAGAGTTCAGTCGTGCCCGCGCGGCTCGAATCGCTCGCGGCGGGGAAAGAAAAATCGCCATGGGTGTTGTTCGTGGACGAGTGCGGGCTTGGCCGCAGCCTCGCAACGAAACTACAGAGCGTGGGTTGTGAAGTCGTGACCGTGACTGCCGGAGATCACTTCTCGGCGTCCAATGATGGCAGTTTCGTACTGCGCCCCGAAGCGAGAGAAGACTATGAAGCGCTACTGCAAAAACTCGGAAAGCAACCGGCAGGCTTCGTCCATCTTTGGAACGTCACGTCAGCGTTCGATTCGATAAAGGACGCTGATCTCGCCGTCGAGTGTCAACAGCGAGGCTTCTACAGCCTGCTGGCACTCGCACAAGCACTCGGAAACGAGACCGAGTCAAAACCCACTGAGCTGCTGATCGTGACGAACGAGATGCAACGCGTTACCGGTGACGAAGCTTTATGTCCTGACAAAGCCACGGTCCTCGGTGCCTGTCGCGTGGTCCCGCAGGAGTACAAACACATCAAGTGTCGAACTGTTGATGTGAAGCTGGACCACATAGACAAGCTGGCGGAGCTGCTGGCTGTCGAGTTGTTGGCCGGCTCAGCAGAAACGACTATTGCGTATCGCAATCAACAACGCTGGATTCAAACGTTCGAGCAACACTCACTCGAGAAACCGTCTGGACAAGACGCACGTTTGCGACAAAAAGGCGTGTACCTCGTCACCGGCGGTCTCGGCGGAATGGGTCTGGTCTTCGCAGAACATCTCGCGCGCACCGCCGGTGCGCGGCTCGCCCTCGTAGGCCGTTCTACTTTTCCCGCGCGCGATCGTTGGCGTCGCTGGCTGGGCACGCACAACGAGCACGACGAAGTCAGTCAGAAGATACGTCGCTTGCAGGAACTGGAAAGTTACGGCGCGCGCGTCGAGGTTTTCAGTGCCGATGTTGCTGACTTCGATCAGATGCAAACCGTGCTCACACGCGTCGTCGAACAGTTTGGTCCAGTGAATGGAGTGATTCATGCGGCAGGCGTTCCGGGTGGCGGCATGATCCCGCTCAAGACAGCGGAGAAAGCTGCCGCCATCCTCGCGCCTAAAGTTGAAGGCACTCGTGTGCTCGGCCGGCTTTTCGAAAACCACGAGCTCGATTTTCTATTCCTCTGCTCGTCGCGTGCTTCGGTCCTCGGTGGCTTTGGCCAGATTGACTATTGCGCCGCCAACAATTTTCTCGATGCATTCGCGCATTACTACACCGCGAGGACAGGAACTTTCGCCGTCGCGGCTGACTGGGATGGCTGGCAGGAAGTCGGAATGCTTGTCAACACTGCCGCGCAATATGGCGTCGGCAAGTCGCACGTGAGCTCGAACGCGAAAACTGAACATCCCTTGCTCGCGCAACGAGTCTCACCGAGTGCGGAGCGCGAGACATACGTCACGCAGTTCAGTGTTGCTGATAGTTGGATTCTCGAAGAGCACCGCATCGGCGGCAGATCGGTTTTGCCGGGTGTCACGTATCTCGAGATGGCGCGCGCCGCTTTCGAGCAGCTTGAAGGCGCCGATGGTCCAATCGAGTTGCGCGACGTGTTCTTCATCACGCCGATGGCGATCAACGACGACGAAAAGCGCGACGTGCGCATCGTGCTGGAGCGCAACGGCGACGGGTTCAAGTTCCATACGTCCAGTAAGCCTTCAGGTAACGGCGACGCTGATTCTCACTGGCAGGATCATGCGATCGGTGAGGTTGGTCGCGCGGCTGCGCGCCACACGGAGCGACACGATCTGGCTGAGATTATCCGGCGATGCAGCAAACAGGAGATCCTCTACAGTGATGACGAGCGCGATCCTGATCTCGGTCCGCGCTGGCAGAACATTCGGAAGACTTATCTCGGCGAGCGCGAGATGGTTGTGCTGTTTGAATTAGGTGAAGCGTTCGCACCTGATCTCGAGCAACTGAAGCTGCACCCGTCATTGCTCGACCGCGCCGCGGGCACCGGCATGCTTTACATGGAGCTGGACGGTGTTTACCTGCCGATGTCTTACAAGCGACTACGCGTAGAGCGACCGCTGCCGCGCCGCATCTTTGCTCACATCAAAGAGACTGAAAACAACTACTCGAAGAAAGAGACGATCACGTTCGACGTCCTCATCATGGATGACGACGGTAACGAGCTCGTGGAGATCGAAGAGTTCAGCGAGAAGCGCATCAACGACTTGACCGAACAGGTCCGTGCGATGGGCGACAAGAGCATCCGCTCCACGAGTGTTGAAGCCACGACAACTCCTGCAACGACGTTCTACGAAAAGAGTATTCGCGACGGCATCACACCGCGCGAAGGAGTGGAAGTGCTCACGCGCATTCTCAGCCATGCAACCGTGCCGCAGTTGATCGTCTCAACGAAAGATCTCGCGGCGTCGATAGCAGAAGCGAACGCGTTTATTGAAGACAAAGTCTCGCAGGAGATCGATAAGCTGCAAGTGGCGCGCCCGCTGCACCCGCGGCCGGAAGTGCAAACGCCGTATGCAGCGCCTCAGAACGAGCGCGAGGAGATGCTGGCGCAAATCATGCAGGAAGCGCTCGGTGTCGATCGAGTCGGCATCAACGACAACTTCTTCGAGCTCGGTGGCGACTCGGTGCTCAGCATTCAGATCATCGCGCGCGTCAATCGTGCCGGTTGGCAGATCACGCCACAGCAGATCTTCCAACATCCGACGATTGCCGAGCTTGCCGCTGTTGCTGTGAAAACTGGTGAGACGAAGCCGGAGACGGTTTCGACAACTTCGCAAGAGCCAGCCGCGTTCAGCATGACGGGACTCCAGGGACGAAAGCTCAACAAGCTCTCGCGTCTGCTCGAAGAAGAGGACGAGTTTGAAGACGAAGAAGTCGAAGTCGCAGCGCCTGAAATTGCAGAGTCATTGACCTCGTTCACGAGCGTCTCAGGCAACGGTGCAGGCGCACACGAACCTCGTGCGATGGACTTCAGTCTTTTCTACTTCGCTGCCGACAACTCGCAGTCGGGCGCGGACAAGTATCGCTTGTATCTCGAAGGCGCAAAGTTCGCAGATAAGAACGGATTTGCAGCGGTATGGACGCCGGAACGTCACTTTCATGAAAGTGGTGGACTTTATCCGAATCCTTCCGTTTTAAGCGCTGCCTTGGCGGCGGTAACGGAACGCATCAAGCTGCGCGCGGGCAGTGTAGTGCTACCGCTGCATCACTCGATTCGAGTCGCCGAAGAATGGTCTGTTGTTGACAACCTTTCCGGTGGACGTGTCGGTGTGTCGTTCACTTCCGGCTGGATACCAAACGATTTCGCATTCTTTCCGGAACGCTTCGCGAACAAACGTGAAGAGATGTTGCGCGGTATTGACGAAGTGCAACGACTCTGGCGCGGTGAAACGATTGCTGCAAACGACGGCGCGGGGAAGAGTCGCGACCTGCGAATTCTGCCGCGGCCGCTCCAGCCTGAGTTGCCGATCTGGCTGACGTGCAGCGGCGATCCGCAGATGTTCGTGAAAGCGGGCGAGTTGGGACTGAATGTTTTGACTGCGCTGCTCTCGCAATCAGTCGAGGAAGTGGCGAGCAAGATCAAGCTCTATCGTGAGGCACTTGCCACGCACGGTCACGATCCCGATCAGGGACAGGTGGCACTGATGCTCCACACGTTCGTTGGTGACGATGAGCAGAAGGTTCAGACCGTTACGCGCGGGCCTTTGGGTGATTACCTCAAGGCTCACGTGGGCTTGATCGAGACGATGACGCAGAGTCTCGACATCAAGGTCGACATCGATAAAGAGCAATATCTCGACTACCTGATCGAGTTTGCTCTCGAGCGCTACTACAAGATCGCGTCACTGATCGGCACGCCGGAGAAGTGCCTGCCGATGGTCCAACGACTCACGGACATCGGCGTCAACGAGCTCGCCTGCTTCATAGATTTTGGCGTCGACATTGACACCGTCCTTGAGGGTCTCCGGCACTTGAATACCCTGAGAGAACTGTGTGACGCGAAAAGCACACAACAGATGACACGGATCGCAAAGGCATGAAAATGAGGAACGTCGAAGACATCTATCCGCTCTCGCCAATGCAGGAAGGGATTCTCTTCCACACGCGTCACGATCCGGCGTTTGCGATGTACTTCGAGATCATCACTGGAACCTTGCACGGTGAGGTTGATCTGCCCGCCTTTGCGCGCGCGTGGCAGGCAGTTGTCGATCGCCATGCGGTGCTGCGCACAGCGTTTGTTTGGGAAGGACTCGACGAACCGGTCCAGGTTGTACGCAAGCGTGCAAAGTTAACGGTAACTAATCACGATTGGCGTGACCTCACGAGCGACGAGCAGGAGAACGCACTCGAGAAGATGTTTGCTGCCGAGCGTGCGCGCGGCTTCGATCTTTCCAAGGCGCCACTGATGCGAGTCGCAGTCATTCAGTTAAGTGACGACTCATATCGCTTCGTCTGGACTTACTATCACGGTCTCGTCGACGGCTGGTCAGGCTCGCTCGTCTTCAATGACGTCTTTAATTTTTATGAAGCGTTTACTCAAGGTGTTGAGGCGAAGTTGCCGCCGCCGCCGTCGTTCCGCAGCTATATCGATTGGGTGCGCCGTCAGGATATAGATCAGGCGCGCGATTACTGGCAGTGCACTTTAAAGGATTCAAGTCAGCGACACCGATCGACTTCGTTCGTCCCGGCGATGTGACCATCTCCGACGAGAAGCGAAGTTATCGCGAGCAGCAGTTCAAACTAAGCGTTGAAACCACCGCGAGTCTGGTCCGGCTGTCTCGACAGCATCAACTCACTCTGAACACGATTTGCCAGGGCGCATGGGCCATATTGCTCAATCGCTACAGTGGCGAATCAGACGTCGTGTTCGGTGTGGCGGTATCGGGCCGGCCGCCGATGCTCGAGAACGTCGAGACGATGATCGGCATGCTTATCAACACGCTGCCCGCGCGCATTCAGGTGACGCCGGATGCGATGTTGATTCCGTGGCTGAGAGAGATTCAGGGCGGGCAGTGGGAGATGAGGCAGTACGAATACAGCCCGCTGGTCCAGGTGCAGGGATGGAGCGACGCGCCGCGCACGAGTCCGCTGTTTGAGTCGATCATCTCGTTCGAGAACCACCCGATTGATTACTCGTTGCTGAAGCGGAGTGAGCGTATCGCAGTGCGCGACGTGATTCATTACCACACCGCGACGGGTTATCCGGTAAACATCATTATCGAACCTGGAGCAGAGTTGACGGTCAAGCTTTTGTATGACTTTGGACGTGTTGACGACGCTGCGATCGAGCGCCTCCTCGGGCATCTCGGGAATGTGCTTACCGGGATTGCGACTGAGCCGGATCGAAGATTGACTGAGTTCTCAGTGCTCACACCGGAAGAAAGCCAGTCAATGCTGTTTGACTGGAATGAGACGGCGACTGAGTATCGACGGGATGTGTGCCTGCATGAATTGTTTGAAGAGCAGGTGGCGCGCACGCCTAACAGACCGGCCGTCGTCTTTCGCGATCAGCAACTGAGTTTTGCGGAGCTGAATGCGTGGGCGGACGAGCTGGCGAATGAGCTTCGTGGATTGGGCGTTGGGCCAGATGTAAAGGTCGCGCTGTTGGTTGAGCGTTCGATTGAGATGGTTGTGGGAATACTCGGGATCTGGAAAGCCGGTGGCGCGTATGTGCCGCTCGATATCACGCAGCCGCAGCAACGGTTGCAGTTGATGCTCGAGGATGCGGATGTGAAAGTGGTGCTTACCGAAGAGTTTTTCTCACGCAAAGACGCAAAGGCGCAAACAAAGGCGCAAAGCGAAGCGGGTAATCTGGCGTACGTCATCTACACCTCGGGCTCGACGGGCGCGCCGAAGGGCGTGATGGTGACGCATCGCTCCGCCGTCAATCTGATCACCGCGCTACAGCAAGCCATTTATGACAAACAACCAAATCCACTGCGCGTGAGTGTGAATGCGCAGATCAGCTTCGATGCGTCCGTGAAGCAACTGGTGCAACTGCTTTCCGGTCACACGCTCGTAGTAATCCCGGAAGAAGTACGCGCCAGTGGTTCAGAACTGTTGTCACACATCACCGAGCAGCAAGTAGACGTACTCGATTGCACACCGTCACAATTGCAACTGCTCGTCACAGCGGATTCATGGCAACGCGAGCAGTTCCCACGCGTGCTGCTGATCGGTGGTGAGCCGCTAAATCAGGAACTTTGGAATCGCCTCGCTAAAGACACGAGCAGACAGAGCTTCAATGTATATGGCCCAACCGAGTGCACAGTCGACGCGAGTGTCGGACTCATCCGCAATGCAGAAGACACACCCAACATCGGCCGACCGATCGCGAACACCCGAATCTATCTCGTTGATGCACAGTTACGCCCGGTACCAATCGGAGTGCGCGGTGAGATCTGCATCGCCGGCGAGTGCCTGGCGCGCGGTTATCTGAACGCACCGGAACAAACCGCACTGAAGTTCTGCCCTGAGCCATTTTCAAACACGCCCGGCGCACGCATGTATCGCACCGGAGATCTCGGTCGCTACCTGCCGGACGGCCGCCTCGAATTTCTCGGTCGCGCGGATCACCAAGTGAAAGTACGCGGCGTGCGCATCGAGCTCGGCGAAATCGAATCAGCACTCCGAAAGCACGACGCGGTGCGCGACGCGGTGGTCCAGGTTCACGACGCGAGTGCTGATGATCGTCGTCTCGTCGCTTACGTCGTACCGGAACACATTCAGGGCTTACCGCTATCGCCGAAACTCGCGGGCGCTGCGAAAGACGAACTACTCTCCGGCAAACAACTGACAAAACTTCCGAACGGCATGACCATCGCCGGCCACGGCAGTCTCCAGGTCAGCGGTCTCTACCGCGAGATCTTTGAAGACAATATCTATTTCAAATACGGCATTCATCTGGACGACGGCGCGTGTGTCTTCGATATCGGCGCCAACATCGGTCTGTTTACATTGTTCGTCAAGCAACACGCACGACGGTCTCGCGTGTTTTCCTTCGAGCCGTTACCACCAAACTTCAACGCGTTGCAGACCAACGTCAGGTTCTACGGTCTGGACGTCAAAGTCTTCGAGTGCGGGCTCTCCAACCGTTCGGGAAATGCGACGTTTACTTTCTATCCTCACGCGGCGGCGATGTCAGGCAAGGGAACGCGCGTTGAGGAAGATAAAGTTGCCGCCGCGGCCAACGTCGGCAGTTGGCTCAAGACTTTCGAGCACGATCCTCATTCCGCACCTGGCGAGTACGACCTCGACAACTTCGTCGAACACTATCTGGTCAGCGAGTCGTACACCTGCGAATTGCGCACACTTTCCGACGTTATCCGCGAACACGACATCGAGCGGATCGATCTTCTGAAACTCGACGTCGAACGAAGTGAGCTCGACGTGCTCTCCGGCATCGACGATGACGACTGGAAGAAGATCAATCAGATGGTGATCGAAGTTCACTCCGACGAGTTGTTGGACCAGATCACGAGCATACTGCGCCAGCGTGGTTTTAAGTTCACGTTTGAGAAGAGCGCGATTGTCGAAGACAGATTTCAGGACGTCGTTCACGGTTACATGCTTTACGCATGGGACCCGTCGCAACGGGAGGCGTCTTCGAATGGTCACGGGTCGAATGGCGCGAATCCCGTTCCACACACGCCTCCCGCTGAAGACCTGCGGCACTTCCTTCAGGAACGACTGCCGGCGCAAATGATTCCGTCTGCGTACGTGATCCTCGAAGAGTTTCCCCTCCTGACAAGTGGCAAGGTCGATCGTCGTGCCCTGCCCGCACCGGACGAGCTGTCGATCGTGAACGACGACGAGCGCGTGTTACCACGCACTCCAGTCGAGGAGATCGTCGCGGGGATTTGCGCAGCGGTGCTTCGTCTTGACAATGTCAGCGTAACCGCAAACTTCTTCGATCTGGGCGGTCACTCATTACTGGCAGCGCAGGTTATTTCTCGCGTACGCGAAACATTTCATGTCGAGCTGAGTTTGCGCAACTTGTTCCTGAAGCCGACGGTGGAAGGACTCGCAGAGAACATCGAGAAGTCGCTCAAGGCGGGGGAGCAAATCGAGCTGGGACGTATAGAACGCGCCTCGCGTGAAGGAGATCTACCGCTTTCGTTCTCACAGCAACGTCTCTGGTTTTTGGACCAGATGGCCGGCAGCACTCCTTATTACAACATTACTTCCCGCGTGCACCTGCAAGGCGAGCTAAATTTCGACGCCCTACAACAGGCCTTTTCTGAAATCGTCAGGAGACATGAAGTTCTGCGTACGACGTTCGCGAAGGTTGACGGTCGTCCGGTGCAGATCATCAATTCGCCGGCGCCCGTGACGCTCACGGTTGAAGAAGTTTCCGGCGATAGCGCGGCGGAGCGCGCGGCCGCGGCGCGTGCAATCGCGAGGCAGGACGCGGAACAAGCATTCGATCTGAGCAGTGGACCACTCTTCCGCATCCGCCTCTTAAAACTCAGCGACGCAGAACACATCGCGTTGCTGACGATGCATCACATCATCTCAGACGGCTGGTCCACCAGCGTCCTCGTTAACGAGCTGACCGCACTCTACTCAGCATTCCTCAGGAACGAAACGTCACCATTCAAAGAGCTGCCGATCCAGTATGTCGACTATGCCGTTTGGCAGCGGAAGTGGCTCGAAGGTGAGACGCTCGAAAAGCAGCTCAGCTACTGGCGCGAACAATTGCAGGACGCGCCGGCGCTGCTCGAGCTGCCCACAGATCGTCCGCGTCCCGCCACGCAAACGTTCAACGGCGATTCAGAAAACTGGTCACTTGGACCGGAAATGACGAGTCGTTTGCGCGACTTGTCACGCGAGGAAGGCACGACGCTCTTCATGACGCTGCTGGCTGCGTTCACGACATTGCTTTATCGCTATTCAAGCCAGACCGACATCGTGATCGGCACCGAGATCGCGAACCGCATGCGCGCTGAAACGGAAGACCTCATCGGCTTCTTCGCGAACATGCTGATGGTGCGGAGCCATCTCGCTGACAACCCAACGTTCGCACAACTGCTCGGTCGCGTTCGTGAAACTGCGCTCAGCGCGTACGCGCATCAGGATTTGCCGTTCGAGAAACTCGTCGCTGAGCTGCAACCGGAACGAAGTCTCAGCCATGCGCCGTTCGTCAATACCGTTTTCGTTTTGCAAAACACGCCGAGGGGCAAACTCGAAATGCAGGGACTTACCCTCACCGCGGAAGAGTTCGATAGCAACTTCACACGCTTCGATCTCGAGTTTCACTTGCGGGAACAGGATGGCGAGTTGGATGGATTTCTGATTTACAACACGGATCTGTTTGAAGGTGCGACGATCCGTCGCGTGCTTGATAATTTCTCGGTCCTCCTCGAAGGGATTCTCGCCGATCCCGATCGACGCATCGCGTCGCTTCCACTGCTTACGCCAGACGAAAGGCAAACTCTCCTGACGGGTTGGAATGAAACGACGACGGATTACCCGAAGAACAGTTTGCTCCAGCGCCAGTTTGAGTTGCAGGTTGAAAGAACTCCACACGCCATCGCGTTGATCTATGGCGAACGGGAAATGACTTACGACGAGCTCAATCGTCGTGCAAATCAGCTCGCGCACCATCTCAGGTCGCTCGGTGTTGGACCGGAAGTACCCGTGGCGATGTGTCTCGAGCGTTCATTCGAGATGGTGGTCGCGTTACTCGGCGTGCTCAAAGCGGGCGGTTATTACGTCCCGCTCGATCGTGAATACCCGCGCGAGCGGCTGTTGTTCATGCTTGAAGATTCAGCGGTGCCGGTCATTCTAACGCAGACCTCGCAAGTTGCAGTTTTGCCCGATCACGCGTCACGCATAGTGACGTTGGACACAGAGTGGGAATCGATCCTGGCGCAAAGCGAAGAGAATTTAGCGATTGATACGGCCGCAGATGGTCTTGCTTATGTGATGTACACGTCCGGCTCGACCGGTTTGCCGAAAGGTGTTGCTGTTACGCATCGCGGAGTGCTGCGTCTTGTTAAAGAAACAAGCTACACAAACTTCGGCGCGAACGAAGTGTTTCTGCAACTCGCGCCGATCACGTTTGACGCGTCTACGTTTGAAGTGTGGGGCAGCCTGTTGAATGGTGGCAGGCTCGTGATCATGCCGCCAGAGGCGCCGTCCCTCGAACAGCTCGGTGCGACATTGCAGCAGTACAGTGTCACCACGCTTTGGCTGACGGCCGGCCTGTTTCACCTGATGGCGGATGAACGGCCGCATGATTTGAAGGGCCTGCGCCAACTCCTGGCCGGCGGAGATGTGCTTTCGCCGTCACATGTGCAGAAGACGTTGCAAGTTATGCAGGGCCGTTTTAGCAACTGCTATGGTCCAACTGAGAACACGACATTTACTACTTGTTATCCAATGACGACGAGTGAGCAGCTCGGCGCGTCGGTTCCCATAGGCCGTCCGATTTCCAATACGTCCGTCTACTTGCTCAACCGCGATCTGGAACCGGTACCGGTTGGAGCAGCAGGCGAGCTTTACACAGGAGGCGACGGACTCGCGCGTGGCTATCTCAACCGGCCCGAACTCACTGCCGAACGTTTTGTGCCGAATCCTTTTGGCGAGCCGGGCGAGCGACTCTATCGCACCGGTGATCTCGCACGTTATCTTCACTGACGGGCGTATCGAGTTTCTTGGGCGGTTGGACCATCAGGTCAAAGTGCGTGGCTTCCGGATCGAGTTGGATGAGATCGAAGCCGTCCTGGCGAAGCATTCAGCCGTACGACAGAGTGTAGTGTTGGCGCGTAACGATGATGGACGTGATAAGCAGTTAGTTGCATACGTCGTGCTCAACGACGAACAGCAGCTAACTAGTTCGGAGATGCGCAGTATCTGGCTGAACACTTGCCCGAGTACATGATCCCGCCGCAGCTCGTTGTTCTCGATGCTTTTCCGCTGACTGCGAATGGAAAAGTCAACCGCAATGCGTTGCCCGCGCCAAGCGAGACGCTAGAGGCGTCGAAGCGCGAGTTTGTCGCGCCTCAAACGTCTGCCGAGAAGGCGCTGGCTGAAGTCTGGCAAGAGGTGCTGGGACTCGAGCACGTCAGTGTTAACGATAACTTTTTCGACCTGGGCGGCGACTCCATCCGCAGTATTCAAGTGCATGCGCGGGCTGAAAAGCGTGGCTACGAGTTTAGTGTTCGACAGATCTTCCAATACCAGACGATCGCCGAGCTTGCGCGGGAAGCAAAGAGTATTGCGGCCGGTAGCAGGAAGTCTTCCGGAACCGAGCCGTTCAGTCTGATTGGACCAGACGATCGATTCGAACTGCCCGATGAGATTGAAGACGCTTATCCGCTCTCGTTACTGCAAAGAGGAATGTTGTATCACACGGACTTGAGTCGGGAGCTGGCTCTGTACCATGTGATCTTCAGTTGCAAGGTGAAAGGTTCCCTCGATATCGAGGCTCTGCGCGAAGGCATGCAGATACTCGCGGCGCGATATCCAGTGCTCCGCACCTCGTTTGACCTGTATCGAAACGGCGAGCCGTTACAACTCGTGCATCGCAAAGTGACCGTGCCGTTCCTGATCACTGACCTGAGTCACCTGTCTGCGACAGAGCAACATGAAGCGATCGCTGCCTGGAAAGAAGAGGACAAGAAGCAGAGTTTTGAGTGGTCGTCCGCGCCGGTGCTGCGGTCGCGAGTATTTATCTGTGGCGAAACCGAGTCTTATGTGACGGTTAGTGTTCATCACTCCATCCTGGATGGGTGGAGCATGAATTCGATGTTATCCGAGTGGTTTTCACTGTACCTCGAACTGCGGGATGGCGGAGAAATAACGGTCGAACCCGAGCCGCTGCAAACCACTTACCGGGATTTCATCGCGCTTGAACTACAGTCGTTGCAATCAGAAGAGGTCCGGAATTACTGGTCGGATAAACTGGCCACACTTCCTTTTACGCCAGTGCCGCCGCGCGAAGGACACGCCACCACTCGAGCAGCGCCGGAAGGCGGTTCAACTACGTTTCGATAACGACTTTATCGAAGAGTTGAAATCGTTTGCGCGACTGGCGGGTGTACCACTCAAGTCAGTGTTTCTGGCTGCGCACTGCAAAGTGCTTGGGTTACTGAGTGATCAGGACGAGGTCAGCACGGGAGTCGTTTCCAACGGTCGTCCGGAAGAGACTGACGGCGATCGCGTACTCGGGCTGTTTCTCAATACCATCCCATTTTCTCTGTCGCTCAAGGACAATACGTGGATGGATCTGGCCCAGGCGGCTGCCGATATGGAGCGAGAGCTTCGCGCCGTTTCGTCGCTATCCATTCGCTGAAATGCAGAGAGCGCGCGGGACCCAGCCATTCTTCGAAGCCACCTTCAACTTTACCCACTTCCACGTGCTTGAGAACGTCCACGACGTCCCGAACTTCGCGGTATCTGAAGTTGAGGTTTACAGCTATGTGAATTTTCCGCTCAGCGTCAGTTTCGATATACGCAATTCGGAACTGTTCGTCATCCTTGAACACGATCCAAACCGGCTGAGCGAAGGGCAGATGGACCAACTCAAAAACCATTATGCCCGTGCGCTACACGCGATGATCGCGGATCCCTTTAGCGGCAGCGATAACGTCCTGGGCGCTCAGCGAAGAAGATCGCCGCCGACTCCTCGTCGAGCTGAACGAAACAAGTGCCGACTATCCACGCGACGTGTGTTTGCACCAGCTTATCGAAGCGCAGGCTGAGCGCAGGCCTAACGCCCTTGCCGTGGTTTCACGTGACGAACAAATCAGCTATCGCGAGTTGAACGAACGCGCGAACCAGTTGGCCCATTACCTGCAAACAACAGGCGTCGGGCCTGAGGTGCTCGTGGCGCTCATGGTGGATCGTTCGGTGGAGATGATTGTGGCGCTGCTCGGAATCCTCAAGGCCGGCGGCGCGTACTTACCGCTGGATCCGGTATATCCGCGCGACCGTGTCCGCTTCATGCTCGAAGACTCCCGAGCGAAGGTATTGGTTACCGAAAGCCGTTTTGCCGAGACAGTCGCTGGGATCTGTGAGACCGAGGTTTTGGTAGATGCCGGCAGGGAAGCGATTCGGCAACAGGATCGATCGAATCCGGTAAACGGTGCGGGCGCGGACAATCTGATCTACGTGATCTACACGTCAGGCAGTACGGGTTTGCCCAAAGGTGCGATGGTGGGCCACCGTGAAGTCATCAACTGTTTATTTGCAAAGGACCGGATCTATCAGCTCAAT
This sequence comes from uncultured Acidobacteriota bacterium, assembly GCA_963748155.1. Classification (GTDB taxonomy): domain Bacteria; phylum Acidobacteriota; class Blastocatellia; order Pyrinomonadales; family Pyrinomonadaceae; genus PSRF01. The sequence continues at coordinate 653,011 of CAVVHV010000006.1, read as the reverse complement.
GTGGACGATCGCATGTTGTGCAAGACGACGCTCAACTTTGATCCGTCCATTTTTGAAATTTTCTGGCCGCTGATTAAAGGCGCACAGGTGGCGCTTAGCCAGCCTAATGAGCAGCACGACAGCGCCGCCCTCATGGAGACCGCTCTCAGGCATCAGGTAACGATCGCCTATTTCGTACCAACGCTGCTCGCGTTGTTTGTGGCTGAACCGGAAGTGGCAGGACCTGCGATCGCTGCGCCAGGTGTTGTGTGGTGGTGAAGCTATGCCGCCCGAACTGATCCGGCGTTTCTATGAGCGTCTGCCGGAGACGACCCTGCATAACTCTTATGGACCAACGGAAACGGCGATCAGCTCGTTAGACGAAACTTGTCCGCTCTCCTATAGCTCTCGCCCGGTAGTACCTCTCGGCCGCCCGATGGCCAATGTGAAGTTGTATGTGTTGGACCAGCAGATGGAACCAGTACCCGCGGGCGTACTCGGAGAGTTGTTTATCGGCGGAGAGGGGTTGGGCCGCGGTTATCTCAATCAGCCCGGATTGACGGCGGCAAGATTTATACCGGATCCGTTTAGCACCGAGCCGGGCCGCCGTCTGTATCGCACGGGCGACATGGTTCGCTACGTCGCGGACGGAAAAGTAGAGTTTCACGGCCGGCGCGATGGACAGATCAAGCTTCGCGGTGTGCGCATTGAGCTTGGTGAAATCGAAAACGTCATCCGGTCGCAAGAGGGAGTGCACGCAACGGTCGTGACGATGACGCCCGATCACACGGGCGAGAATTGTTTGGTTGCGTATGTCGTTTCCGAAGCTGGTTCGGACGTAATAGCCACGGAATTGCGCCAGAAAATCGCGCAACAGTTACCCCTGGCGATGGTGCCGGCGGCGTTTGTTTTCATCCCCGAGCTGCCGCTGATGCCTAATGGAAAAATCAATCGCGCTGCGTTGCCGGCGCCTGAATTTGTTGTTGATGAATACGTCGCGCCGCGTGATGTAGTGGAAGAACTGATCGCGGGAATCTGGGCTGAAGTCCTCGAGCTCGAGCGCGTGAGTGTGCATGACGACTTTTTCGCTCTCGGCGGCCATTCGTTAAACGCGACGCAGGTGATGGCGCGATTGTTCGATGTGTTCCAGGTCGATCTCGGTTTGCGGAGCCTGTTTGAGACCCCAACTGTTGCCGGCCTCGCGCAGAGTGTAAACGCTGCCGTACCTGAAGGAACGATCAGTCGACCTGCTGCGCTTGTGCCGTCCCCGCGACCTGAATTGCTGCCGCTTTCCTTCGCGCAGCAACGACTCTGGTTCCTCGAGCAACTTGAATCGGCGGGCGCTGCTTATCACATCCCGGTCATCTTCCGCATTCGCGGTCAACTCGACGTAACCGCACTCGAACACGTCATCAACGAGATCGTGAGTCGTCATGAGTCGCTGCGCACGACTTTCAACGTTGTCAACGGCGAGCCGGTACAGGTGATTGCGGCGGCCGCTCACGTCTCGCTGCCAGTGATCAATTTAAGCGAGCTGCCTGAAGATCAGCGCGAAGCGGAGACCGTGTTGCTATCCAGCGAGCAGGCGCAACTGAGGTTTGATCTCACCACTGGTCCATTGCTGCATGTGCGACTGGTGCGGTTGAGTGAAGATGAGCACGTGTTGCAAATCACGCTGCACCATCTGATTGCGGATGGATGGTCCGTCGGCGTGCTGGCACGTGAGACGCGGCGCTCTACGAGTCGTTTACGGAAGATAAACCGTCACCGTTGCCCGATCTGGCTGTGCAGTATGCTGACTTCGCACTCTGGCAACGTGAGTGGTTGCAGGGCGATCTACTCGACGAACAAGTCGACTACTGGCGCAAACGACTCGACGGCGCTCCGGCTGCACTCGAACTGCCCACGGACCACCCGCGACCACCGGCACAAAGTTTTCGAGGCTCTGAATTGCGTTTCGCATTTCCGGCCGCACTTGCCGAAGAGTTGCAGAAGTTGAGCCGGCACGAGGGTGCAACGCTCTTCATGACATTGCTGACAACGTTCTCGATTTTGCTGTCGCGCTATGCGGATCAGGATGATCTTGATTGTTGGCACGCCGATCGCAAACCGGCAACAGACTGAGTTGGAAGATCTGATCGGGTTCTTTGCCAACACCCTCGCGCTCCGAGTCAACGTGCAGCCGGAGACGACATTCCGCGAGTTGTTGCGCCAGGTGCGTGAAGTGACTCTCGACGCGTACGCGAACCAGGACGTGCCGTTTGAACGACTGGTGGAAGAATTGCAGCCGCGGCGTGAATTGAATCGCAATCCGTTCTTCCAGGTAATGTTTGGTGTGCAGAACATGCCGCATCGCCGGTTGTACTTGCCGGGACTCGAAATCGGAGTGCAGGACTTTTCAACTGCCGCTACGCGATTCGATCTCGAATGCCACGTGCGCGAGGAAGACGGTGAGCTGCTCGGGCTCTTCATCTACAGCACGGATCTGTTCGAGCGACAGACGATGGAGAACATGCTCGGACACTTCCAGCGGCTGCTCGAGGCCGTGGTTGCAAATCCGAAACAGCGGGTTCGCGATCTCCAGTTGTTAACGGCTGACGAAGAGTGGCAACAACTCATCGAGTGGAACAGCACGAACACTGATTATGAACGCGATCAGTCTGTGCACGAGTTGTTTGAGGAGCAGGTTGCGCGCACGCCGTCAAACATCGCGATCGAGTTTGGCGATCAGCGATTGACTTACGCCGCATTGAATCGCAGTGCGGGCGAGCTGGCGACACGGCTGCAAAGACTCGGTGTAGGAAGAAACACCGTTGTCGGGTATTTCCCTCGAACGCTCACCGGCGATGCTGGTTGCCGTTCTCGGAGTGTTGAAAGCCGGTGGCGCTTACCTGCCGCTCGATGCGGAGTATCCGGAAGCGCGACTTGCTTACATGCTTCAGAACTCAGGCGCCCACGTGCTCATCACGCAGACGTCGCTGCGCGACAGGTTCAATACTTTGCCGCCGCACGTGATCAATGTTGACGACGAGCATGCGACAGGTGTCGAAGCCGCGTCCGCGAGAGTGATGCCTGACGACCTTGCCTACGTGATCTACACGTCGGGATCTACCGGAACACCGAAAGGTGTGGCGATGCCGCATCGACCGTTAGTGAATCTGCTGCACTGGCAGATCGCACGCTCCGGCAAGTTTCCGGCGCCGCGCACGCTGCAATTCGCGTCGGTGAGCTTCGATGTTTCATTTCAGGAAATCTTTTCGACGTGGTGCGCGGGTGGAACGCTCGTGCTGATCAGTGAAGACGTGCGGCGTGACGTCGAGCGACTCTGGTCCACGATCGCACGAAAGGGAGTTGAACGACTCTTCGTGCCGTTCGTCGCGTTGCAATCACTCGCCGAAGTTGCGATACAAAACCGCGGTATCGTGCCCCGTCTGCACGAGATCATCACGGCCGGCGAGCAACTGAAGATCACACCGCGGATACGAGAACTGTTCTCCCGGCTGAACGGCTGCGTGCTCGATAATCACTATGGTCCAACTGAAACTCACGTCGTCAGCGCCTATCGTCTCTCCGACGACCGCGATATGTGGCCCGAGTTGGCGCCGATTGGACGGCCGATCGCGAACACACAGCTTTACGTGCTGGACGAGCAGCTCAGCCCCGGTCCGGTTGGTGTTGCCGGTGAGTTGTACATCAGTGGCGACTGTGTCGCGCGCGGCTATCTGAACAGCGCGGATACGACTGCGGTGAAGTTTGTGCCGGATCCGTTCAGCACGACTCCGGGCGCGCGCATGTATCGCACGGGCGATCTCGCACGGCTGATGAGTGATGGGAATATTCAGTTTCTCGGCCGTCGTGATGGCCAATTGAAGTTTCGTGGTTATCGGGTTGAGGTTGGTGAAGTCGAGACTGCGCTGGGTGCGCATCCGGCGATCACAGAGGCAGTTGTGGTGGCGCGAGCGGGCGAATCCGGCGCCATGCGCCTGGTCGCGTATGCACGAGTGCGCGACGAGATTGCGTGGCCCATGCTGCGACAGTATTTAAAGGAGCGACTGCCGGAATACATGATTCCCGCGACGCTCGTCGTTGTCGACCAGTTTCCACTCACCCCAAGCGGCAAAGTCGATCGCAAAGCCCTGCCATCGCTGGCGCAGCTCAGCAGCGATCAGATCGTCGTGCAAAGTTCGGCACACACGCCGACGGCGGAGTTGCTCGCGGGTATCTGGGCGGAGTTGCTTGGTCTCGCTCACGTAGACTTGCACGATAACTTCTTCGATATCGGCGGTCATTCACTGCTCGCCACGCGCGTCACGTCACGCATACGCGACACGTTCAGTTTAGAGGTGCCGTTGCGGCGACTGTTCGAGATGCCGACCGTGTTTGAGCTGGCCGCACACATCGACACACAGCTCAAAGGCGATCGTAATGTGGTCCAACCACCGTCCGTCGCCTGCCTCCGGGTCACACGCGACCGCTTTCGTTCGCGCAGCAGCGTTTGTGGTTCTGGGAACAGTTGGAACCGGGCACGCCTACTTACAACCTCACCTCAGCGATTCGACTTGAAGGCGATCTCGATCTTGCAGTGCTCGAGCGGAGTCTCAACGAGATTGTGCGTCGTCACGACATCCTGCGGACGTCGTTTACGGCAGTCGATGGTAACCCGGTACAGGTTGTGGCGCCGAAGAAGACCTTCAAACTGAACTTGATCGATCTCAGCTCGCGGACTGCCGCAGAGCGAGAAACCGAAGCACGACGACTGGCCGGTGAGGAGTCGCAGCGGCCGTTTTCACTGAATCGCGCGCCTTTGTTGCGCGTTACTCTCTTGCGGTTGACTACGCAGGACCATGTTGCCGTCGTTTCGATGCACCACATCATTTCTGACGGCTGGTCCATGGGCATCTTCGTTGATGAAGTGACTGCGTTGTATGACGCGTATCGATCCGGACAACCCTCGTCGCTGCCGGAGCTGCCCGTGCAGTACGCCGATTTTGCGCACTGGCAAAACGATCTGTTGCAGCCGGGAAGCGAACTGCTCGAATCGCAGCTCGCTTACTGGAAAGAACAGCTACGCGATGTTCCGGATCTCGAACTGCCCACGGACAGGCCACGACCTGCTGTCTACGATCCGCGCGGCGCGATCATGCCATTCGAGCTGTCGCCTGAGTTGTCTCGCGAGGTGAAGATGCTCAGTCGCCGCGAAGGCGTGACGCTTTTCATGACGCTGCTCGCTGCGTTCGACGTTTTGCTGCATTCGCAAAGTGCACAGGACGACATTCCCGTCGGAACTGCGATCGCCAATCGCACGCGCATCGAAACGGAAAGGCTGATCGGGTTCTTTGTGAACATGCTGGTCCTGCGCACCGATCTCAGCGGCGATCCAACGTTCCGTGAGTTACTACAGCGCGTGCGTGAGGTCACGCTCGGCGCCTACTCGCACCAGGACGTGCCGTTGGCGAAGCTTGTCGGAGAATTGCAAGTGAAGCGCGACGTGAGCCGCAACCCGCTGTTCCAGGTCGTTTTCCTGTTGCAGAACGCGTCAACGCAGACGCTGGAGCTTCCCGGCCTAAAGTTGAGTCCGTTCGAATTCCAGGTTACGACAGCGCCATTCGACATGGTCCTATCGCTGACTGAGATGGGCGATCACCTGCGCGGTTTAGTCACGTACAACACTGCACTCTTCGACGAGCAAACAATTGAGCGACTATTGAATGATTACGAGAACATGCTCGAACGTGTAGTGGCAGATCCAAATCAACCACTTTCGAGTTTGCAGGTTCTTGCCCGGGCCGTTAGCACCTCAAGTTAATTCTTCCATTAACAACACTATCTAATCCGGTTGGAGCAAATTATGAATGACGGCGTATTGTCCGCCATTGGCAACACACCGCTGGTGAGATTGTCGCGCGTGATACCTGACGCGCGCTTCAAGCTCTACGCCAAGTTGGAGGGCTTGAATCCCGGCGGAAGCACTAAAGACCGGCCGGCCTTTAGCATCATCCGTCACGCGATCGACAACGGCGATATCCAGCCGGACACGGTGGTGATCGAGTCGAGTTCCGGCAACATGGGTATCGGCCTCGCGCAGGCTTGCATGTATTACGGCTTACGGTTCATCTGCGTTGTCGATCCGAAAGCGACTATGCAGAACGTGCGCCTGTTGAAGGCTTACGGAGCGCAGGTTGATGTGGTCCAGGAGCCTGACAAGGTAACCGGCGAGTATCTGCAAGCGCGACTCAATCGTGTGAAGAGTCTGCTCAACTCAACTGACAACACGTTCTGGCCCAACCAGTATTCGCATCGATTCAACCCGATTGCGCACCATCAGACGATGCGTGAAATCGTCACGGCTCTTGAAGACGAGGTTGACTATCTATTTTGCGCGGCGAGTACGTGTGGAACGATTCGCGGATGCGCGGAGTATGTGCGCGATCACAACCTGCCCACAAGGATCTTCGCTGTTGATGCGGTGGGCAGTGTGATCTTTGGAGGCGGGACGGGCAAGCGTTTGATTCCGGGTCATGGAGCGGCAGTGCAGCCGGCGCTTTACCAGCCGGATGTCGCTGAAAGATGTATCCACGTGACCGATCTGGATTGTGTGGTTGGATGCCGGCGCCTGGTGCGCGACGAAGCGATCCTTGCTGGTGGATCTTCGGGCGCGGTGCTGAGTGCGGTCGAACGAGTCAAGGATGAGATTGAGCCTGGGGCCATCTGCGCGGCGATCTTCGCGGATAAAGGCGAGCGATATCTCGATACGATCTATTCGGATAGTTGGGTTGAGGAGCACTTCGGCGACGTTGCGCACTTGTGGCAGGAAGAAAGAGAGACAACGGCGGTGATGGTGGCTATGCGCTAATCCGGCAAATCTTGAAAATTCTGCAATCCTGTCTAAATGCTCCGTCAGACTTAGACAGGATTACAGGATTTACAGAATTAACAAGATGAAAGACGACGAGATCTTATTAATCAAAGGACGAGAGGTCGCTGATCTGCTCAAAGGCCGGGAACTCGAAATCCTGCAAAAGGTCCGTTTGGCCTACCAGGCACACGCGCGCCGCGAAACCTCTTTGCCCCACTCGACCTTCCTGCGTTTTCCAGCAAACGACGCAAACAGGGTCATCGCGTTACCAGCTTATCTCGGTGATTCCTTCAACATCGCCGGTATCAAATGGATCTCTTCGTTCCCCAACAACATCCGTCAAAACAAGAATCGCGCCTCCGCCGTGATCATCCTCAACTCAACCGAGACAGGCCGGCCCCGTGCGATCATTGAAGGCTCGATCATCAGCGCCAAACGAACAGGCGCAAGCGCGGCCCTCGCCGCGCAACAGTCGCACAATCATCACGGCGAAAGTCGCTTCGGTATCGTCGGCGCCGGCCCGATCAACTTTGAAGTCGCACGTTTCCTGTTGGCCGCTCGTCCTGAGTTCAGGAGTTGTTCAATCTTCGATCTCGATCCCGGACGGGCACAACAGTTTGCGGAGAAGTTTGAAACAGAGTTTTCGGGTTGCAAGGCGCAGGCGGTTGCAGATCTCGATGAGGTGTTGCGGAGTTGTTCGCTGGTGTCAGTGGCGACTAACGCCTCTCGACCTCACATCAACGATCTTTCCACCTGCCCGAAGGGTGCGACGATCCTGCACGTATCGTTGCGTGACCTGGACCCTGAGATCATCCTGAGTTGCGACAACATTCTTGACGATATCGATCACGTCTGTCGCGCTCAAACGTCAGTACACCTCGCCGAGCAACTCGCAGGAAATCGTGACTTCCTGCGTTGCACGCTGGGCGAGATCCTCAACGGCGCGGCACCACCGAGACGAGATGCCAATGGTCTCACAGTCTTCAGCCCGTTTGGTCTGGGAATTCTCGATCTTGCTGTCAGCAGTTTGGTGTGTGAGCTAGCGGAGAAGCAGCAGGTCGGAACCGTCATCGAATCATTTCTACCCGAAGTGTGGGTCTAAGAAACCTTGACGCAGATTGAAAATTGAAATGAGTGTCTCGGCTCGCATACAGAATCTCTCGCCCGCGAAACTCGAGCTTCTTCGGCAGCGAGTGAAACAAAATGAGGCCGCGCAGAAGCAGGTCATCCTGCCACGCAGCGACTCGCAGGCATCCGTGCCGCTGTCGTTCGCGCAACAGCGGCTCTGGTTCCTGGATCGGTTCAATCCGGAAAGCTCGTTTTACAACGTTCCGACAGCGATCCGTCTGCGAGGTGAGTTGAATGTAACGGCATTAAAACGCAGCCTGAACGAACTGTTGCGACGACACGAATCGCTGCGCACTTCGTTCTCGATGCTCGACGGCGAGGCCGTGCAAGTGATCGCACCTTCATTGGAACTCGATCTGTCCCTGACAGACCTGACGCACCTTGCCGAAACTGAAGCCGAAGCAGAAGCACGCCGGCTGGCTGCGGAGGATGCACAACGACCTTTTGATCTGCAGCGTGCGCCGTTGATACGCGCTTCACTCATACGACTGTCAAACGAGCATCACATCCTGCTGCTGAACCTGCATCACATCGTTACCGATGGCTGGTCCACGGGTGTGCTGTATCGCGAGCTCGCCGTAGCCTATCGCGCGTTCAACGCCGGTGAAGAACCGAAGCTGCCGGAGTTGCCGATCCAGTATGCAGACTTCGCCGTGTGGCAACGTAACTTGCTGAAGGGCGAAGTGCTGGAAGGCCACTTGAACTACTGGCGCACACAACTTGCGGGCGCCGCACCGACGATCAACCTGCCTACAGATCATCCACGTCCGGCAGTGGAAACATTTAGAGGGGCGACGCATCAAGTGCGTATGCCGGCGACGTTGTTGCGGTCGCTGAGGGAGTTGTCAAAGCAGGAAGGCGTGACGTTGTTCATGACACTGCTGGCTGGCTGGCAGGCATTGCTGGCGCGTTACAGCGGTGAAGAGGATGTTGTCGTTGGCTCGCCGATCGCGAACCGCACGCGCACAACGCTTGAAGGACTGATCGGCTTCTTCGTGAACTCACTCGTGTTGCGGACGAGTTTCAAAGGCGATCCGAGTTTTAAAGAACTGCTGGCGCGCGTGAGGGAAGTGACGCTCGGTGCGTATGCGCATCAGGACTTGCCGTTCGAGAAGATCGTCGAGGTGCTGCAACCGGAGCGTGAGCTGAGTCACAACCCGCTGTTTCAGGTGTCGTTTGCGTTGCAGAACGCGCCGCAGGGTGTGGTGGACGTTGGTGGCATACAGATGAGCACGGTGAACACTGCGCGAGCAATCGCGAGGTTTGATCTCGAGTTTCATCTGTGGGAACGGGAGCAGGGACTGAGCGGGGCCGTCATGTACAGCACGGAGCTGTTCGAGGCGGAGACTATCGAGCGGTTGATGAATCACTACGAGCGACTGTTGACCGAGGTGGTGGCTCATCCGGAGCGGCGCTTGTCGGAAGTGAAGTTGCTGAGCGAAGCCGAAGAGCGGCGACTGCGGGTTGAGTGGAATGATACGAAGCGAACGTACGAGCCGCGCAGCGTGGTGGAGTTGTTCGAAGCGCAGGTGGAGCGGACGCCAGAGAATGCGGCTGTGATCTTTGGTGAGCAGCGAGTGAGTTATCGGGAGCTTAATGAGCGTGCAAACGCTCTGGCGGCGGGGTTGCGGGAGCGAGGTGTTGGGCCGGAGATCGTAGTCGGGTTGTTGCTTGAGCGATCCGTTGACCTAGTGGTTGCGTTGTTGGGAGTGCTGAAAGCTGGTGGTGCTTATCTGCCGTTGGATCCGTCGTATCCACAAGAGCGGCTCCAGTTCATCATCGATGACGCGAAGCCGAAGGTGATCGTGACGCATGAAACATTGCGGTCGGTTGCAGCGGATGCAACCACAGATGACACGGATCATCCGTGGTTAAATAATCTCGCTTACATCATCTACACCTCGGGCTCAACAGGTAAGCCGAAAGGCACGCTCATCACGCACGGCGGCCTGCTCAACTACCTGAGCTGGGCGATGGAAACGTATCCGCTCGCAGAAGGCAACGGCTCGCCACTTCATTCATCGCTGAGCTTCGATCTGACAGTCACGAGCATCTTTCCCGCCCTGCTCACCGGTCGTGCAGTGGAGATCGTCGACGAAGCTGAAGGCGTGACGGGACTGGTTAGCGCACTCGCGCGGCAACCAAACTACAGTCTCGTGAAGCTGACGCCGGCACACGTCCAACTCCTCGCAACTCAACTATCAGAGCAACCGGCAGAGCAGTTGAGCAACGCTCTCGTGATCGGCGGCGAGAACCTCCTCGCCGAGACAGTCAAATGGTGGCGCGAACAGTCACCACAAACACGACTCTTCAACGAGTATGGTCCAACAGAAACAGTCGTCGGGGGCTGCGTCTACGAAGTGCAACCAGAAACAGACTGGACCGGCTCGATCCCGATCGGCAGACCAATAGCCAACACACAGCTTTACATCCTCGACGCGAAAGGACAGTTAGTACCCGTCGGTGTAGGCGGAGAACTATACATCGGCGGCGCAGGCGTGGGCCGAGGTTATCTGAATCGTCCTGAGCTAACGGCAGAACGCTTTGTGCCCGACCCGTTCAGCGCCGAAACCGGCGCGCGACTCTATCGCACGGGCGATGTCGCTCGTTACCGCGCGGACGGAGTGATCGAGTATCTCGGTCGCATGGACCAGCAGGTGAAGATTCGTGGTTACCGCATTGAGCCGGAAGAGATCGAGGCGGTGCTCACGCAACATGCAGCGATCCAGGAAGCCGTAGTCGTCGCACGTGAAGACGTTCCCGGCGACAAGCAGCTCGTGGCATATCTCGTCGCCGATCCGGACGTGGCTCTGGCAGTCGAACAGCAAAACCAGAACGAAACCACGAGCGAGCACGTCGAGAGTTGGGAACAGGTATTCAACGAGACCTACCGCCAGGGCGATATTGCGGATCCTACCTTCAACATCACTGGCTGGAACAGCAGTTACACCGGCGACGCAATTCCCGCCGAAGAGATGCGCGAGTGGGTGGATGACACCGTCGCAGAGATCAGGAAACTTAAGCCACAACGTGTATTGGAACTCGGTTGCGGCACAGGTTTGCTGTTATTCCGGTTGGCAGGCGAGTGTGAGCGATATTGCGGCTCCGACTTCTTGCACGTCGCGCTGAAGTACATTCAACAACAGATCTCGGATCACTTTCCCGAGCTGAGTCACGTCGAGTTACGACAGCGCACTGCCGACAATCTTGGTGATCTCGAGGACGGCTCGTTTGACGTAGTGATCCTCAACTCGGTGGTCCAGTACTTCCCGAGTATCGACTATCTCTCACGCGTACTGACGGAAGCGGCACGGGTGATCAGGCCCGGTGGTGCGATCTACGTCGGCGACGTGCGTAGCCTGCCGTTGTTAAAAGCATTTCGCGCTTCGGTGGAGTTGTCGCGCGCGCCTGCATCGCAGAGCCTCGACCAGTTTGCGCAGCGGACACGCCGGACGATGACTGAGGAAGACGAGCTGGTGATCGATCCCGCTTACTTCCTGGCGCTCAAAGAACGTCTGCCGCAGATCAGTCACGTGCAGGTGACACCAAAGCACGGTCGCGCGCATAACGAGCTGACACTGTTCCGGTATCACGTCGTTATTAATATTGGACAGTCGCCGGCAGCGAAGTTGCCGGTTGAATGGCGTGACTGGCGTCGCGAGCAGTTCAGCGTCGATCTCGTAAAAGAGTTGCTGCAACGTGAACAACCGGAAGTGCTCGGTCTGACGGCGGTGCCGAATGCGCGACTGGCCGCTGAAGTGAAAACACTGGCCGCACTCGATGGTGAAGATCGCACACTCACGGTCACCGACCTGCGCGCGAAGGTTATATCAGTGAACGGGGAGGGAATCGAGCCTGATGAGTTCAGGCAACTGAGCGATGAAGTGCCTTACGTCGTGGACCTTGGTTGGGCCAATCACGGTGCTGATGGTGCTTATGACGTCGTCTTTCGCCGTCGTGAGTCAACCTGGGCGCAATTATCAGAACGTGAGCTCGAACTCTTCCCCGTACCAGCAACCGGCAGCACGCGTTGGAGCGACTACGCCACCCATCCTTTGCAACGCAGACTCGCGCACCAGCTCGTGCCGCAACTCCGCAACTTCCTGCAAGACAAACTGCCTGAGTACATGATCCCGAGCGCGTTCATGTTGCTCAGCGAGTTGCCGCTGAGTCCGAACGGCAAAGTCAACCGGCGCGCACTACCGAAGCCGGAGCACATTAGCCGCGACTCAAATGCATCGTTCGTTGGCCCACGAACGCCTGAAGAAGAGATCATCGTCGCGATCTGGTCGCAAGTGCTGGGGATTGAAAAGATCGACGTGCACGACAACTTCTTCGATCTCGGTGGGCACTCGCTGCGAGCGACGCAGGTGATCAGCCGTATACGCGAGCTCTTCCACGTCGAGCTGCCGCTGATGCGGATATTTTCGTCGCCGACTGTTGAGAGTCTCGCTGCGAGTATCGCCGAGGCAGCGAGAGAGCAGCAGGGACTTGTCATACCAAATATCGTCCCGACTTCGAGAGACACGCATCCGCCGCTGTCGTTCGCACAACAACGGCTGTGGTTCCTCGACGGTCTGAATCCGGAAAGCGCGTTCTACAATGTGCCGACAGCCCTTCGACTGCGCGGAGAGTTGAACGTGAGTGCGTTGGAGCGCAGCCTGAACGAGCTGTTACGACGTCACGAAGCACTGCGTACTTCGTTCTCCATCCTCGACGGTCAGGCCGTACAGGTAATAGCACCGGAACTCCAAATCGAGCTGGGGCAGATCGATCTCACGCACCTTGCCGGCGATGAAGCCGACGCAGAAGCACGCCGCCTGGCAACGGCTGAGGCACAACAACCTTTCGATCTACGTCGTGCACCCTTGATGCGTGCTTCGTTGCTGCGACTTTCAAACGAGCATCACATCCTGTTGCTAAGCCTGCACCACATCGTCACTGATGGTTGGTCCACTGGCGTGCTAAATCGTGAGCTCGGCGCACTATATCGCGCCTTCAACGCCGGTGAAGAGCCGAGGCTGCCGGAGTTGCCGATCCAGTATGCAGACTTTGCCGTATGGCAGCGCAACTGGCTGAAAGGCGAAGTGCTGGAAGCGTACCTGAACTATTGGCGCGAGCAACTCGCTGGTGCGGCACCAACAATCAACTTGCCAACTGATCATCCGCGTCCGGCAGTCGAGGGCTTCCGTGGCGCAGTCCGGCGCGTGCGTTTTTCAGCCTCGCTGTTGCAGTCGTTGAAAGAATTATCGCAGCAGGAGGGTGTGACGTTATTCATGACGCTCCTCGGCGCGTGGGCTGCACTGCTGTCGCGCTGGAGTGGTGAAAAAGAAGTCATTGTCGGATCGCCGATCGCAAATCGCACGCGCGCGGAGCTCGAAGGGCTGATCGGTTTCTTCGTGAATGCGATGGTGCTGCGCACGAGTTTCAAAGGCGATCCGACCTTCAAGGAGTTGCTCGCGCAAGTGCGGGAAACGACGCTCGGAGCGTACGCACACCAGGACCTGCCGTTTGAGAAACTCGTTGAAATCCTGCAACCAGAGCGCGAGCTAAGTCATAACCCGCTGTTCCAGGTGGTATTCGTGCTACAAAACGCGCCGCAAGGTGCGGTGGAAGTCGGCGGCTTCGAGATGAGCGCAGTCGAGACTACGCGAGCTATCGCTCGGTTTGATCTCGAGTTTCATCTCTGGGAATCCGAGCAGGGACTGAACGGCTTCCTCATCTACAGCACGGAATTGTTCGAAGCTGAGACGATTGAGCGGATGCTGGGCCATTTCCAAACGGTACTCGAGAGTGTTGTTGCCGATCCGCAGCAGCGTGTTAGCGATTGCGAATTGATGCCGGCTGCTGAGAAAGAGCAGTTGCTGTTCGAGTGGAACGAAACGGCGGTTGAATCTGAACCAGAACAAACGCTCGATCAACTGTTCAGTGCGCAGGTGGCACGGACACCGAATAACGTCGCTGTTGTCTTTGAAGGGGAACAGTTGACGTATGCCGAGCTCGACAATCGGGCGAATGTGCTGGCGGCTGAGTTGCAGCGGCATGGTGTTGGGCCAGAGGTGACAGTCGGGATTTGCATGGAGCGATCGATAGAGCTGGTGGTGGCGTTGTTGGCGGTGCTGAAGGCCGGGGGAGCGTACGTGCCACTCGATCCGGGTTATCCGCGCGAGCGACTGCGGTTCATGATCGAAGACGCAAAGCCGGCGGTAATCGTGACGCAGCGCGCCTTGGAATCGGTGCTGCCGGAAGTGGGTGAGGTACTTTTTGTTGATGAAGAATTTTCAACCACGGATGACACGGATCAAAGCCGCGGATCAAATCCGGATTTAAGCCGTTGCGTGGAGAATTCTGCGTACGTCATTTACACCTCGGGTTCAACGGGAACTCCGAAAGGGGTTGTGGTTACGCACGCCAACGTGGTGCGACTCTTCAGCGCGACGCGCCAGTGGTTCAACTTCGATGCCAACGACGTTTGGACGCTGTTTCATTCTTACGCCTTCGACTTTTCGGTGTGGGAACTGTGGGGAGCGCTGCTTTATGGCGGTCGCCTCGTGATCGTGCCGTATCTGGTCAGCCGGGAACCCGCGGCCTTCTATCAACTTCTACTCAACGAACGCGTGACGGTGCTCAATCAAACGCCATCTGCTTTTCGTCAACTGATGCAGGCCGAGCAAAGCGGTTGGCCCAATGCGGAAGAGGCTGCGCCGCTCTCCTTGCGCTACGTCATCTTCGGCGGCGAAGCACTGGAGCTGCAAAGTCTTGGGCCCTGGTTTGAGCGACACGGCGACGAGCAGCCGTTGCTGGTCAACATGTATGGCATTACGGAGACGACGGTGCACGTCACCTACCGTCCGATCGGAAAGATTGATCTGTCAACAACAAGTGGCAGTTTAATCGGTGAACGCATTCCAGACCTGCAAACGTACGTGCTTGACGAAAGGCAGAAGCTGGTTCCGATTGGTGTGGCCGGGGAGTTGTATGTGGGCGGTGGCGGACTTGCGCGTGGATATTTGCAACGACCGGGATTGACAGCGGAGCGGTTTGTTCCGCATCCGTGGGGCGAAGAAGGTGCTCGACTTTACCGCACCGGTGATTGTGGTCGCTATGTGGCAAATGGTGAGCTCGAGTATTTGGGCCAGTCGATCGCCAGGTGAAAGTGCGTGGCTTTCGTATCGAGCTCGGAGAAATCGAGGCGGCGCTTGTCGAACATGAAGCGGTGCACGAAGCAGTGGTGGTTGCCCGCGAAGATACGCCGGGCGACAAACATCTCGTTGCTTATGTCGTTGCCAGTCCTGAAGCTGCGTTCGCTGCGGAGGATGATGATGACGAGCGCAGCGAGCACGTCAGCAGTTGGGAAGGAGTCTTCGACGAGACTTACCGGCAAGGCGAAGACGTTTCTGATCCGAGCTTCAACATCACCGGTTGGAACAGCAGCTACACGGGCCAGCCGATTCCGGCAGCGGAGATGCAGGAGTGGGTGACTGACACTGTCACTCAGATCAGGAAGCTTGAGCCGCGACGAGTGTTGGAGTTGGGTTGTGGCACCGGCTTGTTGTTGTTCCGGCTCGCAGGCGAGTGCGAAGACTACTGCGGCATCGACTTCTCGCAAGTGGCGCTCGATTTTGTGCAGCGACATATCGATAAGCGCGATTGGAAGCACGTGTCACTGCGCCGTCAGACCGCTGACGATTTCAGCAGTATCGAGCCGGGATTCTTTGATACGGTAATTCTCAACTCGGTGGTCCAATACTTTCCGTCGCTTGATTACCTCACCACCGTGCTGGAGCAGGCAG
This sequence comes from uncultured Acidobacteriota bacterium, assembly GCA_963748155.1. Classification (GTDB taxonomy): domain Bacteria; phylum Acidobacteriota; class Blastocatellia; order Pyrinomonadales; family Pyrinomonadaceae; genus PSRF01. The sequence continues at coordinate 637,255 of CAVVHV010000006.1, read as the reverse complement.
GCCGTGCTGTCGCACCCGGCGGCACGATCTACGTCGGTGACGTTCGCAGTCTGCCGTTGCTGGAAGCTTTTCATGCCTCAGTTGAGTTGTATCGTGCACCCTCGTCGCGGACAGTGGAGCGGTTAGCCCAGCGCGTTTCCAGGAGTATCGTCGAAGAGGGTGAACTCGTCATTGATCCCGCTTACTTCTTTGCGCTGCAAGAGCGTTTGCCGCAGATCAGTCACGTGCAGGTTTTTCCGAAGCGTGGGTTGGCGCACAACGAGCTGACGCGCTTCCGTTATCACGTCGCCATTAATATTGGAGAGCCGCCGCAGCATACGGTTGAAGTCGATTGGCGCGATTGGCGTCGCGAGCAATTCAGTCTCGCTATGCTGCGCGAACTTTGCGACAGGATCGGCCGGAAGTGCTGGGATTGTCGGCGGTGCCAAACGCACGGCTTGCTGGTGAGGTGAAAACGCTCTCCGCACTCACAGGTGAAGATCGATCGCTGACGGCGGCTGAGCTTCGGAACCGCATACCAGAGGAACCTGGTGTCGAACCTGACGATCTCTTACAACTAGGCGATGAGTTTCCTTACCTGGTGGATCTCAGTTGGTCCAGTCACGGCGCTGACGGCGCTTTCGACGTACTGTTGCGACGCAAAGACACTGTCTGGGCCACACTGCCGCCACGTGATCTTGAGCTCTTCACCCCTGCGATAGTCTCCAGGCGCTGGAACGACTACGCGACCCATCCGCGGCAACAAAAATTGGCCCGGCAACTGCCGCCGCAACTACGTCCATTCCTCCAGGAAAAGCTTCCCGATTACATGGTCCCGAGTGCTTTCATATTGCTCAATGAATTGCCACTCGACCCGAACGGGAAAGTCGACCGCCGTGCGCTACCCGCGCCTGAGCGGGCGCAGCCCGAACTTGAAGCCAGCTTCGTTTCACCGCGCACGCCGACGGAAGAATTGCTTGCAGGAGTTTGGGCGGAACTGTTGGGCATGGAACAGGTCGGCATCCACGACAACTTTTTCGACCTCGGCGGTCATTCGTTGCTGGTGACGCAGGTCGTTTCGCGCATACGCAATCTCTTCCAGGCCGAGATCAGTTTCCGCGTGTTCTTCCAGAATGCGACAATCGCGATGCTTGCTGCTGAGATCGACATGCTGCGCAGTGCGGACCTCACGCTGCAAGCGCCCGCGATTGAACCCGTCACCCGCGACAAACCGCTGCCGCTTTCGTTTGCGCAGCAGCGTCTCTGGTTTTTGCATCAACTCGCTGAGAGCAATCCGTTCTACAACCTACCTTCGGTGCTTCAAATCTCGGGCGAGCTTGATGTGGCGGCGCTGGAGCAGACGTTCAATGAAGTGGTGCGCCGGCACGAGACGTTGCGCACGAGTTTCATTGTCGTCGCGGGCGAGCCAGTGCAGGTCATCGCGGCGCCGGAGCCTTTGCGGATTTCAGTGATCGATCTTCAGGAGTTGACGCCTGAAGAGCGCGAAGTGAAGACACGCTCGATCATCGCTGAAGAGACGGCGACGCCTTTCGACTTGTCAGTGGGTCCGCTATTCAGGGTCACGCTATTGCAGCTTGCAGCTGATGAGCAGGTGCTCGTGCTGACGATGCATCACATCATCAGTGATGGCTGGTCCATGGGCGTGCTGATTCGCGAAGTGACGACGCTCTACGCCGCGTTTCTGAAGCGTGCGCCTGTGACGCTTCCAGAGTTGCCGGTGCAGTACGCTGACTTTGCGGTGTGGCAGCGCAACTGGCTCAGTGGCGAAGTGCTAGATGAGCAACTGGCTTACTGGCGGAAGCAGTTGGAAGGTGCGCCGCCGCATCTGGACCTGGCGACCGACCGTCCGCGGCCGGCAGTGCAGACGTTCAATGGCGCATCATCCGCGGTGGTGTTGCCGAGTGCGTTGTCCGAGGCGGTGAAGCAGTTGAGCCGGAGTGAAGGTGTGACCGTTTTCATGAGTCTCCTGGCAGTGTTTCAGACGTTGCTCTATCGCTACACGGGACAAGACGACATCTGTATAGGCACCCCGATCGCAAACCGCAATCGTGCTGAGATCGAGGGATCTGATTGGGTTCTTCGTGAACACACTTGTCTGCGGACTCGCTTGAAGGGGAATGACCGAGTTTCGTGAGCTTTTCAGCAGGTGCGGGAAGTGGTGCTGGACGCCACAGTCACCAGGATCTGCCATTCGAAAAGCTGGTGGAAGTGCTTGAGCCGGTGCGAGACCTGAGCCGCTCGCCGTTGTTCCAGGTGATGTTTGCGTTGCAGAACGCGCCGCGCGAGAGCCTCGAGTTGCCTGGACTGACGCTGAGCCAGTTGGGATCGGGAACAAGACGGCGAAATTCGATCTCACGATGTCCGTGACGGAGAACCGGCAGGGATTTTTCGTGTCGCTGGAGTACAACACAAATCTATTTGAAGCAGCGACGATCGAGCGAATGCTGGGCCACTTCCAAACGGTACTCGAGAGTGTTGTTACCGATCCGCAGCAGCTTGTTGGCGATTGCGAATTGATGCCGGCTGCTGAGAAAGAGCAGTTGCTGTTCGAGTGGAACGAAACGGCAGTTGAATATGAACCAGAACAAACGCTCGATCAACTGTTCAGTGCGCAGGTGGCACGGACGCCGGATAACGTTGCTGTTGTCTTTGAAGGGGAACAGTTGACGTATGCCGAGCTCGACGGTCGTGCGGATGTGTTGGCGGCTGAGTTGCAGCGGCATGGTGTTGGGCCAGAGGTGACGGTCGGGATTTGCATGGAGCGATCGATAGAGCTGGTGGTGGCGTTGTTGGCGGTGTTGAAGGCCGGGGGAGCGTACGTGCCACTCGATCCGGGTTATCCGCGCGAGCGGCTGCGGTTCATGATCGAAGACGCAAAGCCGGCGGTAATCGTGACGCAGCGAGCATTGGAATCGCGTGCTGCCGGAAGTGGGTGCGGTGCTTTTTGTTGACGAAGAATTTTCAACCACGGATGACGCGGAGCAAAGCCGCGGATTAAATCCGGAATTGAGCCGTTGCGTGGAGAATTCTGCTTACGTCATTTACACGTCGGGTTCAACGGGAACTCCGAAAGGGGTTGTGGTTACGCACGCCAACGTGGTGCGTCTCTTCACTGCGACGCGCCAGTGGTTCAACTTCGATGCCAATGACGTTTGGACGCTGTTTCATTCTTACGCCTTCGACTTTTCGGTGTGGGAGCTGTGGGGAGCGCTGCTTTATGGCGGTCGCCTCGTGATCGTGCCGTATCTGGTCAGCCGGGAACCGGAGCTTTTTATCAACTTCTACTCAACGAACGCGTGACGGTGCTCAATCAAACGCCATCTGCTTTTCGTCAACTGATGCAGGCCGAGCAAAGCAGTTGGTCCAACGCGGCAGAGGCTGCGCCGCTCGCTTTGCGCTACGTCATCTTCGGCGGCGAAGCGCTCGAGCTGCAAAGTCTTGGGCCCTGGTTTGAGCGACATGGCGACGAGCAGCCCTTGCTGATCAACATGTACGGCATTACGGAGACGACGGTGCACGTCACCTACCGCCCAATCCGGCAGCATGATCTTGCAACCGCAACTGGCAGCGTGATCGGTGAACGCATTCCCGACCTGCAAACGTACGTGCTTGACGCAGTACAGCAGCCGGTACCGGTTGGTATCCCGGGGGAGTTGTATGTGGGCGGGGGTGGACTCGGCGCGTGGTTATTTACAACGACCAGAGTTAACTGCGGAGCGCTTTGTTCCGCATCCGTGGGGCGCAGCAGGTACTCGACTTTACCGGACCGGTGACCGCGGACGCTATCTCGCAAATGGTGAGCTCGAGTATTTGGGCCGAGTCGATCGCCAGGTGAAAGTGCGTGGTTTTCGGATCGAGCTAGGCGAGATCGAAGCGACCCTCGCGCAGCACAAAGACGTGAGTGAGAGCGTGGTGCTCGCGCGTGATGATGACGGCGATACGCGCCTGGTCGCTTATGTGGTTGCGAGCGACGAGCAGGTGCTGACGGTCAGCGAGCTGCACAGTCACATGAAGGAAAGACTGCCTGAATACATGGTCCCGTCAGCGTTCGTGTTACTTGACAGGCTTCCTTTGACGGCAAACGGCAAAGTGGATCGACACAATCTGCCGGCGCCATCTGGTTTACGACCGGAGTTAACGGAAGAGTATGTCGCACCGCGAACCGGCATCGAGCTGGAGATCGTGAAGATCTGGACTGAAGTTCTGAGTGTTGAGCGAATAGGCGTTTACGATAACTTCTTCGAACTCGGCGGCCATTCGCTGCTCGCTACACAGGTCGTTTCGCGACTCCGCGATCTTTTGAAAATCGAGTTGCCGCTACGTTATATCTTCGAATATCCGACGGTTCATGCGCTCGCAACGAAGATTGATGGTGTGGGAGAGAATGGATTCAGCGCTCCAATCGTTCCCGTCATGAGCGATGGGCCAATGCCCCTTTCGTTTGCGCAGCAGAGACTCTGGTTCCTGGACCAGCTCGAGTCAGGCACGTCGCTATACAATATGGCTTCCGCGTACCTGCTGAAAGGATCGCTCAACGTTGCAGCGCTGGAGCAAAGCATCAATGAAGTACTGCGCCGTCATACTTCACTGCGGACGTATTTCATCACCTCTGACGAGGGGACTCCGGCACAAGTGATTGCTCCCGCAGCTCCATTCACGTTACCGCAACTCGACCTGCGTGAGTTGCCTGATGCAGAGCGCAAGATCGAAGTCAGGCGTTTGATTGCCGAAGAGGGCCAAAAGCCTTTTCAACTCTCAAGCGCGCCTTTGCTTCGCTGCCTCCTGATCCGAAACGAAGAGGAAGAACACGTTTTTATTCTCACTATGCACCACATCATTACCGACGGGTGGTCCATGGGCGTGTTCCTCCACGAGTTAGCGGTGTTGTATGAGGCCTATTTTGAACAACGTGCATCGTCGTTGCCGGAGTTGCAGGTGCAATACGCAGACTTTGCGGTGTGGCAGCGCAACTGGCTGCGTGGGGAAGTCTTCGATCGATTGCTCAACTATTGGCAGGCGCAGTTGAAAGGTGTACCGGCGCGCCTCGAGTTACCAACAGACAGGCCGCGGCCTGCGATTCAGACCTTCAGGGGCGCGAGCCAGTTCGCCTTGCTCTCACCGCAGCTAACAGAATCGCTAAAAGAGTTGAGTCGGGCTGAAGACGCCACGTTGTACATGACGTTGCTCGCGTGTCTCGACACGGTCCTGCATTACTACAGCGGACAGCTCGACATAGTTGTCGGCACAGACGTAGCGAATCGCAATCGTGGCGAGACGGAGTCGCTCATCGGGTTCTTCGTCAATGAGCTGGTCATGCGCACGGACCTGGCGGGCAATCCGGCATTCAGCGAGCTTGTTGCACGCGTTCGCGAAGTGACACTCGGTGCTTACAGTCATCAGGACATGCCGTTTGATCGCCTTGTCGATGCGCTCAGGATCGAGCGGTCGCCCGGTTATCATCCGCTGTTCCAGGTTTGCTTCGTTTTCCAGAACGCGCCGCGTACCGCAGTGGAAGTCAAGTCACTAACGATCAACACGCTTCCAGTTGAGAATCCCATTGCGCATTTCGATCTGGTGTTGCGAGCGTGGGAGAGCGCACGGGGCATGGAGTTGATGCTCGAGTACAACGCCGATCTCTTCATGCAAACGACCATCACGCGTCTCCTGGATCTATTCAAGACATTAGCAGGCATCCTCGTTCAGCAACCTGAGGCACGTCTCGACACGCTGGTTGAGATGCTTGCCCAGGCTGACCGCGCCCGGCTGTCTGACAAAGGAAAAGCGCTTGAAGAAATCGGCTCGAAGAGCCTGAAGAAAGCCAGACGACGCGCCGTCGCAACTAATTCTTAATCCTGCCCATCCTGAAAATCCTGTAATCCTGTTGAGACTAGTTGGGAAACACAATCTTCAACAGGATTTCAAGATTTACAGGATTTACAGAATAAAAATGGACAATCAGATCATCGAAGGCTTCCGGTTATCACCGCAGCAACAACGTCTCTGGCAGTTGAGTAAACAGGACGGCGCCGCACGATACTCTGCCTGTTGCGCGTTTCTGCTCGACGGAGAGCTGGATGTCCATACCTTGCAAGCCTCTATTCAGGACGTGATCGCGCGTCACGAGATTTTACGAACCCGCCTGGAGACCGTTCCGGGCATGAAGCTGCCTCTTCAGGTCATTGATGATCACGTAAACATTGCGATCGACGTCGAGACAGACGCGCAAACGGCTCGCATTGACGAGCTCTTCGCTGGAACAAGTTCAGATCGCGTTGAAGCGACGCTCTTACGACTGGCCCAAAACAAACATCTACTGTTCTTCAACCTGCCCGTGTTTTGCGCCGATGGCCCAAGCTTGCGCAATCTGATGAAAGACCTGGGCCAATCTTACCAGGTGCGTGTCGAGGGAGATGAGGTTGGCGAAGAGCCCATGCAGTATGCCGACTTCTCCGGCTGGCAGAACGATCTCCTCGAATCCGCCGAGGCTGAAGTCGGAAAGCTCTACTGGCGCAAACGTGACCTGTCGGAAACAGCCGCGCTGAAGCTTCCGTTCGAGCGTGCTTCATCGAGCGCGCGGGCGCCGTTAACGCATTCCCCGCAACAGAAGATCGAGTATGCGCCGCTCGAGGCATTAGCAATTCGCTACAACTCAACGGTCCTGGAAGTGCTGTTGGCAGCCTGGTATGCGTTGCTGTGGCGTCTTACGGGTCAAACCGATTTGCTGATTGGCGTCGCGCATGATGGTCGGAGGTACGAAGAGCTCAGTAGCGTCATTGGTCCGGTTGCGAAATATTTGCCGCTTGCTTGCGCCGTGGACGATATTCCTTTCGGGGTGCTCGTTCAGCGAGTGCACGAAGTTACAGAGGAAGCTCGACAATGGCAGGACGTATTTACTTACGACTCTGACGAACCCGAGCTCATGCCATTCACGTTCGAGTACGTAGAGCGGGCCGAACCTTACCGGATCGGGAATCTCCAGTTCTCAATGTACAGAGAAGACGTCTGTCTTGATCGATTCAAGATCAAGCTGTCGTGCGAACGCGAGTTTGACACGTTGAAGTTGCAGTTTCACTTCGATGAGACGTACTACGACACAACTGCGATCTCATATCTTTCCAGCCAATTTTGCGCGTTGCTGACGAGCGTCGTTGCTCAGCCCGACGCTGGCATCGCGAATCTAAACCTTCTCAGCGACGCAGAGCGACACCGTCTGTTGACCACGTGGAACGAAACGAGCGCGGCTTACTCACTCGATCACCCTCTGCATGAACTATTTGAAGCGCAGGTCCAACGCACGCCAAACCACACTGCCGTTGTTTACCAGGACACGAAGCTTACCTACACCGAGTTGAACGAACGTGCGAACCAACTCGCACATCACTTACGCGACCTCGGTGTAGGTGTAGAGACGTGTGTGGGCGTCATGATGGAGCGTTCGCTCGAGATGGTAGTGGCGCTGCTGGGAGTGCTGAAAGCTGGTGGTGCTTATCTGCCGTTGGATCCGGCGTATCCACAAGAGCGACTCCAGTTCATCATCGAAGATGCAAAACCGGAGGTGATCTTGACACAGGAAAACGTAACCACAGATAACACAGGATCAGAGCCACGGATCAGATCCGGATTTTATCCGTGGCTTGGATCCGCGTCATCCGTGTTACGTGATCTACACGTCAGGCTCGACCGGCAAACCAAAAGGCGTGATGGTTCCGCATCGCGGCATCTGCAATCGCCTGTTGTGGATGATCAATGCTTTCGACTTCAAGCCTACGGATCGTTTTTTACAGAAGACGCCGTTCACTTTCGACGCAGCGGGCTGGGAGTTCTTCGTGCCGCTCCTAATCGGCGCGCAAGTCGTGATGGCCGAGCCCGGCGGACACCAGGACACTGCTTATCTCGTCTCAGCGATTGCGGAGCATGAGATCACAGTGTTGCAACTGGTCCCGTCGATGTTGCAGATCGTCTTGGAAGAGCCCGGCATTGAGAACTGCCACACCCTGCGCCATGTGTTCTGCGGCGGCGAAGCACTGCCAGGCAGTTTGCACACGCGCTTCCATACTCGTCTCTCGTGTGAGCTGCATAATCTTTATGGACCAACAGAATATTCCATTGACGCTGCCTGCTGGCCTTCACAGCCCGAGACGTTTGAGCGCACGGTGCCGATCGGACGCGCACTAAGCAACACGCAGTTGTACGTGCTCGATAAAAATCATGAGCCGGTGCCGGTGGGCGCGACCGGAGAGTTGTTCATTGGCGGCAGTGGACTAGCGCGCGCATACCTCAACCGTCCCGAACTGACAGCCGAACGATTCGTTCCACATTGTTTCTCAACCGAGCCGGGCGCTCGCCTTTATCGCACAGGCGATCTGGTGCGTTACATGCCGGATGGAAATCTGGAGTTCTTGGGCCGTGTCGACCATCAGGTGAAGGTTCGTGGTTTCCGCATCGAGCTGGGCGAGATCGAAGCGGTGCTGAGTCGTCACCCGCAAGTGCGCGAAGCGATCGTTGTGGCGCGTGAAGACGGCCCAGGCGGCGAGAAGCGACTCGTTGCCTATGTAGTCGGAGAATTGGAAGCGGCGACGAGTGAGTTGCGCCACTATCTCAGACAACACCTGCCCGAATTCATGATCCCCGCTGCGTTCGTCGTGCTCGACAAACTGCCGCTGTTAAGCAATGGCAAGGTCGATCGCAAGCGACTGCCGGAACCGCAGACGAGTCGTCCGTCACTCGCGGAAACAATGCACCACCAACTACCGAAGCAGAACGAGTACTGGCCGGCATCTGGAGTGAAGTGCTGCGCGTGAAGCAGGTTGGTATACACGACAACTTCTTTGAGTTAGGTGGTGATTCGATTCTAAGCGTGCAGATCATCACGCGCGCGCGCCAGGCAGGGTTGCAGGTAACCGCGAAGCAGGTTTTTCATCGCCAGACGATCGCGGAACTAGCGGCTGTGGCGGGCAGCAGTGCGCCGCAGAGCGAGGCAACGCAGGGTGAAGTCACAGGCGAAGTAGAACTGGCGCCCGCTCAACAACAATTCTTCGAGCAACAGTTAGCAGAGCCGGCGCATTGGAATATGGCCTTCATGATCGGTCTGTCCGATGGGATCGACGTGGCCGTGTTACGCGATGCGATCGCAGCAGTACTTCGCCATCACGACGCTCTCCGCAATCGCTTTCAACAACTGGCTGACGGTCAATGGCGGCAGTGGTGTGCGGCTAGTGGTGAAAACGAACTGCCATTTGCGGAAGTAGATCTTAGTGGAGTAGCCACTGAAGAGTTACGAAACTCGATCGAAACCGCGGCAGGGGAACGGCAGAAGACACTCGATCTCGAGAACGGACCAATGCTGCGAGCGGTGTACTTCACACTCGGACATGAGCGAGGCGCGCGGCTGCTACTCGTGGTCCACCACCTCGTGATGGACGTGGTCTCCTGGCGGATCCTTTTAGAAGATTTGCAGGCAGCTTACCAGCAGCTCGCGTCAGGAGCAGATGTAGAGTTGGCTGCGAAGAGCACGTCCTACCAACAGTGGGCTACAAAACTACAGGCTTATGCTTCGAGCTCAGACCTGCAAGAGGAAGTTTCCTACTGGACCGATGAACGTCGCTTGCGCGTGCAGCCGTTGCCGGTGGACCAGGAAGGAAGAAACCTGGAGGGCACGACACGCTACGTCAGCAACAAGCTCTCGAAGGAGTTAACGGAAGCGCTTCTCAAAGAAGTGCCGCGTACCTACAACACGCAGATCAGCGATGTGCTGCTGGCGGCGCTCGCGGGCGCGTATCAACGCTGGACCGGGGAGCGACTGCTGGTCGTAGACGCGGAAGGACACGGGCGCGAGGCATTGTTTGACGATGTGGATTTGACACGAACCGTAGGCTGGTTCACGTCGATCTATCCGGTGCTGCTGGAGCTTCCGGCCGGTAGTGACTATGGCGAGCGGTTGAAAAGCATTAAGGAGCAGGTGCGTCGCGTGAAGCAGGGCGGCATTGGTTATGGAGTGCTTCGATATCTGAGTCCCGATGATGCCGTAAGCAGGCAGTTGGTCGCGCAGCCCCCGTCGGAGATCAGTTTCAACTATCTGGGACGCTTCGAGCAGGCCATGAGCGAGATGAAGGAGGCGGGCTTGTTTCATGCCGCGCCCGAACGACCTGGACCATTGCGAGCAGGCATAGCGGCGCGCCGGTACAAGTTGCAACTCAGTTGCAGCGTAGCTGGTGGTGAGTTGCACGTGAGTTGGGAATACAGCAACGAGATTCATCACGCCGAAACCGTGGCCCAACTCGCTGCGGAATATGTAGCCGGACTGGAGCGGCTGATCCGTCACTGCCAGAGCCCGGACGCCGGCGGCTTTACTCCTTCCGACTTCCCTGAAACAGAATTAACACAGCCACAACTTGATGAATTGATTGCGTTGTTGCCACAGACACAGGGCAGCGCAAAGAAACAGATCGAAGCCATCTATCCGCTGTCGCCGTTGCAGCAGGGCATACTTTTTCACAGTCTCTACGACAATTCACCAGGCATGTATGTCTCACACCTGAGCTGTGCGTTGAGTGGAGAATTCGACATCGCAGCTTTCAAACAGGCGTGGCAGCGCGTTGTCGATCGGCACGCTGTGTTACGGACATTATTTGTTTGGGAAGGCCTGATTAAACCTCTTCAGATAGTGAAGCAGCGTGTTGATTCACCGTGGATTGAACACGACTGGCGACACTACTCACCCGCCGAGCAGAAGGAACGCCTGAAGAATTATCTCGAAACAGATCGTGAGCGGGGTTTTGATTTCCTGAACGCGCCGTTGCTGCGCTTGACGCTAATCAGAATGAGTGAAGACAGTTATCACTTCATCTGGAGTCATCATCACCTGCTGATGGATGGCTGGAGCGCGATGAGAATCACGGGCGAGGTGTTTGCATTTTACGAAGCGTTCGCGCGCGGCGAGGAGTTACAGTTGCCACACACCCTCACGTATCGTGATTACATCGCATGGTTGCGACGGCAGGATCTTAAGGAGGCGGAAGTCTTCTGGCGACAAACACTCGCGGGGTTTACATCTCCAACACCCATTGGCGGACTAACTTCTTCATTAGCGAAACGAGATTACGACGTGCAACAGCGGCATCTTCCGTCCACGTTGAAACGCGATCTCGAAACGTTTGCCCAGGAGCACCAATTGACGATGAACACGCTCTTGCAGGGCGCGTGGGGAGTGTTACTTAGCAGGCATAGCGGCCGTGAAGATATTCTCTTCGGCGGGACAGTCTCAGGACGTCCGGCGGAGTTGCCCGAAGTTGAAAAAGTGGTTGGACTCTTCATCAATACGTTGCCAGTGCGCTTGCAGGTGAAGAAGGAAGTCGCATTGCTACCGTGGTTAAAGGAGCTGCAGGAGCAGCAGCTTGAAGCGCGGCAATATGAGCACACGCCGCTCGTGGAGCTCCACGGGTGGAGCGACGTGCCGCGTCACGTGCCGCTGTTCGAAAGTATTTTCGTGTTTGAGAGTTTTCCGGTCGAGGTCTCGCTTGGTGAGCGCAGCAGGCGACTGCGGATCAGTGATGTTAAGTTCGATATCGAAGTTAACTATCCGCTCGCGTTCGTGATCAAACCCGGTGCCGTGTTGACGCTCGAGATGATCTACGACCGTGTGCGTTTCGATAAGAGTTACATCGAGACGATGTTGTGTCACGTCGAGACGCTGCTTGCCAGCATGGTCGCGCATCCCGGTGCGCTGCTGCACGAGCTGCAGATGGAATTCGCGGAAGCGGCGACTGCTGCACCTGATCTGAGTAAGAGCTTCTCGTTTTAGCTTCTGACTTGGATCGGGTCAGTACCACCTCGCGGTAGCGGGTGGGTGCGTGAGCGCTCACGCACCCACCCGCTACCGCGAGGTGGTACTGACCCGATCCAACTACCAAATCTTTTCCTAATCACTTAAAACCATGAGTAATAACCTCGATTGCGTCGTCATCGGGTACAACGAAGTACCATTCATTCGTTACGAGCAGTTCCTGCACACTTACGGCGAAGACGCCGAGGCGTACCGTGATCTCAAGTTCAGCTTCCTCAACCTGGACGGGCAGAAACTCGATTACCCCGGACTGCTGAACCACGTGCGTAGTCTCGCCGGCACGAACGGAGAAGAGCTTAAGTCAGGCGACATTCCGAACCTCGCGGCGGCTTACCTGACGAGCTTCCTGCGTCGAAACGGACATACCGCCGAGTACATCAATCTCTTTCAGTATGAGAAGGAACAGTTCATCGAGTACCTGCGCCGCGATCCTCTCTGCGTCGCCATCACGACGACTTTTTACGTCGTGAACCTGCCCGTCACCGAGATGGTTGAGTTCATTCGCGAGCACAATCCCACCGTAAAGATCGTTGTCGGTGGTCCACTCGTCAACAATCACGCTCGCAACTATCACGGCGACGCGTTCAAGACCGCGCTCGAAGACATGGGCGCAGACATTTACGTGCTCGAAGGCCAGGGAGAGCTCACGCTCGCGCGGCTGATTGAATGTCTCAAGAACGGCGGCAATCTCAACGACGTTCCGAATCTGGCTTACTTTGAAGGCAAGGAACTGCGGCGCACGACGACGGCGCCGGAAAACAATTCGCTTGATGCGAACTTTATCGACTGGAAAGACTTCGGTGGCAGCAGAGATCTCGGCGCGACGATTCAAACGCGTACAGCGCGTAGTTGTGCGTTTAAGTGCTCGTTCTGCAACTATCCATCTCGTGCGGGTGCGTTGACATTGCTGAGTCTCGATGTTCTTGAACGTGAACTCGATTCGATACTCGCTCTCGGCGCCGTGCAAAACGTCGTCTTCATCGACGATACGTTCAACGTTCCATTTCCGCGCTTCAAAGATCTCTGCCGGATGATGATCCGGAAGAAGTATCCGTTCAACTGGTTCTCTTACTTTCGTTGCAGCAATTCTGACCAGGAAGCGATCGACCTGATGGCCGAGAGCGGTTGCAAGGGCGTGTTTCTCGGAATCGAGTCCGGCTCGCCGTCGATACTGATCAATATGAATAAGTCAGCGACGGTGGAGAAGTACGCGAAGGGGATCGAGATGTTGCGGCGCAACGGCATTCTGACTTTCGGATCGTTCATCACGGGTTTTCCGGGTGAGACTGACGAGACCGTTCAGGAGACGATCGATTTCATTCGGACCACGCGGCCTGACTACTACCGTTCGCAGATGTGGTACTGCGAGCCGGGCACACCGATTCAGAACGAACGCAAGAAATATGAGATTGAAGGCGAGGGCTTCGTCTGGAGTCATGCGACAATGGACAGCATGGGCGCGATGGACCACATCGACCGCATGTTCCTGGGGATTAATGAATCAGTTTGGTTGCCGCAGTGGTCGTTCGATTTCTGGATCATTCCTTATTTGATGGGCAAGGGAATCAGCCGCGAACGCTTCCGCGAGTTCATGACAACCGCGCACAGGTTGTTGACGCTGGAGATTGCATCCGTGCCACCGCAGCAGAAGAAATCGATGCAGCGTGATTACCTCCAGACGCTCGTGCAGGCTGCGCAAACGTGGACATGATTTACAAGATGTTTTCAAGATTTACAGGATTGAAATCTTGTTCATCCTGAAAATCCTGCAAATCCTGTCTAACAACTACCTCAACTCACATGACGCACAAAGATTTCGAACAAGACCAGACCTACTGGTTACAAAAACTCTCCGGCGATCTGATCGCCACGAGTCTGCCCCTGGACCACCACCGTCCATTGCATACCGTCACGAATAAAGAGCGCCTCACCTTTCATCTAGACCCGGAAACCGAAGCGCGCTTACAAAAGCTCACCGGCAACGACGAATCGCTGCTCTTCGTCACGTTCATCATGGCGTTCAACGTTTGCCTGTTCAAATACACCGGCAACGACGACATCATTACCGGCACCACCACGTATTACAGCGCCTCCATGAACAGGCTGCTGGCTTTGCGCACGCGCATCACACCCGATTTGACCGTTAAGCAACTCCTACTCGATATCAAAGACACGCTCGCCGAAGCCTACGCACACCAGAAATTTTCATTCGAGCGGCTCATAGAGTTACTAAACGTCGAACACCTGCCGCATCGCATGCCACTCTTCGACCTCATGGTCGTGCTGGAGAACACGGACAACGCGGACTATGTAAAGCGATTGAAGAATGATCTGACCGTCAGTCTCGCAATCAAAGACGGAATTACCGCCGCGATCGATTACAACCCGGAACTTTTCAGGCCCGAGAGTATCGAGGTACTGGCCCAACATCTACAGGAGATCCTGCGCGCGGCTTCAGAGTCGCCCGAGCAAACCATCTCGCAACTGGAGATCCTTGCTGCGTCGCGAAGACAGGAGCTCGTCGTCGACTACAACAACACAGCGAGCGATTATCCAGAACACAAAACCATCGATCAGCTTTTCGCGGAACAGGTCGAGAAGACGCCCGCACACATCGCGCTCGAGTTTCAGAACGAGAGCCTCACCTACCGCGAGCTCGATTGGCGCGCAAACCAGTTAGCCAACTGGCTGCGCGCCCGCGGTATCAAGCCGGGCGTGCCCGTCGGTATCTATCTCGAACACTCGATGGAGACGATCGTCGCGCTCCTCGGCGTGTTGAAAGCGGGTGGCTTTTACGTACCTTTCGACACTGCGCACCCACGCGCACGTCTCGATTTCATGCTTGCGGATACAGCGACTCCAATCGTGCTGACGCAGGAACGTTTGCGCGACAAACTCCCCGCCAGCGATGCCGAGATCGTAGCGATCGACTCAATTTGGCCGGAGATTGCAAGCGAGAATGTTACTGCTCCGATCAGCGAAGCGACGCCTGACGATCTGGCTTACGTGATCTACACGTCAGGTTCGACCGGCGAGCCGAAAGGCGTCGAGATTCGACACCGCAGTCTCGTCAATTACATCTGGTGGGCGAAGTCTCAATACGTGCGCGATGAGACACTCGCATTCGCGCTTTATTCGTCCCTGGCTTTCGATCTCACAGTAACGTCGATCTACACGCCCCTTATCACGGGCAATCGCATCGTGATCTATCGCGAAGACGGTGGCGGCTCGGCAATTGAAGAGATCCTGAAAGACAACAAAGTCGGCGTGCTCAAGCTGACACCGAGCCACCTCGCGTTAGTGAAGATTCGCGACAATTCGTCGTCACGTATCAAGAGACTAATCGTTGGCGGCGAACAGTTTGAAACAGAACTTGCGAATGCGGTGCAGCGAAGCTTTGCCGGCAACGTCGAGATCCTCAACGAGTATGGTCCAACCGAAGCGACTGTCGGCTGCATGATTCACCGCTTCAATCCGGACGAAGACACACAAGCTTTCGTACCGGTCGGCAAGCCCGCGGCCAACGCGCAGATCTACGTGCTCGATGACGATCTCAAGCCGGTAGCTGAAAACGTGCTCGGTGAGATGTATCTCGCTGGCGACGGCCTCGCGTGCGGCTATCTCAAACGCGCAACGCTCACTGCCGAGAAATTTGTCGACAATCCATTCACACCAGGACAGCGAATGTATCGCACTGGGGATCTTGCCCGCTGGCTGCCACGAGGAATCATCGAATACGCCGGCCGGAAAGATGGACAGGTCAAGTATCACGGCCATCGCATCGAGTTGAACGAGATCAAGCGCGCGCTCAACCGTCACCCGCAAATCCGCGACAGTGTGATCGTCATCGCGCGAGACAGGAGCGGCAACGACGCGATGATTGCTTACTACGTGTCGCGTCAGGAACTCGACAGTACCGAGCTGCACACATTTCTAACCGACAGCATCATCGAAGAAACGATACCCAACGTCTTCGTACACTTGAGAAAACTCCCGCTCACTCTTAACGGCAAGCTCAACTTGCGCGCACTGCCGACGCTCGACGAAGTTAAACAACGAGCACAGCACACTTACGTCGCGCCACGCAATCAGATCGAAGAGCAGCTCGCGGAGATCTGGAAGCAGGTGTTCGGAGTCGAGCGCGTTGGCATTCACGACAACTTCTTCGAGCTCGGCGGGCATTCGCTGATCGCGACACAGGTCATCGGGCGCGTGCGCCAGATGCTGCACACGGAGTTGCTGGTGCGTTCGGTTTTCGAAGCCCCGACGATCGCTGACTTAGCGGCTGCGATCGCGAAGCTTGAGCAACAGCCGAAGACAAATCATACGAGAATTAACAAAAGAATCGACGCACAGCGCGCCGGGGATCTGCTGTTGAAGGTAGGTGAGCTTTCCGATAGCGACCTGGATAGTTTGCTGGCCGAGATGTTGGCGGAATAGGACCAATAGGACCTATAGGACCTATTAAAAATGGCGGCGAATCAAGAAAACATTTCAGCGCGCGACAAGCGTGCTCTCCTCGCGGAGTTACTGCGGCAAAGGGCGAGCAAGCCTGTAGTGGCCTCGGTCTCGTTCGCACAGCAGCGGCTCTGGTTCCTGGACCAACTGGAGCCGGGAAGTCCGCTGTACAACGTGAACTCTGCGGTTCGCCTGCAAGGTCCGCTAAATGCGTCGGCGCTGGAACGCAGTTTCGACTTCATGGTGCAACGACACGAGACGCTGCGCACGACATTTGAATTGCAGGACGGAGCGCCAGTTCAGGTGATCAAGCCACGTCTGGATCTTGACAAGATTTTTTCACGCGAAGACGTCACCGCACAAAGTGATGAAATCACCGCTGTGCTACGCGAGGAAGCGCTGAAGCCGTTTGATCTCGCAACTGGACCACTGCTGCGTGTGAAGTTGTTGCGGCTTGGCACTGACGATCACGTGCTGTCGCTCACGATGCACCACATCGTCTCGGATGGCTGGTCGATGAATGTGCTGATCAGCGAAGTCGTGTCGTTGTATGAGGCGTTCTCCAGGGGTGAGACTCCGTCGTTGCCCGACCTGCCGATCCAGTACGCCGACTTCGCGCGGTGGCAACATGAGTGGCTTACGGGCGACGTGCTGGCCACGCAGCTTGCCTACTGGCAGCAGCAACTCGACGATGTCGCGACATTGCAGCTACCGACCGATCGCCCACGCCCGTTGATTCGATCTCATAACGGCTCGCGGCAAAACTTCGCGCTGCCGCGTGAGCTTGCTGAACAGTTGGTCAAACTGGCACGCACCGAAAATGTAACGCTCTTCACGTTGCTGCTTGCCGCATGGCAGACACTGCTGGCCCGTTACACGGAGCAGACGGACATCGTCGTCGGCTCACCAATTGCCAACCGCAATCGCGTCGAGACCGAAAGCCTGATCGGCTTCTTCGTCAACACGCTCGTGCTGCGGACAGACTTCAGCGGCAACCCAACCTTCCGCGAACTGCTCAAACGCGTGCGGTCCGTCGTCCTCGATGCACAGGCTAATCAGGATTTGCCGTTTGAAAAGATCGTTGATGAGTTGCAGCTCGAGCGAAGCCTGAGTCACACCCCCTTGTTTCAGGTGGTGTTCGCGTTGCACAACGTGCCCGCACCGGGAATCGATCAGCCGGGATTGAAACTCGCATCACTCGATGTCCAGCGCCATACCGCGAAGTTTGATCTCATGTTCGAACTCTTCGAACGGCCTGGAAATCTTAGTGGCTCGTTGGAGTACAGCACGGATCTTTTTGACGATGCGACGATCACGCGCTTACTCGTCCATTACCAGCGACTGCTATCGGCAATCGTCGAGAACCCGGAACAGAATGTCCTCGATCTGCCTCTGTTGAGTGACGCGGAAGAGCGTCAACTGCTGTACGACTGGAACGAAGTCGCGCCCCTCACTGAGTCCGAGCTAATGCTGCACGAGTTGTTCGAGGAACAGGTTAAACGTACACCCGATCACGTGGCGCTTGTCTTCGAAGATGAGAAATTGACTTACCGTCAGTTGAATCTGCGGGCCGACGAGCTCGCACAACATCTGCGTGAGCTTGGAGTTGGACCAGAGACCCCTGTTGGTATTTTCATGGAGCGCTCGATCGAGATTGTGATCGCAGTGCTCGGCATCCTCAAAGCCGGTGGCGCATACGTGCCGCTCGATATCGAACATCCGAAAGAGCGGCTTGCATTTATGCTCGACGATGCTCGCCCGCCGGTGCTGTTGACCCAGCGACGGTTGATTGACAGGTTGCCGGAGCTGAAGGCAGTGCAAGCGGTTTGCATTGACGAGCTTTCCTCGCGCAACGGCGTAAAGGTGCAAACAGCGAGCGGTGATGCGCCTTTGCGCCCACGCGGGGAAAGTCCGGCCTACGTTATTTACACTTCCGGCTCGACCGGAACTCCCAAAGGCGTTGTTGTCACTCACGCCAACGTCCTGCGTCTCTTCACCTCGACGCAGAAGTGGTTCAACTTCAACCCCGACGATGTTTGGACTCTCTTTCATTCCTACGCATTCGACTTCTCGGTGTGGGAACTCTGGGGAGCGCTGCTCTACGGCGGGCGACTCGTCATCGTGCCGTATCTCGTCAGCCGTCAACCGGAAGCGTTCTATCAACTGCTTCTCAAAGAACGCGTGACCGTGCTCAACCAAACGCCTTCGGCGTTCCGTCAATTCATGCACGCGGAACAGAGCAGTTGGCCCAACACGGCAGATGCTCCGCCGTTGGCTTTGCGCTTCGTCATCTTTGGCGGTGAGGCGCTCGAGCTGCAAAGCCTTGGACCATGGTTTGAACGACACGGCGATGAGACAGCCATTGCTCGTTAACATGTACGGCATTACCGAAACGACCGTACACGTCACTTACCGGCCGATACGCGAGAGTGATCTTTCAACCGCGACGGGCAGCGTAATCGGAGAACGCATTCCTGACTTGCAGATCTACGTGCTCGATGCGGCGCGAAAGCCTGTGCCGATCGGTGTGCCGGGTGAGTTGTACGTCGGTGGAGGTGGTCTCGCGCGTGGTTACTTGCATCGACCGGCGCTGACTGCCGAGCGTTTCGTTACGCATCCGTGGGGTGAAGACGGTACGCGTCTATATCGCACGGGCGACCGCGGGCGTTATCTCGCGAATGGAGATCTCGAGTATTTGGGCCGCGTCGATCGACAGGTGAAGGTACGCGGCTTCCGTATCGAGCTCGGCGAGATCGAAGCAGTGCTCGCGCAGCACAAAGACGTGAGTGAGAGCGTGGTGATCGCGCGCGACGACGATGGCGATATGCGTCTCGTGGCTTATGTCGTTGCGGCTGATGAACAGGTGCTGACTGTGAGCGAATTGCGCAGTCATATTAAAGAGCGGTTGCCGGAGTACATGGTGCCGTCAGCATTCGTGCTGCTCGCTCGTCTGCCTTTGACGACGAACGGGAAAGTCGATCGACGTGCTTTGCCCGCGCCGGGAGAGTCGCGACTCGATCTTGGCGAAGCGTACGTGGCGCCTGAGACTGAAGCGGAGCGGATACTTGTTGATGTTTGGGCGGAAGTCTTGCGAGCTGAGCGCGTCGGCGTGTGCGACAACTTCTTCGCGCTGGGCGGCGATTCGATTCGCAGCGTGCAGGTGTTGAGTCTCGCGAAAGAGCGCGGATTGAGTTTCTCGCTACAGCAGTTGTTCCAGTATCAAACCATTCGGGAGCTTGCGAATGCGATTGGAGATGCTGAAGTTGGAGCAGAAGAAAGCCGGCGCACGGAGCCGTTCGGCCTCGTAAAAGATGAAGACAGGCAGAAGCTGCCGGAAGAAGTTGTCGATGCTTATCCGCTCTCGCGGCTCCAGTCAGGCATGCTTTATCACCTCGAAGCCACGCCCGGCGTTTCGGTTTATCACAACATCAACAGTTGGCGCCTCAAAGCTCGCCTGAACGAAGAGCTTTTTGTTGACGCGGTGAAGCGGGTCGTGGCGCGACACGATGTACTGCGGACGTCGTTCGATCTTTCGAGCTATTCAGAGCCGTTGCAACTGGTCCATAAGGAAGCAGTGCTGCCGGTGCAGTTTGAAGATCTGCGACAGCTTTCCCCGTCGGAACAACAGGAAGTCATCACGAGTTACACGGAAAGCGAACAGCAAAACCGGTTTGATCTCTCGCGCCCGACGTTGCTGCGCTTCTGCATTCATCGCAGAACCGACGACACGTTCCAGTTCACGTTGACTGAGTGCCACGCGATTCTTGATGGCTGGAGTTTGCAGTCAACCCTCGCCGAAATTTTCCAGACCTACTTCGCGTTGCTCAGAAACGAATCGTTGCCCGAGCAAAAACCGTTAGCGACTTCGTTCCGTGATTTCATCGCGCTCGAACAGGCGGCGCTCGAATCAGAGGAGGCCAGGAGTTTCTGGCAGGGCAGCTTGAGCGATGCGACTGTTGCGGAGATCGCGCCGTGGTCTTCCCCCTCGGCTGCGACCGGTCGTAAGCGTGCGCGAAACCTCGTGGTCCACATTCCTGAAGAAGTTTCGGAAGGTCTGCACCGGATGGCGGTGAATGCTGCCGTTCCGATCAAGAGCGTATTGTTGGCCGCGCACCTGAAGGTGATGAGCCTCGTAATGGGGCGGGCAGACGTCGTCACCGGTTTGGTTTGCAACGGAAGGCCCGAAGAGCAGGATGGCGAGTTGATTCGCGGCCTGTTCCTGAATGTTGTGCCGTTTCGCGAGCGTGTTGGCGCGCGAACGTGGACCGAGTTTGTGCGCGAGACATTCAACGCAGAACGGAATCTGCTGCCATTCAGGCGTTATCCGTTGCCTGCGATTCAGGAACAACTGAACACGCCGTCGTTCTTCGAGACAACGTTCAACTATGTCCACTATCACGTGCTCGATGGTGTGCTGGGCTCGGGCGACGTGCAGATCCTCGAGCATGTCGAGGGTTACGAAGAGACAAATTTCACGTTGAATGCTGGCTTTATGTCGGATGTTCTCACGTCGCGGATCCTGTTGCGGATCGCGGTCGATCCGTTGAAGTTGAGCGATCCGCAAGGTGAAGCGATTCGTGGATACTACGAGCGTGTACTTGCCTCAATCGCGCGCGACGCGTTCAGCCCGCTGGAGACTGAGCCGTTCCTTGATGATGCGGAACGACAGAAGGTCCTGGTTGAGTGGAACGACACGGCGCGCGACTTCCCGCACGATAAATGTTTCCAACAGTTATTCGAACAGCAGGTTGAGCTGACGCCCGATGCGGAGACAGTGATCTTTGGCGATCAGAAGTTGAGTTATCGAGAGCTTAACAGTCGCGCGAATCGTCTCGCACATCACCTGCAATCGCTCGGAGTTGGTCCGGAAACGTTGGTGGGGATCAGTGTTGAGCGTTCGATCGAGATGGTGGTTGGGATTCTCGGCATCCTGAAAGCCGGCGGTGCTTTTGTTCCACTCGATCCGGCTTATCCACGTGAGCGGCTGGCCTTCATGATCAACGACTCGGGTATCGAGGTACTGCTCACGCAAGAGAAGTTGCTCGATGTTCTTCCGCCTTACTACGGAGAAATCATTCACCTGGATAGGTCCGATACGTCCTATCCAGATGACAACCTCGATAGCGGCGCCGTTCCGGAAAACGCTGCTTACGTGATCTACACATCGGGCTCGACCGGCACGCCAAAAGGCGTCGTGATTGCTCATCGTGGACTTTGCAACCTGGCCACTGCGCAGATCCGGGCGTTCAACGTGCAGCCGTCGAGTCGCGTGTTGCAATTCGCAGCGCTCAGCTTCGATGCTTCAGTGACCGAGTTTGCAATGGCCTTGTTGCGTGGCGCTGCACTCGTCATTGCACGGCGAGAAGATCTGATGCCGGGCGAACGGTTGATCGCGTTGCTGCGCAACCAGTCGATCACGACTGTTACATTTCCGCCCTCCGTTCTCGCGCTCCTCCCGCCGGAAGAGTTTCCCGCGTTGCGCACGATCATCGTCGCTGGTGAAGCGTGCTGGGCTGAATTGGTCCTCCGTTGGGCCGTCGATGGTCGACTTTTCTGCAACGCTTATGGACCAACCGAAAACACAGTCTGTATCAGCATTGCCGAATGCGCACCCAACGGCCGGAAGCCAACCATCGGCCGAGCGTTGGCGAACGTGCAGGTGTATGTACTCGATGAAAATATGCGCCCCGCGCCGCTCGGCGTGCCGGGCGAGATCTACTCTGCAGGCGAAGGTCTCGCTCGCGCTTATCTCAATCGCGCGGACCTCACTGCTACTCGCTTCGTGCCGAATCCGTACTCGACCGTTCCCGGCGCTCGTCTCTATCGAACCGGCGATCGCGGTCGTTACCTGCCAGACGGCCAACTCGAGTTTCTCGGACGTGTGGACCAGCAAGTTAAGCTGCGTGGTTTCCGAATCGAGCTCGGTGAGATCGAAGCTGTCCTGTGCCGCCACGATGGGGTGCGTGATGCGATCGTCGTGGCACGTGAAGAGAGTAACGGCGATAAGCGTCTCGTCGCTTACGTCGTTGGTGAAGTGGAAACTGGTGAGTTGCGCAGTCATCTGCAGGAGCAACTGCCCGATTACATGATTCCTGCCACGTGGGTGATGCTCGACGCGCTACCGCTGACTGCGAACGGAAAGGTCGATCGCAAAGCCCTGCCGGCGCCTGATTCACAACGTCCAGAGTTGTCCTCTGCTTACATCGCACCGCGCAGCGCGATTGAGCGCGACATCGCCGAAGTGTGGCAGGAAGTACTTGCGATCGAGAACGTCGGTGTCAACGACAACTTCTTCGATCTCGGCGGACATTCGTTGCAGGCGGTGAGAGTGCACGGAAAGCTGCGTGCGAAGTTTGAAAAGAACCTCTTGCTGTTCGAATTGTTCCAGTTTCCCACCATCGCCGCGATGGCGAAGTACATCAGCAACGACTACGCGGAAGGTGCACCTGCTGAGCAGGGTGTCGAGCGAGCAGAAACACGCAGGGAGTTGAGGAGCCGGCGCAGGCAGATGCGCAAGGCTGCAGGAGAGTAGCGGTGTCCTAATTTGACTGCTTCTCTGTGTAACCTCTGTGTTCTCTGTGTCTCTGTGGTGAGTTTACTGCGAATTAGTTAACCACAGAGACACAGAGAACACAGAGGTTGCACAGAGAAATCCCGAATTAACCGGAGAGTTGAGATGAGCGGCGCGGATTCAATTATTCAATCAGATGCGGTGGCGGTGATCGGCATGGCGGGTCGATTTCCCGGAGCGCGTAGTGTGGAAGAGTTTTGGGCCAACCTGCGCGACGGCGTCGAGTCGATCAGCTTCTTCTCGGATGAGGAGTTGCTCGCGGCCGGAGTGGGCCAGTCGCAGCTCAACGATCCGAATTACGTGAAGGCGAAGGCGTATGTCGCAGACGCGGAGATGTTTGATCCGCAGTTCTTCGGTTTCACGCCGCGTGAGGCGGCCATTACGGATCCGCAGCAGCGCTTGTTTATGGAGTGTGCGTGGCAAGCACTGGAGATTGCCGGGTACGACTCGGAGAAATACGACGGTGCGATCGGCGTGTTTGGTGGCGTCAGCATGAACACGTACCTCCTGAACATCTATTCGAATCGCAACGCTCTCAAATCGCTGAGTCCGTTCCAAACAAGCGTCTCGAACGACAAGGACCATCTCACCACGAGGGTTTCTTACAAGCTCGATTTGAAAGGACCGAGTGTGAATGTGCAGACGACGTGCTCGACGTCGTTAGTCGCGGTGCACATAGCTTGTCAGAGTTTGCTCAACGGAGAATGCGACATGGCGCTCGCGGGTGGTGTATCAGTGACGATCCCGTTGAAGATCGGCTTCTTCTATCAGGAAGGCGGCGTCGTTTCGCCTGACGGGCACTGCCGCGCGTTCGATGCGCAGGCGAAAGGCACTGTGAGTGGCAACGGGCTCGGCATCGTCGTATTGAAGCGACTCGAAGATGCACTCCGCGATGGCGATCGCATTGAAGCAGTAATCCGTGGGTCTGCAATCAACAACGATGGTGCTGCGAAGGTTGGCTATACGGCGCCGAGTGTTGAAGGACAAGCCGCGGTGATCGCGGAGGCGCAAACGATCGCGGGCGTGTCAGCCGACTCGATCAGCTACGTCGAAGCGCATGGAACAGCGACACCGCTCGGTGATCCGATTGAGGCCGCAGCACTGATACGCGCCTTTCGCGCGAGCACGAAACAGCGTGGTTACTGCGCGCTCGGATCGGTGAAGAGCAATATCGGTCACCTCGATGCGGCTGCGGGTGTTGCGGGACTGATCAAGACGGTGCTGGCCCTCAAACATCGCGAGCTGCCGCCGTCGCTCCATTACCAGACAGCGAATCCCGAGATCGATTTCCAGAGCTCACCGTTTTATGTGAATGCGAGCCTCCGTCCGTGGGAGCGAAACGGCACACCGCGACGCGCAGGCGTAAGCTCGTTTGGCATCGGCGGCACGAATGCGCACGTGATCCTTGAAGAAGCACCGGAGCCGGAGCCGGGCAGTGAAAGCCGCCGCGAGTGGCAGGTGTTGCCGTTTTCAGCGAGAACCGAAACTGCGCTCGACACGATGACGAAGAACCTGGGTGCGCATTTTGAGCAGAGCACAGACGAACTCGCAGACGTGGGTTACACACTCGCCGTTGGCCGCCGCGCGTTTTCGCACCGTCGTGTAGTGATGTGTAGCGATCGTGAGCAGGCCCTCGCTGCATTGCGAGGTGAAGCCGAAGCCAACGTGCTGAATGGTGTCGCACGTGAGCGAAGACCAGGTGTGGTGCTGTCGTATCCCGGACAGGGCGCGCAGCGCGTGAACATGGGTCGTGGGCTTTACGAGAGTGAAGATGTGTACCGGCAGACGGTGGACCACTGTGCCGCCGTGTTGCAGGGATTGCTCGGCGTAGATCTACGGACGATGTTGTACAGAGATACCGGTGGTAAGCAGTTGCAGCAGACGCAGTGGGCGCAGCCGGCGTTGTTCGTGACGGAGTATGCGTTGACGGAGCAGTTGCGTGCGTGGGGCGTTGAGCCGGAAGCATTGCTGGGTCACAGCATTGGCGAATGGGTTGCGGCAACGTTCGCGGGCGTGTTCAAGCTCGATGATGCTTTGCGACTCGTGGCTCTGCGTGGGCAGTTGATGCAGCGCATGCCGGTCGGAGCGATGTTGAGCGTCGCGTTACCGGAAGCGGAGATGGAGCAGCGGATCGCGCAACGGCAGGAAGATCTCGGGCGCGTCGAAGTAAGCGCGGTGAATGGCGCCGAGCAGATCGTGATTGGCGGAGAGAACGACACGATCGAGCGGTGGACGAAGGAGCTCAGCACTGAAGGCGTTTGGACCAGGCGTTTACTGACGAGTCACGCGTATCACACGTGGCTAATGGACGAGGCAAGTAGTGAGTTTGCGGCTGCGGTGGAGAAAGTCGAGAAGCAAGCGCCACGTGTGAATGTGATCTCGTGCGTGAGCGGGAAGTGGCTGACGGCGGCTGAGGCACAGAGCGGCGAGTATTGGGGACGGCAGATGCGCGAGCGGGTGCGGTTTGGGGCTGGCGTGACGGAGGTGCTCGCGGAGAGTGGACGCATCGTTGTCGAAGCTGGACCAGGCAGCGGATTGAGTGGACTCGTGCGGATGCAAGCCCACGCGTCTGCGCCAGTGTTGGTGAGTTTGCTTGGACCAAGCGGACGCGGAGAGGCGAATGAGCGCGAAGCAATGATACGCGGCCTCGCGAAATTATGGCTTGAAGGCGTGGGCGTGAAGTGGGAAGAGTTGTGGCGCGGCGAGCGGCGGCGACGCGTGAAGCTACCGACTTATCCCTTCGAGCGTGTGCGCTGCTGGGTCGATGCCGATCCGATTAGCAAGAAACCTGAAGTTTCCAATCCTGAATATCCTGCAAATCCTGTCATCCTGTCTGAAGAAGACCTCATTCAACAGCAGCTTCAGATAATGTCGAGACAGCTTGAGTTGTTGAGACAGTCTTAGACAGGATTACAGGATTTACAAGATTAACAAGATAAGAAGGAGCGCATTATGTCTGCTACGCAGATGGCGGTCGCGCCTGGGCGCGAGGGCGAAATCATCGCAACTCTGAAAACCATCGTCAGCGAAATGTCCGGCATTCGGCCGTCTGACATCGACGTCGATGCCACGTTCATTGAGATGGGTGCGGAGTCGCTGTTTCTGTTGCAGGCAAGCCAAACTATTACCGAAAAGCTCGGTGTCAGAGTGCCGTTCCGCACTTTGATGGAAGAGTATCCGACTTTGCGAACGCTCGCCGCGCATATCGATCAGAAACTGCCCGCTCCGCCTCCTCCGGTTGAGGTGGTCCAACCGGCAGTGACAGAACCGCCTCAGGCGCCAATCGTGCAACCTGCGGACCCTCTGAAACTCGAGATTCCGGTGCCGCGGCCGAACATAACCGGCAGCAGCTCGATCGAGCAGATCGTCGCGCAACAACTACAGATCATGCAGCAGCAGTTGGAAGTGATGCGCGCTCGCCAGGCACGCGCTAATGCTCCAGCAGCCGAGACAGTCACAGCAACTCAGCCGGCAGCCGCCCAGACCAGCGTCAACGTCGCAACCAAAACCGAAGAACAACCATTCGTTCCATTCCGGCAAATCAGCAGACCTGCCACGAGCACACTCAACGAACAACAGCAACGCCACCTCGACGCCCTGATCGAGCGCGTCAGCAAGAAGACACAAAAATCAAAGAAACTCACGCAGGAGTATCGCCCATACTTCGCCGACAGCCGTGAAGTCGCCGGTTTCCGTTCACTTTGGAAAGAGATTCAATACCTGATCATCGTCGAGCAGGGGCTCGGATCGAAGATCCGGGACGTCGATGGCAACGAGTATCTCGATATCACGATGGGTTTCGGCTCGTTGCTCTTCGGTCACTCACCCGACTTCGTCACCGAAGCACTTCAGCAACAGGTGGCCCATGGCATTCAACTTGGACCACAGTCGCATCTTGCGGGCCAGGTCGCCAAACTCGTGTGCGAGCTCACTGGCGTAGAGCGCGCGACTTTCTGCAACTCCGGCACAGAGGCAGTGATGACCGCGCTGCGCCTGGCCCGCACCGTCAGCGGTCGCACGAAGATCGCGATGTTTACCGGCTCATATCACGGCACGTTCGACGGAACGCTCGCGCGTGCCGAGCGCGGCGCTGACGGAAAACTCCGTGCAGTGCCGCTCGCGCCCGGTGTACCTCCGAGCATGATTGAAGACGTGATGATTCTGACGTACGGCGCGCCCGAATCACTCGACGCTATTCGCGAACACGCAAGCGAGCTCGCCGCGGTGTTAGTTGAGCCGCTACAGAGCCGCCGTCCCGACAATCGTCCGTCCGAGTTTCTACAGGAGCTGCGCCGCATCACCGAGCAGTCGGGCACGGTGATGATCTTCGACGAAGTGGTGAGTGGCTTTCGACTGCATCCCGGCGGCGCGCAGGTGCTCTTCGACATCAAGGCCGATCTCGTCACTTACGGCAAAGCCGCGGGTGCGGGCATGCCGATCGGCATCATCGCGGGCAAAGCAAAGTACATGGATCCGATCGACGGCGGTATGTGGCAGTACGGCGACGCGTCGTACCCGCGCGCTGAGACCACGTTCTTCGTCGGCACGTTCTTCAAACATCCGATGGTGATGGCCGCTGCGCATGCCGCGTTAACGCACATAAAGAACAGCGGACCACAACTCCAGGAAGGCCTGAACCAGAAGACGCAATATCTGGCTGACACTCTAAATCGTTACTTCGAGCAGGAACACGTGCCAATCCGCATGACGAACTGCGGCTCACTCTTCCGCTTCGCAAACACGAACGAAGTGAAGTACATGGATCTCTTCTTCTATCACCTGCTGGAGAAGGGAATCTACGTTTGGGAAGGACGCAATTGCTTCATCTCCACTGCGCACACTAACGAAGACATCGAGTTTCTCATCGGCAAGGTGAAAGAGACGGTGGTCGAGATGCGCGCCGGTGGTTTTCTTGGCGAGGCTCCGGTCAACGCGCAGGGAAACGGACATAAGAGCCTCGCTCCGGCGGCCCAGGTAGAAACGCAAGTTCCGGAAGCCGTCGTTACCGGCGACAAACAAGTTCCGCTCACCGAAGGTCAGAAACAACTCTGGACGCTTGCTCAATTCGACCCGGACGCTTCACGCGCCTACAACGAGTCGCTGGCACTGCACCTCCGTGGGTCCATTGAACGTTTCAGCCCTCCGCGGTGCGGTGCAGTTACTCGTCAACCGTCACGACGCACTACGCGCGAGGATCGACCCGGACGCGCAGCAGCAAGTGATCGCGAGCTCAATGACAATCGGTGTTCCGTTGTTCGACGTATCCAGGAAGGATGACGCTGAGACGTTCATCGCTGAATGGCAATTGGAAGAAGCGGGAAAGCCGTTTGATTTCGTTCGTGGACCGCTGTTCCGCGCGAACCTGCTGAGGGTGTCGCAGCAGTACCACGTGCTCGTGCTTACGATTCATCACCTCGTGATCGACGGCTGGTCGTTTGGTGTTTTGCTGCGCGAGCTGAGCAAGCTGTATGAAGTGGAGTGCCAGCGCGTAGCGCCTTCGTTGC
Source organism: uncultured Acidobacteriota bacterium (assembly GCA_963748155.1). Taxonomy (GTDB): domain Bacteria; phylum Acidobacteriota; class Blastocatellia; order Pyrinomonadales; family Pyrinomonadaceae; genus PSRF01. Next base: position 608,880 of record CAVVHV010000006.1, on the reverse strand, counting down.
CACCGGCGAAACAGTTTAGCGAGTACGTGCAATGGCAGTCGCAGCAGCAGCAGGGCCCGGAGATGGATCGGGCAGAAGCTTACTGGCTGGAACAGTACTCAGATTCGATCCCGGTGCTTGAGTTGCCGACCGATCGGCCACGTCCCGTGGTCCAAACTTACAACGGCCTGCGCGAGCGTCTCACCATCGATGCATCGCTGTGCAGTGCGCTTAAACACGTGAGCGCGCGTGAGCGAGCGACGCTCTTCATGACGCTCCTCGCAAGCTACCAGGTCCTGCTGCACCGGTTGACGAACCAGGACGACGTGGTGTTGGGTATCTCGTCCGCGGGGCAGGCGTCAGTGACTGGCGACGATCTGATCGGTTACTGCATCAACCTGCTGCCGTTGCGCAGCCGCATCGGCGACGATCCGTCGTTCAGTGAATATCTCGCTCGATCGAAGCGAGTGCTCTCCGACGCTTTCGATCACCAGATCTATTCGCTACCCAATCTGATTAGGAAACTCGGCCTTAGACGTGATCCCAGCCGGCCGCCGCTCGTCACCGTTACTTTCAATCTCGATCGCGGCAGCAATCGGATGCAGTTTTTCGACCTCGATGTCGAGGTAATTCCGGTCTCAACCAACTTAGCCAAGTTTGATCTGTTTCTGAACGTGACCGATCAGAATGGCGAGTTGACCCTCGACATGGATTACAACTCCGACCTCTTCGATGCGACCACGATTCGCCGTTGGCTCGGTCACTTGCGCACGCTGCTGGCAGGCATCGTCGCGGATCCACGACAACGTCTTTCCGAGTTGCCGTTGCTCGACGAGCAGGAGCAACAGCAAATGCTGGTTGAGTGGAATCGAACCCACGCGGAGTTTCCGGATAGATCGTTGAGTCAGTTGTTCGAAGCGCAGGCGGAAAGTACGCCCGATCAGATCGCAGTCGCTTTCGCAGACGAGAAGCTGACTTACCGAGAGCTGAACGAGCGTGCGAACCGTATAGGCCATTATCTGCGGCGGCAGGGCGTGCAAACCGAAACGCTCGTCGGCGTTTTGCTGGAGCGTTCGATCGATTTGATCGTAACGGTGGTCGGAATCCTGAAAGCCGGCGGCGCGTACGTGCCGCTCGATCCGAGTTACCCCGCGGATCGGCTCTCGTTCATGCTCGAAGACACTGGCGCTCCGCTGTCGATCACCAATGAGCGTTTAGCCGATCTCGTGTCCACAACCGCAACGAAAGTAATCCGGCTCGACATCGAAGCGGATCAGATAAGCAAAGAGAGCAACGAGAACCTGTTGCCGGCTGCGAGCTCGGACCACCTCGCCTACGTCATGTACACATCCGGCTCAACCGGCACTCCGAAAGGCACGCTCATCACACACGGCGGGCTGCGCAATTATCTGAGCTGGGCCATGCAGACGTACCCGCTGGCGGAAGGCAATGGCTCGCCTTTGCATTCCTCGCTGAGCTTCGATCTGACAATCACCAGCATTTATCCGGCGCTGCTTACCGGCCGTACGGTAGAGATCGTCGACGAAGCAGAAGGCGTGACGGGACTCGCTACCGCACTGTCGCGCGGGCCAAACTACAGTCTCGTCAAGCTCACGCCCGCACACGTGCAACTGCTCGCGACCCAACTGGCAGCGCAGCCAGTCGAACAACTGTCCCAGGCACTCGTGATCGGCGGTGAGAACCTGCTGGCCGAGACAGTCAAATGGTGGCGCGAACAGTCACCGCAAACCAAACTCTTCAACGAGTATGGCCCAACTGAGACAGTCGTCGGTTGCTGCGTCTACGAAGTGCAGCCAGAGACAGAGTGGACCGGCTCAATCCCGATCGGCAGACCAATAACGAACACCCAGCTCTACATTCTCGACGCAAAAGGACAGCCCGCACCGGTCGGTATAGCGGGGGAACTCTACATCGGCGGCGCAGGCGTGTGCCGCGGTTACCTGAATCGACCTGAACTGACCGCCGAACGCTTTGTGCCAGACCCATTCAACACCGAACCGGGCGCACGTCTATATCGCACAGGTGACGTAGCTCGTTACCGTGCCGGCGGAGTGATTGAGTATCTCGGCCGGTTGGACCAGCAGGTAAAGGTGCGTGGTTTCCGCATCGAGCCTGGCGAGATCGAGGCGGTGTTGAGCCGGCATCCAAACGTAAGAGAAGCGGTTGTCGTCGTCAGAAGCGAGGACGACGAGAAAAGACTCGTCGCTTATGTCTGCGGAGAGTTGGAAGCTGCTGCGACTGAGTTGCGCAACTATCTCAAACAACGCCTGCCCGAGTACATGATCCCTGCCGCGTTTGTCGTGCTCGACAAGTTGCCCTTGAACGATAGCGGCAAAGTGGATCGCAAGCGACTGCCGGCGCTGGACACGAATCGTCCATCTCTGGCTGAAACTTACGCTGAGCCACGAACCGAAGTAGAGCGAGTGCTCGCGAGGATCTGGAGTGAAGTGTTGTCTGTGAAGCAGGTGGGAATTCACGATAACTTTTTCGAGCTCGGTGGTGATTCGATTCTCAGCGTTCAGATCACCGCACGCGCGCATCAGGCGGGACTCCAGTTAACACCGAGGCAGGTCTTTTTTCACCAGACGATAGCCGGGCTTGCGGCAGTGGCTGAGAGTGCTCCGGAGCTTGCGGCTGCGGCCCAGGGAGAAGTGTTTGGCCCGGTTGAATTGACACCGGCACAGCACTGGTTTTTTGAGCAGGAGTTAGCGGACCCGAACCACTTCAACATGTCCATAATCGTGAGTGCCGGGAATGACATGAATATGGATGCACTCCGCGGATCGCTGGCAGCAGTGCTGCGACATCACGACGCGCTGCGCATGCGTTATGAAAAGCTGAGTGACGGCACATGGCGGCAACGGTGTGCGCCTGTTGATGAAGTCGAGGTTGCGTTGGAAGTCGTTGACCTGAATGCAGTGCCGGCGGAAGAGCTGCACGACGCGATTGAGAAAGTCGCGGCAGACTCACAACAAACACTGAATCTCGAGCAGGGACCGATGCTGAAGGCGGTGTACATCGATCTGGGAGCGGCTCGAGGAGCGCGGTTGTTGCTCGTGGTCCATCACCTCGTGATGGATATAATCTCGCGGCGCATCCTCTTCGAAGATCTGCAAACAACCTACAAGCAACTTACTAACGGCGAAGCAGTGCAGTTACGGGCCAAGAGCACTTCCTACCAGCAGTGGGCCGCGCAACTGAAAGCTTACGCCTCGAGCGCTGAGCTGGGTCAGGAAGTTGGGTACTGGACTGATGAGCGGCGGCGGCAAATACAGCCACTGCCCATCGATCATCACGGTCGCAATCTGGAGAGCACGATAAAGCACACGAACAATAAGCTCTCTAAGGAGCTGACAGAAGCATTGCTGCGTGAAGTGCCGCGAGTTTACCACACGCAGATCAATGAAGTGCTCCTTGCGGCGCTTGCCGGTATGTACCAGCAATGGACCGGCGCGCAGCATTTGATCGTGGATGTCGAAGGGCACGGCAGAGAAGCACTGAGCGAGGAAGTGTTGTTGACGCGGACCGTCGGGTGGTTCACGTCGATCTATCCGTTGCTGTTGGAAGTCGAAGCCGGCAGCGACCACGGCGAACGCCTGAAGAGTATTAAGGAGCAGGTGCGAAGAGTGAAGAACGGCGGCATCGGGTATGGCGTGTTGCGTTACCTGAGCGCGGATGAAGCAGTCCACTGGCAGTTGAGAGAGCACCCCAACGCGGAGATCAGTTTCAACTACATGGGCCGCCATGACGAGGCAGTGAGCGAGGTCAAAGAAGCAGGCTTGTTCCGTGCCGCAACTGAATCGCTGGTCCGCCCAGAGCGCTTCAGGGAGACCGGCGCTACAAGTTACAGGTGAACGGCACTGTCATCGGTGGCGAGTTGCACATGAGCTGGGAATACAGCTCGGAATTGCATCGCGAAGAAACGGTGGCCCAACTCGCTGCTGATTATCTGCGCGAGCTGGAGCAGTTGATTCGTCACTGCCAGAACGCGAACGCCGGTGGCTTCACTCCTTCCGACTTTGCTGAGTTCAAGTGGAGCGAAAGCGATCTCGAAGATATCTCTGCCGCCATTGCAAAGGCGAGGGGCGCGGCATAGCGGTAAGACATTAGACAGGATGAAAAATTCTTGTGACTTTTGTGCCTTTTTGTGGCTAAATCTACTTCATACGGAGGATGACAATGAGAGACGATGCGGAAGATACGACCATCTACAAGGTCGTGATGAATCACGAAGAACAATACTCAATCTGGCCTGCCGATCGCGAAAATCCACTCGGTTGGACTGACGTGGGCAAGTCAGGCTTGAAGGCTGAATGTCTTGAATACATCAAAGAAGTCTGGACAGACATGCGTCCGCTCAGTCTGAGAAAGAAGATGGAAGCGGCCGCGGCCTCCAACAACTAATATGAGTACCCAACCTGCCGTCAAATCATGCGTGATCTATCCGAAGCCGAACCCGCAGTCGCGCATGCGTCTCTTCTGCTTTCCTTATGCTGGAGGAACGGCGGCAGTGTTTCGTAACTGGCCACGATACCTTCCTTCAGAGATCGAAGTGTGTGCGGTTCAATACGCCGGAAGAGGGAGTCGGCTCGCTGAGCCGCTGGGCGAAGATGTTGTGGATGTTATGAATGCGGTTTATCAGGACCTGCAACCGTTTTTGAAAAAGCCTTTTGCTTTCTTCGGCCATAGTATGGGCGCTCTCGTAAGCTACGAGTTTGCGCGGCGCCTGCAGCGAGAAGGACAGCCGGGGCCGTTTGAACTATTCGTCTCCGGCTGCACGGCTCCTCACGTGAAAAGGATTGACGAGCCCACCTATAACCTGCCTGAACCTGAATTCATTGCCGAGTTGCGACGTTTGCAGGGGACGCCGGCGGAGGTTCTCGACAATGCTGAGTTGATGCAGCTCATGATGCCGATCATTCGTGCTGACTTTAAGGCTTCGCAAACTTACAAGTACATTCCTGGTCCACAACTCGAATGTCCGATTCGTGCGTTCGGCGGTCTCAAAGACGAAGAGGTACCACGGGAGAAAGTGGAAGCGTGGGGCGAATACACTACCGAATCATTTCGTGCACAGATGCTGCCGGGCGACCACTTCTTTCTCAACACCTCACAGTCGCTACTCACGCGCATCATCGCGCAGGAATTACTCATGCATTTGAACAAAGGCACAGGCCGAGTTCAGCACGCCTAAACAAAAGAAGAAGCAATACCACTCACGGAAGTAGTAGCTTATTCAGATCGTTACAATACCACTCACGGAAGTGAGTGGTTCATTCAGATCCTTTCTATTCACGCAGTATAAGCCACGTCGGAATCCCACCAACGGCAGTTGGTGGATGGTTCAGATCCTTCGGCCTTAACAATGTCGACCATCGTGATCACGATGTTGCCCGAGCTAGGGCACGTCAACCCGACTCTCAAACTCGGAAGTTCTCTTCGTTTGCGTGGCCATCAGGTCTATTACCTGATTGGTTCCGATTACGAGGCTTACATGCGAGCACAGGGTTTGAATTTTATTAGTTTTGGCGAACGCTTACCGCGTTCAAACAAATCCGCTTCCCAACTCGACGTCATGGAATACTTACTGGAAGCCAGAATGCAGGGCTGGGCGCTCGATAAGTATTTCACAGGTGTGATCGAGCTGTTACGACAGGAGATAGCGTCGCTAATTCCGAAATTGAGGCCCAACCTCTTCTTGATTGACCCGTATGTGCCGGACATAGCCCTGATAGCGCGAGAGCTCGGGCTGCCTTTCGCTTTTCTCAGTCCGACGCTGGTCAGCCCACTCAGTGACACACAGCTTTTCAGCGGTCAGCCAGACCTTGCGCAAGTGCCGGAGTTGATTCTATGTGCAGAGGAGTTTGATTTTCCGCAGTCCAGGGGGCCCGGCAAGCGTCCTCGCTATTACCTCGGAGGCAGTGTCGACTTACAGCGGAAAGAGGACGATCCTTTTGACTGGCAGAAACTTGATCCCACCAAGCTGCTGATCCACTGTACTCTCGGTAGCCAACCACAAAACCTGGTTGGAGCGAAACGCTTTTTCCAGGTCATTATCGACGCAGTATCAGATCTCACTGATTGCCAACTGATAGTTGCCACCGGCGCTCATTATGGTCACGATTTCCAACGTGTTCCCCCAAACGTAATAGCCACGCCGCGTGTGCCGATGTTGCAAATTCTCGAAAAAGCCGATGTCCTGATAACGCACGGAGGTTTGGGTACGATCAAGGAAGCCATCCTCCTTGGAACTCGCATGATTGTGTTTCCAACGGTGACCGACCAGCCCATGAATGCGGCAAGGATTGCGTATCATGGTCTTGGTTTAACCGGTGAAATGACAACCGTGACGCCGGAACAGTTGCGCGCCCTCATTGAAAGAATCAGGCAGAACGGCTTCCAGGAACGCATCCTCGCCTTCCAGCAACTATTCCAAAACATCGATGCGGAAGAGATGGACGTAAAGATCGTGGAAGCGCTTCTTGCGCGTGTAGAAAAACGCATGACTGTTTTAGCCAAAGGCACCACATGAAACACGTACTCTCAATCGCAGAGCTCGGCTCTCGCAACCTTTCGGACCTCGTGAATCAAGGCGTGGCCATGGCAAATGCCAACGGGCGGCTCCGCCGCCTTCTTGAAGGCAAGGTCGTCGGCCTCTTCTTCCGCGGTACTTCCACGCGCACACGCACGTCGTTCACTGTCGCAGCCCTTCGTCTCGGCGCCCAAACGGTTCACTATGGACCACAAGATCTGCAGCTCGTCACCGGAGAGAGTATCGACGACACGGCGCGCGTGTTATCAGGGTTCATCGACATCCTCGTGGTGCGCACCAACGGCAACTTCGCAGAGATGAAAGCGCTTGCATGTCAGGACGAGATGGCCGTAGTCAACGCTATGAGCGAGAACGAGCACCCGACACAGGCCATCACTGATCTGATCACGTTGAAAGAAGCCTTTGGTCATCTCGACGGACTGCACGTTCTTTACATCGGTGAGGGTAATAACACGGCCGCGTCTTTGGCGCTGGCTGTTGGGCTCACGCCCGGTATGCGCCTGACGCTCATCACTCCGGAAGGCTACGGGCTCCAGCAGGACATCCTCGAGACTGCGCAACGCTTTGCGGCCCAGCACGCCTCGGTTGTCTATCAACATCACCGGATCGATCTGGTGCCGTCGGATGTCGATGCAATTTACACCACGCGCTGGCAGACAATGGGAGTGCCGAAAGGGGATCCTGATTGGCTCACGAAGTTTGCACCGTATCAAATCACGCCCGAGATCGTGGCGCGTGCATCGAAGTCTTCGCGAACGATATTTCTTCATGACTTACCGGCCATTCGCGGGCAGGAGGTCGTCAATGAAGTGCTTGATGGACCACAGAGCGTTGCCTTCCGTCAGGCGCGTCACAAGCTGACTGGCGCTCTCTCCGTCCTCGCCTGGTCCACAGCCGCGGATTAATAACGCGGATTAAATAACGCCGCTTAATAACGCCGAAGGCGTTGGCTAATTGGAGCCCAGGGTTGGGAGCGCAGCGACAACCCTGGGTTTGGAAAGAAAAACAAAAGGGAAACCCTGAAAGGGTTCGCCAACCGCCTAACCCTTTCAGGGTTTGGTCGCGATTTTGAATTTATTCCCCAGGGTTCTCGCAAACGCTCGAACCCTGGGCTGAAATTAGCGAACGCCTTCGGCGTAAATCTCTTGAATGCAGATACGTGAGGCTATGGTGAGCAAGTCGTTTACGTTTACAACTTATGTTTATTGGTAGGCGCGAGCGGACTCGAACCGCTGACCCCCGCCGTGTCAAGGCGATACTCTACCAACTGAGCTACGCGCCTAATTAAGGCATTAAAAAATCAGAACTGCCTGGAGGCCTAATCTTACGCCAGGTGGGACTGGAGGCGCAAACACCTATTTTTGTACTAAGAGCAGAGCCACTCCAATGCAACTAGAGAACACAGAAGATTTTTATCCGCTTTCGCCATTGCAAGAGGGCCTGCTGTTCCACTCTCTCTATTCACCGGAAGGTGGAGAGTATATCTCGCAGATAAGTTGCGTGATACGAGGCGACTTGAAGGTTACGGCTTTCAAAGAGGCGTTGCATCGAGTGGTCCAACGACACGCGGTTTTAAGAACCTTCTTCGTTTGGGAAGGGCTCAAGCAGCCTGTGCAGGTAGTACAAAAGCATCTGGATCTAACCTGGGAAGATTTGGACTGGCGAGGGCTATCGCGTGAAGTTCAACACGAGCAGTTGACGGCCTACATATTAAGAGAACAAACGCGCGGCTTTGATCTTTCTCGTGCGCCCCTGATGCGTTTGGCCCTGATTCGGATGAGCGATGACGAACACCATTTTGTTTGGTCTCATCATCACATTCTTCTGGACGGCTGGTCCAGCAATCTGGTTTCCAGAGACGTCAACCTGTTTTATGGAGCTCTGTCTCGAGGTGATGATCTGCGGCTTCCAAATCCGCGTCCCTATCGCGATTACATCGCATGGTATCAGCAACAGGACCTGGCCAGCGCCGAAAAGTATTGGCGCGAGGCTCTGAAGGGATTCACCACAGCCACTCCGTTAATACCAGATAACGTTCCGGCGCCCACCCAGGAACTTCAGAAGCGAGCTTACACTGCTTGTCATTTCACACTATCGACAGATGAGATGGGTCGGTTACAGGACGCAGCCCGCAAGCACAGGTTGACTTTGAACACACTGGTTCAGGGAGCATGGGCGTTGGTCCTGAGTCGCTACAGCGGGCAACAGGATGTGGTCTTCGGCGCCACTGTTTCGGGACGTCCACCGGAATTGGAAGGTGTCGAAGAAATGGTCGGCCTCTTCATCAATACTTTGCCCGTACGCGTTAGGGTAGCGCCTGAAATGCCTGTCGCCGATTGGTTATGGCAGTTACAAAAAGAACAGTTGGAGAGTCGTCAATACGAATACAGCCCATTGAGACGAGTTCAGGGATGGAGCGAAGTTAAACGTGGAAGCCCGTTATTTCAAAGCATAGTTGTGTTTGAAAATTTTCCGGTGATGACTTCTTTATCGTCAACAGCGAACCAGGAAAAACCTGGCCGGTGGGACGTTCGCTATTTCGTCCTCGTCAAAGAAAGTTATCCCCTGACGTTGGCGGCTGACCCTGGTTCGCAAATGCTATTGGAGATCAAGTACGACAGTGCTTTGTTCGATGCCGGGACCATCACGCAGATATCAAAACATCTTGAGACACTCCTCACCAATGTCTTCTCGCAGAGTAACGTTTACCAACAGACGTTGGGCGAAGTTTTGGAGCGAACGCACGCTGAGCAGCAAGTCAACGAAGAGCGCGAGGTTAAACAGGTCCGTGGCCAGATGCTCAAACAGGCGAAACGGAAGATAGTTACTGCATCTGCTTGAACTTTGCGCAAGAGTCAGTTGCGAACTGATTTCTCTGTGCAACCTCTGTGTTCTCTGTGTCTCTGTGGTTACTACTTTCTTAGCAAAACCAACCACAGAGACACAGAGGAGCACAGAGGTTGCACAGAGAAGAAAGATGATTGCAAAGTTGTACCAATCGGAACTAAAGAAGCCTCGCTTCGGTGATGGTCGTCGAGCCGCAAGCGTTTCGGAGGAAACTCTGGTAACGATGCAGCCGCTCGTGCCTGGCAGCATGCTGCCGTTGGTGGCGCGACCTGCGGTGGCGGGCGTTGATCTCGTCGCCTGGGCCAAGAATCACCGGAATGTTATCCATGCCAACTTATCGCGGAGTGGAGCGATCCTCTTCCGAGGGTTTGAGCTTCGCGGACCCGAAGCTTTTGCTGAGTTTATCCAGGCTACTGCGGATGGAGGTTTGCTTGCTTACACCAATCGCTCGACGCCGCGCACCGAGATCGGTGGCAATATCTACACAGCTACCGAGTATCCTGCGAATCAAGTTATTCCCTTACACAATGAGAATTCATATCAGTCAAGCTGGCCCTTAAAGATCTATTTCTTCTGCGTCACTGCACCGAAGCAGGGGGGAGCAACCCCACTCGCCGATAGTCGAAAAGTGTTTGAGCGTATTCCTCCGCAGATCAGAGAGGAATTTGCCAACCGGGGAGTGATGTACGTGCGCAATTATGGCGACGGCCTGGACCTCAGTTGGCAACAGGTTTTTCAAACCACCGATCAATCACAAGTAGAGGCGTTTTGCCGGCGGGAAGGGCTTGAATTTGAATGGAAGAACAAGAATCGTCTGCGAACTCGCCAGATCTGTCAGGCCATTGCGTCACACCCGGAAACCGGTGAGCTGGTTTGGTTCAATCAAGCGCACCTGTTCCACGTTTCCAGTTTGGCGCCTGACATTCGCGAATACCTATTGACAGAAGTTAAAGAAGCAGAGCTTCCTCGCCACGCTTATTACGGCGACGGAACTCCAATTGAAGCTTCGTTCCTCGCTGAGATCAGAGCGGCTTATAGAGAAGAGACAGTAACGTTTGTGTGGCAGGAAGGCGATGTTCTGCTGCTTGACAACATGTTGACGGCACATGGAAGGGAGCCATTTGTGGGACCAAGAGAAATTTTGGTTGGCATGGCCGAGCCCTACCGCGTTGGAGGAGAAGCCGATGATTAAAACCGACGAGGAAAATCTCGTTTTGGCGAGATCTACCAATTACGTGGATGAGCTGAACGCACAGTTCTATGGCAGATTTCCTTATCCCTGGCGGCCTGCAGAATTCCATTATTTGCTGGATCCGGATTTTGAAACTGTCATGCTGAACCAGGATTTGGGAGACTGGCAGCACCGGACAATTCCTCGGCAGCCGAAAATATGGGTAGCCGGATGCGGCACAAACCAGGCGGTCTGGACGGCGTTGAGATTTCCAAATGCGAAAGTCTTAGGCTCGGACTTATCGGTTCAATCGTTGGAGCTGGCTGCCAGGAGCGCTCAAGAGTTGAAGCTGGTTAATCTGGAACTCAGAAACGAGAGCATCAATCAAGTCGATTACGCTGAGCAATTTGATTATGTAATTTGCACTGGCGTGATTCATCACAATGCTCAACCGCAAGCTGTTCTGAAAAAGCTTGCCGGCGCTTTGAAGCCCACGGGAATTCTCGAGTTGATGGTCTATAACCGCTATCACAGAATCATTACTACAGCTTTCCAAAAAGCAATTCGGACACTCAGCGGAAACACATCAGCAAGCGGTTTTGAATTGGAGCTAACTCTCGTCCGACGAATGATGGAGAACTGTCCGAGCCAGAACGCGGTTTCAACCATGCTGCACGAGTATCAGGGCAGTCCTGAAGCTGCGCTGGCGGATTCATTGCTGCAACCCGTCGAACAGAGCTATACGGTTGAGTCCCTTGACTGTATGGCCAACGATTGTGACCTGGAAATATTGATGCCTTGTATCAACCGGTACGACAGAGCCCGACGAACCTTTTCCTGGAATATGGAATTCGACGATGCCTTAGTACAGGAGTATTTCGACGTCCTGCCGGATGTATCCCGCTGGCAGGTCACAAACCTTTTGCTGCTGGATAAATCTCCCTTACTCTGGTTTTACCTGCAACGAAGTGACAGCGGACGCGCGCGAAAATCTGAGCGAGAAATATGCGAAGAGTTTCTGGACACAACATTCATTCGTTCGACGACCCAGCAAGGAAGGCACATCCTTGGAGCGGATGGGGTTTATGAACCATTGTCCGGCACTATTGATTTTCCGCGGACACCGTCTAATCAACTGTTGAGAAGAATCGTCGACCTGGCAGACGGTGTTACTTCAATGCGACAGATTTGTCGCCGGCTGGATATTGAGCTCACTTTTCAAAAGGTTAATCAGGCTCGCGTCGAACTCACCACCTCAACTTCTCCGTACCTGCAGGCCGTTAAAGATGACAAAGTTGACGAGCTGGACCAGGCCAGTAAAGCCAGGCAGTTGAAAGAGGCCAGTCGGCAAAAGTTTAAGAGCATCAGGCGAAAAAGCGTGATCTCTAATAACTCATGAAAGAGTAAGTCCTCGTCCCCCGATCTCGACCTCGGACACATTCAGGTTAGCTATCAGAACTCAAAATCGATAGGAATTGGGTAGTGCATCAGTTTGAATTTTGAGCAAATAACGCCGAAGGCGTTCGCTAATTTCAGCCCAGGGTTCGAGCGTTAGCGAGAACCCTGGGGAAATAAATTCAAAATCGCGACCCAACCCTGAAAGGGTTAGGCGGTTGGCGAACCCTTTCAGGGTTCAATGATTATTTTTGTGATCCAATCCCAAGGTTGTCGCTGCGCTCCAACCTTGGGCTGAAATTAGCGAACGCCTTCGGCGTTAAAACCTTGGGCTGAAATTAGCGAACGCCTTCGGCGTAATTTCAAACTGATGCACTGACTATATCCAATAGTGGAGCCTGACTTTGAGGGCACAGAACACAGAGAGTCTAGAAATGCAAAATAATACGATTCAAGGTTATCGGTTATCACCTCAGCAGCAACGACAGTGGGTCTTGCAGCAGCATAGTGAAAGATCTCCTTACCTGGTCCAGGTGCAAGTGCTGATTGAAGGAAATGTCGATTCTGAAGTGTTACTGAAGGCTTTATTTGCAGTTATCAGTCGGCATGAAATATTGAACACGACATTTCAGCACTTACCCGGAATGAGTCTGCCGGTCCAGGTCATAAACGAGCCCCAGGTTCCCGTGACGTCAGATCTACGACTTGAGTCATCTGAACTCCTCAGCGCAGGAGATGGAGATCAACGCTCTATTTCAGCAAGCCCTGGAGCTGCCGTTTGACCTCCAGCAAAGCCCGCCTATTCATCTCTTTTTGATCAAGTTGCAGACAGCGCGTCAAATCTTGATTCTTGGCTTGCCGGCTTTGTGTGGCGATCGGCCCAGTCTCAACCGGCTGGTTTATGAATTGAGCCAAAGTTATGCCGCTCTCTTGAATGATGACGAACTACCGGAATCAGAGATGCAGTTCGCAGACCTGGCCGAATGGCAACATGAGTTGCTTGAGTCCGCCGACACCAAAGCAGGTCGGGATTACTGGCGTAAGCCAAAGTTCGTTGACGGAGCTCAGTTGGAACTGTCATTCGAACAGAAGCGTAAGGATGCAAGCTTTCAACCGAGAGTATGGACCATCGCACTGTCGCCGGAGATCTCAGTCAAGCTGGAGAAGCTGTCTCTAGAATACAAAGTAACTGAGGCGGCGTTATTGCAGTCGTGCTGGCAGATTCTCCTTTGGCGGTTGACCCAGTCGTCAGACCTGATTGTCGCGACGCTCATGTGATGGACGTAATGACATTGAACTTAAAGGAGTGCTCGGCCTGCTTGCGAAGTACTTGCCGGTGCAACTCGATCTACATGCCGGGCTGCCTTTCCATGAAGTGGCCAGTCAGGCTCATGAGCTGGTGCAAGAGGCGGATGATTGGCAAGAGTTTTTTAGTTTTGATCAGATAATCCAAAGCCAAAGAAGCGATAATCAGCCTCGCTTTTTTCCGTTTAGCTTCGATTATGACGAGCAGCAGGCTGCATATGTCGCGGAAGACATTAAGTTCACGATCACCAGACAGTATGACTGCATTGAGCCGTACAAACTGAAACTTAGCTGTTGGCGAAACGAGCGCGATCTAACCGCGGAGCTTCACTACGATTCCAGCCTCTTCAATACAGACGACATTGAGCGATTGGCAGGTGAATTTCAGACGATCGCAGCGGCACTCTTCAACCATCCTGAGATCGCCATCGGCCAGGCAGAGATATTGTCCTCGAGTGAGCGTTACCAATTATTGGTTGAGTGGAACCAAACCGCCACCACTTATCCCGAACAATGCTTCCATCAGATGTTTGAAGCTCAGGTTGAGCGCGATCCCGAAGCGCCTGCCGTGATCTATGAGGACGAGAGGATAAGTTATGGCGAGTTGAACAAGCGTGCTAATCAACTGGCCCACTATTTACAAAAGCAGGGAGTCGGCCCTGAAGTGCTCGTCGGAGTTTTGCTGGAGCGTTCCCTGGAAATGGTTGTGGCGATTCTCGGCGTGCTGAAGGCCGGAGGTGCTTATGTTCCCTTGGACCAAAGTTATCCCAAAGAGCGATTATCGTTCTTGCAGGACGACGCCGAACTCAAAGTGTTATTGACGCAGTCGCGCTTAGCCGAAACTCTTACTGAATCTCGATCTGTCGTCATTAACATTGATGAAGCCTGGGGACAAATCGAGCAGGAGAGCACCAGCAATCCGATCTCCGAGGTTCGACCAGACAATCTCGCCTACGTCATCTACACCTCCGGTTCAACCGGCAAGCCGAAAGGAGTCATGGTTCCTCATCATGGACTAGTCAACTACCTCAATTGGTGCACGAAGGCGTACGCCGTTTCCGAAGGTCAGGGCTCTGCCGTTCATTCTTCAATTGCTTTTGACCTGACGATCACGAGTCTGTTTGCGCCTTTAGCGGTGGGACGTAGCGTGATGTTGATTCCGGAAGCGGAGGGAATAGAGAGGCTGGCTTCCGCCTTGAGCACGCCGAACGACTTCAGTCTTATCAAGATCACGCCCGCCCATCTGGAACTATTGAGCCAGCTATTGCCGCCGGAAAAAGCAAATGGCAAAACCAGGGCGCTGATTATCGGTGGGGAGGAACTGCGCAGCGAGAGTCTTGAATTCTGGCGCACTCACTCGGCGTCAACGCGCCTGATCAATGAATATGGTCCAACTGAATCTGTAGTGGGCTGCTGTGTTTACGAGGTTGGCGAGGGTGATGCCATCATCGGGTCCGGTTCCTATTGGTAAACCGATTGCCAATACGGAGCTCTACATCGTGGATGAATGGATGCAGCCGGTGCCGGTGGGAGTGACTGGGGAGTTATATATCGGCGGCGTGGGGTTGGCGCGCGGTTATTGGCGGCGACCGGAGCTGACGGCGGAGAAGTTTGTGCCGCATCCCTTCAGTGAGCAGGCGGGAGCACGACTGTACCGGACGGGAGACCTGGCGCGATATCTGGCGGATGGGCGGCGTGGAGTTTCTGGGGCGGCGCGATCAGCAGGTGAAGCTGCGTGGGTACCGGATCGAGTTGGGTGAGATTGAGGCGGCGTTGCGAGCCAGCACGAAGTGCAGGATGCAGTGGTAGTAGTGCAGGAAGGAGCCGGAGGCGAGAAACGGCTGGTGGGCTACGTGGTGCGTGCGGAGGAAGCCAAGCGGCATCGATGAGAGAGTGGCGGAGACGACAGAGAGCGGAGCGAAGCGACTGAGCCAGCAGTTGCCGGAGTACATGATCCCGGCGGTGGTGGTGGAGTTGCGGGAGTTACCGTTGACGGCCAACGGGAAGGTGGACCGGCGGGCGCTACCGGCGCCAGATGGAGCACGGCCGGAGTTGATGGCGAGCTATGAAGCACCGCGGAATGAAGTGGAAGCGGAGTTGTGCCGGATCTGGGCGGCAGTGCTGGGGCTGGAGCGAGTGGGGATACATGACAACTTCTTCGAATTGGGCGGCGATTCGATTCTCTCGATTCAGATCGTGGCTCGCGCCAATCAAAAAGGATTGCGCCTGGCGCCGCGACAACTGTTTGAGCAGCGCACCATCGCAGCCTTAGCCACGGCGGTTGATACGACTCCGAAGCTTAGGACCGAACAAGGGGAAGTGAGTGGGGAGCAACGCTTGACGCCGATTCAGCAGTGGTTCTTCTCGCAGTCATTGGCGGAGCCTGATCACTGGAATCAAGCGACGCTGGCGTCGGTGAGTGGGCGCCTGCAGCCGGAGTTACTGAAAGCGGCGGTAGGAGCGTTGTTGCGCCATCACGATGCGCTGCGGCTGCGGTTTAGCCGTGCTGGAGAAGGCGCTGGAGAAGTTTGGCAAGCGCACTATGCGGCGGTGAGCAGCGCGGCGGTGCCGTTAACGGTGCATGACCTGAGCGGCGTGGCTGTGGCAGCACAGCGGAGAGAGATCGAGCGACTGGCGGCCGCGGCACAGAGCAGCCTCGACTTGAGTGAGGGGCCGTTGCTACAGGTGCACTACTTCCAGTTGGGAGTAGACGAAAGCGGTGCGGAGCGCGGCGGGCGGTTGCTGATTGTGGTCCATCATCTGGCGATGGACATCGTGTCCTGGCGAATCTTATTGGAAGACTTGCAGCGTGGATATGAGCAGTTGGAGCAGGGTGCGGAGAGGTGCAATTGCCGGCCAAGACGACCAGTTACCAACAGTGGGCCGAGGTGTTGCAGGAGTATGCGCAGTCGGAGCAACTGGCTGCCCAGATCGACTATTGGACCACTCCGGAGCGCAGCGGCATCAGGCCGTTGCCGGTGGATGGGAGAGGGACACACCTGGTAGCAGCGGCGCGACAGGTGACGGTGCGGCTGGCAGGAGAGGAGACGCAATCGCTGCTGACGGAAGTACCGAAAGCAACGCGAGCGCAAGTGCATGAAGTGCTGCTGACGGCGCTGGGGGCCAGTCTCTCGGAGTGGAGCGGTGAAAAGCGAGTGTTGATAGATGTGGAGAGTCATGGGCGGGAGGAGACGGTTGGGGCAGTAGATTTGACGCGGACGGTGGGATGGTTCACGGTGCTTCACCCGCTGATGATGGAAGTTGGGAGAGGGAAGCTGGAGCGAGAAGTTGAGGCGAGTGAAGGAACAACAGCGGCAGGCGCCACAGGGGGGTATAGGCTATGGGGTGCTGCGCTATTTGAGCGGAGCGAGCGAGGTGCGGGAGCAATTGGCGAAGCAGCCGCAGGCCGAGGTGAGCTTCAACTATGCCGGACGCGGTGATGTGGAGCGGTCGCGAGAAGGCGCACATGGTAGGACCCGCTCCGGAGAGCTACGGGGCAGCATATAGCCCGCGCGGCAGCCGCTGTCACATGCTGGAAATCAATGCCAGTGCGGTCGGTGGAGAGTTGGTGGTCCACTGGACCTATAGCGAAGAAGTGCACCGGCGCGAAACCATCGAACAAGTGGCGCAGCAGATGCTGCGCGCCATCAGGGAAATCATCCAGGAGACGCGGCAATCCACTACTCATCTTTTCTCCGCTGCTGACTTCCCGGAGGCTGAGTTGTCGCAACAGGAGTTGGACAAACTGATGGCAGTTTTGGATTAGTTTGAAACGCCGAAGGCGTTCGCTAGTTTCAGCCCAGGGTTGGAGCGCAGCGACAACCCTGGGTCAAGCAACGGTAATTATTGGAAACCCTGAAAGGGTTTGCCGACCGCCGAACCCTTTCAGGGTTCAATGACTATTTTGTGATCTAATCCCAAGGTTGTCGCTGCGCTCCAACCTTGGGCTGCAATTAGCGAACGCCTTTGGCGTAAATTCAAACTGATGCAGTACCTAATTATTGGAAACCCTAAAGGGTTTACCGACCGCCGAACCCTTTCAGGGTTCAATGACTATTTTGTGATCTAATCCCAAGGTTGTCGCTGCGCTCCAACCTTGGGCTGCAATTAGCGAACGCCTTCGGCGTAAATTCAACTGGTACTTGAACCCGAAAGTTTACCGACCGCGAACCCTTTCAGGGTTCAATGCTATTGGATCTAATCCAAGTTGTCGCTGCGCTCCAACCTTGGGCTCAAATTAGCGAACGCCTTCGGCGTAATGAATTGCAACTGACCTAACCATCGGGCGACTGACCTTCCAAATCTTTAACAACTTCAGGACAAGCAGATGAGTAAAAAAGATATTGAAGATATCTATGGCCTCTCCCCTTTGCAGCAGGGAATGCTCGTTCATACGCTCTCCACAGAGAACTCGAAACTATATTTCGAGCAACTGAACTGCACTCTCCGCGGCAAGTTGGATATCTCAGCGCTTAAGCGCGCCTGGGACCGAGTCACCGAAAGACATACAGTCCTGCGTACTTCGTTTGCGTGGGAAGAAATCAAGAAACCGGTTCAAATTGTTCATCGTCACAGGCCCGTGGATTGGGTTGAACTCGATTGGCGCAACCTCGATTCGACCGAACGGAAAACAGCATTAGTCGAGTACGCCAAAGCAGATCGAACGCGCGGTTATGACATGTCCAAGGTGCCGATGCGGCTGTCTCTGATCCGCCTTGAGGATGAGACCTACCATTTTATCTGGAGCTATCATCACGTGTTGATGGACGGCTGGTCTGTCCCGATAATTTTTGGAGAGGCTTTGAGCTTTTACCGGGCATTCAGCAACGGGCAAGAATTGAACCTGCCTGAACCTAAACCCTTCCGCACTTACATTGCATGGCTCCTGAAACAAAATCTCGGTGAAGCTGAGACTTTCTGGCGGTCCACACTAAAGAATTTTCTGGCGCGCACACCATTACCTTACGACTTCGTACATTCCGATGGCTCTGCTGACGTTCCTCGTTACCATGGCCAGCATCTCTTAGTTGCGAGCACAACAAGCACCGGCCTGCAGCATCTGGCACGTCAATATCAACTGACGCTCAACACGATCGCGCAAGGCGCCTGGGCCCTGCTTCTCTCTCGTTACAGTGGGAATCGCGACGTGCTCTTTGGCGCCACCGTCTCAGGACGACCGGCGGAGCTTCCAGGAGTGGAAGCCATGGTCGGGATGTTTATTAACACCTTGCCTGTGCGGGTGCGGATTGAGGAAAAGCAGAATGTAGGGCAGTGGTTGCAGCAGTTGCAGTTGGACCAGTTGGAGGCCAGGCAGTACGAGTACAGTCCGTTAGCGCGAGTGCAGGGCTGGAGTGAAATGGGCCGAGGGCATGGATTGTTTGACAGTTTGGTCGTGTTTGAGAACTATCCAATCAACTCTTCATCGCCGCAGCAACAACAGACTTTGGGAATCCGCGTAGAGCCTAATACACAGAGCAACAACTTCGAGACATCAAATTACCCACTCGAGCTGGTTGTACTACCAGGCGAGCGGATCTTTACCCAAATAACATACGACCAGCGGCGATTCAGTGAAGAGACGATCGCGGGCTTGCTGAAGCGCTTTGAACGCGTGCTCGAGGTCTTTGTTTCGGAGCCGGAGATTACGCTGGGAGAAGTCTCGCTACTTTCAGAAGCCGAGAAGCGACAGTTGCTGTGCGACTGGAACCAGACTAACACCGCGGAGTACCAGGCCGAGTGCATCCATCGTTTGTTTGAACAGCAAGTGGAGCAGAGGCCGGAGCAGATAGCGGTGGAGTTTGGGGACGAGCGAGTGAGCTACCGGGAACTGAACGAACGGGCCAACCGGCTGGCGCGTTATCTGCGGGAGCAGAGGGTCAGGCAGGAAGTGGTGGTGGGACTCTGCCTGGAGCGTTCGGTAGAGATGGTAGTGGGAGTGTTGGGAGTGTTGAAGGCGGGCGGAGCTTACTTACCACTGGATCCTGGTTATCCGTCTGAGCGGTTGTCGTTCATGCTGGAAGAGACTGCCGTGCCGTTGTTGCTCACTCAGGAGCGACTGCTGGACCAGTTGCCGGCGCACTGGGGAGAGATACTGTGCCTCGATACAGAGTGGGCGGAGCGAGAAGGTGAGTATGACGGAGAGAACATCGCGAGTGGAGTAAGGGCGGAAAATCTGGCCTACGTGATCTACACATCCGGTTCGACGGGACGGCCCAAAGGAGTGAGCGTAACGCACCAGGGGCTGGTGAACCTGGCGCGGGTGCAGCAGCGCGAGTTTGGACTGAGCCGAGATGACCGAGTGATGCAGTTTGCGTCGCTGAGCTTCGATGCGTCCGTGTCGGAAATGTTTGTGACGCTGAGCGCGGGGGCGACGCTCTGTTTGCCGCAGCCGAGGGAAGCATTGGTGGGAGAGGCGTGGGTGGCAGAGATGGAGCGGCAGGCGATCAATGTGGTGACGGTGCCGCCGTCGCTGTTAGCGGTGACGGAGCCGCGCGAAGTCGGGCAGTTGCGGAGTTTGATAGTGGCCGGAGAAGCGTGCAGCCGGAGAGTGGCGGCGGCCTGGAGCGAGAAGGTGGAGCGGTTCGTCAATGCCTATGGGCCGAGTGAAGCGACGGTGTGTGCCAGCATAAACGCAGATGTGAAGCGGGAACTGGAGGAGAGTGGCGAGCGCGAGCCGAGCATCGGGAGAGTGATAGACCACACGGAGCTCTACATCGTGGATGAGCGGATGCAGCCGGTGCCGGTGGGAGTTGTTGGAGAACTCTTCATTGGCGGCGTGGGGTTGGCGCGCTGCTACTGGCGGCGACCGGAGCTGACGGCGGAGAAGTTTGTGCCGCATCCGTTCAGTGAGCAGGCGGGAGCACGACTGTACCGGACGGGAGACCTCGCGCGATATCTGGCGGACGGGCGCGTGGAGTTTCTGGGGCGGCGCGATCAGCAGGTGAAGCTGCGTGGATACCGGATCGAGTTGGGTGAGATTGAGGCGGCATTACGACGCGAGAACGAAGTGCAGGATGCAGTGGTAGTAGTGCAGGAAGGAGCCGGAGGCGAGAAACGGCTGGTGGGTTACGTGGTGCGGGGCGAGGGAGCCGCGGCGGTGACGATGAGCGAGTGGCGGAGCCGGCTGAGCGAGCAGTTGCCGGAGTACATGATCCCGGCGGTGGTGGTGGAGTTGCGGGAGATGCCGTTGACGGCCAATGGGAAGGTGGACAGGCGGGCGCTACCGGCGCCAGATGGAGCACGGCCTGAGTTGAAGGCGAGCTATGAAGCACCGCGGAATGAAGTGGAAGCGGAGTTGTGCCGGCTCTGGGCGGAAGTGCTGGGTGTGGAGCGAGTGGGGATACATGACAACTTCTTCGAGTTGGGTGGCGATTCGATTCTCTCGATTCAGGTTGTAACCCGCGCCAATCGAAAGGGATTGCGGCTGGCCCATAAACACTTGTTTGAGTACCGAACGGTGGCTGAATTGGCCGCAGTGGCGGATACAACTGCGGTGATAGAGAACGAGCAAGGGGAAGTGAGTGGGAAGCAACGCTTGACGCCGATCCAGCAGTGGTTCTTCGCGCAGTCATTCGTGGAGCCTCATCATTGGAATCAAGTGACGATGGTGTCGGTGAGGGGGCGTCTGCAGCCGGAGTTACTGAAAGCTGCGGTAGGAGCGTTGTTGCGCCATCACGATGCGCTGCGGCTACGGTTTAGCCGTGCTGGAGAAAGTTGGAACGCACACTATGAGGCTGTGAGCAGCGAGGTGCCATTAACAGTACATGACCTGAGCGGCGTGGCTGCAGCAGCACAGCGGGGAGAGATCGAGCGACTGGCGGCCGCGGCACAGAGCAGCCTCGACCTGAGGGAAGGGCCGTTACTACAGGTGCACTACTTCCAGTTGGGAGTAGACGAAAGTGGTGCTGAGCGCGGTGGGCGGTTGCTGATTGTGGTCCATCATCTGGCAGTGGACATCGTGTCATGGGCAATACTGTTGGAAGACTTGCATCGTGGTTATGAGCAGTTGGAGCAGGGTGCTGCGGAGGTGCAATTGCCGGCCAAGACAACCAGTTACCAACAGTGGGCCGAGGTGTTGCGGGAGTATGCGGAGTCGCCGCACCTGCTTGCCCAGATCGACTATTGGCTGGATGACAAGCGACGCGAAGTGGTGCCTTTGCCAACAGATTTCTCTGACGGTGAGAATCTAAACTCAACAACTCACCATGTATCAGCGACTCTCGACGTCGAAGAAACGCGGAAGCTCGTGTTTGAGGTCTCGAAAGCAGGTAACGCCCAAGTCAACGAAGTGCTGCTGACAGTGTTGGCAGAGACCCTCTCTCAGTGGACCGGTGACAAACACGTGCTGATAGATGTGGAAGGTCACGGACGCGAAGAAACTGTTGGCGAAGTGGATTTGACGCGCACCGTGGGCTGGTTCACAACACTTTATCCGGTGTTGCTGACTTTAGAAGACAATGCGCCATGGGAAGAGCGGTTGAGGTTCGTTACCAAGCAATTACGCGCTGTACCAAAGCGAGGAATAGGTTATGGCGTGCTGCGATATTTAAGTGGAAACAAAGAGACTGTCGACCGTTTAGAGTCGCTGCCTCAGCCGGAAATTTCATTTAATTATGGAGGCCGCTTTGTGCAGGGCCAGGAGCAGGAACAATCGGGGAAGGGAGCACTGGAGTTTGGGTCGGCTCCTGAATCTCCAGGACCAGCACATAGTACTCAGGCCAGGCGCACGCACTTACTGGAAGTAAACGCCACCATCGCCGGCCAACAGTTGTACGTCCGGTGGAGTTTCAGTGATCGCAGGCATGAACACGCAACAGTAGAAAGGCTGGTCCATGAGTTTCTTAATGGACTGCGAGGCTTGATTGGTAGCTTTGAAGAATCAGACGTCCAGCCGCAACGTTTCTCATCAGGGATTAAGGAGTCATTCGCAATTCCTCAACTCAACGACGAACCTCCTTTGTGGGCGCCGCTGGTTCCACTTCAGCAGCGTGGATCCAAAGCACCGGTTTTCTGTGTTCATGCGGCGGGCGGTTCCGTGCTCCCTCTGGTTGATCTGGCGCGGCAATTCGTTCCTGATCGACCCTTCTATGGATTACAAGCCGTGGGAAGTTACGGAGAGCGCGAGCCTTACACAACCATTGAAGAGATGGCTGCGCGTTATGTCGATGAGATTCGTTCAATCCAACAGGAAGGACCATATGTAATCGGGGGATTGTCGTTTGGCGGATTTGTGGCCTTTGAAATAGCCCAGCAGTTATACAACCAGAACCAGACAGTATCTTTGCTGGCGATCATAGATACGATAGCGCCAAGTTTTCACCGCGAAGAGAATGAGCGCGCTCATGACCCTGACGCTGTGCTCTTTGCCTGGGCCACTGAGGCAGCCGAGGCCAGTGGAAAAAACCTTTCCCTCACCCTGGAGGAATTTAGACAGCAAAATGCCGAGGCCCAACTGGAGTTTGTTGTGGATCAGTTGAGAGCTACTCAACTCTTCGGTAGCGACCCAAGAAGACTACAACAAGCACGTCGGAAGCTGAGGATTTATCAATATCATGGGCGAGCAGTCCGGAAATACGAGCCGCGAGTTTATCCGGACCGGATAACGCTATTCCGCAGTACTGACGTGGGTGTCGAGTATTACAAGCATATGGAGGAACATCCGTCATTTGGTGATCCAGCTATGGGCTGGGGCGTGCTCTCGCCGGAACCGAGTCGAAATCTATCGTGTTCCGGGCCACCACGGCCAGATAGTTATAGAGCCATACGTGCGGGTTCTGGGCCAACAGATGCGCGCCTGCATTGAGAAAGGAAATGAGGTATTTGCCAATGAGGCTCAGCCGCAGTTAATGGGGAAAGCAGCTTTGCCTTGACATCAAGGACGAAGCCCTTTGCGCAATAGTTCTGAAATCCCACCCACGGCAGTGGGTGGATCATTCACATCCTTTCTATAGACATCTCCTGAAGGCCAACGGTAATCCCACCCACGGTAGTGGGTGGATACTTCAAATCCTTTTTAGAAAGAACCTGAACAATCCACCAACTACCGTTGGTGGGATTCCGAAGTCACTATCTAAGTTTGTAGAAAGTATTTGAATGAACCACCCACTGCCGTGGGTGGGATTTCAGGACTTTTTGTGCAAAGCCAGGACGAAGGAAAACGAAGGAGAGGATCGTGGACATGAAAGGACGGCAAGAACATGTCTATGTATAGGTTGAATGCGAGTACGGCGATCGAACCGTTAGTTAATAAGTGGGTGGCATGGGCGAACGTGCTGGGGCCAGTGGTCTCCAGTCTGCACCTGCGGAACTATCAGAGCAATTTGTTACGGTCCTATCTGGATAGCCCGCAATCTCACGCTGAAGCATGCCAGAATCTGCGTCTGCGCAGCGGCAGGGTGGTGGACATTCCCGCTGCGAGAGCGGCTGAGGTCAAAGACTTTTTGCGAAATACGGAAGCCGAGCAGGCAGACAATCTGCGATTTGCGGAGAGTGTCATCGCTTTTCACAATCAGCTTTCGAGCCAGGCTGATGGGCTTAGCCTCGATTCCTATTATGAAAAATTGCCTCCTGAGCTGAGAGGATATGTTGAGCTGGTTTACGACTACTACGATCATCCCATCGTTCGGTTCTTCGAAGGACTGCTTTACCAGAGTGGCTACCACAAGAAACAGCTTCAGTCGTTCCGGATATTCCGGCAACGCGACGACAGCCGGCCGTTCTTCATGAATACCCCGCGACTTCCGCAGCCGGAGGAGATTCATTGGAGTGTTCCATTTGAGAGTGAGCAGGTGGATGAACTCTGCCGGCTCGATACCACTTCGCAGGAATTGGGATACATACGCGAACTATTTGGCTTGCCGTCTTCAGCAGAGAGTTCTTTATTACCTTTGTTGACTACGGAAGAGCTTCCCGAATACGAGACGTGGAAGGGCACGGAGCCTCGCATTCGCTACGTGGGCCACGCTTGTGTCCTGATTGAGTGGAATGGAGTCACGATTTTGACTGATCCGTGTCTAGGCGTGAGACCGGCAGAGGTGAACACAGAACGGTTGACGTATGAGAACCTCCCGCCGCGGATCGATTATGTCCTGGTCACACACGCGCACCACGATCACTTCTGCGTGGAGTCGCTGTTGCGGTTGCGTCACAAAATCGGATGTCTGGTTGTCCCACGCTCAAACGGAACGTTCTATGGAGATCTTTCGCTCAAGTTGTGTGCGCAGGCGATTGGCTTCAAGCGCGTGATCGAAATCGATGCTCTCGAATCGATCAGTGTTTCTGATGGAGAGATCATCGGGATTCCGTTTCTGGGAGAGCACGCGGATTTACCTCATGGAAAAACGGCCTACGTCGTGCGCGCAGGTCAACATCGGATTTTGTTCGCCGCCGACTCCGATTGTCTCGATCAGGAAATGTATCGAAACCTTCGGCGTGTGCTTGGTCCAATTCATACTGTGTTTTTAGGAATGGAGTGTGTTGGAGCTCCGCTTACATGGACCAGCGGCTCAATCCTGCCGCGCCAACCCAAGCACAGCATAAATCAATCTCGCAGGTACAAAGGATGTGATTCAAACAGAGGTCTTTGCCTGCTTGAAGCTGTCGGCGCAGAACGACTTTATGTGTACGCAATGGGACTTGAGCCGTGGCTCGAATTTCTCCTCGGCCTGGCCTATACACCGGACGCAACGCAGATTAAGGAGGCACAGCGCTTCCTGAGTGTGGCTCGCGAAGCCGGTTTGGTCGAAGTCCGCCTCCTCAATGGCAATTGCGACATTTATTTTGACAGCCTGCCGGGCTCGGTTTGGAGCTCAGGCGGCTTTGCCGGAGATGCAGATTACGCTAACAATCAAACCCTTAACGAGGGGAGGAGTTTATGAACCAATTGTACTTAGGAATCAACCTCGTGGCTCTGGTGTTTTTAGCCGCAGTATTCTTATTTGCGGCTATTAAAGGACAGAGTTCCAAATCTGCTGCATCCAATGCGGCCGGTCGCCAGGACTACAACACGAAATTTCGGTTGGTCATTACCCTCCCGCCTCGCATCACTAAGCTATTGGCTCTCTCAACAGATCAGAAAGCTCAGTTGCAGGCCGTCCCCAGCAGATTTCAGGACGACTTGTTAAGTGCTGAGCAGGAAAAGCGCAGGGCCTTCACCGCCTTGGCGAAGGTGATCATGAATGACGCACTTGATGAAAGCGCCGTAAAGCAACGTCAGGGTGAATTAGTTGCCGCCAATGCCAAACGCGTCCAGGTCAACATAGAACTGCATACAGCAATGCGCAAGGTTCTCACCTCCGAACAGGTAACCCGCATTCGTCCTGAACTGCCGCTTGAGCGCAATGATTATCAATTGATTGTGCAACTCCCGGAAAAATTCTCTGACATCGGCCTGAGTAGTGATCAGAATTCGCAAGTGGGGACTGTGGTTAACAGTCGCGTGGCGAAGATGATGACGTTGAGCCAGAAGGAAAAAGCAGCCCGTGAAGCTCTCGAGCAAGCGATTTTTAGTGAGCAGTTTGACGAAGCTGCGGTGAACCAGCGCCGCGATGAGGTGATTGCGATTATTGCCGAACAAATAGAGGTGAATACAGGAATCCTGTTTGACGCACGCAAGATCCTCACGCCCAGCCAAACGAAGCACCTCAATGAGATAACGCCCGATCAGTAGTCCAGACTACTTATTTACTTCGTCTGAACCGGGTCAGTACCACCCGCGGTAGCGGGTGGGTGCGTAGCCCTCAAGCAGCGCAGTCGCCGCATGGCTGCGCACCCACCCGCTACCGCAGGTGGTACTGACCCCTTCCAAGCAAGAGTGTAGGAGCATAAGAACATGAAACTCATATCTGTATTGTTGAGCTACTCGAGGCGCACCGTTATTCTCGCGATCTTCGGTGGCATTGTTTGTGGCGCTTGCAACGCGGCGCTGCTGGCAATTATCCATGCAGCTCTCACAGCCGGGAAATCGGCTTCCCCAAATCTGTTGTGGGGCTTTATTGCACTTTGGATTGTTCTGCCGATCAGTCGCGTTGCTTCGCAGGTCACACTTTCGCATGTCGTGCAAACAGCAATTTACGATCTGCGCACGCACTTGAGCCGTCAAATCCTTGGCGCTCCCTTGCGTCAACTCGAAGAAGTCGGCCCGCATCGTCTGCTCGCTGCACTCACTGACGACGTGACAACTGTAAGCAGCGCGCTTGCCGGCATTCCTACGATCATCATGCAGTCTACAATCTTGATCGCCAGTCTGATTTACCTGGGCTGGCTTTCGTGGCCCGTGCTCATCGGAGTTGTCATTTTTATGAGCGCAGGGATGTTCATGTTTCAGATGGCTGTACGAAAGGCGACGCGTTACCTCCGTCTCGCGCGTGAAGATCACGATTCGCTGTTCAAACACTTTCGGGCTCTGATCGACGGCAACAAGGAATTGAAGCTCCATCGCAACCGTCGCCAGTCTTTCATGGAGCGCATACTACAAGCGACGGCCAAATCGTACCGGCGTCATAATGTTATCGGTAGTGGGATCACCACCGCCGCCAGTGGGATGGGACAAGTTCTGTTCTTTCTATTAATAGGTCTGCTTGTCTTCGCGGTGCCGGTATACACGAATACAAGTACAGACGTTTTGACCGGCTACACGCTTCTGCTGCTTTTCATAATGATGCCAATCGAACTCGTCTCCATCATGTTGCCGACGATGTTTCGCGCCAACATTGCTTTGGAGAGGGTGGATTCGTTGGGCCTGTCGCTTGCAAATAATACAACGGAAAAAGAAGCAGCGGAGACATCCGAAGAGTTACCCGCATGGGAGACTGTAGAACTGCGAGGGGTCGCTCATAGCTATTATCGCGAGGCCGAAAACAGTCGCTTCACGCTTGGGCCTGTTGATCTGAAACTCACGCCGGGTGAGCTCGTGTTTATCACCGGAGGCAATGGCAGCGGCAAGACGACACTCGCAAAACTTCTGATTGGACTCTATCCGCCAGAGGAGGGTGAGCTGCGCATTAATGGTCAGCCAGTTACGGATGAGAATCGTGACTGGTATCGCCAACACTTCACAGTGGTCTTCTCCGACTTTTTCCTTTTCGACAGTTTGCTCGGACTGGAGGCACCGAAGCTCGACGATAAGGCCCGCGAGTATCTCGTCAAGCTTCAGCTCAATCACAAGCTCGACGTCAAAGAAGGAGTGCTTTCGACGACGCAGCTTTCACAGGGACAACGTAAACGCCTGGCCCTGCTCACAGCCTATCTCGAAGATCGTTCGATCTATCTGTTTGACGAATGGGCCGCCGATCAGGACCCGACTTTCAAGCAGACCTTTTATCAGTCACTGTTACCTGAGCTGAAGGCGAGAGGCAAGACAGTTATCGTCATCAGTCACGACGATCGCTACTACGATGTGGCCGACCGCCTGATCAAACTTGAAGACGGGAAGTTGGAATACGATTGCGAACAACTCGAGTCGCAGGAGCCGGTAAGCTTCCCCAGCCACGACCAGGCACAAGCAGCAAAAATGCTTTCCTAAGTAACTTTGTTGAGTTTGTCAGAATTGGCCCAGTCGATTTAACTCGACTGGGCCTTTTTTTCTTGGGAAAGTAAAATAGAGTGCTGGTTCAGTTTGAAACGCCGAAGGCGTTGGCTAATTTGAGCCCAAGGTTGGAGCGCAGCGACAACCTTGGGTCAAGCAATGATAATTATTGAAACCCTGAAAGGGTTTGCCGACCGCCGAACCCTTTCAGGGTTCAATCTAATTTTTCGATTCTTACCCAGGGTTGTCGCTGCGCTCCAACCCTGGGCTCAAATTAGCCAACGCCTTCGGCGTAGTTCAATTGACGCTGCGTGGTCGAAGGTCTCTACTTCTTAGCCCCACGTTTTGGCGGAGGATTCACCTGGAGAATCACATCCCAGGCCCACCGACTAATCCGGGAGTTCTCATCTTTCACTTTGGCGCGATATCTGAACTGGTTACCGTATTGGTCAGTCTTTTTCGACTCCTTAAACGTGAGCTCGAGCGTATTTAGACCGAACTCTGAAAGCGAATGCAGCTCGGAAGGCTCCGAGACACCATTCTTATTCACATCTTGCCAGAGGCGAAGTGATGCATGGACGGCATCGCTGTTGCGGATCCGACCATCTCGATTACCGCCTTTTTCGGGCTTGTCATACTCGGCAAGGGCTCGGAATCCATTCGGAGGTGCGGTAATTGGCTGTTCGGTGAAATTTCCAAACATCTCTTTAGCACTGTCAATCTTACCGTTACCATTACGGTCGAGTACCAGCCAGGCGTCATCCGTACCGCTGGTCGTCCAGGCTATCGGTTCACTATGACCATCGCCTCCCATATCAAAATTAACACCGCTATACGCATCGGTTAATGCAAATCCATTTCCCGCGACGTCAATCAATACGGGTGTTGGACCACAACAACATCCAGACCCGCCATCAGTAAAGCCAAAGGGGCAGCCCCATTGAAAAGCGCAGTAGTCCAGACCAAATTCGCATCCGCCAGACTCTAGTGGCCAATAAGGCGAGCAATGCCCACTGCATGTCTGTGGTTCTGCATTACAACCACTAAATTGATAATTCCAGAACCAAAAGAAGTCTTCGCAATCTTCGGGTTCAATCGGCACCGACTCCCTACAACCACCGGCAATGCTGAACACGAATCCGAATTCGAGGCACGCGGCTTCAGGTAAGGGAAGGATCTCAGCACAAAACTGAGAGCATATTGGTGGACCAGATTGTATTTTGGTTTTTCCGAGCGGGCATGTCAGAGCCGGATAATTACAATCATCCATTACACAACACGCACCTTCGGGATGCATGAACGGTGGACATCCGTCATTCTCCGGATCCGAACAAACATCTTTGGCTATACCGCTTGGACAGCTCGAAGGGAAGGTCGCCGGGCAGGGAGTTGGTGTCGGAGTAGGCGTGGGCGGGGGAACGCATGGGGTAAAAGCCCTTTGCGGACACTCCACTCCCGCAAAGCTACACGCGCTATTCATTGGGACCGAATTACCGCAGGCGCCGGCCGGATCGCTGCAAGGAGTTGTCGCAATACTGGCAGCGTTGCTCAGGTCACTGTCACAGACGCAGGTGTATGTAACATTCTTGAATTTGTTGCAGGATGTGCTCGGACAACAAATATCCGGTGGGATGGAAAGTGTTGAAGCAGCGGACTCCTCTGAAGAAAAATTCACCGGCGCAAAAGCCGCCGGTGTCTCAAGCACGGTTGCTAATAGACCGGAAGCATTTGTCGGGTTGGTGGCCCAACGCTCGGCTGGCGGAGAATTTTGCAGGCAACGCGCCAAATCCTCCGGATCTTGTTTTACTGGAAACGGAATCGCGCCGAGTGACATAAATCCGGTACCATCACCGAAAGTCAAGTGGTTGAACAAAATCTCTAGTTTCGGAACATCGTATTTGTTATTTCTCTTCTGCCACGCCTCCCACGCGATCTGGTTTTTTACAGGAATTGCAAAAGTATAAGTTTCCTTCGGCATAAGCGGCTTGTCATCAGGCCCCGGTCTGACGTTAGCATCGACCAGTTCCGCTCTTCCGAAGAAAACATTAAACACCATGACTCCTCCATCTGCGCCGGTAACGCCGGGCATTTGGATAAAGAGGGAAAAGAAGTAAATAGGTTTATCACCGGTGTTGGTAATCTCCATTTCAAAGTCGCGATACCACTCTTTGTTACCCTTTATCTTGTCCTCCTTGTCTTTCTTAAACTTGATCTGGAGCGGCACGTGACCGGGAATTTTATTTTCGATAGTGCGCTTCGTTGTTTGAACAGCACTTTCTACTTTGCTGAATGTAGAAATCAGAAACGAGCAGGCTATCGCAACCAAAATTAGACCAACGACGTTTTGCCTGTTAAGAAATCCAGGGGTGAGTTTCATGGTAGGCACTCCTTAAGCCACTGTTGTTCAGAAAGGGAGACCAGAAAAGGACCAGCGATGCTCGGACTATACTCCCGCGATTAGATAGCGTCAACGATTTCAGAACTGATCAGAAGGTTGAATTCTTGAAGCTAATATTGAGGCTTGGACCATACCTAACTTTTCCCCGTTCGTGAGTACTGGTTCAGTTTGAAACGCCGAAGGCGTTGGCTAATTTAAGCCCAGAGTTGGAGCGCAGCGACAACCCTGGGTCAAGCAATGATAATTATTGAAAACCCTGAAAGGGTTCGCCGACCGCCGAACCCTTTCAGGGTTCAATCTAAATTTTTCGATTCTTACCCAGGGTTGTCGCTGCGCTCCAACCCTGGGCTTAAATTAGCCAACGCCTTCGGCGTAATGAGTCGATTTCAACCTGTACCATTACCCGCTCGTGATGGAAATTGACACGGTAGGGATCTGCGATTTCAATCCGCACGCGCAGTCAACTCTTGACGGGTTCTCCCTGATTCTCTTCCGGTCTAGAATGATTCTTCACCATGGCTCGCAACCAGCTTAGCCAAATATTTGCGCTCGCCAATGAGTTCAAAGAAGGCGATCTGAACGTCGGCGGCACGCGCGATGACCACGTTCGCCGAGAAGCACGTGACGCGCTGGCCGCTCTGTCACTCGGAGATATTGCCAGTACGGACTTCGTTGAAGATCAAGTCACTGAAGCTCTTCATCGATCTTTGGATCCGCAACTGGCCGGTGAAGTGGCTCACCTTACCGTGGCTGAGCTCAAGCGAATTCTCCTTTCGCCGCAAGGCACGAGTTGGATCGAGCGTCATCGCAATGGTGTCTCAAGCGAAGCCGCTGCTGCAGTGGTGAAAGTGATGACTAATGAAGAGCTGGGAACGCTTTCCTGCAAGCTCTTCAATCCGCTGCCGGGAGGAGGAATCGCTATAGGTTCACCGGGACATCTCGGCTCGCGAATTCAGCCTAACTCCCCAGGCGACGATGAAACCGAGATATTGCTTTCAATTCTCGAAGGGGTCGCGTACGGTTGCGGGGATGTGATTCTCGGTCTCAATCCTGCCAGCGACGATGTCGACACAATCATTAGGCTCGAGCAGTTACTGCAGAGTGTGGTCGAGCGACTTGAGTTACCTACTCGATTCTGCGTGCTGTCGGACATCGTGAAGCAGACCACTGCGCGCTCACAAACAAAAGTGGATGTTGGCTTTCAAAGTCTTGCCGGAACCTCGAAGGCAATATTGGGGATGGTGGGACTCAATGTTGATGGATTGCTCGCCCTTGCGCCTGGATTTGACGGGCTCTACTTCGAGACGGGTCAGGGTTCCGCAGTCACCAATCAGGCTGCCGAGGGTGTTGATATGGTTACACTCGAAGCGCGAGCCTACGGGGTTGCGAGACTCATTCAACAGCAGACAGGCAGTTGGATGATTGTGAACGATGTCGCCGGATTCATCGGACCCGAAGTCTTCCGCACCGGCGAGCAATTGCTACGGGCGTGCCTTGAAGACACTGTGATGGCCAAGCTTCACGGAATCACAATGGGACTCGATGTCTGCGCCACTTTTCATATGGGCATTGGACCTGTCGAATTGCAGACCCTGACGGAACACATCGTGGTCCAGGCTGCCCCGGCCTATTTGATGGCGGTCGCGGGAAACGCGGATCCAATGCTTGGATACATGACAACTTCGTTTCGCGAGCATCCGAGGTTGCGCCGCCAAACCGGGCGCCAAATCGCCTCCGCAATGCAGAAGAGATTAATCGAGCTGTCCGCGATGACTGAATTCGGCGCGGTATCCGGTAGGAGTGCGGATGTACTGTATGCGGCTTATCACAAAGCTGGTGGCGACACTCGTTCGCTGGATACGCTCCGCGACGAAGGAGCAAAAAAGATTGGAGCGCTAGCCGAACGAGGGTCCGATCTTGGTTACGGCTGTGACGAAAACTACGGTGACCCGCCCGAAGCGAACGCTCGAATTACGGGGATCTACTCAAATGCGAGGAACGCACTCTACGCGACAATGGAAGAGGCAGTGGTCTTTGACTCGTCGCCGCGTCACGTTCGAGCGCATACAAGGTCTTTGGACCGAGATGACTACCTGGCGCACGCGGCAACGGGCGAGCTGATCGCAGACGAGGATACGGTTCGTATCCAGGCGCTCTATTCCGCGCGCCGGCCGCAAGTGCAGGTTGTCGTTTCGGATGGGCTCAATGCGAACGCGGTCAATGAGAATCTGCGTTCGGTCCTACCGGGCATACGGCGCGAACTCCAGGCGGCAGGTCATCATATTAGCGAGATAGACATTGTTATTGAGAATGGGAGAGTGCGGGCGGGTTATCACGTCGGTTCGCTGCTGAAGGCTGAAATGATCATTCATTTGATCGGCGAGCGGCCTGGCACTGGGATCGATACGCTTTCGGCATACTTAACCTATGGTTTGGATGAGAGGGGTCAATCGCGCTGGGCGCCAGGATTTGACCATTCGTCGACAACCGCCGTTTGTGGGATTCATCGCCGTGGCAAGCCTCCTGAAAGAGCGGTGGAAGAAATAGCGAGATTGGTGAATCGAATCTTCGTGGAACGATGTTCGGGGGTCGCTCTTCGACGCCAGCCGAGTACTACGAGTTTCCCTTAGCCAATGTGATTGGGACCGGGTCAGTACCACCTGCGATAGCGGGTGGGTGCGCAGCCCTCAAGCAGGTCAGTGCTATCAACACAAGGTGCTCGCAGCGTTGATCTAACGAGATGATGAGCAGTCGCCCGTAGCTACGCACCCACCCGCTACCGCAGGTGGTACTGACCCGATCCAAGCTCAATTAAACCAGGCCGTGAAGCACCACGAGAACCAGCGCCCAGCCCACGAAGGCGATGAGCCCTGCGGCCCGCGGACGCGGTAGACGGATCGGTGCAACCATGGCCACAGCGCAGCAGACCAAAATCAATGCAGCGGCGAGAGCGTGTGGTGACCAGAGCAGTGATGTCGAGATCACCAGGGCGCAGAAAGGCGCTGGCAGGCCGACGAACCAAGGGCCGTCGCCGTGTGTGAGGTTGTAGTAGCCGAGCCTCGTGATAGCAGCGAACGTATAGAGAAACGCGCAACTCCACCACGCAAAGGCTGCGCCCAATGTCGCTGGCGTGCTGTCTGACGCGAGTACGATCACAGGAACGAAGCCGCACGTTACGGCATCGGTGAGGCTGTCGAGTTGTACGCCAAACGCCGACTGGAAGCTTGTGCGATCAAACAAGCGAGCGAAGAGTCCATCGAAGGTATCAGCAATAACGGCGACGGCCATGAACGCCCCGGCCGCAGCGCGGTGGTGAGAGATCATGGCGAGATATGCAGCACCACAGCCTGCCATGAGCGCCATGTACGTAATCAGGTTGCTGACGTGTATGGTGCCCGCTGGTCCAGCGGGTTCCATGTGAGCGGGGACGTTGTTCATGAGATAGGCCACGGGAAACGGTTGTGAAGCATCAGCCAGGTGCGCACGACGCGCGGGAGAAACGCCTGTGGACGGAAGCGATGAATCATCGCGTACATTGCCAGCCGATCGATCAGGAAGTCACAAAGCGCGGCCCGGAATCCCGCTTCCCATTCGATCCGATCGATGGTTGTTCCTGTTTGTTCCTCCAGCAGACCGCAGTAACGCTGAAGCCAGGCGGGCGCATCATCAGCCGACGTCTCAGGCGCCAGCGTGAAACAGAGAAACTCGGCCAGATCGCGCTGTGGAGCGCCGATAGTTGCAAGCTCCCAGTCGTAGGCACAAAGGCGCAACGGGAGGCCGCGGAGCATAATATTCCGGGGATTGAAGTCGTTATGAATTAAGGTCTGGAGATTGTTGCCGAGCGGCTGCCACCAGCGGTCGATTCCACATAACAGGGACTCGTGGGCCTTAACCAGCGCGGGTCCCGCCCAGTTCATAAAAGCCGGGCGCGCGTTTGCGGCAAGAGCCGACCAGAGGGGAAGCATCTCTGCCATCTGCGCCGAGCTGCGCCGCGGCGCAAGCCAACTCTTCGAAATCAGCGTCTCCCAACGATCGCGCCAGACGGCATGAAGAACGGCAAGACCCCGAAGAGCGACGTCGATCTCGATGTTGGTCCATGAGCGATCCCACGCATTAGCCACAGGGGCATCGCTCACGTACTCGAGCGCCATCAGCCACTCGCCTCGTTCGTCATCGCGCAACACAGTAAGGGGCGCCGGAACATGATCGAGAAAGCGTTGATCATCGGTCTCATAAATTGCCAATTCCCTGAGGTGCCCCCTGGTGAGCCCGATATGGTCGCGCCACGCTGCGTACGCGTCGCCCAGTTGACGTCCGCACAGGCGCGCGACCTGTTCGCCTACGTGCTATTGCATCCGTGTCCGGAGGCTTGGACTTCAACATCAGATCGATCACCGACGTGCATCCATCCCGCGATTCAGTTGTCAGCCGAGCGCGACGAAGCCCTGGTCGAGATCCGCGCTTCCAGGATGTCAGCTCAGCAACGATGCTGTCGTCGCCATTCATGGGAAAGAGTTCCACGTTCGTGATGCGCAATGCCGGATCGCAGTTACGACGCCGCAGCGAACTGCTCGATCGCCGTGACGAGCGGGCTGCTGAGACGCGCGTCACGACGTACGTGCGGTCGCGCGCGCCACCGTCGGAATCAAGCAGCGCTCCGTATACGAGTCGAAGTACCGATCGAGGAGGTGGGCATCCAGGGGCGCACAGGTTATTCCCGCTTGTGCAAGTAAAGCGCGGGAAAAATCGCATCGCGTTCGGCGGCGGCGCTTTTCTTCGTACAGCTCGGGAATAGCAAGGTCGCCTTCCTCGGGAATAGTGCGCAGGAAGAACGACTGCAAGGGATAGAGCGGGTTTGAGCTGGTTGCTGTCTTGTGCAGGCGCATGGTCCAGTCGCGATAGGGCATCAGCTCGAGTGGATAGCCCCGGAGACACATCCACAGTACGCATTCACGCCAATACCGCAACTTCGGATTAACCAAATGATAGACACCGCCGGGAACCCCGTTTCGCGCAAGTTGGACCATCGCATCGGCGACGTGATCGACGGGTACACAATCCATCGCCCAGTCGAGATCGGGTGCCGCGCCCATGTGGATGCAGCCTCGAAGTAAACGAGAAAGTAAGTCATCGGCATTCGAGATTCCGGATGTCGAATCTCCGGAAACAAGGGTCGGCCGGGCAATAGTAGCGTGGCAGCCACGCTCGATCGCCTGTCGCACCAACGACTCTGCGACACATTTGCTCTGCGCATAACCCAGACTCAAACCCCTCAGATTGGTGAGAGGATCATCACCCTCGAGGGCGTCACCGGGCGCGCCGTTGGAGTAACAAACAGCCAGGCTCGAAAGAAAGTGAAAAGATTTTGCCGGCCCTGAGCAGGCGAGACGAAGTAGCTCGCGCGTGCCAAAGACGTTCACATCCCGAAGGTCCTCGTACGGCCGCACCCAATCGACGGCAGCAGCGGCGTGGTAGATCGCGCTGATAGAGTTAGCGAGCTGGCTGAAATCTCGGCTCGCCATTCCCAACAATGGATGCGAGACGTCGCCATAGACATAGCGAATGCGCGACGCAAAGTGCTCCTCCCAGAGCCCGTATTGCGCGAGATTTCGGCGCACACGAACGCTCGCCTCTGTGTCGCTGCCCCGGACCATGCAGTGGACCATGGCCGGCGTGTCGCGAAGGAGCGAGCGTAGCAAATAAGCGCCGACAAAACCGGTGCTGCCCGTCAAAAGCACATTGTCATTAAGACATTCCTGAGGGCAGGCTGGCACGATGTCGGCCGGCAAGATCGCGTCCGTCAGCATTCGCGCAGATACGTGTCTCTCTCTCGCTCTTCTCAATTGCCGCTCCAGCAAAGCGCGATTCGATGAAGCGCGACAGCGAATCGATACTGGGACATTCGAAAAGCACCGCCGGTGGCAGTTCGTGGCAGAGTTCATCTTCAATTCAGCGCGGTAAGTTCAGCTGCCGCGAGTGAATCCAAACCCATGGCTGAGAACGGCACAGTGGGATGAATATCGGCCACGGGGATGCGCAGCACATCGGCCGCAAGCTGCGCCAACCTCGGGCGCAACGCGTCGCCTGCCGTGAGCTGTTGCGTTGTCGTCATATCGTGGCCCACTGTAGCGTAGTTGCAGAATCCAATGGTCCAACCTCGGGTTTGATCCATCGCACAAGCTCGGCCAATTGCCCACCGGACAAGGCCTGGGCACATGCACGATGGGAATCTTGCCGCTGGTTGTTTTCGGAAGCGCGCCCGGTTTCAGCAGAGCGATCGTGTGGAGTTGGACACCGTGAATCTCCGCGACAGCCTGGCAAATCCTGCCGATCAGATCGGAGATCGCGTTTGCGAGATTGCCCTCGCGCGAGAAAGAGCGAGGAATTCCAGAGGATTCGTCCGGGTGATATCGAGGCGCCGCGGGTCTAGTTCAGCGGCAACGGCGATGTGTTCGTCGTGTGCCTCGAGGGCGAATACGGCGACACAACCTGGACGGATAGCCGGGTGTTGGCGCTCAACCGTTAATTCCAGATCTTGCGGGTAGTGTTTGAACCCGCGGACGATCAGAAGGTCTTTTAGTCGTCCCGCAACAAAAAGCTCGCCGTCGATGAGCACGCCGAGATCGCCCGTGCGCAGATACGGTCCGCTCCCATCGTCGGTGAGCACTAGCGCCAAAGGTTTGCGAGGTTTCCTCCTCGCGTCGCCAGTAACCTTTTGTAACGCTCGGTGATGAGAGCCAGATCTCACCGATTTCGCGCGGCGCGCAACGCCGGCAGGTATCGGGATTTACAATGAGAACGCGCGTATCAAGTGCAGGTGGCCCAGTCGATACCAGTGAGACTTGTCGGGATGGCCCATCTGGCGAGGCTTCTTCAATGCGCCCACCGGAAAGAGCAGAAGCATCGGCGTCCAGAAAGACTGGCTGGTAGGTCCTGCGCCCACTAGTGACCAAAAGCGTCGATTCGGCCAGGCCGTACACCGGATAAAAGGACTTCCAACGGAAGCCGCAATCAGCGAACGCTCTAATAGAACGCAGTCAATGTTTCGCTGCGAATCGGCTCGGCGCCGTTATATGCGACGCGCCAACTGGAAAGATCGAAAGTTGCTACGTTGTTCGGCGTTGACCTTTCGAGCACATAGGTCATACGCGAAGTTTGGACCACCGCTGTTCGTGGCACGATACTTACTAATCGCGCGCAGCCAGCGGAGGGGACGCTGGAGGAAAGTAGCAGGCGACATTAGATAGGCTGGGTAACCCGCATAGGCTGGCTCGAGAACTCCTTCGATCAGTCCCATATCGTGGATCACCGGAAGCCAGGAAACGGAAACGCTGTCGGAGTCATTCTCCTGCACGTAATTGATGGCGGCGAGGTTGTGGAGGAGGTTACCGTGAGTAACCATCACTCCACGAGGCGCGGCGGTTGAGCCCGAAGTGTACTGAAGAAAGGCCAGAGTTGACGAGTCGACATCAGGTTCTTTCCACGTGGCGGCGGCGTCATCCGCGAGCGTATCGGTGATGATCCAGGGAAGCGCATTGAGGGCTGGGACATGCGCAACCCAGGCGGGTGCGTCAGCAGCAACCTCCGCTGTGCAAAGGACAATGCCGGGCTCGGCATTGTCCACGATCGCTGTCAGGCGCGGGAGCGAACGAGCGATCTGCAAGCGGTGAGGCGGATAACACGGAACGGCGATCACGCCTGCATAGATCGAGCCGAAGAACGCCGTTATGAAATCAAGGCCCGGCGGGTAAAGCAGGATGACACGATCTCCAGGTCTCGCTCCTCGATCTGAAAGGGCAGCAGCCACTGCGCACGCGCGACGATCCAGTTGTGCATAGGTAAGCGCGGCGCTCTCGGTTTCGCCGTCTGCAAGAAAGGTATAGGCGCGACAGTTTCCCTGATGCAGCGCTCGGTGACGCAACATGGCAACCAGCGAGCGAAAGTCGTGGGTCATACGGCGGCCCTCATAAGTTCGGGTTGCAGCGGCTCGATGCGAAGGTCCGCCGGAAGCCTGCCGTT
The DNA here is from genome assembly GCA_963748155.1 of uncultured Acidobacteriota bacterium. Taxonomy (GTDB): domain Bacteria; phylum Acidobacteriota; class Blastocatellia; order Pyrinomonadales; family Pyrinomonadaceae; genus PSRF01. Next base: position 570,668 of record CAVVHV010000006.1, on the reverse strand, counting down.
TGCGCGCATCGCGTCATGCACGCGGAGATAAAGACGGTGCACTCGATCTCGATTGGCTTCCAGGTCCTCAAGTTGCCACGACGACGTGTCGATAGCAGGGAGAAAATAGACGCCGACGTGTCCCCGGATTGGCGCGGTAACCTCTATACCCCTGCACTTTTGGCGGGATGTGAATGTAGATGGGGACGATAGGCGCCTTCAGGCTTGTGGCGAGATGGAACGAGCCCTTATTGAATGGGCCAATCTCACCCGTCGTTACACACTTGCCTTCCGGGCTCAGGAACACCGAATCACCAGTGCGCCGTAAGATGCGGTCAGCGCGCTGGAAGATTTGGCGCCTTCGCTCCGGGAACCTCTGAGGAACGGTCCAAAAGATACGGATGATGTATCCGATGATCGCAACGACGGGCGAATTTGCGCAGGTAACCGGAAAGAAAAAATCGCGCGCGCGGCAAACCGAGCGCAATCAAGAGCAATACATCGAGCGTCGAGGTGTGATTCGAAATGTAGATAGTCTGGCGGTCTGGGAGTGGCTCGGAATAGTGCGTAGTGTAGTCAATCCTCCAGATCCTGAGAACGACGCGGCCCATCCAACGGACGATGACCTCGGAATAGAAACGGCGCGCCAGGAAAAGCGTGGGAATCGCGACGACCAGCATAAGAATCGAGCCGGCCAGCATGAACAAACCCGTCAGTGCAATACGGAGACCCATGCGCATACCTAATCCTCCCGCCTGCAGATAACGGTCTGCATCGCAAAGTTGAGGTGCTTCTCGAAAGCAAGGATTGGGGCAAATAAAATCTGTCCAACAAAATAGGGATAGATGGCTCGTGAGAGATTAAGACCCTTACCCTTGAGCAGCTTGAATGCTGCTCCGGCGAAGAAATAAAAAAATGCTGGAAAAGCGCCGTAGGGCAAATAATCGACGACCTTCAGCCCGGCTTTTTGGACCATGCGCAAAAGCATCTCGCGGTCGTAAAGCACTGTATGCTGCGGCGCCTGCAGACCGGGCCACCGGTCGCCGTAGAGCCGAAAGGTGAGCGAGTCGAGACGTGGAACCTCAATCACGAGATAGCCAGACTTCTTCATCAGGTCGCGTGCTGTTTGAAGTGTGCGTAGAGGATCGTAATCGTGTTCGAGGAAATGCCACATGGTAATGGCGTCGAAGCGTTCGCGTTCGAGCGGTTGTTCGTAGAACAGGCCGCAGTAGAACTCGACGTCTTCGAGCGATTGGCAGCCGCGTAGATCCTTGAAGTCGACGCCAACAACACGAGCGCCATGGAGCGCACGCACTTTCTGCAGGAAGGTTCCTACTGCGCAGCCCACGTCGAGAACTTCGCTCTCCGGGCCGAGCGCAACGTACCGGCGCACGAGTTTTTCCTTCTGCCGATCGTGCCGATCCATCACCCAGTTGAAAAAACTTTTGAGCGGACCCCAGTCTGTCTTTTTCCGGTGGGCGATGTACTCGTTATCGTAAAAGGCCTTGACGTGCTCGATGCGAAGCCGCGGATTTTGATACCGGAGTCCGCAGCGCTTGCAGGTGGTAAAAGTGAATGTGCCTGGGCGCCCGGTGAGATCGTCCTGAGCCGTAAGAAAGGCTGACCATTCCGTGGCCCCGCAGTAGTAACACGAGACTTTCTCAAAGTGTGTAGCGGGCGGTCCGGACTGAAGCGCTCCACTCACCAGCAGGGCAGGGGCTGTCATCGAAGAAGACCTCCAGTCGAAAGCATTAGCAGCGGAAGGCCGGCAAGGAGCACCACCTCCGCAGCGAAAATCCAAGCGGCTCCGCGCGACTCGCGAACCACGCGGTCATGAACCTGTTCGTAAATGCATAAGCCAAGATAGATCGCGCCGAGCGCGGGAAGCGCGGTGTGTTGTGACAGTTTGTCCCAGTGCGCGCATGTCAAAAGAGAAATAACGGGATACTTGACGAGCACGACGTGCGCACTGGCGAGTGGACCAACGCGAAGGCGCGCCCGCCAGTGATACCAAAGCCAAAGGAAGAGTGAAATCGCGAAAAAGACAGCGAGGCGAGCGCCGGGGCTGCGGTTGGCGAAGCATCAACAGGATGTCGCCGGCGGCGATCACCAATGCAAACACAATGATCGGAGTTACACTCGCTGTCCTGGACCAACACTCTGCCCGGATGGCGCAGGCGATCGCTACTGAGATCTGCGAGGTCATCACCAATGCGGAAAACCAAAACCAGCGTGTAGGCGAGGACGCAACCTATCCAGGCGTCGCGAACTGGAGGGAGCGACCCTCCCGCTGCGGCTCCCGCGGCGGCGATCAAGATTGCGAAGGGTAAGAATACGCTTATGGAATAACGCTCACGCCAATAAGCGTAAATCAGTTTTATCGAAGACAGGCTTTGCTCAAAAAGTCGAAATCGAATGAAATTTCTTAGCCTGCGATAGCAGGCGTAAGCATAAAGCCTGGGGCGCAAGCCCCAGGTTAACGTGCCAAATAAAAAAGCCGGAGCCCGCGACAGCGGGCGAAAGACTGAAAATTTCACGCTGTCGCCCGTTTCACGGGCTCCGGCTTGTCTTTTGTGATCTGATCCTGGGGCTTGCGCCCCAGGCTTTATGCTGCCGCCCGCTTCGCGGGCTCGCAACGCTTTTTTATTTTCGGATCCTGGGGCTTGCGCCCCAGGCTTTATGCTTACGCCTGCTTCGCAGGCTGAGTGACTTTTGTGCAAAGCCTCGAAGACATGAACTTTCCCCTGATCGCCATCAACTTCGATCTGTCCGGCGCGGAACAGTTCACGAGTCGCATGCTGTACACCGACAACACACGGTATTCCGAATTCGCGCGCCACAATTGCGCCGTGTGAAAGCATTCCCCCTCGCTCGATGACCAGGCCCTTAATTAGAAAAAAGACTGGCGCCCAGCCCGGATCTGTTTGACGTGTAACCAGGATATCTTCGCGGTAAGGACGCCCGCCTCACTCGCGTCGTGTAAAACGACAGCACGGCCCACCACGCGGCCGCCGCATGCACCTACTCCCTGTAGCGTGTGTGATCCAGAGTGATCATGTTGCGCCGGTGTGACATTGCCAACGTGTAAGTCTCCATCCAGAGGCAGATACTCTCCTTCGGGAAGAGTGAAGTCATTCAATGGTTGCCTCGCGGCGAGTTGCTCGTGCGCGCGCTTACGCATGGTCGTCAGTTCCTGCACGTGGTGCGGGAACATGGCGCGTCCCGCAGCAAGCTCATCGACCTCGTGAAACAGTCAGCCAGAAGACGTCTTCTCGCTCCGCCAGGCGCCCGCGCATCACCAGTTGGTCGCCTAGCGCAAGCGCCAGGCGGCGACAGCGGCTGTACAGCAGCGCCTGTTTGAGGCGAGCCCGCTCTCGATAAGCAATGGCGGCTTGCGTCCAGCGGAGGACGATGCGTAAGACGGCGGCGCGGCGCCATCGGCAGTCTTCGCAGTAGGGACTTGGTTTCCTGCTCTCGCTCAGCAAGCTGTCTGCTGAGCGCCGCAGCAGGCGATTCGCAATCCCGGCGCGCATAGGCGCGAATAATGTCGACGAGCAGCGCAGGTTCTTCCTGGAAGCTTGGAGCCGTGAGCATGAGTTCAGCGGAACAGCGGAAGCCCCATCGTTGCAAATACTCCTCGAACTGCGAACGGAAGTCCGCGAACTTTGGGTTGACGGCGATCTGGTTAACGACAGATTCCGAATCGCTCTCAAATAGATTGCGAAGGGCTGCGTCAGCGCGAACCGTTCGCGAAAGCTCCCAGAGCTCGTGCACGGGCTGGCCACTGACAAGCTGGGGAATGGCTTTGAGGAGGGTGTTATGCAGTGCTTCCAACTTTACCGTCGTTGGCTTGTTCCACCAGCCGGCGCAGCATCGCGTAACAGACCATCGACGCGGCGTCGGCGAGACTCGCGTTGGTCCATCGATGACAGCGGATGTCCATCAGCTCGTTGAGCAGTAGCCGCAGATCGCGAAGCGACAGAGCCGCGAGCCGGTTCGGTTCCGTGCGCTCAGCAAAATCGTCAACCAGCCGTTCAAACGACGCCACGCGTCGCTCGAGGAAGAGATAGAGCCACGTGACCTTTACAGCTATCACCGCCAGTTCGACAACTTCACGCACCCGCCCGGTTCTCGTCCGCGCCGCCGCACCAAACGAGCCGCCCGCTCCGACGAAACTGTTGAAGGCAGTCAACGAGGGCATCGCCGAAGGGCGCGAGTCGAAGCACGGTGTGGATATTCGTCAGGTTGTAATACATCCTCGCTCCGTGAACGCCGATGATGTGACGGAGCGCATCGTCCATCGCGGCGATTCGCGTCTTTGACAGCCCGAAAGCACGGGCGAGATTTCGAAAATAGTGGGCGTAACCAGCGCTCGCGATCGAGTACAGGAAGGGAGAAATCGGCGCGGGAAAGTTCTCGTTGACGTTGGCATCCGACCAACGGATCGGCGATCCGCCTGGCTGCGGCGCGCTTACTGTCGGGATTGCGGTGATCGGACGCGACTGCACGATATACAGCAAGCCCGAGCGGTCGATCGCCCACTCTACGTCCTGAGCTCCACCCAGTCCTTCTTCAAGCATTGCGGCCACGCGGCGAAGTTCAGTGAGCATGGATTGGGAGAACAACACGTTCTCAACGCTCGTAATAGGTCGCTCCCCGTCGGAAAGCACCACGAAGCCGTTCCCACTGCGCGGCAGCACGAAACGCCCGGGATTAATTGCCCCAGCCACGAGCGCGTCACCCAGTCCTGGCGTGTGCTCGACGAGTATTGTTCCTTCGGCGGTACGTGTGAACAGAACGCCGGCGGCGAGCGCGTCGACCTGGGTCTGTACGACGACACCCATGCCCCTAACTTCCATTCCCTGAGCGGCGCGGTATGTGATCGCGCGCTCAGACCAACATGAAGCCCAGCAGGCAAGCAGGGCTTTTTCCAACTCTGCGAAACGTCCGCACGTGAAGAAAGGAATCAAGCTGCCCGGCGAACGAGGCTCGCGCGGAATCCTCACCGATAGCCGAACTGCGCACGACCACTGGTCCATGATTAAGCAACTCCTCGGCGGCCGGCTCCAACAAATCGCGAAGTCCTGGTGAGAGCTCAGTGTTGACAATGAGATCGTGGATGCGTGTCGCTAACTGCCGCTGGTTGGAAAGCTGTCCAGTCTGTCGCTGAGACAGCGCGTGGATCTTCACCGCAAGATCGTTCTCTTCGAGGTGGTCCTCGAAAGCGCGTGTGGTAACGACAAAGCCACCAGGCACACGAAGACCGAGATCGAGGACGCGATAGAGATTATGTGCTTTCCCACCGACGAGCTCGAGAAGCATTGCCCGGTCGAGCGGAACTATGTAGCCGGCGCTGTTCAGCGCGGGCGCGGCTCGGAGGGAAGAGGTCGTCATGCAGGCCGTCCTTTAACGCCCATTCGGAAGAGCCACCAACTGAATAACAAATGGATCGAAGGTCCAAGGACAAGCACCCACAGCCATGTCGCCCACGGCGTGTGTACTGCAACTGTCACTGCGGCAAGCATTCCGACAATGGAGTCGATGTGATCGATCGTGAAGCAGATCGCTTTTGTTAGACCAGAAGCTGGCGCTTGCCCGGGCGAAATGCCCAGCCGGCGCTTGACGAATGAATTCGGGAGCTCCCCGGCCATGAAACCGAACCCGGCCAGGGCGCCAAGCGCGCCGTATCCTGTTGGAGTTAATTGCCACAGCGTGGCGGGAAGCACTCCTTGTGGAAGAGAAATCATGGCGGCGACTGCGGCAAAAGCCAGCGCCGCGGCCGGGATCATTACAAAGCCACGCAGTGTCTTGTTCTCGCCAAGAATCGGCCGCCCGCGAAACATGCGGCCACCATCAAGCGGAATAGCCAGGGCCTGAGAGAGGCGATTATGCAGCCACAGCGAATGCAAAACGCCGGCAAGCATGAAGGCCAGAATCAGGAAGAGAGCACAGTGAAGTGGATCGTACATGGTTGCGTTGGCTCAAATGTTGAGGCCAGTCTCGATCCGGTTGTGAAACATCAACGTCTCACCAGGCACTGCGCGTGCGTCTCTCACCCACACCCACCAGTCTATTTCGTTGCGCGTGTCGTACGGGATATCGCGTAGGTGATAACCGGGCACGGATGGGTACATATGGTGGAGTTCGTGAGCGTCGATGTGCAGCAACATCGTCGAAAGCCACGATGGGATGATGAGAGATCGCGTGAATACCTCTTGCTCGAGAGCGGGGAAGGGAGGAACTTGCCTTCCCTGACTCAGGTTCTGAGGAATGTGCGTGTGCTGGCTCAGAATCAGAAGATCCTCCACGACAAATGCGAGCACAGTCGCAAGACCCATGACTCGCAGCAGCGTCCTGGGACCGAGGAGAATGGCGACAGCCACGTAGACCAGGAAGTAGCCGATGATGCTGATCGTGAAATGCCTGCGGTCTTCTCGTTTTGGGAACAGCGAACGTAGCCGAGGCAAGTGCCAGTAGTTGTTAATCCGGTATAGGGTGGCGAAAAGCGGGATCCAGAATCTCCAGCAAACGTTCATCAAAATCTGCTCAGCGCGGCCGAGGGTACGGGGGACGAGCGCGGCGGTGGTTGGATCCAAATCCTGCCATCCAGTCCACTTGTGATGCTGGCCATGGACTCGTTTCCAGCAGTAGAAAGGGATGAGCGAGAAAAAGGCAGCTACTCTACCAACGGGTGCATGAAGTGCCTTGGAGCGGAAGAGCGTTCCGTGGCCACATTCATGAAGCAACGCGAACCATTGGACCATCGTGATAGCAAGGAGCAACTGTCCCAGTAACCACACTAACGCGTTTGGTTGGAGAGACAGCACGACACCAAGCGCCGTGAGTACCACTGCTGAAGTCAACAGTAGGCCGCCGGCCCGGTTCGATGAGCGCAGGTGGCCCATCACGGCCGGAGAGGGCTCTGCTTTGTGTGTTATCACCGATCCCTCCGTTGTTTTTACTGTCGAATGATTACACTTACACATGCCGCTTCTGTTACTTAGCGTAAGGGCAACCCTACGCTGACAGAGCAACGCCTGTGACACTATTCCGACTGTCTAAGTAGCAAGTTACATCGATGCAATGCCTGGGAGGTGTAAGGCACAAAATCAACGCGGACGAGGGTGTGCAGAAGGAACCGAAGTCTCACGTCGGTACCTAAGGCAACAGTGAGATTTTGTGCGGCCGCATCCTAGTGCGGTGATGAAATCTTGTCAACAAATGGTGCTCAAATAAAACAGGAGCAGCAGTTGGTTTGGTCGCGTCAAAGGCTCTACAGAGATGGTAGCAGCACAACTCGAGTGGTACTCTAGCGTTCTGTGAACGAGACGCGAGGTTTCACCAACGAAAGAAGATCCAATGCGAATATTTAGCGTTCTTTCCCTGAACGTGCTTTTGATCGGCCTCGCCTATTCTCCGCTGCTCTCGCAACGTCGCCAGGAACGGCAGATCGAGGATCCAATCGCGGACGTGTAATTTTCTTTTTCGTGGATGACGTTCACTTGACGGGCGAGGGCTTGAGCCGCGCCCGCTCCGTCTTAACTCATTTCGTAGAAAACAAGATGACGGCTAAGGACCGATTGATGTTGTATCGACCAGCGGGCAAATCGGTTGCTTGCAGAGCTCACTGACAACAAAGCCGTGTTGCGCGAAGCCATCAGTCGACTCAACTACAGATACAATCCTGAGACAACGGCGAGCCAGGTCTCGATCAGTGAGGTAGATGCGAATCTCATCGCCAATCATAGTGATCGCGGTCTCTTTGCGTATCTAGTGGAGGCGACGATGAAGGAGTTTCAAACGGGGCCGGCTAATCGGGCCTCTATCAGGTGCTAGTCGCCTTCAGGGATCGTCAAACGGGTCGCACGGGCAGCGCGATAGCATGGATTGAAATTCCTCTGCACTAACAACTTAAATCTCACAGGACTGATCGCTGAAAATTTATTGCGCGGAGCAGATATCCGCGTCCAACTTATCCAGCGAGATGATCTTGCTCATCTTCTTTTGTAAACTGAACAGGCTATTCGCAGCTAGTGTTTAGAGCCTTAGTTAAGGACGGAGAACATATCAACGTGGGTATTGAGACTGAATCTGCTGAGACTTCGCCAGAATCGCGCCCAAATAATGAGGGACCCTCGAATTTTATTAGAGACATCATTATTGAGGACATCAAGAGCGGTAAATATGAAGGCCGCGTACAAACCCGATTTCCTCCGGAACCAAACGGCTACTTGCATATCGGCCACGCCAAAGCCATATGCCTCGATTTCGGATTAGCGGCGGAGTTTGGCGGCAAGTGCAATTTGCGTTTCGACGATACTAATCCGTCAAAAGAAGAAACAGAGTACGTTGACGCGATCATGGAGGACGTGCAGTGGCTGGGCTTCCAATGGGACGGTCTCTTCTACGCCTCGGATTACTTTCAACAACTGTACGACTGGGCCATTCAGTTGATCACGGCAGGAAAAGCTTACGTATGCGATCTCAGCGCTGATGAAATTCGCGAGTATCGCGGCACGTTAACCGAGCCGGGCAGGGAAAGCCCGTACCGCAACCGTTCTGTTGAAGAGAATCTCGATCTGTTTGACCGCATGAAGAAGGGAGAGTTCCCGGATGGTTCGCGAACCCTGCGTGCGAAGATCGACATGAGCTCTCCAAACCTTAATTTCCGTGACCCGGTCATGTATCGAATTCTGCACATGGACCACCATCGTACGGGGAATGAGTGGTGTATTTACCCGATGTACGATTACGCGCACGGGCAGTCGGATTCTATCGAGCGCGTAACGCACTCCATGTGTACTCTGGAGTTCGACAATAATCGTCCTTTATACAATTGGTTCATCGAACAGCTCGGCATATTTCCTTCGCGGCAATACGAGTTTGACCGGCTGGCCCTCACCCATACTCTGCTTAGCAAACGCAAGCTACTGAAGTTGGTTGAAGAAGGACATGTCGAAGGTTGGGATGATCCGCGTATGCCAACGCTCTCGGGCATGCGCCGGCGCGGTTACACCTCCACAGCCATCCGCAACTTCATTGCGAGTGTTGGCGTCTCGAAGACGAATGGCATTACTCAGTTACAGCAGCTCGAATACTTTCTGCGCCAACACTTGAATCAAATTGTTCCGCGGGTGATGTGTGTGCAGAAACCATTACGCGTGGTTATCGAAAACTATCCCGATGACCTGGTGGAAGAAATGGAGGCTATCAACAACCCCGAAGATAGCTCCGCGGGAACCAGAAAGATTCCTTTTTCAAAGACGCTGTTTATTGAAGAGGATGATTTTCGTGAAGACCCGCCGAAGCAGTTTTACCGGCTCGCGCCTGGTCGCGAGGTGCGCCTCCGTTATGCTTACTTAATCACCTGCAAAGAAGTCATTAAAGATAGCAGCGGCAGGATTGTAGAACTCCGTTGCACTTACGATCCGGCTACACGCGGCGGTAACACGCCTGATGGTCGAAAGGTAAAGTCCACGATTCACTGGGTCTCAGCGGCTCACGCTTTACCAGCAGAGGTTCGTCTCTACGACAACCTTTTTCTTAAAGAGAATCCGAACGAGGTTGAAGAAGGACACGATTTTACCGAGAATCTGAATCCTGATTCATTGCAGGTAATGCGCGATTGCAAAATAGAACCGAGTGTGCGAGACGCAGAGCCTGGGACTAAGTATCAGTTTGAGCGCCTTGGTTATTATTGCGTTGACCGCGACTCGGGGGACAAATTGGTATTCAATCGGACTATCGGCCTTCGCGATACGTGGGCAAAGATCGAAAAACGCGCAACGAAAGGCGCGTGAGCAATTACCGTTTTATTTTGGGCATACCGAGCGATTTAGCAGCATCCTCACCTGTCTGCTCTCGCCGCTTTTCCTTTCCCAAAAACTCCAACAAAATTTTTAGGTAGTGCCTCAGTTTGAAAATTACGCCGAAGGCATTCGCTAATTCAGCTCAAAGTTTAACGCCGAAGGCATTCGCTAATTCAGCTCAAAGTTTAACGCCGAAGGCATTCGCTAATTCAGCCCAAAGTTTAACGCCGAAGGCATTCGCTAATGTTAGCCCAAGGTTTAACGCCGAAGGCGTTCGCTAATGTTAGCCCAAAGTTTAACGCCGAAGGCATTCGCTAATTCAGCCCAAAGTTTAACGCCGGAGGCGTTCGCTAATGTTAGCCCAAGGTTGGGAGCGCAGCGACAACCTTGGGACTAGATCACAAAAATAGTCATTGAACCCTGAAAGGGTTCGCCAACTGCCTAACCCTTTTCAGGGTTTGGTCGCGATTTTTGCATTCATTTCCCAGGGTTCTCGTACTGCTCGAACCCTGGGCTGAAATTAGCGAACGCCTTCGGCGTAATTGCTCAAGAATTCAAACTGATGCACTACCCCCCTCTTTTACGTTCCAGAAGATTCTTTGTGTCCACTGTCACAAACTCGGCTTCCTATTTTGTCTTTAAACCGGCAAGCGAATTCGGCGGAGGATTGTGATGAACAAATTAATGCCTGTCTTATTGATGCTGGCGCTGATACTTTCTCCGGTTCCTCGTGTGGTATTGGCCCACCAACAGTTAACTGATCCAGGTGTGGTACAGATTAAGACTGACATCGCGAGACGTTTGCGTAATGCAAAAACCAATGTAACGGTCAAGTTGCGCAATGGCTCGGAACTGAAAGGCCGGATCACGCAAGCCGCCGAAAACATGTTTACTCTCAAGGAGAAAAACACCCGCACTCACCGTGACATCAGCTACGCAGATGTGACGAAGGTGAAAGGACAAGGCTTAAGCAAAGGAGCAAAGTTCGGTATACTCACCGGGTTTATTGCGGGCGCAGTTATAATCGGTGTTTTAATCGGTGTGAAGAATTTCGATCCTTTTAAGGACGGCGTGCTTCGGTGATGACCACTCATCTGTCGGTTTTCGCAGAGTACCGGGTATATCTCTTCTCGCTGGCCCAGCGTATTCTGGGCAGCCGCACAGACGCTGAAGATCTGCTCCAGGAAACATTTTTACGCTGGCAACAAACCTCCCTTGCGCAAATCAGATCTCCAAAAGCTTTTCTAGCAACTGTTCTCAAACGTCTTTGTCTGAATCACCTGCAATCTGCTCAAACTCGCAGGGAGACGAACGTTGATCCTAACGGCCCTGAACCTGTTTTGTCGGAACAGTCTGCTTATAGGAATACGTTCGCGTCAGTTGCTGCGCTGACGATCTTACTTGAACGTTTGTCTCCTAAAGAGCGCGCAGTTTTACTTCTGCGAGATGTCTTTGATTGTGACTACGAGGAGATTGCGTCAGTAATAAGTAAGCGCGCGGACACTTGTCGCCAACTGCTCCGGCGCGCCCGACAACACCTCGCCGAAGCCCGCCCTCGCTTCGAAGTTTCCTCCGAGCAGCTCCAAAAACTCGCACGTCAGTTCGCCTTCACATGTGCAAGCGGCGATCTAAAAGGGCTCGTAACTGCACTAGCGTAGCTCAACGTCCCCGTCGTAGACCTAAGATCCTTTAGACTTTAGACTAGTTGGTCATCTTCGTCGGGTTCCCAAAAGAGAATTTGTAGCTGTCGACTAGCGTGCCCATGGGAATATTTTGTTGTTGCATGTGTTTGAACTTCGTGAGAACGAGTTTTCTAGTTTGAGAGACTCGGATTTAAACTCCGCGCTCAAGACTGTTTTGAATTCATTAATTCATTTCACTACTGTCCCAACGTTTTTTCAGTCGCGGCTGATAGGCCGTTGAAATAGAAGAAGTTAAGTCCGATGAAGTTCGTAATCGATTTGAATTCAAGTTCAGACAAGCCGAAGCTTTCGCAACTTTTGCGGAAGCGGAGGGCGGATGAATTCTGGCAAATCGATCTTTGCACAACTGATGGACTTTCTTCCGGCATACGAGTTTCGCCAGTGCGTCGAGCGCTATCAAGGCAATTACAAACTCAAAAGCTTCTCCTGCTGGGATCAGTTCCTGTGTATGGCCTTCGCGCAACTAACTTATCGCGAGAGTTTGCGCGATATCGAAGCTTGCCTGCGGGCGCAACAAACCAAGCTCTACCATCTCGGCATTCGGGGCCAAGTCTCGCGCAATACTTTGGCCCATGCGAACTCAGTACGCGATTGGCGCATCTACGCCGACTTTGCACAAGTGCTGATTACTCGCGCCCGCGCCCTCTACGTAGACGACAACTTCGGGGTCGAATTGGCCCAGACGGTTTACGCGCTCGATGCCACGACTATCGATTTGTGCCTGGCGCTCTTTCCCTGGGCCGAGTTTCGCAAACACAAAGGAGCAGTGAAACTTCACACCCTGCTCGACCTGCGCGGCAACATCCCAACTGTTGTGATCATTACACATGGCAAAGTTCACGAGGTGAACATCCTGGATCAACTCAGCTTCGAAGCCGGCGCCTTCTATGTGATGGATCGCGGCTACCTCGATTTTGCCCGTTTGTACAAACTGCATCTGGCTTCGGCATTCTTTGTTACGCGCGCCAAAAAGCGCTTCGATTTCCAGCGCCGCTACTCACAACCAGTAAATCAGAGCGACCGGGGTGATCTGCGATCAGATCGTGACTCTCGTCAATCCCGTCCCCCGCAAAGGCTATCCCGAGAAGTTGCGCCGCATTCGTTACCTCGATGTGCAAACGCAGAAACGACTCGTCTTTCTCACCAACAACTTCAGTCTGCCACCACTGACTATTGCCCAACTGTATCGCAGTCGTTGGCAGGTCGAGTTGTTCTTCAAATGGATCAAACAACACTTACGCATCAAGAAATTCTACGGCACTTCTGTGAATGCCTTGAAGACACAAATTTGGATTGCGATCTCGGTTTACGTGCTCGTAGCGATCGTCAAAAAGGAACTGCAACTGGAGGGCAGTCTCTACAGAATGCTACAGATCTGCAGCGTCTCTATTTTCGAGAAAACCCCCATTTTACAGGCTCTTTCTGTAACCGAAGATCAAAGTACCTTGGACCATCTTTGCAAACAGTTGATTCTATTCAACTAACGTTGGGACAGTAGTGAATTCATTTACTGAATCTCGAGGTGAAGATATTGAGAACATCTGTCATCAGAATTCGATCGTGTGTCGCGATTTGACTTCATTGAGCAAGCTGGGTCAATTATTATGCCAGGGGTTGAAAACTGCTATTCCCATCGATGGGATCTGTCTCGTATCTCTGGTAACCAGCGTCAGATTGTGCTCCAAGGCAGTAGCCGCCAAGAGACCGTCAATTACCGGCAACACTATTCCACTGTCGCGAGCGGCGGCAGTTAACAAGCCCCAGCGATCTGCCACTTCCTGGTCAATGGGTAAAATTCTTTCTTCAAAGCGCGCAGGGAGATCCTTGTCGAGCCAAGCTTCCAAAGTTGCTCGACGTCGAGACTGAGGAAGAGCAGCGATTCCACGTCGAATTTCGCCCAATGTCAAAACGCTCAGGTTGAGCAGCGACTCGTCAGTGCCGTCAATCCAGGTTGTTACGTTTGCGTCGGGCCGTGGTTTGACGAGTTCAGAGATTACATTGGTATCGAGCAGAAAGCCGCTCACAGGTTGATCTCCCGACCTGAATCGCGGTCGCGACTAAGATCTAGGGTGGCGCGCGCGAGCGGCGATTCGGCAAAGAATCTCACCAGGCTTTTCGGCTGGCGAACTCTTTTGGTTAATTGAGCAAACTGCTCCGCTCGCAAAACTACGACCTGCTCTTTGCCTTGACGCGTTACCACCTGTGGTCCTTCAGTGCGAGCGCGACGAAATAGTTCGCTAAATTGGGCTTTGGCAGTTTGCAACTGCCACGGCTGACTTTGCCGTTTCGTGCTTGGTTGAGTGCTCTTTTTTGAACGCCGCATCGTTTATTCACCTCGCTGACCAGTCTGACTAGATTCACTATACGAACACAAATCAACGGGGTCAAATTGAATCGAACAAGTAGGTCCCTTTCGTACTCGGTTTCTTCACTGAATCGGCCGATTTTATAGCACGTGTGATGGGTTGAAGGGTCAGAGAGAAACTCAATTCTTTCTTGTACTCAACTTTACCCTTCACGTAATATCCCAATGAGTGTAAGGTAGTGACTCGCCAGGCAATTTCCCGGTCTTTGGCCTTTCAATGCGGTAGCGAAATCCTTCCTTAGGTTCACCTTAACCTGAATCGTTGGTCAAAAACGTATGTTAACTAATCAATCTGTACATGAAGCTTCAGCGTCACTTCGAGCGGTCATCTCCGCTACGACAAGAGGACTGGTGGAGCGTGAAGCTCTCGTCGAAATGGTTGCCCTTTCTGCCGTCGCCGAAGAGCACGTACTCGTCATCGGACCCCCAGGAACAGCGAAAAGTGAAGCCGTGAGACGAATCGCACGCGCGACTGGCGGCCAGTACTTTGAATATCTTCTCGGTCGCTTCACTGAACCCAGTGAGATCTTCGGTCCAGTCGATCTTCACAAACTAAAGGACGGCCTGGTTGAAACAGACACGCTCGGCATGTTGCCTGAGGCAGACATCGCTTTTCTCGACGAAATCTTTCAGGGCTCGACAGCGATTCTGAACACACTGCTCGGTATTCTAAACGAGCGCGTGTTTCGCCGCGGACACACCAATGTGCGATGTCCGCTGCGTGTTTGTGTGGGTGCGTCAAACAGTTTGCCCGAGGACGCGGCCCTGGCAGCCTTTGCGGATCGATTTCTGGTGCGTTGTTTTGTCGACCCGATTCCGGATCCAATGCTGGAACAACTACTCGAGAGTGGTTGGTCACTCAACCAGTCGCCAGGACTGCTGACTGCCGGGTTGAACGACATCGAAGTATTAACGGTGGCAGCACGCAAAGCTGACATGTCAGGCGTACGACAGCGTATCGCTCAGGCTATTCGTACCTTGCGTGGAGCTGGAATCATTCTCACTGACCGTCGTGCGGTAAGAGCTCAGAAGCTGATTGCAGCGGCCGCGCTTATGGCGGGGCGCGACAAACCAACGGAGGCAGATCTCTGGCCGCTCATCTTTGTTCTGCCCACACGTGAACAGCAAAGTCTCGGTCGCGACAGTTTGCGCGATCTGTTATCCGCCACCGAGAACCCAACACTGCCGGTCGCAGCAGAAGAAGCGTCCCTTGGTCCACTTGCGCGCGCGACCAGAGTGGCTCAAGCCGCACGGCAAATCCTTGGCGCTCGGCCCGACAACAATAATGACGAACAAAACCGCGCGTGGCGACTGCAACTGGAAGGAATTGCGAGAGAAATCGACGCCGGTTTCATACCTGAGCACATGCCCGCCGAATTGATTGAGTTGCGCGTTCGAATTATTGAGGTGTTGGGACAATCAAGCTAGAAACACCAAAATCCCTTATCGAAGTGACATGGCGGCCGCGATTTACTCCACTCGTATCAGTGGGAGTAGCTGCGCGTGGCACGGCTGCGACCAGCTTGGCCCATCGTCTCTTGCGCGATCCCGATTCTCTTTCACACTACAAAGGCGTGAGTGCGCCAAAACTTCTGATTATTCTCGGAGAAGAGCAGCGGTTACCGTGGGTCGATGGTGTGGTCTACCTCGGACACGACTCTGAATGTCCGTCTTTGTTGTTCCCGACAAATCGTGAGCCGTCCGTACCAGCGGCGCTGCTTCAACGATCGCTGGCACTTGTTCACAACCAACATGGTCCGTGTGCCTTGTTGCTTGATCCGCCTTCGATTGTTCCTCTATCAGAAGCTCGAACTGTGGCACGAACTTCACTAATCAAATGGCTGGAGGCTGATTTATGAACCTTCCGCCATCGCTCGCACAATGGGCAGGATATCTCAAGATCTTTCCCGAGGAAGTAAGTCTGGCGCTTCATCCGATCCTTCAGCGCGTTTCCATGATTATTAGTTCGCCTCAACCACGACTCCATGAAAAGGAAGGCGAACCCGATGGTTTTGACGGACTCAACCGGCGCGGAACTTACGAACGACTTTTACTATCCGAGTGGATGCTCGCGGATGAACTCGAAGATGAGTTTATGCGACGCGCAGTGATGGGTGAACACCTCTTTCTGAATCGGGCACATTCATCACCAGTAGGGACGAGAGCGTCGCTGGCACTCTTCGACGCTGGTCCAAGTCAGATCGGCTCACCTCGCATCGCTCACATTGCGGCACTGATTGTATTAGCCAACCGCGCTGATTCATCAGGTTCGACCTTTTCCTGGGGAGTGTTGCAGCAACCAGAAACGCCGGCCTTTCGAGAGGTAAATGCCAGCAACATCATGACTCTCCTGGAAGCGCGAAGTCATTGCGAGGTTAGTGACACTCAAGTCGCAGCGTGGGAGGAGCAGCTTGCGACCTGGAGCGGACTCGACGACGTTTGGCTAATCGGCGGAAAGCGACTATCGCGAATCCAAACTGAGAAACGATCGTCAAGGCTCTACGTTGAAGACATACTTGAACCGGGTAAGCGTGAACTTATACTGTCGTGCAATAGTGCTTCGGGATTGTTGTCGGAAGTAACTCTCGAGCTTCCGCAAAACAACATCAGTACGCGCCTCCTGCGCGACCCGTTTGCCGCGGCAGTTCCTGAGATCCAGAAGACAGCAGCTTCGACCTACACTGGCTCCGGCCTCCTCTTCGATATGACCGGAACGAAACTCTTCACGCGAACGGCGAAATGGGGCGTGACTGCGTTCAACGTTCCTAACTCACCGCGAGCAGGCGCCGGGCTACCAAGGCGCTATCACACTCGCACATGGCGATCGGTGTGCGCCGCTGGAAGAGTCGGTCGGGCTATCGCTTTGATCTCGCCTGAGGATCGTTTCGTACATCTTGAGTACTGCCGGCAGGGACCAAACAAACTCCTGGCTGGTAATTACACGGGCTACAATAACAATGTGTTCTTCACACCCTCCGCGGATGATGGTCCACTTATGCCGTGCTTTCGCTTGCCATGGGAAGGAGAAATAGCTGCGGTGGATGGGGCCGGCTCCCTGTTTCGGTTTTCGCGACTAAAAGGCGAACCCAAGTCACTTAACTCGAAACTATTGTCAGGGACAGTGCATCTGATTGCGACCAATGTTCTCGCGGTCAACATTATGAATTCTCGTCTGGTCTACGTCGGTCATGAATGGCCTGACAATCAGTTTCGCATCGTTTCTATTGGAGAAGGGATCTCCCGGACGACAACATTAGAAGAAAAAGCGCTTCGTGCCTTTTTTGGACCACCATCACAGTTCGCTCACCCGGAGTTTGGACTAGTCGCGCTGGAACAAACCGAATTTCAATGGGTTGTAATTAGTGCTAAAGGGGAAAGGGTCCTGGTTAAACCTAGTGGTGCGAAAGTAGTAGGAGTTTTGATCGACGATCGTAGTGGTACAGAGCCGGGCTTGCTCGCACTCGAAGACAATCTCCGGACCGTTACTCTGAATAGACGTAATTGGCGAAAAGAAATTTTCCACGCTCATGCACCCGTTGAGCACATTGTCCTCTGCCAACGAGCGCCTTACATCGCCTACTCAACGGTCGACGGTGAAATCGTAATCTATTCGCTGCGGCATCGTGCGGATCTTTGTCGTTATCTCCCGGAGGGCGAGAAATGACAAACATACGCCCACGCAAGGTTGCGCATAAAGGCCGGATTGACGCTGCCGGCTTTCTATTCAACACCGATCTGATCGGAGTTGCAGAAACGCGAAAGCGAATTCTCAAACTTTGGGAATCAGGAGTGCAGGTCTTTACGGACGGTCCGAATCATTTCGTTCGTTTGCCATCAACTATCAGAGTCAACTGTGCGAACTCCGTGGCGACGCCTCTGGTCCAAATCGAAAGTGTGTTGTCGGCACTACCGTTGTCGCCGGATGAGTTTGAGATGTTGCAGGCTCCGTCTCATTCAGTCGTTTTCTCAAAAGGTGGCGTTGTGTATTTGACGCCCCTGAGTTCAAGCAATGCTGAATCACCTGAGAAATGGCTCGATGTTACAGCTTTCAAAGTTGCGGCAGTTACGTCGTTGGGTGCAGCTTTTGCGGAGCCAAAGGTAGTGGGCGAACCGCAGCCATTTGACGCTCGCGCCAAACTCGACGGTGTACCCGCAGAAGCTTCAGAACTTCGCGAAGCAATTGCTGAGATTAAGTCGGCGATATCCGGAAAGGGTAAACAGGCCGATCGGGGTGCTGCGCAAGCGCTGGGCGGTTGGTTAGGCGGAGTGATTGGTTCGTTTTCATCGCTGCTTGGACGGTTTTGGCGGTCGCAAAAGGCCGGCCGTTCGGGGTTCGTTCCTCTCGGTCGTACCCGCAGCGATCACAGACCACTTTCGAAAGCGAACGGATGGCTCAATCGTGTTGGCCTGCGGCTATTACACACTACACGTCTTGCACGAGTACTGGGTCGCCGGCAAGCTGCGTATCTCGGCAAGATGATGGACATGTTTGAGCGTGGCGATCTCAATGAAGCCCTCAAACATGCAATCCCTCTCGGCGATCTTTCATCGCTGGACCAGCAACCTGCCCTCGGAGTGCCGTCGCCCAGAAACAATTTTTCGATTCTTCCGTGGCAAGGTCTGAGTTCACGAAGTATCGGTCTGGGAACCGATTTTATGGCTTACCTCACCCAGCTTTATCGCTCGTCTTTCGAGCGGCTGGTGGCCCAGAAGCGGATCGAAGAAGCCGCGTTTGTTCTCGCTGAACTGCTACGAGCGAATGAAGAAGCTGTCGCCTTTCTGGAACGGCACGGCAAACTAAAACTCGCCGCGGAACTCGCGGAAGCGCGTGAGTTGCCGCCCGGGCTGGTAGTGCGCCAATGGTTTATTGCGGGCGACATTAAGCGAGCCGTTGGGATCGCTCGACGGACGCAGACGTTTGCTGATGCGGTCGTGCGACTTGAAAAGAAAGACAAGGAACAGGCCGACAAACTGAGGGTGGTGTGGGCTGCGTCGTTGGCGGAGGGAGGCAACTACGCAGGTGCAGTTGATGTCATTTGGCCCATTGAAGCGCACCGGCTGACGGCTCGTAAGTGGATGGAAAAGGCAATTGAAGTTGGTGGCCCAGTAGCCGGCCGGATGCTCGCTCGCAAGTTAGCAATTGTTCCTGAGGACTTCGACGACATACGTCGCAAGGCTTTGACTTTTCTGGAAGATGAAAGTGTCGAGCAACAGGAAACGCGTGCGTCGTTCGCCGAAACACTCTGTATTGGAGAAAAGACCAGGGAAGCCCAAACATTAGCTCGCGTCACAGCGCGTGCTATTTTGCGCGACGCAGGGCAAAACACTAGTGCACTGACCGCTAAGCAGTTCACTCGCCTCATCAACTTCACCGGCGATGGTCCATTGCGAACAGACGTGCCGGCATTTCCGGTCGAGCGCGACCAGCCGGTTACCCCGCTGTTCTCAGTCAAGTGCGCTGCCGCAGATTGCGGCTCTATGCCGGTACATGATGCTTTGCTTCTGCCGAATGGGCGGACGCTCGTCGCACTTGGAGAGATTGGGGTTAGACTCTTAACACGTGACGGTCGCACAGTCACACACTTCGATCAACCTGCCGAAAGGTTGGTGATTTCAGATAATGGCGATCGAGCTATCGCACTCGCCCGCCGTGGAGAAGTGTGGCGACTATCACGACTTGATCTGATCGAGTGGCGATGTGAAGACTGGTGCGACGCGCACATTGATGCCTTCGCACCGAACTACGATGGCAGCCTCTGGTTTCTCGGTTCCAAAGGAGACTTTTATGCTATCGACGCTCACTCAAAAAGTTTTGAGGCGCTGTGGCGAGTGCCCGACGCCGGCGACAGAGTTCTCAGCGTTGCTCGTTCTGAATCGACGTGCAGTTTTCTGACAGCGTCGAAGGAGTGGTCAGATTTAGAGCAGTGGCTCTACCGGCTTCCATTATTGACTTTGCGGAGTCGTACATCGCCGCCTAAGCGACCCGATAACGTGATTAGTATTAAGCAGTGCGATGCGTTCTCTCCGGAAGGCGTTTATGTGGATCAGTCGCTCTACTGCCTAATGGACTCTAGTGAACCAGAATCGGTGAAGATGACGCCGCTTCCAACTCTTAGCTTGCGTGTGTTCGAAGGTGAGCTGGAAAAGCTTAATTTCGAAGTCGGCGACGACTTGTGCGAACCATTGGTACCCGAAATATTCGCCGGAAGAGTTGTTTCTCCAGTGCTGGCGAAAGACGTTATCAGAGTTGGGGTTTTAGACCTTCAGTTAAAAAAGGTTACGGCCCAACTGTTTTTAGCCAATGCAAATCAAGTCTCAACAAGACTGACGGAAAACACACTCACAGTCGCAGACAATCTTGGTCGCGTGATCGTAATTGATCTGCGTCGCAACTGCTCGATACGCAACTTTCGCATTTAGGAAGAACGCCCCTACAGTTGTTTTCAACAATCCCAATCACCAAAGGCGTCCGACACGAACAGACTTGCAGTGATAGCAGGCACTATGCTGTTCATCCTGATTGTACCAATGATGAGCTGCACCCACCGACTCGCAGTCCTTTCCTTTGTCGATTAGCCGGTTGAGGGGGCCAGGTAGCAGATCTTCGTAGATTTGTCCGCCAGCGGTAAGGGTGGTTATATTCAACTGCAGGGTGATCAGCTGTCGGGAAGAGTTTCAAGTTGCTCTCCGCTTCACTAACGATGAACAATCAGATCCAAGCAGAACTCGAAAATAATAATATCAGGAGCGATACGCCATGGTCCTCTATGAACACGAACAGGAGTCATTCGGCAAGCCCGTCAAAGATTGGCGACCGGGAGTGCCTCTCGACGATCCCTCCGGAACTGCCTATCGCCTCGCTCTCGAATACGATGAAGCTGAAGCAGGGGTGACGTGGGAAGCGAGACTTAACGAATTCCTATCCTTGCCGGGTTCAAGTTCTGTAACGTCGATTGTGGTTGGCGTTTGGGGAGACACATCTGGTCCACTCGGTGATTCGTCTTCGGTCGTCAATACCTTGAGTCAGGCCAGTGCTAAACTTCCTGCACTAAGAGCACTCTTTATCGGTGACATAATCAGCGAAGAGTTTGAGATTTCGTGGATCGAGCAGTCCGACATGTCGCCTCTTTTTCTTGCGTACCCGGAACTCGAGCATTTTCGCGTACGCGGTGGCAACGGTCTCCGGTTTGGTCCACTCAACCATAGTCGACTTCGTTCATTAATTGTGGAAAGCGGTGGTCTGGACGTCAGTGTTGTTCGCGATATCACGTCATCATCGTTACCTGAATTAGAGCACCTCGAACTCTGGCTTGGCGATGAGAGTTATGGAGCTAACGCCGAAGTAGTTGACCTGGCGCCAATACTCTCCGGGAAACTCTTTCCGAAACTCCGCTACCTTGGTTTGCGTGACAGCGTACTCTCCGATGCTATCGCCGCAGCTGTGGCACACAGCCCGTTGCTGGAACGCTTGCGTGTTTTTGATCTATCGCTCGGCACTCTCAGCGACGACGGGGCTGCTGCGTTGATGGCCAGCCCTGAAATCAAAAACCTGGAGTTTCTGGATCTACATCACCACTATTGTTCAGATGGGATGGTTTCGAAATTAGCAGGCATGGGAATAAAGGTCGACACCAGCGACAAACAGGAACCAGACGTTCATGATGGCGAATCCACTCGATACGTCGCAGTCGGTGAATAGTTTACCGCGTGCTCCGGTTTCGACTTTGTTGATTGGCGTACCCGGCAGCCTGCGTACTCAACTTTTTCAGGAGGCGCTGTCTCGCGCCGGGAAGCCTGCCGCGAAAGTTGTCTCCTTCATCGATTTACTCCGCGAAAAGACAATCATTACCGACCTGATTTCAGCAGAAACTGTCGTGCGTGTTGATTCTCCGGGGAAAGACTTCGAGACAGAACGTGCCTTACTTCATGCCGGCGGCGATGCTGCTCACGACGAACATTTTGCCAGCATCACTCATAGTGAAATAGAGAGACTCGAGTTTGAACGCGGCAAAATTCTCTATCCGCGTCAGTGGTACCTCGGTTTGTGTAAGGCGTTGCAAATCATCGAGTCGCAACTGCCGGACTGCTTCCTGATGAATAGTGTTGACGACATTGCTGTGATGTTTGATAAGCCGCGCTGCCAGGCGGTTTTAAGAAATCACGGCATTCCGGTCGCAAGGTATTTGGGAGAGATCGAGAGTTTTGCTGATCTGCGTCAGCGGATGGCGGACAGCGGCTGCGCGCGCGTATTCATTAAGTTGGCCCATGGGTCGAGTGCTTCGGGGATGATTGCATACCAGACTAACGGCGCCAAACATCGGGCTGCCACCACGGTGGAGGTCGAGAAGCACGGCAACAAGTTGCACCTCTATAACTCACGTCGCATTCGTCTTTATCAGGATGTTAGTGAAATTGCACAACTAGTCGATGAGTTGTGCCGTCATCGAGTTTACGTTGAGCAATGGTTGCCAAAGGCTGGAATCGATGGCAGAACTTTTGATTTACGTATCGTTGTGATTGCGCGACGGGCAATGCACGCCGTTGTTCGTCTGGGAAGGCACCCGATGACCAATCTGAATTTGCTCGGTGGCCGCGGCAATCTTGAACAGGTGTTGCAACGGATTGGGACTGCCGGATGGGCGGCAATTCAACGCACCTGTGAGCAGGTAATGACAACTTGTTTTCCGAATAGTCTTTACGCCGGCATCGATCTCCGGATCTCTCCCGACTATCAACATCATCACGTGCTTGAAGTAAACGCCTTCGGCGACCTGCTACCCAACTTGTTATGCAACGGCCGAGACACGTACGAAAGCGAGATCGCCGCGATGCTCTGTTGGGACGGGTCAGTACCACCTCGCGGTAGCGGGTGGGTGCGCAGCGCTTGAGGAGACGCCGCACGGCTCCGCACCCACCCACTACCGCGGGTGGTACTGACCTCGTTCCAAGTAGGAAGTTCGAAGTACCCATGCTTGACGCTCGTCAATTAGTCGGCAAAGCCGACATCCTTTTTATCACACCCGACACTTTGCGTTATGACGTCGCGCAAGAGGCGTTTCTCGCGGGACGCACTCCAAACCTCGCGACAATCCTACCGAAGAGTGGTTGGGAAATGCGTCACTCGCCAGCCAGTTTTACTTACGCCGCCCATCACTCTTTCTTCGCGGGATTCTTGCCAACGCCCGCCACGCCTGGTCCACATCCGCGACTCTTTGCAGCACAGTTTGAGGGGAGTGCGACGGTGACGAACGAGACATGCATCTTCGATGAACCTGATATTGTCAGCGGCTTGTCGCGTAAAGGCTACGCGACGTTGTGCATCGGCGGAACCGGATTCTTCAATAAGCAGAATCCATTGGGAAATGTGTTGCCCGGCCTCTTCGATCAAAGTCACTGGGACCAGAGTCTGGGGGTAACTGACGCACGGTCAACCGAGAATCAAGTAAGACTGGCGATAAAACTACTCGACGCCATACCGCTTGAACGCCGCACGTTTCTCTTCATCAACGTCTCAGCATTGCATCAACCTAACTGCATTTTCCTGCAGGGTTCGACGCGCGATAGCCTTGAGTCGCACGCGGCGGCCCTCGAATATGTCGACAGCCAATTGCCGCCACTGTTTGCTGCAATGCGAAGACGCGCACCTGTGCTGGCTATCATTTGCTCGGACCATGGCACCGCATACGGAGAAGATGGATATGTCGGCCACCGCGCTGCGCATGAAGTGATTTGGACTGTGCCTTACACTGAAGTTCTTCTTAACCAGATTCCATAATGATCAGCCTCGCGCAAAACCTTCGACAGTCGCCCTACGCCTCTTACGCGTACTCATATCCGCATAAGACTGCCTACCGGCCTCTCGATGTTCCGGTACGATTGGAAGACGCCTGGGTCGCGGAAAACAAAGAATCCCTTTTCCTGTATCTGCATGTGCCTTTCTGTGAGATGCGTTGTGGTTTTTGCAATCTCTTCACTACAGCCAATCCTAACGAAAACATGATTACTGCTTACCTTGACGCCCTGAAAAGGCAGGCAGTTGAGGTAAGACGCGCGCTCGGTGACGACGTTCGTTTTGCGCGTCTGGCGATCGGTGGTGGCACACCAACATTTCTTGATGCGTCGGAGCTAGAAAGTCTGTTCGATATCGCGGAGAACATATTCGATTGTAAAGCCGCTCAGATTCCAGCCTCTTGCGAGACCTCGCCACAAACTGCCGATGAAGTGAGATTGCGAGTGTTGAGGGATCGTGGTATCGACCGCATCAGCATCGGAGTGCAAAGCTTTGTCGAAGCGGAAGTTTGTGCTGTCGGCCGCTCGCAAAGAACGAGGATTGTCGAGCATTCGATCGAGCGCATTCGAAAGCTTGGTTTTCCGGTTCTTAATCTCGATCTGATGTATGGATTGCCCGGTCAAACAGTCGACAGTTGGCGTGCATCACTCCAATCAGCACTTCGCTTTGAACCAGAGGAACTTTATTTGTACCCCCTCTACGTCAGACCGTTGACAGGTATGAGTCGTCACCCAAAAGAATGGGATGATATTCGGCTCGCCTGTTACCGCGAAGGGAGAGCGCTACTTTTGAGCTCAGGTTATGAACAGGTGTCCATGCGAATGTTCCGATCCAGGCGCGTCGCTATCCGAGACGACGCGGTCTACTGTTGTCAGGACGACGGCATGGTTGGACTCGGTTGTGGCGCCCGGTCTTATACACGCACGCTGCACTATTCGAACGAATATGCAGTTGCCGTAAATGGAATTCATGGGATCATCGAAAGCTACAATAAGAGTGCGGAGTCGAGTTTTGCCTTAGCAGACTACGGGTTCTGCCTGACATCCACTGAAGAGCGCCGTCGTTTTGTAATCAAGTCAATATTGCGTGCGGATGGGTTAGAGTTCGGCTCTTATTTGCAGCGTTTTGGTAGCAATGTGCTGGACGATTTCCCGCAACTCGCCCAACTGTCGTCCGAAGGCCTTGCCTCGATTGACTTGGACACGTTGAAACTTTCTGAAGCCGGACTCGAGCTTTCAGACGCAATTGGCCCATGGTTGTATTCGACCAGTGTCCAGGCCTTAATGAACAAGTACGAACTGCATTGAGTGAAGGTGGAGATGGACCGGCTTTGCCTCAAATGTCGGAAACTTCGGTGGGAGACAGTCAGTACCACCTGCGATAGCGGGTGGGTGCGTAGCCGTGCGGCGTCGCCTGAATCCATCTCGCATTTGATTACATGCTTGCGAACATTTGTGCATGGAGTGCACTGAGCTGCTTGCGCACCCACCCGCTATCGCAGGTGGTACTGACTGTCTCCAACGCTGATTTTGACTTTTGAGGCAAAGCCAGATGGACCTCTCAATTCTATATCGTGGCCCACTCTCCAGTTGCAACTACGGGTGTGAGTACTGCCCGTTTGCGAAACATTCTGAGACGGCGGCGGAACACAAGGAGGACGAGCGTGCCCTGAACCGCTTAGTCTTGTGGGTAAGCAGCCGCAACTCTGACAACATTTCCATTCTCTTCACGCCGTGGGGTGAGGCTCTGATTCGTAAACGTTACCAGCAGGCCCTGGTACGACTGACTAACATGCCACACGTGCGGAAGGCTGTTATCCAAACAAATCTCTCCTGCAGTCTGAACTGGGTAGACGACTGCGACAAACTTAAGCTCGCCTTGTGGACCACATTTCATCCGACCGAAGTTTCGCGTGCGCGTTTCGTCGCGAAATGCCTGGAATTACAGCAACGCGGAGTACGATTTAGTGTTGGGGCAGTAGGCTTAAAGGAACATGCGGCCGAGATCGAAGCGCTGCGTAGTGAGCTTCCGGCAAACGTTTATCTTTGGATAAATGCCTACAAGCGCAACCCTGACTATTACAGCAATGAAGACATCGAACGTTTCACAGCAATTGATGCGTTGTTCCCGATTAACAACAAAAATCATCCGAGTTTCGGGCGCGCTTGTCGTTGTGGGGAAACAGTAATCTCAGTGTACGGCGACGGATCGATACGGCGCTGTCACTTCATCCAACAGACAATTGGCAATATCTACGAGGATGACTTAGCTACGGTTCTTCGCGCTCGCCCTCTGCAGTAACCGCACCTGCGGCTGTCATATCGGTTATGTACACATGGACCACCTGAAGCTGTACCAGATTTATGGTGATGGTGTCCTGGAAAGAATCCCGAGCCTCTAAGTGTCTACGCGCAACTAAAAACCTACACAAACGACGAAAACCGATCTATTATTCCGGCAAATCCGAATCTCTCCCTGAATAGTCGAAGCACTCTCCCCGATTGCCGCCTCAACGCGCGGCAGGCGAGTCTCCATCCAAAGGAGGTGCTTATGAAATCCATCCCGACCAGATCGAAACTTTCTCTCCTCTTAATAACTCTATTTCTCGCTTTTGCCGGGTCTTTAGTTTCGCCGGCATTACCTCAAACCCGCGAACGTACGGTCACTCCGAGTCGCACGGAAGCGAACATAAAAGTTGCCGACATCATAAAAACGGATGTTGATCTCATCACGATCGACGCGCTCGTGCTCCAGAAGAACACCGCGCGAGTTGTTGGCGGTCTGAAACAGGGAGACTTTCTCGTCTCCGAGGATGGTAGCAAGCAAACGATCACGCATTTCAGTCAGGACACTCTGCCTCTGTCTGTTCTGTTGCTGATCGATCGTGGTGGTTGTTTGGATCCGTTCGGCGAGGAAGTCAGAAGGGCGGCAAAGGATGCGTTGTCGCAACTGAAGCCGAGTGATGAAGTTGCTGTGATGACTTATCACGACACGGCTGAGCTCCGACAAGGGTTCACGCACGACCGCATTCTGCTCGAGCGGGCGATAAATTACGTGCCGCCGCATGACGAGCACGCCAATCATTGTCTGAACATAGCTTTCGATGACGCCGCGAATTACATGATGAAAGCCGGCAATCCCACCGGTCGCCGGGTGATCGTCGTGATTACAGGAGTGACGCGCAACTGGGATTGCAGAAATGGGCCGTCAAATAAATCAGTGACACATACCGTGTTCGAGTCAGGCAGCGTCGTCTCCGCGATAATTCCGAAGACTCCGGAACAGGTAGCGGAGAACGGTGTGATGCGTTGGGCCACTCGCTTTGGCCGGCTTGCCGGTGCTCCATATATCGATATTCAAAAACTGGCGGACGAAACGGGAGGCGAGCTCCTGCGTGACAAGCCTGAAGAGCTCGACCGGACGTTCAATACGCTGATTACACACCTCCGCACACGCTACAGTTTCTCCTTCGTCTCTACCAACAAGAAGCGCGACGGGAGCGTTCGAAAACTGAACATCGACGTCGCGGACGGAGTCGAAAAATCTCAAGGTCGGTTAGTGGTTAAAGCACGAAAGAGCTATGTAGCACCGAAAGAGTGAGTCAAATCTCTGTGCAACCTCTGTGTCCTCTGTGTCTCTGTGGTTTATTGTTTCTATCCACCACAGAGACACAGAGGACACAGAGGTTGCACAGAGAAAGTCAGATTAGGACACACGATCAAATAGTTGGACCATCAACGCCTCACTTATGGTAGAGTAGTGCAGGGTCGCAGATTACGGCCCTGCTGTTAGTTGGACCACTCAATCTCACCTCTCTCTGGACCCCGCCAGTTTCGATAAACCAACACACCACAGAACTATCATGACGAGAAAATTTCTTTATTTACTCGCGTTATGTCTTATTTTGACATGTCTCTACACGAATACTTTCGCCGCACCCCAAACCCTGAATTTGCGTGATTTCGGCGCAACCGGCGATGGAACTACCGATGATGCTCCAGCTTTTCAAAAAGCCCTCGACGCACTCGCCGCCGCAGGCGGTGGAACACTCTTCATACCTGAAGGAAAATATGTAATCGCCACGCCGGTCAATAAGAACTTCAACGGATTGGCGTCATCGATCACGATCACTGGCGTTGAGTCGCTCACGATGCCTGCACCGCCCACCGCCAGCGGTGACGAGCTCTGTCAGAGGACTCGATCTTCCGTCTGAAGTTTACCCGCGCACGGGCGTGAAAAATGTGGCGATCAGTATCAGCGGGTTACGAAATCTCGTAATCAAAGACATCGCCTTCGTCGGTACGGCGACTGTCGTCACTGATGCTGCAATCACGCTTCTCTTGACCGATATCGACAAGGCGCAGCTCAAGCACAACGAGTTTTATGGCCTCGCTACGCTCGTCGACGGCGGCGCGATTGTCGAGGCTGTGCGCTCTGACCTGGAAATCTCGCTGAGCAAGTTTCTCGGTTCCACGGCGACGAGCGGCGGCTACATTCCAGTCGTGCAGAATTTGGAATGGCGTGGCATAACCGTGACAGACACGACGTTCCTCGATTATGGAACCCGAGAATTGTTCAGTAAGACAGGTATAGCGGCGCCTATTTCGTGGATCAATATCGGAAACGCTGCACCGCCTACCAACCTCTCACCGCGCCGTGAAGTGGTGCTGCGCAACGTGTTTCTGGATGAGGGTGGCTTCTGGGGTTTGAGCAGTCTGCCTTATCGCTACACGCCGCAAAGCGCGCCGATAGATCTCATTTACATAACCGGGCTGGTCATGAATGTGTCCAACTTCGATCAGTTTGGACATCAAATTTACGACGCGCGAAAAGTATTCATTGAAAAATCTCGATACGGTTGGAGTCAGAATGCGACGGCTGCTGTTGCGCTGAGAAACGTAGGCGCGGGAATACTGGACCAGTTAACTTGCGTTGCCGATGCCGATCACCTCTTCGCTGACGCCGATACAGGGGAACTGGCAGTCATCAACTCCACCTACACGCAGTTGGATTCCTTCGCACAGAAGACAATCACGATCAATACGCCAACTGACGAAGAGGATCCAGTGCAATACGTGCGCGCTCGCTTTACTGACGCTCTCGGACGCGACCCAGATCCTGCGGCCCATTTCTACTGGTCGAATCTGCTGATCCACTGTTTCAACGATTCCGCTTGCACCGATGGCGCTAAACAGGCATTGGAAGATTATCTTTCGACGTCTCCGTCGCCGACCTTCACTATCTCCGGTCGCATCACAGACGACAAGGGCGCTCCACTCGCAGGCGTGACTGTAACGCTCAGCGGTTCACAGTCTGTGACAACGACCACTGATGCAAACGGCAATTATGTCTTTATGAACCTGCCGACGAGTGGCGAATACTCAATCACGGCAGCGAAGACTGATTACACGTTCAGAGCTGCGGCTTTTGTCACTCCGGGCGGAAATCGAACTGCTGATTTCCAGGCGAAATTACCAACTCTGCTGACGCTGCCTGACTCGAACCGCGCCGTGGCTTTGGAGCTAACGCAGTTTCTTGATGGGCCTTTTCCACTTACTTCCACACTGCTGTCTGACGGGCGTAACCGCACGCGCATCATTGTCTTCGGAACCGACCTGGGATTGCTTCCTGGCGAAGATGCTGAAGCTGTAACGGCTGAGGCAGTGGATGCGGCGCAGGTTCGTTATCCGTTGCGGGTCGAGTTTATCAGCCCACTTCCGGACTTGCCTCAGATTTCTCAAATCGTGCTACGTCTGAGCGGGGAATTGGACGACAAGGGCGAAGTGCTGGTTAATGTAACGGTGCACGGCCGGACGAGTAACAAGGTGAGAATCGCTATCCAGCCCTGACAAAACCCACAACCAGGTAGCAAAAACGTACAAGAAGGCCAAACATCTTGTGCGTTTTGTGTTATTTTGTGGCAACATAGCGTTCCGCTAAACAGGCATGGACCTAGTATCCCTAAACCATCGAGGACTGACTGATGAGTACTAATCCGCACGATGTTAATTCAGGAACTCCGCCCCCGTTTCGAATCGCGCCGCAACTACACCAGATACTTTATAAAAGACCGGGCCGGGAACAGCTCGAACCGAAACCCGACGAAGTGCTGCCCGAGCCGCCGTACCCGCAGCGACCCGACGCCCAGGAGATGACTCATAATCAGTATCTGAAGCTGAATGGCGTTCGCATGTGGAAGACCTGGGGCGCGCCTTATTTCAAATCGCGGTTCCCGCAGAATAGGAACTCATTGCGACCGATCATTCCGTACCTGTTCACCGACTGGAAGTGCAATCTCGATTGTCACTATTGCTGGTCGTACGACAACAAGGTGAAGGGAATGACCGAGGACGTTGCGAAACGTTCGATCGACTGGTTGCACTCGATTGGCTCGCGTGTGTTGGCGTTGATGGGTGGCGAGCCTCTGTTGCGGCCGAAGTTCATTCACAAGATCGTCTACTACAGTGCGCAGAAAGACATCTTCGTTTACCTGCCGACGAACGGACGCTTGATGAAACCCGACGTGATCGATCGTCTCGGTGATGCGGGTCTCGCGACAGTCAACCTCGCGGTCGACTCAGTGAAAGAACGAAAGTCGCTGCCGAAAGCGCTCGATCCGATTCGTCCTTACTTCGATTACCTCGTCAAGAAACAGAAGGTCTACGGCTACACGGTGATGTTCAATATCAACATCTGCCATAACAACATGGACGATGTTAAAGAACTGACTGAGATTGCTCACGCCAACGGGATCGCCACTGACTATCACATCAACGAGACCCCGATGACCGAGCAGGACCACTTCAAGCATCTCTCGGAGAACGAGACTTACCTGACGCCGGAAGATTGGCCCAAGGTCGACGCTTTGCTCGATTATCTGAACGACAAGCGTCGCAACGAAGGCTACAAGATGGTGAACCCGGTCCAGCACATGGAAGACATGAAGCTGCTGATGCGTGGGAAGGTCCCGGAGTGGCAGTGCCGCGCTGGTCAGAATTCACTGATCATTCGTACTGACGGCTCGCTCGCTCCTTGTTTCCCGATGTACTCGGCCACGCACGATTGGGGCGTCGTCGGCGATCATAAGTTTGACGCGAAGCAACTCGATGAGATGAAACGCGAGTGCACGCAGCATTGTCTGTCGACGTGTAACTACATTCTTGGCTACTGCTACGACACCGCCCGCGTGCTGGGCTGGATCGCGAAGACGGCGAAGGGTGGATTCCGAGGCGTCGAGAGCTTCTAACGCGCCTTTTCTTGAGTCAGTCTTAGACAGGATTTACATGATTTTTCAAGATAATCATGTAAATCCTGTTTTTATCTTGTAAATCCTGTCAACAACTACCTTCGTAAGGCTTAACGAGTAATTCGTTCCAGCTTCTTCACGATCTCGTTCTTCTCTGGAACGAAGTCTTCGCAACAGCCAGTCGTAGCGACGTCAGCAGCTTCTTCAAGTCTGTGCGCTGCTCAACCGCGTACTTGTCGCCGCCTTTCTCATTCGCGAAACTAATTACTTGATCCGTCAGAGCCTCAGTGATGTTCTTGAGAGCTTGATCCGCGTGCGCTCCGGTCGGGTACAAACCCAAATACCTGATCTCGCCCTCCGACAAAAAGAATGCGCAGACCTCATCACCTTCACAGTCCGATGGCGGCGGCATTTGCGACGCTTCCCACGCAATGCG
Organism: uncultured Acidobacteriota bacterium; assembly: GCA_963748155.1. Lineage (GTDB taxonomy): Bacteria > Acidobacteriota > Blastocatellia > Pyrinomonadales > Pyrinomonadaceae > PSRF01. The sequence continues at coordinate 539,340 of CAVVHV010000006.1, read as the reverse complement.
CTCCGCGATCGGCAAGGCGTGATATTTCTTTTCCAGGTTCCAGAGCACATCAGCTCGCATTTGGTAACCACCGGCGAACTCGTTGTAGACCATCGCGGCCGCATGCGTCTTCACCCATTCGCGATACGGTGACTTGTTAGTTTCGTATGGAAGACTCAGCGCCCAGCTAGCGAGTGCAAGAGTCTTCAAAAGCTCAAACTCAGCACGCGCGCTTACGTCTTTTGCGTCTGCAACTGAACTCGCTGCGAGGTTGTAGATTTCCTGCCGGTCGGCAAAGTCTGTGTTTTCGGCTTTAAGACGTGCTTCGATGATCTGGCGTACGAGCTCTTGTCGCTTGCTTGCGTTGTAGTCGAGCAGCAGACCGCCGAAGAGCCAGCCAGTCTGACCGTTTGGCAGGTTGACGCGATACCAGTAGTCAGTCTTGCCGCCGATCGTGTCTTGATTTGTCGAACGTGCAATCGCGTTGACAACCGTGCCGAGCTTCAGTCGCACGATCTCTTCTGCCGTGACCTGCGGAGACTTGCGTGCCCGCATGGCAGAGACGGTGGTGATCCTGGGCTGGGCCGTGTCGAGCCCCACCTCGTCCGTTTGGGCCACCAGCAGCGATGTGTGGCCAAGTGCGAACATAACGACAGCGAAGATTAGGGATTGGCGTTTCATCACGTGGTTCATATATATCATTTCTGCTAATCTTCCGGGCGATTTCCAAGGCGAGGAGCTGACGAACATTGATCGATCTGAATTCTCAATACGAATACTGGAACACAGCAGGCACACAGAAATCTTTTGCTCACCCGCTGAATCTCAGGCGCGTGCGTCAGTGGGTATCTGATGAAAGTACTATCCTCGATTATGGTTGTGGGTATGGACGAATTTTAGGAGAGTTATTCAAGGAAGGCTACGAGAGCCTGATCGGCTTGGATTTTTCCCCGACATGATCGCCGCGGCACGCGCGGAATATCCGGAGATCGCATTTGAAGTGGTTGAATCCTCGACCATTCCGCTGCCCGACGCTTCAGTCGACGGTGTGCTTTTGTTCAGCGTTCTAACCTGCATTCCAACCGACGAGGGACAACGAGCGCTTGTGAAAGAAGTGCATCGTGTGTTGAATCGCGGTGGACTCCTCTACATCAGCGATCTCTGGTTACAAAAAGACGAACGCAATCTCACGCGTTATGCGCGTGACGAACAGAAATATGGAAACTACGGAGTTTTCGATCTCCCTGAAGGCGTCACTGTGCGACACCACGATCCGAAGTGGATCGAAACCCTCACGAGCGATTTCACTATGGTGGCTCTTGACGAGGTCGAGGTGGTGACGATGAACGGAAATCCCGCCAACGCTTTCCAGTGGTTTGGAATCGCCGGTGAATGAGGCATCAACGAACGGGCGGGAAGTTCGCTACGAAGAACTAACTTCTCGTCAACAACTGTAGGGGCGGCACTCCGTGGCCGCCCGTTCCTCATTTCCTCACGCGAACATTCTTGTCGTCGAATTCGTTTACAGCAACGTTCAATCGACAACAAGAAGATGCATCTCCAAAAAGTAGAAGCTTATTCAAAAGAATGTGATCCTGCCGATCCCAATGCGCGGCAGGAACTCAATAAAGTCAAACTGTCCGGCTTAACGCTCACCGAAACACTGCATGCGCCTTCCTCCAGAATGCCGGACCACGTGCATGAGTCGGCCAGCATCTGTTTGACGCTAACCGGTCAGGGTATCGAGATCATCGACGGTGTTCGCGTCGTCACCGAGCCGGGCTGTGTGCTCATGCGCGGGCCAAACATGGTGCATGCTAATCAGTACGATGCGGCCGCCCATCGCGGCTTCATGATCGAGCTCGAGCAGCGGTGGCTTAACACATGCCGGAACTTCCTGACGGTGTTTGAAGATCATCGACATTTTACTGGTGGTCCAGTGCCTGCCTTAGCGCTGCGGATCTACCGTGAATCGCGAGTAAAAGACAGCGTCGCACCGGTTATCGTGGAAGGCTTAATGCTGGAAATGCTCGGACACGCGTCACGCTCGCTGATCAAGACACCGGTTCGTCCCCCCGCGTGGTTAATGCAGGCACGAGAGCTCGTGCACGGACGCTTTAACGATTCTCTCAATCTTGTCGAGATTGCAAACGCGGTAGGAGTACATCCGACGCATCTCGCGCGCACGTTCAAAAAACACTACCGGACCACGGTGGGTGAGTATGTGCGCCGCCTCCGGCTCGATTGGGCCACGCGCCGGTTGTCCGAAACGGAAGATTCGATCGCGGAGATTGCCCTGGCCGCCGGGTTCTACGATCAGAGCCACTTTAGTCATTTGTTCAAGCAACATACCGGCTTCACTCCGGCCGAGTTCAGGGCATTCTCGAACGGCGCCGTTTAGGGCCGTTTAAAGTTAACCACGTACACGACTGCTACGCTGTTCCAATACTTCGGAACCGCCGCTCAGTTATCAATTCTGCGTTGCTGAATTGGTTTTGAGAGGAGGTTTAGACATGTCTCTTTGGACCAGCACCGTGATCTGTGTTTTGTTGTTACAGGGCGGCCAGGCACAGGCCCAACAAGTAGATGGCGAGAACAGACCAGTTACGATCGAAAAAGACTGGAACATCACTCAGGCATACGTTGACGTCTTCAGGATTCTAAATAATCAAAATACCTGTAGCGAGTTCTATCGTGGACCACGCACTGCGACTACAGTACTCAATGGCTTTGTCACACGCGTAAAGCCACAACCGCTCATGCGCGAAGTTTCGTTTGAGATGGCGGGGAGCCCCCGAATCATTCGCGATCCCGCAACCGGTGCATCATATCGACTGTTCGAAAAGACGATGGTGAACACCAACGGTTCGTTCTACCACCGTCGCGCCGATCCGATGCGCAAGTTTCCCTCGGATGTCGGCAACTTCGCCCCCGGCAGTCGCGCCGCCAGAGCGTTGATTCTGTTGCATGAACTGGGACACCTGATTCAGGGCGAGAACGGCGACTGGCTAATCCCGGATGATGGTTATAACGGCACGCAGAGCAAGGCCAACACCTTGCGGGTCCAGCAAGCGTGCCGCAAGGAATTGAACGCACTGAACTAGCCACAAAGAGGCACAAAAAGCACAAAGGACTTTTATGTGCTTTTTGTGCCTTTTGTGGCTTAGTTCGCTGCTACCCAGCCACTCGCGGAGACGAACTCTTTCGTCTCTGAATTGATTGTGATTACGTACGCGCCCGCCGCGCCGACGTGGCGATTGGGACCAAAGATGAGCTTCGGCGTGAGGCCCGTGTCGTAGTCGTAGAGACCTTCCAACGCTGTAACCAGTTGCTCACGACTCAGGTCTGCACCCGCGCGCTTCAATGCCTCGACGAAAGTTTTCGCGGCTGCCAATGCTGCAAGCTGCGCGGCTGTATGTTGTGATGGCAGTTTGTACTTCTCAGCCAGAGCGCGATATTCAGCGAGGCCATCTGCTGTTATGTCAGCGGGGACTGTCGGAAACGCAAGGAAGACTCTCTTCGTGAACGCCGCAGGAACATTCGCGGGAAGATCTCGCGACGTCAGTGCACCCAGTGACAAAACGTAAGGCGTCCATTCAAGCGCACTTGCTGCGCGCAGGAAACTGTCGACCTCAGTGCCGCCAAATATGAATACAGCCGCCGTCCCTTCAGTTTTCAACTGCTGCGCAACTTTATTTGCGTCGAACGTTGTAGCGGAGTAAGGCATCTTGACGATGTCGGTCCAACCGGTTTCCTTCGCGCGTGCCATCGCTGCTTCTGCCGCCGCTGACGGCAATTCCGTAGTTGGAAATAGCACCGCCGCGCGCTGTTTCTTCGCGCCGAGCTGTTGATCTGCAAAGTTTATTAGAGCCGCTGCCTGTTCAGTTACTCCCGGCAGTAAGTAGAAAAGGTAACGGTTAGGAGGGTGCTCGACCTGCGGCAGCAACGTCGCCGGACCGATAAACGGAATCTCCTCTTCGCGAGCGAGCGCGGCGATTTCCTTGTCAGCGCCTGCACTTACGCCACCGATAAATGCGAAGACCTGGTTTTGGTTGTTCAAGTTGCGCAAACTTGTCGACATGTCTGCGCCGGCTTCGGAGAAATGAAATTTTATTTTCCGGTTGTAGATACCGCCACGCGTGTTCAGATCCTCGAAGTAGGCCGAGATGACCTGACGTATTGCCTGGCCCAGTCCCGCCAGAGCAGCGCTCGTCGGCAGCGGCACGCCCACATCGATGCTTTCTGAAGTGAGGCCCTGGATCGCGATCAAACTCGAGTCGCTTGATGTAAGCAATGAGGTCGTGCATGTCCTCGATCGAGATGCGATAGCGAGGCATGGCGACGCCGAGTTCGTTTCCTGCGGGATCGACACCACGCACGACGGCAGTCGTAAACGACGATTCAGTGAAAGCTCCGTGTTTACGTCCGCTTGGATGTGTGTGACCGTAAGACTTTGTGAGGTTGGTCCAGGTGAGGTTTCCCGCCGCCACGCCGCCTTCCGTTTTGCCTTCACCTTTGCGACCGTGACAGCCTGCGCAATTCATCGTCGCCGCGGGCACTTCCAAATCACCGACCATCGCCATGAGCGGTTTTTTACTCGCAATCTCACCGCGCAGGTAAATGGCGCGCCCACGCCGCTCCGCTGGTGTCAGAGGGCGCGATTCCTGCGCGATCAATTGCCGCTTTTTGCTGGACGTCTGATCGGACGCAATTGCCGAAACGCACAGTGCGGCAGCGATCAAAATGAGTATATGCAAACGCATTCAACAGTTACTCTACTACTCTTTTGTGCTTTTTGTGCCTCTTTGTGGCTGATAAACTTTTCTTCTCGATCCGAACCTAATGCTCAGTCTGTGGGTCTATTGAGTGCATGGCCGATGAGGCGTCGCAGCGTGAGAGTTGGTGGGTGTTGCAGGCACAGTCCGGCAGCCACGAGGCTTTGAATGAGCTCTTCAAGAGTGTTCAGGACCCGCTGTTTCGCTACATCGTCAGCCTCGTGAGAGACCAGCACCAGGCTGAGGACATCCTTCAGGAAGTCTTCATCCGCATTTACCGGAAGCTGCGCTGGCTGCGAGAGCCTGCGGCGTTCCGTGCCTGGACCTATCAGATCGCGTCGCGAGAGGCGTTTAGATATTTGAACCGTGAACGGCGTTGGAGCGATCAGATCCGGGATGAGGCGACCCTGACGGCGCTGCCCGCGAACGACGAGGAGCGTGAGTTTCCACGTGAGCTGATTGAGAGTTTGCCGCAGCTCGTCGGCAACCTGTCGCCGGCGAGTCGCGCAGTCGTGGTCCTGTTCTACTTGCACGAGCTGTCGCTGGTCGAGACGGCGGCCGTGTTGGATATTCCGGTGGGGACAGCAAAGTCGAGACTGGCGTATGGCCTCGAAAGCCTGCGCCGAACTTTTCAACGAGAGGAGAAATGAAAATGCAGGATAGTTCAGATGACACATTTGAAGTTCAAACGAACGATGAAACGGGCGTTGATCGTTTTTGCGGTAGTTGAGTTTATCGTGATGGCAGTTGGGATGTTTTATTACGTGCAGAAGTAAAGGAGAAGTGTGATGGCACAGAATGTAAATCTGGACACGGTCAGGGCTGCGGCTATAGCACGTATCGACCGCAGCGAACGAAATTTCAAACTTGCTTTCTTCGCGGCTGCGATCATTGAGGGCGCATTTATCGTCAGCTTTTTACTGCTGGCTGACTTTTCAAATCGAATGCACGTGTTGCTGTTGATATCGACCGTGAGTTGTTATTCGATTGTCGTGCTCGGTCTCGTCGCGCTCGGAGAATATATCAATCGTGGCCTCGCGCGTATTTTGAAGGCGCTGGAGTTAAGACCGAATGCTGATTGAAGATCAGCGTTTACTGATGCCATTCACTGTGAGCAGTACGGTGGTGTGATGATGGCCGGTTTGGGCATGAAACAATGTGCCGTTGACTGTCACGCGCCGGCCCACGAACGGTCTGTAGCGAGGGTATTCTTTTTCGGCATCCGTGAATACCAGTTGCAGATCAGAAACATTCTTTTCTTCTCCCTGATCTCCACTCGCAGATACACAGATTGGTCGAGTGAGCCGGAGCACCCACACCTGCTTCGGCTGATCGCCTTTGGCGACACTCTCGAAGTTAGGCGGACCAGGAAACGTATGTCGTTTAATCGTGCCGGTCAGCGAAACTGTGTCCGGTTCGTACGCCACACACTTCTGAGCTGGCGACGACGGCTCTGATGAAGTGAGTAATATCAAAAAAAGTAATAGTGTCATGGGAATTTACTCTCGCGCTCGCTTCTTCCACTGCCACAGCCCCGCCGTGACTTCGACCGGCAGGCGATGGCCCAATTGTCGCGCCAACAGGCAGATTTGTCCACGATGATGTGCCTCGTGAGCGACGAAGTAGTTGAGGAAGTGAACGAGGTCAGTAGGGAAGTTTTGCCAGGCTGCGGACGGGATCGTGCCACCACGCGCTGCGCCGAGCTGGATCACGTCAATGATGCCTTTGCTGCTGCGTTCAAGAGCACGCGACAAGTCGGATGGTTTAACTGTTCGCCCATCGACAGTCCGCGGCACCGTAACGCCATGCTGCGCTCCAATCATCTTGATCCACATACACCGGGTATTGTGAATGTGTGCCGCGAGAGAGCGAATCGTGCGGCGAGATGAGCCGGGAATGCTCATGGACCACAACTCAGGCGGCAGATTCTCGATGAGATACACCGTGACGCGATGGCTGGTGTGCCATGCGTCGATCAGCATTTCGACGGGAATCTGCATGAGGAGAATAATTAGACAGGATTACAGGATTTTCAAGGTTAACACGACAAGAATCTTGTTAATCCTGAAAACCCTGTCTAACAATCCGTTTTGTTTGGCTACGCCTTACGGCGAATCGAGTAAAGCCTGTGCTCGGTGCGTATCAACAACCGCTCACCAACGAGTGCGGGCGAAGCTTGAGTAAAGTCATCGAGCTCGTTCACGTGCGATAACTGAAACTCCTCGCCCGTTGAGACGACAAACGTCTGGCCTTCTTCACTGAGGCAGAACAGTTTGCCGTTGTAGGCCCACGGCGACGTTGTGAAATTAGTTGCCGCAGGATCGATTCGTGTCTTGTACGTCTGCTTTCCAGTTTTCGCGTCAAAGCGATTCAGAATGCCGGTTTCCGTCAGCGTATAGATCGCACCCTGATATGCGACGGACGACGGCAGATACGTCCCACCGCGCGGCTGCGACCAAACGATATACTCGTTCGACGTCTCACCTTCCTTGAGGGTAATGTCGCCGTTGGCGCCGGGACGGAGTGCGAGCAACGCGCGACTGCGGCCACCGTTGATATAAAGTAAACCTTCATACGCGAAAGGCGTCGGAACCGGCGTCAAGGACATTCCCTTCATGCGCCACAACTCTTTTCCTTGCAGATCGTAACTAACCACCGTCTCTGGTCCAACCGTCACGATCTCGGTTCGTTGTGCGTGTCGCCAAATGTATGGCGTGGCCCATCCCGAACGTTGGTAGGGCGGTTGTTTGCCACCGAGATCCCGTTCCGTGCGCCAGACCTGCTTGCCTGTTTGTTTGTTGAAGGCGGCGACGTATTGTTGTTTCTGGTTGTCGCACACGATGACGAGCAGGTTTCCAGCCAGTGCCGGCGAGCTACCGGCTCCGAGCTCAAGGTAAATTGGATTCGGTTCGAGCGGAGTGGTCCAGATCTGGTTGCCCTTCAAGTCAAACGCCCAGAGACCCGAGATTGGCTACGTAGACGTAAATAAAATTTCCGTCAGTGACGGGGGTCTCTGAGACAAAGCTATTCTTCCGGTGACGCCCGCCCGGGGGTTGTCCGGTGAAGAATTCCTTGGTCCACTCCACCTTGCCGCTTTTCAGGTCGAGCCGGTAAAGAAGGTAGTGCAGCTTTACTTCATTCGGGAGCTCGATGTCGCGCTCGTTCAGGCGCTTCATGATCTCCTCATTCGAGAGCCCCTGTTTTTGTAGTTCTGCGGCGTACTCGTTGCTGTACTCGGTGCCGGTTTGCGGCGGCTTCGACTTGCCCTCGGTGGTAACGGTTGTGATGTAGACTTTGTCATTGGTCACGATGGGCGACGACCACCCGCGCCCTGGCACATCCAGCGACCACTCCACATTTTCCGTTTTGGACCAACGGTCGGCGAGTCGCGGATGTGTGCCGACAGGATTCGACTCCGGCCCACGAAACTGCGGCCACGCCATTTCCTGCGCATGGGCTGCCAGCGAAAGTAATAAGACTAAGCCGGCTGCATTCAAAATACTGTAGAGTTTGCGATTATTTTGCAGTGTGCTCATTTAGCTTCTCGGAAGGAATGGATTTAATCGTGAAAATTCTGTAAATCCTGTAATCCTGTCTCTAACTACCGGCATTCTTTAGACAGGATGACAGGATTTACAAGATTTGCAGGATAGGTACGCACGCGCCAAGGGATAGGTTTCTTTACGCCATCACCTCTCTGAAAGTTGACAGAAACTGCTTCATCTCAGCACTCGTGCCGATGGTTACGCGCATGAAATTTGGTAGGGCGGGGAAGAGGCGACCGACTTCGACTCCGCGATTGCGCAATGCATCGAGCACCGGCCGCACCTCACGACGAAGATCGATCATCATGAAATTCGCATGCGACGGGATGTAGCGGTATCCAAGCGCGTCAAGCTCGGCGCAGACGCTCTTTTTGACTTCACTATTTAGTTTGCGTCCGCGATTAATGTGTTCAGTGTCCTTCAAGCTCGCGAGCGCAGCGACGATCGCCATGATATTCACGCTATCAAATATCTGGTGCGTTTTTAGCCTCGCGATGTTTGCGTGTTGTGTGACGCAGTAACCACAGCGCAGCCCGGCCATGCCGTAGATCTTCGAAAAAGTGCGCGCGACGATCAGGTTTGGATACTGCTTCACGAGCGGGATCACGCTTTCATAATCTTTGCTCTCGACGTAATGGTGATACGCTTCGTCAACCAGAACAATCGTCGTTGGTGACAGCTTCGCGAGGAAGTCTGACATCTCGGTTCGCAACGTGATGCTGGCCGTCGGATTGTTTGGGTTGCAGATGTAAACGAGTCCGGCGCCGGCGGCAGACGCGAGCATTTTCTTCAAGTCATGACTGTAATCAGACGTGAGATCGATCTTCACAACCTCGGCAGTCGCGACGCCGGCATGACGTGCGATCGCTTCGAACGTCGGGTTCGCGATAACCAGCTTTTTATCCCTACTGGTAAATGTAGCGGCGCACAGTTTCAGAATCTCTCCTGACCCATCGCCAAGCAGCACCTGGTCCGGTGGAACGCTATGCACTCGTGCCAACTCATCCGCCAGCATGTCCGCATGTTCATCCGGATACCGCCATGCGAGACTGAAGCCGTCCGTCATTGCTTTCAGAGCGGCCGGCGATGGCCCATAAGGGTTCTCGTTAGAGCTAAGCCGGACGACGTTTGGCGGCGAGGAAACGCGTGGTCGCAATGACGCCTTCACTTCCGCCCGTGATTGCAGCGCTGAATAAGCGGCGCCTGCCGCCAGAAATTTGGAAAAGCTACGACGAGAAAGAGTTTGGTTAGCCATTGTTTTCTTCCTCTGGTCAGTTTGTCAGGTTGTGGTCACGGTGACGATAGTTCGTTTGAACTGCGGGGTCAACCAGTTGAAGTCGCGGCAAAATTCGTCATTGACCGTAAGCCCCGAGGGCGCGTAACATGACTCTCGACTCGGCACTCCACCCGGGGAGTTCTTCCTCCAGCGCCACATTCCAGTAAGGGGTTAAAACGTTATGCACACGTCCCGACAACGGCTGCTCCGACTCTTGGCGGTCGTCACTTTTCTATTTGCAAGTATCACCAGCACCCACGCTGATCCAATTACTGTGAGCGGCACCGCTACCTTAACGAGTGGAGTAGTATCCGAGGCGAGAGGACCCGTCAATATCACCGGTACGAATTTCTCAACTTCGGTTACTACTGTTGGCGGCAACTTCGGCCTGGGTGATTGCAGCACCTTTCTGACTGGAATCAATGGGCCATGCACGAGCGCAAACGTTGGTTGGATTAGCGTCGGTACGGATCTCATCGGTACATTCAATGTAAACGGCGTGACCCTTTCGAGCAACATAAACAATCAATTGAATTTGATGTTCACTGGCCCAAGTTTTGTCATACCGGCAGAACTCCTGGGCGCCTCTGCCATCCAGGTCACCGCGCCATTCACCTTTTCAGGCGGCGCCTTCTCGCCTGCTCTCAGCGAGGCTATCGTGTTACAGGGCCAGGGAACTGTTTACGTGATCCTGGTGCGACGAACGATTGGCATCTTCACGGGTTTCTTTCTCGACCGTGCCGATTACGTCTTCGGATCGACAGTCTCCGGCGTGACGGTTGAAGAAGTACCTGAGCCCATGACGCTCCTGCTTCTGGCTAGTGGTCTCGGTGGCGCCGCGATCTATCGACGAAGAAAAACTGCCAGATAAGAGTCTCAGGAACAACCTCAAGCATCGCGGTGTCTAATTCGCAACTATCGAATTAGACGAGGCGATCCATGTTCCAGAGTCTCAATTTCTTTGACTATGTCATCATACTCTCAGGCGCTCTTCTATGTTTTAAGAGAGTCGCGGAGATGGAGCGTTATCATGATCTGAGGGTTGTCATTCTCACCACGATTCTCAGCGCCGTCGTGATCCTTTTCTTCGTCGCGGTTGGCTTTACCTTCGGCAATCCTCACTATTTCTATTACGACGACTGCCCGAGTCCTGAACATTTCTGCTACACCGAAATGTAATCAAACTTGGACCGGGTCAGTACCACCTCGCGGTAGCGGGTGGGTGCGCAGCCTCGAGCGGCTCGTGCAAAGCTACGCACCCACCCGCTATCGCAGGTGGTACTGACCCGGTCCAACAGTGAAGACAAAAACTTTTCGATCCAACGAAGCAACTAAAACCCCTCTTCACTGAATCTCTGCACGCAAAGAACAAGCGATCGCGGCTGACTCGTCGGAGTACAACGGGCAGGGAATCGATCTCTGGACGATTGGTGTGGGGCTCGATCTCAACAACGATCTACTGCGCTTGTTGGCGCGCAGCGGACGTGGGCTTTATCACTTTATCTCTGACTACAAGGACATCAACAAAGTCTTCGTCAACGAGGTGCAGAGCCTGATCTCGTCGGTCGCGAAGAATGTTCAGGTCAGGATCGAGTATGGACCAGGCTTGCAGCTCGAAAAGATTTACGGTTACCAGCCAATGCCGGGTCGCGGATTTGTCTCGCTCACGCTCGATGACATGAACAATGGCTTGACTCAGGTCGTGATGGCGAAGTTCCGGACAGATTCTGTCAGGAGCTCGACTTCCGGTGAAAGTGCGGCTTACGTATTACGACGTGAGGCGCAAGTGCATGGTTGAAGAAGTGCAGGACGTTCGACTGGATCCTGCAGAGAACGATTCATGCGAGTTGCTGGCTGATGTCGAAGTGAAGAAGAACTATACGATCGCGGAGCTTGCGGATTCGTTGTTTCAGATGGCGGGTCTTGCGCGGGGCGGAAACTATTCGCAGGCGCTGAATGCGCTTGATGCTTCCGTGGCCACAGCATACCGGCGTTATCCGAACATGGAGGACGAAGATATTCGTTTCATCCTCGGAATAGTTGAAGGATATCGACGGGATCTGCGGGTCTTTAACGAACAGAACCGCCGGCACGACTGCGGTGGGTGTAGATAGAAGCCCGCGAAGCGGGCGACAGCATAAAGCCTGGCGCGCAAGCCCCAGGATCCGTTGATTAAATTTGTAATCGAGCCCGCGAAGTGGGCGGCAGCGCATGTCCAACACGCTGTCGCCCGTTTCACGGGCTCGCTGGTTTTTCTTTATTCGATCCTGGGGCTTGCGCCCCAGGCTTTATGCTGCCGTCCGCTCCGCGGACTCGTACCTGGTTACGCAGTAACTCGCGATACCACTGTTGCAGCACGTAGAACGCCTTCTTCTTCTCGCCACGGTTCGAAATCAATCCCTTGCGGTTCCAGTAGTCCTGGATCTTCGGCAGCGGCCGCCGCGGAGAACGGAAGTCCGTCAGGATCCACGGCGATGTGCCGCGCAGGAACGGAATCTTCTTCAGCATCGCGATCTGATGCTGATAAATGCTCTCCTGATACTCCTCGGTCCATCGCGTCAACGCATCGCCATGATGACCATACAAAGCATCGCCGCCAAACTCACTCATCACGAGCGGCTTTTGATATTTCGATCTCCACTCCAACCGGTCAGCTTTTTCCGGCAAACCATCGTACCAACCGACATACTCGTTACAGCCAAGCACGTCGAGATATTCGCCGAGCGGATCGTCGATCATCTGTGTCGTCTCATTAATGTAATGACGCTCCATCGCAGCCGACAGCAATCGCGTGTTATCCAAACTTCTCGCATGCGCGATGAGGTTCTTGAGAAACGCGAGACGCGGATCGCTGAGCGGCGTCTCATTCGCCACTGACCAGATCACAACCGCCGCCCGGTTCTTGTCGCGCGCGATCATCTCACCGAGCTGATTGCGCGCATTCTCGAGCGTCGCCGGATTCTCCCACTGTATGGTCCAGTAAACCGGAATCTCTGACCATACGAGGATCCCAAGCCGGTCAGCCTCACGGACCATAAACTCGTTGTGCGGGTAGTGAGCAAGCCGGACAAAATTCGCGCCCAGCTCTTTGGCCCAGCCGAGGAGGGTTTGCGCGTCCTCGCGACTATAAGCGCGCCCACCGCGAAGCGGCGCTTCCTCGTGAATGCAGATGCCACGCAGGAAGATAGGACGCCCGTTCAGGAGAATCTCAGTGCCGCGCGTTTCAATACTGCGAAATCCGATCTGATCGCGCACCTGATCGGTCTCTGCTTCGATCGTCACGTCGTAGAGCTTTGGATTCTCGGGAGACCACAGCTTCAGATCAGCGTTGAAATCGATTGCCGCGAGTCCACTGTTATCCGTGGTAAAGGTTTTACTGATTCCAGCCTCAGGAATGCGGACAGTAATTCTCTGATTAAGCTTACTGCCTGCCAGCTTCACCCACCCGCTCACGCGTTGTCGCGAGCCTTTCTGAAGCTGAATCCCATAGTCATGAACAAACGTCGCGGGTGTTTCGACGAGTTTTACTTCGCGAGTGAGCCCGCCGTAGTTCCACCAATCAGTCATCAACGTGGGCACAGCATCGCGTCGCCGCTTGTTATCGACTTTGACTACGAGGAAATTGCCCGTGTCGCGAACGAGCTTCGTAATTTCGAAATTGAACGGCGTGAATCCGCCCTCATGCTGACCGACTTTCTCGCCATTGAGATAAACATCGGCGAGGTAATTCGCGGCGCCGAAATAGACGAAGAGACGCGCGTCCGGCTTGCGTTGGTAGTCAAAAGACTTTTTGTACCAGACGGTGCCTTCGTAGAAGAACAACTGGTCTGACTGCGTGTTCCAATCGCCCGGAACGTTCAACGTCGCCGAGCTGTCGAAGTCGTATTCGATCAGATCGCTTTTCGATTTTGGTTTTGCGTTTTTGAAGTAACCGTTGTCCCCAGGTTGATAACGGTAGTTGTAGTAGCCGGACTCGTAAGGATCGACGATCGTTTGCCACTGGCCATTAAGACTGACTGTCTTGCGACTGTCAGTATTTGCGATCAGTCCGATTTGCTGTGCTCGCGCTGATGGACCAACCGCGAGCAGAAAAATGAGAAGGATCAGTAGTCTCATTAAATTCAATCGTTGCTTCAACCCGCGAATGAACTCCATCGTGTTGGCGACTCGCTCAGCCTCTGCGAATCCCTCCACCCACTTCCGCGACCCTTTTGTTGGGTACTTTTCGCCGAACGCCACAGTTACTGCGTCGCGTATGCGCGCACTGCGAACGAGCCTGCCGCGAACCGGAATCTCCAAATCACCGACCTGGACCGACCCACTCGGTTGCTTCCGAAACGCCTGGAACCAACCAGTCGGTTTGTCACTCCATGAGCGGGCAAAAACTCTTCCGTCCACGACTACAACCCACACTCCCGTGTAGCGATGCTCTGTTCCGGCACGAACGCCCATGATCTTCGCTGCGCGAAACTCAGCGACGATGTTGGCCGCGAATGTGTCAGCTTTCGACATATGGTCCGTTCAATATACAGGATCTCCAAAAATATCAGGATTAATTCAGAAAATTCTGCAAAATCAGGTTGAGTCGAGATAGAATCGCGCGCGCAATGATGCACGGGCCGGCACTAAACTCGGTCGTTACGAAATCCGCTCGAAGCTGGGCGCAGGCGGAATGGGCGAAGTCTATCGCGCGCGCGACGAGAAGCTGAATCGCGACGTCGCAATCAAAGTCCTGCCTGCCGCGCTTTCCGAGGACGCCGATCGCTTACATCGCTTCGAACAGGAAGCCCAGGCCGCCGGCGCGCTTAACCATCCAAACATCCTCGTCATTTTCGACGTCGGAACAAACGAGAGCGCGCCATATGTTGTTTCGGAGTTGCTCGAAGGTGAAAGCCTGCGCGACCGTTTGGACCATGGACCAATTTCAAGTCGCAAATCAATCGACTACGGAACGCAGATCGCACGCGGTCTCGCAGCCGCGCACGCAAAAGGTATCGTTCATCGCGATCTAAAACCTGACAATCTCTTCATCACCAGAGATGAACACGTAAAGATCCTCGATTTCGGTCTTGCAAAACTGGTCCAACCTTCAACAGAAGAGTCGGTGCAAACTGATGTCGAGACGCGTAAGGTCCACACCGATCCGGGAACGGTGATGGGCACCGCCGGCTACATGGCGCCGGAACAAGTGCGCGGGCGTGTGGTGGACCATCGCGCCGATATCTTTTCGTTTGGCGCAGTGCTCTACGAAATGCTGTCAGGTCGACGGGCCTTTCGCGGCGACTCCGCGATCGAAACGCTCAACGCGATACTCAAGGAAGAACCTCCGCCGATTACAGACACGAACCCAAACATCGCGCCGGGGCTCGAGCGAGTCGTGTGGCACTGTCTCGAAAAGACTCCCGATCATCGTTTTCAATCCGCGAGTGACGTCGCATTTGCCTTGGAGTCGCTTTCAGGCGTGACGACACACGCAAGCCAGCAAACGTTAACGGGTGGCGCAATCCCGATTCGCAGCCGGTGGACACGCGAACGACTGATCTGGCTCAGCGCTTGTTTATTACTTCTGGCCGGCATGTCAGCACTCGCGGTCGCACATTTTGCACGGTCGGAGCCAAACGTTCGTGCTGTACGACTCGCGCTCACCACCCCCGACAAAGCGACATTTCCTGCGCACGTCACGGTCTCGCCTGACGGGTCGCACGTCGCATTTACTGCAAGCAACGCCGAAGGCAAGCGCGAGCTTTGGGTTCGTTCACTCGACGCGGATCGGGGACAACCACTGGGCGGGACCGAAGGTGCGCTGTCACCATTCTGGTCACCGGATAGTCGTTCCATCGGTTATTTCGCAAACGGAAAACTCTTCAAGGTCGAGGCTGCGCGCGGGCGGCCGCAGTACCTGTGTGATGTCAGGGAGAATGGCGGAGGCGCGTGGAGTAGTGAGGGAGTAATTCTCTTTGGTGGACCAGAAGGGCTAACTCGCGTCGCTGCACAAGGTGGTACGCCTGAGTTCGCAACCAAGGTCGATGCGAAAGAGGAAGCGCACCGCTGGCCTTATTTCCTGCCGGACGGTCATCACTTCCTCTTTCTTGCTGATGCACAGACGACTGAAAACCACCACGTTCGCATCGGCTCTATCGATTCACCGGAGACGCAGATTCTCTTCAACGCCGTAACGCGTATCGCTTATGCGCCGCCAGGTTACCTGCTTTACGTGAACCAGGGCGCGCTCGTGGCCCAGCCGTTCGATGCGAAGACTCTGAAACTGTCAGGCGATCCGGTTACGCTTGCCGAACACATCGCGGAAGTAGGTTCTAATCACGCATTCGATTTCTCGGTTTCAGATAACGGCGTACTTGCTTACCAGATCGGAAGCTCCAAATCGGAACTCGTTTGGTTTGATCGAAGCGGGAAGAAACTCGAGACCGTCGGTGAACCTGACAACTATGCCTCAGTCGCTCTTTCTCCTGACGGGCGCCGCGGGGTAATCGGTTTGCTCGATGCTGACGGGCGCCAGAGTGATCTGTGGCTACTCGATCTTTCGCGTGGTACCAGAACGCGTCTGACTTTTCACGCGCAATCGGATGGCGATCCGCTCTGGTCGCCTGATGGTAAGCGGATCGTGTTCACCTCGAACCGCGGCGGCGATGGTCACGTTCACCTTTATGACACGTCGGTAAGTGCCGCTGGCGATGAGCAACTGTTGCTGCAATCGGAAGGCGATGATATTCCGACAAGCTGGTCGCGTGATGGAAAGCACATTTTGTTCATGCGCTATCAAGGCGGTGGTCGTTCGGGCGTGTGGCTGTTGCCGTTAGACGATCGCAAGCCAAAACCGATCTTGCAGTCAAACGCATTTGGGCTGGGTGCAGCAACCTTCTCGCCGAACGGTCGTTTTATCGCTTACACGTCTGATGAGTCTGGACGGTATGAAGTTTACGTTCAGCCGTTTCCGCTGTCGGGTGAGAAGTGGGTGATCTCTTCGGGCGGTGGTTTTTTGCCACAATGGCGAGAAGATGGAAAGGAACTGTTTTATGTGACTACTGACGGCAAAGTGATGTCGGCGGAGATCAAATCTGACGGTGCCTTTGACGATCTCATTACCAAACCCCTTTTCCAGGCCGATTTCAAACGAGCGCCCGGTTATCCATACGCAGTCGCCCCCGACGGCTCACGTTTTCTCATCAACACACCCGCCGACGCGTCGAACCCTGTGCCGATGACCCTTATTTTGAATTGGCCCTCAACGTTGAAAAAATAATCCTGCTAATCCTGTAAATCTTGTAAACCAACTCACTCCCCTGATAAGCGCGCTGACTTTATTCCGTACTGCGTAATTTCATCAACACCTCTTCGAGGTCGCGTCGAAGGTATACATCCGAAGGGGCGGCGGCGCTGAGTTGTTCACGAATTTTGACCGCTTCGCGATAATTGGAAATCGCACCAGCCGTTCGACCCATCGCAGCCTCAACATCACCCACTTTGATCAACGCGACCGCCTGATTACTGAGTAACTGTGCATCGGAAGGATCCGCCGCAAGCATTTCTTTGACTAAAGAAAACTGTTTCGAGTAATGATCGTGGGCGAGCTTCACATCGCCAAGCTTCAAATACATGTCGCCAACATAGCGATAACTCTCGACCAGCATCAGTCGCAGATCAGTGTTAAGTGGATCGGCCGCAACGAGAGACTCGCGCATCTGCAATCCACGTTGTTGCAACTCCAGCGCGCGCTTTGTGTCGCCGGCCCGATCGTACGCGAGGCCAAGATATTCATAAGAAATACTCAGCGCCCGGCTCGAACGCGCCTGGTCAGGATCTAACGCCGCCACCTCTTCTTTAATCTGCAACGCCTTTTGCTGGTTCTCAACTGCGCCGTTCGCATCGCCCATCTGCATCAACAAGCTGCCGATGTACACATACGTAGCTGGCAGATTGTAACGATCGACAAATGCATCCTTCTCGACTGCTGCAAGTTGCTCGCGCTCTGGTAACTGACGGCGAATGATCTCGAGTTCCTGCGCCATGTCGCCGTATCTGCCGAGTAGCGTGGCGATATACCAGTAACTATCGAGCAACTCACGACGATAATCCGTATTACCGGGCTCAGCAGCGACGAGCGCCTCGCGAAGCGCCGTCGCCTTGCGATGACTCTCGAGCGCGCCGGCCAGATCTCCAAGGTGGGCCACCGACGGCGTGTACTGCACCGCGCCGAGTTTTTCATACGCCGCGGCGAGCTCGCGCTGAAGTCCGCGATCACCCGCGGCATCCTGTGCGAGGCTGTCGAGATACTTCAGACCACGTTGCACGATCAACGAACGAGCGGGTGTCGACCCCGGCAAGTTCGCAACCGCATCGTGTACTTCAAACACGAACGAGTTTGCGAGTTGCCTGACTTCGTCGAAACGTCGTTCAGCACGCGCTCGCTCAGCGCGCGCAACTCGCGCCTGCCAAACAGTCGCGATGATTCCGATCAGCAGTGTGAGGGTAATGAGCGCAGCCGCAGCCACACCGAATTTATGACGACGAACGAACTTACCGGCCCGGTAACCAAACGTTGCCGGCCGCGCTCGCACCGGCAAACCGCTGAGATGTCGCCGGATGTCTTCCGCAAACTGCTCGGCCGTTGCGTAACGTCGTTCAGGCTCCTTGCGCATCGCCATCAGGACGATGTTGTCGAGATCGGCGTGCAGGCGTCTCTGCGTTGTGCTGGGCCGTCTCGGCTCCTCATCACAAATCGCTTTCGCAACTTCGTGTGCGACACCGCTTTTCAAACGATATGGTCGCCGGCCAGTCAGTAATTCATACAAGACGACGCCGAGCGAATAGATATCAGTTGCCGTACTCACACCCACACCGCGAACCTGCTCGGGACTCGCGTAATCGGGCGTCATGAAAGGCATCGCTGTTGCCGTTGCATCGGTTTTGTCCTGATCGAGAAGCTTCGCGATGCCGAAGTCGACGAGTTTCGGCAAACCTTCTTCGCTGACGAGAATGTTGCCGGGTTTGATATCGCGATGAATTACGAGGTGCTGGTGTGCATACTGAACGGCGGTACAAACAGTCGCGAACAGCTTCAGTCGTTCGTCGATCGAGAGCTGCTTGTCATCGCAGAATACGTCGATCGCGCGGCCTTCGACGTATTCCATCACGAGATACGGTACACGATCGACAGTTTCACCACCGTCGAGCAGTCTGGCGATGTTCGGATGGCTCAGCTCGGCGAGGATCTGCATCTCGTTGCGGAAGCGCTTGCGAATCGCGTCACCACCGAGGCCCGGCTTAATCAGCTTGATCGCGACTTGCTGGCGGTAGTGCTCGTCGTCGCGCTCAGCGAGATAGACGGCGCCCATGCCGCCGTGGCCGAGCTCGCGCAAGATCCTGTAGGAACCAAGGCGCGTTCCTTCTTTGGTTGCGCCTTCGTTGAGTCGCAGTCGCGCGGCGGCGTCAGACGCGCATTGCTCGATTGCATCGTCGCCCGTATCGACTTGCTGGTCCAACAACAGATCGATCTCGGCGCGTAGCTCCGCATCGTTCCCGCACGCGGAGTCGAGATACGATCGACGAGGTCCGGTGTCGAGCTCGAGTGCGTGCGAAAGCACCTGCTTTACTTGTTGCCAGCGTTGCGGAGTGATGCCTGTTACCTCCTGGTGCCGAGCTGTCGTCGCAGCCAGAGTTTTGCTGAGTCCCACTCGCGTTTCGTGGTGGCCGGTGAGATCTCGAGCACCTCCGAAACCTCTTCGATCGTGAGCCCGCCGAAGAAACGCAGCTCGACGATCTGGGCTTGTTGCGGATCAAGCACTGCAAGCTCGTTGAGTGACTCGTCCAGCGCCGTGATGTCGAGCTCGGCTTTCTCGAAAAAGTTTACAGCGTCGTCGAGCGAGATGCGTGTGGCGTAGCCCTGACGTTTCTTAGCCTGCCGATCGTTGGCGTGGTTGATGAGAATCCGGCGCATCATGCGCGCCGCGATTCCAAAAAACTGCGCGCGGTTTTGCCAGTTGACCGCCTTCTGATCGATGAGGCGCAGATACGCCTCATGAACCAGAGCCGTAGTTTGCAGCGTGTGATCCGAGCGCTCGCGACTGAGGTATTTCTGCGCAAGCCGGCGCAGCTCGTCATACACGACGGGCATGAGTTCATCGAGCTCTGTCCTGGGATAAGCCATGCGAAATGGGGGAGGGGCAAAATATTACCAAATCAGCCACAACGAGGCACAAAAATCCCGAATGATTGATTTGTGCATTTTGTGCCTTTTCGTGGCGAAAACTTTTTTGAGCCTTTTCGCGGCCAATTACTGCGTTAACTGCTGAAGGAGAAAACTATGACTTCAGCATTCCTGAGACCCACGACGCTCATCCTCGCACTACTTGTTTACGCCACGGCCGGCTTTGTCGCCCACGCGCAGTCAGACGTGAAGATCCGGCAACGAATGGGACCTACCGCTGAGATGGTTCTTTATATAAAGGGGCCACGAATGCGCTCCGAGATGGCTAGCAACTCCGGCAACTTCGGAATGACGACCATCCTTCAATGCGATCTCAAGCGCACGCTAACCATCTACGACAAAACAAAAACTTACCTGATTACACCCACTGACGGCACAGGCGCTCCCGCGTCCGCCGGCGATGGAGACGGTGGCGGCGTAAATCCATCCGTCGTGCCTTCGACACCTCCACGCGGCGGCGTCGTCAACATAACCCAGACGATCACTGACACAGGCGAGCGCAAACAGATGTTTGGCTTCACGGCGCGTCATATCAAAACGTCGCTCGTGAAAACCGCCAGCCCTGATGCATGCGACAAAGATCAGAAGATCGAGACCGACGGATGGTACATCGACTTTCAATATGCGTTTGAGTGTCCCAGCCAGGTGCAGAAGCAGCAGCCGGTGCCGGTGCGACCGCAACCTCCCGGTTGTAAGGATGAAGTGCGCACTAAAACGATTGGCTCGGCGAAACTCGGTTTCCCATTGCTGGTGACAACAACGATCTACCAGCCCGACGGGAAAACGACGACGTCCACTCAGGAGGTCCTTGAGCTCTCGCGAGAACCATTGAGCGCCGCACTATTTGAAGCGCCGGAAGGCTACACGCTCGCGAAGAACATGCAGGAGTTGTATGGCATGGGCGCGACATCAGAAGCTGCTCCCTATTCGCCAGCGAAGAGTGCGAGTGTTCCAGGCACTTCACCAGCAAACACATCAACCAGCACCGCTGGTCCAAAGAAAGCGGGTGTGATCCGCATTGGACTCGTGTTGCCGAAAGTGCAAATGAGCTCCGGCGATACGGCGCAGGCGGCGGAAGCGTTGCGCAGTAATCTGGCGAGTTATCTCAAGACGCCAGGCGTCGAAGTGATTTTACTTTCTGCGCGGCTAGCCTCAGCCGCCGCAGATGAAGCGCGACAGAGCGAATGCGATTACGTGCTTAACGTGTCGATGTCGGTCAAGAAAGGCGGCGGCGGATCGATGTTTGGTCGCGCGATCGGAAACATCGCCGGTTCGGCTGCGGGTCACATTCCGGGTGGTGGATCGGCAACGACAGGCGCAGCACGTTCGGCGGCGATCGGCGGTGTCTACACAACGGCGACAATCGTGAGTTCGATAAAAGCGAAGGACGAGGTGACGCTCGAATACAAGCTCGAACCGACGAACCAGGCAAGCAAGAGCCTCGCAAACTCCGCGAAAGCGAAAGCGAGCCGCGACGGCGAAGATGTTGTGACCGGGCTCATTGAGAAAGCTGCGAGCGAAGTGGTCGCGACGGTTTCACAGAAACGGTGACACAACTGTAGGGCCGGCCCTCTGTGGCCGCCCGTTTCGATAAATATGCGTGTTTCATCACTGACCCTCGTTATCGTTTTGTTGGGCCAACTCTCGCTCGCGGGTACGCAACGGGTGGCCACGGAGGGCCACCCCTACAAATCGTTCCAGCAGTCGAAAAAGCAGTTACCTACGCGAGAGAACATAAGACTTAAGCGCTCGCCGAAGGCTCTCGTCATGGCGAAAGCCTTCACTGAAGGAAAACTGCCTGAGCCGGCGCGTCTGCCGCGCGGGAACGTCGATCAGCAAGCGGCAACGCTCGCGAAAGCAGTAAGTCTGCGCGACGAGTCTTCAACCGCGGCACTCTACGCCGCGGTCCTCGCAGCGGGCTTTGGCGTACGCGACTCAGACGGCAGCGTGATGCAAACGCAGGAGCGTGGGCAGGGTTTGATCCTTGATGCTTCAGAACTTGCCGCAACCGCGAAACTCTACGGCGAAGATTACGGCGTGATGCTCTCACACTTCAGCGACTCCTTTACGCAGCCCATCCCGGAATTGAAAGGTTTGCCCCTCGCGAACATGCTGCTCGACGGCCTGCGCGCGGGCGCAAACAGCACCAATCCTTCCGTGCGTTTCCTGTCACGCTTCATCATTGAGCTCGGCAAAAACGGTGAACCGTCGAGCGACTTAACGGGCAACGTCGATCCCACCAAAACTCGCCTCGACGCGATACAAGTTCGCTTTGCTCCTGAGTCGTCTTTCTGGCGATCTCATCGCGGCGCAAAAGAAAACCGCACACGTCGATCGCCGCTCAAACTACGCTCACGCAAAATCGCGATTGTCAGCGCGCCTGCAACGAACTGGCAAGGTCCATGTCCAACGAACGACACACAGGATCTCATCCTCGACTACAACTCACTCGCATCAACCACGCTCTTCGGAATGCTCGCAGACAGAATCGGCGGGAAACTCGAAAAGTACGGCGGCATGGCAGGCATCGCGAACATCGTCGCCACCGTTTTCAAGTTCATCCTGACCTACTCGATGGTCGACGTCGAGATCACGATGGACGGTGAGATGTTGACCCGCACGAAGAGCAGCACCACTCCCGGCGAGACCAGGCAATTAACCGCGAAGTTGAAAATCCTTCCCAGCTCATGGGAAAAACTCAACTGCTTACGCGCGATCTTCAACGCGCTTGGTCTCGATGTCGAATTGCCGAAGTCTGGCCCATTGGCTGATACAACTGTCGCATGGTCCATTGTTTTGGGTGGCGATAGTCGCGGCGCACTCGGCACGCTAGTCGATCTTATCAGCGGCGAAGACGATCGTGACGATTTGATTTACTTGAAACCAAAACCCGGCGCTCATGCCATGCCAAACAAGCAGACGGCTGACGAAAACGGCGAGTCAGTAATCGATGTCGTCGGCGCGCCGCAGAAGGAAGATCTTTCACGCCGCAAAGTATTTGAAGTGTACAAAGCTGCCGGTGTGACTGTCGGTGTTCAGATCAAACCGACGAAGATCAAAGATGCGCAGGCCGCGTTATCAAACCTGATCGACATCATGGGGCCAGTGATCTCGTTTCTGACAAATGATCCGGTTGGCGGTGGACTCGGTGTGGTCTTTGAAACGATGTATCGCGCGAACTGGTACAGCGCCGAGCCGTTCTACTTCATGGTCAAAGATTGGGAGCCGTGCAAAGGCCAGTGGCAGGGCACGATTACTTACTCGACGAGTCTCAAGGAGATCGGTTCGGCGGAAAACAATGTCAATAAGCAGTCGTGGAATGACGTGGCGTACTACGACTCGGAGATCGAGCTCTCTGGTCACAGAGACGATCAGGGTGCGCCAATCGCGCGTGTGAAAGCCACAGCGAGCCAAACACGAGAAAGGATTTCGAGCGGTAAAGGTGTTTGCTATCGAACATCAACACAGATTCAGCATGTGGAGGGTTCAGAAACAGTAACGACGACAGGTTTCAGTGTTACGGTCAACACGTCGATCCGGCGAGTATAGAGTGTCAGCTCCGACGATTGTCGTCGACGCGTCAGGCTCCGAGTCCGTTGACAGCGAAGTCAAAGGTACTTGCAATAATCCATACAACAAAGATCTCCACCAAAGGACTCCGGTGAAGGGCTACAAGCTCAGTCCGGAAGGTCCTGTCGTTCAGGGAATCGGAAGGATCGATCCGAAGAATCCCGATCGCATCAGCGGAACCGACACGATTACAGTTCCTACAAATAAAGGTGGCGAAAGAAAAGTCACCATCACCTGGAATCTAATGCAATGCAAGGATCAGTGAAAAAATCGCATGTCGTCTACGTGAGTGGTACTCGCGTTCTTGTTCTTTATTCCGGTTGGCCAGGCGCAGAAAGATCTCGCGCCACGTGTTGGCACGATCGCTTACGTGCGCGGCAGCACAGAGGTCCGTCTCATCAACGCCGATGGCACAAACGATCGCAGGCTCTGGACGCATCCGGACGCGAAGAAGGAACTCGGTATTTACGACGTCGCGTGGCGACCTGATGGAAAGGAGCTTGTCTTTTCCAGTGGTCACGTTGCCGCGATGTCGCTTTACCACGCGGATCTTTACGCGATTCGGCCTGACGGCACCGGCTTTCGCAAAGTGACTAACTCACCTGATCGCGCTGAGTTTGCGCGCTATCCGAAAGGCTCAGTCAGCGTCACCTTGCGCAACGATCAGCCGATCTACCGGCAGTCGCAAGCGAGCTCGGGAGTTTTCATTGTTTACGTTGCGGGCGCAGACGAGCCGCAGCAGATCACTTTGCCGCCGGGATCGAGCAAGACGATTCTCTTCAAGAACGTTGCCGACTTTGGAAACCTTGCCCAGGCGGTGGTCGCGATCTGGGGTAAGTATCGCTGGTTCACTACGGGCGTAGACGTGCGTGCGGCGCAGATGGTGAAGGCGCCGGTGTTTAGTATTTCAGGAGATGGGATCGACCTGCTCGGAGCGTTTCGTCCGGTGTGGAAGATGGATGGATCGCGTGTGAGTTATCGTTCGGGCGTCTGCACGTTGAACAGCGTGTCTGCTACACCAACGCCGGGTGAATACGAATACCATCCGTTGTTCGCTGGGAAAAATCCGATGGGCACGTGCGTGTGGGATTGGGGCCCGACAGCAGCGACCGCCAATCAACTGCTCTACTCGGAAAACGGCACAGACGAGTCTGCTATCTTTCGCATCACTGAAGGCGGTAAGCATCCGGGCGAAAAGCTGGCAGTGTATTCAAACATTGCTTATCAGTTGCTCTTCGATCTGCGCTGGCTTCCTGATGGCTCCGGTTTTCTATTCTCAAATCAGACTTTGATGAGAGACTCAGCCAACATCTTTCGCTACGATTTCGCCACACGCAAGACGACACAGATCACGAACCTGCAAAACGAGTTCACGGGAAACTTCAGCATCTCACCTGATGGACAGTGGATCGTATTTGAACGCTCAAAGTCATTGGACGAAGATCGCCCCATCGATCTCTGGATCGCACCAATCAACGGTGGCAACCCACGCCTGCTCGTGCGCGACGCCTTCTCTCCTTCGTGGCGTTGAAGGATTCAGACCTCGAAAGCGCAACTGTAGGGGCGGCCCTCCGTGGCCGCCCGTTCCATAACAGGCAATGTGTTCGAAAGCACGGGCGGCCACAGAGTGCCGCCCCTACAGTTGTCTGTAGACAACTGCGAGCCGTTAACCATCATGGTAGGATAGTTAATCTGATGAAAAAGCGGCGTGTGAAAGTCAACGATCTGATGCAGTCGAACTACGTCTACTTCTGCACCGAGCCGATCGGGAAAAACTTCGATCCTGATTTTCAACCGGAGCTTACTCCGAAAGAGATGCTCGAGCTCGGCGTGTTCGGTGGGAAGTACATGACTGATTGCGTTGATGAGTTTCCGGCATTGTGGTTTCGTCGCGCGAAGCTCTGTTCGAAGCGCCACGATCCGAAGCTTAATTACTTCGGCGTGAATGCGTCAGTGCCGCTTTCAGTGTGGCGCAAGAAGGGCTGGATCTATCACGAAGATCCGCGCGGCTGGTTTCAATGGTACTGCCGCTACTACATGGGCCGCCGCTGTCCCGACGACGAACGGCAAATCAAACGCTGGCGTGCGATGCGTCGTCACATCGCGCAGATCAAGAAGCACTGTCCGCGGGGTGAAGTCGAGTGCCGCCCGCGCCAACGACAAGCCTTACTCCACTGGGCCTACGACTCACGAACAATCTGAACTCCGTATCCTGCGGCTAACAAATCCCAATCAAACTTTTATTGACAGTGGTCCATATTGGGAGTATTGTGCGCTCACTGCTCCCCCACTTCACCTAAACCCGAAGGCACACGTATGAAAAAGAAAACAAAAACGAGTGTGTGGCTCGTCCTGTTTGCACTTGCGCTTAGTCTCAGCGTCATTACTTTCGCTACTGCCCGCATCCTGCGACGCGATACAAAGCCTGGTCCCGCGCAGAATCCTTCTAATGTCACAAGGTCCAACCGGAACGTCGAGGTTCGGAAGGCTCTCTTGTCTCCCCGGTTAGCGCTGAACCTGAACGCATTGGGAAACCGCCTCGAGAAGCCAGGGCAGGAACGTCTCACACTAATGGGAACGTTGCGATTAGGCGGGGCGGAAACGCGCGAGTTTGCGGCAACTCTGGAGTTTCCAGACAGGCTACGTCTCGTTGTTGGTGGTCCACAAAGCCGCGTAATCACCTTCGACGGACAGCAAACGAAAGCCACTGCTGCTGATGAACTCGATCTGATTGAAACCCTTGCTTACGACAGCGCCGAACACTTCTTTGCCGCTCACATGCAGGGCAACGCAATCCGTTTTCTTGGAGCGCGTTTCAGAACGGATGATGGTTCAACTCCGGATTACAATGGTCCATATTTTGATATCTACAAGATCGCCGACCAGATAAAAGCTTCCGGAGAAGAGCGGCCAGCAAAGCTCTATTACTTCAACTCCGACACATTTCTACTCGAGCGCGTGACTTACGTCGTTAATCGTGACGGTTCCGAGATCAGCGTGGAGACGAAACTGAGTGATTGGCGTGTGGCAGACGGTCAGCAAGTTGCACGACGGATTGAACGTTTCGAGAATGGAAAATCGGTGTTCGTTCTCACCATCCGGTCGGCTGGATTGGGCCGCCGCGCCGATGACGGAATTTTCGTTCAATAAACGTGAACTCTGACAGCCTGCAATCCTTACGAAAGAAATTCATCATGAACCGAGTCCTCGCACACACAAAAGCGCTCGTCGTTAGCACAGCATTCATACTGATTCTGTTTGTGCCTGCATTAGTCCTCGGCTCAAGGATCGACGCCCGCGCGCGGATTTCAACCCGGCGGATCTTACGCGTTATCCGACATCGAGACTATAAACACTACTAACGGCAACCTCATATTGAACCTCGCGCTGGGAAAACTGGCGCCAGGTCGCGGCGGTCTCTCAGCTCAACTCAACCTGCACTACGACTCCAAGTTATTTGACAGTCGTACTCAATATTACGAGGACTGGGACCATCCGATAGGCGGACAACCACAGGTCGTCATTCGGAACATGTTGGTGACCAGCGAGCAGGGCGGCTGGCATTACGGCACCGGTTACGAACTGCAACTGATCGATCGCATGAGCCAGTATCCACCGGAAATCGCGCCGCAATATCCGGCTACGGAAACCATTCGTCACTATAAAGTCAAAGTGGCTTTTCCTGACGGCAGCGTGCATGAGTTCCTGCCGCGCGGCTTCGGCTCACCGATGGAGGAGGGCTATTACGACATTCGTCCGGATGGCTGGCAGACCAGATTTACCGGAGGATATGTTCAAGACGTTCCTTATCTAACGAACACGCTCACTTACTACACGTTTTGACGGCACCTATATCAAACTCGAGGTCCAGCACGATTCCGACGGACTTTGGGCGAATAATCCCTGGACTTTATATTTTCCTGACGGCACGAAAGTCACCAACTTCGGCACGCGAATAACAGACCGCAACGGTAACTATGTCGAGTGGTCCAACGTTACTTACAACGGCCATCCGGCGACGCAGTTGATGGATCAGCTTGGGCGCAAGATCATCATTGAATATCAGGGCGTCAGCGATGGCGAAATCATTCACGTGCCTGGAGTCGGTGGCGCTGACCTGACCTATCAGGTGCACTGGAAGGGCATCCAGATCTTCAAAACGTATTCAACAGATGATCCGGGCAAGTACGATGCCGATGGGTATCCGGATATGTTGGGATACCAGTTTGTTGTATCGCGGATCGATCTGCCGGCAGCCACAGGTGGCCTGCAATATGTCTTTAGTTACAACGCCGCCGACTCAGGCAGTACTCCCTGTTGCACGCCTTCTTATGGCTGGGGAGAGCTAAGCTCGGTAACGTTGCCTTCGGGCGCGCAAGCGCAGTATCAATACCAACTGGATGCGCACAATGGTCCAGGTATGGGCTACATGTGGACCGACGTGCTTAGAAATCAGGTAACGCGTAAGAGCTTAACGTACCAGCAGCAGTATGACGGCAACTCAACGCCGGTGACTGAAACCTGGAACTACGACACTGCCACAGGTACCATCGTTATGCCTGATGGCGGCGTCGTCACGCAGCTCGGGCAACCAACCTTCCGCACCGAGAACGCCGATGGTACTGTGATTGAAAGGCTTTGGCAGGCTAACCGGCCGCAGGGTTTTCCCACGACGTCCTCATATGATCCGGCCAGCGGCATAGACACTTATGAGCCGCAACGTGTCAATCACTATGTGAAAACGGAATTTACTTCCATCAGAAACGCCAGTGGGACATTAACCAAGACTGCGATCAAGGATTACAACTACGACAAGAACGGTAACGTCACGACTGTTCGCCAATACGACTGGGTTGATTACAGTAGTGTGCCTCGTAATGCCGCGGGGCTTCCGACTGGCATTCCTGCGAGCGCTGTCTTGAAACGAGTGACCACGAACAGCTACGCGAATGCGACGCCCGATGCGTCTGACACTAGCTCGAACGACGCGGATAGTTACTGGAACTCGACTGCACCGGCGCTCAAGAACGTAGTTTCCTCAAGTGAAGTGAGTAATGGCTCGACCACGCTGACGCGAGCTGAATTTTTCTACGACAATCCGAGCACGACCGGCAATCTGACGCAACAGAAGAACTGGGATTCGACGAAGGGCGCCTACAGTAATCCGCTCACCGGAAGTAATTCGATTTCAACTTCCACGCAGTACGACCAGTATGGGAACCCAACGCTGACAACCGACGCGCGCGGCGTACAAACGCGGATTGTTTACGGCAGCGTTGGCGGCTTCACCGATCTTTATCCGACACAGGTTCAAACTGCTTATCAGACGGCGGTGCAACGTACGGAGTCACGCGAATACGATTTCACCAGCGGTGTTGTGACGCGAGGCGCCGACGTCGACAACAACGTGGCGACAGCGACGAGCTACGATGTATTTGGCCGGCCCACTCTCGTCAAAGTAGCGGAAGGAAAAACTGCAGAGACGCGAACTGCGACTGAATATTCAGACGTAAATCGACGTGTGATCGTACGGTCCGATCAGGTAAGTGTGGGCGACGGCAAGCTCGTCTCGATTCAGCATTACGATCAGCTTGGACGAATTCGTCTGGCGAGACAGTTGGAAGATGCGGCGACGCAGAGTGCCTATGACGAGACAACCGGCATCAAGGTCCAAACGCGTTATCTGGTGAGCAATCCGTGTCAACCGGCGAGCACACCAACATGTCTGGCAGCCAACAGTTCAGTGCTGGGAAGTTATCAACTGGTATCGAATCCGTATCGCGCGAATACTTCATCGGCAGCTGGTTCGGAAACGACGATGGGTTGGATACGTTCGCGCAATGACAAAGGCGGGCGCACCATTGCAGTTGAGACTTTCAGTGGTGCAAGTCTGCCGGCGCCGTGGGGCGCAAATTCATCGAGCACCGGCACGGTTGGCACTGCTTACGACGCTAACGCCACAACGGTAACCGATCAGGCAGGAAAAGTGCGGCGTAGCCTTATGGATGGGCTTGGCAGGCTGAGCCGCGTCGATGAGCCTGACGCAAGTGGCGCGTTTGGGCTCTTTAACCTCACCGGCTCAGGCCACCAGCTATGCTTACGACGCACTCGACAACCTGACGACAGTTTCGCAGGGCGTGCAGACGCGCACATTTGTCTATAGCTCATTGAAGCGATTGACCTCAGCGACCAATCCCGAGAGCGGCACGATCAGCTATGGCTATGACAACAACGGCAACTTAACGAGCAAGGTTGATGCACGAAGTATTACTACAACTTTCGTGTACGACTCGTTGAATCGCGTCACTTCAAGAAGTTATTCCGACAGCACACCAAACGTCACCTACACTTACGACGCAGCGGGCGTGGCGAACTCCAAAGGACGATTGACGTCCACAAGTTCGAGTCGTCTCAGCGAGCAACGTCACCGCTTTTGACGTGCTGGGAAGAGTGACGGCTGGCAATCAGGTCACTGATGGACAAACGTATTCGATGAGTTACAGCTATAACCTTGCTGGCGCGCAAACCTCATTTACGTATCCTTCTGGCCGTGTAATCTCGCTGGAATACGACGTAGCCGGACGGATGGCCGGAGTGCGCGACCAGCAGAGTGGCGCCTATTATGCCGGCGCGGCTGGCAGTGATAGCACGAACCGAATCAAGTATACGGCGCACGGTGGCGTTTCGGTCGTGAAGCTGGGAAACAATCTCTGGGAGCACACTGACTTCAACAGCAGGCTGCAATCGACAGAAATTGGACTTGGCACGTCCAGCACTGATTCGAGCACGCTGCGTCTGACCTACAACTACGGCACAAACAAGTAACAATGGCAATTTGCAGAGTGTGAGTTATCTCGGTGGTGGTCTGAGTTACACGCAGAGCTTTGGTTACGACGTATTGAATCGTCTGACCACCTCAGCGGAGAGCACCGGCGGATGGTCGCAAACCAATAAATACGACCGCTACGGGAATCGTGCCATCGATCTTGGTGGCGGCAATCAGAGTCTCTACTTCAACAGTGCGAACCAGATTACCAATAGTGGTTACATTTATGACGCGGTCGGCAATCTCACTAACGACGGCGTGCAGTCGTTCGGGTATGACGCCGAGAACAAGATCAAGAGTGTGAACGGCGTCAGCGATGTGTACCGCTACGATGGCGACGGCAATCGCGTCCGCAAGAACTTCGCGAGTGGTGAGAAGGTGCGGATGGTCTACAGCGGCGGTCAACTGATCGCGGAATACGATCTAATCAATGGCTCACTGAAAAAAGAATACATCTACGGTGCAAAAGGACTGCTCGCCACGGTGGAGCCAGGCACCGGCACCCGCTACACCACCTCCGACCACCTCGGCTCCCCACGAGTCGTAACAAACGCCAGCGCGGGCGTCGTCAGTCGTCACGACTACATGCCCTTCGGCGAAGAGCTCGGCTCAGGCATCGGCGGCCGCACGACGGCCATGGGCTTCATCGTAAGCGACGGTCTGCGGCAAAAGTTCACCTCAAAGGAGCGGGATTTGGAAACTGGCGTGGACTTCGCAAAAGCGAGATCTTACTCCAGTAGTCAGGGAAGCATTTATTTCGGTTGATCCGTTGACAGCGAGTGCAATTCCCGCAAACCCACAAACCTTGAATCGCTACACTTACGTTACCAACTCTCCGGTTAACGTCATTGATCCAAGTGGTATGTTGGGCATAATTCCGACAGAAGGTTGTATCGGGGGTGCACTACCCTTGGAACTCTTGTCACTAGATGAGCTATCGCAGCAATCCAAACCTCCCCTTCAGTCGAGTGAGTCAACAGAAGCCAAAACACCAACTGGGGTGACGGCAGAAGTTGTTGAGCCCCGACCCTACGGGAATTTACCCATAGGACGGAATTCTTATTTCAGTGGCATGGGAGCTCTCATGGTATTTACAGTAACAGACCAAAACGGTGCCCCCCTGACTGACGTCAGCGTCACGGAGAGCGTAACTCCGGCGACCACTGTCCAAAATTCCAGTTTGGTTAATCGTCGGACGGTAAAATCGTCGATTTAGTCGGCCGGGGAAGCTTTGGCCCGCAGTTAACAAACGAAGAAGCGCGGGCAGTAGCCAGAGACGCGCGGAACACACCAAATAACATCGTGCAGGACCATGTGATGTTTATAATGTCATCGAGTGGAAGATCAGCGATAGCTACTCACAGTCGAACATTCAGTAACGTTGACGCTGATGGCAGGGTTCGTCCTGTTATTTCGATGAATAACTATTCAAATAATTACACATTAAGGCATACCAACATTAAAGTGACTCCCGTAGGACCTTTTGTCTGTCCACGAGTTTTTAAGTAAACATTGGGCAAACTAATCATGTCCCAAATTGGAGGTTGAGAGTGCGAGCTATTGTTTTGGGTGTATTTATTCTCGGCGTTGTTCCCACTTTGGCACAGACCGGCTCGGAAGTGGAGAGAAGATACGGGAAACCTATTCCAGTCTTTTCGGTCAGCGAACATATTTGGATGACACCCGACTACTCTGCTGACGGGCAAGTTTGTCGAATGCGCCTCTACCCGAGACGTCTCGGCGGGAAAACAGATTATCTCGGCTCGGAGCTCTTGTTTCCGGAATTGGTTCAAGTCTTAAATCAGATGGTCCCACCTCATATACGTGGATCCAAGAGGGATGGCTTTGGAGACACCAGTTTAGGCGGAGGGACGGCTTGGACCACATACGAATACGAAAACGTGAGTTTTACTTTTATTTCTTCGTACAAGCTGGAGGCAGATATTTTGAAGAAAGCGGAAGCGGCAGTGTTGACCGGACCCGATCCAGAAAACCTTCCGTTACGCAAAAAGACACCGCCCTCTCTCGATGACTTCGCCGCGAGTGAGAAGCTACCGACCGAAATTGTGAAGATCCGTTGGAATCATAGGCCATGCCCCGTGTTGTAACCTCTGAAGAAATAGCAAACGATCATCTTGACGAGTTCAACTGAGGCCGGATGCAAGATTGAACGAATTATTATCCATTCAGATGAGGAAACCAGTTACTTTGTGCATGATGTGACACGGACAATAACAATAACATCCGGCAGCTCTAGAACTACCAACTAAAGGCGATCAGAATGAAGAGATGGGCATCTTTGGCTAGGATAGTTATCGCAATTATCTTCTTTGGTGCGTACGCTTTCACTTTAGCCTCTTCCCCATGACAAACGTCAGCAGTTGATAGGTCAGCAAATAAAGAATCTGCAAATGCAAGCCGACAATATCGGCTTAATACTCTCGCGGTTTTTCCGACCAATACGAAATTCCGATTGGATTTGAAGTTGCAACGGATGACGATCTTTCAATCACGAGAAGTATCACGATCGAAATGAAGGATGGCACAATCCAGCAGGTATTGAATTCGATTGTCAGCCAAAACCCGATCTACACCTGGGAATTGCGAGATAACGTCATCAATGTATTTCCACGAGAGCGGAACCGCGATGCTCTATTAAAGGAGGTATTGGAAACAAGATTGCAAAAAATTTCCATTGATAAGCAAACAACCCGCTTCAGCCTGCGGCAAGCGCTATGTGAGAACACCGCGGTAAAGAAGATACTAAGCCTTCATAACGTTAGACCTGCTAATGAAACGTTTACCTCACGAGATTTCGGAAAGGTCGGGCGTGACTTTGCGTTTGCTGGCTCAAATGTTTCCGTTGCCACAGTTCTAAATGGTGTGATCCGAGATAGTCAAACCAAGTATTGGGTTATCATGAGATACGGCGACAAGAAACAATACTTAGTGTTGAATCTTTAGTTGGCTCCTACCCATACAACTAAAAAGACCAGTGTCTGCGTGGGGTGTGGAAGGCTCTCGGCGGCGTGGCCGGCCATCCAGAAGAAGGTTGGTTAAATAGAGGAGGCCACGTAGGATGCGACTGATCTCTGGTTTGATTTTAGTCTTCTTGATTGCAACGCACGGGCCAATATTCCACACACATTCGAGTCCGACTCTGCGCTGCATGATGACACGGAGAATGATCAAGAGTTCCCGGTCACTTACGGCAAAAAAGATGACGGATTCCCTGATAGGTTGAGTACCCGCGGGGTGATCACAAAAGCAAGTTTTACAGCGGATTGCGGGTTCTCGCGTGGGGCAGGCGTTCTTCAAATCAAGCTCGCACGCACTCCGTCAGGGTACAACCGTGAACACATTTATGTGGCTGCTCCATGCCTGCTGGGTTGGGAGGGGGACGAACAGTATCTGGGTAAGGAGGTTTGCATGACGGTAATGAAGATGAAGCTGGGCGACCTGTGTCATGCAGACTATATTCATAACACCATCGATTCTAAAGGAGCGCCATTTTATTGTCTTTCTTGGCAGACCGGGAAGTTCAAAGAGTTCTTAAAACAGGTTGAGTGCAAGATGAACGAGTAAGGGAGTGATGAACGTTCATTGTGGACGGCGGATCACTTCCAGACCTTCACCAATTGTTGGTGGCTAATCGTGGAAAAGAAAGACTCCTGCAACTCCCGCTTGTCTGTTATAAAGCTGCAGACATGGAACTAACTTTAGAATCACCCTGCATTTTCCTAATCTCAAACCAGGAGAAAATATGAAGAGATTCTTCACCGCTACTTTAATACTCGCGATCGTCTTACTCTGGACGGCTGCCAGTCTGGCCCAGGATCAACGTGGGCCATCGACGCCTCAGGAACGTGACACTGCAGTTAAGATAGCCCGGTTGCTGGAAACCGATCCGTTTCACAAAGACGCAAAAAAGTTACGCGAATCGCTCCTGCTTTGGATTATCGATGTTCCAGACATTCACGTAGAACTATGTACTGCATACATGCCACCGGAAAAGAGCACCGACAAGAATTACGGAAGTGAAATTTTCAACCAGACAATGTTTTCCAGCGCCGCGTTCGTCATCGAACATCCAGACCAGGCGAGCGATCGAGTAGCGACTCAGCTTGCAGGTGTCGAAGGAGCGCTGAAAGTTTACGAGACCATTCTAACGACGAAGCCCAAAGCCAAGTCGGCGTTTTACGACGGGCTTTTGGAGAAACGGAATAAAGGTGAGTTGCGGGCTTTCGTTGAAGAAGCAACAAGCACAAAATGTAAGCCAAAGGCATAGACAAGAACGTAGACAGGACTAACGACATGTTTTCATGTCAATCTTGAAGCATCATGTAAATCCTGTCTAACATCACACTCAAAACACCAGCGTCTGCATGGAATGCGGCAGGCTCTCGACTTCGGCGGCGTGGCCGTCGAGCCAGAGATAGTAGGTCATCTTCTTATCAGTCTTGTTCATCACGACCACTGCCACGCTTCCATCCGGATTGAGGAAGCCCGTTGAGAGCAGCGGACTGCGACTCGGCGAGCTCGCGATCCGCTTGGCACCGGTGCGCGCGAACTTCGAAATGTGCCCGATGTAGTAGTACGAGTTTGTGTAGATCAACTCACCTGTCTTCGTGTCCGCGTGGATGGGCGCGAAGCAGAAGTTCTGCACGTGATTCGGCCCACCGGTTTCATCCAATAGAACGTTCCAGTCGGTCCAACCGACAGTGCCGCTATTGAAATCGTTGATCATCGAACGCCCGTAAAGTTCACCCAATGCCCAATCCTTGAGCCGTTCAGATTTGAACGAGTCCGCGCAGCCCTCGGTGAAGATCAGGTGCTTATCGGGGAACGCCTCGCGCACGAGCTTCACGTTGTCAAACATCGGCTCGCCGCCGCTCCACGGCTCATACCAGTGATAACCAATTCCCCAAACGTATTGCGAAGCCTTCGGATCGTCGAGGATCGTGCGGGCGCGCTGGTAGATGAGATCGCGATTGTGGTCCCACACGATGATCTTCTTAGCGGCGAGACCTTCGCGCCTGATCGTTGGTCCAAGATGGTTCTTCAGAAAATCTCGCTCTTCCTCGGCTGAGAAAATACACGACTCCCATTTCTGAGTTGCCATCGGTTCATTCTGAATCGTGAGGCCCCAGATCGGTATGCCCTCGCGCTCGTACGCTTTGATGAACTTCGCGAAGTAGTTGGCCCACGGTTGATAAAACTCCGGTTTCAACTTGCCGCCGCGCAGCATGTTGTTGTTGTCTTTCATGAACGCCGGTGGACTCCACGGGCTCGCGAAGATGTTGAGTCGTCCGCCCGCCGCAGCCAGCGACTGCTTGATAAACGGAATGCGAAACTCCTTGTCGTGATCGACGCTGAACGACTTCAACTGCTTGTCGCCTTCCTTCACGTACGTGTAGCTTCCGCTCGAGAAGTCGCAACTGTGGATGTTGGTCCGGGCGAGCGTATAAGCAATTCCGGTGTCGCGATTGAAATAGGCGTTCAGCAATTCCTGCTGCTTTGCTTTTGGTAATTTTGCAAATGTTTCGGCGGAGGCATCGGTGAGTGCACCGCCGACGCCAAGGATCGTTTGAAACGTCCGCCTAGGATCGACGAACACGCAGATCTGCGTTTCGAGCGGTTGGGCCATCGGCTTGAACTTCGCGGTGCCGGTGCGCGAAAGACGATACTCAGTTTGGTCCGCTGTCGTATAAACTGTCACTTCTCGTCCTGCTGTCTTCCGGCTGACCTGGGGCGTGACGGAAAGATCAGAAGGTTGCGCGTGGATCAGGCGTTTGGCGAAAAGCAATGCCGAAGACGAAGCAGCGAGAAAAGTGCGGCGGTCGATTTTCATAGTGGAGTGAATTTAACATAGGCGGGAGATTTAGATTGAAACTATCGATCAAAATTTTGCTTGTTTTGCTGGTGCTGCCGGTTTGTGTGGTTGCTCAGGATGACGACGAGTGGCCGCCGCTCAGTTACCTGAGAAGCGATTACAAAGCTGTTTCGGTAGTCGCGCATATACGCATCAAGGAGGCGGAGATTACCAGTCGCATTATCGGGTATGAGAACTGGAGGATTCGTGCGGAGGTGATTGAGTCGTTCAAGGGGAAGTTTAAGAAGGGTGATGCGATCGAGTATATGCACGGTGCGGAGGCGGGGTTCAAGCAGCAATATTTTACGGGTGAGAAGATCGTGTTTTTGTTGGCGGAACGAGATAAGGATCGGAAGCTTTATTATGCGGTGTTGGAGAATTCGACGCTGCCGTACACGGAGCATAGTGTGAAGAAATTGAGGGTGATTAGAAGGAAGAGGTAGTTGTAGACAGGATTACAGGATTTACAGGATGAACAAGATAAATCCTGTCTGACGCTTATTCTGCAAAGTAAAATCTGAGCAAGGTCATAACAAACGTGAAAATAAATCCATACGCAAACGTCTCAAGCCGGATTGTCCAATCCGAGGTACGGACGCGAAGCCAGGCGATATAAGACATCAGGAATCCACCCAACACCGGCGTGATCACGAGACTGATGCCGGGTAGTGTTGAGCTGCGTGCGAATGCTTTCGGAAAAATCAACAGGCTGATAAGGCCCGCCACCAGTCCCACGCCGGCATAGATGATTGCCGTGAGAATCACGCGCCCTGCTTTCTGCATCCCCGGTATGCTACTCAGCTTGTGCAGAGCTAGTTCAGCCAAAAATTCAGCAAAGAGTGGCAGAACTAATTCCAAGAGGATTTCGAAAAGAATCGACATGGTCTATAGAATAGCCGTAAAGAAGCACCAAAAAACATAAAATAATATTTCGTGCTTTGCGGTTCATTGTGGCTTAATAAGTTTCCGTATGAGCTTGCTTCTCGGTATCGATGTTTCAACTACTGGAGCTAAAGCGCTGCTCGTGGATCATGATGGAAGCGTCGTGAGCAGCGCCACGACGCCCTTAAGCCTTTCGACACCTCACCCGCTTTGGTCAGAACAAGATCCTCGCGAATGGTGGACTGCTACTACCAACAGCATCAAACAAGCACTCTCAACCGCGAATGCTTCCGGTGAAGATGTAGCAGCGATCGGCTTGACCGGACAGATGCACGGCCTCGTTCTGCTCGACGGTGAAGGCGAAGTGCTGCGACCCGCGATCCTTTGGAACGATCAAAGGTGCGGCGCTGAGTGCGACGAAATCCGCGCGCGCGTCAGCCGCGCAAAGCTGGTTCAGATCACGGGCAACGATGCACTTACCGGCTTTACCGCGCCAAAGATTCTCTGGGTCGAGACACACGAACCGGAAATCTATCGCCGCACTCGTCACGTCCTGCTACCGAAAGACTACATTCGTTACAAACTTACCGGCACACTCGCGATGGACAAAGCAGACGGCTCAGGCACGATGCTCTTCGATTTGCGGAAACGCACGTGGTCGTCTGAGATCCTGAGTGCACTAAACATCTCGCCCGACTGGCTGCCGCAAACATTCGAAGGTCACGAGACCACCGGTGAAGTAACCGGCGAAGCGGCTGCGTTAACGGGCTTACGTTCAGGCACTCCGGTTGTCGCCGGCGGTGGTGATCAGTCGGCGCAGGCTGTCGGCACTGGAGTCGTGCGTCCGGGGACGATCGCAGTGACGCTTGGAACTTCGGGAGTCGTTTTTGCTGCGACTGAGTCGCCGTTGATCGAGCCTGAGGGACGGTTGCACGCGTTTTGTCATGCGGTCGCAGGGCGTTGGCATCTGATGGGAGTGATGCTGAGCGCTGCCGGCAGCTTGCAGTGGTATCGCGACAAGCTCGCATGCGATCGAAGTTTTGCGGAGCTGGTTGACGAAGCTGCTCAAGTGCCGGCCGGAAGTGAAGGGCTGATATTTTTGCCGTACTTGAGTGGTGAGCGCACGCCGCATCCGGATCCATTAGCACGGGGCGCGTGGATCGGATTGACTACGCGTCACGGCCAGGCGCATTTGACGCGATCGATACTCGAAGGTGTCGCGTTTGGAATCAAAGACATGTTTCGTCTGATGCGAGACGCCGGTCTCGGTTCGATCGACGAAGTTCGGGTGTCAGGTGGCGGCGCGAAGAGTTTGCTATGGCGGCAGATTCTCGCAGACACGCTCGAAGCAGAGCTCGTCACAGTTAATACGACTGAAGGCGCGGCGTTTGGAGCGGCGCTATTGGCAGGCGTCGGCGCGGGCGTGTGGTCTGATGTTGACGCAGCCTGTGCACAAACGATCACCATCAAGTGATCGTGTTATTCCAAACAACGAAACCAGCGAGATTTACAAATCCCTCTACGAACAATATCAACGCCTCTACGCAACCCTCAAACCCACGTTCCACGCCCTGTCAACTTTGTAGGGCGGCCCTCCGTGGCTCGCCCCAGAGTGCCACATTGTGTTTCCGCGCTGGGGCGGCCACGGAGGGCCGCCCCTACAGTGTCGAAAATTCTTGGCAGAATTGCGCGTCGAGCCTAGAATCTCCCAACATCCCGACTTCGGTGCCTTTCCTCAGACGATTGAGCCGAGATCTTTTACTCCGTCCAACCTTCCCCCGGACACCATCTCACGCCGCAAGGAGGCTTACAAACCGTGGCTACCATCTCCAAAGTGAACGACTTACTCCCGCTTCTCCAAACAATCGAACCTACCGACAAGCCCATTGCCGCACTCGAACAACGCGGACACACGCTCAGTGCCGCACTAAAAACAAAACTAAAATCGGGCCGCGCGCCCACTCCGGCACAACTCCGACTCTGGAAACAGCAAGCACTCAAAGCCGGCGTCTCACGCGTCACCGTCGGCCAGAATCCGAGGATTGCACCGAGGGCTTTATCGCCCAACGAATTCGAATTCAGTGCCGGTGTCAGAATGCCAGTGGCCGACGAGATTCTTGCCGGCGTTTACGCGAATGGCACTATTCCAAACGAGTTGTTTCTCGATGAGCTTGCTATCGCCTGGTGACAGCAATACTCTTCAGAGCTTGTTCATCCTCGACCGTCCCGGCGGCCGCATTGGCAGACTTCAGATCACTGGACCACCAAGAGTCACACAGATCAGCGAGGGATCGGATCGAGTCCTCGTGTCATTTCCGTACCGCCTGAACTTCGAACGCATCACCAACATACTCTTTAGACAGCTTCGCACTGTCGTGACATTCGCGACCGGCACTATCCGACTGGATGTCAGACTCGTCGCGGAAACAAGCACTGACAGCAAGGGCTCTCGAAACGTTGTGATTCAACTCGATCTGTCGCAGGGCCGCGACGCACGTCTGGAAGTCGATCCCACGTCGCCCGTGCAGCTCGCAAATCCACCGGCCCCAGGCCAGATCGATCTGCTCGCAGCGATCCTTCAGCAAGAGATCGGCCGCAAGCTGGGTAACACTCTGCGCCTGAGTGTCAGCGCGACGATTCCTGTCCCGTTTGGAAAACTCGAGATCGCCAGAGTCGTCGTACTCACACGCAGTAACGCACTGCTCGTGGGAATGAAGGCGGTCGGAACAGTAGGCCAGGGAGATCCCGCGAATCTCGTACCGCTTTTTCCAAACGCTCAGACAAACCTCTTCACGCGTGTCCACGATCAGGTTTTGCGCATCATCATTCAGCAGGCGGCGCGAAACGGTGTGCTCACACGAGTCGCTAAAGACACTCACCCTGACGCCGTGATCGACAGCGCTGACATTGCCTTCGGTCCCAACACGATCAAACTGATCGCGAAAGGAAAGATTGTCGATCTGTGCCCGGGCGGTATCGATCTTGGATTTACAGTCACGACAACCGTGACCATCACGTTGGAAGGTACTCAGATCAAGGTTGAGAAGGAGAACAGCAAAGACCTCGACAATCTCGATACACTTTTCTGCGTAATTGGCACGCTCGGACTCGCGCTGCTGGCAGCAGTTGCCGCGCTTGTGTTTCACGGCATCGGCATCGCGTCTGGAATAACAGCGATTCTCGCGTTCGGCGTCGTCGGGGTTCTCACGGCGATACTCGCTTTTGACAGCGACGACTTTGCGCTCGTCTTCGGCGATGGCGCGGACGACAAGCCCACGATCATCCAGCTTGACTTTCCGATTCCCGGAACAGATCTACTGCCGTCACTGACTGGAAATTTTATCCGTCTCGACGAAAGCACGATGCTGATGGCAGCCCAACTCGGTACGCGACAGGATGATCTGAACACCTACTTTTACATGCGTTTCATGGAGCCCGATACCACCAGCCCCGTGGCATTTCTCACACGGCCGATACGTGGCGCCCGCGTGCGTTTGATGGATCGCGACAATCCGCCGCCTGACGGCGACGACGTGACGTTTCCGGCTCCGAAGACGGTGCGTTCCAGCAGTAGCACGCCACTCGGCGACTTTGCGATTACGACCGTAACGCATTTTGAGCGCACATCCGATGAGACCTTTCGCGATGTCACAGCCGATCGCAATGGTCGTGTGCGGTTCTACATCCCTCGCGACAAACTGGCGAGCAGAGCGGGCACGAAAGTGGTCGAGAAGACGCGTGAAAATCTCGACACGGAACAGATAACTACCACTGTGACGCGAACGGCCGTTTCCGAAGCGCGTCCGGACTTCTATTTTCGGCTGACGAAAGCTGACGGCTCCTCGCTCGATACGCTGCAACTCGGAGT
The DNA here is from genome assembly GCA_963748155.1 of uncultured Acidobacteriota bacterium. GTDB lineage: Bacteria > Acidobacteriota > Blastocatellia > Pyrinomonadales > Pyrinomonadaceae > PSRF01. The sequence goes on along the minus strand of CAVVHV010000006.1, from coordinate 498,522 downwards.
GGGATTCTTCAAGAACTTCCAGTCTGCGCGTATAGGAACGCCGGCGAATCCGTTTACGATCACGTTTGGTGGCGTTGGTCCAATCGTGGCCGATCCCGGGTGACGCCAGCCCTGGCGAGTCAGTTATTAGACAGGATGTACAAGATTTTTTCAGGATTATCATGTAAATCCTGCCTAATCTTGTTAATCCTGTCTTAAACTGACTCTCCAGACGCGTACCTTATGGACCTTATCGCGATTAAAGAAATTGGGCTTGCGACCGCACAAGGGATTGCTGAACTGCCGTGGCCGCCGAGTAAGTGGAATGTCTCGCGTGTGTGTTATCCCGCGGCGGGGATTAATTCTTCGCTTTCGGGTGTTCAGCGTTGGCAGGCATTAGTTAAGAAAGCGTTTGCCACAGTTGATGATTCCGGTAAGACGCCGTTGCTGGTTGCGTCCTGTAATGGCAGCGCAGGCGAGCGTTGGGAAGAGTCTTTTGATACGAGTGCGCTGCTTGCAGGTACGCCGTGGGCTAACGACGACTTGCCTGTGTTTAGCTCGTCGTGCGCTTCGGGAATACATGCACTGTATGCTGCGCGCGCGTTGTTGATGTCGGGAGCAGTCAAGGAAGTGTTGGTGCTCGCGGCGGACATTCTCGCGCGCTCAAATCACGAGAACTTTGAGAGTTTGCGCGTGCTGGCGGAACGGCCTTCGGCGCCGTGGCAATCAACGAGCACAGGATTCATTCTTGGTGAGGCGGCAGTTGTTTTGAAGCTCATGCGAGCAAACCACTGATGGCGGATTTCCGATATTAAATGGACCGGAGTTGGCGAGTGATCTGGTCGAACATGATGGATTGTCGAGCGTGATCGGAGCGGTCTCGCCGCTGAATCCCTCGCTAGTTCTCGGGCAGGGGACTGGCCCATACGCGAATGATGCGGCGGAGCTGAAGGCGCTTGCGACTTTTATAGATAATCAGGTTCCGATAGCCACGCCACTGACTAACTTCGGTCACACACTAGGAGCTTCGAGTTTGTTATCAATCGCAATCGGTGCCACCAACCCCTCCGATGGTGAAATCCTGGCAACGTGCCGCGCATTGAACGGCGCCTGTTCAGCAACGAGCATCGGAGAAATTTCTCACGCAAAGCCGCAAAGACGCAAAAGTAGTTGGGCGCAGAGCGTGATACCCGTCTCCGTTGATGAATCCCGACACTCAAACGACTCGCGTCAGAAGCATATGAGCAACAGACCGGCTGATCCACCTGACATTTTGATCCTGCGTCTCGAAAAACCGCTTTCCCCACCATCTTCAGCCATCATCGGCGGTCGACTCCTGCCCAGCGCGGTACTCGAGATCACACCTGGCTTTGCTTCACAACTAATTGCTCGCTGCTGGGGCTACACTGGTCCGGCGCTGTGCCTTGTCGGTAACGTCGATGCCGATCCATATGGCCTAACAAATGCTCTCCGCGAATCGGGAGCAAACGTGTTTCAAGTGAATCTGCGAGGGAGTGGAGACAATCGTGCAATCGAATGGAACATTTGAAGCCAATGACGCTCGCTTGATGTCAGGTTTGCGGGTTCTCGTGACCGGAGGTTCAGGCGGCATCGGTCAGGGCATCTGCACCGTTGCCGCGCGCGAAGGCGCGAATGTCGCTTTCACCTGGCACGGAAACAAAGCGGGCGCCGACGCGACGGAAAAGATCGTGCGCGAATTCGGACGCGAGTGCCTGCCGGTTCAAGCAGATCTTCGCAATGCTGACGAAGCGGGCAAAGTAGTTGCCGCAGTCGAGGAATCGTGGGGAGCGATCGACACGCTCGTCAACAATGCGGCCTTCAGCGAGGCAGTTCCTTTCATACTGATCGACGACAAAGACTTCGCAGACATCATGGAGTTGAATCTGTTCGCCGCGTTTCGCATGTGCCGTGCGGCAGTGCGCGGCATGATCCGTCAGAAGTATGGACGGATCGTAAACATCTCATCGATCACCGGATCGCGCTCGATCGCCGGCCCTGTGCATTACGCGGCGAGCAAAGGCGCGCTCGAAGGACTGACGCGCAGCCTCGCACACGAAGTCGGCCCCTACGGCGTTCTGGTCAACGCGATTGCGGCGGGAATTTTTGAAGGTGGATTGAAAACGACGATCCCCGAGCATCATCAGAAGCGTTACCTTGACGCCTGCGCGCTGTCGCGGTTTGGGCAGCCGGACGAGTGTGGTGAAGTCGTCGCGTGGCTGGGATCAAGAAGGAATACTTACATAAATGGCACGGTGATTTTTCTTGATGGTGGAACGCTCGCCTAGGGCGGGATAGTTGTAGACAAAATTTCAAGATTTACAGGATTAACAGAATGAAATAAAATCCGCGCGTCCTCAAGCTTCCAAAGGAGTGTGAATCGTGATCCAACTCGACCCGCTCTTCGCAGGTCCCCCTCCAAAAAGGGACCGCGATGCCGCGTTCTTTTCTTACACTCGATCCATCTGTCCCACGTGCAAAAAAGTGATCGACGCACACATCGTCCTGCGCGATGACAAAGTGTGGATGCAGAAGAAATGCCCGCGTCACGGCTTCTTCGAAGTCGAGGTCTCGAGCGACGCTGAGTACTACATAAGGTCGCTCTCCTACACGAAGCCAGGCACGGTGCCTTATCGCTTTGCGACAAAGTCGAACACGGCTGCCCGGAAGATTGCGGCCTGTGTGAAGATCACCTGCAACACACCTGTTCGCCGATTCTCGAGATCAACGACGTCTGCGATCTGACTTGTCCTGTTTGCATCGTGCGCAATCAGCAGCGCTATTCGATGACGTATCGATGAGTTCAAAAGCGCGGTGGATTTGCTGGTCGCGGCGGAAGGTGAGCTGCCGATCATGCTGCTCTCCGGCGGTGAGCCGACGCTGCATCCACAGTTCTTCGAGTTTTGCGATTACGTGCTGCGTGGTCCACACGAAGGCAAAATCAAGCGCCTATTGATCTCCACTCACGGACGAAAGATCGCACAGAACCGCGCCTTCGCCGAGAAGTTCAAGGAAGGCGGCATGTACGCGTCGCTTCAGTTTGACACGTTGCGTGCCGGTGTTTATCCGAAGACGCGTGGCGTCGAGTTGATCGACATGAAGATGAAGTGCATCGAGGTGATCAAGGAGCTCGACATTCCGACAGTTATTGTTCCGACAGTGTCGAAGGGCGACAACAGTGACGAGCTCGGCGCGCTGGTTGAATTCGGATTGGAGCTCGAACAGTGTTCGAGCATCGTTATTCAACCGATGGCCCACACTGGCGACGGTGGTGACGGTTATCACGCAAACCCCGCGGGACATCGACTCACGATGCCCGAAGTTCATCAGCTTATTGAAGAGCAGACTGGCTGGTTCAAACGCGAGTACTTCCATCCGGTTCCGTGCTCGCATCCGAGTTGTTACACCGCGACGTACCTGTTTCGCATGAACGACGGTAAATACAAGCCGCTGCCGGAGTTTGTAAACATTCGCCAGTACCTTGATGCGATGCAGAACCGCGCGATCATTCGTTCCGATAATCAACTCGAGAAGATGATCCTCGACTCGATCACGAACCTTTGGTCGGCAACGAAGGTCGGGGAAGACTCAGACCTGATTTTGGCGTCGCTGAAGTCGTTCCTCAAAGACACTTTCAATTCGCGCAATCCGCTTTCGGCGGCTGACATCGAGCGGCGCACGGAGGCGCGCAGCAAGGCGCTCTTCATTCACAACTTCATGGATCCGTAGGACCTCGATGTTGCGCGATTGAAGAAGTGCTGCACGCATTACGTGATGCCCGACGGGCGGCTCATGCCCGGCTGTTCGTACAACAATCTGTATCGTCATAAGGATGAGCGTTTCTTCCCCGACGCCGAGCCGGTATCGCCTGCGCCAGTCAAAATTGAAAACGGACCGGCACTGGTCCAGATCACCGGGAGAGTCAGTCAATAGCAAGGCCGGAGACAATCGACGAACTGCGAGAATTGATCCTTCGCGCGGCGCCGGACGAGAATGCAGCGATGCCTGTCCGCGATTGCTCTGCGGACGAGCCACTCGACGCGATCATTCCGTTCTCGTCGTTGATTTTGCTGGGCGTGGTGGTGGCGATTGAGGATCGTTATGGGATTCGAGTCACGCGCGAACAACTGGCGCGGGCGTGTGAGAGTGGAACCAGCTTGCGAACGTTGGCGGACATGATCGAAGACATTCAGGATCAGACGTTCAGCCTTTAGGCTGCTGTTTTCAGCGTGACAAGCTCAGCTTGAACTCTGAACTGGTTATGAAGATCGATATCATCCATCCGGCGCACTATCGCGACGACGGCAGCTGGTCCAGTCGAAGAACCTGCTCGATCGGCTCGGTGCGTATTTGCCTCATCTTGGACCACCGCTGATGGCCGCGTTCACGCCGGACAAGCACGAAGTCAGGTTAACTGAAGAGTATCTGGAAGACATTGACTTCGAGAGTGATGCGGACGTGGTGGCGCTCTCCGGCCAGATCATGCAGCTTCAGCGCTGCGTCGATATCTCGAAAAAGTTTCGCGCGGCGGGAAAGAAAGTCGTGCTCGGCGGTTACCTGCCTTCGATGTTGCCCGATCGCGTTGAAGGACTTTTTGACGCGATCGTCGTCGGTGAAGGTGACGAAGTTTGGCCGCAAATACTCGACGATATCGAGCAGGGAAAACTCAAGAGCCGCTATCGATCGGCGAAGCCGCCGGACATCAACAACCTTCCTGTGCCTCGTTACGATCTCATCAAGAAAGATCGGATCGTCGTTTATCCGGTGCAGGCGACGCGCGGCTGTCCTTTCACGTGTGAGTACTGCTCGATCGCAGCGGTCTATAACGGCATGTATCGGAAACGACCGGTGGATCAAATTGTTCGCGACGTTGAGGCGACGCGCAGTCGCAACATCAACTTCTGCGACGACAATCTGTGTGAAGATGTGAAGTTTGCCGATCGACTCTTCACCGCGCTCGAAGGCGCGCCGATTCGTTGGGGAACGCAGACGACGATCAATGTGGCGCGTCATCCGGAGTTGTTGAAGAAGGCGCGCGAGTCGGGTTGTGTGCTGATGGCGCTTGGCGTCGAGACGTTTTCAGCGCGAAATCTCGAAGACGTTAACAAAACGTTTCATGCGGTTGATAAGTATGCGGAAGGTTTTCGTCGCATCATGGATGCGGGGATCAGTCCTCATGCGCTGATCATCTTTGGTCTGCCTGACGACAATCCGGAAACGTTTAAGCGCACGGTTGATTATCTCGAATCGTTGAAGGTTCCGATCACGCAGTTTTTTATTCTCACGCCATATCCCGGTTCGCCGACGGGCGACAAGATCTGGCGCTCGGGAGTTGTTTTCGACGATGACCTGAATCATTTGCGTGAGCCGTATGTTGTTTACAAGCCGCAGCAGCTTTCGCCGGCGGAGTTGCATGATGGTTGGTGGAGTGCGGTGCAGGAGTTTTATTCGCTGCGTTCGATCCTGAGAAGAGTTGTGTTTCGGAGAAAGCCACTTGAACTTGTGGGTGAATCTGGCGACGAATCTTTATTACTGGTCCAAGGTCAAGCGCGGGATTCATACGGTTTACTTCGGAAAGAACTGAGGCACGAGCCGCGAAGCGGGCGGAAGCATAAAGCCTGGCGCAAGCCCAGGATCAGGAAACAAAGACATCGCATGAGCCCGTGAAACGGGCGATAGCGCTGTCGCCCGCTTCGCGGGCTCGAACGCTCTATTTAATGTTGTCAACCTGGGGCTTGCGCCCCAGGCTTTATGCTTACACCCGCTTCGCGGGTTAAAAGAATGATTTATCTCGTCGCAGTCGGCGCAGCAAGGTGATCTCGCGAGGTGACGAGAAGCGACGCCGGAGTTGTGGCGGCAGGTGCGTCGCTATAATCAGCCGGTTCAACTCGCGCTCGCGGCCGCTGATGAAGTGATGCAGTTCTCAGAGGATCCATCGTCTGCGGCGGTGATCTCGCTCGCGCCGTGCCAACCGGGATCGGCCGATCTTTATCGCTGGGGACATGTTGTCACGTCAGGCATGGCGACGGGAACGTCTCGGCAATCTGCGCATGAATCCGACGCAGACGCTTCACGCTGTGGACAATCTCGCGATGTCGGCATTCGCGATCGCACATGGTAATCACTCGTATTGTCTCGGGCTCGGGGGAGCAGCGGGACAGGCGTGGTGCGGACTCGAAGCTGTGCTGGAGCGTTTGAATGCCGGGCTTGAAGAAGAAGCATTGTTGATGGCCGGAGATCAGGATGCTGCGGAAGATGGAGCGCCGGGGTTAGGTGTCGCGTTGTTGTTTTCGACGTCGCGCTAAACCATTTCACCCGTCCCGATCGGATTGTTCGTCTGGTTTCAATCTCAAGCGCAGATCACGACCATCATGACGTTGTGCCGCATGCTGCGAATGGTCTTGCTGCGTTGTTGTCGGCCATCGCTGAGCATCGCAATGGGCTTATGTCATACGTTGTGCCACCGGAACACACAGACGGATTTTCAACCGTAACAGTCAATCTGGAAATTTCGTAATGACAGCAATCGTCGCGTAGTCATCACCGGCATGGGCGCACTCTCCGCGCTTGGAGCAACCACGCGCGACTTGTGGAACGGGCTGCTCGCAAACCGATCGGGTGTGCGAAGAGTACCGCGCCTGGTTGACTCGGGGATCACAGTCACGACCGGCGGTGAAGTCGATGCAGTATCGCCGGCACAACGTCGATCGCGATCACGAGATCGCGAATCGCGCGATTGATGATGCACTCGCTGAGTCGAAACGCGATGCTGCGGAATGCGGGTTCATCTGGTCCACCGGTCTCGACACTTTTCAGATGGGACGCGAATGGTTTTGTGCATCGATCCGCGGGACTTTGCTTTTCCAATCTGTCTTCGAGGTTCGCTGGACCAAGACGCATGATTGCTGCCGCATGCGCGTCGGGCACTCAGGCGGTCGGTGAAGCATTTCGTTTGATTCAGAATGGACACGTTGACGCATGTGTCGCCGGCGGATCGAGCGTCATGCTGACGCCGTTTTACCTGATCGGTTTTGCGGGATTGCAGGCGGTTGCAGTCGATAACGGCGACGATCCGTCGCTGGCGTGCCGTCCTTTTGATAAGAAGTCGCAAAGGATTTGCGTTGGCGGATGGCGCGGGCGCAATGGTTTTGGAAACGCTGGAGAGTGCGCGAAAACGTGGTGCGACGGTGTTCGCGGAAGTGATCGGGTTCGGCATGAGCCAGGACGCCTTCGATCTCAATCGACCGTGCGACGACGGCGCTGGCGCCGAACTTTGCATGCGCCGCGCACTTGACGATGCCGAGTCAATCGCTTCGAACAGATCGACGCTGTCAACGCGCATGCAACGGCGACCTATTCCGGCGATCTCGCTGAAGCGGCAGCGTTGAGAAAAGTTTTTGCGAACAGGTGGCAAGAGGTTCCGGTGTCCGGATCGAAAGGCGCGATCGGACACGCGATGGCCGCGGCCGGAGTGCTTGAAGCGATCGTCGCTGCGCAGACGTGCGCGACGGGCATCGTGCCGCCGACGGTAAATCTGCGTCACGTCGATGAAGGTTGTGAGTTGGACCACGTGATCGGTGAGCCGCGCGATGTCGATGCCCGAGACTGTGTTGTCGGTCTCGTTTGGAATGGGTGGACAGAACGCGGCCGATGATTTTGAAGAGGTTTTAACCACGGATTACACGGATGAAGACGGATTGGGAATTGAAGGATCGCGTGCGCTTGATAACCGGGGCGACGGGTTATCTCGGGCGCGCGCTGGCGAAAGGATTCGGCGACGCGGGGGCGAAGCTTTTTTGACCGGACGAAACGAGGAGGTGCTTGCGAGCTTGCGAAAGAATTGCGGCGCGCACGTGTGTTGTCGCCGATCTCACGGAAGAGAATGCTGCCAGATGTTGTTAACCAGTTCTTGAGGAAGCAGGGTCGCATCGATACGCTCGATCATCAATGCAGGCACGCTTAGCCGATGGTTTCGTGGCAGGTTTGACTGACGACGATTTGTCGCGAGTTTACGAAGTCAATTTGATGGCTGCGTTTCGAATGTTACGTAGCGGCGCTGAAGCCGATGATTTTGAATCGCAGCGGCAACATCATTGTCTGTTTCTTCCACGGCGGCGCAACGTCCCGGCGTCGGACAGGCGGCGTATGCCTCGTCGAAAGCGGCACTCGAAGTCTTTTGTTCGGATTACCGCACGCGAGACTGCCACGCGCGGCATTCAGAGTCAACGCCGTCGCGCCGGGATTACTCGCAGGCGGCATGAGCGACACGCATTCTCGACGACCACATGGACCAGGCACGCGCGTCGATTCCGATGAGACGGCCGGGCCAGGCAGAGGAAGTCGTGCCAGTCGTGCTCTTTCTCGCGTCTCCGATGAGCTCGTATGTGACAGGCCAGGTGTGGTGTGTCGATGGAGGCTTAACGGCATGAGTACGCGCGACACATCCGCGGAAGTTGCGACGCTCGTACGCCAGACGCTCGCGCTGCCGGAAACTGAACCGATCGCGCCGCAGCAACTCTTCTTCTACGATCTCGGTTTCACTTCGATGGACCTGCTCGATCTGCTGTTTCGCATCGAGCAACACTTTCAGATCGAGATCCCGGAAGGAACGATCTATCACCTGGCGCGTGGCGATCTCGCGGAAGCCGAGTTTGCAGAAGATGCAGTGCTGACTGAAGCCGGGCGTGCAGCGTCTGATGAACTTTGCTTTACGACACGCCGAAAGAGCTATTTCCGCCACGCATTCATGCGACGACGCTGCCCCGCTTCTGCACGGTCGGCGCAATCATGCGACTCGTGGACCACAAACTCGCGGCAGCAAACATGTTCGAGCTAATGCGATCGATGCAGTATTGATGTCGAGAACGGTCGCGCTTCGGCGCGAGGCGTTCGTTCCTGCCGATCATCCGCTGTTTGCAGATCACTTTCCCGGATCGCCGTTGCTGCCGGGTTCACTCATTATCGAGCTCGCAGCGCAAGTGTCTGGACCACTCGCGGAAGAGTTCGCAAAGACGCGAATTGGAAATCGAACGATGGGCCATCCTCGGAATGGTTCGCGACGCACGATTTCTGCAGTCCAGTGTTTCTTCCGGCGATCACTCAGTATCACGGCGGAGGTCGTCTCGTCTCAGAGCCTCGTCACATCAATACGAATGTTACTGGTTGAAGTGAACGGCGAACGCGTGATGCAGGCGGAACTGGTGATGATGATGATCGAAACCTCAACGGAATTGGCGCCACGCGATCGAGGCTCGCAACAATCGCCTTGCACGTTGGAAGAGGCATCATGAGCGCAACAGACTTTCCGCGATCGACGCTTTCTTCGTGGCGTACCAGGAGTCGTCCGGCGTGCTGATGCAGCTCGGCGTCGAGGTCGAGCTGAAAGGCCGTATCGCGCGCGACGATCTCGAAACAGATGCTTGTCGCATGTGGTGCGGCGCTGGCCGCCGCTCGGGCAACGATTGCGGAAAGATTTGTTGGGTTTGTCGTGGGAAGGTGAGTGCCGCGGACGAGCGAGATGCTTCGAATCGGAGAAGGAACGGTGGCTGAGTGGCGCAACCGGCCGTTGGATCCGTTTCAGCGAACCGCCGTTTCAACTGCTTTGGATCGCGGATGGTGAGCGGCATCTGTTGGCGTTTCGCGCGCATCATGCGGTTGTTGATGGCGAAGGATTTTTTGCGGTTTGTGCCGAGGCGGTTCGGGCGCTTGCAGGAAAAGCGGTAACCACAGATTACACAGATTAAAAGCGGATTCGACTCGAGAACTGTGAAAGTGAAATTAAGCAGATGCGCTGCAGAATGTGCAGCGTTGCGAAGAGAAGCGCAGTCGAATCAGAAGCGCGCGTCTTGCAATGCGGAGTTGTGCTCCCGGGCCGATATCTCGATTGTTGAAAGAGATTTGGAAAGAAGTGCAGCTAGGCGCGACGCCCGGTTGGCTGTGCGCGGGTGCGTGGATGAAGGCGATTCATGCGTGGAATCGTTCGCGTGGAGCGAGATCACTTCGCCGCTGATATCGCTCGAAGTGCCTGTCAGTCTGCGGCGCAGCCGCGACAACGACTTGTCCGAATCGGCAACTTGATCTCGCCGTTGACGCTCTACGGCGATGCAACGCAGCCGCTCGAAGATCTGGCGAAAGAACTGAAGCAACAAATGAGCAAAGCGATGCGACAACGAACACATCTCGCTTTGCCATCGCTTTCTTCACCGGCGAAGTTTCTGCCGTGGGAAGTGTTTCGCAAGCTCGCCGCGAATCCGGAACTGACAGGCTTTGCCACCAGCCATTTCGCGTGGTTCGAACAGTCGCAAACGATTCATGAAGAGGTCTCTCGAATCTCAGACGGCGCGTTGCAAATCGTCGAATCAACAGATCTACACGCCGGTTTGCCTGCACATGGGCGCTGCGATCGCGATTCTCGCGTGGCCCGAACGCACACAGATTTTTCTTAACGCATCGTCTGACCGCGTTTTCGACGGACGGACGCGAAACGTTGTTGGACCTGATGGTCCAGGAGTTGGGACCAGAAGCGCGTGACGCGACGACAGGTCGCAGTATGAGTTCCGCGGCTTCCGGTGATCCCGTGATCATTATCGGAGCGGGTCCGGCAGGTCTCGCTGCTGCGCAAACGCTGGCAAAGCGAAACATCGATTACGTGATCCTTGAAAAGGGATCGTCGGTCGCGAGCGCGCTGCGGCGCGTCGATCCGGAAATGAGACTGCTTTCGCCGACGGCGTTGTCGCTGATGCCCGACATGAAGATCGAGCCCGGCGCGCCGACCTATCTGCCGTTCAAGCGTCTCGTGCATGAGCTGGAGCGATATCAGCAGCAGCACGAGTCTGAAGGTCAACTTTCGATTGCACAGTTCTCGCAGTGCGAAAGAGAGCGAGTCGGATTCTCAGTTCGTTATCGAACGGGCGACGGTGAGGAGTCTTCGATTCGCGGCAGTCACGTGATCAATGCGACCGGCATCATCAGCAAGCCGCGGCTGCCGGATAACTTCAAACCAGTTCGACGACCTGCCGCTGGCTGCACAGTATCGACGCGCGTGCGGAAGATCTCGCAAAGTGCGCGCAAGCTTCTGGTTGTTGGTGGCGGCGCTTCGGCGGCCGAGGTGCTGGAGAATTGGTTGAGAGTGAGACAGGAAGATGATCGCGCGTGGTTGTCGTTGCGTTCGAGACTCTTCGCAGATGCCACATTGGATCTTTGGCATCGACGTTCACTACTTCGCCTGGCTGCCCGAGCAGCTTCCGACTGGTTTGTTCGGATGGCGCGTCGAGCCGGCTCACTGAGCCGATGACCGGACGGCATCGTGGTTCAGGCGATTCGAAAGGGATTGATCAAGCGCATGCCGTACGTGCGTCGTTATCAAAGACTGGGACAGTGGAATTTGCTAATCGGCGAACGACATCCAGCCCGACCTGATCGTGTTTGCGACCGGGTTTCAGTTATGCGTTCGAACATCTGAAGGAGGCTTGTCGATCTCGATCCGGATGGCCGGCCGATGGTTAGAAATTGTGAAAGCACGCGCACGCCAGGGAGTGTTTTTGCTTGGGTTTCGATTTGGGAGAACATTCGCGTCGCCTTACCTGCGCGGTATTGCGCGTGATGCGGAATACGTTGCGGAACGCATTGATCAGCAGAGAAGGAAGAGATGACGAAAATGAAAGCAGTTCAGAGTGAAAGGTTTTGGAGGTGTGGACCAACTCGAGTTGGTCGAGTTGCCGGATCCGCAGCCGCAACCAGGTCAGGTGCGGATTCGCGTCGAAGCGTCGCGGCTTGAATTACGCTGATGTCATGCAGCGCGAAGGTCTGTATCCCGGTGGTCCAAAACCGCCTTTCATTCCCGGTCTCGAGGCGGCGGGTGTGGTTGAAGAAGGAGACTCGCTGCCGGCGGGAATTCGTGTGATGGCGATGGCGGCAGGTGGTTGTCATGCTGAGCGCGTGTGCGTTAGCGCGGCGGCGTGCATGCCTGTTCCCGATTCGATGTCGTTTGTCGAGGCGGCTGCTTTTCCGGTTCAGTACCTGACCGCGTATCACGCGCTCACGACGTGTGGACAGAGCAGTTGCGGGCGAGAGTGTGTTGATTCATGCAGCGGCGGGTGGCGTCGGCACTGCCGCAGTGCAGATCGCGAAGCTGCTCGGATTGCATGTGATAGGCACGGCGTCTTCGGAAGAGAAGCGGCGACGTGTGCTCGAGCTCGGTGCTGACCAAGTGTTTAGTTACGAAGAGTTTGATCAAAAGCTGGCGGGTAAGAACGCGCCGCCTTTGATTCTCGAAGCAGTGGGCGGCGATGTGTTTCGACGCAGTCTCGCGATTCTGCCGTCGCTCGGAAGGCTCGTGGTCTTCGGTGCCGCAAGCAAAGAGGTGCAGCCGATCGACACGTTGAAACTACTGTTTCGATCTCAGGCGCGTTTTTGGTCTGCATCTGAATGCGATCTTCGAACGCCCGCATTTGCTTCAGGAATCGTTGAAGCAATTACTCGGTTGGATCGAGCAAGGGAAGTTGAAGATGCAGGTTGGGCACACTCTGCCGCTCGCACAGATCCGTGAAGCTCATGAGTTGATCTCGAGTAGGCAGAGTTACGGGAAGATCGTTTTGGTTCAGCGGATGAACACGGATCGTAAGACGCGGATCTGATAGCCATGTTTTATCGGCTCACAGATTATCTTCACTTCGCTCGGATGTACGGGCGCAATCAGCGCCGCCAGCGCGTGTGGGGAAAGCTGTATGAAGATTCCGTTCGCTCACAAACATTCAAACTTCCGGTCGCGACCGTGGTCCAACTCATCCCGACCGAAGCCTGCAATCTGCGTTGCCCGTTCTGCAATCAGTGGGGAGAAAACGGTTACTTCTTCGACGGTGTTCGCCACGTTCAAGCACATGGATGAGGAATCGCTGATCAAACTGATGCGCGGGCTCTCGCCGCGTGATTCACTGATCAGTGTTCATGGTGGCGAGCCGTTTGTTTACAAACATATCGACACGTTGCTCGAGTCTGCTGCGCGAGCAACAATTCGACGTCATGTTCTCCACGAACGGCACACTCCTCAAATCTCACTTGAACCAGCTCGCAAAAATACGAAACCTGATCTTTCTGCTATCGATCGACGGCGACGAGCAGACGCACGACAAAGTACGCGGCAAAGGAACTTTCAAAGCGGCGCGAGAGTCGATGCGAGAGCTTTTGAGCTGCGTCGCGCAGCGTGGACGTGCCTTTGCCGGCCGTGATCATGAGCACAGTCGTTTGCGAATGGACCACGGAAGTGCTCGAAAGAGTCTACGATGTTGCGCGCGATTTCAACGCGCTCGCGATCAACTACAACTTTCGCTGGTTTCTCACCGAAGACGTGGGCCAGGCTTACGAGCGCCATTTGCAACATGAATTCGGAGTGAAGTCGAGTGGCGCCTGGCGTGGCTGGCTCTCGAACGAATCACGAAAAACATGACTACGGCAACTGTCGCTGCCGCACTCACGCGCGTGTTGCAAAAGAAGAAGACGCTTCTCGCCTCCGTTTGTCGTCACCACGCCCAGCCAGTTGCGCGGCTCCGATTATCAAACCTACTTCACCGACTATCTCAACACGTTCGGCAACGAGAGCTGCTTCATGCCGTTTTACTGGGCGCGCGTTCATGCCAACGGCGAGCTGATTTTCTGTCCCGGACATCCTGACATCATCGCCGGCAACGTTTTCCACGACGGTTTCATGGAGTCGTTCAACTCCGACATGGCGATCAAGTTTCGCAAACACATGCTCACGAATCGTCTGCCGATCTGTAATCGCTGTTGCGGGCTTTACATGACCAATCCGGCGCGTGCGTTTGAGCAGAAGGCGAGGAAGCGACTCGCTCTGCCTAAAGCAAGTAAACAACTCACTGGCCCGAGGCACTGTCATGATCACTCTTGACTGTCCTGTTCATCGCGACGCTTTTCCTCGCCTACTCAAACGGCGCGAACGACAACTTCAAAGGCGTCGCGACGCTTTTCGGAAGCGGCACGACGAGCTACAAGGCCGCGATTACGTGGGCCACGATCTCCACGTTCGCCGGATCGATCACATCACTGTTTCTTGCCGAGACGTTGCTCAAGAACTTTTCGGGAAGAGGTTTGGTGCCGAACGAGCTGGCCGCTTCGCCGCAGTTTGTCTTGGCAGTTGGTCTGGGCGCCGGGTTGACGGTGATGTTGGCGACGTTGACCGGGTTTCCGATTTCAACAACGCACGGTCTGGTTGGCGCGCTTGTCGGAGCTGGTCTAACGGCCGTCGGGACGAATGTTAACTTCGCGACGCTCGGCACGTTGTTCTTTCTGCCACTGCTGGCGAGTCCGCTGCTCGCTGTTGGATTTGGCGTGGTGAGTTATGTTTTTGCGCGTGGGCTCAGAGTGAAGCTTGGAGTGAAGAAAGAATGGTGTGTTTGCGTGGATCAAGTCGTTCATCTTGTTCCGATTCCGCAACCGGCAGGATTACTTGCGCTCGCGCCCGTTACTTTGCCGGAAATATCTGTTGGACCAGTCGAGCAGTGCCGGCAACAGTACAAAGGAAAGCTCTTTGGCGGAGACGTTCAGCGCGGGCTTGATCTCGTCCATTTCCTCAGCGCGGGAAGCGTCGGCTTCGCGCGCGGTTTGAACGACACGCCGAAGATCGTGGCGCTGCTGCTGGTGATCAAAACGTTCGACGTGAAATTCGGGATGTTGCTGGTGGCGGTCGCGATGGCGATTGGTGGGCTGTTGAATGCGCGAAAAGTTGCGATCACGATGAGCAAGAAGATCACGCCACTGAATCCGGGGCAGGGATTCACGGCAAATCTCGTGACGTCGTGTCTGGTGATTCTTGCGAGCCGCTTTGGTTTGCCGGTTTCGACTACGCACGTGTCGGTTGGATCGCTGTTTGGGATCGGGTTGATCACGAGAGAAGCGAACCGGCGCGTGGTGTCGGGAATTTTGATGTCGTGGCTGTTGACGTTGCCGATCGCGGCGATCCTGAGTGCTGCAATTTACGCGATCGTAAACCGCGGATAACGCGGATAAAGCACGGATTTTTCTGATGAAGTACAGCGCTCGTGATTATCTTCACTTCGCGCGCTTTTACTGGCGTGGGCGGCGTCGTTTGCAACAGTGGAGTAAAGATTTTGAAGCGGCTGTGCGTGGCGGCACTTTCAAACTTCCTAATGCCGCGGTGGTCCAACTGATCCCTACCGAAGCCTGCAACCTGCGTTGTCCATTCTGTAATCAGTGGGGTGAGGCCGGTTATTTTCTCGCAGGCTCACGCAAAGTCGAAAGCATGGACGAGAACGCGATCACTTCACTGATCCGGAACCTCTCTCCGCGCTATTCGATGATCAACGTTCATGGCGGCGAGCCTTTTGCTTACAAGCAGATTGACGATTTACTCGAAGCCCTCGCGGAACGCGATTTCGATGTGCTGATCACGACCAACGGCACGCTCATGAAGAGCCATCTTCCTGCCGTGGCGCGGATCAGGAACCTCGCCTTTATCCTTTCCATCGACGGCGACGAAGCAACTCATGACAGTGTTCGCGGCAAAGGCACTTTCGCGCGAATCACTGAAAGCCTCGAATGCCTGTTCGATCTACGTCGCGAGCTGGGATTGCCACTGCCGCTCGTCATCATGAGCACAGTCGTATGTGAGTCGACCACAGACGTCATCGAGCGCGCCTACGAGACGGCGAAAGAGTTGGGCGTATTTATGCTCAACTACAACCTGCGTTATTTCATGCCGGAGAGTGCGGGCGTCGCTTACGAAAAACACTTGCAGGAAGAGTTTGGCGTGACTTCGTCGGGCGCGTGGCGCGGCTGGATCGCACCGGCGCACGACCAGCACGATTACAGTCGCACAGTCGATCGCTTGCGACGCTTACTCACGCAGAAGCGATTGCGAATATTGCCGCCTTATGTCGTTACCGGTCCGAGTCATCTACGCGGCAAGGATTTCGAGCGCTGGTTCTCTGACTACCTCGACACGTTCGGCAACGAGAGCTGCTTCATGCCGTTTTACTGGGCCAGAATTCATGCGAACGGCGATCTGATCTTCTGTCCCGGGCATCCTGACGTCATTGCCGGAAATGTTTTTCGCGACGGGTTTATGGAGTCGTTCAATTCCGAGATGGCGGTCAAGTTTCGCAAGTACATCCTCACGAACCGCCTGCCAATCTGCAATCGCTGCTGCGGCCTTTACATGACGAACCCGGCACGCAAGTTTGAACAAAAGGCGCGTCGTAATCTCGGTCTGAGCAAGAAAGTGATGGTTCACTATCCGTGAACGGCGCGACGATCAACTCGATGCGCTTTTACGCCGAGCTCTACGTCGAACAAAGTCCCGCGACTGTCTGGTCCTACTTTTCCGACCTCACGCAATGGAGTCGTTGGAGTCCGATCTGTCTTGAATGCCGGCTCGTCGAAGGCGCACAACTCGGAGCAGGTTCCGTGATGAGAATACGGTTCCGCGTCGCTCGCATCACCACGGTTGTTCTGGCAAACGTCATCAGCGTGAAGTCGCCGCACGCGATCACGTGGACCGGGGCAAAGTATGGCTTGAACGCGGTACACAGCTACCGGTTCGAAAAGCACGGCAGCGGCACGCTAATGATCAACGAAGAGCGAATCTTCGGAGCGCCGTTTCCGATCAGTAACGCGATTAGGCGTTGGTACAAAACCAGCGATCTCTCGTTTCAATCCCTCGCGGGGATCAAAAGGGAATTGGGATGAAGAGGATACTGATCGTCACGTGTCGCTTCGATGAAGACCGGAATGGCGGGTCGAGGCCCTGGCGAGTGCCGCAGGCAATGGCGGCCGCGTATCTTGCCGGCGGTTTCAATCCAAAGCTATGTGAGATTCGTCTTTACAGTGAACTGTACAGTGGCCCGCTGGTCGACCTCGATCTGCTTCGCTGGCCTGACATGCTCGTCCTTTCGGGATTGCAGGTGGATTTCGATCGTTTCCTTCATCTCACCGCCTACGCGCGCACGCTTAATCCAAAAGTCATCCTCGTTGCGGGTGGTTCGCTGGTCGAGGTGCTGCCTGGTTTTTCGCGAAAGTTTTTTGATTACTGCTGCGGTGGGCCAGTTGAAGAGATTCAGAGCGTCATCAGAGATGCGTTCGGTGCGGATCATGTGTCTGAGACGTTCATGCCGCGTTACGACCTCGCGTATTGGAGCAAGGGCGTGGGCCTCGTCGAGTCGAGCCGCTACTGCAACTTCCACTGCAACTTCTGCACGATGTCGATCGGTAACAACAGCTACACGAATTTCGACCCGGAGGACGTGCGGCGACAGATTCTCAGTACGAAGCGGAAACACATTTTCTTTCTCGACAATAATTTTTACGGCAACAATGTGCACCAGTTTGAAAGCAAGTTGGAGATGCTGAAGGAGATGAAGCGGTGCGGTGAGTTGCGCTCGTGGGGGGCGGAGCTGACGGCTGACTTCTTCATGAAGCAGCGCAACCTTGAGCTGGCGCGAGAGGCTGGTTGCGTGTCGTTGTTTTGTGGTGTGGAGTCGTTTGATATTGACAGTCTCGCATCGTTCGAGAAACGACAGAACATGACTGACCAGGTCGATCTGATTCGACGTTGTTTGGAGGCCGGTATTTTGTTTCTCTACGGGATCATCATCGATCCCACACGCCGGTCGTTGCAGTCGTTGCAAGCGGAGTTTGAGTTCATTCTCAACAATGATGAGATCACGTTGCCGAGTTACTTTACGTTGCCGATACCGTTGTTGGGGACGCCGTTGTTCTTTGAGTATTTGAATGAAGGCGCGATCCTGCCGCGAACGCGTGTGCGTGATCTTGATGGCACGACGTTGTCGCTGCGACCAGTCGATGATCTGGCGGCGGTTGCTGAGTTCTGGTCGAGATTGCTCCGGTGGGAAGGTAGCAGGCAAAAGATCGTTACGCGCGCGATTCGTTTTTTGAGGCGGTACAGGCGTTCGCTCGGGTGGCTTGGTAGCGGAGTGAGTATTGGGAATAGTGTGACGCAGTTGTTGCCGAAGTATAGAAACAGGAAGCGAACGTTTATCAGTACGAGTGAGTGTTTAGATCCGGTTTACGAACCGTTGTGTTCGGTGCCGTCAAAGTTTCAGAAGTATTTCGAGCCGGTGTACCTGACGGATGAGGCGGGTATGTTGAATTCCGAACTCGAAGAGGTGTTGGCGAAGCCTGAGAAGCGGGCGGCAGTTTAGACAGGATTTACAAGATTGACAGGATTTACATGTTAATCCTGTCAAATCATGTAAATCCTGTCTAAAACTGACCTTACCTAGCATGCGCCGCTTGGTCTACCTCACGCACTGGCGTGGACGCATGACGTTCGCGAAGATGTAGTTCGCGACGTTTCGGCCTACGGACTGTCCCGCGACGTTGTCGAAGGTGAAATGAATTCCACCGTAGATGCGCGCGCGGGCCTCTTCATCGGCCATCGCACCGAACCCCGCGTACGAACGCGTCGCGCCACCTGCGCCTTCCCAGGTGTGCTGGAACGCGATGTCATCACGTCCAAAGAACAGCGCGAGTATCGTCGACTGCGAAGTCCCAATCGCCGCGTTGTTACCCGCATAACTCGGATACGGCGGATTGACGATCAGCGAAGACCACGACGGATCCGCCAAGCGTGCTCTCATTGCCATCTTCATCAGCACGACGAATCGCCGTCACCGGCCGCCACAAACCATAAACAAACTTGCTCGCAAACGTAGTTTGTAACGCGTCGTGCAACGCCATGTTCGTCAACGCAAACAATCGCGCTTGCTCGACTGTCGAAATGCCACGCGCTACAGAAACAGTACGTGCTACGTTGTTCCACACGAAGAGGAAGTTTGTGGGCGTGTTAACACCAGCCCACAACTGTGCAACCTTCGTTTGGTCCGGGGTGCGCGTCGCGCTGTTGACCGCTCCGATCTCTTTTACTTCGTTGAGATCGGCGGCGTATTCCGCACTCGTCATCGCCGGCGGCGGATTCGGTTTGAACTGCAAGCCCGACGTGATCCCGAAAGGCGTTACTGCACCGTAATGTGTAAACGCTGCGGCAGCACTGCCCGGTGGAGTCGGCTGCCAGTTACCAGGCGTCGCCGGCAAACTGTACACCGGCGGCGTAACATTCCAACCATCGTTTGCACGCACCGCCAGCAGACGCTCGGCAACGATCTGTCCGACTCTGATCCCCTGCTGTGCACGATACTCATCGATGCCTTGAAGCGATATCGCCAGCTCCGCATCGAAGATTGCGATGCGCGTTGGATACAAGCCCGCCAAAACGTCGTGCGCGGCTTGTGCGGCGGCGGCTTCGATCGAAGCGTTCGGCGATCCGGGTACGTCAGTTAGAAAAGGCGTATGACTGCCGTCGATGGAGTTGACGGCGTCAAACATTGCCGCGTGCATGATTGCGTAGCTGCGCACGGGCATTATGGTTGCCGGTTGCTGTCCCGGCGTGCGAACCGTCTCCATCAAAACCCGGTTCCACTGTAAGATGACATCGTTCCTGAGCGACGGGCGGTTTCGCCGCGACGCCGTTGTACGCCCAGACGCTTGTCTGGGTGCAGATTATGACTGCCAATATCAAAAAAATATTTTTGAGAAGTTTCTCTTTCATCTCCGTTTCCTTCCATCAATTTCGCTGCGTTGATGCAGCAAAAAAAATCCAGCGTTAGAATGAGCGGGTTTTGCGCCTTCCAAACTATTTGAAAGTCGCTCGCTCAACGGGTGCGGAAACTACGCCAGGGCGACCGGAAATGTACTTAGAGACCTGCTGAATTTTTCTGAAAGAGTCTGAAAGCCGGAATGTCTGAGGAAAACCAGCACTTTTATGAGTTCGGGCCGTTTCGGCTCGACCCGCTGAAGCGTCGACTTTTGCGGGATGGGGAGACGCTGCGGCTGACTCCGAAGGCGTTTGACCTGCTGCTCGTGCTGGTGGAGGAGAGCGGGCGGACGGTCGAGAAGGATGAATTGCTGGAGCGCGTCTGGCCGGGGACGATTGTCGAGGAGAACAACCTCAACCAGAATATTACCGGCGCTGAGGAAGTCGTTGGGAGACAGCCGGCAAGAAAGCCAGTACATCGCGACGATTCCCGGGGTTGGGTACCGGTTCGTCGCTGCAGTCAGAAAAGAAGAGCTCACGCAAAGCCGGAAAGACGCAAAGGAAGACGAAAAGGACGAGCGTCCCGTAAGTCCGGTGGTTCCGGCAAGGGCGCCGAGAGTCTTCCGATATGCTCTCCTGATCATCGTGCCGCTGGTTCTTGCGGCGATCGCCTACGCACTGTACACGCGAGAAAAACCTCGGCCCGCGATCTCCTCGATCATGGTGCTGCCTTTGGAGAACCTGTCGGGCGACCCTGCCGAAGAATACTTCGCCGATGGAATGACTGACGCACTTATCGGCGACCTCGCGCAGATCGGTGGCCTGCACGTGATTTCGCGAACTTCGTCGATGCACTACAAGCGAACGAAGAAATCGCTCCCGCAGATCGCGGGTGAGATCAACGTTGACGCAGTAGTTGAAGGGACGGTGCAACGCTCGGGTGACCGTGTGGTCGTTCGTGCACAGCTAATTGAAGCGGCAACAGATCGGCATCTGTGGGTACAAACGTACACGCGCGACGTGCGTGACGTCCTCGATCTTCAGAGTGAGATCGCGCAGGCAGTCGCGCGCGAGGTGCAGATCCAGTTGACGCCCGGCGAGCAGGCGCGTTTCACTTCGCGACGCACAGTCCAACCGAAGGCTTACGACAATTATCTACAGGGCCGTTACCTTTACTGGAACAAACGCACCGAAGAGAACCTCAACAAGGCGATCGAGCTTTTTCAGAATGCGATCAAAGAAGATCCGAGTTATGCGCCGGCGTATGTCAGGTCTGGCTGATTGTTACAACGGACTGAGCGTAGTCCAAATTGGAGCGTTGCCGCCGATCGAAGGCAGGCGACGCGCCGAGGAAGCGGCGACGAAAGCCCTTGAGCTTGATGCCGGACTCGCTGACGCCTACACCGCCCTCGGTTATATCGATCACTACAACTGGAACTGGACTGCGGCTGAACAGCGTTTCAAACGCGCGCTCGAGCTCAATCCGAGTTACGCGAACGCACACAACTTTTACGCGAGCTATCTGATGTCGCGCGGACGGGTTGACGAGTCGATCGCGGCCTCGAATCGTGCGCGTGAGTTGGATCCCTTTTCACTCGCGATCAGTGCGCAAAGAGGATTCTTACTCGAGAACGCGCGGCGTTATGGTGAGGCCATCGAGCAGCTCCGCGCCGTAACCGCGATGGATCCGAATCATTACCAGGCGTACTGGATACTCGGTCACACCTATGCTGCGAATAAGCAGTTTGATGAAGCGGTGACGGCGGCAGAGAAGGCGGTTGAGTTGTCGGAGAGAGCGCCGGGTGCACTCGGAATTCTCGGGTTGGCGTATGGTCTGGCAGGGCGGAAAGCCGAGGCGATGAAGATATTGAACGAGTTGTTGGAGCTTAATAAGACTCGTTACGTGACACCGGCGGCGTTGGTCAATGTCTATATTGGCCTTGGTGATAAGGAACAGACGTTTGCGTGGTTGGAGAAGGCGTACGCCGAGCGGTCGAATTTCATTGCGTATTTGAAAGTGTTTCCGATCCTGGATCCGATACGGTCTGATCGGAGGTTTGCGGACTTGGTCGATAGAGTTGGTTTATAGACAGGATTACAAGATTTACAGGATTATCATGATAATTCTGTAAATCCTGTAAATCCTGTCTAACTGAGTCGTTGACATCGAAACGCCCGCCGGTTTTTAATTAGCCAACCCCCGTTCAGGCTTTACCCACTTCCCGTAACCATCAATGCCCAAAGACTCTACCGATCTGACCTTTTTAAGTGGCGGCGGCGAAATGGGCGAGCGCATGCGCGCTTTCGACTGGTCGAGCAGCCCGGTTGGACCAGCCGCCCAGTGGCCCCAGTCTCTCAAAACCGCCGTCTCCATCTGCATCTCGTCGCGTTATCCAATCGTCATCTGGTGGGGTTATCCCGAGTACACGATGTTCTATAACGACGGGTACATCCCGATTCTGGGTGTGACGAAACATCCGCAATGGCTCGGCCGATCGGGTCAGGAGTGCTGGAAGGACATCTGGCCAACCGTCGGACCAATGCTCGACGGCGTTTTCGAAACAGGCGAGGCAACGTGGTCTGAAGATCTGCTCCTCGTTATGAATCGTAACCTGCCGCGCGAGGAAACTTATTTCACGTTTTCATACAGTCCCGATTCGCGGCGAGAAAGATAAGATCGACGGCATCTTCTGCGCTTGCTACGAAACCACCGGACGCGTGGTTGGAGAGCGACGACTGCAAACACTGCGCGATCTCGGTCGCATCGAGGTCAAGTCGGCTGAAGAAGCTTGCCACGTCGCACTCAACACTCTCGCCGCAAATCCTTACGACGTGCCGTTCGCTCTCGTTTACCTGTTCGAAGATGATTCGAGCGAAGCGAATTTAATTTGCTGCGAGTGGAATCGAATCCGGTGATGCCTGCCGCACCGGAACGCATCGCGATGGCATGAGTGCGCGACGTGGCCGCTGCGCGACGTGTTTGAAACAGGCACCGCGAAAGTCGTTTCTGATGTCGAAGAGCGTTTTGGCTCGTTGCCGGGTGGACCGTGGCCCGAGTCGTGCGAAACTGCGTTGATTCTGCCGATCGGCGCGTCCGGGTTTACGAAGCCGTCAGGATTTCTCGTGGCCGGTCTCAGTCCGCGCCGCATCTTGTGACGCCGAGTATCGAAGTTTCTTGAGTTGATCGTCGGTCATATCGGCACCGCCATCTCAAATGCTCGGGCTTATCAGGAAGAGCGCAAACGTGCGGAAGCGCTTGCCGAAATCGATCGCGCCAAAACCACGTTCTTCTCAAACGTCAGTCACGAGTTTCGCACGCCGCTGACGCTCATGCTTGGCCCACTCGAAGAGTCGCTCGCAGACACAACTTTATCGCCGCGGTGTGCACGATCGCCTCGACGTGGCCCATCGCAACAGCATCCGCTTGCTCAAACTCGTGAACACGCTACTCGACTTCTCGCGCATCGAAGCCGGGCGTATCGAAGCCGTGTACGAAGCCGTCGATCTGCAAGCGTTAACTACCGAGCTGGCGAGTGTGTTTCGGTCGGCGATCGAGAAAGCCGGACTGAAGCTGATGGTTGAAGCTTCACCGATCGAAGCCGACGTCTACGTCGATCGCGAGATGTGGGAGAAGATCGTTTTCAACCTGCTTTCGAATGCGTTCAAGTTTACGTTTGAGGGGCAAATCACGGTTGCGTTAAACAGTCGGACGAGAATGTTGAGCTTGAAGTGAGTGATACCGGAACGGGAATTCCTGAGGCAGAGCTACCGCATCTGTTCGAGCGTTTTCACCGCGTAAAAGGAGCGCGCGGGCGAAGTTATGAAGGATCCGGAATCGGACTTGCGCTCGTGCAGGAGCTGGTGAAACTGCACGGCGGCACGGTGCGTGTCAAAAGTGAAGTCGGGCAGGGAACCACTTTCACGGTCAGTATTCCCACTGGCTCGGCGCACTTGCCCGCCGATCGACTCGGCCGCGAGCGCACGCTTGCATCCACCGGTCTGCGGGTGACGCGTATGTTGATGAGGTGCTGAAGTGGCTTCCTGACGAGACCAATCATCTCGATACGATTGCTTCGCTCGATACCAGACGTTTCGGCACCGCAGTCGGACCAACCACGCGCTCGCATTCTGCTCGCTGATGACAACACCGACATGCGAGAGTATCTCCGGCGACTACTTGCAACGAAATACGACGTTGAAGCGGTGGCTGATGGTGAAAGTGCTCTCGGCGCGGCGCTTAGTCAGAAATTCGATCTGGTTTTGTCTGACGTGATGATGCCGAAGCTTGATGGCTTCGGTTTACTCAAGGCGCTGCGTGCTGACGAGAAAACACGAACGGTTCCGGTGATACTGCTGTCCGCTCGTGCTGGTGAGGAGTCGCGCGTTGAAGGCATGGGCGCAGGCGCTGACGACTACTTGATCAAGCCGTTTTCAGCGCGCGAGCTGATGGCGCGTGTCGAGGCACACTTGAATCTTCAGCGTGCGCGTCGCGAGTCGGAAGAGGCAGTGTTGCAGTTGATGATGCGTGAGCAGAAAGCGCGCGCGAGCGCCGAGATTGCCAATCGCGTTAAAGACGATTTTCTCGCGATGCTTTCACACGAGCTGCGCACGCCGCTTAACGCAATCTTCGGCTGGACGCACTTGCTGAAGCGCGGCAAGCTCAACGATGTGGATCGCGCGCGCGGCATTGACGTTATTCATCGCAATGCGGAAGCTCAACGCGCGATCATCGACGAGCTGCTGGACATCTCGCGCATCGTGACGGGTAAGTTGAAACTGGAACCTAAGCCGTCGAGCTCGTCAGTGTGATCGAAGCGGCGCTGGATGCGGTTCGTCCGGCTGCGGAAGCGAAGAACATTCAGATCACTACCGCGCTTGATCCCAATGCCGGGCTCGTGATGGGTGAAGCGGTGCGATTGCAGCAAGTTGTTTGGAACCTGCTTTCAAACGCGGTGAAGTTCACGCCGCGCGAAGGTCGTGTGGAAGTCGAGCTAAGAGCTGTTGGACCACAGGTCGAAATCGTGATTCGATGATACCGGTGAAGGTATCGCGCCGGAGTTTTTGCCGTACATTTTCGAGCGCTTCAGGCAGGCAGATACGTTCGGCGAAGCGCACACATGGCGGTTTGGGACTCGGACTCTCGATCGTGAGCAGTCTCGTCGACGATGCACAACGGCGAAATTCGCGCGGAAAGTGAAGGCAACGGGAAAGGCGCGACGTTTACTGTCACACTTCCGCTGATCACCGAGTCGCTACGGTGCCGACGGAATCGAGCGCCGTAGCGCTGGGTTATTGGCAACAAAACGGATCGTCTGATAACGACCGCGGACTTGCAGCCAGATGTGTTGAGTGGGTTGAAAGTTCTGACCGTTGACGATCAGCAGGACACGCGCGAATTGATCACTCTCGCGCTCGGTCGCTATGGTGCGGAAGTGAGGTCAAGCGATTCGGCGTCGATGGCGTTGAAGATGATCGAAGACTGGAAGCCTGATGTTGTTGTTTCTGATATCGGATTGCCCGAAATGGATGGTTACGATTTCATGCGGCGGCTGCGTGAGCTCGAGGGTGACGGGGAACGCATTCCGGCGATTGCTGTGACGGGTTATGCGGGTGCACTTGATGAGTCGAAGGCGTTGAAGGCGGGTTACGCGCTACATTTGTCGAAGCCGATTGAGTTGAATGAGTTGGCGAAGGCGATTGCGAGGGTGTCGCGGCGAGCTTAGATGGGAAGTTAGTAGATTTAGACAGGATTTACAGGATCTTGTTAATCCTGTCTATATCAACCCCATCTGCCGCGCCAACTCAGTGGCCGTTTGCGGCCGATCATCCGGATCTTTCGCGAGCGCGTGCATGATCCCGATTGAAATCCTTCTCGGTATTCCGCAGCGATTCCGCAAACGGCGGTGGCGGCTCCTGCAAGTGCCTGTTAATCACTCCAGAAACAGTCTCCGCCTCAAACGGCCTCTTCCCCGAAAGCATCTCGTAAAACATCGTGCCCAGGCTGTAAACATCTGAACGCGCGTCGAGCGGCTCACCCAAACATTGCTCGGGCGACATGTAAAAAGGTGTTCCGACAACCGCGCCGGAGGATGTCGCGCCCGCATCAGCCAGCAGTTTAGCCAGACCGAAATCAACCACCCTCACACTCTCGATTTCGAAATCGTCATCAGGCGCGACGACCAGAATATTTTCCGGCTTTGAGATCGCGATGGACCACGCCTTGTCGATGCGCTGAGCCGACGCCCGCACAGATTCCACGCATCAGTCGCACGCCACGCTCGACAGAAAAATGATCCTCGCTTCGCAGCAGTTCGCGCAGTGGCGTTCCTTTCACAAACTCCATCACGATGTATGCCGGAGCATGCACGTCGTCAGTTTCACCGAAGTCGTGAATCGTGATCACGTTTGGATGACGCAGCATCGCGGCAGCGCGGGCTTCTCTCCGGAAACGCGCCAGTGCAGCGTCGTCTTTGACGAACTTGCCCGTCAGAATCTTCACCGCCACGTCGTCGCCGATGTGTACGCGACGCGCGCGATAGACCACGCTCATGCCGCCTTCGCCCAGCTTCGCGACGAGTTCATATTTCCCGTCGATCTTGTGGCCGATGAGTGGATCGGGATTGACGAGTCGAATTGTGGGAAGGGAAGAGACGAAGTGGTTTTCGTAGTACGGATGTGTGCCGGAGCCGGGCAGTGTTAACGGCGAGCCGCAGTCGGCACAAAACATTGCCTCTTTGTTCAGGAACAACTCACACGCGGCGCAAAACGGGTTGGTTGCTCGCAGATCGACGAGTAGCTGGTCCAACTCGTCTTCGATCTTGTCGAGACCGTTTGCTCCCGTTGCTGAAGCTCGGATCTCTCCTTCCGGATCAAACAGGAAATAGGCCGGAAGGCCCTCTTGTCCGTGACTGACTTTGTAGTCGTTATCGAGCGCACATGGCTCCGTAAGATTGAGCCGCGCGATTGCGTCACGCACCGCGCGTGGATCTTTCTCGGCTTCGGACTGCGGCACGTGGACGGCGACGACACGTAGTCCTTCGCGTTTGCGCTGATCGCGCAACTGTGC
Source organism: uncultured Acidobacteriota bacterium (assembly GCA_963748155.1). Classification (GTDB taxonomy): domain Bacteria; phylum Acidobacteriota; class Blastocatellia; order Pyrinomonadales; family Pyrinomonadaceae; genus PSRF01. Next base: position 471,877 of record CAVVHV010000006.1, on the reverse strand, counting down.
CACCTGGGCCAGATTGGTCTTTGCACGTTTCCGAGCTGACGGACCAGAAATGCACGAGCGTCGGATGACCCTTGGTCTGTCGCGCAGTGGTCCGGATTCAGCCACTCGGTCGCCACTCAAACGACGGCGATTGCAATTCAATCTTCATCTGGCTTCATCGCGTACCGCGGCATAAGAGTCCGACCTCGTTCGAATTTGTGGGGGATTCATCAGTGTTTGCATGACCACGCAATATTGTTCTGTCTTCTCTTTAAGTGCGGCTAACTGGTCGGGGGTTGCATCGGGGGCTTTGATGTCGAATCGTGCGTGGATGTCCTGGAAACCAACCGGCACCTCTTTTGAGATCCCAAGCGTGCCGCTCAGATCCATCTCACCTTCAACGTCCACGCGAATGTGTTCAAAAGGAATTTCCATCGCCGTAGCGACGAGTTGGCAAGTCAGTTGAGCACATGCGGCGAGCGCGCCGAGTAACAGATCGCCTGAACAGGCAGCGGTGCCGGGTCCACCGACACCGCTGTGCGCCTGCGCTTCAAAGATCTTCTGACCCACTTCCACTGAGCATGCAATCGGAGTATCGGTTTGATCGCTCTGCGCCCGCAGCGTGATGCGCGAGCTGTTCGGATCGCTGCGATACTTCTCCTTCAGAGGCTTCTGGATTGCGCGAAGATCCATTTTTGATTATTCCTCGGATGTTGTCGGGTCGATGATGGTCTTCACTTGCGAAACGTGATTTGCCGGAAATCCTCCGCGTCGCGCATGCTCCTGAATCATCTCTTCATTCGGAGCGACGTAAACACAGTAAAGCTTGTTGTCGGTGACGTAACTTTGAACCCACTGAATCTGCGGTCCCATTTCATTCAACACACTACATGACCGCTGCGACAACGTTTTCAATTCCGCGGGGCTCATCTTGCTGGCCCCGGGCACCACTCGCTCAATAACATACTTTGGCATTTATGTTCTCCAATCTGGAATTTATTGCAGTTCGGTTAACAATTTCTGAAACTCCTCATCGTCACGCATCGGATCGAATGCGCTGTCAGTCCTCGCCCAGTGCGCCACGGCCCTGAATCCACTCTCAAACGCGCGACGAAGCAGAATCAACGATGCATTTCTTCTCTCCTAGTAACGCGTAAGCGCACGAGCAATTGTATACAGCGAGGCCGTCATTTGGTTCCAACTCGAGCACTCGCTTCAGCGTCGCTGTGGCTTCTTCACGACTCCCAAAGCGCGCGTACGCTTCCGCGAGCCGGCTCATCACGATGATGTCGTCAAGACTCGCTTCGAGCTTTCGCGAAGTGATCTCGATGACTTTGAGCTCGGCTTTGTCGGCCGCGGCGGCGTTGCCGAGCTTTCGATAAGCACTCGCGAGAAACATCCAGGCGTCTTCGTCATAAGGCTTGAGCTCCGCAGCACGACGGTAATGTTTCCGTGCACCTTCCAGGTCGTTCGATAGTTCCGCAATCATGCCAAGCCTGAGATGACCAGGATAAAAGTCAGCATTCTCTTTGAGAAGCTCCTCGATCGCACGCGCTTGATTCCGCAAACCTTCGCTGATTGAAATAGACCGTCGCAATGCCAAACTTAGCGTCGAGTGAAGTGGGCTCGAGCTCGAGCGCTTTCTGATTCATCTCGATCGCTTTGCTCAGCCACGTAGAAGCGCCGTCGTACCACTCGTACATCGACGAGTAAGCTTCGGCCAGTCCGGCGTAAGCCGATGCAAAGCCCGGATCGGTCGCGACCGCATCTTCGAACATCTTGATCGCGCTCTCTGTGTTTCTCCTGCCCTTGAGGTAGAGAAGTTCACGACCGCGCATGTAGAAGTCGTAGGCGCGCAGATCGTCGGTCGGCTTTTGCGTGAGCAGTTCTCGCTCGGACTCGGTGAGCGACACTTTCAACGCTTCGACGATCTTTTGCGAGACTTCGTTTTGCAGATCGAAGATGTCTTCGATCATACGATCGAAACGTTCGGCCCAGAGGTGGTAGCCGTCGCGAACGCTGATGAGCTGTGCGGTGATGCGGATTCTGTTGCCCGCCTTCCGCACGCTGCCTTCGAGGATGTAGTTCACGCGCAGCGCGTCGCCAACCTGGCGCGTATTCACTTCCTTGTTTCGGAACGGAAGCACGTCAGTACGCGAGACGATCTTCAACTCTTTGATCTTGGAGAGATCCGTGATGATGTCTTCCGTCATGCCCGCGCAGAAGTAATCGCTCTCCTTTTCCGAGTTCATGTTCTCGAAGTAGAGAACGGCAATCGATTTCTCCGGCACGGCGTCGGTGAAGAATGACGCTCCGGAGGATCTCGTGCTCGCAACTCTGTGTGATTGCGTCTCGATCTCTCGTTTCAGATCTTTCAGATCGATAAGTAGGTCTTTGACAGTTTGATAGCGCTCTTCGCGGTCTTTGCGTATCGCGCGCAGTACGACGCGATCGAGGTCGCGTGGTCCTTCAGGCAAATGCGGCAAAAGTGAGTCAGGATCACGATTCAAAATTCCTGACATGATGTCGATTGTGGTTGGTCCGGCAAACGGTTGGCGCCCGGAAATCATCTCGTAGAGCACACAGCCGAGGCTCCAGATGTCTGTGCGCGCATCGAGTTCCATGCCTCTGGCTTGTTCCGGCGACATGTAGTGGGCCGTGCCGAGCACCATACCGTACGCGGTATTGATCATGTTCTGGGTCGGCGCGAGCGAGTCAGTCTCGAGTTGTTGCCGTTCACGACTGAGTTTCGCCAGACCGAAATCGAGCACCTTAACGATCCCATCGTGACGCAACATGATGTTGTCGGGTTTGATGTCACGATGAATGATGCCAACACCGTGTGTTGAGCTAAGCGCGCCAGCGACTTGAATACCGATTTCGAGTGTATCGGCCGGGCTGAGCGACCCTTTTCTTATTCGGTCGCGCAATGTTTCGCCGTCGATGAACTCGGTGGCGATGAAGTGTTCGGAATCGACCTCGTCGATCTCGTAGATGGTAAGAATGTTCGGATGGTTGAGCGCGGAAGCTGCCTTGGCCTCCTGCACAAATCGACGCACGCGTTCGCCTGACTGATCGGCAACCACGTCGGAGGGCAGGATTTTGAGTGCGACTTTGCGATCGAGTTTGGTGTCGTTGGCGAGGTAAACCTCACCCATGCCACCCGCGCCGAGTTGGGAGCAAATTTCGTAGCGACCGATCCTTTTGCGCGTGGGGAACGACAACGCTCAATCCGGGGGAAGTTCTCTCTGGGCTCTAACGAAGCAGCGGGTATTGTAGATTACTTATTACGGCGACGACAAATTCCTTCAGGGCTATGGCCAAAACTATGATCATCAACCACCACTGCGTTGCGTTAGTTTTTCTCGTTGTTTCAGCAGTTAATGTCGTTGGCCAAAACTCGAATGCTATTCGGCTGAGAATAGATTTGTCGAAAGGGCCAGATTCCGGGAGCGGTGACGTTAGTGATCAAAAAGGACAACGTCGTTAGCTTTGAGGCGGTTGGGTACCGCGATCTGGAAAACAAAACGCAGATGACCACGGACACGATCTTTGACATACGGTCGATGACGAAGCCCGTCACCGCAATCGGCATCATGATCCTGATGGAGAAAGGGAAGATTGCTCTTAACGATCCGGTCGAGATGTATCTTCCGGAGTTCAAGAACAGTGCTTTCAAAGATGAGCGCGGGACACGTCCGATCACGATTCGACAGTTGTTAACTCACACGGCTGGACTGCCGCTTTACAAGCTGCCGGTCAGTGACGAGATCGCGATCAAACGCAACCAGGCGCTGGCTGAGTATGTTTCGTTCTTATCGAAGCAGACGCCTGAATACGAACCGGGGACTCGGCACCGGTACAGCAGTGGTGGTTTTGCGATCCTCGGGCGGATCATTGAAGTCGTTTCCGGTGTGCCTTTTGATCAGTTCATCGCACAACGCGTGTTTGTGCCGCTCGGGATGAAAGACAGTTCGTTCTTCTTTCCGTTTGCGAAGCAGAGTCGCGTAGCGTCTATTTACCGGATGCAGAATGGGAGGCTCAGCAAGTGGGAAGAGCTCATGGGCTACAGTCGCAAGGCTGTCTACCCGGGGCCGGAGTTTGGAATGTATTCGACGGCTACTGATCTGGCTGCGCTCTCGCAAATGATGCTCAACGGCGGCGTCTATAAAGGGCGGCGAATCCTCTCGAGGCTTTCTGTTCAATTGATGACTGCGAACCAGACGTTGGGCCTTGTCTCGGCCGTGACGGGCAGGCAGGTGGTCCAGGGGCTGTCGTGGGGTTTGTTTGGCGATCCCCTAAACGATTTCCCCCTCACGACGCGCGGCAGCTTCGGTCACAACGGCGCGTTCGGGACCATCTTCTGGATCGATCCTGAGGAGGGGATGATACGAATTTTCCTGGAACAGGTCTTCGGCTCCGGAAACGAACACCAGATCTTCATGTCCATGGCCGCCGTGGCCGCGGGTGGGTGAAGGTTACACCGAATACACACCGGCGGGTAATGGTTACGCGGAACACGCCGGCGGGTTGCTGGTTGCACGGATACATTTAACCCTCTCGCACTGCGGCGCCGAGCCCGCGAAGCGGGCGGAAGCATAAAGCCTGGGGCGCAAGCCCCAGGATCGAAATAGCAAAAAATGGGATTGAGCCCGCGAAGCGGGCGACAGCGCGAGGGTATTTGGGCTGTCGCCCGCTTCGCGGGCTCCGAATGCTTTTTTATTTTCGGATCCTGGGGCTTGCGCCCCAGGCTTTATGCTGCCGCCCGCTTCGCGGGCTCGGCGCTCAAATGAAACGTTCGTCGTATTCGATGCGATTGGCTTTGAGAAAGTTAATAAACTCGTCCCTAAACGATACCTTCCGATGATGCTCTTTCTGTTGCGCGAGATAGCGTTGCACCTGTCTCAGATTCGACTGGCTGACGGTGAAAGCTGCGTAGCCACGTTGCCATGAGAAATCTGAAGGACGAGGAAAGATATCGTGCATCCAGCCACTCGCATTTGCTTTCAACTCACGCAACACGTCAGACAAAGCTCGATCAGGACGAAGTTTGGCTAAGAGGTGAACGTGATCCTCCATACCGTTTATGCCGAGAGAAATCCCGCCCGTGCCGCGCACTACACCACCTATGTATTCGTACAATCGTGGTTGATGATCCATGGTAATGATAGGACGTCGGTCTTTTGTTGAGAAGATGATGTGGTAGAGAAGGTTTGTGAACGATTGAGACACTGTGAGGCACCTCGATTCATTGTGAGTATTGGATAAAGCCTGTGAGAGATTACAAATTTTATGGTTGCATGTCACTGGCCCATGGACTGTCGCCCGCTTCGCGGGCTCCGAATGCTTTTTTATTTTCGGATCCTGGGGCTTGCGCCCCAGGCTTTATGCTGCCGCCCGCTTCGCGGGCTCCGTTCGTTGGTCCATAACAATCTGATCCAAAGAACGTTTTGAACGATTTCGATCGGCCGTGACTTGGTCCAGGGCGCCGACCCCGCCAGCAGATAGCAGCGCGTCAGTGCTCAGGGCTGCCGCCCGCTTCGCGGGCTCCGTTCGTTGGTCCATAACGATCTGATCCAAGAACGTTTTTAAATAATTATGAGGTACCAGATTGTTGTGAGTATTGGATAAAGCCATAAGAGATAGATAGTTTGCGGTCGCCTGAGATCTGGTCCAAGGGCGCCGAGCCCGCGAAGCGGGCGGAAGCATAAAGCCTGGGGCGCAAGCCCCAGGATCCAAATGAAAAGAAAACGATTGAGCCCGCGAAGCGGGCGGCAGCGCTGCCTCCGCTACGCGGGCTCGGTGTTTGTAGTTAGATGGAATTAGGTGTTGCTGGTTTTGCCGCCACCTGCAGCGGCTGAGCTGGTTGTTGCGCCGGGCGTGCCGGTAGGAGTACCGGTTCCGATTCCAGTGCCCGTTCCGCTTCCCGTGCTGGTTCCCGTGCCCATGCTGGCGCCCGTGCCGGTGCTCGTTGCGGTTCCAGTGCTGCTCGAGTAATCGCCGTAACGTCCTTGCTTCACGCGCAGACGATTTTCGACGTTCGAAACACCCGACACTGATTCAGCAATGTCTTCGGCCCTTCGCTTGTCTTCGCGGTTATTGACCGTGCCCGTCAATGTCACTTCACTGTTCGTCACGGCAACCTCAACCTCCGACGCGTCGAGGTAATAGTCGTCGCTCAGGCGATCGTTAACGTCTTCCTTGATGCGCTCGTCTGAACGGCGATAGTTCTTCGGTCCGCGTCCGCGATGTTCACGCTGCTGGTCCTGCCGCCGTCGACGCTCTGCGTCTTCGTCACCAAACCACGAGGCTACCGCGTCTGAAGCGCGATCCCACCAGCCGCGCTCTTCTCCGCGGTCGTAGCGATCGCGATCGTAGTCGTGACTGCGGCCGCCTTCGCCGTATGACCCGTACGACTCAGTCGAGCGGAATCCCGTCGGATAGTTGTAGCGTTGTGAAGAGTAATCGCGCATGCCTTCGCTGTAACCACGTTCGGCGCCGGAGCGACCGTAGCTGCCGTACCTGCTTTCGCGCCTGTCGTCGTCGCGATCATTTTCCCAGCCGCGGCCCCAATAGTCTTCGCGACCGCTTTCGCGTCCTCCGCCGGACGAAGATTCACGACCGTACGAACGACCGCCCGAATAACTTTCGCGGCCCCCGCGTCCTTCACGACCGTATCTTTCAGATTCTCTGCCGCCGCCACTGTAGCCGCTGCCACCACCGTAGCTACTACGACCGTAACCACTGCTGCCGCTGCCATAGCCGCGACCACTCGTGATTCACCGTAGCGACCTTCACTCGGGCGACTTTCACCCGAGCGACCCTCACCGTAACGGCTCTCGCCCCAGCGGTTTTCGGCACGCTCGCCGAACGAACGGGTGTTATCTAAACTCGAGCGGCGATTGTATTGGCCGTAATACTGTGAGTCACGGTCATAATCACGATCGTCACGATCGTCATATTTCGTTGACATCTTTTAACTCCTTTCCTTACTTACCCTTGCTCGTTATAAGTTCGATAGTCCTCCGCGTCATGCTGTCAGCACCCTTTCACAAACCTGTTTCCTAAGTGCAACTTATTTGAGCGGGATTTTCTTCGCGCAGAAATCCCGTGTATGGATAGAAGCAGGGCTGAGAAACATAGCCTGCACGCACAGGGTTAAACGCAATGTAGTTGAGATTTTCGTTCAGATCCTTTTCGTTGCGGACGACGTGGTCAAAAAATCCAGGTTGCCATAAATGCTTGTTGCATAAAGAGTCGCGGGCTGAGGCGACGGCCAGTTTCTGAGGTTTACGATCTCAGGGCGTAGTGTTGCGTGCCAATCGGCTAGAGCGTGCAGGAGTGGTTTGGATTGTTGAATGTCAGACTTTGTAATGGATAACTGAAGGAAGCTCAACATCGCCGGCAGCGACAATTTCACGACTGCGCTTCCAGTAGCAGTTGAGTGGAGAAGCTTTTGAATTGTCCGATTACACTTCGAAGGTCAAACTCCGCCTGTCTAACGCCTGCGAGAAGGTGTAGATGATCAGGCATTAAAGTGAATGCACGCACGTGCAATTTGCCGAGTGTTTCATCGCTCAGCATAGACATGCAAGGATACCCTTTGCGATTTTCACGTCTGCGAAAGACAGGGCGACGCGAGGTCGGTTACAAGAGTCATAGCGCAAAGACGAAGTGATTGAAGTGTAGTCATAGCCGGGAAGGCGCAGCGAGTTGTACCGGCACGGGTACGGGAAAGTGTTCGAAGTGAGGCATCGTGAGGTTCCTTTCGTCATCGTATTGAAGATTGTGGACCATCGTAATAATTTGATCCTGTTAAAGCAACTGTAGGGGCGGCCCTCCGTGGGCCACCCCTACAGTTGGTGAGAACAAGATTCAAAATCCGGGAGATCCATAGAATTCGGTCTTTCGCCATCAACTGGAGGGCCACCCCTACGTGGTTATCCGTTCGTATCAATAGTCTTGGCGAGTTTTGAGGGGTTGATGTTGCCGCCGGAGATGATGCAGACGATCTTTCCGGGGCCGGCGAAACCGGAGAGGGAGCAGGCGACGGGACAGGCGCCCGCGCCTTCGGCGACGATGTGATTGTTGGTGACTAGTAGACGAAGGGCGGAGGCAATCGAGTCGAGATCGGCGACGAGTGCGCCGTCGATCAACGCGCGAGCGCGGTCGAACATCTGGGGGAAGACGGCCTTTGCGCCGATGCCGTCGACCCATGACGGTTGGTAGTCGATCGCGGTTGGAGCGCCCGCCGTCAACGATGCGGCGAACGGCGCGGCGGTCGCAACCTCCGCGGTGAAAATCTTACAAGACGGACGTAACTGACGTAACGCAGAGGCAATCCCGCACGTGAGCCCGCCACCGCCCCACGGAATCACGACCGCATCCACATCAGGCAAGTCTTCCAAAATCTCCAGACCGATAGTCCCATTACCTGCCATAACAAAAGGATCGTCAAACGCATGAATGAACGTCCCGTCAACACCCGGAAACCCACGCTCTTGAAACGCTCGCCACCACTCGTCAAACGAAACCTTGATCACGCGCCCACCGAGCCGCTCAACCGCTAACACCTTCGCGTCAGGCGCGGAAGACGGCGCGATCACCGTGCACGGAACGCGAAGCTCACGCGCACACCACGCGACACCCTGGGCCATGTTTCCCGCTGACGCTGTCACAACTCCACGCTCAAGCGTGCTCCGGCGCAAGCCGCGCAATCGCATTTGCGGCGCCACGAATCTTGAACGATCCAATTGGTTGGAGATTCTCCAATTTCAAGTAGATCTCTGCCGGTGCGTCGAGCAAATTCAGACGCACGAGTGGCGTGCGGATCGCCTTGCCAACGATTACAAGCCGGGCGTCTTCGATTGCGGATAATGGAATTAAATCCACGGTTTCGCAGATTACAATGTTTATTGACTTTCCAGCTACTCAAGAGTAAAAGTCTCGGCACCTTCTATCGATTCCAACTCCAGGAGAACTATCATGAAAGCCCTAGCCTCCGTTCTGACTCTGCTCGTCCTTTTCACCCTAACCGCCACCGCGCAAACGTGGGATCCCGAGATGCACTTGAAGTTGAAAGCTGTCGGCACGCCGAGAGTTTCTCCTGACGGCAAGCGCGTGGTCTACACCGTCAACGAAGCAGTCATGACCGCAGACAAGAGCGAGTTTGTAACTCAGATCTGGCTGGCCAACATCGCCACGAAGCAAAACACGCAGCTCACGTTCGGTGAGAAGTCTTCGACGAATCCGAAGTGGTCGCCAGACGGAAACTGGCTCGCGTTCACTTCAAATCGTAAAGACAATCGAAACCAACTTTACCTGCTGAGTATGAACGGCGGTGAAGCTGAACCACTCACCGACGGCAAGAGCGCTGTGGCTAACTTTGTGTGGTCACCCGACGGCCGCTCGATCGCCTTCACGATGACGGATCCAAAAACTGAAGAGGAAGAAAAGAACGACAAAGGCAAGAACGATTTTCGTTGGATCGATGAAAACGTGAAGCTCGCGCGCTTGTACCTGCTCCCGATTCAAAAGGACGCAAACGACAAACGCGAGCCACGCAAACTGACGACCGCCAATTACCACGTAGAAGATTTTGACTGGTCCGGCGACGGCTCGCGTATCGCTTTTGGTCACGTGAAGTCGCCACTCGCAAACGATTGGCCCACTTCGGACGTCTCGATCATCGAAGTCGCAAGCGGCAAGATCACTGTACTGGCCAACTCGCCCGCTGCTGAAACTTCTCCGCTTTATTCACCTGATGGAAACTCGATCGCCGTGCTCGCCAGCGATAATCCACCGCGCTGGGCGCAGGCCGGCGTGATCCAGATCTTCTCCGCGAATGGCGGCCAGCCTAAGACGCTCGTCGGCTCGTTCGACGCCCAACCCGGTGTTGCCGGCTGGTCCAGCGACAGTAAACGCATCTACTTCGCCGAACCGAAAGGAACCGGCACGCAGATCTACATGCTCGACGTTGCAGCCAATCGCATCGACGAGATCAAAACCACACCGGCGGTGATCGGCGGTCTCAATCTCAACCGCACCGGCACGACATTCGGTTTTGTCAGACAAACTTCCGATACGCCCGGCGACGTTTACATCGCCTCGGCTACTGACTTCAACCCCGTGCAAATCACGACTGTCAACGCTGCGATCAAAACGCCGCCAGTTGGACGCACTGAAGTCATCACCTGGAAATCGAAAGACGGAAAACAGATCGAAGGCTTGCTGACTTACCCGGTCGGTTATCAAACCGGACAGAAAGTGCCTCTGATTCTAAACATTCACGGCGGACCCGCGGGCGTGTTCCAACAGACATTCCTCGGCGGGCGAGGCTCTTACCCGCTCGCAACTTTTTCTTCGCACGGATACGCGATCCTGCGTCCGAACCCGCGCGGCTCGAGTGGTTATGGAACCGATTTTCGTCGTGCAAACCTGCGCGACTGGGGCTTCGGCGATTACCAGGATTTGATGACCGGAGTCGATCGAGTTATTGAGATGGGTGTTGCGGATCCCGAGCGTCTTGGTGTGATGGGTTGGAGCTATGGCGGCTTTATGACGTCGTGGACCGTCACGCAAACGTCACGCTTCAAAGCCGCTTCAGCGGGCGCGCCGGTAACGAATCTCATGAGCTTCAACGGTACAGCTGACATCCCGTCGTTTATTCCTGACTATTTTGGCGGGCAGTTCTGGGAAGTGATGGATCTCTACCAGAAGCACTCGCCGATGTTCAACGTGAAGAACGTTACGACGCCGACGATGATTCAGCATGGCGAGGCAGACGTCCGCGTGCCGATCTCGCAGGGATACGAGTTTTACAATGCGCTGAAAGTGAAGGGCGTACCGACGCGCATGCTCGTCCTGCCGCGCCAGCCGCACGGACCTAACGAACCGAAGATGCAACTGGCGGCGATGAAGGCGAACCTCGAGTGGTTCGAGAAGTACATTGGCTCGAAGCGAGAGACTTCGCGTAATTAGCGCTGGTAAACCTTAGACAGGATGACAGGATTTGCAGGATGCGCAGGATAAATCATGTGAATCTTGTAAATCCTGTAATCCTGTCTACAACTACTTCAACATCACACGCACGCCGCCCCGTATCAAAACCGGCGGGCCCACGGTGAACACCGGCGTGCTGCTGATCTGATACCGGCTCCCCGTCAAATTCTGCACCGCCACGAACAACCGCAGTTTTTCCGATACGGCTCGCGTGACCTGAGCATCAAGCGTGAAGAACCTCTCGAGCGGCAACAAGTTTGATCATCGTCAAACTGCCTGCTCACAAACCGCCCCTGTGTTGCCACTAACCAATTCTCGTTCGAGTATGTCACCTGGAAATTAAACTGATGCCGCGGCACTTGCGGCACTATCAATCCTTCCAAAGCGCGATTCGCCGGGAAACGCAGCACCGTGCTGTCCGTCAACAAATACTCAGCCGAAATTTCCCAACGGAAATTCACCTTCGTCACCGCCGACAATTCGATCCCACGCGCACGAATCGCGCCCAGATTTTGTCGTTGTCGAGTGATGAGCGCGGGCGTTGTGGAGAGCGTCACATTCGCGATCGAGGCGTCGATATCACTCCAGAACACGTTTCCGCGCACAAACAATCGCTCACTAAACGGATTGAAACCGATTCCAGCCTCACCGCCGGTTAGTCGCTCCGCACGCAAATCGGCATTCGCATTCGTCACCACATTTCCCACTCGAAAGTTGCGGTAAAGCTCATTCAGCGTCGGCGCGCGAAAGGATCGATACGCCGACGCACTCACTTCAACATTCTTATCAAATCGCTTCGTTAACCACACCCGCGGACTGAAAGCCGTCTCCGATAGATCAGGAAAGACATTCGACGTAGGCGTTCCGATCACAGGTGTACGATTGGAAAACCCGCAACTGTTGAGCCAGTGGTCGAGTCGACTTCCGAAACTGAACTGCCACGATCCGATGTAAACGGAATCACTCGCAAATACTGCAATCGATCTTTGCCTCCCACCGGCATCAACAAAAGCCGTGGCGCTCGAATTATTGAAGGTCGTTTCGGCGCTGTGCCCGCGCACCTCGCGACCTTCGACGCCAAAACGAAGCACCTGGTGATAACCGAGATTCGGTGTCGCCTGGAATACGAACCCGGCCTGTTGCGATGGATTGCGCTGCCGGTTCGTCAACGATTCGGAATTGCGATCGGCCGCAACAGCGGAAAAGTTCTGATTGAACGTCTCACTCGAGCCATAAAGTCGAATTAAAACCGGACCGAGTTTTGGAAGCGTTGAGTCGACTCCGAAATCGATCGACGAGATGCGCGTGTCGTTGACTTGAATAGGCGTGCCGTTGCGGCGACTCTCGCCAAAGGAGCTGAGACGGAGGAATGAGAAACCATGCGCGACGTTTGAAACTGTGATCGAGCCACCGAGATCGCCTGTTCCCGGCAGCAGTATCTACCGAGCCTCTCTGATTCTCGGGTACGAGTACATATCCGTTTGTGTGCAGCGCTTGTCCTGCGGCGACAATTGCCCAATCACCTAGAATTTTTCCCGCAGTAAACGATGTCACGGCAGTGCCTTCATTGCCGGCCGAAACTTCAACATCGAGCCCCGTACCCCAACGTGTCTCGCTGGTTATATTGACAACACCGCCGAGTGCGCCGCAGCCGTAGAGACTGGAGTTCCCACCGTTCTGCACGGATACATTCTCGATGTTTACTCGCGGAACACGATTCCAATAGACCCAACCGCCGAAAGGACTGTTGAGCGGTACGCCGTCGAGCAAAACGAGCGCGCGACTCGCGCCACTCGCACCCACGCCTCGGAGCGAAACACCTTGCGCGGTCGGGTTAGTAGTCAAGCCACCGGATCGACGGAACAGAGAGAAGCCCGGAACTTGCCGGAGTACGTCATCGATCGTGAGCGCACCCGCGGAACCTATTTCGTGCAGGCCAACATTGAATTGGCTGACAGACGTCGCTGGTATGCGTTCTTCGTAAGTGATGGGCGCGCTGACGACGATGCGTTCGTTTATCACCGCCGGATACAGGCGTATGCGTAACGAATACTTTGGTGTTCTGACTTTGATTTTAGCGGTGCTGAATCCTGGCGAGCTGATCAGGAGGATCCGTACGCTCTCGCACTCAACACCGTAAAATCTCCGGAGAGATCGGTGATCGTGCGAGTCGTGTTTCCTTCGCTTTCAAACTCCACGGAGGCGTGCTGGATTGCGTCGTCGTTTGGATCTACAACCTTACCGTAGATCGGAACCTGTTGCTGCTGAGCCGAAACGTTCAACATACCAACGATCAACCAGTAGAACACAAAACTTATGAAGCAACTGTAGGGGCGGCCCTCTGTGGCCGCCCCAGGTTGCCACCTTGTGCTTCCACGCTGGGGCGGCCACGGAGGGCCGCCCCTACAGTTGCGCAATCGAGGTACGACAAGGACGCGTTGTCTTCTAATACACGCACGTGCTGATGTTGTTCTGTTTCTCACTACTGCGATCAATGGCCTGTGATGAACGTCAGACATAATCCAGCGTGGCAATGATAATACCCGCACATTTGTTTGTAGGACCATCTATAACCGGGAGGAGCAGTACCCGTGATTCCGACTGTGAAAAAGACAGGATGACAGGATTTTACAGGATGAACAGGATGAATCTTGTAAATCCTGAAAAATCTTGCCAATCCTGTCAGCAACTACCTCGCCCACTCACGCATCTACCGCCAACAAACGACTTATGGTATAAATTCCTTCCCCGTTGTCCCCTTTTGTACCAATACCCCTTTATTACCCGAAGTCTATCTATCCCCGGAGGAGTATTAGTGTCGAAACAATTACGTCGTAATTCCAAACCCCTTAAAGGTCTGCAAAAAGAGCCGACCGGAATCCCCGGCTTCGACGAAATCACGCGCGGCGGAGTGCCCGCCGGTCGCCCCACACTCGTTTGCGGCAGCGCCGGCGCCGGCAAAACGCTATTTGCAATGGAGTTCCTCGTCCGCGGCGCGATGCTCTACAACGAGCCGGGCGTGTTTATGTCGTTCGAGGAAAGCGACGAAGAGCTAGCCACCAACGTCGCCTCGCTTGGCTTTGACTTAAACCAACTAATCGCAGACAAAAAGCTACTGCTCGATTACGTTTTCATCGAGCGCTCCGAGATCGAAGAGACCGGCGAATACAATCTCGAAGGACTCTTTCTCAGGCTCGGACACGCGATCGACTCGATCGGCGCGAAACGCGTCGTGCTCGATACTCTCGAAGCACTCTTTTCCGCACTTCCCGACGAAGCCATCATCCGCGCTGAGCTGCGGCGCCTTTTCCGCTGGCTGAAAGAAAAAGGCGTAACGGCGGTCATCACCTGCGAACGCGGCGAAGGCACACTGACTCGCTATGGTCTCGAAGAATACGTGGCTGACTGCGTCATTCTTCTCGATCATCGCGTTCAAAACCAGATCTCGACGCGCCGCATGCGCATCGTCAAGTATCGCGGCACTTCGCACGGCACAAACGAGTATCCGTTTCTCATCGACGATAAAGGTTTCTGCGTTCTTCCTATCACTTCGCTTGGCTTGACTCACAAGGCATCGAATGAGTTCGTCTCATCCGGTGTACCGCGGCTCGATACGATGTTGAGTGGCAAGGGATTTTATCGTGGTAGTTCGATCCTCGTGTCGGGAACTGCCGGAACCGGAAAGAGCACGCTCGCCGCACATTTCTTCGAGGCTGCTTGCAAGCGTGGCGAATCATCACTCTTCTTTGGTTTTGAGGAATCTCAGGATCAGATCATTCGCAACATGCGCTCGGTCGGAGTCGACCTCGAGAAGTATGTGAAGAAAGGCTTGTTGAAATTTCATAACTCGCGCCCTACTGCCTGGGGACTTGAAGTGCACCTCGCAGTCATTCACAAGATTATCGATGATTACAACCCTTCGGTGGTGGTCGTCGATCCAGTCACAAATTTCTCTGCCGTCGGCGACCAGGTTGAAACGAAATCGATGCTAACCCGGCTGATCGATTTGTTAAAGACACGGCAGACGACGGGGATGTTTACGAGTTTGACTTCGGGGCGACACGACATTGAGGAATCGGAAGTGGGCGTCTCGTCGCTGATGGACGCCTGGATACTCGTCAAAAACATCGAATCCAACGGCGAACGAAATCGCGGACTGTACATCTTAAAAGCCCGCGGTATCGCGCATTCGAATCAGGTCAGGGAATTCCTGATGACAGATCGACGGCGTGGAACTCATGGACACTTACATTGGCATGGATGGCGTGTTGATGGGAACAGCGCGGATGTCTCAACTCGCGCGCGAAGCCGCCGCGGAAACAGAGCGTCGCCACCTGTCGGAACGAAAAGAGCGCGAGCTAAAACGTAAGCAGGAGCTTTACGAAGCTCAGCTAGCGGCTTTGAAAGGACAGTTTGAAACTGAGCGCGACGCGATTCTCCGGAACTTGATGAGGATCGAAACCGCGAAGAGACAGTCGCTACACAACGACTCGAAATGGCACGAATTCGGCGCGCGGACGATTGGAATAAAATTGACGAAAATGGCGCCCGAAAGGCACGGAAAGGAACGGCTAAATGAAGGTTACCCCCAAAAAGCAAAACCGGCGGAACAACGATGGCCATTCGTCACAGAACGATGGGGATCCCGACCGCTGGAATTTGCGCCTGTACGTGGCGGGCCAAACTCCTCGCTCACTCACCGCCTTTAAAAACCTGAAAGAAATTTGCGAAGAATACTTGAAAGGTAAGTACCACATTGAAGTCATTGATCTGATGGAGAATCCAACGCTGGCGCGTGGCGATCAGATCCTGGCTATCCCGACGCTTGTGCGGAAACTGCCTCAGCCGATCAGAAAGATCATCGGCGACCTTTCCAATACCGAGCGGGTCCTGGTTGGCTTGGATATCCAACCACGTAGCTAGTGAGGATTCATGAACAAATCAAACAAAGGAATGGAAACGCAGGCGCCAAAGGACGGCTGAAAAGCAAACTGCGCACACAACCCAGGCGTTTGAAGATGCTCTGAACGTAGGTAACGCGTTCAAACGTGCGAAGTATATTCTACGACTTTATGTGCTCGGCTCTTCGACGCGATCGTTGCGAGCTGTATATAACCTGAAGAAGATTTGTGAAGAGAATTTTCCTGACGATTACGAGCTTGAGGTCATAGATATTTATAAGCATCCTGAGGTGGCGCGTGAAGAGCAGATAATTGCCGTCCCGATGCTGGTCAAAAAATTACCGGCGCCGCTGAGAAAGTTTGTCGGCGATCTCTCGAACACGCAAAAGATTTTGGTGGGATTGGACATTTACAAGAGGCAGGAAGAAAACATCGTGCGCGCTGACGGCCGCGCGAAAATGAATATGGCAAAGCAAACAAAAACCTCGACAGCCGTTGACGAGAAGCTTTTGGATCTGCAACGCCGGCTCGAAGAAGCCGAAGACACGTTGCGCGCGATCCGTCAGGGTGAAATCGATGCGCTGGTGATTGACGATCCTCATGGTGAAGTGATCTACACGCTCAACACTGCCGATTTTCCTTACCGGTCTGATGATCGACGAGATGAACGAAGGCGCGGTTAGCCTTTCCACCGATTCGCTCATCCTTTACAGCAATCGAAACTTTGCCGGCATCCTCGGGCGACCCGAAACAAACATGAGTGGCGCCTCGCTCGCCGATTATCATTGTCCCGGAGATGCGGGATCAGTTTCTCAGAGATTTGGAAGTGGCGCGCGAGCGCAGTGTGCGCCGGCAATATACGCTTCGTTGGGACGGCGGCAGAGAAATCCCGGTACTGATGTCGTTTGCGAAGCTGCAACCGCAAACAAACTCGATCAGCATCATCGTCACTGACCTCACTGCGCAAAAGGAATCTGGAAGGAGAAGCTGCGTCAAGCCAAAGAAGGTCTCGAGGAACTGGTTGAAGATCGGACGAAGGAGTTACGTGATAGTGAGGCGCGGCTCTTTAGACTTCTCGAGCATAGTGCGGCGGACCTCAAGGCGATGCGGCGGCTGAACGAGATTGGCGGTCTCTGCGCTAAAGACGGAAACGATGTGGATGCCTGTCTCAAAGAGATTCTAAGTGTTGGTATAGAGATCTGCGGAGCGGATAAAGGAAACATTCAATTAGTCGATGAAGACTCGGGCGTGCTCAGGATGGCGGCGCATAGCGGGTTCGACCCGTGGTTTTTCGATTTCTTCGATGCATGTAGGCGATGCAAATTCAGCTTGCGGACTGGCGCTCCAATCGAAGCAGCGTGTGGTAGTGGAAAATATCAATGAAAGCGAAATCTTCGCCGATACAGCCCTCTACTTTCCGTCCTGCGCGACGCAGATGTGCTCGCGGTGCAATCACTGCCTTTAGTGAGCAGTACTGGAACGGTTCTGGGAATTATTTCGACGCACTTCAGCACTGCGCATCGACCGACTGAGCAGGAGTTGCGACTGATGGATCTGCTCGCGCGACAAACTGCCGATTACCTCGAACGCAAACGAGTGGAAAAAGAGCGAGAACAGTTACTGTCACGGGAGCATGAGCTGCGTGAGACAGCCGAAGAAGCGAATCGTCTGAAGGATGAGTTTCTCGCGATCATGTCGCATGAGCTGCGCAACCCACTCAACGTGATTCTCGGTTACGCAGAGTTGCTATTGCGGATGGATGAGATCAAGTCCGCTCCGCACCTGCATCGTATGGCAGACGCCGTGAAACGCAATGCAGTGGCGCAGTCGAAACTAATCCGCGACTTGCTCGATCTGTCACGGTTGCGCAGCGGCAAACTGGAGTTGAATCGCGAGACCGTTTCCCCGTCTCTTCGATCGAAAACGCGATCGAGACGGTGCGTATCGATGCGGAGAGTCAAAGGCGTGGAGATCAAAGTTGAGCGCCGGACGAGTTGTTGTTTGTTCAGGCTGATCCGGTGAGACTCGAGCAGATCATCTGGAACCTGCTGAACAACTCGGTGAAGTTTACGCCGCAGCGGCGGGCGCATCACTGTTCACCTCGAAGAAGAAAATGACGAGATTGTTTTGACTGTCACTGACAACGGGCAGGGAATCGATTCGTCGTTCCTGCCACACATCTTCGAGATCTTTCGGCAGGCAGATTCGGGAACCAGTCGCGCGCAGCAGGGCATGGGCATTGGTCTGGCCGTGGTCCAACAATTGGTTGAGTTGCATGGCGGCTCGGTGAGCGCGTGTTCCGATGGTGCGGGCAAAGGTGCGACGTTTACAATTCGCCTTGCCGCGCAGCGGGAATTCCAAAACGCGTTCTTCAGCGGCACAGGCTCTGGGTATTGGCTCGCTCGAAGGGATGTCTGTGCTCGTCGTCGACGATTCAGAAGACACGACGGAGATGGTCCGTCACCTGCTCGAGATTGGCGGCGCATCAGTTTGTGCCGCGACCAGTGGTTTTGAAGCGTTGCGTCTGGCGCGTGAAAAAGAGTTTGATGTGGTGTTGTCTGATATCTCGATGCCGGAGATGGATGGTTTCGAGTTTCTCAGCAGGCTGCGGCAGATTCCGGGTAAAAAGGATCTGCCGGCCGTGGCCCTGACGGGATTTGGGCGCCCTGAGGACGTGCAACGCGCATCTGACAAGGGCTTCTACGCTCACCTGACTAAACCTTTCGACATCCAGCGACTGGCCAGTTTGTTGCAAAAAGTGCCACGTGCGGGAGCCGTCAGCAATCCGTGATTTTGAGTGAGTCTTAGACAGGATTACAAGATTTTCAGGATTAGCGAGATAAAATCCTGTTAATCCTGCAAATCTTGTAATCCTGTTTAAGTCTACCGCCGATTAATCCCTGAAGGATTTTCTTGATCTCCCGCATCAAAACCGCTACAAAGATGTAGGACTCGTTGGTTCCAACGTTCCTTCACCTCACAGCTTAAACCCCTTGCAGCCTGGACCAGTCTATGCGCCACACACTCCTCCTTTTCATTCTGTTACTCGTCACGTCAGTTCACCTGCACGCTCAAAACGACGAAAAGAATCGTTACGAGGCGGATATCGATCTCCACGCCGGCACAGTGCCAGTTATCAACTTCTCGATGGGTTACAGCGTAGGAGATATCTTCAGAAAATCTTTACCGCTGCTCGTGTTTCTCCTGTTACCCGCGCTTGCGACGATTCTTTCCGCGCGAAGATCGAGCGCCAATCCGGAAGAGTTGTGGGGCAATCACCTGCGTTTTCTGAATCGTTTATTCAGTGTGGTGTGGCTCGCGTGGTTGCCGGTCTATTTCTTCTCCGGCGTGGGCGAAATCATTTCATTCGTATTCGGCGCTGATCACCGCAGCGTGGCGCAAATCGTGAACGTCGCCTGCTACTTTATCCCACCGATCATTGCGATGTTTCTGTGTCACGTTGCGTCGGGAAGAGTGTATGAACAACTCCGATCGGTCGACTGGTCGCCGCGCCAGGTTGTGCGACATGCGGTCATTGCCAATGCCATATCCCTCATACCGATGTTTCTCGTGATCGTGGGTATGTATACGTTCGCGAGAAGCGCGCGTCTCGCGGCGCTGTACGTAATTGTCGGCTACATCGGCTTCATGCTGCTGAGCCAGAATATGGGCCGGCTACTCGGATCGCGTTTACACGCACTTACGTCCGGCGACCTGCGCGATCGAATCTTCGATCTGGCCCACCGGGCGAGCGTGAAGCTCCAGCAGGTTTATGTCTTACCCGAAACAAGCGCACAACTATCAAACGCGTTCGCTCGCAGTGACAGCAGTGTGATGATCACTAACTCACTGCTCAAGAACCTCAGCCGTCGCGAAGTGGATGGGATCATGGCCCATGAGATTGGACATCTCCAGGCGCGGCACCCGCAGAGGTCCGGAACGATCATGGTGGTGGCGATCGTCGTCGCGAACTTAGTCGGCACATTCATAACCAAACTCCTGAACCTGGATAATGCCTTCCCGCTCGTCCTCGCCGGAGCGGTTGGGGTCTCCTACCTCGTGCTGTTCTTTCGTTCGCGTCGCAACGAGCGACAGGCGGATGCGATTGGTATCAGTCTAACGGGCGATCCCGAGGCGTTTATTTCCGGACTCGCAAAACTGTCGCGTCTGAATCTGATGCCGCTGCATTCGGGCGGTTGGGGCGAATCTCTCGACAGTCATCCGGGCACGATGGGCCGTTTTCAGGAAATCGCCACCGCGTATGGGATCTCGGAGAGCCGCTTGCAGGAACTCGTCACAAACGTGGAGACTCCGCAAGACAAATACCTGCCCATTGACGATGAAGTTGATACAACTGTTTTCTCGACTGAGTTCAAGAACAAGTACCGTTTACGTGTAGCACTCGTAGTTCTCTTTGCGTTGCTCCTTGCTCCTGCGCCGTTCGCAGCGGCACTGGCGCGAAGACGGCGTGTCATCGTTAGGGATGCTCGGTCTCGCAGTCGCAGGGCTTGTCTGGTCATTCTTAGTCTCTCTCGTGCTTCGAAACCGAATAGCCTTCTGGGGTTACCACTCTGTTGGTCATCGCCTCCGGATGAAACTCGATAAACGCGGACTGGAGGACGCCGCGCGTTATGGCGCTCTTGTTGGATTGGCGCCCGCGGCGGAGTCGCGCAAATACGAGGGCTATCCGTTCTGGGACATTGGTGTGTTATGGCTGACGAAAGAGAAGCTTTACTACATCGGTGAACAGTGTGAGTTTGCGCTCGAACGTGAGCAAGTGAGCGAAGTTTACTCTCGCGATACGGTTCCTGAATGGGTTGCGGAAAAGAGTTTGTTTATCCGGTTGAGAGACTTTCCGGAAGGACCAAAGCAGACCTTGCATTTCGTAGCGACGGGAGAAGTTTCCGTCATGAAGGCGAGGCGTGCTATCGATGAGTTGCAGAAGCGTATGCAGGCGTGGATGCAGCAGAGTGAAGATTTCCCGCCGGCTTCACCAGCTCTCGAATCTGTGGCCGCACCTGTTTTTCCTGAAATCACGAGCACACTCGCTCTGATGAAGTTCAATCCAGGCTTCGTCTTCAAAGCCGCGCTTCAGCTTTCGTTTTATGCGGCTGTCGTAGGCTTCGCGATTCGCTTGAGCTACACGAGCATCGGTTACATGGCACTTGTCGCCTTCCTTCTCACTTTCGTAGACGAGCTTTCGAGAGTCTTAAAAGGGAAAAAAGAAGCGACACAAATAATACCGGTACCGGCGTCGTTCGAGAGCGGAACGTACCAGCGTGGTTCCTGGAAGAATGCTTAGTCGTTAAAAGGCAGGAATGTGGTTGGACCGGGTACTGAACCGGCCCAAGCCGTTCCAGATCAGCTTGACTGGGAAACTCCCGATACGTCGTTCCTTCGGATAACGGACGGCGTTCTGCACGTAACGGACGTCGTCGATCACCGTATCGAAGGTTGTGTGGGTGTGTCCGCAGACGTGCACGCGCGATTTGAGTTTTCTGATTTGAGGGTCGAGCGCGGCGCAGATCGAGACGGTCGGCAGCCAACTGAATCTCATGTATTCCTTTGGCGGCAACAGCTCCGCGCGTGGAATGAAGTGAGAGAAAGTTATGACCGGCCCGTCGTACGACTTGAGGTGTGGCTCGTTGAGACGAAGAAAGTAGTCAGGTAGCGATTGCACGTCGTTGGGCCACTTGCAGAGGTGAAAGTCAGCCCACGCTTTCATTTCCGGATCGTAGACGCCGTCGTACCAGGAGAAGAGAGGAACGATCCATAGATCGTCGAGGCGAACGGGTTTTGTGGCTACACCGATCTCTTCGCAGAGTTGCAGGACTTGATTAAGTTTATCAATCGAATTGATCTCGGTATTACGGACCCAGAGCTCGTGATTGCCGGGCGTGAAGAGTACGTGGCGAAACTTGGAGCGGAGCAGTAATAGCGTCTCGCGAATAACTTCGAGCCGATCGGAAACATCACCAGCAATGATGAGCGTGTCGTTGCGATATGCAACATCGGAAAGCTCTGCGAGCCAGCGGAAATTTTCTTTGTAATCGGTGTGCAGATCCGACGTCGCAAAAACACGCATGTAACCGACTATAACAAATTCCAGTCTTCATCCGAGTTTCCGCGGTTAATCCTAACTCCTGATAATCTTGAGATCCTGTCTAAAGGACCTCCTGATTACTGCGCCGTTGAGGTGCTTGCTGGACCCGCGGCCTTCTTCACGTACTTGTCATACCACGCCAGATATCGCTCCATGCGGTCGCGCTGGTAGCTCGGCCGCTGAATGCCGTGGTTCTCGTTCGGATAGATAATCAACTGCGTATCGATCCCGAGACTGCGCAGCGCCTGGTACATCTGCTGGCTGCCCTGCACGGGCACGTTGAAATCGCGCTCGCCGCCCAGAAAGAGCGTCGGCGTCTGAATGCGATCAGCGTGCAGGAACGGGTACGAGATCTTCACGTACGTCTCCCACGCTTTCGGATTCCATGGTGGACCAATCTCATGGTCGTACTGAATGATGTACTGGTCAGTGCCATAGAACGCCACAGTGAACGCTGTTCCGGCGCCGCTCGTCGCTCCTTTGAACCGCGTGTCGCTGGCGATCAGGTAGTCAGTGAGAATTCCACCGTAGCTCCAACCACCGACACCAAGTCGATCCGGATCCGCAACGCCCATCTTGATCACGTGATCGACGCCGGCGAGTAGATCCTGCACTTCGTAGTTGCCCCAATCAGCAAAGATCGCGCGCGAGAACTTTTGTCCACGACCTGAGCTGCCGCGATAGTTGACTGCGAGGACGGCGTAACCGTTCGCCGCGAACATCTGCCGCTCGGCGCTGAACGTGTGCTGGTCCTGCGCGTTTGGACCACCGTGAATTCTGAGCAAGAGGGGAACCTTCGTTCCTTTAACGTAACCGACCGGATAAGTGAGCAGCGCGCCGACAGTGGTTCCGTCTTTACTCTGGAAGTTGATTTCTTCAGTGACGCCGAGATCCAGTTCTGAAAACAGCGGATCGTTTTGGTGTGTAAGCTGGCGCAGCGAATTTCCTTCCCAAACGTGGATCTCGCCCGTCTTCGTGTCGCCGCCGGACATCGCCACGGCGCGCCCACCGTTGAAGTTCCAATTCGACATCACCACCGGCGGGTTCAGCAGTCGTTGCGCCGCGCCGCCCGAGAGGCTCGCCTTCATCGGATAAACCGAACGATCGTCAGTCACTAAAAACTGGATCGACTTGCCGTCTGGAGTGAAACGAGGCGACGAGACGCCGCGGTCGAGATCCTCTGCTGCTTTGAAGCGTACCGGCGCGCTGCTGCCGTCTGACGGAACGAGCGCGAGGTGGTCCATGTTGTACGCGCCGTATTTCTTCTCGTCGCCTTCGACGAATGCGATCCATTTTGAATCGGGGCTCCATTCCGGCCGTGCACGACTGGCGCGCGTGGTGTCTGGAGTTAACTGTTTCTCAGTTGCGCCGGGTTTGGCCTCGGCGACGAAGAGTTGTGCGGCGGGCTCGCGATCCGGATCTTCCCCGTGATTGCTCATGAAAGCGATGCGAGTGCCGTCAGGCGACCATGCCGGCGAGCTCTCGTCCCACTTGCTCTTCGTCAGTCGCTCGAGTTTCTTTGTCGCGATGTCGAAGATGTAGATGTATGTGTGACGTCCGGTGAGCAGGTAGCCCTGGCCGTCCTGTTTGAATCGATAACGATCGATGACGATGGGTTTGGGAACGCGCGGAGTAGCGCCGGGTTGTGGCGATGGTGCAGGATCCGTCTCCGGATCGGGATCGCCGATCAAGAGCGCCAGTCGTTTTGAATCGGGAGACCATTCGTGTCCCTGCAAGCGGCCCTTGAGCTCCGTGATCTGCATCGCCTCGCCGCCGTTGCGATCGAGAAGCCACACCTGATTGCCGCGCGTCTTGCCGGGTCGCGAAGAGGTGAACGAAATGTACTTGCCGTCAGGGCTCCAACGCGGCGAGCTCTCGCTCTCGTTGCTGAAAGTTATTTGTCGATCGTTGCTGCCGTCGATGTTCACCATCCAGATGTGTGAGTTCGACTTGTCGTCCTTCGCGTCGGTGGCGCCGACGACGTAAGCGACCCACTGGCCGTCAGGGGAAATTTGCGGATCGCTGACGTTGCGGAAGCGCGTCATGTCGTCGAGCTTCATTGGACGCCGGGCAGTTTGCGCTGGGAGCGAATTAGCGAGCGCAAGAATGAGCAGCAGGGAGATACAAGACAGGCGTCGTCGTAGCATTTCGGGGGCCTCCAGAATGGTGGTTTTAAATCGTGCAGCGCAGAGGAGGCAGTTTAGCAAGAAGCCACAAAAGGCACAAAAAGCACAAAAACTATTTTCTGTGTTTTTGTGCTTTTGTGCCTTTTTGTGGCTTAGAGTGTCTTACTGACCGTCGTCAGGCGGAATGACGAGCTTTTGACCGACCTGGATCATGTCCGGATCCTTTAGCTTGTCGCGGTTCGCGTAAAAGATCCGCATGTACTCGTCCGAATCTCCGTAGAACTGCTTACTGATCTTCGAGAGATTGTCGCCGCTCTTCACTTCGTACGTCTGACCTCCGGCTCCCTCTCCGCCGCCTGCGGCTGCGCCCATCGCGCGGCTCGAGTCGACACTGATGTCGGCGGTGATGTCGTCCGCATTCGGATTGACGAGTTTGATCTGATCCCAGAACTTATTCTTTGCCTCGTCTGAAGGGGCGATGGCTCGGATAAAGAGTTTGTTATCCTGCACATGCAGGTTCTGAAATTGAATGCGTTCGTTGTCGGCGGTCGTTAGAACAGTTTGATACTTCTGTTTCAGCTCGTTGAAGCGCTGCTGTGCGCCCTGTTGTTGCTCAGCCTCCGAGGCGCCGCGTCCAAACATTTTGTCAAAGAGTCCCATGATGATTTCCTTTCGATACGCTGATTAATCAAGCAGGGGAATACGCAGGGATTGACGGATGCTAAGGAAATTTGGGACGTAACCTTTGTGATTTTGTGCTTTTTGTGACTACTTCAACATCTCTTCGATGAGGCGATCGACGTGGATGCGTGTCGTGTCGAGGAATTGGATGCCGTTATGTTCATCCGCGCGTAGTAACAAAGGGATCTCGGTGCCGCCGAGGATGAGCGCTTCGATGCCTTCGCGCGCTTTCATTGCGTCGGCAATCTCGAGGAAACGCGCGCGCGTTTCGGGAAGAAACTTGTCTTTCAGCAGTTCGCCGAAATATTTCTCGTGAATGTAGTTCTGTTCTTCCTCGTTTGGCGTGATCAGCTTTATGTCAGTGCGTGAGAAGACTGTGGGGTAAAATGGCGCTTGCATTGTGTAGCGCGTGCCGAACAGTGCGACGCTCTTAAAGCCGAGCGATTGGGCGCGCTCGCAAGTTGCTTCAACGATGCTGATCAGCGGTAACGTCACGCGCTGTTTGAGATCGTCGAAGACGATGTGAGGTGTGTTTGCAGTGAGGGCGGCGAAGTCGACGCCGGCTCTTTCGAGTATCTCGAATTCTTTGACGAGTTGATCAGTAACCTTGTCGAGCTCACCGGCGCTCATCCACTCGATCATCTGCTTGAGGTTGATGCTGTTGATGATGACGTGCGGTGACGCGCCATCGGCTTTCTCGCGATAAAGATTCGTGAGCTGGCGATAGTAGTCGATGGTTGATTCAGGGCCAGTGCCGCCGATGAGGCCAAGTGTTTTCATGAGTGATATTAGACAGGATTTACAAGATTTTTCATGATAGACAAGATGCTTGTCCTGCTAATCCTGAAAAATCCTGTCAATCCTGTCTATGTTTACTGCTGTGTTGTCGTGCTCTTAGTGGGTTCGCCGATCTCGTATTCCGGCTTCGCAACACCCATAATCCACTTATCAAACCACCCGACAATATGTTGCAGCCTCTCAATGCGATGCCACGGTTGCCCGGAGCGCGATAGCTCGTGCGACTCGTTCGGAAAACGCACCATCACCGTCGGTATCTTCCGGTACTTCAATGCGCGGAACATCGCCTCGCCACCCGGTCCGGTTGGCGTGCGCCAGTCAACCTCGCCGAGGATCAACATCAACGGCGTCTGGATCTTGTTGACATAAGTGATCGGCGATCGCCTTCGATAGTCCTCCGGATCTTCGAACGGTGGCGCCTTGAACCACGAAGGCTGGAAGAGTGTGAAATCAGCCGTGTACCACCAATCAGACCAACTCGCGATATCGCGTTGCGAGACTGCGGCCGCGAAGCGTGTCGTCTGAGTGATGGTCCAGTTGGTCAGCAATCCGCCGCCACTGCCGCCCGTGACACCCATCTTCTTCTCATCGATGTAACCGCGCTTGATGAGCTCATCGACACCGGCCATCAAATCCTTGTAATCGTCGCCGGGATAGTTGTGCTGAATGATGTTGCCAAACTCCTGCCCGTAGCTCGTGCTGCCGCGCGGATTTGGATAGAGCACGACGTAGCCTTTCGCCGCCATCCATTGAAATTCGTGATCGAAGATGAACCCGTAAGCGGCGTGCGGTCCGCCATGAATGTTCAGAATGAGCGGATATTTCTTGTTCGGATCGAAATCAGGTGGCTTCTGCACCCACACCTGAACCTTCTTGCCGTCAAAACTCGTGTGCCAGATTTCTTCCGGCTCGGTGAGATTCAGTTTTGAGAACAGGTCGTCGTTTATGTGTGTGAGCTGTCTCGGCTGGCCGGATGTTTTGTCGAGCCAGAAGAGATCACCGACGCGCGTCGGCGTCGAGATTAAGAGAACAAACTTCGATGCGTCCGGCACGGCGCGATAATTCACAACCGCCTGGTTTCCGGTGGTGACGTCACTTTGTTTTCCCGTCGCAACATCGAACGAGCCGAGATTAGCCTTACCTTCTTTAACGTAGAGCATCGTGAGGCTGCGTCCGTCTGGTGACCAGACCGGGAGGTTACCGCCGCCGCCTCTCGGCGCCACGTTATCGCCTGTCAACCCGCCGCCGATGTCGAAATCAAAGTTCGCGGTCAGGTTTCGCGGTTTCGCGCCCGACGCGAGATCCATCACCCAGAGATCCGGTTGCGAGTAAGAGCGCACGGGTTGGGCGACTGAGCCGATAAACGCGAGCTGCTTGCCGTCGGGACTGACGCTGAAAGCGCCTGCGCCCATATTGAACGAGGTTATTTGAACACGGTCACCGCCGGTGACTGCGACCGAATAGATATCCGTGCGAGGCAACTCGTAATACGGTTCGTCTGAGTAGTCAGAGTCGAAATAGACACGCGAGCTGTCTTTGGCCCAAACCGCGCCGCCATCGTCAAAGCGTCCGCTGGTTAACTGTTTTGGCGTGACTTTCTCGTCGCCGGTTTTTGGCGCAGTTACGACCCAGATGTGGTTCGGATGTTTGAAGTCGAGATAGCCGGCGCCGTTCGCACGATAAACCGCGCGATTGATAACGCGCACGTCGCTTTCGCGATCCGGACTCGGACTGGGGCTCGGACTTGCGCTCGGGCTGGCGTTTGGGCTTGCATTTGGCGGGGGCGGATTATTTTTTGCGGCTGCCTTCGCGAGTTCTTCTGCTGTGGCGCTGTTGTAGAAAAGGATCATCTTTCCGTCAGGCGACCACTGCGGCGCGTTTGCGCCCCGCGGAAGAGTCGTGAACTGAAACGGCTCACCACCGGCCATCGCGAGCATGAACAACTGTGCCGGCTCAACGCGCCCGCTAACTTCCGGAGCACGCATGAAGACAAGATACTTTCCGTCCGGTGACCAGCGCGGTTGCGAATCGCGTGGACCGTTCGTTAGCTGGCGTGTTTCGCCGTTCGCAGTCGCGACAGTCCAGATCGCGGTGTTGTATCCGTCTTTCTTATCGTTGACGGTGGTGCGCACGAATGCGACGCGCGAACCGTCAGGCGAGACTTGCGGATCGCCAATCCAGACGAAGTTGAAGAGGTCCTTTTCGGTGATGTTGCGTTTCTGCGCCAGCGCGGGCGCGCACAGCGAGACGACGACAATCAGGAGAAGTGAGACACGAAAGCGCATTTTTATTCCTTTCCGAAACGCAGATTTATGCGGATTTACGCAGATATACGTAGTAGACGACGCCACTATAATCGTCCGTAAACAAAAACGCATCCTTTCCGAAGCTGAAAACGTCCGCTGGACGGCCGTTGATGCGAGGCGGTTCGAAGAAACCGGTGATGAAATCCTGCATCGCGCCGCCGTTTTCCGGGATCCTTACAACACGATAACCCCGGCGCAAACTCTTTTTTGTCGATCCATGTAATGCGACCAGAAAAGATCCCGCGAGGTCGGAAGAATTGCTCGAATCGAAATACTCCAACCCGAGTGGCGAACTGTGCGCCGGAAACGGCGTGAGGGCCTCGGGTACTTTGCGACAATCGAAGTTCCTTCCCGTCGTATTGAACTTCGGATCGGGATAAATTCGCGCACCCGCCTGAAAGCAGTAAGGCCAGCCGTAATGCATTCCATCTTCGAGCCGGTAAAACGTGTCGGCAGGACGATTGTCGCCGAGATGATCCGATCCCATGTTGGTCGCGTAAAGCTTGCCTTTCGTCCAGCGAAGCCCGACCGCGTTCCGCAATCCGCGCGCGAAGTAATGCTTGTTCGACCCATCGGGATTCATCTGCAAGACGCTGGCGCGAACTTCTTCCTTCTCCTCACACGCGTTACAACTGCTACCGACCGCGATGTAGATCTTTTCATCGCCCCCGACAATCACGGTGCGCGTGAGATGCCAGCCACCGTATTTGTATCCAAGACCGTAATCAGGAAACGTCGCGAGTACCTGCGGCTCGCCGGACGGAGCATTGTCGCCCGCCTCGTAACGATAGCGAACGAGTCGATCAGTTAAGGCGAGATAGAACCACGTCTTCCCGCTTCGATCCGTGTAAAAAGCGACGTTGTTCGGATTGCGCAGGCCACTGAGATACTTCGTAACCTTCTTGAACTGGTATGTTTTGCGATCGAACTGGTCGAGAATATAGACCACGCCCCGACGATTGTCCGTGAGGTTGAACATGTCCGTGACGAAGAGTCGGTTGTCAGGACTGAGCGCCATGAAGCGCACGCGTTTCAGTCCCTGGGCCGCGACGCTTATTTCGTAACCGTCAGGAAGATTCAGGTCAAACGACTTTCCATTTGCGAGCGTGATGTGATGGGGAGTCAGTCGCTGGGCCACGGCCGTGACGTAACAACCTGTTATTAATAAGAAAAGAAGCGCAATATAGGCGGTGGTTTGGGCGGTCTCATCGATGGAGAAAATATCACACTCCGAGGAGCACCACGTTTCACGGCGCCGCGCGCGTCGTTGACATGGTACTCCGACCGGAGGTGCACGAAGCCTTTCGGCTTCGCAAGACCGCAAAAGGCGTTATGATTACTGACCTTTTTAAGACGATCGATGGCACGCACTTGGAAGGTTGCACGTGCCCCATTCTGGGCTACTGTGAATAACACGTGAGCACCGAAATTATTCCCGGGAATTTTCCTGGCGGCCGGGTGTTAATCTAAAATGGCTGCCACAAACAATGATGGACGGCCTCGTTGAAATTGTTGAGTTTGGCCAGGCGGCGATGGAGCACATCGATGCGCTCTACGGGTACGCCCTTGCCCTGACGCGTAACATGACCGAAGCCGAGGATCTCGTGCAGGACACTTACCTGCGGGCGGCAAGCGCGGCGCACCGGCCTGACGCCAACAGTAATATGAAGAGCTGGCTCTTCGTCATCATGCGCAATGCGTGGCTGAACGAAGTGCGTCACAAGAACAGTGGCCCGAAGTTTGTCGATATCGACACGGGCCCGCCACCGGTGGACCAGTTACAGGAGAACCCGCACGTCGTTTACCTGCGGAAGCTGGAACGACAGCAAGTGCAGCAGGCGATCGAGAGTTTGCCTGATGCTTACCGTGAGATCATCGTGCTACGCGACATTGAAGGGTTCACTTACCAGGAGATCGCGACCGTGCTCGATTGCCCAGCGGGGACGGTGATGTCGCGGCTCGGGCGTGCGCGTGGAAAACTTAAAAAACTGCTTTCCGCCTGGCAAACCCAGGCGCGGGCGAAAGTAGTCTGAGAAGAAAAGGACCAGTAAAGTTTGCAAAAGTGTGAGGACATACGTGGGCGTTTGACCTTGTACCTCGACGACGAGTTGCAGGGTGAAGAACGTGGGATGGTCGAAGCGCATCTTTCCGACTGTGAGTCGTGCGCTGCGCTATTCGCGCGAGAGCTCAACTTTCTTAATGCTGTCAGAGAGAGTGCGTCGGTGCACGTTGCGCCTCCGGAGCTGCGCGCGAAGGTTCAGAAGATCCTGAGTGAAGGGCCGCGAGTTGGCGTGGAGGAGACTCGACCGCGGCGCGCGTCACGTGTGAGCTGGCTGGTAGCGGCCGCTGCGGCGTTGCTGCTGTTG
This sequence comes from uncultured Acidobacteriota bacterium, assembly GCA_963748155.1. Taxonomy (GTDB): domain Bacteria; phylum Acidobacteriota; class Blastocatellia; order Pyrinomonadales; family Pyrinomonadaceae; genus PSRF01. Next base: position 441,616 of record CAVVHV010000006.1, on the reverse strand, counting down.
CTGTTGCCGTTGCTGGTCTGGCGCATCGTCAAGCAAAGCAATGCGCCGTGCAGTCAAAGCGTCGAGTTTTGCACTCATGGCTGCCGACACGCACCTGCGTCACATGCGTGGGCAGTTACCGCTCGAGATGGAATCGGAGAGTCCGCAACACATTTCATCGTGGTTTATGAATAAGGTGAACTTCAGTGTGAAGTTGCCGAACTACCAGGAATCGTCGGGGCAGGAGAAGCTCTATACGCTCGAGGGCGGGCGGCTGGTTGGTTTCCAGAACGATTATGCGGCTTACGTTGCGTATCGCATGAAGGACCGGCCGATCAGTTTGGTGATCACTTCCGATTCGGTCGCGCGGCCTTCAGGTGGTGAGGAGATCCAGGCGCGTGGGCTGACATTTCACTACAACGCTATCGATGGATTGAAAGTGTTGACGTGGTCCGATCGCGGTTTGACGTACGCGCTCGTGTCTGACCTTGAAGAGCGCGGCCAGCAGTCGTGCATCGTCTGCCACGAGGGCACGAAGGACCGCGACCTACTCGAGCCGCTCAAACCACACTAAATATTTAGCCACGAAAGCACGGGCGGCCACGGAGGGCCGCCCCTACAGTTGTTGTTAATCAGGCACCTTCGACGAACTGGCGTGATTGATTACAACTGTAGGGGTGGCCCTCCGTGCCACCCGTGCTTTCGTGGCTTAATTCTTCGAATACATTTTTATGACGCGTTCGATGGCGGCGCGACAGACTTTGCAGAAGTGATCTGTGCGCGAGAACATGATGCAGTCGACCTCCGGCCGGTAGTAGCCACGCGCTTCGTACATTGCGCCTTCAAACGCGCCGACCTTCCCAAAGTATTTCTCCGCCTCAAACATCTTTTGCTCGTGCGCGAGCTCCTCTTTGAATAGCGCCTCCATCTCTTCTTCGGGTCGCCGATCTTTCCGTAGCTGCCCGCGGCGCTTTTGGATCTCGCGTGAGTAAATCTCAAACGCTTCTTTGTTCCATGGCGTCGGAATCGGCGTCTCGTTAGCAAATGGCGAGACGAGGTTGCGCCACTTCAATGTGCTGACGTCCAGCAGCGCCGTAACGTTTGGCTCCCACGGCTCGACGCGATCGGCTGCCGGCGCATAAGCGACTGACGACGTGTAGTACTCATCTGCCAGACCAGCGAAGTGATGTCCAAACTCGTGGACGAAAACGTAATTGGCGAATGCGTTATCCGAAGCCACAGTGCTGTAGAGATTAAAGATACCGCCGCCACCGTAGGTGCGATTGTTCACCAGCACCTCGATGAACTCGTACGGCGCGAACTGCGCTGCACGTCGTAAGGCGCGATTATCGAACGTCAAAACGTATCGCTCGGAACCGAACGCATCGTACGTCGCACCGACTGGCGAGTCGCGATAAATTCCGGTTGAGGGTCGTGAGATGCCCGACTCTGCTGCGGGCGGGCAAAGTCCCCAGACGTTGAAGCTCCTGCGGTTCTCTTTAAACGGCGAAGTCGAGAAGAGCACTTCCGTGAGTCGCTTCGCGTCTGCTTCAAACTTCGCGGCTTCCGCGGCGGTGTAACCGTCGCCGAGAATCAAAAAGTCGACTTTAGTTTCCGGATCGCCAGCCTTTTGAATCGTGATGAGTGGCGCCGGTGCTACCGGTTTCGAGCGATCGATGAACTGGTCCGCGGGATCGATCGTCGTGGTCCAGATGTCTTTGAATACGTTCTTCGGATCGCGTTTCTTCAGAGTAATGCTGACTGGCGCTGCGGGAGCAGGGAAGCGCAACGACTCCTGGAACGTGCGCTTGACCGTTTTGGCTTCGTCGGTTGTCTCCCACTCGCCGTAAATCGACGCAAATCCGCGCGAATAGAGCAATTCCTTTGTCTTCGCGTCCCGAACTTCAAACAGGTACTTGCCGAGGTTTGACGAGTCGGTCGCCTGCTTTGGATCGCCCGGCCACGGCAGCGGCTCAATGACCACGCGGTCGAGACTGAACACTTCCTGCGCCGCGTCGCCGGTGTGGTAGTAATCCACCCGCATCGTGGGCGTAGCGGCAAGAGCGTTGATACCGAGGAACAGAAGGGCGACGAAGGCAAGTATCGATTTGGTCATACGGCGGATAATACAAATGAAATCGGATTCATGTCATCCGCGTTAATCCGTGTTGCCCGTGCTATACTCTTTCGCTTCTATGGCTAGTGTCCTCGAGATCATCCCACTCGGCGGTATCGGCGAGTTTGGAATGAATTGTATGGCTGTGCGATACGGCGACGAGATGTTGATTCTCGACGCCGGGATGGGCTTTCCTGAAGAGTCGGCCTACGGCGTTGACATTTCGATTCCAAACTTTGATTTCCTCGACGAGTACCGCGACGACATCTCCGCGATCGTCCTTACGCACGGTCACGAAGATCATCTCGGTGCGCTGCCGTATATCCTGAAAAGGTTCAACGTCCCGGTTTACTGTTCACACTTCACCGCCGGCCTCGCTGAAAGCAAACTCGAAGAACACGATCTGCTCGGCGACGTGCTGCTGCATCGTGTCGAGCCGCGCGACGTCGTGGATATCGGCGTCTTCCAGGTCGAATTCATCCGCGTCTCGCACTCACTTGTCGACTGCTTCTCGCTTGGGATCAAGACTCCGGTCGGCACCATCATTCACACGGGCGATTACAAAGTAGACGAAACACCCGTGATCGGTGAGCCGATCGACCTGCGCTCGTTCCGTCGCTACGGGCAGGACGGCGTGCTCGCCCTCCTTTCCGACTCAACTAACGCGACTGTTCCGGGTCGCACGCCATCTGAGCGGGCGGTAATTCCGGCGTTTGAGGAGATCTTTACCGAGGCGAAGGGCCGCATCGTCGTCGCAGCTTTTGCTTCGTCGATCCACCGTTTGCAGATCGTGCTCGACGTGGCGCAGCAGTTTAACCGGCACGTGTGTGTGCTCGGTCGGTCGATGCAGAAGAACGTCGAGGTTGCGGACCGGCTGGGTTATCTCGACATTCCAGATGGCCTGCTCGTGTCGCTGAACGAAGCGAAGATGATGAGCGACGACGAGATCGTGTTCCTCGTCACCGGATCGCAGGGCGAGTCGCGCGCGGCGCTCTCGCAAATGGCGACGCAGAGTTATAAAGGACTGATGATCGAAGAGGGCGACACGGTCGTGCTGTCGGCGCGCATCATTCCCGGTAACGAGCGTTTGATCTCGCGGATGATCGGATTCATCTACAAGCGCGGCGCGAACATCATTGAAGAGAAACGCCGGCTCGTTCATGTCAGCGGGCACGCTTCGCAGGAAGACATACGAATCATGACGGAAGCCGTGCGGCCCAAGTTTGTCGTGCCGATTCACGGCGAGTATCGCATGCTCTTCCGGCACAAGGAGTTTGTCAAAAACCATCTCGGTTACAAGGAAGAGAACATTATTCTGATCGAGAATGGCGACGTGCTCGAGCTCGATGGCGAGCGTGCCGCGATCATCGACAAGCGTGAGATTGGACGCACGTTTATCGACGAGAGTGGATTCAAAGAGATTGACAGCGAGACTGTGCGCGAGCGAAAGCAACTCGCTTACGAAGGCGCGGTGACCGTCGTTGTTACGGTCGACGAAGAGACAGGCGAGCTTGATGGTGAGCCGAAGATCATTGCGCGTGGCGTGCGTGGGTTGAGTGCAGAGAATGGCTTTGCTGGTCGCTCGACGATGCTTGAGGATGCGAAGCGTGTCGTTACGTCGGCGATTGCGGGTGCTTCACGGCAGACGCTGTCGGACGAGTCGCTGTTGAAAGAACATGTGCGCGTTGAGTTGAAGCGGTTTATTCAGAAGCAGACCGGCGCCAGGCCGGTCATCACGCCTGTTATTGTGCATGATATAGTGACAGGATTTACAAGATGTTTCAGGATTTACAAGATTGAAATCCTGTAAATCCTGTAACATCTTGTCAATCCTGTCTAATGGGATTTATTGGACCAAAAAGGTCGTGATGATCACCGGCGCCTCTTCCGGACTAGGCAGAGGAATGGCGCTGGAAATCGCGGCGCGTGGCGGGCATCTCGGTTTATTGGCGCGTCGCGAAGATCTTCTCAACGAGATCGTTGACGAGGCGAAGGCGAGGAACGTCAAAGCTGTTTTTGCCACAGCCGATGTGCGTGATGCGAAAGCAGTCAGAGAAGCCGCAAATCGTTTTCGTAAAGAGCTTGGTCCGATCGACATACTCATCGCCAATGCCGGAATCGGTACTGCCGATCACGCCGTGAGTCTTACACCGGAACACGCTGCGAATGTGATCGGGATTAACGTGCTGGGCGCTGTGAATAGCGTGGCGGCAGTGCTGCCCGAGATGGTCGAGCGCAAACAAGGGCGGCTGGTAGCGATCTCGAGTCTTGCCGCCTATCGCGGACTCGCAAAATCCGCGGCTTATTGCGCAAGTAAAGCGGCCCTTTCGGCTTATTTTGAGAGTCTCAGGATCGATCTGCGCCATAGCGGTGTTGGTGTGACGATCATTCATCCGGGTTTCATCAAGACCGCACTCACCGCGGGACGCGAAGCAAAGATGCCGTACCTGATGGAACTTGAAGACGGTGTGAAGAAGATTGTTGGGGCGATCGAGCGGGAAAAGAAGATTTACGCTTTCCCATGGCAACTCGCGACGATCGTACGCGCCGGCAGGCTGATGCCGGTGGCCATGTATGATTGGATCGCAGAGCGGAATTCTTTTCGAGAATAATAAATGACCATTCTTCAAGCTATCTTCCTCGGCCTGGTTCAGGGCCTGACGGAATTCATCCCGGTTAGTTCAACTGCCCATCTCGTTTTTGCCGCACGCCTCGTAGATCTCTACGGCGGCGCTGATAAAACGCTGCAAGCTGAGCAGACGACGGCCACGATTGCCGTCATTCAACTCGGCACACTTCTCGCCGTTTTGATTTATTTCAGCCGAGACATCGTCAACATCCTGCGCGCTTTCATCTTTGATCATCTGGCAATGTTGCGCGCGCGGAATGAGCCGGTGCGGCCAGCACTCTCGAAAGACGCATGGCTCGGCTGGCTCGTGATCATCGGTTCGCTACCGGTGGGCACTGTCGGACTGTTGCTGAAGAAACAGATCGAAGGACCATTCACGAAGAACCTCTGGGTGATTGCGACGATGATGATCGTCGTTGGTATTCTGCTGATGATTGCCGAGCTGGTAGGCAAGAGAGATCACGCCATGGACCAGCTTCGTATCAGCGACGCCCTCGCCGTCGGGTCGGCGCAGGTGCTGGCGCTGATTCCGGGTTCGAGCCGGTCCGGTTCGACGATCATGGGTGGTTTGTTTGCCGGACAGACGCGCGAGACGGCGGCGAGGTTTTCGTTTCTGCTTTCGATCCCGGCGATTGCCGCGAGTGGCCTGCTCGAGCTGAAGGAAGCGGTGGAGAAGCTGCCGGCTGGGAGCTACGGATCGCTTGCGGTGGCGACGGTGGTTTCGGGCGTCGTGGGTTATGCGTCGATCTGGTTTCTGCTGCGGTATCTAAGGACGCATTCGACGGGCATATTCATTGTTTATCGAGTGATCGTGGGTGGGTTGATCCTGGCGGCGCTGTCGTTTGGGTATTTGTCTGCAAGTATTTAGCCGCAGATTTTCGCGGATTGACGCAGATTTTGATGTACACTGTCTGAGCCCCTCCTCTGAAGTACCAAGCCAATAAAAAGGGCGGTGATTTTATGACTGAGAAAGACCCGCGTGGCGATGTCGCGTCCCAGCGACCGCGAAGCCCGCGAGTTCCTGTCGAGTTTGATTTAAGTGTGGAGGGAGCAGACGCGTCAGGCAAAGCTTTTTCGGCGAAGGCCAAGGCCGTTAAGATCAGCCGCGGCGGCGCAACGCTCCTCATCGACGTTGATGTCCCGCTTGGTTCGCAGGTAAAGTTGGTGCCGCCGTTTGGTGGTAAGCTGGACGCCGAAGTGAACGGCTCCTGGATTGACGACATCGATGGCAACAGGCGCATCGGAGTAAAGCTACTCGATGCCAATGGATGGTTCGCTGAGTAAAAAAGATAGCCACAAACGCACAAATGAATTTGAGTTTAGGTCGGAGAGCTTAAGAAATTATTTTGTGTTTTTATGCCTTTTTGTGGCTAATATAAATTGAATGAAAGCCAAACGCTGGATCGTGCGCGAGCATGATGCCGAAAGGTCCGGTCTACTGGCACGCGTTCTGGGTGTCTCACCAATCCTGGCTGCTCTTCTCATCAATCGCGGCTATGCCGACGAGCGTGCCGCGCGAGTCTTCCTTTCGCCAACTTACGATCAACTGCACGAGCCTTATTCCATGCTCGGCATGAAAGAGGCCGTCGCTCGCCTGCAACGTGCCATCGAAGCGCGCGAGCCGATCCTGATCTACGGCGATTACGACGTCGATGGAACAACCGGAACTGCCGTGCTGCTGCGCGCGCTCAAACTCCTCGGCGCAAACGCGGGCTTTCACATTCCACATCGCTTCACCGAAGGTTACGGCATTCAACAGGCAGCACTCGAGAAAGCCGTTGCTGACGGTTACAAACTCGTTGTCAGCATCGACTGCGGCATCCGCGCGCATGAACCACTCTACTGGGCGCGCGACCACCGCCTCGACGTGATCATCACCGATCACCACTTGCCCGACGAGAAAGAAGGCGCGCCGCCTGCTTTCGCTGTGCTCAATCCAAACCAGGCCGGCTGCCCTTATCCTGACAAGAACCTAGCCGGAGTCGGCGTCGCTTTCAAACTCGTGCACGCCCTCTTCAGAGAACACGGTCGCGAAGCGCAAGTGCCCGCGTTCATGAAGGTTGTCGCGATTGGAACGGTGGCTGACGTCGCGAAACTGACTGGCGAAAACCGCACGATCGTGGCCATTGGATTGAAGGATCTGGCGCGCGTCACGAATCCCGGTTTGCGTGCGTTGATCGACGTAGCCGGTTGCGGAGATGGCACGGGCATGACAGCATACGATCTCGGGTTCCGGCTTGGGCCAAGGATTAACGCCGCCGGTCGCATGGATGCGGCGCGTGCTGTGGTTGAGCTCTTTGATACGCGCGACGCCAACGTGGCGCGCCATCTCGCGAATCATCTCGACGCACGCAACGAGGAACGCAAAACCGTGCAACAGCAGATCATCGATCTTGCTGTCGCGGAGTTGAAAGATCCGAAGGACTGTTACGTCGCGGTGATTGCAGGCGAGGGATGGCATCGCGGCGTGATCGGTATCGCGGCGTCGAAGATTGCGGAGCGTTTGAACCGGCCGTGCGTGGTGTTGTCAGTCGATGGCGACATGGCCCATGGCTCGGGACGAAGCATCGAGGCGTATCATCTTTTGAACGGATTGACTGCGTGTGCGGATCTGTTTGAGAAGTTTGGCGGCCACTCGCACGCGGCGGGGATAGCAATAAGGCCCGAGCGGATCGCGGAGTTGCGGCGGCGTTTGAATGAACATGCGGCGTCGTGTTTGACGGCGGACGATCTTGAGCCGCAGGTGCATATCGATCTTGAGTTGGCGCCGGAGACTGTGACGTTTCAGTTCGCGCGTGAGCTGGATGCGTTGGAGCCTTTTGGGGCGGGCAATCCGCGTCCGGTTTTTGTGACGAGGAATTTGCGTTGTTTGTCGGAGCCGTCAGTAATAAAGGACAAGCATTTGAAGTTGAGACTGGCGGGACCGCAAAACCGGCCGTTGGAAGCAATTTGGTGGAATTGTATTGAAGGGGAAACGCCGCAGTTGAACGGCAGCATCGAAGTCGCCTACACGATCGAGACCAGCCCGTGGAATGGTGATTATCGGATGCAATTGAACGTTGTGGATTTGAGAATCGTGTGAAACTTGTAATCCTGTCCAAAATGTTTAGACAGGATTACAAGATTTACAGGATTTACAGGATAAGAGAATGCAGGAAGTAAACCGCAAACGTGCGATCGGGCTTGGCTTGCGCGCGAGGGTGCCGATGATTACGCGCCTCCTCGCGTTTGCGCTCCTGCTGTCGGGCGTTACGGTCGTATTGCTCTCATATTACAAGCTGCGGAATGTCGAGAAGTTTAAGGCGAAGTCGGAGAAGCCGGAACTGTCGAAAGATGTGACGGGAGTCGTCGAGGGATACGAACAGCGCTTCACCAACAAAGAAGGTCGACTGTGGCTGCACGTGAAAGCCTCACGTGATGTCAGCTTTTCGGACGGTCATCACGAACTCGAAAACATCAGCATGGCTGTTTACCCGCCCGAAGGTGAAACTCCCGATCAGATCTCTGCCGCGCGTGCAATGTACCAGCCGGAGACCAGTCTCATTTCCTTTACCGGCAACGTCAAGATCGAGACTAAAGATAAACTGAAAGTCGGCACAGAGTCGCTCTTCTTCGATCGGAACACTGGTGTGGCGCATACCGACTCGCCAGTTTCCTTTGAACGCGAAAACGTGTCGGGCACGTCCACGGGCGCAGTCGTCGAACAGAAGAGCAAGCGACTCGAGTTGAAGAAAGACGTGCAGTTGACGATCGGGATCCCCCAGTCGATGAAGTCGACTTCGCGTTCACGTCCGGTGACGATCAAGGCCGCGCACGGAGTGTTTGAACAGCATTCGATGCAGCTCGCGTTTTCAGGCGGTGTAACAGTCGAACAGGAGAGCGACATACTCAGCGGCGACAACGTTACTGCATTTATCAACCAGCAGCAGCGTCTCGAGCGAGCTGAGGTCCGCGGCAACTCGTACCTGCGCGTCATAGATCCAGGTCGCGCTGCGGAGGTTCATTCGCTTAACATGGATTTCTTCATGGACAAGGACCAGCGCCTCGAACGCGCAGTCGCGAACAACGACGTTGCCGCGCGCACGCTTGAAGGCGACTCTGATGTTCAGATCAGCGGCAGCAACTCGCTCGAAGTGACGTTTCAGGCGCTTAACGACAGCAGCCTCTTGAAACAGATGAACGCAGGTGGTCGCTCGGTGATCACGATGAGCGCGCCGAAGTCGAAAGCCAATGATCCGCGTGCAGCGAACAAGCGTTTGACGGCGAACGCAGTGAAACTCATCTGGCGAATTACGGGACGCGATCTGGAGAAAGCCGAAGCGAATGGCGATGCGGAGTTGTTTGTCGAGCCCGTCGTCAGCAGCACAAGCGCTGAACGCAAGAAACTGAACGCGCCGCAGTTTGACTGTGATTTCTTTGAAGCCGGTAACCTCGCGCGCACTTGCAAAGCAAGCGGCGGATCGAAAGCCACGCTCGATCCGATGCAGCCATCTCAGGGCCGCGGCACGCGCACGCTCACCTCGCAAAGCATGACCACAGTCTTTTTGAAAGACACGCAGGACGTCGAGCGAGTCGACGCGCAAGGTGACGGCAAGTTCAATGAAAACGATCGCAACGGTGTTGCGGCAAACGTCTCGTATGTCGCTGCTGATCAAACTGTGAGACTGCGCGGCGGCGATCCGACTGTGTGGGACTCACGCGGCCGCACCAAGGCAGTCGAGCTCGACGCCGATCTCGCGAACGATGTCTCGTACGCGCGCGGCAAGACCACCACAACCTACTACAGCCAGGAACAGACAAACGGCGCCACGCCTTTTTCGAAGACAAAAAGCCCTGTGTACATCGCGAGCGAGCGTGGCGAGTTTCGTCACCAAAGCGGTCAGGCGATTTATTCTGGTAATGCGCGTGCGTGGCAGGATGACAACTACGTGCGCGGCGACAAGCTTGTCATTTACATCAACGACAAGCGTATGGAAGCGGTTGGTCACGTTCAGACCACGATCTACAACGCGAAGCGTCGCGTAGAAAACAACAACACAGTCGTGCCAGTATTTGCTGCCGCTGACTCAATGTTCTATTCAGATCCGGATCGCACGATTCATTACGAAGGCAACGTCGATATCAAGCAGGGCACGGATCGACTCACGAGCGGTGTCGCAGATGTCTATCTCGTGAAAGAAAGCAACGAGATGGAAAAAACGATCGCGCAGCGAAACGTCGTGTTGACGCAGCCGAACCGGAAGGGGACTGGCGATTGGGTCGAATACACGAGTGCGAATGAAGTCGCGATCCTGAAGGGCAATCCCGCGCGTATTGAAGACGTCGAGCAGGGCGACACGCAGGGTGGTCGTTTGACGCTCTCGGTCCGGGACGGTAAAGTCACCGCCGATGATGCTCGTGGACCACTTTCGCCAGGCCGCGTGCGCTCCACCCACAAGATCAAAAAACCTTGAGCCACAAAAAGGCACAAAAAGCACAAAACGAAAAGTTCAGAGTTCAAGCTTTAGCTTGCTCCGTCAACAACCGCAGCCTAAAGGCTGAACTCTAAACTCGGATTCAGCTTTTTGTGCTTTTTGTGGCAGCAGAAGCGAATGAACGATAATGCGCTGCGCAGCGCCCATCTCGTGAAAAATTATGGACGCCGTCGTGTGGTCGATGACGTTAGTTTGCAAGTCGACAAAGGCGAGGTGGTTGGACTGCTCGGCGCAAACGGCGCGGGCAAGACCACCACGTTCTACATGATCGTCGGTCTCGAACGTCCGGATTCCGGCAACGTTCTTCTCGGCGATCAGGACCTCACAAAACTTCCCATGTACCTGCGCGCGCGACTCGGCATCGGCTACCTGCCGCAGGAGCCGTCAGTCTTTCGCAAAATGACGACCGCGCAGAACATTCTTGCGGTCCTCGAAACTACCGGCCTGCGTCGACGCGAACAACTAAAACGACTTGAAGAGCTGCTCGAAGAATTCGGTATCGCGCACGTGCGAAACACGCGCGGCGATGCTCTGTCAGGTGGCGAACGCCGGCGCACTGAAATAGCAAGAGCTCTGGCAACAGAGCCGCAGTACATTCTGCTCGACGAGCCGTTCGCGGGGATCGATCCAAAAGCAGTAGATGATATCCAAAATGTAATACTCTACCTGCGAAATCGTGGTATTGGAATACTCGTTACCGATCACAACGTGCGCGAAACACTTGGCGTTACGGACCGCGCGTATATAATGGCGGAGGGCAAAATCTTTCGCTCGGGACACCCACGCGAACTCACTGAAGATGCCGAAGTTCGCAGACTCTACCTGGGCGAAAAGTTTCGCATGTGAATGTTAACAGTTTTGTGTATTCCTGGGCCTGTTTGTGGCAGAGAATCTGCCACAGCGAACGCTGATCGGTTATAATCCTCCCGTGCGGCCACAAGCCGCGACAATCCGAAAAGTTGACGATGTGTAAAGGCAATCTGATCTGAGGAATGTCTCTTAAGCTAACTACCAGCCTCTCCCAACGACTCGTACTGACGCCGCAGTTGCGCCAGCGCATCGAGATGTTGCAAATGACTACGCTCGAGCTGAGCGATCTCATTCAACAACAGTTGTTGGAGAACCCTGTACTCGAAGAAGTGCCTACGCAGGAGGAGGTGCAGGAGATCGCTGAGAAGGTCCTCGATCATCTCGCCAGCTCCGACTCAAATTCATTTGAAGAAAGTGTTCCTGAACCCGGCAGTCCCCCGACGAATGGCTCGGGCGACACGGAAGTTTTGACCGCATTGGCCTGCAACCGACGGTGACGGTGGCGATTTTGACGGGGGCGAGGTTATCGCGGCCGCGGAACATGAAGAGGGAATTTCGGACGAAGCCACCGCTGACGATACACCACGCGATGCTTTTGAGGAGATCGATTTCGGACGCGAGTTTCAGGACTATCTCGATCCCGGTTACAAAACACAGGAGATCGAGTACAAAGAAGACGCTCCCACCTTCGAACAATTTCTAACACGCCCACCATCACTGGCCGAACATCTCGAGTGGCAACTCAACATGAGCTCCATCGACAGTCGAGGTTCGCGATGTAGCGATCTGCGTCATCGGCAATCTCAACGCTGACGGGCGTCTCAACGCCACGAACGAAGAGATCGCCGCGATGGAGAAGGTCTCGGAAGAACTCGTCGAGCGTGCACGCCAGGAAGTGATGCGTCTCGATCCGGTCGGTTGCGGCGCGCGCGACGTGAAAGAATGTTTGCTGGTCCAGCTCGAAGTGTTGGGTGAGAGCGACCGGCTGGCGTCGAAGTTGATCAGCGAACACTTTTCGGAGCTGCAACAACACAAACTGCCGCACTTATCGAAACAGATCGGCATTGACGTTGAGACGCTGCTTGAAGAGCTACAGTTTATCCGCACGCTCGATCCGTATCCGGGCCGTCGTTATTCATCAGATGAGCCGATCCTGATCAGTCCGGAAATCTACATCGAGAAGCTTGATGAAGACGACGAAGATTACGTCATTTACTTTGCTGACGACGGCAGCCCGCGTTTGCGCGTGAGCCAGCAGTATCAACAGATGCTGAGCCAGGGCGTGAGCAACGAGACGAAGAGTTTTATTCGCGAGAAGATGCGTTCGGCCGTTGACCTGCTGCGAAACATCGAACACCGCCGGCAGACGATTTACAAAGTGGTCGAGTCGATCGTGCAACGGCAGAGAGAGTTTTTGGACCATGGCGTTCAGTACATCAAGCCGATGATGTTGAAAGACATCGCCGAAGACATCGGCATGCATCTTTCGACTGTATCGCGAGTGGTGAATCGAAAATACGCGCACACGCCACAGGGCGTCATCGAGCTGCGACGGTTTTTCACCGAAGGCATGCTCAATGAAGACGGCGAGGAGATCTCGACGCGCATTATCAAGTTGAAGATTAAAAAGTTAATAGAAGAAGAAGATTCGCATAACCCCATAACAGACGATCAGGTTGTTAAAATCCTGGCTAAGGATGGCATCAAGTTATCGCGTAGAACTGTTGCGAAGTATCGCGATCAAATGCAAATCCCCGGGTCGCGCGAGCGTCGCGCAGTCGTGTAAAGCCCCTCTAAAACACGACGCGAATCAAGTTTAGTAATACTTTTATTGCGTTCGCGTGCCCGAGATCTCGGCGGGCCGGCGCATTGCTATCTTTTTCACCGGTTCGAGGAGGGAGACGACTGATGAAATTTGAATACACAGGCAGACATGTTGAAGTTTCGCCCGCGATCCGGCGTCATGTGGAAGATCATTTCAAGAAACTCGATCATATCTTCAACGACGACACGACCCTCAACACGCACATAATCATCGATGTCGAGAAAAATCGTCAGATCGGCGAAATCGTCGTTAACTGGCGTGAACATACGTTGACGGCGAAAGACACGAACGCCGATATGTACATGGCGCTGACACGCGCGATGGCGAAGATTGAGAAGCAGGCAGTCAAACTCAAGAAGAAGATTATCGACCGATCGCAGAGTGGAAAATCAGTGAGTCGTGTCGCGCCGCAACCGGACGGAAACCTGGAAGCGACGCCGCGCCCGCCGCGCATCATTCCGGCGCGTCGCTATGCAGTCAAACCTATGACAGCGGAAGAAGCCGCGTTGCGACTGTCAGACGAAGCGGACCAGTTTCTTAGTATTTCGCGACGCAGACACGTCGCGCCTCGGGGTCATCTACAAACGCAACGACGGCAACTACGGTTTAATCGAACCATAAGATGTTAGCCACAAAAAGGCACAGGAACGCACATAAATTATTCTTATCCGCGTTTATCCGTGCCTTTTGCGGCTATTAAATTTCTTAACGAACGCCGAGGATATGAACTGCCCAGACGATGCAGTCGCCTTGTGACTGGTATCGCACCCTGTAGTTGAGTCCTCCTCCGGCTGCAAGGAATTGCCATTCGCAAACACGTCGGTGTGCGAATCCCACAGCTTGTTCAAGGGCTCGCCGTCGTAACCGTTCCAGTCCGAATCTCTATTGAGGCCCGCGCCATCACCCTTGATCTGAATCGAACCAAGCGTGACCGGATTCTCGATCCACGTTCGCTCGTCGGTGATCCCCGGCATCGATCGCAAACCGCAGTTGCTGACGCCCACCTGACCGTCTGCTCCGATCCTGCTGTGCTTCAGATTGGGGAGGTTCCCATTGATCGCAGGAATCGTCGCATGAGTGACATTATGCGGACCGAAGAACATCCGCGGTCCGAGGTGAACGTAGAGTTGGGCGCTTCTCGGAATACACGGGTTTGAATAGAAGACAATGAGACTGGCGCCTTCAGCGATAAACTGCCCGGGGGCAGCGGCGGGACAGGCACCATCGCCCCACGGGCAGCGATTGTCCTGAATCGAGCTGCGTAGCCCTTTTACTCGATAGTCGCCATTAATGCCGGCAACTATTTGAGCGGTTACGTTCGCGATGTAACCTACGTACTGAGTTCCGCCCCAGCACGGTGAAGCAGTAGTTCCATACGAGTTGCCTGCGATGGTTGCTAGCGGAGTGCAGTCAGATCCAAAGCCGACGTTATAAGGAAGATTGTTTGGCGCAATCTCACCCCAGACAAGAATGGCGCTCAGCAGTGTAGAACCCGGCGGAACGCCTCGCAGCCTGATAACCCCCTGCCCGGAATTTCTGGTTGCCACTCCCGCAACAGCGTGATCAATGCCACCCTGTATCGGAATTCTTACATTCTTGAACGAAACCGGAACTCGGGAGGCTAGAGCAGCAGCCGTTGCGCTGTCGCTGGCTTGCTCTTCTGCCGCGCGTTTCTCGACTTCGTCTGCGTCTAGATATAGGTCCGCGTCTGTCTTGTCGCTTGTCTCGGCTGCCGCAACCGAACTAAAGCCGTCCTGTTGTACTGGTTCAGTTTGCTGCGCCGATACAGTGCCCGTTTCTACACCGACCAACCTACGTTGAAGTGTCATCGTTGCGGCTGCCACGATCAGCAGCACTACAAGTATGGAAATTAGTCTGTGAATTCGCATTTGTGTTCTCCTTTCTGACACACGCGTGGGCTTACCTTGTGATCGAAGGGAGGTAAGGAGTCCCGGTCTTGGACCACAACCGGACCGTATGGACCTTTTAAGTTTTGTTGGGCGAGGAGATCAGGCTATAACGATGAGTCAGCGATTACAATAGGCTGTTTTTGCTATTCATTGGCGAATCATTCAGTAGAAGATTTTCTAGCCACAATGAGTCTTAAAAGCACATAATCGTTTTGTGCTTCTTGTACCTTTTATGGCTAGATACACATCGTGAATATTCCTGACATCGTAATCATCACCGGCCTCAGCGGCTCTGGAATGTCTGCCGCCACCAACGCGTTCCAGGATCTCGGATACTTCTGCGTCGACAATCTGCCGGTCACGATGCTGCCGACGTTTGGACGTCTCGTCACCGACGACGATGAGAAGGGAATCAGGCGCGCGGCTCTCGTGATCGATATTCGTGAAGGTGAGTTTCTCGCTGACTTTGAGAAACAACTCGACGCGCTGCGTGCTTCAGGCTTGAAAGTCAGCGTGCTTTTCTTCGAGGCTTCTGACGACGTTCTCCAGTATCGCTTCAGCGAAACACGCCGTCCTCATCCGGCTGAAAAAGGCCAGGGACTGCTCGCCGCGATCAGAGACGAACGCCAGGCGATGTCGCGCATTCGTGCGCTTGCCGATCAGATCATTGATACTTCCGATCATACAGTGCACACGCTGCGCAGTTTTCTGCTCGAGCGGTTTAGTCTCGATCGAGAAGGCGCGCCGATGCGCGTGCAGGTGATGAGCTTCGGTCATAAGTATGGCAACCCGGGCGACTTGGAGTTATTGTTTGACGTGCGTCACCTGCCAAACCCGCACTTCGTCCCCGAGTTGAAGCGTTTGTCAGGTCACGACAGTCGCGTGGTTAAATTTCTTCGCTCGGACGACGAAGTGAAGGAGACGTTGCAGCGGTTTACGGATTTGCTTTCTTACCTCCTGCCGCTCTACAAACGGGAAGGCAAGTCGTACGTGACTGTGGGTATCGGCTGTACCGGCGGGCGTCACCGGTCCGTGATGATTGCCAATGCGCTCGCGCGTTCACTGCGACGCGCCGGCTTTGACGCGCATGCATCGCATCGCGACGTGCGAAAGACGAAAAAATGACAGACACAAAAAGAGTGGCGGGCGTGATCGTGACTCATGGCCAGCTCGCCGGCGAATTGCTGGCCGCGGCCGAGATGATCGTTGGACCAATCTCACACATCGCTGCGGTCTCCATCGGTTGGCACGACGACGTTGACGCGGCACGAGACGAAGTTCAGCGAGCAATCACACGCGTTTCGCAAGGCGGAGGTGTGTTATTGCTGACGGACATGTTTGGCGGCACGCCGACGAATATCGCATCGATGTTTCTCGAAGAAGGCGCGGTTGAAGTGTTGACTGGAGTAAACCTGCCGATGGTGATCAAGCTCGCGACGGCAACTGCGGAAGAGTCGCTCGTCGAGATCGCGCCAAAGATCCGCGACCAGGGACGACAAGGCATTTATCTCGCCGGCGCCCTGCTCGAACCACCGTCCAAAGGCGGAGCTGACTGAACGTGGCTGAACGAAGGGTCCAGGTCACGAGTCGCCTCGGTCTTCATGCACGTGCTGCCGCGAACCTCGTGCGCGTGGCGACGCAGTTTCAAAGCAGTCTCACTCTTCAACGTCTCGATGGCAACGCCGAAGCGGATGCGAAGTCGATTCTCAGCATTCTGACGCTGGCTGCGAGCCGTGGTACAGACTTGAAGGTTGTTGCTCACGGCGTCGATGAGCAGGAAGCGCTCGATGCGATTCTTGGTCTCTTCTCGCGCGATTTTGATGAGACGGAGAAGGTTGACGGCGAGCGGTTTTCTCGCGCGATCAACGAGTTGCGCTGCAAAGGCCTTGGTGTTTCAGATGGGATCGTGATCGGGCGCGTGCTGCGACTTCAGGAGGGCACACACGAGGTTTATCGGGCGCACATTGCCGAGGCAGATCTCGAGCGCGAGCGTCGGAGGTTTCGGGCAGCTGTCAGGCTTTCGCGTCGACAGCTCGAATCCATCAAGGATCGCGCGGAAAAGGAACTCGGCCGCGGTCACGCTTACATCTTCGACGCGCACCTGCTGTTTCTCCAGGACGCGAAATTGACGCGCGACGTGGAAGACTACATCGTCAAGGAACACTCGAATGCTGAATGGGCTGCGAAGGTTGTCGGCGACCGCCTGCTCTCGATTTACACGCAGATTAATGACGACTACCTGCGCGAGCGCGGCTCCGATATCGAAGACGTGATCCAGCGTTTGCTCGCAAACCTCACGGGCGAGGGTCCGAAGTATCCCAACCTTTCCGAAGATGCGGTAATTGTTTCCACTGATTTACTACCGTCGACGATCGCTGAGCTCAATCTCAATCACGTGAAAGCGATCGCTACGGATGCCGGTGGTTGGGCTTCGCACATGGCGATCATCGCGCGTGGCCTCGGTCTGACGGCGGTCGTGGGGTTGCGTGATTTCTACCACCGCACGCGCACCGGCGATCAAATCATCGTCGACGCGCACGAGGGTGAAGCGATTCTTCATCCCACGCCGGAGACGATCGAACATTACCGCTTTACAGTTCACGATCCTGGTCCAACGCCGGGCGCGCAGACGAAGCTGGAGTGTGGGCCAGTGACGACGCGCGACGGCGTGGAGATCTCCTTGCGCGCGAATGTCGAGTTGCCGACGGAGTTTCAGGCAGTGCGTGATTTCGGCGCGTGCGGTGTGGGACTGTTCCGTTCGGAGTTTCTCTTGTCGCGGCCGGGGCTGATGAGCTCGGAAGATGAGCAGAGTCAGGTCTATAAGGCACTCGTTGAGGCTGCGGGGGAATACGGCGCGATCGTGCGGCTGTTTGATGTCGGTGGTGAGTTTGGACCGGATCTGAAAGAGCGTGAGCGCAATCCCGCGCTCGGTCTGCGCGCTGTGCGTTTCAACTTGACTCACAAGCCGATCATGCGCACCCAGGTGCGAGCGATTTTGCGTGCCGCTGTCGCTGGGCCTTTGAGTCTTGTGATTCCGATGGTTGCGGACGTTCGTGACGTGCGGCTCTCAAAGCGTGTAATCGAAGAGGAGATGGAGCGGCTCGCAAACGAGAACGTTCCATTTGCAAGGGTGCAGATTGGAGCAATGATTGAAGTGCCGTCGGCTGTACTGACGGCGGAGAAGATCGCGAGTGAGGTTGATTTTTTTGAGCTTGGGACAAACGATCTGGTCCAATATACACTCGCGGTGGATCGTGGTAATGACAAGGTTTCAGACTGGTTTCGCACGCTGCATCCCGCAGTGCTTTACGGGATCAGCCGCACAATCGAGGCGGCTAAAAACGAGCAAATTCCGGTGATTGTGTGCGGTGAGATGGCGTCAACGCCGGCTTACGCTGTGCTGCTGGTGGGATTGGGAGCCGTCGACCTGAGCATGATTCCCGCGATGATTCCACGCGTCAGAAGTGTTCTTATGAAGATCAATGCCGCGGACGTACGTGAAGTGGCTTTGAAATGTCTAACGGCTGCGACCGCTGACGAAGTTGAAGATCTCGTCAAAAATCTATGAAACCCTCTGCACCGCTCGTCAACCTCTTAATTGCGAAATCAATACTTGAAACTGTTTTGGTGGGGACGATTGCGGTCGTGGTCTATACGAAAGTGTTTCCGCCGACGTTTAAGGGTTGGGGGGAAGCAGTTGTCGAAGCGCGGAGTATTTCGGGTTGGGTTGTGGACGATGCTGATCAGTGGCGGCGTGTCGAGGTCCAGCTTTTTATCGATGGGAAGTTTGTGGGAACGCAGGTGGCCCAACTCTCTCGACCTGATGTGGTGACTGCCGGGTGGGGAAAAGATGAGTGGCATGGGTACAGCTTCGTAGTTTCGAACTTGCTACCGGGAATGCATGAAGCGAAAGTTTATGCGTTGCATCAGAGTGGCGATCGGTACACGTTGCAGATGTTGGGTTATGCGATCCGATTCCAGGTAGAGACCGATGGAAGGTGGAGGTAGTTGTTGACAGGATTACAAGATTTACATGATTGACAAGATATCCTGTAAATTCTGCAAATCCTGCAATCCTGTCTAATGACTTCATTAAAAACATCAACGCTCGCCGCCTGGGAAATCGTCTCGGTCGTGATCTCGTGTTTGATCGCCGAGTGGGTGGTTCTGGCGTTCGTCGGCACGAACAAACTCGTGCTCGCCCTTCCCATCGCACTCGCTCTCACGTTGATGATCTTCTCTCATCGAATCTACGAAGAAACTCCACACGACCTCGGCTTCCGTTTCGACAACTTTCTCGCCGCTGCGAAGCTCCTGCTCGCACCGACGGCCTTAGCCATCGCGTTGATCATCTTTTTCTCTAGTTTCAATTTTTCCTACCTGCGTTGGCGATTCTTGCTGGTTCCATTCTGGGCTCTCTTTCAACAGTACGTTCTCCAGGGCTTTCTGAATCGTCGCGCTCAAATCCTTGTCGGGAGAGGGTGGAAAAGCGTGCTGCTCGTAGCATTCCTGTTCGCGTTCGTTCACCTCCCAAACCCTCTCCTTTGTTTACTTACGTTTGCTGGCGGCGCGATCTGGGCAACTGTCTACCAGCGACAACCCAATCTTTTCGCGCTCGCTCTCTCGCATGCTTTTACTTCGATAACTGTCGCCCTTTGTGTGCCTCCTCAGTGGACGAACAGTCTCCGCGTCGGGTTTCAAATACTTTGGCTAGTTCGTGCTATACCCGTTTGAACACTGGTTTGCTATAATCCCCCAGCCTTGCAAGAGAACAGGTCGGGCGGTCGCTGCCGGCGCAAGCCGGGAGAGGAAAGTCCGAACACTACAGGGCAGCGAGCCCGCTAACGGCGGGGCGCTTGGCGGTTTCGGCTGCTGGGCGACGACAAGTGCAACAGAAAACAAACCAGCCCTAAGCCGCGTGCGCGCGGTGGGTAATGGGTGAAATGGTGCGGTAAGAGCGCACCGGCGCGTGTGGTGACATGCGCGGCCAGGCAAACTCCTCGCAGTGCAAGACCAAATAGGGAGGCGTCAATAGGGCTGCCCGCCCGAAGCGAATTTCGGTTCGCTACGACCTCCGGGTAGGTCGCTGGAGCCAGCCGGCAACGGCTGGACTAGATGAATGATCGCCACTCCGATTTAGATCGGAGTACAGAATTCGGCTTACAGACCTGTTCCGTATTTGCAGGGTTGATTCTCACTAGATTAGAGGGGCGGATAGATGGCTAATCGCAAAGGCGTTTTCATAGGTGCATACGTTCCTAACCATTTGAAGGAATCCCTTCGCCGCCGTGCGGCTGCCGAGCACCGAACGCTCTCACAGGAGATCACGCGCATCCTGGAAGAGGCTGTGCATGGGAAAGGCCTGCCGCCTGGAAGTCTCGATCGTCGCATGAAGGAATCGCAGCCGCGACGCCGCTCCAGCGATCCGATGCCGCGTCGCCGAGCGCAGGATGCACCGTACGGGACTGGCGCTGGTGAGTAAATGTAGACAGGATTACAGGATTTGCAAGATGGC
This sequence comes from uncultured Acidobacteriota bacterium, assembly GCA_963748155.1. Lineage (GTDB taxonomy): Bacteria > Acidobacteriota > Blastocatellia > Pyrinomonadales > Pyrinomonadaceae > PSRF01. Next base: position 421,358 of record CAVVHV010000006.1, on the reverse strand, counting down.
AAGACTTATCCTGTGAATCCTGAAAATCGTGTAATCCTGTCATGAAATACCTTATTATCGCCGGGCTCGTCAGCATCATCTTCGTACTTGTCTACTCCCGCATCCGTCCATACCTGAAACTGATGCAGCAGGTTGCAAACTCTCTCAACGCTCCATCAGAGCAGAAGACTCCGTCGCGAAATAAATTGGTTCGTTGTGATCGTTGTGGGACGTGGATTCCGGCAGATCGCGCGATGAAGCTCAACTCGGGACTAGCGACGTTCTTGTTCCGACCGAGTGCATGACGCAGAAGCAGCGAAAGGTCGCGAGCTTAGGCCTTCCTGCGACTCTGCGAATTGCGCGGTCAGTATCGGTGAGCCAGAGCACGATCAACCCCACCACAAAAAAGAAAATCAACGACAGAAGGGCCAAACGATAAGAGCCCGTGCGACGACACGACGAGGCTGAATAACAACGGTCCCATCCATGAAGTACCTCGCTCAGACACTTCATACAACCCGAAGAACGAAGCCTCTTTACCTGCCGGAATCATCTTCGAGAAGAGCGACCGCGAGAGGGCCTGCGATCCACCGAGCACGATCGCGATAACACCCGCCATCACCCACGCTTCGGGAATTGAATCGAGAAAACGGTTCGCGTAGATCACGATGCCTGACCAGATCACCAGCGACACAATAATCGCGTTCTTCGTCTTGATCAGGTAAGCAAGTCGCTCGAAAAGCAGCGCGCCCGCTACGGCGACAAATTGGACCATCAAAAAGATCTGAAGCAGGAACACGGGATTGCCTCGTCCCGGAAACAGCTCCTGTTCGAGAAACGTGCTCGACGCAAAGATCACCGTCTGGATGCCGTCGTTGTAGATCAAGTAACCGAGCAGGTAACGCGCCGTGAGCGGCAAGCGCCTAAGCTCTTTGAAAGTTGCGGATAGCTCTGAGAATCCCGCAGAGATGTAGCTCTTCCCGGGCGGTAGCTGCTTTTTCGCGGGCCGCGACTTCAGGAGCGCGAACGTGATTAACGCAAACGCGCCCCACCAAATGCCCGCGGACAAAAGCGACAACCGCACTGCCAGACCCGTTGAAATACCCAACCGCTCCGCCTGCAATACGAGGATCAAATTAAACACGAGCAGGATTGCGCCGCCGAGATAGCCGTACGCAAAGCCACGACTCGATACCTTGTCGGCTTGATCATCAGTTGTGATCTCCGGCAGGAAAGCGTTGTAAAAAACAATCGACGCGCCAAAACAGATGTTCGCGATGATGAAAAGAACGCCACCAGCCAGGTAGAGATTGCCCTGGACAAAAAACAGCAGGCAGCTTGCCATGACGCCGAGATAGCAAAACAGCGCCATCAATCGCTTCTTCAGATTCGAGTAGTCTCCGAGTGCGCCAAGGATCGGCAGGATAAAGACCTGCGCGCCCACCGAGATCGAAACACACAACGTCGGCAGTGACTTCGCTGTCACCTCACCCAGCGGGCCAAGGTCCATTACGACGCCATTCTCACCGACGGCAGCCTGGGCCAACCGCGTGAGATATGGACCAAAGAGCGCACCGGCAACAGTCGTGGAGAACGCGGAGTTGGCCCAGTCGTACATCTTCCAGCCGAAGATCTCGCGCTTGTCGTTTTTATTTGTGAACGGGTGCGTCAGTCCTCGCCGATGTTGTCATGAATCAGACCACGCTCGCGATACAGATTGAGCTTGTTGTGGAGTGTCTTGAGGCTGATGCCTAACAATTCAGCCGCGCGGGTTTTGTTGTTCTTCGTTTTCTGAAGAGTGCGCATGATCATCTGCCGCTCGACTTCTTCGAGTGGCGTGCCGACCGGCAACGAGAGGGTATCTTCATTGCGCAAGCGTTCGCGTTGTTCGATTGGGTAAGGTGCGAAGTGGTGGCGTTCGATTTGTTCGCCGGAACAGATGATCACCGCGCGTTCGATGACGTTGCGAAGCTCGCGAACGTTGCCGGGCCAGGAGTGAAACTGTAGTGCCTCTAATGCCGCGGGACTCAGGAAGCGTGCGGGCCGGCCGTGCTTTTCCGCGAGTTGGGTCACGAGATGCTGTGCGAGTATCGGCAGATCTTCTTTTCGCTCGCGCAGCGACGGCAAGTGAATGCTGAAAACGTTGAGACGATAGAGCAGATCGGTGCGTAGTTTGCCTTCAGAAACTGCCTGTTGCGGCGCGCGATTCGTGGCGGCGAGTAGGCGCACATCGACTTCGATCTCTTTGCGACTGCCGAGACGTCGTACCGCTCGCTCTTCGATTACGCGCAGCAGCTTCGCTTGTAGCAGCGCCGGCATCTCTCCGATCTCATCGAGGAGTAGCGTGCCGGAGTCGGCGATCTCGAAGCAGCCTTGTCGTCGCGTTGCGGCGCCGGTGAATGCGCCTTTCTCGTGTCCGAACAGTTCTGATTCCATGAGGGTTTCGGGAATGGCAGAACAGTTGATCGCGACGAATGGTTTTTCGCGACGCGGGCTCATGTTGTGGATGGTGCGGGCGACGAGTTCTTTGCCTGTGCCCGATTCCCCTGTGATTAGAACGGAAGCTGAAGAGGGTGCGACTTGTTCGATGAGAGTGTAGATCTTGCGAATTGAATCCGAGCTTCCGACGAGTTCACCGTAAGCGATGCGATCCGTTGACATCCGCGTCAGTGTAGCATAAGTGAAAAGCCGCGGATTTACGCAGATGAACGCAGATCTGAATAATAGCTGGCGATGGCCTGGGCCAGATCTTTCGTGGTGAAGGTAACGGGTTGGATGTCGACGCGCAGGCCGTACTCGGCGGCAGCTTCAGCGGTCACGGAGCCAATGCATGCGACGACGATGCCTGGCAGTGTCTTGCCGAGGTCGTGGGTGTCGAAGAGCTTTGCGAGGTTTTTGATCGTTGACGGGCTTGTGAAGGCGATGCAGTCGCCGCTGCCTGTGAGCATTGCGGCGAGTTTGCCGCGATCGAAGTTTTCAGGCAGCACGGTTTGGTAGGTGGTGACGACATCGACGCGTGCGCCTGCTTCTTCGAGTGCTTTCGGCAGGTGATCGCGCCCGACTGCCGCACGTGGTAGCAGGATGTTCAGGCCGCGAAGATGTTCGGCGCCTCCGGTAAATTCACTCAGCGCTGCAAACACGCCTTCCGCGGTTGATTGCGATGGGACGAGATCGACGTGGACGTGGGCGTCGTGGAGTTTGTCTGCGGTTCGTTGTCCGATCGCACAGACTTTGATCTCGTCGAGGTCGGCAGTTTGTTGTCCGCGATCCGTGAGGCGCTTCAGGAAGTAGTCGACGCCGTTCGTGCTTGTGAAGATAAGCCAATCGTAACCGTAGAGATGATCGAGTGCTTCGTCGAGGCGAGTGTAGTTGTCGGGTTCGCGAATCTCGATGGTTGGGCAAACGATCACATTCGCGCCGTAATCATCGAGCATTGTGGTTAGGTCCGCAGCCTGCGACGCCGCACGCGTGACGATAATCGTTCGCCCTTTGAGTGGTATCCGCATTCATCTTGCAAATCCTGTAATCCTGTCTCAATTGTTGACAGGATTACAGGATTGACATGGATTAACAAGATTCCGTGATCCCTACAATAAAGCGCGTGCGCCCTGCTCTATGAGCTGCAAGGCGAGCGCGGAGCCAAGGGCTTCGGGATCGTCAGGTGTACCGGACGAGGAGCCGCGCAGGATCTCGGAGCCGTCGGGCCGGCCACGAGGCCATCGAGTTTCAACAAGCCATCGTCAAGAACGGCGTGGGCGGCAATGGGCAACTGGCAGCCTCCACCCAGACCCCTCAAAAACGCACGCTCCGCGAGGCATGCGAGACGCGTCTCACGATGGTCCAATCGCGAAGTAATCTGAACTGCGAACTCGTTATCACTGCGCGTCTCGATCGCAATCGCGCCCTGCCCGACCGCGGGTAACATCTCACTCACTGCGATCCTCGCACTGATCCGCTCCTGCAACCCGAGTCGCACGAGACCCGCCGACGCGAGTATCACAGCGTCGTACTGTCCTTCATCGAGCTTTCGAATTCGCGTATCGACGTTCCCACGCAGATCTCGAACCACGACATCGCTTCGCAACGCCTTCAGTTGCGCGAGTCGCCGCTGGCTGGACGTGCCGACCACTGCGCCCTCAGCCAGATGCAACAACGATCCATTCTCAGTACCCGCACGCAAGACGAGTGCGTCGCGCGCGTCTTCACGCTCACAAATCGCAGCGATCGAAAGTCCATCCGGTAAGATCGTCGGCAGATCTTTCAGCGAATGAACTGCGATATCGATGCGCCCGTCGAGCAACGCATCTTCGAGCTCCTTCGTGAACACGCCCTTGCCGCCAATCACCGAGAGCGGATCGTTCTTCACATCGCCAGTGGTTTTGATGATCTCGATGTGAACGTCGAGTTGCGGATTCAGAGACTGCAAACGCTCGCGCGCCTGTTCAGCCTGCCACAAAGCGAGTTTGGAACCGCGCGAACCGATGATGAGAGGGCGAGACATCGATCACTCCTCGAGACCAAAAGGATCTTTGGGGGGTCGGCGGCGTCAGGCTCACCCGTCTCGTAGAAATGACGCATCTGGCTGATGATTGGATGTGAGATCTTGTTGACAGTCGACATCAGCAACGACTCGATCGCAGCTTCCTGATCTTTCGTCAGCACGCCGAGCCGTTTGCGTTGCCGCGCCAACTCCGCACGAGCAACGTCCTGCATGTTCTGTCGCAGCGCGCCGATGCTTGGCCCGATGTCCATCAAACGAAGCTTCTGCTGAAACTGCATCACCTCCGACTGCACGATCAGTTCAGCGCGCTCTGCTTCACGCTCGCGCTCGCGAATGTTGGAAGAGATCACCGACTCGAGATCGTCAATGTCGAAGAGGAAAACGTTTGGAATGTTGCTGACTGCCGGATCGATGTTTCGCGGCACGCTGATGTCGATAAAACATGTGGGACGATTGCGACGACGCTCGAGTGCTTTGCGGGTGCGTTCCGCCGTGACGACATAATCCGGCGCGCCAGTCGAACAGATCACTACGTCAGCTTCGTGTAACACCTGGTCCACCTGTTCGAGTGAAACGGCCTTGCCGCCAAACTCAGCCGCCATCTGTTGCGCGGTCTCTTCGGTGCGATTGGCGATCATCACACGTGACACGCCTGCGTTCATGAGATGACGTGCCGAAAGCTCAGCCATCTCGCCCGCGCCGATGAGCAACACGGCGCGCCCCTTCAGCGAGTCGAAGATCTTCTTTCCAAGCTCGACGGCCATGTAACTGATCGACACGGCGCTCGCGGCGATTCCCGTCTCACTTCTGACTCGTTTCGCGGTCTTGAACGTGTGATGGACCAAACGGTTCAGCACGCGACCAACTGTGCCGGCTTCGACGCCGAGCGCGTATGCATGACGCACCTGGCCCAGCACCTGCGGCTCGCCGACGACCATCGAATCGAGTGAAGAAGCGACACGAAACAGGTGTCGCACGGCTTCTTCGTCAGTGTGGTGATAGAGATGTGCGTCGAGGAATCCAGCAGGCAGGTGGCCGGAGGTATCGAGAAACTGGGTGATGCGTTCCGCGCCGAATTTGAGTTGATCGCTCGCGGTCGCGCCGAGAATTTCGACGCGATTGCAGGTCGAGACGATCAGTCCTTCACGCACGACGTCGCCGTCGACGAGTTGCCGCAGGCCGCTGGCACATTCCTCGTCGTTGAACGCGAGTCGCTCGCGGATCTCTACCGGAGCTGTCTTGTGATTGACTCCGATGAGAAGAATGGACATATGTTTAGCCACAAAAGGCACAAAAGACTAAAGTTCAGAGTTCAAGCTTTAGCTTGCTCCGCCTGACCGCAGCCTAAAGGCTGAACTCTAAACTTATCTAAATACATGATATCCACCTAAGAACGGTGCGCCGATGAATGTGAACAGCACGAGCCCGAATCCCACGACGCCCAGCCACGCGGCGCTGCGCCCACGCCAGTACGCACTCGAACGATAGACAGTCAGACCGAAGTAAAGTCCCCACGTGAGGACCGCAAATATCTCTTTCGGATCGTTGTTCCAGAAGCGACCGGAACGGGCCGACGACCAGAACATCCCTGTGACGATCCCGAGTGTCAGCAGCGTCAGGCCGAGAGCGGAAGCGCTGGTTGCGAGGGCGTTGACGGTCGTCAGTGGCGGTAGCCGGTGAAAGATCGCACCGAACGTCTTGAGTTTCAATGCACGCTCCTGGAGTAAGTACATCACGCTCGCCATAAAGACAATGAAAAATGCCGCATACGCAAAGATCAAAAGCGTCGTATGTATCGGAAACAACCACGTCGCCGAGAACGAAGCCGGCGTGCTTGAGTTGGTTCCCATTAGTAACGCGACAAAAGTGAGCGCCGAGATCAGCGGCATCGTAAAAGCGCCGACTGCCTGTGTCCGGTAGCGATAGCGCACGAGCGCGTACAGCGCGACGAGGGCCCAGGCCAGAAACGAGAGCGCCTCGCGCAAGCCGAACAGAGGGTAATGACCGTCGATCGCCCAGTCGGCAATCAAAGCGCCCGTGTGCAGGACGAATCCGGCAACAATCGACCACTCCGCAACGCGTTGCAGAGAGCGGCGTTTATTTACGAACGCCAGAATTGAATGGATTGCGGCAATCAAATACGCCGCCAAAACTGCCAAAAGTAGGGATCTCAACGTAGATCGCATTTTAGCCACAAAAGGCACAAAAAGCACAAAAGGATTTTTCTTAATCGCTTTATGTGCTTTTTGTGCGTTTGTGGCTTTGTCTTTGGTTTTGCTGTAGAGTGATTGAGGTCAAAAAGGGGAGTAGGTCACCCACAAAGGGTCCGGCAAGTCGTCAACACGGTGCCAGTTACGGTACCCGGCTCGTCGGGAAAAGCTAAATAGGCTCAACGACCAAGACCTTTCCAATGCGAAAGGATGAGGTATGGTTGAGCTTTTTCCGTTTTCTGAGTACTGGTGGTTCTACGCAGGTTTCGTTGGTCTCGTACTTGTTCTCCTCGCCGTCGATCTCGGCATCTTTCACCGAAAAGCGCACGCCGTAGGTTTTCGTGAAGCAGCTACGTGGACCGTAGTCTGGGTCGCTCTCTCACTGACTTTCAATTTTCTTCTCTACCAGTACGCGCTCTGGAAGTTTCCACAAGACCCGCGTCTCATGGCGATACCGGGTTTCAATCCGGACGTTGAGGCTTGGCGTGTCTCGCTCGAGTTTCTCACCGGCTACGTGATCGAGAAGTCGTTGTCGGTCGACAACATCTTCGTCTTCGTGATGGTGTTCTCTTACTTCGCGATACCGCCGAAGTACCAGCATCGAGTTTTGTTTTACGGCATTCTCGGGGCTTTGATCTTCCGAGCGATCTTCGTCGCGCTTGGTGCGGCGCTGATGCAGTATCAATGGGTGGTCATATTCTTTGGCGTGTTTTTGATCTTCACGGGTTTGAAGATCTTCTTCGCGAAAGAGAAGGGCGTCAATCCGGAAAAGAACCTGCTGATCAGGTTGCTGCGACGCGTGATTCCCGTCACGCCAACGCTGGAAGACGGGAAGTTCTTCACCAACGTTGACGGCAGAACACTTTGCGACTCCGCTGCTCGTCGCGCTCGTTTTTCTTGAAGCGACAGACATCATCTTCGCGGTCGATTCAGTGCCGGCGATCTTTGCGATAACCAGCGAACCGCTCATCGTCTTCACGTCAAACATCTTCGCGATCCTCGGCTTGCGCGCGCTTTTCTTCATGCTTGCAGACGCGGTCGACAAGTTTTACCTGCTGAAGTACGGGCTTGGCGTCGTGCTGGTGTTCGTTGGTTTGAAGATGGTTTGGCTGAATAATTTGTTTGGCGGGCATTTCCCGATCTGGGTCTCGCTGGGAATCATCTGCGGCGTGATCGGTTTGTCGATATTACTGTCGTTCATTTTCCCGAGATCGCATGCAGCGACTCCCGACGTGGAGGTTTATAAAGATTAGCGATTGATGATTACCGCGCTCTACGTTTTGCTCGTGCTTGTGCTCGTGTTGGCGAATGGTTTCTTCGTCGCCTCGGAGTTTGCTTTAGTGGGTGTGCGACGCTCGCGAATTCAAACGCTGGCCGCAGGTGGAGACGTGCGTGCCCAGCGTTTGCTCGCGCTGCTCGACAATCTGAATGCCTACATCTCGGCAACGCAGTTAGGTATTACGATGGCGTCGCTGGCACTGGGTTGGATCGGCGAGCCGGTGTTTGCACACTTGCTCGAAGAACCACTCAGAGGTCGTGTCTCGGAAGTGACTCTGCACACGATCTCGTTTGCGATCGCGTTTTCGATCATTACGTTTCTGCACATTGTGCTGGGAGAGCTCGCGCCGAAGACGCTGGCACTGGAACGCGCCGAAGCTGTTTCGCTCTCTATCTCCTGGCCGCTTCAGGCGTTCTACAAAGTGTTTCAGTGGCCCATACGGTTGCTTGACTGGTCCGGCACTCGCGTTGTGCGCCTGTTCGGACTGCATCCGGGTGGCGATCATGGTTCTGTCTACACAGAAGGTGAATTGCGACACCTGATCGATGTGTCGCGACAGAGTGGTTATCTAGAGTCCGAAGAGCAGCAGTTGATCCATAAAGTCTTCGACTTCTCCGACGCGGAAGTGAAGGAGGCGATGGTGCCGCGACCGCAAGTCACGGCGTTACCAGTGACTGCAACTCTCGACGACGTCAGACAAGCTTTCCGTGCGGGTGGCTACTCGCGTCTTCCAGTTCATGGAAAAGCTCTGGACGACATTGTTGGTTTACTCTTTCGAAAAGATCTGGACATGGGCCGCGTTCCGAACGATGAGGATTTCGATCTGAGGCGTTGGGTGCGGCCGCCTGTATTTATTCCTTCGTCAGCATCGCTGGGCGTTGCGTTAAAGCGGATGCAGGAGTCGCAGGTCCACTTCGTTTTCGTCGTGGACGAACATGGCGGACTCGAGGGCATACTCACGCTCGAGGATCTGCTTGAAGAGATCGTGGGTGAGATTAACGACGAGTACGACGAAGAGACGCGCGAACAGATCAGGAAAGACGGTGAAACATACATTCTCGATGGAATGCTGCCCGTTAGAGACGCGAACAAGCGTTTCGGATTCGGCCTGACGGAGGATGAAGGCTATACGACGATTGCGGGATACTTGTTGGCGAAGGCTGGCCGGTTATTGCGTCCCGGCGATCGTGTTGAAGATGCTGCGGGCGTGTTCAGTGTCGAGCGAGTTGAGAAACGACGCATTAGCCGTGTTCGATTCCGGCCGGCTGGCAATTAACCCAGGGGTAGTTGTAGACAGGATTTACAAGATTGACAATTGTAATTGTATCCGTCTATCCTCGTCGGAAACTTAACCTTGACGGCTAACATCCTACCGCCGAACTGGTTTCTTCGCTTCATTTTCTCTAAAGTTTCGGTTGACGGGTTTCGCGTTAGGAGGGACTGAATGCTTTCGCCTGCGTCGCGTCATGCCTTTTCCATTTTTTTGGTGGTCGCGCTTGCGCTGACTGCCGCCTTCGCCCAATCGAAGCCGTCCGGCCAAAAACCGCAGCAGCCGCCGCAACCCGAAGCGACTCCACCGAACGAGCCTGAAGACCTCGAGACACTCAAGACCGATACCGATCTCGTCACCGTCCCGCTCATTGCAACCAATCGCGACGGACTCTACATAACCGACCTGCGCCAGGAAGAATTCACGATTTCGGAAGACGGCGTGCCACAGCAGATCGCCTTCTTCGGCAAAGTCGCCGCCCCGTTCCATGTCGTGCTGATGCTCGATACCAGCTCCAGCACGAAAGATCATCTCAGGCTGATTCAGAACGCGGCGTTTACTTTCGTGCAGCAGTTACAGCCGGTCGATCGCGTTAAGATTATCTCCTTTGACGACAAGGTCCAGAGATTTAAACGAATTCACATCCGATCGAGATATTCTGCGCAACGCGATCAACAGCACTCGGCCAGGCGAGGGAACAAAGGTTTACGACGCAGTTGAACTCGCGATGAATACGTTGCGGAAGATCCGTGGTCGCAAAAGCGATCGTGCTGTTCAGCGACGGCATGGACTGGTACAGCGACAAGGCGACGTTCGAAGGCACGGTGCGATATCTCGACGAGGAAGGCGTGGTCGTCTATCCGATTCGTTACGACACGCGCGCAACCACGGAAAAACTGGCGCGCGAGCAATCAGGGCAAGCCACGCCAACCTTGCCGACGATCAGCGTCGATCAGACAACCGCCACCGAGCGGCACGACTGCGCCGACTTTCCCGGGCGGCGATGGAGTGCCGACCTCCGGCACCCCACGCAAGACTGGTCCATTGGGACTGCCGTTGCCGGATGAGATCATGCGGCGTCGTCGTGACGAAGAGCGCAACCGTTATCCGGACCCGACTCGTGGTCCGGCGCCGACTGGTGATCCAGGCGAGATTCCGCCGGATCAAAGAGATCGCGATAAGTCGATCCCACGCATTCCTGATTCGAGGCCGACCGGTGTACCTGCGCCGTCAAGTCGTCCTGAAGATGCATCGATCAAAGGAATGCTGGATATGGCCTACTTGACTGCTGACAGTTATCTGAAGGCTCTGGCAGATAAGTCAGGCGGCCGGCTCCTCCGTGCCGATACGATCAAGTCGTTGCCTGATGCGTTCGAGCAGATCGCGGCTGAGCTGCGCACGCAATACATGCTTGGCTATTACCCACTCAACAAAGAACGCGACGGACGTTACCGGAAGGTAAAAGTGGAGACTACGCGCAAGAACGTAGCGCTCCGCGCCCGTCCCGGCTACCTCGCGACTGCCGCACGATAAAAATCCGCACCAACGCCTTTACCGTTGGCCCGAATGCCTCTGAACGGAGCTAACGCACTGACCTTGATTACGGAAAGGGCCAGCAGGTGGGCCAAATCTCCTGAAACCACCATTCTTGCAGTCGTCTATACTGGTCGGAACTAAAGGCGGAGGCGTGAGCGCTATCCCGGTCGGACAGGGAACGCTCCACCGTTGCGATCACCGTGTTGGTTGTTGTGTCGATGACCGAGAGGCTGTTGCTTCCGAGATTCCCGACGAACGCAAGCAAGCCGTCGGCCGTGATCGCTATGGACGATGGTCCAGTTCCAACCGGGATCGTATCGATCACGGTGTTGGTGGCTATGTCGATAACAGTGACGGTGCCGCTGAAAATATTTGTGACATAAGCGCGGGAGCCATCGGGCGTGATCGCAATACTCGCCGGCGTTAAGACACCTGTGATCGTATCGATCACGGTGTTAGTCGCCGTGTCGATAACCGAGACGTCGTCGCCGCCTACATTCGCGACATAAACTCGCGTCCCATCGGGTGTGATCGCCAACCTATCGGCCAAGTCGCCCACGAGGATAGTGTCAATCACGGTGTTCGTCGCGGTGTCGATGACAACAACCCTGTTGATGAAAGGAAGCGCGACATAAACGCGAGAGCCGTCTGGGGTGACGGCTATATCGGAAGGCAAGGAGCCAAAAGGTATAGTCGCAATCACGGTGTTAGTCGTGGTGTCGATCACTGAAAGGCTGTTGCTGCCCTGATTACCGACATAGACGCGGGAGCCGTCAGGTGAGATCGCAATTTCAGTAGGCGTGAAACCAACCGGTATGGTGCCGGTCACGGTGTTCGTTGTCGTGTCGATGATAAAAACAGAGTTGCCGCTCTGGCTCGTGACATAAGCGCGAAAGCCATCCGGCGTGATCACTACTTCAAATGGTCCGGGACCGACTGGAATAGTAGTGATGAGGGTGTTTGTGGCTGTGTCGATGACGGAGACCGCCTGGATGCAGGGGTTAGGAACGTACGCGCGGGTCTGCGCCTGAGCTGAGCTCATCGCTCCGCTCAAACCAAAAAAGATCAGAAGCAATGTGGGAGTGATAGCCAACGCTCTGTGGCGTAGATAGAAGTGCAAGCCGTGGTTCATTTGAGGTCCCTCCTTGTTAGCGTCGCCCTATAGGTAGTGCGCACGGGTGATAGCGGAAAGGCTTGGGTGTGAGAATCCGTGACAAGGTAGGCTCAGCCCAGCCTTCGATTAAGTTGTGCCGCAGACTATTCCTGCTGCTGATAAAAGTCAACGTTTGGTGAAGTTATTGGTGAAGTTATGAGGCGAACGGGGCATCACTGTTGGTGAGAGACAGTGATGCCCTTAAATGTTTACTGACAGCCGAGGCTCGTTCTGATGGTGTTTGCTGCGTTGATCAGCGCTTGCCCATCAGTCTGAGGCAGCGGACCGTTGTTGATAAAGGAGTTGACGTGATTGATGAAGGAGTTGAGCTGGTTGCAGGCTGCACCCGCCTGACCGCTGACCAGTTTGATGTTTACCTGATCGATTTTGCTAAGCAACGTATCACCCTGGTTTTGTGTGAGCTTGCCCGCGGCAATCAGAGCAAGCACCTGCGAACGAAGTCCCATGGTTGGGCTGGGCGCGGCCACTCCGATATCTATAGATATGGGGCTGACTCCGACCGGTATAGTAGCGGTCACCGTATTAGTGGCTGTGCTGATCACTGAAACAGTGTCGGCACTCTGATTAGTGGCATAAACAAAGTCTCCATTCGGAGTGACAGCTACTCCTCCAGGTATTGCTCCTATGGTCATTCCAATAGGGATCGTCGCAGTCACGGTGTTTGTTGACGTGTCGATTACTGACACAGAGTTCGTTGCGGCAGTCAGCACGTACACGAACGCCCCATTCGGTGTTATGTCTACTCCAGTCGGAAACCCCGCAACAGGAATGGTGGCCTTTACCACATTCGTTGCCGTATCGATCACTGTGACCCTGTCGAAAAAGGGGTTCGTCACGTAGACGGAGGCGCCATTCGGACTGATAGCTAAGGAAAACGGACGGTTTAGTCCGGGTATGGTGGCGATCACAGTGTTCGTCGTCGTGTCTATTACCCAAACCTCGGAAGCATCCAAACCCGTCACGTAGGCGAACGCGCTATCCGGCGTGATAGCTATGCCTCGTGGGCCTATTCCAACGGGTATGGTGGCGGTCACAGTGTGGGTTGCCGTGGCGATTACTGAGACGCCGTTGCTGGTAATTGCGTAGGCGAAGGTGCCATTCGGCGCAATAGCTATTGCTGACACTCCAATGGGCACCTCGGTGATTACAGTGTTACTAATTCCGCTTATTACGGAGAGAGTGTTGTCCCCATTCGTCACATAGATAAAAGAACCATCGGGAGTGATGGCTATTTCTCTCGGAGACGTTCCAACCGGCACAGTGGTGATGACGGTGTTGGTGGCCACGTCTATGACCGATACAGTGCCATCCGAAAAGTTCGCCACGTATGCCTTTGTCTGAGCCAGCGCCGCGCCAACGCCGACCACTACCAGAAAGAGCGTTAGCGTTAATACTCGAACTAACGTTCCAAAACATTGGATTGAAAACTTGTGAGTGAGATTTGTCATGAGTACTGCTCCTTTGCGCCCCAGTTCGATTGCAAGGCCCGTCCTGGCAGCGCTTTTGATTGTTGTTAGTGACTTGCTTAATGAAGGGCAAGCGTGAAGAATCGAGTGAACTGCTTCGAGGGTTCCTCCCATGGTACGGAAAAGGCTGAGTGTGAAGTTGCGGGTAGCGCAGGCTCAGAGGTCAGCCTTATCAATTTGAGGTGCGCATCCTACAGCGATCATTTGCATGGCGTCAACGAAATTTCAGCTTCATTTAATTTGCCATTGACAGACGAAAATCGCGACGCTAGAGTGCGGGCACCCCTCTTTTAAAATGCAGCGGGCCGACCTTGTGCGTACAACACAACGCCGACCCTTGACCTCAACCTTCGATACAAAGGAAGAAAGTCATGCTTAATGATAACAGCGCACAACTGCGCTACGAAACACCTCACTCAACAATCTCAACCAAAACCAAAACAATCAGTGATGCGGTCAAACGTCGGGCTCAGTCACTCATCAAAGACAAATCAATCGACGCAAGCGGACGTATCTGGCTCCGCTACGCACTGGAAATAAATGATCCATACCTTCCTGAACTGGTGCGCCGCGCTGATACCGGTGAACCGATCGTTGACGATTCACATCTACTGGGAGCTAACGAAGAGATTTCCGAGGAAGAAAAGGTCGAACGGCTGACTGAGATGATCTGTCAGGCTGGCGATCAGCCGGAAACCAGATCGGCGGCACTACTCGTCTTGATGTCGACCCTTGAAAACTCAACACAGCCGAAAGTACTGGCGAATCATGTAAAGCACATTGCGTTCACTCGCTGTAGTGAGTTGAATTGTTTTGGCATGGTTGACGCGCAGATTGATGCAATCGAAAACGAGTTGCTGGTTAACTAACGCGGTCTGAACTCAAACAGAACCGAGCGCGGTCGCACCGGACCAACTTCACCAACGAACGCGGAAACGAGTTTGACCCGGCTACCGCGCTCGGTTCTGTTATGCCGTGAATAGTCAACGTGAATCGCGTCTGAGCAAGAAGAGTTTCAAGCAATGTTTGACGTGATCGCATTTGAGCAAAGACCGTTTGAGTAATGTCTGACGTGATCGTCGAACGGGGTTAGGAAGTTATTCACCGAATGCTAAGAAGCTTAAAGCAAAAACTGATTAGCGGTAGAACAGCCAGAGAGGAAAACTTGATATAAGTTAACCCCGCTTTGTCGATTCACCGATGGAAGGTTACTAGTAAACCACTATGGCAAACATGGAACACTTGAGGGTCATTAGCCAAGGAGTGCAGGCGTGGGCTAAGTGGCGAGAGGAGAATCCGGGCATCAGGCCCGATCTTAACAGCGCAAATCTGAGCGGCACAAACCTAAACGGTTTCAACCTTATCGGGGCGGAACTGAAAGGGGCGAACCTAAGCAGGTCGAGTCTTAGGCGTGCAAACCTTGTCGCTACAGAACTGAATGAGGGAAACCTATTTGGCGCTGATCTCAGGCAGGCGAATCTAATGGAGGCGGATCTCACCGGAGCAAACCTTAGTTGTACTGGCCTCGCGGGGACCGACTTAGGAGACGCAATTCTAACGGACGCAGACCTAAGTCGGTCTGAGATTGGATGGACAAGATTTGGTAATAATGACCTGAGCACGGTAAAAGGACTGGAGACTGTGGTTCACATCGGTCCTTCCACCATCGGTGTTGATACGCTGTTTAAGTCCGATGGCAAAATCCCGGAGAAGTTCCTTCTGGGAGCGGGCATTCCCCAAGATTTCATCACCTTCTTACCTTCACTCATCGGACGCGCCATCGAGTTTTACTCATGCTTTATTAGCTATAGCCATTCGGACGAAGAGTTTTCCCGACGGCTCCATTCACGGATGCGTAGCGAGAATCTTCGTGTTTGGTACGCTCCCGAGGACATAAGGGGCGGCAGAAAGCTCCACGAGGAAATTTTTTACGCTATACAGATTCACGACAAATTGTTGTTGGTTCTATCTGAGCGAAGCATGGAGAGTCAGTGGGTAATCACCGAAATTCGACGAGCCCTTAAGGTCGAACGTGAAGAAGGTCGGCGCAAGCTCTTCCCGATACGGCTCATTGATCTTGAGGCCATTCAGAAATGGGAGTGCTTTGACGCAGAGAGCGGAAAAGACCTCGCGGTGGAGCTACGCGAATATCACATCCCCGACTTCTCACACTGGAAAGATCACGATTCATTCGAAAAGGAATTTGCCAAGTTGCTTCGAGATCTTAGAGCCGCTGACAGTTGAAATCATTGGTGTCCCCTGCGGGCCTCGAACACGTGTAAGTGCATGGATGAAGAGAACACATTGTCCTCTGCGCTTTCTCTTTGTGGCTAAGCTTGTCTTGCTGTGGGGCCGCGCCCGTGCTACAAAACTCACTCATGCCTGAGCGAGCCGAAGCCTGGGAACTGTTATGTGAATACACGAAGGGCGACAGCCTGCGTAAACACGCTCTCGCTGTTGAAGCCGCGATGCGCGCGTGTGCGAAGCGTTACAACGAAGGACCGGCAGACGAAGATGAGTGGGGAATGGTCGGATTGCTTCACGACTTCGACTACGAGATGTTTCCCACAGCCGATCAGCACCCGTTCACGGGCGCGAACATCCTCTGCGGCCGCGGCTACTCCGATCGAATCATTCGAGCCATCATGGGCCACGCCACATACACAGGCGTGCCGCGCGATACAGACATGGCCCGCGCACTCTTCGCCACTGACGAACTGTGTGGCTTTCTCGTAGCGTGCGCACTTGTCAGGCCTTCGCGTAGTCTCGACGACATGGAAGTCTCGTCAGTCAAAAAGAAATTGAAAGACAAAGCATTCGCGCGATCGGTAAATCGCGACGACATCAAACAAGGCGTCGAAGAGTTGGGAGTGAATATCGACGACCACATACGTTTCGTGATCGACGCGCTCCGGCCAGTGCAAAAAGAGATTGGGTTGAACTCGATCAGTTAAGAGGCGACGTGTTCCGCAGGCGGGCGTGGTTCAAGTGGACTGTATCGCCCAGTCAGTATCGAAGCGGTGATAAAAAAAGCGAGCGTGAGTATTATCGCGATGATGGCAGTGAGAAATGCCTGCAACTTGCGACGTCGCGCAGTGTGGCGATAAACAAAGATCGAAGCAAAAGTAATCGTCGCGATCGGAAGCAGGAGAGTGGAAGCAACGAGCAGGCCCGGACTAGACAGGGCCTTAACGGAGAAGACACCTAACACGAGCGCGATGCAGATGCCGGCGCCCACAACTGCCGCCAGCACCGAAGCGGCGATTACGAGCTTCAATCGCATCCGGGCAAGTTCCTCGTTTTGATGCTCGTCTGCAAATGCTCCTCCTTGGCTGGGTGGAGAAAGGCGCCGCCAAGGATACCACAGGGACGGACCACATAACGGACTGAAATAGATGATCACAAGAAACGCGCTGCTCTGGTTGTCCCAACGGGAAGGGCTAAAAGATTTCGCCGCACGCCTTGGATTTTTCAAAAAACTCACTACTCGTTTCGTTGCCGGCGACACTATTGACGAAGTAGTTCCTTTTATTCGTCAGCTTAATACAGAAAATTGTACTGCCTCATTCGATCATTTGAATGAATCGGTAGGAAGCGCCGCTGAAGCCGAGCAGGAAGTCACCGAGTATCTGAACATACTCGCGAAGATCGACGAGCAACACATCCGTTCAAACGTCTCGATCAAGCTGACGCAGTTTGGTCTTGGTCTCGATGCAGATCTGGCCTACCACAATGCGCGGCTAGTTGTAGAAGAAGCTCAGCGGCGTGGAAACTTCGTGCGAGTCGATATGGAAGGCTCAGACGTTACCCAGGTGACTATCGACATCTTCAAACGACTGCGC
Source organism: uncultured Acidobacteriota bacterium (assembly GCA_963748155.1). GTDB lineage: Bacteria > Acidobacteriota > Blastocatellia > Pyrinomonadales > Pyrinomonadaceae > PSRF01. Next base: position 404,101 of record CAVVHV010000006.1, on the reverse strand, counting down.
GCTGAATTTGGTCTGAACGACGTGGGCATCGTTTTGCAGTCGTACTTGTACCGCACCTACGCCGATGCGCAGGAGCTTGTGAAATTGCCCGCGCGCATTCGCATCTGCAAAGGCGCATACAACGAGCCGCCGGAAGTCGCATTTCCTGATAAGAAAGACGTCGATGCGAACTACGTTAAGGTGATGCAATTGTTGTTAGCGAGCGGCACTTACCACGGCATCGCGACGCACGATCCGAAGATGATTGACGCGACGATCGATTTCGCGAAACGTGAAGGGATCGGGAAAGAAAAATTTGAGTTTCAGATGCTGTACGGCGTCCGGCGTGATCTTCAGCGACAACTCGCGCGCGACGGTTACAATGTAAGAATCTATGTGCCTTATGGTAAACACTGGTATCCTTACTTCATGCGCAGGCTGGCGGAACGGCCTGCGAATGTGTGGTTCGTGTTGAAGAATCTGGCGAAGGGCTGAATCAATGAGCGAGTGGTTCTGGGTTCTCTGGTGCATTCTGGGTGCGATACTCATTGTCGCCGAGATCTTCACGACGGGCTTCGTGCTGTTCTGGTTCGGCATCGGAGCGCTCGCGGCAGCCTTTGCAGGGTTCATTGGGATTGAAAGTCTCGCGATACAGTTTGCGATTTTTGCGATAGTGTCGATGGGGTTGACTGCCGCCTCCCGGACGATCTTTGTCAAATACTTTTCACGTGAGAAGAGTGGGCAATCGCTACGCAGTGGTGTTGATTCGTTGCCGGGGAAGGTCGGTACTGTGGTTTCGTCGAGCAGAGGGGCGCTACAGGAAGGTGCGGTGAAAGTTTTTGGATCGACGTGGACCGCGTATCCCGCGCCAGGCGAGCCGCCGTTGGAAGCAGGCGAACGCGTTTGCGTGGATAGTGTTGAGGGCGCGTCGATTTACGTTAAGAGGATCGGTAGCTGAACCCGACTGGCGATCTAAATCGTTAACGGAAAACTAGACAGGATTACAAGATTTACAGAATTAACAAGATGCCTCCTGTAAATCCTGACATCCTGTCTAACTAGTGTGGTTCGGTGTCGGCCTCGTAGGTGTCGTCGAGGGTCTTGTCTTCTTCGAGCGGTGGGAGCTCGATCGTGATCCGATCCGTTGCAGGCGCTTCCAGGTCATCACCCGAGAAGCGCGCGAGCACGACAGTGATATTATCCTCACCACCGCGATTGTTCGCTTCTTCGATCAACGCATCACACGCCTTCGAAAGATCGTTCCTACTGTTGAGCACGATGTGCTGAATATCTTCCGCGCGTAACTTTCCTGACAATCCATCACTACAAAGCAACACGACATCGTCCTGCCGCAGACGAATCCTGCCCGTCACCGGTTGCACTTCGCTCTGCGCGCCGAGTGCTTGCAGTATCACGTTGCGGAACATGTGTGTCTCAGCTTCCGATTCGCTGATCTGTCCCACGTCAACGAGTTGCTGCACGAGCGACTGGTCCTTCGTCGCGAGTCGAATCTGGTCCTTGCGGATAACGTAACCGCGACTGTCGCCGACCTGAACGAGGTCCAGGTTGTCGCCGCGGACCGCCGCGCCGGTAAACGTGGCGCCCATGCCCGCGCAGCGCGAGTCTTCCTGGCTTTTAAGATGGATTGCCGTGTTGGCGTAATGCGTGGCGGTCTTCAGGCACTCGACGAGATCGAGATCGGGATCGCAAACCGCGTCGCCCTCGCCAATCAGCATCTTGCGGACTGAATCGACAGCCATGCGACTCGCAACGTCGCCGGCGAGTGCGCCGCCCATGCCGTCGGAGACGACCAGGACTAATCCTTTGTCGCCCAGATCGAAACGCGTTAGCTTTTCGGGAGCGGGATTGCCATCTGCGCCGGTCCAGGTTTGTTCGGAAGACAGATCGAGTACGAGAAAATTGTCTTCATTGCCACGTCGAACTCGGCCAACGTCTGATTTGGCGTATAACTCAACAATCATAAATGGAGAGCTAAAGGAAGTCGTTAAAGGCTGAGAACCGGGAGATTGTAACCCATCCTGCGAATCCTGTTAATCTTTGTAATCCTGTCTAAACTTTATCGAGCGCCTGATCCAGATCCGCAATAATGTCGTCCGTATCTTCAATCCCGACTGAGATACGCACCAATCCATCAGTAATTCCTAATCGCTGCCGCTTCGCTTCGTCAACCGAGGCATGCGTCATTGTCGCCGGGTGCGAGATCAGTGTCTCCACACCGCCCAAACTTTCCGCGAGAGTGCAGAGCTTAACAGACTCGAGCACCGTCCGCGCGTTTTCCAGCGAGCCTACGTCAAACGACACCATGCCACCAAAACCGTGTTGCTGGCGGCGCGCCAGGGCGTGCTGCGGGTGCGACGCGGAGCCGGGATAATAAACCTTTTTCACCTTTGGATGCTCTTCTAAAAACGCGGCGACCGCGCGGCCGGTCTTATCGTGCTGTTCCATGCGCAGCGCAAGCGTCTTCGTGCCACGCAAAACGAGCCACGAGTCGAACGGCGAGAGAATCGCGCCCGCACTGTTTTGCACGAAGCCGATCCAGTTTGCATCCTCTTCATCGTTAAGAACGACCATGCCGCCGACGCCGTCTGAGTGACCGTTGAGATACTTCGTTGTTGAATGCACGACGATGTCGACACCAAACTCGAGTGGACGTTGCAGGTATGGCGACATGAATGTGTTGTCGCAAACAACACGTGCACCAGCGCGGTGTGCGATCTCGCTGACTTCCTTCAGATCGGTAAGGATCATCACGGGATTGGTCGGCGTCTCGATAAACACCATTTTTGTGTTCGGCTTGATCGCGGCCTCGACGTTGAGGGGATCGGACGTGTCGACGTAATCGAAAGTGATGTTGTAATTCGCGAGTATGCGATTGAAGAGACGCGCGGTGCCGCCGTAAGTGTTATCGGAGACGATGACGTGTTCGCCGGCTTTGACGAGTCGCAACGTTGCGTCGATTGCGGCCATGCCGGAAGCGAACGCGAAACCGAAACGTCCGCCTTCGATTGCGGCGACGTTTCGTTCGACTGCGAAGCGCGTCGGATTTTGAGTGCGCGCGTACTCGTAGCCTTTGTTCTTTCCGAGTGCGTCCTGTGCGTACGTTGATGTTTGATAGATCGGAACTGTGACGGCGCCTGTGGTCTCGTCAGGTTCTGATCCGAGTATGAATGGCTGTAGTTGCAAATCCCATATTTCAGTTACTCGTCAAAAATTCCCTGGCTGCGATATCGCTCGGCGCCGTCAGGAAAAACCGTGACGACGCGTTTGCCAGGGCCAAGTCGTTCCGCAATTTTATACGACGCGGCGGCAGCAGCGCCCGACGACCAGCCGCCGAGCAGTCCTTCCAATTTCGCAATCTTCTTCAGTGCCGCGCAAACCTCTTCGTCCTGGACCATCATGATCTCGTCGGCGAGAGTCGCGTCGAAGATCTTCGGAATAAAATCGCGCTGCCCGATGCCTTCAATTTTCTTTGGTCCAGGTGATCCGCCGCCGTAAATCGATCCTTCCGGTTCCACGAGCACACAAAGCACGTTGCGATTGTGTTTTCGCACCGCACGCGAGACGCCGCAAAACGTGCCTGAAGTCCCCGCGCCGATCACCACAGCGTCGATCTCGCCGTTCATTTGTTCGATGATCTCGCGCGCTGTCGTGAGTTCATGAAAACACGGGTTCGCATTATTCTCAAATTGCTGTGGGACGAAACTGCCATCGATCGATTCCGCGAGCTCGTGACAACGGTCGATCGCGCCCTGCATTCCTGCCTCCTTGGAGACGTACTCGAGCTCGCCGCCGAGAGCTTCGATCAGCTTCATTTTCTCGACTGCGTAGCCTCGCGGGACGCAGAGAATAACACGGTAGCCGCGTGCAACTCCCGACGAGTGCAAGTCCGATGCCGGTGTTTCCGGCGGTCGGCTCGATGATCGTGGCGCCGGGCTTGAGTAGTCCTTTTCCTCGGCGTCGAGAATCATCCCTAAGGCCACACGATCCTTAACCGATCCGCCGGGATTAAGCCATTCGATTTTTGCGTAGATTCCCGCGAGCGGTGGCTTTGCGAAACGGGAAAGATGAAGAAGGGGAGTCTGGCCTATAAGATCCAGAACGCTTTCTGCGACGCCTCGGTGCATCGTTCCGGATGGTAGCACAGTGGTTACGAGTAAGTCATAGACAGGATTTACAAGATGTTTCAGGATTCACAGGATTTGGGGCTTTAATTCCTGTTAATCCTGCAAAATCCTGTAAATCCTGTCTAATATTGGATCAAGCTTCCCTCGCGCTTCGCCCGGCGCACGGCGCGCCCGAAGACCCACAGCGAAAAGGGTAGCAGCACCACCAGAAATCCAAGCAACGTGAACAGTGGCTGCGTGACTTGTGCGAGGCCGTGGCCTTCGAGCAGGACTTGCCTGATGCCCTGGAGCCCGTGAGTGGCAGGGAGGATGAGGGAGATGCTGCCGAGTTTTGGGCCGGCGTAGGTTTTTAATAGTTGTGTTGGGAAGAACACGCCCGAAAACAACGCGGAGCCCGCGCCCAGAAAGATGCCGAATGGGTCGCCGCGCTTGAAGACCATCGCGAAGCTCGCCGAGAGAATGCCCAAACAAGCGAGCACCACCGTCGTGAGTAAAAGAAACACGACGGCGAGAAAGAAGCTGCCACGAAACTGCACGCCGAAGAACACTCGACCGAAGAAGAGATACAGAAACGAGAAGAACGTCGTCTCGAGAAAATCCCACGCCGAGCTGGCGACAATAATCGTCGGCAGATTGATCGGCGTCAGCAGAACGCTCTCCAACGTGCCCTGCATTTGTTCCTGTCTGATCGAGTTCGCGAGGCTGGAGAAGCCCGTCATGAAGTAGTTGAGAACAGCGAGGCCCGTGAGCCATGAGGCGAGTGGGTCGCGCCATTGCGAGAACTGCGGATCGGTAAAGCCGGCGAAAAGATCTTTGAGATGAAGAAGAGTGTTGTGACGACCGTCAGTACTGAGAGTATGCGCAGGAAGAACTGCATGCGATAGCTCACGAACAGGCGGAAGTCTCGCGCTACGAACGCGAAGATTCGACGCGGAAGTAATTTAAGATTCTTCATACCTTTCTAACACATCGAGCAGCGTCGCTCGCTCGGTCTCGATATCAACGATACGCTTACCATCGCTTCTGCAACCCTTTTATCTTCTCATCCAGTAGCATCGTCGTTGGGTTGTCGTGTGAACGAGATCTTTTCGCCATCCGCAAGAGTTATGTGCACGGTCTCAGACGAAGAAGTGAGATCGCGGAGGTTGCGCGGCGTGTCGATCGCACGAATGCGGCCGCGACTGATTATCGCCACACGCGCACAGAGTGTCTCTACCTCAGCCAGATTGTGCGACGTCAAAAGAATTGTTACCGGCGGATCCTGCTCCGCGAGCGAGCGAATCAAGTCTCTCATTCTCGCTGCCGCAAGAGGATCGAGCGAACGTGTTGGCTCATCAAGCAAAAGCACTGGCGGACTCGCCAGCATCGCGCGCGCCACAGCCAGTCGTTGCTTGTTACCGGTCGACATTTCACCAAAACGACGACGCGCGACTTCGTCCAACTCGAGTTTCCCAAATAGATCTTTGATACGTTGCTTTGCGACTCGATCAGAGAGGCCGTGAAGCCGCGCGAAGAACATCAGGTTCTGGTCGGACGTCAAACGCCAGTAGAAGCTACGTTCTTCAGCAGTCGCGAGGCCGACCTGGCGGCGTACGTGCTCGTCATCGTTGACGCTATCGTGACCGTGCACTGAGACGCTGCCGGTTGTCGGTTGGACGAGAGTCGCAACGATCTTCGTCAAAGTCGTCTTGCCCGCGCCGTTCCGACCAATCAATCCGAAGATCTCTCCTGTCTCAACTTCGAACGACACGTCGCGCAGCGCTTCAACGGGATCTTTCACAGGCCGGCGGAAGAACGCGCGCAGTCGCCGGAAAGGCACGGGATAAGTTTTCGACAAATTGCGGATGGAGATGGCGCTCATCGAGCTCGTTGCCGCGGGTCGAGGTATTCGCGCAGTCCATCGCCGATGAAGTTGAAAGCGAGGACCGTGAGCGCGATGGCGATGCCGGGAAAGATCAGAGCGTGCGGCGCGGCTTGCAGCGTCGAGAGATCGCGAGCTTCTTCGATCATGACGCCCCACGACGGCGCTGGTGGTGGCACGCCTAGTCCGAGAAATGAAAGTGCTGCTTCCGAGAGCACTGCGCCTGCCATTCCCAAACTTGCCTGCACGATCAGCGGTTGAATCGCGTTCGGAAGTATATGGACCAGCAGAATACGCGCGTCGTTCGCACCGAGCGCACGTGCTGCCTGGACGAAGTCGTATTCACGAACTTTCAACACCTGGCCACGAATGAGACGCGCGTAACCAACCCAGCCGATAATGCACAACGCGAGAATAAGTTTGTTCAAGCCCGCGCCGAGAAATGCAACCATCGCGATTGCCAGCAGCAGACCGGGAAAGGCGAGGAAGACGTTGAAGACATAACCTGAGACGATGCGATCGATCCAACCGCCGTAGTATCCCGCAAACGCACCAAGCATTGTGCCGATCACGGCTAGACACCGTCACCACAATGAGGCCGACCTGTAACGAGATGCGTGCGCCGAAGACCACACGCGAAAAGATATCGCGGCCCGTGGAGTCAGTGCCGAACCAGTGCGCGGCGGATGGTGGCAGGTAACGCATCGAGAGATCAGTCGCGCCGACGTCGTACGTCGCGATCCACGGCGCGAACAGTGCGACGATTACCAGCACGATGACGATGATCAATCCGATTACAGTGAGACGATTCATTTGTGAATCACATTTAGACAGGATTTACAGGATTTACAGGATTCTTATCCTGGTATTCTGAAAATCCTGTAATCCTGTCAAAGTCTTACCCAACGCGGATCCGCGGATCGAGCCAGCGATAGACCATGTCCGTGAGTAGGTTCGCGATGATGTAAGTCATACTGATCACGAGCACGCAACCCTGCACGACGCGATAGTCACGTTTTCCAATCCCATCCTCAACAAGCAACAACCCGAGCCCGGGCCAACCAAAGATTTTCTCCGTGATGATTGCTCCCGCAAGCAAAACACCGAGCTGCAAACCAAGAATCGTAACGACTGGAATCAACCCGTTCTTCAACACGTGTTTGTAAATAACCGTGCGCTCGCTCAAACCTTTCGCACGCGCTGTACGAACGTAATCCTCCCCAAGCTCCTCGATCACAGACGAGCGCACCATGCGCGTCAGGATGGCAGACAATGCGGCGCCGAGTGTGAAAGCGGGAAGAATGATGTCGCTCCAGTCAAAGCGACCTGAGGGCGCAAGCAAGCGGAGTTTCACGGCGAAGATGTAGACGAGCATTGGTCCGATCACGAAACTGGGCAGGCTGATACCGAGAAGTGCGACGACCGAAGCGGTGTTGTCGATAAGTGTGCCGCGATTTGTGCCGGCAATGACGCCGAGCGGTATCGCGATCAATATCGCAATCAACATTGCTGCAATCGCAAGCTCAATTGTCGCTGGATAGCGTTCGAGAATGAGATCGATTACCGGACGATCGTTGCGAAACGAAAGGCCCATGTCGCCTGTTAGAAGTGAGCGCCAGTAATCAACGTAGCGATTATCGCCACCGTGCCAGACGAAGTGTCGCTCACCGTTGTTGTCGCGCGGAAAAGAGAAGAAGAAGGGCGGACGATCGAGGCCGTGCTTCTCGCGAAACTGTGCAAATTGTTCCGGCGTCGCTTGTTCGCCGAGTACAGCTACTGCCGGATCACCGGGAACGAATTCGATTAAGAGTGTAACGAGAGAGACGACGGTCCAAACAACGAGTATCAGGATCAGCAGTCGTTTCAGGAGGCCCACCGGCGCGCATGATACAACATTCACAAAAAGAATTAGCCACAAAAGGCACAAAAAGCACATAAGCTGAATGAAGAAGGAGTCAATTCATGGCGCCTTCTCATTCAGCTTATGTGCTTTTTGTGCCTTTTGTGGCTAATAAAAAACGTAGCCCGGAGTAGGTTCGAATACTCGCACAGCCCCGACAACCGCGCGCTTACCAAACCATACCCCGTGACTACGTATCTGGTTGCAAACTAAGCGCTGCAACCAATCCCACAACTTAATTCGGCCTCATGCCCAGGTGCAATGCCGCAATGCCACCTGTGAGGTTCTCATAACCAACCTGAACGAAACCTGCCTGCTCCATCAGGAGCGAGAGTTGAGACTGGTCCGGAAACGTCTGGACCGAAGCCGGCAGATAGGTATAGGCGCTTCGTGAACCGCTAATAAGGCCCCCCATCCACGGCAGTAGTTTTCTAAAATACAGATTAAACAAGGGTCGCAGCATCGCATTCGCCGGTCTCGAAAACTCGAGCACAGCCACCCAGCCGCCCGGTTTCACGACTCTTGAAAGTTCAGCCAGACCACTTTCGACACTCGACAGGTTTCGCAATCCAAACGCGATTGTGGCCACGTCGAATGTGCCATCTCGAAAGGGCAGGTCCAATGCGTCGCCTTCGATTAAGCGTATGCGACCGGAAATCTTACCGGCAGCGATATCCAGCATCGGCCGGCAGAAATCAGTCCCAACAACTCCTGCTCCCGTAATTTCAAACAACGTGATTGAGAGATCGCCTGTGCCACAGGCCACATCGAGAACGCGCGCGCTGCTCGACGAAAGCTTGTCGCGTACTCTGTTTGCTACGATCCGGCGCCAACGTTTGTCGACATTGCCGGAAAGCAAGTGGTTCAAAAGATCGTAACGGCCCGCGATCCGTCCAAACATCTCGCGAACGCGGCCCGCATGTTCCTTCGCGGCACTTCCGTTCTCAAGCACAGTTAGTTAAGCCAAATCCGATTCAGGTTTGGTTGCAAGACGCTTGCAAACAATTTGTGATTACCCGGGATTGTTATTATTCGCCGGTTTCGTTGGCGGTTTTTGCGATGGAGCCGGAGTTAGCAATCTCGCCGAATACTTCATATTGAAAACGACCCTGCAATGCGGCCTTGAGTGGCGCCGATTCTCCTGCAACAACTGAAACGATGGTCTTATTGAAAAGCCGATTAGCGACGCGCTGAATATCTGCAGGTGTTACAGCACGTAACAACGCAACTCTGATCCTGAGGCGCACTGAACCGATACGTATCAGCGTCGAGCCATGGATCTGCGAGTGCGTCAGGCTTTGCGAGTGACCGTCATGACGTCGCCGATCACTTCGTTCTTTGCGCGCTCGATCTCATCAGGTGTTGCCGGAGTCGTCATCAACGATGTCAATGACTTTTCTCGCATTCGCTAGTGAATCAGCCGTATTCATCTCAGTGACTGTGGCGCCCATCACGAAAGCTCCCGGTAAAACGAAAGCATCACTTCTGACGAAAACCGGTTGCTTCGATAGCTCAGGAGTAGTTGCTTGCCAGCGATGTTGTGCCACGCGCGCCAAAACCAGCGCGATCGGAAAGTCAGTGTCGGCACGTGAAACACCACGCACTGCCAAACGCAGCTCGACATTTGGGCCAGGTACGTTAACGATCAGTGTTCGTGTATCGGGTGGATTCGGCTGACGAAATGTGGTTGGTATGATCTGTTCACTCTTGCGCCATGGACCGAGTAACTGGCGCAACGTTTTCATTGCGCGCTGTTTAGTCACACCGCCGATGATCGCGAGTGTGGCGTTATTTGAATTCAGAAAACGTTCGTGAGCCTGCATCACATCAGCGCGTTCGACTCGCGCCATGTCCTCGGGCGAGCCGGCGGCAGGACGCCCGTACGGAAAATCGCCGTAGAGCCTTGCAGCGATCGCGCGGTCAGCCACTTCCGCAGGCGAGATACGATCGTGTCGCGCACGAGCTTGATCCGCGCATCGCGCATCTTTGTCACGACTTCGGGCGTAAATTGCGTTGCGATGAGAGCGTTGCGCAGCACTTCGACGATGTGTTCAAGCTGATCCGCCTTGCCAACCATCGTGATGGTGGTGGAATCGTAAGTGACGCTGACGTCGAGCTTGCCGCCCATCTCGTCTGAGAAGTAATCGACAGTCGCGGGGTCGGGAAACAGGAGGTCGCCAAGCAACGCCATCTGTCCTGACTTCCCGGAGAGATCGAAGGCGGCGCCGCTGTTGATGCGCAGTTTCAGGATGACGTCCGGACTACCCGGTTTCAGCCAGAAGAGCAGGCGCAGGCCGTTCAGGAGCTGCTCGCGTTCCGGAGCATTGGAGGTTTGGGCGCGTAAAGGCTGCGCTGCAAGGGTAGCGCAGAGGAGGATTGTTCCCGCAAAGGCGCAAAGACGCAAAGAAGACTTCATAGCGAGTTAAAGGGACCAAAACATCTTAGATGCCGAGCGTTTGCCCGTCAACCGTTTGGCTTTACAAGCGCATCCTAAGCCCTGATTGACAAAGGGATCTGGTCGATCTGACCCGGCAAAAATTGCAAAAGATATGTACTTGCCGCCCTCGTGGGATTAATATTCGCCCGATATTTGCGATACGGATTTCACTGGGCCGCGCAAGTTTTTTTCACCCGAGACCCGTAACTTTTTCCGGGGCCGAGGGTAACTATAGCAGGAGCCAAGTCCTGCAGGATCGAGTGCTTGATTGCCCGAGAGAACCACAGACGAGGTTTTACTGCAAAAAGCGGGAGGAGGCGATCAGGCGGCCTTTCTGGCGTTGTACGATCGATACCGGGAACCAATTTTTCGTTTTGCTTACCGGTTGCTGGGCTCGGTTGAGAGTGCTGAAGACGTTACGCACGACTGCTTTCTCAGCTTGATTCGCAAACCTGAGAACTATCGTCCAGAACGAGCTTCCTTGAAAACTTACTTGTATGCAGCCGCGCGTAACCTGGCTTTGAAACACTTCCGAGATCAGGGACGCGAGACCGGGCTGGATGAAGTGTGAGGAACCGAAAGAATCGCCACGTCGCGCGCCTCTGCGAAGGTTGCTCGACGAAGAGCTGGCGACTCATGTGAGGGAAGCGGTATTCAGTCTTCCGCCACTACAACGTGAGGCGCTGATTTTGTTTGAGTATGAGGGGTTAAGCTTGAGCGAGGTGGCTGAGGTTGCAGGCACCGACGTAGGAGCAGTAAAGGCCCGTTTATACAGGGCGCGCGAGGGTTTGAGACGGATCCTTCGACCGTATCTGGAAAGCAATCAGGAATTGAATAGTGGTCGGGAAATTGTTACTTTGAGGGAGGCCTGAAATGGGCGTTGAGCCGGAGGAAGAGTTTAATTCCGACAATGAGCTCAAATCGATGCTCGAACGCTGGGTCGCGCCAGGGCCTTCGAGAGTTCTCGACAAGCGAATCGAAACGAGCTTTGCAAGAGAATTTTCTGGTGCAGACGGACTGTCTCAGTCGGTGCTGCTCCCCCACAGGCGAGAAGAGGTAGTATCGATGAAGTATTGTTCAGTATGTCAAGAAGAGTTTGCTGACAAGTTCAGCTTTTGTCCGGTCGACGGGACGCCACTAGCGACAGTAACGCCGCCAGTGGAAGATCCAAGCGTGACTGTTAATCGTGATCCGAGCGTAACAGTCAACCGAGACACGGTGGCTGAGTCAGCGGCGACTTATACGAAGGCGCCGGTTGAGAGCGAACCAGCTTGGGTTGCTTCCAATACTTCCTCAGCGCTCGCATTGCGAGACGAGTATCACCTGACAATCATGGACGATTCTGGTCTCGTAGCTCGTCTGAGCCACGAGATGAAAGACGTTGCCCATGAATATGAGCTGACGTGGCCCGAGTTCAAACGTGATCCGTTTGGATTCACGAAGCGAGCTTTCGTCGGTTATGGCCAGAGGATGCGGCAGTTTCTGGGCAAGCCGAACGTGCTCGTTGCGATGGGTGCGGCTTTCCTGGGTATGCTGGCCCTCGTCGGCGCAGTCATGCTGATGGATCGCTCGCAGGGTGCGAGCTCCTCGAAAGTCGGACTGATTGTTTTCGCAATCATCGCCGGTGGTCTGCTGGTGGCGCTGTTTTCGACGTGGCTGGGCCGTGAGCGTGGCGCTGCCGTGATGGGCGCTGAGCCGTCAGACTCGAGAAGCGTAGTCGCTGCGATGGTCTCGTCGTTTGTGTTCCTGTTTGCGATTCTTGGCGTTATCGTCGGAATCGATTACAGAAACAAGCAACAGCAGCTCGTGGCGCAGAATAACGAAGAGCTACAGGTCGAGCAGATGCTCGATATTCCGGAAGAGCAGCCGACACCTGATCCAGGAACTGCCGGACTCAACAAGGGTAGTGGCGGCGGCAGCAAGCCGAAGCAGGAACGACCTGGCGGTGGTGGCGGTGGCGGACGACAAGAACAGACTCCTGCTTCGTTCGGAAAAACGCCGCAGGCATCTTTAGACGTTCCGCAGATAATTCCGCCGGATCCGAAGCCACCGCAAATCAAGAATCCGGCATTGCCGGTGGCAGCGACACTGAATGCGGATCCGATGTTGATCCCACCTGACGCTCGAGTGTTGCCGTATGGTGATCCTAAATCCAAGAGCACCACTCCTTCGTCCGGCACAGGTACCGGAAATGGTATCGGAACTGGAGACGGTACTGGTATCGGCTCTGGCTCAGGTAATGGGTTTGGACCCGGTCGCGGCGGTAACGTCGGTGGTGGAGATTTCAATGCCGGTGGTGGTGGACCAGGCGGCGGCGGTGGCGGTGACTATTCCAGGATCTTTACTGGTAAGGACGTCACGACGAAGGCACGTTTGATTTCGAAGCCCGAGCCGCAGTACACCGAAGACGCACGCAAGAACCAGGTTACCGGTACGGTCGTGCTGAAAGTGGTGTTTGCTTCAAACGGCAGTGTGCAGAATATCAGGACCGTTTCGGGTCTGCCGTATGGGTTGACTGAGAGAGCGATTGCAGCGGCACGTCAGATCAAGTTCGTACCTGCGACGAAGGACGGACATCAGGTCTCGATGTGGATGCAGTTGGAATACAACTTTAACCTGTACTAAGAAAAACCCATCCACAGATTACACAGAGATCGGCGTAATCTGTGGATGGTTTTGTATTTAAACGTATTTCTCCGCGAAGCGCTTGATGCGCTCAATACCTTCCTTGATCTGTTCCATAGACGTCGCGTAAGAGATCCTAATATAGCCCTCCGCCCCAAATCCTGCTCCATCCGTGACGACCGTGTGTTCCTCTTCGAGTAGTCGTTGCGCGAAGTCGCCCGAAGTCTTCAGCTCCTTTTTCAAACAGCCACGCACATCAGGAAAAGCATAGAACGCACCTTCAGGTTCGCTGCACTTGAACCCCGGAATCCCTCGCAGCGCGTCCAGTAACCACGCACGGCGCGCCGTATATTCCGAAAGCATGACACCGACAGACTCCTGTGGTCCTGTAAGCGCCTCGACCGCCGCCCACTGCGCGATCGAGTTGGTATTCGATGTTGAGTGGCCCTGAACTTTCAACATCGCCTTAGTCCACTCAGCCGGCGCGAGCGCATATCCCACGCGCCATCCGGTCATCGCATAAGTCTTCGAAAACGATCCGGCGATGCACAAGCGTGATCTCAGCTCTGCCGGCAGACTCGCCGCACTAAAAACTTCGCCCGGCGGATACACAAACCTGAGGTAACACTCGTCCGAAATGACATATATCCCACGCTCGCTCGTCAGCTCCATGATCTTGCGAAACTCCGACGGCGGTAGAACGCGTCCCGAGGGATTCGAAGGCGAGTTGAGAATAAGCAGCTTCGTCTTTGGCGTAATCGCGCGCTCGACCTGTTCGACGCTGAGAACAAAACCAGTCTCTTCAGTTTCGATGAACACCGGTTTCGCGCCTGCGAAGACTGCGATCTCCGGAAAAGTCACCCAGTAAGGTTTAGGAATCAGTGCTTCATCGCCGGGATTCAATAAAGTGACGCCCGCATTGAATATAGCTTGCTTGCCACCGGCTGTGGCCATCACTTCGTTCGGCTGGTACTCGGTGCCAAACTCTCGTTTGTAGAAATCGATGATTGCGCGTTGCAGTTCGCGAATGCCTGCGCTGGCTGTGTACTTCGTGCGGCCCGCGCGCATGGCCCGATCGGCTGCTTGCTTGATGTTGTCGGGCGTGTCGAAGTCAGGCTCGCCGGCGCCAAAGTCGCACACGTTTGCGCCAGAGGCTCGCAATGCTTCCGCAGCCGCCATCGCCGCCATCGTGGCCGATGACTGCATGCGAGCGACATTTTCAGAAACAGGGAAGGATGATGACATAACGGGCCATGTTTTCATCGGTTCAACTTTTCTTTCATTCGTGTTTCGATCAGTGGTGGGACGAGTCCGGTGATTGTGCCGCCGAGATGAAACACCTCTTTGACCAGACGCGAGCTGACGTATGAGTAAGTTTCAGCCGGCATCATGAAGACGGTTTCAATGCCGGGCTCAAGACGGCGGTTCATCAATGCCATCTGTAGCTCGTACTCGTAATCGGAGATGGCGCGTATGCCGCGTACGATCACGTCTGCCTGTTGGGCCACGGCATAGTTGACGAGCAGTCCGCTGAACGAATCGACGCGGACAGTGCAGCGTCCACGAGAGATGTCCTGCACGACTTCACCGAGCATTTCGCGCCGTTCGTCCACAGTGAAAAACGGCTGCTTCTCAGGATTTACGAGAATGCTGATGATGATCTCGTCGAAGAGTTTGCAGCCGCGCTCGATGATGTCCAGGTGACCGTTAGTGACTGGGTCGAACGAACCGGGGTAGATGGCGCGACGCATGCAGGGATGTTAATCGTAAATAGCCACTTTCGACAAATAATAGCCGGATTCGCATATTGTCGAGGGATTAGACGGATGCTAGGATGCTTGCAACGATAAGGAGTTTCGGAATGGCTCGTAATCTCACACAAATTCACGACGACGCTTACATTCCTCCAGAGCTGATTGCCTTAACGCATCAATTAGTAACACCAAAACAGTTCGAAGAACTCTGTCGCGAGTACAGAAAACTGCGGCTTGAACTCACCTCAACCGGAGAATTAATTGTTATGCCGCCTACAGGCGCAGAAACTGGTAGACTCAATTCCAACCTCACAGGTCAACTCGAAATGTGGTTCAGACAGCATGGGATCGGTGTCTGTTTTGGGAATGCTGCAGGGTTCACACTCCCCAACGGTGCTATTCGGTCTCCGGACGCCTCGTGGATTAAACGCGAAAAGTGGGACAGGCTGACAGACCAGCAAAAGAAGCGCTTTGGTCCCTGGTGTCCGGACTTCGTTGTCGAACTCAGGTCCCCTAGTGACCGCCTGAGCGAATTGCGCAACAAGATGTTCGAATACATGGAGAACGGTGCGTCCCTGGGCTGGTTGATCGATCCGCTCAAGCGACAAGTGTATGTGTATAGGCCTAATCAAGAGACCGTGGTGCTGGAGAATCCAGAGACAGTGTCTGGTGATCCATTACTTCCAGGCTTCAAACTGAACCTCAATGAGCTCTGGTCTGTTGAGTAAGTCCTTAGACAGGATTGCAGGATTTACAGGATGAACAAGATATGGTTCAATACGATTTGACAATTTGGCGTGGTGAGTTAAAGCGACTTGCGGCCACATAAAATAATCCGCTAAACAGCTCGGTGAGTTAAGTTTTTGAGGCTCCGCGTTGTTAGGCGCGGGGCCTTTGTTATTGCCTATGGCGAACCTTCTCGACACTCTTAAAGAACGCATCGTCGTCTTCGACGGCGCGATGGGTACCAATCTACAGGTCCAAAACCTGTCGCTCGACGACTTTGGTGGACCGCGCTTCGAAGGCTGCAACGAGAACCTGCTCGTTACGAGACCGGACGCGGTCGAGAAGGTACACGCAGCCTTCCTCGACGTCGGCTGCGACGTCGTCGAGACGAACTCATTCAACGGCACGCCCGTAGACTTTGCCGAATACGATATTGGCGACAAGGCGTACGACATGAACGTGCTCGCGGCGCAGCTCGCGAAACGTGTCGCTTCCGATTACTCCACCAAAGACAAACCGCGTTGGGTGGCTGGCTCAATGGGCCCGGGCCGCAAACTGCCAACACTCGGCCACATCACGTTCAAAGATCTGCGCGACGCCTACGCGGTTCAGGCTCGTGGACTACTCGACGGCGGCGTCGATCTTTTGATCGTCGAGACGTGCCAGGACCTCCTGCAAACAAAAGCCGCACTCGCCGCAATCTTCGGACACTTCAAGGAGTCACATCGTCGCGTGCCCGTCATCGCACAGGTGACGATCGAAGTGTTTGGGACGATGCTGAACGGCACCGAGATCTCGGCCGCGTTGACCGCTCTTGCGCCGTTTCCGATTGACGTCGTCGGCATGAACTGCGGCACTGGTCCAAAGCACATGACGGAGAGTATTCGCTACATTTGCGAAAACTCGCCACTGCCAGTCTCCGTCCTTCCGAATGCGGGTCTGCCGTCCGTCGTCGAAGGCAAGATGCACTACGACGAGACGCCGGAGAGTTTCACCGCGCAAGTGGTCCACTTCGCGAACGACTTCGGCGCCAACATTGTCGGTGGTTGTTGTGGAACGACACCGGCGCATCTGCGTCTCGTCGTCGAAGCGATGCAGCGGGTCACACCAAAGGAGCGTCACGCGATAACGTTACCCGCGGCCTCGTCGATCTACAGTCAACAGCCATACGTGCAGGATGCGTCGTTTCTGATCGTCGGTGAACGCGTGAACGCGAGTGGGTCGAAGAAGATGCGCGACCTGCTCAACGTGGAAGACTGGGACGGTTTAGTTGCGCTCGGCAAAGAGCAGGAACGCGAAGGCGCCCACATTCTCGATGTGAACGTCGACTTCGTCGGCCGCGACGGTGAAGCCGACATGCACGAACTCGCATCGCGGCTCGTGACCAACGTCAAGATCCCTCTGATGTTCGACTCGACCGAGTGGCAGAAGATGGAAGCCGGACTTCAGCACGCGGGCGGCAAGAGCATCCTTAACTCGACCAACTATGAAGACGGCGTGCCTCGCTTCGCGAAAGTGATCGAGCTCGCGAAGACGTACGGCGCGAGTGTAGTCATCGGAACGATCGACGAAGAGGGCATGGCGCGCACACGTGAAGGCAAGTTCAAGATCGCGAAGCGTGCTTACGATCAGGCCACGACAGAATTAGGCCTGCCGGCGTCTGACATTTTCTTCGACTCGCTCGCATTGCCGATCTCGACCGGTATTGAAGAAGACCGCCGCAACGCGCTGGAAACCATCGAGGCGATCAGGCAAATCAAAGCCGAGCTGCCGGGCGCATTCACTATCTTAGGCGTTTCGAACATCTCTTTTGGTCTGAATCAGGCATCCAGAGTTGTGCTGAACTCGGTGTTTCTGCACGATGCGGTTGAAGCCGGCCTCGACTCCGCGATCGTGAATGCCAGTAAGATCGAGCCGCTGAACCGCATTGGCGAACAGGAGCTGAAAGTCGCGCGTGAGCTGATTTACGATCAGCGCAAGTTTGAAGGAGATGTTTGCGTTTACGATCCGCTGACTGAGTTCACAAAGCTTTTCGAAGGTGTGAAGGCGAAGGCGTCGAAGAAGGCCAGTAAGGGTGAAACTGTCGAGGAGCGGCTCAAGAACCACATCATCGACGGCGAGAAGATCGGCCTCGAAGACGAGCTGCGAACCGGTCTCGAGAAATATCCTGCGCTCGACATCATCAACAACATTCTTCTGGACGGCATGAAGGTCGTCGGCGATCTCTTCGGCAGCGGCCAGATGCAACTGCCGTTCGTGTTGCAGTCTGCCGAAGCGATGAAATCCGCAGTGCGTTTTCTCGAACCCTTCATGGAGAAGAAGGGCGGCGCGACCGCGAAGGGAACGATGGTGCTCGCGACCGTGAAAGGCGACGTCCACGACATCGGCAAGAACCTCGTCGACATCATTCTCACGAATAACGGCTACAAGGTCCTGAACCTCGGCATCAAGCAGCCGATTGAAGCGATCTTGCAGGCGTGCGACGAAAACAGTGCGGACGCGATCGGCATGAGCGGTCTGCTCGTGAAGTCGACGCTCATCATGCGCGAGAACCTCGAGCTAATGAACGAGCGTGGCATCAAGGTGCCGGTCGTGCTCGGAGGCGCCGCGTTGACGCGCAAGTATGTCGAGGACGATCTGAAGTCTCTTTACAAAGGACAACTCTACTACGCGCGCGATGCGTTTGCCGGTCTACACACGATGGATCTATTGGTAGGCGAGACCGAATCAGGCGCCGCCGAGAAGCGTGCAGACGCCCTGGGTTTGGAAGTCGCAGACGATGTGGAAGATTTGATCGGCGAAGAAGCAAAGCTCGGTATTCGCAAAGGCGGCAAGACCGCGGAAGGTTAGCGGTGACACGACGCACACCGTTCGCTCCAAGATCAGTCGTGACGTGCCGATTCCACACGCGCCGTTCTACGGTTCGCGTGTGGTTGAAAACATCTCCCTCGCGGACTTGTTCTCGTTCATCAACGAGACGGCGCTGTTCAAGGGCCAGTGGCAGTTCAAACAAGGCCGGATGCCGCTCGAAGAATACCAGGCGCTCGTGCGCGAGAAGGTGCGTCCGATTTACCAGGAGCTAAAGAAACGTTCCGTACAGGAAAAGCTGCTCGATCCGAAGCTCGTCTACGGTTACTTCCAATGCCAGTCAGAAGGAAACGATCTGATCGTTTATGACGAAGGAAAAGAGGTACGGTTCACGTTCCCACGCCAGCCGGCGGGCAAGCACTTGTGCCTTGCGGACTTCTTCGCTGCGAAAGAGTCAGGCCGGATGGATGTGGTCGCGTTTCATCTCGTCACCGTTGGGCGGCGCGCGAGCGAGTATTCTCACGAGTTGTTCAAGTCAGACAACTACTCCGACTATCTTTACTTCCACGGCTTGAGCGTCGAAAGCGCAGAAGCGCTGGCGGAACTGTGGCACAAACGCATTCGCGAAGAGCTCGGCATTGCCGGCGCGGATTCACCGGATCTGACGCGACTGTTCAAGCAGGAGTATCAGGGCTCGCGTTTCAGCTTCGGATATCCTGCCTGCCCGCGACTCGAAGATCAGGAGAAGCTTTTCACACTCCTCGATCCTTCACGCATCGACGTGGAGCTGAGTGAAGAGTTTCAACTAGAGCCAGAGCAGTCGACTTCGGCTATTATTGTTCACCATCCGGAGGCCAAATACTTCTCGATTGAGTAGTGTTTATCTGAATTCTCTGTGCAACCTCTGTGTCCTCTGTGTCTCTGTGGTTAAATGATGTCGGACGAACTCACCACAGAGACACAGAGGACACAGAGGTTGCACAGAGAAGAGCTCGAAGTCCTGACCATCGTTCGAACGTTTCGCTTTCCGCCTCGTGCGGCGCATGAATGAGGGCGCGTGGAAGCGATTTTGGACTTGGTGTCAAAGCACACTCGGCGCCGGCTGGATCCATCTCTCCACTTACAACATCATGAACGTCTACGGCCTCGAGCATGTCGAGGCCGCGGCGCACGATCGACCGATACTGCTGGTCGCGAATCATCGCTCGTTCTTCGACATGTATGCTGTGTCGACGGTGCTGTTTCGCAACACAGCTTGGCCCAAGCGACTCTTCTTTCCCGTGCGTGGAAGATTCTTCTACCAGTCACCGCTCGGACTTTTAGTGAACCTGATCATGGGCTGGTGGTCCATGTATCCGCCATTCTTCGCCACCGGTGATCATCCAATTCCCGAGAAACGCGCGTTTGATAAGTTCTCATTTGAAGTGCTCAAGGATCTCGCACGTTCCGGGGCAGGCAACATCATCGGATTTCATCCCGAAGGAACTCGCAATAAGGGCGACGATCCGTATTCTTTCCTGCGCGCGCAGCCGGGTGTGGGAAAGTTGATCATGGAGGCGCAGCCACAGGTGATTCCGGTGTTCATCGCGGGGCTGTGTAATAGTTTGACAAAGCAGGTGGCGCGAAACTGGAACCGCGAGGATGTGATTCGAATTCATTTCGGTGAGGTAATGGATTTGAGCGAGCATCTTGCGAAACCGGATCGGCTGCGAACGCATAAAGAGATTGCAGATGCAGTTATGGAGAAAATTGCCGGCCTCGGCGAACAAGACAAAGCCATCCACAGATTACACAGAATATCTGAGCAATCTGCGAAGTCTGTGGAAAAAATATGTCAGTAGTAATAGTTAATCCATCATCAGCAGGCGGTAGTACGGGTGAAGCGTGGCCGCAGATTGCGAGTGCCCTGCGCTCGCAGTTCGGTTCGTTTCGAGTAGTGTTCACGAAACATCGTGGCGATGCGGCGGCGCTCGCGAACGAAGCGGCACGTAAAGGCGCGAAGTTCGTCATCGCCTGCGGTGGTGATGGGACTATCTCGGAAGTCGCGAACGGCATTTTGTCGTCAGGAAAAGACGCGGAGCTTGGAATTCTGCCCAGCGGCACGGGTGGCGATTTCAGAAGAACTCTCGAGATTCCTTCGCGGACTCGCGACGCTGCGAGAATACTTCGCACTGGCCGCACCGCCCGGATCGATGTCGGGCGCGTCTCCTATGTCGATAACAATGGAAGTGATGCGACGCGGTACTTCGTCGGCGTCGCTTCGTGCGGTATGAGCACGAAAGTCATCGAACGAGTAAAAACTGACCATGCGTCTTTTGCGTCTGCGCTCCTAAAAACGGCCATGCGCAACGACCCCGTGCGTCTCGTGGTCCAACTCGACGATTCGCACGAGCGCCATCTCGTCGTTTCGAATCTATGTGTCGCAAATGCACGTTATTTTGGTGGCGGGATGAAGATCGCTCCCGATGCGAAACTGACGGACGGCAAGTTTGACGTGATTGGGGTGGGCGATTTGAGCGCGCTGAAGATCTTCACGAGCGCGCCGCGCATTTATACGGGCTCGCACCTCTCGATGCCCGAAGTGAGTCATGCGTTAGCGCGAAAGATCACAGTGCGAGCAGCGGATCGCGCGGCGGAAGTCGCGCTGGAAGTGGATGGAGAACTTCCTGGAAGACTGCCGGCGACGTTCCAGATCATTCCCGAAGCGCTCAGAGTCAGAGTCAGTTGTTAGACAGGATTTACAAGATGTTTCAGGATTTGCAGGATTTAATCTTGTGAATCATGGAAAATCTTGTAAATCCTGTCTACAACTGTCTCGCCAAAAATATTTTTCTTCCCGCGCATCGACAAAAACTTTTATGATGCATGTAGCTCATGGATGATAGACGTTCTAAACCCCGACTAAGCGTCAATCTCGATGCAGTCTGGCACGGTGGCGAGGAGAGACACTCCGCGCAAATCACCGATCTTTCTGAAGGCGGCTGTTACCTCGATACCGTGGGCGAGGTACTAGCCGGCGAGATCGTCGCGTTTCGTGTCTCGCTGCCTGACGGCGATTGGCTTTATCTCGAAGGCGAAGTCCGCCACCATCGACATGGCAGAGGCTTTGGTGTTCAATTTGTCGACCTAAACGAAGAACAATCAACGAACCTGGCGCGTCTGCTGCAAATCGCGAGAGAAGCTGGACCAGAAGCTCCGGCGATTACTGCGGACCTGGTTGAAGATTAAGACATTCCTGAACTGATCCTTCCGTGGCAATTCAAGGCACTTTGAAAACCATGAGCCTGACTGACCTGTTGCAGTTTTTGGCAGCAGCGCGCAAGTCAGGCACCCTCAAATTCGATCAAGGCAAGATCACCAAACAGATTTACTTCAAAAACGGAACGATCGTCGGGTCAAAGTCGAACGATCCGCGCGAGTATCTCGGCCAGGTCTTGCTTCATTACGGAAAAGTCGACGAGATCCAGTTAAAAGTCGCACGCGAAATGCAGCGGACGACGGGCGCAAAGCTGGGCGAGGTATTGGTCGAGCAGGGATTCCTGACCGAAGACGATGTGCTCAGCATCCTGAAGACCCGCACGCTCGACGCGATCTACGATCTGTTTGTGTGGACTGACGGTGACTTCGAATTCTATGACGACGAGCCGCCGCCCGATGATTTATTACTGATCGAAGTCGAGCCGACGAACGTCATCATGGAAGGGATTTACCGGATTGACGAGTTCGCGCGCTATCGCACGCTCGTACCGAACGACAGGACGATCCTCGAGCTCAATGCCGGCTGGACGTCGTCGTTGAAACTCGGCAAGGAATACCGGCAGGTTCTGTTCTTTGTCGAGAAGCGGATGTCGGTGGCGGAGATCTGTTACCACATGCACGCGTCGGCGTTTCACGTTTACGGACAGCTCTACACATTGATCAGTGAAGGCCTTGCTCGTGTCGTCGGTGAGTTGCCGGAAGACGTTCCGCCGCCGGTCAAGGAAGTCGAGGATTTGCCGGAGAGCGTGACGGAGATGGTGTGGTCGGCCGAGCGCAAACTTGAAGACGATCCGGAAGCGGCGTTGGACATTCTTCAAAAGGCCTTGCAGCAACAACCGAATAATCCGGAAGCGCAGGCGTTGTTGCCGGCCGCTGAGGAGAAGTTCGTCAAACGCGTTTACGAAAGTGGCGAGATTGGTCCGAAGTCAGTGCCGCACTTGCGTGTCTCGCCGTCTGATTTGACGACTCAGCAGATCGATCCGCAGGAAGGATTTGTGCTTTCGCGAATCAATGGTTCGTGGGACATACAGTCGATACTCTCGATCTGCCCGTTTCGTGAGGCTGACTGCTTGAAGATGATCAAGAAGTTAATGGAACGTGGGATGGTTGAGATTAAGTAGATTCATCCTGTAAATCCTGGAATCCTGTAATCCGGTCTTTAACTATCTCGGTTTGAGACACGATGACAGGATTTACAGAATTAACACGATTTTTAATCACGAAGAATCTTCGCGACACCGGATGCGCGAGGTTTCGCCAACGCGAAAGCGGACGCTCCTTCACGATCTCGAAGCCCGCGAGACTAAACGATCCTGCGCCAACCCTGTTCTGCCTGGAACGTGCATGGTCCAGTTCGTCCACGCCACTGTCGATCGTGCGTCCAGCAGACCACCCGGTCCCACCAGATCGAAGGTATATCTTCGTAGACAATCGCCAGGCCGCCATCGCGCAACACGCGGCTGACTTCGTTCAGCACGAGTCGCGGATCCTGTGCGTGATGCAGCACATAGCAGAGCAGTACCGCGTCAAAGCTCTCATCTTTGACCGGAAAATGGCGGCCGTCGTAAGGAAGATAATTGATCCGAGCGGCGGTGTCGTGGCCGACGTCCAACCCAACCACAGGCGTGCCCAACAGTCCCTTGAAGATGATGCGCGATAAAGCCATTGCCGCAGCCGACGTCGAGCACGTTCGCCTGTGGCGGGAGCACACCTGCGACTTCGAGCGCCATATCATATGCTCGACCGACCTTGCGGCGCCGTCGCATGCGCTTGAAGCGACGTTTGATGGTTGTAGTCAGACTCGTCACTGACGGCGCACAGTGCAAGCCCGGTGCCTCGTTCCCGCAAAGCTGCAACTCACAAAAACACCTGAAAACTAAGCCTCTTGTTCAACTGGAGCAAATATGTTTCGCCATGAAGGGCTGACAACTGAGCGCGGCATATCTCTGCCTATGAAGATGAGGCAATTGGTGGTATATAGTACCGCCAAGCCGTCTCGCCTCCGGCCCACAACCCAAGGATATCGAGCACACATTTACCTCAGATCAAGCCGTCGCAATTCTTTACTGATAACTTGCCAGAAATTTTTGGCAGATTTTGAAATGAACAGCCATTTAGCAACATCTCAAGTGTGACTTACCCAGAAGATGGTCATGCGGTTGTACCGGTCCGCAATTGAGCGGGCGGTGCTTGATGCTTGTTGGCTCACGCAAAAAGGGAACTCCACACAAAGAACTGCTCCGATCCAGCGGACCGCACGTGGATCTTTGTTTGGCCGCACGACTCTCGGTCACAGACACCCATGTGAATCCAAACAAAGGAGACATCCGCAGATGGAAGACAAAGAAGAACAATGAGAACGAGAAAGAATGGACATTGATGTTCTTTTTCGCAAGTGACAACAACCTCTCGGCCAGCATGTTTTATCAACTCAAGTCGATGAAGACTGCTGGGTTTCAAGTGAATACCAATGTTCTGGCTCACTTCGATCCTCAACAAAGAGGTATGCCGTCGATGATTTTTGAGATCAACAAGATGGAGAGAGCGGATCAAACGGAGTCAAAAATCGGCGACGATGTAGACCCAATCATTCGTGATCTGGCCGGTGACCAGGTCAAGCCTCCGATCATTGAGGATCCCTGCAGAGATAGATCGCCAAGTGAGTTCGACGATCTACCCGCTGAAAGGGCACTTGAGCAGTTTCTTGATTACTCTCGGAAAAACTATCCGGCTAAGCATTACATGCTCTTCCTCGTCGGGCATGGAATGATCGTTGGACGCGATGCATTCTTGCCGGATGACAATCCAGATTCGGGCATTAGCTTAGTGGAACTCGGCAGCATATTGCGGACTTTTTCCGAAGAAATCCGCGAAGACGGAGGAGTACTCGAGTTTATTGGCATGCATAGCTGCTCGATGAGTGCGGTGGAAGTCGCATACCAGTTAATGGGCACCGCTAAATATATGATGGCTTCAGAGGGCCTGTCGTTTGTTGGCGCGTGGCCATACCGGCAAATACTACAGAAGATCTTTTGCGCCATCGAGTATGCTAATGGCGGAAAGATCAACGTCCGCAATTTGATGAAGAGCGTGCATGAACTCTGCCTTCACAACGGTGCTGATTTCATCTTTGCTGGATATTCATCTGATCTCTGTTTGATCAGTTTGGATCCGAAAAGAGTCGAAGCCTTAAATGAGCCAATCGAGAGCCTGACAAAGGCACTACAGGCTGGATTGAATGATGAGCGTGACAGAAACCTCATTGTATTGGCTCACTGGGAATCTCAAAGCTTCTTTCAGGAGGTTTACACTGATCTTTACGATTTCTGCCAATGCCTGAAGGAAAGGTGTAAGAAAAAGGAGACGAAGGCACAGAAGGCGATGTGGTCCTCCTGTGAAAAGCTGATAGACATGCTAAGAGCCGGCACTGAAGGTCCAATAGTGCAGGCCGATTTCTCCGGACCAGACTGCCAATTCGCTTACGGGCTCTCGATTTATTTTCCGTGGGCCAGGCCGGTCGAGGACGCGCGGGAGCATGTGATCAAGAACTATCGAAACTACGCTTTCGTGACGGAGTTAGGCGGTGCCTCATGGCTTCAGTTCCTCAATGCCTACTTCAAAGAGACGATGAGGAAGCCACTCGGAAATCGAATTAATTTCCGCTGAGGAAAAAACCTGGAACTTTGCCGCAGCAGCGTACAAACCATTTGCATCCCACGGTGGGCCAACTGCATTTCCCAGTACGGCGCTGACGGGCAAAGATAGTCCGGCGGACGCAGGCGGTGAGTTCAGCTACTCGTTTATCAAAAACTACCCGCGCGACTTCGCGATATCACAACGCGCGCTCAAAGTGTTCAAACATGAGAAAGGACCAAAGAAGAAAAAGAAATAAACGTCGCCGGTTGAGTTTTTACATTTTACTGCCGAGCGTCGTAATTGGACTGACGCTTCCGGTTTACGCTCCGGAAGCTTCGGACAACGCCAGCGTGCCGGCACGCGAGACTAAGCAAAAGTCAGCTACAGTTGCTGCGAGAAAACAGACGCTGAGTACATTGCTAGTCGCTGCCGGCAAGCTTCGGCGTGCAAACGACACACAAAAAGCTGTACAGACCCTGAATGAAGCCGGCCATTTGCAACTGGATTTATTCCTCACGGACGAGGCGCTGAGCACTTTCCAACAGAGCGAGGCCCTGTTGGAGCAGGGCACCGATCCGATCACTGAAGCCGACACCTTGAACGGCCTGGCAGCAGCCTACATTGCTGTAAACAAATATGACCTGGCGCAACCTGTCCTCAATCAGGCGCGCACAATCAGCGAGCAACATAATTATCCGGCAGGACTAGCCGAAGCTCTGCTGCTCCTCAGCCGATGTCAAAACAACACGAATCATGCCGAGGCTCTCACTACCGCCGGCGAAGCACTGAGACTTTGGCAGAGCATTAGCAATAATCGCGGCGTCGTGCGCTCGCACCTGGCTATTGGCACTTACCATTTTGCTCTAGCGAATTTGGTAGAGGCCGCGCAGGAGTTTCAGTCTGCTTTGGATCTTGCGACTACGATGGAGGATCTACCGCTACAAGCTGAATCGCTTGTGTACCTCGGTTATGTTGAGTACCGCAAAGGTGCATGGCAGGAGTTGTTTTCATTCATGGCGAGGGCCGAAGAACTGATTGATAACGAAGCAGAGCCTTATCTGATGGGCCGGATCACAGCCGGATACGCTGAGGCTTTTATCGAGACAGGTTTGCCTGAAGTCGGATTGCAGAAATATGAAGAGGCGCTGGAGTATTACCGTCTGACGAACACTCCCCGTCCACTTGTCGGCATGTCATGGGGAATTGGGAAGGCAAAGTATATTCTGCAGCAGTATCCGGAAGCGTTAAGCATCCTGCAACAAACCCTGGCGGACGCGGAGGCAAATAAGTTTCCTTCATGGAGGGCGCAGTGCCACGATTACCTGGGTCGAACCTATGCAGCGATGAATCAGCCCGCGCAAGCGCTTGAGCAGTTTGAGGCAGCGCTTCCGTTGTATGAGAGCCTTCCTAACCCGATGGAGGCGGCGCGTGTCCGCGCTATGATCGGCCAGCTTTATCAAACACAGGGAAAACTGAACGAAGCCCTGCCATTCTATCAACGAGCTCTCGAGACATTTGACGCGCTCAACGATCGCATCGATCGGGCGGTAACTCTCTTCGCCATGGGTCAACTGGAAATGAAGAGAGGCAACTACGAGACTGCCGAAAATCACCTCCGGCAATCGGTCGAAACGACAGAAAGCGTTCGCAGTAGATCTACTACTCGTGATCTCACCGCAGCTTTTTCCGCCACAGTTCACGAGCGCTATTTGCAGTACATACAGTGCCTGATGCGACGAAATGACAGGCAAGCGGCCGTGCAGGCATTTGAAATCAGCGAATTAGCACGCGCTCGCTCGCTCGCAGAGTTCCTGCGCGGCACGGAAACCAATCTGTTGGCCCACGTGGATCCTGAGCTTGCCAGCCAGGAGAAGTCACTGCGTCACTTAATCCACGCCAAAAAGGACTATAGAGTGACCCTGGTTAGCAAAAAAACACCTGAGAAAGCGGATCTGGAAAAACTGGATGCGGACCTGGCTCAACTTGAGGAGCAATATAAATCTGTTTCCGCGACCATTAGCCAACGCTATCCCACATACGACCAAATCACGCGGCCTCGCGCCTGGGATCTGGCGAGAGTACAGCAAGAGGTTGTGAAGGACGACGATACGGTCCTGCTTGAATACATTGTTGGCGCCGATAAAAGCTATGTTTGGGCCATTACTCGCAACAGTTTCACCGCGCATGAAATTACCGGAGAAGTTGGTAAAGCAGCGGAAACTGTTTACAACCTATTGAAAGAGCGGGCTAAAGGTAATGAAAACCAGTTAACCTCGTCGGCGCAGGCATTGTCGCAAATGGTCCTGTCGCCAGTTGCCAATCAGTTGAATAAGCGGCGCATCATTGTGATCGCGGATGGTGCTCTCAACTACATTCCGTTTCAGATGCTCCCGTCGCCTTCGTCCAACTCAGAACCGTTGGTGGCCCAACACGAGATTATCAATGCTCCGTCAGCTTCGGTTTTGGGTCAGCTGCGCGAGGAGGTTGCAAGTCGTGGAGTGCGTTCGAAAGTGCTGGCGGCGTTTGGCAGTCCGGCATTTGGTCCTGGCGGGCAAAGTGACCATAAATCAACCGACCAGGTAGTGTCTGCCGAAACGGCCTCAAAGGAACATTTGCGCTATGCCTTGCGCGATATTGAGCTCAACGGCGACAACTTTGATCTTTCCGCTATCGGCGACCTGTTTTTTGCAGAGCGTGAGATCAACAGCTTGCGTGAGATCGCGACTCCTGCGGCAACATTCGCAGCAACAGGATTTGCGGCTAATCGCGATCAGCTATTTGCCATAGACCTTAGCCAGTATGCGATCCTCCATTTCGCCACTCACGGGTTGCTGGATCCCAAGCGTCCTGAGCACTCGGGAATACTGCTCTCGACGGTCGATGATCAGGGTAAACCACAGAAAGGTTTCATCGGGCTCCAGGATGTTTATTCACTGCGAGCGCCGGTCGATCTCGTAGTGTTGAGCGCTTGCCGGACAGGGCTCGGTAAAGAAATTCGCGGCGAAGGCTTAGTGGGACTAACGCGTGGCTTTATGTACGCGGGCGCTACCACTGTAGTCGCGAGTTTGTGGAAGGTTGACGACGAAGCCACAGCAGAACTGATGAAGCGCTTCTACGGTGAAATGCTGGGAAACCGGAAGACTCCTGCCGAAGCGCTGCGCATCGCACAGAACAGCATTCGGCAAACACCTGAATGGAGTGCGCCGCACTTCTGGGCTGGTTTCACATTGCAGGGTGAATACCAGTATGTGGTTAATTCAAATCGCGGTTGGCGAAGATACTCAGTGCTGATCGTGATTGGGTTAGTGGGGATCGTGTTGGTGAGTGTTGCCGGCTGGTATCGCTATCGAGTGGGAGCAGCTTCTTCAGCACGTGAAGTAGTAGTTGCCAATCGCTGTCGTTCTTTATTGAGGAAAGCTTCAGGCGGTACTTACCACGTGTTAATTCGGCGGCGGGAATGATTACAACCACTGATTGAGCGTCTTGCGGTTCTATCTTCAGCTCACGAAGCGGGCCATTGACGTCCTCCAATTGAACACGATAGCCGGCAGTGTCGGACGATGGCTCAGGTAGTTTCAGGTTGATTTTCAGGGCATCGGTGCTGAGTGGGAGGGAGACTTTCTTCGTTGAGTGCCGGTGGCTCGGTCCGATATGGACATTGCCAGCTCGATCTGCGTGAAGGTTTGCGGTGATCGCGGGCTGAAGAGTTGACGCCCCACTATACCGATACCGACTGCCACCACGAGAATTGCGATCGCGGTCTGCGGCACCAAAGGACGTTGCCAGAGAGCCTGTAGCCACTCGCGCCAGGTGAGTTTGGTTTCGCCGGGCAAAGAACCTGATGAATGGTTTTGGCTGCCAAAACTCTCGCCTTGCGTGCGTCGGTCGTGAGGTATCGTCCCTCAAAACGTCGCCGGCGATCGGAAGTAAGCTCATTCCGCAAGTATGCATCAATGAGATCGTCTTCGGCGGAGTCGATCTCGTCGGGCCATTCGTCCTGTGCAAAACACTGCTCCTCGAATTGCTCCGATTCCTGCTCGGTTAATTCTTCGAGTAAATAGGCAGTTATGCGTTCGTCAGTCATGATTTAGTGCCTTAGAAGCTTTCACAGACGGGGCGAACTGCCAAAGCCAGAGTTAGAACTAGAAGCCAGAGCCTAAATAGCCTGCTCATTAATAATGTAGAGATTCCGAAATAGTAACATGTAAAAATTTACCAGTGGTCTTTGCTAATGTTTTTGAGGCAATCTTCAAGGCCCTGTCGCAGGCGTGTTACGCGGATCCTCAAGGCTGAAACAGTTACGCTTAAACCCTCCGCCAGTTCACGACGGTGTTTAGCGCGTGCCTGTCCACGAATGTCTGAGCAGTATGAATTCAGGAGGTTTCTATCGTGCTGGGGCAGTTGCTCGAAACACGACTTCATCAAACTAAAGCGATCTATCTGCTCGGGCGTAGCATTTTCGTGTTGTTCGAGGAACTTAAGGAATGCCGTGCTTTCCCTCGTATTAAAACGCCAACCCTCCTTGATAATGAATCGCGCAATGCCAAGACAAAAGTTATCGACGTTGGGTACCTCGGCTCCCTCCGCAATCCTCCTGCCCGCACGATCCAGCGTCTCATCAGCCGCCGCATTGGGATCCGCGACGCCGCGAGTTCGTAAATAACCCTCTAACTTCTTATGAAGACGGAGGTAGCGGCGACCCGCCTCATCCGGATCGTCCGGACAAAGGAACGTCAGTAATCTGCTGAAATGCTGATCCAATTTATTCGCAAAAGTCTATTGAGACTTTTCCTGGCATGTCCGAACCTGGGCGACACAAAGAAGTAAATATGAGAACGTTTCCGGGGCGCCGCCAACCGCTGATTGAACAGATAATAGCAAGAAAAACTCTTCAAGCCACAAATAAGCACCACAACTGCATGCTTTTCCGTGAAAGCTTTCCGCAGATCCCGACATCTTAATTGAGTCCGATCCGGACCCACTCACCCCCACTGAGGAGCTCACTCTGGCGCCTTCCAACCAGAGTGAGCCCCTCTTCTTGTAAAACTTATGACGATGAGTTGTATGGTGTGAAGCGGGCTGCTATCGCTATGGAGTAGGAGCCTTTTCTACAGCCGAGAAGTAGTAACCGCCACTCACTCGTTGCTCCGTTCCGTCTCGATTAATTTCAAAAAGTTTCAGAACATATTGCCCTGGTCTCAGTTTAGCTGCGGGAATGCGGATATTCAGCATATAACTAATGGTGCCTTCTTATCCTCGAGAATGCCGTTGGCATCCTCCCATTGGATACGATAGCTGGTCGTGTCAGGTGACCGCGCCGGTGGGTTCAAGTAGATTACCAATGCATCACGGTCGAGTGGGACTGTTACTGTTTCATGTTTAATTCCGCCATAGCGATCCCATGAGCTCAAACTTAGGTACATCACTGCATGGGATTCGTTGAATCGCGATAGGAACGAAAGAGAAGGGGACAGCAACCAGATCGCAATTGCCAGGACGATAATCACCAGACCCACTTGCGGAACTAAAGGCCTTTTCCAGAAAGTCCGTATCGTCTTGCTCAGGACGTTTTTTGTTGGCGCCGCGATAAGAACCTGGAGCAAAGAGCGGGCTGTTAAGACGCGGGCCTTTCGCGCATCGGTTGTCAGGTAGTTTTTCTCAAATCGTGACCGCCGGTCCTTGTTGAGTTCGTTGAACAAATAAGCATCGATCAATTCTTGCTCCGCTGACTCCAGGTGGGCTGGCCACTCGTCGTGGGCAAAGCATTGGTCCTCGAACCGTTCAGCTTCTTCTGCTGTCAGTTCCTGGAGAAGATAGGCGGTGAGGCGTTCGTGAGTCATGTTCCCTCCTTATAAGAGTCACCAATGACTTTACTCGACTCTTTAACACAGTTGTCCAGACCTCGGCGCAAAAGCGTTACGCGAATGCTCAAGGCTGTCAGGGAAGTGTTCAGTTGCGCCGCTAAATGTTCAAGATACTTGGGGCGTCCCAGTCCGGGCGGTGCGATACAGTACGAGTCAAGAAGCTCTCTGTCGGATCGGGGCAGTTTCTCGTAACAGGTTTTCATTAGATTGACACGATCAATCTCGGTATCAGTCGCATTCTCCTGCTGCTCGAGAAACTGAAGGAAGGCCGTGCTTTCACCGGTGTTATGGCGCGAGCCTCCCATCATGTAGCGCGCAATACGGAGACAAACCGCATCGATGTCAGGTACCTCATTGCCTTCCGCAATTATTCTGGCAGCCCAATCCAGGGCTTCATCGGCAGCTACAGAGGGATCCGCAACTCCGCGTAACTGAAAAAAGCCCGTTAGCTTCTGGTGAAGACGGAGGTAGCGGCGACCTGCTTCATCAAAATCTTCCCGACAGAGATATGTCAGTAAGTTGTCCAAATGCTGATCCATTTTGACTCGCAAAGTTGGTTGTGCTTTTACGTGACATGTTTTGACCTTGGTCGACGCAAAGTGTTATGAGACCTTTTCGAGGTGTCGCCGACCAACTTGAAGTAGGGCACGATAATAGCAAAGTCTTCAGGCCACAAGGAAGAGTAAAATATACCCATCATGGACGTGCATGCTTAGCAGCTTGATCTGTGGCAAAATGCGCGCATGACGAAACTGCTCATGACTGCCTTAATATTGACTCAAACTCTGCCCACTGGATACTGGCCGCTCGAGAAGAGCCAGCCACTCATCGACAAGACACAAACGATCCGTTTGTCCGGCGATCTATCAAAACTTTCCGACGGCGAGAAAAAAGCCGTCGCGAAGTTGATCGAGGTGGGCCAGATTTTCCAGAAGCTCTACGAGGAACAGCGACATCCGGAAGCGCTCTCGTCATATCGCGCGCTCGAACAACTCGACAAGCGAACCGGCTCGACGGCAGCGACACAAAATCTCCTGACGCTCTATCGTCTCTTTCAGGGGCCAATCGCCACGACACTCGAAAACAAACGCGAGGCGTTCCTGCCGATCGAGCCCACAAAACCCGGTAAGAACGTTTATCCATGGGGCATCACCAAAGAGCAGATCGAACAGGCGCTCACGCTGACCAGCGGCCAGGCTGACAAACGCGAGAAAGTAATGGACCTGCGCACCGTCGTGCGCGCGCTAAACGCGAAGAATTTGCAAGCCGACATCGCGAAGCTCAATAAGTATCCGGCGTTACAGACCCTGCATCCGGGTTTGCTCGCGGAGTTACAGCGCCTCTCTTCTGGTCCAAGACGTGTCACATCGCACAATGAACAGGGGACTGACGTCTACGCTGTGCCGTACTCGGTCGCTTATGCAGATGATGTGATGAAAGCCTACGGTCTCTTGAACGAAGCGGCTGATGCACTCGCGAAGGATGATGAGGAGTTTGCGCGTTACCTGCGCAATCGCGCTCGCGACCTGCTGTCAAACGATTACGAATCAGGCGACGCGAGCTGGGTCACAGGACACTTCAAGAACCTCAACGCGCAGATCGGTTCTTACGAGACTTATGACGATGAGTTGTATGGCGTTAAGACCTTCTTTTCGTTCAACGTATTGCTGACACGACAAGCTGAAACGACTGCGCTGCGACAGGCGATGAAAGGCTTGCAGGCGCTTGAAGACTCGCTGCCTTACAAGAACCACAAGAAGGTGCGAGAAGATATTCCCGTCGGCGTTTACGATGTGATCGCGGACTTCGCGCAATCACGCGGCGGCAACACCGCGACGATTCTGCCGAACGAGAGTTACGTGGCGCGTCGTTATGGCCGGACGATCCTGCTGCGCGCGAACATCATGCGTGATCCGAATATCTTCGAAGGCACGTCGAAAACCCTCGTGGCGGCAATCGGCGAACAACAGGCGAAGGAACTGACACCTGACGGTAATTTCTATCGCACGTTGTGGCACGAAGTGGGCCACTACCTCGGCGTGGATCGCACGCGCGATGGTCGTGAGCTCGACGAAGCGCTACAGGACAATGCAAACGCGATGGAAGAGATGAAAGCGGATCTGGTGTCCCTGTTTGTTGCTGAAGCGCTGCACAAGCAGGGGTATTACACTGATGCGCAACTGCGGAGTGTTTATGCAGGCGGGATCCTGCGTGTGTTGCAGAACAATCGACCGCGACGCGATCAGCCGTACAACACAATGCAGTTGATGCAGTGGAATTTCTTTCTTGAAAACGGATTATTGAGTTTCGATCCGGCGACGAAGTTGATGCGCGTCCATTACGAGAAGTATCACGAAGTCGTAGGGAAGATGCTGGAGAAGACGCTCGCGGTGCAGTATGCGGGTGATAAAGCTGCTTCTGATCAGTACATCGATCAGTACACGAAGTGGGACGACAACCTTCACGGCGTGATCGCCGCAAACATCCGCGCGCAGCAGCGTTATCGATTCAGACTTTTCAAGTACGCAGCGCTCGGTGAGTAAATACGTCCTATAGGACCAATAGGACCTATTATCTGGCGGCTTGCTGGGTAGTCTGCTGCGCGATCTCGAAGTAAGCCCGCAGTCGTACCTCGGGCAGCCGCAGCCTGTCTGACGCTGCCCTTGCACGCTCGAAGTTCACTAACGCCAGCCCACCGATCGCATTCGACATCCGCGCGACTACTTGCGCAATGTTGTTACCGTTTTGCAGGCTCAGCTCTTCGTCTTCGTAATAGTCCGGACCAAATCCCTCCAACGTCCGCGCAGCCGCGCAAAGATCATTCACATGATCGATCAAAGGATCGAGGATTTCGAACGAACGCTTCGAATCATACTTTCCAAACGCACGCGCGATCTCAATCAACGCATTCATTTGGTCCTGATCCTGCGCTTGCAGCGACGAACCCAACAAGCTTTTCGCCTGTTCGAGAAAAGCTATCGCGTTTGCGCGTTTCTGTCCGGCCCCGATCTGATTCGCAATCTGAGTCAGGTGAACTGCACGCTCGCGCGCCGTTCGAAGTCCGCCGATCATTCGGAGTGCGTCTTCTACTTTGCCTTGCGAAACCGCGCGGTACAACTCCTGTTGCGCGACGTTCGCGAGGGCGTGACGGCGTTGGTAGGGATTGGAGATACGCTCGTTGGCGATCTGTCTTGCGCGTGCGGAGTCGCCGTTGTTTGCTTCGCGGTTGGCGAGCTGGATGTAGAGTTGTTCGCGTTGGTCCGGCGGCGCTTTCTCAATCGATTCGAGTGCTGATTCAAACGAGTTATTCCCAATGACGTTCTGATACTGGATTCCACTCGAAGCTCCCGGATTTAATTCCAGCAGCTTCTTTTGCACGGCCGCGAGGCCGCCCACTTGGACGCTGTCAAGCTCTGGTCCAAACTGTCGTAATCCGTGGAGTAAATTTAAAGCGGCATCTCTTTCCGGTGAGTAGGAACCGGACGGTGGTCGAGAGTATGACAGGGCTTCAGTAATGGCTTTCTGTAGCAACTCTCGATATTGTGCGTCGGTAAGAACCGCGAATCGCGGTCTATTTCCATCCGGACTTACAACGAAACTCCCTCGTACCAGGTTCTGGCCGAAGCGAAGCAAGTTGATAGCAACCGAGGCGGCTTCGGGTTTTGTCAGCAACTTTTCGTTAAGAAGCTTGCTCGCGATTTCGCTTGCGAATTGTGCCGCTAACTCTGGATTTTTTTGCCGGAGTAAACCAACCGTGCTGATCAAATTCGTCGAGTAGTTCGACTTCAAACTCTGCCGCGCGATCTGTAATGCACGGTTTGGATCGGTGGTCGCAATCTGGTTGGCAATCGACAGCTCGAGCAGACCTTCATGTGTCGACTGAGATCGTTTGTCCTCGTAGGGATTGGCCGGCAGTTTACTCGAATAGACAAAACTGATGGCTGCTTCGGGATCGCGTTCCGCGAGTATCTTGATGATCTGGAAGCGCATTTCAGTGAGGTGCTGGAACTGCTGCGGATACTTGTCACTACCGGAGTCGAGCGATGCGAGATACTCCTTGAACGCAGTGGTCGCATCCGCAAAATACTTCGAGGCGCGCTTTTCGTCGGAGCTCCATATGAGCTGCGCGGCTTGGAGTTGGGCTTTGATCCGCGTAAGCGGTGATTTGATTTCTGCGATCAGGCCGTCCATCTCAACCAGCAATGCGACGCCTTTAGCTTTTACATCCTCGTTCTTGCTGGCCTTGATCTCCTGCTCGTTTGCCTCGCGCAACTCGAGTACTTTGATCTCGATCTGTCCCGTAGACAGGTCACCTGACTGAAGCGGGCTCACGGTTATCAGATAAGCTCCCGCCGAGGCGCCGACGAATGAAACATGCTCCGGACCATCATTGCCGTTTGGTGAATCGTACTCACCGACAATTTTGCCGCCGGGAGAAAACACTTTCACGATCGCATCGATACCGCGCTGCTCCACGACGAGTTGAACAAAAGTGTTCTCTTCGAGATTAAGTGTGAACTCTTGCGCCTGGCCCGGTTTGAGCGTGCGTTCCACTGGCGTCCCGAGTTGCAG
Source organism: uncultured Acidobacteriota bacterium (assembly GCA_963748155.1). Classification (GTDB taxonomy): domain Bacteria; phylum Acidobacteriota; class Blastocatellia; order Pyrinomonadales; family Pyrinomonadaceae; genus PSRF01. The sequence continues at coordinate 368,536 of CAVVHV010000006.1, read as the reverse complement.
CGTCGCCGGCCCTTGAGCGTTTGCGGTAAGGAAGACACAAATCAAGAAGGGAAGGAGTGTGGCTCGATTGTGCATGAAGAGATCTCCTGACGGTGCTAAGACGCGCGAGAGTACTAAAGAGTTCCCCTAAGATAGCCGCAAAACGAACAAAATATTAAGGAAAAAGCTTTTGTGCTTTTTGTGCCTTTTTGTGGCTACTTTCCGAAAGCGTTGCTGCCGAGGAAGTTTTCCCTGAGATAACTGACTGTGTCGTGGAGTGTCTCGCCGGGATCGCGTGGCTTGAAGCCAAGCTCGCGACTGGCTTTAGCGCAGTTCAAATACCAGAAATACTGGGCCATCTCGATCGCGCCGGGTTCAACGGGCGACGCCATGTCCCACTGTTTGAAGAACGAATCGACGAGATTTGCGCCGGTGATCGCGAGTCGTGACGGAAGCGCCAGCCACGGAGATGAGACTTTCGTGAGGCGCTCGAGCCGTCCGAAGAATTTTGAGAAGGTCCAGTTGGCGGAGCCAAGCAGGTAACGCTCGCCGTGGCGGCCTTTCTTCATCGCTGCTCGGAACGTGCGCGCAGCGTCACGCGCGTCGACAAAACTCACACCGCCTGTCGGCACGGCTCCAATCTTTCGCGCCATGAAGTCGAGAATGACTTTGGTCGAGCTGAGACGATCGTCGCCAGGCCCCAGCAATAGACTGGGATTCATGATCACGAGTCGCAGACCTTTGCCCTGGAAACGTTCGAGGGCCGCCATCTCCTGGTAGGCTTTGCTCGCGTAATAAGGCCAGCGGGAGATGAGGTCGAGCGGGACTGGATACGTCTCGTCGGGAATGACTTCGCCGTCTTTCGTGACGGCGATTGTTCCGCTCGTAGACGCGAGCACGATCGTTTTGACGCCCTCGGCCTTCGCAGCGTCACAGAGCAGGCGCGTGCCTTCGACGTGAATGTCATACATCTCGCGTGCGTCTTCGCGCTCACGCGAGACCTTTCCGGCGAGGTGATAGACCTCGCTGATGCCCTCAACGGCGCGCTTGTTGTCGTCCGCATTGGTGATTGAGCCCGCGAATGTTTCGACGCCGAGATCGACGAGCCAATCGGGAATCGAGGTCGCCATCACACGCACGTCTTTGGCGCCTTCTTCGATCAGTTGGCGGACGAGATGTGAGCCGAGAAACCCTGTGCCGCCGGTGATGAGCGTAACGGCGCGCGGGCGCTTCTCGATCGCGGCACGTCGCTTCGTGCCGGTCGTGGTCAGACGCGCTGTGCGTTTGGTGGGTGTCTTGGTGGGCATGTCGCTTTAAGAGAATTTCTCACGCAGAGTTGCTAAACAGTTGTTTACAGGATTTACAAGATTTTCCATGATTTACATGTTCATCCTGGAAATCTTGTAAATCCTGTCTAAATCTATTTTCCGTCTTAGACTGCAACCTCCTCGCTCACTAGCTCTTTCTTACGCTCGCTCTTCCAGAGCTTGCGCAATTCCTTTGCGTCGAATTTAGTGCGTGTGCGGTCGCGGAGGTTCACGACCTCGTGCCTGACGCGGGCGGCGATGAGCCTGTATGCCTCGGCTCGCGGCATGCCCTTCGTCATCTCTTCGAGCTCTTCGATCTCGAGGAAGCGCCCGATGCGCGCATTGACATCACGGTTCTTGATGATCGTCGTGCCCTTCGGCATCGCTTCGTACGTGCCATCGAGATACATCGGCAGGATGCCGACGCGCGCGTGCAGCGCGAGATAACCCACGACCGGTTTGAAGTCAGCCAGGATTCCCGTCATCGAGCGCGTGCCTTCGGGAAAGATGAGCGCGTTGTAACCACGATCGAGAAACGACTTCGCATGACGCAGCGACTGCCGCAGCGAACCCGTGCGCTCCATCGGCACAAGATTCGTGAAGTTTTCCATCACCGCGCGCTTGTACTTCGTGTCGAAGAAATAATCGGCAGCAGCGAGCGCCACGAGGTCTTTGCCAAACTCACCGAGCGCCATCTTCGTGAGACCCATGTCAAGGTGCGAAGCATGGTTCGCAGCCACGAGGAAATTTGTGTGCGGCGGAATGTTCGAACGCCCTTCGTAGTGCGTGCGCAGAAATTGATCGTAAAGGAATTGCTGCAGGAAGTCAGCGGCCTTGTTCCCGGCCGTTTTTACAAATGAAGGCACGTGAATCTCGTCGTCCTTCTTTCGATCGTCGACACGAGTCTCCTGCTTTGGCGCAGCGCTCGGCTGGCGACTGACGACCGTCAACAGTTCTCGCACGTCCTGAATCTCGTTGAAACGTTCCGGCGCCGAGATCGAACCACCGGCGTTCTCGATGGCCGTCGCGAGCTCGACGAACATCAGACTGTCGAAACCAAGATCGCTCAATCTCGTGTCATTCGCGACTTCCTGTCGCGAACGATTCGCGACACCCGCCACCAGTCCCAACAACCAGAACGAATCGGCATCCGCACTTTCCTGCGCACTGCCGCGACGGCCGGACTTCTGGCTCTCCTCCATCGACTCCATGATCTGGACCACTTCACGTCGCTTTACTTTGCGCGTCGCCGTCCGTGGCAGCTCGATGTCGGTGAAGTGCAAAACTTTCACGCGTTTGAAGTAGGGCAGGGAAGCGGAGACTTCGCGGAAGTGCTCCTCGACGAGACGATGCAGCGCCGCGCGCGAGAGTGAAATGTCGTACTCGTCATCGGGCACAACGAGACACGCTACCTTCTCACCGATGCCGTCCGCCAAACCGACAATGCTGAGTTCTTTAACGTAAAGCGAGTTTCCGTAAATCTCTTCGAGCTCATCGGGATACACGTTCTTGCCGTTCGTATCGACGATGATCTCTTTCGATCGTCCGACGAGATAGAGATTGCCATCATCATCAACACGACCAAGATCGCCCGTGTAGAGCCAGCGATCGACGAGCGTCTTGCGCGTTGCACTCTCGTCTTCGTAGTAACCAAGCATCACGTTTGGACCACGCGCGATCACTTCGCCGACGCCACTCGCATCGGGCTCAGCAATACGAACTTCGACGCCCGGCAAAGGCTTGCCCACGGTTCCCGTCAACATTCGATTCTCCGGCCGCGTGACAGTCAGCACAGGCGATGCTTCGGTCAAACCATAGCCTTCGAGAATCGTGAATCCGAGACCGTGAAAGTCGCGTTGAATCTTCTCGCTCAAGGCCGAGCCGCCGCTGATGAAATAGCGAATGCGGCCGCCGAGGCCCTCGTGAATCGGATAGAACAGGATTTGTCCGAAGTTCAGCGGCGTCTTGTCGCGCAGCCAGGCATTGGCCCACATCAGATTGTCGGCCGCTTTGCCGATCCAGTCGCTGCGCTCGTAGAGACGGTTTTTGATGCGACGATGCAGCAGTTCCCACAACGCGGGCACACCAACCATGCCCGTCACGTGACCATTCTTGATCGCGCGCGCGAGTGCGTCGCTCGTAAGCTCTGGCAGGTAAGTGATCTGCGCGCCACGACTCAGCGGCGTCAGGAAACCAGTGGAAAACTCAAACGTGTGATGCAGCGGCAATACTGACAACACGCCGTCGCGCGTCGTCATGTCGAAGACTGACGACAACATCGAGACCATGCTCGTCAGGTTGCGATGCGAGAGCATCACGCCTTTCGGTTGGCCAGTCGTGCCTGAAGTAAAGATGAGTGACGCGACGCCTTGCGCGTGCGCACGCTGCGGCAGCAACGCGATGCGTTCGTCTTCAGTCTGTTCGTCCGGTAACGCGAAGACATCGTCGTAAGTCCAAAGACGAGTGAGTCCCTGCTCGTTCAGTCGTTCCTGCAGATCCGGATGCTCGTCAAGCACGGCTTGACTACAGATCATGCCCGCAGCATTTCCGGCTCGAGCGAAATTAAGAATCTCGGCCGTTGAGCTTTCCGGATCACAGGGAATGCACGTCGCGCCGGCCTTCAGCACGCCGAAGTAAGTCATGCCCCACTCGGGCGCATTGCTGCTGACGAGCATCACGCGATCGCCAGGCTTGATGTGTTCGCTCGCCAGGAATCCCGCCACTCGCGTAGCAAGCTCGCGCAGATCGGCGTAGGTGTACTGCTCCTTGCGACCATCGCGCTCGATCCGCATCGCCACTCTCGTCGCGTGACGTTTCGTCGAAGTCTCGAATAGCTCGAGCAGATCGCGGTACGTGTAAATGCGCTTCGGCTGGGCGCGCATCTCGTCTTCGAGCGTCGGAAACACCCACTTCGTGAGTCCAGGCAGATGGATGTTGAGCCAGTAGTTGTACCAGTCAAACTTTTCCGGATTCCACGTCAACAGCGATTGCTCGTCTTCACTGATCCGATCGAAGAGCGTGCGCACGTTGTCTGAGCGAAACACGTAAGCGTTCTCGACCGTGAATGGGCGAAACATGTCGAACGCTTCACTGGTTTCGCGCGTCAGCTCTTCGACACGCTCGACACTACTCTTCACACGATCGATCACTTCACCGACACGTCCGCCGCCCCAGCGCGGCCGCACGCGATCGAGTAAAGACGACGCTTTCTTCGCGGTGGCATTGAACATCGGCACCGACGTGTTTTCGAATTTCGACACGGTCACGGGCCGGGGCTCCATCCGCCCTGCGATCTTGTTGAGGATCTTGATGCCGCTATCCTTCTCTTCGAAGTACTTGCGCTTGTCGAGCCCGCAGAGACCGATGATCCGTTCCATGTTGTTGGCGTTGGCATCGCCGGTTGCCGCCTGGAAAACGAGTTGCGGCTCTTCGACACAGGCCTGGGCCGACACCGCAAGCATCACCGATGCAACTTGATCGACGGGCGTGATATCGAGAATCAGTTTCGGATCTGCGGGAATCTGTGTCTGGCCTTTGCGGATCAGGAAGATGATCGGCGCCGTCGTCGTAAAGCCCTCGTTCCAGCCGGGAAACGGGTAAGACATTGCAGACTCGACGATGCTTGGTCGCACGATGCTGCGCACCATTTCCGTTTCGGCAGCGACGAGTTGCTCGCCAAGCGATTTGGTGTACGTGTAGATGTTGGGCCAACCCCAGTACGCGGCACGCTCGACGCCGAGGTCGGTGAGACGCGTGCGCGTCCAGACTTTTCGTTCACGAGCGACGGCGAGTCCGAGTGCATCGGGGTCGTCAACGTCACGACCTTCTTCGTTAAGTCGCTTGCGCGCGAGCTCGCGGAAACGGGCAGTCATCATCGCGTCACGCGCTTCGTCTCTGACGCGATCCGCGAGTTTGGCGCAGTCAGCAATCTCCTGGTCCACTGAAAACTGCACGCCTCGCATCTCCGGCTCGCGATGGCGCGGGAAGTAGCCGATCACCGGATCGCTTTCCCAAACCGCACCGGAGCGATTGCCCGCGACGAAGCAGGTCGAGACGTGAACGAGCGCCGGACGTTTCATGCGGCGCGCAAAGGCAATGACGTTCTGCGTGCCGACGACGTTCGTTCGCAGGCCGCTTTCGAGCGTCGGGTTGAAAGTCACATTGCCCGCTGAATTGATAATGACATCAACATCCTCGGCGATCGCCTGCGCTTCTTCTTCGCTGTAACCGAAGTTTGTTTCCGCGATGTCGCCGCCTTTGACGATTACCTTATCGTTAACGAAACCGTCGAGTGCGCTGCCGTAACGTTCGCGCAGCGGATCGAAAGGCGGCGCGGTGATGATGTTGTTCCAAAAACGATTTTCTGACTCCTCCTGCGAACGCGCACGCACGGTGAGATAGATCTTCCCAACGTTCGGGAACCGGTACAGCAGCATGCTCAGCGTGACCTTGCCGAGAAACCCCGTGCTCCCGATCAGGAAGATTTTTCGATCTCTGTAGATTTCAGTTGGTGATAACTTCATAACTACTCTGTTTAGAGTTCAACCTTTAGGTTGCTCCTGCGTAGCTCGTACATTACCGGCAAGCTAAAGCTTGAACTCTGAACTTTATTCCATATCAGCGATGCCGATCATTGGCTGGTGCAGCATCGTGATCTCAGCCGAGTTGCCCATGTAGCTTCTCGCCATCGCGATCGCTTCCGTCAAATTGTCCGCTCGTTCCCAACCGAGAATCGCCGGCACGTGCGCATTCTCCGCACCCGCCGCAATTACGTGTCCAACATGCTGGCGCCCATTCTCACCCCAGTACCACATGAAAAACGGGTGCGCGCCGTGATACGCATTCCCGCGCCGGTACATCTCGATATAACTCGGATTGTTTGCAAACTCGCGCTCGTACTTCTCACGCAACGTAAACGCATCGCGCGTCTCCGGCAGGAGGCGATTGAAAAACTCGATATAACTCGGGTGAAACTGGTGATCGAAATCGTCGAAACACGGGTGATGCACGATCATCACGCCGCCTTTCTTCAGCAGCGGCTTGTTGCGATAGAAATTGAAGTGATAACCGAGCGCCATCACCTGGACCAGCAGCGGGTTCAGTATCGAATAGACGTTGTACGGCGAGATATCGGGGATCCCAGTGATCAGAATGTCGCACTGGCCGCGAACCGGAATCGCATACTGCTCGAAGCCCTTCGCAACAATCTTCTCGTGGACCAGTTCAGTCTTTCCCGCGTAACACGCTGTCATCTCATACTGCGCTGGGCGCGAGTGCAGCAGCTTCCGGCGCGCCACACGCGGCAACTTGCTCATCGTGTAGCGCATGGCTTCGAACTTCATGCGGTCAAAGGCGCTGAAGTCGTCTTCGTTGCGCAGCAGGAAATCCATGTCCGCGCCGTACATGCGATTGTTGATGGCAGTCTCGATGTGAAAAACGTTCAGGTGCTCGTCGACGATCTTTCCGAGTTTTATGACCTTATGGTTCAACTCCGAGCGTGCCGGATCCATATAACTGTCTGAATCGCGAATCGTTTGCGGATCGTGATGCATACGCAATGACTCGTAATCGCAGAGTCCCACAGCGACTGACTTGTGACCGCCGTCCATCGGCACGAAGTTGATGTTGACGTAGATCAGCAGGTCGCTTTCGGCGCAGCGACGATTCAGGACCAGCGGCTCTTTGTGTCGCGTTTCGCCGATCTTGACGAGTCCGTCCGCCCATTCGGCGTCGTGGTTGTAATAACGATCGGGATAGTACTCCGAGAAGATCGTCGGCCCGACCATTCGCTTCATTTCCCACTCGGTCATCTTCCGGTGCAGCGAGTTGGCGATGATGATGTGGACATCGTCAACGCCGTGACCGGCGAGCATGTCGAGCACGATCTCCAGAACTGTCTGGCGAATGTCGGGTGTTGCCATCGGTGGCAACGGAAGACTGATGTCGTCAACAGCAACAGTGACGCGCATCCCCGGCTCGAGCTGTGCGAACAACGGATCGCAGCCGAGCGGGTGATTGAGTGCGTAACGGACCGCCGCTTCGCGATTCGGAAGACCTTTGATCGACGGGTTTGGGTAGAGAACACGTGTCCCGATCGGCAAGTCTTCGAGGATGAAGTCTTCGCCGGACGGCATGATGCGCGGCGCGCTGTCGCGATCGATGTAGATTACGGATTCGTGTGTCTTGCGTCTGAGTTGAAGTGCCATCAGTTTTTAACCACAGATTACGCGGATCATTGAAATCGATTTCAACGGATTTATTTAAGGTTAAGAATTGGCCAATCGTGATGCAGCGCGGTTTGTCGCAGCCGCATGTCCGGATTTATCACCGCCGGATGGCCCACGATTGAGAGCATGGGCAGGTCGCTCATGCTGTCTGTATAAGCGTAGGAGTCGCTCAGGCTGATGCCCTCACGCTCCGTGTAAGTTCGAATCCAGGAGGCTTTTGTGGCTGCGGCCATCACCGGCGGCAACAAGCGCCCCGTCGCCATGCCGTTCACAAACTCCAGCCGATTTGTGACGTACTCGGTGATTCCCAGGTGCTCCATCAACGGCTTAACTGAGAGATCCAGCGCGCCTGTTATCACCACTTGCCGCAGTCCCAACTTCCTCGACTTGTCGATCAATTCATACGTGCCCGGAAAGACCGCCGGCTTGATCACGTCTTCAAACAATTCCTGCGCGAAATAGCGCAGCCGGTCCTCCGACTGGCCCTTGTAGCGCTTGAAATACAGGTCGTTAAAAACTTTTCGGCTATACTGGTCCGTCACCGCGAACACTGGAAGGCTCAGAATTGTCGTCGCGCTCTTCTTAAAGCTGGCCACTAGTCCCTGCTGGCGACGCGCGTAGAACGAGAGGGTATGCACCAGGTTTGTGCTTACCAAAGTTCCCTCAAGATCGTAGAATGCAGCCCCTGCCAAGCTCTCCTCCGGCGATTATTGCTGTATTGCGGTGGGCCCCCGCGGCCCGAATGGCCCCGAATGGCTAGCCACTATACCGCATTCAGACCGTTTTGGATAACCGAAAGCAAAAGTATTACAAACTGTATAGCGACACTAGACAATCAGAGGGCACTTGATGATAAATCTTAGGAAAAACCGTGAAATGCTGCGATCAGCGCTGGTCGCTTCGGCGCTGTTTTCGGTAGTTTTAGGCGGTGTTGCGTGTAATAACGGGGCCTCCGACAGCCCTGCGAGTACAGGCAGCTCCGACGCGAAGATGGCTACCGATAAGATGGCAGAAGCAGAGCCGCTTTACGAAGGCCGGGAAGATATGACCAAGGCGCGAATCGCTGTTACGGCGCTCCGGCAGGCGCATGCGGCCGATTACGGCAATTATGAGGCGGCATGGAAACTCGCGCGCGCGGCCTTTTATGTTGGTGATCGGACCGATAATGACACCGAGCGAGACGCGATGTTTAAGGAGGGAACTGACGCTGGGCAAGGCCGCCGTTCAGTTACAGCCGAACAAGCCCGATGGGCATTTCTGGCTAGGCGCAAACTACGGCGGCAGCGCCGCACACAGCACGCTTTCGAACCTCTCGAGCTTTCAGGACATCAAGGGCGAGATGGAGGCGGTGCTGAAGCTCGACGAGGGCTATCAGGGCTACAGTGCTTACCTGGGATTGGGACGACTATACCTGCAAGCGCCGCAAAATGCTTGGTGGCGATCCGGCGAAGGCGGTTGAGTATCTCGAGAAGGGCTGTGAAGCTGAATCCAACCAACACGCTCATGCGATCTGAACTAGCGGCAGCGTACGAAGCAATAGACCGTAAGGCGGAAGCGAAGAAACAGATCGATACCTTGATGTCGACCACTCCCGATCCGAAGTACGTGGCGGAGCACAAACAGGCAGTAGAGAACGCGAAGAAACTGTTGACAAAATTGACCGCGAATACACGAACACGGATTAATCCGTGGCTTTGATCCGTGTAATCTGTGGTTACGGTTTAGCTTTTTTGGCGAATCTCCTCGAGGGTTCGCTTATGTTGTTCGAGTTTCTGCCCGGCTTCGCCGAGTTTCCCCTGCGAGGTTAGGCGCTGGTAATCATCGAACTCCTGTATCGCCTGATTGATCAACTGCTGTAAATCCTGCGCGGGTGTCGCAGACGGAGCAGGCTGTTGTGGCGCTGTTTGACCGGGTTCCTGAGGGTCGCCGGTTTCACCGCCGCCTCACCGAACAAACTGTTCATCGCTTCCTCAAACGTCTGCCCGTAACCAAGCTTCTCCTGCGTAGCCAACACGACGAGACGCAGCTCCGGCATCGGACTGCGCTCAGCCTGCAAGTAAACCGGCTCGACAAACATCAGCGAACGTCCAAGCGGTATCACGAGCAAGTGCCCGCGAATCACACGCGAGCCCTGCTGGTTCCAAAGACTGAACTGGGCCGATAGCTGCGCGTTTTGATCGATACGTGCTTCGATCTGCACTGGTCCATCGATGAGGCGCGACTTCGGGAAATTGTAGGCCACCAGCTTGCCGTAGTTCTCGCCGTCACTGCGGCCAGCCATCCAGCCAATCATGTTGTTCCGGTTCGCCGGCGTGAAACGGCAAAATCAGCACAAACTCATTCTTCTGCTGCTCGCCCGGCAACTGCATCATCACGTAGTAAGGATCGATCGGCTCACTCTGCTTCTTGTTGTCCGCAGTGACAGTGATCTGTTGCGCGATGCTCCAAACGTCCTCGCGCTGGAAAAACACCTTCGGATTTTGCGTGTGATACAGGCTATAGACTTCGCCCTGAGCACGCACAAGTGTTTCCGGGTAGCGAACATGTGCCCGCAGATCGGCAGGCATCTGGCTCACATCCTGGAAGAGATTCGGAAACACTCGCCGGTAAGCGTTGATGATCGGATCCTGATTATCAAACACGTAGAAACTAGCCGTGCCGTTGTACGCGTCGATGACTACTTTGACGCTGTTACGAATGTAGTTGAGCGAGTTTCCCGCGACGTCGTGATGTGTCGAATAAGGAAAGTAATCCGACTCGGTGAAAGCATCGAGGATCCAGAAGAGCCGGCCTTCATTGGAGACGACTATATACGCATCTTTGTCGTAAGTCAGAAATGGAGCGACGCCGTTGACGATCTCGCGAATGTTCCGATTGATCAGCACGTGACTTTCGCTCGTCACGTCGTCAGAGAACGGCAGCTTCGACAGATCGCCGATACCCCACGCGAGGAGCATCCGGCGCAAGCGGTTGCCGACGCGAATGCCGCCCGTGCCCTGGTACGTCGTGACGGCGTATGTGTCGCCTTGCGGATAGTCAAACTCGTTCTGTTTCGTCTTTACGTAGACGTAACGATTAGTGAGCTCGCCGAAATAGATCTCCGGACGAGTGACTTTGATCTCCGGGGCCTTCGACTCAACCGGCATGTTCGACAGCACGAACTGCGGCAAACCTTCGGGCGTGAAGCCGTTGGCGCTATTCATCGTCACGCCGTAACCGTGCGTGTAGATCAGTCGCTCGTTGATCCAGTTGCGCGACGATGAGGGAAGCTTGGCGTCGTTAATCTCGCGCGGCGCGATCATCATCTGGCGCGTTTGGCCGCCGGTCACGTAGCGATCGACGTCGACATCAGGAAAGTCGTAATAAGTGCGGATGGCCTGGATCTGTCGCAGCGTGTCTTGTAATGCGCGCCAGTCCCACAGACGAATGTTTTCGAGGCTTTCGCGATTGTTTGGCAGATCGAGTGCGGCTATTGAGTTTTCCGCTTCGAACTCGCGCAGCTCGATTTGGTCGAGTCCAAAGCCTCTGCGCGTCCATTCGATGTTGTAGCCGATGTAAGGTGACTCGCGGTCGAGCTCGTTTGGTTTGACGATAAAACTCTGAATATAAGACGGCACGAGCACCACGCCGATCACATAAACCGCGAACGGAATCGCGAGCGCGATCAGCAACAAACTAAAACGCCGCACTGCGAACGCGTTAACCAGCAGAATGATCGCGGCAATGATCAGCGCGACACAGACGATCAGGAGCGCCGGCAGCGTGTAGTGAGCTTCGGTGTAAGTCACTCCGGAAAAGATCGCGTGGTCTTCCCAGAGAAAAGGGAAGCGCGAGAGATACGTGCGCCAGCTCACGACTAAGAGAAAGAGTGCGAGCGCGCAACAGACACCGCGAAACGCAGCGCCGGATGACCAGCGGACGCTCGGCTTCAGCACCGTTTGCGGTAGACCAAGCAGCGAATAAGCGAGCGCGGCGAGCAGAATGATGAACGTCACGCCGAGCAGCCACGAGCTCAACAGATCGTAAAGCGGCAGCGAGAAGAGATAGAAGCTGAGTGACTTGCCGAAGATCGGATCGTAGACGCTTGTTGGCGGCTGGTGCCAGTAGAGCGCGAACTGGCGCCAGTGTTCTTTGAGCTTGAAACCGTAGATCAGTCCGACGAGTGCTGCGATTAACCAGCCGAGTGGTCTGATGAACTTCGCGGGCGAAAACTGAAACGGCTGGTTGTTGAGAATGATGGTGCGCTGTTCAAATGCGTAAGCTCCGAAGAGTCGCTGGAAGAGCAGAAACGTCGCGCTCAGCAGTAACGCGGTCAATATTGCGGAGCCGAAGAAGAGTGCGAGTTTCGCTTTGAAGACGTACCAGTAGACTGACGAGTAACCGAGTGAACCAAACCACAGCGCTGAGATGTAGATCGAAACGATCCGCGAGAGAAAGAACAACAGCAGAATCGCTGCGACAAGGACCCAGATTTTCCAACGCCGCCGTTTGCGTGGTCCAACGTCGATGATTTCGGGGGTTGCGTGGGTTTTAGCTCACGCACGTATCTTGCCACAGATGAACACGGATTACACGGCTCGTGTATAATCGCTGAGGATGCTGACGCCAGAAACAGTTCTACAAGGCCGGTATCGAATCGTGCGCCAGCTCGGTCAGGGCGGCATGGGCGCCGTTTACGAAGCGATCGATCAGCGCCTCGACACCACTGTGGCGCTGAAAGAGACGCTTTTTGCCGACGAACGCCTGCGCAAGCAGTTTGAGCGCGAGGCGCGGCTCCTCGCTCGCTTGCATCATCCCGCGTTGCCGCGCGTCAGCGACCATTTTTCCGAAGGCGACGGACAGTTTCTCGTGATGCAGTTCATCCCCGGCGACGACTTGTCGGAGATGATGGCGCGCAAACGAGGTCCGTTTCCGGTCGAACCAGGTTTTGACGTGGGCAGATCAGCTGCTCGACGCGCTCGATTACCTGCACACGCAGGATCCGCAGATCGTTCATCGCGACATCAAGCCGCAAAATCTGAAGCTGACTTCACGTGGACAGATCATCCTGCTCGATTTCGGCCTCGCTAAAGGCCAGGCGGGCGAGATCTCGCGCGTGACCACTGCCGCGAGTATCTTCGGTTACACGCCAAACTACGCGCCGTTGGAACAGATTCAGGGCTTGGGAACTGACTCGCGCAGCGATCTCTATTCGCTTGCTGCGACGCTCTATCACCTGATGACCGGCGTCAAGCCACCGGATGCGTTGACTCGCGCGGCTGCAATTGTTAACGGCCAACCCGATCCGCTGTTGAAAGCGAGTGAAGCCAATCCGAGATCTCGCCGGACGTTGACGACGTGCTGGCGAAAGCGATGGCGCAAAATCGCGAACAGCGTTACGCGACGTGCGGCGGACATGCGCACGCGCGCTGCACGAAGCTGAGCAGGCGTCGACTGTGGTGAATCGCGGTGAAGCGCAGACTGTTTTGTTCCCGCGCCGCCACCGAAGACCGTGCCGGTGAATACGCAAACAGTCGTCAGCCCGCAGACGGTTGGTCCAACAGGTGAAACGACAGTCGTTCGTTCGAAGGGTAGTGGTCCAAGACGACTTGTGCCGATCGCGATCTCGGCGGCGGTGTTGGTGTTGGTTGCGTGTGGCGCGCTCGGGTTCTACGCGTTGAAGAAACGCAACGAACCGGGCGCAGATCGCGACTGAGAGTCCGACACCGCTCGGTGGTCCAGCCGTCGAGCGCCCTTCGCCATCACCGGAAGCGGATGCGTCCGCTGAAGCGGAGACCGAACAAGCTCCGGCGACGCCACCGAAGACTGAGAAGCCCACGCGTAACGAAGAACCGAAGAAAGCGCCGACGCCCGAGAAGAGTGATTCGCCGCGAAGCGGACGTAGAGGTCCAGGGACACGAAGAAGAAGAGCCGCCGGATACCCCTGTCCCGCCGGACTTTCAGAGACAAAATCGACCGCGCAAGCCGAAGGTCAGAGTGATGCCGGGCGGTGTCACGATTCGCACTCTGCCTGACGGCTCACAAATCATCACGACGCCGGATGGAGGACGATTCATGATCGGGAAGGATGGGACGCGAACCGTCCTCAATCCACCGCGGCCACGTCGTCGCGCCACACCGGCGCCCGCACCAACTCCATAGAACAGCCACAAAGAGGCACGAAATATGCACAGGAAACAAATGAAAAGTTTAGAGTTCAAATGTTTGCGCTGCTTGCGCTGATTGCATGTTTGGCCATGCTGAGCCCGGTTGGTGTGGCGGTGCGGGCGACGGAATGAAAGGGCCATTCCGTCCAACATCAGGATCACTCCGCCGGCGCCGGCATTCGACGACAAGGAACGTGTCGCCGAGCTGAAGCAACGGCGCGAGCGCGTGGCCCAAAGCATCGGCCCACAGTCGTTCCTGATTCTTTTCAGCACCGAGCCGCGCGTTTATACAAACGACGTCGACTATCCGTATCGTCAGGAAAACAATCTCTACTACCTCACCAACCTGAAGCAGAAAAACGCGACGCTCGTTCTGCTGCCGGGCAACACGAAGGTGCGCGAGATTCTCTTTATGCCGCGCCGCAATCCGGCGACCGAGACGTGGACCGGTCACATGTACAGCGCTGAAGAAGCAAACCAGCTTTCCGGTGTTCGCGAGATCTGGCAGGCAAGCGAGTTTGATCCGTTCATCAAGGCGCTGCGCAATCGCCAGCCATACCGGCCCAAGCCGGAAAACATCTTCATGTCGGACCTGCCTGCCGACATGCCGTTGACGAACGATCATGGCTACACGACGCTATTCGACGCCGCGGCTAAAGGCGAAGCCGGACTATTCATGCTCGTTCCGCCGGGCCAGGGCGAGAGTCGTGAATACAAACCGGAGCAACGCTTTGCTTCCGAGTGGTCCAGCACTGCTTCCGGCTACAGCGTTAAAAATGCATGGCCCATCTTCACGCAGATGCGACTGGTGAAGTCGCCGATGGAGTTGCGCATTCTCCAGCACGCGATCGACATCAGCATCGAAGCGCACCAGCGCGCGTGGGCTGCCGCCGGTGATGCGAAGTGGGAATATGAAGTCGATGCGGTGATGGCTTACACGTTCAAGCTTCGCAATGCCGACAACTGGGGCTATCCGGATATCGTCGGCTGTGGTCCAAACGCGACGACGCTTCATTACCAGGAATCGCAGGGGCCGGTGAAGCAGGGCGAGTTGCTGTTGATGGACGTGGGCGCCGAGTACGATCACTACACCGCTGACATCACGCGCACGTTTCCGGTTAATGGCAAGTTCACGCCGGCTCAGGCGGCGGTCTATCAGATTGTTTACGACGCGCAGGAGGCAGTGGCGAAAGCGTCGAAGCCTGGCGCGACGTTGTCGGACGTGAGTCGCGCGGGTACGGAAGTGATCAAGGATGGACTGTTGAAGCTCGGATTGATCACCGATCGCAATTCGATGCAACACCGGCTGTGGTTCATGCACGGCACGTCACACTGGCTTGGGATGAACGTTCACGATGTTGGTGGTGGAGCGAAGTTCGTGCCGGGAGTCGTGTTCACAAACGAGCCGGGAATCTATGTGCGGCCCGATGCGTTGGACCAGATGCCGTTCGGTTGGAAAGCAGGAAGACTGGGAGAAGTTCAAGACTGCCGTGCGGCCGGCATTTGAGAAGTACAAAGGCATGGGCGTCAGGATTGAAGACGATATGCTCGATCACGGCGGATGGCGTGCGCTGGATGAGCGAAGCGCTGCCGCGAAAGATCAGCGACATCGAAGACTTCATCGCCAAAGCGCGCCGCGCCAGTCAGAATAAGAATCTAGCCGCAAAGGCATGATAACGCAGAATGAACGCATTGATCTGCGTTTATCTGTGCGTTCATCTGCGGTTCTAAATAATCTTGCGTAGCCACCCTGAGAACCACCTCAGGGCTGTTCGAAAAAAGCCGTGTTGCGGCGGTGGCTCACCCACCGCCGTCTTTGCTTCGGCGCCCAAACTCGTGAAGAACTGCGTGGCCATCATCTTCGCTGTGCCCTGAATCATTCGTTGGCCCACGCTCGCGATCGTCCCGCCAACCTGCACGTCACCCGTATAATTCACTTTGGTGCCGTTATCCGTTTGCTCGAGATCCAAATCGCCTGAGCCTTTGAGAAATCCCGGCTGACCTTTGCCGTCAACAACGATGCGAAGGTGTTCGGGCTCGCGCAGATCCTCGAGCCGCGCGGTTCCGTTGAAGACACCTTTGATCGACCCGACTCCGGCGCGAATCGTGGCTGCAAATGTGTTCTCGGCGGTCTTTTCGAGTCGTTCGCAACCCGGAATGCAGCGCTGCAAAACCTCCGGATTGACGAGGCATTGATAGACGCGCTCTCGCGGCGCGTCGAGTTCGTGAGTGCCTTCCAGTTTCACTGGACGCGAGCCTTCGCAGCTTGAATTCCGCGGCGCGTGTGCACCTGCGCGAGGTGACATCGATACTCGCCCGAAGCGTACAGATCGGTATTCGGATCGATGCCGTCACAGACGTGCGCAACTGCGGCTGCGATTGCGTTGTCGTCCAGGTTTGTTCCAGCGAGCGCCGCTTCGACGGCCTTGGCGCGATACGCTTTAACGCCAACGCCCGTTACGCCGATAGCTGCCGACTTGCACGAGCCATCGTCATTCAACTCGAGATGAACCGCAATTCCGACGACTGCAAATCCAGAAGCGGGATGCGGCACCTTTTGATAAGCCTGGCCGAATCGTCCGCTCGGTTTTTTAATGCGAACTTCGCGAAGTATCTCGCCCGGCTGAAGATCAGTCGTGAGCAGATCGACGAAGAAGTCTTCGGCTTTGACGGTGCGCTCACCGTTTGGACCAACCAGAACGAGGTCGGCATCGAGCGCGAGCACGGCAGCGGGCCAGTCACCGGCCGGATCGGAATGCGCGATACTGCCGCCAATCGTTCCCTTGTTCCGCACCTGAACATCGCCAATACTCTTCGCGCACTCAGGCAGCAGCGGGCAAATCTGTTTCAACAGATCCGACGATTCCAACTGGTAGTGAGTCGTAGTCGCGCCGATCAGGATCTGATCGCCCTCTTCGCGGATGTATGCGAGCGATTTGATGCGCGCGATATCGACGAGCAACTGCGGTTGCGCGAGACGCAGTTTCATCGCAGGAATCAAACTGTGACCACCGGCAAGAACCTTCGCCCCATCCAGATCGCTGGCCAGCAACGCAACCGCCTCATCGAGCGTCGCGGGCGCTTTATAGTCGAATTGTACTGGAATCATGATTTGCTCCTCTGATCGTCTTTATCTGCCTTTAAAGATCCGTGTTATCCGTGGTTAATGACCCGCCATACATCCTCAGGCTTAACCGGCATGTCGAGATGCTTCACTCCAAACGGCGCAAGCGCATCGACGATCGCATTGACGATCGCAGGCGTTGCACCGATCGTTCCTGCCTCACCCACGCCTTTCACGCCGAGCGGATTGACCGGCGACGGCGTCTCGGTTCGATCGAGCTCGAACTCAGGAACGTGCGACGCGCGCGGCAACGCATAATCCATCAGCGTTCCGGTGACGAGTTGTCCCTGCTCGTCGTAGACCACTTCTTCATACATCGCCTGTCCGATCGATTGCACGATGCCGCCGTGAACCTGACCGTCAACGAGCATCGGATTGATCACTCTGCCGCAATCGTCAACCGCGACGTAACGCAGAAACTCGATGTCGCCCGTGTCGCGATCGACTTCGACGACGGCGATGTGCGTGCCGAACGGGAACGTAAAGTTCTTCGGCTCGAAGAAGTAGGTCGCGGAGAGCCCGGGCTCGGTATCGGGCGGCAATTCTTTCGCAAGGTGCGCCGCGAGGGCGATGTCCTGGATCGTCAAGCTCGTTTTGCCTTCAGTCTGCGGCTCGGGCAGCGCGCCTGCGGGTGCTTCGCCGACGGGCACGACCGGATCTGACGTTCCGGTTGCCGCTGCTGCCGCCGCGGCTTTTTGAAGCGAATACTTTCCACCTTCGAAGGAAACGCGTGAAGCGTCCGCCTTGAGCATGTGAGTCGCGATCTTGTGCGCTTTCTCTTTCAGCTTTTGAATCGCGACATAGACTGCCGTGCCGCCAACCGCAGTCGCGCGACTGCCAAACGTGCCGATACCGTATTGCACGATCCCGGTATCGCCGTGGATCACAGTCACGTCGTTGATGTTCACTCCGAGCTCATCCGCAGCGATCTGCGCGAACGATGTTTCCTGTCCCTGGCCATGCGGTGAGGCTCCGGTTAACACCGTGACCTTGCCGGTCGGTTCGATGCGCACTGTCGCACTTTCCCAACCACCGGCAGGCATCGCCTGAGATGGACCAAGCGCGCAGATCTCGACGTAGGTTGAGAGGCCGATACCGATCAAACGTCCTTCCTCGCGCGCCTTCTTCTGCTTTTCGCGAAGATCCGCGTAACCGGCGATCTCCTGTGCTTTCTTGAGCGCGGCTTCGTAGTCGCCACTGTCGTAGTCGAGACCAGTTGCAGTGTGAAAAGGAAATTCGTCAGCAGCAGGGAAGTTCTTGCGACGCACTTCCGCGGGATCCACTCCGAGATCAGCCGCAACGAGATCGAGCGCGCGCTCGACGACGTAGGTTGCTTCAGGGCGTCCGGCGCCACGATACGCATCGGTGGCCATCTTGTTTGTGAAGCACGCCGACGATGTTCATCTGAATCGCCGGAATCTTGTAAGCGCCGGAGAGCATGAGCCCGGTCAACGTGGGAATAGCGGGCGTGAGCAGTTGATGATACGCGCCGAGGTCTGCGAAGACGCTGTAACGCAAACCGAGCAACGTTCCATCGTTCTTGAACGCGACTTCGATGTCGCCAACCTGACCACGACCGTGAATGGTTGCCTGAATATTCTCGCGCCGCGTTTCGATCCATTTCACAGGTTTGCCGAGCTGCATCGAGATCCAGCCGAGCAACGCTTCTTCTGCGTACACGTTCAACTTCGATCCAAAACCGCCGCCGACTTCCGGCGTGATCACGCGCAACTTGTTTTCGGGAATCCCGATCATGAGTGCGACTTGCGTGCGCATGAGGTGCGGGATCTGTGTCGATGACCAGAGCGTGAGCTCTTCTTCGCCGGGAAAATAGCGCGCCAGCACGCCGCGCGGTTCCATCGCGATCGGTGCGAGTCGCTTGTGCAAGTATGCGTTGTTTGACGGTGCGCTCCGCGGCCGCGAAAGCAGCGTCGATGTCGCCTTCGCCGGAGGTCAACTTATAAGCGATGTTATCGCCGAACGCTTCGTGGATGACTGGACCACCCGCCGCTGCCTGTTCGACATCGGTGACGACAGGCAGATCTTCGTAGTCGACCATCACGAGATCGACGGCGTCTCGTGCGGCGTAACGATCTTTAGCCACAACGGCTGCAATCGGATGGCCCACGAAGTAAACCTTGTCCGTCGCCAGCACACGATGATCGGGAACTTTCAATTCAGGCAAAGCACTCGCGCACGGCACCGGGCCGATCTTGTCCGCAACGTCCTTGCCCGGTGTAGACAGCGACGACGCCCGGCGCGGCAACTGCGGCCGACGTATCGATGCTGTTGATCTTCGCGTGAGCGTACATCGAGCGCACAAACGCGACGTGCAGCGTGCCGGGCAGTGCGATGTCGTCGACGTAGTGTGCCAGGCCGCGGATCAAACGCGGATCCTCGGTGCGCTTTACTCGTTTCCCAACGTAGTTGTCTGGCATAAAGCCTCCTGTTTGACCCGAGTTCAGAGTTCAAGCTTTAGCTTGCTCTTGCTCTGAGCAACCTGTGAACTCTAAACTTATGTGCCCGCAGCCTTCTTCGCCGCGTACTGCACCGCCTCGATGATGTGCTGGTATCCGGTGCAGCGGCACAGATTGCCTTCGAGTCCGTGGCAGATCTCTTCTCGCGAAGGATCGGCATTTCGGTCGAGCAACTGCGCTGCGGTCATGATCATTCCCGGTGTGCAATAGCCGCACTGCAATCCATGTCTCTCCCAGAAACCTTCCTGGACCGGATGCAGTTCGCCGTTCTTTGCGAGTCCTTCGATCGTCGTGACTGACGAGCCGTCGGCCTGCACAGCAAACACGGTGCACGATTTCACTGCCTGCCCGTCGAGCATCACGGTGCACGCGCCGCACAGCGACGTCTCACAGCCGACGTGTGTTCCAGTCAGCTCCAGCACGTCGCGCAAATAATGGACGAGCAGCATGCGTGGCTCGACCTCATCGGTATGAGAGACACCATTCACGCTGAGATTGATAGCCTTTTTCATGAGCTACCTCACTTTTGAATTCTTAAGTTGTAGGAAGAATTATTCTGACGCGAACTTCTATGCCACTTTGGAGCGAAAGTCAATACGCTCAGACAGTGGCTTTGTGAATCCGCCGCTTCAAACGATGAATGGTGCGGCGGACTGTTTTTAGTTGTGCATGATCGTGCGCGGCGATCGCTGCTTCTCGCTGCGTTTTCAACTCACGAATGCGCGCTTTGATCGAGCTTTTGTCGATGCCGACGACGGTGTGGTGCTCGTGTTGAATGCCGAGGGCTTTAGCGAGCGCAACCACCAGGTGCTCTTTGTTCATCTGCGTGTATCCCTGCACGGCTTCGTGCTCGATGCCTTTCGCTATGTCGCGCAGTTCTGCGAGTGTCTTGTGTCTCAGTTGTTCGTATGTCAACTCCGCCATTGGAAGCTCCTGTTCAGTGCTGTTTTACTTCTGCAAAGATTTGGTCGAGATGATGTCGCAGGTGGTCCACGTAATCGCGGATCAGGTATTCGAGTGTTGCCGGGTCGTTTTTGTCCACGAGATTGAACGCAATCTGGTCCAACGTGTGATGCGTGCGTGCTTTGGTCAGAACGTCTTCGGGTATCACTGAAACGACGTGCAGCAGGTGCAGGTTGTACGCGCTCCAGAGTTGAATCACCTCAGACCACGACTCGTCGCGATATTGTTGCGAGCTGACCCACTGTTCCTGCTCGTAACCTGAAAACACGAGATCGTCAGTAAACTGCGCCCGCACAAAACGCTGGTGATTGTTGGCCGCCGAGTCGATCAGATGACCGAGAACCTCAACGGCGGACCAGTTGTCCGGAGAACTCTTCTGGCGACTTTGTTCCTCGGGTATGTCGCTCAGGCGCGCTTTCGCGCTCACGATGGTGTCGCGAAAGTCGTCCAAAAACTGGGAATAGCTCATTGTTGCGGACATGTGGAAAGTGAATAATATCATGCCAATCTTAAAAATCCTGTCATCCCGTCAACGAAAACTGTCATCAAATCGGAACCAGATTTGGAGGTTGTTCGTTTAGGTAACATGCGCTGGGTTAGCCGTTTTTCAAAGATTTTTGCAGTGCTCGCGGTCACGTTGTTCTTACTCGTAGTGACGGGTGCCTCAGACCGGTTGGTTTTTTATGCACGGATTGTGAAGCTCTATACGCAGGAGCCCGACACGCGACTCGCCATGCCGCTCGAGGACGTCAGAAAGAAAGAGATCGCGGACACATGGCAGGCCCCACGGGGCGACGGGCGCAAACACGAAGGGCAGGACATCTTCGCTCAGCGGGGCACACCGATTCTTTCCGCGACCAGCGGATACATTTACAACATCCGCGAGAACAACCTTGGCGGACAGACGGTTTCGGTAATCAGTAAGGGCGGTCGCATTTATTACTACGCACATCTCGATTCATACGCGACGGGAATCGAGATCGGTGAGCGTGTAACGACGCGAACAGTTCTCGGTTACGTCGGCACTACCGGAAACGCACAAGGCACGCCGCCTCATCTTCATTTCGGTGTGTACACATCCAGCGGCGCAATCAACCCTCTGCCGATGCTTACGGACCGCGTCGCACCCACAGTCACAAAGAAAGACACCAAACCCAAAACCCTCATCAGCCGCAAAGCCTAACGCCAATTCTATGCCGAAGGCATTGGCTAATTGGAGCCCAGGGGTGGGAGCGCAGCGACAACCCTGGGTGCACCATATAAAAAGGCGATTTAACCCTGAAAGGGTTCGGCGGTTGGCGAACCCTTTCAGAGTCCGTCGGTTTATTCAGCTTAGTTGCGACCCAACAACGATTGGGCGATCGATGGCAGTTTTGTTTGCACAAGTCGGGCTTCGTTTCGAAACTGCCGCAACCGCTGTTTTGGGCGGCGAAATGCGGGGGATTTAGCCGCGCTCTTTAGTCGACGCCGCTCCTTGCTCTAAGCGTTTTGTAGTTGCCTGGCTCTGAACATTTTCAATAGGTTATGCGTGAGACACATCAACAACCATTCCGCTTCGACTCGGGCCTGGCCCCGCAACAGAAATTGACGAAAGCCGCGCACATGTTTGAGATAGGCAAAGACCGGTTCGACGATCGCCTTGCGTTGGTTGTAAAGCGCCGCTCCTTCTTTGCTCTTCAACTTATGCCACATGCGCTGCTGCACGGTGGCATTCTCGCTGAGCGGCGCTGCGCCTTCCCAAGCCTGCGGCTCGCGGGCATTGGGCGGCACATGGACCGCCACGGTCTTGATTTCCTCCGCCGTCACGGCGGCGCTGCTGAAGTATCCGGCATCAGCGGAAACGCTGGCCGGCAACTGGCCCAGGTTTTGTTTTACCCGCAACAGCACCGGCAGCAACTGCTCCTGATCATTGCCTGCTTGTACTACGGTCGCCGCCACGATGATCTGCGCCTGCGCATCAACTCCGAGTTGCGCGTTGTAGCCCTGGACGAAAGTGTTAGTCGCCTGATCCTTCATCATCCGCGATTCAAGGTCGGTGAAGTTGCGCCGCGCTTTGGGCGCCGGCACAGCTTGTTCGGGATCAGGTACCGCTGCCAGCCGACCGGGCTTCCTGCCGCGCTCTTTAGCTTTGCGCAAGTGCTCTTCATTTTTTTGTTTGGCGGCCGCGGCTTGTTGCGCCGCTGCCTCGCGCGCTTCCCGTTCCAAGTCAGCCTTCAATTCCCGAATGCGCCGCAGCCGACTTTCGCGGTCGCGCAACTCTTCCGGCAACTCATCACCACGTTTGTCTTTGCCATAAAGCTCGTCTTCGGCCGCATCGATGCGCTCCGCTTCGGCCAACAACCGCGTCACTTCGGCCACCAACTTTTGTTCCGCTTCACTCAGACCGGCATACGTCATGGTGCGGTACTTCGAGGCGTTCGCTTTGATCTTGCTGCCATCAATCGCTACATGCCCGAGCTTTACCAACCCGGCCCGCTCACACAACTGCAACACTTGCACGAACAACTGGGCCAGCGCCGCCAGATGGCGCTTGCGAAACTCGGCAATGCTCGCATGATCCGGTTGCTGGTTCCCGGACAATACGCGAAAGGCCACGTCGTCGTAAGTCGCCGCTTCGAGCTTGCGCGACGACATCTTGCCCACGCAGTACCCATAGATGAGCAGTTTCACCATCATCTGCGGATGGTAAGGAGGTTGGCCGCGTCCTTCTTCGTAGCTATTCAGAATCGCGCTCAGATCCAACTGCTCCACTATGTCGCTGACGTAAAGTGCCAAATGGTCGGGCCGCACCCACTGTCGCAAATCCGGTGGCAGCAGCAACAACTGGCTCATGTCGTACGGTCGAAAGGTTTTGCCCATAACCGCAGTTTACTTATTCTTGATCCGCTGTCTATGGCTTTTTCCCGACAGACTCTTCAGGGTTACAACCTTTTCTTGTGGCTAATCACAGGGTTGTCACTGCGCTCCAACCCTGGGCTCGAATTAGCCAACGCCTTCGGCGTTATTTTTTCAAACCCCTTTGGGCATTACGCTTGTGCCTTTTTGTGGCATCGGCTAGACTTTTCCAGCTTTCGTTCACAGTTCGCCAACCATAACTCAATACGCCATTCGGAAGGAGCTAACGCGAATGCGATCCCGGTATCTGCCTGTTTCGATACTTGTAATTACTCTTCTCATTTCCGTCTTTCTTCTGGCGCCGCGATCCGAGGCAAACAACTCGCCTCAGGATCCACCAGCACCACCTGCGGGCGGCGCGGGTCAGGAGCGTCCCGGCCGGCAGGAGCCATCGGCTGAGCCCAGACCATACGAACGTGTGATCACCAAGGACGCGAAGTCAGACGAAGGCATCTTCACGGTCCACACAATCAAGGACAAGGTCTATTACGAAATTCCCAAGAGCGAGCTCGGCAAGGAGTTTCTCTGGGTCAGCCAGATCGCCAAAACCACGCTCGGCGTCGGTTACGGCGGCCAGGCGGCCGGCAATCGAGTCGTGAGATGGGAGCGCAAAGGCAATCGCATTCTTTTGCGTAACGTCGTTTACGACGTGGTCGCCGATCCAAAACTGCCGGTATCGCGCGCGGTGCAAGCCGCAAACAACGACACCATCATCATGGTGTTCAACGTCGAGGCGATCGGTAAAGATGACTCGGTCGTGATCGACGCGACGCGACTCTTCACGACTGAAGTGACAGAGTTCAGCGCGCGTACACGTTTGCGGGCTCGCGGTTTCGACGCCGCGCGCTCGTTCATCGAGAAGACCAAGTCGTTTCCGACGAACATCGAAGTCGAAGTTTCGCAAACTTACACGTCACCACCGGACATGACACCCGCCGGTGGCGGTGGTGGCCCACAGCCTCCACCCATTCCGTTTGCGCAGGGCATGCGTGCGGGAACGAATGCGACCGTCGTCATGCATTACAGCATGGTTAAGCTTCCCGAGAAGCCGATGATGCCGCGTCTGTACGACGAGCGCGTGGGTTATTTCACTGTGCGCAAGACCGACTATGGTATCGACGAACACCGCGCACCAGAACGCAGGTACATCACGCGCTGGCGCCTTGAGAAGAAAGATCCGAACGCTGAGCTCTCCGAGCCGATCAAGCCGATTGTGTATTACGTCGATCCGGCAACGCCGACGAAATGGATCCCATGGATTAAGAAGGGAATCGAGGACTGGCAGCCTGCGTTTGAAGCCGCTGGCTTCAAGAACGCCATCGTCGCGAAAGAAGCGCCGTCGAAAGCTGAAGATCCATACTGGGATCCGGAAGACGCGCGCTATTCAGTCATTCGTTACTTACCTTCTACTATCGAGAACGCCTCCGGCCCGCACGTGAGCGATCCGCGCACAGGGGAGATTCTCGAGTCAGACATTCAGTACTACCATAACGTGATGAAACTGTCGCGCAACTGGTATTTCCTTCAGGTTGGTCCACTCGACGCACGCGCGAAGAAACTGCCGCTGCCCGACGATCTGATGGGCCAGCTGGTCGAGTACGTCATTGCCCACGAGGTCGGGCACACGCTCGGGTTTCAACACAATATGAAAGCGAGTGCGACGTATCCAGCCGAGAAAATGCGTGATGCGGAGTGGCTCAAGAAGATGGGCCACACGCCGACCCTGATGGATTATTCACGTTTTAACTACGTGGCCCAGCCGGAGGACAACGTCCCGGTCGAGGCGCTGATTCCACGAATCGGTCCATATGACAAATGGGCGACGATGTGGGGTTACAAAACGATTCCTGGCGCAAAAACTGCCGAAGAGGAGAAGAAGACGCTCGACGAATGGGCCAGAGGCCAGGACGCAAGCCCGTGGTTGCGTTTCTCGACGGCAGACGCACGCGGCTCGGATCCGGGTGAGAATACCGAGGCCGTAGGCGACGCTGACGCGGTGGCGTCAACAACGCTTGGCATCAAGAACCTGAAGCGCGTTGCCGACATGCTTCTGCCGGCGACAACATACTCGGGCGAGCCATACGACGATCTCGAAGAACTTTACGGCCGTATGTTGGGCCAGTGGACGCTCGAGTTGAATCACGTCACGGGAATCGTCGGTGGCTTCAACTCGCAACAGAAACACGGCGGACAAAATGGTGTGCGGTTCGTTATAGTTCCGAGAGAACGACAGGCCGCAGCGGTACGTTTTCTGAACGAGAACGCGTTTGCAACACCGACGTGGGCCGTCAAGTCTGAAATACTGCGACGTATCGAGCCGGCCGGCGCGCTCGCACGAGTAAATGCAGCGCAGGAGCGCGTTTTGAATTCATTGCTCAGCAATGCGCGCTTTGATCGTTTGGTCGAGCAGGAAGCACTCGATGGCGTGGCTGCGTACAAGCCGGCAGACTTCATGACGGACGTGCGCAGAGGGATCTGGAGCGAGCTCGACGGTGGACCCGTTCGTATCGACGTCTATCGCCGGAACCTTCAGAACTCGTACGTCGAGTTGCTTTCAACGAAGCTGAATGGCCGACCAGCAGTGACTGACGATTATCGTGCGTTGATCAAAGCCGAGCTGCGCGATCTGAGTGCGGCCATTGCTACGGCAATGCCACGTGCGAGCGATCGGCAGACGCGTGCACATCTTGCCGATGCTCGCGATCAGATTGCGAAGGCGCTCGATCCGAAGTTTGCCGCGCCCGCGCCAACGGTGCCGCAGAATCCGTTTGGATTTGACGACGAGTTTAATTTCAACGTGGGTTCGGGCCAGACGGCGCTGGAGGATTTTGATTTCCGTGACTGCTGGCCGGATTACGCGATCCGGATCAGGCCACGAAAAGAATAAGAACCAGCCACAAAGAGGCACGAAAAGCACAGAATCATTTTTGTGCTTTTTGTGCCTTTTGTGGTTCCAAAAGGTTTGTTGTGTGATCGGTGATGCTTACCGGAATCGGATTCGTTAGTGGTCGGTCGTTTAATTCTCGTGGTGGCGAAACAACCTGATCGATTTGTTGCGGCTCAGGCTGTTCGCGCTGCGGACGGATTAAGAGTCCTGCAATGATGTGGCCCACGCCAGTCGTTACCGGCAACAGACCCAACAGCCAGATGATCTTCACCACTGGATCGACGTCAAACGGAATTTGTTCGAGGATGTGTGGCGGAAGCTTCAGCACGAGGACGGTTGAAAGATAGTAGAGGAAGACGGTCAGGCCAACGCCGGAGAACATCGACACCACACCTTTCGAGATGTGATCTTCACGTTTCTCGGCAGGTGTTTTTCTTTTTGGGAATTCGATCCAGGCCCGGCGACCCTTAGGAGGTTTCGACTCCGGCGAGATGCGCACGATCTCCTGGTTCATGCGATCGAGCGCGCCCGAAACTTCGTCTGACACGTGATCGACCTTGAAGTTGCCGATCATCTCCTTGATCTTCGGCAACGGACCGCGATCGCTTCTCGCGACAGCCTCGCTAAGCGCTACGGCCTTCCCAATCACCTTCAGGTTTGCACCGCAGGTACGACAGTACTGCGTCGCTTGAGCTTCTGTGCCGCATTGAGGACAGTACATGATTCCAGAACGTGTCAGGAGTCAATTTGGTTCCAATAGGTCGTATAGGACTTATAGGACCTATTCATAGCTCAGCGCCTCGACAGCGTCCTGCCGGGCAGCGCGCAACGCCGGATACAGCGCGCCGATGCTGCCGCCTAACAATCCGACGGCGAGCGCAATCAACACCCAGCGCGGCTCGATCTCGATCGTCAAACTCGTCGTCCGCATCACAGCGACTTTCGCAAGCATCGTCAGCAATACCCCAACCACGACACCAAGCACACTAACTATGATCGCCTCCTGCTCGATGACCCACGCGATTGCCGTCTTCGACATTCCAAGCGATTTGAGTATGCCAATCTGTCTCGTACGCTCTGTCACGGTCGTGTACATCGCGAGCAGTATCACGAGCACACTGATCGCGGCGGCAACGCCCACCACGACTTTAATAAACACATTCAACGCCGGAACACCGCTCGCATAAATTTCCGGAAGGTCGCGCGTGAAGATCAATTGATCCTCAGGAAAACGCTCGAGTATGCGAGCGGCGACCACGTCCTGCTGCGCCGGATCCGCACACGCGACGAGAATCGCGGATGCCTTGTTGTTACCACCTTCCTGGTCCTGCATCGTCTTCAGCGGAATCTTGATACGACCACCACCGGGCGGCTCGTAAACTCCGACAATCTTAAAGGGCCGCTCGAAGAGTTTGACCGTGTCGCCGACGTTGGCCTTTCGACTTCGTTGCCACTCAGGATCGATTATGGCCTCGTCACCCGACTCCAGTTTTCGTCCTTCGCGCATCGTAATGCGAGCGATGCCTGCATATTCATCGTATTCAATTCCATCGATCAGTCGTTGCCCGAAACCGGAGTCACTCTTATCAAACGTTTGACCGATCGGTGTCGCCGCGCGAACGCCTTCAATCGTTGCGAGCTCCGCCGCGTGTGACGCGGGCAGTCTGAATTGAGAGCCACCAAGTCCGATAGTTCCGGACGCGCGAATCATGATCTCCGCGCCAATGTTTGATTCGCGTCGACCACGTTCATGCAAAACGCCATGAGCGAGACCGACGGTGAAGACGATGAGCAGCACTCCGACACCCGTGCCGAGAATGCTGACGGCGGTCCGAGCAGGTCGATGGGCGATGTTTGAAAGTACGAGACTATCCATAAGACGTTGTAAACGCGGGCTGCGATCCAGGATGCGACGCCACGCGTTGGGAAGCGTGCGCCAGGTAAGCACGAGGAGGCCGATAGACGTCCAGACAACGATCGCCGCCTTGCGCACAAGGGCGAGCGCGAGTCCGGCTGCGGGCTCGAAGCCGAGTCCCTTCTGAAGAATCACTTCAGTGCCGCCTTCGTAGACTCCGATCGTTCCGGGGACAAATGCAAAAGCGAAGTTGATTACCTTTGTGAGCGACTCGATGATGTAAGCCTGCGCCACTTGCGGTTGAAAGCCCAGCATCTTGAGCGCGAGAAAGACTTCAAGAACACTGGCTGCGTGCGCCAGCAGGTTGCACGCGATCATCAAAAAGAACGCGCCCGGATGGTGCTTGTAGAAGTCGTAAACTTTCGATTCGAGATGGTAGACGTGATGACGTTTCTTAAGTATGACTTTCGGACTGAGCCGCAGCTCGCCCAATCGATCGATAAGCCACGTCAACAACATCACGCGACGCTTTGCGGCGATTGCTGCGACAAGTATCCCAGACGCGGCGACCGCAGCAATCACCAGCAGGACCAGATAAACACCCGGAGGCAGCGGATATCTCAACAGCATTACAACCGCGCCACTCAACACGAAAAAAACGACTGACAGGTTGTAGATCAGATTGTCGACGACCAGCGCGGGCACGCCGTAAGTAAGAGGAACACGTTTTCTAAGCAGTGCGACCTTCGTCGCCTCGCCGAGCAGTGGTCCGGTAAAGGTAAGAAAGCTGATTGCTTCGCCGCCGAGTCGCGCCGCAAAAGCGTGGCGAAAGCTTATACGCCGGTGTTCGGCTGGTACCGCGGCGCGCATCGAGATGGTGCGCAGGACATGACGCAATCCACTTAAACCAAGGACCACGAAGAAGCCGAAGCCGATGCGCAAAAGCGCGTCGAAAAGTGGTTGCACTCCGACGCGATTGATTACGTAGATGAGTAGACCGAGGCCGAGCAGGAACGCGAGTGTCTGGAGCCAAATGAGAGAGCGACGTGTGTTGCTGGTAGTGGTTTCCGGCTCTTCGGAGAGTTCTTCTGTGGTACCGGCGACCCAGTTGTCTGCGAAGTCTTCTCTCGAATCGATCAAGGCGCTGAACTCACTCGCTAACTCTTCTCACCGTGTTGCACAGCAGTACGTCATCTTACTTAGGTACTCCGTTGGCTGTTGCCTTGCTTCTGTCAATCAGAGCAGGAAACAACTCCTTAACAACGTGTCCGGGGAACTTTCTGAATCCCTTCTCCCAGAGTTCTGGCACGGGATTGTTATCATCGCGTAAATTGCCGGTTAATGCCAGTAGCGTCGGCACATAGCTGAGACTGTCGTAAGGTGCAGCGATGTCCAGGGCTTGCGGAATCGAGGTCTTCGATCCACCGGCTACCATGAAAGTGGAATGCGTTGATACGCGGAAGAACGAGCCGTGATTACCGCCGGGATTGAACCCGCGCACGTCGAAATTCCAGTGATCCTGGGCCACGATCAACATATCAGGCTCGACCAGTTCACGTTTACGTCGCGCATACTCTTTCATTAACCGCTCTTCCTGGCTCAGACTGGCGTCGTTGGTCGAAAGGCTTTCGATGTCGTGTCGCGCGAGCTCTTCGTGCAGACCGACGAGTCCGTTCGAGTAGTGCGTTTTATGGAGCGCTGCAAGCCACTCGGAGTCGGTGTGCCATTCACTCAGCCACGCGGTTCGGTCAGCTACCGGAATATTCAAATTCGGATCTTCAAAGATTTGCAGCGGTAAACCGGCTTGCCAACTGATCTGTTTGAACTGTAAACGCCCGTTCGCGTCCTGCGTCAATCCGCTTATCGGTAAATAACGAAGGCTCAACTCGCCGTTTTCATTGCGACGAGAAAGCAGCAGCGCCTGGCGATTGGCGCCGGCGTTGACCCAGATCACGTCTTCATCAAAGTCACGCTCGTTGATTAACGGAAGCACCAACTCACGCGAGATCCTGGTGGCGATCAGATCGACAGGTCGATTTGCGATGCCACGCTGAACGTTGTTCCTGACGCTGATGCCGTGAAGCAGCGAGAAATAGTCAACGCGAACAAAACTCTGTTCCATGTTCATGGTGCCGTCGGCGTTCAGGACGATGCCGTTCGGGACCGAGACCAACAATGTAATTCTGAAGTTCATAGATCGTATTGCGATCGCCCATCGCCATCTTCGGAATCACGTCCGCGATTTTTACTTTCGACGGCAAGAACCCTTCGGGCGACAACGCGAGAAGGTTTTGCAGGGTCAACGCATACTCGGCATATTCTTTTCGCTCGTTCTGCCATTTGTCGAGCCGCACGTAAATCCGTTTCGCAGCGTCGTCGAGGCCTGCGTCCTGTTGTTCCTTTGTGAATTTTTTCGGTTGCGCTTCCCAGAGCTTACGCTGTTCCACGATCGCCCGATCGAGAGCACCCAACTCAGTGTTCAGTTGCTTAAGATCTTTTTCCCAATCAGCGCGTCGTCTATCGATAACGCCGAAGAATTCATGGACGGCAGCTTTGCGAGCTTCGTCGCTTAGTCCGCCGCGCTGTAGTTGCTGCAAAAGGATGTGCAGCATGTTGAGATCGCTGTCACGGAGATGCAGCGATGCGCGCTCGTTGCCATCGAAGTCGAGCATTGCGGTCGGATAAGTAGTGCTCTCGCCTTTCAAATAATACGTGTCGGGCGTTGTCGTCGTGATAAGCGGCACAAACGGATTCACGCCCTTGATGGAGTAGTCGAGCATCAAACGGCGTTTGGTAATCACATGATGTCCGCCACCCGCCTTGCTGCCGAGCAGTTGCACGAGGTTGTAACCCTGGCTGTAAACCTTTTCATCCGTGTTCACGCCGTGATCTGAAATCACCACTAACGCCGTCTGGTCCGCGAGCGGGCTCTTCTGAATCGCCGTCCAAACTTGCCCGATGACCGCGTCCATGCGTTTGAGCGCGGCAACATGCGACTGCTCGTCGTTGTTGTGGTGAGCGACGTGGTCGAAGTCCTCTATCATGAGGTCGAGGTAACGAAACTTCGGGTCGTTCAGATTGTTAACTAATTCCTTGATGAGCTGTTCCGTGACGGCACTCCTCAGCTCAAAACCCATGGTCCACTCATCAAACAACTCTTTGGGCGACTTCATGAATTTACTCTGCAGGCTGCCCTGGAGTGTCGAATAGCGCGGGTGTCGCAGGAATAAGGAGTAAGTTATGTATCGTTCATTGTGAGGGTAAGCGTCGGACAGCATCGGTAGTTTCAACGAGTCGAGCACTTCGACGGCGGGCATGTCGACGCGCGTGCCCCTGGCGCCCGCAAGATAAAACGGAATAAAGTTCAGATAGTCGTACGAATGCAGTGTAAAGCGATCGAATTCGACGTTGCCTTTGATCTGTAAGTGCTGGCCGGTTTCGAGCAGCGACCACGAAGGCGCTGAGAGGCTCATGCCGCGTACGTAAAAGTTCGATAGTCGTGCACCCCGTTGATAGAAGATGTAATCGATCCAGGGAAGAACGCTCTTGCCGGATTGCGGATCACGCTGTTTTACGTAGCGATCGACTACGTCGTACGGGAGCCCGTCGCATTTGATTACGACGAGACGTTTGGTTTGTGCGAACGCGGGAAACGAGAAGAAGAGAAGTAATACGGCAAAGACGCAAAGGCGCAAAGACCATGCGTGCCAGCTTGCGTCTTTGCGTCTTGGCGCCTTTGCGAAAAATTTTGCACCGTACATCGTCAGGGCTGACCCACTATGGCTGGCGCACCGCTGACGGTTGCGGCAATCGGTTGGACTCTGGGGCCGTTGCGCAGATACTCACTCGCAAGATCTCTCAGTGTCTTGTCGACATCATTATTCTGTGAGATTCGCAGCAGCTCGTTCTTCGCTTTCGGATTGTGAATGTGCGACAAACTATCGAGACACGCGCGGCGAGTCTCGTCGTCTTTCGTGCGCGCAAAGATCTTAGCGGTTACTGCCGCGGCATTTGAGCCGGCTTCAGTGCCATGCTCGGCGATGAAGTGCAACGAGCGTCTCACGTCTTCGAGGTTCCAGGTGATGTCAACTTCAGCAGTCGACTTCGCGATCTGCTGAAGGAATCGTGTGTGGTACTGGAGACGACGCGCGATATCCAGTCGATCCTCCATATCGTCCTTGATCTCTTCGCGATGAACATACTTGCCAAAGCTCAACACGTTCAGCACGCGAAAGGCGAGCTGCGCTTTGCCGCCGTGCTCCAGCGGCAGCATTTCCGCGCGACGATCACGTTCAATTCTCTCAGCCAAACCATTTGGATCTTTCGCGTAAGCGAGCAGCGCACGGTATTGTTCGGTCGCGATCTTCGCTTCGGCGTTTAGATCGTTCTCAAACGGATTGAGTGAAATCTTTTCGAGCCGGCCGCTGACTTCTGAGCGAAGCTCAGGTTCCATCGACGTGTTCAGCGCGAGCAGGAGTTTCAACTGCGAATACGTGTGCAGGCGCGAAGGCTGATTGATATCCATGCCGCGACGGCCGGTGACAAAGTCGAACACAGTGCGGCCAAGGAAGAACGGCAGGTTTCCAAACTTCGACAGCGACAGCATGTTTCGCGTGACGTCGTTCAGCACGCGACGCGACATCTCGCGCTTTTTCGGATTGTAGCTGTCGCGAAAATCGACCAGCAGCATCGGGATTTTCGGATTATCCAGACCGTAAAGACCGAGTGGAATCATCTCCACGGCTTCGGCGCCCGGCGTTTGACTGTCGACCGGATGATTCTCGGAATCGAAGTATCGAGTTTCGACGTAGCCCTTCCAGTTCAGCAGTCGCTTATCCGTCCATGGGTTCGCGATGTTTAGAAAGCGTCCGCTGTAACGTGAGCCCTGTTTCTTCATCAGATCGCGTTTCGCAACCCAGAGCAGCGCGTGAGTCGCGCTTCCATCGGGCATCGTTAGCGGTTCGAAGTAGAGTGATTCTGACTTCCGCTTTTTGACGCAGCAGTTCCCAGTTGTGCCCGCGTTCGTCGCGGGCCTGTGTAGTTTTCCTGACGTAGTAGCTTTGCAGATTCGAATCGTCGACCAACCCGCCGAATGTCTTGTCACTCAGCATCAGCCGCGCCTGGATCGTCGCCATCTCAGCAGGCGTGAAAGCTGATTCACCTTTGATTGCCTGGTACAGCGCGAGCACGGATAGCGCACGAATGATGTGTGACCTGCGATAGTCGCTCGAATTTCGGCGGTAGGAACTCGTTGACGCCTTGATGGGCGTGCCGTACGGATCGAGAAGGATGTTTTGCAATGCCGCCCAAAAGATCTTGTCCCACACTTCACTCTCAGGCGAAGCGAGATCGAGCGCGGGCGGCGGTGTCTTTGTCAGCTTCTCCTTATTACCGACGCGTGTGTAGAAGAAGGGAATCGCTGCTGCGAGACGCTGCTTCGTTGTCGGGCGCGTGTAGGTCAACGGCCAAACGTAGCGCAGACGATTGTTTTCGGAAATGTTGTCGCCGAGGGTGTCGCGCAGAATGGACACGAGGGGTACCCAGTTGTCGTTCTCAGTAGACGCTTCTGTAGGCTCAAGTCCCGCGAGCTTCGCCTGGACAGTGATTAACTCTGCGCCGCCTGGTACTTCGATGCGCTCGAGCCGCAGTATCTGAGAAAGCGCCGTTGCTGGGTCGTTTTCCTCAGTGTCGCGGAGATTTGGGCCCTGGGCCCTGCTGATTGTGGGGAGTAGCGGTGAGATAACGAGCAGTAAAGCAAAGAAGAAGCTCGCCCTCAGGTGCCAGTGCCTACGGCTTTGGGTCGTCATCCTTGGTCACCTCTAAAAATTCTGGCAGATGGGGAGTTTGTATTGCACTTAAAGTTAAGACTCTGAACAGATCCTCAATAAAACTTCAGGTTCGGTTTTCAACTGCAATAGCCGTGCCCGCAGTGGGCACAATATTTAATATACATTAGTTAACCCCGTCATGGACCGATTTTGTGGTGTCCTGTGTGACACGTTATGCATTGTAACAAGCCATTATTAACCACGGATTTCACGGACTGTAGGACGATTTTCGCTGAACGAGTGTTAACGGGAAACTGGTAGAAGTACTAAGTTTGGATCACCTCGGTCCTGATTTCTCGGGGTAGGCAGTTTGGCCGGTGGTATCGACTTCCTTCGTTTCTTTTGCAGGCGCTTCCCAACCGCTCCGCTCGAGCAGCGGAACTCCGAAACGTATAGGAACGGCAAAATTCGATGCCTGGTTCTCAGTGAAGACCGCAAAATTGACTCCAATCACGCGACCTGATGGCCCAAAAAGCGGCGCGCCAGATCCACCTTCAGCAGTTCGTGCGTCGTAAACGATTCTCCGCACGTCAAGATCGGTAATGCTGCCTTGCGTCGTCAGCGGTTGGATGCGCTTTGTCTCTGCGAGGTATGCAAGCTGGGCCATCGGCGTGCCGTAACGTTGCTGAATTCCTCTCGACTCGGCATCGTCGAGCAACGCGAGGAGTCGATCGGGTCCGGAAGGATATCCCATCATCACGACAGTTTTTCCAACAGCGACCGCATCCGGTTCAGTTTCTAACGGAAGAATCGGAATCGTTTCCGGAACTTCGGGAATGTCGAGGTTACACACTGCGAGGTCGTCTCTTTGTGCGGCGCCTTTGAACTTCAGTGGAATCGCGTGTGGAATGTTTGGAAAGTAAGCGATCAGTTTTCTGAGTCGCGGCTGTGCTTTGAGGCCGCCGGTGATGCTTTGCGCGCGATCGTCCGCGAGCCATGGCTGCGCGATGTGACGATTCGTGAGCACGTAGCCTTGCCCGACGTGGAATCCACTGCCGACAAACTCGTATTCCGCGATTGCTGCGTTGCCTTCGGGAGTTAACGCATCCTGGCCACCGCTTTGAACTGCGCCGCCGCTGTCGTTCAATTGCGCTTCGGCGTAGCGAAGCGGCCGTCCTGTTCCCGCCTCGACGAAGTAATAAGAACCGGCAATCAAACAAACACCGCTGCCATACTCGCTACGCAGTTTTACTGCGAGCGAAAGACTGTACTGAATCTGCTTGTTTGATTCGTCGATGTTGACGATCTGCTCGTTGGTCTTCGAGACCTGGTCTCTCATCTGGACGAGCTGCTCTCCCTGCTCCGCGATGAGCCGGCGGCTGCGCTGCAGCTCTTTGTACATCGCGAACCCGAGGTAGAGCATGCCACCGACAAGGGCGACGGCAATTGCGAAGCGCTAACAACTTCGTGCTGGGATTGATCTCGCGCACCAGCTCACGAGTGAACTCGCGCAGGAATACCTTCGCATCGTCGCGTCGTGCCGTCGCTGCCGATTCGATTGCGGCGGCTTCGATAAACGGCGCGACGTGAGTTTCGCGTGGCGTCTGCGGGACAACTGCCGGAAGATCACGAACGGGGAAGAAGTGCAGGACGATGTCCGAGTCGGCGATGCGAAACTCGTCGCCGTCGCGAATTTCGTTTCCCTGCGTCGACGCGCTGGCCGTTCAGCGTGAGCGAAAATGGCAGGATCGAAACCCGTCACCCGATACGCCCCGTTCGTCCTGACTCAATTCGAGCAATACGGCGTTTGCGGCAGTTTTCGGCAGGCCGGAAGAGCGGAGCCGCAGATCACAGGTCTCGCAAGCACCAATACGAATGTTATCGTCGGAGAGGATTTCGGTGTGCCGGTCTTCGCCCGAGGAGATGTGGATAACCAGGCCAGTAGCCATAAAGAGTTACAAACCAAACGTACAATACAGGTCGAGCTGGGGCTCGACAACGCTTCATTCTACAAGAAGCACAAAAAGTTCAAAAGTGCTAGCATGAGCGACGTGGAATTTATTGAAGATTGTGATCGATTAGTTGAGCTCGCGCCGATAGCGGCGGCGGCAATTCAGTATCACGTGTTTGTGTGTACGGGTAAGTCGTGTTCGGCGAATGATAGTGT
Organism: uncultured Acidobacteriota bacterium; assembly: GCA_963748155.1. GTDB lineage: Bacteria > Acidobacteriota > Blastocatellia > Pyrinomonadales > Pyrinomonadaceae > PSRF01. Next base: position 332,741 of record CAVVHV010000006.1, on the reverse strand, counting down.
GGAAGTTAGGAATGCGTTTGAGCGCGAGTTGAAAGCGCGCGGGCTACAGTATGGGAAAGTGTCGAAGGGATGTAGTCCGAATGGGACGGTGGTGTTGACGGAGTGTGGATCGGTTGGGTTTTGTGCGGTTGGCGCGGCGGTGATGGTTTATCCGGATGGTGTTTGGTATGCGCAAGTTCGGGCCGCGGATGTGCCTGAGATTGTCGAGGAGCACATTGTGAATGGACGTGCAGTTGAGCGATTGGCGTTGCTAAGAGTTCCCGCAAAGGGATTAAGCGGACCTTATTTCGAAGTTAGTTTTAGACAGGATGACAAGATTTACAGGATTAGCAGGATAATCTTGTTCATCCTGAAAAATCCTGTCATCCTGTCTCAACTATCTTCTCCTTCCAACGCAGGATCGGCTTGCGTGCGGCCGCAGCCTCATCAAGCCGCCCAACACGCGTATCGTGCGGCGCGTTCAAAACCAACTCGGGATTTTCAACAGCCTCAACCGCAATCGACTTCATCGCCGCAATGAACTGATCGAGCTCCTGCCGGCCCACCGATTCCGTCGGCTCGATGAGCATCGCGCCCTGCACAATCAATGGAAAATAGATCGTCATCGGATGAAAGCCGTAGTCGATCAAACGCTTCGCAATGTCGAGCGTGTGGACGCCTTTACGCGTCTGCCGTTTGTCAGTGAACACCACCTCGTGCATCGGCGCACCCGCAAAAGGCTTGTCGTAATCTTCAATCAAACCCGCAGCCACATAACGCGCGTTGAGTACCGCTGCTTCCGTCGCTTCACGCAAACCATCGTTGCCGTGCGTCAGCGTGTAAGAGAGGGCGCGCAGCATCATGCCGTAGTTGCCGAAGAACGCCTTTACACGACCGATTGATTTTGGTTGATCGTAGTCGAGCCGGTACGTCGGAATCGGAAGACTTCACAATCCGCGGCACTGGCAGATACGGTTCGAGCTCTTTCGTACAGCAGCATGGACCAGAGCCTGGTCCACCGCCGCCGTGCGGAGTTGAAAAAGTCTTGTGCAGGTTCAAGTGGATGACGTCAACGCCCATGTCGCCGGGACGTGCGACGCCGACGAGGGCGTTCATGTTGGCGCCGTCCATATAAACGAGCCCACCGGCTTCGTGAACGATCTCGCAGATCTGTTTGATGTTGCGCTCGAAGAGTCCGAGCGTGTTTGGGTTCGTCAACATCAGGCCGGCGACTTCGCCGTGCGCGCACAGCTCGCGCAGGTGATCGAGGTCGGTCAGACCTTCGGCAGTCGAGCGAATCGTTTTGACAGAGAAACCGGAGAGATGCGCTGACGCCGGATTAGTACCGTGAGCTGAATCGGGGATCAGCATCGTGCGTCGATGTGAAGCTGCAGCGCCATCGCGCGCGTCAAGAAACGCGCGAATGATCATGATGCCGGTCATTTCACCGTGCGCGCCTGCGGCGGGTTGAATGGAAATTCCCGGTAGTCCCGTGATTTCCGCAAGGTGCTGTTGTAGCTCGTAGATAACCTGGAGCGCGCCTTGCGCATCCTGTTCTTCAGTCAACGGATGAAGGTTTGCGAATCCGGCGATCCTCGCGACTTTTTCGTTGAGCCGCGAGTTGTACTTCATCGTGCACGAGCCGAGCGGGTACATGCCGAGGTCGATCGAGTAGTTCCAGGTCGACATGCGAACGAAGTGACGTATGACGTCGACTTCACTAACTTCGGGCATGCCCTCGAGATCGTCTTCACGACGAAATTCGTTCGGAATGTTTAATTCGACTTCATCGACATCGAGGGCCGGCAGGCGATACCCGATACGACCTGTTTGCGACCGCTCGAAGATGAGTTGCTCGTTTGGACTGATATGACTGGTGACTTTAGTGATCGTCATAAAAACAATAGGACGTATAAGACCTATCGGACCTACAAACTTCCCAATGCCTGGATCAAGAGATCGATCTGCTCGCGGCTGTTTGTCTCGGTAACGCAAACCAGAAAATCATTTGGCCGGTCCGGCATAAACCGCGACAACGCGATACCGCCGTCGATCGCTTTCTCCTTGCCGAGACGTGCAAGCAGTTCCACTGCTCGACCTGGTCCACGCACGACGAATTCGTTGAAATATGGACCAGTGAAGGGAAGTGAATAGCCATTCAACTTCGCGATCGCGCGCGCTGCGTACGCAGCCTTCTGCGCGCACTGGTGTGCGGCCTCCTGCACACCGCGACGGCCCATCGTCTCTAAATAGACAGTCGCAGCGAGTGCGATCAGTCCTTCATTCGTGCAGATGTTTGACGTCGCTTTCTCGCGACGGATGTGTTGTTCGCGGGTGGCAAGCGTGAGCACGAAGCCGCGACGGCCTTTCTTGTCGTAAGCTTCACCGACGAGCCGTCCGGGAATCTGCCGCGCGTATTTTTCGCGCGTCGCAAACAAACCGACGTATGGACCACCAAAAGATAGCGGCACTCCAAACGACTGTCCCTTCAGCCACGACGATATCAGCCCCACACGCGCCCGGCGATTTCAAAAGCCCAAGCGACATCGCCTCAGTAATCGCGACAATCAGCAACGCGCCTTTCGCGTGAGCCGCATCAGCGAGCGCCGCAGAGATCTTCGATGCAGCCAAAGAAATTTGGTGACTGGACCACGAGCGCCGCCGTTTCATCGTCGATTGCTTCCGCTAGAGCTTGCCACGACTGGCCCGTCTTTTCGTCAAACGGAACAAGTTCGAGATGAATACCCGCGTGCTGTACGTACGTCTGGATAACTTCAAGATACTGCGGGTGTGTGGCAGTTGATGCTACGGCCTTCGATCGCTTTGTCACGCGCTCCGCCATCAAGACCGCTTCGGCGAGTGCGGTTGAGCCGTCGTACATCGAAGCGTTCGCCACTTCCATGCCCGTCAACTGGCACACGAGTGTTTGAAACTCGAAGATGACTTGCAGTGTGCCTTGTGAAATCTCCGGCTGGTAAGGCGTGTAGGCAGTGAAAAACTCAGAGCGCGAAAGAATGTGATCGACGATCGTCGGGATGTAATGAGAGTACGCGCCGCCGCCCATGAAACTGATGCGACGAGCGCCTGTATTGCGGGCGCCCATCTGTTCGAAGCGGTCGAGCAGCTCGATTTCTGAAAGTGCCGCGGGAGTGTTGAGCGGTCGCTTTAAACGCAGATCTTCAGGAATGGAATCGAACAGTTCTTCGGCCGATCCGAGCCCCATTGCCTTGAGCATTTCAATGCGCTCTTCCGGCGAGTTAGGAATGTAGCGCAAGATTATTCGCTCTCAGCTTTCGTAAAATCTTCATACTCCGCGGCGGTCAAGAGGCTATCGACTTCGCCTGGGTTCGACATCTTGAGCCGGATCATCCAGCCCTCGCCGTACGGATCCGAGTTAACGGTTTCAGGCTCGTCAGCCAGCGATTCATTGATCTTCACTACGGCGCCCGCAATGGGAGTGAAGACTTCAGAGACGGCCTTCACCGATTCGACCGAGCCAAACGGCTCATTCGCTGCAAACTCATCTCCAGCCTTCGGCAACTCGACGTACACTACGTCACCCAATGAGTTTTGTGCGTAGTCAGTGATGCCGATGATGGCCTGATCACCGTCTACTCTTACCCATTCATGATCTTTGCTGTAGTGCAGGTCTTCCGGAACGTTCGCCATGGATCCTCCATCCTATCTTGTCGATCTTGTTAATCCTGTCTACTTTTGTCTCTTGTAGAAAGGTGTCTTGACGATTTGTGCGCCTACGAGACGCCCGCGTACATCAATCTGTATTTCCTGCCCGGCGCTCGCATACTCGACAGGCACGTACGCAAGTCCGATATTCTTCTTTAGAAACGGCGCAGGACTACCCGATGTTACCTGTCCCACTCGCTGGCCATTGACGACGACTTCCTGATGATCGCGTGCAATGCCGCGGTCCGTCACTTCGAAACCTACGAGCTTGCGCTTCACGCCTTCGGCTTTCTGACTCGCCAGCGCCTCGCGACCGGTGAAGTCGCCTTTATCCAACTTGCAGATCCAGCCAAGGTTCGCTTCGAGCAACGTGGTGGTCTCGTCGATGTCGTTGCCGTAAAGCGCCATTCCGGCTTCGAGTCGCAAAGTATTGCGCGCGGCGAGTCCACACGGCAATACGCCGGTTGGTGTGCCCGTTTGTCCGGCGTCGAGAATCTTGTTCCAGAGTTGTTCGGCACGATCGGCGGGCGCGTAAACTTCAAAACCATCTTCGCCCGTGTAGCCGGTGCGAGAAACGATTCCCGCGACGCCATCAACTTTGCCGTGCGTGAAGTGGTAATACTTGATTTCAGCTAACGGCAGATCGGTCAGTTTTTCGAGAATCGTTTGGGCGTCCGGGCCTTGGAGCGCAATCTGGCAATAGTCAGCACTAACGTTGTTCAGCTCGACCGACTCACCTGAATGATGCGACTTGATCCATTCCCAGTCTTTTTCGGTGGTACTCGCATTGACGACGAGCAACAGGTGATCTGCCGCGAGACGATAGACCAGTAGATCGTCGATCACGGTGCCTTGCGGAGTCGTCAGTGCCGAGTACTGCGCCTGGCCGTCTACGAGTTTCGTGACGTCGTTTGATGTTAAGCGATTGACGAATGCGATTGCGTCCGCACCTTTGACATCGATCTCACCCATGTGGGAGACGTCGAAGAGGCCGGCGTGTGTGCGTGTGCGGAGGTGCTCTTCGATGGTTCCGGCGGGATACTGGACGGGCATGTCCCAGCCGCCGAAGTCGACCATACGCCCACCCATTTGCCGGTGGATGGCATTGAGTGGAGTCTGTTTCAGTTGCGGAGCGGAAGCGGTCAATTTAGTCACCACGGCGCGCCAGAGTTACGGAGCGCTTGCATTGTTTTAATCACGAATAACAGGTGAAGCCGCAAGCTAGCATGCGCCGTGCGGTGCGTCAAGCGAGGGTTGGGGTTAAGGAGTGCGGTAGCGAAGAATTGCAGGCCACAGAAGATTTGCTCCTTTATCTCGCGGGTTTACACAGCAAAGATTCGTCGCTTTTGCGTGGACTAAGGAAGAGATTCATGAGGTTGGTTATAACGAGCCCAGTCGGGAATAATGGAAGGTACAGGAAGTTTGCCACTCATTTCGGCGGGGTTTTGCGAGAACTTTTGAAACGGACCTTAATAACCCCGTCTTCTCGGTTTAAGAGTTTTAATTGAGCAGTTTTTATTAACGCGAACCTCATTTGGCTTGAGGGTGGGAGAAGGAGTAAGTTCAGGTGCGCCAGACAACATAGGTTGAAGAATAACCATTAGCGTCTCTCGGTATCCACCATCCAGCCATTTAATTCGATTCTGTTCGATGCCTAGCGTCTGTGCGACGTAATTCTTTGCTCGAATCGCACGATCCCTGGCCTCGTTTGCGCAACTACGTCTGCCAGCATAGACCACTATGATTCCGACCAGATCTTGGTCCTGCTTTAAGGCAATCGCGAAGTTATCCAGATGAACCTTTTCGTTTTCCCAAGAAAGTTCCCCGTACGAATCGAACCATTTATCCGGCATAGATATGTGCGATCCGAGAATTGTATTCGGCGAGTTAGCAAATAAGAACAGAGCAATGCAGACGCTTGTTAGTCCTAAATAAACTATATTGTTGTTCATTTTAGCCCACAGTGCCTCTTCAACTCGTCGTCGTAATATCCACTGTTTCTGAGTATACCCTCCGTGTCTTGGTCATCCCTGGGAGGAGCCGGTAAACCCGGCGAAGCCCCGGGAAGCTTGCTAGCTGCGGTCGCGAGCTGAACATCGTTGTAACCGTCATACCTCCCAGCCAGATGGAGCATTTCATGGATAGCAGTGAGTATATAATCGTTCTGCCACAGAGCGATTGTAGCGGGGTTGCTTCCAAACATGAAGCGATAAGCTATTAGCACTGTAGCGGTACCAGCTTGAAATGTGTTGTTCCCGAGAATGGAACCGGTGACACTTCCACTAACTCGATAGCCATTGAGCTTCACAGAATCCCTTAATACAAATCCGCTGCTTCCAATCTTTTCAAGCAACTCGAATCCATCTTTAGCTACGGCGACATTGCCTTCTGTCCCGTATTTCTCGGTTGCCTTCGCAAGCAAACGGGCAATGAAGGCATTGCAGTCGCCCTCTAGACGCTTCTTAATCGCATCGATGCCGGGGAAGGGAACACGCGTGGGGGTCGGCTGAACACGCTTCGTTTGCGCAGATCTTTTTTGAGGGCCGAAAATGAGCCCAACTTCCATGGTCAACAGTTCGGGCTTATTAATTTCGAGAGGTGGCAGATCAAATATGATCCTAATTCGACTAAAGAACATGTGTTTCGCAAGATTGAGAGAGCCGACATACCTGCCGCCGCTAAACACATCGCCGACGGCGCTACCGTTTTCAACGCGCCGCTGAAACTCAGATTCAGAGACAGGAATGCCATCAATCTCCCTACCGGTGCTGTAATCAAAGGGGTCGCCACCTTCGATGTAGAGTTGTTCGCCAAATTTGTAATCTACATAGGTCTGCGACGACGGGTATGGGTTGGAGTTTGGAATCTCGGCCCCAAACGAGTCGCGCTCTTGTCGCCTTGTGGCGCGATAGCTTGGATGCCCGGCAGAAGTGACGCGACTGCCGGTAACGGGGTTGGTGTGCTCAAAACTGATGTTGTTCCCGATGTCTCGTGCGATGCGCTGTCCTCCAGCATAAACATTGACAGTGTCGATGGATCCCGGGCCATTCAATTCCACCACTGCGGCTCCGAGAATGGTGGATCTCAGATAGTAAGTAGTTTGAGTGTCTTCGATCGGTGGTCCCTCAGCGTTAAGAAAATCAGGTTGTCTCGAGATCTGTACACGTTTTGCGGGTGCTCCCGTTCCATCATAGGTCTGAGCAATGTCCGAGCGCGGCTGGTATGGGTGATTTGAACCATCTCCCACCCTGGCGAATGAAACTGAATGCGACGGCTTTCCGGCGGCGTCAAATGTTTGGGTGAAACTCGGATCGACGGTGGTGTTGCCATCGGCGTCGTACTGCCAGCCAGAATCAGTGCGTCGATTATTAACCCAGGTGCCAAGGTCGCTGGGTTCCCCGGTGTAAAGCATGCCGGTACGGCTGGTGTGATTAAAAGCATCGTACGTGATGGTTTGGAAGTACGGATCTGGATAAAGGTTCGATGGGTAGGGGCTCAATGCGCGTGCGCGACGGTAGGTTGTGGCCTCCTTCAGACGCCCAGCATGTTCGTACTTGTACGCACGATCGAACCATTCATTGCTTGAATCCCACGCAGTTTTCACACTACCGTCGTTGTAGTAGTCATAGGACCACGTCATCGTGCTGTAGGTCGGATGAGGGCAGCAGATGTTCGTGTTCTGATAATTCATGTTATTGAGCGTGTAGGTCGTGGGTTGCAAGCGTGAGTTGTAGGCAATCTGCTCGCTAGTGGTGTTGCCGTAGGTCATGCTCTTGCTTGTACCCCAGGCTCGATACGCAATGTTCGACACAAAGCTGGTTATGCTTTGCGTGTATTCGTTTGGCGAGACGTAGTACTTCGCTGTGAATCCACTGGCAGTCACGCCCGATAAGCGACCTATATTGTCGTAGTTATAGCCAATCTGCTGAGAGCGGAACGGGATTGAGAGCACGGTTAAAGCATTCGCTAGGTTGTAGGAATAACTCAACCCGTACGTACCACTGAGGCCGGTAAATATCCGCGATTCTGAGCTCATGCGAGACAGCGAGTCATAGCCATAGGAGGTTGAGCCGGTGCCATCAGTCATCGAGGTGCGATTAGACGCAGCGTCATATAAGTAAGTAATCGCGCCGGGTACCGGAAGCTGCGAACCGGAAGGCACGGTGTAGGTGATACCAGTCAACAGGTGCCGGTTGTTGTAGGCATAGTTGCTTGCAGCGCCACGGCCGTCCGTGATCTTTTGAATCGTGTCATCCGCGTTATAGTCCCAAACGGTATTCGCGTTCGCGTCCTGCTCCGGCACATGCTTGGATTTGAGGCGGCCGTAGCCATCGTACGTGAGCGTGGTGTCCTGGTAGCTGCTACCACCACCTTCACCGCCAGCATATTGCCTGACTTGCGTTACTTGATCTCGAACGTTGTAAGTGTTGACCGTGGCTGAGTAGACACTACCGCCCTGCCAGTTAAGCATTTCAGTTTTCACTGTACGACCAAGCACGTCGGAATAGATCTTCTGCTGGCGGCGTTTCGCAACGCCGGAATCAATCGTTCCTTCATCCGTCAGTGTGACAACTTCACCGCCCGCGCAGCCGCAGCCAGCGTAACTGGCTTCTTTCGTTGTGCTATCAGAATTGGTCGTGACTAACGGGCGGCCTTTCCAGTCGTAGGTTTGCTGCGTGTAGTAGATGCCCGCGGAATCGTCACCACTTGGAGCCCACGAGCCGTTGACCTCGGTGGGATTGGAGACTTTCCACGCGCGGCCCATCTGATCGTAGATGGTGTTCACGAGGCTGTAGCCACCCGTGCTGCCCGGATGATTACTGGCCGCGCCGATAACTCGGCCCAGACCGTCTACTACTGCAATCGAATATGCTTCATCAGCCACATTGTTTACCGTCGCATAGCTCGCCGTGTAATCCGCGCCATACCAGAAGCGCTTGTACGCACCGTTATTCGTCGTGGTAGTGCGCTCGAGCTGGCCCAGATTGTTGTAGGTCATCGTCTGAATCGCGCCCTGCGACTGGCCTGCAGGAGCCGGAGATTGCGTGCGTGTCGTCGCGCCGAAGTCGAAGTTGTATTGCACGTATGAGCTGAAATTGCCTGCATCGGTAATCGTCGTCGGATAAGCAAACGTGTTGCGATTCACGCTGTCAGAGAATGAATCTCCGTAACTGATGCTGCTCTGGTGTCCGGCTGCGTCGGTGGTAGAGATTGGCGAGCCGGTATTGTAGTAGTTGGTGTAGCTGGTCAGCTTCTTCGCCACATTGTTGATGTCATTGACGTCCCAACGGGAAACAGCAGTCACATTGCCGCGCGCCGTCAAAGAAAGGTTGTAATTGACATCGTGTTGTGTGGCTGCGGCCGGCACGCCGTGCAGCCGCGCGGGATCGTCATAAGCATAGGTCGTCTTACTGAAGGTTTGGCCGGCGCCGTTCTTGAGTTGTACTTCAGAGACAAGACCAATGATGCGCCGATCCAGATACGCCTGGCTCGTATTGTAATCAGTGAACGTTTGCCGGATTACAGTGCCGCCATCAGCCGCATACTCGTGTACTGCGTAAGGCAATCCATACGCGGCATAAGTTCCATAATCAATCACCGTACGGCGCCGGTTCCCACCAGCATCGTAAACATTTGTTTCAGTGACACGCGGATTCACTTCATACCCGACTGAGGTGTTGTCCTGTGTCCAAGCCGTGGTGGTCCATTTCTGGCGCACTCCTCCAGACCAGACTTCGCTCAGCGTCGTCAACCCTCGCTGCCAGCCAGTGCCGTAGTACTCCTTGTAGATCGTACCGTCAGGCGCCGTCACTACACACGCGCCGTCACCGGCGAGGCTGTACTGCGTTGTCACCTGCGACGGCACACCGTTAACCCCAGTCCAGTTTTGCGCGGACACACTGCTGCTGATGAGACGCGGCACGTCGCTGCCCGGCGTTTCGTAAGTGAAGCTGGTCGCATTGCGCTCCACCGTGCCGAAGTATTTCCTGACGACTGAAACTTGCAAAGAGTTCGTGTAATCGAAAGTGAAGTGCGAGGTGTCGTTCAACGCCACCTGCGTAATCACCGGCAGCACCGTGCCATTTGCCGTGCCCACCACCGCCGCACCCGAAAAACTCGACTGCATTGTGCGCGTGCTCCAGCCAAAGCTGACCCACTGGTGCGAAGGCTGCCCATTCCACGACTGGGTGATCGAGATGAGATTTGCGTACGTGTCGTAATTGAAGTTGATGATGCGGCCGAGCGTATCGACGATGCTGCTGATACGCCCCAGAGCGTTATTGTTCACCGTGATGTAGTTGCCGTTGCGGTCCTTGATCTCAACACAGCGATACTCGCCGTTAATCTCGGAGAAACTCAGTTTTGTCCCGTCAGTGGAATGGACCAGCAGCGTCGAGCCATTGTCAGTCAGGCGCAGGTAAGACGAGTCAGCCGCATCGTAGATATTCGACGTGCCTACCTGTCGCAACTCCACGCGCTCACCACCAGCAGTGATCATCAAAAAAGACTTGCGACCTGTTTGTGCGTCGAAGACTTTGCGCTGCACGGTGGGAAAGCCGAGCCGGAAGCCGGGACTCGGAAAGCCATTGTCTTCGTCGAAGTAGATGTAAGGACCAGAGCGCGTCCAGACCATGGAGGAATACGAGAGCGCCAGGCCCAGATCGAGACCATTGCGTCCCGGCAAACTCAGCAGTGGCACACTCCACGCCGCATCGCGCGCCAACATGCCATTGCCGGGCTGGTTACGTGGATCTACACGCGCGGAAATCAACGACGAAGCAGTTGAACTCGCCGCGCCACTGAGCGTTATGTTCGCGAGCAAAGTCGCAAACTCGCCTGACTCTTCAAAGCCGCGCCGTACGTACTCGCGTCCGTGACTACCGACCAGGTTTTCCCAAGTCGTCCAGCCGCCTGCATCCGGCTCGCGCATCAGGTAAGTCTTATAGAGATCGGAGACATACCCATGCGCATCGCGGCCACGAGCGGCGTAGGCAGCAGACTCAAAAAGCGTCCTGCCGAGTTCGATAGCAGCGAGCTTCAGCGACACCGCACTTTCGCTGTAAGCGGCGCGCAACTGGTAGTTCCAGTAGAGCGTCTCTTCGTAAGTGGCGCTTCGTGCCAAAGCGAGATTGAAAGAGTTCTGGATGAACTGATCCTCATACAGCGGTGGCGGAATCCGCATTCGGCGGCGGGCATGAGAGTGCAGCGTTTGCCCGCGCGCGCCAGCATGGTCCGAGTTGCGCGGCGGTTCCGGATCGCCAACGCGGCGTCCATCCCACGGCTTACCCGAGTTTCTTTGGGAGCGAATAGTCGAAGGTATCGGCGCGGGCGGCTCGCGTTCAATCGACGACGCATTCTTTACTTCGTCGAGATCTGGAAACGCGCCCTCGGGCTTGCCCGGCCGCGGCGGTGCAGTCCGTTGACCGCGGCCCTGACTCTGCCCCTGGGCCAGCGCGCTTACAATTATCGAAACGCACGGCGCCGGAAGCAGTGCCACACCGATCAACAAAACGAGAAATATTCGCAGCAGCGAGGACCGCAGAGAAACACGAGGACACATGATGAGGACTCCTGTGAGTATGCAAACCGTCTGGTTTTTATTTACCCATTGTCGCAGGGGGGCGCGCGCGACAACATTTCAGGCCGAGTGAACGCCGCGCACTTTACTCCCACTATGGTCCAATGTCAACGAAGATTTTTAGCTAAAAGAAAGCGGCGCCAGAGGCGCCGCATCCCAAGGAGAAGCTGAAGAAACTAACTCTCTTAGAAATTGCGATCGTCGACGCCGACCTTCTGAACGGTGAATACAACACGCATTGTGTCTGGACGACGGTCCAGCGAGGCTGGCACGAACGCCGGGCTTTCACGTAAGGCCGACTCAAATTCGGCAAGCATGCGTCTGTCTTTCGGAGGCTGGACCACGTCAGCCAGCGATGCGGCACCGTTACTGAAAACGTCGGCCACGACGGTCATATCGTCAGCATCACCGGAGTAGCCGTTGTGTGGGTGTGCATAGGCACGAGTCAACGCAGCCAGCGATCCACCGGGATTCAGACTGGGCGACTGTTCGGCATATGGCGCACGACTGGCAGCGAAGTCTTCCTTAGAGACTGGTTGGTAAAGGTTATATCCAGACTCGTCATACGTGTGCAACACAATTACGCTGGCAGCTGTTCTGAAGCGCTGCTTCGCGAAGTGCGATGAAATGCGGGCGCAGAGCCGCGAACATCAAGGTGAACATGATCACTGATGCAAATGACCCAACGCTGTAAGGCATCAGTCGTGGTTCGAGAAATCGTGCGATGCGTCGACCGAGAGAAGGTGGAGGAGCTTGACGCCGAGCAGCAGCTTCTATCGTCAACAGATCAGAGATCGAGTCGGCCAGACCAGCGGGTGGTTTCGGGCGCGCCATCAAACTCAAACTCCGAGTCATTGAGCGCAGCGCGGCAAACTCCGCACGACACACGGGGCAGCGATCAAGGTGTTCGTCGATCGCTACTCGGGCCGGCAGAGATACGCAGTCGTCCACATATAACGAAAGCGTCTGTCTGGTTTCTTCGCACGACATCATGATTAATCCATTTTCGGATGGCTGACCGACCCCGGCTGCTCCCTTTGTTGAGAAGCAACTTCGACAAGTTTAGGGCAACCCCTCAGGCTTGAAGTGAGCGATGCGTCAACGGGTGTTGCTGGCCACGTTTTCAATACGCCCTCATCATGCCACTACGGAAGCCTTGGCCCGCCGCTTTTTCACTTCGACCCATTTGGCACCGAGTTTCGTGAGCCGGGGCGGATCAGCCATCCGATTTACAAAGAGCCTTCCAGCTTTCGCCGGAGTTCCTGGCGGCCACGCGCCAGTCTTGATTTCACTGTCCCCACGCTGATGTTGAGCGTGTTCGCGATCTCCTCGTACGCAAAGCCTTCGATATCTCTTAAGACTACTGCTTCGCGATAGACGCGCCGCAAACCACTCAAAGCCTTTTGTAAAGCTCTCTCCCGTTCATTCTGGAGAGTGTGCTGTTCCGGATCTTTGGCCGTGGGCGATTTTAGTGTCGCAACCAGTCCCAGGCGGCCACCGCCTATCTCGGGCGCGTCGATCGAGACTGTTGCTTCGCGACGCCTGCGACGCCACCACCGCCAGCGATTGCGCGCCTGGTTGATCGCGATCCGGTAAATCCAGGTGCGCAGGTCTGCCTCGCCTCTGAAGTGGCCGATGCTCTGAAAGGCCCGCAAAAACGTTTCCTGGGTCAGGTCGCGCGCTTCTTCACCGTTCTCGGTCAGGCGATAAAGCAGACCGTAAATCTCGCCGGAGCGTTCGTTCACCAATTTTTCAAAGGCAGCAGAGTCGCCTCGCTTTAATCTTTCAATGAACTGATCTTCAACCTGTGGCCGCGCCTCAACCACGGCCGCTGGAGCAACCTGCTCTAATTCCATTTGCCCGAGGGCAATTGGTTCTCCGTAGCTCACTGATCACCCCCTGGGGCGGGAATCGGAGCAGTTAAAAATGTTTGCCCTTTCCCGGACAGGCTTCCCCTTAGACAACCGTTTCCCGTGGTTTGTTCCCGATGTTTTGGAAAAAAATCCATACGTGTCTTAGATGCATTCAGGGATGCCGGGAACGAACGAACAACCAGCAGGAGCCATTCCGTGACTGTTTGAGACTTTTGTGCTTCTTTGTCGCTTCTTGACAATTTTTTGCACGCCCTATTAGAGTGACACTTTTTCCGCGTAATCATACACCCAACAGAACGCAGCCGACCACGTAGGCTTGCATGAGGACAACAAGTGGCAAAGTATAAGAAAAAACGTGCGCGTGAGCTCCAGCATGACCGCTTTCGCGACACGACCATGAGTTTTTTCGACCGTCTCGGCAACCTGCTGGAAGGTCGAGGACGCACGATTCTCTACGGTTTGGGCGGGCTCATCGTGGCCGGCCTGCTCGCTTATGGTGTTTGTTAAGTGGAGCAATCGTAAGAGCGACGAAGCACGGCAAGCGCTCGGTCGCGCGATTACGATTTCGCGCGCCGCTGTTTCGACAACCCCCATTCCAGGCAGCACCGATCTGATCTTTCCAACCGACAAGGAACGCGCCCAGCGCGCGATCGAGGAGTTTGAAAAGGTCGCGGCCAAATATGGTGACCCATACAATTCGGAGTCACGCTATTTCATCGCCTCGAACCGGCTCGTCGTCGATCGTCAAAAGGGAATTACTGAGCTGACCGAACTTCAAAACAGCAAGGTCGGCGAGGTGGCCGCGCTGTCTAAATTCGCACTCGCACAGACCTATGAGAGCGACGGCAAGCTCGATGACGCCGCGCGGCTCTACAGTGAACTGGCGAAGCTCAATAGCCCGACGGTAACCAGCGAGACAGCAAACCTTCGCCTCGCGAAAGTCTACGAGAAGCAGGGCAAGAAGAAAGAAGCTGCTGACCTGCTGTTCAATATCGTAGACGCATCGCGAAAAGCGAAGGGATCCGATAATCAGCCGTTGCCGCAGTCGTCAGCCGCGCGTGAAGCGGCGGATGAACTACAGAAACTCGATCCGGATCGTTACGCGCAACTCCCACCAGAGACGACCCCACGTTAGCAGGATAACGCGATTGTAGGGGTGGCCCTCCGTAGCCACCCCTTCGAACTGATCACGCATTGCGCTTCCATGGACAATCTGACCCATTCACTCGTCGGACTGACTGCGGCCAAGGCGGGGTTGGAAAAATTGTCTCCAGGCGCGACCACGCTCTGCGTGATCGCCGCCAACGCACCTGATTCAGACATCGTCGTTCTCGCCTTCGGCGACCGTTGGACGTTCCTGCATCATCATCGTGGCATCACTCACGCAATCCTCGGTGTGATCTGGTCTCGCCGTAATCCTGCCCCTGATCTTCTACGGCGTTGACCGGCTCTGGTCGCGATACAAAGATCAACCTCCGAAGACAAAACTCAAAGGACTAATGGTCGCCTCGTTCATCGCGAGCGCCACGCATCCATTACTAGACTGGACCAACAACTACGGCATCCGCTTCTTCCTGCCGTGGAGTCAGAAATGGTCGTACGGCGATCTCGTTTTTATCGTCGATCCGTATATCTGGTTGATTCTCGGAGGCACGGCTTTTCTGCTCACAGCAAGGACAAGGTTTTTGAAAGTTATCTGGGGAGTGCTTGCAGCTGTCACAACGTTTCTCATAGTGGCGAGTCCACGCAGCGGTGGCTTGCCTTATCCTAATTTGATTGCGCTCGTCATGGATCGTGACGATCATCGTGTTCATTGTTCTTTCGATCAAAGGGGCGCGAGAGCGTTGGGGATCGAAACATCGCTTACGTCGCAATCGCATTCGTCCTTTGTTACTGGAGCTTGCTCGCGTTTGCACATTCGCGAGCGATCGCACGTGGCAATGAAGAAGCAGCAAAGATGGCGACGGCAAACGGCGAAACAGTCGCGCGACTTGCAGCCATGCCGCGACTCGCAAATCCATTTCGCTGGGACTGCGTGTTTGAAACAGACCGAGCGATGTATCGTTTCGATCTCGGTTTACTCCAGGAAGGCCCTGTAAATGCGGTTCGTTATGAGAAGCCGGGTCCGGAGTTGAAGCCAGTCGTTGACTTCGTTGAGCAGCAAAGACCCGCCCAGGTATTTCTGAACTTTGCACGATTTCCTGTATTGAAACTCGCAGATCCTGGATGCACCACGCGCACTCTCGTTCAATTAGCCGACTTGCGCTACACTGAGCCGGGCAAGTCACGCGGCAGTTTTGCACTTGAGTTACCAATCGACTGCCCGGTTGCACGATCAGCAAGATGAGCGAGACAAAAGAACTCGATACCCTGCCTGTCCTCTCCGAAGTAAGCGAAGAGCGGGAGCGCGTGCGAAAGAAGCCAACCATTGCGAGCGTACGCGTCTCGCCGGGGCCTTATCTCGCACTCGCAGGCGTAATCACGTTCGTTGCTGCACTCTTACTCCGTGTTAACTACGACGCAGCCGCGCTGATATTGATCGCGGTAGCATGGCTGATCATTCCCGTGCTCGCAATCAGCGATCGGATCGCTTTTGACGGCTTGTCACTGCGACGTCAGGGCCCGCTCGCATCGTTTCTCCATTTGTTTTTCGGTTACCGCAAACAGCTTTCGATTGAAGACTTCGAAACTGTCGAGACCCAGGCCGTGCGCACGCTGCGTCGTGGTGGACGCGTTCGCTATCGCTATCGAACGCAGATCACAGGTAAGGGTCAGAGAGTTTGTGATTGTCTCGGGCGGACGCGATTACAGAAAACTCGTGCACGCGCTCTTTCCCCTCATTCACGAAGGCAAACTCGATAATCGCAGTCGCGACTTGCGTGACTATCTCAACGATCCGAGCTTCCTGAACCGAAAGACTCAGCTATCACAGCTCGCTTCGTCAGACCTGCTGGACGTAACGGGAGCCGATTTCAAACTCAGTCGCAAATTCAGGCGGCGTGCTGATGTGTCTGACGCGCCCGCAACTCCTGAAGATCTCGAGCGAGCGCGCCTGCTTCGTCGCCTCGGAAACGAGTTGCGCGTGTCCGGTCGCTTACGAGAAGCGGGTGAAGCTTTTCGTCGCGCAATGAACGTGCGGCCACACGGCGCGTGGCTTATTTACGACTTCGCGCGGTTGCTGCGATCGCAGGCGAGTGCACAGGCAGATGCGCGATTGTTGTCGCGCGCGCGTGCCGCTTTACGACTGGCGAGTATTCGCGCTGAAAACGACGTCGTTTTGTTGCCACTGATTGGCGAGAGCTTTCTCGAGTGTGGTGATGCGAGACACGCACGACGTGCGTTGGAAAGAGTCGTCGAGATTGATAGTGGAAACTTTAAAGCGCGCGTTGGCCTCGCGGACATTGCATTGCGCGAAGGGAAGCTCGCCCACGTTATTCATCACTACCAGGAAGCCGCGCGTGTGAGTTCTGAGCAGGCGCTGGCGCGTTACGCGCGCAGCGAAGGCGAGTACTACATGCAGTTGAATAATGACGACGATTATCTCGCGGCGGAACTGCGGCGGATTAACTGGCTACAAACTATCACTCGCATTCGCCGGCTCGCGTTGCGAGTGACGAATGCGAGTGTGTTGCTTGCTCTTATTGGTGGTCTTATCGATCCGGTCGCGGGAAGTATCGGGTGGTCCCTTGCTTCATCCGCGTTGATTATCTGGGTGCTCACCCTTGCCGGCACCAGATTTCTCTTCGAACGATCCAAGCCCTACACATCCTGACAATCCTGTAAATCCTGAAATCCTGTCTACTGCTTCTTCCGTTTACTCGGCAGCCTTCTTGGCAACTGGCGCCGGAGTAACCGTCCTCGCCTGTTGCTCAGCCGCTGACGCCACTGCATACGCCTGCACCGGCTCCGGATTGAGCAACGCATCCCAACGATAACGCGACTGCTGCCGTCCTTCACCAAGTCGCTTGAACACCAAATCAACAACCGCACTCGAGATCCAGTTGTGATAGAACTCGCCCACTGACGCCAGCTCCGCATCAGGCGCTGGATTCATGAAATCGATCGCGTAAGGCACATTGTCCTTAATCGCGAACTCAACTGTGTTGATGTCGTAGCCGAGAGCCGTGCAGAGCGTGCGCACGTCTTTCGCAACGCGTTCGGCAGCGCAGGCGCGAGGTAGTTTGGATCGTGTACGTACTGTTCACCGGACAAGTACGGCTTGCGTGGATCGTAAGCCATGATCATCACTTCCTGCTGGCCTACGCAGTAACACCTGACAAACTGTTCAAACTCGATCGACTCCTGGAGTGTCATGCAAAGCGTGCTGGTCTTGTCGTACTCAGCCCAGAGCTCTTCGAGTGAATTGATTTTCGAAACGTTCTTCCAGCCGCCGCCGTCGAACGGCTTCATAAACGCCGGAAGACCGACGTAGTCGATGATGCCTTGCCAGTCGAGCGGAAACTCGAGGTTCCGCAGGCTCTCGCTGACGATGCCTTCAATGTAATCCTTCTGCGGCAGCAGCACGGTCTTGGGAATCGCAACGCCGAGCTTTTTGCCGAGGGAATAGTTGAAAAACTTGTCGTCGGCTGACCACCAGAATGGATTGTTGATGATGATCGTGCCTTCGAGCGCCATGCGCTTCAGGGTCGCTCGATAGAAGGGAACTTCGTGCGAGATGCGGTCGATAACCAGGTCGTATTTCGGAGGATCGTCGTACTTAATGCCACCGAGATTTATGTATTCGGCCACAACGTCGCCGCGGCCACGTTCATTAATGCCTTTAATTAGTGCTTCGGGGAACGTTTTTTCCCGTCCCACGAGAACTCCTACTCGCTTCATGTGTGTTTGAGTGTCCTTTCGCGAAAACCAAGGAAAATACCCGTGCCGCTGGTGCTTGTCAAACAGGCATCCGGCGCCTCCTCTGACCGCATCCATGCATCGGTCATTGATGTCGAAAGGGGGTTTTTACAGGGCCTGTGTTACAATTCGGCATCAAAGTCGGCTTTCCCCGGTAGTTGCCGTGGAGTTTACGGCGATCAGAATTCAAGGAGAACGGTTACATTTTGCTTCGTTTATTTGTCGCCCTCATAGCTCTAACTGCGTTTTTAGTCTCGTTGGCCACACCCGGCAGAACCCAGGCCGCAGTCCAGAGTCAACAGCAAACCGAAACAAGAGACTAAACAAGACGCCAAACCAGAGGCGAAACCGGAACCGCCCAAACAGAACTCGAAAGACGTTAAGTTTACCGCCGAGCAGGTTGTTGAATCGGTGATCCTGATCTACGGCACGCGTCCGGCCCTCGATCAGATTCGTCGTAACGGCATCGAGCGCGGCAAAATAACGCGAACAAACACCGAAGGGAATACCGAAGAGACGGAATACGAGCGTCGATTTGTCCGCGGGGAGAACCTCGAGAAAGACAAGATCCGGCTCGATCAGAAACTGCCCACAATGGAGTATTCGCTGATTTACGGCGACGGAAAACTGTGGGGACTCATCAACGGCGCCGCCTTCACGCCGAAACAGGACGCCACCTCGAACTTCATTTCCCAACATCACCACAGCATCGATTCGTTGTTGCGCTACAAAGAGTGTGGCTCAACGGTCACCCTCGTGGGCAAAGAGCAGCAAAAAGGGCTCGACTTGTTTGTGCTTGACCTCGTCGATAAAGACAAGCGAAAGACCCGTTACTACATCAGCGCCCGATCGCTGCGCGTGCTTTGGCTGGAGTATGAAGAAGGCAATCCCGGCGGTGTTCCCGTGAAATACACGCGAAAATTTCTGGATTATCGTGCTGGTGCAGCAGACGCTTGTGCCCTACCGGACGGTGTTGCTTGAAGACGGCCGCCAGAACCAGGAGTTACGCGTCCTCAACGATCACGTACGGCGTAAAAGTCAGCGACGCCATCTTCCAACGCCCCGAAGGTTAGTCACAAAGCATTAGTAGCCACAAAAGGCACAAAAGGCACAAATAAAGTAAACTCAGGCAAGTTTTATTTGTGCTTTTGTGCCTTTTGTGGCTTTTATCGGAACCGGAGTACGACCTGAGCGTGTAGACGGTGATGTGAGAGCCTACCTGCCCTGATGAATACGTTGACTACCATCGATGAGCTGGGTTTCGCCCCGGCCGTACAGCAGGACGTGCTGGAGGACACGACTTCCGACCATGCTTTGTTGGAAGCCACCCGTTCCGGCGACCAGGACGCCTTTGCTGAGTTGGTGAGTCGTTACCGAAACCAGATTACGAGCTACATCTACCGGATGACCAACGATTACGACGGCGCCGTGGATCTGGCTCAGGAGACTTTCGTGAGGGTCTACAGGGCAGCCGACAGGTACCAGCGAACCTACGCATTTTCGACTTACATCTACCGGATTGCGACCAACCTCGCGATCAGCGAGCTCCGGAAGCGTAAGCGCCGCAAGCTCGTGTCCCTGACCGGATTCTTCCAACAAACCGATGGCGCTGAAGCGAAGGAATTGAACCCGCCCGACGGACGTCCTTTGCAGGACCTCGAGCTCGTCGACACTGAGCGACGCAACGCGGTCCAGCGTGCTATCGGCACACTTCCCGAAAAGTATCGTGCGCCACTGATTCTCCGCGATGTCGACGGGCGCAGCTACGACGAGATCGCGAAGATCCTGGAAACGAGCGAAGGCACAGTGAAGTCGAGAATCAGCCGGGCGAGAGGGTTCCTGCGCGAGAAGATGCGGGCTTATTTGTAGGTGAAGGACTTATGAGAAAAAACAATTGCAAACTGATTCGTCGAGAGCTCGATGAGTTGATGCTTGGTGAAGCGTGGAGTAGTGATGCGACGGAGCACTTGCGCGAGTGTGCTTCGTGTCGTGAGTTTCACGAGCAGCAGACGAAGTTGCGGCAGATAGTGGGAAGTCTCGGCACGGTCGAAGCGCCGGCGGATTTTGATTTCCGTCTGCGTGCGCGGCTGGCTAACTGGAGGAAGCAGTGCGGCGGGGATTTACTGGGCATTTGCGAGACGCGGTTTGGCAGTAGCAGCGATGGTGATCGTGTTTGTGACGGGCGCTGATTGTGGTGCGCAACTCTGATGAATCAGCCGGCACCAATTGATAACGTGGCCGAAGCAGCCTGAAGTGCACGCAGCCCGCACAGCCTGACCAGGCACCACCGGTGGTTAAAGAGGAGCGCACTCCCGAGCCGGTAGTTGCGGGTGTTGGTAACAACGCTGCGGTGGCGATTCGGAAGAACCGTCCCACTCAAATCGAGTACAAGAAGCGACCTGCGTCGTCAATGGATTTCAGCAGTAAGGGTGCGGAAGTTATGAGGGTAGGGGAGCCTGCCGGTGTGTCAGCGGCTTTTCAAATCGATGCATCGCTCCAGTCGTTCAAAGTTTCACTTGACGATGGTCGCGGGAATGCAAAGACGATTTCCGTTCCGACGATCAGTTTTGGTTCAGAACGAATTGTGCAAAGCGGGAATCAGTTTGCGCCGAAGCGTGATTGGTAAGCAGGTTTTGACAGGATTTACATGATTTTCAGGATGAACATTAAATCCTGTACAAATCTTGTAAATCCTGTAAGCGATTGTCTGTGACGTAATAGTAGAAAGATGATTTTCAGAACGATATTTCGAGTGGCATTGTTAGTCGTGGCGTTGGCTGTATGCGGCGTTGCGAGTGGTCAGACGCCTGCGCCATCACCGAAACGCCCGGCCCCAGCGCCAAAGGCCGCGAGTGCTAACAAGGCACCGAGCCGCGCCACAAGTAGTCACGATTATTCATCGTCTGAATGGCCTCAAAATGTTTCGCCTGTTGCTTCGTTCCGAGCAGGTACACTCGATCGATTCGCTTGATTCTGCTTTCAGCCTGATGGACGACGTACACACGAACGTCATCGCCGGGCTCGCGATGGAGGATGGCGAAACAATCGCAGCATGGCTTGCCTGAGGCTGATGTCGAGTTTGGACCACCGGATGTTCCGTTGCCGGTAGCGCCGCGTCCACCGAAATCTCCGCGTGCTTCAACGAGGATGTTCCCGCGGATCGGCAACAGCTTTTTCATGATCCGGACGTGTCAGTCATCGGACCGGATGGCAAACAAATTCCAGCGAAGTACATCGGGCTCGATGCTGCGACCGGACTCTCGATACTCCGTCTCGAAAACAAGAATGCAGTTCCGGCAAGCTGCGATCACAGACGAGCCGGTCAACAGTGGTGACAGTGTGTTGCTGTTTGGTCCGGAGCCGGTGACCAAAACACGTCCCGTGCTGGCCCGCATGGGTGCGATTGAAGGTCGTGTAGAAGAAGTAACTGCCCGCGCCTTCGGGTGGAATCGCACGGTTCAGAGTTAGCGCAGCGAAACTTTCAAAGGCAAACATCGGCGGCGTCGCTGTCAATCAGGCGGGCGACACGATCGGCATCATTGATGGCCTGGAAGACAACGAAGCGAGCATTCTGCCGACGGCGTTGATCAAACGTGCGGCGCAGCGTGTTTTGGAACGGCAGGCAAGTGTGCCGCGCCCGTGGCTTGGCGTGAAAGGTGAAGCAGTCGCGGCGCTTAAACTCGATCAAATCCTGAATCAGGGTTGGGAGATGCATCGCGCGGCTGCGTTGATCGGCAAGCATCGTGGGATTATGTTGACTTCGATCGTGCCCGGCAGTCCCGCTGCGCTTGCGGCATTGCGCGCGGGTGATGTGATTCTGAAGATTGACGACAAGGACATTCAGACCGCTGATGAATTCACGTGGTGGCTCGAGCAGGCTGGTCCAAGTAGTTCAGTGGAGTTTACAGTTGCAAGACCTGATCGTTCGCTGGAAGAGGAGTTGAATGTGAAGCTGAGCGGGATGTTGGATCAGTCGTTCAGATTCAGCTGGCCACGCTTTCCTTCAGCCAAAGGCTTTTCGTTGATCGACCAGGGGATCGAGACGATCGTATTGAAGCCGTTGGTTGCATCGCAACTCGGAATCACTGCCGGACTGCTGATCGTCTATGTCGATCCGGTGACCGCCGCGTTCGAAGCGGGTCTCGAGCCGGGTGACGTGATTCAAACGATCAACGGCAAACCAGTTTCCGCATTTCGCACGGCGCCTGCACTCTGACTCATATACTTTCGAGATCGTTCGCGAAAAACAAAAACGTGTCGTCACTGTTCCCGCGAAGAAGAAGTAGCTCACAAAAAGCACAAAAGGCACAAAAGAAAGGGTTGAACTCTAACCTCATCTCAGATTCATTCTTTTGCGCCTTTTGTGCTTTTTGTGGCAAGTTACTGTTTCGTATACGGCGACGCAGCGGACTCCGGTCTTTGAGCAAGTCTGTGTGTTTTGTCCGTAGTTTATGAGTCAGTCTCTGATATGACATGCCGAGAGTGCGGGCGGCAAAAGTAACTCTGCCCTGAGCGTCCGCAAGCGCGTATTTTATTAGCTGATGCTCAAGTAAAAATATCTCCTCATTCAATGGTCTGCCCGAAGTAGTGATCGCTTCTTTAACTGCTAACCGTTCTCCCAATTCCTGAAACGCAGTGAGCGCAACATCTGCTGCGCGGTTGGAACTATCCTGAGATAAATCGATAGCGCGGCGGAAGGCATTGAGTGCGGCGCTGTAATGCCCAAGCCGAGCTAAAGCCATGCCGTGCCGTTTCAGGGCCTCTGCTAACAATGATGGTCTATCACTGCTTTCTAACGTCCGCACAGATGATCGGGCGGCCTTTTCTGCTTCTGCATCGCGTTTTTCTTTGAGGAATACGCGCGCGCGGGTTTCGTCAACCTGGGCCAACGCGATTCTATCCTTGAGACACGTAAAAATTCGTCGGGCGCGGTTCAAATGCTCATGCGCTTCTTTGCAACAGTTGATCTTGAGATACAGAAAACCGAGATTGTTTTCGACATTCGCGAGATAACGTCTGTGTTCTGCTTGTTCAAAGTGATAGCTCGCGGCGGTGTATTCGAGAAACGCACGATCAAGATAGTCTCCCGGTCTTTCTGATTCGCAAAGATCCTTGAGCACATCACCAAGAGTCTGGTGGTAACAACCTTTGAGCAACGTGACTGTTGATCTTATCGAATAGAGGCTCCGTTGCTAGTGAGATATGTCAACGCTTCATTGAGTAGGCTTGCGTGTCGCTTAACGATGCAGGAGCGAAGGACGGCCTTTGCTTTCAACTCGCTGTCTGTAGTCAACTCCGCGAGTGCAAGTTTAAGAAGATCGGATGCGTTGTCGTACTCGCCAATTCGCATGTAACACAGAGCTAGTTCTGTCTGTGCTTCGGCTAGCTTTCTTTTTGTATTTTCGGGATTCGAAGATCGCGAGGCTTTCGCTGATGAAATCTTTCGCTTGCTCCTGAGCGTCTGTGATTTGATCGCCGCCGATCCAGCCTGTCAATACTCCCGCTCGCAGTAACACTTCGGCCGCAATGTCCGGTTCCAGGCCTTTTACTCTTGGTCGTTGATCTAGTGCGAGGCCACAGGCCACTAAGTATTTCGCGCGCTTCTTCATATTCACCTTTGTTCTCAAATTCCTTAGCCAGTTTGCAGCATAGCTCCGCACGGCCTCCCACATCGAGGTTTGGATTTACTAATTCGCGTAAGAGTGAGGCCGGTAACGTCATCGTGAGAACGTTTAACTGACTGCAAGTTTCCCAACTGCGCTACTTACTTTAACGTAGTTTCTTTGCGCCTGCAAGAAAAAGTTGTCCATCCTTTGGGTTTGATACAAAAATTTTTGTATTCTTCCTGAGATCACAAAATAGTGAATCATTGGAGGTTACAAAATAGTGAATAAATTACGCCGAACATGCGCCGTCGCGATCGTCGCTGCGGTCCTGGCTGTCCCTGCGTTTGCCGGTCAGCTTGACTCGCCAGGCGTTGTCGGGACGATAGACTCGCCGGGTATCACCGGGATAATAGACTCCCCGGGCGTTGTCGCGCCGCCGCCGAGCGAAACGACCTCAACCTCAACCAGCAGTACGATAACGATGATCCTTACGGTCCTCAGTTTGATTCGCAGTTAAGGACGTTATCTGACTTTTTGCATTGAGGGTTCATTACCTGCGCTTCGTGGGTCAGTCTTCGTGTGTTCATTTTTATACAAGGAAACTTGTATGAAGTTTGCCGGTCCATCATCCGGGAAGACTTTGCAGAAAAGGCCCGGCGGCAGATATAACGCGACGGACAATGATACGTAAAAGCATCTATGCCTTTTCAAAACGAGCCTTCTTAAATCCGGCGTCAACTCATCAGGCCTCGTACATACAGGCGCAAGTCCAAACAGGCCGGGAAGGGCCGGATAAGTGGGGCGACAATATGGTAAGTCATTGCCGACTGTAAGAGGGTGGTCCAGCTTGAATTCTTTCTGGGCTCGAAACGAGACCGACGCATAAGCCTCGCAAAGATCGACTTGCTGATCAAAGTTCTGATGCAGTTTCGGACCGCGCTCGCCAAAGAGATCAGACTGATCGAGGAAGAAAAAAGCGTTTTAGCCACAAAAAGGCACAAAAAGTAAGTTCAGAGTTCAAGCTTTAGCTTGTCTTTCCTCGAAAACAGCAGCCTAAAGGCTGAACTCTGAACTTTCTTCTTATGCGCTTTTTGTGCCTTTTTGTGGCAAGTGATAACCTAGCGGCCCATGTTCCCAGAAGCCGTTGCGCGTTATCACGATCTGCTTTCTAACCAGGATCTGGCCGAATCGTCCCGTGCTCTCCTCGATGAGGGCCTCGAGAATGCCAAACTCATCTTCGGCGGCCGGCGCCTGTCACCTTATCTTCGTCCACACTTCGTACTGGAGTCAGACTTCGCACGCATCTGCCAGATCTGCGAGACGGTCTGGTCCGCGATCCAGAAAGTGAAGGACGCGGCCGTCGCCGATCCGAATGTCGTCGATGACCTCGGCCTGACGGAGATCGAACGTGAATTAGTCGCGATCGATCCCGGCTATGTCGCCGTCTCCCCGACCTCGCGTCTCGACTCGTTCCTGACGAAGTCGGCGTACAGCTTCGTCGAGCTTAACGGCGAGAGCCCGGCCGGAATCGCTTACGCGGACGCCGCGTACGACATCTTTTCTTCACTGCCGGTGATGAAGCGAGTTTGCCGCCGAATACAACCTGCGTCCGATGTACGGACGGGGCTTGATGCTGGACGTGCTGCTCGCCTCGTATGAAGAGTTTCTTGGCAGAAAACCCGAGCGCCCGCCACGTATCGCGATCATCGATCTGCCGGACGTGCCGACCGTCAAAGAGTTTGAGCTTTTCCGGGACTTCTTCGAACAGTCAGGATACCCGTCAGTCATCTGCACGCCGCAGGAACTGGAATTCACGCAATAATCGCTTGAGCGTTCGCGGCGCAGGAGATCGACATCGTTTACAAGCGCCTGCTTGTCAACGAATACTTGCCGATTATCAAGGAATACCCGGCGCTGCTTGAGGCGTATCGCGCGGGCGCGATCTGCATGGTTAACAGTTTTCGTTCAAAACTGATTCACAAGAAGGCGCTGTTTGCTGTGCTGACCGATCCGAAGCACGCCGCGTTGTTCTCGCAGGAAGAGCTCGACGCTATCAGAGCGCATGTGCCATGGACGCGCGATGGTCAGAGACGAACGAACCGATTACTTCGGCCGCGATGTAAACCTGCTGGATTTTATCCGCGCTGACGGTGAGCGACTGGTGCTGAAGCCGAATGACGATTACGGTGGACACGGAATCACGATTGGCTGGAACGTTGACCAGCGCGGCTGGGACGAAGCGATCAATAACGCACTCGCCGACGGCGATTATCTCGTTCAGGAACGTGTGCCCACCGCCCGCGAGACTTTCCCGGCGTTGACGGACGACGGTCGAATCGAATTCGCGGAACAGCTTGTCGACCTCGATCCGCTCCTTTTCAACGGCAAAGTCGGTTCGGCGTTCACGCGACTTTCTTTCACGGAACTCGCCAACGTCAGCTCGGGCGGGGGAATGGTGCCTACCTACATCATCAGCAAAAAGTGACGGAAAACGGGTACAATCGAGACGGCTTCTTCTCTGTGCAACCTCTGTGTTCTCTGTGTCTCGGTGGTAAACAAACTGATTATCACCACAGAGACACAGAGAACACAGAGGTTGCACAGAGATCCGATTTAGAACATTACTCAGGAGGCTCCCCGTGCCTGACGACAAAGACCGAGGCTTTGAAACACAGGACGAGCGCAGAAGCTACGACCGCTCGCGGCTGATCGTCGATGTCTTTTTTGACGGTAAAGACGTTACGGGCGTCGCCAGCACGAAAGACATCAGCCCGGGCGGGCTCTACATGAATACGCAGGCGGAAATTCCGGAAGGTGCGTTGCTGCTCGTGCGCATACCTTTCCGGCAGGATGCGCAGGTGGTGTGCAATGCGGTCGTGGTTTACAGCAATCCCGGTCGCGGTGTTGGCTTAAGGTTCCAGGGTTTGTCCGACGATATCCGGGCCATACTCGAGCGTGAAGTTTCCAATGGCTAAAGCTGTGCCGGCTGAGCATTCGCTGACGTGGGCTGACCTCTCCGGCGAGACGAAGGAATTGCTGAGAGGGAAACTGGCCGGCTTGTGGGGCGCAGAGAGCGACGCAGCCGCCTTCGACTCATGGACGCTCGACAAAAAACACGCACTGCTGCTGCTCTTGAAGCGAATGGATGCGAAGAAGCTCTGGCACCTCGTCAAAAGAATAACTAACGTATATGGTGAAGGTGGCGTGGGATTGCAGTTTGAGGCGTGGCCGATGATTGAGTCGACCTTGGCGCGTCGCAACGATTTCACGCGGATGATGGCGAACCACAAAGACACGACCGGTGGGTTCTACGAAAAGCAAAGGGCCGCGGCGGTACTGCATTTTTTGTTTCAGGAAGGCGACCCGCGCACGTGGTACGTGCACTTCGATCTTTACAGTCCCGTTCACTCGCCGAGCAGCGCATGGAAGCACCTGCGACACGAGTTCATGGGCAAGGTGAAGCCTGACTGGCGCATGATTGCAAAGTTCCTGGACACGTAGTTCAAATGGAAAGAGGGCAAATGTTCGATCAATTCACACTGGGTATCGAAGAGGAGTTTCAGATCGTCGATCCGCATACGCGCGAGTTGCGCTCGCACGTTGCGGAGATTCTCGAAGAAGGCAAGATGCTGCTCGGCGAGCAGATCAAGCCCGAGATGATCCAGTCGATGGTCGAAGTCGGCACGGGCATTTGCCGCAACATCCAGGAAGCACGCACCGACATCACTCGACTACGCAGCATCATCGCGGGCCTCGCGCGGAAGAACGGGCTCGTGATTGTTGCTGCTTCGACGCATCCGATCTCGCGCTGGCAGGATCAGAAGATATTCGACGATGAGCGTTACGAGCTGCTGGTGCAGGAGCTTCAGACAGTGGCGCGATCGTTATTGATCTTCGGACTACACGTACACGTCGGCATGGCGGATCGCGAGCGCGCGATTCACATCATGAATGCCGCGCGTTACTTTCTGCCGCACGTGCTTGCGCTCTCGACGTCGTCGCCGTTCTGGATGGGCCACAACACCGGGCTCAAGTCGTATCGCACGGAGATCTTCAAGCAGTTTCCACGCACGGACATTCCGGATCACTTCGATTCGTACGCTAATTTTCAACGTTACGTGGATCTGCTGGTCAAGACGGGCTGCATCAACGACGGGAAGAAGATCTGGTGGGACATTCGCCCGCATCCATACTTTCCAACGCTCGAGTTTCGTGTTTGTGATATTCCGACGCGCGTCGACGACACGATTGCGATCGCGGCGCTGTTCCAGGCGATCGTCGCGAAGTTGAATAAGTTGATCGATCGTAATCTGGGATTCCGGTTGTATCGACGCATGTTGATACAGGAGAACAAGTGGCGCGCGGTGCGGTATGGGTTGGAAGGGAAGATGATTGATTTTGGAAAGCAGACGGAAGTGCCGGTACGGATCTGGTGTTGGAGTTACTGGAGTTTGTTGATGATGTGATAGATGAGCTTGGATCGAGGAAAGAGATCGAGCACGTGCACACGATCCTCGAGCGTGGTACGTCTGCGGATCGTCAGCTCCAGATCTATCGCGAGACGAATGATCTCACGGCGGTAGTGGATGACCTGATTAAGTTAACGATGGAGAACGTGACAATGACGCCGGATCTTACCGTACCGCAAGCCACTACGACCGCGTCAACCATCTCTAAGTAGTAGACAGGATGCACAAGATTTTCAGGATTCACAAGAACTTTATCTTGTAACATCCTGTAAACTCTTGTTCATCCTGTCTAACTTATCTCGTCCCAAGGTAGTACTGCCACAGCATTCTCGCGGCGACAGCCCGGTGTGGCCTCCATTGTTCAGCCAATCTTTCAAGCTCTAACGGCCCGGGCCTCGCCGCTAATCCCTTCAATTCCTTCATCGCCACTGCCAGCGCCAGATCGCCTGCGGGCCAGATATCCGCGCGCCGCATCGCCATCAACAAATACACATCCGCGCTCCACAAGCCGATACCCTTGATCCGCGTCAGCGCCAACCTCACCTCGTCATCGCTCATCCGCGCCAATTTAGTAAAGCTCAACTCACCCTTCACTATCGCCGCCGAGAGATCCAACAAGTACGCCGACTTCTGTCGCGTCACCCCAAGACCACGCAATCCCGCATCACCCATTTCAAGAAACCGCACCGGCTCGAATGGCTGAATCGCGCCCTCTAAACGCACGAGCATCGCCTTCGCCGACTTCAGCGAAACCTGTTGCTCGAGAATGATGTGTACGAGAGTTGTAAATCCGGTGGCGCGGCGCCAGAGCGGAGGATCGCCGTACCTCGCATGAATTCCCGCCAGCATCTCGTCGCGTGCGGCGAGCTCACGTGCCGCAACGGCGAGACTCTTCTGCGTGAGTGGCGTCAATTCTGGGCGTTAATTCTGCATAGCGATAGTCAGGAAATTCTCAAAGAGGATGCGACCATCGCGCGAGTCGTTTGGATGTTGCCAGCGCGTGCGACTCTTGTTCCAGTCTTCGAACGATTTTTCGAGGTGGAACTGGACCGTGTAGATCAGTTGCCCGTCACTGCGCTTCACCATCATCTGGTTGCGACAGAGATACGACGTCGCGAGTAGTTCGAATCCTTCAGGGACGCGATCGAGTTGCAGGCCGTGATTCTGCCAGACGCGCAGGATGCGCGCGGGCGAATCTGGTTCCGAGCAGTTGATGTTCTTGAAAATCGGATCGTCGGGCTCGGTGATGCGGATGAAGCGATACTGGTATTCCTGTGGCCGCGCGGAGCGCTGCTCGTGTTGTTCGAGCTTGTCGAGCGTGACCACGCGCGCGCCAAAACTCAGGCCGACGAGCTGATGACCACCGCAGATCGCGAGCACTGGCGTTTTCGTCTCGCGGATGAAGCCAGTAAAGTCTTCGAGTATCGATTGCTGGTAATAGTCAAAATCGCGCAATGTGCCGCTGAGTACGATCGCATCGGGCGCGAAACGTTTCGCGGCGTCGGCGACTTCTGAAAGATGCGCGACTTCGGTCGTCGGGCGCTTCACCAGACGAGAAATGTTGTTAAGAATGTTTTCAACCGCCATGCCGGCGATGAGTCGCTCGCGTCGCATTTCGGCGGCGAGTGTCACGCCCCATTCAGCGCGCGCTACTGAAGACAGATCGCGCTCGTCACGCAGCAGGTTGTCGATTACGAGCACCCGAGCCTCGTCGATACTCTGGCTGATGGGCTCGTAGCGACAGAAGTTCTGCTGGTTGAATGGGAAGGGGAGCGAAGTAGTGGGGGTGGTCAAGTCTTGAGTCATTCGTCGGTGTCGTTAAGATGCTTTGCTACGAGTCAGTTAATCCTGAAAAATCTTGTAAATCCTGTCTAAAACTCAGCTTGCCAACAAAGCCATCTGAGTTTATCTAATACGCTGTTTTGTCGTCTGCCTGAACTCCGGGACGCGCGTGCCCGGTCCGGCCTCCTCAATCTCCGCGCGGATTTTAGCAATTAGCAGGCCACGAAGTCTCGCTTTGAAACGCGTGCTTTCTGCGCGCGCTTCCTGCTCAACTAGTAAAAACATTCTATACCACGACGACTCCAATTCGTCCGCTAAATGCGAGATTTTTGTTATGTCGTACGGAACTGCTACAGCCTTACAGCCAAGGCGCGCAAAGACTGACAAGTACCTGGCCGTGGCCAGATCCGGGCAGAGAAGCCGCCGCCGCCCGACCTTCAGCTCGACTCCGAGCAGGGTGTGCTGGATTTCGACACGCGCCGCGGGCTTGGCGCTCTCGAAGTTATAGGAGCGCGTCCGCAGCTTGAGGATGCGCTCACGATAGATCCGCGGCAGCCATGATTCGCCAAGTTGTTCCTGGATGAGTTGGGCGTGAGTTTCGGGCGGCACTATCTGTTTAACTGATTCGATTGCTGTGTAAACAACTGGGCTTCGATCCTCGTTTGTAGCGCACTGATCACTCGACCCGGGAAGATGCCGAGGTAGAGAACACCGAGCACGGTGATCACGAGCGCCGCAGCCACACTCGCCGGAACTCGCGGCGCGCTCCACGCCATCGTTCGTTCACCAAAGAACATCACGATGATCAGTCGCAGGTAGTAATAAGCGGAGACGGCGGTGTTGAGCACGCCCACGATCACGAGCCCGTAATACTTTTGCTCGATCGCCGCACCAAACACCATGATTTTGCCCATGAAGCCCGCCGTCAGAGGCATGCCCAGCAAACTCAACATGAAGAGGCTCAACGAAAACGCGAGCACGGGCGACTCAAACCCGATCCCGCGGTAGTCTTCGATAGCTGTGCGACGGTCACCCTTGCGCGCGATCAGTTGCACGACAGCAAACGCGCCGATGTTCATGACCGCATAAGTCAAGAGATAAAATATGACTGCGGTGATTGCAGAGTTGCGCTGCGCCGGATCAGTAGTCGATCCAGCCGCGATAAAGCCGACCAACGCATAGCCGGCGTGTGCGATCGACGAGTAAGCCAGCATTCGTTTGACGTTGTTCTGCACGATCGCCACGACGTTCCCGAGCGTCATCGTCAGGATTGCCATGACGACGAGCACGTTGACCCACAGGTGATTGAGGTTCCCCGCTGTCGCATTCGAGGCAGAAACAACGAACGGCAAACCAAATACGAACACGCGAATGAACGAAGCAAAACCCGCCGCTTTCGGGCCCGCGGCCATGAACGCGGTGACTGGCGTGGGCGCGCCTTCGTAAACGTCCGGCGTCCAGATGTGAAAAGGCGCTGTCGCGATCTTGAAACCAAAACCGACGAGCATCATCGCGGCGCCCGCGAACAGCAGCGCGGGATACTGCGCCTGGCCGACGCGAGTCGCGATCTCGGCGATGTTGGTTGTTCCAGCGACGATCCGGCTGAGTGACCCGCCCGGACCGGGCTCAGCGATCGAGGTCGCGCCGTAGATGAGTGCGATGCCGTAGAGCAGAAATGCGGATGAGAATGAGCCGAGGATGAAATACTTCAGTGACGACTCATTCGAGCGTACGTCACTGCGACGGAATCCCGCCATGACGTACGTTGCGATCGAGAGTATCTCAAGACCGAGAAAAATAATGACGAGATCATTTCCCGAGGCCATCAACATCATGCCGACAGTCGCGAATAACAGAAGTGCGTGAAACTCGCCAGCGGGCAGTTGTTCGCCTTCGACCCAGACGGTTGAAATAAGTAACGTCAGGGCCGATACCAGCAGAAAGATCAAAGTGAAGCCGAGGCGTAGCTCGTCGAGCACGATCATGCCGTTGAAGGCGTCGGGGGATGGTGTTCCAGTGGACCACAGCCAGAAGGTACTGAGCGCACCGGCAACGATGCCCGCGAGGGAAATGCTGCCCGTGATCCAGCGCTGTGTTGGGCGCACGAAAGCGTCAACGAGCATCACCAACACTGCCGTGGCACAGACGATCACTTCCGGTGCGATTATCGACCAGTTGACGATGGGCATTAAAGAGTTCATTCCGGTTGATTGCCTTTTGGCAGAGTCAGTTTTAGACAGGATTTACAAGATTTTTCAGGATTGACATGTAAATCCTGTCTAATCTTGTGAATCTTGTACAACGACTTTCGTCGTGTACGAGCCGCCTGCCGGACTCGACGAAACACGCGCGCGGATCGTCTCCACGCTCGCCTTCGAATGATCGAGAAACACGCGCGGGTAAACACCCATGAACAGCATCAGTATGAGCAGCGGCACCAGCAGCCCAATCTCACGCTTGTTCAAATCCGGCAACTCCGCATTTTCCGGATTCGTGATCTTCCCAAACACCACGCGCTGCAACATCCACAGCATGTAAACCGCCGCCCAGATAACACCCGTCGCCGCGAGCATCGTCACGAGCCACGGGCGACCAACTGCTCGCGACGTCCACGTCCCAATCAGTATGAAAAACTCACCGACGAATCCGTTCAAAAACGGCAGTCCGATCGACGACAACGACGCAAACACAAACAGCGTCGAGAACCACGGCATCGGTTTCGCCAACCCGCCAAACTCGCTGATCATTCGCGTATGCCGTCGCTCGTAAATGAAGCCGACGAAGAGAAACAGCGCGCCCGTCGAAACGCCGTGATTGAGCATCTGGTAAAGCGCGCCCTGCATGCCGAGCTCGGTAAAAGAGAACAATCCGAGCACGACGAATCCCATGTGGCTCACCGACGAATACGCCACGAGGCGTTTAACGTCAGGCTGGACCATCGCGACGAGCGCGCCGTAGATAATTCCAATCACGGCGAGAATGATGATCACCCACGCCCACTTGCGTGCTGCATCAGGAAACAGAGCCAAATTAAAACGCAGCAGACCGTACGTTCCCATCTTCAGCAGCACGCCCGCAAGAATCACCGAGCCGGCCGTTGGCGCTTCGGTGTGCGCGTCTGGCAGCCACGTGTGAAACGGAAAGAGCGGCACCTTGATACAGAACGCGAGGGCAAACGCGATAAACAGCCAGAACTCGGCGCGCTCCGGCAGCGGGTTCGCCGTTATTGCCTGCAAAAGCGTTGTGTAGTCAAACGTGTGATAGAGGAAGTACAGCGAGATGATGCCGACCAGCATCAATAGACTTCCCACCGCTGTGTAGATGAAAAACTTTACCGCAGCATAGATACGACGTTCGCCACCCCAGATTCCGATCAGGAAGAACATCGGCACGAGCGATGCTTCGAAGAACAGGTAGAAGAGCAGTAGATCGAACGAAACGAAGACGCCAATCATCGCTGATTCGAGTATCAGCAGGAACACGTAGTAAGAGAGCTGTCGCTTGCGAACTGAAGTCCAACTTGAGAAGACCGCGATTGGCATCAGCAGCGTTGTTAACAACACGAGCCACAGACTAATGCCGTCAACGGCGACGTGATAACGCGCGCCGATTGAGCCAATCCAGCTTATGTTTTCCTCGAACCGCAATTCAGCGCCACTCGCCCCAACGCCGCGGAGCAACAGAAGCGAGACGACAAACGTTGCGACAGTCGCGATGACCGCAATCCACCTGTAATGTTCCTCGCGCCTGCTCGACACAAAGCTGTAGCCGACGAGCGCGAGCGCGCCCACCACAGGCAAGAGAATCAGGATCGTTAATAAGTTGGACATCAGTTATCGAGGAAACCCAAAGGCTGCAAACAGCCCGATCAAAATCAACGCTCCAATCAAAATGATCGCAGCGTAACCACGCACGAAACCGGCTTGCATGTAACGAGCGAGCCGTCCCATCTCGGTGACTGTTTCGCCAATCGCGTGCAGCAGTCCGTCAATTGCGCCGACATCGAGTATTTTCCAGAGACCTTCGCGGGACCCGGCCTCGATCGGCCGGATCAGTGCGGCGTCGTAGATTTCATCAACGTAGTACTTGTTCTCCAGCAAGCGCGGCATCTGCAACAGCGGTCGTTTCTGGAACATGTACCAGCCCGCGCCGATTCCTAATAACGCGATGAGCACTGACACCCCGGCGAGGATCCGCTCTGCTGAGATTTCCTCAGCCGAATGTGTCGCATGCGCAGCCTCACTCGCGGTTGCTGCGCCGTGTGTACCTTCAGTTGCTGGAGTTGCTCCGTGCTCGCCTTCAGCAGGCGGGGTTGTGGCATGTGTATCGACAGGCGCAACTGCACTCGCACCGGCTTTCGCAACTACCGGATCAAGCGTGTGCTCGATCACATTGATGTCTTTATCCGTAAAGACAGAGCTGAGCGCGTAAGGCACACCGATGAAACCGCCTACAGTCGAGAGCACTGCCAGCACGATCAACGGCACAGTCATCACCCACGGCGACTCGTGCGGCTCAACCGGGCCATGATGATGATCATGATCGGGCTCCTCGTGTTTCGATTCGTGCGTCTCGCGAAAGCGCTCCTTGCCCCAGAACGTCATCACCATCATGCGCGTCATGTAGATCGCGGTTAGAAACGCGGTGAGCGCGCCGATGGCCCATAGAAACTTCGCCCAACCGGTCGACGGCAAACTGAACGCGGGCGCGCTCCAGGCACGCCACAGGATCTCGTCTTTCGAGAAGAAGCCCGCGAAGATCGGCACACCGCTGATTGCCAGCCACCCGGTCACCATCGTCGCAAACGTGATCGGCATGTACTTCTTCAGCCCGCCCATGCGTCGCATGTCCTGCTCGTGGTGCATGCCGTGGATCACCGAACCGGAGCCGAGGAAGAGAAGGGCTTTGAAGAATGCGTGCGTGATGACGTGGAAGATCGCCGGGACGAACGCGCCTAAACCACACGCGAGGAACATGTAACCGAGCTGCGAGATCGTCGAATAAGCGAGAACTTTCTTGATGTCGTTCTGGGCGAGCCCGATTGTCGCTGCGAAGAGCGCGGTTGCAGCGCCGATGATCGCGACGATGAACATTGCTGTCGGTGCGTGCACGAAGATCTCCGAGCAGCGCACGATCATGTAGACGCCCGCAGTGACCATCGTCGCGGCGTGAATCAACGCTGACACAGGAGTCGGACCGGCCATCGCATCAGGTAGCCAAACGTACAAAGGGATCTGTGCGCTTTTGCCTGCCGCGCCGATAAAGAGGAGCACTGCGATCGACGTTGCGCCGCCCGCGAAGATTGCGCTGGCTGTGAATGGGTCGACCGGCTGATTCTTGAAGAATGACAATGCCGTGTGCGCGGCTTCACCAGCAGCCGGATTGGCGAAGAAGCTGACCGATCCGGTGATGAAGAACGTCAGCATGATGCCGAGCACGAAGCCCCAGTCGCCGATACGGTTGGTGATGAACGCCTTCTTTGCGGCGTCGCCCGCTTCCTTGCGGTCGAAGTAGTAACCGATGAGCAGGTATGAGCAGAGGCCCACGCCTTCCCAGCCGACAAACATCAACACGAAGTTGTCGGCGAGGACGAGCGTCAGCATCGAGAACATGAACAGGTTGAGAAATGCGAAGAAGCGATAGAAGCCCGCTTCGCCGTGCATGTAGCCGACGGCGAAGACGTGAATGAGGAAACCGACGAACGTGATGAAGAGCGCGTACGTTCCGCTGAGTCGATCCATTGCGAGCGCGAAGTCGGCGCGGAATGTACCAACTTGTAGCCACGTCCAGATGTGATCGAGTACCGGCGCCTCAGAGGTAAGCGCGCCGCCCGACTTGAACGCGAGATAAAACGCCACGAGTGTCGAGATCGCTACCG
Organism: uncultured Acidobacteriota bacterium; assembly: GCA_963748155.1. GTDB lineage: Bacteria > Acidobacteriota > Blastocatellia > Pyrinomonadales > Pyrinomonadaceae > PSRF01. The sequence goes on along the minus strand of CAVVHV010000006.1, from coordinate 297,033 downwards.
ATCCACACGCCACGACGCCGATGAACCGCTCGTCGCGCACACGCCGTCCGACAAACCAATTGATCGCCGCCCCCGCCAGCGGCGCAAAGATGATCAGACTGAGAAGGTTATTTTCCATCCTCTGTTACGAGTCAGTCTTTTACAGATTCCTGTCTAAAACTGACTCACCAATCACGCCCTACAACTTAAGTATGCTCGCCTCATCCACATCCAACGATTCACGATTACGAAAGATCGAAATAATGATCCCGAGTCCCACCGCAGCTTCAGCCGCCGCCACTGTCATCACGATGAACACGAAGAGCTGCCCGGTCACGTCCTGAAAGAAACTGGCGAACGCCACAAACGTCAAGTTCACAGCATTCAACATCAGCTCGATACACATGAACATCGCGATCACGTTGCGCTTGATGATCACGCCCGTCACGCCAATCGTGAACAGGATCGCGGAGAGTGCCAGGTACCAGGAAAGCTGTGGTTCCATCGTCTTAGTCTCGCTTTGATTGATTGCGAAAATCAGTAATTCCCAAAACCCGGGCTGCTTCTTCCGAGGTGTCTGATTCAACCGGCGTCAAGTCGTCCGGCTCAGCGTTCGGATCGACCATGGAAAGTGGAAGCACTTGCGTTCCCGGAATCACGCGCGCGGTTGACGATAGCAGTCCGCCACGACGCGCGAGCGTCATCGCGCCGACGATCGCCATCAGCAGCAGTATCGAAGTGATCTCAAACGGCAAAAGATATCTCGTAAACAACTGCGTGCCGATCGAATGTGTCAGTCCAACGTTCGACGGGTTCGCCGTTGGATTAACTCTGAACTCCTGCACGGTGACGAGTATGAAAGCGACTTCGGCGATCAGTACCGCGGAAAGCGCGATAGCGGTGGGCACCAGGAACTTCAGACGTGGACGTCCACGCTCCTCCTGCTCGACGTTGAGCAGCATGATCACAAACACGACCAGCACCATGATCGCGCCCGCATAAACGATCACCTGTACGGCGGCGATGAACGGCGCAGCCAGCATCACGTAAAGGCACGCGAGCGAGATGAACACACCGATCAAAGAGATCGCGCAGTAGAGCGGATTGCGTTGCACGACGACCGCCAGACCGCAACCAATCGCCAGCCCGGCGAACAGGATGAAAAGAAGCGCCAGCATCACAAATTCGGGAAGAAGTAGATCAGTGTTGCTGTCAGGAAGATGTTGAGCAGCGCCAGCGGCAGCAGAATCTTCCAGCCAAAATTCATCAACTGATCAAAACGAAAGCGCGGCAACGTTCCGCGCAGCCAGATGTAAATAAACAGAAACACGCAAACCTTAAATATAAATCCGAGCGCGCTCACGAGGCCGAACAGAAACGTGCCGCGGCCGAAAATGGCGTTCCGCGAAGGGCACGTTCCAGCCACCCCAAAATAGTGTGGTGGCGAGCATCGAAACCGTGAACATGTTGATGTATTCAGCGAGGAAGAAGAGCGCAAACTTCATCGCGCTGTATTCCGTGTGAAAACCCGCAACAAGCTCGGTTTCGGCTTCGGGAAGATCGAACGGAACGCGATTCGTTTCGGCAATCGCGGCAATCAGGTAAATCATAAAACCGAGCGGCTGAAACAGGATGTACCAGCGTGTGCCGTGCCAACCAGACTGGTTCTCAACGATCTGTCCGAGATCGAGTGTGCCCGCCATCATGTATGACGCCGATCAGACTCAAGTCCAAGCGCGAGCTCGTAAGAGATCATCTGGGCCGACGAACGAAGGCCGCCCATCAAGCTGTACTTGTTGTTCGAAGACCAGCCCGCGAGCATGATGCCGTATACGCCGATCGAAGTGATGCCGAGTACGTAAAGCAAACCGATGTCGAAACGCGCGATCGTGAGTGGGATCGTTATGTTAATAAACGGGATCGTGATCTCGGGGCCGAAGGGGTACACGATCATCGTCATCAACGCCGCCATCGTGGCGATCACGGGCGCGAGGAAATAGATGAATCGTGTTGATTTATCGGGGACGATATCTTCTTTAAAAATGAACTTCAGCAGGTCCGCAAAAGGCTGAAGGATGCCGCCGTAACCGACGCGGTTTGGACCAAGGCGTCCCTGAATCAAACCGAGCACGCGTCGCTCTGCCAGCACGGTGTAGGCGACGATCAGGAGCACGACGGTGAAGGCCACGGTAATGGCCACTAACTTAAGGACTATGTCGATCGCAGTGTCCATCGACAATTAAACCGCGGTTGACGCGGATTGTGATCTGATACAACGGTGAGACCGCAGTTGTCTCAGGACGTGGGTTGCCCTCGGCGAGCAGGCGAAATTGGCCTACTTTCTCCGTCAGCCTTCCCAAACGGAACAACTCCGTTCCGACTTCAGGTGTCACCATAATCTTTTCGCCGTCATCCGGCAGTGACTCAACATGATCTCGAATCGCCGCGAGATCTTCGGTCACGTCAGTTGACCCAACCTCAAACTTCGCCTGCACGGGCCTGGTCTCGTCCTTCAACAGCGGATAGCGCATGCCCGAGAACGGCGACACACGTTCCCCAATCTCTCGAAATACTGCGCTTGCCGACATCTCATAACCGAAATCCAATCCAAGCTCTTTCGCCAGTTGCGCCGTGATCATCCAGTCAGGCTTCGACTGGTGCAGCGGCGGAATCGACTTGTCGCACGCGTTGAACGAAGCCGTCGTTATTCGTAAACGTGCCGTCCTGTTCCGCGTACGAAGCGGCGGGCAGAACAACGTCGGCTGCCGCTGTAGTCTCGTTTTCGAAAAGCTCCTGGACCACGAGAAAGTCGAGCTGTGACAACGCAGCCTTCACGTCCTTTGAGCTGTTCCGGCAGGAAGCTACCGGCCATGTAGAGCGCACGAATCTCAGCCACCGGCAGCGTCGAGAATTTTGCGGGGTGATGTTGGCGCATACATCATGCCCACGGCGTGCGCGCCGACGCTGTTGTTAAAGAACGGCAACGGATGCAGCAGTATTCGTCGTCGTGTCTCCGCCAAGCGTTTGCGACAACTGAGCAATGATCGCCTGGGCAGCTTCGCTAAGCTCGTGACCAAACATGATCACGACATCGCCTTCGCTGTTTGCAATCGCCTGGCGTGCGGCGTCGATCGCGGTCGCTTCAACACCCGCTTTTTGCGCTGCGAGCTTGTCGTTTGACGAATCAGCAAGCGCGAGAACGATCGCGTCTTCGGTTCCCGGCCTGACGTGCAAAAAGACTTTCGCCTGTTCGCGGAGGCGAATCGGAACCGAATTGATCAGCACGAGCGTCGAGCCGCCGTTCCGCACGGCCTGTCGCATCTGCTTGCCGGTCAGTGGCTGCAACTCGCTCGGATCGCCGCCGATTTGCACGATCGTCTTCGCATATCGAATATCGCGATGCGTGGCGAGTGGCGCGCCAAGGTTCTTGAAGAAGCTTCTGCAGGCTCAACAGATCCGTCGTCGTGTAGTTCTCAGTGCCGACGAGGTCCGTCGCAAACTTGTGCAGTACGTAGAGCGATTCGTTCGTCATTCGCGGACTGCCGATAACACCGATCGAATTTCGTCCGTGTTGGTCTGCAACCGCGTCGAGACGCTCCGCAACGTGACGGATCGCTTCGTCCCACGTTGCAGGAATCAGCTTGCCGCCTTTTTTGTAGCGGATCATCGGCGTGCGAATGCGCTCTTCGTGATTGATGAACGGATGGCCGAAACGTCCTTTGACGCAGAGAAACTCGCCGTTGAGACCGTTGACGTAACGATCGCGCGCGACTGACCGTCGCACTTCTCCACCGCGCGATCCAAGTGACATCTGGCAACCGTCCGAACAGAAGTTGCAGGTCGTGATCGTCTGCGCGAGTTCCCACGGACGTGTTTGGTGACGATAAGTTGCGTCGAGGAGTGTTCCGGTAGGACAAACTTCAATACAGTTGCCGCACTGCGAACAATCGAGCCAGCCGAGATACGTGCCGATCACAGTGTGCGCGCCACGACCACCGGCCTCGATCGCATCTTCACCCATCCACTCGTCACACACGCGCGTGCAGCGTTTGCAGAGAATGCAACGTTGCGGATCGTTCGCCACCATCGGCGAGAGATAGCGCTCGGCGTAATAGTTCTTCTTCTCGGTGAAACGTTCTTCGAGACCGCCCCAGTCGAACGTCATCTCCTGTAGCTCACACTCGCCACCACGATCGCAAACAGGGCAATCGAGCGGATGGTTCGCGAGCAGAAACTCTGTCATTCCGCGCTGCGCCTTTTCGATCTCTTCACTCTGCGTGGTGACGATCATGCCGTCGGTGCAGATGATAGTGCAGGACGTTTGCAGCTTCGGCATCTTCTCGATGCGCACGAGACACATGCGACATGAAGCTTGCAGCGCGAGATCGGAGTAGTAACAGAAGGATGGAATATCGAAACCTTTTTCGCGGCACACGTCGATCAGACGCGCACCCTTCGGCACTTCGAAATCTTTTTCGTTGATCGTGACTTTGATCAGTTCTGTGGACATCCTGATTTTAGATCCGTGTTATCCGCGGTTAAATTAGTCTCTTTTAAAGTCTTCGGGGAATCTCTTGATTGCCGACTGAATCGGCCACGACGCCGCATCCCCGAGCGGGCAAAACGACTTGCCCTCGATGTTGTCGCAAAGATCGAGCATCAGTTGCGCATCCTCAGGACGCCCGCCACCGTTCTCGATCCGTTTGAAAACCTTCACCAGCCAGTCAGTACCTTCGCGACATGGCGTACACCAGCCGCACGACTCGTGTTTGTAAAACTCGGTCAGGTTCTTCGTCGACTCGAAGACATCGACCGTCTCATCCATCACGATGAAACCACCTGATCCAACACTCGAACCTGCCGCGACAAGTCCTTCATAATCCATGCGCACGTCTTTTCCGATAATCTGATCGGCGCGCATGATGTAGACCGACGAGCCACCAGGAATCACGGCCTTGAGCTGCTTGCCGTCGAGCATCCCGCCGCAGTCTTCCATGATGAACTTTTCCATGTCGTCGTAGCCCATCGGAAGCTCGTAAACGCCCGGAAGTTTGACGTGACCTGAGACGGACCAGACCTTCGTGCCGCCGCTCTTTTCGGTTCCGAGTTTTTGATAAGCCTCGCCGCCCATCTTGATGATGTCAGGCACGGCGGTGAGCGTCTCGACGTTGTTCACGACAGTCGGAGCTGCATACAAACCGGAAACAGCAGGGAAGGGTGGTTTCATGCGCGGGTGACCGCGCAGACCTTCGAGCGAGCTCAGAAGGGCCGTCTCTTCACCGCAGATGTAAGCGCCCGCGCCGGTGTGTGTGTGGATCTCGCAGGAGAAATCGGTGCCGAGAATTTTGTCGCCGAGGAGTCCTGCCGCGCGCGCTTCCTCGAGCGCGACGTCCATGATGTCGATCAGGTACCTGTACTCGCCGCGCGTGTAGATGTAATCCGGTCTTCGAATTCGAGCGCGTACGCGGCGATCAGCATGCCTTCGATCAGCATGTGCGGATCGCGTTCCATCAGGTACCGATCTTTAAATGTGCCGGGCTCGGATTCGTCAGCGTTGCAGACAACGTACTTCGGCTTCGGCGAGTCTTTCGGAACGAAGCCCCACTTCATTCCGGTGGGAAATCCCGCGCCGCCGCGTCCGCGAAGTGCCGACTTCTTCACTTCGTTGATCACGTCGTCAGGCGACATGCCGTCAAGCACTTTTTTGAGCGCTTCGTAACCACCGTTGCGACGATACACGTCGAGCGAGCGCGAGTTCTCGAGATGAACTCGACGGAGCTGTAGTGGTTCACATCCGATTGCTTCGATACGCATTACGGCAGTTTGTCCAGTATTTGATCGATCTTTTCCGGCGTCAGGTTCTCGTGATAGTCGAAGTTGATCTGAAACATCGGCGCCGTTCCGCATGAGCCAAGACATTCGACCTCACTCAACGTGAAACGCCCGTCAGCCGTTGTCTCACCGACTTTGATCCCGAGTTTCTTCGAACAATGTTCCGTGACTTTGCCCGCGCCCATGATCTTGCAGGAGAGTGTCTTGCACACCTGTATGTGATACTTACCGACCGGCTCGGTATAGATCATCGAGTAGAACGTCGCGACTTCCCAGATGTCCGTGACGCGCAACTTCAGTCGATTTGCGAGATACAGCACGCCCGGCGGATCGAGATAGCCACGCTCGCGCTGCACGATGAACATCAACGGCAGGATCGCCGAGCGCATCACCGGATACTTCGCGAGATGTCGATCGATCTCGGCTTCGACTTCCGGTGAAAACGTCGCCGGCTCAACCCCCAGATCGACAGGCTGCGACAATGGTTGAATGTTTACGATTTGCGTACTCATAGAATTATCCACAGATTTCACAGATTACTTTTAATGACTCTGTGTTATCCGTGGATGGTTTTATCTATCGATCTCCCCCAACACGATATCCAGTGATCCAATGATCGCAACGATATCCGCCACCATCTCGCCTTCCGACATCACCGGCAGCGCCGACAAATTCACAAAACTCGGACCACGGAACGTGAACTCGACTCGGCTTTGGTCCACCATCCGATTTGATATAAACACCGAGCTCGCCCTTCGAAGCCTCAATCGGGTAATAAACCTCGCCCGCCGGCACGTCGAACCCTTCCGCAACGATCAGGAAGTGATGAATCAACGCATCCATGTGGCTCTTCATCGCTTCACGATCGGGCAGCACGACCTTCGGCGCATCCGCTTTGATCGGTCCAGGCTGCAAACGCGAGAGCGCCTGCGTCAGAATCTTGTGCGACTCCTTCATCTCGCGCATGCGCACCATGTAGCGGGCCCAAACATCACAATCCGGCTCAGTCGGCACTTCAAAATCGTACTTCTCATAACCGCATGTACGGGTTCGCGCGACGGATGTCGAGATTGACGCCACTGCCGCGCAGGCATGGTCCAGCCAGTCCCCAATCGATTGCGTCTTCGGCGGAGATGTAACCGATGCCCTGCGTGCGTCGCTGAAAAATTCTGTTCCCGGTTAGCAGCTTGTGAAACTCGTCGACCGCTGGCGGAAAGTAGTCGAGAAACTGTTTGCAGCGATTCTCGAAGCCTGCCGGCAAGTCCATCATCAAGCCGCCGATGCGGAAGTACGACGGCGTCAGTCGTCCACCTGACGCGGCCTCGATCATGTTCAGGATCTTTTCGCGCTCGCGGAAGCAGTAAAAGAAGACCGTCATCGCGCCGATGTCGAGCGCGTGAGTTCCGAGCCAGACGAGATGTGAAGCGATGCGCTGCAGCTCGCACATCAGCACGCGAATCGTTTGCGCGCGCTCGGGAATCTCGAGACCGAGCAGCTTCTCGACGGCCATCACGTAAGCAAGGTTGTTGCCGAGTGGATTCAGGTAATCCATGCGGTCGGTGATGACGATGCCTTGCTGGTACTTCTTGTACTCAAACAGCTTCTCCATTCCCGTGTGGAGATAGCCGATGTCGGGCGTCGCTTTCACGACCATTTCGCCGTCCAGCACCAGTTCGAGCCGCAGCACGCCGTGCGTCGATGGGTGTTGCGGGCCCATCGAGATCGTCATCTGCGTATCGAGCGGGCGATCGACGATTTCGAATTGTGGCGGGATCGTTGCTGAGCTCATACAATTCCGATTCCAATTCCGACCGCCGATTTACACGGATCGACATCGGAATCGACTGGAATTATTTCAGACTGTAGGGCTCGTAGCCGCGTAATGGAAAATCCTTGCGTAATGCGTGGCCTTGCCAGTCGTCCGGAAGCAAAATGCGTCGCAGATCCGGATGGCCGTCGAAGATCACGCCGAATAGATCGAACGTCTCGCGTTCGTGCCAGTTTGCTGTTTTCCAAACCCCGGTGACACTCGGCACGTGGGTGTCTTCCTCGTTCAGGAACACCTTTAATCTGATGCGATGGTATTTAGTTGTTGAAAAGAGGTGGTAATTGACTTCGAAGCGCGGCTCTTCTTCAACACCGCGATCGGCGCCACAAATATCGGAAAGAAAGTCGAAGCGTCCTTCAGGCCACGTCTTCAGGAAAGAACAAGCCGTCAACGATGTGTTCGCGGGGCACGATGATCGTCGTCTCGCCGAAAGCGATGATGACTTCGCGCACCCATTCCGGATGTTCACGCTGTAACGCCGCCACTAACGGTGACGGCGTGCTTTGCTGAACTTGGGGTTTGGTCCGGCGGCTCTTGTTCGATGTTTTCGGGACCTGATGTCATCCGCGATTGTTGCTCGACTCTCTAAGTAGAACGACGCCGTTCGTGTCTCGAAGCGATCGTGTAAGGCCGCGATTCCGGCAAAGTGTTCTGCCGTGCAGTCGAGCCATCTGTAATCGGCAACGTGCCGGGCACGACTGCTTCGCGTGCTTCCTCTTCGGGAATGTCCTTGCGATCGCGGACGCTCTCTTTCATCACTTTGTCCTGGAGCATCATCACGGCGTGAATCAGCATCTCGGGACGCGGAGGACAACCCGGAATGTAAACATCAACCGGAACGATCTTGTCGACACCCTGAACGATTGCGTAGTTATCAAAAACACCGCCGGATGTGGCGCAAGCGCCCATTGAAATCACCCACTTCGGCTCCGGCATCTGATCGTAGATTCGACGGAGCACTGGCGCCATCTTGCGCGACACGCGACCGGAGACGATCATCACGTCAGCCTGTCGCGGGCTTGCGCGAAATACTTCCGAGCCAAAACGCGCGAGATCGTTTCGAGACGAAGTCGCATTCATCATCTCGATCGCGCAGCAGGCGAGGCCAAATGTCGCCGGCCAGAGTGAAGACTTGCGCGCCCAGTTGATCAGCGAGTCGAGGCGCGTGGTCAAAACCTCTGGTAAAGCTTCGGCAATTATGTTTTCCAGACCCATTTTAAAACTTCCTTACGCAGCGGTGCGCCGTCTTCTCGATCTTTCGTGCTTCCAGATCGGCCAAAGCTCTCGCTTCAGCTTCCGCTTCGCGTCGTGCTTTCTCGCCCCAGTCAAAGGCGCCCTTCTTGACGATGTAGATGTAACCCACAAAGAGCAGACCTATAAAGATCATCATCTCGAGGTATGCAAACGAGCGCATCGCCGGACTCGTGCGTGCGAGTGTCTTGTACACGGCCGCCCAGGGCACCAGGAAGATCACTTCTATATCGAACAGGATGAAGATCATCGCGATCAGGTAGAACTTCACCGAGAAACGCTCGCGCGCAGAGCCTACCGGATCCTTACCACACTCGTAAGGCATCAACTTCGTTCTTGTTCGCTTACGTTGTCCCACGAATTGGGAGAGGAGGACGTTGCCCACCGCGAAGCCTGCCGCGACGATGAACATCAGCAGAATGGGCAAGTAGTCGTAAAGACGAAAATTCATCTAACGCACACTATCACCGGCCGCTGATTGCTTCGCACCCAAAACAATCGTTTGCGGTCAGTGTCACTCGATCCACGAGATTGAGAATCATTGTACAAGCGTGATGCTAGTCGAACTGATCAAGGGTGTCAAGCAACGTCTCTCGCATAGATCACGCGTGAGAAAAATGCTGATTGACCGTGAAAAAATGCTTGTGTTACCGTTCAGGAAACCCACTTGCGAGTGGGTTTGAGCAGCCTCCCGGTTTTAAGTTGAAAGGAACCTCTGTTGCAGAAGATCACCCGGCGCGAGGGCGCTCGGTTCTGACAAACTGTGATTACCGGATTCAATACCGATATTGAGCACGATGGCGTTGTCTATCATGTGCAAACCGAAGACAAGGGGCTCGACTCACCAATCATCCTCTCGCTCGTCTATGTTGGCGGCACGATCCTGGCCAGCAAACGCTCTCCTTATGAAGATCTGATCGCTTCAGGGTTTAGCGACGAAGTTTTGGCTGAGCGGTTGAAGCGACAGCATCGGCTGATTTGTGCCGCGATCAACTCGGGACGAATCGACGATCTTAAAAAGATGAGTGGGCGCCCGAAAGAAGCGCCGCAGAAGAAGGACGCTGTCGAGACGGCGACCATCGAAGAGGAAGCCGCGCCGGAAGTCGAAACGAAGCCGAAGCACCGGGGACTGTCGAGGAGTCGTTCGAGATCGAATACTGGCCGGTGTCGCAGGAGTGGACGCCACCGCCTGCTCCAGCCGACGAAGAGCTAGCGGCAATGATGGAGCCCGGTATGGAGCCGCGTTATGAGCCTGTGGATTTGACTGCGGCGCCTCCTGTTGAGCCTGAGCCAGTGATTGAAGAGCCAGCGGAAGCTGAAGAGCTGGTGAGTGAGCCCGATCTCGAAGATGGCTTATTTATTACTCTGCTGGACGACGATGAGTTTTACTCAGGTCAGCGTTATACGTTGCGAGTTCTCGTAAACAACCGCACGAATGGCGACGAAAAGCCGCTCGCGAACGTGGCTGTATCAGTGAAGGTGCTTGGTACCACGTTCAGGCCGCTGATTTACACGTTGAAGACCGAGAGTGATGGTGTGGCGAGTGTCACCACGGACATTCCGCAGTTCACATCAGGCCGGGCCGCAGTCCTGGTGCGCGCAGTGACAAAGGACCAGGCCGCCGAGTTGCGCTGCATCATTCACCAAGCCGATTAGCCATAAAAAGGCACAAAAATCACAAAAAGCAGTGGATTAGCTTTTTTGTGCTTTTTGTGCTTTTTTGTGGCTAATGAAAGTCTTCGTGAATGGTGACGAAAAGGATTTTAGTACTGCGATTTCCCTGGCAGAGTTAATCACAGCGCTGGATCTGCCTGTGGCGCGAATTGCCATCGAACTTAATCGTGAGGTTGTGCGTCGTAGTGATTGGGGCAGTACTATGTTAAAGGACGAGGACCGGATCGAGATCGTGCACTTCGTCGGTGGAGGATAAATGTCGACAGCAGCAACAGCAGCATCACCAAAAGAGAAATTGATCATCGCGGGAAGAGAGTTTTCATCGCGACTGATTATCGGCACAGGCAAATATCGAAGCCACGAAGAGATGCGCAGTGCTCACGACGCTTCGGGAGCCGAGATGGTGACAGTAGCGGTGCGGCGCGTGCCGCTGGATCGCAGTAGCGAGTCGTTTCTCGATTACCTGAATCCCGCACTTCAGATCCTGCCGAACACCGCAGGTTGTTACACTGCTGAGGACGCCGTGAGAACAGCTCGACTCGCACGCGAAGCATTGCAAACAGATCTCGTGAAGCTCGAAGTCATCGGTGATCAGACGACGTTGTTTCCTGACAACGAGCAGACGCTCGAAGCCGCGCGCATTCTCGTGAAAGAAGGTTTTGTTGTACTGCCGTACTTCAACGACGATCTGATCATGGCGAAGAAGCTGCTTGATGCCGGTTGTGCGGCGATCATGCCGCTTGCTGCGCCGATTGGATCGGGTTTAGGGATTCAGAATCCGGCGAACCTGCGCATCATGCGCGAGCAGTTACCCGATGCGACGATGATTGTCGATGCGGGTGTGGGAACGGCGAGTGATGCGGCAATCGCGATGGAGCTTGGGGCTGATGGCGTGTTGATGAACACGGCGATCGCGGAGGCTGAAGATCCGGCGAAGATGGCGACGGCGATGAAGCTCGCGATTGAGGCTGGACGATTGGCGTATCTGGCCGGGAGGATGACGAAGAGATTGTATGCGAGCGCGTCGAGTCCGGTTGGCAGGCGTGATCAAGTAGGTAGACGTAGACAGGATTTACAAGATTTTTCAGGATGAACAAGATAAATCCTGTCAATCCTGAAAAATCTTGTAAATCCTGTCTAACTAATGCCTGGCAGCACAAGCTCGATCGACTTCCTGTTCGCGCATAACCCTATCACCAAGCTCCGTCGTCGATATAGTCGGATACGCACCAGGCTTCACCTTCAAACACCGCGCGTCAATCAACGCATCCACATAAACCTCGAGCTCGTCCTGCGCCATATCTTTCAACAATCCATAAGTCGACAATTCATTAAGCCGCGCCGTAATCACCTGCTTTGCCGCCGATCCTCGCAAAGTAGAAATCAACATCTTCTTCCCGAAACGACCATTCATCCGTTTAGCACACGCGAGAATCTTGCGCACGCGCAATAATTCGTCCGCCGTGAGTGCGCGTGATGATGGATCAGCAGGCGCGGCGGGAATTGGCGCGTCGTTTTCGGCGCGCAATTACCACACGTCCCACACCGCCGCTCGCTTTTGCGATCACCAAAGTAATTGAGGATGTGTGCGCGGTAACAATAATCCGTGTAACAGAAGTCGATCATCGCCCGTAACTTGCGCCGCTCGAGCTCGCCACGACGCGACACCTCTGCCGGATCGATACGCAACTTCGCGGCAGGCGCACTGTCGAGCATGATGATGCTGCGACCTTGTTGTGCGCCACGTCCGCCACGATTGAGTGCCGGCGCAGTGCGTTGAATGTGTCCGGCACGTTCGAGCACGTAAAGCGCAGATTGGATAGCCATCTCGTTGCTTTCGCCCGCTCGCCGCGCGATCTCCGATGTCGAGAGCTCGATTTTTCTGAGCTCGGTTGCGGCGAGTGAGTCGTAAACCTGTTTGATGACGCTGATGTCTGGATACGAGCCATCGATGAAGAATTCGTGTGTGTTCTTGTCCGCGTAGTTGAAGAGCAGGACGCACGTTGATGGCAGTCCGTCGCGCCCGGCGCGCCCGATCTCCTGGTAGTACGCTTCGATCGAGCCGGGCATCTGGTAATGGACCACGAAGCGGATGTCGGGTTTGTCGATGCCCATTCCGAACGCGTTCGTAGCGACGATCATCTGCGTGCGGCCGTTCATGAAATCGTCCTGCGCGCGTACGCGCAGGCCGTCGCTCATGCCTGCGTGGTATTCCGAAACTTTGAGATCGAGCGCTTTCAGCTTTGACCCGACCTGCTCCACTGCTTTTCGCGTCGAGGCATAGATGATTCCCGAACCGGGATTTTGCTTCGCGAGGCTGCGAATACGTGCGATCTTTTCGCGCTCCCGCACAGTATGGGCCACTTCGATCGAGAGATTCGGCCGGTCGAAACCGCTGACGAAGGTCTGAGGCCGATTCAGACCGAGCTGCTGAATGATGTCTGAGCGAACGTACGGCGTGGCTGTCGCGGTGAGCGCGAGAGTCTGGACTTTGTTCAGCGACTTGATGACGTTACGCAGGCGCAGGTAGTCGGGACGAAAGTCGTGGCCCCAGGTTGAGATGCAATGCGCTTCGTCGACTGCGAAGAGCGAGATCGGAATTTGTTGCAGTGCCGCGTTGAAGCGACTGCTGCGAAAGCGTTCGGGTGCGATGTAGACGAGTTTGTGCTCGCCGCGCCTGAGTGCATCGATGCGCGCGTGTTGTTCCGATTCGGAGATCGAGCTGTTGATGAATGTCGCGGGCAGTCCACGCGCTTGCAGTGCGTCGACTTGATCCTTCATGAGCGCGATCAGAGGAGACACGACGAGTGTGACTCCGTCGAGGATCATTGCCGGGAGTTGGTAGCAGAGAGACTTGCCGCTGCCAGTCGGCATCACGACGACCGCGTCTTTGCCTTCGAGGATCGAGCCGATCACTTCACGTTGGCCTTCGCGAAAGTCTTCGAAGCCGAAGTGCTGGCGGAGCGAAGCGACTGCATCCGTGAGCGAGTGCATGCTTGCGAGTCTATAACACGGATCTTACGGATCGGTACAAATCCGTGGCAAAAAATTTGTGTTTCTCGGGTTGGGCGGGCCGAGAGCGAAGTCCGCGACGTTGTTGCGCGTGTCAGTACAGCCGGCGGCAGCGCGCAGGATCGCGTTTGTGTTGCTCGGCGCGGGGCAGGCGCTGAGCCTCTAAAGCAATTGGCCGTGTTGCCGTAGCCGACTAGGTCGACGATGTTGGGATCGTTCGGGCATGCCGTGGTCAATGCGGTGGAGTTCTTGACCAGCACGACCTTGCCGGAACCGGCAGCCATCGCGATCGTGCCTGTCGCGTCGGGTGCAGGTAACGAAGCGCCGTTGCTGCCGCCGGAACTTTCCTGGATCAGGTAGTACTGTCCTGGATTAAGTATGACTGAAGTAAGCGATGTGACTGACCACGTCGAGGCTGTCGCGCTCGCATACTGCACCGACCAGCCGCTCAGATTAACTGTCGAATTGCCGGCGTTGAAGATCTCGATGAAGTCATTACGAAACGGCGCGCCGGAGTTTCCGCCACCGCCGAAGACCTGGCTGATGACAATTCGTGGAGAAGAATCCGGCGATGGTGTTGGTGAAGGACTCGGTGTCGGTGTCGGTGGGGACTCGGTGAGGGCGTTGGTGTCGGAGTTGGAGTAGGTGTGGGAGTTGGTGTGGCTCCTGCGATTACTAGCGAAACGGGATTGCTTTGCACACCATCCGCTGATACGACGAGTGTTGACGTTCCGGCGCCACGTAATTCATTAGGTACAAGGACGTGAATCTCGTCGAGTCCTGGCAAGTGTGACGGCATGACAGTCTCCACGACTGTCTGCTTACCGTTGATCGTGACCGATACACTGTTCCCTCGCGCGGTTCCTGTCGCAAAGATCGACAGCCGCAACTCTCCTTTCGAAGGATCGAACGGGCCAGGCACGAGCGTGTCGGAGTTCAGAATGATCGCTTCACCTTGACCGTTACCCGCAACAGTGAATACGCCGGGCGCGGCGGCAGAAATGATGCCTTCCGCCTTCGACTGCAATCCGTCCCCATTTGTAACAAGAAATTGCGCCGGCCCGTCCGCTAACCCGCTCGGGACAACAAACACAACTTCGCCCGCAGAGACATAAAATATTTGCGCCGCCTGGCCATTTACTGTCACCGTGGTCCCAGCAACAGCGAACGGCAACTCACCGCCCGAATTGACCGCCTCAGTTTTCAGCGCAAGCGCATTCCCGCGAATACTTGCAATGCTTCCGGGCGCGATCTTCGCCGGCTGTGGCTCGCGTCCCTGCGCGGCAGCGTTAACAACAGTTGCCGAGCCAACCGGTCGTGGCGCAATCGACGCCACATAAATCTCGCTGTTATTCCGTAAATCCTCATCCCCAACCGCCCCGGAAAGAATGCGTGGAAAATTGAAAGCCACGACACTGCCATCGAAATTGAGCGACGAAACGACCTCCGCCGTCGCCGCAGCCGGCGCGTTCGTGATCTGTTGCACGGCGCCCGTCGGCAGATCGAGCAGATAAAGCTCAACGCCACCATCACTCGTATTTGTTACTCTCCGCCGCGTCGCGAAAGCCACCCGTCTTCCATCACCGCTGATCGTCGGTTGCAGCTTCACATCCACCGCTCTCGATCCCAGATTTGTTAATTGACGAACCGAATCATCCCGCCCATCAAACATGAACACCTGCGTCTGATTCAGCGCGGTCGATGCCGAATAGACCAAACGCATTCCATCATTACTCACCGCCCGCCCTTCAACCAATCGACAATTCCCCCACATTCGCCGCCAGAACTCGAGCTCGTTAATGTCTCAGTATCAATCCGTACAAGATCCGCGGCATCCGCGGTTAAATTCCTCTTGTAATAAACCCATGTTCCATCACCGCTAATCTTCGGACTCACTGCCGAACGCTCTGGCCCATCACTCGTCAACTGTCTAAATTTCCGATCAAGCGTGTCATAAAGAATGATCTCGCCATTCGATGAAAACACCACCTGCGACCATCACTCGTGATAGACGGCTGAAAATTTCCATCAATAAGTCTTGAAGCGACCGGATGTTTCAGTCAACTGATTGAGCTTCACACCATCAAACAGAAAGATCTCCGAGTTTCGATCGGCGTTTCGCCCCGCGAGATCCTCGCTCGACGCAAACACGATGGTCCTTCCATCGGCAGACATCGCCGGACAGACCGCGCGTGTCCTGCCGAGCTCGACAAACGATGAAAGATCAGCACGCAACACGCGAAATGACGCGCTTCCGCCCGTATTCGCGAGATCCGCAGACGATTCAAAGACAATCGTCCGGCCGTCATCGCTGATCGTTGGATTGAGATTGAGCACGTGTTCCGGCGTATTCGTAAGCCGCGCTACAGTCGCAAACGACTGCGCAGACGATGGCCTGCCGCTACACATGACGATTAAAAGAAATCCGGTGATGAGGAAACAGACTGTGAGACGAAGCATAAGTGAGGTTGCTCCTTGCTTAAATTTAGCTGCGCATTCTACACATCAATGAAAAAATTTCAAGCGGAATCTATTGGTGGTATCCTCACGCCGAGAAAACCAAATGAGAATACTCGTGAGTGGTTCGCATGGGCTCGTCGGCAAAGCGCTGATTGGCTCCCTGTCGTCTGATGGTCACGAAATCGTTCGTCTCGTGCGGGGCAAGCCGTCCGGCGCCGCGGAAGTCGAATGGCATCCGAACGAGGGACGCATCGACGCCTCAGCACTCGAAGGTGTGGACGCCGTGGTCCATCTCGCAGGTGAAAGCATCGCCAGCGGCCGTTGGAGCGATGAGAAGAAACGCGCGATTCGTGACAGCCGCGTGAAGGGGACGTCGCTGTTGAGTGACGCGCTTGCGCGACTATCGCGGCCGCCGTCGGTGTTTGTGAGCGCGTCGGCGATTGGTTACTACGGCAATCGCGGTGACGAAGTGTTGACAGAGAAGAGCCTGCCCGGAAACGATTTTTTAGCGGAAGTATGTGTCGAGTGGGAGAAGGCGACGAGGTCCGCGGTCGAGAAGGGAATCAGGACGGTTCATGCGCGCTTCGGGATCATTCTGGATGCGAATGATGGTGCGCTCGCGAAGATGTTGACGCCTTTTCGGATGGGGATTGGTGGGCGCATTGGCGATGGAAAGCAGTGGATGAGTTGGATCGGGATTGAGGATGTTGTGAATGGGTTGAAGTTTTTGATGGAAGATAAGGCGGCGAGTGGGCCAGTAAATTTCGTGGCGCCTAATGCGGTGACGAATGCGGAGTTTACGAAGACGCTGGGGCGCGTGCTGTCGAAGCCGACGCTGTTTCCGGTGCCGGCGTTCGGGGTGAGATTGGCGTTTGGTGAGATGGCGGATGCGCTGTTGTTGGCTAGTCAGAGGGTCGAACCGCGGTGATGAAAGAAAAGGGGTTCGTGTTTCGATGGCCGATGCTGGAGGATGCGCTGAGACATCTGCTCGCCAAAAGATGAAGGGTAGTTTTAGACAGGATTACAAGATTTACAGGATTGACAAGATAAATCCTGCAAATCATGTAAATCTTGTCATCCTGTCTAACAACTGACTCGGAACTATTTATCAAAATGAAACTAGTACTTCTACTGACACTTGCTCTAATCACCACCACTCAACAACCACAGACAGCGGACATCATCCTTCACAACGGCGTCATCTGGACCGTCGACGAAAAAAATCCCACCGCCGAAGCAATCGCCATCCGCGACGGCAAGTTTCTCATCGTCGGCTCGAACAGCGCCGCTCTGAAACTCCGTGGCCCAAACACCCGCATCATCGATCTCAAAGGCAGCTTCGTCGTCCCTGGCTTCAACGACAATCACGTTCACTTCGCCTCCGCCGCCCAGTTCCTCGAATTCAACATCATGCGCGCTGTCGACGCAGGAGCAGTTCGTCACGCGCGTCAAAGAAGTCATCAGCCGGCTCCCTAAAGGCGAATGGATCGTCGGCGGTTACTGGGGCGCGTACGACGAGTGGGCCGCGGGCAGCGCCGGCAACCAGCGACGCGAACCGTTCGCTCCAGACATGTCACTCGTGAATGACATCACCGCCGACTACCCGATGTTCATTCGCAAGTTTGACGACAGCCAGTTCGCCGCAAATCAACGCCGCGTTTCGCGCGCTGAAATTGGACCTCAACAACCCGCAGGCGCCCGACGTCGAATTTCTAAAAGACAACCAGGGCCGCATCAACGGTCACATGCGCGGCAAGGGCGTGACTCGTCTCTTCAACGCCGTAATCCCACGCACATTCACACGCGATCGTCGCGTGCAGCAGACAAAGAACGCGCTCGCCGAGATACGCAAGCATGGGGTGACGAACGTCAGCGACATGTCTGACGACATGCAGTTGGACATCTACCGCGAGCTGCATCGCAAGGGCGAGCTCACCGTGCGTATTCACTTCCGGCCCGGACTCGATCGCTGGAAAGAATTTGCCGATCAGGGCGTTCGCGTCGGCTCCGGCGACGAGTGGATCAGGCTCGGCGCGCTCAAAGGCCACATCGACGGCATCATGGGCACGAGCACCGCCCGTTTCTTCGAGCCGTATTCACACGACGCGAACAATCGTGGCCGCTGGCGGCCGCTGATGGTGAACGACAAAGGCGAGTTCGTAGAAGGGAAGTTTCTCAAGTACATGCTCGACGCGGATCGCGCCGGGCTGCAATTAACTGTTCACGCAATCGGTGACGAAGCCAACAACGTGTTGCTCAATTATCTCGACGAGCTCAACAAGCAGAACGGCAAACGTGATCGACGCTTCCGCCTGGTCCATGCGCAAGTGCTCGCGCCCGGCGACTTCAAGCGCCTGGGCCAACTCGGCGTCGTCGCGGAAGTGCAACCATTCCACTTGAGCGACGACATGCGCTGGATGGAAGAACGCATCGGCTTCGAGCGCACCAAAGGCGCTTATGCGTTCAAGAGTATCCAGTCGAGCGGCGCTGTCCTGAGTTTTGGTACTGATTGGCCGGGAACGTCAGCCTCGGAGTATCCGATCAATCCGATGCTCGGGCTCTACGCCGCGGTAACCCGCCAAACAGTCACCGGACAACCGGCAGCCGGTTGGTTTCCGAACGAGCGAATATCGATCGAAGATGCGATCCGCGCGTACACTTACGGCACGGCGTACGCGAATTTCGAAGAGAAGATTAAGGGATCGATTGAAGTAGGGAAGTTCGCGGATGTGACAGTCCTGTCGAAGAATCTGCTGAAGGTCCAGCCGAAGGAGTTTCTAACAACAGATGTTCTTTACACGATCGTCGGTGGGAAGATTGTGTACGACGGGGCTAAATAATCCTGTTCATCCTGAAAATCCTGTCATCCTGTCGACAGGATTGCAGGATTTACAAGATTGACAGGATTTTATCAACGACTAAACTCCGGCAGCGCCTCAAACACCTCAAGCGCATACTTCACATTCCCGAACGGCGCTGACACCTGCACACCCTGAATCTCATCACGCACTTCCAGCAACGACTCGCGCGCGATCTTCAACCCTTCGTCACGACCAGCTTCCTTGCTGATATTTGAAGCCGCACGCATGCGGTCCATGATCGACGGCGTCACGCGCACGCCCGGCACCTCATTGTGCAGAAACTCCGCATTGCGATACGACACGAGCGGCCAGATACCCGCAATGATCGGAATGCGCACATGCTCGATGCGGTTCAGAAAATCACGCAGTTGACCCGTATCAAACACCGGCTGCGTAATCGCATACTGCGCGCCCGCTTCCACCTTCCATTCGAAGCGCTTGATCTCTTCATCGAGATTGATCGCTCCCGGATTCACGCCAACGCCAATGCAGAACGACGTTGGCTCGCCGATCGGATTGTTTCCGAGATCGAGTCCATGGTTCAGCTTGTTGACCATGTTCGTCAGACCAATCGAATCGATATCGAAAACGGCGGTCGCATCCGGATACGGTCCCATCTTCGGCGGATCGCCGGTAATGACGAGGATGTTTCGCAGGCCGAGTGCGGCGGCGCCGAGCAGATCCGACATCATGCCGAGTAGATTCCGGTCGCGACAGCAATAGTGCAGCACTGACTCGATCCCGATCTGTTGTTCGACTAAAACAGCCGTCGCGATCGCACTCATGCGCGACTGCGCACGCGCACCGTCAGGAATGTTGACGCCATCAACACCGGCATCTTTCAGCAGGCGAATCGAATCGAGCGTCTTCTTCGCATCGACACCTTTCGGCGGCAGCACCTCGACCGAAGTCACAAACTCACCAAGCGCGATTTTGCGTCCCCAGTTTGAACGTTCCTCAGGTGGAACGACGTGAATGTCGGACGGTGTTGTGTCGACTGTCGCCGTCCCGCCGCCACTGAACGTGACGCGCTGATGTTCGCGGTGAAGCGGCGCGCACGGAGTCGGAGATCAGCTTGATGTGTGCGGGCGTCGTACCGCAGCAACCGCCGATAAACTTTGCGCCCGATTGGATAAATCGCTTCGCAAACTTCGACATGTACTCGGGCGAGCACATGTAAAACTGGCGCCCTTGCACGTCGCGCGGCAGTCCGGCGTTTGGCTGTGCTGACAGCTTCTTCTTCGTGACCTCGCGCATCTTCTCCAGCGCCGTGAGAATGATCGCCGGGTCCGACACCACAGTTCAGACCGATAACATCTGCGCCCCATTCGTCGAGACGTTCGGTAAACAATTCCGGCGTGGTGCCGAACATCGTATTGCCGTCAGTCATGATCGTCATCTGCGCGATGATCGGCAGATCGCAGAGTTCACGCACAGCCGCTATCGCCTGGCGGATCTCTGAAACGTCGGAAAAAGTTTCGAGGCAGAAAAGATCGACGCCGCCTTCGAGCAACGCGACCGCCTGCGCCTTGAACAGCTCGCGTGCTTCTGCAAACGAAGTTGGACCATACGGCTCGATGCGCAAGCCGAGTGGACCAATCGCGCCCGCGACGTATGCGCGCTCGCCCGCAGCCTCACGCGCCACCTTCGCGGCGATGGCATTGATCTCGTGCATATTCGCCTCGAGTCCGTACTGCTGAAGCTTGTGTGCAGTCGCGCCAAAAGTGTTGGTCTCGATGATGTCGGCGCCGGCGCGAATGTATTCAGTGTGAATCTCACGGACCAGATCCGGATTACTGAGATTCAGCTCGTCGTAACAACGATTGATATAGACACCCTTGGCGTAGAGCATCGTGCCCATGGCGCCGTCAACAACGAGGATGCGATCGCTGGAGAGAATTTCTTGAAATGGTTGCATCTTCTTGAAAGCCGAACCGGCAAATGAAAAAGCCCCGCGCCAAACAACGCGGGACTTCAAATCGGTTTGAAGTTTTTCGGGTCTCTGATGCGTGCCCGAGCTGTTTAGCTGGTTATTTTTCGTGGCCGCAAGTCGCCTTAACTCACCACGCTTGTCATCGTCGCTTATACGCTCCTACGACCACACTGTCAAGTTTCGATATTGGGACGAGAGTCCTCGAAAAGTGTCTTGTTTTTTCTGTCACGATGACGGCCGCCTTCAGAATGACCGAATCGAGTGGAGTGAACAAGTACAATGTTTTCAATCATTTACAGGCATAAATTTGAAACGAAAGGGCAACGGCGTTCGTAGTTTATCCATCTGAGTTCCGGTCCTTCGTTACAGCTTGCTGTTCAGAAGTCTTGACTGTTGGCTGGTGCAGTCCCCCTGAGAGTCTGCATGAGTCGAATACCTGGTGGCGTTATGGTCATCGTTAATCTGGAGAATTTACTGAATGAAGTTTCCCCGCAGGTTACCCCATTTTCGTTCGCTCAAGTTTGCACCCTTCGCACTTATTTCGCTGTTTCTGTTCAGCAACCTGACTGGTCTATTGTTCAGCCGCGTGATGGCGCCGGTCGCCGTCGCGAGTCCTGAGGCAGAGTTTCGCATTCCCGCTGACATTCCTACGTCCGGCGACGCAGAGTTGGACCGGATCATCTTTGAAGCCGGCTGAGAAGCAGGGTATCGATCCACGGTTCGTACACGCGGTGATCTGGCAGGAGTCGAAGTATAAAGTGGAAGCACGATCACACGCGGGCGCGCAGGGACTGATGCAGTTGATGCCGGCGACGGCGAAGCGTTTTGGGTGCAACGATCCGAACGATCCGGTTGAGAACATTACTGCGGGCACGAAGTATTTGGGCTGGCTGCTGAAGCGATTTGCGGGGAACGTCGAGCTCGCGCTCGCGGGCTACAACGCGGGTGAAGGTTCGGTTGATAAGTACGACGGAATTCCGCCATACAACGAAACACAGAACTACGTGAAGATCATCTCCAAGCGTTACGGGAAGATGTATCACCCAGTCTCCGACACAATTAACCGCGGATTAAACGGATCAGTGTGAATCCGATTTACACTGATCTGCGTTATCCGCGGCTTGACACTCTCCCTCGCATTTGGCTGAATGCTCTCGGTCTTTCCCAAAGCTCCGCATACTGAAAAAAGGAAACCTCCGTATGAGCACATCGCAAGATGCGGCTACTTCCGCTTACGACCGCGGGTTTATGGGCCATCCCAGCGGTCTCTCCACCCTCTTTTTCACAGAAATG
The DNA here is from genome assembly GCA_963748155.1 of uncultured Acidobacteriota bacterium. GTDB lineage: Bacteria > Acidobacteriota > Blastocatellia > Pyrinomonadales > Pyrinomonadaceae > PSRF01. The sequence goes on along the minus strand of CAVVHV010000006.1, from coordinate 274,910 downwards.
TGGGAGCGTTTTTCCTACTACGGCATGCGAGCAATCCTCACGCTCTACATGACGAAGTCGCTGGCAGAAGGCGGCCTCAGTTTCGATGAGAAATACGCCGGCATCATTTACGCCACGTACGTTTCATCCGTCTGGTATTTGCCGCTCATCGGCGGCTGGCTCGCCGATCGAATCTTTGGCGCGCGGCGCGCAGTTCTATTAGGCGGAATCATCATCGCCTGCGGCCACTATTCGATGGCCATCAATTCGCTGTCCACCTTCTATGCCGGACTGATCCTGATTGCCTGTGGAACAGGACTGTTGAAACCAAACATCAGCGCGATGGTGGGCCAACTGTATCCCGAAGGCGACCAGCGACGCGATGCGGGCTTCTCGATCTTCTACATGGGCATCAATCTCGGCGCGTTTCTGTCGCCGATCGTGGTTGGTTTTCTGGCCCAGGCCGAATCGTCGCGAAATTTCATTGCGAAACTCGGTTTCGATCCGAACTCAGCCTGGCACTGGGGCTTCGGCGCCGCAGGCGTAGGTATGACCCTCGGAATCATCCAGTATCTGCTCGGACAACGAAAACTGGTACAGTCGGACACAAGCCCGAAGCGCGACCATGATCGAATCGAAAACGCGGACTGGCATTGATTATGTGACGCTGATTCTCGCAATTATCGGCGGAGTTGCCGGCGTGGGATTGGGATTTTACTACGGCGAGGCCGGCGCGCTTTCAGCACTGTTTCCCTGGTGTCGTTGGCTTTTTGCTGGTTACCTGATCGGCACAACACGTCTGCTCAATGGTGACGAGCTGAAACGTGTGCTCGTGATCTTCATCCTATTTCTTTTCTCGATTCTGTTCTGGATGACGTACGAACAAGCAGGCTCGAGCTTAACTCTCTTTGCCGATCGATTGACGCGTACAACGATCCTCGGTTGGACCTATCCTTCGAGCTGGTTCCAGTCAGTGCCTGCGATCTTCGTTATCATTTTTGCGCCGATCATCGGTGCAGTTTGGCAAAAGCTAGGCAAGCCGCCAGCCTTCCAGTCCCGGCAAGTTCACGATCGGATTGTTTTTTGCCGGCATCGCTTTCGTTGTCATCGCGTTCGCTGCAACCCTGACGAGCGCTGGTCGCGTTAGTCCCGCGTGGCTCGTCCTGGTCTACTTTCTGCAAACGATCGGTGAGCTTTGTTTAAGTCCGGTTGGGCTCAGCACCGTCAGCAAACTTTCCCCAGCGCGAATGCTGGGACTGATGATGGGCGTGTGGTTTCTTTCGATCTCGATTGGCAGCTATATCGCGGGCCTGACGACGAGGCTCTTCGAAGGAAACGATCCGGCAGTGCTGACACGAGCGTTCGGTATGTTCGCCGGAATCACGCTGTTGGCAGCAATCATACTTGCGGTATTGACACCTCTGATCAAGAGGATGACCCCAAGAGCACAATAACGAATATGACTCGATTAAAGCGCTTCTGCTTGCAACTGTTTTTCTGGTACTTGTCGCACAGTCTTTAAGAGCACAGAACAAACTACTCACCATCGACGACATCTTCGATCCGGTCAAGAAGGTCAACTTCAACGGCTCGACGCCCACCATTCGGTGGCTCAAAGACGGCAATCACTATTTGTTAACTAACGAAGCTGTCACGACGTGATGCGCCGCGTTTGCAAAAGGTAAATGCCGCAACTGGGGACGCGGTGCCGTTTTTCGATGCGGCGAAAATGCAGGCTGCGTTTGCGGCGTTGCCGGGAGTGAGCGCGCAGGACGCACGACAACTCGCGAACCGCGGCAACTACAATCTCAATCCCGCCGAGACTGCGGTTTTGATCAACTGGTCCAACGATCTGTTCTATTACGAGTTTGGCAGCGATCGCGCGATACGTCTCACCAGCAATCCTGAAGAAGAAGTCGGCGAGGGCTTCAGTCCTGATGGACGCATGATCAGCTTCGTGCGTGAGAACAATCTCTACGTGGAAGATCTCGGCATGCAGCGCCGCGAGCGCGCACTCACGCGTGATGGCAGTGCGAAAATTCTCAACGGACGTTTGGATTGGGTCTACCAGGAAGAGCTTTATGGACGCGGAAACTTCGGCGCGTACTGGTGGAGTCCTGATTCGACGAGCATCGCGTTTCTGCGTTTCGATGAGACACCGGTTCCCGAGTTCACTGTTGTCGATCACATTCCCTATCACCAGACGCTCGAAGTCACCGCTTATCCGAAGGCGGGCGATCCGAATCCGATCGTGAAGTTAGGTGTGGTCAATGCAGCAGGTGGCGACATTCGCTGGATCGACACGTTTCAATACCAGCCCGCGGACTTTTTGATCTCGCGCGTCACGTGGACACCCGATGGCGAGAAGGTGGTCTACCAGGCGCAGAACCGCGAGCAGACGTTTCTCGACGTGAACTTCGCGGATCCGCGCAATGGCAAGTCGAGCAACGTCATTCACGAAACCTCGAAGGCGTGGGTCGGGATCAATGAGCAGCCGATCTGGCTCAAAGATGGTTCATTCATCTGGGCCAGCGAGCGCAACGGTTGGGAACATCTGTATCACTACTCGGCCGACGGAAAAATGCTGCGACAGATCACGGACGGCAAATGGGAAGTGCGTTCGATCGAAGGCGTGGATGAAGCGAATGGTTACATCTACTTCACCGCGACGGAGCGCAGTCATATCGCACCGCATGGCTATCGCGTGAAGCTCGACGGCAGTGGGCTCACACGTCTCACGCAGACGGAAGGCTCGCATCGCATCGATCTCAGTCCTGCAAACAACTACTTCATCGATGTTTGGAGTGACGTTAATACACCGTCGCAGGTTCGGCTGTACGACGCGTCGGGCAAGCTCGTGCGCGTGATCAACGAGAACAAAGTTGACGCGCTGAAGCAGTACAAGCTCGGTACGACGGAGTTGTTGCAGGTCAAAACGCGCGACGGTTTTGTGATGGAAGCGATGATGATCAAACCGCCGGACTTCGACGCGCGGAAGAAGTATCCGGTGATGAGTTTCACTTATAGTGGACCACACGCGCCGCAAGTTCGAAATGGTTGGGGCTCGCAGACGTACATGTTTCACCAGTTGCTGGCCCAGAAGGGTTACATCATCTGGGTTTGCGACAACCGCACTGCGAGCGGCAAAGGTATGGATGCGACGTGGCCCGTTTACAAAAACTTCGGCGAGCTCGAGCTGCGCGATCTCGAAGATGGTGTGACGTGGTTGAAGAGCCAGCCGTACGTTGATGGCTCGCGTATTGGTATTTGGGGATGGAGTTATGGTGGGTTCATGACGAGCTATGCCCTCACGCACAGCCAGTCGTTCAAGATGGGCATCGCGGGCGGCACGGTGGCTGACTGGCGTGATTACGACAGCATCTACACCGAGCGTTACATGGGAACGCCGCAGAATAATCCCGAAGGCTACAAGAAGAGCTCGCCTGTAACGGCGGCGAAGAACCTGCACGGGAAATTGTTATTGATTCATGGGGCGATCGATGACAACGTGCACATGCAGAACACGATCCAGTTTGTTTACGAGTTGCAGAAGGCAGGGAAGCAGTTTCAGTTGATGCTGTATCCGAAGTCGAGGCATGGCGTGACGGATCCGCTGCTGTTGAAGCACATGCGGCAGATGATGCTCGATTTATCGTGGAGAATCTTTAGGGCAAGATAGTTGTAGACAGGATTTACAAGATTTTGCAGGATTGACAGGAGTAAATCTTGTTCATCTTGAAACATCTTGTAAATCCTGTCTACGTCTACGGCACGGCTCTTGCGCTCACCCGGCCTGGAGGTTTTCCCCCATGGCCACACCCCTCGCCTACATCACTCATGATCCTGAACCACAGTTGCCTCTCCTGCGCGACGTCGTTCCAGTCGACTCCCATACGCAGGTCCAACGTGAAGTTCAGGCGAATCTTCAACACGAAATAGACCTCGTCCTCCAGCGCATCGCCCATCCCAATCTGCGAGAAATCTCACAGACGATCCTCAGCGAGATGCACCGCTACTTCGACTGGCTTGCCCGCATCGAGAACAACCTGCAAAAGCTCGACACGCTCCTCGAAAGTCTCTCACTCCTCGAAGTCCTCGAATTCGACGCGCGCTCACTCACCGATTTCATCGACACGAGGGCCGTCAAACTCGCTGCCGGTAACGAGCGGTTGCTCGACGTCCTCGACGGCATTTCTTACGGAATTAATCACGATTTACGGCGTGTTTTCGAGCGTGAGCTGGTGCGCGGCGTCACCGAACAGTCGATTCCAATCGTCTACGGCAAGATCCTTCACGCGCATGGTTTGCTCACGAATTGTTTCCAGCAATCCACCATCACTCTGCTCCAGGTCTTCAATCCCAGTCTCGACGCGTCGAAGCTCTTCAACGACGTCGAGCTACGACTCCAGCAGTCACTCATCCTCTGCAAGGACCTCTCGTCGTTGATGCGGTTTGTGCGGCTCGCGCAGGCCAAGGACGACCCTGACGTGTTGCGTTCGGTTACTGCACGAATCCTCGAATTTCGCGACGGCAGCATGCAGTATCTGATGTACAAAGACTGGCGTGGATACGAGAGCCTGGCTCTCGAAGTCATCACGGCGGTTGAAAACAATCTCGACCCGAAACCGCTTCTGCACCGGTTTATTTGTTATTTGGAAGTGCTTTACGGGCACGTGAAGATGCGCGCGGTGCTGGCCGACGAGTTTCCTTATTCGGGAAAGAATGACGACGATAATTTGTAATTGTGCCGCAAACTGTTAACCAGTCAGTAACACAAATTGTTATTTATCGCTTTTAGCGCTGGCAACTGGGGCAAAAGTATGTAGATCGTCCACCCTGGACCACGCGGCGGATTCTTTTTCCGCACCTGACGCACGGCTCGCCCTCGCGCTCGTAAACGCGCCAGAACCGCTCGGACGTTCCGAAGTAGCTGCCGTTACCGTCGGCGAGATCTATTTTCAACGTCGAGCCCGCGTCGATGGCTTCCTGTAACACATCGCGAATGGCCTGGTACAACTTGCGCGCGCGTGGTTTCGAGAGTTTATTCGCCGCCTTCATGGGCTGACGCCGGCGAGAAAGAGCGCTTCAACTGCGTAGATGTTGCCGAGACCGAGAACACGCGTTTGGTCCAACAGCAGGTGTTTCAAAGGGCGACCAGAGCGTGCAAGAGTGTTGAGGAAATACTCTTCCGTGAAGTCGTCTGACAGAGGTTCAGGTGCGAGGGTTTGAAGCTCTTTCGGTGGGCGCAGTGGATCTTTGAAAATCTGCATGCGTCCAAACTGGCGCATATCGCAATAGACAAGACGGCGATCGTCGTCGAGATAGAAGATGACGTGTGCGTAAGGTGGTAATGATTCGTCGGTCGTGAGTGAGACAAACTTGCCGGTCATGCGAAGGTGTGTGGTGAGTACGTGTCCTGATTCGAGTTTGAAGAGGATGTACTTGCCGCGGCGGCCGACGCCGGTGATGAGGGCGTCTCGGAGTTGAAGATTAAATCTTTGACGAGAGATACCGGGAGCGATGCGTTTGAGGTTTAGTTCAGCGGCGAGGATGCGGCGTCCGGTGACGAGTGGCGCGAGGGCGCGGACGACGTGTTCTACTTCAGGAAGCTCGGGCATTTGATTTTAAAACCTTAGACAGGATGACAGGATTTACAGGATAGACAAGATTTTATCCTGTTAATTCTGTAAATCCTGTCATCCTGTCTAACTCTCGATTAACTTCTCGATCTCCTCCCGGATGTGATCCACCAAATCCGGCTTACGCGCCTCGATATTCAATCGCAGCAGTGGCTCCGTATTCGATCCACGGATGTTGAAGCGCCACTCGGCAGTCTCCAACGAGTATCCATCAGTAAAATCTTCCTGCCCCTCGCCATGAAACTTTCCCTTCACCTTCTCAATCACCGCTTTGATGTCTTTCACATGGTAATTGAGCTCGCCCGACATGTAATGCCCGGCCATGAACGGCGCGATGAGCTCTGAGAACGGCTTATCGTGCGTCGAAAGATGTTCGAGCACCAACAAAAACGGAATCACACCGTTATCAGCATAGAAATTCTCACGAAAGTAATAATGCCCACTCATCTCGCCCGCAAATAGACCATTCTCTTTACGCATGCGGTCTTTCATGAAAGCGTGACCGCCCTTTGAGATGATTGGCCGCCCGCCCTTTCGCTTTACCGTGTCGAGCGTGGGCCATATCACGCGTGGATCGAAGATGATCGTGTTGTCGCTTCCATACTTCGTGAGCAGGATGTCGGCGAGCAGCGCCGTGATGTACGCACCGGAGATGAACTCACCTTTCTCCGTGAAGAACATCGCGCGATCTGCATCAGCGTCCCACGCGACACCAAACGCCGCGCTCTTTTCTTTGATCAGTGCTTCCGTTTCGGTGCGATTGCCCGGCAGCATCGGATCCGGTGGACCTTTCGGAAATGTGCCATCGGGTTCGAAGTTCAAAGGAAGCAGGTTGAGACCGAGATCGTCGGCGAGTTTCGCTGCGGGCCGGCACACAAATCCGAAGTTGGCGTTGCCGACAAAAGTGAATGGTTTGATCTTATTTCGATCGATGGACTTCAGTACGTGTGCAAGATAGTCGTCCAGGATATCGCGCTCGGTGCAGGCGCCTTTCTTGTCGGAAGTGACTTCAGCACCTTTGCCTGCTTTGACTGCGTCGCGAATATCGAATAGGCCGGTGTCGGAAGAGATAGCGGTTGCTTTCTCCCGCACCATCTTCATGCCGTTATATTCCTTGGGATTGTGTGAGGCTGAGACGACTACGCCACCAGAATATTCGGATGATGCGCCGACGGCGTAATACAGCATGTCCGTTGTGATCTCGCCGATGTCTACGACGTCAACGCCAGCGTCTAGAAAGCCGCGAATTAGACTTGCTTTTAACGGAGGAGATGAGAGCCGGGCATCCATGCCGACGACCATGGTCTTCGGTTTGAATAGATGAACATAGGCTTTGGCGATGCGGTAATAAGCTTCTTCGTCGATGTCGGTCGGATAGATACCGCGAATGTCGTATGCTCGAAAAACTTCCCAGTTCATGGTCTCCTCAAAAGCCTTTGACAGGATTACAAGATTTGCAGAATTAACAGGATATATCTTGCACATTCTGCAAATCCTGTAATCCTGTCAAACAATCTTCACCTCACGCGAACGTATAATCGGTGAGCGATGTCTTATCACCGAGCACCGTCCCTGGTCTTACAACGGCCGAACGACCGATATGACAACCACGCCCGGCAATCGCGCCCGTCAACTGCGCGGTGGTGCCGATGCGCGTGTGTGGCCAGATAACACAATTCTCAACGCGCGCACGCTCCTCCACAAAACATCCCTGGCCCAACACTGAATTGATGATCTGCGCGCCCGGTTTGATCTGGCAGTCGTCTCCGATCAACGACAACTCATCGATCTCCGCGACTGTCGCCGCATCAAACTGCCCGCGTCGCTCCTTGATATGAAATCTCGATACGCGATTCGCCAGCAGATCGTCGTGCACTTGTAGATATCGCTCCGGCGTTCCGATGTCGATCCAGTACGTGCGCGTCGGAATATGCGCGTAAAACGCCTCACCGCGTTTCAGCAAATCAGGAAACAATCCATACTCGAAAGAATAGTTCTCACCTGCCGGCAAAAAGTCGAGCACTTTCGGCTCGAGGATGTACGTGCCCGCGTTGATCGTGTTGCACGTAATCTCGTCAGCCTTTGGCTTCTCGAGAAAGCGTCGAATGCGACCATCTTTCTCCGTCTCAACGAGACCATAACTCTGCGGATTCTCAACCGGCGTCAGAACGATCGTCGCCGTCGCTTTTCGCTCGTTGTGCTCGCGAATGACACCCTTGAGATCGAGATCGGTCAGAATGTCGCCATTGAAAACGACGGTTGGCTCGCGAATGAGATCTTCGGCAAACTTGTAAGCGCCCGCTGTCCCCATCGGTTGCGGCTCGACTGTGTACTTCAGCTTGACGCCGTAATCGGAGCCGTCGCCGAGCAGTTGCTCGATCTTATTTGGCTGGTACGAGAGCGAGAGCGTGATGTCAGTAATGCCCGCGCGGCGCAGCGTATCGATTTGATAAAGAAGAAAAGGCCGGTTACAGATCGGAACAATCGGTTTCGGAGTGTAAACTGTTAAAGGGCGAAGGCGCGTGCCTTTGCCACCAGCAAGAATGAGTGCCTGCATGCTTTATGAATAGCGAAATAAAGTCTAATATCGGGCCAAGTCTAACATAAGGGAGTTTGAAATGCCGGAATTGAACGAAGCGGTAATCATTAGTGCCGCGCGTACGCCTGTGGGGAAGTTTCTTGGTTCACTAAAAGGATTCTCAGCGACTGAGCTCGGCGCGATCGTTGTGCGCGAGAGCGTGAAGCGCGCCGGAATCAAGCCGGAAGATGTTGACGAAGTGATCATGGGATGTGTGATCCAGGCGGGCCTCGGCCAGAATCCCGCGCGACAGGCAGCGTTGAATGGCGGAATCCCGTCGACTGTCGCTGCCGTGACTGTGAACAAAGTTTGTGGCTCGGGTTTGAAGGCCGTGATGATGGCCGCGCAGGGAGTTCAACTCGGCGACTCCGAGATGGTTGTTGCGGGTGGAATGGAATCGATGAGTAATGCGCCGTATCTCGTGCCGAAAGCGCGTGAGGGTTATCGACTTGGCAATGGCGAGCTGATCGACTCGATGATCCACGATGGACTGTGGTGTGCGTTTGAGAACTATCACATGGGTTGCACGGGTGAAGTCGTTGCAGACGAGTACAGGGTCAGCCGCGCCGAGCAGGATGAGTTTGCGGTGAGCTCGCATCGCAAAGCGGCGGCGGCGATCAAGGCAGGGAAGTTTAAGGACGAGATCGTGCCGGTCGAGATCAAGCAGAAGAAAGGCGCGGCGCTCGTCTTTGATACTGATGAAACTGTGCGTGAAGACACGACCGTGGAAGTGCTCGGGAAGCTTAAGCCTGCGTTCAAAAGTGAGGGGACAGTGACGGCGGGGAACGCGCCGAGTGTGAATGATGGTGCGTCGGCGGTTGTAGTCACTTCGTTGCGTCGAGCGCGTGAGCTTGGTGTCGAGCCGATGGCGAAAATCGTTGCGCAGGCTGTGTCGGGTGTTGAGCCGCGACTCGTGATGATGGCGCCGGTTGAGGCCGTGCGGAAGCTTTTGAAGAAGACGGGCTGGTCGGGGAGTGAAGTCGATCTGGTGGAGTTGAATGAGGCTTTCTCGGTGGCGGCGTTGGCAGTCACGCGCGAACTCGGCTTGGATCCTGAGAAGGTTAATGTGAATGGCGGTGCTGTGGCGTTGGGCCATGCGATCGGGCAATCGGGATCGAGATTGTTGACGACGATGTTGTATGAGCTCAAGCGACGGGACGCGCGACGAGGTATCGTGGCGTTGTGTCTTGGTGGTGGGAATGCCGTCGCGATGGCGATCGAGAGATAGTTAGCCAGGATTACAAGATTTACATGATGAACAAGATCAATCTTGCAAATTCTGAAAATCCTGCAAATCCTGTCACCGTCTTCGGTGTGGTTGGTGCGGGCACGATGGGTAACGGGATCGCGCAGGTTGCGGCCCGTGCGGGTTACGATGTGATCATGCATGACGTTCGCGAGGAGTTTCTCGATCGCGGGCTAGGCGCTATCGATAAGAGCCTGCAACGGGATGTTGATAAGGAGCGGCTCGAGGCAGCAGATAAGCAGTCGATCATTAGCCGCATCCGCACGGACGACTGATTTCGCAGCGTTCAAGGAAGCCTCGTTTGTCGTTGAAGCAGTGGTGGAAGATCTCGGAGTGAAGACGCAGGTCTTCAAGATGCTCGATGAAGTTACACCACCACACGCCATTCTCGCTTCAAACACTTCGTCAATCTCGATCACGAAGCTGGGCGCGGCAACGAAACGTCCCGACAAAGTCATCGGCATGCATTTCATGAATCCCGTGCCGGTGATGAAACTTGTCGAAGTCATCCGCGGCATGGCGACTTCCGACGAAACTTACGAACGAGTCAGAACACTCTCCGAACAGTTGGGCAAGACCGCGCTCGACTGCCAGGACTCGCCAGGCTTCGTCTCGAATCGCGTATTGATGCCGATGATCAACGAAGCGATCTTTACTCTTTACGAAGGCGTGGCGAGCCGCGAGAGCATCGACGGCATCATGAAGCTCGGCATGAATCATCCGATGGGCCCGCTTACGCTCGCCGACTTTATCGGTCTGGATGTATGCCTCGCCATCATGAATGTGTTATATGAGGGGCTCGGAGACCCCAAATACAGGCCGTGCCCGCTGCTGAAGCGCTATGTCGACGCCGGCTGGCTCGGTAGAAAAAGCGGTCGCGGGTTTTACGAATATTAATTCAGGGAGCAGAATGCGTCCCGGCATCTCTCACTACTGTCAAAAATGTCTTGCGGCAAATGCGCTGGGCCAGGAGTTTTGTACTCGCTGCGGGACGCGCTTAATGATCGTCGTCGAGCCAAGCTCCACGCGATTCGAATCCGCACCCGCAAGTCTCTCCACCGACGAACATCTTCTCGAACGTATCTCAGCCGCTGAAAACAGAGTCGCACGACTTGCCGAACGTCTCGAGCGCAGCCTCGACTTGTTGCTGCGTTACGCGCAGAACGCTTACTTCGATCGCTCGTTGATGCGAGCTCTGGTTGGTCTACTGACTGAAGACGGCGTTGTCGATACAGAGCGACTCGAACGAATGTGGAGCGAGCGCTGCCAGCGCGACACAGTCGAACAGGAAGAGAACGTTCACCGCGATGCATTGCGTTTGCGAATCCTCGCGAGTGCGCAAGTGCCGGACAGGCAGGCATTCGAAGATCTGGTCAACGAAGGTTTCGTGCTGATCGAGGATAAGCAGGTTCCGCAAGGCATGGCCAAGCTTCAGGCGGCGGCTGAGATCGCGGAAGAGAACGCGCCGTTGAATCTGTTTATCGGTGAACACTTTTTCCGCAAAGGAAAGACAAAACAGGCGCGGGCTTATCTCGAGAAGGCACACGCCGCCCTGCCGGACGATCTGCGTATCTCGCTGCTGCTCGGATTGACGTGTGCTGACGACGGCGAAGTCGAGCTCGCGAAAGATCTTTTGAGCAATGCGACTGCGCAGGGCGCCTCTTCTTTTGCGGGACACTACGGCCTCGGCTGGGTGTTCGTCGCTCAAAAGAACTGGCGGCGGGCGCTCGGAGAGTTCAAGCGAGCGCTGACTATACGCCCGTCGCCGGAGGCGCATTATGTTCTCGGCTGTCTTTATTACGAGTTAAATCGCGACGCACTCGCCGTGCGCCACCTTCGTAAGGCTACTGAGATGGATGGCGGCTATGCGGAGGCGTTCTCGTTACTTGCACAAGCTTATGAACGTACCGGACGTAAAGACCTGGCACGGCAGGCTTTAGAGAAGGCCGGACGTAAGAACGGAAGTCTTTTTCAAGCGCCGAAATCGGGCGCCCTGCGGTTGATGACTGGTGCGGATAAGCGTCTGGCTGAGGCGTTACGGGAAGACGCTTTGGCCGCCGATTTTACGAATGCCCACTAATCGCCTATAATGGCCGCTTTTTGTGCGGAATGCGTATTGAGCTGGAGAACCTGGAGGGTAGTAAGGGCGATTTCGCCCGTGTTTACCAGCCTGACGAACTGAATCCAGTAGACGAGCGAGTTAGTTTGATTGCGCCGGCAGCGGTAAACGGAAAAGTCCGGCTTTCCGGCAATCAGGTCTTTGTCAACGGGCACATCGAGACGCGAGCCCAGGTCGAATGTGACCGCTGTTTGAAGGTGATTGAACTACCGGTCAATGTGGATTTCAAGCTGGAATACATCAGCGACTCGGATTACGAATCGACCGAGGAAGCAGAACTGAGCGAAGATGATTTGTTGGTTTCAGTGTTCGACGGCGAAGCGCTCGATGTTGACGAGATCGTGAAAGAGCAGATTTTATTGGCCGTACCAACTCGCATGCTTTGCCAGGACGACTGCAAAGGCATTTGCCCGGAATGCGGTACCGACAGGAACACGGGCGAGTGCAATTGCGTTACGAATGAGATCGATCCGCGTTGGGCGGCTCTTAAGAACTTAACTTAGCCACAAAAGGCACAAAAAGCGCAAAATGACTTAATGAAGAAAATCTTGTGCTTTTTGTGCCTCTTTGTAGCGTGACTTAATGGAGTAATTATGCCAAATCCTAAACGACGACACTCCAAAGCTCGTCGCGACAAACGACGCGCGCACGATGCTTTGCGCGTCCCCCAAACCACACTGTGCCCGAATTGCCGTGAGCCCCGCATGCCACACCGCGTTTGCCCCAAATGCGGCTTCTATAAAGGTCGGGAAGTGGTACAAGTAGAACAAAGTTAATCCACGTGGTGCGAAGTCAGTCGCAGTATCAGTCCCAGTTGACGGGCAAGGTCGTTCTCGACGCTATGGGAAGTGACCACGCGCCCCACGTGGAGATTGATGGCGCCCTTGCTGCGACGCGCGACTTCGGCGTTGGCGTTATTCTTGTGGGCCAGGCCCACAAGGTCGAACCCGAGTTGCGAAGATGCGGTTGGCGAGGCGACGGCGACCGCGGCATCGAGTTAGTAGACGCGGCTGAAGTCATTGCGATGGATGATCCAGTCGCCACTTCCGTGAGACGGAAGAAGAAAAGCTCTTTGAGGATCGGTTCGAAGCTCGTGATGGAAGGTCGCGGCGATGGTTTTGTCTCCGCTGGAAACACCGGAGCGGCGATGGCGACTGCGAAGATGGTGATCGGCACGTTGCCTGGTGTTGATAGACCGGCACTCGCGGCAATGATTCCGACGAAAGCCGCGAAGCCGACGCTATTGCTCGACGTTGGGGCAAACTCCGAGTGCAAGCCGCATCACCTCGCCCAGTTTGCGATCATGGGTGATGCTTACTCGCGCTCGGTGCTGGGAACAGTCAAGCCTTCTGTCGGTTTGATGAGCATCGGCGAGGAAGAAGAAAAAGGAAACGATCTCACGAAAGAGGCGTTTCCGTTGTTGCGGCAGTTGACCGGCATCAACTTTGTCGGCAATGTCGAAGGTCGCGATGTTTTCTCGGGCCTCGTCGACGTGATCGTGACGGACGGCTTCACTGGCAACGTGATGTTGAAGTTGTCAGAGGGATTGACCGAGGCGATGCTGTCGATGCTGAAACGTGAGCTGATGGCGACGGCGGTCACAAAAGCAGGCGCGATGCTGGCGAAACCGGCGTTTCGGAGTATTAAAAAGCGTCTTGACTATACGGAATATGGCGGTGCGCCGCTGCTGGGAGTTAGCCGAATCGTTGTGATTGGTCATGGCCGCTCGAATGCGCGTGCGATTCGCAATGCGATTCGGAGTGTAAAAGAGTTTTCCGAAAAAAGAACCGCGGATTTGATTAAAGAAGGTATTGAGAGGCCACAGATAACACCGCTGGGTTTGCGTGTGTCTGTGTAACCTGTAGTAATCTGAGGAACTGATGCAAAATCACCGCGCTGCAATTCTGGGTACAGGTCACGCTTACCCGGAAGGCATTCTGACGAACGAAGATCTCGCGAAGATCGTCGAGACTTCTGACGAGTGGATCACGACGCGCACGGGAATTAAGCAACGTCGCAAGGCAGCGCCGGGTGAATACACGTCGCAGTTTGCGGTGCGTGCTGCACGGCAGGCGATTGAACGTGCTCGTTTGGATCCTGCCGATATCGATCTGCTTCTTTGCGCCACGGTGACGCCTGACCAGATACTGCCTTCGACCGGATGCATCGTCCAGGCAGAACTTGGGGCAAACAACGCTGCGGCAATGGACATCGTTGCTGCGTGCTCAGGTTTTTTGTATGGCGTGTCGCTGGCCGACTCGATGATCAAAACCGGTCAGGTGCGACACGCGGTTGTAGTGGGCGCGGAGATCTTGACGCAGTACGTTGACTACACCGATCGACAGACGTGCGTGTTGTTTGGCGACGGTGCGGGCGCGGCGGTGTTAGGACCAGTTGAGAACGGTCGCGGCATCCTCGCAAGCAAGATCAAGTCTGACGGGCGGTACGAGGAACAGCTTTTTTCACCGGGCGGCGGTACGCGGAGAAAACCGACGGCGGAGACGCTTGCAGCCGGCGATCACTTTTTCAAGATGAAGGGCAACGAGCTGTTCAAAGTTGCTGTTCGCTCGATGGCTGAGATCTCGCGTGAAGTGCTCGAGCGGGGCGGCGTGAAGTCTGATGACATCAGCTTGTTTATTCCGCACCAGGCCAACCAGCGAATTACTGAAGCTGTTGCGGATCGTTTGAACGTCGACATGTCGAAGGTTTATTCAAACATTTCGGTCCATGGAAATACTTCTTCAGCATCGATACCTATCGCACTCGACGAGTGCGTCGAAGCGGGACGGATCAAGCCGGGTGATCTGGTGTTGATGGCTTCGTTTGGCGGTGGCGTGACGTGGGGCGCCGTGTTGATGCGATGGTAACGGCGATCGTGTTTCCCGGTCAGGGTTCGCAAGCCCCTGGCATGGGAAAGGATCTGGCAGAAAAGTTTGCGGTCGCTCGACAGGTCTTTGAAGAAGCTGATGACGCCTTAGGCTTCGCGATTTCGCAGCTATGCTTTGATGGTCCAGCGGAGGATCTACAGTTAACTGAGAACACGCAACCCGCGATTCTCACCACGTCTGTAGCAGCATATCGCGCGATGCAGGAAGCGGGGATTTCTGCTCCGGCATTTGTCGCGGGACACAGTTTAGGTGAATACTCCGCACTTGTTGCTGGCGGTGCGCTGAGTTTGTCCGACGCTGTTCGCACGGTGCGTGCGCGTGGACGCTACATGCAGGAAGCCGTGCCCGTTGGCACTGGCGCGATGGCTGCGGTAATTGGCGGCGACCTCGTCGAGATCGGACGTATTTGCGCCGAAGCCAGCCAGGAGCAGGTTTGTTCGATCGCAAACATCAACGCGCCTAACCAGGCCGTGATCGCCGGTAATACCGAAGCGGTGGATCGCGCGGTGGAGTTGTTGAGTGGCGTTGCGAGGAAAGTGGTCAAGTTGAAAGTGAGCGCGCCGTTTCATTGCGCGTTGATGAAGCCGGCGCAGGACAGACTGGCGGTTGATTTGGAAAGTTTGAGTTTTAATGAACCGGCGATTCCGGTAGTAACGAATGTCGACGCACGTGCGACGACCGCGCCGGAAGAATTACGTGACGCGCTAGTGAGACAAGTTTCAGCGCCGGTGCGCTGGGTCGAGTCGATGCAATTGCTGATAGAGCAGGGCGTCGATACGTTTGTCGAAGCTGGCCCGGGAAAAGTTTTGTCAGGTCTTATGCGTCAGATTAGTCGCGACGTTAAGACGTTGAACGTGGAAGACGCAGCGAGTTTGGAAACAACAAGAGCTGCTCTGGCCGCGGAGATTGAGTAGTTTAATTAACTCACAGAGGAGCAAACACGATGCCCGATCAAGAGATCGAGAACAAGGTAAAACAGATTATCGTCGATGAGCTTGGTGTCGATGAGAACGAGGTCACGCCGAATGCCAGATTCATCGACGACCTCGGCGCCGACTCCCTGGACACGGTCGAACTCGTGATGCGTTTTGAAGAAGAGTTTGGCATTGAGATTCCCGACGAAGATGCTGAGAAGATTCAGAGTGTGCGGGACGCTTATAACTATATCGACCAGCACAAGAAGTAGTCAGTGATGGTCTTCTCTGTGCAACCTCTGTGTCCTCTGTGTCTCTGTGGTGATCTTTGCCGAATCAACAAACCACAGAGACACAGAGGACACAGAGGTTGCACAGAGAAAACCGCGGTTCATAACACCGGCTCTTCCCAAGGAGTTCTGATTTGACACGTCGTGTCGTGATTACAGGCCTCGGCCTCGTCACTCCGGTTGGCAACACTGTCGAAGACACGTGGACTGCTCTCATGAGCGGGCGCAGTGGCGCTGACTACATCAAGAAGTTCGACGCCGAGAAGTTTTCGGTAAGGTTTGCCTGCGAAGTAAAAACTTCGACCCGCTCACATTCATTCCCAAGAAAGACGCGCGCAAGATGGGCTCGTTCATTCATTATGCGATTGCGGCGTCGATTGAAGCGGTGGGCGATAGCGGCATCCAACTCACGCCCTCAGGGCAAGTTTGCAGACGACATCTCGGAAAACGTAGGCACCTACATCAGCAGCGGCATCGGAGACTTCTGGGCCATCGAGCGCGAGCACTCGAAGTTGCTCGATGATGGTCCAGACCGTGTCTCTCCGTTCTTTATCGTCTCGGCGATCGTGAATCTTGCCGCGGGCCAGGTCTCGATCCGTTTCGGAGCCAAGGGACCAAACTCCGCGACCGCAACCGCCTGCGCCGCCGGCGCGCACGCGATTGGCGACAGCTTCAAGATCATTGAACGCGGCGATGCCGACATAATGATCTGCGGCGGCGCTGAATCAGCGATCACGCCGATGAGCGTGGCAGGTTTCTCCGCGATGAGAGCGTTGTCAACCAACAACGACGATCCGGTGCACGCCTCGCGACCGTTTGAAAGAGACCGTGACGGTTTTGTCATCGGCGAAGGCGCCGGGATCATGATCCTCGAAGAGCTGGAGTCGGCAAAGAAGCGTGGCGCGAAGATCTACGCGGAGATCGTGGGTTACGGAGCGACCGCTGATGCGTTCCATCTCACCATGCCTGACGAAACCGGATCGGGCGCGCGACGCGTTATGCAAAAAACGCTGAAAGACGCGGGCATCACGCCGGATCAGGTTGGCTATATCAACGCACACGGAACGTCGACGCCGTACAACGACAAGTTTGAGACACTCGCGATCAAAGAGACGTTCGGCGCGCACGCTTACAAGCTTGCCGTCAGCTCGACGAAGTCGATGACGGGTCACTTGCTCGGAGCGGCGGGCGGGATCGAAAGCGTATTCAGTGTGTTGACGTTGTATCGCAACGTCATACCGCCGACGATCAATTATGTGAATCCAGATCCCGATTGTGACCTCGACTACGTTCCGAACGAGCCTCGCGAAGCAAGAGTCGAGTACGTGCTTTCAAACAGCTTCGGGTTCGGAGGCACGAACGCGGCGTTGTTGTTCAAGAGGTATGAAGGTTAATGAAGATTATCGTGATGATGAAGCAGGTCGCGAATAAGGATGCGATCCTGCGGATTAACAAAGACGCGACGTGGATTGAGGAAGGCGATCTCTCCTTCGAAGTGAGCGAGTCAGACGGTTATGCGCTTGAAGAAGCGCTGCGCGTGCGCGAGAAGCTCGGTGGTGAAGTGGTTGTTTGCTCGATGGGACCGCCGCGTGTGAAGAGCGTGATCAAAGACGCGCTCGCGCGTGGCGCCGATCGTGCGATTCACGTCGTGGGCGACAATCTCACGCACCTCACACCTTTTGCGGCGGCGACTGTTCTCGCCGACGCGATCCGAGATGAAAAACCGGATCTCGTGTTTACCGGACTTCAGTCAGACGATCATGGCTACGGGCAGACGGGCGTGATCCTCGCTGAGTTGCTGGGGTTGCCGCACGCGACGATTGTGATTGAGCTGGATGCGGCAGCAGATAAGCTTCGTGTGAAGCGCGAGCTCGAAAGTGGCTGGTATCAATGGTACGAGATGCCACTGCCTGCGTTGCTGACGATCCAGTCTGGTATCAGCCAGATTCGCTATGCGACGTTGAAGGGGATCATGGCGGCGAAGAAGAAAGAGATTAAGGAAGTGACGCCGTCGGCGGAGCTTGTCGGGCGACCGTCGCACCAGCGCGTCGAGAAGATCTATCTGCCGCAGAAGACGAAGCAGACGCAGATGCTTGGGAACGGCGATGCGAAGGCCGGAGCCGCTGAGCTCGCCCAGAAACTTCATGTTGAAGCGAGAGCTTTTTAGCGCGGATTAAACGGATGAGTAACGGATTATTAGTTTTCATTGAGCATAAAGGTGGGACGGCGAATCGCAGTTCGATTGAGGCGATTGCGGCAGCGCAGGGGCTGGGTTCACAGTTGGGGCAGAAGGTGAGTGCGGTCGTGCTCGGCGCGGATGTTGCGGCGCTCGCGCAGGAGATTGCCGCCTACGATGTGGAGAAGGTTATCTGCGCGACGAATCCGAAATTAGCTGAGTACACGCCGGATGCTTATGCCGACGGCATGGAGCAGATCGTTAAGCAGGTCGATCCGAATTTCGTTTTCCTTACGCACACGTACCAGGTGCGTGACTTCGCTCCCAAACTGGCCGCGCGTTTTGGTAAGTCGCTGATCAGCGACTGCATTCGCGCTAAGGCAGACGGCGGGAAGCTCGGTTTCACCCGCAGAATTTTTCTCGGAAAGCTTGATGCGGACGTTGTCTCCGACGGCGAAGCACCGGTGTTCGCGACATTTCAGACCGGAGCTTATCGCCCGGACCAGGCTGCGAAAGGCAGCGGCGCGCCGGTCGAGAACGTTGCGGTTGAGATCGGCGAGGTGCGCATGAAGCCCGAGGCTCCGTTCCAGGAAGCGAAGCAGGCGGTGGATCTCACGAAGGCTGAAGTGATCGTCGCGGTCGGACGCGGGATCAAGAGTAAAGACAATCTCGTACTCGCGGAGAAGCTCGCAGAAGTGCTAGGCGGAGATCTGGCTGCATCGCGTCCGATCTGTGACGCGGAGTGGCTTCCGATTGACCGCCAGATTGGATCTTCGGGACAGACGGTTGCGCCGAAGCTGTACGTCGCGCTCGGTATCTCCGGCGCGATCCAGCACCTTGTGGGTATGAAGAATTCAGGGACGATCGTGGCGATCAATAAAGATCCCGAGGCGCCAATTTTCGATATTGCCGATTACGGTATTGTCGGCGACCTGTTCGAAGCCGTGCCAGTACTCACCGAAGAGATCAAAAAAATAAAAGGCATTTAAGCCGCAGATGAACGCGGATAAACGCACATCTGCGTTAATCAGCGGCTAAATTCTTTCGGATCTCCTGAACGACTTCCTCGGGTTTCCATTCATTCCCACCATAAATTTTCCCGACTTTTCCATCCGGATTCACGATCACGGTCCGCAACGCGTGGATGATCTGGTCCTTCTCGGGGAAGTAGGTTAACCCGAAGAACTGCGCGATCTCCTTTACCTGCTCTTTCGTTCCCCCAGCGAAATCCCAGTGCGCAAAAGTCTCGTTCTGATAACGCTCGGTGTGGGCGGCTCCATAGCTGCGCAAGACCTTTGGCGTGTCGTACTCTGGATCGATGCTGATGCTGAGCAGGTGCGTCTTGCCGTAAAGCTCTGGATCCTGTCCGAGCGCGCGATCGATCTGCGCGAAGTTGTTGGACATCAACGTGCAGTAATCCGGCACCGGACAACGCGTGTAGATGAACGTCAGTAGCAACGTCTTACCGCGATAATCCTTGATGTGAATCTCACGATTATCCTGGTTGCGCAGCGTGAAGTTTGGGACTTCGTCACCTTCCTTCGCCATCTGCGCCCCGGGCATCGCAGGCGCGGTCGCACTTTGTCTCGTGATGATCAGATCTTCGAGCCACGAATGCTTACCATCGACCACGAGCGTCGCAGTGATCTCATCGTCGGGCGCGATAATTTGCAGGTCCGATTCACTCTTCACGGTAAACGGCATCGTCATCGCGGGCATGTAACCCTTGATGTCCTCGTGCGAAACCGTGACGAGTTGCTTCTCGCGCTCAACTGAGATCACCTTTCCCTTGAGATCGTATCTCTTCTCATTACCACTGCGCCTGCACGCAATGCCAAAGCAAAGAGACAGAGCCATCACGCTCAAAAACAAAGAAACAACTTTTGTGCTTTTTGTGCCTTTTTGTGGCTTCATTTAGGTTGGAGTTGGGCGTCGTAGAGTCGCTGGTAGGTCCAGTAATTCGCCATCACTTTGTAAACGTAATCCTTCGTCTGCGTAAACCCGATCTCGGGAACGTAGCGATCGGCCTCATTCGCGCGCGAGCGGGCGATCCAGCGCGCGAGGTTGTCGGCGCCGCCGTTGTACGAACCGGCCACTGCCTGCGGCTGATCCGGAAACTGTTTGAACAGGTTCGCGAGGTACTGCGATCCGAAGAGAATCGCCGTGTCAGCGTTGTAGAGATCGTCCTGGTTGAAGTTCTGCAGGTTGACTTGGGTGGCAATCTCGTTTGCTGTTGATGCGATGAACTGCATCATGCCGCGTGCGGCTGCGATTGATTTCGCGTCCGCCTGAAAACGTGACTCCTGCCGCGCGATCGACAACACGAAGCGCGGATCCACGTTTCTGCTGCTCGCATGCTTCAACAACGATTCGCGAAACGGCGCCGGGTAAAGCAACTCGACGAGCGCGCGTGGCGCAAGCTCGATCACGTAATCCGCCGGGACGGTTTTCCAGATCTGCTCGCCAAAACGAACCGCGCGATTCGGAATGCCGGCACGCAGCGATAACATAGCGATCGAGTAGTCTTCATCCGGACCAGCCGACGCTTTGCGCGCGGCGAGCAACTCGGGAAGTGCTTCGTCGTAGAGACCGAGAAGCAACAAACTGTTTGCGAGTGCTTCGTGTGGACCGAGCTCAGGGTCTTGTTTCAGCAGCGTGATCTTATTGAACGCCGGAAGACGATAAGTTGATAACGCGTTGTATGCCGCTTGTAGGTACTTCAGCGCCTCTGCACGCGTCTGTGGATCGTTCGTCAGTCTCAAGCTCGACTGCGCTGCGGCGCGCGCTTGTTCAAACTGTCCCGCGGCACTCGCGGTTTTACTCTCATTCAGCAACGCATTGAGACGCATCTGCACGAACGATTTAGACTTCTCGTTCGTTGCCAGATCCAGTAACCGCTGCGTCGCGCGCGTGCCGTAGTACTCATTGCGCCCATCCGGAATCGACAAATAGCCACTGATCGCTTCTTCGGTGCGTCCGAGCTGTTCGAGCGCGAACGCGCGGAGGAAATTCACTTCAGCCGTGTTGGTGCCGCCGGGAACGCGCGTTCCGCCCAGGTCTGAAAACTTCGACAACTCATCCGCGTCGCGTACGACCGTAGCCCAGCTTCCCTGGGCCATGTGAATGCGAAGCTGCGCGAACAACGCCAGCGCGTCGCCGATATTATTTTTGAACTGCGTTCGAGTGAGTTGTATCCAATCCAACGCTTCCGTGTAACCGCCCACCTCGTGAAACGCGTCGATGATGTTCAGGTAAGCGCGTTCAGGGTTCGGCCTGTCGGGGAAGCGCTGGATGAGTAGCTTGTAAGCGTTTACTGCATCGTCGGGTCGTTTAAGGCGGATGTACGTTGAAGCCAGCAGGCCCCAGGTGTCGCGTTCCGTAGTGGAAGGTGCGACAGAAAAAGATGACCCGGCGAGTTTCGGAAGGACCTTTTCAAGCTGTGTGACGGTTTCCTGATACTTGCCTTCGTTGTACAGACCACGCGCGATCTGGTAAATCGCGTTGGGAACTGTGGTGCTCTGCGGAAAGCGATCGACAACGGCCTGGTAATGCACTCGCGCACCCGCGAAGTCGCGATTGAACTGGTACACAGACGCGCGCAACAGAATGTCGGCTTCCGAAGCTCAACGGTGAATTCTTTTCGAGCGCATCAAGCTGCCGCACTGCTTCAAGCGCATAATCATCCGGACGCGAAGCATCGGGCATCTGCATTACTAACTTCGTGAATACATCGCGCGCTTCAGTCGTTTTCCCCGCGCGCAGGTACGCAAGACCCATCAACGCCGCGCCTTCACGCGCGATCGCGACGTTTTTCGAGAGCGTTAGGGGCTTTGCACTAGCTCGCGGCGGCGGCGAAATCACCGCTCTCGAAGAAACTCTCAGTCAAACGCAACGTCGCTGCGTCAAACAGCAGGCTCGACGGAGCCGCTGCGATGAGTTGTTGCAAACGTTCGCGCTCGAGAACAAGATCGCCAGTCGCGCGTGCGATCTTCGCGAGCCGCCACAACGCATACTCTTTCAGTCGTGAATTGTTCGACGCGATTGCCTGGTAGTTTGCGACTGCAGTTGCGGTGTCTCCCGTTCGTTCTGCAATCCTGCCGAGCAGGTACTCGTAATTCTTGTCGCGAAAGAGCGCCTCGTTTGCTGCGCGAACTTTGCCAATCTCGGAACGGGCAGTCTGCCAGTCTGCGGCTTCGACAGCGGCGACGATCGGATCCGGCGATTGGGCCGCGACCGCAAAAGCGGCGACATTGAGCAGGGCGATAAAAAGTATTAGTCTCGCGAATGACATGACTCGGATTATAATGAGGCCACAGAAGGGCACAAAGAGCACAGACCATTAATTCACAGGTTAGACAGGATGACAGGATTACAAGATATGCAGGATAAATCATGTCAATCATGAAAATCCTGTAATCCTGTCTAACGTCTGCTGTTTTCGATTCACTCCCGACGGGTATCCTGGTTTGTGCCTTGTGCGCTTTTTTGTGGCCATTTATATGATCAAACTTGAAGCTGCCGGTTTGGCAGCGAAAATCAAAGAAGAAGTTAAGGCAGAAATCGAGCGTGGCGTGCGCGCGTCGCTGGCTGCCGTGCGTGTCGGAGATGATCCGGCATCTGCTGTTTATGTCAGAAACAAGATTCGTGCGTGTGAAGAAGTGGGCATCCGCTCGGAACATCACGCGCTGCCGGAAGCGACGACGACTGAACAGCTACTCGAGTTGATTGCGTCATTGAATACGCGTGACGACGTTGACGGGATTCTGACACAGCTTCCGTTACCGGCTCACGTTGATGAGACTGCGATCATCGAAGCTATGAATCCTTCGAAAGACGTCGATGGCTTTCATCCGGTGAACGCAGGCAAACTCGCGATGGGACGACCGGTCTTCGTGCCCTGCACGCCGGCAGGCATCATAGAGCTCCTTGACGATCGTGACGTCGAGATCCGTGGCGCTAATGCGTGTGTCGTCGGTCGCAGCCAGATTGTGGGACGTCCTATGGCGCAGTTGCTTTTGCAGCGCGACGCTACAGTGACGATCTGTCATTCACGCACGCGCGACCTTGCGGCAGTCACGCGCACGGCGGACTTGCTCGTCGTTGCGATTGGACGAGCAGGATTTATTGGCCGCGATCACATCAAACCGGGCGCAACTGTAATCGATGTCGGCATGAACAAAGTTTCAGACGTTGATGAAGTTCGCAAGCTTTTTGGCGATGAAGCGGAGAAGCGATTGGAGGTAGTCGCGAAGCGCGGCTCGACTCTCGTTGGCGATGTTAATCCGGCCGAGGCTGCGGAAGTGGCGGGCATGTTGACGCCGGTGCCTGGCGGCGTGGGCTTGCTGACCGTGGCAATGTTAATGCAGAACACACTAAAAGCCGCTAAGTTGAGGCGGCAATGATCTGAATGTTACGTGTCGGACTTACAGGTTCTATCGGTGTCGGCAAATCGTTTGTTGCATCCGTCTTTGTCGAGCTTGGGTGTCACGTGCTTGATGCGGATCAGACGGCGCGCGAAGTTGTGATGCCGGGCACGCCCGGTTTGAAAGCGTTGACGGAGGCGTTTGGTGAGGAGATTTTAAATCCGGACGGCACGCTCAATCGAAAACAACTCGGTGCTGTGGTTTTTAATGACGAGAGTCAGCGTCAGCGTCTGAATGGGATTCTTCACCCGTTCATCATTATGCGACAGGATGAAATCCTGAACGCGTGGGAAGCTGAAGATCCGGATGGCATCGGCATCGTCGATGCGGCGTTGATGATCGAGTCAGGTGGATACAAGCGGTTTGATAAACTGATCGTGGTCCATTGCCGTCCTGAGGTGCAGCTCGAGCGCCTGATGTTGCGCGACAAGCTCTCGCAGGAAGAAGCGTTGCGGCGCATCAATTCGCAGATGCCGCAGGAAGAGAAACAGAAGTTTGCAGATTACTTGATCGATACGTCTGATGGGTTTGAATTAACGCGATCTCGATCAGTGGAAATCTATAACCAACTAATCCGTGTCATCCGTGGCTAAAAAACCTGTTCGACATTCGCTTTCTGTATTTGCTCGCTGTTGCTCGCTTTGTGTTTGACGCACACAAGCTGCTTCAACACGAGCGAGCCTTCCACGTACTACGGCAAGGTTGTGCCGCCGAAGACGCAGGAGTTTCGCTGGAGCAACGGCGGGCTGCCGCAAACATTCGATCCCGCGTTTGCTGCTGCGCCACCGGACACGGACGCCGTCAGAGCACTCTTCGAAGGTCTCACCGATTACGATCCAAAAACACTCGGCCCCGTGCCGGCCGTCGCAACGCGCTGGGAATCGTCGAACGAGGGCCGCATCTGGACTTTCTACTTGCGCGACAACGCGCGCTGGTCCAACGGCGAAAAAGTTACGGCCCAGGATTTCGTTCGTTCCTGGGAGCGCACGCTCAAGATCGGACCACTCGCGCCGCACACAGAATTGCTTTCAAACATCGAGGGCGCGACTCCGAGCGTCTCAGAGCCACATACCTTCGGCGCTCGCGCGCTCAACGAGCATATTTTGCAAGTGACGCTGCAACGAGCAGACAGTAGTTTTCCCGCGCTCGTGGCCCATCCGGTTTTTCGGCCTGTCAAAGTCGCAGACGCTGAGAGCACAACGCGTCTCGAGTCGCATGAGCTGATCTCAAATGGAGCTTTTCATCTGCTCGCGGCTGAGAACAATCAAGTGCAGCTCGAACGTGCGAAAACATACTGGGACGATGCTTCAGTCGCGCTCGATCGCGTCACGTTTGTGAATACGGGGAACGCCGAGGATGCGTTGTCAGCGTATAAGGCAGGCGAGATCGATGCCGTCACCAACGCGCCCTTCGAGCCGCTAGCGCTCAAACTGCTCGCGCCCTACAAAGACTTTCGCCGCTCAACCTTCGGCGCTTTGACTTACTACGCATTCAACACTGCGCACGAGCCGTTTGACGATGTGCGTGTGCGCGAGGCGCTTGCGCTCGCGATCGATCGTGAACGCGTCAGTCGCGACGATCTCGGCGGCGCGACTGAGCCCGCCGGGAAGTTTCTGCCGGAAGCGATGTCGGGAGAAGAGCCTGTCGTGGACAAGGCGGGTTGCTGGAACACGACGTCAACAAAGCGCGCGAGCTGCTTGCCGAAGCCGGTTATCCGAACGGCGAAGGCTTTCCAGTAATCAAGCTCTTGATCAATCGCAACGAGCAACAGCGGATTGTGGCGCAGTCGATCGCGGCGATGTGGCGAGCGGCGTTGAATATCGAGACGGAGATCGTGATCCGTAATTGGGATGAGTACGAAGCAGCGATCAAGTATGGTGACTACGACATTGTGCGTCGTGGGATGGTGATGCAGTCGACGAGTGAGCTTGTTAACTTGAGAATGTTGTTTGAGCGCGATCCTCGCCCGTTCCCGTCTGCGTCACCGCTTGCGGAGGCGAGCCCTTCGCCGCAACCCACTGTTCCGGTCGAGAGCGAGGTCGCAGGCGTTGAAAGATCTGAAGGCAGTGCCAATCTATTTTGCGTCGTCGTACTCGCTGGTGAAGCCGTACGTTTCGCGGGTTCGATTCAAATGTACTCGACGTGCCGAGTTTGAAGAAAACGCGCATCGCCACAAATTGGACACGTTAATGTTTAGAGTTCAGCCTTTAGGCTGCAGTCTCGGGCTTCACGGCCGCAAGCTAAAGCTTGAACTCTGAACTTTTGTTTTTATGAGAGAGTTCAGTGTCACTTGTCGGAGCAGGGAAGAGACGCGCGCTGTCGCGGCGGCGCTCGCGCCTCGTTTGCGGCCGGGCGATGCGATGATGCTCAAGGGACCGCTGGCGAGTGGGAAAGACGGCGTTCGTTCAGGAACTCGTGGCGGCACTTGGATCGAAAGCCGAAGTGACGAGTCCGACTTTTACTATCGCCCAGTTTTATCAAACGCCTGCCGGCACATTTCTGCACATCGACGCTTACCGGCTCTCGAGTGTCGCCGAGTTTCGCGATCTCGCGCTTGAAGATTTTGTCGCTGAGAGCATTGCGGCGGTCGAGTGGGGCGACATCGTCGAGCAGGATTTTCCGAACGCGTTGTTGATCAATTTCGAGTTCGTTGAGAACGAGGACAACTCGCGCAAGTTGACCTTTTCCGCGGCGGCTGAGAGGTGGCAACCGGTGCTCGTTGGGTTGAAGAACCAGGTATGAGTTTGTTGTTGGCAGTCGAATCGTCCTCGAATGAGTATCGCGTTGTGCTTGGACGTGACGGTGAGGCGATCTTCGATTCGGCTGTGAATAGCTGTGAGCTTCCGTTTAGAACACTCGGCGCGTTGCTTGAATGTGGACTCGAAGCTGTTGGTGCGCAGGCAAATGAGATCAAAGGTGTAGCGATCAATGTTGGACCGGGATCGCTGACGTTTGTGCGTGCGGGGATCTCGTTTGTTAATGCGCTCGCGTTTAGTTTGAACGTGAGTATTTATCCGTTCAACTGGTTCGAGATCATTGCGGCGCAGACGCGTGAGGCCACGGAGCTACCGGTTGTGGGCGCGGTGCCGGCGTGCGAATGATAACGCGTACGTTGGCTTGATCAGGGATTCGACTGTTGAGATTATGCGGTTCGGGCGCGTGGATGAGGCGCTCGCTAAGGTTAGTGGCGGACTCGCGGAGGTCGCCGTCGCGGGCAGGATTCGGCACCGGCTCGCGGCGTTGTTGGGAGAATCGAGAGTTGTTGATACTGGAATCGAGAATCCCGATGCGCGCGTGTTGTTGAAGATGGGGTATGAGGCGTGGAGGGACGGCGGGAGAGCAACGACGCAGGTCGAGGCGCTCAACGACCAATCGAATGTTTTTTTTGGGTGAGGTAGTTTTAGACAGGATTTACAAGATTTTGCAGGATTTACATGATTTATCCTGTGAATCCTGCAAATCCTGTAAATCCTGTCATGCATACGGTTAAAGAAATAGTCTCATGTCTGGAAACGGGCGGTGTCGTACTCCTTCCGACTGATACAGTCTACGGTCTCGCCGTAAGTCCGAACTTCGACGATTCAATCAATCGCCTCTTCGCACTCAAGCGTCGCCCGCGAAATGTGAATCTCCCCATCATGGTCGCATCGGATACTGAACTCGAGCCACTCGGCTTCGAAGTCAGTGAGTCTGCGCGACGTCTGTTGCGCTCGCCACTTATCCCCGGCAGCCTGACGCTCGCGATGGGCTTTAGTTCCGATTACAGGCCCGCATGGCTTGCAGGGCGCGACGAAGCTGCCGTGAGAATCCCAAACGATGAGCGTCTCCTTTCGGTGTTGCGCATGGCCGGGCCACTACTCGTGACGAGCGCGAACGCGCACAGTGCCGAAACACCCGACAACGTCGCAGACATCCTCGCGCAGCTCGACGGCGCACCCGATCTCTGGATCGACGGCGGAACCCTGCGCACGACGGCATCGACGCTCGTGAATTGTCGCGTCGATCCGCCGGTGATCGAACGCATCGGCGTGGTGCCTGAATCTGAAGTGTTAAAGTATTTATCATGAGTAAAGATGTGATCCTGGGAATCGAATCGTCGTGCGACGACACTGCGGCTGCGGTAGTCGACCGCGACGGCAATGTTCTGTCGTCAATCATCGCGAGCCAAACGCACATTCATTCGCACTGGGGCGGCGTGTATCCGGAGTTTGCGAGCCGCGCGCACGCCCTCGTCGTCGTGCCGACGATCGAGCGCGCGCTGAAAGAAGCGAATGTTGAAGGGCCGGATTTGAAAGCGATTGGTGTGACGCGCGGTCCAGGGTTGATCGGTTCGTTGATCGTTGGAGTCAACACTGCGGCAGGACTCGGACTCGGCTGGAACGTTCCCGTGCTCGGGATCAATCACCTGCGCGGTCACCTGCGCAGCGCCGATCTCGTGGAGAAACGTGTCGAGCTCCCCGCGATCGTGTTGCTTGTTTCTGGCGGACATACGTTTCTTGCGCGTATGGAAAGTTTGACTTCGATCCAACTGCTCGGCTCGACGCGAGACGATTCAGTGGGCGAGGCTTACGACAAGGTCGCGAGACTGCTGGGACTTGGTTATCCAGGCGGGCCCGCAGTCGATAAGCTTGCGAAGACCGGAAAGGACTCGATTCCATTCCCGCGTCCGATGTTGAATGAAGGTTTTGAGTTTTCGTTCTCGGGGTTGAAGTCGGCGGTGGGAAGGTTCCTCGACAAGAATCCCGGAGGTGGACCATGCGGACGTGGCGGCGTCGTTTGTGAGTGCGTGCATGGAGATCCTTCTGACGAAGTGCAGGCGCGCGTTGAAGGCGTATCCGGCGGAGTGTTTGGTGGTGGTTGGCGGTGTAGCGGCAAGTCCGCAACTACGTGAAGGCGCGGCGGAGCTCTGCGATCGTATGGGTGTAAAACTCTGTCTGCCGCCGTTGAAGTGGTCCACCGATAACGCCGCAATGATCGGCCTCGCCGCCTGGGATTATCTCCACGCCGGCGTCACACCACCACTCGCAGCCACGGCATCGCTCAAAATCACCGAATTTTAGCCACAAAAAGGCACAAAAAGCACAAAAAGCAGAAAGTTCAGAGTTCAGAGCTTTAGCTTGCTCGGTAAACCACAGCCTAAAGGCTGAACTCTAAACTTCAGCTTTGTGCTTTTTGTGCCTTTTTTGGCTATTACGACTTAAGTTTCGAACGAAGCCCCAGTCGCCACTCGCGTTCACTTGAATGTTCTGCACATTCTTCCGCGCGATCACGACGTTCGACTGGTACCACAACGGAAACACCGGCACGTCGCGGCTCACGATCTCCTGAACCTTGACGTAAAGCTCCCGAGCTTTCTGCCGATCAAACGTGTTCAGCGCTTCATTCAGTAACGCATCGAGATCCCTGTTACTGTACCGGCTGCGATTACGCGAGGGACGCGCCTCTGTCGGTATCTCCGACGTCGCAAACAGATCCTTGTAGAAGATCGGATCCTGATTTCCACCAACCCACTGCGAATACGAGATCTGGAAGTTGCCGCGTTTGAGCTCGTCAAAGAGCGTGTTCTGTTCCGGCGTTTGAATCTCCGCCGGAATCCCGACTTCCTTCAGATAATTCTGAATCACACCCGCATACTGCCGCCCCGAGATACTGCTCCCTGACAGCTTATAAATGATTGGCTTATCGAACCGCATGCGTGGTCCATCGCCATCGGGATCGCGAAAGCCAGCTTCGTCGAGCAACTGCTTCGCCCGCGCCGGATCGTACGAGTAAGTTTGTCCCGGCGAGTAAGCCCACGACTCCTCAGGAATGATCGAGTGCGCAATCTTTCCCAGCCCGAGTAACAGGTTCTTGATCAAACTCTCGCGATCGACCGCGTAAGCGATTGCCTGTCGCACCTTGACGTTGTCGAGAGGAGGCGACGCCGTATTGATTGTCAGCAGATTAACGTTCGAACCGTTGAACACCTTCACCTGCAGGTTCGGATCGCCTTCGAGTCGCTTCACCGCATCCGGCGAGAGGCTCGTCGGCATCGGCGCGATATCAACACGTCCGGACTGCAACTCCGCCTGTAGCGCGTTCATATCCGAAATCACACGCACACGCACCGACGGCAGCTTCGGCGCGCCTTCCCAGTACTCCGCAAACGCCTCGACATCGTACACCTGCTGCGCGTTGTCGTAGTTCACAAACTTGAATGGACCACTGCCGAGCGGGTGCGTTTTTTGTGACTCGTAACTGTCCTTCGGAATGATCGCGACCGGAACGAGATTCGAGAGCAAACCAACCCACGGCTCGATCAACGTAACAACGACCGTGCGCGCATCAGGCGCTGTGACGCTCTGTATATAACTGCGTTTTTCCGCGCCCGTTCCCTTATAAAAACTCGCCGACTTCGCGAAGTTGCTCGAGAAAACGAGATCGAGCGTGTACTTCACGTCCGCGGAGGTTAGCGCCTGCCCGTTGTGAAACTTCACGCCATCGTGAAGTGTGAACGTGAAGCTCAGGCCATCGTCGGAGCGTTTGATGTCAGACGCGAGCTCGCCCGAGTAGTCAAACTTCTCGTCCTTCTTCACGAGCGTGTTGAAGATCAGCGTGCGCACGCGTTCGCTGGCAGCGTCGACTGATGGAGAGCCAATCGGGTCGATGGTGCGGATGTTGTCGCCGAGCGCGATCACAAATGCGTCGCTACGTCGACGGCAGCCTGTGGGAAGAATCAACAGGAATGTCAAAACGAGCAGCAGTACAAGCTTGCTCTTACTCACTTAACGGTGCCTCCATAGGTGTAGTTGAGCTTGGCATTGAGTCTGAGAATTTCGCCGGCCAGTTCCTGAAAACCCGCCAGATCAAGCGGCGTTGGCGGCTCCATGATCGTCTTGGTCCGCGCGATCCGGTCGAGCGACTGTTTGATACGTTCCGGAGTTAACTTACCGCTTTTTGCTGCTTTGAGAAGTCCGTGATAGCCGCGACGAATCTTGTCCGGACTTGCGCAGATCAGAAGCATGTCTTCGCCTGCGAGCGCCGCACGCACGGCAGCGTCTTCGATTTCACAGTGACGCGCGATCGCTCCCATCTCGAGGTCGTCAGTGATGACGAGATGTTTGTAGCCGAGCTCCTGTCGCAACAGCCTCGTCACGATGTTGTAATTCAACGAGGCCGGCTCGAGTAGACCACCAGTCATTTCCTCTTTGATGTCGATGTTCGGAAAGCCGCCGTGACTGACCATCACGCAGCGTACGCGGTCGTCGCGACGCTGAAAAAGTTCGATGTACGGCGCGAGATCCTGTGCGATCAGATCGTCGTGCGAGAGTCGCACCACCGGCATTTGTTCGTGCGAATCGACTTCGCCCGCGCCGATGCCCGGAAAATGTTTCAGACAGCCGAGAAGGCCTGTGCCCTGGAGCCCGCGCATGTAAACGGTTGTGTAACCGAGGACTTCGCCGGGCGAGCGGCCGAAGGATCTCGAATAGAGTCCGTTCGACAGCAGATCGCGATCCTCGGTCATGATCGACATTACGGGCGCGAAGTTGATGTTGAAGCCGAGCATGCGGAGCACTTCGCCGGTGATTCGTCCGAGCGCGCGTGCCGCGGCGAGATCGCCGTGCTGGCGAATCGTGCGTGCCGACGGCATGGGCGTGAAGATGCGTCGCAGTCGATCGACGAGGCCGCCTTCCTGATCGATACCGAAGAGTGGCGGTGTCGGAACGACTTCGCGAACGGCGTCGAGCAATGAGCGCAGTTGTTCCGGACCGGCGACGTTGCGTCCGAAGATGATGACGCCGCCGGGATTTATTTCCTCGACCAGGGCGCGTGCTTCGGCGTCGAACTCGGTGCCAGGAAGGCCGATGAAAAGGAATTGTCCGATTTGTTGTTCAAGGGGAAGCGCGTAAAAATTTTCTGGCAGCATCTGTTCGCGAAGTTTAGCATTTTGAAGTAGCCACAAAAAGGCACAAAAAGCACAAAAGAAGATTTGAATAGTTCAGAGTTCAAGCTTTAGCTTGTTCTGTCCAAACCGCAGCCTAAAGGCTGAACTCTAAACTCGCGGTTCAGCCCTTATGCTTTTGCGGTATATTTTTTGTGCTTTTTGTGGCTCAACTGTAGTATAAACACTCACATGCCACGCGAAATCACCGACAGGGGTCGCGTTGTTGAAGCCATCCAGAATCTCGCTCTTACCGCTGAACTCTTCGAAGAACAAAACGGCAAGCAGAAATACGCTACCGATCTCGAAGTCATAGTTCAGGGTCGCGATTACGCGAACGGAAAGCGCGTCGGCCCCTACGTCCGCCTGCTCACCTACGATTCCGGCGAAGAGATCATGCGACAGGGCGAGTGGGGCGGAAACACTTTCTACATCGCCGTCGAAGGCACGCTCGACGTTTACGCCCGCGATGCAGGCGCGCAAAAGAAGATTGGTCAGCTCGATCCGGGACCTGTTTCGGCGAGATGGCGTTGCTGGCAGGTATCGCGCGCAATGCGACAGTGTCAGTGCCCGCGAACCAAACCGCGCTCGTGCTCGAAGTGACGCGGCCCGCACTACGACTGCTGCGCAAGCTCTCAACCTTCGGCACCATCCTCGACGCGACTTATCGCACTCACGGCGTCGATCGTCTGATCGAAGATCTCAGACTCGTCACCGGCAAGCCTTTAAGCCAACCGCTCGCGGACGAGCTGCGCCGCACCGCGCGGTACATGGTCTACAGCAAGAATCACGTTCTGTGTAAAGAAGGCGATGCGATCGATCGTCTGATTCTGATCAAGAACGGCTGGGTGCGACGTTCGCACGGCGTTTTTTTCGATGCGGCGTCGCCGGAAGTAGTGTTGGGAATGGATGAAGGTATCGGTGTCGACTTTCTTGGCGGCGGAAATTGTCTCGGCAGCGAAGAGTGACTCGGCCTGGCGTTTGGGGATACAGGGCCAACGTGATGGCGCGCACCGAAGTGCTCGAAGTCCCGCTCGATCTAGTTCTCAACAGATCCAGAGCTTCGCAAACAACTGTCCGATACTTTTGCGGGGCTCTCAACTGCCGGCAGCTCACTGCCGCTCACCATCGAAGCGCTTCCCGACCTGAACGCGTTGAAAGCCGCGGAAGAAGAGATCACGACCGGCATCATCGACGGCACGAACGTGCTCGTGATGGACATGGATCTTTGTATCCGTTGCGGCAACTGCTCGCTCGCATGTCACAAGATGCACGGGCAGTCGCGTCTATTGCGCAGGGGGATCCAGATCGAGCGGCCTGCGAAGATCGGCAAGAAACGTTTGCAACACGCACTTGTGCCGCAGGTCTGCATGCACTGCGCGGATCCGGAATGTTTGACCGGCTGTCCGACTGGCGCGATCTTTCGCGATCCGGTGGGCCATGTCGATATCGATCCGCACACGTGTATTGGCTGTTTCGATTGTGCGACGCAGTGTCCTTACGACGCGATCACGATGGTGCCACGCAGCGCGCCGCCGCCGCAGGCCGGCTTCGCTTCGAAACTGCGGAAAGTTTTCAGCCTGCGGAATGATCGTCTTGTAACGCCGGAGCCGTCGGACGATCCGGTCGCGATCAAGTGCAATCTTTGCGAAGACACGCCGCTCAATCCGCCGGGCGCGCGGGGCAAGGCGTATTCGTGTGAAGAGAATTGTCCGACCGGTGCGCTCGTGCGCGTCGATCCGATCGAGTACTTCAGTGAGATTGGTCCAGCGCAGGGAGTTTGTGTTTCGCGATCAGACTCATGCGGTCGGCCGGAACATTCACAAGAGCGATCCACTCGCGCGCGCATGGCACATCGGCGGGGCTGCGGTAACGATTCTCACTGCCATCGTGCTCTTCTGGGCGCTTGGCAAATATGGATTTGACACCGTGCTGGCAGGCACGTGGTTGACTCTGCGTTGGCTCACCGGAATTGTCGGGTTTGTGGGTATTGCGGTCGTGATGTCGTACCCGTTTCGGAAAAAGGTTTACCGGAGACGCGCGGGCGCGTTGCGTTACTGGATGCTGGCGCACGTTTATGTTGGCGCGATTGCGGGTGTGATGCTGTTGTTTCATTCGGGGCCACGCACCGGCGGGTTGCTCACGAGCCTGCTTTACGTTGCGTTTGATCTGACGTTGCTGTCTGGAATCGTCGGCATAGTTTCTTATTGGGTGATGCCGCGGATCATGACGCGTATCGAGGGCGAGCCGCTGCTGGTTGAGGATCTCGAAGGCCGCAGGAAAGAGTTGCGTAGTGATACGCGAACGATTCTCGAAAAGAGCGATGGATGGTTGAAGGACGAGATCAGGGATCGGGTTTACCCGCGATTCTTGTCGTGGGGATTTTTGTGGCGACAGATCTGGCGGCGTGAGGAGTTGAAGGCGCTGTTGGCCCAGGCGCGAGCAGGAATTCAAAGACCGCACAACGAGATTGACCACGGATGAAGAGCGGGAGTTGTTGATTTCGGCGGTCGAGACTGCGGTTACATTGCGTCGCATCGATGCTTTATTGGCGCTTCATTGGTTGCTGCGGTTTTGGATCCCGATGCACATCGCCGCCACGGCGATCATGCTTGCACTGATGGTGGTCCATATCGCACAAGTCGTGTTTTTTAGAGTGAATTAAACGGATTATGACTGACGAACCAGTACGTCATTATTCGTGACGATCTGCTGGTCGATCCAGCCACGGTCATCAGCGAGGGTTTGCTGATCGGCCGGCTGCCGCAGTGTGAATTGCTCCTCAATCATCCTTCCGTGTCGCGCGTCCAGGCGGGGATCAAGCATTTTGAAGAGAGTTACTACCTCTTCGCGTTGCGGCCGAAGAACCCTGTCATCCTCAACGGCAAACCAGTTGAAGAGAACGAAGCGCTCGCCGCCGGCGACATCATCGAGGTTGGACCATTTCATCTACAGATTGAATCCGCTGACGATAAGCCTCGTGATACGCGTTGAGGTTCGTATCGGCATGAAGCTTTCCGAGATCGACGTCAGCGATCCGGGTCTGAGCACTGACCAACTCATCGATCCTACTGAGTGCAAAAGCGAAGAAGCCGCGCGCGGCGCCGATCGCCGGCACGAAGGCGCTCGACATTTTCTGGGACAAGCGCATTCGTGACGTTGGCAAGATGGCGCGCCCTTCGCCGCTTTATCCGAAAGGTGGGCGGCGCAGTGGCAAAGCGCAATACAACTGGATGCCGACGACGGATCTGCTCTCGCGCTGGCCGGTTGCGTTTTTCACGTGGGCGCTGCTGGTTGTCGGGCTGGTTTCTGTCGCGGCTGCTTACTGGTATACGAGCGCATTCTCGCCAGCGCCGATCTCGAAGGCGCACGCGTTGACTCAGTTCAGCATCGTTCCCGCAATTGCCACGACGCCAAACTCCGGTTCATGTACAAGCTGTCATTCGTTGTCAGGCAACATGGAGCAGCGATGTGCTGCATGTCATCGCACGGAAGCGTTCACGGCGACGGTGATCAAGCCACACGAAGCGGCGGGGATTGGTTGTGTTGATTGTCATGCGGAGCATAAGGGCGTGGAGTTTAGTGCGACCGCAGGTGCGCTGGCTTCGTGTACGCAGTGTCACAGTGATAGCAATCAGAAGGTTTATAACGGCCGAAAGGTTGGCACCCCGCATGGTGGGACGTTTGGATATCCGGTGGTGAATGGCGAATGGAGTGCGAAGTCGATTAATGATGAGGAATGGGAGTTACGGAAGCTCAGCGTCGTGCGGCTGCCCACTGACACGGATCAGAAGTGGCGTAGTAATCAGTTTCATGCGCTGCACGATCAGCGTGTGAAGATCGCGCCCGGGATGAAAGGGAATGCTGAGGGAAGATTGTCGTGCTCGAGCTGCCACAATTCATTCGAGCCGATCGATCGAGTTATGCCGAGAACAACATGCGCGAATTGCCACGTCACGAATGACCAACCGAACTGCACCTCATGTCACGTGCAGCACATCCTCGATGCGCGCCGCTGGAGCGCGTCAATGCTTTAGACAGGATTTACAAGATTTTTCAAGATTTAAAAGATCAGATCCTGTCAATCCTGAAAAATCTTGTAATCCTGTCTAAAAATCACTCAGCCTAATGGGCCAGCGTGGACTTGCGTCTGTTTATTTCCGCAAGCAGTCCGGAAGCGTACGACGCGTTGAGTGATCGTAGCTTGCCATAAGTTTGCTCCGCTTCGTCAATTTTGTTTCTGTCGAGGTAAAGATAGCCGAGTTCCATCAGGGCATCAGCATTCCCGGGCCAGACGTTGACAGCTTCTTTGTAGGCGGCCTCGGCGGCTTTCCATTTTTTCTGCTCACGAAAGCGGTCACCGAGATCGAGGAAATTATCAGATTCGACCGAGGCCGGACTTTTTGATGCAGCCGGTCCTGTTGGACGTGGTTTACGACGATGCTCCCGTGGCGCTGAAGCCGCTTTGTTTTCGGGTTCTCTCCCTGTTGCTTTGGGCAGTCGTTGGGCCAGTGCCTCAGTTGTCCCTGCCAGCCCGCAAACCAAAAACGCCACAACTGAAAGCAGTACCTGTAAAGCTCGGAGCTTGGACGGTGGATCATCGCGGCACGCAGAATAAACCAAACCGTACGGTCTAACAAGGTCTCTGTGCAACCTCTGTGTTCTCTGTGTCTCTGTGGTAAAGAATTCGTAGGGGAAAACCACCACCGAGACACAGAGACCACAGAGGTTGCACAGAGAAGACATTTCACATAGAATCCCGGGCCATCTGTTCAGAATCTTGTTAGGGCTCGTCACACTCGAAGGCAAACGCACCATTGCCGCATTCCGGACGAGCAAAGCATTTTCGTTTCCTAGCATTCGTTTCCTAGCATTGGGCCAGCAACACGGCTCCACCCGACATGAGAGAATGCCCCTCCTGTTTTAGTTGTTATGACGACACGGTTGTTCAGTGTCCAGGTGACGGACGCTCGACATTCCATTCATTGCCCGGCAACGTTGCCCTCGAGGGTAAGTATGTTCTTGAATGCCGGCTCGGTGAAGGCGGGATGGGAGTTGTCTACAAAGCACACCACAAATTCCTGAAGACGACTCGCGCGATCAAGACAATAAAACCCGAGCTCATAGGTAACGACACATCGTTCGTGAAGCGATTCCATCAGGAAGCGATGGCCGCAGCCGCAATTGGCCACCCCAACATTATCTCGGTCCTGGACTACGGACTGCTTGAAGACAAAATACCTTACATCGTAATGGAGTTTGTTGAGGGTGTGTCGCTTGAGACCTTAATAACCAGCAAGGGCCGATTTACCCCGTCTGAAGCACTTGAATATATGCAAGTGATAACTTCGGGCGTAGGCGCAGCACACAAACATGGCATCGTTCACCGCGACCTCAAACCACTGAACGTAATGATTGAGTCAGGCGGGTCAGTGCGTGATCAGATTCGCATCCTCGATTTTGGTCTCGCCAAGATCAAGTCCGCAGACCTGTTTGGTTCGTTTGTTGCCGCCAAGACAGTTGGAATCGTTGGTTCACCTGCTTACATGGCGCCGGAGCAATGGTCCGGGGAAGAGACTGATCGACGGTGTGACGTTTACAGCCTTGGCATCATCCTCTATGAGATGCTGACCGGAGACGTGCCGTTCAAAGGTTCCAACATTCCCGCCATCATGAAGAAGCACTTGATGGCTCCGCCTCCTCCGCTCGCAGTTGATGGATCAGGCATATCGCCGGAAGTCGAGAAGGTGGTCCATCGCGCACTCGAGAAGCAGCCGGAGAATCGTACGGCCTCCGTCGAGGAATTCATCGCGGAGTTCGAAAAGGCGGTTCTCCACCCAGCGCCTGTGAAAGCCAAAACAAAGAGACGCAGCACTGCCAAAGCCACAACAGGCACTCGCCGTCGTAAAACGAATCAATTAACACCCGATGAATCAGATTCTTCAGACGCTCGTGTAGACGCTCATGTAAACATAATCGAAGAAGCCGTCACTCCAGTCTTTGCAAAGGATGTGAACACGTTCCGTTCACCGGCTCCGAATGTCGAAAGCGAGAATACAACGGCAAAGTTAGCGCGACCTGTTGTTCCTCCATCGACGAATCAGCCGGAGTTGTTGCACAAAGCAAGTGAACCAGCACCTCGCAGGGCAGAAGAGAGTGCGTCTCCCAAAGGTAGTGGCAATGGTGACGCACCTAATCTTCCAAGCAAACTTCCTGTTCTTTCCCCGACTGATCAACGATTACCCGGTCGCGTAGTGATCAGCCAGCAGAGCCTTGTTGGAACCATTGGAGGCATCTTCAAAAAACGATTTGCCGTACCGGTAGTCGCGGGAGTCGCGCTCCTCGGCTTGATCGTTCTTTCTGCGTTTGTTTATTCCCGGAAAGAAGCTGAACCATCTGGATTTCAATCGCAAGCTGCTGGGGCAGGTAACACGAAGCGCGAGATGGTTTTGATCGAAGGCGGCACTTTCACAATGGGCTCGAATAACGCTGGAGAGGAACAGAAGAGGAGAGCACGCGGTTACGGTGCCGTCCTTCTATTTAGATAAGTACGAAGTTACTAACGCTGAGTATGCCGAGTTCATTAAGGATACCGGTAAACCGGCGCCGGCAATCGATCCGGCAGTGAAGGAAAGTTACTGGGAGCCGTGGAATGGTAACAATCCGCCGTCAGGTCGTGAGCGTTGGCCCGTGACCAATGTTTCACCCAAAGATGTGGAAGCATTTGCAGCGTGGCTTTCGAAGCGCGATGGAGTCAGTTACCGGTTACCGACGGAAGAAGAATGGGAGTTTGCGGCTCGTAATGGCTCAAAGAATTCTTTGTTCCCGTGGGGAAACTCGTGGGAAGAGGGACGCGCCAATATCAATGAAAAGAAGAGTCCGGCAGACGTAGGCTCTTTCCCTCAAGGCGCGACTGCAGAACGGAGTACAGGACATGATTGGCAACGTGTGGGAATGGACGTCGTCGAAACCACGTTTTTACGACGACTCACGCGTCTTGTCCTCTGTCAAAAATGCTCGTGTGCAAAGGGGCGGTTCATTCTTCGAGAAGATTAAGAGTGATTTTCACAACGCTACAGATCGCTCCTGGTTTGGTGACGAAAACTCCAAGTTTCCCACGATCGGCTTCCGGCTTGCTCGTGATCGAGAGTAGCTCGCGAGCGGTCTTCTCTGTGCAACCTCTGTGTCCTCTGTGTCTCTGTGGTCAACTAATTCACAGCAATAACTACCACAGAGACACAGAGGACACAGAGGTTGCACAGAGAAGAGCGATCGTGTTTTGCGCAAAGCCATGCAGCACGCAAAGCGAAAGTTCATACGCAGATTTAGTAACTACCGCTGGATGGCTTGTCTCCTGCCGGTGCTGCTCGTCATATCGTTTGCGGAAATAAGAAACCGGGCTGAGGAAACCGTTACGGTTCAGTTACTAACCGCTACCCGACCGAAGCTCACCCGATCTATCTGATTGCCGCGCCTCCTCAGGAAAAGATTGCGCCACGGCCCTTAAACGTTCCGGTTGTATCTGCGCGGAAAAACCGCTGCAAAAAACGACAGCTCGAATGACCTGTATTCCTGCCGTTTCCAATGTCCGCCGCTCAAGCCGTGCGAATTGGTAATGGGTTGATTGAGGACTCAGATGCTCAAAGCGCTCTGCCGTATTTGGAACACGCCAGGAAACAGGATCCTAACTCATTCGAAATGTTGATTGGCCTGGCGCGCTGCTACTACGAACTCGAGCGTGACGACGAGGCACTCACACTCTACAACGAGACAACCGCGCAGAATCCCGCTGTTTGGGAAGCACAATATTACTCTGGGCCGGATCCATCTTGAAAACGGAAGGTATGCGCAAGCGGTTGAGCCACTTGAGATCGCACGCAAGTTGAAGCCCGACGACCCGGATACGATCAGCAGTTTAGGCATAGCATTAAGCAAGTCCGGCAGAAGTGCGGATGCCATCACGTACCTCACTCGCATCACAGCGTTGAAGCGCTACATCAAGGAGGATTTTTACTATCTTGGCGAAGCTTACGCTAACGATCAGCAGTGGTTGAAGGCCGCGGAAACTTTTAAGGAAGGTGCTGATCTCAGAGGTATCGATGCTAACGGATACTTCTACTGGGCCACCATGCTATTCAATGGCGATAAGTTGGATGAAGCTTTCGATGGTTACGGGAAAGCCAGGAGCGTTGACTATTCGGTGAGTCACGCGGGAACTTTCCGGTATCTGGCAGAGATTTACAGACTTCGTGGGATGTCTGACAAAGCATTGGGCCATTATCAATCGCTTTTGCAACGAGAGCCGAATGATGTTGAGGCACTCTTTCAGGCAGGTTACATCAGTTTCAAGCTGGATCAATTGGACCAGGCGAAAGACTATTTCAGGAAACTGATAGCAGTCGATCCAAAACATGCCGGCGGCGCTGCTAATCTTGCTGCTTTGGAAGCTCGATATAACGAAATCCATATCGGACGAAATGAGAAGACTCCAGGCATCACGCTTCGCGACGTTGTTAAAGCCAATCCCAATAGTATTGAAGCTCACGTTAACCTCGGCGCTCAGTTGATTACAGAAGGCGTATACCCTGAAGCGCTTACGGTACTTGAGCGTGCCGTCAGTCTGCGACCGAACTCAGCCGCGGCTCAATATCAACCTTGGCTTCGCCCAGATCAAGGAGAAGAAATACGAAGAGGCAATAGCCTCGAATAGAAAGGCTCTCGAGCTCAAGCCCGAATGGCCGGATGCTTACAATAATCTGGGACTTGCGTATGCAGGTCTCAGCTCGCTGGAAAGAGGCGGTGACTGCTTATGGCGAAGCGGTGCGCCTCGTCCCCGACTACGCCGGTGCTTTATATAATCTGGGATTCGCGTATCTCAGGCTCGGACAAAAATCTAGCACACTGGAAGTGATTGCTAAGGTAAAACCTTTGAACTGGGATTTGCAGGCTCGCTTGTGGCAGGAAATCCTCGCGATCGGACGTGCGGCAAACCCTGTCGCTGTAGCTGAGCCAACTCCTACAGCGGCGCCTCCGGCACAAACATCTTCTGAGGCAGAGAGTCCCACCAGCAAATCTGCTGACGAGGAATGCCCACAGCCCACTCTATAGACGTTCGGGTGTTACGCAGATGGCATTACTGAAGGACCAGCTTCAAGTGGCGTACACGACTGACGCAGTTCAAAACAAAGTGGAAGGAAAAATTGTTTTGCAACTGGTGGTGTGTAGCAACGGCCGAGTGTCGGACATCAGGATAGACGAGTCGTTGCCCTTTGGATTGACTGAACTGAGCCATCGAGGCGATCAAAAAAGTGAGTTTCCAACCAGCCTTACTCGGCACCCAGCCGGTGTCAGTCATAACGAAACAGACGTTCGCCTGTGCCCAGCAGGTGTGCACGACGATTTCACCTTAAAGCCACAAAAGGCACAAGAAGCACAAAAGAGAAGTTGAACCCGAGTTTAGAGTTCAGCCTTTAGGCTGCCGATTGTTGGCGGAACAAGCTAAAGCTTGAACTCTGAACTCGTCAAAATCATTTATGTGTTCTTGTGCTTTTTTGTGGCTAACCTGCTGGTTTGTGGCAAGGGACGCAGTCGTTTGAACCCGGCACCTTTCCTTTCAACGCCGGCCGTGCGGCAATCGCCTTGTCGTGACAGACGTTGCAGTTCAAGTGATACGCGACTTCATTATTCAACTTTGTAGGCGCAGGCTTATCCGGATACTGGACCGCAGGCATCGGCGCGCTGTCGTCACCAGCTTGCAAGTGGCACGCGCGACAACTCTTTACCGGCTTCGCATCCGCGGCAGCGAGGGCTTCCGTCGTCAACACGACCGCACGCTCTGAAGTCTTCAGTGGCGCCTTGAGACTCGCAGTGGGCTGGTCCGTGTGGTGACACTCAACACACGTCAACACGCTCTGCCCATCAGGACTGTACTTCTTAATCGAGTGGTTCTCGTGATTGAAAGCCACCTCGCCAGTACTTATCCGACTGGCTGTCTTTCCCCAGGACCACCTCTTTCGGCTGTGTCTTGCTCTCCTTTTCCTGGACCGCAACCACGCCGACACAACCGAGCGACAGAATCAGGATCAGAAGAATTTTCATAGAAGGCATTTTAGCCACAAAGAGGCACAAAAGGCACAAAAATTATTGGGGCATGCGGAAGGTTGGGCCGGAGTGGCAGCGTTTGCAGTCTTTGAAGGCGAGATCGCCGCCGAAGGAGCGCTTTCCGTTGTGACACGTCAGACAGGTCGAGCTGCGCGCTGGTGACGAAGTGCTCGGCTGCGGTGGGTGAGCTGACCTGGCGTGTCTGCGCGGCGCCGGCAGTTAATCGGTGACAGTCGGTGCAGGCGAGTCGCTCTCTCGTGCCGTGATCGGCGTGGCTGAAGGCGTAGCGATAGGCGCGCGCGTTCGTGCTCGTGGGTCGGTATCGTTTCTGATCGTGACAGACGCCGCACGATGCGATCTCGCGGCCGGAGGATGATTTGCTTGACGGCGTGTGGCACGTGTAGCAACCGTTATGAGCGGCGAGGTTTGCGGGGATCGACAGGCCAACGCCGCGATTGATTGGTGAGCTGTGACAACCCGCGCAACCTCGCTGCGGTCGGGCGGCGCCGGTGTTGTGTTGCGCGTGATCGAATTTGACGTTGAAGGGTTCGTTGAAGCTCGCCGGGAAGTTTTTGAGTGGTGGATTGCCGGAGCTAATGTCTGTGTGACAGATAGTGCACATCGGTACTTGGGGCGTTGTGAACTGGCTGCGATGACAATCAGTGCACGCTTTGTGACCAGGAAAGCGTGGCGTTGCCGAGTTGTCCGTGCGCTCGTGACATGAATTGCAGGCGAGGGAACTGTGACGTCTGGCTCGAATGAAGGAACTTCGAGTAGTCGAGCTGCGGTCCCTGGGCGGACGCCGCTCCGACAAGAAGAAGTAGTGCCAGACAAATCTTCATTTAATGTCCCTGCGCTTCAGCGGCGGACGCTCCGCAATCAGGTAATGACTTGCCGGTGGATCGAGACTCCCGACCTTCTCCGCATGACAATACACACAAGTGAAGCTGCGATTCTTATCGATCGCCATTAACTCTTTACTCAGATCCTGCCGAAGACCGTCTTTGTTATGACACTCAGTACACGCCGTGATCGGAACATCCGGCTTCAACCCGCGCAGCGATGCGGCTTTCGTGATGTTGATGTGGCACGTCGTACACTCCGCAACGTGCTGCTTCTTCTCACCACCACCCTCGTGTATGAACTTCGCGGAGATCCTCGACGGCTCGGCGAGCACGTACGGTGTCGGTTGCGAGCTTGTGACAGCCATTGCAGTTGGCGGCGACTGGTTCCTGCGACTTCCAGTGACAGTTGAAACACGATCCGTGATCCTTTGGCGCATGCTTTGAACGTCGCGGTGCGTGACGCGTGACAGATAGTGCAGTTGTTGTAACCCTGCGGCGGGTGCGCGAAACGCAGCATCGCGATCACGTCCTGGTGCTTGTCGTGTGGAAACTCGATCGCGAATTGAAGCTTCGTTGCGGGATTGCGAAACGCGTAACGCACATCATCGCGCGGCGAAGTCTTCGAGTGACAAACAGAGCAGATTGGCGGCCGCGCGCTGCGGAAGAACTGCGGCCGGTGACAGCTCACGCATGCATCGTGGCTCGGATAATCCGTGATGTCGGGGAAGGCTATTTTGTGGCACGTGTTGCAGGCGGATTGGTGTTTGGGCGTGGAGTGAGAGAACTTCGAATAATCAGCCGCGGATAAACGCGGATGAACGCAGATAAGAATTAAAACGAAAAGAACGGTCTTTGTTCTGATCTGCGTCATCTGCGTTAATCCGCGGCACAAACTGGTTTTGGTTTTTCGATTCCCACGCACTTCACGTTCTTATCTTTCCGGTTTGAAACGAGGTACGGCTTTTCGGTCGCGAGATCTCCAGCCTTGACTTGCACCTCGCAGTTCCACGTCACGAAGAGTCTGGCCCAATTCGGTTGGGATCACATTCGATAAGACGTACGTTCCTGGGCCAAGATCGGTGAAATATGCAGTTCCGTTTCGATCCGTCATTACAGACTGAATCATCCCCACCTGCCTCTGTTCGAGAAGTGTTTTAATTGTCCGTTGACGATCTTTATAGAAGCCGTCGCGCACCTCAGGACTGAGATTCGTGGTCAACCACTGTTGTGCGGTCGCGTCGCTGCGATACTCTTTTTGGCTCGCCGCGAACGCAGTGGCGAATTCAGGCACTGCCTTTGGTCCGCTCACGAACTCTTTTTCGATGCCACGACAATAAACTGATTCGCAATCGCCGTCCTTTAACCAATTGATTAATTCAGCACTTGCACCATGTTGTTTGTAATAACAGTCACGCGTTGTGAGTGGTTGTTGCTCAATGGCTAGTTATCAGCGCGCGGTTCTGTTCGAGTGTTCCCGGAATGAGAAAGAAGCGCTTGCGTGCGAGCCCTCGCAGCGGCGCGGTGTCGTCCGCTTTCACGCGCACACGCAGCCGCAGCACACCGGTCTGTCGCGCGGCCGGCTCCTGGGCCAACACGACTGTGACCATCAACAAAACCGCGAAGAAAGCGAGTCTCATAAGTTTGGACTACGCGGAAACTTCAAAAACGGCAGACGCACGCCACGCACAAAGATCTGATCGGAACGAATCGCTGCCGGCGGTGAAAAACCATTAGCACCAGCCGCCGCAATCAAATCGTCCTGGTCCACGCCGTCGCCACTGATCCCGATCGCGCCGACGAGCACGCCGTTTTTGTACAACGGCACGCTGCCGGGGAAGATCTGAATTCCATTCGGCAACGAGGGAATCGACGTACACGGCACTGCTGGTCCAACGACAGACGCCAGGAAGTTTGTCTTTATGAGATCGAGCTGGAGGCCGACGTTGAACGGGCTCCAGTCAGAAAGCGCAGTGCTGAATGGACCCGCAGCGGTGTTGTCGATCCCGTCCGGAAAGAAAGGACGATGAAGAAATCCGGTCGCGCGATCGCTGAAAGCAACAGTGCCGTCAAAACGCAGTCCGTCAGCCGCAGCGCGATCGACGTACGATCCGAAACCGGCAGCTCGTAGTGCGTTTGCGGCGTTTGCGCTCGAGAAGAATGCCGCCGTGCGTGCTTTTTGCACTGCGACATCGAAGCCAAACACCGGCGCATCCTGCTGACGGAAAACTCCGAGAACCACACCTGCAGTATCAACGACCGCGATCGTCACTCGCGCATTGCTGCCGAGTGGCTGCCTGATCGCTGCGCGCGTGATGTTTGACTGTTGCGCCGCGCGCGCGATGATCGTTCCGACTTCGCTCGCCGTGAGTGCATTGCTACTCGGAGCCGTACCCGCAATGAAAGGAAAGAAACGTGGACTGACCTCACCGGCTATGCCACCAACGACTTGCGGCACAAACTCGGAAGCAGGCGCGACACCTCCTGGTCCAAAACCAAACGTCGCACCGGCGATGCTCGCAGTCGTGGAAGGCGCGGGCGCGTTTGTCACGTTCGAGAAAGGAAGACGAATACCGTCGACGAGAATATTGTCGCCACGAATCAGCGCCGGGCGCTTCGAAGCCGCGTATGCCTGACGCGGCGATGAGCTCTTCAAATGTCTGATCGTCATCCGCAGGATTGCGGTCGACCGTGTAAAGTCCATCACCCTCGACGCCGATTGCGCCCGCAGGCACACCGTTTTTATAGATCGGCAACCCGCCCGGATCGGCGGATAGGCCGAGTCGCGCCGAGGGCTTTTTGATATCGCTGCAAGGCAGGGAAGAGAACTGAACGCCGTAGA
Source organism: uncultured Acidobacteriota bacterium (assembly GCA_963748155.1). Lineage (GTDB taxonomy): Bacteria > Acidobacteriota > Blastocatellia > Pyrinomonadales > Pyrinomonadaceae > PSRF01. Next base: position 229,952 of record CAVVHV010000006.1, on the reverse strand, counting down.
GTGGACCACCGGATCGAAAGCTGATGCCGGGCGGAAAATGTTCCTGAATGATGAAGCCCGCGGTGCGCGTCGTGAAGGCGTTGCCGGTCGTGCTGAAGAACGCGGCCGTTGCGGCTTTAGCTGTTGCTGCTTCGGCGGGTGGAACGACTGTGCCTTCAAGCCCCTGACCGAGACGGCCAACACTGCGAATCGTCGAATTGGGCGTGCCTGGCATCGGCAACAAACCGAGCACATTTCCTTCGCGATCCGTGACGACGATGTTCACGGCTTTGCCGAGCGCGCTCGCGGCGGATGCGGCTTGTTGCAAAATCGTCTGCACATCGGTTTGTGCAAGATTGGTCGCGGCTGCGTTCGTCGGAGGCTCCGGCTCGAGAATACCCGGTGTTGGTCCGGCGTTGTTGTCGTCCGGTGGTCCATCGCCGACATGACCGATCCCGACACGAACGCGATTGCTCTCCAGACCGCGATATTTGATCCGCACGAGCACGTCGCCCGCTTGCGGCATGTTTGCCGCGAGACGAATAACAAGTGACGTGGCCCACGGTTGATCGGGAACACTGCCGACGTGTTCGACGGTCAACGGATAAATCGTGTGACTCGCGTCTTCCGCATCGGCCGTCACGGTTTCGCCGGGCTGGAACGGTAGATTCATCGCGAACAGCATGATGCGTGTGGCGGAGTCTGAACCGAATCTGACCTGGACCGTAGTTGTGAATGGCTCGCGTTGGTGTGTGACGGATTCGAATGCGATCGCGCGGGTTGAGTCGGGATGACTGATGAGGGTTGGTCGCGTTGTTTGCGCTCCGGCGTTGTCGAATTTGATGACGCTACCAGCAATGAACAGTAACGTCAGCAGGAAGACGACAACGCGCATGCGCCACAATGTACCACAAAGCAATTAATTCGCGGATGTTACTGCAGATTTTTCTGTGGAATCTGTGCTAATCTGTGGTAAAACCCCAACCACGTGATCCGTCGCACGGTCCAAACAACAGCGCTGACGTTTCTGATCATAGCGAGTTGTCTTTCTGCGTTCGCGCAAGAATCGGGACGGCTCAAAGGTGTGGTCCGCACTTCCGCAGGCGCGCCGGCAGCAGGCGTTGTCGTCGTCATTACCAATCAAGTCACGCGCAAAATCAGTCGCACGCGCACTGACACTGACGGCAGCTACTCGCTTTCACTGCCCGCGGGCGCGTATCGCGTCAGCCTGGACCAACCCAACACCGCGCTCTTCGACAAAGACAAAAACTACGGCGACTTCGCGATCGTTCGCGGCGATACGCTCGAGAACGTCATAATCGAACCCGGTAAAGAAACGGTCGTTGACATTCCCATCGCGCCGCCGCCAACCGGCGCCGCGCCCACGCCACAGCGACGCGAGACTACCGGATCGTTGGCGCATCACGTTTCCCGAGTACGATCGTTATGGCGATCGCGGTGCGCGTGGCCGCGACATCCCTTTCAAGCGCGGCCGCTGGTGGGATCCGTACAATCAAAACGTCCTCAAAGGCGATTATCCGATCAAAGGCGACAAGCTTTTCATGATCCTCACCGCCGTCAGCTCGACGAACGTCGAACAGCGTCGCGCGCCGACGCCTTCAGGTGTGAGCAGTGTCGATCCGGGGAGGGCTGAGTTCTTCGGCCGTCCGGAACAGTTTGCGGCAAACGAAACGTTGCAGTTCAGCTTCGAGCTGTTTCATGGCGACACGACGTTCAAGCCGCGCGATTGGGCCATCAAGTTCTCCCCAACCTTCAGCGTGCCGAATTATCTCGACGCGCGTGAGAACGGCGTGGTCAACATCGACGTGCGACGCGGCACGAATCGCACTGACTGGCATGCCTCGCTCGAAGAAGCGTTTGGCGAAGTAAAGCTGGCCGACCTCAACGCAAACTACGATTTCGTCTCGGTGCGCGCCGGTATTCAGCCGTTTGTCTCAGACTTTCGCGGATTTATTTTTTCCGATAACAATCTCGGCGCGCGCGTGTTTGGCGCTTTTGATAACAATCGATACCAGTTCAACGGCGCGTACTTCTCGATGCTTGAGAAGGACACCAACAGCGGCCTCAATCGCTTCGACACGCGCCATCAGAACGTTTACATCGCCAACATCTTTCGCCAGGATTTCATTCGCAAGGGTTATACGATCCAGGGCAGCTTTCATTACAACGACGATCGACGCAGCATTAAATTCGATCGCAATGGATTTCTCGTGCGACCTTCGCCGGTTGGCGACGTCAGGCCACACGCGATCAAGGTTGGTTATCTCGGTGTCAGCGGCGACGGCCATCTCGGCCGGTTGAATCTGTCGCACTCTTACTATTTCGCGTTTGGTCACGACGAGCGAAACGAAATCGCAGGACGACGAGTGCAGGTGCGATCGAACATGGCCGCGCTCGAAGCTTCAGTCGATCGTGACTATCTTCGCTTCAAAGGATCATTCTTCTGGGCGCAGGGCGATAGCAATCCGACAGACGATCGCGGCATCGGGCTTTGACGCGATCTTCGACGATCCGAATTTCGTGGGTGGACAGTTTTCTTTCTGGGTGCGCAATGGAATTCGTCTCACGCAAACCGGTGTCGGTCTGGTCCAACCGAACAGTCTGTTGCCGAGTTTGCGAAGCAGCAAGATCCAGGGACAGGCAAACTTCGTGAATCCCGGGATCTTTATTTACAACGGCGGCGTTGATGTCGAGGTGACGCAGCGGATCAAGGCCGTGGTTAATATCAACTACCTGCGCTTTCATCGCACGGAGCCGCTCGAGTTGCTGCTGTTTCAGAATCGTATTCGCCACGACATCGGTTTTGATTACAGTCTCGGCGTGGCTTACCGGCCGTTTCTGATTAATAACTTTACTCTGACCTTTGGCGCATCGGCTTGCAGACCGGACGTGGTTTCCGAGATATCTTTACTGATGCGTCGCGGAATTGTCCGCCGGGTGTCGAAGATTTCTGTGGGCCAAGTGTGATCAGTCCGAAGAAGATGTTGTATTCATTGTTCGGGCAGATGAAGTTGGTGTTTTAAGGAGTTGGAAAGAAGCCATGAATCCTCACTTGAATGAGCTTACGTATGAAATCATCGGAGCCGCAATAGAAGTACATCGAATGTTGGGGCCAGGATTGCTGGAATCGTCTTATCGCGAGTGTCTTTGCCGGGAACTCTCGTTGCGAAATATCGAGTTTAAGCGCGAGCGAGGGTTGCCAGTGCGGTACAAAGGAATTCAACTGGAATGCGGTTACAGGCTAGATGTGTTGGTAGCTGATCTTGTTGTTGTCGAGATAAAGGCTGTAGAAACATTGGCGCCTATTCACGATGCACAATTGTTAACCTATCTTCGTTTGGGAGGTTGGAAATTAGGACTATTAATCAACTTCAACGTTGTCGTTTTGAAAGATGGGATACGCCGGCGGATTCTTTAATTCTTCTCTGTGCAACCTCTGTGTTCTCTGTGTCTCTGTGGTTGCACGAAACACTATCACCACAGAGACACAGAGAACACAGAGGTTGCACAGAGAAGCATGAGTCGATTTAGTGCATTAATTCTGGCTGATGTTCATGATGTGGCCCGTGGCTGCGGCGCAGCAGCCGGCGGCGGCCAAGCTCGAGGGGTGTGTGACGTGTCATGGGCAGATTGAGCCGATGCATCAGGTATGGGACCACGGAGACGCTTGAGAAGCTCAAGGATGGGAAGGATGCGGTTGGGCTGAGTTGTACGGCGTGTCATGGTGGGAATCCGGTTTCGCGCGTTAAAGAGGAAGCGCATGTGAGGGCGGCGTTTCCGCGTGAGTGGCGGCGCGATGGGAAGTACACGGGCGCGAATCCGGAGAGGTCGAACACGCTGCTCGCGCGCGAGAGTTGGGAGTTTGTGAGGTTTGTTAATCCGGGTGATTTGCGGGTGGTGGGGAGGACGTGTGCCGGTTCGGCGTGTCACGACGTCGAATCGAAGAACGTGTCGCGCAGCATGATGACGCACGGCGCGATGCTCTGGGGCGCCGCGCTTTATAACAACGGCAGTTTCCATTTGAAAGATCCGCGCTTCGGCGAGAGCTACAACGAGTCGGGTAAGCCACAGACATTGCTGCAAGCAGCGACGGAAGAACAGCGACGCATGAAAGGTCTCTTGAGCCTGCTCGATCCGATCCCGCGCTGGGAGATCTCGCAGCCGGGAAACGTGCTGCGTGTGTTTGAGCGTGGTGGAAGGCGGCGGCTCGAAGTCGGGCTGCCTGACAAAGAAGAAGATCCCGGCAAACCTGACAAGGGACTCAGCGCGCGCGGCTTTGGTACTGCGCAACGCACCGATCCGGTTTTTCTCGGGTTGCAGAAAACACGACTGCTCGATCCGACGCTGAACTTTCTCGGCACGAACGATCATCCCGGCGACTACCGCTCATCCGGCTGTTCCGCGTGTCATGTGATCTATGCAAACGATCGCGATCCGGCTCACTCGGCTTCGTATCACCAGGCTGGAAATCTCGGACGCTCGCAAACGGCCGATGTGTCGATTCAGAAGTCTGAGTCGGGCCACCCGATCAAACACCAGTTCACGAGCCAGATTCCGACGTCGCAATGCATGGTCTGTCACATGCATCCGGGCACGAACATGGTCGCGACTTATCTCGGTCTCACGTGGTGGGACAACGAGAGCGATGGCGCGAAGATGTATCCGGCGACGCAGCACGATCCGAGTCAGGACGAAGAACAGCAGAAACTCGATCGCAATCCTGAAGGCGCAAGCCTGCGCGGTCTCTGGTCGGGCTTGGATTTTCTGAAAGACACAGGCACGCCGGCGTTCAACGCGCTTCTGCGCAACACGCAGTTTGCAGATTTCCACGGCCACGGCTGGCTGTTTCGCAAAGTCTTCAAACGCGATCGCAAAGGCAATCTGCTCGACGCGCAGGGCAATATCGTCTCGCCTGACGATCCGGCGAAGTTCAGCAAAGCCGTGCATCTCAACGACATTCACGCCGAGCGCGGTATGCACTGCGTTGATTGTCACTTCCGCCAGGACTCGCATGGCGACGGCAATCTCTACAACGAGCCGCGCGCCGCGATCGAGATCGCGTGTGAAGATTGTCATGGGACCATAAAACAGAAAGCGACGCTATTTACTTCGGGTCCGGCGGCGGCAGTCGTCAACTGGAACCAGTGCTGAGCGTCGTAAGTCGCAGAACCAGCCGCTGGCCGGACAGGATCTGACGCGCATTCGCGTTCGCGATGCTGAAGGCGCGCGCATTCCACTGTTCCAGCGGGTCACTCGCGATCGCAAACGCAAGGACGAACAGGGCGTCGATGTTGATCTGAAAGCCGGCGACGTTATGCAGAACTCGATGGTCGTGCCCGGACGCTGGTGGCGCGTGCCGCAAACACTCGACACGGTCACGCCCGGCAGTCGCGATTTCAACGAGCAGTCTCGTTACGCGAAGACGATTCGCAAAGACAACGCGACGTGGGGCGACGTTCCGGCCGACAGCAATCAACTGGCCCATCGCGACGCGAACATGACGTGCGTCGCCTGTCATTCATCGTGGGTGACGAGCTGTTTTGGCTGTCATCTCTCGATGCAGGCAAATCGCAAGATGCCCAACCGGCACAACGAAGGCGGCAACACGCGCAATTTCACGCAGTACAACTTTCAGGTTTTGCGCGACGACATCTTCATGCTCGGGCGCGATGGCACGGTAACGGGCAATCGCGTCGCGCCGGTGCGTTCGTCGTCAGCCGTGCTCGTGAGCTCGCAGAACCAGAATCGCGAGTGGATCTACTCGCAACAACAGACGACGTCAGCTGAAGGTTTTGCGGGCCAGACCTTCAATACGCACGTGCCGCACACGGTCCGCTCGACCGAGACGAAGACGTGCAGCGATTGTCACGTGTCGCAGAAGAACGACAACAACGCGTGGCTGGCGCAGTTGTTGTTGCAGGGAACGAACTTCGTGAACTTCATGGGTCGCTACGTCTACATCGCGGCGGATCATGCGCTGGAAGTTGTCGTTGCGACTGAGCAGTCGGAGCCGCAGGCGGTGTTTGGCAGCACGCTTCACAAGATCGCGTATCCGGCGAACTACGATCGGTTTGTGCGTGGTGGGAGCGAGTTGAAGACGTTTTACGAGCACGTGGGAAATCCGAAGGTGCTGCAAGTGCAGTTGCGTGGTGAGTATGCGTACGTGGCGGCGGGCGAGGGTGGATTGCGTGTTTACGATGTGGCGCAGATCGATCAGAAAGGGTTTTCGGAGCGGATCGTGACGGCGCCGGTGTCGCGCTTTGGGCAGAAGTTCTGGGTGAAGACGAAGTATGCGACGGCGGTGGCCGCGCCGACGACGCTCGCGGTCGATCCCGCGCGTACAAGATTACCGGAGAATGAAGAGCAGCCGATTCATCCGCTTTATGGGTATCTTTATGTCGTCGATAAATATGAAGGACTGATCCTTGTGAATGCGGCGACGCTGCTCGACGGCGATCCGTTGAACAACTACTTGAAGCGTGCGGTAACGTTCAATCCTAATGGCGCGCTCAACGATGCGAACAACATCGTGATTGCCGGCAACTATGCGTACATCACGACCGCGCAGGGCCTCGTAATCGTCAGTATCAACGATCCGTTGAACCCGCGAATCGTGAGCCGGATCGGTCTCAAGCATCCGAAGTCAGTGGCGATTCAGTTTCGGTATGCGTTTGTGGTTGATGAGGAGGGACTGAAGGTTGTTGATGTGACGACGCCGGAGCAGGCGCACGTTGTTGAATGGTGCTTTTGTTGCCGCTGGGTCATGCGCACGATGTTTACGTCGCGCGGACGTATGCATATGTCGCGAATGGCCCAGACGGAATCGCTATCGTTGACGTCGAACAGCCCGAGCATCCACGCCTCGATCAGACGTACAACGCTGAGGGCAAGCTCAATGATGTACATCAGGTAAAGGTGGCGATGACGAACGCGAGCCTGTTTGCGTATGTGGCGGATGGGAAGAACGGGATGCGTGTCTTGCAACTGACGTCGCCGGAGACAATGCCCGAGTATGCCGGTTTCAGCCCACGGCCGAAACCGGTGCTGATCGCGACGTTCAAAACGAAAGGCGAAGCGCTGGCTATTTCAAAACCACTGGATCGCGATCGCGCTGTGGACGAGAGCGGCAACCAGGTCTCCGTCTTTGGTCGACGCGGCGCCCGCCCATTCACGTACGACGAGATCTTGAGGATGCTAAGAACGAATGATGGGAAAGGCGACTGGTTCCGCGTCCGCGACAATCCGCGTTAACCCGCGTCCTACATTAGCTGTTCCTTCAGGCGGCGCAGCAATTCTCGAGCTTCTTCACCGCTGATTTCCGCGGATGTTCCGCGGATCTCCTCAACAACCCTCTGATTCGCGAGGTCGAAGAGCGATGCCTGCGCGGCGGCTCTGCGTCGTGCGGCCTTGTTGAGGGCGTCGCTGTCATCATCCGCAAACACATCCAGCTCGTATCGCTCCAGCCGCGCCAGCACTTCACGCGCGTTCGATAGCACTGCCGGCGGTAACCCCGCGAGACGCGCTACTTCAATACCGTAAGATTTCGACGCGCGCCCACGCTCGAGCCGGTGCAGAAACACGACTTCACCTTCACGCTCCGTCGCAGTGATCTGATAGTTCTGCGCGCCCGGCAGACGCTCCGCTAATTCAGTGAGCTCGTGATAGTGCGTCGCAAACAATGTCTTTGCCGCATGGTCCGCCGAGTTGTGCAGGTACTCCGCCACAGCCCACGCGATCGAGAGTCCATCAAACGTCGCCGTCCCGCGACCGATCTCGTCGAGCAACACGAGCGAGCGCGGCGTCGCGCTGTGCAGAATCGCCGCCGTCTCAGTCATCTCGACCATGAACGTCGAACGCCCGCGCGTGAGATCGTCTGACGCGCCAACCCTCGTCCAGATCCGATCGAGCAAAGGCAGTCGCGCACGCTCTGCCGGAACAAAGCAACCCGTTTGCGCGAGTATGCAGATGATCGCTGTCTGGCGCAGCACGGTGCTCTTGCCGCCCATGTTTGGTCCAGTGATAATCAGCAGCCGGTCAGTCGAGTTGTTGAGATAGACGTTGTTCGGCACGAACGGCTCATCGATGAACGCCTCGATAACCGGATGCCGTCCCTGGATGATCTCGAGTTCGTCACCATCGTGCAGCACCGGTCGCGTGTAACGACGGCGCGCAGCAACTTCAGCGGACGAAGCGAGCACGTCGAGCGCCGCAAGCGCCCGCGCAGTCATCTGGATTCGTTTCGTTTCCGCGGCGACCTGACGGCAGACACCCGTGAAGAGCTCCGTCTCGAGTTGCACGATACGTTCTTCAGCACCGAGAACTTTCTTTTCCCAATCGCGCAGCTCGGGTGTGGTGAAGCGTTCGGCATTTGCGAGCGTCTGGCGTCGCTCATACTCAACCGGCACGCGCGCGGCATTCGCTTTCGAGACTTCGATGAAGTAGCCGAACACGCCATTAAAACGGATGCGGAGATTGTTGATGCCACTACGCGAGCGTTCTGTGGCTTCGAGCGTGGCGATGATCTGTTTGGCGTTGCGACTGGTCGAGCGCAACTCGTCAAGCTCGGCTGAGTAGCCTTCGCGGATCGTGTCTCCGTCGCTGAGTTTGATGGGCGGATCGTCGTTGATCGCGCGTGTGATCAGATCGCGGATGTCTGGTAGCTCGTCAGTGTTTTCCACCAGCACTTCGATCAACGAAGCATCGAGCCCGGTTAACACTTCGCGAATCGCCGGCACCTGGTTGAGCGAACGCAACATCGCACACAGATCGCGTGGCGTCGCGGACCCGAGACTGATCCGACCCACGACACGCTCGAGATCAGAAACTTCTTTCAATAACGCGCGCAGCTTGTCACGACGCAGGTGCGACGCGAGCAACTCTTGAACGGCTCCGAGTCGAGCTTCGACTTCACCGCGCTTCACGCACGGCCGTAACAACCATGCGCGCAACAATCGCGCACCCATGCCAGTCACGGTTTCGTCGATCACTTGCAACAACGAGCGACCGCTTCCACCGGCGAGCGACTCAACCAGTTCGAGATTGCGAACCGTGACACTGTCGAGCACAAGATGGTCTTGTGGCTCGAAATAAATGAGATCGGTTACATGTTCGGCGGCAGCGCGTTGCGTGTCGCGAGCGTAACGCAAACAAGCACCCGCGGCCCGAATCGCTTCGTCTTTTCGCGCAAGACCGTAACCGTCGAGAGCTTTTACTTTGAAATGATCGAGAAGGAAGGTGAAACAGTCGTCTTTCTGCCACTGCCAATCGTCGAGCGGCGTCAGCGCAACGTCAAAACCAAACTCATCCCGGGCATGTGCGGTGCCGTTCGAGCTTTCCAACGGCAGCGGCACGGTTTGGACTTTACCCGTAAGACTGGCCTTAATTAGCGCGCCGAGCGAAGCAGGGAACAACAACTCTCGTGGCGCATACGATTCGAGCGCCGCACGAATGCGCACCCACGAATCGCGTCCCGTTTCCTGCGTGACGCGAAATTCTCCAGTCGAAATATCCAGAAATGCCGCGCCGATCGACTCACCCGCACTGCAAACCGCCGCCAGAAACACCGGCTCACGGGCTTCGAGCAACTGCGGGTCAATCGGAGTGCCCGGCGTCACGATACGTACTACCTCGCGCCGCACAAGTTTCTTCGTCTTACCGGCTTCTTCAGTCTGTTCGCAAATCGCGACGCGATAACCTTTGCGCACGAGGCGCGCGATGTAATTCGCGGCGGAGTGATGCGGCACGCCACACATCGGAATCGGATTGTCGCTCTCTTTTTGTCGCGCGGTGAGTGTGATTTGCAGCTCGCGCGAACCCGTCAGCGCGTCGTCAAAAAACAGCTCATAAAAATCGCCGAGACGAAAAAACAGAAGCGTCCCGGGATGTTGCTGCTTCAGTTCCTGGTACTGACGCAGCATCGGCGTTGGATTGGAATTGCTCATATATTGTGAGTGCGGCGTACAGGGTAACACAAAATACACGGATATCCGTGGGCAACTGCCTAAAACTGTGTTAATTTCCCCACGTGCAATTTTTGACCGACTCTCTACAAGAGCACCTGGCCACAATCCAAAAATTACTCGACGCAGCACTCCCTGAAATTGAACGATCCGGACAGATGATCTGTGAAGCGCTGACCAGCGGTCGAAAGGTTTTGCTTTGTGGAAACGGTGGTAGCGCCGCGGATGCACAACACATCGCGGCAGAGCTGGTCGGTTGTTACGAAAAGCAGCGACGCTCGTGGCCGGCGATTGCGCTCACGACAGACACTTCAGCACTGACGGCAGTGAGTAACGACCTCGGATACGATCAAGTGTTCGCGCGCCAAGTGGCAGGACTGGCGCAAGCCGGCGACGTGTTGATCGCGATCAGCACGAGTGGGAAATCGAAAAACGTTTTGCGCGCGGCTGAAAGAGCGCGCGAACTGAGATGTAAAACTATTGCACTGACCGGCGCCACAGCCGAACCGCTCGGATCGCTCTGCGACATGGCTTTGGCTGTTCCTTCCAGCCGCACCTCGCGCGTGCAGGAAGCTCACATCACCATCGGACACCTCTGGTGCGAGATGGTCGATCAGATTTCGTGAACAACTGCTTTTGTCATTTATAAACTTGACAGTTACACGGGTGTGAGGAATTCTGTTCGCACCCGACGTTGACAACTAGTGCTGCCTCGCAAGAGAGGCTTCCCCAACGGGTTTCTGTGTGAGAACAACACGCAAAGGTCGAGGTGTGTCCAAATGAAGAAGAAGCGTAAGAAGAAAACAGCGCTGGTGATCTGCCGCGACCGCAAACAGTTTTGGACGACACAGACGCAGTTTTGGCAGTGGGTGAGAGAAGGCATCGTGGTTAAGACGGGCGAGCAGCCGCTGACCGGACTCTTCAGGCGTGAGCACGAGGAGTTGATGGTGTTGTTGAGTAACACAGTTTTGAATCTGGCACATCCGAATCACATGCGCGAGGCGCTGTTGTCGCGGCGCGCTGCGATGGGTGGGAAGTAATCTTGTTAATCCTGTAAATCTTGTAATCCTGTCTAACTAATGACTTAACAAATGACGCTCTTAATAATCTTTCTAGCCCTCATCACCAGCACCGTATCCGCTCAACAACCATCACCCGAGGATCGCTACCGCATCGGCCCGGGCGACGTCCTCGACATCCGCATCTACAACCGCCCACAGCTCTCGCGTGATGCGGTTCGCGTCGAAGGCAACGGCATGATCCGCATGCCCCTCATCGACAACGATATACAAGCCGCCTGCCTGACCGAAGGCGAACTGGCGAAAGAGATCTCGACACGTTACGCGCGTTACTACAAGAACCTTCAGGTAGACGTCTTCATCAAGGAGTATCACTCAAAACAAGTCGCCATCATCGGCGCCGTCAACGAACAGAGCCGTTTCGAGCTACAGCGACGCGTGCGTCTCTTGGAACTCCTCACTTACGCCAAAGGCCCATCCACGAAAGCCGGCCAGACGATCAATATCGTCCACTCAACCGCCACATCACCTTGCAAACAGACAGACGAAACCGACACCTCCGCAGCATTCACCAGTTACAAACTCAGCGACGTCCTCCAGGGCGATCCGAAATCAAACCCATATCTCGAAACCGGCGATATCGTGACCTTGCCTGAAGCGGATCAAGTCTACGTGGTCGGCAACGTGTTTATGCCGCTGACAATCTCTCTGAAAGAACCGATCACACTGACGCGCGCGATCGCGATGGCCGGCGGTCTCAAGCAGGACACTCGCAAAGACAAGATCCGAGTTTTGCGACAGGAACCCGGAACGACCATCCGAAAAGAGATCACCGTCGATCTTTCCGCAATCGAGAAGAAGCGTTCTGAAGATCTGGCGCTCGCGCCAAACGACATCATCGACGTTCCGACTTCGGCAGGCAAAAGCTTCCTGCGCAGCCTGATCCAGGGCGTTGTGCCTGGCGTCGGCCAACTGCCCGTGCGTGTTGTGCCTTAATTGCACCTAACAAAGCGAGATCATGAACCCAGACAAACAGCTCGCGAAGCCTGAGCCGAGACTCGAGGCTCTCGATCGTCCGATCGAGCCGCCGCAGTCTTACAATTACGGCGTCGATCCCAACGCCGACAACGAAGTTCACCTGCTCGACTACTGGCGAGCGATCCGCAAACGTCTCTGGCTGGTCATCGGCATCGTGGCGCTGATCACGATGCTCGCGGTCGTGTACGTCGCGCGCAAGCCGGATTTTTATGAAGCGCAGGCGCGAGTTCAGGTCGATCTCGAAGAAACCGGCAATCTCGTCAACAACACGCGCCCGCTTTATGGTCCAACTGACGATCCGATCTACTTCAACACGCAGCTTCAGATCCTTGTCAGCCCCGGACTGATGCGCCGCGTCGTCCGCACTCTCGATCTGGAACACAATCCGGATTTCTTCAAAGGCGCGCAAAGACAGTCAACCTGGCAAACGTTGCGGCGAATGGCCGGACTCGGCAGCAAACCGCAGGAGACTCCTAAGCCACCGGATCAATTGCCGCTAACGACAAGCGTCGCCCAGTGGAACAGCACGCGAAGATTTAAACGAAGCAAAGCGACTCGCGCCGTACGTCAACACGATTCTCGCGGGACTGAAAGTCGAGCCAGTGAAAGAGACGCGCGGCTATTACAAGGAAACACGTCTCATCGATATCAAGTTCACGCACACGGATCCAGGCGGTCGCGGAAAAGGTCGTGAACGCGATTGCCGAAGTTTACGTGTTCTCAAATCTCGAGAAGCGAACTGAAGCCAACAGCACGACCGGCGACTTTCTCCAGAAACGCATCGCCGAGCTGCAACAACAGATTCGCACGTCTGAAGAACGACTCGTCAACTACGCCAAAAACAATCAGATCATCTCGCTCGATCCAAACCAGAACACGGTTGTCGAACGTCTCGCGGGTCTGAATCAGCAACTGCTCCAAGCAGAAAACGAGCGAAAGACCGCTGAGGCTGCGTACAACGCCGCGAAACTTCCGGATGCGGCTAATGCGCTCGTGGACGACGGCGGGAAACAAAACGCCGATCTCGAGGCGAAGCTAATCGAGTTGCGGCAAAAGCGCGCGCTGCTGCTTGTCGATGCGACGGAAGAAGCGCCGGAAGTTAAGGAAGTTGACCAGCAGATCACCGAGCTCGATAAACAGTTGAAGGATCAGCGCAGTCGCAAGTCGGCGACGTTGCTGACAAATCTGCAACACTCGTTATCAACAGGCGCTCGAGCGCGAACAGTCGCTGCGTAAAGCGTTCGAACAACAACGCGCGCAAACGCTCTCGCAGAACGAAGCCGCGATCAACTACCGCATCATTCAACAGGAGATCGAGACGAACAAGTCTCTGCTGAATGGATTGCTCCAGGGCGCGAAAGAGAACGACGTCGTGCTTGCCGGCAAGCCGAACAACATCTCGATCGTCGATTATGCTTTGACGCCCGACACGCCTGTTGGTCCAAACCGCACTCGCACTGTCATCGCCGCTTTCTTCCTGTCGATCGGTCTCGGTCTCGGTCTCGCGCTCTTCTTCGAATACCTCGACGACACAGTGCACTCGACTGAGGAGGTCGAGCGCGTGCTGCACTTGCCGGCACTCGCGGTTATTCCGTCGGTTGGCAGCGCCGCGCGCCGCCGCGTGCTGCCCGGAACTTCCAGGACGACTGCTTTGCAGAAGCACAGTAACGGAAACGGCAACGGTAATTCGGAGTTGTTGAAGAACGTGGACGGTCGTTCGCCGCTCGCGGAAGCTTATCGACATCTTCGTACGTCAGTGTTGCTCTCGACTGCGGGACGCGCGCCGAAGTCTCTGCTCGTCACGTCGAGTTTACCGGGTGAAGGGAAGACTACGACTGCGGTCAACACGGCGATCAGTCTCGCTCAAACCGGCGCGAGTGTCGTCATCATCGACGCCGACATGCGTCGCCCGCGCCTGCAATCGATCTTCGACATGCAGCGGGCAGGAAGGTCTCAGCTCAATCCTTTCGAGTGATGCGAGTGAAGACTACATGCTGTCGCTCGTCAGGCAAGATGAAGAGAGCGGGTTGAGTGTTCTGACTTCCGGTCCGATTCCGCCGAATCCTGCTGAGCTGCTTGGCTCAGATCAGATGCGCCGGCTGATCGCGACGCTCCAGGCGAAGTACACGCACGTGGTCGTCGATTCGCCGCCGGTCAGCTCATTCACCGACGGTGTGTTGATCTCGACGATGGTTGACGGAGTGTTGCTCGTGGTCCATGGCGGCAAGAGCTCACGCCACATCGTGCGGCGATCTAAACAACTGTTGAGCGATGTGGGCGCGAAGATCTTCGGCGTCGTGCTGAACAACGTCAATCTCCAATCTCACGATTATTACTATTACCAGAGTTATTACGGGCAGAAGTATTACGAGAAGGAAGTTGGCACGTGAGTTTTTAGCCGCGGATTCACGCGGAAAAACGCAGATCTGCGTTTATCTGCTCAATCTGCGGCTAAATTGATCTGTATGCCTGACCTCGCGATCCGCTGTGAAAATCTAAGCAAGCAATACCGGATCGGATCTCCAGACAGTTACAAAACGCTGCGAGATGCGATCTCCAACACCGCTCTCGCCGCCTTTCGTCGCTCCAAAAACTCTCAAAACGGACGAGGCCATATCTGGGCGCTGCAAGACGTCTCCTTCGAGATCAAACGCGGCGAAGTAGTCGGCATCATCGGTCTGAACGGCGCGGGCAAGAGCACGCTCCTGAAGATCCTCTCGCGTATCACTGGTCCAACACGCGGACGAGCAGACATTTATGGGCGTGTCGGATCGTTGCTGGAAGTCGGCACGGGCTTTCATCCCGAGCTCACCGGTCGCGAAAACATCTATCTCAACGGCGCGATCCTCGGCATGCGCAAAGCCGAGATCGATCGGAAGTTTGACGAGATCGTCGAGCTTTGCCGAAGTCGAACAGTTTCTCGACACGCCAGTGAAGCGTTATTCGAGCGGCATGTACGTGCGACTCGCGTTTGGAGTCGCGGCGCATCTCGAGACGGAAGTGTTGCTGGTTGATGAAGTGCTGGCTGTCGGTGATGCGCAGTTTCAGAAGAAGTGTTTCGAGAAGATGCGCGACATCGGTGTTCAGGGGCGCACGATCCTCTTTGTCAGTCACAACATGTCTGCGGTGAGAAGTATCTGCAAGCAGGCGCTGATCATCGAGAAGGGAAGAGTCGTGGCGCAGGGCGAGATCGACGAGACGGTCGATCGATATCTGTCGCAGATCAATTCCATGCAGGATTTGAGTGAGGCTGTTGAGACGAATACGTTTTCTGTGAGGTCGGTGGAGGTAATTTCCGCGACTGGTCCAGTGATCAAGACGTTCGATCCGGTGCACGTGAAAGTGAGATTTATTCCGAGAGCGGAGATCAAGGATCCGGGACTTTACGTTTCGATCCTGACGATGGACTCGCGGCGGTTGACTGGTCTGGATTTGAAAGACTTCATCACGACGGCGTCTTTGCCTGCGGGCGAGGTGGCTGAACTCGGTTTTACGATCGAGTCGTTACCGCTTTTGCCGGGTTCGTACCAGTTGGAGATTCATTTGAAAGACATGGCGAAGCGGTTGATCGAGATCGTGCCGCGGACGTTCAAGTTTGAGGTGGCTGAGACTGAGGTTTATGGCGGGCGGAAGCTTGATGGATGGTTTGGGAATGTGGGATTGCGTGCACGTCCCGTTAGCGCAAAGATGAGTTTGGCGAGTTTGGCAATCAGGAATCATCTTACGGAAATACTTTTCCACGCCACGGGCGCTTAACGATTACGCGACACACGTTCCAATTCTCATCGGTCTTAGTCGCTTGCGCGAAATCCGATATGTTTTGGAATTCGGGTGTGGTCACTACAGCACGCTCACGTTTCTCAATCGCGCTGCGTTTCCGCATCTCGAACGACTGCACTCAATCGAGAATGACGACTCATGGGCGCAGACGATCCAGGAAGCCGCAAAGGATGATCGATGGACCTTGCAACTCGTGAATGGCGAAATTGCTGAGTCTGTTGCCGATCTCGATCTCGAATCTTTCGATCTGATCCTGATTGACGACTCAAAAACCAGTGCGCAGCGTGCTGCGACGATCCGCGCGGTTGCACGTAAGCAACCACAAAGTCCGTGGATCGTGATTCACGATTTCGAGGTTGATGAGTATCGTCATGCGGCGGCCGGCTTTAAGCACAGTCATCGCTTCCGCGCCTACAATCCCGAGACCGGTGTTGTTGGAAATCGTGTCGCTGAGTGTGAAGATGATCGATCGAGTGATCAAATCGAAAGCGAAGTTGTTGGAACCGGATGCGATCAGAGCAATGGATCGACAGCTTTAGACAGGATTTACAAGATTAGACAAGATTTACATGTAAATCCTGAAAAATCTTGTAAATCCTGTCTAAAACTGACTCCAAAATCACGAACCAATGAGAATTCTTGTCACCGGTGGTCTGGGCACGGTTGGCGCCGGCTTCATCACAGAGCTACGCAATCGCGGACATCACGTCGTCTCCTGCGATCATACAACATCAACCCGACGAGATCGGCTTCAGCCTGCGCACCGACGTCGAAGTACCGCTCTACGCGCGCTGCGACGTCGGCGAGTTTCGCCAGCTCGAGCGCGTCTTCGAGCGCTGTGGTCCATTCGACTACGTCTACCACTGCGCCGCGGAGTTCGGCCGCTGGAACGGTGAAGACTTCTACGAAACACTCTGGCGCACGAACGCCATCGGCACGAAGAACGTCATTCGTCTCCAGGAGCGTCTCAAGTTTCGGCTCATCCACTTCTCCTCGTCCGAAGTCTACGGCGACTGGCCCGACCTGATGGTCGAGACCGTGATGGACGAACACGAGATCAAGCAGTTGAACGACTACGCGATGACGAAGTGGGTCAACGAGATGCAGATCAGAAACTCTGCACTTCAATACGGTACCGAGACGCGTCGTCGTGCGGCTTATTCAACACTTATGGACCAGGCGAGTATTACAGCCCGTATCGCTCGGTGAACTGCCGATTTCTTTACTGCGCGTTGCACGGACTGCCCTGGACCGTCTTTCGCGGCCACTCGCGCACGTCGACTTATCTTGCCGACACCGTCCGCACGCTCGCGAACATCACAAACAACTTCCGCGCGGGCGAGACATACAACATCGGTGGCACCGATCTGCACACGATCGAGCAGCTTTCAGACGTGGTGCTCAAGGTTACGGGCGCGGATCCGAAGCTCGTCCACCATCAGGAGACGGAGATCCTCACGACGAAATTGAAGCGTGTTGACACATCGAAGTCGGTTCGCGATCTGGACCACAAAAACTCCTACAGCCTCGAGGACGGCATGCGATTGACGGCCGACTGGATGCGGCACGTTTATCGAGTTATGAATTTCCAGCGTCTTGTCTATGTCGGCGATGTGCCGGTTGAGGCGTCGTATCACGGGTCGGCGTTGTTGCATCGACTGTTGTCGGATTATCCGCCAGGCCGGTTGACGATCATTGAGACGGCGACGGAGTCGCAACCGCAACGACGGCTGCCGAACATCAACTACATTTCTCATCCGATCGGCAAACCGCGCTGGCTCAACACGCGATTTCATCCGTACGCGGTTGCGTGGTACACGCACGCCGCTCAGCGCATGGGGCAGCAAATCTCGCAATCGCTCAACGGGTTTGCGTGTGAAGGCGTGTTGACGGTGGCGCACGGGTTTGGCTGGCTCGCGGCCGCGGAAATCGCGAAGACAACGAAAAGTGCCGCTGCATTTGATGGTCCATGACGACTGGCCGCGTGTTGCGGACGTCGCGCCGCAGTTTCGCAACTGGCTCGACGAGCGATTCGCGAGTGTTTATCGCCAGGCGCAGTCGCGTTTGTGCGTTTCGCCGGCGATGAGTCGTTTCTATGAACAGCGTTACGGCGCACCCGCGGCAGTGATCTATCCGAGCCGCGCCGCAGATTGTCCTGATTACGACGAGCCACCGGCGCATCTCGCAAGCAATGACAAGCCATTCACGATCGCATTCGCAGGCACGATCAATTCCGACGGCTACATCCAGGCACTTATCGCACTGCAAAAGCACTAAAATCCGTTAACGGACGATTGCTGATCTTTGGACCATTGACGCCTGATGTCGCGCAGCAAGTCGGTCTCGAACGATCCGAACACTGAAATCTGCGGTCTATTAGCCGCGACTGACTTGCTCAAACGGCTTCGCGAAGAAGCAGATGCGTTATTCGTGCCGATGTCGTTCGCCGCATCCGATCGCGCCAACATGGAAATGGCGTTTCCGAGCAAACTCGCCGATTACACGGCGACGGGCGTCCCACTCGTGATCTACGGTCCGAGCTATTGTTCAGCCGTCGCCTGGGCGCGCGAAAACCCGGGCGTCGCGGAAATCGCGGAAACCGAAATCGATCTGTCCAACGCTGTGGCTAAACTCGCAAACAACCCCGACCACCGCCTCTCGCTTGGCAAACGCGCTCTCGACATCGGCCGTGAATACTTCACCCACGCGCGCGTCCAGCAAATCTTCAATCAGTGCTTTATCCGTGTAATCCGTGGCTCCTAAGTCTTTTCTCGATCGCGTACGCACACCACCTCTTGTTCCGGGCACAAAGCCATCCCAATCTCACCGATCGTTGGGGCTATCACATCCGCCCGATTCATTACTACGAGCCTCTCCCCGACTTCCGCTCGATCACGCTGGAACAGATCACGCGCCGTCGAGAGTTTCCCGGCATTGATTTCAGGTGGGACGATCAATTACGGCTGCTTAACGATCTGGCTGCTTATCGCGACGAACTAAGCACAATCGAATTCGACTTCAACAACGATTTCTTCAGCGGTCTTCGACGCGGCTATTTACTACTCGCTCATTCGCCATCTCAAGCCGCAACGGATCATTGAGATCGGCGGCGGTTATTCAACGCGGCTCGCAGGCAAAGCACTGACTGCGAACGGAAACGGCACGCTCACTTGTATCGAGCCTTACCCGGAACGACTGAACGGCGCGGGTCCGAACATCGAACTGATTCAAAAACGCGTCGAAGAGATCGACATCGTTTCTTCTCATGTCTCGAAGCCAACGACATTCTCTTCATCGACTCCAGTCACACGGTGAAGTTTGGCAGCGACGTTTGTTACGAGTTTCTCGAACTCCTGCCGCGTCTTGCGCCCGGCGTCTGGGTACACGTGCACGACATCTTCTTTCCGCACGATTACCCGGCCGAGTGGTTGATCGAGCGCAGGCTTGCGTTGAATGAGCAGTATTTGCTGGAGGCGTTCTTGTCATTCAATCACGAGTTTCAAGTGGCGTTGGCGAATTACTGGCTTTGCTTGGATCACGCGGAGACGGCGAGCAAGCTGTGGCCAGCAGACGGCCAGCGGCGTCGAGTTTTTGGTTGTACAGAAGTAGTGAATTCCATCACCGCCATCATCCCAACCATCGGCCGCGCCGAGTCGCTGCGGGCGCTGCTCGACTCGCTTGCCGCACAGACGCACAAGCCCGATGAAGTCATCATTGCCGACGCCAGCAACGATCCCGAGACAGCGCGGTGCATCGAAGCTGAAGCTCGACTTGCTGTGAAACGAATCCACGTCGCACCGCCAAATGCTGTTCGTCAACGCATGGCCGCGATCGATCTGGCACACGGTGACAACTTGCTTGCTGCTCGATGACGACGTTGTTCTCGAACCGGATTGCGTGCAGCATCTGCTCGCAGTCTTGCAGCAAAATGAAGACGTCGTTGCCGTGTCCGCGGACTTCAACAACCAAACCTGGCCTGCTCCAACTCGCATCTGGCAACTCTACCTGCGTCACGTTCTTCGCATGCGACGAGGAAGCATGGCAAGGCAGGGTAGTTGGACCACTGCTCCGCTTTGGTTACAATCCTGTGCCCGCTGGTCCAACTCCGATCGAATGGCTCGGATCGGGCAACAGCCTCGTGCGTCGCTCCGCTTTCTCAGCGCCGGCGGCTTTTCGGATTTCTTTCTGCATCGCTGCACCATCAACGAAGACGTCGATCTCGGACTGAAGCTTCGCAAGCTCGGACGTCATCATGTTCTGCCCGGCAGCGCGCATGGCCCATCATCACGCGCCGAGCGGCCGCGTCTCGAGCCTCATTGCCGCTGAAGACGATCTCTTCAATCGTTTCTTCATCCTGCGGCGCACGCTGAACTATGGCCTGCTGCGATCGTTCGGGCTTGTCGTTCTTTATTTCAATGTGGAAACGTTGAGCCAGTTTCTCGGCTGCGTGAGGCGGCTCAACTTTCGTGGCTTTCTTGCGCCACTGAGCGGTCGCATTCGCGCTTTCGGGCGCATTCTGATTCCAATTGTTCGCTAGCAATGCTGCCGCGCGCTCGGAACTGGGTTTTTCTCGGTGACAGTCTTACCGAAGGCGTCGGATCGAAGCGGATCAGTCACGTTACGGAGCTCGTGAAGCAACTGCGTTCGCCAAATGGACGCGAATGTGCATGAGTTTCGTTTACGACAGATCGACGCTGATCTTCAATCGGCAGATCGATTTCAACGTGGCGGGTTTGATGAACGTCGATGCTGATCAGACTTCGTCAGATCTGTGGCTCTGGAACCTTGGCTGTGAGGGACAGACGATCGATTCTGATTTTGGTTGGTTGCCGTTGATTGCGGCGTTGCGTCCGGAGCTGGTCGTGATATTTCGTGGGAGTTTGGAAAGCATCATTCGTCCGGCGATGATCGCAGATGGCGACTGGCCCTGGTGGGTGCCGCAGTCGTGGCGTGGTTACGCGGCGATGGATCCGCGCTGTTACTTCAGCACGACGTGGTGGCGAAAGGCGAAGCAGACTTCGGTTGATGCTTTGAAACAAAGAGCGCGGTTGAAGCTGCTAAAACGCCGGCCCGGAAAGCCGCTGATCGATATCGAAAAGTTTACGTCGCATCAAACTGAATTGCTGAAGCGGCTGCGAGATACTGGGCACGCGCGTGCTTGTGCTGGGACTGTTGCCGGTTGACGACGGCGCGCTTTCCGGGATCGCGCGAGCAATTCAAAACGGTGAATGCGCGGCTCAAACAGATCGCGGTGGCTGAAGGCGTGGAGTTTGTTGATTGGGCGGCGTCGTTGAATGGCAGTGATGAGCTTTTCTATCGCGACGGTTTCCATCCGAATGCAGCCGGCGCTGACGTGCTCGCGGGGATTCTTCGCGAACAAATCCTGTAAATCCTGCAAATCTTGTAATCCTGTCTAAGTCTTAGACAGGATTCAAGATTCACAGGATTTACAGGATGTAAAACCTTGATCTCGGCAATCGTCACAGCTTACGAGCGAATCGAGCAGACACTCGCAACTTTGAATGTGATCCAAAGTTGCGTGCCATCCCCTGACGAAATACTGGTCCATGTTGATGCAAATCAAATCGCCTGTGAGAACGCTATTCGCGATGCATTCCCAAATGTCCGCATTCTTCGCAGCGACGAGCAGGTTGGTCCAGGTGGTGGTCGAAACAAGCTCGTCGAAGCAGCACAGTTTGATCTTATCGCGAGCTTCGATGACGACTCATACCCGATTGACTCGGATTACTTTGCACGCGCGCTACGGATCTTCGAGAAGTTTCCCGAGGCTTCGCTGATCTGCGCGGCGTTGTATCACGCGGGCGAGTCGATCGGGCTCGACGAGCGAAGCGCCCACTGGACCGCCGACTTTTCCGGCGGCGCGTGTATCTTCCGGCGCCAGGCGTTCCTCGATGCCGGAGGTTACGTGCCGCTGCCGGTGGCGTACGGGATGGAAGAAGTGGATCTCGCGATTCGCCTGCACTCGCAGGGTGGGAAGATTTTAACTACGCCGTGGCTGCGCGTGTTTCATAACACTGATTTGAAGCGCCACGGCGATCCGCGCGTGACGGCAGGCAGCATCGCGAACCTCGCACTTCTCGCGTACTTGCGATATCCGGTTTCCTTGTGGGGAATTGGTGTCGGGCAGTGCGCGAACCGGTTGTTGTGGTTGCTAAAACATGGAAGGCGGCGCGGGATCTTCAAGGGCGTGACGATGATTCCGGGTCATGTGTGGGCCAATCACCAGTATCGATTGCCAGTGAGCAGCAAAGTGGTGCGATCGTACTTAGCGTTGAGACGGGCGCCCATCGAGGTGCGGCTTTGATGAAGTGGATCTGCTGCCAGCTTGGCGCGCGTGAGCATTACGCTGTACCACGGGCGCTAAAGCTCGGCGGCCTGCTCGACGAATTCATTACCGATCTCTGGATTCGACCCGGCACGCTGCTCCACTCGTGGAAAAAATCTCACCGGACGGTTTCATCCGGGACCTCGCGGGCGCGCGAGTCGTCGCTCCAAACATCCCTGCGCTGACGTTTCGAGTTGAAAGCTTCTCTCGCACGGGAAAATGGCTGGAATTTGATCTGTCGTCGCAACGAGTGGTTTCAAAAACACGCGGTGGGCCACCTTGCGCGCAACCAGTCGACTGCAAACGGAAATCACACGGTCTTCGCCTACAGCTATGCCGCCAAAGAGATTTTCAAGTTTGCGCGCGAGCGTGGCTGGCGCACAGTGCTCGGCCAGATCGATCCGGGTCCTGCCGAAGAACGAATTGTCTGCGATCTGGAAAAATCCTCGCCAATCAAACACACACACTGGGAACCAGCACCGAAAGCTTACTGGGACAACTGGCGCGACGAGTGCTCGCTCGCGGATCAGATCGTTGTGAACTCCGATTGGTCCAAAGATGCGCTGATCAGCTGAAGGCGTCGCAGCAGAGAAGATAAGAGTGATTCCGGTGGCCTATGAAACAGCGAACGATACGAGAGTCGTTTCAACGTCATTATCCGCGTGCGTTTAGTGCCGAGCGTCCGCTGAGAGTTTTATTTCTCGGACAGGTGAATTTGCGAAAAGGTGTCGCGCAGTTGCTGGAGGCGGTCAGGTTGTTGTCGGGGGAACACGTCGAATTTTGGTTTGTTGGTCCAATGCAGATCCGCGTGCCGCGGAGTTGAGACTTCATCCGCAAATCAGGTGGTTTGGCGTGGCGCCGCGTGTCACCGGTCGAGAGTTATTACCGCGATGCGGACGTGTTTATTTTGCCGACTTTGTCGGATGGGTTTGGGTTAACGCAATTGGAGGCGCAGGCGTGGAAACTTCCGGTGATTGCGTCGCGGTATTGTGGTGAGGTGGTGCGTGATGGGTTTAATGGGGTCGTGATTGAAGAGGTTACCGGGTTGAGGATTGCGGAGGTGATTGCGCGAGTTTTTGCGATCGCCGGAGAAATTTGAGTGCGATGTCGGTGAGATCGGGGGTTGATGAGCGCTTCAGTCTGGGGATGCTCGCCATACGTCGCTGAAACAGCTTTAGACAGGATTTACAAGATTTTTCAGGATTAACAAGGGAAAGGATTTACATGTTAATCCTGAAAAATCTTGTAAATCCTGTCAACTAACTCACCGTGCAACAAGGCCATCTAATCCATCTACCAGCGTTCGGTATCGCCGCGACGCCGAGCATGACGATGCGCGCGACGCTGCTCGCGCTACTCAGCATCGGCATTGCCACCACGCTCGCCATCCTTCTGATCCCGGACGATCCATCAGCCGAAGGCGCATTGTTCTACCCAGCGCTCGTGATGTCAGCGGGCCTGGCGACGGCGCCATTTGCCACTGCACTTCGTTATCCGAAAGCCCTTCTTCGCGGCGAATGCCTTTTGTCACTCGCGCCGATCTACTGGCTCCTCCTCGATCTTCTGCAAGGCGTTTACGCGATGGAGGACATCACCGCCGATCAGGCGCGTCAGGCATTTCTCGCCATCGGACTCTTCGTCGTGATGGTCTGGCTCGGCGCGTTGCGTCGCTCATGGAGGATTCCCGAAGGTGTTGATTAGCTCCGTGTCGCAGGAGTTTTCGATCAACACTTACTTCAGCCTCGCGGTCGCGTGCTTCGTGCTCGGCATGTTGAACTTTGCCATCCCGTGCAACTTCAACGTGTTCGAGATGGTCTACTACCTGGGCCAGGAGCGTTGGGCCGCGCCATGGGGACGCGGGCAACTAGGCGGTTGGGACGCATTTCTCGATCACCTTCAATACTTCGGCTACCTGCTTCCGGTTTTAACGGTCGTGATCGGCCGGCGTGTGGGTATGCGAAACGCCCGCACGATCATCTGTATCGTGATGTCGGTGATCGTTGCGCTCTTCCTCGCGCAGAGCGGCAGCCGCCGTGTAATCGGTGTCGTGGTGGGCATGGCGCTGATCCTCTGGGTGTTGGACCAGCACCGCCTGCGGGTCAAGCATCTCGTGATGACCGCAGTCGCCATCTTCGCTCTGTTGCTTGCGCTTCAGGTGATGCTCGAATACAGAAACGTCGGCCTGAGCGTGCTCGTTGGCAAAGGTGAAATCCCGAGCGGTCGTTTTGAAAAGAGAGGGATCCTCGAAGAGCAACACCTGCGCGTCGACGACAACTTCTATCGCCTCTGCCAGATCATTCAGCTCATCCCTGATTCGTACCCGTTTGTCTATCACAAGTATTTGGTTTACGTGATCGTGCGGCCGGTGCCGCGCGTCTTCTGGCCGGACAAACCAGTCGATCCGGGATTTGACTTGCCGAGCGCGCTCGGTGTCCAGGGACTTTCCCTTTCTTACTCGGTGATCGGCGAGCTTTTCATGTCGCTGGGATTCATCGGCGTCGCGTTGGGCGGATGGTTTTACGGCCGCGTTGCGTCGACTGCGAGTGGTCTGCTCGCGCGCTGCAACACGCAGGGCGCGCTCGTGATCTACAGCATCGTCGTGATGGCGCTGTTTTCCGGAATGCGATCGATTCTGGAGCTGATCCTCGTGAGCTATGTGGTGCTGGCGTGGGTGGGATTATCACATTTGTTCATGAAACTGAGACACGTGAAGGCGCGGTGAAAGTTTTTGTGCTGACAGATTGTCCGTCGCCGTACCAGGTCGAGCTGTTCAATGAGATTGAAGCGCAGGGTGAGTGCTCATTGGAGGTGGCTTATCTGCGCAGCCGCGATCCAAATCGTCACTGGAAGTCGTCTGAGATTCGACATGCGTCGATTGAGTTGAATGGATCGGGTGAGGGAATGTCGCGGGCGCGTGATGCTGCGCGCGCTGCTGATCTCGTGGTGTTCAACTATTACCGCCATGCGAATGCGGAACGGTTGATTGATGAGCGCAGCGGCGGCTGGTGGGCCATGGTGTTTCTGGGGTGAGCGGCCGGGATTTCGACAGCCTGCGTGGGCTGGGCGTTTGTTGCGCCGGTGGAAACTCGCGAAGCTGCATGCGTCGACCGTGCCGATCTGGGGAATTGGGAAGTTTGCTGTTGATGAGTATCGAAGAGAGTTTGGGGCGGAGCGCGCGTATTTCAACTCTGCCTTACTTTTCTGATCTCGAACGGTTCAATGTGCCGGCGTCGCGAAGAGAAGCGCGAGCGGACGTTCTTGTTTTCAGGTTCGTTGATCGCACGCAAGGGTGTGGACTTGCTCGCGGCGGCGTTTGTTCGGCTCGCGCGAGAGGTTCCGAATGTGAGGCTGAAGATTGTTGGCGAAGGAGAGTTGCGCGAGTCGCTTGTAGCAGACGTTGCGGCCGGTGAGTGAGCGAGTTGAGTTTGTTGGGTTCAGGGATTGGGAGCAGTTACCGGCGGAGTATGCGTGTGCGGATGTGTTGTGTGTGCCGTCGCGGTATGACGGTTGGGGGCTGGTGGTGCCGGAAGGATTGGCGTCGGGACTGCCGGTGATCGCAAGTGATCGCATGGGCGCGGCGCTTGAGTTTGTGGAGAGTGGGCGTAATGGGTGGCTCGTGCGCGCTGGAGATGAGGAAGCGTTGTTGGAGGCGATGCGTGAGGCGGCGACGATGACGGAGATGAGCTTCGTGACATTGGGTCGCGAGGCGCGTGAGAGTGTGAGCGCGCATACGCTGCAAAACGGGGCGGCGCGATTTGTTAAATATGCTCAGCGGGTGATTGCCAGCGGTAATTTTTGACAGGATTTACAGGATTTTTCCAAGATTTACATGTTAATCCTGAAAAATCTTGTAAATCCTGTCAACGATTGACTCGGATATGTGCAGCATTTCCGGAATTTTAAGACTCGGCCCATCATCGCCTGACGCTGTGATGCGCATGAATCACGCGCAGAAACACCGCGGCCCTGACGATAGCGGTATCGCAAGCTGTACGTTCGCGCACGGCGAAGTGATCCTCGGCAACACGCGGCTCGCGATCATCGACACTTCAACCGCCGGTCATCAACCAATGATCGATCCACAAACCGGCAACTGGATCACGTACAACGGCGAAACCTACAACTTCAAGGATCTCCGGCGAGAACTCGGCGACGATCTCTGGTCCTCAAACACTGACACGGAAGTCGTTCTTCGCGCGTACCACAAGTGGGGCATTGATGCTTTCCGCAAAATGCGCGGCATGTTTGCGCTCGCAATCTGGGATGCTCAGAAACAAACATTGCTGCTCGCGCGCGATCCTCTCGGCATCAAGCCGCTTTACTACTACGTCGATCGGCAACACTTCATCTTTGCCTCCGAGTTGCGCGCGCTGCTTGCCAGTGGTCTTGTGCCGCGCAAGCTCAGCGCGGCGGGCATCGATTCATATCTCGCGAATGGCTCAGTTGAAGCGCCACTCACAATCGTCGAGGGCGTCAAGCAGCTTTTGCCCGGTCACTGCCTGCAAGTGAATGAACGATCTTGAGTTGCGCGACATTGATTTGCGATTCCGAAGACTGAAAGCATCGACGGCAATCGTGACGATGCTGTCGCGCGTCTGCGCTCCGAGCTCGAAGAATCGGTTCGACTTCATCTCGTGAGTGATGTGCCGCTCGGTGTGTTTCTATCCGGCGGAATGGATTCGAGTGCTCTCGTCGCGTTGATGAGTCGCGTCAGCGACCAACGTCCGAAGACGTTCAGTGTAGTGTTTGAGGAAGCGGCGTACACCGAAGCGCCGTTCTCGCGTGCGGTTGCGGAACGCTTCAACACCGATCATTCCGAGATACGGCTTAGCGAAGATCGTCTACTCGAAATTCTGCCGGACGCGATCGCCGCAATTGATCAGCCGACGATGGACGGCATCAACACGTTCGTCGTTTCCAGCGCCGTGAAGCGCGAAGGGATCACGGTGGCGCTCTCCGGGCTCGGCGGTGATGAGCTGTTTGCGGGTTATCCGAGCTTTCGACGCGCGCTCAGGTTCGATGCGATGTCCGCCTGTGTCGAAGCGTGTGTTGCGTGCGGCTTCGGGTGTCGGAAAGAGGGCATTGAATGGCTCAGTGCAGCGAAATAAGTTCTGGCAGTTGATGACGAGCGAGGGCAGGCCGCAGGACGTGTATCGCATCTCGAGACAGCTATTTTCGAGAGATGCAGTTATTGCGAATGACCGGACGGGACGTGAATGGCGCGGGCAATGGTCATCATCTTGATGACGATGTCGTGAACGCGATCTCTCAACTTGAGTTGCGCGGTTACATGACGAACACTTTGTTGCGCGATACGGATGCGATGAGCATGGCCCATTCGCTCGAGGTGCGTGTGCCGTTTGTCGATGTGAAGGTTGTCGATTTTGTGCTGTCGCTGCCGGGTGAATGGAAGCTTCGTGGGAATGATGGTCCAAAGCCGTTGCTGGCGGATGCGATGAGCGATCTGTTGCCGCGCGAGTTTTTGTGACGGCCGAAGATGGGGTTTACGTTGCCGTTTGAGAAGTGGATGCAGGGGAAGATGCGCGCATGAAGTTTCTGCGGTGTTGGAAGATGCTAAGCGAGTATCGTCGGTGGGATTAAATGCCGGGGAAATAGGGAAGGTATGGAGTAAATTCCTGGAGAAGCCACGCTCAGTAGGTTGGACCAGGCCGTGGGCGATCTATGTGCTGGTGAGGTGGTGTGAGGTTAATGGCATTAGTTAGACAGGATTTACAGGATTTTTCAGGATTTACAGGATTTTTATCTTGTGAATCCTGAAAAAATCCTGTAAATCCTGTCTACGCTACTTCCCACAACGCATCATGAAAATCCTTCACGTCATCCCATCCGTCTCGGAGCGCTCCGGTGGACCAGCAACGGCGATCGTTCCGATGTGTCGCGCGCTAATGCAGCAGGGAATCGAAGTGCAATTACTCTCGACAACCGACGGTTTATCAGAAAAGCATGACGGTGTTGAATACAAAGGCGTGCCGGCGATCTTCTTTCCGTCGCAACTCGGCGCGTCGTTCAAATACTCACGCCCGCTCGCCTCATGGCTCAGCTCGAACATCAAGAACTTCGACCTCGCCCACATCCACGCAGTCTTCAATCACTCTTCGATTGCCGCATCACACGCCTGTCGCAAGGCCGGCGTGCCCTACATCATCAGGCCGCTGGGAACGCTCGATCCGTGGAGCATGACGCAGAAGTCTCTGCGCAAGCGTCTGTTCTGGCAAATCTCCGGCAAGGCAATGCTGCACGATGCGGCGGCCGTGCACTACACGAGCGAGATCGAGAAGCTCTCCACCGAAGGACATCTCGGCTTGAATCACGGCAGAGTAATCGCGCTCGGCATCGACGCAAACAGTTCACACTCGAATGGTCGGCTTAGACGCCGAGCCTTACGTGCTCGTCTTGTCGCGCCTGCATCCGAAAAAAGGTCTCGACAGTTTTGATCGATGCGTTTTTATCGTTCGTTCAGAAAGCAAAATTAGCGAACTGGCGCTTAGTTATCGCCGGTGATGGACCACCTGATTACGTGTCGAAGCTCAAAGCTAAAGTTGCAGCGAGTCCGCAGACAGATCGAATCGAATTTACCGGTTGGCTCGACGAAGACAAAAAGCATGCGATGCTTGGCGGCGCGTCGTTGCTTGCGCTGCCTTCGCACCAGGAAAACTTCGGTTTGTGTGTGATGGAAGCACTGTCTCACTCCGTGCCTGTGCTCGTCAGTCCAAACGTGAATCTCGCCGCTGAGATCGTGTCAGCGAATGCAGGTTGGATTGCCGCAGTCGACAAAGATGCGTTGACAGCGAAACTGACTGAAGCACTCGCGGACGATGAGGAGCTCGCGAAGCGCGGGCGGGCGGGCAAGCAACTCTCGCAAAGGTATACATGGGAGAATGTGGCGACGGGATTAGTTGATCTTTACACGGAAGTTCTCACGCAAAGCTGATGGCGGCACCAACCTACACCGAGTTTGAATGGCACGCCGAGGGCGCAGGAAACGGCGAGTCGGGCGAGAAGCTGACGAGCGTTTTCGTCGAGCTCGTGAAGAAGCTCGACGGCGTGCAATCGATTTGCGATCTCGGCTGCGGAAACGGTCACATCAGCGGACGGCTTGCTGCTCTCGGTTATCACGTCACGGGAATCGATGCTTCAGAGAGTGGCATTCAGATCGCCCGACGCGCGTATCCCGGCGTCGAGTTTGTTCACGCGCTGATCGATCGTGATCTTAGTCTCGGACAATTTGATCTCGTGATCTCGAGCGACGTGATCGAGCATTTATATCGCCCGTCTGATCTGCTTGAAGCCGGCGGCTAAGTCACTGAAACCTGGCGGTCAGATTTTGTTGGGCACGCCTTATCACGGTTATCTAAAAATCTCGTGCTCGCCGCGACGGGCAAGATGGACGCGCATTTTTCTGCCCTGCACGACGGGGGTCACATCAAGTTCTTCAGCGTCAACACGCTTTCAAAACTCATGCGGGCTCACGGGTTTGACGATCTCAGCTTCACGTTCTACGGACGCGCGCCGTGGCTCTGGAAGAACATGATCTGCCACGCACGCAAGACTACGCGCTAAATGCTGACCGACGTCACACCGCTCATACTCACGTACAACGAAGCGCCGAACATCGCGCGCTCGCTTGGCGCGTTGAGCTGGGCGAACGACATCGTTGTGGTCGATAGCTTTCAGTGACGACGACACAGTTGCAGATTGCGAAGTCGTTTCCGCGCGTGCGTGTCTTTCAAAGAGCATTCGATTGTCATCGAAATCAGTGGGAGTTTGGCCTGAAAGAAACCGGCATCTCAACACCGTGGGTGCTCGCGCTCGATGCTGATTATGTTCTGTCGGATGAGCTCATTGCTGAACTCAAGAACCTAGCGCCCGGCAATGAAACCGCCGGCTATCGCGCGAGCTTTGTCTACTGCATCAAGGGCAGAAAACTTCGCAGCGGGATCTATCCGCCCGTGACCGTGCTTTACCGGCGCGAGGCGGCGACTTACGTTCAGGACGGCCACACACAACGCGTCGCGCTCGAAGGCGTGATTGAAGATCTGCGTGCGCCAATGCTCCACGACGATCGCAAATCGCTGCGGCGGTGGTTTAGCTCACAGGCCCGATACACCGAGCTCGAAGCGCAAAAACTGCGTGCTGCCGATCCCGCTGAACTCGCTTTTGCCGATCGCTTGCGACGCTGGCGCTTCGTTGTGCCGCCCGTGATGCTGGTCTATTGCCTGTTCGTTCGTGGCGGGATCCTGGATGGTTGGGCCGGGTTTTTATTATGCGTTTCAACGCGCGATGGCGGAGGCGATGCTGAGCCACAGATTACACGGATAGAGAACGGATTTTGGATGTACATTCTGGGGATTAATGCTTATCACGGGGATGCGGCGGCGGCGATCGTCCGCGATGGTCAATTGATCGCTGCGGCGGAGGAAGAGCGCTTCAATCGTTTCAAACACTCGGCGGGATTTCCGGAGCAGGCGATTCGATATTGTCTGAAAGAAGCGGGCATCGGTGTTGAGGACCTGGACCACGTCGGGATTTCGCGCGATCCGTCAGCGCATTTGCACAAGAAGATCCTGTTCGCGGCCACGCGGGTTGCGAGTCTTGCTCGCACCCAGATCAAGGATCGACTCGGCAACGCTGCGAAGGTGCGCGATCTTAAGGATGAGCTCGCGCGCGTCTTTGGCGTGCCGAAAAAACACGTGCGCGCGCGGTTTCACAACATCGAACACCATCGCGCACATCTCGCCAGTTGTTTCTTCGTCTCTCCTTTTAAACGTGCCGCGCTGTTGTCGATCGATGGTTTTGGCGATTTCATCTCGACGATGTGGGCCGTGGGCGAAGGGAATTCGATTGAAGTTCTGGGCCAGGTTGAGTATCCACACTCGACCGGCATTGTTTACACCGCTACGACACAGTTTATCGGGTTTCCACATTACGGCGATGAAGGAAAGGTGATGGGTCTCGCGCCGTATGGCCAGCCACGCTTCATCAATGAGTTTCGCGAGATCATTCGCACTGAAGAGAACGGGCGATTTCGTCTGAATCTCGATTACTTCCGTCATCATGCTGAAGGTGTCGAGATGACCTGGGATCAGGGTTCGCCGGTTATCGGACGCGTGTTCTCCGATGAGTTTGCACGACTGTTTGGACCACCGCGGCCCGCGGGCACCGAGCTTACCGATCGTGAGCGCGATATCGCTGCGAGTCTGCAACTGCGTCTCGAAGAAGTCGCCTTTCATGTATTGCATAATCTTCACGACCGGACTGGATTGACTGATCTGGGGCTGGCGGGCGGTGTCGCGTACAACTCGGTGATGAACGGAAAGATACTGCTGAACACGCCGTTCAAACGCCTCTACGTTCAACCGGCGGCAGGCGACAGCGGCACGGCGCTGGGTGTTTGTTATCAGATCTACAATGGCGTGCTGAAGTCCGAGCGTGGCGAGGTGATGGAGGGCGCCTACACTGGTCCGCAGTTTTCGAATGAAGAGATCCGCGCGGCATTGGACCAGAGCGAGCTGGCGTTTGAAAGCTACAGTGACGAAGATGTAACGAAGCGTGCCGCGCAAGATATCGCGGCGGGTTTGGTTGTAGGCTGGTTTCAGGGACGAATGGAGTTTGGCCCACGCGCGCTTGGCAATCGATCGATCGTCGTAGACCCGCGACGCGCTGAGATGAAAGACATTCTCAACGACCGGATCAAGAAGCGCGAGCCGTTTCGACCGTTTGCGCCTTCGATTCTGGAGGAGCGTGTCGGTGATTATTTTGAGCAGACGCATCCGGCGCCGACGATGTTGATGGTCTACCAGATCAAAGAAGAGCGACGTAATGAAATTCCGGCCGTGACGCACGTTGATGGCTCCGGGCGTTTGCAAACAGTCTCGAGAACGGTTAATGAGCGGTATTACCAGTTGATTTCCGATTTCAATGCGTTGACCGGCGTGCCGGTGATTCTCAACACGTCGTTCAACGAGAACGAACCGATCGTCTGCACGCCGCGGGAGGCGATCGAGTGTTTCCGGAAAACGAAGATGGATGTGCTGTATCTCGGGAATTTTGCAGTGCGGAGAGAATAATCTCTATGCAATCTCTGTGTGCTCTGTGTCTCTGTGGTTAACTTTGCTGCGAATCACCACAGAGGCACAGAGAACACAGAGGTTGCACAGAGAAGACTTATTGAGGGGATTAGGCGATGCGGATTCTAGTCACAGGTGGCGCGGGGTTTATCGGCTCGCATCTTTGCGAGCGGCTCCTCAGCGAAGGCAACGAAGTGCTCTGCCTCGACAATTTCTTCACCGGCAGGCGCGAGAACATCTTTCACCTGCTCGACAATCCGCGCTTCGAGTTGCTGCGTCACGACGTCACCGAACCGATACTCCTCGAAGTCGATCAGATCTACAACCTCGCCTGTCCTGCGTCCCCGGTTCACTACCAGTACAACCCGGTGAAGACAGTCAAGACGAACGTGATGGGCACCATCAACATGCTTGGTCTCGCGAAGCGTGTGCGCGCGCGTATTCTCCAGGCATCAACGTCTGAAGTGTATGGCGATCCGTTGGTCCATCCGCAGACGGAAGACTACTGGGGCAACGTCAATCCGATCGGCCTGCGCTCCTGTTACGACGAAGGCAAGCGACTCGCGGAAACGCTGATGACCGACTATCACCGCCAGAACAAGGTCGACATTCGCATCGCACGGATCTTCAACACTTATGGACCACGAATGTTGGAAGATGACGGCCGCGTCGTTTCGAACTTCATTGTTCAGGCATTGCGCGGCCAGCCGTTGACGCTCTACGGCGAAGGACAGCAGACGCGTTCGTTCTGCTACGTCGAAGATCTGATCGAGGGACTGATTCGGTTGATGAATGTTGACGGGCTGCACGAGCCGGTGAATCTCGGCAATCCGGGTGAGTTCACGATCATGCAGCTTGCGGAAGAGGTCATAAAGGCTTGCGATTCGAAGTCCGGATTTACATACCTGCCGTTGCCCGCGGACGATCCGCGCCAGCGCAAACCCGACATCACGCGCGCGCAAACCGCGCTCGGTTGGAACCCGACGATTCCGTTGCGTGAAGGTTTGAAGCGAACCGTTGAAGATTTCAAGGGAAGAGTCAACGTGTAGTTTGAGCATCCTGCTGCTTAACCAATGTTTCTATCCTGATGTGGTCTCCACGGCACAACACCTCACCGATCTTGCCACCGCGCTTGCTGCACGCGGACACGATGTAACAGTCGTCACGAGTGATCGTGGTTACGACGATCCAACGACGCGCTTTAAACGTCGCGAGCGTTGGAACGACATCGAGATCATTCGCATTCCGTCGCTCTCGTTCGGGAAAAAGAGTCGTTGGCGCCGCGCTTTCAACTTCGCGAGTTTCCTGCTGGTGTGCTCGTTGCGTTTGCTGATGTTGCGTCGTTTTGACGTCGTTGTCGCGCTCACGTCGCCGCCATTGATCTCATTTCTCGGCGCGCTGTTTGTGAAGCTGAAAGGCGGAAGCTTCTGTTTCTGGGTGATGGATCTGAATCCGGACGAAGCGATCGCCGCCGGGTGGCTTGATGAAAAATCGCTGACGAGTCGCGTGTTGCAACGAATGCTGAACTACAGCTTCAACGTTGCGGCGCGGACGATCGTGCTGGATCGCTTTATGAAGGAACGTGTAGTGGCGAAGGGTGTCGATCCGGCGCGGATCGCGATCGTGCCGCCGTGGTCACACGACGATCACGTTCAGTATTCAGCAACGGGAAGGGAAGAGTTTCGCCGCAAGCACGGGCTGGCTGAGAAGTTTGTGGTGATGTACTCGGGTAATCACAGCCCGTGTCATCCACTCGACACCCTTCTCGACGCTGCTCGTGCGCTGAAGGAAAAATCCGAGATCGTTTTCTGTTTCATCGGCGGCGGCAGCGAGCAGGTTAAGGTGCGTGAACTCGCGGCTCAACACGGGCTCGCGAACGTGAAATGTTTGCCTTATCAACCGCTGAACGAACTCTCGAGTTCTTTATCGGCGGCGGATCTGCACGTGGTGGTGATGGGTGACGAGTTCGTCGGAATCGTCCATCCCGTGCAAGGTCTACAACATCATGTCCGTCGGTGCGCCAACGCTTTACATTGGACCAACACCGAGTCACGTCACTGACATCGCGTCACAGCAGCAAGGCAGATTCTTTTTGACCAATCATGGCGATGTTGATGGCGTCGTCAAAGCAGTTCCTCGATGCAACGCAAGTGTCACGAGCGGCAGCCGGCAATCTCTTTCGCTAAACACATTCTGTTGCCGCAACTGATCGACGTCATCGAAGCGAGACAGGATTTCCAGGATTTTTCAAGATTGATCAAGATAAAGGCGGACATCCTGTAAATCCTGAAACATCTTGTAAATCCTGTCTAATAAGCTGTCTCCAAATCCCGGCAATCACCCGGAGCCAATCACCTTGAAAACTTACTTCGCCCTCTTCCTGATCGCGACCATCGCTTCACTAGTCACAACCCCTCTCATCCGGCGACTCTGCGAGCGATACAACTTGCTCGACGTACCGCTCGACGGTCGACGCATCCATCGCACGGCAATACCTCGACTCGGCGGCATCGCGCTCTACATTTCATGCCTTTCGACCCTTTCGCTGTTGGCGTTCTGGGATAACCTGCTGACACAAACACTCAGCGGCATGAAATCCGAGATTCTCACGCTGCTCATTCCCGCAACGCTCGTCCTGCTTCTCGGCGCTTATGACGACTTGCGCGGCGCGAATGCGGTCGTGAAGTTTGTCGGACTCGGACTGATCGCGACGCTGTTCTACACGATGGGTGGTCGCATCGACGCGCTTTCGATTCCACTCTTCGGCTCGGTGGAGTTGCCGCCGCTCGTCTCTTTCGTGGTCACAGTTGTGTGGCTCGTCGGCATTGCCAACGCTTTCAACCTCATCGACGGAATGGACGGGCTCGCATCCGGCGCGGCGCTCTTTTCTTCACTCGTGATCCTCGGCGTTTCTGTTTCACAGCATCGACCGTTGACGATCGTGGTGGCGCTCGTGTTGTGCGGCGCGCTCGCTGGATTTCTACGTTACAACTTCAATCCCGCATCGATCTTCCTCGGCGATTCCGGATCGCTGTTCACGGGTTTCCTGCTCGCGGCTCTGTCGGTTTTAGGAACTCAGAAAGCAACTACCGCAGTTGCGATCGTCGTGCCGATTCTCGCGTTCGGTGTTCCAGTCGTCGATACCGCGATGACGATGGGCCGCCGGTTATTGAGTCGAAAGCCTGTGTTTGAAGGCGACAACGAGCACATTCATCACATGCTGCTCGCGCGTGGATGGTCGCAGCGACGAGCGGCGCTCGTGCTTTATGCGGTTTGCGCGCTGTTTGGATTGGTGGCGCTGATATTTCCCGCAACCGGATCGAAGCTTACGGGGTTCATGGTGTTTGTGATTTCAGTCGCCGTGATCATCGCGGTGGGC
Source organism: uncultured Acidobacteriota bacterium (assembly GCA_963748155.1). Taxonomy (GTDB): domain Bacteria; phylum Acidobacteriota; class Blastocatellia; order Pyrinomonadales; family Pyrinomonadaceae; genus PSRF01. The sequence goes on along the minus strand of CAVVHV010000006.1, from coordinate 194,343 downwards.
CACTTGCGTTATCACGAGGTTGATGAGCTGCGGGCGGGCGTGAAGCGGACGGTTGCTGATCGACGTTTGCGAGTGGCGAACAACATTCGCGTGCGACGCGCGGCCCTGGCGGTGTCGAAGGCGTCGGATCTGGACCAGATGTTTGAAGCGATGAGAAATTTGCTGGAGTGTGGTGAGTTCAGTTTTGCGAGTGTCGAGGTTGGACCAGCCGGACGCCGGCGCGTGTACTGGTCGTGGCCGGATGAGAATGAGCCGTCCAGTGCGGACTGGAGCATTCGTTTGCCGCTGGTGAAGGATGGAGTGGAGTGGGGTTGGTTGAATTTCTATCGCAGTATCGATAGTGAGCCGCTGTTGATGGATACAAACTACCTGGCGGATTTGTTCCGGCGTGAGTTACGGACGCGGCGGCGCGGATACTTTACACTTCGAAGACGGAGTCTGGCGGTCGGTGCAGGAGATTGAGCTAACCTTTGTACGAGTCAGACATGTTACAGGATTAAGCAGGATTTACTAGCGATTATCGTGTAAATCCTGTAATCCTGTGAAACAGAATTTAAGGACTTGCTAAGCAAACTAGTATTCGGATGCTCTCCTCGGGCTGATCGTTCTGACCCCGATCCCGTACGGCACTGTCGAGCCGTGGTGGAAAGCCGCTTTCGTCTGCGCGGTCTTTGCGATCTGCATCATCGCGATCCTTGAGAGCCTGGTGAGTCGCAATGATCGCATTCCCGGTAAATCGATCCTGCTGCCGATGCTCGCACTCTCCGCTCTCGCGTTCATCCAAACACTCTCACTCGGTTCGCGCACTGAAGCCAATCTCACAGTCTGGAACGCTATCAGCGCCGATCCTTATCAAACACGTTTCTTTGCGCTCCAGATGCTTGCACTCACAGCGTTTCTCGCATTGCTGTATCGCTATGCAAACACGGAGCGCCGCGTTCGTGTGCTCGTCTACACAGTGCTCGCAATTGCTGTCGCGAGCGCAGTCTTCGGAATACTGCGCCAGAGCACACAACAACAGACCGGCTTCATCCTGCCATTACTGAAAAAGGCGCAGGGCTACGGGCAGTTCATCAACAAGAACCACTTCGCTTATCTGATGGAAATGGCATTTGGCCTCGGGCTCGGCATCATTCTCGGCGGCGGTGTCAAAAGAGATCGGATAATGATCTACGTAGCGCTGCTGTTTCCGATCTGGACCGCGCTTGTACTGGCGAATTCGCGTGGCGGTGTGCTCGCGATGATCGTGCAGATCGTCATTGCCGTGCTTCTGTTAACGAGTGTGCGTGCGCTTTCTGAGGGGTACGAGCTTCAGAAGATCACGCAGTCAGCCGCGCTCAGAGCAGTGTTGCTTATTGTTCTGCTTGCTGGCGTCGCGTTAGGAACGATTTGGGTTGGCGGCGATCGACTGGCCACTAACTTCGAAGGCGCCGGCAGTGAGTTTACGACCGACACATTGCGACAAGGCGCGAGTCGAAACGAGATCTGGCGCGCGACGTTGAAAATGTTTGCAGCGCATCCGATTCTCGGTGTTGGTTTGGGTGGTTACTGGATCGGCATTACTGCTTATCACGACGCTTCAGGACTGATGACGCCGCAGGAAGCACATAACGATTATCTCGAGCTGCTTTCGAGTGGTGGCGTGATTGGGTTTGCGTTGGGTGTTTGGTTTGTCGTGGCTGTGTTTCGCAAGGCGCGAGAAAATCTGCTCGGCGATATTGGTTACATGCGTGCAGTGAGATTTGGCGCGATACTCGGGATCGTTGGTGTGGCGGCTCACAGTCTCGTGGATTTTGGTTTGCATATCATTGTGAACGCGGTTGTGTTCCTGACCTTGATAATGATGGCAACGACCAGGCTTGACGGGTTTGTCTCACGCAAAGGCGCAACAGACGCAAAGAAGCATGATGAAGTCAAAGTTCTCAGTTACGCGTTTGCGCCTTAGCGTTGGTTATCTGTCTCACGATTTCTGGTGTGCGAGCTTTGACTCCGCAGGACATCGGCGGCACGCTCGCCTTCCAGGGGCAGGACATCATCGGCGGCGCCGCGATCATCTTCAAGCCACCGAAGCGCGTCAGAGATCTAGCCGGTAACACCGCGGCTATGCTCGCCGCCAGACGACCATCACGATCGAACCGGCCTGCCGAAGTCGCTCGCAACAACAACAGCGTCACTGACACAAACCGGCCCACTGCACAACCAACACCAACAACCGTCGCGACGGCTACAGCAGAGAACCGTGCTGAAGCACTCAAGGAGCAGGGAAATGCTCACTACGATCGCGGTGATTTCACAGCAAGCGATCGACGCCTACCAAAACGCACTGGGGCTCGATTCGAACGACGCTGATGTTTACAACAATCTCGGCGCCGCTTATTTCAATCTGAACCAAGTCAACTGAAGCCGCGGCCGCATTTCAAAAATCGATCTCGTTAAAGTCTGACGACGCAGATGCTTTCAACAACCTTGGGGCGAGCTTGTACAAAGCCGGTCGTTACCAGGAGGCAAGCGAGGCGTTTCAGAATGCGGTGCGGCTTACGCCAAACGATGCTGACGCGCTGAACAATCTCGGCGCAGTTTATTACGTGCTCGAGCAGTATGACCGCGCGCTTGACAGTTTTCAGAAAGCGACCGCTGCGAAGCCTGACTCGGCTGATGCTCATTACAATCTCGGTAACGCTTACTACATGAGCGGCAGGAATCGCGAAGCGCAGACAGCGTATCGCAGAGCGATTGAGTTGAATCCCGATTACGTCGAAGCGAAAACCAACCTCGGCAGTCTGTTGATTTCTGTCGGTTCCTCGCGGTGCGGCGAGCGAATTGCTGGTGATCGCTCAGACTTCGTGCCGGATAATCCTGTCGCGTACAACAATCTCGGTTATGCGTACGTGAAGATCGCTGAAACGCTCGATCGAGAAAATGCCGTGCAGCATCTGCGCCAGGCTGTCGAAGCGTACAAGGAGGCGCTGCGATTAAAGCCGGATTACGTGAAGGCGATGAATAATCTCGGCGCGGCATATAACAAGCTCGGGCAGTATCAGGAAGCAGTGGCTCTGCTCCTTCAATGCGACGCGTGCGAAGCCCGATTTTCCCGAAGCGCACTACAACCTCGGCACCGCGCTTTATAACAGTGGCGACTTCAAAGGCGCCGTAAATGAGTTTCAACAAGCTGTGCGACTCAAACAGGACTACGCCGATGCATACAACAGTCTCGGCACGGCGCTCTACAAAGATCAGCAATTCGACGCCGCCATCGCTGCCTACAAGAAGACACTGGCGCTGAAACCCGCAAACGCAGAGACAAACAACAACCTCGGCACGGTTTACTTTCGAACGAAGCGTTACCCGGAAGCGGCGGCGAGTTTCAAGGAGGCGATCAGGATCAAGCCTGATTATGGTGAGGCGCATTTCAATCTCGCGCTTGCTTATGTCGCACTTAATGATCGAAAAGCGGCGTTGGAACAGTACAACCGTTTGAAGAAGTTGGATCCGAAGCTGGCGGACGAGTTCTTTCAGCGTTACATGAAGAAATGAGCCGCGGATGAACGCGGATTACGCGGATCTGAGTTTGGAAAAATCGTTGACGTAAGTGCGTTATAAAGTTAGACTTGCGCCAACAAGTAGGCGCGTAGTCTATCGCCGAGTGGTTTCTTCGAAGAAGGGAACTTTAGATGAACCAAAAACGACCGTATGGTTCGAGAGTGATTGCGGCGTTACTACTTCTCGCCATTGTCCAGGTTGGTCTTCAAGTCGGACTCGCTGAGGCAAACAACACGACCAATCCAGTCGCAGTTCCGCAGCAGGTTGTCGCAAGACTGACGACGCGGAACAACCAGGCGATTCTGGTTAATGGTCTGAGTGCGACCACGGGTGCGTCGATTCTAACTGGCGCCACGATCGAGACTGGCGCGGATCAATCCGCAACCGTAAACCTTGGACCACTCGGAACCCTCGATATCGCACCGAACACGAAGCTCGTTCTGACTTATGACGATCAGGGAAATGTCAAAGCAGTGCTGGTTTATGGTTGCGCTATCCTGACGGCGAAGAAGAAGACGACGGGTGAGATCGCGACGGAGCAGGGTACAGCCGGCAAAACTGATCCGGCAGCCGGCGGTATTCTCAACGTTTGCTTCCCGCAAGGCGCGGCTGCACCCACGGTTAACTACTGGTGTTGTGAGCGCACCGGCATCTACTGGTGGCGGTGGCGGTGGACTCTTCGGACTTGGAACGGCAGCGACTGTTGCGATTTTCGGAGGCATCGGCGCAGCGGCGTTGACCCCGCTCTTTTTCCAGGACAATCCCAGCGGCTCGAATCCGTAAGCTGAATTCAATTCGATTTTGCAGAGGGGTGGCTTTCACGAGCCACCCCTTATTTATGTTACACGCACGGGCGGCCACGGAGGGCCGCCCCTACAGTTGAATGCGAGTAGTTTCGTCACTCTTAGCGATCCTGTTTTGCCTGTTTCTTATTCAGGCGTCTGCCCGGTTCGGCGTATCGAGGATGTTTGCGAGGTACGCGTCCGTCGCGAATTCGACGGAGGCTGCGGATGCGGCGGTAGAATTTGGCCCATCCGATCCCGAAGCACACCGCGCGCGCGCAGCAGTCTTCACTCGTCTGCAACAACCTGACGAAGCCGCGAAATCACTCGAAAGAGCCACGGCACTCCGCTACCGCGACGACTATCTCTGGATCGAGCTCGGCAACACACGTGAAGAACTCGGCGACACACAAGGCGCGCTCGCTGCTCTGGACCAGGCCGTTCGTTGGGCGCCGTACTACGCACACACGCACTGGCAGCGCGGCAATCTTCTCTTGCGCATGGGACAAGCCAATGCAGCCTTCACCGAGCTGCGCACCGCTGCCGCTGCCAATCCGCGTTACGCACCCAACCTGATCGATCTCGCGTGGGGCATCTCACGCAACGACGTCAAAACAACTGAAGCCCTGCTCGATATCAAAGACGACAAAGAACGTCTCGCCTTGATCCGCTATCTCGCAAGAAACGGAAAGGGAAGTGAAGTCCTCGATCAGATCCGCTTATTAACTACGCCACTCTCCACTGAAACCACGGACGAATTGGTCCGAGTGCTCTTTGACTCGAAAGCTTTCAACGCCTCCTTTGCTTTATGGCTACCCTTGGAAAAAATGCGTGAGCCATCACTCGTCGATGGCGGCTTTGAAGAGCAACTTGTTTTCAGTGACGCAAAGTTCGGTTGGATCTTCACTCCCAGTCCAACGAGCCTGCTCACGACTGACCTCTCTGAAAAACTAAGCGGCGCACAGAGTCTCGCGATCAATTTCGCGGTGCGTGGCCTGCCAAAACACCCTTGTCGCAAACAATCATCGTGGAACCGGCCAGCAGTTATCGAATCTCGTTCGCCGTCAAAACAAAAGATCTTGTAACCGGCGGCCCGCCAGTAATCGTCGTCAACGACGCGACAAACGATCAGCTATTAGGCAAGTCAGAAAACTTCCCAACTGCTACATCTCCCTGGACAAAGTTGAATGTCGACTTCACCACCCTCCCAACCTCGCAAGCCGCAGTCATTCGACTTCAGCGAACAAGCTGCGACTCGTCTCCATGTCCGATCTTCGGTACTCTTTGGCTTGATGAGTTCTACGTCGAGCAGACTAAACTCACGTCAAGGAGGTAAGCTTTAGCGCATGGCCGAACAGAGGGCAGCCCCCGCTCCCGAGGGCATCACCATCACCCGCATGTCCGAACACGACCTGCTCGAGGTTGTCGAGATCGAGGAGCAGTCGGGGCTAAGCAGGTGGGGCTGGGCCGCATACTACGCAGAGCTGCAGGGCGCTAATCGAGATCTGATGCTCGTTGCGCGACCAGCAGACGCGACACTTGAGTCAACTCCGATCGCCGGCTACATCGTAGCGCGTGAGACCGCCGGAGAGCTCCACATCAATAACTTCGCGGTTCGTCCCGGTTATCGCCGTCGAGGCATCGGCGCAGCGCTGCTCGAACGCGTGCTCGAGGAGGCGCGTCGTCGCAAGGCAAACGCGGCGTTTTTGGAAGTTCGCAGTGCAAATCATCGCCGCCCAGGCGCTTTATGAGAAGAGTGGTTTCCGGGCCATCGCGAGGCGTGCGAATTATTACTCAGACCCTCGCGAAGATGCCGTGGTGATGAGTCTCGTGCTGGGGTGATTTACCCGCTTGATCTGTCTGACTTGTTGGGCTACCATTTTTCCGTGCGACACAAGCCAAAGGGAGGTTCAGGCCTGACCTCCAAACCAATCCTGCCCACTTTCATTCGTCTGAAAGGAGACATGCACGAACATGGACATTGTAACCACGGATAGTCTGAAAGAAGAGTTGATAAACCGAGATCCTGAATTTCGACAGTTAGCCCAGGAACATCACAAATACGAAGAACGGCTTAGTGAATTATCAGCTCTTTCCTATCCGAGCGACGACGAACAGCTGGAGGAGATTACGCTCAAGAAGAAGAAACTTGCACTAAAAGATCAGATGTACTCAATGATGTTGCAATATCAGAAGAGTCAGAGCTTGAGTCACTGAAACTGCAACGCAGTTTCTACGAGTTAAAAGATTGAAGGGGACGTTGAACCAAAAGTTTGCGTCCCCTTCGCCACAAAGAGATTAAGAAGTTAGCCACAAAAAGCACAAAAGGCACAAATGAAGAACGTTAAGACAGGCACAGGATTGAAAATGTTTGTGTGCTTTTTGTGCCTTTTTGTGGCTAAGGGTAAAAGTGAGAATAGTTAAAGAAAGCATTCCTTATATCGTTGTTCCAGTGCTGCTGGCTGCGGCGGCGGCCGTGTTGGGCTTTTGGTGGGTAGCAGCAATTCTCTTACTGGTGGCGCTTTTTATGGCGTTCTTCTTTCGCGATCCGAAACGCGTGCCGCCGGCAGATCCTGACGTCGTTGTCTCGCCAGCCGATGGAAAGGTCACACGCATCGGTCCTGCAACGCCAGGCGCCGACTCTACTGTCATCAGTATTTTTCTTTCACCACTCGACGTTCACATCAATCGCTCGCCCATCCCCGGCAAGATCATTGACGTACTCTACTCGCCCGGCAAGTTTTTGATGGCTACGAATGAAAAAGCGAGTCTCGTAAACGAGCAGAACGCGTTGACCATTCAGGGCGAGAAGATCACAGTCGTCTGCAAACAGATTGCGGGAATACTCGCGCGACGGATAGTCTGTTGGAAAGCTGAGGGCGACAGTCTCGGCCTGGGTGAGCGTTTCGGAATGATCAAGTTCAGTTCGCGCACAGACGTCCTGCTTCCTGCAAACGTGAAGGTCATGGTCAAAGAAGGTGACCGGGTGCGTGGGGGCACGACGGTGATTGGGAGAATCTCATGAGTCATGCAGAAGAATCAGAACGCCCGAACCCTCCGCGCCGCGGAGTGAAAAAAGGGCTTTATCTCATACCTTCGGCATTCACCGCCGCCAACATCGGCATGGGGTTCTTCTCAGTGATGGAGTCGCTGCGGGGTTTTCAACTACTCGGCGGCGCCACTCCTGATCTCGTCGCGCGACAGCTCACTTCGACAATGCCGCCATCGCGATCGGCTTTGCTCTCTTGTTCGACATGCTCGACGGCCGTATTGCACGACTCACCAAAACAACAACTGAGATCGGTATTCAACTCGATTCGATTGCTGATGTAGTCACGTTTGGAATCGCGCCCGCAGTGCTGGCTTATGTGTGGGGCTATGGAGCGACTCTTGTCGAGGGAACCAAGCTGCATCGATTCGCATGGTTTCTCTCGTTTATGTATCTGATCTGCGGCGCGTTTCGACTCGCGCGTTTCAACGTGCAGGCTTCGCGGCCGCGCATCCTCGCGGAAGGCACGCCGAAAGTCGATAAGAAAAGCTTTGTTGGTTTGCCGATTCCTGTTGCCGGCGGCTTGATTGCGGCGCTCGTTCATTTTGCGCCTTCGCCGCTCGTCTACTATGGACCAGAGAAGGCGCAACTGTATTCCGGGCTGTTGATGACGCTCGTTGGGTTTCTCAGTGTGATGATGGTCAGCACGCTGGCGCTTCTCGAGTTTCAAGACGGTCGGCATGCGTGTCCGCAGCATGCGCATCATCATCCTTGTGCTGTCGGTTGGAATGCTGATCTTTCTGTTCTCGCAGTACGTGCTCCTCGCGATCGTGGTCGGTTACATCCTGCACGGCTTGCTCTCGCGTATCTTCTGGCGGCGCGGTGAAGCGAAGGCAGAAGCGAAGCTCGAAGCCAAGCCCGTGGGCCGATCTTAGCGCGGTTTCTCACGTAAGGTTCAGAGTTCAGCCTTTAGGCTGCAGTCTCGGGCTTCACGACCGCAAGCTAAAGCTTGAACTCTGAACTTGGGATTAGAATTTTCTTTGCGCCTTTGCGTCTTTGCGTGAGAAATTCCTCTTCATCCCTCATGTCAGAAGTATTCATCAGCTACCGGCAAACGAATGACGAGCAGAAGCAGCGCGTGCGCGCGTTCGCTGAGCGTCTGCGCGACTGCGGCGTCGATGTCATCCTCGATCAGTTCTTCGAGGATGACAACCCGGCTGGACCAAACGAGGGCTGGCCTAAATGGAGCAGCAACAGAGCATCCAAAACAGATATCGTTCTCATCGTTGGCACAGAATCGTGGTTCCAGTGTTTCGAGGGAACTCAGCCACCTGGAGACGGGGCTTGGGCGCCGCTTGCGAAGCCCGCGATTATCCGCCAGCGCATTTACGAAGCCAGTGGCGTGATCGATGACATTCGCATCGTCCTGTTCGATGATGCCGACGCAGCGGCAATTCCACTCGACCTTCGCGGTTATCAGCGCTTTCACGCGGATCGTGACTTCAAGAAGATGGTTCGCTGGCTCGGAGGTACAATTCCTATCGACGACACACTCACGCACCTCAATCCCGCACAATCTTCCCTTCGCTCCAACCCTTCTTCGGGCGTGAGGAAGAGCTGAAGAAGATCGCCGACGCTCTCGATCCGGAGAGCCGCACCTGGGGCGCCCTCATCGATGGACCAGGCGGCATGGGCAAAACCTCGCTCGCCGTTCGCGCCGCCTACGATGCACCACCCGACGCCTTTGAGAAGATCGTGTTCGTCTCGCTTAAGTCTCGTGAACTCGACGACGATGGCGTACGCGATTTGAGTGGCTTTCTCATCAGCGGCCTCGCCGAGCTGCTCAACGAGCTTGCTCGCGAACTGGGTCACGCCGATATCGCTAAAGCCACAGAAGATCAACGCCCGCGCTTGCTCCTCGATGCTCTGCGCGGCACGCGCACGCTGCTCGTTCTCGATAATCTCGAAAGCCTTCTCAAGAAGAGAGCGCGACATTGTTTTCACTTTCGTCAAAAAACTACCGCCGGGCTGCAAGGCCATTCTCACCTCGCGGCAGCGCATCGGTTCTGCCGCGGAGGAATTGATCCTCGAAAAACTCAGCGAAGAAGCCGCGCTTGCCACGCTCGCAAAGCTCGCCGAGAGTAATCCCGCACTTGCGAAGACCAGCGAAGCAGAGCGCCTTGACCTCTACCGCGAGACTGGTGGCAATCCGCTGCTGCTGCGCTGGACCGCAGGACAGATTGGTCGTGGAAGCTGCCTCACGTTTGACTGACGCCATCGCTTATCTCCGCTCCTGCCCCGAGGGAAATGATCCGCTTGAGTTCATCTTCGGCGATCTTGTGGAGGATTTCAGCGAAGCCGAGACGCGTGTTCTTTGCGCGCTTACTTACTTCACTCTGCCAGCAAAAGTGGAGCACCTTGCTGAGCTCGCTGAGTGCCCCGAAGCTGATGCCGATCGTCGCCTTGCGCAGCCTCGTCAACCGTTCACTTGTCGTCCCGAGCTGAGGAGTTGAAGACCTTTGCTCTTGTGCCCCTGGTCGCCGACTTTCTGCGGAAGAAAAAGCCCGAGGTCGTGGCGGAGACAGGCGACCGGCTGGAGAAGCGGGCCTATGCGCTGGTGGTGGAGAACGGCTATCGACAAGCACGACCGCTTTCCGCGTGCTCGACGCCGCTTGGCCCACGGTTGCCGCCGCCCTGCCGCGGTTCCTCGCCGGGCCGAATGATCGGCTCCAGACCGTGTGTGATGCGCTCTTGCAATTTTCTCAATTTCACCGGACGCTGGGATGAATGGCTCGCTCTTTATGCGTGATGCCGAGGGCCGTGCAGTGGCAGCGAGCGATTTTTGGAATGCAGGCTGGCGGGCCTATCAAGCCGGCTGGATCCACTATCTGCGCGGGCAATCGGCAGAAGTGCTCGCCTGTGCGGACCGTGCCGAGGCACATTGGGGAGGCGCAGGCTGGCGCCCGCGAGCGGGCTTCGCCATCCGTTTGCGCGGCATGGGACATGAATTGGCGAAGGATTACGCAGCCGCCATTGCCGCCTATCGCGAAGCTGTAGAGCTTTGGCGCACTTGGAGCCCGAAAGCGAGGATGTTGCCATTGGCCTAAACGATCTCGCCGACTGCCGAGCGATTATCCGGCGATCTTCGACGCCGCCGAGCGCGATTACCGCGAGGCCTTGCGGATCGCGCGAGCCATCGATTACCGTGAAGGCGTCGCCACTTACACTGGCAATCTGGCTGTGCTGGCGCTAGTCCCAGAAGGACTGGCCAGGCGCGGAAGCCCTCGCGCGGGAGGCGCTGCCCTTGTCTGAAGAAGTCGGACGCCAGGAATTGATTGCCTCAGACTGCTACCACCTAGCCAAGGCCCTTGTGCGGCAAGGCAAAAAGACCGAAGCCCTTCCGTACGCGCAACGCGCAGTAGACATCTTCACTCGGCTCGGCTTACCAAGCTCGCCAGTGCCCGCGAGACTCTCGCCGAATGCGAGAGCTAGCGAATGCTGCTAATGGATCGTTGTCTTAGCCTCTTAAGCTATTTCTAATCGCGGTTTGGCTTTGAAGCGGAGTCTGATGGGCGGGCGAAGGCCAGTAGGCCGTGTTCAGTCGTGAGGATCACTGCGTCGCCGACGAGGATCGGCGATGCTGAGCTTGTTAACTCCTCACCAGCCGCAAGAGTGTTAACCTGCTTTCCATCCTTCAACCCGAGCACGACGGCTTCGGAACTTGATAAGTGGTGTGAAGAGTGCGGTTTCGGCGACGGTGAGGGGTTGGGCGGAGATGCGGCCGGGGAGGAGTTTCTTCCAGATCATTTTGCCGTGGAGATTCAATAGATAAGCGAAGTTGTCGAGAGAGGCGGCGAGCAGTGAATCGCCTGCGAGCACGACAGATTCAACTCCGGCGCCCGTTCGTTTGCTGCCATTTCATTCGGCCCTTGTCGCTGCTGACTGCATAAACATATCCATCACCGGAGCCGAAGAAGACATACTTGTCATTGACAGCTACTGGGCCATGTATCGCGCCCTTCGTTCGATAACGCCACAACAGTCGACCAGTCGCTTCGTCGAGCGCCAGCAACGTGCCGTCTTCACTGCCGATATAAACCCTACCATTCTTCACGACAGGCTGCCCGCTGAACGACGAGCGCAAACGGTATCGACCACAACACGCCACCAGTTCGCTTATCAAACGCGTAAGCTCTGCCATCACTGCCGCCGGCAAATATTTTTCCGCCACTCAAACGTGAGCGCACCGCGAAGCGGTCTGACGAGAGGTGTTATCCATCGCGTCACACCACCTTCACGACCGAGTGCACGCAAAGCGCCCGCTGGTTTTTGTGTCTCGTTTGGTTGGACTTTAGTTTCAGACGCAACATAGATCGAAGTCTCATCAGCGACTGGAGACGCCGACAGCTCGCCGCCCATATCCGAACGCCAGTAAAGCTGACCGTCTTTCGCTTTCAGCGCGACGATCGTTCCGCCCGCGAGTGGTAAGTAAACACGTTCATTATCGAAAGCAGGCGTGAGATTGAGCGTGATCGGCGATTCGTATCGCCAACGAACCGTGAGCGGTTGAGACAACAGAGCGTCATTGCTCGCAAAACTTGCGATGAGTGAAAAGTGTCAGAATTTGAGCCAGCATCGTTCTTAATCAATAATCAGTGTCTGTAAATCCGTGTTATCCGTGGTTAAGTTTTGAGTTCACACGTCACGAAAGTATAATCGCTCACTCTTTCCAATCCATGAGCACCCAGAATCATGAAACCGTAATAATACTTGACTTCGGATCGCAGTACACACAACTCATCGCGCGGCGCGTCAGAGAAGCGGGCGTTTACTGCGAGATTCTTCCTTTCAACACGCCCATCGACACTATTAACGCGAAATCGCCCAAGGGTTTGATCTTTTCCGGCGGGCCTTCGTCCGTTTACGACAACAGCGCGCCCAAACCGCATCCGCAACTGCTCGAATCGGTCGATTGTCCAACGCTCGGCATCTGCTACGGGTTCCAGGTATTCGCGCGCGAGCTTGGCGGCGAGGTGGCTGCGTCTCCGAATCGTGAGTTTGGTTACGCACGACTGAAAATTCTCGACGTCACGAGTCGTTTGTTTCAAGGTCTGCCACCGGAACTCGACGTTTGGATGAGTCACGGCGATCACGTTACTGAAGTGCCGCCGGGTTTTCATGTAACTGCGCTCACTGACGACGCCCTGAACGCGATGGAAGATCGAGTCGCGCGGCATCTATGGTGTGCAGTTTCATCCGGAGGTTGCACACACGCCACTCGGCGCACAGGTGCTGCGCAATTTTCTGTTCTCTGTTTGCGGCTGTCGTGGTGATTGGTCGCCGGAAGCAGTCATCGAAGAACAAGTCGCACGCATTCGCACTCAACTCGGTGACGAAGGACGTGTCGTGTCGGGCTTGTCGGGTGGAGTTGATTCGACTGTGGCCGCGGCGCTCGTGCACCGAGCGGTCGGCGATCGGCAGACTTGTATCTTCGTCGACAATGGTCTGCTGCGTGAAGGTGAGTTTGAGTCGACACTCGCGCTGCTGCAGCAGAGCATGAAATTGAACATCCACGGTGTTCGTGCCGGCGATCTATTTCTCGAAGCACTGAAAGGCGTCACTGATCCGGAAGAGAAGCGCAAGCGCATCGGAAAAGTCTTCATCGACGTGTTTGAAGAAGAAGCGCGGCGTATCGGTGACGTCGGCTATCTTGTGCAGGGCACGCTTTATCCTGACGTGATTGAATCGGTTTCCGTGCGTGGTCCATCGGCGGTGATCAAGAGTCATCACAACGTCGGTGGACTGCCGGAGAAGATGAATCTCAAACTGATCGAACCGCTGCGCGAGTTGTTCAAAGACGAAGTGCGTTTGATCGGAAGAGAGTTGCACGTTCCGGAAGAGATCCTTGGGCGCCATCCATTTCCCGGGTCCTGGTTTGGCTGTGCGCATTCTTGGAGACATCACGGAAGAGAAGATCCGCCTCGTCCAGGCTGCGGATCGAATACTCGACGAAGAGCTGCGTCTCGCTGAGTTGTACAACTCGGTGTGGCAGGCTTTTCCAGTACTGTTGCCCGTCTCGTCAGTCGGTGTGATGGGAGACGAGCGAACGTATGAGCGTTGTATCGCGATTCGCGCGGTTACGAGTGTCGACGGCATGACTGCCGACTGGGCGCGATTGCCGCACGATCTACTCGCGCGTGTTTCGGCGCGAATCGTTTCCGAGATCCGCGGGATCAATCGGGTTGTTTACGACATCAGTTCCAAACCACCATCAACGATAGAGTGGGAATAATTTGATTATCCCGGCTAGCCCGGGAATTGACGATACAATGATAAAATGCAGGACCGCCAATTCGTACACCTCCATCTTCATACTGATTACAGCCTTCTCGACGGCGCCATCCAAATCAAACCGCTCTCCAAACGTGTTGAAGAATTGAAGATGCCCGCGTGTGCCATGACCGATCACGGCAACATGTACGGCGCGATCTCTTTCTACAACGCAATGAAGGGGCGTGGGGTTAAACCGATCATCGGTTGCGAGACTTACATCACGCGCGGCAGCCGCAAAGAGAAGGCCGCCAGCGCGCCCGGTGAGAAGGCAAACTTTCATTTGATCCTGCTGGCGCAGAATTACGAGGGTTATCAGAACCTCGTGCGCCTGACTTCGAAGGCCTACACCGAAGGCTTCTACTACAAGCCGCGCATCGACAAAGAACTCCTCGCCGAGCACAGCAAAGGACTGATTGCACTCTCGGCGTGCATGTCAGGCGTGCCGTCGGCGTACCTGGCCCAGGAAAAATGTGACGAGGCAGCGAAGGCAGCGATCGAGTTTGAAGAGATTCTCGGGAAAGGGAACTACTTCCTCGAAATCCAGGAGCACGGTCTCGAACCTCAGCAACGCATTCGCAAGAATCTCGTCGAGCTTTCGAAGCGAACGGGCGTGCCGCTCGTCGCCACGAATGACGCGCACTACCTGATGCCTGACGACGCGCGCGCTCACGACGTTCTTTTGTGCATCGGATCCGGCAAGACGGTTAACGATTCGAATCGGCTGCGCTACAACAGTCCGTACTTCTACGTCCGCAACCAGGAAGAGATGTGGAACATCTTCGGCAATGAGCTTCCGGAAGCGCTGACGCGTACGGTCGAGATCGCCGAACGCTGCGACTTGAAACTGCCTGAGCACGTCAACTACCTGCCGCAGTATCCGATCCCGCAGTCGGAAGAAGGTCTCTCGGCTGACGATTACTTCGAGAAGGTCGTACGTAATGGTTTCGAGCGACGGCGCCAGCAGGTGTGGGACACGGTCGCCGCACGCGGTGAGTTGAAGCAGCCATTCACTGATTATCAGACACGCCTATCGAGCGAGATCGAGATGATCAAGCAGATGGGCTTCGCCGGATACTTCCTCATCGTCTGGGACTTCGTTCGCTACGCCAGGGAGCACTCGATCCCGGTCGGTCCGGGCCGCGGCTCAGCAGCCGGGTCGCTCGTCGCCTACTGCCTTGAGATCACAGACGTCGATCCGCTCCAGTACGACCTTCTCTTCGAGCGCTTTCTCAACCCCGGGCGCGTGCACGATGCCTGACATCGATATCGACTTCTGCGTCCGCGGCCGAGGCGACGTCATCAACCACGTGGCGGGTCTGTATGGTCGCGACTCGGTCTGCCAGATCATCACCTTCGGGACCCTCGCCTCGAAGGCCGCGATCAAAGACGTCGGCCGGGCACTTGAAGTGCCTTACGCAGACGTCGACCGGATTGCAAAGATGATCCCGCCGCCGGTTCGTGGTCGCAACGTGAGCCTGAGCCAGGCACTTGAACAAGTACCTGAACTCCGGCGCGAGATGGATACGAACCCCACAGTTAAAGAGATACTTGAGATCGCGCAGCGGCTCGAAGGCTGTGCTCGTCACTCTTCGGTGCACGCCGCGGGCGTCGTGATTTCGCCGCTGCCGCTTCAGGAATTGATCCCGGTGGCCGTCTCCGGGAAGGAGGAACTGACCACGCAGTATGTCATGTCGGACCTGGAAAAGACCGGCATGCTTAAGATGGATTTTTTAGCGCTTACCGCTTTAACTGTTATAAATGATTGCTTAATCAGCATTAAACAGTTGCTTGGTGAAGAGATTAAGTGGCCGGATATAGCGCTTAACGACGCTAAAGCGCTTGCTGTATTCGCTGAGGGAAGGACTGAAGCGGTCTTCCAGTTTGAGTCTTCGGGCATGCAGGAAATCTGCCGGAAGTTGAAGCCGAAAGGACTTGAAGATCTCGCCGCATTGAATGCTCTATACCGGCCCGGTCCTCTCGATGGCGGCATGGTCGATGAATTCATCCAGCGTCACCACGGCAAGAAGGCCGTGCGTTATCTCGTGCCTGAGATGAAGGAGATTCTGAACAACACCTACGGCATCATTGTCTACCAGGAGCAGATAATGCAGCTCGCGCAGAAGCTTGCCGGCTATACACTTAGCGAAGCCGACCTGATGCGTCGCGCGATGGGCAAGAAGAAGCGCGAGGAGATGGCCGTTCACGAGGAGAAGTTCATCAAGGGCGCAGTCGAGCGGGGCATCAAACAGGAAAAGGCGGAAAAGATCTTCTCGTTGATGGCCCAGTTCTCAGACTACGGATTCAATCGCAGCCACAGCGTCGCCTACGCGTATCTGGCTTTTCAAACTGCTTACCTGAAAGCGCATTACCCGGAACACTTCTACGCCGCAGTCCTTTCGAGTGAAGCTCAGGACGCTGCTAAAGTGTTTAAGTACTCGAAGGAGTTAAGGGCTCAGAAGATCGCCCTCCTGCCGCCGGACGTCAATGAGAGCTATTCGGGCTTTACTCCCTTTAAGCGGCGCCATCCGTTACGGGCTGACAGCGATTAAGGGCCTCGGCCATTCCATTGTTAAAGCAATTTGTGAAGCGCGTGAGAGTGGACCGTTCCGATCCTTCTTCGACTTCGCCGAACGGGTTGAATCGTCTACGTTGAATAAGCGTGTGTTTGAGAGCCTCGTCAGTGCGGGCGCGTTCGACTCGCTCAAGGATGGTCGTCCGATTGAGGGCTGGCGTGGTGGACTCTTCAACTCGATCGATGCGGCGCTGTCTCACGCGCAACGTGCGAAGCGCGAAAGACTCCTGGGACAGAATGGCCTCTTTGGCGACATGCCGCAGGAGATCGATTACGCGAATGAGTTGTCGCCGGCTGCAAAAGGCTGGACTTTAATTGAAACGTTAGCTGCTGAAAAGGCGGCGCTTGGCTTTTATATTTCCGGTCACCCGCTCGAGCGATATCTCGAAACGCTGCAAAGAGTGAAGGCGGTCAGGTCGTCCGAGCTCGCCGAGCTCACGACCGGCATTCGCGTGACGAGCGGTGGGATTATCGGCGACCTTCAGATACGCACGACGAAGAAGGGCGACAAGTTTGCCCTGTTCCGTTTGGAGGACGAGGCTGGGAGTACGAAGTGTGTGTTGTGGCCGGAGGGCTATCGCAAACATGCTGCCCTCGCGCAGAATGAGTTGGCGGCAATCGTGATCGGCAAGCTGGAGCTCAGTGAAGACAATCCGCCAACGATCATCGTTGACCAATTGCAAAGCATCGACGCGGCGGAAAGGGGTAACGAGTTTCTTGTCCTACGCACGCCACAACACGACGACTTCACGACTTTGTGCGATTCGATTTTGACGTTGCTGAGCACAAACCCAGGTGATTGCGAAGTGACGATGGAGGCTTTGATCGATGAAGGAACATTGTAAGGATCAAGCCCAACGACTGCGCTGCGCGTGCGACGAAGCGCCGAACTGGAGCAGGCACTCAAAGATTTGGGATGCGGCGTCAGCTTTGAAACTGCTAACTAACGGCAATGGTCGCGGTTAGTAGTATTTGATAAGTTCAGAGTTCAACCTTTAGGTTGCTTCTCCCCGCGGAGCAACCTAAAGGTTGAACTCTGAACATAAAAACAAATGGCTAAAGATAAGAAAGAGACAGATCCGCCCGAACAGGCGAAACCAGCCGAGCAGCGAACGGCTTTTGAGCGTGTGCAGCTTGCTCGTCACTCCGATCGCCCGTACACACTCGATCTGATCGAGCGATTGTTTGAAGACTTCGTCGAGCTTCATGGTGACAAGCGATTCGCGGAAGATCCGGCGATCGTGTGTGGCCTGGCGCTGTTTCATGGCCTGCCAGTGATCGTTGTTGGTCACCAAAAGGGACGCGACACGAAGCAACGCAGCTATCGAAACTTCGGCATGCCCAAGCCGGAGGGTTATCGAAAGGCACTGCGCGTGATGAAACTCGGCGAGAAGTTTGGGCGGCCTATCTTTACATTCATTGACACTCCCGGCGCTTATCCGGGAATCGACGCCGAAGAGCGCGGGCAGGCAGAAGCCATCGCATACAACCTGCGCGAAATGGCGAAGATCAAGGTTCCGATCATCGTGACTGTGATTGGCGAAGGTGGGTCTGGAGGAGCGCTCGCAATCGGCATCGGCGATCAGGTGTTGATGCTCGAGAACTCGATTTACTCCGTGATCAGTCCCGAAGGTTGTGCGGCGATTCTCTGGAAGGACTCCAGTCAAGCGGATCGCGCTGCTGAGGAATTACGCCTGACCGCGCAGCACCTGCACGATGAGGGAATCGTCGACAAGATCATTCCGGAGCCCGAAGGCGGCGCGCACAACGATTACGATCAAACGGCGCGCTTTCTTGACTCGGCGTTGAGTGAGCGTCTGGCCGAGGCCGTTAGCTGTTCGCAGGCAGACAGACTAAAACGTCGCTACAGCAAGCTGCGCCACTTCGGTCGTTGGGGCGTTGATGGGAAGATAACTGTAGCGAGCGTGACGTTTAGAGGTAATGTTGGAATCAGTAGTACGCTTCCCGATGGCAGGATTACATGCGAAGAATACTAGCGACTATTACTGATTACCTGTTGTTTGGTCGGACTGGCGTTTGCCCAGTCACCACAACAAAACACCTCACGCCCGCCGGTTGTTGAGTGGATTGCTGCCAATGCTGTTCGCCTTAAGACTTCTGAAGCAGGTAATGGTTTTGACGACATGAAGCCTCTCAAGAAAATGATCGGCAACGCCAGGATTGTATCGCTGGGTGAGGCCACGCACGGCACACGCGAGTTCTTCCAGCTCAAGCACCGGATGCTTGAATTCCTCGCCTCCGAAATGGGTTTCACTATCTTTTCCATCGAAGCCAATATGCCGGAAGCCTACCGTCTAAACGACTACGTGCTCAACGGAGTTGGAGACCCGGCAAAGCTCCTTAAAGGAATGTACTTCTGGACCTGGGACACTCAGGAAGTATTAGAGATGATCCAGTGGATGCGTGAGTTCAACAAGTCTGGCAAAGGTCGAGTTCAATTCACTGGCTTTGATATGCAGACGCCCGATGTCGCCGGCGTAATCGTGCGGGATTTCGTTACCAAAAACGACACCGCATACCTGGGAGATCTGCGCAAGGCGACCGAGCTGATGAAGGTCACACAGCGAACCCAGGGACCATCCTTCGGCATAGCGACAGCCCGTTTCCCAATTGAAGCTGCCGCAGGTAAACGCGTGCGCTACAGCGGCTACATAAAGACTAAAGACATCACTCGAGGATGGGCGGGACTCTGGTGGCGTGTAGATGGCAAATCGGGTGTGCTGGCATTTGACAACATGCAGGATCGAGGCGCGACTGGAACTTCAGATTGGAAGCGTTATGAAATCGACCTCCCGGTAGCTGCCGATGTGACAAACATTAACTTCGGCGCGATCCTTACTGGCGATGGGAATGCCTGGTTCGATGGGTTGGAGGTAACCCTGGATGGAAAGCCTTACCAGGAAAAAACCAATTTTGATCTGGACTTTGAAGCGTCCTCGGTCGCAGGTTTTTATACTGGTGGCGATGGGTATCAAGTCACGTTAGATAAGGCGTCTTTTCAATCCGGCAACCAAAGCTTGCTGATGACGCATGTGGGCACGTCTTCAGAGACTTCGAAACCAGTGGATCCGAAGGAGGCGATCACAGCCTGGCGCGGCGTGATGGCGCACTTTGAAGACTCACGAGCTGCGTATGCTCAGAAGGGAGTTGCCGCTCGCGAGCTCGACTGGGTTATTCAAAACGCGCGGGTAGTGTTGCAATGCATACAAATGCACGCGAACGAAGTTCAGCGTGACCTTAGCATGGCCCAAAACATTAAATGGATCCTGGATCAAAATCCAAAGGCGAAGATTGTGCTGTGGGCTCACAATGGCCATGTCGCGACTAACTGGGCCTGGGGCTACAAACCGATGGGCTCCTCGCTGCGTGAAATGTTCGGGGAGCAAATGGTCGTGTTTGGGTTTGCTTTCAACCAGGGATCTTTTCAGGCGATAGAGCGAGGCAAGGGCCTGCACGATTTCACGATTTCGCCCGCGCCGGCCGGCAGTCTCGACGCGACTTTAGCCGCTGCTGGAATTCCTTTGTTAGCAATAGATCTCAGGCGGATTCCCAAACGCAGTCCTGTCGAGACGTGGTGGAGTCAGCCACACAAGTCTCGCAACATCGGCGCCCTGTACTCGAAGGATCTGGATAACCAGTTGCTGATTGACTTAAAGGCGCCTGACAGTTTCGATGTGCTGCTTTTTGTAGAAAAGACTACGGCCGCCCGCAAGAACTTACCGAATTAGCTGGACGCGTGTATCACGTTTAGAACGGAATATCGTCGTCGGACAAGTCTCCGCCCGCTGAATCCGCAGGTCCGCCGCTGCCGCCGCCAGCGCCGGCAGAGGCTGCGCGTTCGTACGTGCCGCCGCCGCCCTCGTCGCCGCCTCTTGAGCCGATGAAGTGCATGTCAGTCGCAAACACTTCGAGCGAGTGGCGCGGCTTGCCATCGCGATCGATGTACTCTTCCACGCGCAGTCGACCCTCGATGTAAACCTGTTTGCCCTTTTGCAGATACTGTGAGGCAGTTTCCGCGAGGCGGTTCCACAGAGTGATGCGGAACCACGTCGTGTGATCCTGCATCTCGCCATTTTTATCTTTGCGGCGTTCGTTGGTCGCCATGCTGAAGCTGCATACGGGAGTGCCCTGGGCGGTGTAGCGCAGCTCGGGATCGCGACCGAGATTTCCCACGAGAATTATTTTATTGAAGGACATGAGGAGCCTTTCTTTCCTTTTCTGGGTTTACTGACCGCCGCGATACTACTAGCGTCCTATCAAGTGGTCAAGCGACACGCTGTTTTCAATTTTTGTGGAAAGATTAAGCTAGCTTTGCACAAGAAGTCAGTCTTTTACAGGATTACAGGATTAACAGGATTTACATGTTGATCGCAATAAAGTGTTGCTATCGCGTTCCTTAAATGATTTCTGGTAGACTGTCGCCTAGTTCCAATCGGTTAGAAATATGAAGCCTCGTGTTTACATAGAGACGCATGGCTGTCAGATGAATGTCGCTGATTCTGAGCGTGCAGCGACCGGTCTGCGCGCGAGTGGATACGATCTTTGTAACTCGGTAGATGAGGCAGACGTCGTTTTATTAAACACTTGCTCCGTGCGTGAAAAAGCAGAACGCAAGGTTTACACGCGCATTGGTGAGCTGCGCGCAGCGCGACCCCAGAGATCTCTTGGTAGGCGTGATGGGGTGTGTGGCCCAACTCGAGGGCGACGCAGTTTTTGAACACGCTTCATCCGTCAACATGGTGATCGGAACACGCGCCACCGATCGGATTCCCGTACTGATCGAACGCGCGCGCGACGGCGAGAAGCGTGTGCTTGATCTCGGCGAGCGCAGTGAGGACGACTCCTGGGACGTTTCGCCAGTCGAGCGACACTCGCCACACGTCGCTTTCATTCCCATCATCGAAGGCTGCAACAAGTTTTGCTCGTTTTGCATCGTGCCTTACTCGCGCGGACGCGAAAGCAGTCGTCCGGCGAGTGAGATCGTCGCCGAAGCAAAGAAACTCCAGGCGCTTGGCTACAAAGAGATCCATCTCATCGGCCAAAACGTGAACAGCTATCGCCCGCGTGTCGAAGATGGACTCGAAGGATTTACCGGTGCGACGCCGTTCTGTCGTCTATTGCGAGCAGTGGCGGCGACGGGCTTGCCGCGCATCAAGTTTACGACCTCATTCCCACGCGACTTTCACCCGGACATCGTTTCAGCAATTGAAGAAAATTCGAACCTTTGTGATTGGGTCCACCTGCCAGTGCAGTCGGGAAGCGATCGCATCCTCAAACTGATGCGCCGCGGTCATAAACGTAGTGACTATCTCGCTCGAATCGATCGTATAAAGAGTGCGAGCCGGCCTCTCGCGTTGACGAGCGACATCATCGTCGGTTTTCCAGGCGAAACTGATGAGGATTTTCAAGAAACGGTCGAGCTCGTCAGGGAGTGTGAGTACGACAGTCTTTACATCTTCAAGTACTCGAAGCGCGCGGGCACGCCTGCGGCAGAGTTTCATGATAACGTTCCCGAGACAGAGAAAACTGCGCGGTTCCTGGAGCTTGAAAAAGTACATCGAGCAGCGCAGGAGAAGATTCACAAGTCGTACGTTGGTCGCACGCTGAGTGTGCTTGCCGAAAGGCAAAGCTCGCGATCTGAAAAAGATCTCAGCGGGCACTCGACTTGCCATAAGGTTGTGAACTTCGAAGGCGACAGCAGTCTCGAAGGCGAGATCGTTGATGTAGTGGTGACCGCAGCGAAGACAAATAGTTTGTATGGTAGTTTGAGAAAGGATTTACAGGATTCTTCAAGATTGACAAGATAGAGTCCTTGAAAGGTCAGCGGTAGGGGTCAGGGGTACCTGCGTATGGAAATCGAGGTCAAGATCCGAGCTTTAATGATGGATCCCAACAGCGGGACTCCAATTATTATTTTGAAAGACGTTCAGAGTGATACGATGCTGCCGATCTGGGTAGGCGCGTACGAAGCGAACGCAATCGCACTGGAGATCGAAAAGATCGCGCCGCCGCGGCCGATGACTCACGATCTCCTGCGCAACCTGATTGTTGAGTTGGGGGTTCGTGTTGAGCGAGTAGTGGTAACGAGCCTTCGCGACAACACGTTCTTCGCGGTGATCGAGATGCGCAACAGCGAGGGAGACCGGATGGTGCTCGACTCGCGACCTTCCGATGCGATCGCGTTGGCACTGCGAGCTGACTGCCCGATCTTCGTCGACATGGAAGTGATCAAAGCCTCGCGCAACACGCTGCCGTCCGAAGAGGGTGATGAGTCTGAGATATCTACGAGCGAAGAAGAATGGCCTGACGTTATCGGTGAGGCCGGTGACTTGCCGATGTAAACTCTCTGTGCAACCTCTGTGTTCTCTGTGTCTCTGTGGTTATCGATCCATTAACCACAGAGACACAGAGAACACAGAGCTTGCACAGAGAAGAGGTTAGTTAATTGATGGAGCTTTAGTTGGCCACTGTGCAGCGAATGGTAATCGCCATCGCAAACCAGAAAGGTGGGGTAGGGAAGACCACTACCGCCATCAATCTCGCCGCCGCTTTTGCCCGCAAGGGAAAACGCGTCCTCCTTCTCGATCTCGATCCACAAGCCAACAGTTCCATCTCTTTTTTAGATCCACGCACAGTCGAACGGTCGATTTACGAGTTGATGATGGACGGGCAGGCGCCTGTGGAAGACTCGGTTTATCCGTCTCCGGTCGAGAACCTGCACGTCGTTCCGGCTCGAATCAATCTCGCAAAGCTCGAAGCGAAACTCGTCGGTGATTTCGACGCACCCTTCCGGCTCAAAGATCGTCTCGAACCGTTCCGGCAACAATACGAAGTTATCGTCATCGACACGCCGCCGACGCTCGGTCTAATCACCGTGAACGCGCTCGTTGCGGCGACTCACGTGTTGATTCCGATTCAATCGTCGTACTTCGCGCTCGAAGGCACCGACGATCTGCTGGAGACGATCGAGAAAGTCAAAGCGCGTCCTAATCCGAATCTTGAGTTGCTCGGCGTGCTGGTGACGCTGCACGACAAGCGCACGACGCTCGCGCGTGAAGTTCACGAGCAGATTAAAAACGTGTTTGGTCCAAAACTTTTCGATACTGTCATTACGAAGAGCGTCAGGCTCGAAGAGTCGCCCGCCTACAAAGAGTCGATCTTTAGCTTTGCTCCGAACTCATCCGGAGCAATCGAATACGGAAAACTTTGCGAAGAGGTAATTAGCCGTGTCTAAGAGGGGATTGCCAACCGGCCTCCAAATGCGCCACGACGCGCATTACGTCGAAGAACTGTCACAACACCGGCCGCAACAGGTCGGCAGGATGATAGCCGTGGACAAGCTGGATCCGAACCCGGAACAGCCGCGCACGGAATTCGGCGATCTTACTGAGCTCACCGCGTCGATTGCCGAGAAGGGCGTGCTCGAGCCGCTACTCGTCAAACCAAATCGACTCACCGGACGCTGGATGATCATCGCCGGTGAGCGTCGTTGGCGATCGGCACAAAAGGCGGGACTCAAGGAAGTTCCGTGTGTCGAGATGGAAGTCGACGACGGCACGGTGGCGGAGATTGCGCTGATCGAAAACATGCAGCGCAAGGATCTGACTGTTTGGGAAGAAGCAGATGGACTGCTGGCGCTGTGCGATCGTTTTGGTTACACGCATGATGACGTGGCGCGCAAAGTTGGTAAGAGCAGGACGACAGTGAGCGAGGCGCTTGCGATTGCGCGTATTCCTGATGACGTGCGGGAAGTGTGTAAGGGGGCTGATATCAACGCGAAGTCGTCGTTGTTACAGATTGTTCGTCAACCTGATGACGACTCGATGCGGCGGCTCGCGAAAGAGATTGCGACGCGTGGCTTGAATCGTAATGACGCGAGGGAAGTGCGACGTCAGGAGATGGGACCGCGTGTGGTGCCCGACAACAAGCCGTACACGTTCAAGTACGCTTCGCCTGATAAGGATTTCAATATTGAAGTGAAGTTTCGTGCGTCGCAGGTGAGTGATGCGGAAGTTGCGCTGATCTTGCGAGCTGTGGCGGACGAGATAGATGAAGTACAAGATGGACAGGATTTATCATGATTTACAAGATAGAAATCCTGTTCATCCTGAAAAATCTTGTAAATCTTGTCTAACTAACTGGCCTGTCTTTTCTTCTCAGCGGCCGCCCGCTTCTGCAACGATTTCGCCCAACGCTCAAACGTCGGTTGCAGCGGCTTGAACAGTTTCGCTCGGAAACTGTGCTTCTTCTCGTTCCACGCCTTCAACTGCTTTTCGGTGTACGCACGCACAGCCGGCTCGAGCTGAGTTTTCTTGAGCGAGTGCTTGAGTGTGAGGTGGTAGTGTTGCCCGACGAGTGAAAACACGAGGGCTACGAGATTACTTTTGAACGACAGCCGCGGAATGATCTTTTTGTGAAACGGCTTGTCAGGCTGCAACAGAACATTGACGGCAATCTCGAGCCACGCGCCTTTCGGGCCCTGGCGTGGATGATAAAGCCCCGGTAATTCCGTCGCCTGGAACGCGCCTTTGATACGCGGATCGGTGATGAAAGGGACAAGTCGGATGCGCTCGATGCCGCGCGTGTGTTCACGCGGTAAGGTGTCGAACGCGCTTTCAATCTGCTCGAGGGCGCCTTTCGGCAGTGAACCCTCATACTGGTTTTCGATACGTATAGCCACAGTGATCGTTCTCTATAGGAGATATATGCTGCAAATAGGAAATGGTCACTTTATGGGAAGGCAGCGAAGACGGTCAAGTCAAGCGCGGTATGGCAGATTTGCGTATGGCAGAAATGTGTAGTTTTTTGTTCCTCCGAGTTCACAAGCAAGCTGATCACACGTCAACGGATAGCGACAGTTCTCAGTCAGTGTGTGGGCGTTGAATTGAACTCGCAAACTAATTTTGTCAACTGTGGGCGACAAAAGCGCGTCGGCGAGCCACGGGTTCCAAATGGCACGAGCTTTGATCTGAGATCAATCGCGAGACCTCGATGGGATTGCGGCAACGTTGTGTTTGAGTTGTGACGATCAAATTGGCAGAAATGTAGGATTGCAATTCCCTCGTTTTGCTCTAACATGCGCCCGCGAGAAGCGGCAACTTTCTCGACACCTGGACTGAGTCCGGTCAGACTTCAAACAAAAAGTGAATCTTGATCCAGTTCACGAAACCAGACTGTGTGTGAAAGTGTGTTGCTGTGTGCCAGGAATGGTAACCCAATAATTTATGGAGACGATTAGATGAGGAACGTGCGGACTCATATAGAAGACATTTTTAAATCAATAACAAATTCAAGTCACAGGAGACGAGTCGTGTCGCTCAGTCTCCTTCTTTTTTGTTTAGCGGCCGGATTTTGGCTTGTATCAAGCGAGGCAGCCGGGTGTGGAGGGGAAGGGCCCTGTCACGCCTAATCCACCCAGCGGTCTGATTGTCAGTGTTGTTTCATCAAGTTCTCTGAGGCTTCAGTGGCAGGATAATTCGTCAAATGAAACTTCCTTTTCAGTTTTCAGATGCCAGGGGAATTTGTGTACGCCCTTCAGTAGCATCGCTAGTGTTGGAGCGAATACTACCATCTTCACTAATACCAATTTAGTGGGTGGTACAACTTATGGTTACTACGTCTCTGCCGTAGGAAAAGGTGGAAGGACCTCCGCACCCAGTAACACTGCCTGGGCGACAACTTTGGCTCCGACACCAACTCCTACTCCGACGCCGACACCAATTCCAACACCAACACCAACTCCGACAGCAACACCCACCCCCACACCGACACCAATACCGGCGGCGCCTGCTAATTTGACGGCGACAGCAGTGTCAACCAGTCAAATAAATCTGGCGTGGACGGACATGTCTGGTAATGAGAGTGGATTCAAGATCCAGCGCTTGATTAACTCAGTGTGGACTCAGGTGGGAACAACTGCGGCGAATGTTACTTCGTGGGCCAATGGCGGATTAAGTGCGTCGACCACCTACACCTATAGGGTAATGGCCTATAACACAACGGGCGACTCCGCGCCGTCGAATCAAGCGTCAGCCACAACGACCAGTGCGGCTGCGGATACGACGGCGCCTACAGTGCCGAGCGGTCTAACGGCTACTGCCGTGTCCTCAAGTCAGATTAATCTGAGTTGGAATGCTTCTACGGATAGTGGCGGTTCGGGACTGGCGGGTTACCGGGTTTATCAAAGCGGCAGCCAGATAGCCAGCACGGCCGCGACCAGTTACGCCCAGACAGGGCTGAGCGCGAACATACAGTATTGCTTTACGGTAGCAGCCTATGACAATGCGGGAAATGTTTCGGGGCAAAGTGTGCAAGCCTGCGCCACGACGCAATCGAGTTCCGCGGGAAGTGGCAGCTACGTTTGGTCAAGAAACTTCGGCGGTGCGCTGTGCAACCGACAATGCAACAGTGACTAGCACTGGAGTGGACAGCAGCGGCAACATAATTGTCAGCGGATACTTTCAAGGCAATGTTGACTTTGGTGGTGGCACGGTAAGCAGTGTTGGCGGACAGGACATTTTCGTTGCCAAGTACTCATCAACGGGAGCTTATCTCTGGTCAAAGACAATGGGTAGCGTCGCTGATGACTATGCCAATGCGCTTTGTGTTGATCGCGAGTGGCAATATTATCGTGACGGGTTCATTTAACTACAGTGTGGATTTTGGGGGTGGTGCGCTGAACAGCGCCAGCCCAGGTTTCAGCGACATCTTCCTGGTGAAGTATTCAGCCGCAGGAGCGCATCAGTGGTCCAGGCAATTGGGTGATACCGGAAATGACATCGGCTATGGTGTGACAGCAGACGCCTCTGGAAACGTCGTCGTTACCGGCGCGTTTGTAGGCAGCGTAGATTTTGGCGGCGGCCGGCTTACGAGCAATCTCAATTCCAATGACATTTTCATCGCGAAGTACTCGGCCACAGGTGGGCATAGTTGGTCCAGGGCCTATGGCAGTACCGGCGATGATCATGGCAATGCGGTGGCCATCGATGGCAATGGTAATGTCGTGGTTACGGGATACTTCAACAACGCCATCGATTTTGGTGGTGGACCGTTAGACCAGCGCCGGTAATAAGGAAATTTTCCTGCTCGAGCTTAATTCATCAGGACAACATGTGTGGTCGAAACGTTTTGGTGGCGCGAGTATTGACGTCGCTAACGCTGTAGCAATTGATGGTGGCGGTAATATCATCATCACCGGATTTTTCTATGGCACGGTTGATTTTGGCGGCGGCCCGTTAACCAGTTCAAGCGCGGCCAAGGTATTTCTCGCAAAGTACAACTCGCTGGGCAATCACAGTTGGTCGAAAGTCTTTAGTGGGTCGGTGGTTGCTGATAACGCGATTGCCCAGGGATTGGCCGTCGATGGCAATGCCAACATTCTCATTACCGGTTATTTCCAGGGAAGCGCGAATTTCGGCGGACAGACTTTTACCAGCGCTGGCAGTTATGACGTCTTCGCCGCAAAATATTCTGCTGCTGGAACTCATAGCTGGTCGCAAAGGTTTGGCGGTCCGGGGTTGGATCAAGGCAAGTCCATTGTTGCTGATCCTGGCAGCAACATGATCCTTAGTGGCTACTTCAACTCCAGCGTAAGCTTTGGAGGACCAACACTAACAAACCTGAATGGAGGTGACTTCTACCTCGTCAAACTCGCACCTTAGAATAAAGTTGCGCTACCAACAATTGTTGGTAAGATCTCCCTGCTCTAACTTAATACAAGGACTATGAGCATGGGAGATCCTGGTCGGGTTGGGACTCATTCAAGATTTCTGACGCGAGTGGGCTACTTTGTCGTTCTGCTCGTGTTAGCTTGGCTTCCAGGTTAGGTCTTTCGCTCTTAATACCGTCTCCTACTTGAATGTAACCGCTGCTCCAACACAAACACCTGCCCCACGTCGTGTCCGGCCACGGAAAGTAATTACACCCGTTGTTCTAACAGCGCTCGCGGTTTCAACGAATCAAATCAACCTGAGCTGGACCAACAACTCAGATAACGTTACTGGTCTTTACGTTGAACGATCTCGGTCGCCAAAGGGCCCCTGGAAACGCGTTATAAACGTGCCGGCAAATGCTGCTTCCTGTGCAAATGCAGGCCTGGCCGCGGCTACCACCTACTATTATCGGGTGATGGCGAATAACTCTCCCTACTCAAATGTGGCGTCTGCCACAACTCTCTCTGGGGCAACAGACCGGTCTCCTGGTCATTTGAGCGCAACAGCGACCAGCTCAAACCAAATTGATCTGTCCTGGA
The DNA here is from genome assembly GCA_963748155.1 of uncultured Acidobacteriota bacterium. Taxonomy (GTDB): domain Bacteria; phylum Acidobacteriota; class Blastocatellia; order Pyrinomonadales; family Pyrinomonadaceae; genus PSRF01. The sequence goes on along the minus strand of CAVVHV010000006.1, from coordinate 165,856 downwards.
GTGATATTGTCGGCGACATAACAGGTTTTAAGATCGAGCGATGCGAGGGGAAGGGTTGTTCTAACTTTATTGAGATTGCCAGCGTCGCAGCGAATGTTACTTCTTATCAAAACACCGATCTCACTGCGCTGACCAGCTATTCCTACCGGGTTCGAGCGTACAAAGAAAGCTCGCACTATGCCTACAGTAAGACCGCTTCGGCTACTACCTCGCGCAGTACAGTTCCTCCTTCAGTACCTAAAGGCCTTGTAGCTAACGCTGTTTCGTCCAGTCAGATCAATCTTAGCTGGAATAGCGAGGCAGTAGATTCCCGAGCGGCCGGTTATAACGTTTACCAGTACGGGGAAAGGATAGGAAGTACGGCCGGAACGAGTTACACGGTTAAGCGACTCACTCCTAACACTCAGTATTGCTACTCCGTGCTCGCCTTCGATAATGCCGGAAACAGTTCTTTTCAGAGTGAGATTGCCTGCGCCACAACTAAACCTGATTCGAACTCACAACCTGAGAACAAACCAACGCCCAGAGCTTCAGAGCTTGGAAGAGGTCAGTACCACCTGCGATAGCGGGTGGGTGCGCAGTCCGTGCGCGCCAGCCCAATCACCTCGTCAGATAGATCCTGCGGACACTTTGCGTTGAGCACCGATCTGCTGGGCTACGCACCCACCCGCTATCGCAGGTGGTACTGACCTCTTCCAAGAAAGTTTCTTATTTATTTTGCTGAAGGGCACTCTCGATTGCGGCCTTGAAAACAGCGTAGGGCTTTGCTCCGGCTATCACGGTGAGAACCTTAACCTTCGGACTGTTTGGTTCTGTCAGACCCAGAAAGAAAGTTGGAGTCTGGTTTACGCCAGCCTTCAACCCATCCGCAAAATCGCTTTGAACTTCTGTGGCGTATTCATTGTCGTTAAGACACTGTTGAAACTTCTCTTTATTCAGGCCGACTGCTTCCGCGCTCTGCGTCAAGTTGTAGACCGTAAAAGCTGCCTGGTTTCCAAAAAGTTTGTGATGCATTTCCCAGAACTTACCCTGATCTAATGCGCAACCCGACGCCAGCGCGGCCTTTAAATGCATCTTTGTGAGCGGATGATATAGGGAAGTCTCGGAAAGACGTATTTTAGTTTTCCGGTCTTAATGTAATTCTTTTCGATTTCAGGCAATGTCTCACGAACGAATCGCGCGCAAAAAGGGCACTGGAAATCAGAAAACTCAACCAGTACCAATCTGGCCTTTCGATCACCCATCAGCGGATCGTCATCGATTCCTAATACAATGCTCTCCGGTGCCGGAGGCGGCGCCGGTTGTCCAGCCCGGGCCAGATCTTTGAGCTCCTTGACCGCCTTTTCTATTTCAGCCTGATTCGCTTTGATTGTATCTACATCTTTTCGAAGCGACTGTAGCTCTTCGCTCGTGAGCCGCCGTTGCCCAAAGCTCAATTGACTGAAAACGATGAGGACGACAACACTCGACATTGCTAGTAAGAAGCTTTTTCTTTGGATCATCGGAGTGGCCTTTCAGTAGTTGCACTGATCAATTTTCGCGCTCGATCGGCGTAAGTCATGGTGTCAGAATGTAACTTCCGCACGTCGATCTTTTGTGGTATCTGGCAACCTCCCTCTCGAGAGTGTAAATCACGGCCCTTGACCTTTTGATACTCAGGCAATGTCTTTTGCCTGTCATAAAAGGCCACATTCGAAAAATGCGACACCGACTGTTCTGCGCTGCCATTCTGAAAACAGTTGTTATCAGAATCGTATTCAGCATCGAGGAGAACCTTAAGCTGTGTGTCCTTGTTATTTGACAGTTGGTTATTCCTAACAACTGCGCCAGAGACGTCTTCGAGCGAGAGCCCGGCTTCAAGGTTATCGAATAGTGTATTGCCGATAGCCAGGCCGTTTACTGATTGACTCCCCCAGCGCACACCTTTCACATTCTCGTACGCCACGTTGTTGATAAATTGTCCGTTTGTGGACTGCTGGACGAAGTATGCTCCGGAGTTCTCGTTTCGGAACAAGGTGTTGCCATACAGACTGATATGAACCGAATTGTATGCACGTATTCCTTGTCGGGATCCGTAAACCGTGTTGTTGATTGCTACGCCATCCCCAGTTTCTTTGAAGAAATAAATTCCAGAGTCTCCTTCATGGCGGAAAGTAAAGCCAATCACCGTGATGTGCCGGTGTCCCTCCAGTGTCGAGATGCCGGCGACTCTACGAATGATCTCAATCTCGTGTGTGTTTGGAGGCTTCCCGTCGGTGGTGTGAAGGTAAAGCATTTGGTTTTCCGCGTCATAGAAAAAGCTGGATGGATACTTTGCGACGATGTTGACTCCGGGCATTTTGTCAACCAGGAACTCTTTTGTCTGAGAGACGCGGTTATACCGGTACTGTGGTCCATCCATCTCGGTCAAACCAATCACCGGTGGAGGAATCTTAGCTTTGTAAACGCCTTCGGAGTGTCGAACGAAGATATTTTCATCGACAGGCTCAGCGCCCGTAATCATTACCACGCCCGGAGGATCGCCCGTATGCTGGCCGGTAGAGTCGGCGATGAAAGTAATACGGGCGTCGGGGCTTCCTTCATTGAGGACCATAATCTTGTCGCGATAAAGGCCTGGGCCAACGTAAGCGGTATCGCCGGCACGCATCGCGTGCGATAGTTTAGAAATACTTTTCCAGGCGGTCTGAGGAGATTTGCCGTCATTAGTATCGTCGCCTACCGTTTGCCGAACATAAAACTTTGTACCCTTCTTAACTTTGGTCGGCGTGGTTGATGGGGCGGGTTCCTGAACCTCTTGTGCCCGTGATGTGACTAAAGCAAATGTACTCAATCCAAGCGCCAGAATTAATAGCAGAAGCCACAACTTTCGAGGCATGTGAACCTCCCAGAGAACGAATTACGCCGAAGGCGTTCGCTAATTTCAGCCCAGGGTTCGAGCGTTCGCGAGAACCCTGGGGAAATATTCAAAAATCGCGACCAACCCTGAAAGGGTTAGGCAGTTGGCGAACCCTTTCAGGGTTCAATGAATTTTTTGTGATCTAATCCCAAGGTTGTCGCTGCGCTCCAACCTTGGGCTGCAATTAGCGAACGCCTTCGGCGTTAAACTTTGGGCTAAATTAACAAACGCCTTCGGCGTAATTTCAAACTGATGCACTACCCAGAGGGTGCACAGCGAAGAACTGTTCGACTCAGTCCGGCGTGAGTCCCTCATTGGCCGGGAGCGTTAAGCGCGTTATCCAGGGCGTCCTTAACTGCAGCAAAAGGCTGTGCGCCTTTCAAGACTCTCAGAATCTTTACCTTCGAAGAGTTTGGCTGCAAGAGCCCTACCATTACAGTCGGTGTGCTTGAGACTCCCGCCTCGCCGGCCTGGGCCATGGTCTTGCGGATCGACGGTGCTCGCTTTTGAGTATCCAGACATTGTTGAAATTTTGACTTATCTAAACCGATGGCCTCCGCATACCGACTTAAATCTTCCGGTTTAAGTTTTGTCTGGTTCGCGAAGAGATGATCGTGCATCTTCCAATACTCACCCTGTTCTCCGGCGCAACTTGCTGCCTCAGCCGCCTTGAATGCATAAGGATGGATTGCTTCCAACGGGAAATCCGCAAACACATACTTTACCTTTCCGGTGTCGACATAATCGGCTTGGACCTGGGGAATCGTGTCACGTGAGAAGCGCCCGCAGTAGGGGCACTGAAAGTCAGAAAACTCGACAAGCACTACCTTTGCATCCTTGGTTCCTTTGGCTGGTACGTCAGCAATGTCCAGGACAATGTCTCGAGGTGGTTGGCCCCCAGCTCTCGTCCTCAAAAGATTCTTGATTTCCAAAAGGTCTTTTTGGATTGCCGTTTGTCCAGCTTTGACTGCCTCTATCTCCTGTCTCAGCGCCTTAATTTCGTCATCCGGATTAGTGGTCTTTGTCTGCGCGAAGGCTGGAGTAAGGCAAAGCAAGAGGAGAGGGATTATTCCGATTGAATTGTTCCTTGTGGTCATTCCAGTGGGATCTCCTTTTTCTGAGCGTGTGCTCGGATTAGTCGCTGGTTGCAGTCTGTCGTAATGAGTCGAAGTTTGCCGGGATATCAGTTGCAGTTCGAGTTCTTAGATTGCTGTTGATCGGTTCGGTCCTTTTTCCCATCTTTGGACTTTTGACGCTTCCGACCTTTCTTCTTGGTTGCGTTCGTTGTTCTTCATTTTTCTTAGGAGTCGTCTCCGCCATGCAGGGCTTTATCAGTTGGTTTTGGTTCTGGCTAAAGTTAGTTTCAAACGGAACCAGACTCAGTAAGAAAATCGCAGCGCCAACTGACAGTCGCTTAACTTCGTTCGTTCATAGTTCGCATTCCCTGGCAGCCAAGTGTTTAGTGCATGAGTGCGATGGCTCAGCGCTACTTCCAGCGCTGTAATTAGCCATCGCACTCTGAGATTCACTTAAGCAGGCACGAACTACCTATGGAGCCGTGCCTGCTAAGCTACGATTTAGGGATTCGAGCATTGCCCCTGTTGATTGAGCGGGCAGCCCTGGTTATTGAATCCATCGAGCCTGGTAGACTCGGTGGTGAATTGGCTGGCGTCGCAACTTGCGAGTATCCCGTTCACTTCAGCGACAAGCGCAGCCGCGTTGAGGTTAAACTGAACACAGCTGCTGGACGCGTTCAGGAATGAACCCGTTGCTATTCTCAGCAGAGTCTCGGCCTTCCCACAAAGGTCATTACCGCCTTGTAGAGACAGGGCCTGACGCAGCGTCAGATTAGCGAAGTTCTGGCTACATGAGCTCAGGCAAGGTGGGATAGTAAACACCGTGCCTAGCAGGGTATCTGGGTTTACCGGCCAGGCATTCGCTTCCTTCTTGTCGGCGTTAGCCTTCCAGAAGCCAGGCGTACACCCTTGATTGCCACCGCAATCTTGAGGCGCGTGTTCCTGTACGCAACTTCCAGCCTCGCAACCAGCAGTGAAACCACATTCAGGTGTCGTGTCAGTACATGCAGTACTGTCCGCCTTGTTGATGTGAGCGGCAACGCAGACTCCGCTTTCGCAGCCTGGTGTCTTGCACTCATCAGGTGTTCCGGTAACACCAACACTACATGGAGTACTGTCGCTGACCGGGACGTGATCAGCCACACAGACGCCGGCCTCGCAGCCAGGTGTACCGCAGTCTCCTTCGACGTCTGCAGTCGTAGTACAGGCCGTACTGTCAGCTGCGTTGCTGTGCGTCTGAACGCAGACCCCGGCCTCGCAACCGGCCACCTTACAGTCGCCGGAAACGGTGTCGGTGCAGGTAGTGCTGTCGGCCTTGTTTGTAAATACGCAGCCCTCGTCCACCACGCACGCATCGATCTGTACATTCGTTGTTGTCGTTACAAGTCAGCGGTGTCGCTATCACGGATTTGACGCGCTTCCGCTGACCGGAAGGTTATCGAAATTCGTCCCTGGCGCATTATCCAATCCGGAGGCATTAACTTGGTCTGTGGTGTTCGTGTTGAGTGGCGCTACACGTGATCGGAAGCGTCTCCACGAACGAACAGGTGGTGAAATCCGTGCCACTGCCAGGAATACCGTCGTTTGGACCCAGAGATGCTAGCGCACCCCGCCACAGCGGTGGTCGTTCCTCCGGGGAATGGCACGGTATTGGTAACGGCAAGATTCTTGACACCATGGTCTGTGGTCCTGGTTCTCGATTTGTATTGTGACAGTGACCGTGCGTCCCTTGCGGCGCTGATGGCGGAGCGATAGATTTTGTCACTTTAAGTCCCGTTGTGTGTTGTGCTATTGCCGACGGGACATTCGCAAAAAGCATTACGCCGAACACAAGCGCAAATGACTAAGAAACAAATTTGCTGATTTGAATTTTCGTGGGAAGGGTGCAATCCCGGTGCTAGTACACCGCGACGACACCCGAGCGACATGGGCAAGATCTCTCATTTGTCATTTCTTTACTCCTGCTCGGGTGGGCTGAGCCCCGGCATTGGAATGGTTGGTTGTGGGAGCGCGAGAGGGTCTCGCGTTATATTTCTTGCTTCTACTCCAATTCTCTCTGGAAGAGAAAATTCAGCATCTCACTCCAAGCAAAAATTCCAGTGAGTATATGGTCCTTCAACTCCAGCCCGCACGGCCGAATAACCTCTTTTCACTGGAGTGTTCGTCTTCATCGGATGCGACCGAATCAGATCACAATTGAAAATGGACCTACAACTTCTTCCAATTGCTCTCTCATGAGAGTTGGTAAGAGTACAATCCGTCTTGCGACCTTCGAGGATCTGATCGCGCTTTCAGTGCAAGGTCAACTCTTACAGTGCGTCAAGGATAGACCTAATATTAAAATTTTCGCATCGTAAGGATTTGCCAATTCCATAGCGATATCCTGCCGGGCGTTCAGCCTCTATGGGGCAGTCCTCCACATTGCGAATGAGGAAGTGCGGCAAAAGACCTCAAGGTAGTGGTTCGAGTTGCCGGCGAATCGAAATCAGTTCAGAGAAGTGATGAGGTCCAGGAAAGAATTCTTAGTCCAGATGCGCTGGCAGATCTGTTACTGCGCCAGTGCTGGCGCTACCGACTAGCATCGCATACTTAGCCAGGACACCGGTCCTATAACGTGGCGCGGGTCGCTGCCACTGTTCGCGCCGTCTCGTCAATTCATCATCTGAGACATTTACTTGTAACAGCCGGCGCTCAGCATCAATCGTGATCGAATCACCTTCGTTAACCAACGCAAGATTGCCACCCACCGCAGCTTCAGGTGCGACGTGTCCAACAACCATTCCATAAGTCCCGCCGGAAAAGCGGCCATCAGTGATCAGTCCAACCGAATCACCAAGCCCTGCGCCGATCAGCGCCGACGTTGGGGCAAGCATCTCGCGCATGCCCGGTCCGCCTTTCGGACCTTCGTAACGAATCACGACAACGTCGCCTGGTTTGATTTGCGCAGACAGGATCGCATGCAGACACGACTCTTCTGAATCAAATACCCGTGCTGGACCAGTGACGACTTTGTGCTTCACACCAGAGACTTTCGCGACCGCACCTTCACGTGCAAGATTGCCACGCAGGATCACAAGATGGCCCTCCGGATATAGCGGATTGTCCCACTGTCGAATCACATCTTGATCGTCGCGCGGGTTTTCAGGCACGTCAGACAAAACCTGCTCGATAGTCTCACCAGTGATCGTCAGTGCATCACCGTGAAGCAACCCGCGCGCGAGTAACATCTTCATCACCTGCGGAATGCCGCCGGCGTTGTGCAGATTAGTTGCGACATACCGGCCCGATGGCTTCAGGTCACAAAGCACCGGCACGCGTTCTCTGATTCTCTCGAAGTCATCTAGTGTGAGTTTGACGCCTGCGGCGTGAGCGATCGCCGGCAGGTGCAACACCGCGTTCGTGGAGCCTCCTGTCGCCATCACCACCGCGATTGCGTTTTCAAAAGCCTCGCGTGTGAGTAATTGTCGCGGCAGGATTTGTTTTTGCACTGCACGCGCGAGCACTTCCGCCGCTGTCGCGGCGTTGTCAACAACTTCATTGCCGTCCGCACTCATCGTCGCAGAGAAGGGAAGCGACAAACCCATCGCTTCGATCACTGCTGACATCGTGTTCGCGGTGTACATGCCGCCACACGATCCGATACCCGGACACGCGTGGCGCTCGATGTCTATCAAGTGCTCCTGCGTTATCTTGCCCGCGCAATATTTCCCGACAGCCTCGAACACACTCACCACAGTCAAATCTTCACCCTGCAAGTGCCCGGGTTTAATCGTGCCGCCATACACAAAGATCGCAGGTATATTGAGACGCGCGATCGCGATCATCGCGCCCGGCATGTTCTTGTCACAGCCGCCTATGGCCAACAACCCATCAACTGACTGCGCCTGACAGACAGTTTCGATCGAGTCGGCAATGACCTCGCGCGAGACGAGCGAATACTTCATGCCTTCCGTTCCCTGCGAAATACCATCACTCACCGTAATCGTGCCGAACGTTTGCGGCATCGTGCCGGCTTCACGGAGGGTTGCGACTGCTCGCTCGGCGAGACGATTTAAACCGGCATTGCATGGCGTGATCGTGCTGTAGCCGTTCGCAACTGCGATGATAGGTTTTTGAAAGTCGGCATCCTGAAAACCGACGGCGCGGAGCATCGCCCGGTTCGGCGTTCGCTCCACGCCACGTGTGATCGAGTGACTGCGCGCGGTTGCGCTTTTTGTAGACTCTTCCGACACGCTTAATTGCTGGCCTTATCCACGAGACGGCTTTGGGCAAGCCACGGCATCATCGTACGTAGACGCGCTCCGACGCGCTCGATCGAATGCTCGCGCGCTTCATCGTCGAGTTGCTGAAAATGCTGTCGTCCATTTCGTGCCTCGTTCATCCAATCGCGCGCAAATTCACCAGACTGAATGTCTTTTAGCAGCGCTTGCATGCGATTCTTTGTTTCATTGTTGATCACGACTGGCCCGCGCGTCATGTCGCCGTACTGCGCTGTGTTCGAAATCGAATAACGCATTTCTGAGATGCCGCCTTCGTAGAGTAGATCGACGATGAGTTTCATTTCATGCAAACACTCGAAGTAAGCCATCTCGGGCGAATAACCGGCTTCAGTCAACGTTTCGAAGCCGGCTTTGATCAGGGAAGTCAGACCGCCGCAGAGCACCGCTTGTTCACCGAATAGATCCGTTTCTGTTTCTTCGCGAAAAGTGGTTTCGATAATACCGGCGCGGCCGCCACCGATGGCTGCTGCGTACGACGAGACCGATCTGTTTGGTATCACCGGTGGGATCCTGGTTGACAGCCAGCAGGCAGGGAACGCCCGCGCCACGTTTGTACTCGTGCCGCACAAGATGTCCCGGACCTTTCGGCGCCACCATGAAAACGTTCGCATCTTCCGGCGGCTGGATGAAGTTGTAATGAATCGAGAAACCATGCGAAAAGGCGATATACTTGCCCGGCGTGATCGATTCCGCTACTTCGCGCGCGTAGATCTCAGGTGCGAGCTCGTCGGGCACGAGCATCATCACGATATCTGCCTCGGCAGCAGCCTGGGCCACCGGCAATACTTTGAGCCCAGCGCGCTCGGCTTTGTCCCATGAGGCACTGCCCGCACGCAATCCGACAGTGACGTTGCAGCCCGAGTCTGCAAGGTTATTGGCCTGCGCGAATCCCTGGCTGCCGTAACCGATCACGGCGATCTGTTTCTCGCGAATGAGATCGAGGTTTGCGTCTTTGTCGTAGTAGATGTTCATGAATACCTCTTATGCTGCGTTCGCGTCTGCGCGTGCGGCAAGTCTGTTGATTGCAATGTGTCCCGTGCGTGTGATGTCCGTAACACCGATCGGTCGCAGCAGTTCGATAAACGTGTCGACCTTTTCTTTATTTCCGGAGGCTTCGACGATGAGTTGCGTGTGCGAGATGTCGACAACTTTCGCGCGAAACACGCTCACGAGACTCAGCACTTCCTGGCGTTCAGCTCCCGCGCTTGCGGAAACAGTGATCAGCGCCATCTCTCGTTCGATGTGCGGGCGAGTAGTCACGTCCTGAACCTCACGCACGCGCGCCAGCCGTTCGCATTGCTTGACGATCTGCTGGATTGTGCGCTCGTCGCCGCGGGTAACAATCGTGACGCGAGACCAGCGTGGATCGAGGCTCTCACCCACCGAGATCGTCTCTATATTGAAACCTCTTGCGCTGAACAACCCAACGATCCGCGACAACTCTCCCGGCTCATCAGCAACAATTATCGACAACGTATGCCGCATCTTGTTAATCCTGAAAATCCTGTAATCCTGTCTAAACTTACGTAATTCATTCGAAAATCATATTGCGTGCGCTTTCTCCCGCCGGCACCATCGGAAAAACGTTCTCCTCTTTCTAAACGACAACATCCACCACCGCCACACCCTTATGCTCCAGCGCGGCTTCCATCACCTCACGCAACTCTGACGGCCGCTCCGCACGAAATCCCGCCGCCCCATACGCCTCAGCCAGCTTCACGAAGTCCGGCGCGACTGAAATATCAACCTCGGAGTAAGTGCGGTCGTAGAACATCTCCTGCCACTGCCGCACCATGCCGAGATAACCGTTGTTCATGATCAGCACCTTCACCGGCAGATCGTATTGCACCGCCGTGGCAAGCTCCTGGTTTGTCATTTGAAATCCACCATCGCCAACCACAGCGACGACCAGTTGATCAGGTAGCGCGAGCTGCGCTCCCATCGCCGCCGGCAATCCAAACCCCATTGTTCCGAGTCCGCCGCTGGTAATCAGTTGTCGCGGTCTTGTGAACGGATAGAATTGAGCTACCCACATCTGATGTTGGCCCACGTCTGTCGCGATCAATGCATCGCCTTTTGTTAGCTGGTGCAATTCGCGAATAACAGTTTGCGGTTTGATTTGGTTTTGTGAGCCGGAGAAGCGCAGCGGTTGCGAGAGCTGCCAGCGACGTATTTGATTCCACCACGCTTCGCGCTTCAGAATCGATGCCTTGTAGTTGTTCCTGGCCTTGTTCTTGAATAAGTGCGAGAAACTGGTCCAACGCCTGCTTGACATCTCCAGTGAGCGCGAGCGTTGGCGTAACATTCTTGCCGATGTTTGCCGGATCGATGTCGACGTGAATCACGCGAGCGTGGGGCGCGAACGTTGCAAGTTTACCCGTCACGCGATCGTCAAACCTGACGCCGAGCGCCACCAGCAGGTCGCTTTCCGCCACGGCCATGTTTGCGGCGTAGGTCCCATGCATGCCCAGCATGCCCAAACACAGTGGATGTGAGCTCGGAAATCCACCAAGTCCCATCAGCGTCGGCGTCACCGGGACATGCAGAGATTCCGCGAACGAGAGCAGGGAATCGACCGCGCCGGAATTTACGATACCGCCGCCGGTGTATAACACCGGGCGCTTTGCGTCCAGGATCTGCTGAATCACTTCGCGTGCAGAGTCTTGATGGACAGGCGCACGTTGTGCAGAGAAGGGAAAGCTACGTGGTCCAATCGTGAACAGTTGGATCGTGCTGCACTGACGTCTTTCGGAATGTCGATCACGACTGGTCCAGGCCGGCCGGAACGCGCCAAATGAAAGGCCTCGCGAACGATAGCCGGTAGATCCGTCGCTTCACGTACGAGATAGTTGTGCTTCACACACGGCCGTGTGATACCGACAGTATCTACTTCCTGAAAGGCGTCGGTTCCGATGAGATGTTTAGGGACCTGGCCGGTTATCACGACGATCGGCGTCGAGTCCATATACGCGTTTGCGATACCGGTCACCGCGTTTGTGGCGCCTGGACCAGACGTGACCAGCACCACGCCAACCCGGCCCGTGGCACGCGCGTAACCTTCAGCCATGTGCACCGCGCCTTGCTCGTGTCGCACGAGGTAGTGAGTGATTCGATCGCGCGCGCGCCAGAGCTCGTCGTAGATGTGAAGTACAGCCCCGCCGGGATAACCGAAGATCGTGTCGACACCTTCATAGACAAGCGCCTGGATCAGCATCTCGGCGCCGCTTGGTATCTTCGCCATCTGCGCCGGCGCGGTCCGTGTGGCAACTCGATTATCGATTTCCTGTTGGGCGATCATGTTCTCGCTCTGGTGAAGGACGACTCTAACGTTCTTATCGGCCGTTTGTAAAATTTATTCTTTTAAGATAATAATAAACACGATTCATCGACCCCTACCGTGTAGTGTGGTAAAAGTGCACGCCTATGGAAATGGCCCAGTTGGAATATTTCTCGCGGGTGGTGGAGGAAAAGAGCTTCTCCAAAGCTGCCGATAAAGTCTTTCGCACGCAGCCCGCAGTGAGCATCGCGATCCGCCGTCTCGAGGAAGAAATCGGACTACCGCTGCTCGACAGGACCCAGAAGACACCCGTGCTGACAGAGGCCGGGCAGGTGGTCTACGACTACGCGCAACGCATTCTCGGTCTGCGAGATCAAGTGGGCCAGGCGATAGCGGAAATGCAGAGCTTGAAGAGGGGACTGATACGTGTAGGCGCGAATGAGAGTACCACCCTCTATCTTCTACCGGAGCTGATACTGAAGTTTCGCGAACGTCATCCTGAGGTCAAGGTTGAGATCTTTCGTCACGTCTCGAGCCGGCTGCCGCGTGAGGTGTCGGAGCGAAATATCGATTTCGCGTTGATGGCGTCAGAGCCCGCCGATCGGGATCTTGAAGCGTTTCCGCTGCTTAAGGATGAGTTGGTCCTGATCATGAGCCCGAAGCACCCGTTTGCTGGACGTCCGTCAGTGAAGATCAAGGACCTGGGAGACGAGCCGTTTGTCGCTCACAACGTGAAGTCCGGCTCACGTGTAAAAGTGATCGAAGCTTTTGCACGTCAACACACGCCGCTTAACATCACCCTCGAGCTCGCGACCATTGAAACAATTAAGCGCTTCGTTCAAAAGCGCGTCGGCCTGGCATTCGTGCCGCGCATGTGTGTGCGTGAGGAGCTCGAACGAGGCGTCCTGGTAACCGTTCCGGTGCGCGGCCTTACCCACACGCGCATCCTCTGGGCCGCCCACCGCCGCGGCTCCAACTTCTCACCCTCCGCCGCCGCGTTTCTGGACGTACTCCGCCAGCATGCTGAAGCTAGCGGGTGAATCGAAGCTCTATCCACTCAAGGCGACTTAATCTGCAGTGCCTATTTAAGCTAAGATGTCTCCGCTCAGTTCTTAGATTAGCGGCAGTATCGTGAACAGCTTTTCACAAAGAAAGTCTTTCTTAATCCTTCCGGTTTTACTCATCATCGGTCTGTTCACAAATTCATTCCCACAATCCCCGCCGAGAGAAAAGCCCAAACTCAAAGACTTTGGCTCCAGTCTCAAGAAACTAAAATGGGATCCACAGAAAAACGAAACGGTGATCAGTCAGCAGGCGAGTAGCAGTGATGAAGACGTGATTCGCATCGAGACTTCGCTTGTAACGTCTGACGTGTTGGTTACCGATAGGCAGGGCAGGCCAGTACGCGATCTCAAAGCAACTGATTTTGCAGTCAGCGAGGATGGGGTGCCACAGCAGATTGGTCACTTTGTGCTGGGCGACAACGTCAACCTGTCGCGTTCGATCGTGCTGATCATGGATTACAGCCGCAGCCAGTTTCCATACATCTCCGACAGCATTGCAGCAGCCAGCGTTTTGGTTGATAAGCTTGGGCCAAACGACCGCATGGCAATTGTTACTGACGACGTCGAGTTATTAGTGGATTTCACCAACGATAAGCAAGCGCTTAAGAGAGGTTTGGATTCGCTGCTCGAGAGAAACAGAGGAGCGAAAGGTTTTCTCGGAGTTGGTGGTAAGCGACCGCGTTTTGGCCGCAGCTCGCAATTCAGCGCCTTGATGGCGACGTTAAGCGAGGCTTTCGACGACGAAGATCAAAACCCGGTCATCGTGTTTCAAACTGATGGAGATGAGATTGAGTTCCTGCGAAACTCAGTCATCGTACATGAAGTTCCTGCGGGAGTACCGCCTGAGCTACTTCGCGAGCTGCAGGAGGAAGTCGAGCAAAAAAGAAAGCTACAGCGTTCGGTAATCACCGAGTTCAGTCTTGATGATGTATTTCGCGCCGCCGAGAAGTCTCGGGCCACGATCTACTCAATTATTCCGCGAACTCGCTTGCTTGATCTCACGCAGGACGAACAGATCAAACGGCTGGCGGCTGAGGATGAGAGGTCAGTGGCAACATGGTCAGCGGCCTCATCTGAGAAAGTCAGAAACAATTTCAAATTACTTCAGGAGCAACGTCGCAGGAAACTTACTGCTGAGGTTCTGCAAGCGCGGATTGACCAGGAGCTCAAGATACAACGCGCACTCGTCGATCTGGCAAAACTATCGGGTGGCTGGGCGGAATTTCTGGAAACAAAATCTCAGACGGCGAACATCTACAACCGCATCCTTGCTGATCTGAACCTGCGCTACATCATCGGCTACTATCCAACCAACAGAGCCCACGATGGAAAACGGCGCACCATCACCATCGAGGTAAGAGGACACCCCGACTACGTGATCACCAGCCGCAAATCCTACTACGCCCCCGCACCTTAATACGGATGCTTACTCTGGGTCTGATAATACATATTATGTTGGTCGAGGGCTTTGCCTCAAAAAGGTCTAAACACTACCTTTTGCCTCAAAAAGCAAGTTGACCGATCTTCGCGCCGCGATTCGCGGCCAACTTGATTTGAGGGAAAGGGCCGAATTTAGAACTTGACGCCCATTGCCTTTAACATCTCTTCCTCTTCCGTTGTCAGTTTGCCATCGGCTAATCTGACGAAACAGATCGTAAGAGAATTCGTGAAACTGCGTAAACGGAAACAACACGTCCATAGCGTTATCAAGCGCCTCAACTGATTCTGAAATCTTGAGCGGCATCACCGATAGATACGCTTCTGCAGAATCGTCAAAGTTAACTCCAAGCGAAAGCGCTGCGCCGGGATTGCCGTCATAAGGCGCGAACGCCAAGTTCCCAATCTTCCGTTTCGCCAGCGGATACCTCTCTTACTTCTCCGTGTTAGGATTATCAGGCATGGTCGAATTCCTCTCATACAGGTTTCGGTCGTGTAGGGCTGGTGAGTGTTAGACGCACTTGCCAGCCCGCTTCATTTGCGAGGCCACCCACTATAGAGACATTGTTTCATCGGTGCAAGCCCCTTAGACAGGGCTAATTCCCTTTACATGACACAAAGCGCCGATTGACAATGTCGAAATGGGCGTTCCTCTCGCATTTGAAGGAACTACGAAAGAATCCTTGCGCGCCGAAATCGCGCAACTGAACGAGCAGATTTGGAAAGCCGAGCACACCCCGAACATAGATCGCGAAATCGCTCTCGAATATGGATTTAGATGTATGGCGAGACAGACGCGATCATTGTATCGCAGTCTTCCGTCAATGGATCTCAGATGATCTGGTCAAAGAGGCTATTCAATGGGGCGTGGAAGTGCCGGATCAGGGCGGATTGGTGGAGAGAATATATATCTGTCAGCCCGTCTACAATGAATCCTCAAGAGATGAAGTACAGATGGTTGAATGACGTTCGGGCTATCTATGATTTCTAAACAGGTCAGGGATGCGCGTTTTGAGTACTGGAAGGGATGGTGCGCAAATCCTTATTCGCAATCCTCTCGCTTTTAGTCTGCGATCATCGCGTTGCTGGTTAAAGTAGATAGCGCCTCACGCGGCGCTCACTTCTGAGAAGTCTATATCAATTCCTAATTCATGCTGTGACTGAATCACTACGCAGAGGTTGTGACAAAGAACCTTGCACAATGCCTCATTGATCTGCGCCGTTAGCGTCTTGCTTCGCAGTCTCTGACCAAACTTTGACTTGATCATGTGAAACGTGGTTTCCACGTTTGACCGCTTGTGATAGTGCGTTAGAAATTCTTCCCGGTTGTCCGTGTAGAAACTCGAGCATCCGAGTCCACAGCGTTGACTTAGGACCATAGTTGGTCTGTGCCTTGGAGTTTGACTTGAACGGAACGTAAGGGATCGCGCCGTGACGCAGAGTCGTTAACAGATTCTCGCCACTTAAATAAGCTTTGTCTGCTGCCACTTCTTTTAGCGTGAAACCGTTTTCGGCAGCCGCTTCTACCAATGGCTTAAAGTAGCCGTGATCGTTTGCGTAACCATCGCTGATCTCGACAGAGGTTACGATGTTAGTTTTCACTCCGCACATTAAATGAACCTTGATCCACATGCGCCGATCTTCTTCGCTTGCCGTATTTCACATCCAGCCAACGCATAAACTGACCCGTGCTGAACCCTGAACTATCAACCGCAAAATCTGTCTCAACTGATTTGAGCGGCTGTGCGCTCAGCTTGATTAATTCGTAAAGGTAAGGAGTGAGTGACTCCGCTTCCAAGTAACGAAACACTGAATTGTACGAAGGCATCTGTGACAGGAAGCCGCGTCGTTTTGCTTCCTGTAAATCACTCTGAAAGCGACGCCCTGAAACGGTTGAGTAAATCTTGAACGTGCTGGCAAAGATGATGTCAGCCAACGACAGACGGGGCCTTCCGCGATGTTGCTCAGGCTCAGGAATCGTTTCTGCATAGTTCATAGAGCAAAGCCTGTAGCCGCGACTTCTCTTGCGTCTGAGCGGCATTGTATGCGGGCCAATTCTGCGTGTAAGTCTTGCGTGTAACTTTCACTGTCTCAGTGACAACCGTCTGACCGTCTGCGGCTTGCTCGCGCTCAATCACGTACTCAACAGCAAATATGTGCTTGCACCGCGCTCCTGTGAATTCATGGTCACGACAAGTGCAATTAAAAAAGTCTGGATCGACGTTAACTTGGTATTCGCCTTGTCCGGCTTGCGATGGAACTATCCAGACATTTCCCTTGCGGGTGAGTTTTGATTTAGCGGCGATCTGGAGCGCTTTGATTTCGCGCGGTCAGTCATTTGTGTCCTTGCCTTTCGTTAGGCGATTGGCTCACAATGACTTTGCTTGGAATCAGGAGTGAGCAATCGCTTCTGCTTTTCAAAATGGGCTTTATCAGTTTGCGCTGGTAAGGCCCTTAATAATCAAGATTATACGTGAGCGGTCACGTATGCGTCAAGCGTTCTGTCGTTGATTTTTCCTAAGCGCTCACGTATATTTGCCCCATGAATGGGAACGGCAATAGTCCTCGAAAACCTCGTAAAAACCCTTATGCAGTAGCCCTTGGCCGTAAGGGTGGTTTGAAAGGCGGCCCAGCAAGGGCTGCGAAAATGACCCCGGAAGAACGAAGCGAAAGCGCAAGAAAAGCTGTATTAGCCCGATGGGAGAGGGCCAGAAAGACCGGCGGCCTAAAAAAATAAATTGCTAGAAGAGAAGAAGGCAATACCAGCTGAGTTATTAGATTACGTGTCTCGACTGAGCGTAGACGACGAGCGGGCTAAGCCACGTCTGATAGCTATGTTATTTTGCGATTACCTCAATCAGACTGGCGATGGCAAGACGAACCTGTCCGGTGTCTTTGATCGCGTTTATGTGAATAAAGAGAAAAAGAAGACGCCAAGGTTCGGCGTATTCATCAGGACTGCGGAAACGTTAACTGAGCCTATTACACTTTCGGTTTTCAGTCCGTCAAAAAAGCTGCTGATTGCATTTCATTTTAGCGGGGATATCGCTCAGTTTGAGGCACAGGCTGGCGAGAGACCCGCCGATTACCCAAAACAGATTCAAGCTATCCTAGGGATGGAGTTTGCTGCTGAAGAAGAGGGTGTTTACTGGTTCGATATTTCCTACAAAGGGTCATCAATCGGAGGGGCTGGGCTACCGATTGAGTACATCAAGGAAGGAGATCAAGTCCGTGCCACTGACACGTACATTTGAAATACCTCAAATACTACAAGTTGGCTTAGGCTATGTTGCGGGCTATAAGGCTGGCTGGGACGAAGCAAGGACGGCTGTGCGTGAAACCATTAACGCTGTGGCCGAACCTATCCGGAACACTAACCCTGTGGTAAGCGCTCACGGCGTCTTTCGAAACGATCCTACATGGGATAGCTTCATGCAAGATATGGAAGACTATAGGCGTTACATTAACTCACTAGAAGCAGACTTTGAAGAGTAGACGGCCCAAGGTGTGGTTTACATCCTCGATACCAACATCCTCTCTGACGTATTACGATTTGGCCTAGACACTCCTCAGGGCCGAAGAGTGGACGCTGTCCCACGAAAAGAATTAGCTATCACAATTGTCACCTATGAAGAGATGCTTCGGGGCCGCATTTCTGCGCTAATGAAAGACCCAAAAAAAGTCAAAGATTTGCTACCTCTAAGCACGCGCTATGATCTGCTTCATCAAACATTCTTTGAGCTAGGCCGATACTACCCGCCCCTGCCTTTTGATATACACGCCCAAGAAATCTATAAGCATATACCCGCTCATGTAAGAAAAAAGGCAGCACATGATTGCCGCATCGCTTCAATTCAAGTTGCGTTAGGGAAAGGCTTCGCTGCTAGTCAGCCGAGATCAAAAAGATTTCGACATGATCGAAGGAGTTCTTGACGTGCAGTGGGAGAATTGGTCTGTTGTAGCGCCGCCTTAAGTCTGGACTTTAGTGCGCGTCCAGATACGGCTAAGTATCGCACTACTGCGGAGGAACAATTTCTGCAAGTCGTTAAGATCTATCGTAAGCCACGGCCTAAAAAAAATAGATCCTCGCCATCTACGAGCGCCGTGATTCAATTTAATTCTCAATGACCACGAACAACGTACTTCTAAACGCATAAATCACCATCGGTCAATCTGCTTTTTGGGGCAGACGACGTTTTTGAGGCAAAGCCGTTGGTCGACGACCAACGGCTTTGCCTCATAAATAGCGACTGCCTCAAAATTCCGTTGTGTGCCTGAAAAATCAGATTGACTAATTTCGGTTGCTTACGAATCAGATATAGAATACAAGCGCTATCGTCGAGTTTAGGACCTCGCTTCACCTTTCTTATTCACTAACGCCAAGCCCTTCAAAGGAGAATTATCCATGTTGCAAATATTGGCCGCACTTGCCCTGGCAATTGCAATCGCACTCTCGACTGCCGCACCGAGTGATCCGCCCTCAGGTGGTGGCGGCGGGCAAATTACTTCAAGTGATCCACCCACAGGCGATGGTGGCGGTGGTGCGCCAAGTGATCCGCCCGCAGGCGGCGGGGGCGGGCGACCATAGCCGAAAGGGCTTAATGCCAGAGGGTTCGACATAAATGATACCGTTCTGGCGTAAGGCGAACTGCACGCGGCAGTTATGGTCCAAAATCGGAACTGTGGACGCGCATGTATCACTTCTATAGTCTGCATCGTGCGGAGTTTCTACAGCACTACCACAAGCGGTCTAATGTCGAGACCACGTTCCACATGATCAAAGCCTAAGTTTGGTCAACGCTTGCGGAGTCGGACGCTAACCGCGCAGATTAACGAAGCACTCTGCAAGGTGCTTTGTCACAACCTGTGCGTTGTAATTCAGAGCGTCCATGAGTTAGGGATTGAAACTAATTTTGAGGCGGCGCTTCCGGCTTAGGCTTGTACTTTTCTTAAAAGTGCGGGCATTACGAAAACATGGTGGAAAAGTTCTTTCGTAAAAGCGATCATCGCCTTTGCCTCATCCTCGCCAAACAGCTCGAGATCATCTAATAGAGTTTCCTGTTCGTTTGGCTGTTCTGTATCGGCAATCTCTCTCTTCCGCTTGCCGTGGAGTCCTCTGTTCCCGCTCACCCTTACCGCGTGGGCCATCTCCTTGAGCAACTCCGTGATCCTGCCCTGTGCCGCCAAGTTATCGATCTTCTTTTCTAGGGTGTATCCGGTCGCGCCAAAGTGCTTGCAGGTTGCTTCTACGGAACGGCGACACATGGCGACCGATGCTTTATAGGACTTAACCCAAAGGCACCTTAATGCCTCTGCAAAATCCAATGCGATGATTGGATTCGCGGCGGTTACTTCTTCCGCGACGGAATCATCTGGCTTGCCTAACGGATAATGCTGGACATAGGCGAGTGTTGACGGTTTGGTAGGTTGGCGGTTTTTCATAACGACGGCCAGAATGTGCTCAAGACAGCCCTGACATTGCATCCCAACAGCGAGCCTTTGGTATCGCTGTTCAATTTCCTCGGCATGGACGGATGTCACTTGTATAAAAACCGTGCCTTGTTGACAGTGCGGACATTCACCCCGCAAAGAGAATTTTCCGGATTCCGCTTCGAATGTTGTAAGTTGCATTTGATTAGGCCAATCCTTCCAGAGACAGGCCAACGAGTCAGAAAAAGAAATCAGCGAGCGCCCGAATTGATTGAGGTTCTCCGACGCATTGTCCACTGATTGAATGCTTTTGCCAAGTGCTATCATTTTGATTTTTGAGGCAGGAATGACAGTTTCCTCATAATTCACCATTTATGAGGCAAAGCCCCGACCAACCAGCCAACCAGCCAACGGCTTTGCCTAATTGACCGACTTGGGTGATATTCGCATCGTTTTACTATTCGTGATAGATTCCCCATATCCCGCTTGACCTGAGCCTGATCACAAATTTCGTGATCGCAAGTCTCACGGACTAAGTTACTCAACGACTCCGAACCACAAAAGGAAATTCTCATGGGAGTACCTCTCAGAGGCATCGACGTTAAGCTTGGAAAGAATCCCGGAGGAAACGCAGCCGCTCGCACTACTGCCGACGTTGCGCCGCCCGAAGACCCGCAGAGCACAACGAATTCTGACACGAAGAAGCAATCGTCAAAGTCGATAATTCAGAAAATCAGTGCGCGGAAAACAAAACCGAAAACTCCAGAGCCAAAACCTCCTGCGAGTGCCGACACAATCGTTAAATCAAGGTCGAATGTCAAGACTAATTAGCGGCCCACGACACTTAAACAATTAGGAAAGCAAAACTCAGTACATTGGCTATTGACTACGCTGCTGTTTCCGTTGCGAAGGCAGCCTCAATCCCTAACTCATGGACGCTCTGGATCACAACGCAGAGGTTGTGACATAACACCCTACACAACGCCTCGTTAATCTGCGTGCAGACTGTAGATACATCCGCGTCCACAGTTCTGACTTTGGGCCATAGCTGCCGCGAGAATGCGGCACTGCGTTTGACTTGTGGAATGAGTTCTACAAGGCGCTAGGCAAGGCGCTCCCGAAGCAACACCTTTGCCGTTATTTGATGGACTGCCAGACGGAGAGCTTGAGCTTGCTCAAAAGCCAAAGCATAGGAGCGCGACAGTGTTTAGGCTATTGTTACAAGTGTGCAAAACGAACGCGCTAGAACAACTCAGGAGGCCGCAAACAAGATGAAGTGCACAGCATGTGGAAGTTCATCGCTCGTCGTGGGCACAATTATGGGTTCCGCTGACGGATCAACGTTTAGGTATTACCCGAGCGACGTGCCAGCTCTTAAACGTATTTTTGGTATTGGGAGCAGAGCAGTTCAAGCGTATGGATGCGTCCATTGTCGAAACTTGCAATTCACCGTTGAGTTTAATGAACGCGATTTAGAGCGCTATCAGGAGTTTGAAGGTGAGCAGCCAGATGTGTTGGAAAGAATAAACTCAAATCCGAAGAAGTTGGAAGGCTAGCGAAATAGTGGGGCGCCTCGCTAGAGGCGGGAACTGATTTTCGCGCCAACGGAAACCAGCCCTTTCACAGTCTGCGCCGTGAGTGTTTGACTCCGCAACCGTTGACCAAACTTCGATTTGATCATGACGCAATTAACTTCCACTGTATTAGATAGGCGACTGAGAGAATGGTCAGTAGAGTGACGCCAATCGCATAGACCAGACGAGAATCGTTATGGTGTAGCGAGGGGTTTGTAAATAAGACCGATGACTGTTCCGACGATAATCCACTGGAAAAAGTAAGCCGCCGCCTGTCCCAGCGCGAGTTTCAGCCCGAAGTTCAGGTTCGCGTAGTTGTGCATCACATTGCAAACCGCGAAAATGCCAATGAGAACGCCTAAGCGCGCACCTTCCGTCATGCCCGATCCGCCTTGATATATCATTGCGAAAATTATGGCGACAACCAGGATCGCTATGAAAGATGCGACGAGTCCAATTGGCATAACACTATTCATTTCTTCCCGAGATCGGAATACGGCCGGGTACTTGTGGGCTTCATTGATAAGAGCCGGCACCAGCCAAAACACCAAGAAACCAAAGGCAAAAGACGCGACCGTACCACCAAGCGCCGCCAGCCCGAGACGTGAATAGTTCATTTGCACTCCTTTACAAATTGCGGATCAAAATCACAGTAGGTTCGGCAGGACTGGTTCGCCCAAAGAATGATGATGCTGAGCTGATTAAACGACCGAGCAAGTGGGCGCCAAATATACACCAGTCACGGCTCTGATCGCACCGGAAAAGTAATTTGACCATTTAGCTAATCGCTTTGTATTATCTGGCGCGGCCGCGTCAATACGTATTATTCGCACTACCCTGACTCGCCGAGTTCTGTCTTTCAGCCCACATTCAAGCGGTTGAATTTTTACACAAAGCTACGTCTCACCGACAACTGATAGTGTCTGACTTTCATTACGCACAAACGTGCGGAAGGGGGAGGATCTTCTATGACTTGGCAAAACGCACCGCGCTTAAACAAACTGACAGCTGCGCAACATGGTGGCAAACGCGGCGCTCACCTCTGGGGAGTAGATAATAAAGGAACGCTCTACTCGATTTACCAGCAAACGCCGGGAGGAGAGTGGAGCAAATGGACGGGCCCGGATTGGGCTGGCCCAGGTTTCCCAAAGCAGGTGTACGAGCTGGCTGCTTCGCAGGGGAAGGACGGCCGCGTCACACTGTTTACGCTCGACGTGAAGCGTCATCTTCGTTACATCACGCAAGACGAGCCTGACGGCAATTGGACGGGATGGCAAGATCTTGACTGGAACGGCGCTCCGGATTTCTTCCTGAATAAGCTCACCGCCGTGCAGCGCGGCATCAAAGAACCCGGCGCCGAGTTGTGGGCCATTACGAATGACGGAGAGATACATAGTTCTCACCAGTGGCTGAAGGAGGCCCGTTGGTTTCAAGGGTGGTACGTATGGCCAACCCCGCCGGATACTCGGTTCATCGAGCTCACTGCGGCGAGGCAGCATAATGGCCATGTGGGGCTGTGGGGTCTCGACTCAAACCTCCGGCTCTGGTTCATGCCTGAGAATTCGCCGGACAGTCCGACGCCGCCTACGGGTTGGGGCTCGTGGGAGGGCCCGAACTGGCAAGGCGCACCGAAGTTTCGCAACATCACTGCCGTCAGAGGCGCAGAGGGCGTGATTCTCTGGGGGATAGATGAAGACTACCGGATGACTCAGAACTGGCAGGACCGCACTGGCAAATGGAATGGCTGGTCGCCTTTGAACTGGATGGGTGCGCCGCACTGTTACGAGTTTACTGCCGCGGGCCAGAACAACAATTGCGTGCAGCTTTGGGCGGTCACCTTAATGGGGACAGTGACGAGCATCGCGCAGAACGCCCCTTCATGCGTCTGGGGGAAATGGTCAGACAGGGATTAGCCAAGCTGTGAGTACTGGTTCAGTTTGAAACGCCGAAGGCGTTGGCTAATTTAAGCCCAAGGTTGGAGCACAGCGACAACCTTGGGTCAAAGCAATGAAAATTATTGAAAACCCTGAAAGGGTTTGCCGACCGCCGAACCCTTTCAGGGTTCAATCTAGAATTTTTCGATTCTTACCCAGGGTTGTCGCTGCGCTCCAACCTTAGGCTTAAATTTAGCCAACGCCTTCGGCGTAATGAATCGATTTCAATCTGAACCAGTACCAAGCTGTGAGGTTCCGCATAATCCGCCATGGGCAAAGCCGGTTGCTAGTGGCTTTGCCTGAACTCTCATTCTGACCGCAGATCCACCTAGCTCCTCATCAGGTACTCGAGCATTGCGTTGCAGAGTTTGCCGTCGCTGGCGTGATTGAAGGCGGCGAACATTGGGCCAGTGTTTACTTCAAGAAACAAGAGACGACCAGTGGTCGGACACGTCTTGAAATCCGCCGCTGCAAAGTCGAGCCCTAGCTTAACCAGCAGCTTTCCAAGCGCGTCCGTCAATTCCCTGCCTGAGAACACGCCGCCGTCGATGAACTCGACGCGAGTATCTTGAGTTGAACGGTAGTCCAACTCTGAAGAGATTACGTTAAAAGCAAAATACTGACTGCCGACTGCGTAGATCCTGATTTCCGGCGGAACCAGTCGCTGTTGAATGATAGCTGGTGCAGCAGTTCGACCATCCTTGAGTGATGTGCGTTTAAGCACCTCCGCTAACGGTTCGCAGTAGCCACCACCATTGATCGGCTTGACTACTTTTTCTTCGTATCTCGTCAACCGTTCTCCGTCATTTGTGATCACGGTTTCAGGAACCGCGAGCCCGCAGTCCTGGGCCAACTTCAGCACCAGCGGCTTATTGGTCACCTGGTTCAAATTACGGCGGTTGAAGATGCACACCTCCGGGTGCGTTGCCAGCCAGCCGGTAACGGCCGTATACCAGGCCAACGCCCGATGGTGTGAGGATGCCTGGCCGTCTTGTAATGCCGTAAAGACATCGTGACGAACAAACGCAGCGCTACACTGCAAAGGTTCGTCCTCAAGCCAAAGTTGTCCGGTATCAAGATCCCATGTGAGCGATGGATGCGAGTTCTTACCGACCAGCAATGTTTGGCAAGGCACACCGCTACGCTCGGTTGCGGCGAGCAACGCAGTGATATTTGGATCAGCATCGCCACCGACAATCAGAAGCGAGGGCCGCAACGGTGTGCCTGAAGCCATCGTTCCGACTCAGAAACCTCCGAAGGGGTTACCGCGTTGGAACTGAATGCCGCCGCCCGTTTCTCGCCCACCGCAGTGGTTGCACCCTCTCACCCACGGCGAGCGTGGTCGGATCTTCCTCACCAACGGCGAGCGTGGTTTGCGTTTCCTCTCCCACAGCGAATGTCGTCAGGTTCATACCCGTTGCAGTTGTGATTGGACCTTCTTCTCCTAATCTCAGCGTGGTGGCAAAACCTTCTTCACCGAATCCTAATGTTGTTGGTCCAGACCCTTCTTCACCAAGTGCAAAGGTAGTGGCGAGCCTTGCCTCCTCTTCACCAGTAGCCATGGTTGTTGGACCACCGCCACTTTCTTCGCCAGTCGCCATTGTGGTGGGCGCAGTGATGTCTTCTTCGCCCGTGGCCATGGTTGTTGGACCACCGCCACTTTCTTCACCGGTCGCCATCGTGGTAGGTCGTTCACCTGCGCTTCGCATTACGTTGCCGCTAACCCATGTACTTCGCTGTGAAGTTTCGGCAACTCCCAGTTGTTCGACTTTGATTTCGTGGGCGCCATCAGCGTCATGAACTGTGACAGTCTTCACCGGCTCACTAGCGCCGAACATCACCCAGATTGCAAACGGCGTCAGCACCTGCAACACAATTCCGGTGGGCGGAATCGTTCGCAATATGAACTGCGGAGGAAAAATGTCGATTGGCGATTGCTCAAAGAAGTCGACATAACCCGGCGTCGGATGCCAGCCCATGGCGAAGATGATGACCGTATCTCGAGCTTGCTCGGCTCGATAGCTCGCGCGACCCAGTTGACTTCCACCTGGTCCCGTTTCGGAAACAGTCGTTGAGGCTGAGGTTGAGGTTGATTTCTTTTCTGGCATGTTGGTACTCCTATGGGTAAAGCCTAAAGGCTTGGTTTGCTGCGTGGAATGGACTTGAGGCACAAATGTTGTACCGCCCTCAGGACCAGCCCAAAAACCATGCGAGGATGGAGAACAACTACTCCCGTTGGCGCTTGATGTCAAGATTTAGCGGGTACTAATCCGCTTGTCGTTTGCCTCAAAGTCAGATGTGCTTAAGCACCAGTTCCATTTCGTCGTCGACGAGTTGTTCAAGTGGAACGCTGGCGAGGCGGGCGTAGGCGAGCATTACGTCGGTGGGTGGCTCGTTTAGATTGTGCTCATACTTCGAGATGTTGTTTGGGGCAAGTTCGACGCCCAGACGATAGACCATCGCGCTTTGAGACACACCAAGCGCCTGACGAATCTTGAGCAGCTTTTCGGCTAATCGTTTTGGTCGCGGTCGTGCGTGGCCCATCAGCGAGGCGGCTGCGCATTTTTGTGGGAGACGT
This sequence comes from uncultured Acidobacteriota bacterium, assembly GCA_963748155.1. Classification (GTDB taxonomy): domain Bacteria; phylum Acidobacteriota; class Blastocatellia; order Pyrinomonadales; family Pyrinomonadaceae; genus PSRF01. The sequence goes on along the minus strand of CAVVHV010000006.1, from coordinate 140,310 downwards.
GCAGTGGTGAGCTGCACGTCTCTCGTGAAAACAAAAACTAATCAGTGGTGATCGTGCTTCGCAGCGGCTGGAGCGGCGCTCGGTCCAGGAGCGGCTACGTCGATGACAGTCCGCATCCAGGGATGAATGCAGCACTGAAACTTGTGCGAGCCCACGGATAGATCGGCGCCGGCAGTCGGTCCTGGTTCAACAGCACCAGCCGGAATGAAAACGATCGCTCCAAAGTTCAGGCATTCGGGTGCCGGAACGGGGTTACCGGAAATGCCGTTGAGGTCGGGAATAAATCCGCCACCAAACTCGGCTACGGGAGTAAAAGTGTGCACCTCGCCACCGCGGTTCTCGATTAATGTCTCACGTCCAACATTCAAATGCATGTTGCTGGGCTGGTTGCGCCATTTGTGAGCATCCTGGGTTGCTGCGAGTTCCGCGATGAACTCATCAAACGTAGTGTGGCCATTGCCTATGCATGTGCCATCGCCCAGTACGGCGTTAAAGGTTGTGGGTTCGCAATCATCCAACAACCTGATCTTCTTGTCGCCCTGAACGGCACCGGCACCGGCAGTAAGGCTCAAGAGAGCGATTACGGCCACCACCGTCCAAACCAGGGTTCGAAAATGCGCCTTTGTTTTCATGCAGAAAACCTCCTTGTTCGGGTCGGCTCAAGTCAAAGGTGAGACGGGAGGACCCCTTCTTTTTTGGTAAAGCGTGGCAAGCATATACACTCCGAGAGTTCGGATGTCAATGAATTCTCAGCCAGGAATTACCCGGTGGTTAAGGAGCCGGCGTGCAGCCGGGTCGTGCCTGACCGGCGGTGTCCTGGTTCCCTGCTGCGATCTGTTTCACGCTACTGCCCGCGCGCAGCTCGACCTTCCCTTTCGCGACAGCCACAAACGTATTGCCGCAACTTGTATCAACTGTATATTCATTTCGCTGATTGCCCGTTGCAATGACCTCACCGTCTTTCGTCGTGACTTTAGCAGTGACATTTGACGATGAAGACAATCTCACGCGGCCCTGGTCAAGCATACCCACCGAAACGTTCGAATCGGCGAAGTTCAACTTCATCGTCGAATCCGGAAGCACCTCGACGCGGCCGAGTTTGCCAAGGCTCACTACCGCACTCGATCTGGCCGCGGTTGTGATCGTACTGTCGGAGAAAACTGTCGCACCCGAAATTGCAGAAGTGCCGTTAACTGAAACCTGACCTTCGATCTTTAGAAACTTCCCTTCACTGGGTTTCGCTGTTTGAAACGAGTTTCCTCCGACGACGGCTATAGCGCTTACGGCTAACACAAACAGAACAACAACCAGCATTGGCATTCGAGTCAATTTGATCATGTCTCCTCCGTTTTGAGCTGAAGCAGAATTTGAAATCGAGTGTCGGGGAACCCACGAGAAAGCTGCGGGAGTGAGAATCTATCACGCCTGTCAACATTGCGTTCAATAACGCCGACGGCGTGTAGTGCATCAGTTTGAAATTACGCCGAAGGCGTTCGCTAATTGCAGCCCAAGGTTGGAGCGCAGCGACAACCTTGGGACTAGATCACAAAATAGTCATTGAACCCTGTAAGGGTTCGCCAACTGCCTAACCCTTCCAGGGTTTGGTCTCTATCTTAAATTTATTCCCCAGGGTTCTCGCGAACGCTCGAACCCTGGGCTGAAATTAGCCAACGCCTTCGGCGTAAGGAAAGCCGCATCTCTACAACAGAATATAATAGTCACTGCCCTAAAGATCTGATAATCTTCCGCTTCCCTTTGTCTCGTACGCTCAAGTAGTTTTTTATCCAGTGTGGGTATCGAACCGGTGTTCGTTGGTACAGATGATCGCTCCGGCAGCAGTTCCACGGCCAGCAGCCCTCTCAAATTGTTTATGTGGCCGTGTTAGTGTGAAAGTGAAATAACACCCGGCGTAAAGCCTCACCTCCTCCCTAAAGGCTCTGTGAGACTGGGCGTTCTCTGTGTTTGTGTGGTCATTAACGTGAGACAATTACCACAGGCACAGAGCTGAGAGCGTTTTACAGAGAGACTGATCATGAATACTGAAGCACCTGAACTGGCTGAACTACTGGCGCGCGAGCACGCCATACGCCAGGAGGCTGAGATCCTGCGAGACGCCAACATCGCGCTCACGCAGAACCTTAGCCTGGAACGAGTGCTGGAAACGCTGCTCGATTATCTCGTCAAGCTCGTTCCCTACGACAGTGCGAATGTGATGTTGTGTATTGCCGAGTCGAAATTCATCGTCAGTGCGCTCAGAGGTTATGAAGGTTACCAGGATATCGAAACCACGCGTGCCATCGTTCTTGACGGAAGCCGGAACCCGCTGCTGCAGCGAGTCTATACTACGAAACAAACTCTGATCGTTCCCGACACGCATAACGAACCTGGATGGGAGTTCGTGGCCGGCGCCGACCACGTGCATAATTGGATGGGTGTGCCGCTCGTCACGTCGGGCAAGGTCATCGGTTTGTATTCGGTGGACAAAGTCGAACCTGGCTTTTTCAAGCGAGAGCATGCCCGGCTCGCAGAGACACTCGCTGCACAAGCCGCCACCGCGATTCAAAACGCGCAGTTGTTTGAACAAAGCCAGCGCTACGTGGCCGAGCTGGAAGAACGAATTGCTGAACGAAAACGCGCGGAGATCGCGCTGCGCGAGAGTGAGGAACGTTATCGTGAGTTGTTTGAGAACGCGAAAGACGCGATCTACGTTCACGATCTCGAAGGAACATATCTCAGCATCAACCGCGCTGCCGAAAAGCTTTCCGGATACTCACGTGAAGAAATTGTCGGGCATAACTTCAAGGAGTTTGTTGCGCCGGAGCACGTCAAGTACGTGCGCGATAGTTTCTGGAAAAAGCTGGCCCAACAGGGCGAGACTACGTATGAGGTTGACGTCATAGCCAGGGATGGTCGTCGCGTTCCAATTGAAGTTAACAGCCGTGCGATTTACGAAAACGGAGTACTCGTTGGCGTGCAAGGCATGGCGCGCGACGTCACCGAACGCAAGCTCGCCCAGGACGCGCTGCAAATGTTTTCGCGCCACCTGATCGAGGCCCAGGAAGACGAGAGACGGCGGATTGCACGTGAGCTGCACGACCAGATCGGTCAGATCCTCACGGCAGTCAAGATGAATCTCCACACGGTGCAGCAGTTTTGCCAGGGGTCTGAAGCAGGTTCCTACGTCAAGGACAACATCGAAGCAGTAGACGAGGCTTTGCGGCTGGTGCGCGATCTGTCAGTTGATTTGCGGCCGCCAATCCTCGACGACCTCGGCTTAACGACAGCACTTCGCTGGTACGTCGATCGTTACACAAAACGCACAGGCTTGAACGTCGACGTTGTGATCGATCTCCCGGATGAAAATGAACGTTTCTCGCGCGAGCTCGAGACGGCGTGTTTCCGCATCGCGCAGGAGGCGTTGACGAATGTAATACGTCATGCAAAAGCAACTCAGGTTCTGGTGCGGCTTACGAGGGATGGTAACGTCTTAGTTCTTACCGTGAAAGATGATGGCGTAGGCTTTGACGTAGAACGACTGCGCAAACGAGCACCGCGTGCGGCAACTCTCGGACTCATAAGCATGCAGGAACGCGCCCACGCCGCTGGGGGAATAATCGACATCTATTCAGGGCCCTCCGGTGGAACTGAGATTCGCTTCAGCTCGCCGCTCGATGCGAATTCGTCCGGTTACACGCAACGCAACCAAACTGGTCCATTTCCTCTTCCAGTCTTCTAAGCGGCGTGTATTGATTGCTGGGATGCGGTTCAGAGTTTTTTGCAAACCAGTCGTCGTGCTGCGCCGCGCGTATCGTCGCTGGATCGTAGCCAAAGAGCTCGACGATATCGATCTTCAAATCTCGCATGGCCCTCAGCCACTCCTCGTAAATAAAGTGCTGGACTCTCGGCGACACTCGATGTATGCCGCTGTTGCGCGCGAGACCTGCCGCACAAAAGTCGAGGTACACGCGCGCCTGGATCAAAGCTGCAAGTAATCCGCCGGTTTCGAGTTGCACAATGCGTGTCGGCACCGCCTCCGGAGCTCGAGAAACAAAGTTGTAGGGATAGCCAAGGTAAGCGATGTGAATAGGACCGCTGGGGCCATGCTTGGAACTCACGTCCCACGTGTCGTCGTGAACGTGAAAATCCGGTTTCGTTTTCAGGTAGTTGATAATAGGACCAAACTCCTGGTCACCACCCGAAGCGCTGAAAAGTTTTATTCCAGGCTTGTGATTGAGAGGCCAATTGTCCTTGAAAGGATTGCGGCCGGAACAACCGATCACGTAGTCACAACGCTCCATTAGCTCCTGGAGAGACTCGACGCGATCTACCTGACGTCCCAGCGTGGGAAAGACTCCCAACTCCCGGCGCGGATCGTAATACAACACCTTCCTGCCTTCGCGCGCGGCGAGATGTGCGATGGCGCGGCCGATGCTGCCCAGACCGATGATGCCGAGTTGTTCTCCTGCCCGAGCTCTCCGGCCAATCGCAGTGTTCAATCTATCGATCAGGCATTGAGAAAAGATCGGACCACCGAGCTCCAGTTTCACCGCTGCTCTGGCCCATGACATCACCGCAAACGGTGGCGGCTTCTCTTCAAAGAGAAACATACCCAAAGAGGTTTGTTCGACACCGCACATTGCATAACGCTGTAGCAGCTCAGGAGGTACGGTGGTGATGCACATTCCACCGTCATCAAGTACGAGGACGCGTTTGATGCGGCGCCTCGCGAGCGCTTCAGCCGCGATCTGCCAGAGCCTGTTGCAGTCGTGTTCAAAATACTGATCAAACGTTCCCGGCTCAGGCATAGTCGTCTCGACAACAGTGACGCCTTTGTTACGTAGTGTCTCGATCACGACATTACTGTTTGAGTAGACTTTGCCGAGCGCGAAAATGTTCGGTCGACTCAGGCCGAGATCGGCGATGGTTTCAAATAGATCCACTGTTTGCTCCAGCATGTGCTGCACAGCAACGAGCGCAGTGTCATCACCAAACTGAAATTGCGCTGCAATGGCACGGTTAAACAGTGTGTGGGTTACTTCGAGAGGGAATAATTGTGAGTGTGGCATAGCTATTGGGGCCACCGGTTGAAAGATTGAGAAACCTCTGGAGTTCGGGAGTGATCTCCGAGAACTGAGGGAAGAGGCAGTGGTTCGGCCTGCCGGCGGCGTACACTTAATGTTGCTTACTTAGATGTCCGTTGCGGGAGTTGTGTGTCGGGAAAATCTACTGCTTTAGACATTTTCTAGCTTTTTGCGCCTGTTTGCAGCTGATACGAACAGGCTGAAAGCTGTGACGTGCCTTGACACCCTAAAACGCTGACTGCTAAAGTACGCGGTCTTTTTCTGCGCAAAATTCGAGACTGTATGCACACAAAGGAGCTGTTTTGAATAGCGAATCCGGTTTTCTATTTACCTCTGAGTCCGTCACTGAAGGCCATCCAGACAAGATCTCCGACCAAATCTCTGATGCGGTACTTGACGCGGCGTTAACTGCCGACCCAAAGGCGCGCGTAGCGTGTGAGACACTCGTCACAACGGGTCTTGTAGTTGTCGCTGGCGAGATCACCACCGATGCGGTGCTGGATTATTCAAAGATAGCCCGCGAGACGATCCGCGAAATTGGCTACACCCATTCGAGTTATGGGTTTGATTGCGACACTTGCGCCGTGTTATCGGCACTCGATCGACAATCGCCTGACATTGCGATGGGAGTTGATACTGGTGGCGCGGGCGACCAGGGATTGATGTTCGGCTTTGCATGTAACGAAACAGCGGAGTTGATGCCGCTACCGATTCAGTTAGCCCACCAGTTGACGCGTCGTCTTTCAGAAGCGCGGAAGTCAGGTGAGCTGCCGTATCTTCGTCCGGATGGAAAGTCTCAGGTAACGGTTGAATACCGCGACGGCCGTCCGTTCCGCGTTGATGCCGTCGTTATCTCTTCGCAGCACGCGGACGACGTCACTAACGAGCAGCTGCGCTCAGAAATTCAGAAACAAGTAATCGAGCACACCGTGTCTTCTGAGTTGCTCGACAAAAACACGAAGTATCACATTAACCCGACGGGCAGGTTTGTCACCGGAGGCCCGAAGGGAGACGCTGGTGTCACCGGCCGCAAGATCATTGTCGATACGTATGGAGGCTACGCGCCTCACGGCGGCGGCGCTTTCTCAGGAAAGGATCCCACGAAAGTCGATCGTTCCGCTGCTTACATGGCGCGGTACATTGCCAAGAACATCGTAGCCGCCGGACTCGCGGAACGTTGCATGGTCCAACTTGCCTACGCTATCGGCGTAGCCGATCCTGTTTCGGTGTACGTCAATACAGAGGGCACTGGACGAATCAGCGAAGGCGCTTTAGCAAAGCTCGTGCAAGACAACTTCGAGCTGACGCCACGCGGCATCATCGAGTCACTCAATCTGCGCCGTCCTATTTATAAGGCCACGGCTGCATACGGCCACTTCGGTCGCAGTGAAGATAGCTTCACCTGGGAGAAGACCGACAAGGCCGAAGCCTTGCGCGCAAGCGCGGGGATTTAACTGAACCGAGCGCGCAGTTAAGCGCCGGGTACAATTTCATCATAGAGGAATCTGCAAATATGAGTTCTGCACCATCCGTCGAATTCGACGTGAAAGATATTGGCTTGTCGAGAAATGGCAGGCAGCGCATTGAATGGGCCGAGCGTGAGATGCCCGTTCTTCGTCTCATCCGCGAGCGGTTTGCGGAAGAGAAACCGCTCAGCGGCGTTAAGCTCGTCGCGTGTGCTCACATCACTACTGAGACCGCTAACCTCGCGCGCGCCCTGCAAGCCGGCGGCGCCGAGTCCATTCTGATCGCATCGAATCCACTTTCAACTCAGGACGACGTGGCCGCAGCGCTCGTCGCCGACTGGGGCATTCCCGTTTACGCAATCAAAGGCGAGTCAACCGAGACTTACAATCGTCACGTCAGGACCGCCCTCGATTCACATCCGGACATTATCATCGACGATGGCTCCGACGTTGTTGCCACGCTCTTGAAAGAACGCGCCGGCCAGATCAAGGAAGTTATCGGTTCGACCGAAGAGACAACCACCGGCATTCAGCGTCTCAAAGCAATGGAAACGGCGGGCGTGTTGCCCTTCCCTTCCATCGCTGTCAACAACGCGCAGACGAAGCACTTCTTCGATAACCGTTACGGCACGGGCCAGTCCACACTCGACGGCATCATCCGCGCAACGAATATCCTGCTTGCCGGTCGCACACTTGTAGTTGTTGGTTATGGATGGTGCGGCAAGGGCATCGCCCTGCGCGCACGCGGTATGGGATCGAACGTTGTCGTTACTGAAATCGATCCGATCAAAGCAGTCGAAGCAGTGATGGATGGATTCCGTGTTATGCCGATCAGCGAAGCGTCGTCGATTGGCGACATCTTTGTGACTGTCACCGGCAATCGTCACGTGATCGACGGCGAACATTTCTCGCGAATGAAAGACGGCGCGATCGTCTGCAACAGCGGACACTTCGATCTCGAGCTTAATCTCGTTGCGTTGCGAGAGATGGCCAGCGATCCTGCGACGCTTCGACCGTTTGTCGAGGAGTACAAGCTTCAGTCGAATGGCCACCGCGTCATTGTGCTGGGCGAAGGTCGTCTGATTAATCTCGCCGCAGCCGAAGGACATCCGGCCAGCGTGATGGACATGAGCTTCGCAAACCAGGCGCTTTCAGTTGAGTATCTGGTGAAGAATAAAGGTACGTTGACTCCTGGCGTTCACCTGTTGCCGGCGGAAGTCGACACTGAAATTGCGAGCCTCAAACTCCGTGCGCTCGGTATTTCGATCGATACGCTTGACCGCGGAACAACTCGAGTACATCTCAAGCTGGGAAACCGGTACCTAGCCAAAATCACGACTTTCGTAAACAACTGTAGGGGCGGCCCTCCGTGGCCGCCCGTTTCTATAAATAGCGCGTGTCCGAATGACGCGCGGCCACGGAGGGCCGCCCCTACAGTTGTTATCAAGTTCTTACGCGGGAGATGAAGTACGTTCCGGCTGCTGTGAAGATTACCAGTGGCGACCAACCGGCGACGGAGGGTCGCAGTAAGCCGTGATTGCCGAGTTGTTGAAAGCCGCCGCCCACCGCCCAGTATGCAACTCCCACAACCACTGCGGCACACAGCGCGATCACAGTTCCCTTCCTTCCAAACGACACCGCCAGCGGCATGCCAATCAACGCCATGATGATGATGCCGAACGGGCCTGCGTATTTTCGTTGCAGTGCAACAGCGAGCGCTGATACGTCCATGCCGCGTCGCTTTGCGGCGTCGAGATAACTTCTCAAATCGCGTGAGCTGAGTTGTGAAGGCTTGTCGATTGTTGGCTTGAATACTGCGGGCGATTCAACTCCAGCGAAGATGGTTTCATTCTCGGTCTTACGCTCGACTTCGAGATCTTTCAACGTAAGCGTCTCCGCTTCACTAAGCTTGAGATGAGTTGGATCTGACCATGCCCCGCTCTTCCCGTTGACCACGCGCGCGAGGTGAACTGCGTCCTGATCGAGCTCGTAAACCGTCGGCTCAATCAGTCTTCCATCTTCCGTAAACTCGTATGAATAAAAACGACGCGTGTCTGTCGACGCGAGCCACTGGCGTCCGGTCCGTGTTATAGCGCGTGCTTCACCACCGCGAATTCTTGCTCGCAACGCGTCCTGCTTCAGATTAGTTCCAGGCATTACGTACTCCTGGACCAGCCATGACCCGAGTGCGATCGCGAGCGCAAAGAAAAAGCCGGGCAACATCAGCCGGTAAACACTCTGGCCCGACGCCCACCACGCGATTGCTTCGTGTCTTCTGGCGAGCAACGCATACGTGACGAGCACGGAGATCAGCATCGTCGCGGGAAAGAGCTCAACTGTGACCAGTGGGAGTAGAAACAAAAGATAGCGTGCCACGAGTCCAGCGCCGGCGTGAGTGACTGCGATGAAGCGCCAGAGCTCGAACAACGTAAAGATGTTGAAGATGGCTGCGAGCGCGACGAAACACACGAGGAAACTGAGCGCGAGCGACCGAAAGAGCGTCGCATCCATAAGGTTCGGAAAACCCAGAGCCGAAAGGCCGCGATGCTTTGTTTTCTCGACCTTTGCCGCAGGCGCAGATCCTTTCGGTCCTCGCGAAAGGATGGAGACGGACGATAAAAACGGCACCCGCTTGACGAATAGAAACAACAAGCTCAAAGCGAGAATAAAGATCGTCGCCAGCCATGGTCCAATATAAGGTGAGACCGTACCTGCGCGAGCGAAAGACTCACCGAGCAGCGACAGCAGGTAGTAAAAGATGACGACGATGATCGTCAGCAGCACACCAACGCTCTTGCCGCCACGTCGAATCCGCAGTCCCAGAATCGCGCCTAACAGAGAAAAGACCAGCGGCGCAAGAGAAAGTGCAGCCCTGCGATTGAGAACCCTGACAGCTTCTTGTTTTTCATTCGCTGATCCGGATGACACGCGCTCACGCAAATCGCTCCAGTCCATTGCATCAGCGTTTGTGTCTCGTTGATTTAAGCGCTGCATGATCTCAGCGCGACCCGTGTTAATGGAAAACCTTAACTGATCGTAGCGCCCGACAACGTAAGACTCTTTGTCGTCTCCGGTGATTGCGGTTGAGGCGGGCGGATCCGCTTCTCCTTCGGCCGTGGAAGAAGGAAACGATGTCGCCAGAACATCAGTCAGCACTAACTCGGACTGTTCGCCTGACGAGTCGATTCGTCCTGAACGCGCTGTGTAGACTTTATTCGAAGGTTGCTCGAAGACAAAAATGCGTCCCCACGTGCCGAGTTCCTTATTGCCGTCGCGCACATAGATCACGTAACGCGGTAACGTGTTGAAGGTGCGCGGCTCGACTGGTGAGTCGAGTTTTGCGAGCAGTCCCTGCAACCCGATCCGCTCGAGATCTCTTGCGGCTTCAGGTGCTTCTTTAAGGTGCAGGTACGTTGTCGCGCCAGTGAACAGTAGGCCGATGAGTAGCGCGGGCCAGATCATGGTCCACGAACCGATACCTGCCGCACGCATTGCGACTATTTCGCTGTCGCTTCCCATGCGTGAGAACCCGACGATGATGCCGGCAAGCGTGGCCAACGGGATCGAAAAGACGAGCGCACCAGGCAGCAATGCGGCGCCGATACTGCCCAGCAACGAAAACGGCAAGTCAGCGTAGATGACGAGTTCCGCGAGACGAGCGGCTTGTTGCGCGAGGAGCACCGCCGTGAGCATCAACAATGAGATCACGATATACGGCGCCATCGCACCGATGATGTATCGCGGTATGAGAAACTTCATGAAGCTAAGGTTGTTCATTAATCGTTTTAGACAGGATTTACAAGATTTGACAGGATTTATCATGATAATCCTGTAAAATCCTGTAAATCCTGTCAACAACTCAACTCGCCGGCCAGACGCGTGGCATCCGTTCAAGCACTCTCCCAATAATATGAAACGTCAACTCAGCCATCTCTCTATTCGTATCCTTCGACACATCCCTCGCCCCTTCGGCAAACTTCGCCGGCGCCAACTTCTCCGCTGTCCGCAACTGCGTTCGAAGGCTCTTCAATACCGCCCTACCTCGACCGTTACTACACTGCAAACATCGTAACGACAAATCCGGGCCGAGATAGATCGCTTCATCTTCAAACGCTTTCTGACAATTCGCACACGCACGCAAATCCGGCATGAACCCCTCGAGCTTTAACAGCCACACTTCAAAGTATCGCAGCACAGCCTCGAGATCTGACGGCGTTTCAGATACCGCCTCGAAACAAGCGAGCGCCATTCGAAAGAGATTGTCGTTTGCCTGGTGTGGAGGTGAAAAATCAATTAGCAGATCGCCCATGTACGCAAAGCCCGTGAGTAGCGAAGCATTAGACGAAAGGTTAAAGCGTGACTTTAAGATCTCGACCTGCCGGAACGATACGAGCTCCTGGTTCTCTTTTTCGTAGTAAGTGAGATTAATGAGTGTGAAAGGCTCGAGCGCTGCGCCAAAACGATTCTTGAGTTTCCTGCAACCCTTGGCGACTCCTCTGATCAATCCCGCCGAGCGACTCAGGCAAACGACAATCTTGTCAGCTTCTGCCAGATTGTAACTGCGTAAGATCAGGGCCTCAGTTTCGAATAAAGCCATCGGTAAGGATCACGGAATGAAATACAGGATCCAACCCAACACGAGACCGATCACCATGAACTCAGCAAACACTTTAAGACCGTAGAGCAATCGCTCTTGAGTTGTATCTTTCGCCATTGCTCCAAACACAACTGAAGCAAGCGCCGCAAACAACGTCATTACGAGGAAATGTCTCAAGGTTTCCTCCCTGCGGCGATATCGAACGAGTCGAGCATAGTCAGGTAGTTAAGTAGCCCGGCTATGAGTAGAAATGTGTTGCCGTATTCGTAAGTTGCGCGTGCGGCCTGGACTGGATCGTCTTTGAATCCGTAGTCGAGCAGCCAGGAGACGAGGTAAAGCGCACCAGTGCCGAGGTTGGCAATCATCGGTGGCACTTGCAGCAGGGGCGACGATCCATCGGTCGTGAGATCAAATAAATGGCCGCCCATTGCCATACCAACGAAGAAACAAATCCAAACAGCGCCTCCCATCAGGGCTGCGCGCCACCATCTTTTAAGCATCAGGTGACCGAGACCGGGAACAAACCAGGCTGCCGCCCCTGTGAGCCAGGCGGAGCCAGGTGCGGGTTCCACCTCTTCGGCCTGCATACGTTCAGTTTTTACCAATTAGTCCTCCAACGCCTAATTAAGATTAAGGTTTTACCTTAAGAGCAACATTCACGCAAAGGCGTAACGGTATATTAGACAGGATGACAAGATTTGCAGGATTGACAAGATTGAATCATGCTCATCCTGTAAATCCTGACACCCTGTCTAAGCTTTCCTTACAATTCACATTAGCGGTCGGCGTGACGACCTCTAACATCTCACGTTAACTTTCTATCGATACAAAAGGTACGGCTCACGTAGTTCTTTAAACTCTGCGAGTGGCTCTCTTGTCGATTCAGCAATCTCGTCGAGCGTGATTCCCTTCTCAAACGCCTCGCGGATCTTCGCCGTTCCGCTGATCACGTCGAACGGGTTCTTGTCGTAAACATATTCGTACGGCGGAACCTTCCAGCGAAACTGATCCGGGTACATGTCGTGCGCAAACTTCGCCATCGCAATACCTGCGAGCCACGGTTCAAACGAATCGCGATCGAGCACGTGTATCTGCACACCGCCACAGCTAACGCCTGCATGTTTCTGAAATGTCGGTTGAAACACGCAGCTTCGGAAATACACACCCGCCAGACCAAGCCCGTTGAGTCGATCTGCGTAATCATCAGGATCGATGTATGGTGCGCCAATCAGTTCAAAGGGTTTCGTAGTTCCTCTTCCCTCAGACACCTGTGTGCCTTCGAAATGAACTGTGCCCGGAAAGACTGTTGCTGAATCGAGAGTCGGCATGTTTGGTGACGGCAAGACCCACGGCGCATCAGTTTCGTCATGCCAAAATTCTCGCTTCCATCCGTCCATCGAGATCACTTCAAGATCGCAATCGAGGCCGAAATGTTCATTGAACATTCGCGCAAGCTCGCCGACTGTCATTCCAGGACGAGTCGGGAGGGCAAACTGGCCAACAAACGATGCGTATTCCGGTTCGAGAATATTTCCGGCCATACTCACGCCGTTGATAGGATTCGGACGATCGCAAACGAGCACTTTCTTCCCTAAACGCCGTGCGGCGCGCATGCAGTTGGCCAGCGTGTAAACAAATGTGTAGATGCGGCAGCCGACGTCCTGCATGTCAAATACCAGCACGTCGATGTCTTGCAGCATCTCGTCGGTGGGTTCTCTGGTTTCGCTGTACAACGAATGAACCGGCAGACCGGTCTTGCGATCGATACTGTGTCCGGTCTCGATCATGTTGTCCTGGACGTCGCCGCGTATTCCGTGCTGTGGGCCAAACAGTGCTTCCAGATCGAATGTCAGCATGCTCGTGCAACAAGTCCGCAGCATGACGATAGCCGTGATCGACAGATGCCTGGTTGCAGATCAGTCCAACACGCGCGCCTTCCAGAGCCGAACTGTCTTCAAGTAACTTCTCAAGTCCCAGCTCGACATGATGCTTTGTGCCTGCGCCTTCAACTGTACGGGCGGCACTCTCCGTGCCGCCCGTGTTCAGCTTGCGCTCGCTCCAGAGTTAAAGTCATACGTTAGCTCTCCTAACCGCATAACACAGATCCGCCATTAACATTGAGCACCTCACCCGTAATGTGATTCGCCCACTCGCTACACAAAAACACGATCGGCCCGGCAATCTCTTCCGGTGTTGCCGCTCGACCTAATGGAATACCTTTACCTATTGCCTCACGTTGCTCCGCATCGGCAAACACATCCGCAGTCATCTCTGTCTCGACCCACCCAGGCGCAACCGAGTTCACATTGATTCCAAACGATCCCAACTCCGGCGCGAGCGATTTCGTGAAGGCGATCTGACCACCTTTTGATGCTGCGTAGTTCGAAACGTTAGCTTCGCCGCGCTGCCCTGCCGTCGAGCTTACAATCACGATCCGGCCGAACCTCTGTTGTTTCATCACCGGCACCGCGGCGCGGCAGACCGACCACGTGCCCTTGAGATTGATATCGAGCGTCTTGTTCCAAAGCTCTTCTGAAATCGACTCAACGCCCGCGCCTTCCCAGATACCTGCGTTGCAAACCAGAAAATCGACGCGCCCGAAATGTTCAACTGTTTCCTGAACCAGCCGCTCCGCCTGATCGAGTTGCGAAACATCGGCCTGAATCGCCATAGCTTTTACGCCGTGGGATTGTGCAAGGTTTACTGTTGCGGTGGCTGCATCCTCGTCTCTGACGTAGTTGACGACGACGTGAGCGCCGTACGAGGCGAGAAGTTCGACAACCGCTTTCCCGATGCCTCTCGAGCCACCGGTAACGATCGCAATGCGATCCGTCAAACCCCAGCGCTTTTGCCATCTGATTCATGCAGGTGTGGAAACTGAAGCGAGATCGGCTTCGCGAACGCTCGGCTGCTTCGTTCACAAACGCCCGGAACAGACGTTGAGAAAGCAGATCGTTTTGCCAACCAAGTTCCGGGTGCCACTGAACGGCGACGATGAATTGATCCGGTCGCGGATCTTCCAACGCTTCGATAACACCGTCAGTGGTCCACGCTGTGGCAACGAGATTCGCGCCGATCGACTCGACCGCCTGGTGATGATGGCTGTTGACGAGTGCATCAACCGCGCCTGCGATGTTTGACAGTCGCGTGTTATCGCTCAGCCGGATGCGATGTGAAGGTCGATCGCGTGGTGGTCCCTGCTCGTGTTTGATCGCGCCCGGCACTTGTGAGTTGATGTCCTGGATCAGAGTTCCACCGCGCGACACATTCAGCACCTGCATTCCAAAACAGATTGCGAATACCGGTATTCGTCTGCGTTCAGCAGCAGCGATTACCAGCAGATCCGTCTCGTCTTTAATGGTCTGGACCGTACCGAGCTGTGGATGAGGTTGTTGGCCGTATCGCAACGGATCGACATCGGAGTCGCTTCCGGGAAGCAGGATGCCGTCGAGTTGTGCGACCACGGAGTCGATGTAATCGGCGTTTGGAATCAGGCTGATGTGTATCGGAAGACCGCCGGCGGCCTCGACAGCCTCGCTGTAATCGCGCCCAAGGTAGAAACGATTCGTTGTCTGTTCAATGCGCATCGTGATGCCGATGCGTGGTCGTGTTTGTATCATTCCGTCAGGAGCAATGCCTCCATCGTTATCATAACCTATGTGGTCAAAACTGAGTGACTACAGTGCCGGAAGGCGTCCTTGACTTACATTCAAACGAATTCCTATAGTCTTGTTAAAGAAAATGCACAAGGAAAAAAATCGGGTTCGTAGCACAACAGTGCTGCTCGTCAGAAAAGACGCTAGCGTGGCGCTCGCCGGAGACGGGCAGGTGACGATGGGCGAGACTGTTATGAAAGCCAGCGCCAGGAAGGTGCGGCGCCTTTATAACGATCAGATTCTGGCCGGTTTCGCGGGCGCGACGGGTGATGCGTTTGCCCTTTTGACGCGATTTGAAAGCAAGCTGGAGCAGTATCACGGGAATCTGGAGCGCGCCTCGATTGAGCTCAGCAAAGAGTGGCGCACTGACAAAATATTGCGACATCTCGAGGCGCTGTTAGTTGTTGCCGATAAAAAGGCTTCGTTTCTTTTGTCGGGAAATGGTGACGTGATCGCGCCCGACGAGGGTGTGCTGGCGATAGGTTCCGGTGGTTCATATGCACTCGCCGCCGCGCGCGCGCTGGTCAAGAATACCGATCTTTCTGCGCGTGAGATCGCGGTTGAGTCGCTGCGCATTGCTGGTGAGATCTGTATTTACTCTAATCAGAATATTATCGTAGAGGAGCTTTGAGACAGGATGACAGGATTACAGGATTAACAAGATAATCCTGCTAATCCTGAAAATCTTGGCATCCTGTGAAACTGACTTTGCTTTAAGGAAATCATGGTTATTTATTTGGCTGGAGAAGTTGATGAAGAGGCGCGGCTTGACGAGATGTCGCCTCGTCAGATCGTGACCGAGCTCGATAAGCACGTTGTCGGTCAGCGTAACGCGAAACGAGCTGTCGCCATTGCCCTTCGCAATCGCGTGCGACGGCAGAAATTGGCCCCGGAAATGGCAGTCGACGTGATGCCCAAGAACATCATCATGATCGGCTCGACCGGTGTAGGTAAAACCGAGATCGCGCGTCGTCTCGCGCGCATGTCCAACTCACCGTTCCTGAAAGTTGAAGCTTCGAAGTTTACTGAAGTCGGATATGTCGGGCGCGACGTCGAGAGCATGATTCGAGACCTCACTGAGATCTCGATCGAGATGACGCGGCAAGACAAGAGCGAAGAGATCGCCGAGAAAGCGGAACTAAACGTCGAAGAACGCATTCTCGACTTGTTGCTGCCGCCGCCTCGATCCGCTTCGAATTTTTACGACTTCGACGCTGACACGAGTGAAGAACCATCGACCGAGCTCGATGCCCCGGCGCGTGACGAACAGTTTCAACGAACACGCGAAAAGCTTCGCACTCAGCTACGCAGTGGCAAGCTCGACAATCGTCTCGTTGAGCTCGAAGTCAGAGAGAAAAACTTTCCGGTAATCGAGCTCGCTGGTCCACAGGGCGTGGAAGAGATGGGCATCAACATGAAAGACATGTTGGGCAACCTCTTCCAGGGTCGCACGAAGAGACGCAAAATGCGCGTCGATGAGGCGATGGAGTACCTCATGCAGGAAGAGGAAGAGCGTCTCATCGACATGGACCAGGTGGCGCGCGCGGCGATCGACCGTGTGGAGAATTCGGGAATCATCTTTCTCGACGAGATCGACAAGATTGCGGGCCGCGAGTCCGGGCATGGTCCGGACGTTTCGCGCGAAGGCGTGCAACGTGACATTCTTCCGATCGTAGAAGGTACGACTGTGAACACTCGTTACGGCATGGTGCGCACGGATCACATTCTCTTCATCGCGGCTGGTGCGTTTCACGTTTCGAAACCGTCGGATCTGATTCCGGAGTTGCAGGGTCGTTTTCCGATTCGCGTCGAGCTGGAGTCGCTCACGATCGAAGATTTCAAGCGGATTCTTACTGAGCCACGCAACGCGTTGATCAAGCAGTACCAGGCGATGATGGAGACGGAAGGCGTGACGATCGAGTTCACTACAGATGCGATTGATTCGATCGCGAACTTCGCCTGGCAGGTGAATCAGCAAACGGAAAACATCGGCGCGCGTCGTTTGCAAACGATTATGGAGAAGCTGCTGGAGGAAATCAGCTTCGAAGGGCCCGATCTCGATCCGAAGCAACAAAGGATCGATGCTGCTTATGTCTCAGGGATGTTGGCAGAGACTGTGAAGGATCAGGATCTGAGTAGGTACATACTTTAGTTAGACAGGATACAGGATTTACAGAATTTGCAGGATTAAATCATGTAAATCCTGTTAATCTTGTAGTCCTGTCTAAGACTGCTTCGCCAATTAAGCGCTCTAATCAAACTCCACTCGGAGCAACGTAACTGTTGTCACCTCGCAAACTCGGATCCCTTTTGCTAGTGGTCGCTTGCTTATCCGGATGTGGTAAGCGACGTCCACCCCTGCCTCCTGTCGAGCGCGTACAGCAGCGCACCGAATTGTTATCAGGCGCGCAACAAGGCAACGAAGTAATCCTCAGTTGGCCCGCGCCGCGACGCAACGCTCCCGACAGCAGCGTGCAAAGCATCCGTCGCATCGACGTTTATCGTCTTGCTGAGAAACCCGGCGCACCACTCGCGCTTAACGGAAGACGAATTTTCCGCGCGGGCCACGCTCGTCGGCTCCGTCACCTCCGAACAGATCCAGACTGCGGGTGACACGCTGACTTACCGCGACGCACTCGAGCTCGCGGGTCAACCTACGCGCCTGCGTTACGCGATTCGTTACGTCAACGCTTCAGGCCAGCGCGCAGCATTTTCTAACTTCCTGATCTATCGAGCCGGCGGTGCGGATCGCACAAGCACCAACACTCTCGACGGACGTCAAAGTTCTCGAAGATTCGATCACGCTCTCGTGGCAACCACCCGCCGCGAACATCGACAATTCGACGCCCGTGAATCTTCTCGGCTACAACATCTATCGCACAGACGAATCGCAAACCGAACTGGCGAACCAGCCGCTCAATTCAACCCTAATCTCGGGCACCACATACGCGGACAAGAATTTTCAATTCAACAACAACTACCGTTACATTGTCCGCGCCGTGTCACTCGGAACAGGCGGTGCACAGGTCGAGAGTCTCAACTCCAACGCAGTGGCAGTCTCGCCGCGAGATATCTTTGCTCCTGCAGCGCCTGAGCGTCCGAGTGTTGCTGCACCTGAGCCCTCGTCAGCTCGACTCGCAATATTCTTTGCGGCGAACAAAGAGACCGACATCGCCGGCTATAACATTTATCGTTCGACCGATCCGGATCTGCCGAAACAAAACTGGACGAAGCTGAACCAGTCGCTGTTAACACGCACGACTTATCAGGACGACAAGGTTGAGTCAGGCAAAACTTACTACTATTACATCGTCGCCGTCGACAAAGCGGGCAACGTCAGTCCACCGTCTGAAGTCGGCTCTGAGAAAGCGCCCTAGAAATAAAGGCAATAAATGAAATTAGAAGAACCTATCGCACCTTCGAAGATCGTCTGCGTTGGACGAAACTATCGCGAACACGCTGCGGAGCTCGGCAACAAAATGCCGGACGAGCCGCTGCTCTTTCTGAAAGCGCCGTCGGCAATCATCGCTTCAGGTGAAGATATCGTATTGCCGGGCGCGTCACAGCAAGTCGAGCACGAAGGTGAACTGGGCGTCGTGATCGGGCGCGTCGCGCGCAACATTCCGAGCGAGGAAGATCCGTTGAGCTATGTCCTTGGGTACACGTGCGTGAACGACGTCACCGCCCGCGATCTTCAGCGCAAAGACGTGCAGTTCACTCGCGGCAAATCCTTCGACACCTTCTGTCCCGTCGGACCGTGGATTGAAACGGATATCGATCCTGGGAATGTAGTAGTCCAGACCCGCGTCAACGGCGAAGTGAAACAAAAAGGCAACACGGCTGACATGGCCTTTTCTGTCGCCTTTCTTATAAGGTACATCTCTGAGATCATGACACTGTATCCCGGAGACTTGATCGCGACTGGAACGCCTGCGGGCGTCTCACGCCTGAAGCCCGGCGATACGGTAGAGGTTGAAGTGAGCGGCATCGGCGTTTTAAGCAATCAAGTCGTGAGCATCGATCGCTGATATATGCATTTTGTGCCTTTTGTGGCACTGATTAGGAGTCTTGTTATGAAATTCTTTCTTGATACCGCAAATCTCAACGATATTCGCGAAGCAGCAGAATTAGGTTTCGCCGATGGCGTGACTACCAATCCGTCTTTGATCGCGAAGGAGGGCGGCGTTGACTTCAAACAACATATCGCCGCGATCTGCGAGATTGTTCAGGGACCCGTCTCAGCGGAAGTGACGAGCCAGGATAAAGACGGCATGCTTCGTGAAGGACGTGAGTATGCGAAGATCGCTCCCAACGTCGTTATCAAATGCCCGTTGACGCGTGATGGTCTGAAGGCTACACGTCAACTGACGGATGAAGGCATTAAAGTAAACGTCACGCTCTGCTTTTCACCGGCGCAGGCGATACTCGCCGCAAAGGCGGGCGCTGCGTTCATCAGCCCGTTTCTCGGTCGTCTCGACGACATTGGTGAAAACGGTCTGCTGTTGCTGGAAAGCATCATCGAGATTTACCGGAATTACACCTGGAAGACGGAAGTGCTGGCCGCGAGCCTGCGCCATCCGGTACACGTGATTGAAGCAGCGCGCATGGGAGCAGACATTGCGACGATGCCGTTAAAGGTGATCGATCAACTCTTCAATCATCCGCTGACGGACAAAGGACAAGCACAGTTTCTGGCAGACTGGGCCAAGAGTGGCAGAAAATAGGTGGAAGGAAGTGACATCCTCGTCAGCGTGCTCAAGTACGATGGTGTCGAGCATCGACGCTGGCCGGCGCGAATAGCTAAAATCGAAGCGCCATTGCTGATCCTCGATGCAGTTTTCGAAGATGAGATCCAACATGATCTGCTGGGCACGATCTCGTCGGGAACGATCAGCACTGAGTTCTACTGGCTCGATCGTTGGTACAACGTTTTTCGCTTTAGCGATCCCGATCGCAAGTTGAAGAACTACTACTGTAACGTGAATCAGCCTCCGAGCTTTGATGGGCGCGTGCTGAGCTACATCGATCTCGACATTGACGTCTTTGTAGCACCGGACCTCACTTACAAGATTCTCGACGTCGAAGATTTTGAAGAAAACGCCAGGCGCTATGCTTACCCCGAGGAGGTTCAGGCAAATGCGCGCCGCGCTGTGGACGAGTTGACGGGGCTCATCGAATCGAGAGCGTTTCCCTTCAACGAATAAATATGGCCTCAAAACAACAACCAAAACAGACCAAATCGAAGTTGGAAACACTGCGCGAGCGAAGCGTGCAAGCTGAGCAGGGCGGCGGTGTAGCTCGTGTTGAAAAGCAGCACGAAGCAGGCAAGATGACGGCACGCGAACGCATCGAATTCCTGCTCGATGAAGGCTCTTTTGAAGAGTTTGACAAGCTCGTGGTCCATCGTTCGAGAGACTTCGGACTCGACAAGCAACTCTACCCCGGAGATGGCGTCGTAACGGGTCACGGTTTAATTGACGGCCGCAGCGTGTTCGTCTTCGCGCAGGACTTCACTGTGTTTGGTGGTTCCCTTTCCGAGACTCACGCGGAAAAGATCTGCAAAGTGATGGATCTCGCGATGAAGGTTGGTGCGCCGATCATCGGTTTGAATGATTCGGGCGGCGCGCGTATTCAGGAAGGTGTTGTCAGTCTCGGTGGTTACGCGGATATTTTTCTTCGCAACACGCTTGCGAGCGGTGTGGTGCCGCAGATCAGTTGCATCATGGGCCCGTGTGCGGGCGGCGCTGTCTACAGTCCCGCGATCACTGATTTCAACATCATGGTCAAAGACACGTCGTACATGTTCATTACCGGACCAGACGTGATCAAGACCGTCACGCACGAGGAAGTCACCAAGGAAGCGTTGGGTGGCGCTATTACTCACAACAGCGTTTCGGGTGTCGCGCATTTTGCTGCTGATTCTGACGAGCATGCGCTGCGGATCGTGCGCGAGCTCTTCTCTTTTATTCCTTCGAACAATCTTGAAGATCCGCCGCGCGCGGAAGTTAGCGATCCTGTAGATCGAATTGAGCCGAAGCTGAACAACCTCATTCCGGAAGCTTCAAATCAACCGTACGACATTCGCGACGTCATCAATCACGTTGTTGATGACGGGTACTTTTTCGAGGTGCAGCAGATGTTTGCACCGAACATCTGCGTGGGCTTCGCGCGTTTGGGAGGGCGTTCGGTCGGAATCGTCGCAAACCAGCCCGCATTTCTCGCAGGCGTGCTCGACATCGCGGCGTCAGTCAAAGGCGCGCGCTTCGTTCGCTTCTGCGACTGCTTCAACATTCCCTTGATCACATTCGAAGACGTGCCTGGATTTCTGCCGGGCGTGTCGCAGGAGCACGGCGGCATCATCACGCACGGCGCGAAACTTCTTTACGCATTTGCCGAAGCGACCGTGCCGAAAGTTACTGTCATCACGCGCAAAGCGTACGGCGGCGCGTATTGCGTCATGGCCTCGAAGCACATTCGCACTGACGTCAACTTCGCGTGGCCTTCCGCGGAGATCGCGGTGATGGGAGCTGAGGGCGCCGTCGGAATTCTTTACCGCCGCGAGCTCAACGAAGCGCAGGACAAAGACGCGGCGCGCAACTCGAAGATTGCTGAGCTACAGGACAAGTTCGCGAATCCCTACATCGCCGCAGAGCGGGGATTCGTCGATGAGGTCATCGAGCCGGCCTACACACGACCCAAACTCATCCGCGCGTTGTCGCTGCTGGAAAACAAACGCGACACCAACCCACCACGCAAGCACGGCAACATTCCACTTTAGCAAACGCGGATTAACGCAGATAAGCGCAGATCCTGCGTTAATCCTTTGCGTTGATCCTTTTTGCGGCTTACTCTTCTGTTGGTTCGAAGGCAATCAACCTGGAGGCGGGATCGAAAGTGATCTTGAATGGGAACAGCGCACCGCGGCCGAGGATGATCGGCGTCCCAGGCGCGACTCCCGTCAACACATCTGTCGGGACTTTGTTGAGAACGAGCGCACCAATACTCACCGTCTGTGGCGCAACTCGACGTGACTGAACTGATCCGCCACCAAGATCGTGAGTGATGCTGTGATTGGATCCTGCGACACGTCCCGGCTCGTTCAGTGCGAATCCAAGCGTCGATCCGGTATCGATCAACGCGAGTCGACCATCACTCAGTCTGACAAACGGTCGCTCGCTGCCCGCCTCGCGTATCCAACGCACAACCGCGCCATCCTTCGGAACATCCGTCAAGCGCAAGCGCTGAGCGGCCGTATCAAAAACTCGAAGCTCACGATTCGGAATATCAACTGAATAACCGTAAGGCCGGAATACATCCGTCGGATCGAGAATTCCATCTATCGAGCCAGGCAGGTTCGCGACGACTGCCGCAGTAAAACTTCCCGGCACATTGTTGTTGGGCTGCCCAAGCGCAATACCGGAGACTCGCGTCTCCTCGTTGGAAGCAATCGGTGATGTGCTAAGTCCGCCAACAAGTGTGCGGCGTGATTTCGTCACCTGGTAGTCGCGTCTCGCGCGACAACGTTCCGGCTGATAAGCGAAACACCCGCGCCCGTGTCGATCACAAACACGAACGGCCCTGCGCCGTTTATCCAGCCCTGCGCCAACAGCCCGCGCTCGCGTTCATCCTTCAAACGAACCGGCGCGATGACGTCGGCAGCTCTCAGTTGCTGAACACGTTGATGGGCGATTCCCTTGATAGGAACCGCCCATGCAACTATTGCAACACTGAGAGTACTTAGAGCGATAGCAAGTTTAGCTTTGCTCACTACTCCGGACCTCTAAGTAATCGAGTTAGTAGTTCCGGTTTCGGTTGCGCAGCTTGTATGTCCACAGGGCCGAACCGCCGGCGCCTGACAGCGCACCAATCGCAGCGCCCTTCTTGCCACCGATCAAGCCGCCAACGGCCGCACCAGCACCCGTACCAATCGCCACGGTCAGCTTATCGCGGTGCTTGTCCCAGAAACTACGCTTCCGCGGCTCATAGTTGTAGTAAACGCGGTTGGACGAAGCTCTGCTGGTGCTGCGACCGGCGTTTCGATAAACGACTCGCGACGTGCGCGTGGTTGAAGTCGCCGCACCCTGGCGGTTCTCTGAGGCTGCTGCGAAACCGTCTGCAAATCCGCTCTTGTAAGCAGTCTGCTCACCGGCGGTGTTGAACTCGGCCGGAACCATTTCATTGTCTGAAACCGTCTGAGCAGTCGGAGCAGCGGTTTTCGCGGTGTCCTGTGCCGCTGCGGTTGTGGTCTCAGCCGTTGCCGGCTGACTCTTGTGCATTACCAGTGCGCCAACGGAGCCACCGACGAGGGCGGCGATCAGGGCCACCGGAAGTAATTTGTTAGTCATAATCATCGCTCTGCTTCTCCTTGCTAGTTCTTGCTAAAAGATCAAGTACTTCCCAAGCTGCCGGGAATTCTGCAAGCGCTATTCCTCAATGTCGGGTTAATTAGGTAAGACGGGTAAGTAGCGCGTAATTCTAGCAATCAGCGACGAAAATTATGTGAGCTGCAAGAAATTCGCAAGATAATGCCAAGGTTGGGATACCCGATATGGAATTGAGGTACTCGATATCGGTTTACAAACGAATTAACCACGGATGAACTCAGATAAACGTTAATCCGCGTTCCATCCGTGTAATCTGTGGTTAAAATTAAATCGTTACGCTGCGCGCTGGAGTGGCTTGTCTTTCAGAAGCTCAAGCGCTTTCTTCATCTGAAGATCTTCAGCGGCTGGTTTGGTGGTCGGAGCCGGGGCGACGTCGCGCTTCTCATTTCCCTGCTCCGGTTTCGTGATCGCGTCGTCGTCGTTGCCAGTCAACTCGTCCGGATCGACTGCTTCCGAAACTTCCTGACCCTTCACTTCGACATTCGGAGTGACGCCGGAATGCGCACGATCTTCACCGAGGAACGTCTTACCAGTTCGAGCTCGCCCATTTCACAGTCGTCAGCAACAGGCCGTCGCCGCCGCGCAGTGAAAAGAGCTGCTGCTCGGTTCCGGCGCCAAAACTCTTCTCGCCGACGATCTGTCCGCGATTTCGTTCCGTGATGGCCGAGGCAACAACTTCAGCCGCTCCAGCGGTGCCGCTATCGATCAGGGCGACGACTGGTCCCGTGAACAAGGTCGCCTTTCGGATCGGCGGTGAACGTCTTTAACGCTTTTCCTTCACGACCGATAGTCTGAGCAAGCACACCGTCTTTGATGAAGAAGCTAGCGACGCTCACGGCTTCGTTCAAGGAGCCACCGGCCGTATCGCGCATGTCGATCACGATCTTCTGTGCACCCTGTTTGAGAAGCTCCTGAAGGCGATTTTTGATTTCGGTGGATTCGCCGTCAGCAAAACTGTTAATCCGGAGAATGCCGACTTTACCCGCTTCCATTCGTCCTTCTGCAGCCGCGGCGCGTGCTGATCCGCGCTTCACGCTAATCGTTAGTGGGCTTGAATTCGCTCGCAAAACACGCAGCTTTACTTCACTGCCGGCAGCGCCGTTCAGAAGCCCTTTGGCGTCGTAAAGCGAGATATCTCGAGTGGCTTTATTGTCGATATACTCGATAATGTCGCCTGCTTTGAGTCCAGCCTGGTCTGCGGCAGATCCTTTCATCGGCGCGATCACGTAAAGATACGACGCGACTTGTGAAAGCTCCGCGCCAATGCCGACGACGTTTCCTTTGTTGCCTGCGTTGTATTCTTTAACCTGGTCGGGCGTCAGGTAAGTTGAATAAGGATCGAGTCCGTATGCGAGGCCACGCAAGGCGCCTGCGCGAACCTTATCCATGTTTGGCTCATCGACGTAATCGTTCTGAATGTGCTGTAGCACACTCTCAAAAATTCGCAACTGAGCATTTGGATCGTTTGCCGGCTGTTGTGCGCGGGTGGAAATCCAGCCACCAACAGCGGTATAGAGAGTCAGCGTTGCGGACAGCAGAGTCAGAATAAACTTGGTACGAAATGACATTTAACTACCTCATCAATTACGTTAGAGCCCGGCCCGTATGATACAGGCCACATTTACAGGGCGCAAGCTAAACAACTATCGTGTAAATCCTGTAAATCTTGAAATCCTGTCTATTTTACTGGTCGTGACACGAACCCAAAATCACAGTGAAATCGCCGGCCCAGTGCTCGCCCTCGATCTCGGCGAGAAACTCGTCGGCGTCGCCGTCTCAGACGAACGACTAATCACAACCAAACGTCTCCCGCCACTCAAGCGCTCAAACTGGAAAAAACTTCTTCAGGACGTGCGACACCTGCTGGAGCGCTTTGACGCCCAAACGATAGTCGTTGGTTTGCCGTTAAGTATGGACGGAACCGAAGGCGACGCTGCCAAAAACATTCGTCGCCTCGCACTGAACCTCGCCAAATCGGTCCAGCAGCCGGTCTATCTACAGGACGAGCGCTTGACTTCCCGGGCCGCGATAGAGAATTTAAAAGCCGAGGGTGTCAAGCCTGAAGAGATCCCGGCACTCGTCGACGGTGAAGCGGCGGCAACGATCCTGCGCGACTTTCTGGTCACGGATCAAAAACGTCTTCGCGTCGATCCAGATCAGAAAACTAAGTACTCTCCTTAACTAAACATGAAGCGGCTCATACTGTTGATAATCCTGGTTGGACTTCTGGCCGTCGCCGGACTCGGCTTCTGGACCTACTCCGACCTCCACAAACCCATCGCCCACACGAAAACCGGACAGTACATCGATATCCCGAAAGGTACTTCTCCGAGCGCAATCGTCCACAAGCTCGCGACCGAAGGAATAATCCAACACGAGTGGCCCTTAAAGCTTTACTTGAAGGCCACTGGGAAAGGCTCGACGTTGAGAGCGGGCGAATACGACTTTCCCGTCGCCCATCTCGCCACTCGGCGTGCTGGCGAAACTCCAGCAAGGCCAACGACGACTCAATCGCATAACGATCATCGAAGGCTGGACACGCTGGGATATCGCGCGCGCCATGGCGCAAGTGCCCGAGTTCGGTCTCACGAGTGACGCTCAGGCATTGGAGTTAATGAATAACGTGAGCCTTATCAGCGACCTCGATCCCGAAGCTAAGAATCTTGAAGGCTATCTTTTCCCGGATACCTACGAATTCTCGCCTGAGATGACACCGGCTGATCTGATCGCGACGATGGTTAGCCGATTTCGAGCTGTTTGGAAACCGGATTGGACTGATCGCGCACGCAGTCTGTCAATTCACTCCGCGCCAGATCGTAACCACTGCTTCGATCATCGAGACCGAAGCGAAACTGGACGAGGAGCGTCCGCTCGTAGCGTCAGTCATCTACAACCGTCTGCAGAAAAGACATTCCGCTCGCTGTAGATTCCAGTGTGATCTACGCGTCGAAACTCGAGGGTAAGTGGCGATACGACGGCAAGGTCTATCGCAGCGACATCGAGCGACGCTCGCCATACAACACCCGGATCTATGCCGGGCTTCCGCCGGGACCAGTTGCCTCACCTGGCGAGAGCTCGATAAAGGCGGCACTGAATCCGGCCACGTCAGACTATCTCTACTACGTGCGCAATCCCGATCGTGACGACGGCGCCCACAACTTCTACAACAACGGAGCCGAGTTTGAGACCGGTGTTCAGGCACTGCGCCGTTGGGAACGCGAGCGTGACGAAGAAGAAGCGCGAAAGAAGCGAGAGAGCGGAAAGTAGCCACAAAAAGGCACAAAAGTCGCAAAAGAGATCTTTTATGCTTTTTGTCCCTTTTATGGCTAAGTTAAGGCAACAGATTCTTCAGTTTTACACTCTCAAACTCTGGCTTGTCTTTGATCGACCGTTAATCTATTCTCGCTTCACGAATCCCCTGTGAAGTTCATTGTCAGTGAAGCAAAGGGTTATGGCTATGTTGCGCATAATTACTGGTCTACTGGTGTTGATTGCCTGTTCAGTTCCAGCATTCGCACAGGCTGCAAAAGGTGTCGACAAGCAAAGCGAGCGCGTGCGAGACGGCGGCTCGGATCGCACGCCGGGGAATAACGGCAACAAGACCGACACCGGCGCTGGTCGCGGGATCGACTTCGGCAGTGGCCGTACCCCCGAAGCGCCACCACTTCCAAATCCGTATCGTCTCAGCGGACGTCGCGACGTGATCATCACGGCCATTCAGGATCTGATGCGCGATCGCAAGCTCGTCCTCGATGAGTCTGCATCGCGACTCGCAGACGGCATCATCGTTAGCCAGCCTTTCACATTCACGAAGGGCGCCGTGGTTGCGGAAGCTGATCTGAGCAGGTATGCGGATGTGCCGACATCGAGCGCGAGAGGATGGACGCGTGGTCGCTACACGCTGACTGTTGAAGTTCAACCGATCGATGGCACGACTGCGAACGTCTCAGTTAATGCAAAGGTTGAAGGTCGCAGTGATGGAGCCACTGGAGCTGAATGGACCACGTTGCGAAGCAGCGGTCTTGCTGAAGATCAATTTCTTGAAGGACTGATAACGGCAGTAACCGGCGCGTCGCCTCCGGGACGAAATCCGCAGCCGTAAAGTTCAGGTTTTACTTAAGCTAGAGATTCAATGATTAACGACCCCTTTCACGCCGAAGAAGCCATCGCGCGCGAGCGAGAGTCAGGCAAACGAAAACTGCTCGCTGTTGTTTGCGCCGTTGGCATCAGTGCAATTCTCCTCGTTGGCTACGGTTACATCCGGAAGTATCACGCGGAAAAAGTTCTCGCTAACAACACGCCACCGCCGGTCGTCGAGACTGGTCCAAAAGGTCCGCCGCTGGCCCACGTTATTGTCGACGAGCCAACGTTGGAGAAAGGTATGACGACGATTGGCGGTGTCGTTAAGAACATTTCGAAGCAGGAATTGAGCGATCTTTCAGTTGTAATCGAACTGCGCAGGCGCAAAGACAGCGGCGTCGAGGAGAGTGTATTGCCGGTCACTCCGGCTCAACTGCAACCGGACCAGGAAGGTTCTTACTCTTTGAAGGTATCGGCGCAGGAGTTTGCTTCGATTCGCCTCGCGGGTCTGAAGGCGTGATCCGCAGTCATCTTTAATTGCTTACAACTCGTCACAGGGAAAGAAGCGAACACCAGAGCGACTCGAGCCGAAAACGATCGTGGTTAAGCGCGCCGGGAAGCCAGGCGAGTTTATTAACACGCCCGACAATCCCGCACGCGTTCCGTAGTCTCCCCACTTTAACGAATTGAAGTTTTTGTTTAGGAGTCGGCGTGCCGATTGTTAAGGTGAACTCTCAGAGTCGAATGAAGAAAGTTTCAGCTGCGACATACACACTTGCGACGTTGATCGTGATCGTGTTCTGTGCAAGCGCAGCTTTCTCTCAAGTTCCTGTTCAGAGACCTACTCCGCCTCCTCCTCCGCGTCCAGTCGACGGAACCTTCAAGAAGTCTGACGACACTCCCCTTACGACTTTCGAAGAAGAGATACGCGCGAAACGCGAGATCAAGATCGCCGAAAAGGAACATCAGGAAAATCTGAATCGCGCTCGCGAGATCGGCGATATCGGCAAACAACTCAAAGATTTCAAAGATGGTTCTACTCTCGATCGCGAGTGCGTTAAAGAAGATCGAGCGACTCGAGAAGCTGACGAAGAAAGTGCGCAGTGAAGCAGGCGGCGAAGATGAAGAGATAACCATCTACTCCACGTCCGACAGATCTTCCTTCTGCGATCAAGCAGATCTCCGAAGCGAGTGAGACTTTATCTAAAGACGTGCAGAACACGCCGCGTCGCGTCGTGTCAGCATCGGTAATCAGCAACGCTAATGTTTTACTTGAACTGATCAGACTGGCTCGAGATTTCGTGCGTCCACCGCAATAACTCATGTTCAGGACAATTCTCTTCCTACTTGCCTTCTTGTGCATCAACGTCGTTGTCGTCGCTCAGGATGATGATGACGTGATCCGCGTCAACACCGATCTCGTGGTGCTGAACGTCACTGTCACTGATAAAGCAGGACAATACGTCAAAGGACTTGAAAGCGTCTGACTTCAAGGTCTATGAAGATGGCGTTGAAGTGAAGCCAAACATGATCGCGAGCTTCTCGCTTCAGGAGTCGCCGTATGCGGCGGTGGTGTTGTTGGATAGTTCGGGAAGCATGGAAGCGCGCTTCTCTCTGGCGCGCTCGGCGGCGATCAGGTTTCTTGATGGATTGCGGCCGGAAGATGTCGCGGCGGTTTATCGATTCGATTCGAAGGTTGAGCGTGTGCAGGAGTTCTCTGGTGGACGCGACCTCGCGCCGATTGCTTACGCGATTCGTGCGAAGGGCATGACAACGCTGAACGATGCGATCGTTGAGGCGTCGAAGACGCTTGCCGATCGCACCGAGGTACGCAAGGCGATTGTTGTTTTGTCGGATGGAATGGACACGTTCAGTAAAGCTTCGAGTGATAAAGCAGTTGAGACTGCGCTCGCTGTTGGCGCGAGCATCTTTGCGGTTGATATGTCGAGTTTGGAAGTCGCGGGAACGTCGGGAACGGCAGAGTGCGGGTTCGTTAAAGGGTTTTGCGGAGAAGACTGGCGGCAGATTCATCGCGACGCCCGGTGGACCAGCGTTGCGTGATGCGTTTACGGGGATTGCTGATGAGCTTGGGCACCAGTACACGATCTCTTACCGGCCGGTGAATACGAAGCGTGATGGGAAGTGGAGGACGTTAGAGGTGAAAGTAGGTCGTGAAGATCTGACCGTCCGCACGCGCAAAGGCTATCGCGCACCAAAACCTTAGACAGGATTTACAAGATTTTCAGGATTAACAAGATTCATCCTGCTAATCCTGAAACATCTTGTAAATCCTGTCTAACGTGACGTCTTGGTAAGCGCCTTCTCCCGGTGCCTCTCAAACGCGAGTTCAATCAACACTTCAAGTAATCTTGGAAACGGTAGACCCGAAGCCTCCCACATCTTCGGATAACCCGACACCTCAGTCAGTCCCGGCATCGTATTCAACTCATTAATCACCAGTTCCCCACCATCTCGCGTCAGGAAGAAATCAACTCTCGCCAATCCCGCGCCATCAACCGACTGAAAGGCACGTATCGCCATTCGCTGTATCTTCGTCGTCATCGACTTCGATAACGGCGCCGGCACGACAAAACTAACATTCCCCGTGTTCGAATACTTCTCCGTGTAATCGAGAAACCTCGCCGCTTCGTCGTAAACCACGTACTCGCCCGGCAAACTCGCCTTCGGCTCATCATTGCCCAGCACCGCACACTCGATCTCACGCGCGACAAGCTCTTCCTCAACGATGATCTTTCGATCGTATTCAGCCGCCAGATCGATCGCGTCACTCAACGACTTCTTGTCCGTGGCCCGCGACACACCCACAGACGATCCGAGATTCGCCGGCTTAACAAAACACGGCAGACCGATCTCGCTCGTTACCTTACGTATTACTTTAGCTGGATTGTTTCGCCACTGAGATCGCAGAAACCAGACGTACTTGCAGATCGGCAGTCCTGCCTGCACAAACAGTGACTTCATCGCCACCTTGTCCATACCGCACGCCGAAGCGAGCACGCCGCAACCGACGTAAGGCACGTCTGCCATCTCAAGTAATCCTTGAAGAGTGCCGTCCTCACCAAATGGTCCATGCAATGCGGGAAAGACAACGTCGAGCTTCTCTGCTGATGAATCGCCTTCAAATGAGATCAGACCTTTGTGCGATGGATCACCGAGCAGTGCGATGTCTGCTGTGGCCGTGTGAGTCTTTGAAGGCAATAACGAGTGAACTGCGGCGGGAAGAAGTTGGGCCGAGTGTGCCGGAGCGAGCCACTTCCCTTCTTTCGTGATCGCAATCGGAACTACGTCAAACTTTTTTCGATCGATGGCTTCAACGATCGCTTGCGCCGACCTGATCGAAACTTCGTGTTCACCTGAACGCCCGCCGAAAATCACTCCGACGCGAAGCTTTTTTGGCACTCTCTTTTGTCACCAGCCTTTTACAGAATTGTCTTACCTAATGCGGACAGGAGCAGCTCGACACCGAGCTCAGCAGTCTTGTTATTGACGTCGAGCGCAGTATTGATCTCGACGATCTCGAGTGAGCGCATGCCGCCTGCCTCGGCGATCTTCTCCATTCCGAGGTGTGCTTCACGATACGTCAGTCCGCCGCGAACGAGTGTGCCTGAGCCAGGCGCATCGCCGGGATCGAGAACGTCAACATCAAACGTGACTGCATAACCCGCAGTGCCGCGTGAAGCGATCTTGATCGCTTCATCCATAACGTCTTTCATCCCACGCTCGTCGATCTCTCGCATCGTGAAGAAACGAACGCCCAGCTTCCTGATCATTTCTCTTTCACCGGGATCGATGTCACGCGCGCCTACGTGAGCACACGAGTCGCGGATCGAGCTTTGGTGCGAAGCCGGCGACATTCGTGAGTTCCGGCGTGCCGTAGCCGAGCAGCGCGGCGAGAGGCATACCGTGAATGTTGCCTGAAGGCGTGGATTCAGGCGTGTTCATGTCGGCGTGCGCATCGAACCAGATGAGACCGAGCGTCTCGTTTTGTTTTTTGTAGTAAGAGGCGACGCCGGCGAATGAGCCGATCGCGATCGAGTGATCGCCGCCGAGGATCAGCGGTAGTTGACCGGCTTTAAGTATTTCTTCAACTTCAACGGCTAACTGTTCGCATGCGTTGCTGATCTCACGGACGTATTTAAGCTTGTCGTCGGCCTCAGGCATTGTTTGAGGTCGTTCGAGACGCATGTCGCCGAGATCGTGAACGGAATAGCCCAGATGTGCAATGCGTTGGTTCAGACGCGCGACGCGCAGCGCGGCGGGACCGATATCGACGCCGGCCATGCTCGCGCCGTAGCCAAGCGGCACGCCCAGAATGCTAAGAGATTTCTTTGATTCATCATGTAATCCGAGATCATTTGTAGCCTGTCTCAGCTTAGACAGGATGTTCCAGGATTTACAGGATCTGCACATGATATCTACCCACCGAGATTAAATCCACCACTGCCGCCGCCCTGGGTCGGGAAGAAGGGCTTCAAGAGTCCCGCGAGCGCTGCCAGGTTTCGCGTCTGAATCAACAATTCACCAGGCCCGGTAAACTCCGCGACGATACCTTCACCACTCATCATACTGCGGAAGAATCCCGACGCCGCTTTGCGCAGCGTGTATTGCGTCGTGCCCTCCCACGCCACGAGATGTCCGGTATCAACCACGTAACGCTCACCCGGCTGCAATCGCTTACGATGGATTGCGCCGAAAGAAGAAACGAGCAGAAGTCCCTGCCCCTGGACCATCAACACAAACAATCCCTCACCGGAGAAGAACGACTTCGCGCCGCCCCACTTCGTATCGACCGTGAGACTCGCATCGCCCGCGAGATACGAACTTGATTGCACGAAGAACGGCTGGCCCGTCAGTTCAATCGCAGCGATGTCGCCCGGTGCGCCCGGAGCGAGCGTGACTTCACCTGGTCCACCACGCGCGGTAAACGTCGAGATGAATGCTGACTCGCCACCGGCGGCGCGTTTGATTGCGCCGAGCAGTCCGCCCTTCATCTGCGATTGAAGTTCTACATTAGCCGACATCGATACCATCGCGCCTGATTCAGCCTGGATTGATTGTTCCGCTTGCAGGCGAAGCACGGCGAGCGAGAACGATGGTTGATGTAATACTTCATAGTCGTAACCGCGGCCACGGCCGCGCGAGTCTTCATCAATCTGAATCCCGCCGCGTCCGATTGGCTGTGTTGCCACAGGCGTCAGCCGTTGACCACACGCCCCGCAGAAGGTTGAGCCTTCGAGTAACTGCGCACCACATTTCGGGCAAGTCATAAACTAAACTCCAATTGACGCTTTATTACTCAGTCAGCTTTCTACAGGATTTACAAGATGGAACAGGATTTACATGTCAATCCTGAAAAATCTTGTAAATCCTGTCTAACAACTATCTTACGGCCTAATCCGGTACAACATCCTCGGAAACGGTATCGTCTCGCGGATGTGCTCGATACCACACATCCACGCCGTACAACGTTCAATCCCCATCCCAAACCCACCATGCGGAACGCTTCCATACCGCCGCAGATCGAGATACCACTCAAACGCTTCCTGCGGCAATTGATGCAACGCGATCTGCTCTTTCAAAAACTCGAGCGACGTCGCACGCTCACCACCGCCAATCACCTCGCCATAACCTTCCGGCGCCAGCACGTCAACACCAAGCGCCAGCTCAGCTCTTTCAGGATCCCGCGCCATGTAGAACGCCTTCACTTCAGCCGGGTAGTGATGCACCATCACCGGCTTATCAAACTGGCTCGAGATGTACGTCTCATCAGGCGCGCCGAAGTCGCCGCCCCATTCAAACTTCGTCTCCAGCGCACCCTTCTCGAATCCCTCGTGCAGCATCTTCACCGCATCATCGTAATGAACACGCGGAAACGGCGGCACGATCGCTTCGAGTTTTGACGTATCGCGCTCCAGCACTTTCAACTCTTCACTTCTCTGCTCGAGCACGCGCGCCGCGATGTACGACAGCATCCGCTCCGACAAACTCATCACGTCGTCGAGCGTCGCATACGCCATCTCCGGCTCAACCATCCAAAACTCAGTCAGATGCCTGCGCGTCTTTGATTTCTCCGCGCGGAATGTCGGACCAAAACAATAGACTTTCCCGAAAGCCGCCGCTGTCGCCTCGTTATAAAGCTGACCGGACTGCGTCAGATATGCTTTTTCACCATCGAAATAATCGACTTCGAAGAGCGTCGTTGTTCCTTCACACGCGGCCGGTGTAAAGATCGGCGAATCCATGAGTGTAAAGCCGTCGTTGTCGAGGAAATCCCGAACTGCTTTAACAACGGTATGACGGACCTTCAGCACTGCATGCTGTCGTCGCGAGCGCAGCCACAAATGCCGGTGGTCCATCAGAAACTCGGTGCCGTGCTCTTTCGGAGTGATCGGGTAATCGTGGACCTCTTGCAACACCTCAGCATTAGTTACATCAATCTCGTAGCCACCGGGCGCCCGGCTGTCAGCGCGTACGGTGCCTTTGATGACCAACGCCGATTCCTGGCCGAGTCCCTTTAACTGTTCCCACAGCTCGGGCGAGATCGCGTTCTTCAAAACGACGCACTGCACGACACCGGTGCCGTCGCGAAGTTGCGGAAAGGCGATCTTGCCGCTCGAACGCATGTTGTAAAGCCATCCTTTAAGGACTACTTCAGCGCCGACGTGGTTTGAAAGTTGGTTGATGTAGGTGTGGTTATCGGAAGCGATTTCGTGTAATTGAGTTGTCATTGAGAAACCGAGCGTTGTAAATCAGTTGATACGTTCCTTTAACATCCGGCGTAGTGTGGGGAATCTGTCAAGCCATTCAGCGGCCTGCAAAACGATTTCGAGTGTAGGTTGAATGAAGTGCTCGTAGACCGCGCCTCTGCCGCAGACTGCTGTCTGGTAAGAAAACGTGCCGGTAGCTTTCAAGCCGCGCTGAATCGTCATCAGTCTAAACTCGAGCGCAAAGTCGTCGGGATCGATCGCGCCAAGACCGAGCAACCGACGTTGTTCGAGAAAGAACAGTCGATGGCCACGCAACTCAGCGAGCGACGGCGGGCACGGTTGGCGATCGAGCAGAAACGAGACGAGATCATAGCTTGCCGGTCCCATGCGCGCGTCCTGGTGATCCACTACGCGAAGGCGTTTCTTGTTATCGATCATCAGGTTCGACGCGTGATAGTCGCGATGACAAAGCACGCGCGGCGCGGCTGCAAGCTCGGCGGCGATGTCGTTCAGCTCAGCTTTTAACTCCGCGACTTCAGCGTGCCGCAAATTCTCTCCGCGCAGGCTGCCGAAGTAGTGATCGAAGAAGAAGTCGAGCTCCCAGGAAAGCTTTGCTTCGTCAAACGCGAGACGGCTCGAGATCGATTGTGTTTCGTAGGCGCGATCAGTCGCCTTCTGAATCTTTGCGATCAGCGCGATTGCCTTTTCCTTGTACTCGTCGCACAGCTCTTCCGATTCGTCGTCGTAAATGTGAAACAACTGCCGGTCGCCGAGATCCTCCTGAACGATAATTCCTGCGTTGCCGTCGACCGCATAGATCTCCGGCACCGGAATGTCGCAATCGAGAAACAGGCGCGTGACGTCGAGATAGGGATGGAATTCGGGATCGAACGGCTCCGGGTACACTGCGGCTACCGCCGTGCGCTTTTTCCAGCGGATACGGTAATAGTTTCGAGTTGATGCATCGGGCGTAAGCGGGATGACTTCGGTACTTGCGGTTCCTTGCTCAGTGATGAACCTCGCAAGTCGATCTGACGCGGAGGAT
The DNA here is from genome assembly GCA_963748155.1 of uncultured Acidobacteriota bacterium. Lineage (GTDB taxonomy): Bacteria > Acidobacteriota > Blastocatellia > Pyrinomonadales > Pyrinomonadaceae > PSRF01. The sequence continues at coordinate 105,273 of CAVVHV010000006.1, read as the reverse complement.
TCAAATACGTTGGAAATCACCGGTTTTGGAGCACTCATTATGTAATTGGTTGAAAGGCAAATGCCCGAGATGCGGCGCGATTGTATCACAATGGCACGATAAAGTTTTCACCTTGAAAATGTCCGGAAAGCGCCTTTTCTGGAGGCTTTTTGCCTTCCACTAACTGCCGTGGCACTACGACGGCGTTCTCGATTACTTCATCAGCGCCGACCTTCACGTTGTCAGCCAGCACGGCCCGGTGAACGCGCGCGCCGGCGCTCGACTTCCACGTTGTCCCAGACGATCGAGTCGGTAAGCGTGGCCGCAGGACTAATCGTAACATTCGCACCCGCGACAAAACTCTTCTCCTCTTCTTTCAACAGCTCAACACTGATGTCCAGGTATCGTTTCAACGTCGAGAGCTCGCGCCACTTGCCCGACGCAACATGCGCGGCGACGATCTCGCCCTTCGCGATTGCCTGCGGGTAAACATCGATCACAGAATCGGAAAAGACACCACGCGGAACGTATTCGAAGATCCGCGGTTCGAGTATGTGGATGCCGGTGAACATCAGTGGCGTCTCACCGCCGCCATCCGCGACTGGCATGCCACCGAATCCTGTGATTCGACCTGCTTCAGTCTCCACGACGCTGAAGCGCTCGCGACGAGCGTTGGGCAGCAGAACGAGTGTCGCGATCGCGTTTGCCTTCCGGTGTGTCTCGAGCGCGGCATTCAGATCGATGTCAGTAATGATCTTTCCGTTGACGACGACAAACGTCTCGTGCTCGAAGAACGTGCGCGTGTTGTCGAGCGCGCCACTCGTACCGAGTATCACCGGTTCTTCGACGTAATGAAGCTTCACGCCAAAGCGACTGCCATCGCCGAGTGCTCGTCGAACAGACTCAGGACGATGATGCAGGTTCACTACGATCTCATCGATGCCGTAGCCTGCGAGATATTCGGCAACGTAACCAACGAGTGGTTTTCCGAGGATTGGTATTGCGGGTTTGGTGCGGTCTTCAGTGAGTGGCCAAAGGCGTGTGCCGTAGCCGGCGGAAAGGACGATCGCGCGCATCAGTCGAACGATCAGGAAGCCTTTGAGGCGTCGCGCATGACGAGGTCGAAGGTGCCGGGGGCGACTTTGCGAAAGCGAGTGTTGCGGTTGAGGGAGACTGCAACGCTGATCGTCGGGTTTTGGCCGGTGAACTTGAAGCCGCCTTCAAGCAGGCGGTTGTAGAGCTCGTTCACGTGGAGTGGTCCACCTTCTTCGCGAAGCAGCAGTGTGACGGCCTGCGGAATTGTCCGGTCCATGAACCGATCGCTGATCGCTTCAACGTTGTTGCGGACCGTCGGGATCTGTGGGCGACGTTCAACCGGGACTTGTGATCGCAACGAGGACTGCGGTGGCGACTGGCGCATGGCTGCTTCCAGCTCCGCATCCGACGGAAGTCCGAGATTGATGTTTCCCGACGCGAGCACCGAAGAAAGAAGACGATAAATCGCGGCCTCCGTTTGGCTGGCGAGCGTGTCCATCTCCGCGAGTTCCGCGCGGACGCTATCGGCCTCAGCCTCAAGCTCGCGCAGGCGTGCCGCGAGATGCATTCTCGCCGCGCGCGACTGTCGCAGGCTCTGTTCCAGACGTGAGAGCAGGTTTTCGCTCATCGGTCGAGGATTCTAAGTGTAATTAGACAGGATTTACAAGATTTTTTCAGGATGTACATGTAAATCCTGAAACATCTTGTAAATCCTGTCTACAACTACCGATCCCTATCGAGAATGTAAGTGGGAAGCGCTCTTAGAGAATCCGCATATTCCGATTCCGGAAGCACGTCGAGGGCGGCGCATGCGTCTTCCGCGTACTCATTCGCCCGCGCACGCGCTTGTTCCAGGGCGCCGCTGCGCATCATCGCCTCGAACAGATCCTGAGGTTTGACGGTGCTGTACTTCCCTTCACGCTGCACGGTCTGGATCATCTCGCGCGCTCCCGGCTCCATGTCGCGCAAATAGATCAACGGCAACGTGACCTTCCCGCCGAGCAGATCCGCGCCTGCGGCTTTGCCCAGCGCCTCCTCGGTCGACGTGAAATCGAGCAGGTCGTCGATCAACTGAAACGCCGTGCCGAGACTTAGCCCGTAATCGCGCAAGGCGTTCTGCTGCTTCTCACTCGCGCCACCGAGTATCGCCCCGATCTCACAACTCGCGCTGAACAGATACGCCGTCTTGCGCTTGAGCACATCGAAGTACTGCGCTTCCGAAACTTCCGCATCGCCCAGCAACGTCAACTGCAAAATCTCTCCCTCGGTCATCTTTCGCGTGACGCTGGTCAGGATGTCGAGTACCGGCAGCGATCGTTCAGCAAGACTGGTCTCGAACGCTGACATGTAAAGCCAGTCGCCCATCAGCACCGCCGTCTCGTTCCCATAAAGCGCGTTGACGGTCGGCCGTTTCCGGCGCGTGTCGGCGTTGTCGATGATGTCGTCATGGACGAGGGTCGCGGTGTGCAGAAACTCCATCACCGTCGCCATGCGGATCGAGTTGTAACGCGAGCCGTCGCCACCGACCGCATAGTTTGAAAGGATCGTGAGCGCGGGTCGCACACGTTTTCCACCTGACGCACGCAGGTACTCGCCGAGATAATCGATCACCTGCACGTTCGAACGCGCCTGGCGTTCAAACTCAACCTCAACTTGCGTCAACTCGTTTGCGATGACGCTGAAGATGCGACGAGCTGAAATCCTTGCCTCTTCGTCGAGCGCGATGGTGTGGCCTGACGTTGTCATGTCAACAGAAGCGGTTCAGTTTGAGCGATAGTTTGTAAACTGCATGTGAATGCCGAAGTCTTTATCCTTCAGCTTCGCGATTATGTCCTGGAGCGTGTCGCGATCGCGGCCGGACACGCGCACGATGTCACCCTGAATGGAAGCCTGGACCTTTGCTTTACTGTCCTTGATGAACTTGACGACCTCTTTGGCTTTTTCCTGCGGGATACCTTCCTGGATCGCTGCGCGCTGTCGCACTGTGCCGCCCGCAGCCGGTTCAATGTTGCCGTAGCTGAACGCTTTCAACGGAACACCACGGCGGACGAGCTTTTGCTGCAGGATGTCGTTCATGTTGCGCAGCTTCGTTTCATCTTCGGCAGTAAGCACGAGCTCGTTTTTCTCGTGCACGACGTTGGCCGAGCTGCCCTTGAAGTCGAAACGCTGGCGCACCTCTTTGATAGTTTGATTGAGAGCGTTTGCGATCTCGGCTGAGTCAACCTGAGAGACGATATCAAAGGAGTTCTGCTGCGCCATTTGAAAGTGAGAATAACATCAAAACGGCAGCATGTGAAACTTGCCACAAGAGGCTGAAAGCGGCGCAAAGTACCTTATAATTCGAAGAACCTTTTGAAATTCTCACTCGTGATGTGGGCCATCTCCTCGAGTTCGACACCGTGAAGTCCCGCGAGACAACGTGCGACCTCAACGACATAAGCAGGCTCGTTTCGTTTGCCGCGATACGGGATCGGGGTCAGGTATGGACAGTCGGTTTCGATCAGCAAGCGATCGAGTGGGACTTGCTTTGCGACTGCGCGTAGCTCGTCGGCTTTTTTGAAAGTGACGATGCCGGAGAATGAGATCATGAAACCGATCTCGATTGCGCGTTGCGCGAGATCCATGCTGCCGCTGAAGCAATGAAAGACGCCGCGGCGTGTGTGCGCCTTCGTACTCGCTTTGCAGAATCTCGATCGTTTCAGGTTCGGCTTCGCGTGTGTGGATTATTACCGGGAGATCACATTCACGCGCGGCGCGGAGTTGGCGCTTGAAGACCTCGATCTGTACGTCGCGTGGTGAGTTGTCGTAGTGGAAGTCGAGACCGATCTCGCCCCAGGCGATTACGTCGTTCGTTGTTGATGAGGTGTTTTGATCTTGTCTTCGGCGGCGTCGTTGTAGAGGCGCGCGTCGTGAGGATGCGTGCCGATCGCGGTGTAAACCGATTCGTGAGTTTTACCTAATTCAACGGCGCGTTCGAAGGCGTCGCTATGCGGATCGCCGGTGCCGACGTTGAGGATCGGTCGAGACGCCCGCAGCATGTGCGCGCTCAATTACCTCGTCGCGATCGGCATCGAACTCGTGACCATCAATGTGCGCGTGAGAGTCGATGAACATGCTTAGACAGGATTTACAGGATGTTTCAGGATTAACAAGACTGTCCTATTTAAGCCGCGCACCGTTGGGTACGTCTTCCGTGAACGTCGCGATCACGGGGCGTCCTTCTTCACCGTAGGACGCCGCGACGACCATGCCCTGCGATTCGAAACCACGCAGCTTGCGAGGCTTGAGGTTCGCGACGATCACGACCTTGCGACCGATCAGTTTTTCCGGCTCGTAATACTGCGCGATACCGGCGAGTATCTGTCGTGGCTGCTCTTCGCCGAGATCGATTTTCAATAACAAGAGCTTGTCGGCTTTCGGCACACGCTCGGCTGACAACACCTGGCCCACGCGCAGATCGACCTTCGCGAAGTCGTCGATCTCGATGAAGCTCGTCACGCCAACAGCATCGGCCTGAGTTGCGTGTACCACAGGCGCGCTCGGCTCAGACGGACCCGGCGCTACCGCGCTCGGTACTGACTCTTCGGACGGCGCTGAGTTGATCTCTGACATGATCTTCGCCTTGTCCATACGCGGGAACACCGGCTGCACTTCGCCAATCTTCGCGCCTTCCTTCAGCTCACCCCACTTGAGTTGCGCCGGATCGATTTGCGCGGGCGAGCCATCGAGCCCTAACTGCTTCCAAATCGCCCGGCTCGCTTCCGGCATTACCGGATAAAGCAGCACACTCAACCACCGCAACGTCTCTGCCGCGCGATACAGCACGACTCCGAGCGTCTGCTTCTGATTCTCATCCTTCGCGAGATCCCACGGCTTGGCGTCAGTGATCATCTTGTCGACGCGAGCTACAACCGACCACGCCGTCTCGAGTGCTTTGCTGAACGCAAGACTATCGAAGTGATGCACAAACTGATCGCGCGCGTGCTCGATAAAACCCGCGACAGTTGTCTCATCCGTGTCGACGCCAGTGCGCTTCGCCAGCAGTAGCTTGTCTTCCGGAATCAATCCCGACGGAATACGCGAATCGCAGTAACGCGCAATCATCGTCAGCGTGCGGCTCGAGAGATTGCCCCAACCACTCGCGAGATCGCTATTCGCGCGATCGATCAGCGCCTCGTAACCAAAACGCCCGTCCTGTCCGAAGACCATCTCGCGCAGGCAGAAGTAACGTATCGAATCGTTCGAAAAATATTTGTGCAGAATGTCGAGCTCGATCATGTTGCCGAGCGTTTTCGACATCTTGCGCCCGTTTGGATCGAGCCACATGCCATGGGCCACGATCGCGCGCGGCAACTCGATACCGGCAGCGATCAGAAACGCGGGCCAGTAGACCGCGTGAAAACGCAGGATGTCTTTGCCGACGAGATGCAGCGCCGGCCAGAACTTCTCAAAGCCAACTGCTTTCTGTCGCTGTTCATTTCCGAAGCCGATCGCGGTGATGTAGTTCGTGAGCGCGTCGAACCAGACGTACATCGTGTGCGCCGGATCGTCCGGCACGGGCACGCCCCAGCTCACGGAAGTCTTCAGACGACTAACGGAGAGATCCTGAAGCCCGCCGCGCACAAAACTCATCACCTCGTTTCGCCTGTACTCCGGTCGCACGAAATCAGGCCGGCTCTCAAAGACTGACAAGAGCGCTTCGTCGTATTCGGAGAGACGGAAGAAGTAGCTCTCTTCAGAGACGCGATCGAGCGGCGTGTCGTGAATCAGGCACGTTGGCGGATCGCCTTCGTTCTTCGGTTTCTGATACTCGTCTTCAGTTTTGTACTCAGCGCACGCAGCGCAGAACCAGCCTTCGTAATGGCCCTTGTAAATCGCGTCGTTACCCTTCGGAGTCTTTGCTTTCGCTATACGACGCCAGAGCTCGCTGACGCCTTCGTAATGAAACGGCTCGGTAGTACGCATGAAGATGTCGTAGCCGCCATGTGCGGTGTCGAGACCAAACTCGCTCGTCATCTTCTTGTAGTAACTGACAACGTAATCGGCTTGTTCTTTTGGCGTGCGTCCGGCCTTCTGTGCGGCGCGTTCGATGTTGATGCCGTGTTCGTCGGTGCCGGTCAGAAAGTAAGTTTCGATATCGCGCTGTCTTTTGGCGCGCGCGATCGTGTCGCTCACGATCATTGTGTAGAGATGACCGAGATGCGGAAGACTGTTGGCGTAGTAGATTGGTGTAGTGACGTAGAAAGTGTTCATCTCAAAGCACTTGAATGTGAATCTCGTCAGTCCTTTCCTTTAATAAGAGACATTGCTTCGGCGCGTGTGCGCGGGTCGGAACGGAACCCGCCGAGCACCGCTGAAGTCACCGTCTTCGCGTCAGCCTTTCTCACGCCGCGCAGCGTCATGCACGTGTGCTCGGCTTCGATCACGACCATGACGCCGAGTGGCTTCAGACCTTCGAACAACGTGTTTGCGATGTCGGTGGTCAACCTCTCCTGGAGTTGTAAGCGCCGCGAGAAGGTTTCTGCGAGTCGTGCCAGCTTCGAGATCCCGAGAATGCGGCCACCCTTCGGAATGTAGGCGATATGGCAGCGACCGACAAACGGGGCGAGGTGATGCTCGCACAACGAAGCGATGCTGATGTCTTTTACGATCACCATCTCATCGTGCTTGTCGCCCGGCAGCGGTATCACGTGCTGCGACGGATCCTCGCGCATGCCGGAAGTCAGCTCCGCATACATCTCGGCGACGCGCTGCGGAGTTTCCTTCAAGCCCGCGCGCTCCGGGTCTTCGCCAATACCCTCCAAAATTAGTCGCACTCCCTGTGCGATTCGATCCAAATCAACAGTCATATCCATTCTCAATCCGCGTTCATCCGTGTTCCCGCATTTTCGAAACTGCTACGCGCGCCGCATCTTCCACAATCTTCAACGGCACATTCGCCTGCGCTGCCGCCTGCCTGCATTGCTCGAATTCCGGCATCTCGTTTACGACGCGCCCGTCCAGGTGCGCTACTTTAACATCGATCGGACCATACTGCGTTTCCACGCGCACGACACTGCGCTGCAACGCGCGTCTCGTTACTTCATAACTGCGTACGCCGATTGTGGTCGTTTCCGTAAACAACAACTTCATCACCGCTTCCTTCTCAACACGCCCACAAAGCACTGACAGGAGGACGCCGGGACGGTTCTTCTTCATCTGCACGGACGTGAAGAAACAGTCGAGCGCGCCGAGCGCGAGCACGCGATCCATGACGTGTCCGATGATCTGCGGCGACGCGTCGTCGAGATTTGTTTCGAGCATCCACAAGCGCTCGTCAGTGGCGCCTTGTACTTCAGTCTCGCCAAGCAACACGCGCAGCACGTTGGGAAAGTCCTGATACTCGCGTGTGCCTGCGCCATATCCCGTAGCTTCAGTCTTCATTTCCGGAATCGGCCCATACTCCTTACAAACAGTCGTGATGATCGCTGCACCAGTAGGCGTCAGCAGCTCGCCCTTGATCTCGGTTGCGTAAAACGGAACGCCTTTCAACAACTCAGTAACTGCGGGCGGCGGAATCGGAAACTGCCCGTGCGCCATCTTTACCATGCCGCTGCCGACGTGCAACGGCGAGCAGACGAAGCGCTCGATCTGCAACGCGTCAAAACAGATGGCAGCGCCGACGACGTCGACGATGGCATCGAGCGCACCAACCTCATGAAAGTGAACGTGATCCACCGGCTCGTTGTGAACACGCGCCTCTGCCTCGGCAAGACGCGTAAAGATCTGCACCGCCCGTTGTTTCACTGCACCGGATAAACCAGATCCTTCGATGATCTGCTTTATATCCGCGAGATGTCTGTGGCTGTGCTCGTGCGCCGTCTCGACACGTGCGTACGTCGCACTCAGGCCTGACCGGTTAACTGTCTCGAATTCGACGCTGAAACCGGTGACCGGAAGCAGCGAGAGTTGTTCGCGCAGGAAGTTTGGATCAACGCCCGCGGCCACCATCGCGCCCAGTATCATGTCGCCGCTCGCGCCGGCGAAACAGTCGAAGTAAAGAGTCTTCATTTTCCAATCAAAGGTAGAACCTCGCCCGCTTTGCCCATCAGCACTTCGTCGCAGAAATCTGACAGCGGTGTTCGCTCAGGATTCACTTCACAAACGTACGCGCCCGCAGCTTTCGCGATCTCCGGCAGTCCCGCAGCGGGGTAGACCAAAGCTGACGTGCCGATAACAAAACACAAGTCACATGTTGCGGCCTTTTCAGACGCAAACTCAAACGCGCCCGGCGGTAGCATCTCTCCAAACAGGACCACGTCGGGCCGCAATCGATCTCCACACTCCAAACATGCATCCGGACGGGGCCCTGTCGACATATCGTAAGACGAACGGCAAGCGGTGCACCGTGCACGCCAGATGTTACCGTGCAACTCGATCGCTTCTCGCGAGCCCGCTTTCTGGTGCAAGCCGTCGATGTTTTGCGTCGCGAGCGTGAGCTCCGGGAAGTGTTCCTGCCAGCGGGCGATCTCATAGTGCGCCGGGTTGGGCAGGATTGAGTCCAGGAAATTGCGCCGGTAATCGAACCACTCCCAGACTGCGGGCAGATCCCGCTCGACCATCTCCGCGGACGAGATGACGTCGAAGCGCATGCCTTTCCAAACCGCTGTATTTCCACCTCCGCGGAACGTCGGCACGCCTGATTCCGCGGAGACACCGGCGCCCGTCAACACGAGCACGCGCCGCGCCTCAGCGAAGCGCCGCCGCAATTCTGCGGAGATTTGCATAAAGGTGGATGGTATCAAATAGGTGTTAATCGGGCCTATTGGGGAGAGAAAGTCGTTTGACAGGATTACAGGATTTGCATGATTTACAAGATATCCTGTTGATCCTGCAAATCTTGTAATCCTGTCTAAAACTACCTCACCCACGCAGCGTCATCACCACCTTCTTTTGCTATACTCTCCGCTTTTGTCGCATGACCCTACTCGAGCTACAGCAAAAACTTAAAGACCGCATCCGCACCGCCGCCCGCGAGACTTTCGGCGTCGAACTCCAGCAACCGGCCGCGGAAGTCCCACCGCGCCCGGATCTCGGTGATCTCGCCTTCCCAGTCTCGTTCGAGCTGGCAAAACTGATCAAACAGGCCACAGGCGAGAAACAAAACCCACGCGTCATAGCCGAAAAACTCAAGTCTCAACTCGAAGACATCGAGGAAGTATCGCGCGTTGAGATCGCGGGCGCCGGTTATATCAACGTCTTCTACGATCGCGCGAGACTGCTTGCCCTGTTTGCTGGTCCAACCACTCCAGGCGACACGCAAGATCTCGATCGACCGAAGAAGATGGTCGAACACACCAGCATCAACCCCAACAAAGCCGCGCACATCGGTCACGTGCGCAACGCCGTGCTGGGCGACACGTTCGTACGCATCCTGCAAGCCGCGGGCGACCGCGTCGAAGTTCAAAACTACATCGACAACACAGGCGTGCAGGTGGCTGACGTCGTCGTCGGGTTTCTGCATATCGAGAAGTTGGACCTCGATCAGATCAAAGCTCTCGATGCGTCACTCACCAAAGACCATCCGTTCGATTACTACTGCTGGGATCTTTACACGCGCGTCGGTCTCTTCTATCGCGACGGCAACGCTGCCGGAGAGATGAATCCCGACAAAGTAAAACTGCGCAACGAAGTGCTCCACGCGCTCGAAGAAGGCGGTGGTAATCCGATTGCCGAACTCGCTGATTACGTTGCCACACGCAACGTCGAATGCATTATCGACACGATGGAGCGACTCGGCATTCGTTATGATCTGCTCGCGCGTGAGTCAGACATACTGCACCTGCACTTCTGGGAGCGCGCGTTCGAGTTAATGAAAAACGCCGGCGTGATCCGTTACGAAACCGAAGGTCGTCATGCCGGTTGCTGGGTGATGCCGTTTGAATCACACACCGGCACCGACGAGCACGAGTCAGACAAGATCATCGTCCGTTCGAACGGCACCGTCACCTACACCGGAAAAGACATCGCTTATCAACTCTGGAAACTCGGGAGGCTCGGTCTCGATTTTCACTACCGCGTCGTAAGAAACTACGACGACGGTCATGTCCTCTGGTCCACTCAAACCGATCCGGAAACTCCAGGAACAAATCCTCCGCATTTCGGCGGCGGTGTGACGGTCTACAACGTGATCGACTCGCGTCAGTCTTACCCGCAGGAAATCGTAGCGCGCGGTGTCGCGGCAGTCGTGCCTGAAATCGGCGAAGACGCGAGCGTTCATTTCAGTTACGAGATGGTGGCGTTATCGCCGGCTGCTTGTGAGGAACTCGGCATCGAGCTGAGCGAAGAGGATCGCGCGCGGCCGTACATCGAGATGAGCGGGCGCAAAGGTCTCGGCGTCAAGGCTGATGATTTAATTAACCAACTTGAAGCGGGCGCGCTCACCGAAGTCGAGAAACGAAATCCAGAGCTTTCGGAAGCAGAAAAACGTTCAACGGCGCATGAAGTCGCAGTCGCGGCGCTACGGTATTTCCTGCTGAAATTCACGCGCAACACAGTTATCGCTTTCGATTTCAAAGAAGCGCTTTCGTTTGAAGGGGAGACCGGGCCGTACTGCCAGTATGCGGCGGTGCGTACGAACTCGATTTTCCGCAAGCTCCCGGACGAAACTGTTGCCGCTGCGGATACGTTAATAAGTCAGATCGTAGGAGGCAGCGCCTTGCAGGCGAGAGTTGCGGAGGTGCTGTCAGGTGAAGGCGGCACGGAGATCTGGTCGCTGGTGATGTTGTCGCAACAGCTTGATGAGGTCATTGGACAGTGTCGCAATTCCGCGGAGCCTGCTAATCTTGCTAAGTACACCTTCTCGCTTGCCCGACAGTTTAGTCGTTTCTATCACGATCACCGGATCATAACTGAGCAGGATGAGGTGCGACGAGGTGTGCTAATCGCGGTGACTAAGTTGATTAAAAGACAGCTGACCACTGCATTAGGAATACTTGGGATCACGGTGCCGGAGCAGATGTAAAATCCTGTAAATTCTGTAAATCTTGTAATCATGTCTAACAGGATGACAAGATTTACAGAATTAAGATACTTTCCAAATTGAGAGTTAAAACACCATGTTAATCGTAATGAAATCTGACGCCACTGACAGTCAAATCGAGACTGTCCTGCGCGTGATCGAGGAACTCGGCTTCAAAGGCCATCCGATGCCCGGCGCCACGCGCACTGCCATCGGCGTTACCGGCAACCAGGGCGCGGTCGATCCGTCGCACTTCGAAAACCTCGACGGCGTCGCCGAAGCCATTCGCGTCAGCAAACCTTACAAACTGATCACTCTCGACCTGCGACCCGAAAAGACGATCGTGCGCGTCGGCGATGCTACGATCGGTGGCGACGAGCTCGCGATCATCGCTGGTCCATGCGCGATTGAGAGTCGTACCCAGGCGTTTGCGATTGCCGAAGCCGTGAGACGAAGTGGCGCGCGTTTCTTCCGCGGCGGCGCTTATAAGCCGCGCACTTCACCTTACGCTTTCCAGGGCCTCGGCGAGGAAGGTTTACGAATACTCGCAGACGTCCGCGAAGCTTACGGTCTCAAGATTGTCACTGAAGCACTCGATGAAGCGGGCGTGGATCTCGTGGAACGTTACGGCGACGTGATCCAGATCGGCGCGCGTAACATGCAGAACTTTTCGCTCCTGCGACGAGCAGGCAAAGCGCGTATACCGGTACTGCTCAAGCGCGGTCTCTCTGCGACGCTCGACGAGTGGCTACTCGCGGCGGAGTACATCATGGCCGAGGGCAACTACCAGATCGTCCTTTGCGAGCGCGGCATTCGCACCTTTGCACAGCACACGCGAAACACACTCGATCTCGCTGCGATTCCGGCGGTGCGACGCATTTCGCATTTACCAGTGTTAGTCGATCCGTCGCATGGAACAGGCAAGAACTTCATGGTGACGCCACTCGCGCGCGCGGGCGTTGCTGTTGGCGCGGACGGGCTCATTGTCGAAGTTCACGATCAACCTGAGCACGCTCTCTCGGACGGTGCGCAAGCACTGACACTCGAACAGTATGACCAGTTGGTCAGCGAGGTCCGTTCGATTCACGAAGTGATCGCGCCTGTATCCGTGTAATCCGCGGTTAATATTTCTGCGAGGTCACGAGCGAAGACTGATCTCGGTATGACTTGATCGAATCCTGCGCTGAGCGCATTCCGTTGTAGCTCAGTCTGGACGTGCGAAAAGAACCCGAGCAGTTTGATCGACTGAAGTTCTTCGTCAGCCTTCAACTCCCGAGCCAGTGCCACCGGATCGATCCGTTGATTGTGTAAATCCACGACTATTAACCCCGTCTTTGTCTCGCGTGCCTTCGAAATTACAGCCTCCTGGCTTCGCGGAAAACTTATCTCCATTCCTACGGCTTCCGCGACCGCGCGAATCTTCGACGCAAAGAACATGTCATCAACAACTGATATAACTATCGCACTCATGATATATCCCTAACATGCTGAAACTCGTCATCGCATCATACAACATCCGTTACGCGCGCGGCCCTTACCTGATCTCCGGCGGGCTTCGTCGCAAAATGGGCTTGATGAGTTTGACGGGACGACCAGAACACGTGGCGCGCCAGATCTCCGCAGCCGCACGCGCATTCACTGAGGGAAAACTGTTGCCAAGTGTTGATGTGCTCGCTTTGCAGGAAGCTGACATGCGTACCATACGCACTGGCGGCCATCACGTTGCCGAAGAGCTCGCTGCAGAGCTCGGAATGCACTATGCCCACGAAGCCGCCGGAATTCCGCGTGGCGTTAAGCCGGTCAAGCGTCAATGGTGGCTCGATTTTGAAGAACCGATCGATCTGCACGACAGTGGCGACACGGGAGTCGCTCTGTTGAGTCGTTTGCCTTTAATGGACGTGATGCGGATCGATCTGCCGTGGCAGGAGTGTCAATGGCGTCCTCGACTCGCGATTGCTGCTACGATCACTTTTGGACCAGGACCCGTGCGGATCTTTAACGCGCACGTCGATCCGCACTCGGCGGTCGATGGCCAGCTCGCGCAGCTCGAAGTGATTGCCGCACAGGCGGACGCCGCAACAATGCCGGCGATCGTGCTTGGTGATTTCAACACGTTGTCCAGGCAGAAGTGCATCGAGACGCGCGACTTCCTCGAAGCGCGTGGTTACACGACGCCTTTTCCGACCGGAACAGCGACGTGGCGGACTGTTGGTTTGAAGATGCATGCTGATTGGATTTTCGTGCGTGGAGTTAAGGTTAAGCGTTGGGGCGTGGCGAAGCCGCTGAATGTTTCGGATCACTGGCCCATCTGGGCGGAAGTGGTGGTTGAGTAAATCATTAGACAGGATTTAAAAGAGTTTTCATGATTGACAGGATAAGTAGTCGTGACAATTCCCTTCTTCGCCAGGCGCGTGCGGTTCGCGATGGAAAGATCGACGAACTGATCTTTGTTGAGGGTCTGCGCTTGTGTGAGGAAGCGCAGCGCTCCAAGTTAACGATCGAGGCGGTGATCGTTTCCGAAGAGCTCGTGCGGAAAGAACGTGTGGCGGACGCGATCGCTGAGCTGTCGCGCGTTTCGAAACGCACGGCGTTCAGTGAGTGAAAAACTGCTCGAGTCGATCTCGTACACTAAGACACCGCAAGGGATCGTCGTTCTCGCGGAGCGGCCTGACTCTTCGGAAAACCGCCTGGCGGAAAGTCTCGCAGCGAGTCCCCTGCTCGTCGTGCTTCATCAGATCAACAATCCCGTTAATGTCGGCGCGATTCTGCGCACGGCCGAGGCCGCCGGTGCAACTGGCGTTATCACGACGAGAAATACCAGCGATCCGTTCTCGCCGAAGTCTCTGCGTGGAGCGATGGGATCGGCGTTCAGACTTCCGATCTGGAGTGGGCCGTCGTATGAAGAAGTTGTCGAGTGGTGTCGCGAGCGCCGGGTCGTTACTGCTTGTGCAGACGCAGAAGCAACCACGGATTACACGGATTTGGATTGGACCACGGCAACTGCGCTTATGCTCGGCCCCGAGTCGACTGGCTTTACAGCTGAAGAGCTGATGAACGCGGATCGGAAAGTGAAGATCCCCATGAAAGGCATGGCGGAGAGTCTTAACGTCTCAGTCGCCGCGGGTATTTTGTTGTTCGAGGCAGCGCGACAAAGAGCCGCATGATCTATTGCGCCTTGATGCACACGGCGGTGGCGGGGAATGCGCGCTCTGTTACAGGGCCCTTGATCCATACAACGACCGTGTAGATTCCCGGCTCTTTTTTGTATAGCTTGACCGGCGTTTTGAAACGTCCATCCTTTGCGATTTCAACCACTCCCGCTATCCCGTCTAAGTAAACCTGTGGCGGTGGAACTCGCGGTCGCAGCACTTTCGAGTCCTTCGGCAACGCGTACGATCCCGTGGCTCGTAACCAATGCAACTCCGGCCGTGTTGGCAAAGGCTCGTAGTAGACTTCGACGTGGTGCAACGAGTAGTCCTTTCGCATTAACTTCCCGCTAAAGGAGAGTTGCGCGCTGGGTTTTGCTTCGCGGTTAATTGGCTGGACCTCGACATATTTCGCGACAAACAGCTCGACTAATCGCAGTCGCAGCTTTTCCACGGCGAGGCCAATTCCGACGTGCGTGTGTTGTGGCCTGAGGATGGTGCGGCGATGCCCATCGTACGGAGGCTTTTCCTGGTACAGCCGCACGTGCAGGTAAGCAGTGTCCAGTATCAGGTCCTTCGCTTTCATGGACCACGTTCCATCTACCGCCGAAACATTTTCTTCAGTCGCGTGTGTGCCGCCGGCGACGCCATAACGCTGGTATGGCTTGAGCCCGTCACTGCCCCAGTGACTGATAAACTCGTTAGTTACCATGTCAACGGCGTGTTTCGTGGCCACCTCACTTGCAAAGTCATCAAGCTCCACGGGCGGAACTTTCTCAACATCACGCTCCTCGTTGATCATTTCGAGAAGGTTCTGGCGAATCTCTTTGAAAGTGTTTTCGAGATCGTCCGGGAAGACAGGGCAGTCGAGTAACGAAATGCCGAAACCGGCACTTGCCGATTGCAGGAAATCTCGTCTGGAAACCTTCATTATCCGTGTTTGGCGGCGTAAATCCGTGGCTCGGCGAGGGCCGCGGGATTGTCGATAGAAACGCCGAGATCGCGCAGCAGCCCATCTTGCAGGCCGTAGATCCAGCCGTGTACGACGAGCTCCTGTCCACGTTGCCACGCGCTCTGGACGATCGTCGTGCGACCGACGTTGAGGACTTGTTCGATAACGTTCAGTTCACAGAGGCGATCGAGACGGTCGTTCTCGTCGTCTATCTTCGCGAGGATATCTTCGTGTTGATGAATTACGTCCTGCACGTGCCGCAGCCAGTTGTCGATCAGACCGAGCACGAGATTGTCCATCGCTGCCTTCACGCCACCGCAGCCATGATGACCGCAGACGATGATGTGGTCCACTTTCAGCACGTCGACGGCATATTGCATCACTGACAAGCAGTTGAAGTCAGTATGGACCACTACGTTCGCAACGTTACGGTGCACAAACATCTCACCGGGCAGCATCCCTGCCAGCTGAGTCGCGGGAACACGGCTGTCAGCGCAGCCGATCCAGAGAAATCGTGGTGATTGTTGTTTGGCTAAGGTCTGAAAAAAGTCGGGGTCACTGGCTTTGATGTTCTCAGCCCAGGCTCGGTTTTGATCGAGAAGACGTTTTAAATCCTTCATGTTGTGTTGGGCACCCCGCGAGTTATAGACAGGATTACAAGATTTGCAGAATTTACAAGATATCGTAATCCTGAAAATCCTGTCTCCGTCTGCGATTACACAGCGGCGCTCGCGTGGGCTGCAAGCGGCGGCGCATATTCAACCGGCATGTCGCCGTTGTCTGCACGCAGATACTGCCAGTCCCTTGGCTTGAGCGAGGCGATCAGCTCCGCGCGAGTCTTCACCTTCATAGGCTTACCGCGATAGATCTTGCCCATGCGTTGCAGGTTCTTCTCGGAGATCGCACCGGAGAACATCCACAAAGGCCACGTGAAGTTTGGACCATTCAGGCGACGCAGTTTATACAGCCACATGCCGATCGAGCCCACGCGCCACGCCATCGGTCCCCACCAACTGTATTGCCCCGGCCGCAGATTCATCTTCCAGCACTTCATCATCAACTGCCACTGTAGCGGCGTGAGCTGCCTCGTTTGCGTCACGCCCTTCTCTTTTTCCATCCGCGTGTCGTGCAGCGGCGTAAAGATCGACGGAATCAGGAACGCAAAAAGACCGCGGCGCTCAATCTCGTAAACGAGATCGATCGTCTCCATCACGTCTTCGTCAGTCTCGCCGGGATTGCCGACGATCAACGTCATTGCCGGAAACCAGTTGTTCTCGTTCAGCACGCGCAGACCTTCGAGCACGACGCTGGGCCAGTCTTCAATCGAAAACGGCACACCTTTACTCGACATGATCTGCTTTGCCATGCGCACCGATCCGGTTTCGAGTCCGATCAGCGGCGCGAGCGCTTTCTTCTCCGGATGACTGCTCAGAAGCGGAAAATGAATCGGGCTTTTCGGCAGCAGGAAATCCGACAGTTGTTTGATCAGCAACGGATCGACGACGGCCGGCGCGATCGTGCAGTGACTCAGCACGTGTTGCTCGACGCCAGGCGTGTTCACGATGTCGGAGTAAAGATCGACGAGCGCTTCGCGGTTTGGGAAATAGAAGGGCGTGTCAGTGTGTACCTGTCCCCAGATGAACATGTCTTCGGTCGCGAGCGAGATCTGCTTGTTGCCGTGTCTCACATTCGCGCGCACCGCGTCCATGATCTTGTCTTTGGGAAGATCGATCTGCGGATTCAGATCCGGCACGCAAAACTTGCAGCGCCGCCCGCAGCCTGTGGTCATCTCGACGACGCCGAACGTTGTGCGCGTGTCGGGAAAAAGGATCGCTTCGCGGTCCATCGGATGTTTGACGTCAACTCGCCGTGGCAGCTCTTCTCCCTGGATCGCTTTTCGAAACAGCTCGAGCGTGTCGGTAGACTCACTGCGCCCTTCGACGACGCAATCAACGCCCAACTCTTCGTACAAGTTTGTCTGGATGATCTGCCAGCCACCGGAACCGCCGACGATCACTTTGAAATTATCGCGATACGGACTGGCTTTGACGGCTGCAAACAACTGTCGCGAGTAATGAGAGTTGATCGGCATCTTTGACGAGCCGAAGATCGATGTGTAAACACCCGCGGCAAACGTGACGCCGAGTGGATTGTGCGTCGAGACTGCGACGACGCGCGTGCGTGGTCCAATAAATTTGTGCAGGTCGTCAGGAAAACACGCCACGACGTCGTCGTTGCGATACTCGCGCAGCAGCGACTTCTCGACCAATCGCACGCCCGCGGGCATGTAACGCGCCGAGCCGTCGGGATTGTGCTCGACCTCACGCCACTTCGGATATTTGCGGTTAATCACACCTTCCATCCAGATTGGCAACGAGGCCAGCGCCATTTGAATGAAGTAGCCGGCGTGATCGATCGCTTCCGTAAGTGGAGCGGTTAACACGATCATGCGGCCGCCATCGGCGGGTGGCTCGTGTGTGACTGGTGAATTGGATGGACTGGTGTTCGCGCGGTTTCTGGGGGTACTCATGTCCGCCTACACTAATGAAAACCGTAGAGGTTTACAAGCGGTTAGTTATCACGAATCCGTGGCAGCGATGGCTTCGATTTCAATCAGGAAGCCGTGGTGAAGCGGGCCGCATGGAATTACAGCGCGGGCGGGGCGATTGTCCCCAAGAACTCTTGCATAGACTTTGTTAAATGCTTCCCAGAGGTTTATGTCAGCAATGGAGATGTTCATCTTGAGAACGCGGTCCCAGTCGCTGCCGGCCGCCTTGAGAATTGCGTGGACGTTGTTAAGCGCCTGTTCGGTCTGCTCCTCGATCGAGCCTAACGTCTTTTCGCCCGAAGTTGGATCAATAGCAAGCTGACCCGCGACGAAGACCAATCCGTTATAGACGGTTGCTTGCGAGTAATGTCCGGCGGGTTGCGGCGCGTTTGGGGTATTGATTCTCTTGATTTCCATGCCGGATAACATGCCACAAAACGGAGGGATAATATAGTTGACGTGCGCACGAACGAGATCAATCACCGCCCAGACTCAGGCGCCATTCAATTGGTATGCATAAAGCATGAGGGCCTGAAATTCTCCTTTTCGGAAGGGAGGAACTAAGGCAGCCTTGAGTTGATAGCCGAAGTTGGTCTGCTCGAGAGTCTTCAGAAAGACACCAAGCTTGTCCTCACGCGGAGTGAGGTGATGATGGTATTCAAGTACGATCTCGCGCACGAGAGCTAACTTACCTGTCTCATTAAGATCCTTCAGTACCTGGTCCTCAGCCCCTTCAATGTCCATCTTCAGGAAGTCAACAGGCTCGGTGAGATAAGTTGAAAGCATCTCAGACTCGACCGACGTCACTTCACTGCTCGCAAGATTCTCTTTCCGCATGCTTTGTACCAGAAGGCCTGGCTTCTCGGGCGACACGTAGAATGGAACCGAGCCTGCGGAATCACACAACGCTTTATTTACCAGGGTCACACCAGCTAAATTGTTTGATTTCACGTTTCGCTCGAGCATCTCAAAAGTTGCCCTATCCGGTTCGAAAGCAATGACCCTACTCTTTGGATAAAGACGTTTGAAATAAAGAACCGACAAACCGATATTGCTACCACAGTCGACGATTAACGGCTCAGGGGACGAGGCCGAAAAGTAATAGACTTCTGCGACGTAGAGTTCCTCGAAGAGAATGGCAAATGTGTGGTAATCGAAGAAGTGAACCTGGTAGCCAAAAATTGATTCCCGCGTCATCCGGCGCTTCAGCAATCCCGCCAAAAAGAAGTGCTTGAGCTCGATCTTGAGGTACGTTCGCAGCATCGGAATGCGGCCACGCGATGACCTTGTCGTATTATCAAGCCCACGTTGCTGACAAGTCGCCAAAGCCACGGAACAAACTTCATGACAGGCCCTCCTGCAATCGTCTTACGGGAATATCATCGGCGACTGAACGACACTCTTTAAGGCCGTAAGATGCGATCAGCTTGGCTACGTTATTACGAAGATCAAACTTCTGCCGCACGATGTTCTTACCTTTACTACCCATCTGCTCCCGAAGCAACGCATCATTCAGCAGGGTCAGAACCTTGTTCGACATTGTCACAGTGTCACCACGATCTACCAGGTATCCGGATTCGTGATCCTGAATTAACTCGGGTATTCCACCCACACGCGTTGTTACCACCGGTTTGCCGTGGGCCATCGCCTCGGCAATCGTCCATCCAAACACCTCTTCCCAACGTGAGAATTGGCAGACTACATCGGCCGCTTCGAAAACGCCTTCGCCAAACGCATCCTCAACCATCCCGGTCCAGGTCACACGATCTTCAATCCCCATTTCAACGGCTCGTCTCATATACTCCTGGCGATAATCCCCGTCGCCCACAACGACAAACTGAACATTGCGATTCTGGCGACTAACGAGACGCGCAGTCTCGAGAAAATCTATGATTCCCTTCTCCGGAATTACCCAGCTCACCTGGGTCACAATCGACCGATCCAACGGAATTGAATAACGCCGGCGGAAATCGATGGCTCGTTGCGGATCGCATTTAACCCGCGTAAGGTCGACGCCGTTGTAAATCATCTGAAAGCGATCCCGCGGTAACAAGCCAAACGACGACATGCATACGTGGCCGTAGTTGCTGACACAAATCACTTTGGTGAGTGGTTCATTTACCACTCGTCCTAACGCCCGCTTCCACAGAGGGGCGCGCATCACAATGTGGCCCGACGGACGTGAATGGTGGTCTGTGAAGAATACTTGTTTTACGGATTGGAGACGCGCAATCCACGAATAAGGATTAATAAAGCCGAAGAAATGAAGGTGGAGAATCTCCGGACGATAAGCGCGGATGATCCTGGCAATACCTTTCCCCGCTTTGAAAGTGCTGTCTGATGGGCCCGCATAAACCTTGAGCGAAACGTTTGGCAGGTCCAGAAAACGTCTCACTTCTTCAGTTGGTTCCGATTGAAAACCCAGCACACTCTTCCAGCCACGCTCAGCAAGTTGACACGACAACTCGCGCGCGAACATCTCCGTTCCCCCGATACGGAGTGGTTCATGTTCAAATACTGATACTAAGGTCGGCATATGGGGCGTACACCGTCAAACTAGAACTAACCAGACATGCGAAGCACTCGTTTCAATCTTGCACTGATTCTTTCAGCCAGATTTTCAATGCGAAGTTGAGCACTAAAGGCGGCGTTAAAAGTTTTGTAGCCAATCGGTGTTCGGCCTGGTTGCTCGAAGGCCGGTTGAAAGTTGGTCTTGTTTCCGAAACCCAGAATGCGCTGGTCCTCAGCGGAAAGATTTCCCAGGAACGCCGCATTTAGAATCAGCGGATGGTACCGGTAGTACGTTATATTTTCCTCATCCAATGTGACTCGCGGATCATGGTAATTAAAGAAGATCGCCTGTCGAGGCTCGAGTATTGGCATGCCCTGTCGATGAGTTCCCGAACTGTCAAACAGAAAGGCCGTACCCGCTGGGCCGTTTAGCTCAACTAAACGCGAGGTGGGTAGCTCATTAACTTCCTGTTTTTTCAATATACGCGGGTGTTGCTGACGATGGCTGCCCTTTATGTAATTGAATGCACCCGTCCGCACATCAGTGAGATAGAAGGCAAGTTTGACTTCTCGATGAATCTCGGATGCCAACGTTTGGTCATACCAGGCGTCAGCGTGCCACCCGTGAAAATCCCGGGTGGTGGGCAACGATTTCCACCCTTTCGCTTCCGTAAGCTCATAGTCCGTGCCCATGTAACTATTCAGGATGTCTTTGACCAACGGATGCAGCGCGAGATCAACGAAACCCTGATCGAGCAGCAGCACATCTGCGACCATGTGTCGATAGAGTTCGTTTTTGTAATAACCGTCAATATTGTTCCAACACATTCGCCGCAATTTCACAGCAAACGCTTTCTGCATATCACGCAGTCGCTCCGCGCTCAGCAGATTAGGCAACACAACGATGCCGTTAGCTTCGAGTTCAGAGACCAAAGCATCGACGTCAAACCGGCGACCGGCTGTATTCGTTAGGCGAGGCGCCTCTGGCGAAACCGGAATGTCTTTGCTGATTCTCATCGCTGTAACTAATAAACCGCTAAATACAGGCGATTCGCATAAACATCTCGAGACGCCGCAGGTAAATCGCTTTCATCAGTCCGGGGGCGAAAATTCGATAGAGAAAGCCGCGTTTATTGGCTTGGATCCTGCGATCTTCATACCTGGGTGAGCCTCCAGGTTAAGGTTCTGAGCACGAAATACGGCGTTTATAGCACCATTGTTGAATAAAGACAAAGGCGTTATCCGTTCTCGATGGTCCAATTCCGGCTCTCGGCATTGACCGGAAAAACGCACAGAAACAGCGAAACGGCGAGAAAGAGACGGAGCGGCGAAGCCATTTCTAAAAGCCCTTTCGTTTAGTTCTGTTTGGAGGATCGAAAACATGCTCGCTTGAGAGCACATGCGCGCCAGCGCGCACTATGAGCGCGAGAAATCCCTTTATTGAGCATCGGTCTGACGAACGAGTGAAGAACCGAGCAATTCTCTTGCCGGAGTCTGAACGGCCGCCCCTGGAGCAGCGCCCGCTGGTTTACTTGTGTTTGCGTGAAGTTTTCTTTGTCGACTGCGGCGCGTAGTTTGTTAAACCGATAATGAGAAGTGATTGCGGCGAGCGCTGCATGCCGTTTTTGTTGTTGGGGTGACGGGTGAGTCGGTTATCCCGGTATCCATATCTTCTTCGCAGCTATTGTTTCGACCCCGATCGGCAGCAGGATCGGTTCAGAGGATTTGGTGAAAAACGCAAACCCTTTGTAGCTGACTAGATATTGATAATTGGTTGAGAAGAGCCCGCCTTTGGCGTATAGGACTAACGGCTTCTCAATCTTACTGAGGATAGTGTGGAAGTCGGCGGGCGTAACTTGCACCACCACGCCGCTGGCCTTGATTGCGTTAGCGATTGCGGCTGCTACCGCTGCCGCTCCACCTGCCGCCATAAATATATCCTCCTTCAGTCCTTCTGTTCCGCGTCAGTCAGCCCAACGTTGGAGCTAAGGCAGGTTGTTAGTTTAAGAGTATTTGCCAGTTACCCACAGAGAAGCCGCGTGTACGTGGTAAGGCTATCATGTGAGCTTCCTCAGGCAGTTGGAGTCAGGAAGAAACACGGCGCACTCTATTACAGGTTGTCAGAGAAGGCAAAGCAAAAAGGCGGTCGACACCCTAGTCCGGCAAGTCGATTCTTATTGGGAACACTTCGTTCCTACAGTTCCTATGAGCATCAGTACTTGGCGGCATATTGGGGGCTGTGTCGTTCTGGATGGTTCAGGCAATCTGCCCCCCGTGTCGAGTTAAGTCACACGAGGGACAGAGGAGTTTGTTGACATTACTTTAAGGCTTGAGATACAAGGGAACCTCGCTTCGGTCCTGTTCTTCCTTTTTGGAGCGATGCTATGAACTCTCAATCATTGACCTCGCAACGTTATTCCTTTCAGACCAGGCTGAGTTTCTTACTGGTAGCATTAATTGTGATTGCTCTGGCGGGTTTTCTGCCCTTTGCTGGAGCAAGCTCTACTAACTTTGCATTACCTCAAGATAATCAATTGTCTCAAAATGAAGAAAGGGAGTTGGGCGTAGGCTTACCGAAACACGTACCTCTGAAGATTAAGGCTAAGAATATCAAAAGTAAGAAATGGGCCCATGACTTAGAGATCGAAGTTACCAACACCTCAAATAAACCCATTTACTACTTGAGCTTCATGGTCGTAATGCAGGGCATCAAATCACCAGAAGGCAAAGAGTATATGTTCTGGGTTCATTATGGGCGAGGACAGCTAAATGATTTCAGTACAAAGCTGGAGAGCACAGACATTCCGCTAATGCCCAACGAATCGTACGTTCTGAAAATTGATCAAGCCCAAGCAGACGGATGGGAGAAGACCAGGTCCGAACTGAACAAGCCTCAACCTTCTAAGGTAGGATTAGTTTTTCAGATGTTGAATTTCGGAGATGGAACCGGGTATGGGAATGCTCAAGGGCGGTTTTTTGATATTAATCGCAAGGTTGGACTTGACGAGAAGTGCTTATCACCGCCTAAACATCTAATCGCAGAAAACCAAAGTGCTTTGTTCTTACCGGCTGCTTATGAGCCGGTAAGTTTTTTTTCGCGGGTCGCTGCCGTACAGCCGTGTTGTGACAGTGGTTGTGATTATGTCAAGCAATCGTTTTACACGTGCACTCAAGAGTGCAATCCGAATAACCCGGACAAGCCTACCTATACGGCCCTGAATTGCGGTAGTCCAGGTGGCGCCTGTCACAAAATTGAACAGGGTGTCGATGCGTGTTGGAGTGGCGAATTCTACATTAGCTGCGCCATTTATACTTTGTACGATTGCTGTGCGTTGTGTGGCGCGGAAGGAATTGATGAAGCCACTTGTCACGATGGCTTCGACAACGATGGTGATGGATTCATTGATTGTGCAGAACCGAATTGCGCCTTCTTAGCGATTGCCGGAGAGGCGATCTGCGACGATGGCATAGACAATGATTGTGATGGCGGCACCGATTGCGCGGATACCGATTGCTGGGATACGTGCATAGATTTTGAGACTGGTTGTACCTTAAATCAGAAGAAATTCTGTGAGAACATGCAAGCGTTTTGCAGGCTAGGTTCCTGTTACACGCCGATCCTAATTGATACTGCGGGTGATGGCTACAAATTAACAGACCCAACAAATGGAGTCTTATTTGACTTGGGCACAGGCCAGCCATATCGAATCGCGTGGACTGTAGTGAATGAGGATGACGGGTGGTTGGTTCTGGATCGCAATGACAATGGACAGATTGATAGCGGCAGAGAACTTTTCGGAAACATGACTGAACAGCCAGAATCAGCAGAGCGTCAAGGATTCAAGGCTCTTGCTGTTTTTGACAGTGCTAGTCGAGGAGGAAACGGAGACGGTCGTATTGATCAACGGGATGCTATCTTTCCTTCTCTGCGCGTTTGGCAAGATACTAACCATAACGCAACATCCGAAAGTAACGAACTACAAACGCTTTTAGCGCTAGATATCGCCGCGATCGATCTGGACTTCAAAGAATCGAAAAAAACTGACGAGTACGGGAATCGTTTTCGATACAGGGCGAAAATATACGACGGGAATGGTAGCCGCTTGGCTCGCTGGGCATGGGATGTATTCTTGCGCATGGCACCCTAGTCAGTACTGAGGCGCACTTTTGAATACGGATATTTAGTCGTGACTACTACATATGAAACTCAAGAATTTGCTCCCCAGAGTGGACACTCTTCGCAACTTGTTCTTGTCGCCAACGGCAGAAATGCTCAGTTGATTTCAGCAGGTCTGAGAGGCGACATGAGCGGCAACCAAAGGCTTGCTTTGGGTTGTCCAATCGATAGAGGAGTTGGGCACCGTGGTCACAAAGAACCATTCAGCCAGCGTTCGATCAGCAAGTATGACTCAGACTGCTTGTCGCGTAGAGGGGTAATGGTCGCGGTCATTGTCAGCGGCTCCCACGTACGAGCGTTCGTGACGAAATCTCCGAAGTAGCCAACGTCATCCACCGACCTGAAGTACCGGAACACACCAAGTTCAGGCACGGCTGAACGAGGGTCGATACCTACTATCTTGAATAAGGGGAACGCAGGACGCGAGGGGTCGATCGTAACCGGATACCGATTCTCATATCCGATCATGCCACCGACCCATCGACATACATTCCTAAGCTCGCCCGGAGTACCACTTGCCGTCGACTGAGTCCGTCCTGAAAACTCTCGCGAGTTCGGAAGTCCGATGGCCGCCGAACTCGTCGACGAATCGAGATGAGACGACGAGGAAGCCTCCAAAGCATTTTCGCTCATCTGTCCATCGAGCATCTCGTAAACGACTGCTACCTGCTCTCTTGTCAGAGGGTCATTGTCGCAGCCCATTTCGAGATGTCCGGTATCTGTATGATCACAGCGTTGTCTACCTCTCGCAGGCACCTAACGCTACGGCTAAGCTGCCGGGCCGCCTGCAACGACGTTGAAGCCTGGAAAACCAGGAGAGGCGGCCCCGGTCAGCTTCAGCCGTTGGTTATGTCACGCTCCTGATTCGTCATCGAGTTCGACGAGTTCGACCGCACCGCCACTGACAACAAGATGCGAGGCATCGGTCGTCGGCTGAAACAGTCGCCAGTCCTCGCCGCGTGTCCCTGCCGGAAACAGGCGCAGCAAGAAACCGTGATCGAAGCTGACGGACGCGCCCCCGAACTCGTCGGCGTCCACACTCTTTACGACCAGGGACAATTTGTTTTGCGCCAACCACGCTTCGAGCCGAGCGTCCTGGAGGTTGGGCGACTGTTCATAATCCCAATTCTCGTCGAATGGCGCATTATCCTCAACTGGCTCCCAAAGGTCCATGCGACCGGTGACAATGCCTTTCGGGCCTTCGATACGCCACGGACATTGGACATGCAGCGCGAAGTCACCGACGGAACCGCGATCGACCGGACGCAATTTGCCGAACTGAAACGTACGCATGTCCGCTGCACGCCGCGCGGCAGTCAACGGAAGCCCGACGATCTGCGACAGTGCCGCAATCACTTGCTGACGTGTCGGAAGCGTGTTGGCCATTTGTGACATAACCAGGTGTATCTTGATCTGAATAAAATCACGAAGCTTGTTAGCCCTAAGTTTCCCTTCCACATAAATGAGCGGCTACGTTCCGGTAATCTCTTTGTGTCCCAGCAATTCCGTTATTGAGCACGAGATGAGGAACGGTGCGTAAACGACGATGCGCAATTGCTAACACCGGGCCGCCAGCACTGTCAATAACACCTCACCACACAAGAGTCCCCCACAGTAGAGGATAGCTGCTTGATCAACGCGACACATTTCCTAACTCTATTGGTTCCCCACACTGGACAATCTTCGCAACTCTTTGCTAACCATACCGGCGGAAATGCTTAGTTTCTTGCAACGGTTGCGAGAAGCGCTGAGTGCGGCATATTGACCTCAGAATCACGAACCAAGCGGGACACGAAAACTTAATAACTTGTTTTGTGCGTGTATTATGGATTCGGAGTTTGGGACAGAAATACATAACCTACAACTCTCTGGTATGCCTCGCCAGAGTTTTTATATTTCGTTGATCGGGCCTCCCGGCACAAGACCATACGGAGGCACATCGAGATTAGCTTCAGATTTAAAGACAGTACCTGTAGAAATTCTCGCCCGAAAGTTCTCGAAGGCGCTGAAGCGGTTGGCTTCTGGGATTTTGTAATCATTAACCCAAGTCTCCCACGATTGATCTACGTCTAAACGTACGGGGAGCAGCCTGGAGGCCTGTATAACCGGGATATGGTGATCTTCATCTTCATACCAAATATGCGTCAACTCCAATGCCCTATTAGGAGATAAATTGGTTGCATTGATGAAGTAGCACAGGCCAGGGCGATTAACAAACTGAGCTTGGTGAACCCTTAGCTTCAGGACTCTGCTCGATACTTTTGTACTCACGAGCTTGAGAGTCTTTTAAATTTACGCTCTTCGATGGGATATGAGTTTGTGTCAGGTAACGACCAATGCTAGATGCAATTTTGAAAGCTAATACTTCGGGTGTGGTAAAGTCATCCCGTACCAAAGCCTCACTGACTTTTTGCTTAAAGCCCTGCAACTTGGACTTGGCAGGATACTCCTCGATCAACTTTGGAGGCCAAGGATAATCTTCATTAACCATAAAGCAGAAAATTGGCTTTCTGAGTTCCCCAGCGTGGTTGTACTCCGCTTCTGTAATAGAAATTTGTGAATCGGGCGGTACGTATCCATATCTGTGAGCGTAAATACCTATAAAAATATCACATGCTTCTATCTCCGAGAGGCAGGCATTTGTCGGCTCTTCCGCGCGGGCACCAAACACCTCCATACGTCCGACTTCCTGACCGAGACGCTCCAGAGCCTCAATAGCTAACTTCCGGTGCTCGATCAAGTCTTTATACGTTGAACTTAGAAAGGCTTTCATAGCTATAATTGTAGCTCTAGGGATGACGCCTAACTATGTGCCTCCTGACGCAAACGACATGCAACCGGTTGTTAGCCTGCGGTCGGGCGGCCGCCGAAGCCAATGATGTAGCCATCCGGATCCTCGAGATAGAAGCCCTTCGTGCCCCACTCGGTCGCCGTGATCGGCTTGATGATCATCACGCCGTTGGCGACGCACCGCTCGTAGAACGCCTCGACACCGTCAACGCCCGCCGAGGCGTCGAGATGATCGTTGTCGCGCCTGTGCTGGCGGTCCGCGTCGTTCTTGGGTGCTTCCTTCAAGTGAAGTTCCAGTCCGTCCAGAACACCGATCGCGTAGAACCCTTCCCATGGCTCGCTGAACGTGAAGCCGATCTTCTGGTAGTACGCGATCGAGCGCTCAAGGTCATCGACAAGGAACTGGGGAGCGAAAGATGTCACACGCGGCTTCATCGTGCTCATAGTCATTGAGCCTCCTTCTTCAGCAGGCTAACGCCTGGGATGAGCTGCAGGCAAAAGCGGCGCGCCCTTTGTTCTTCTCTTTGTAAAGGGTGTGTCGCTTTTGACTGTCAGCTCCATCCCTTTTGTTAGACGGCACCGCGTTCCACTCCCGTTGCGATCATGAAATAGCGTGCGGGCTAGTTTCGTGCCATAAACATCCATCGATGTCCTTCTAGATCCTCAACTCGATATCGTCGCGCTGGCGGCCCATCCTCGGGTTCAGACAAGATAGCGGCTCCTGCGGCCTTAGCCCGCGCATAGTGCTCATCGACATTGTCAACGTAGACGAGAACACCATCAATGATCCATGGCAGAGCGGACCATGAGGCGGCAATCTCGCAGTTGCCACGATGTCGCTTGGGGCCTTCATAGTCCGCCGACGGACTGGCCAACATGATTAGTCCATCCCCGATCGACATTTCTCCGTGAGAAAGCCTCCCATCGGAAGACGTGAAGCGAGTTGTCTCGGTGAATCCAAACACTTCCGCCAGCCATTCTAGGGCGGCAATGCCGTCCTCATACGTCAAAAACGGAACCACGTCTGGCATCTTATTGTCCTTTCGCCATGCCACGAAGGTTTCGAACACCAACACGCACGATGGCACTACCGAGTCGGCCGTGCCGCCTAACTATGTGTATCTTGATCTGGATAAAATCGAAAGCGGTGTTAGACCTTCGTTCTCTTCTGCATAAAATGAGCGGCTCCATTCCACCAATCTGTTTATTCATGCCACTTGTGGTGTTTTGAACCACCGCCTCGCTGTCTTATCCGGCTTCCGCATAAAATCGGCTTTCCCAAAAGGACCTGCTGTCTGCTCCGCCCCAGAGAACGTGAGCGCGATGTACACGCCAATCAGCGGGCCGCATTCAGATTATTATTAGTTAGGAGTATTTGCCAGTTACCCGCAGAGAAGCCGCGTGTACGTGGTAAGGCTATCATGTGAGCTTCCTTATGCAGTCGAGTCAGGGAAGAACATGGCAGAATGTATTACAGGTCTGTCAGAGAAAGCAAAGCAAAAAGGCAGATCACATCGGGCGTTCTTTCGAGCGACCTGTTCCTCGATATTCTGTACTCACCGAACTCGTCCTATTTCTTCTCTGCCAATGCTTCCCTGTAAGCCTCCCGCGATTACACCCACGAGTTACTAGAGATTTCCGGCTTTTGGGTTAACAAATATTCCCTGGGCGTCAGATGGCCCAGAGACTTGTGTGGTCGTTCTTCGTTGTACTCCTTAAGCCACAGTTCTGTTTGTTCGCGCACTTCCGACAAGCTTTGAAAGACAAACATATCGAGCACCGCTTCACGGTAGCTGCGATTGAATCTTTCGATGAAGCCGTTCTGCATCGGCTTGCCTGGCTTGATGAACTCGAGCATCACGCTATGTTGCTCAGCCCAGTCTGCCAGCGTCACAGAGATCATCTCTGGGCCGTTGTCTAATCTCAGCTTGAGCGGATAGCCGCGCTCAGCGGCTATCCGCTCAAGCGTTCGCACGATGCGCGCTGCCGGCAGGTTGAAGTCCACTTCGATCGCCAGGCTTCACGATTGAAATTATCCACCACATTGAACGTGCGAAAGCGACGACCACCCCACAACGCATCGCTCATGAAGTCTGCTGACCAACACTCGTTCATTGCTTCAGGCACCACCAGAGGCGCGGGACATCTTGTTGGCAAACGTCTTTTGCCTTTTCGTCGTTTGTTCAGTTTCAGGCTGCAATAAATGCGATAGACCCGTTTGTGGTTCCAGCCATGACCCAGGCGACGCAGCCGCTTGAACAACTTCTCAAATCCTTGCTCCGGTCGTTGCCAGGCCAGTTCCAGCAGCAGTTTGATTATTGGTCCATCGGCGATTTGGTCGCGGCTCGTAGTGATAGACCGAACGTTGCAGACCGACGACACTTACAAG
Source organism: uncultured Acidobacteriota bacterium (assembly GCA_963748155.1). Classification (GTDB taxonomy): domain Bacteria; phylum Acidobacteriota; class Blastocatellia; order Pyrinomonadales; family Pyrinomonadaceae; genus PSRF01. Next base: position 75,746 of record CAVVHV010000006.1, on the reverse strand, counting down.
CGCGCCGTTCACTTAATCCATGCTCTGTTTGTAAAACAGCAATCAGCTCACGTTTCACGGCTGGCTTTAGAGCTTTTTTGCGATCACCTCTTTCAGCGCCCGATTCTCCAGTGACAAGTCCGCATACATCTGCTTCAAGCGCCGGTTCTCTTCTTCCAATTCACGCAACCGCGATGTCTGAAGCTTCCATGCCACCGTACTTTGACTTCCACTGGTAATAGGTGGCGTCGCTGATCTCATGCTCGCGACAGACGTCTTTTACGGTCCGTCCTGCTTCCACCGCTTTCAAGATCGCGATGATCTGATGTTCGCTGAATTTGCTCTTTCGCATTGAGGCCTCCTGGCGTCATAGTCGCCCGGAAACCTCTAGTTTTCAATGGCGGTGTTTTAAGGGAGGCTTACACACTGCTTGGATTGCTAAGAATCTCGATGAGCCTGTCAAGCGACATGCTGGAGCCGGAAACTGCATAGGCTTGTCCTACTAGCCTTCTCAGTATTCAGAGTTTCTTAGATCTAATTGCAGTCGTTCAAGTGCTTCATCAAAGGATGCTGGATTCGTCCAATTTGAGAAATCTGGAATAAAATACTCTCGAACCTCGATTGCCAAATCTTTCCCTCCATCCGCATCGAAACATGTCCATTTTTTAATAGAGTCAATATCGACTAGGCGAATTGGAAAGAGTTTCCGTCGTTTTTCAACAATCTCGATCCGACGAGCATCACGAATTTCTGTCATGACCCATTCGCTCTGCATACTGTGATCTGAGAGGACTAATAGGAGCCTATCGTGAAGTTGAATTGCCCTGTCGATTTGTTCGTGAAGTTTTTGCCCTCCCTTGATGTGTTCAGGTGCAAACCACACACGTAGTGCTTTATCACGCATCTTGTAAAATAGGTGCTTAGCAAAATCTGCATCTTTGTGACTGTAACTGATGAAGCACGAATAGAATTCGTAAGCTTTGCCTATGAGCGAATCAACATAGGTTACAAATTCTTCCGGCATACCAGCATCGCGCAAAAATGATTTTGGGATCAGTCCCTTGGAACGGTAAATTGTATCGATACCGATCGTAGAGGGACCAATATGCTCGATCGAATCAAGGCCTCTAGTAACGCTTAGGTCCACGTCACCAAAGGTCGTATGCAATAGCTTCGACTGGCTTAAATCAGATTCAGACAGATTAGTATCGTGGAAAATTGCATGACTAAGATCGGCCCCCACCAATGATGCCCGGCTAAGATTTGCATGGCCTAAGTCAGCCGCAAAAAGATTTGCCGAGTTAAGATTGGAACCACTGAAATCAGCACCGCTTAGATTTGCGCCGTACAAATTCCATCCGGCAAGATAAGCACCACTAAGATCTAATGGTTCTTTTATTAGACGGTTCGCTCGCCAAACATTCCAATCGTTAGCGCCCAGAGAGAGCTTATTGATGTGCTCTAAATTTGCCACAAATCATCTTCAAGTTATCTTGTTAGTCGTTGATCTTTTCTGGTAGTTGCGAGTCAGATTCTAAACCCCGAAACTGGATCTAACTAAAATTCTTTTTGCATGGAAAGAATAAAGAATTCTAACTAGTTCGCGAAAATACTCAATCCCTTTTGTGCCCCTGTGACCTTCCGAGACGTTTGTGACGTTCGGTCTGAGACCTCAACGGACTAGACCAGCACAGTCACTTAAACGCAACCATATTAAGACAAACATAGGCAAACTCTCACAAACAAGCTGAGGTATTGATCCAGAATTCTATTGTCTGGAGTTTCTCGTCGGGCTAGATTGCTGAATAACGAAGTGGAGTTACCCCACATGGACCAAGCTGTAAGGACTATCTCGGTCGATCTCGAACCCACATTCCCAACCAAGCCAAACAAAGGAGGTCGGTCCTCGCAAGGAACTCAATCAACAGACCTTCGAAGGTCTCTGCGAGATCCAGTGTACGCTCACTGAGATTGTCGGGGTGCCGGGAAGACTGGATATATGCCCATGCTGCCGCAACTCTAGCGTTCTACTGCGGCATGCGAGCATGTGAGATCAAGAGCTTGCGTTGGCAATATGTGGATCTATGTGCAGGGATAAGACGATCTAAGACCGCAGCGGGCTGGCGCACTCCCCACCCATAACGATGTGTGCAAAAAGGCGCTGGCAAGCCTATGCGAAGGCACAGCTTATTGGAGCGGGAGATCCTGAACATTTTGTCTTTCCCTGGCATGGCCGTGAGCAGAAGATCAATGCGAATCGCGCTATGACTTCAGGGTGTTGGGCCTTGCGCTCGATCCTTTACAGAGCAGCGAGAAACGATGATGGGTGAGGTTATCTATCTGGGACTGTTACGTGTTCGCTTCCACGATGCACGACATACCGCAGTGAGAACTCTTGGGAAAAGGGTTTGCCGGATTGGATAATACAAGCTCAAGTCGGTCACGTAGCACCGCAGATGATGAAGAGCTATTCACATGTGCGAAGACTTGCTCTAGATCAGGCGGCTGCCGCACAGAACCCACTTCGCTATCACCGAAACGAGAAGTTGAATTAGTGAACTGAAAAGGGTTATGCACCAAACCATGTCACAAACGCGCAGTAAGTTTGGCACACAGGCACAAGAGGGTTTAAAGAGTCCTGAGGCAGCCCACGGTGGACAATCTTCGCAACTTCTTCTTGACGCCAACCACGGAAGTGCTCAGTTTCTTCTAAAACTTGCGGGCGCTGTTTGTCACACAAGCCACAAGAGGTTCAAAAGGGTCCTGAGGCAGCTAAGACTCACGGTAAACAACGTTAACCTGAATTGATAAGCCAAAGACTTGGCGAGTGCATTCCTTAGCCAGCACACTGACTATTTGCTCGATTTGATTTAATCCCGAGAGATCTTGGTACTTTAATTCCTCTGATGACAGGGTAGCTAATCTAGCTCCTACATACTCCTGAATATGATTTGCAATCTGTTGAAGGTTGAAGTGTCGTGATGCAAACTGATGAAAACCGTCGGCATGAATGCCCTCCACTGTGAAGTTGCCCTTCAATTTGATCGGCTCGTGGCCTAAAAGAGGTGTAATCGTGATTTCAAAAGGACAACTGCGTGCACTCAGCTCATCAAATCGGGCAGTTAGTTCGGTTGGCAATAGTTGGATTTGAATACTGAATATTTCCGCATCGAACTCACTCAAACACTTATGAATATTATCCGCAAGCACATCTCGCAACGGTTGTTCATCTGGCCTATCTGAGAATTCAAATCGGAGGTAAACCCGTTCGGCATCTGCCCACAACAATGTTTCTCTGGCGGTCTCGATAATGGCCCGTTCCATAAGGGCCGGCACATCTTGACGGTTGATTAAAAACTGCTCTATGTGTGAAAGCCTTCGAACGCTTGTGGTCACGTGTATTCGAATGTTAACGGAAAACTTTGGTGTGCGAGTTTCGAATTGGTCCTCAACCTTGATTTCAAAAGGTTCCAGCCATCTCATGGCGGCCATGTCAGGAGCAACAATCAATTGCTGCACCGAATATCCAACTTTTTCGGCCTCGTCTGCCAGGTTACGCTTAATATCAATTTCCAGTTCTCCAAAACCTAGAAGGAGATCGGCATACCGCCGAGAAAAGAGAATTCGCCTTAGGGTCACATCAAGCGCCTCTCGACTCCAAAATGACAGGTCTGGAGAGCCGGCTTCTCGATAAGATTCCGCATCTACCAACATCATTTGGAGGGAGGCTTTGATTACGATCGGTTCAGGATAGTCAGCTAGCCTACAGAGAACATCATTTTGCATTTCGAAGAAAGAACTGAGCTTACTTAAGGTCGCCTTACGGTCAAATGATGCTTTGCGTTGCGCAACTTTCATTAATTGTTCGTCAATGTCTGCAACGAAAGTATCGATAAAAGCTTCTCGGTTAGTAGTTGGCATTTGTCGCCAGTGTATCTCCGCAAAACCCTGCGGCGGTTGGCAGTTATCAAGCTTGACTGGTAGCGCAAAGGGTATCCCTTCAGGACGATAACCTTGCATCTCAATGATCTTGCGAAACTCCTTTTGCACGAAACCAGTCTTATTGACGGACACAGAGGACAGGCAGACGATCGCGAGATCCGATGCCTCAATCGCCTTGTCTATCTCGCTCGTAAAATGATCGCCTGACTTTAGTGATTTATTATCTTTCCATAATTCTACGCCTCTCTTAGTGAGTTCAAGATAGAGGTATTCAGCCGTCTCAGAGTCTTCGCTGGCATAGGAGATAAAGACCTTGGGCATAAATCGCCACCTAGTTTGGTGTTATTCGCGGCTCATCGTAGTGTGACTACTTACATAGACACTTGCGACCAGAATCGGCAGCTTGTCCGGAAAATTTGTAGAAAGAGCAACTCAACTAGCTGCGAGATAACCTCTGGTTCAAATTAGGTGGTAAAAGGGGACCCGGTGAAAGTTGGTCGTGCGAACAGAGCGGTAATTATCTCTAAGTTATGCAGATTGTCAACGAGGAAATGAGGCATTTGCTCGACAAGACGGACAGTTCGTGTGGTCAAATTAATGCAAAGAAGTGAGGCCACTTTGGGTGGCCTCTTCTCGATTTGATTAAGGATTAGTGCTCCGCAGGTAGGATTCGAACCTACAACCCTATGCCTTAACTGCTGAGAGTGTGTTTTTACACTTTGTGCCTTTGTGGCTAAACCGGAAATGCGGCTTCTTCGGTGACGCGCTTTGCTTGCTCGAAGTGTCTGGCTTCGTGGACCACGATGATGCGATATGCGTCCATGAGGCTATAAGTGATCGCTGCCGCGACGGGTGAGGTGATAATGATCTTCTCCAGGTCCAGGTGCTCAGTCCCTTTCATCTTCTCGACTATTCTTGTCTGCTGGTCCACGAAGTCGTCGATCACTGAGGCACTGATGTCACTCTGCGCCGGCTGAAACTTTTTGTGGCGCTTTGATCTTTCGAGTCGATTTGGGATCGAGCGACTTGATTAACAGCTTGGCGGCGAGACCAGGCAAGCACCGGCATGCGTTGCCAAAACGTTGGCTTAATCCCGGCGATCACGCCTTCGATTGGTGGGAAGTAACCTTTGTTAGTGGTGAGCAGGTGATCGAAGCACTGCGCCACGCTCCAACGTTCGGCCGCCGGCTTCCAGTTGAGTTGCGTCGGAGTCAGCCGGCCGAACGTCGACTTTGCTTCAGCAGCGATATTGTTCGCCGCAGTTATCAAAGCCGGGAGCCTAGCGGTTAAGTAATCCATCTTTATATACGCCGAAGGTGTTGGCTAATTTTAGCCCAGGGTTGGAGAGTAGCGACAACCCTGGGTTTCTAACCAAGTATAAGATGAACCCTGTAAGGGTTCGCCAACCGCCGAACCCTTGCAGGGTTTCGCATGTTTTAGAAATTCACAACCCAGGGTTCTCGCAAGCTCGAACCCTGGGCTGAAATTAGCGAACGCCTTCGGCGTTAATATTTATCCTAGACTCGCAAAAGTAGATCAGTTGATGAATTCCTGTAAGTCCTTCGCGAAACGTTCAGGACGCTCCCAGTGCAGCGCGTGACCGGTGTTCGGATAAACCTTCAACACGGAATTGCGCAACTCTGACACCAGCAGATCCTGCTCGGAGCGTGGAAATATACTCTCCTTATCGCCCCACAAAATCAACGTCGGCGTCTTGATCTTCTTCAACTGCACGTCGGCCTCAGGCGCGAGCATCTCAGCCATCACCTCACGCCAAACGCGCGCGGGCAACTTCACGCTCTCCTTCACCACCGTCTGCAAAAACTCGGGTGACAAAGGCTGAAACGCTGTGCTGACCTGGAAGTCACGCGCGAAAGTTTCAGGCACCGGCGCCTTGTCGTTGAGTGCTTCGATCTCACGTTGCAACTCACGCACAGTGTTATTGCGAACGCTCGTCGCAGATGCAACGAGCACGAGCTTACGTTACTCGCTCAGGCGCTTCAGACGCAACGTGCTGCGCGACGAAGCTACCCATCGAGTGACCCACGATCGTCGCCTGCTTCAAATTCATCGCGTCCATGAAAGCGATTACGTCAGCCGCAAACTGCTGCATCGCATAACCACCGACTGGACGATCCGAGTCACCGTGTCCACGCTGGTCCAGAATGTAAACACGATACTTGTTGTCGAGTAGCGGCAACACTGGACTAAACGAGAACCACGAGTCAGTGTAGCCATGCAGCATGATCACCGGCGTTCCTGCCGAATCGCCTTTATACGCATAGCGCAGGCGCACACCTGTTTTCAGCAGCACGCTCGAAAACTGCACGTCCGAGGCAGCACCCGGTGCGGCAGCCGATTCACTGCCTGTGCTCATGCCGGCCAACGAAGCGACGCTGAGTTTTGTGTCAGCGTGCTGCCACGCCTTCTCAAACTCGCCCTGCACCGACTTCGCCGCACCTTCCTTACCCTGCTTTCTCAAACTCTCTGCAAGACCGAAGAGTGCACGACCGTTACGCGGCCGTCGCAGAATCTCAGCACGAAATACTTTTTCCGCACCGGAGTTATCGCCGTTCGCCAGCAACACACCGCCGAGCACTTCACGCACTGGCAAATCCCAGTCAGCCGGCTCAGCGTAATACGTTGCATCTTCGGCGACGATCGCCTTGTTCAGTAGATCGATACCCGCTTGCTTGTCTCCACGAGCGAGCGCGATCTTGCCTTCAAGCTCGAGCTCGCCAACCTTCGTGACGTCAGCGGCCGTGTTATTGAACACGCGGATGTCTTCGGTCAGCGTCTTGTTAACAGCGCGCAGCGCGGCCAGTTCTGCTTCAGCCTTCGCCGTGTCTTTCGCAGCGGCATAAGCACTGCCACGCGCAAAGTGCCAGAACGCGGTCACGATCTTTAGTGAAGGATCGGGCTTCGGCTCTTTCAGGATCTCGTCCCACTTGCCGAAACGCGTCATCGACACGATCGAGTAAGGCAGAAACATCTCGAGCATCGGCATCGCTTTGATGACGGGCTTCACGTTCGCTTCGAGCTCACGCGCGGATTTCATCGAGTCGGCATAACGTCCATTCATGGCGCTTGCTGCCGCCAAAAAATGGACGTTATGGTTGTAGTACATGTTCGGATAGAGCCCCTTGTTGCCGCTCTTCGTCATGTACTCCCGATCCACAACAATCGCGTCTACGTTTGCCTTCGCTGCCTGGTAATAGTCACCAGTGCGAATGTAGACGTGCGACGGCATGTGGACGAGATGGCCTGCGTTCGGCGCGATCTTTCCAAGACGATCGGCACTCGGCAGGGCTCGTTCCGCATTCGTTGAAGCTTCGACAGCGTGAATGTAGTAGTGATTCGCGCCGCTGTGATTCGGATTGCGACGCAGAACACCTTCAAGCGTCGCTACGATCTCGAGCGTGTCTTCCGCCGGTTTGCCGTCGAGCGACCAGAGTTTCCACGGTCGCAAGTTCATCATGCTTTCGGCGTAGAGCGTGGCTGCGTCGAGATCATCAGGATAGTTTTTAGAAAGCTCACCCATCGCGTTCTTGTAGTCGACTTCGAGCTTATGTTTATCGACTTGAAGATCGGATGAGTAACGTTTCGAGAGAGCGTTGATGTAAGCGCGGTCTTGTTCCGACGCCTTGGGTGCAAGCGCAATCGCTTTTTGCAAATTGTTGTACGCCTCGATCAGCGCCGGGCCGTCCGCCGGCACGTTGTAATTCGAACCCATGGCGAGCGCGACGCCCCAGTAAGCCATGGCAAGCTGCGGATCGAGTTGCGCCGCTTGCTTGAATGACCTGATCGCTTCTTCGTGATTGAAGGCGTAAACGAAAGCAAGTCCCTGATTGAAAAACTTCTGGGCTTCAGGGTTGCTGGTTGAAACCGGGTGATTGATGTCGCCTAGTCCTGTTTCGAGCGTCGCGGGCGGCGCCTCTTTGGCCGGCGCGTGACTGTGTTGCCCGAAAACAGCAAGGGGAAAGAGCAGCAGAACCGCTAAGAACAGATGCTTCATTTTGAATCTCCTTAGACTCCACATTCCCTAACGCGTAGTTTTGGCCACAAAAAGGCACAAAAGCACAAAATGTTTTTGTGTGCCGTGTGTGGCTCTACTCCGCGCCATACTTCAGTTGCACGACTTTCGCTTTACCTTTTGCATACACGGTAACGATGAAAAGATTGTCGAACTTTTGCTCGTCAATGGTGGGCACAATGTCGCCACCGAGCATTTTGATCACGTCCGGGATCGAGTTGCTGTGGCCCACTACGAGCACACTCTGGCCTGCTCGTTCGAGAATCTTGTTGGTGACTTCCGCTGTCGATTCTTCCGCGATCTGTCTCGGATTGGAAGGATTTAATTTGAGCGTAAATGGCGTGACAGTCAACCCTAATTTCGCAGCCAGCGGTTCGGCAGTCTGTTTCGTCCGGTTGAATTGCGACGTAAAAATCGCTTTGATGCCGGCGCTACTGAGTAGCCGCGCGAGTGCCTGTGACCGCGCGATCCCGTCTTTGGTCAAAGGCGGATCCTGTCTCGGCTCCTGTTCCCTTTCAGCGTGCCGGATCAAAAATACGGTGATCGGTTTGAATTCATCCTGCGCAACGGCGGGCTGACAAAACATCACCGCCGCAAAAAACGTGGAAATCAGAATCAATGTCGTAGTTTTCATCTATTTTCTGCCTTTGTACTTTTGTGCTGATCTCAAGTCTTCCAACCGGGCGGCGCTTCGGGCCAGTCTTTATCGGGGCTAACGGGTAGCGCTTGATTGGGCCCAAGTCGATCCGGCTCGATCTCGGCGACTATGAAATTCTCAGGCGGAACGGGTGCGCCCGCGAGACGTCGCAAAAGCGCGAGTTGGCCGGCGTGAGTCATCGCATCTGAGAACGGTCCCTGAAGCAGACGTTCTTCAGTCATGCCTTCCAACAATTCATCTCCGTTGCGAAGGTGTTGGGCCAGCATGCCGAGCATCTCGTGGAAGCGGTCGATTTCTTCCTGAAGGGATTCGAGAGGCTTCAGGCCAGTAACGACCGCCGACGAAATGTGTGCGCGCGTAACCGAGCACACTCGTCATGTGACGGACCAGTTCAGCGGGCGTGCGCACGCCATCCAACACGCGAAACGAGCCAAAATCTTCCGGCGCATCGCGCAACGCCTTTTGAGTGCGATACGCAAGTGCCGCGAGGAAGTGATTCAGGAGTTTTCGTTTGTCTTCCATGGGCTAAAGCTCTTTTCGCATTGGAACGAGCTCGAGTTTAACTGCGTCTGTGAGATCCAGATCAAAGTTGCCGGTCTCGACGAAGCCGCATGACTTGTAAAACTCGATTCCCGGAAGCGTTGCCATCAGCTCCAGTGCGCGAAAGCCTTGCGCGCGGGCTTCGTCTTCGCAGCGCGAAAGGATCGCGCGCGCGATTCCCTTGCGTGCGTGATCGGGATGAATGAAGAACGCGCGTATCTTTGCAGGTTCTGACTCCGGATCGAGATAACCAGCGTCTCGCGACGAATACTGATCACCGCCGAAAAGAGTTTTCCGCTTACTCCATCCTCCACAACCCGCTAACTGTCCTTCACTCTCGACAACGAAATACGTTCCATCGTCGATCAGATCGGTATCGACCCCAAACACCGTCGCAATGGCTGCTTCGATTTGTGTATCACTGTAGTGTTCACGACTAAGCTGTCGCGCGGACTCAGCGATCAACTCCCTGATCGCCTCCCGCTCCTCCATCCTCGCCTTACGAATAATCACTGTGACCTCAACTGTAGGGGCGCGGCCCTCTGTGGCCGCCCCAGGCTCCCCACATTGTGTTTCCGCGCTGGGGCGGCCACAGAGGGCCGCCCCTACAGTAATCCGTGACCGTACTTGAATAACGGATCGTAGTTCTTATCGCCAACGTTGATCGGGATCTGGTCCATCGAGCGCGGCCATGAGAACGAGAGTTTTCCCGCGAACCTGAAATCACCGAAGAGCACGTCGGTTACTCCACGACCTTCAGTTCCCGGCAGCCACGCGGCCACAAATGCATCTGCCTTATCGATCACCTTCTCGATAATCATCGGGCGACCCGAGATCAAGATGACCACGAGCGGCATTCCGGCTTGCTTCATCTTCTCGACAACCGCAATGTCTTCTTCGGAAAGCTCCAGACTCTGCCGGTCGCCCATCCACTCCGCGTACGGCGTCTCACCAATGACAACGATTCCGAGATCTGCTCCAGCCGCGTCAGCTCCGTCTTTCGAATAAGTAACCTTCGTTTGCGGTGAGACGGTTTGCTGGATCGCTTTCAAGATCGTCGTGCCGCCGGTCGTGCTCTCGCCACTCTTTCCCTGGAAGGTGATGGTCCAACCACCACACTGGTTTCCGATATCGTCAGCGCTCTTGCCCGCAACGTGAATCCGGTTGAGCTTTTTCGAAACCGGCACGACGCGCTTTTCATTCTTGAGCAACACCAGCGACGCGCGCACGCATTCGCGTGCCACCTGACGATGCGCCGCCGAACCGAAACTCGCATGCAGTTTCCGATCAGCCAGATTGGATCGCCCGTCCATCAGTCCCATCGCAAATTTGACGCGCAGGATCCTCGTGACTGCATCGTCAATGCGCGACATCGCCACTCGATTTTCACGGATCAGCTCAAGTAGCAAAGCGTAAAGCTCGCGATACTTCGCTGACACCATGAACATGTCCATGCCCGCGTTTACAGAAGTCTCGATCTGCGTCTTGTAGTCGCCGGGCATTTCATCGATCGCGTCATAGTCAGAGATCAGAAAGCCGTCAAACTTCAGCTCTTCCTTGAGAATCTCAGTCAATAAACGTTTACTGCCGGAACACTTCACGCCGTTCCAACTGTTGTACGAAGGCATGATGGTGCCGACGCCCGCTTTGATTGCACTGACGTAACCGGCCATGTGGATCTGGCGCAATTCGCTCTCGCTGAGTGTTACGTCACCGCGATCGAGTATCTGCAAGTCGTGATTGAGTTTTCTGCCGGTTCCATATTTCGTGGCGCCATCGCCGATCCAATGTTTCGCGCATGCGAGAATGCGTGTGGGGTCGCTGAGATCGTTGCTCTGGTAGCCGCGGACTGCGGCTTCGCCCATCATTCGCGCCAGCTCGGGTGTTTCGCCGAAGCCTTCGTAAGTTCTGCCCCAGCGCTCGTCGCGCGGCACGGTGACGCAGGGCGCGAAAGTCCAGTTGATGCCGGTCGCTCTTGTTTCGATCGCGGTGATGCGTGCTGCTTTCTCGACCAGCTCGGGATTGCGTGTGCAGCCGAGGCCGATGTTGTGCGGAAAAATTACCGCGTTGATGACGTTGCTGTGTCCGTGAACGGCGTCGATACCGTAGAGGATCGGAATTCGCAATCGCGTGTTCTGCGTGCGCGATTGGAGGCTGTCGTAGTGATCGGTCCAATCGATGAGGCCGTTACCGGTTTTCGGATCGGAGCTACCGCCGCTGAGTATCGAGCCCAGGAAAAGTTTTTCTACGTCGCTCGGATCTTTGAGGCTCGCCGAATTAACCTGAACCATCTGCCCGACTTTTTCCTCGAGCGACATGCGTCCGAGCAGCGCCAGCACCTTCGCGTCATTCTCGCGGAGACTTCCTGGACCACTACGTCTCTGCGGTTTGAGAACACTCGCCGGTGATGCCAGTGACGCGGCGACGGTTAGAGCCGAAGCTTCGATAAACTTTCGTCTGTTAATTTTCATCGTCTGGGTGAATAGGTTAAGAATTCTACGCCTGGTTAACGGCTCCTTAACAACAACGAATGAACTAAGCCAGCCGCCGCCGCGAGCCAACCTGCAAATGCGAAGTAGATAAAGTATCGCGGAATTATCAGTAGCGGTGCAAAACCAATAGCATTAGACAGTTGAAAAGTACAGACGGTGTACATTCCAAGCGGGAAGACCATGCCCCAGTATTGCGGGTCATAACGAAGTGGAAAGCGTTTGTAAACGTGCCGCCAGAGTCCGAGGATGAACAGTAGCGGAATCCACCATGTGCCTGCGGCCCAGAAAAACAACGTGAATCCTTTAAGGAATGGCAACAAATCGCGCAGGAAGGACCAGCCCGGCGCCGCTATAATCAGCCGGGCGCCGGCCAACGTTGTAATTGCGACTGCTCCCATGTTGATCCAGTAAGGCGGAGTGAGCGTCGCCGTAGTGACGTTTAAAAATGTGAAGCGATAGAAGATGAGTGTGATCAAGAGGACGTAGAGCATGCAACCGATCAGGAACATGCAGAGGGTGAAGAACAACAACGGATCCCGGTAGGTTTCCCAGCGAGTTGCTAAAAGCGTCCCCAATACCGAGATTGACTGCGTCGCGACAACTGCTAACAACCAGGATCCGTTCAGACCACTTTCCAGAGACGGTTTGTTTTCACGCACCGTGACGGCGGTGAAAAACGTGTACATGATGAGAATCCAGAACACTAAAGCGGCGAGCCAGAGAAAGGCGGCCACACCGTCACGACCAGCGACGATGATGAGTTGACTGCCGAGCACGCACGTTCCTGCCACGACGGTGAAGAATCCTGGCCCACGAACATGGTCCATGATGTCAGCTTTGATCCGCGGAAAGAACAGGAACAATCTCAAGAGGAGTAGCAGCCAGAGAACCACATAGGCAATGACGTTGATGACGAGCAGCGTCAGCGCCACCGTTCTCATTTCCAGCATGTGCGCGGCGATGGAGATGATTCCCGTCGCCATGACCAGCGCGAAATATCCGGGAAACAAATCGGCAGCAGCCTTGAGTAGGCCGCTATGTTGTTGCGGCCTTCTCGTTTGAGAAGTCATTATGGCACTGAGGGGGCCGTGGCACTTGTGCGGCTGATCTTCGTGAAACGGGTGGCCCGAGTACTCCTCGTCGCAGCGTTTGCAATCGAGTTCAAGTCCAAGATGCGAATCACGACCTTCCTGCGTCAGCACCCATTCACGATTGGTTAACGGTGGATCGTGTCGAACATGTTGCCGGTGACCGCAATCCAGAATCGCACGCCAGTGACCTTCGTCGTCGTTTTCAAAACCGGTAATCGTGCGTTTCATCTGTCTTCGCCTCGTAAGTCAGAAATCTTCTCAGTTGGACACATTTCAGTACCACCTGCGATAGCGGGTGGGTGCGTAGCCCTGATGCGGGTCGGTACCGGACGGCTGCGCACCCACCCGCTATCGCAGGTGGTACCTGACTGTGTTCCAAGTTCGACCGCGGCGGTGTTTCATCGGTCTTTAGCGGTTGGGCGTACGTAGCCTGTGCTGGTGCGCTGGCTCGACGTTGGCCGCCACCAGCGAATGATTGAGAGAGTGATCAGGAAACAGATTCCCGAAGCGATAATAAGTGGCAGTAACACGGAGTAATGACGGGCCAACGCTGCATCCACCGTCGCTGCAAGAATCCATAGCTGCGCGATATTGATCATGACCAGCATGATCAAGCGTGCCTGCCAAACGGCCGCACTTCCGCTGATGCGGTGGCTTGCGCAGTTGATGGACCATCCTTTTGCATCATCTGAATCCTTTCCGGTTAACGCCGAAGGCCATTCTGGCGGTCGCAGTTTGAATTAACACCGAAGGCGTTCTCTGGTCGCAGCTTTATTAACGCCGAAGGCGTTCGCTAATGTCAGCCCAGGGTTGGAGCGCAGCGACAACCCTGGGTCAACGAAACAAAAATTTTGATTGAACCCCGAAAGGGTTCGCCAACTGCCGAACCCTTTCAGGGTTGATTTTGTAATTTGTGATTCATTCCCAGGGTTGTCGCTGCGCTCCAACCCTGGGCTGACATTAGCCAACGCCTTCGGCGTTATACAAACGTCACGGCGTTATTCAAACGGCACCATCTCTCTGTTGGTCGCGCACTTCTCTCGTTATTCATACTGCTTCACAACCCTGCCGGTGGCCCACACTTCACCGTTGCGCATTTCAATTTCGATCACATCCAATGGGCGTGGCGGTGGTCCATAAAGTACGTTGCCAGTCGCCGCATCGAAAGCGCCCTCATGACAGGGACACTCCAATCGTTTGTGTTGACGTTCGTAATACACGGGACATGCGAGGTGTGTGCACTTCTGCCCGTACGCGTGAAATTCGCCCGTTTCCGTACGAATCAAGATTGCCGAATCTTTCTCAGTCGGATAGTTGAAGTTGAGTGCCGAGTTAACTCCAAGGCTCTCAGCTCCTTGAATTCGAGCCGGCGCTAAAGTCGTCTTTTCGTGCGAATCGAACGCGGCCTTTGCGGCGAAACCGGCCGATCCCAGAAAGAATCCCGCCGACGTCAATCCCAGAAAGTTACAGAACTCGCGTCGCGTAACCTGCGCTTCATCGCTTTGCTCATATGGAAACTCGCTCTGGTAAGACGCAGTCGCGCTACGTACATCATTCTCATCATGAAAACTGTCTTTGCTCATCTTCAGAACTCGTTGCTCTTGTTTGATTCTTCAACCTGCATATCGATCCATGAAGTCGATTCCGGAACTTCGTTAGAAGCGTGCGTCAGCATCCCTTCAAATACTCCACAGCCATCAACTTTCACTTCATCCACATCTGCGGGCAACATCAAGTAGACCTTTGTCTCAACGTGCTGATTTCCGAATACGTGAACGTTTACTGGTTTCGTTCGTCGCAACGGAACGATCTGCTCGTACTTGCCGAACGCAATCGCACCTGGTCGGACAAACGCTCGCGCACATCGGCTTCAATCCTTCTGACGAGCGGTCGTAGCACATATCGCACTTCATCTGAAGATGCATCTGAGTGTTGTACTTCGGCACGCCAAACGGGCACGCGTTGACGCAGTTGCGACAATCCAGGCAACGCGGCTTCAGCGCCGACATCACTACACCATCTTCCGACACTTTGATTGCATCGGCCGGACAAACCAGCGCACAAGTCGGCTCATTGCAATGCATGCAAACCGTTGGCATCGTGGCCGTTGTTTCCGCCCGATCGATGTAGTCAACAAAGATCATCGGATAGCCTTTGTGAGTGGCGCACTCGCGACACGCAGCGACGCAGGCGCGGCAGCCGATGCAGCGTTGTGGATCGATGAACATCGTTTCTTCCATCAGTTAACCCCTTTGCACTTCACTCAGCGACGTGCCTTTGCGCTGCCCGCCCATGATCGGCAACTGCCGCGAATGAATCTTCTCAATGCGTGCGGCGCACGCTTTGAACTCAGGAATTTTCGACGTCGGATCGAGAGCCGGATTCGTCAGTTGGTTCACTGCCAACTGCTCTCCCCAGTGATATGGAATGAAGATGGTGTCAGGACGAATCGTGCGTACGACGAGCGCGGGAAAGATGCCTTCACCGCGACGGGAGATCACGCGCACGCGTTCACCATCGTTGATTTTGAGTTTCATCGCCGTTTCGGGATGAATCTCAACATAAGGCTCGGGGCATTGTTGGACCAGGAAACCGATGCGTCGTGTTTGATTGCCGGAAAGATATTGATAGACCACGCGGCCGCTGGTGAGTATCAACGGATACTCTTCATCAGGCACTTCCTTTGGCGGCTGGAAGTCGATCGGATGAAACTTCGCTTTGCCATCCGCGATGATAGAAGCGCTCTTCAAACAGGCGCGGCGTGCCGGGATGGTCCTCCGTTGGACAAGGCCAGAAGATCCCGTTGTTCTTTTCGATTTTCTCCCACGTGATGCCGTAGTAATCGGCGTTGCCGCCGCGCGAAGCGACGCGTAGCTCGTCGAAAATCTCAGCCGGTGAATTGAACGGAAAATATTTTCCGCGACCTAATCGTCTCGCGATCTCCTGCACGATCCACCAATCGGCGCGCGCTTCGCCCGGCGGATCGTTTGCTTTATTAATCTTTACGACGCGGCCTTCGCTGTTGCAGGTTACGCCTTCGTCTTCACTCCATGCCGAACCCGGCAGGACCACGTCGGCGTAGCGGGAGCCTTCTGACATGAAGAAGTCGATACATACGTAAAAGTCGAGCTCTTCAAGCGACTCACGCACTTTGTTCGTGTCGGGCAAACTAACCATGACGTTGTTACAAATCGAGAGCAGGCCGCGAATTTCGCGCTCGCGCATCTTGTCGAACATCTCGACAACTGAGACGCCGGCTTGCGGTAGTTCTTCTTCAGGTAATCCCCAAACGTGACAGACGTGTTTGCGGTGTTCGGGATTCGTGATCGAACGTTGTCCGGGAAGTTGATCGGCTTTCTGTCCGTGTTCGCGTCCGCCCTGACCGTTGCCCTGTCCAGTGATCGTCCCGTAGCCGCGTCCCGGCAGCGCCGATGTTTCCGGTAGCTAACACGAGGTTGATGTAGGAGAGCACGTTGTTCACGCCGTTTGTGTGATGTTCGATGCCGCGTGCGTGCATCACCATCGCTGTCTTTGCTCGACCATAGAGTCGGGCAGCCCGGACGATCTTTTCAGGCGCGACACCGCAGATTTGAGAAGCAATATCAGGTGGAAACCGCATCGCCATTTCGCGTGTTGCTTCCCAGTCGTTCGTACGGTTTTTGATAAACGACTCGTCTATCAGGTTCTCTTTGATCAACACATGAAGGAGACCGTTTGCGAGGGCGACGTCAGTGCCGGGTTTGAGTTGCAAGTGCAAGTCGCCTTGTCTGGCCGTCGGTGTTTCTCTCGGGTCAACAATGATCCAGCGACCACCGTTATCGCGTTGCTGCCACAGAAACTTGTTGAGTACGGGAAAAGTCTCGGCGCAATTCGATCCAGCGATCAGCAAGACTTCCGCGAGCGGAATATCGCTCCAGGGATTTGCAGCGCGATCGATACCGAAGGCTTTGTTATTTCGCTGCCGCCGCCGAAACCATGCAGAGCCGACCGTTGTAATCGACATAACGCGTACCCAGTCCCGCGCGGGCGAACTTACCCATCAGATAAGTCTTCTCGGTTGTGAGTGATGATCCTGAGTAGACGCCAATAGAATCCTTTCCGTGTTTTTCCTGCAGCTCCTTGAACTTACTAACAACCAGATCGAGCGCCTCATCCCACGTTGCGCGCTCGAAATTGCCGTTGCGTTTGATCAGCGGGAACAGCAGCCGATCGGGATGATGGACCTGGAGGTAGGCCGTAACACCTTTGGGGCAAAGTCGCCCTTCATTCACAGGAAAATCGTATCGTGGCTCAACTCCGACGACGTGGTTCTTTTCCACCAGGAGATTCATCCCGCATTGCACTGCGCAGTATGGACAATGTGTCGGCACAACTTTGTCGATGATGCGATCCGCACGCCAGCCGCCGTAAGGCGCATCGTGAAGATGCGGTCCGTAACGTTCGACAATACTTTCGAGGTTGCCTACTTTACCCATCCGTTATTCCGACCCTCTCGAACCGACGAATACTTTTTCCTCTTCACGCGGCACGCTTGCGTAAGCCAGTCCGCGCAGGATCCGTTTGCAACGCGGACAATAGTCCTGCAGCGTGTGGCCATCACCCATCGAATAATCAAATCCAAGTTTGTCTACAACTGTCTTCAGATCGTCGAGCCAGAGTTGCGAAACAAACTCGGCGCCGCATCGCGCGCATTTCGCTTGTTCCATTTCTCTGGCGCGCTCCTGATACAACTCAACTCCGATCGATGCCGGTCGCTGCACGACGTGAAAGAGTTTGCCGAACGGAAGATAAAAGAGCGTCATGATGACGGTGGCCTGATGCGTGAGGGCGATGAAGTGATACATGTAGCCGTTTAGCCAGAGGCTCGAAGCTGTCAACATCAAACCTGTGACAGAGATCGCGATGAGCAACATGTGTGGCACGAAGTCGAGTGTGAACTGCTGCAAGGAAATCGCACCTCGATCGCGCAAGCGACGATGAATCGCGATCGCACATCCGGCGATGACCATCACCGCCGTGAAATCAAGCGCGTGAAAAGTGATCCAGGCGATGAGGCTGCGGCCGTGCATCACGTTCAGCGGAAATCCGAAAACGTACGCGCGGTAGCCGAGATCGCCTTCGAGCTTGAAATGCACCCAGCCAAAAACGAGAGGAAACGTGATCAGCGCGGAGATGACGCATCCCCACATGATCAGAAAGTGCATCAACCAACGAGTGAATCCGCGCTTGAAGATAAAGCGTTGCCCGACAAGGTTGGTAGCAATCGTCTTTGCAGCGCTGGCGGTGTTTTGCACGAACCTTTCGCGCTGTAGATAAAGCTGCCAGCCGCGACGCCAGTAAACTCTCGTCGCCGGCCGCTGCAACCAGATCGCATAGCGAAACACGACCGCGCCGCAGTGCGATCACACTCGCAATGGTGTAGCCGAAAAGAGCAGAGTCGTAGTGTTCGAGGTTGCGTGAGCCGGCGATGATAAGCACCGTCAGCAGGAACGAGGCTCCCAGGGCAAGGAGTATCGGTCGAGTTGTGGATACTCGGTCAGCCACTCGTCATTGACTCCCGTCAACGTCGCCAAATCTTGGCGGCAGATTCTCGAGTTCCTTTTGTACCAGCGACGCCAGCTCAGATTGTTCAGCCTCAGTGAGCAAGCTGCTGATCCAGACGTAGATCCCTGTTTCTTCGATTTCGTTATGTTTTACCAGACGAACTCCGCACTGCGGCAATTTTTTTATTCACTTCTTCAAACTGTGCGGCAGTTTTCCCCTCGATGTTTGCCGACAAGGTGCGAGTTATCGCGACCGCTTGAGAAAGTTCGCGCATGAAAAAGTCATGGTCCTCACGCAGTATCGCAATCGTGTTCTCCGGTTCATCAGGAGGGTTTCTGACGCGGGAGATTGCGGGAAACAGATGTAGATGTTCCGCTCTGATATGCATGGCCAGACGTGCCCAGAACAGATCGAGAGTGGAATGTGTTCGTGCCACATCGTTGGTTTCGAGGGCAGCGTCAAGTTGGTTGAGCAGATCGCCCAACTCATCGTGATCGTGCAGCAACCGCTCGTCAGCTTTCATTTACATCGTTACCGCTTTCTGTTCCAGCTCGAGTGACGCGGGGAAAAGAATATTGTTCTCCAGGTGAATATGTTGATGCAGATCAGCTTCGAGCTCCTGCAACGCCTTATATAAAGTGTGATAACTGATGCAGCCGTCCTCAGGAGTCGCGAAATCTTTACTCAGCTCGCGGATAGTTTTCAGGATCTCACCGGCTGCGTCATGTTCTCTCATCATCACGGCGATCGGATTTTGCACGTGGCCGAAAGGCGCAAACGGTGGCGGTTGATTCTCGGCGATCGCCGTCTCCAAACGCGTGATATACGGAAAGAGGATACGCTCTTCCTTCATCATGTGTGGCTCAAGCTCGGTGCGCAAAGTCTGAAACTGAGATCGATTGCAAAAGCTCTGGATGGTTCTCGCCATGAGCGGCACAGACTTTCTCGAGCAGCGCTGTTAAGCGTTCCAGCTCGGTGCGTGTAAAGACGTGATGTTTTTCGACGATGAGGTTTACGAGACTTGCGAGAGGCAGCGACTCGACATTCGTTGGTTTAGCATCCCCTCCTGCCCGGTTGGCTTGTTGGAGTAGCTGTAGAACTTCGTCGAGGTCAAGTCCCTTCTCTCCGCACGCTTCTCTGAGCGGCCGATTGCCGCCGCAGCAATAGTCAATTTTTAATTTTTCGAATACGCGAGTCGCACTCGGATTTTCGATCGCAAGCTCGCGCACAGTTTTAGCCGCATCAAGTAACATAAATATATTCCTTCCTTCCGTTAGAGTGACAGGGGCAACTTGAGGGCCAGAACGATCCGTGCTCAGTTATGTGGAAAATCAGACTCTTTGCCGCAACCCCGCGCGAAATATTTCCCACCCACCCACGCCGCTGTGGGGTTTTTCCGCAATCGGAGATTAAAAACTCATTAGTTGAACTTGGACACAGTCAGTACCACCTGCGATAGCGGGTGGGTGCGCAAGCAACTCGGCGCCGCACGGCTACGCACCCACCCGCTATCGCAGGTGGTACTGACTGTATCCAACAGAGATTTTGACCTTGAAGCAAAGCCTTGCTGTGGGATGGTCTGGAATGTCAAAGCATGCCGAGGACTATAGGTCTACGGGTTTCTTTTGTGCTTCTTTGTGGCACTGCTAAACCTTGACGCTCATTGGCGCGCAATATAAAGTGCCAGCGTCTCAAACTTCCTAACGGAGCGTTGGGAGGAATCCCGTGCACTACTTCAACCTTCCGCTCATCTTTCTGCTTCTTCTCGTCGCTTGCACTGCTCAAGCACAACAACCAGTTTCAGCAGACGACTTTTCACAGCGCGCCATCAGTCGTTTTGAGAAGAACGATCTCGAGGGAGCGATTGCCGATTTCACAAAAGTGATCGAGTTGAATGGCCAGCAACTGGAGTTCTGTTTCTACTTTCGTGGCATAGCTCGATATCGACTGGGCCGGCTTGACGAAGCAATAGCTGATCTCACTCAAGCCATAACTCTTAAACAACATCCGCGCTTTTATGATGATCGTGGAAATCTGTTGGCCCAGAGAGGCGATTTTGATGGCGCCATGGCCGATCTAAACCGAGCGATTGAGATCGAGCCGACGTATGCCAAAGCGTATGGCGATAGAGGTATCGTTCATCTAATGCGCGGTGAGGACACGGCTGCTGAGTCGGATTTTAAACGATGCTTCGAGCTTGATAAGAGACTTGAGTCTCAAATGAAAACGGCCGCCAATCACATCAAGCAGCAAGCAGTTTTACGCGCTGAACATCAGGAACCCGCTGATGTCGAGATCGTCAAATTCAGTTGGAATGAAGAGCCATCACACGTACTGACCAAGCCTCCATCACCTGTAATTTCTGTTTCGACAACTCCCGTTAGTCAGTCTGGTACTCGCATACTCGCGGATCCAACCGCCAAGGATCAACCTGGACCACCGCCATTACTGGATCCGTCGAGCACTGCCCTGCCCACCTCTCGCAAATCTGACACGAGTGTTCGCGGAGTCGACTACAAATTTACGGCGGTAATAAGAAACACTGGCAGCAGGACAATTCAAACTGTTAAATGGGCTTACGTTTTAGTCCCACCAGATGCGCGGGACGGACTCGCTTACGTTTTTACCGCTAAGATTAATCTTTCGCCAGGAAAGGAAAAGACCTTAAAGGATCAAATTCCGGCGCCCACGGCAGCCAACCGCGCGCTATTCAAGGAACGGGTTGTAATTCTTCGCCTCGATTATGTTGATGGGAGTTTATGGCAGAGTTCCGGTCGTCGATAGACACGCGGGTGAGACGGCAGAGGTTCAATAATCTACGTAATGTTCATCGAGGCTCGACTTCAGTGCGGCGGGTACCTCTCTCCAGGGAGCTGAGACGAGTTCAGTCACCGATAACTCAAAGGCAGGCACGCGTGAACTCGACCAACACCCGCGGAGTTCTTCGTATCGCCATCGATAATATGGACCACCTCCACGCCTGCTGTAAAAGACAGGATCTGCGCTCCAGGTATCAGGCCTTCTTGGATCGGTATAAACTCTAAGGCCGTTCATTGATTTCACTAGGCCTTCACCAACGTGTTCGCAGAAGTATCAATCGAGGCAGGGATTAATTGAGACTCGTTCGTGTTTCGGCCGTTGAAAGATACGAGACCTCGCCTCAATTCCTCAAGAGCAATGCTCGTATTTCTTCGCTTCAGTGGGTCGGTGGGAATTCGTGGCTGCGCACCGTTATAGAGCTGTTTGCTTCTGTGACCAGCAAGAAGGACGAGCTGAAAGCGTGAGACAATTCCCGGCCAGAATTCATTGCTGTTAACATCTCCAAAAACTTTTCCGTACGCTGTTACTGCTTTATGGTGGCTTGTCACAGAAATATCTTAGCTCCTCGATTGTGGCTGTTGACGTTCAGGAGATCTGGTGGATTCCAGAGGAGCTGAGAAGGGAGTAAGCCAAACTCGGTTCACTAGAACGTTACGCCCGTAAACACTTAATGTCAAATGAGATAATGAACATCACTCAATTCAAGTATGAATCTGTTTCGGCCTTAATGATCTCATAACACTCACAAGAATTCGCTTCGAGACCACGACGGTTGAGGATCGTGATTACACCGCGGCTATACCGAATCAGTTTGTGGGCCTGTAGCTCGCTGGCCGCTTCGCTGACACCTTCGCGCCGCACTCCCAGCATGTTCGAAAGAAACGATTGCGTCAGCGGAAACTCTGCTAATCCCAGCCGGTCATTGGTCATTAATAGCCAGCGTGCCAGTCGCGCGTGGACCAAATGAAAGTTATTACACGCTAATGTTTGGGATATCTGCGTCAGCAGCGACTGCGAATAGCGATGCAGCAGACTATGCAAGCTGCTAAGGCGATTGGCTTCCTGGCGTATGTTGCCCGAGGTCATTCTCATTGCAGAGCCAGCGCCCTGAACCAGCGCCTGTGTTGATGAAGACTTGACACCAAGGAAGACGGCAAGTCCCGCCATCCCTTCATTTCCGATCATCCCGACTTCGACCGACGACGTTCCCAACTGTGGCGAGATTAGTGAAATTATTGAGTCATTTGGAAAATAAACGTACTGGATTACCGTGCCCGGCTCGTACAACACATCGCCGAGGATTAGGTCGACGGGTTTTAACGACGGCAACAAACGTTTGTATTCAGCTTTAGGGAGCGTGGCGAGCATTCGGTTAACGCTTGTACTTCCGTTATCGCCATTATTCAGAACAGGCATGTTTCAGACTCCTAACGCACCCAGGGCATTTGACCAGACACTAAACAACATATACATTTCAGAACGAACACGAGACCAGGTATCAATCACCAATGGCATCGTCCGTGCGCTATCGTACATATGCGAAGCTGATCACAAAAGAGTGCATGGACATTAGACTTTTCCCTATGTGGGCTAGCCCACACATGTGTTTGGGCTAGCCCACACATGTGTTATAGTGCAGCGCGAAGCAACAGCCTTGCTGATCACGGTATCGAGTCTTTCACTCCTCCTCTGACCCATTTGCGTAACGGCGCATCTGTAAAGGCTATTGACATTCATTTACCCCGGAGATCGAAAGATGAAGATTCTGCTCTACAATCCAGACAATGGTGTCACGCGCAACTTTATGCCGCACCTCTGGATGTTTCTGCTTCAAGCGCTTACTCCTCCTGGTCATGAGGTTATTCTGATTGACGCTAATGCGCGCGCGATGAGCGATGATGAGATCGTTCAGTTCATAAAAAAACAGAAAATCGATCTCGTCGGCATCGGCGCAATGACAAGAATGGCTGAGAAAGCTTATCGAGTTGCCGATGCGATCCGCCTCGCCGGCGTTCCGGTGGTGATGGGCGGCCCGCACGTCACGGAAGTTCCTGATGAGGCGCTCGGACGAGATGGTGGACCACGGCACGCTGATGCGATCGCGCTCGGTGAAGCTGATGAAACCTGGCCGCGGATAGTCGAGGATGCGGCGCGTGGTGAACTCAAAGAAGTCTATGAGCCTGTTGACGATACCGGTAAAGAACGGAAGCCGAGTCTTCAGCCTTACCCCGCGATTCCGTGGGAGTCGCTAAATCTCGATCAATTCAATTTCTTCCCGCGTTTCTTGAGGCCTTTGCTATCGCGCGTCGGGCCGCACTGGCGCACGCTGCACATTGTTCCGATCGAGTCAGGGCGAGGCTGTCCTTATGGTTGTGAGTTTTGCACCGTCACCGGATTCTTCGGTGATTCGATCCGCTTTCGCACAAATCAAAGTATCGTCGACGAACTACTGGCGTTGAAGGCGCGCGCTAAAGCTGAAGGCGGAGTAATCTCAGTCTTTTTCGTTGACGATAACTTTGCCATCAGTATCAAACGAACGAAATCACTGCTGCGCGACATCATCGCTGCCGGTGCGCAGACTCCCATGGATCGCGCAGATCAGCGCCAACCTTTTACGCGATCAAGAGCTGGTTGATCTGATTGCTGACTCCGGCGGGAAGGTCATCTTTATCGGGATGGAGTCGATTGACCCAGTTAATCTGGCCGACGTTAAGAAGGGATTTAACAAGCCCGAAGAATACACGGGCGTGCTCAAACGTCTTGCTGACCGAAATATCTACGCCATCACTTCCTTCATTATTGGCATGGATAACGACACACCCGGCGTGGCAGACCGGATACTGGAACAACTTCGCATGTGGCCTCCCGGCTTACCGGTTTTCGGCCAGCTCACACCGTTTCCATCTACACCGCTTTATAAGCGGCTACAAGCTGATGGCCGCCTGGTTCGTCCAAAACACTGGCTGAAGTTTGAGAAAAACACGATGGCCCACGTGCCGCTTAAAATGACCATCGAGGAAACTCACCACGAGCTCCATCATGCGTGGGCCCGCTCATACGATGCAGCGCGTAACGCAGAAGCGGTTCAGTCGATGAGCTACGCACCAGTTGGTCCTCGAATTTTTCACTTCATTACCCGGCTTGCATTCCGCGCGATCTATTTTCCACAAACAACCAGACTAGCATGGCTCAAAGTATTTTTTGAGAACAGGCGCACCGTATTCAGTCTTGGCAAAGAAGCTATCGGTACTGTGATAACTCCGAAGAAACGAATGAAGGAAAAAGTGGTGGTTCCTCTTTCGTAGTACCGATTGGTCTGTCTAACTTTCTTCACTCATGGTCCACCACTACATCAGTGGACATCGCGGCCTTCATCGAGTCCGCCACTTGCCTCATCATCTACAGTTGTTTACGAGATGTCAGTTCCTCGGAGCGAACTGTAGGGGCGGCACTCCGTGGCCGCCCGTCACTCAACAATTGTTCGACGATTTCCATGGCGGCGTTCGGATGTCCCATTCGTCGTGAGTTGGCCTGCATTGACTTGAAGCGCGCCGGATCTGCTAACAATTGATCGAGTTTGTAAGACAGCGTGGGCAGGTTGTTGCAGCGGATCGCGGCGGCGCTTTCGAGGAGATGATCCGAATTACGTTCTTCCTGACCCGGAATCGGATTAACGATTACGAATACTAATCCTTTTGCCAGCGCTTCGGAGGTCGTTAACCCGCCCGGCTTCCCGAGCACCAGATCCGACGCCGTCATCAGCTCGTCCATCTCTTTCGTGTAACCGAACGGTTTCAAAAGCACAGTCGCGTCGGGCTTCGTTCGCGCCGCCAGTCTCGTCAAACGTTTCTTCAACTCTTCATTGCGACCACAGATCGCGACGATCTGCGCGCGATGCTGTAACGGCATCAACGAGCTAACCAGCGCATCAACCGACCCGACACCAAACCCGCCGGCGGAAAGCAGAATCGTCGTCCGGTCCGGCGCAAGACCATGCTTCGCTCGCATCTCCTGTTTGTCTTTCTTAGCTGCAAACACCGGATCGATCGGAATTCCACTCACCGTGATCTTTTCCGGCGGTATGCCGAGCGCTTCGAGATACACACGCGCTTCTTCCAACGCAACGAAGTAACGCTCGTAATGATGGACCAGCCACATCGCATGCACGTCGAAATCAGTGACGATGATCACCTGTCGACTCGCCAAACGCTCCTTCGCTTTTAACCACGAAACGATCTCAGCCGGAAGAAAGTGAGTACAGACGATCAGATCCGGCTGGTACTCGCGCAGCATCTTGACGAACGGACGCGTGTTGAGTTTGTCGAGTGCGAGCCGCCGGCGCTCGTTCTTCCAGGGCTTGTCGAGCTTGTCGTAAAACCAGCCCGGCACCTCCGGCATTTTGTTGACGAGATCGATGTAGGCTTTTGAGTAGAGATGGCGAAAGAGTTTGTTCGTGTAGTTAAGCACATCGATGTGACGCACTTCCCTGCTCGCGGCATCCTTCGCCTGATTGAACGCCTTTTCGATCGCCTCAGCGGCGCGCACATGTCCCGCGCCTGCGGAGGCCGATAGGAGGAGAACTTTTCTGAGCATTTCTGGACTGCCCGTTTACGGTCGCGTTGGCCGAGTTGCCGGTGTGGCCGCTGGTCGTGTCGGCGGCGCGGGAGCAGCTCCGGCCGGATGGGTCCGGTTGTAGTCGGCGATGAAATCTTTCGTGATGTCCAAACTCGCCGCTGCATAGACAACCGGAACTCGATTCACATCCATCAGCAGCGTGATGCCCTTTGACTGGGCATAGGCAACCAATGCAGTGCCGATGTCTTTTTGTAACGGCTCGAGGACTGCTACGGATTCTTTTTGATAACTGGCCTGCGCATCTTCCTGTTTGCGCTTTAGTTGTACCTCGAGACGATCTGCTTCATCAGTTTGCTGCGCGGTCAACTTCGGATCCTGGACCGGGCGCTTCTTTTGAATGTCGGATCGCATCGTGTTCAAACGTTCGCGCATGCCACGAATCTCGGTCCGCAGTGGTTGAAACTTCGTTTCGATCTGTTGCATTGCAGCCATCACGCGCGCGATGCCCGCTTTTTCATCACTGAACGCTGACGAGTCGATAATGGCGACGTTAGTTGGCGCCGCTGCCGGTGCCGGTCGGGTCTGCGTGTGGGCAAGGATCGCGAACGCCGCGATAGCGGCTGCGGCGACAATTATGCGAAATACTTTCATTGCTTTAGGCTCCTTAAAAGTGTTGCGACCGTCGGGGATGATTGATTATTGCTGCAATTTGAATTTACCACCCTCTATGCGCAGCATGTAAACCGGCACTTGTGCATTGCGGTTTGAATCGAGTGTGATTTTACCAGTCACGCCGGGAAAGTCTTTTGTCTGCGCAAGCGCGTTCCGCACTGCGGCGCTCTCCGTTGACTTCGCGCGTTTGAACGCGTCGAACAGCATACGCGCGGCGTCGTATGCCGTGGCAGCGCCGGCGTCGGGGTCAACACCATACTTCGCGCGATAGTCTGCGACAAACTTCTTTACGAGCGGATCGTCACTGCCGGCCCAGAAATGATTTGCGAAGTAGACGCCTTCGAACGGTTCACTACCGGCGTCGAGAAGATTTGGCGAATCCCAACCGTCACTACCGATCAGCGTCGATTTGATTCCGGCTTTCTTTACTTCACGCGCGACGAGCGGCGCGGTTGTGTAAAAGCCAGGTGCAAAGACGACGTCAGGCGCCGCAGCTTTGATCGCGTTCATCTGCGCGCTCAGATCGGTGGCATTTGCTTCGTACTTCTGCTCGATAAACCTGACCGCCGCGTTTCGTGAACGACTCGGCAAAGAAACCCGCCAGCACTACTGCGTAGTCGTTCTTGTCATCGAGAATAATCGCGGCGCTCTTTGCTTTCAGGTGGTCCACTGCAAACTTCGCAATCGCGTCGCCTTCAGTCGAACTGATAAAGCACGCGCGAAAGATGTAGTCGCCCTGCATCGTCAGCTCGGGTTTCACTGAAGCTGAGGAGATCATCACGATCTGGTTCTGTTGTGCGATCGGCGCGGCGAGCATCGCTCTCGTGCTGACTGGCTCGGCAATCAATGCGTGCACTTTGTGTTCTTTGACGAGGTGGTTGACGATGTCGGGCACTTCCTGCGTGTTCGAGTGATCGTCTTCGATGTCGATCTGGATCTGTTTGCCGTCGATGCCGCCATTGCGATTGGCCTCGTCCGCCGCGAGGTTGATCGCGTTCGAAGCGGAAATTCCGTAGGCGGAAGTAGCGCCCGTCAGTGACAGAAATGCGCCGATCTTGATGGTGTTGGCGCGCTCGCTGGTCTGCGGCATTGAACAGGCCGAAACGAGAAGACAGATGGTTATAAGAAGTCCACACGTTTTGCTCATAAGGCGAATAGTTTACAGGATTACAGGATTTTCAGGATTAATAGGATTTTATATGTCTATCCTGCTAATCCTGTAATCCTGTAAAAACTGCCGTCTGGGCCGACCGCTCCGCGGACTCCGAATTCCGAATTTTCTTGGCCTTTTTTACGAAACTGTGGTAGCGTGAATCGGCTTTCCGGCCTCTTTTCACCCAGGCTCTACTAGCTCCAATAGTAATTCCCCGAGGTGGCCCCCGCTTGTCTTTAGAACTTCTGATCCCGAAGGAGATAAGGAATGCGAATCAGAATCATTGTTCTGGTAGCAGCAGTTCTGCTTTTTGGCGCGATAATCACGGTTCCTCGCATCATCGAGGCTTCCAAATCCTCAGCCGACAGCCGCAAATTCAGTCGTTCCAAGCCCGGTCCAGGGTACGAAGACACGACATCACAGTCGGCCAGTCGATCCGCAACGACACGTCAGCGCCGGTGCGCGAAATGAAGCAGCAACCTGTCTTCAAGCCAAAGAAAGAAGCAAACGCGAACCCGAAGATTGCGCATCCGCACAAAGACGCTCCCGATCGCGTGGTCCAAAAGTCGATCGCCGCTGACGAGTTCACCGCGGCGAACATGCCGACGACAGACATGAACTTCAACGGCATGGCGTTTCCTGGTGTCGCCTGCAACTGCGCTCCGCCGGATACGAACGGTGAAGTCGGCGCCACGCAGTATGTCCAGATGTGTCAACGAGGGTTTTCAAGTTTTTGACAAGACAACCGGAGCTTCGTTGCTTGGACCATCAGGCATCCAAACCGTCTGGGGCGGCTTCGGTGGCGTTTGTGAATTCAACGGCAGCGGCGACCCGGTGGTGATGTACGACCAGCTTGCCGATCGTTGGATAATCTCGCAGTTTGCCGGTGTTTCCATTCCGACCGATGAATGCGTGGCTGTCTCGACTACCGGAGACGCAACCGGCTCTTATCATCGTTACGATTTTCATCTCGGTTCCAACTTCTTCGACTACCCGCACCTGAGTGTCTGGCCCGACGGTTATTACATGAGCATGAACGTGTTCAACTCGACCGGCACGGCGTTCCTTGGCCCGCAACCTTTCGCGTTCGACCGGGCCAAGATGCTCGCGGGCTTGCCGGCCACGTTCATCACGCCCGGCATTACTGGTGGACCACTGGAAGAGACTTACCTGCCGGCAGATCTCGATGGCTCGACTCTGCCGCCGGCCGGTGCCCCGGCGACATTTGTGCAATGGCCCGGTCTGGGCAGTTATAAGATCTTTCACTTCCACGCAGATTTTGCGACACCGGCAAACTCGACGTTTACACGTCTTTGCGAATCCTGGCGCGGCTGGATTTACACAACTCTGTCCCACGACTCGATCGTGTGTGCCGCAAAGCGGTACGACCTCGCGTCTGGATGCGATCGCAGATCGGCTGATGTTCAGAGTTGCGTATCGAAACTTCGGCACGCACGAATCGGTTGTTGGCAATTACACCGTGAATTCGGGAGTGTCGCGGGTATTCGTTGGTTTGAGTTGCGCAACGTGACCAATGGGCCAGTGACCGTGAATCAGGAGAGCACTTACCAGCCTGACACCACCTGGCGATGGATCGGCAGCGCGGCGATGGACCGCGATGGAAATATCGCGATTGGTTACAGCGCTTCGAGCGCGACGATCTTCCCGCAGTTGCGATATGCGGGACGACTCGCCACGGATCCGGTGAACACGCTTGGGCCAGGGTGAGGCGACTCTTTTTGCCGGAACGGGAAGTCAAACCGGTACGGGCAGTCGTTGGGGCGACTATGCGGCGCTGACTATCGATCCGGTTGATGATTGTACTTTCTGGTTTACGTCTGAGTATTACGCGACGACAAGCCAGTTCAACTGGCGCACGAGAATCGGATCGTTCCGCTTCCCGACGTGTGGTAGTGGTAATCCAACTCCCACGCCGACACCTACTCCGACGCCAACTCCGACGCCTACTCCAACACCTACACCGACACCAACGCCAACGCCTACTCCAACGCCGACACCTCAGCCGGTGCCGAATGCGCCGAGCAATCTCAGCGGAACGGCCGTGTCTACGACCCAGATCAACCTGTCGTGGACGGATAATTCCAACAACGAGCAGGGCTTCCGGATTGAGCGTTGTACGGGGAATAACTGCACGAACTTTGCGCAGATAGCGCAGGTTGGGGCAAACGTTACGACGTTCCCGAATACCGGGCTGACGAATAATACGTGGTATCGATATCGGGTGCGGGCGTTTAATGCGTCAGGCAATTCGGCGTTCTCGAATGTGATTGCCGTGAAGACGCCTAATAAGTAAGGTCAATGTTAGACAGGATGACAGGATTGTGCAGGATTTACAGGATAAATCTTGTGAATCCTGTGAATCCTGAAATCCTGTCTAACGGCTTAGTTACCAATCCAGAGCCTCACCGGAATTAATTGATCGTAAAGTTAATATTATCCGCCGTCTCTGACAGCTTCTTGTCGCCCTTGTTGAACGCCTCAACCTTGAATCGATAAGTCCCCTTCTCCAGCGGCTTGTTCACCTTGAACGACGCACCATCCACACGCTCATTGATGTACGGCGGTGTGATCTGGTGATTGTCAGGATAGAGCGTGAATTTGTAATACGTCGCATCTGGATATCCCTGCCACTGCAACTCTAAATCCTGTCCGCTCACGGTCGATCCGGCCTTCGGATTAGTCACCTGCAAGTCGCCCTTGAACAAATGCGTCGGCGTGACGAAGAGTGTCTTATCGGCAACGACGTTGTATTTCGCCGAAGCGATTCCCGCGACGCCCGTCGTCGCAAACACGTATGAATCGGTGTCAAAGACGCGCACCGTCAAACCCTCATACTCTTTCGGCGGAACATTCGTGATTACAAAATCGCCGTCTTTATCAGTTTTGGCGGTGTAGATCTTTCCTCCGCATCCGCTGAGGAAACGACTGAACGTCTCGCACAATCGCACGTCGATATTCTCAACCGGGGCGTTGTTGTAAAGCACTTTTCCCTGCACGTTCCCGGTTCCGGGCGCAGGCTTCACTTTCTCAACTCCTTCCACGGGCGCCGCTGAATCCGCGGCACGCGTCGGGCCATCTTTCTTCGCACAGCCAGTAAGAGCAAACGCTACCGACAGACAGACCAGAACAATCACGAACCTTTTGAGCATCGCCAAATTGCACCTTTCGTTTTAGTATTAGCCGCGGATTGTACCACTATGAAAACCATAACGATCCTTTCTTTGCTTCTGCTGCTCCCCGCCGCCGATTCGGCGGAGACTTTCTGGCAGTCGTTCAAGACGGCCGTCAGTAAGCGTGACGTCGAGACAATTGCGCGGCTTTCGAAGTTTCCGCTCGACATGTCGTATGGAATTCCGGCGATAAAAACAAAGGCCCAACTTAGCAGGCGCTATCGACAGGTCTTCAACGAACAGACTGACGCAGCGGCGTGTTTCAGCAAAGCGACGATCGAGAAGGATCCTGAGAATCCGAAGCACTTCAGCGTTGTGTGTCCCGACGCGGCTGGAAATCCAGTCGTGGTTTACCATTTCGAGGAAACGCGAACCGGGTGGAAGTTTACCGGCCTCGACAATCTGAATGAGTAAAACTACGCATTCTTTGGGGATTGCTCGGAAAGCGCCGGCTTCTTAGCCTCGTGCGCTACCTGTGGGCTCAGAAAGATCGTCGCGAGGATAAAAGCGGAAGCGATCAGGTAAGGCGACGACACACCCAGCTTATCAAACGACCAGCCAAAGAAGAGCGGCGCAATCGCACGCGCGACTCCGCCATACGTCTGCTGCATTCCCATGTAAAGCCCACGCTCTCGTGGACTGATCACGCGCGACAGCAGCGCCGTCACACATGGAAACGTAAACGCCGTTCCGAGCGGAATCAAAGCGACCGCTATTCCCAGCATCCACAACGTGTGCGATTGCGACATTCCCACTACCCCGAGCGCGAGCAGTGAGAGCCCGAGTCGCGACAGTTTTGTCTCGCCGAGCCAGTCGACCATTCGTCCGAGCAGCAGCACGCGCGTAAAGACTGAGATCGAGCCGACGTACATGAAGAAGTAGCCGATCGTTTGTGCGGTCACCTGGAAGCGTGCGTTAAGAAAGAGTGCGAGTACGGAGAAGCTGCCCTGGTACGCGCCCATCGCGATCGCATAGATCCAGATCAGTCTTGACGAAGTCTCTTTCGAGTGAGACATCACGCGCCAGATGACCTGGCGTGACGTTCGTTTGACCTCACCTTCAACCGGCGCGTGTTCAGTCGCATCGCGCGACTCCGTGAGATAACGGGCCGCAAAAGCGATGTTAATAAAACACAGCACCGCGGCGATGATACCGGGCGCCGCGTTTCCCATTTCCAACGTTGCTGGACCAGGGATCAGATCGCGTTTTCCGAGGGTGATGGCGAACGATCCCAGCACCGGACCGAGCGCCACCCCAAGATTTGTTGTTGCCGAAAGCCAACCGAGGGCGCGCGTGCGGTCCTGCGGCGCGGTTGAATCTGCCACGTAAGCCTGGATGACGCCCACTGTCCCACCACCGGCTCCCTGCACGATGCGCGAGACGAAGAGCAGAAACAGTGAGTTGGCAAAACCGAAGATCAGGTAAGCAATGCCTGACGCGGTCAACGCAATGATCAGTGTAGGCCTGCGACCCACTCGATCCGAAAAGCGGCCCCACATCGGAGCGCTGATCAACTGTGCGACAGTGAAAGAGCTGATGATGAAACCAGCGATGAGCCCAATGCCGAGGTTAAACCCGAGAATGTTGATTCCGTCACCGCCGAATTGCTTAACGTAGAATGGCAGGAGCGGAAAGATCATCAACACGCCGACCATGTCGAGGAAGGCCGTCGCCATGAGCGTCATTAGCTTGGCGGGGATTTTTCGGACTTCGCGCCACAGGATGTAAAGTAATCCCAGCGCGATGATTGCGACAATGATGCGAATAAATGGCGATTGAAACGATTGTGCGAAGTTCGATTGCAGGAACATCGCGCGTCATAATACACGTGTGGGATAATATTTTGCAGGAGGGCAATTCAGACAATGAAACTTACTGAGTTTTACCGGGAGCAGTTGGACCGCGAAGTTGAGCGTTCACGCAAAGCACTCGAGCAGGTGCCGGAGGGAAAGTACGACTGGAAACCGCACGAGAAGTCGATGATCTTTGGTTACCTGGCTGACATGGTGGCGACGATACCGACGTGGATCACTATGGAGATCAATCGTGACGATCTGGATGTTGCGCCTGCTGAGGGCCAGGGCACGAAAAAGGCGCAGAAAGAGACGCGAGAGGCGTTGGTAAAGGCACTTGATGAAGCGGCTGCTGAAGCAAGCGCCGCACTTGAGAAGACGACTGATGAGCATCTGGCAACAAACTGGAAGCTACTCGCGCGTGGACAAGTGGTGTGGGAAGGACCGCGTGCTGAGATAATCCAGGACACGTTCAGTCATTGGTCACATCATCGCGGGCAGATGACGGTATATTTGCGATTGATGGGTGAGAAGGTGCCGGCGATCTTCGGGCCTTCTGCGGATGATAAGAGCTTTTAGACAGGATGACAGGATTTACAGGATGTAAGGATTTATCTTGTTAATCCTGTAAATCTTGTAATCCTGTCTAATTTAACGTTACACCGCACGCGCGACGATGTAAGTAATCCGTCTCTGCTCATTCCCCTGCAATCGTTTGGCCCACGAAGTCTCAAGCGATTGCGACGAAGTAAGTATCCCTCGGTCGACCATCTCAAACCCCGCAACCCTGTAATTCTCAGCCAGCACACCATCAATAAACTCCAACGTTAGCGGCGTGATCCCTAATCGCTCAATCTCACTCTGATCCCGCACCGGATCGATCCCAATCACCACTTCCAGCAACGCATCAACCGCACAAATCCGTCGCAAGTTTCTCATCACCTCGATGTCACCCGTCGCCACAGCACGCCACAAGCTTCCCCACGGAAAGTGCACGTGTACTTCATTCGCCACTCCATCCAGCTCCGCCGGCAGATCTTCCACGGCCGACTGGATGAAGAGAACGTTAGGAGCGCCGCCTTTTGCGGGCTTGCGATGAATCTTCTCGGAGATTTTTTCGAGCGGGCGAGTGTTGGGATCGATCCCGATGTAGAACTTGTTCGGGTTCCGGCGCGCAGACTGGTACACAAAGCGCCCGTCTCCCGTCCCAATGTCGATGATCACCCCTTCTCCGGTATGGTCCAATGAGCCGGTCGAAGGTGTCTTTATCGAGTTATCAGATGGTGCTACCACGTATTGCTTTAATCATGATGATCAGAGTAGAGATTTAATCCAGCCGCCGTCAACTTGTATAGACGTACCGGTGATATAGCTCGCGCGCTCGGAAGCAAGAAATGCGACCACGGCCGCAAACTCGTGCGGTTCGCCAAGACGACCCATCGGGATCTCTTTCTCCCACTTACCCCTGAACTCACTTGGACTGATTCCCTGCTTCTCAGCCATCATCTCCAGCGAGCTCATCAAGTCGTTCTGTGCGCGTGTAACCGGGCAGAACGTTGTTAACTGTAATCCCCTCCGCGGCGACTTCGTTCGCGAGCGTCCGCGCAAATCCGGTCAGGCCTGCTCGCAAACTATTCGACAGCAGCAGGTTCTCAACAGGTTGCTTTACTGCGATCGAGGTGATGTTGAGAATTCGTCCCCAGCGTCTCTCTTTCATTCCGGGCAAAACCTGGCGCGTCAACTCGACTGCGCTGAGCAGCGTCAATCGTATCGCCTGTTCCCACTGCTCCTGAGTTAGCTGATCGAATCGTCCGGCCGGTGGTCCACCGGCGTTCGTGACGAGAATATCGATGCGACCAAATCTCTCGATGCCGGCGTCAACGAGTCGCTTGATGTCATCCGTGACTGGTAACGTCTGCGGGCACCGCGAGAACACGCGTGTTACTACGCTCTGCAATTGCCGCGGCTGTCCGATCGAGAGTTGGCGCGTCGCGCGCGCAAAGCACGAGCGACGCGCCCTCAGCCGCGAGTTCTTCAGCAACCGCGCGACCAAGACCCTGACTACTCGCCGCCACGAGTGCAACTTTATCTTTGAGTCCGAGATCCATAGCGGCTATTTCTGCCTGAGATAGTCGTCTGTTTTGTCGAGCCAATCCTGCCGAGGCGGACTGAAGATGTCGACGTCGAGTGTATCTTCGAGTGCTTCCGCCTTGTGTTGGACGTGCGAAGGAATGTGTAACACTTCACCCGCCATCACGTCGATCACCTGTGCTTCATCTGCGCCGATCCAGAAACGCAGGCCACCCTCGAGAATATAAGTAATCTGTTCATTCTCGTGTGAATGTCGCGGGACGATCGCGCCTTTCTTCAGGTAAACATGGGCCAGCATCATGCGATCGGCAGTTATTAGCCGCCGATCGAGCATTTCCGTGACCTGTTCCTTCGGCATCTCATCCCAGCGGTAGAAGGTGACGCTGCGTTCGCTCATTGTTTGTCTCCGTGTTTAGGTTACACGGATTTTAGCCACAAAAAGGCACAAAAGCACAAAAGAAAATACAAAAAGAAAAGCACAAGGCCTTATCAGCTCTTGTGCTTTCGTTTTGTGCCCTTTGTGCCTTTTTGCGGCTAGTTCTTGCTGGGCTCGTTACGAGCTCTGAGTATCTTGCGCAGCTTCATGCGCGCTTTATGAAGTTGGGATTTGGATGTACCCACTGCCACGCCGAGCATCCTTGCGATCTCTTCGTGCTCGTGACCTTCGACATCGTGCAGTAAAAACACTGTTCGATATCCCGGCGGCAGTTGTGTTAACGCGTTGTCGAGTGCGATACGGTCCATCACCGGCATCGCATTTGGATTTTCTGTTCCGCTGACAACCTGTACCGGAGTCTCGCCTTCTTCCGTCGTTCGTTCCAGCTTCACACTCCGCTTCCGGAAGTGCATCAGACACTGGTTGACCGTCAGCCGGTGCAGCCACGTGGTGAACGCTGAATCGCCTCTGAAGCTGCCGATCTTGCGGAATAACTGTATGAATGCTTCCTGGGCAAGATCTTCGGCCTCAGCGGCATTCTGCGTCATTCGCAGACATAGCGAGTACACGCGCCTGTTGTGGCGTTCATAAAGCTTTTCAAACGCCGCCATGTCGCCTTTTCCAGCCGCGACAGCCAGGGCGAGATCGGAGTTTGGCGCCGGTTCAGGTTTCTGCGTGGCCGTTAAGCCACCGTGCACGATTGGGAAGACTTCAGTATTAGTCATGTTTCTCTGTTCAGCAAACGCGGGGCCACGAAAAGGGGCGAAAAACCCTTGATAACCACGAAATTGCTGAATCTGTTTGTGGGATTTTAGACGAAACGGGGTTTGAGGCACTTAAAGCGTGTATCGACCACAAAAAAGCACAAAAGCACAAAACACTTGTAAAAGTGCGTTTGTGCTTCTTGTGCCTTTGTGGACTAAATGTCCTGCTTACGGTCGGGCCGCGTTTGTCGTACTTTGATTCAACCCGCGGTTGATAATCATCTTCACTTCCACACGTCGATTCTGCTGGCGACCGGATGCGGTCGTGTTGTCAGCAACTTGCTCCGTCTTGCCATAGCCCATCGGCGTGACAAACCGGCGTAGCGGAATCTTGTGCTGCACGGCCAGATACTGCACCACCGCATCCGCACGCGCGCGGCTCAGCCGGAAATTCTTGGCTTCACTGCCCGTGGCATCCGTGTGACCAGCAACTTCGATCATGAACGCCTTCGCGGTCGCGGTTTTGGCGGCAAGCTCATCCAGCGATGTCTTGGCCTCCGGCGAGAGTACTGCACTGTTTGTGCGGAAAGTGACTGCCACCGTCTCCTGCACGTCGTAATCATCGAGTGCTGAAACACGCTCATTGACAGCCTTTACCTCGGCGCGAGCTTCTGCCGCGACTGCGTAAAGCTCATCCATCTGACCAGCCACGCGTTCCATGTTAGCTTCTACTGGACTTACGCGCGTGTCCGAAGTAATAGCCGCACGCATGTCTGACTCGTTGAAGCGAATCTTGTCGGCCACGAGCTGGCCCTGCGCATCTCCCTTTCCTTCGACTTCGACAATCAAGCCTCGCAGGATATCTGTAACCGGATACTTCTTGCCGGAACGAAGAAAACCGCCATGGGTTTTAATGCTGGTATTGTCAGTAATCAGGACCTGATAGTCTTGCCGAGTGCGGTCACGAATCGTAAAAACGTCGGCATCGCGGCTAATAACCACGCCCCTGAACTTCATCTTGGATCCAGCCGGAATTGACCGCATCGTCAGACTTCGTTCCCGCGTCGCCTGCGTGTTTGTTGTGTCTGTTGGCGTAACTTGTCCAAGAACAGCGGGCGCCACTGACATCAAGACGGCCAGAACACAGCCCACTGCTAATGGGTGAAATTTCTTAAAGCTCATAGTTTTTTGCTCCTTCTAATACTTATCGGGAATGCACACCGGCACATTCCAGCAACGTCTTTAAGGTCGGGGCATTTATTGGTGGGGGTGCAAAAAGAGTAGCAAAACAGACGCCGAAATTGAAGGGTGTCTTTAAATTAGAACAAAGAGCCCTGACGCGGGTTCGACACACGCCGCCGGCGGTCGTCAAACACTGTTCTTCCGCCAAGTAATGGCGAGATTGCATTTTCGTGACGAATTAGGGCGTCGAGATCCATGCGGGGCTCCGCCTGCTTTTCAACCATACGGACGAAGCGGTCCAGACGCTTGAAACCGTCCAGTTTCTCGGTGTGACCGACTTTCGCCGCATCCAGTGAATTCCGAAGGAAGCGCAGAGACTCGTCGTAGGTTTTCAGCGGCACCGGATGCGGGTGACCGTCTTTCCCGCCATGCGCGAAGGCAAACCGGGCCGGATCGTTGAAACGACTGGGCGCGCCGTGAACGACTTCCGCAACAAGTGCGAGCGATTGGAGAGTTCGTGGGCCGAGCTTTTCGAGTAGCAGGAGTTCGGTGAAGTCATGCAGTCCCTTTTCGTACGCG
This sequence comes from uncultured Acidobacteriota bacterium, assembly GCA_963748155.1. GTDB lineage: Bacteria > Acidobacteriota > Blastocatellia > Pyrinomonadales > Pyrinomonadaceae > PSRF01. The sequence goes on along the minus strand of CAVVHV010000006.1, from coordinate 38,271 downwards.
ACTGCGAGTACTGCTCCCAGTCGTTTCAGATCGACATCCTTCTCACGAACGTCGTGGTGCGCCGGCAGGCGCAGGTGTCGCGCGGCGCTGAGCGTCTTTTCAGGACGGTCGTTTGCGATCTCGAGTAAGGCACTTTGTGCGCGATCGGCTTTCGCATCGACGAGGTTCATGATCGTCCCCTGGTTCTCACCGAAGATCGCCGTGTGCGGTTCGGCAACGAAGTCGCGCACTGATGCAGAGTGCCAATGGTATCGACGCGCGAGACCGTTCGAATCATTCAAGCCTTGTTGCACGACGGCCCACTCACCTTTCGACGTCACTACAAAACTGTGCAGGTAGATCTGAAAGCCGTCAGCGATCGCGTTGTTGTCGATGCGTGCTGTGAGGCGGCTTGTGCGCACCAGAGCGTCGCCATCGAAGCCCTGTTTGTCGGCAAGCGCTCGAAGCTCGTTCGGTGTGTTGCGAGAAAACCGGCCACGGCCGCCGCAGACGTAAAGACCGAGCTCGTTTGCGCGTGGTGCAAGACCGCGTTTGAGTGCACCCATCACGGAAGTCGTGATGCCGGAGGAGTGCCAGTCCATTCCCATCACCGCACCGAACGCCTGAAACCAGAATGGATCGCTGAGACGTGAAAGAAATGCCGAGGTGCCGTAATCGTGAACGATGGTCTCGGTGATCGCGGTGCCGAGTTTCGTCATGCGCTGGGCAAGCCACGGCGGAACACGCCCGCCGTGTAGAGGAAGATCCGCGATACCCGATCTCTTCATACAAGATTAATTTAGCCACAAAAAGGCACAAAAGGCACATAAGAAAGTTTCTTTAGCGCGGCGCAGTTCGTTTTAACTTTTGTGCTTTATGTGCCTTTTTGTGGCTATTCCTTCTTGCTTACCCGGCCGATGTAGAACCCTGCTCCAAATATCATAGTGAGCAGAAAGAAGACCGGGATCAGCATAATGAAACTATCCCAAAGCTGTTGCAGCATTGAAGACCTCCACTGTCCGAATGACGTGAGGTCATGGGGCGTGATGAAGTTACTGTAATTGATCGTGATTGCGCACGGCAAGGTTTTCGTTAGAGAATTTTTTCGACCTCAGGCTACCAACCTACGAAAATATGCATCAATATCGTTAGCCAAAGAGAAGGTTCCTCGCGCGGTCTCCCCCGCATGGTCCAAAGTTAAGTTAGACTTCTGAGACCACGCTTTTCTCGGTCTCAACAAAAACACAACCAGCGATCACTTAGGCAGCGGCACGCTTGCTGTGCAACTAGCATGACGGTGAGGTGTGCCTGCAGATAAGGACAAACGTATGCGCCGCAGATCAATTCTTAAATGGATTGTATTAACTGCTCTCTCCCTGACCGTTGTCTTCATGCTATCCACGATTGTGCACGAGGAAACTGCCGCTGCCGTCGTTACTACGTCATCCGATGACACGCCAGGATCTCTTCAGTACATCGATAAAGATGGCAAGCCTGCCGAGTGCCCGTTGAAGCATACAGAAGTGAAGGCCGAGGTAAGCGGCTTCCTCTCACGTGTGACTGTCACGCAGGATTTTGAGAACACGGTCGCAAACAAGATCGAAGCGGTCTACAAGTTTCCGCTTCCGCAAGCCGCTGCTGTTGATGATCTCACGATGCTGATCGGTGATCGCACTGTTAAGGGAAAGATCATGCGCCGTGAAGAAGCTCAGGATGCTTACGACGCCGCTAAACAAGTCGGGAAAGTCGCAAGCCTACTCAACCAGGAGCGACCAAACATCTTCACGCAGCAAGTGGCGAACATCATGCCGGGCCAACGCATTCGCATCGTCATCAGCTACGTCGAGACTTTGAAGTATGAAGATGGTGCTTACGAGTGGTCCTTTCCGATGGTTGTTGCTCCACGTTACATCCCTGCCGCTGATCCGCAGCAGGAAGCTCCCGCCGCCGCCGCTGAGAACCAGGAAGCGGATGCCTCCCGTATTACTCCCACCTACGCGCCCCAAGGAATGCGGGCCGGTCACGATATCTCTCTAGAAATCAATTTGGATGCTGGTGTGCCGATCGTCGGGGTTAACTCCGAGTCGCACGAAACCGATGTGCAACAGATTAACGAAAGGCGCGCCGTCGTGCGTCTGAAAGATCGCGCCACCATTCCAAATAAAGATTTCCTACTGAAGTATCGCGTTGCCGGCGACACTATCAACGATGCCGTCCTTACCCATCGCTCCGAAAGGGGTGGCTTCTTCACTCTCATCTTACAGCCACCCCAGCGCGTTGCTGCTGAAGACGTAATGCCGAAGGAGATGGTCTTCGTTCTCGACACTTCCGGCTCAATGGAAGGCTTTCCGATCGAGAAAGCTAAAGAGACGATGGACCTCGCCCTCAACAATCTCTATCCACACGACACGTTCAACCTGATCACGTTCTCTGGTGATACAGACATCCTCTTTTCAGAACCCGTGCTCGCCACTCCTGCAAACGTGCGCAAGGTAAAGAAGTTTCTTGCGCGTCAAAAAGGTATGGGCGGAACGGAAATGATGAAGGCCATCAAAGCAGCGTTGAAGCCTTCAGAGTCACAACAGCACCTGCGCATTGTCTGTTTTATGACTGACGGACAAGTCGGCAACGATCAGGAGATTCTTGCGGAAGTGCAGAAGTATTCGAACGCGCGCGTGTTTGTGATGGGTTTCGGCAGCGCTCCCAATCGCTACCTGCTCGACAAGATGGCTGAGTATGGTCGCGGTGAAGTTGACTATGTTTCAGAAGCAGGCGATGCGTCTGCCGTCGCACGTCGTTTCAATGATCGCCTTCGCAATCCTTTGTTGACTGACATATCGATCGATTGGTCCAACCTGCCCATCACGGATGTTTATCCGAAACGCATTCCGGATCTGTTCGGCGTCAAGCCGCTGATCCTGTCGGGACGTTATCAACGGCAGTGGTCAAGGTGCGATACGTCTGAAAGGAAAGATGGCTGGTCAGGACTTCGCGCGCGACATTCCGATCGCGCTACCGGAAACACAAGCTGAGCATGACGTGCTGGCGACACTCTGGGGCCGGCGCAAGATCGATGATCTGATGACTGAGGAACTCGCGAGCACTGGGGATGAAACCGCGCGAAATCAAAAGCGCGAAGAGATAACACAAGTCGGTCTAAATTTCAGATTGATGACGCAGTACACCTCGTTTGTTGCAATTGACGACGTAGTGTTCACCGGAGCAGAAGACCCTGTGCGCGTCAACGTTCCGGTTGAGGTACCGGCCGGCACGATGTCAGGGCCTGTTTCTTATGTAACTGTAACGGGCTCAAGCAATGCTGTTGTTGTGTGTTCCAGCGGCGGCTCCCAAAACTGCATTACGCCACGAGCAATCCAGGAGTTGCCTCTTCAGGGACGGAGCCTTTACAGCCTGGTCCTGTTGACTCCTGGCGCTAATACCGCCAGCCCGAATAGCACTGGGGTTTCCGTAAACGGTCAACGCGCGAGCTCGAATGTATTCAACATCGACGGCGTTAACGCAAACTTCGGCATCGCCGCAGGCGGCGAAAGTCCCGGCGCATCAGCGTCCGGCAACATGCCTGCGTTGACAGCGAGTGGCGGCGGAAACGGCGTGGCGGCGCTCGGCGCGACTCAGGAAGTCAACATTCAAAGTTCTGCTGTGCAGACCGAACAGGGTCGTGGCGCTGGGGCGCAAATAGACGTCATCACGCGTAGTGGAACGAATGAGTTCCACGGTTCCCTGTTCCATTTCTTCGGCAACGACGCGCTTGATGCGAACGACTGGTTCGCCAACAGTCGTGGTCTAAAACAGCCTGCGAAGAGATTGAACTCTTTCGGAGGCACATTTGGTGGACCAATCGAGAAGGACAAAACATTCTTCTTTGCGTCGTACGAAGGAATGCGTTTGCGCCAGCCGATGGTCGGTATCACTGATGTGCCTTCCCTCGCATCACGGGCTGGAGCCACGGATTCGATGCGACAATTTTTGGACGTCTTTCCGGTTCCGAATGGCGCGTCGCGGCCCGACGGCTTCGCGGAGTTTGCGGCGAGTTTTGCAAATCCCGCGCGACATGACGCCGCCAGCATCAACCTCGATCATTCGCTGAATGCAAAAACGATGTTGCATGGTCGTTATAGCTTCGCTGATTCTGACGCGACGTTGCGTGGTCCAAACGGGTTTTCACTTAATACGTTGAACCGCATTCAGAACCGATCACAGATGATCACGGGCTCAGTGAGTCACACGTATTCACCGCGGACCGTTTTCGATTTCCGCGCGAACTATAGTCGTTCACGTGTTAACGGAACTTACTTCTTAGACAACTTTGGTGGCGCCGTCGTGCCCGATGTGCCCTTCCCGACTTCGTCCTTCAGCTTCGATCTGAATTCACGAAACGCTGCGTGGATGATTGGTGATGAGCAGTCAAACCTGCAACGCCAGTTCAACGTCGCCGGGTCAATGGTGACGATTCGAGGCACTCATTCGCTAAAGTTTGGTGGCGATTACCGTCGACTCTCCCCCTCGATCGATTTACGAGCCTCGGAGTTGAATGCTCTCTTCGACGGTATGGACCAGGCGAGCACGGGTGTTGCGACGCGCGTCAATCTCTTACGCTTTGGCGATCCGCAGAATCCTGTGTTTCATAACCTGTCGCTTTTTGCGCAGGATGATTGGAGAACGACTCCCAGACTGACGCTGACTTACGGTTTGCGCTGGGAGCTCGCACCTCCGCCCTCGACTCAGGGCCGAGCGTTTGCTGTCGATCAGGTAAACGATCCCGGCACACTCAATCTCGCAGAGCCCGGCAGCTCGCTCTGGAAGACGCGATTTCTCAACTTCGCCCCGCGTGTTGGAGCGGCTTACGAGTTCACGAACGGCCTGGTATTGCGCGGCGGCGCCGGGATTGTTTACGACCTGGGCGAGGATCGTTCCGGAGACATTTTCGCAAACTCCATCCCGTTCGTCTCGGGCGGTTCAGTATTCAATGCTCCGTTCTCAATCGCGCCAAACACAAACAATAGCGATCTACCCTTGATGGCTTTCGATCCACGGTTGAAAGTGCCGTACGTCATTAATTGGAACGTGTCGCTGCAACAGAGTTTGGGGTCACAGCAATCGATTTCAGCGACTTACCTCGGCTCGTCAGGCCACAGACTGTTGCACACGGAAACTCTGCTGGACCAGAATCCGGATTTCAGTTTCCTGCGCGTGACTACGAACCGCGGCAAGTCCAACTACGATGCGCTCCAGCTCAAGTTTGAGCGTCCGTTCACAAACAGCTTCGGAGCCCTTGTCTCCTACACGTTGGCGCGATCCACGGACAACGTGACAGCCGATTCAGCGCGACGCGTGGTAATGACGGGATTCGATCTCACGCCGTCGGATTTCGACGTGCGTCATCATCTCACCGGATTCGCGTCTTACGAGTTGCCGGCGCCGGTTCGCACCGGCATTGGGAACAAGCTGTTTCGCAACTGGGCGCTCGACTCGATCTTCAACGCTCGCTCCGCGAGACCACTGAGATTCGTGTCCATGTTTCCGACTTCATTCGGAGTTGCATACCTCGAACAAGCTGTTAGCCAGCGCGGCTTCGCCTTCCACCAGGTCGATATGGCGCTGCGGCGGAAGTTTAATTTCAGTGAAACGGTTGGACTACAGATCCAGACAGACGCGTTCAATGTTTTCAATCATCCGAACTTCGAAGATCCAGTCGGGAACGATCTCGTATTGGGAACCCCGCTGAGGCAGAATCTGGCGTTCGGGCAGTCAACATCGATGAGCGGGCGCGGTTTGACTGGTGGTGGTTTTCCGTCGTTCTACAGTTTCGGTGGGCCACGGACAATGCGATTCTCAGTCAAGCTGATTTTCTGAAACAGCCACAAAAGGCACACGAAGCACGAAAGGCACAAAAGGGGTTAGTTAAAATCCTTTTGTGTCTTTTGTGCTTCTTTGTGGCTTTTCGGATAAAATGCGTCATGAACCGCTAGCGAGAAAACTCGTATTGGTATTCATGACTGACGCTGACGATCCGACAGACAAGCTCAGAGATGAGCTGACTGTAAAAAAGAAACGCGAGGAAGCATTACCCGAACGCCTCCTGCGTCGCGTCCTCGAAGGAATGGGCAGCGTCGTCGATCGCAGGCTCGGCCGCACCGTCGAGCCAAAAAGCGGGCTCACCACTTCGAAGCTCATCGAGCGCATGAAGCGGCTTATCGATGAACGAGTGCGCGACGAGGGAAATAAAGGACGGATCGCTCCTCATCACCTCGTGCTGAAAGTCGAGTGGGGCACGCATTCTGAAGCACCGCCCGAGATCCTTTACGACCTCAAAAACGAAGTGCTCGCCGCCGCGATCGATCACATCAACGATCATCGTTATCGAACGCTCGCGCCTGTCGCTGTCGAAGCCGAAGTCGACATTTTCACGACCGGAATCTCGGTCGATCCGAGCTTCGGCGAGTTTGAAGAAGATCTAAGACGACAGGACGAAGAGATGCGTGCCGCAAAAGCCGGCGTGCCGATTCCCGGCGCAGCGCCGCCGATGCCGGACATTCAGGTAATTGCTCGCGTCACGATGCCGAGCGGCACGCGTGAGATACCACTGATCTTCAAACCGGGGGGCCGGAGACTCAACGTCGGGCGCGCCTCCGACAACGATTTAACTCTGAACGATACGAGCGTCTCAAAGATCCATGCAGCACTTTTGATGACTGCCGAAGGCACACTCCTTGTCGCCGATACCGGCTCGACTAACGGCACTTATCTCAACGGGCGACGCATTTCATACGGCGAATCCAGATTGATCGAAGACGGCGATGTGATTGGTTTTGGAGATGTGGAAGTACGACTGCGTAAAAGTGAGTAGTATTCTCTGTGCAACCTCTGTGTTCTCTGTGTCTCTGTGGTAAGTTAGACCACGTTAACACAAACCACAGAGACACAGAGAACACAGAGGTTGCACAGAGAAGAGTTATAAGGTCGAGTAAACCCAGGTCTGAATGAGTCTGCTTATATCATTTTTACTTCTCTTACAAACTCCCACGCCTTCTCCCCTTCCAACTCCGCATGTGCCTGAGCGAACGCCGGCGCTGTTCACACTGATCTACGTCGGCGGCTTTGGGCTGATAATTCTGCTTCTGCTGCTCGGTCTCCTTCGTACTCGACGCCAAACAACGCCACCGATTCCTGAAGACCTGCCGAAAGAAGTCAGAAAACGACTCGGATCGCATTCAACTAATCGCGGTCTGCGCGCACTGCGCTGGCTCTTCGTACTGCTCTCGATCGGGCTGTTTTCATTTCACATCTACTGGGCACACTACGCTTCCGAGAAGAACGAGAAGTTTCAGGAGTTGAGCTACAAAGACCTGCGCGCGCGACGTCTTTCTGAGTCGACACTGCGCGGCTGGATCTTCGATCGCAGCGGTCGCGTGGACCAGCCACTCGCTTACTACAAACGCGATTCCAGCGGCAACATCAAACGTGAATACCCGATGGACAAAGCGCTGGCCCATATCTTCGGATCGGATCGTGGAGATCCGGGATTGGAGCGTGCGCTTTTCGGAGTGCAGAGCGGCGTACTTCCGGAAGCATTCGAAGTCGTTAAAGGCAAAGAGGTCGAATTTAGAGGCAACCAGGACGTGCGCCTCACGATCGATCGCGCGCTGCAACAAGCTGCTGTCGATCAGTTGAAAGGCAAACACGGCGCTGTTGTCATACTCAATCCGCAGAATGGCGATGTGCTCGCGCTCTACAGTGAGCCTTCATACAGCCTTGCGGAAGTCGACGATGAAGCGACGTGGATTCGTCTCGAAGCGAATGAACGCGACAAGCCACTCGTGAGTCGTGCGCTCGGCGCGTACTACATTCCCGGCTCGACGTTCAAAACCGTGACGATGACCGCGGCATTTCTCGCGGGTGAACAGGACACGGAGTTCATGTGCAGCGGCGGTGGTTACTATGCGGCGCCTGGTGCGAACGTTATCTTCGACGATGGTGGACCAGGCGAAGTACACGGCCGGATCGGTATCGATCATGCCTTTGAGGTTTCGTGTAACCAGTATTTCGCGCAGATGGGTGTGAAACTTGGTGCGGAACGTTTGAAACGTGCCGCGCAGTTGCTGGGCATCGGTTCCTACGACACACCGTCGGAGGCGTTGCGCGGTCGCAAGCTGCCGCAGATCTGGGATGCGAGCACTGAAGCAGTAAAACGAGCGCTCGCACCGAGAGAAGCGACGATCGTCACGGGCAAACAGGTCACCAGATACGATTTGGCTTTGATGGGATATGGCCAGGGTTACGCGGGACAGATGACGCCGCTTCAGATGGCGCTTGCGGCAGCGGCGATTGGAAACATGGAAGGCAAGTTGATGAAGCCGCGTATTGAATACAACGTAGCGCCGCAGCCGTTCAATCAGGTGATGACGGCTGCGACTGCCGCGCGAATGCGGCAGATCATGGGGCTTGTGACTGGCGGCGCGAGTGGCACGGCGCGCGGTGTGTTTGGACCAGTCAAGGCAGCGGGCATTAACACGGGTGGCAAGACCGGAACGGCGCAGAAAGTCGTCCCGATTTACGATCCAAAGACTGGCGAGCCGAAGACGCGACACAAGATCGAAAAGGACAACAAGGGCAATATTATCCGCGAGTACGATGAAGTGATCATGGACAACGATAACCCGCGGATCGATGGCTGGTTTCTGTGCCTGGCACCATCGAGAAGCCGCAGCTTGCGATGGCGGTGATCGTTGAAGGTGGAGGTTACGGATCGAGATCCGCCGCTCCGATTGCCGCGGCGCTCGTTTTAAAAGCGAGGGACCTGGGCTACTTCACGCGATATTAAATCCGTGCCACCCGTAGCTAAATTACGATGAAAAACCGGGCGTCTTCACATTTACTGATCATCTTCCTGATTCTCGGTCTCGAGATCGCCGGCTACTTTGCCGTGCATCGTGCCGGCCTGCTGCGCGGCTACGAGACGTCGATCATCGGCGCAGTGCGCGACCTGCTGATGTTCGTTCCATTGATCATCCTCGTCCTCTGGCTTTCACGTAACAAACGATTCGCCGGCAACTGGGTCCTCTTCACCACCGCGATTCTCCTCTTCTCGTTCGGCATGTTGATCCAGTACCGGCTGTACAGCGATCCCGAATACAACGCGCGCAACAAAGCCCAGGCGCGCGAGGAAAAGATGCAGGCGCTGCGCACGCGCTACATCATGGAAAACTACGATCCGGTGAAGAAGCAGTTGATGGGACTGCCGCCAACGCCCGCGCAGCCGATCGACATCAGTCAGCTTCCGAAGAAAGAGTCGAACTATTCACTCTGGAACGCGATCACTTCGAGTTACACGTGGATCCCGGTCTTCTCGTTCCTCGCTTTTGCGATCGCTTACTCGATGTGCGCACGCGACGGTTTTCTGTTATGGCTACAGCGCAACAGTTTCATTATCGTCTTATTTACCCTCTTGCCGCTCGCGATGGCTGTCGTAACGTCGAGCGCCGGTAAAGCGCTCGGTAACATGACGCCGTGGGAGCCGTCAAAGATTCCTTTCCTCGTCGGCTTCGCCGGCATCCTGACTGCCCGCTACAAAGATCTCGCTGAAACTTACTGGGGCATTCCACGCGCGCGCGATATCGTCCCGCTGCTCGTGATGGCGATACTGCCGTTCATTCCCTTCTTTGCGCTCAAGGACTTCGGCCAGATGCTGATCTTCAGCGGCGCTTACACGACGCTCTACCTCGTCGCTGTGCGTCGCTGGCCGCAACTGCTGTTGTTCGTCGGCTCTGTTGTGCTCGTGATCGGCATTCTCGTTGTCGGCGCACTGCCGCGCGACATCCAGGAGAAGGTGCCGCTACTGCCGACGATTGCACGTCCGATCAGTGCGGCGCTTCCGTCTCGCATTCAGCAACGCTTTCATCTGTGGCTCGATGGCTTCGATCCACCGTCGCCGGAAGTTTCATGGTGGAAGAAAGACTACGAAGAAGCGCTCTCGAGAGATCCGAGACTGAAAGAACTGGCGGAGCAAAGCCCGGCAATGCAGAAGACTGTTAACGTCGATATCTGGTTTGACCGTCTCGCCTTCCAACCCGCACAGGCGCAGTTTGGCATCGATTCCGGTGGAACGACTGGACGTGGCTTTGGTCTCGGTTTTCCGGAAGTGATTCCGATTGCTGATTCGGACTATGTTTACGCGGCAATTGCGGAAGAAACGGGCCTTATGGGTGGCGCTGTGATCATCCTCGCGATCATAATTTTCGTGGTCGCAGGAGTTCGCACTTCGCTGGAGGCGCGTGATATGTTTACGAAGTTGTGCGCAGCAGGTCTAACAGCATTTGTAGGTTTTCAAGCATTGGTAAACATTGGCGGTATTTTGAGAGCTTTACCGATGACTGGAATCACCCTTCCGTTTGTGAGCCATGGTGGTTTCAGTCTGATTACGAGCTTTGCGATGTTGGGGATGCTGATGGCATTTTCAAACCGAAATGCCCGCGATCGTGTCATTCTGGATAGGCCGGTAGCTAAGAGATCTTCTCCCCTTAAGCTGGAGGCTGTGCAATGAGCGAAGAAACCAAAACCCTGCAGGTCCAATCCGCTGCCCTGTCGGACCGTGGCCTGAACGAGCGTCGTCCCCTGAACGAAGACGCTTTTTTGCACGATCCTGAGCGCACGATCTTCGCTGTGGCCGACGGCGTCGGTGGCGCCGAAGCGGGTGAAGTCGCATCGCAGACTGCCATCGAAGTTCTCGACGAAGCATTTCGCCACCAGACAGACGGCGCTGATATCGAAGACCTGATGGAGCTCGCCATCCAGCGTGCGAATGCCTCGATTCACCAGATGGCCCAGGAGCACGCGAGGTTTTCAATGATGGCGACGACGATCGTCGCGCTCCACATCAAGGGCGACATCGCTACGTTTGGCCACGTCGGTGATTCCAGACTCTACCGGCTTACGCCTGACGGCCAACTGCATCGCGAAACTGAAGACCACTCGATCGTAGAAGAGGAAGTGCGCGCCGGACGCATGACGCCGGAACAAGCGGCGAATCATCCGAGCAAGAACGTGATCAGTCGTGCCCTCGGCGCCGAGCAGGGCGTTGAAGTCGATATGAAGACGATGGAGGTCGAAGACGGCACCGAGTTTCTGATTTGCACTGACGGCATCACGCGTCACGTTTCCGACAACGAGCTGCGCCAGTTGATGGTCGTGAGCAACAACCTCGACGACCTTTGCAGCGAGTTGAAACGACGTTGCTACGAGCGCGGCGCTGAAGACAACCTGACGGTTATCGCATTCGCGTCGGCGAACATCTCAAGGCGGGTGAACGCTCAGCGGATCTCGAACCGACAATCACTCCCGAGTCAACACCTGTTTATGCGGTCGCAGTCAGGCAATGGCTCCGCGCCTGCCGATACGACCTTCATGCCCGCATCGCGCATCGCGTTTCCTGGTCCGCCGACGGTAACGCGCAGAACAAGCTGCTCCGGTAGCTGACAGTGAGATCCGAACCGCTGAACGTTGCTGAGCCGCGCCGCAAGGAAGTGGCGCGGGGCGCGTGTTGGCCGTTCTCGTCGGGTTACTGCTGCTCGCTGGAGCGTTTTATGCGGGCGCGCGGTACAAGGAACGAATTCCCTTCCTCGCGTCGAATAATCCTCAGCCGGCCCGCAGGCTGCTGCGCCGGTCAACACGCCGGCGCCGGAAGAACCATTCGTGAAGTTTGAGCGAGCACGGCGGCAAGTCGACAACGATCCGCGAGCGTGGCTGAACAATGATGTTGGCAAAGAGCTCGTGGCCGCGGGAGTTCAGAACGCACTTGATTCTCCGAATGCAGAGTTTTTGTATCTTTATGGTCGCGCAAACCTGCTGACGGGTAATACTGACGAAGCAGCGAAGGCGTTTGATGCCGCGATTGTCAAAGCGGACGGCAATCCCTCGCCTACCAACGCGACGATCAAGAAGGAAGCGATTCTCGGTTTGGGCATGGTCAGCGTCAAGACCCAGACGCAGAAGGACAAGTGGAAAGTCCTCAATCACTACGACGAGCTGACAAAGCCTCCCGCCAACAGCAACGCCCCTTAGCGTTTAGCATCTAAGAGCGAATGAGCCACGAAGAGGCACAGAAAGATTCACAAAGGCACAGGACAGTTTTCTTGAAATTATTTTGTGCTTTTTGTGCCTTTTTGTGGCTAAAAGATGAATGTCGGAACTGAAGTTACAACAGAGTAGACTTGATGGCCGCTACGATATCGTCGAGCGCCTCGGAGGCGGCAGCTATGCGGAGATCTACGTCGCCAACGATAACGCTGCGCCCGAAGGCGCGCCGCGCACGATCGTCATCAAGGCCCTCAATCTCAACCTGCAAGACGCGCCCGATGTCGAACTGGAGCGTACCCTCGTCTCGAACTTTCAAAACGAAGCAGTCGCACTCGATCGCGTTCGCCATCCGAATGTCATAAATCGTCTCGGACACGGAACCGCGATCGATCTCGCAGGCACGACGTTTCACTACATCGTGCTCGAGTACCTGCCTGGTGGCGATCTGTTTGCGCTCACGAAGACACGACCGCTGTCGCTTCAGAAAGCGCTCTTCTATCTCGAACAGGTCTGTTCCGGACTCGCGCACGCGCACAAGTGTGGCGTGATTCATCGCGACATCAAGCCGCAGAACCTGCTTCTGACTGCCGACCAGCAGCTAGTGAAGATTGCTGACTTTGGCGTCGCTCGCATCGACGCGATGGATGGCGCGATCACACGCGTCGGCACAAACATTTATTCTGCGCCCGAGCACAATCCGCTGATGCAGACTGGCCAGCTCGACACGAGTGGCTTGCGACTCACGCACGATCAACTGACGCCTGCGGCTGACATCTACTCGCTCGCGAAGACGATGTACACGCTGCTGGCCGGAGAGTCGCCGCGTCGCTTTGCGCAACATGCATTGACCGAGTTGCCGCTGCACGTGCGTGAGACACCGTGGGCAAGTTCCGTGCTTCGTGTGCTGGAGAAAGCGACGCGGAATCGTGCCGAAGAGCGTTATCAAACCGTCGAAGAATTCTGGGACGACATTGCCGACGCAAGCTTACCGCCGACGCGGCCACTACAGATGGTTCCCGCAAACGCAACCGTGCAGCAGATGCGACGGAAGCCCAGCGCAGATCTTTCAGTCGAGCCGGAAGATGAGTTTACTGAGGCCGCGCCGCCACGGCCGCACTTCGAGGTGCCTGCCCTGCGTGAAGAAGTAGTCGATAATGTAAAGCGACCCCGCATCGTTGTGCCGATCAGTCTGGAAGCGCGGCGGCAGTTGCGCGCGCGCCAGGAGTTAGAAACACAGCAAAATCAGCAGCCGGAGAAGATCAGACGGCCAGTTGATTCGGTGTTGCCTGCGAGCCGGAAGCGGCGTGCGCTGGTTGCATTAGGTTTGATTCTGGCGTTCTCGGGGATGCTGCTGGCGACGCACAAGTACGTCACGACGCGTTGGAATCCCCTCGCGCCTGTTTCGCAAAATGTCGAGCCGGTGGTAATCGGTAAGCAGGGTGTGACGACGACTGACGTGAATTTGCGGCCGGGTGCGAGCGCTTCGAATGGGCCGATTGGACTGGCCGAGTCAGGATCGAAGGTGAAGGTTTTGAGTGCTGATGCCAACTGGTACGAAGTGCAGGTAGTGGAACACGCACGACCCAAGACCGATCCATACTCGTCGGACCGTGGGTGGGTTAATAAGAGATACGTGAAGTTTGATTAAGTTCAGAGTTCAACCTTTAGGTTGCTGTTTTCGAAAGCAGCAAGCTAAAGCTTGAACTCTAAACTGAGTGCGGAGAAGGAGACAGCTTGGGCCTGCTGGAATCGATTCGAAAATGGATAGACGGTGAGACAGGCGAGGATCTGCTCGAAGCCGCTGACGAGCACGCGAAACCACGTCGCGTTTGGGAAGAGTTTCTCGTAAAGATCGCGCGCGAAGTCGAGGCTGCGATGCAGCGCGAGATGTTCACGCCGCCGGGTGGTCCAACCTACATTCCGCGCGAATACATCGTTTACCTCAGCGCCGACGACGATAAAGAGTGGCAGGGCGACAAGCGTCGCGGGCTCGAGCAGGGACTATTTCACGTTCTCTCCGAACGTGCGCGCGAGCTGAGCGGGACCACACAGCTCGCGGTCAAGTCGTTTGCTGTTGAGCTGCGTGTTGATGGGACGCTGAATAAAGGCGAGTTTCGTGTGCAGGCCGTTTGGGACGAGACAGAGAGCGGGCACACGATGGTGACGCCGCGCGTCGATCCTTCGCGAACTGCGCCGGCGTTCAGTCCGAACGACACAGTCGTCGAGCATGCTTCGGATAACAGTGAGAGTGAACAGACCGTCGTGCGGCCCAAAGCGACCGCGCTTTACTCAGTTGAGATCTGGCGCAGCGGCGTGCGCGAGGCGGTCGTGCCGATCATGAAGAACGAGATCACGATCGGACGCGGATCGCGGAGTATCTCAGTGGATCTTCCGATCAAGGGCGATCCGGAAGTCAGTCGCGTGCATGCGGTGTTGTCGCGGGATAATGAGGGGCGCTACTGGCTCGTAGCCAAGGGACGAAATCCGACGCTCGTTAATGGAAAAGAGTTAATCCGCGAAGAGGCAACAGAGGTGGCGCCGGATCAGAGGATTGCGATCTGCAATTTCATTATAAGGATACAGCCGAAGTAAAAACCTTAGACAGGATTTACAGGATTTTCAGGATGAGCAAGATTAATCATGTTAATCCTGAAAATCTTGTAAATCCTGTCTAAGCGTTTGCGCCTTTGCGGGACGTAATCCCCTTCCAGATCCACGATCAGATCAGTCAATAGCATCTCAACCTGATCGCCTTCAAGATAACTCTTCCCCAGCATCTTCGTGATGCGTCGTTCCTTAATCTCGCCTTTGACTTCCTTCAGTATCGCGCGCGCGAACGCGGCCACGACTTTCCCGTCAAACTGCTTCCCGCTGTTCTCACGCAAGTCAACCACGACGTCTTCAAACGATCGACGCCGTTTATACGGACGATCCGTCGTCATCGCATCAAACGAATCGGCGAGCGAAACGATCTTGGCCCCCATCGGTATTTGCTGGTCCGTCAGCCCGTCCGGGTAACCGCGCCCATCGAGACGCTCGTGATGATGTTTCGCCATGAACGGAATGTCGGCGTAAGGATGACGAATCGGCGCGAGGATCTCGTAGCCGGCGTTTGGGTGTCGATTCAGCTCGCTCGAGGTTTTTGCATCGATGTGGTAAGGCGCGTTGATGATGTCGCGGTCCACGATCAACTTGCCGATATCGTGTAAGTAACCGGCGATCTGAATCCCTTCAACCTCTTCTTCACTCCAACCCAACTCGCGCGCGATGATCTCGCTGTAGCGCCCAACACGTTCTGAGTGGCCCTGCGTGTACTTGTCTTTGATGTCAATCGCGGCGGCGAAAGCCCTCACAGTATCGCGATAGATCGTACGCAGCTCGTCGTACAACCTGCGGTTCTCTTCCGCGCGCTGGGCGACCTGCTCGAGCAAACGATGTGTATGAATGCCGACACCGATGTGACGGACCATCGCGCGAATCGTCTCGAAGTCGTCGTTGGAAAACTCTTCGCCACTCGCCTTTCCTCCGAGCATGACCAGGCCGGTGACTTCGCCCCGCACGATCATCGGGACCACGAGCTCGATCCCTTCCTTCACGAGCTTGTCGTGGTGTTTATTCAGAAAGACATTCGCACTCGATGTGTTTTTAACCAGCGACTCGCGGATCTCGCCACAGAGGAATGACGCCATCTCCGGCTCGTCAATCTCTAAATCACTCAACGCCTGATCGCCCAGCCCCCAGATCGCAACACAACGTAACGGTCCAGGACCAGAGCACTCGACGACCGCGCCGCGTCTAAGCGCAAGCGTGCCCAGCAGCAGGTGCATCGACGTCCGCACCATTTCGGTGAAGTCGCCAGTGCCTGCAATCTCCTGGCCCAGATCGGCCAGCGCTCCGAATGTGTGAATAAGCTTCTGGGTCGAAGGCTCCATGTTCAGTGGACCACGGGAGTAGTCTCAAACCGCGAAAGATTTAAAAGCGCTTCTCGTTCGTCCTTCGCAAGCACAACATGGCGTGTCAGTCCAAGCATCTCGAACAACTGTATGGTCTGATTATTGACATCGGAAAAGACGATTTGCGCGCCGTTCTTTTCGGCGATGTCGATAATGCCGAGGAGAATTGAGATTCCGATACTGTTGACGAGTTTGGTGTCGCTGAAATCAATAACCAGCGCGCGGCAACCGCAATTCAGTTGCCGGCGACATTCGCGCTCGATCTTTTCCCCGGAAAGCTTGTTCAGGTAGTCGCTAGCGTAAACAACAGCGGTGGTGCCAACACAGTGCGAGCGTACCAGCCCTCCACTTAGTGTATCCACTCAATCGGCTCCCTTCTGTGCCGCGAGCGCACAAAAAGTTACTATTAAACTGTTTTTACTTACTGAGGTGCTAACCGCTTGTGCTTAAGTGCCTTTTTGCGGCCGGAGATACTTGGTCATGCGCAAGCTGGTGCCGTCATCGACCCGTTCAAACTCGACCTCATCCATGAGAGTTCGGATGAGTTTAAGTCCCCAACCGCGTCTTTCTTCTGCCGCTTCTTTTACTTCTGATCCGCTCTTCGTACCGTTTAGATTGGCCGGCACGATGCCGCGACTCGAAATTGTGATGACTAATCTATCACTTTCGACGCGAAAACGTTGATAAATTTTTCGATCCGGGCTGAAACTGTGCTCCGAAGCGTTGATACAGGCCTCGACTATGGCCGTTTTTATCTGATTGATGGCCTCAGGACGGAAGGTCAGTCGCTTCGCGATCTGCTCTGCCGTATTCGCCGCGATTAGCTCGTTGTCCTCGCCCATCGGGACCACCAT
Organism: uncultured Acidobacteriota bacterium; assembly: GCA_963748155.1. Lineage (GTDB taxonomy): Bacteria > Acidobacteriota > Blastocatellia > Pyrinomonadales > Pyrinomonadaceae > PSRF01. The sequence goes on along the minus strand of CAVVHV010000006.1, from coordinate 21,392 downwards.
GAGAAACTCATCCGGCTCTGCGGATTGGACAACCTCACTCGGTATGGTCTCGCGCACACGAGAGGCCAGCAACTCCAATTGCTGGCGGCTCGAGCCAAACGCTTTGCGATTGTCCAGCAACTTGTTCGCTTCTTCAGAAAAACCCTCGTTTGAGATAAGCCAGATTTGAAAACGGCTGAAGCCGAGTCGCTCGGCCATACTCTCGAACCGCTCACACCAGGCGCGCACGACGTTCACATCGACTTCGAGCTTCGACTCAATATCGGCGGCCAGCCATATCACTTCGCGGGCGTCAGAGTAATTTCCTTCCTCAAACGTGTGCGCGACGAGGCAGTGCTCCTCTTCGCAGAGCTGTCGCATGTCGCTCATGAAGGCGGAACAGGTTGCGAGGTGAATGGTTTGAGGCAGTTTCGTGAACCCGGTTTCTGCTTCGAGGCCCGAAATGATGGTCTCACTTTCAGCGCCTTTGTACTTTGCGCTGAAGTCCTCGTAATCAAAAAGGATTGCCGGTACTTGCTGGCAATTGAATCGCGAGATCAAATCGCGCAAGCCCGCGTTTGCGATCTGCTTGTAATGACGGGCCATCGTGTGCGGCGCACGCTTGAGAGAATCGGCGAGCATGTCCGCGACGACGAGGGCGCGCGGCTCGCTCATCACGTCAAGGCGATAGCGGATCTTCAAATAGTCTTTCCATGCTTGTGGTCCAGCGCCGGCTTCAACCGTGGTTTCATCCCAGTTCACAAACTCCTGCACGTGCAGCCGGTGCAGAACGTCTTCGAGCTCGGACGCTGCCATGTGCAGACGTTTGCGCCAGATCTCGAAAGTCGATACCTGTTCTTCCCCCGCTGCAGCTTCCCACAGCAGGCGAATCAGAAGATGCCGGGTGTCGAGCCGCGGTGAGATCTCTTCGAGTAGATCTGCAAAGTGTCGATGAATGTGACCACCGAACAGCTCGTTAACATAGAGACGCTCGCAATCGAGATATGAAAGCAGTGCTGCACGTTTCTCACGTGCTGCCTGGAGAAAGATGTTGATGAAAAAGGGACTGCCGGCAAACTGCTGCACGATTAGATCGCGTGCGGCTTCACTCGTTGCGACCTGCTGCCGCCTCGCGACGTGTTCCACCAGTTTTGCTGCATCGTCCCGGGCGAGTTGTTCGAGGCGCAGGATATCGAGCCGCTCGAAATTACACTCCGCATCGTGGGCAGCTTCCAGGATCTGTCGACGAAGTCCCGCGAGCACAAATGAAAAACCGACGCGTGTGAATACGCGAAGTATCTCGGTTCCGAGTACGACAACGCCGTTCAGATACTCCGCGAGTTGGGAGCCGTCGAGCATCACGAATGCACGGCCACGCGCGGCCGGAATTCTTTGTGGTGCGCCGAGACAGAAGCGCACGAGGGCTTTGTCGTCGTTGCCGAACCGCAGGCGGTTATACGACTCGACCAGTTGCTCGATCCATTCGAGATCTGCCGCGGGCGCAAGCTCGACGAGCTCTTGCAGCGTCAGTGTCGCCTCGGAAACAACCGGTTCGTCGCGATGATAGGCGATATATTGCTGAACGAAGGCGTTAAGAAACTCGATCGCCGCGCTTACGGCAGTCGTTTCGTTTCGCGTGATGGCGAAGTAGATCGGGATTACGTCGGAGCGTCGATTGAAGATTTGATCGTAGGCCTGGCGCAGAAGTTCTGAGACGCCGGCTGAGGGTTCCATGAGCACGAGCAGACCGCGGCCCGCGTTGGCGCGTTCCGCCTGGGCGAGGATGCGGTCGAGCTCCGCCACGCGGCCCACGAAGTCCTGTTGGACCACGCGGCCGAGAACACGGCGGAAATTTTCGCTGCGGCTACTCATTGGACAAGTAAGTCGTTAGACAGGATTTACAAGATGTTTCAGGATTGACAGGATTTATCTTGTATATAATCCTGTAAATCCTGTCACCAACTACCTTCACCTCTCATGCTCTCCGTAGAATTCAATCCGATCTTTCCCCAAACTCTTCGCCTGGTACAGCGCGCGATCCGCCGCGGCGATAACGTTCTCCGGCGTGTCGATGTTCTTCGTGAACGTCGAAACACCAACACTGATCGTCACCCGCCCGAACGGCTGCGCCTTTCCATGCGGAAACTCCGTTGTCGAAACACGATGCCTGATACGGTCGGCAATCACACCTGCCTCGACCATTCCCGTCTGTGGCAACAAAATGCAAAACTCCTCACCACCATAACGCGAAGCGACATCTTCGGCCCGAAGCGCGCCCTTCAAACAATGCGCAGTGATCTGAAGCGCCACGTCACCAGCCTGGTGCCCGTTCTTGTCGTTGTAAGCTTTGAAGTCGTCGATATCGATCATCAGAAAACTCATCGGATAGTCGTAACGCTTCGAACGATTCAACTCTTCCGCGAGTCGCTCTTCAAGATAACGACGGTTTGGCAGCGCCGTGAGCGAATCCGTGATCGACATGAGCTGAAACTCGGTGGCGCGCTCCTGCCACTCAGCACGCTCGAGCGCGAGGGCCACTTGTGGTCCAATAATCTCCAGTAAACTCAGATCGACTTCGTCGTAAACTCCGCCGCCCGACTTGTCAGTCACATTCAACACACCGACTTTTCGTCCACCGATCATGATCGGATAACTGATGAACGAGTTTGTCTTGTATCGTCTTTCGGGTGGCGCAGCCTTGCGCCCGGCCATGCGAAGGTCGCTGACCATCATTGGCTTACCGGTGTGGATGACTTCTCCCGAAATTCCCTCACCGACACGCACTGCAGAAACCGATGCGGGATCTGTTGGGAGTCCGCTGGCTGCCTTCAGGATCAACTGGTTCGCGGATTCATCGAGGACCATGAGCGAAGCGCGCTCCGACTGAAGCAGCTCCTTCGAGTTGCTGACGATCGAGTTGTAAGTCTTAACCGGATCGGTGCAGCTTATTCGTTCGAGGAAGTGTTGGAGTGAGTTCGTGAAACGCGCGCGATACTCGAGCTCTTTGCGTAGACGTTGGATCTCATCTTGAAGGTCCGGTTGAGTTTCTTTAACAGAGGTTGACCCGGCGCTACCGCGCTCGGTACTGACCTGCGGGACGGAGTTCGCATGTCCGGAGCCATTTGATGAGGCGGCGCGCAGGCGTTGTGCTGCGCGGTCGATTCGCTCCGCCATTTCTTCGAGTCGTTGTGGTTCGGAGAAGATGATGTTTGCGAAGACTTCGTCGGCAGCGATTTTTTGCAGATCGCCCGTGCGAAAGCGCTCCATCACTTGTTGATAATCCGCGCTCGTTACAAAAGCGCGTCCACCGATCACCGCAAGTTTTCGCTTACCCGCAATTTCAACCGGCTTCGCGAAGCACGAGAGTCCAGCGTGACATTTGTACTCCACCGTACCACCGGCTTCTATCGCTCGCGAATGTGCGACGCCGCAGTAAGGGTCACACAGCCGGACGTGTTCCGGAGAGCTTTGAAAGGTGTGGCAGATCGAATTGTTATTCGACACGGCCAGAGCCGGAGGCTGGTACCCGTCGACCAGCAACAAGGCCAGCGACGATGACTCCGCCAGCGAATCCTGCACCTCCAGCCACGCGGGCGGGGCATCTTCGCGGCGTTCCTGAGTATTCAGGGCAATCGGGGGCTTCTTAACCATCGGGGCTCTGGGCTGGGAAAATCTTCCCTTAGATTAAAACGGTTAATGGACACAAAAAGCACAAAATGCATAATACCTGCTTAGCGAGGTGAAACCCAAAACACGTATTCCAGCTGTATTTATGCCTTTTCTACTTTTTGTGGCTGACTTTTCGTGCCTTTTTGTGGCTCACTCGAGGCCGGGTGCGGCCCCAGGAGCAACGTCCTCGATATGAGGTTGTGCCGGACTGATTCTAATACAAGCCGCAAAATGCGCGGGTTTGATTTCAACCAGTTGAGGAACCACCTCTTTGCAAACGTCAATCGCGTAGGGGCAGCGTGTGTGAAACGGGCAACCGGAGGGGGGATTGATGGGCGAAGGAACGTCGCCTTCCAGCATTATACGCTGTCTCGTGGCTTCGACCTGAGGATCGGGCACAGGCACGGCCGAGATGAGCGCCTTCGTGTAAGGCATCAGCGGTTCTTTGTAGATGGTCTTAGCCTCGGCGATCTCGACGAGCTTTCCAAGGTACATCACCGCAACACGATCCGAGACGTGCCTGATCGCGCGCAGGTCGTGTGAGATAAAGAGATACGTAAGGTTCTTTTCGCGCCGCAGTCTTTCGAGCAGGTTCATGATCTGCGCCTGAATCGAAACATCGAGCGCAGAGATCGGTTCATCAGCAACAATGAAATCGGGATCGACTGCGAGCGCTCGAGCGATGCCGATGCGCTGGCGCTGGCCGCCGGAAAACTCGTGCGGGTATCGCTTGATGAAACGCTTGCTGAGACCGACGGTCTCGAGCAAATCCTGCACGCGTTTCTCCGCTTCCCTTCCTCGCGCCAGACGAAACGTCTCAAGTGGCTCGCCGACGATCTGTCCAATCGTCATGCGTGGGTTCAGTGATGCGTAAGGATCCTGAAAGATGATCTGCAGGTGTCGTCGTTGTTCACGCAACTGTCTTTGCGACAGGTGCGCGAGGTCTTTATCTCGATAGAACACCTGGCCCTCGGTCGGTTCGGTTAGACGCAGTATCGCGCGGCCGAGAGTTGACTTGCCACAACCTGATTCGCCGACGAGTCCGAGTGTTTCCTGTTCGTAGATGTCGAGTGAAACGCCGTCAACAGCCTTCACGACCCGCTTCTCCGGGTTCGTGCCGAAGAGCTTGTCGAGTGGTCCACCACCGCCGAGATCGAAATGCACTTTCAGATCTCTGATCGAAAGCAGGGTTGAGTTGTTTGCACTCATACTGGTGTACCGCCCGATTCGCTGTAGACTTCGCGTGCGAAATGACAAAGCGAATAATGATCTGCGTTGAGCTGCACGAAAGGCGGAAACTCACGCCGGCAGATGTCCTGCGTGTAGTCGCAACGCTGCGCAAACGGACAGCCGGGTTTCAGGTGTGCGACGTCGGGCGGCAATCCCGGTATCTGGTAGAGCTTGCCCTGTTCGTCTGTTGGATCGGGTACTGAACGAAGCAATCCTTTCGTGTAAGGATTACCGGGAACGGAGTACAACTCCTTCGTTGGCGCCTGCTCGAAGATCTTTCCGGCGTACATCACGATCACGTGATCGGTCATGCCGGCGACGACGCCGAGATCGTGAGTTATTAAAATTACGCTCGTGCCGGTTTCGCGTTTGAGTGTCTTTATCAGCTCGAGGATCTGCGCCTGGATCGTGACGTCGAGTGCCGTGGTTGGCTCGTCTGCGATCAACAGCTCGGGTTCGCACGAGAGCGCCATTGCGATCATCACGCGCTGGCGCATACCGCCGGAAAACTCGTGTGGATAACTATCGGCGCGGTCATGTGCGTCGGGAATGCCGACAGTTTCCAACATGCGTACTGCGTGAGCGCGCGCTTGTGCTTTCGTGTGGCCAAGGTGCAGCTCAGTCATCTCCATTAGTTGTTTGGAGATCTTCATGAACGGGTTGAGTGAGGTCATCGGATCCTGAAAGATCATTGCGATCCGGCGGCCTCGGATTTTGCGAATTGCGTCGTTTGAGAGTGACAGCAGATCGGTGCCGTTGAAGAAAACCTGACCGGAGACGATCTTTCCCGGCGGGCTGGGGATGAGACGGATGATCGAGAGGTTTGTGACTGATTTGCCGGAGCCTGACTCGCCAACGATGCCGAGAGTCTCGCCACGCTTGAGATGGAAAGAGATGTCGTCGACGGCTTTGACGATTCCGTCGTCAGTGTCGAAGTAGGTGCGGAGGTTTTTTACTTCGAGAAGATTGCCGTCAGGACTGGTCATAAGTTTAGAGTTCAACAGTTCAATCTTTACGGTTGCTGTTTCGAGATTTCGTGTGATCTGTGAAGAATCAAGCTAAAGCTTGAACTCTAAACGTCTATACCGTCCTCATCTGCGGATCGAGCGCGTCGCGCAATCCGTCGCCGAGGAAGTTCAACGAGAAGAGCGTCAACGCCATCGTCACGCCCGGAAAGATCAGTTGCCACGGAAAGATCGCGATGTTCTGAATTCCATCCGCCGCAAGACTCCCCCACGAAGCTAGTGGCGCCTGCACACCAAACCCGAGAAACGAGAGAAACGCCTCCGTCAACATGATCTGCGGAATCGTCAGCGTCGCGTAGACGATTACCGGACCGAGCGTATTCGGCACTAAATGTCGAAAGATGATGCGCGAATTCGAAACGCCAGTCGCTCGCGCCGCCAGAATGAACTCCTGGTTCTTCAACGACAGCACCTGCCCACGAACGATCCGCGCCATCGTCAGCCACGACACTGATCCGATCGCGATAAACAGCAGTATTAACTGCCCTCGCGGCGTTTGGCTGCGAAACATCGACAGCAGCACGATCACAATGATCACGTAAGGCAGCGAATAGAGCACGTCGACGATGCGCATCATCAGATTATCGACACGCCCGCCCACATAACCAGCGATTGCTCCGTAACTGACGCCAATTAGGAGCGAAATAAGCGTTGAAAGAATGCCGACGAAAAGCGAGATCTGTCCGCCCTGTAACACCCGCGCCAGTTGGTCGCGCCCGGCATTATCGGTTCCCATCGGATGGAGCCACGAGAATTCGCCGTCTGGACCTGTGAAAGGGGGAAACGATCGTGTCAATTTCAGATCATGCGAGGGAATATAATCAGGCGTGAAACCGAAGACGCGCTTGATCAATGTAGGCCCGACGATCGAAGAGATCGTAACGATTACTACGACAACGAGTCCAAAAACAGCGAGCTTGTTTTTGAGCAGACGACGCCATGCATCGCGCCACAGCGACGTGCCGTGCACAAACGCGCGCGTCTCCTCCGGCATCAGGTCGGCTTCAGCGACAGCCATCTCCGGCCCGATATGGATCAGCTCGTCTTGTTCTGGTTTCTTTTCAGTAGCCATTGCAAACCTACTGATACCGCACCCGCGGATCGAGATACGCGTACGCGATATCGACCAGCAGATTCATCAACAAGAGTGTTATCGCGATGAAGGCCACGATGCCGATGATCAAAGGCTCATCGCGGTTGAGTGACGCCTGGATGAAGTAGTTTCCCAGACCCGGCAACGCAAAGATTCTCTCGACCACAACTGTTCCCGTTAACAGAAACGCGAGTGCCGGTCCCGTATACGAGATCACCGGCATCAGACCGCCGCGTAATGCATGACGAATCAAAACATCACGCTCACTTAACCCTTTTGCGCGCGCAGTGCGGATGTAATCTGATCGCAGCACTTCGAGCATTCCCGCGCGTGTGAGTCTCGCTATGTAAGCCATGTGGATTGCGGCTAAAGTCACGACCGGCAGGATCAGGCTTCGACTCGGAAAGCCGCCCCAGCGCGACGGCGGCAACCAGTAGAGCCCGAGAGAAAAGATAAGGACCAGAATTGGACCAAGAACAAAGTTCGGCACTGAGATACCGAGCATCGCGAGGGCCATCGAGCCATAGTCCCACTTGGAATTTTGTTTCAGCGCCGCTATCGAGCCCACAGTAATGCCCACGATCAGCGCGAGCAGGTAAGCGAGGAGCCCGACTGCCGCTGAAACAGGCAGCGCCCGTTTGATGATCGTATTGACTGACTGACCTTCGTAGCGCAGCGACGTACCGAAGTCGAGATGACGAATGATGGTCCACATCGTCCTCCCGTATTGCTGGTACCAGGGTTTATCGAGGCCGTATTTCTCGCGAATGATTTTCTCGACGGCGGGAGACAGCGGTTTCTCACCCGAATAGAAGTTTCCGGGGGCGAGTTTTATCAAGACCCACGTGATCGAGATCACGACGAGTATCGTCGGGATCGTTACCAGGAGTCGTCTGACAATGAACCGAAACATTCGTTAGTCACAGATCCGCGTTGACCGCATCACTCGGCGGTCAAACTCGGCGTGCCGTAATCCCACTTCGCCCGGTCGCGCTCGATGTAAATATACTTCCACGCGAACAAAGAGGCTGGATTCGGATACATGCCTTTCACGTAAGGTTTCTTCAGCCAATTCACTGACGGCGTGTCAATCGGGATGATCGGCTGGTTGTCGAGCATGTAGGCTTCCGCCTTGGCAAGCAACTCATAACGCTTTTTATGATCGAGAGTGCGATTGGCTTCATCCAGCATCGCAACATATTTCGGGTCGACCCAGCCGGTGCCGCTCTCGTCTGCTGTGTAGAAGACACTCAGAAACGTGAATGGGTCCATGTAGTCGGCGCCCCATGCACCGCGCGCGAATCCTTTGTATTCAAGCTTCGCTCGCAGATCCAGAAAAGTCTTCCACTCCATGTTGCGCAGTCCAACAGTAACACCGAGGTTTTGTTTCCACTGCGCCTGCATCCATTCGGCCACGGATTTGTTTGCTGCCTGGCTGTTGTAGATAAACTCGACCTGGTCCACCGGAAACTTCGGACAAGAAAAACTGCCGTCGGAGTTCTGCACTACAGGATAACCCGCCTCGCCGAGTAGCCTGCGCGCTTCCGCCGGATTGAAAGCTGCGCCTTTAGGCTGTGGATAACCGGCAAACATTCCCTCAGGCGTGAATGCGGTGAGCGGTTTTACGATCCGGCGCCAGTTTGCGTACGCCTCCTTATCAATCGAGAGATTGAATGCCTTTCGCACCTTCGGATTGTCTAAGGGAGGCTTGGTGGTGTTCATGATCAGGTAATCGACTGCCGCCTCCGCGCGGTCCATGTAGTCTTTCTTCTGTCTCATGAACGTGCAAGCCATGGATTTGGCACTGCATGGTTGTAGACCGCATCAAGCTCGCCCACCTTGTAGAGATTCATCACTGTTGCGTTGTCGAGAATCGGAAAGAAGTGGAGTTCGTCGAGCTTGACCGTCTTCGCGTCCCAGTACATCGGATCGCGCTCGAGCACGAGCTTATCGTATGGCACCCACGTCTTCAGTTTGAATGGACCACAGGTGACGATGTGCTCTGGCTGCGTCCACTGCTCGCCCCACTGCTCGACTACTTTGCGCGGCACGAGTCTGAAGACCTGGTGCGCAAGCAAGCCTAAAAAGAAGGGCGCCTGTTGGGTCAGGTAAATTCGTACCGTGTACTTGTCGACAGCTTCGACACCGAGATCTTCGGGGTAACTTGAACGAACTCTTTGCCGTCCACTGCCGCCTTCAGCTTTGGATTCGCTTCAAGTTTCTTTGTGCGCGACTTCTCATCGCCGGGAAGCGTCAATCGCGACGGCGCATGCATTTGATGGTGAAACGCGGTGTCCGGATCGGGAGTCGTCTCATTTGGATCGGGAAGATACTCGCTTTTTGCCGGATCGATCGGGCTGCTGCCAATCGATTCTTCGGGCGGGTTTTCCTGAAACTCCTTTTCTAAAAGAAACTGGCCAGTTTTCGGATCGCGTACGAAGACGCGCTGCTCGTTGTAGGCCTGCGAGTTCTTTAGATAGAAAGTCAGGTATGCGTTGTGAGAAGCCGTCTTTTTATCAAGTGCACGCCTGAAACTGTAGACAAAGTCGTTCGCGTCGATTGGATCACCATTGGACCAACGGCCGGTGGTCCGCAGGTGAAACGTAAATTCGGATGAGTCGTTGTTGATGTGCCAGCGTTCTGCTAGAGCGGGCTCGGGCTCGAGTGTCTTCGGGTTGTATTCAACGAGGCCTTCGTACAGGGCCATGTAGATTCGTGCTTCAGGTTGGCCGTTACCAAGAGCGGGATCGAGTGACGCGGGCTCGTCGCCGGTGACGTAACGAAAGATGTTGCGCGATGGGAGGAGTTGTGGTGCCGAAGAACTCTTCATTACTGGAGGCGATGGTGCATGAATAGGTTGAGAACGCCAGCGATGCCAGCAAGACGAGTCCAACAATTTGTCTAAACTTGCCACTACTCATCGGCGCACCTCCGACTCAAATGCCAGTCAACTTGTGTTCAAGCGCGAGTTAGAGGAAACCCGCAAGAAGAGACGAGTGGAAGTTAGCACGCGAAGAAAGTTTTAAGCAAGATATATAGCACCAAAGGGTGAGGTAGATTTAGACAGGATTTACAAGATGTTACAGGATTTACAAGATAAGCCTGTTCATCCTGCAAAATCTTGAAAATCCTGTCTACAGCTTGACCGCGTAGCCGAGGCCGTCGCCAACCGGCTAACACCTCAGCCATCAGTTGTGGATGGTTGATGAAGTATGGATTGAACTCGCGCAGCGCCACTGTCGAGCTCTCGGTATCGCCTGTCGCAACCTTCCCGCCCCACAGTAGATTGTCGACGATGACGACGCCGCCACTTCGCAGACGCGGCAACCCGAGGTCGAGGTATTGTGAGTATTCTTCCTTCAGCGCGTCGATGAATAACAGATCGAATGTCTCTTCGAGATTCGGCATCACTTCCAAAGCTTTGCCGCGCTCGATCTCAACTCGATCCAGCAACCCGGCGCGCTTCAGATAACCGGTCGCCGCCTGAATCATCTCGTCACTCGGCTCAATAGTGACGACGACACCATCCTCACCCATGCCGCGCGCAAGATGGACCACCGTGTATCCGATCGCCATTCCGATCTCCAGCGCCTTGCGAGCATTCGAAATGCGCGCCGTAATCTCCACGAACCGCGCCACCTCGCGGTCGGCAATCGGAACGCGATGCTCCGCTGCGTAAGCCTCCATCTCAGCCAGCAGCGGATCGCTCTGAGTCAGCAGTTGGTCCAGGTATTCAGCTTGTTCTCGTTGAATGATTGCGTCGACTTTTGCCTTCATAAAATTCCGTCAACTGTCAGGATTATCTTGCGTGTCGCCACGTCACGGAGACGTAGCGACGGCCGAGCCCGAGCTGTCTCAACTTATGTTGCAGCGACTGCCGGTGCATGTCCAGAATCTCGGCCGCACGGGTCACGTTTCCCTGAGTGTACTCCAGGCAGCGGCTGATGTAACGACGCTCAAATTCGCGCCGGTCTTCGCGAAAGTCGGCCGTAAACGGCACTCTCAAACCATCGGTCTCGGCATCGCTGCTCTCGACAATGCCATCCTTGGAAATTCCCGGAGTGATCTCGTCGGGCAGATCTTTTGGCGCGATCTCGTCGCCATCGGCCATGATCACCGCGCGATCGATCGTGTTCTTCAGCTCACGCACATTGCCCGGCCAGTTGTACTCCATCAAACGCCGTAATGCGCCCTGGCTGAGTGAGCGCTGCGGCAATTCATAGCGCTCGGCCGCGAGACGCATAAACGTTTCCACGAGGAGCGGAATGTCTTCACGACGATCACGCAGCGGCGCAATCTCGACTGTGACAACACGCAAACGATAGAAGAGATCCGCGCGGAAGTTACCGTTCGTGATCTCCTGTTCGAGCGGGCGGTGCGTCGCACTCACGATCCGTACGTCCACAGGAATCGACTCGTTTGCCGCCGAGACGTTCGATCCGCCTTTCTTCCAACGCGCGAAGCAGTTTCGCCTGCACGTTTGAGCTCATATCGCCGATCTCGTCGAGGAATAACGTGCCGCTGTCCGCCTGTTCAAACTTCCCTTCGCGCCGTGCTGCGGCGCCTGTAAACGCGCCTTTCTCATGCCCAAAGAGCTCTGATTCGATTAATTCGGAAGGCAATGCGGCGCAATTAACTGCCACGAAGGAAGCATTGCGGCGCACGCTATTACGCTCGTGAAGCTCACGCGCTACCAGTTCCTTGCCTGTGCCTGATTCACCTCGCACAAGCACGGTCGCATCAGTCTCCGCGACCTTGTCGATCATCGCACGCACTTTCTGCATCGCGTCGGAGTTGCCGATGAGTGCGCCACGCTGCGAACGCTCGACTTCGATCCGGCGTCGCAGTGAATAATTCTCGCGGCGTAGTTGAATAGTTTCGGCAGCGTTTTTGATGACGAGACGCAGATCGTCAAGCTCGAACGGCTTGGAAATGTAATCGTGCGCGCCGGCTTTCACAGCTTCGACCGCCATGCGTTCGGAGCCGTGCGCCGTGACGATGATCACGAGCGGTGCATTGCCGTTTGCGCTTTTGAGCTCGCGGAGAAAATCGAGTCCGCTGAGTCCGGGAAGATTTACATCGAGGAGGAGCAGGTCAGGCTCATGTTGTTTGAGTAAGGCACGGGCGGCCTCGGCGGAACCTGCTTCAGTGATGTTATAGCCGAAGGTGGAGAGGGCTCGCCGCATGCCGTAGCGCGCGGCTTCCTCATCGTCAACAATCATCAATCGCAACGCGTCTTTTCTCACTTCCTGAGTAGTTTAGGGCCGTGTGGCCCTAAACTCCTAGCGTGTTGCGTGCCACAGACCGAGCAGCTTGATAAGGCAGATCAAATCTGATTGATCACTCGATATCTCTTTTGGCTGAATAATTCCCCCGCTATAGACATGCCGCTTGCTGTTTAATTTTGCATCCAGCTTTCTTGAACCCGCGCGGTCAGGATCGGTGCGGAGGAGAATTCACGCCACTTTCTTCAACAAACGGTCCATCCGCATTCTCCCAGTGAAATGAGTTCTACCGAGCTCTAGTAGCTCAGCTATTATTAGTCTGGCTTGCGTCGGGAAGCTCGGCAAAATCAGTTCCGCGTATGTAGTGAATGCATCAAAAGCCCAGTCACCAATTTGAGCATCATACAGATTTGCCAGGGCCTTTTCGTCATAACGTTGGAAACCTGATTGCCAGTAACGTAAGAGATATAACAGCAACGCTGATATGCGAGTGGGATGCGGATAGTCGCTCATCTCAATTATTTCTATAAGCGCAGATCCATCGCCCACCAACTCCACCAACTCGTGTGACAACTCGTCGGAACGGATAGGAGCAAAACCAATGTGATGCCATCCGCCGCTTTGCGTAGAAACCCACCAACAAAGAGCATCAACAACGTGTGGCAGAATAGGAGCTTCTTCGGGAAGATCTAGGCGAAATCCATGAAATTTGCTGGAAACTGAATAAAACGATGCTATCTCGCGTGGCTGAGCAGTTAAATGTCGCAAAGCCTTTCGAACTTCTTTTTCCCGTTCCGGGCAGTTGGCGAACAATCGTCCCCAATCTGGAACAATCCACAAAAACAAACGAGGATATTGCAGCAGCTTGTCGATAAAGGGATTGAGAAATTCAGACGTGTCTAGCGAAGCTGGTCGTGGGATACTTCGCGAGGAACCCCAAAGCTCATCGGTCCAGAATCTCGGAGCTAATTCAGGACAATTATTCAACAAGCAGGTCCATTGATCGGCATTGTCACCTACACCGAGGAGGTCCAACGCTAAGGGTCGCGTTAGCTTATGACCGCGGATGTTGCCCGTAACTATAAGTAAATCGAAATCATCGCTTGTAAGTTTCAGGAGTTCGATGCATTGCTGTTGGAGGTCCAGATTTTCGTCTAACGGCAGCAAAACCCGCATCTCTATGGGAAGAGCTTTCAAAAGTTCAAACCTCGGGGCTATCAGCGTTAGAGCAGCGACTAAGTTTTCTTCAGTGCGTTCTTCGCCAAATCTCAACACCCAATACGCGAGTTCTAAAATGCCATGTGGCAATGTGTGTACATTAGGGAGCGTAGCAGACTTCCCCGTCGTCCAATCCGCATCGTAGAACGAGGCTCGGATGAATCCGCAATCAACATCTGCTGGTATACGTGAAACGTGATCCGATCCTTTGAATTGCGAAAGCAAGACGCTTTCCAGTTGCGAAAGTGAGTGGAGATCGATCTCAGGTGAATTTTCAATCCAAAGCAGCTGAACTAAACTATCCAGCGTGTCCGATCCCAATGAGGACCATCTTGGACTGAGAAGCAAGCTAAGGGCTAATTCACCAACCCACTTGGGTCTCCATGATCGCGCAGATAAGAGACGACGAAGACGATCGATCTCACCAAAGACACAATCCAAGTAGCTGGGTGGAGCCGTCATAAGGATGTCACAAACTTGACGAATTCGGTCATCCCCGTCCTGTAATGTTTCTTTAAGGATTAACGCAGCTCCACAATTCTCGGTCCAGTTCAGCTCCTTCAAGACTTCTATTAATATCCCGTTCAGCCATTCTTTAGATTCTGGCTGGTCCACACTCAGGACTCGTAGAAGTGCGGACCTATCAGTAAAGGCCGTCAGAGGCTCTATGGTTTTGCGAAATTTCTGTCTAATTCGTTTGTCTTGTTCAAGTACGCCTTCATTTAACAATCTCGCTGCGAATAAAGCACCTACCGCCAATCGACGCTGTAGCAATCTATCGTTCAGATCACTTCCTTCATTGATTTGTTCCAACATGGCGACCGCAACTGCCAGTTCCGTCTTTCTATTATTTTCAATTAGCGCACTGAGCAAAAAATGAATAACCTCCCGCCAATGGGAGTCACCCCCAATAATTTCCATGCGCTCTCTTAATTCATCGACATCAACGGAATCGTAAAGAAATTCTGCCGCGAAGAATTCTTGTAGCTGTCTGATATCAAACCGCACACTGTTCCCGTCATCAGGAGTACTTACCAACACCAGGCGAGCTGTTGTGGCCTCCATTAAAACGTCGATAGTACTTTCGATGTCGCGATTCTTCATCAACATCACTGCACGCTCAACCAAGTCTTTTAAACTCCTCTCGAGTAAGACTTGTTTGCGCTCCTTCACTGGTTTCTGCTCGAGCTTGTAAGATGAAACCTAACCTATTATGGACCGTCTTTAAGAGTTGTTCGTCTTCACGCAAAAGCTTGCCTAAATTGGTGTCGGGTAAATTCTTGTTAGCTTCTCTTCTTCTGATCACTTCATAAAAATTTGTAAACAACTGCCACCTCCGATCTGGTGGTCGCCCGCCGTCTCGTATGACAATCGCCATGATGTGAGATTGCAACGGAGTGGTCATGAGTTCTTTTACAGAGCTTGATTCAATAGCAGATCTAAGGGTTCGCAGGGACTTTTCAGCTTCAGAAGGCGTTCGACGAAATTCAAGGACTGGTTTCGCGCAACTCAGCGCTTGCGAAGGACTTAGATTTAGAAGGTCTATCGTTGGGCCATCAAGTGCAGAAAATTGCCCGGAATAGCCTTGGGGCCGCGAGGTGCACAACGTTAGTAAGTCGCAGTTGTTTTCGCTAACAATGTCATCTACAAAATGACATACCTCACTGGCAACAACGTCTTTAACATCGTGGGGAACCTCATCGAGTCCGTCAAACAGGACAAACCACCCGCCAATTCGAAGTGCACGTTTTAGTGTGCCAACAAGTATTTCCTGTTCAATCTCCATCGCTATCTTCTGGGCGAGATATGTTAGAACGCCGCGAGGTTCGTTTTGTTTCCGTGTTCTAACCCATTGGGCATACTCTTTTAGTTCTACATTGATTGGTATTCTGGGAAACGCAAACCAAAAGCCCGAGTCTTCTGCCCACTTGCGTAGTTCTTCCGCAATGGTACGAACAGCGTGAGTTGTAGGGGGGCCGTCTTCTTGCAGTATGAAGGCAGCGCGCTGAATTTGACAATAATATTACCGATGGTTGATTTTCCTTGCCCAGAGCCGCCGCGCACAAACCACACGCGAGCTCGCGATGGATAACGTTGCCACAGACGCCATTCTTTTGTGTCCGTTGTTTACGATCTATGAGGGGTTTCTTCCCGCAGTATGAACCAAGCACTTCATTGCTAAAGATTCAAAGTTGTACTCATTCGATCGAAAAGGCAAATCGATGAAGACCTCGTGAATGCCAGGTCGAGTATCCGAATCTGAACCTGCTTGATCGAGCTTTGTATACCGCTGATCAGTAAATTGTCTTACTAGTAGATATCTAATAACCGTGTCCACACTTACCCGCTCATCTTTTGCAAGATTGTAGAGCGAAGTCAAAACTTGGCCCGGGGTCAGAAACTCAGCGTAATAGTCAGCAACTTCACTGTGCAGTGCTAAGAATTGCAATATTTTACTGCCACCCCAAATATGGAAGTGAGATTCAAGCTCAGGTCGAACTTCCGCCACAGCTCGTTTACATTCATCAAACGCCCCTGTGGTGGGAGCACCAAATGATCAATGTTAGTAGCGACAATCCAGTTGTCGGGCCAAACTCTCTTCGAACCTGTCTTTGTAAACTCTTTGAGCTCCGCCTTAACTTGCTCTATGAGCCATTTCTGAGGGTCCTTTGAAAGATGAGGTTTGTGGAATTTCGATTGAATATACCATCGGCCTGTCCATTGGTCTGTACTACTCGGATAAGGAGCTTGGCCTTCAAAGTAACCATCGCGACCACCGTCTGTACCGGGTCCAAATCCTGTATGCCCGGCACCTAAGACACGCAACGCCAGCATGTTTACTAAGTGTTCAAAGGAATTCGGATCAAGTTTAGTCAGTCGTAAGGCTCAGGCACTTGAGGAACCTCCGTCTAAGTAGTGGGTGACACACACTACTCTATTTTGAAGTGACGCTCAACAAAACAAAAAGAATTCGGTTCGGCATGATATCGCTGACGCAGATTGAGTGTCTGGGCGCGATGAGGCTGTTGAGGTTCCCGCAAATCTGAGATTCAGGCTCGTGTTCGTTAGTGCGGCGGATTCGCCGCCGCACTAAGTAGGCAACATATTCACTTTTGCGTTCTCTTCGCGGAGACGACGAGAATGATCGCGTCGCCCGATGGGCCGATGTTAAGCGTGCCGACAATCACCGGCTCGGATTCGCGCATGCTGATGTCGGTTGAGACTCCTGTGTTCTCGTAGGCTATGGACGGTGCGACAGCGCCGCTTGCAGCGATTGCGCCGGGAGTTTGGATCGGAATGCGAGCGCCGAAATTGAATCCAAGCATTTGCACCATTGGCTGGTTGTCAGCGTTGCGCGAAAGTCTTACTTGTCGCACCTTGAATTGACTGAAGCTCGGTGTCACATTTGACGCGGCGCCGGTCTGTGCCGCCATTGGTCCACCGATCCAGCTCAAATCCAGACGGCCTTCATTTTTCACGCGATTGATTAGCGTGGCCGCGAGCCGGTAGTTCTTGAATGGCAACGCCGAGCGCAACTGCTTCACCACCGGATCGAGTGCCGCCGGCAGTTTCGTGTCATCGACGTCCTGGTTTGTGCCGACGATTAAATAGAGTTGAGTGTCGAGATTCACGTCGCCGGTGGGATCTTGTGTGGCTTGAGCTTCAACGCTCAAACACACCGCCGCGCATAGTACGAGTAACATCGCGGCCAGAAAGTTGTTGATCTTCATTGCGGATTGGTCTCCTTCGAGCAAAGTACCGATAACACGCGCGCCCGGATGTAAAGTTCCGTTTAGACATCCTGTAAATCCTGTCTCAAGGCTTGTTTCTAAATCGCGACGCGCAACTGAAACAACGCCCCACCACCACTTCCCGCTAACAAGCACCGCCGTTCCGCCAACCTCCTGCACACGTTTGCGCACGATCGCCAGCCCCAATCCCGTCCCGCGCTGCCGCGTCGTAAAGAACGGCTCCCAAATCCTCTCCCGCAAATCCACCGGCACACCCGAGCCACTATCCTGCACGCTAATCACGAGCTCACCATCCGACGCAGCAGCAATCAACTCAACTCTTCCACCGTGCGGCGTCGCCTGTAGCGCATTGAGTAACAGATTCGACAACGCATCTCGCAACGCCGAAACCGACCTCCCTGCCAGCTCCGCCTCAACCTTCACTTGCAAGTCGAGAACGATTCCCTGCTCCTTCGCACTCGCCCGAAAAAGATCGACAACTGATCGCACCAGCTCATCAACGCTCAGGGGCTGTCCCGCCGGACTCTCCTTCCTCGCAAAACTCAACAACTGCGTCACGCTCTGGCTCAGACGATCAGTCTCACCAACAATCAAACCGAGATCACGTTCATACTCATTGCGCAGACTCTCGTCTTCACGCATCACCTGCGCGATCGATTTGATGGCCGATAGCGGGTTCTTGATCTCATGGGCCACCGTCGCCGCCATGCGACCCAGTGCCGCGAGGCGCTCACGTTGCGCGAGTTCTCTTTCGAGTCTTAAGTTCTCTTCAAGTAGTCGTGAGTCATCGATCGCGATCGCAACCTGGTCGGCAAGTAACTCTAGTATCGTTTGCACATCCGGCGTCAAACTCGCCGAGGCTGCATCAACCGCCAACAATCCCTGCACCTTATCTTCACGACGTAAGGGGTAAGCGATCTTGAAGTGTGATCAGTCAACACAGCGTCGTCTTCAACCGGTAGCCATGCGGCTTCCTTCGACTTCTCAAGTACCTGTTGACCCATGACTCGGATTCCGTATCCTCGATAAAGATCTTGATCTGTCGCAGACCAAGTGCTTCGGTCGTTCGCTCCTCAACGAAGTGCAGGAGATCAGAAAGATCTTTGTACTGCCCCGCATACGAGCCGATGCGCGCGACGATTTCTTTGTACAACGCCGCTTCACGCTCGAACAGCTTATGAAATCGTTGGGCCAGAAAGCCGCGTAACGGCGCTGCTAACAATGCCAGTGCCAGAATGAGTAACGCTTCGACGAGTCCTGGTCTGACTCCGTAACGCTGCGTCATCCAGTCGCCAATCGTGCGGATGCCGAAGACGTACACCGTCAACACGACTGTCGCGAACGTAGACGACGATGAGACTCTCCTCGATGATGATCTCGAGATAGCGATAGCGATAGATGTAATAAGCGAGCAGGACTGAAGGCAACAGCGAGCCGAGGTTCGCGAGCGTCTTGAGGTATAGTCCCGCCGTTGTCCCTTCACCTACACCAGCCGCAAGCGCGGCAAAGATAACGACGCCAACACCGATGAATGACGCCGCAAGAGTGCGCATGATGCGTCTCTCGCTGCGGTTCTTGCTCCGCCGCGCGATCAGCAGCTCCGTCAGCGCGATCAACCCGAGCACGTACGCAATCCAGAAAGCGAAAGGGATCACGAAGAACGAGAGCTTCGTGAACATCGGTGCGTAGTCGCCGGTCCAAAGGGCAGGCACGGCGATGAGCAGAAAGATTGTCGGGATGTAAGAAAAATAAACGCGCAGATGTTCGCTGCGGTTGAGCGAGCGGCCATGTGCATTGGCCCAGAGGTGAAGGTGAACGTGGAGAAGAAACGAGTAAGCGAAAGTAATGCTGACCACCGCGACGGTGTCAGCGACGCGCAGCAATGTGGTCCACGTGTCCGGCCCGAGATCGAAGAGACCGTGAAGCGTGATGACGAGATTGCTGGTGTGCCAACCGCCCATCGTCAGGGCGAGTAAGGCGAGGAGTCGCTCGATGCTGGTCAGCTTGCTGCGGTGTGTGACGAGCTGAAACAGCATCCAGAGCGGCAGCAGCGCGCCGATGCTGTAGCCGATGACCTGGAGAATTTCGAGGGGATCAAGTGGGGACATCGCACACAAGTAATTTCTCACGCAAAGGCGCAAAGACGCAAAGAAAACGCAAACAAGAAGAGCGAATCTCTTTGCGGTTCTTTGCGTCTTTGCGCCTTTGCGTGAGAATTCCTAATTCGCAGCGGTCCTTCCCACCGGCGAAGTGAACGTGATCTCCACGCGGCGGTTCTTCCGCTGACCCGTAACCGTCGTATTTGGTGCGAGCGGGTTCGACGCGCCCATGCCATTTGCCTGAATACGCATCGGATCCACACCCGCTGACTGAAAACGATCTGACAACACGCGCGCACGTTCCTGCGTCAGCTGCTGAAGCGAAACTTCATTACCCTTGTTGTCAGTGTAAGCCTCGATCAGGATCTGGTAATCAGGATTGCTGGCAAGCAAGGCTGCAAGCGGTTCGAACTTCGCTGACGATGCAGCCGACAACGTTGCCGTGCGTGTGTTGGTCCAAATAGTTTCCGGCAATACAAGACGTGGCACCGATCACCGGCAGGCGACGCAGCCGGCCGGTGCGGGCGACGCGCCGTCCGGCGAGCGTGGTCGACGCGGTCAGCCCGGCGGTCATCGTCGCGAGCAGCAGCCCGGCCTCGGTCGGTGTCAGCCCGGCTGACACCTGCAGCAGCACCGGGGATGAACACGACGGCGGCGAACAACGCGGCGGTGACAAGGAAGAGCCCCGCGGCGGCGATCCGCACGGTCGGGTGGGCCAGCATCGCCAGCGGGACCAGCGGGTCCGGCGCGCGACGCTCGCGCCGCAGGAACGCGGCGGTCAGCGCGACCGCAAGCGCGGCCAGGCCGAGGAGCACGACGGAGCCCCAGGCGAGCGCCTGTCCGCCCAGGCTCAGGACGAGCATCCCGGCGGCGCTGGCGAGCGCCAGCAGGCCCGCGCCCAGCAGGTCGAGCGGACGGCCGGTCCCCTCGGAGGTTCCTGCGGGCAGGTAGCGCCCGATGCCGAGGATCGCGAGGATCCCGACCGGGAGGTTGACGTAGAAGACCCAGCGCCAGCTCGCGTGCTCGACGAGCAGGCCGCCCAGCAGCGGGCCGACGACCGTGGCGCCGGCGAAGACCGCGACGATGCGGCCCTGCCAGCGCGCCGCGCTCGCGCGGGGAGACGAGATCGCCGACGCCGGCCATCGCCAGCGCCATCAGTCCGCCGGCGGCGGCGCCCTGGACCGCGCGGGCGGCGATCAGCTGCCCCAGGGTCTGGGCGATCCCGCACGCGGCGGATGCGGCGAGGAACATCGTCATCGCCCCGGTGAGCAGGGCGCGCCGGCCGTGCCGGTCGCCGAGCTTGCCCCACAGCGGCGTCGTGGCCGTGGAGGCGAGGACGTACGCGGTGACGAGATAGGAGACGTCGCCGATCGACCCGAGGTCGGCGGCGATCGTCGGCAGAGCGGTGGCGAGCACGGTCTGGTCCAGGACCGCGGGGAGCATCGCCAGTACGAGCACGGCGAACGCGGGCAGCAGCCGCGTCGTCGAGACCGGTCGTGCGTGAGAGATGGGTGCGGTGGTGGTGGACATGATGGGAAGCTTAGCTCTCTAATAATTTGATGTCAAATGCTTCGACCTCTGATCATTTGATACGCTGGTCCCATGGAACGACCTCCCCTCCTGCCGCCGATCGGGTTGCGCCTCGCCCGCACCGCACGTGTCGCGACGCAGGCGTTCGAGCGTGCGATGGCCGAGGCCGGCAGCACCGCCTCGGCCTGGCAGGTTCTCGCTCCTCGTCCGCTCCCAGCGGTGGGGCGACCCAGTCGGAGATGGCCGAAGCGATGGGGATCTCCGGCGCGACGCTCACCCACCATCTCAACGCGCTCGAGGACCAGGGGCTCGTGCGGCGCTGGCGCGAGAGCAGCAACCGCCGCGTCCAGCACGTCGAGCTCACCGACGCGGGGGTCGAGCTGTTCGACCGCCTGCGCGAAGTCGCCACGCGCCACGATCAGCGGCTGCGCGCGCAGCTCAGCGACGAGGAAACCGCTCGGCTGGCCGAGCTGCTCGGCAAGCTGCAAGCCGGCCTGGAGTCGCCGGACCCGTGAGTCGGGCGACGCGGTTCCGGACGGACGCTTTGGCCTAGAGCGACCGCAAGCTGATGG
>CAVVHV010000005.1:0-1219285 GCA_963748155.1 uncultured Acidobacteriota bacterium | reverse complement strand
GACGACGTGATGTACAAGGACGACGTCGAGAAACAATTCAAGAAATTGCTTGGTTATAAAGAGACGGATCAGTTCGTGGCCGTGCGTGGAGCTGATTATCGAGACGTCGAGCCAGAGTCGCTGGGACTGAACAAGGGCGAAAGATCGCGGTGATTTATGCGTCAGGCGACATCGGTTCCGGCAGTTCACAGAACAGCCCGTCCGGCGATCAGTCGATCGGATCCGACACGGTTGTGAAAGCTCTGAATGATGCGGCGGCGGACAAGTCGCTCAAAGCGATTGTGTTGCGCGTCGATAGTCCCGGCGGTTCCGGGCTCGCTTCAGACATTATCTGGCACGCAGTTGAAGCGGCGAATCAGAAGAAGCCGGTGGTGGTTTCGATGAGCGACGTTGCGGCGTCGGGTGGTTATTACATCTCAGCGAGTGCGCAAAGATCATTGCGCAGCCTTCGACGATCACGGGATCGATTGGCGTCCTTGCGGGCAAACCGGTGATGCGTGGTTTTTACGATTGGCTGGGTATCTCGAATGAGTACGTGTTGCGCGGCAAGAACGCGGGAATGTTTCGCGAGACGGAGAAGTTTTCCGACGAAGAGCGCGCGAAGTTTGAAGAGTGGATCAAGACGACTTATTACCAGGACTTCGTGCCGAAGGTTGCGAAGGGACGCAACAAGGACGCGCAGTATATCGACTCCGTAGCCCAGGGTCGTGTATGGACCGGCGGCAGGCGAAAGAACGCGGGCTGGTGGATGACTTCGGCGGGCTCGATAAAGCGATCGAGGTGGCGAAACAGCTTGCGAAGATTCCGGCGGACAAAGGTGTCGAGCGCGTGATCCTGCCGTATCCGACGACGTTCTTACAGGAGTTGTTGAGTGGTGATAGATGATAACTCCAACACGCAGATCGAACAGCAGCGTGCCGTGTTCGCGGCGTTGCCGGAAGATGCGCGACGCGCGTTGCGCTATATGGTGTTGATGGATCGGATGAAGAATGGCGAGTCGATGCTCGTGATGCCGTTTGATATTCGCATTAAGTGAGACAGTTTTAGACAGGATTTACAGGATTTTACAAGATTTATCCTGTAAATCCTGTGAAATCCTGCTAATCCTGTCTAAGGATTGCGATCCCCCCATGTACGGTCGCAGTATTTCCGGCACGATCACCGTCCCATCTTCCTGCTGGTAATTCTCGAGGATCGCGATCCACGTGCGCCCAATCGCCAACCCGGATCCATTCAGCGTGTGCACAAACTCCGGCTTCGCTCCCCCGCCTCTACGGAAACGGATCTGCGCGCGCCGCGCCTGGAACGCCTCGTAATTCGAACACGACGAGATCTCACGAAACGTATTCTGCGACGGCAACCACACCTCGATGTCGTAAGTCTTCGCCGATCCAAATCCGATATCGCCGGTCGAAAGCGTCACCACACGATAATGCAATCCCAGCTTTTGCAGGATCGTTTCCGCGTCTCGCGTTAGCGCCTCGAGCTCTTCATAAGAGTTTTCCGGCAACGCATATTTCACCAGCTCGACTTTTTCAAACTGGTGTTGCCTGATCACGCCGCGCGTGTCGCGCCCGTAGCTGCCCGCCTCGGATCGAAAACACGGCGTGTACGCAGCCCACCTCATCGGCAGTTGCGACGCATCGAGTATCTCTTCGCGATAATAGTTTGTGACCGGCACTTCCGCTGTCGGGATCAAATAGAGCTCACGCTCATCTTCCAACTTGAAAAGATCGGCTTCAAACTTCGGCAACTGCGCCGTACCGAAGAGTGAATGCGCGATTGACGATGAACGGCGGCAACGTTTCGAGATAACCGTGCTCGCGCGTGTGGACGTCGAGCATGAAGTTGATGAGTGCGCGTTCCAGTCGCGCGCCTGCGCCGTTCAGAATCGCAAAGCGTGCGGCAGCGATCTTCGTCGCGCGCTCGAGATCGAGAATGCCGAGCGCGGTGCCCAGATCGACGTGGTCCTTCGGTTCGAAATCAAACTCCGGCGGCGTGCCCCAGCGACGAACTTCAGTGTTCGCCGACTCATCTGCACCAACCGGAACTGACGCGTGTGGAATGTTGGGCAGCGTCGAGAGCATCTCGTGCATGCGCTCTTCGGTTTGAGCGCGCAGTTGGTCGAGCTCCGCGATGCGATCTTTCAAGCCGCCGACTTCCGCACGACGCGCTTCGGCCTCTTCCTTCCTGCCTTCCTTCATCAAGCCGCCGATTTCACGACTCGAGGCGTTGCGCTGCGCGTTCAGTTGATCCGATTCGGCAATCGTGCGTCGCCGCTCTTCATCAGCGCGCGCAAAATCATCGAGCGCGCTCGTATCGGCGCGACGCGCATTGAGCGCCTCGCGCACTTTATCGATATTTTCCCTGACGTAATTAAGATCCAACATAGAAGTATGTAGCCACAAAAGGCACAAAAAGCACAAATGAACTATTGTGCTTCTTTATGCCTTTTTGTGGCTGTCAAGGCCATTTTGTGTTATTTAGAGGCTCATGCCGGACAAAAACAATTTGCAGGTCGCGTGGCGATCGTTACGGGTGGAACGCGCGGCATTGGGCGGGCCATTGCGCTCGAATTAGGCAGACGTGGCGCAGATGTCGCTTTTAACTATGCGAAGAGCGCGGAAGCGGCGGATAGTTTGAAAGCGGAGCTCGAGCTTTCGGTGTGCGCAGCTTGTCAGTGCAGTGCGATGTGGCGAACACTGAGGCTGCGGCAGCGATGGTCCAACAGGTAAAAGACGCATTTGGACGCATCGATTTTCTCGTCAACAACGCCGGCATCACGCGCGACAATCTCATCCTGCGTATGAAAGAAGACGACTGGGATGAAGTGCTCAACACGAACCTGAAAGGCTCGTGGAATTTCGCGAAGGCGGCGTTGCGCACGATGCTGCGACAGGATACTGGCGGATCGATCCTCAACATCTCTTCGATCAGTGGTGAAGTGGGAATGGCGGGACAGTCAAACTATTCAGCGTCCAAGGCGGGCATGGTTGGACTCACAAAGGCTTTAGCGAAAGAGGTCGCGAGCAGAAAAGTGACGGTCAACGCGCTCGCGCTCGGCATGGTAGCGACGGACATGGCCGGGAAGCTTGATGAGACTTACCAGGCAAAGATTCGCGAGCAGATTCCGCTGGTCGCTTCGCGGAGCCAGATGAAGTGGCGCGCATCGCGGCGTTTCTTCTGTCAGACGATGCTCGTTATATAACCGGTCAGGTAATTCAGGTCGATGGCGGGCTCGCGATGCGCGGATCGGTACGTTATTTAATGCTTTTCACGTCGGCTGGCTTCGCGAAAAGATTGTCTGGGAATCTCTGGTTGTACTGCACTGACTCGTAGTTGATCCGTGAAGTTTGTTTGCCGTTAACGAAGTGGTCGACGACCCACGGCGCGGTGACACCATCGACGGTGATGAATTTGAAGAGTTGATCCTCTTCAGTCATCCACACCATATCGCCGCTGTCCATATCTTTTCGCTCGCGCTTGTAAATGATCTTCGCCGGCAACCCGTCGCGCGCGCCGAACTCATACTCGATCCACCAGTCGTCAGGAAAAACCAGCCGGATCGTTTCGTTGCGCTTACCAACGCCAGCTTCACGCCGGCCAACGTAAGTGATCTTTCCGCCGTCCTTTTTCCAGTAGCCGCGCAGAAGATACTCGAGACTCGTACGAATCGCCTGCTTAAACTCCTCGACCTGTTTGCGGAGTCTGGTCTGAGATTTTTTTCACTGCGCCGTCAAACATCCAGCCCGTGTCGCCGCTGTTTGTCTGGATCGTGCGAATGCCTGCGCCGGTAAACTCGGTCCGCTCGTGGTCGGGATACTGAGATGTAATCGAGAAAGCGCGCGGGGATCTGAGACACACCGTCCTTGAAAGTGGTGTAGAAGCCCTTGCCGATCACTGTTTGGACACCGAGATACTTTTGCCCGCCGAGTGTTTCGATAGCGCGATCGATGATCTGTTGAGATTTCTCGTCGACTGACGTCGATGAGACAGGGTCCTGCGCAAAAACCAATGAGAGGATTAGAAGGAAGATCATGTTTTACAGGATTACAAGATTTGCAGGATTTTACAGGATTCATCTTGCGAATCCTGCAAATCCTATCAATCCTGTCTTAATTGAACTCGGGCTTGCCGCTCTCATCCGGCTTTACAACAACTTCACCATTCTCGACATCAACGCCGAAACGTGACGCCGTCTTCCACAAAGCCGTGATCGGAAGTTTCACTTTCTCGTCGATGTGTCGCTTCAGGAAGCGCGCACCGTAAGCAGTGTTGTAACCAGCCTCAGTGAGTCGATTTACTGCTGCTTCGGTCACCTCCACGTACTTGCCCTGCCGTTCCATCTGCCGTCGCAGTTTTTCAAGATAGAGTTTCGCGATCTGGCGAACCTCATCCATCGTCAACGGTGAGAACACGACAATCTCATCGATTCGGTTCCGAAATTCCGGCGAGAAGCGCTGTTCCGAAGCTTTCATCACTTCGTTCTTTACGGCGCGGAAATCAGAAGCCGTCTTGGTGCCGAAGCCGAGGGGCTTCTCATACTTCTTGAAGCTCTCCGAGCCGAGGTTCGAAGTCATGATGATGATCGCGTCCGAAAGGTAAACTTTCTTGCCGCGTCCATCAGTCAGCCAGCCTTCGTCGAAAGCCTGTAGGAACAGGTTCATCAAGTAAGGCGACGCTTTCTCAACCTCGTCCAGCAGCAGCACCGTGTACGGATTCTCGCGCAGTTGCTCGGTAAGAATTCCACCTCGCTCCGAGCCGACGATACCACGCGGCATACCGATGAGTTTCTCGATGCTGACTGTCCCATCGCTGTACTCTGACATGTCGATGCGAACCATCTTCTCTTCGTCACCAAACATGAACTCGGCAACAGCTTTGGCGAGCTCGGTCTTGCCGACGCCTGTTGGACCAAGAAACAGCAGAACACCGTCAGGCTTGTAGTGCGACTCTTTCAATGGACCTTTGTTCAGTCGCAATCGTTGTGCGACTGCCTTAATCGCTTCCTTCTGACCGATAACACGCTGACTCAACATCGCTTCAGTCATCAAAAACCGATCGGTGGTATCGCGGAAAATCATGTCGCGTGGAATACGCGACTCCTGCGAGATCACGTCGATGACGTGCTCAGGCCGGACCACCATCTTTTGCGGCTCGTTGATCTCAACCTTCACTGCCGCCGTGTCGAGCCAACCGATCGCTTTGTCAGGCAGGTGCAGATTGCGGATGTACTTCGGCGCCATTTCCAACGCCGTGTTGATGGCCTCGTCCGAAATCTTTACAGAGTAGTTTTTCTCGAGTCGAGGACGAAGACCGAACAGGATTTCCTTGGTCTCGATAAGCGACGGCTCGATAACTTTTACCATACGGAAGCGACGTGCGAGTGCTTCGTCGTCGGCGATGTACTCTTTGTACTCCGAAAGCGTCGTCGCTCCGATGATGCGCATCTCGCCGCGCGCCAACGCTGATTTGAACATGTTGGCCGCATCGGAAGACGTGCCAAGCGCCGCGCCTGCGCCGATGATAGTGTGTGCTTCGTCGATGAAGAGAATCAGATTGTCGCGTTCTTTAACTTCGTCAATGATTCCTTTGATTCGTTCTTCAAACATGCCTCGCAGCATTGTTCCTGCCACGATGCCGCCCATTTGCAGTTGAACGATGTGAGATCCACGAAGACGCGCCGGAACCTTTTCCGGTTCCAACTCGATCAAACGCGCCAGTCCCTCGATCACCGCAGTCTTGCCCACACCTGGCTCACCGACGAGCATCGGCGAATTCGCCCGCTCGCGATGACACAAGATTTCTATAATTTGTTGTATTTCTTTTTCTCGTCCGATGGTGGGTGGGATTTTATCGGCTCGAGCAAGTTTGTTGAGTGAAACTCCGAAGTGTTTTAAATAAGGCGGAAGCTCAAACTTCTTTCTATTGAGCTCTTCTTCCTGTTCTCGTTTTTGAACCTGTGCTCGCACGTTTTCCTGGACAGCTTCAGGGCTTGCACCCATGTTTCGCAGTACGTCAACAAACATACTATCGTGCGTGCTCAACGCTTCGAAGATGTCTGTTGCTTCAATCGTCTTGCGGCCCTGCATTCGGGCTCGTTCCATTGCGCGCTTAAACAGGTCAGTCGTATCAGGGCCGATGCGAAATCCTTTTCCGACATGTTGCTGCCGGCTGTTGCTGAGGCGTTTCTCAATCGCCATTTTGACCACGACCGGGTCAAGCGATAATTCCCGCATCGTGGAGTTGAACATGTCCGGCTCCTCCACAGTTAAAGCCTGGAGGATGTGCTCCACGGATACGAAGTTTTGGTCACGACGACGCGATTCATTCAACGCATTTTCGAGAATGCGCTGACCGCTGTCGGCAAATTTGTCTTTATATGAACCTAAATCAACCATATTCTTATACGACCATCACACTCGTTGGATCAGCATTTAAGTGTGACGATACACTCAACTTTCAAACAACTCGGCCCAATCCAAGTTGCTGCACTTGGATGTCGCCAGCATAAGCGCCGTTGCGTTTCAATGCAATAACAATCCCCGGCGAGCGGTCTCCTGCAAATTCCTTGCCGTGGCTGCCTCAAAACCGCACAAAAATATAAAACGCTTCATTTAGTCAATGGTGCTCTCGTGCTTTTGTTACTAGTAATCGTAATCGTCGCCGCCATGCGCCGGCGGGCCGCCCTTTTTCTTCTCCGGCAACTCGGTCACTGCAGCCTCAGTGGTAAGCAACAATCCTGCGATGGACGCTGCGTTTTGTAACGCAGTGCGTACAACTTTCGTTGGATCGATGATTCCCGCCGCGGTGAGATCTTCGATTTCGCCAGTGACGGCGTTGTAACCTTTGTTTCCCTTCAACTGTTCGACTTCTCCGACGACCACTGCGCCTTCCGATCCGGCGTTTTCAGCGATCCTTCGAAGCGGCTCCTGTAACGCACGCTGCACGATTTTCACACCCGTACGAACGTCCGGATCCTCGTGGTCATGATTCGCGAGCACCTTCGAAGCTCGCAGCAGTGCAACGCCGCCTCCGACGACGATACCTTCCTGTGCCGCTGCCTTGGTCGCATTTAATGCGTCTTCAACACGCATCTTGATTTCTTTCATCGCGGTCTCGGTCGGCGCGCCGACTTTAACCACCGCAACGCCACCGGCAAGTTTCGCCAGTCGCTCCTGGAGCTTTTCACGATCGTAGTCAGACGTCGTCTCGTCGATCTGTTTGCGAATGGTGGCCACACGACCCTGGATGGCTTTGCTATCGCCGCCGCCCTCGACGATCGTCGTGGTCTCTTTGTCGACAATCACACGTTTTGCAGTTCCGAGATCATCGATTGTGACGTTCTCCAACTTGATGCCGAGATCTTCAGTGATGACTTTTCCACCAGTCAGAACCGCGAGATCCTCGAGAATCGCTTTGCGACGATCGCCAAATGCCGGGGCTTTCACTGCACATACTTTGATCGTTCCGCGTAGACGATTCACGACGAGCGTAGCAAGCGCATCACCTTCGATATCTTCAGCGATGATCAGCAGTGCACGGCCAGCGCCGGCTGTTTGTTCCAACAGCGGCAGCAGGTCGCGCATCGCGGAGATCTTCTTGTCGTAAAGAAGAACGAACGGCTCGTCGAGAATTGCTTCCATGCGATCAGCGTTCGTCGCGAAGTATGGCGACAGGAAACCGCGATCGAATTGCATTCCCTCGACGATATCGAGCTCGGTTTGCAGCGTCTTTGATTCTTCGACTGTGACAACGCCGTCTTTTCCAACTTTGTCCATCGCTTCGGAAATCAGTTCTCCGATGTGGCGATCGTTGTTCGCAGAAACAGTAGCGACGTTTGTCAGCTCTTCTTTACTCTTGACCTTCTTCGACATGCGCTCCAGCTCGGCAACAACTTGCTCAGTCGCTAGCTGAATACCGCGCTGCAAAGACATCGGGTTCGCGCCGGCGGCGACGTTCTTCACGCCTTCACGAAAGATAACCTGCGCAAGGACTGTCGCGGTGGTGGTGCCGTCGCCTGCTTTGTCGTTGGTTTTGACTGCGACTTCGCGGACCATCTGCGCGCCCATGTTTTCATACTTGTTCTTGAGCTCGATCTCTTTCGCGACAGTGACGCCGTCTTTGGTGATCACTGGCGCGCCAAACTTCTTGCCGAGAACAACGTTGCGACCTTTCGGTCCCAGGGTCACGCGGACCGCGTTTGCAAGCACGTCCACGCCTTGAAGCATCGCGTTGCGTGCTTCTTCTCTAAACTTCACCTCTTTTGCCGGCACTCTTTTTTCTCCTCAATATAGGTTTCTCTGTGCAACCTCTGTGTTCTCTGTGTCTCTGTGGTGAGTTTGTGCTCGATATTAACCACAGAGACACAGAGAACACAGAGGTTGCACAGAGAAGAACTGTTACTGCTCTGTTGCTTCGCGCGCTTGCTCACGTGCGCGTCCGACTTTGACACGCGCAGGACGCAGCAGTCGATCGCCCATTCGGAAACCGCGACTATATTCTGCGATTACCATTCCGTCCATCTCGCTGCCGGTTTCTTCAGTGTCCACGGCTTCGTGCAGCTCGGGATTAAACTCTTCGCCGACAGATTGGATCGGTTCCACGCCCGCAGTCGTCAATGCAGCTTCGAAGTTAGTCGCGGTACTGCGAATGCCTTCGAGAATCGCTTCGTGAGAAGCCTCTCCGGATGCGGCTGCCTCGATCGCTCTGTTCAAATTATCGAGAGCAGGGAGCAACGATGCGATGAACTTCGCCTTCTCTCCTGCCGCGCGCTCATCTGCCGAACGATTCAACCGTTGCCGCGTTTCGTCAGTCTCGCGTTGCAGTTGTTGTCGCAGTTGATCGAAACGCGACTGGACTTCCAGCACCTGACTTTTCGGCAGCCTTCGTGCGTGCTTCGAGCTCTTCGACGTAACTCGGCTTGAGGTTTGGCTGTTCGGTTTCGGTGTTTACGCGTTCCGACCCTTCGTCGTCGAGATAAACGCGACGACGATCCGTCACCCTTAGCTCGTTCTCTTCTTTAGACATAATTCGTTCCCATCCGTGTTTAGAGTTCAAGTTCAGAGTTCAGCCTTTAGGCTGCTGTTCGGCACAGACAAGCTAAAGCTTGAACTCTGAACTGAACTCTAAACTATGAAATCTTAATATCGATCCTCTTCGGTTTCTGCTCAGTACGCTTCGGGAGACTGATCTGCAAAACACCGTCTTTGTATTCCGCCGCGATCTTCGCCTGATCGACCGATCCCGGAACACTGTACGTTCGCAAAAACTTTCCTCTCGGTCTTTCCGCGCGATGTTGTCGCGACTCTGCAATTGCGCGCGTACCCTTCACGACCAGCCGGTTGTCGTTGATGTCGATCTCGAGCGCCTCACGATCGATTCCCGGCAAGTCCATCGCGATCAAGTAGCCCGATTCAGTTTCGTAGATATCTGAGGCAGGCGTCCAATCCGCACGCTCAAACTCATCTCCTGCGGCCCCGTCCGCCTGATTGCGCCGTTGCGTGGCGTCTTCAAAAAGCCTGTTCATTCGATCTTGCAGCACCATCAGATCCTGCAAAGGGTTCCACTGTTGTGACATGTTTTCAAACTCCTCAAGCGGTCGCAAACGCCGCGTCAGTCTTAAACTCCATCGCGTCGCCGTTCGCCGAAACTCTCACTGTTTGCCCCGGCACAATTTCTCCCTGCAAGAGCTTTACCGCCAGCGGGTTTTGAATCAGCGACTGGATGGCACGCTTCAATGGTCGAGCACCGTAAGTCGGGTCGTAGCCTTCGCGCATCAAAAGCTCTCTCGCTGACGGTTCCAACACGAGCGTCACGTTTCGCTCGTTCAGCATGGACGTCAGACGTTCCAATTGAACGTCGATGATCTTTCCAATCTGTTCGCGCGAGAGCTGGTGGAAGACGACGATGTCGTCGATACGATTCAGAAACTCCGGTTTGAACTGCAGCCGCAGCTCCTGAATGACAGCTTCACGCACTTGCTTCTCATCACCTTCGGCCGCCTGGATCTCACGCGAGCCGAGGTTCGAAGTCATGATCAAAACAGTGTTCTTGAAATCGACTGTTCGACCTTTCGAATCCGTCAACCTGCCGTCGTCGAGAATCTGGAGCAGCACGTTGAAAACATCCGGATGCGCCTTTTCGATCTCGTCGAAGAGAACGACCGAGTACGGACGGCGACGAACTGCTTCCGTAAGCTGTCCGCCTTCATCGTAACCAACGTATCCCGGCGGTGCTCCGATCATGCGCGCGACAGCATGTTTCTCCATGTACTCTGACATGTCGAGCCGGATCATCGCGCGCTCGTCGTCAAATAAGAACTCTGCGAGCGCGCGAGCAGTTTCAGTTTTACCGACACCGGTTGGACCAAGAAAGATGAACGAGCCGATCGGACGATTCGGATCCTGCAAGCCCGCGCGTGCGCGCCTGACGGCGTTTGCGACTGCCTCGAGTGCTTCTTCCTGACCGATCACGCGATGGCTGAGTCGATCTTCCATTGTGACGAGCTTCTGCATCTCGCCTTCGAGCATTCGCGAAACGGGAATGCCGGTCCACTTCGCAACGACTTCGGCGACGTCTTCTTCGTCAACTTCTTCTTTAAGCATGACGCCGTCCTGTTGGAAGTTCGCGAGTTTGTCCTGTTCGATCTTCAGCTTTTGCTCGAGCTCAGGAATCTTGCCGTACTGGATCTCAGAAGCACGACCCAACTCGCCGTTGTTGCGAGCCTGGTCGAGCTGGAAACGAAGCTGTTCGAGCTCGGCTTTCGAGGTGCGAATGTGATCGATGGCTTCTTTTTCAGACTGCCACTTGGCCTTCATTCCCGCCGGAAGTTTCCTTCAGGTCGGCGATGCGCTGCTCGATCTCCCGCAAGCGTGCTTTCGACTTCTCGTCTTCTTCTCTTTGCAACGCCTGGCGCTCGATTTCGAGCTGGATGATCTCGCGCTCGAGCTGATCGATCTCCTGCGGAAGCGAATCGATCTCGATTCTCAGACGCGAGGCCGCTTCATCAATTAGATCGATTGCTTTGTCAGGTAGAAACCGGTCCGTGATGTAACGATTTGAAAGTGTCGCTGCGGCAACGATGGCTGAGTCTTTGATACGAACGCCGTGATGAACTTCGTAGCGCTCTTTCAAGCCACGCAGGATCGCGATCGTGTCTTCAACAGTCGGTTCACCAACGTAAACCTGCTGGAAGCGACGCTCGAGCGCCGCGTCTTTCTCGATGTGCTTCTGGTATTCGCTGAGTGTGGTGGCGCCAACGCAGCGCAGCTCACCACGAGCAAGCGCCGGCTTCAACATGTTCGACGCATCGATCGCGCCTTCGGCAGCGCCCGCGCCGACGAGTGTGTGCAGTTCGTCGATGAAAAGAACGATGTGGCCCTGCGCGTTCTCGATCTCTTTCAGAACTGATTTCAAACGATCTTCAAACTCGCCGCGATACTTCGCACCCGCGAGCATCGAGCCGAGATCGAGTGCGACGAGTCGCTTGTTACGCAACGTCTCAGGCACGTCGCCGGAGATGATGCGCTGCGCGAGTCCTTCGACGATTGCCGTTTTACCGACGCCCGGCTCGCCGATCAGCACCGGATTGTTCTTTGTTCTACGCGAGAGGACCTGGATCGTGCGACGAATCTCGTCGTCACGGCCGATGACCGGATCGAGTTTTCCTTTTCGTGCAGCTTCGGTCAGGTCGCGCGCGTATTTCGAAAGAGCCTGGTAGTTCTGTTCGGCGTTTTGATCGGTGATGCGCGAGCCACCGCGCATCTGCTCGATCACCTTGAAGAGATCGTCGCGCGTGACGCCATGCTGGCGAAGGATCTTGCCCGCGTCGCCGTCCTTCTCTTCAACGATCGCAAGCAGCAGGTGCTCGGTCGAGATGAACTCGTCCTGCATCTGGTCCGCTTGTTTCTGCGACGCGGTAAAAATTTGCGTCATGCGGGAGCTGAAGTATTGCTGGCCGCCCTGCACACGTGGAAAACGCGCGACAGCCGCTTGCGTGTCGTTAAGAATGACCGCGACATTTGCGCCGAGCTTGCCGAGGATTGGTCTAACAATACCTTCAGGCTGTTCGAGCATCGCGACGAGCAGATGCTCCGGCTCAACCTGCTGGTGCTGGTTGCGCTCCGCCAGCTCTATCGCGGATTGAATCGCTTCCTGTCCTCGTAGTGTGAACTTATCTAAACGCATGCTAATCCTGTTAATCCTGAAAATCCTGTAATCCTGTCAAAAACTACCCTTCGTACTAGGGCCTCCAAAAGAAATCGAACGGGCTCGACATTCGCATCCCAAACTGCGACGAGCCCGCTCGCGTTTTACCGATCCCTCAAAGCTTTAGCGCCCGCCACTGGCTTCTTTCGCTTTGCCGGTTTCGGCAGTTGTTTCGATTGTCTTCGGCGTGGCTGCCGGCACTCTGTTCCGGACACCTGAATGCGACGGGCTTTCGTCTCTTCTCGTTTCGGCAACGTCACGCGCAACACGCCGTTGTTGTATTCGGCAGTTGCTCCCTCGGCGGAAACTGTTTGCGGCAAAGTGAAAGAACGTGTGAAGGCGCCATACGAGCGTTCGACTCGATGGTAGTTGTCAGTCTCATCCGTCTTTTCAAACTTGCGCTCACCGCGGAGGGTAATGACATTGTTCTCAATCGAGAGATCGAAATCTTCCTGTTTCATTCCAGGAAGCTCGGCCTCGAGCACGATCTGGTCCTTGTTCTCATAGATGTCGACGCTGGGCGCCCACGCGCCGCGGCCAATGCCCTCATCCCCGAAGGAACGGGTTAGATTGGTCGAGAACAAGCGATTTACTTCTTCCTGTAACGTCCGCAGGTCGCGGAAAGGGTCGTAGCGAACAACAGTCATGGGTCTCAACTCCTCCTATTATTCCTTGTTGTGTGGACTCAGCTAGCTGAGCGTGGCGTCATAATAAAGGTTGAGTCCCGAACTGTCAAGTCCCGAATTTAGCCGCGAAAAGGCACAAAAAGCACAAAATAAACTTCTCATATCGAGCGTTCCTCTTTTTTCATTTTGTGCTTTTTGTGCCTTTTCGCGGCTAAGATCCCGAAGAAGCGTTTGATGGCGGAGAGGATTCCGGCGGAGGAATGGGTGCTCGCTGGCGGAGTCGTCGGTTTGGGAGGCGAGACCCTGGCGGCGTTCGGCCATGATGAAACTGAGGGATTCGACGAGATCCGGGTTGGTGTCGAACACCCGCTTCATTGCGGCATGCCCGATTTCGAGCACCTCAGTCTCTTCGAGCGCAAGGACATTGGCCGTCCTCGGCTCTCCTGTAAATAAGGCCATTTCGCCGAAGAAGTCGCCTTCGTTCAAGGTTGCGACGGTCCGCGGGCGCCCATTTTCGCTAACCTGAACCCGAACTTTTCCTTTATGAACGACAAACATCGACGATCCCTCGTCGCCGGCCCGGATCACTGTCTCGCCTGGCGCGAAGACATGCCTGACCGCCGCCTGCGCCAGCATCGAGGTTTCGTCCGCCGACAAGGGCGCAAAAATATCGACCGCCGATAGCCGTTCGGCGATGGCGCCGCCGTCGCCGTCTCGCAGAGCGAGGCTGCCATGACGTTCGACGTATAGTGTGCGCGTGGGAAATGCGAAGTTCAGGCCGGCGCGACGGAAGGCGTACCAGATTCTTTGCCGCACCAGGGCGTCGGTATCGTTGTACTTAGCGTAGTCGTTAAGCCAGTATTTCACTTCGTAATCCACGCCGTTATCGCCGAGGTTCCTGATACGGACAATCGGCGCAACCTTCTCCGACACGTTATCTGCCTCGCGCACCGCCTCACGCACGACGTGGATCGTCTTCGCGGGGGAATCCGTGTAGAGCGTATTAAAGAAGACAAGTCGCGCGTTCAGGTTTTCGCGCGGACAAACCTCAATCGGCTCGCGCGCGGCGTTGCTATTCGCGATCAGGACGACGTGATTCGTGAACGTCCTAATCTTAATAGCGCGCCAACTAATCTCTTCGACGACGCCGGTGTGACGTTGAGCGCCCACCGTTATCACGTCGCCTACTTGAAACGGCCGGTCCGCCTGCAAAGAAATTCCCGCGAAAAAGTTGCCCAGCGTGTCCTGTAAGGCAAGTCCGAGAATCACGCCGAAGATCGCGGAGGTCGTAAAGAGGGCTCCGAGATTGACATCCGGAAAGAGAAACGTGAACGCGATCAGAAACAGGATCGTGAAAGCGACGATCGTGAAGATGTTGCGAATGAGCGTTGGCGCATCGATTCGTTTGAGTTGGTAATGCGAGGCCGAAAAAGAGTGAATTGAGCGCGCGAACAAAGAGGTAGCCGATGATCCCGATGAGAAACAGCTTGATTGCTTTAATTATCGTGTCCGCTGACGGCGAGGGGCTCGTGCCCATCCGGTGCTCGAGCAGCGTTTTGACCTGCGCATCGAACGACCAGAACAGGTACGCCGCAAGCAGCGCGGCTGCCGAAGCTGCGAGGAAGAGAATGATTTTGTTAGTAGAACGAGGACGAGCCATCAGTGTCATCCGTGTTCATCTGTGGCCAAACATCGCCGGAAACAGACTGATCAGTATAAAGAGCAGCGAGAGAATCGTCACGAGAATTGCGGTCAGCCAGGCGGCAATATTATAAAGCGGCCCGTTGACGTACCGGCCCATCACCTCGCGATTGTTCACGAGTCGCAACACGGCAAACAGCACAACCGGCAACAGCAAGCCATTGATCACCTGCGTCACGAGCAACACGCGGATTAGCGGCAGGTTCGGCACGCTCGCGATCGCCGCGCCCACAGCTACGAGAAAAGTAAACGTCCCGAGGAAGATCGGCGCCTCACGAAAACTGCGCGACACACCTTTTTCAAATCCGAGAGCCTCGCTGATTGAGTATGCCGTGGCGAGGGGCAACACGCCCGCGGCCAGCATCGAAGCTCCGAGCAGACCGATACCAAACAACGTTTGCGCATATCGTCCCGCGAGTGGTCGCAGAGCGTGAGCAGCATCGGCCGCGCTCGATACCTGAATGCCCGCCTTGTGAAGCGTCGCTGCGGTCGAGACGACGATGAAGAACACGATCAGGATCGCGAAGATCGTCCCGACCCAAACGTCCAGCTTCGTCTTTGAGTAGTCGTCAGGCGTCACTCCTTTTTCAACCACTGAAGATTGAACGTAAACCTGCATGTACGGCGAGATCGTCGTTCCGATCACCGCGACGAATGTGAACAGAAACGCATGTTCGAGCTTGAACTCCGGACGGACCAGCCCGACTGCAACCGCGCCCCAATCAGGTCGCGAGAGAAACGCGGAAACGATGTAGCCGAGAAACACGAGTGACATTAATAAAAAAGCCCGCTCGACTCTTTTATAAGAACCTTTCACGATGAGGAACCAGACGAGGATCGCCGCGAGCGGCACGGAGACGTAGTGCGAGACGCCGAAGAGCTCAGATGCGGCAGCGATACCGACAAACTCCGAAACCGTCACACCCGCGTTTGCAACCAGCAGCGCCAGCATGATCAGCGCTGTCCAGCGCACGCCGAAGCGCTCGCGGATCAGATCGGCGAGGCCCTTGCCGGTGACGGCGCCCATGCGAGCGCACATCTCCTGCACGATACCGAGACTGATGGTGATTGGAATGAGGATCCAGAGGAGTGAATAACCGAAGTCAGCGCCGACCGACGCGAACGTAGCGATGCCGCCGGCGTCATTGCCGGCATTGGCGGTGATCATTCCCGGGCCGAGGATGGCGATGTAAGCGAGCAGGCGTTTGCGGCGTGCGACTGTTTGGCGCACGCCCTGAGCCCCACGACGCATTAAGCGACGTCCGGCAGCTCGCACTGCTGCTCGCGGTTCTGCCACTTTGGTCACCGTCGTCCTTCATAAGCAAAAGACCTTAGACAGGATTTACAAGATGTTTCAGGATTTGCAAGATTTATCCTGTCAATTCTGTGAAATCTTGTAAATCCTGTCTACCAAACAATCGTGGCAAACGCTGTCGCCAATCTTTAGGCAACAGGATTTCCATCGCATCATCCACAGTGATGATGCCGAGTATATCTCCTGACTCATCGATCACGGGAAGCGCCAGCAGGTTATATTCCGCAATCCGCTGCGCGACTTCTTTCGCCGGCTCCTCCGGAACCGCTTGTTGAAATTCCGTTCGCATCACACTTTCAAGCGGCATCGACGGATCAGCCAGAATCAAACTCCGCAATGCGATCACGCCGACGAGTTTCCACGATCCTTCTTCCTCGACGACGTAGAGGTAGTAGATCATGTTTGGCGTCTCGGCCATCTCACGCAGTCGCGCGAGTGCTTCACCGACTGTAAGCGCGCGCGGAAACGTGACGAACTCAGTCGTCATCAATCCGCCCGCTGTGTCGTCTTCGTAAGGAAGCAACTCAACGACGTCAGCCTGTTCTTCGTGCTCCATCAAGCCGAGCAACTCTTCCGCCTTTTCTTCGGGAAGATCGCCGAGCACGTCGGCAGCTTCGTCAGGCGACATCCATTCGAGGATGTCTGCGGCGCGCTCCTGGTCCATGTCGCCGAGTATTCGCGCCTGGCTCTCGGCCGGCATTTCTTCGAGTGTTTCTGCTGCGGTTTCGTCGTCGAGCGATTCGACGACTTCGGAGCCGTGATGGTAAGAGAGCGCTTCCGCGAGGCGCGCGATCTCGACCGGATGCAGGCGCGCGAGTTTATCGCTCGACGACTTTAACTGAACCGTGGCTGCGTCAGTTGCGAGATAGCCGACGTCGGCCCAATCAAGAACCTCGACAGTTTTTCTCGTGCCGGCAAATCCGGCGGGCGCGAGTCGTCGCCACAGTCCTTGAAGACTCACATCCGCGCCGGTCACGCGCCACTCGCCCGCAGCCTCGATGATCTGAACATCGTTGACGCGCACCACTCGTTTGCCGTCGACGT
Source organism: uncultured Acidobacteriota bacterium (assembly GCA_963748155.1). Taxonomy (GTDB): domain Bacteria; phylum Acidobacteriota; class Blastocatellia; order Pyrinomonadales; family Pyrinomonadaceae; genus PSRF01. The sequence goes on along the minus strand of CAVVHV010000005.1, from coordinate 1,202,389 downwards.
CGATCAGTTGTTTGTCGAGCACGTCACGCGCGAGCAGGACTTCACTTTCGCGACGCACAAAAGGACGTAAGTCGAGAATGTCTGAATTGAGGCGCACGCCGTGTTGATTCAACTGCGTGATGCGCCAGCGCGAAAGGAAAAAGTCGCGGCGTCGATAGCGCGCGACGACACCTGTGACCGGTGGATGATCGTCAGCGCCGAGACGCACGATCACGTCTTTGATAGTGGCGACACGTTCACCTTCGAGGTCGCGTATCGGCCGACCCAAAACTTGCGATAGATACAGCATGACATCCTGTCAGTTCTGTAATCTTGTAATCCTGTCAAAGGCTTTTGTCCAGATAATCAAGCGCGCGTTCAAGTGCGCGGTCGTGGCGGGAATAAATATCGGCGCGTGTCAGAGTGATCAGCTTATCAGGCTTGATTCCTGCGCCTTCGAGTCGCACGCCGCCCGCAGTCTTGTAGTCAAACTCACTCACGTCCAACACGCCGCCATCAGGCAGCGCATGCCGGCTTCGAATCGCGAGCACGCAGCCACACGTGCCGCTGCCAATCACCTGCGCGCGGCCTTTCGCCTGCAACGTCGCCGCGAGGATCTCCGCGGCGCTCGAAGTGTTCTCACTCGTCAGCACAACTAACGGAAGTTTGATCGGTGCGAGAGCTGAACTACGCCACAAGCGCTTTGGAAAAGTTTGCAACTCAAACGACGCGCCGGAACGATCGGCAAACCTGCCGAGGTTCGTGCCTTCATCGAGGAAGAGCGACGCCACATCGGCCATCGCCTCAGCGTCGCCACCGCCATTGCCGCGCAGATCCAAAACGATTCCTTCCGCACCTTCGACAACTGCGGGCAGGTTCTTCGCAAAGTCGATCGCCACGCTCTGCGTGAAAGCATCGAGTCTGAGAATCGCGATCTTGCCCTTGCGCTGGTTGTTGAATCCGAGATTTCGCTGGCTCCAGTAACGCTGAAGCACGGTCGACTTATGTTTTCCGTTACGAGTGACCCATCCGATCTTGACGTTCGTGCCGGATGGTCCATCGAACAGATTGGCGATGACGCGATGTCGAATGTTGCCTTCGTCCACTAAACCGAGGTTACGCATTCGCTGCGCGACAAAGTGCGCGACCGGAGTATCGTCGACACTGACGATCACATCACCTTGCCGAATATCAGTTTTCGACGCTGCTGAGCCCGCTTCGATCTGTATGACTGTCGGCGCGCCTTCGACTTCGCGAACAGTCAATCCCGACAGTCACAAACCGCGGGCTCCACCAGTCAAACTTCTCATCAGGTGAATACACGCGCGTGTGTGCGTCTCGCAGCGAAGCGATCATTTGACGCAGTACGTCATATAACTCCTGCGCGTTGCCGGCGCGTGCGGCAACAGGACGAAATGTAGCTCGCTTTGCCTGCCAGTCGATCCCGTGAAACTTCGGATCGTAGTAACGATCCTGAATCGTCTCCCAAACGTCATCAAAAACTGCGAGCCGTCCTTCGACAGTTGCGGTCGATACGACTGTGGCGTCATCGCGAACTGCGCGCGCAACACGCGTGAGTGCGAGTTGAGAAACGAGGAGGGCGATCAGGAGAACGACAAACGGGGAATTTCTGACAGCGCGGTTTCTTCCCATTTCTACCTCGGTGGCTTGCGAAAGTTATAGCGCAGCATCACGCGCATCGGTATCGGCGTTCCGTTCTTCATTGCCGGGAAGAAATGCAATTGACGAACTGTTGCAATGGTCGATTCGTCGAGACCGAACCCGGCCCAACGAACAACTTGTACTTCACCAACCTCGCCGTCCGCGCCAACATCAACAACGACATCGACTGTTGCCTCAGCATCGGCGCGAGCAGCAGACTGCGGGTATTCAGGTCGCAGTCTTCTATAAGGACGCGGCGTGCGAATGCCCTGAACCTCCGCAGCTTTTTCGTCTTCAGGTGCTTCCTCGATTACTGCTTCAGCGGAAGCTGTCAAAACGGTGCGTTGAATTCGCTCGTCTTCGTGACTCTTCTTTATTATGCCGATCAGACGCCGCGACAAAGCGTCGTCCGAGAGATACTGTGACAGCCGCGCGTCTGCTTTGGTTGCGGCAGCGTCTTCAAAGCTTGGGCGCTCCCATAATAGTAAACGCCCTGTGCGCGTGCTCACCAAAAAAATCGAACAGTACGACTCATAATAAACAGGCGACTCGAAAGACGAGCGTCGGAGCGTTTGCGCGTCTCCGAGAATATAGAACTCGGCCGCCAGAGCTGCACCGAGATCGCGCGCTTCGCTCACGGTCAGATTCAAAGATCCCGAGTAGCCGATTCCTTTCGCAGCAGCGCGACTCAGATCAGGATCAGCCAGAAGCTACCTCTCCGGTGACACGAAGTTTAGTACGCAGCGTATCCGTTGCTTGTTTTGCCATTGCGCTTGACCCGAAGTCCAGCACGCTGACAACCGGCGGCTGATTCGCCCGGGCTTGCGAGCCAGCCAGAATTAGTGCGACGAAAGCGACAACTGTAGGGGTGGCCCTCCGTGGCCACCCCAGCGTTGAATAATAACGCTGGAGCGGCCACAGAGGGCCGCTCCTACACTTGCGCCCTTTGAACATTTGGTTTTCCAGGTGCACGATGATAAAGCTCGTAAACTTCGTTCTTCACATCCGCGGGGAAACACACTCGATGCAGCTCGTACGCGTGTTGCAATCCTCTCACAACGTTACTGACCTCGCTGATCTCTCGAATTTGTGGTGAAGCATAACCGCTCTCCACGTAGATATGTGTCTTGGGTTCCGATTTTTCAGTTTCGTAATAACCGTAATACGGCACGTCACTGGCGCGATCCTCGATGAAGTAATAATCGGGGTCGAACCCGGCGCGTGCGACTGTTTGCCGCGCCGTCACGAGAAACTCCGCCTTATGCTCGTGTGGCATGTCAAGATCGATCGCTTTGAACATCCGTCGTGAGATAAAGCGACGACTGAGATCATTCAGGATCGCATCCTCTGAGTTTTGCCACTGCTTGATATGAAATACGAAATCGGAATCATCCACCTGCATGTGATCGCTAACGCTTAATGTTTCGCGTCGCAGTATTTTCTCGAAAGCAGTTCCCGGCGCATGCCATACTTCTTTGCCCTGATCCAGAAGCTCCAACGCACGACGCATGATCGAACGCAACACCGCCTCCGCCGATCTCAGCGTGCGATGAAAATAGACTTGCCGAAACATGTAGTAACGCGCTTGCAAGTATTCCTCGACTGCGTAGATTCCACGCGCCTGCACGTACACGCGATCCGCAGCTTCGTCGATCGCGAGCGCGTTGATGATCCACTCGAGATCGTAGATGCCATACTTCGCGCCGGTCATGAGTGAGTCGCGCAAGAGGTAATCCATTCGATCGACGTCGAGCTGTGACGAGACGAGTTGGGCCAACGCCGCCGGTTGAAACTTTCCTTCGATGATCGATGCGACTTTAAGAGGCAAGTCACTCGAATGCGATCGCAGCAGCTCGCCGATTTCAGAATGCTCGTCGAGGATCACCTGCACGGTCCAACGTTCGTGATGGAAGTTGAGCACCTTCTCCATCACGTGTGAAAAGGAACCATGGCCCACGTCATGAAGCAGAGCGGCTGCGCGTGCAGCGACGCGATCCTCGGGATCGATCGCATAAGTTTCACTCAATCGATCGAGCACGCGCGTCATGAGATGAAACGCGCCGAGTGAATGAGTGAAGCGTGAATGTTCGGCGCCTTGATATGTATAGAGACCGAGACCGAGTTGCTTGATGCGACGCAGACGCTGAAATTCCGCAGCGTCGATCAATCGCATCATCAACTCGCCTTCATCGGAATCAGTTTGCAGACGGATGATGTTGTGAACTGGATCGCGATAGATGCGTTCAGGCATTGAGAGAATATTAACAGACAGAAGCGCGGTTGGAGGTAAGTCGTTTTACAAGATTTACATGATTTTTCAGGATTAACATGTAGATCCAGTACAGCTTTCCGGCGAACCTGCCTTGGTCCGTCCCCGGTTGAGATTTCTGGATTTTCCCATTTTTTTGGATTTGAACGGCTGCCGCCAGTCGGGGTTAAGTCTCCGAATACTTAGAGAATCGTCCAAATAGGCATGTGGGCATGGCATTTGCCAAAATGGCGCCGGACGAGGCCTCTTTTTAGCCGCTCGTTTTGGAATTCTTCGGTGCTGCCAATAAAAAAGGGAATTTTTTCACAGGAGGGGGCAGCATCTTTGTCTAGTTCAAGAAAGGAAAGCAGAAAATGAAGAATGTCTTTAAGTTTATTGCCTTGTCGGCCCTGCTGATGTCATTCGCGCTATTTGCTGGTAGCGCGTTTGCACAGACGTCGACGACAGGGTCAATTGAAGGATCGGTCACCGACACCACCGGTGCATCCGTTCCGGGAATATCGGTCAGGGTCACGAGTCCGAACCTGATTTCGGCTCAAACGGCGATCACGGATGACAGTGGCCGTTTCAGGATCCTCGGCCTTCCTCCGGGAAAATATGCTGTTGCAGTAGAAGCTGATAAAGGATTTGCCAAATTTGAAAGAACCGATGTTGAAGTGAATCTTTCCAGAACGAGTATCGGTTGAGATTCAGCTTCAACCAGCAGGCGCTCAGGCAAGTGTGACGATTACTGACACTGCCGGCGCTGCTGTTGACGTTAGCGGCAACACTACTGGGTCGAACGTTTCGTCCGATCAGTTTTCAAACTTCCCGACGCAGCGTACTGTGCAGGGCCTCTACACGATCGCTCCCACAGTTACCCGTTCAGGTTTGCGCGACGCGACTGGCCGCGACCGAGATCCTTCGGTGGCTGGTTCATCGGGTCCTGAGAACAACTACATCCTCGACGGTGTGAACACGACTGACCCCGCATTCGGTGGTTCGGGTGCGAACCTGCCGTTCGAGTTTGTGCAGGAAGTTGAAATCAAGACCGGTGCGTATGGTCCGGAATACGGAAAATCGACCGGCGGTATTTTTAACGTTATCACCAAGAGCGGTGGCAACGAATTTCACGGCGACATCTTCGGCTATGGCACGACCAAAGGCCTGGTGCGCGAAGTGAAGAACTTCCCGTTCACCGGTTCGGCGTTCAACGGCTTCTCAGAAGCTGACGTTGGCGGCGACATCGGCGGCCCGATCGTGAAAGACAAGCTCTGGTTCTTTGGAGCTTTCAACCCACAGAAAAGAAAGAATTACTACCTGACGCAAACGTTCCACGAGCCCGTGCAAAACGACGTAACGATTCCGTTCTACGCCGGCAAGATCACATGGGCAATCAATCCGCGTAACACCTTCACGGCCTCGACCTTCGGCGATTTCACAAAGATCGACGGATTCCTGGCCACCGCAGCCCTGAACAACGTCAACGGTTTCGGTGACGACATCACGGCTTTTGAAGGAACGCAGGAGACTGGTGGACACAACTACGCTTTCCGCCTCAACTCAACGATCACGAACACGTTCATCGCTGAGATCTCCGGCGGTCTGCACTTCCAGAGAGCAAACACGATCCCGCGCGCGATCGATGCCCCACTCATCCTCGACAACTTCGCGGTGTTGAGAGGCGGCAGCGTGCTCGTTCCGACGTCGACCGGCGTTAACTTCGGCGCCGGCACCGGCTTCATCGATTTCGTTGACGGTCGCGGTGGCTCATTGCAGCGCAACTTCGCACGTGGTCCCGGCTTTGGTCTGTTCTCAGATCAGAAACGCAACCGCTATGAGTTGAACGCTCACATGCAGAACATCGTCGGCGGCAGCCACACGATCAAGTGGGGTTTTGAGTACAATCGAAACAGTTACGACATCGATACCCGTTCCAGCGGTCCGGCTGTCACCTATGCGATTCACGCCGGGTGTCAGGCCTGAGCAATACCAACGGCGACTCAAACGTCACCAACGGTTCGCGTATCGCCAACAACTGGCTGGTTTGCACTGTTCGTAGTGGTGCTATCACCTGCCCCAACCAGGCAGGTGTGGACCGTGCTTTGGCTATTCCGGGCGCCACATTGGCCGCATTGGGTCTGACTGTGAATGGAGCCCCAACTAGTATCACTACCGCAGAAGCGTTTGGTAATCCGTTCATTCTCAGGAATACCACCCGCGTTCGTGACTTCCAGCTCGTTGGCGGAACCTACACCAACGTGGAAAGCTTCTACGTTGGCGACGACTGGAAATTCGCAAAGAACTTCCAGCTCAGCTTTGGTGTCCGTTGGGATTACCAGCAGTCGTATGGTAACGACAACAGCACCTACCTGAAGTTCAACAACTTCGACGACAACGCTGCGCCGCGCTTCGGCTTCATCTGGGATTTCACCGGAAAAGGCCGCGGCAAGTTGTTTGCTAACTACGCGCAGTTCATCGAAGCTCCGATTCCGCTAGACGTTAACGTTCGCGCAGGCGGCGGCGACGTACAGACGGACAAGAACTTCAACGTCAACAGACTGAATGCACCGGCGGGCTCTTTGATCGTTCCGGGCGTCAGCACCGGAGCCACCAACCTGGGCTCTGATGCCACACCGGCCGATTTGGGCCTGAAGCCGCAGAGCATCCGTGAGTTCACGTTCGGCGCCGAGTATGAAGTCGGCGGCGACGTCACGATCGGAACCCGCGGCACCTACCGTGCAATGATCAACGTCATTGAAGACGGTTCATTCGACGACGGTGACCACTACTTCATCTTCAACCCGGGCCGGATCGGTCCAGGCACGACTGAAGAAAACGCCTGCGCTGGTGATGCAGCGACTGGTCGTGCTCCTCAGTGCTTTGGACGCGCTCAGCGTTTCTACCGCGCAGTCGAGTTCACCGCTACGAAGCGATTTACGAATAACTTCCAGTTCATCGCTTCCTACGTGTTCTCGAGCTTGATCGGTAACTACGAAGGCCTGTTCCGTAACGATAACGGGCAGTCTGACCCGAACATCACATCGTTGTTCGACCTCCAGAGCTTGCTCGCTAACACCTATGGCCGCTTGCCGAACGATCGGCCGCACCAGTTCAAGTTCAACGGCAGCTACCGCACTCCATTTAAGCTTCTGGTTAGTGGAAACTTCTATGCACAGTCCGGTGTTCCGTTCAACCAACTGATTCCGCATCCGATCTATGGAAACAACGAAGGTTTCGGAGTTCTCCGCGGAACCGCGATTATTCCGACGGTTTCGGCTTCTGAGGCAGGATTCCCCAACGTTGTCGAGAGCATCGGTTCGAACCGAACGCCGACGACAATGAATCTTGACCTGGGTGTCTACTATCCGATCAGAGTTGGTGAAGGTAAAGAGTTGCGACTGACTGGAGACTGGTTCAACGTCTTCAATAGCCAGCGCGCTGTAACTCTTGACCAGACCTTCACGATCAATAGCGGTGTGACAGGAGTTCCGCCAGTGCAGAATCCGTTCTATGGTTCGGCGCTGCTGGTCCAGGCTCCTTCGGCGTTCAGGTTTGGCGCCAAGTTCACCTTCTAAACACTAACTTCCGCCATTTGGCGAAAGCCATTGCGGGTTATGGGGAGAGGCGCCGACGGCCCTCTCCCCAATTGTTTTATAAGGATTACGTCTTGTAAATCCTGCAAATCCTGTAATCCTGTCTAAAATGTTCTACAGGATTTCAGGATTTGCAGAATCTACAAGATTGGCAGGCTCATTTAAGACTTGATCTTCCGGCGTTACGGGAGTTAAATCTGCATATCCAAGGACAGTTCAGGGAGGTCTCCATGCCAGGTTTGTTATCCCTCCGCAGTTGCTCCACTCGATTCCTATTCATACTTCTTGGCATGCTTCTCTTATCCCCCAGCGTGAATGCGCAGGGAAGCGGCAGATCATCCACCGGAACCGGTGGCATTCATATTATTCAGGGTTACATTTTCTTTCCTTCAGGCCGAAGAGCCGACGGCACGATCATTGTCAAACTCCAGTCTCTGCAATACGGCGAATTGCAGGTAGTTCCGGATTCAAGCGGCGTTTTCAATTTTTCTCAACTCGCACCCGGAAGCTACACAGTCATTGTTAATGCCGGAAACGAATATGAGATCTTCAGAGAGGGAGTTTTTATCGATACTGACCTGAACATGTCGCGCACGGGCGTGCGGGTTCCGCCAACGACGCGCCGCTACACCGTGATGGCGCATCTGGCGCCGAAATTCAAAGCCGGTACAGGCAAGCCCGGCGTGGTGAATGCGGCGCTTGCGGCAGTTCCCGATAAGGCCCGCAAGCTCTACGAGCGAGGCCTGGAAGAAGCTCGCGCCGAGAATCCGGCGAAAGCAGCGAACACATTGAAAGAAGCGGTTACGCTTTATCCTAACTTCCCACTCGCTCTCAACGAGCTCGGCGTTCAATATCTAAAGCTGCGACAAATCAATAAGGCGATTGACGTCCTTCGAGAAGCGTGCAAGCTCAATCCCGACCTGGCCCAGGCGAGACTGAATCTTGGCATTGCCTTGCTCGAGTCGAAACAGTTTGCGCAGGCTGAAGAGCATCTGCGTGAGGCAGTGAAGCAAAACAACAATTCTGCGACGGCGCACATGTATTTCGGTATCGCGTTACTTCGCCAAAGTAAATTCGATGAAGCAGAGAAGGAGTTGTTAGTTGCAACACAGGCGAATGCCGCGCAGCTCGGTATGGCCAATTATTATCTCGGTGGGATCTATTGGCGAAAGAAGGACTATACTCGCGCTGTCGAGCAGCTCGAAAAATACCTGTCGTATACGCCGAACGCTCCTGACGCCGAGCGCGTGCGTGCAACGATCAAAGAGTTTCGCAGTCGCATCACTCCGGAATAATTAATAAAAGAAAGGACAGCAATTCATTCATGAATGCAAACCGACTACTGCAGTTGATTCTAACAGCAGCGTTGATTGTCGTATCCGCACTGGCAGTAATGGCGCAGGCGCCGGGCAGTTCGCGCAACGGCGGACTGTCGAGCGGTGAAGGGAACATCATGCTCCAGGGCCGGATTCATTTTCCGTCCGGACAGACTGCCACTGGCCGAACCATCAGAGTAAGTCTTGAAAGCGTCAGCGCGTTTGGTGCGAACTCGACATCTCACGGATCAAGATGGTGTTTTCCGTTTCAACGGCCTTGTGCCCGGCGACTATACCGTTGTGGTTGATGCCGGGCCGGAATTTGAAAAGGCGCGCGAACCTGTAGGCATCTATGCGGGAACGAGTGGCCAGATCGTCCAGGTTTCCATTCAACTGCATCCGAAGATTGATTCCTCGAATCCACTCTTTGCAGGCATACCTTCAAACGCTCTCAATCTCTATCAAAAAGGCATGGCGGCGGCGAAGAAGGGTGATTCGAAGGCAGCGGTCGAGTCGCTCAGTGCAGCAGTAGCAGCGCATCCAAACTTTGCCATCGCGCTAAACGACCTCGCTACTCAGTACATGCTGCTGAAGCAGTGGGACAAAGCAGGTGAAACGTTCGAGGCGCTTGTAAAACTGAAGCCCAACGACACTGCCGCACATCTCAATCTCGGCATCGTCGCTTACAACAAAAAGAAGATTGAGGATGCGGAGACACACTTCCGCAAAGCGCTTGAGCTGAAGAGTGCGGGTCCAACGGCGCACTATTACCTCGGATTGATTCTGGTCAGTACGAAACGCTATTCGGAAGCTCAAACGGAGTTTGAGGCGGCAATCGCGAACGGTGGTGACAACCTCGCGCTCGCGCACAAGTATCTCGGCGGATTGTACATGAGCGCAGGGAAGAACCCAGCAGGCAGCGAATGAGTTGGAGAAGTATGTGAAACTGGATCCGAAGGCGCCTGATGCGGATCGCATCAAGGGAACCATTAAGGAGTTGAGAAGTAAGCAATAATATTTAGCCGCGGATCTCTAACTTTGTTTCAATTCTAAGAAGGTGCCCGAGTTTCTCTTTTTTGGTGCGCAGGTAGTCCGCGGCGTCTTCGGTTGAGTCGACCTCGATCGACACTCGCTCCACGATCTTCAATCCTGCCTCTTCGAGTGCACGAAGCTTCAGCGGATTGTTCGAGATGACTTTGACGCGGCAAAGTCCGAGGTCGAAGAGGATCTCGGCACACTGGCGGTAGTCTCTCAGGTCGACCGCAAGACCAAGCTTCTCGTTTGCTTCAACAGTGTCAGCGCCCAGGTCCTGTAGCGCATAAGCGCGAATCTTGTTGACAATCCCGATGCCGCGACCTTCCTGCTGCTGGTAAACGATCGCTCCCCGGCCTTCCTGCTGGATCATCTGCATGGTCCGGTGGAGCTGGCGCCCGCAATCGCATTTGGTTGAGCCAAAAACGTCGCCAGTCAGACATTGAGAGTGGATGCGAACGAGCGTTGGGACATCGCGTCTCATCTCTCCTTTAAAGAGGACAACAAATTCTTCCTCAGTGGTGAGGGAGCGGTAAGCCGCGATCTGAAACTCGCCCCATTCAGTCGGCAAATGAGCAACTGCAACCCGCTGGACCGTTCCCGTCTCGACCGAGTCGCAACAGGTCCCCACAGCGGGTTTTTGCGATGAGTATACTTCCATGACAAATACCTGGAGCACTAAACAGAGTAAATTAGGACGGTAATTATAGGAGGTAAGGTCTTATAGGACAAATAGGGCCGATATTATTATGGGAGCCTTCGCGATTCTTGAAACCAACCGGAGCCCAGGCGCGTGTAGATTCTTCGGCGTTTGCGATTGTTTCCTAAGGCCGTGTATGCTTCTCAACAGTTTGGCCTGCCGGTAGGCTCGCAAAGAGGTTTTCTTCCAGTGAATAACAGTCTTAACCTGGCCTCAAAACCGTTTAGTAATCGCATTGTTCCGTGGGCTCTCACGGTAATCATCCTTTTTGTGTCTCTGATCGGCCTGTTGATCGTCGTCCAGCTCACGACGAACACGAGAAAAGAGGCCGACCTCGTTCAGGGCCAAATCACTCAATTAAAACAACGTGAACACGCCCTGCTCGACGCCGCCAAGCAGGTACAACAATCGTTCACGCCGAGCAGCAGCAGGCAATCCCGGCGGCGCACGCGCTGATCGATCGCAAGTCGTTCTCGTGGTCGCGATTGCTGGCCGATCTCGAGTCGTCCTTGCCGGCGAGCGTCAAGGTTTCGCGGATCGCTGTACGCGACGTATCGCGGCAGGCTGACCAGACGGTGGCGCAGCTCGACCTCGCGGTGTTCGCCAAGAATCCGTCCACGATCGACGAGATGATCCGTGCGATGCACCAGGAGGGCGTTTTCCTCGCTCAGATTCGGAACCAGAACCTGCAAAAGGGCCGTGGCGAGGCTGGAACTGAGTACGAGCTCACAGTTATTTACCGGGCACGATCCAGTTATTCATCGGAGAACGTCGCTGAAGTCGACGCAAACGAGGAAAGAAAGCGAGGTTCAGAGATGAGCGCAGAACTCCCAACTGAATCTCGAAGCAGCTCGACGACTGTTTATAGATCGCGCGTGAGTGAGTTTCTCGCTTCACGTCGCGGCAAGATGTTCGGTGTCGCTGAGGTTGTAGCGCTCGCGGGCAGTTGCTTTGTGCTCGCCCTCGTCCTCTTGAGTTATCTCTATTTTCTCGTGCCGGCTCGTTCTCGTCTCGCTTCATTGAATACCGACCTGAAGCAAACGCAAACGAACCTGCAAACGCTCGACAATGTTTTCAACAAAGACCAAAACACGAAACAGACCGTCGACCGAACCGCGGCAAGCTTGAACAAGTTCGAGACTGAGCACCTCATGCGATCGGACGAGGGACACATGGATTCGTTTAGAGAACTTAATGAGCTGATCGTTAAGAACAATCTTAAGAATACGTCAGGCCCGACTTACACACCGCTGATCCAGCCGGAACGAAGTCAAACTCGGGAAAGACTGTCGTGACGAAGTGGCAGAGTTTCTATCCCGGAACCGCGGTGATGGTTACCGTCGAAGGAGAGTATCAGAACGTACGCCGCTTCATTCGCGACATTGAACGAAGCAAGCAGTTTGTAGTCATCAATGAAGTAGAACTTCAGCGTGCATCTCAGAACAACGCGCCGGCGTCTGCGGAAGAAGGCGGAGGCGGGGCTGCTGCTGGTGCTGGTTCAGGCACGCGCGGGTCGCTCGTGACGCTACAGCTAAATATGGCGACTTACTTTCAGCGTCCGGGCGCCTCGGATAGTGCGCCGGCAAGTCAGGAATAAACGAAATGGCACTGGTCGATCTAAGCAAACCAGGTGAAAAGAAGAAATTGATCGTTGCTGCCGTGCTCGGACTCGGCGCGATCCTGGTCCTCTACTGGGTGCTGATCGGTTTCGGCAGCAGTCCTCCGGCAACGACCAGAACAACAGCGACTGCGACGCCGCAACGACCACACCACGACCGCGCAACGGCCCGCTCGCCGCCGTTTCGCAGGAAGTAGTGGAGGCGATCCAACTAGCTCCGATTGAATACGTGCCATCGTCGTACAGTGCTCCTGAGGCCAAACGAAACATCTTTGCTTATTACGAGCCGCCAAAGGTCACCGTCGCAGCTCCGTCGACGCCCACTCCGACTCCGGAACCGCCGCCACCGGTGCTGCTCGCGTCTGTTTCGCCGTCGAATGTTTATGCACGCACTGCGGATTTCAAACTCGAAGCGGCGGGTGACAAGTTCACACCAGACGATGCGCATCTTTGTTGATGGTCGCGAGCTGCCCACGACCTACAAAGGTCCGCAACAACTTTCAACTACGATCGCGGCATCGTTCATCGCTGCTCCCGGTGCGCGCCAGGTCGTGGTTCGTACTCCCGACAATCGTCTCTACTCAAATCAACTGGCAATCAACGTTGCCGCGCCGCCGACACCCAACTACAGCTACATCGGAATCATCAGTCCGCAGAATCGCGTCACTGACACGGCGTTGGTTCAGGATCGCAACAACAAGAACATCGTGTCCGTTTATCGCGGCGACGTTCTGGGCGGAAGGTTTCGTGTCACCAGCATCTCTGAGAAAGAACTGGTGGTGGTGGACACGAGTTTGAAGATCAAACACATACTGCCGATGACGTGAAGGCGACAAGGGTAGTGGTCCTTTGTCGCGTCCAACACCACGAGTGGATTCTGAAGATGACGAACCTTAAGACGATCGACGACCACAAGATATGCGGGTCGAGCTCGATCGACTCAGCGGCGCCGTCTGTCCCCGGTTCGGTCTCGCGGAGGCGATCTGAGGGTGGTTACACGCTCGTCGCGCTGCTCGCGATGATGACTGTGCTCGCCCTCTTCGCGATGGCCGCAGCGCCGAGTGTGCAGCAGCAGTCGCAACGTGAACGAGAGAAAGAAGCGATCTTTCGTGGTGAGCAAGTGGCTGATGCGATTCGTGATTACTATCGTTATCGCTCCGGAACTATTCGCGCTGTCGGTGCTCAAGCGTTGCCGACGTCGATGGACCAACTGCTGGAAGGCATACCGATTCCTGGTGGATCAAAGAACCGTCAAATACTTCGTCCTTCGGCTGCGCGCGATCCATTAACGATCGAAGGCGAGTGGCGTTACGTCCTGCCGCGTAGTGAAGCGCTGATCGATTTTCAGCAGTCGATCATGTTCTACACAAACAACGTCCTTCCGCCCGTGCAGTGATCCGCAAATGGCGCAGTTACAACAGTTTGCAGTTCCTCAAATTATTAACACCGCCAATCTCGGCTCGCTCTCCGCAACGCGCGAGCACGTCGTCATCCGACGATGATGCGACTGGTCCATTCGTTGGAGTTGCGAGTCGCAGCAAAAGAGATTCAGTGTTGACCTACTACGGTATCGAGCGACACGAGCAGTGGATCTTCACGCCGCTGTTTCGTTAGTCATAGTTGGACCATCAGCTTTCATCTCGCTTCAATTCAATCTCTTACTCCCAGTTGCATGTACAGCCTCGTTGGCTCGCGTGAAGTGAGATCTGATCACGCCGGACGTTGAAGTGATCTGCATGGTCCAAGTGCGGCCGTGTGAGTCGATAAGGCGCTCGAGCGCGCGGATCTCGCGCGTTCACTGCTGCGAAAAATTTTTTTTGCAATGAGTAATAAGTTATTGACATCCGACATAATTGCGTTTATATAGCAAGATGTTGTGCGCCGTTTACTCTAGCCCACAAGAACGAAGTAAGCACAGTATCTTGTGGTCATGAAGAAACAAAAAACTAAACTCGAAAGAAGGAGCACATAGAAGCTATGGCAACTAAAAAAGGTGGAAAGAAGGCAGGCAAGAAGGGCGGAACCAAGAAGGCCGCAAAGAAGGGCGGAACCAAGAAAGCCCCAGCAAAGAAGAGATAACCCGAACCAGCAGGTTACAGCACGTACCTTCCACCGGCGCACACAAACATCTGAGGCCGACGAGGCCTTACAAAAGAAACGACGAGACCTTCAAGCGAAGCTCGTCGTTTCTTTTTGTTTTCATGAATAGGTCCTGTGGACATGCATAGCATGCTTTCTGTTGCGCTCGTCGAACCTGAGATTCCACCCAACACCGGCAACATCGCTCGGCTCTGCGCCGCCACCAACGTGCCGCTTCACATCGTCGGCGTCACAGGCTTTCGCATGGACGATCGCGCGCTGCGACGCGCAGGTCTCGACTACTGGCCCGAAGTACAGCTGACGCGTCACAAAGATCTCGGCGCGCTCTATCGAGTCTTTGCCGCAAGCCCGCTTCGTTTATCTCACGACCAAGGCGGAGAAGCCTTACACCGATTGGAACTTTCAACCGGATGACTGTCTCGTCTTTGGCCGCGAGACGCGTGGACTTCCGGAAGATCTGCTGCGAGCAAACTGGAACAACTGCCTGAAGATTCCGATGCCAAATCCACGGATTCGCAGCCTGAATCTCGCCACGGCAGTCGGCATTGTCCTCTTCGAAGCCCTCCGGCAATTATCACAATCCGCCTAATCCGTGGCTAAATAAGCTATGCACCTAGAGAAAAGACATCAGAAATATCGCCATCATTGCGCACGTCGACCACGGCAAAACCACTCTTGTTGACGCGATGCTGCGGCAATCAGGCACCTTTCGCGACAACGAGCAGGTACGCGACCGCGTGATGGACTCCATGGATCTCGAGCGTGAGCGCGGCATCACGATCATGGCGAAGAACACCGCCGTCCGTTATCACGACGTGAAGATCAACATCGTCGATACGCCTGGACACGCCGACTTCGGTGGTGAAGTCGAACGCGTGCTGAAGATGGTCGATGGCGTCATGCTGCTCGTCGATGCGGCCGAAGGCTGTCTGCCGCAAACCCGATTCGTGTTGCGCAAGGCGCTCGAAGCACGCCTGCCCGCGATTGCCGTCGTCAACAAGATCGACCGTAGCGACGCGCGGCCCGAGGAAGTCGTCGATGAGATCTACGAGCTGTTTCTCGATCTCGACGCGACCGACGATCAGATCGAGTTTCCGATTCTCTTCGCCGTCTCTCGCGACGGCACAGCCAAACGAAAGCTGGAAGACGATTCCACGAATTTGCAGCCGCTCTTCGAACAGATTGTCGAATCGATTCCCGTGCCGCGAGAGTTGCGCGAGGACTCGCTGCAACTACTCGTCGCAAATCTCGATTACAACGACTACGTCGGTCGACTCGCGATCGGACGCATCTTCTCGGGCGAGATCAAAATCGGCGACCAGATCGCTGTCGTCAAACCCGATCGCTCGATACAAAAGACACGTGTCTCGCAGCTCTACGCCTTCGAAGGATTGAAGCGCGAGCCGGTCGAGCGCGCGGGCTTCGGCGAGATCGTCGCACTCGCCGGAATCGAGAACATCAACATCGGCGACACGATCACTTCGATCGAGAACCCGCAGCCGCTGCCATCGATCGCAGTCGACGAGCCGACCATCGCGATGATCTTCGGCGTCAACAACTCGCCGTTTGCGGGACGCGAAGGGAAGTACGTCACGTCGCGCCAGCTCAAGGAACGGCTCGACAAGGAGATCCTCGGCAACGTCGCGATCAGAGTTGAAGACACTGAGTCGCCCGATCAGTTCAAAGTGTCGGGCCGCGGTGAGTTACAGCTCGCGATTCTCATCGAGATGATGCGCCGCGAAGGTTACGAGCTTCAGGTGTCGAAACCGCAAGCGATAACGAGGGAGGTCGAAGGCAAGACGCTCGAGCCGATCGAGGCCGTGGTTATTGACTGTCCTGACGATTTTATCGGCGTGATCACGGAGGCGCTCGGGCGACGCAAGGGACAGATGACAAAGATGGTGAATCACGGGACTGGCCGCGTTCGGCTCGAGTTTGAGACGCCGTCGCGCGGATTGATCGGGTTTCGTAATGAGTTCCTGACGGAGACGAAGGGAACCGGTCTGCTGAACACGATGTTTCTGCGTTGGGGCGAGTGGCAGGGAGCGCTGCGCGGCCGTTCTACGGGTTCGCTCGTCGCGGATCGAATGGGAGATACGACGACGTACGCGCTCTTCAACCTCCAGGAGCGTGGCCTGTTGTTCGCCAGACCCGGCACGAAAGTTTACGAGGGGATGATCGTTGGTGAGAACGCGCGTGCGGTCGATCTCGATGTGAATGCGATAAAGGAGAAGAAGCTGACAAACATGCGCGCGTCGACGGCTGACGAAGCGATGCGACTCGTGCCGCCGAAGGAGTTGTCGTTGGAGCAGGCGCTGGAGTTCATCGCGGATGACGAGCTGGTGGAGGTTACGCCGCAAAGCATTCGGTTGCGGAAGCGCGTGCTCGCGTCGAACATGCGGCCGAAGAAGAAGGAGGCGGAGGTGGTGTGAAACTACCACGCATCTATCCGATAACCGATGTGCAACTGTCGGGGCTGTCGCACGCCGAGCAGGTTGAGTTGCTGAGTCAGGGTGGGGCGACGCTGATTCAACTTCGGGAGAAGAGATTATCGGCCCTGGAGTTTTATGAACAGGCGAGGGTGACGGTTGATGTGGCGGCGCGGCGGGGCGTGCAGTTGATCATCAATGATCGGGTTGATATTGCGCTCGCTGTGGGCGCACATGGGGTTCATCTGGGGCAGGATGATATGCCACCAGACGCCGCGCGAAAGCTCCTGGGCCCGAACGCTGTGATTGGGTACTCGACGCACACTATCGAACAAGCGATTGCAGCGACGAAACTCCCGATCGACTATCTCGCCATCGGCCCGATCTTCGCCACCACGACTAAGTGCGACACCGCGCCGGTGCTTGGAATAGAAGGATTGAGGGCGGTCAGGCAGGCGATTGGCGCCTTTCCGCTAGTGGCGATTGGCGGAATTAGTCACGCGAACGCCAGGGATGTCATCTCAGCGGGGGCCGACTCCGTTGCTGTGATAAGTGCGTTGTTATCCGATGCCGGGCGAATTCCTGAAGCCACACGCAGTCTTTTACAGGATTTACAAGATTTTTCAGGATGAACATGTAAATCCTGTCAAATCTTGTAAATCCTGTCTAAAACTATCTCTGCCAACAGAGCCCATCCCAAGATTGAGTCAAACATAATTTTCTTGCGTTTATCATTGTTATGCGCGAAAATCACCACGGATTTCGAAGGGGCCGCATCCTTTCGAACAACTTCTACCTGCCAGCGGAACACCTCCTGCGGAGTTTGGACCATAGATGAGTTTCTTCGATTTACCGCCCATAATTGAGCGAATGTTGCTGGTGTCCGACAAAATCAGCGACCTTAATTTCTCGGTCGGCCAGCTCCCCCAAGTCGAAATCAACGGCAAGCTCACTCCGGTCCAGCCCCTCGGAATGCAGAAGCTCACGCCTTATCAAACCGAGATAATCGCCCTCACGCTCATGAACGGCCATCCGGACGCTGCCGAGCGTCTCGCGCGCTCCGGCACTGCCGACCTGAGCTACTCGTTGCCCTCGCGAGCGCGGTTTCGCGTCAATATATTTCAGCAGCGCGGCGTCTACTCGATCGTCATGCGCGTCATCCCGACGGACATTCCGACGTTGAAATCCCTCGGTCTGCCGCCTCATCTAACCGACGTCTCCGAGCTGCGCAATGGCCTCGTCCTCGTGACTGGCCCAACCGGCTCAGGCAAGAGCTCCACGCAAGCCGCCATCATCGACATCATCAACGAGAAGAAGTACTACCACGTCGTCACGATCGAAGATCCGATCGAATATCTCCACAATCACAAACGCTCGACGATCAACCAGCGCGAAGTCGGTCACGACACACGCGATTTTCCTTCCGCACTCCGTGCGACGCTCCGCCAGGCGCCAAAAGTAATCCTTATCGGCGAGATGCGAGATTTTGAGACTACGGAGATCGCTCTCGAAGCAGCGGAGACCGGTCACCTCGTACTGTCCACGCTCCACACCATCGACGCCTCAAAGACAGTCGACCGCATCATCGGACTCTATCCGAAGAACGAAGAGCCTGTGATTCGCACGCGTCTGGCCCAAACCTTCCGCTACATCGTGTCGCAACGTTTGATTCCGCGCGCGGACGGCAACGGCCGCATCGCGGCAGTCGAGATACTGAGATCGAGCCCGCGCACGCGCGAGTACATCGAGACGGGCGAAGTCGAGGGCAAGTCACTGCTCGACGCGATGCGTGACGGAAAACTCGACGGCATGCAGGACTTCGACACAGTCATCAAAGGCTTGATTGAGTCAAAGGTGGTGTCTCTCGAAGACGGGCTCGCATTTGCGACTAACCAGAACAATCTGCTGCTGCAACTGAAAGGCATGACTGCCGCGGAAGATTTCATTCGCCGCGACGGAATGCCGCCCAACACGTTTTCCGATTCCGGCTCGATGCTCGGCATGATTGAGTAGCGCATGATTATTGTTTGTCCAAAGTGTTCGACGCGTTTGCAGATTGACGACGAGAAGTCGCCGAATCGACCGTTCAACGTTCGCTGTCCGAAGTGCAGTGCGACCGTGAGTTCTGGTCCGACCAGTCCCGCAACTGAACAAAGCGCACTCGCTGTCGGCGGATCACCCGCAACCGATCGCCCGCGCTTTGAGCAATCAACGGCACAGGCGTTCGAGCCATCGACGTCGAGCACGCCCGGCGCAACACTCGCAAACGACGAGACGGTGCGCATGTTGTTTGACCTGCTGTCGAAAGGCACGAGCCCTAACACTGAGAACCCAAACGCGCGCCCGACGTGGGACAAGCGTAAGGGCCTGGTTTGCACAAGCGAGCCTTATCGTGAGCTTGTCGCGCGCAAGCTTTCAGAAGTGGGTTGCCAGGTCTTTGTGGCGGAGGACACGCGCCAGGCGGTTGAAACAATGCGTGCGAACAAGATGGACGTGGTTGTACTCGAGCCGCAGTTCGATCCAGCCGAGCAGGGATCCGTGTTTGTGATTCGTGAGATCAACGTGCTGCGGCCGCCGCAGCGCCGCCGGTTGTTCTTTGTGCTCTTGACGCCTTCACTGCGCACGATGGATGCACACGCAGCGTTTCTGAACAACGTCAACGCAGTGGTGAATGTCGCTGACATTGAAGAACTGTCGCGCATCATGGAAGTGGCGTTACGCGAGTACAACGAACTGTACCGTGAGTTCTACACCGCCTTCGGCCTGAAAGCTTTGTAACCAGCCTCTTTGTGACTGGATCTTCTGTGCTATCCTTCTGAGCCATCTCAATCGAAAGCGTGGACAGGCTGTTGGGGCAAAAGGAACACACGCACAGGCACCAGCATAAGAGTGAAAGCTGGCGGCGACTGAGTCTTGTTCTGCTCCTCACGACGCTCTACATGTTCGCCGAAGTGATTGGCGCGTGGTGGACCGGCTCACTCGCCCTACTCGCTGATGCGGGCCACATGTTTACTGACGTGGCCGCTCTCATTCTGGCGCTCATCGCCGTTTGGTTTGGCTCACGTCCGGCAACTTCGCGCAAGACTTTCGGTTACTACCGCCTCGAAATCATCGCCGCACTCGTGAACGGCGTTGCCCTCGTCGTCATTTCGCTTTTCATTTTTTACGGCGCTTACGAACGCTGCCTGTCGCCTCCTGTCGTTAAGAGTGGACCGATGATCGTCGTCGCGAGCGGAGGTCTGATCGTGAACCTCGCGTGTGCGTGGATACTGCACGCGCGCCAGGAAGTCGATCTCAACATGCGTGGCGCGTGGATGCATGTGATAGGCGACGCGCTCGGATCGGTGGCTGCGATTCTCGCTGGCGTTTGCATGGCGCTCTTCGGGTGGTATCAGGCTGACGCGGTATTCAGTGTTCTGATCAGTTTGCTGATCATCTGGGGCTCAGTGAGATTGATCAGAGAGTCGACGAATGTGTTGTTGGAAGGAACTCCAGCGCACATCAATCTCGCGGCAGTCGAGAATGCGATTTTGGACACGAGAGGCGTCTCTGACGTACACGATCTGCACGTTTGGACGATCACGTCAGGGCGTGAAGCACTGAGTGCGCATGTGATTCATGCCCCCAGCATTTCGCAGCCTGACCTGTTGCGAGAGTTGCGCATGAAGCTTCACGATCGGTTTGGCGTGGACCACCTCACGATTCAGATGGAAACCCCCGACTTTGAGGACGAGACATTTCATTTCTGCCATGCGGGCACGGCGTGTTTCAGATCCGAGCAGAACCGAGCGCGGTAGTGGAACTAAATCTCCTTTTAACTCTGGACCTTCGGGAACAAGCGGCTTTGCAGGCTGCACTGGTCACGCACGGCGCCCCGGACGCACTCGTGACGCTCGCGCTCACGGGCGCGTGTCGCATCGGATCGCTCGCAGAAGCACGACAACTGCGGAAGTGGCTGGCCGAAGCACGCACCGCCGGCGACACTGACTTCGCCGCTCTTCACGTAATCGAAAAAGCAATGATTGATTTTGGTCTGTAACGCCGATGACCCGAATTGAACTGGCTTATGGACGCAGATCTTTTGAGCTCAGTTTTGATGAGGCGCGGTTCTCTGTTCTTACGACCGATCGCATTCCTACAACGCCGCTGAAAGATTTCGAGGTCGGCGCCGCGATTGATGATCCGATCGCTTCACCGCCAATCGATGAGCTGGTAAGCAGCGACGATTCAGTCCTGATCGTTGTTTCCGACGCAACGCGCGCTACCGCCAGCGCTCAAATCGTAAACCTGCTGTCGCGACGTCTCGTTCAAGCAGGAGTCTCACCCGCACGCATGGCTGTGATCTTTGCGACCGGCATTCATCGTCCAGTCACCGAAAAAGAAAAGGTTGAGTTGCTGACGCCGTTCATCGTTCAGCGTCTGCGAATCCTCACACACGATGCATACGATCAGTCGAAACTCAGCACGTTTGGCAAAACAGAGAGTGGCGTGACGGTTGAGCTCAATAGCGCACTTAACGAGTTCTCACGCGTATTTCTGACCGGCGGGATCACGTTTCACTACTTTGCCGGATTCACCGGCGGCCGCAAATCGATCTGTCCGGGACTCGCCTCCGCAAAGACCATCGAGGCCACGCACATGCTTGCTTTGGATTTCGAGACCGGCGATCGGAGAGCTGGTGTACGCGCAGGGGCGCTCGACGGCAATGCAGTGCATGAAGAATGTGAACGTATCGCGTCGCTTGTCGCGCCCGCGTTTAGCATCAACACCATCGTTAACGAGAAGAAAGAAGCAGCGAGGTTATACACCGGGGACTGGCAAGTGGCCCATCGTGCCGGCTGTGACTATTATCTCGATCGTTACTCAGTTGCATCCCCTCGAAACGAGACATTGTTATCGTTAGTTGCGGCGGCTTTCCCGCACGACATCAATCTGATCCAGGCACACAAAGCGCTAGACATGGCCGCGCTGGCCTGCAACGATGGCGGCACGATTATCCTGCTCGCCGAATGCAGCGACGGGCTCGGACGGCCGGATTTCCTGAAGTGGTTTGAGGAGAGCTGACGCGCGCGCCCTTGCAGCACGACTGGTCAACGGTTATGAAGTGAATGGACAAACTGCGTGGGCGCTCTTGACCAAAGCAGAGCGGTTCCGCGTTTGTCTAGTTTCAGAACTTCCGCCCGATGACGTGCGACGGATGCGGATGGTCCCAGTACGAACGATCGAGGAGGCGCTCGCGCAGGCGCGGAAGCGGAGACGGGTTCATCATGCCGCGCGGTGCGGCTTTGTTGCCACGGGTTAAGCAAGCGTGAATCTGACGTTGAAATCATGTACTGTGCGTAGTTGGGAGTGGCGCGATCGCGATGCGATTGTGCGTCATGCAAACAACCGCAAAGTTTCGATCAACCTGCGCGATCGTTTTCCACATCCGTACACCGCACGCGATGCGCGCAACTGGCTCGACATGGTTGTAGATCAAAAACCGGAAACGAATTTTGCGATTGACGTAGGCGGGGAGGCGGTTGGTGGTATAGGCTTCACGCCGCAACACGACGTTGGACGACGCTCCGCTGAGATTGGATACTGGCTCGGCGAGCAGTTCTGGGGACGCGGGATTGCGACAGAAGCTTTGATTGCAGTGACGGAGTATGCGTTTGCGAACTTCGATCTGTGTCGCTTGTACGCGCACGTGTTTGATTGGAATGGCGCTTCGGCGCGAGTGCTCGAAAAGGCGGGATATGAGTTTGAAGGACGTTTGAAAAAGAGCGTCACGAAGGATGGTCAAACGATCGATCAGCTCATGTACGCGATCGTTAGGTAATTGTAGGGGTGGCCGTCTCTGGCCACCCCATCGGAAAGAAGTCGATCCTGGGATGGCCACGGAGGGCCACCCCTACAAAGGAGATCCATGAAAATAATAGCGGCATGTCTTTGTATTTCACTGAGCGCGTTGTTTGTGAGTGCGCAGCAGGAGCTAACGGCGCCGGGGAGTTTGAATGAGCAGCGCGTGCCGCTTAACCAGGCGGCAGTCGCGATGGACGGGAGTGGTGCACCCGCGCTTGAAGCCACATTGCGAACTACGGCGCTGAACGGCGCGCCAGAAACACCCGTCACAAACATTCGCATGATTGTGAAGAATCGCAGCACGTTTCCCTACGCCTTCGTCTCCGGCAATGTCACTTTTTACGACGCAGCAGGTGTGCGTTGCGGCGAGGGAGTGTTCAAGGCTGATGCACTCGCCGCTGACGAATCATTTGAGACAGACTCGCCCGGACTTCGCATTCGCTGCGAGGCCGCGACGTGGCGCATCATCGCAACGAACTTGTTGCCGCGAATTCCTCCGAACGCTCCGATCGCGAGTGCTGACGCGTACGCCCTCGAACCTCGTCATCAGCATCGACGGCGAGACGCATCCGATTCAATTGGACAAGCCACTTACGGTCACGCTTGGCGAAAGACGGCGGACGATCATCGTGCGATCCGCTCCATAGATTTCATGCTCTCAACTCTAATCGAGCTTCAACGCCTCAAACGCCTCGACCGCACCGGCTGGACCTTGCGTGGTCTTCCCAACGGCACTGAATCTGTCGCAGCGCACTCGTTCGGCGTGAGCGTGACCGCGATGTTGCTCGCCGACCGTTGCACTGCCGAAAACGTTCCGATCGATGTCGAGAAAGTTTTACGCATCGCCTTGCTTCACGACTGGGCCGAAACACGTGTCGGAGACATGCCACGGACTGCCACTCTCTACTTCGGCTCCGCGGCGCGAAAACAAGCCGAGACTGCCGCATTCTCTGACGTCGTCAACGCAGTCGACGCTGACGGCATCATACGCAAATCTCTACAACGACTACGAACGTCGCGAAAGCCTCGAGGCGCGACTGGTCAAAGCTGCTGACGTGCTGGATTTGCTGATTGAAGTGCTCGCGCTCGAACGCGCGGGCGCGCGCGGCCTCGACGAATTTTGGGAAGTCGCGGAAAATCCGGAATTCAATCTCGAAGGCGCAGCGGAACAGATAGTGCTAGAGCTTCTCCGATCGATTCTGAAAGCGCGTAGCGAGCTGCATCCTAATGTTTGATTTCCTATCGGACTTTTTCTTATCAATTACCTGGCGTAAAGCACTCATCGGGATCTCGATTTTTCTTGTAAGTTTCTTCGCCAATCTCGGCATCGTTTCACTGATTCTCGTCAAGCTACCCGCCGATCACTTCAGCAAGAGTCGCAAAACGAAATTCTGGGCAGGGCCGCGACCCTGGCTTAATGTTGCGAAGGTGATCGGGAAAAACATCGCCGGCATTTTACTGGTAGCGCTGGGCATCGTGCTGTCGTTGCCGGGCGTGCCGGGACAAGGGTTGCTCACAGTTCTTCTCGGTATAATGCTGCTCGACTTTCCGGGAAGAGATCGTTTGGAACAGAAGTTGTTGAGCAAACCGAGCATTGTGAATACGATTAACAAATTGCGGGGAAGATTTGGGAAGAAGCCGTTGGAGCTTAACTAGAATCGGCGAATGTGTTAACGAAAGTAGTTTTTAGACAGGATTACAGGATTTATAAGATAGACATGATTTCTCGATTGTTCGGCGTTTGACGTATGATTGGCGCCTAAGATTGATGCTCAAATATTTCAACGCCCACAGAATCGTGCCCTCTCGTTTACTGCTGTCAGTCTTAGCTGTCTCAGTTCTGTTGTTTAGTGCGGGCTGTGGTCTGTTCGGCGCAAAGAAAAAGATCACGGTCCCACAGCTTCTGACTCCTTTGGCAAAAGCCGACAAGAACCGGCTTATCCAGGAAGTAAACCGGCTTTCAACTGTCAAATCGATTCACGGGAAAGTTGACATTCAGTTTGAAGATACATCGTTCGCGTCGTCAGGCATCGCCGATCAATATCGACTCGTCGACGGCACGATCACGTTGCAACGGCCCAGTCAGATCTATCTCATCATTCAGTTCACTTTTGTCGACATCGCACAGATGGCGTCAGACGGTGAACACTTCCGTGTGGCGGTGCTGAAGGGTGACGACAAGTACAGGCGCTTCGTGAAGGGGACTAACAGCGCCGAGTATGGGAAGTTCGATGCAGATGGCGAGACTACCGCCCAACAGACCGACAAGCAGCAGAAGGAGAAGGAGACAGTCAGCGCGCTTTCAAATCTGCGCCCGCAACATCTGACAGATGCTTTCATGATTCGTCCCATCGAGCCCAATAGCTCGTTGGTTTACGCGCAAAGCGAGTTCTTCAATGAGGAACCGGATATTCGCCGGCAGGCGAAAAAGGATGCGCGGGTGATGCGTGGTTATTATCTGCTCGAGGAGTTTTCCACGGCCACGCCTGGTGACGCAAAACTCGTGAGACGTTTTTGGTTTGACCGTGTCGGAAGCATTCGTCTTGCGCGCGTGCAGGCTTATGATGATAAAGGCCAGCTGATCACGGATGTTTCTTATGCTAATGAAAAGGCGCTTGGCAGTGGCCCGACAGCTTCGTTGCCGAGTCGTGTTGAGATCACGCGTCCACAGGATCAATATAAGCTGAGCATCAGCTATCAGGATTCTGCTTCGGTGGAATTGAACCGCGACTATCCACCGCGCGCATTTGTGTTGGAAAACAAGTGGGGATTGCCTGAAGTTGATCTCGACGCTCAAAACAAGAAAGTCACGGCTAATAAATAAACAGAACCGTTTTATGATGAGAACGATTTTACAAGCTGAAGATCTAGTAAAGGTTTATCGCATCGGGAAAGTCGATGTGCCGGCTTTGCGTGGCGTTTCGCTCGAAGTTCAGGAAGGCGAATTCGTGGCGATCATGGGGCCGTCCGGTTGTGGAAAGTCGACCATGTTGCACCTGCTCGGTGGTTTGTTGACGCCGACTTCCGGCCGCATCGTGATCGATGGTGAAGACATCACCGCCGCCTCAGACGCAAAACGCACTGCGATTCGTCGTAAAAAGATCGGATTTGTCTTTCAAAGATTCAATCTTTTTCCCACTCTGACTGCTGAAGGAAATCTCCGACTGGCGGAGCGAATTCATGGCAACGGCGGCGGGAATGCGCAGCTCAGACGCGACGTGCTTCGCCTGTTGGGACTCGAAGACAAGCTTCACCACAAACCACTCGAGCTTTCAGGCGGCGAGCAGCAGCGAGTCGCTCTAGCGCGTGCGGTAGTGACCCGTCCGGCGATTGTTCTTGCTGACGAGCCGACCGGCAATCTCGATTCTGAAAACTCTGCTCTTGTCCTTAACATGTTCCAGGAGTTGAATTACCGCTTCAATCAGACCATCATCATGATCACCCACAACCCGGAAGCTGCGGCAATGTGTAAGCGGATCGTACAGATGCGAGACGGGCACATCGTCGACCAAACCCCCACCGTCCGGCTCTAAAGCAGAATTGAAATCTTTACAGGACTGTAACGGGAACGATAGAATCAATCGACCCTCCAGCCGCGATTCGCGTGGCTGCTTACTTGCAAGCTTGAGAACGTGCGAGGCCTGTTAACCACACTTAAGAAGATCTTCTTCTGGAATTACGCAAGAAACACCTGGCAATGGGACCTTCTGTGTGTGGTCATATTAATCTTCATCTTTTTGACACCAAAAAGCTGGTTTTCGAGTGGCGAACGGGCCCAGAGTATGGTGCATCAAAGCCCAGTTCAAAGGACCGTGGTTTTGAGTCGCGAAATTGTTGGAAATGAAGAGGATAAGGCCCGGATTGAGCAACAGGTAAAGACGCTCACCGGACTCGCTGAAGTAGAGGTGCTGGCGATCCGGAAAATACCTGGTCCCGACGGGAAGACTCTTGGTTTTGAGGTTGACATACGATAGTCATTCCCTATAATTGCGAGGTTTTTTGCGAACCCCGCGAAAGGAGAACTGAGTCCAAGGAGCATTTATGAAGAGATTGATTTCCTCAGGCCTGATGGTGGCTTTTATTTTATCCGCACTCGTCATAGTGACCCCGACCACGACGAACGGTCAGGGCGCAGGCCTGGTTAGTTCCGTTTTGAGTCGGATGGAGAAGAACCGAGCGACTTTGAAGTCGTTGCGCGCTGGAATCAGCGTTTCGAAATACAATTCGCAACTCGGCGTTGAAGATAAATATCACGGCGTAGTGATTTACATGCCGGGTGCCGGAAGACAAGCTTCAGTCCGTATCGACTGGTCCAGCCCGCGAAAAGAGGTTCTGGCGGTCAACAACAATAAGTACACGATCCTGCGTCCGGCTTTGAATATTGCCTACGTGGGCGATTCGCGCCGGATGAAGGACAACAAGGCCGGCGGGTTGATGGAAATGCTCAACATGTCGCGCGGACAGCTTGAAGCGCGCTTCCAGCCTGTAAAAGACGTTCGTGAAGAGACGTTGTGGGGTAACGTTGGTACGATTCACCTGACACTGGTGCCGAAGGGAAATTCCAGTTACAAGTATGCTGAAGTCTGGATCGATTCAGCCGGCATGCCAGTGCAGACGAAGATCGTTGAGAAGAACGACGATTCAACCACCATGCGTCTGACGAACCTGGAAAAGAACCAGAAGATTAATTCGGGCGACTTCGATGTGAAGCTCGACTCGAATATAAAGATCGTCAAGAGCTAAGACAAAGCAGTAGCCACAAAAAGGCACAAAAAGCGCAAAGCTGTTTAATCGATTTTGTGCTTTTTGTGCCTTTTTGTGGTTAATCCATTGTGCTTTTTTGTGGCTACGGTTGCGTTGGACCGTCGTAGTCGCATATTCTTCGCGTCAAAATGCGGAAGACCAAATTTCTAAAGCTAAAGGCGCGTGAGGTCAGTTTTATCGGTCGAGCGTTACTGTCCACACGTCATCCTGTCCTGGCCCATCTCATTCCGATGCGCCGTTGCAATCTCGCCTGTGGTTATTGCAACGAGTACGACCACACTTCGAAACCGATCGATCTCGACGTCATTAAGGCCCGGCTAAACAAACTGGCCGACCTCGGAACGTCCATCGTCACGATTTCCGGTGGCGAGCCGATGATGCATCCTGAGCTCGATCAGATCATCAATCACATTCGCGTTCGTGGAATGATCGCGGGTCTGATCTCGAATGGTTATTACTTCACTCCCGAACGTATCAAACGACTCAACAAGGCCGGCCTCGAGTATTTGCAGATCAGCATCGATAACGTTGAGCCGGACGAAGTCTCGCGCAAGAGCCTGCGCGTGCTCGACAAGAAGCTCCGTTACCTTTCGGAATATGCTGACTTTCACGTCAACATCAATTCAGTCATCGGCGGCGGCATCAAAAATCCTGACGACGCATTGACGGTCGCGCGTCGTGCAACCGAGCTCGGTTTCTCAACTACTGTCGGCGTCATTCACGACGTAGATGGAACTCTCAAGCCGCTTTCGGAAAAAGAGAAGACCATCTTCCAGCAGGTCAAGAAGCTCGGAAACAAAGATCACGCACGATTGAACTGGTTTCAGGACAGTATCGCCGAAGGCAAGCCTTACAACTGGCGTTGCCGCGCCGGCGCGCGTTATCTCTACATTTGTGAAGAGGGTCTGGTGCACTGGTGTTCGCAGCAGCGCGGCTATCCGGGAATTCCCCTCGAGCAGTACACGATGGAAGACTTCGATCGCGAGTACAAGACCGAGAAGTGGTGTGCGCCTACCTGCACGCTACAATGCGTGCACCAGGTTGGCATTCTCGACAACTGGCGTGACCCGCAGAAGACACCCGCGCAGATTGGCCGAGGAGCAAAAGAGCGGCAAGGGCGTCGGCGAGATGATCGGTGCTGACTGAAGTTCTACGCAAAACACTCTTATCCCTATCACTGATCGCAGTTTTCTGCATTTGCACCGTTCAGGGGCAGAGTCCGGATTCGCTCGTCCTCAACGTCACGGTAACAAATGAAAAGGGTGTGTTGAGCCGTGGCCTTAGGCTCGACAACTTTTTAATTACCGTCGACAAGCAGCCGCAGAAGATTTTATCGCTCAGCGATCATGAGGTACCCGCCAGTATCGGTATTCTGATCGACGACTCAGGCAGTCAGTATATCGCCAAGTCAGACGGTCCGAGTCTTAGCGATCAGTTGAGACCAGCGCTGGAGCGATTTTTCAAGGTAAGTAACCCGGCAAACGAATACTTTGTCGTGCTGTTCAACACCAAAGTACGGTTTGAGCAGGATTGGACTTCTGATCCTCAAGCCGTCCTTCAGACATTGAATTCATTGACTTACAAAAAAGAGACATCGCTTTACGACGCGATGTCGCTGGCCCTGGATAAGGTGAAGACAGGTCGTAACTCCAAACACGTTCTGATCTTAATCAGCGATGGCGATGACAATAGTTCGAGAAATGGGTTCAAGGAAGTGCGGGATAAGCTCAAAGCGTCCGATGTGGCGCTCTATTCCATCGGCGTCAACCTCCGGCAAGCGCCCCCAGGCTATCCGAACTTTTGGAATCCCGAGGAGGGTGTTAAGAAGCTCGACGAACTCAGCGCCGCATCAGGCGGCCGCGCTTTCTTTAAAGGAAGAAATCAGTCTAGACCAGAGGCTTTGAACGACGTGTTTGAATTGATCGCCCTGGAATTGCGAGCACATTATCAGTTAGCAATCGCGCCCGACCATTCGGGTGCCAAAGCAAAATGGCGAAAGATTAAGATCGAAGCTAAACAGGGGACGGAACGATTAACAGCTCGGACGCGGCTTTGGTTTTATAGGTAATTGTTAGACAGGATTTACAAGATTTCTCATGATTGGCAAGATAATCCTGTTCATCCTGTAAAATCTTGTGAATCCTGTCTAAGGTTTTATTTCATTCTCTCGCGCGCAGCATCGCATCGAACATCAGCTTGCCCACACGTCTCACTCATCAAAAACTTCTCAAACTCCATCCTCGCCTGACCAGTAAGATTCATCCTCTCAAGCAGTAACCCGAGGTGATAATGAATCGCATCGTCCGGCTCGCCTCCTTGCTCCGCGAGTCGAAATTCCGAGATCGCCTCTGTTAAGTATCCCGCATTTGCAAGTTCAATCGCGAGAAGTTTGTGCGTGTGTGGATCGTCTCCAAGCGCGAGGGCCTCCCGATACTCGCGAATCGCCGTTGTCGAATCCTCCACAAGTTTTGCTTGAGTAGCTCGCGCGAGGTGAGCATCGACACTGCGGCTGTCGAAATAAAAGTAAGCGGCAATTGCAGACAAAGCAATCACCGCATAAAGCAATGGAAGCGCATAGCGCCAACGCTTGGGCGGCCCAATCTTCGGGCGCCACATCATCAACACGAGATAGATCGGAAAAACGATGACCGGCAGAAACAGCGTGCCGATTGCGAGCGCGAGTGCGTAATGAAGTCGAAATCGTTTGCGAGCTGAAGTGAGAACCCACGTCGAGATCAGTGCGGAACCAGCGAATGCGGCGGGCATGATGAGGTCAAACAACTGACCCGCCGACATGTTTGTTTTTAAACTCACCGCTTTGTCGGGCCGAGATCTCCGCTTATAGTTGAGATCGACACTGAGCTCGAAAGTCCGAGTCCGGAAAGCCGTCCGGCCATGATCACGATCACTTCGCCTTTCTCAACCACGCCCGCTTCAAGCAATCGTTGCTCGCCGACTTTCAGCATCTCTTCCGTCGACTGCGCGTGCTTGATGAGCAACGGCTCCACCGCCCAGATCAGCGATAACTCTGACATTACTTCGGGTCTGTGTGTAAGCGCGATGATGCGTTGCTCGTGACGTATCGACGAAAGCCTGCGGGCCATCAAGTCCCGACGCGGTAAACACCGCTGTGACTTTCGTTCCCATCTCATCGGCAGCGAATGCTGCGGCTTCGCTCAGCGCGCGGCTCACGCGTCCCGACTGCCTGCCAAGCCAGTGCCTGAGATTGTCCTCCGGTTGCTCTACGCCTGTTTCCGCCGACTCAATGATACGCGCCATCATTGCCACTGCCGCATCGGGATAAGCGCCCGTAGCAGTCTCGTTTGAAAGCATGACGCAATCAGAGCCGTCCCAAACGGCGTTCGCGACGTCAGACGCTTCAGCTCGCGTTGGCCGCGGACTCGACACCATCGATTGCAGCATCTGTGTCGCGGTGATCACCATCTTTCCAGCCTGGATCGACCGCTCGATAATGCGCTTTTGATAAACGGGCACTAACTCAACGCTCGTCTCGACACCGAGATCACCGCGCGCCACCATCAGTCCATCAGCCGCGGCGATGATCTCGTCGAGATGATCGATCGCTTCCGCTTTTTCGATCTTCGCGATGAGCGGCGCACGACCACCCGCTTCATTGATCAACTGCTTCGCATGCTCACAATCGCTCGCGCGTCGCACGAATGAGAGCGCGATGTAGTCGGCGTTTTGCTGCGACGGCCCATTTGAGATCGACGATGTCTTTGTCAGTTAATGACGCGATCGGCAGGGCAACGCCGGGCAGATTGATGCCTTTCCGCTCTCCCAGCAGTCCGCCGTCGATGACTTTGGCAAATGACGTCCGTCTCAGTTGCACTCTCAACGATCAGCGACAGCGCGCCATCGTCGAGTAACATGCGTGTGCCGGGCTGAACCACACGCGGAAGATCGGCGTAGTTGGTCGAAACCTGACTTTCGTCGCCAGGAACTGTTCGCGTTGTGATGGTGAATAGAGATCCTGACGTGAGCTTTACAGGCTGATCGTCTTTCAGCTCGCCAGTGCGGATCTTTGGGCCTGAAAGATCGACTAAAACTGCAATCGGACGTCCGATTTTTGCTGCCACTGCACGCGCGCGCTGGATGTCCTGAGTCTTCTCTTCGTGTGTGCCGTGCGACATGTTGATGCGCACGCCGTTCGCGCCGGCGGCCATTAGTTTCTCGATCATCTCTGGATCGCGAGAAGCCGGGCCGAGCGTGATTAGAATCTTTGCTTTTCTCAAAAGTTTTAAACCCGTCTGAATGATGTTAAGGAGCTGGTGTCTTCAGTGCAGTCTCGACCGCGCTGTCGAGATACCGTACCCGTGCTGGCGTCCGAAGCCAACGAAACGCTGCACGAGCTGGCCCTGCCGATCGAAGACGAATGTTTGTGGAATCGCGTCCTGGTCTGCCAGCAGAAAGCTCACGAGATCTTCGTCTGGTCGCGCGAGCGGATATTGAATCCCGAACTCTTTCGCGAAACCAGGCACTAGCTGCTCGTCGCCTGGTCCACCGACGTTGAGTCCGACAACTTGCAGGCCCTGGCCCTCATATTTCTTTTGTAGTCCGATCAAATGCGGAATGCTATCGCGACACGGAGCACACCAGGTGGCGTAGAAATCCAGGATCAGTACCTTGCCTTTGTACTCGGAAAAAACGGAGCGCTTACCGTCAGAGAGTTCCCAGCCCATGTTTGCGAGAGATGCTGCACGGGTTGGTGGCATCGGGTAAGTGGTCCCAGTTGGTGGACTGGTGATTACTGGTGTTGGTTGCGTGGTTGGATCATTGCTGTTGCATGCCGCCACCAGCATCACGCAGCCAAGGACGATTAGTGGAAAAATCTCTTTTTAGTTCTCATCCTCGGCTGTGGTTCTTTCATTGTGTTCCTGCGGCACAGCCTCACCGGGCACACGATACTCACCCTCAACCCAACGGCCAAGGTCAACAAGTTGACAGCGTTCTGAACAGAAGGGACGGAAAGGATTTTCTTTCCACTCGACTGGCTTACCGCAGGTTGGACACTTCATGAATCGTAACGCCACGAAACGGCGCGCATCGCATCAAAGCGATGCGGGTCGTTTGAGCAATATTCGTCGTTTGACGAAAGCGATCGTACCTTCGCGGCGCATGGCATTCAAGCGGACAGTGACGCTTTCACGAGTTGATCCAACAATGGAGGCTATTTCGCGGTGGGGCAAAGGGATATCGATGAGCACGCCTTCGGGTTCGGAAACTCCGTATTTCAGGGAAAAATCAGCAAGTAAACTGTCAAGACGGGCGGGAATGGCGTTGAGTGCAAAATCAGCTAGCCGGCGCTCGGCGTGATCAAGTCGTTGACCGATCAGGCGGAAAGTGTAATCATGAAGGCGGTCATCCTCAGCCATCCCCCGTTTGAAATCCCCGACCTGGATTCGCAGGAGCCTGGAATTTTCATAGGCGATTGCAGAGTTCGCCCGTTGCCCCGCAACCGAGTAGAGAGCTGATTCCCCAAATAAGGATCCCTCGGGAAGGATATCGATTACGGCTTCGCGCCCTGTGTCCGATTCAATACGACAAAGTTTGATACGACCGTGGATAATCGCATAGAGGCAGTCGGCAGGTTCCCCCGCACGATAGACGAAGCGACGGCGACGAAAGTCAAGGACCACTGAATTACGAGCCATGTCGTTAACGAGGGCATCGTCCAGTGTCAGGCCAAATTCTAACCGGCGGATTATTTCAGCGCGATCTTCGGGAGTCAGATCCCGGGCGCGCTTTTGTTCCTGCAGGGCATTCATCTCCATGTCCTTTTGGGCATCGAGTTACAGTTTCCAGCTTGAATCAGTTGACGGTATTTGCTCTTGTTCAACGTGGTCCTGTGCGGGTTAATTTCTATGACGACTGTGAAGGACACCCGCGCGCGGTTCCCAGGATTGTTACTCTCGATTGAATCTTTTGACGCGATGCTAGGGCGAGTACAGACACGTTGAACCGAGGGTCGAACTTTAGCATGAAGCCTCAGGGCGCGTGCAAGAACAATAAGGAAGCAAGACCATCTCGTTTTATGGAGTCAAAATCCAACATTCTCGTAGTCGACGATAATCCGGATAAATTGGACCTGATCAAGGCGGCCCTGAACCTCGCCGGTTACAACGTAACCACGGCGACGGATGGAGACGAGGCGCTCGCGGCCATTGAGTCGTATCAGCCGGACCTCGTGATAACCGACGTCATGATGCCCCGCATGAACGGCTACGAGCTGGCCGAACGAATAAGGGCCAACCCGGTCACGAAGTTTATTCCAGTCATCATGCAGACCGCGGCGGGCCGGCGCAGCGAAGACCTTCGCAGGGCCAACGAGGCTGGGGCGCTGGGCTATATTACCGACCCGACCGATCTCGATCTGTTGTTGGCACGGACCAGGACGCTGCTCGAGTTCAAAGCCTATCTGGACGTTTGTGAAGAAGCGGCTTTTACGGACCACCTGACTGGTCTCGCAAACCGCAGAAGGTTTGAACGCCAACTCGAGCGAGAGGTGGCCCGTATGGGAAGGTACGGCCATGCGTTTAGCCTCTTGATGATTGATATCGACAGTTTTAAAGACCTTAACGACAGTTTTGGTCACGACGCGGGTGACGACGCCATCCGCCGCCTCAGCAAGGTCCTGCGGGAAGGCACGCGAGGCATCGATCTGGCTGCGCGAATCGGTGGCGAGGAGTTTGCGGTGCTGCTTGTCGAAACCAGCAAACAGGGTGGATTTGAAGTAGCCGAACGACTACGAGCTGCCATCAAAGTGTTGGAGATTCCAAAAGCCCGGCATATAACGGCCAGTTTTGGGGTTGCGGAATGTCCTACCGACGCGCAAACTGCTGCTGGTGTGTGGAAGGCAGCGGACGTCGCTTTGTATGAAGCCAAGCGAAATGGCCGCGACCGCGTGGTGGCGATGCCGCCGCCGCGGTCGAACTCGATGGCTGCGGGTGACGTACAAGGCGATGGAAATCTGGGAGTTGCATCGCGAGGATAGGAATGGCTGATTACAGGGAAAAGCTGGACGAGTGGCAACAGGCGGCGCGCCGCAAGGCCCGCGAGCTCGACGAGAAATACTCAATATCCGATCTGGTTGGGGAAAGCGCTCGTGCTGCCGGTGACGCCGCCCGGCGTGGCGCTGAGACTGTGGCGGGCGGAGCGGAACGCCTGCGGGAGGAAGCGGAAAGATTAACCGAGGATGAAGAGGTTGAGCGAAGCTGCGCGCCGTGCTGCGAATGAAACCGTCAAGAACGTTAAGCGGGCTGGAAAGGCAGTACGCGATGTTGCCGGCGACACGGGTAAAAGAGTGTTTGACGACGCGAAGACTTATTACGATCGAGCGTCGCAAATCTACGACACAGGTGCGAGGTTCACACGCGCCTCGACCGCAGCGACAACCGGATTGCTGAAAGCGCGCGACTGGATTAAGGAAAATCCGGGGAAGGCGGCGGTTGTGTCTGTCTCGCTGGTTCTGGGAATCAGAGCAGGCGCAGCGTTCCCGGGTCTCGATGCCGTGTTGCTCGGCTCGCACCCACACTGGTTAACGCACTCGGCGCTTCCGGTTTGGGGCTTACACAAAGCGAGCGAAAAGTTTGATGATTACTTGAAGAAGCAGGAAGAGCTGGTTGCGCGTGGCGAACTCGACGAAGCGGCACAGCAGCGCGTGGAGTTTGAGCGGAAGATTGCGAAGTATGTTGGAGCGCCGTTGCTGGGTGCGTTTAGTTGCGCGGCGGGTGCCGCGATGTGGGCCCAGATCTTCCAGCCGGGCGCGATCACCGGCGCACCGATCAGTTGGCTACTCGGCGGCAACCCATTTCTCGACGGTGTATGGCTATTTGCGAACGGCGTAATCTGCTTCCACCAGGGCTACAAGTTCTTCATGATCGCATTGGCTAACCAGGAAGAGGTGGTCCGGGTCGTGAGGGAGATTAAGGGGCTATTGCCCGCAGCCGCTATTTAGACAAAGATTACAGGATTTACAGGATTATCATGATGAATCCTGGAAATCCTGTAATCCTGTCTAACTAATCGTAATTGGGAACGGCAGGAAACAAAGCACGAACACGATCAACGTCACGATCGCGATCACGATTCGCTTTGTCCCCAAAGGTTCCATCACGGCTGGTTGTGGGTGGGGGACCTTTAGCATGACCGCCAATAAGACTGCGTAAAGAAAGCCGCTGGGGCTGCCGTGCCACCAGAAGCCCAGGAACGCGAGCGCGGCCATAGTTACAAAAGCGACACGCCCGATGATCCAGTGTGCGCGGCCGCCGAACAAGGAAAACGTTCCGTGACCCCCGTCGAGTTGGCCCACCGGCATCAAGATTCAGACTCGTCACGAGTAATCCAATCCACGCTGCCATGTAATAGGGATTTGTGGGTGTGTTTGGATCGAGAGGTATTCCCGCCAGTTTACTTATCAATCGAAACAGTAACGGATCGTTGAAGTACATCCAGCGGCCCGTTGGATCGAGAGGCGTGCCTGCCGTCAACACTCCAATCACAGCTACCGGCAAAGCCACAACAAATCCCGCCAGTGGTCCGGCAAGTCCGATGTCGAAAAGTGCGCGGCGCGAGGGGATAGCGGAGCGAATCTTGATGAACGCGCCGAAAGTTCCCGCGAGAAACAGCGGCGGCGCCGGAATGAAGTAGGGCGGCGTTGCGTTCACTTTGTAGTAACGACACGCGAGATAGTGTCCCATCTCGTGAGAGAAGAGGATCGCGAGTAATGAAGCTGAAAACGTCGCGCCTTCAACGATCGAATGTGGATGAGAGAAGACGTACCGCAGCAGCTCGATGACCGAATACAAATATGTGAGCGGAATGTAGAGCAGGTAGTCCAGTGGGCGTCGCGAGGCGCGGCTCCGGAATGGGAAGCTCCGGAGTTGCGAGCATCGTCCCGGCCAAAGTTGTAGTGAGAACTGTCAGGAGAAACAACCCGCCATGCATTCGCCACTCACGTGCTGAGAGCCAGGGCAGACGACGCCTGCCGCAAATCTAAAGCCGGCGGCGCAGTTCTAATCGATTCGTCCATCTTGCTGTCTATGATTACGTAAACTCAAAAAACGTTTATTGCCGAAAAGGGGCGGCCACGGTGTGCCGCCCCTCAGTCAAATCG
Organism: uncultured Acidobacteriota bacterium; assembly: GCA_963748155.1. Taxonomy (GTDB): domain Bacteria; phylum Acidobacteriota; class Blastocatellia; order Pyrinomonadales; family Pyrinomonadaceae; genus PSRF01. The sequence goes on along the minus strand of CAVVHV010000005.1, from coordinate 1,165,965 downwards.
TAATTTTGCACAACAACTAAAACTCGTCGTCGTCGTCGGCTGAATCGTCGATATCGATGTCGCCACCGTCATGCGCCTGCAATTCCTTGCCTGGCTTGAAGCGAATCGTCTTACCAGAAGGAATCGCCACTTCTTCGCCGGTGCGCGGATTTCGGCCCACACCTCGCTTGCGCGGCTTCACGACAAACACGCCGAATCCGCGGAGCTCAATCCGTTCACCCCTCGTCAGCGCTTCCTTCATCGAATGAAAAAGAGCTTCGACGGCCTGTTCAGCCTTCATCTTCGGCACGCCGGTTTTATCAGCAACGCGATTGATGATGTCTAACTTGATCACGTCAAGGGGCCTCTTTTCTGCTGCGCCTGGGATACTGTCCGGGGGCCGCAAAATGCAGGCGACGATGATAGAGACCGTCGGCAAACCCTGTCAAGGAAATGGTAAAAAAGCCCGTACTCTGATTGCACAGAGAACACTGATTACGCTAACCTCAAATCCGTTTCGTAGGTTGAATTATGTTTGGAATTCGAAAACGCAGGCCACCGCCGTTTGGTGGCGTTCACGTCGACGACGACAAAGACATCCAGGAACACAGGCCCGAAGAGGCGTCGCGAAACGACCTCTGGTCGGAAGCCCGACTGCTGCTCCGCGATCTAATCTTTGCTCTAATGATCGCGGCGCTCGTGGTCGTTTTCATCGTGCAGCCGGTAAAGGTTGAAGGCACCTCGATGTTGCCTCGTCTGCACGACGGCGAGCGAATTTTCGTCAATAAGCTGATTTACTACGACGATTATCGCTGGGCGCCGAAGATCGAGCGCGGCGATATCGTTGTTTTCTGGTTTCCGGACGACCCGTCAAAGAGTTACATCAAACGCGTTATCGGCCTTCCGGGCGACAACATTGAAGTACACGAGGGAATCGTGCGCGTTAACGGCCGCGACATCGAAGAAACTTATCTCGATCCGCGCTTAAACCTGTCACACCGTAGCCAGGCTGGGATTTACGTCAAGCCAAATTACTACTTTGTGATGGGCGACAATCGCGACAATTCGAGCGACTCGCGAATCTGGGGTCTGGTGCCGAAAAAATATATTTATGGCAAGGCGCTGTTTCGCTACTGGCCACTGACGGAAGCGAGCGTGATACATCACGAGGACATCAATCCGCCCCCGCAGGCGCCTGGCTTCAACCCTGATTTTCAGGACAACTCCACGATGGGTGAGCCCACGCCGCGGCCGTATGTGCCCGGTGAATCGCCACAGCCTTGATACATATGCTTGATTGGCTGCGTTTCCTGCTCATGATTTTTTACGCTCCGGTGCGTGGGATGCGCGGCATGCGCGACCGCGGCTCACTCGCACCGGTGGTGTTGATCGCGTTCGCCGCGCAGTTTGCGTATGGTTTCGTGGCGAAGAAGTTGGCGGGAGCGACGTACGGAGTCGCCTGGGAACTCTTTCACACGGCGAAGATAATCGCGATTGTAGCGATCGTGCTGGTGCCGATTCTGACGCTCGTCGCCAATATATTTGAGCGACGCGGCAGTTTTCGCGTAGTGCTTACGCAGGAATATGCGCCACTGGCCGCCTCGGTGTTTTACGTTCTTACCGCTGCCAATCTTCTCGGATTACTAATCGCGACTTTTTTGCATTACTCGGGCATCCAGTCTCAGACAGTGGCGATGCTTCTCGTGGCATATCAAACTCCGGGTGCAGCGCCTGAGTTTGCTCAATCCGGGCCATTCGCCGAACAGCTTAAAAATCCGGTTTTCCTGGCGTACAACCTCTTCACGATGTTTCAACGAGGACTGTTCGGCATCGGAATAATTCTGGCTGTTAAAGACACGTTCAGGATGTCGGTGGTGCGCGCATTCGGTGTAACTTTCATCTCGTATTTTGCGGTGCAGTTTCTCGGGCCTATCGCATTCCATCTGTTTTCGGGAATCGCTGGTTCTCCGTTTCTGCTGTTCTTTCTTTTCATGCTGTTGCGCGGTTATTTCAGCGACATCATGGGCGGCCATCGAGCTCGGGCGGCGTTCAAGCAAAACCTCGAGTCGGCAACACTCAATCCCGCGGATGCCTCCGCACATTACAATCTCGGGTTGATTCACCAGAGCCGCGGCGAGTTGGACCAGGCGCGCGAACGCTTCGAACGCGCCCTACAGATCGATTCGGAAGAGATTGACGCGAGTTACCAACTGGGACGGATTGCGCGACAGCAAAAGCGATATGCCGACGCGATCCAAAACTTCGAACAAGTTGTGGCGCGCAATTCGGCGCACTCGCAACACGAGGTTTGGCGCGAAGTGGCGGCAACGTACATTGCGGCGGGACAGTTTGAAGATGCGCGGACGGCGTTGGACCAGTTTCTAGAGCACAGGCCGTCGGATCCGGAAGGGTTATACCTGATGGGTCGCGCGCATGCGGGGCTCGGGCACAAGCGCGAAGCGACGAGCCTGATGCAGGCGTGTATCGAGGCGGTGAAGACGGCGCCGGCTTATAAATATCGCGCGAGCAAGCGTTGGTTGAACGAGGCGCAGCAGTTTATTAAGAGTAGTCAGTAGGCTTTTACATCTTGTTAATCCTGTAGAATCTTGAAATCCTGTGCAAGTCTTTGACAGGATTACAAGATTTACAGAATTTACAAGATGACTAATAAGCCCGCAGCTCTCCTAGCGCTTGAAGATGGTCGCACGTTTCGTGGTCGCTCGTGGGCGGCTGAAGGCGAGGTGTGTGGCGAGATGGTTTTCAACACGTCGATGACGGGCTACCAGGAAGTCCTCACCGATCCGTCATACGCCGGCCAGATCGTCTGCATGACTTACCCGCTGATCGGCAATTACGGCGTCAACGCCAGCGACGCCGAATCGACGCGCCCGTGGGTTGAAGGCTTCGTTGTTCGTGAGGCGAGCCGCATCGCGTCCAACTGGCGCTCAGAAGAGAGTCTCGATTCGTATCTGAAACGCTGGAACATCGTCGCGATCGAAGGCATCGATACGCGCGCGCTGGTCCGTCACATTCGCGACAAGGGCGCGATGCGTGCGTGTCTCTCCACGACGGATCTCGACGAGAAGAGCCTTATTGAAAAGGCGCGCCAGTCGCCACCGATGGAGAACCGTGAGCTTGCCAGTGTCGTCACGACGAAAGAGCCTTACGATTTTCCCGCTGAAGGTGATGAACGTTTTCACGTTGTCTGTTACGACTTCGGTGTGAAGAAAAACTCTTTGCGCGAGCTGGCACAGCTTGGCGTGCGCACGACTGTTGTGCCCGCCTCGACTTCAGCAGCCGATGTGCTGGCACTTAAGCCCGATGGAATTTTCTTATCGAATGGTCCAGGCGATCCGGCGTCGATGAACAAGGAAGTCGCAGAGATTCGCGAGCTGTTGAAGGCGAAAGTGCCGACGTTTGGAATTTGTTTCGGGCACCAGTTGCTCGGACGTGCGTTCGGCGCAAAGACATTCAAGCTCGTGTTCGGACATCGCGGCGGGAACCAGCCTGTGAAGGAGTTGTCCAATACAAACGTCGAGATAACGTCACACAATCACGGGTTTGCGGTGAGTGCGGAGAGTCTTCCGCCGGAAGTCGAAGTGACGCACATCAATCTCAACGATCAATGCATTGAGGGAATGCGTCACCGCACGTTGCCTGTGATTTCGGTTCAATACCATCCGGAAGCGGCCCCCGGCCCACACGACGCCGAGCATCATTTCCACCGGTTTGTGCGATTGATGGAAGCCGCGGCTTCTTAACTCTCGGGCATTTTCAATTCGCCGGTGGTGAGATCGGGGCGGGCGCGTACCATTTCTTCTGGTGTGGATTCGGCGTGAAGTTCTGTCGGCGGTCTGCTGCCGCAACTGCCGCCACCTTCTCCGACTCAGTAGCACTCGGCTCCAGCAGATCTGCAATTCCTTCACTGCCGCGATGTTCCATCCAGTGACGATAACTCACGGTAATGATCGCCACCACCGGAATCGCGAGGAAGATCCCGGCAACTCCAGCCAGCTTCTCGCCTGCGAGGATCGCGAATATCACTGCGAGTGGATGAAGGTGAATGCCTTGTCCGATCAGTCGCGGGTAGATCACGTAGTCCTGCACGATCCGCAACACGCCCAGAAACAACAGCACCAGAAACGCATTGAACGGACCAGCATGAAACAGCGCGAGCAGCCCGGCCAGTAACGCGATCGCGAGTGGGCCAGCGAGCGGAACAAACTCAAAAACGCCCGCCAGCACTCCCATCACAAGCCCACCCGGCAGTCCCAGCAACGTGAAGCCGATGGAGCAAATAATCCCGATAAACAAACACGCGGTAAGTTGCGCGCGAATGTAAGCAGCGAGCGTGCTGTTGATGTCCTGGAAAAACTCGTCACCGCGCCAGCGCCAACGCCCGCGCGGCAGCATCAGTAACGCCGAACTCCGAAAACCCTCCGCGTCCTTCAAAAGAAAGAAACCAAGAATCGGAATCAAGATAAGCCAGGGAATGTAGACAACGTAACCCAGCGCGGCGGTCGCGAACTCGGTGGTAGTCGCACTCACTTTGTCGACGACCTTCGGCACAGCGTTATTTAAGGCCTCCACGACCGGAGCAGGCAGGCGGCGCGAATATTTGATGATCTCCTGCGTCCGATCCGCCAACGATTTCCAGTATCCTTTTGCCTGATCGGCAAACTCCGGAAACTGGTTGCTAAGGCTGGGCAGGATCACAAACACAGCAAACACGATCGCTGCGAGGATGATCATGTAAGCGAGCACAATCGCGACGACTTTCGGTATCGCGATGGTGCGACCGCCGACAGTTCTTTGTCGTCTTAAGAACTCAACCAGCGGCGAGACGAAGTACGCGAAAAAGATCGACAACACCAGCAGCAGGATGATTCCAGTGATCTTCGAGATCACCCACAGAACAACGACAACCGCGAGCAACACCATGATCACTCGCAGCACGACGCGCGTCGAAGGTCCGTACGACGCTTCTACGGCTGCCTTCGCCGCTGTTGCTGCAGTGTCTTTGCTTGTCTGTCGATCCACGTAATCTATAACCGCGCGTGCAATCTTCCGATCAAATCGCCTACCGCCTTCTGATCATGATTGCTTAGCTCTCGAAATTCAACTCCGAAGGTATCAGGGGTGGAATGATGAATCACCTCGCCGGCCAGTGACAATGCATCTTCGCCGTCAAGCAGCAGGAGTCCGAGTTGATCACCAATCCTCACGTTGGGACATGACGGGAGGTTTGTGACTCGCAGACCGCCGAGACTAATGTCCTGTGGCTCACCGATGCCGATCGACTCTTTCAAACTCTCGTCTTCGATGGCAAGCGTGATACGCGAAGTGACGTAGTAACGAGGGTGACGTCTGCGATCGTGGGAGTCTGGGGTTGTCATCGTGAACGGTCCTCAGTGAGCCACATCGTCTTTGTCATCGGCTTCCTCTTCGCCTTCGCCTTCACCCTTCGGGAGCGGGCGGTGGCGTCACGCGCGGAGCGGCCGGCTCCCAGACGAGTCCTCGCCATTCATCCGTTTCCCCAAGTAGCTGAAGCGCAGCGAGTGGATGGCCGGGATGGCGCTCGATACGAAGCACCTCCGCGATCACTTGTAGCTTCTCACCGGTTTCACCGAGCACTTCGAGACGCACACGACTACCGACGTCGGGCAGTTGTCGAGGCAGATGTACGAGCGTGCCCTCTGGACCAACGTTCTCAGTGGTGCCTTCGGCTACGATGTGCGTGCCGCTTGGCTCATCCCACTCCGCTTTTACCTCAAGACTGGCGAGGTAACGTGGGCCGGAGCGGTTCTCTGATTGCACTTGCCGGGGCATCTGGGCGCCCTCCTTTTTAGTTTTACTCTTCCTCGGCTCTCAATTTCTCCAACACCGAAAAATCTTCCAGCGTCGTGACGTCTCCCGCAACAGAGCCGCTCGTCGCGATCTCGCGCAGGAGCCGTCGCATGATCTTGCCCGATCTGGTCTTCGGCAACGCGTCGGTAAAGCGAATCTCGTCAGGTCGCGCGAGTGCGCCAATCTCCTTCGTGACGTGTGCTCGCAGCTCCTGATTCAACGCGTCTGACGCGCTATGCGAGCCTTCGAGCGTCACGAAAGCCACCACCGACGATCCCTTCAACTCGTCCGGACGCGCGACGACTGCCGCCTCCGCTACTGCACCGTGCGACACGAGTGCGCTCTCAATTTCCGCCGTTCCGAGTCTGTGTCCGCTTACATTAATAACATCATCGATCCGGCCCATTATCCAGAAATAGCCGTCCTGATCGCGGCGCGCGCCGTCGCCCGCGAAATAGATCCCATCGATCTGCGACCAGTATTGTTGTTTATAACGCTCGTCGTCGCCCCAGATGGTTCTCAGCATCGACGGCCACGGTCGTTTGATCACCAGATAGCCGCCTTCATGTGCTCCAACAGACTTGCCGTCCCGTGTCATCACGTCAGCATCGATGCCGGGAAAGGGGAGCGTGCCGGAGCCGGGCTTGGTCGGAGTTGCACCGGGAAGCGGTGTGATCATGATCGCGCCGGTTTCAGTTTGCCACCACGTGTCGACAATCGGACAGCGGTTTTGCCGATGATCTCGCGATACCACATCCACGCTTCGGGATTGATCGGTTCGCCGACAGTGCCGAGTAGTCGCAGCGACGAGAGATCGTGTTTCCCCGGCCAGTGTTCGCCCCACTTGATGAACGCGCGAATCGCAGTCGGAGCAGTGTAGAAAATGTTGACGCGATGACGCTCGATCATGCTCCAGAAGCGATCGGGCTCGGGCCAGTTGGGCGCGCCTTCGTACATCAAAACTGAAGCGCCGTTCGAGAGTGGTCCATAAACAACGTAACTGTGGCCCGTGACCCAGCCGATGTCGGCAGTACACCAGTAAAGATCTTCGTCTTTGATATCGAAGACCCACTTTGTTGTCAGATGTGCCTGCAACAGGTAACCGGCGGTCGTGTGGAGAATGCCTTTCGGCTTACCGGTCGTGCCCGAAGTGTAAAGAATGTAGAGCGGATGTTCGCTGTCTAACTCTTCCGCGTCGCAATTCGCGTCGACGGTTTCCATCAACTCATGCCACCAGAAATCGCGACCCGGTTCCATTTCCTGTGGTGATCCGGTGCGACGGACCACGATACACGCATTCACCGAGGGTGTTGACTTCAACGCTTCGTCAACTGCTGGTTTGAGCTTCACTTCGTTGCCGCGACGCCAGCCGCCGTCCGCAGTGACGACGAGTTTGCAACTCGCATCGTTGATGCGGTCGATAAGTGCGGAACTGGAGAAGCCGCCGAAGACGACCGAGTGTGTGGCGCCGATGCGTGCACACGCGAGCATCGCGATCGCGAGCTCGGGAATCAGCGGCATGTACAGCGCGACGCGATCGCCGCGTTGAATGTTGGCGTGCTTCAGTACGTTCGCAAACTTGCAGACTTCGGTGTGCAGTTGTTGGTAAGTGAACGTACGAACATCACCGGGTTCACCTTCCCAGATGAGTGCTGCTTTGTTGCGTCGCCAGGTCGTGAGATGACGGTCGAGACAGTTGTAAGAGATATTGATCTTGCCGCCGCCGAACCACTCCGCGTGCGGTGGCTCCCACTTCAGTACCGTGTCCCACGTTTTGAACCAGTGCAACTCCGTCTCGGCCATGCGTGCCCAGAACGATTCCGGATCCGCGGCCGCTTCGGCGCGCAGGCGCTCGAGCTCCGCCATTGACTTGATATGGGCGCGCTCGGAAAAAGACTCCGGCGGCGGGAAGACTCGCTCCTCCTGAAGCACTGATTCGATGTTTGTAGTGACGCTCGACATGCGTGCCTGTGTACCATACTTTATAGCGACAAAAAAGCGCAAAAAGCAGGTTTGTGGCTATGACTCTTTACGTCGGCACCAGCGGATACAGTTACAAGGAGTGGAAGGGAAGATTTTATCCGGAAAAGATCGCGCCGAAAGACATGCTCTCGTATTACGCGTCGCGCCTGCATGCGGTCGAGCTGAACAATACGTTCTATCGCATGCCGCAACCGGGCATGATTGAGAGTTGGAAGGCGCAGGTGCCTGAAAATTTTCGCTTCTCAGTGAAAGCCCCGCAAGTCATAACTCACTTCAGACGACTCAAAGACGCTGGCCCACAAACGCGAATGATGCTGAAGACAATGTCAGCGTTAGAGGATCGTCTGGGGGCAGTGATTTTTCGACTGCCGGAAGACATGAAGAAGGATCTCAAACGGCTGGAGACATTTCTGAAGTTGCTGCCGGCAGACACGCCCGCAGTTTTCGACTTTCGACATCCGACGTGGTTTGACGATGAAGTAGTCGAGTTGCTGCGTAGTCAGAATCGCGTGTTTTGTGTTTCAGACATTGAAGAACTGCCTGAGAGTTACACGTACAAAACTGCTGATTGGGGTTATGTGCGGTTACGAAGGGTGAAGTACACCAAAGCTCAGCTTGTCGAATGGATTAAGCGGATCAAAGCACAGAAGTGGAAAGATACTTACGTGTTCTTCAAACACGAAGATGAGGGTACAGGGCCGAAGTTAGCTGAGCAGTTCGTGATGCTAAGTAAGTAGTTTTACAGGATTTCAGGATTAACAGGATTTACAAGATATCCCGTTAATCCTGAAAATCCTGTAATCCTGTCTAAAAATTGCCGCCACACTCATCATGCCCGCAATCGCAATCGAGCTCGATCGTATCCCCCGCGCCCTCGCATGACGCGCTACAGTATTTGCCGCCGGGTTGCGGTGGACAGGTACAGCTCGGATTCTTGCACGTGTTCTTATCGTCCGCCATCGGATCCTCCGTCAGTCTTCTGAAATTTATTGGAGAAGCTAGAGTAACAACTAACCCACTGCTCTCGCAATCTCGGCCGCCACACGCGCGTTGTTCTCAAGCAAAGCGATGTTTGCCCGCAACGTTGAGCCGCCACTTCGTTCCGCCATCTGACTCAGCAGAAACGGCGTCAACGCAGGTCCCGCGATGCCTTTCCACTCCGCATCTTCCAGAGCTGTGGTCAACACGATCTGCAACTCCTCCGCAGGCACTTCAAACGCGCCGGCACAGGCACAACCACCAGCAATGCTGACTCGATTCCGAGATCTCGCTGCGCACGATAGATCTTCGCGACATCGTCAGCCGACTCAACCCGTGCATCGATCGGTAATCCGCTTTTGCGCGAATAGAATGCGGGCAACTCATCACATTGATAACCCACGACTGTTACTGCGTGCGTTTCGAGCCACTCGCGTGTGGCCGGCAAATCGAGAACGATCTTCGCGCCGGAACAGACGACGATAATCGGAGTCCGTGCGAGTTCAGGAAGATCGGCGGAGACGTCGGGCAACGAGCCACGATGAACGCCGCCGATACCGCCGGTCGCAAAAACTTTGATTCCGGCGCGATGAGCGATCCAGGTCGTTGAAGCGACTGTCGTCGCACCGTTCCAGCCTTGAGCGACAGCGATAGAGATATCTCGCGTGCTGATCTTTCGGATGTCGCTGCCGTTCGCCAGCGTGGTGATCTGATCGTCGCTAAGCCCAACAGACAGCTTGCCGTCGATGATCGCGATCGTGGCCGGTATCGCGCCTCCTTCACGCACGATCTCCTCCAGCCGTTGCGCGGTTTGCAGGTTTTGCGGACGCGGCAAGCCGTGCGCAATCACGGTCGATTCAAGCGCGACGACCGGACGTTGTTCGCGCATCGCAGAGGCAACGTCCGGAGCAGATGTTAAGAAGCTCGCGCATTGGCAGTTGCAGCTTTCGTCAAAGTAAACACCGTTCCACCTTCTTCGCGCGGCTCCCATGAGATGCGCGCGTCGATCATACCCGCACGCGCGCGCATGTTTGCGAGCCCTCGACCTTCTGAGTTTGTGTGCTGCGACTTGAACGGGCGGCCGTTGTCTTCAATCCTCAATGAGAAATCACCTTCGTCAGAGCTGGTCACAAACATCTTCACTTCAGTCGCTTCGGCGTGACGCCAGATGTTGTTCACCGCTTCCTGCACGATGCGATAGATCTGCATCTGCACGCTCGGTGACAGGTCGCTTCGCTCCTCGATCGCCATCGTCGCAGTGAAACTCGTAAACAAAACGTTTCTCGGCCGGCGCGTCCTGCACCGCGTGCGAGAGGGCAAACTCGAGTGCGGCAGCAAAGCCCACATTTTGCAGTACCGACGGGCTCAGGTCTTCGCAGATGCGCCGCACCTCCTGCGAGATGACTTCGATCTCTTTTCGCAATGCGATCTGCGGGCTGTTACCGGTTGAGTCGCCGTTAACTTTGATCTGATCGGTCAACAACGCGAGGTGACGCAGGTCAGCGAGTGTTTGATCGTGCAGGTCGCGAGAGATCCGGCGTCGCTCGCGTTCGGCTTCGTTCGCGAGATTGAGACGGGCGTCTGCGAGCTCGCGGTTTGCGTCAACGAGGGCCGCGCTCGTCGCCACGATTCTTCTGCGTTCGAGTATGGCCCAAAGCAACGCCAGCAACGCGAGCGCGAGCAGGATCGCGAGCGCGGTGGATGTCCATGGGAAAGGCGCTTTCGCGACCGTGAACGAAAAACTCAGCGGCGCCGAGGCCGTCAGATCTTTGGTGAACGCGCGCGCGGTAACTGTGTATGTGCCGGGCTTCAAACCTTCCATCGTGAACTGCGACTCGCGCGAAAGTTTTTGTTTGATCGACTGCCCGTTGCTGTCGATCAGCGTGAACGCGTATTGAAACTGCTCGGGGAACGTGCGACTGCTGATTGCCGTCACATCGAGCAGCAAACTGTTTTGCGGGTATTCCAGATTCAGGCCAGCCTGCAGCTCAGCCGGCGCGTGTACGCGTTTGCTCAAAATGCGCGTCACCGAGAGCGAGGGCTCGAGTCGTCCGGGCTCATAACGCGCGACGCCGCGATTCGTACCGATCAAAAGCACATCGCTTCCATCCGACTTGCGCTGCGGCGCGACTGCAAAAACGTTTTGCGACGGCAAGCCCTGTTCGGAGTCGAGCTCGGAAACGACTGGTCCAACTACCGGATCGAGCAGAATTCGCAACAGTCCGTTGCCGCGCGTGCCGCACCAGAGCTCGTTTGTTTTGTCTGACTGGATCGCGAAGAGATAACGCGCGTCGATATTGGGTATGGTGAGATCGCAGCTCGCACCCGTGCGGCAAAGAAAGATGCCGGACGAAGTGCCAAACCAGAGCGAGCCGTCCGGAGTTCGCGCCATCGATCTGACAGCCGAATTTTTTATCGCCGCGAATGCTGGTTCTTCGCGGATCGTTTTGCCGTCTGAAGCAAACACGCCGTCTCGAAGCGTTCCGATCAGCAGCCGGTCTTCGCCGTCAGCGAGCAGACTCAGCACTTCGCGCGCGCTTGCAGCGGTGTTGGGCCATGTGAGACTGCTGCGTCCACCGTCCATCCGATCGATGCCGCGACTGTAGATCGAGAAATAAGTCGCGCCACGAAACTGAGCGATCGCGCGAATGCTGCCGGTTGTGTCCGGAGCGCCCGAACCGGTTTCGACACGCGTGAACGCGTGGTCTTCCAACCGTACGGACTGCTTCGGCGCGACGTAGAAGCCGCTCGCCGATGCAACCAGCAAGCGCTGTGACTTGTCTTCCGCGATTGCGTAAATGACGTTGCGTCCGAGCGCCGCGACAGAGTTCCAGGTCTTCGTTTCATCGTCGTAAACAAAGAGCCCGCGATTGGTACCAGCGACAGATCGATCGCTGCTTGTCTGAAAGAGTGCTCTGATAAAGTTTGCCTCGGAATTGTCGCCAACACTTTCAACACGAGCTGCGTGCGGGTCATAACGGCAGACGCCGCGGTCTGTGCCAAACCAGATGACGCCTTCGCGATCGGGAAAGATCGCGTAGACGTGATCGGAGCGCAAACCACCGGCAGTGCCATCGAACGTGAACCGTTGCGTCTTCGTGTTCGAGATTCGAAAAACACCACGACCGTCAGTGCCCACCCACATCTCATCGCCGATCGGCTTCAACGCCATCACTGGACCAGTCGGAGCTTCGAGACGTTTCAGATTCGAAAGCTCATTGCCTGACAGTACGCCGGGCTCTTCTTTTCGCGCGCGGGCGCCGATCCACAGTTTGCCTTCGCGATCGCGCTCAAGTGCATTGACGAAGAAAGCGACCGGTCTCATCTGACTTTCCCGCGCCGCGCCGTTTGCGATTTCCAAAACGCCGCGGCTGTGGGTGCCGATGAATATGCGGCCGTTCGCGACGTTGAGACTTGTGATCGGCAACTTACCGGGACGCTCGCTGCTTTCGAGTGGTTGGCCCAGCAGCTCGCGCGTGTCAATCACGGTGCGGCTGGTGGTTGTTGTCTCGTTGTCAGTGAGGCCGGTGTTGACGGTGGTGACTACGCGCGCGCGACTCTCGTAAACGCGACCCAGTTCGGAGGTCATGAACGCTGAGCCATTCTGATCGGTGACGATTGCGGTGATTGTCTGGCCCGACGTCTCGTTTATCTTAATAAACTCCCCAGCATTGAAACGCGACGCGCCGGTGTCAGTGCCGACCCACATCGCGCCGTCTTTGTCGGTTTGCAGCGCGAGAACGCGACCTGTCGGCAGTGTTTGTATTCTGCGCCCGTCAAACTTTGCGAGACCCGTTTCCGTGCCGAACCACATTGCGCCGTCAGCCGTCTGCGCGATCGCGCGAACACGATCCGAAGGCAGTCCATGAAACAGCGTGACGGCGCCCCACTGGTGCAGGCCCGTGATCGGTGTCGGCGATGGCGAAGGAGATGGTGAAGGCGATGGCGACGGGGACGCCTGGGGCTGCGGCTCGCCCGTCTGCGCCGAAGAACCATTAGACAGAACCGCAAAGACGCACGAAAGAGCACAAAAAACACAAACGGTTAAATAAACCCATTTGGTGACTTTTGGTGGCCTCATCTCTTCTTCGAGGCGGCTTCTCGTTTCTGTTCTTCGTTGAAACGTTTCTGATCTTTCTGGAGCCAGGCTTCGAGATCGGTGGCGGCTTTTTCAAGCTCGTCGCTGTTCAGCAGTCCGCGACGCAACGCTTCGAAGAATGCGCGCGTGCGAATGTTGTAGGCGAGCTTTTCGTAAGCTTCCTGATCGGTGCCTTCAGCGACTGATATGAAGAGTTTTTCGTAGAGCGTCGCCAGCCTGCTTTCGACGCCACGCAAACTCAACGAACACTTGCGTGCGATGGCCCAGTTCGAAAGACCCAGCGCGAGATAATAAAGCGCCTCGGCTTCAAACTCCGTCAACAGCGGTCGCTTGAATGAATCTTTGAACGCGGGATCGATCATGTCCGCACCGTCTTCAAGCACGGCGGCGACGAAACGAAGAAACCGCGACTCAGGATTGTTTTTGTGAATGAAGCCGTAGGCTGGCGGCGGATCGACCGACTTTACAATCTTCCGAATCTCGTTGATGTAGATCTCGTGGGGAAACTGCGTCCAGAAGATGATGCGCGCGGTTGGGAAGTCGCGCCAGATCGCGCGCGCGGCCTTTACGCCAGAGAGCTTGGGCATCTGGATGTCGAGAATGCAGACGTCCGGTTTCTCGTGGAGGGCGATTTTCACCGTTTCCTCGCCGTCGCTCGCTTCGAAGACGGGTACGTGCCCCGGAAACTCCTTTTCGAGAATCTCACGGAGATAATGGCGCTGGGCCATGTTATCTTCAGCAATCAGGATTGACATGTCAGTTGATGATAATGCGAAATAATGCCCGCGCAAAGCTTAACCACGGATATCCGCCGTTAAGAAGCTTATTGAGAGGTGAATTGATGGGATTATCAAAATACTTCGGTTTAGTTCTTGTTTGTTTGATTGCCTTTTCATCAATCAATGCCCAGACGCGTGACGAGCGTCTCTGGCAACGCGCCCTGCAAATTCATCGTCGCGCGATCGTCGTCGACACGCACAACGACGTAACGACGCCGATGACCAACGACGACTTCGATCTGAGCGGCACGCCGCCAACGCCTTACCGCACCAACATCGAACGCATGAAGAAAGGCGGGCTCACGGCCGAATTCTTTTCGCTCTACATAAAACCCTGGTACGTCGAACACGGCGGTTCAGCACGTCGCACTTTGGACATGATCGACTCTGTCTATCGAGCAGTCGAGCGACATCCAAAAGACTTGATGTTCGCGACGTCAGTCGCCGACATTCGCCGCGCGAAAAGAACGGGAAAGATCGCGGCGTTGATGGGAATTGAAGGCGGGCACGCGATTGAAGACTCGCTGCCCACGTTGCGTGAGTTTTATCGCCTCGGCGTCCGCTACATGACGCTCACCTGGAACAACACAAACAACTGGGCCGACGCCGGTCGCGGCCAGAAGAAGCACAATGGCCTCAGTGATTTTGGCAAGGAAGTCGTGCGCGAGATGAATCGTCTGGGAATGCTTATCGACGTGTCACACGTTTCCGACGAGACGATGAGTGATGCTCTCGATGTTTCCACCGCGCCGATCATCGCGTCACATTCGTCGGCACGCGCAATCAGTAATGTTCCAGAAATATTCCCGACGATCTACTGAAGCGGATCGCGAAGAACGGCGGCGTGGTCCAGGTGAACTTCTACAGCGTGTTCGTTGACGAGAAGACCGTCGCGCCACAGAGTGCCGAACGCGACAAGCGACTCAAGGCGCAGCAGGATGCGATTGACGAGAAATATAAGAACGATCCGGAACGGCGCGCCGAAGAGAGCGATAAACTCGAAGCGGCGAATCCCTTGCCGCCGCTGCCGATCTCGAAGTTGATCGATCACATCGATCACATCGTGAAGGTTGCGGGTGTCGATCACGTCGGTATCGGTGCGGATTTTGACGGTGCGAACGACATGCCTGAAGGCGCGCAGGATGTTTCAATGTTGCCGAACATCACGTACGAGCTGCTCAAGCGCGGTTACAGTGAAAGAGATATCAGGAAGATACTCGGTGAGAACACGTTGCGAGTGATGGCGGAAGCGGAGCGGCGTGGCGCGCAAATCAGGTGGAAGACATTAGTGGGAACGGTAGTTTGGACAGGATTAACAAGAAACGATGACAGGATTAACAAGATAGAAATCCTGTCAATCCTGAAAAATCTTGTGAATCCTGTCTAACGTTTTAATCAAAATAAAAAAGAGCACGGCGCATTACGTCCGTGCTCTAAGCAGAAAAGAAGAGAGTAAATTACGAATTAGCGATTCTGGCCGCCGCGTCCCTGTCCGCCAGTCTGTGCATTACCGGCGCCGAGATCGTCGTCTTCCAAATCGCGCTCATTGGTACCTTTGTTACCCTGCTGGCCACCACCAAAGCCACCAGCCTGCTTGCCATGACCTTCCTGGCCCTGACCGGAACGTCCCGGTGACTGCTGACCAGGGTTTTGGTCTTCATTACCTTTGGCACCACCCATGTTTCTCTGGAGATCGTCGTTCTTCATTCTGTCATCTGCCATGTCTATCTATCCTCCCATGTGTTCGATGGTTAATAGCCGCTTTTGAACTTATCAACCTCCGTGCCATTTCTGACTACGCAGTAAATCGCATTTATAGCAACAGAGAGTGTCTTGAAGAGTTCTGAAAACAATACGGCGGGAAATGAATTAATACACACGCATGCTATTATTCTTTGCAATAAATGACAGCCGCAGGGATCTACGTTCATATTCCTTTTTGTAGCTCGCGTTGTTCATACTGCGACTTCGCTACGGGTCTTTATCAAAGCGAGCTCGCGGAACGTTATGTTCGTGGTCTAGTCAATGAGATTCGAGGATCGCGATATAACGGTGAGAATGTTGACACAATTTATTTTGGCGGTGGCACACCCTCCTTACTTGAGGCATCACAACTCGAGCGCATCCTCGCTGCTCTGTATGACAACTTCAAGATCGCAACCGGGCCCGAGATCACGCTCGAGATAAATCCGGGAAGTGCTGCGCCGGAAAAGCTGCGCGCGTTTCGGAGTTTGGGCGTTAATCGGGCCAGCTTTGGCGCACAGACGTTTGATGATGCAGAGCTGGCAAAACTGGGGCGATCGCATAATTCCGCCGCTGTATCGAGAACTTTCGCCGATCTGCGCAACGTGGGTTTTACGAATATAAGTTTCGACCTGATCGCGGGACTGCCTGGTCAAACTCTTCCCGGCTGGCAGCGAAACATCAAACACGCCCTCGAACTTGCACCCGAGCATCTTTCGTTCTATTTGCTCGAGGTCCATTCGGGTACGCCGCTCGCGGAACATATTCGACGCGGAATTCAGCCGCAGCCTGATGACGATCTCGCGGGCGTGATGTACGAATGGATGCTCGAACAGGCCGCAGCGGCGGGTTACGAGCATTACGAGATCTCAAATTTGTGCCGTCCCGGTTTTCATTCGCGACACAACGTTAAATACTGGACCGCCGCGCCTTATTACGGTTTTGGTTGTTCCGCACATTCTTACGACGGTGACGCGCGGCGCTGGTCCAATCAGCGCGACGTGTTGAAATACGTCGAGATGGTTGAGAGCGGCGCGTCGCCGGTGGTTGAAGAGCAGCAGCTAACCGCGACAGACGTTCGTGCGGAAGCGTTGTTTCTTGGGATGCGATTGATGCAGGGCGTTGATCTGCGCCGTTATCGTGAATCGTTTGGTGTTGATTTGCGCGACGAGCACGCGGACGATCTGGATCGCTTTTGCAAAGCCGGACTGGTTGAGCTGGACGGCGACTTGATTAGATTGACACGCACGGGCGCTTTGTTATCAAACGAAGTGTTCGCGGCGTTTGTGTAGATTCCATGATCATCGCGATTGACGGTCCATCAGGTTCAGGCAAGTCAACGCTGGGCCGCATGCTGGCGCGTGCACTGAAGCTGCTGTACATCGACACGGGTTCGATGTATCGCGCCGTCGCGCTCGCTACTATCGAAGCCGGCGTTGATCCAAATGACAAGGACGCGGTGACGGCTTTGGCCGAGAGGATCGAGATCGATCTTGAAGGCGATCCCGACTCGCTCTCCGTGTGGCTCAACGGACGGGACGTTACCGATCAGATTCGCACTGAAAGCGTCACTGAAATGTCATCAATCGTCTCGACTATTCACGGAGTGAGGCGTGCGATGGTGGAGCGGCAGCGGGCAATCAGTAAGCGAGGCGCGGTGCTGAACGGCCGCGATATCGGCACCGTAGTCTTTCCTGACGCTGACGTGAAGTTTTTTCTGACTGCCGTGCCGGAGGAGCGTGCCGAGCGTCGTTACAAAGAGGATCAGATAACGGCTGCCTCGTCCGCCACATTTGCTGAAACGCTTGCAGACATGATCGAGCGTGATCGACGTGACTCAACACGTGTTGATTCGCCGTTGAAAGTTGCTGACGACGCAACCGTCATTGATTCTACGGGGAAGAGTATTGACGAGGTTTTTGCGGAGATGATGGTCCATGTTCACCGGCATCATTGAAGAGCTTGGCAGTGTGCGTAGCATCGAGGAGCGTGGTGAGAACGCGCGGATCGTGATCGCTGCACGCATTGTCACTGAAGGCACGAACCATGGCGATTCGATCGCAGTGAACGGCGTCTGCCTGACTGCTCTCGACATTCAGCCCGACTCGTTTGCTGCTGACGTCTCGCGCGAGACTTTGCTTCGTTCGACACTCGGGCGGCTGCGACGCGGGCGCGCCCGTCAATCTCGAACGGGCCGTCACTCCCGCGACTCGCCTCGGCGGTCACATCGTCCAGGGGCACGTCGATGCGCGCGGGCAATTCGCCGGCGTTGAAGATCACGGGGAGTCATGGACGTTGAGAATCAAATATCCGGCGGAGATCGCGCAGTATCTCGTGTTCAAGGGCTCGGTAACCGTTGAGGGGATCAGCCTGACGATCGCCGCGCTGACCGACGAATACTTCGAGATCGCCATCATTCCGAAAACCTGGGAAGTCACGAATCTCTCGCACTTGCAGCCGGGCGACGACGTAAACATCGAAGTCGATGTGATCGGGAAGTACGTTGAAAGGCTGCTAGCCCACCTCTCAGGTAAGTTTTAGACAGGATTTACAAGATTTAGACAGGATTTACATGTTAATCCTGAAAAATCTTGTAAATCCTGTCTAAGACTGACTCGAAAACTTGCGCGTTTCCGGTTAACATGAGCCCCGTGACTCTAGCCACCATCGAGGAGGCCGTCGCCGACATCCGCGACGGTCGCATGATCATCATCGTGGACGACGAAGATCGCGAGAACGAAGGCGATCTGGTGTGCGCCGCGGAGAAGGTCACCCCCGAGATCATCAACTTTATGGCCCGGCATGCTCGTGGCCTGATTTGCCTGCCGCTCACCGAAGAGCGTTGCGACGAGCTCCACCTGACCACACAGGTCGCAGACAACACGTCATATCTCGGCACTGCTTTCACAGTTTCCATCGACGCCCGTCGCGGCATCACCACCGGAATTTCCGCGGCTGATCGCGCCACGACGATTCTCGTCGCTGTCGATCCCGAATCGCGGCCACAGGATCTCTGTCGTCCCGGTCATATCTTCCCTCTGCGCGCCAAAAACGGCGGCGTCCTCGTTCGCCCGGGTCAGACAGAAGCCAGCGTAGATATCGCGCGCATTGCCGGTCTCTATTCTGCCGGTGTGATCTGCGAAATCATGAATGAGGACGGGACGATGTCGCGTCTGCCGCAGCTCCAGGAGTTTGCCGCGCTACACAATTTGAAGATGATCAGCGTCGCCGAGCTGGTGAGGTATCGGATTCGCAAGGAGCAGCTCGTCCGGCGTGTTGTCGAAACCGATTTACCAACTGTCTACGGTCGATTTCGCGCGATTGCTTACGAAAACGTGATTAACGGCGACGTGCACCTCGCGATGGTGATGGGCGAGGTTAAGACTGACGATCCCGTTCTCGTGCGCGTCCACACGGAAAATGTGACTTGCGACATGTTCGGCTCGTTGATCGACGACACCGGCTTTCAACTCCACACCGCGCTCGAGAAGATCGCGGCGGAGGCGCGCGGCGTGGTTCTTTACCTGCGCCAGCGCGAGCACAGTTTAGATCTGGTCAACCAATTGCGTACGTACAACGTCATGCAGCAACGAGGAATCAGTAAACGAGACGCAAGTTTGGAAACTGGTTACGGAATCGATCGCGACTATGGCGTGGGGGCGCAAATTCTCCACGATCTCGGGTTGCGCAAGATTTTATTGCTTTCGAATCATCCCCCCAAAGTAGCAGCTCTGGAAGGTTTTGAGCTCTCAGTGGTCGGCAATGTTCCGCTGGGCCAACCTGCATCTCTGAAGGACCAGCAGGATGTTGCCGATAAACCTAAATGAGGTTTGCTACCAATAGGCACAGAAGACACATCTGATCTTTTTGTGACTTTTGGTGCCTCTTTGCGGCACTTACAATCTCTCCCTCTTAGAATTCAGAGTCCCCGGCGTCGCGCGGCGACTGTAGGTTATGAGTGTAGAGAAGAAGCCTCCCATACGGTAAGCGTTGGTATTACTTCAGGCGCCGGCACGTCGTGATCGCGTCGGCGATTGTTGGCGTCTCCGCGCTCGCGCTCATCCTGCTGGTCCTATTCCTGTTTCGCCTCGGCTTTGTAGACCGTTATGTCGCCAGCCAGATAAAGAACACCTTCGCAAACTACGGCATCCGCGCGGAGATTCGAGAGTTTCACGCCACGTTTCCGCCGCAGACTGTGGAGATGAACGGCATCGAGCTCTACGATTCGGCGACAGGCGAGCGGCTCGGCAAGATCGATCAGCTGGTGGCCACCATCAGAATTGAAGATCTCTACGCCCTTAATCTACAGCGCAACATCAATCTCCAGGCTCTCAAGATCGAAGGCTTCGAAGCGTGGGTAACGTTTGATGAACAAGGTCGCTCAAACTTCCGCAACCTCCGTATCCCCCCGCCGGAACCAAACAAACGCATTCTCTTTGCCTATTCAACCGCAAATGTCGATATAAAAAATGGCGTGGTCCATTATGGCGACGCACGTCACGAGATCTCCGGCGAAGCACGAAATCTGCAAATGACTGTTTTGCCGGACGATCCGAGCGCGCCGGCTCAAAGTTGGATGAATACGGTCACGATGAATATGTCGAATTCGAGTTTTGTTTACGACGGCCGTCCCATCAACAACATCGATATCCATGCTCGCGGGCGTGTGAACCAAACGAGAGCAGAGATCCAGGAACTCGCATTGAAGTCGCCAGTTGCCGAAGCGAAGATGAATGGCGTCATGGACGACTGGCGCGCCCTTCGTTACACGATGAACGTCACCTCGACAGTCGATCTCACGCAACTCTCCGACACTTTGCAGCCCGGCACGACACTCCGTGGCGCCGGCAATTTCAGCGGCACGATCACGGGCGAGGGCGATCAGTTCAAGCTCAACGGCCAGATGCAATCAGACGCGCTCGCTGCTGACAACATCCGTTTGCAGGGACTGAACGTTAGTGCGAGCGGCTCGGTGCAGGGCAAGACTTACCAGATCAACGGAAAAGCGGTTGCTGACCTGCTCAACGCTGGAGATTTTCAGCTCGACTCGTTGCAGATTGCCGGCAACGTGATGGGCACGGGAACAAACTTCCGCTGGATCGGCGAGCTCCGCGCAGTTGCTGAAAAGAGTTATGGAACGACTCTGACGGGCCTGATTCTTCGCGATGCGCGCGTCGAGATGAACGAAGGTGTGCTGAACGCGCATTCCAATCAATTCAATGCAGACGCTCTTTTAGCCGGTGGCGCGAAAGTAAACGGAATCACGGCTTCAAACCTGCAATTCCGAAATCAAAACAACGTCACGACCGGCACGATTGCGAGCGTCAAAGCGGGAACGGTTTCAGCGTCGGGCGCGCAGATCAAAGGCGTGACTGCCAACAACATCGACATCACGGATCGTGATGGAGTGACGAGCGTTGTAGTGAAAGACGTGCAGGTCGGAGCGACGAGCGCTGCGGGGGCTGAGATCGGAAGTCTCAATATCGCGGGTGTGCGGCTGTCAGTTCGCAACAGGCGAATTGAGGGATCGACTGCCGACATCGATGCGGGCACAGTCAAATTCGCAGACGGTCAAGCGGAGAATGTGAAACTCGCGAAACCCGTGTTTGTCGTCGAGCCGTCAGGAAGTTATCGAGCGACTGCGGATCTCAGCATTGGCGGCGGCGTGATGGGCCGGATGAATATGGGCCAGGCGCGCGCGAATGTCGTTGCTACCAATCGTGAGATTCAGTTCAACAACTTTACGGCCGATGTTTTCCGCGGTCGTGCGAGTGGAAACGCGCGCGTCGCGATCGGTCGTGGCGGTACGTCGCAGGTCACGGCTGACTTCAACGACATGGAGATATCCGGACCACTGACTGCAATGGCCGGCAGTGCAGTGCCACTTGCTGGGCGTGCGACAGGTCGAGTCGATCTGCAATTCCCCGGCACCGATTTCAAACTCGCCTCGGGAACGATCACGACGCGTTTGACCGCCGAAACGGGGGAGACGAGTGCAGACAGGATTCCGATCACGGGCGAAGTCGCGATGCGTGCCGTACGCGGCACGTTTGATATTCAACAGGTAAACCTGCAAACGCCGGCGACGCGATTGACCGCTACCGGCCAGTTCTCGTTTGAAAACGATTCCAATCTCCAGGTCGACTTGAATTCATCAGACGCCGCTGAGCTACAGGCTGTGTTGATCTCTTCGGGACTGTTGCCTGAAGTCGAAGAGCAGATGCGCAGTTATGGACTCGAACTCGGCGGCCAGCTCGCTTTCAACGGAAACATTCGTGGGCAACTAACGTCGCCGAATCTGAACGGAAGAGTTTCGATCGGCACACTCATCGTGAATGGCAACGAGCTGGGCGCGTTATCAGCGTCGATCGCGATGAACGAGCGTGAGATTCGTATTCCCGACGGCAGTCTCGCCGAACGCGATGGCGGCGGCGTTCAGTTCTCGCTTGTTAAGCCGCGAGACGGCGAGAACAACATGTCAGTGGAAGCGACTCTCGATCGCTTCAGTGCTCGAAATCTTCTTGCGCTTTCGCCGTTGAACAGTAACAAGCAGCTTACTTCCGACACGCAATCAGATCTCTCCGGCAAGATAAGTGTGACGGGAGTTCCAGACGCGATGAGTGGCAGCGCCGATCTGCGTTTCGGACCCGGCAGGCTCGCAGGCGAACCGCTGCAAGCGATGTCGGCGAGAGCGACTTTCAATGGACCAAACGTGAATGTTGAGAGTGTCGATGTTCAACTCGTTGCGGGACACATCGTTGCGAGTGGCAACTTCAACACGAAGAGCAAGGCATTCGATTTCCAGGGCAAGGCTGAGAACATCCAGCTAGCGCGTTTGACTGCGCTCGCGAACCGGCCCGGCATGCCGTCAGTCACCGGGATCGCGGATTTTACCGCGCACGTAACCGGCAATCTTTCTGACCAGGACTTCTCCGCTTACCAGGTCACGTTTGATGGCCAGGGACGCGACGTGATGATCAATGGTCGTTCGGCAGGCACAGTCGCACTTGTCGGTCGAACAGAGAACAGTCAACTCAACATCAACTTCACCACCGGAATTCTTGGGTGCACCACAAGTCGTCGCGGCGCAGATCAATCTGGCGAGTCCGGCGCTGGCTTCAACTGTCGAAACGACGTTCACGAACGCCGATCTAACGAATCTGTTTCAGATCGCGATGCCGGGCAGCGCCGTGCGCGTGACTGGCCGCGCGAATGGAACAATCAAAGCCTCCGGAAACCTGCTCGACGAGGACGCGAACTTCTCGATCGCGGGATTGTCAGGCACGGCCAGCTTCAGCGAGCTCAGTTTCCGCGTCGAAGACGTTCAGCTCAACGCGGCGACGCCTCTGGTTGTTAGGTTTACACCTGGCGAGATGGTGTTTGAGGGGGCGAGGTTTACTGGACCAGGCACCAACATCGTCCTCGACGGTACCCTCGCGACTGCCAGCGGTGGCAGGCAGAGTTTGAATATCAACGGCGATCTGAACATGCGCGTGCTTAATGGCATCTCGCCCGACTTCTTCTCGTCGGGTAACGCAACGATGGCAGTTCGCATCAACGGCACGTTCGAAGATCCGCGCATGATCGGTACCGCGTCTCTAAGCAATGCGTCAGTGTCGGTCTTGCTTGGAAACGAGCGTTGGACCGTAGCCAACTTGAAAGCTGCACTTCGATTCACCGCTAATCAAGCTCAAATCGATTCACTCGACGGCACGATCGGTGGCGGGCGTGTTTCGGCGACGGGCGGCGCGTTGTTGGACGGGTTTACAGTCTCGGCTTTTCGTGTCGCCTTACACGGCAGCAATGTTTCGGTTCCTTTTCCGCCAGACTTCCGCTCGACGCTCGACGCTGATGTTGAGATTCGGGGTTCTTCGCGCGAGCAGTTGATCGGCGGTGTGGTGAACCTGCGTCGTACTGAATACACGAAAGACATTGAGCTCGCGGACCTGATCAACACGCGGCGCGAGTCGATCGAAGAAGGCGCGGAGATTGAGCTCACGCGCACCGCTTTATTTACTGCCCTGCGAGTTGAAGGAAGAAATGCGCTCGTGGTGCGAAACAATCTCGCGGATCTGGTTGGCTCTGTGTCGCTTCAGTTGGATGGACCAGTAAACGATCCGACGATCTCCGGAAGAATCACTGCCACCAGCGGCACGCTCAACTTCCGCAACGACCGTTACGACATCACGAGAGCCCTCGTTGATCTGCCACCGAGCCGAAGCGCCGATCCGATTCTCAACATTCAAGGCGAGTCGCAAATCAGGGGTTATCGCGTGATTGTGGCGTTGACCGGTCCGCTATCGCATCCGAATGCTTCCGTGCGTTCAGAACCCGCATTGCCGCAGGCAGACGTTGTTTCACTGATCACGACCGGACAACTTTCATCGGGCGATACGAGCTCGTCAGTACTGGCGCAATCGGAAGTCGGGGCGGCGACGAGTTTGCTGACGGACGCGCTTATCAATGCACCTGCGCAACGAGCGACGAGTAAGTTGTTTGGCTTAACGCGTTTTGAGATCAATCCGGTAATTGGAGGTACCACGGGCTCGACGCCAGCCGCCCGATTAACGCTCGGACGACGAATCAGCAAGGAAGTGACAGTCACTTATTCAACGAACGTCACTTCCGACCCGAACCAGATTCTGGCGCTCGAATATCGCGTTTCCGATCGGCTCTCGTTCGTGGCGCAGTTCGAGCAGGCTTCCACGCGCAGGTTGAGCGCGCGTTCAAACAACTTCAATTTCGAGATTCGTTTTCGGAAGAGATTCTGAGCAAGGGGTAAGTTAACGATTGACCGCGAAAAAGCACAAAATACACAGACTGTTGCTTGTGGTCATGCTCGGTTTCTCTCTTCTGACGGTGGCGCGCGCAAGTACGGGTAAAGACGCGCGCATCGAAGACTACGAAGGTCGGCAGATCACTGCCGTTGAGCTCGTCTTCGAAGGCACTGCTAACCAGCCTGCTGCTCAGGCCGAGTTCATTGCTCTCCTTAAAGTCGCACCTAACACAGTTTATTCCGCAGTTCACGTTCGCGAATCGCTGCAAGCGCTGTTCGATTCCGGTCGCGTGGCAAATGCGCGCGTTGAAGTGATCGAAGAAGGCGCAACTCGCACTGGTCCAGTCAGGCTTCGTTTCGTCGTGCAGCGGCAAGTTCAGGTTGGCGACGTGCGCATCGACTTAGGACCGGTCACAGGCTCGCCAATCTCGACGGACGAGTTGCGCGGGCGGATCAGCTTTGCGCAGTCCGGAAATCGTCTCACGAAACAACTAATCCTGCGCAACGCCGATGAGATCCAGGCGTACTTGCGCGATCGAGGTTACTTCAACGCGACCGTCGAACCTGTTGAGCAACTCGGTCCGCGCGGTTTGCGCGCGACTGTGACGTACAAAGTCACGCCTGGCGAACAGGCAAAAGTTGAAGCGTTTGACATTCAGATTGCAGGTTTCGATGCGTCGACGGTGCGTAATTCGTTGACGCTCCAGTCAGGAGTGCCCTTCACTCGCGACACTTTGGGTGAAGACGTAAAACGCGTTCGCGACGCGCTAATCAATCTCGGTTTCCTATCGCCTGCGCTTGACGATGCTCGTGTTGAGCGAGATACGGAGAAGAACACAGTCAGGATCCTGCTCAAGGGCGCCGTTGGTCCGAAAGTCACTGTAACCGTTAAGAACTACGAGATGAGTGAGAAGTCGCAGCGCGAGCTGTTGCCGGTTAAGCGCGAGGGAAATGTCGACTTCTCAGCAATCGTCGAGGGCGCGCGTCGTGTTCGGAACAAGTTACAGGAAGACGGGTACTTCTTCGCCGACGTAACGGAGGTTTGCACGGTCAGCAATCCACCAGCAGATCTCGGCCCGAACGGTACGGACGAGACTTGCCAGAACCTCAATCCAACCTCGTTAACCGGCCACAACGTCACGATCGAATACGACGTGGACCGAGGCAGGCGCTTTCGTCTCACTGACATTCGCATCACGGGAACAAACAGGTTAGCCTACGAGGACGTCGAAGCTGACTTGAAGAGTCAGAAGGCGAACGCGATCGGTTTGATTCCGTTTCTTGGTTACGGGCGTGGCTACACCAGTCTCACACTGCTCGAGCAGGACCGGCGCACGATCGAGGCTTACATGCGCGATCTCGGCTACCGGAGAGTGAGCGCGCAGGTCTTACAGGGCGTCACGATTGATGGCGACAACCTGATTATCACGTTTCAGGTGACGGAAGGCCCGTTGACGCGCATCGCAGGCGTAGAAGTAAAAGGAAACAAGATTTACACGGACGAAAGAATTCGACAGCAACTGCGCACTGTAATCAATGCACCCTATTCGCGCTCACTGGCACGAACTGACGCGGATCGTGTGGCTGGACTTTACTCACGCGCGGGTTACTGGAATGCGCGTGTTGACTTTTCGATCGTCGAGTTACCGAAGAAAGGCGACGACGAACAAGTCCGGCTTGTTTATACGATCGCCGATGAGGGTGACAAAGTCTTCATCAACAATCTCGTTATCAACGGTGTAACCGGAGATCAGAACACACGTCGCAAGAAGCGAGAGGCTATTCGCCGCGCGATTCCGATCGCCGAAGGCGACGTGCTCAGGGCCGATCGCGTCTCTGACGCGGAGCGTGAGCTCTATCTCACGGATGCTTACCGGCAGGTCATCATCAGGACTGAGCCCGCGGGCGAGACGGCGTCAGGTTACAGGCAGCGCGATGTGATCATCGACGTCGAAGAGAAACAACCGAACGTGATGGATTACGGCGGTGGTTTTTCGACTGATGCCGGAGCGCTCGGTCT
Source organism: uncultured Acidobacteriota bacterium (assembly GCA_963748155.1). GTDB lineage: Bacteria > Acidobacteriota > Blastocatellia > Pyrinomonadales > Pyrinomonadaceae > PSRF01. The sequence goes on along the minus strand of CAVVHV010000005.1, from coordinate 1,139,761 downwards.
ATTTGAAATCAGTAACGTAAACCTGATGAACCGCCTGCGTCAGGGAGCGATGCGACTTCGTGCCAGCCGCCGGCAACAGCTCGTTCGTCTTGAATACCTCGATCCGCGTTTCGCTCGGTACAACAAGTATGACTTCGCGCCCCTCGGCGCTTCGGTCGAATACCAACGCGATTCCACGATCACACGTTTCTTCCGTTCAGCAATCGATCGCGGAACCATGGGGATCGTGCAGCGGCTCGACGAGGATGGAAATCCGATCGACATCTTCGGTACCGAGGTAAACGAGCCGACAATCAATCGTTTCACTGCGACGCTTGAGACTCAGCGCGTGCTCGACAGGAGAACACGGACGATCATCTTCGGCCGGTACAGTTATGAAGATGTGCGTCTCTTTAATCTCGAGAGTCTTGTTGTGCGGCCGATTCTCGAACCCGACAGGAAAGTGCGACTGTCACGTTTCGGTGCTTCGCTTGTCAGAGACACGCGCGAGCGGTGCGAACGTGGATTGTTGGCGAGAAGTATAGATGATGACGATGAAGTGCCGGGTGCGCCGGGCGAAGTGTGCCGGTACAACCAGGTCGACGCGACGCGCGGTGGTTTTCTGAGTGTTGACTATGCGGTGGCGTTGCGGCAGCTCGGTGGCAACATCTCGTTCAATCGTTTTCAAACGACTTACAGGCATTACTACAAAGTCAATTGGCTGCGCGATACGGTGCTGGCCGGCAACATGACGTTGGGGCTTGCGAACGTGTTCAATCCGCGCGACCGCGACGAGAATGGCGCGATCGATGAGATCGATTTGACGTTGCCGATCAGCGAGCGATTTTTCTCGGGCGGCTCGACTACGCTGCGCGGTTTCAGTTTCGAAGAAGCGGGCCCACGCCAGATCGTTATTCCCGAAGGTGAGTTTCGAGATCAGGATAAGAACATCGTGTTTCTGAATCCGTTCACGGTGCCGGTCGGTGGAAATGCCCTCGCAGTCTTGAATCTCGAAGCGCGGGTGCCGGTGACGCGGTCAGTGCAGGTGGTGCCTTTTTATGACGGCGGCAATGTGTTTCGCCGCATCGGCGATTTATTTGGCAAGGAAGATACGACACCCGTCCCGCCGGGAGATATCCTCGCGGCAATCAACAAGGCGAACTTGCGAGCGCATTGGACCAACACGGTGGGGTTAGGGTTCAGGCTGCAAACGCCGTTCGGTGGCGCGCTCGCGGTGGATTACGGGTTTCTGTTGAACCCGCCGGAGTTTTTGGTTCCGCAGCGTGGCCCGGGCGGAGTTCTTTTTGACGGTACGCCCGCGGTGTTTCGACTGCATCGCGGCAACCTGCATTTCCGAATTACGCAAACGTTCTGAGGTACACGGATGACACGGGTATTAAGACCGATTTTCACTGCTTTCGTTGTTGTTTTCGCGTTAGCTTCCGTGTGCTCCGCGCAGCAAGTCGTCGACAAGATGGTCGCAACCGTAAACGCGGGCGTCCGCACCGATCTGATCACGTATTCCGATCTGTTATGGCAGCTCGCTCTCCAGCCTCGTACTTTGCTCGATAATCCCAGCTCGGAAGATCTCAATCGCGCCCTGCGACTGCTGATCGACCAGCGTCTGATCCTTCAGGAAGCCGAAAAGATTCCGACGATCGTTCCGACGCAGAGAGAGGTAAGCGATGCCCGTGACGAGTTGGCGCGCAACTTCTCTTCGCCGCTCGAATTTCAGCAGCGTCTGCAACGAGTGGGGTTGACCAGTGAGAAACTGAACGAGATCGTCGAGCAGCGCCTGAAAATGGAAAAATATTTGGATTTCAGGTTTAGAAATTTCGTAGTAATAAGTCAGAAGGAGATTGCTGATTATTATCGAGAGGTTTACACGCCGCGCTTGCAGGCACGGTTTCCGGGCCGCATTGTCCCGCCGCTGGAGCAAGTGCGCGAAGAGATTGAGAAGACGTTGATGGAAGCGAAGATTGAGTCTGACACGGATGCGTTTCTCGACAATGCGCGAGAACGTGCGGAGATTGTGACGTTGAATCCGGTGTAAAAATTCCGGGATGACCCCTGAATTCAGGGTCAGTTGTTAGACAGGATTACAGGATTTACAGGATGAACAAGATGTCGTCCCCGAGAATCGGGCTGGCTTTATCTGGTGGCGCGGCGCGCGGCACGGCCCATGTCGGTGTTTTGCGAGCGCTGCTGGAGAACGACATTCACATCGACTGTATCGCGGGAACGTCCGCGGGCTCGATTGTGGCAGGGGCATTTGCTGCCGGAATGCCAATCGAGGAGATCGCTGACTTCGCGCGCAAACTTCGCTGGCGACATATCGGTCGTGTCACGATGTCGCGATTCGGCGTGCAAAGTAATGCACGTCTCGAACGGTATATGAGGACACGGTTGCCGATCACAAAGTTTGAAGATATGCAGATACCGTTTGCGGTGGTCGCCACGGACTTGAAGACTGGCGAACCCGTGGTAATGAAGGATGAGGGCGACGTGCCGTTCGCGATCCGTGCGAGCTGCACGATTCCCGGCTGGTATGTGCCCGTGTCGGATCGGGACGGGCGGCAACTCGTCGATGGTGGCTTAGTGGCGGTTATTCCGTCGACTGTGACGCGTGCACTCGGCGCTGACATCGTGATCGCCGTTGATGTGAATAGTGAAGGTGCGACTTTCATGTCCTCGTCGAGTTCGGTCATTGGTGTGTTGTTGCAGTCAATGATGGTTGTCCAGAAGATTGTATCGAGGCATCAACTCGAAAATTCTGATCTCGTGATAAGTCCGAAGGTCGGTCACATTCGCTGGGACCAGGTACGCCGTGGGGACGAATTGATCGAAGCCGGGTACAAAGCCGGGCTTGAGAGTATTCCAAAAATCCGAGAGCTCATTGTTTCCGTAAGCGACAAAGAAACTGAGCGGGCACGGATGCTGGTCTAATTGCTGCTTTCCTGAATTCCTCACTCATTAAACATTTATTCAAATTACAGGATATTGAGAAGCACTGAAGGACTTCGGAGGAAAGCTCCGGCAGGCGGGAGCCTGCTGTTTCGTCCATGGTTATCGAGGCCAAATCTCTGCCCGATCCGCGACGGATCCGTTTCAAGCGTCGTTTTGTTCGACTCGGTCTCGTCTTGTTTCTGAGTGCGTGTGCCATTGCGGCTGATGCAGTCGCACGTTCTTACCGCTACTACTCACAAATCATCGATGCACGACTTGCAAGTGGGTATTTGACCAGCCGGCCCGGGACTGTACGCTGCTCCGCGTGTGCTCGAGGCCGGGCAAAAGTTGTCGCGTGAAACACTGATTGCGGTGCTGCGTCGCGCCGGTTATGTGGAGGCAACCGCGAGCGACGTTTGGAGTGGAAGTTTTAGCACTGTCGATATTGGCGTTGAGATCCGGCCTGCTCGATCGAAACAGGTCGTGCGGGTGACGTTTGCAGGAGACGAGATTGCTGAAGTCCGTAGTGATGGAGTGTTGCTGGATTCATTCACTCTCGAACCCGAGATCTTGTCTACCGATCTTTCTTCAAAAGCCGGAAAACGCGAAGTCTTGAGTTATGGCGAGATTCCCGAAGTGCTGGTCCACGCCATCCTCGCGATCGAAGATCGGCGCTTCTTCGAGCATTCGGGCGTTGACGTTAATGGTTTAGCGCGTGCGCTTCTGAGAAATGTCGCGGATGAGCGACTGGCTCAGGGCGGATCGACGATCACTCAGCAACTCGTCAAAAACACGTATCTCACGCCGGAAAAGACTCTGCAGCGGAAGTATGCAGAGGCGATGTTGTCGTTTGCGCTTGAACGACGACTCTCGAAGAACGACATCTTTGCGCTTTACTGCAACGAGATCTACCTCGGCCAACGTGGGGCCGTTGCCGTCCGTGGCGTGAAGGAAGCAGCGAAGGTTTTTTATGGAAAAGAGCTGCGCGATCTCACGCTTGCGGAAGCGGCGACGCTTGCCGGAATGATTCAGAGCCCGGCGCGTTACTCGCCTGTGCAACATCCGGAAGCAGCGCGAGCGCGAAAAGATATCGTGCTGGCGGCGATGCGTGAGAACGGCTGGATCACGGCCGAGCAAAATACTTTGGCTGGTGCTGAAACGGTGACTGTTGCGCCTGCGCCGGCTCTGGATGACTCGCTGGCGCCTTATTTTGTCGATTACGTGAATCGTCTCGCTGAGTCGCAGTTTGAAACGTCAGCAGACCGGCAGCGAATTTACACCACGATCGATCTTGAGTTGCAGCAAGCAGCGGAGCGAGCGCTGCAGCGACAGTTGGACCGTCTCGATGTTGTTTATGCGAATCGTGGACTAAAACCACAGGCTGCACTCGTCGCGCTCGATCCGCATACCGGTAACGTCCTCGCGATGGTCGGCGGTCGGAATTACGCCGAGTCGCAACTGAATCGTGCCACTGACGCGCTGCGTCAACCAGGCTCGACGTTCAAGCCATTTGTATATGCGGCTGCGGTTGAAGATGGATTGTCGCCTGTGCGGATGTTTATGGATGCCCCGCGCGAGTTCACTTACGACCGCAACAAGATCTATCGGCCTGCAAATTACGGCGGTGGTTATTCGATGCGTGAGGTCACGATGCGCACCGGGCTCGTGCGGTCGTTGAATGTTGTGACTGTGGACGTTGCGTTGCAGACAGGACTGGCGCGAATCGCGAACCTGGCGACGCGATTTGGCTTGCCGAAGCCTGAGCGCTATCCGGCGCTCGCGTTGGGAACGGAGGAAGTGACGCCGCTTCAGCTTGCGTCGGCGTATGCGGCTTTTGTGAATGACGGGCGACGTGTTGATGCGAAGGCGATCACGAGTGTGGGTGAGCCGCCGGCGACGCACGCGGCTCCGGCGGTTGTGGACCAGGTTGTGAGCCCGGCAACGGCTTACACGATCACAAACATGCTTCAGGGCGTTGTTGAGCGTGGGACTGCGCGTAAGGCTCGTGGCGCTGTTCGCGGGACTGCGATCGCGGGGAAGACGGGAACGTCACGTGATGGTTGGTTTGTTGGGTATTCGCCGAATCTCGTTTGTGTGGTGTGGATTGGTTTTGACGACAACAAGCAGCTCGGGTTGACGGGCGCTGAGGCAGCGCTGCCGGCGTGGGTTGATTTCATGAATGATGCGGTGGCGTTGCGGCCCGATCTTGGTGGTGAAAATTTCGAGTGTCCGGAAGGGATCGAGTTTGTTGAGATTGATTCTGCAACCGGATTGCGTTCGACTGTGACTTGTCCTGTGCGCGAGCTGATTGCTGTGACTGAGCGGATGGCGCCGCATATGGAGTGTTATCTCCACGGAAATCTGCCGGTGCAGCAGGGCAGTCCGTTTGCGGAAGAGAGTCAGACGACAGTTACTGAATTCGTGGCGAGGCAGCCGAAGATCGATCAGCCGTTAAGAGTTGGAACCGGTGTCACGGTTGATGTGAATGGGCGGCGATCGCTTGTCAACGACATACGTTAGACAGGATTTACAAGATTTCTCAGGATTTGCAAGATTTATCCTGTGAATCCTGAGAAATCTTGTAAATCCTGTCTAAGACTCACTTGCCCAACAATCATGCTTCCAGTATCACCTGCGCGATTGCATGTTCGCTCGTATGCGACATCGACAAGTGTGTTGCCGTCGCATGAAACTTTTCAAACACTGCCAGCACTTCTCCGGTGAAGATCAAGTACGGCGCACCGCTCTCGCGTGCTGATATCTCAACATCCTGCCAACTAATCCCACCACGCCAGCCAGTTTGCAATGCTTTCAACGCCGCTTCTTTTGCCGCGAAGCGCGCTGCATAATGCTGTGCGGCTACAACGCCGCGCGAGTCGCAATACTTGCGCTCGGCGGCCGTGAAGACACGCTCAGCAAAGCGCGGTGTCCGCAGCAGCACTTCGCGAATTCGCGCGACTTCGATAATGTCTATACCGATGGAAATGATCACAAGCGACGACCAACTAACCGAAGCTGGATTTTACTGGCGCGAGACCGACGGCGTGCGCGCCCTTGTCTGTGCACCACTCGAAGCAGATGGCTTCGTAAATGGTTTCTCAACGCGTCTCGGCGGCGTCAGCGACATGCCTGCGAATGCACTTAGCCTCGCGGGCTTCAACGACGACGCGGCGGAGAACATTCTGGAGAATCGTCGCCGCTTTCTCAAGCTTTTTCCGGGCGAATGGGCGCTTGCGGGCTGTTGGCAGGTCCACGGCGCCGACGTGCGCGTGGTCCACACGATAGAAGAGGCGAAGCCTGCTGAGAACCAATTGGGCGATACTGTGTACTGCGACGTGATCGTCAGCGATGCGAAAGGCGTCCTCGCTGGTGTTAAGACTGCTGACTGCGTTCCGATCTTGATTGGCGATCCGTTGACGGGTGCGTTTGCGGCGGTACATGCGGGTTGGCGTGGCACTTTGGCGACCGCGGTGGTGGCAGGCATTGAGCGTTTGGCGAGGGAGTACGACGCGAAGCCTGAAAATCTGCGGGTGGCGATTGGCGCTTCGGCTGGACCGTGTTGTTACGAAGTCGGCAGCGAGGTGATCGAGGCCTTTTCGAGTAAGTTCGTGGATGGAGAAAAACTCTTCACGCCGACGAGACCCGGCCACGCGATGGTTGATCTACTGAAAGCGAATCGCGACCAGTTGATCTCGACTGGAGTCAAGCCTGAGAGCATTCATACCGCGCCGATATGCACGATGTGCCGGACGGATCTGTTCTTTTCTTATCGTAAGGAGAAGAGCGTTCACGGGAAAGTGGGCCGGTTGATGGCGGTTGTCGGGAGGAAGTCAGGGACAGGATGACAAGATTTACAGGATTCACAAGATATCCTGTAAATCATGCAAATCCTGTAAATCCTGTCTAACATGTCTTACTCAACATTGAGCCACATCTTTACCTCGCGCGTGACCGGCGGAAAACACGAATCATCATTGCACGCCTGAAACCGGAGCTTGCCCTTGATCTCACCCGAGCCACCTGAATAGTTCGCCGGCACGGTCACGTTGAAACGAACTAGCGCGCGGCCTTCGTAGACTGCCACCGCGCCCTTCGAGAACTTCAGCTTACGCATCACCGCTCGTGGATACGAAATCGGACCAACCTGCATTCCCGATGGCGTTTCGACGTCCAGCTTTGTGGCCACAAGAAATTTGTCGAGCGGCTTGCTTGATTGCACGTGAAGTCCGTTCGGAATGTCCATCACGACGCTCGCCCGAACAACGCGGCCCTTCTTTATTTTGTCAGGAGCTATCGAGCCGCTGACGTTCACGTCACTCGACGATTGCGGCACTGGATTCGAATAGAAAGTGACGGGAAGCAGCAGGATGATAAACAACGAAAAGACATGACGAAATTTGTTCATTAGTTAGCTCCGACCAGATTGGTTTCGACGCGATTAGTAAGTGTAGTTTGGCGCGCCGCCAGTTGCCCGCACGCTGCAAAAATATCTCTGCCGCGCGGCCGCCGCACATACGTGTGAATCCCTTTCGACTCAAGGATGTTTTTGAATCGCTCCACTCTTTCATCGCTTGACGGTTGATAAGGCAGCGGGTCCGCCGGATTGTGCGGGATCAGATTTACTTTCGACTTAATCGTGTGGCGGTTGAGCAGGTTTGCGAGTTGTCGCGCCTGCTCGTCTGAATCGTTCACACCGTCGAGCATCACGTATTCAAAAGTGAGCCGTTCATTCGGCTTCAGTGTTTTTTCAAAAACCTTGCACGCGCTCAGCAGCTCGTCGAGTGGCCATCGCTTGTTGATCGGCATCAGCTCGTTGCGCAGCTCGTCAGTGGGCGCAGCGAGTGAAATCGCGAGATGCGGACGATCTGAAATCTCCGCCAGATCGAGAATTCGTGGCACGACGCCGGCCGTCGACACGGTCACGCGATTCGGGACGATGTATAGGCCCTGCGGATCGGCCATGACGCGCAGGGCCTTCAAGAGTTGGTCCAGGTTCAGCAGTGGCTCGCCTGCACCCATCGCGACGAGATTGGTTCCGCGTGGCGGTTTGACGCCGATTCCGTAAGCGTCGTTGAGTGCGATTTGGATCTGTTCGACGATCTCGCCGGCGGTTAGCGAGCGCAACAAACCGAGCTGCGCAGTCAGACAGAAAGTACACTGTAACGGGCAGCCCGATTGCGACGAGAAACAGATCGTGTCGCGGCGTTCTTCGGGAATAAAGACTGTTTCGACGGGAAGACTGTCATGCGTCTTCATTAAATAGCGGCGTGTGCCGTCGTCGGAGAGGTATTGTGATTCGATTTTCAGGGTTGCGGCTCGTGCTATCTCATTTAGGCGAGCGCGGAACTCCTTGGGTACATCCGTAATGTCGTCAAAACTGCGCAAACGCCGGTGTTGCAGCGCCGCAAAGAGCTGCCGGCCGCGATAGGCGGGCTCGCCCAGCGTTTCGACGAATGAGACCATTTCCGGCTGAGTTAGCCCGGTTAACTGCACTGCTTTGTCCATGCGGGAGCAATCTTAACATTTGAGACGTGCGGGTCTCATCCGTGCGGAACCGGAATAGTCCTGACGCTCGTAGTATTCGACATGTTCGCCTCTCGACGCTTTCTTACGCGTGAACGTTTGATTGGAGCCACAGTGGCGCTCGTCTTTGGATGTGTCGCTTTCGTCTACGGACTGCGCTGGTTCGAATTGTTGATTACTTTCCATCCCGAACCTCTGTCTGCTCACGAAAGCAAATCGCCCGCGGAAGGAGCGGAGATTGTCTGGTTCAACTCTGCTGACGGGACTCGCTTAAACGGCTGGTTCTTCGAAAGTGGACTAAGACCTGCGACCGCAACCATCATCTTCTTCCACGGCAACGGTGGCAACGTTTCGAGCGTTGGCTGGATGGGCCAGCGGTTTGCGAAACACGGATTTAACGTTCTGCTTTTCGATTATCGCGGCTACGGCGCCAGTGAAGGATCTGCCGCTGATGAGTCTGGCCTTTATGCGGATGGTGATGCAGCAGTTGCGTTCGTCGTGAACAATAAAGGAGTTCGTCCGGAACAGGTCATTCTGTATGGTCATTCGCTTGGAACGACGGTCGCTTCTGATGTTGCTTCACGCGGAAACTACGGCGCTGTGGTGCTTGAGTCGGGATTCAGTTCTGCCAGCTCCATCGCCGGTTCTGCGTTGCCATGGTTACCGACGTGGCTGCATTTTCTTGGACGGAACCGTTTTGAATCAGCTCGAAAACTCGCGAACGTTAAATCACCGATTCTCATTGCCCACGGCGATCCGGACAGGACCATTCCCACCGACGAAGCACACCTGCTTTATGCGTCTGCGAACGAGCCGAAGAAGTTACTGATCGTTCCCGGCGCCGGCCATGTTGTTTTTGCCGACGCGGGTGAGTCGTATCTGAGTCAGGTCGAACAGTTCATGCGCGATGCGATGATCAAGGCACGATAGTAAAAGTCGCTGATGGCGTGATCGTCTGGCCTGACACGTGGTCGCGTATGCGAATCTGGATTTGATACTCGCCGGGTTCCAGCGAGCGACTGTCGATCAAGCGCGATAACGTGAGTCGCTGGCCCGCGTCGTTGATCTGTCGCCAGTCTTCAATTTGTTTACTCAGCTCCTTGCCGTTTTTCAGTAACACATACTCAGCGTCTGCTGCGGGCCGAAGCGTGGTTTGGTCTATCGCTGGGTTGTAGATTTGCAGGTAAACGCCGACCGGCTGATTGCGCTTGAAGTTACCGGAAAGGTTCGGGATGACCTTGGTTGTGCCGATGACGAATGGACCAACGGCAGCGCCGCCGTCAATGTTCTCGAGCCTCGCGGCGAGAACGACGCTGGAAGCGGAAAGGCGATCGGTCGGAAACCCCGGCACGATAAATCCGACTTGTTTCATGCCCGCAGCCCCGGATTGGATATCGCGCACGACGACATCGACCCGGTAACGTCCCGGATTGAGTATGAATGCGCGGGCGTATGCAGACTTGCGAGTACGAGTGGTGCTGAGCTCCTGAGAAGTGGCGGTGGTGGTTACTGAGTCTTCAAACTTTCCAATCGAGCGATTGGCGAGCGTGATGACTCGTCCGAAGATATTCAAACGAGCAGTTTCGATTCCGCCGCTGTTCTCAAACGAGAGTTGATCGTTATCGGTTTGGACCGTAAGCACGGCGAGCACGCGATCGTCGGATTGTTTGAAGTAGTTGATTTGAGTTTCGAAGTTGAGCGGGTTGTCGTCGACGATCGGAGTGGAGATTGAAGTGCCAAGAAAGTTGCGCTCGAAAGGTTGATCGCGTTCGAGTGACGTTAGGAGATTCATGACTTCGAATGGTGAGTCCTGCGACCGCATGTAGTTAACGCGACCGAAACCTCCGAGGTTTGCGGTGCGATCGGCGCGCGTTTCGAGCCCGGCAAGTTCAGCAAACGTACGTCCAGCGCCCGGAACGTTAATCAATGCGTCCTTCTCGTCGGGGTTTCGCGCTATTCGGTACTCGCCCGATCCGGTTGGGTCAACGAACTCGATCTCGACGCCGTTTCCGACATTTGGGATGTGACGATAGAACCACTTTTCGAATGGATAGGTCGAAGTGGATCCGCCGCCTTCATACGAGGGCCGATCATACGAGCCGCCGGCTGGATGCGATTCGATCTCGTCGGGCTTGCCAAACTTGATGTAGATACGCCCGCGATCTGTGAGGCGGCCTGGTTTGCCGGATGAGAAGTGTTCGTTTGAGTAGGCGACGCGCTCGAAAAAATCCTGCTTAAACTCGTTCTCTTCAGTGTCCGGATCAGGATCGCGACTGTGCCAGAAGTCTTCGATAAACTTTTCGCGCTCGTCGTCTGTATCGAGTTTGTTCCACGTGTCGCGCTCGGATTTGGTGAGAATTAGATCGACGTCGTTGGCCCAGTTAACATACGCCTTTTTGAGTTCCTGCTTAATCTTGCGTGGTTGTTCTTCGGGATTGCGTTTTGTTTGCTGAGCTGAGATGGAAACGGTCGAGAATGAAGTGAGCAGAAGAGCGGTGACGAATCGTCGCAGCAGCATGTGGGCGTCTCCTTGGAGTGCGGCGCATCTGTCTTGCTGACGCTTGATGAAGAGCGAGGCGGCGGTGTAAGAACCGCCGCACTCTGGAGATCAGCACGTCAAACAAGACCACAGCGGGGAGACGACGTGTGAAGAACTGCTTACTGAGTTACAGTGAACTTTTGCGACGGCGACAGCGATTGTCCGCTGACTCGATCGCGGATGCGAATTGCGACTTCGTACTCGCCGGCGCCCAGATTGCGTGTGTCAATCAGACGAGCGAGTGTCAGTCGCTGACCGGAGTCGCTCATGCCTTTCCAGTCCTCTGCCTGTTTGCCGAGCTCTTTGCCATCTTTCATCAACGAGTATTCAACGTCGACTGACGGCCGCAACGTTGTTTGATCGATTCCGGCGTTGTAAACCTGCAGATAAACGCCGACGGGTTGGCCGCGCTTGTAAACGCCGGAGACATTCGGAATTACTTTGGTCGTGCCGATCACAAACTGGCCCACAGCCGGTTGATCAGCGAGGCTCTCCAGCCGAGCAGCGAGAATCATCGTCGACGTGGAGAGTTTTTCCTGATCGTACTTTGGAACTGTAAAGCCGAGCTGTTTCAGACCAGTTGCACCAGAAGCGACGTCACGGACGATCACGTCGACTTTGTATGTTCCGGGCGCGAGCGGCACGGCTTTCTGGTATGCAGATTTTCGATCTTTCGCTTCGACGAGCTCTTGCGCGGTTGCTGTCGTGATTACCGGGTCTTCAAAGATTCCGACGCGGCGACCGGCTACCGACGTGATGCGCGCGAAGATATTCATGCGCGCTTGCTGCAAACCGCCACTGTCCTGAAATACGAGATCCTTGTTTTCCGCCTGAATGGTGAACGCAGTGATTACTCGCTCATCTGACTGGCGGAAGAAGTCGATCCGCAGGTCGAAATTGAGCGGGTTCTCCTCGACGACGCCCGTGTTCACGGCTGATGCGAGGTCGTTAAATTTAACTTGTGGTGGACGGTTGAGATCAGCCAGCAACTGCAAGCGCGAGAACGGGCTGTCCTGTTCGCGTTGGTACTGTCCGTTACCGATGCCGCCGATTCCCGAAATACGATCCGCTTTGTCTGACAGGCCGAGCTGCTCAGATAGCGTTAGTCCGGCGCCCGGAACCATCAACATTGCGTCTTTTTCGTTGGGGTTTCTGGCTATGCGATACTCGCCGCTGCCTGTCGGGTCAACGAACTCAATCTCGATACCCGAACCGACTCCTGCCAGGTAGCGATAAAACCAGACCTCGAATGGATAGGTGGTCGTCGAGCCGCCGCCTTCATAGGAAGGCCGCTCGTAAGAACCGCCCATCGGGTGAGTTTCGCGCTCATCCGGCTTGCCGTACATGATCCAGATGCGGCCGCGATCCGTCTTCCAACCGGGTATGCCGGAGCTGAAGTGCTCGTTGGTGTACGCGATTCGTTCGTAGTATTCCTCTTTAAACTCGTTCTCATCAGTATCGGGGTCGGGATCGCGCCGGCGCCAAAATTCCTCGATGAAGCGTTCGCGCTCGTCGTCAGTAGCCAGTTTTTTGAATGCCTTACGTTCTTCGTCGGTAATGATGTAGGTGACGTCTTTATCGAGCCAGTCTTTGTAAGCCTTTTTGAGCTCGGGCTTTACATTGCGAGGTTTGGTACTGGGATCCTGCTGCTGCTTCTCCTGCGCAAATGTGCGCGGGCTGGCGCTGGGGAAAAGAGTCACTATCAGGGCCAGACAAAAGGCAAATTTCTGGTAAGACATTTACGAAAACTCCTGTGATGCTTTGCGAATCGTGCGCTACGGACTGCTGCCGGCTAACCTATTGAAGACCTTGGATTCTAAGTCCCGATTGAGAACACAGTCAAGATGCCGCGGCGTTTCGGCTAGTTGCCTAAAACCCTCGAAAACCTAGGTAAATCAGGGCGTTTACGTTGTAGTTCGCGGTTTATTGAAAATCCACGCCACGAAGATCGAGATCACGTAAAGTACCAGCATCGGAGCCGCAAACAGCATCATGTTTGGAATGTCGTTCGTTGGTGACAGGATGGCGGCACTTATCAGAATCACAATGAGAGCGGTTTTCCAAATCTTGATCATGAATCCGGCTGTGACGAGGCCGATCCGAGCAAGCACGTAAGTTATCGCCGGCATTTGGAACACGACGCCCATGCCCAGCATGACGATGATGATGAAATCAAAATAGTCGTCGGCCTTTAGCAGGAGACGGAAGTCTGAGCCGAGGCCGAGCAGATACTTTGCGGCTGGTGGAAAAATCACGTAGTAGGCGAACGCGGCGCCGAGCACAAAGGATATCGACGACAAAAGAATAAAGGGCGTCACGTACGCTCGTTCGTGTGGATACAGTCCCGGTGAGACAAATCCCCAGATCTGTAGGAGCAAAAACGGCACCGACACGCAGATCGCTGCGTAAAGCGAGACCTTTATGTATAGGGAAAAGGGCTCGAGTGCGGTTGTAACGATAAGCTTGTCGTTAATGCCTGTGAATGATTCACCTGCGGTTGTCAGTTCAGTCGGTAGACGAATGCCTTTTGGAATGACCGTGTTTCCCGCAAAGAGCGGCTCATCACTGAACAAAGCGAGTTTGCCTGCGGCGTCTTTGTAAACACGGGACGTGACTGAGGCGCCCGCCGGGATTAGGCTCGTTCCCAACTTTGTTTCTTCAGGGAAAACGTATCGTCCGGTGTCATTCTCTTTAAGCGACGTGACGGAAGCGATCATTTCGCTTCCGGTCTGACCGGCGATGGGGACTTGTCGTCGCTGTGCGTCAGCTAATGCGCGCTCGACTGGCGCGGCCAGAAACGAGTAGATACGGTCCGAAAAGAACCAGCAGGCAGAGGCGGCGATGAAGACGAAGATGAACGAACGGATCAAACGGCGGCGGAGTTCGTCCAGATGTTCAAGGAAGGCCATCTGACCGCCGAGTTCTTCTTCGCGTCCGCGATTCGCAGAAAGTGATCTTAAAAGTGCAGACATTGGATCAGATAAAAATTATAGCCAATCTTGTTTTCTTACCGGTTGTGCTTCGGCTTGTGCGGTTTCGGCAGGAATTTCTACCGGTTCCGGAGGAGCTTCTGCTATTGCTTCGGAGAAGGTTTGTGGTTGGTTCTCTCTCGCGACGACCAGTTCTGGATCCGGTGTCCCAACATTTATGGGTTCCGAGCCAGACGCTGGTTCGTATGCAGGCTGTTGGTCTGCTTCGAGCATTGAATTGTCATCCACCCGGGCGCTTTCCAACGCTACTTCTCGTTCCCACGTCCGCTTGAAGTCGTCCGATGCTTTCCGAAATTCGGCCAGGCCCTTTCCCATCGATTTGGCCAGTTGGGGCAGCTTTCGTGGACCGAAGAAGATTAATGCGATTATGAGGATGAAGATGAACTCAGTGCTGCCGAGGGTCTCGAGAATGAGTGCGAAGAACACGGGTCGTTTTACCTTCCTGTAAGATTGCGATCGCTGTAAACCTCGCCGGAGTGGGAATGCCGGAAAGAGTCGGGCTCGTTGGGTGACAGCGAATTGTAGCGCGTCATCGTTCAAAGCAGAAGGCGCGCGGGCAGTTCAGCGACTTTGCAAGGATCACTTAAAATCGTTCTAGATGCAAATGGATGATTCGGTCGACAAAATTGGAACTCTTGAGTCGTTTGCTGAGTGTGCAGAAGCTGTGGCGGCTACCACCAAGAAACTCGAGAAAGCAGCGATACTGGGCAGGTATCTGGAGATGCTCTCAGATGCAGACCTGATTCGTGCGGCGCGTTATTTCGCCGGTCATCAATTCGCGTCAACAGATGCGCGCACGACGAATGTCGGTGGCAGCATCATCAGTGCTGCGTTGAGTGAAGCGACGGGTTTTAGTCCCGAGGATCTTTATCCGCGTTACGTTCGGCTTGGAGATCCCGGTGAACTTGCTGCGGAGATCGTAAAAGAGGCGAAGCGTTTTGTTCAACCTACGATCACTCTTGCTGAAACCGAATCGCTAATCGCGAGACTGAGTGAAACGCGCGGAATCAAAAATAAGACAGCGTTGTTGACTGCTGTCTTACACCATGCAACGCCGCTCGAGGCGAAGTACTTAGTTAAGTTGCTGGCTGGCGATCTGCGGATTGGTCTACGAGAGGGCCTCGTTGAAGATGCGATCGCTCGTGTGTTTGGCAGGTCGTTAGAAGATGTTGCTTACGCGAATATGTTGCTTGGTGATATTGGCGAAACGGCCACGCGTGCGCGTGCCGGCGAGCTTCGCGACATCAGTATGCGACTGTTCCATCCAATCAAGTTCATGCTTGCTACACCTGCTGCGGATCTTGCGGATGTGGCTCGTACCATGCCCGAAGAGTTTTTAGTAGAGGACAAGTTTGATGGTATTCGTGCTCAGGCGCATGTCGAGTCGGGGAGAGTTGCGATTTACTCTCGGACCATGGATGAGATCACGCATAGATTTCCGGAGTTAGTAGGACCACTACAGTCGTTGCCGACTGATGTCATCATCGATGGAGAGATAGTTCCGTCAAACGGGGAAGTGATTCTTCCGTTCAGTGAACTCCAGAAGCGTTTGGGCCGAAAGAACGTGGGCACCCAGTTACTCAAAGCCGTTCCTGTCGCGTTGGTTGCATATGATCTGCTTTATGCCGGCGGGAAGGTGTTAATCGACCAACCCTTGAGCGAGCGAAGACATCTACTGGGCCAGATGGTGCCTCCGCATGGCCCCTTGCGGATGTCGCAGGACAAACTCCTGCGCGACGCCGCGATGCTTGATGAGGAGTTTGAGCTCGCGCGAGGCCGCGGTAACGAGGGGTTGATGATCAAGAGTCCGGGCTCGCCTTATAAACCCGGACGCCGTGGACGTGACTGGCTGAAGTTAAAGCGTGCGATTGCGACACTGGATGTAGCCGTGACTGCGGTCGAGGTTGGTCATGGAAAACGTCGACACTTACTTTCGGACTACACTTTTGCTGTTCGGCGTTCGGCCGAGGACGGTGAGCTACTAAATATTGGTAAGGCGTACTCCGGACTAACGGATCGCGAGCTAACCGAACTAACAGACTGGTTCAAAAAACATACGCTTCAGGAGTTTGGTCATGGGCGGGTCCGGATCGTCGAGCCGACGATCGTGATTGAAGTTACATTTGACCGGGTGCAGCCGTCGGGCCGGCATAAGAGTGGTTACGCGCTCCGGTTTCCGCGAATTCTCCGGTTAAGGCCCGACAAGACCGCGGATGATATCGATACGCTCGAGACGGTCCGACGCTTGGTCGAAGCCGCCGACAGCACGCAGCAGGGCAAAAATGCCCGAGGAGGGGCAGAAAACAGCCACGACGGCTGAAATCCACCCGGCTTTTGCAGTGTAATAGTTAAAAGTTCCTATTGCCACAGAGGCCAGATGGCGGTACGATGCGTGCGTCACCGCCTCCCAAGCAAGCTTCAACCGTGATCGGTGAGCCCGGACACACAAAACCACGCGCCGCCAGGGTAGGCCCTGGCGAGGGCTATCGTGGTTTGTTTTGGGTGTGCGCTTCTCAGTACACTGATAGAAGGGCTGCCAACGCGTCGATAAACAGGTAATCTGACGTCACAACCATGATGCCTCCAGCCTCTTCAGTGTCGGAATTATTAACGGTGGGATCAATGGCGGTCATTTGCCGCGGCGGTGGAGGGGGCTCTACATAACCCGGAGTGTCTTGCACTCCTGCAAATGTGCTAACTGCCATTGCAGACACAAGAAGCAGCGCGAATAAAAAGTTTTTGACAGGTTTCATTGATCTTCTCCTCAAGAATGTTGTAGTCAAAGCCCGTGAGGCTGGTGTGCAACCAAGTAGAAATTGGCTGTTTATGATAATATCTCGTCAATTGAGAGGCTTGCAAGGATCCTTGCCGATACCCACAAGTGGAGACCTAATATGGATTTGCCTTTATCCCTCGTAGGAAATGCGATCGATCCAGCGGTCGCTGACGACGTAATACCCCTGTGTGAGCTCGCCAAGAATTTAGAAGAGGCTGGCGAGTTCGATCGAGCTGCGGAAACCCTGACTTCTTTTTGGCAAGGTGTGCCCCATCGTCCAGTTACCCAGGGATTGGGCGAAGAGGCGAAGGCCGAATTATTGTTGCGGACCGGAACACTGACCGGTTGGCTCGGAAGCGCGAAGCAGGTTCATGGTGCCCAGGAGATTGCTAAAGATCTTATCAGTGAGAGTGCTGCTACTTTCGAAGACTTGGGGATGACGGACAAGGTCGCGGAAGCGCGGGTCGACTTAGCGATTTGTTACTGGCGTGAAGGTGGTTTGGACGAGGCGAGAGTAACATTGCGTCTGGTCATTGATAGTTTAGGAGAATCTCGGAGCGAACAGCGACTTAGAGCTCTATTAAATAGTGCAATTGTGGAGAGAGCCGCCACTCGAGATCACGATGCTCTGGACATCTGCATGGAAGCGGCTTCGCTTTTCGATGTAAGTTCAAATGATGCTCTGAAGGGAAAGTTTCACAACACACACGCTGCGGTCCTGCAAAGCCTCGGCTATTCAGAGAGTCGAGAAGATTACATAGACCGTTCGCTGGTTGAATACGCTGCCGCCAGTTATCACTTTGAGCGCGCAGGCCACAAACGATTTCAGGCACGTGTAGAAAACAACGTCGGTTTTCTGTTTGCGACGATTGGAAGATTTGATGAAGCTCAGGAGCACTTAACAAGAGCCCGAGGACTTCACATCAGCGTTGGGGATCATGGCGGTGCCGCTGGCGCTGAAGACACACGCGCGCAAGCCTTCTTACTGGAAGGTAAATACGAAGACGCCGAGAGAGTTGCGCGGCGGGCGGTTCACGCGCTGAAGCGAGGCGGTGAACAAACGGTACTCGCAGAAGCGCTCACAACGCACGGCAAAGCTCTCGCTCGCCTCCAACAGACTCAGGTAGCTCGAACTGCTCTGGATCAAGCTGTCGAGATAGCTCAAAACGCCGGCAACCCTGACCGTGGTGGCATCGCCGCAATCACGGCCATCGAAGAATTGAGCCCGTATCTCTCAGTTGATGCACTGCAAAATTATTACCAAACGGCTGAGACGCTTCTGTCGAAATCGCAGAACCTCAGCCTTAAAACGCGCCTCGGGGAATGCGCCCGACGCGTTCTTTTAATAGCTCTTGACAACGCCAACGAGGCAACACCCGCAGCCACCGATGTGGCTTTGACGCCAGACTTTTCGCTCGATTCCGAAGTCCTTCGTTATGAAGGTAGCCTCATTCGTCGAGCTCTGGAAGAGTCTGGCGGGAGCGTCACAAGAGCCGCGCGTCTCCTTGGAGTAACCCATCAGGGACTCGCGTTTATTCTTAACGGACGGCACAACGATCTGCTGGCGATTCGCAGTCCGGTAAAACGTCGGCGTCGCAGCATCATCCGACACCACTAGTCCCTTCGTTCAACGATGGCCCAAACTCTTTGGCGCTGCTTCCACAAGGCAGCGCCAAACTTTTATTTGTGCTCTAAGTTAAGTTCTCCTATGATCCAAACCGGTGAGTCCAGCAATGACATTTAAAATCGGCCCCCTCATTTTGATCCTGGCGTTGTGGTCAGCGGCATCAGCACAAACCAGCAAACGGCGAGGCGCAGTTCGCAAACCGACAACCGTCACAACCCCTCAGGCGCAACCAGTTGTTCAACCAACTCCAGCCAGCAAGCCGGTGCGACCACCTGCGGCGCCTGCCCCGCTGGTCAGCGTCAATGGCCAAACCCTGACCACTGCGGATCTCGAACCCGCTTTACGACAGGAAATCGAGACTCTCGACGATAAGATTGCTGACGCACGACGCGGCGTGTTGGAGCTGCAAATCAACACCACGCTCCTCCAGGCAGAAGCAAAAAAGCGTCGTATCGACAGTCATCGTTTATACGAGCTGGAGGTCAGCAACCGTATACCAATCGCAACGCCGGCCCAAATCAAAAAGTTTATCGACGACAACCGAGATCAATTCGCCGGCATGGAGCCCAACGTCATCAATCAACAAGTGGCTGCTTACCTCCATGACGAAGCCGAAAGCAAACTTGCTGACGATCTTGTCAACCGGCTGCGACGATCCAACCCGGTAGTAATGGGTGTTGACATTAACTCGCCGAGTTTGAACGCCGCATCAGTGGTCGCAACGATCGCGGGACAACCACTCACCGCAGCTCCTCTGCTCGAAAGGCTTAAACCGATTATCTATAAGCTAAAGCATGAGGCCTATGAAGTCACAAAGCAGCGCGTCGATCGACTAGTTGACGACACGTTGCTGCTGGACGAAGCAAGGCGTCGACAAATTGGACCAGAACAAATCGTACGCACTGAGATAAGCGATAAGGTTCACCCTCCGACGGAAGCTGAAGTAGCAAAGTTTTACAATGAGAACAAAGCACGCATTTCCGGCGATTTAAATAGCGTGCGCAACCAGATCGCCACTTATCTTCAAAACGAATCCAGACAGCGCTTCGAAAAAGACCTGTCAGAAAAATTACGCAAAGGCGCGAGCATACAGTGGTTAATAAGTGAGCCCCCTCAACCCGTTCAAAACATCAGCGTTGACGACGATCCCGCGCGCGGTGAAGCAACCGCTCCAGTGACGATCGTCGAGTTCACTGACTTTCAGTGTCCGGCGTGCGCCGCGATGCATCCAGTTCTTGAAGAAGTCTTGAAATCTTCCGGCAACAAAGTTCGCTTCGTGGTGCGAGATTTTCCCCTGAACCAGCACGAATGGGCGCGCAAAGCAGCCGAGGCTGCGAATGCTGCCAACGCTCAGGGAAAGTATTTCGAATACATCACGGTGCTTTTTAAGAACCAGAAAGCGCTCGACGTCCCTTCACTAAAGAAGTACGCCAGTGAGGTCGGTTTGGACCGAGCGCGTTTCGATGCGGCTTTGGACCGAGGCGTCTACGCTGGTGAAGTTAACAAAGACGTCCAGGACGGAGAAATGTACGGAGTCGGAAGCACGCCCACGATTTTTGTGAACGGAGTACAACTAACAATGCTGAGTGCTGAAGGATTACGAGCGGCAATCGATCGCGCGGCAGGGGCACCCAGAACCAGTTCGCCACAATAAATTCAAGGATGGTAGTTTCACTAAAACCAGAGCGGCTGAAACGCTACAAAGACGTCGCGATGCTGCTGATCAAATACGGGCGCTCCGATCTGATCAGCGCGGCCGGACTCGAAGGCAGCGTGCTGCCTGATGAGATGGCGGCTGAATCTGAGATCGCTCCAGCCGAAGATCTGGCGAAGGACCTTGAAAAGCTTGGACCAACCTTCATCAAGTTGGGACAACTGTTATCCACACGCGCAGATCTCTTGCCTGGTCCATACCTCGATGCGCTGTCGCGGCTACAGGACCAGATCGAACCGTTTCCGTATGAAGAAGTCGAACGGATCGTTTCAGGCGAACTCGGAGTCAGACTGTCCAAAGCATTCGATGATTTCGATCCTTCTCCACTCGCCGCCGCATCTTTGTCTCAGGTACATAAAGCGTACATGCGCGACGGCCGCGCCGTCGTCGTAAAAGTTCAAAGACCCGACATTCGCGACCTTATCGTTGGCGATCTCGAAGCACTAGGCGAGATAGCTCATTTTCTGGACCAGCACACAGAACTCGGTAAGCGCTACGAGTTCGATAACATGCTCGTTCATTTGCGTAAGAGCCTGCTCCGCGAACTCGATTTCACCATCGAGGCAAACAATCTACACACCATCGCAGAAAATCTCACAGAGTTTGACAACATTGTCATTCCCGAGCCGATCGACGATTTCACGACGACTCGCGTTCTGACGATGGAATTCATCTCAGGCAAGAAGATTACAGCGCTCAATCCCTTGCGACTGCTGGAAATCGATGCCGGCTTACTTGCCGACGAGTTGTTTAGTGCTTATCTGAAGCAGTTCCTCGTCGACGGTATATTTCATGCCGACCCGCATCCGGGAAATGTTTTCCTGACTGACGACGATCAGATCGCGCTGCTCGATCTCGGCATGGTAGGTCGTGTAACACGCACCTTCCAGGACAACCTCTTACGACTCCTGCTCGCAATCAGCGAAGGACGCGGCGAGATGGCTGCCGAAGCTGCGATCCGAATGGGCGAACCGAAGGAAGGTTTCGATCGCCCGTCTTTCGAGCGCCGCATCACTGATCTCGTGGCTGATCATGGAGACGCAGTTTTGAGCCGGTCCGACGCCGGCAAAGTGACACTTGAAATAACCAGGATCTCCGCAGACTGCTGGTTCCGCTTGCCGGCTGAATTCACGATGATCGCGAAGGCGCTGCTAAACCTGGACCGCGTCGTTTACGCGATCGATCCAAATTTCGATCCTAACGTCATCATTCGCGATCGTGCCAACGAGATACTCCAGCGCAACATCCTCAAAAGTGTTGCCCCAACTAACCTGTTGTCAGGCGTTGTTGAGATGAAGGAGTTCGTTGAGAAACTTCCGAACAGGGTAAACAGAATTCTCGACGCAGCAGGAAACAATGAGCTTCGTTTCAAGGTCGATGCAATTGACGAGAAAGTCGTCCTGGAGGGACTTCAGAAGGTTGCTAACCGAATCACATTGGGTTTAGTGGTCGCTGCTCTGATTGTCGGCGCGGCTATGCTGATGCGGGTTGAGACCACGTTCAAAATCTTTGGTTATCCCGGACTCGCGATGATTTTCTTTTTGCTGGCCGCTGCCGCTGGACTCATACTCGGGTTCAGTATTCTCTTTTACGACGAGAAACGCCGCCATAAACACTAGGGCTTCCGCTCTTTCGCCGTTCGCAGCAGCTCCTTTAATCCCGCAGTCTCCTTCGCGGACAAAACACTAAACGACATTCCAAATCCTACGCCTGGCTGATACGAAGCGACTTGACCGCGAAGCGGCAACCACTCGCCCGACGGAAGCTGGATCTCCAGGTCAACGTGCTCTCCGAGTTCTACCTTCGCATACGTATTTACGAAGCAGCCACCCAGACTAACATCGTCAACTCGAGCCTCGTGCCTGCTCGAAAGGCTCTCCCACTTCGCCTCGAGAAGAATCTGTTTCCGCTCGTTACTTCTTCGCTCGCCTGACATTCATCGCCATTCTAAACGATGCGGTCTGAACTATGCAGACTATTCGCGTGGAAAGAGACTTGAGTTGGGCTGCTGGGCCGGCATGTACTTCGTGAGAAGCCGGTATCCAAGCAGGAACAACACGATGAACGCAAAGGTGAGAGGCAAGCGCGTATCAGACTTAACCAGCATCCAGAAGTGGACCACGCCCGCGATGGCCGACAGGTAAACCAGACGATGCAGTTTCGCCCAGCGTTTACCGCCGAGACGCTTCACCATCTTGTCCGTTGACGTGATCGCCAGCGGTACCATCAGGAGAAAAGCGAGCATGCCGGCGAGGATAAACGGACGCCTCACAACGTCCTGGCCCACGCTGATGAAATTGAAAAGACGATCGAACCAGATGTACGTGAGCAGGTGAAGCGCGCCGTAAAAGAAGGCAAACAGCCCAAGCATTCTTCGTAGTTTTACCAGCGAATTGATTCCAAAGATCTTTCTTAACGGAGTGATCGCCACAGTCAAACTGAGAAAGATCAGCGTCAGCATTCCGGTCGTCGTGGTGGCGAACTGAAGCGGATTTGGACCAACTCGCTTGTGATAGAGATCCCAGAAGAGGAGCACGAGCGGCACGAGGGCGTTCACAAAAACGACGATTTTTAAGAAGCGCACATCAGTCATAACGGTCAGAAGTACTTCACCAGATCCATTCCCTGATACAAATGCGCCACTTGTTCGCCATAGCCATTGAACAAAAGCGTGTTCCGGCGACTGTATTCACCGATCCGTCGTTCCGTCGCCTGACTCCAGCGAGGATGCGGAACGTTCGGATTCACGTTGGAATAGAAACCGTATTCGTTGGGCGCCTGGATGTTCCAGGTTGCCGGCGGCTCATCGGCAACCAGCGTGATCTTCACCACTGACTTGATACTCTTGAAACCATATTTCCACGGCACGACGAGCCTGATCGGCGCTCCATCCTGCGGTGGTAATGTTTCGTCGTACATGCCCGTCGCCATGATCGTCAGCGGATGCATTGCTTCGTCGAGGCGAAGTCCTTCGACGTAAGGCCAATCGAGTATGCCGGTGCGCTGATTTGGCATTCGGTCGGGGTCAAGCAGTGTTTGAAAAGCCACATAACGCGCCTGTGAAGTTGGCTCGACCTTCTCCAGCAGCTTGTTCAACGGAAAGCCGACCCAGGGAATCACCATCGACCAGCCTTCGACGCAACGCAACCGGTAAATCCGTTCTTCGAGTGGAAACTTCAACAACTCATCGATATCAAAAACTTTGGGCTTGTTTACCAGGCCCTCGACCGCGACAGCCCACGGTCTCGTGACAAATCCTTTCGCCGCATAAGCAACTCCGCTCTTCGACGTATCGAATTCATAGAAGTTGTTGTAGTTCGTAATTGCTTCGAACGGCGTTAACTGATCGTTTACTGCGAACCCCTCCTTAACGGCTTCTCCCGTGGGCGCTTTATTGACTTCCTCCAGCTTTTCGCCTTCCACGCGCGGCGCGGGCGGCGGATTGAGCCGCCGGTAAAGCAGTGTGGTGGCCGTAGCCGTTCCCGCCATGACCGCTGCCTGAATAAATCGCCTGCGGTTTAAATAAACCTCTTTATCTGTGACCTTATCCGAGTTTTCCGCCATTTTTATACCTTGCTCTTTAGAATACCTCTATTTGTCGCTGGGTTCGCCAGATCCTTACGATCGTTCGAGTCAACTGTTGATTTCTCTACAGTCTGAGGCAAGTCTGTAACGGAATAACATCCCGTGGCTCTTCTGTCGCCCGCTAAAAGGACGATTGCGTGGAACAACCCTTAACTGCACCTCCCAACAAAACCGACAACGAACCCCACGACAAAATTAGCTCCAGAAGCAGACTTCTCCGCTGGGGAATCGTGTTGTTTGTCGGTGTGGGGATTTTACTGATTCCAGTTCCTTCCGGGATAACGCCGCAATCGTGGCGCCTGCTCGCAATCTTCGCCGCAACGATTACCGGCTCGATCGTGCGTCCAATTCCCGGCGCCGCGATGGTGTTGTTAGGAGTCACAGCATTACCGCTCTTTAGAGTACTGCCGATTAACGAGGTTTTGACGGGTTATGCGGATCCGTTTGTGTGGCTGGTTCTCGCCGCGTTCTTCATCTCGCGCGGAATGATTAAGACCGGACTCGGTCGACGCATTGCTTTCCTCTTCATCAAGGCCATCGGCAAACATTCTCTCGGACTCGCTTATGCGCTCGCTTCGACCGAGATGATCCTCGCGACAGTAATTCCATCAACGGGTGCGCGTTCCGGCGGAATAATCTTTCCCATCGCAAAAAGCCTCGCTGAAGCTTACGAATCCCGGCCCGGGCCGACAGCCAGACGTCTGGGCGCTTTCCTCATGGCAAGCGTTTACCAGTGCAACGTCATTGTCTGCGCGATGTTTCTGACCGGGCAGGCGTCGAATCCAATAATCGCCCGGTTCGCACGGGAAGTAACGTCGATTGATATCACGTATGAGCGTTGGGCCATCGCTGCACTTGTACCGGGAATCTTGTGCCTCTTGCTGGTGCCTTATGTGCTGTACCGCGTCTTTCCACCACAGGTAAAGCACACACCGGCCGCAAGCGAACTCGCTTCAACAGAATTGCGGGCGATGGGACGGATGAGCTGGGCTGAAAGGCTGATGCTGCTCGTCTTTTTCCTTGTCGCAATTCTCTGGATGACGAATAGGTTGCACGGCATCGACTACGCCACAGTTGCGCTGCTTGGAATCAGCGTGCTGCTGCTTACGGGCGTTTTGGACTGGGAAGATATCATCAGCGAAAAGGCTGCGTGGGGCGTGTTTATCTGGTATGGCGGACTCATTCGTATGGCCGAGGCACTGGGCCAGACGGGAATCACAAAAAGATTCGCCGAAGCATCAGCAAGTTTGACTGCAGGATGGAACTGGTGGCTCGCGCTCGCCTTGCTGCTCTTAATTTACTTCTACGCGCACTACGTTTTCGCAAGCATCACCGCACACGTGACAGCGATGTTTACTCCTTTTCTCATCGTGATACTCGCCGCCGGAGCACCGCCGTACTTAGCCGTGCTATCGCTCGCGTACTTCTCAAACCTTTCTGCATCACTAACTCATTACGGCACAACACCCGCACCGATTTACTTCGGCGCCGGTTACACGTCTCAACGAACCTGGTGGACTCTGGGCCTGATCGCGTCGTTAATAACGATCAGCGTCTGGAGTCTAGTCGGATTCACATGGTGGAAGGTTCTTAGACTCTGGTGACAACATGGCTGGATATTCCGGAACGCCCTTAACAAAGAAACTCGGAATCAAAGAAGGATCTCGAATCGCACTCGTCAACGCGCCGAAAGACTTCGAATCCGAGCTTGAAGATCTACCTGATGATGTTCAATTCATAAAACGTCCAACGAAGTCGCTCGATATTATTCTCCTGTTCGTCTTAACTGAGCGAGCGTTGACGCGATCCTTCGCGAAGCTCGCTGCCACACTTGTTTCAAACGGAATGATCTGGATCGCGTGGCCGAAGAAGAGCTCAGGTGTGACGACTGATCTCTCTGAGCAACTTGTGAGGCGGATCGGTTTGGACGCCGGATTAGTTGATGTGAAGATCTGCGCGATCGATGACACGTGGTCAGGACTAAAGTTTGTTTATCGTCTGAAAGATCGATCCTCACTCAAATAAAAGTTATCCACAGATCCTGAGGAAATCTTTGTGGAAATCCCCGTGCGGAGTTTTACAAAGCTGTTACAAAAGCGCACTTAGAACACTTTGCACACGTGAGCGGCGCAGGCAAAAAGCTTTATAAATGAACGTGTTAAGCGTTAAGAGATCGATCGCGCGCGTGTGAGTCATCACGCATGGTCCATGTGTTTTACACCCGCGCTACTAATGGTAGGACCATCAAAATAAAGTACGAACTTGTTGCGCCAAACATTCGGCGATCAGTTTTTGAAAACTCAAAAACTCGAACGAATTCGAGTGTCTCTCGATCGCTTTCGAGACAATTCAGACATATAAAATACGCGCGTGAGGCGAGTGATGTGATCACGTATCCTCTCATTCAAGAGACGTTTGCGTTTGTAGAAAGTAATGTTGAATGCGGATCGATCGACAAAATTTTGGAGTTGGATTTCGTTCGAAACAAATCTGAAAAAGATGTTGCAAAAATAGTGTCGATCACTATAATGCGATTCCCTCGCTGAACAATTGATTGCCATTACAAAGTTTTGATCAGCGGCCTGTTGGATGATCGTTGGAAGGTTTACTCAGCTCTCATATTCTCGCAATTGCCCAGGAGACCTTCAACGAAAAGAAGTCAGGTGAGTATTGGGGCGTGACGTAGGTGCGGTAAGTTGCGCAAGGCAATCTAGGCGATCGCCCAGTGGGATCTTCGCCAAAAAAATAACCCCCAAATCGATGCCTTTGCCGGAGGAATCAAGTGCCGGATGAGGGTGTAGTCTTGTCCGATTACGGATTGCAAGCAAGTCTTGATGCCCAGTGGAGTTGTGTGAAATGGCCGAACTACAGTTGTCCCCCCAAGTTAAAAATTGTCCTATCTGTTCAAAAGAACTTCCCATATCCGAGTTTGGAATTTGTCGCGCGCGTAAAGACGGACGCAACCTCTATTGCAAGAGTTGTATTCGTCAAAAGGTCACTCAAAGCCGTCGCGCTTTGAAGGAATACAAAACTGCACGCAAGAAATATATCTCCCAACAAGTTGATATCGCGGAGCTGCTTTCGAGTGATACGTCCGGCAACGGTCACTATCACGCAAAAGCAATGAGCAAGTTGTCTCCTGTTGAACGTGTGCGAGATGCAATCCGACGAGGCTCGCGAACACAACGTGAGATCGCGCAGGAAACCAAACTCGGAAAAGATGAGATCGGAGACGCGTTAGCCAACCTCCTGCTCTGGACTCACGAAATCAGAACACAAGTCGTCGATAACACTCGGCTCTATTTCCTTAACGAGTCTGCCGAGACTGCGACTGTGGATGATGGCCCGCGTCTTCCGGCGCGCAAACGCGACGTGCCCAGTTCGTTTAGTTGTTTGCCTGGATTGATGCCCGGAAGGAACCCCGAGGGTGAACCCGAAAAAATCGGAGGCTGGGTGGCAGCCTAGCCTCCGTGTCGAGCTTTCCGATTGTCGATCCTGATTTCCTCAAGTCGGCAATCGGAAAACTAGCAAGCGGCAAATTACCTTGATTCAGTCAGCGAATGCCTCGAGCACCTCACTGGCGTGATCTTCGGGCTTTACCTTCTCGAAGATCTTTTTGATCTTGCCTTTTTCATCGATCAAAAAGGTGGTCCGATGAACACCCATGTAGGTTCGTCCCATGAACTTTTTCTCTCCCCAAACACCATAAGCCTCTGCGATCGATCGATCCGTGTCGGCTAGCAGTGTGAACGGGAGTTTGTACTTGGTAACGAACTTTTGGTGCGACGCTTCGCTGTCTGGCGAAACGCCTAACACCGCGATACCCTTCTTCTTGTACTGAGAAAAGGCATCACGAAACGAGCAGGCTTCTTTGGTGCAACCTGGCGTGTCGTCTTTCGGATAGAAATAGAGCACTACCTTCTGTCCGCGAAGATCTTTCAAGCTTACAGTTTCGCCGTTGGCATCTTTGGTTTTAAATGCAGGTGCAGTAGATCCCTCTTTGAGCATGTTTTGTCCTTTGATGTTGGTCTATATCCGATTGTAGAGGATCAAGGTCACTTTCATGAAAGCATCAACAAAAAGCAAGCACAGCTACTGGATGGTCAAGCAGGAGCCTGAAACTTACTCCTGGGACGACTTCGTCCGAGATGGCAGCACTGATTGGTCCGGCGTGCGAAACTACCAGGCCAGAAACAACCTGCGCGCGATGAAACCCGGCGACAAGGTCCTCTTTTATCATTCCGGCAAGGGAAAAGAAGTTGTGGGCTTGGCGGAAGTCGTGAAGGGCGCCTATCCGGATCCGACTGCCGACGATCCGCAGTGGGTTGCAGTCGATCTCAAACCTGTCAAACCTCTGGCAACATCTGTTCAACTCGCGGCTATTCGTTACGACAAACGTCTTAGTCAACTGCCGCTGATTCGGCAGTCGCAACTGTCAGTGATGCCATTGACGAAGGATGAATTTGACGTGATCGTGTCGATGGGAAGTAACAAAACCCGCCGTCGACAATAGCATCATGTTAATCCTGAAAAATCTTGTAAATCCTGTCAAACAACTCACTTGAACAACAATTTCTCTCCCGGCTCATCGGGCACCGCCGACTCACTCAACCGCGGATAAACCTTGAACAACGGCTCTGGCGCGGGAACACGTTCCTCCTCCAACGCCGCTTTGATCTCTATCGCATTCACAACCGCCTGCCCGCGAAAGTGATTGTTCGTGATCACGTACGTCTCACGAGTTTGCTTCGCCACTTCCTTAATCCGGACGAGCCACGGATCGAGCTCATCGATCGAATACAGATAGTTGTAACGTTCATCACGCGGCGCTTTTTCACGAAACCAGTCTTTATAATTCCTGCCGTGCAGCCTCACGTAACCGACTGGCGACGTCGTTAACGCCTGTGGACGAATCGACTTCTTAAATACCGGCTGATCGATATTGCAAATCCCGACACCGCGCTCCTCGATCCATTCATAAACTTCCGGCGTGTTCCACGACGTATGTCTCACTTCAAGCACGAGTGGATAGTCAGAAAACTTCTCCAGCAGCTTCGCGAGATAAACACGATCGTCCGGCGTGTTTTTGAATGACCACGGAAACTGGAGTAGCACCGCGCCGAGCTTGCGGGCCTTCGCCAGCACGTCCATTCCTTCCCGGTATTCCTTTTCATCCTTCTTCGTCGCTTTACCACGTTCGTGCGTGAATAAGCGATGCAGCTTCGCCGTGAAGACGAACTGTTTATTGGCAGCGACTCGCGTTGCCCATGATTTAGTTGTCGACGGAGTGGGCGGCCGGTAAAAACTGCTATTGATTTCGATCGTATTGAAGAACCGTGCGAGATATTCGAGCGGATCAAACGACTTCCCGGGCTTCTGCGGATACACCACACTTTCCCAGTCCTTGTAAGACCAGCCGGCAGGACCAATGCGGATGATTCGTTTCGGCATTTAATGAGTCGTTATAGTCCTGGGTTTGCAAGAAAGCAAAGCATTTGACAGGATTGCCACGATTTACAAGATTTGCAGGATTCAGGAAGGAGGTGACCGGATGCGTCTGACCGAGATGGTTTCGTGTTCTGGTTGAGCGGCGAAGCTTAGCCCGAGCTTACTCGCTCAGGTTCTGAGCGGGCTACCGAAACAACCTCATGACCCAAACCTGATTGTCGGTTTTGAAACAGCCGACGACGCGGGTGTATACCGCCTTCGAGACGACCTCGCGCTCGTTCAGACACTCGATTTCTTCACTCCTATCGTCGATGACCCATACGACTACGGCCGCATCGCCGCGCTCAACTCCATCAACGACGTTTGGGCAATGGCCGGAACGCCGATCACGGCGATGGCAATCACGTGCTTTCCGAAGAAAGGCGTCGATCCTGCAATTCTGAGTGAGATCATGCGCGGCGGGCTGGAGACGATAAACAAGTATGGCGTGACGTTGATTGGCGGACACAGCGTTGATAACGAGCAGATCATGTTTGGTTACTCGGTCACGGGCGTGATTGATCCAAACAAAGTCGCGACGAATTCTGGCGCGCGACCGGGTGACGTAATCATTCTGACCAAGCCGATCGGAACGGGAGTGATTTCCACGGGGATCAAGAAAGGGCCGCGCGAGTGAGTCAGTCGTTGCGGGTTCAGTTGAGACGATGCTGACGCCGGGCAAGTATGCCGCCGAAGCGATGCGCGAGTTTGGCGTGAAGGGCGCGACGGATGTGACGGGTTTCGCGCTTCTGGGTCATGCGTGGGAGATGGCTTGCGCGAGCAAAGTCACGATCGAAATTGACTGCGAATGCAATTCCGTTGCTCGAAGGCGCGCTTGAACTTGCATCTCAGGGAATGCTGACCAGCGGTGACAAAACGAATCGCGAATATGTCAGCACGGATGTCGAGATCGCGCCGTCCGTCGATCCGAATCTGGTCAAGTTGCTGTTTGATCCGCAAACTGCGGGCGGTATGTTGATCGCGATCCCCGAAGACAAAGCCGAAGACTCTCCTCCACGCTCTCAGCCAGCACTATCCCCACGCGCGCATCATTGCCCGCGTGCTTCCTGAATCCCCCCGAAAGATTATCGTCAACACATAGGTCGATCTATGGACCTATTTAATCTTTTGTCGAGCGAGTATTATTGTCCAGCAATCAATCATGGCTTCGACAATCCGCGAGATTTCAAGGCAGGATTCCGTCTCCATAGCGGAGCTTTACAAGCAGGTGCGGGCGCGCACGATGCAGATCGTCGCGCCGCTCGAAATTGAAGACTACGTCATCCAAACCGCCGAGTTCATGAGCCCGCCGCGTTGGCACATCGGCCACACGTCGTGGTTCTTCGAAACAGTGCTGCAAGCTCACAAGCCCGGCTATCGAGTCTATTCCGAAGATTTCCTCTTCTACTTCAACTCTTATTACGAAGGATTTGGCGAGCGCATCGAGCGTCCGAAACGCGGGACAAAATCGCGACCGACAGTGAAAGAAACGGTCGCTTACCGGAACCATATCGACGAGCAGGTACGCTCAGCTACTGCAATCGCCGGAAAACTCACGGAACGTGCCAACTTTGCTATCCCTCGTAAGACTCGGACTCGAGCACGAGATGCAGCATCAGGAATTACTTGTCTACGACATCAAACATCTCCTGTGCGATCAGTTTGACGTGTCAATGAAGCCGCAGCCGCAGCCGTTAACCCCGGTTGAAGGCATGGCTGAGATTGAAGGCGGACTGTTTTGGTTAGGTTATGACCACGCCGGGGCAAGCCGTTCGTACGACTTCGCATTCGATAACGAGAAACCTGCGCACCAGGTCTTTCTCCGGGACTACGCGATCGACAAAGCACTCGTGAGCAACGGCGACTTTCTCGAGTTCATCAACGACGGCGGCTATCAAAACTTCCGCTGGTGGTTCTCGGAAGGCTGGGAGGTCGTCAATCGCGAGCAGTGGCGCGCGCCGCTTTACTGGGAGCTGCACGACGGCGAGTGGATGATTCGCGACTTCGCCGGTCTGCATCCCGCAGCAAGCAAGAAAGACGAGCCCGTTTCTCACGCCAGTTATTTCGAAGCCTCAGCGTTTGCGAAATGGGCCGGCAAAAGACTGCCAACCGAAGCGGAATGGGAAAAGGCAGCGTGTTATGATGCCCGCCGCAACATCAGGACGGCATTTCCGTGGGGCGACACTGACCCCACCAGCGGCAACACAAATCTTTTCGAGAACGGTTTCTGGTCAGTCGCACCTGTGGGCGCTTTCCCTGAAGGCGCGAATGCTTACGGTTGCCAGCAAATGATTGGCGACGTGTGGGAGTGGACCACTTCCGACTACGTGCCGTTTCCGGGATTCAAGTCAGAGTTTGACGAATACAACGACAAGTGGTTCGTCAATCAAAAAGTTTTGCGCGGCGGCTCGTTTGCCACGCCGCAACTGCACATCAGAGCGACGTACCGAAACTTCTTCCACGCCCACGAGCGCTGGATGCTTTCGGGATTTCGATGTGCAAAAGATCTGTAACCACGGATTAGACGGATCTTAAAAAAGATCTACGCGGATAAGTCCTACCTAACTGAAGGAGAACATCATGTCCCCAGAACTCCGAAGAGTGCTCGCTACTTTTGTGTTTGTGGTGTTAGCCGCTGGTTCCGCGCTCGCGCAGACCGAGGCTCGCAGTAATAGTGAATCAAGTGGCGCGAGCACGCCGGCCGCACCGGCGCGAAACACGCCCATCAATCCGAAATACACCACACCAAAGTCTCCACTCGATACGGCTTACGGCGCGAAGATCGCGGAGTACACGACTGAGAAGTACTTCATGACCGAGCTCGTCGATCACCTGCCGCTGTCAGACAAGGTGCCTTCTCCTGACAAAGTTTTGGGTTATGCAATCGGAACTCCGAACAAGCTAACCTATACAAAAGATCTTTATCGTTACTATCGCGAACTCGCGAAAGCGTCGCCGCGCGTGCGCGTCTTAATAGCGCCGGAAAAGAGCGAAGAGGGACGCGAGCAGATGCTCGTCCTCGTGAGCGATGAAGCGAATCTGGCGCAGGCTCGATCGTTACAAGGAAATAACCGCGAAACTCGGCGATCCGCGAAAGATCACAGACGCGGAAGCACACACGCTGATTACGGAAGGGAAGCCTTTTTACTGGGCTTCCGGCTCCATCCACTCGCCCGAAACCGGTTCGCCCGAGATGTTGATGGAGATGGCGTATCGCCTCGCGGTTGAGGACTCGCCGTTTATCGAAGACATCCGCAAGAACATGATCGTGATGATCACTCCGGCGCTCGAAGTCGATGGCCGCGATCGCATGGTCGATCTTTACAACTATCGCAAAGCGAACCCCGGCAAACCCTCGCCGCCACTGCTCTACTGGGGCAAGTACGTCGCACACGACAACAACCGCGACGGCCTCGGGCTCGCCCTCGCACTGACGCGCAATCAGATGCGAACGTTTCTCGAGTATCACCCGACCGTGCTTCACGACCTGCACGAATCCGTGCCGTACCTCTACACGATGACCGGCACTGGTCCATACAACGCCTGGCTCGATCCGCTCGCCATCGACGAGTTTCAGTTACTCGCGTATCACGAGATCGAAGAGATGACGAAACGCGGTGTTCCCGGTGTTTGGACACACGGTTTCTACGATGGCTGGGCGCCCAATTACATGCTCTACATCGCCACCGGTCGCAACTCGATCGGTCGTTTCTACGAAACGTTTGGCAACGGCGGGGCCGACACGCGTGAGAGAACTCTGGGCGCGAATCAAACCTCGCGTGTTTGGTACCGGCCGAATCCGCCGTTCCCGCGCGTGAACTGGTCCATGCGCAATAACGTCAACATGCAGCAGTCCGCAATCCTCTTCGCGATGAACTTCGTCGCTAAGGAGAGGGAACGTTTCCTCAACAACTTCTACCTGAAGAGCAAACGCTCGATCGCGAAGGCTTCCAACGAAGGCCCGGCGGCGTACATCATTCCCGGCGACACGCCGCGCCCTGTTGAAGCCGCGGACATGGTTAATCTGCTCCGTTTGCAAGGCGTTGAAGTGCATCGCGCGACGAAGGAATTCAGCGTTAAGGATCAGAAATACCCGGCGGGCTCTTACATCGTCAGGATGGACCAGCCGTATTCGCGCATGGCTGATATGCTGCTCGACACGCAGTATTACAACGTTACCGATCCGGCGCCCTACGACGACACCGGTTGGACCATGGGCGCGATGCGCAACGTCAAAACCGTGCGCGTCGTCGATAAGAGCGTGCTCAACGCGCCTGCGACTTTGCTGACGCAAGACGCAAAAGTAACCGGACAACTAACCGGCCCCTCTTCAGCCGTCGCTTACGTGATCAATCACAATACCGACAACACTCTCGCGACGCTTCGCTTCCGCTTGAAAGACGTGAAGATGAGCCGCGGCGGAGGATTCGTTCAAGCTCGCCGATCAGCAGTACAACACCGGCTCTTTCATCATTAAGAAGGACGGTAATCCCGCGGATCTGCGGTCGCGGCTGGAGTCTGCGGTCACTGAGTTGGGACTGAAAGCCGTCGGCGTGGACAAGTTGCCGGAAGTGAAGACTCACGATCTCGCAGTGCCGCGCATCGCGATTGTTCACACCTGGACCAACACGCAAAACGAAGGTTGGTATCGCATCGAGTTTGACAAGCTTCAGATCCCCTACACGTACATCTCCGATCACGTCATTCGCAACACGCCAAACCTGCGCGAGAAATTTGACGTGCTGATCTTCCCGCCAGTCGGCGGCTCGGCGCAGGCAATCGTCAACGGCATGCCGCGACGTGGCAACGCGATTCCGTGGAAGGCGTCAGCCATTACGCCGAATTTCGGAAACTCGCCGGATCAGACCGACGACATGCGCGGCGGAATGACAGTCACGGGTGTGGCCAACTTGCAGAAGTTCATCGAGGATGGTGGTCTTTTCATCACCATCGGTAACGTGTCGCAAGTGCCAATCGACTACGGCATCACGAGCGGTGTTTCGATTCAACCGGCTGATAAGCTTCAGGCCCGTGGCTCGATCTACAACTCATCGTTCTCGGATCGAAAGAGCCCGATTGCTTACGGCTACGATGCTGGTTTACCGATTTACTTCAGCCAGTCGCCTCTGTTTCAGGTTGCGGCGGGAGGCGGCGGCCCAGGCGGTGGAGGTGGTGGTGGTGGTCAGGGCGGCGGTGGTGGTACTTCGTCGCGCGCTTCCGGACGTGGTGGAGTTAACGATCCGGATGTGATTCAGGCGATGCCGCAGCCGCGACCCGCGGATCCTAACAACCGGCCGGATCCTGATGCTGATCAGCGTGAGAGTCCGTTTTATACGCCGCCGCAGTTGCGACCGCGCGTCGTGCTGCGTTTTGCGTCTGATGAGAAGAACCTGCTCATCAGCGGCATGCTTGCGGGCGGCAATGAGCTTGCGAACCGTCCCGCGATTGTTGATGTTCCGGTTGGGCGTGGGCACGTCGTGATGTTTGCGACGAACCCGATGTGGCGGCACCAAACGCAGGGCGAGTTTTTCCTGTTGTTCAATGCGGCGTTGAATTACGACAACCTGAACGTTGGACGCTCTGAGCCACGCGGGCAAGGACAACGCCCCAGCACCGCGGACGGGCGAGCAATCAGTAAGATTTTCCGCAAATGCGCACAGATTACGCAAATGTATTTTTTGCCATCTGTGTGATCTTTGGATGAAGGTCTTTCTATGGAAACCATCCTAACCGACATCGAAACTCGCGTCCTCGGCTCGCTGATCGAGAAACAGGTCACCACGCCCGAATACTATCCGCTCACGCTTAACGCGCTGATGCTCGCTTGCAACCAGAAGAACAACCGCAATCCTGTCACGTCGTATTCCGAGAACCAGGTCGCGGACGCGGTCGAGACCCTGCGTGAGAAGAACCTCGCGTACGTGTTCTACGGCAGTACGAGCCGCGTGCCGAAGTACAAGCACGTGATGCCGGAAGTGATGCACTTGAGTCATCCCGAAGTGGCGCTGATGTGTGTCTTGATGCTTCGCGGTGCGCAGACGCTTGGTGAGTTGCGTGGCAACGGTTCACGCCTGCACGAGTTTGCGAGCCTGGAAGAAGTTGAGACAACACTCAACGCGACTTATCTCGCGAGATCCTGAGCCACTGGTCGCGCGACTGCCGCGCCAGCCCGGACAGAAGGAAGGCCGGTTTGCGCATTTGCTTAACGGCGAAATCGATGTCGAAGCGCTTGCAGAAACCGAGCGTGTAGCTGCGGCGAGTCCATCGCGACGGGCGAGTCTGGAACAGAAGGTTGATGAGCTCGCGGCGGAAGTGGAGAAGTTAAAAGAGCAGTTTGAGCAGTTCAGAAAACAGTTTGAGTGAACACGGATTTGTTTCATGGCTGGGCTTGCGATTCAGCTATGCAAACTGTGGGTCGGAGAAGTATAATGTCCGTCCCTTATGAATCTGGAAATTTTCCATCCAGCAGTGGCGCGCTGGTTTGCGCGAACCTTTCCCGCTCCTACTGATCCGCAATTACGGGCATGGCCTGAAATTAAGAAGCAGCGGCACACGCTGATCGCCGCGCCTACCGGATCCGGTAAAACTCTCGCCGCGTTTTTGTCTGCGATCGACGATCTCGTTCGCCTCGGCGTCGAAGGAAAACTCGACGACTCCACGCACGTCATCTACGTCTCACCGCTGAAGGCACTCAGCAACGACGTCCAACGAAATCTCCAGGTCCCGCTCGAAGGAATCCAGGAAGAGCTAAAAGCCCTCGGTCTGCCCGAAGTCAACATTCGCACGCTCGTTCGCACCGGCGACACACCCGCGGCGGAACGAACGGCGATGACCAAACGTCCGCCGCACATCGTCGTCACTACTCCAGAGTCGCTCTACATCCTTTTGACCAGCGACGGCGGCCGCCGGATGCTCGAAACAGCACGCACGCTGATCGTCGACGAGATTCACGCTGTTGTCGGTGACAAGCGTGGCTCGCACCTCGCGCTCTCGATCGAGCGCCTCGAACAACTCGTGCGCCAGCATTCGAACAATGCTTCGTTGACGCGCATCGGGCTTTCAGCGACGCAGCGACCGATCGAAGAAGTCGCGCGCTTTCTTGTGGGCACTGAAAACCTCGACGCGAACAACACGCCGAATTGCACGATCATCGACAGCGGTCACGCCAGAAAACTCGACATCGCTATTGAGCTGCCCGAGTCGCCTGTATCGGCCGTGATGTCCGGCGAGGTTTGGAATGAAGTTTACGATCGACTGGCCCAACTAATTCGCCAGCACCACACCACGCTTGTCTTCGTCAACACGCGGCGACTCGCCGAGAGAGTCGCACGACATCTTGGAGAACGGATTGGCGAGGAAAACATCGCCGCGCATCACGGCAGTCTTGCTCGCGAGCATCGTTTGCAAGCAGAGCAGCGGTTGAAGTCAGGCGAGCTGAGCGCACTCGTCGCCACTGCGTCGCTCGAGCTCGGTATCGACATCGGCGACGTGAATCTCGTTTGCCAGCTTGGCTCGACTCGCTCGATCGCGAGTTTCCTGCAGCGTGTTGGTCGTTCGAATCACACGGTTGCAGGTTTTCCAAAAGGAAGAATCTTTCCGCTCTCGCGCGATGAGCTGGTCGAGTGTGCGGCAATCGTGGATTCGGTTCGTCGTGGCGAGCTGGATCGTTTGGAGATCCCTGAAAAGCCGCTCGACATTCTGGCCCAGCAGATTGTTGCTGCCGTCGCTCCTGAAGAGTGGGGCGAAAACGATCTGTTCCGGATGGTTCGTCGCGCTTACCCGTATCGCAATCTCGAACGCGAGCAGTTTGACTCGATCGTGCGGATGCTGGCTGAAGGCTTTAGCACCAAACGAGGACGAAGGTCTACATATCTACATCACGACGCGGTGAACCAGCGGCTGCGTGGTCGTAGAGGCGCGCGGCTGGCAGCTATTACTTCAGGTGGCGCGATTCCTGACACGGCTGATTATGCCGTCGTGCTGGAGCCGAGTGATCTCGTGATCGGCAGCGTGAATGAAGACTTTGCGATCGAGAGTTTGCAGGGCGATATCTTTCAACTCGGAAACACTTCGTGGCGTGTGTTGCGAGTCGAACAGGGCAAGGTGCGAGTCGAGGATGCGCATGGGCAGCCACCCTCGATTCCGTTCTGGCTCGGTGAGGCGCCGGCGCGCACGCACGAGTTGTCCATATCGGTATCGCGGTTACGAGAGGAAGTCGCAACGCGGATTCACACTGATGAAAACGGATCGGGAGTTAATCTCGAGCCGGCCGTGAAGTGGCTGACGGAGTGAGGTGAGCGATATCTGAATCCGCTGCGGAGCAGATTGTTGATTATTTGGCCGGGGCGAAGATTGTGCTGGGTGTGATGCCGTCGCAGGACAATCTCGTTCTCGAGAGGTTCTTTGATGATAGTGGCAGCATGCAGCTCGTGCTGCACTCACCATTTGGCAGTCGGTCTCAATCGTGCGTGGGGACTGGCGCTGCGCAAGCGATTCTGTCGAAAGTTTAATTTCGAATTGCAAGCAGCGGCGACCGAAGATGCAATCGTGCTTTCGCTTGGGCCAACGCACAGTTTTCCACTCGATGATGTTTTTCATTATCTAAACTCGAAGACGGTACGACAGCTCTTGTGCCAGGCATTGCTCGATGCGCCGATGTGGAATATTCGCTGGCGCTGGAACGTGACGCGATCCCTCGCGGTGTTGCGGCGTCGTGGCGGCAAAAAGATCCCGCCGCAGTTGCAGCGCATGGATGCGGAGGATCTGCTGACTGCGATTTTCCCGGACCAGGTCGCGTGCGCTGAAAACCTTCCTACTGGCGAACGCGAAATTCCGACGCACCCGCTCGTCGATCAGACAGTTAAAGACTGTCTGGAAGAAGCGATGGACATCGAAGGACTAGAGCGTTTGCTGACGTCCATCGAGCGCAACGAGAAAAACCTGTTCGCGCGCGACGTGATCGAAGCTTCACCGCTATCGCAGGAGATTCTCAACGCGCGGCCCTACGCATTCCTCGACGACGCCCCACTTGAGGAACGTCGCACACGCGCCGTTTTTCAACGACGGTGGCTCGATCCCGAAACAGCAGCCGACATGGGCAAACTCGATCAGGCTGCAATCGACCGTGTGCGCGACGAGGTTTGGCCCGAGCCACGCAATGCTGACGAGCTGCACGACGCACTTGTCGAGTTAGGCTTCGTGACGGTAGAGGAAGGCGCATCATGGCAGGAGTTCTTTGCTGAGCTGAATGCGGATCGTCGTGCGGCAGTGATGTCGACTGGAACGGCCAGCGCCGACCAGACTATGGGTTGCTGCCGAACGTTTGCCGCAACTACAAATCGTCTATCCAAACGCCGTGTTGCAGCCGCCAATCACTGCACCCGAGAGCGTCGCACGCACTCCGTGGGCCTTTGAAGACGCCCTCGTCGAGATCATTCGCGGTCGTTTGGAAGGACTTGGGCCAGTAACTGTCGATCAACTCGTTGCGTCTTCCGGTCTGAACAAGCTCGAAATCGAAACTGCTCTGCTGAAACTCGAAGCAGAAGGTTTTGTTATCCGCGGCAAATTCACTCCGGGAATCACTGTCACTGAATGGAGCGCTCGTCGCCTGCTTGCTCGAATTCACAGTTACACACTGAATCGATTGCGACAGGAGATCGAGCCGGTCGCCAGTAGCGACTTCATTCGGTTTCTGCTCGCATGGCAGAAGGTCACGCCCGATCACCAGATGGAAGGGCCGGAAAGTCTCAAGGCTATCATCGAACAGTTGGAAGGTGTTGAAGCACCGGCGGCCGCGTGGGAAGGTGAGCTGCTGCCTGCACGAATGGTTGAATACGATCCCGCATGGCTCGATGCTTTGTGTTTGTCTGGTGAAGTAGTGTGGGCGCGACTCACTCCACTCGCGCGCTCTGCGGCAGACAATGGAGAAAGGACGCGCGGCTCGGGAGGACCAGTCCGCAACACACCAATCGCACTTTTGCGACGCAAGAACTTTGCGCTCTGGAGCTCAGTATTCCCGCAGCCTGCAGCCGCGAGCACGTCGGAATTCTCAACCACCACGCAAACGGTCTACGACTATCTGAAAACGCGCGGAGCATCGTTCTTCACGGACATCGTCGAGAACACGAAGATTGCTGCGCAGTCAGGTTGAAGAAGCTCTGGCTGAGCTGGTTGCAAACGGAGTGGTCGTCTCCGACAGCTTCGCAGGATTGCGCGCATTGCTAACACCCGGAAGCCGGAAGACTCAGGCAGCGGCACGCCGCAAACATCGACAGCCCGTTTACGAGATGGCGAGCGCAGGCCGCTGGTCCATCCTGCATCGCAACAACACTCCTCCAAACTTGAACGACCAGGCGCTGACAGAAGAAGTCGCGTGGGCACTGATCAAACGCTACGGAGTAGTTTTCAAACGTCTACTCGAACGAGAGGGAATGGCGCTGCCCTGGCGTGTGTTGCTGCGCTTCTATCATCGACTCGAAGCGCGCGGTGACATCCGCGGCGGTCGTTTCGTCGCCGGTATTTCGGGTGAACAGTTTGCTTTGCCTGAAGCGATCGGGATGCTTGCGTGCGATTCGTCGCGCCGGTGCGCAGGAGAGTTTGATCTCCGTAAGCGCCGCCGATCCTTTGAACCTCGCTGGCATTATCGTTCCCGGCCCGCGCATCACGGCGCACACCAGCAATCGCATTCTCTACCAGGACGGCGCGCCCATCGCTTCCTTCGAGTCGGGCGAGACAAACTTTCTCGTTGAGCTGAGTCGCGCAATGGAGTGGAAAGCGAAAGCTGCGTTGATGCGCAAAGCGACGCGGCCCGAGCTCCGGTCCTATTTGCAACGCCCAGCCTAAATCTCCACACTTTCTCAACACAACCTTTTGAGTTCGGAAGTCGTCTGGTCGGCGCACTATATCGTGTCAAATCTCCCCAGTTTCCTTGCGGAATGGCTTAAAACTCCCATGTTTTCGCAGGGCATGGTAGTTGCCAAAAGGACGACAGGAGGGTTGAGACACATGAAACTAGCTTACTCGAGTAAAAAAATCGGTGGATATTTACTGGCTTTCTTCCTACTGTTTGGAGTTTTAACAGTTGCCAGTTCCAGTGCTCAGGCCCAGTGGCGCGATCGGGATCGCGATGGCAGAGACGACCGCTGGGATCGTCGTGATGATCGGTATCGCGACAGAAACTATAGTTATCAGCAGGCCCGCCAACAGGGCTACAGCTACGGTATGAACGTCGGCGCGGCTGACGCACAGCGTGGTCAGAGCTTTAACCCGCAGCGTTCGCGCTACTGGAAGAACGCCACTGAAGGCTACAGCTCGTCCTATGGAAACAAGGGACAGTACAAGCAGGTCTTTCGTGATGCGTTTGAACAGGGCTACCGGGAAGGTTTCCAGCGCTACGCTTCAAACCGTCGAGGTCGTTGGGACAACCGCTGGCCGCGGTAATCACAGCTAACTAAATATAAATAATGAACTTGAGGGGCGCCGTTATCTGGGCGCCCCTCTTGGCTAAGTAGCAGAAGTCAGCAGAGGGCATAGTAGTCACGCAAGTGATGAAGGCCTGAACGGTCCTCCGCAAGGAGGCTAAGGAGAGCGGCAAGTAAGCAGCGCAACTCATGGGCGATAAGCGGCTGAATAACCAGCTAGTGCTGGCCTTCGCAGAGATGAGTAGGAGTGAAGCTCCGAGGGACTCTGTGGAAGGGACCGAACCGCTAATGGCGAAGCGCGACGCAGAAAGCCCGGCTAGAAGTGAACAACTGATGGAAGAAGTCTGCGGGCGAAAGAACTGCCAGCAGGCATTGGCACGAGTCAAGAGCAATAAAGGTAGCGCTGGCATTGACGGGATGACTGTCGAGCAGTTGCCAGACTATCTGAAGCAACACTGGCCCATCATTCGCGAACAACTGTTGAGTGGCGGCTACAAACCGCAACCGGTGAGGCGGGTAGAAATACCAAAGCCAGACGGTGGGATGCGAAAGCTTGGCATCCCGACGGTGCGGGACCGCTTCATTCAGCAAGCGGTAATGCAGGTGCTGCAACGCAGTTGGGACCAAACCTTTTCAGATCACAGCTACGGGTTCCGTCCCGGACGCTCGGCACATCAGGCAGTAGCCAAAGCACAGCAATATATAGCTGACAGCTACGGCTGGGTGGTGGACCTGGACTTGGAGAAATTCTTTGACCGAGTCAATCACGACAAACTGATGGCAAAGCTGGCACGACGAATCAGCGACAAGCGGTTGCTAAAACTGATTCGAGCCTTTCTGCGTGCCGGAGTGATGG
The DNA here is from genome assembly GCA_963748155.1 of uncultured Acidobacteriota bacterium. Lineage (GTDB taxonomy): Bacteria > Acidobacteriota > Blastocatellia > Pyrinomonadales > Pyrinomonadaceae > PSRF01. Next base: position 1,098,319 of record CAVVHV010000005.1, on the reverse strand, counting down.
AAGGCGGGTTGGTGAGTCCGGTAGACGAAGGAACGCCGCAAGGCGGGCCTTTGTCTCCCTTGTTGTCGAACATTGTGCTCGACGAGTTGGACCAGGAGTTGGAGCGACGCGGTCATCGGTTCGTGCGGTATGCGGACGATTGCAACATCTATGTGCGCAGCCAGCGAGCGGGTGAGCGAGTGATGAAAAGCGTTTCGGAGTTCATCATGAAGAAGCTCAAACTCAAGGTCAACGAACAGAAGAGTGCAGTGGCTCGACCGCGGCAACGGAAGTTTCTGGGCTTTAGTTTGGGGGGGGATATATATGTCGTTTAAAACACACGAAGGGAAAAAGCTGGAAACCGTGGCCGATTGGCACTGCTTTTAGGTTGGACAGGCGTTAATCCAAGTTCAACAAGGTGTCTATGAAAGTACTAGCCCAAGCAAACTCAATCCTCTCGTTACAGTTTCCACTGGCGAAGCGTCGCACGCTGAAGTATTCGCTGGTCAGGCCCAGGACCTCCGTCCCTTCAACTCTCGACTTCATGCGCGTAAACAACGCAACCGTTCGCGAAGGCCGAACACATCGCGTGTGGCCGCCGGACGTGCTGCGCAAATTTCACACAGCCGAGATCGTCACCGAGCTGCAAACGCCACACTACGTGCTCCGCGACAGCAGCATTACGCGTTTAGCTTAGCTACGGATAAACACGGCGACACACGGATCAGAAACAGCATTTTGATCCGTGTGTATCCGCATTAATCTGTGGCGGGTTTTTTGTTCTGCTCGTCAAGCCACGTCTTCAGTGGTGCGAAGTAATCGATGATCGCGGTTGCATCCATCTTGTCTTCGCCCGTCATCGCTTTCAGCGCTGCCGGCCACGGCTCACTCGCACCCATCGCGAGCATCGCTTTCAGTTTCTCGCCGGCTTTCTTGTTTCCGTAGATCGAGCACTGGTAAAGCGGTCCGGTGAAACCCGCTTCGCGACACAGCGCGCGATGAAACTGAAACTGTAGTATGTGTGCGAGAAAGTAACGCGCGTACGGCGTGTTTGCCGGAACGTGATACTTCGCGCCCGGATCGAAATCCTGTTCAGTGCGCGCCACTGGCGGCGCGATTCCCTGATACTTCTTGCGCAACTCCCACCACGCTTTGTTGTAATCGTTTGGTCCAACTTCGCCCGAAAACACTTTCCAGCGCCACTGGTCCACGAGATAACCAAACGGAAGAAACGCGACTTTATCGAGCGCGCGGTTCAGCAGGAAACCGATGTCTGCCGTCTGATCCGGCACTTTATCGATCAAGCCAAGCTGTTTCAGGTAAGGCGGTGTTACTGACAACGCGACCGTGTCGCCTATCGCTTCGTGAAACGCGTCATTTGCGCTCTCGCGAAACAGGAACGGCTTGCTCGAATAAGCCATCTGGTAATAATTGTGGCCTAGCTCGTGATGCACGGTTGAGAAATCTTCCTCATTGATCTGCACACACATTTTCAAGCCGCACATCTTTTTCGTAGTCGAGATCCCACGCGCTCGCGTGACAAACGACTTCGCGATCCGCCGGCTTCAAAAACAACGATCGTTCCCAGAACGTCGATGGCAAAGCATCGAAGCCAAGCGACGTGAAGAACGATTCGCCGTAGCGGACCATCTGTTTTGCATCAGTGTTTCGTGATTTCAGTATCTGCGTCAGATCGTAACCGCGATCTGCGTTTGCGGGAGCGAGTAGCGGATAGATGTTGCCCCACTGTTGCGCCCACATGTTTCCGAGCAGGTGCGCGGGAATGGGCTTGTCTTCAGACACGACGTCTTTGCCGTACTTCTCCGATAACTTTCGGCGCGTGTACGTGTAGAGCGAATCGTAGAGCGGTTTGACTTGTTGCCACAGGCGCTCCATCTCGGCCGCAAACGCATCGGGCTCCATGTCGTACTTCGAACGCCACATCGCGCCCGTGTCTTTGAAGCCCATCTCCTTCGCGCCCTTGTTACTGAGCTCGACAAAGCGCACGTACTCTTTGCGAATCGGTATCGCGATCTGATGCCAGCCGACCCACGCTTTCTTCAGCTCTTCAGGATCACGACTGTTGCCGATGATCTCTTCGAGATCGGAAAGGCTGAGACATTTTCCTTTGTCGCCGTCAGGACAATATTTGCCCTTGCCGTATTCACCTTCCATCGACGCTGTGATCTTCGTGAGCTCGCTGCGCTCCGCTGGATCTTTCGGCGCCGGAAGTGTGAGCGCGAGTTTTAGCAGTTTGAGTTTGCGTTTAGCCTCGGGCGAGAGATCAGCGTTCTCATATTTTCTCGACTGCTCGGCGAGCTGAGTCGTCGCTGCAATCAAGTTGTCGTTCGCTTCGGCCGCGATCAACTCCGTATCGTCAGTGACAAAAGTGCTTTTCACCCAATCGGCGCGACCGGATTTGATATTCAACTCCAGCAGCCGCTTTTCGGCGTCAGCGAGAAATTTCTCGGCCTCGTCTTTTGGCGAGCCGGAAGATGAAAGTGCGTTTGGATTATCAGTACACGACATAAGCGCAAGTCCCACACTGAGAAGAAAGAAAAGGCCCAACCACAGTTGGCGCCTCTGACAGATGAAGCTCACCGTAAACCTCCTCAGGAGTCATGAATTCGAAAACTGATTGGGGAAGGACCACAATATAACATGAGGCGCGGGTCAGACTAAGGCGAGGGACAAACGACTGGGTGAGGTCCAGTCAGGAGGTGAAATTCAAATCACTACGGGGTAACGATGCCCTTTTTGATATTTCGCTGCCAGGCTTCGTAATTGCGGATACGGCGTTTCGCCTGTTTGCGAGTCAATTTCATTTCCTGGGCTACGTAATCAATGCGTTGGGTCCGATCTTTCTTCTTATCGAACCGATCACCCGGCGCTCTCAAATAGTGCTTGTACGCAAGGGACCATTCTGCTTTTATTTCATCGGTGGCTTGTATGCCCCGTGTTTCTGGCATTCCTGGTGGCTCCCTTCAGGAGGAATTTTTGAGTGGCGATTTTACACACGGCAAAATCGAATTGCTAACGAGATCGGCCACAAAGGGGCAGAAAAATCACAAAATATTTTCTGGACCTCGTGTCTCGCGCTTATTGTGGTGGTTACTTCCGCTTGAGCCATTTCAGCAACGATAACGTGCTCAAAATGACCGCGATTGCGATTAACCCGTAAACGATATATGTGACTACGTCCGAATTCATGAACGCGAGCAGTTGTCGACCAAAATAAAGCGCTAATACTGCTTCGATACCGAATCGCATAAGGCGCCCTACAAAGACGGCGATCAACAGCTTGCCGCGTGGAGACTGCAACGCAGAGGCAGTCATCACCACAGGAGTGAAGGGAAATGGCGGCGGTATCAATGTCGCGACGAACACCGTCACTCCCCCTTTGTTCTCCAGTTTAGCTTTCAGCTTTTCAATTCGTTTCCGGCTTACAAAACGTTCTAATCCCGATTCCCCGGCCTTTCGCATTATCAGATCGACAAAGAACACGCCGACGACCGATCCAATCGCCGAAACGATCACGTAAACAATCCACATGAAGCTTTCACGGTTTGAGCTCACGAGCGCGATCAGCAGTAGATCGTTTCCGAAAGGAAGGACGAGAAACGACGAGTCGAGCGCGCTCATCAGGAAGAGACCGAGCAGTCCCAGTCTCATGAAGAATCGCAGCACCCATCTAGTCGTACTGACAATGAGTAACGGACTTAGAATTTCCAGCAATCGATAGGCCCTCTGTTACAGTCTGGTCGGTTCAGGCGTAGAGGGATCTGTGATTGGTGGTGGTTGATCCGGCTCACGAACTGGAGACGGAGGTTGTGGGTTGGAGTCGGGAGGCAACGGAAGTGGATCCGGCGTTTGTACCGGATCACTCGGATCGTATGGCGTAGTTGCCGGAATGTCCGGTTTATCGTTGAAGCGCTGCAAAATTTCAAAACCCCTTGTTCTGATTTACGTGCTATCGTGCACGTCTGTAATCGTCGGAAACTACTCCGGCCGAATCACGATATTCTCACTAAAGTTTCCGACCATCGCCGATCGGGGGCTCACGGGCTTCACATTCAACAATCCCTGCACGATCGCGAGACGCGTAATGATCCGCGGCTCTGTAAACTGAAATCGTCCCGCCAGTATTTCGGAACGCTCGAAATCGCTTCTCGCAAGTACGGCAAGCTCCTGCCCGTAGCGGTTAAGAGTCGCCGTCAAGCCATTTCCACCTTGTATCGACATTTCACCATCACGAAACATGCTGATCTCGAAACCACTAAGCACGGACGCAGCTTGTAACAGCTCATTCAACTGGGTGACGCCTGGCTCCATCAATTCGAAACTGCGCGCTGGATCTACACTCGCGAATGCGTGTGCCACTTTTAGCTGCTGCTCGAAATGTTGATAACTCGTCGCTCGGCGATTCACGATCTGTTTCGCCTCTTCCAACACCTGGACCGCCAGTTTCGGATTACTCTTTTCAGTGTCACCCGCAATTTGTATCAACAGATCGAGTTTTTCATTGTCGGTTTGAAGCCGCGCTACTGACTGCCGGATCTCGTCAAGACGAGCGCCTTCGGCCTTCTTCGCCATTTCGCGAAAATCGATTCGCTCCATCAGGGTTTCGCGCGCCTTGGTTGACAGGTGGTCATTCGCGATCTGACGCGCACGCTCCGTGTTGCCCTCCTCGAGCGCTTTGTAAGCCGCCTGCTGGTAAAGGCGCGCCTGCATCTGTTGCGGCGCAGAGGCCGCAGCCTGCACGAGAGCATCAGCAGTCGCATTACCCTGGAGTGCGCTGAACGTCTGCGCAATGTTCATGGGCGAGCTGTTATTCAACCCCATCTCCGATAACTTTTGTCGCAGGAGCGGTGCTTTCGACGGTAGGTACTGATCGACAATCGGCAGCGACACCTGCATTCCCGCGAGCAAGCGGCGCGCGTTATTTTGTTCGATTTGTGCGTCGGTCAATGGTTGTGGACCAGTATTTACCGGACCAGTGCCCCCTCTTCGAGCGTTAACAGGACCACCACCGCGTTGATTGTTTTGCGTGGCCGGCGTCGCTTTCAAAGCTGCGTCGACGACAGTAGACAGAAGATCGACATAAGCAGTTTGTCCCAGCACTGCGGGCCATTGCGTGTTCGGTATGCTCGCGGTTGCGTCGTTCTTGCTGTCGCTGGCGGGACGCGGGCCGGCCCTGAGCAGTCCCTGCACGAGGGCCCCGGTTTCAGGCCTGGTCAAAATATTTGCGGCTTGAATTTTCTTTGACGGCCCTGTCGGCGAGCTTTTCAGCCGCGTCAGGATCCTGTCGATATAGTTGATTGATGACTTGTGGAAGAGTCGTCGGAAACTGGCCCTTGTCCATCATCTGCTCGGCGTTCTGTGCGGCGAGTTTTGGATCGAGAGCAGCGATCCGGCCGAGTAAGACTTGTTCGAGATTCTCTTCGGCATTCACTGGTGGGCGTGGGCCACGAGCTTCAGCAGTCGGCTGCGTGTTTGCCGGAGGCTTGGTTGTGGCGAGCAGTTGATAAGCAAGCGGCGCATCATGACGTGCGGCAGTCAGCACGAGTTCCTGGCGCAATTGATACACGCGCATGTTTTGCGGCTGAACCGGGCCATAGTTTCCGCCGTCCTGATTGCGTCGATTATTGTTCGTCGACTGGGTTCGGCCCAGTTCCGCGATGCCTTCGGCGGCTGTGGCGAAAAGCGAACGGGCGCGACCCTGATTCTGGTCCCAGAGCATGTCTGCCGCGGTGATCTGTATGCGGGCGCGGTTCTCGACTAGCCGCAGCGATTGCGCTTCGTCAATCACTTGATCCAGCAGGCGATAGGCGTTCTTCTCGCGCTCGGCTTTCTGTTTCTCCTGTTCTTCAGTCGATGGTTGCTGGGCCGGCTGGTCCTGGGCAAGCAATGGCGACGTGGAAAGAGAAAACAGAACGAGGGTCAGGGCAAGGATAGTAAGTTTTTTCATGGCGATAACCTCTGGGAGAAGTCGTCGAATCTTAACACGGGCGGCCGGAGAATGTCCGGTTGAAGGCTTCGATGCGACATGAGCTTTACAGGATTACAGGATTTACATGATTTACACGATAATCCTGCAAATCATGTAAATCCTGTAATCCTGTCAAACTAACCTCTACCGCGGGAACTTCCCCCGTGTCTTGCCGTATAATCCCCCGATATGTACTGCCCGTCCTGCGGTTCTGAAGAACGACAATTGAGCCAGTTCTGTCGTGCCTGCGGCACCGACCTCCGCATCGTCCGCAATTCGCTCGAAAACCCGGACGCAGTGACGCAGTCGGCAATCTCAGCGCGCGAACACATCGGCATGGCAGTCGCCGATAAGATCCGGCAGATGAGTACGGCGAAGGATCTCGAAAAAGTCGCGGAAGACGTGTTGCCACACTTCGAGAAGTTCCTCGAATCGCCAGAAGAGAAGCGTTTACGCCGCATTCGCTCAGGCGTCATCACTGCCGCTATCGGTCTCGGTGCAACGTTTGTGGTGTTCGTTATGGCGATGGACAAGCCCGAAATTTTGCCATACATCACACCGGCTTTGATTACTTTCCTCGTCGGAATCGGAGTGATCGTAAACGGGCTACTCTTCACCGTTCCACGCAAGTCACTTCCCGGCGACGCGTACGACGCTCTCTCGCAAAAGGTTCTTGACTCAGGTGCAAACGTGAACCGCATTCCTTACGAGGCGCCCGCCGCGGCGAGTTTGCCTGCCGGAGCGAATCTGACTAACGAGCTTGCACCCGCCACGCGACCGCAACCGTCAGTCACCGAACACACCACACATCACCTGAATACAAGCAAACATTAGGAGCAACGTCGATGGCCGTCGTCTTGGAAGGAGGTTGCCGGGTTTCGACGATGCACGAAGGCGATCCGCATGTCTCCGGTTCATTGAAGATCTGGAAGCAAATAGGGAAGGCGAGCGGCGCGAAAGCGATCTCGTTGCGCGTGTTGGAGTTTGGACCAGGAACGTCGCCCGTACTTCGCAACCATGCGTGTGATGAAGTTTTTTATCTGTTGGATGGTAACTGCACTGTCGTAATCGGTGATGACGAGTACGAACTTGGACCAGAGACCGGTGTTTACCTTCGGCCCGGACAAACGTTGCGGGTGAAGAATTCCGGAGCGGAAGTGGTTCGATTCGTCAGCTCGCAGTGTCCCGAGGAAACTGACGAGGCTGAGGCCTTGGACCAGACGGTGAAATCCGACTTGCCACCAATCGTGAAGCTCTCAGATCGTCAGAGCGTTGCCGACTGCCGATCGATGGTATCGAGTTTTGGTTGACGATGAGATCGGGAGCGAACAGGTAACACAGTTCGTCGGCTCGATTCCACCGGGCCGCGCACCCGATCATTTTCACGAGTATGAGGAAGTTCTTTTTATTCTGCGCGGTGAGGGACGAATGTGGGCCGGCGAGACTAACACATCAATTGGACCGGGCTCGTGCATCTATCTTCCGCGCGGGCAGGTCCACTGCGTGGAGAACACTGGTTCGGGCGAGTTGCGATTGTTGGGAGTTTTCTATCCGGCAGGCAGTCCGGCGGTCAGGTATGAGACCTAATCCGCGTCATCCGCGTTCAAAATCTCTGATATCTTTAAAAGGCGTGTCCTGATCGTTGAAATCAGGACGGTAGTAATAAGAAGCGCCGTCAAACTCCTGCATCCAGCCTTCCGTCATTCCTAACTCTTCGAGCGCAGCCGTCGCTTTCATCCATTCGCTTTCCCTGATCCGTCGCGACAGTAGAACGTAGCGCTTGTTTGTTTCTGCCTGGTGCGTTGGGTAGTACTGCGCCATTAGGGAAATTGCCACGCGCGGGCTCAACTCGTCTCTGATCCATTCAATCGATTCACTGACGCTGCCAATATCGTTCGGCAACACGAGCAGTCGCACGACCAGACCGCGCTTCAACAAGCCGTTCTCGTCAAACACGAGCTCATCGCCCGTCTGCCTGAACATCTCGCGCAGCGCCGCGCGCGAAAAGTCTTTGTAACCACTAACCTTCGAATAGAGATAGCCTGACTCGTCGTCAGCGTACTTCAAATCGGGTAGGTAAATATCGACGATGCCGTCGAGCAGTTTCAGCACAGCAACTGAATCGTACGCGTTGGTGTTGTAGACCACCGGCACGCGCAATCCCTGTTGCGCGGCGATCAGAATGGACCGCGCCATCTGCGGCGCGAAGTGTGTCGGCGAAACGAAGTTGACGTTGTGACAGCCGCGCGATTGCAGCTCCAGCAGCATCTCAGCCAAACGCTCGTGCGTGACTTCGTTTTTAATCTGTTGCTTGTGCGTTTGTGAGATCTGGTAGTTCTGACAATAAACACAACGAAGATTACAGTTGCCGAAGAAGACGTTGCCCGCGCCTTTTGTTCCGACGAGTGGCGGCTCTTCGCCGAAGTGCGGTGTGTAAGACGAAACGATCGGCAGTCGACCCGAATAGCACGCCGCGATCTCGTCATTGAGACGATTGTTGAGACAGTCGCGCGGGCAGACAGTGCAGCTAAGTAACAGCTCTTCGAGGGCCTGCACCCTCACAGCCAACTCTCCGGACTCGTATAGCGCTAAGTAGCCTGGTTGATAATTAGCTCGCATGACCATTCCTGCCGGTGAATCTCAACTTAACCGAAAAGTGGTTTGACACAGATCGTACTCGCGCGTATCGTGCTTGCGCACAAAGTTAGTTCCTGCCGGCATCCCGCCGGCCTCACGTTCATCCGCTTAGTTAATTGAAACTCCGTGAAGCGATTCACTCTGACAGTATAACCTTTGGCGGAGGTACAGAAAGAAATGGCAATCAAAATTCCGAGCCCTCTCATCGAGTTCATCCTTTTGGGACCGCTGGATGACCGTCGACAGCTACAGGATTCCCCAATCCTCGGCGACGTGTGGATAGAGTTCGGCAAGCGACCCAACGAGAGGATAGACCTGCTTATTGCGCCCTACCGCGGTCAGCCTGCAGGCGTCGTGGCCACCATCATCGACAAGGAGATACATCCCGATCCGGACGACGAAAATGCAACGGACGAGGCGAACATCGCGTTCCTCCAGGGCATTATTGCAGCTGAACTAACGTTCAAAGAACTCATGCTGCACGTGGCGCCGAAGACGAAGTGGTGGCAAACCACGCGAACAACCGATGCCCAGCACAAGAGTGCACTGAATACTCAGACGCCGCAGACGAGCGTCGCGGCGGTGCTGAACTACCCCGGCGACGTGAAGATGCTGCTCGACGACATTCTGGAGGCGGCCACTAGATGGCACAAGAAAACCGGCAAACGTGAGCTCCACCACGTGCCGGCTATAGAGCGCTTCCTCGCCGTGACCGCCCTAATCCTCTGGGCTGGCTCGTATACAGAGAAGAAGAAGTCACGGACAACTGCGTCGTCAAACGATCCAATCAGCGATGTCCTGCAACGGGCGAAAGCGGACCTGGATAAGGCGGTGCGACTGCTCACAGAACTCGCCGACGAGATGCTGAAGGCTGAACAAGAGAAGAAGGAGAAGGAGAAGAAGGAGAAGAAGGCGGACGAGACGGGGAAGAAAGTGGAACCGCTGGTGTATCAGGTCTCGCTGAATCGTGTCGCCGTCCCCGCCCTCTCCAGGTCGATCCCAGCCGTCAAAGCCGATGCCGCCACCACTCTCTTCAAGGTCAATTGCAGTGAGATCAGTTGGGCAGTCATCGATTCCGGTATTGACGGCGACCACCCAGCCTTACGTGGGGCGAATGGCGAGAGCCGCGTAAAGCAAAGTTTCGATTTCAAGAACTACCGCAAGATTGTGTCGGTCAGCAATTCTAGAAAGGGAGTTAGGAAGACGAACATCGCGGCGCTCGTCAACGATAAAACGCTGAAGCGGCCGCTAGTGAAAGGCGACGACCCAGCGGAAGACGAGGCCAGGCTCGCCGAGGCGGACAAGGACTTGCAGCGATTGGCGGAGGACGCAGAGAACCGCGGCCCGGTTCGTTGGGAGTTGGTCGCGAAGTACGTCGAGATCAACCCCGAAACGAAGCCAGTCACAAACCACGGGACTCACGTGGCCGGAATTATCGGCGCAAACAGGGAAGCAGCGCTGAGGGTCGCGATCGCTGAGGCCCGTGAGAGGGCCAAAGACAACGCCGCGTCGGACGCAATGGAAGACGATGTGAAAAAGGCGCAGGACAAGGCCGAAGAGCGAGTGAAATGCACCGGTGACTTCGCCGACGGCATGTGCCCGGACATCACACTCTACGACTTTCGCGTGCTCGGAACGGAAATTGAGGAAGCTGAGTTTGCAATCATCGCTGCGCTTCAGTTCATTCGATATCTCAACGATCGCGACATCTTCCTCACCATCCACGGCGCCAATCTCAGTCTCTCTATTCCGCACGACGTGAGGAATTTCGCGTGCGGCCGCACTCCCATCTGTGAGGAGTGTGAACAACTGGTATCGAGCGGAGTCGTTGTCGTCGCGGCAGCAGGGAATCATGGCTACAAGAGCTTCGAAACCAAGGACGGCTCTTACGACAGCTATGCGGCCTTCAGCATCACCGACCCGGGCAACGCCGAACGCGTGATCACTGTCGGCGCTACGCACAGGTTCTGGCCGCACACCTACGGTGTCAGCTTTTTCTCCAGCCGTGGGCCTACCGGTGATGGGAGGGCAAAGCCGGACCTTGTCGCGCCGGGCGAGAAAATACACGCACCCATACTGGAGGGAAGGTGGGGTGACCTCGATGGCACAAGCATGGCAGCTCCGCACGTGAGTGGCGCAGCCGCAATGCTCATGGCGCGTTACCAGGAACTGATAGAACATCCCGATCGCATCAAGCGCATTCTCTGCGAGAGCGCAACCGATCTCGGCCGCGAACGCAGTTTCCAGGGACACGGAATGCTCGACGTGCTGCGTGCGTTTCAATCAATATAAGGAGACAAAACATGCTGTTTAGCCTCGACGTTATTCGCGCCTGCAAGGGCGACTGCCTCTTGCTCCATTACGGCTCGAAGGACAAACCACGCCTCCTATTGATTGACGGCGGGCACTATTCCGTTTACTTCCCGCACCTGAAGCCCCGGCTGCAACAGATTAAAAAGACGCGCAAACCCGACCCGAATAAGCCGCTCGTCATTGACTTATTAATGGTGAGTCACGTCGATGAAGACCACATCCAGGGAATCCTCGAGTTTACGAACGACCTGATCGAGGACGACAGGCAATTCGCGCGAGTCGTGGGCTTCTGGCATAACAGCTTCGAAAACGTCCTCAACGCCGAGGTCCCGAAAGAGGTGAAGACCACCTTTACAAAGAAGTTCGGAGAAGCCTCGATGGACGGCGCGCTTCCAAACGACATAACACTGGACGTCGATGAAGACGAGGAGGTGATCGTTTCCAGTCTCAAGCTCCTCGCAAGCGTGAAACAGGGTGCGCAACTCCGCGACCGCATTGCCAATAAGTTGAAGGCCGATCTGAACGCGGACTTCGGCGGCAATCTCATAGTCGCCAGCGAGGGCGCGGAGCCGATCGAGATCGACGACAATCTTAAGTTTATAATTGCCGGGCCGATGCAACCGGAGCTCGACGCGCTTCGGAAAAAGCACAAGCAATGGCTCGAGAGTTTGCAGAAGGCGGGCAAGTCGCCGGAGGATGTGCTTTCGGCGTACGTGGACAAGTCAGTAGCGAACCTTTCGAGCATCGTCGTGCTCGCGGAGTCTGGCGAAAAAAGCATTCTCCTGACTGGTGACGCGCGCGGCGATAAAATTCTCAAAGGACTTGAGCTTGTCGGTGCGCTGGAATTGGGTGGAACGCGCGAAGTGGATGTACTCAAGGTCCCGCATCACGGCAGCGCGAACAATCTCACGCAGAAGTTCTTTGAGCGCATTATTGCCAAACACTACGTCTTCTCCGGCAACGGAGAGCACGGTAACCCCGAGCGTGAGACCATGGAGATGCTGCACAACGCTCGCGGTGACGGAGACTACTGGATCCACCTCACGTACCCAGTCAAAGAGATAGATGCAGGACGCAAGGTCGACTGGGAGAAGGAACAGAAGAAGCAGGTGAAAAAGAAACAGACTAAGCCCGAAACAAACGTGAGGCCTGACTGGTCTCACGAAAAAAACAGCCTCGAAGTATTCTTCAACGATCACCCGGGCTTCGCCGCAAAGTTGCGCATTGTCGAGGAGGGCGTGCCGCACGTCATCGACCTGCTCGAAGAAGTTTAAGACTGACTGAGGTACGATTGCGCCTCTGGATCTCCAAGAACAGCGAAGTCCCCATCCGCGAACAGCTTGTGACGCAGATCGTCCTTGGCATCGTCAGCAACGATCTCAAAGTCGCGGAGCGCCTGCCGAGCACGCGTGACCTCGCGCGCCGTTACGACATACACGCGAACACCGTCAGCTCCGCTTATCGCGAGCTGGCGCGTCGCGGTTGGGTCGAGTTTCGTAAAGGTAGTGGCGTTTACGTGCGAGCGCGAAACGATGAGCCGATCGAGGACGGGCTTGCGCTCGATCAACTCATCGCGCGGTTCTTCAGAAACCTGCGTGAGGAAGGTTACTCACTCGCTGAGATACAGACCGGCATACAGCGGTCACTATCCGTACAACGTCCCGATCATTTTGTTCTGCTTGAGCCTGATCCCGAGCTGCGCGAGATACTCGTGGCCGAGATCGCAGCGGCGACAAAAGTGAAAGTTAAGGGAGTTGGGCCAAATGAGGTCGATGGCGCGCTGACTGGTGCGGTGCCGGTAGTGCTGTACGGACACATGGACCAGTTTGCGGAGCGGATCAAGCCGGAAACAGATGTGCTCGTGTTGCATTCTGCTTCGGTGGTAGAAAGGCTGCGGGTACAGACGAGACCGCCGCAAGACGCGCTCCTTGCGGTCGTCTCGCGTTGGCCGGAGTTCCTGCGTTGGGCCAGGACGATGCTCGTGGCGGCGGGGCTCGATGCTGATGCGCTGAGTTTTCGTGATGCGCGTGAACGCAATTGGGAGAAGGGATTGCGTTCGGCGGCATTTGTGATCACTGACTCGCTGATGGCGCCGCGGATACCTGCGGGCTGCGAGGTGAAAGTGTTCACGGTGTTGGCGGAGAGCTCGTTAAAAGAGATAAGGGCGTATGAGGAAAAGTTTTTTTAGACAGGATTGGCAGGATTTTTCAAGATTCACAAGATTAGAAATCCTGTCAATCCTGAAAAATCCTGCCAATCCTGTCTAACTTACTCTCACACTCTGGCGCGAATGTTTACTGAGTCTTCGCAAGCGTCCGCACGTAATTCACGACGTGCCAGCGCTCTTCCTCGCTCATGCGTTTCTCACCAGCCGGCATGATCCCCTGAATTCCTTTCGATATCTTCCAGAAGACCTCGCCGTCAGTCATAGCCGTCATCCGCTCTTTGTTTGTGAGGTCGGCGGGTTTGCGACGCAACCGGGCAAGGTTTGCCTCATTGCCCGCTCCAGTCTCGCCATGACAAAAGATACAGTTGCCCTTCGAGCGTTCCAGGTAGAGCTCTTTGCCCTTCGCGATCGACTCGGGTGTCACAGTGGTCGGGTTCTTTGTCTTGTCGGCGTCTTCCGGAAGCTCCCACGTGTTCTTTGAGAAATCCTGTTGCGCACCCGGGCCAGCACCCGAAGTGATCCCTCGCGAGTCGTTCTGATTCTTGTTTGTAGTCGTTGGGCTGTTCGCGTTCTGCGCGGACGACGTGATCGCGATATCAAATGAAGTCACAAAAATAACTGCGACGACGAGCAACAATGAAAACGCGAGGAATGACAAAATTGGCTTACGCATCGGTTGATTTCTCCCTTAGTTTTTCCTGGTCCGCTTTCTTGGCAGCACCGGATTTCTCGTCTTTACTGGTTTTGGGGCTGGTTTAGTGACCGACGTCCCCGCTGTCTTTGGACTCGGTCGCAGGAAGTCCGCCACGGTTTTTTCAGGAATGTCGGCCTCCCAAACGATCTCGTTATCTCGCGCGGACATCTTCAAGCTCTGCAAAATCGTCTGCGCTTGTTTGTCAGGTACTGCGCTGATGCCTTGTTGCATCAACCCCGCAAGCAGGTTGTTGATGATCTTTGCTGTGTCGGGATTGTCGGCATTCATTGCACCCCGGAAGGTGAAATTGGTTCCCGTCATTGTAACGGCGGCGTAGAAGTTGCCAAAACGCGTATCGCAGTTCGACTGGCGCGACGTGTTTTCGAGTCCCATCAAGCCGATGCTCTTTGCAAACGCTGCGAGCGGCGCGCCTGAAGCCGAGAGCAGTGCATTCGGATCGCGCAACAACGATTCGATCGTTGCCGCACTGATTCGTCCGGTGCCGTCAGCAGCATCGACCGCCGCCTTGAGATAATTCAGGTTTCCGATCGCAACCGAGTTTGCGCTCAGCGGCACGATACCGATTTCGGAGTACGCTTTCAGCATCGGAGTCTTCTCTGCCTCGGCCGCTATGCTGTCAAGCTTCATGACGGTGATCGACTTCGATCCGTGCTTCTCAACGCGCGCCTTGTCTTGCAGGTAGATTTGTCCGAGCGTCATGAGCGAATCGGAGCTGAAGTCACCGCCGACGACAGCCATTATGTCCGGAGCAACAAAACTCAAATTGGTCGCGGGCTTGTTGAAACGCACCGCTATCACGAGATATTCGATGGTAGACGGATCGATGCCGGCTGACTTTTTCAGATCGGCAAACGTGCTGCGCATGTTTGTCAGATCGGCGGGGGCCATCACGCGCGGCGCGGCTTCGTTAAGGATGCGTTGCGGGCTTACGTAGATTACGGCGTCTGCTTCAGGGAGACTGGCGAGTGCGGCAGCGGAGTTCTGGGCGACCGCCGCGCTGGTTAGTGAAAGAACGGCGAAAAGAGCAAGTGGCAGAAATTTGAATCGCAAATCGAGGGACCTCCAGGGGACTAAAGTTGAAGGATAATTTCTCACAAAGAAGTTCTCCCGCAAAGACCTTTTGTTCAGAGTTCAGCCTTTAGGCTGCTGCTTGGGAACACACAAGCTAAAGCTTGAACTCTGAACTTTATCTTCCGACTTCACGGTACCGGAAACAACTCGTATCGTGATCGTTAACCATTCCGACGGCCTGCATGAACGAATAACAGATCGTCGACCCGACAAACTTGAACCCGCGTTTTAGCAGGTCTTTGCTGAGCGCATCGGAAATCTCGGTGTGCGCCACAATCGGCTCGCCGGGCTTTCGCTTCAGTGGCTTTCCGTTTACAAACGCCCACACATATTTATCGAAACTGCCAAACTCTCGTTGCACTTCACGAAACGCGATAGCATTCGTCACTGCGGAATTGATCTTCAGTCGATTGCGGATGATACCGTCGTTGTTTAGTAGCGCGTCAATCTTTTGTTGATCGTACTTCGCGACCTTCGCGGGATTGAAACGGTCGAACGCTTTGCGGTAGTTATCGCGCTTGCGGAGAATTGTTTCCCAACTGAGACCCGCCTGCGCGCCCTCGAGTATCAGAAACTCGAACAGGCGATTGTCGTCGTGAAGAGGCACGCCCCACTCTTCGTCGTGATATGCGATTGATAACGGCGTCTTGGCCCAGAAGCAACGCTTTGTCATACAGCAGTCGGTAGACAGGATTTCAGGATTCACAAGATTATCATGATAATCCTGTAAATCCTGTAATCCTGTCTAACCGATCTTCCCGATCAAACACTTCACCACGGTCACAAGCTCTTTAATCTCCACCGGCTTCGCGACGTGCGTGTTGTAACCCGCGTTGAGCGCACGTACCCGGTCCTGCGTGCGCGCATATGCGGTTAACGCGATTGCCGGAATGTGCTCACCGTGCTCATTTTCATGCCTGCGCACTTGCTTGATCAGATTGTAACCATCGGTATCTGCCATGCCGATGTCGCTAATCATCAGATCGAATTGCTCCGCATGCAGCAGTTCGAGCGCTTCTGCCGCCGACGCAGCGCCACGCACTTTCGCACCGTGCGCCGTGAGGTCGATCGTAAGCAGATCAAGCGCGTCCAACTCGTCTTCAACCACGAGGATCCGCACGTCTTTCAGATCCACTTCCGTTACGCTCTGCTCGACTCGCGTTGCCGCGACCATCCGATCGAGACTCAACTCGCTGCTCGGCAACGGAAGGCTCACCGTAAAAACCGCGCCTGTTCCGGCGGTTTCATTTTCCGCCGCAATCATCCCACCATGCAGCTCGACCAAATGCCGGACGATCGCGAGTCCGAGTCCAAGGCCGCCATGCGTGCGTGTAGTCGATCCGTCGGCCTGCCTGAAGCGTTCGAACACGTGTGGCAGAAAGTCAGCGGCAATGCCTGGTCCTGTGTCACGCACCTGGACCTGAACGTAAGTTTCATCCTGGCCAATTCGAACACCAACCGTTCCTCCCACCGGAGTAAACTTCGAAGCATTCGATAACAGGTTCCACACCACTTGTTGCAGACGATCGCCGTCGCCCCCGATCACTTTCAGACTGTGGTGAAATTGCGTCTCGATACGAATGTCCTTCGCTTCCAGCGCTGGTCTGACTGCATCGAGCGCGGCATTCACGACCGAGATCAGATCGATTGGTCCAAGATGTAGCTGAAGTTTTCCAGTGATGACGCGCGACACGTCGAGAATGTCTTCGATGATCTGTTTCTGCGCCCACGCGTTTCTTTCAATCACTTGGATCGCATGCACAGAGCTTTCGTTATCGAGGCGCCCGGCCTTCAGGATTCGTGACCAGCCGATCACGGCGTTCAGCGGTGTGCGCAATTCGTGTGAGAGCGTCGCGAGAAATTCGTCTTTCAGACGGTTTGCCTTTTCTGCATCCGCGCGAGCCGCGCGTTCGCGCACGAGCAGTTGGGCCAGCTTCTCCTCGGTCTTCTTGCGCGTAGTGATATCGCGCTTGATACTGACGTAACACTGCGGTTCACCCAGGCCACTGCGCATCGTGAAGACCGACAGCTCGATAGTTCTCTCTTCACCGCTCTTGGTGCGACAGATCGTCTCGCCGGAGTAATCGCCCTTTCGGACGAGCTCACTCAGAATGTTCTGGAACGTTTCTTCGCCGAGGTAGATCGCGGGAGTTTTGCCTTCGAGATCGTTATCGGCGTAGCCAAGGAGTGTGAAGTGTGCGCCGTTCTGTTGGAGGTAGTAGCCGTCAGGATCGATGATGGCGATCGCTTCTTTCGAGTGCGCGAAGATTTCTCGATAGAGACCGGCGTGCAGCTCGACAGGACGAGCCGCCGGCTCGGCTGGAACTTCTCGACGCGAATAGGCCTCTTGCGACATTACGATGTTCAAAGGGGGAAGATCACAACCTGGAGGGGGACTATTGCCGGGGGACTCGATATTAACACTAAACCGGGGATTACGCGGATGCGTCGCGGATTGTGACGCGGACCATTTGAGCGCACGGATTCGTAAACGGCATCCACCAATCGCACCGACATCAGACCATCGAATGCCGTCACCAACGGCTCGGATCCGTTCACGATCGCGTCAATGAACGCGCGGTCCTCCTGCACGTAACCCCACTTCTCCTCGCGAGGCAATTGCTGCATCGTTTGTTCGGTGAAGTTACCTTCAAGCGTCGTGCTGTAAGTGAGACTCTCCATCTCGCGCGTCACGAACGTCGCGTGATGGCTGAAGACTTCCACGCGTTCGAACGGAAACAACCAGCTCGCATCCGCCGCGGTCGCAAGCGTCGCGTGCATCCCACTCGCGAATTTCAGTAGCAATGAGAAGTCGTCGAGCTCTTTGTACTCGTGCGTCGAACCGGCAGCGTGCAACGATTCAATCTCGCCGAACAGGAACCGCATCATGTCGAACATGTGAATCGGAGTCTCGTAAAGAAAGCCGCCAGTGACGGACGGATCGCCGGTCCATTCGGGCTTGAGCAGCTCGCCGCGATTCATCTTCACGTGCGCGGAGTGCGGCGGGTGCGTTTCGGAGAGCATTCGTTTCAGCGTTGTGTAAACGGGTGCGAACCGGCGATTGTGGCCCACCTGAAATACGCCGCGCCCCTCGCTCGCTTCTTTGAAGACTCGTTCGGCGTCGGCGACGTTTGTTGCGAGCGGCTTTTCACAAAAGACGTGTTTGCCGGTCTCGATTGAGGCGATTGCTAACGAGACGTGTTGCGTGTTTGGAGTGGTGATATAGACCGCGTCGCATCTTTCGAGGAGCTCGAGTGTGGTAGCGACAGCGGTGCAGTTGTATGTACCGGCGAGTCTCTCAGCAGATTGCGCATCAACATCATAAACTGCCGTGAGTTGTGCGCGCTCATCGCGCGCCAGCACGCTCGCATGAACTCCGGCGATGTAACCCGCGCCCATGACGCCGATTCCTGATCCTTCACGCCATTCTAATGCCTCCGCGATGACTCGCTCGGTCGCCGCGCGCGCATCACGCGCGAGCTCGAAGGGGTCTCGTTCCCAGTACTCGGGACGAAAGATCTCAACACTCGCGACTTTGTCGTAACCGATCTTTCGGAACGCCGAGATCATCTTTTGCAACGGCAGAATTCCGAGACCCGGCAACAACCGGTGACGGTCTTCCAACTGTGCGCGCGGCAGATCTTCGGCGTCGTTGATATGAAAGATCTGGATCAAGCTCGGATCGAGTGCTTCGATCATGTCGACCGTTGAGTTGCCGGCGTAAAAGTGAAAGCTGTCGATTACGACGCCCAGATCTTTGCGATTCACTTCGCGGACGATCTCGTGTGCAAGATCGAGCGTCGGTACGCTGCAATCAGTCTGTCCGAGGAATTCAAACGCGAGCGTGACGTTGTGCGCCGCGGCAATGTCGCACAGCTCGTTTAAGACTCTGACTGACTCTGCAATCACCGTTTCGCGCGCTACTCCACCGTTCGGCAGCCGACCTGGAACTACGACTATGCAAGGGCAGTTCACAGCCGCCGCAATGCTACTCAGTTCTTCGCATTCACGTTTGATCGATTCGTACGCGGGAGCGTCGCGAAAAGTGACGTGTTCGATCGAGTTAATGCTCAAGGGCGACAGGCCCGATTCGGCGAAGAGATCTTTGAGCTCGGCGGTCGATCTTTCTTTGAGAAAAGCGCGAAGTTTTGCTGCCCAGATTTCGAGATAATCGAACCCCGCGGCCCTGGCTGCGTGCAAGTCAGTGACAAGGTCAGCCCTCATTGTGGTGGCGCCGTTTAGTGCAAGTTTCATGATTAGCGGGGAGAATAACACGCCGCGCCATCCGGTTTGACTTGGCGTGGCGATTAGTTGTAAAAGTGGCTCACTTGGACAACTTAAATCCGCATCCCTACTCCCGGTCTGTTGACCGGGAATCGGTTTTTCCGAATAGAAGGAGATACAAATGGCCCTACGACTTGGCGATATAGCACCCGATTTCGAAGCAGATACCACTGAAGGCCCGATTCGCTTCCACGAATGGATTGGCGATAGCTGGGCAGTTCTGTTCTCGCACCCGAAGGATTTCACCCCAGTATGCACGACCGAGCTCGGATACGTTGCGCGATGTAAGCCTGACTTCGAAAAGCGCGGCGTGAAAGTGATTGGACTCAGCGTCGACCAAACCGATTCTCACAAACGCTGGGCCGAAGACATCAAGGAGACCCAGGGTTCTGAGCTCAACTTCCCTGTGATTGCAGATCCGGATCACAAGATTGCAGAACTCTACGACATGATCCATCCGGAGATCAGCGACGTATTCACGGTTCGTTCAGTTTTCGTCATCGGCCCAGACAAGAAGGTCAAACTGATGATCACTTATCCGGCGAGCACTGGACGCAACTTCGACGAGATCCTGCGCGTGATCGATTCATTGCAATTGACGGCGAAGTACAGCGTGGCGACACCGGTCAACTGGAAAGATGGCGACGACGTGATCATCGTCCCGTCGTTGTCGGACGAGGCCGCGAAGGAGAAGTTTCCGGGCGGCTGGAGAGCTCCGAAGCCTTACCTGCGCATCACCCCACAGCCTAACAAGCAGGGAGCAGGTCAGCCAGACACCGCCGCCAAGAGCGCGTCGTAGCTCCAGCCCGCGATAGCGGGCAAAGCAATAAAGCCCGGGCGACAGCGGGCAACAGATAAAGTAGTAAGCCCAAGCCCGCGAAGCGGGCGACAGCGTTAAAGCCCGCGAAGCGGGCGGCAGCTGTCGCCCGCTTCGCGGGCTTTAACGTGTTTTTATTTGCTAACCTGGGGCTTGCGCCCCAGGCTTTATGCTGTCGCCCGCTTCGCGGGCTAAAACGCACTACGAAATTATTTCGCCCCCTATCGCGGGCTGAACGCCCGGCGAAATTAATCCGCCGCTATCGCGAGCTTAAAACCTCGGCTAAAATGCCCAACGATTCTCATGACGCTGGACCCGAAAACACAGCTCGGGCGCTACGAGATACGGTCGCTCATCGGCAAGGGTGGGATGGGTGAGGTTTATCTGGCGCAGGACACGAGTCTGAATCGCAAAGTGGCTTTGAAAGTCCTGCCCGCCGAGGTCGCCTCAAACCAGGATCGCATGCGTCGCTTCAAGCAGGAGGCGACCTCGGCCGCATCTCTCAACCACCCAAACATCGCGCACATCTACGAGATCGGACAGTCAGGCGATCTAAACTTCATCGCGATGGAATACGTCGACGGCACGACGCTGCGCGACAAGATGCACAAGGAGCACGAGCACCTCTCCAAGCTCCTGCGGCCCTTGCAACACGTTGCGGAGGGACTCGCGAAGGCACACGACGCCGGCATCGTCCATCGCGATCTCAAGCCTGACAACATCATGATCACGGCCGACGGTCATGCGAAGATTCTTGACTTCGGACTTGCCAAGCTGATCGAGCCGCAAACTACCACGGACAGCGTTCCGGGCGCTGAAGACCCCACTATCTTGCAGCAACAATCAACTCCCGGTTTGGTCCTCGGAACGCTCGGTTACATGTCGCCCGAACAAGCACAGGGCAAGACGAAGGAGATCGATCATCGTGCCGACATCTTTTCATTCGGCTGCATTCTCTTTGAAGCGATCACCGGACAGAGACCTTTCACCGGCAAGGATCAGATCGAGATACTCAACAAAGTTATCCGTGAGCCCGCGCCACTGGTGACGACGCTCAATCCAAACGTACCGTCCGACCTCCAACGCATAGTGCGACGTTGCCTGGCGAAAGATCCTGACGAGCGTTACCAGACCATCAAAGACGTTGCCATCGAGTTGAAGGAAGTTCGGCGTGACGTCGAGAGCACTTGAGAGCACCCTGCCGCCGGTTACGTCCGCCGGTAGCGAAGCGCGAACGATCTGGAAGTCGGACCCTACTCGCGTGCAGTCACAACCAGCGACGACCGAATCGCCCGCTTCGGCAGCCACGCGCGCCTCGAGTGCGGAGTTCATCGTCAACGAGTTGAAACGTCACAAGACTGCGACGATCCTCGGCGCTATTTTGATCCTGATCGGCGCCGCTGCGGCTGTGTTTGGGATTCGCTCTTACCTTCACGCAGGCAACACAGAGGTCGCGGTCGAGTCGATCGCGGTGATCCCGTTTGTCAATCAGAACAAAGATCCAGAATGCCGAGTGGATCTCCGATGGCCTGACCGAGAGCATCATCAACAACCTCACACAAGTGCCGAACCTGAAAGTGATCGCTCGCAGCTCCGTGTTTCGTTACAAGGGCAGGGAAACGGATCCGATGGCGGTTGGTAAAGAGCTTGGTGTGCGTGCGGTTTTGACCGGACGATTGATCCAGCGCGGCGACACGATGGTGATCAGCGCGGAGCTGATTGACGTTCGCGACAACAAACAGCTCTGGGGCGAGCAGTACGAACGACGCCTCGCCGATATGCTTTCGGTGCAACGCGAGATCGCACGCGAGATTACGAATAACCTGCGACCGACGCTTGTCAGGCGTCGAGCAGTCGCGCATGAACAAACAGTTCACTGCGAACTCGGAAGCATTTCAACTCTATCTCAAGGGTCGCTATCACTGGAACAAGCGCACTCCGGCGGACTTTCAAAAGTCGATATCGCTTTTCGAGCAGGCGATCGAGAAAGATCCAAACTATGCGCTCGCGTACTCAGGTCTCGCCGATAGTTACGCACTCCTGACGGCTTATTCAGTCGAGCCGCCGCGACAACTGATGCCGAAGGCGAAGGAAGCAGCACTCAAAGCACTGGCTCTCGACGATAAGCTTGCCGAAGCGCACGCGTCGCTCGGTCAAATTACGGCTTACTATGATTACGACTTCGCAACCGCTGAAAGAGAATATCGCCGCGCGATCGAACTGAATCCGAACTATGCCCCGGCGCACCAGTGGTACGCAGAGCTCCTCTCCGCTATGAAGCGTTTTGATGAGGCGCTGGTAGAGATTCGCCGCGCGCTCGAGCTCGATCCACTGTCTGTGATTATTAACCGCATCTATGCCGACATTCTCCTGGATGAGCGACGGTTCGACGAATCTATCGAGCAGTTCAAGAAAACCATCGATCTGGAGCCGAATCTTCCCATCCTGCACTATTTTTTAGGGCGCGCCTACGCAGGGAAGGGTATGCACGATCAGGCTGTGGCAGAGTTCTCGAGAACCGCGGAGCTTAACAAGACGCCTCCCGAGATGATCAAGAAAGTGAAGGATGTTTATGCGAAAAACGGTTGGCGAGCCTATGTGGAAACGAATCTCAACCATGTGTTGATGCGGCCCGGCGAGGCGCAGCTTCCGCCATTCGTGATGGCGACTTTGTACGCGCAACTCGATCGCAAAGATGAAGCACTAACGTGGTTGGAAAAGGGTTATGCGGAACGAGATTTTCGCATGACACTGATCAGCGTCTCGTACGAGTTTGATAGTTTGCGATCCGATCCGAGATTCAAAGACTTGTTGCGCCGGATGGGGTTGCCGGAGTGATTGTGATGCGAGTGGTTTTCCTGATTCTGTTGTTGTTTTGCTGCGCGATGATTTCGTACTCGCAGACTGTCGATCAGGACGATGTGATTCGCGTCGATACTGACGTCACCAACCTGCCCTTCACCGCAATGGACAAAGAACGCCGCTTCATCACGACACTACGCGCTGAAGATGTGCGCGTGCTCGAAGACGGTGTGCCGCAAACGCTTTTTACTTTTCAACGCGAGACAGACCGGCCGCTCGCGATCGCCTTCCTGATCGACGTCAGTATCTCGCAGGAAACCACGCTACCGGATGAGAAGGCTGCGGCGAGAAGCTTCATCGAGAAAGTCGTCAAGTCGAATAAAGATCAGGTGGCGCTCATTCCATTCACCGGTCTGGCGTATCTCGAACAACCGTTGACTCGAGACCTGTTGAGTGTGTACCGCGTGTTGCAAACAATCGAAGTCGCAGCTCCCGCGTATCTTGGATCCGGACGACCGCTGACTGGAATACCGACTGGTCCAGGTTTACCAGCGCCGCCAGATGAGGGCACTACTGCTATTTGGGACGCTGTGGCGCTCACGTCGACTAACGTGCTGGCGAAGGCCGCTGGTCTGAGACGACGCGCGATCATCCTGTTGAGTGACGGGCTAAACACCACCGGTCGCTTGAGCCGGACGGAGGCGATCAACCGCGTGCTGGCCGCTGAGGGTGTGGTCTACACGATCGGCGTCGGCAGTAAGCGCGACGGCCTGGATCGCAGCGCTTTGCGTGATATCGCACAACGCACTGGCGGCCGCGCGTTCTTTCCGGATAAGAAGTTTGACTTGAACGCGGCGTTTGCGGAGATCGAGCGAGAACTGCGAACGCAGTATCTGATCGCGTATTCATCCACAAACAAAAAGCGCGACGGCTCCTATCGGAAGATCACGATCGAGATCACAAACCCCGAATTGAAAAAAGAAAAACTCGACATCCGCCACCGCCCTGGCTACTACGCGAAATAGTCTAGAGTCCAAGCTTTAGCTTGCTGTGCAAACTCAGCAGCCTAAAGGCTGAACTCTGAACTTTTGAAAAAACCTCTTGACAGGATCACCTCTGCTGCTTTACAAAAAGCGTTTTCGCCTTGAAGAGGTGAATCCAATGATGATGAGCTGGACACACATAAAACCCACCGCCAAACGGCGACCGAGTGACTATATCGGCGCCCAATGTGGCGTCGGCTTATCACTCGATAGGTTTTAATCAGCGGGAGCGGACTCCCGCTCCCAATCTCCAACGAAAAAGTCGCGAGAATTTGTTAGGAGCGGGCAGCTTCCCTGCGAGGCTTAAAGCCCGCTCCTTTCAGTTTTTTGAAATCCGAAATACCCTTTTACGCAGACATAATTTTTTAAGAAAGGAGGTTCACCGCATGCCTTATGAAAAGCTACAACTCGGAGGTGCTCAGAAGGAGATCCTGTCGTGGGCCAATCACGAGTTCAGCATTGAAGAGCAAAACATGCTGCGCAACGTTTCGCGTCTGCCATGCCTGTTCAAGCACGTCGCGCTAATGCCTGACGCGCATTTGGGTAAGGGAAGCATGGTGGGTTCGGTTGTTGCCACAAAGGAAGCAGTGATTCCGGCAACAGTCGGCGTTGATATCGGTTGCGGCATGATGGCCGTGAAGACACCATTCAAGAGTGGCATCCTCGACGGCAAGTTGAAGGAGCTGCGTTTGAAGATCGAAGAAGCAATTCCAACCGGATTCAATGAATACAAGGAATCGGTTGACGAGTCCTCGTACTGGGAAGGCTGGAACGAGTTCAAAGATCTTCACGAAGGTGTTCACGATCGCAAAGCGAAGGCGATGAAGCAGTTGGGTACGCTCGGAGGTGGCAACCACTTCGTCGAAGTTTGTCTGGATACAGAAAACTTCGTTTGGCTGATGCTCCACTCGGGCTCGCGCAACATCGGTAAGGAACTGGCTGAGCGTCACATCTCCACGGCGAAGAGCTTGTGGCGTTTGAACGAACTGCCTGCTCCTGACCTCGCTTACTTCATTTCAGGTACGCCGGAATTCAAGGCTTACTGGAAGGATTTGAAGTGGGCGCAGGGATACGCGATGAAGAATCGCGAAATCATGATGACGCGTCTGTTGAAGGTATTCAACAAGAT
This sequence comes from uncultured Acidobacteriota bacterium, assembly GCA_963748155.1. Lineage (GTDB taxonomy): Bacteria > Acidobacteriota > Blastocatellia > Pyrinomonadales > Pyrinomonadaceae > PSRF01. The sequence goes on along the minus strand of CAVVHV010000005.1, from coordinate 1,073,373 downwards.
GTTCAATCATCGCGAACCATTCAAGCCTGAGCTGGCAGTTAACTGTCACCACAACTACGTTGCGCTCGAGCAGCATTACGGCGAAGAAGTTTTCGTCACACGCAAGGGCGCGATCAACGCGGCGGCAGGAACTTACGGCATCATTCCAGGGTCCATGGGGGCCAAGTCGTTCATCGTGAAAGGACGCGGTTTGCCAGAGAGCTTCAACTCCTGTTCGCACGGAGCAGGACGCAAGCTATCTCGCGGTGCGGCGAAGCGTGCGTTCACGAAAGACGATCTGGAACGTCAGACGGCGGGTGTTGAATGCCGCAAGGACGTAGGCGTGCTGGATGAAATTCCTGGCGCTTACAAGTCGATCGAAGCAGTGATGAAGAACCAGGAAGATCTGGTCGAAGTCGTTGCGGAGATCAAGCAAGTGGTTTGTGTGAAGGGTTAAACCAGACCACAAATCACCCCACAACACGCACAAAAGGCACAAGTAATTCAGTTTAGAGTTCAAGCTTTAGCTTGCTGTTCCCAGACGAACAGCCTAAAGGCTGAACTTTGTGCTTTTTGTGCATTTTTGTGGCCGAAATATATGAAAGGAGGTGCCGGGTATGGCACTCGATGGACGAGTATTACTGCTAAACCAAACCTATGAACCGCTCGGCACTGTCAGTGTCGCGCGGGCTGTGATCATGACCTTCAAAGACACAGTCACTGTCGAGGAATTCGATGGTGAGCGCGTGTTGCGTTCGGCGCGAGCTGAGTTCCGGGTGCCGTCGGTAATTCGACGTCGCACGTACATCAACGTTCGTCGCCGGCGCGAAGCAGCGGGAATGAAGCGCCTGCGGATCTACATGCGCGACAAGTTCCGCTGCCAGTACTGCGGTGAGAAGAAAGCCGCAGCTGAGCTGACGCTGGACCACATCATGCCGCGCTCGCGTGGTGGGGATAACTCGCCGGTCAACATCGTTACTGCGTGTGTTTCGTGCAACAACCGCAAGGGCGATCGCACGCCGGCGGAAGCGCGTATGCCCCTGCTTACTTCGCAGAGCGCATTGCGCGTGAAGCTCGAGCGCGTGGTGCTTTGTCACTATGCAGAAGCACGTGCGGAGTGGCGCAAGTATCTCTTCATGGACGTCTACGATGACCGGGACGTGCGTGAGAGAGTCGCGCGCGAGCGAGCACGGTAATTCTCAGTGACTCATAGCGTAGATGACAACGTTGATCCCTACCTTGTAAGCGGGTAGGCCATACTTCACGGGATAGGTCGGCTCGTTGATCCACTCCCACGCGTCGCCGAGATCGGAGTTGCGAGCCATGAAGGCGACGAGGCGTCCATTCTTGTTCTCGACGCCCATGTAGTACGGAACGATGCCGCCCTTCTCGGAAGTAATGCCACGTTGTGCGTTGTAGACGTTGGGTACCTGGACCACTTCTTCAACGTCGAGATAGGAATGAAAGATTGGATGGTTCAGAGGTAAGTCTTTGATCTCATACTCGGGGACGATCTTCTGAAATTGTTCCTGAACGTTCTGCCACTCGTACTCACCCCAGAAGTCGTCGAGGAAGATGAAGCCGCCGCGCATGATGTACTCACGCAGGCGCGCGGCTTGTTCGGTTGAGAGATCCATGAAGCCTGGTTCGACGATGTAGAGGATCGGGTAATCGAAGATGCGATCGTCGAGTATTTCGAGCGCTTCGGGGCGAGGGGCGATTTTCAGGTTTGTGCCGGCCCACTCGCGCAGACCGACGATGAAGTTGTTGTCGGCTTCGGGGTAATCGGTGGTCCATGTGCCGCCGCCGTAATAGCCGCGGCGGCCGTAGCCACGCGTCGGTGAATCGTAGATCGTGCGGACGAAGGTGAACTCACCGAACGATGCACCGGCTTGCTGTGGGGATGATGTTGGGCGACGGCGTTGACGGAAGTCGTCGAATGAACGCTGGCCTGCGATGGGGATAAGCAGGGCTGATAAGACGAGGAGAAGGATGAGTGCTTTGAAAAATTTGGAAGTCATAAAGCCTTAGATAGTCGTTTAACAGGATTTACAAGATTATACAGGATTAACAAGATAAATCCTGCAAATCTTGTAAAATCCTGTAATCCTGTCTATTGTTTTTGCCGTCCTCCCGACAACCTTCGGTAATACTCCTCAACCGCACGCCGGTACTTCTCGGGCGCGGCGCCCTCATCACGCAACCGTAGATTCGTGCGCCCGCCTTGTTGTTGCAGTTGCCGGCTCAATTCGAGCTCGAGCTGCCGCAGCGGCTCAACCACATCTGCTTTTAGTAATGCCGCCGTTGCCGCATCACCTTCCATCTTGCCGTCCGCGAGTCGCCTCAGCTCATCGATCACTTCGTCGAGTTTTCCCGCGCCGGCGCCAGTCGTGCCCCATTCGCGTCGCAGGTCCTGAGCTTCACTCAGACGCTCGCGTATCTCAGCGGGAAGCTGTCGCGCGTCGCCCCCACCGTCTCCGCCACCCATCACCGCATTCCGGTCTGGTCCCATGCGTTGCCTGTTTCCGCCTGACTGGCTTCCACCATTCTGCGTGCCACCGGATTGCTGGTTACCCTGCTGCTGACCGCTTTGTTGTCCACTACCCTTGGATCCTTCCTGGCCCTGCTGTCCTTCCTGACCTTGTTGTCCCTGTTGCCCTTGTTGCTGACCCTGCTGCTGACCTTGCTGCTGTCCCTGTTGTTGCCCTTGCTGTTGTCCCTGCTGGTTGCCTTGCTGATTACCCTGTTGCTGACCGTTGCGATTACGCCCGTTGGCCCTCTCATCCAAACGACGTCGCAGCGAGTCGAGATTGTCAGCGAGTTGACGCGTGCGATCGAGGTTCTCTTCCGCGGTCGAACTGTTCGCGCCACGCGCGCTCTGCTCCGCCGCCTGCAAACGTTCCGAAACATTATTCAGACTGCGCTCGATCGCGCGTTCATCGCTGCCGCGACCGCCGCCCTGCTGACCCTGTTGACCTTGTTGCCCCTGCTGGCCTTGCTGATTGCTGTTCAACGCCTGCTTACCTTCGCGAATGCGATCGGCAACACGATCACGGGCCAGTGAATCGGCAGCATCTTTCAACTGGCGCGCCGTTCGCTGCTGTCCCTGATTGCCGCCCGCCATCGCACGCGCAGACTGTTCCAGGTCCTGCTGCAAACTGTTGACACTATCGGCAAGCGTGTCTTTGCGCTCACCCAATTGTTCGCGTGTTCGTTTCGAGTTTTCATCCTGCGCGCTCTGACCGCCGCGGCGCGCGAGGTTCTCCATGTCCTTCGCGATCTCGCGCTGCCGCGAAGCCGCTTGCGCAGCACGCTGGCGCAGATCCGAGATCTGCTGTTGTCGTCCTGACGATCCCGACTGTCCACCGCGCTGACCGTTTGCGCCGCTCATCTGCTGTAGACGTTGTTGCGCCTGTTGCAGTCGTTCGAGCGCGCGTTCGTTCTGCGCGACCGACTCGCTGGAATTGCCGCGAGACGAAGCCTGCGCCTTCTGCATCTCGTCGGCAGTCTGGTTGAGCTGACGGCTCAACTCTGCCATTTGCGCATCGCGACGCTCGCGCGAGAGACGTTCAAGCTCGCGCGCTGCTTTGCGAGTCTCCTCGATCATTTCCTGTTGTTGTCGTTGATTGCCGCTCGAGCCGTTCGCTGGTCCCTGCTGCATGCGGCGACGTTGTTCTTCGAGTGCAGCTTGCTGTCGTCGCGCAAGCTCTTCGAGACGCTGTTCGGCTTCAGTCTTTTGCTTCTCGGCTTGCTGCTGTTGCGCGCGCTGAACGGTCTCGTACTGGTTCTTCATTTTGTCGAGCTCGAGCTCGAACAAACCCGCCAGCTCCTGTTGCTCGCGTTGTCCACCACCACCGCCGCCGCTCTGCTGATTACCGAAAGCGACCTGCACTTCGCGGAAGATCGCGTCGGCCGCGAGCAGACGTTGTAGTGCACGCTGCTCGGGAGGCAGCGCGTCTTTGCCTGACTCCTTGCGCAATGGTGGCGGCGCGCCTTCCATCTCCTTCGCCGCCTGGCGCAGGTGCTCGGCCATTTCCACGACCTGCTTTTGACCTTCATCAACCTCGCCGAGCCGGCGACCCATGCGATCGAGAAACTCGAGCGTATCAGTACGCAGTTTCTCCTGGCCCGCAGCGACAGCTTCGTAACCGTCCTTGCGTTCCTGCTCGGTGTACTTGTCGCCTTCACGAATGAGCCGGTGCGTGGCCGCGATTAGATCTTTCTGCCGGCGCGACAGTGCGTTTTGATCCTGCTCGCCGCCCTGACCCTGGCCGCCGCCGCCTTGTTGCGACTGTTTGTACTCCATCTCAAACGGCTTCACTTCGATGAAGTAAATGTCGCTGGTTGATTCACTACCCGCGTCGCGAGCTTTCGCGAAATAGGAGATGAAGTCGCCGGGCTTGAGACCGTATTCCTCGAGAAAGAACGTGTACGCGCCGGACAACGATCGCGCTGATTCGCGTGTGAGATTTTGCAGGTTGACGGTCTTCTCCGCGCCGCCGTTGACGGAGAAGTGCAGGTCCATCGAGACGACGCCGTAATCGTCTTCGGCGCGCGCCTGCGTGAAAACTTCTTCGAGGTTCGTCGCTTTCCGATCGCGCCCTGGTTTGTCGAATGAGATCACTGGCGGCTGATCGGAGAGCACTGACACGTCGTACTCGTTCGAGCCGCGATAAGCTTCACCGTCAACACTGACGAGCTCGATGTAATAGCTCGTGTCGCCACTCACGGTTAATTGACCGACGAAGTCTGAGCCCTGCAGTTGCATGTCAGTCTTTTTGCCGTCGGAAAAAACGATGCGCGCGGCGCGCACTTTTCCGGACAGCTTCGCTGTGATCGTCGCCACCGTACCTTTGAGCGCAGCAATGTCGCCGCCGTCTTCAACCGCTTTGGTCGGAAGGTTCGTGAAGGCAGGGAAGTTGAGCGACAGATCGAGTTGTTTGACGAACGGCAGATCGACGACGTTCAGCTTGAACACTTCGGAGCGAACATTGTTCGACTCAACGAAGTACTCCATTGAGTCCTGAATGTTGAAGATCGAGAAACGAAAGTCAGTCTTTGCTTTCGCGGGCTCCATCACCTGGCCCTGAAAGTCGTCCTTTGAGCCGAGTGGGCGCGCAAAAATGGTGACTTGTTGTGAATCGAAATTGACGAGTGTCGCGATGACGTCCTGATCCGAGCCCTTCGGAACGCGCGCGGTGCCGGGTCTCACCTTGATGCTCATCGCGTTGGTTGAAGCCGCGTGTGTTGTTGGAGTAACGAGTTGCGCGACGCCCTGCGAGATTTCCTTTGGTCCAAACTTCAACACGCCAACGAACAGTAGCAGGCTTGCGAGTGCGGCGCCGCCGTACATCATTAGCCGCGAACGGCGGATCACGTTTCCGACGTCGAGCATTCCTGAAACGCTGTTTGCGTCCTGGTAAAGGCGATTCACGATCGCAGGCGAGATGCGCGATTCCGAGTTGTCATTTGAGTATTCAACGGCGGTGACGAGACGATCTTCGGTGCCGGGCAAGTGTTCTTCGATCAAACGTGCGAGTCGCGCATCACTGATACGCTTAAAGAGAGGACGAATGAGCGCGAAGTAGATCGTGGCGAGGATCATGAGCAACGCGCCGATACGCAGCGTCAGCAGTGCGCTGCCGTTATACCGATAACGATGTGCGGCCCAGCCTGTCAGTAACAGCAGAGCAGCAACAACGCCGACGCTGATCGCAACGCCGCGCAACGAAAGCAGAAGCTGGCGGCGCGAGCGTGCTCGACGCAGAAGGTCATGTAATAAATTCGTCTCAGGGTTCATGTTTCGCCCCCAATTTAGCCAGGTTTAGGGTTCAGCCTTTAGGCTGCTGTTTGGCAAGCACAAGCTAAAGCTTGAACTCTGAACTTAATCACCCGATCATCTTCACCATCTTCGTTCGTCGCGCCAGGAAAGATTCTGCCAGCAACAGCAACAGCGCGACCAGCAATAACGCCCACCAAACCCGTTGCCGGCCTTCGACTTCTTCATTACTCAAATTCCGATTTGCTTCTGTGCCCTCGGCACTTCCCGCTCCGCCTGTGACACCAGCCATGAACTCGCCAAAGTTTAACTTCGTGAAGTCACCTTCCGCACCGTCGATATTCACTGCCGCGAAGTCCGGTTGTGAGTTGTAACGTAAACGGTAGAACCCGGGCTCGCGCGCGGTCACGAGCAGATCGCCGTCGGGCGTGGCGCGGGTTTCTGACAAGCGCCCACCGCTCGGCACGTCGATCGCGGGCGGTGCTTGCTCTTGTTCGCTTGCCGACGGTGAACGTCTGGCCCAATCCGTACCACGCATTTTCCTCACGCGTGCCCGCGTAGCGCACCATCTGATGAATGAACGGGAGGTACAACGGCGTAAGCGGCAGATCGTTCCAGCTCGGTCCTAACGACGACGTGAACAACAACACCCGTCCTTTGCCTGTTCGTGCTTCGACGAGCGCTGGGCTGCCATCTTCAAACCGCGCCAACACTGCTGCGTTCGCGCGCGGCTCCGACCGGAAATAGCCAATTACGTTTGCGGCTGCGAGCCTGCCGCTTTCCTGAAACACTTCGAAGATCGGGTGATCGAATTTCACTTCCGTAATCGCGACACTCTCGCCCGCTTTAGTTTGTACAGCCTCGCGCAGCGTGACCGGCGCGATTTGCTGTAGCGAGCCGTTGAAACTGTCTGCCTGGGTACGCGGTCCGGTTGACACAATCATCTGCCCGCCTGCGTTAACAAACTTCGCGAGCGTATCAGCCAGAGCAGATGAGATCGGTCCGGTGTCGTTCAAAACGACGAGCGCGTAATCAGAAATGCTTGTTGGGTCGACTGATCCCGCGCTCTTGAGCGCGAACTTAAACGGAAGGTCGTCGTTTGTCGTGAGCGCGCTCTGGAGGTGAAGACTGTCGCTGCGCCCGCGCGAAGCGCCTTCGACGATCAACGCCTGCGCCGGAGTCTCGCGTCGCAAAGTAAAGTAGAAGCGATTGTCCGGCGCGAAGTCGCCGGCTACGAGGTCGATCGTGCAACGATTTGCACCTTCGTTGAGATTAAACCCGGTAAACTCCACTACACGCGAATCGCGGCTGTTGAGACTGATGTCGCGTTTCTCGACTGTCTGCTCGTTGATCTGGAAATCGACCTGGATGTGATCCTTCGGCGTGTCGCTGAAGTTACTGACATGGACCACTAGGTTGTCGAGATACTTCTGTCCAAACACGACGCCGCGTGCCTCGACGTTCGTGATCGCGACGTTTGGCGGCGGAGTGTTTCCACCAACGTCGAGCGTCGTAAGCTGTGTGTTGTTTGAGAGTTTGAAAGTCGCACTCGCGGCGATCCAGCCGGGCATCTGGAAATCGGAGATCATGACGATCCGTTTTGGACCAGTCGTTTCGATTTCACTTAGCAACGACTCCGCGCCACGCAATGCCTGCTCGTAATCGGTCCCGTCCCAGCCGGCGCTGAGACTGCTGATCCCAAGTCGCACCCTGTTTTTATCGGCGATGAAGCGGTTCAGAACTGTGTAGCGCTTATCAAAACTCACGAGCGCGACCTGTTCGTCGTTGCGCGCCTCATCCAAAGCAGTTTCCGCACGGCGTTGTGCTTCAGCAAACATTCCCTCGCGACGCATGCTCAACGAGTTGTCGAGCAGGATCACAGTGGCACCGGCGGCGCTGTTGTCTTTAGCGGCGCTGCCGCCACTGAAGAATGGACGCGTGAACGCAATGACGATCAGCAGGATTGCAAGACAGCGCAGCAGCAACAGCAGCAGGTTGTGAAGCGTGCGACGGCGAATCGTGCGCTGCGGCACCTGCCGGACAAAAACGAGTGCTGGAAACTGGACGCGGCGCGCACGTGTGCGTCGCACGAGATGCACGAGAATGGGCGCCGCGAGCGCCGCGACGCCGAGAAAAAATAATGGCGTCAGGAACGACATAAAAACTACTTTCCAGCGCGACGAGACAAGAACGAGAACAACGCAAAATCGAGCGGCTGTTTAGTTGTCAGCATTTCATAATCGACGTGGTTGGCTGCCGCACAACGTCGCATGTCCGCGACGTGCTGCTTCATCCGCTCGCGATAGCCGCTCATCACGACGTCAGGAAGCACGGGCATTTGCTCCTGTGTCTCCGCGTCTTCAAGTAACAGCACGGGCTCCTTGAAGTCGAAGTCGAGCTCGTTCTGATCGAGCACGTGAAACGCGACGAGGTCGTGACCTTTGAAACGCAGGTGCTGAAACGCTTCCTGAAGACGTTCTGCCTGATCGTAAAAGTCGGAGATGATAACGACAATGCCGCGGCGCGTCAGTATTTCCGCGAGTTGATGAAGCGATTCGGCGAGGTGCGTTTCGCCGCCCGCTTCAAGCATTGAAAGATTGCCGAAAATCGTGCGCATGTGGCCCGTGCGATTGCGTGCGGGGACGTGCGTGTGGACCTTCTCGGCGAATCCGACGAGGCCGACGGCGTCCTGCTGTCGATTCAGTAAATATGCGAGCGATGCGGCGAGAAACTGCGCGTACTGAAGCTTCGTCACGGAGTTTTCGTGGGCGTAGTTCATCGATGCGCTTGTGTCGACGAGCAGGTGGCACTGCGTGTTCGTGTCGGCGCGATATTTTTTGATGAAGTAACGATCGGTGCGTGCGAGCAGGCGCCAGTCGAGATAGCGCAAATCGTCGCCGGCATTGTACTGGCGATACTCGGTGAACTCAGTTGAGAAGCCCGTGAACGGCGAGCGATGCAGGCCAGACATAAAACCCTCGACGACCGCACGCGCGAGCAGCTCGAGCGAGCCGATGCGCCCGAGCAGCTCGGGATCGAGAAATCTGGTTGCGGTCGTTGGTGTCATGTCAGTCGTTGGACAGGATTTACAAGATGAAAACAGGATTAACATGTAAATCCTGAAAAATCTTGTAAATCCTGTCTACAACTACCTTCCTGCCTATAGTCCACTCTTTGGTTCAGGCACCGTCTCTATCAACTTCTTAATCACGTGATCCGAATCAATCTTCTCCGCTTCAGCCTGGAAGTTGAGTAACACTCGATGCCGCAGCACTGCGGGCGCGACGGCGCGCACGTCTTCACACGAAACGTTATATCTTCCACGCAGTATCGCGCGAGCCTTACCACCAAAAATCAAAAACTGTGAAGCACGCAGCGACCCGCCCCACGTCACCCACTTATTCACGAAATCCGGTGCGGACGGCGTTCCCGGCCGGCTCGCATTAACCAATCGCACCGCATAACGCGTGACTGTGTCCGACGCAGGCACCTGCCTTACGAGTCTCTGAAAAGCGATGATCTCGTCAGCCGACATCAACCGCTCAAAATCGTAATCCTGTGGCGAGGTCGTCTGCTTCACAACAGCGACTTCCTCTTCTTCCGGCAAGTATCCAATCTTCACATTGAACATGAAACGATCGAGCTGCGCTTCGGGCAACGGATACGTGCCTTCCATCTCGATCGGATTTTGCGTCGCGAGGACGTGAAACGGTCGCGGCAGATCGTAACTAACACCTTGCACAGTCACGCGACCTTCCTGCATTGCTTCGAGCAGGGCGGCCTGTGTTTTTGGCGGCGTACGATTGATCTCATCAGCAAGAACGATGTTGGCGAAGATTGGACCAGAGATAAACTGCATCCGGCGATGACCGGTAGCGCGATCTTCTTCGATGATCTCGGTGCCGGTGATGTCGGCGGGCATTAAATCGGGAGTGAACTGAATGCGCTTGAACGAGAGGTCGAGAACGTTGGCAATGGTCCGCACGAGCAATGTTTTCGCGAGCCCGGGCACGCCGGTGATGATCGAGTGGCCACCGACAAAAAGCGCGAGCAACACCTGTTCGACGACTTCGTCCTGCCCGATGATCGCCTTTCTGATTTCGCGCAGCAGGCGCTCGCGCGCTGTGCCGAGTTTGTCGAGCAGTTGCTCGTCGGAAATAGTTAATTGTTCAACGGCCATGTTTTTCCTTTTTAACCGCGGATTACAGAGATCATTTAGCCACGGATTTTCACGGATTTCACTGTCCGACTATTCTTAACAACAATTCCTGGGCCTTTTCATAGCGTGGTGCGGCTTCGAGTGAGCGCAGCACGGCGCGCTTAGCCTCGGGCTGGCGGCCAAGCGCGTGAAAGGCAGCGGCTACATTGTAGTTTGCTTCGGCCACGTTCGGTGGCGCCAGTGCGAGTGCCACCTGAAACTCCGTCAATGCCTTTGCATAGTCCTTAAGTTCGAGACTCAACTCGCCGGCCTGCGTATGCAGTTTGTAATCAAACGGGTTGATAAAGAAGCTCGCCTGCAAAGCATCGAGCGCCTGCTGGCGTTCGCCGAGGGCAAAACGAAGGCGCGCGATTGTTTTCAAGGCTTCGAGATTGTTCTCGTCAGTCTTTACTAATGATTCGAGAGTTTTTGCAGCCTGTGCCCGATCGCCCTTTTGTTCAAGCAACTTTGCGAGCGACTCGTAAGGATTGCCCGCACCGGAGACGTACGGAAACATCTCGAGCGCGCGGATGTAGTGAGTGACAGCGGCTTGCGTGTCGCCATCGGCCGCGAGTAACTCAGCGGCGCGAATGCGGAGGGCAAACGTGTCCTGTGTTTCGAGCGCCTTCAACACCTCAGCTTTCGACAGCGAAGCAGCGCTGTTGGTTGGCGTAATCAACGCCTGTTGCAACGGTCTGACTTTGGTTTCGATGTACGCGGCAAACTCGCGATCGAAATCACTCTCGCCCAACTTCAAAACTTGTTGCAGCACGTCCGGTGTCCGAGCTTTGTCGCGATACATCGCGAGCATGCGAAGGATCGCGTCGAACCCATAGCGTTCGGCGATGAACTCGCAAACCTGCGACGCCTGGAAATAAGCAATCGGAACATCCTGCGGGCTCTTCGGTCGTTGGAAACCGGCGTCGAGATCCGCCATCTTGAACCAGCGTTTCTCCATGAATGCGCGTACAAACAGCGGATTCCAATCGTCGCCCCAACCCGGTCGCGCGCGTCGCTCCTCGTAGACGGAAAGTCCTTCTGAGAACCAGCGCGGAATGCGATAGTCAGTCATCTGCAAAGTGATGACGTGGGTGTACTCGTGCCAGAGTGTGCTGCCCCAGTTAAACTCGCCCGCCTGGCGAGCCGACGGAGAGTCCTGCGCGATCACGAAGCCGAAACAGACGCCGAGCGCGCCGAGTCCGGGAATGCCGAGCGTGCGCACCGCGAAGTCTTCGTGATTGTTGAAGATCTCGATGATGATTGGTCCCTTGGGCGTGAAGCGATACTTCGCCGTCAGCTTTGCTGCCGCTTCTTCGAGAAGGTTTGCAGCGTAAGGTGAGAGCACGTCGCTTTCCTGCGCCGAGGCTTTGATAATGAATGGACCACGCTTCGTTTCTTTGAAGTCGCGCATCGAATCGAGCAGGTCGAGCGTGTTCTTGGCCCAGACGTTGAACGGATCGCCTTTGAACGCCTTTTCTACTGCTTCGCGACCGGTGTCCATCTGGCCGAGACGCAGCAACGCCATGCCGAGGTTGAGATGTGCGTCCCACAGACGCGGCGCGATCTCGGTGGCGCGACGTGCGAACTGAGCTGCCTGTTCGGTGCGGCGCGTGATCGCGGCGTAGTGAGAAAGTGTGTTGTATACCTCGCCGTACTTTGGACCAATCGCGAGCGTGGCAGCGACTTCCGGTTCGTAGTCTTTATCCTGGAGATACAACATCGCGGCGCGTAGCGAGTGAGCTTCGAGTGAACGCGCGTTGATCTTCAACGCTTTTTCGATTTCAGCAGAGGCCTCGTCCATGCGACTCGCTTCGAGTGCTATTCCGGCTTTGAGTGCGATCGCGTCGACAAGGTTTGGATTGATCGCGAGTGCTTTGGCGAGTGCGGCCATAACCTCGGCGTCGCCGTCGAGGCGCTTGTTGCGTGCGAGATCGAGGTAGGCACGCGCGCTGTTCGCATTGATCTTGAACGCATCGTTGAGAAACAACGCCGCATCGCCGTACTGGTATTTCGAAGTAAACAATTCCGCGGCACTGAGCTGGGCGTCGAGGTAGTCAGAATCAGCTTCGATTGCCGAGCGATACATGTCGTTCGCGTCCTGGTAGCGTTCGAGATGAACGAGGGCGCGTGCGATCAAAGTCAACTCGCGTGCGGATTGTGGATCGTTGTCAGTGTAGTATTTGACGAACGATTCGTAGATCGGTTTGGCGCGATCTTCCTGACCGGTCAGAGCGAGGACTTCGGCGCGGCGCAAGTCGCTCTCGAGTTTGTCCGCAGCGTTGTCGGATTTCGCGGAGTCGGCGGCGGCGCGTTCAAACTCAGTGATCGCTTCGGTGTAGCGGCCAGTCAGCGCAAGTATTTCGGCGAGTTCATGACGGACTGCGCCACTGTCAGGCGTTTTCTGTAGAAACTTTTTCGCAGCGGCTTCGGCTTCGGTGTAACGACCGGTTTCGATATAGACGCGGAGCTGGGCTCGCTGGGCAGCAGCGTCGTTTGTTGATTCGGGTGCGGTTTGGGCAAAGGCGCATGCACACATTGCGAAAAGCAACAGTACCGAGCGCGATAGCGCCGGGTAAATCCTGGTGAAGTGTCCGTAGATGCTGCTTGCCTTCATTATGATCCTGCCTGCTTGATCGATCGATTCACTTTCGCCAGCTCAATAAACAGCCGTTCGAGCGTCGCGTCATACTCGGCCTCCGCCATGATTCCCTTGCGCGCGATCAGTTGCTCGATCTCACCTTCCAACCTCGTTCGCTCTTTTAGCAACCGGCCTGTTGCCGCACTCGCAGCCGCCTCGCCTGTACTCAACGAATCGAGATACGTCGCGCGCGCCAGCAATCCCTCGCCTGCTTCCAACTTTTCACGTCCCACGCCGTCGCCATTGTCGTCGAGCATCGCGTGCTCGGTCGCGAGCCTCCCGGCTTGCTTGTAAAAATCGGCTGTCAACCGGTTCGCGTAAACAAACGCTTCGAGTACTGAAGTGTGGCCATCCTGATCGGTGTCCGCGTCCGTCGCGTTCAACGCGGAGATGAAAAATCCCGGGAAGCGTGTCGCGTTCGTCTCTTGCCCGTTCTTCGTTGCCGTGACGATGATCCGTCCCTTCGTCGAGAGGCTCTTGATGAACTCACCGCTCGCGCTCGACATATTGAAGACGATCACGCGACGCGTGGGCAGTGAAGACAATAGTGCGTTGTATTCTGGCGCGGAGAGATCGGGACCGACCAAATTGAACTTCGATTCTTTGCCATCGAACGAGCCATGACCGATCAGAAAGACGAACAGGACGTTGTTGGCATCGAGCTGTGTTTTGAGTGTTGTGAACGTGCGTTTCACATCCTCCGATGTCGCGCCCTTCAAGACCGTAAGCTGCTTAGTGTCAAACCCGAACTTCGTTGACAGCACGGAGTTCAATTGTCCGGTCCATTCTTCAAACTGTTTTGCGTAAACAGCCTCACCACCAGCACCGTTGATGATGATCGCAAACTTGTTTGGATCGGGCTGGTTTCTGTGCACACGCTATGCATGCGAAGGAAAGGATCCAAATCAATGTGATAGCGTGTTTCATAAATAAGTCTTAGACAGGATTACAAGATTTGCATGATTTACAGAATTTTATCGTGCCAATCCAAGTAAATCCTGACATCCTGTCTAACTATTACGCCAAACCTTCACGCTTGCGCAGGAACCATTCAGCACTCAACAATCCAATAATCAACAAAAAATTCACCGGCATGTCCCACAGATCCTTCGTCACACGCTCGGAATACGGTGTTTGCCGGTAAATCAGATCGTCCAGCAGCGACTGCGCTTCGGTAGGAGTGTAGTACTTACCACCCGTCTCAGCAGAGATGCGCTTCAACAAGTCGCTATTCTGCGCCGCACTGTAATACTCACGATTCAGATCACTCACCAGCATGTCTGACTTCGCGCTCAACGTCCCGAGACCCGAACTCGTGCCCACCAGCTCGACGCGGTGTTGGCCCAACTCATCCGCCTTGAACTCACCCGCGTACGTATTGACCGAATTCAAAGTCGTAAACTTCAACGGCACATCGACTACAGCACCAGACGGCTTCGTCACTCGCGCCGTCGCGCGGGCATCAGCGACTGGATTGAAACGCTTGTCACGAATATCAGCGACGATGTTTACATTATCGTCGAGCGCGTAAACTTCCTTCTCGGTACCGATCTCGACCTGCTGCGGCGTACCACTCACAAGATATCGCAGCATTTGGCGCCAGAATGTTTCGTGGGCGTTGTTCTTTGAATCCATTCTCATTTTCCAACGCCACGTATCCGCCGCGGTCAGCGCGAGAGTCTGTCCGCGACCGTATCGCTGTTGAATTAATAAAGGAGCGACCTGGGCCGAACCCTCGACACGCCGCGCTTCAAGCAACACCGAAGCACCCGGCTTAACGTTAGACAACACTTCCGAGACGGAGATCGGAGGCAATTCGTTCCAAATTTTTTGATTCGCGCCGCGATCTTCGTTCAGACGCGTGATCGGATGGGCCTGGCCTGCACCCGTTAGCACAGGCTTGTACACCGGCGCAAACGAATTCTGATCGTCAACTGGACCACCGGTGAGGGCTACCGGCAGCAGCTCTTCGATCGTCGTGCCCTTAAACTTGCCGCCGTCGAACGCGAGGCGTCCGCCGAGCGCGAGCAATCCGCCGCCGCGTCGCGCGACGAACGCTTCGATGTTCCGCAACTCATCCGCGGTGAAGAATCCAGCCTCGACGCTGCCGATGATCAGACCGTCATACGAAAACAGTTCTTCTTCCGACTTCGGAAAACCGTTCGCGAGCTCTGTCTGTGTCGCTATGCCCTGCCTGTAAAACTTGTTCTCGCCCGTTCGCTGCAGCGACACCACCGTCACGTTCTTTTCGTTTGGTGCAATCGACTCGCGAATCTTGCCAAGCTCCCAACGCGGCTCACCTTCGACGTGCAGGATCCGCAATGGTCCTGCGATCACTTCAACGAGCGAGTCCTGTTTGTTGTTATCGACAGTTAGCTCGCCGTCGAGCGGTGTGACTTCAACTGTGTAGCGATGGATGCCCGGTGTTGTGGGTGTGATCTCGAGATTGATTGCCTGCGTGTCGTTGCCGCGCAGGTTAAACTCCTCGGTTTTCACCGTGCGCCCATCTTCACGGACGCTCAGCAGCACTTTCGTCGCACTGTAACCGCTTAGACCGACAATCGTCTCGATGTTCAATCGCGAGCCGACGAGGACACGTCGCGGCATGTTCACGCGTGTTAACTCGGCGTCCATCGGCCGCGACGTGTTGCCCACGCCGACTGTGAACACGGGAATATCCCGAGCGCGTAGCTCTCTTAAAACGGCGGCGAGATCGCGCGGCACGTTCGAAGCGCCATCGGTTGCCAGGACCACGGCGGAAAGCGGCATACCCGAAGAACGTTTGATCGTCTCGTCTAATGCACCCGCGAGGTCACTCGTGCGTCCTTCGCCGTAGAGATCGTTGCCATCCTTGAGCCGCGCAAGCCCGCCGGAGAACCCGTACAGATTTGTTTTGAACTTCTTTTCGAGGCGGTTAAGAAACGAGTCTTGTCCGGGAGTCGTGTTCAGCAGTGCCTGCTTGACGCTGTCGAGACGAGTCGCGCCGCCGGGAACGTCATGCAGTTTCATACTGACCGAATCGTCGATCACCATCGCCACATAACTGCTGCGCGGAATCACTGACGACACGACCACGACTGGTCGTAACAGCAATGTAACCATCAGCAGTAAAAGTGTTACGCGCAGCCCGATGAGCGCGGCAGTCGTTCCTTTTGATAAGCGAGCGCGTGGCCTTAGGTAAATGAAATAAATGAAAACGCCGGCAAGAAGAACTATCAGGACGAGGATCACGGCGCTCGGACGCACGTCGAAACCGAAGCGGCCGTTAGTAAAAACGGCCTGCTCATGTCCGAACAGAAACCGTACGAGTTGGCTCATTTTTTGTGACCGCCATTATACACGCCGCCCCGCGCGTGGGCTCTGATAAGCGGACGGCCTGAACCGGCGTTTGTGCTTAGTAGCGGCGCGGTAGTTTGCGGTTGTTTACATCGATCCATTCGTCACTTAATTTATTTTTTCGGATCTCGGCCACAAAAAAGCACAAAGAAAGCTTAGCCACAAACGGCACAAAAAGCACAGAAGCTCTTCTTGAAACCTTTGTGCTTCGGTGACTTTGTGGGCTTTTGTGGTTCTTTGGATAGACTTCCCGAGCCACTAACGTCTATACTCCCGACAAGGAGTGCAAAAAATGTCCTCAGAACTAACTGAAGAATACTTAAATGAAGAGTACTTAGATGAAGAGTGGTGGTTAGGTGAAGGTTACCTAAATCAGGAGAATGTTCCTGTTCCTGAATGGCACCTCGCGATTTTGGAAGAGCGAATGGCTCGTTATAAGTCGCAACCCGTAGAATGGACGCCATTGGAGGAGTTTGAGAAAGAAATGGAACAATTCATTAACTCTTTGAAGGATAAGTAAAGGATTAACTAAAGCTAGATCCTCACTACAGCTATGAACAGAAGAGTCGTCCTCTCACCGGATGCTAAGGTAGATATCCGCTCAGCCGTTGAGTGGTACCATCGAATACACCCACACCTGGCTTCCCGCTTCGAGCGGCCTTGCCTCAAAAGTCAGTAGTCGAACTTGGACACAGTCGGTACCACCTGCGATAGCGGGTGGGTGCGCAGCCCTCAAGCAGGTCGGTACTGTCAATGCAAAGTGTCCGCAGCGTTGATCTTATGAAGTGATTGAGCAGTCGCCACACGGCTGCGCACCCACCCGCTATCGCAGGTGGTACTGACTGTGTCCAACAGAGATTCTGACTTTTGAGGCAAAGCCGCTTCGAACAGGAAACATTTAAAACGCTACGCCATATTGGACAATTTCCATTTAGGTTCCCAATCATCAACGGCGCAGTCCGTCAAGCACTGCTCAAACACTTTCCGTACGCGGTCTACTATTCTTTGCGTAACAACGTGGTGTCGGTTAAAGCGGTCCTGCATCAGCGCCGGTCCGACGCTGTTTGGATAAATCGAGGGAACCGGTCATAGCTGAGCGGTTACGCTGCTAATTCGCTGCGTAAACCAACTCACGGTTGCGTGTGCTTTGGCCGAAGAGCATGCCGCCGACTGCGCCGGAGCCCGCGCCGATTATTAGGCCGATGGGGATGTAGATCCGGCTGTCATCAACGCTCCGGGAATACTTTGCGGCGCCAATGCCCGCGCCTGTACCGGCTCCGATGCCCGCACCGATTAAGGCCCATTTACCTTTCTGCGCCGTGCCGCTGACAACGTAGACCTGCCGCACGTCGGCGCGCGCTATGCTCAACGGCTTGCCATCGCGATCGATCGTCAACGTCGTGTCTGACGCTTCGATCATCTCACCTTTGATCTCTTTCCCACTCTTTTGTCGAACAAAAACACGTTCGTTGGTTTTGATCTGTTGCACTGACGCCCAGTCGCTCAGTGACGGAGCTGGGTGAGAAAAGACGAGCGGTGTGTGGCTCGAGAGAATTAGTAAGATAAGCAATAAGGGTAGAGTTTTGCGTTTCATCATGTTTCTCCTTCGCAGAGAACATGTGCAAGCATTGTTCCGGCTCGTTTTGTTGAAATTTTGCGCCAGATTCGGCCACGACACTGCAGAAAATTCCGACACCTGGCGCAAAAGATTAAGGTTTCTCCGGCGGCGGTGGTGGCGCGAGAAGTTTCCTGAAAGCCGGCA
Source organism: uncultured Acidobacteriota bacterium (assembly GCA_963748155.1). Lineage (GTDB taxonomy): Bacteria > Acidobacteriota > Blastocatellia > Pyrinomonadales > Pyrinomonadaceae > PSRF01. Next base: position 1,055,681 of record CAVVHV010000005.1, on the reverse strand, counting down.
GGGAAGACAAAGGTTTCAGATCCTCTTCATCAGCGATGTAGTCTAACTGGTCTTCATCGAGATCGATGGACCTCTCGAGGGCCGTCATCGCCTCCTTTAGACGACCAAGTCGTGCCAAGGCACAGGCACGCTCATAGTGTGCTTCGCTGTCCTCCCGATCAAGTTTGATGGCTTGATCGGCAGCTTTCAGCGCCGCGCTGAAACGCGACTGTTCCCGGTGAACCGTAGCCATCAATACGTAAGGCTCCGACGATTCTTTGTCTAGCTGCGCAGCTAAATTCAAGTGGTTAAGTGCGACGACATAACGTCGGGTATCCAGGTGAATTCTTCCGAGTAGCAGATTGGCTTTTGCGCTGCCCTTCACTCTCACTGGCTCACTCACCGCAAGCTTTTCTGCGGCCGCAAGTTCTGACGCGAAGTAGAGGTTCCGAAGTGTCAAGACGAACACGTCTTCATCGGTGTCCTTGTGCTGGTCGTACGCAACAAGCAGCGGTTTCACCTCGCTCACGCGATCGTTCATAGTCAGAAAAAAGATCAGCTGAAAGTAGCCGCTGCTGTCGGCGGGACTGATCTCGATCGCTTTCCGGTACGCGGCTTCGGCCTGACCCAGATTTCCCACAGTGCTATACGCACTACCAAGGGCGCGGAAGCCACGCGGATCGTGAGGTTCGAGTGAAGTGTAACGCTCCCAAAGCTTGACGTTTTCCTTCTGCACCGGCTCATCTTCGACATCACTCAACTGACTACCGAGTGTGTAAATCGCCGGCGCGTAATCTTCATTGCTCAACTCGCGCAGTAACTTGACGGCGTCGGGCTCTCTGTCTACCCGAAATAGAGCCAACGCTTTCAGAAGCCGCAAGCCTTTATCCGCGGATTTGGCTTTGAGCGCGTTGTCCGCGAACGTGATCGCTTTCGCAGCGTTCCTTTCCATCAAGACCAGCACACGAGCGAAATCACTTAAACCCGATGGCGGTGCTTTCTGACCTGCGCGAATTTTCTCGATGCCGGTGATTGTCGTCTGAAGCGTGTCTGAAACGGTGTTAAGCCCGGTATCGCTTTGTTGGACTTCGACCAGAGACCACAGGTCATTCCGCCGCATGAAACGCAGCTTCAACAACACTTCAGAGGGGTTGAGCAGGCAAGTCGCCTCAGCTACATTGCCCTTTTCCTCGAGATGCACGACGCGCAGCTTTTGGTACACGGAGCGGCTGTTGCCGTAACCCGTTACGATCTCCTCGATCATCCTGCGGTACGCCGACCACATCTTATCTTTCTCGCCGTCGTTCATTTTGGACCAGGCACCCTGGCCCATGACCTCGTCCGTTAACATCGGCAGATCGATTGTCGCTTCGATATCGGATCGAGCAGCGGTCGGGATCGCGTTCGAGAGATGCTGTGCGAGAGCTTTGGCGCTCTTTTGAAACTCAGCCACATTACGTTTCGCTTCCAGCACTTCGAGCTCGATGAGATTCAACGCGGCGGACGTGACGAGGGCATTCGAGGTGTCGCGAATGTGAGTCGCGTCAACAAAGTCTGTGCCCCAGGTCGGATCGAGCTCGATCCATTTTCCAACCCAAACTTCCACCCACGCATGACCACCAAACGAGTTTCCGCTGTACGCGAGTCCAGTAACCATGCGTGCGGGCAAGCCTAACGAGCGCGCCATCGCCACATAGAGCGCACTGAACTCGGAACAGTCAGCTTCACGCGTGGCGAGTGTTTGCGCCGCGTCTGCGCTCGTGACGAGTTTCCATTCGAGGTTTTTGAAGGTCCACTCTGCCAGCTTTCGCGCTACTTTCCACGCGTCACGATCGGTACCGGCGATCTGTTTCGCCTGGTTTTTTACTTCCTCGTTGTCAGCCGCAAATTCAGTCGTCGCTTTCAAAAACTGAGCAAACTCCGCATCCTTAACCGGCAACTCGATCGCCTTCTCAGGACTGCTTCTTCGCGCAGCGATCGTCAGCACCAGCTCTTTTGCAGACTTCTGCTCGACGGTTTGCTCTGCTGTCTTGATGTCGTCGCGAATATTTTCGATTGGGCCAGGCGCTTTGGAACGGACTTTCAGCACCAGACTACTCAAGCGATTCTGATCGGTAATGGGAAGACCGGCAGGTTCGAGCGTAGCGAAGGTAATATTCGCGCCGCTCGTCAGCAAATTAAAATCGGCCACCGGATAACGACCCTCGCGATCCATCGCGACCGACGAATGTGCTTCCACTGCTCCCGAGCTTGCGGTTGCGTAAAAGTTTTGACTATGAAACGCACCGGCAACGGAACCGATCATGTTTGCGATAAAAGCCTGTTCTCCTTCCACCGGTATCTTGTTCGCCGCAGCGATCGCGGCTTCGAGGTTGTAGCCGCCGAAAGCAACGATACCGCTCGGCACTTTCTCCACAGCGCGCGAGTAGTCGCGTGTGTCTGCCAGATTGCTTTTACCGTCGAACGCAGCGATTCCTTTGTCGTGATTGGAAACGACGAGAAACCCTTTGCGCGTCGCGACAAAATAGGAGTCAGTGCCGACTTTAACTTCAGCGAAATCTTTAGTTGGACCAACGCCGGTAAAAAATTTACCGCCACTCAGCGCCTCGGACAGTTTCGTGCTTTTCAATTTGCAGAACGCGGCCCACGTTCCATCTTTGAAGTCTCTCAGTTCCGGAAGCTCAAGGATGATGGCGCCACATTCCGGCCCGAGCTCAGGCAACACGTCCTTTTGGAAATCGATCGCCCACAACTTCGACGTGTCCTGATGATCGTCAGGAAGGAAAAACGTTCTCAATTTCGTGGGCCACGCACTCGCCAGATCGACTTTCATCAGGTAGTAAGCGATCGTCGAAGCAGGCAACAACTCACGTGGCGCTGTCAGTTCCTTAGGATGAAACGGCAGCAATGGCTTTGACCAGTCACTCTCCTCGAACACGAGATGGTGAGAGTTTTCCCACGAGCTGTTCGAAATACTCAGCGCCCCACTCTCCCTGATGTTGTAACCCGGATCTTTGGTGTCTGCTCCAAACGCACTTAGCACGCTTTTTAGATCGCTGAAATAGACGACATCACCACGACGCTCAATTGCTTTACGAAATTCCGTGTTGTCCGCAAGATACTGGCCGTCAGTTGGATTGGCGGCATGGACCAGGAGGTCTCGCATAGTTGCGAGATCGGGCGTGAGAATCACAGTGTCGCCGACGAAGACAATATGTGTAACGGCGTGATCAATCATCCAATCGGAAGTGATAGAGCGATTTTCGATTGTCTTGACACGCAATCCGTTCCACTCGCCTTCTCCGACGAACGCATAGTTCAGCAGTGGTCCTGTAAAGGGCTTTTCCGGATCAACTGATCGCACAGCCGCGACACTCAATGGCAGGATCGCGGGAAAAGCAGCGACAGCGCGCGTGCCATATGCGACATAATCAGCGAGATTCGCGAAGCTGCCGCTTGATTGCTGAAGCGCCTGTATAACGCGCTCAAATCGCGCACGATCTTTGACGCGCAACACGATTGCTCTTCTTTCCGCCATGACCGTGGTGTCGAGAGCTTTGTCGGAGAGCCAGGCAGCCATCGTAATAGGCGAATTGGGATCGATTCCGGTGTATTCGATCAGCGTTGCGGCGTCAGCAGGCGCACTCAACTCGGTCGCGAGCTGCTGGCGCAGGAAGCTGATCATCAACACAAGGCTCGCTTGCGCGCGCGGAGAGTCCATCTGCAAGCCGTTCAATGTTTCGTAAAACCTTTGAACTGACTGGCCCGGATTCAGAATCGCCGTGTAATAACGCACTTTGTTAGGAAACAGATTTTCTGCAAACGGCTTGACGGCGAAATCGGGCTTCAAGGTAGGCTGGCTGTTGGCTGGTGCACATCCCGCGACTTTCGCTTCACAATGATATCGCCAGGCAAACTCATCGATTGACGGATCAGTGAGTGCTTTGTTGATGACCTCAAGTTGTTCGGCCGTGCTTTTCGCGGTACTCAGCTCGTTTCGAAATCGAATCTTCTTGATGGAGAGTTTGAGTTCGTCGTCGAGAGGCTTTTTTGCGGCTGCCGAGTCTTTCGAGACGAGCGCTTCGATGCGCGGAATGTCAGAAACACTTGCGGAAAGCCCAAGACTCTGGGCCGCGAGTTTACTTACCTGCTGATCGGACGACGCGACGAGTTTGATCAACGACTCGACCGGCAACGCTTCGCTACGTTGTTCCGCCACTTGCAATCCAACTGCGATCAGCGGGTTGTAATTTGACGCCATGAGCCGCGCCAGTGGCAGTTTGAACTCACTGGGTGTGATGGTGGGGAGCAGTGTGAGCGCGCCGAGCTGAACATCAGGATAGGTGGAAACGCCAACGGTAACATCGGGCACAGGAGTTCCCGGTTTTACGGCCTTCAGCTCGGTCGCGTTAACAATTATTTCGTTTTTGGGAGAAACTTTTGCTGCCCGAGGTGGTGGGGGCTTCGGCGCCGTCGCGGTCTTGTTGAAGATCTGTTGCAGCAGCTCGATTCGCTTATCACGCAGCATGAATGGCCAGACTCGAGCGATAGTTTCGGTGTCGTATCCCGACGCCGAATGTTTGAGAGTTTGGGCAACAACGTCCGGATCGGTTGCAACACTGCGAGCCGCCGCCTCCGCCACAAGTAACTCCTCGTCGTCGACCATCTCCCAAAGGAACGGCTTGAGCGTGTTGTTGGCCGTGCGAGCGAGCGCCTGGACAGCCGCCGCGCGAATCAACGGCCGGCGATCGAGCAGCAGGTCAATGGTGACGTCCGTATGAGTTGAAAAGAGCGAGGCGAGGCGCTTGATCGTTGATTCTCGATCGGAAGTCGCCTCACCCAGAGCGGCGACGATACTCTCGATCTCGTTGATCGGACCAGGCGTGGACGTTTTGATTATCGTAGAGCGGAGCGAGTCGAGGACTTGATAGTCCTTCGAAACAAACACGACCGATTGCACGACGGCTTTGAAAAACGGCTCGAGCTCAGCAGCATGCGCAATGGGCGCCTGGAAGTTGAACGTGACTGCCAGTGGTCCACTCACTGTGATCCACGAAATGTTACGGATCGTCTCGCCGTCAGTGTTGTCGATCTCGAGGAAGATCTCGCGGGCTTCGAGATCCTGTAGCTGCGTCTTGCGCGTCAACGTTCGATCCGCACCCGGCACGTCTCTCACACCCTGAAGAGCTGAAGCGAAATATTCTTGAAACGGATAGCCGTCGGGAATCTTCTGTGTGTATACCTTGATCAACGAGGAGTGCGGACCATTGAAGATGAGCGCGGTTCCCTGTTGCTTCCAGTCGGCGGGCACGCGAAAGAGAAACTCTCTCTCAGGACTCATCTGCCGCGCGAAGTTCGTCTGCGGGAGTGCGTAGCTCTTCCACTCGGCCTCGCGCGCCTGGGCAGGCGTCAATTGGCCCTGGGCGGAAGCCACACTGGTGCACAGCAGAAGAAGAACGAGGGGGAAAAGCTTGCGCATTATTGTTTACTTGCCTTTCGGAACTCCGGAATTCTGGGCCATTCGTGAAGACGCGGCGTGAGACATCATAGACTCGTCTTGTAAATTCTGTAAATCTTGTAATCCTGTAAAAGACTTTGATGGATAGAGAGCCTTTTACAGGATTTCAAGATTTACAGAATTTACAAGATAAATCATTTGTGACTTTTGTGCCTTTTTGTGGCTCAATATGCCGGAATGCGACGCGTCAAAGTCATCGATTCACACACCGGCGGTGAGCCCACGCGTGTGGTCATTAGCGGCGGGCCGGATCTCGGCAACGATCCTCTCGCAAATCGTCTCGAGCGCTTCAAAAATAATCACGACGAATTTCGCCGCGCGGTCGTGAACGAGCCGCGTGGTTCTGACGCGGTTGTCGGCGCGTTGCTGTGTACGCCAGTCGATTCATCGTGCGTAACGGGCATCATTTTTTTCGATCGCGCAGGGTATTTGGGTATGTGCGGGCATGGCACGATCGGCGTGGTCGCGACGTTGGCCCATCTGAACCGCATTGGTCCCGGGTTACATCGTATTGAGACGCCGGTCGGAGTCGTCGTCGCGCATCTCGATGAGAATAAGACAGTGGAAGTGGCGAATGTTCCAAGTTATCGTCTCTCCGCTAACATCACAATCGAAGTTCCAGGCTTTGGACCAGTTAGAGGAGATGTTGCCTGGGGTGGAAACTGGTTTTTCCTCGTGAATGAACATAGCCAGGAGCTGGAGTTCGATAATATCGATCGCTTGCTGGAGTTTACTTTGAGAGTTCGCGAAGCCCTTGCGCACGCCGGAATTACTGGACCAGACGGGCATGAGATCGATCACGTGGAACTCTTCGGTCCATCGCAACTGCCGGGAGTTAACAGTAAAAACTTTGTGCTCTGTCCCAGTAAGACTTACGACCGATCGCCGTGCGGCACGGGCACGAGCGCCAAGCTGGCATGTTTGTTTGCTGATGGAAAACTGAAAGAAGGCGAGGTGTGGAAGCAGGAGAGCATTGTCGGCAGCGTCTTTGAAGGAACAATCAAAGTTGTCGACAACGTTGTACACCCGCATATCAAAGGCTCGGCTTTTATCACCGCTGAAGCAGATCTGATTCTCGACGCTCGCGATCCCTTTGCCATGGGCATTGGCAGATGAGTTCGAAAACTTACGACGTGGTCATCATCGGCGCGGGTATTGTCGGATCCGCGTGTGCGGCGGAGTGCGCTCGCGAGGGCATGAGTGTCGCGATCGTTGAAGCAGGAATCATTGGTGGTGGCGCGACAGCGGCCGGCATGGGCCATCTCGTGGTGATGGACGACTCGGAAGCGCAGTTTGCGCTCACGCGTTACTCGCAACAGCTTTGGGACGAGATCAGCGACGAGCTGCCGCGCGAAGTCGAGCACGACGCGTGCGGCACGATCTGGGTCGCAGTTGACGACGAAGAGATGGCGGAAGTGCGGCGCAAAGGAGAAATTCTATGCGGAGCGCGGCGTGAAGACCGAGATTCTCGACGCGCAATCGCTCGCGGAAGCTGAGCCGAATTTGCGTCCGGGATTGGTTGGCGGGCTTCGTGTTCCCGGCGACAGCGTGATCTATCCGCCGTGTGCGGCGCAGTATTTTGTCGACCAGGCAATGGCGAAAGGCGCCGCAGTGTTTCTTGGTTCAGCAGTCGAGAAAATAGACACGGCCGGCGTTCGCTTGCGCGACGGAAGTTCCATCTCGGCCGGACTGGTTGTGAATTCAGCCGGTAGCTCGTCGCCGGCGTTGACGCACGGACTCGAGGTGAAGAAACGGAAAGGTCATCTCGTCATTACCGATCGCTATCCGAATTTCGTGCGGCATCAACTGGTCGAGCTCGGTTATCTGAAAAGTGCGCACTCGCTGACGGCCGAATCAGTCGCATTCAACATTCAACCACGCAAGACCGGTCAACTATTGATCGGTTCGTCGCGACAGTTCGGTGCCGACGATTCGCACGTCGACAATTCGATTCTCACGCGCATGCTCGATCGCGCTGTCGAATACCTTCCGGGCCTCGGAAAGCTCTCATCGTTGCGCACGTGGACGGGATTTCGTGCTGCTACACCTGACAAGCTTCCGCTAATTGGTCCACACGCGGAACACGAGCGACTCTATCTCGCTACCGGCCACGAAGGGCTCGGTATCACGACCTCACTCGCCACTGCAAAGCTGCTCGTCGATCAAATCATGAACCGCGAGAGCGCGATTCCAATCACGCCTTACTTACCGGCGCGAATGGCACAGGAGGCGGGGCATGCCTGAGACTGTGACGCTTGTCGTCAATGGGGTTTCAGTCGAGATGCCGGCTGGAAGCATGGTGTCTGCGGCGATTCTGAAAACCGGTACGGTGGGATTTCGACGTTCAGTGACGGGTGAGCCGCGTGGTCCATTGTGTGGTATGGGGATCTGTTTTGAGTGCCGCGTCACGATCAACGGCGAGCAGCACTGTCGTAGTTGTCAAACGATTTGTAGAAACGGCATGGACGTGCGAACGGATGGGTGACGCTCGTCATGTTTGCGATCTGCTGGTGGTTGGCGCCGGACCGGCAGGGCTCGCGGCGGCATGGCGCGGGGCGCAGAGTGGCTTGCGCGTGACGGTTGTTGATGACAATCCGGCGGCGGGTGGCCAGATCTGGCGTGGTGGACCGCCTGAGGCGCAGGTGTGGTTTGAAAGAATTCGCAGCGTTGATGTTGAGGTGATCAATGGTGCGCGCGTGTTTCAGCAACCGCGGCCGGGAACGCTGCTCGCTGAAAGAAACGGCGGCGTTTGCGAGTTGGATTATTCGAAGCTCGTGCTGGCGACAGGCGCGCGTGAGCGTTTTCTGCCTTTTCCGGGTTGGACGCTGCCGAACGTGATGGGCGCGGGTGGTTTGCAAGCGCTCGTGAAGACAGGATTGCCGATTGAAGGTAAGCGAGTTGTTGTAGCGGGAAGTGGTCCATTGTTGTTGGCAGTCGCGGCTTACTTGCTTGGGCGTGGAGCGGATGTGTTGCTGGTTGCCGAGCAAGCCTCGTCGGTGCAACTGGTGCGGTTCGCGGCCGGCTTGTTCAGTAAAAGGTCGCAGGCATTTGGTTTGATGCGACAACTGAAAAATGTGCCGTTTCGGAGTGGATGCTGGGTGGCTGAGGCGTACGGGGAAGAGAAGCTCGAAGGCGTAACGTTGGCTCGCGGTGGAAAGCGTTGGCAGGTGGCGTGTGATTATCTTGCGTGCGGTTTTCATCTCGTGCCGAATGTTGAGCTGGCGGAGTTGTTGGGATGCGAGGTTGAACGTGACAGCGTTAGAGTAGACGAGTTTCAGCAGACGACGGTTTCAAACGTTTACAGCGCCGGAGAAACGACCGGAATCGGTGGTTTGGAGTTATCGCTCGTCGAAGGAGAGATCGCCGGACTGGCGGCGGCGGGAAAGCATGAAGCCGCGCGCGAGTTGTTTCCGGTACGTGCGAAGCAACGCAAGTTTGCAGACTTGTTGAATCGCACATTCGCGTTGCGTGAAGAACTAAAACATTTATCGACGCCGCAAACGATTGTCTGCCGCTGCGAAGACGTGACGTTCGAACGACTACGCGGGCATAGTTCCTGGCGCGCCGCGAAGCTCCAAACGCGCTGCGGCATGGGCCCATGCCAGGGACGAGTCTGCGGCGAGCGCTGTTGAATTTCTTTTCGGCTGGCGCGCGGAATCCGTCCGTCCACCTGTGCTGCCCGTTAGAATCGACAGCTTAATTACCGCAGATAACGCAATGAACGCAGATCTGCGTTTAATCGCGTGATTGAGGCAAAACGTGAGGTAATCGATGAATGAAAATGAAATGGGCGGGCGTGATGCCTGCGACGACAACTGCTTTTGACGAACAACTCAACATCGATCACGCCTTTGTCGCCCGTCATGCGAAGTGGCTAATCGACAACGGCTGCACGGGAATCGTGACGCCCGGCTCGCTGGGCGAGAGCGCAACGTTGAGTTTCGATGAGAAGCTTGCGCTATGGAAGACTGTCATCGACGCCGTTGGCGAACGAGTGCCGGTCGTCGCCGCAATCGCTTCGTTGAGCACGGCGGAGGCAGTGCGGCTGGCCCAACGTGCCGCTGATGTTGGTTGCAGCGGCTTGATGGTGTTGCCGCCTTACGTCTATCGCAGCGACTGGCGCGAAATGAAAGCGCACATCGACGCAGTCTTCCGCGCGACGAAACTCTCCTGCATGCTTTACAACAACCCGGTCGCGTACGGCACGGATTTTCTGCCGCAACAGATCGCGGAGGTCGCTGCGGAGCATGAGAACTTAGAGGCTGTGAAAGAGTCGAGCACTGACGTGCGACGCATCACGTGGATTCGAGAGTTGATTGGCGACCGGCTCGCGATCTTTGTCGGTGTTGATGATGTGATTGTCGAAGGCGTGTTGATGGGCGCGGTCGGATGGATCGCTGGACTCGTGAACGCGTTCCCGCGCGAGTCAGTCGATTTGTTCAACTACGCGATGAATGGCGAAAAAGAGAAGGCGATCGAGTTGTATAACTGGTTTCTGCCGTTGTTGCGCATGGATACGGTGCCGAAATTCGTGCAGTTGATTAAGCTCGTGCAACAGGAGGTTGGGATGGGCAATGCGCGTGTCCGGCCGCCGAGGTTGGAGTTGATTGGTGATGAACTTGAAGAGGCGCTGAGAGAGATTCGACACGCGTTGGTGAACGCTCCACATCCTGTTAAATCATGAAAATCCTGTAATCCTGTTAGACAGGATGACAAGATTTACAGGATTGACAGGATTTCATTCGCGACGCGTAGACCATTATCAAAAGCTTCTTCAAATAGAGCGACACCACTCAACTCCGAGTGCGCGAAGTGAATCGATCGAAACGACTTCGCCGCCTCACGTCGAGCTGAGCCCCACATGAATCCCGTTCGCGGGCGAATCATCGCGTGACCCCAACGCATTACGTCCAACCGCTCAACCAATCCACGAATGTCCTGATGTGCACGCGAAAGATCGCTCAATGTCACTTCAGCCCAGCCGCGCCAATCAGTCTCTAACAACCGCGTCCGTGCCGTGCGCGGGTTCTCATCACAAAGCGGGTAGTAATAAGTCAGCACAGTTGGACCACGATCGAGCCCGCGCTGGTGCGTCGCTACCACATATCCGAGCGACGGACTCTCGTAAAGAACGTTGTCCCACGCGAGCGGAAAATCGCGCGGCGAGCCGGGTTTCGGTCGATCTTTCAACGTCAGGTTCGCCACCATCCACGCACCAAATTGAAACTCAGCGATGTGCGGCGGCGGGTTGTCGCGATATGGCCGCACGAGGTAGCGCGCCATGAACTGCGGCGCCGCGAAGATCACACGCTGCGCATGAAACCCTCGTGGCTCTCGTCCAGTGTGATCGAGCGTGACGACATCAACGCCGTTGTCTGCCGGTATCAACTCAACCGCCGCACGATCGAGTTGAATGTTTTCTTTCGCCTTCTCAAACAGGTGTTGGACCAAACGGCCATTGCCTTCAGGCCACGTGATCAGCGATTGCGACTCCGTCTTCGGCGCGGGCACGCGCGAGCAGAAGTAAAAGAGCCCGGCCCACGCGCTTGTGTGCTCGAGCGTCATGCCGTAGTCGTCGCGACACGCGTAGTCGACCCACCAGCGGAGCCGCGGGCTCGTGAGGCCGCGCGCGTCCATCCACTCGCTCATCGAATAACGATCGAGCGACGTCACTTCGACATCGTCTGAACATGCTGACACCGGCAGCGTGAACGCGCGACGTCCCTTCGCATCCCGCCACGGGATCCACTTATCAACTTCAGCATTGAACTTCTGAAACTGTTGCTGGTCCTCTTCAGTTTCACCGGCGTGAAGATACAGTCCTTCATACCAGCGTCCTTTATAGAACATGCGTTCTTCCGGATCGCGACAGAGAAACTGCTCGCCGATGATTGGCTCGCCGTCTTTGTCTTTTCCTTCGAGGACGCCCATCTCATTGAGCAGCGCGACGAGCGCGGAGTTTTCTTTCATCGGTGCGGGAATGTAGTGTGCGCCCCACGGGAAGGAGATCAGACGGTTCGAGCCGGAGCGAGACGTGCCGCCGGGGGCGCTTTCGAGTTCAATCAGGATGAAATTTGTGAAGCCGGAATTGCGCAGTCGCCACGCGGCCGTGAGACCAGCGACACCGCCACCGACGATTACTACCGGAATATTAGACCACGCGTCCGCGGGAACTTCGACGTGCAAACCATCGCGCAGGCGATGCCCGAAGACATCGGACGCGCCGACAATCTCGCCCGCGGGCAGCGGCGGCATCTCCTCGCGCCGGCACGCCGCGAGGGCAAACGGCACGCCCAGAAACGCCGCCAAAATTTCACGCCTATTCATAACTGTTTAGAGTTCAAGCTTTAGCTTGTTCCTGCTGAGACTCGCGGCGGCACAAACAACCTAAAGGTTGAACTCTGAACTTTACTCAAATCGTTTCCACTCGCCCTCGTAATACCGCACCAGCACCTGGTTATCGAGGCGGTTAATCTCCACTCCCACGCGCTCGATGTCCTTCGAGAGCGTAAACATCGCCGCAAGTGTCTGATCGTCGAGAAACTTCAATCCCGGCGGTGGATTTCTTGGCACCTCGAACACGGATGATCGCGCGAGCGCGTAACCCCAGAGCCCAAAGCTCGGGACCGCTGTGTAATAAGGTCTGACGAAGAAACCCGAGGCTTCAAGTGTGCGGATGATGCACCAGTACGAATTGCGCGCAAACATCGGCGACGTTGATTGCACGGCGACCGCCGCGTTCTGAGTCAGGCGTGATTTCAACAAACGATAAAAGCGCGTCGTGTAGAGCTTGCCGAGCGCGAACGTGTTTGGATCGGGAAAGTCGACGATCGCCGTGTCGTAGAGCGCATCGGTCGTTTTCTCAACCCAGATGAAAGCGTCTTCGTTGATGACCTGAACGCGCGGATCATTGAATGCATTTTGGTTCAACTTCGCGAGCAAAGGAAAAGTACTCGAGAGCTTCGTCATCTCCGGATCGAGATCGACAAGCGTGACGTGCTCGACCGACGGATACTTCAAGATCTCACGCAACGCGAGTCCATCGCCGCCGCCCAACACGAGGACACGTTTCGGATTATCTGCGAGCAACATCGCCGGATGCACGAGCGCTTCGTGGTAGCGATACTCGTCAGTCGAGCTGAACTGCAAGTTGCCATTGAGAAATAGCTGAAATCCCGCGCGCCCGCGCGTAATAACGATGCGCTGGTAAGGCGTGTCTTTCGTGAAGACGATCTCATCGGCAAACATCTCGTCTTCGGCAAGCGAAGTGATCCGGTTTGCTTTCACGAGGGCAATCAGCAGCAACACCATCACCACAATCGCTTTCACGCGCAGTCCCGTGATGCGCCCTTTGATCAGCGGCCGCAGCATCCACGTGCCCCACAAACGCGACAGCCGGCGTTCAGCATTCCGAAGATTAGCGACGTGCGAATCAACCCAAGACGCGGAACGAAGAGGATTGGAAACAGGATCGAGGCGAGGAGCGCGCCGATGTAGTCGAACGCGAGCACACGCGAGACAAGCTCTTTGAATTCGATCTCGTCCTTCAAAATGCGAAGCAGCAGCGGTATCTCAAGACCGACGAAAACGCCAATCGCGAAGACGACGAAATAAAGTACGAGGTAGAAATAACTGACACGCGAGAACGTGAGAAACAAAAGCGGGGCAGAGAAGCCGCCCAGCACAGCCACGGCCAGCTCGATATCGACAAACCGGCGCGCGAGGCCTTTATCGATGAAGCGTGAGAGCCACGAACCGACTCCCATCGCGAACAGATAGATACCGATGATGAGTGAGAATTGTGTGATGGAGTCGCCGAGGACGTAGCTTGCGAGAGTGCCCGCAAGCAACTCGTAGATCAGGCCGCAGGTCGCGACGATGAGAACGTTGAGAAAGAGTAACGGGGGCCGTTTCATCTCTTTCTCGTTCAGAGTTCAAGCTTTAGCTTGTCTTTGTAGCGCGGCATTACGACAGCAACCTAAAGGTTGAACTCTAAACTATCCGTGGACGGCGGCGGCGATGATCAAGGCGCTGCCGAGGATCACTGACGCGATCACGATCGCGAGCGCGACGTTTTGATCTTCTTCGATCTCTTTGCGGACCGAGAAGGGCGTCGCTTTGGCAATCACGAGAAACGCGAGCGCGAAAACAATCAGGCCCAGGGCTACGAACACGAGCGTCGTGACGACAATAGGCAGCAAGCTCTCCATTGGGATTACCGATCCGAAGATAGTTGAATCATAGCATCATTTTCCTCCGTGTAAGCCATAGTGCCAGAAGTGGAACGAGCGATAGCCGTTTTGGCGCGCGTCGGGTGGCAATTGCCGGCGCGAGCCGCCGCTGAGTTCCCAACCGAGCATCGCGGCGACGCTGTAAAGGCTCACCACGCCAACAGCGAAGATTGTGTAGAGTGCTTTGAGCATTTGAAACTCCTTAACGAAAAACCTTAGACAGGATTTACAAGATTTTTCAGGATTGACAGGATTTATCTTGTTCATCCTGAGAAATCTTGTAAATCCTGTCTAAAACTGTCGTGAGACGTCAGTCGTCATCATCATCTGAATCATCCCCACCACTAAACATACTCTCCGACCAGCGCCGCCTCTCAAACCGATGTGATAAATCAGCATGATCACCGGTCCAATAGACAACACGATCAACCCAATCAGGAAATTGAACCCGCGCGTCACGTTCTGCTCGACTTGCACAGACACGACCGCCGGCTGCGACCACTTCTCCCACTGTCCCTCCAACCGCAGTATGTATCTGCCCGCCAGGCATCGACGACGTGTACGCCGAATCGCTCTGCCCACCTTCCGACCACGACTCTCCATCCTCAACGCCCTGGTAATAAGAGATCTCGATCGGAAACGATTGGACCACGCCCGTCTCGTCGTTTATCAAATCGCCCTCGAGAGCAACCCACGTGTTCTGCACCGGCGACTGGGCGAGGACACGGATATTGCGCCTGCCCTTAAGCTCGAACGGCTCACTGAAGAAGACCTGCGTGCCATCCTCGTTCGGCAACGGCTGGAACGTCACAGTTTGCGAAAACACCTGCGACGTCGATCCCGCAAAGACCATCGACAGAAATCCTGTTAACGCGAGCAGCAGAATGAAGCCGAGCCAGTATTTGTAAACCCACCAGTGTTTGTAAGGTTGATTGGGCGCGATATTCGACGGACGCGGCAGCCCACTGACGGAGAACGCTTTCTCGACGTCCGGCACCGGCATGTACGTTCCCTGCGACCAGTTGATCTCGCCCGTGGATCGCCTGGTTTTATTCGCGTCGTTCGGATCGGTGATATAGACAGTCGAAACTTCCTTCGAAAGCATGTAAGGCGGCTTAACGTAATCGACGCCACGCACCTGCTCGCCGGTCTCGACCTTCCAGTAAAACTCACCCAGTACGACTTCAACGCGCGCCTGTGCGTCCTGAAAAATTCGATAACTCTTGTTGTCGTATACCGCTGACTTCGCCGCGTCGTACACGTCTCCGGGCGGAACGGCGCGCACGTAGTTCCAGTGATCGTCACTATGGACCAACCAACGGAAACCGATCTGCGGTTCGTAGAGAAGATACTCACTCCAGAAATATTGCGTGCCTTCGATCGTCACGCTGCGCGCCATTGCGCCGATAAGCGTCATCTTTCCTTCCGGCATTTCGCCAACAGTGCCGAGCGGAATCAACGGCTGAAACCACGGCTTCTCGAGTGCTTTCAGAAACTGTAAGCTGACCTTGATTCACGTCCAACAGCGAGTTGCAGTTTGGACAAGTGACGCGCTCGGTCTTATCCGGCGCGCGTAGCTCGAGTGGACCGCCGCAGTTTGGACAGCCAAGCTGTGCGGCTCCGACGCGTCGCTCTTCCCGTTCGGGTTTACGTGTGGTCGTGATGCCGAGGTCGAGAAGCGAGACCTCCTGGCCCAGGAAGACGAGTGGCGGCGTCTGGTTGTAATCGATTGTTCCGAAGGCGCCGTTCACACCGGACAGATCGGCGTAGTAGTAAGTTTCACTGGGCGTTAGGAGATAAGGAATCTCGCCCTTGGCGCCGAGTGCGGTTGCGCGTCCGGTTTCCGCGACCATCAAAGTCGTGGGCCACGGCAGACCGGGCACTTGCTGTCCGAGCTCTAGCTGATCGAACGACGGCAGTTGCAGGCCTTCGGGAATCGGATATTGAAACGTGATGTAGAAGCGGCCCTGAGCTTCGGCGAGCCAGCCGAGCCAGCCGTTTGAGAACGTCGCATACCACTCGTCCCACTGGCCGCCCATCTCGTGACCGAGTTGCGCGCGGCCGGTTAACTCAAACGGCACGTCTTTCCATTTGCCGCGCAGTCCGACGTCCAACGGCGATCCGGTTTCGACAAGCTCCGCGACCTTGCCAAGATCTTTCAACTCGCGATCGGTGCGCGCGATTGCCGAGCGGCAATATGCGCAGATGACGACGATAGATTGCCCGCTCTTGAACTCAACCGGCGCGCCGCATGACGGGCAGTTCGCCACGAGCACGCTCATTTAGCGGCTCCTGCGGCGACCTGCGCATCTTCGTGAATCATTCGCTCAAACATACGAATTTTCACGTCGGTGGCGCCGAGCATTTGTTTGAGCGTTGTTTCCCATGTCCATGAGGCGCGGTTGCGGCAGCAGTAGAGATTGAATGTCGCGGCGCGAAATTCGGGATACGTGTGACAGGTGAGATGCGATTCCGAAAGTAGTGCGAGGCCGCTGATTCCGTCTGGGTGATCGAATTGATGCCAGCGCGATCTCGCCGATAACGTTCAGGTCGAGATCGCGTATGACGCGTTCGAAAATTTCACGCAGGCGATCGAGATCTGCAAGGGCCGTCGGGTCGCAGCCGTTTGCGTCGATGAGCCATTCGGTTCCGAGAGTCATAAGTGCATCCACAGATTGCACAGATTATCATATTGTCTGTGTAATCTGTGGATGGCTTTTTATTCGCCTGCCAGTGACGCGTGTGGAAGAATTGACGGCGGTATCGGCTCGAGAAAGCGCGAAAGGGTTGGCGTGCCATCCGTCTCCGGGCCACGGTAGACATCGACCGCCGGATAGACGAAATGCAAATCCTTCTTTGCGCGCGTCGTGGCGACGTAAAGCAGCCGTCTCTCCTCCTCGTAATCGTCGAACTCATCCTGAAACCTGCTCGACGGAAACCAGCCATCGGTCATCCAGATCAGGAAAACGTTGTCCCACTCGAGACCTTTCGCCGAATGCACGGTCGAAAGCGTTACAAATCCGCTGCTACGTCGCGGCATGTTCTCCTGCACCGCTTCGGTCGGATCGAGCGCGATGTCGTCGAGCAATTTTGCCGGAGTTTTGTAACGCTTCGCGATTGATTGCAAGTGCTCGAGATCGCGCCCGCGACGCTGCACGTCGTCATACTTATTCTTCAACAGCGGCTTGTAGAAACGCAGCACCGCGGACAATTGCTCGCCCGGCGTTTTCGATTCGACCATCGTGCACAAGACGCGCGCGAGTCGCTGTAGTTGAGCTTTGTAAGCCGGTCGCGCCGGAAAGCGCTGGAGTTTCTTGAATAGTGCGGCTCTCGTTCGCGGCGAGCGAAACTCTCGCTGCTCCACGCCGAGATGTTCGAGTATCTGGTAAACCGTGGCGTCGCCAATGTGATCGATCAACTTCAGCGCGCGAAACCACGAGAGCGTGTCGGATGGTTTTATGACCACACGCAGAAACGACAGCGAATCTTTGATGTGCGCCGACTCCGCAAACCTGATCCCGCCGAACTTGCGAAACGGAACACCGTGCTTCCCAAGCTCGATCTCGAGGTCGAACGAATGCGAGCTGGAACGGAAGAGCACGGCGATTTCGCTCAGCGGCACGCCTTCTTCGCGAAGATCCGCGATGCGCTGCGCGACAAATCGCGACTGCTCGTTCTCGTCGTGCGCGCTCACGACAACCGGCGGTTGCCCGCCTTCGATGCGCGAGTAAAGTCGCTTCTTGAAACTCTCTTTGACGTCAGAAATGATTGAGTTCGCGACGTCGAGAATCGGCTGCGTGCTGCGGAAGTTTTCTTCGAGTTTGATGATCTTCGTCGACGGGAATAGCTTCGGGAACTCGAGCATGTTGCGATGACTTGCACCGCGGAACGAATAGATCGATTGAAACTCATCGCCGACGACCGCGACGTTGTCGTGCCGCGCAGTCATCAGTTTCACGATCTGAGCCTGCAGCTTGTTCGTGTCCTGGTACTCGTCGACCATGATGTAGCGATACTGATCAGAGATCTGTTCGCGCATTGTGGCACTGTTTTCGAGTGCTTCGCGAAAGCGCACGAGCAGATCGTCGTACGTGAGCATGTGACGACCGCGTTTGAACTCCTCAAACGATCTTGAAGAGAGTCTCGAGGTTGCGGCGCTCGTCGACGAACTGCGGGTAGTGCTGGTTGAGCACCTGCTTCAGCGACTGGACCTTGTTGACCATCATGCTGAACATCGCCCCGATGGTTCGCTTACGCGGGAAGTGTTGCGATTTTGTGAGCCGGATCTGCCGGCGCAGCAGATCGATCAGATCTTCAGTGTCGCTCTGGTCGAGCACGGTGAAATTTTTCGCGACACCCGCTTCATCCGCAAACTTCCTCAACACTGCATGGCCCAGCGAGTGAAACGTGCCGCCCGAGACGCGCTGGCAACGCGCATCGGCCAGAGCGGCGGCGCGCGTTAGCATGCTGGCCGCTGCACGCCGTGTGAAAGTGAGCAGGAGAATCGACTCGGGTTTCGCTCCGATCTCGACGAGGCGCGCCACGCGATAAACGAGTGTACGCGTCTTTCCGGTGCCTGCACCGGCAACGATCAGCAGTGGACCTTCAGTAGTTGTTACTGCTTTGAACTGAGCTTCGTTCAGTTCTTTCTCGTAGTCGACCGCGCGCGCACCCGCGGCGGTGCGCTTCAACACGAGGCGCGTTCGCGGTGTGACTGGCAGCGTCTTGCCGAGCTCGAGTTCGCGTTTAAGTGCTTTGAGTTCTTCGGCGAGTTCGTCGATCGTTTGATAGCGATCTTTCGGTGTCTTGGCGAGTGCCTTCGCGAGGATCCGTTGCAGATCAAAAGGAAGCTCCGGACGGCCATCGCTCGGAAAGCGCGGATCGCGGTGCAGGATCGCGTGCATCGTGTCGATGCGGTTGTCGTGCACGAACGGCGCTGTGCCCGTCAGCATTTCGCAAAGCACTACGCCAAACGAAAAAACGTCGCAGCGACGATCGACGCGTTGGCCCAGCAACTGTTCGGGCGCCATGTAGTTGACGGTGCCCAGCAGTGTGCCTGACTCAGTTTGCACGCCGAGGACGAGTGTCTTCTGTTCGCTGTCGGCGACGAGAGCGCGCTCTCGCTCAGCGACGAGTTTTGCGAGTCCGAAGTCGAGGATCTTTGCGTAGCCTTCGCGACTCACCATCAGATTCTCGGGTTTCAGATCGCGATGAATGATGCCTGAGTCGTGCGCACGCGCGAGTCCGGCGGCGATCTGAATCGCGATATCGAGCGTTTCTTTTAGTTGCAGGCCGTTGTTTTTGATCTTGTCGCGCAGGGTCTGGCCTTCGACGTACTCCATCGCGATGTAAGGCCTGCCGTCGTCTTCGCCGACTTCGTAAATCGTCAGAATATGTGGATGGCTCAGCGCCGAGGCAGCGCGCGCTTCCTGAAAGAACCGGCGACGGCGGTCCAGTTGCGACACGTACTCAGAAGGCAGGAGCTTGAGTGCAATCGTCCGCTGGAGTTTGTTGTCGTAAGCTTTGTAGACGGCGCCCATACCACCGGCGCCGATGGGTTCGAGGATGCGATAATGCGCAATGGTTCGAACCGGGAGAGGCTTCATATCGTAATTTTAGCCGCAGATAGACGCAGATGTATACA
Organism: uncultured Acidobacteriota bacterium; assembly: GCA_963748155.1. Classification (GTDB taxonomy): domain Bacteria; phylum Acidobacteriota; class Blastocatellia; order Pyrinomonadales; family Pyrinomonadaceae; genus PSRF01. The sequence continues at coordinate 1,036,309 of CAVVHV010000005.1, read as the reverse complement.
GATATCGTTCTGATTTATGTGAATTCAGCCCCCAGATAAGGAGTTGCTTATGATATGTCCACGTTGTTCCTCGAATCAGGGTGACGACATAAAGTTTTGTACAAGTCTTGCGGAGCGAACCTCCAGGCGGTGCGCGAGGCCCTCGATGCTCCCGACGCGAAGTTCGACTGGAATAACACCTGGGTCGCCGAGATGTTTATGTCGGGCAAGGCCAACGAACTGCGCAAGAAGGAAATGGAGCGGCGCATGGGCATCACGCCCGAAGTTAAGCGCTACGACGAAATCAAAGCCGGCGTGATCGTGAGCAGTATCGGCATCGGCGTGTCGATCTTTTTGTTTGTTCCTGATGCACGCGATTGCGAATCAGGAGCCGCGCGATGCTGAAATCCTCAGAAGCGTGTGGATGGCGGGAGTCATCCCTTTCATGATTGGAATTGCGCTGATCCTTAATGGCGTCGTTGTTAGCAAGAAAATGGTCGAGGTGATAGAGCGTGAGAAGGAAAAGTCGAAGAGTCTTGAAGAAGGACCGGCTCCGCGGGGCTTGAGATCACCCGATACGAGTGAATTTGTTCCGGCGAACTTTAGCGTGACGGACCAGACCACAAGACATCTCGAAAACGCGGAACGCAAGATAAGGTAATGAACAGGATTTCAGGAATTGAGAAGAGCCAGGCGCCGTGGCAAGATCGCGTTTGAGAACTACCGCGCGCGGCTCAACCGGGTGTTTGATGTCGGCAGTGATGAATTATATAAACCGGAACAGGCAGCGAAGTAAGTTGAGACAGGATTTCAAGATTTGCAGGATTGACAGGATTTATCTTGTAAATTCTGTAGATCTTGAATCCCGTCACCGACTCTTCGTCATGATTTCGAGCTCTTCGGGGGTGCGGGGCCAGTCGTCCTTTAATAGACGTGAGAGGGCGCGGTCGGCGAGGAGTTTGCCACCGGTTTGGCAGGTCGGACAGTAGTTGGTTTCGTTCGAGCCGTAACGAATGCGCTGAATCTTACTGCCGCAACGTGGACACGGTTCGCCGTATTTCCCGTGTGTGGCCATGTCGGGACGAAAGGCAGTTACTTTTTCAGGAAAACGATCCGTGAATCAGACACGCAAACGCTCGAGCCAGTCAGTCAATGTTCGCTTGATCGCCTCGAAGAGTTGCTCGACGTCTTTATCGGAGAGTTTCTGCGTGAACGTGAACGGAGAAAGACGAGCTTCGAAGAGGATCTCGTCAGAGTAAGCGTTGCCGATGCCACTGAGTATGCGCGGATCGGTGAGGGCGCGTTTTAGCGTGTGATTCTTCGCGCGGATCGCTCGCGCAAACTCTTCGAGTCGTCGCGTCGAAAACCTCCAGGCCACCCGGATTGAGATTTTCGAGTCCGGCTTCACCCTGGACCAGGTGCAGCGAAGCACGCTTCTGTGTCCCGGCTTCGGTCAAGACGAGGCTGCCGGTGCTGAAGTCAAACACAGCCAGACTTCGACCTTTAGCAGCCTTGGCGCGCTCGTTGTACCAGTGCAGCCTGCCCGCAATCATCAGGTGCAGCACGAGCCACAGGTCTCCTTCGAGGCCGAAGCAGATCCTTTTGCCAAGCCTGCGCAGCTCGACGATTTTTTTGCCTTCGACGCTGGACAGAGGCGGCACGGCCGTTCGCAGCAGAAAAGGACTGGCGATACGAACGCGTTCGAGAACACTGCCTTGTATTCGTTTCTCGAGAGCCTCGATATAAACGACGATGTCCGGCAGTTCAGGCACTAATTGTAACTCTGCTTAAACGGTACTGCGGCTCCTCGTCATCCGCCAGATCCAAAGCACGAGGATGGCGCCGAGTATCGAAAGCAGGAGACCAGCGGGTTGGAATCCTCCTCGGTGTCAGATCCCCAGATGGCCCAACTCACCAGTCCGCCGACAATTGAACCTACAATTCCGAGAAGAATGGTGGCGATGATGCCCATCGGATCTCTTCCCGGCATGATCAGACGCGCGAGTGCACCCGCGATTAACCCAATGATTAACCACCACGATGAAATTCAGCATCCGTTTGACCTCCTTGTGTGTGGCGCGTTTATACCACTCCTTTGAGGCGGATGCGAGCGTAAAGCGCGTGGCGCTTCCGTAAACAGTTGAACTGATGGCAGTATAGGGCGGTGAAAACAGTGACGCGAATAGTGATAGTCGCGGCGATCGTCGGTGCGATTTACTTTGCGACGATCGGGCGAAACCAGTTCTACGACTTGCTCGACTTCTTTTATGAGATTATCCAGACGATCGCCGGCGGTTACCTCAAGAAATAGACAGGATGACAGGATTTTCAGGATATACAGGATTCATCTTGTACATCCTGTAAATCCTGTCATCCTGTCTAACTATTACTTAACCTTCTTAGCCCCGTAGAGTTCAGTGAACAGAAACCCGATCTTCCCATCCTTCCCGCGCACGAACACGACCTCATTCTCATTCTCCGCGCCGAACGTAAACTTCCGTTCTCCACTCTTCGTCATCACATAATCCTTCCCATCAAACTTCATGGAAAGTTTGCCTTCTTTAATCAGATACTTCCCACGTCTGTGGAGCGTGCGAGTAAGTGCCAACATATTCACTCATCTCTGACGCTGCCGGCGGCGCGACCGGCGCGGGCTTCTGTTCCTCATCATCCTTCAAACCCAGCCCGAGCTCCATCGCTTTGTTCAAGCTCTTCCTCATCGTCTCGCCACTCTTGTTCGTCAACACTATCACCGCAAACTTTCGCGACGGCACCATCTGGATCATCGATCCGTAACCACGACTGAATCCGCCATGGCCCACAAACTCCAGTCCTTTATATTTGAACACCGTCAATCCATAGCCATAATACGAATCGCTCTCACCCGGCACAGGCACGTGATGCCCGACCATCTGGTTGATCAGCGACGCTGACATCACCTGCTTACCCTCTACTTTGCCTTCGTTCATCAACGCGATTACCCAGCGCGATAGATCTTTCGCATTCGAGAAGATCGACCCGGCCGGCCACATCGCCACGTTGTTGAACATTGGCCGGATGATCGTTGGCTTGCCTTCCTGGACCACGTGGCCCGTCGCGAATGGATAAGTGATCGCGATGAACGGTCGTAGCGTGGTGCGCTCCATACCGATCGGCTTGAACAGCAGCTCGGTCATCGCATCAGCGTACGGCTTGCCTTGTAGCTCTTCGACGACGAAACCCGAGAGCCAGTAACCCGCACTCGAGTACGAATAGATCTCACCTTGATCGGCGAAGAAGACGTCGTCTTTCCACGAGCGGATCATGTTGCCGAGCGACGGGTCGTCATTCGAGATCACAGGCGCAGCGAAATCACGAATGCCCGCGGAGTTGCTCAAAAGATGATGCGGCGTCACCTGGCCCAGCTTCTGGTTCAGACCTTTGACGCGGTTGCCAATCGGCTCGTTCATCTTGATCTTGTTGTTTTCAGCAAGCGTGAGTAGCGCCGCGGCCGTGAACATCTTCGTCGTCGAGCCGAGACGAAAGAGCATCTCGGGTTGCATCTCTGCATTCGTCTCGACGTTCGCGACCCCGAACGCCTTTTGATAAACGACCTGGTCGCCGCTGATAACGGTGATCACTGTGCCGGGCGTGTTCTTTTCTTTGAGCTCGGCCGGGATGAGCTTATCGAGTTCGGTGAAGTCGATCGGTGGTGTGGTCGCGGGCTTAACTGATCGGGGTTTAGCGATCGCATGAGTTATGAGCAGACCAAGAGAGAACACTACTAACCACAAGATTTCGCGAACCGTTCGTTTCATTTGTTGTCTCCTGAAGGATTGCGGCTTAGACGGATGACCGCATAGCAAGCGCTGCTTATACGCACGCATTCCGGCCAGGGTTCTGGGATAATGGTCCAAATAAATGGAGAGGAGGAGTGAGCTGCAGGTTTTTCTTTCGTTACGTTTCACCACCAAAAAGCCACTCGTAGGTACAGGCACGGAAAACACAGCCCGTGCGAGTTCACTTTGCCCTCAAGGAGAAACGAATGTTTAGAAACATCAAAGCCCGCAAGCGATTAGTCGCTCTGCTGTTACCCCTATTCCTCATCTCCGGTTTTCTCGCCTTCCAAACATCCTCAACCGCTCAAATCGGCTGCCCGGGAAACTTGCTACAGAATGGAGACTTCGCCACCGGAGTTATCGCCGCCGGCAATGGAAATTTCCCACCAAGTACGGTGCCAAACTGGTCTACCGCTTTTGGGTCGCCACAGATAGTTGCGTCGATGGGATGCAACACTCCCAATTTTGTGAAGATGTGGGGCAATAAGGTGGTCGGCGAAGGAATAAAACAAACCGTGAACATACAGGCGGGCCATACCTACAGGCTCTCAGCCTGCGTCCGCGTGGATACGACCAATCCCACGTTGCCCAACTATGTCCGGTTTAACGTGCGTGCCTGGTCAAGCTCAAGTCCGATCACTTACACGGGCGCCGCACCGGTGATCGGTCTCACCCCGAATATAACTGCGACTACCTGGACTCCCGTAACCCTGGCGACAAACTGGACCGCGCCCTCCAACCTCGACACCATAACGATCAATCCCGAAAACGATAATACAGCGAATGACGGCAACACCGTTTCCTGGGGCTGGATAGATAACGTTTGCCTGCAAGAGGTTATTCCGCCTTGCTTCACGGCCAATACCGTCTGTCAGGGTCAACCCACAACGTTTACTTCCTGCGCAACCAACGCTGCATCCTGGAGCTGGAACTTTGGTGACGGCACGAGTAGCAACCAGCAGAACCCCACTCACGTTTACGGCACATCGGGAATGTTCAATGTGACGCACTGCGTCAACGGTTCCACTAACTGCGTTACGAATCAGGTAACAGTAAAGGCTGCACCGCCTACGCCCGTAATCACCGGGCCGAACAACGTGTACGCCGGTCAAACTGCCACTTACTCTGCTAGCCCGGCCGGCCTTTCTTATTCGTGGACTGTGAATGGCGGCACGTTTATCGGTCCATCGACGGGAAACAGTGTCAACGTCATGTGGACCGGGTCGGGTGGCTCTATCGCTGTTACCGCGACGAACAAGGAGGGATGTTCCTCAACTGCGAGAATGGTTGTCGGCAGTGACCTCTTTCAGTGTGAGAGCTGTAAGGATCTTCAGACGAAGACAGATCTCACGAGCTTTAGTCATGTCGGAGGCGGCGTCTATAACGTCACGCCCACGCTATCAGTAAATAAAGCGAACATCATTCGTGTCACTGCTGACGTGATTAGCTCTACGGCGACTTATTCTCCGCTCTCTTGTGGCACGGCCGGACCGGTTAACAGCTCCGTGGTGAGCGCCTCCAATGTGAGCGCCACCGGTGGCGTGAACCTTGTTGCGATGGTGCCGCTCGCCGGTGGTCACGAAGTGATCTGGCACGGATCGGCCCCAAGTGTAAATGGCCTGAGCTTTCCGATGCAGATCAAGTTTCCACCGCCTCCAACCGGCAAGTGCACAGACGCTCTGACGTTCTGCATCAAATACACCTTCACAACTAAGGACTGCAGAACCTGCGAAGTGATCCGCTGCTATGGTCCCTTTAAGCGAAACGGACCTATCAAGACCGAGGAGGAGATCAAGATCATCACCCTCACACCCTGATAGCCCTAACCTTGCCAATCTGAGACGCAGAGCCAGGCCCCTCACCGGCCTGGCTTTGCCGTTTCCGTGTAACAACCTGTATGAACTCGCGCAATTGCGCTATGCTACCGCCGCTTTCTCTACCCCCGCGTAAAAGGCCTCCACCATTGCGCAGTAAAAAGCCGGGACAAGACATCACTGTTGAACGGTTCTCGACCTTCCTCGCCTGGCTCAGCCCTGATGTCGATCGCGCTGCTGAAGAATACGAACGTGTGCGTAACACGCTGTGTATGTTTTTCGCGAATCGTCGCTGCTGCTTCGCTGACGAGCTCGCGGACGAAACCATCAACCGTGTCATCCTGAGAAGCTCCGAAGAGAGTATCGAAAACAAGCTCGCTTATTTCTACGGCGTGGCGAGAAATGTCTATCGCGAATTTTTGCGCAAGCAGCGAGTTCATCTGGATATTGAAGACGTAACTCTTCCAGCTCCGAAACCTGACCAGCCTACTTTCTCTCGCGAGTGTTTGGATAAATGCCTCGCGGAGCTTCCTACGGAAAGCCAGGAGCTGGTGCTTAATTATTTCTCGGAAGAAAAGTCGGCAAAAATGATTATGCGCCGGCAGATTTCCGAGGGTCTGAAGATCACCCAGACCGCACTGCGGATGCGAATTTCGCGAATCACGGGAAGTCTGAAAAACTGCGTCCGCGATTGCATGAGCGAGTCGCGCGTTACGTAATGGAAGGAATAAGCACATTGAGTTAGCGGCAATGGACGAATCGTTAAACAGTGATAAGGCCATCCGTGAGTATTTGCTGCGCCGGGTTTCTGATGAGGAAACTCTCGAAGCGATAGAGGAACTTATGTTCACCGACGATGAATTCTGCAACCAGGTTGTGCTTACCGAAGACGGACTCATCCACGATTACGTCCGCGGCCGGCTCAATGCAGCAGATTCAGAGAGCTTCGAGGAAACCCTCAAGACCGATCCGGACAGACTGCTCAAGACGCAGTTGGTCGAGGAATTAAGGAATAGAGCACGAGCCAGAGAAACGGCCGGCAAGCAAGACCGGTTGTCGATCTTCGCTTCGATAACTGCGTTTCTTCGCCAGCCACGCTCGGTTGCCGCGTTCGCCGTTGTGTTGGTCGCTATATTCTTTATTGCTTTCTATTTCATACAGAAAAGAAACACCGACAATCTCGCTGAATTGCGTTCGCTGTACGCGCAGTCGCGGCCTACTGAGACACGGATCTCCGGGTTTGGATATGCGCCGTTGATGCAGTTGCGCGGAGCGCCGGACTCGGGCGACGAACGACGCCGGCGCCGGTTAGGAAACAAGTTTCTCGATGCAATAGATCAGAGTCCAAATGCTCAGACTTATCATGCGTTTGCTGTCTTTTATCTCACCGAGCGGAAGTATCAAGAGGCGATCATCGAGTTTAGGAACGCGCTGAAGTTCGCTCCCGGTGACGCGAAGATTCATAACGACCTCGGATCGGCTTATTTCGAGCTTGCGAAAACTGAATCACAAGAAAAGAAGCTCCAGGACCTCGCGCGAAGCCATGAAGAGTTCAGCAAGGCCACGAATCTGGACGGCAATCTGCTCGAAGCACTCTTCAATAAAGCCCTTGCATTGCAAGAGCTCGGAATGCCGCAACAGGCACGAGAATCGTGGATGCTTTACCTGCAAAAGGATCCGTCCTCGCCGTGGGCAGAGGAAGCGCGAAAGCATTTAGCGCGTACCGAAGGACAGACGTCATTCAAATCTGATGAGCAGGTGCTGACTGACTTCCTCACCACATATCGCAATGGCGATAACGCGCGCGCACAAAGGATCCACGACGAAACAAAGGGCTATTTGCGAGGGCCCGCTGTTTGGCTCCAACTTTCACGCCGCTATCTTCTCGCCAAACAGCGCGGCGATGATGTCGAAGCTAAAGAAAGCGGTGCGGCGCTGATGTTCATCGCCGATTATGAACAAGCGCAGAACGCCGATTCGTTCTTCACTGACTTCGCCAACTTTCATCTAGATGTCAGCACGGATAAAGCAGCGCGACTGTTGCAGGCAAAGGACACTCTTGCTGCCGGTTATCAAACTGCGAAGAGTGGCGATTACGCGCACGCCATTTCGCAATTCGAAACGAGCAGAGACGTCTTTGCGAGGCTTGGCGATGAATGCGAAGCCGCGATCGCCGAACACTGGGCCGCACAGTTTCTCGCAAACGCCGGCAAAGTTGACGAAGGCCGCCGCCGGCTGTCGGCAGTAATCAGCAACGCCGAGAAAAAGAAGTCCGTGCTGTTGCCGCCGTCAGTCTATTACTGGCTCGGCATCGGCGACTACGCTCAGAATCGCTTTTCGGAGTCGGCCAGGAATCTCAAAACGGCGTTGCGGTTGGCTGAAGCGAGTAACAATTTCTTCGAGGTGCTGCACGTTGAAGACGCCCTCGCGTTGAACTATTCCAAACTTGGCGAGCTCGAGCCGGCGCTTTTTTACGCCGCCAAACTTCTCTTTGACGACGCGCTTCATTATCAGAGTCCGAACCAGTGGTTGCGCATTAAAGGAACCCTCGCCGGTCTGGCAATCAAGCTTAAGATGTTTTCCACCTCGTACAACCTGTCAAAAGAGATGTTGAGCGTGGCCCGGGAAAACACGCCGCGTGGCGTTCAGCTCAACGATGCCCTTCGTCATTTCGTGCAGGCGGCGGTGGCCTTGGAAGACTACGACGCCGCGCTCGAGCACGCCAACGATTCGCTGCAAATCGCCCTTGCAAGTGGTGACGACGAAAGGAACCTGCGGACTAAAGCCGAGATCTATCGTTTGCGTGCTGAAGTAAAAAGCCAGGCGAAAGACTGTCGTGGAGCTTTGACTGACTATGACGAGGCGCTCGAGTTGTACAGCCGTCTTCCGGAATTGACGGTCAGCTCATATCAGATTCACAAGGGAAGACTGTTTTGCTTTCGCGAACTAAACGATCGTGAGAGTTTTTCCGGGGAACTGCAAACGGTGCTGGCGCTATCGGAAGAGTATCGCCGCACGATTCGTGAAGACAGCTCACGACAGGCATTCTTTGAAAACGAACAGAGTGTGTTCGAAGCTGCAACGAGCGACGCCATCAGCAATCGCGACTTCGCCGATGCCTTTTCCTTTGTCGAAAACTCGAAGGCGCGATCGTTGTTGGAATTTGTGGCGTCACGGAAGTCGATTGCGGAAGTTGAAAACGACTTTTCTTCAGTCGCTCGTTCACTCTCTTTGGCGGAGATTCAATCCCGGCTGCCGGAGCAGGTGCAGCTCGTGCAGTATGCAGTGTTGCCTGACAAGGTTGCGATCTGGACTGTTTCCAAAACGCGTTTTGATTTTCTGGAGAAACAGATCGCCGCCGCCGAGCTCGAAAACAAAATCACGGCTTATGAGGCGGCAATACTTGCAAGAGAACCCGCGGCAAACATTCGGCCGGCAGCTCGTGAGCTTTATGATCTCTTAATCCCGCCCGGCGTCACTTCTGAAAAGCAGCTTTGTCTTGTGCCCGACAAGTTTCTGCACGGGCTTGCTTTTGCCACGCTCGTCTCTAACCAGGGCAGGTATCTCCTGCAAGACTATGGTTTGTTCTACGCGCCAAGTGCTTCTGTGTTGGTGCTGGCCTCGGAGGATGCGCGAGGCAAGGCGGCTTCCGGACGTGAGAGTGTGCTTAGTATCGGTAATCCTCATTTCGATCGCGAGGAAAATCCACGTCTTCCAGATCTCCGCTCAGCGGAAGATGAATCCAGGAGTGTTGCGAGCAATTATCAAAGGGCATTGGAATTCAACGGCGACGCAGCCACGAAAGAGAAGTTCCTGAAAAATCTTGGCACTGTAGATGTGGTTCATTTTGCAGGACACTATGTCGCGAACCTTCAATCGCCCGGTAACTCAAAACTGCTTTTCGCCGGTGGAGAGCTGCGTTCGTTTGAGTTAAGCGGCTACCGGCTGCCGGCAAAGTTGATCGTGTTGTCGGCTTGCGAGACCGGGTCTGAGCAATTCAACCGGAGTGAAGGCGCGATCGGAATTGCCAGGACGTTTCTGGCCCTCGGCGCACCGATCGTGGTTGCGAGCCAGTGGAAAGTTGATTCAGAGCAGACGAAAGAGTTGATGATCGCTTTTCACCGTAATCGCACAGAGAACGGGATGTCTTCTGTCGAGAGCTTGCGACAGGCGCAACTGGCGCTGCTCGACGCGAAAGGAACGACGCCGTTTGACTGGGCTGCGTTTTCTTTGTTCGGTGGTTACGGGAGTTATTGAGATGAACAATATCGTAAGCCTGCGAAGCAGGCGAAAACCAAGCTCGCGGAGCGAGCGACAGCATAAAGCCTGGGGCGCAAGCCCCAGGATCGAATTATTAGAAAGCCATTTAGCCCGCGAGAGCGGGCGACAGCGTGAACGTAGAGGGCTGTCGCCCGTTTCACGGGCTCGGGAATTATCTTTTGTGCCCTGATCCTGGGGCTTGCGCCCCAGGCTTTATGCTTCCTGCTTCGCAGGCTGATAGATTAATTATGATTCGTGTCTGTACAAAATGTGGTGATTATTATGGCGGCGACGGGTTGAAGTTTTGCCTCGTAGACGGCGCACCGCTCGTGAATGTTGATCCGAATGATGCGGCGTGGAGCACTGGCGCTCGAGTAGTTGAAGAAAAAACCAGAGTGGTCAGGAAAGCACAACGCAGGTTGAAACTACGGCGTACGTTTATGACCGTGATGACGATGGTGGTGACGACGTCCGTAATGTTCGTTGTGGCAGTAAACGCATTCATCTATCTCAGGCCGGCTTCCGATACGCCGACATCATCAACAAAACCGTCCTCAACCGCGTCGATACCTTCGTCAGAGATTCCACCGGGACTGTTACTGCCATTACCCGCGGAATCATTATTAGTTGAGCCGTCGCCTTCACCATCACCGTCACCGTCGCCCTCACCTTCACGATCATTATCGGAGGCGCCAACACCAACACCAACACCAACGCCAACGCCAACGCCGACACCGACGCCGACCCGAACGCCAACACCAACGCCAACACCGACGCCAACACCAACACCGACGCCAACGCCGACGCCAACGCCAACACCGTCGCCTTCGCCAACACCTACACCGTCGCCTTCGCCAACACCATCGAAGCCGGCCTGTTCTGAGGCTGACATGGCTCGCGACAAAGAGGTGATCATTAGAGGAGTGCGCCGCCGCATCGAAGCCGACCGGCCTCGGATCAACGTCGATAAGGGGCCACACCAACCGCCTGTTGAGATCACGCTCGCTGCATTCGAATATCAAATCACATTTATTAAACCCTGCAAGGCTGCGGTAGTGACGGTCGATTACGTGTGGCAGATCAGAGGCCCACAGATGGCTCCGGTAAACAGCAGGAAGAAACGAACCCTGGGCTGTGCGAAAGTCTTGGGAGGATGGATCTGTAGCTAATTTGTTTTCTCACCGTTACATCTTGCCCTGAAAGATCACTCTAACCTGAAAGCTATTTCTCAGTTCGAAACCTACAGTCAGGAGAAGAGACATGCCTGTTCAAGAAAGTTCCGCTACCGCACTTGTCAGATTCACCGGCCTCGCAATCATCTGCTTCAACCCGCCAGAGCAACGAGGTGAAATCGGCATCATCCGCGACACCAACCATCGCTTGTCGATCAGGGCCCAACAACCGGTCTACCAGGACGGAGCCGAAAGCGACACTGTGGTCTACCGTGACGTTGTGTCGTATGACCAACTTCCGAAAGAGAACGTAAGCATCAAGATCAAAGCACACGGCGCACCGGTTGCCGGCTATGAGATTTACCAGAATGGTGACTTTGATCGTCTGGGCGCAGCCGACCGGAATGATTTTCGTTGGCTGGTCAGCATGAGCGATCTTCATAACAACGGTGCCCTGAGCCCGACCTCAGAGCAACCTTATCCGTTATCAACGGTCTACATCAGCGACGGTCTTTTTTACACTCACAAGCTGGACGACAGTCTGTTCTTCGAAAAGGTCGAAAAGGATGCGAACGGTGTGGAAGGTCAACGCGAGGTGTTCGGCAATGTGGCGGAAACGCTCGGAGTGAAGCTGGAAGGCGACGAAGTAAGTCTCACGATTCGCATCGGTGACCAGGAAACAACGCATTCATTTCCGCGCGTCCCGGGGCTTCCGTATCGAATCGAATTCAAGAACATGGACTACGATACCGGCGCCATTTACAGCGATATGCCGGATTACTACAAATACCTCGCCAGCCCCAGCGGCAAGCAGTTCGAGTTAAAGCCAATCTCCGAAGACGACAGCACCCCAGCCCAGGGAGGCGCGGTGAACCAGGAAGACTTCTGTCACCCGATTATCTTTCCCATTTCGTCCATTGCTGAGCTTTAAACGAACATGCTGTTGCTAATTCTGAAAGAGCATATTATCTGGTCCCGCTCGGACGGTCGCGGTGGGACCATCTATTACCACTATTACGACCAGGTCACGTGGGTTGTAACGGCGCTGGCTGTGCTTTGGATCGCATGGTTGCTGATACGAAGATACCGGCGTTTGCATGCGTTGCGGCGTCCGCCGCGAGGCGTCAACTACAACCTGCTAAAGCAAATCGTCAAAATCAAAGACGAGCTGAGTTCCAACTACCTGCGGGCGGGTTTATCAAACAACATTCACGCTGTTGGGATAGGCCGGCTCGCTCCGGGCGGTGACTATTGCATCCAGGTTTTTGTTGTTGATGCGACTCAGGAATTGTGGCCCGGCGCTGGAACGGCGGCTCTGCCGGGCACGTTCTTTCGTGGAACTCCAATCGTTTTTATACAGATGGCGACGATGGGATTTTTAGCTGATGCCTCTGCTAACGTACTGCCAGAGCTCGGACAGTACGCGAATGGCATCCGCGATCAGCAGGAAGTAATAATCGGCGGTATCAGTGGGGCTAACGTAAACCTTAGCGGCCAAAGCGGCACCATCGGATACTTCTGCAGACGCAAAAGCAAGCTGCGGCGTCGCACGGACGTTTACGTGCTAAGCAATTCGCACGTGCTGGTAAATCTGCAAAACCCAAAAGCAGATGATACTGAGATGATCATGCAACCGAGTCCGGGTGAACGGGCCAGCAACCGGCCGATCGGAACTCTGACAAAATTCTCGCCACTGACGTTTGACGGTGATACAAACACGGCGAACTTCATCGATGCCGCAATCGGCAAACTGTGGGAATCGCAACCACACCAGCCTTTGATTCCTCTAATCGGTGCGGTCAAGAGTTACGTGCCGCAGCGAGACGTCGAGGTCGGAGAACCAGTCCGGAAGTGTGGGCGCAGCACCGGTTACACCGAAGGCTGCATCCTTTCAATCTACCTCGATATTTGGATTTACTATGACCGCACCAGGCAGTCAGCCTTCTTCAAGAACCAATTTCTGATTGAACCATCGTCCGCCACGTATCCAAGCTTCGTTTGTAAAGGTGACAGTGGTTCGCTTTTGGTTGGTGCCGGGGAACAAGCCCCGGCCGTCGGACTGATTTTTGCCGGTACGTCCCAGGACCAACAGGTTCCTCCTAATGCCGGCAATCATGTGCAAATAGTCGAAGGGTGTGGCGTAGCGAACCCGATTAGTGAAGTTTTGGACCGGCTCAAAATCGAGTTACTGATTTGAATCTTGTAAATCCCGTCATCCTGGCATATGCTTGCCAGCCCTTTGATTTAGCATTCAGCAATTGGACCAAGCCTAACCGAATAGCAAACATCGTAGTCGGAATACGCATGATTCGCCCGATACGTGTTGTGCGCAGTTTCTGGTTGATTTTTGCCTGCATTCTTTTCACCGGCGGGGCCGCAAACGCTCAGGAACGGCTCTGCGACCCCTCCTTTGAAGACTGCTATACGCCTTTGGTCAGAGCTGTACAGGCTGAGTCGGTCGGAATCGACTTCGCCTTTTACGGGATACAGTTGCCTGCACTCGCAGATGCGATCATTCGTCGTCACCAGGCCGGCGTTCCTGTTCGCCTAACGGTCGAGCCAAGAGCAAATCTGAAGTTCCCCGACAACCAATCCATACTCGATAAGTTCAATGCTGCGGGTATCCCAATGCGTTACAAACTGGCTGACGGGATTGTCCACACAAAGATGATGCTGCTTGTGGGCCAGAACCGAGTCGTCTTCAGTAGCTCCAACTTCGGTGACGGCGATCTGAGGCCGTACGAAGCGTACGTCACATCAGTTTGAAATTACGCTGAAGGCATTCGCTAATTCCAGCCCGAAGTTTAACACCAAAGGCGTTCGCTAATTCCAGCCCGAAGTTTAACGCCAAAGGCGTTCGCTAATTTGAGCCCAAAGTTTAACGCCGAAGGCGTTCGCTAATTTGAGCCCAAGGTTGGAGCGCAGCTACAACCTTGGGATTAGATCACAAAAATAGTCATTGAACCCTGAAAGGGTTCGCCAACTGCCTAACCCTTTCAGGGTTGGTCGCGATTTTGAATTTATTTCCCCAGGGTTCTCGCGAACGCTCGAACCCTGGGCTGAAATTAGCGAACGCCTTCGGCGTTATTTGCTTAAAATTACTTGTCAGCCTGAGCTTCGGTTTCCCAGTTATACGGCGGCTGTGAGGTTAGTCGCGGATCCGTCGTTGGCACACATCTGAAGCCCACCAGCAGTTCATCCTTGCTCAACTTTCCCTGCCGGTGCAATTCTGCATTCGGATCTGGTTGCGGCGCCGTAATCGCACGTCCACACTCCTCAAATGAACCGTACTCACCTTCTCGCGTCCAATCCGAGTAGGGCGCACGAACATACGGCGTGCCTCTGCATGGTTCAGATTGTTCGCAGTCGTCGGGCAGTAATTTAGGCGCAACCAGTAACACCCAACGAGCAGGTTGAGCAGGACTCGGTTGACCAGTTGGAGACTGGTTTGTCGGACTGGAACGCGAGCACGACGACACCACTAAGCAGACAACGACAAGACAGGCGAAGTCCTGAACCGGACGGTAACTTCATGCGTTAAAGTTTTCCGCAAGGACGTCGAGCAAGTCCGGATCTGGCACGCTACCGAGCAGTGAAAGTGAGTGCTTCGCCAGTTCTCTCGGTACGTGTCCGATGAGGTGTTTGAAGCGTCCGCCGTGGTCAGGGAACACATCGAAGATGCCATACTTGTCGTCGTCAGTGTGTATCGCAAACCACGCTGTCGTTTCAGGCTCTTCCATAACTAACGATCTCGCGTCGCGCCAAAACTCTTCGACTTGTTGCTGGTGCCCTTCCTTCGCCTCAAAAAGCAGGAGCAATCCCTTTTTGTTTGGTTGGCCGAGCGGACCTTCGGGAAGCTTATGCGCAAGTATGTCGAGTTTCTGTATGCGAGGTGGCTCTGTTAACAGCTCATCAGCCTTTGCCATGAGAGCCTGTGCGACGGGACCCGAAAGATGCGCGTCTCGACCAGCATCATCCGGGAAGACATCAAAGATCCCGTATTCCGAACGGCCAAAACGAATGGCAAACCATGCCGTCGTCGCCAGTTCCAGTCGAACTTTAAGAAGAGCTGAGATGAGAAATTTCGAAACCTGTTCGTCGAGGCCGGGTTTAACCTCTAACCTGACGAGTAAACCTTTGGTTACCATGAGTATTCTCCTTTGTGACGCCTACTATCCAGCAGTGCGGGGTTTGGCGTCAATATAGTGACCGGGTCAGCATCGATACGTGGTGCGCAGCCTTCAAGCGGGTCGGTGCCGCGCGGCTTCCACCCACCCGCTATCCGTGGTACTGACCTTTCCAAGCTTAAACTACGAAAGATGAAGATTTAAATGAGCAAAACTATCTTGTGGCGGGGAATCCACCTGGGCGGTCATGAGGCTGGCAGGTTATACCAACTCAACATGCAATGGTGTTTAGAGGGCACGGCGGTTTTTTCAAGTGACGATCGTCCCTGCGTGCTCTCTTATCTGATACGGTGTGATTCAAGTTGGAATACGGTCAAGGGAACGGTTTCCGGCTGGCTTGGTAATGACAACGTAAACATCGACATCTACGTTGACCTCAATCATCGTTGGACACTGAACGGAGTTGAGAAATCCGCAGTAAACGGTTGCGTCGATTTAGATTTGAATTTCAGTCCCTCGACTAACCTGTTGCCGATCCGCCGTCTCAACCTTGGCATTGGACAGCAAGCAGAAGTTAGCGCGGCCTGGCTACGTTTCCCAAGTTTTGAGCTCGAACCGCTCTCGCAGATTTACACACGACTCGATGAGTTTTCGTACCGCTATTCGAGCGCGGGAGGAAAATTCGTCCGCGATCTGACAGTCGATGATGCCGGCTTTGTCACGGATTACCCGGGACTCTGGCGTGCTGAGCAGTAAAGCGCGAACGCGTTGAAGCAACTGTAGGGGCGGCACTCTGTGGCCGCCCGTTTCTCGTTGATCACGCTTTTGTAAGACGGGGGGTCACGGAGGGCCGCCCCTACAATTTAAATGCAACGAACATCAACTTTCCGGAACGCTCGATCTGTAGAACCACGGGACTGTTTGCACTCGTGTGATTAAGCGCCGCCCGAAGCTCGTCACTCGTTTTCACCGCAGCTCCATTAATCGTATGAATAACATCGCCCGCCTCGAGCGCAACGTCCACGTTTGACTCGATTGCTCGCGCGGCAACTAACACGCCCGCTGTTTCCATTACTCGACTCAACTGGTCCATATCCGGTTGCCAACACCTGGACCACACTTGGCGTTACCTGGCTGACGAGCTTTCTGACTGCGCTATTGAATTGATGAAGCGGGTCGAAATCGCGGTTATGATTGGTGGTCTGTGCTGAGGCCGTTACAGATAACCAGATCAAACACGCACCGAGTAGTTGAACTCTCTTCACCGCTCAAACATAAGAACAAGGTAGTCTAATCGTCTTGCTGGCAATTGCTCGCCGTTACCTGCTTTTGCGAGTTGACTGTAAATGCACGTTTACACCTTATTTACAAAAGCCACACATTGGTTAGGATCTCAGCGCGATGTCTCCTGCGTATGCATATTTGAGTTCGGAAGAACTCGGTGAAAAAGGAGGCAGATCATGAAAGGGAAATACTTGCTGCGGGGAATTCGAAATCTGGTGCTGGGAATGTTGTTGGTTTTTGGTGTGACCGCGTTGGCGCACACTGACGCGAATGCGCAGGCACGATTTCGCGGTGGGTTCCGCGGCGGCGGGTTTCATACTCGGGTTTTTATTGGCCCGAGGTTTGGCTATCCAAATCCATACTGGTATGGCTATCGTTATGGATACCCTTACGGGTATTACGGCCAGTACGTCTTTGGTGACAGTGTGGCCGCCGATAGTCAGGGTTATCACGACGGGCTGAAGACCGGCGAAGATGATGCGCGTCACGCGCGCAGCTTCGATCCTGAGAGATCGCACTACTTCAAAGACTCGGGCTTCGGTAACTTTGCGGACGCATACCGGGATGGATTCGAGCGTGGTTACAGCGCGGGTTTCCGCAGTTAACAGTTTAAGGACATTGCGGAAATGACTGTAGGGGCGGCCCTCTGTGGCCGCCCCATCGCTATGCAACGGTGCGAACAAAGAGCCAGTAGACGCCGGCGAGAGTGATTAATAAAGAGAGTGCTGGGACATGTTTCAGCATAAACGCAGGCCGCTGCTGTAATCTCCAAATCAACGGCAAAATGAGAGCAGCGATCGAGATCTGTGCGAGCTCGACGCCGAGATTGAATGACAAAAGTGGAATAGCACCCCGCGTTCCCATTTCGCCGATGCCCAGCTCTCTGAGGATCGACGCGAACCCGAGTCCATGAATCAGGCCAAAACCAAACGTCACCAGCCAACGCCTCGCCAGTTGGCGTCGAAAAAGGTTCTCGATACCGACAAATACGATTGAGGCAGCGATGAGTAGTTCGACTATCGTTGCTGGAAGAGTAAAGACGCCGAAGGTCGCGAGCGCCAACGTCAAGGAGTGCGCAATCGTGAACGAAGTAATGATTCGCGCATTACTGGCTAGTGAGCCTCCAGTGAGCAGCACGGCCAAAAGAAATGCGAGGTGATCGTAACCAGTTAGGATGTGCTCAACCCCAAGTGCAAGAAAACGGAGAAAGCCTTCGCTGTTCGATGCGGAGTTGGTGTTCAAAGGGATGTTGAGATCTTTTGACTCAGCACTGAGCATGCGCTCCACGAGTTGTTTGCCTTCCTCGTCTCGAACTGAGAGGAACTGTTTGTGACCGCGAGGCAGGTGCTCGAGTGCGATTGCGCTGAGACGCAGTTCGGCGCCGGGTGAGTTTGGGAATTCCAGGATGAAATGGACGCTGTTTGCGTCGCGCGCCTCAACTCTCGCAGTTCGTAGTTTCAATACTTGTTGATCGAGTTTGATTTCGAGCAGATGCTCGGCAGTGTAGTCGTTCGAGCCCGGTAGTCGTTCGCGATCGACTGGCGCAAAACTCACCTCCGCCATAATTCGATCCGGAAAAATGCGAACCTCAGCGGCGCTCAAACCCGGATCATGGGCCAGCACATTGCCGCTAAAGAGAAGCACAAAGGCGCCAATCATCAACACCTTTAACATTTTTCTTATTACCTCGGTCTTAACTGTAGGGGCGGCCCTCTGTGGCCGCCCCAGCGCGGAAACACAATGTGGAAACCTGGGGCGGCCACGGAGGGCCGCCCCTACAAAAAATTCCATTTACGGGTGTTGATGGTTGCGGCCGTTTTGCGGGGTCGATTCGTACGGAAAGACCTTATTGAAAGCCATATCGTTACGATCAACGCCATCGCCCGCTGGACCACGAATGATCAGGTTATTAGGATCTCGAAGATCACTGATCAAAGCAGTTACCGCGATATCTACAACATCGTCTCCAAAGCGGCGACCATTGGGCCATCCGCCCGGAATGAATCCACCATTCTTGAATGGATCCTGAATGTTGCTCTTCAACACATCTCCACCGAAGATGCTCAATCGCGAGAAATCGACGTCGTCAGGATTACCTGGACCACCGCCGGCCAGACGTGCTCTGGTCGTCGAGAGATCAACCTTGATCACATCAGGAATGTAAATGCCGGCAATATCCGTGCGGTTCGTCTCTGGAGCAACCGTAGACTTGAAGACAAGGAGATTGATTAAGCGAGCGAGTTCCGGGGTTTCAGCATACTTTCTGAAAAGTTCGCCATCGGTGCTCGGACTCGTGCGGCTGTACAGATCTTTATCAGCAATCGCGACCAGTCCTTCGTTGAACAGCGGATTGCCCTGGCGTGCAACCTGGACAAACGGCCCATTGTTTTTCGGCTCGTGCCTGTCATCCAACACTCGTACCGAGCGTCTACTTGTAGTTGCATAAACACCGGCGAGCTGTTGGTCGCCTCCGAGTTCTGCAACGGGCACTTCGAGCGCCATCAGGTGAAGATTGAATCCACCCTGTGAATCCTTGCCGGGGTTGCGCAGTTTGAGCAGATCGAAGATCGACTGGATGTCAGCATAAAACCCGTCATCACGCTGGCCGGCAAACGCAACGTAACCATTCGACAATTCCGCTACGGCCTCACGGGTATATCGATCGAGTTCCGCCTCGGTGGCGACTCCGTCTCGGGCCCGGTTCTCGCCATCGTCTCCCTGATTGTAAAACGGCGTCGCGTTGCCCTGGTTATTTGGCGGGACCACACCAGTGCCGAGTAAAGTTTCTCGATTAGTACGGTGGTCCACTTTCGTAACGGTGTAAGTTTGTGTCAGGTTTTGATTTGCATCGCCGACGTGCTGAACAACGCCGAGGTACGATTGAAGTATCGTATTTCGGTTTTGAAGTTTGTTGTGAACCGAAATTGATAACTCAATGTTGCTCGACCGGCTGCGACGTCAGGACCTAGCGACACGTGAATCTCGTAGAGCACGTTGTCGTCAAAGTTGTACTTGTTAGGGCCGATTCCAGGCTCCTGGTGCGGGTACACACCAAGCGCAAGGACCAGTGATTTTTGAGCTCCGTCCTGATCGACGAAGGCATAGACGTCTGTTGTATTGGCCGCCGGATCGAGTGTGATCAGCGGCGCGTCCATGTGACTTGAAGCCAGAACGTTTGTTGGTGCTGCGACTGCAATTAACGTAAGCATAAGAGTCGCAACTACCTGTTTCAGTCTTGTGAACTGTGTAGACATTTTAGGGTTTACTCCTTGGTTACAAGTTGAATTGTGCGGGTGTTGTAGCAACTGTAGGGGCGGCCCTCTGTGGCCGCCCCAGGCTGAATACCACGCTGGGGCGGCCACGGAGGGCCGCCCCTACAGTTGCGCTCGAGTGGACTTTTTTTCGCCAAGCCTCGAGTTGTTTACGCTCACTCGGCAATAGCATTTGTTGAATCACGGAAGCTTTTTGCAGCCATCGCTTCGCTTGCGTGATGTCGTTGTTGAGGGCGGCGATGATTCCCGCATGAAGGAATAGGCGGGCGTCAACAGTGCCTTCCGACAACGCCTGCTTCGCGTGTAGTTGTGCCTCCGCGATGCGTCCGGCGACAGCGAGAGCCCACGCGAGTGCATCGTGCGTAAAGACATCTTGCCGGTTGGTTAATTCCTGCTGGGCGAGTTGGACCGCCTGCTCAACATTCTCACCACGAGTGGCAAGAAAGAGTGAGGAGGCTCTCGGATCTTCCGTGGCGCCACGGTCGATGATCTTCGCTTCGACTTCCTTTGCGCGATCGTGATCGCCTGTTAGCATGAAAGCATCTGCCAGGGCCCATTCATATTCTGGTAGCGGGTTCAACTCTGCCGCGCGTTTTAACTCGACAACTGCCTCGGACGGACGACGCAAAGCGAGAAGCACTCGTCCTCGCGCGAGCAGTGCGGGCGCGTAGTCGCTTTTCAGAGCCAGCGCGGCACTGCACGATTCGAGCGCTTGTTTCGCTGCGCCCTGCTGCAATTCATAAAGTGACAGTCGCACGTAAGCCCACGCCCCTGCTTCCGCATCGTTAGGACTACTCCCGGTGACAGCCAGTCTCATCAATTTGATTGCGCCGTTCAGATCACCAGTTAGCCAACGAACGTGGGCGGCACGTGCATACGATTGCAGATCGGGCCGGAGGTCGATCATTTTCTGGTAGGCCGTTGCTCCTTCGCGAACCTTGCCCTGATCGATCAACACGTCTCCGAGAACACCGTAATCAAATGGCCGTTCGCGCGTGCTCACGAGTTCCCGCGCCACCGCTTCGGCCTCATTGAAACGATGCAGGCTTTGCAACGCATGCGCGCGCAACAGGAGTGCATCCGGGCCTTTCGCGTCGTTTGTTTCCATGCAGGCAGCACATTGTTCCGCGAGGTTGTAATAGCTTGCATCGAAGGTGAGACGAGCTTTCTTGACGAAGGTCCAGCCGAGACGCTCCAACCCGGATGTCGATCCACTGCGGATGAGTGCCTGTTGCCGGGCGATTTCGTTGTCTATTGGCTCATTGCCATTGAACGACGCCAAGACAAAACGGCAAGCAGCACTCTTCGTTGAACTGTTTTCCGCGTTAGCCCGAAGAGATGACTTACGGCCTGCAATCAGAACAAGGAGAAGAATTAACAAACCCAAAACCGCAAGTGCTTTGTTTGTCATATGGTGATTTACGGATGGAAGTGAGGTATTGGATTTCTTCATCCACAGATTACGCAGATGCCATAAAAATCTGCGTAATCTGTGGATCAGGATTCGAAATTAGAGCACTACTTGGATTAGAGTGAGAAAGTCATGAGTAACACCGTCGCCGCCAATCTGCCAAAAGAGATGCAATCGCATCACTATCCGATCCTTTACCAGGTTGAGGACACGCACTGGTGGTACGTAGGTCGACGGCGAATTATTCAGTGTCTCGTCGAGAAAATTTGTGCATCGCTGAACACGCCGAACCCGCGAATTCTCGATGTCGGGTGTGGCACGGGAGCGAATCTCAAGGTGCTGGCAGCTTACGGGAGAGCGGAAGGCGTTGACATTTCTCCGCAAGCCGTTGATTTCTGCCGCGAGCGTGGTTTGGATTCGGTGAAGCTTGGAGCCATAGAGCAGCTACCTTACGAAAGCGATTCTTTTGAACTGGTTACCGCACTCGACGTCGTTGAACACCTTGACGACGATGTTGCCGGACTGCGCGAGATGAGAAGAGTCTTACGTCACGATGGACGCATTTTGATTTTTGTTCCAGCGTTTATGTTCCTTTGGGGTGTTCAGGATGATGTGAGTAATCACCGGCGCCGCTACACGTTGCCTGGTTTGTTGAAGGCTGTAGAAGCAGCAGGTTTTGCGGTCGAGTGGTCCAGCTACGCAAACATCAGCTTTTTTCTGCCTGTGCTTGTCGTGCGTTCGGTAATGCGCTGGCTTGGTTTGCGCGCGGATACAGAATACGGGATAAACATCTCGCTGATGAATGGACCATTTAGCCGGCTGTTTGCTGCGGAGCGTTTCATTCTCAATGGCGGGAAGTTGCCCTTCGGAGTCTCAGCAGTCTGCATTGCGCGGCGAGTCGGCTAGCCTCAGAATAGCGCCTCACAGTTGGATACAGTCAGTACCACCCGCGGTAGCGGGTGGGTGCGCAAGCGACTCGGCGCCGTACGGCTACGCACCCACCCGCTACCGCGGGTGGTACTGACCTCCTCCAAGTAGCAAACGGGATTTATTCGACGGCGGAGCGGGGAAGCGAACCGGCTTTGGCGTTCAGCCTCGGTGAGAACCTGTACTTCAGGAGATTCGACGTAAACTCGATGATCGCTTTCGGCTTTACGAATGAGCCCCTGTTGTCGTTGATGGAAAAATGAACCGGTGTTTCACCGATCTTCAATCCGAGCTCGCGGGCGCGGATCACGATCTCAGCATCCGCAAACCAATCGTCCGATTGGAGGTGTAGCAGCTCGTACTTATCGCGCCGCATGATTTTAGGCTTCGAGTTGATGTCGCGAACTTTGAATCCGAAAAGCAAACTGAAGATTGCGTTGTACACGGTGGAGATGAGGCGTCGATACAGACCATCGTCGCGTATGACGCGGTATGTTTTAGTTAAATCAAGGTCCTCCAGCTCACACTTCAGCAGACAGGCGATAATTGACTCCGGTGGAAATTGCCCGTCGCCATCGATAACCCCGATATACGTACCACGAGCCGCGTCGAGACCCATACGCATGTCCCATCCCATCATGCCTTGCTTGGGACGAATTACCGTGCGGATGTTGGATGATTGTTCGGCGAGTTTTTTGACTACTTGCGGTGTTTCGTCATCGCTGCCTTCGATGTAGTTTCCGACGAGCACGAGCTCCCAGGAAAAATTGCAGCGCGACAACGTTCGCTGCAAACGTTCGACGAATGGAATAATACTTTGTCCGCTTCGATAACAAAGTACTACGAGTGAAAAATGGGGCTCGGTCACCCCGCGATGTTATTACTTATTTCACCCCGTCTGCAACGACGTAACTCATAGATCATGCGAATCCTCGTCACCGGCGCCTCGTCGCCTCTCGCAGTTGGCGTGATGCGCCAGTTGCTTTTGCACAGCGACGCGGAACTCTGGTGTGGCCGTCACCGGAAAGACGTTCCACTCACTGATCCGAGGTTGCACGTGCTCGATCTGGATCTCGAATCCGATTTGAGCGGAGCTTTATCGCGCACGCAATTCGACATGGTCATCCATTTTGCGGGAGTGACTCACGCGTCCGATGAACAGAGCTACTGGAATGTAAATCTGGAAGGAACACGTCGACTGGCTCACGCGACGCATGAAAATGGTTGCCGGCGTTTCGTATACATCAGCACACGCTGCGCGACTCGCGGCAGCGGAGCGTACGGCGAATCAAAACTTGCGGCTGAGCAGGAGCTTCAGAAATTGGAGTGGGAGAGTTTATTGATCATTCGCCCTGCTGAGATCTATGGCAGCGGAGGCAATGAGGGGATTGATCGCATGTTAACGCTCGCACGCAAATGGCACATCATTCCCGCACTATTCGGCCACTCTAATCTGCTCTTCGCCCCGATGCACGTCGACGACTTCACGAGGCTTGCGGCCGAACTAATTCAACAACACCATAACGGAGTCAAAATCGAAACCGTCTGCGGCCCCGAGGATCTAAGCGGTATCGCCCTCGCGCACCGCATCGCCAAACATCATCGCGCCATTCCGCTACCACTCTGGTGGCCCGCACTGGCCGTTGGTCTCAAGGCATTGCACAAACTCGGCTTCGCAATCGTCAAGCGGGATCAGTTGACGCGTTTAATTGGTGAGAAGACAGGAGCTGCTGCGAATGCCACGAGCTCTCACGAGGGAGCAAAGCGTTTTCCTGCGAACTGACGGTAACTTCGGAGGACAATGGCCTTGCCTCAAAAGTCAGTAGTCGAACTTGGACACAGTCGGTACCACCTGCGATAGCGGGTGGGTGCGCAGCCCTCAAGCAGGTCGGTACTGTCAATGCAAAGTGTTCGCAGCGTTGATCTTATGAAGTGATAGCAGTCGCCACACGGCTGCGCACCCACCCGCTATCGCAGGTGGTACCGACTGTGTCCAACAGTGATTCTGACTTTGAGGCAAAGCCGAGGACAATCATGAAGCAAAAGTAAGTGTGTTAGTGAAATACTGGTTCAGTTTGAAACGCCGAAGGCGTTGGCTAATTTAAGCCCAAGGTTGGAGCGCAGCGACAACCTTGGGTCAAGCAATGATAATTATTGAAAACCCTGAAAGGGTTTGCCGGCCGCCGAACCCTTTCAGGGTTCAATCTAAATTTTTCGATTGTTACCCAGGGTTGTCGCTGCGCTCCAACCCTGGGCTCAAATTAGCGAACGCCTTCGGCGTAATGAATTGATTTCAATCTGAACCAGTATCATCGATTGTGGAGTTCAGTTCGACAGGACTAATGAATCGCCATCGTACACGAAGCAAGACGATTACAATTTGACGCGAATCCCTTAACCTCGACAGTGGCAGTAAGGCCTTCGAGTCCGACGCCCGTAACATCGACCTCAATGGCTGCGGTTCCTTGTCCCTTCCTAATTGTTCCTTTAGTAACGCTCCAGCTATATGAGATCTCGCTTCTCGGTTTATTACCAGTAACGCTCGCTATAAACTTAATCGGCCTGTTTTCTCCACTGGCGACGTCCGGGCAAGCGACGCTGATTATTGGGCAATCTTGAATCTGATTCTCTTTGACCTGAAGCTGCAATGGTTGTTCGCTGGTTCCTTTTCAACAATGGGTAAGACGATGGGAGCGAGAGGGACCGCGGAAAAACCACCCTGGACTGCCCGCAACTCGACCTGACTCACCTGAGCTTTCGATACCGCCACAGCAAAGCAGTAGTACGCCATGTCGGCAGTTCCTCCATGACCGGGAGGAATAGGTTCCCCTCGGATCTCACAGAGGAGAGTCCGATCTTGTAGAACGGGCGTTTCAAACGTGACTTTGACAGATCCTGATCCTTCAGTATGTCGAAGCAGGACTAATGCTTCTTTGCTGAAGTCCACCTTTGCATTAAGCAGAGCATCTTCAAATCCCTGCCGATTATTCCAACCCATCTGCGTGGATTTGTCTGTGAGGAAAACGTCCAAATCTTTTTGGGACATGAACACTTTGGACTCGAAATTGTTGTAACCGTGTTCCCTGGTTGGGATAGGTATTATTCTGAAGGGTTGGGCGCTCTCATCAACTAATTGCCCTGGGTGAAACAAGATCGCTAACAACAAACAGCAAAGTGCTATCTTCATTGTATAACCCCTTCGTCGAAGGCCCGCGTTTCAGCGGCTCGCCAACGCAACCTTAACAAAGAGGCCCGCTCTGATTAAAGGGCTGGCGTTGCCGCCAGCCCTACTTGAAAACCAGTGTGTGGTCAGGCTGAATTAGTAATTGATGTTTCCAACCATGGTGAACGTGTAGGCGCCCGTGATGAAGTTCTGCTCGACTACGATTGCAGCTTTTCCACTTACTCCTTCGAAACGGCCAGTGCCGCTTTGGAACACCATGTCTCCGGTCGCGATTCCAGTTCGAAGGTCCATCCGACCATTCTCGATAACTGTCGGAAGACGATCGCCGTTGGAAGCTACATACGTAATTTCGCCGGGCACATGCACGATGTTCGGATCGTTGGCGTCAGGGATGAATTGAATCTTGCCGGTACCGCTGAACAATCCCAGGTGAGTCCCGTTACCCGATAACGAAAGGTTTGCACCGACGACGTTGCCGGCGTCATCTGTGATGAAGGTTGCGACGCCGTTTCCATTAGAGGCAAATGGACGCTCAGTTGCGCTTACCGGAATGATTCCCAGCAGCAGAACGAAAACCAAGGATCAAACTTTTGACTGTAGTAAAACGTTTCATGATGATCTCCTTCATATCGATTCAAAATTTTGGGCCTCATACCGGCGTTAGCGAACCGCCGCGACCCTGTATATTTTGAAGTGGTCAATAATTGAAGAACATCACATCCGGTTTTAAAATTCACCGAAAACCTCGGAATTCGCTGCTATTCGTATCGCAGAGTCACTAAGGGATCGACCTTCATCGCTTTGCGCGCAGGCAAGTAAGAAGCTAACAGGGCGACCACAATCAATAGAAACGCAACACCTCCGAAGACCAACGGATCAGTTGCGCTTACGCGATAGAGCAGACCCGTCAGCAAACGTGTCACCGCCCACGAAGCCAGCAAGCCGACGCTTACGCCCACGAGCGTGAGGGTTAAACCCTGCCGCAGAATAAGACAAAGCACGTCCCGCTTTTGTGCGCCCAACGCCAACCGAACTCCAATCTCGCGAGTGCGTTCGGAGACGCTGGCGGAGATCACGCCATAAAGACCGATAGCTACGAGCATGAGCATAGATCGATCGTCAAATTTATTGTTTGCAGACCACCGGTGTGCTTAGTCTGGAGATGTACTTATGCTTGGAGATGTATTAGGGTTTGGCTAAACTTAGTGGGCTCACATCTCTTCACCGGGAGTAGTAAACATGATTCACAGATATCGACTGCTTTTCTGTCTACTGCTGAGTATCGCGGTCCTCGGGCTGCTTCTGACGCCTGGCAAAAGCCGCAATGCACAAGCGAGTAAAGATGATTGTCAGGATTGTCTCACTACCTGCACTAATGAACGCCAGTTTTGTCTGGAGAACGGCAACCCGCCCACCGTCTGTTTGGCCGCGTGGCGGGAGTGCGTGGATTATTGCGAGGAGAACTTCTGTCCGCTGCAATAGGACGGTTAGATAGGGATTTAGGGTTGGACCGTTCCCCTGCAAATAGAGGTGTATCTCAACACTTATATTTAAGTTCGTAGTGAAATTATCCGCTGTGAATGCGGATGAGGAAAAGACCAGGAAGGGAGAGCAGCGCTAAAGCGAGGAAGTAGAAATAAGGCGTTAGGTAGACACTCGGAGGTCGTAATGTTCACCCGAAAAACACCTACTGACAAGAACCTAAGCTTCGTTTTAATGCCATTCGTTCCGGAGTTAGAACCCGTCTATCAAAGGATTCGTGAAGTCACTGTACTTGAACAACATTTATCTTGCGTACGGGCTGATGACATTGATTCGACAGACATTATTATTGACGAGGTTTGGGAGAAAATCTGTCAAGCCCAAATTATTATCGCGGATGCAACTGGAAAGAATGCGAATGTCTTTTATGAAATGGGATTAGCACATGCTCTTGGTAAGGATGTAATTATTTTGGCGCAGAGCATGGATGATATCCCCTTCGATCTGAGGCATCGGCGAATACTGATTTACAGTGTGAATCGTTTAGAGGAGTTCTCAGTTAAACTTTCTAAACTTATTAAAACTATCAAATCAAAGCCAATACAAATTTGCGAGTGGATTAACACCGATGTTAAAGAAATTCGTGTTGGTTTATGTTCACCAACTGATAGCTGTAAAGTTCACGAAACTCCAATAGAGGCCAGTGGTCGTGTTACGGGACTGCCGAGTGGCGATTTGGGCTACCGTATTCAGGGGTTCGTAATAACAAACGAGGAGTATCAGCAGGATACATGTGTAATAGCCAAAGGTGGCTCATGGCGCTTGAACGCAGTGCATCTCGGCGCAACAGAACACAAGTTGTTTTTCAGGATTTTTGATGAAGCTAGTCGCTTAATAGCTGAAAGCATGACGATAACAGTTTTCAAAGAAGATATAGCTTGACCATCAGATGTTGCCTGACAACTCATTCAACCCGCACGGGACGTCGTTAGAATACAGAACCGGATTGCTTTGAACGTAAGGCACGAGAGTGAGACAACTTAAGAAAAGGCCGCCAGAACAGCTTCCAGCGGCCTTCACAATTCATGGCTCCGCACACTGGACAATCATCGCAACTTTTTCGTGGTGTCAAACTCAGAAATGCTCGGCGCGATTCAGCAGTTGCGACTGTTGGCTTGAAAAGCAGAATGAATGAGTCCAATAACTAGTGCGCCTCTTAATCCCGTCCGTAGCGGTCAAATACTATCCGTCGGTCGGTCTGATTAACCGCTGAGATCCAGGTAACACACAAGGGATTCCAAGAAGGTTAGACACGTCTTCACCTGGTCATACCAAACAATAGGTTTGTTACAGTGTCGCCTCGGCTGGCTTCGTATCAACACGTCCCGCCACCGTCTTCCGCGAACGGGTTAATTTCATGAGGGATCGGGCTTAGTAGATTTATGCGGACTCCGGATATATAGTTGCGTCGCCTCTAATAACCTTCCATGAAGGATCTTACTCTCACGGATACGTTTCGCGACTTACGGTGCGGCGTTTTCATCGTAACCTCGCTCCCTTTCCCAGTAAACCACCCGGAGATAGCATGTCATGAAGAAAAAGAAAGCTACTGATGCCAAGTCGAACGTATCGGCCGTAAACATAACCAGTGCACCCACGACGAACCGCATCGACATCCAGAGCGCGGTATTGGCGAAGATCGTTAAGGGCCTCAACACCGGCGGCCTAGCCAGCGTCGATTACCACATCAAGGAGCCCGATCAGGACCATCATGCGCGGGGCAGCCACATCCGTACGAACACTCCAGCGGTCGACGACGCCTTTATCGATCCGGCAAGGTTCGATCTGATCAGGGACCGGATGAAAATGTTGATCGATGATCTCTTTAAGGAGATTCATGCTCAAGCCATGAAGAATCGCTGACCGCACTGAGATAGGACAGCCATGATTAGCGACCTGGATCTCTGTCGCGGTTGTTCCGCTCCTCAAGTTGGACTCGACGAGCACTTCCTCGAAGCGATCTGCGTTGAACATGCGCGGTGCATCACCAGACTATTTGTCGAGCGATGCACTGCGATGGGCGATCGAGATATTAGGGGAATCGTGCCGTTTTTAGCCGGCTCGTTGCACGCGCTCGACTCGTTCGACCTTGTCTGGGACACGGCCTTCGGTACTGCTCACCGGGCGCTCCTCATGCGAAGCCAAAGTGACGTAGGAGCAATTGCCGCGGCGCTCGCATTTGCGCTCCATATTCGCGGAGTTCCCGGCGCCTGGTTCCTCAAGTTGCCGGTGCCCGTCACGCTGCGCTTCGGATGCTGGTTGCTCCCTCTCGCTGACGAGATCACCGTTGAGGCCACGGAGCGAAATGTGTTGATAGCGGTTAAGGCGTCCGGCAAGCAGCGGAGCGCCTTCTTTCGCCGGACCCGGGCGGAGTGGACTGGAGAAGGTTCGATCAGAATGCCGGCGGCACGAATGGGTTGGCTGCCAATCGCAGTTGTCCATGACTACGCACCGCCAGGATTCGAGGAGGAGATAAACCTCGATATGCTGCAACCTGTCGCAGCACGGCGACTAGCCGTCGCCTGCCGAAGCGCTATCAAGATTATCGACCAGTATGCCCCCATCTACTCCGCTTGGGTCCGGCGTGTCGTGCGCTTTATTGTGCCGCTTTACTCGCAGCCGGGATACCTTAGAAGCGGCAGCGATTCCTTCCTCCCGGGAATGATCAGCATCTGTCATCAGTCGGATCCATCGATGATCGCGGAGATGCTCGTCCACGAAGCGACGCACCAATACTATTACATCCTTGCACGGCTCGGTGGCGTAACCGATGGATCCGATCAAGCTATTTACTATTCCCCGATAAAGAAGACCGGCCGCCCGCTTGATAAGATCCTCCTTGCCTACCATGCGTTCGCGAATGTTGAAATCCTTTCGCGGCTTTTCATCGAGAACGGACTAAAAGAGTGCCACCATGCGCGACGGAATGTAGTCGACTTGGGAAAGCAGTTGGACGAGATGGAGCAATTCCTAAGGAATAGTTCGACACTGACCCCGATCGGTCGCGGTTTATGCGAACCGCTCTTCGATTTAAGACGAAAGGGGATCTCGACATGGCAGGCTTGATTCGACAGGTCATCTTGAAGATTGCCGAGCGATGCAACCTAAACTGCAGCTACTGCTACATGTACCAGCATGCGGATCAAAGCTATCTCGACCGGCCAAAGTTCATGAGCGACGAAGTGTACGACGCGACGCTCAGAGCGATTGCTGAGTACTGCGATTCTCGCCACGTGGACCAGATCTGGCTGAGCTTCCACGGCGGCGAACCGACGCTGGTCGGGCCAAACCATTTCAACAGGATGGCGCATATCGCGGAGATGGTTCTGCGTGAGCGGCTCGGCGGCATGCTCCTGCAGACGAACGCGACCCTGCTCGACGACGAATGGGTAAGGGTCTTTCGACTCCATCGGGTAAGGGTGGGCGTCAGCCTCGATGGCCCGAGGGAGATCCATGACCGTACGAGGCTCGACTTCGCTAACCGTGGGTCGTACGAAGCAACTATCCGAGGCCTCGCAATGTTGCAGGATGGCGGCATCTCGCACTCCGTCCTCTGCGTCGTAAATCCAGAGTGCTCAGGTCTGGATACCTATCGGCACTTTCGTTCGCTCGGGATCACACGCATGACGTTTCTCATACCGGATGCAACTCATGACAGCCGCCCGATCCTCTACGGGCATCTAGATGGGACGCCCGTAGCGGATTACCTGATACCGATTTTTGATGCTTGGATGGCCGAGAACAACCCTGAAGTCGAGATCCGATTTTTCGACGGTATTATTCGTCGCCTCCTCGGCCACGGAGCTGATACCGACGATTTCAGCACCTCTCCTCTTTCTTATGTTGTTGTCGAGAGCGACGGCACGATCGAGGCGAACGATGCGTTGAAGATCACCGCGCACGGGCTTCCGAACAGCGGCCTTAACGTCCAACGGAACAGATTCGATGAACTATATGCAGGAGATACGATCGTCTCCCAGTTGATTCGGAACGGCAGCCGTCTATGCCGTCGCTGTTTGGAATGTCCGGAGCGTGATGTCTGCGCCGGCGGCTACCTGCCACACAGATACTCGAGCATCAATGGTTTCGACAACCCTTCCGTCTGGTGCCTGGACCTTTTGAAACTAATCAATCACGTCCGGGAGACGCTGCTTCAAGAAGGTCTGCAGCTTTTCCAGATCGCGCCGGCGCCGGACTGGTTAGAAACTTACCGCGACGTTCCGACAACCCTTTGATAGTCTTGCCGTTACGAACACCGCTTGGTAAAAGCAGAAGGTCGCGGGAGCTTGCTCCAGCGACCTTCGTCAATCATGGCTCCGCAGGTAGGACTCGAACCTACAACCCTTCGGTTAACAGCCGAATGCTCTGCCATTGAGCTACTGCGGAGTATTGGGTGGCGCAGTTCTTATAGCAGATGGCTTTTGCGAAAATCAACCGGAGGCCAGACACACCCCTGAGACCCCGCCTAAACTTGCGCTCGGCCACAATCTGCGAGAATATCTCCAGCCCTGATCCCCTAACGAAAGGTCCGAAATGGAACGCCGCACAACTGCCTGGTATAGCCCCAACCTGAACATGGAAATGCCCCTCGTCGCCTACGGTCACGACGGGCCGCCGCTGCTCATGTTCCCAACCGCAGCCGCCGACTATCTCGAATACGAACGCTTCTACCTCGTCGACGCGATCAAGTCGTTCATCGAAGCCGGCAAACTGCGCGCGTACTCCATCAACAGCGTCAACCGCTACAGTCTCCTGAACGAGCAGATGCCGCCGCATCTCAAGGCCGAGTTGCTCACGCGTTACGATCGTTACATCACTGACGAAGTATTGCCGTTGATCCGCAAAGATTGCGGCGACGGCGAAAACCGCCCGCTAACAACCGGCGCGAGTCTCGGTGCGTTTCTTTCAGCCAACGCTTACTTCAAACACCCGGATGTCTTTCGCGGCGTCATTGCGATGAGCGGCAGTTACGACGTGCGCTCCTATTTAAAAGGACATTACGACGACAACGTCTACTTCAATAACCCGGTTGACTATCTTTCCAATCTCAACGACGACCACTACCTGCCGCTGCTGCGGAAAGCCGATAAGATCCTGATCATGTCGGGGCAGGGAAACTACGAAGCACCGGACCGCAGCCGCGCGCTCTCAGACATTCTCAACGCCAAAGGCATCCCGAACACGCTCGATCTCTGGGGAGCTGATGTGGACCACGACTGGCCATGGTGGCGCAAGATGCTGCCTTACGCGTTCGGGAAGTTGCTATAAATAACCACAGATAAACACGGATAAAATCCGGATTCATCTGCGTTCATCCGTGGCTCCTAACACCTGGTCGGCTTCGGCGCGTAGAGCGTCGAACTCTTTCTTTAATACCTGATAACGTTCAATAGCATCACGGCCGATCTTCTGGTCGACGTTTGCGGTCATACTTGCGAGATACGTGACGTGCGCTTGAAGTCCGGGCTTGCCGTAGCGCACGGGCTCGGTCAATAACTTTGCGGCCAGCGCAGTCAAACGCGTATCGGTAGGCGACTTGGTCATAGCTTCGCGCACACGCGTCACAAGTTGATTGACGCTGCTCACCAGCTCACGCATGCGCATGTTGTGCTCAAACTGCTCCTGCAAGTCTGAAACTGTCACACCGTCCGCCGCGACTCTCGGATCGATGAGCACGTTAACCATCTGCGTGTGACTCGCAGCGCCGGTTTTTAGTCTCACCTGATACTGGCCCGGCGGCAGTGTAACGCCTGCCTGATTCCGCATGTCCCATGCGAAGCGATTGATGCCCGCTGTTTTAGTAACTCGCGGCGGTGGTGTGAAGCGTCGCGTTGGCGCGGCATCCGGATCCGACTCCGGACCAGCACCACCGACACCCGGCATTCCCGCGCCCTGATTACCACGGCCACCACGCGGCGCAGCCGTTTCGCTGTTGTACGAGTTGAGAACCGCGCCCTTCGCATCGAGAATCTCGATCACGACAGCATCGCTCGGCGCTGACGGCAGGTAATACTCAACCACTGGTCCAAGCACGGTGGGACTAACGCGCGTGCGATATCCATCACGCGGCTTGAACAGCGTGACCTCCGAAGTCTTTATCTGCGGCGAGAGCTGATGCAGCGAAGTAAGATTGTCGAGAATCCAGATCGCCCGGCCTTGCGTCGAGACAACCAGATCCTTGCGATGCACCTTGATGTCGGTAACAGGCACGTTCGGCAGGTTCAACTGGAATGGTTGCCAGTGCGAACCGTTGTCAAACGAGATGAACATGCCAAACTCGGTGCCGGCGTACAGCAATCCCTCACGATTTGGATCCTCACGCACGACGCGCGTGGGCCAATCCGCGGGAATGCCATTGTGTCCGGTCGTCATTCTGGTCCATGTGTTACCGTAATCGTTGGTCAAGTAGATGTACGGCTCGTAGTCGCCTAGCAGATAGCGATAGACCGCGTAGTAAGCAGAACCCTTGCGATGTGGCGACGCGTCGATGAACTGCACGCGCCCGCCGGGCGGCAGATCTTTCGGCGTTACATTCGTCCACTTCTTCCCGTTGTCGCGCGTGACATAAAACGGCCCATCATTCGATCCGGTCCAGATCACGCCCTTTTCAAGCGGCGACTCAGTGATCGCATACAGCGTGCTGTAAAACTCTTCACCCGTCACATCGCGCGTGATCGGCTCACCGCTGACGCCCTGGCAACACGCCGGACGCGCGGTTAGATCGGGCGAGATCTTCTCCCACGTCACTCCCTTGTCGCGCGTGCGATGCACGTACTGCGAACCGTAATAGAGCACGTCGGGATCGTGCGGTGACGTCGCCATCGGCGACACGCGCTGCATGCGATAGATCAGATCGCTCGCGGGATTTCCATACAACGACTGCCCGCCAATCCAGTAGCTCTTCTCCTGGCCCGTCTTCAGATTCATCACGCCATACTGTCCCTTGCACGAACCGTAAACAATATCGGGATTCGACGGGTGCGGCATGATTGGACCAGTTTCACAACCTGGACCAGTGCGCCAGTCGTTTGTGGAAAACGGCTCGGCCTGGCTCGAGATGATCAGCGTCGTGTTGTCTTGCTGTGCGCCGTAGAGCTTGTAGGGAAACTGATTGTCGATCCAGATGCCATAGATCTCCGCCGTCGGTTGGTTCATCTGCGACGACCACGTGCGCCCGCCATCAGTCGACACATTCGCGCCGCCATCGTTTGCCTGGATCATGATCTGGCCGTCTTTGGGATTGATCCAGATGTCGTGGTTGTCGCCGTGCGGCGTGCGAAACGGCGTGAACGTCTTGCCCGCGTCAGTTGATTTGAAGAATCCTTCAGCGCCGGCGTAGACAACGTCAGCGTTCGAAGGATCGGCGCCGAGCGTCGTGTAGTAAAACGGTCGTTGGATCAGCGAGCCCGATGAATTGATCAGCGCCCACGTTTGGCCTGCGTCTTCAGAACGGTAAAAGCCACCGCCGGGCTTGGCTTCTATCAACGCATAGATTCGATTGGGATTTGCCGCTGTGACCGCAAGATTGCCCTTGCCGATCAACTCATTCGGTAAGCCGTTCGAGATCTTTGTGAAATGCTCGCCACCGTCAGTGCTTTTGTAGAAACCGCCTTCGCGAGAGCCGCTGATGATGGTCCATGGCTTGCGCTCGAGCCGCGACATCCACGCGTAAACAATGTTCGGATTGTTCGGTTGTACCTCGACGTCCATCGCGCCGACGGCATCAGAGATAAACAACACTTTGCGCCACGTCTGCCCGCCGTCAGTAGTTTTGAACACGCCGCGCTCGTCGTTTGACTTGAAGACGTCGCCGTTAGCTGCGACCCAGACGATGTCCGGGTTTGTTGGATGAATGCGGACCGCGCCGATCTGTCCGGCGTTGTAGAGACCGATGAACTTCCACGTCTGTCCGCCATCGGTTGACTTGTACATGCCGCGACCGGTCGAGACGTTGCTGCGCACGCCGTCGGAGCCAGTGCCGAGATAGATGATGTTCGGATCGGAATCAGCAACAGCGACAGCTCCGGTTGAACCGAGCGGAACTTTGCCGTCAGTGATCGGCGTCCAGGTCGCACCGTTGTCAGTCGTCTTAAATAACCCGCCGCTCGCGACGCCCATGTAGAACGTCTTCGGTTGTGAAGGAACGCCGGTGACGGTAGTTACACGTCCGCCGCGTGCTGGACCAACGAGGCGATAGCGAAGTCCGTTGAAGAATGCCGGGTCGACGTTTGATTGCGAACGAACGGGAACGGTGAACGCAGCAGAGCGCTACAATCAAGAGCAAGCTTGAGCGAAACATTGATATCCTCCTATCCGCAGATTGACGCAGATTACACTGATTTGGTCTATTCTGTGTAATCTGTGGATAAGCTTTCTGGAACAAATCAAGACCGCGCACAGGTTGCCGAGCGAGCGCGATCAAGAACTTTTTGTTGACTGATGATTCAGGTCAGCAGTTTGTTCTGAAGCTCGCGAATGCTTCGGAATCGCGGTCGTTTCTGGAGGCGCAGAATGCGGTGCTGGACTATTTGTCGGAACGCGTTCCGTTTTGCCAACGAGTGATCGGTGAAATTTCCGAATTCGAAGGTCATCTTGTGCGCGTCGTGACTTATCTTCCAGGCGTGCCGCTGGCGGAGATCAAGCCCCACACGCCGGGACTGCTACAGGATCTCGGTCAGAAGATCGGACAACTTTCGCGTGCGCTCGCAGGCTTCGATCATCCGGCTGTGCATCGCGATTTTTACTGGGACCTCGCGAACGGAAATCGGATCGTGAACGAGTACGCTTCGCTGATCGAAGACAGTCATTTGCGTGAGCTGGTTTTGAAATGCAGGTTTGAGCCTGAAATTGAGTTGCGACGAAGCGTCATTCATGGCGATGCGAACGATTACAACGTGCTCGTCGATCCTGACAGCATGACGGTCTCCGGACTGATCGATTTCGGAGACATGGTTTACAGCTACACGGTTGGTGATCTCGCAATCGCGCTTGCGTACGTTGTATTGGGTGAAGGCGATCCGCGTGACGTGATCGCTGGATACACGAGTGAGTTTGGATTGCTTGATGACGAAAAAGAAGCGCTGTGGCCACTGGTGCGGTTGAGATTAGCGATGAGTGTTTGTATTGCGGCACATCAGATCCGGCAACAGCCTGAGAATGAATATCTGGCAATCAGTCAAAGGGCGATCGAAAAAACTTTGCCACGGATTTTCACGGATGAATACACGGATTAAATCGTTGTTGGAGGCGAGGCGTCGGCTTCTGGGGCGCAATCTCAGTGTTGCGTATGAGAAGCCGTTACATATCGTGCGTGGGTCGATGCAGTATCTGTATGACGACGAGGGCCGGCAGTATCTCGATGCGTACAACAACGTCGCGCACGTCGGTCATTGCCATCCGAAAGTCGTTGCTGCCGGACAGCGGCAGATGGAAGTGCTGAACACGAACACGCGCTACCTGAGTGAGCTGATCCTTGAGTATTCAGAAAAGCTGACGGCCACGTTACCCGAGTCGCTGAATGTTTGTTTCTTCGTCAACTCGGGCAGTGAAGCGAACGAACTCGCGATTCGCCTCGCACGCGCGCACACAAAAGCGCGCGAGTTGATCGTGCTCGACCACGCCTATCACGGAAACACGACGACGCTGATCGATATCAGTCCTTATAAACATGACTGGCCGAGGTGGTGAGGGCGCGCCTGCGTGGGTACATACAGCACCGCTTCCCACGTCAGCAGAAGATGTCCGGCATGTGATCGAAATCATTCAAGACTTACCAGCGCCGCTGTGTGGCTTCATCGCGGAAACGATGCCGAGCGTTGCAGGGCAGATCATTCTGCCGGACGGTTATCTGAATCAGGTGTACGACGCGGTGCGAGGCGCGGGCGGTGTTTGCATCGCGGATGAAGTGCAAACAGGGTTTGGACGCACCGGCACGCATTTCTATGCATTTGAAAAGTACAGCGTCGTGCCTGACATCGTTGTGCTTGGAAAACCGATCGGCAACGGGCATCCGATCGGCGCAGTGATCACGACGCGCGCAATCGCCGACTCGTTCAATAACGGAATGGAATTCTTCAGCACGTTCGGTGGAAACAACGTGTCGTGCGCGATCGGATTGAAGGTCCTGGAAGTGGTCCACGAGGAAAAACTTCAGGCGCACGCCCTTCGCGTTGGTGAACATTTACTCGCCGGCTTACACGAACTAAATCAGCGTCACGAAGTGATCCGCGAAATCCGCGGTTCCGGGTTTTTCCTCGGCGTCGAGCTCGTGCACGAAGCTGGCGGGCGTTGTGAATCAAATGCGCGAGCGCGGAATACTGATGGGAACGGAAGGCCCGCTTCACAACGTGATCAAGATCAGACCACCGATGCCGTTTTCTGAGACAGACGCGGATCAACTTGTCGAGACGCTTGATGAGGTTCTTAGTCGCGGTTGAGGATGAAGGAAAGCGAATGGCCGCGGGTGGTCCAGCCACCATTTGAGTAAGCGATCGGAAGATCTATTGCAGTCGTCGTCTCTTCTTTCCACACCGCACTCGACACCTGCTCGCAGTGCAGCAGGTAATGCTCGATGCCCGTGAAGACGCTGCGCCAGTAGCCGCCATAGACCGTCTTGTAAACCACGCCGCCGACCTCAACATAAACCCGGTTGCCACTCAGAATCCGGTAGTTGATGCGCCCGAGCAGATCGAGAAGCCGGCACTGTTCGCGCTTCGACGGGTCGCCGTCAGGCTCGTGACCATCGCGCCATGCTTCGGGTTCGTATTGCGGCATTATGCGCCGCAGATTATTCTCCCTGTCAGGATAATGTCAAGAAAAATGGCGGCTTCATCCATCGCGGCGGGCAAAAAGCTACTCAGTTTTGCATTAGCGCTCACATTTCTCGGAGGAAGTGTGCTCGCAATGCTTTTCACCGGGTGCGATCGAGCAGGGGTGGCGGAAAGACTGCGGATAAACCAATGAACACAGGACCTATTGTTTATGTTGCGCTCGGGGATTCGACGGGCGCTGGTCTCGGGGCGAGGGAAGGCGGGTATGTGGCGCGGCTCTTCAAGCGAATTGAAGAACGGCGACCGGGGTCTACGTTGTCGAACCTTTGTGTGAGTGGGGCGACAACTGCTGAGGTGGTGCAAGGCCAGTTGGAGCGAGCCGTGGCATTGAATCCGGATCTCGTGACTGTTGGTATCGGTATCAACGACATCGGTCACGGGTTGACGCTCGAACAGTTTTCAAAAAACTACGAAGAGATACTCAGCACGTTGAAAGAGAAGACTCACGCGCAGATCGTAGTGACGAATCTTCCCGACGTTTCCAGCGCGCCGCGTATTCCGAGTGTGATGCGGAGTGAGTACCAGCGACAGATCGATCAGTTCTGCCGGCGGCTGGAGGAGATTGCGAACAGGCATGGCGTGACGATCTTTGATATTTACACGATCACGAAGGATGAGCTGCCGTCGCATCCGGAGTATTTTTCCAGTGATGGGTTTCATCCGTCGGATGAGGGGTATGAGTTGTGGGCGACGCAGATGTGGCCCACGATTGCGCAGGTGCCATTGGAGAGCCTGAATAGGGAGACAAGTTTTAGACAGGATTTACAAGATTTATCAAGATTTACATGTTAATCCTGAAAAATCTTGTAAATCCTGTAAACGACTACCTGTCGAAGCATCAAACCAATGGATCTTTTCGGTTGCTATGCTCAACCAAACCTTCGTATCAACATCCGCACGGAAGTCAGCGGGCGCACGAGCAATCAATCGATTTCCTCCGACGGATAGAAACACAAACGTCTCATTCCCCATCAACTCTGTGACATAAACACGCGCCTCGATCGCACCTTCCTCGGGTGTGGTTAACACCTGAATGTGCTCAGGTCGAATTCCCATCGTCCCGTGCTCACCATCGATGAAATTCATGCTCGGACTGCCGACAAACTCCGCCACAAATCTATTTGCCGGATGATTGTAAATATCCATCGGCGTGTCGAACTGTTGCAGCCGTCCTTTCTTCATCACCGCGACGCGTGACGCGAGTGTCATCGCTTCCGCCTGATCGTGTGTGACGTAAATCGTCGTCGTTCCGAGTTGATGCTGAAGTCGTTTCAACTCGCCACGCATCTGCACGCGCAACCGCGCATCGAGGTTCGATAGCGGCTCGTCCATCAAGTACGCCCGCGGCTCACGTACAATCGCACGCGCGAGCGCGACGCGTTGTCGCTCACCGCCGGACAACTGTCGCGGCTTCCGTTCGAGCAGCGATTCGATCTCCAACATCTCCGCGACGCGCTGCACACGCTTAGCGCGCTCCGCTTTGTCGAGTTTTCTGACGCGCAACGGATAGCCGATGTTCTCGGCGATCGTCATGTGCGGGTAGAGCGCGTAACTCTGAAACACCATCGCCAGATCGCGATGCTGTGTCGGAACGTCGTTCACACGTTCGCCATTGATAAGGATGTCGCCAGACGTGGCATTCTCAAGACCTGCAAGCATTCGCAGCGTCGTCGTCTTGCCACAGCCCGACGGGCCGAGCAGCACGATGAACTCACCGTCGCGTACCTCGAGAGACAGATCATCGACAACGCATGCGCCGCCGAACGTCTTCATAACGTTGCGAAACTCGATACCCATTTAACCCTTAACAGCTCCCATCGACAGGCCGCGCACGAGATACTTCTGCAACGCGAGCGCAAACACCAGAATCGGAACGATCGCAACCGATGCCGCGGCACTCATCACGCCCCACTTGATCTCGTACTGCGTCACGCGTCCAGCGATTCCGACCGGCAATGTCATCGCTGCGTCAGTCTGCGTCAACACGAGTGCAAACAGAAACTCATTCCAGGAAACGATCAAGCAAAAGACGGCCGTCGCCGCGAGGCCAGGCGCGACGAGCGGCAAGACAATGCGCACGAGCGCGCCGAGACGCGAGTCGCCATCGACGAGCGCGGCCTCTTCGAGATCGCGCGGCAAGTCAGCGAAGAAACCGCGCATCATCCAGACGACGAATGGAAGATTGAACGCAGTGTAGACGATGATCAGTGCGGCTCGTGTGTTGAGCAATTGCACGTCGCGCATCATCAGAAAGAGCGGCACGGCCGTGACGATTGCGGGAAACATTCGCGTCGAAAGGATCCACAAAGAGAGTCGCCGGTTGAGTTTGAACGGCAGCTCAAATCGCGCGAGTGCGTACGCCGCTAACGTGCCGATGACGAGGGCAAAGGCAGTTGATGTGACGGCGACGATCGCGCTGGTTAGCAAATACTGACCGAACGCGCGTGTGACGAATGCGTCGTAGTAGTGTTCGAGTGTGGGCGTGAAAACCAACCACGGCGGCGGGCTCGCGAACTGCTCGACTTCAGTCTTGAAGGAGATCGTGAGCATCCAGTAAACCGGCGCGAGCGCGAACAACAGCGCCGCAACCAGTGCCAAATAATGCAAGATGCGCTTAAACATCGGTCGTTTCATCCACAGATTACACAGATTCCATAACCAATCTGCGTAATCTGTGGATAGGCTATGTTTCCTTCGCTTGCAAAAACTTTATATATAGCGCGCTGATCACGTTCGTCAGCGCGAGCAGCACAAACGACATCGCCGCCGCATAACCAAAATCAAAAAACCGGAACGCCGCGCGATAGATGTAGAGACTGATCGTCTCCGTCGCAAAGCCCGGCCCACCTTCCGTCAGAATGAAAATCTGATCAAACACACGCAGCAGATCCATCGTGCGCAGCAGCAACACGATCAGTATCGACGGCTTGAGCAACGGCAACGTCACATGCCAGAACGTTTGCCACCGGCTTGACCCATCAATCAGCGCCGCCTCGTACGGCTCCTGCGGGATCGCCTGTAGTCCCGCCAACAGGACGAGAAACACAAACGGCGTCCATTGCCACACATCGACTGCGATCACCGACAGCATTGCGAGCTTCGGCGATGCAGTCCACGTCAAACTCTCCGTGTCGATACCAAACTGTTTGAGCGTTCCATTAATGGCGCCGAAGTTTGGATTAAGCATCAGTCGCCAGACGACGCCGACAACGACAGTCGGCAACATCATCGGCACGAGCAGGCTCACGCGAAAGAAACCGCGTCCACGAATCTGATTGTTCAGCAGGAGCGCGAGGCCGAGTCCGAGCAGAAACTCACACGTCAACGCCGCAGCAGCATAGACAAACGTGTGGCCCATCGCGGTCCAGAAAAAGTTGTCTGACAAGAGCCGCGCGAAGTTTCCCAGTCCCCACGTGATGCCGGCCGAGGTCTCCTGTTGCAGACTGATCGTGACGGAGTAGATAAGCGGGTAAATTGAAAGCGAAAGAAGCACCGCGAGGGCCGGTGCGAGAAAGAGTGCGGGCAGCAGCAGCTCGCGCTTATTTTGCGCGTTGAAGAATCTTCTCGATCTCGGCATTCGCCTGGTTCATCGCTTCGGCCGGAGACAGCTCACCGCTGTTGGCTTTCGAAAGAAAGATGCCGAAGGCGTTTTCGATTTCGTTCCAGTAAGGTGTGCGCGGGCGCGGTCTCGAGCTTTCGAGCGAGCGTAACTGGGCCGGGTACGCCGGATTCTTTGCTACCAGTTCGGCATCTTTGAACAGCGATCGGCGCGTCGGTGGATTGCCGCGGAGTGCTGACAATTTCATCTGCTCGGGACTCGTGGCCCAAAGTAAAAAGTCGGTTGCGGCCTCGGCATTTTTCGAGTAGCGCGGAATCGCGATAAGCCAGTTACCAATCTCAGCCTGGCCAAGTTTCTTCGCACCCGGCAATGTTGTGAACTCCATCTTTCCGATCACCTTTGACCGCGATGGATCGCTGAAAGCGCTGATCCACACGGGCCAGTTAATCGACATCGCCGCCGTTCCCTGCAACAGGTGTGCACCAACCTCGTCGGCATTGAAACTCGGATAACCCGGCGGCGAATATTTACCGAGCTCGAGCATGAACTGGAGCGCCGCGATGCCTTCGGGACTGTTGACCGCGGGCTTCCCGTTAGCGTCAAACATCTCGCCACCGAAGGCCCAGAAGATCGGCATGAAGTCGGCGACGGCGGCGTTTCCCTGCGCGGCGCGCATGACGTACCCGTAAACCTTTGAACCGTTCGCGCCTTGAGTTTCTTTCTCGTGGATTGTTTTGGCTGCCGCGAGAGCGTCGTCCCACGTCACCGGCGCCTCCAAATAATATTTCTCAAAAAGATCTTTACGATAGAAAAATAATTGCGAGTTGCCGACATAGGGAAGGGCGTAGAGTGATCCCGTTTTAAACGGGTGATGGCAGATTTCGAGCGACGCCCCTACAAAATCGCTATCCGGACCCGTTTGCCCGCGTTTTTGCAGCAAAGGCGTCAGCTCAGTGAGCAAGTCTTCATTCGCAAACCGTGGAAACCACGGATCGTCGAGCATGATCAGGTCGTAAGCGCCCGTGCGAGATTTGAGATCTATTAATTCTTTCTCAAAAAGATTTGTATAAGGAAATTCAGCTATTTCGATGTGCGTGCCGGTCTGCGCCTCGTAATCGCGGGCGGCCTGTTTGAGCGCTTCGCCTTCGGCTCCTGAGACGACGGCCAGCGTCAATTGTTTTCGAGATGGTTGGGAGGTGCAGCTAACGGTTAGCAGTAGGAGCAGCGTCAAAAGTAGTGTGCGCATATTGTCGGCACAGATTATCACTGATGACAACGATTAGAACTGTTAATATTCGGTCCGATGCGACAAATCGTAACGACTGCAAACGGCGACATCGACGTGCTCAAGGTCCAGGAGAAGCCCGATCCGACACCGCGCGACGACGAGGTCGTGATTCGCGTGCGCGCTGCGGGGTTGAACTTCGCAGACATTCTCGCGCGCCAGGGTTTGTATCCGGACGGACCGCCAAAACCTTGTGTGATGGGATACGAGGTCAGTGGTGTCGTCGATGCTGTGGGTAAAGATGTGAACAGCTCGTTCGTCGGAAAGTCCGTCGTGGCGATGACGCGGTTTGGCGGGCAGTCAGAGATGATCGCTGTGAAGGCGACGCAGATGTTTGAGAAGCCTGATAAGTTGACGTTCGAGCAGGCTGCGGCGATTCCGGTGAACTACCTGACCGCGTACGCGTTGCTCGTCGTCATGGGATCTCTGCACGAGGGTGAATCGATCTTGATCCACAACGCAGGCGGCGGCGTTGGACTCGCAGCACTCGACATCGCGAAGAAGATCGGCGCTGTGACGTACGGCACGGCGAGTCCGGGCAAGCACAAGTTTCTGACAGACCGCGGGCTGGACCATCCGATCGACTATCGCCAGCAGGACTGGCAGCCGCAGTTGATGCAACTGACGAACGGTCGCGGTGTCGATCTGATCATCGATCCGATTGGCGGCGCGCATTTTAAGAAGAGTTATGAGGCGTTGCGGCACACCGGACGTTTGGGGATGTTTGGAGTTTCGTCGGGCTCGGCTAACGGGTTGTCAGGCAAGCTGAAGATGTTGAAGGCGGCGATTCAGATGCCGCGGTTTCATCCGTTGGGATTATTCAACAAGAACCGCGGTGTGTTTGGGTTGAATCTCGGTCACATGTGGCACGAGCCTGAGAAGGTCGCGTTGTGGATGCGCGACATCCTGCGCGGCGTGGACGAAGAATGGATCAGCCCGCACGTGGACCAGGCTTTCTCGTTTGATGATGTGGGGAAGGCGCACCGGCGACTTGAAGAGCGAAAGAATCTCGGGAAGGTGGTCCTGGTTCCGTAATCCTGTCTAACAGGATGACAGGATTTACAGAATTAACAAGATTTAGGCTTCCTCCGACCTGCGTTTGGCGAGAAAGAACGAGAGCACGGTCGAGTAGATCAACCCGAAGAGTAGTGCGCCGAGGAACAGGCCGAGAAATGCTCCCAGCATGATGCGCGACATCGGTGCGTTGGTAGCGCCCGGCTCACTCGCCAGCCACTTTGTTCCTACGATTGAGATACAGCCACGAAGAAGATCGACGCGGTTAGTCCGTAGACGATGGAGATCGCGACGCCCGTTTTCAATCCTTCCTTGAACGTTGGCGCATCGCGCTTCTCATGCTCAAGCGCTTTCAGCCCGAGATAGATCATCGCAAACTGCAGGATGTTGAAGAAGATCGGGCCGCCGAGTGCTGTGGACGATCGATTGTGGGTTCGTGATGAATGAGCGGGTGATCAGTACCCACGCCATCACACCGAGCGTGATCAGAAGTCCGTATTTGAGTGGTATTTTCATTTTTAGCCACAAAAAGGCACAAAAGTCACAAAGAATTGGAGTTTAGTTTAGAGTTCAAGCTTTAGCTTGTCCGCCGTCCAGATCTAAAGCACAAGCTAAAGCTTGAACTCTAAACTCTTTTTATTCCCATGCGGGTTTATCGTCCCAGTAGGGGGCCCACGCAAGTGTGAGCACCTTTACGGCGATGTTTGCTTTCGTCGGTTTCAGACTGACTGTTTC
Source organism: uncultured Acidobacteriota bacterium (assembly GCA_963748155.1). Taxonomy (GTDB): domain Bacteria; phylum Acidobacteriota; class Blastocatellia; order Pyrinomonadales; family Pyrinomonadaceae; genus PSRF01. The sequence goes on along the minus strand of CAVVHV010000005.1, from coordinate 992,097 downwards.
GAGTTGTTCTGTTTGTGGATCGAGCGAACGTTCAAGCGCTTGTGTCTCGGCCTGAAATTCCGCTTCGAGATCCGCACGCTTCTGCGCGATAGCGGCGACGTTGTCCTGAGCGCGCTCGATGTCCTGCGTTTCCTTCATCGAACGGCCGACACCGCGTACGGCAGTTGTTGCCCTGCCGATCGTCGAGAGGCTCGCACGCTTCCGACCTAAAAACGACGACAACAGCGTAGCCCCAAACGAGATCGCAGTCTGCATCTTCTGGCCCTTCGCCTGCTCCGTCTCGCGCTCGACCGCCTGCTCAGCACGACGCTTACGATCCTCCAACACTTCAAACTTCGGCGCGTACTTGCGTCGCAACTTTTCCACCGCTTCATCGCGTTGCTCCCGGGCGATTTGCTGCAAGCGCACACGAAAGTCGCGCTCACTCTCGCCGGGATTCGAGACGATATCCAACGTCGGGCTCTCCAGTAATTCGAGTCGCTGGTTTCGATAAATCCAGCTCGCGAGATCCTTGCGCCAACTCGCGTAGCTCTTTGCCTTCGTCGCCTCAGCCGGCACTTCCGCGAACTGCGCTCCGGCTTCCGGCTCCGATTCGAGATCTTCCACAGGCAGATCGACGGCGGTAGCCTGGCTCCAGTCGAGACCCGCTGGTCCATCCGCAAACGCCGCCAACAAATTCAACTGCTGCGTCATCTCGACTGTCTTCGAATTGCTGTAACGAACTTCCGCCGTTCCGAGCAGCATTGGATGGTAAGTAAGAGTTGCATTTTCAACCGCGGACGAGCGAACCGGAATGTAATACTGGGTTACTTCAGGCGGCAGTATTACTTGCGCACTTTTGGGCGCTGCGCTCGCAACGGGTGAAGGAGCAGGCGCCGACACAGTTGCGGCAGGCGTAGACGGAGTCGTTCCTTTCAAAGGATCCATCAAAAGCTTGATCTGCGCGCGCGTCAGTGGTCCACGCAAGTACGACAACGCCCAGCGCGTTTCGAAAACTTCAGGCGCGTCGTCGTGTACGTTGTTGAGCAGGAAGATGCGTTTGTCGAGCCCGGCGAGCAGTTGCTCCATGGCCTGCTTGTCAAATTTCTGACCTGTGCCCACGGCGATGCCTTCAAGTCCCTCCAGCACGCGCGCTTTATCACGTTCTGTCTGCAAGCGACCGATAAACCATGTGCCCGTGTTTGCGAGTCCTTTGTAATCGAGATCAACGGGGTTCTGTGTGGCGAGCACGACACCGAGACCAAACGCACGACCCTGCTTCAACAACGTCAACAGCGGTAACTTCGACGGCGGATTTGCGACTGGCGGGAAGTAACCGAAGATTTCGTCCATGTAAAGAATGGCGCGCAGGCTCGTCGTGCCCGATTGCGTTCTCATCCAGCCGAGCACCTGGTTCAGCAGCAGCGACACAAAGAACATGCGCTCTGCGTCTGAAAGGTGCGCGATCGAGAAGATCGAGAGGCGCGGCTTGCCGGTTTGGGTGTGAAGAAACTTCGCGACGTCGAGCGACTCACCTTCCATCCAACTCGCAAACGACGGCGACGCGAGCAGGTGGTTCAACGACATCGCAAGCTCGAAACGATCTTCAGCAGGGAAGTACGAATCGAGCTCCATCACGCCGACTTTCGTGATCGGCGGCGTCTGCACTTTTTGAATCAGGCCCGCGATGTCGAGATCTCTTCCCGCGAACCATTCATGATTCAGGATGTTTGAGAGAAGAATGTGCTCGCGGCTGCGAACCGGATCAGCGTCGATGCCGATGAGCGCGAGCAGACTCGTGACGGTCGTGTTAATACGCTCAGCGAGTGCTTCGTTATCCTGCCTGATCGTTTCCGGCGGAGCGACGAACGACTTGAGAATCGAGACAGGCAGTCCGGCATTGCTGCCCGGCGTGTAGATGCGGAAGTCAGCGGCGTCTCGCAGGCGTTTGATGCGCTCGCCGTCCTCACCCCATTTGGCGAGTCCGTCTTTCCATAGCTGCGCCTGTTGAGCGGCGTCGACGCCTTCTTCAACCCACGGCGCGAAGTCTTCCGGTGCGAGGTTCGGAAACGTCAACAGTAAGTTACACAGATCGCCCTTCGGATCGATGATGATTGCGGGTATGCCGTCGATGGCGGCTTCTTCGAGAAGATTGATGCAAAGACCGGTCTTGCCACTACCGGTCATGCCGACGCAGACAGCGTGTGTGACGAGATCTTTTGAATCATAGAGCAGCAGATCATCGTTGGCTTTTGACTTGCCGAGATAGAAGACGCCCAATTTTTCGAATGATTCCATTTAACAAAAGCCTTTCACAGGATTTCAAGAATCCTGTCCACCATTTTGTCCGCGTGTACGCGATGCGAAATCCATTGCGCTCCGAGTTTCGCTGCGATCCACTCCCCGGCAACGTCACCATCATCGCGACGGTACAACCGCGCGCGGCAGCATACCGCAAACGCTCTTCAAGCAACGCATTTTGCGCACCTTGTCGCCGCGCGCTCGGGACTGTGCTCGCGCCCGCAAGCAGCGCAACATCACCAGCGATCGTCAACGCTCCTGCCGCAATCGCTTGCCCATCCATTTCGGCCAGGAACGACAACCCTTTCGATTGCGCCACAACCTGATTCAACTCTTTCAAGAAGTCAGCAACTTCAGGAAAGTCGCTCCAGCCGTCGCAAGCCGTCTGCGCCCACAGATCAACTTCATTCTTCTCAACGACCCTCACGTTGATCTTCTCATTTCGCGCTGCCTGCAACCGCAGATCGGGATCGATCGGACGATACAACACGTTCGAAAACTCCACCGGCTGGTAACGGCGGTTGCGAATCAGTTCGAACACTGACGGATCGGCTAGTGGGCAAACTTCGTGGAAAACTTCCGAGCCGCGTGCGCGATAGAATTCCTCGATCTCAGTCATCTGCTCAGCGGTGATCGGCTCAAAAACTCCGAGACCAAATGTCTGCGTGAGCGGTGAGCCAACACCATCAAACATCGCATGCGTGCCGGCCACTTCGAGCCATGTCGCATCTCGATCGGGAAACGCTCTTTGCCGTGCTTCGATAAATTGCACACTGCCGCGCGCCTCCGTACGTTCCAAACGGCGCGCGAAATCAATATCAGCGAAGGGATAGGTGTCCATAGAATTCGATTGTAGAGGTGGCCCTCAGTGGCCACCCCAGGCTGAATGGCACGCTGGGGTGGCCACGGAGGGCCACCCCTACAGTTGCGTTTGCCCCATTTCATTCCTCCGAACCGCAAATAGTCGACACTCACCGCAACCGGCGAGCATGTGAACTCCACGATCTTCGAAACTGATCCCCGAACCGGCAACAAGATCTTTCACCGTGCTCGAAACCAACACCTCGCCCGGCTCTGCTTCATTCGCAACGCACACACACATCTGCGCCGCAGCCCCCGCGACCTGCCCGTCAACAATCTCACACTCGCCAGTGTGAAGACCGGTGGACGTCTTAACACCTAACCGCGAAGTGTATTCCGTGATTGCAGCAGCACAACGAACCGCTCGTGCCGGACCGTCGAAGATCGCCAGCAGCCGATTCTCCAAAATGTCGACCTCGCGCCCGCGAAACCATTCGATCTCTTTCGTGATGTGCGCGTGCAAACGCCGCCACCATTCCGGCCAACGCTCTGGTCCAAGATTTTGCACGCGCTCTTTTATACCAACCAGCCGCGCGACCAGAACTGTCGCCAGTACCGTGTCAGGCTCGACCACGTGTCGCACACCAGTCAGAAACTCTTCCACCTCATCGAGAATCGCGTCCTGATCGCCGACAAACGGGAGATGATCGTTTCCCGGTAGCTCGACAAACTTCGCACCCGGAATACGCTGCGCCACAAACCGTCCTTCTTCAACTTTCAAACACTGATCGTCGGTGCGATGAATCACGAGCGACGGAACGCGTATCGACGGCAGCACGTTTCGCACATCAATCTCAGCATTCATCTGCGTCAGCGCGACGGCCGCACCCGGACTCGCGCCCATTCTCAAATACGTGGCCCACCAGTCGCGAAACTGCGGATCGTCCGCAACACTCGGCGCGCGCTCGTCGATGCCTACTGGTCCACCCCACTGTTTCCGCATCACCTCGAAAAACTGTTCGCGTTGTTCCAGCGTCGGTCCCCAGGGATACTCAGCATCGCGAATTCGCTTAGCGTACGTGCCAATCATCACGAGCGCCAGCGTTTTCTCAGGATAGGTCGCAGCGAAGAGACTGCACATTGGACCACCTTCCGAGACTCCACATCAACGCCGCACGTTCAGAGCCGACAGCGTCCATCACTGCGCGCACGTCGTCCATGCGTTGCTCGAGTGTAGGCAGTTGATTGATGGGAACATGATCGGAAAGCCCCGTGCCTCGTTTGTCAAAAAGTATCAAACGCGAAAACGACGCGAGACGCAGCAGGAAGCGCGCGAAGCTTGGCTCGCGCCAGAAGTATTCAAGGTGCGACACCCAGCCCATCACAAAAACGAGATCGAGCGGTGCGTCGCCGATTACCTGGTACGCGATGTTCACGTCGCCACTGCGCGCGTACATCGTTTCCGGTGGTCGTTGTAATGCCGGTGCAAGCTGCTTATGCGGAACCTCAGTCGGTAACACATCGATCACGCGACCACCGCTCAACGAGGCGCGTCGTCTTCATCGTCACGCTCGACGACGATGCGCGCGCGTGTGCGTTCGCGAACGATCACACTCTCTTCCTCACCGCCAGTCGCTCTGACGTCGCCGACGAAACGATAACCGCGCTTCGGCACTGTCTGAATGTAGTGCTCGCCTTCGCTCGTCTTGCCGAGTGCTTTTCGCAGGATGGAAATGTTTTGCGCGAGGTTGTTCTCCTCGACAAAACTGTCAGGCCACACCTGCTGCATCAACTCCTTCTTCGTCATCACGTGACTGGAGTTTTCGAGCAGTGCGAGCAACGTGTCGAAGACTTTCGGCGTGAGCGGCACCTCACGATTGTCTTTCAAGAGAAGGCGCTCGTTTACGTCAACTCGAAAGCTGTCAAATAGATAGAAGCGTCGACTCGGCCGGTTCATCATTGGCTTTCAGAACTCTTTGAGAACAATCTCACAGAGAATTCAGAATTCTCTAAATACGAGACGCGCGACTCGCCCGTATCTTCCACGCACCTCACTCACCCCGACAAACTTGAGCAAGATTATTTAGGAGGAGTTGCAATGAATACAAGTTCGAAGCGCCAGGCTAATCACGACGGCCACGCCCAGGGCCGCCATGCCGTGGTGCTTGGGGGAAGTTTGGCGGGGCTTTTGGCCGCGCGAGTTTTATCGGATCACTTTGACGAAGTCACTTTAATCGAACGCGATGCTTATTCGGAAACAGCGGAAGTGCGCCGCGGCATTCCGCAGGCGAACCACGTACACGGGTTGTTGTTGCGCGGGCGGCAGGTGCTCGAAGAACTTTTCCCGGGTTTGCAGGACGAGATGATCGCAGCGGGTGTGCCGCTCGTTGACATGGCGAACGAAATCTCGTGGTACACGCGCGCCGGTTGGGGCGTCAGGTTCCCGTCGGAGATGAAAGTGCTGGCTTTTACGCGGCCAGTGCTCGACCTGCACCTACGACGACGACTCAGCAGTAATCCGCGAGTGAAGATAATGGACAACACTGATGTTCTTCGTCTCATTCCTGACGGTGACAAGAATCGACTTGCAGGCGTGTTGATTTGCCCGCGCAACTCGGAATCGGATCGCAAAGTCGCGAAGGAGCTGCGTGCGGATCTCGTTGTTGATACCACCGGTCGCGCGTCACGTGCGCCGCGTTGGTTGAACGATCTGGGTTACGTGATACCCGAGGAGACGGTCGTTGATGCTCATCTCGGTTATGCGAGTCGCTTGTATCGCATTCCCGATGACTTCAATCGCGACTGGAAGTGCGCTTACGTGCAATCCGCGCCGCCGAAGCGAAATCGTGGCGCGATCCTGTTTGAAGTCGAAGGTAATCGGTGGCTCGTAACGCTTACTGGCGGCGCTCGCGATTATCCGCCCAGTGATGAAGCTGGATTTCTTGAGTTCGCACGTAGTCTTCCCGTGTCAATGATCTACGATGCGATGTGCGCTGCCGAACCGATCTCGCCGATCAAGACGCATCGTGGAACAGAGAATCGACTGCGTCACTTCGAGCGTGCGAAAGAGTTGCCGGAAAACTTTTTGTTGCTAGGCGATGCGGTTTGTGCTTTCAATCCGGTTTACGGGCAGGGCATGACGATCGCAGCGCTTGGTGCGCTCACGCTGAAGAACACTCTGCGCGAGAATGGAGACCTGCGCGGGTTATCGCGTCGCTTTCTGAGGCGACTCGCGAAAGTGAACAAAGCGCCGTGGTTGCTCGCGACTGGTGAAGACTATCGTTATCCGGAGACTGAGGGGCACGGTGCGGGCTTGATGACGAAGTTCATGCACCGTTACATGAATCACGTGTTGGAGCTGGCGACGCGATCAGTTGCAGTGCGCGGTGTTCTGTTGCGAGCGTTCAGCATGATGGTGCCGCCGACGGCGCTTTTCCATCCACGTGTTTCATTACGAGTGTTGGCCCATGTTTTGAAGGAAAGGAAGATCCATGAGAACGCGGACCGAAATCACCGTCGAGAGAGACAGGTGGGTGGTCGTCAACAGATGTCGGAGAACCGCCTGGTGTAGTAGCTGCTCACGTCACGTTGAGATGTTGAGTATTGATGATGCGGTGCTCTTCGCGCGCGTCAATTCATGGACGATCTTCCGCTGGGCCGAATCCGGAGTCGTGCATTCGAGTGAAACCCCCGAGGGATTACTGTTGATCTGTCCGAATTCGCTGAATGTTTGATCCGCGTAAATCGTGTATTTATTCCGTGTTCATCCTGTGTTAACCGGATTTTCCCCCAATCCACACAGTCTTGATATTCACGAACTCGCGGATCCCAAACTCCGCGAGTTCGCGCCCGTAACCTGAATTCTTCACGCCACCAAACGGCAGCCGCGGATCGGACGCCACCATCCCATTGATAAACACCGATCCCGCTTCGAGCTCTTCAATAAACTGCAACTGTTCCTCCTCGTCATTGGTCCACGCGGCCGATCCCAAACCAAACTGCGTCGCATTCGCAATTCGTATCGCTTCATCGATATCCGCGACGCGGAAGATCATCGCCACGGGCCCGAAGATCTCTTCGCACGACACCGGCGCATTGATATCAAGGTCAACCAGCACGGTCGGCTCGTAGAAATTCCCTGGGCGATCGATCTTCTTCCCGCCCGTCAGCACACGCGCGCCGCTCGCCACCGCGCGCTTCACCTGTTCGTCGAGATCGTTCACGATCTGCGGCGTCGCGAGTGGCCCGATGTCAGTCGACTCTTCCATCGGATCGCCGATCCTCAGCGCGCGCATCTCCTCGACGAATCGTCGCTCAAAGTCATCGTAGATCTCTGCCGCAACGATGAAACGTTTTGCCGCGATGCACGATTGCCCGTTGTTGATAGTGCGCGCTTTGACGCCAGTCGTCACTGCTTCGTCGAGATTTGCTGAAGGCATGACGATGAACGGATCGCTGCCGCCGAGCTCCAGCACTGTCTTCTTGATCTGCTTACCGGCCGTCCCGGCGACACTTCGACCAGCAGGCTCACTGCCCGTTAACGTCGCCGCCACCACGCGTCGATCATTCAAAATTCCTTCCACGGCATCGGATCCGATCAGCAACGTTTGAAATGCGCCATTCGGAAATCCCGCGCGCGCGAAGATGTCTTCGATCGCGAGTGCACACTGCGGCACGTTCGAAGCGTGCTTGAGCAGACCAACATTGCCGGCCATCAGCGCCGGCGCTGCGAAACGAAAGACTTGCCAGAACGGAAAGTTCCAGGGCATCACTGCGAGCACCGGACCGAGCGGTTGAAAGTGTACGTAACTCTTTTGAGCATTCGTTTCAACGACCTGATCCGCGAGATGATGCGGCGCGTTTTCTGCGTAGTAGCGGCAAACCAAACGCGCATTTTTCAGCCTCAGCGACCGCGGCTTTGATCGGCTTGCCCATCTCCGCCGTCATCATCTTCCCGAGCGCTTGTTTATCGGTTTCAAGAATTTCGGCAGCGCGCTGCATCATGCGAGCGCGCTCAGTCATCGGCGTGTGACGATAAGTGCGAAATGTATCAGCGGCGAGCTGTAGTTTTTCTTCGAGCTGCGCCGCGGTGAGCGCATCGAAATTTTTCAGAGTTTCACCCGTGCTTGGATCTGATTGATGCAATTGTCATGATGAAAACGATTATATTCTCGCGCGCCGTCACTCCCTAACCACGGTTTTGTGCTTTTTGTACCTTTTGAGGCTAAACTTCTTTCAATGCCCCAGAACGAAAACCACAACTCGACCGCTTCGGCGTCGCTGCCGCATTGCAAGAGATCGCGCAGTTAATGGACCTGAAAGGCGGTCAGTTTCGCTTCAAAGCAAAAGCTTACAATGCCGGCGCGCGTGCGATTCAAGGTGTCGCCGATCTCGATCGACTCGTCAAAGAAGATCGTCTCACCACACTCCCGCGCATCGGCGACGCACTCGCATCGCAGATCAAGCAACTCTACTTAACCGGCGAGTCTTCAGTCCTGAACGGCCTGCGAAAAGAGTTTCCCAAAGGAGTTATTGAGCTCTCATCAGTGCCCGGACTGAGCGTCGAGAAGATCAAACAACTTGACGAGGCAGGCATTAGTTCTATCGCGCAGTTGAAATCCGCCGCCGAAACCGGACGTCTCCAGACACTGAAAGGCTTTGGACCAAAGACCGAGCAGCGCCTATTAACCCAACTCGCAACTCCGGTGCAGAAACCCAAGCGTCGTCTGCATTTGCACCACGCCTGGAGCACGGCGGATCAATGTGTCGATTACCTGAAAGCGATCGACGGCGTGGTTGACGTCTGTGTAGCTGGATCGTTGCGGCGCTGGGAAGAAACGATCGGCGTCATCGACATCGTGGCCGGGGCGGAAGATCCGGCAGCAGTCATCGAGAAGTTTCAGGAGTTTCCACTCGCGCTGTCGAGCCAGCTCGAGGATCCAAATTCGTGCGTGGCGCAGTTTGCGGATGGCGCGCAGGTTTGGCTGACGGTCGTGCCGCCGGAAGAGTTTGGAATCACATTGTTTGTGAAGACCGGCTCACAAGCGCACATCGAGAAGATTAAGAATTACGCGGAGAAGAAGAAGGTGGGCTTTGCGCGGCTGCCGCGTACTGAAGAACAGCTCTACAAGCGCTTGGGGATGGCTTACATCGCGCCGGAGCTACGTGAAGACGCAGGCGAGATCGAAGCGGCGCTCGCGAAAAAACTTCCCGAAGATCTGGTAACTGAGCAAGACATCAAAGGTGTGGTCCATTGTCACACGACTTACTCAGACGGCATTCACACTCTCGAAGCGATGGTGCGCGGCGCTGAAGAGATGGGCATGAAGTACATCACGATCACCGACCATTCACCGACTGCGATTTATGCGAACGGCGTGAAGCTCGATCGTTTGAAACGACAGTGGGATGAGATTGACGAAGTGCAGGAGAAGGTGTCGATCAAGATCCTGCGCGGCACTGAGTCAGACATCGTCGCGAGTGGAAAGCTCGACTATCCCGATTCGGTGCTCGAGAAGTTTGACGTGATCGTCGCAAGCATTCACGCGCGCTACAAGATGGACGCGGAAAAGATGACGGAGCGCATCACGACCGCGATGCGCGAGCCTGTATTCAAGATCTGGGGACACGCGCTTGGACGATTACTGCAACGTCGCCCGCCGTTTGAGTGTGACGTCGAGCGAATTCTCGACGTGATTGCGGAGTCGAAGGCAGCGATCGAGATCAACGGCGATCCTTATCGTCTCGATCTCGAGCCACGCTGGGTACGCGAGGCGCGCAAGCGAAAAATAAAATTCGTGGTCTCCACCGACGCGCACTCAGTCAAGGCAATGAACAACATCAAGTATGGCGTCGCGATGGCCCGTCGCGGCTGGGTCACACGCAAAGAAGTCCTCAACACACTCAACACCGCCGCCTTCGCGAAGGCCGTCAAACCAGCGTCAGCGTAAAGTCAGGAGACAAACTTGGACCGGGTCAGTACCACCTCGCGGTAGCGGGTGGGTGCGCAGCGGCTGGGACGCAAAGTAACCGCAGCGTAGATCTAATGCGAGGTGATTGAGGAGGCGCGGCATGGCTACGCACCCACCCGCTACCGCGAGGTGGTACTGACCCGGTCCAACATTGATTTTAACTGTTGAGGCCGGGGCCCCTAACGGGCGAACATCAAGAAGACTCGCAGCCGGCGAAGGCGATGGTTGCGCTTTGGGCGACGGTTCAGGCTTGGGCGGATTCAGAGGAGGCAGCTCGCCGCGTAATCTCTTCAAACCGTTGTCCGCGTTTTTCTTGTAGTTACGCGTAGTTGCATCTATGGGCTCAACCACGAGAGAAATGACTTTCTCATAGGACTTCTTTGCTTCGTCCTTATCTCCTCTGATTTCCAGGAAGCGGCCGAGGTTGTAATGATCTCGCAAGAGTAACTTCGTGTTGTTTATACTTTGAGAGTTGCTCAAAGCACTCTGGTAAGCCGCCAAAGCTTCATCGTATTTCGAGATATTCGAGTAAATAGCACCCAACGCCGCATAGACGCCTGAGGAATCTTCTCGGTTCCCTTGCTGCTGGTATAGCTTGATAGCTCGGTTTAGATAAAAGATGGCTTTGTTATAGCCCTGAATGCGCTCCGGTTCAGGAGTCCGCAAAGTTCTGGCGCGGGCAAAATATTTTCGACCGATGGCGACTAAAAATGTTGCCTCCGCCTCTGGTTTACCGACACGGTGATATTCTGCCGCTGCAAGTTCATAAAATTTTGATTTCAGGTCGCCTTCGTCAAAACCTTCCGCGATAACACGATAAGTATTTACGGTCTTCTCGACATTGCCTTCGGCGCGGAAAATCTCCGCGGCTCTATTGAACCGGTCAATCGCGAGATTTAAGTAGGTTTGGTTAGGCGCATCCTTCTTCGCGTTAGCCCTTTGATAGTAAAGGTTGCCGAGTTTAAGAAGGAGATCGACAAATGACTGCTGGGCGTTCTTAAACTTGTTGGATTCATGCGGGTACTTTTTGAGAAGATTCGGATAAAGTTTGACTGATTCTTCAAAGTAAGTGGCGGAGTCATTTCCAAGACCATGGCAACCGCCAATTTCAGCGTCAGCCGAGGTGCCAGAGTATTTGACATCAACTTCAGAGGAATCTTCGCCTGGTCTCTGAAAGTGATCCCCTATTTTGTTGAGGAGTGCGATTCGCCGTTTTGAGTTATCGGCGCGTTGGTAGTTTTCCAGCGCCATACAGAAACTGTCGCGGGTTGCGATGGCCCGATGTCTGTTTGCAAATTCCTCGGATTCATCATCATCGTCAAATTCGTTGCTAGCCATTACGTCTCCGACTCTTTCAAGTGCTGCCGCAACGCCGTTAAGACCAGAGTCGCCACCAGTCTGACGATAGGCTTTGATTGCTTCGATGTAATAATCAAGTCCTTTAGCGTGAACTTTGCTCATACCGATACTATTGAAGTATGCCTCTCCAACCGGCGGCCCGAGCAGTACTCGATCCACCCAATTAGATTCGAGAAATCGATCCCAGCGCTCGCGATCTTCCCTGCGGCTTGGTTCCACGGTGGAAGCATCATCCTCCTGACCGGCTAACATGTTGCCAAGCTCGGAGTAGGTGTAGGCGGCTCCTTCTTTGTCATCAATTTGCTTGTAAGCCTTAGCAGCGTCCAGGTAAGTTACCTGCGCATCTTCGAGTTCGCCGGCGTTTTGTTCGTTGGCTGCTTTGCGACGTAGCTTGTCTGCTGCTGCGGTTTGGTCAGCCTTCTGAAGAGCGAGGACAACTTTGGCCTTTTCCGCTTCAGCTTCATTCTTCGCTTTTTCGGCGTCATCCCTCGCCTTTTCAGCATCGGCTCGAGCTTTCTCCGCTTTATCCCTTTCCGTTAATAAACTCGTATTTGCCGCCACCAGATCCTTCTCGTTCTGGGCAAGTTGATTCCTCTGAGTCTCAACTTGCTTTCGCGCCTCATTGGCTTCGGCCGCACTCTTCACCGCGTTTGCCTCACTTTTCTTCGCCTCTGCCTGAGCCCGCAAGGCCCACGCCGCTGTTAGACCGACACCGAGCAAGGTTACTGCAAGTACCACCACTAACAATCGCGTGCGGCGGATTGTTTTCGCCCGTTGTTTATAGAGCAATTCCTTGCTCTGTAGTTCCCGTTGTTGAGCTGCGGCAAGCTCCTGGGCCTGTTCCTTTTCAAGTTCTGCCTGGCGCTGCGCCTTCTCAAAATTCTCACGCTCGCGTTTAGCTTCCTCATCCTGTAACTGCTGTGCTTTTTGAGCATCGTCGTCGCGCTTCTTTTCGCTGTCCTTCAGGAAGGCTTCGGTGAGTTTAAATTCCTTGTGGTAGCGGCGGCCCCAGGCTTCAGTTGGATTTCGTCTGGACCACCAGTTGAGAGCGAGTTGCAGCGCCGGATCGCTCCAAAGCGGCGCTTCCTTCGCTTTGTGCCTGACGGCGTCACTAGCGAGACGCAGGTACATTTCTCGTGAGGTAACTTCGTCGTCTACCCACTTTCGCAGAGTGCCCCACTGACGTATGAGACTCTCGTGTGAAATGTCTACGAGTGGATCGCGATCTTCAGACAGCATAAGGAAACAGCGGTTGTTGTCGCGGAACCGATCGATAAGTTTGAGCACCGTTTCCCTTGAACCGGTGATTGCGGCCAACTCACTCAAGTGAGTGGGACGACGCAGGCGACGTCCTTTGGCGTCTGCGGTGGTGAGCGCTTGAAACATTCGCTCGGCAATAGTGATCTCTTCGGGCGACAGTCCTGCTAACGCGTCTTCAGCATCTCGCGAGAGTGCTTCCGCCACAGTTCCGGCAGCGTTGTAGTGAGATAAGTCGAGCGGTCCATCCTTCTTGATCTGCCATTTCTCCCACGTGCGCATCAGTGCATGCTGCATGATCGGCAACTGATCGCGTTCGTCTTCCATGTCGTTAAGGACTCGATCAGTGAGCCTCTCGCTGATCGCCGCGCCGTAGAGCAGGACCGGATTCTCGATACACGCAAGCCGTTGCTGTCTCGTGAGCCGGGGTACAAGATACTGGCTCTTATTCATCGCTTCCGGAAGGCCGTAAAACGCGTCGCACTCGCCAAGGAAGTCGGAGCGCATCGTCATCACGACGAAGACGGGTATTGATTCCTGAACAACCAGATCCAGCATGATTGAGACGAGGTCCGCCGCCTCTTCACGGTGCGTCTCTTTCATCTTCCGGTTTAGCTTGTTATGACCGGAGTCAGTTTTTTCTTCGGCCTCTTCATAAGCGGCGAATCTGAATATCTCTTCGAATTGGTCCACGAGAAGAAGAAAATTCGTTTTTACACCCTTCGTTTGCTCGTCAAGAAACGAGGTCACAGCACTTACGCCATACAAACTAATGTCACTAACTAAAGCGTCCACTTCGCCCGGTTGAGGCTTTTCCTGAAAAGATTTCAGGAGCGCAGTTGCGAGGTTTTGCAGTGGCGAATTGCCGGGTTTCATGGTGATGATGTTCCAACGGTCAACACTTCCTGCCACGAAACCCGCCTGGAGATTAGGAATCAGTCCGGCGCGAATCAACGACGACTTGCCGCATCCGGAGCTGCCGACTACCGCCACGAAGCGCGATGCGTGAAGTATGCTCAGCAGGTCTTTCGTCTGGTCTCGGCGACCAAAAAACAGCACTGCTTCTTTCGACTCGAACGGTCGCAATCCAACAAAAGGATTTTCCGGCAAAACCGTCGCGCCGAGCCGAACCGCATCAATACCTTCGACTGGAGAGTCCATCTGTGTCGCGTTTAAGAAAACAGGTTGTTCCATTGCCATCTCCTAAACGTACTTATCCAAAAGGCCCGCGAGCATTTGCGGCGTGTAACAGAAAGCGACGGGGAAATTGACGCGCGGAATCTGAAAGACGCTGAGGTTAATCGGTCGCGGCGCCCCGGTACCGTCGATTGAAGGTGTATAAATGCCGCAAAACTTCAGCGACGAGACAGCGACTTGCAGGGCGAAATTTAGTCGTTGGCTTACCCAATCCTCGGTTACATGACCCAGGACTATGATCAGCACATTGATGCCTGTTCGCAGATCATCGAACTCCGTCATACCTTTCTGCGGCTCGTCTGTGGCGGGGTTGATCCAGAGTTTCAGTTTTCGCTTTAGAAATACTTTGCTTAACTCGGGTGCAAAGTCTTCATCCTTTTCATGGATGTCCAGGAGCGCAGCCATCTGTTTGCGAGAACAGTTTCGCTGCTTGAGAATCGCTTCGATTTCCTCCAGAACATCTTTAGCCATCAATGTCGGTTGATTTTGGCGCAGGAAGCGGTAACTCGCGGCGGTTCGATTTCCGTTTTCCAGATCGCGGATGAAAGCACCGTGCGGCGTGCCGTCGTCGATCTCAACTGTCTTGGGCACACAGACCAGTTGACGCTTGCCCGCTGCGGCGGCTAAATCGAATTGCTTTTGATAGTAGGTTGCGTTGGCGTCGCCTTCGATTATGTTGCCGCCAAAGTCGTCAAACAGGTGCACAGACAATCCGCTGTTTGCCAGTTCATCCGTGACTCTTTGTTCATGCGCCGCGGCAGTGAAGGGTGGCGGAATATTTGTAACCACTTCTACTCCGCTTTGCTGTAGCTCCTTCGCGAGCCGTTCGCGCTTAGCACTTAGAGACCCTTCCGTATAGGCGAGGAAGACTTTGAAAAATCCTGATGGGCGCTTGGGTTCGTCACGCGGCGGTAAGTCAGTCACTGTCTTGAACGTTCGCAGCGTCATCTCCAACTCATCCACCAGTTTCGTCATCTGTTTTTTGTACGGCTCGGTGTCAGGTTCCAACAGGTGACTGATTTGATCCTTGCGGGTTGCGTCGTGAAAGCGAAAGCCGCTCGTGCCTTGCATCTCATCCAGCCACTCCTCCGGGGCGATGTTCTGAAGCAGCACGTTGATGAGTCGCGAGCGATTGCTAATCTTTAAGCTGTACGAATCGGTTTTGACCTTCTCGTAAAAACAACTGATTTCTTTGGGGCAGTAGCTTTCGTCCGACAGGTAGCCGCGCGAGGTGAGGGCGATAAAAATGCCTGAATTTTCGATAGTTTCCTTAATCTCGTCGTTGAAAAACGTGCTGTCGCCCAATTCTTCTTTGTCGCGCCATATCTTGATCTCGCCCTTTCGCTCGAAGCGTTGGGAGAGTTCGTAGCAAAGCCTTTCCACGAACTCAGTGACCCAACCCTTTTCACTACCGGGTGGCACTTCATCGTTGAGCCAGGCGTAGCTGATAAAGATGTCGTTCTTAAACGGTAAGAAAGCCATAGTCGTACCTTCCGCGGTTGAACGTGAGTTTGGGCGCGTTCATTGCTATCCCTATGAATAATGAGAGAGCAGGGAAAATTGTTTCCCGGCGGGTGGGGTTTTTTAGTGAAAAAGGGCGAAGTGAAGGGACGGGCGGTAGGCTACCGTCATTCCGCTTCACTGAAGACGAGCAGATAGCCGTTGATATCTCTTACTTCAAACTCCCAATTGCCGTAAGGCTGCTTCCGTAGCGGCTTTACGATGGTTGCCTCTTCGCGCACCGATTCGAAGAGATCCTTCACACCCTCGATGCGGAAGTACGCGTCCCAGACTCCACCGGCGCGTGAGTTGTAGAGATCTGGTTTCTCGTAACCCTCGACTCGCTGCAACATGATCTCGATGTTGTCTCGATACACGATCGCAAACACGTACGGGCCCTGCGGTGGAAATGGATCACCAATGAAACCAAGCTGTTCCTCGTACCAGCGGATGGTCGCCGCGATGTCGGCCACGGCAAACACCGGCGCAACGGAATGAAATTCAGCCATATTGAATCTCCATTGAATTAATGGTCTCGTAAACAACTGTAGGGGTGGCCCTCTGTGGCCACCCGTACCGTGGAAGGGAACGCACGGGTGGCCACGGAGGGCCACCCCTACAGTTGTTATCTCCGCTTCCTTTTTACATCGCAGGTTGGCGGGAGGTTCGGATTCTTTGTTTCGTAGTCTTTGATCTCCTGCTCGAACTTGACCTTTGCCTTTTCGCGCTCGTCGTCACCGAACAACTGCGCATTACCCGCTTCCTGGCTCACACGCGCGCGCAGTCGTCGCGCCGCATTCATTATCTTGTCCCGCAGGTCACGATCTAAATCGATGATGTAGATCGCAGTCGCCTCACGCATTGGCACGAGCGTGCGAAACGGAATTCCCGCGCGTTCCAATTCGTTCGTGAGCGCAACGAGATTCCGCGCGCGCGTGCGTGGTCGCAACGTGTAGAGATCAACTTTACCGCCAACTTTCGGATGAAAATAAATAACGTACTTCTGCTCCGCATCGCGTCCCATGCGAGAGAGGACGTAACGAAGCGTCGCCTCATCACCTCTGACTCGCAACAACACCGAATGTTCCGCGCCGTCACTCCACGATCCGAGCGCGCGAAACGCCGTGATGCGCGTGCGCACAACGCAACCGAGGTTGACGGCTTTGTTGAGCAGCTTCGCTTCTTCGCCGGATTTCATTCCCGCGATCGCCTGCTCGAGTTTCAGAGTCAGTCTTAGTGTTCGGACTGACGAAGCCATAGTTGAAAGTTTTCTGATCCTGCTGGGCCGAAATCAAGCGTGGTCCAACCGAGCAGCAGAACAAGTAAAAATGATCGTGACGCAGAGAATCGATGTGTCATAGAATGAGCCAACCTTAATCCTCATCAAGGAGACAAATCAATGCGACTAAGAACCCTCACCGAGCTCGCCAATAATCCTGATCTGATCTCAGGCATTTACAATTACTGTGATCGTTGGTGTGAACGGTGTCCTTTAACCTCACGTTGTCTGGTCTATGCGACCGAACAGGAAGACAACGATTCACCTGAAAGTCGAGACATTCGCAACGAAGTTATTCTGGCGAAAACTCAGTGCGATTTTCCAGGAGACGCGCGAGATGATCGTCGACTGGGCCCAGAATGCCGGAGTCGACTTCAACGCGTATGCTGAAGAAGACGAAGCTCGATGTAAAAGAAAACGACAACTCATTGACAATCATCCGTTGACGAAAGCCGGTAAGAAGTATGCGAACGCAGCGAGTGATTGGTTTCGCGAGTTTGACCAGGCCGTCGAGCTCAACGATGTGGAAGATGCGCGCGAAGTGATTCAGTGGTATCAGTATCAAATCGCGGTGAAAACGATGCGGGCGCTTTCGGGCCGCAAGGAAGAGCTCGACGATCCTGAAATTGCAGATTTTCCGAAGGATTCTGACGGATCTGCAAAAGTGGCGCTCATCGGAATCGATCGTTCGATTGCGGCGTGGCGGATGATGCAATTATCTTCGCCAGACCGGGTTGAATCGATCGTGCCGTTGATTTTGCAGCTCGAGCGCTTGCGGCAACGCGTGGAAAAAAGTTTTCCACAGGCGCGAGATTTCGTCAGGCCGGGCTTCGACGAAAACTAAATTAAATCCAGTCAAAAATGCACATATAAACCGTGGTTAATAAACTTGCGTGCCTTTTGTGGCTAAGAGAGGATTTCGGGATGGATAACTGTCTGTTTTGTCGAATTGTGTCTGGCGAACTGCCGGCGACTATTGTTTACGAAGACGATAATTCAGTTGCGTTTCTTGATCATCGTCCTTTGTTTCCCGGCCACACGCTCTTAGTTCCGCGCGAACACGTCGAAACACTCGGCGAGTTATCGACAAAAATTCTCGGTCCTTATTTCGAAGCTGCGCAATTGTTATCACGTGTAATTGAATCGGCAATGGAAGCCGAAGGAACTTTTGTCGCAATGAACAATCGCGTCAGTCAGAGTGTTCCTCACTTGCACGTTCACGTTGTACCGCGTCGGAAGAAAAGACGGTTTGAAAGGTTTTTTCTGGCCGCGCACAAAATACAAAAGCGATGAAGAGATGGAAGAAGTGAAGAAGAAAATCACTGCTGCGTTGAAGAAAATCAAAACGCAAAAATAATTTCCTGATTCACGGAAAATAAAACACTCAAAAATTTGATCTAAAAACGTCAGCAGGAGTATAAAGCACGTGTCGCGAGGGTTACGGCCTTCGAGACCGAGAAAGGGATCGGCAATCGTGGTGGTGACACCCGAGCGAGAGAAGAGACAGGCGGCTGTTGATTCTATTGACGCCCTAATCGGAACCGAAAGGTTCAGCTAGAGAAGGTTGCGAGACTTTCTCGAGCCATTCGAATAAAAACGAATGGCACCCGGAGGCAAGGACCCGCCGAAGGGAGCAAAGTGGTTCAACGCAAGTTGAGCTTCGTTGCCGGAGCGTAACCGGCGGTGGAGGAAAAGCCACCACAACAAAAACCTAAAGGCACCGTGTTCTTCGGAATGCGAGGATTGTGAAAACGATTCGTGTGCTGACCGGAAATCACTGACCGCCAGTTGATCTTCGGGATACAAATTGGCGACTTGAGCGTGTACATGCTCTGGTTGCCATCCTATAGAGGGCTTCGGCTCTCTTTAGGAAAACGGATTGCGCTGCTTTCAGCTTGCTGGGAGCAGCGCTTTTCGTTTTAAATCTGTGTTAATAATCCATGCTCCGTCCGTGGCTCAACTTCTCTTTTTCTGATAGATTACCACGCTTCCAAAAACAGAAAATTTTTCTCCCCGGTATTGGTCCTACATTGAAGGAGGATTTTGACCCAGATGACTGAAGCACGAATGCAAGAAACTCCCGACCCTACACCTGGCGCTTTTTGTTGGGTTGAGCTCGGAACAACCGATAACGAAGCAGCCAAAACTTTTTACACCCAACTCTTCGGTTGGGAAGCTGAAGATCACCCGATGGGCCCGGACGGGGTGTCTACACGATGCTCAAGCTCGACGGCAAAGACGTTGGCGGTTTGTATAAGTTAACGCCCGACATGCTGGCCGCGAACGTTCCGCCGCACTGGATGAGCTACGTCGCAACTGCGAACGCAGACGAAACAACAGAAAAGGCAAAAGCCGCGGGCGCGACCATCATGAACGGACCGTTCGACGTCTATACTCTTGGACGAATGTCCGTCATCAAAGATCCGACCGGAGCGGTTTTTTCAATTTGGCAGTCGAAGGACAACAAGGGTTCCGCAGCCTGGGGCGTACCCAACGCTCCCCTCTGGAATGAGCTCGGAACTAACGATACGCAAAAAGCCGGAGAGTTTTATTCCAACGTGTTTGGCTGGACCAAACAACAGTTTCCTGGCCCAATGGAATACACAGTCTTCAATAATGAGGATAAAGGCATCGGCGGCATGTACCAGATTACACCCGAGATGGGACCGATCCCGCCGCACTGGATGGTTTACTTTGCAGTCGAGGATTGTGACGCCGCAGTTCAAAAAGCAACGGGACTGGGCGCAAACGTCATGAAGCCGGCCGAAGATATTCCCGGTGTCGGACGTTTCGCGATCCTGACGGATCCGCAGGGCGCTGCGTTCGCACTATTGAAACCGCAGCCTGCCCAGTAATTTGTCGTAAGGCAGCAGCGAAGAAGCACAAATAGCGCAAGGATTTCCTATACCTTTCGTGCTGTTTGTGCTTTTTTGTGGCCAGTCGAATTGAACTATGAAGGCGCGAATTGTCTGGTTAATACTGTGCGGAATCTGGGGCTCGACCTGGCTATTCATCAAGCTGGGTCTTGAAGATCTGCCGCCCTTCACTTTCGCCGGCATCAGGTTCGTCATTGCCTGCGCGATTGTTTTATTCATAATCCGCATTCGCGGCATCGAGCTACCGCGCGCACGCGCCGACTGGATCCTCCTCGCCGTCACCGGAATACTCTCGTTCGGATTTAACTACGGTCTCGTATTCTGGGGAGAGCAATACATCACGTCCGGACTTGCAGCGTTGTTGCAAGCAACCCTTCCCGCGTTCGGACTCGTCTTCGCGCACTTCCATTTACCGGGCGAGCGGTTGAGTTGGGCGAGGATCGGTGGCGTCGTACTTGGGGTGTGCGGCGTTGCAGTTGTTTTTTCAAACCAACTTGCAATCTCAGGGCGTCAGGCGTTAGCTGGTTGCATAGCGTTGATTCTGAGCGCGGCCTTTGCTGCCTATTCGAACGTCCTGGTCAAGAAGCACGGCAAAAACCTGAACCCGGCGATCTTGACTGCCGGTCAGATGTTCTTTGGTTTGTTACTGCTCCTCGCCGTCGGCATTCCGCTCGAAGGAAATCCGTTTCGTTTTCACTGGACACCAATGGCGGTGATCGCCTTGTTGTATCTCGCCGTAGTCGGTTCCGTGATCGCTTTTATGCTCTACTACTGGCTCGTGCTGAACATGGACGTCACGAACTCGATGTTGATCGCGTTAGTGACACCAGTCGTAGCCGTGATACTCGGCATGATCGTCCTGAACGAGGAGTTCGGCTGGCGCACCCTCGCCGGCGGCGCCATGATCATACTCGGCATCGCATTCATTGTTCTGCGTAGAAACCGATCTCAATCTGTGCAACCCGTGCAATCCGTGGCTAAAACTTAAACTCGCGGATTTGTGCTGCGAGATAAGCTTCGATCGCGAATTCCACCTGTGGTGCTTCATCCGGTGAGTAGTACTCGGGGAGACGGCGTAGTTGAACTATCTGCGGCCCCAGCAACCAGAAGCCGCCGAACTCCGCACCGAATTGATTATGGACCGCGAGCTCGAGCGCAGTACCGTGTACGACTCGCAAGTACTTCGCGGAAGCTGGATCGATATCGACAGTACAATCACTTAGGGCAAAGCCAAGAAACTCAACCTCACTCACTGGTGCACACGACATTTGGCGAACCCTTTCAGGGTTATATGGGTGTTGTGACTTTCTGTTCCCAGGGTTGTCGCTTCGCTCCAACCGCTGGGCTGAAATTAGCGAACGCCTTCGGCGTTACTAGTTCTCTGACTCGACTTCTTTTGTGACTTTTGTGCCTTTTTGTGGCTAAGTCTTACGTGGCTCTTAGGCTGCATATTTCCGGATGAGACCGCGCACGACACCTTGAATCTGTATCCTTTCCTCGGTCTTGATAAAGATCGGCTTGTACTGTGGGTTGGCGGGCTCGAGACGAATGAACTCGGGCTCGCGATAAAACTTCTTCACGGTGGCATAGTTGCCGTCGATCAAGGCGACGACGACCTGACCGTTTTCAGCAGTTTTTTGTGACTGCGACGATGATGATGTCACCGTCCTGAATGTTTTCCTCGATCATCGACTCTCCACGCACGCGCAACGCGAACGTGCGCCCATGTCCCTGCAAATCCTTCGGCACTGAGATGGTGTCGTGGCTCAGGATTGCCTCGATGGGCTGGCCGGCGGCAACAGTTCCGAGTAAGGGGATTTCGTTGTCGTCATCCCCGCCACCACCTTCCTTTTGAACGATCTGAATCCCCCTGCTGACATTCGGAATGCGTTTGATCAAGCCCTCACGCTCCAGGGCCGTGAGCACAGCGTGCACACTCGCGGACGATCTCATCTGAAATTGCCGGCCAATCTCAGCGATGGTGGGGGCTTCATGATTGGAATCCATATACCGCCGGATGAACTCAAAAATCCTTCTTTGTTTGGCCGTTACTGGCATAACCACTTTCTCCCTTGTACTGCCCAGAATAGATTTTCGTTGACAAGCGAAAATCTAACGAACATTCTCGAACATCATGAGCGCGACGTCAAGTAGTTTTTTTAGAGCCGGGGTTGGTGATGCGGGGGAGACCATTACCGCTCCGGTTCTAGGCGTCGCGCTGTGACTCTAGCCCGGTGATCAGTTGACCCCTCATCATCCGGATTTAAACAGCTTCTGGATTGGGCGACTGAACACCACCACCGGGCTAAAGCCACAGCGTGAATGTGCTACTTGATTACTTTTGCGAGCTTCTTGAGGTCGTCGATGAAGAGTCGCAACTCAAGGTGTCGCGTTTCATCGTCGGGAGCACGAAGGATCGAGGAGGGATGGACGGTAGCCATGACGTAGGGCGCAAGAGTTGAAGGAATGAATTCACCGCGCTGTTTGGTGACGCGAAATTGTGGTCCGAGCAGGGCCTGGGCCGCGGTAGCGCCGAGCGCAACGATCACGTCGGGTTTGATGACGGCGATCTCGGACTCGAGCCAGGGACGGCAGGAAGCGATCTCGAGCGAGTTCGGTTTCTTGTGGATACGGCGTTTGCCGCGTGGTTCCCATTTGAAGTGTTTGACAACATTGGTGACGTAAGTCTGTTTGCGATCGATGCCTGCTGTTTCGAGGGCGTCGTCGAGCAAGCGACCCGCTGGACCAACGAAAGGTCTGCCCGAAAGATCTTCTTCGTTGCCGGGCTGCTCGCCCACAAACATGACTTTCACGCGTCGTGCCCCCTCACCAAAGACGGTCTGCGTCCCGGTTTTCCAGAGGTCGCAGGCCTGGCAGTGGGCGGCGGCGCTTTTGAGTGACGAGAGCGTTGGTCGCGGCGGAATTAAGTCTTCTGCCGCGCTTTTGAAGGGTTTTTTGGGCATTTCCAATAGGTTCTATAGGTCCTATAGGGACTTATTAAGGGTTATTATCATGAAAGCCGCATTCTCAAAAGCAGAGCTCCAGGCCGAGATTGCCAGCCGTTTTGGCGATGCCTTCAGGATCCACGAAAAGACTGTTGTCGAAACGCTGTCCACCGGTGTCGCTGAGATTGATGCTTTAACAGGCGGTCTGCCGCGTGGAGCGATCAGTGAAATCTTTGGGCCGGCATCGTCAGGACGCACCAGCCTGATGTATTCGCTGCTTGCTTATGCGACTACTCACGAAGAGACGTGTGCTGTGGTCGACATAAACGATGTGTTTGCCCCGTCGGCGGCAATTGCAGCCGGCATGAATTTCGATCGTTTGCTGTGGGTTCGCTGTGCCGGCAATCTCGAGCACGCTTTCAAGGCGACGGACTTGTTGCTACATGCAGGTGGCTTCGGTTTGGTGATACTCGATCTGGGCGACGTGCCGGGAAAAGAGGCGCGGCGGATCATCTCGTCGTGGTGGTATCGCTTTCGTCGTACCGTGGAAGCCAGACCCACAGTCCTCACGGTGATTTCAGAAGAGGCGTGTACGCGATCGTGCGCTGCCCTGGCGCTGGAGCTGAACGGAGCGGCGGAATGGTCGCACGTGAGTCTCAAGCGAGGGATTGGGAATCTCTTACGGTCAAACACGATCCGCGTAAATCGCCAGCGTCCTCTTCTCCGTGGATCAGCGACGGTCAATACAGGGCTACAGCCTTATCGGTGTAAATCCGTGAAATTAATTTTCGTAAATTTTCGCTAATGTTCATTGATTATGTTTGCTTGTATTCATGTTTGGAAGCTGCCGGCCGCCCTCTCATTAACCGAATTTGCCTACAGCTTCTCACCCGTCGTCGAGGAAGTCAGGAGTGGGACCGTTGTCATCGATGTCGACGGTTGTGAGTTGTTGTTTGGCTCGGCCTATCAACTCGCAAACGAAGTGGTGCGACGATCTCAAAAGTCACAAGCAGACGGCGGGTTGGAAACCACAGTGAGTGTAGCTGTCGCCGCAAATCCCGATGCAGCTATCCACGCTGCGACTCACCTGAAAGGAATCACCTTTGTTACAGCAGGTGAGGAATTGTCTTGCCTGGGAGACTTTCCCGTCGAGCGACTCGATTATTCACTCGTGAATATCGAAAAAGAAGTTGCGGCAGAAATGCTCGAGACGCTGAGACTCTGGGGCGTTCGCACGTTTGCTGACTTTGCCGCACTTCCTGTCGCCGGTGTCTCCGAACGTCTGGGACAAGAGGGACTCAAACTTCAACAACTCGCTGCCGGCAAAACTGAGCGACACCTCCGCGTCAAACAACCAGAACCAGTATTTTCAAACTCGCTCGAGCTCGAACACGCCATTACCGAGCTCGAGCCACTCTCATTCATCTTCGGCCGCCTGCTGCACCAGCTCTGCGCCGCTTTGAACGCGTATGCACTCGCAACGAACGAGTTGTGCGTGACGATGCAACTCGAAGATCAGACGACACACGAGCGCAAGCTGTCGCTGCCTCACCCGATGCGCGATCACAAAGTGTTTCTGAAATTGCTGTTGCTCGACGCGGAGATGCATCCACCGCAGGCGGCAGTGACGTCGGTTTCAATTTCGTGTGAGCCGGTGAAACCGCGCGTGTTGCAGAGTGGTTTGTTTGTGCCGCTCGCGCCTGCGCCGGACAAGCTCGAGTTGACGCTCGCGAGACTCGCAAAACTCGTTGGCGAAGAAAACATCGGTTCACCAGCATTGCTCGACACTCATCGTCCGGACGCGTTCAGCATGAAACGCTTCACGCTGCAAACTGATACTGACCGCAGACGTCGTCGAAAAAACAAGCCGCAACCGGCGATTAAGACACGGCAATCTTTAGGCTTTCGCAGGTTTCGCCCACCGTTGAGAGCGATCGTTGAAGCGCATCAGGGTTGGCCCACGCAGATCAGCGCGTGGGGTAAGCAGCGGAGTGTTTACGGGAAAGTTGTTGACGTAGCCGGGCCATGGAGGACTACGGGTGATTGGTGGCGCGACGATGGTTGGGCGCGTGATGAATGGGACGTGATGCTCGAACGCCTCGGTCGCCAGACGCTCTATCGCGTTTATCGTGAGCTCAAAACCGAGAACTGGTTTGTGGAAGGGAACTATGATTAGCCACAAGACACTTAGACAGGATTTCAAGATTTTCAGAATTAACAGGATGAATCTTGTAAATCCTGAAAATCTTGAAATCCTGTCTAACTAATTTCGGCAAACAGAATGTATGTTGAATTACATACGCGGTCGGCGTTCAGCTTTCTCGAAGGCGCGTCCGTCCCTGAAGAGTTGATCGCGGCCGGCCTCGCGATGGACATGCCCGCGATGGCCCTGCTCGACCGCGACGGAGTTTACGGCGCGCCGCGATTTCACCTCTGCGGTAAGAAGAACGGCATCAAGGCGCACATCGGCGCCGAGATAAGCGTTAACAAGCCCAATAATCAAGGCATCTGCTCCGTTCCCGTCCTCGTGCGTAACCGCACTGGTTACCAGAACCTCTGCCGTCTCATCACACTCATGAAATTGCGTGTACCGAAACACGCAAAGCCGGGCGAATGTGTGGCCACTGCTGACGAGCTGGCCGCGCATGCGAAAGGTCTAATCTGTTTGACCGGCAGCTTTGATGGTCCAATCGCGACCGCTCTCAACCCAGGAGATCCGGACAACGCCGCGAAAGCACAGAGCACAACCGAATGGCTGATCGATCTCTTCGGCAAAAAGAACGTGTATGCGGAACTACAGCGCCATCTCGATCGCGAAGAGGAAGCGCGCAACCATCTCGTGATCGAGATCGCGCGTCGCAATCGTCTGCCATTGCTTGCCACTAACGGCGTGTGTCACGCGACACCCGCACAACGCGAAGTCTCTGACGTCTTCACCTGTATTCGCAATCACGTGCGACTGGAAACCGCCGGACGCCTCCTCGCGCAAAACTCCGAACGATATCTCAAATCAGGCGCGACGATGGAGAAGCTGTTTGCGGATCTGCCGGAGGCGATCGCAAACACTTCCGAGCTCTCCTCGCGACTGGAGTTCACCCTAGAAGATCTCGGTTACGAGTTTCCCAAATATCCTGTGCCGCGCGGCGAAACCATGACGTCCTTTCTTCGCAAACGCACGGAAGAAGGCGCGCGTTTACGCTACACCGGCACGTACGGCATGCCCACTTACGAGCGCGCGCGCCCGCAGCTCGAGCGTGAGCTGACGTTGATCGAAAAGCTCAAGCTTGAAGGTTATTTCCTGATCGTTTGGGATATCGTGCAGTTTTGTAACCGGCAAGGAATCCTGGTCCAGGGGCGTGGCTCGGCGGCAAACAGCGCCGTCTGTTATTCACTCGGAATCACTGCCGTCGATCCGGTCGGCATGGACCTCTTGTTTGAGCGGTTTCTTTCTGAAGAACGAGGTGAATGGCCGGACATCGATCTCGATTTGCCGAGTGGAGACGATCGCGAGAAGGCGATTCAATACGTTTACGAGCGCTACGGAAAACATGGGGCGGCGATGACCGCGAACGTCATCACTTACCGCGGGCGCTCGGCCGCGCGCGAAGTCGGCAAGGTGCTCGATTTTGACGACGAAACGCTGGCACGTCTTTCCGCACTCGTTCACACGTGGGAATGGAAAGATCCAAACGACTCCAGCGAGCGACAGTTTCGCGATGCGGGCCTGGATCTGCGACAGCCGCGAATCAAAAAGTTCTTTCAGCTTTATCAACGGGTGCAGGATCTGCCGCGTCACCTCGGCCAGCATTCAGGCGGCATGGTGATTTGCCAGGGGCAGCTCGACGCGATCGTGCCGCTCGAGCCTGCCGCGATGCCGGGACGCGTTGTGGTCCAGTGGGACAAGGAAGACTGCGCGGATCTCGGCCTCATCAAGGTCGATCTGCTGGGCCTCGGAATGATGTCGGTGCTGAAAGATTCGATCGAGTTGATCAGCGACGCGTATGGCGAAGAAGTTGATCTCGCACACCTGCCACACGATCCGGTCAGTTTACGAAGCACTGCAACGTGCCGACACGATCGGCATGTTCCAGGTCGAAAGCCGCGCCCAGATGTCGTGCCTGCCGCGACTGCGGCCCGCGAGCTTCTACGACATCGTGGTCCAGGTCGCGATCATTCGGCCCGGCCCAATTGTGGGAAACATGGTCCATCCGTATCTCAAACGCCGGCAGGGCAGGGAACCCGTGATTTATGCGCATCCGATGCTGGAGCCGGTCTTAAAACGCACGCTCGGAGTACCGTTGTTTCAGGAGCAACTCCTGCGCATGGCCATGATCTGCGCCGGCTTTTCGGGTGGCGAGGCCGAGGAGCTGCGACGCGCGTTTGGCTTCAAACGCTCGGAAGCGCGCATGAAATTGATCGAAGGGAAACTGCGCGAAGGGTTGAGGAAAAACGGCATCACCGGGGAGAAGCAGGAGGAGATCGTACTCTCAATCAGCTCGTTTGCACTTTACGGTTTTCCCGAGTCGCATGCCGCAAGCTTTGCCCTCATTGCTTATGCGAGTGCGTATCTGAAGTGTAATTACCTCGCGGCGTTCACGGCCGCGATTCTCAACAACCAGCCGATGGGTTTTTATCAACCCTTCACGCTCATTAAAGATGCGCAACGTCATGGGCTCAAAGTTTTGCCGATCGATATCACGTGTTCTGACTGGTTGTGCACGATCGAGAAGCAGGCTGACTCGACGCTCGCAGTGCGGCTCGGTCTGAGGTACGTGAAAGGTCTGAGCCAGCACTCAGGCGAGGCGATTGTGCGCGCGCGAGCGGCGGGTGAGTTTGTGGGCATCGACGACCTGCGCAATCGTGTGCCCGGGTTGCGCAAGGATGAGTTGCGAAAACTGGCCGCGGTTGGATCGTTGAACTTTATCCAGTCGTCTACTCGTCGCGATGCGCTGTGGCAGGTTGAACGTGTGACGCGCGGCGCCGGCGAGTTGTACGAGGGCTTGCTCGAAAGCGACAGCAACTCACCGTTAGAGCAAATGACGTTGACGGAGCGAGTGGACGCGGATTTTCGTGGCACCGGATTGACGATCGGGAAACATCCGGTTGCATATCATCGCCGGGAGTTGAACAAGCTGAAGGCGGTCAGGGCGATCGATATCCGGAAGCTGCGCAATGGAACGTTTGTGCGCGTGGCCGGCTGGGTCATTGTGCGGCAACGACCTGGCACGGCGAAGGGATTCATGTTTCTGAGCCTCGAAGACGAGACAGGTGTCAGCAACATCATCGTCACGCCGCAACTCTTTGATAAGTACCGGTTCGAGCTGGTAGACCACCCGTTTCTTCTGATCGAAGGCGCACTGCAAAACCAGGACAACGTGATCTCAGTGAAAGCGAGCCATGTGCAGCCGCTAAAGTTCGCCGTCGCCGCCACGCCCTCCCACGATTTTCATTAGCCACAAAAAGGCACAAAAGACACAAAAGACACAAAAGAACTGAACGAGTAGAGCGCGCTAATTCGTCAAGCGCTCTCAAAGGAAAAAACATTATGTGATTTTTGTGCCTTTTTGTGGCTAAAACTAGGCGGGACGGACGGCGTGGCGTGGAGGGGATTCGATCAGGCCCTGAACAACTTGTGCTACCTGCGACAACGGCTTCGGCTTTCTGA
This sequence comes from uncultured Acidobacteriota bacterium, assembly GCA_963748155.1. Lineage (GTDB taxonomy): Bacteria > Acidobacteriota > Blastocatellia > Pyrinomonadales > Pyrinomonadaceae > PSRF01. The sequence goes on along the minus strand of CAVVHV010000005.1, from coordinate 963,967 downwards.
GAAACGCATCAGCGCCGCAACGCCTCGCTTCATCTTCAATCTTCAGCCGAACCGTAAGCTGTCAAAACAACGATTCGCGTCTGCGGGTTGTGTGCTCTGATCAGCCTGATCATATCGAGGCCGTCATGACTGTTGGTCATCGTGAGACGCAGATCCTGAATGACGACTTTATAGCTAGTGGCGCCGAGGAGTTTTTCAGCCTCTTCCATTTCAGAAGCCGTATCGACTTTATAACCCTGCAAAGAGAAGTACTCGCTCATCGAGAAACAGATCGACTCTTCGTCGTCCACGACCAGGAGCCGCGGCATGGCCGAATCTCTCAAAGATTTCTCGTCTCGACCGAGCCACATCTGTCTCAATCGGCCGGAGACTTTTTTGAGTGTTCCAAACGGACTCTGCTTCACGGGGCACACCAGCACAAACACACTTTAACCAGTTAAAATTTTGCGAGGGTTCTATTAGCTCTCGTAATCTCATCGTCGCCACTCCGCACAGATTTAACGATGATGCCAAGGCGGCAGTTCCTTAATTCCTGCCTCTTGACCGAAAGCTATATCGCGATCGCAGCCCGCACATTAGGCCGCTGTGTGGCTGTACCATTTCTGCCTGAGATACTTTGCGAGGCCGGTTTAGTAATTATGTAGAGCAAGACTTCGCATACCTCGCGCGTGCCTGTGCCAATCGTGTTCCCCTTCTCATCCTGTAGAGCATAGATTTGCCCGTTTGGGTCGAGGGGAAGAATCATTGGTTCAGCGTACATTAAAAGTCTCCCTTATAAATAAGACGGGCGTTTATTAAACATTCGCCCTTTGTAATAAACCTGCTAACAAAAATCGATCCCGGACGACCTGGCACCCTCAACGGAGGGTGCCAAACCCATCCGTTACATCACGACTTGAAGCGTTTTCTTACCGCTCCAGCCACACCGAGCAGACCCGTACCCAGTAAGAACATGCTGGTTGGCTCGGGAACTGCACTGCCGGTGATTTGTCCCTGCACCGTGGTTATTCCGTTGTTTGACGCCGGAGGAACCAGGTTCAGAGGGTTGTTGGTAATGGCGTAAGTAATGCCTCCGATGGTGACTGAGTTGACCGTAAAATTGACCACTCCAGTTCCGGAGTTACTTGCGCTGAAAGTCCCGCTGAACGTTGCCGCAAAGCTGTCGCTTCCAGCAACCGGGACGGTTTGTGTGATCGTTAGCGTGAACGTGCCGGATGCATTGATGACACCGTTGCCGCTAAAGAAGGTCTGAAAGTTACCGAAGCTGGAACCCGTGGGAGTGTTCAAGCTGGTCGATCCCAGTCCTGTAAAGGTGATCATGAGAGCGTTGCCCATGCCACCCAGAAAGGTCACGGAGTTAGTGCCGCTGCCGCTACATCCCGCACAGGTAAAAGTACCTGATGTGGAGAATGTAACCGGATCAGCTTTGGCCTCCGACATTCCGAGTGACACAATTGCCAGAAGCAACGCACTCATGAGGGATGTTTTGAAAACACCTTTCATGGTTTGCTCCCCTTTGTTTCGCTTCGATGTCCGTCCGCACCTACCCTTGAAGGGAACGTTGATCGTAGCTTGGCTATGGGCACCCGGTTTTAGGCCGATGCTGTCCACAGCCGCGGGACAAGCGCGGACTGTGACAACATGTCTATTGTTCGCAAACTTCAGTTACCGGTTACTTCTTCTTAAACCGGCGACGGAAACCAGCAGCAGCTCCCACGAGACCAGTTCCCAGCAGAAACATGCTGGCCGGCTCTGGAACTTCACCAACTGCACCGCCTCCAAGCCTAACCTGTCTGACGTCTTCAAAAACTGCGCCATTAATTGCGGTTAAGCTGATGGAAGTGATTGCCTGCCCGTTGATTGCGGTGACTGTGAAGAAGTTCTGGCCATTAGCATCGACCGTGAAATCGTCTTCAAAGAAACCACCATCGATATTGACACCCTCGACGTGAATCAAAACCGAACCGCTAATGCCGGCATTGATGTTAAATACGGCACGCGTAAAGGTTTCGTTATTGGCTAAGCCGAAGGTGAGTTGCGTTAATGCAGTATTGCCTGTGCCGCCGCTGACGGTTGCCTGGCCTGACGGATTCGCATTCAGCAATCCGCTCCCGCTTGACGACGTAAAGTTGACCACAAGATTGTCTGGACCAACTGTACCCGTAACCGTGAGCACATCTGTTGCAGGATTAAGCAGAACATTGTCGGTGCCTTGATTATTGACGCCAGTGACGACAACAATATCGGCCTTCGCAGTGCCTGCCGCTACGCTGACAATACCCAGCACCGCCAACGAAAGTATTACCCTTTTTAGGGATCCTAATCGGGACATTAAAGTAACTCCTTGTATATGATCCTACCTGTGGGAGGTCTGAAATCAGGAGAGCGATGCGGGGCAACTGCAAGCTCTAATGAGTCCAGCCAGTAAAACACTCGGACAACTACCCGAAAACCATACGTATGTTTGGGCACTAGCTCAGGCTTAGCAAATGCTGAGCCATCGCTCGAGCGACTGCCCACTGAAATCTACTTCTTCGCAAACCGCCGCCGGAACCCAGCCGCAACTCCGACAAGACCGGATCCCAGAAGCAGCATACTGGCTGGCTCTGGTACTTCCTGGGTCTGCGGAGGCGTCGCGGTGGTGCCGAATTGGATTACGACATCACTAAATGTCGAATCAACCGTTACTCCCGGAACGATGAGAGTAAAAGTTACGGTCCCAGCCAAAAACGGATTGTGTGGGTTATTTCCGGCGATACTGCCGTTGGCGTTTGCATAAGCGCCACGATCCCGTACCACCGATGATTGTCTGATCCGGACCAGCCGGCGAGCTGATGCCGAAGGCACAAATCACACAGGCCGTAATCGTTGAACCGCTGTTTCCAGCAGCCCATCCGGTTGGATTAACCGCGCCCGCGAGCACGCCGTTTCCCGATCCGTCGATATTGGTTGACTGTGTGCTATTGCTTCGGAAAGCGAAACGGCGCCGCCGTTGTAGCCGCTCACCTGGAAGTAAACGCCACTGATGTTTTGAATAACGCTGATAACCTGGGCGTTAGTCAAATTGTTGTTAAGGGTGATGGTAACGGTTCCATTGCCGGCGACAATGGTCCCGCTAACGTTGGTCGTACTGCATCCGGCTCCAGTGCAAACTGAAATCGGATCAGCCTTCGCGGTACTGTGGGTTAAAGCAAGAATCCCAAAGACGGCGAGGGCGAGCAGTGAGTTCTTGAGGTTCGAAAACCTGGGCATTTCACGTCTCCTAGAGGTAAACAATTCCATCATCTCCAGTCCGCAGTCCTGGAGCAGATCAATGTTGTTAGAGGCGTGTATAGGCGAGCGATGCGGGGCAAGTGCGCGCTCAAAAATACCAGCCAGACGAGTCTCTCGGTCGGGTCGAGAGAGTAAATACACGATGGCACGTGCCAGCTTACCCAGCAAAAGATGGGCCAACAGTCTGTTACTCTAGGACTTGCGGAAACAGGAGCGTATTTATGTATGTCGGATGGCGTGGTTCTGCTGGATGGACCGAAGCTGTCCAGTATTCAGACTGGAGTCTAGACTTTGGACATCGAGATCTGGTGCTTCTTGATCTTCTGATAAAGTGAGCTTCGCGGGATTCCCAGACGCTTGGCGGCCTTCTCAACGCGGCCGCGTTCCTCCTGTAACACTCGTTCGATGTGCTGTTTTTCGATTTCCAGCAGCGTCAGGTTCGTGTCGAGGAAAGTTGCGCCGATCTGGGTGTGGCCGTCGAAGTGAAGATCGTTGAGGGTGATGTGTTTCTGGTCACTCAATAGGACCGCGCGTTCGATAACGTTGCGCAGCTCGCGGATGTTGCCGGGCCATGAGTAAGCCTGGAGCGCCTGGAGGCAGCCCTGGTCCAACCTCAGCTCGCCACGGCCCAGGTCCGCCGAGACCTTATCCAGTAGATATTGGGCCAACGTAGGAATGTCTTCGATCCGGTCGCGAAGGGACGGGAACGACAAAGGGATCGTGCTGATGCGGAAGTAGAGATCGTCGCGAAAGCGTCTCTCTCGCACGAGCTGTCCGATGTCCTGATGTGTGGCCGCAATCAACCGCACGTCCACCTGCCGATCTCTGACGTCGCCTAATCGCCGGAAACGTTTCTCTTCGAGCACTTTCAGCAGCTTCGGTTGAATCTGGAGATCTACGTCGCCCACTTCGTCGAGGAAGATGGACCCACGATGGGCCACCTCAAACAGTCCTTGTTTCGAAGCAGTCGCGCTCGTGAATGCGCCTTTTTCGTGACCGAAGAGCTCTGTTTCGAGAAGCTCTCTGGTTAGACCAGCACAGTTGAGATCGACGAAAGCTTCGTCGGCTCTCGGACTATTCTCGTGTAGCCAGCGCGCCAGCACGCCTTTACCCGTACCGGTTTCACCAAGGATCAGCACGGGACTTTCAGTCGAGAGGATCTTGCGTGCCTGATCCTTGAGCGCACGGATCGCGCGCACTCGTGCCGATGAATGGATCGATAGCCTGGCGAGACTGTCGCGACTTGCTGGCGAGTTGTTTGTGATAGTTGCGCTGCTTTTGCAGTAGTCGTTGCAGGATGACGAGGAGTGTCGGAAGCTCGAGCGGTTTGGTCAGAAACTGTTCCGCGCCCTCTTTGATTGCCCTGACTGCAAGATCGATGGATCCGTGCGCCGTCAGGACCAGAAGTGGAATTCCCGCGTCGATCTCTCGTAGTCGTGGAAGAAGATCGAGCGCGGTGCCATCCGGGAGCATGTAGTCAGCAATGACGATGTCGGGCCGCGAGGTGCGAAAGAGCTGCTGCGCGTCCTGGCAGCTGTCCGCCTCTTCGATTTCGTATCCGTGCTGCTCGAGGAAATCACGGATACCGAATCTGACTCCCGACTCATCGTCGACGACCAACACCTTGTTCCTGGACATCAAGAATCTCCCTCAGATGGTATAGGGAACCTGGCTATCATACAGGCTCCACCCTCGGGATTATTCCCCGCAATCAATTTTCCTCCGTGTTCCTGCATGATCCGTTGGGCAATCGCGAGGCCCAGTCCGGTGCCGCCGCGTCGTTTTGAGAAGAACGGTTCGAAGATCTTTGCCAGATCGTCCGCGGGTATTCCGGCGCCGGAATCCTTTATTGCACACTGGACCCATTCGTGATTTCCGTCGTTGATTCTTTGTGCTTCGATAGTGACCGAGCTCTTTTGCGGTGAATGTTGAATCGCGTTCTCGATCAGATTTACAAATACTTTCGAAAGCCTGCGACGGTCAATCCTGACCTTTGGCAGCGAGTCTTCAACCTTGCTCTGAAGATTGATCTGGGCCACTTCAGCAGCCGGCGAGCAGGCGCGGACAGACCGCGCAATCATCTCTTCCATCGAGACGAGATACAGCTCGCCTCGGAATGGCTTGCCGTACTCTAGCAGTTCTTCCATCAGAATTGTGAGACGTCCGATCTCGTCACGCAACACGTTTGTATATCGCAGGTACTCCGTACGGTCGCTGAATCGTGTCTCAAACGCGTCGATTATCGACGAAATCCCGAACAGCGGGTTTCTGACTTCATGCGCAACACCGGCCACGAGTGAGCCGAGCAGAGACATCATCTCGCTTTGACGCAGCGACGCTTCGAGCTCAGCCCTCTTGGTGATGTCCTGCGCGATCAGAATCGCGCGCTCACCAAACGAGCCGAATTCGTTGATGTGATAAAGCGTGATGGCCCACGTCTTACCGGTAGCTTCGTCTTTAATTTCTTCGGCTTTGGGAGCCGGATACTCGCGCAGGCTCTCGATCATCTCGGCGGCTTTTTTCCACGGCTGGTTTTCCCCAAGTTGACCAACACTTTGTCCGAGTATCTGTTCCGCCTCGATGCCGACGATCTGCTCCGCGGCTTGATTCGAGCGTTTGATGTTTCCTGCGAGATCGACGATCAGGACTGGAAAATCGATCGCGTTGAAAGTCTGGCGCCACTCCATCGCTGACTGTTGGAGCGACGTGTGCAGTCGTTGCTGTTTCTCGTCGAGAAGTTTTCGTTCGGTGACGTCGTTGACGATCACGAGCTTGCTGTTCTTCGCCATCGAAAACGACCGGGTGCGAGCTGATCTCGACGTAGATCGTTTTTGCTGTCCTTCGTCTTGTGACGCCAGGGACTCGAGATCACGAGATCGTTGGGATCGTTCTTGATCATCAGCGTCGGAATGTCTTCGCGCGCGCGGATGTCGTCGATCGTCATCGAGAGAAACTCCTCGCGCGTGTAGCCGTAAGTGCGAGTTGCTGCTTCGTTGACGGCGAGGAAGTGGAGTGTTTCTTCGTTGTAGACCCAGATTGGCTGTGGCGTCGATTCGAAAAGCAGCCGGTAACGTTCTTCGGAGTCGCGCAGCGCTTCTTCGAAGCGTTTCCGCTCGGTAACGTCGCGAGCGAGTCCACGAAAACCCACCGTTTCGTCGAGCTTGTCTTTGATAGGTGAGACGATCAGATCCAGCCAGCGATCCTCGCCGGTCGCGGAGCGGGCGACAAACTGATGCCGGAACTCGTGCGCTTCCTCCGGACGTCCAAGGCTGGCGGCGAAACCGTTGCTTTCGGGGATGATGCCGAATACGGTGAAGAACGAGTTGCCGATGATCTCTTCCGATTTGCGGCCGAGAAACTTTTGGCCCGCGAGATTCATGCTCGTGACGCGACCGGCGAGATCCTGCGTGAAGATCATGTCGCTGGCCTGCTCGACGAGATCTCGATAACTGGCTTCGAGCCGGGAGCGTTCCAGCAGTCTCGATACTTTTGCGATAAGACGCGGAGCGTCGAAAGGAATCTCGAGGTAGTCGTCGGCGCCGGCCTTCATTCCTGCGACAGCGCTTTCGGTGTCTTTCTGGTGCGCCGTGATGAGCAGGATCGGGACGGTTTTCAGCTCCGAGTCAGTCCGGATTTCGCGACAAAACTCGAGACCGTCCATGCGCGGCATCGACACGTCGCTGATGACGAGGTCGGGTCGTTCGCGTCTGGCGAGAGTGAGTCCTTCGAGACCGTCTTCGGCGGTTAGGACGGAGTAGCCGGCCTTCCGCAACAGACCTCCCATGAGTGTGAGTTGATCGGGCTCGTCGTTAACGATTAGAACGGAATTGTCCTCGTGGCCGTTGGACTCTATCCCATGCACCAGCGCTATACCTCAAATTACGTGTTTTTGTTGGAATAAACCGTCGGGCGAAATAGATTAAGAAATACCGGGCTGCGGCGATACCTTTGAACAAACAGGATTTACGGTGTTTTGAACCGGCGAAGTATATCACACGATTTCAAGCGGCAAAGCGGGAACGAATCCGATTGAGAGCGTGTAAGTAGGGCAAGTCGTTGGACAGGATTACAGGATTAACATGATTTACAAGATGAATTTGCGCCGATTTGCGGCTGAATTACGGTCAGTAAACGGAACGGGGCTGGTTGGAATCATAAACCCGTATCTAATGCATCCACCAAAGCGGAGATTTTTGGAATGAAAGACATGAATATATATAGAGGAACAGTTTCCCGAACAAATCTAGTTTTAAGCCTCGTTCTCCTCGTTTTTTCCTTTGCCTCAATTAGCGCCCAGAAAGTGAATAACAGCGCGACGACACAGCCCGCATCGCCAGCTGCAGGCGTTGCGAGCGTGCAGACTTCGTATGCTGATCTTGTAACCAGGGTTTCACCCGCCGTCGTGACCATCAGGTCAACGGAGCGCGCCCGAGCGGCACAGCAGTTTCCGTTCATGGACGACCCGACGTTCCGTGAATTTTTCGGCGATCGCATGCCAACCAACAGCAGCCACCACGGCAAGTGCAGGGCGTCGGCTCCGGAGTGATCGTCAACTCGGAGGGTTACATTCTGACTAACCACCACGTCGTCGATGGCGCCCTGGAGATCAAGGTTGAACTTACTGACAACCGGACCTTCACAGCTAAGCTGGTTGGTTCCGATCCGCCAAGCGACCTTGCTGTATTGAAAATCGACTCCAGGGACTTGCCGACACTTCAGTTGGGTGACTCGGACAAGGTTCGCGTCGGCGACTTTGTGCTCGCAGTCGGTAACCCGCTCGGCATCGGCCAAACCGTGACCTCCGGTATCGTGAGCGCGAAAGGTCGCGCGACGGGCTTGAGCGACGGCAGTTTCGAAGACTTCCTTCAAACGGACGCCGCGATCAACCGTGGTAATTCCGGCGGAGCTCTCGTGAACACGACCGGCGAGCTGATCGGTATCAACTCGCAGATCCTGTCGCCCTCGGGCGGAAATATCGGCATCGGCTTCGCGATTCCGTCTAACATGGCGCGCGCCGTCATGGATCAGTTAATGAAGACCGGGAAAGTGCGCCGCGGAATGCTGGGCGTGACGATTCAGTCGGTCAACGCAGATCTTGCCTCGAGCTTGAATCTGCCTGCCGCGCGCGGCGCGATCGTCACTTCGGTTTCGAATGGTGGTCCGGCTCAACGAGCAGGCCTCCAGCGTGGCGACGTGATCACAGCTATCAACAAACAACCGGTTAACGATAACAACAGCCTGCGAAATCTCGTCGCGAGCATGCCGCCGGGATCGACCGTTGACGTGACCGCGCGGCGAAACGGGCGTGACCAGAGCTTTCAGGTAGCACTTGCGGAACTGCCAGACCAGGAGCGACCGGAAAGCGATGAAGAGACCAGCAGCACTGGTCCTACTGGAAACGAGAAGTTTGGAATGGCGCTGCAACCGTTCGTTGCGGGAACGGCTCAGCGCTACGGACTCGACCCTGACGACCAGGGCCTGCTCGTCAGTAGAGTTGATCCAAATGGCAGTGCCGCTGCTGCCGGGATTCGCCAGGGCGATTTGATCCAGGAAGTAAATCGTCAACCGATAAAGACAGTCGCGGAGTTTACGGCTGCGATGCAGCGGTCAGGCGCGAGGCCGGCGCTCGTGCTGGTTAAGCGACGCAACACCGTGATCTATTTGACCTTGAAAGCGAACTCCTAAACCACACCACAACCAGGCAACAAAAGACACAAAGGTTCGTTTTGAGCCTTTGTGTTTTTTTGTGGCCTAAGGTACGTTCCAGCATTCGAATTCAAGGAGGAACGTGTATGCGGGAGTTTGATCGCCGGCCGTGGGGAAGTTACACGGTGCTCGAAGAAGATCGCGGTTTCAAAGTGAAACGGATCGAGGTCTTGCCGGGCAAGAGACTCAGTTACCAAAAACACTCGCAACGCGCAGAGCACTGGTTCGTCGTTGAAGGCACTGCGAAAGTGACGCTCGATGATAAGGAGATCACGGTGCGTGCGGGTGAAGCGATCGACATTCCGATCGGCGCAGCACATCGCGTCGAGAACCCAGACGAGGAAAATTTAGTATTTATCGAAGTGCAGCGAGGAACTTATCTCGGCGAAGACGATATCGTCCGCTTGCAAGATGATTACGGTAGGTACCAGCAGGATCTGTAGAAGCGATGGCCGATACAGTTGCAGTCCCCCAGGAAGAGTCGCAAAGCCTTTGGTCTGCAGTGAAGGAGTCGATCCGCGGCTCACACCGCGATTACACCAAAGGTCCGATCGGCCGAGCGATCCTACTGCTCGCAATTCCCATGGTCCTGGAGATGATCATGGAGAGCGTCTTCGCGGTCGTCGACATCTTCTGGGTCTCGCATCTCGGAACAGACGCCGCTGCAACCGTCGGCCTCACCGAATCCCTGATGACTCTCGTTTACGCGCTCGCGATCGGTCTAAGCATCGGCGCGATGGCGATGATCGCGCGTCGCATCGGCGAACAAAATCCGGATGGCGCTGCACGCGCGGCGGTGCAGGCGATTGCGCTCGCGCTGGTCGTCTCAATCATCATTGGTGCAGTTGGGGCGCCACTCGCGCCTCGGCTGCTCGAACTCATGGGTGGCTCGCCTTGGGTGATTGAGCACGGTTCGGCATTTACGCGAGTGATGCTCGCCGGAAATGCCAGCGTCGTGATGCTCTTCATGATCAATGCGATCTTTCGTGGTGCAGGCGACGCCGCGATCGCGATGCGGACGTTGTGGCTCGCGAACTGGATTAACATCGTTCTCGGTCCGTGCTTAATCTTCGGACTCGGACCTTTTCCGAAACTCGGCATCGTCGGCGCAGCCATCGCGACGACTATCGGCAGAGGCACCGGCGCAATCTTCGCACTGACTAAGCTCTTTCGTTCAGGCGGACGTTTTAATATCGAGCGCCGTCATCTTCGTATTGAGCCGACGATCATCAGTCGTTTGATTCGCCTGTCAGCGACTGGAACTTTTCAGGTCTTCATCGGCATGGCTAGCTGGATCGGCCTCGTGCGCATCATCTCGAGTTTCGGTAGCAACGCTGTCGCAGGTTACACCTTTGGAATTCGCGTTATCCTGTTCGCCCTCTTGCCTTCATGGGGAATGGCGAACGCGGCGGCGACGATGGTTGGTCAGGCACTTGGAGCCAAAAATCCGGAACGCGCCGAGCGCGCGGTGTGGAAGGCCGGCTTCTATAACATGATCTTCCTCGGTGTCATCGGACTCATATTCATTTTCTTCGCGCCGCAAATAATCTGGTTTTACACAGACGATCCGGACGTTGCGCAGTACGGTGTCGATTGTCTTCGGATAGTGGCGTACGGGTTCCTGTTTTACGCATACGGCATGGTGCTCGGGCAGTCATTTAACGGCGCGGGCGACGCGTGGACACCGACGATCATCAACCTTTTTGTCTTCTGGCTCTGGGAGATTCCCCTCGCTTACGTGCTAAGCGTCAAGGCTGGCATGGGGCCGCGAGGCGTGTTCGTCTCGATGATGATTGCGTTTTCGACCCTCGCGGTCGTGAGTGCCGCAGTGTTCCGCCGTGGCCGCTGGAAGCAAAAAGCGGTTTGAGTCAGTAATTTAGAGTAGTGAGTTCGAACAGTGCTGTCGGACTTCCCTACGTTTTTTGTGTAATTTTTTACCCACACCCACCTGTACGCTTGAATACATTCACACTTTGAGCCTCACGTCCGGCGGCCCCTCTATTGCCTAAGTAATAGCTGCCAGATAGAGCAGGGCACGTTGGAGTGCGGTGACTTGCCCACGCTTCGGACCGCCGACCAAAGCCAACCAGGTCACCGTATCCGTTAACAGCCAATAGCTCACGGTGAGCTTAGGAGAACAAGGAGGAACCTCATGGAGAAGAAGCTAAAGGGGAAGAAGGTCGCCATACTGGTGGCCGATGGATTTGAACAGGTGGAGCTGACGGAGCCGAAGAAAGCATTGGAAGAGGCTGGAGCGATAACTGAGATTGTCTCCCCCGCCGAGAACGAAGTGCAGGGCTGGAACCACGACGAGAAAGCGGATTCATTTCCAGTCGATATGCCTTTGAGCCGGGCGCGTTCTGATGACTACGACGCGTTGTTACTGCCGGGCGGCGTGAGAAATCCTGATCAGTTGAGAATGTTGACGAGAGCCGTGGAGTTTGTTGACGGCTTCTTCGTAACAGGCAAGCCGGTAGCTGCGATTTGTCATGCACCGTGGACGCTCATCGATGCAGACTTCGTTAAAGGCAGAACTATTACTTCGTGGCCGTCATTGAAAAAAGATCTAATAAATGCAGGTGCGCATTGGGTTGATCGAGACGTAGTTGTAGATAACGGATTAATAACCAGTCGGAAGCCTGCCGATATACCCGCGTTCAATAGGAAGATGATCGAGGAGTTTGCAGAGGGTAAACATTCGCGGCAGAGAGCCGCTTAGGAGAAAGCCACAAGAGGCACACAAGGCACAAAAGATTAAACCGGAAGGTAAGCGTTCTTTTTAAGAAACATCTCCTTCAAAAACAAACTTTGTGCCTTCTGTGCCTCTTGTGGCTAGATCTTCTTAGCGACCTGGCCCACCTTAACGACGCCAGCCTGGACAACCTTCGCATTGATGCCTCTGAGGCATAGCTCTCGCCCAACTGCTGAATTCACAAACTTCATCGCATCGGCACCAAATCGCGAGACGAACTTGTGGCAGCCTGTGTGTGGCAGTGGACTCACTTCGAGTACTGCCGATCCGACTTGTATTCGTGCGCCGGCAGGCAGGTTTTCTTTACTCAAATTCATGTCGATGTAGAGCTGATCGCCCGCGAGTGGCCAGCGTTCTCTGTCCTGGGCCACGAGTGCAGTCACGCGTGAGTTCATGATGTTGATCTGCATCTCAGGATGCGCCGATCCGTCCGGTGTTTTGGAACTGCCGCGCACGACCCAGTTATCGCCAATCAATCCTTTGAGCGGATCGAGCTCAGCCTCATGCAAAATCGTTCGCTGGTCCACATCAGGACGGCACACGATCAAGTCCAACAAACCTTCATCCTTCGGCGCCTCGCGGAGGTGTTCCAGCGCCGCTTCGAGCTCCTGCATAGTCAAATGTTTCACCGTAGACTCCATAGGGCGAATTCCGGGACGCGCTAATATAACTAAATTTGGCCCGTGAGGCTAAATACGTGTAATCTTTTATTTCGTTAATAACTTGGTTTTGTTGTAAACAACGCCGAAGGCGTTCGCTAATTTCAGCCCAGGGTTGGAGCGTAGCGACAACCCTGGGTCAGTGAACAAGAAAGACGAACAACCCTGAAAGGGTTCGCCAACCGCCGAACCCTTTCAGGGTTCTACAAATTATTTGTTTTGGTTACCCCAGGGTTCTCGCTACGCTCGAACCCTGGGCTAAAATTAGCGAACGCCTTCGGCGTTTTAACGATGCTTACCCAAAGCTCAGCTCCACGACGCTTCTGATGAGCGCGATCGCCTGCGCCTGTTGTTGGGCGGATTTTTGCGGATTTCACAACTCTTAACAAATTTTTACTTACCCTTGACACAGCCCGGGGGCGACCGGGCGTATCCTCTGGCCCGCAATGAAGTCCAAAAGAGAAAGCAACGCTCGGTTTCGGCTGGTGCTCACGCTTGGCCTGGCCGTGGTTTTGCCGGCATTGACGCTCATTGTCGTTAACTTCCACCACGTCAAATCGATCCAGCGCGACAAAAAAGTCGAGGCCTTGATTCATCGCGACTTCCAGTACCTGCTGACGATCTCTGCGAAGAAGATCGGCGGCAAAGCCTATGCGATGACGGAAAAAGCGCGCGATGCGTTTCCTTCTGTAGATGATTCTGACGAGGAGAAACGAAGAAAGCTGGATCAGATCGTCGCGAACAATCCCGGCTTCACTCACGTCTTTCTCTACGATGCGAAAAAAGGAATTGTCCTCCAGCCGCAGCGCGCTCTCATGTCGGAAAAAGAGGCTGGTGACTCGGGGAAGATGTACAGCGCCTGGTTCAACCTGGAAGGACCGTACCTGTGTGAACAGTTGCGCAGAAGACCCAAGCCGATCATGTGGATGCCGAGCGAGTCTGAAAGGCCCAACGGTCTTGTTTATACAACGACGGCAATCTTCAGTTTCCCTCAGCTCGATCGCGATCAGGTTGTGTTGGGCGGCATGAGCTTCGATCCAAACTACCTGAAGCAGCAATTTTTTCCGGAGCTGCTTGAAGAGATGACGTCGCCGGACTTCATCAGTGATCCGGAACAACTATACGCGCAGGGTTTTCACGAGTTGCTGCCGCGACAGGCGATCGAGCATCCCGATCAGCGACTCGCGATGATGGTCTATCCGGCGGATGCTTTGAAATCAGAACCGGATCGGCCGTTGGCTACGACAGCGGGTTGGGCTAATGGCAAACCTGAAATTACTTATAAACTCGACGATCCTTTTCGTGGTCTTGCACTCGGCATCAAGTTTCAGGGCACGACGGCAGAAGCAATCAGCCGTCGCTGGGTGTGGCAGAGTTTTCTGATACTTGGTGTGTTGTCGGTGTTGATGATCGGCGGACTCGTGTTGACGTATCGCAGCGTTAACAAGCAAGTCGCGCTCGCGCGTCTGAAGTCTGACTTTGTTTCCAATGTGTCGCATGAGTTGCGAACGCCTTTGGCGCTCATTCGACTTTACGCGGAAACACTCGAGCTCGGACGCATCACCACGCAGGATAAGAAGAACGAGTACTACAGCATCATTCGCAAAGAGAGCGAACGGCTCAGTGCGTTGATCAACAACATTCTCGATTTCTCGCGGATTGAAGCGGGCGCGAAAGAGTACGACTTCAGAGAGACTGACATCGCCGAGCTCGTGCGCAACACGCTCGATTCTTATCGTTATCAGATCGAGCAGCAGGGGTTCGCGCTCGAGGAGCAGATCGATCCCGGCATTCCGTCGGTGAAAGTCGATCGCGAAGCGATCGCACGCGCGCTTGTCAATCTGGTCAACAATGCACTGAAATATTCCGACAACGAAAAATTTCTGGGTGTCAGGCTTTACCGGGAGCAGAGTGTGCTCAAACTCGAGGTGAGCGATCGTGGTATCGGCATCGAGCGACACGAGCAGTCGCGAATTTTTGACAAGTTTTATCGAACGTGCGATCCGCTCGTGCATAACACGAAGGGCAGCGGGCTCGGGTTGTCGCTCGTGCGTCACATAACGCGAGCGCATGGTGGCGATGTTGAAGTCGAGAGCACGCCCGGACGTGGCAGCAAGTTCACCCTCTCGTTGCCGCTCGCCAATCAATCGACATGATCGCCACAAAAAGGCACAAAAGGCACAAATTATGAAAAGCAAGATTTTAATCGTTGAAGATGAACCGGCGATGGTGGCGGGGCTGCGCGATAACTTCGAGTACGAAGGTTACGAAGTGATCAGCGCTGAAGATGGCGTCAGCGGACTCGATAAAGCACTGTCTGACAATCCCGATCTGGTAGTGCTCGACGTGATGATGCCGCGCATGAGCGGACTCGACGTTTGCAAACAGTTGAAAGCGAAACGTCCGTCAGTGCCGATCATCATGCTGACCGCGCGTGGACAGGAGATCGACAAAGTTGTCGGTCTCGAATTAGGCGCGGATGATTACGTCACGAAGCCGTTTTCAGTGCGTGAGCTGATGGCGCGTGTGAAAGCCGTACTGCGGCGAGTCGCCTCACCAGTGCCAACTCCCGAGGTCTACAAGTTCAGCGACATCGAAGTGAACATTCGCAGCAACGAAGTACGTCGCAATGGAAATGTTGTCGATCTCTCCGCGAAAGAGTTTGCGCTGCTCGCTTACTTCATCGCGCATCCTGTTGAAACATTGAGTCGCGATCGACTACTCGATGCAGTGTGGGGATATGAAAATTATCCAACAACTCGTACGGTCGATACGCACATCGTTCATCTAAGACAAAAGCTCGAACCAAATCCCGAAGAACCACGTTTCATACTTACCGTTCATGGTAGTGGCTATAAGTTTGTCGGATGAGGTCTTGTCATGACTCTCCCAGCAATCGAGGTCAGCACTTCTTCCCCAACTACAGTTGCGTCTCCGCTTAGCGAACAGCAACAGAGGCTCGAGACATTACAGCGAGATTACGCGGAGCTGAACACTGCGATCTTCGAAGCAGCGCAGGTACATCGGCGGTTGTGTGCCCCAAGTCTGCTGCGACACGGTGCGTTCGATGTTGCGACTGAGATTTTTGCAGTGCGTCATTTGCCCGGGGATTTCGTCAGTGTCGAAGAGACGCGCGACGGTCTCGTGCTGGCGCTTGGCGACATCGGTGGTAAAGGGCTTGCCGGCAGGAATGTGGGTGACGCATCTGATCGGTTTGCTGCGAACACACACGGCTGCGAGCACCGATCCGGAAGTGATTGTTGCCGGAATAAACCGCGATATCGCACGGTTAGCATCAGTTGAACCGCTGAGCACACTGTTTGTGGCGCGGCTGTCGAAGTCAGGACGGCTTGACTACACGAGTGCGGGACATCCGCCTGCATTGTTGTTGCGGAAAGATGGACCGCTCGAGTTGCTTTCCGATGGTGGACCAGTGCTCGGTGTCGTGACGGGGGCAGTATTTGAGCGTGGGACGGTGAAACTGCGTGGCGGCGACCTGCTATTGGCGTGTTCTGATGGTATCCTTGAGTCATTCAACGAAGCGGAACAGGAGTTTGGCAATATGCGACTCCAGACTGAATTGCGCCGGGCGCAGCGTGGCTCGGCGGAGGGAGTTTTGTTTTCAGTGCTGGGCGCGGTGCAGGACTTCGCGGCGCCCCGGCCGCTCACGGATGATATGACGTTGATGGTTGTTAAGCGGAACCGTTAAGCGAACCTTTTGAGACAGTCGTAGTACAAGATTTACAAGATTAGACAGGATTTACATGTTAATCCTGAAAATCTTGTAAATCCTGTCAAAGACTACCTTAACCAACAAGGACTCAAATGAGAACAAAATACTCCCTGTTTTCATCCTAATCACTCTCTTGCTCGCATCCACCGCCGCGTTCGCCGCGGACGGTGAATCTCAATTCGCTAAGCTCGACGGGGCAAAAGTCCATTACAAGAGCTACGGCAAAGGCAAAGATGCATTGGTCCTCGTCCACGGCTGGACTGGTAATCTCGACAACTGGCGTGAGCAAATCCCCGATTCTCCAAACGAAACAGAGTGATCGCGCTCGACCTTCCCGGTCACGGCCAAAGCGACAAACCGCAGATCGCATACACGATGGACCTCTTCGCTAATGCGATCGACGCCGTGATGCGCGATGCAAAAGTCGAACGCGCAGTGGTTGTCGGCCACAGCATGGGCACGCCCGTCGCGCGACAGTTCTATCGCAAGTACCCGCAGAAGACGCTCGCCATCGTTATCGTCGATGGCGGCTTACGACTCTTCGGCACCAAGGAAATGAGAGACGGGTTCCTAACGATGTTTCGCTCACCTGGCTACAAAGAAGCCGGCGCACAGTTTCTTAGGACAGATGATGAAAAACCTTCCTGCCGCGGAGCTGGAACGCGCCAACGCGTCTTTTGCAAACACGCCGCAGTATGTACTAGTCAGTGCGATGGAGAGCATGAACAACGAAGCTCTCTATGGTCCTGACAAGATCAACGTGCCGGTCTTTGCCGTCATCGCGAAGTCGCCGTTTTGGCCGCCTGACACCGAACAGTTTCTGCGTGGCCTCGCGCCCGATCTGGAGTTGCAATGGTGGGACGGCGTGGGCCATTTCCTGATGATGGAAAAACCAAAGCAGTTCAATGATGCTGTAATCGCTTTTCTCAACAAGAAAAATCTTCTGAAGTAAACCACTCAACCACGAAAGGGGACAGTTTATATGGCAGACGTAAAACCGATTCCGGAGGGATACCATTCGTTAACGCCTTACCTGGTCATCAATGGTGCGGCTGATGCGATGGAGTATTACAAAAAGGCATTTGGCGCAGTCGAGTTATTTCGCATGGCGCACGAGGGAAAGATTGGTCACGCGGAGATGAAGATCGGCGACTCGCCGTTCATGCTGGCCGATGCGTCTGAACAATTCAAGGGAGTGAAGGAATTCGGTGGCACACCGGTGAGCCTGATGATCTACGTTGACGACGTCGACACGATCTATCCGCAGGCGATTGCGGCCGGTGGCACTGAAATGAAGCCGTTGCAGGATCAGTTTTACGGAGATCGCTCCGGGACGTTAACCGATCCGTTTGGCCACGTTTGGACCGTTGCCACGCACAAAGAAGACGTCACACCGGAAGAGATCGACAAACGCCTCGCCGCGATGCACGGCCAGGGCGCCGGCGCTTAAAAAGAAATATAGGTCCTATAGGACTTATAGGACCTATTTCCTATTGTGGCAAAGAACGCATTTCGCGGAGGCGGCGTTCGAGGAAGCGACGCTCGCCGTCGTTGGTGGCCAGCTTGAGAGCGGCTTCGTAACTCTCAGCGGCCGCTTCGTTGTCGCCGAGTCGACGCAGCATGTCGGCACGAGCGGCGTGTAAAAGATGATAATCGTCGAGCTCGCCCGATGCGGCGATCTCATCGATTAGCTCGAGCGCCGGTTGCGGGCCCTGGGCCATCGCGATCGCCACCGCGCGATTTAACGACACGATCGGAGAAGGCATTACTTCGGAGAGCAGATCGTAGAGTCTTACGATCTGCGACCAGTTTGTGTCTTCCGGTCGCGCAGCTTTGCAGTGCTCAGCGGCGATTGCCGCCTCGAGTGCGAATGGACCAGGCTCACCGCGCAGCGCTTCTTCAACCAGGACCAGCGCTTCGTCGATTTGTGGTCTATTCCATAACGTGCGATCCTGCTCTTCGAGTACAACGAGATTGCCATCTTCATCCAGTCGAGCCTCGCGTCGTGAATCGTGCAACAACATCAGCGCCACGAGAGCGGTCGCTTCAGCCGGGGGCTTTGGTTCGAGCAGCGTTCGCAGCAGACGCCCGAGACGAATCGCTTCGGCGCAAAGGTCGGCGCGGACGAGTGGTTCACCGCGAGTCGGCGCATAGCCTTCAGTGAAGATGAGATAGATCGCGGTCAAAACTCCGTCGAGACGCGCCGGCATCTCGGTTGTGTCAGGCACGCTGAAGGGAATTCCGGCATCGCGGATCTTTCGTTTCGCGCGGACGAGTCGTTGGGCCATCGTGGCCGTGGGAACAAGAAACGCGCGCGCGATTTCATCGGTCTGAAGTCCGCCTAAAGTGCGCAGCGTGAGTCGCAACCTGGGCTTCGAGTGACAAGCGCCGGGTGGCAGCAGGTGAAGATCAGGCGTAAACGATCGTCAGGGATCTCGTCGAAATTGAGGTTTGGTCCTTCGACTATCGGTTCAGAAGCGAAATCCGGATCTGCTTCGAGTTTTTCCTGCAGGCGCGTTTGACGTCGCAGGCGATCGATGGCTTTGTGCTTTGCAGTCTGGATGATCCAGGCGCGCGGAGATTCGGGAATGCCGTCAGTTCGCCACTGGTCGACGGCCGCGGTGAAGGCTTCCTGGGCCGCGTCTTCGGCGAGTTCGAAATCGCCAAACTGACGTATTAGAGTTGCAACAATTCGACCCCAGTCGGATCGGTAGACTGCGTCGACAGTAACATTGGCGTTTGAAAGCACGTTTGATAATAAAAAAATTTCGGCTGGAGTGTCGATTCGCGGGCTGGCCGTTCGATTTAGCAGTGGGAGGGCAGAACATTTATGAAATACATGCTGTTGGTTTATCTCGACGAACAAGCGTTAAGCGACACTGAGCGGGAGCACTGTTATGTCGAATCGGCAGCAACTCGCGCGGGAGCTGAGCACGTCAGGCAAGTACCTTGCTTCCAGTCCGCTGCATCCGGTTGCGACCGCGACGAGCGTTCGCGTGCGAAACGGAAAGAGACTCGTGACCGATGGTCCATTCGCTGAGACGCGTGAACAACTCGGCGGCTACTACATAATCGACGCGAAAGATCTCGATGAGGCGATGAGTATTGCGGAGCGCGTGCCACCAGCCAAAGTCGGTACGATCGAGATCCGGCCGGTACTGGAAATTAAAGGATTACCATCGCAGTAAAAGATCTCAACTCGTTAAAGGAAAACTGACCATGAACATTCTTGCTCTGGATTATTCAAATACTTTTGGCGCTGATTTTCTGTTTGCTGGTGGCACGAAGCTGGTCCTACCGATGGAGACGTTGCAAAGCATGTCGCCTCCAAATGCGATCATGTTTCCCGGGTGGTTTCTTAAATTCATCGGCTTGTGCGAAGTGCTCGGGGCACTCGGACTCGTTCTGCCGGGGCTGTTGCGCCGGCAACAACACCTGACAGTCCTCGCTGCAATTGGACTCACGATCCTTATGATCGGCGCGGTTGTCACTACGATCATGGGTCCGGGCGTTGCCTGGCGTTTCACCGTTGGTCGTTGGACTTCTTTGCGTGGTCGTCGCGTATGGTACAGGTCGAAACACGGATTTGGGGGAACTTAAAGCAGGATTTACACGGATCAGATCATGTAAATCCTGAAATCCTGTCTAAATAATTATGAATATCAAACGTATCAACTGGCCTTTGTGGCTCGGGGTTCGTATTAACGCTGGCAGCGTTTTTGACCTACTTTTTCATCTTCGTTTGGTTTCCGTTTACGCGCGACTTTCCGTGGGCCAACCTGGTGATGTTTGTGATTGCCGGAGTGTTGCTCTTTATGGGGCTGCGGCGCGGGTTTGATTCCGATCGACCACATCCAACACGTTCGAAGATCATCAGCTCGATTGTGAGCATGCTGAGCCTCGCGGTATTTGCGATGTTCGTCTTTACGATCTTTGTCGTTGGAAGTCGCATGCCTGCAGCCAGGGGCGCACCCCAAGTCGGGCAGCGAGTACCCGATTTCAGTCTTCCTGATACGTCAGGGAAGCAGGTGTCTCTCAATGAGCTGTTGACGACGCCTATTAACGGTAACGCGCCGAAAGGTGTGTTGCTCGTCTTCTATCGCGGCTACTGGTGACCGTCGTGTAACTCCGAGTTGCGGGGTATCGAGCGAAGCCTGAACAAGTTCAATGAAGCGGGTATACGTCCGGTGGCGATCAGTGTTGATACGCAGGAAGAATCACGCAATCTGGCGCAGAGTCAGGGTTACACTTTTCCAATCCTTTCCGATCGAAATGCGGAAGTGATTCGACGTTATGACCTGGCGCATGTAAAGGCAGGTATCAATGGCGAGGACATTGCGCGGCCGGCTGAGTTTCTCGTTGATTCGTCGGGTACAGTGCGTTGGATCAATTTAACGGAGAATTACTGGGTGCGCGCGACACCCGAGCAGGTGCTTGAAGTTGCTAAGCTGCTTAAATAACAAAGACAGTCGTTAGACAGGATTCCAAGATTGACAGGATTTTACAGGATGAATTCTGTTCATCCTGTAATCCTGTCTAACAGTAGCGTCAATCATTAACCAGCACTTAGCCAACGCGCGTGCGGCTAATCAAACGTGTGTTAGTACGGCCATTTGACCAGTACGTCACTAAATAGGTCTCGCGGTAGAGACGACGGCCATAGCGCACCAGGCGCGACCGAGTCACTGAGCGCCGGCGATTGTTACGACGCTCGTAGCGCCTGCCATAGCGGTCACGCTGCCACTGAGCGGCTGAACTCGCTGCTACAGTGCTGTTCTGCTGCGATACATCGCTCGCCTTTGCTTCCGCTGAAACACCAATACCCAATGAGGCTATCGCCAAAGCTATTCCCAATACTTTCTTCATCGTTTTTGCCCACCTTTCCCAAAAAACTAATCGGGCTCTATCCGTTCATGTGGAGAGAGCCCGACCTGATCTTTAAGACACCTTCCGTGCCCACCTGGTTACATGCAATATGTAGGCCACATAGGCAGTCCTGTTAATCCTGTAAATCTTGCAATCCTGTCAAAAACTATCTCCGGAATTCTCAACCCGCCGAAGATGACGACGAACAATAGGAATGAACTAATTTTGATCGTTCCCATATTCGCGTAATCTGTGGTCTATTTCGCGTGCGCGCGTTCGAATGCGCCTTCGAAATAGACTGCCTCGAGGCCGGTGGCCCAGTATTCGACAGCAGTGCGATTTGGTTGTGATGTTTCCTGATCGGTAGTCAGCGTCGGTTCCTCTGGATCATCCGGCTCGAATTCAAGCCAGCCGATCCACGTGTCGTCATCACGCTCGTTCACCGTAGCTACGCACTGAGTAACTCGAGCCGTCCGAGCCGGTGATTACGGCCGTGTATTCCTGAAGTAATTCCGCCATTGATTTTCTCCCAAGTTCGAAATGTTAGAGACAGTTGTTTGACAGGATTTACATGTTAATCCTGTAATCAAATCTTGTAAATCCTGTCTAAAACTACCTCTTGATTCCAACACCCTCATTCTCTCTTACCCCTCGACACGAGTCGCCAGCGCTTCGTCTGACGACAACTCGAGCTGTAGTTCTCCTGCGTGATCTTCGGCATCGTGCCGAGCCCCACATCAGAAATGTAAATCACCGACGCATCAGATTTACTACTCGGAAATCCCGAAGCGCACGAGTCTTCGACCACCGCACCAAAATCCTGAATCACCTGCCGTCGCCCATTTTGAAAACTAACCAGCGTCGCCATCTCGGTGAGCGTGCCCTGCGCCATGTCGCCAGTCGTCATCAGCAACTCATCAACACCATCACTATTCAGATCGGTCTTCCGTATAACCGCTCTCGCAAAATCCGCATCAACGTCTGCAACGAACTGTTGCCCGGAAAAGATCGCGACGCGTCTTAGTACCAAAATTATCAGCATGCGATGCGTTACACTCGCTGACGGAAATCACGTACAGTGTTTGCGACTGTCCTGGCGCGGTAAAACTTCCTGTTTCTGTGTCTTCGATCGACGGAACTATCTGGCCGGCTTTGCGCGCGGCAGCCAGACGGATCAGCGTCGTCGGACTCTATCTGCTGAACAACGGTTAGCATCAGTGAGAAACTTACGAAATACCTTCGATAAAACCATTCGTTCGGTTGCCCGCGCGACCTTGGGCGGCGTGGTCTCGTCGTGCGACACGAAAATCGAAAAGCACCTGGCGGTCTTTTTGCAGCGCCGGTTTCTGCGCCACTGCGAGCGAAATCAAAGCCAGACAAAGAATAATCGTTTTCATAGCCGTCGGGTCCTTTGTAGTTCTTGTGCCTTTTTGTTGCTGCCCATATTATCTGCTTACTTCAAAACGGAGCTAGTCAAAATGCTAAAAACCATCACCCTTTTTATTGCTCTCCTTTTACTGTCTCCCCTGACAATACTTGCTAACGACGAGTGGTCGCAGTTTCGTGGACCGAACGGCACCGGCGTTTCTGAAACCAAAGGCTTGCCGACCGAGTTTGGACCAAACAAAAACGTCGTTTGGAAAACCGCGCTTCCTTCGGGTCATTCATCGCCAGTATTGACGCGCGATCGGATCTTCGTCACCGGCACATATCTACTGACAAGTTGTTCGTGATCTGCTCTCGATCGACAGACGGGAAAGATCCTCTGGCAACGCGAAGTGCCGCGCGCGCAAGCCGGGCGTTTGCAGAACGTGAATGGTCCAGCGTCGCCGAGCTCCGGTGACTGACGGTGCAAACGTTTACGTTTTCTTTCAGGACTTCGGAATGCTCTCGTACGACGCAAACGGTAAAGAGCGTTGGAAACTTCCGCTTGGTCCATTCAACATGTTCTATGGCTTCGGCGCGTCGCCGATACTTGTTGACGACAAGGTAATCCTGCCAGTCGATCAGGATAATCCCTCGTCGTACCTGATCGCAGTCGACAAAAACACCGGCAAGGTGCGTTGGAAAATCGAGCGACCGGTTGTGATCTCCGGTTATTCGACGCCGATCATTTATCAACCGAAACAAGGTGCGAAACAGATCATCGTTCCCGAGTCGTTCCAGCTTTCGGCTTACTCGGTTGCGGACGGCAAAAGAGTCTGGTGGGTTCGTGGTCTTGCTTGTGAGATGAAGTCGATCGCGAGTCACGACGATGAATACTTGTACATCAACGGTTGGGGTTTCCCGCAGAATCAACCGGGACAACAAGTGAAGACGATCGGCTTTGAAGAAGGACTTGCCGCGTACGACAAAGATAAAGATCGACATGATCACGAAGGCGGAGGTTTCCGCCGCCGGTGGAACCGAGAAGATGGACAAAATGCTTGTCGCCGCGTTTGAAGCGTTTGACATGAATCGCGACGAGAAGTTGAACGACAAGGATTGGGAAGTGTTTCGCGCGATGATGGCGTCAGAGAATGGCTTGCTCGCGATCAAGATGGGCGGGCAGGGCGATCAGACTGCGAACGCGATTCGTTGGCGTTATACGAAGCCAGTGCCGCAAGTCCCATCGACGCTGCTTTACCAGAAGGTGCTCTACATGATTAACGACAGCGGCATCCTCATCTCGTTTGATCCTGCGACTGGAAACGTGATCAAACAGGGACGTCTGCATGGCGCGATCGACAAGTATTTCTCGTCGCCGGTAGCGGCTGATGACAAGGTGTTTTTGATCGGTCAGGGTGGACAGGTGTCGGTCTTGAAGGCGGCCGGCGACTGGGAAGTGATTACAGTCAATGAGCTGGATGATGAGGTTTACGCGACGCCCGCAATTGCAGACGGACGGATCTATATAAGAACCCGTAGCGCGCTCTATTCCTTCGGTAAGTCGTAGTACAAGATTTCAGGATTTGCAGGATTTGCAAGATTTATTTTGTACATCTTGAAAATCCTGAAATCCTGTCTCAATTTTCCTGCCACAAACCGAAAACCCCGTGGTGTCTATCTCACGTGAGACACTTCGCCCTTAGTGTTTTGTGCGGGATTGGTCTGCTCGCAAGCGCTGCCGCTCTGAAAGCACAAACCACCAATCCGCCGCCAGCCGATCCCGCCATCACCGCTCTGAGCGTGATGGGCATCGTTTCTGAACACAAACCAGACACACGCCAGGTCATCGTCACTACAGCCGCGGGCAGCCAGGTCACAGTTACCCTCAGCGACAGAACTGTATTCATGCGTATCCCGCCGGGTGAAAAGACGAAGGACAAGTTCATCAAGATCGCGCCGACAGATTTCACGTTGGGCGACAGTGTTTTTGCTCGTGGCCGCATGTCAGAAGATCGAAAGAGCATGCCCGCGCTCGAGTTTTACGTGATGAGCAAGGGCGACATCGCGGAGAAGCGAGAGCGTGAGCGCGGCGAGTGGAGCAAGCGCGGAATCGCCGGAACGATCAATGCGATCAACGCGGAGACGAAAGAAATCACGGTTGACGCACGAACTGCGGAAGGCCCGAAACCGATCGTCGTCGCGTCGACTGCCGACACGAAGTTTCGTCGGTACGCGCCCGACTCGGTTCGCTTCGACGACGCGAAATCCGGAACGTTCGCAGATTTGAAAGTCGGCGATCAACTTCGTGCACTCGGCACGAAAAGCACTGACGGTGCTCGCTTCACTCCCGAAGAGATCGTCACCGGATCGTTCCAAACGATCAGTGGAACGATCACGGAAATCGACGCTGAGAAGAAAGAGATCAAGATCAAAGATCTTCAGAGCCAGCAGCCGGTCACGATCGCGTTGAGCAAAGATTCGTTGATGCGACGTCTCACGCCGGAGATGGTGACAGCGTTGTCGCCGCCGGCTAAACCCGATGCTGCCGAAGCCCCCGGCGAAGGGAAGCGGCGACTTGCAGGAGATGTTCGATCAGCTTCCGACGTTTACGCTTCAGGAGTTGAAGCCCGGTGATTCGATCCTCATTTCGAGCACGAAAGAGTGCGGACCCGGCGCGCGTCACGGCGATTGCGGTTGTGAGTGGCGTCGGACCTTTGTTGCAGAACAGCCAGACACGACGCGCGACGGCCGTTTCGCTCGGCGCGATGAGTCTCGGTGGACCATAAGCTCAAGTTCAGATTTAGGCTGCTCTGGGAATAGCAAGCTAAAGCTTGACTCTAAACGCAGATCGACGGAGTTAAAAATGTTTCGATTGAACTGGAAGAGTTTATCTAGGTGTCGTCTGTTTGCTGGGCTTGTGTTTTCAGATCGCCGTGGCGCAGCAACGGACAGGCTCGCTGCGCGGGCAAGTCAGTGATGAGCTTGGCGCGCTCGTGGTTGGCGCGACAGTGACGCTTACTGCTGCCGACGGAACACAAAAAACGGCCGTCACAAACGCCGAGGGAACTTACACGTTCAATTCAGCTCGCACCGGGCCAGTACACGATTCGCGTAGCCTCGCCGGGCTTCACGCCGTACGAAAAGACCGAAGTCGACAGTCGCCGCCGGACCACGCACCACTCACGATGTGCGTCTCGTCGTCACACTCGAAAAACAGGAGATCACAGTCACGGAAGAACAGGGCTTGAACACCGATCCGTCGAAAAATGCTGATGCAGTCGTGTTGAAGGGCCAGGATCTCGACGTGTTGCCTGATGATCCCGACGCGCTCGCATCCGCAGTGCAGGCGATGGCCGGTCCTTCTGCTGGTCCAAACGGCGGGCAGATCTTCATCGACGGGTTTACCGGCGGTCCCATGCCTCCGAAAGAGTCGATCCGCGAAGTACGCGTCAACCAGAATCCTTTCAATGCTGAGAACAACAACATCGGTTTCGGCAACATCGAGATCCTGACGAAGCCTGGCTCGGATAAGCTGCGCGGCAGCACGTTCTACAATTTCAGTGACGAGAGTTTTAATTCGCGCAATCCCTTTTCACCGAATCGCGCGCCGTTTCAGATGCGTTATTTCGGCGGCAGCTTGAGTGGACCGATTACGAAAGGGAAGTCGTCGTTCTTCATCGATGTTAATCGGCGTGTGGTTGACGACAATGCGATCATCAACGCCACGATCCTGAATTCATCGTTGGCGCCGACGCCTTTCAATGTCGCTTTAGTGACACCAAACAAGTTCTTCTCGCTCAACCCAAGATTTGATTACCAGTTGAATCAGGCCAACACGCTCGTCGTGCGTTACTCCTACTTTCGCAACGAAGCGGACAACATCGGCGCGTCTGATTTCTCGTTGCCTGAGCGCGCGTTCAGTAGATCGAGCAACACGCAAGTATTACAGCTTACAGAGACCATGATAATCAGTCCGAAGCTGATGAACGAGACGCGTTTTCAATACAACCGCAATCGCTCACGCCAGGACGGAAACAACACGATTCCGACGATCCTCGTCCAGGAGGCGTTCACTTCCGGCGGCTCGCAAGTCGGCCTCGCGCACAACAACGAAGATCGTTGGGAACTGCAAAACTATTCGATGTGGACCAACGGCCGCCACATTATGCGTTTCGGCGTGCGCGCGCGTGGTGTGAAAATAACCGACTTCTCACCGCAGAACTTCGGCGGCACGTTTACCTTCTCGGGCGGTGACGCGCCACAGCTCGATGCAAACAATCAGGTCGTGCTCGACTCGAACGGCGATCCAGTGCTCGTTCCGATCACGAGTCTCGAGCGTTATCGTCGCACGTTGCTTTTCCAGGGCAATCCAAACATGCGCGAGCTGGGCGGCGGCGTGACGCAGTTTTCGATTGCGGGCGGCAATCCTGAAGCGAGTGTCAGTCAAACGGAGATGGGCGTGTTCTTCCAGGATGAGTGGCGCATCCGTCCCAACCTGACGGTGACGATGGGAATGCGCTACGAAAACCAAACAAACATCAGCAGCAATTACAATTTCGCACCGCGACTGTTCTTTGCCTGGGCGCCGGGTGGCACGAACGTCGGCGGTAATCCGGGTGCGCCGCCTTCGAGCTCTTCGCCGAAGATGGTGATTCGCGGCGGCATGGGAGTCTTTTACGATCGTTTCGGCGAAAGTGCGACGCTGCTCGAGACGCGCTTCAACGGCGTCAATCAACAGGACTTCCGAATTTTCAATCCGGCGGTGCTCGATCTCTCGACGTTCTCGCTCGATGGCGTGACGAATGTTCCGACCGTTGAGTCGCTCGCGGCTTTTGCTGCACCGCAGATCGTGCGTCGCATCGCTGATGATTTTCAGTCGCCGACGTTCGTGATGACGGCCATCAATATCGAGAGACAGTTGCCGTCGAAGTTCACGCTGTTCGCGGTCGCTTTCAATTATCGCGGCAAGCATTTGCTGCGCGTTCGCAACATCAACGCGCCGCTGCCCGGAACTTACGATCCGGAGAATCCCAACAACGCGATTCGACCGTTTGGAAACATCGGCGACATCTATTACTACGAGTCGAGCGCGAACTTTAACGACTATCGATTTTTTGGCGGCGTCAGGCGACAGATGAGCAAAGGCTTTTCGGTGTTCGCAAACTTCGGCACCGGCCACGGCAAGACAGACACCGATTGCATCTTCGGATCGATTGCGAACTGTTTTCCGGCTGATTCTTATGACGTGAGTGGTGAGTATTCGCGCGTGGGTTTCATTCCCGGCGCCAATTTCTTTGTCGGCGGCACGATGATTCTTCCGAAACTGAAGATCAACTTCAATCCGTTCATCATCTATTCGACCAGTCGGCCGTTCAACATCATCACCGGACGCGACACGAACGGCGATGGAGTGTTCACCGAACGTCCGGCATTTGCAACTGCGCAAACCGATCCTGAAAATCTGCGACAAACTCGTTTTGGAGATTTCGATCTGGCGCCGGCGCCGGGGCAGGAGTTGATTCCGAGAAACTACGGCATTGGGCCGGGTTTCTTTTCAGTCAACCTTGGCATCAGTCGATCGATCTCATTTGGAAATGTTCCCGCGCCCGCCCACGCTGCAGCAGCACCGCCCGCAGCAGCCGCTGGCGGATCACAACCGGCTGCAAGCGGGAGCTAACAGACCGGCGAGTGGTCCAGCTCCCGAAAAGCGATACACGGTAACGTTCTCTATCAACATTCAAAACCTTTTGAACCACACGAACCTGACGAATCCGATCGGGAACCTGAGCTCACCGCAATTCGGGCAATCGATCTCGAGCGCCGGTGGCTTCGGTGGACCAGGCTCCTCTGCGGGTAACCGGAGAATGCAGGTTCAGGTTCGGTTTGGTTTTTAGCCGCCGGCTGCACCGCGGATCCTGGATTCATTTTCTTTGAGCTTCTCGGCCTTGGCGCGGATCTGATCTTCCTGTTCACGCAGTTCAGGAGTGAGCTCCGCGCCGAAGTCTTCCGCGTCGAATATCTGGCGAATCTCGACTTCTGTGTCGCTCTTTTCTTCTTCGTCGTCAAATGGAATTCGCTTGACCCACTCAACCGCTTCGTCCATCGACTTCACTTTCCAGATCCAAAAACCTGCGATGAGCTCGCGCGTCTCGGCGAATGGACCATCAGTGACGATTCGATTGCCGGCGGAAAACTTCACTCGCTTACCTTTTGACGTCGGATGAAGTCCCTCGCCCGCGAGCATTACCCCTGCGTTTACCAGTTCCTCGTTGAACTTACCCATGTCCGTAAACATCTTTTCGGTCGGCATTTGTCCCGCTTCTGACTCCGCACTCGCCTTGATAATGACCATGACTCGCATCTTAATATCTCCTTAATTTTTTTATTTTTGAGGTTATTTTCGCCCTTCTACTGGTAAGTCGAACGGGCAGCGCCGGATTCGACAATCGCCGAAGAAAGTTTTTTAAGTCTGCCGGACGTGTCGCCTGAATGCTAACATTTGCGGACAATGATCATTCATCTTCTCGACGGCACATACGAACTCTTCCGGCACTTCTACGGCATCCGGCGCTTCAAGAAGACTGATCCACCTTTCGGCGCTGTATCCGGCGTACTGGCGACGGTGGCGCAGTTGCTTGAAGACGGCGCGACGCACGTGGGTGTGGCGACGGACCACATCATCGAGTCGTTTCGCAACAATCTGTGGGCCGGCTACAAAACGGGAGCCGGAGTTGAGCCGGCACTGAAGGCGCAGTTTACTCCACTTGAAGAGGCACTCGTGGCGATGGGCGTGGCGGTGTGGCCCATGGTCGAGCTCGAAGCAGACGATGCGCTCGCGGCTGCCGCGCATCTTGCTGCGCAGGATGAGCGAGTGGAGAAGGTCTGCATCTGGACGCCTGATAAAGATCTGGCGCAATGCGTCGTCGATGAGCGTGTGGTACAAGTTGATCGCCGCAGCAATGTGATTCGTGGGGCGGATGCGGTGCGTGCGAAGTTTGGAGTGGCGCCGGAGTTTATTCCCGACTATCTCGCGTTGGTTGGCGACGCCGCGGATGGTTATCCGGGGATCTCGGGACTTGGACCAAAGACAGCGGCGACGTTGATCAATCGTTATGGACCAATAGAGCAGTTTGGTCCTGAGGTTTTGAATGAACAGAACCGCGACTCGCGTTGCTCTTCAAAGATCTCGCGACCTTGCGCACTGACGCGCCGCTTTTTGAAGACGTTGACGAGCTTGAATGGCGCGGCGCCACGCCGGAGTTTGCACAAGTCGCGGAGAAGATCGGAAGCGCACGTTTAGCCAGCGCGCGTCCGTAAATTAGAGAAACGATTTAAGCCACAAAAAGGCACAAAAAGCACAAAATGAGTGCAGCAGCCGTGGCGCCGCCGAAGCGCCGCTACGATCGGTCAATTATTGAAGGGCCACTGCGTCCGGCGGTGTGGAAAATTGCGTGGCCGACGATGCTCACGAACGTTATCGGCGGCTTGCAGGGAATGGTGGACCACGCGCTTGTAGGTAATCTCGTCGGCTTCAAAGCAAACGCTGCAATCGGCGTGAGCTGGCAGATTTTTATTGTCGTCATCGTCTTCATCTCTTCACTGTTCACGGGAATGAGTGTGCTCGTCGCGCGTTTTGCGGGCGCAGGTGATGAGGAAAAAGTTAACCGCACTGTTTACCAGGCATTTCTTACCGCGATCTTATCTGGCACTCGGAATCATGGCGCCGATTGGTTACTTCGTGTCGCCCGCGCTACTCAATCTCGTCAATGCCGCGCCTGATGTGAAAGCCGAAGCATTACCTTTTCTTCGCATCATGTTTGTGTTCAGCATTGGCATGATGATTTTCTTCATGCTGAGTACGGCGTTGCGTTCCGCCGGAGATGCGCGCACTCCGATGTTTCTCGGCATCGCGATGACAGTGCTCAATCTCGCTCTGAACATACTGCTCATCCGCGGCCTTGGACCGATTCCACCGTTCGGGACCAAAGGGCGCGGCGATGGGAACGTGCATCGCCTCCGGACTCGTCGCCATTTATTCACTCGCAAAACTTTGGACTGGCGGGTGGGTGATCTCGATTCCGCGCGGCGGAGGGTTCGGTCCAGACTGGTCCACTATCAAGTCAGATCTTCAAGTTTGGTTTGCCCACCGGCGTGCAGGGAATTGCGATGAATATCGGTGGCGTGTTGATGCTGTCGTTTATCGGATCACTCGCACAGAGCGCCGCCGCGCAGGCTGCGTTTGCAGTTGTCCTACACGCAGCTCTTCTCGTTGATTACGTGGACATCGGTGGGATTGATGGGCGCGGCGGCGGCTGTGGCCGGTCAGAATCTCGGTGCGGGCCAGCCAGATCGCGCAGACGCTGCGATGCACGTGGCGGCATGGTTCGGATTCTGCAGGCGCGGCGTTTGTTGGGATCTTCTTTCTGTTCTTCCCGAGACAATTGCTCGCGATCTTTGGAATGCACGATCCGGCGGTCGTTGACATTGGTGTTCAGTTACTGCGTGTGCTGAGCGTCTCGGGTTTGCTGATCGCAGTCGCGCTTACTTACACCGGTGGATTGCAAGGCACCGGAGACACACGCAGCCCGCTTTACATCTCGATCATCTCGCAAGTGATTGTGCCGTTGGGAATTTGTTTCGTGATCAAGGAAACAGGAACACTCGATCCGATCGACATCTGGCTCGCGATCCTTGCCGGTCATGCAACGCGCTGTGTACTGAGTGTGATCCGCTTCAGGCAGGGAAAGTGGCGCACCATATCAGTCGAGTAAAGATCGGTTTTTAGATCCGTCTCATCCGCGTTAACTATTTCTTCCCACCCAAACTCTGTTTGAGAATTTTGACCAGATCGACCACCTTGCGATCGGTATCGACCTCTTCCTCAACCTTCACGACGTTCTCGCGTTTCGACTGTTTCTTCTTCACTAACTTCAACAGCGAATCCGTTTGCTTGTCCGCGAGCTTTGTCGGTGAGAAACTGTTTCTTCGACTTATTCGCGATCATCTTCTCAAACTTCGTCACCGTCGCCTTCGGCGGCTCCTTTTTCTTCGGCAAACCGACGTCCGCAGGCGAGCGCAGCTCATCCGCAAATCGCATCGTCTCGGCGCGCAAAATTCCCTTATCAGAAAAGATCGCAACGAGATACTCTTTCCCTCGCATCACGAAAGTCGCAATACCTGCGAGCCCGCTCTTGTCCATCGTTTCAGCGAGAAGCTTGTACGCCTTCTGCGAGCCCGCCGCGGGTGTCAGAAAATATCCGCGCTCGAAGTAAATCGGCGGTATCGACTCCGCCGGCACAAACTGCTTCAGATCGATGTCGCGCGTTTTCTCCGGCGCGAGTCGCTCCAACTCCTCGTCAGTGACGATCACATACTTTTCTTTGTTGACCTCAAAGCCGCGCACGACTTCATCAGCATCGAGATCCTTACCGGTCTTCTCCGCGTAATACTTGCGCGCGAGCGGCTGACCGTCTGGTCCAAGCATGCGCAGCGACGCACGATTCGACCGCGTGGCTGGAAACAAACTCACCGGCACACTCACGAGTCCAAACGTCAGCGTTCCCGACCAGAATGGTCGTCCCGCCGGCATTCGTCCTCTTCGGGTTCCTCTCTTTGCCGACTTGCGCGACTTACTTTAGGCGGCACGTTTCTCCTTCTTTCTCAGCGACTCAATGCTCTTCGCCAGAACGTTATCAAGAGCCGCAGTCTGTCTTTTTGTCTTCACAGCCTTCAAACGCGGTGCGTGTCCCTTGGCTTTCTTCTCGATGAACTCCATCACGCGCTCGCGATACTCGTCCTTGTACTCCTTGGGATTAAACTCGCCTTGCAGCATCTCAACCAGTTGCTTTGCCATCGCCAGCTCTTTCTGTGTTGGCGCAGCGCCTGACGGCTTCGTGAGATCGTCCGCGAGGATCACTTCCTTCGCATCTCGCAACGTAAACAGGAAAAGATAATCGTCGACGGCGCGAAGCGCGCCCGCGTAGTACTTATTACGCATCACCCAGTGCGCGATGCCTTCACTCTCTTTGTTTTTGAGTGCCTCGACGAGCGCGAAGTAGTCTTTCTCGTCACCATCCGGTCCGGCGTAGTAAGGCCGGTCATACCACTGTTCGCTGATCTTCGTTTGCGGAACAAACTCCACGATCTCGATATCGCGTGACGGCGGTGGCTGGAGTTTTTCGAGATCTTCTTCGGTAAGGATCACGTATCGTCCTGGCTCGATCTCGTAGCCTTTTTGAATCTCTTCAGTGGGCACTTCCTCGCCCGAATCGGGATCGATCATGTGCTGCTTAACGCGCTTCTTTGCACGATCGTCAAGCACGTGAAAACGCACCGTGCGATCCTGCACTGCTGAATAGAGTTTCACCGGCACTTTCGTTGTGCCGAGTTTGATTTCACCTTTCCAGATAGCTCGCGCTGCCATAAAAACTTCCTTTACTGGTCGCAACAAGTCGAAACACCGGACGTCGCCTGTCTCAGATTCCTGTACGCATATTGAACAAACGTTGCCGTCGCAATCGAGACAGTATGCTCCTGTTTGATATGCGTACGACTGGTGACACGTCGAACAGATTTCGGTGCCGCCCTCAAACCACCACCACGCAACGGTCGTGGTCGACGTCGCTTCGTGTACGTTTCAAATTTTCAACTCCTCTACTCGATTTCGATGCCACGATTCAGAGCAATTCCTCGGGCTTTCATAACGACGTCGTCGTCAATTGTTTCGGTCCCTTCTATCATTCCGTCAACCTGCTCGATTGTGCGGCCGAGCGCTTTTGCGAGTTTTTCGTTGTCGGAGTCGAAACCCTGATCGCGCAGCGCCTCGATCATCTGTTGGGCCGCTTCCTGGTCGGTCCCTTTGTCGTCAACTTCCTGGTCGAGCATCACAGACTCCTGTCCTCTGTTCTGTTACAGATCACAAATTGTGTTGCACGGGAGACTAGCGCAAGTGAAATGCCAAAGAAGGAGCCACAAAAGGCACAAAATCGCTAGAGTCATGCTAACGCCTTTCAGTTTACTACTGTCATTTTCGCTTTTGTGACTTTTGTGGCTTATTTCCACTCTCCCTGAAGGGTGAATGCGGCCCAGTAATGTGGCTGGCGCCAGCGTGGATCTTGAGACATTGATACTTGCGCAGCGCGGAGGGCGGCGGCGGGTCGAAGTTTTTGTCCGATCATCGCTGCGTAAAAACGTTTCATAAACTCTGCCGACGCTCGATCATCGATCTGCCAGAGACTCGCGATCACACGCGGCGAACCCGCATACATGAACCCGCGCGTTAGTCCGACGAGTCCTTCTCCGCGAATCTCCTTTCCGAGCGCCGTCTGGCACGCACTCAACACGACGAGATCGGCCGACAGTTTCAAGTTGTACAGATCGTACAATCGCAAAAATCCA
Source organism: uncultured Acidobacteriota bacterium (assembly GCA_963748155.1). Lineage (GTDB taxonomy): Bacteria > Acidobacteriota > Blastocatellia > Pyrinomonadales > Pyrinomonadaceae > PSRF01. The sequence continues at coordinate 930,213 of CAVVHV010000005.1, read as the reverse complement.
TTCTGCGGCTGACCTTTCTCGTCGACGAGCGACAGTACGATTCCCGAAAGCTCGGGATGATTGTTGTTGATGATGCCGTGGGTTGCGAAGTGGACCACGCGATACTGGCCCAGCTCAGCGCTGGTCGCGAGTTTGCGGTTTGCTGCGAAGTCGACGGCTTCGAGTTTCAAATCGTTTCCTGCCAGTCGAGTGATCTCATCAGCTTCGTGTCGACTAAAACGTAACCGCCGCAAACCGTCCAATCCCGTCTCCGTTACCGATCTTAAACCGTCCCCAGCAGCGTCTTTCTCGACAGGAACCGGGCGGCCCAACCGCGCTGCCGCAACTCGCGGATCATCATTCGAGAAAACCGGATCGGCGAGCACTGCGACCATCTTGTTCGCTGGTTTGCGATTCGCAGTCTCTTGCCTCAGCAGTCCGACTACTGATGCTGACGGCGCCATTACCACTTCATGATCGACAATCGACGGCTCGTGTGTCAGCGGGATCCGGCAATCCGGCAAACGGAATGTATTGCAGAACTCCGTCACCGACGATCAGCAGTCGCTTGTCTTTCAACTCAGCGGCGACTGGGCCAAGTATCATGCGGCTTAAATTTGCAGATGCTTTTGGATACTCCGCATCGGCGAGCTCCAGTCGCTGCCGTCGTTGTGCGAGTGTTTCTTTCGCTATGTTGACGGTGCGCGCCGTTAGTAGATCGTAAACTCGCTTCGCTGCCGTTTCGATCGCCGCACGGTTTGGCAGCTCGAACGACTTGATCGCGTCGGGCGTGACCGCCCAAACGAAACTTCTTTCCTCGCCCAATGAGTATTCGAGCAATAGCGTCTCGCGATCGAGGATCTTTTCCTGGATCTCCTCAAGCCTCGAGTGGCACGGGTTGGACGAGCGCGGTGAACTGCGGACTACTTTCGCGAATTCGACCTTCAAGCTGCTCGAGCTCATCGGTAAGCGCCGAGAGCTCCTTGCGAGCCGCGTCAGCTTCTGCCTCAGTATGTTTGCCGCTGAACAATCGCATCTGGCTTTGTGCCTTTTCATCGATCAACTTCGCCAGCGTCTGCTTGCGCTCGAGCAATGAAGGATCGATGCCGTGATGAATCTTGCCGCCCGCTTCTGAAAGTAGTTGTAGGAGCGAACGTGCGCGTCCCGTTTCACTCGCGTTGAAAGCAAGACGGTCGAGTTGTTCCGAAGGCTTCTCTTTATTCAGCCGCATCAGCAAGTCGATATAGAACTCGCGATACTGTTGCACTGAAGCGAAGAATGATGTTCGCAATTTTGGGCTCGCGAGGTTCGAGCGTATGCGTTCGACTTGGGCGAGGGCTTCTTCGATCCGCTTGCGTGCCTCAATGAGATTTCCACGATCGCGCTCGAGGCGCGCAATGTCTGAGAGGGTAGTGGCTATGCCTCTCTGATCGCCGGCCAATCGTCGTAGATTGAGCGCCTCGTTGAAGTAGTTGAGCGCTTTGTCGTACTCGCCGAGACCGCGATGGATGACGCCCATGTGGTTGAGAACGGTGGCGGTGTAATAGTTGTTACCGCCCTGCCGCATGAGCGGAAGCGACTGACTGTAATAATCGAGCGCTTTGGTTTTATCGCCGAGGATGTAGTAGCAGTTACCGATGTTGCTGAGTGTGATGGCTCGACCAGCGTCGTTGGCTGGACCTTGTCGCAGTGCCAGTACCTGAAATGTGTACTCGAGAGCGCGCTGATACTGGCCCAGCTTGGCGTAACTCGAAGCGACATTACTGATGGCTACGGCATCCGGTGCGCCGATCTTTTTCTTCGCCTCGAGGACCTGGAGATACATCTCCAGAGCTCTTTGGTTCTCGCCCAGCTCGCCGTAGATCCATGCGGTGTTGTTCAGAGTGTTCGATTCGCTCTTTGTGTTGCCCAATGCTTTGTAAAGAGTTCCTGCTTGTGAGTAGCAGTCGAGGGCCTTCTGATACTGACCGATGTCTCCATACAACCATCCGGCCTCGTAAAGGGTCGCAGCTTCCATCGGCTTATCGTTAAGACTGCGCCAGATGGAGACTGCGGCCAGGTACTTCTCGATCGCTTGCTGGTACGACTGTTCCGTTCTCTTCTCAGTAAGCGCCTCGGCCTCTGCAATTAGCTTGTCCGCAGCGGCGCGGTTGTGATCCTGCTGCGTTTCATTCTTACCGTTTGGATGGAAGGAGCAGCAGAGCTAATCGATAAACCAGCGAGCAACACGAAGAGGAGCGAGAAAAACTTCCATGCGAGGTCGCGATATGGGCAGGACATAAAACCTCCAGCAGGCGGAAATTCCTGGTTTAAAAGAAACGCGGATTCTTTTCTCAAAAAGGACCATGATGGTGTAAGATTTCTTCCGACACGACCTCCCGGTAGTTGTAAGAATCCCAGATAAGTCAGAATTGAGCTCGAGTGCGGTTCCCCCGACTTTGTCGCTCGCTGCGTTTGAGTCGAGCCATTGCCGTCCGCACGGTATCCGTGTGCGTGTGCGAAGCCCAGCACTGGTTTCAGCAATCTAACGAAACCACTTAATACCGACCCACAAATACCTCCCTGTTTCAACGTTGGAATAGGAGACTCACGTCTGCATGAGCGTTCGCCAATCCTCTGGGGAATCCAGGCGCGGCCGGCCGCAACGGCAAACAACATCGGCGCTTGGTAACTTGATTCTTAACGCAATGAAACTTTTGAGGCTGAGTTACAAAGACGTCGTAACGGCGAGTGAGCGTCTCGCGACGGCCCACAACAATCCCGACATGCGTATTGGGAAATCGACGCTCGGCAACATCATCAGCGGCAGCATTCGCCAACCCGGCACAGCAAAACTCGACAGTCTGCGAGTGATTCTGAATCTCTCGCGCACGGAGATGGATGCAGCCATCGGGTTGCAGCCTGAGCGCCGTTTCAATGAGCAACTGGGAATGACGCGGGCACGAACTCACGAGTTTCCGATCGATGCAGTGACGCGACAGTCGGCGAGTGAAGCTGCCGATCCTGCGCAACGATGCTGATATGGAAGTAACGCAGTTTCTGCCGTCGCGATGGGCCGACGTCGAGGTCGAGTATCTCGGCGTCGTATTATCCACCACATCTTGCGTATGTGGTCGTGGGCGAAGAGGATTCGAATGCGACGCCGATCGCGCCGCCCGGAAGTCGTTTGCTTGTGAATAAGCTTTTGAACGAAGTGCATCCGGCGGACAACGTGAGTTTCGATCAGCGGGAACTGTTTTATGTTTTGACGCCGCAAGGTTTCACTTGTGTGTATGCGGAGTTAGCTCCGGGCGATCGGATCGTGTTGATACCGCATCCAGCGTCAGGCAACATGCGCGAAGAGTTTCATCGAGACGAAGTGGAGATCATCGGGCAAGTGGTTGGTGTTCTGTATCCGCGTCCGATCGTAATTTTCCGGGATCGAGAACAATATCCGCAGTTCGACGTAAGAGAAAAATTTCGTTAAGTCAACGAGTTGCTGCCGGTCCATGTCCAATGGACCTGACGGTTTAGTGATTTGAACCGGCCTGAGGGTCTCATCCGGTAAACACCTGAGATGAGCCCGATCGGCTTAGTAAGTGTCCACTGCGTAACGTCTTCACTAATTAGTGATCAGCTAGTTTCTTCCGTGATACCGGACAAATCGTCATGGTCCTACTCAATGGACCACATTGTGCATACACTGCGAAATACAACTGTAGGGGCGGCCCTCTGTGGCCGCCCCAGCCCGGAAACACAATGTGGAAAACTGGGGCGGCCACAGAGGGCCGCCCCTAAGTTAAACAGGGGAGTATTAGTGTGCCGGGTCAGAAGCTGAAGTCTCTGCGTAATCGCCGCAACATCACTGTTCGAGAGGTCGAACAGGCAAGTCGCAGAATTGCCGACGTCAAGGGAGATAAGCGATTTTGCATCTCCAACGGCTGGTTGGCCCAACTGGAGAACGGTGATTCCGAACCCAGCATCTGGAAGCTCTTCAGCTTAAGTGTGATTTATCATGCTGACCTGCTCGATCTCCTGCGTCTCTACAACATTGATGTAGACGAAAAGGAAAAATACGAACCCGTCGCCGATCCACATCTCACACAATTGATTTGTCAGAACGGCAACAGCCGCGCGGTTTTTGAGATGGGCGCTTCAAATACTCAGTTAGAGACGACTCTGAACGTGACTCAGCCCGGTGACGCCTGCCCGCGTCACATCGTTTACGGGCATCTCGGTCTGGCTGACATGACGATGTATCCGATGATCAGGCCGGGTGCGCTTTTGAAGATCGATACGAGCCAGAACACGCTCGCGACAAACGCGTGGCGCAACGAGTATGAGCGGCCAATCTATTTCATCGAGTTGCGCGATGGCTTACGCGTGTGGCTGGTGTGAGTTGCAAGGCAATCAATTACTGATCCTTCCGCACCATTCCTCGCCCGCGAGCTGTGCGCCGGTTTACTTATCGAAGAGAGGCGGAGATCGTTGGTCGCATCATTGGCTACAGCACAAGCTGTGTCGACGTCGCGCATGCTGCTGCAACGATCTGAAGGGCATGCAACTGAAGCGTTCAGGCGAGTTTTCGCTGGCTACTATCTCAAGTTAAGCCATTCTTTCGCCTGCATCTGGGCAGTTACTTTTGTGTTGTGGCGGCCAGCATTCTGGTCCTTCTCGATCCACTTATCGTCAGGTTTTTGATTGATGAAGTTATTCCTGACCGGCGCATCACTTGGTTGCCGCTTGTCGCTGTCGCTTTCTTTTTCACTTACATGGGCAGGCTGGGCTTTGACAGCCTTGCCGGAATACTGAATTTCCGCGCCGCGCAGAAGATGACTTACCGAAGCAGGCTGTCGCTGCTGCGTCACCTGCAACGTCTCTCGGCTGAGTATCACGACAACACACCGCCGGGCGATACGCTGCATCGTCTGCAAATGGATGTGGACCAGGTCGCAACTCTCACGAGTGAAGTGATTCCTGTTTTGCTGCGCACGATCACTATCTTCACGCTCGTGATGACCACGATGTTGATCTTGAATTACCGGCTCACGATCGTTGTTTTGCCGTTGATACCGGTATTCATCCTCGTGCGGCGGCAGTTTCAGGATCGCTTGCGCCACGCTTCTGACTCCGTGCAGGAACGATCCGGAAAGTTGATCGGGTTTCTGGAAGAACATCTCTCTGCGATCGTGCAGGTCCAACTGCTTTCGTGCGAACAGCGAGAGGCGCGCCGGTTCGCGCGCATTTCGAGCGATGTTGTGCGCGCGCAAATGAAACGCCGCGGCACCGAACTTTTTTTCAGCTCCGTTCTTTACTTGATCATCGTTGGCGGAATGGCGAGTGTTCTGAGTTACGGCGGTTACCAGGTTATGACTGGAACTTTAACTGCCGGGGGCCTCGTCGCCTTTTACGGTTACACACTGCAATTGTTTATTCCGCTTTATGGCGTCGTCGATATTTATGCGAAGGTGCAACGCGTTGCCGCGAGCGCTCGGCGACTGATTGAGATCAGCGAGGCGAAGTCCATCTTGCGTGATGGTGCGGGCGTGTTGAGGAGGCCATGCAGTCGTCGAGTTGAAGGACGTTTGTTTCAGTTATGACAGCGAGCGTCCGGTGCTGAATGCAGTGAGTTTGCGTGTGAATCGTGGTGAGCGCGTAGCGCTTGCAGGTACGAGCGGTAACGGGAAGAGCACTATTGCGAAGCTCGTCGCGCGCATGTACGACGCACGAGCGGGAACTGTGCTGCTGGACGGAACAGACGTTCGCGATTTCAAACTCAAGAGTCTGCGATCGGCAGTGATCTTTGTTCCGCAGGATCCGGTCCTGTTCGATGTCACGCTGCGTGAGAATTTGCTGTACGGAAACCCGCAAGCGAGTGATGACGAGCTCGAGCAAGTGACGAAGCTGGCGCAGTTGGACGTCCTCATAAACCGTTTGCCGAAAGGGCTCGACGAGTCACTTGGACCTCGTGGCAACCGGTTGTCGGGTGGTGAACGCCAGCGAGTCGCTTTAGCGCGGGCGTTGTTGCAACATCCGAAAGTACTTATTCTCGACGAATGCACGTCAGCGCTCGATGAACTCACGGAGAAGTGTTTGCTGAATGCTCTCGATCACCATCTCCGCGACGTAACCACGATCATCATCTCGCATCGACCTTACCCGACAAGCTGGGCCAACCGCGTCGTTCACGTGAACTACGGCCACGTATTGGTGAATGACTTATCGAATACTTTTGACCCTACAGTTGCTTTCCCGAGCCTCGAAGCATTGTTCTTGCTTGGTATACAAAGCAAGATCGCAGACTCGATTCCAGCCTCCCTTCGAAAACGCCAGCAAAAACGCACGTTGCTTGGAAAACTAAGCAGAAATAAAAAAGTTTCCGGCTCTGGGCGCGCCTGCGGTATAGAGCCGTTGGCCATCTCAGTGGTCCAACGACACGCGGCGCAGGCTTCCCCTAAAGCTTCAAATCGTCCACTACCAGAAAGTTTTCCTGATGGTCACCCCATTACTGACAGAGCACGAAAGCACAAGGACGGGAGTGTGTTGCTTTCGATTGCAGAAGACAGTGTGTGCAAGCTGAACGGCGTCGGCGCACTCACGTGGATGGTTCTCGAAGACAAACCTGCCGGTCTCAGTCTTGAAGAAATCGTGCGCGCTCTCGAGCAGGAGTTTGAAGCAATCAATGCTGAAGGCGAGCTGCTGTACGAGGTCCCGCACGAGCAACTTCAGACTGACACCGATCGGTTTCTGAGAAAGATGGTGACGATGGGTTTGCTCCGGCGTCGCATTCGCGCCGGGAGCTTTACTCGATCAGCGAAGACGTTACGGCCACAACTTCAGCTCCGGCAACCGAAATTGAGCAACCAGATTTGGCCGGTAACGAGATAGCGGAAGACCTGAGTTTCTCGCGACGCGAAACATTCAGCGCGTTTGTCGGTCTGCTGGCGTTTGACGTGCTGCTGAAATTCGGCGGCTTTCAAAGACTGATCAGGAAAGTCGCGCATTGGCCAATCGCTGAACCACGCACTGCGGATCGCGAGATCTGCCGGCGCGTGCGCGGCATGGTCGATCGTGCACAGATGTACTACCCGAAGAAAGCGATGTGTTTACAGCATTCGGCGGTAGTGACCTGCCTCTTACGCCGCCGCGGCGTCCCGGCGGAGATGGTCCTTGCCGCCCAAACCTTCCCACCCAAGGCCCACGCCTGGGCCGAAGTGGAGGGTGAGGTTGTAAACGATCAGAACTCAGTCAAGGGCGAATATCGCGTTTTGAAGCGTCTGTAAGTCCGGAGGAACTCATGAGCGCGTTAGCAGGAATACTCAACTTCGGCAGTGGGGCCGCTCCGGTTAATGAATATGACTTAGCAACAATGGCCGCAGCGCTGGATGCTCGTGGGCCAGACGGTGGGTTCGATCTGGTTAGCGGGAATGTCGGAATGAGCTATCGCGCCTTTCACACGAACCGCGAATCACGTCTCGAAGTGCAACCATTGCTTTCAGGCGAAGGTCACATGATGACGTGGAATGGTCGCCTCGATAACCGGGATGATCTTATTCGGCAACTGCGGTCAACTCTTCCGCACGCGAGCGCGATTACCGACCTCGCGATCGTAATGGCGGCGTATCTCAAGTGGGAAAAAGACTGCTTCAGACGATTGGTGGGCGACTTTTGCCTCGCGCTTTGGGATAACCGGCTCCGAGTTCTTTATCTCGTCCGTGATGTAGCCGGGACGCGCGCTCTCAAGTATCACATCAATAGCGATCGGATCGTCTGGTCCACCGAGACCGCTGCGCTGCTGGCACTGCACAACCGTGTGTGGGAGGTCGACGAAGAATACATAGCCGGCGCGATGAGTCTTGGTCCGGTTCCCGGGCTTACCCCATACAAGAACATATTGAGTGTAAAACCAGCTCACGTTGTTACGGTGAGAGCAACGGGAGAGCTTCGTAGCGAGCGATATTGGCGACTCGATCCGTCTAAAGTTATCAAATACAGCACTGATGAGCAGTATCAGGAACACGCGCTCGAACAGTTCAGTGAAGCAATAAGCTGCCGGTTGCGATCTGATCGGACTGTTTTTGCAGAGTTAAGCGGCGGACTTGATAGTTCTGCAATCGTTTGTCTCGCGGATCAAGTCCTCAAGAATGGTGAAGTGCAGACACCGGGATTGGAGACGGTGTCGCATGTATTCGACGAATGTCCGACCTCCGATGAACGGCGGTATATCCGCCTCGTCGAGGCGCAGCGCCAAATCCCGGGTAATCACATTAAGGATGAAGACTTTCGATTGCTCGCACCGCTTCCGAGTGACATCTCGATTGTTACTCCAAATCCCGTAGTGCTGTCGTTCGGCCTTCACTCCGGAATCCGCAAGGCGATGGATCAAGTTGGCTCACGCGTGCTCTTGAGCGGCCTTGGTGGCGATCAACTGTTCGGCGGTGTTTACGGAGCCTACCCTGAAGTGGCGGATCTGCTTGCTTCGGGCCGGGTTTTAGCTCTGAACCGAAGTCTTCGCGCGTGGAGCAAGGCTATGAAGCGATCCTATGCTGGCCTTCTCTGGAAGGATGCGATAGTTCGCCAGTTTCCACAGCGTTTACAAGCAATCACGGCCGGCCGCGCAGCACAGCTTCCTCCCTGGTACAACGGTGAATTCTCCAGACAAATGAAACTACAGGAACGCATGTTCGCAAAGGAGCGGCTGAAGAGCTTCCGGACACATAATGCGCGCGATCAAGCGCGAGGTTTCTTGTCGGCTGTGAAAAGCATTTCGTCATGCTGGCGAACGGAACAGTTTGGAATAGACGTCACGTACCCGTTTGCACACCGGCCGTTGGTAGAGTTTCTCCAAGCCATTCCATTGGACCAGCTGATGCGGCCTGGCGAGAACCGAGTTGTCATGAGACGGATGTTAGCGGGAATTCTTCCGGACGAGATCGCAAGTCGTCGCACGAAAGGAAATCCACGCGAGGCGATCTTTCGCGCTATAGCACGCGAATCGGGACGACTGCGACTTGCGTTCGCCGACTCGCGGCTGTGTGCGCGCGGATACATCGACAAGGAGCCATTGCTTGCTGCTCTCGATCGTGCCCGCCACGGCTATGAAACGTACTCAGCGTTCTTAGTCCAAACGATATTACTTGAGTTTTGGTTACGAGATCTCGAAACTCGCGACTCGTTAACCAGAAGCCCTGCTGTAGTACCCAGGCGAGTCGCCTGGGCACACGCGGCAGAACCTGTCACACCTGCCGTGTGACTCGTGTCATACGGCAGGTGGTTATTTACCCGCACTGGGTTGATCCACCAGTGCTTAACAAAAGAAGGAGTAGGAAGATGCAGAATGAATATAACGCGGCGGAAGCGGTAGAGATTGGCAAAGCCGAAGACGTTATCCTCGGCGTGAAAACTGATATTCCGGCCCTCGACAGCACGGCGAATCCACCGGAAGAACGCTACTTTCAGGAGTAAGAAAATGAAAAACAATGAATATGATGCAGCAGAAGTTGTGGAGATCGGCGAGGCGCGATCAATAGTTATGGGTCACAAAACAGTTGACCCTGAACTCGATAGCACCGCCATGGAGCCGCTGGAGCGTCGGTACCAGGAGTAGAGCAGCCTGCGTGCGATTCAAACGATGATAGCGGGGGTGTGTCTCTCAGCAAAGTTCTGATCAAATTAAGACAGAATACTCTACGAGTTTACGTGCTACAGACACACCCCTTCATCAGATTCTTATTGTTTCCGAGAGCGGGACTGGGTCTGAACCGCGGATTTAGGTGTGACGCAAACCATTCAATAACGCGATTCCAGTAGTCAATTCGATTAGTGTAATGCTCGATGCCATGTCCTTCATTTTCGTAACGCACATAAACCACCTTTTTACCGAGGCGTCGGAGTCCAACAAAAATCTCATCTGCCTGAAATGGCGAGATGTCCATTCCTCCCTGGCTAATCAGCAAAGGTGTCTCGATTTTGTTCAGGAAGAAAGCCGGCGAATTTTGAATGTACCGCTCAGGGAATTGCCATGGTGGTCCACCCATGCGGCCCTGTCCTACTTCTGCCCAGCTAACTCCGAAGGGTATACCACTTTTTAACATCACACCATAACTGCTGCTGAGATTGCCGAAGCCGACGTCCATCACAGCAGCTTTGAACCGTTCGGTTTGTACGAGCAATGCGAGGGTGCTATATCCTCCGTAACTGGCTCCCATCACACCAAGTCTGTCAGAATCGGCAATTCCCATTTCGATGGTTTTGTCTATGGCGGGCAAGACGGTTTTCGCGAGTTCCTGCATAGGCGTTCCCACAGCCAAGGGGGTATCAGGAAGCAGAACTGCGTAACCACGTGAGGAGAGCAGTTGCAAGTTGTAATGTTCATTCCCGGAACCCCCGTAACGATTGATGTTGGCCGATAGCATCGAGCCTCCGTAAACCCAAACGACTAACGGATATCGCCTGTCGCTTTGATAGTTCACGGGCAGAAGTAACGTCGCCTGGAGTTTCTTCCCTTCCGCGGTGGAATAATCGATCAGCCGCGCCCCTCCGGTCGGGTAGCGCTCGAGATCGGGATTTACGTGTGTCAGTTGCCGGACTCCGGTAAAGTTTCGGCTCGTGATCCAGAGGTTTTGTTCCTGTCTTGCGCTCTGTGCTGCGTAAACCAGGAGTTCATCGTCATGTGAAACGACGCTCAGAAGAGGGTTAATGCCGATGTTACCTTCGAGCGCCTTCCTAAACTCACCAGTACCTGAATCGACTCGGTAAAATCCTTCCTGTTTTGTTACGGAGTCACTGGTATTGACGTATATCGATTCCCCGTCAGGAGACCATATTTGTTGTCCGTCATGCCGGGAGACAATCCCTCTGATCTGGCGGTTCCACGGAGTGGTAATAGCATTTGCTTTTGCGTCGACCATTAGGATTCGCCATATCTTGTTCTCGGCCAGTACGTAAATGGTGCGTCCCTCTTTGTCCCAAAGCGGCGTTTGAGTGAACCGCACGTGCGTAGGTGACGAAACTCTGCGCGGTTGTTCGCCACGCGACCAGATGAAGCACTCGCCGTCAGAGATGTACGCGATGGTTCGCCCATCCGGTGACCACGAGGCCGGCAACGAGGGTACGCCCGGAGAGAAGTCGTTAACTCGCTCAGTTTGTCTATTCGACACTGAGACTATTGACAGGTTGTAAGTGTAGAGAAGTTGATTGGTTGGCTTTACCTGCGTTGGCGATACATAGATAACTCTATCGCCCGGAGGTGAGAGTGAATAAGCAACAATCTTCTCCTGACGGACGATTCTTTTCAGGCTGCTCGTCCGCGTATCCAACATTGCAAGGTCTCCGCGGAAGGAATCTGTCGAAGGCGGAAGTCTTAGAGTGGGAATTTCGGACTCGTACGTCGATCTTGCGACTGGATCGAATGGTTCTCTTTTGGTGGTTCCGTCAAAACAATTATCAAGCGTTTGGGTGTTGCCAAGAATTTTCGTCAGAACTTGCCGGCTATCCGGAGTCCAGAAGATCTTTTCGAATCGCAGACGCAGGTGTATGACCGCGGTTGTCAATGCTCTCAGTTTTCCAGTTGATCGTTCCCATATCCATACGTGTGCTTTGCCGGATCGATCAGAATAGAACGCCAGTGACTTACCGTCAGGCGACCAGCTCGGTCCCCAGTTTGCGCCTTTCCCGGAACTAATGTTGATTGTTTGTCCAGTCTTTATATTGCTTATTAGAAGGTCGGTGTTGGCAAGCGAGTATGGCGCACCCGTACACGTGAAGACTTTCCACTGATCACTTGGAACGCCCTGGAGTTTTCGCCGTCGAGGATCAGTAAGCGTGTAAGCGACCCACTCGCCATCGGGAGAAAGATCAATCTCAACCGGCGCAAATGATTTCGCCGTACTGGCTGCTTCCACAGGCAAAGGCTCGAGAGCTCCGGCCGAAGAGGCTGTACTTTGTGCGATCGAGCTGACAAACAAGACGAGTAGAAGCCAGAAAAGCGCAAGGCCTCGCATTGCTGGGGCTGTCATCCGTGTGTACTCCGAGTGTGATTAGAAACCGAACCTGAGGGCGAATTGCACAGATCGTGGACCACCAATCTGGAACAGTGGACTGAGTCCAATTCCCTGACTGCTCAGGCTTGTTGCAAGGGTTCGCGTTGCTCGACCGAACTGCGCGCTGGTTAAACTGTTTTCCGGAAGACCAAAGTTTGGGTGATTGAAAAGATTAAAAGCCTCAGCTCGTAACTGGAGATGCACATTCTCCGTGAAATTAAACTGGCGCCGTAAGGCAAAATCGACTTGATTTAGCGGAAAGCCACGCAAAGCATTCCGGCCCAGATTTCCCTGTTTTCCTGCGGGCGCGGGACAAAACGGACCTCTACATCCCGGTCGCGCCGGGTCGACTGCGTTGTTCAATCTTTTTCCGCCGGGCGCGAGTGGATCCTCGATGTAGATCGGCATGTCAGGAGTAACGTTCACGCGTCGTTGCACGGATCTTCCCAACTCGTCAACTTCGATCCCTGAACTAATGCTAAATGGCGCTGCTGATTGCGCCCTTACGATTACATCAGTGGCCCACCGGCCGAACACCGCTTTCGTGAAGGCATTCGCTTTTGGAGTTGGCAACTCGTAGGTAACAGCCGCGGAGAAGCTGTGACGAATATCGAAATCGGCGTTCCCCCGCACGACGTTGTTTATGCCCTGAGTTGAAATCTGCTCATCGGAGATCTCATCGATTGCATGAGCCCACGAGTAGGAAGCGATTGCTTGCAAGCCTCGGGAGAGTCGTCGTTCGAATTGCAACTGCATCGCATGGTAGTCAGAAGTGGCGCCGTTATTCGTGAACGTCACGCTTGTAAATGTTGGGTTGGGATTACTCATGATCTGAGTGCGCAGCAGTCGCCGGCCGGCTGCGCCAACGTAAGTCGCCGAAAACACCTGGCTTTGTCCCAACAGATAGTCGACAGTTGTGTTCCACTGCATCGTGTAGGGCAGTTTCAGCTCAGGGTCGTAACCGTTGATAGTAAATGGCGGAGGAGGATTGAAGGTTGGTAAGGCCGCTTGTGCGGGCGACAAGGGGTAAACGAGCCCTGGCGTACCCACAATTCTGGTGGCAAATGGATAGCGTGTGAATGCTTCGCCGGTTTGACCGTTTCCGAGGTCGTAAAAAACTCCGAACCCGCCCCGAATCGTCACCTCAGCGCCCCGGTTTTGAAAAGGGTGAATGGCGATCCCGATACGTGGTGCGAAATTGTTATAAGTGGTTTCGTATAGCCGTTCGCCGCGGGGAGCAAGCGCTATGGTCGCCCGGTTGTTCACTCCGGTGAGCGCATACGGCAGATTGCCACTCGCTTCAGACGGTGGTGGATTGACGTCCCAGCGTAAGCCATAGGTAAGGGTGATTGAGGGCGTAGCTCGCCAAGTGTCCTGTCCATAGAGCGAAAAGTTATTGAAGAGGGGCCTGGAGCTTTTGATAGCAAAAGTAGCCGAAGTTGTGGCGCGCCCTGATGTAATAGCTGCGGGGTTGCTGAAAATAGCCTGCTGGGTGTAGTCCCTTGGATTATAGATAGGTGCGAGTCTGCGGTAATCAACACCGGTTTTGAACTGGTGGTTTCCCAACTGGTAAGAGTAGTTATCAATTACGTTGAATTGCCTCTGGTAATTATTGTTACTGGTACCGAGTGTTAACTGGCCAAGTACTCCCATAGTGATACTCACCAGTGATCGTTGGTCCAAAGCAGACGCGGGAACTAGTAGAGATTTATCGAATGGAACTGCGCCATTGAAGCTATCGAGATTCGATAAGCTTTGTCCGTGCACCTGACTGAAGTTGAATCGCACTTCGTTATTTGCCCGTGCTGAAAGTACATGCGTCATACCCAGCGTGAGGGTCTGGGTCGTGAGCGCCGAAATGCTTAGGGTACTAAGGATGCGCGTTGTGGTTTGCGACGGCGCGTAATCGTACCGGCCGAAAATCGTCGCAGTATCTCCGAACTTGTGATCCACACGAAAACTTGTCGCATTCAATGTTGATGGATTTGAAAAACTTGCCGCGTAAGGCGACTGACCAGTTGTTCCGATTTCCGCGGCCGTGGGCAAGGGAAGTGCATTCAGAACGGGTTGCAATGCGGCAGGTGCAGTTTGCCGGACGCGAGTTGCTAGCACCACTCGGTTCTCCGTTTGCGGCTGTCGCAAACGAAGTCCCTCGTATGAAAGAAAGAAGAATGATTTGTTGCGTCCGTTGTAGCCAACCAACGGTCCGCCTTCGCCGAAGCGAGGTAAGAGCACAGGACCGCCAAGTACGAAGCCAAAGTCGTTTTGGCGAAGTGCTGGCTTCGCCAGGCGGTTCGCATTGACAAACCAGTCTTTAGCGTCAAGAGCATCATTTCGGAAGTATTCGAAGAATGTCCCGTGAAAATCATTTGTTCCGGAGCGTGTCAGTATTTGCACCTGACCGCCAGGCGAGCGTCCAAACTCAGGCGCAAACGTTGATGTTTGGATCTTGAACTCTTCCAGTGCGTCGACAGAGACGAGACTATTCGTTCCTCCAAACGTATTCAGACCGGGCAAAGAACCGGCAAAGTCCTGCGAAATTCCATCCGAAGAGTTGCGCGCCGATATTTGCACTCACGCCGTCCACAGTGAAGTAGTTTGCATTTGCGCGTTGCCCGTTCACGCTGAATTGGCCACGGTTAAAGCTGGTCGCCGTGTAACAACCACGCCCGGGCTAAGTGCGATCAACGACTGAAAGCTCCGGCCGTTGAGGGGGAGGTTGCTGACGAATTGGCGATCGACGGTTGTTCCCACGGCGGGGGATTCGTCGATTAGTGTCGGGCTGTCGAGGACGTCGACGGTTTGATTGGCGACGTTGCCGACCTTCAAAGGGATCTTGATTGTGCGCTGGTCATTTACGTTGAGGATGACGTCTCGAAATTCGGCAGGAGTAAAACCCTCGTGCTCCGCTTTCACCGTGTAGTTGCCAGGAGGTAAGAGCGGCACGACGAAGATGCCTTCATCGTTTGTGGTGGTGGTTCGCTGGAAACCCTGCGCGATGCTGATTACCGCGATATTCGCTCCGGGTATGACCGCGCCTGTCTGGTCAGTTACCACACCGCTGAGAGTTGCGGTGGCGCCCTGGGCATAAACGTTATGAATAGTGCTGAATGAGAGCAGGAGGCAAACGACAAGTGCAATCAATCGAGCGAAGAACAAAGCCTTGGCGTTGACTAGAGGACAGACGACACACGTACACACTTCCCTCAATCTGGGCATGAGAGTTTTCTCCTGTGAAGTGACACGCTACTCCGGCGAAGAGCGTGCAGTGTCAGTTGTTTATTTTCAAGCCCATCGTCATTTGCCCTGGACCAGCAGACGATGAGCAGCGGCTTAATCGATGGACCTCTGGTAGTTCTGGATCTTCTTTGCTAACTCTTCAGCTTTGAATAACGCTTGCCAGAACGCAGTCGACTTAACAGCGACGGCTGAACTCTGTGACGACGTCGTAAATGCCGAGCGCACCGCTTCGTTGTTCGAGAGCGCGAGCTTGTGAAGCCGCTCGATCGCGCGCGCTAAATCGGCATCACTGTTAATCGCACCGCCTTCGATTCCCGGCGCAGACGCGCCCGGAAAAAACACGGGCTGAATCTCCTGTCGCAACGCCGCTGTTTCGCGCTGAAACGCGCCGGCGTGTTCGTGCAGCATGTCGAGCCATTTGTCGCGTGCGCCGGGCGCGACCGTTTGCATATCAACATTCGCAAAGCGAGCTCACGAGACGTTTCAATTCGATTGCATGAAACAACGCATCGTACGCGCGCTTGACGACACGCGAAGAGTATTTGCGAATCGCATCGTCAGTTGGACCAGAGGATCCACGCTTCTCAAAATACGCGCGCAACTCGTCGTCCGCAGCCACCGCGTTAGCTGTCTCCACTGACTCTTGAATCGAAAGCGGACCGCGTGTGATCGTTCGCTGCATGGCCTCAGCGACAGTGCGAATCTCAATTTTGACTGCCGGATTGTTACTGACGGGCGCGAGAGCTCGCAGAAACTCCTGCTTTCGCTCCGCGCTATCAACAATTCCCTCAACGCGCAGTGACCCACCTGCGCTGCGCGTGAGGGTGACTTGCTCATTACGGTCGGCCTTCGCCCGATTGAGCAAGTATGCGACGTCGACTTCCAGCTCTGCGGAAGCTGCGGGTGGCGCCGACGTGCTGAGCGAAGGGGGACACGGCCAGAAGGTGAGGTCCCGGGACGCCCAGTTCCCGGGCCTGCCAAGATTCCGCGGCCCCTCCGTTCAGTTCCGGTTCAATCTCGAAGACGCTCGGCGCCACTGCCGGCACGGGCAGTAGCTCAAAACTCGCCTCGACGAACCGGTATTCGCGTAACTCGTTGCCACGCTGAACGAGCAGCGTCTGTTCGATCGCATGAAGATCAGACTTGTTCAGCGTGAGCGTCGCTTTCAAGAGACGACTGGCGCCAATCGTGCGCTGTTTCGCGTAAGTCAGCACATAAGCAGTGGAGCGTTCCTCAACTTCAACCGCCGCCACTTCACCAATCAATGCGCTAAACGATTGTGCAGAAGGCTCTAGTTGCCAGATGTCTTCGAGGTTGAGCAGGAGATCGCCTGGAGCTGCAAGCTGCTGTCTCCGATCGTGGTTTCGATCCATGATGAAAAACGGTGCGAGAGCCATCTGATTTTTGCCACGCGCCGGCGATCAGATGATTCCCATCGTCGTAGAGCCTGCGCGCGCTGTTACCATTCGCATGGTGCTGCCAGACGTCGATCCTGCGACGAGCAACAATCCTCTGCGCTACGACGCTCCTCGAGATTGATGAAGCGATGGCTGATGCGGTCTGGAGTTTTCTGAGCAAGTTGCTCCGCGAGCGTCGCTCTCTCCAACAAAACCGTTGCATTAAACTCGCGTGACAAACTCGCTTTGAAGTACAGGAACACGCCGGCAACGACCACGCACACGAGCACAATGAATGCAAGACTTGCTCGCGAGTACTGTGAACGTGCCCGATTCAGTGAGCGAGCTAAGGAAACTTGACCCGGCGCGCTCGGTTTGGTTATTCGGCAACGTGCGTTGGGCCACGCGTCTCAACGTGTCGGGGAGCCGGCTAACCCACGCGCGAAAACCGCGCTGAGCTCCCACGTTCGGCTCACGCAACACGTCGAGATCAGGCACAACCGTAAGGGGTGAGGACAAAGCGTTTGCTTCCGGAATTTCCTGAGAGGCATGCGCCTCATTGGAAGCAGGATCTCTGTAAACAACATGGAGGCTCGGCCCACTCTCATCCTGGTAGGAAGCCTCGAGCAATCTGCCGTCACTCAATTCAATCCACGCCCATTGTTCATACCTTGGGCCGGTTGAATTGATACTGAAAAAGAGCAGTTGGACCTCCTGCTCGCTGAAAATCTCGACAAACTCAATCGGATCCTCAGGCGCGAGGTTTAGATCCAGTTCGCTTAACTCCGAGCTGACTTTCACCGAGCTGACGAGCAGACCATTGACTGCGATTCGCAGCTCCTGTGGCTTGTGCTCGTGCGTCTCACGCAGGCGATGCGCAAGTTTTCTTTTGAGCTCAGTTGGACCACCACCCGACGCGCCGCCACCGTTCGCATCGCTCGGCGGCTCCTGGCGTTCCGTGGAGTCGCGGCGATAGCGCTCGGCCAAAAGAGGTAATCCCAGTCGCTCATTCACCACATCCAGACACTTCGCACAACTTACAAGATGAGCGAGCCTTGCGGTCGTAAGCGTCTCGTCATTGCTGTCTGCGTAGACTTCACGCAGTTCCTTGTGCGATAGGCAGTCGCCCCGACACGAACTGAAAATCAACTGGCGTAAGTCGAGCATCAGATCACAATCTGATCTGAGATACCTGACCGGATGTCGTGCCGGGGCTTCACCATTCACAAAGCGCAACCCGCCGGGCTCCTTCATGAACACCTTCGCCTCACGACGCGCCAGCCTTTGCCACTGGTCGACGCAATTACGTGAACTATTCAGTACACTCGCGATCTCAGTTGGGAAGTAGTTATGAAAGAACCTGAGAATGAGGACGCTGCCGGCTTTCGACGATTCCTTTCTGAAACACGCATACGCACAAATCTGATGCAGGTCTTCGGAAGCCTGCATTCGACGCGGGGGTTCAATCACCGTCCAGCCGAGATGGCCGGAGTCGTAGTCGGCAATTGAGAGCGTCGTTTCCTGCAGGCGTTGCGCCGCTCGACTCATTCGTGAGAAGTGCATGTTGCGCAACATAGTTCTTAGATACCCGTCAATGTTTTCAATCTCTTCGAGCCTGGTCCGGCCTAACATCCATTGAACAAATGCGTCCTGGACGAGATCATCAGCCGCTGACTCCTGGCTCGTCAGTTGTATGGCCCAGATACGGAGACTCGCATAGCGCTCAGTGAACAACTGTTCGCGGTTCTCATCTGGTTGTGCAGCCACTCGGCGCTGATCCAGCATCTGGGTCACTGGGCTTTCTGGATTAGTCCCGTCGGGGCTATGTGGACCGATCCCCGTTTATGTGAAACTCAACGCGCCTCAAATCTCGGCATTGCCCAAAGACGCGTTTCAAGTTCTGTCTCTATGTGTATTTTCATGAGGCCGATCTGAAAGAAAAATTTCACGTAAGTTAAAGAAAAGTAAGGAGATAACCGGATCGTAAGGCGTACAATATCGTGGCACGCTCAACAGAGAGGACAGAGCG
This sequence comes from uncultured Acidobacteriota bacterium, assembly GCA_963748155.1. Taxonomy (GTDB): domain Bacteria; phylum Acidobacteriota; class Blastocatellia; order Pyrinomonadales; family Pyrinomonadaceae; genus PSRF01. The sequence continues at coordinate 911,548 of CAVVHV010000005.1, read as the reverse complement.
CACTTGGGAAATGTTCACGTTGAATAAACCTGGCGATTTCAAAGGCCCAGGAGTGAGAAAAACTCAGTGCCTAATCATCGCCGAAGCTTCGATAATTCCGCCTCCAGATCGTTATGTTAGATTGCGCGCGCCGCACGCGAGCTTAAACTTCTCACCCGGCAACACGAATACATATCCGGGTCACTCAGTAGAGGAAGTTCAAAAAATAAGTAGACAAGTCGGTGGGGACCAGGACTGCCAAACGATGTCACGCCTCACAATCATCTGTGACAGTTATGGCAATGCTGTTTGTGTTGCGGCGGATGCTACATCCGCCCGCGCGGTATGTCAATTATTTTTGAAATATGCCGTGGTTTAGATTGTGGTTTACGCCGAAGGCGTTCGCTAATTCCAGCCCAAGGTTGGAGCGCAGCGAGAACCTTGGGTATAAATCGCAATTACAAATCAAACCCTGTTAAGGGTTCGCGAACTGCCGAACCCTTACAGAGTCCGTCGGTTTATTCAGCTTAGTTGCGACCCAACAACGATTGGGCGATCGATGGCAGTTTTGTTTGCACAAGTCGGGCTTCGTTTCGAAACTGCCGCAACCGCTGTTTTGGGCGGCGAAATGCGGGGGATTTAGCCGCGCTCTTTAGTCGACGCCGCTCCTTGCTCTAAGCGTTTTGTAGTTGCCTGGCTCTGAACATTTTCAATAGGTTATGCGTGAGACACATCAACAACCATTCCGCTTCGACTCGGGCCTGGCCCCGCAACAGAAATTGACGAAAGCCGCGCACATGTTTGAGATAGGCAAAGACCGGTTCGACGATCGCCTTGCGTTGGTTGTAAAGCGCCGCTCCTTCTTTGCTCTTCAACTTATGCCACATGCGCTGCTGCACGGTGGCATTCTCTGCTGAGCGGCGCTGCGCCTTCCCAAGCCTGCGGCTCGCGGGCATTGGGCGGCACATGGACCGCCACGGTCTTGATTTCCTCCGCCGTCACGGCGGCGCTGCTGAAGTATCCGGCATCAGCGGAAACGCTGGCCGGCAACTGGCCCAGGTTTTGTTTTACCCGCAACAGCACCGGCAGCAACTGCTCCTGATCATTGCCTGCTTGTACTACGGTCGCCGCCACGATGATCTGCGCCTGCGCATCAACTCCGAGTTGCGCGTTGTAGCCCTGGACGAAAGTGTTAGTCGCCTGATCCTTCATCATCCGCGATTCAAGGTCGGTGAAGTTGCGCCGCGCTTTGGGCGCCGGCACAGCTTGTTCGGGATCAGGTACCGCTGCCAGCCGACCGGGCTTCCTGCCGCGCTCTTTAGCTTTGCGCAAGTGCTCTTCATTTTTTTGTTTGGCGGCCGCGGCTTGTTGCGCCGCTGCCTCGCGCGCTTCCCGCTCCAAGTCAGCCTTCAATTCCCGAATGCGCCGCAGCCGACTTTCGCGGTCGCGCAACTCTTCCGGCAACTCATCACCACGTTTGTCTTTGCCATAAAGCTCGTCTTCGGCCGCATCGATGCGCTCCGCTTCGGCCAACAACCGCGTCACTTCGGCCACCAACTTTTGTTCCGCTTCACTCAGACCGGCATACGTCATGGTGCGGTACTTCGAGGCGTTCGCTTTGATCTTGCTGCCATCAATCGCTACATGCCCGAGCTTTACCAACCCGGCCCGCTCACACAACTGCAACACTTGCACGAACAACTGGGCCAGCGCCGCCAGATGGCGCTTGCGAAACTCGGCAATGCTCGCATGATCCGGTTGCTGGTTCCCGGACAATACGCGAAAGGCCACGTCGTCGTAAGTCGCCGCTTCGAGCTTGCGCGACGACATCTTGCCCACGCAGTACCCATAGATGAGCAGTTTCACCATCATCTGCGGATGGTAAGGAGGTTGGCCGCGTCCTTCTTCGTAGCTATTCAGAATCGCGCTCAGATCCAACTGCTCCACTATGTCGCTGACGTAAAGTGCCAAATGGTCGGGCCGCACCCACTGTCGCAAATCCGGTGGCAGCAGCAACAACTGGCTCATGTCGTACGGTCGAAAGGTTTTGCCCATAACCGCAGTTTACTTATTCTTGATCCGCTGTCTATGGCTTTTTCCCGACAGACTCTACAGGGTTTAATCATTTCTATATATCGCATACCCAAGGTTGTCGCTGCGCTCCAACCTTGGGCTGGAATTAGCCAACGCCTTCGGCGTATGAATCGATCTTTAAATTGAACCGGTATCCGAAATATGGTAGGAAGATAACTGTGGACAAGCGTGAGCTCACCGCGATTTTGCAGGATCCAGAAAGTGCCACCCACCGGCTACTGAGGATGTGGCGCGAGGTGCCGCTCTTGTTGATGCTTGACGTCGACTGGGAACGCGGACCTCTGGTGTTGATCGGGACCGCGGATGGCATGATGTGGCCGCTACTTCCTCCAGGCAGTCTGCTACAGTTGGACCAACGAGTCCGAACGATTTCCGATGATACTTTTCCAGAGGTTGAGCGCCCTATCTACCTGATCGAATATCGAAACAGGTTTTTCTGCTGCCATGCTCAGCGGCGCGGTGACACACTCCGACTGATCTCTCACCGCGAGTCAGACTGGCCGGCGGCCATCCCCGTTCCTTTCAGAGAAGCCAGAGTGCGCGGCCAGGTGACTCCAATCTTTCGCCCGTTAGCAACCAAAGGCAACGCCGTAGGACGATTTGGCGCGCGTCGTCGTTAAGTCTGGAACCGCATGCTTCGCCTTGGAGCTTGTCTTCTCACTGGCGGACTGTACAAAGCCTCCAACCGTCGCCAGGTCTTGATCGTTGTTAACGAATGAGAGGGTGCGTATCCGAGTCTCTCCGCTTTTATTGCCAGGCCAGCATAACTGAGAGTTGTTCCTGTTTTTCGTTTCAATTCAATCAGTGTCTTCGGGAGACACTGCTCTTGCCTGATGCGCATGGCGCTCATGTGAGAAATGAAGTCGCGATCGGGAAAGAGTAGTTCTGCCGCGAAAATCTCAGCCCCGATTTCAAGACTCTTATTCAAATTGGACTGATCGCAATACGAGATACCGAGATCTCGATCGCGAAAGTAATGTTTCAGCTCGTGGGCCATCGTGAAGACCATCGGATCCTGCGGCAGTCCCTTCGCCAGCATCACCGTGGGCCCGAGATGATCGTTGATAAAAGCACCGCGCAGATTTCTAAACCTGTAGGGCCACTCGTCAACTTCGATTCCGTAAAATGCATAGATTCGCTTGAGGTCGCTGGGTAGCACGCGTGGTGACGTCAAGCCGTGCTCGGCGCGCACTTGTCGCGCAAGTTGTTTGAGGTCTTCGTAATATTGTCGAGTGTTCACTTATGTTTTCCCCCTTTTCGACCGGCTTTTGGTCGAGTCTTGCCCTGGTGAATACCGCGGGCCCTGCGAAACTCTGCGTACTTTCGCAACTCTTCCAGATCGGCTGGATGTAACTGTCGGGCGGTACGCAGAAGGGCCTTGAGGTTTTCATCTTCGTTTTCGTCGATCATCTCTGATGGGTAGAACGAATTGATCGAGACGCCGAAGAAGCGTGACATTCGGTCCAGGTCTTCGACGCTCGGACAATAAGTTCCTGTTTCCCATCTGGAAATGGTATTGGGGGCAACCTTCAACTGCTTTGCGAGTGCATCCTGTGAGAGTCCTTCACCGCTGTTGTAACTGACGCGCAGTTCTCTGATTCTCGCTGCGAGGTAGTCGAGCAGTTCCATTAGCTATTCCTCTTTTCTCATCCTTTATGAGGACGACATTTAACCAATATCGTTGACAAGGAGGCAGAGGGCTCGTATTATACGCGCACGGCCTAATTTTTCAAGAGAATAGGGCATGACCCTCACATGAAATATCAATTTTTTCGCAAACGTGTATTTCTCGCATCAATTTCAACCGGTCACACTTCTCATATTCTCGCGGAAGTTGAATCAAGTCGCGGTGGTGAGTACAAGTGGGGCCATTACATGGTGACGATCGCTGATTGTCGTCGGCGAATTCAACTCGAGTTCTTTCTCGGCACTGTGCGTGCCCGGCGTGAGAGTTTGAAAAAGCTCGATCTGCTGCTGAACGTACTCGGATCGTTTCGCAGCGCGCTACTCGCGGAGGCGCATGCAATCACCGAATTCGAGCGCGCCGCAAAGCGCAAACGTCTTAAGCCGCAAAAAAGCACAAAAGACACATAGCGAAAACTGTGCCCTTTGTGCCTTTTGCGCCTCTTTTATGAACACGATAAATACAGACGTAATCATCATCGGCGCCGGTCCGACGGGGCTTTCCCTCGCGTGCCAGTGCATCAGGTATGGAATCGATTTCGTGGTGGTGGAGAAGAACGACACCGTTACGCCCTTTTCTAAAGCTATCGGTGTTCAGGCGCGTACGCTCGAGGTTTACGACCAGATCGGCCTCGCGCAACCGGCGATCGAGCGCGGCACCATTGCGAGTCGCGTGCGGTTGGTTGAAGGCGGCGATGTTCGCGGTGAAATGAATCTCGGAAACTTCGGCAAAGACCTGAGCGAGTATCCGTACATGCTCATGCTCGAACAGAGCAAGAACGAAGAACTGCTTTACGAGTTTGTTCGCAATCACGGGCGCGAAGTGCGCTGGAACACCGAGCTCGAGAATTTTTCACAGGACGCGACCGGCGTGACCGCGCAAGTCAAAACACCTTCAGGCGAATCACAGACGATCAGGGGAAAATTTCTCGTCGGTTGCGACGGTGCGAGTAGTCCTGTCAGACGCGGTTTAGGACTCACCTTCGGAGGCAGCACGTTCGAGCGACTCTTTTACGTCGCCGATGCGCGCGTTGATTGGGACCTGCCACACGACGCACTGCACGTCTGCCTTGCGAAAGAGGTGTTCGTCGCGTTCTTTCCGATGCCCGGCGAGCATCGTTATCGAGTCGTTGGCACTTTTCCCGAAAGCAAGAATGAGGAACAGGGCGAGGTTCTGTACGAGGAGATCGAACGCGAGATCAAAGAGCAGGCGAAATTAAAGCTCGAGCTGTCTGACGTGCGTTGGTTCTCGCTTTACAAAGTTCACTCGCGACGAGTCAACAAGTTTTCTGAAGGCCGGTGTTTTCTCGCGGGTGATTCAGCGCACATTCACAGTCCTGCCGGCGCGCAGGGCATGAACACGGGAATCCAGGACGCTTACAACCTCGCGTGGAAGCTCGCGCTCGTCGTGAAAGGTCACGCGGGCGAAGAGTTGTTGGACACATATAACGAAGAGCGACTCGCAAACGCGCAGCGATTGCTCGAATCGACCGATCGCATGTTTGAGCTGGCCGCCGGATCACACTGGCTGATGAGTTTTATTCGCACGACGATCTTTCCGCCGGTTGCTGGGTTCGTGGCGAGTCTGGAATCGGTGAGCAAGCGAATATTTCCGTTGATCTCGCAGATCGGGGTCAATTACCGCAAGGCCTCGTTGAGCGAGCACACTGACGACGAATCAGATGACGTGAAAGCGGGCGATCGCCTGCCATATTTCTTGATCGATGGGCAAAGCATTTTCGACAAGCTGAACGAGCCGAAGTTTCATCTGCTGCTGTTTTCGAATAACGAGCTGCGTGAAGCGTGCGAGGAGTTTGCGCGCAAGTTCGGAAATCTGGCTGACTGTCATGTTATTCCGATAACCGAGCGCGTCCGCGAGATCTTCGAAAGGGAGGATGAGTTTAGTGTGTTTTTAAGACCTGACAACTACATCGCGGTTATCTCGTCGGAAGTTCCGTCGAACATTGTTGGAGAGTATTTGCAGGCTAGGCATATTCGTAAGCAGTAACCACGGATGACGCGGATTTAAATCGGATTTTTTATCCGTGTAATCTGTGGTTAAATGTCGGGGATGCCAACTGAGCGCCTCGTTTCCCTCGACGTTTTTCGCGGTATCACGATCGCAGGGATGGTCCTGGTCAACAATCCAGGCACATGGGAACACATCTACTGGCCACTCGAACACGCACGCTGGCACGGTTGGACACCGACCGATTTCGTCTTTCCATTCTTCCTTTTCATCGTCGGCGTCGCGATCCCGCTCGCGTTTGCCAACCGGCTCGAAAGCGGTGGCAGCAAGCGCGATCTTTATCTCAAGATCATTAAGCGCACGCTCATCATCTTCGCGATTGGCCTCTTTCTGAATGGTCTGCCGTACTTCGGTCTTGCTGAATATCGCATCCCGGGCGTGTTGCAGCGCATCGCTGTCTGCTACTTCTTCGCGTCGATCATTTTTCTCAATACGAAAGTCAGAACACAGATCGCGATCACGATTGGGTTGCTCATTGGCTACTGGCTGCTCGTGAAATTTGTTGCCGCGCCGGGTTTTGCTGCGGGTGACCTCACGAAAGACGGCAGCCTCCCGTCATTTGTCGATCGAGTTGTGTTTGGGAAACACGTGTGGGCGCAGGCGCGCGTTTATGATCCGGAAGGACTGTTGAGCACCATTCCGGCAATTTCAACGACGCTGATTGGCGTGTTAACGGGTATGTGGTTGCGCACGGAAAAGACGCGATATGAAAAGGCGGCGGGGATGTTTGTGGTGGGCGCGATCTGTGTCGCAATTGGTTGGGCGTGGAACTCGTTCTTTCCGATCAACAAGGCGCTCTGGACCAGCTCTTACGTCCTCTTTACGGGCGGTTTAGCGTTACAGTTTTTAGCTTTTTGTTACTGGCTGATCGATATCAAAGGCTATCGACGCTGGGCCAAGCCGTTTGAAGTTTTTGGTCTGAATGCGATCGCGCTTTACGTCGTGGCGGATTTGATTGCTATATTGCTGGGAACGGTCAAAGTCGGCGATGCGACGCTGGGTGGATGGATTTACAACAACGTGTTTGCGTCGTGGGCGTCGCCGGTCAACGCTTCACTCGCGTTTGCGATCTCGTTCGTGTCTGGTTTGTCTCGCGCTGATGTGGATCCTCTATCACCGGAAGATTTTCCTGAAGGTTTAACTCTTCAAACGCTCCTTCGCCTCATCAATTAACCGGTTATTGTTTTCGTAACTGAGCGGAACACCACTTTCCGGCGGATACTGGTGTCGTTGATACACCGGGTAAGCCTCTGTGCGCAGGTGGGCCAGCATGTGATGACCGCGTCGCGCTTCGCGCTCATGACGAAGAGCCGAGATATCGATCGGCGCCACGACGATCCGTTCGCCAGGGCCAGGGGAAGCTTCGGCTAACATGCGCCCATCAAAGTCGACTATTTGACTGCCGCCGGGCCAGGAGTAAGGCGGATAGTGTTTCAAACTCGCGCCCTGATTCGTAGCGCAGACGTAAGCAGTGTTTTCAAGGGCGCGACAACGATTTACGATCGTCCACCATGCCATCGGCTCGGTCGCGCCCCACGGATCCATGTAGGCCGAGACGCGGATCAATACCTCGGCGCCGTTCGCAGTTAGCTGTCGCATCGCTTCGGGAAACAGCCAGTCGTAACAGATCGCGCAGCCGAGTTTTCCGATTGGTGTGTCAGCGACAGGAAAGAGTGGCTCGTCGTAGTCGGGTAGATCGTGCGGGCTTGTGTGTACCTCGTACGGAATCCACGTGTTTACTTTTCGATACTTGTAAAGCACGCCTTCCGGGCCGATCAGGCATGTCGTGTTGAAGACGTGGCCCGGCCATTTCGGATCGACTTCGAGCATCGAGCCGCTCTGGATGTAGATGTCGTGCTCTTTGGCTTTTTGTTGGAGGCGCTCGGTGTGCTCGTTGGGAATTGTGATGGCGAGCTTGTCGATCAATTCAGCGGCGGTCTCGAAGACGGGCGCGGCGTGTGCGAATTCGGGAAAAACGATTAGGCGGACGGGAAGAAATGGGGCGGCGCCGGCGATCGCGGAATCGATCATTGAGAGGATGCGATCAGTGTTCGCGCGCATCGCGCGTCGATCGAGGGGATTCGGGAGATCCGTCTGACAGGCAGCGACTGAATATCTAATGTGGTTCATAGATGGGTTACCGAGTTTTAGACAGGATTACAAGATTTTCAGGATGAACAGGATTTATCTTGCCAATCCTGTTAATCCTGCAATCCTGTCTACGTATGACGTAACAATCCGCGTGTTGTATTTCTCTAAATATCCGCTGCCTCTCGCTCAGTCAACGGATACCTTTCCGGCCATTCGTAAGGATAGCGGCTCATCCCATGAAACGGCAGTGGCCCAACCTGATCGGGACTCGCCGAATTGATATCCATCTCCTTACTGAAACCATCCGCATACAACAGAAACGTCCGCGTCCATCCCTGCGGTAGCGGCGCCAATTTGTCCGCGGCGAACGACAACACGAGCTCATCACCCGGCCTCGAGATCACAAACATGTCATCCGACGCGAGCAACAGCTCACGCACGTCGCCCTCACGCGTGTATCGTCCGGTCATTACTTTCCACGGCGAAGTAAACGAAATTTTCTTGTAGTCGTAAGTGAGCGGCTGTCGCCCATCGGGCGAGTGCTCGAGCGAGAAACCCCGCCAGCGAAGATCAGCCAAAGAAGGATCAAGCCGCGTCAATCGCAATGGAAAGTTTCCGCCTGACGTGTCCACCAGGATTTGATCCCAATAAATGCGCATGTTCGTGACGATGCGCACATCACGACTCGCGCTCAGAAACTTACCCGTTAAATCAACGACAACCGTCTGTGGTCGCCCCACCGGTATCCCGACATTTTCAATAACGGTGCGCCATCGCCCCCGTTTATCTTTAACCTGAAGCGCCGGCAATTGCAGGCTTTTTCCACTCTGCGACGCCGCGAGGTTATCGCTTGACCACGCATAATCAGTCCAACCCGTCAGCAACAACTTAACGCGCGACGACGATGCCAGCATCAAGCTTCAACGTCAACTCATGCTCGTCTGCGTAGCCTCGTATCCCGTGCAGCTTGAAATCATCCGGATACTGTCGATCCATACGCCGCAATGCGCGACAAAACATCGTGACCATGCTCATCAATTGCCGCTAATGGCGGACGCGCGTCACGCGTCGAGTAGATCTTGAAAGGCTGCGGCGGAACCGTCAGTCCTTCATTCGGGTAAACCTCAACGCCCACCGGATGCGCCACCGAGATCAACTGAACCTTGTCAACAAACAACGCCTCCTCGAGCTCGTTAGTCACGCGCACCTCGTATCGACCGTTGCGCTCGCGTAGTTGGTCCCCGCGAATGCGAACGTACTCATCCGGATCCGGCGTGTTGAAAATTCCGGGCGCGTCGAGATGGCCCATCTCACCACCACCCATGAAGTCGGTGACGAATTCAAAGCGCTCGCCATTCCAAACGTATAGATAAGGACACGACGATGGTTTGCGATCGAGCTCCGTGAGCGTCAGCGACTTGTTCGCGATCTCGGTTTCCGCCTGAACGATTCCCGCAGGCCACAAGACACGCACCGCATCAACCACCGTGCGTTTGCCCAAACCAAAAACGATGTCAGCCGGAGCAGGAGCGGGTGAGGCCGAGTAGGTTTCGAGTTTCTGCGCCAGACTCCCGGCGCGCACCTCGATCTTCGCGCCGACGCCACTGCGGTTGCTGACTTTCCCTTCGAGACCGACATGCAACGAACGATTCGTGTTGCCGCCGTCATTGCGCGCGACTTTCAACACACCCAACCCGCCGAAGATGATATCGGTATCACCGTCGCCATCAATATCGCCCGCTGCGAGCAAACGCGCACCAGGTGATTTGATCTCTTTTGTCGCTGTTGAAGTTACGTCACTAAACGCGTTGCCGGTGTTTCGCAGGATTCGAAGCTGGTCATTAGTCACCAAAACCAGATCGAGTAGACCGTCGTTGTCGTAGTCGAGGAATTGTGATGCAGTGCTACCACCGTCGGTTTTCGTGACGTCGAAACGCTCTTTGCCGTTGCTGAGCGCGAGATAGCCAACCATGTCGGCCGTCGGTGAGGCAAAGTAGAAATCAGTAAAGCCGTCCTTGTTTACGTCACCGGCGGCGACGTTCGCGGCGCCCTTCACGGTCAAACCGACTTCCGTCGCGACATCTTTGAAAGTTCCGTCGCGCATGTTGCGCCAGAGGGAAATCTTTTCACTCGAGGCAATGAGAAGATCGATGTCGCGACGGTTATCGAAATCCGTGGGAACGATCGCGTACCCTAAGGCTTTGTCGACGAGTTTCGCTGCGGCAGTTTGATCGCTGAACGTGCCGTCGCCGTTGTTTCGCAGCAACAGATTTCCATCGCCGCCGACCAGTAGATCCAGATCGCCATCGTGATCGAAGTCTACGAACGCGGCAGTTGTTGCGGATTGGGGCGACGCTGGGATTTTTGCGGCGGTTGTTACATCAGAAAAACTTCCATTCCCGTCGTTGTGATAAAGCGTCCCGCCGCCCTGGCGAAGAATGAACACGTCGGGCTTCGTGTCGTTGTCGTAGTCGCCGGCGATTGCGGCGGCTCCCTGCGTTTTTGCTGTTTTGGAAAGGGCGCCGGCTTGCTCGGTGACATTGGTGAACTTGCCTTTGTCGTTGCGCAAGAGACGTTGTCCCAAGTTGAAAACTTCGAGTAAATCGAGATCACCATCGAGATCGTAATCAAAGAGCACGACTGCGGCAGTTGGTCGATCGGAAGCGGTGACGGCTGCCCAATCGGACGGCGGTAACACTGCGGACGTCACATCGCTGAAGGAAACGTTCGGTGTTTGCTTGTCGACGAGTTCAGGCTCGGCGCCAGTTGACGCAACTGCTTCGGCGTACCGGCCTTGTTCGAGATAGTTTGATCCGAACGTCGTGCCGGTGCCGCGCTGCCGCAGCTCCTGAAACTGCGCGATGACCTTCTGACCTTCTTCTCGTTGACCCGAACGGATTAACGAGGTGCCGAGATTGTAGAGAGCGGTGGCGTTGTAAGGCTCTGCGGCAACAGCAAGTCGCAACGCAGCGATCGCTTCCGGATATTTGCGTTGCTGCGAATAAAGCTGGCCCAGGTTTACATTCGCGCCCGACGTCGTTCGGATCAACACGCAACACCTTTTGAAACGAGGCGATCGCTTCTTCCGGTCTGTTCTGAGTCTTGGCCGCGAGGCCGAGCAGGTAATGCGGCTGCGGTGCTGAAGGCGCGGCGGCGATCGCGGCTTGCAACTCTTTCTGCGCGGCCGGCAGATCAGGAATGTTAAATAGCGCGATGCCGAGATTGATTCGTGCCGTGACGAGGCCCGGATCGAGTTGCAACGCACGCCGGAAAGCGTCGGCCGCTTCTTTGTGTTTGAACTGTTCGAGCAGCGCGACGCCGAGATTATTGGCGCGATATGCGTCTTCGCGCGCGTTGGGTTTCGATGGTGCGTTTTGGAGATGAGCCGTTGTCAGAAAACAAGTCGTTAGTGCCAGGGCTAGAAGAAGGGTTTTACGCATTGTGTTACATTGTGCGGAGTTTCCCGCAAACGCGCAAAGGCGCAAAGAAAGTTCAGAGTTCAGCCTTTAGGCTGCAGTCTCGGGCTTTCAGCGAGCAAGCTAAAGCTTGAACTCTGAACTTTCTTTTGCACCTTTGCGCCTTTGCGGGAGCAATCCTGTTTATGAAACTAAAAACAGTTCGCCTCGGAGTCGGCTTGCTGCTGCTTGCTCTGCTCGGCGCATGCCGTCCGGCTAACACTCTCCCGACCAGATCGTCTCCGCAGTACAACGAGCTCGTCCGCACATTCTATATCGGCCTCGCAGCTTTGCAGGTCGGTCATGACGTCCAGGCTGACGCGAAGCTCCAGCAGTTTACGCAACTCGCTCCCATGCGAGCCCGCCGGTTGGGCCAACTGGGGACTGCTTGCACTGCGACAGCGAAACTACGACACCGCCGCCGACCGACTCAACAAAGCACGCGACCTCGCGCCGGATAACAGCGACATCTTCTACCTGCTCGGACTTCTCGAAAGCAGTCGCGGCAACACACCGGAAGCAATAAAGGATCTGCGCAAGTCGGTTGAGCTGGATCAGAACAATCTCATCGCCATTTACAAGCTCGCCGAGGAAGTCGAACGACAAGGCGACGAGAAGGGCGCCGAGGAATTTCAGCTCCTAATGCAAAAGATTCTCGGAGCACAGCCTGAGAACCTTGCCGCACTCGTCGAGCTCAGCCGCATTGCCGCAAAACGCGGCGATGGTGAAACTGCCAAATCAACTGTCGCGAAGCTAAGCGCGCGTTCATCGTCCTGGCCAGACGAAGTGCGCCAACAAGTCGTCGCGGTTGAGAAGGCGGTCAACAGTGGCGATCTGCGCGCAGCCGCAACTCAAACGACTTTTTTGCGCAATGTGCTCGTTCGTTTGCCCGAGTACAGGCGCAATCTGGCCGCCATCAAGCCGCCTCCGGGCGAAGAGGCAGTGCCGTTTACACAATTTGTACGATTGGAATCACCTGTCTTTCAGGCGGCGCCGGCCGACACATCGATCAACTTCAAACCGGAATCGGTTCCAGGCACGGATAAGGCAGAGTGGGTCGGCGCATCTCTTTGAGTGGAGAGGGCGCACCCGTCATTGCGACTGGCACCGGCAGCGAGGTTCGTTTGTCGAGCGGCGCGGTACTTCCATTTCCCGGTGGGACATATACCTACCCACCCGGGCACGATGGTGTGTTGCCGATCGATTTCAGTTACGACTTCAAAACTGATTTCGTGTTTGCGAGTGATGGTGGTGTGCGTTTCTTCAAGCAAAACAGTCCTTCGTCGTTCACGGATGTGACTAACGACACGAAACTGCCTGCTGCAACTATTAATCAACGCATGCTGGGTGCTGCGACCGCAGATATCGAGGCTGATGGAGATCTGGATATCGTTCTCGAAATGTATGAAAAAGTGCCCACAGTTTTAAGAAACAATGGTGACGGCACCTTTGTTGAGATGTATCCGTTCTCCGGAGTTAAAGGATTGCAGGATTTCGCGTGGGCTGATCTCGATGGTGATGGCGATCCGGACGCCGCGCTGATCGATAGTGAGCGAGTGCTCCATGTTTTCAGTAATGAACGGCAAGGACAGTTCACCGAACGAAAGCTCCCGGCGAATTTAACGCCCGCGACAGCAATCAACGTGATGGACGTGGATAACGACGGCGCGCTGGATTTAGTGATCCTGCATACCGACGGAACCATCACGAGGTTATCCGACAAGGATCATGGCCTTGACTGGGTACAAGCTGAGATCGCGAAAACGAGCGACGCCGTTCCGCCCGGCCCGGGTGGCCAGTATCCGATTACCGGACCGGTGAGACTAAAAATAGCTGACCTCGACAATAATGGAGGCCTCGATCTCGCTGTAGTTTCCGCGGTGAATTTCAATACTGGGGTAATTTGCGCACCTCCATGTATGGCCGGCGCACTCGTTTGGCTGAATGACGGCAGTGGCAAATTTGTACCGATAAAGGATGCCGTATGGAACGATCAAGTTTTTGACGTAGCTGACGTCAACGGTGATGGCCGTTTGGATTTGCTCGGGATTTCGCAGCAAGGCTACCCACGTCAGGCAATCAACTCAGGGCACGAAAAACTATCACTGGCAGATCGTTCGCCCGCGCGCCACCAACGCTGTTGGCGATCAACGAATAAATCCGTTCGGCGTTGGCGGCGAGATGGAAATCCGCTCCGGTCTGCTGGTGCAAAAACAACCGATCACCGGACCGATGCTTCACTTCGGACTTGGCGAACAGACGAGCGCGGACGTGATCCGCGTCGTTTGGCCCAACGGAACCGTGCGCGCGGAGTTTGAAGTCAAAGCGGATCAGGAAGTGTTGACTGAGCAACGTCTTGAAAGCGTTCGTGCCCGTTCTTGTTTGCCTAGAACGGCAAAGCAGATGGAATTTGTGAAAGATGCAGTGCCGTGGGGCTCCGCTATCGGCTTGCGCATCAACACGCTTGGTTCCGCGAAGATCGCAGCGACTGGAGAGTGGTACAAGATCCGTCGCGATCAACTTGTGCCGCACGATGGCTTACTACGACATACGCGTCACCGCCGAACTTTGGGAAGCTTATTACTACGACTACATCGGGCTGATGCCGGTCGATCATCCTGAAGGCACTGAGATCTTCGTCGACGAACGATTTGTCGATACCGCCTGCGAAGCTTGGTTTCACAACTGTTGCAACACCGAAACCGATCAAGCAGGCAATCGATGACAACGGCAACGACGTTACGCAGCTCTGTTGAACGCGCGCGACGGTAAGGCACTTGACAACTTCGGGCGCGGACAATTTCAGGGCATGACGCGAGATCACTACGTTGAAGTCGATCTCGGCGATGATGCGCCAACCACCGGACCGCTTTACCTGATCGCGCACGGCTCGATTCATCGATACCGAGTCGTCCGTCAATGTCGCGATCAGCAGGGAAATCGTTGGCAGTGCAAAACCGTTGAGTCGTCGAAGTGCCGGATGGAAACGGCGGTTGGCGAGTCGCGCAGGAAAATCTCGGGTTTCCGGCCGGACGGAAAAAGACAGTTCTGTTTAATCTTACCGACCTCTTTAAAGCGGGAATTCCGCGTCGAGTCCGCCTTCGCACAAACCTCGAAATCTACTGGGATCATCTGGAATGGGCGGTGGGTCTACCCGATACACCCGTGAAGATGGTACGCTTAGCGCCTTAGTCGGTTGACCTGCATTATCGCGGATATTCCGTGGTAAACGGGCCTGAATTCGGTGCGGCCCCAGAAGTGCCGGATTACTACAGGCTTTTCTCAACAAAACAGACTTGGCGCGATCTGAGGGCTATTACACTCGATTTGGCGAAGTCAGCGAGCTGCTGCAAGCGATCGATGATCGGTACGTGATCGTGGCGTCAGGTGATGAGATGTCGTTTCGTTTTCCGGAGCAGCCACCGCCGGCCGCCGGGTTGGTGCGCGATTTCATGATCATGGGCGATGGCTGGATTAAGGATGGCGACTACAATTCGACTTTCTCGAAGACGGTGCTGCCGCTGCCGTATCACGCGAAGAACGAGTATGAGACAAAGCCGGGAAAGCTGGAAGACGAAGTTGTCTATAAACGATTTCCGGAAGACTGGCAGAAGTATCACACGCGGTATGTTACGCCCGACGTTTTCAGGAATGTATTAAGGACTCGAACAGAGAAATGCTTCGCGGTAAGACGGCCAGAATCATCCTACTGATCGTTTTTGTTGCTTTGATCGCCATGCCGATCGTGCTCAGGCGACTGTCGCAACGTCAGGCTGCGACGATCGCGAAAACCGATCCGTCGAGTTCGTTGATCGCGTTATGGTTTTTATCTTCAGGAAGTCTCGCAGACCTCAAAGATCAACTTCAAACACCAGGCGCCGACGCTCGACCATCGACTCGATCACATCATGCCGCAAGTCGCATCGATGGGCGCGGCTGTTTCCGTGGTCGATTTCAATCGCGATGGCTGGTCGGATCTTTATGTCACCAACAGCGGTGAAGGAAGTAAGAACGCGCTCTTCAAAAACAACCAGGACGGTTCGTTTACAGACGTTGCCGCGGAGCTGGGCGTCGCTGATCTCAATCAATCCGGCACAGGCGTTTCGATGGGTTCGGTTTGGGGCGACTACGACAACGACGGTTACGAAGATCTCTTTCTTTACAAGTGGGGCCGTCCCGAGCTCTTTCACAACGATGCGGGACAAAAGTTTTCGCGCGTGAGCGAGAAAGCTGGATTGCCCGCGTGGGTCAATGCGAACACGGCAGTCTGGTTTGACTACGATCGCGATGGACGACTGGATCTATTCCTGGGCGGCTATTATTCGGAAGACGTCGATCTCTGGCACTTGAAAAATACAAAGATGATGCCGGAGAGTTTTGAGTACGCGAAGAACGGCGGGCGCAAGTATCTCTTCCGCAATCTCGGTGATGGAGCGTTCGAAGAGATCAGTCAAAAAGCGGGCATCGATACGCGACGCTGGGCTCTCGCTGCGACTGTCGCGGACCTGCGCGGCACCGGCAATCAGGATCTCTTCATCGCCAACGATTACGGAATCTCCGAACTCTACTTCAACGACGGCAAACAGTTTCGCGAAGCCGGCAAAGACACGGGCGTCGGCTTTTCACCGAAGAGCGGCATGAACGCGTCGGTGGGAGACGTTCTCAACCACGGCCGCTATTCGATCTACGTTTCGAACATCTCCGAAGAAGGTGTGTTGATTCAGGGAAACAATCTCTGGGTGCCGCGCGAAGGGACGGCGGGCGATGCGATCAAATACGACAATCTCGCGCGCGCGATGGATGTCGAGATCGGCGGCTGGAGTTTTGGCGCGCAGTTTGGCGATCTCAACAACGACGGCACACTCGATCTTTATCTCGTGAACGGTTACGTCTCGGCCGATCGCAATCTGAATTACTGGTACGACTTCTCGAAGATCGCAGGCGGCAACTCGACGATCATTTCCGATGCGGCGCATTGGCCTGCGATGGATGGTCGCAGCTTGTCCGGGTATCAGCAGAAAAAAGTCTGGCTCAATGATGGCGCAGGAAAGTTTGTTGACGTTGCGCAGGCGGTGGGCGCGAGTGATGTTTTTGACGGCCGCGCGGTGGCGCTGGTCGATCTTTGGAATCGTGGCGTGTTGGATGTCGTGGTTGCGAATCAACGCGGACCGTTGTTGATTTATAAGAACAACGTGGCGCCGGAGAACAAGTGGATCGATTTCGAGCTCGAAGGCGCGTCGAGTAATCGCAGTGCGATCGGAGCGGAGGTGCGTCTGTTTTGGGACGGCCGCCAGCAGGTGCAACACGTTTCGGGTGGCAGTGGGTTTTGTTCGCAGAACCAGCGACGTTTACATTTCGGTCTCGGCAAAAACCCGCAGATCGAGAGGGCCGAGATCCGTTGGCCGTCCGGGAAGATTGATACGAGTCGACAAACCAGCGGTAGGTCAGGTCTATAAGATTAAAGAATCCAGTGTTCAATCTTTAGTTTGCGTTCCCATAAGAACAGCCTAAAGGCTGACACTGGATTGCCGAAGTAATCAGCATGAGCGATTCAACCATTCAACCTGTGACTGCGACGACTCTCGAGTCAGGAGCCGCTTGCGCTTCGACAATCGCTACATCGCGCCGCTCTTTATAACGTTCATCCTGCTCGTCGGCCATCTTTTCTACGGCATTCTCGAGAGCTACGAACGAACGGCGCTCGCGATCGTTGCTGCGCTTGTTACCGAGCTCGTGCTCGGACGGATCTTTTACGGCAAGTGGCTCAACCTCTGCGAGCGCATACATCAGCGGCATCAGCGTCGGAATCCTGTTGCGCTCACCCGCGTTCTGGCCATACGCGTTGTGCAGCGTGCTTTCGGTCATGTCGAAGTACGTGCTGCGCGTGAAAGGTCGCCACCTCTGGAACCCGTCAAACTTCGGCATCTGCGTGTTGCTGTTTCTCGCGCCGGAAACTGTGGCGGCCCTGAGTGTGCAGTGGGGAAACTTCAAGTGGCCGCTGATCGTGATCTGGGTACTCGGCTCGATCATCATCTACCGCGCGAAGCGATTTCACATCAGCGCCACTTACGTCGCATCGTTCTTTGCGTTTGCATTTCTGCGTAGCTGGATAACGGGAGATCCGTTGCAAGCCGAGATCGCGCCGATCACCGGTCCGATGTACCAGCTTTTCGTCTTTTTCATGGTGACGGATCCGAAGACGACGGTGAAGTCGAAGAAGTGGCAATGCATCGTTGTGTTCTTCGTGGCGTTCGTGGAGTTTTTGTTACGGCTGAATCAGGTGGTGCACGCGCCGCTGTACGCGTTGTTCCTCGTTGGACCAACAGCAATGCTGATCGAGATCTTTTTGGAGTCGCGCCGGAAGGCCACCAGTACGCTGCTTGAGAACCTATTCATTCATCTTCTTTTTCTTTAGCGGTTGTTGTTCTGTCTGCTTGCAAGCAGCCGGCCTCGGTTGCGCCGGCCGCGCCAGCGAGCGAGACGGCTGCGGCAGTCGCATCACCATCACCAAGCCCGACACCACCACGCCCCTCCGGTGCGATCGAATTCACTGACGTCTCCTCCGAAGCAGGCATTCGCTTCAAACATAACAGCGGCGCCTTTGGAAAGAAGTACCTCCCGGAAACGATCGGCGCGGGCGGCGCCTTCCTCGACTACGACAACGACGGCTGGCAGGACATCCTGCTAGTCAACTCGATGGACTGGCCTGAGAACAAAAAACGCAAATCGTTCCCCGCGCTCTATCACAACAACAAAGACGGCACGTTCACAGATGTCACACAGCAGGCAGGACTCGGCGTCGAGATGTACGGCATCGGCGTCGCAATTGCCGATTACGACAACGACGGCAACGTCGACATCTACATCACCTGTCTTGGTCCAAATCGCCTCTTTCGGAATCTAGGCGGCGGCAAGTTCGCGGATGTGACCGCGCGAGCGGGCGTTGGCGATCCAGGCTTCTCAACAAGCGCCGCGTGGTTTGACTACGACAACGACGGGAAGCTCGATCTATTCGTCGGCAACTACGTCGAGTGGTCAGTACAAACAGATCAAGTTTGCACGCTTGATGCGAAGAACAAATCGTACTGCACGCCGCAAACTTACAAAGGCCAGAGCGCGTCGTTGTTTCATAATCGCGGCAACGGCACGTTTGAAAATGTCACTGCCAAAGCCGGCGTCAACGATCCCGCCGGAAAAACACTCGGTGTCGCTTTGCTAGACTACGACGACGATGGCTGGATGGACCTTTTCGTCGCCAACGACACCGAGCCAAACAAACTCTACCGAAACAATCACAACGGCACGTTCACTGACAACGCCGTGCTCGCAGGCGTTGCGTTTAGCGAGGCCGGTACAGCGCGCGCGGGCATGGGAGTTGACGCCGCTGACTACGATGGCTCGGGCAAACAGAGCGTCGTGATCGGAAACTTCACGAACGAAAGCATCGCGTTGTATCACAACGATGGGTCGGGACTGTTTACTGACGAAGCAGCAGCTTCCGGAATCGGCAAGATGTCAGCGCAGTCGTTGACCTTCGCCTGCTTCTTCTTCGACTACGATCTCGACGGCATGCTCGACATCTTCGCCGCAAACGGTCACGTGTCTGACGATATCAGCGTCGTTCAGCCGACGGTGAAGTACGCACAACCGCCACATCTCTTCCGCAACCGTGGCAAAAAGAAGTTTGAAGAAGTTACTGCGAAACTCGGTCGCGCATTGAACCGCGCAATCGTTGGTCGAGGCGCCGCTTATGGCGACTACGACAACGACGGAGATCTCGATCTCCTCCTCACAACCAACAACGGCCCCGCGCGTCTGCTGCGCAACGACAACGCGAATCAGAACGATCTGCTGCGCGTGAAAACTGCGGGAGCACGCGGGAATCGCGACGGCATCGGCGCGAAGGTTGTTGTGAAAACCTCGAAAGGCGCAAAAGTGTTTGGCATGGTCCGCACGGGCTCGAGTTACTGTTCGCAGTCTGAGCTGCCTTTGACGTTTGGCCTCGGCAAGCCTGAGGAAGGAACGACGCTGACTCTGGAGATCACCTGGCCCGGCGGTCAGAAGGATACGATCACAAACATCAAGCCCAACCAGTCAATTGTGGTTCAGGAAGGGAAGGGTATAACTACGCAGGAACCAATCATCTTCGTCCGCACACCACCCGCGCCTTCACCGTCACCGTCGTCAAGCTCGTAACCGCTTTTTGATTGGGCCGGGTCAGTACCACCTCGCGGTAGCGGGTGGGTGCGCAGCTGTGTGGCGACTGCTCAATCATCTCGCATTAGATCAACGCTGCGGACACTTGTGGCCGTGACAGCACCGAGCTTGCTTGGCTGCGCACCCACCCGCTATCGCAGGTGGTACTGACCTTTTCCAAGCTTAATGATCTAGTTCTTTTTACTCAGATGGTCGGCGTCTTTCTTAATCAGGCCGCTGAGTTGGATCAGGCTCTCGAGGTCGCGGCGCGCGCGCGTTAAATGTTCGGCTTCGACTGTGTTTGGAGTCTCGATGATCGGATTTGTGACGAAGCTGCGGATCTCTTTGCAGAGTTTTATCAGTGAATCTTTGATCTCCGGATCGGATTTCTCTTTGATGGGCGCCTCGTCTGAAGGGAGACCAAGCGCGAGTGTTGATTGAACCCGAGTCGCGCGCTTCTTGATTTCCGTCATCGCCTCGGAAACAAAGTGGTAATCGAGATCTTTTTTGGAAGACAGCGCGCGTGCGATTTCGTTATGAAGCGTCAGGATGCGTGTGAAGTCTTCTTCAGTCTGCTCCATCAGCGCTTTGAGTTGCCGGTCATCTTTCGGCTTACCCGGCTCGGTTCCGAAATTCCTGAGTTGATATTCACGACGACTTATGTCCTGCTGGCGAATGCGATCGGCATTATTTTGCCGATCGATCGGTGGCGGGCCACCGGTCGGAATCGCTTGCGAAAAAACAGGGACGGCGAAAAGAAATAGGAGGATAAGTGCGGTCATTAAGCGATTCATAGCAGACCTCCCGGTTTTGAGTGGTGCTCAGTATAACGCCGCCAGGGTCGAAGGGCTAGAATAAACGCGCGCCCGACAATTGAGGTTTCTTCATCCACAGATTGAACAGATGCCATAAAATCCGCGTAATCTGTGGATAACTACAAAAGCAGTTGACGGATTCTTAGCTATGTACTAATTATTCTTATCGATTACCCTTTTGCATTCTGGCCCCGCTCCTTCTGACTTCCTTCCTTAGGGCGCACGGCGCCGGCGGTTTTTGCGGTATGCGACGGATAGACTTAAAGAAAGCAAATGTAGCGCGCTCCAACACGATCCGCGATATCAATCGTCAGATTGTTTTGAACTACGTGCGCGAGCGAGGGCCGATATCACGCGCTGAGATCGCTCACGAAACAGCGCTGCAACGTTCGACAGTTTCCCTGATCGTTGAGGAATTACGCGTCGACGGCCTGATCGAGGAAGTGAGCGGTGAATCGACGGGTGGACGCCCGCCGATCCTGCTGTCGCTTCGTACGGCAGATGCTGTCGCGATCGGCGTGGACCTGGGCACGACGCGCACAATCGTTGCCACAAGCGATCTGGCAGGTCGTGTGTTGGACCAGGAACAGTTTGAAACTAATCCCGACGCCGATAAAACGACTAAAGAGATCATCGAGCTCGCGAAAAAATTCATCAGGCGAAACAACGGCACGCTCGAAGGCATCGGCGTTAGTCTTCCCGGACTCGTCGATCCCGAAGGCAGGGAATTGTTCATCCCCACTTTCCAGTGGCGCAACCTGCCGCTCGCAAATCAAATAAGCGACGCGACTGGATTGCCTGTGACCATGGATAACGACGCCAACGCCGCGGCGCAGGCTGAGTTGTGGTTTGGACGTCCTGAGATTCGCGAAGTGCGAGATTTTATTCTCGTGCTGGTTGAAGGCGGCGTCGGTACGGGCATAGTTTTCGACGGTCAGGTTTATCGCGGTGAAAACGGCGCCGCTGGTGAGTTCGGACACATGACAATCGGTCAGGGCGCGCCAGTCGCGTGCGCGTCCGGCAGTCGTGAGTGTTGGGAGGCTTTTGCTTCCGAGCGCTCAGCCCTCGCGCGCTTCAAGAATTTATCGGGCGGGCGAAACGGTGCGGCGAGTACAGACTTTGGCGCTCTGATCGATCTGGCGTTGAGTGGTGAAGGTCCTGCTCGCTCAGCATTAAAGGAAACGGCTAACTATCTCGGAATCGGTATCGCAAACTTAATCCGTGGCCTCGCGCCAGAAGCAGTGATCGTAGGTGGTCCAATCGTTCGGGCGTGGCCTGTGATCTCGTCTGATATCAAGAACACTGTCGAGGCTACGATCTGCCGTGGCTTGCCGACGACTCGCATCATCGCTTCCACGCTTGGTCCTGAGCCCACCCTCATGGGCGCTCTCAGCCTGGTCCTGGCGAGCAAGTTCGCGTCAGTTTCAGTCACATAAATGCGTTAGATCTGTCCGCTCGTCGAACAAAGTCCCTTAAAAATTACTGATACAAAACCTAAAAAAATCTTGACAAGGATTCGGATTGGTAATACTTTTGGTAGCCTCTGCAACAAAGTAACACTCAGTAACAACTTAGCCAAGGGATTTACTCTTTAGGGTCCACGAACGGTTTTATGAATTCTTGATTTCAGTTTCAGGAAATACTGAGGAGGTGTTGTATGTCGTTCAGGTCTTGGGTGCAGGCGTCAATTCTCCTGCTGAGTATAGGTCTGCTTGTCGGCGTGCACGCCCAGTCGAGCACAACCGGTAACATCACCGGCACGGTGAGAGACCCGCAAGGCGCTGCGGTGCCGAAAGCGGAGGTCACGATCACCGATGAAAAGACGGGCGCAACACGCACGATCTCGGCAACCGAGGACGGCTTCTACACCGCCACCAGCTTACCTGCCGGTATCTACACCGTAGCCACATCGCCCGCGGGATTCAAGAAAACGATCACGACTGGCGTCGAGCTTCACGTTAATGAAAACAAGACTGTGAATCTTGACCTGCAAGTGGGACAGGTAACGGAAACGGTTACTGTCACCAGTGAAGCGGCCCCGGTCGAGTTACGCAGCGGCGAAGTCAGCAGCTTGATCTCAGAGAAGCAGGTAACAGAGCTGCCTCTCAACGGCCGCAACTACGCGCAGCTCGCTTTGATGGTGCCCGGTGTTTCTCCAGTCACGCAGGCAGGCGCGGGGGGCGCCTTTGCGACTCGTGGAACCGGACTCAACTCGGGCGTCGACATGTCGGTCAACGGCAACCAGTCCAACTCGAATCTGTGGACGGTTGACGGCGTCAACAACATGGACGTCGGATCAAACCGCACGTTGCTTGTCTTTCCGTCTGTCGATGCGATTCAGGAGTTTCGTGTCGAACGTAACAGCTTCAGTGCGGAGTTTGGCCAGGCGCAGGGGGCCGTGGTCAACCTGATCACGAAGGGCGGCAACAATGAATTTCACGGCAGCGGATTCGAGTTTTTCAGGCACAATTCTCTGAACGCGAATAACTTCTTCCTGAATCGCGCCGACCAGCCGAAACCGAAGTTGAAGTACAACAACTTCGGTGGCAACTTCAGTGGTCCAATCATTAAGAATAAAGTGTTCTTCTTCTGGTCAGAGGAATGGCGACGTGAGCGTCGTGGCCAGGTGCTTTCAGCGCGCGTGCCGACGCCAGCAGAGAAGCTTGGCGACTTCAGTGGGGCGGTAACCGGGGCTGTGCCGCGCGATCCTGCGACGTGTCGTCAGGAACCCGATCCAACTCCAGAAGAGCCAATGCGTACCAAGCTCGTCTGCGACCCGTTTCCCGGCAACCGCATTCCGACGAACCGCCTGAGCCCGGCAGGGTTGGCCTTTGTAAAACTTTTCCCGGATCCTACTGGTCCCGGTGTAGGCGACTGGGCGACGTCGCAGTTGCAGCCGATCGATACGCGCCAGGATCTCATTCGTGGCGACATCACGTTCAACGAAAAGACGAACCTGATGGTGCGTTATATCAATGAGAAGTGGACGCACCTTGGAGCTACCGGCAATTTCTGGGGCGACTCTTCGTATCCGACGCTTGCGTCTGACTGGGCCCAGCCGAGCCACAGTTTTGCGGTTAAGTTAACCAACACTATAACCTCGAAGGCTGTTAACGAATTTCAGTTTTCGATCGCCGGCAACGACATCATCATCACGACCTCGCCTGAAAGCGAGGCATTGCAGCAAGAAATTGCCTCCAAGATTCCGACCGTCTTCCCGCACGCTGACGGCACGATCGGTGGCACTGTTCCTTCGCTTTTCTGGGGCGCAGGCGGATACTCAAACATCTGGCACCAGGCGCCCTGGGCCAATCGTCAAGACCTCTATATCTGGAAAGATGACTTCTCTCTGGTTACGGGATCGCACGAATGGAAGTTCGGCGGTCTCTTCAGTCACAACTTCAAAGACGAGCCCGGCAATGGCGCGGGTGGCGGTAACCAGCAGATTACGATTCAGGGATGCGGCGAGCAGACGCTTAACTGCATTGCCGACCTGCTGCTCAAGGACACGGTCCTCCTGAACTACAGCGAGATTGCAACTACGGAAATTGCGGAAGGCCGCTGGCGTGACTTCGAGTTCTATGCAAACGATACCTGGAAGCTGCATCCGCGCGTGACGTTGACCGCAGGTCTTCGTTACTCGGTCTTCACGCCGGCCTGGGAAAAAGACAATCGCATTTCCAATTTCTTCCCGAATCTTTACAACGGAGTCGACTTCAACACCGGTCTCGTAACTGCCGATGAAGCGGTCCAGATGGGATTGTCCAAATCGACCATCAACACTTATAAGCAGGGCTGGCAGCCTCGCGTTGGTCTTGCCTGGGACGTGTGGGGCACTGGAAAGACGGCCGTTCGAGCAGGTTTCGGACGCTACACGAGCCGCTCCAACGTCATCGAAGATCTCCTTCGCCTGACGTCCAATCCACCGTGGACCACGACAGTCAGCGCGGGTTCGGGTTGGAACGGTCTTGGTACAACTTTGGCTAACTGTCCAACGTGCCGCAGTCTCGACACGATCAATCCAGGACTGGCCAGCAACGTGCCAGGTGTAAATCCGAATGCCGGTTTCAACGCGGTCGATCCGAACTTCAGGCCCCCTGAGAGCTACCAGTGGAACCTGACTATTTCGCACCAGCTTCTGAAAGATACGACTTTGGAGGCTTCTTACATCGGTAACCACGGTCTGCATATCTGGCGGCGCAATGTGAACCGCAACGATATCGCTCCGAACCAGCCTTGCCGCGGCGGCGAGTGCGATGGCAGCAGCGATCCGGCGAGACTCCAGATCGCCCGCGCTGGGTTGAATATTGCGAGTCCCATGCCCGGAGTCGGTGTACAAGACCAGGGCATTCTGATTGCTGACAATCGAGTCTTCAGAGGCGTTGGCAACATCACGACGGACGAGTCAAATGGTAATTCCAGCTACCATGCGATGCAGTTGTGGCTCAACCGCCGCTTCACTGATCGCCTGGCATTTCAGGTTGCATACACCTGGGGCCACGCGATCTCAGACGTCGCGTTGACTTCATTCACTAACACGACCAGCGATCCCTTCAATTTCGCCAGTGATAGAGGCGACGCTGACCTGGATCGCCGTCACACCTTCGTGACCAATGTGGTCTACGAGTTGCCGTCGTTCCGGCAGTGGGGCAAGGCGGCGGAGTTTGCTCTCGGAGGTTGGCAGTTAAACGCGATCGGCTCACACTTCGGTGCGACTCCAATCGACATCACGACTGGCGCCAATACTCTCGGTACTGCGAGCGCGGTTGGGCAGCGTCCGAATTACACCGGTGCGCCGCTCTATCTGGACACCGGCGATTCAACAAGACACCTGAATCCTGCCGCCTTTGCCAGACCCGGGGCCGGCCAGCTCGGAACATTGGGCAAGGGCTCAGTCCGTGGAAAACCGATCACGAATATCGACTTCTCAATGGCGAAGAATTGGAGGTTCAAGGAGCGTTATGGATTCCAGTTCCGTGCGGAATTCTTCAACGTCCTCAACCACGCCAACTTCGTTGGCTATGATCTTGATATCCGAAACTCTACGTTCGGTACCCTGAATTCAACTCAGGCGTCGCGCGAGATTCAACTCGGTATCAAATTTTCCTTCTGATATACTCCCCACAGCTCGAAACCAGGACGAAGTGCTGAGTGAATTTTCACTCAGCCTTCGTCTGTCTTTGCCGCCAAACGGCACATAAGTCACACAAGTGTTCAGGGCTTTTACGAAGATCTTATGTTTTGTGCTTTTTGTGCCTTTCTGTGGCTCCTCTTCGATCTACGCCTTCCAAAGCGATCTCTTTCGTAAACACTACGAAGCGGCCAATGCAGCGCATCGCGCCGGGAACTACGCGGCCGCCGAGACGGAGTTCAAAGTCATACTCGGCGGGGCTTACGAAACACTCGGCAAGATCTACTCCGCACAGGGTAAATACGAAGCTTCAGTTGCCGCATTCGAATCCGGCAACGCCATGCGCCCCACTTCGAACAGCGGATTGATCGACCTCTCGATCGCCCATTTTCATCTCGGGCAATTCGCGAAAGGCATCGAGCCGCTCCAGCGTGTACTTGCAACTGACTCCCAAAACCCAACCGCCCTTCACATGCTCGGCAAGAGCTATTTCATGATGGGCGAGTTTGACAAAGCCGCTCGCGAGCTTCAGCAGACATTGAAGGTGTCGCCGGGCGATTACGATGCCGAATACACGCTCGGTCTCTGCTACCTGAAACAAAAGGACGTCGCCCAGGCGCGACAACTTTACGAACGAATGGCCGACCGGTTAGGTAATCGTCCGGCATTGCGTGTGCTGATCGGACGTGCCTACCGTGAAACCGGATTTCTGGCTGAGTCGATTGAAGAGTTCAAAAAAGCGATCGCGCTCGATTCGAGGTTTCCGCGTGTTCACTACTACCTCGGCCTGACATATTTATATAAGGACGGCGCAGCCCGAATTCCCGACGCAATGGAAGAGTTCAGAGTCGAGCTCGCTGCGAATCCTGAAGAGTACTTCGCCAACTTCTACCTCGGCATCCTTTACATTATGGAAAGGAAGTGGGAGCCCGCGATCGCGCTGCTCGAAAAGGCAGCAGGTAAGCAGCCAAACAATCCCGATCCGTATTTCCATCTTGGCCAGGCTTACCAGGGCGCGGGCAGGCACAAGGAAGCCGTCGACGTCTTGCAGAAGTCTATCGCGCTCACTCCCTCGCTCGCTCACAACGATTACCAGGTGACTACGGCTCATTACCGCCTCGGACAGTCGTTGATAAAAGTCGGACGGACTGAGGAAGGTCAGAAGGAATTGCAGATCTCTGCCGACCTGAAGTCGAAGGGATTCAAGCTGGACGAGAAGAAAGTCGGCGCATTTCTCAGCGGTAGCAACTTGCCCGATCAGTCGAGTAAATCGGAGTTAGTCAAAGCCGAAGGCGTGATTGCAGAGTCGTCCGATCTCGATCCGGGCAAAGCAGAAAAGTTGAAAGCTGAAGAGAGTTATTACTCGAAAGTAGTTGCGGCTGGTCACAACAGCATCGGCCTGCTTCGTGCGGAGCAACAGGATTTCCGCGAAGCGGCAGCGCAGTTTGCGCTCGCGGCAAAGTGGAACCCAAACCAGGAAGGACTCAATTTCAACCTCGGGCTCGCGTACTACAAATCTGAGTCTTACAAAGAAGCGATACCGGCTCTCGAGAATGAGCTGAAGATCGATCCCACGAACATCGCCATCAAACAACTACTCGGACTCAGCTACTTCATGACGAACGACTACGCGAAAGCATCGTCGTTGTTGACTGACGTCGTAGCCGTAAAAGCACAGGACGCGGCGTTGTACTATCCGCTCGCGCTCTCGTTGCTGAAGGATGGAAAACTCGAAGCTGCAAATCGCGTCATCGAACAGATGGTGACCCTGGGTGGAAACAGCCCGCAACTGCACATCCTGTTTAGCCAGGCGCATTACGAGCGTGGTGAAGTTGACAAGGCGCTTGCGGAGTTGAAGACTGCGCTCACGCTCGACGATAAGTTGCGGTTGGCCCACTTTTACATGGGCTTGATTTACCTGAAGGCTGGAAAGTTTCCGGATGCAGCGCGCGAGTTTGAACAGGAGCTGCGGTTGAATCCGGGCGACTTCCAGGCGAGGTATCATCTCGCATTCGTGGTGTTGGCCCAGCAGGAAACCGACCGCGGGATCAAGTTGATGCAGGCGATTGTTAGTGAGCGACCTGACTTCGCCGATGCGCGTTACGAACTTGGCAAAGCGTTGCTACAGAAAGGCGACGTAAAGGGCAGCGTTGAGAACCTGGAGATTGCCGCGCGCTTGCAACCCGATCAGGCGCATGTTCATTATCAACTCGGTCGTGCGTACATTGCGGCGGGACGCAAAGCTGAAGGCGAGAAACAGCTCGAGATGTCGAAAGAGTTAAAAGAGAAAGCGCGCTCTAAGACGAATTAAATCATGTATATCCTGTAAATCTTGTAATCCTGTCCCTTACTTATGAAGCCATTTATACTGTTGGCAACATTATTGGTTTTTCCCTTCTTCCCCTACCCATCAGGTCCGCAACCATCAAAGATCACGTTCACTGACATCACCGCACAAGCAGGCATCACCTTCAAACACGTCGCTTCACCCTGACAAGAAATACATCGTCGAATCGATGAGTGGCGGTGTCGCTTTCTTGGATTACGACAACGACGGCGATCTGGATTTATACCTCGTCAACTCCCTCACAGTCGATCTCGTCAAATCAAAAGGTAAGACAAAGAGCGATTTGTATCGTAACGACGGCAACGGCAAATTCACGGAAGTCGCTGAGAAAGCCGGCGTGAGCGATATCGGCTGGGGTATGGGCGTCGCCGCCGGCGATTACAACAACGACGGCTTCGAAGATCTGTACGTCGCCTGTCTCGGCCCGGATCACCTACTAAAAAACAATGGCAACGGCA
The DNA here is from genome assembly GCA_963748155.1 of uncultured Acidobacteriota bacterium. GTDB lineage: Bacteria > Acidobacteriota > Blastocatellia > Pyrinomonadales > Pyrinomonadaceae > PSRF01. The sequence goes on along the minus strand of CAVVHV010000005.1, from coordinate 883,270 downwards.
CTTTCACCGATGTGACGGCTAAAGCCGGTGTCAACGATCCGCGTTGGACCACCGGCGCTGCGTTTGTCGATTACGATAACGACGGCGATCTGGATCTGTTCGTCAGCAATTACGTTGACTTCGACATCAACAACCTCCCGGAATTCGGACAGGGTAAGACCTGCCAGTACAAGTCGATTCCCGTGCAGTGTGGTCCGAGAGGTTTGAAAGGCGCGGGCGATTCGCTTTTTCGCAACAACGGCAACGGCACTTTCACCGATGTTTCAAAACAAGCGGGCGTTGAAGACGCGAACGGTTATTACGGCCTCGGCGTCCTCACCGGAGATTTTGATGATGATGGTCTGATCGATATCTTTGTCGCGAACGACTCGACGCCGAACTTCCATTACCGGAACAAGGGAGACGGCACATTTGAAGAGATCGGATTTAGCGCGGGCACGGCGGTTAACGAGAATGGCAGCGAGCAGGGAAGCATGGGCGTGACCGCGGGCGACTACGATCACGACGGCAAGCTCGACATCTTCATCACAAACTTCGCGGACGAATACAACACGCTTTACCATAACGACGGCAAGAACTCGTTTACCGATCTTTCATACGCAGCTAAGGTGGCAGCGATAAGTCTGCCGCTCGTCGGCTGGGGCACGAAGTTTTTCGATTACGACAACGATGGCTGGGTCGATCTGTTTGTCGCGAACGGTCATGTCTACCCGCAACTGCCCGGCTATCGCCAGCCGCGGCTGCTGCACCGGAATAATCGCGACTCGACATTTACTGAAATGTCAGGAGAATTTGGATCTGTTCTGACTGAAAATCGCGCCAGCCGCGGCGTGGCGTTTGGTGACATCGATAACGACGGCGACGTGGATCTGTTGATTGCCGATCTCGATGGACCACCGCAACTGTTGCGCAACGATGGTGCGAATGCGAGCAATTCGATTCTGATCAAAACGATCGGCGTGAAGAGTAATCGCAGTGGTATCGGCGCGCGTGTGACAGTCGTGTCAGGTGATTTGACGCAAACGGATCAGGTGCGTAGTGGCGACAGTTACATATCGCAAAGCGATCTGCGGCTGCACTTCGGTCTCGAAAAACGCTCTAAAGTCGATTCGATCCAGGTGCGTTGGCCCAGCGGCACCGTCGACAAGATCTCGAATGTGGGCGTCAACCGAATAGTGACCATCAAGGAAGGTCAAGGCAAGGTCGATGAGAAGGAATTCATCAAACAGCCGCAAAAAGGCACATAAAGCATTTCTTGTTTTGTGCATTTTGTGCCTTTTTGCGGCCTCGGTTCACGCGCAGAGCCCCGACGTCGTGCAGGCGTTTGAACAAGTGGCGACACTGATCCGAGACAATCGACTTGCTCAAGCGGAGAAGGAACTCACCAGCATATTGAGAGTCACACCTAACCTGCCTTTGGCGCTCAACCTGATGGGAAGTGTACGCGCGAAGCAGGGCCGTCTTGTCGAAGCTGAGTCGCTGTTTCTCCGCGCTGTTCAGAACGATAAAAACTACACCGGCGCGCGGATGAATCTGGTCTATCTTTACCTGCTCAAGCGCGCTCCTGATAAAGCCATCCCGCAACTAAATGAAGTCCTCACGCTCGAGCCCGAGAATGCCGAGGCCAAAGTGATCTTAGGCGACGCATATCTCGCGAAAAACGATCTGCAAAAAGCTGAAGAGAATTACCTCTCGGCGCTGGACGGAAAGCTCGACAACGCCGGTGCATTGTTTGGTCTTGCGCAAATTTCGCGGTTGAAAGGTGAGACAAGCGAAGCGTCAATTTACTTGAACCGCGTTGGAACGCTTGTAGCTGATTCCACTTCGACAGACTTTCTTTACAAGTTCGCGCTCGAAGCGATGCGCGTGGGAATGTTCGACGCAGCAAAGTCGGCCCTGGAACGATCGGTCGAACTTAAACCGAAGGAACCATCGTACCTGCTTGCGCTTGGCATCGCGTGGTTGCGTAAAGGTGATCTCTTCGAAGCGGAAAAACTCTTCCGGCGTTTACTCGATTTGCAGCCAAACAACGCGCAGGGCCAATTGCACCTGGGCTACGTTCTGCTCAATCAAAAGAAGTACGCCGAAGCGCGCACGTGGCTGGAGAAAAGCGCGCGGCCCGGCGCCGCGATACCCGAAGTATTTTACTATCTCGGCCTCGTGGCGCAGGAGCAGAGCGACGATGCTCGCGCAATCGTGTTGTTTGAAAAAGCGGTGCGACAGCTTCCGTCGTACGCCCACGCGCGCATAGCACTCGGCTCGAGTTACATGAAGCTCAAGAATTACGTCCGTGCACGACAGGAGCTGGAGACGGCGGTGAAACTCGATCCCGACGAGCCGACAGCGCATTACAACCTCGCGTTGCTGTATGCGCGCATCAAAGAGCCCGCCCGCGCACAGGAAGAGCTGCGCATCATCGAACAACTCAAATCCAAAGGCGCGTCAACGGGCGGCGTAGTCGTCCTGCCGCCGAAATCAAATCCGTAACCAATCCGTGTTTATCCGTGTCACAAATGTATTGGCCTTAGCTATTCCTGTTGGGTCTTGCGCCGCAAAAACCAACGTTCGAAGAAGTTTCCCCCGCCACAAGCAAGATCACGTGGAAGCACGACAACGCTCACTCTCCCGATCGCCAACTACCCGAGACAGTCGGCGCGGGTTGCGCATTTCTTGACTACGATAACGACGGCTGGATGGACATCTATCTCGTCAACAGTGGTCCATCCGATTTCTTCACTCCTTCAGTCCCCTCTGAAAAACGCGCTCTATCGCAACAACCGCGACGGCACGTTCACTGATGTGACTGACAAGGCCGGTGTTGCAGGCGGAAAGTTCGGCATGGGCGTCGCCGCCGCCGACTACGACGGCGACGGCAACATCGATCTCTACATCACGAATTACGGTTCAAACATTCTCTATCGCAACAACGGCAACGGCACCTTCACTGACGTGACCGACAAAGCAGGCGTAACGGCGCCCGGCTGGTCCACCTGCGCCACGTGGTTCGATTATGACAACGACGCAAAGCTCGATCTCTTCGTCTCGAGCTTCGTCTTCTACGATAAGTCACAAAATCCGCTCTGCACTGATGCCACGCTGCAACGTCGTTACTACTGTGTTCCACGGCTCTTCAAGCCGCAGCCATCGCGTCTCTTTCACAACAACGGCGACGGTACTTTTCAGGATGTGAGTCGTGAGTCGGGCATCGCGGGCTCACCCGGCAAATCGTTTGGCGCCGTCGCGACGGATGTAAATAACGACGGGCTAATGGATCTCTTTGTCGCCAACGACACGATGCCTAACTTTCTGTTTCTCAACAAAGGCGGTGGAAAGTTTGAGGAGATCGGACTTGCAGCTGGAGTCGCGTATGGTGAGGCGGGACGGCCGCGCTCGGGCATGGGCGTTGACGCTGCTGACTTCGATGGTGATGGCTGGCAGGATCTTTTCGTCGCCAACATCGATCAGGAGTTCTTCAGTCTCTACCATAACGACAAGGAGTTGATCTTCACCGATCAGCCCGGCGAGATTGCTCCCGCGACGCAACTGCTGAGCGGCTGGGGGCTTGAAGTTTTTTGATTACGACAACGACGGCGATCCCGATCTGTTTCTCGTCAACGGGCATCCTGACGACATGATCGAAACGCGCGTTCCGCGCGTCAAGCACAAAGAGCCGTTGCTGTTGTTTGAGAACACCGGGCCGCGCTTTCAAAGATGTGAGTGCTGGCGCGGGACCAGTCTTTACGAAAATGTTTTCAGGCCGTGGCATGGCGCTCGGCGATTTCGATAACGATGGTGACGCAGACGTGCTCACTTCAAACAACGGCGAGCCACCACTGTTGCTTCGCAACCAGGGTGGAAACCGCAACAACTGGATCGGGCTTCAGTTGATCGCGACGAAGAGCAATCCCGCAGCGGTTGGCGCGATAATTACGTGGCAAGCGGGAACGTTGAAGCGCTCTCGTCTGAAAACAGGCGGAGGAAGTTATCTTTCATCGCACGATCCGCGAGAGCATTCTCGGTATCGGCAGTGCGGCAAAGATCGATTTCGTGGAGATCCGCTGGCCCAGCGGAAAGGTTGATAAGCTGACAAATTTGCCGTTGAACAGCTACGTGAAAGTCGTCGAAGGCTCCGGAATCAAGAAGTGACTTTTCAGATCAAAAAAATCGTTCCGATCATCTGTGTCATCTGTGGTCTGGTTTTACTCGGCCGCGCGCAGTCGGACACATTCTTTTCCGAGTGGCGACCGAACGCAGACACGCGCGGCATCAAGTTTGTCGGCAACAAAGCGTGCGTCGATTGTCACCCGCGCGAAGCGGTACAGTTAAACACGCCGATGGCCCAGGCGTTAGAGGTTGCGCCTGATTGCAAGATCCTCACGGCACGCGGACGGCTGACGTTCAAGAACGGAAAGTACACCTACGAGCTCGCGCGACGGGGCAAGGACGTTACGTACACAATTTCGGACGGCACAAATAGCATCTCGAAGCCCATCCTCTATTGCTTTGGTCAGGGACACATCGGCCAGACTTACGTGTTTCGTCACAACGATGTTCTTTACGAAACGCGCGTCAGCTATTTTCAAAAGCTGCGCGAGCTCGATTTCACGATCGGTCACCGGACGACAGTGCCGGCATCGCTCGAAGATGCGTTGGGACGCGCGATTGTCGGCGATGAGCCGCAACAGTGTTTTGGATGTCATACGACCGGCGCAGTTAACGGAATGGAGTTGAAGCTCGATCGCCTGCGTCCCGGTATTGAATGCGAAGCGTGTCATGGACCAGGTGAGAAGCATCTCGTGGCGATGAAGGAGAAGAAGTTGGATGAGCCGCAGATCTTCAATCCCGGCGGTCTTGGTGCGCACGAGCTTTCGCAGTCGTTTTGCGGCACGTGTCACACGAGTTTTGAACAGGCAATGCTGCTGCCGGGCCAGTCAGGCATCAACAACATTCGCTTTCAACCGTACCGGATGTTCAATAGTCGCGGCCACAACACGAACGATCCGCGCGTCGGATGTTTGGCGTGTCACAATCCACACGAACATCTGAAGAAAGATGCAGCGTATTACGATGCGAAGTGTTTAGCGTGTCACTTAACAACAGCGAAGGAAGCGAAGACTGAGCGGCGCAGCGCGGCGGCCTGTCCCGTCAGCACGAAGAACTGCGCGACGTGTCACATGCCGAAAGTCGAGTTGCCCGGCATGCACGCGTCGTTTACCGATCACTGGATTCGTATCGCCAAGCCAAACGAACCCGTGCCGAGATAAATTGATGAAAGCCAAACAGCAAAAACCGACTACGATTGATGAGTACATTGCAGACTTCCCACCGGATGTGCAGCCGCTGCTCGAGAAGGTAAGAGCGGCGATCCGCAAGGCGGCGCCCGATGCGGAGGAGGCGATCAAATATATGATGCCGACGTTTGTGCTGAACGGTAATTTGATCCACTTCGCTGGTTACAAGAACCATATCGGTCTTTATCCGGGGTCGAGGCCGATCGAAGCGTTTAAGGACGAGCTGACGAAGTATGAAACGTCTAAAGGCACGGTGCGGTTGCCGTTGGATAAGCCGATTCCATCTGGATTGATCGGGAAGATCACGAAATTCTGCGTGAAGCGAAATGCAGAAAGAGCAGCCGCAAAAAGGCACAAAAAGAAATAGCCACAAAAGGCACAAAAAGCACAAAATAATTACGAATGACCTGGTCTTTAGCTTCTTTTGTGCCTTTTTGTGGCTAACGATAGATCTTGATCCAGTGGTTTCTTACCTTCGGCCGGATTCGCACGCCATCATGCGTCGAGAAGATCACGTTTGAGGTTTGATTTGGCAGGTGACAGTCAACGCACTTCCCAGCGATCGCGCGGCCGCGTTTCGGAAACAATCCACAACTCTCAACTTTGTGACACGCCATACAGCGCTCCGAGAAGTCTGCGACATCGCGTTGCCTCAAATGCACGTCGTGACACGTCGAACAAGTCATCGATGACGACTTGAAGCACTTGCTTCGCTCCAATAGCGCGACCTGGTTACCGTGCACGTCGAGCGCTTCGTCCTCTTTCGGGATTTCCAACTTCAGAAAATCTTCCAGGGCGTCACCGGCTTTGAAAGAGAATGCCGGCGCCTTCGCCACGCCGATACCGCCATGACACAGAGAACACAACGCGAGTTGTCGGTCGCGCGGTAATTTCGCCGGATTCACGATCGCTTGATCGACGGGCTTTGGAGCGCCGGGTGCATTCAGCTCAGCGTGTTGTTTGCCTGGTCCATGACAGCGCTCGCACGAGATGCCGAGCACGTAATCAGTTCTACGATAGCGATTCGCGACACCGGAGTTTGTCACGGCGTCGAACGACGATGCGTGACATTCCAGACAACGCGGGACCACCGGCCTGCTGAACTCAATAGACCTGTCGCCGTAGCCGGGGCTGTTGACCCAACTCGCTACCTCGGTCCAATAGGACACCGGAAGTTGAAAGAGTTGATCGTTCTTGTCCCAGTAGAGATAGGTTTGTCCTTTGCGGCCGGAGCCGATGACGATGTCGAAGCGTTCCGCGAGCGAGATGGTGTCAGGCGGTGTGCCGAGGATGCCGACCTGGAAGAAGCCGTTGTTCCTCGCTTCCATTCGATACGTTAGCTCGCGTTGTGTGTTGAGGGTGTTCTTGTTGGGTGCGAAGCTGCCGAGGATTGATGTGGCGTTGCGGGTTGCGAGGTTAGGTGATGCGCGGTTGAAAGATATGTGCGTTGCTTTTCGTGGCACGAGAGGCATTGATCGTCGCCGATGAAGGAGGCGAAGAAGGTCAACAGCAATGAGAGTACGAATCTCATGCAGACAGTTTTAGACAGGATTTACAAGATCTTTCAAGATGAATCATGTAAATCTTGTAAACATCCTGTCAATCCTGTCAACGTTTGACTTCGGCCGCGGCGTTCACGAGTTGCTTCACGCCCGCAACCACCACGAACTCGAGCGCGCCGTATGGCTTCGCCGCCTCATCAACTTTCGCCAAACTCTGCTCGCGCCAGTCTCTCGGCGGCGGCATGCCAAGCTTCAAATAAGACAAGGCCTCCAATCCCGTCGCGCCGAGTTGCGAGAGATTGTGCGCGAGCGGCTTGATCTCTTTCAACGCCGGCGAACGATCGATCACCGGGCTCAGAGATGAACCCGCAGTCTGCCAGTCCTCGAGCATCTGGCTCAACTCCGTGCGATAAAGCTGATAACGTGGACCATCATTGAGAAACTCCGACACCATCCATTGAAACTTCCGCCCGGCTTCACTGTCAGGAGTCGCCGCATCGACCACACCCGTTAACGGGCTGAGCATTGTCTGTGGACGCTGCTGGTAACGCCGGTATTCCTTCACCGGTTCGATAACAGAGACGAGTGTGCGCAGTGGTCCAACATCATCGTTGCGCACGAGCCGTCGCAACATCATCTCCGGTTTTTCTTGTGCATGAGGCCGAGCTCTTCCAACTGTAGACTGACCACCGCAAGCCGCCGGTACATATCGGCGACGTCAGTCACGGTTCGCGGCGACCAGAGTCTTTCAGCGATAGTTGCTGTGCGCGGCCAGATGCGCGAGTCGATCGTTTCCGGCGTCACCCACTCCGCCCACATTGTCGCTTCGCCACCGAGAACGTGCTTCGCTTCTTCAGGTGTCAAAGTGCTGTCGGCGGGAAGCGGATCGGGAACGTAGTGCTGCGATGCAGGTTGAATGAGATCGATGTAAAACCGTTCGAGAGAATGCCGTCGTAGCCTTTGCGCGCCGCTTCGGCGAGTGCCGCAGTGCCGCGCCACGAGTGAATCACGACGTCCTTCGGCAGCTCGGGTTGCAGAATCTCGTCCCAGCCGATCATCTTCTTCTTGTGCTTCTGAAGAATTTTCAGCAGGCGCGTGTTGAAGTAGGCCTGCAAGGCATGGTTATCCTTGATGCCTTTTTCTTTCATGTAAGCCTGAATGGCGGGATTGCGGTCCCACTGTTTGCCTTCGTTCTCGTCGCCACCGATGTGCAGGTAGTCGTCAGGAAAGAGCGCGGCCATCTCGCCAAGAAACGTTTCGAGAAACTTGTAGACTTCTTCGCGCGTCGGATCGAGTGCGGGCTCGAAGATTCCCGGGCGCCGCTCGATCGTGTATGGACCAGGCGCGCTGCCGAGCTCCGGATAACCAACCAGCCAGCTCGTGCTGTGTCCGGGTATGTCAAATTCCGGCACGACGCGAATGCCGCGATCGCGCGCGTACGCGATGATCTCCTTTACCTGTTCCTGTGTGTAGTAGTTGCCGTCGGATCCGAGCTGGTGCAACTTCGGAAACTTTTTGCTCTCGACGCGGAAGCCCTGATCTTCGGTGAGGTGCCAGTGAAAGACGTTCATCTTCACTGCCGCCAAGCGCGTCGAGATTGCGCTTGAGAACGTCCATCGTTTGGAAGTGACGCGCGACGTCGATCAGTAAGCCGCGCCACGGAAAGCGTGGTCGATCGTCGATCTGCACGCCGGGCAGGAAGTATCCGTTTCGATCGGCGTCGAGTAGTTGCAGCACAGTCTCGAGGCCGCGAATCGCGCCGACGACTGTTGGCGCGCTGAGGATGGCCTGACGGCGGGTGATGTCGATGCGATAACTCTCGTCTTCGCCGAGGCCGGGAATGTTTTTGCCGGGACCCTGCGTGTGAATGATCAATGGTGTCATTTGATCATCGGGCGCTAGTGAGGAAGCGAGTGTAAGGACGGTGCGTCCTTCGAGACGCTTCATGAAGCGCCAGATCGCTGCTTGCAGCCGTGCGTCTGAATGGCCGCGCGTGGCGACGCGGAAGTTGCTGTCGACGGCCAACCGCTCGTTATGAAATGTTACTGATGCGGGCACGGGCATCAGATTGAGCTTCGGGGTTGCTGATGGTTGCGGTTGCTGCGCTGATGCAACGATGGCGCACGTGATGATCAGGAAGATTGGGAGGTAGCGATTAAGTTTCATTTGGTTTCGTGTTGGGAATCGTTAGTTTTAGACAGGATTTACAAGATGGAACAGGATTTACAAGAACATCTTGTTCATCCTGAAAAATCCTGTAAATCTTGTGCTCTATTTGACTGTGAATTTTTGCGTCAAACCAGCAATCCTAACCTCAAACTCACCTGGCTCAACAACCGGCTTGTTATCCGCACCGATGAACGACAAATCCTCGCGCCGAAGTTTAAAGTTCAGCGTCCGGCTCTCACCCGGCCCGAGACTCACCTTCGCAAATCGCCGCAACCGTTTTCCCGGCGGCGATATCGAAGCCACCAGATCACTGACGTAAACCAGCACAGCTTCTTTCCCCGCGCGATTGCCCGTGTTCTTCACTGTGACACTCACCGGCAACTCATCACTGGCAGAAATCGTCTGCTTCCCGAGCCGCAGATCGCTGTAAGTGAAAGTCGTATAACTCAACCCATCACCAAAACTGAACTGCGGATTGAACGCCATGTTTCCAAACGAAGTGTTCTCCGTCTCGAACGGCTTGTGATCGTAATTGATGAGACCGTTTGGCGTGCGCGGGTAAGTGAAGGGAAGCTTGCCACTCGGATTCACGTCGCCGAACAACACATCCGCGATCGCTGTCCCGCCTTCATGACTCGGGTTGTAAGCCATCACGATCGCATTCATGTCGTCGGCGATGCGATTGATGATTCGCGGGCGACCTTCGACGAGCACGAGCACGATCGGTTTCCCCGTCGCTTTGAGTGCTTCGGCGAGTTTGATCTGCGGCGCGCCGATCGTCAGGTCGGTAATGTTGCCCGGCGTTTCGCAATACGAGCCTTCGCCGAGCGCCAGCACGATCGCATCGACATTCTGCGCGGCGCGGACGGCGGCCGCGATGTCCACCTCTTCTTCCTGATCCGTCGGCGTGTTGTTCGAAGTCGTGCCGGCGGGACGCGTGATCTTCGTGCCCTGAACAAACGTGACGTTGCCCGCGCCAAGCTTCGCTTCGATCGCTCTTCGTATCGTATGTCGATCTTTCGGATAAAGATCTTCTTCCGATCCCTGCCACACGTAAGTCCAACCGTTATTCATCGAGATCAACGAATCGGATGTTGGACCAGTAACAAGAACTTTCGCGGTCTTCGCCAGCGGCAGGATGTTGTTGCTGTTCTTCAATAGCGTTATTGACTCGCGTGCGGCCTCCAGGCTGACCTGACGATATTCAGGCAACGCAAACTTCGACTTCAGTGATGCGTCCGGCATCGGTTTCTCAAACAGTCCCAGCTCAAACTTAACCCACAGTATGCGACGCACTGCTTCATCGATTCGCGACTGCGGAACTGCGCCTTCTTTCACGAGCGCGATCAGGTGATCGGCGAAACTCAGACTGTCCGGCACCATGCTCATATCGATGCCCGCCATCACTGCGAGGCGCGTCGCGTCTTTTTCATCCGCAGCGATGCGCCACACGTTGACGAGTTTCTTGATGTCTTGCCAGTCAGACACGACGAGACCTTTAAATCCCGAGCTCAGTACGCAGGATGTCGACGAGGATGTGACGATTGACGTGACCGGGAACGCCGTTGATCTCTCCCGAGTTGATCATGATCGTGCGCGCGCCGGCTTTGATCGCAGTCTCGAATGTTGGGAGAAAATATTCGCGCAGGTAATTTTCAGGAATCCACGCAGGCGTGCGGTCTCTTCCCGTGAGGGGAAAACTGTAGCCCATGTAATGCTTCAGACTTGACGCAACCGCGTTCGACGAAGAGACATCCGTACCTTCGAGTCCACGAACGAACGCGACGCCCATCACTTTCGCGAGATATGGATCCTCGCCGAACGTTTCCCAGAAACGCGGCCACAGTGGATTGCGACCGAGATCGAGAACGGGCGAGAAACTCCACGGTATACCGGCGACGCGTGTTTCGATCGCAGTGATCTCGGCGGCTCGCTTCATCAACTCCGGATTGAATGTCGCTGCCATTCCGATCTCTTGTGGAAAGAGCGTCGCGCCCTGGACGTAGTTGGCGCCGTGGATCGAGTCGATGCCGTACATCATCGGAATGCCGAGACGTGTTTTCTTTGTGGCAGCTTCCTGAATCTGACCGATGATTTGGTGCCAGTGATCGACCGTGAGCGCCTGGTCGGCGACGTTGAGAATCGATCCGACGTTGTATTTAACGATCGCCCGTTCGAGTTTTGCCGGATCGATTTTGCTTTGCTGATCTTTTCCCGAGGTGACCTGGTCGATGGAAAGTTGGGTCATCTGCCCGACTTTTTCTTCGAGCGTCATGCGCTTGAGCAGGTCTTCGATCTTTCGCGAGTGATCGCGTTCGGGACCGTTGCGGCTGGCGCGTTGGAAGAATTCGTCGCTATCGACGAGCGGCGTCTGGCCTTTAACTATGATCAAAGGTCGGATAGCGAAGCACAGTGACAGACTGACTGCCCACAGGGCGAGTAGGAGTTTCCGCATCTATTTAGCTGTCCTCAGGCAGGAGATTTCAGGAACGCGGGTATTTTCTTCTATTTGGGGAGACTTTTCAATGGTCATCAAACAAACTCTTCAGCCCGCGAAGTGGGCGACAGCATAAAGCCTGGGGCGCAAGCCCCAGGATCAGTTGGTAAAACAAGTGACGAGCCCGCGAAGCGGGCGACAGCCTGAACAACACCGCTGTCGCCCGCTGTCGCGGGCTCTATCCATTTTCTTATTTATTCGATCCTGGGGCTTGCGCCCCAGGCTTTATGCTGTCGCCCGCTTTGCGGGCTCTTAAAGAAATTTCAGGCAGACGGGCGAGGGAATTTCCTCGATGTGGCCCGTCGGTTTGAGACGTCCGGTGCTGGCGTCAATGGAAAAGGTAACGACGTTATCGCTCCGTTGATTCGCAACTAACAGGAACTTGCCCGTAGGGTCAATCGTGAAGTTGCGTGGCCAGTTGCCTTCAGTCGAGACGTGTTCGATTAGTTTGAGTTTTCCTGTCTGTGGATTGATCTCGAAAACGACGATGCTGTTGTGCCCGCGGTTCGAGCCGTAGAGAAATTTACCGGACGCTGATACATGAACGTCAGCGCAGTAACTAGTGCCTGTGAAGTCGCCGGGCAAAGTTGAAACAGTTTCGATCAGCGTGAGTGTGCCTTGGAGCTCGTTATATTTAAAGGACGACATCGTCGAATCGAGCTCGTTGATGACGTAGAGATACTTACCACTCGGATGCAGGGTCAGGTGTCTCGGTCCGGCGCCGGCCGTGAGTTCTGCGAATGGTTGTTGTTGCCGGACTAAGCTTTCCCGTCGCACGATCAAATCGGTAAATCATCACTTTATCGATACCGAGATCCGCAACGAGCGCGTGGCGTTCCAGAGCGATCGAGAATCACGCAATGCGCGTGTGGTCCTTTTTGTTGTTCCTTGACGCCTGATCCTTCGTGTTGCTTTACCTCGATTGCCATTCCGAGCGTGCCGTCCGTGCGAACAGGTAACACAGTCACACTGCCGCCCGTGTAGTTCGCGACCAGCAACGCTCTCTTCCTATTATCGATGTTGAGGTGACACGGATCGGCGCCTTGTGTTGCTTGTTCATTTAGTAAGCGCAGGCTTCCGGTCTCCGAATCGATCGCAAAGGCGCTCACACCCCCGCCGGGTTTTCCCGCGTACTCGCCAACTTCATTCACCGCGTACAGGTAACGTTTGCTTTTATCGATTGTGAGGAACGACGGATTTACAGACTTGATCGAGCTAAAGCGCGTTAGCGCGCCCGTCGAGCGATCCATTCGATAAACGTAAATGCCTTCGCTCTTTCCTGAAGTGTACGTGCCGACGTAAAGCGTCAGCTCACGGTCTTGAATGGACCATGCTTTTGCACGCGACGCGAATACACCAAACACACCAATGCCGCCAGCTTGCAGAAACTGGCGGCGTGAAAACTTATCAACTGTCACCGGCGAGTCCTCGAATCGTCTGAATTGAAAAACCAGCGCGATTCTTCCTAGTCGACTTCGTGACAAAAAGCAAGGCCCTGACTACGCGTCAGGGCCTCGCCTTCAGTGTGCGCCCCCGTTTGAATTACTTGCCACGATCGACCAGAACGTTAATCTGTTGCTTTACAGCTACAGCTTTTTCCAACGTTTTCTCGCGACTGGAGGTCGGGATCTCGTGTCCGGTCTTGCCTCCCACGATCCAGAACTCCGACAGAAAATAAAGATCGTCATAACGGTTGAAGACCAGTCGTGTTTCCTCCACCACGTCGTTTGCACGAACCGGTCTGGTCAACAGAATTGCGCTGCCGACATCGTCTTTGTGCCGAATGACCCACACCGTGTCTGAGTTATTCCTGTTCCGCTCGATGACGTACTTTCCGGACGGAAAACTTCTCTCACCGACACTAAAATTAAAAGGTATATGTATGATGGTCTGCCGGTCAGACTGTCCGAAAGCGGATGAAAACGTCAAGAGTACAAGTAGACCAGACAATGCGATCGCCCTGTGAATGTATGTCATGGTGCTCTCCTTCAGGCACTTGGAAAATATCGGCAAGCCCAATTGCTGCCGTCATTCGAATAACGCGCAGAAGAGAGAGCAGAAGGGCCACTTCTGGCAGAATTTTTTAACCGCGGATTACACGGATTTTATTTGATCAATTTGCCGATCTCGCGCCAGGTGATGAGTTTGATCTGGTTTTCCTGAAGGATCTTACGGAAAGCATCACTGGTGAAGAATTCGAAATCACGCTGCCGCCACGCTGCACCCCAGTCAGGATGATTGAATGTTGCAGCCCGCATCTCTGCGTCGTCGTACGCGAGATGAATCACGACTTCCGTCACGCCGGGTTCGAGCTTCCTGAGCGCGTCACTGTAAAACCTGGCCCAGTCTTGTGGCGCAACAGTCTGATTGATATCGAGAACGCGATCGATGTAAACGTCGTCAGCAGTCAGCGTTGACGGCAGAAAGTCCGCACGTGCGAACCACGTCTTCGCCACTCTCACCGGCAGCTTTTGACTACGCGCGACGCGCAGGAACACTTCAAACAGCGCCTTGTTTTGATAGAGCGTTCCCATGTGTGAATCGAGGTGCGTCGGTTGAATGCCGAGTGAACGCGCACGCTCGATCTGTGCGGTGATCTCCATCTCCACTTGTTTCGGGTCGGCTTGTGCCGCCGCCTCACTTTCCGTCAGCCGGAAATAACCGTCTTTATCCAGCAGAGACGACACGCGATCGCGCGATGACACCGGGCCCCAGCGAAACGACGTCCACTCGCTCGTGAGTGTTAAGTGCAGACCGAGATCGGCCTGTGGATTCGCGCGGGCGAAAGCGGCGATCTCTGACAGCCACGGGCACGGAACCATGATGCTGCCGGAGTTAACGAGACCGGTTTCGAAAGCTTTGATCGTGGCGGCGTTTACCGAGTGAGCCATGCCGAGATCGTCGGCATGTACGATCAGAAGCTTCGCGTCGCGCGGATAGCCGAGTCGTTCAGCGATGGTTTTTGTTGATTCCTGACTGCGGGCTTCAACGAAAAGAAATAACGGCAGCACGGCGACTGCAAGCATCAGTGTTCGTTTCATGGCGTAGAGAATAGCATTCGCGGTTTATCAGTCGAAAGATCGCATTTTTCGTCCACCCTTTGGTGGAGACGATTACTTATGTAATGGGGTACAATTAAGTCCGACAGCCCAGCTTCCTGAGAAGATTTTACAGTCTAGAAGTTCAATGAAACCGCTGAAAATCGGCATCACCGGTGTGCGTGGAATCGTCGGTGAGACCTTTACCCCAGAACTGGCGGTCGAGTTTGCCGAAAGCTTTGGAACTTACTTAGATTCGGGACGGATTCTTGTTTGCCGCGACACGCGGCCCTCAGGTCAGATGATTCGTTCCGCAGTGCTGGCCGGACTACTTGCTGCTGGTTGTGAAGTTGTCGATCTCGGCGTCTGCCCGACGCCCAGCATGCAGCTCGCAGTGAAGTGGCTGAAGGCTGACGGCGGCATTGCGATTACAGCGGGGCACAATCCGTGGCAATGGAACGCATTGAAGTTTGTGCGCAGCGATGGTCTGTATCTCAATCCCACTCAGGGAGAGGAATTGCTCGACATCTTTCACCAGGGCGAGTACACGAAAGCGAGCTGGGACACGATCAAGCAAGTGGTCCAAACTGCCGATGCGATTGAAGAGCACGTCAACGTGCTGCACGAGAATTTCGCGACTGACGCAATCAGATCGAAAAAGTTGACGGTTGCAGTTGATTGCTGTAATGGCGCGTGTTCGTTTCTTAGTCCGAAGTGGTTGACGAAGTTGGGATGCGAAGTGCTTGCAGTTAACGATAACCCCAGTGCCCCCTTCCCGCACGCTCCCGAGCCCAAGCCCGAGACTATGGCCCAGCTCCGTGCAATAGTGAAGGCTGGCCGCGCCGCCATCGGTTTCGCCCATGACGCCGATGGCGAGCGCCTGGGAATTGTCAGCGACCTTGGCGAGCCACTCTCCGAGGAGATGACGCTCGCCATTGCGGCTGACATTCGTCTGCGAAAGAAAGCCGGCGCGATCGTCACAAATGTTTCGACGTCCAATGCGGTTGACATCATCGCCGCTCGCTACGGTGGAAGTGTTGTGCGAACTCCAGTGGGCCAGGCTTACATCTCCGAGGGTTTGATCGAGCACAACGGCGTGCTTGGCGGCGAGGGCAGTGGTGGAATCACGGTGCCGGAAGTTCACTTGACGCACGACAGTGCCGCTGCGATCGGATTGATACTCGAGCACATGGCCCAAACGGGTGAGCGCATCTCGGATATCGTGGCGGGGCTGCCGCGACTCACGACTTTGAAGCACAACCTCAATGTCGAGCCACATCGTTTGTATTCGGTGTTGCAGGAATTTCGAGTGGTGATGGAGCAGGAAGGGCTCGAGATCGATGCGACGGATGGCATTAAGGTGACGCTGCCTGATGGTTGGGTTCACGTGCGCGGGTCGAATACGGAATCGATGATTAGGATTATTGTTGAGGCGGACAAGGAAGCGGCGGCACGGGAGCTATTAGACTGGGCGCGCGACCGGATCAAGCGGTAAGTCTTAGACAGGATTTACAAGATTTTACAGGATTACAAAAATCCTGTTTATCTTGGAAAAATCCTGTCAATCCTGTCTAACTAAAACTCGTCTAAAATGAGAGCCATACCCACTCTCAAAATAAGCATCTCCGGCGTGCGTGGCGTCGTGGGCCAATCGCTCACGCCGAAACTACTCACGCGCTTTGCCCAGGCATTCGGCACGCACACCGGCTCGGGCACGATCGTCATCGGCCGCGATCCGCGAACTTCAGGCGAGATGGTGAAGCACGCAGTTGTTGCCGGACTGCTTTCAACCGGAAGCCGTGTTGTCGATATCGGCGTGTGTCCGGTCCCGACAGTTCAACTTCAGGTGCGCCATCGTCGCGCGCAAGGTGGCATCGCGATAACCGCGAGTCACAATCCCGCGGAGTGGAACGCGCTGAAATTCATCGGCTCAAGCGGGCTCTTTCTCGACGCGGGCCAGGCGCGCGAATTACTCGACATCTATCATCAGGGCGAATACACGAAAGTCGGCGGCGCAGAGCTGCGCACGGTTGAAGAAGTGGAAGGAGCGACAGATCTGCACATCAAGTCGATTCTCGACGTGCTTGGCCCACTTCCAAAAACAGAAAAGAAACTGCGCGTCGTACTCGATTCATGTAACGGCGCAGGCTCGCTCGTTGGTCCAAAGCTGATCGAAGCACTGGGAGCCGAAGTAATTCGACTGAACACCACGCCCAACGGATCGTTTCCGCGTCCGGCTGAGCCGCTAGCTGAGAACCTCGGCGATCTCTGTCGAACAGTCAAAGAGAGCCAGGCTGATATCGGATTCGCGCAGGACATGGACGCGGATCGCCTCGCGATTGTGTCAGAGCAGGGCGAAGCGATCGGTGAAGACTACACGCTCGTGCTTGCGACTCTTTTCGTGCTGGGCCGCGAGAAAGGAGCAGTCGTCGCGAACCTCTCGACGACTTCAGCAGTCGCAGACGTTGCGAAGAAGTTCGATTGTCCGGTGTTTCTGACAAAGATTGGCGAAGTGAACGTTACGGACGCGATGCAACAGCAGCGTGCAGTGATTGGCGGCGAAGGAAACGGTGGCGTGATTTATCCGCGAATCAACTTCGCGCGCGACAGCCTTGTGGGCATCGCACTCGTACTCCATTTGCTTGCCGAATCGGGAAAATCGGTGACGGAGCTACTGGCGGACATTCCGCGTTACGCGGTCGTGAAGGAGAAGATGGCTTGTCCCTCGGATCGGATTGCGGGAGTGCTCAGGACCGTGCGGCAGGAGTTTGCGGATTATCAGATGGACACGCGCGATGGTGTGAAAGTGATCGTGCCGGATGGATGGTTGCTCGTGAGAGGCTCGAATACCGAGCCGATCATTCGTGTTGTGGCTGAGGCGAAGAGTGAAGAGCGCGCCAGAGAACTGGTGAGAGACGTGGTTGGGCGGATCAGTCTTTGACAGGATTACAAGATTTGCAAGATATACAAGATAAATCCTGTCAATCCTGCAAATCTTGTAATCCTGTCTAAATTGAAAGGAAACAAATGACGCGTTTCATATTCTTGAGTTTGATGATTATCTGTGTGCATATATCAGCGTTCAGCCAGCAGGCCGCCAACGCTACTCTCACCGGAACAATCACCGATCAAATGGGCGCGGTCATTGCAGGTGCACAGGTAACCGCAACCCACATAGCCACTGGCGTCAAACGCGAAACCACCAGTAATGAAACTGGTCTCTACGTCCTCTCGAATATGACGCCCGGTGACTACGAGGTGACACTCGACGCCAAAGGTTTTGCCACGAAAGCCACGAAGGCTGTGACGCTCAAAGTGGGCCAAACGGTTACACTGAATGCGCAACTCGACGTTGCGACCTATGGAACAGTCGTTGACGACATCACATATCGGCCACCGCTCGTTGACAACAGCAACTCTGTCATCGACGGTGTCATCGTCTCGCGAGAAGTAGAGAGCCTACCGCTGAACGGCCGTAATTTCCTTGAGCTCGCGTTGCTCGTTCCCGGTAATAGTCCCGCACCGAATTTTGATCCGACGAAAACAAATACCGTTGTCATCTCCTCTGCCGGTCAACTCGGGCGCGGCGGGAATGTAACGATCGACGGCGCCGACACTAACGACGATGTCGTCGGCGGCTCGATACAAAACATCTCGCAGGAAGCGATCCAGGAATTCCAGATCGCCACGAATCGCTTCTCCTCACAACTGGGTCGCTCCGGATCTTCGATAATTAATGTGATCACCAAATCAGGCACAAACGAGCTACACGGCTCGGCTTCGGCCTATTTCCGCGACAGCAGTCTGCAAGGCTTACCGGCGACGTTCGATCGTAGTCTGGATCAATCACCGCCCTTCGATCGCCAGCAGTATGCGTTTGCGCTCGGTGGACCAATCAAAAAAAATCACGCGTGGTTCTTCGGCTCGTTTGAAAACCGCAACCAGGATGGAGTGGTGCTGGTGGGAACGCGAGATCTGGCGACGCGTTCAATCAGGCGCGATTTTGCTGATTCGCCGCTCGACGACTTCATGACGACCGATAGAATCGACTGGGCTCCCAATGACGCCGATCGCTTCACCTTTCGTTATTCATTTCAACGAGAGCAGGGAACAAACGCCAGCACGCTCGTTCGTTCAATCGGCTCCGCTTCGCAACGCCAGGCAAGCGAGAACAAGTCAAACTCCTTTATCGCAAATTACTCGCGCCTGTTTTCCGCGAACGACGTAAACAATTTCAATTTTAGCTTCAGCACTTTCATCAACGATACGCTGCCCGTCGCGCCTGGGCCACAACTTACGTTTCCGAGCATTCAGGACGGCGCGTCTTTCCGCGTGCCGCAAAATACGAAACAGCGTCGCTTCCAGTTTGGCGACACGTTCACAATGCTTCGTGGCAACCACTCGTTCAATGTTGGCGGTGAAATTCAGCGTGTTGAGTCAGATCTGGATCTGAAAGTATTTCAGCAGGGACGAATCGAGTTGATCGAAGACTTTCCTGATTTCGATCGCAATGGCGATGGCCGTGTTGATGACAACGATCTGCTATTTGCGGTAACGCTTCGCAGCGGGTTTCCGGAGCGCTCGCTGCTCCTGCCTGATACAAACAACACTTATTTCGCAGCCTTTTTTCAGGATGACTGGCGAGTACACCGTCAGGTTACTTTGAACATCGGATTGCGCTACGAGCTCGATACGGACGTCAAGAACGTCAGCCGCACAGACGAGTTGAACCCGCTGATTTTGCCGTTCCTGCATGGAACGCGAGGAAAAGATACAAACAACTTCGCGCCTCGCGTCGGCTTTAATTACTCAACGGTGGACCTGCGCACGAGTATTCACGCCGGATACGGCATTTACTACGACCGCGTCACTCTCGAAATCCAAACGCTCGAGCGCGGTCTTGATGGTCGTGCGCTGCCTGTTGAAGTTCGTGCCGGTAATCTTTTCTTCATTCCACCGCCATTCCTTTTCGATCCGGTAAACGGTGTCTTTCCGCCGGGTGCTCCGACGCTGGCAAACCCGTTCACTGGCTTCGTTCTGCCGGGAGCCGGGGCCGGCGGCATCAACATCATCGACAACGATCTACAGAACCCCACCGTCCACCAGATGAATGTCGGAGTGCAGCGCGAGCTTTCTGAAGACTTCGTTCTGCGCGCCGACTACGTGCGCAATGTCGGCACTCACTTCATCATCGGACGCGTTGTCGGCACTGTGCCGTTCAATCCGGTCGTTGGTGGACCAGAGATCGTGAAGAACCTCGAGTCGAGTGTGAGAACGAAGTACGACGGACTATTGTTGAGTCTCGAGAAGCGTTTTGCGGCCCGTTTTCAGTTCCGAGCGTCGTATACGTTGTCGCGTTCGTTCAACTATGCGAACGACGATCAGATTCCTTTCTCGAATGGCCCGATCGATTCAAACGATCTGAGCCGCGAGTATGGCCCAACGCCGAACGATCAGCGTCATCGATTTACTTTTTCGGGAGTGTTTCAACTGCCCGGCCAGTTGAGGCTCGCGCCGATTCTGACGCTTGCCTCTTCAGTGCCGATCGACATCCTGCTTCCCGACGGCAGCTCGCGTGTTTGTGAACTCCAGCGAAACGCGGGCGCACGGCAGTTCAGGACGGGAGCTGAGTTGAATGCGGCGTTGACTCAGATCAACGCGGCTGGTGGCTCGTTGTGTCCGAATACGGATCCGAGCACGGGCTTCAAGCCGCGTGTGCTCGTGCCACTCGTGCGCGACGATTTGAAGCTCGGAGACAATTTTTCATCGCTGGATTTGAGAGTTTCGAAGGTGTTCAGAATCGGAGAACGTTGGACGATTGAGCCGATTGCTGAAGTGTTTAATCTCTTCAACGTGACGAATGTGCTTGGCGTGTCGAATGTGAACTATTCCGGGTTTAGTAATGTGTTGGTGAGGGATAGTAACGATCCGTCGACTGCGGGGTTCTCGCGATCGTCGAGTTTTGGGCAGCCGGTTACCACTGCTGGTGGTGTGTTTGGATCGGGTGGACCACGGGCGTTCCAGTTTGCTGCGCGCGTGACCTTCTAGACCGAAATAGACAGGATGACAGGATTTACAGGATTGACTGGATTAAGACGACAGATCGGGGTTCGCACTGCGACGGCGCTCGTGGTTGGCGAGGTCATCGCGGTGGGAATTTTTCTGACACCGGCAGGCATGGCGAAGGCGCTTGGCTCGCCGATGTTGTTACTGGCGGTGTGGCTCACGATGGGCGTGATGGCGCTGTGTGGCGCGCTCTGCTACGGCGAATTGTCGGCGAGATATCCCGAAGCAGGCGGCGGCTACGTTTACCTGCGCGAAGCCTATGGACCAGCGGTCGCTTTCATGTACGGCTGGATGGCCTTTCTCGTGATGGATCCGGGTTTAACTGCTGCTCTCGCGGTCGGCCTCGCGACTTACGCCGGTTATGGTCTGGGGCTCTCGCCGTTAGGGATCAAGATCGTTGCAATAGTGACGATCGTCGTAGTCGCTCTCATCAATATACGTGGCGTCAGGCTCGGTGCAGGATTCATTCGAACGCTGGCGTTTCTGAAGCTGGGCTTGCTGGCATTCGTGTTTTTGTGGGGCGTCGGGTTTCAACTCGGTGACTGGTCAAACTTCACGCCGTTTGTCGAGCGACGCTCAAGCTCTACCCCACTCATCGGAGCTCTTGCCGGTGGAATGGTTGGAGCGTTCTTTTCGTTTGCCGGATGGTGGGACCTCGGCAAACTTGCGGGTGAAGTGAAGAACCCGGCGCGCACACTCCCGCGCGCACTTACTTACGGCGTGATCATCATCACGATTGTTTACGTTCTCACCAGTCTCAACTTTGTTTACCTTGTGCCATTGGACCAGGTGACGTCAGGTGAGACATTTGCGGCGCAAGCTGGCGAAGTGCTGTTTGGACGCGCGGGCGCACTGATCTTTTCGCTCATCGTGGTGGTTTCGGTGCTGGGAAGTATTACAGCGGTTGTAATGTCGGCGCCGCGAGTCTACTTCGCGATGGCACGTGATGGATTATTCGTTCCGTCAGTTGCAGTGCTTCACGATCGTTACGAAACTCCCGCGCGTGCGATCGCACTCCAGGCCGTGCTGGCATCAGTACTTGTCGTCGCCGGTAATTTCAATGAGATCGTCTCGTACTTTATATTTATCGTGGTCGTTTTTATTGGATTAAGTGTGGCTGCGCTGTTTAAGTTTCGACGCGAAGACGCGAACGGTGTCCGGTTCCTTACGCCCGGTTATCCGGTGACACCGATCGTGTTTCTCGTGATGATTGTTATTCTGCTCGTCCTGCTCGCGGGTAACAATCCGATGCAGGCGTTTCTCGGTGTTGCCGTGGTGTCGCTGGGCCTGCCGGTGTACCTGTTTCTTTATCGTAACAAGCGTTTGGTTGAAAGAGGGACTATGCAATGACGTGGATCAAAACCGTTGCTGTTGATGAGAGTGAAGAGGTGCGGAAGGCAGTCGAATCGCAGCGTGAGTTGTACCCGATTGAGTACGCAACGCCTGTACACCCGACTGCGGACGGAGAAACCGCGGGTATCGTCGCGTCTCACAGTTTGATTCCCAACGCGCTTTATCACGCGTTCGCGACGTTTGGCTCGTTGATGTCGCCGGACTTACCACTCGATCGACGACAGCACGAGATGATCACCACGGTGGTATCGGTAACGAACCGCTGTCATTATTGAATCGAGTCTCACGCAGAGTTTCTGCGTCGGGTCACACTGGATAAGGAACTGGTCGCTGCTCTCGAAGATGACTACCGAAAGGCGCCGATCTCCGAGCAGGAGAAAGTCATGTTGGATTACGTCGTGCAGATCACGCGCGACGCGACGCGCATCTCGCCTGCGGATCACGAGCGACTCCGGCAGGCAGGTTTTGATGACAAGGGCATTCTGCAAATCACGTTGATCGCGTCATGGTTTAATTACATAAATCGTGTAGCGGACGCGCTTGGCGTGGGAAGAGGATAGTTATGCAAAAATCCGCGCAGATCTGTGTTCTGGTTTTACTCGTGCTACTCATGCATGCTGCGCACGCTCAGGCCCAGGAACAGGAAGACGTCGTCAAAGTTAAATCAAACCTCGTCAACATCGACGTCATCGTAAAAGACAAGAAAGGCAAATACATTTCAGATCTGAAGCCCGAAGACTTCACGATCACCGAAGATGGCCGGCAACAGAAATTAGAATTCTTCGACGCACCAATCGTGCGCATCGAAACTCGCAAACCAGGCGAGCCCGTCGTAGCAGCAGCGCCGGCGGTCACAACCTCAACTTCTACTGCCACTCATAACTTTGTCGCCCTGGTTCTTGACTTGCAAACTACAGACATCACAAATCTGAAACCGGTTCGCGACGGCATGATCAAGTACATTCGCGAGCAGATAACTGACGCTGATGTAGTCGCGGTACTCTCCGTCACAAACAATTTGCGAATGCTGCAACCGTTCACGCAAGACAAGGCAAAGCTCATCGCTTCGCTCGAGAACCTCGGCAGTCCGGATTCCAAGAGCTTCGAACAAAAAGACGTCGCGGAGAACATCGCACAACTTCGAGACTTCCTGAACAATGCGCCTCCTTCGCCCTCTACAGGGATCTCCAGTCCCGGCGGCGGTTCTGAAGCAGCGCGGATCATGATCGCGCGAGCTGTGCTGGCCCAGTTCATTCGCCTTCGCACTGCGCTCAGTTTGCAACAGGCTCGGCCGGTGCTTGCGGCGCTCGCGGCAATCTCCGAGGGTCTAAGACCAATTCCCGGCAAGAAGACCCTCGTTCTGTTTTCGCAGGGCTTCGTCTCGCCCGCAGTGCTCGACTGGCAAGTGCAAAGCACAATCGACATCGCCAATCGTGCGAACGTTGCGATCTACATCATTGATTCGGCCGGCTTGCGAGCGGGCGCTCCTGCTTCGGGCGCGTTAGTGCCCGGTTCACCGCTCGCGGGAGTGTCGGCGATCACGAATCAGGAACAACGTATTCGCGGCGTCGGTGGAGAGACTGTTTTCGACAACGTGAGACAGGAAGGACAGACTCGCGAGTACGACATTCTCTATCGCATCTCCGGCGATACGGGCGGCAAGTTTCTCAAAGGCAACAACGACATCGGCCAGGGTCTCGAACGAATCAACCAGGAGATACAAGCGCGCTACACGCTCGCATATCGCAGCACGAACCAAAACTTCGACGGCACATTTCGCAAAGTCAAAATCGAAGTGAAGCGCCCTGATGCGCAGATCATTTCGCGTTCGGGTTATTACGCAATCCCGCTGGAAGAAATCGTTCTGTTATCACCTCCTGACAAGAAACTGTTGGCGGGGTTCGCCGCTGCGGAAGCGAATCCGGGTTTGCCGCTTTTCGTTTCGTTGAGTCCATTTCGGACGCGCGAGGGGCTCTACACAGTGCCGCTTGCGATCGAACTTCCGCCGTCGGCAGTGAAGTTTGAGCGGAAGGGCGACAAGCAGTCGATGCAATTGGAAGTGCTCGGAGTCTTGAAAGCCACACCCGAGCGGATGCTTTCGCGGTTGGGCGGTAACTTCGACGTCAGTCTTTCAGCGGACGATTACAAACAGATCCTCAACAACAACATTTTCTATCGACAGGATCTACAACTCACATCGGGCGATTACACGATCGATCTGATTGTGAGAGATAAGCAGTCAGGCAAGATCGCTGCACGCCGAGAACACTTTGTTTTGCCTGAGCCTGATGCGGAATTCGCTACCACGCCGGTGGTGCTTAGTCGTTACGTGGAACCTGCGAGTCAACTGCCACCGAATCCCGCGGACTTCCCGGATGTGTTCGTGCATGGAAAGCAACTGATTCGTCCTTCGGCGGGTCACCAGTTCAAGACAACTGATAACTTGATCATGTTCATGGCTGTTTACAACGCAGCGAATAGTCCCGAAACGGGCAAGCCTCTGGTGCGCGTGACGGTGCGGTTGATGAAAGACGGGCAGCCGGCCACGAAGTTTTTTGATTTCGTGTTGACGGATGTTCAGCCTCAGCCGGTGCCTCACTTAACATTTGCTGAATACGTGCGCCTGGCAACGCTTGCCCCCGGTCGCTATCAGGCGGTGATCGAGACGAAGGACATGGTGACGCGGAAGTCTACGAAGCAGGAAGCACCATTCGAGATCGTGCCTTGAAATCCTGTCAATCTTGTAAATCCTGTAATCCTGTCTAAACTTACTAGACTATGCTGATCTCCGATCTCGACACGCCCGCAGTCATCGTCGATCTCGACGTGATGGAACGAAATCTATCGCGCGTGGGCGACTATTGTCGCGAGCATCAACTCCTACTCCGTCCCCACACCAAAACTCACAAAATCCCTGAGCTCGCGAAACGTCAGATCGCGAGCGGCGCGAAGGGAATCACAGTCGCCAAAATTAGCGAAGCTGAAGTGATGCTCGACGCCGGCATCACAGACATTCTGATCGCATATCCGATCGTTGGTCCAGCGAAGACGACGCGACTCGCGCGCTTGGCTGAACAAGCCACGATCACTGTTTCACTCGATTCCGAGGAAGTTGCGCGTGGTCTTTCCGAAGCAGCAGCGCGACAGGGAACAAAGATCCGAGTGTTGATCGAAATGGACGTCGGCTTCGAGCGTTGTGGATTCAGCGACGAAGCAGATCTCCTCGCACTGGGGAGAAAGATTGCCGAACTGCCCGGACTCGAGTTCCGGGGTTTGATGTTCTTCCCGGGTCAATTCGGCGTCGCACCTGACGAACGCGCTGCGATGCGGATTCAGGTAAACGATTTCCTGCAGCGAACTCTTGAAGCTTTTTCAGACGCTGGTTTGCCAGTCGCGATCGTGAGTGGAGGCTCAACGCCCACTGCGTATGAAGGTGGTTTCTTTCATGGTGTGAACGAGGTCAGGCCTGGCACATACATATTCAACGATCGAAACACAGTAGCTGTTTCATCCTGCAAGCTGGAAGATTGCGCGCTCTCGGTGATCGTCACGGTCGTCAGCACTGCCGTTTCAGGACACGCGGTTGTTGACGGTGGCTCGAAGACTTTTTCATACGACCGTTTTCAGGGCGGCGATGGGAGTGGCTTCGGGATCGTGAAAGAAGATCCCGCGGCACAGGTCGAGAGATTTTCAGAAGAGCATGGGCATTTGAATATTCAGAATTCGGAGCGGCGCTATCGAATCGGAGATCGGCTCAGCATCATTCCCAATCACGTTTGCACGACGGTCAACATGCACGATGAGATTTATGGCGTGCGAGGCGAGCGCGTTGAAGAGGTTTGGCGCGTTGCAGGCCGAGGGAAAGTGCGGTGATGGGAAGAACAATAGGACAGATAGGACCTATCGTTCTGATAATTTTGGCGCTTCTGATTCCCGCGTTTTCCAGCCCACAGGCGTCTTACGATCTTGTTATTCTCAACGGCAGAGTGATCGATCCCCAATCACGCACTGACGCGATCCGCAATCTCGGAATCTCCAACGGCACAATCAAAGCAATCAGCACCCGCAATCTTAGTGGTCGCACTGTGATCGATGCTCGGGGTCTGGTTGTCTCACCAGGCTTTATCGATCTGCATCAACATGGTCAGGACGAAGAAAACTATCGCTTCAAAGCAATGGATGGCGTGACAACTGCGCTCGAGCTCGAAGTCGGAACTGGTGATGTTGATGCATGGTACGCGCAGCGCGAGGGAAAATCTCTGATCAACTACGGCGTAAGTGTTGGACACCTCGCGGCGCGAATGGCCGCGATGCACGAGCCCGTTACGTTTCTACCGACTGGCGACGCTGCACGCAGGTCAGCTACAGACGCTGAGATCAACGACATGAAGCAGCGTCTGGAAGACGGATTGAAACGCGGCGCAGTCGCCGTGGGATTCGGGATCCAGTACACACCCAACGCTTCACGTTGGGAAATTCTAGAGATGTTTCGCGTGGCTGCGCGTTTCGGCGCGTCCTGTCACGTCCACATGCGACACGCGGGAGTAAAAGAGCCAGGCAGTAGTATTCAAGCGCTCGAAGAATTGATCGCGGCGGCGACGATTACGGGCGCGCCACTTCATGTTGTTCACATTCAGAGCACGGGTGGTCCAGCTACGCCGAAGTTGCTCCAGATGATCGGTGAGGCAAAGTCGCGCGGGCTCGACGTCACCACGGAATGTTATCCATACATCGCCGGAATGACTGATATCAAGTCAGCGATCTTCGACGAAGGATGGCAGGAAGTTTTCAACATCGATTACAAAGACCTGCAATGGGCCGCGACTGGTGAGCGTCTTACGAAAGAGAGTTTTGAAAAGTATCGCAAGACAGGCGGCATGGTGGCTGTTTTTTCAATGACGGAAGAGATCGTTGACGCAGCGATCAAGAGCCCGCTAACGATGATCGCCAGCGACGGCATACTCGAAAGAGGGAAGGGCCATCCGCGCACGGCGGGAACGTATTCGCGTGTTCTTGGAAATTACGTGCGCGAAAAAAGCACGCTAACGTTGATGGACGCATTAACCAAGATGACGTTGATGCCTGCGCAACGTTTGGAAAGACGAGTTCCAGGGATGAAGAATAAGGGTCGTATTCGAGTCGGGGCGGATGCGGATCTGACGATCTTCGACGCTCGGTCAATAACTGACAAATCAACTTTTCAGGATCCAGCCCAATACGCCGAAGGGATCAGGTTTGTAGTAGTAAACGGTGTTTTGATCGTTAAGGATGGTCAACTCCAATCAGATGTTCATCCTGGTCGTCCCGTCCGCGCTCCCTTTTAGCCGCTAAAACTGTTCGTATCTCTCCGGCAGATTCAACATGTCATCCACCAGAATCTCCATCGGCACACCTGCAAGCCGGGCATAACGCAGCACAACTATCAGATCTGGTTCTCGTGTTCCGAGCTCGTAATTCGAAACTGCGGAATAATGCACCTTCAGCTCAAGCGCCCGGGCCATCTCGGTCTGGCTCATGCGCAGACGTTTTCTGATCGCCAATAGCTTGTGGCTCAGCTTCACCGGCTTGTTTCGGCGCGAGCGTCCCATCAGGCCACGACTCCTGACGAAGATGCGCTCTTGAATTTATGTGTATTTTCACTTACACTGCGCGCCGACCTAGAGGACAACCGAATCGCCCGATTTGATCGGGCGCAACTCACTAGCCGGTTTGTCCTCGCGCCTTATTCAACACTTGCTCCTTTTCATTTGAGATCAATTCGGAGCGCATGCCCGGAGGCAAAATGTGGGTGTTGCCTGTGCGTTCCGCCGAGAGCGGTAGTTCGGCTTCAGAATCGTGCTGCCGCTCTCACCTTAGGTACTTGCCCACAAACTGTCACACGTATATGAGTATCGCCGGCACAGCTTAGGCGAGGTTTAATTAGCTCATCTTCGTAAGAGGCGAGGTTAGCGCGAGGATTTTCGGTTGGCAACTATCTTTGCGCATAGACCTTTGCCTTCGGACGTGGTCTATACTACACAAAAAATGCACCAGCAATGAAGTCAACTTCACTCACTTACTCTATGGAATTACGCATGCGCTCTCTATGGAATTACGCATGCTTCACGTTGTAAGTTAAAAGCACGCAGCCACTCGACAACTGCCGGCACTCTTTCAACTCAAGATCTATCTGCCGCGACATCTCGTAGAACAAAGGAATACCTGAACCAAGCAACACTGGATGAATGTTGAAACCGATCTCGTCGATCAGGTCCGCTTCGAACAACGACTTCGCCAGTACGCCACCGCCCATCACACAAATGTCGTTACCTTCTTTCTCTTCTTTCAATCGCCGCACGAAGTCAGCAGCCTCTTCAGCAACGAAGAATAGTTTCTTAGTGTTTGGCTTCTTGATCGTTCGCGAGAAGACATAAGTTTTCACACTGGGATAACCACCGCTGCCGCCACCCATACGTTGTGCGACTTCGTAAGTTTTACGGCCCATCACAACGGTGTCGATCGTTTTCCACATATCCTTCATTATCTGCTGCACGTCTTTGCTGAAAAGCAGCCAGTCGACCGCATCGTCTTTACGAGCGATGAAGTTGTCCAAACTATTAGCTCCTCCAAATATGACTTTGCGCATGGGTGTCCTCCTCTGAATTTTATTGTTGGGAGAACTTTACTCACATTTCATGACACCTCCTGTCATATTTGTAGGATAAAATCTGCGTGTTCTGAGGGGGTCGAAAAAAATACCCGTGCGCGCCGATCGTTTACTCTCGATAGTGCTGCTCTTACAGGCGAATCATCAGATGACGTCGCGAGATCTCGCGTCGCGTCTTGAAGTCTCGGAACGAACAATTCATCGCGACATGGAAGCGTTGAGTGGCGCCGGGATTCCCGTGACTGCCGCACGTGGCTCGGGTGGTGGATGGTCTTTGCTCGGCGATTATCGCACCAGTTTGACTGGATTAAACGAAGCGGAGATCCAGTCGTTGTTTCTAACAAAGCCTGCGAAACTGCTTGCCGATTTGCATCTCGAAAAGGCTGCGGATGGGGCACTACTAAAACTGCTGGCTTCATTGCCGTCGACGTTTCGACGAGGAGCCGAGCGTGCGCGGCAGCGAATCTATGTCGACGTCAGTGGCTGGTCACGACGTGAAGAAGCTGTGCCGTTCCTTCCCGTTTTGCAGGAAGCACTTTGGATGGAACGCAAACTCTCGATCAGATACGAGCGCGGAGAAAATTGCGAACACGTTGAACGTCTGATCAGCCCACTTGGATTAGTGGCGAAAGGCAGTGTGTGGTATCTCGTCGGAGCTGTAGACGCACATATGCGCACGTATCGCGTGTCGCGCATTGCGCATGCAGAAGTGCTGGACGATGCAGCACCGATTCCTGTCGATTTCAATCTCGCTGAGTATTGGGAACAATCAGCATCGACGTTGAAGTCGAGCACGCCAAAGTATCTCGCCTCGTTTTGGGTTTCGCCGGAAGTTGTACTCCGACTGAGTTTCGCAGGACGCTTCGCGCGCGTGAAGGAAACTGACGAAACTGATGCTCGTGGTTGGAAGAAGGTCCACGTTGGCTTTGACGTTGAAGAGATGGCGTGTGAGTATGCAGTTTCGTTTGGTCCAAATATTGAAGTTATCGAGCCATTAACGCTTCGAGAAAAGGTTATCGCGATGACACAAGCGACGCTGGAATTTTACGCAACTCGACCATGATCCGATGACTCTCAACGCGAACAACTCCACTCGCTATTCGCTTTGGCCCTGGGTGTACGTCATTGCCGCCGTTTACTTCACATTGCATCTCGCAACGTCTACTCGTTACGGCTACTTTCGTGATGCTTTGTATTACCTCGCGTGCGCAGAGCACCTGGCGTTAGGTTATGTCGATCAGCCGCCACTGATCGCAGTGCTTGGCTGGATCGCTCGACACACGTTCGGCACTTCGCTACCGGCGCTGTTGTTGTGGCCGGCACTCGCTGGAGCATCGCGAATAATCCTCACGGCTGCGTTCGCGCGTGAGCTTGGCGCACAACGATTCGGAATCGTGTTGGCGTCCGTTCTTGCAGCGACACCGGGCGTGTGGTGGGTGATCGATCACCAGTTTGCGATGAATGCGTTCGAGCCGTTGGTCTGGGGTGGTCTCGCGTATGTAGTCCTCCGCATCATCAAAACGCGTAACACGAAACTGTGGCTCGTGTTCGGCGCGATTGCGGGTTTTGGACTGCTAAACAAATACTCACTGATTATCTTTGCTTCCACGTTGCTCGCCGGCATTCTTTTGACGCGCGAGCGCAGAATCCTGTTCACGCCGTGGATACTCGCCGGCGGCGCTATGGCATTTTTGATCTTCCTGCCAAATCTCATCTGGAATATTCAACACGACTGGCCGTTCCTCGAGTTGATGAGAAATATTCGCGCGACTGGAAAGGACGTGGTTCTGCCGCCCGGCAAGTACGTTTTGCAACAGATCTTGATGATGAATCCGGTGAGTTTTCCGTTTTGGTTTGCCGGACTGTTGTTTTACCTTTTGTCGCGCGACGCAAAGAACTACCGCAGTCTCGGCTTCGCCTTTGTAATCACGATTTTGTTTTTCATGATCACGCATGGAAAGGATTATTACTCGGCATCTGCTTACGTGATGTTGTTTGCGGCGGGTGCAGTTGCGACGGAACGGTTGCTCGCTGCGCGTCCCAAGCTACGCATGATTTTGAAGCCGGCTTGTTTCATTTGGTTGATGCTTGGAGTACTGCCGTTGCTGCCGCTGGTGTTGCCTGTGTTGCCGATCGAAACGTTTCTGCGTTACCAGTCGCGTTTGCCTTTTGAAGTGCCGAAGACCGAGCGAAGTTTTGTTGGGGAGACGCTGCCGCAGTATTACGCTGATGAATTTCCGTGGCCGGGAATGGTCGCTGCTGTTGCGCACGTCTATCATTCGCTCACGCCGGAGGAGCAACAGCGCACAGCGATTTTCGGCAGCAACTACGGGCAGGCCGCTTCGATTGATTTCTTCGGGCCGCAGTATGGATTGCCGAAAGCGATCAGCGGACATCAAAACTATTTTCTCTGGGGACCACGCCACTACACCGGCGACATCGTGATCCTGCTTGGCGGTTTGGAAGATGAAGCCCGCGAGCAATTTGAATCAGTGACGGTCGCTGCCACTCTCAACAATCCCTACGCGTACCGCTACGAGAACCGTCCGATCCTGTTGTGCAGAGGTTTGAAGTGGAACTTGCAAACAGAGTGGAACAGGGTTAAGAACTGGCGCTGACTGTTCGCGCTTGACCCGTGGTGTAAACTACGTGCATGAAATCCTCAACCGCACGAAAGACAAAGAAAAACGAATCGTCCAGGCTGATAACCGACAAAGAGCTGAAAAAACTCACTCTGCAAGTGTACTTGTTTAGGGAAGGGTGGGTCGTGTTAGATGGAGACGATGTTGTATCGACTCACCGCACGCAAGCCAAGGCTGCAGAAAAGGGACGAGCACTGGCAAAGAAGCGCTACGGTCGGTTATTAGTTCGCGGCCGTAACGGTCTAATACGCAAGAGGGAGCACTATTGGAGTGGTCCCGTACGCTTCGAGCCGCCTAAACTTGTGCCACCCAGTCTGCCACCTGTTAATGCGACCAGAAAAGCCATTGAACGGGCAGTTAAGAATGCAATACTTCGCGCAAAAGCTGAAGCGGCCCAACAGATGAAATAACGTTAGCTAGTGGGAGTAGCTTACGTAGTATAGGAATTGGAGCCTCATGACCAACGTCCTGGAACCTCACGATTACGATAAAAGTGTATTCATAAACTGTCCGTTCGATAGTGCCTACGAGCCTCTATTCCATGGGCTTATCTTTGCTGTTCATCACATGAGCCTGCATCCGAAATCGGCACTGGGGACAATTGACGCGGGACAGCCAAGATTAGATAAGATTTCGGATTTAATTGAGAGCTGTAAGTACAGTATCCACGATCTTTCTCGCACAGAGGTCGATCCCGAACATGGTTTGCCTCGGTTCAATGTGCCGTTTGAGTTGGGCCTCGATCTAGGATGCAAGAGGTATGGAAGACGTCGTCACGAGGCTTTGCCTCAAAAGTCAGAATCTCTGTTGGACACAGTCAGTACCACCTGCGATAGCGGGTGGGTGCGCAGCCGTGTGGCGACTGCTCAATCACTTGCGGACACTTTGCATTGACAGTACCGACCTGCTTGAGGGCTGCGCACCCACCCGCTATCGCAGGTGGTACCGACTGTGTCCAAGTTCGACTACTGACTTTTGAGGCAAGGCCTCGTCACGAACAGAAGGCGGTATTAATCCTTGATGTCGATCGCCACCGTTACCGTACGTTCATATCTGATATCGCCGGACTAGACGTCGAACAACATAACGGTAGTGTTGTAACTGCGATCACCGTGGTCCGAAACTGGTTGAGATATGCATCGTACGCTCCCTCGACTGCAGCGCCGAGTGGAGCAACGATTTACAGCAGATATGAGGCTTTTCAACTTGCCTTGCCTGGGACATGTGACGCCCTGAATTGGGATGTCAATAATCTGCCATTTGCTGACTTCTCCTGGGCTGTTTACGATTGGCTTAAAAACAACCCCATATGACTAGCAACTTGACGCTCAGTGCAACATCGTAAAGAATCTCGCCCATGAATCGCTCCGATATTCAACAACTTCTAACCTACACCGAGTGGGCCAACGAACTCGCAATGGAGGCGGCGGCCAAACTCCCCGACGAAAGTCTCCACCGCGACTTTGGCATTAGTCACAAATCGATCTTTGGAACCTTAGTGCACATGGCAGGTGCTGAATGGATCTGGCTGGAACGTTGGCATGGGTATTCACCCACGAAGGCTGAGGCATGGTCGCGTTGGTCCACTGAATCATGCAACGATCTTCATACGCTGAAAGATCACTGGACCGGGCTCGTCAACCGGCGCATGCAGTATGTTTCAGAGTTGGACGAATCGAGACTAGCTGCCGAGCTGTCATTCAAACTGCTAAGCGGCGATCCGAGCTCGATGCCGTTGATCAATCAAATGCAGCACGTTGTAAATCACGCCACGATGCATCGCGGTCAGGTCGTGGGAATGATTCGTCAACTGGGCCTTGAGCCACCCGCTACTGACTTGATCTTTTACCTGCGTCGAGAGATTTCACCGAAATAGGCAGGGCATTAGTCCGAGAAAATTCTGCGTATCTTGTCGTCGCCTGAGCAATGGCGACTCGCTCGCTTTTCTTCACAGCCCTGGCGAATTCGACCTCGATTGCCTTTTTATCGTTCGTCCGTTTTCCATGTCCCCGCGGCTATTCCATCGATGACAACTGTTGGACCAAGCAAGTCCCATGTCGTCAACGACTGCCGCGCATCACACAGGTTTTGCCGGTCCTTGTAAGCAACGAAATACTCGTCATAAGCAGGAAGAAGATAGACCGATGGATGTACCGGAGTCTCACTGGATCGGGGGAACCAATACACCGTCTGTCCCATCGTTGCTTTCTCAAGACGACGCTCGACCAGTTCCAGACCACGCTTCGCATCGGCAGCATTCAACCCCGACCACCACACGAAATCCTGCAACGTGGCAGGCCCATGGCTTCGGAAATATAGTCGACTGATCTTTGCGAGCGCCTCGTCACGATCTATCGTTTTGGCCGCAGGCACGCGCTCCTCGAAAAGCGCATAGGTAAACTGTTTACCACTCCGTGGCCCACTACAAATAATGCCATCCAACTCCGCGCGAAGG
The DNA here is from genome assembly GCA_963748155.1 of uncultured Acidobacteriota bacterium. GTDB lineage: Bacteria > Acidobacteriota > Blastocatellia > Pyrinomonadales > Pyrinomonadaceae > PSRF01. Next base: position 849,611 of record CAVVHV010000005.1, on the reverse strand, counting down.
AGTATGTGCGCCAGCCTGATCGTGTCGTTCGCCGCAATCCCTGACTCATTTAACTTTCGACGCAACTCTGATCGCGGCAATTGCTTCCCGTTTCTCAAAGCGTTCTCCAACACTTTGCGAGAGCGTTTGAAGATCGCGTCATCGAGTTCGAGCTTACGATAGTTTGGACCAGACCTGAGGTTTACGCGCGGCGCAGTCAACTCCAGCAGCCAACGAATATCATCGTGAGCAACAAAGTGCCACGTCGGACGCATAACATGCGTGCGCAGTATGGCGCCGCGATTGAAAGCATTCTCGATGGCGTCATTCGTCGCGCTCTGCATTCTCAGTGCGAGCGCCCACTTCGCAGCCTCAAAGTCCTGCGACTGCACAGCGCCGAACCACCGCACCACATCAACTGGTTTTCGACAATCCGGCGCAGACAGCTTTTGATTATGAAGTCGCCGGGAAACGAGATCTACTCTATTCATCCCCACACACTGACGTCACCAACGCCAGTTAATGTTATAAGCCCACGCGAGTTTGTTAAGACTGTTTCGCACTTGTCTCCAGTCACCTTCTGAGCGTCCGCCGGTACGATTCCTACGCATAAACCGATCGATTGCACGGCCGCGATCCAGGACTGTGCGGGCGAGCCCCGGAGCTGTTCCGCGATCTTCGTAGCGGTCTTTCAGTCGATCCGTGGCTTCTTCAAACGCATGTACGTAAGCATTGATTTCGTCTTCCTGGCGCGTACCGTTGATACGGCTGTGGTCCAGGTCGTTGTCGAGCGACTTTGCGAAGCGATCCGTATCTTCTTCCAACTGTCGCAACGTTTCCTTCAGATTGCCGCGATACCATTGCGCCTGGACAACAACAGGAAGAATGAACGTAACGAGTAACGCGCCCATTACAACGAAGCTGTGCTTTTTCATCTGAGTGGGGCTCCTGTTTGGTTTATGATAATGCGGTGCGCAATCCTACGCTGGCGAATGTTCCAGTGCAAGCAGTTTGGACCACGCTGCGAAGTTGCACAAAGGTGACTTACTCGTGTAGAGAAGTAGCCATCTATGAATCGTCTTCTTCTTCAAGCGTGGTTGCTGCGTGTCGCAGGCGCAGTAGAAATATTTGCATTCATTGCCGTGGTGATGCCGCGCTCCTGGATGGAGATTTCGCACACCTCGTTAGGACTTGGTGAAATGCCCGGCGCGCCTGTCCTCATGTTTTTGATCCGTCAGGCATCGTATACGTATGGTGTGCACGGCATTTCCCTGTGGGTCCTGGCCTCGAATGTCGAACGCTTTCGGCCGCTTATAATCCTCAATGCCATCGCGTTTTTAGTAGCAGGACCAGTGTTCTTCTTAATCGATTACACTTCCGGGCTGCCCTGGTGGTGGACAGCTCGCAGATCCGCTTTCATGTTTCTGTTTCGGCGCTGCTCTACTATGGCTTACGCGGAGAAGTGAATCTTCAATTTAGTTGATGAGGAAAACGGAATGATTAAAAGCGAACTATCAAAGTCTTCGCATTGCTTCTGATGATGGTCGTGTCCAGCTCAGATCTGCTGGCTCAAAAACGGATCAGCTTTCGACGCGGCGCGAGTTCGGCAACAGTGCAGGGCCGGATCGGATCCAAAGGTTATCTCGAATACGTTATCAATGGACGTGCCGGACAAGTAATGTCTATCGACATTACTTCAGGTAACGGTGGCGTGATTGTGAATGCGGGAACTGCGACCGGCAAGAACTTTAGTTTAGAAATGTCGGGAGGCGATCATCTGCTCTCAATCGTCAATACTGGCCGCGCTGCAACCAACTACACCTTAACAGTTTCAATCAGGTAACCACGCAGCAACGGTTACAGCGGTGCCATTGAAAGCGGCTGTTCCGCAAAGAGCATCGACGGCTTGCTAATCAGTTAGATCGTTGATGCTCGCACCGGCGTGTTGTTGGGCGACTGCTTGTTGATTTCCATCGCGATCGTGTCCCCAACCGTGAGGAATACTGACAACTCCGCGCATGATCTCCTCTGATATCTCAACCGGCAACACGATCGATCCCACATTTGAGCGCACGACGACCTTCTGACCATCCAACAGATCGCGATTAGCAGCATCCGTCGGATGCATAAGAATTGTGCATGCAGGCTTTGCCGGATTTCCTTTCACCAATCGTTCACTATTGTGCATCCACGAATTGTTGCTGCGCAGTTGTCGTCGCCCAATCAAAAGGAGATGACCGTTGGAGTCGTATGCACTTCATTTAAAAATCGTGTCTTCACACGTTCGACGTCTTTGACGAAAACCTCAGGCGCAAGGTGAATTTGTTTGTCCGTAGTTTGAAGCCGGCGGGGTAAGCAGGGAGTCAATGGGCCAAGATCGATTCCGTGTACCGCTTTCCGGACCTTTCGCAACGTCAGACCTTTCGAAAAAGGATTCAGACGCGCGCCATATGGTCCAAAACGCAGACCCAAATCCAGTATCAGCTCGGGTGTAAGGAATTGTTTAGCTGAGCTTTCGCTTCACGCCTCCGAAAATCCCATCGTGCTTCATGCGGGTTTCGAGCTCGAGCAGGATCTCCCAATCGTGTCGCGTTTCGGCGCTTCGCTCAAAAAGCGGAGGAGAAAACTTTGTAGTGTTCCGCACTGCCAGCACGTGAAACGCGATGTCGTAGTGGCCACGCTCGAGTGGCGAAGCTCGGCGGCAGGATGATCTGCGCGTGTCTCGTCGTCTCGTTGATATAGCAATCGATTGACGCCATGAACTCGAGACTCGCGAGCGCGCGATCCAACTCGCGGCCATTCGGCGTTGAGAGCACAGGATTGCCGGCGAGCGTCACAAGCGCCTTCACTTGCCCTGCACCTTCAGTCAGGATCTCTTCAGCAAGTGCGACGACCGGCAATTCGCCGGAAAACTCAGGCAGCTTTCGGACGCGGCTGTGCCAGCGGGCAAAACTACCGCGTGGCGCTAATGACTGCGGAGCCGACACCGGATCGAAGGCCGGAAGCGTAAACATCGCACCGCCGGGTCGATCCAGATTTCCCGTGACAATGTTCAGAACGTTGATCAACCACTGGCAAATGCCGCCAAACTCCTGAGTGCTCAGACCGATTCTTCCGTAGCAAACGGCAGATTCAGCGGCAGCGAATTCTCTCGCGAGCGCGCGTATTTGATTCGACGTCGATGCCCGTGATCTGCGCTACTCGTTCCGGCGGAAACTCAGCCACGAGACTCACGACTGTCTCGACACCTTTCGTAAACGGAGCCAGCTGGTCCATGTGCGTCAGTCGTTCCTCAAATACGACGTGAAGCAATGCAAGCAGCAGGAGGACGTCGGTGCCCGGACGTATAAAGATATGACGGTCGGCGAAACGTGCGGTTTCGTTGTGACGCGGATCGATGAGTACGACTTTTCCGCCACGCTTACGAATCTCCTCTAACCTGCGGTTCATGCCGGGAGCAGTCATCATGCTTCCGTTCGACACCGCCGGATTTGCGCCGAGGATCAGAAAAAACTTCGTGCGATCCACGTCGGGAACGGGAAGAAGGAGTTGGTGACCAAACATCAGAAACGATGCGAGGTGATGAGCGAGTTGGTCCACCGAAGTTGCGGAAAATTTGTTACGGGTGCGCAGGCTGCGCAGAAATCCCGGCGCGAATAGCAGCGCGCCGGAGTTGTGAACAGTCGGATTGCCGAGATAGGTTGCGACTGAATTCCTGCCATGTTGGGCGTTAATGCGTTTGAGGTTTTGCGTTACTTCGTCAAAGGCTTTGTCCCAACTGATGCGTTCCCAACCGCGCTAGTACGGCGGACCGGATGCTTGAGGCGATCTTTGTCGTAGTGGAAATCCTGTAAGGCGACGGCCTTCGGGCAGATGTAGCCGCGGCTGAACGGATCGTCTTTGTCGCCGCGGATGTCGAGGCGTTGGTCGGCCGAGGCTGTTATCTCGATGCCACAGATCGCTTCGCAGAGATTGCAGTTGCGATAATGGACCGGGTTATTCATGGTGCATCAACGTCGCCAGCGGTTACCGTTGTTGAGGAAGCAGAAGCTTAACATCCTGCGCGCCAGTCGCGCTATGCAAAAGTAGTGATTGAATAACGCCGAAGGCGTTCGCTAATTCCAGCCCCGGGTTGGAGCGTAGCGACAACCCTGGGTACACAGTTTAATAGCTCGTATTAACCCTGAAAGGGTTCGCCAACTGCCAAACCCTTTCAAAGGGTTCATTCGATTTTTATATGTCGCATACCCAGGGTTGTCGCTGCGCTCCAACCTGGCTGATATCGCCAACGCCTTCGGCGTTTATTTCAAGTCAGACGAATCGATTCTATTCATTTGGCCGGTAGCGGGTTGCTAAGAATCCTGTCGCGGTGGTGATGTCGATGTCCGCGACCAGCAAACCTTCTTTCCCATAAGGCTGATACGCCAGTAACGTTCCGTCGGGACGAACCACCGCCGACGTCGTCGGCGATCCAACACCAGCATAGTTCACTGTCGCGAAGTAACACGTATTCTCCGCTGCGCGACACAAAGCCGCTTTCTCGTGAAACGAATTGGCCGGATCCGCAAAACTCGACGGCGCATAACTGCCCGGCTCAGCTTCGTGAAAGTGTGGATGGAATACGACGTGCGCACCCATTTCGCACGGCAAAGCGAACGGTCTCCGGATAACGCCATCCTTCATGACAGATCACGATTCCAAACTTCAGCCCGTCCACCTGAAAAACCTGCCGGCCCGAACCTGGCGAATAGATCGTGTCTTCTGAAGGATCGAGTTGGACCTTGTCCTGGAATCCAGCCACTGTTCCGTCACGATTGATCACGAGTGCACTGGCCAACACCGCGTCACCAACCACGCGTTCGGTTCCGAGAATCACCGCGAGGTTCGCTCTTGCAGCCGCTGACGCCACATGTTGGACCAGGCACGTTCGAGAAACGTCGCGTCGGGCGGCAGTACTTCCTTATTCATCCCTCGATAACCGGGAACGAAACACTCAGGAAAGCAGATCATGTCCGCACGCTCGATCGACGCTGCCGCTATGGCTTCTTCAGCCAGCGTGACTGACTCTTCGCGCGTCTTCGGAAACCGGATGTTGGCCAGTGCAATTCGGTAAGTGTTCAACGTTGTGCTTCTGTGGCTTAAACCAGCTTCGCCGTCAAACTGATCGGCGTACTCGCGAGTGCCTTCGACAACGGACAATTCTCTTTGGCGCCCTGCGCATGCTGTTGAAACGTCGCGTCGTCGATATCGGGAATCTCAGCTTCAGTCTCAAGCTCGATCTGCGTGATGGAGAATGCTTCACCGACCTTTTCGAGTTTGACTCTGGCTTCGGTATGAATGCGTTTGGGCGTGATCCGCGCGCGTGAAAGCGCCGCCGTGAGCGCCATCGTGAAACAACCTGCGTGAGCTGCGCCCAGCAACTCCTCCGGGTTAGTTGCGGATTCACCTTCTTCAAACCGTGACTTGAACGAGTAAGGCCCTTCAAAAGCGCCGCTCCCAACCTTCAAACTTCCGCGCCCTTCGGCGAGGTTTCCTTCCCATTCAGCTTCTGCTTTTCGTGTTGGCATAATTTCCTTTCACGCTCTTTGAATTGTATTGATATGACATTGTTCAGGATTTTGGATCGATCATGCAAACACGTGTTGACACAACGTTCCAAAACGCCTCATACTGCATCCATCTCGCGCCAGTTTGCTCGCCACCTCACGCAATGTAGTTAAAGCCCAGGACATGCGAGCGCAGAATAAGGACTCCCATACGTGTGCTAAAAGGAGTCGATTGTTGCAGGTATTGGAGCAGTTTGCTATGCGGAATCGGATTCTGGGTGCTCTTTCCGACGAAGAGCTCGGTCGTATTGTGCCGCATCTGACGCGCGTCGAGCTTAAGAAAGACGAAGTCATTTATACAAGAGGAAACCCGATCGAGTACGTATACTTAGTAGAGAGTGGGCTGGTCTCCTTATTGTCAACAAGCGAATCCGGTTCCACTATCGAAGTGGCAATGGTGTCGAAAGACGGCATCGTCGGCCTTCCAGTGATCTTAAAAAACATTTCAGCCCTCACGATGTTACCGCCCGCGACGCCACCGAAGTCATCAAGGTCAAGGCTGAAATATTTCAGGAAGAGTTTGACCGCGGACACTTCCTTCATGAATTGGCATTGCGTTATCTCAACGTGATGATTACGCAAATACAACAATCGTCTATATGCCATCGCTTTCACACGATTGAACAAACACTTAGCCGGTGGTTGGCAACAGTCCATGATCAGGCCAACTCAAACACTCTTTATCTCACACAACAAACGATTGCACAGGCTCTCGGCGTGCCGCGCACAGGCATAACTGTCGCGGCAGGAACGCTGCAAACAGCGGGCGCTATCCGTTATAGCCGCGGGAAGATCGTGATACTGGATCGAGAGCGATTGGAGTCTCGCTCATGCGAGTGCTATCGAATCATGCGTGAAGAGTTGGACCACTTCCTGAACGAGTAATTGTTCAAAATTCCATTTAACTGCAGTTTGTCATAACTCGACATGGTCAGCTTCAAGACAGAGTCCAGATCACGACAGACATTAGTGATTCTTTTTAGGTAGAAAGGGGGCGCTGTGATTCATAAGATGGTTCCTCCCCAGTGCCGTCTCATCAACCCCCCACAGCCGAAGCAAGCGATTGTGTTGGTTTGTTTGCATTAGGTTGAATGTATATCTGCGATTTGCTCCGGACACTTATTCATTAATAAGCTGGTCCATAAGCACCGGATGAAAGCTGATCTGCGGAATACGAAGAGGGAGACGGCCCTATCATGCGTGGGTTCCAAACATTCCGTATCTCTCGCAAACAAGTCGACGCTAAAATTCCCGGTTCACGAAAAATTTTGTGAATGGTGAGTTGTGCAGGCGCCTTTCACGACTCACTTTTCGCGTGATTAAAAAATTAGTGAATTGCAATGTCGTTTAGACTGACACAGTCCAGTTGAGAACAGACAGCAAAAGGGTTTGTTTTCTTCGACGTCGCAACTCACTAATAACTTTTCCCTATTAACTTAATTGGTCGCTTCCGCTGGTAAGCTAATGGCTTAAATGGCGGCAGCCTGCCTTCTTCACAGACAAAAGTGATAAACGACGAAATAATCGTTGCTCCCAATGCGACCTCGTTGCCGGGGATCCTGGACCACCCCACGCTGGTTAAAACACTGGTGGGAGTGTTGACCTTGAGCCTCGCAGCTTGCCTTGCGGTGGTTGCGATCCTCGCTCTGTTTCCGCCGGCCGTCGCTACTAATGTGCCGGCAAACGAGTTCTCGGCCGCACGTGCACGCGAATACCTCAAACCGATTGCTCAGAAGCCGCACCCGATCGGCTCAGCCGCTCACGCAGAGGTCCGCGATTACATTGTCGGCGAGTTAACGAAGCTCGGATTGCAGCCGCAAGTGCAACGCACAACCGCAGTGAATACGTTTTGGGGTTATCCGAATCGTGCAGCGACTGTCGAGAACATTGTCGCAAAGCTTCCGGGAACTGCCAGCACACGCGCAGTCCTCCTCGTCGCGCACTACGATGCGGCGCCGCAAAGCCTTGGAGCCAGCGACGACGGCGCTGCGGTCACGGCTTTGCTCGAAACTTTAAGAGCCTTGAAAGCAAGCGCGCCCTTAAAAAACGATGTGATCTTTCTCGCCACTGACGGCGAGGAAGCCGGACTCCTCGGCGCGACCGCATTCAGCCAGCAGCACCCGTGGGCGAAAGATGTCGGTGTCGTGCTCAACTTCGAAGCACGTGGAGATCATGGTCCATCGATCATGTTTCAGACGAGCGACGAGAATGGATGGCTGATCGAAGAATTCGCACAAGCAGCGCATCGCCCGGTTGCAACTTCAATCGCGTCCGACATCTACAAGCTGCTCCCGAACGATACTGATTTCACAGTCTTCAACCGAGCCGGTATGAACGGACTAAATTTCGCCTACGTCGAAGGTTCCGCCTCATACCATTCCAGTCTCGACAATCTGGCTAATCTCGATGACCGAAGTCTTCAGCATCACGGGCTGTACGCTCTGGCCCTTGCGCGTCGCTTCGGTAACGCGGACATGAGTGGACCGCTCAAAAAGAGCGATGCCGTTTATTTCGATCTGTTTGGAAGAACTCTTGTTCACTACTCACGAACAACTGCACTGCTTCTGGCTGTCTTTACAACGCTTCTAACTCTTAGCGTGATCGCTTTGGGCATCAGAAAGAGATTGATGACACTGCCGGGCCTGGCGTTAGGGTTCGTCGCACTGCTGCTTAGTCTCAGCGGCGCGGCACTACTGACAATGCTGGTTTCAACGTTGATCGCGATGGTGCCCGGCTCGGGCGCATCCTTCATGCAGCAGGATACCTGGACCAACCATCTTTACCTGATTGGATTCGTTTTTCTCGCGGTGGCTTCGACTGCTCTCGTCTATGGATTGTTCAGTAAAAGAGTACGCGTTGAGAACCTTGCTGCGGGCGCGCTGCTCTGGTTTTGGCTGCTGCTGATCGTTTCGCTCATCTATCTTCCCGGCGGCAGTTACTTGTTGATGTGGCCGCTCTTGTCGGCCCTCGTGGCGTGGATCATCAAGTTGATCCTGCCGCCGGGAAAGTTAGGTGTCGCCAAATTCTCTCTGCTTACAACTCTTGGCGCAGTGCCGGGCGTCGTTCTGTTGTCGCCATTGATCTACCAGATATTTGTGATATTCGGCGTCAGTCAAACGCTCGTAATTGTAGTGCTGGTTGCGCTGCTGCTCGGATTATTTGTAGTTAACTTCGAGCTGATAACGAGTGCTAGCAGATGGGCACTGCCCGCCGTCGCTACAGTAGTAGCCATCGGTTTCATGATCGCCGCAATCGCTCAACCCGATTTCAATCAGCGGGAGCCGCGAAGCAACGAGCTCTTTTACGCGTTGAATGCCGATACGGGTAAAGCAGTCTGGGCCACAGCCGACGCGCAACCTGATGAATGGACGTCACAGTTCATGACTACCGACGCACGCACGTCAGCGATGACTGATAACTTCCCGTGGCTCGATAGCGATCAGTTTTTACAACAACAGACTGCGACTTTGTCACTGCCGGCGCCCGAGGTGAAGGTGTTGGCTGATCACTCTCAGGATCAGACCAGGAGCGTGCAGATGCGAATTACTTCAGCACGAGACGCAGCCCAGCTCTTCATTTATACCAATAGCGAGATCACTGAAGCGTTTGTTAATGGGCAACAGTTGTCGATCGAACATCCCGAGCCAACGTCGTCAAAGCACTGGATGTTGATCTACTCCGCGCCGCCACGCGAAGGTATCGAGCTGCTTCTAAAGACAAAGCCTTCCGTGCAGTTGAGCATGAAGGTGGTCGATCGGTCGTATCAATTACCTGACGTGAAGGATTTGACGATCAAAGCCCGAGCCAGCGACATCATCCCGGCTCCATTTTCCTATACCGACTCAACGTTTGTAAGTAAGAGTTTTTCGTTGCCGCCGCCGACCGCGACCGGCCAGCTTGCGAATCATTAGATAACACTCGCGTTTCCCCTATGACCTAAACTCACCCGAATACTCGAGGATTCTTATGATCAATGGGTTCGACGATGTTCTTCGCTGGTATGTAGTTAAGACTCAACCGAAACAAGAGGTGCGAGCAGAGTGCAACCTCAGAGTCTGGGGCATCAACACGTTTCTTCCGAAAGTTAGTGAGCGATACACCAACCCCTTCACCGGTGTTTCGTCAAACGTGATCAGGCCGCTCTTTCCGCGTTACCTCTTCGCGCAGTTTGAAGTTTGTCATTCGCTTCGTCGTGTGTGTTTTACGCGCGGAGTGCACAGTGTCGTCAGCTTCGGTAATGGTCCAACGAGCATCGACGACGAGATCATCCAATTGTTCCAGCTACGGGTTGGTGAAGACGGGCTCGTCAAACTCGACGACGAGCTGAATGAAGGGGATCCGGTGATGATCAATAGTGGACCGCTGCAACATCTCATCGGAGTTTTTCAGCACGACGTCAAAGGCACCGATCGCGTGGCGATACTGCTGACGGCGATCAGTTTTCAAGGGCGTGTGATCATCGAAAGAGATCTCATCAAAAAGATTGTTTGAGGAGTTGAAGGTCTCAGTAGTTGTAGACAGGATTTACAAGATTTCACAGGATTTACAAATCATGTAAATCCTGAAAACATCTTGTAAATCCTGTCCAAACTAGCGATTACCGAACACTAACACCAAAATCAATACAACGATCAATATACTCACCACCAACAACGCAATCTTCCACACACTGTACGGCCTCTCACCCTGTATCTCACCGGTCCTGCCATTCACCAGAATCTGAAACAACTTGCTGTTGTATCTATAAGCGCCGGCGTAAACCGGTAGCAACAAGTGCTTGAAAGTGATCTCGGAGTACGCAGTGGAGAGACCGTCGACCCTCTGCTCGTCGCCGCCGATGTCACTGCGCACGGCTTCTTCGATCGCCGGCGCGACGACCTGTTTCATCAGCTCGAAGCCCTGCTTGAGATCTACCTGGTATCGCTGCGCTTTGAATCCCGATAGAAACGCCGGGTCATACGATCTCAACTCTGGAAAGTCCCACGGCTCAAGCGCTGCAAGACGATCGGGAGGCAACGACGTCGTTGCCGGTATCAAGACATCATCGAACGATCCCGTGACTGTGCCTGACGTCGGATACCACCGAGTGTGTCTTACCTGTCTCGTGCGCTGCACCTGGTTTCCCTGCGCGTCGCGTTCGTAATAAGTCTCAGTTACGTAGTAATACTCACCGCGCTGGCCGGTGTAGTCAGTGGTGGTGTTTGTGTCGTAGGTCCAGAAGGGAAGATAGATCCCGTGAATGGCTTCAGGCTCGGCAAAACGTTTTAGATCGTTCGGCGCAAACCATCTCGACGAAAGCCATTGCCTGAGACTTGAGCTGGCCTGTTGCTGCGTGACGCAAAACGGCAGCAGCCCGCCCGGCGTGAGAATCGGATCCGCAGATTTTGGCTGGGCCACGATCTGCACGCCACAGAACTCGCATCTTCCCGCAACTTGTGGGGGAGTGAAGATCGACTTCGCTCCGCAGCTCTGGCACTGCACTTCGAGCGCATCAACCGCGAGCTTCGCCATCTGCTCCGGTCGAATCTGCAGGTGCTGCTCGAACGACTGCTCCTCAACCCGCTCCGTCCCCTTCCGGAATCGCTTCCTTGTGCCCGCAGTAAGGACACGTCAGAAACCCATCGCGCGGCTCAAAAACCAAATCCGCCCCACACGACGCGCACGGATAATGATGTATCTCATTTGCTTCAACGCTCATTCAGACTCGGATTCTATTTGATGCACCGTCTCTTAAGCTACCGTCTCTGAAAAGATCGTGTGGACCATGTGTAGATAGGTGGGTTGACGAACTCGAATTGGCATGTAAAATGGACGCTATGAAGAAACAAAAAACCTCAAAAGAAATCAAAATCGAGCGTCCTCCTCGCGCCACGATTTCGACTGAAGAAGCATTAAAACGAATGAAAGAATTTTCGAAGCGAAAGGAGCAGTTCCTTGCCACTGCTCGAGCGACTAAGAGTTGAGGTCTATATTCCGGACCTTCCTTCTGCAGAATACCAAAATTTACTCAACTCCTTCGAAGCAGAATTCACGTATGCTTTTGGCGGCAGCAGCGTGCTGAGAGGTCTCGAAGGCTGTTATCTCTCGAAAAGGGGGGACCGCATTTGGGATCGTATCAACCTAATCTATTGCGATTCGCCTTTAGCGCTATCGACCAACGTTGCCAGTGTGACCGCATACGTGGGCGAGTTGAAGCGAGCAGCGATGGAAGCATTGGCAGAAGAGACTGTTTTGGTTTCCGTCAACCAGGTTTACCATGCGGTGTAAACACGCATAATGCCTAAGACTCACGCTTAGACGAGGCAAGCTCTTTGTGCCTTTTGTGATTTTTTGCGGCGAAACTATAACTTCGTACCTGTGACATTCACTGAATTTCACGTATCATCCAGTGTATCTCTTCCTCAGGAGCGCAAATATGAGTGACCGGAAATATCGTCATCGCGGCTACATGGATAACGATCGCGAGCCGCAGCGGCCGCAAGGCCAGAAACCGAATCCGCAGTCGAAACCTGTCGATCGGGAAGGCCCACGCTCGCCGAAGATGATGGCGTTTGGCGAAACGGTGAAGTGTTCCGCGTGTGGAGCGAAGGCGCCGACGAACATCACCCTTGAAAGTACATGCCCGAACTGTCGTGCCGAGCTTCACACGTGCCGCCAGTGCTCGTATTTCGATCCCGGCGCGCGCTTCCAATGCAGCAAGACGATCCCCGCCCGCATCGTCAACAAAAACGCGCGCAATACATGCGAGTTGTTCGTGCCACGAACTGTCGTCGAGCGGCAAACCTCGTCAGGTGCTCCGACGGATGCTCGCCAGGCGTTCGCGAACCTGTTCAAGAAGTGAGACAGCTCACCTCTCGTTAGTCTGCACATCCTCGAAATCACTGTTGGATGAGGTCAGTACCACCTGCGATAGCGGGTGGGTGCGCAGCCTCAGTGCTGTCAACGCCCAAGTGTCACCCACCCGCTACCGCAGGTGGTACTGACCTCGTCCAAACTCAACTACTAACCTTGCCCGTAGAAATCGAGCCAGCGGATCTGGTATTCTTTGGCTCGCTACCTCCGAATCCCAACACGCAAGTGGAGGTAAGCTGCCCAGCCATGCCGAGGTTGTAGGAACTGACTGCTAACTAGATCGGTCAAGGTCTCCCCAAAACACAGATCGCAGCAACTCTAATAAGTTCGAATGTAGTTTAGAACCCTCATGAACAACATACCGCGCACCCACTGTCGCAGGAGAAGACTGGCTCTCCTGTTACTCGTCAGCACGATCAACTTCATTGCTGCTCCTTTCCTGCTTGCGACCAGGAGCGCAGCCGCTCCACTCAACGCTCCCGACGTACCAACAGATTTCATCAGACGAATAAATCTGACGACGAATGATCTGGTCTACAGCAGCTCTACGGGAAAGATTTACGCGAGTTTACCGAGCTTCGCCGGAAGTAGCGGTAACAGCATTGCAGCGATCGATCCAACGACCGGATTAATTACCAGTACTACCTTTATCGGTAGTGAGCCAGACAAGCTCGCGCTTTCAGATGACGGTCACAGCCTCTACGCCGTGCTTGAAGGCGCATCTGCAATTCGCCGTTTCGATGCTCTTACAAACACTCCCGGTCTTCAATTCTCAGTCGGTCAAGATTCATTCTTTGGTCGTTATAACATCAATGACTTCGCTGTTGCTCCGGCAAATCCCGGGACGATCGCCGTAGCCCGACATTACGGAGGCGTCAGTCCGCCGGAAGCGGGTGTGGCAATCTTCGACGATGGCGTACAGCGGCCCAATACTGGACCAGGTCACCTCAGCGGCGCTGACTTTCTGGCCTTCTCCGCGTCTGCGTCCAAACTATATGGAAGCGCTCCGTTAGGCGGCATCCAGACGCTTACGATTGATACGTCAGGTGTGAGCCTTGGCTCGACAGTAGTACCCAGCGTCTTTGGGAGCATTAAATTCAGTAATGGCCTGATCTTCACTTCAGGTGGTCACGTTGTTAACCCCGAGACCGGTTCATTGCTGGGTACGTTCCCGAATGTAATCACGGCAGACGCGAGTGCCTTTGTGCCTGATACTTCAGTCGGCCGCGCCTACTATTTGACGTTTGGTCCAGATTTCGGAAGCGTAATCATCAAAGTCTTCGACATAAATACTTTTCTTCAACTGGGCTCTCTCAACATTAGTGGCGTTACCGGAGGTCCGACTTCGCTCGTTCGGTGGGGACCAAACGGACTTGCATTTCGCACTACTGGCAACGAGTTATACATTATTCAGACATCGCTGATTCCGTCAGCAGAACCGATACCGACACCTACTCCAACGCCTTCCCCGACTCCATTTCCAGAGCCGTCCCCTCCAGCCCCTGCGTTCATACGACAGATGACGTTGAGTGCGAACGATCTCGTCTTCAATCAGGGAACACAAAAGATTTATGCGAGTGTGCCGAGCAATGAGGGCAGCAACGGAAACAGCATCGCCGAGATCGATCCGGTACTTGGTTCCGTAACAAACCAGGTTTTCGTCGGAAGCGAGCCAAACATTCTGGCCCAGGCGGACGATGGCGCAACGCTTTATGTCGGCCTCGATGGCGCCGCATCAATTCGCCGTTACAACATTCTCACACATACGGCCGGCCAGCAGTTTTTCATAGGGCGAGACAACTTCTTTGGTACGTTGTCACTCAGTGACATTGCTGTGTCTCCGGGTAATCCGTCCACGGTTGCTGTAGCTCTGCAACATCCCGGCATCTCGCCACCCCAGGCGGGCGTCGCGATTTACGATGATGGTGTGCGGCGACCAAAAACAGGCCCGGGCCACATCGACGGCAGCGACCTTCTTGCTTTTGCTTCCCCGTCACTGCTTTACGGAGCTACTGGTTTCGGTTTCGGCGATCTCACCAAAATGTCAATTGATAGCTCTGGAGTGACAGTGACCGGTACTGCTCCGTTCTTCGCCGGAGAGGAAATCAGTCTTGCCAATAATCTCCTCTATGGTTCCAGTGGGCAGGTGATCAACCCCAGCACGGGAGCTCTGGTAGGAACTTTTTTCGGCGGCGGGTTCTTCAACACATCTCACGTGATCGATGTTGCTAACAACCGCGCGTTCTTCCTTAGCAGTCAGTTCTTCAATGGGCAGGGATTGAGCGTGGCGATCACGGCATACGACCTCACTACGTTTGTTCCGGTCGGCTTTATCAGCATCTCGGGACTGACAGGAGGTCCCGGCAGTCTGGTCAGGTGGGGGACTAACGGGCTGGCGTTTCGTACATCTGATCGGAAGATATTTCTGATAGAGAGTCCGCTCGTGAATGCGAGTGTGCCGATTCCGAGCCCGACGCCCACTCCATCGCCAACACCGTCGCCAACTCCGCCATACATTCCAACGTTTGTAAGGCGAGTGGATTTACCGGCGAACGATCTCGTGTACAGCGAAGCAACACAGTCTTTTTATGCGAGCGTACCGAGCACCGCGGGTGTTAACGGTAACAGCATCACGAAGATCAATTCCACGAGCGGAGAAGTAGGACCATCGGTCTTTATCGGTAGCGAGCCACGCAGAATGGCGATTTCCAGCGATGGTCAAACGATCTGGACACACTTGAACGGCGCCAACGCCGTGCGGCGGTTTGATGTACTCGCCGGGAACTGCCGGACTGCAATTCAATACAGGTACTACTCAGCCCCCGGTCGACATGGAAGTTGTTCCGGGAAGTCCCCACTCATTAGTGATAAGCAAAGGCTCAACGGCGGCCTCGGGGTTTTTGACAACGGTGTACAGCGCCCCAACACTGCCAGCAGTTTTGGTCCGATAGAGTTTGGCGCGAACGCGTCAACCCTATACAGCTCGTCCGGTGGCAGTTTATTCGAAGTTCCTCGTTAATGCATCCGGAGTTACGCAGTCGAGTACCATCAGCGGTTTTTGGAATGGTGGAAACTCGTTCGAGTTTTCAAATGGTCTTTTGTACGGAACCTCAGGCGTGGTGGCAGATCCGGAGAGCGGAGAATGGAAGGGAACTTTTCAGGTCTCGAACTTTTCCGCGGTTATGGCAGTTGATGGTGCGAATCAACGAACGTTTTTTGCGTTTCGGAATGGCATAAATGTATTGATAGGGGCTTACGATTCGAATACTTTCACGCCCATAGGAGGGGTAATACTGCCTGAAGTTGGAGGCGACCCGGTGAGTCTGCAGCGCTGGGGAACAAACGGGCTTGCGTTCACTACGGTGCCTACAACCTTTCCCGGAGCGAGTCGGGTTTATCTGGTGCAGACGGAGCTCGTGTCAAACGCAGCGCCAATACCGACGGGAATTCAGTTTGAGACAGACAGAATCTTTGTCCGTGAAGGCACTCCCACCGTGTCCGTAAAGGTAGCTCGAACAGGAGACATTTCGGGCACAGCCTCGATCAATTTTGCGACGAGCGACGGCACGGCAACAGCCGGGTCCGATTACACTGCCACCAGCGGGACGCTTACCTTCGGACCAGGCGAGTTGAGTAAGAACATCACTATTCCGATCTTTAACGACAATCTCTTTGAAACGGGAGATGAGACGTTCACTCTAACGTTGAGCAATCCAACTGGGGGCGCTGTGCTGACAGCACCGAATGCAGGCACTATCAACCTCAGTGACGATGATTTCAAACCTTTTATTTCGGCGGCGTCGACCGCTCGCATCGCCGAAGGCGATTCAGGAACGCAAAATGTTGCAGTCAACGTGACCCTGTCCGGTCCGTCAGTTCAGGTCGTGACTGTCAATTATGCGACGTCCAACGACACGGCTACGGCCGGTAGCGACTATGTTGCCAGCTCCGGCACCGTTACCATTCCCGCCGGAAGCACATCCGCCACCATTAATATTCCAATCAACGGAGACACCACGATCGAGCCGATCGAAACGTTCAACGTAACGTTGAGCAATGCCACGAATGCCGCTTTCATCTCGAATTCTGTCGCCACTGTGTTTATCGTTAACGACGACGCCACTGTGCAATTCAATAACGCTGGCTGTCAGTGTGAATGAGTCAGCGGGATTTGTGAATGTCACAGTCACTCGCGCCGGCGACCTGTTGAGATCGACTACTGTTCACTATTCCACAACCGATACCGCGGGCTTGCAGAATTGCACACTCGCAAACGGCAAAGCTTCCGAGCGCTGCGACTACGGTACGGCAGTTGGAAGCTTGCGATTCGGGATTGGCGAAACAACCATGACTTTTACGATTCCGATCGTGAACGATGCACTCGTCGAAGGCGATGAAACTCTGACGGTGAACTTGAGCGAAGCCACGGGAGCGCTTCTGGCCACACCGAACCCGGCAACGATCACGATTGTCGATGATGACACGACACCCGCGACGCAAAACCCGATCGATGGCGTGACGATGTTCATCACGCAGCAGTACATCGACTTCCTGGGCCGCTTGCCTGACCCGATCGGGCTCGCGAATTGGACCGATACGTTGGGTAACTGTCCCAACGGTGGTTTTGGGGAGTTTGATAATCCGACGTGCGATCGCGTGCACGTGTCAGCGGGCTTCTTCCTTTCGGATGAGTTCCGCGGGCGTGGCTACTTTGCTTACAAGTTTTATGAAGTCGGTTTTGACCGGAAGCCGACGTATGCCGAGTTTGTGCCTGACATGGCGCTGGTCGGTGGGCCACAGTCGCCGGATTCGGAGGTCGCAAGTAAAGCTGCATACACGGATGCGTTTGTGCAGCGACAGGAGTTTAAGAATCGCTACGACGCGTTGTCGAATAGCGCTTATGTCGATGCGCTGGAGACGAATGCGGAAGTGACGCTGGCAAACAAGGCGGCGTTGGTAGCTGCGCTGGATGGGAATCAGAAGACGCGAGCGCAGGTGCTGCGGGAGGTAGTAGAAATACAGTCGGTGACCGATAAGTTCTTCATCCGCGCGTTCGTGGCGATGCAGTACTTTGGCTACCTGCGGCGCGATCCGGACACGATCGGTTACGACAACTGGATCGCCACACTGACGGCCGACCCGAGCAACTTCCGGCACATGATCTTCGGGTTTATCTATTCAGACGAATACCGTCACCGCTTCGGCCCGTAACCAGTGTTAGACAGGATTTACAAGATGTGAACAAGATTTACATGTCAATCCTGAAAAATCTGTAAATCCTGTCTGATATTTACTCGCTGCCGCTTTTCATCCCGAAAACGCGGTCGAAGAATGCCGCAACCGCCGCGTTAACTTTCACGAGGTTCGCGTGGCGCATGAAATGATGCGTGTCGTCAGGTATTACTAACTCCTCGTACGACACGCCCGCTTTCTCCAAACGCCTCACGAGATCCGTCGTCTGACTGAAACGCACGTTCCGATCGTCGTCACCGTGAATCAACAGCACCGGCGACTTCCAGCCATCTATCGACGAAACCGGCGACGACTGCCACGCTACGTCGAGCGCACGCTGAACGTCCGGTATCTTCTCGTAACGATTCTCCAGCAACGACGCCGCGCGTTCCGCAGTCCAGTTGTGCACGCCGTGTATATCAACTCCAGCCGCGAAGAGCTGCGAGTCGCGCGCAAGCGCGAGCGCCGTTAGAAACCCGCCGTACGACCCGCCATAGATCCCTATCCGCTTCGCATCAACCTGCGACAGTCGCTGCAAATACTCAGCACCGGCCTTCACATCCTGATACTCCGACGCGCCCTGTGCACCTGCATTCGGCGGGCGATGAAAGTCGTGGCCGTAGCCAATCCCCAAACGGTAATTGACTGAAAGGACCACGTACCCGCGACTCGCGAGATACTGGTTCAGCGCGTAGGCATTTGTGTAGTAATCCGAATAATGCCAACCGACGAGCATCTGTCGCGGTGGACCACCATGAACGTAAATGATCGCAGGCTTCTTCGACGCGCCACCCGCTGCTTCAAACAACTGCCCGTGAACTTCAACACCATCGGGCGCCTTGTAGCGCACCTTCTTCGGCACGACCAGTTGAGACGCCGGAAAATCTTTCGGAACGCGATCTTCCGCGAGCGTCATCGCTTTGCCGCCGCCCGACGCAGGCATCACGACCGGCAGCGGTGG
Organism: uncultured Acidobacteriota bacterium; assembly: GCA_963748155.1. Lineage (GTDB taxonomy): Bacteria > Acidobacteriota > Blastocatellia > Pyrinomonadales > Pyrinomonadaceae > PSRF01. The sequence continues at coordinate 830,981 of CAVVHV010000005.1, read as the reverse complement.
ACGCTGCGCAGTCGCAGCGAGATACGCGATGTATTTACCGTCGCCGGTGACGAACGGTGTCCACTCGAGTCCCTTGCCGGGAGTCATGACGACAGGTTCCGCGCGATCGACCGGAACCTTCACGATGTGACGGCGATCGATGTCGTCAGCGTCAGTTCCTGCGTTTCCGGCGAAGACGAGGTAACGACGATCGTTGCTGATCGAGATGTACTCGGCCATGTAGTTGCCCGGCGTGAGCAACATCGGCTCGCCGCCCTTTTCTGAAATCGAGTAGAGGTGCGGCCAACCGTCGAGGTACGAGAGAAAGACGATGCGACCGGCGGCGGCCCAGTGCAGGTTTGTTCCGCCGTGCGTGTTCGGAGGCGAGCCGCGCAAAGTGAACGGGCTCTTCCAGAGTTGTTGTCCATCGCCGGTGGTTGCGTCGGCGGTCCAGATGGACCATGCCTGCGGGCGTTGTTCGAGGATCGCCTCGGGTGCGCCGCCGTTGCCGGGTCGTCGCACAAATGCGATTCGCTTTCCGTCAGGTGACCAACGCGGGCTCGAATCACGTGAAGTTGACGGCACGAGATAGACGATGGGTGTCGATTCGTTTGTATAGACGCCGACGAAGGAATGGTCGCCGCGATTCGAAACGAACGCGAGCCTCGAACCGTCCGGCGACCACTCGGGCGCGCCGCATTCGCCGCGTGCGAAGAAGAGTCGCTTTGCCGGCGTCGAGCCATCGAGCGGTGCAGTCCACAGTCCGCGATCCTTTGCGAACACGACGCGATCGCTCTTCGGCGAAATCAGTGGCTCGTCACCTTCGCCTAAAAGCTTCGGCTCGCCACCGCCAAACGGTGCGCTCCAGATCTGGACCTTCATCTGCGTTGGCCCAATCGCGGGATTGACGCCGACCGAGCTGTCGAAGTTTGATCCGTGATCTCCGCCGCGAACATAGACGACATACTTGCCGTCAGCGGAAATCGAAAGACTCGTCAGCTCCTGGCCGTCGTCGTTTTCGTAGTTCGTCAATCGTCGCGCTTTGAAGTCAGGACCTTCGGCGACCCAAACGTTACGCGCGCCTCGCTCGTTGAATGCCCACGCGATCCGCGAGCCGGTCGAAGACGTAGTCAGCTCGTTTGGAAACGGATAACCCTTGATCTGTTCGATCGTAAATGAGTTTGACGCGGCGTGTTGTGTGACAGGTGCGGGCGCAACCATCACCACACGCAATCATATTAACGCGAGCATTACGCGGCGCATTTGCATGACATATCCTCTAATGCGAGATAGTTTTCCGGATAATAAATAAGTTCAGAGTTCCAGCTTAGTTGTTAGACCGAAACAGCCTGGTTGATCCGTGGCACAATCCATGCGCATCCGACAATGAACCGCAACGCGATCAAACTTCTCCGCTCTATTCGCAATGCCGGGCTCGTTGCGCTCGGGCCGGTTGATTACCTCGCACGCGTGGTGAAAGGCAAAGCGGAGTTACCGCCACTGCACCTGCGCCGGTATGTGGGGCCGTTGCGGAGCTTTGAGTCGTCGGGTGCAGAGTTTATGGAATACCTGCGTTCGCTCGCAGGCTTGCGTCCCGATGAACGCTGCTTGATATCGGCTGTGGTTGCGGCCAGATGGCGCTGCACCTGAAGAACTATCTGAATGAAACGGAAGCTATGCCGGAGTTGACATACATGGACCATCCATCCGTTGGTGCCGGCAGAAGATCGCGCACCGTCATCAGAACTTCCACTTCGCACACATCGACGTGCGCAACCTCGCCTACAATCCGAATGGAGCACAGCAGCGCCGAAGCGTATCGATTTCCATTCGAAGATCGCTCATTCGATCTGATCCTATTGAAATCAGTCTTCACACACATGCGCCCGCTTGAAGTCAGCAATTACGTCAGTGAAGTGGCGCGCCTAATGAAGAATGACGGACGTTGCCTCGCGACGTTCTTTCTTCTCAATGACGAGCAAGCCGCGTTGGCGAGAAAAGGCGCGAATGATCTGGCATTTAATTATGGAGAAGGTGAGTGGCGCTACGTGCGTCAGGACAGTCCCGAGAGCGCAGTCGCATACGATGAGAGTTTTGTCATGCAGTTGCTTGAGAAATACGGGCTGGCAGTCAGAAGAGGATCTATGGAACCTGGTCCGGACGTGAGGACGGATTGTCGTATCAGGACATTTTGATTATTCGCCACAAATTAGGCACGGATGCACAAAAAGAATTTCAGTAAGGCATTTCTGTTTTGTGATTCTTGCGGCTTTTTATGGCATGGTTACTTCTCAGTGAAACACGATTCCGACGCCGATTCGGAAATTGTGCTGCGTGCTGTCAAACAACCGCGTCGGGTTGTAATCGATCTGTATCGCGCGAATTGAAATACGATCGCTCGCGCGAATGTCGATACCGCCTCCAAACGCGGCCGCAAACCCGGTTTCACTTTCCGTGAAATCTGTGGGACACGGACTCGGAAACACTGCGGCACAAACGTCAGCGTTGAAGTCGACGCTATTGCGAGCATGCGCGACGCCAACGAGTGCATGAGCGAATGGCTTAAACGTTCCCTCTGTAGAGTTGTCCTTTAGTTGCACACCTCCCAGAAAGTTGAACAGTCGTGATTCCAGGTCGACGCGCGCGCTAGGGACCGCGACACTGCAAACGGAAATTCCCTACTCTTGAAATGTCCGGAAAAGTCGCCCTTGATCCCAAAGTAGCGCGTGAGGTTTCCTGTCGCTGAGACTTCGAATCCGTGAAAGCCTTCGCGCTCATCGACGATGTCTCCGAGGTCCGGATCGTCATCGCCAATGCCGGTGTCGATCCGGTTGTGCGAATATCCACCAAAAAACTCAAACTTCTTGTAGTCAGATTGCGCGGCGGCAATTGAGGCGCACGCAACGATGATCGTACCGATCAATATCGTCTTAAACACAGAGTATCCTCCTAGATTTGGTCTGACTGATGCAGACAAGTTGTGGTCGTTTCGAGGAGCAGGTGACTGGCGGCCCAGTCGTGACCAGTCCTCAGCTTAACTCTGCAAAATCGGTGCCTTGTGAACCCCTGTTACACGATGAGGACTGTCACAAAGCCACCAAAACACCCGAAATTCCTTTGCAGAGCTGTGGGAGAGCCGAAGTACAGATGCTCAGAGGATGGTTTGGGCCATTAGGTTGTCTTTATTTGGGCGATCAGGCTGGTGGACGGTTCCGCAATATTTCTTTTACTAGTGTCACTTCGCTCGCGCGGAAGGAGCGAAGGATCGACATTTTGTTCTACTACGTGCGCGAGGATCGCGTGTAGTTGGCGCAGTCCTTCGGTGAGCGCGGCCGGACCGGGTTGAAGAATGTATGCCGATTTGATCTCGTAAATGTGATCGTTCCGAACCGCGCTGATAGTGGCCCAACCCTCGCGCGCCCTAATCAACTCCTTCTTGACTTGCCGCCCGCACCACGAACCGATAATCACCTGTGGATCGTGGTCGATCACGACAGCCGGATCGACGATCCGATCTTTCGCACTCTGACATTCGCGCAGCTCGGGAAAGATGGAATCGCCGCCGGCAATCTCGACCAGCTCGTCGACCCAGCGAATCCCGGAGATGAGCGGGTCGTACCACTCTTCAAACAACACACGCGGACGATACGGAAAGCGCGATGCTGATGCGGCAATCGCATCCATCTCGCTCTGTAGTGTCGTTACGAGTTGCGCTGCTTTTTCAGCGCTGCCGACGATGCGACCGATCGTCAGAATCATCTCCATGATCTCGACGATGCTGCGCTGGTTGAATGTAAAGACAGTGACACCGCGTCGAATCAACTCCGCGGCGATGTCGGCTTGTAGATCCGAGAAGGCGAAGACGAGGTCGGGTTTGAGGGAAAGGATCTTGTCGAACTTCGCGTTGATATAAGCGGAGACTTTCGGCTTCTGGCGCGCTTCGGGTGGTCGCACCGTATAGCCGGAGACGCCGACGATGCGATCCTGTTCGCCAAGGAGATAGAGCGTCTCGGTCGTCTCTTCCGTAAGGCAGATGATGCGCCGCGGGAAGGTTGAGATCTCAATGTTCATGAGCGTTCTTATTTCGAGAGGTAGTTGTAGACAGGATTACAAGATTTACAGAATTAACAGGATTAATCTTGTTCATCCTGTAATCCTGTCATCCTGTCTAACAAATCCATACGGACAATTCCGGCAACCCTGCTCACAACAGTAACCACGGCGCAACAGATACCGAGCGGTGAGGACCATCAACCCATCTTCGAAGTAATAGTCCTCCCCCTCCGTGAGCACCTCTGGTTCGTCACTCGATTCCATCTCGACTAAAACACGAACGTCGCACCAGCCCTGCCCGTCCGCCCCGGCGTGCGAAAGCCACTCTCAAAATATTCCCGATCGAAAAGATTGTCAACATATCCAAAGAACCGCAGTTGCCGCCGCTCATCACCCAACGGCAACGAATAGCTCGCGCCGAGATCGGCTTTCGCGCATTCCTTTAAATCGATAACCGCGGCTGGTAAACGTCACGGGATCGATGACCGCGCCGAGATAATTACTCGACGCAGAGAAATCAAAATTGATCAGCACGCGGCGCCCAACATGCTGTGTAGCCACGATTGAAAACTGATGATCGGGAATCACGAGCGAGCGGATCGTCCCTGGCACTTGAGGCGTGCGCTGCTGTGCTTTCGTGAGCGTGTAAGCAGCGGTGAGATTCAGCGTCCGGAACGGAGTCGCTCTGAGCTCGACTTCAGCGCCACGCGCGATACCGCCGTCGGTATTGAGATAACCGCCAAACCGGCCGAACGGATCGGTCGTGAAATCGATCAGCCCCGAGAAGTCGAAGATGATGATACGACGCAGCTCGGTGTAGAAGTAAGTCGCCGAGACGCGCACGCGATTGTCAGCAAACGTCTGATCGATTCCGACATCGAAGGCGACGGACTGCTCCGGCTTCAGACGTGGATCGCCGAAGATCGAGTAACCAAAGAAACTGTCGAACGCCGTGCCGAAGCGTTCGAACAGCGACGGCGCGCGATAGCCATTGCCGACGTGCCCGCGCAGCTTGGTATTCGTCGATCGAAACGTGTAAGCAATCGATCCGTCGCCTGTGTAAGCGGTTGGCGGCGATTGAAAGATGATGCCCGTGTAAGGCGCTGACGCCGTGGGCGTGAACACCGGATCCTCCAACCTGAACAACTGCGTGCGGAAAGCCGCAGAAATCTGTAAACGATCGTCGAGAAAGCGCAGTTGGTCCTGAACAAAGAAGGCGTGGCTTCGTTGCGCGACATCGACGTCTGAGTTATCGGCCGGATTGACCTGAAATGACGGGTTAGCAAAACTCTCGCTCTCAAACTCGTAACCGCCCGTGATGTAGTTGACGCGCCCGGCACGCAGATCGACGCGAGCATTGAGCGTGTGAACTCGAGCATCAAAATCGGATCGCGTCGAGCCGCCAAACGGTTGAAAGCCGACGCCGAGTGGTCCATTGATACCGCTGCGATTTGTTGCGAGGCCCTGATAACTGATCGTGTAGCCGAAAGATTCAGTAGGTCGTTGCGTGAACGTGAGCGCGCCGTCGAAGAAGCTTGCTTTCCGCAAGTTGTCCGGATCGTTGGCGCCGGGAATGAAGGTGGCGCCACCGGTAATCAAATCCGAAGAAGGCACGCCCGCTTCGAAGCGAAGTTGTTCCTCGCGAGACAGGGGAATCGCTTCGATGATGCCGGTCGCCGGGAGAACGCCGACGCCCTCCGGGTTGTTATTCAACTGTAATCGCGACTTGCGCGGTATAGATGCGTCCCGTAAGTGTCGCAGTGGGCGTCAAGCGAAACAGAATCCTCCCTTGCCCGCTTGTGTTGCGCGCTTCGTCCTGATCGTCGACGACCGCGAGTGACGTTGAAGAACGAAAAGCCGCCGCTGTAGACCACGCGATTATTTCTCAGTACCACCGGCAAGCTGCGCTCGCGTTCGAAACAGGCCGAGACCGCCGCCTTCACCGAGCACGCTCCCGTGAATTGGACCACCACCTTCGTTCGTTACGACATTCACCACGCCGCCGACTGCGTTTGACCCGTACAGAGAAGAACCGGAACCTCGCAGAACTTCAATGCGACTGATGTCAGTGACGATCAAATTTTCGAGAAGACCTGTGGCGTCGCCCTGAGGAGCCGCGGCGTCGCGCAAGCGTATGCCGTCGACCAGCACGGCGGTGTCTTCGCTTGGCAGGCCGCGCGTTTTGATTGAAGTGAATGAGCCTGGACCACCGAGTTGCTGCACGCGCAATCCGGGCACGATTCGCAGTGCTTCGGGAATCGCCATCTCGTCGCGTTCGTCAATCTCCTCATCGGCGACGACGGTCAGTGCTTTTGAAACTTCATCGACAGTCTGCGGTGTGTCAGAAGCAGTAATCACAACGGCACTGCGTACACCTGAGAGCTCGAGGGTGATTTCGTGCGTGGTGGTCTTACCTCGTTCGACATCGACTGATTGAGCGGGTGCGAGTGCAAAGCCGCTTGCTTCAGCTTCGACAAGATATTCTCCGGGCGCAAGATTTTTGAAACTGTACGCGCCGCTCGAATCAGTCGCGGTGACGAGACTGAAGCTGCGATCGCGCCCGTATAGCCTGACTGTCGCACCGGGCACATTCGCGCCCTGCGGATCCTTTATGTAGCCACTGATTGCGGCGCCGTTTGTCTGCCCCTGGACCACTGCAACGCTGCCCAGGATCAACAAAATCGAAACGAAGATTATTTTCATTGCTTTTGACTCTTTCCACACAAAACAGAATGTGCTTTTTGTGCTTAAAAACAAAAACGCCCTCGATCTCCGTTGGAAGATCGAGGGCGTCTAATCTCGATAATTTGAAAAGGTAGTTTGCCTACCCGATTTGCTTTGACGCCACTTGCCCTTTCCCGGAGCTGTTGTGGTCGCTTCCGTTGCAGCAGGCAAGGTTTCCTGACTTCCGGCTCGAGCGCATAGCTTCACGGCCTTCCCAATCTCGCGTGAGATCAGTGACGTTAATGGAAGCTATGCAATTGCCGGTACACAGTGGCGGGAACCGTCTGGGCATTTCACCCAACTTCCCTTGTCGCCCTCTAGGGCACCTGCGACGGTCCAACCCGACGACGTCGAGTTGGATTAGCGATTGCTGACGTTACAAAGAACAGGTCATTACGCGGCGACAAACATATGCCCGCGAATGTATAGCTGTCAAGTCCGATTGTGGTTGGAACTAACGCCGAAGGCGTTCGCTAATTTCAGCCCAAGGTTGGAGCGTGGCGACAACCTTGGGTAACAAATCACGATATGCATTAAACCCTTAAAGGGTTCGCCATCTGCCTAACCCTTTCAGGGTTCAATCCGTTATTTATGAAGATCCCAGGGTTGTCGCTGCGCTCCAACCCTGGGCTAAAATTAGCCAACGCCTTCGGCGTAAGGTCGAACTCACACAGAAGTAAAGATTGGTGTAGGGTGCGGTACTCCGCGGCATCATCGGCAAAAGTAAATGTGCAGTGTTCCGCGGTAAGTCTCGTAGGCGGCGAGACTATCGAATGCGATCAGTCCCCACGCCACATCGTTCGTGCCTTCGTGAGGCAGGAAGTAACCGACGAGATGACCGCCACATCGTGGAATGATGCGTCCCCAATTCTCAGCGTAAGTTTTGAATTCGTCTCGTTGGAAGGGATCGATTTGATAGCGAATGATGCAGGTGATCATCTGTGCTCCTTTTTCTTTGGAGGTAGTTTTAGACAGGATTACAGGATTTGCAGGATTTACAAGATGAATCCTTGAAAATCCTGTAATCCTGTCAAGTGCCCGCACTTTATACTATTGTCCTCACGGGCACGATTCGTTTATCATCAAAATGTGAATGTAGAACAACTGGATGAGATTGCGGTGGCCAGGATCGCAGGGGCCATCGGCGAGCCGGCACGCGCGCGCATGCTGTTTTGTCTAATGGATGGTCACGCGCGAACGAGTACTGAGCTCGCCATCGTCGCTGATGTCGCCACCTCAACCGCCAGCGCGCACCTGAATCGTCTCAAGGCAGAGCATCTTGTTAAAGTCATTACACAGGGAAAGCACAGGTTTTACAGTCTCGAGGGACCGAAGGTCGCAAGAGTGCTCGAAGGCCTGAGCGTGTTAGTGGACCAGCCACGCCCGAAGTTTATTCCCACCACGCCGGAGCGATTGCGCGCGGCGCGCGTTTGCTACGATCACATGGCAGGTCATCTGGGCGTGTTGTTACACGACAGATTCAAGCAGCTCAAATGGCTGTCGCCCTCCTCAGGCAGTAATGATTCTTATGAATTGACGCTCGAAGGTGTGAAGGCTGTCGAAGCTCTCGGCATCGACGTCGAAGAAACACAGAAGCTGCGCCGGCGGTTCGCCTATGCCTGTCTTGACTGGAGCGAAAGGCGTCCTCATCTCGGTGGTGCGTTGGGTGCGGCGTTATTGAAGCTTGCGATGAAGAGAAAATGGGTAGCTCAGGATCTCGACAGTAGAGCCATACGTGTCACGAATACCGGACGCCGCGAGATGTTTACCAGGTTCGGCGTTGAATTATAGTGTGCTGCTTTTCAACGCAGCGCTGTCTTCAAAAAATCGAGGAGGACAAACTATTGACGAAGAAAATCTCGAGGCGGACGTTTGCAAAACTCGCCGGTGGGGCAGCGCTCGTTTCTACCGCGGAACTGCCTTCGTTCGGCTCTAACCGCGCCATCCAGGATCGCCCGACGCCTGCCGGCAGCACGGGGCGCGACTTTCCGCCGGGCTTTATTTGGGGCACGGCAACCGCCTCGTATCAGGTCGAGGGCGCGGTCAAAGAAGACGGCCGTGGTCCTTCCATCTGGGACACCTTTTCGCACACGCCCGGCAAAGTGAATAGCAATTCAACCGGCGACGTCGCGAACGATCACTATCATCTTTACAAGAGTGACGTGCAGTTGATGAAAGCGCTGGGTGTGAAGGCTTATCGCTTCTCGATCGCATGGCCGCGCGTGTTTCCGAACGGTGATGGTCCACCCAATCCGAAAGGACTCGACTTCTACAACCGCCTCGTCGACGAGTTGCTCGCGAACGGCATTCAGCCTTACGCGACTCTCTATCACTGGGACTTGCCACAGTCGCTACAAGATCGTTTCGGTGGTTGGGAAGGACGCGACACGTCAAAAGCTTTTGCCGACTACGCGGGTTACGTTGCGGGACGTCTGACCGATCGTGTTAAGCACATCTTTACGATCAATGAGTTTGGCGCGTTCATCGAGGTTGGTTACCGGTGGGGCATTCACGCGCCTGGTCTGAAGCTGAGTGGGCTTCGCCTGAACCAGACGCGTCATCATGCCGTGCTCGGTCACGGGCTTGCCGTGCAGGCGATTCGTGCGAGTGCGAAGAGTGGTACGAAGGTCGGTCTCGCTGAGAACATTACGATTCCGGTGCCGGCTGTCGAGACGCTGCCAAACATCCTTGCGGCAGAGCGCGCGATGCGCGAGATGAACGCGCAGTATCTCACTGTGATCATGGAAGGGAAGTACACTGACTGGTACTTGAAATCCGAAGGTGAGAATGCACCGAAGTTCACGCCCGAAGACTTGAAGATCATCTCGAGCCCGCTCGACTTCGTTGGGGTTAACATCTACTCAGGACAGTTTGTACGCGCGGATGAGTCGTCGCCGGTTGGCTTCACTCACATTTCGCACGCGAAGTCGCATCCGCATGCGCCTTCGTTCTGGCTCCTCGTCGTTCCTGACTCGCTTTACTGGGGACCGCGTCACGTCGCGAAGCTTTGGGGCGTGAAAGAGATCTACATTACTGAGAACGGGTGTTCGGCTGCTGATGATTTGGCTCCGGATGGGCGCGTCTACGACACAGATCGCGTGACGTACTTGCGGAGTTATCTCTCGCAGTTGCGTCGTGCAACGGCAGACAACGTGCCGGTACGCGGATATTTTCTGTGGAGTTTGATGGACAATTTTGAGTGGGCCGACGGGTACACGAACCGTTTCGGAATTCATTACGTCGACTATGCAACACAGAAGCGCACGCCGAAGCTGAGCGCTGATTTCTATCGCGAGGTCATCGCGCGCAACGCAGTTGTTTAGAATCCGTGGCTTCCAGTCTTGTTCCATTGTTGTGTATACTCTCGCCCCCGAACTCTGAACACACAATTTAAACTCATGAAACCGAAAACTGTCGCAGACCCTGTAGGCGAGTTTTACACAATTCACCCTTATCCGCCGCCGGTGGAAAATCTCGATTCCGTGCGTGACATGTGGCAGGACCCGAATCTTCATCTCGCTGAGTACCATCTGTACTGGCCCCACAAGGAATACCGCGCCGACTTTGACGTTCTCGTTGCCGGATGCGGAACGTGGCAGGCGGCAAAGTTCGCACTCTGTCATCCTGAGGCGCGCGTCGTTGCCATCGACATCAGCCCGACCAGTCTCACTCACACTGAGGCGTTGAAACAGAAGTACGACTTGTCGAACCTCGAGACGCGAGAGTTGCCGATCGAGAACGTGAGTGACCTGGACCACCGCTTCGATCACATCATTTCCACCGGTGTGTTGCATCACCTTGCCGATCCTGATGCGGGTTTGCGCGCGCTCAGGTCTGTGTTGGGTGACGAGGGTGTCATGTACTTGATGCTGTATGCGCCTTATGGCCGCACCGGCGTCTCCATGCTTCAGGACTACTGCCGCCGGCTCGCCGTCGGAACATCAGAGGAAGAGATCAATGATCTTACGCAGGTGCTGACTCTGCTATCGCAACATCATCCACTCGTGTTGATGATGCGTGGTTCGAGGGAGGGCCTGGACTTGAAGGCTCTCGTTGATGCAGTTCTGAACCCGCGCGACAGAACATACTCAGTGCCGCAGGTGTTTGAGTTCGTCGAACGCAACGACCTGGACTTCGCGCGCTGGTACTGGCAGGCGCCTTACTTACCGCAGTGCGGTGCGATTTCAGACACGCCTCATACAAGCCGGCTGGCCGCGCTTCCCGAACTTGAGCAGTACACGCAGATGGAGTTGTGGCGCGGGTTGATGACTAACCACGATTTTGTGGTCAGGGGCAACGACGCGAAGAACGATGGCAAAGTTCGCTTCGACAACGAGCAGCATTTGCGTTATGTGCCGATTCGTCGCGCGTGGACCATGTGCATGCAGGACCAGCTTTCTCCTGGGGCCGCGGGTATGTTGTTGAACCAGACACACATGTTTAACGATCTGTTTCTGCCGATTGGTGAGCACGACAAACAGATGTATGACGCAATAGATGGGCGTCGCAGTATTTCAGAGATTGTTGAGACGGTGAATGGCGCGTTGCCGCACGCGCAAGAGTTTTTCGAGAAGCTCTGGTGGTACGATCAGGTGGTATTTGATACGAGCCGCGGATGAACGCAGATCCGCGTTCATCCGCGACTTCAGTTTTAGTTTGTCTGGGCGGTGGTCTGAAGCTGGCGCCAGTAATCTTTCACGAAATCCTTCTGTTTTCCGTGGCCATATCCGGAGCTAAATTCGTATTGCTCCATCTCAGCGAGCACCTGATCCAGGTTCCACTTATCTTGACGGAAGCGATACACAGCGCCGACTACGCCTGTGCGGTGACGTCCACCCGCGCAGTGTACGAAAAACTTACCGGTAGCCGGATCGTCGATCACTTTCAAAAACTCGTTGATCTGCTCGATGCTGGGATAGCTCTTATCCTCCATCGCGATGTTGATGTAGCGCAGGCCCGCGGCCTTCACAGCCGGTTCCTCATACTCTCTTGAATTGTCGGTCAAATCGATGATCGTTTGTACGCCGAGCGCGGCGAGAGCGGCATAGTCGTCTTCGTCGGGACGTGCTCCACGGAAAAACCGATCGTCCATCTGACCAAAATTCTTGATTTTGACGTTCGGGAATTTGACGTTTTTGTTCTTGCCGGATGCGAGCGCGGAAAATGAAAAAATGAGTGCGAAGGCAGCGATTAAGGCAGGGGAAATCTTTCTTATATTTCTCATTTAATTCTCCTCAAGTAATAAAAGAAACCGCCGGGGGCCGTTCCAAAATACCCAAAACCAGAAGTTGAGATTCAGTAGTTAGTCCAATAGTTGCACCACTTTATGCGTACGATTTCCCGGCACAGGTGCGTGGTTTGGGTTGAATTTCGGGGCTCATTTGGGGCAGGCGAAATGTTAGGGGCAAGAGCGGAATCACCCTTTTTGCCCTTGCGGGCCCGCTCTTGCCCGAAGAGCAACGGCACACAAACTCCGTCGCTCACGTGCGGCGAGAACGGCAAAGTCTGTCGGGCCGTCGCCCTATCTTATAAAAACTACGAATGAATGCGATCTTGGGGAAAGAGTCGGGAAGGGGAAAGAAATGATCGAGGCGCAGTATGTGGCCAGTGGCAGGCAAGAGTCAAATCGCAGAGGCGTGATCGAGGGAGGGTGATCGTCAATTCACGACATTACGCCGAAGGCGTTGGCTAATTTGAGCCCGGGGTTGGAGCGGCAGCGACAACCCTGGGATCACCAAATTAAAATTCGCATTAACCCTGAAAAGGTTCGGCGGCTGGCGAACCCTTTCAGGGTTCTCACGATATGGCGTTATCGATCCCAGGGTTCTCGCTGCGCTCGAACCCTGGGCTCACATTAGCGAACGCCTTCGGCGTTACATCTTTAACGCTACTCAACGACATCTACCGAACCATCCACATCTACCGAACCATCCACATCCACCGAACCATCCACATCTACCGAACCAACCACTCAACCGAACCAACCCGGCGGCGATATGCTATTGACTGATCCTGCGTAGGCGCATAACATGCGGGCGTTATCGAAATGCATCATCAGTGTGGTCCTCGTCCACTTAATCGATTACAGTTAAGCATCTTCGGCCTACCCTCACTGTCCACCAGAAGTTCGCATTGCCCGTGGATAATGTTTCGGTCGGCCCCCAACCGGAGAATTGACTATGGGCACACCGCTGCGTCGTCACGAAAAGATCATTCTTCTTCTGGTTACGATCGCCTTCATAGCTTTAGCCAGCTACAGTTGCCAGAAAACTCCACCGGCCAACACAAACGTGGGCCCAACAGCCGTCGCCTCGCCGCCAGCGCTGCCGCCGTGGCCGAAGGGGTTCCCACAAGCAATGCCTTCGCCGGTGATTAGCGGAAATATTCCCCGGCAGGTAGCGATATCAGGAAACCCGGCCACACCTCAGGACGCGCGACCTTTTTTCGATAACTTCTCGTGGGAATCCTTTATCGCCCTAAACTGGCCCGCACTTTCCGGCGCCCGCGGCGTTCCAAATAATCCCAACGACCAGGCCATATTTTTCAGTGCGCCAAACGGCACCCCCGTAGTTTGGGGAACCTACAAAGACTCATTCGATCTCTTCGGACAACAGGACAAGCGGCCCAGCCCGTGGAATGATCCGACTAGTCCTGAACTCGCGTGCCCGGGCGTACCAGCAGATCAGAAAACTCTGATCTTCACGACCAAGGGCGATACGTCACTCATGCAAACAAAAGAGGCGTTCTCCTTTCCGTTGATCGATCAACGAAGTAATTTCGTCTATTACGATATTCGCTACGACGAGGCTCAGTACAACTTCATTCGCGGACAAGACTCCGATCAGTCTTCGTGGCTCTACCTGCTGAAGAATCTGGCGCCGAAAGAGAACGCGCAGTTTGGCGTGCAGATGCCGATGACGACAACCTCGACACTCGGATCGATCATGGTTAAAGCCGCGTGGCGTCTCAGCACGTCGAGCGATGATTCCAAACGCTTCTATGCAATCAATGCGCAGATTTACAATTCGCAGACGAAAACCTGCACGCCCTCGACCGTGTTGCTCGTTGGACTTCACATCGCGCACAAAGTCGATCCATTTACCGAATGGGTGTGGTCAACGTTTGAGCAGGTAGACAACGTCCCACCTGATCCGGACGTCTCGCCAAAACCATCGCCGCCACCAAACGGCTACTCGTTTAACAACGGGACCGGCACTCCACCGACTCCCAACGGCTACAACTACAAACCGCCGTTGACAGCTCCGGGCACCCCAACGCCGACGCCGTCGCCGGTGCAAGTCACACGCGTCAATCCGATTCCGAATACACCCACGGGCCAGTCAACACGCGACGTTAATCTTTACTATCAGGGATTACTGCGAGGCACAGTATGGCAGTACTACCAGCTCGTCGTAACGCAGTGGCCCGCGAATCCAGGCATCGGTCAGGGCAAACCTTTTATGCTGATGCAGAAGGGTGGTGTGTATCCACTTAACGCGGGCGCCGCGTTTCCCGCGAACGATGCAGTCAACACCACCATGGAAACTTACTTTCAAACTCAAAACGATGCTGCGGGAGCGGGCGGTAATAGTTGCATGAGTTGTCATTACAGAGCAGGCCAGTCTGACTTTAGCTGGGGCCTGAATCGGAGGGCGCACTAATGGATAAGAAGACTGAAATCGCAATGGCCAAGCGCAGAAGCGCGGCTGCGCCCGAGGCGCCCACCGCAACCACCTTGTTGTCAGCAGCCGCGCCTGCTGCGGCGCCGGCGCCCTCAGGCTGGTGGATGTATCACGGCGATCCTGCACACACGGGCTTCGTTTCAGACAGCAACCTCAACACCACAACCGTCACTTCGCCAAATTTTAAGACATTGTTCACGCTCGAGCTCGGTGGACCAATACTCTCCGTGCCCGCCGTAGCAGATGGATTCATCTACGTGGGTGTCGCAAATTATCATGCGGCGCAAGGCGGCAACGGCGGTGCGCTACACAAGATCGACATCAAGTCTGGAAAGATCGTCAACACTTTTAGCTGGGACCTCGGAAATGACGACGACGACGCGCACCATTTCAGCGGCATGGGCTGCACTCCACTCGTGTTCAACAACCGCGTCTATTTCGGAGCGTTCAACGGCAAGTTTTATTGTCTCACTCAGGATTCGCTGAAGTTAGTATGGGCAACTGATCTGCGCAACGAAGATCTGGCCCACAATCAGCCGATCACAAACAACAACGGTGTGGGCGCGGGTTATCCCGCGGCAGTTATATGGACCTCGCCCGTCGTCTCCGCTGACGGCTCCAGGCTTTTCGTTGGATGTGGTGAGGGCGAGAACCCGCAACTCTACAGCTTTGTCTTCTGTCTCGACACCCTCACCGGTAACGTAATTTGGATCTACTGCACGAACCTGTTTTGCACAGGCCAGATTAACAAGCCAAACATGCTTCCGGAGCAGGCGGTGCAAACTCTTCCGCCACCGCCAGGCTACACGCTTTTCAAGGGTGAGCCGATCGTGATGGGCTGTTCTGTTTGGGGCGCGATTGCTTATGACGCAGGTCTGAATCGAATCTATTGTCCGACTGGAAACCAGCAACCGGAGCCTGACGGCAACTGGAGTGGAGGGCCATTTAAGCCGGAACTACCAAGTCCCGGTTTTTCTAATGGACTACTGTCGCTCGATGCCGGCACCGGTGAATTCAAAGCGTTCTTTCAGGTGTTGCCCGAGAGTAATTACCGCAAATCCGATTTTGATATCGACATCGGCAGCGCGCCGGTGATCACAATGCTCGGCTCGCAGATAGTCGTGATCCTCACGTGTAAGAACGGCGGCTTCTTCGTGCTCGATGCCAACTCCTTGAAGTTGATTAAGTGGCGACAAATGTTGCCGTACATGAATGACGGTACGTGGATCGCAACCGTAGACAAGCATCCAGTAGATCCCAATGCGCTCAATCCCGACGTGCCCAATGACGTATCAAATGTAACGCCGGGCGAGAACTTTTCCGGTGCGTTCAATACCGCCGCGCTTTATCCGGGTTCGGCCAATATCTCGCCGCGCTTCTTCATCGGATTGGGTGGACCAAACTATCACAACGCTTCACCTGGAATTGATTACACGACGACGCCTTTCATGCGCGCACTCGATTTCAATTCGCCCCAACTGGTCGATGCGTGGCCCATGGATAACAGCAATCCGCGCAAGTATCTCAACTGCTCTCACATTGACGCAGCGAACGGCATCTTCGCCGGCATGTACACGAGCGCGGGTGAGTGTGGCTTGAGCTCGCCTGCGGTCGTGAACGATGTCGTGTTTTGTACGACCAGCAAGATCGCCATCTACGCGTTCAATGTGAGCGACGGCAAACTGCTCTGGTGGGATGACCTTGGAATGCAGACCGACGGTTACAACGGAGGCTATGGATATTGTTTGGGCGCGGCTATATGGAAGGATTATGTCGTCGCGGGCGCGCTGGTCTTCGGGAGGGATGGCGGCGTTCTAAGGATCTATGGGCTCACTTCGTAACAGTCATGAGTAGACAGGATTACAAGATTTGCAGGATTTACAAGATTTAATCCTGTGAATTCTGTAAATCCTGTCATCCTGTCTAAGGATTTATCTTAATGGAGAAACGACGATGGCGGTTTCCTTCAACAACGACATCATGCCCATCTTTAATCAATTCACCGGCCAGATGATGTGGCGGTTTGATCTGACGAACTACGATCAAGTCAGAGCAAACGCGCAGGTCATCTACGGCCGCATCAACGGTGGTGGTATGCCGCCGCCGCCGTTCGATCCTCTGACCCTCGAACAGATTCAACTATTCCAACAGTGGATGGACGAAGGGTATCAACCTTGAAGTTTTATCTGTGCTTCATTGCACTTCTTTACGGCCTTAGTGTCTCCAACGCCGCTGCTCAATCTACAGGCGCGACAGTCACAGGCACTATTCGCGATCCCTGGGCCAGGTGATCGTCGACGCCGAAGTGCAGATGCTGAACATCGGTAGTGGCGCCGCTGTCAAAACAACCACAAACCCGGAAGGCAAGTATGAGTTGGGCCGACTCGCACTCGGCTCTTACATGCTTTCGATCAACAGCGGCGGGTTCGCAGTCGCGACCCGAAGCATCACCCTGCGTCGCAACGAATCGTATGTCGAAGACTTCTTGCTTGCTCCGGGGATTATTGAAAGCAGCATTACTGTGACTGCCGGGAAAGGAAGCGCGCGTGTAGCAGCCGATGCGCCGCAGATGGTCACAGTCACCGAGCAGTCGGATTTTGAGCGACGTCGCCCAGCCTCAACAACGCGCGCTCTCGAACTCACGCCAAACCTCAACACCATCAACGGCAATCCAGCGCTCGAACGTCCACGACTGCGTGGACTCGCGTCAAATCGACTTCTGATCGTGCTCGACGGTGAGCGTCTCAACAACGTGCGCAGCGATCCGACATCCGGTGTTTCACCAAGCATCGTTGACCTCGTCCAGCTTGAAGCATGTGAAGTGCTGAGTGGCGCAGGGTCGAGTTTGTATGGCTCAGATGCGATGGCGGGAGTGATCAACTTGATAACTCCTGACGAGGAGCGAGGCGACAACGTTCTCGGCGTGCGTTTCAACGGCGACCTTCGGACTAACGGTGGTTTCCGTCGCGGCGCGGCAACGATCAACTGGAATACCTGGCATTTTGCCGCTCGTTTATCCGGTTCACTCTTTCGCGAGAACGCTTATCACATTGGTAACGAAGAGATACCACTCAGCGACGTTGTTCGTCTGGGAAACCTCGCGACGGCAATGGGGAACGAAGCGGGGAACAATGTGGCGCGCACTTACGCGGTTTGGAGTTTGCCCGCGGGCGGCGAGGTCGCAAACAGCCAGGGACACGGATTCAACGATCAAGCTGACGTTTGGTTTTTTCCGAGTGTGAACCAAAGCATTCGTTACCGGCAGTTGAACAGCCAACACAAAGATCTCGGCTTCGCGTTTATCGCGCCCCCGTTTGATCCGCGGCGACAGTTCAACAGTTTTCGGCGGCTCGATAAGTATGGATTGCGTTATGAAGGTCGTGAGCTGCGAAGCTGGTTGCCGCGTGTGGCCGCGAGTTTTTACCGGCAGAAATATTCGTTTCCTGACGACACGTTAACGTCGCAAATTCCTGTGGACAGTAGTTGGACTGTCGTTGTTTTTCCGCCGGATGGAGCTTTACTTCAACTGACCGGCAATCCGTCGTCCTTTGTGGCTGCCAACCTGTCTGAAAACAAAAACTCGATTACGACACACGGACTCGATTTTCAAGCTACGTTCGCGCCATTCGTCGGATCGTTGCTGACGACGGGCGTAGGATACTTGCGTGATTCTTCTGTAGATGAGTTTTCACGCACTGACCTTGCTCCACCGTTCAATGTGGTAAGCGATCGCGCAAGCACTCCTGATACCGATTACACGAATTGGAGCTGGTTCAACTTGTTCGAGCATGAGCCTTTCAGGTGGTTGCGGCTCAACGGTGGATTACGCGTCGACAACTGGCGCACAGAGGCGCGCGTGACGCCCGGTTTTCCACTCGGCGTCGAATCGACGTTGCTCGATCGCTCGTTTGAGTTTCTATTGGCCGAGCCCGGTCAAATCAGCACGACGGGAGCAGCAGGTCTGATAGATCTCGTGAATGGCGTCAAAGGGATCTCGACCAGTCGCACTGTCGTGACTGGCACGGCGGGAGCGGTTGTTCGGTTACCGCAGGGGATCAATCCGTATTTTCGCTGGGGCACGAGTTATCGCGAGCCTGGAATCACAGAGCGTTACCTGCTGCGCAATTTTGGTGATCCTTCATTTAGCGTGCTCGTGATTCCAAACACGACGTTGCGACCTGAGCGCGGCAGGGAGTTTGACTTCGGCGTGAAAGTGCAGCGCGCGAAGTGGAATGTGTCGGTGAATTACTTTCGCAATGATTTGAAAGACTTCATTGGCAATACCTCGGCTGGGCCGTACATCATTCCGAGCGATCCAGCCTTAGGACTTGGTGCGATTTCAGAGGACTTTCCGTTTCACGGAGTGCTGTACGTGCAGCGCGTCAACACCGCGCGTGCACGCATTCAGGGGCTTGAGACTGCAATACGAAGTCAGTCTGCCAATCGAGCATGGCGTGATTTCCGCGCTTCGGTTCAACCGGCTGGCTGAAAGGCACAAACCTCACGCCTGACGAGGTCACGTTGAGATTGTTGTCACGGTTCTACAATCGCTCAGATACGCCCGTGAAGTTGAGCGGCTCGGCGGACGACGCGCCGTTATCGAGCATCACGCCGTTGCGAACGATCAACGGCATTCGCTTCGACAGTTTGGACCGTCGCTGGTTTGCTGAATACGAGCTACGTTACCAGGCGCAGGTGAAACGCGCAGATCCGCTCGATCTCTCGGCTGCCATATCGACTGAGTATGGCACCTTCCGCAGCTTGAGCTCATTTGCGGTGCAGTCGCTGCGCGGTGGTTACACGGTGCGCGGTGAAAAGCACAAGATCATGTTTACTGTCGGGCTCGAAAACCTGACGAATCGTTTGTACTTCGAGCACTTTCAGACTGCGCCCGCGCCCGGACGCGGCGTCGTATTCGGAACGACTGTCGAGCTGCTTGGACCGGGTCAGTACCACCTGCGGTAGCGGGTGAGTGCGCAGCCTTTTAGGCTTGCGGTTCTAGAGCGCTGGCGCACCCACCTGCTACCGCAGGTGGTACTGACCTGGTCCAAGCTGAATGCGGGACTAATGAAGCGATATTTACTGACAGTCGTGGCGCTGATCCTGTGCTTCACGATCCTGTTTTTGATCGTGGAGGCTCTTGGTGTGCCGTTGCTGTCAGATCCGACACCGTGGATGAAGCACGGCGGAGTCGTGGCGGCGAGTGTCGGTGTCGGTTTGTTGATTGCGGACGTCGTGTTGCCGGTGCCGTCGAGCATCGTGATGGTGGCCCATGGCGCACTCTTCGGTGTGTTGTGGGGCACGATGTTGTCGTTGCTTGGAAGCGTTGGTGCGGCGGTGTTTGGTTTTGCGATCGGACGGCGAGGCGGCGCACTTTTAGAGCGCGTAGTAACGCCTGTCGAACGTGCGCGCGCAAGCAGCATTCTCGCGCGCTGGGGCACGCTCGCGATTATCGTCACGCGTCCGGTGCCGTTGCTGGCGGAGACAGTTACGATCATGGCTGGTGCTTCGTCGATGACGTGGCGCGCGATCGTTGTCGCGTCAGTTGCGGGTTCGCTGCCACCGGCGTTGCTATATGCGTTGACCGGCGCGGCTGTCGCGAATTTGCAGAACACGGCGTTGATGTTCGGAATCGTTTTGCTTGTCGCCGGACTGTTCTGGCTGGCCGGAATTGTTTTTAGCCACAAAGAAGCACAAAAAGCACAAACCAATTAAGGAGAGCTCATGAGTTACCTCGACGTTCCTCGCCTGCACTTCGCCGGCACTTTTATTGCGAAGCCCTCAACCGTTAATAACACTGCCAGCAACTTCGAGCCGACCGTGACCAATCCGTTTCCGTCATGGAACCCCAACGGCAATCACTTCTGGCAATTCCTGAACTGCACAGTGAAAAGCGCTTTCGACGACAACGGCGCGGTGGGAGCAGATCCGATCATCAATGCGTCCGTTGCGAGCACCGATAACCCCGTTCCGGCAAAGCTCGTCGATCTCGACACTGAGCAGCAGCTGGTTTCGCAGATATTCGGACTCCAGGTGAAGGTCGCGATCTCTGACACTGAATACGTCGTGGGTGATTTCAGAGTGACCAATTTCAACGACATCTTTGTCAGGGTAATCAACGGCCACCCTGACTCGATGTTCAGCGCATACTTCCAATCCGTGCTCGACAAAGTTCAATGGAACGGCATCCAGTCGCCATTCCTCCAGACGTTGCAGAGCGTCAGCCCGAACACGCTCTCGATCAAGTTTGTGGTCGATGGTTACAACGACGACAGCACGTCACCGACGTTTAATCAGGGAAGAATCGTCGGCACGATTGGACCACATTTCGAAGGCGAGCCACCAAACTTCGTCATCGGTCGTGCACTCCGGCCCGCGGGACAAAATAGTCCGCTGTCGTTTGGATACGCGAAAGTTGATAAGAACCGACAAAAGGTAATCGTCGATCTGGGAAATAGCATTCCCACAACCAAGGCGCAGGGACCGCCTCCGAACCTCGGCGTTTTGCAGGCGGCAGTTGTTCCAACGAGCGGAAGCCCAAGCGTTCTTGGTGATTACGACTACTCTCAAGCCGCTTACGAAACGAATGCCGGTGTTCAGGAATTTCCTGCGACTCCTTACCAGATCAGTCTGCTTGCCTCGACGCCGCTCGGCATCTTACAGATATCTGGCCCAGGTCAATCCGCCGTAGTCCCACTTGGCGAAGGCGCAAACTGCACCTACATCAACGCCACGCAGATCGTTCATCGAATGAATCCGGGCGACGTGGCCGACGTCGAGCTCATCGCGGTCCAATTCGGCGAACCCGCAGGCGGGCAGGAGATTAAGCTGGAGTTGAACGGCGACCTGTTGCAGCCTGCGCCGATTTCCGCTGCGCCACCGTTCTCACCACAACCACCGCTACCGCCAGTACCGACTGCGATGGTTCCTGTTGCTACGCCTGCGTCTGCGCTCAAGTTTGCTCCTTCAGTCACGACTGGACCAGACGGACGCGCGACGTTCAAGATGTATGCGTACGATCCGGGCAATCCGCGACAGTTCATTGATGGACAGGTCTACAACGTTGCTTTCAAGTGGGAGAAGGATAAGGACCAGAGTTTTCCACCCGATCCGAATGGCGCGCTGAGCGTGCTGGTATTCGATGCTTTCACGGGAGAGCCGACGTGGGCCAGTGTCGGACCATTCCTGTCTCAGTATGCGAAGCTCTACCCGTTCATGGATTCACTTTTTCCGCCGGGTCTTGCCGATCCCACCGTCTATCAAAAGAACATCAAGGCTTTCGAGGGAGTGTTGAGTTTGCCGATCACCAACCCGAGCTACATGCCTGTCACTCGCGATATGTCGCGCGACAAGCGAAACGTGTTGCTGGCGTGGCTTGCGGCAGGCGCTCCCGGGTAGGCCACAAAACTTTTTAGCCACAAAAGGCACAAAAGTCACAAAAATGCTTGAGATCGTAGCGGGTGGGTTCTCGTTTCCGACAAGTTTGGCTTTCGATGACGCTGGTGGAATGTATGTGGCGGAGTCGGGTTTGCCTTTTGGCGGCGCGCCGCCGGGTGGTCGTGTCTGGCGTGTGCAATCAGGCTCGCGACGCGAATTATTGATCGACGACCTGCGCGCGCCGGTGAACGGGCTCACGTTTCACCGCGGGCGTTTGTATGTTTCCGAGGGCGGCCATCCCGCGCGCATCAGTTGTTTTGATCTTGACGGGAAACTGCTGTCAGTGGTCCTGGATAACTTGCCTGGTCCAGGTAACTACCATACGAACATGGTCGTCTTCGGTCCTGACGAGAAGCTCTATTTCAGTCAGGGCGCGATGACGAATACCGGCATCATCGGGCTCGATGCTTACGAGCTCGGATGGCTGCGTCGCCTCCCGCATGGTCACGATCTGCCGGGTTATGATCTCGTGCTGAATGGCGTAAATGTTGAAACAGCGGATCCGCTTCATGGGGAAGCAAACGCGCGCACGCAGACTGGCGCGTTCGTACCTTTCGGTGTGCGGACAGAGCCCCGACAGCGTGTTGCCGCACAGTTACCGTGCACGGCGGCGGTCATGCGTTGCAATGTTGATGGTAGTGAACTCGAGCTCGTGGCGTGGGGATTACGAAATGCTTACGGGCTTGGTTTTCTTCCTGACGGCAGGCTCCTCGCAGTCGATCAGGGTGCAGACGATCGTGGCAGTCGTCCGGTTGGAAACGTGCCTGACATGCTGTTTGAAGTACGCAAAGGCGCGTGGTATGGCTGGCCGGATTTTATTGGCGACGTGCCGATCACGGATCCGCGTTATCAACCCGAACGCGGCGCGGGGCCGTCGTTTCTGATCGCGAACCATGATGCGTTGCCAACGCCGGAAAAGCCTCTGGTGCGTTTTCCACCACACACTGCGGCGGTGAAGTTTGCTGTTGGTCCAGCGGGAGATCTGTTCGTGGCGCTGTTTGGCGATGAAGTGCCGATGACTGCGCCGTCCGGACCAAAGGTTGGGCGTTCAGTCGTGCGTGTAGATACCAGTGATTGGACCATGCACCCGTTTGTGCAGGATGGATTGTTGAGGCCGATCGACGTTCAATTCAATGCCGCGGATGGCGCGCTTTATATTCTCGACTTCGGAAGTTTTGAGATGATCGAGAAAGGTGGCGTCAGTGCTGAACCGGGCACTGGCAAGATCTGGCGGATTGCAACATGGTAACGCTGCTTCTTCTGGGATTTGCTTTGAGTCTCGACAGCTTCCGCGTGTCGCTGGGTCTCGGCACGTTGAAGCTCAGTCGGTTGCGCCAGTTTCAGATCGTGATTGCTTTTGGTGTTTGCGATGCTGTCGCGCCGTTGATCGGGTTGCTGATTGGTAAGTCGCTACTCGAGTTCATCGGTCCGTGGGTTGAGCATCTTGGGCCGTTGCTGTTGTGCGCGTACGGCGTTTACGTGATCTACATCGCGCAGCGTTGTGCGGCTAGCAAAGCACGCGAAGCGGGCGAGACTGATCGGTGGATGGTGCTCGGTCTGCCGTTATCGTTGAGTTTGGATAATCTCGTCGCTGGAACCAGTTTGGGGATGATTGGTTTTCCTTTGTTGATTTCGGTGGTGATTATCGGGGCGATGAGTGCACTGCTGTCGTTAGTGGGGTTGTGGTTGGGAAGGACGGCGGTGAATCTCTTGCCGGTTAAGATTGAGTTGATTGGTGGGGTGGTATTGATTTTTATTGCGTTGTCGTTTGTGGTGGAAGATTTGTTGGGAAGGCAGTTTTAGACAGGATGACAGGATTTGCAGGATTAACATGATAAATCCTGTGAATTCTGCAAATCCTGTCATCCTGTCAAAGGTTTTACACCAATCACTGCCAGCCGCCACCGAGCGCTTTGTAAAGCTGCACCAGCGACACCAGTTCGTTGCGTTTCGTTTGAGTTAAATCAAGTTCGGCGTTGAATAGCTCGCGGTCTGCGTCGAGGGCGTTGAGCAGCGTGTCGACGCCGCCTTCATACCTGAGATAGGCCAGACGCGAACGGTCTCGCAGAGTTTCCACGAGCAGACCTTGTTGCACGCGAATCTCTTTAAACTTTCGATACTGGACCAGCGCGTCCGACACTTCTCTGAATGCGTTCTGGATCGTCTGCTGGTATTGGATCACTGCCAGTTGCTGCTGGGCCTTCGCAAATTTCACATCTGATTTAAGTCGTCCACCGGTAAAGAGTGGTTGAGTGATCTGTGGCACAAACGTCCACGCGCGGCTTGGTCCAGTGAACAGGCTTGAAAGCTGATCGCTCTGAAATCCAAGTAAGCCCGTCAAACTGATTCGCGGAAAGTAAGCCTTCTTAGCCGCGGACACGAGTGCCTGTTGGGCCACAAGGTTCTCTTCGGCCGCGCGTATGTCAGGACGTCGCTCGAGCAGAGACGACGGCAGACCAGGCGGTATTGCGGGCAGTTCTTCCTGTTGGCCGAGCGGGCGTCCACGCGAAATCGCGCTCGGATTATTTCCCAGCAACAGACTGATTTGGTTCTCGGTTTGCTCGATCAAGCGTTCGGTGTCGGGAATAGTTTGTGTCGCCTGGTAAACCAGCTCTTCTGCCTGGCGAACGTCGGACATCGTCGCGACACCGCCTTGTTGTCGCGCCTTGATGAGGCGGAGTGAATCTTCACGCGTCGCGAGCGTGCGCTTCGCGATGTCCAATTCGCTGTCGAGTTCGATCAGCGAGAAATAGCCGGTCGCGACGTCGCCCACCACCGTAGTCAGCACTGCTTTACGATCTTCTTCGGAAGCTCGTAGCTCGGCGCGCGCAGCCTTTGTTTGTTGGCGAACTCGTCCCCAAACGTCCAGCTCGAACGTCAACAGATTAAGGAGGACGCTGCCGAAGCTGCGAGATCTTCCACCCTGACCGGGAATAGCGAGTTGGCCGTTTCGAGAAGTGCGCGTGCTTGTCACATCCGTGCTCAAGTCAAACTGCGGAAACTGCTCAGAACGTGCGAGGCCGAGGTTCGCGCGCGCCGCATCGATGCGCGCGACAGCCGCACGAACGTCGTAGTTTCGGACCATCGCGGTCCTGACGAGATCTTGCAGTGCGGGATCTTTGAAGACCTCAAACCATTTGAGATCGCCGATCGAATTCTGATCAGCATTCGACTCCGCACCACGAAACGTCGCAGGCGTTTGCACCGCGGGCATTTGTTTTTAGTTTGACCCGCTGCGCCGCCCGCAAGTAGAGCTACGATCAATGTCGCCGATATCAGTTGATTTCTCATTTTCAATCTCCTGATGCCGGTTGCAGTTGTGCAGTGCCGTCCTGCTCGCGGTGCTTTCGGCCAAACCGCATCGATACTTTCTCAACCACGTAGAAACTCACCGGGATCAGAAAGCTCGCGATCAACGTGTCAGCGAGCATTCCTGAAATCACGACCGTTCCCAATATCTTCCGTGCTGCCGCACCCGAACCGCTTGAAAACCACAACGGCAAACAACCGGCGATGAATGCGAGCGAAGTCATCAACAACGGCCGTCGTCGCAAACGCGCTCCTTCCAACGCTGCCTCCAGCAAGTCGCGTCCTTTTTCGAACTCAATCTTGGCAAACTCGACGATCAGGATCGCGTTCTTCGCCGCGAGTCCAATCACGACGATGAGACCGATTTGCGAGTAGACCCCAAGGTCATAACCTCGCAGGAAGAGACCGAGGAACGCACCGAAGAGGGCGATCGGAACTGTCAGCAATACGGAGAAGGGAAGCGACCAGCTTTCATATAACGCCGCGAGAATCAGAAACACGAAGATCAACGACAGCGCCAGAGATTTCATCGCTGCGCCGGAAGTCTGTTTCTCCTGGTACGAAAGATCGGCCCAGTCGTAACCCATCTCACGCGGCAACACCTCGCGCGCGACTTCCTCGAGCGCCGCCATTGCCTGACTCGAGCTGTATCCCGGCGCGGCGGCGCCGATGATCTGCGCGCTGCGATAAAGATTGAAACGGTTCGTGTACTCAGGCCCCGTGATGCTGCGCGTCGTGACGAGGGCCGAGAGCGGCACCATGTCGCCGTCTTTGTTTCGCACGTAGTAATTGCCGATGTCCTGTTCAGTTCGTCGCATCTCACCTTCTGATTGCAAAAACACGCGCCACTGCCGGCCGAAGCGATTGAACTGGTTTAGATATAGACCACCGAGATACGCTTGCAACGTTTGATAGACGTCAGCAACTTCAACACCTTGTTTCAGCACCTTGTCGCGATCCACGTCGGCATAGATCTGCGGTACGTCCGCGGAGAACTGTGAAATCACTCCCGCGAGCTCCGGACGTTTACGCGCCGCCGCAAGAAACGTCTTCAGGTTCTGATCGAGAAACTCCACCGATCCACCACTACGATCCTGTAGCCACAACGAAAAGCCACCCGCGCTACCCAAACCCGGGAATCGACGGCGGCATGAAAGCAAACGCCATCCCTTCCGGAATCTCCGTTGCCAGCTCGCCATTGATCTTCTGAATGATTGCCTGGGCTTGAAGCTCCTTCGACGTTCGATCGTCCCAGGGTTTGAAGCTCATAAAGAAGAAGCCCTGGTAACTCGCTGAAATGCGATTCAACAAACTGAAACCGCCGATGCTCGTGTAGTACTCGACGCCGTCAGTGTGCGCGAGAATCGTCTCCACTTTCTTGAGCACCTGGTCTGTTCGTTCAAGCGACGCCGCGGGCGGAAGCTGAACGTGCAACATCGCGTACCCGTAGTCTTCCTCGGGCAGGAAACTCGTCGGCATCTTGTATCCCATGAACGCATCGACAAGCGTGAAACCAACGATAATCACGACGCCGATGACGGCTTTCCGCAGTATTGCGTGGCTCCAGTTCAGATAACCGTGCATCACTTTATCGAACACGCGATTGAAGCCACCGAAGAACCGGCCGAGTACGCCACGCGATTCCTTTCGTGGCCGCAAGAGCAGTGCTGCCAGAGCCGGCGAGAGCGTCAGCGCGTTGAAAGCCGAGATCAACATCGACACCGCGATCGTCGTCGCAAACTGGTTGTTAAGCCGGCCCTGAATTCCTCCCATGAATGCGACCGGCAAAAACACAGACGAAAGGATTAGCGCGATTGCGATTACTGGTCCACCAACTTCCTTCATCGCCTGAATCGTCGCGTCTCGCGGTGACTTGCCCTGTTCAATGTGGTGCTCGACTGCTTCCACGACGATGATCGCGTCGTCCACGACGAGTCCGATCGCGAGTACGAATGCAAACAGAGACAGCGTGTTGATCGAGAAGCCAAGCAGCGGGAAAACGGCGAACGTTCCGATCAGCGACACTGGTACTGCGATTACGGGAATCAGCGTCGCGCGCCAGTTTTGCAGAAACACGAACACGACGATGATCACGAGGACCATCGCTTCGAGCAGCGTTTGCACTGTTTCCTTCATGCCCTCGCTTACGGGTCGTGTTGTGTCGAACACGACCGCGTAATCGAGGTCGCTGGGGAAGCGCTGCTTCAATTCCGTCATCGTTTGTCTCAGGCCGTTGGCAGTCGCGAGTGCGTTTGATCCGGGCGACTGAAAGACAGCAACGATGACACTGGGCTGGCCGTTCATGCGGTTACTCTGTTGATAATTGAGCGCGCCGAGCTCAATACGTGCGACGTCTTTCAAACGCACAACGGAGCCGTCAGTGTTAGCGCGCACAATGACCTGACCGAATTCTTCAGGAGTTTCGAGCCGGCCCTGCGCGCGAACCGTGTAAGTCTTCTCCATTCCCGCAGGCGCGGGTGCGGCGCCGACACGGCCGGACGGATTCACGTTGCTCTGTTGCTTGACTGCGTTTACGAGATCGGGAACGGCGAGGCCCAGCTTCGCGAGTACGTCTGGTTTCACCCAGATACGCATCGCGTAGTCGCTCGAACCGAATACTCTGACTTCGCCGACACCGGGCACGCGATAGAGAACATCGTTGATGTTGATGTTTGCGTAGTTCGCCAGGAACAATGAATCGTATGTTTGGTTCGGCGAGTAGAGTGAAAAGACGAGCATCGGCAGACCGGTGGACTTCCGTGTGGTCAACCCGAATTGATTTACATCTGTCGGCAGATTGGGTTGGGCCTGCGCCAGCCGGTTCTGAACATTGACTTGATCGATGTTGACGTCAGTATCAACTCCAAACGTGATCATCAACTGCTGGCTGCCGTCGTTCGCGTTGATCGACTGCATGTAAAGCATGTTGTCCACGCCATTCATCTGTTGCTCGATTGGCGTCGAGACAGATTGCTCGATCGTGACGGCATCCGCGCCGGTGTAGTTGGTTGAAACAATGATCTGCGGCGGCAGGATCTCCGGAAAGAGTGCGAGCGGCAAACCCGACATCGCGATCAGTCCGGTGATCACCGTCAGAATCGCGATCACGATCGCCACTATTGGTCGTTTAATAAAGAAATTCGAGATCATTTATGTGCTCACTTCTCCAACTAGCACGGCCTCACCTGGGCCGGGTCAGTACCATCTGCGATAGCGGGTGGGTGCGGCAGCCTCCAGGCAACTCGGGTGTTGGCACTCCGCACGACTACGCACCCACCCGCTATCGCAGGTGGTACTGACCCGATCCAAGTCGGAGCCCGTGTGGGAGATATCCAACTAAGTGCCGCTGGCTTTCGCGACGTACGGTACCGGCGATACGGTCATTCCGGGGCGGACTTTCAGCGTTCCTTCAGCAACGATCGATTCACCCGGCTTGAGACCGTCTTCAACAACCCACATCGAGCCGCTCTTCTCCCCAAGCTTGACGGCACGAATGTTGACCTGATTATTAGGATCAACAACCGCAACCTGGTAAATCCCCTGTAACTCAGTCACTGCTCTTTGCGGAACAAGTAACGCTTCTTCTTTAACGCTCGTAACCGCACGCACGCGCCCGTACTGACCCGGCCGCAATAGATTCCCGGCATTCGGAAACACACCCGCCATGCGTATCGCGCCAGTCTTCGGATCCACTTCTCGATCGGCAAAATAGAATTTGCCCTTCTCCGGATACGTTGTGCCGTCAGCGAGTATCAGCTCGAGCTCGAGCTGATCCAACCGGCCACTTTGCTCGGCGTCGTTAAGAGTGGGCCTTGTGTAATTCAGATATTCCTGTTCGCTTAGAGTGAAATAAACCTTGATCGGATCGACGGTTGACACAGTCGTCAATGGACCACTCGTCGTGTTAACGAGGTTGCCGACCTGCGCGGTAGCAATACCGGCGATTCCGTCGATTGGTGCTGTGATTCTTGTAAAACCGAGATTCAATACGGCCGTGTTAACGATAGCTTTCGCGTTTTCGAGCTGGCCTTTGGCAGTGGAAATGCCAGCCTTTAGCAGTGCTCACTTGCGCCTTCGCATGAGCAAGTTGCGCGCGCGCCGCCTCAACTCCGGCTCGGGCTGCCTCGACTTGCGCTTTCGAAACCACATTCGCCTGCTTTGCGTTGTCGTATTCCTGTTGCGTCACAGCTTTCTGTTCTGCAAGCGGGCGATACTTGTCTACATCGAGCTGCGTCTTTACCTGATTTGCTTCGGCCTGGGCCAACTGGGCCTGCGCTTGAGACAACTGACTGTCGGCAGCGGAAAGCTGCGCTTCCGCCTGTGCGACTTGAGATGTTGCCTGCTCGAGCTGTCCCTGAAATTGGGCCACTTGCCCGTTCGCCTGATCTACGGCTGCCTGAAACGGGCGCGGGTCAATCTCAAACAGGAGTTGACCTTTCTTAACAAACGAGCCTTCCTTGAAGTCCTGCCGCAGCAGGTAACCAGTTACCTGCGCTTTGATTTCCGCATTAACCATTCCGTCAGTCGTGCCAATCCATTCTTTGTAGATCGGCACGTTCGTTTGCTCGACGGGAATTACTTCGACTTCGAGCGGTCGCGGCGCCGCTTCTGCTGGTTTATTCGAACGTGCGAAACCCAACAGCGCCGCGACGACTAAGAACGCTACGATTGCAGTCGCAAAAGTAAGTATTTTGTGTTTTGCCAGAATTGACTGTAGTCCTCTTATCCGAGTCACCTGATTTCCTCCTGAACTACCGGCGCGTGCTGAAGTGGAATTTAAGTTAAGCCCCCCGAGCAGGAGGTCCTGGTCCTGCCCACCTTCGACCCGGACCACCTGCTCTCGCTGAAGCACGGAACAACGCGCCTATCGTCCCGTGCGACCTAAACCTCAGTGCCAAAGGTTCATGTTGGTCCAATGACACAGCAAGAGCTTTGCCACTCGGTTTCTTAGGATCTTTTGCTTGATACGGGACTGTGAGGTGACAACAACTGGTCAGGTGACGATATTTGGTCGCCACTTACGGCGGGAGTGTTTTCAATCTCCTCGATGAGGCATTTAGTCATCAGGCTCTTTGAAAACAGCTTGATTCCTTTGTTATGCATTCGCGCCAACAATTCTTTTCCGTGTTCGTCGACGAAACTAACATTGGTCAAATCCACGAGGAGCGCGATTTCGCCGGATGGGCACGTCTGCCAACACTTATCTAATTCATCAACACAAGGCCCGGCCAGCTTGCCTTCGAGAAAGAGCCGCGTGATTGATGATTCCTGCTGAGCCGTAATTCTGATCATGTTCGTGATCGCATCGCTTGCAACTCTCTGGCCGCAAAAATCGTTTTGTGCTTTTTGTGCCTTTTTGCGGCTAAGGAGTTTTTGGTGCACAATCACGTCATGAATGCCCATGCTGCTCAAATCGCCGTTGATGATCAGCAAACGCAGAAGTTCCTGACCCTTCTAGAACTCTCCAAGGTCATCACGTCACATCACGATTTATCGGAGTTGTTCCACGAGCTCGCGTGCGGACTCGAGCATCTTTTTCCATTTCGCGATCTTGCGGTGATGCTGCACGACGAGCGGAAAAATTCTATGCGCTCGTACATCATGGAGGGCTGTGCGGTCGCTCGCTGGGTCGGCAAAGAATCGACGGAAGTATCAGTTGACGATTCGATCAACGGCTATGTCTGGAAAACTCAAACCCCGGTAATCATTGACGATCTGAGCGAGGATTTCCGGTTTCCCGCCGCACAAATCATCAGGGAGCAGGGAATCAAATCAGTCTGCTGTATCCCGTTGAGCACGGTTCATCAAAAACTCGGAGCGCTGAATCTCTGGAGCGAGGAAATCGGCGCTTATCGCGACTTCGATATCGATTTTGCACAGCTCGTCGCAGCGCAGATCGCAGTTGCCGTCGAAGCACAATTTCAACGAGAGCAGATAGCACGCGAACGCGATCGTTCGCAGTTGCTCCTGCAAGTCAACAACACGCTCGTCTCAAACCTTAATCTTCGGGAGTTGCTGTCAGCGATCTCTTCAGCGCTGAGTCCGGTCATGCCGCACGAAGCGGCGGCGCTGACACTTTACGATGAGGCGCGAAATGAATTGCGTGTAGCCGCGTTTGATTTTCCCGAACATGACGGGAAGTGTACAACCGGTAAAGTTGTTGCGTTTGAAGGAAATCCGATTGGTGAGGCATTCACTACGCGGAAAACCGTCGTGATTGATTATGGCCCAAGTAATGATCCACGTGTTCCTTGTACCGGACTAGTATCCGGCTGCGCTGCACCGCTGATCTTTCGCGATCGCGCGCTTGGCGTTCTCGCAATCAAGAGCAGACGAGAAAATGCATTTTCGCCAGAAGACGCCGAACTCTTCGAGCAGGTCGCGAAACAAGTCGCGATTGCGGTGGAGAATGCGCTTGCGTACAACGAGATCGAAACACTGAAGAACAAGCTGGAGAAGGAGAAACTCTATCTCGAAGAAGAGATTCGGACGGAATACAACTTCGAGGAGATCATCGGATCCAGCTCGGTCTTGAAGCGCGTGTTGCAGAACGTCGAGACAGTCGCGACCACTGACTCAACCGTTTTGATTTACGGTGAGACCGGTACGGGCAAGGAGTTGATCGCTCGCGCGATCCATAATCTCAGCGACCGTCGTGAACGAACGCTCGTCAAAGTAAACTGCGCCGCTATTCCCACCGGCCTGTTGGAAAGCGAATTGTTCGGACACGAGAAAGGCGCGTTTACCGGAGCCATCGATCGACGGATCGGACGTTTTGAGCTTGCACATCAGGGCACGATCTTTCTTGACGAGGTCGAGGATATTCCGCCCGAGTTGCAATCCAAACTGCTGCGCGTGTTACAGGAACAGGAGTTTGAGCGACTCGGAAGCTCGCGGACGTTGCGAGTCGATGTCCGCGTAGTCGCGGCAACCAACGCGAATCTCGAGCAGCTTGTTGAAGAAAAGAAGTTTCGCAGCGATCTGTATTACCGGCTAAACGTTTTTCCGATCAATGTTCCGGCATTGCGGGAACGGCCTGAGGACATTCCACTGCTCGTTCATTTCTTTGCGAACAAGTTTGCGCAACAGATGAAGCGGCGAATCGAAAGCGTGCCGAAAGAGACGATGGCCGCTTTAGTCAACTATCACTGGCCGGGAAACATTCGCGAGCTGCAAAACCTGGTCGAGCGCGGTGTGATTTTATCGCGCGGGCCGAGTTTGGAAATTCCACTCGGAGAGTTGAAGCAGTCAACTAAGACTTCAAACCATACGAACGGCTCGACAACGCTGGAATCCGTCGAGCGCGAACACATTCTGCGAGTGCTCAGCGATTCGAAATGGGTGATTGGTGGTCCAGCCGGCGCCGCGGCGCGACTAGGCGTGAATCGTACAACTCTCAATCATCGACTGCGTAAACTCGGAATCACGCGACCACAGCCACAATCCTGATGCTCACGCTCTATCTCTTACGCCACGCGAAATCCAGTTGGGCTGATGAGTCGATGCGTGATTTTGAACGCCCGCTGGCAAATCGTGGCCGCGAAGCTTGCGCGAGCATTGGAGAGTTCATCAAAGAGAAGGGAATCGATTTCGATCTGATTCTGGTTTCGACCGCCGTCAGAACGCGAGAAACAATCGAGCTCGTAAAAGAACGTGCGAATTTTAATGGTGAGGTGCGTTTCGACGAGCGCATTTACGAAGCGACCATGTCACAACTGCTGGAAGTCATCTCGCAGGTTGATGATGATCGAGAGAGTGTTTTGCTGGTCGGTCACAATCCCGGCATCGAAGATCTGTTGGCGTTGCTGACGGGCGAGCACGTTCACGTTACGACAGCAACATTTGCGAAGATCAACATAAAGGCACCGACGTGGTCTGCGAACCTTGCTAACAACGGAACTCTCGATTGGATCGTTCACCCCAAAGACTTGGATTAAGTTGATTACGGAACGGGTGGCCACGGAGGGCCACCCCTACAGTTGTGCTTGATCACGCAACTTCATTGATGGCGTCCGATGAGCAACAACTGTAGGGGTGGCCCTCCGTGGCCACCCGTCCTGCGTGTGTGTTCTAATTACAGGAATCATGAATCAAAAAGAAAAAGCGGAGGCGTTTAAGAGCCTCCACGTAAAAGGCTCACCTGTGATCTTGTTCAATATCTGGGATGCAGGAAGCGCTCGCACAATCGAGCAAGCGGGAGCGAAAGCTATTGCAACCGGAAGTTGGTCGGTCGCGGCGGCGCATGGTTTCGACGATGGCGAGTCGATTCCATTGCCACTCGTACTTGCAAACATCAAGCGCATCGTCGACAGCGTTGCGCTACCAGTCACGCTGGATTTCGAAACCGGCTATGCAACCGATCTGTCAGGCTTGAAAGAAAACATCCGTGAAGTAATCGCTACCGGTGCGATCGGCATTAACTTTGAGGATCGAATAATCAGCTCCGACGAATTACAGACGATCGAAGATCAATCCGCCCGGATCAAAGCCGTCCGTGAAGCGGCTGACGAAGCATCGATTCCACTTTTCATAAACGCTCGCACGGATGTTTTTCTGAAGACATATCCAGCCCAACACAATGAGAGCGAGATGGAAGAGGCGCTTCGGCGTGCAGCCGCTTACGCCGACGCAGGCGCGAGTGGATTGTTTGCTCCGGGACTGAGAGATCCGGAGTTGATCGAGAAACTGTGCGCCCGTTCGCCCCTTCCGGTAAACATCCTCGTGCTTCCCGACACTCCACCCACAAAGACGATGGCGAAACTGGGCGTCGCCAGAATCAGTTACGGCGCCGCGCCGTATCGCCAAATGACTGAAGCGTTGAAAGAAGCAGCCGGCAAAGCATTCGCGTAAGCCAGGGTAAATATTAGACAGGATCCTGTCCAAAACTCACTACAGGATCCTGCTACCCAAAAAGGGCAGGAACCTATGATGACATCCGAAACAGCACAGTGTAAGGTTCAAGCCACAGCAGCTGTTTTCTGTTTAGGATAACGATCGTCGCCGGACGATCGACTTACATTAAGGCGGATGACTGACCGTCAGTTATCCGCTTTTTTGATTCTTTGCTCGCGATAATGGGCAAGGAGAAGCAATGCGTTACCCGACACGCTTTGAATACCATCCAGAGTTGGATGTGCTCCGGTTTGTTGCTTTTCTGGCAGTCTTCATGCATCACGCGCTGTCTCGCGATGCAGGTCTCTACATCAGAAATGGCCTCTCACCGGCTGCGACTCAATGGCTACTCACCGCCAAAGAAGCCGGCGCCTTCGGACTCGATCTTTTCTTCGCGCTAAGCGCATACCTGATCACGGAGCTCTTGCTGCGCGAGCACGCGAACCGCGGTACGTTCAGCGTTTCTGCTTTTTACATTCGCCGTGCGTTACGGATCTGGCCGCTATATTTCACCTTCCTCGCGTTCACGGTATTCGTCGTTCCCATGATCTTGCCGAGAGAAAGTTTCGGGCTGATTTACATAGTCTCGTTTTTGCTTTTTGCCGGTAACTGGGCGTGTGCAGCGAATGGCATTCCGTTTTCGGTGGCGGGTCCTTTGTGGAGTATCTCGGTCGAAGAGCAGTTCTACATCGGCTGGCCGCTGTTATTACGATTCTTCGGAATCAACCGCATCAAACAGCTCGCAGTCACACTGCTGCTACTGGCTTTCCTGACCAGAATTTTGTTAGCGGTGTATGGCGTCAAACATCCCGCCGTGTGGTGTAACACTCTCGCCCGGCTCGATCCGATTGCCTTAGGCGCACTTCTCGCTTTTACGCTTCGTGGGCGTGCTCCTCAAATCAATAATGTGCTGCGCGTCGTGTTAGGCGCGATCGCATTAGCGGGTTGGTGGTTGATAGCGAGGTACTTGGGCCAGGACGGACCATCGAGCGTCGCTACCTACGGGCTTAGTGGACTCGCGAGTGTGGTGTTGCTGGTTGCTGTGATCAAGAGCGAAGTACCACTCCTCCGCGTTCCGCCGTTCTCATGGCTAGTCTATCTCGGGCGCATCTCTTACGGCCTGTATGTCTTTCACTTGTTCGCGCTTGCCGTCATGATGAAAGTTTTGTTCGTTCCTCTGCTCGGCATTCCGCTCAGTTTCCCGTTGCGCGTGCTGTTCTCTTTCCTGCTGACAGTGGGATTGGCGGCGACCTCTTACAGTTGGCTGGAACAACCGTTCCTGAAATTAAAAGAGCGCTTCAGTCCCGATCAGAAGTCTTCACCCATCTTGTCCAGATCTTCTACTGCACCCACGTCCTCGTACAAAACGCTTTTGGGATCGTGATTCAAAGGGAAGAGATAATAGAGAACGCCGATATTCTTCAAAACCATTTTACGCAGGCGCGATTCGAGCAATGCATCGTTAGCGGAGCCGCCAAGGTTAACCGGATTCATGCGCGCGGATGAGACGATCGCAAATCGTCCCTCTTTGCGATAGCCGAAAGCGAATTGCCACTTCTCTTTGCGGACATACAAGTCCTCGTCAGTCAGACCGATTACGATCGCATTCCGATCCGCCGCGATGTTGGGATAGCGGAGTTTGATAAGTGCTATAGCTTCTTCAGCGATAACCTGCTGGCGCTGCTTGTTAACTGTCGAAAGTGCGAACGGAACCGGTTGAGTAACAATCACTTCAATCCCGGTTTTCTGTTTGCACGAGTTTACGAGTTTAGTTAACGAAGCGGCTGAGAAGTTGCTCAGAGGAACGAAGTAAAGTTTTTCCTTGCCTCTATCCCTTGTTTCTCGCAGACCACCTTCATCGGCAAGCTCGGCCGCCATGTCAGGATTGATCTTTCGCAGTATCTCATACTGCTCGAGTGCCGCGGTTTTGTTGTGCAGCGTCATGTAAGCGAGGATTAGATAGTAACGGCTCGAGTCATCATCAGGATCTAACTTTACTGCCTGCTCGTATACCGCAGCCGCGTCTTTGAATCGACGTAGATAGTCGTAGGCAATTCCGAGTTGAATGTGAACACTCACATCCTTTGGCTTGAGTTCAATTGCCTTCTTGTAAGCGTCAACACCCGGCTCGTACTCTCTTGCATAAACATATGCGTTGCCGAGATAAAAGTATGTTCCGAAGCTTGGATTTAACGTGAGTGCGCGTTTGAAGGCAGCGATCGCTTCCGGATACTTGCCGAGCTCGTAATACATTCTGCCTGACTGATCGTAGGCGCAAGAGTCGCTGGGATTCAGACTCATCGCTCGCTTGAATTCTTTTTCGGCGTCGTCGTGACGACCGAGACGGTAATAAGTGAGACCCAATCCGCACGAAGCACATGACTCATCCTTAATGCTCTTTGCCTTGAGGAACGCCTGTTCAGCCTGAGCATACTTTTTTAATGCGAGGTAAGACGAACCGAGCTCCACATGGGCGCGAGCAAAGTAAGGATCGAGACGCACCGCGCCCTTGAATGCGCCGGCGGCAGCCCCGTAATTACCGGCTGCGTAAAACTTTGATCCCACGAAGTAACAAACCTCACCCGCGACACGCGGCGTCTGTATGAGCAGGAGCGCCAACAACGCGGCGAAAACCGTCCAGCCAACAGCTTTACGTATTCTCATATCGACCTCGAATCGGAACGGAAATGCCTTAACTTCGAGCGTTTGCAGTGTTGGTTATATGAGGTTTGTAGGGCTGGGACGAGTTCAACGGCCGCTATAAGGATGGCACAAAACGGCGGAAGCGCACAATGATTTTGTATCGGAGGATCGTGGCGCAGTTTGAATCAGGTAGTTGCAAAGTTTGAAATAACGCCGAAGGCGTTGGCTAATGTGAGCCCAGGGTTGGAGCGCAGCGACAACCCTGGGGCAACTAAACAAAATTCTTGATTGAACCCTGAAAGGGTTCGCCAACCGCCGAACCCTTTCAGGGTTTCCAATAATTACCATTGCTCACCCAGGGTTGTCGCTGCGCTCCAACCCTGGGCTCACATTAGCGAACGCCTTCGGCGTTAGACTGGGCTGACATTAGCGAACGCCTTCGGCGTTAATTCACTGCCTCTATCTGTCAGAACAGTCTGAGATTGACGCCTATTGTCGGATCGACTGGTTGGAGAAGGTGCTCATCGTCCTTTTTCGTGTCGTTGACGTCACGACTGACGGCGTGGCTGGTCATCTCGGAGGCGGGGAACGGTATGAGAAGTCTCTTTCAAGTCCGCAGATCGCGATTCTTCATTCAGCCATAGATCGTGTGATTCCGGGTGGCATTATCACCGGCATGCGGTGATGAATTGTCGCTAACAGCTCATTTGCAGTGGTGGTGATGATCGCGCAGGAAATGATCGTGTTGCCATTGGATTTCCAACGGTCCCAGACGCCGGCGAAAGCGAACGGCGCGCCGTCTTTCATCTGAAAGTAATAAGGCTGGGAGATCTTCTTCCCAAGTCTCTCCCATTCATAAAAACCATCTGCGGGAATGAGGCAGCGTCTTCGTTGAAACGACTCGCTGAAGGTTGGCTTTTCGTCGATCGTCTCGACGCGCGCATTGATGAACCCCTTCGCCTCTTTACTCCAGAATGGGATCAATCCCCATTGCAGGAGCGTGACCTCTCGAACCGAGTCGCGCTCGACGACGGCGAGAACATTTTGGCTGGGAGCGATGTTGTAGCGAGGAATTATATTGTCCAGATCGAACGTATTGACGAGACGCTCAAACTTTATCCGCTCCGGTGTTTTGAGAGTAAATCTTCCACACATAACTTTGGCATTACGTTAGACCGGTCGAGCCTTTTATGCAAAGTCAGTCGTAAACAGGATTTACAAGATTACAGGATTTACATGTTAATCCTGAAGAATCTTTTCAATCCTGTCTAAGACTGACTCAGATGCCTTCGGAGGAGATGGCCTAAATGAACATCAAGACTCTGTGTGGGCTGCTCATCGTCCTTTTATTAACGACCGCCGCCCAGGCTCAACCGATCAAGAACGCGATCCCGGATGTCGCACGGCCGTTGCCTTTGCCTTCCGTGCGCGTGACCGGCGGCCCCTTGAAGCGCGCACAGGATCTCAACGCCGATTATCTTCTCAAGCTCGAACCCGATCGCATGATGGCGTATTACCGCAAGCGCGCCGGCCTCGAACCAATGGCACAGGGTTATCCGGGTTGGGACGGCGACGGTAAAAATCTCACCGGCCACATCGCCGGTCATTATCTCTCCGGCGTGTCACTCATGTTTGCTGCCACCGGTGATCCACGCTTCAAAGAAAGAGCCGACTATCTCGTGAAGGAGATGAAGGAAGTTCAGGACAAGAACGGCGATGGTTATCTCGGCGTAATCGACGGGCTCAGAGAAAAGTTTGCCGAAGTCACGAAAGGAAATATCAAATCGACATTCTTCGATCTGAATGGTCTCTGGTCTCCCTGGTACACCCGCGCTTACGCCGATGATGAATGGCGTGGTGTCGTTCCATGGAATCCACCCTCATTCGCTATGTTAGCTCCGGGCGAGACCAAAACTTATGGCGTCAAGTTTCTGCTGTCGGATGAGATTCGGAATATTGAAAAAACGCTCGCGGAGAACAACCGGCCAGTTGCGATCGGAATACCGGGTTACGTCTTGCCGATGGATATTGATGGTCGTCTCTTCGTTAAGCACCAACAAAAAATTACGAAGTTTGATGTTTATCCGGCAGGCGCACTCGAGCTTAAGGAAGCAGGTGTCACCGCACAAAAATGGGAAGCGTTTACAGTGCGTGGCAAAACGTGGGGTCGCGCACGTCTTGCGCTCACTTACGACGACGGCTCTACTCAATCCATCAGCTATTACGTGATTAAACCGTCGGTCCAGGCCGTTGCAGACCTGGGAAACTTCCTGTTCACGCGCCAGTGGTTTGACGATCCCGGCGATCCCTTTCATCGCAGTCCTTCCGTGATGAGTTACGATCGTGAAGCAGACAAGATCGTGACGCAGGATAGCCGCGTGTGGATTGCCGGACTCGGAGATGAAGGCGGCTCGGGTTCGTGGCTGGCAGCGGCCATGAAGGAGTTTGGCCAGCCACGTAGAGAAGAGATCGCAAAATACGAACAGTTCATCGATCGCGTTTTGTGGGGCAGACTTCAAGACAGCGATGGACCAACCCGGTATGGCGTAAGAAAGAGTCTCTTTTACTACTCACCGCAAGTCGTGCCAGACTTTAAATACGATCCAACTCTCGACTGGACCACCTGGACCAGTTGGAAGAGAGCTGAAGCTGAATCGATCAGGCGCGGGTACAACTATCCTCATGTGATCGCGGCTTACTGGTCTATGTATCGCATCGCGCGGAATCACCAGGGCCTGGTTACGAACCATTCGTGGGAGTGGTACCTGGACCATGCATTTGAAACCGCCAGGTTTATGTTTGGCAGACAAGAAGACGGACGTCGTCGCGTTGGCTACGTCGACTTAGGCTTGATGGAGGGCGACATCCTGGTCGCCCTGTTGGAAGACTTAAAAGAGAGGCCTGGCGCGAAAAGGCCGGTATCATCGAAAAATTAATGAAGGAACGTGCGGACCTTTGGAGTCGGGAACCGTATCCGTTCGGCAGCGAGATGGCCTGGGATTCGACCGGTCAGGAAGAAGTTTACGCGTGGTGTAAGTATTTTGGTTACGACGATAAAGCTCTCGTGTCGCTAAACTCGATCATCGGCTACATGCCAACGTTGCCGCACTGGGGTTACAACGGCAACGCGCGTCGTTACTGGGACTTCCTTTACGGCGGCAAGATCAGAAGGATTGAACGGCAGTTACATCATTACGGCTCGGGTCTCAATGCGATTCCGGTACTGGCGCACTATCGCGAGCATCCTGACGATGAATATCTACTGCGCGTCGGATATGGCGGCATGATGGGCGCGCTGTCCAACATCGATCAGGAAGGATTTGCTTCGGTGGCATTCCATTCGTTTCCTTCAACGTTGAAGTGGGATCCTTACACCGGCGACTACGGACCGAATTTCTTCGGGCACGCGTTCAATGTCGCGACGTATGTGATCAATCATCCTGAGTTTGGTTGGCAATCGTTTGGAGGAAACATCAGCGTTAGCGGCAACTGGGTGAACGTTAAGCCGCTCGATTCGTTTCGGAAGCGTGTTTACATCGCGCCGCTTGGGTTGTGGCTCACGCTTGATGCGGGCACGTTCGAAAGAATTGCTATTAACACGAGGTCCAACATCGTGCGAGTAACGCTTTCTCGAGCGGACCCATTTACACTAAATGCTCGACTCCGCCTGCGACAACCTGCGCGGATCGCCTCAGTGGGGGCTTACGCGCCACGACAAATCTTTGTTAATGAGCGCGACGCGTTTACGATTCCACTACGACGCTCGACAATTACAATCGAGCTCAGGCAAACACGCGGCCACGGAGCGCCGCCACACAAGAGCGCCAGAAGCAAACTGTAGCGGCGGCACCGTGGCCGCCCGTCGTTTGCCTGATGCTGTGCTCGGAGATCAAACATCACGCGCGGCAGTGGAAAGAGTCGTAGCAAAATTATGCGAGCGAGATCGGCCACCAGCCGTACATCTTCAACGGCTCTTCGCCAGGCCGTCTTGCGTTTGGCCATCTGCGGCTGGCCCCTGCAAGATAAGCATTACCAACCACCCAAACAAAAAGTTCGAAGTGGCTGTTTCCACAAGGTGGACCATCCGCACCTCGGCCGGCATCAGTGGATTTGGTAATAACAACTGCAAATTCACGACCGCGAACAACAGGGCAACTGCTAATCCCGATTCCCACCATGCGCCCTTCGTCATTTTTATGATTGGCACGGCCAGGGCGGTCCACAATAAAGCACGCACTGCCTGCAGGAGAAAAAGCCCCGGCTCGTCGCTTAATAGATTTCTTATATGGGTTATGAAGCTGCCCGGATCGCTTCCGTCGTAATAGGCTCGCAGCGCCTCATTTTTCCACGCGATGAAATAGCCGAACGTGAAATAGATTATGAGGTAAGCAATAACGATTAAGGATAGTTTCACAATCCAACTGCCTGTGGGCATCTTCAGCCGTGAGTGTCCGGACGTTGGGTTCGCCTCAGGTCTGGCTTTTCCAAGAATCAACACGGCTAAGGGAGCGAACACTGCACCGATGATCATTCCAGCCAGGAAGAGACGCGGCAACATGCCCGGCGGTAGACGTGTAATGAAATACGCCGTCTCGATCTGAGGCATCACGGTGTTCACGCCGTAGAATACAAGGAAGACCGTTAGAATAAGCTTCCAGCCGGTCCAACCGGAACGAAGTATGACGTAAGTCCAAACGGCTGCATTTATCAAACTGACGATGAGCAGAGCGAGGAGCGTCGCATTGGCTTCCGCCGCGCCACCTTCCTGAGGCGCGGTTGATAGCAGTGCTCCCGAAACCACAGCAAAACTGCTGAAGTAAAGGATGGTCACTGCTAAGAATCGGATAGCAGTCAGTATTGAAGCTTTCAACGGTTGATTACCGAGACTTAATACTGTTTTTGTGCCGTATTAGTTCAGCGGTAGTTTTTTGACAGGATTACAGGATTTTCAGGATTTACATGATTAAATCCTGAAAAATCATGTAAATCCTGTCTAACATTTCCCGTAATTCCTCAAACCTTCGCGGAGGGCCTGTAGCGGCAACAACGCGCACTGTAATCGTGCCGGCTGGATGTTGCTTTCAAGCGCCGCTATCAGCCGCGCGTCGGTAAGGTTTGCCAGTTGCGCGATGTCTTCGCCGCGGATGAGTTCGGTGAGCAGCGAGGCGGCGGCGGTGCTGATGGCGCATCCATCACCTTTGAAGCGAGCCTCACTTACCCTCGACTGTTCGAGCTTTAATTCGATCCGGATTCGATCGCCGCAGAGAGGATTAAACTGTTCGTTACTGATATCCGGCGCGTCAAGGCTGCCGTAGTTGCGCGGGTGGCGGAAGTGGTCCAGCAGAGTATCACTGTATAGAGCGGGCATTCTATTTCACGTCTCTTAAAAACGATGCCGACCGGCCTGATTTAAGCGCGACGGCTTCAGCCAAGGATGCTCAGCGCGATCTCTGCTGCGGTTTCCGCGCCGATATCGAGTCCGGTGGGTACGTGTAGCTGTTCCAACAACGCCTGGTCCATCCCGGCGTCACGCAGAAACTCCTTAATCGCCGCGCCGCGTCGCTTGCTGCCCAGCAAGCCCACGTATGCGGGTCGGGCAGGCAGAGCAACCTTTAACACCGGCAGATCATACTTGTAATCGTGCGCAGTCAGGACTACGAACGTTGAAGACGTGTAAGCAAGAGTTTCCGCAATTTCGGAGGGAATGCCGATTAGCAACTTATCGACATCCGGAAAACGTTCTCGCGTCGCAAAGCGTGGGCGGCCATCGACAACTATTGTTTTCAGTCCCAGATCGTGCGCCAGGCTGACGAGCGGCATAGCGACATGACTCGCGCCGAAGACGATCAACGTTGGTGGTGGTCCATGCGTCTCGAAAAAGACAGGTGATGGAGTCTGGGCCGAGGGAAACAGTGCTCGACACGCCTTTCCGCATCAGCTCAAGCGCAACGGTTTGCGCTTCGCGATCGAGCTCCGGCGTACCTAACGATCCTGAAATCTCACCGCCCTCGATCATCAACAGCTTGCGCGAACTTTCTCTCAGCGAGGTGGCCAGTACTGCACGTTTCCCGCGATCCACTGCGGTACGCACAGCTCGATACAACTCGAGCACGTTATCAGGACGCGTCAGATCCACTGGCTCGATCAAGACGTCGAGATCCCCGGCGCACGAGAAACCAATTTCCCAGGCGTCTTCGTTGCCAAGCTTCATCTCGACGAGTCGCGATTTAAACGACGAGAGAGCCTGCTCCGATTCGGCAATCACGCGCGCGTCAACACAACCGCCGATCGTCACTGAACCCAGGATCCGGCCTTCCTCGCCGACCCACATCTTCGCGCCTTCGCGTTTCGGGCTGGTGCCGCGCGTCGCGACGAGCGTCGCCATCGCGATGCGCTTTTCAGCGTGCGCAAGTCTCTCGA
Source organism: uncultured Acidobacteriota bacterium (assembly GCA_963748155.1). Taxonomy (GTDB): domain Bacteria; phylum Acidobacteriota; class Blastocatellia; order Pyrinomonadales; family Pyrinomonadaceae; genus PSRF01. Next base: position 787,842 of record CAVVHV010000005.1, on the reverse strand, counting down.
TGTCGTCGAACAGCTCTTCCATAAAAAAGCCTTGTGGTAAAGGCAGTTTTAGACAGGATTACAAGATTTACAAGACTTCCTCACAAAATCAGATGCGGTTCGAGGGCGCGCAGGCTCGCGAGATCGTGCGCGGGCGCAAATACGTTGATGAACGGCAATGCTGCCTGCATGCCTCGTGTTACGGGTTTGTAACCCTCGCTACCCAACAGTGGATTCAGCCAGATCAAGCGGCCCGCTCGTCGTTTCAAAAGCGAGAGCGCTGCGGCAAGCTTTTCTGGTTCGCCTGTGTCCCAGCCGTCGCTCAGTATGATGACGACCGTGCGTTTATCCACCCGGCGCAGCCACTGATCGTTGAACATCGCGAGGCTCGCACCGATGCGCGTGCCGCCGGACCAGCCGCGCACGTTCGCTGAAAGACGGTCGAGCGCGCGTTTGTAAGTTTTGTTTTTCAAATCGCCGGTTATGCGCGCCAATGAAGTCGCAAAAACAAACGATTCGACTTTCGCAAAACTGTTTTGCAGCCCGTAAACGAATTGCAGCAGCAGCCGGCTGTAGATGTCCATCGATCCTGAGACATCACAGATCACGACGAGCTTCGTTCGCTTTGGCCGCCGCTCTTTGTAAGCAAGATCGATCAGCTCGCCGCCCGTTTTTAACGACAAGCGCAACGAGCGTCGCAAGTTCACTCGATGGCCGCGCTTGACCGGACGCCAGCGGCGACTCGGTCGTCTCGCCAATCGCCTGACCATCCGGCGCGCGATACGCGAGACCTCGTCGAGCTCTTCGTTCGTGAATTCGCTAAAGTTTTTTGCCGCAGAGGATTCGTTATCACTCGCACCCGGAACTTTGACGGGTTGCGCGCCGCCGCTAAACGAAGTTCCCCAGTGTTCAAGAAAGAACGCGAGTCCTTTAGAAGTTTGCCGCGGCGAGCTCGTTTGCATGCGCACGGCGGCGCTGCTCTTGAGTGAGGGCGACCGGTTCCAAAATCGTTTGAATACTTCCTCGAAGATCGGGAAGTCGTCGACGCTGGTGGTGAGAATGCTCCGCAAACTGAGAAAGACTTCGTCACGATCAGTCGCGTCGATCACTGGCAGCGCTGTTGCCGCGACAACGACTTCCGCGGGCGTCACGTGAAGCCCGTTCGCTCTCAACTCACGACAAAAAACCACAAGGCCTTGATCCGTTAAATCAGACATCGGAATAATCCGTGCAAATCCGTGGCAACTCCGCTTTAAACGCCGCGACGTCGCTTTCATCCTTGAGGAAACACCCGAGCGTCTCGGCGACAATCTCTTCGTTCAATGCAGGCGCCTTTAATGCAACGAGCGCATTGGCCCAGTCCAGCGTTTCCGCAACGCCCGGGATCTTCGACAGGCTCATCTGCCGCGTAGCCTGCATCACTCTCGTGAGCTGCGACGAAAGTGTCTCAGCAATGCCGGGCACCTTTGCGCGCACAATCTCGAGCTCTTTTTCCAACGACGGATAATCGATCCAGTGATAGAGACAGCGCCGTCGCAGCGCATCAGACAAATCGCGCGAGCGATTGGAAGTCAACACCACGTGCGGCCGGTGGGTGGCCTTGATAGATCCGATCTCAGGAATGGTCACCTGATAATCAGAAAGCACTTCCAGCAGAAACGCCTCAAACTCTTCATCGCTCCGATCGATCTCGTCGATCAACAACACCGGCGCGCGGTCGTGTTCCGTGATCGCCTGAAGCAACGGCCGTTTCAAGAGAAATGCTTCACTGAAGATCATCGCTTCCTTTTCGGTTTCTGACGCCGAGGACGACTCTTCGAGTTTGAGATGCAGCAACTGTTTCGGGTAATTCCATTCGTAGAGCGCAGTCGTGGCGTCGAGACCTTCGTAGCACTGGAGACGAATCAACTTCGTTTGCAGTGCGTTTGCTAGCGCCTTCGCGATTTCTGTTTTGCCGACGCCCGCTGGTCCTTCGATCAGCAGTGGCTTGCCAAGCACCATCGACAAATACAACGCGGTGGCGATAGCGCGCGTCGGCAATGTAGATCTGTTCTTCCAGCATTCGCTGGATTTGTTTGACTTCTTCTCTCAATTTTCTGTTCCGCTGTTGGCGGCTGTTGCCAGCCGCTCAAAGTCTTCGGGCGTGTTGATGTCGTCAGGGTAAGGAAGACTGAATCGAACTTCCTGGACTGTGGATTCATTTGCATCGACGAGCTTCCAGGCGGCCTTGTCGCCGTGCAGATCCACGAGTTGCGTAAACATCGAGCGCGCGAAGATCATCGGATGGCCTTTGCGTCCCTGATACGAACAGAGCGCAATCGGAGCGTCCTGCTCGCGCCACTCATCAGCCAGCCGGTCGATTATTTCCGGCGTGACTCCCGGCAGATCACCGAGAATGATCATGATGGCTGCCGACTCGGAATTGATGGCGCCAATTCCCGCGCGGTATGAAGATGAACAACCCTCGCCAAAGACCGGATTCTCAACTACGCACGCCGCACCGAAATCGACTTGGTCGCGCACTTGATCCGCGGCGCGTCCGAGAACAACAACAACTTCGTCGAGGCCTGAGGCGCGTTGGGCCTGGTCCACAACCCAACCGAGCATCGTCGTGCCGCGATAAGGCAACAGTTGTTTCGGTGGTCCAAACCGTTGCGACGCGCCCGCGCCCAGAACTAATCCCGAGATAAACTTTCTCATAGCAGTATCCACAGATTACACAGACGTTCTACCAATCTGTGTGATCTGTGGACGATCAAATGTTTCCTTGCAGCGCAGGCAGCAGAAATAGATCGTTTGCCCGTCAACCACTGAGGTGTATTTGGCTGTTTCGATGTCGACGGTCATGCCGCAGATCGGATCGGTTGCGACATTGCTCAACGGCCAATTGCGGTTCAGTCGCTCGGACCCGTCTGCGCACGCGAATAATCTCTGCCATGACACTCAACGCGATCTCGGGCAATGTCTCGCTGCCGATTTCGATTCCAGCGGGACACGTAATCACGGCGATATCTTCGTCACTGGCGCCGGTCGTTCGAACGTATTCGAACAACGCTTCCGATTTCTTCTTGCTTGCGACCAGGCCGAGATATTTGGGTCTCGTGCCGATCACCGCGAGCAAGCCTTCCTCGTCGCGATTGCCCATCGTTGCGACGACGACGTAGCTGGCTTCGTTGATCTGATCTTTAATCGAACTAAAATCTGTTTCAGCGGCGATGACTTTGAAATCGAGCAGCGCGCCGAGTTGTGCAACTATTTCCGCCACTGGAGAAGAGCCGACGACCACGAGTTGAGGTTTTGGTAAGAAAGGTTCGAGGTAAATCTCGAGTGAACCGCCGCCTTCACACGTCATTCGAAACGATTGCACTCCTTTCCAATCATCGCGCGGCTCGTCGGGGCTGATCGTCAAAAGCTTGGGGCGACCTGTTTGGAGTGCCTGCTTCGCTTCGCGCATGACGATTGGCTGCACGCAGCCGCCACCGATCCATCCCACCATTGAGCCGTCGGGTTTGATGATTGCTTTCGATCCGGGCTTGGCGGATTGAGGACTCTTGTAGGCGACGACTGTGGCAAGAACGAAAGGCTCTTCCCGCGCACGCAAGTCGTTGCATTGATCCTCGATGTTCAAGGTATTTTTAGACAGGATTTACAAGATTTTTCAGGATTAACAAGAACATCATGTGAATCCTGTAAAAATCCTGTCAATCCTGTAGCTATCCTCGCACTCCGGCGTCGCGTAGTAATTTCCACACCTTCGCCGACGTGATCGGAATATCAATATGCCTCACCCCAAGATGCCAGAGCGCATCAACCACCGCATTCACGATCGCAGCCGGCGCGCCAACCGTCGCCGACTCACCAACACCTTTCGCCCCGAGCGGATGATGTGGCGAGGGCGTAATAGTCTTATCAAGTTCCCAGTTCGGCGTCTCCACCGCCGTCGGCAGCAGGTAATTCATAAAACTGCCTTGCAGGATGTTACCGCTCTCGTCGTACTGAATCTCCTCGTAAAGCGCCGGCCCGAGCCCCATCGTCAACCCACCATGAATCTGTCCCTCGACGATCATCGGATTGATGATGTTCCCGCAATCATCGACTGCCACAAAGCGACGTATCTTGATCTCGCCTGTACCCTTGTCGATATCAACGACGCAGATGTAGCTGCCGAATGGATAAGTGAGATTCGGTGGATCGTAGTAGTTAACCGCTTCGAGTCCCGCTTCCATTCCGGGCGGATGATTCGTGTACGCTGCGAGTGAGATCTCCTGAATCGTCTTTGCGCGATCGGGAGATCCTTTGACGAAGAATTTCCCGACTTCCCATTCGAGATCATCTTCGTGAGCCTCGAGCAGGTAAGCGGCAATCTTGCGCGCCTTGTCTTTGATCTTCCTGCACGCGATCGCACACGCAGCAGCCGCAACCGGAGTGCTGCGACTCGCATACGTTCCCAATCCATAAGGCGCCGTGTCAGTGTCGCCTTCTTCCACGAGCACGCTATCGACGGGAAAGCCAAGCTCTTCGGCGACGATCTGCGCGTACGTTGTTTCGTGACCCTGGCCTTGTGACTTCGTCCCAAACCGCGCGATCACCTTGCCGGTCGGATGCACGCGAATCTCCGCACTGTCGAACATCTTGATTCCAAGAATGTCAAAATGTTTCGAAGGACCAGCGCCGACGATCTCGGTGAAACTGCTGATGCCGATTCCCATCAACTCGCCGCGCGCTCGTTTTTCAGCCTGTTCCTTTCGCAGCTCGGGGTAACCGATTCTGTCCATCGCGAGCTGAAGAGCCGCGGCGTAGTTGCCACTGTCGTACTCCCAATCGAGCGCGGACTTGTACGGAAACTGCTCCGGCTTGATGAAGTTCTTCATCCGAAACTCTGCCGCGTCCATTCCGATCTCGTGGGCCATCAGGTCTGCCATGCGCTCGATTGTGTGCACGGCTTCGGTGACGCGGAACGAGCAGCGATACGCAATGCCACCCGGAGGTTTGTTCGTGTAAACACCGTCTACTTCGACGTGCGCTGCTTTCAGATCGTACGAGCCAGTGCAGACATGAAAGAGACCGGCGGGAAACTTCGAAGGGTTCGCGGCTGCGTCTGTGTAACCATGGTCCGCGATTGTCTTGATTCGTATTGCGGTCAGCGTGCCGTCTTTCTTGCCTGCCAGTTCTGCAGTGATGTGATAATCGCGCGCGAACGAATCCGCCTGGAGGTTCTCCATTCGATCTTCGATCCACTTCACCGGTTTGCCGGTCAGCACCGACGCCGCGACCGCAATGACGTAGCCCGGATAAACCGGCACTTTGCCACCGAAGCCACCACCGATGTCAGGCGAAATGATCTGGATCTTCTCTTCCGAAAGACCAACGTGTCCGGCGACGAGTGCAAACACGGTGCGAATCGCATGCGGCGCCTGCGTGGTCATCCAAACAGTTAACTTGCCTCTGACTTTGTCGAAATGAGCGACGCAACCACACGTCTCGATCGACGAAACGTGGATGCGCGGAATGTAGATGTCTTCTTTAACCGTGACTTCCGCATCGCTGAACAATTGATCGGTGGCTTCGCGGTTGCCCCATTCCCAGTGCCAGATGTGATTGTCTTTCTTGTCCTTCTTATCAGTGCGCAAAACCGGCGCATCAGGCAGGAGCGCTTTCTTCGGATCGACGACGACCGGCAATGGATCGTAGTCAATCTCAACTGCTTCGACTCCGTCAGCCGCGATGTAACGATCGGTTGCGAGTACCGCGGCAACTTCCTGCGCCTGGTACATCACTTTATCGACCGGCAGGACCATCTGCGTATCCGACATCAATGTCGGCATCCAGTGGAGGTTGTACTTTTCCAGATCCTTTCCGGTGATGACTGCGAGTACACCCGGAATAGCCATCGCTTTGGAGATATCGATGTTTTTGATCGTCGCGTGCGCGTAAGGACTGCGCACGATGTCGAGATAAAGCATGCCGGGCAGATTCACGTCGTCGACGTAATTGCCGAGGCCGCGAAGGAAGCGCGGATCTTCTTTGCGTTTGACGGAGTGGCCCATGCCACCGATTTCGGGCGATGTTTTTGGCGCCATCTCTATGCACCTCCCTCGCGCATCTTTTGTGCAGCGTATTGATATGCCTTGACGATATTGACGTAGCCGGTGCAGCGGCACAGGTTGCCGGAGATCGCGTGCCGGATTTCATCGTCACTGGGATCGTTGTTTGTCTTTCAGGAAGGCGACTCCGGTCATCAACATTCCGGGAGTGCAGTAGCCGCATTGCAGACCATGTTCCTGAAAGAAACCGTCCTGGAGCGGATGCAGTTTGCCGTCCTGTTCGAGACCTTCGACAGTCGTGATCGAACGTCCATCAGCCTGGACGGCGAAGACTGTGCACGACTTAACGGCACGTCCATCCATCACGACTGTGCACGCGCCGCAGTGACTGGTGTCACAACCGATGTGTGTTCCGGTGAGCCGCAGGTTTTCACGGAGGAAATGGACCAGCAGCAAACGTGGTTCGATCTCGCTGCTATGTTCCTCGCCGTTGACAGTTACTTTGATTGGAACTTTTGCCATCGTTAAGCTCCTCCCTTCGCGCGGTTCAGCGCAGTAGTGAGTGCGCGTGCAGTTAGAACACGAACCAGATCGCGCTTGTAATCGGCCGAGCCTCTGATATCGTCCATTGGCTGCGACTCTGAGGCGGCGAGTTCTGCTGCTTGTTGGATCGTGGCGTCGTCGAGTTGCTTGCCGGTGAGAAATGCTTCGGTTTGTTTCGCTTTGATCGGAGTCATGCCGACGTTCGTCAGACCGATGCCGGCGTATTTGCACGCGCCGGCATCGTCGAGTGTGATTTGCACGGCAACGCCCGCGGTTGCGAAGTCGCCGACTTTTCTTTCGAGCTTCAGATACGCGCCGCCACTGCGCGGTGGTGGAAACGGAATTCTGATTTCCGTCAGAATCTCCTCTGGCTCGAGCGCGGTAGTGAAGAGGCCCGGAAAAAAGTCTGCGATCGCGATCTCTCGTTGTCCTTGTGGCCCGGTTGCGACGACAGTTGCCCCGAGCGCGAGCATCGTTGCCGGATGATCGTTAGCGGGATCGCCGTGAGCGAGATTGCCGCAAACGGTCGCCTGGCTGCGCACGAGCGGATCGGCGATCACTTTTGCCGTGTCGCTGAGAATCGGGAATTTTGTTTTTACTACGTCTGACGATTCGAGCTCGTGTTCGCGGGCCAGCGCGCCGATCCGCAGGTGACCGTCGCTTTCAGAAATGTAATCAAGTCCGGGTATGCGATTGATGTCGACGATGTACTCAGGCGAAACGAGTCTCAACTTCATCATCGGTATGAGACTTTGACCGCCGGACAGCAACTTTGCCTCTGGACCAAGCTTTTTTAACAGGGCAATAGCTTCGTCGAGCGTGGTTGGAGAGAAGTACTCAAAGCTCCGAGGTATCATAGGGGCGTAACCTTTCCTACATCGGATTCGATTTTTGCGTTCAATCTGAGCGTGTCAACTGGGAAGGGCACGATCATACGAGTGCAGTCGCGAAACGTCAACATGGACCAGAGCCTTAAAAGCACAAACATGTTATTGTCGGCGCGGAGGTGAACAATGGCCTTTAAGATTGAAGAACGCTTCGAAGTGAAAGCGCCTGTTGAGCGTGTTTGGAACTATTTGATCGATCCGAAGCGAGTGGTTCAGTGTCTGCCGGGTGCGGAACTGCTCGAGCAGCAGGACGAGCGGACGTTTCTGGGCGCGATCAAAGTAAAAGTCGGGCCGCTGTCGATGTCTTATAAAGGTCAGGCGAAGTTCACCGAGATAAACGAGGAGACGCACCAGGTGCGGATGGTTGGCGACGCTCGCGAAGTGGGCGGTTCCGGATCTACGAAGGTGTCGATGCTGAGTACTGTCTCGCCACTCGCGAGCGGTGGTTGTGAGGTTATGGTTAACGCCGATATCGATCTGGTTGGAAAGATCGTGCAATTCGGACGCGGGATGATCGAAGAAGTATCGCGGCAAATGTTCCGCCAGTTCTCGACGTGTGTAAGGCAGCAGTTGGAAGTTGCTGACGAGCCGCAGCCCGTAGACCAACCTGTGGCCGCAGCCGTGGTCCCACCTTCTCAACCCGAAACAAAACCCGTCGCCGCCGCACCACTCGCCTTTCGCGCACTCTGGGCCATCATCGTGCGCTTCTTCAAACGGTTATTTGGTGGGAAGAGGTGAGTTTTAGACAGGATTTACAAGATTCTTCAAGATGCACATGATTATCCTGAAAAATCTTGTAAATCCTGTCTAAGACTGACTCCCCCTAAATTGCCAACCACCCGGATTTGATCGCGATCGGTCTCTCGCTTATCGCCTCATTGACCGCGTATTTCGCCAGCAATCGTGTTGAATCAAGTACCGGAAGCGGTGAGTTGGTTTCGGTTACGATCAGCGGTATCTCGGTGCATCCCAGAATTACGCATTCAGCCCCTCTCGCCTTCAGATCCTCGATCGCATTGACGAACAACTGTGTCGTTTCTGCATTGAAGATCGACTGACAGAGCTCATCGAAGATCGCGTTATTCAGTTGTTCTCTCACTGGCTCATCGGGAACTATGCGCTCGAGACCACGCTGCTCTAACGCACGGGCATAGACAGGTCCCGTCATGGTCCATTTAGTGCCCAGCAGCCCGACACGCTTCCACCCGTGACTTGTGATTTCCTGGCAAACCACTTCGGCGATGTGGAGCCCTGGTAACGGCAGGTCCGACAGCGATCTGCTCGAGCACGATATGTGCTGTGTTATCAGGACAGACGTAGAAATCGCCCCCAGCATCCGCGACCAGTTGAACACCCTGCGACAAAAACTTCGCGACGTCTTTATAGTTCTCAGTCTCCCAACCCTGCATACTCAACGCCATCGGCACCGCACTCATCACAATCGTCGGGTGCATGTGCGGGCCGAGTTGTACGCCGCCTTCTCTACACGCCGTCAGGAAACAAAGAGCAGCGCCCTCCGCGCTGTGCGCAACAATGCCAATTGTCTTCATGTTTTGATTATCCTTTAGCCGCAAAAGCACAAAACTCATTATGTGCTCTTGTGCCTCTTTGTGGCTAATGCCGTGTGGCCAACGCTGTTTCCAAATTTGATTTTTCCACGCGGACGCTATTATCCTTGCGGCTTTGAAGAACTGATCCCAGGTCAACAGTTCTCAACCCTAACCCCGTAACCTCTCGTTTAGAGACATCCATTTTTCGACAGGTGATGATATGAAAAACCTCCCACTATCCCTCCTTGGATTGATCTTTATTCTGTTCGCGACAACAGCTTCGGCCCAGGTTGCTTCCGAACAAGCACGCAACTTTCAGATCGACGCGACCCACACAGGCGCAATTACTACACAGCACCTGACACCGCCTTTGAAACAGCGATGGGTCGTCGATTTCGGACAGAAGATTTCCTATCCGCTGATTGCAGACGGCAAGGTTTTTGTCACTGTCAGGAACGCGGGTTCCGGAACGACGCTCTTTGCCCTCGATTCGACGTTTGGCGGGCTTCTCTGGTTCTTTCGATCTCGGCGGATTCTCACAATGGTCCGGGACCTGTTACGAGAATGGTCGCGTCTTTGCCGTGAATGGCAGTGGCTTGATGCGAGCCTTTGATGGCGCGACGGGCGACGTTATTTGGAGTGTCCAGCTTCCAGGCCAGTTTGTGTTTTCTGCGCCGCCGACGGTTTCCGACGGTGTGATCTACGTCAGTGGCGCCGGATCAGGTGGAACTGTTTACGCCGTTAACGCAGACTCTGGTGCTGTGTTATGGACCAGGCAAGTCATGAATGGCGATAAAAGTTCTCCGGCAGTCACGAGCGATGGAGTTTACGTCTCGTATACCTGCCCGAACGTTTACAAGCTTAATCCCGCGACAGGCACACCGATCTGGCAATTCTCTACCGGTTGTTCGGGAGGTGGAGGCAAAACTCCGGCGCTGTACAACGGGCGCCTTTATGTCCGCGACTTTTCTGACGTTATCTTCGACAGCCAGACAGGAACGATTACCGGCAACTTCAATGCGAAGAACACTCCTGCCTTTTCCGGCAACAGGGGCTTCTTTCTAAATGGTCCACATTCTTTTGGATCGTTTGGAACACTACAGGCCCGCGATGTAAACACCAATTCAGTACTCTGGAATTTCTCCGGCGATGGGCTTTGCAATCTGCCGTGCTGGTCGTCAATGACTACGTTTACGTCGGTTCGGCGCATGGAAACTTGTATGCCGTTAACGCCGCAACCGGACAACAGGCCTGGGTCACGAATACCGGCGACAGCATTCCGTTTGTTGACGAGTTGAATGTCTCGCAGCCTCTGACAAGCTTTGCGGCGGGTGAAGGTTTATTAGTCGTACCAACGAACACAAAGCTGGTCGCATACGAAGGCGACACCACTCCGCCCACACTAACATTCGGCGCCCAGTCACCAGCACGGAATGGCGCAGGCTGGAACAACACGCCAGTCGATATACCATTCACGACTGCTGACGATTTGTCGGGAGTGCAATCGTCTAACCCGGCGAGTCCGTTGCACTTCACAGCAGAAGGAGCGAATCAGACTCAGCAGGTGACAGTCACTGATAACGCGGGAAACACGGCCACGTTCACCTCGCCCGCAGTCAACATCGACCTTACTAAACCGTCCAGCATTGCTGTGATTGCGGGAGCTAGCCAGGACCAGGAATGGTTTAGCGGGCCCGTGCTCGGTGACGCTGAACGCTACAGACAATCTTTCGGGAGTGAAGCCAGGCAGTTTCTTTAAGCTCGATGGAGGCGGTCCGAACTTAATCTTCGGCCCGTTTTTTATCAGTGCCCCCGGCACTCACACTCTTTTTTACGGGAGCGAGGATCGCGCCGGCAACCTGGAAGCGTTTAAAACGCGGATCATAAACATTGATCCGGCGCCGCCCGTAACTCAGGCGAGTGTTTCGGGCATCCTCGGAACGAACGGCTGGTATCACAGCGCAGTGCAGGTTTCGCTGAGCGCTACTGACAATCTCAACGCTGTGGTGGGAACGTTCTACCGAATCGATGGCGGTGTGACACAGACTTACGCCGGTCCTTTCGGTTTCTCGACGCCGGGCGTGCATACGATTGAGTACTGGAGTATCGACCACGTCCACATTGAGGCGACGAAGACGCTGTTGGTGAAGATCGATGCTGTCGCTCCGGTTGTTACGGCGGCTGCAAATCCATCGACTGCGCCGAAAGGTCCGAAGCCGGTCAATGTCACGATCTCCGGAAGTGTGACGGACGCGGTGAGTGGAATCAGTAGTGCCAGCTTCAACGTGATTGACGAATATGGCGCGACACAGCCGAGTGGACCAGTTACCGTGCAGGCAAACGGGAGCTACTCGTTCACCCTCGCGTTGCCCGCGAATAAACCTGGTAACGACAGGGACGGTCACCTGTACACCATCGTTGTGAGCGGCTTTGACCAGGCGGGAAACACAACAACCGCGACAACAACGCTGCGGATCAACTAACAACCTCGATAGGGGAAGTCGCCCACAGCTACGCACCCACCCGCTACCGCAGGTGGTACTGACCTGGACCAAGTCGACCTCTGGGTTGGACGAAGTCAGTACCACCCGCGGTAGCGGGTGGGTGCGTTAGCGGTGGGCGACTAGTCTTGTGGTTGTCCGGTGTCGGGGGCGTAGCGTTCGTGCAGATTAACTGGCGATGATTTTTTCCTGAGCCGCAGGTTGAGAAGCTCTACAAACACCGAGAATCCCATCGCAAAATAGATGTAGCCCTTCGGGATGTGAACGTCAAACGCCTCGACGATCAGTGTTAGTCCGATCAGCAGGAGAAAACTCAAAGCGAGCATCTTGATCGTGGGATGTTTGGCGACGAATGCGCCGACTGGAGCCGCAAAGAACATCATGAAGGCGATTGCCACAACCACCGCACTGATCATGATCCACACTTCATCAACCATACCGATCGCAGTGATGACTGAGTCGAGTGAGAACACCGCGTCGAGGATGATGATTTGAATGATGACGCTTACGAAACTCGCCTTCACGCTGCGTGAGGCATGACCTTCCTCGCCTTCGAGACTTTCGTGAATCTCAAAAGTCGCTTTACCCAGCAGGAAGAGTCCACCGGCCAGCAGTATCAGATCGCGTCCTGATATCGATTGGCTGAGAACGGTGAACAGCGGTGCAGTCAGACCAATCACCCATGAAAGTGAGAACAGCAGGATCACACGAATGATGAGTGCCAGACCCAGGCCGATGAATCTTGCTCGTGGCTGTTGCTCGGACGGAAGTTTGCCCGAAAGGATCGAGATGAAGATGATGTTATCAATCCCGAGTACGATCTCGAGCGCAACCAGAGTCAGAAAAGCGACCCATGCCTGTGGATCAGCAACCCATTCCATTTAGAGTTCCCCTTTCGGCGTTCATACTAAGACTTTAGCCATCATGAGGCACAAAAATCACAAAAGACTACCTAAATCATCTTTTGTGCTTTGTGTGCTTTTTTGTGGCTACGGCACAATCGGCAAGATTCTTGCCTCACTGGTCGTGCCGCGCAGAGTGACAGTCAATGATAGGTTGCCGGTTGGTAGTCCGTCAGGAAGTCTGACGATTATGTAGGAGCCGCTCAGCCCGCTTACTCCCGTAATTGGCCCAACGTTTTCAATGGGCAAATCAACGCCATTCGCTTGTACGGATAACGTTGACTTTTGAGGGATTGGCGGCGAGGTAAGTCCCAGACTCGACGTGAACAGAGTTATACGTGCGTGACCGTCGAGACTAAAATTGTACGGATCAAGGATCCGAAAAGGCCCGCGCCGGTACGTTACTGAATAAAAAGCGGTGGCATTGTTCGTACCTTCTTCGGCGAAGATAACGGGCGGAGTCGGAGCCGTGCGCCAGACACCATCGCTGCCGGCAGTCACTCGAGTCTGGTTGCTACCGTCGGCATTCATCACATATAGACTTGCCGGACCATCACGCAACGAGGTGAAGAGAATCTTTGTGCCATCCGGCGACCAGGCCGGTGCTGTATCGAACGCGGGATTATTTGTAAGCCGCGTTTGTCCCGAGCCGTCGGCGTTCATGACATAGATCTCGGATTGTCCGTCGCGGATGCTCTGGAAGACGATCTTCGAGGCGTCAGGCGAGTAGCGCGGCCGCGAATCTCCTGTCAAATTTGTCAGTCGCAGGCCGTTACCCGTTAACCTGTTATGAATCCAAATCGAGTTGGCGACGTCAAAGACAAGTGTCCAGCCGTCGGGATGGAAATCGGGGTTGGCTGCGCCGGGAAAGCCACCGGTCGGAAAGGGACCCGTTCCATCCGCGTTAAAGATGGCAAGTGTGCTCTGGGGGCCGGGGCTGATAGTAATAGCTATTTGACTTCCATCGCGCGACCAGGCCGGGCCAGCCTCGTCCTGAAGCGATTTAGACATCACGACTAATCCGGTTCCATCGGCGTTACGGACACAGATGCGTTGCGGAGATCCGATGCTGCCATCAGGTTGCCGGAGGCAGGTATACGCGAGCCGCGAACCGTCTGGCGACCAGGCCGGTCGCGTGTCATCGCCCGCCGCATCCGTGAGATTCACGACGTTTGTGCCGTCTGTGTTTGTAAGGAAAACGTCGGCGCCTCCGCCATTACCCGGTTTGGTGAACGCGATAGGCTGTGCGCCGGCCCCTGGGACGGGAGTCGGAGTCGGAGTTGGCGTTGCTGTGATGTAAACGGCCGTTAAGGTGTAAGCCTGGCTCATCGCAAGCCCCACCGAGCGACCCGGCGTAAAGTCGACGCCATCGAGTTGCCATTTCCAAAATGTGCTTGTGCCTACAGTGGCGGGCGCGACTAAATTCGCCTGGACATTCAGATCGTATGTACGTGTGAATGGTGTGGTCCCATTTCCCGATCCGTTCACGTCATTTGGATTGATAGATATGTCTACCCCGCTGCTCGGATTGACAGATGTAACAGTTAGAACGGGTGGGGTGTAATAAACAGCAGTCATCGTCGCATTGAGATTGGTATGCATTCCCAGGCTCGTCGTGAGACTCCCACTCCAGTCCTGTCCATCCCGCAGCCAATGTTGGAACTTGTTTCCGTTTACTGTAGCCGGCGCCGTAAGAGTTACCGTGGTGCCCGAATTGTAAGTACGAGTGAACTGCGTCGTGCCGGTGCCTGCACCTGTAGAGTCATTCGGACTGACAGTGATATTGACTCCGCTGGCGGGATTTATTGAGGCCACCGTCAGCACGCCGCGTTGGATTGGCTTGCGACGCGCGAAGACGACAGTCGCCGCATTGGTTAGATCTTTCAAATTACTTTCGGACGAATGCGATGTCGAGATATAAGGTTCCGGCGACCCACCACCAATGCCGACCACCGGGAATGTTTTCTGATTGCCGTCGCCATAACGCACCGTGATCGTTCCGTCAAACCGGAGTTCAATCTCGAAGCTTACCGGGTTCTCGCCGCGCGTTGTTGTTGGTCCAATCGGCGTGTTGAACGTCACTGCCTGCCATCGAAAAATAATGCGGTCCGCATCCTGGACCGTGTAAACATCGTCACCGGGACGCCGGTCAGTTCGCAGATCGTCCCACAAGCCGGCGATCACGCGACGCCCGTTTATCCATCGCTCAGAGCTGAACGCATCCTCGTCGGGAGGAAAACCAAAATACAACGCGCCATTGGTGGAGACATTAACTGACTGGAAGTCGACGCCAAAGTAATTGAAGACAAATGGCAAATTAATCTGCTTGAACTTGTCATCGCCAATCAGTCCCAACGCCGTGCCTCCGGTCGAAACTGGAGCGGCTGCCGATTCGGCAATCGTGTAAGGATCGCCGACGTCCGCACTCACTGAAATCGGTATGGAAGAGATGGGACCTTTGTTCCCCACATCGTCCACTGCCCGAATGCCAAGGAAACCTGACGGGTGTCGCCATGGCACCCTGACGGTGACAAATTGAAAAAAGCCGGGATCGTTGGGCACTGGACCAGGCAAGGGCGTCGCGAGCTCAAAATTGTTGTCGTTGAGGTTTGTATCGGAGAAACGAACTTCGTAAGCCGTTACCTTTCCCGCATTTCCGTCATCGCCAGGTGCAGTCCAATTTAGTGTATAGGTTGGGAAAGCACCGCTGAACTGTACGGTCAGATTACTAACGGCGCCGGGCGAGGTTACGTCGGTACTGCTAATACTTTGCACGGCTCTGCTTGCGTCAACGGCACGTCCGGTGGAAATCGGAAGCACATTAGAAAATTGCCACGGAGCTGCATAGCCGCTGTACATCATCACCGAGCGAAGCTTTTGCATCGTGAGGCCTGGAGACAACGCACAAACCAATGCAGCGCTGCCGGAAACGTGGGGCGCGGACATCGAGGTTCCATTGAAAAAGTCGTAAGTGTTCTTCGGCGTGGTGCTCAGGATATATTCACCCGGCGCAGTCACGTTTACTGTGGCCTCACCGAAGTTTGAGAAGAAGGCCCTCGTTCCTGATCCGCCCGAAGCTGCGACTGAGATCAGGTTTGGAGAAATGTAGTTCGTCGGATAAGTCGGAAATAGATCGTTTGAAACGGCTTCATTACCGGCCGAGACTACGAACAGGATTCCGGCGTCGCCTAAGGAACGGATTGCGTCCAGTTCGGCTTGAGAAAATCCGCCGCCACCAAAACTATTATTTAGAATTCGAATGTTGGCGCCCTTCGTGCCGCCTGAAGACTCCCAAAGCTGTCGCATCGCTTTGGCATAAGCCAGGGCTTTCAACAAATCGGCAGAGTCTCCCGTTCCGCCTTCGCCGATCAGAAATTTGAGAGACATCAAACTAACCTGCCAATTGACTCCGACAACACCAATTCCGTTATTTCCAAGCGCGCCGATCGTGCCTGCCACATGCGTTCCATGATCGTCGAAGTCGCCGGTGTAGCTTGGAGGCGGTGGATAAGTAGGTTCGGTGTAGTCAAAAACGTTTGCGTCGTTATGCGCGAAGTCCCATCCATGGACGTCGTCGACGAATCCATTTCCGTCGTCGTCCACGCCGTTGCCGGGAACTTCAGCCGGATTGGTCCAAATGTTGTCTTTCAGATCTTCGTGGTTAATATCGATTCCCGTGTCGACAACTCCGACTACGACGCTCCGGTTGCCGGTGGTGATGTTCCACGCTTGCTCAGCGCGAATGTCGTTGCCAGCGAATCCAGACTGTCCGCCAAACGATACGCGTTGACCGGTATTCTTGAGCCCCCACATGTCGGGGAAGCGCGGATCGTTTGGGACGGCTGTGGCTTTCCGGATGAAATTCGGCTCCGCATAAATTACATCGGAGCGGGCGCGGAGGGCTTCGATCGCGTTGCTGGTATCGGCGGGATTGACTTTCGCTACACGCAGTCCCGGGACGATCTCGAATGCCGGACTGACGGCTTCAATCGATAGCGGGATTTGCCGGCCGGTTTTCTCGGTCACAACCTGACGGCCTAACCGCTTGCCGTTCGACTCAGGACGGAACCGCACCAGAATCTCGCCTGGTACGGCGCTCGGTAACTTCTTAGTCCGCTCAGTTTTAGATTGGGATGGTTGACGCTGCTGCGGGCCTTGAGACTGGCGCTCAGCTCTTTGTGCGACTGGGAGAATTGCGGCGAATGAGAGCAATATCGCCGGGAGTAATAGCCAACGATACTGCGAAGCGCGGGAGGTTAGACGTTTCAAAATCATTTCTTAAAGTAATCGGTTTTGGCTAGGTGCTTGGCGTCCGGCCGCGGACAGTGAAGATGGAAAACGGGATAATACTAGCAAATCTACCATTTAGCCAAGCAAAATGGACCAGGGTAGCTAGGGGGAAGTGGACCAGGGTAATCTAGTTGAATTAACGCCGAAGGCGTTGGCGTAATTTTACCCCAGTTAACGCCGAAGGCGTTGGCTAATGTCAGCCCAGGGTTGGGAGCGCAGCGACAACCCTGGGATCCCGTATCAGAATAAGAGAGGAACCCTGAAAGGGTTCGCCAACCGCCGAACCCTTTCAGGGTTAAATGCGCGTTTTTGATTCCTGTCCCAGGGTTCTCGCTATGCTCGAACCCTGGGCTGACATTAGCCAACGCCTTCGGCGTTAACTGAGCTGAAATTAGCGAACGCCTTCGGCGTTTAACTGGGCTCAAATTAGCGAACGCCTTCGGCGTTAACTGGGCTGAATTAGCGAACGCCTTCGGCGTTATTGTGTCCGAGATTTCGGACTGGTTCGTGCACGTCGTCCATCGGTAAAGTCCTGCAACATACTTTCACGCCACCGAAGTTTTAACAAACAATCCAAGATTAGAGAGATTTCCCTCCAAGATTCTGAATCGGCCAAAGTTGAGTTTGTCGACGCCCCTCAGTTCTCTAGCAAATGAACAGATAAGTCGATCAGATCCTCCGACGAAAATCGGAATGACGTTTGCTTAAAGCAAATCAGGCACTCATCAACGTTTTTCGCTTTACATTCAAGCTGGTTCGCGTCGTCGTACGAAAACTCGTAAACCCCTCGCTCAACTCATTTCTAGGAGGAAGTCATGACTATTCGAACTCTCCTGATCGTGGCCGTAGTAATCACCTTCGCAACCCTGTCTTCAGGTCAAACCAGCCGCGGCACTGTCAGCGGAACAATCACCGATCCAACTGGTGCGGTGATCTCCGGCGCTGAAGTTACGCTGACCAGCGGCGCAACCAAACTCAGCCGCACTACCACCACTAACACAGAGGGACTTTATCGATTCGAAGCCGTTGATCCGGGAACGTATTCCGTGAAAGTCAACGCGACCGGCTTTGGTGAGGTTGTAACCACCAACGTTGAAGTGAGAGCGAATCAGACTTCAGAGGTTCCGGCGCAGATGGCCCCGGCAGGACAAGTAGAGACAGTTAACGTAGCTGCGGACGCCGGCCAGTTACTTCAAGTAGAAGCACCGGTGCGCGGCGGCAATATCGATAAAGTCAGGATTACGGAGCTGCCGGTTGCGGGTCGCAATCCCGTTTCTCTGGCGCTGACACTCCCTGGAGTTTCAACGAACCGCTTCGGCTTCGGCGTGGGCACATTTTCCGTCAATGGCTCGCGCGGGCGCTCGAACAACTTCCTGATCGACGGCACTGAGAATAACGATATCTCAGTCGCCGGACAGGCCTTTCAGATCACGAACCCTGATGCGGTGCAGGAAGTTTCTGTGCAGACTTCAAACTACGACGCGGAGTTTGGTCGCGCAGGCGGCGCTGTCGTCAATACGGTTACGAAGTCAGGTACCGATGACTTTCACGGCAGTGTGGCTTATCTCTTTGACGTCACTCGTGACGATGCGATAACCAACACGCAATCTCTCTCCGCCACAATTCGCGAGCGCGGGCATCCGCCGCGCGGTACCGAGCAGTACTACGCTGGAACACTCGGTGGCCCACTTCTGTTCCCGCGCTTCGGCGAAGGCGGATCGATGTGGCGTTACGATGGACGGCAACGGACTTTCTTTTTCGCCGCGTGGCAGGAACAGTTTCGCAGTGCATCAACTCAGGCCTCGCGAACTGTTCTCACTCAGACCGGACGCAACCAGTTGAGAAACCTTTTTCCAACTGGGGTTAATCCACGAGTCGATCTCCTTCTGGACGTAACCAAAAATGTCATTGGCGAGTCGTCTTTGCAGAACATTGACATTGGCGCTCGTCCCGGTTGTTCTGCACCTTGCAACATTCAGTTTGGAACAGGTTCGCTATTCGTTCCGCAAACGTATCGTGAGCGTCAGGCGCAGTTGCGTATCGATCACAAGATCGGCGAGAACGATCAATTCTCAGTGCGTTACCTGTTTGACGATCAGAAAGATCCATTGGGAGGAGGAATCACTTTCCCAGGGTTCGGCACTGCGAACAACAACACTTATCAGAATTTACTGCTCAACGAGACGCATATCTTCTCACCCAGTTGGACCAACGAGGCACGCGTGGCTTACAACCGGATCCTCATCGATTTTCCCCTCAATCCCGATGATGTGCTCGGCTTAACCCTGCCGCGATTCGACATCTCGACGCTCGCCCAATTTGGTATAGCCACAAACCTGCCGCAGGGGCGCGTCGCAAATAATTACGTCCTTCAGGACACGGTTACTCACCTGCGCGGAAATCACACCTTCCGTTTTGGGTTGGATTTACTCCAGCAGCGGTCGCGGCAGTTTGCGCCGATCGTCGAACGTGGTCTATTGACGTTCCGCTCGGGCGGTGGTTTTACTGCACTCGGTAATTACATCGACAATTTTGCCGGCTCAGGCGGTGGCACACAGCGAGATTTCGGCAGCCCAAGGTACTATCCTTTCCTCTTCCGCCAGGCGTATTTCGCGCAGGATCGCTGGCGCGTTTCCGATTCAACCACGCTCACACTCGGCCTGCGATACGAGAACTTCGGCAACGCTATCAACACGCTTCAGACTGCTGTATTTACCGGTCTGTTCAACGTTGATCCCGTGACTTTTGCTGGTCCATACAGTCAGCCCAACGAGGTGGAGGACGATAACAACAACCTTGCTCCGACGTTTGGTCTTGCTTATTCACCTTCATTTGAAAGTGGATTGCTGGGACGAATCTTCGGCAACCGGCAAATGGTGATCCGCATGGGCTACCAGCTTGGTTACGATTCGTTCTTCAACAACATCGCCTCGAATGCCGCGACTTCTTCACCCAACGTTGTCGCGACCGCAGTGCCATCCGTGGTCAATGCCGCTGCGCCCCGAGGTCTGGCAAACATTACCGGTGCGTTGCCGTTAACTCCGCGGCCACTTTCTCCACTCGATTCTCAGACGCTCGTAGTCGGAAATCTGGTCAATCCTTACTATCAACGTTGGTCTATAGGATTTCAGCGGGAATTGCCCGGCAACCTCCTGCTTGATGCGTCTTATGTTGGCTCAAAGGGAACTAAGCTCTATCTCAATGAGGACATGAATCCCAGCGTGCCGGCAGTGGCCAATGCGTTCAATCCGGGAATTCAACGCATCACTCCAGCAGGGTTCACGGGCTCAACCACGTGTACGCCGAACACTGCAGGCTGTCTAATCTCTGGCCGGCTCGATAACCTGCAAGGGTCGCGTCTGATTCGTACGAACGGCGGTTCATCGAGTTACCACTCCGGCCAATTGCTGGTGACGCGTCGCTTCACAAACCGTTTCTCACTCACCTCTGCTTACACGTGGTCCAAACTTATGGACAATGCGAGCGAGGTCTTTGGCGTAGCGGATACTAACCTGCCACAGCAAGCTTCGTTTCCGTCAATCTTCGGAGGGCAAGCAGCGGAGCGTGCGGTATCGTTCTTCGATCGCACACACCGGTTCTCGTTGACTTATGTTTACGAGCTTCCGTTTTTTAGAAACCAGAATGGATTCGTCGGGCATCTGCTTGGAGGTTTTCAGATCTCAGGTGTGACGACATTTGAAACCGGAGTTCCGCTCACGGTCGTGAATGGTCAGGATGCTGATTCGATCGGTGGGAACCTCGATCGTCCGGACTTCAATCCGGATGGTCAAACTGGAGTACGTGCGGTACCGGCAATTGCGACAGCTACAGTCAATCCATGTAGCGTGGCAGTTGGCGCGACCTTTTACACGAATCCTGATGCGAGCAACGCCTGTATTAATCCGTTGACCGCGCAATACATCGGATTGCTGGCGGGCACCGGACGGCGCGGTAATCTCGGCCGCAATACTCTGCGCACTCCGGGTCAGAATAATTGGAACCTTAACGTTCTGAAGCGAATTAGTTTGGGTGAAGTGAGGAACTTAGAACTGCGGGCGGAGTTCTATAACATCTTCAATCATCCGCAGTACGGGACGGCGAGTGTGAGTCCGTTCTCACCTGGCAGCACAGGGGTGCCGGCTAACGTTTTCACTTCGGCATCCGGTCAGTTTCTCCATCCGGAGTTCTCTGACGGTGGCGGCCGCGTGATTCGGTACCAATTGAAGTTCTCGTTCTGAGAGGTACGTTTAGACAGGATTACAAGATTTTCAGGATTTACAGGATAAATCTTGAAACATCTTGTAAATCCTGTCTAAAACTTACTCAAGATGGTGCGCCAAGGAACGAAGCGAGCCTGAGCAGATCGGCGAAAACACCGGCTGCCGTTACCTCTGGTCCAGCACCCGGTCCTCTTACAATCATCGGCTGAGAGTTGTACCGCGCAGTTTGGAAGCTCACGATATTGTCGCTGCCCTTCAGGTTTGCGAACGGGTGCTCGATCGGATAGCTGCGCATCTGAGCTGACAAATCGCCGTTACTATCTATCGTACCAACGTACCGCACAACCTGACCTGCTTCACGCGCCGAGCTCAACAACGACGCGATTGTCTCGTCGTATTTGCCGAGGCCCTCAAGATACTGATCCACCGTTCCCTCGCGCAGATCTTCCGCAACCAGACTTTCAACTTGAACTGCGTCCATCTCTACTTCAAGGCCCATCTCCCGCGCCAGAATGATCAGTTTGCGAGCAACGTCTACACCTGATAAGTCTTCACGTGGATCCGGTTCAGTTAAACCTAGCGAGTGCGCCTCTCGAACTACCTCCGAGAAAGTACGGCTACCGTCGAGCGAGTTGAAAATGTAAGAGAGTGTGCCGGAGAGTACGCCCTCGATTTTGATAACCTCATCTCCTGTCTCCACCAGGCCGCGAAGCGTTTGGATGATTGGCAGTCCGGCGCCGACATTCGTTTCGTAAAGGAAGTACCGCTGATTTCTCCGCGCGGTTTCGCGGAGGCTGCGATAGGCCGGAAACGGTCCCGCATTACTCTTCTTGTTAGGCGTGATGATGTTGATTCCTTTGGAGAGCCAGGTCTCGTAATGTGCGGTCAATTCACTGCTCGCGGTTGCATCGATCAGTACAGCATGTGGCAGGTGGTCGGCATTAACGTGATTGATAAAACTCTCGAGGTCCGCCGCTTCCGAGCTCTCAGATAACTCGTCGCGCCATCGATCAAGCGCGAGATGCCGGTCGGCGAGGATCATCTTGCGACTGTTCATGATGCCGCGCACTCTTAAGTCTATGCCGCGATGCCGCTTGAGTTCTTCAATTCGAGTTTGAAGTTGACTGAGAAGCGTGCCACCTATCAGTCCGGTGCCGATCACGCCGATTGAAAGAGTCTGGTTCGAAAGATAGAAGGCGGAGTGAACAGCTCGCAATGCTTTTGTTGCTTCAGTGTGTTTGATGACAGCGGAAATATTTCGTTCCGACGATCCCTGTGCGATTGCCCTGACGTTGATGCCGGCCTTCCCGAGCGCACTAAAAAATTTTCCCGCCATGCCCAGCCTGTCGATCATGCCGTCGCCAACCATGGCAATGATGCAACAACCCTCTGTCAGATCAACCGTCTGAATTTCTCCACGTTGGATCTCGACAACGAACGTCTCCTGCACTGTCTTTTTCGCGAGCTCTGCGTGTACGCGCGGCACGGCGAAGCAGATTGAATGCTCGGAGCTCGCCTGCGAGATCATGACGACCGAGACATCAACCGCACGCAGCGCGCCGAAGACTTTGTGGGCCACACCCGGAATGCCGATCATTCCAGTGCCTTCAACATTGATCAGGACCATGTCTTCGACTGCCGCAAAACCTTTTATCGGCACATCGGCTGGTGAAGTAGCGGATATTCTTGTGCCCGGAGCATCAGGCTTGAAAGTGTTTTTGATCCAGACCGTGATGTTGTGCGTGATCGCGGGCGACATCGTATTGGGATGAATAACCTTTGCTCCGAAGTAGGCGAGCTCGGCTGCTTCCTGGTAGGAAAGGTCAGGGATAACAACCGCATCCGGAACTTGTCGCGGATCAGCGCTGAAGACTCCATCAACATCCGTCCAGATCGTGACGGCATCAGCACCGAGTAGTGCGCCGAAGATGGAAGCTGAGAGGTCACTGCCGTTTCGTTTCAATGTAGTCGCGACTCCGTCGTGCGTCGCAGCGATATAACCGGTGATTACAAGGAAGTCAGTCTCTGTTGAATGTGACAGCCATGTCTGCAACTTCTGCTTTGAAGTCTGCCAGTCGACTGTAACCGTGTTGGCATTCGGTTCAACGACAAGAGTCTTGCGTGCATCAAGCCAGCTCGAGTGATGATTACAAGATTCGAGATACGCGTGCAGGAGTTGGGCCGACCACAACTCTCCGTGACCGGAGACGAATTCGATGATGCGCTCGGAAGCGAGTCTGGTGATCCAAACACCTCTCAGCACTTCTCTGATAGCGTTGAAATCGGAGATGAAGAGTCTCACTCAGAGTCTGTGCGTTGCGAAGCTGTAGCGCGGCGATGGTTTCAAGGTGACGGTTTTCGAGCGCCTGGAGTTTTTGTAAGTACGACTCGTCCTGAGTGGCCGCGAGATTCACGGATTCAATGAGTGCGTTGGTAACGCCGCTCATGGCCGAGACCACTACTGCAACACGCTTGCCTGACGTTTGCGAAAGAATGATTTCACAGGCCGCTCGATAACGATCGGCACCGGCAAGACTGGTGCCGCCAAATTTGTGAACTGTCCATGCTGCATTCATATGTTCGTGCCTGCTGAAAATGATAACCTTTGATTCTTCGTTGTAGTGTGGTTATTTTTACAGGTGAGTTAATGGCCACTTCCTTGCACGTCAAATGAGGATTCTGCAGGTATGTTCTGTGACCACGTTTGGTGGCGGCGAACGGCACTTAGCAGATCTCTCTACGCCCTTGCTGATCGCGGGCACGAGCTTTACGCAGCGACGGTCCCCGGATCCCCGCTGTCGGCCGAATTGTCGTTCCTGACCAACGGACATACCCTCGCGTTGAGCCGGCGCAACTATTTGAAGAACCTGAAAGGCCTCGCCGGGTTCATCCGTACACATGGTATTGAGATAGTCCACGCGCACGCGGCCAGGGATTACCACCTGGCGGCGCTGGCCGTGAGATTGGCGTCGCGCGGCCGGCTCGTGCTTACCCGCCACGTGCTCTTCCCACTACGACCGATCAACAGGCCGCTGCTGAGGAGCGCCGACCGAGTGATAGCCGTCTCTCAAGCTGTGGCGGAAAGCTCTGCGACGGAACGGCGTCATCGAGTCGTCAAAGATAACCGTCGTCCATAACGGAATTGACACCGATCGTTTCGAGAAGACGGTTGCCACCGGTGATGACTGGCCCGTCCTGGTGGGGACGGTGGGACACCTCGCGCCAATCAAGGGTCAGGATATTTTTGTGCGCGCCGCTGCGCTAATCTCAGCGCGTCACCCGCGAGTGCATTTCGTCGTCGTCGGCGAGGACAAGTCTCCTCAGATGGTCCACCGGCGATCCTTGGAGAATTTGGTAGCCGAACTCCGCCTGAACGGGATCGTCTCCATGCCGGGTTGGAGTGACGACATGCCCAAGGTGCTCTCGTCGCTAACCTTGTTTGTCTCCGCGGCGCGCTCCGAGCCCTTCGGCCTGGCAATAGTAGAAGCAATGGCGGCAGGGTTGCCGATCGTTGCGACGGCGTCTGAGGGAGCGGTGGAAATCATCGAGGACGGCCTCACCGGAAAACTGGTACCCGCCGGCGACACGGAGGCATTGGCCGAGGCCATCTACAATCTACTCGATGATCCACTTGAGTGTTCGCGCCTCGGGCGCAACGCGCGTGCTTGCAGCACGTGAGCGCTACGGGCTCGCGCGGATGGCGAGCGACACAGAGCGCGTTTACCGCGAAGTGCTGGCTGGTGCATGACGTGGCATAACGAATCTTGTAACCAAATCAAACCTCAAACGTTTATCTCGCGACGGGTTTCTCAAACGTCGGAAATTTCTATTGGACACAGTCAGTACCACCCGCGATAGCGGGTAGGTGCGCAAGCAACTCGTGCTCTCAACACACAAGTGTTCGCACCGTTGATCAAATGCGAGGGGATTGTGGAGACGCCGCACGGCTACGCACCCACCCGCTATCGCAGGTGGTACTGACTGTGTCCAACAAGGTGATCCCAGTATGAAAAAGATTATGCCGCTGGTTGTAGCTTTGGTCTGGAGTTTTTCATTCAGCTCAATCGTTACAAGCGGGCAAGCTCCCAGCCAACTGACAGCGGAATTTGACAGACTTATCTCATCCGAATTTAAAGGTCAGGAACCTGGCGGCGTCGTGCAGATTACGCAGAAGGGCAAAATTATCTACAAAAAAGCGTTTGGCCTCGCCAATTTAAGAGAGACGGGAAGAAGCAATATTATCGGGTTGGAACTATCCAACAAGAGGGGCGTCAGTAAAACCGTTCTGAAGAGAACCGATAAAGCGATTCCTGTTGTGCCGTAATGTGTACCGCGGAGTCGAATCGAATCATCCCTTGCGTTTGAAGAACTGAACTGCACGCTCATGTTTTTCTGCTGCTGCTCGAGTGTCGAATGTGCCAAGATTTTTGCGCTTGCCTGTTTTCGGATCCACCTTGCGCGAATAGAGACGGTACTTGCCTGATTTCAGTTTTCTGATCATTGCTTTCCACCAGTTCAGTGTTCTTCTAAACCTTTGGGGTAACGATCCGCCGTGAGGTTCAGTTGCACGTTGTGTTCGAGAAATGCTTTGAGTCCTGCGAGCATTAACGTGAACCCTTGAGTCGAGTCGGCTACGAATTTCAAAAGTTCATCTCCGCTCCCCGTCCAGCCTGACTCCGTGACGCTGACAAACGTGCCGTCCTCATGAGACGTGAACTTCCATTCCACCGTCGTCAACCCGCTGTATCCCGGCCATTCGATGACAATGCGCTCGTTCGGTTCGATGATTTTTGCGATCACCTGAACCGAAACATCATACATTTCCCAACTCCATTGAACCGGCTTGCCGGCTTCAAGCCTGCCACTGCTTTTTGTGAACCAGAATTTGGTAGTGATGTCCGGATTGATTAGGGCCTCGAAAACTTCGGCTGCTGGTTTGCGGATGAGCATTCCGGTTTCTGCGACCGGCATTTGCTTGAGCTGTAGATTGTCCATAAAAGATTCCTCGTTGACGCAACGTTACGCGAAGTTAGTCTCTAGCTCTTCGCCATTTCCTTGCATTTCTCAAACGTTTCTTTTCGACTCGAGATATGCGGATTGTTGAGTTGTGTGTGACAGCAATCACTTCGGCGGGGGTGCGGTGCCGCCACGCAGCGCGACCTGACCTTTGCGTGAGAAGTTAATCGATTCGGCAAGAATGCGTGCGGCCTCTTGAGGTGCGTGGAATCCGGTTGAGTTTTCAGATTCAATGAAATCCACATAGAACTGTGCCCGACGTTGGAAATCTTGCGCGGTTGTTACGGCGCTATCGGTACGGCCTGCGTCCCTGGCCGCTTTGATGTCATTAATTAACTCAACAAGCGCATCCATCGCGAGATTGCGAAGGTTGTGTGTACGCGACTGAATCGTTTCCACTCTGGCCTTCAGCTCCTCCTCAGACCACTTGTGACACGTTTGGCACGCCCGATTGATGTTCAGCAATGGCGAACGTACGTGGTGATCGCTGATCTTTAACGCACCCTCGCGCTTGTAAGGCATGTGACAGTCTGCGCAAGCGACACCCGAACGCGCATGAATTCCCTGGTTCCACATCTCAAACTCCGGATGCTGCGCTTTGAGCACAGGTGCGCCTGTGTTGGCATGTTCCCAGTCTTTGAACTTTTGCTCATCATAAAAAGCGAGAATGTTCTCGACTAAAAGTCCTTTGGCCCACGGATAGACCAGGCGCTTTTCCGGACCACTAAAGTGATATTCATCGTGACATTGCCCGCAAACGTACGCGCGCATCTCCTGTCGCGTTGCCTGTTTATTCACGTCATAGTTCTGAATGCCCTGCGACGCCTTCAAGGCGCGCATGCCTTCGATGAATGCCGGACGCGTGACGCGCAATTGCATCGTCTGCGAATCATGGCAATCGATACATGCCACCGGGTGAGTAACAAACTTACGCGCGTCGAAGTATGGGGTCTTGTTTAACGCCTCGAAGCCTTTGAAGATATCACCGCCGCCGAGCTGCTTGTACGCGACATACACTGATGCGTGACAGTTGATGCATGTGCCGGGTTGCTTCGCCACCTGC
This sequence comes from uncultured Acidobacteriota bacterium, assembly GCA_963748155.1. Lineage (GTDB taxonomy): Bacteria > Acidobacteriota > Blastocatellia > Pyrinomonadales > Pyrinomonadaceae > PSRF01. The sequence continues at coordinate 760,847 of CAVVHV010000005.1, read as the reverse complement.
TGACGCTCAGTGAACGTCTGATCATCGAGCATGTAAGCATGACCGCGTTCCTCCCTGAAATCTTTGGAAAACGCGTATCCGGCCCACATGGTTTTTAGTCGAGGATCCTCTTCGAGTCGCGACTGGGCGACGATAGAACGAGGATCGGCCTGCGTGGGAGTGCGTGGTTCTGCTTCGCTACCGCCGTAGCGCGTTCGCACCTGATCGGTGGTCTTCAAATAGTCGTCGTACTGAAGTGGAAAGTTCTTGCCCCAAACGCTCGGATCGACGGTGTCGTCAGTGAGCTCGACAACTTTGAAGAAAGGATTGCGTGCTTCCTGTTTGCGCTGAAAGATATTAACCAGCAGGGCCAATCCGAACACCGTGACAAGCACAACTATCGCTACCAGGCCCACGAAGCGCAGTGAACGACGCCGGCGATCGGTTTTCGCGTTCTGTTTCTCCTCACTCATCCTTCTTCTCCAATACACTAGTGCAGGTGACCGACTGAATTGTGACAACGAATACAACTTGTGCGCGCGTCCGCCGCTTCGGGATGCGGACCTTCAATGGCTTGCACGATTTCCTGATGACATTTCCGGCAGGCTTGTTCAGCGACTTCAAGGCCGCGAGGCGTGATGTGAATGTTGTCTTCAAACCAGCCGGTCGTGAAATAGTAAGAGTGCCAGAACCCGTTGCGCGCTTTGGTTGCATACTTGGCGACAAGCCCAGGCGGCGTATGGCAATCATTGCAGACAGCAACCGCTCGATGGCTTGATTTCACCCAACCGCTAAACTGGTCCTGCATGACGTGGCAGTTCACACATGCTTCAGCGTTGTCAGTCATGTAAGAATAGCCACGAGCGTACACGAAGGTGTAGGCGCCAACCCCAATCGCCAAACCGATTGCAATCCCCAGAATCACGCCCGGCACTAAATGCGGTTTTAGATTCACAGCTACTGTTTCGGATGGCACTCGACGCACTGGAACATCGAGATGTCTCCCAGATTTATTGGGTGCCTGAAGGGTTCATTTCCCTTGTGGCAGGTTTCGCATTTTCGATCTGCCAACCCGCCGAGATCCACCGGATGCTTGAAATCGATTGTTGTAGGCATCGTTGACGGTCTCGCTGAGTCTGAAAGCACCGTATGGCAGATATTGCAATCGTTTCGAATCACCTTGCCCGTGTCGCTCACGTGCTCACCATCGTGACAACGGAAACATCCTGACGAATAGAAATGTCCGATGTTGTTTGGATGAGTGGTCCAATTGGTCTTCATCTCCGGAAAGAAGTAAGGTTTTGAAAATGCGCTGAGTTTCGCTGATGGCGATTTTAATCGAGTCTGGTTTTTGTGTGTAGAGCTGACCGTAGTTTGTCCGGTAAAAAGCATCGAGCGAGGATGCGATTGCGTTAACTGCCTCGTCCTCAGTCGAATAGGGTTTGTTCAATACTTCTACCGCCTGCCTCTTGAGATAAGGCAACGCCGGATCGAGACGGCCCGCGGCGAACGACTGGTCCACGGCAAAATCAGGCGGCAGGTATGCATGCGCCGGACGATTGTGGCAGTCAATACAATCCATACGACGTTTTTCAGAAGACGCGATCTGTTCCGCACTGGGACGTCGAGCCCGATCGTAATACTCGGTTACGTTGCCGTTGCGATCCTGAACGCGAATCCAGGGAATCACTTGCCGCTGCTTATCACTCGCGATGAAAGTGATCTGATTGCCGAGATTCATGTGCCAGTGAATGCCGGCTACTGGTCCACTCCCGGGATCACCGCCGCCCACGTTAATCAACATTCGCGTTTGCCGTAACGTGTTTTGTTCGTCGTAAGCGTAATGATTGAAGGTCTTGAGCTGAGCACCATGAAACTTCGAAGGCCAGTGACACTGCTCGCACGTTTGATCGGCTGGACGCATGTTGTGAACAGGCGTCTCGATCGGTCTCGAAAAGCTGTTGGTGGCGAGGGAAAAGAGTTGGCGCGCGCCGGACAGTTTGGAACGCGCGTACGACTCGGCGCCATGGCCCACGTGACAATCAACACAGCGAATTCGGGCGTGCGATGTCGCATGAAACGCTACAAATTCCGGCTTCATCACTTTATGACAAGCCTGCCCGCAAAACTCAACGGACTCCGTGTATTCATAAGCGCGATAACTTCCGAAAGCACTGGCGCAAACAAATACGAAAGAGAGAGTCAGGATCACGATCGCGAGGCGGCGTTGTCGCGGCTCGTTCAGATCGATTCTGGGATACTCTGCGATCTGTGAATCCGGTGAGCGCCTTCGTCTGCGTCGCTCGAGCAACATCCCTGTGAGAATCACGAGAAGACCAAACACGAGGAACCCAGGCAGGATGACGTAGGTGATGATGCCGAGGTAAGGGTTATCCGCTGTTTGCGTCAACTCGATTAGAAACAACAACAGGATACTCACCACCGCGGCGATTACGATCACGGCGCCGAAGAAGCTTATGTAGTTTCTAAAAAGTGTTGGAGGTCTTTTTTCAGGTTGTTTTTCTTCGCTCATCGGGAGTCTCAATGAGTTTTGTTAAAACACGTATACCTCCCATGCCGTTGGTTGCACAACGACATGGGAGGTTTGTGGGGGAAACGCTTCTGCTGAAAGTTTCTACTGAGCTCGATCTCAGTTGCTTCATGTGGTCCAAAAGTGCTTTTGCCTGTTCCGCTGTTACACCTTTCTCTCCGTATGCCGGCATGTTTGGTGGCTTCTCGGCTTTCTTACCTTTCAAGATCGCGTCGATGTATTGCTCGTCGGTCAGCGCTGGATCGAATTTCTTCTCTGCCTTTGGCCCATGGCACATCTGACATTTGGCTTTGTAATAAGCTGCGGGGTCAGAAGGTTGTGCCTCACCCTGAGCGGGTGCAACGCTCAAAAAGACCACACTGAACAAGAAGATTGCTACGGCCGCGATTGTCATGTTCTTAACGAGTTTCATCATTCCTCCTTGAGCATCGTCCGCTCGCGGTTCCTAAGTGCAACGCCTGTGCCTGCGGAAAAAGCCGCAAAACAGCATGATGTCGTTCTTGCTTCTCAGCGGCGCTTTTGCGCAGATCCTTGCGAAACTTTCCTCAGCCGGTCACTTTTTCCGAATTGCCACAAAGAAGCACAAAAAGCACAAAGGCCGTTCACCAAATCCTTTGCCTTCTTGTGCCTCTTTGCGTTTCAAAAACGCCATTGCGGACCTTTGTGGCACCGCTTGCACGCGGTGAAATCGTCGCCGCCAAATGCCCGTTGCCCGTTATGACAACTCGCGCAACTGAAAGCGCGGGGCGAGGCGTGATGATTCAAAGGCACGGGCGCTGAAACTTGCCGGCCCCGCGACAAACCCGCCCTGACCTGGTGACACGCCGCACAATTCAACTTTTCAGACGCATCGTGGCTAGCGTGACTAAACCCAACGCGATAAGCGGGCGCCTGCTCCGAAGTGCGAACCAAACGTCCGAGCTGATGACAGGTACTGCACGACGAGATGTTCCGTCCGTTCGACTGTGCTGCGGGCGTGTGACAGCTAAAACAGGTGACGTGAGCATTCAGTCGCGCGGGAATCGAAAGCCTAACGCCACCACGATTTCGTCGATGACAACTCGCACACGCAGCGCCGCTGTGTTTCGCGTGATCGAACCGAGCGTCAAAACTGCGCAAAGGTGGAAACGCCTTGACCTTTCCACTCTGAGCGTCCGTGTGACAGATCGTGCAGATCTCGCTCGGCTGGATTTGAAAACTGTTGCGCGTGACAGCCCGTGCAAGGCGCATGTGCTGCTTTGCCCGGCAACGTCGGTTGCGGCGAATTGTTTTCACGACGATGGCACAGCAAACAGGGAAGTCGCGCGTGATTGCGATTCTCGTGTTTGAACTGTGAATAGTCTGCCGTTGGTGGTCCTTGCGACACTGCGTGAGCGAAAAGTTTTTGCGAAGCTGCTTGCTTGTGACACGCGTCGCAGTTTGCAGGCAGAGGAGCGAGCTCACTCTCCTGGTTGTGACACGTGAAGCACATTGCGTGAGCGATTGGTCGTGTCCTGGACGTTTCTTTGCCCTGCGGCTTAGGGTTTTGATGGCAGTCGGCGCAATCCGCGTCGGCGTGCTTGTCGTGTGGGAAAGACGACGCGGAACTCTGAGACAAAGTTTGCGGCCTTCGCCAAGAGCTCGGAAACGGTGGCGCGATGTGTCTCGTGGCGTTGCTTTCACGTGGCAATTTGAGCAGATCTTTGGGACCGGTCGCTCGCGCGCGAAGAACTGTTGTCGATGGCAATTCAGGCAGGAGGCGTGTTCGGGAAACTCGGTGACGTCAGGAAACGCTGCGTCGCCTTTACGAACTTCCTTCCAGTTTTCGGTCGGAAACTTATGACACGAATCACACGCGAGTTTTTGTTTGTTAACGTGAGTGGTGTGGGAGAAGTCTGAGTAACTAGCGAGACCAATCACCAGGAATGTTAAGAGTTTTAGCACGCGCAATTACGAAGGACATCTTGTTAATCCTGTGAATCTTGTAATCCTGTAAAAGACTTAGACAGGATTTCAGGATTTACAAGATTTACAAGAAGTTATTCTTTGCGACCAAAGTAGAAGCGCAACGACGTGTAAGGCAGATGCGCGTGATAGTTCTGCGGCCGTGGACCTACTATCGTGCTTTCGTTGTAGTTGTAATACTGATAACCAACATTCCAATCGAGCCGGTGGTGCAGCTTGATCGCCAGCCGCGCTTCCGGCGACTGATAACTCATCGGATACGAAGCGATCAACGTTCCCGGCCTGCCGGTCGGATCAGCCACCCGATTTCCCTGGCCGTTGTCTTTGTTGATTCGATAGGCCGCGAACAGCGTCGTCGCGTGGAGCGATGCGCGACACCGTCTCTACAAAGAAGAAATTGTTCCTCACGAAGTACAGGCTATTGCCCAGCGGATGCTGCACGCCATTGAAGAAGTAATCGACGATCGCCTTGCTGTTGATCCAATGATAGTTGTAGCCGGTGCTGATGGAGAACCTCGAAGTCGCGGTCCAATCAAGTGACGAAGTAAAGATTCTCGATTTCATATTGACCCCAAAGTCCTCAATGGAAACGCCGGCGATCTCGGAAGGATTCGAGTTGTCTTTGGTGATCACCGCGAGGTTGAAAGCGAGCTTGCGAAGTTGGTTTGTACCTGCTCTTCGCGCGAATGTTGGTGTAGTTGTAATTGCCGATTCGCGAAAATACGTTGTCTGCTGTGCCGTGCTCGGCGTCGAAGTAGATGGTCCATTCACTCAGTGGCCGTGCCTTGAAACCACCCAGCAAGGCGTGCGTGTTGTTGTGCTCTGTGAAACTGTCTGGCACGAGCGGCGGCCGGAGCGTTGGTGCCGAGGTTGAAGCCGCTGATTGCCTCTTCGACGCGGCGTCGTCGCATATCGATAACCCAGGTGGATCGAATAGCGCGGGTTAAACTGGTAGTCGCCTTCGATCGTGTTCTGAATCTTTCGATACTCGGTATTCGTGATCACGTTGCGATTGTTGAAAGCCGATCGTGTCGGTCCTGCGTACCGCGCGTGAGTGAAAAGAAATCGCTGAAGAGCGCCGAGCCGTTGATCTCGAATGTTTCAACTCGGAACGTGTTTGAGATCCGGAACTTGTCTGTTGCCAGAAGTGTCAGGCCCAGATCGCCGAGCCAATTCGGTCGTTCCGTGTTGCCGGTCAGATTGTACTGGCCGAGGTTGAGAATATTTGGCGTCGCGCCAGGCGGGCTCGGAGGAAATCCGGTGATGCGCGGGTTCCAGTTTCGACCGGTGAAGCTCTCGACAGAAGAGTAGTTCTGCTCGGCCTTGCTGTAGATGATGCGGCCGGTGATGTCGAGTTTCTTGGCGACCAGCGTTTGCAAGCTGAAACGCGTGTAGTTAACGCTGCCGCGCGCGGGTTCGTTGCGATCGAAACTGGTCAAACTCGCTGCAGCCGGATTGAGATTTATTCCCGGCGTTACACCGAGATCGATCACGCTGTCGTCACGAAAGCGCCGGAATCCTTGCAGGAACGAAAAGTTCAGCGGACCGAGTTTGCCATCCGCGCCGACGCGGAAATCGTTAGCGCGCGATCTAAGTTCCGACAGGAAGATGAATTCATTTCCGCCGGCGTGATAGTTTGTGAAGGCTGGTCCACTGTAGCGTTCGGGTGAGTAACCGACGTTGAAACGAATGCGTTGGTTCTTCGGCAGGAGCGTGAGATCGAAATCTCCCAAGTGTACTCTGGTGTCGTAACCGTGCTCTCCGGTCGTCAGCCGCGGCGGCACGCTAAACTGCGCCGGACTAAACACCCAGTTCGGATTGGCAAAGTTGTTGAGGAAACGGAAGTACTTGAAGCGACGATAAGTGGCGTCGAAGCGATACCACTCCGGTTGTTCGACGCTCACGCGCAGGTTACCTTGCGGATCGGCGCCCCAGCCTGTTGAGTTAACCAGAAATGTCTCGAACAGAGAGCCTTTGCCGTCTGTCGATCTGCAGCAGAAAAGAACTGTCGAACAGTCGCGGACCGGCTTTGTAGTTCAGATCGCTCTGGTACTTGTTGAGATCGCCGTCAACGCTCAGACCGCGGTAACCAAACTCCACACTCGAGATAACCGTATAGTCGCCGGCCTTTTCGCCTGCTTCCATCGGCGTATCCGGCGAATCAGACTTTGTGGGGGAAGGTGAGGGTGATGGTTGTTGCGCGACTGCACCCAACGTCACGCTCAGCACCATCACCAACCCGATCAGATGCAGCGAAAACTTTTGCTTCGTGCTCATGGCCCAATCCTCATTCACTCAGTGGTTCGAAACGGACGCGACCCTAAGTTCGTCAACGGAAAAAGACCGGACTCGTTCGCGACCCGTGGATCTTGATGTGGCAGTTCGTGCAGTTCGCGTATTGCGCGTTCAGGTTGTGCTGCGGACCCGCCGGCTCCTCCGCGCCAACGCCGTGCGCGACGCTATGACAGGTCAGACAAAGCTGTGCGACGCGGCTCGTGATCAATAGACGCGGGTTGGACGAACCGTGCGGCGTGTGACACGCGATGCAGCCGTCGGTCTTGACCGGCGCATGCTCGTAAACAAAAGGACCTTGCTTGTCTGCGTGACACTTGATGCAAGCTGCATCTGCGCCCGTCGCGAGTCGTGTTTGCTTGAGTTCAAATCCGCCGTGTGGATTGTGGCAATCGCTGCACTTCATCGCGCCTTCCAGCACTTTGTGATGGAACGGCAAATTGAACTGGTGCTTCGTTTCGCTGTGACAACTCAGACAAAGCTGTGGCTCGCTCTTCCTGAGCAATTTCAGATCGGAGAAACCAGGCTTTTGTGCGTTTGCTGATGAGACGAAGACGTTCGAAGCCGCGAGTTGTCGCCCGGTTGGGGGAGAGTGAGTTGAGTGACAGTCAGTGCAACCGATGTCGTTGCGCCAGTGCTCGCCGCGACGGAAGTTGTTGTGTTCCTCTCGGCCCGCATGACAGCCTAAACACGTCTCAGATGTTTCTTTCGACGACTTGTTTTTGAACGAGATGATCTTCTTCGGATCGCCTTCTTCGATGTGGGCCTTGCCTGGACCATGGCACGATTCGCAGCCCGTCACCTTGCTTTTCCAACTCGGCAGTTTTGTGAGTTGAGCGTGGGAAGTGTGTGAGAAGTTTTTGAACTGGTCCTCGTGACAGTCTTTACAAGTGTCGCTGCCGACGTAGTCCTCAGCGTTGTGCTTCGCGAGTTCGGCCGTGCTAATCTGCGCGGATTGCGAGGAATTGCTGTAACTGAGCAAGCCAAGTGCGGCGAAAACAAATCCGCAGATCAGGAGTGCTTTGATGAATCTACTCATTCCATTAGCCCACCTTAATTTGGCGATTTACCTGACCCCTGAGCTCGAGCGATTGTAGTTTTGCAGCGCTTGCGAGGCTGTGATGAACGTCACAGTGAACCTGCAAATGATGATTCACCAGATGCGAAAGCGTCAAGCTTTTCAACGAACAGATACTTGCATCAGTTTGAAATTACGCCGAAGGCGTTGGCTAATGTCAGCCCAGGGTTGGAGCGCAGCGACAACCCTGGGTCGAGAATCGAAAAATTTTAGATTGAACCCTGAAAGGGTTCCTTGGCCGGCGAACCCTTTCAGGGTTCTCGCTTCGCTCGAACCCTGGGCTGACATTAGCGAACGCCTTCGGCGTAATTTGCTCAAAAAATCAAACTGATGCACTACCAACGAACAGCGATCTTCTGCTGCAATTAATTCCTGGGCCTCACGACCTCGACCGAGCAATGCGCCCGACTCGAGACTGCGGAGGAAACGCTACCAAGTAGCAAGCGGTCAATACCCCTGGTTCCTTTCGCGCCGACGAAGATGCAATCAGCACCCCAGGTGTCGGCCTCTTCCAGAATCTGGTCTGCGGGTTTACCTCGTCTGATTAAGACCTCTGCACGCAAGCCGGCGCTGCGAAGTCTCTCGGCTAACGGCTCAAAAATCTCGCGGACCTCATCCCAGTTATTCTCATCGGCCACCTCGATCCACTTCATCGTCCCTGGTTCTGGAGTGATTGCCATTACTGTATCGACCACTGCCAGCAAACCAACTTCAGTCCCAGCCGGCCAATTGCGATTGCAAACTGCTTCCACGGCGGCTCTCGAATCTGACGAATTGTCTACGCCGATCAGAATGCGAATGGGCCTGTCACTGTTCTTCCGTGGAGCACGCGCGATGCGAACGGAGCAGCGCGCCTCGTAGAGAACTCGTTGCGAAATGCTGCCCAGAATCAACCGGCCTCCAAAGACGGAATGGCCCTGAGCTCCCATCACGACGAGATCAGGTTTCCAATCGTCGGCCTTTTTTATCACTGCCCATGCCGGTGAATCAGCTTCGGCGTGATAGCTGACTTGCCAGTTTGGAAACATCGATCTGATCTGTTCACTAGCCTGTCCTGCCAGGACTTCGGCTTGTTCCAGCATGTGCTGTGCATTTTCCTGCGCCCGTTTAACCGCCTCCGGCACATATCCTGGACCATCTTCTTCATTGCCCGGGTCTGGGATAAAGACGTCCGCCACGGACATCACTAACACCTCAGACTCAGGATCCAGTCCGGCGCGTTTTAAGTCTTCAAGCGCCGCCTCAGCCCATTCTGAACCATCGTAAGCTACCAGGATTTTCATGGTTCTTTGCCTCAGACCATCAGGGTCTAATCGCCACTTTCATTACACCGTCCAGTCGCTCGCCAAACAGATCGTAAGCCTGTCCGATATCGTCCAAAGCGAATGTGTGTGTGAGCAACGGCGTGAGATCGACGCGGCCGTGGCGAACAACCTCCATCAATCTGCGCATGCGCTCTTTGCCGCCAGGACAAAGCGTCGTCACGATTCGATGATCTCCAATGCCCGCCGCAAATGCTTCGTACGGAATCGCAAGCTTGCCCGAGTAGACGCCCAGACTGGACAACGTCCCGGCCGGTCGCAGACTCCGCAGCGCACTTTCAAAAGTCTGCTGAGTGCCGAGTGCTTCGATACTCACATCGGCGCCGCCACCCGTTAGTCGTTTTACTTCTGCCACGATGTCGTGGTCGCGATAGTCGAGAGTGACGTCGGCGCCCATACGTTTGGACATTGCCAGTCGATGCTCATCGCCATCAACGCCGATGACCAATCCGGCTCCCATCAGCTTTGCGCCGGCTGTTGCACACAAACCGATCGGTCCCTGGGCAAATACGACAACTGAGTCGCCGATCTTTATGCCTGCCGACTCGGCGCCGCTGAAACCGGTCGAAGCAATGTCGGCAAGCAGGACAACTTGTTCGTCAGTAAGCTCATCAGGAATTTTCGCGAGGTTCGCCTGCGCGTAAGGGACTTTGAGATATTCAGCCTGAGCGCCGTTGATCGTGTTGCCGAAGCGCCAGCCACCGAGTGCCTCGTATCCTTCGCCATGACCGCATTGTGATAAGTGACTCGATAAGCACGCGCGGCATTGACCACATGGCGTGATTGCGCCCACAAGTACGCGGTCGCCAATCTCGTATCCGGAAACTCCGTCACCGAGCTCCTCGATCATGCCAACTGGTTCGTGCCCAATCACCAAACCAGGCGCGACCGGATATTCGCCGCGGACGATGTGAAGATCGGTTCCACAAATCGTGGTCAGCGTCACGCGTATGACTGCTTCGCCCACGCCGGCTCGCGGCTTCTCAACCTCCTCGACCCTTATTTTGTTCTTACCGTGAAAAACGTTCGCTCTCATTTCGATTACCCTTCCGTGTTATCTCAGGGAGGCGTCACTGTAATGCCGCGGAGATATCCTCCACCGATTCGGCAGCACTGTTGTGCTTCACGTGCACCGATTTAATCGTCGACGTAATTAACACTCTTTCGTCGACCCAGATTTCGAGACGAGCTCCGGCACAGATCCATCCACCTTTAAATTCGGATCCAGGAATTGCAGAACCTCTCAACAACGCTTCATTCGGTTCGACCAGGTAGTCTCCGCCTTCGACGAGTGCGCGGCCGGTCTGTGGATCGAGCAGCAGGATGCGATAGTCGTTGTTGTGCGTGCGCAGCAGAACCGTGTCGAACGGATTCAGGCTCGCCATCTGGACGTCGTTGCTGTCTGACTCTTCGCGTTCATCCTTGCCAGAAACAGTAGCACGCGGTTCAGGTTTCCGGCAGTCAGGGCAAAGCGCCAGCGCTGGATCAATCTCAAGCTTCGCGCTATCAATTGCACGCCCACACTCGGAACAGTGGCCGTATGATCCCGACATCAACCGGTCGAGAGCGTCGTCAATCTTGCGCAAACGTGTTTGCAGTAGCTTGCGGCGGCGTTCAGCCGGTTCTTTGATCAGAGTTTCACAGATGTCTTCGCGTTCTCCGTGCAAGCGGTTCCATGTGAAGCCGTCTTTTCCACCAATGGGTATTTCAACTAGATGAGTAATCTGACTCTCGCGCATGATTTGCCTCCCTCGAACTTATGAATAAGTCCCAGCCTGTGTCTGTGCACGCCCCATACCATCTGGGATCTTGAGGGTTTAGCTACGGTTTAGACTTGTGGAGAGCGTGACGTTGCGGGGTATTTCGCAGCCCTGCGGAAATTTCCCGCAGCGGCCCGGGCAAGCCCGTGCCATCTTTTCAACGTCAGCAGACGGCATGAACGTTGCAGCGCAGAACGAGTATGAGCGACACCAAACCGTCCGCAATCGAGTTTCGGAATGTTTACTTAAGCTTCGACGATAGGATTGCGCTAAGCAACATAAGCTTCACGCTTGCCGAGGGCGAGATGATCGTTTTGACCGGCATTTCAGGATCGGGCAAATCTGTGTTGCTGCGTTTAGCGATGGGTCTGCTGAAACCAGACTCCGGTCAAATCTTCATCGAAGGACGAGAGATCGAGAAGCTCGATGAATCGGAACTCCTTGCCATACGAGGCGGGTTTATGGGGATGGTCTTTCAGGAGGATTCACTCTTCACCGGCTTACCGGTTTATGAGAACGCTGCCTACCGCTTGGAAGAACACGGCTGGTCTGAGGAAGAAATCGATAGAGCTGTAACCGAAGTCTTACGGTTTGTCGGCCTTGACGGTGAAGAAGAAAAGTTTCCCGAAGAGCTTTCGGGCGGAATGAAGCGCCGGCTCGAAATCGCCCGCGCGTTGATCGGTTGGCCGCGTATCATGTTGTTTGACGAGCCAGCGATGGGTCTCGATCCTCTCGCGGCGCTTAAAGTGCTCGATCTCATTATTCGCGCCCGCGACGTCAACCATACCTCGTCCTTGTACGTCACCAAGAAAACTCACGAGATCGATTATCTCGCGCATTTCCGCGCCGAAGCTGACACTGATGGCAACATGAGCATCAGGGAAGCTCCTGCGACGAAGTTGCCCCGGATAAGAGTGATTGTTCTGGACGCCGGCAGGATAGTCTTCGACGGCGCGGTTGAGGATTTTGCGAAAAGCGAGCTGCCGTCGATCAGGGAACTGGTAACACTCGAGCGACACGATCACGCAACAGATCCTTACTTCACAGATCCGTGGGACAAACGGAGACACCCTGCTGAAGCGATTCTCTAGCCAAGCGATGTGTTCCGTACCAACTCTCTCTGAACCAGCAGTCACGCCGCCGCCGCAGCCGCCGTCGTTAGCAGAAACATCGCTGCACTCTGACTGGCACGCGCTCAAGCCGCACGCCGTTACAGTTTTGTTGGATGTGAATCCGCAATCGGGCTTAACCACATCGCAAGTTCATGAACGTCAACTTCGTTATGGCCGCAACGCACTACAGCAGGTCAAATCCCGCACTGCCTGGCGCGTACTGGTTGACCAGTTCGCGAGCATCGTTATTGCACTACTGGCATTCGCTGCCGCTGTCGCATGGCTCACCGGCGATAGCATGGAGGCAATCGCGATTCTGGTTGTTCTCGTCCTCAACGCTGTAATCGGCTTTGCTACTGAGTGGCAGGCAGGTCGCGCGCTCGACGCTTTGCGCCGGCAATCACGAACCACAACACGTGTTCGACGCGATGGCTTCGAAACGACTATCGACGCTGAGGAACTTGTTCGTGGCGACATAATAATTTTGAATGCCGGCGATCGTGTTCCGGCAGATGCTCGCCTGCTCGAGGCGGTGCGACTCGAAACAGAGGAATCAGCACTAACCGGCGAAAGCACGACGGTCGAAAAAAGCACCGCCGCTGTTGCAGTGCAAACATCGTTGGCAGAGCGCCACTCGATGCTTTACCTGGGGACTGCCATAGCTGCGGGTCGCGCTGTGGCGGTCGTTGTGAGCACCGGCACTGCCACTCAGCTCGGCAAGATTGGCCGGCTGGTCGCTACTTCAACCAAGGAACGCTCTCCACTCGAAATTCAACTCGCTGATTTAGGTCGCCGTCTCGTTTACCTCGTGCTGATCATCGCGGCGATCGTGATGCTGGCGGGCTGGTTGCGCGGCGACGGTCTGTGGTTGATGGTGGAAGTTGGTATCAGCCTTGCAGTCGCCGCCGTTCCTGAAAGCCTTCCGGCTGTCACGACTCTGATTCTTGCTTTGGGTGTGCTGCGCATGGCTCGGCAACGCGCCATCATGCGCCGTCTCTCCGCCGTCGAGACACTTGGAAGCACAACAGTAATCTGCGCCGACAAAACGGGAACGCTCACTGAGAACCGGATGACTGTTCGTGAATACTACTTGTCTGACGGCAGACGCATCGAGGTTGAAGAATCTGAGCATTCACTTGCAACGGACGAGCTGCTGCAACAGGCAGTGCGAGTTGGAGTGCTTTGTAACGAAGCATCGTTTCGTGCAGAAGCAAACGATGAAACGCGCGCCATTGGCGATCCCACTGAGACAGCGTTGCTGGTGGTGGCCGATACTCTTGTTCTCGACGTTTCAAATGAGCGTGCAACTCATCCGAAAGTGAGTGAACAGCCGTTCCAAACGTCGACGAAACGCATGACGACGCTGCATCGAACAGCTCTTGGTCAGCACTTCGCCGCACTGAAAGGCGCACCGGCCGTTGTGCTCGATGCTTGTTCAAACTATATCGACGCGGCCGGCAACAGTGTCGCTCTCGATACTGAAGCTAGGGCCAGATTCATCGCAGCGAACGAGCAGATGGCAAAGCTGGCGCTCCGAGTGCTGGCTTTGGCTGTCAAACATTTCGACGACGATGCAGCACATCCCTCCGATGAAGCGCTTGAAAGTGGATACACGTTTCTGGGGCTGGTGGGAATGATCGATCCGCCTCGGCCCGGCGTGGCCGGTGCAATCCGGCGCGCAAAATCCGCTGGAATTCGAACAGTGATGCTCACCGGCGACCAACTGCATACGGGCATCGCGATTGCGCGAGAACTCGGCCTTGGCGAGAACGAACCGAGAGCTCTTCACGCGCGCGATTTGCTCGACACGGCACAAGGCCGTCTCGCTGAACTGGCGCGCAACACCGACGTCTTTGCGCGTGTTTCTCCGGAAGAAAAACTGCGGATCGTTGCAGCGTTGCAGCAGGCGGGTGAAGTGGTCGCTGTCACAGGCGACGGCGTTAACGATGCCCCAGCGTTGAAACGGGCGAACATCGGTATCGCGATGGGCCAACGCGGAACAGAAGTGGCGAAAGAAGCTGCTGACGTTGTGCTGGCTGACGACAACTTCGAAACGATTGTACGAGCGATAGAAGGAGGACGAACTGTCTATGCAAACATCACGAAATTCGTGCACATGATGTTTTCGCATAATCTCGGCGAAGTACTGATGATCTTTACAGCGATTGCCGCGGGCTGGTCGTTGCCTCTGTTACCACTGCAAATCCTATGGATGAATCTGGTCACAGACGTGTTTCCGGCGCTGGCACTGGCGTTGGAGCCTGCGTCACCGGAAATAATGAACCAACCGCCAAGAAGTTCACGGACCACGCTCTTGACACGGCCGTTCCTTGTTCTAATTGGCTGGCAATCGGTGTTGCTGGCCGTACTGGGATTGGGTGCTTATTTGTGGGCACTTCGGATCTATGGTCCAGGACCTCATGCACGCACCGTGGCACTGTTCTCGCTCGTCGCCGTCCAACTCGGCCACACGTTCAATTGTCGCTCGCGGACCCGATCGGCTTTCGACGGCCTGTTTCGGAATCCTTTTCTTTGGATCGCGGTGTTGATGGTTGTGTTGTTGCAACTTCTCGCGGCCTGGTTTTCGCCTCTAAGCATGATCCTTGGAACCGTCGAACCATCATTAATTGATTGGATAGTGATTTGTAGTTGCGGATTACTGGCGATCGGCGTTGTGGAAGTAGCAAAGATGGTATTCCGCTCGAGAGCTCTACGTGGATGAAGTCGCTTATCATTCTTATGCAGAGGTAAAAGTTTTCAGCCTGCGAAGCAGGCGAAAGCATAAAGCCTGGGGCGCAAGCCCCAGGATCCAAAGTAAAAAAGAAGCGCCAGCCCGTGAAACGGGCGACAGAGCGCCACATTCACGAGCTGTCGCCCGCTATCGCGGGCTTGCAATCTATAATGCGATTCGTACCTGGGGCTTGCGCCCCAGGCTTTATGCTTTCGCCTGCTTCGCAGGCTGAAGACTTCACTGCTTCGCAGGCCGAAACTTCACTGCTTCGCGGGCTAAAAACTTCACTGCTTCGCAGGTTGAAAACCATAATCGCCTCGACAACACTGTGGACTTTTTCTCATCAGGTGCGAAAGCTTACTCACAAACCACTTTCGCAACACCAAATACTCTCTATTCCGACTGGCATGTTCCTTGCGTTTGCCGCAGTGGGATGCTAACCGCCAGATGACGGAAGGCTAACCAGATGTAACAACGACGAGAAATGGAGGTTACCGCCATGACAACCGATGAGCGCGATGTTCTCGAACTCCTTAAAGATGAACTGGACTTCATTGAGAAGGGCGGATACGGACGATCAGTTCGTACACCATGGCAAAGCAAGTCTACCTTCCAGGACTCCCTGTCGTGCATTAACTATGGTTCCCCATCTCGCGCTTACCCGTGCAATGAATGCCATCTGCTCGATTTTGTCAGCCCGGAACACCGAGCCCAGGAAGTTCCCTGTCACTTCATTCCTTTAAATACTGATGGGGATACCATCGAGGATTTGGAGTTGCAGGACGACCAGGCAAAGCTCGAGCGAGAAGTAAGTGAATGGCTTCGTACGAAGATCAAAGAGATCGAGGAGTCACATCGCCCGTTGAATTGACACAAAACGTAATCCGCTTACTTGCTCCCTTTCGGCGCCTTCAGTGCGGCGTCGACATTTTCTTTCAACTCCTCGTAACTCTTCGCAGTAACGCGGCGGCCGTTGATGAACAGGCTTGGAGTGGCTTTCAACCCGAGTTTGATTCCGTCGTCAAGGTCAGTTTGGACCATCTCGGCAAACTTTCGTGAATCGAGAGCAGCATCGAAACGAGTGCGATCGAGTCCAAGCTGAGTGGCAAAGCTCTTCAATTTTTCAACCGTTAGTGAAGATTGGTTCTGCATCAGCACCTGCACGTACTCCCAGTATTTCCCCTGTTCGCGCGCAGCTTCTGCCGCTTCGGCGGCCTTAAACGCTTCCGTATGTTGGCTTAGTGGGAAATCCCGCGCAACGAGTCGGACCTTGTCTCCACTTTCTTTCACAATGCGCTCGAGGGAGGGATGAAGGGCGGCACAACTCGGACACTGGTAGTCAGTAAAAGCGACGATCGTTACTGCTGCATTGGCATTGCCCAGCGATGGCTGATCCTTGGTCGAGATATTAAACACCGGCGACTGAGGTACGTTCAGAAAGATCTGAATCGAGGCTGCGGCACGAAGTTTGTCGACAAATGCTCGTTCAGCGAGACGCAGCTCAGTCTGTTGCAGGTAATTAATAATCGCGTCTTTTGTTTGCGCGAACTCTCCACTCACGCGCTCTTTGTTCTGCTCGTAAAACACACGCGCCTGGTCTTCCGTCACCGGTTTGGGCTTCACTTCAGCCTCCAGCAGGGAATTGGTTGTTATCTTTCGCTTGTGTGCTTCCTGGACCAAAAGCGTGTCGTTGATGTTGACGTCAATCTCGTTTTTCCGCAGTTGATATACCTGCTCCTGTACGTCAAAGATAAGCGGCTTAAGCGAATCCTCGACGTCACCTGACGTAATGTTTTCGCCGTTGATGATTGCCAGAACCTGAGCGCGTTCCGACTCGTTGCGTGGCGCTGTGGCCTGTGGGACCCTCACGACTGTACTGCTGGCAGCGCGCAGTCCGTCAGCAAATTTTTTGGCCTCGGAGCGCTGTCGCTCATCCGTGAGGTACTGAACAAGGTTGGTTTTGACGGATTCGAACTCACCGTTGATGCGCGCTTTGTTTTGATCGTAAAAAGCTCGTGTTTCCGCCGGCGTAGGTGGTTGTACTTTCGCGACGACCTCTTTTTCGAGCAGCTTTGTCGTGCTGATTCCACGCTTCTTTGCTTCCATCGCAAGGAGTTTGGAGTTGATTAAGAGATCGAGCTCGCGCTTGCGTGCCTCGACGACTTGCTGTTGCAGGTTGCGAACCGGCTCGCCGGTCGACTTTTCTATGTCACGCGCGCTGATTGTGATGCCGTTTACGATCGCGAGTGTCGTGGGCAGGACTTGCGACTCACACGCACAGTCGTCAGCAATGGTCTGAGTTTGAGATAGCGCCGCCGCTGGTAAAGAAATCAGCGTCATAATAATTGCGGCCAGAACTCTTTTCATGATCAGTCTCCTTCGGAGGTCACGGTTGGGCCATTTCGTAGCAAGCACCATGCTAGAGTGTTTCAAATCTTCAATTAAGCGTTAACAAATCATGCTTGGGGAAAAGCGCGCACCGGCTGTGAAGGTTTCCGCTTTTCCGAAGACGCGGGCCACCTTTAGTACTGAAACGAATGATGTGTACGGCAGTTGCAGGGCGATTTGCAATGACTCGCTATGACTCCTATACCACACATGAGCAGCGTCACGGAAACATTCGGCATGATCGGCCGTGACGCGAAGTTGCGACACATTATCGACACGATCCGAACAGCCGCGCCTTCGGATGCATCCGTGCTGATTGAGGGCGAAAGCGGCACAGGGAAACAGTTGATCGCCGGAGCTCTTCATGCGCAGAGTCACCGTTGTTCCGGACCACTCATCCGCATCAACTGTGCCGAACCTCCTGAGCTGTTCGAAGCCGAGTTATTCGGCAAACATGGACTTATGGAAGCAGCAAACTTCGGCACTTTGCTGCTCGATGAGATCGCGGAAATGCCCATGCATTTGCAGACGAAGCTGTTCCGCGTGTTGCAGGAACGCAAGCTGTGCCGGCTCGGCGAAGATCCGGAGATAAATGTCAACTTTCGACTGGTTGTTACGACGAACCGAAACACGACGGCGTTGTTGGCGGAGGGTATCTTAAATAAGGACCTTTACTTTTGCATCAGCACGATAAAGATCAAAGTGCCGGCCCTGCGCGAGCGAATCGATGACATCCCACTGATCGCACAACACTTTCTCGATCGCTTCAACACACAGTATCACAGAAAAATTCGGGGCTTCTCACAAGAAACTGGCGTTAGCCTGATGCGTTACGATTGGCCGGGAAACATTCGCGAGCTGGAGAGCGTCATCGAACGCGCCGTGCTGTTTTGCCCGGGAGATGAATTGCTGCCTGAATGTTTGCCGGAAGAATTTCAACCCGACGACTCGCGCAACGTCTCAATTGTAATTCCACCTCTGATCACGATAGAAGAGATCGAGCGTGAAGCAATCCTGCAAACGCTCGCGCGTACGTCCGGCAACGTCAGACGAAGTGCAGAGATTCTTCGTTATCCCCGCCCGACGTTCTATCGCAAACTGAAAAAATTTGGAATTAAAGTCGAGCGACATGGTCCATCGTCTCGGGAACTCATCTCTTAGCCTGCGAAGCAGGCGGCAGTATAAAGCCTGGGCCGCAAGCCGCAGGATCAGACGCCAAAAAAATTGATTGAGCAGCCCGCTTCGCGGGCTCCGAAGCTTTTTTGTGATCCTGATCCTGGGGCTTGCGCCCCAGGCTCTATGCTGTCGCCCGCTTCGCGGGCTCGTTTGATGGCCCTATCCTGGGGCTTTGCGCCCCAGGCTATATGCTGTCGCCCACTTCGCGGGCTGGAGTCTGCGGGAAAACTCGCAACGTCCGCCTAATTTTCCTCACCTCATCACAACGCAAAACGCATTTGTGATTCACTCTTAAGCACAACGCATCTTAGTGGTCTCACGCTGAGACACTCTCTACCACAATCTGCAAGAAGTTGGTCCACGATGGTCCGGGCATAGTGATTGCACCCGCATGATTAAACTCATCCGAGCTTATCCCACTCGCTGAGTAGCCCAGGAACAAGCGGTCAATCGGAGGGTGCGAAGTACTTCCCGCGCACCCACATAGAAGAATTGGGCTCAAAGTATGCCCTGGACCAATTGGTCCCCTCGCTTGCTGGTTCTACCGGAGCCCATCTGGAGGATGAAAAGATGAAAGACGAACATCACAACCACCGCAAGAGAAAGCTATCTTTTCTGTTCATGCTCTTATCTCTTGTGCTGCTGTTATCGGGCATAACTGCCCACGCACAAACTCCACAAACAGTCGATCCTGTAATCGAGCCGGTGATCGAGATACTACCGGCTCCCTCGCCAACGCCTGTTTGTTCTCGCACGATCAAAGCAGACGTGGTCGCCCTCGATCAGGCGATCATGTACAACCGCCTCGGAACAGTGAATCCAGGAGGCATGATCTACGCACTAAAGAAGGACGTCGTGGCGATCGATCCTTTAAAAGGGCTCGTCGCCGGCAATGTGCGGTTGCGGTCTGACAAACGACCACGGCCAATCGTGCTCCGCATGAACAACGGCGACTGCCTGAGAATTACTTTTACTAACCTTCTATCGTCCAGCCCGCTCAGCGATCAGCCTGCGACGCGCTCCGCCGGAGTGCATGTCATAGGCATGGAGCTGGTTGGCAGCATAGCTTCCGATGGATCGAACGTCGGCGTTAACCCACCGAGTTTGGTGGGGCCCGGTGGTTCAACCATCTATACGCTCTCTGCCACGCGTGAAGGTAACAACCTCATGTACAGCACTGGCGCAACGACCAGCGGCGAAGGGGATGGCGGAACGCTTTCCGAAGGTTTGTTCGGCAGCGTCAACGTTGAACCGAAAGGCGCCGAATGGTATCGCTCGCAGCTCACCGCCGCTGACATGGCGTTAGCAAAGACCGGAGCCACCGCCGGTGGCCAGCCGATCCTCAATTACGATGCTGTATATCCGGTAGGTCATCCTCGCGCCGGCCAGCCGATCATCAAAATGCTGAACGGCGACACGCTCGTGAATACCGATTTGAACGCGATCATCACCGGCCCGAACAAGGGACGCTTTCCGGCTGGAACCTATAGGCCGAATGCAACCGAGCCCGATCGCGATCGTCCCTTTCGCGAGTTCACCGTGATCTATCACGATGAAATTCAGGACATCCAGGCGTTTCCTCAGTTTCGCGATCCGATTCTGAGTCACACGCTCCACAGTGTTGCAGACAAGTTTGCGATCAATTACGGAGTGGCAGGCGCGGGCGCCGAGATTCTCGCGAATCGCCTCGGAGTTGGCCCAATGTTCAATTGCACGGAGTGCAAGTATGAAGAGTTCTTCCTTTCTTCATGGACCATTGGCGACCCGGCGCAGATCGTGGACGTTCCGGCGAACACGACTGACGCGTTTGGTAAGTTGATCACAGGTCGCAAAGCCACGAAGGTCCTGTATCCCGACGATCCTTCGAATGTGCATCACAGCTATATCGGTGATCCGGTGAAGATGAGAGTCGTTCACGCAGGACCGAAAGAGCATCACATTCACCACTTGCACGCGCACCAGTGGTTACAAACACCTGACGACGACAATTCGACTTACCTCGATAGTCAGGCGCTCGGACCAGGCTTCGCGTTTACCACTGAAATCGTCCACGGCGGCACTGGAAACCGAAACCAGACTGTTGGCGATTCAATTTTCCACTGCCACTTCTATCCGCACTTCGCGGAAGGAATGTGGGAGCTGTGGCGTGCACACGATGTGTTTGAAACGGGAACCGTGCTCAACTCAAACGGAGTTCCGGTTGCTGGTGCGCGCGCGTTGCCGGACGGCGAGATCATGGCCGGCACACCAACACCCGCATTAGTACCGCTTCCAACTCTCGCGATGGCGCCGATGCCGACCGCGACTGTTCCGGGTTACCCGTTCTTCAGTCCGGCAGTAGCAGGCCATCGTGCTCCCAAGCCGCCACTCGACACGATCGACAATGGCGGCCTGCAACGTCACATTATCACCGGAGGTACCACGCACCACGTTGAAACCCGCCTGGATTTCAGCAAGGAGCTTCTGACGGCTATCGCACAGGCGATCCCCGAGACGGGAACGGCTGCTGAGATCGCTGCAATGGTCTATCACGAGCAGCGTCTGCACGCGAGCTTCAAGCCTGACGGCACACCAGCCAACTTCGTGCTGAACGGTCTGCCGCGCAAGCCCGGTGCTCCGTTTGCCGATCCTTGTATCAGTGATACAGGTACTGCCATTGGAACTCCGCGCACCTACAAAGCAGCCGCGTTTCAACTCGACATCAAACTTAACAAAGCCGGCTGGCACTTCCCGCAGTCGCGCATCCTGTCACTCTGGGCGGACGTTGCTCCGACCAAGGCAGGCACAAAACCGCCGGAACCGTTTTTCTTCCGTGCGAATACCAACGATTGCATCACCTTCTACCACACGAATCTCGTTCCTGGCGTTTATGAGCAGGACGACTTCCAGGTACGCACGCCGACCGATATCATCGGCCAGCACATTCACCTGGTGAAATTCGACGTGACTTCGTCAGACGGCTCCGGTAACGGCTTCAACTATGAAGACGGTACCTTCAGCCCCGACGAGGTACGAGAACGGGTCATTGCCATTCGCAAACAGAATGGTTGCGTCGGTGTCGAGTCGGGTGACCCACGCGACGGCACGTTCACCTGTCCTGTAGGCAAACTGCATCCGTTCTTCGGCACCAAATACGCACAGACAACCGTGCAACGCTGGTTTGCCGATGACACACTTAATAACAACGGCGTAGACCGTACGCTCAGGACCGTTTTCACTCACGATCACTTTGGACCATCGACTCACCAGCAGGCAGGTCTCTACGCCGGCCTGGTGATCGAGCCCAAAGGTTCGATCTGGAAGAATCCGGAAACTGGCGTCACGATGGGTACCCGAACAGTGGATGGCGGCCCAACGGGCTGGCAGGCAAACATCATCGAGACAAACGCGGCGAACAGTCACCGCGAGTTCCTGTTTGAGTTTGCTGATTTCCAACTTGCCTATCAGGCAGGCGCCGGCGTCGGAGCAAATGGCAAACCGATTGCCGATCCGCAACGAGTCATCAACCCGCCGATCATTAACGAAGTGGGACTACCCTTCCTCGTAGAGAACGGTATGGTTTGTCCAGGTGGTGTTCCCGCACCTTGTCCGGAAGCAGTCTCCGCGGCAGACCAGGGCACGATGAGTGTTAACTACCGGAATGAACCAGTGCCTCTGCGCATTCGCGACCCGTATACCAACACACAGGCGTTTGGCGCTCCCGGTGATTTGTCGAAGGTTTACAAATCGAACATCACCCGCGCAGATCCGCAGTTCAACGTTCAACCAACTTTCTATCCGGCTTTGACCAAGGGAGTGGAGCCCGGAGATCCATTCACACCGCTTCTGAGAGTTTATGAAAATGACAAAGTTCAGATTCGTATTCTCGTGGGAGCACATGAAGAAACACATAACATGACCATCAATGGTCATAAGTGGCTGCACCAACCGGGCACGCCGCAGGATCCGTTGGCGGTCAACAACTCCGGTTTCCGAAACTCGCAGATGGCAGGTATCTCAGAGCACTTCGAGTTTCTTACCGGGAAAGAATCGATTCTTGGCGGACGGCCTTTTATCGATTATCTCTACCAGAACAGCGCGTCGATCGACGGACAGTGGAACGGCGTGTGGGGAATCATGCGAGTCTACAACGGCCGCATGGGGTTGAAGACGGACCTGCTCGCCTTACCAAACAATATCGAAGGTGCGGCAGCGTTGACGACCAACGATACCGAATTCCCGGTCGATTTAACCTTCCCCAATGGTGCAACCGACTTCAACGATGTGACGGATGGCTCTGTTCAGACGTATTCCACGCCTACGACAGATACAAGGTTTATGTCACCAACAATGCTGGGCACGGCAACCTCGGCGGTCTCATTGGACGGTATGACGACTCAAAGTGCCATCATCGGTCCAATCGCCATTGAGGAGGAGATCGTGATGGCGCTGCCGACCGATTTCCCGACCGGTAAGAGCTCCGGCGCCAGTATTTGTCCGGGCTCGGCTCCGAAGCGGAAGATCAACGTGACAGCAGTCAATGCGTGGGCTCTTCCAACCGGCAAGCTGATTTACAACAGCCGCGCCGGAAACGGCGGAGCACTCAACGATCCAACCGCGATCATGTACTTCCGCAGTGAGGACATCGATGCCTATGGCAAAGTGAAAGCGGGCGTTCCCATTGAACCGCTCGTCGTCCGCGCCAGGGCCGGTGAATGTATCCAGTTCAATCTCGAGAACAGGTTGCCAAAAGCGCTTCCCGATCTCGCCGGTTTCAACACGATGTCAAACCTGCTCTTCCACTTCAATGCGAATCAGGTTAAACCATCGAATCAGGTTGGTTTGCACCCGCAACTGCTCGCCTACAACGTAGCGAACAGTGATGGTAAGAACGTTGGCTTCAACCCAAATCAGACGGTTGGACCAGGCGGCGTAGTCAGGTATAGCTGGTACGCCGGAGACGTTGTTATCAACGGTGGCAGACGCATCGGAACGCCGATCGAATTCGGCGCTACGAACCTGATCTCATCCGACCCGATCAAGCACAGCAACAAAGGTGCAATCGGTTCACTCATCATCGAACCTCAGGGATCCACATGGATAGAAGATTCGACTTCACGTGCACAAGCCACAGTGACCAAAACTGACGGCACGTCGTTCCGTGAATTCGTGCTCCAGTTCCAGACGGACATCAACATGAGGTTCGCAGACGGCAGCCCGGTGCCAAATCTCGGTGGTCCAGAGGGGGCGGAAGATGCGGAAGACTCGGCGCAGAAAGCGCTTAACTATCGCACTGAGCCGCTCTGGAAACGCATGAACTATGCGCCTCAAACACCATTCGAGAACACTCGGGACTTCGACTTCACGAACGTGCTGACCAATGCGCAGGTGGGCGGCGATCCACAAACGCCCGTATTCACCGCTCAGGCCAGCCAGGCAGTGAGGTTCCGAATCCTGAATGCCAACGGGCACATGCGCAATAACGTGTTCAACCTGCATGGACACTTCTGGCAGGAAGAACCTTACACCAACAACTCGAAGTCGATTGGCAACAATCCGCTTTCAGAGTTCAAGGGAGCCCTTTATGGAATTGGACCTTCGTCACACTACGAAGTGATTCCAGTGAATGGCGCCGGTGGCGGGCGTCGCGTACCAGGCGACTATCTCTACCGGACTCAAGAGTCCTTCATGTTTGACGGCGGAATTTGGGGTATTTTCCGAGTCAGACTATAAGGACCCATTGGTCCAACCTGCGGTACGCCGCAGGAAGGACTTGAACGAGTGCAGCCTGACGTCGAGGCAGGCTGCACTCTTGTCTTTGAACGGATTTCTCCAAGGAGGAGGTCATGTCATCACTTAATATCTTCGCTAAGACGTTCTTTTCTCTCGTTATCACCTGGTCCATGTTTGTTCTTTCCGCGACGCTTTTAACGACACCCCCGACGAAAAGCATTCCTAAGCCTCGAGCGACAAACGAGGAAACACAGTATGCGGTCCACGATGCCCTCCCACTCAATTTCGAGCTCAATCAGGGACAGACTCATCAGCGGGTCAAGTTTATTGCGCGTAGTGAGGGCTACGTTCTTTTCCTGACTGCAACTGAGGCGGTCATGGCGCTCGATAATCCGGCCGCGCACAGGAAGGGAAAAGAGAATCTCGACGTGCGTGACGGTAAGAAGGATTTTAAGGCGACTGAAGAAAAAGTTCGGCTGCCACGCTCGATCGTCCGCATGAAATTAGAAGGAGCGAATCCCGCGTCGCAAATCGAAGGTCTCGATCAGTTATCAACGCGGAGTAATTATTTCGCGGGCCCCGATCCAGCTGCATGGCGGACTGACATTCCGAATTACGCTCGCGTTCGCTACTCGCAAGTCTATCCCGGCATCGACATGGTCTATTACGGCAACGAGCGCCGTCTCGAGTACGACTTCATCGTCGCGCCTGGATCCGATCCGGAACTCATTCAGATAGCATTCCGCGGCATTCACGATTTCGAGATCAGTCGCATGGGAGAGGTCGTCCTGCACACACAGCAGGGTGATGTCCGCCAGAGCAAACCCATCGCTTACCAGGAAGTAAATGGCGTCAAAGAGGAAGTGGCGGTCAATTACATTCCCAAGAACGGGCAGAGCGTTGGCTTTCAATTAGGCGTGTATGACCCGAGCAGGCCGTTGATTATCGATCCCGTGTTGATTTACTCAACCTACCTCGGAGGCAGCGGCTTTGATCAGGGATACGCGATCGTCGTTGACTCGCTTGGTAACTCCTACGTTACCGGCCAGACTGCGGCTATTGATTTTCCGACTACTGCTGGAGCGTTTCAAACCGAATATGGTGGCGGCGATGCGTTTGTCGCAAAGCTCAACCCGGCAGGCAACGCGCTTGTTTATTCGACGTATATCGCTGGCGCGAGTGGCAATGGCATTGCCGTTGACTCTGCCGGCAACGCTTACATTACCGGAGACGCAGGGCCGCTTAAATTTCCAACGACCGCGGGTCATTTCAAACCGCACCGACGGGTTACGACGCTTTTGTGACGAAACTGAATCCCACAGGCTCAGCGCTCGTTTACTCAGCGCGGTTCGGTGGCAACCTTGACGACTTCAGTCGAGGCATCGCACTCGATGGAAACGGTAATGCATACATCACCGGATGGACCGTGTGTCGCACAACGATCTGCACGTTTCCAACAGTCAACGCTTTCCAACCAAACTTTGCAGGCGGAAACAACGATGCTTTTGTGACGAAAATCGATAGCAGCGGTTCATCTCTGGTCTATTCGACTTATCTTGGAGGTGGAAAAATCATCAACGGCACGGAAGATTGGGGCGAAGCCATTGCAGTAGACAATGCCGGCAGCGCTTATGTAACCGGCTATACCTATTCGCCCGACTTTCCCGTCACCGCCGGCGCATTTGATACTTCGCGAGCCGGGACTTGATGCGTTCATTACGAAATTCTCGCCGGATGGCGTGTCGTTGGTTTATTCCACCTTCCTCGGTGGCGCGGGTCGTGAGCAAGGTCAGGGCATCGCGGTCGATGTCGACGGGAATGCTTACGTCACTGGCGTGACCGAGTCGTTCGACAGTCCATTTACGTCTGCATACGAAGGCTTTCCCTGTAACCTCCGGCGCCTTTCAAACGAAGGGCAGCTATGATGCTTTCGTTACCAAGTTGAATTCCAAAGGCTCGGCGCTTGTGTATTCGACTTACCTGGGAGGGAGTGGCGGTGTCGATCGCGGATGGGCCATTGCCCTTGATGACGCTGGCAATGCTTGCGTCACCGGCGATACGGCTTCGATCAACTTTCCGATCAGCAACGCAATCCAAACTGCGTATGGAGGTGGGTTACTGGATGCTTTTGTAACGAAGCTGAATGCCGCTGGTTCGGGGCTGGTGTATTCAACGTTCCTTGGAGGAAATTTGAGTGATGAGGGACGAGGCGTCGCGTGCAAAGGGAGCGATGTTTTTGTCACCGGTGATACATCTTCGGGAAATTTTCCGACCAGCAATCCGTTACAGGTTAATAACGGAGGCGGTATCCAGAATCATGACGATGCGTTTGTCGTACGGATTGGGGAGATCGTGCCGACGCCAACGCCGACACCCACACCCACGCCAACTCCAACGGCAACTCCGACTCCAGTTGCGACACCAACACCGACGCCAACCCCGACTCCGGCGCCCACGATGGATAGCATCAAGATCCAGCGGGCCGAGTATCAGCGGTCGAAGGGAAGTCTGCGGGTCGATGCGATTGGTACCGAGACGCGGGCGACATTGCGTGTTTATGTGACGTCCACTGGCGCTCTCATCGGGACGCTGAAGAATAACGGTAATGGGCGCTTCAGCGCATCGCTCTCCTGGCCCACGTACCCGGAGAACATCATTGTGCGAAGTAGTTTTGGCGGTTCGGCGTCAAGCCCCGTCGCGCTCAAATAGAACGAGTCATTGGGCCGCCTCTCGTTCGAAGCAGCCGTTTAAAGGATTGGCAGGATTTTCAGGATTAATATGTAAATCCTGTTAAATCTCTGCCAATCCTGTAAACGACTGTCTCTAACAACGGGCGGTCCAGATTTTTTCCCAGCCCCACCGTAATTTTCCCCAGCTTCCAAGTCTTTACGTCACGTAAGTTCAACAAAATCTGTGGGCACAACGCTTGCACAATCGAGATCAATTACTCGAGAGGAGTGCAACGATGCCACCACGTGCCCACCGAAAATTAGCAAGCTTATTAGCCGGCTTTATTCTTTTTGCGACCGCAGCGTCAGCACAAGAACCATCCCCCAAAAAGACAACCCAAACACAAAAGATCGTCGAGCAGGGGGTCGCGATCGAATTTACCGCTGAGCCGCTGGTCCAGAAGGTAGATTCGATCAGGGCCGCCGAGGACGTTAACGTCAGGTTCAAAGTCACAGACACGACGACCGGGACGCCCGTTAAAGGCCTGGGTCTCTCGGCCTGGATCAGCCTGCGCGAGGGCAACAAAGGAACTGAGCCCACGCAATGCAGAGAAAAGATCCAGTCGTACTTAACGGGCAGTATGCGTGCTCGTCCCGACGTCGATCTGAATTCCTATTACATTCTCGCTTTGAACAAGAGTCCGGACATTTCAGTAATCGATCCGCTGCTTGGATTTGGCGGAAGCAAACTACTCACGCTCGTGATGATGAAGAGTCCCGGCGAAGACTGGCTCCTCTCTCGCGACGGCGAATTGCTCTTCGTCACTCTGCCTGCCATCAATCAGGTCGCTGTAATCACGACGCGTAGCTGGAAAGTGATCAGTTACATCGACACGGGAACCAATCCGACTCGCATCATCACGCAGCCCGACCAGCATTATGTGTGGGTCACAAACGATGGCAACGAAAAAGAGGGCGGCGTGACGGTTATCGATCCGGCGACTCTCAAAGTCGCAACAAAGATCTCGACCGGAGTTGGAGCACACGACATCGTCATCAGCAGCGACAGTCGGTTCGCCTTTGTCTCGAACCGCGAGACCGGAACCGTCTCGGTTATTGACGTTCAAAAACTGGAAAAGATTAACGACGTCAAAGTTGGCCCAGGACCAGCCTCGATGGCCTTGTCTGAATTGAGCAAAGCAGTCTACGTGGTCAGCGAGACCGACGGCAGTGTCACAGTGATCGACGAGCAAAACCAGAAGGTGATCGCAGATATGAAAACTAAACCCGGTGCACGCTCGATCCGGTTTGCACCAGGCGGGCGCTATGGTTTCGTGCTCAACACGAAAGAGAGCACGATTTACATCTTCGATGCGGCATCGAATCGCATGCTGCACGAAGTAAAAGTCGGCAAAGCGCCCGATCAAATCATGTTCAGCGACACGTTTGCGTTCGTGAGATCGCTCGATACGGAAACGGTGGCGATGCTGCGGCTCGGAACGATCGGCAAAGAGGTAGACATCACTGATTTCCCCGGCGGCCAGGCCGCGCCACGAAATGGCTCAGCGCCGGTTCACGCCGATTCAATCGTCCTCGCACCCGAAGGAAACTCGGTCATCGTCGCGAATCCGGTTGATAAAACTCTCTACTACTACCAGGAGGGCATGGCAGCGCCGATGGGCAACTTCCAGAATTATCGACGTGAGCCACTCGCGGTGCTGGTTGTCGATCGCAGCTTGCGCGAGATCAAACCGGGTGTGTATTCCACGACGATCAAGTTGCCGGCAAGTGGGCGTTACGATGTCGCCTTCCTGAATGATTCTCCGCGCGTGTCTCATTGTTTCGATCTGAGCGCTGATAAGAATCCCTCGCTAAAAGAGGAAAAGCCGGTAGCACTTCGCATCGAACATCAACTGAAAGAGATGACGATGCCGGTCGGCAAAGACTTTACTTTCCGTTTCAAGCTCACTGACACCACGACCGGCAATCCGAAAGCAGATTTGAAAGACGTGCGCGTGCTGACGTTTATGAGTGCGGGTGCGTGGCAACGGAGAGATTTCGCAACGTCAGTCGGAAACGGAATGTATGAAATCAAGATCAACGTGCCTGAATCAGGCGTCTACATGGTGTTCTTTGAATCAGCGTCGATGGGTGTTCGTTACAGAGATATGCCTTACCTGATGCTGCACGCCGTTGAAACGAAAGACTCGGGAGGTAAATAAGATGAACACGCGAACGCATTCAATGAACATCCTGCATATCCTGAAAATCTTGAAATCCTGTGAAACGTCTTTCCGGGAAGTGAGTCTTTTACAGGATTTCAGGATTAACAAGATTGGAGCCCTGATCATTGTCTTAATGATGCTCAATGCTGTTGCGGTCAGCGCACAGTCAGTACCGAGCGCGGTAGCGCCGGGTCAATCTCGGACTTCTCGCGCGCTGCCGGGAAAAAAGTCTTACGTCTGCCCGATGCACCCTGAGGTTAAGTCAGCTAAGCCGGGCACGTGTCCAAAATGTAAGATGGACTTGCGACTGGCTAAAGCTGAGCCCACGCCAGCATCCGACAAACCAGCCGAGCCAACTCCGAGTTATAACTCAGGCCGCAAGATGACGATCCCCGACGTGGAAGTGTTGGACCAGCACGGCAACGAGCTTCATTTCTACCGCGATCTCATCAAAGACAAGACAGTTGCCATCAACTTTATCTTTACGAACTGCACCACCATCTGCCCGCCACTCGCCGCCACTTTTGCACGACTGCAAAAGGAGATGGGTGAGAAGGTCGGTAAAGACGTGCATTTGATTTCGATCAGCGTCGATCCACTGACAGACACACCCGAACGACTAAAAGCCTGGGGCGCGAAGTTCAAGGCCGGTCCTGGCTGGACATTTGTCACTGGCGAAAAGCAGGAGATGGACAAATTGCTGAATGCGCTCGGCGCCGCCGTCTCAAAACGCGAGGATCACACGCCCGCAATGATCATCGGCAATGATGCCAAAGGCATCTGGACGCGCACGTATGGTCTGGCAAAGACAAGTCAGATCGTAGGACTGATTCTCGACGTGATGGCCGGAAAAGTTGAGGAGACTTCGGCGAACGAGGAGGCAAAGCCATGAAGCTACTCGGCGCAGTCATTCTGTTTATTGTGTTCATTGGAGGCGCAGCACTTGGGCAGGAGCGTTCGCCTGCGGAGAAATACTTTTCAGATGTCGAGTTGGTTGATCAGGACGGTCAGAAGCTACGCTTTTATAGCGACGTGCTGAAAAACAAGATCGTGGTTATCAACACCTTCTTCACGACGTGTACAAACATCTGTCCGCCGATGAACCGCAATTTCGAAAAGATGCAGGATGCGCTCGGTGATCGTTTGGGAAAGGATGTGTTCCTCGTTTCGATCTCAGTTGATCCTGAAACTGATACACCCACGCGGCTGAAGGAATATGGTCGCCGGTTCCATGCTCGTCCAGGTTGGCTTTTCCTGACCGGTAAAAAGGAGAACGTTGACTGGGCACTCTATAAGCTGGGCCAGTATGTCGAAACCAAAGACGCTCACACAAGCATCTTCATCATCGGCAACGAGCCAAGAGGACTTTGGAAGAAAGCGTTCGGACTGGCGAAGTCCGATGAGTTAATCAGAATTCTCGAAGATGTAATCGCCGATCGGTAACTAATCCGTGTAATCCGTGGTTAATAAAATGATCGCCAAGCTCACACTCTTTATTCTCCTTTCCATCGTAGGCTTCTTAATCCTGAATGGACCATCAGCAGTTCATTCGCAGAGCGCACGACACGAGCTCACTCTTCAGGAAAAGCGTGGTAAAGCTTTTTACCTGCGAGGTGAGAGCGCGTCGGGCCAGGAAATCACTGCTTTAATGGGTGAAATCGATGTCCCTGCATCAACACTTACGTGCGCTGGTTGTCACGGCCTCAAAGGTGAAGGAATAACCGAAGGTGGCGTCACTGCCGGCCCGCTGACGTGGTCATTCCTTACTAAGCCTTACGGCCACACGGACGAAGGTGGTCGCAAGCACCCGGCATTTTCAGAAACCTCATTCGTGCGCATGTTGACGGCTGGTCTGGATCCCGCGGGCAACAAGCTCGCAGTTGCTATGCCGACTTATCGTATGTCGCAGGAAGACATGGCAAATCTGATTGCTTACCTGAAACGCATTGAGAGCGACACCGATCCCGGTGTGAACGACACGACGATCGTGCTCGGTACGGTTTTACCTGAGAAGGCCGCGCTCAGTGGTTTGGCCCAATCAATGGGCGACGTGTTGCAGGCTTACTTCGCAGAGATCAACAGTCGCGGAGGCATCTACAACCGTAAGATCGAATTGCGCGTAGTGCATGGCGATTCGAAGTCGACCGTTTCAAACATGAAGCGTCTCATCGACGAAGAACAGGTGTTTGCGATCGTAAGCGGTCTTAGTGCCGGTGCGGAAGATGGCGTGGCCACGCTGACTCAGGAGAAGGAGATTCCGTTTGTCGGTCCTTCCACCTTGATGCCGCAACGAGGCGCGCCGGTCAATCGCTACGTCTTTTATTTGTTGCCGGGACTTAAAGAACAGGCACGCGCACTGGTGACCTTTGCAGCGCGAAAAAACAACGTCGTTAATTCCCGCGTAGCGATTGTTTCGCCTGATGTTGAATTCAACCGCGCCATCGTCGGGAGCGTTGAAGAGCAGGCTAAAAAGCTTAACTTGAAATCAGTAACCACAACTTACTACGCACAGGAAGAATTCAGTGCTGCGAAGCATGTGGCCGAGTTAAAGGAGAAGGGAATCGACACGGTTTTCTTTCTCGGTTCCGGCATTGAAGCGACCGCGATGTTGAAAGATGCAGACGGGGTCGGTTGGACGCCGTCGATATATATGCTGGGTACACTGGTTGGCAGAAACATTGCCGATGCAGTGACTGTCAAAACGAAAGACAAGATCTTTCTCGCGTTCCCCACTGTTCCAGCCGACGTTTCTGCTGCTGGAGCTGCTGAATACAGCGCCCTGTTGCAGAAGAACAAGCTTGGTTCCGCGCATGCCGCAGCGCAGGCATCAGCAATGGCTGCGGCCAAGATAATGGTCCATGCGCTCGAGCTCTGTGGCAAAGACCTCAGTCGTGAACGTTTGATCACCACGCTTGAGGGGCTTTACGAATATGAGACCGGCCTGATGCCGAAGATCACCTTTGGTCCCAACCGTCGCATCGGCGCGCTTGGCGCATACGTCGTGACCATCGATCCCGAAAAGAAGCTCTTCCCCGCGAGTCTGGAGTGGGTTGCGGTTGATTAGGGATCGTGTAATGCATCTACGTGTTTGGCGTTTTGGCATTTTCACCATTCTTCCATGTAAAGCCCGCCATTGGGCGTTATGAGGCGGTGGGGCATCACTGTTGGTGAGGGACGGTGATGCCTCATTTTCTGTTTGCACCAGCGATCCCTCGAGCTGTTTGTTGACCTGTTAGTTTTGCCAGTTAACTTCGGCGCGAGCTTCCGTAGGATAGTCACCTTGATTTGGGATTATGCCGGGACTGTCGATCACTTCCTGCGAGGAGTTCGACGTGGCGCGCGCACGTATTTTAGTAGCTGCTGGACGCAAATTTTCCTTTCTCCTGGAGACAGGCAACGGCTTTGCCTCAAAAGGTTCAAGGGGAGACGGTGTGAGTTGAAGGGCGACGCACACCGCACTGAGGTAGCGCAGTTCTACTCCAACAGGAGGAGGGGAGCACTCGCAACCTCAGACGGATGGGCCGAGGCGCGACTGAAGGGAAGCTTCGGCCCTTCCAACTATTAGTTTGGGATTTGGAGGGAACAGAGTTGCACGAATTTTCACTCTCACAAAGACTCACCGCGGAGTTTTAGATTGCCTCCAACTCAACATCTCCACGCGAACTGCCGAAACACATAAGTACGAGATGATGCAGACGCTCGGTGTCGAAACCACAGCCGAGCTCATCAGGTATTCGCTGAGACTTGATCTGATTTCCTGGTCCTCGCCAGCAGGGGTTCCCCTGTTACTTTTGCCAGTATTCTTCACCACGAAAATCCTTCTACGATACGGCAGTCATGATGTCGAGAGCGATAAGAATAGCTATGCTCTGCGTGTCGATACTCTCCATTTCTGTTATCGATCGACCACAAGCCCTGGCTCAAACTAAGAGGCCGACTGGCGCCATGCGACAACAAGCACTCGTAAAGCGAATCAATCAACAAGCCATACACTTTTACAAAACTTTCATCAGGCAAAGTATCAGGAACGCAGTCGGAGTCGACTGCGAATTGACTGGCTTACTCGAAGATCTTCTGCTCGGAGTGGACGCCCTCACCGACCCTCGCTATATGCGTCACAATCTCGTCGTTGTCATGCAAATAGCATCTGAAATTGAACAGGAACTTCTGATGGTAAACACGTCTTCGGACGTGGTAATGGCCTGGAGCCGTCTGCATGCAGACCTCGATCGACTCGCAAAAATAAATGGGATCAAGTGGAGCGAAGCGGTCATTACAAACGAGCTGATAGCCGCTCTGGCCAGTGACGTCAGGGATTGCGATTATTCGTTGTAGGCGCGCAAGCGCGAGATCTCTGTTGCAGTATGTCTATGACTACCGGTTCATCGCGCTACAAATGGCATCGATTTCGGATAGTGCATCAGTTTCAAATTACGCCGAAGGCGTTCGCTAATTGCAGCCCAAGGTTGGAGCGCAGCGACAACCTTGGGATAGATCACAAAAATAGGCATTGAACCCTGAAAGGGTTCGCCAACCGCCTAACCCTTTCAGCAAAGGACGTGGGCAGCCCACGTTATGACGTAAAGGAACATAGCGTCTGAGTGGCGTCACGAGGTAGAAAGAAGGACGCGTTGCGGCAAGCTAAGACCGGCAACCCAATGGTGTTCAATACCCGTCTTTCAGCATGGTTCCGGATGCTGGCGCTTGTGTCATTGGTGAAGACCTGATTGGCTCAGTGTCTATCCCGTTTAGGAGAGTTACCAACGAGCGCCTCCGGGCCGCAACGCGCCCAACTTCAACGTGCGAGGATGCTATGACTAAAACAGTTAAGAAGCAACAGGGACGCCAGCAGCGCAGCGGAAAAGTTAAGAACGGGATGCCCATGATCAATGCCAACGCGGCCGGAATTGATGTGGGGTCCAACCAGCATTATGTGGCCGTGCCGCCAGATCGAGAGGCGCAACCGGTACGACGTTTTGGCGCCTTCACCGAAGATCTTCATGCCTTAGCTAAATGGCTGCGGCAATGCGGCGTCACGACCGTGGCCATGGAGTCCACGGGAGTTTATTGGATCCCGCTGTATCAAATATTGGAGAGCTATGGCTTCACCGTGAAGTTAGTCAATGCGCGACACGTGAAGCACGTGCCTGGCCGCAAGAGCGACGTGCAGGACTGTCAGTGGTTACAGCAACTGGAAAGCTTTGGCTTGTTAACTGCTTCCTTCCGGCCCGAGGACCGGATCTGTGTGCTGCGGAGTTATATGCGGCAACGGCAGATGCTCATCGAGTATGGCAGCCGGCACGTGCAACAAATGCAAAAGGCCCTGACCGAGATGAACATCAAATTGCAGCACGTGATCAGTGATCTGACTGGGGTCACCGGTCTGGCCATCGTGCGCGCGATCCTTGACGGTGAGCGCGACCGTTTGAAACTAGCCGCCCTGAAGCAGCGGCAAATCAAGAGTGACGTGGCCACCATTGCCAAGGCGTTGGAAGGAGATTACCGGCCCGAACACTTGTTTGTGCTGCGGCAAGCGTTGGCGCTCTACGACTATTTTCAGCAAAAAATCGCTGAGTGTGATGGTGAAATCATGAAAGCGATGCAGACCTTAGAGCGTGACTCTACCGCTAGCCTGCCAGCCACTACCAAAGCGCCGCGTAAAGCTCGCTCCCAGCATCACCCGTTTCCCTTTGATAGTCAGCAAAAGCTACAGCGCATACTGGGAGTGGATCTCACCCGCATCGACGGCATTAATGAAACCACCGCGCAACTGGTGCTCTCGGAACTGGGACTCGATATCTCCCACAAATGGCCCACTGAGGGACAGTTCGCTTCGTGGCTGGGTTTGTGTCCGAATAATGAAATCAGCGGCGGTAAGGTGTTGCGGCGGGGCAAACGCAAAGTCGTCAATCGCCTGGCTAACGCTTTGCGCATGGGAGCGCAGAGCTTACTAAAGAGCAAGAGTGCTCTCGGCGCTTACGCCCGCCGAATGCGTGCTAAACGTGATACCCCAACAGCGATCAACGCCACCGCACACAAACTCGCCCGACTTATTTATCGCACCCTTAAATACGGTCAGGAATATATCGACATCGGACAACAGCAATACGAACAAAGATACAAAGAAAACGCCCTTAAAGCCTTGCAACGCAAAGCTCGGCAACTCGGATATCAGCTAGTTGTTGCCGTTCATCCCTCCACGGTAGTTCCTTAGGAGGGTTTGGTCCCGATTTTGAATTTATTTCCCCAGGGTTCTCGCGAACGCTCGAACCCTGGGCTGCAATTAGCGAACGCCTTCGGCGTAATTTGCTCAAAATTCAACTGATGCACTACCCAACCTCGGAATCATCGTCGAAGCTGGGATGAATCGCCAAGCTTCAGGACGCCGATCGCCACTAAGAAAGTTCAGTAGAAATTTGTAAGCCCACGGCTGGAGAAAAAGCTGACACCGAAGCGCGCATGACCTTGCTTTGATCATGCCAAAGCTGGCGCACGTATTTTGGCCAAGACACCCCTCGTTGTGCAGCTCACAGATCGTCAAAACACTTTATTTTTTTGACCCGCCGGTACGATAAGCATTCCCGCCAAACGATCGGCCAACCGTGAGTTCAACTTGCGAAGAGCCTTCTCTGCGTTTTCGGCTGAACGTTTGTCACCAACTTCCATATACGACAGCCCGA
This sequence comes from uncultured Acidobacteriota bacterium, assembly GCA_963748155.1. Taxonomy (GTDB): domain Bacteria; phylum Acidobacteriota; class Blastocatellia; order Pyrinomonadales; family Pyrinomonadaceae; genus PSRF01. The sequence continues at coordinate 725,228 of CAVVHV010000005.1, read as the reverse complement.
GGCCATAGTGCGCTGAGGCGAAGTTGGGTTTAAGTCGAACGGCAGTTTCAAACGCTTTCACAGCCTGGCGATAAGAACCAGTGCCGTAGTAAGCGCGCCCCAGAGCGTCGTTGATTTCTGCTTCCCCAGGTCCAGCGGTTGACTTTGTTCTGTCTTCCAGCACTTTTGCTTTGATGCCATACAGGGCTTGCTTCAGAGGGTCGATCGCAGACGCGTAATCAGACAGTGCCAGATAAGCAGTACCAAGGCGGAAATAAGAATCAGCATCAACAAATGCACGATTCAATTTAATAGCTTGTTTGAATTCGGTGATGGCAGGTTTATGCTCGCCGAGCGCCGAATACGCGAGTCCAAGCTTTGCATGAGCAATTGCATCCTTCGGGTTAAGGGTAACAGCCTGCGTGAGTGATTCAACAGCGTCTTTGTATTTCGCGGAGTTGAGACTGGCAATCCCTTTGTTGAAATAACCGGCAAACGATTTCGTATCCGTTGCGCCTGGATTGTTATTCGAGACTGGGGCCGTCACCGGAGGGGTTCTGGGACTCTCAGTAAGCGGTGAAGGCGCTGCCTTGGTCTCAGCGAGGAGCTGATTTTTCCATTCGCGCGTCAATGGTGGTCGAAGCTGCGTTAGTGGGAATCGAAGCCGCTTCCACTGGTCGTGCAAAATTGTAAGTGAGAACGCTGTACGCACTGGTAGGGCGATCTGAAAAAGCCGACATTAAGAAACGAGCTTGGCGTGCTGCTGAAGTTGCCGCGTCGAAGAGCATCGGATTACCCGAAGTGGCTCGTGCCGCAGTGACAACTCCGTTCTGATCGATAATCATCTCCACCTGGACCGGACCAGAGGCTCTCGCCAATTCTGCATCCTCGGGATACTGCGGTTCTGGAAGGACAATCGCCGCCTTTCTGAGAACCTCTTCAGAAATCCGTAAGATCGGAAGTTTTACATCTTCTTTGCTCGCGTTTGCCTCGGTGCTCGTGGGTGGAAGTGGAGTAGGTTTCTCCGCAACGTTTACAGGTGGCGCCGATACAACGCTGGGCGGCTGCGTTGGAGCTGGCTTATTTGCAACTGGCGCTGCTTCAGCATCGGTACGCTGTTTCGAAGGTGCAGTAACAGGTGCAGCAGTAACATCCGGTTTGGGTACCGTTGGACCATAGTAGTAGGTCAGCGTTCTGTACGTAACTTGAGTAGGCTCATACGAGATGGTCCCATTCTCGTAGATGGCAATGGCAGTGGTCATTTTTTTCCAGTTGCCGAACTCATCAAGATCGTAATTGTATTTTTCCTGCGCGATGACTGAGCCATCATTACCACGCAAGGTCATTTCGATGATGTTGCCCTTGTCGTCATATTTGTATTCTTCCTTGCCCGGGGCAGTTGCGCCTTCAACCGGGTAGGCCACGGAATCAATCTTTCGCCCCGTAGCGTCGTAAGTTGACACTTCGATAAGAGATTTTGGCAATTCCAACTGCTTGCCGTTTCTGGTAACGATGTTTGCGGTCTCCACTCGTACCCGACGAACAGGACCTCGCAATCCATCTTGTTCTCGACTGCCGCTGGTTCCTCCAGCTACTGGGGTAGCTGTGGCATTGGTTTGTGCGGTGGTCGTGTAGGCGAAAGAACAGAGCGCGATCAGGAGGATTAGTAAATGCTTCATGGCTCTTTTTCCCCGAACTGATTGGCTACCCTTACCACGACTGTTTCCGTGCGTGAAGTTCCTGGAGGATAGCGACGTTGTCTGGCAATGTGGAGTGCAGTTGCTTCGAATGCTCCTGCTCCTGGCTGGCGATTTCCTACCTGGGCTCCAGCGACACGTCCATCCTGGATGGTCAGCTGGACAGCGATTTCGACGAATTCTTTTCGGGCCGTGGTTGGCTCCGGAGAGGGTCGAGGAGCTTCGGCTACTGCAAGCGGTGCAGGTGATGAGCATGGCTTCTGGTTTAGGAGCCGTAAGAGGTTCTTTTTCTTTAATCGATCGGGGCGTCTCAATGGATTGACCCGGGGATTGATCCGGAGATTGATCCGGTGACCCCAGGGAAAAACCAAAGTCACCAATCAGAGGCGCTGTTGAACTCGTCGGGTCCGTTACCGGTGCCGTTAGTGGGTCAGACGCAACAGCGGCTTCGGCCTTTGCGGCTTGAATAACTTCAGTTTGAGTTGGGACTGCGGTAACTACGGAAACTTCGGGAGTATTCCTGATCGTTGCGATTCCGACAAGAGCCGCTGTCCCCAGGAAAACAGCACCTATTCTCCCCAATAGTTTGCGGTAAGTGTAGAGGTATGCAGCCGGTTTCGATCCGACTATAGAGCGCAAGGTCTTCACTTGAAAACTTACCCCCTTGAATTGAGTGCGTCCGATGTTGGAAACCCAACGAGCTCGCGACGCGGGCCTGGGACTTTCACATCAATTACTGCTTGAGCTACCTACAAAAGGTCCTCTCAACAACCTGGAAAGACCTGCTGTTGTTATGCGATTGGATAGGTAAATTCCTGGTGGCTGGCCGGGAACAGCTTATCAGCAGGCAAACTCGTAAATATCGAACCGGATACGCAAGGTGCCGGGGATTAACGTTGGCGGGTCGTATATACACCTGTGAGTGGACGGTGTCAAACGCAAAGCCTGTAAATTCCGACGAGTTTTGAGATAATACCAGCGCTGACTCAAGAACCTCGGCGGAGCAAACCTACATGAAATTCTTAACTGCGCTAAGCATCACGATCGCGCTAGTAGCGTCACTACAAGCCCAAACTCAAGCACCGATTCCCACCGTAGCTGAAACGCAAGCAAAGCAAGCGTTGAACGAAGCCGCTCGGGCGTATCGGGAAGGAAACTTCGCGGAAGCGCAGTTCCATTCTGAAAGAGCCCTGCTGCTCGATCCTCAAAATAAATCAGCACCGTATTTTGTGGCGCGTACAATTCATGCGCAGTACAAACCTGGAGACTTTACGCCGGAGAATGTTGCAAAAGCACAGCAGGCAATTATCGCCTACCAGACGATCCTTGAGCGTACACCCGATGATGATGAACCTTACAAAGCAGTAGCATACCTTTATAACGCATTAAAGGAAGATGCACTGCTGCGTCAATGGATACTTCGACGCGCCGGCAATGTCGCATTGGCTAATGACAAACGAGCCGAGGCATTTATAGTTCTCGCGTCGAAAGACTGGGATTCTGCCTACAAGATCACCGAACTACCAAGTCACAAAGTTACGACTGTTAAGGGAAACAAAGCGTACGTCAGCTATCAAATGCCTAAAGCGCGGCTTGAATTCGAACGGGCTAACGAATGCGCCAACCGCGGCCTGGAAATGGTGAATATGGCAATAACTCTAACGCCTGAAAACGAATCGGCCTGGTCCTATAAAACAAATATTCTTTTGGAGCTGGCAAAATTGGCTGAAATGCTGGGAGACGTACAGCATAAAACTGAGTTCCATCGACAATACGATGAAGCCCTCAGGCAGACAACGAAGATCTCGCAGCGTTCTCAGTCGAACCCGTGATTACCCACACCGCAAAGGCTTCACACTTCGATTAATCCCTCGGCTTCACTATCCCGAGGATTCCGACTTTCTGCTAGAGTGAGCCAAAGGTCGTTCACTATGAAGTTGTGGATCAATTCAGACCTGAATGAAAAAAATCATTCTCCTTTTCATCGGCTCGTTTTTGGTAACGGCCGTTTTCTCGGCATCTCTAAAAGTTTTCTTCCAGACTGTTAGCTGGCGAGAAGTTCTGACCAAGGGACTCTTAATTCCGTGCTTCACGTGGACGATCCAGCTACTGTTATCTGCTGCTTTTTTGGATGCAAAAAGTAGATTGAGGTATTGGAATCGACTCGGGTGGGTCTGTTTGATCGGATCCATCGCACTGTTGCCGGCAGCGTTCTATAACCTTCTGACCGTGCAACCGTGGGTGTGGATGTCAATCGTCAATGTATTGGCGAGCGTGGTCTTGATGGCAATAACGTTGCACGTACTGCTACGCCGCGATGGCTTTCGCTGGCAATGGACTCTTAGTTGGTTGGTGCTGATTGTCATCAACATGTCGCTTTATCTATCGTCAGTACTGCGTAGATAGTTCAGATGGATCACTCTCGCAATGGGCCACAATTCGCAATATTTCAACCGCGCTTGGTACTTCTCTGCTCACTGATCGGTGCTGCACTCGTCGGACTTTACCTGCTTCGTTATGAACATGTCAGAGCGAATGTTCTCGATCCCGCAGGCACATTCCAATACTTCGTGCCGTTGATGGTTCCCTGTTTCGCATTCATGATCGAGCGCGTCCAACATGTGCGGAAGGCTAACTTCTTTCAACATGGAGTTGATTTCCTGGTCTTTGGATTAGCTGTCGGAAGAGTGATGGGAAGAGAGGTTCTGCATATTTCGGGTCATACTCTGCTGCTCAGTTATATGTTGGTGAGTTCGAGGTCTAAGATCGTTCTTATTTCATCGATACTGGTCCTCGGCCAGACGCTGTTCTTGAAGTATTACGTCTGGGGTGATTTCGTGACTTCCAACGTGGGGATGGTGTTAGGTTGCGCTCTGGCTTTGATCGTCAGGTGGGTTTCGAGAAGGCGATTACCGCAGCCTAACTAGAAACCTTGAGACCAGGAATCCCGTACTTGGTCGGTGATGAATGATGAAGGCAAAACCACGCCCGTTAGCGTTTGCGAGAGCTGTGGAGAGGTCGTGACGGACGGCAAAGCAGGATGCGTAAAGTTGTTTGAAGCAATCCTTGCCAGAGAATTCAGCGACTACCGCTACGGTAAAATCCATCGCCTGACAGTGGACGCCTACGCGCTGCAACATCCTGACGCATACATGCGTTCGGGGAAATCATTCGCCGCGCATCTGACGGGCACCTGCGCCGCGCTTGAACGTGAAGATGCGTTTTCTGTTAATCAAACAGTGCAGCGATGGTTGAGTACAAACCCACAGATTGATAAACCTGCCCACCTTCCGAAACAACGAGGCAGTCTCACCATTTCCTATATTCTTAACGCTGAGGATACGGAAGAACACATCAAACGTGTCCGCGAGTGGGCGCAAAATATTTGGGCTGCATGGTCTCAGCATCACGATCTGGCGAGGCGCCTGATTACCGAAGCGACTGCTCAATCAAGAAAATTTTAGTAATCGCACGGAATGCATCGACCGGCGGCATCGTAATGGTGGAGACTGTCCCTATCCATCCAGTCTAACCGCCGACCTCCGTTTGCTAAGTCGACGCTTGGTTACTTTCTACAAGGACCAAGACAGCTTTCGGTAGTGCATCAGTTTGAATTTAAGCAATTACGCCGAAGGCGTTCGCTAATTTCAGCCCAGGGTTCGAGCGTTCGCGAGAACCCTGGGGAATGCTTTGCCTCAAAAGTCGGCAATTATTCTTGGATCGGGTCAGTACAGGGAGCGGTAGCGACCTGGTAGGTGATCAGCATGTAAATTTCCTAAGGATTTTTGACTCTCTTGGCTCGACCAGGTCGCTACCGCTCCCTGTACTGACCCGATCCGAAGTGTGAATCGTACTTTTGAGGCAAAGCCCCTGGGGAATAAATTAAATTCGCGACCAAACCCTCCTAAGGAAGTAGACGCGTAAGTCTAATGTTTTCAACAACACGATTTTTAGCGTCTAGTTCCTTTTAGGCCATAACGCGGGCCGCCCGCGTCCCTTGCTGAAAGGGTTAAGCAGTTGGCGAACCCTCCTAAGGAAGTAGACGCGTAAGTCTAATGTTTTCAACAACACGATTTTTAGCGTCTAGTTCCTTTTAGGCCATAACGCGGGCCGCCCGCGTCCCTTGCTGAAAGGGTTAAGCAGTTGGCGAACCCTTTCAGGGTTCAATGACTATTTTGTGATCTAATCCCCAAGGTTGTCGCTGTGCTCCAACCTTGGGCTCAAATTAGCGAACGCCTTCGGCGTAATTTCAAACTGATTGCACTACCCAGCTTCCGCTACATTTTTTCGTAGACAACGTCCGGGCGCTGCTCGTATTGACATTCTATATGAAAACGTTTATCTACCATCTACAGAATGTCTATAGGAGAAAGAGATGACGCGAAAGCAAGTTGACCTGTGGCGCGGATTCCCGTCGCGATCACCAGCGCCCTAAAGGCTACCTGAGGAGAAGCGATCGTGCCGTTGATTCGTCGTCTGACCAGCCTCTGCCGCAACCTGTTCAAAAAGGACCGGGTGGACCAGGAGTTCACTGAAGAGATCCAGGCGTACCTGGACATGTTGACGGAGACGAAAATCAGGCAGGGACTCACACCTCGAGAAGCTCGACGTAATGCTCTCGTTGAGCTTGGGGGCGTCGAGCAAGTTCACGAAAAAGTAAGGGAGATCAGAATGGGCCAATTAATAGAAACCGCGTGGCGAGACGTTCGATTTGGTGTGCGAGCGCTGGTCCATAGTCCTGTTTTCAGTGTAGTAACCGTGTTATCGCTCGCACTCGGGATCGGCGCCAACACTGCGATATTCAGTGTCGTAAATGGGCTACTACTGCGGCCGTTACCCTACCCCGAATCCGAGCGGATCGTCCATGTGTGGCACACGCCGCCGCAGCAAAGCTTCCCGGGCCTCGACAGATTTTCAGTTTCTCCAGCGAACTATTTTGATTGGAAGGCACAGAGCAGCTCCTTTGAACAGATGGCAATTTACTCATACTCGGGCTTTAGTCTGAGTACCAGTAATGATCCCCTGCCATTGATCGGAGCTCCTGTTTCTTCAGAGTTCTTTTCGGTGTTGCGCACTAATGCAATGCAGGGGCGCACCTTTACACCCGACGAGGAACGACCGGGACGCGACCAGGTCACTGTGATTAGTCACGGACTGTGGCAACGAGCCTTCGGCGCGAACCCGAACATAATCGGTCAAACTCTGACCCTCAACAGCCGAAGTTTCACTGTAGTTGGCATCATGCCCGCCGGGTTTGAGTTTCCGCGAGAGGCTGAGCTATGGGTGCCGCTGGCGTGGGATGACAAGGAACGTCAAGTCCGATCAATTCATGACTACCTCGTGGTTGCACGTCTAAAGCAGAACGTCTCACAGGAGCAGGCGCAGGCGGAGATGAGTACGATTTCGAGCAGGCTCGAACAACAATACCCTGAGGAGAACAAAGGCTGGGGCGCCGTGGTTATCCCGCTGCGTGAGGATATCGTCGGCGATATCCGCCTGGCGCTGCTTGTGCTTTTCTGTGCCGTGGGCTTCGTTTTGTTGATCGCATGCGCGAACGTCGCGAACCTCATGCTCGCTAGAGGCGCCAACCGCCAGAGAGAGATTGCCGTGCGTATCGCGCTCGGCGCCGGGCGGGCTCGTCTGATCCGGCAACTACTTACCGAAAGCGTTCTGCTCGCTGTTAGTGGAGGCGTGCTTGGCCTTCTGCTCGCTGTGTGGGGAAGTAAGATGTTGGTCCAACTGGGCAGTCTTCCTAATTCAGGCGATATCGGCATCGACACCTGGGCCCTGGGCTTTACCCTTCTGGTGTCGTTCGGCGTCGGCATCATAATCGGGATCGTGCCCGCTTTGCAGTTTACCAGGACCAACCTCAGTGACACTTTGAAACAAGGTGGCAGAACCGGCGGCAGCCCCATCAAGCAACACACGCGCAAGGCACTGGTGATTTCCGAAGTGGCTCTGTCGCTCGTTCTGCTGATCGGAGCCGGACTGATGATTCGCAGTTTCTGGAAGCTGCAAAACGTCGATCCCGGGTTCGACACCAGCAATGCGTTAACGATGAGCGTCGGTTTAACGCCCATCAGGTATTCCGAACCTCACCAACAGCTAGCATTTCTTGACCGAGCGATCGAACAGATCCGCGCTGTGCCTGGTGTCGTTTCTGTTGGAGCTACTACTACCATTCCGCTGGCAGGCGGTGGATCGACACAGCCTTTCAGCATCGAGGGCCGACCTGCCGGCGCAGTCGCGGAGCAGCCGATGGCCCAGACGCGTTACATCACCCCTGAATACTTCCGGACGATTGGCATCCCGTTGCGACAGGGGCGTTTCTTCAGCGACCATGATCGTGATAATAGCGTGCCCGTCATAATCATCAGTGAGGCAATGGCGCGACGATTCTGGCCGGGGGAAAACGCTATCGGCAAGCGGCTAACGCCTTCATTTCACCTCGAGCAAGGGGCGCGTGAGATTGTCGGTGTAGTAGGTGATGTTAAGGCAAGTGGGCTCGACGTCGATTCCTCCGCGATGATGTATCTGCCATACAAACAATCGCCGCGACCTTACATGAGCTTCGTAGTGCGGACTGCTTCGAACCCGGAAAGCCTGGTCCAGCCTGTTTCGAGGGCGATTTATTCAATCGACAAAGAACAAGCCCTGACTGACATACAGACCATGGACCAGGTTCTCACAAAGTCGCTCTCCGGCCGGCGCTTCAACATGACGCTGCTGCTCACTTTCGCCGGGGTGGCGTTAGTGTTGGCGGCGGTAGGAGTCTATGGCGTGATGAATTACACAGTCACGCTCCGCAGGCGCGAGCTGGGAATCCGGATGGCGCTTGGCGCAGGAAGAATGGATGTGTTGCGGTTGGTGCTGAGGCAGGGACTGACGTTGACATTGATAGGCGTAGCGGCAGGATTGATATCGGCATACGCGCTGACCCGTTTGATGGCAAGCCTTCTGTATGGGGTGACCGCGACTGACTATCTAACGTTCGCCAGCGTCTCGGCTGTGCTTATCGCAGTGGGAGTGGCGGCTTCTTACGTCCCCGCGCGACGCGCCACGAAAGTGAACCCGACGATCGCGCTACGAACTGAGTGAACGGTGTTTATTCCCAGCTCTACAAATTGAGGTGGGGAAATTGCTGCCGAGAGAAAGGGCATGCGTTCTGTCATCCTCCCCAGCAGAACTGTTGTAAGATTTGGCACGTGTCCGGCGCTAGAATTGTTGAGTAGCCAAGCACACCTTCCCCGTCTCACATCGGAGGTAACCGCACCATGTTTGACTGGCTCAGAGGCCGCGGGACAAATCAGTCGATGCCCGAATACTCAGGGGCGCGAGAAATACCGTCCAGAGGGGTACCATCCCCCCGCTCAGAACACGAAGCAAACGAAGCATTCAGTGCTCGATGTGACTCAATTCAACGCTGGCTGTGCGAGTCGCCGAGGCGTCCACAAGTTGAGAGTCCGCTCTTCGTGGAGATCCTCACCGGCAACTCGCGAAGCGTACTGACCATCGAGCGAACGAAAGATTCGCACTGTATGCCGGTTTTCAGCAGCCCTTTTCGCGCAGCGGATTACGCTCGAACTCTCCTTGCGTCCGACCCGCCCATTGCCTACCTTAATCATGATCCCATTCTCTGAACAAACTATTGAATACGTCCGTCGCGCCGGCTGGACTCCTGGTTCAGTTGTCGACACAACTTCATTCGAAGAGTTGCTAACCCAGGCGAGATGCATTTTGATCCCTCGATAGTTGTCAAACATGTCATTCCTTACGAATGTAGACGCTTACAGTAAGGTTATTGGAAGAAAGTTGTGCCCGATCGGAGAGGCAGCTCGAGGATATCTGGTGCTGATGATGGATGAACAAGGCGCAGTCTATGGAGCTTATGACGATTGCTTTACTGAAGTGGGGGAGTCGGGGCACGCAGCGATCGAGAGCCTTTGCTCGGGAAAGGAACTGAAGAGTATTCCTGTTGGTGACGAAGGAAATTGTAATCAAACCGTAAGTTTTCTTTAAGAATTTCTCGCTTGCAGTTCGTTATTCTACTCTCCCCTTCTATCCCCCCTTGCAGTAATAGATTCCCTCTTCCGGATTTTGTCTCTCCGGAGCACGCACGTAGTTCCCCTTTTACTAGTCCAGAAAAGGAGATCTGCCATGTCCCGACATTCGCGTATACACTCCAGTGGTCCAATACTATCGACTTTCGTTTTGGCCCTGGTGCTCACGGTGCTCGCGCTGTTGACGCTGCCGCTATCAACTTCCAACAAGGTTTTAGCTGACAATAACGCCCATACCTTTCAGGGGCAGTACACGGCTCCAGCTTGCGGCCCGCGGCACGACTTCGTGATCGGCCCAGGCACCAAAACGATCGACGTCGTGGCGTCAACGTTGCCAGTTAACGACATTGTTCTCAAGCTGTATTACGGTGGACGAGTCGTCGCTGAGCAGGATACGGGGACGAGCCCGGAACCTATTCACTACGCAACGGGCAATGATCTCGCCACCGGTACGTACCAGGTAGAGGTCTGTCCCTTCGGAGGGCAGGCTGTCTTGACGCCCTCCGACTACTCCGGTGTCGTCATTGTCTCGGAGGCACCGGTTCCTGGAACGCCAGGGGCCGACCCGGCGGTCCTGACGCCGGCGCCCATCGACAATGGACCACGACCACGCTACCAGACCCACACGCCAAGTGCCGCTCAGATCGAAGCGGGGATGACCAGGAACTCGCAGGACGAACCGAACATCGGCGTAAACTGGAGCAGTGGCAAAGTGATACTCCAGGCGCTGATGCAGACGCTGCAAGTAGGATTCGATGACCAGTCCTGCCCACAGACACCGCCTTCGACCTGGAAGGACGTCACCCCCGTCGTCGCGCAGGAAAGTTTCGACCCGATCCTCTTCAACGATCACCAGACGAACCGCACCTTCCTTTCGCACCTCCTATTGCTTCCCGGCGCGGGAGCCTCAGCCTTCACAGACGACGACGGCACTAACTGGATCCCAAGCCAGGGCGCGGGCTTCGGCTCCGGCTTTGATCATCAGACACTTGGAGGTGGACCATTTCACGATCCCGTTCCTCCCCTTCCGGGCTACCGCAACGCCGTCTACTACTGCGCGCAGGACATTGCTTTTGCCAACTGCGCTCTGAGCGTTGATGGCGGGCTCACTTTCGGGCCGGCTGTGCCGATGTACGTGCTGGCCTCGCCGGACAAAGCAGTTATAGGCCAGTGCGAGGGCCTCCACGGACACGTGAAGGTTGGCCCAGATGGCACAGTTTACGTTCCCAATGCCGCGTGCGCCGGGCCGGTAAATCCGAATGAGAACGGTATCGCAGTCTCCGAGAACAACGGAACGACCTGGTCCGTGCGGACTGTGCCGGGAACCGTAGGCGGTGGCAGCGATCCTTCGGTGGCGGTGGACGACGGTGGTCTCCTCTACTTGGGCTTTGTGAATGAGGACAAGTTTCCCGCAGTGGCCGTATCACCCGACAGGGGAAAAACATGGACCAGGGTTTATGACGTGGGCGCGATGGTGGGCGTGAAGAACGCCGTCTTTCCGGCTATGGTCGCCGGCAGCGCGGGCCGAGCTGCCATGGCCTTTTACGGCACGACGCAGGAGGGATCCGTCAACGCCTTTAACTCCGAGGGCGTCTGGCACCTCTACGTGGCCCATACCTATGACGGCGGACAGAGCTGGATCACCGTCAACGCCACGCCGAACGATCCGCTCCAGCGGGGAGGAATCCACCTCGGCGGAGGCGCGCAAATTCACCGCAACCTGCTCGACTTTTTCGACGCCGATCTTGACAGGTTTGGTCGGATGACGGTTGGCTACGCCGACGGTTGCATCGGCCCCTGCGTGCAGTCGCCCGATGACGCACGCGGGAATTCGTTCACGGCTTATGGCACCATCGCTCGCCAGAGCGGCGGGCGGCGACTCTTCTTCGACTCTGACTCGACACAACCGACGGTTCCAGGCGCTCCGCGTGTTACGGTCACGCGCAATGGTTCAGTCAGCACTCTCACGTGGTCTCAGTCGGAGGACGGTGGTTCCGCTATCACCGCTTACAAGGTCTATCGCAGCGCAGGTGGACCAGAGCAGTTGATCGCTACGCTCGGAGGTAACTCCGTGGGGTACGTCGATAGTTCTGGTAATGCGACTGCCGAATACACCTATCGTGTGAGCGCGACCAACGCCGTCGGCACGTCATGCGGGACCAACGCGGCGACGTCGAAGCCTGCGGGCAGCTCGTGCAGTCCATCGGGAATCCGCGTGGTGGAAGATGCTGGTGGCGACCAAATCGGTGGTCCACTTGAGCCCGACATGGACATCGAGTGGGTAGCGATTGGCGAGCCGTTCTTCGCCGATGGATCGAGGAAACTCGTCTTCACGCTGAAGGTTAAAAATCTGGCTTCGCTGAAGCCCAACCGAATGTGGCGCATCCTCTGGAGCTATCCCGATGCGCCTGTCCCGCCGAACCCGACTTCGACCGCATTCGTCGGCCGGTACTACATCGGGATGAACACCGATAGCGCAGGAGCCGCCACGTTCGAGTACGGCATCGCGCAGAACCTGACTGCAGTAGTGATTAACGCCTCACCTGCCGAACGGTTTGGCGCCGCAGACGAAGGTAGCGGCTTCAACGCCGACGGCACCATCACGCTCGTCATCTCGGCTGACAAGGTTGGAGGCCCGCACGCAGGCGATCTGATCGGTGCGCTGGTCGCGCGAAGCTATCCTGTGGCCCAGGACATCACGCTGCGAGGCGACACCGCGTCCGACGTAGCGAGCATGGGCAATACCTACGCTCTTTTTGGCAACGCCTCGTGCGCGCCGATCGTCACGGTTCTTGAAGATAACGATTCGCGCATTGCCTACTCTAATGGTTGGCATCTCGTGAACGACTCGAACGCATCCGGCGGACACTTCCGCCTGACTGCTGCAAAAGGATCGGCCACCTTGAGATTCGACGTGCCGGCTGGTCAATCCGGTGCAGTCACTTACAACTTTGCGCGGAGCCCGAAAGGAGGAAGCGCCGAGATCTTCCTGGACGGCGCTTCAAAGGGTGTCGTTAGCTACAAGGGCTCCTCAGGAACGATGCGCGCTCCTCAATTCGGTTTTACCGTCCGGTACGATGGACTCGCGGGCGGCGCCCACACACTCGAGGTGCGCCCGATCTCCGGAACGATCTACGTCGACGATTTCCGCCTCGAGAGCTCCTTCTCGAGTGCACAGCCGACGACTGGTCCAGGTCAGACGAGCACGAGCCTTAACACGCTCGCACTTGGTCAGCAACTTTTACAGCAGCTCCCGGTTCCGGCAGGGACTCAGGCTATCTCGATCCTCGCAGAGCCAAGCGTCAATGTGCCGATTCAGCTCGTGTTGATCGATCCTTCAGGTCGGGTGGTCCAGATTGCTGATGCATCTGGCGGGTTCGCTGTGTTAAATACTCCGGTGTCCGGCTCCGGGATATATCTCGTCAAGCTGGTTAACGTCGGGCTCGGGCCTGTTTCCGTCTGGACGGCGGTAACGCCTCTTGTGGCTCGGTAATCGGAGGAAATAGTTTGAACCCCATCGTCGTCAGTATTCTGGCGCTACTTTCGTTCGGAACGGCTACGGTCGAGAACGAGTTCGATCCCTGCTCACTGCTCACCGATAGTGAAATCCAGGCAGTCCAGGGTCACGCGCCCGCGCAAAAGATCGCGAGCGAGCAACCGTCAGGATCGTTCCGGTTCACGCAGTGCTTTTACCGGACCCCGGAGTACACAAATTCAGTGAGCGTGGCAGTGGGTCTTCCGCTTCCAACGGACGGCAAGCGTTCCGGACCGCGAGACTACTGGCGACAGCAATTCCACCCGCAAGTGAAAGCCGCCCCCGGCAGGAAAAAGAAGCCGCCGCCGAAACCGATTGCCGGTCTTGGGGACCAGGCGTTCTGGGTCGGAGATCCCTTGAGTGGAGCGCTCTACGTTCTGAAGGGTGAGGTTTTCCTTCGCGTAAGTGTGGGTGGTCCAACGGACGAGGCTCAGAAGATCAAGCGCGCCAAGGCGCTCGCCTCCCGCGCCCTGAAACGTCTTAACGCAAGCGCCCGCAGACCCGACTAGAGAACAGGGCTGCCACTATGTTGATGAGTCGTGAACCTTGTACTGAGTGTGGCGATTCGGCTAACCGCCTTACCAAGGGCGATGGTAAATGTAATCGATGTGGCGGATCAGGCGTTGATGTGGGCGTAGCGGTGCTGGCTGGGTACGAGGGTGACTGCGAAAGATGCAACGGAACGGGGGTATGTCCTGCTTGCAACGGAACAGGGATACGTCAGGCTGGTGGATGAACCAAGCGGTTAACACACTCGACGCGGTGCTCCGCGTATACCGCGACGCCCTGCATACGCTGTAGGTTTCGCTATGACGGACGACCTCGACGCACGTACCAAGCAGTTTGCGAAGGATCTCCTCGAAGCGCTCGACCGCGAGGACGATCCGGATCGCCTCGCGTACGCAATCCAAAAGGAACGCGAGGACCGCGCGGCCCTGGAGCAGTTCTACGTGCGAACCGGGCAAAAGCCGGCGCCCGGCGAGTCAGAGGACGTGGTTGCGGTGTGGGACTACGCGAGCCTACCCGAGGTGACGTTTGCGATCGGCGTGCTGACAGCTAATGGCGTGGCCCGTTACGATTACAAGTCGCTGCCCAAGCGCAAACGGTGGGCGACGCTCGCCTCGATGCGCCGGTGGGGCGTCCTCACTGCGGCGAGCTACGCGGGTGCCGACTTCGTGTGGCTCGTCGACGACCGCGGATTCGGCGTGTGGTCGGCGAAGGCGGGCGTGGTCGCCTCGGCGAACAGCGATGAGGTGCTGCTCGAAAGTGCGCGCGTGCCGCGCGACGACATCAAGGCGATCCACACGTTCGTCAGCCACGACTACGTCGTGCGCGCCATCCGGATCGAGCGTGCGAACGGCGGGCACCTCCCACTTGTTTCCGAGCGAGACGCGATTGCGGAGGCGGATCCGACGTACGGACGCAACGAGTTGCTCGAATCTGATGCGCGCTGGATCGCGTACTGCGGACGCGATCTCGCGATCGCACTCCGCGTCCCACTCGTCGATCCCGTGTTCGGGGTCACCGCGGATCCGGTGGTCGCAGCGGCGGTACACGAGCTGTCGGTGCAGATCGACCGTCTGCCCGATACGGGCGAGTTCGGAGCGATCGAACATGCGTTCGTCCAGGAGAACCGCCGCGCGGCGCTCCGCTGTGCGCCATCGCCCGCCGATCCAGAGCGAATACGATTCGTTGAGCTGCGCGTCACGTCCGAATCGGGGCACAGCACGACTTCACAGTGGCTGCTCGCGGGCTCGAACGGCGAGCTCGCTGCCTATCTCCGCTGGCCCGAGACCGTCGAGGACATTCCGCGGCACATCCGCGAGCTCATCGAAACGCAGCAGCAGCATCGCATCGGCTGACGGCTACCTGACCGCGGATCGCGCGGCTTGTCATCCAAAAGGCTTGAATGTTTTGTTTATGGCGGGTGATGTCGGGCGTTATTGTCTCCAAATGTTGGAGGAACATATATGAAGCTCGTCAGTACAACATTGTTCTTAATCTTAATTGCAGCCTCGCCCGCATTCTCTTTATTGGACCAAGACAATAAGACCACCAGCGATGAGCCTAATTTCAAAACAGTGAATGGCTTTAGCGGTTATCTCACCCTGGATGATTATCCACACGATCATGTACAGAGATGGCTCGATCCAGTAGAAATCGCGATCCTTAGTGCTATGCCCACGATGAGGCGTGTAAGACTATGGGTGCTTTCGTTGAGCTTATGGGCTGTAAGCAGAATGCTCAAGAGGTGTGTGATGCGCGGGTGAATTATACGATCTACAAACCCGATGGCAGCCTATTTGCCGCACGTGCAGTTGGGCAAAGAGGTTTTTTATGGAAGAAGCAAGCCTCTGCGGCCGGACGTAGAAGCCGGAAGGGCCTCGCGCGTATGTACTTCAAATTCGGAAAAGACGATCCCGGCGGCGAGTATAAAGTGAAGGCGAAAGTTGCCGATCTTAACGCGGACATTTCCTTTGAAATCGAGCTGAACTTCTATTTAAGGTGAAACGAATATCCACGCCTCCGTATACTGAATTTGATCCTCTCTTTTGGGTCCGGTCTAATTTCATATAAAGGCGCGGCAGCGCTTTGCGCCTTTGCGTGAGAAATGTCTCAGCCTAAGGTAGGAACCATTCCTCAAAACGAAGTAAAGCAAGTTGGATAATTTTAATTTACTTGAGAGGCTTTCTTTCCATCGCTAAACTGCAAAGAGTGTCTGAGAGTCCCAGTTGTCCTGATCACTTTCAGACACCCTTTAAGCCGCGGTCGTAATACTAAAAATTGATATCGCCGACGATAGTTATTTCGAACGCCCCGGTGAGCAGATTAACAACGACTATGCCGTTGCCCGTTCCGTGCGCTCCGGCAAATCGGCCTGTGCCCCCCACGAAGCGAACGACAAATTTATCAGTAGCGGTAGCACTGCCCGGGGTCGGTTCTAATGCTCCGTTAAGCTCCAGTTGAACCGTATCGCCGTTGGCGCCAGTCATTGTCCCTGCTCCGCTGGTCAGTAGACGGCCAGGGTTAGCAGGGTCGGGGCTAAAATTGATCGTCCCGACGGTGGTGCACAAACCAAGATGGGTCGCCGTACCGGAACTGCTGACGTTGGCGCGAATTGGGTTGCCCGCTTCATCTGTGATAAAGGTCGCGATTCCTCTTGCATTAAGAGCAAAGGGGCGCTCAATAGCCATTACGGAAACAGTCCCGAGCAGAATGAAGGCGGTTAGCGTGAGAACGGTTATATTGAGAATGCGTTTCATGAGAACTCCTTTAAGGTTAATAACGAGTTAATGTCCTTCGGGTGTTACATAGAGTCAGTCAGGATTCCTCTATGCTCCCTTCGGAGCAGGCGGTATAAACAACCGGCTCTGCTCGCTTATATACCGGACGACTCCTCGCTGTGGTCAGCCGGCAATAGAATACGCGAAACTTTGCGACCTTTAGGGCCATCGCTCATTGCCTCGCGAAATCGCCAGACGATAAATTGCAAACCCTCCGTGTCTTTTTACGTTCCTTGGAATTGCGGTGAGAGGGCTCTAAAGGCGAGACGAGGAATTCGGCTCCTCATAATAACCCACAAAGAGATGATAGCTGAGCGCCATCAAGCGGACTTCCTTCGTAATATCGTCACTGCGCGAAACACGAAGAAAGGGTGCGTCGTCATTAAAACGAATACTGCGCGATATCGTCTTTAAGCGGACGTCGTGGAAGCCTGCCTCCCGGAGCAGCGCTTCAAGCAGAGCTGTATCTCCGAAGCTGTGTCGGTGATCCGCGACGGTGTCTGCTTCCAGTTCGTCAATAGCCTGCGCTGGGATGGTTATTCGCAATGTCACGCCGGCACAATCAGCATTGAGAAACGACTATCGCGCGGGCTCTCTTTCAATGCCAACTACCT
Source organism: uncultured Acidobacteriota bacterium (assembly GCA_963748155.1). Taxonomy (GTDB): domain Bacteria; phylum Acidobacteriota; class Blastocatellia; order Pyrinomonadales; family Pyrinomonadaceae; genus PSRF01. The sequence continues at coordinate 708,059 of CAVVHV010000005.1, read as the reverse complement.
CTTTCGAAGTCTGTCGACGATGCGTCTGATGAGCGAAGAACTTTGGTCTAGCTGCGACAAAACTGATCAGACTCACTAAATCGCGAACCTTGAGTTTCGTGTTGGTAGTGGCCTAATTTGAACTCTTCTCTGTGCACCCTCTGTGTTCTTTGTGTCTCGGTGGTGGTTTCCCCGCGGAACAGTTAACCACAGAGACACAGAGGACACAGAGGGTGCACAGAGAAAACCAAATTAAGACACCACTTTCGTGTTTGCATCGTAGCGTCCCAACGTATTCTGGTATTATTATCGGCGTCGATGATAGGCACTGAACGCCGGACCACGTCTTGTTTCGTGCGCACGACCCTCTTGGTCGGCATCATCGCCTGTTTGTGCTTTTCCGTTGGTGAAGGTTTACGATTGAGGCCATTCCCTGTCTCCGCGCTCGCGGATTCCGAGGCGACCAACACTCAGCTTAACGCCACCTCCTCGAATGAAACTTCGCTTTACAAGTATGGTCCATTAGACGTGCCCACGCGGGTGCAGAAGCGTGGCAAACGACAGCTAGTGGATTACGGGAACGCACCTTCTCAAAACAGCCGCGAGCTAACTGTTCACCAGGTTCTCTTCTCAAGTGCCGACGAACCTGCCGGCATTGTTTCCCTTTCTTTCGGATCACACCTCTCGGGCCGCGCGCCGCCTTCGAACTCTTAGTCCCTAAAATAAAAAGTCAATATTGGCCCAAGCCTTCGAAGAACATAGGTTCGTGGGTTGTTCGTCTATCCGTCGTCAATTCGAATCCGAGGACAATTAATGAGCCATACAACTAACGGCTCCGATCACTTGCAGGAACCAGCCCTGCGATATGCGCGTCAGGATTTCCCCATCATCAGGGACAGCGTGACCGTTGGAGAAGCTCTGAACATCATCCGGCGTGAAGGTGTTGGGGAGCGCATCATCTACTTCTACATCATCAACGACGAAGGGCAATTGGCCGGCATCATACCCACCCGCCGATTGTTAACCGCTACGCCTGAGCGGACCATAGCAGATGTCATGATTACCGACGTCATTACGATTTCGGATCGCGCTACGGTGCAAGATGCTTGCGAAATGTTCGTCAAGCATAAGTTTTTTGCGTTCCCGATCGTGGATGATCTCAATCACATGCGCGGAGTTATTGATATCGGTTTCTTTTCCGAGGAAACGATTAGCGTCGCCGAGCGCCAAAAAATCGAGGACATCTTTGAGTTAATCGGTTTCGGCATGGCGCAACTTCAGGGTCGCTCTGCATTCGGGGTCTTACGGTATCGCTTGCCGTGGCTGCTCACGATGGTAGCGAGTGGCATTATCTGCGCCATGCTCGCCAACGGGTACGAAACAACGCTGTCCCAGAACCTTATTATAGTTTTCTTTTTGATACTCGTTTTGGGACTTAGCGAGAGTGTGAGCACCCAATCATTGACGGTGACTCTACAGAATCTCCACTTTGAGAAACCTTCATGGGCCAGCTACGCCGGTTGGCTTAAAAACGAGGCGCTGACAACTCTACTGTTAGGCATCGTTTGTGGCGCGTTAGCTGGAGGCATCGACTGGCTCTGGCATGGTACACCTCTGATCGGTGTGACAATTGGGGGCAGTGTGCTTCTCTCAATCTTTATGGCCGGGATGATCGGTGTGACTGTTCCAACCTTGCTCTACGCCAGGCACGAGCATTCAAAGATCGCGGCCGGTCCAGTCACCCACGCTCTGACCTACATAACAACGTTGCTGCTTTACCTTAATGCTTCTCGATTACTTTTGAGTAATTGAATTTCTTGCGGCTAGGAGAAGGTGGTAGGTGGGTGGTGTCTTAATTGGTTTTCTCTGTGCACCCTCTGTGTCCTCTGTGTCCTCTGTGGTTAACTGTTCCGCGGGAAACCACAGAGACACAGAGAACACAGAGGTTGCACAGAGAAGAGTTCAAATTAGGCCACTACCGGTAGGTGGGAAGCCTTGACCTCTCTTTGCCAGTTAAGTTTCTTTTGCGCCCCGAGGTCTTAGCATAGCCATGCCACATTCGCCTCCATTGCTCCAGGACTTACTCGTGCTATTGCTTGCCTCTGTCCCTATAGCATTCATCTTCCACCGGCTGCGCTTGCCCACCATAGTCGGGTTCATGATTACAGGGGTTTTGATCGGACCTCATTCACTCGGACTGATCAAGGATGTTCAGGCCATCGAGGTGCTCGCTGAAATAGGCGTAGCACTGTTGCTCTTTACTATTGGCCTGGAATTTTCTTTACGTCGCATGCTTGAAATGAAGCGATTGGTTCTACTCGGGGGAGGCTTGCAGATTATTCTCACCACTCTGCTGGTCACCGGAATTGCCAATCTGCTCGGTCGTCCCGCTTAACGAGGCGGTCTTCTTCGGCTTTCTGTTTGCCCTCTCCAGCACGGCCATCGTACTCAAGAGCTATATCGATCGGGCGGAGATTGATGCGCCGCACGGGAGGGCCGGCGTTGGCATACTGCTCTTTCAGGATCTCAGCATCGTGCCCATGATGCTGATGATTCCTGTCCTGAGTGGTCGCGAAGGAACTTCGGCTGCAAAAATTGCTCTCACGCTGGGCATTGCTGTCGCGGCAATTGGCATTATTGTCTTCGCCGCGCGCACCATTGTGCCTTACCTGCTTTACCACATTGTGCGTTTGCGCAGCCCGGAAGTGTTTATCATCTCGGTCGTCCTCATGAGTCTTGGCACCTCCTGGTTAACGTCACAGGCCGGACTGTCACTCGCACTGGGCGCATTCATCGCCGGCATAGTGCTTTCCGAATCCGAGTACAGCCATCAGATTGTGGCCGACATCCTGCCTTTCCGCGACGTCTTCAACAGCCTCTTTTTTATGTCCATCGGCATGCTCCTCTCATTGAGCGCCCTCTGGGCCGATGTCTTAATTGTGTTGGCATGGGTCGGCGCACTGACGGTGGGCAAGGCTCTGCTCGTGCTCGCAGTCATGCGTTTACTGGGTTATTCATTGCGCGTCTCAACGACGACTGCTTTGGGGCTCGCGCAAGTCGGTGAGTTCTCTTTCATTCTGGCCAAGGCGGGTTTGCCGCAAGGCCTGCTTTCGGAACCGGATTATCAACGGTTCCTGGCCGCTTCGATTCTTTCAATGATCGCGGCGCCGTTTCTCATCAAGGCAGCCCCACGCATCGGATACGCTCTGCAATCGGTGTTCGCACCGAGGTTCATTACTTGAACCATCAGTGATTGGATTTGACGCCCAGGAGCCTGACCTGCGAGGGCATGTCATCATAATCGGCTATGGTCTGAACGGTCGGAATCTGGCGAAGGTGCTTCGCCGAACGGGCGTTCCGTATCTGGTAATGGAATTGAATGCCGAAGCAGTTCGGGAAGCACACGATGCAGGGAGAGCGGATTGTCTACGGCGACGCGACGCGCAAGGAAGTCTTGCATCATGTCCGGCTGGAACACGCCCGGATCATCGTGCTGGCAATCTCCGATCCCATAGCATCGCGCCATACAGTTTGGCTCGCGCGGCAGATGAATCCTGATATTCATATCATCGTTCGCACACGCTACATGGCGGAGATATCAGAGTTGCGCGAACTAGGCGCCAATGAAGTAATCCCTGAAGAGTTTGAGACCAGCATCGAGATCTTCTCACGCGTGCTCAGAGAGTACGGCATTGCGCGTCACGTCATTCAACGTCAGGTCGCAGCGATCAGGAACGAAGGCTATCAGCTACTGCGCATGCCATCGCTGCCTCTCGTCGACATCGGTGAGATCTCCGAGGCGCTTAAATCCGCCTCGACCGAAACGCTGTCCGTCGAATCCGATTCTATTGCAATTGGAAAGACCATAGGGGAATTGAAATTAAGGAAGAAGACGGGCGTGACTATTATCGCAATTACTCGTCAGGGTCATACGGAGATCAATCCGGGACCTGAAACTGCAATTCAGGCTGAAGACGTGCTGGTGTTGCTTGGTGGAGCAGGGCAAATTGATCTGGCGATTGAAGAAATCAATGGTGTGCGCGAGGCTGTTTCATGAATCGACGCTGTTTTACCCCCACTTAGTGAGAATCTCTTCACGTTGAAAATTCTTCAGGTTCATCCTCAGCAGAAGAAGTGCCAACACCGAGACCACCACGCAAGCAATAGCAACAGCAGTCAGGCTTATGGTCATTACTTTTCCGAATATTCCTATGCCGACCATAAAGGTCGGGACAATCACCAATCCGGTGAATTGATTCGCCGACTGCGGATCAGTCATCTTCGCGGAAAGGCGCATAGCCGCTAACACTGACGCCATCCCCATCAAAGGAGCAAGCACAAAAACACCAACGGCCCAAAAGCGGTCCGGGAGAAGGGGTGTTTGATACCTTCCCCAGGTGGTCCAATTAACGATAACGACGGCAAGAATCGCAGCGGCCCAGGTCAAAATGATGCTCGGCACGAGTGAGGCGAGCAACTTCCCGATCAGAAACTCAAAATCCGTGATCGGTGTTGCGAGAATCGGTTCCAGCGTTCGCTGCTGCTTCTCCGCGACGATCGAGAAGGCTGCGGAGATTGAAGATAATCCCACCGGCAGAAGTAAATAAAATGCCACCAGGTTTCGCAGGAAGAACCTTGTAATCGCTTCGTCAGTTCCCATGTGGGCGAACTCCGGTGCGGTCGTAATGGTGCGATGAATAGCAAGGACAACCGGATCGTTTTGATCTATAGCCATGATCGCCGGCGCCAAAGATGCAAAGAGTACAGGCAGGACCACCGCAATCGGCGGCAGCAAGAGGTAGACGGGTAGAACGAATTTGTTTTTCCGCAGTTCGCGTAATTCCTTCTGGAGGAAAAGCAAACTGACGTTCACTTGCCAACTCCTTTCTCGCTGACGCGCTGAAGGTAAATGGCCTCGAGGTCCCTGGCTTTGGGTCGAACTGCATAAACCTTCGCCTCACTGTCCACCAGAGCCCTCACTAAATTGGGAATGTTGCTCGACGGATTTTCCACCTCGACTACGTACGTTCGGTCTTTACCCTGGACGTTCTTGACGAACGGAAGTTTCATGGCCGTTCTTTGATGATCGCGGAGCGGTTCGCCGAGTTCGATTTCAATTGAAGTGGTTAGGCCTGCGCCCGATTGAAGATTTGCGAGAGTATCGCAGACAAGTAATCGCCCGTTAATGATGCCAACGATATCAGCGAGCCGTTGAGCCTCGTCGAGGTTGTGCGTGCATACCACGATCGTCCGGCCTTCGGCTTTGAGTCTGATTATCATCTCACGGACCATAAGCGAGGCTTCCGGATCTAAACCCGCGGTCGGCTCATCCAGGAAGATAACCTTTGGCTCATGAAATATTGCCCGAATGATGGCTAGCTTCTGCTTCATCCCTTTCGAGAAGGTTCCGACCAGACTGTCGCGCCGCTCCCAAAGGTTCATCTCACGAAGATGATGCTCGAGTCGTTGCTCGCGTACTGTTTGAGGGATTCGATAGAGGTGGGAGAAAAAGATCAGATTCTCCCATGCAGAAATGCGGTCGTAAAAACCTGGAGTCTCGGTCAGGAGTCCGCAAACGCCGCGAAGAGCATTATTTGTTTGTCCTAGTTCATAACCAGCGATCTTTGCAGTTCCGGCGTCGGGTGCAATCAAGCCAAGCAGCAACCGGACGGTGGTGGTTTTACCCGCGCCATTTGGACCAAGCAACGTAAACAGTTTGCCTTCCGGGATTTCAAAAGAAAGATCTTCGACGGCTGGTACTCCATCAAAGGAGCGAGACAGCATTGAAGCGCTAATCAATAGAGATTCTCCGCAAATGGTTTTACGTCATGGACGTTAACAATACGAGGCGACTTGAGGTTGAGTGATCACCTCCTGCAAGAGCCCCCCCTTCAAATAGAGAAACACCGGCAACCTCTAGTCCGCATGCGACTTCCAGTATTGAAATATCCTCATGTCTCGCAATCAATCTCGGTTCAACGTGTAACTGAAGTCTCCATTCCCAACCATCAAACTTCCGTCGTTATGCAAGAAGAACAGAACCCCGTTCGTCGGCACTAAACAGCAGTAAGGATCTCCCGTTCTTCTCCGGGTCGAGTTTGAAAACCAAAGCGTTCGGGTCGCCCTGCCTGCCTCTGGAAGAGGTTAGGCAATGGCATCGCTGACGATTGTTTGTGCCTCGTCCAAAATGCGCTTGAGGTGATCCGTTCCCAGAAAGCTTTCCGCATAAATCTTGTAAATGTCCTCAGTACCGGACGGACGCGCCGCGAACCATCCGCTCTCTGCCACCACCTTCAGCCCGCCTATGGGTGCCCCATTGCCTGGGGCATCTGTAAGGATAGTCTGAATTTCCTCACCTGCAAGCTCTTTCAAGCGAACCTGCTGGGGAGAAAGTTTCTTTAGAATCTCTTTTTCCTGCACTGTGGCTGGAGTCTCCGTGCGCGTGTATAGCGACTCTCCGAACTCACTTGTTAGCTCCTGATAGATCTGGCCGGGATCGCGATCCATACGAGCAGTGATCTCGGCCGCAAGCAAGGCCGGAACAATTCCGTCTTTATCCGTAGTCCAGACAGTGCCATCGAGACGCAGAAAAGATGCACCCGCGCTCTCTTCTCCACCAAAACCGAGCGTGCCGTCTAGCAAGCCATCCACGAACCACTTGAAGCCGACTGGAACCTCGTAGAGCTTGCGGCCCAGTTTTGCTGTGACGCGATCGATCATCTGACTGCTAACCACTGTCTTACCCACGGCTGCTGCATTGCTCCATTTAGGTCGGTGTTGGAAAAGATAGTAGATAGCGACCACCAGGTAGTGATTGGGCTGAAGCAAACCCGCACCGCGCGTGACAATTCCATGCCGGTCATGATCCGTGTCACAAGCAAAGGCGATGTCGAAGCGATCCTTCAGTCCGATCAGATTTGTCATGGCGTAAGAAGAGGATGGGTCCATGCGGATCTGGCCGTCCCAATCTACTGTCAGGAAGCGGAAAGTCGGATCGACGACCTCGTTGACGACAGTGAGGTCTAACTTATACTGCTCAGCAATTCGCGCCCAGTAATGAACGCCCGCGCCGCCGAGTGGATCCACGCCCATATTCACCTTCGCGCGGCGAATTGAATCCATGTCAATAACATTTGCCAGATCATTTATGTAAGAACTGAGAAAGTCGTGCCGGTGTGTAGTAGAAGCGCGAAGAGCCTGCTCGAAGGGCATCCGTTTAATACCTTGAAGAGCACTCTGGAGAAACTGGTTCGCCGTTGATTCGATCCACTTAGTGACGTCGGTTTCCGCAGGCCCACCGTTTGGCGGGTTGTATTTGAAGCCGCCGTCATCAGGGGGATTATGCGATGGCGTGATCACGATTCCGTCGGCGAGTCCAGTCCTTCGCCCGCGGTTGTAAGTGAGAATCGCGTGCGATATCACGGGCGTCGGAGTGTATTCGTCTCCTTCGGCGATCATCACTTCGACGCCGTTGGCGGCCAGCACTTCGAGCGAACTCGCAAACGCCGGCATCGAAAGCGCGTGAGTGTCCATCCCAAGAAATAGTGGACCATCTGTGTGCTGCAGTTTTCGATACAGACAAATTGCCTGCGTGATGGCAAGGATATGCCACTCGTTGAAAGCCTTTTGTAGAGCTGAACCACGATGCCCTGAAGTGCCGAATGCTACTCGTTGTGCCGGGATCGAAGGATCAGGCACATCAGTATAGTACGCCGTGATTAGCCTCGGTACGTTAACCAGCATCCCGGGCTCGGGCGGCTTTCCTGCCAATGGACTCACTTTCATTGTGCGCTTTCCTTACGATTTACTGCGGCTTACCAAGCAAGGTGGACAGTTCGCAATCAACCAGGTCGCCTATATGCTCAACGGTCAAGTCGGCGGCCGGGTATTTATGAATGTTTTGGTAATTATCCCTTGACTGTAGGTACATGTTCTGTTAGTATTCGGGCATGGAAAACGGCAAAGCCAAACGCCCGAAGATGACGCGCTACACGTTCAAGGATTTTGAAGCGCAGTTCCCTACCGATGATGCTTGCCTTGAATGGTTGAAGAACTACCTCTACCCCGATGGCATCTTTTGCGAGACGTGCGACAAGGTTACGAAGCATCACAAAGTAGCTTCGCGCAAGTCTTACTCTTGCCAGTTCTGCGGTCATCACGTACACCCAACTGCCGACACCATCTATCACAAGTCCAGCACGTCTCTCCGCACGTGGTTCCACGCGATCTATCTCATGGCCTCGACACGTTGCGGTATCTCTGCAAAGCAACTTGAGCGTGAAACGGGCGTGACCTACAAAACCGCGTGGCGCATGTTCAAACAGATCCGCACGATGCTGCAAGAAGATCACGATCCGTTTACGGGTAGCGTTGAAGCCGACGAAAGCTTTTTCGGTGGCAAGGCTAAGAACATGCACAAGGATGTTCGAGCGCGAAGAATCACCGGACGCGGCGCAAGCGGCAAAACGATTGTTGCTGGTGTGCTGCAACGACAAGGCAAGGTTGTCGCTAAGGTTGTCAGTGACACAGAGGCCAACACGCTCATTCCGTTTATCGAAGCGAGAGTGTTGCCGAGCACGATGGTCTATACGGACGAAGCGCCTTCTTACAACGCACTTCCCGGTAGCGGATACGAGCACAGACGTGTTCACCACTCTGCAAAGGTCTATGTCAGGGCTGATGCTCATACAAACGGCATAGAGGGTTTCTGGTCGCTCGTAAAGAATGGTCTACGCGGCGTCAACCATTCAGTAAGCGCGAAGTATCTGCAAACGTACCTTGACGAATACTCATTCAGATACAACCGTCGCCACGATGTTACTCCGATGTTTGAATCCATCTTGAAACAGGTTGAGAAGCAAAACTCATGAATCCAAAAGGACGGTTGACAATTCAAATCGAGCGCCTCACGGTACAGGTCGGTGCACCGTCTGATCGCCCGCTAGTAGTTGAACTGTTACCGCAAGGCCGTGGAATTCGAGTGTTAGGGGACCCGCCTCAACCATTAGTGATTGACGCTGGTGACAATCAAGAGATTGTGCTCGACTTTCAGGAACTAGAGCTTCGCATGTCGCCCGCAGCGATTCGTTCGATTGTTGATGCTTTGCCACCGGACGACCTTCATTAGTTTTTGTACCCATAGCCTTAGTATGTTAGCCCGCTACATCGATTTATTTTCCAAAGACCAATAGCGGCGACATTCTTCGCGGGATTCGCCGCTACTTCTTTCTCATGGCCCAAAGCAAATCCTTAACCGACCACGCATCATCAATCAGACAGTCTGCCGGAACCTCTGCGGCCTTACAGTAGGCAACGATTTCAAGTAGGTTTGGTTCACGTTCGCCACGCTCAAACTTTGAAACCTTTGCACCGTCCAACGGTGACGTAAGCTTACTTAAACGTCTCGACATTTCTAACTGCCCGAGTCCTAACTCCTCACGGATTGCCTTTAACTTCTTAGCCAGATATTTCGGTTGCGGCCTTCGTTGCCTACCCATCTGATCTACCTCCAGACAGGTTGCAACTACGTCCAATTGGACGTATCCTAAGCCGTGCTTCTTTAGGTTGTCGTTTCGCCCAGAAATGCTGGGCGGCAATCACGTCACTCTATCCTCCGAGGTTATGAACATGGCGAAAGATTTCCACAAACGAAAGTTTCTCAATCCTGTCTCGACTGGACATACATCATTCATCGACGCGCTAGTCGAAACCTCATTTAATGGCAGCGACAGTCTAATCAACTGCCTGATAACAATAGCCGATTGCAAGCGCGTCATCCGGCTTGAATTTCTACTGGCCAATAAACAGCACCGTCGCCGCTCACTCGCAAAGATCAATCTTCTAATCGATACCCTAACAGGTTTCCGTGATGCGCTCGCTAAAGAAAGCGCGTTAATCGAGAAGTTCAAAAAGAGCAAATAAATTCCGTGGGCCAAAAGCCGCGACCTAAACCTAAACGCCTTGCTGCGAAACTGCGCAGAATCCGAAAGCGCCTTAGACTCAGCCAGCCTGAATTGGTTCGCTTACTCGATTGTCAATTAACGTCCGCCCGTATTTCCGAGTACGAGTCGGGCATCCGTGAACCTAACCTGCTAACAATACTCGCCTATGCCCGCGTTGCTGGAATAACCGTTGAGCAAATCATTGACGACAAAAAACTACTCTGACGTTTCAGAGTCTTTTGACTCAGGCTCGGAGACTTTTTGGCTGACTCTTTTAAGCATGTCCTCAAATTCTGATTTCGTTAACGGCTCAGATTCATCAGCGGATAGCGGCACGGGCTTTTTGGGTTTTGGCTTTGCTTTCTCTCGTTCTGCTTTCATGTCACCAGATTCTAAGATGTCAATTAGTTTAGCGGTAGGGGCGACGAAGCTGACTCCAAGATTGTAGTAGGCTACGGTTTCGGCATCGTCCTCGGCAACATCAGTTTTCCTCACTAATAATTCTTGCATCACCGGATCTGCTGCTACTAATACGCCGAGCAATAGAGGAACGTTAGCCCAGAAGAACCACACAGGGCCACCACTGTGCAGTTTATAGGCTTGCATATCTATCAAGTGGTAGCTTGAAGGGCCGTAGGCTCCCTCGATCAATTCATCTGTGACTAAGGCCAGATGGCCCGTTCTGACAATCGGCACATTGCGCTCAACGCCGTGATACTGAGGTAATAGGCCGACATAATAGACCACAGCGCCTTCGCGCGGCTCCCACCTAAAGTTTTCGGTGTCAAGCCATAGTTTGCGTGGCTTGATTTGCTCTATGTCAAAAGAGTGAAGTTTATAATTGAGGTCTTCTGTATCGCCCCACGGTAGAACTGCTATATCAACCGTCGCGTCTGAGTGATGATGCCACGTACCGTGTAGCGGCTTATATTCAACACCAGATTCACCCGGTGTGTGCTCCAGCTTATTTACCCTTACATATCCCTGTCGTGAACGGAACCATTGCCACACGTGCTTTGCCGTGACAAGATAATTGTGTCCGATGCTGTGGTCGCGGTTCCAAACGCTTACAAAGAAGCAAGTGCCCACAGGCTTTTTGAGAATCTTATTGTCAACACGTTCGTCCACATACAGAAAGGCTACGTTGTCCTTGTCCTTTTGCTCTACGTAGTACACGTCGCGCTCCGTTCTCGGAGCTTCATCATACACGATTCCTCTACCTACAGCGAGGGGATAATTACCAATGTTTTGGGGGTCCAACGCGTAATGGCCCTGTCGTGGAAAGATAGTCGTCAGCCGGTTTCCCCAAACTTTTTTCATTTCCGCCAGGATACGTAGCTTGTCGTCGACCATTACGTAATGCCGGGCCGGATAACGCTGTTCCACATCATCCAGCATATTCTCTTTATGAATATAGATAAGCACGCGACCGTCGACCGCGTCCCACAGTCCTGAGCGCTGGATCTTGCGCGGCTGAAAAACCACATCCCCATCCGACAGGATGACTGTTGGTCCCAACTTACCGAAATGCTCGATCACCTCAAGCGAGCCTGGATAGAGCCGGGAGGCAAACGGGTAGTCCACCAGAAAGCAAGACAATTTGAGTAGACGAGGATCGTTATTCGCGCCGAGCCGGTAGCGTTGCAATGCACCCAGGTAGTCTGCGTAACCTAACTCCTTACGCAGCGCCTCAAAGATTTCGAAATAGCGATCTCTATTCAGTGCGCCAAACTCCTGTTCGAGATGATTCCGGAGATCTGCCACGACGTGATCGTGGTCGAGCAGCGTGTTGTCGCAGTCGAAGAGAGTAACAATTTCAAATGGAGCTGCCATATAACTCTAAGTCGATGCTGCTGACATAAACGACCCGATCAGGAATAGTGCGATAAGTTCGCGGAGTTGCCATCACTCGTGGCCTTGCCTCAAAAGTCAGTAGTCGAACTTGGACACAGTCAGTACCACCTGCGATAGCGGGTGGGTGCGCAGCTCTCAAGCAGGTCGGTACTGTCAATGCAAAGTGTCCGCAGCGTGCTCTTATGAAGTGATTGAGCAGTCGCCACACGGCTGCGCACCCACCCGCTATCGCAGGTGGTACTGACTGTGTCCAAGTTCGACTACTGACTTTTGAGGCAAAGCCATCACTCATAGTGTACTCATGGTAAGCGATCTGCCGTCCAGGCACCGCGTGGAAAATCTGGTCAAGCCGATAGGACTTAACACGGGCAGTGAAATTACGTTAATAACGTGAGAGCCTGTTCCAGACACTCGATTCACCTTGACGGCGAATCATCTCGGCAACCATGAGATACGCTTCAGCGTAAAGCGTCCGCATCTCTACTTGCGTCCGCGGGCGCTGTAGACGCTGCTCCAGTTCATCTTCTGCAAGCCGGCCTCGCGTAACGTAACGCGAAATCGCCTGGCCCTCAGCCGCCAGATAAAGCGCAAAGCCTTCTTCCAACCAGCGCGGTGCGCGCTTGTTGCTGATGGAATCGATCATGATGTGCGCTAATTCATGTCGAAGCGTAGTGAAAAGAACACCGCGCTGCTTCAGGACGCCCACGGGTTGCAATTCGATCTGATTGCCCCGGGTCGCGGCAGCGGCCCACCACGGTTGGCCCGTGCGTGATGTGAAGTCGCCGGTGCTTTCATTTAATCGAATGCCGACTCGCGGAATATTCCCGATAGTAGATCCGGACGAAGCGCGGCGCAGATAATCGTTGCGCGTCAATTCCATCGTGTTCAGAATCTGATTGGCGGTGCGCCGGTCTACACCGGCGGGATACGAGAGGTTAAAGTGTTCGGAGGAGATCGTTAGAAATCGCAAACTACCGGTGAGTCCCGCAGGATGGGAATTTCTATAGCCGAACGTGCTTAGCAAAATGTCCGCCTTCGATCCGCCAGTAACATTAACTTTCGTGGCGGCGCCCAGTCCCTGTTTCTTCACGTCTTTTTTCACGACTGTGCCTGGGAAATATTTCTCGAGAATCTTCTCATAGCTCGCTCCACGCGCAGCCATCACATGTGCGCCTTCCTGGCACAGGCCGAGCCCATGACCGAAACCGCTGCCTCGGAAAATGAAGTTCGATCCTGAACGAACAACTTCGAATCGCGAACTCTTCAAAACATTCCAGCCGAGGGCTCGCCCCACGATAATCTTGAAATCCCAGCCGCGAACAGTTTTGCGATGCTCACCGTCGAGCGTGATGAATTCTGCACGGCCCGTTTCGTCGCGCTTACTGACCAGAACCTGGTCCAGCCGGTTGCCGACATCGGTTCGCGAATCAGTTTGCAGGGCCCGCAGAAGATCGGCACGGCTAATGGTATCAGTCCACTTCGCGTGAGGACCGGCATCGCAGTATTCATCGCGCACGCCGCGGAGATAGAAACCTGGAGTCACTCCCCAGAGGTCCCGGATGTTGGCAGTTTCGCCACCACAGGAGGCACTGAAGTATGCGTCGATCGGTTGGGCATGGTCGTCGAGCAGCACCTGACCTTCGGTGGCCCGAACTGCGGCAGAAATTCGACTGTCAACCAAAGAGCTGGTCGCTCCAGTTAAACCATTCATCACGGTGGGGTCTCTGCCAACAAACCTCTGACAGTGTGTTGTCGAACAAAAGTCGTAGCCGTGTGTTGCATGACGGCCGAGGTTCTTCAGCGCGTACGTACGAATCGTGATGGCGAGCGCCTTCAATGCTTCCGCCTCAGGTTCCACTGTGGCTTCGCCGCGCAGCACTCCGGCGACATAGTCTTCGAGTGAAAGTGTTTGCGTTACGTTCTCGCGCACGAGATGAACTTTGATGGGTGACGCCGCGTCCGAGGAAGGTGGCGCCACGGTGATCGCATCACTGGGATTGGCATCGCTTCTCGAAACTCTGGATGTGTCCGCGCCTCCGTGGCTAATCTCATTTGCGTACGTCTCGAAAATCGGCCGCGCCAGCTTTGCGGCATCTGATCCGTGCGCTCGCGGCAAAAGAACGAGTACTGCCAAATCGATTCGCGATGCGTCTAATTCGCCGCTGCTCTGAAACGGGGCCGCGAATCCAACAAACCAGCCGTTGTTGCGAAAACCTGTTGCAGGCATCGCGGTACCGGTCTTGCCAATAATGGTTAACGGCAGCGAATCGAGTCTTGCTGCGCGCGCCGTTCCGTAGCTGATTGCGCCGCGCATGCCGTCGACTATGATGGCGCGATGTTGTGAGGCGATGCTGATGTTGGACCGCTCGACCGGTCGAAAATGATTTCCTGAAGCCACTTGGGGTTTGAACAAATGCCCCCCATTTATCAGCGCTGCGTAGGCTGTCAACAATTGAATGGGAGTGACCTGGATGTGATTGCTTTCGCCCACGGCTGCCCTCTCGAGGCAATCCGATTCGTCAGCCACGTTGGGTTCGGATTTGCGCACGCGCGCGTTGTTTCCGATCTCACACTGACGCAAGACGCCGCTAAGTTCTTCTTCCGAGATCCCCGTCGCCCGACCAAAATCGAACTCGCGTAGAGTCGCCACTAACTTGTCTCTACCGAGTCGCTGGCCGGCGGCCGCGAAATAGTAGTTGCAGGAGTAGGCGATCGCCTGCGATGGCGAAAACGGGGGCAGGTGATTCGCGTGTACGCAGGGCAGCGAAAAATTCAATCCAGTGAAGCGACCAGGACAGACAGTGCGCGAGCTTTCATCTATCAATTCGGCGCGCAGTGCGGCTAATGCCGTGAAAGGCTTCATAGCGGAGCCGGGCATTAACGCCTGTGCATAGGCCAGTTGTGGATTGACTATCGCGCGGACGCGACCCGTTCGCGCATCCATGACTATGATTGTTCCGTCGCGGTTCGCGAGCGCCGAGTTGGCCGCTTCCTGAAGCGCGGTATCGATTCCTGCTTCGTTTCTATCAGAAGTGTCGCCCCAGTTGAATGCAATCCGTTTGGTGTACGACGAAGGAAGGATGAGGAACAAAATCGCCGCGCCGGCAAACGAGATGAGCATTGCATGCTCGCGCGTCATGCGGTTAACCTGCCGAATTCCTGCCCCAAGGAATCTCATATCTTTAAAGGCTTTGCCCTAAAGTCGGAAATGTGGTTGGACCGAGTCAGTACCACCTCGCGGTAGCGGGTGGGTGCGCAGCTCATGCAGGTCCATGTTCTCAGCGCAAAGTGTTTGCAGCGTTGCTCTAACGAGAAGATTGAGCAGTCGCCACACGGCTGCGCACCCACCCGCTACCGCAGGTGGTACTGACCTCTTCCAAGCTCAGGCGGCCGACTCCGTCGGAAGCGCGACATTCGACGCCGAAACCTCGGTAGGCAAAGCGGGTACAGTTCTCGCGAGGGCGGTCAATGTCGATGCCCAACCAACCAGGCTGAACAGGAATGCCAGCAACAATCGCAGACCGAAAACCGCGAACTCCGTCTTGTTGCCGCTAATAGTAAACGTAGGTATCAATGCGATGTACGGCAACACAAAGAAAATGATCAGGCCGAGCCCGTAAATCAAAACAGAATGTGACGAAAAGGCGCGCGCGAGCGCCGATCCTATTCGTTTGAAAAAGGACTTCGCCCCATCTCTGAAAAGAGTGCGGAGTTCACCACCGGCTACAGCAATCCATAGATGAATTGTCGCCAGCGGAAACGCTACACCCAACAGCACAAAACGCAGCGTGGTAAAAAATAGACTGGGCCAATGAAGCGCCGGCGTTGTTGGCGGAGCCACCTTGCCGGCCGGCGGCACCGGCGGCACTTCCACCACTGGAGCCGGATAACGAGCCGAGATTTTGTTCAGCAGGTAATAGAGTAGCCACACAACCAGCAGCACCGGAATCGTCACCGCCAGGAACTTCAGGGCATCAATCAGGATTACACGCCAGCGGAATTTCTGATCCAATACACGATTGATGATCGAAGCTTGCAGGGTGAAGAAGCCAAGCGGAATCAGAATCATCAGCGCGTAGGTAATGAGCACTTGCCAGATCGTCGCTTCGCGTATCGAGATAAAGAGGTAAGACGCGACGAGCAGAACCGCGTAGATGGTCGCAAAAACCAGTAGCGCACCAGGATTTGCGATCGTGGTCGCGATTGTGCCTGAACCAAAGTTTCAGAATAGTAGTCATAATCGTCTCACCGATTCAGTTAACTTTCCGATTTCACTGGCTTTGCCTCAAAAGTCAGAATCTCTGTTGGACACAGTCAGTACCACCTGCGATAGCGGGTGGGTGCGCAGCCGTGCGGCGACTGCTCAATCACTTCATAAGAATCAACGCTGCGGACACTTTGCATTGACAGTACCGACCTGCTTGAGGGCTGCGCACCCACCCGCTATCGCAGGTGGTACTGACTGTGTCCAAGCTCGACTACTGACTTTTGAGGCAAGGCCGATTTCACTTCTTATCCAGAATCCTCAAGCGGTCATTTGCCGTATTCGCCTGCACGGTCGGCTGATACATCAGTTCCGCGCGGGCGGGTGCGATCTTGAATTCGCCGGGCACCTCGACGCGCATCGCGTATTGCAGCGTCGCGTCACCGTCAAAGTAATTCATGAAGATCGCCGTGCGGTTGTCGCGGAACTCACGATTGCTGTACCAGTCGCTCCAATTGGCCAAGCGAGTAATTGAGATAAATCCCGCTCACGCGCGCAACTTGCTCTGCGCCGGCGGGAATTGGATCTTCGATCATCAAATACTGTGCGCGCGGGCCAGTCAGCCGCAGCCTAACGACAATCATGTCGCCTGAACGCAGCTCGCCGCTTAGTGGTTCAATCTTCCAGCTCGCTTTGCCGTTCTCGTCCTCAGAGACGCGCAGCCGCAGATACTCACGCGTGATCTTCAATCCGCCCGCCGATTGCGCCGCCACGTTTTCATCGGCGGTAAAGTATTCAAGCGCGCTCGAAACGTACAAAGCACCCTTGCCGTGTTTCACGATTCGGATTTGGTTTGATGGACCAATTTCGCCGCCCTTCTTCCAAACCGTCACAGTCTCTGCGTTCGTGGCATCACTGGCTCCAACGTGTTGTCCCGCAACCTTGATCCCGTTCAAATAAACCTCGAACGTGAAGTCGGGCGACAGTTCCTTGCTGACTTTCAGGTAATCAGTGAGCCCGTAGATCGCGAACGCGGTCTCCTTGGTTGACCGCCAGTAGTAGCCGTTGGTCCGGTTATGTACCAACCAGCGCGCGGCTCTGGGCAGCAGATACGAGTCGGGCTTGATCCGCGACAGGGCCTTCAGCGAAAGCGACGTTGCTTCGGCGTCAAGATAAACATCTCGGCCGTAGTCGTTCACCCGCGCCGTTTGCCAATGCGCCTCGAACTCGTCCTGTTGGGCCGAGCCTTCGATCAGCTTCGCGACTTCCTGCGCGCGCCCGTCTTTGCGCTCCTGCAAAGCCAGCGCCAGCAGCGCGCGCCCATATGCCCCGAGGTTGTTGCGCTTGCCGTACAGCTCGTCAAGGAAATGAGTATCGCCATCACCGCTTTCGGTGAACGCGTAAATCATGTAAGCACGCGTTTCATCATCGATTGGATTTCCGTTATCGTTCTTGCCCGCGTCGAGCAGCGACGACAGTTTTTGCCGCCCCTGTGCATGCCGCCAGTCGTCGACGGGATAACCTGCACGGCTCGCCATCGTCAGACCATCCACGACGTAGGCCGTCATAAACGGATCGCTCTTGTCGTCTTTCCACCAACCCCAACCGCCGTCGGCATGCTGATACGCATACAGTTGATCCAGACCTCTTCGGACTTTGCCGTCGAGATCGTTCGACGCGCGAATTTTTGCTGTCGGAATGTCTTTCAATACCTGGGCCACGACGATGTTCGGCAGGAAGCTGGACATCGTTTGTTCAGTGCAGCCGTAAGGATAACTCGTGAGGTAATCAAGCGCGCCGAACAATGCACCAGCGATGGATGGCGACACTTCGATCCGCAGAGCACGGGCCTGCGGATCCGCACGTCCCGGCACATCCAGATTAAAAGTTTGATCCGCGTCATTTTGCGTGACCGTCGTCGTGTTACCAGTCCTCCGTCTTAGACCATGTGGCACGATGTCCATCGTCATCTCGACTGCGTCGGATTCGGTGTCAGTGAGCGCTTTCGCGAGCAACGTCAGTTTCCCGACCGTATTCGCCTGTACGCGCCAGTCAACGCGATGCTCGCCGTTCGGGCGAATCGTAACTGTTGAGTCAGGCGCATCGAGTAACTGCGCGCCGTTTAATTCCAGCGAAATCCTGGTGGATTTGTCGCTCTTCAGGAAGTTGTGCACGACGCCTGAGATAGTGACCGTGTCGCCTTCCGTCAAAAAGCGCGGCATCTCCAAACGCATGATCACGTCTTTGCGCGCAATGGTTTTCTGCACGGCTGAACCGACACGCGTGTCCGCCGTCACGCCACGCGCCGTTGCCCGCCACGTTGTAAGGTTGTCGGGCAGTTTAAAGCTCACGGTCGCTTTGCCATCGCCGCCCGTTACCACATCAGGTTGCCAAAACGCGGTGTCTTTGAATTCTTTACGAATAGTGGTTTCGGCGTAGGAACTGTCGTTCTTGAAGTCAGCAAGTTGATAAGCAGGTTTGTTCTTCGCTAAATCCGCGGGCTTTTCACCACCGTAACCCGTGAACGTGTAATGAATCGCAAGACTCGTGTGTACTTCGTTGTAGCGCCGGCCATAGAACTCGCGCTTGATGTTGCCGGCCGCTTCGGCTGCAATGCTGTAAATTGCTTCGTCTACAATTCCCAGGCTGACTTCCGTGTTCGCTGCAGGTGAGCCGTCGTCGTTGCGAGCGAGGATCGTATAGGACGCGACCTCGCGAGGCTTAAACTCGCTCTTGTTCGGAACTATGTCGAGTTTCAGCATCTTGTCGCGCGCAGGCACACCAATAATTTGGCTCTGGTTGTACATGTCGCTGTTCTTGACGAACGACACGTCGAGGTAAACGTTAGGCGCGTACTTCTTTTCGATCGGGACGTCGATCACGATGCTCCGACCGGTGGCGTCGATTTGGCGCGCGCTGAGGACTTCTGACAATTCCGTAGTCACAAGCAAGTGCGCTTGATCCGTCGGCAGCATTACCAGCACGTGCGCGGTTTCGCCCGGCTTGTATGACTTCTTGTCAGGAACAAGCTTGATCGATTTCTCGTCGTAATCCTGATATGAAAAATCCGACCACTGGCCCTTCTTGTCGGGGGCCCAAAACGAGCCGCCGCGATTCACGATCTCTTTGCCGTTTTCGGTAACGATTGTTTTGACGTAGATGCTGCCGGGCGAGGGCACTGTGAAATCATACGTTGCGTTGCCCTCGCTGTCGGTGTTCACTTCGCCCGTCCCTAACTCGCGTTCGTGAAGGATGTAATCGACAATCTCATACTTGTAGCCGTTATTCTCTTCCCACCTGCTTTGCCTCTCCCACGTTTGTTCGATGAACTTCAGCGTGACTTTTTCGGAGACAGGTTTACCCGCGTAATCCGCGGTCTTCACGCGAATCGTAGCGGCGTCGCCCTGGTAATAAAGATAGCGTTGCGGATAGGCGTCGGCGACAGTCTTGCCGCGCGTGCCGATGAATGAAGCGGCGCCCTGCATCTCTCGGCGTGAGGCGTCGGTGACCTGCGCTTCCAACCGATACGAATAGTCCCATTCTTCTTTCGGATCGGGCGCAGGCACTTCGAAGTCGACATACGCATCGCCTCTGGCATTCAGCGTGGCGTCGCCTTCGGTTACCAGATCGGTGCCGTAGTAGCCAGATTCCTCTTCGTCGTCACCTTCATTGCCTGGGCCAGCCGCGTCGTCGAATTCGTCCGAATCGTTGTCCCACCACCAGTGGTAATAACGTTGTTTGTAGACGTAGTAGTGCACCTCGGCATTTGTGACCGGCGCGCCGAAAAAGTAATTCGCGTTGATCGTAAAACGAACTTTCTCGCCGACGGCTACGAATTGTTGGGGCACCTTGACGGTGACTTTGAACTCGGGTTTCTTGTATTCCTGAACCTCGAAATATCCACTCGCTCTCACTTCGCCAATTGACGCGGTGATGTTGTAGCTGCCGAGCGGCGCTTCCTCACCCATGTCTAACTGGCCGCTGAATGTGCCACGGTTCGAAAGCGGCAGTTCCTTTTCAAAAACCTTACCGCTGTTTGGATCTTCGATCGTAACGTTGACGGTTTTGCTGTCGATCAGTTTGTAACCGTTCGAGGTCCATTGGCGCAGAATTCCTTTAAAGAAGACTGATTGCGCAGGGCGGTAGATTGGACGGTCGGTATAAATATAGCTGGTCACGTCTTCGCCGGTGAGCACGTCGTCTTCGCCACCGTAGCCGCCGAAGTAAAACGAGTCGACGTCGGAGATGACGAAGTTGTCGCGTTCGCGGGCCATGATCAGAAACGGCTTGCTCTGCGATTCATCTGGGTTGACGTCTTCCGCCGGGGTCTCCGGTTGGTCGGGAGCCTTCACGTTCGTTTTGAAAATACCGAATTTGTCAGTCTTACCAGTGGCGAGTGTGTTTTTCGCGTTTGTGACTTCGACTGAGACGCCTTCGTGTGGCGCGCCTGACTTGCGGTCCACGATGTAAACCATGACCTGACCATGACGGTTCGTCTTTTCGATCATTGTGAGGTTAGTCACGATTGCGATCGAATGAGCGCGCATATCGCCGTTAACCCCTTCAATCAGGTAAACGCCCGACTCCATCTTGCCCAGCGGAATCATCCGGCTGTCATATTCGTTTTCCAGTGCGGGCAACTTCTCGCGCCAGTCTTTTACCTTCTGATCGGGATTCAGCAACGGCACGCGCGCATAGTCAGCCACGTTCAGCGGGGTGCGTTCAGCAGGTGGCTCTTTGCGAAATTTTTGATTGAAAGTTTCGCGATGCTGTTTCAGCAGGTGAGTGCGGACATAATCCTTGACTGCTCCGAAGAGCGAAGTCTTCAAGTGGTGCGTACGCTCAAGCAGAGACGGACGCGCACCGTAACCCTGCGAGATTTCCGCTTTCTCTTTCTCGCCCATCTCGTGGGGATTTTCGAGCTGCTTGAAAAACTTGTTGGGGTCTTTGATGCGATAGACGCGGAAATCCAGATAATCGATGTTTTGGTAGCTGGCCCACAGTCGCGCCGATTCGTTTGGCGAGTAAGAACGATTCGTCGTCAGCGAGAAGTACGGCTTGGTGATCGAGACGGTCGGAGGCTTCTCCGCTGCCGGCGGCGTTGCTGGCGGTGGCGCAGTGCGCGCGCGGATGATGTTGAAGCCAAAGACCGAAGCGACGAGCGCAAGGTAGATGATACCGGTCGCAAGGTAGCGACGAATTTTGGTGTTAGCCACGTTAGTAATCCTCCCAACAGGAGAAGAAAATCGTCTCGTCGTACCACTCACTGCAAGATCTTCAAGCGATAGAACCCGAGAAAATTCTTGTTACGCTCAACCGGCCGCCAGCGCGGATCGGGATGCTGATCGAGCACTGAGAGCTCGACCTTCTTCACCGTTCCTTTGTCGACTGGCGATGAACCGGTGTGATAAACAACCCAATCCTGCGCGCCATTGGGTGCAATACGCGCCGGGCCCAGAAATATCATCATGTGATACGGAAACTTCTGGACCCACGGTTGGTAATAGAAGAGGAGATCGCCGGGCTGAGCTTCGCGCCGATCACGACTGACGAACACGACGTTGAAATTCTTCAGTGTACGAGCGTCGGCGAATTCCGAAAACCGACCATTGCTGATGTCCGTTTTCAGCAAATGATCCGAAATTCGTGCGAAAGATCTTTTCGCCGAATGGGTTGTGGTCCAGATCAAAACTCTTAACGTCCGACGCAACAGTTTGGTACGCCGGTCCCATCTTCTGAAACCAGATACGATCGTGATGCCGCAGGGCCTCACGTATTGCGAATCGCGCTAGTCCGGCACAGTCGCGCTGCTCAGCGTTCCATTGATCGCTCAGTTCATAGAATTGCGTTTCGGCAATCGCCGTGAACCAGCGGCGAAAACTGTCGCGATCCTGAAAGCTGCGCAACTCAATAAAATCCGGTATTCCGTCGTTATCAGAATCGATCAGTTCACTCCCATTACGAGAGGTTGGATTCCGGGCCCCGGCTCCTGCCCTCGCTTTAACTGGGGCGGAAACCTCTTCAATTTTCCGGGTGTGATGAAGGCGTGAAACACTCCAGGCAAGTGCTGTGGTGGATGCGATAACGACGCCTGCTAATGCTAACCAGCGTTTTAAAGGGGCACGCATTTGCGGGGACTCTAGCATTGCCGCCTAGATTACGTTTTGGTATGGCTGAGCGATACGCGGATGCTATCACGGATACAGTCGGGTAACCACTATTTAACGCTGGTAGGTACAGCGGCAAGGTTGTGGGTCCCCTCAGTTGCTAATCGATGTCAGACTCCGACTTTAGTTGGAGAATCTCATCCGTCTTTTGACTCATAACACGGATGACGACGCCTGATAGACTCCTCTGCGCCAGTAAGTAATTCACGACTGCTCTAATAGAAGCAAAACAAAATACGGCTACGTGGAGGTGTGAGGCAATGCGCAAGATTACCCACCTGTCTCTGTTCCTTGTTCTCTTGTCATCTTCGTCGATCGCTCTCGGCCAGAGTAACTATGCGAGTGTGAGCGGCACCGTTTTCGATCCTCAACAGCAAGCGATTCCGGGCGCCTCTGTACAACTCACATCAGACAGTACCCACGCTTCACGACAGGCCACGACTAATGATCAGGGAATATTTCAGATCACTGGCCTGTTGCCCGGGCAATATAAATTCTCCGTGCAGGCGCCGGGTTTCGCGCCGCTGAACCAGAACGTTACGCTTGAAGTGGGCCAACAAATGACGCTGGACGTCAGTCTTAAGCTGTTGTCTGTGAGTTCTACTGTTGATGTCAACACAGATGCCGTGAATGTCTTGAGGACCACTGACGCAAGTGTGGGTGAAGTTGTCGAACCGACCTCCATTCAAAACTTGCCGCTCAACGGCCGCATGTTGATTGACCTCGTGCTGACAGTGCCGGGCGCGCATGAGAGTCATGGTGCACAGACCGGTGATATGAGTCCGCTCTATTGGCGGCCCGGCCAACGCTCGGCAGTCAGTATCGGAGGAAACCGCCCTAATGCGAACTATTTTCTGCTTGATGGCGTGACCAACACCGATCCAACGTTCAATACGCTCAACTTCAGCCCCTCACCCGACAGCGTGCAGGAATTCAAGGTGCAGACAGGAAGCTACTCTGCCGAGATGGGCGGCGCCGGCGGCGGTCAGATCAATATCGTCACGCGCACCGGCGCCAATGAATTTCACGGAACTGGTTACGGGTTCTTGCGGAACGACGCGCTCGATGCTCGCACCTTCAACGAGATGGATTCAGTCGAATCATCTCGTGCGAAACAACTTCGGGGCGTCGTTGAGTGGACCAATAATCCGGAACAAGAGCTTCTTCTTCTTCAACTACGAAGGCTTGCGACATACGAGGTCGGAAACGATGGTGGCGACTGTACCAACTGAGGAAGAGATCAATGGCGACT
Organism: uncultured Acidobacteriota bacterium; assembly: GCA_963748155.1. GTDB lineage: Bacteria > Acidobacteriota > Blastocatellia > Pyrinomonadales > Pyrinomonadaceae > PSRF01. The sequence goes on along the minus strand of CAVVHV010000005.1, from coordinate 684,662 downwards.
TCGCCATGAGCGGCGCCACGATCTACAACCCTTTCAGTTCGCGGCCGAACCCAGCCTTCGATCCGACAAAGCCCGTGAGCCCAACCAATTCTCAGATCATTCGTGATCCATTTCCTGACAACATGATTCCCGAGAACTTGATCGACCCGAAGGCCGCATTGTTCTTACGCAAGTACATTCCTCGTCCCAACGTGGAGATGGGAATGATGGGTTGCGGCATGACGATGATGGGCGCGCCTACGGTAGTGGGCGCCGGTATGGACTGCAACAATTATCTCGACGTTCGGAATGCACATCACGTTACCGATCAAGCTACGATTCGCTTCGATCATACGTTGAACGGCGGCGATAGCATGTTCGCGCGCTACTCGTTTAGTAGTGAGAGAGGATTCACGCCGCAGAACCTGCCGGGATTTGGCGCCATTCACGATAACCTTGCTCAGAACGGCACCGTCGGTTGGACGCGCATTATCAGTCCGACCCTCGTGAACATCGCGACAGTTACTGTTTCCCGCCTCGCGATGCATCGCACGTCTGAGAACAGTTTCACCAATGACATTGTTTCGGAACTCGGAATCACAGGAGTTGGTTTTGGTGGTGAGGGCGCGTTTGGCGCGCCCTGGTTCAATGTGCAGGGATACTCCGGAATGGGAGACAGCTTTATCGCTACACCCATGCATGCCTGGAACACGATTCTCGAAGCTCGCGATTCGTTGAGCTGGCAGGTCGGGCGACACAGTCTCAAGTTCGGCGCGAGTTATCGGCATTTCATCTGGCCCATGTGGGGCTTCTTCCAAAACCGCGGCTATTATCAATTTACGAATGGCTTCACTACGCAAACAGCGACGAACGACGGTACGGGTTCGGCACTCGCTAGTTTTCTGCTGGGCCTGCCGGCGGTAAAGCAACGACAAGCGGGCATTCCGCAAATGCAACTGCGACAATGGTACGCCGATGCGTTTGTGCAGGACAGCTTTCAACTGAGTCGTAACACGACGGTCCAAATCGGACTGCGCTATGAATACATGAGTCCGTTAGTAGACATCCGTTACGCGAACACCAATCTTGTATTTCAGGACGGCGTTCCTTTCGTATTTATCGGTGGGCAACAGGGTTTTCCCGAAGGCTTGAACTACTCCAACAAGCTTAAATTTGCTCCTCGCGCGGGCATCTCTCATAACCTTCACAAACACGGGATTGTGTTGCATGCAGCCTTCGGCATTTTCTTCACCCCGGTAGACATGAACACGTGGTGCAACCAACGTCACAACGTTCCCTTCGTTTTTCCGGAAACACAGCAGAGTGATAACTTCATCCCGGCCCCGGGCATTGTTGCGTCTCATTTCAACTTCGGGCCTGCGGTGCTTGGGCACAACGACTGTTAGTTTTGCAGCCTTCGAAGCCAAGGCCCCGCCGCAGTACATCGAACAGTGGAGCGGTTCTGTCGAGAAAAGTCTGGGGGCCGAAACCACTCTCGAACTCGGGTACCTTGGATCTCATGGAGTCGCACCTGCAACGTTCGCATTTAATCAATAACGCGCCTCCCGGCCCGGGAGCCATTGGCCCACGCCGGCCGTTCAGAACGTTGAGCTTCCTGCCGGGGATGGTCCTGCCGGACAACATTGCAATTACCAGTACCACGTTTCCAGTGAGCGGCATCAATCTCCTGGAGAACTCCGCGCAAAGTTGGTATAACGCCGGCTACGTAAATGTCCGCCGGCGTTTTGCTCGTGGATGGACGTTCCTGGCCAACTATACGTTTGCGAAGAACCTGAGCGATGCGCCGGATTTCCGTTCGCCGATGTTTGAATCGGCTGCTCCTCAGGACAACTCCCGCCTCAATTTGGAGAAGGGACTTGCGTGTGATGTGCGCCATCGGTTTGCGTTAAGCGCCGTTTACAATCTACCCGCATGGGGAAAGTCCGGCTTTGCGCATAAGGTGAGTAATGGTTGGCGCCTTTCGGTAATCTATCAGGCACAGAGCGGGTTTCCGTTTACGATCTCTGTCTTTGGTGACACTGCTAATGCGGGCACGCTGTTAGGTGAGAATCCTATTCGTGCGAATCATACTGGCGAACCGGTTTTTGGTCCTGGAACCCGCACCGCTGACAGGTGGTTCAATACCGCAGCCTTTACTACACCAGCGGCGTTCACTTTCGGCGACGTTGGACGCAACACAGTTTATGGTCCTGGCAGACAAACTCTCGACCTGGCGCTGCAGCGTGAATTTGCCATGACCGAGACAATCAAGCTGCAAGTTCGCGCCGAGGCTTTCAACGCGCTCAATCACAGCAATCTGGGAACTCCCAACCGCTTCGTAAACACGCCACAGTTTGGCACTATCACTGAAGCGGCGACTCCTGGCCGCGAAATTCAGCTCGGCGTGCGACTTTCTTTCTGATTTGTTAGACAGGATTTACAAGATTTTTCAGCATTGACAAAATGATCATGTAAATCTTGAAAACATCTTGTAAATCTTGTCTACAACTAAAGCTCCCAGAACATTTCTCGCCCTTTATCACAAAGGTATTACTTCAGCGGCGGCCATAGTCTTCGCAAGACCTGCGCCATCGCCGCAATCTTCACCGTTGAATAGATAAGATTGGTTAAGGCTGGGTGGGTCCCAGTCCCAGGTTCAAATATGTCAACTTCGAGTCCGTTTACTTTTGCAACAAAGTATTTTAGGTAGGAATTTGGACCCCAAATTAACGAACCTGGGACTGGGATAACTAACACGGCCAGATTAACAGCGACTCGAAATCGTGTCATGGCCCAGAAGATGGGGCCGAGGCTCAAACTTTGGTTGGAGACGGTAAAATCGGGTACTGTTTCAGTTTGAAATACGCCTTCGGCGTTTTTAGAAGCAGACACTAACGCAGGTGGACCAGCCCACGTTGCAGAGCCGTGGTTACAGCCTGGGTACGGTCGGTCACGCCGAGCTTGCTGAGAATGTTATTGATGTGACTCTTAACCGTTGCTTCGCTAATCGCCAGACTGGCGCCTATTTCTTTATTGCTTTGGCCTCGCACGATCAGCTCGAGCACTTCCATCTCTCTACTGGTCAAATCAGAGCTGGCCATTCGCTCGGCAAGCCTCACGGCGATCGCGGCCGGAATGTGCCGTGAGCCGGCATGCACGGTTCTTATCGCTGCCTCAAGTTCTTCGAAGAACACATCCTTCAACAGATAACCTCTGGCTCCGGCTTGTAGCGATCGGTAGATGTCTTCATCGCCATCGTAGGTAGTGAGGACGATCAGACGCGCATCCGGAAAGTTGTGTCGAATAGCAGAAATAGCTTCGACGCCACCGACAACTGGCATACGCAAATCAATGAGCGTTACGTCTGGTGTGTGTTGACTATATAAATCAATGGCTTGCTGTCCGTTGATTCCCTCAGCGATCACCTCCATGTCCGCCACAGTATTAATTAAGGAGACAAAACCCTGCCGCACGACCGCCTGGTCGTCGATTACCATGATCCGGATTTTGTTATTCACAATTCTCCATGCTTCTACCATGCCTAACTGCTGATCGGCACATCCGCAACGACTTCAGTTCCCGTGCCATTAGTGCTCTGAATCGACAACGTCCCGCCAATCTGCTCGGCGCGCTCCCGCATACCAATCAATCCGAAATGCCCGGCTTTTTCATTTCTCGCCGCTTGATTGTCAAAACCGCGCCCGTCATCTCGTACGATTAGTTGCACTCGCCGGGTATCGAACACCAGATTGACAAATATCCGTTGGGCCAGCGCGTGTTTCACGGCGTTGTTAATCGCCTCTTGTCCGATGCGCAGAAGATTGTCCTCTACCGTTTGGGCCAACGGTCGGAAGGTGCCATTGACTTCAACCTGCGCCTGGATAGCAGTCTCATGGGTCAATCTCCGCGCGGTCTCGGCCAAAGCCGTAGGTAGATCATTGTTTTCGAGAGTCGGCGATCGGAGCTCCCAAACATAGCGTCGCGCTTCAGCGATGCCATGACGAACTTGCCGCCTGCGCGCGATCCAGATAAGTCATGGCGGCGTCAGCTCCGGGCGGCATCGTGCGGGCGACTACCTCCAGTTGCACGGAGATTCCCGACATCTCCTGCGCGAGGTTGTCATGAATCTCCCGAGCGATGCGAGTTCGCTCGGCCAGCACGGCGCCGAATTGTGCTTGCATCCCGCGCACACGAAGCCGAAATACCAGCCACGCCAACATTACCAGCGCGAGTAGGCAGACCGTGTAAAACCAGTACGTCTGATAGAAATATGGCTTCAAGTAAAGAGCGAAAGCAGCGCCGGTTTGGTTCCAAACTCCATCGTTGTTACTGGCGATTACTCGAAACGTGTAAGCTCCCGGGCGCAGATTCGTGTAGTACGCAATGCGGCGTGTGCCACTATCGATCCAGTCCTTGTCAAAGCCCTCCAGCTTATACTTAAACCTGACTTTCTCCGGCGCCACGAAGCTCGGGGCCGTGTAATACAAGTCAAAGCGTGTTGTGCCGGCCGGCAGTTCGAGGCGCTCGCTCGGCGCAAATGATTTATCGTCGATACGTATTTGCTCAATCACAACAGGCGGCGCGTGCGAATTCGTTTTCATTCTCTCCGGGTCAATCATCGCGACCCCTCTGATGGTAGGGAACCAAAGCTTTCCGTCACTACCTCTCCATCCAGCCGGATCGCCGCCACCGCTACACTCGCGCGTCATCATGCCGTCCGCCGTACCGTAAGCAACCGGTGCGATCGAGGCAATCATTCCTTTGGCAAACTCATCGAGCTCTTTTTTACTAATGTGAAAGATACCTTTGCGGCAACTCAGCCACAGGTTGTTTTGGCCATCTTCCAAAATTCGGTATACAACATCATCAAGCAGACCATTGCTGGTAGTGTAGGTAGTAAACTTGCCGTCTTTCATTCGATTCAAACCACCGCCATTCGTACCAATCCACAGTGTGCCGTCCGAATCTTCATGGAGTGAGATAACTGCATCGCTCGAAAGACCGTCCCTGGTAGTAAAGGTTGTGAACTCTTCATTCGTGAGTCTACCTAAGCCGCCGAACGTGCCGATCCACAGGTTTCCCCTGGTGTCCTCGTAAAGTGTAGTGATTAGATCGTTGGGGAGCCCGTCCACCTCGGTGAAGGTTTTGAACACTCCGTTCCTCATTCGAGTCAAGCCGCCGCGTGTGCCGATCCATAGGTTGCCGCGACGATCCAGGTAAATCGACCTGACATCATTGTTCGCCAAACCATCAGCCGAAGTATAGGTCGTAAACTTTCCCTCATTGAAACGATTCAATCCGTCAGGCGTTCCTACCCAGAGATTTCCCGTGTTGTCGCTGAAGAGAGACAGAACAACGTTGCTGGACAGGCCGTCTCGCGTCGTATAAACGCTCAGCTTGCCGTTCCTTAGCAGATTCAAGCCACCGCCGTCAGTCCCGATCCACGTATTGCCCTGGTGGTCTTCGTAGATTGATTTGACGAGATCGTTTGAGAGTCCGTTTCTCACAGTGTAAGTTGTGAATTTTGTGTCTTTCAGGAGGTTGATTCCTCCGGACTCAGTGCCGATCCACACGTTGCCCTCGAGGTCTTCGAGAAGTGAAAGGATGGTGCTGGTTGAGAGTGCTTCTCCGGAGTTGAAACCAGTGAAACGGCCATCAATGAGACGACAAAGACCGCCAGCCGTTCCAATGAGTAGACCACCATCTCGGTCCGCTTGGAGGGAGATGATTCTATCGTTTGGCAGACCATCTCGCGTAGTGTAGGTTGTGAATCGATTGCCATCGAACGAGGTCAGGCCACCGAGAGAACCGAACCATAAGCGGTTGTTCCGGTCCTGTTGGATTGCTCTGACACTGTTACTGCCAAGTCCATCGCGGACCGTGTAGTTCGTAAACTTACCGTCCTTAATCCGGCCTACACCGTAGGGCGTGGCAATCCAAAGCGCACCGCCGGCATCTTCGAACAACGCCTGGATGCTGCCACTAATCAGCCTCTCTTTAGTGGTGAATGTGGTAAGTCCGCCACTCTTTAACAGGCCTAGACCGTTAGCAGTTGCGACCCAGAGATTGCCTTCCCGATCTTCATAAACGGCTTGGATGGTCTCGCTGGGAAGTCCATCATCACGGGTGAACAACGTGAATCTACCATTCATCATACGGACCAGGCCTTGCGCTGTGCCAATCCATAGAGCGCCTTGCCGATCTGCCAGTAGAGTCCGAATGTAGTTGCTCTTGAGCTCGGGAGTATTCTGCTTATCGAAAATGGTAAATTTTACGCCGTCGAAGCGAGCCAAACCCTCCTCAGTGCCGATCCAAATATAGCCATCCCGGGTTTGAGCTATTGCGTGAACAGTGTTCTGCGGCAAGCCGTTCTCGGTGAGCCACACTTCGTGGTTGAACTGAGAAAGTTCTCTCCGCGAATCGAGCGCAAAGATGGTCCCACTGCTGCAAAGCAACAAGAAGAAGACAAGACTCAGCCAGTGAACACGACTTAATCGGCGCATTGATTCGATGGCATTGTCGTGTCAACAGGCCGAAGATGCAATACTGACTTATTTATTTAGATCATTTCCTCGCTGGGTTACTTGGCTTGTTGAATAAACGATTGTGCTCGAAGCGTCACCGGATGAATGAACATCGGAGGTGCTATCATGAGCCAAAGAAACGAAAGGGAGACCCGCGCAGTGATAACCAGATATCCGCACTACTCTTAAGCCGTACTTCCGTCGATTAGCGCCGCCATATTGACAAAACACGGAAGCACTTCTGGTTAGAGGCAAACGAATGCAATCCAAAATTATTCAAATCGCGGGCCTCGCATTCACGATTGCTTACGCCGTATTCATTGTCTGGATCTACGCCACGGAGCCCCGTACGTTCGACGAGGTGGCGACCAGCGCTGCAGTTGCTGCCGGTACTTACCAGGTAAACCAGGAAAAGTTTAATTCTGCGCTGGATCTCTTTCGGCGGGAACAGTTCCGAGCGGCTCGCGACGAATGGCAGCGCGCTGACCCCGCCCAAGGCGATCCGCGGACACAGTTCTATATTGCTTATTCCTTTTATCGCGAAGGCTGGGGCCGTCTTTATCACGACCAGCAGTTGTTCAACCAAGGTCTGGAGGCAGTTAATCGCGCCATCGGTCTTGCATCCGCTAGCCCGCTTACTGTGGATGATCCGAACTTGCGGATGCACAGCGCTGCGGAGTTGAAGGCGGAATTAGAGCAAGGCACCGAACGCAGTTGGAGCGACGTCAATCCACTTAAGGTTCTACGCACGAGAAAGTGAAGGGGATCGTCAGTTTGTAAGCAGTCAATTGACAACTAACAACATAACGCAGACCAATCGTTCCAGGAATCGCGCGCTGTTGAACTATGTCGCGCTGCCAATGCTCTTTCTGACGGTGGTGTTGCTGGGCGGGCTGCGTGTGGGCACAGAGAGCCGAACCTTCATTTTCGTCGCACCGCCGCTAGTCACGCTCTTGCTCGCGGTTCTATTGGTGCTTCTCCTCGTACGCGGCCGTCTAATTAGGTTTCATCAATGGATCGCGAGCGATCTTCCGCCTCTTACGAATGTTGTCCATATCTGGATGCTCATCACACTCTTTTTTGCCTCGGCCCAGGCTTTCAACTCTGTGCTCCCCGAGCGCGGCTTGCTTCACTGGTTGTTCTCGTTCTTTTTTCTGTGGACGCTCTGGAACAATCAGTTCTCCTCGTTTGACCCACGCAGACTTTTGCGCAGCCTCGCGATACTCTTCGGAACAGCTTTCGTTCTCAAGCACATGCTACTGGCGAGTCTGTATAGTCCGGAAGGTGGGTGGCTGAAGCGTATAGCAGGGACGCTGGTCCAGGGTGTTTCGCTTGGCACGTTAGACACGCCAAACTTTGCACCCGCCACGGGCTACATTTCTTTCTTTACACTGATTCTTTACGTCGCAGGCTTGATCCTGCTGGCATTCGCAGGGAACGACGAAATCGACCGGGTCGTTTATCCGGTGGTCGAGGACTATCGACAACTGCCTGCTAACGACCGGTTGGAGGTGCGCGACGGAATCCTGGATGATCAAGCCGAGCCCCGGGGCCAACCTGCAAGCCGCGACGAGTAACTTCCGACGATACCGTCAGTTGCCTAAAAATACGTAAAAAAGATCCGCGACTCGTAGAACACAATTGGGGTAACCGCACCATGTTCGACTGGCTCAGACGCCGCGGTACAAATCAGTCGATGCCCGAATACTCAGGGGCGCGAGAAATACCGTCCAGAGGGATACCATCGCGCTCAGAACAGGAAACAAACGAAGCGTTCAGTGCTCGATGTGACTCAATTCAACGCTGGCTGTGTGAGTCGCCGAGGCGTCCACAAGTTGAGAGTCCGCTCTTTGTGGAGATCCTCACCGGCAACTCGCGCAGCGTACTGACCATCGAGCGAACGAAAGATTTGCACTGTATGCCGGTTTTCAGCAGCCCTTTTCGCGCAGCGGAATACGTGCGAACTCTCCTTGCGTCGGGCCCGCCCATTGCCTACCTCTCTTCAAGTCCGCTTGAACTCGTCGCGATGTTCCGAGATCTAAGGCAAGTTGGAATCGACGAATTTACATTGGATCGTTGTCCGCGGTGCGAAACGTTTTGCGCGATCTCCATAGCGTCGATGACCACGACTGATGATGTCATCAATTGCTGGTCGATTTTTAAATCGATGGAGCTTGCACGCTTGGAGCAGTTTCTCAACTATGCGCAGGTAGCCGCACGAGCGCAACAGTTTTACACTGCGCGTGATGTGCTACTCGAGGCTGCTGCACATGTTACCGTTGAAGACCCACGGTTGCACTTGTCGCTGGGCCAGGTCGCTTTAGCACTTTTTGACTCCGAATTGCTTCATGAAGCGAAAACCTTTCTTCGGTTCTTCAAGCTCAAATCATGGGAGCGCAGACTCGATCAGATTGCTCAATCACGCCGGTCCGATTACGATTTTCTCGTTGAGGACTCAGGATTGTCGGCGCCTCGTTAGTGATGAGGCGCATATTGGTGAGTTATTTCGTAGATGTGCAAACTGTAGAATTACAACGGCGGGTACTAAGGTCACGAGCGATCCGAAATGAGACTCGTGCGTTGATGTCCAGGCTAATCATGATCCCATTCTCTGAACAAACTATTGAATACGTCCGTCGCGCCGGCTGGACTCCTGGTTCAGTTGTCGACACAACTTCATTCGAAGAGTTGCTAACCGAGGCCGGGTTTGTTGCACATGATGCGGCGTTGACTTTCTTTAGAGAATTCGGTGGTCTAAGGATCCAATACCCTCATGCAAAAGTAGCTGACATGACGGACGAGATGCACTTTGATCCCTCGATAGTTGTCAAACATGTCGTTCCTTACGATGTAGACGCTTACAGTAAGGTTATTGGAAAAAAGTTGTGCCCGATCGGAGAGGCAACTCGAGGATATCTGGTGCTGATGATGGATGAACAAGGCGCAGTCTATGGAGCTTATGACGATTGCTTTACTGAAGTGGGGGAGTCAGCGCACGCAGCGATCGAGAGCCTTTGCTCGGGAAAGGAACTGAAGAGTATTCCTGTTGGTGACGAATGGTAGATTACGGGATTGATAACCTCCAGCTATTTTACTGAGCCTCAGAGTGGTTGTCACTCAACGTCAGAAAGAGAATTGAATTCCTCGCGGTAGGCGTCTCCTCGTTGTCTTGCCACACCTGACACGAATCCAAAGTGTCCAAATGAAATACGGCCGCCAGCGCCGGCAGCCGTAAATGATTGAAACTAAATGGTGGAGCAGAGGGGGATCGAACCCCTGACCTCCGCATTGCGAATGGGCTTGGACCACTGTTGCATGCTTTGTCATGCAGTGACATGCAGCGACACTAACTTACAATTCTTCAACAGGTTGCAGCCGTCGCAGGACCAACTTCTTATGCAGTCTTTTGTCATCGATTTTCATCGATTTGCAGAGAGTTGAGTGACGAATCGGTGACATTTTTTAGCGGCATGGCCTCCGCATTTCCACAGAATGGTCATTCACTTTCGACCGCCGTCACATTGTGCAAAAGAGTCTCGGCTCCGATGCGATAGCAATCAATCTTTGATAGCGGTTCCCAGTCGAAGCGAGCTGGATTTTGAATGAGCGTTACTTGTGGCTGTGACGCACAGTTGAACGCGACGTACAGCCAGTATTCATCGCCCAACCGTTGCGCCGTTTTGTATTCATTAGCCGTAAGGGCTATCTCACCCACAGCGGCTCTTCCTTTTACTTCAATAAACCGCGTCTCGATTCTTTCTCGAGAGGTATCGGAGACCATCCGTCGCGAGATCAGATCGAACCCGCGAGTGTCACTCTCGACACTTTCGACCTTGCAGCCTCTCGCTTCCTCGAAAGCGATAGCTGCCTGTACCGCAATCTGTTCGATAGCCGCAAATCGTAGATCTGCTTGAGCCTCATATTCTCCCGGTCTAGTGATTGTGTAACCGACAGTCTTATAAGCTTTCAAACGCTTCTCGTACATACGATTCAACACAGGTACCGAAGCATCGATGTAGTCATAGACTCGAACCACCTGCTTGTTTTCATGTAATCGATGGAGCCGTCCGACGTATTGCTGCAAGGTGCCGCGCCACGAAATCGGCATTGCAAGGAAGAGCGTGTCCAAGCGAGCATCGTCGAAGCCTTCACCAATGTAACGCCCAGTCGCGATGATTACTCGCTGCTGGCCCTCGGGAACTGCACTTATTTCTAAAGCAAGCGCCTCGCGTTGCTTCTTACCCATTCCGCCCTTCATCACGAAAACATTCGGCACGAGTCGCTGTAGCTTCTCGAGTAGCAGTTGCAGATGGTCCGTTCGCTCCGTGAGTACCAACGGGAAGCGCTTGTCTTCGATGGCGCTGACAATATCAGCAACGATGAGATTGCTTCTTTCATCGTCATTAATCAGCGCCGTGTATATATCTTGAATGCCGATACCATTCCGTTCGGGAGGAACGCTGAAGCTCGTTAGCCTGGGTACTACCTCGTATTGAAAAGCTGAAGCCGCGGCCTGCTTCTTACTACTCACATTGAATCGAATTGGACCGCATTGCATAAGGATAATTGGATGGTGGCCATCTTTGCGGATCGGAGTTGCCGTCAGTCCTACAACATGCTTTGCCTTTACCTTTCTAAGCACGCGCTCGAACGAGAAAGCGGAGACGTGATGGCATTCGTCCACGATCACTTGGCCGTATTCGGCCACAATGTTCTTCACTTCGCCCTTTCGAATCAGACTTTGGATCACTGCAACGTCCAGCCTTCCAGTTTGCTTGGTTTCCCCACTGCCTATCTGGCCGATATCGTTGGTGCTAAGCCCGAGGAAAACCGCCAGACGCTCTCGCCACTGATCCATCAAGTGACAACGATGAACGAGGACAAGCGTGTTCACTTTGCGCATCGCAATCAGTTGCGCCGCAACCGCGGTTTTGCCAAAAGCTGTTGGCGCGCAAAGGATTCCGGCATCGCATGAAGCCAGAGCCTTTGTAGCCTCTGTCTGACGAGAACGACGTTCGCCGTGAAACTCGACCTGGAGAGGGATTCCACTAAAGCGATGATCAATAACCTCGACCGATATGCTTTGCGTGCGGAACAAATCAAGCACTTCGTCCAGCAAGCCGCGAGGCAGAGCGATGTAACGAGGCAAGTCCTCAGCGCAAGCAATGACTCGCGGTTTACCAAAAGTCGAAAGCCGCATCGCTTGAGTCTTGTAGAACTCCGGATTCTGAAACGCTGCGAGCCGAATCAAGCGATCGAGGAATACATCAGGTAGGCCTTTCTTTTCGATGTAGATTTGGTTTCCAAGATTGATTGAAACGCTTTGCGGCAACGGTTCGGTTATGTCTCTAGCGGGAAGCCGCCCAGAGGGTGGAAGGATCCAAGGATCACTTTGGTCATCGTAGTCCGATGCGCTGTATTTAATGTTAATGACGTCGCCGACTGGGTATACCCTCCGCAGGATCGCTTGAATCTCGTCCTGGGCCAATCGTTTGATCGAAGAAAGGAACGCCCACTGATCGTGGTATGGGTGAAGCTCGTCATCAACGAAGACGCTGTTACCGTTTTCGCGGGGCCCGTGTTGTAAGGGTAGTGCTATGAGATTTCCGAACCCACCCTTGGGCATCGTGTCCTGACTTGGAAACAAGCGATCGTAGGAGTCGAGTCCCATCGCGTAGTGCTGCTCCATCGTGCGAGTTAAGACAGCACTCGCGAGCTTTCGTGCGAGCGCTGCCTGAATGGGACTTGAGAAAAATATCCAGACGTGGCCGCCGTTACCCGACCGCGAACGCTCTAGCACTGCGGGCACGCCAACCTCGTGAGACATCGTCAGGAAAGCGTGAGCATCTGTCTGCCAAGTTTTCTTGTCGAAGTCTACCGCTACGAACCAACAGGTATCGTCTTGTAGCAATGGATAAACGCCGATGGTTTGTTTTCCAAGCAGATGATCTCTGATTACTTCATCGCTTAAAGGGAACAACTGGTTGTAATGAAATGATTGCTTCTTGCCACGATGTGTTGAAGGTGGCTGATCCCATTCGCGGAGGCCTGCCGGAGCGTAGCCCGTTGTCCCGCTCCTTCCTTCCCACCTGACTGCGTACACATCGTCTCTTCCGCGGAAAAGACTTCTGAACAAGGAGACTTTTGCTTCTGGCCGCGAATCATTTGTAAGAGGTGAGGATGATGGTGCGCCATCGTTCGCATGCGCTAACTGCTTGGGTTTTGGAGGGACGGAATCTTTTGATTGATGAACTCTAAGGCGGAGCTGCGCATTTTCGTAGCGCAAGCGCTGACACTCTGACAACGCTTTTTGAAGCTCAGCCTTTAGGATCTCGTCGCTGTCCATGATCTTAAACTTCCATGGGACTGTGAGGTTGTGACACTGGATTTCAGGGACTGCGTTAGTCTAGCCCTCAAAGACGCGAACAGTCCAATACCAGTTCGGGCTATAACTTCCGGCCAAAGAGTTCTTGCCAGGCGTGGAATTCCGAAGGTCGAAGACGGAAGCGCGCAAAGTTGCCTTCGTGAAGATTCTGGAGTTCCTTAGTTGTCATACGAACGAAGTCGTCCAAGTTTTCCGCTGGGACATGGGTAATTGCCGCCTTCGTCACTTCGTCTACAGTTGGGCTCTTTCTTCCTCGCACAATTTCACTAACTACCTCAATGAGTTCATTCCGAAACCTGAGTCGGAACTTGTCCGGCTCGCCGAGTGATTGACGTATTGCGACGTAGCGTTGGGCCGAACGCTCGTACGCCCAGACAAAGACATCTCTCAGCAGTTCTACGCGGTTGAGTTCGTAGACTCCCATTAGTCCTTCGACGTAAGCGCGCTCAGGTACATCAATGAAGGAGAGCGGCGATAGGTTCTGACGAATAAACGGAATGTTCGCAGCCAGCCGCGAAACGCGCTTGTTGACGTCTTCGAACGGTTGTAAGTAAGGCAGATGGACCATAGCGAAGAAAGCTTGCTCAAACGGATTGCGGATTGCCGCAGCGGTATCTATGACTTGTTGAAAGCATTCCTCGATTAGCTGGGGCACTTCAAGCGGGTGATAAACAGAGTTGCCAATACCGACTGCGATTCGGCGCAACCGACCGCTAGCATTAGCGTCTGCCAATAAGTTGTCCGAGAGAATCGCATGGAAGTTGAGAATGTTCTGTCGATTGAAGGCTAGCTCATCTTTCAGATCCACCATAAACTCGACGGCGGCTTTGTGATTCAGGATCATCTGAGTTTCGGCTGCGTCCTTGCCTTGAGCCGCTTCCCCAAATTCGATTAGTCGCTGGGTGTCGAGTAGCGAGTACGTATTACCTTCGAGTCGAGACGACGCCCATGATAAGTCGACCAGCAGTCGATCTAGAATCTTGCGCGCGTACGTGCCCGCTGGTCGCTCCGCGTCGGATGTGGCACCGATACGAGCAAGATGGGAGATTGTTTCCGGGGTCAGGTAGCTACTTTCGTTGGGTCTGTACTGATCCAGAAACTCGCGTTTGTAACCTACAGGCGTGCGCTCAATTTCTGGCCTTCGCACGAGTTCTCTCACGTCCGCACCTGATGGCGAGAGCCGAACATAATTCTTTTCGGGCTCCGCTTTGCTTATGGCCTTCGGCAGGAGATAGCGCGTGGATCGGCTTCCTCCTTCAGTGATCAGCCTTTCCCCGTTAACTAGCTCGGACAAGTGTCTTTGAAGAGATCGGCGACTGATTGCGCCCTTGAGCAAACGAAGTAGCTCATCAAGGTTGAGGCCGTCGGTTGAATTCCCAACGTGCATCAACACTTGCTGATCAATGTCTTGAGGCAGTCTCCTCGGCATGGTTTAGCCCTTCTCGCGATCCCTTTCCAAGCTTTGAATTAGGCAATGGCGCGAATAATCCTATTCGCGCCATTGAGAATACCACATTGGGTGCGAATAATTCTATTCGCGCCATTGCCGAACCAAAATTTGGCGCGATTAAACTTATTCGCGCCAAAACCCTGATTGAAGGAGTGTACTGGTATTCATCGGCTTGAGTTACGCAATTTCAGTGGGGAGTTCACAGTTCTGAGCTGTTCACAATTCGTGAACACGCTTCTCATTAATCTGGTTCCCTTGGAGGACTGGATGCGAACCGGTGTTTCAGACGTTGATGGATATTCAGACGTTGATGGATATTAGCTCTGTTCGATAGCATGTCTTTCCGAGTCCAAGGACGAAAGGATGTTTTATCAACGTGAAGCGACGATTTGACCTGGGCGAAGAGCGAGGCACGAATCAAAGATTCCGCTTCCATGACTTGCGTCATACAGCGGCCCCGCGAATGGCTGACCGCAGAGCGGATACTTCACGCTTGCCGCCATCTTCGGATGGTCAGATGTTTGAATGGCTCTGCGCTACACCAACGCGACTGATGAGTCGAAGCGCCGAGCAGTTGAAATCTGGTCAAGGCGATTGGACCAAGTGACGAATCGGTGACAAATGAAAAAGGCAGGGCCGCCGCCCTGCCGTAAGTGTTTGATTCTATTGGTGGAGCAGAGGGGGATCGAACCCCTGACCTCCGCATTGCGAACGCGGCGCTCTGCCAAACTGAGCTACTGCCCCACGCGGAGTGCCATATTAGGAAGCACGGTTCAGTAGTGTCAAGGCGTGGGTGAGGGCGTCTTGAAGTTTCTCAACGTGCTTGCCGCCGCCTTGCGCCATGTCGGGCCTGCCGCCGCCGCGGCCGTCCAGCATCGCGCAGGCTTCACGCATCAATGCGTTCATGTCGCCAACCGCATCGGCAGAGCGCGCGAAGACGAGGCGCGCGGTGTCTTTGTCGCGAGATGCGAGTAAGGCGATTGTCTGTGGATTAGAAATCAAGGCGTGGGCCAGCTTCTTTAACGACTCGGCATCGCGACCGTCGAAAACCTGAGTTACAACACCGTCAGAAGCAGTAGCCAGCAACTTCTCCGCTTCAACTTCTGCCACAACCTCTTCAAGCGCGCGAATGCGGCGGTTCAACTCCTTGTGCTCTTCAACCATCTGCGCCGCAACCTGCGGTGCGTCGTCCCTGCCAGTGCTGAACAACGCCGCAACTTCACGCGCGCTCTTGTTCGCCTTGCGATAATCTGCGAGCGCACGCACGCCTGCGACAAACTCAATCCGCGTCAGCCCCTTCGCACGTTCCCAGGAACGCACCGCAATCATTCCGACTTCCCCAGTGCGATAAGCATGCGTGCCACCACACGGCGTCAAATCAAATCCCTCAATCTCGATCAAACGCAAATCGCCAACACGCGCAGGCTCCTTCCGCAACGGCAGCTCCGCCGCCTCGCCAGACGTCACGTTACGAATATCGATCGCGCGATCTTCCCAGATGACATTGTTTGCCAGCTCGACCGCACGCTCAATAACCTCGGTCGTGGGATTGTTCAACTCAACATCGATCTCACACGACGCATCGAGCACGCGAAAGCTACGAGTGGGAGCGTTGAAGAGCGTAATCAACGCCTGGGAGAGAATGTGTTGCCCAGTGTGCTGTTGCATGTGGTCCAACCTTCGCGACCAGTCGACTCGACCGCGTACAACATCACCACGAGACGGCGCGGCTCCCTGGACCACGTGCAGCACGCCGTTATCGCCATCGTCGATGCACTCGACAACGCGCAAGCCATTGAGTGTGCCTGTATCACTCGGCTGGCCACCGCCAGTCGGATAAAACGCAGTACGATCGAGAACGATCGCGGTCCATCCACTGACGCGATCAGTGACGTCCACGACGCGAGCTTCAAACTCGATCAAATGAGAATTGGAGTAATAGAGACGTTCGGTTACGGGCATTTATTTTAACCACAGATTACACGGATTTGTTCGTATAATCGGCGCATGTATCCTGATTCACGCAGATCCATCATCGCAATCGTTTTTATCGCCATACTGAGCAGCGTTGTCGCGGCACAGGAGCCGCCATTACGCTCGATCAGTTATCAGCTCTCGATGTCGCGACCGGTGTCGCATCTCTTCGAAGTACAAATCATAGTTGAACTGCCCGAACAGTTAAAAGACAAGCCGGTACAGTTTCAGATGTCGAAGTGGTCGCCCGGACGTTACGCAGTCTTCGATTTCGCTAAAAACGTGCAGGAGTTTCGCGCAAACGCTCCGGTGACCCGCGTCGATGGCCACACGTGGAGAGTGGCGCCGGAAGGTAAGACCACGATCACTGTTTCATACAAAGTCTTCGGCAACGATCTCTCCGGCACTTTCTCACAACTCGACAACCGTCACGCGAACTACAACGGCGGCTCGATCTTCATGTACGTCGTGGACCATAAACCGGATCCAGTGAAACTCAAGATCCAGGCGCCCGCCGGCTGGCGAATCGTGAACGGTCGCACCGATCGACCCGGTCAGACCGAGTGGCAGTTTCCAAACTGGGACATCATGGTCGATACACCCACCGAAATCGCTCCAGATTGGACTCAGGACGATTTCGAAGTTGACGGGAAAAAGTATCACGTCGTAGTCCACTCGTTTGGACCAGAAGGTGGACGACGCGCCGCACTGGTTAAAGACATCGAGAAGATCGTGCGCGCCGAAGTTGCAATGTGGGGTCCGCCGGAGTTTGACGAGTATACGTTTCTGCTCCACTTCGCCGCCGACGATCGTTCCGGCGATGGAATGGAGCATCTGACTTCGACTCAGATCATCCAGCCCGGCGCGCTTGGTGAACCAGGTGTTTACGAAAGAGCACTGGGCACCGTCTCACACGAGTTTTTTCACGTGTGGAACGTGAAGAGACTGCGCCCGCTGGAACTTGGACCATGGGACTTCACGCGTCCATTAGCCACGCGCGGTCTGTGGGTGGCGGAAGGTTTCACAAACTATTACGGCCACTTGATGTTGCGACGTGCCGGCATCGTCAATGATCAGATGTTTCTGAAAGGAGAAGCCGAGACGATCAAACGCATCGAGAGTGCATCCGGAAGTCGTTTGATGAGTGCTGAAGAATCATCGCTGTCGGCGCCGTTTATTGACGACGCTCCACACGCGCAGGCGGTCAACCTGGAAAACACCGCGATAAGCTACTACCCGAAAGGCGAGCTCATCGGCATGGTGATGGACCTGCTCGTGCGCGGGCGAACGAAAGGGAAGTCGTCGCTCGACGACATCATGCGCGACATGTATGAAGAGTTCTACCTGAAAAGTCCGAACAGCAGCTACTACCTGCGTGGTCGTGGTTATCAGACGGAAGATCTCGAACGTATTGCATCACGTCGTGCAGGATTCGATCTGAGCGATTTCTTCAAGCGCCACATCCGCGACGTGGAGGTGTTGCCTTACGACGAGGCGTTTGCACATGTCGGATTGCGTCTCGTGAAGACGCAGTCGGAAGAGCCGTTCGATGCAGGACTCTCGCTCGAATTTGAAAGTCCGCGCGAAGTGACAATCGAGAATGTTCGCAACAACTCACCGGGGAAAATGCGGGCTTGCAAACAAACGACAAGATCGTTTCGCTTGGTGGAAAAGAAGTGACGAAGGACTCGTGGCAGCGGACACTTGCGCGTTTCAAACCGGGCGACTCAGTCCCGGTGACAGTCAAACGTGATCGACGAACGATCAAGACGAATATCGTGTTGGGCCAGCCGGAAAGGTTTGACTACAGGATCGAGGAAAAGGCGGACGCGACGGCGGAGCAGAAGGCGTTGCGGGCTGCGTGGTTAAGCGGAAAATGAGACGCGGATTTACGGAACGATTATTTCTAATGAGTGTGGGGCGATCTCGAAGCGCATTGGCAGGTGACCAATGAACTCACCGTCGATCTGCACGTGCGCGTCGCCGAGTGCTTTGACGGCTACGGCGGTTACGAATTGGACTTCCGGGGTGTTGCGAGGCATGCCGTTGCGCATCGCGTGCGAAAGCAGGTGCAGGTAACGCAGGCGGCTGCGCGTGTCGATGATGCAGATCTCAAACTCGGGTTGATCGAGGCGCGCGCCGGGCGTGATCGCGAGGTCGCCACCGTACTTTGCCGCCTTGCCGATCGCTGCAAACGTCGACGTGTATTTGTGGCCGTTGATTTCGAGTATGAATGGCCGCGGGTTCCAGGTTGCGAGATGACTCAATCCGGAAATCCAAAACGCACCCTTGCCGATTCGCCTCTTCAATGACGGCTGCACGCGCCGCACCACCGACGCGTCGAGTCCGATGCCGGCCATCAACACAAAATAACGACTCTCCTGCGTGGTTTCATCGATCGCGAGTCCGAGATAGATCTGCCGCGACTTACCTTCTGCCGCGATCTTTAGTGCTTGTTCATCGTCGAGCGGCAGACCGAGCTCGCGCGCGAGAACGTTGCCAGTTCCGCGCGGAATGATCGCGAGACGTGCTTTTGTGCCTGCCAAACCCTGAATGGCTTCGTTAATGGTGCCGTCACCGCCGGCGACGATTACATCAGAACTGCCATTACGAGCGGCGCGCGCGGCAATCACTGTTGCGTCGCCGGGGCCTTGAGTCAAACGCAAATCCACTTTAACTCCGAGCGACTCGAGTTGTGCGGCAAGCTCCTGAACAGGACGCCGCCGCGAAGCGTAGCGTCCCGTTTTCGGATTTGAAATCAGTGTTGCCTTACGAGGAGACATCGATACTGAGTCAGCAACGGCAATCTAGGTGCCGTGCGTGTTTGCGAATCGCAGGCGGCACGATGTTCATGCATTGCTGCGAAAAAACAGACAGTTGTCAGATAAATAAGCCACAAAGTCGAACAGAAAGACAGTACAGGCGAAGAGCATGAAGCACAAACTTAAACCCGAGTTTAGAGTTCAGCCTTTAGGCTGCGGTTTTGACGAGCAAGCTGAAGCTTGAACTCTGAACTCTTTTTGCGGGAATAACTTTCGCTCCAGTTCATCGGACCGGTTATGCATTGTGCCCAGCGAAATGCCGGCGAAGAAGTTGCGGAGTATGTTGGGGTTGACGGATGTTAGTTACGTGGCGAAGGGGAGTCAGTTGGCGGTTGTTGATGAAGCGCTGGGGTGATTGAGTGGGGAGGTAGTGTTAGACAGGATTACAGGATTTACAGAATTCACAAGATGAATCCTGTCTATCTTGTAAATCCTGTAATCCTGTCTAACATACCGTGCCATACCCGCTGCCCTCGATCTGGTTTTGTTGGTGTTGTTTATTGCAGCGTATCAGAAGACGCGCGCCCCATACTCATCTCGGTCCTGAGCTGCCACGACTTCGCCTTCTGCGACTTCGCAATCTCGAGCGAGCGCTTGAAACACTGTTCCGCCTCCGCTCTCCTATCGCTCTTCAACAACAACTCGCCGCGGAGACGATCGAGTTCAGCTTCGTAGTATCGCTCGCCATTGTTATCCACCATCGTTGTTGCTTCGTCCAGCAAAGCAGAAGCTTCGTCAATTCG
The DNA here is from genome assembly GCA_963748155.1 of uncultured Acidobacteriota bacterium. Taxonomy (GTDB): domain Bacteria; phylum Acidobacteriota; class Blastocatellia; order Pyrinomonadales; family Pyrinomonadaceae; genus PSRF01. Next base: position 664,785 of record CAVVHV010000005.1, on the reverse strand, counting down.
TTCCAACTTTGTCAGCGCCTCGGCCAGTAACGCCAAAAAGTGCGGCCGAACGAGAGCAGTCGCTGTAACTTCAAGTGCAGCTAGCCCCTCGCGCATTCGATCGATACCTTCCTGCTCGCGTCCCTGTTCGCTGAGCGTCCAGCCCTTCATGACATCAGCCATTGCCTCATACAACACGAGACCGTGTGTCTGTGAGACTTCGCTCACCGCCTCGGCATACTGTTGGACCATCGAAGGATCGCGACGAAACTGATGGAGAATACTCGCGAACAACTTCGCGTGCGCGAGTCCGTGCGGCTCGGATAACTCGAGCGCGAGCGCCACGGCTTCGTCCATACGCTTTACCGCTTCATCGGTCCGGCCGAGAAACCAAAGCGCCCACGCAGCGAAGCAAGGCATCGCGACGCCGGGATTCAGTGCATACAGAAAAGAATCGTCACGATGTTGAACTGGATCGTAGAGCGCGAGAGCTTTCTCATAGTGGTCCAACGCAAGCTCGAAATTGCCGAGGTGTGTGTTGGTGATCTCCAACGCCCAGTGGCCGCGCAGCGCGAGTCCCGGATACGGCAGTCGCTCCGAGAGTCGCAGAAATTCCTCCGCGATGTCGCGCGCTGTCTCTAGTTCGCCGCTGAGGGTATGAAATGTCCACAACCCCCAAAGCACTTCAGATACATCAGGTGAGTCGCCCAACTGGTCATAAAACTGGCGCGCTTTCATGTAGACTTCGCCGACGTTCGGAGACGCGTAACCCTCGATCGCAATCAACGGAACACCGAGCGTGAGGTGTAAACACAGTTCCTCATTCACGACTTCAGGCGTGCTGGGCAGGTTGCTGATTAGCTCGATACCATGCCGCGCAAGATCTACTGCCTCCTGATACGCAAACCGCCGGATCGCATTGTTTGCCCCAGTTTTGAAGTAGTATGCGGCGCGCTTGTAGTCGCGGCCTCGCTCGAAGTGCATTGCAAGCTCAGCCGAGATCTCTACCGCGCGTTTGCCGTAGACCTCCTCGCCACGCTCGGCTATCAGCCGGTGGAGCCTCACGCGCCGCGCCTCGGGCATGCGGTCGTACAAAACGTTCTGGTATACAGCGTGGACAAACCCAAACCGCGTCACCACTTCTCCGTTCGGTAATTCCTGTACGCCACACTCCTGAATGTATTGCTTTTGTCGCGCCAGCTCGTTGCAGCGTGTTTCGACGACACGCGGATCTTCCTCGAGGCCGGCCGCAAGTGCGGGCGTTGAAAACTCAACTCCAGCAACACTCGCCGCTTCCAGGGTTCTTTGCGTCTCCGCGTCGAGATGGTCCACATGCCGCTCGATCATCTGCTTGATATTGTCAGGCACACCGAGCTCGACATTCGAGATATCAACGCCTAATTCCCACCTGTCGTCACGCAGCACAATTAGTCCCGACTCGAGCAGGTAATTAGCAGCATTCACCATAAACAACGGATTGCCATCCGTGCGTTGATGGATCAATCCTGCCAGACCCGCAGGAAATCGATTACCCGGAAAGGTAACGGCGAGATAATCGTACACAGCAGCTTCAGTCAGGTATTCAAGCGGCAACTCTTTACACAACTGCTTTGCCAGCAACTCCTGCTTCACTGCTTTCAGTGGATGACCACTCACGATCAGCTCGACATTGCGAAAAGTGCCAATCAATATGAGGTGAGCGCGCTGTCGCCGCGTGGCGAGATACGAGATCAGATCGAGCGTTGAGTAATCGCTCCAGTGCAGGTCTTCAAGAATCAGCACGAGCGGCACGTCAGCCGTGAGTACATCCAAAGCCTCGCCCATCTCTCGCAACATTCGCTCGCGCGTTGCGCCCGAAACGTCGCGGCTCAACTGTTCGCGCTCTGACGCGCTTAACAGAGAAGGCATCTGCAACAGCCACATCGGCGCATGAGCGCGCACTACGTCCGCGACTTTCCGTTCCTCCCGGCACAACCGTCCAATCGCTTCGAGAACCGGCAAGTACGCTTCACCCGTCCCGTATTGCTCCAGACATTGCCCTCGTCCTACGCGAATCGATCCGTCGGCAGGAATCGTTCGTGCGAAGGCGTCCACAAGCGCGGTCTTCCCGATGCCGGCTTCCCCCGTTACAAAACCGACTTGACGCTCGCCCCGCAGCATTCTTCGCAGCCAGCGGTGCATTCGCGCCATGGCCTGGTCGCGCCCGACTACGCCTGTGTAAACAAAGAATGCACCAGAAAAGGCGTTGTCCTGCAACGACTGATCCGGTTCGGGCGCCTGCTTAGGTTCCGCAATCTCTCCAATGAAGCGATAACCGCGCCGGTGCAAGGTTTCGATGTAGCGGGGCGACTTCGGATCGTCTTCGAGGGCCTCTCTTAACTGCCCCACGGTGACTTTGAGGACGGCGTCGCCGACGAATGTTTCCGGCCAAACGGCGTTGAGCAGTTCCTCTTTGGTAACGAGTTGTCCCGAGCGATTCAGCAGGTAGTTGAGTACTGCGAAAGCCTTGGGTCTGATCTTGATCTCTTCTGAGCCTCGCCACAGACACTCATTCACGAGATCGAGGGAAAAGCGATCGAAAACTATACGCTTGTCGTTCACGGTCAGGCTCACGTTTGGACCATTGTCCTCCTCTGGTGGATAGATGGCAAACAAGACCGGGAAGTTAGCCGGGAAAACGGCTAGTGCCGTAATTTCGGATTTCTCTGTGCAACCTCTGATTCTCTGTGTCTCTGTGGTTAAGAATTCGTCAGGAAAAACCACCACGGAGACACAAAGAACACAGAGGTTGCACAGAGAAGAAACGACGCTGCCGGGAAAACGGACAAAAGGCCACACGGTTTCTCTCGCCTTTTGTTCATTACCACTTTCGAGCGGCTTTAATTCCAAAAACGTTACCGCACATTTACCGGAAAGTTATGACTGCGCTGCCGCTGATCCCTATCCTCACGCCCTGATTAAAAGACTAGAAAGGACAGTATGAAGAGACATTTTTTTGCAGCAGCATTAGTTTTGGGTTTGTTGACGGCACTCGTGGTTTTGCCGCGTTTTGCTGACGCCCAGGATGACGTAACAGGAGATTCGGCAGTCGCCGAGGTTTCGGATCCGGTATCAGTGTTCCAGGCGGCCGGACCGACGGGACTTTCGATTCAAGGCTCAGTCGATCAATTTCGCGCTGCGGTCAGCGTGCCTGCTGGTCGTCGTGAAATCAATTGGGACGGTGGCAATCCCGCCAACGAGGCGACTACCGTCGCGGGAAATCCGTTTACAGGATTTTTGGTCACGCGCGGTGCGTTGTTCACAACTCCAGATGGTACGGGGTTCATACAAGCTCCTGCCGGCACCGACGTGACGCCCGGAGGACTCGCCGGCTTTTTCAATAATCCAACTTACAAAACCAGTTTTCGCGCGTTCAGCGCTTCACGTCTATTCAGCGCCATCGGCGGCAAAGTTACAGACGTGACCTTTTTCGTGCCCGGCGGCGGGAACGTATCAGCCACGGTCAACGGTTTCGCCGCAGTTTTCACTGACGTGGACCAACCCAACGGAAGTGGTCCAGCCAAAAAACGCGGTAATCGAAACGCCAGTACGTTGATCGAATACTACGGCACTGACGGACAGTTGTTGTTCAGCAGTTACGTACCAGCGTCGCCGGGCGATGGCGGGTTTTCTTTCTTCGGCGTTGTATTTCCTGACGCACGTGTCGCGCGAGTGCGAATCACGAGCGGCGACGTCGCGCCTGGTCCTAATGACTCCGAGAAAGACGACGTCGTCATGATGGACGATTTTATTTTTGGTGAGCCACTACCGATTCTGTGAGGAGATAAAGATGAGTAAACGCAGTTACGAACTTGCCCGTCGACTCGAGCTCGGTGCGCTGGCACTTGAGGCTTTCGCCAGCTCGCTGACGGAATTCGAGTGGCAAAGTCGTGTTCCCGGAGACGGGCGGAGGATCGGAGTGGTGGTCCATCACGTCGCGAGCGTCTACCCGATCGAGATCCAGCTCGCGCAGACGCTGGCGAAAGGTGAAGCGATCGAGGGCGTGACACCCGAGGTCGTTAACAAAATGAACGCCGAACACGCGAAGAAATTCGACGGTGTCTCGAAAGAGGAGACGATCGAGTTGCTGAAGCAAAACAGTACCGACGCCGCAGCGACAATCCGCTTATTTACCGATGCGGAGCTCGATCAGGCGGCGCCAATGTCGCTCTATGCGAACGCAATGCTTACGTGCCAGTTCGTACTTGAAGATCACGCCGTGCGACACAGCTTTCATCACCTGGGGCGCATACGCGCTGCCTTGCAGGAGAGGACGCTGGCCAAATTAACCGCCTGAAATCTTCGGGTGATCGATTCCCACGATCAAAGCCATGAATTTCGAAGAAGCAGTCATGCCCCATTTGGATGCCGCCCACAACCTGGCGCGGTGGTTAACGCGTAACGAAGCCGACGCGCAGGACATGGTCCAGGAAGCTTACTTGCGCGCGCTCAGGTTTTTTGGCGGCTTTCATGGGACTGACGCTGGGCATGGTTGTTAACGATCGTGCGAAACACCTGCTACACGTGGTTGAAGCGGAGCAGAGCGGTGCAGCTTTCAGGGGACTTCGACGAAGTAGTGTTGACGAAAGAGTCTGACGAGCCTGATCCGGAAGCTTCGCACGTTTTGAAAGTTCGAGCGCAATTGATCAACGAGGCTATTGAAAAACTGCCGATCGAGTTTCGTGAAGTGGTGATCCTGCGTGAGCTGGAGGAGCTTTCGTATAAAGAGATCGCCTCTATCACGGGAATTCCGATCGGTACTGTCATGTCGCGGCTATCACGCGCGCGCAAGCGACTATTCGTTTGTCTGCGTGGAGTCGCGCGAGCTAATTCAGCCGAGCAAGTTGTGAAACATAAGCGACCCGCTATTACAACTTGCATCGACGTGGTCCAGGCGGGGAATAACCGAGTCGCTTGAGTGGTATGTAGATCAGAAGCGATTCAAAGAACGAAGAGGAGAGTTGTTATGAAGAACGTAGTTGCAAAGGGAGTTGCAAAGATCGGTTTGCTGGCAGTGATGACGATCATCGCCGCGAGCGTGTCGACACAGGCGCAATCCCTTACTTACAGGTTAACCGCAAACATTCCGTTCGATTTTTCAGTGGCCGGCAAAAAACTTCCGGCGGGCAAGTACTGGATCAACCGCGCGCAACAGAGTAGCGGAGATACCGTCATTCAGATCAGTAGTACAGATGGGCATTCGAACGTAACGCGTTTCACTATTCCGGTTGTCGCATACAACCCGGTGAAAAACAGCTCGCTGGTGTTTCACCGTTACGGAGATGAGTACTTCCTTTCGGAAATCTGGCCCGCGGGTGGTCTAACGGGACGCGAGCTGCCCAAGTCGCGTGCTGAACGCGAGCTCGAGCGGGAAGCACAGGACAAGGGAATCGCGGCAATGAGAGCGCCGGAGGTAAGGACCATCACCATCCGGGTGACTAACTAGCCGTGAAGGTTTCGAGTGACTCTCTGGAGTGCGCCGACCCAGACGCTGCCGGGGGGCATAGCGACCGAGGCCTCGCACTCCAGAAGTCCTCGGAAGATGCAAGGCGGGAACGTGCAAGGGGAATGCAATTGTAGGGTGGCCCATAACGCCGAAGGCGTTGGCTAATTTCAGCCCAGGGTTGGAGCACAGCGACAACCCTGGGGAATCGATAACACAACACCGTGAGAACCCTGAAAAGGGTTCGCCAACCGCGGAACCCTTTCAGGGTTTTACGATCTTTGGTTGATTAACCCAGGGTTGTCGCTGCGCTCCAACCCTGGGCTGAAATTAGCCAACGCCTTCGGCGTTTATGGCAGCCCCTACAGTTGCTTTTTTAAATCCCCATTCTCTCTCCGCCCCATTTAATTAAGGAGTGTTTTGTTGTGACGAGAATTAGACTTATAGCCATCGCTGCGATGATTCTGGCTCTCACCAGCAGCGCTTTCGCACAAACCAGTAAAGGATTTTTCGTCGGGAACGTCAGCGACCAAAACGGTGCGGTCGTTTCCGGCGCTGTCGTGAAGATCACAAACTCAAGCACCGGCGTCACGCGTGTGACCACGTCAACTGCCGACGGCAGCTTTCGCTTAGACGCCATCGATCCCGGCGCGTACAGAATCGAAATCACTCAGCCCGGGTTCAAAACCATCACGCGCGACGGTCTGATCATCGCTGCGGCCCAGACCACTTCAGCCAATTTCCTGCTCGAAGTCGGCACGCAGACGGAAATGGTCATTGTTAACTCCGGCAGCGATGTCATTCTCCAGTCGCAGGACGGAGCTCGCGTCAACACGCTGAGCAAGCGCGAAATCACTGACTTGCCGACACCGGGCCTGAATCCCGCAAGCATCGTTTTCACGTTGCCGGGCGTCATCGATCCTGGTCCACTCGCGGGCGGCTTCGTCCAGGGCACCGAGTTCTCTGTTAACGGATTGCGCGCACGTGCCAATAACCAGTTGATCGATGGGCTCGATAACAATGACAACTCGATAGCCGGCCAGTCTTATATTCCGATCCTGCGCGACGGTTACAGCCAGGTGGCAGTACTTCAATCAGACTACTCAGCCGAGTTTGGACGCGCAGGCGGTGCAGTTGTGAACATCGTGACGCGCAGTGGCTCGAATGAGTTTCACGGATCAGCGTACGACGTAATCAATAACAGTGCTTTCAACTCACTGACGGCGAGTCAAAGGGCAGATGGAACGCGAAAGCCTGTGGTGACCGAGAACACATTTGGCTTCTCGCTTGGTGGTCCAATCGTCAAAGACAAGCTTTTCTTCTTTGGAACTTACCACGCGATCTCTTCCGTTCGGGCGCCGATGCAACCACTCGCGTGCCGACCGCAGAAGGATTTGCCAAGCTGCGCGCGTTGTTCCCAGCGGGCACGAACGCAAACCTCGATCGCTATCTGAACATCGTTGGCAACCTGCGCGGTCAACGTGAGATCGCCGCTGTCTCGCTTGGAGGCGGCCGGCCCGACATCGATTTTGGTGAGACGACGATCAGCAGCGCACAGCCGCTCACTGACGATCAGTTTCTTACTCGCGTCGACTGGACGCCGACGCTGAAAGACAGCGTGTCGTTTCGCTATGTTTACGATCGTCTGATCGTGACCAACCAGTTTCCCACGGCCGCCAGCGGCGGCTCGCCGTTTCCGGGTTTTGAAGTCGATGTGCCCGGTCTCTCGCAGAACTTCTATTTCAATTACACGCGCAACATCTCGACACGTCTGGTAAATGAAGCACGCTTCGGTTACGGACGATTCAACGTAAACTTTAGTGCGCGTGATCCGGAAGTGCAGGCGGCGGGTCCGGTCTTCGCGTTCACCGGCGCCGGGCTGGGCCAGGGCATTACGAATGTAGGCCTGCCCGGGCTCTTTCCGCAGGGACGCCTCTTCAACAACTACCAGATACAGGACACGCTCTCGTACACCGCTGGTAATCACACGCTTCGCTTTGGCGCAGACCTGAATATTCAACGCGCCACACAGCAGATACCTTTCAACTCGCGCGGCGTCCTTACGTTCGCCGGGGGCGGTGGATTCAATGCGTTCGGAAACTTCGTGGATCAGTTTTCAGGTCGTGGGGCAGGTGGCGCAGCTATTCAATTTGGCAGCCCGGTGATCGTTCCGAACGCTTTCTACCAGAACTACTTCGTCGAAGACGCATGGCGAGTCAAACCGAATCTAACGCTGACTTTGGGTCTGCGTTACGAGAATTATGGCACGCCTTTCAACGCGATTCCGTTTCCCGCGTTTGCCGGTTTTGATCAACCAGTTGACGCGGTCGCACGCCAGGAGCGCGATAACAACAACTTCGCGCCGCGTTTCAGCTTCGCGTACTCGCCGAACTTCTGGAAAGGTCTTCTTGGGGAAAACAAGACGGTGATTCGCGGTGGCTTTGCGGTTAGCTATGACTTCTTCTTCAACAACATTCTCGCTAACACTGCGGCGAGTGTTCCGAATACGTTTGGCGTGACTAACTTCGGCGCGTCGTTGCCGGCGAATACGGATCCGCGCGGAATCGCGAACTTCGGCACCGGGTCGTTGCCGGCAACCGGCACGCCCGATCCGCTCGCGAGCATCAGCACCATTCCGACGAATCTCGTCAATCCACAGACGTATGTTTACAACTTCGGTATTCAACGCGAGTTGCCGTTCAAGTTCATCGGCGACGTGGCGTATGTCGGCTCACGCGGAACGCGTCTCTTTATTAACGAGCAGTTGAATCCGGGTATTGGCGGGTTCGATACGCTCGAGAGGCAGTTTCCGAATCGTGGCTCAGTCACTGCTCGAACGAATGGTGGTGATTCTACTTACAACTCTCTGCAAGCACGACTCGATCGTGGTTTCAGTAGCGGACTGCTACTACGGTTTGCTTACACATTCTCGAAAGCGATCGACGACGTGAACAGCGAAGTTTTTGCGACCACAGGCGGCAGCAGTTTCGGTTCTGATCCAAACAATCGCCGCACGGATCGGAGTGTCGCGTCGTTTGACGTGCCACATCGATTTGTCGCGACGTTCATTTACGATCTGCCGAGGCTCGGTCGATCGGGGTTCGTGCACAACGTGCTTGGTGGTTATTCGATCGCGGGCACATATCGCATCCAGTCCGGAAATGTGCAGACGCCGTTCGTCGGTGGCATCGATCTGAATGGTGATGGCAGTGCGGTCAACGATCGGCCGGCGATCAGCAATCCCAACGCGCCGGCGAACTCCGTCGCGTTCTCCAATTTTATTTCGGAGAATTTTATTTCGGGTGCGGTGTCCCCGACCGGTTTTGTTGATGTTAATGGCAATCCGGTCAATCCGGCGGACGTTCGTTTCCTTGTGAGCGAGTCAATCCGGACGGGGCTGGCGGGGCGGAATATTCTGCGTGGTCCAAAACAGAACCGGTTGGATTTGAGTTTGACGAAGTCGATCGATCTCGGATTCACGCGGATGGAGAGCGATCACTTCGAGATCCGGTTCGATTACTTCAACGCGTTGAATACGCCACAGTTCGCGCCGGGTACGGGCGACGTGACGGATCCGACGTTCAATGATTTCCGGTTCAACACCGGGAACCTGTTGATTGGAAACGTGAACGGTGGACGTATCGGGCAGTTCCAGTTGCGATACGTTTTTTAATCCGCAGATGAACGCGGATGAACGCAGATCTATTCTAGTCTGTAGTTTGGCGCTTCCTTCGTGATGATCACGTCGTGTACGTGAGATTCCTTCAGTCCTGCTGAGGTGATGCGGAGGAAGCGCGTCCGCTCTTGAAATTCCGGGATCGTCTGACAGCCCGTGTATCCCATCCCTGATCGAAGCCCACCAACAAGCTGGGTCACCATCTCCGCAAGTGTACCCTTGTACGGCACACGTCCTTCAATACCTTCGGGAACGAGTTTCGAGTCAGTCTCAATTTGATCCTGCGCATAACGATCTCGCGAACCCTCGCGCATCGCACCGAGCGAGCCCATGCCGCGATACGTCTTGAACGAACGACCTTGAAATAGAATCACTTCACCGGGCGCTTCTTCAGTTCCGGCGAACAATGATCCGATCATTACCACGTCTGCGCCCGCCGCGATCGCCTTCGCAACGTCGCCTGAGAACTTCACGCCACCGTCAGAAATCACGGGAACGTTCCTGCCACGCGCGGCTTTCACGCAACTCGAGATCGCCGTGATCTGCGGAACGCCAGCACCAGTTACAACTCGCGTCGTACAGATCGATCCCGGACCAATACCGACTTTGATCGCATCAACGCCCGCGTCGATCAACTCCTGCGCGCCGGCAGTCGTGCCAACATTTCCCGCGATCAGATCCGTTTCCGCGTGTCGCTTCTTGATCTCTTTAACCGCCTCGATGACGCGTGACGAGTGGCCGTGTGCCGTATCGATCACGAGACAGTCGACCCGCATTTTGACGAGCTCATCCGCACGCTCGCGATAATCGCCGGTCGCACCGATCGCAGCCGCGACCCGCAAACGTCCGAGATTGTCTTTCGCCGCGGACGGGTACTTGATCGCCTTCTGAATGTCTTTGACCGTGATGAGTCCTTTTATATGTTTGTCTTCATCGACGACGAGCAGCTTCTCGATGCGGTGTTTTTGCAGAACGGCTTTGGCCTGGTCGAGCGTCGTGCCGACAGGGACAGTGACGAGCGGCTGAGGCGTCATCACGTCAGCGACAGGAATGTCGAACCGTGTTTCAAAACGCAAATCGCGATTTGTGATGATGCCGACGAGATGTCCATCTTCATCAACAACGGGCACGCCGCTGATATGAAAACGCTCCATCACCAGTAACGCCTCGCGCACCGGACGATCGGGCCGGATGGTTACGGGATCGACGATCATTCCTGATTCAGATCGTTTAACTTTATCGACCTCTTCCGCCTGTCGCTCAATGCTCAGGTTTTTATGAATAACGCCGATGCCGCCTTGTTGCGCGAGTGCGATTGCGAGCGCTGCTTCAGTCACCGTGTCCATCGCTGCCGAGCAGAGTGGAATCTGTAGACGAATGTTTCGCGTGAATTGAGTCGCGGTGTCGGTTTGGGAGGGTAGAACGTCGGAACGATCTGGTATTAAAAGTACGTCGTCGAAGGTTAAGCCTTCGTAGATATCAGATGTAATCATGTGGCGTCATTATACATAGGTGGCTCCGTTTGGTTGAGCGCGATTGAGGTTTGATCGCTCGGCAGTGTCACCGAGGCACGGCGTTGGAACCAGTGCAGCGCGGCGAGCGCCGCCGCCGTCAGAATTGCCAGAATTAAAATCGCAAGAATCACAGTCAACACAGGCGAACGGGTCGCGGGCGTGTCTGTATAGACTTTGGAGTAATGCGGGTGCGTGCTGACGTCGTCGGTCGACTCGCCGTGCTCACGCAAATACCGCGTGTAGCCTTCGATCGCCTCGCGCTCGTCGTAGCCCACACATTTCGCGTAGGCCTTTATAAAGCCGCGACTGTAGACACCGCCGGGCAGGCGCTTGTAATCGTTGGCTTCGATGGCTTCAAGATAATGGACCGAGATACGCGTCTGCTCGCAGATCTCGCGCAGACCGATACCGCGCTCCTCGCGAGCGAGTCGCAATCGTTCGCCTATACTCGCTGCCATCTCCACTCGCTCGATTCCTGGTGTTGGTGGTCGGGGATTGTTAACCCAGGTCTATCAGCGCGCCGCTTGTATGAATGCCTACAACTCCCACTTTTTCTGCACTATAGCTTGCGCTGCTAAACGGTGTCAAACTTTTGTATCTCAAAAGATCTGCGTCTCTTGCTTCTTGTCGCCCGCGGTGGTACGTTGACCCCAACAGTGACCCGATCAAGTCGCTTTTAATATCTACAATAGATAAAAGTGAGGACAAAGAGATGCCCCTGGAAGCACTCGGAATGGTTGAGACCAAAGGATTCGTGGGTGCAGTTGAGGCCGCCGATGCCATGGTCAAGGCAGCGAATGTACAACTGCTCGGCAAGGAGTACATCGGAGCCGGCTACGTGACGATCTTTGTGCGCGGCGACGTTGGTGCGGTCAAAGCGGCGACTGACGCGGGCGCGGCTGCGGCTCGTCGAGTTGGTGAGCTGATCAGCGTGCACGTGATTCCGAGACCGCACGCGGAAGTCGAGCGTGTGCTGCCGGTCAACGGGCGCACCGGTCTGAGTCCCGACGAGCAGGCGCTGCAAGGTGGCGCGCGCGGCCAGTTGGGCCAGGGAGATCAGGGACGCTCGCTGGGCGCCGGAACACGCGACGCGAATAAAGAAAGAGCGAGATAGATTGCATGCCACAGATTACACAGAATTTCCGTGTAATCTGTGGATATCAGCCTGGAGTTAGTCATGTCCGTCGATAAGGATCTAGTTTCAGTGCAACAGGCGCGCGACCTCGTCGAGGCGGCGCATCGAGCCCAGGCGCAAGTTGCCGAGTTTGATCAGGCGAAGATCGATCGAATCTGCGAAGCGATGGCGCGGGCGGCGTTGAGTGAAGCGGCGCGACTCGGCGCGATGGCCGTCGAGGAAACCGGATATGGCGTTCCCGCCGACAAACAGGAAAAGAATCGTTTTGCGGCGGAAGACGTTTGGAACTACTTTCGCGGACTGCGGACGAAGGGCATCGTTTCGGACTCGAAAGACGTTGTAGAGATCGCCAGCCCACGTGGTGTCGTGGCCGGCATTATTCCTTCCACTAACCCAACCTCGACTGCAATTTTCAAGATCCTGATCGCAATCAAATCTCGCAATACTGTTGTTTTGTCGCCACATCCGTCAGCCGCGAAGTGCATTAACGAAACGGCGCGCGTTATGCGCGATGCAGGTGTGAAGGAAGGTCTGCCCGCAGACGCGATCGGTTGCATGACGACGGCGACGATCGAAGGCACCGAGACGTTGATGAAGCACAAGCAGACTGCCGTGATCCTCGCGACCGGTGGAATCGGACTTGTGCGCGCGGCGTACTCATCAGGAAAACCGGCGTTTGGAGTTGGACCAGGCAACGTGCCTGTGTGTGTCGAGCGCACTGCCGACGTTCCGAAGGCCGTGCAGGATATTTTGACGGGCAAGTGTTTTGATAATGGAACGATCTGCGCTTCCGAGCAGGCGGTGATTTGTGATGCACCTGTCGAGCAGGCAGTGCGCGAACAGTTCAAACTTCAGGGCGCACATTTCCTTTCCGCCGCTGAAGCCGATCAACTCGGAAAAGTCGTTGCTACTCAGCAGCGTTCGCTCAATCCGGCGATCGTCGGCAGGTCAGTTGACGTGATCGCGAAGATGGCGGGGATAAGTGTTCCGCCGGGCACACGATGTTTGATTGCAGACGTTGCGGGCGTCGGGCGCGAACATCCGTTGTCGATGGAAAAGCTCTCGCCGATCCTTGCGTTTTATGTAGTCGATGGTTTGCAGGCGTGCGCCAAACGTGCGCAGGAAGTTCTGGCTTACGGTGGCATGGGCCACACCGCGGGAATTCACACGCGCTCGCGTGAAGCGGCGGTGAGTTTTGGCGCGGAGATGCCTGCGTCGCGTATCACTGTGAACACTCCGACGACGCATGGAGCGATCGGTTTTTCCACTGCGTTACCACCATCGATGACGTTGGGTTGCGGTTCGTGGGGCGGGAATGTGACGTCGGATAATGTTTCCCCCCTTCATTTGATGGACATCAAGCGCGTTGCATTTGAAACACGACCGGTGAAGAGCGCGCGTCCGGCAGTTTCCACACAGACAGTTACACAGCCAGTCACAGCTGTCCAGCGAAGGAGCCGGTGGTCGCGGGCGGTAAAATCGATCGACAGGAGATTGCCGCGATTGTGGATCGTTTCCTCGCGGGCAAACGAACCGAGCCGGCGGCTTCGCCATTGCCACCGCCGGTAATCGAGAGTGAAGCTGGAAGCATGTATACGGCGCCCGCGCCTGCGCCGCCACCACCAGCACCACGAGAAAACAAGCCGGCGCCGCCGTCGAACAACGGCGCAAAGGCAGTTGAGTTTGTGAGTGAAGACGACGTGCGCCGCGCGATTCAGAAAGGCGAGAAGATCTACATCACCGCGCGCACGATCATCACGCCCTCAGCGCGTGACATTGGTGAACCCGCAGAGGTCTTTGCCAAAGTTTAATCTGTGTAATCTGTGGATTAATGTTTTTAGCTAAAGTTGTAGGCACAGTCTGGTCGACAAAGAAGACTCCCGATCTCGAGGGCGTCAGATTTCTCATTGTTCATCCTTACGATCTCGACAAGGAGCCGACACGCAATATCGTTGTCGTTGCGGATCGCCTTGGTGCGGGCACCGGTGAAATGGTGATATGCGCGTACGGCAAAGCTGCGCGTACGGCGATCGGAAACCAGGACATGTCCATCGAAGCTGCGGTCGTCGGCATCGTCGATCGAGTCGATATCACCGACACTGCATCTGACGAAATGCGCGAGGCCGCACGCCGGCTGATACAAGAAAATGGCAGACCCTGATCACGCCTGATCAAATCATCCCTTTCTCATGGCGAATGAAGAGCTGATTTACCGAATCACCCGAGCGGTTTACGACCGTCTCGGAAGTACGGTTGACGATACGACTGTCGAGCAGCTAGTCACCGATATCTATAAGCAGGTTGAGACGACGAGTAATACTCGTCGTGCCGCAACTGCTGATAATGGTGCGGCGCGAATGGATGCGACTGAAGGGTCATCGGCGCGGATGGTCATTTCAGTTTTCGGGTTGGACCATCCGGGGATCGTCGCGGGCGTGTCGCAGATACTGGCGGAGGCTAGTTGCAGTATCATCGACATCAATCAGACTGTCGTGCAGGGAAAATTCGCGATGGTGATTATTGCTGATACGACGCGCGCGCGTGAAAGTACTGCGGAGTTGAAAGATCGACTGCGGTCAGAAGGTGAAAAACTTGGGGTGAGGATTTATGCGCAGCGCGAGGATCTTTTCAACGCCATGCACCGGATCTAAGTCAAAGGTTTTATGTCAGAACCCGAGATAGCTCGTCGATGTACCGCCTGTGGCGTGACCGTGCGCCAGCACGCGATGTTCTGCCCGCAATGTGGCAATCCGATTTCACAGGCCGCAGCGACAACAACGTTACGACGGCAACGACACGATTGTCGATCATGCCCCGCCACCTAAGCCCGTTCGTCATCATGAGGGTGTAAAGGTCGAGTGGAGAAATTGCGGCACGTGTCGAGTGTTGTGATCGATCAGGCAGCGTACGATCCGAGTTTGCGTTTCCTGCTCGTTGCGGCAGCGTTCTTCATACTGTTCCTCGTCTTATTGATCCTGAGCAAAGTCATCGGATAGATGGAATACACTCAAGCCGAGATCCTGCAAACAGTCGCGATGACCGAGATGGAGCATCTCGACGTGCGCACCGTCACGCTCGGTCTGAGCCTGCTCGATTGCAAGAGCGATTCGATGTCCGGTGTCGCGCAAAAAGCCGGTGAAAAGATCCGCTCGGTTGCAGCGCAGCTCGTGCCTGTAGTTGATGAGATCGGCGAACAGTTTGGCATCAGAGTCGCCAACAAACGTATCTCGATCACGCCCGTCTCTCTCATCACTGAAGGACTACGCGGCGATCTCATGCAGGTCGCAAGCGCCATCGACGATGCAGCGCAGGCGGTCGGCATTGATTTCATTGGAGGCTACTCCGCACTCGTTCAAAAAGGTACGACACCTTCAGAGATCCGGTTTATCGACTCGATCCCTGAAGCTCTTGCGACCACTGTGCGTTTGTGTTCGTCAGTGAACGCGGCGACGACTCGCGCCGGCATCAACATGGACGTAGTGGGCCAGATCGGACGGGTTATCAAGGAAGCCGCCGAGCGAACACGCGATCAAGCTGGACTCGCCTGCGCGAAATTTGTTTGCTTCGCGAATGCAGTTGAAGACAATCCATTCATGGCCGGCGCTTTTCATGGCGTGAGTGAGGCGGAAGCCGTGATCAATGTTGGTGTGTCGGGTCCGGGCGTGGTCCATTACGCAGTCAAAAACGCAGATCGGGATCTTCCGTTACAGGATATCGCCGAGCAGATCAAGAAACTGTCGTTCAAACTCGCGCGTGCAGGCGAGCTCGTCGGACGTGAAGCCGCGCGTCGACTCGGAATTCCGTTCGGCATCATCGATCTCTCTTTAGCACCGACACCCGTTCCCGGTGATTCAGTCGCCAATATCATCGAAGCCATGGGATTCGAACGGGCGGGCACTCACGGCACGACCGCAGCGCTCGCGTTGATAACTGATGCCGTGAAGAAAGGCGGCGCGATGGCCAGCGGCTCCGTCGGCGGAATGAGCGGCGCGTTCATTCCTGTGTCGGAAGATGCGGGCATGATCGAAGCGGCGCAAGTCGGCGCGCTGTCACTCGCGAAACTGGAAGCATGGACCAGCGTCTGCTCCGTCGGCATCGATATGGTTGCTGTGCCCGGATCGACTTCGGCTGAGACTATCGCGGCGATCATCGCTGACGAGCTGGCAATCGGCGTCATGAACAACAAGACGACTGCGGTACGGATCATTCCGGTGCCGGGACGTGATGTGGGTGAGATGGTTGAATTTGGTGGCTTGCTGGGCAGCGCGCCGATCATGCCGGTGAACGCTTTTTCATCGGCGGCGTTTATCAGGCGCGGTGGCAGAATCCCTGCTCCGATCCACTCATTGCGGAATTGATCCTTTCAAATAGGCCCTACTGGTCCTATGGGACCTATATTATACTGAGCATTCAATGGGAGGGACCTAATGCCTGAAGCACTTGGAATGGTCGAATGCCGTGGCCTGGTGGCGATGATTGAAGCCGCCGATACGATGGTGAAAGCCGCGAATGTGCGCCTCGTCGGCTGGGAAAAAATCGACGCCGGCCTCGTGACGGCGATCGTGCGCGGCGATGTTGCCGCTGTTCGTAGTGCTGTCGACGCCGGCGCTGCCGCAGGAAAGCGAGTCGGCGAAGTCGTGGCGACACACGTGATTCCTCAACCGCATTCAGACGTAGATCTTGGCTTACCGGTCCTGCACACTGGCGAAACCACACGAAAGAAGATCAGTGGTTCCGTCAAGGCCAAATGATCCCCTAACGTAACTCCCCTAATCTTTCCCTCGAATTTATTCCCCGGAATTTCTGCCGAATTGTGTGGAGAATTATCGATGCCGCGAAAAAGAAACAAAGTGAGTGAGCTGCTCGAGAAGTTTTCTCATCAGGCTACGAAAGCTACCGGAACGTCGGTGGCTTTTGTGCTTGCTGTACTGGTGATTCTTGTCTGGGGCATCACCGGACCAACTCTTTAAATTTTCCGATACGTGGCAACTCGTGATCAATACGAGCACGACGATCGTCACTTTCCTGATGGTCTTTTTAATCCAGCGTGCGCAGAACAAAGATGCGCTTGCCATTCATCTGAAGTTAAACGAGATCGTCGCGGCGATGGAGGGCGCGAGCAATCGCCTGATCGATGTCGAGGATTTGAGTGAGCCGGAAATCGATGCGCTGCGGAACTACTACAAGAGGTTGATTGAGTTGGCGCGCAAGGATGACGTGCTCACGAACACGCACTCGATCGAGGAGGCGGCCTCAAGACACGGTTACAAGTACAAAAAGAAAGCCGCGGATAAACGCAAATGAACGCAGATTAGGGTTTGCTGGGTTTGCTGGGTAGTAGTTGACGGCAGACGCACTGCCGGTGGCTTGACGTTGCTTTGATTTTCTTTGCGAGCAAGACGTCCCGTTCGCGTCAACGCGATACGCTTGTCGGAGCCTGAAGGCTGTTCCACCGACACTTTGATCGCGCGATAGCTGCCGTCCTGCGTCTTGTTCGTTGGGTTGTAAGAGATCACATACTGAGTGCGCAGGTCTCTAATGATCTCGTTCGCGATTTGCGGCAGCTCGGCGACGGAATCCGGAAAGAACGCGCGCCCACCCGTCTCACTCGCGAGCTTATTGATCAGGCTGACAGCTTTCTCACGCGGGCTCTTGCGAATCAGCCCCGCTTCTTTATCCAGCTCATTGACGAACCCGATCACGAAGATCTGCACGTCTTCCTCGCGCAGCCGCGTAAAGAGCTGTTCCTGTTTGTAAAAACTGTTTCGGTCTTCACCGTCAGTGATAACGATCAGCGCGCGTCGCCTGCGATCTCCTTCGTCGCCTTTCCTGTATTCAGAAACGTGCTCCGCTGAAAGATAAACAGCATCGATGATCGCGGTCTGGCCGCCCTCGACATAAAAACTATCGAGACCATCCATCAGCAATTCTTTGTTGGCCGTGAAATCCTGGACCGTCTCGATCTTGTCGCTGCTGATGAACCGCACCAGAAATGTCTCATCGCCCTGCCTGTTGCTATTGATAATCGTCTTGCCCGCATCGACCACGCTTTGCAACTGTGAGCGCAGAGATCCGGAAGTATCGACCGCGAGACCGTAACTGATCGGTACTTCTTCACGAGTAAAAGTTTCGATCGATTGCGGCACGCCATCTTCAAAGATGTGAAAATCATTTTGCGGCACGTTGTTAATCGGACGATTGTTCCGATCGATCACGCGCACGTGAAGCTGGACCAGCTCCGCATTGATTCGCAGAATGTCGCCCTCATCGATTTCGGGTGGCGGCGTTGGAGTTGGAGTTGGCTTAAGACGCGGTGGTGGCGGTGGCTCGCCTAATGTGGGCGCGATGCGATCAGTGGTTGGTCGCTGAGTTTGCGGAGTCGGCGTTGGGGTTGCAGTGGGCGACGGCTGAGCCGGAACCGTAGCGGGTGGCGTTGGTGTTGCAGCCGGTTTCGCCTGCGTGCTTCGTGGACGCTCCTGATCGCCACTCGCAGACACACTCGGGCCAAAAACCAATGCCGAGAGTATTAAACCGCAGACCGCAATAATCCCGGTCCACCTCAGATTCTGCTCACTCAACAATTCCTTAAAAACTCCTCAAACCGCGCAAGGCTGGGGCAAACAGCGTCGCCGATAGATTCAGAACGCTATAGCACACGTCAAAAGATGCCGGGGAAGTAAGTTATAGTTGCCGGAGCCGGCCTTGAACTCAACGCGCACCAGCCGTGGCGTAGTAGCCTTCCTTGGAGCGAACGAACAGCCGTGGCAAGCCGCGTGGCGGCGTGACTTTCACCTTAACTTTATGCCACTTACCATCGTTCGCAAACGCTTCCGGCTTGTAGCCGATAGAGTACTGGTGCCGTAGCTCCAACGCAATCTGCTCAAAAATATCGTCCATTTCCGCAGCCGAACGCGGGAAGAAGGCCTTGCCTCCCGATACGCCCGAGAGCTCATCGAGAATGCCCTGACCTTCCATGCCGAGAGAGCTGCCGGCGTCGCTGCCGCTCAGGATTCCGATCGCGTAAAGCGTCACGTCCGATTCTTTCAAAAGCTTTCGCAGCTCGTTGAAAGTGTAGCGGGAGTCGTTGTCCTGGCCATCGCTGATCAGAAGCAGAGCGCGTTTGGGATGAGCGCCACGTTGGACCTTTTCCACGCCGAGATAACAGGCGTCGTAGAGTGCGGTCTGGCTCTTGGTTTCGACGAACGTCAGCTTATTCAAAATCGAATCGCCGTCGCGTGTTTTGTCCAGCAACAACTGCGCTCGCGAGTTGAACGCGATCAGGAAATACTCGTCGGAATCGTGACTCGTTTGGATGAACTTGCTCAGAGCGTCGCGCGCGCGTCTGACTTTATCGCCGCTCATCGATCCGGAAACGTCGAAGATAACTCCGACTGAGACAGGTGAGTCGTCGTCGCTGAAGTATGTGATTTCCTGTTGCTGTTTGTTATCGAAGACGGCGAAAGCGCCTTTGCTCAGTCCTGACACGTAACGTCCGTAGGTGTCGGTCACAGTTACTGTCAGAGTGATCAGGTCAGTGTTGGTAATGAGCGAGCGATCGTCGAGCTCACTGCCGAGCTTTTTGTCCTGCTGTTTCGGTGCCGGGGATGGGCTCTGCGTGGGGGCAGCGGGTTGTTGTTGTTCCTGAGGTTTGTCTTGGGCAGGGTCCTGGCTCTGGCTCTGCACTGCCAACGTAAAGAAAACCGTGACAGCGAGAAGCGAGATGGAAACCGCCGTAATCTTGGTGGCGTAACGAGTGTACATGTCACCCCCGGGCTACAGTTCGGTGATTCAAATTTCTTAAGTACCGGTCAGGGCTCGAAAGGGAACTGTCAACACAGATGCTCGTTGGGGTACGAGTGATGCCCGACTTTCAATACCGGAGCATGAAATGTTCACGGGGAGACGGCCGCGCGCGTTTCAGTTTAAGTGCTGTGTTGGCAAGGCCATTCTAGGACAGGCGTGGATTCGGCGCAAGATTGAAATAGGAGCCGCATGAACGCGGACAAACGCAGATTCGCGTTGATCTGCTTTCATCCGCGGCTGAATTTTTAAACGGGTACGGCTTCGACGACGCTGTGCGGCAGGTCGGTCGGGATCACGCGGAGGAGTTTGAAGCCCGCGGCCGCGAGGAGTTGCGCAAACTCTTTTTTCGTCCGCTCTTTCCCGCCGGTCATCACCAGCATGTTCAGATCGATAAACTTCGAAAAGTGTGACTTGTTCTTTGTTTTGACGCCCGCAATGGATTGCAACTTCTGCTTATGCGGCGCGTGAGATAGAATCGGCTGCCATGGCTGAGTTTATTTGTCGATTGGGAACCCCTGCTGGCGAGGTCGTGACTCGCACGATCGAAGCTTCAGGCGTGCACGAAGCGCGGGCGCGACTCGAGCGCGAAGGCTTTCGCGTCTTTAATGTCGCGCCGCCACGTACTTCCGGCGTTGCCGCACTGACACGTCTTGGCGGCCGCGGCGCGCATCCCAAAGTCAAAGCCAACGACTTTCTCCTCTTTAATCAACAACTCGCAGCACTCGTTCGCGCGGGCATTCCGATCCTTCAGGCAATCTCGATGCTGCGGAAGCGAGCCGCGTCGTCACGGCTGCGAGCGGTGCTCGGCGACGTTGAAGAAAAGATCCGCGGAGGCGATGCATTGTCGGTTGCGTTCGCTTCGCAGGGCACTATCTTTCCGCGTATCTACACTGCCTCGATTCTCGCGGGCGAACGCTCGGGTGCGCTCGACGAGGTTCTGAATCGCTATGTGACATACATGCGACGCAACGTCGCGCTGCGACGAAAGATTCGCGGCGCACTCGCGTATCCGACGTTTCTGCTGTTCGCATCCGCGTGTATGGTCACGTTTTTGACAATCTACGTCGTGCCGAGAATGTCAGAGCTGTTTACAGGCTTCGGTAATGAACTGCCGACAGTCACTCAGATCGTGGTCGGCCTGTCTCGCTGGTTATCGACAAACGTGCTGTGGTTCGGACCATTGGTCATCGGCGGTGCCATATTTTTATTTGTCTGGTCGCGCACTCCGGCCGGCAAACTCCAGATCAGTAAACTGATTCTAAAGATTCCACTCGCGGGCAGCCTTGCAGTGCAAATGTCTGTGGCGCAGGCGACACGCTCGCTCGCGACACTGCTTGCCGGCGGTATCACGCTCGTTGAGTCGTGGGAAATCGCATCAGAGTCGATCACGAATCTGGAGCTGCAGCGTCGCAGCTCTTCAATCCTGCCGATGATTCGCGAGGGGCGTTCTTTTACAGAGAGTTTGGAGACGGCGGGCTGGATGCCGCCACTCGCAATCGACATGATCGGCATCGGCGAACGATCCGGCAGCTTGCGCGAGATGCTGGATGAAGTTGCCGTGTTCTACGACGCAGAATCCGAAGTGCGACTTGAGCAGTTGACGACCACGCTTGAGCCTGCGATTCTTGTCGTCATGGGTGGCGTCGTGGTGACGATCCTGCTCGCCATTTACCTCCCGATCATCCAGTCAATCTCGAGTGGCGCAGGTGTTACCGGCTCGCGCCATTAGTAGAAAGTAGTTTATGGAGCAAACGTCAGGAAACGACGATCCGGTGGTCCGGCCTGTGCCGCCTACCGGTGAAAACGGACATAACGTCGAAGAGCATGTTCCGCCCGAGATGAAAGCGGCGAAAGAGCTCGCGCGCCGTTACCGGCTCCCGTTTGTCGATCTCCTGCCGCCGGATCGCGAGTCTCCGATCGACTATGATCTGTTTACGGAAGTGCCCGTCGATCTGATGGTGCGACACCAGTTCGTCCCGCTCAAGCGCGATCAAAAAGGCCTGCACATCGCGATGGCCGATCCGACTGATCTCGAGCGTCTCGACGAGCTTTCGAGCACGCTGCGAACGCGGGTTGTGCCTTACGTTGCCACCGCTGGTGCGGTCGAAGTCGTCCTGCGCAAAGGCGACACGACACAGCGCGTGCTACAGGAAGCAGCTTCAGGTTTTCGCATTTCACTCGTCAGGGAAACAGAACACGGCGAAGAAGTCCTTGATCTCGATCGTCTCGCGACCGACTCCGAGATGTCGCCGATCATCAAACTCGTCGACACGATCATCTACAACGCGATGGAGTCGCGCGCTTCCGATATTCACATCGAGACTCGCGACACGGAAGTGCAGGTGAAGTATCGAATCGACGGCGCGCTCTACGCCAAAGTCGATCCGATCGATCTTGCTTATCACCAGACGTTGATCTCGCGTATCAAGGTCATGTCAGAGCTCGATATCGCCGAGCGTCGCGTGCCGCAGGACGGTCGTTTCCGTGTTCGTTACAAAGGACGCAACGTCGACTTCCGCGTTTCGATCATGCCGACTATTCACGGCGAAGACGCGGTCATTCGTATTCTCGACAAAGAACAGATCAACGAAGAGTTTCGCAACCTTAATCTGAACGTCGTCGGTTTTGCGGAGGATGACCTGCGCAAGTTTCGCCGGTACATCGCGGAGCCATACGGCATGGTCCTTGTCACTGGTCCAACCGGATCGGGAAAGACGACGACGCTCTATGCCGCGCTGAACGAGATCAGAAACGAAGAAGACAAGATCGTAACGATCGAGGATCCGGTCGAGTACCAGTTGCACGGCATCACGCAGATTCCCGTGAACGAGAAGAAGGGACTCACTTTCGATCGTGGTCTACGTTCAATCCTGCGTCACGATCCTGACAAGATCATGGTTGGGGAGATTCGTGATACGGAGACCGCGCAGATCGCGATCCAATCCGCGTTGACGGGTCACCTCGTATTTACAACTGTACACGCGAACAACGTGATCGACGTGATCGGACGTTTTTTGAACATGGGCGTCGAGCCCTACAACTTTGTCTCGTCGCTCAACTGTGTTTTGGCGCAACGCCTGATTCGCATGCTCTGTGCTTACTGCAAGCGACAGTATCATCCGAACGATACGGAGCTGATGGAATCAGGACTCAAGCCGGAAGAATTTCGTGACAAAGCTTTCTACATGAATGTCGGTTGCGACGCCTGTAACCACACCGGCTATCGAGGCCGCACTGCTATTCACGAATTACTGGATTTATCTGATAATATCCGCGAGATGATCGTCGAGCGGCGGCCGGGTTCCGAAGTCCGGCGCGCAGCTGAGGCCGAGGGGTTGAAGAGCTTGAGAGACTCCGCCTTACAGAAGGTTTTCAGCGGTATTTCGACCTTGCACGAAATCAACCGCGTCACGTTTGTCCAAGAGCTCAGCGCAATCTAAATAGAACCTGCCCCCCGACAAGGAATTAATATAGGTCCGGTAGAGTTATAGGACTTATATTCCGGGCTAAATCGGAACCGAAATTAAATGTTCGCGTGTAAGGAAATTGGCCGGTTTGATCTTGCATCTTAGGCGTCGCGGCGGCATTATTAGGCCGCTAAACTTTCCACCTCCCGAATCGAGTAGAAGTCATGAAGAACAATACACGAACTCGCACCCTAATCTCTTTCCTCCTTGCCGTCAGTTTGTTGTCCTTACCCATCACCGTTTTCGGTAAAAAGGGCGACAAGAACTTCAAACGGGGCATGGACTATGAGCGGTCGCAGCAGTGGGACAAAGCTGCCCAGGAGTTTACGCTCGCCGTCGCCGCCGACCCGTCGAATATGGAGTACCAGCTCCATTTTCGTCGCGCGAGTTTCAACGCCTCTCAAACCTACATGCAGCAAGGCAGGTCGTTGTCGGAGAGGGGCGACTTTGTCGGCGCCTATAACGCTTTCCGCCAGGCCTACGGATACGATCCGGTAAACGAGCTGGCTGTATCTGAGATGGAGCGCATGTTGCGCTTACAGGCGGTGAAGGAAGGGCGCGCGAATCCGAACGGGTCGTCGAAGACGCCCGAGAGCTCGGAAGGTGGCACTTTCACCCCCGCGAGCGCCTCAGCGCAAGACCTCGGCACGCCTCGTGAACAACAGCTACGCGTCGTCGATGTGAAAGGCGATCTCAAGCAGTTGATTCGCAGTCTTGCAGAACAGCTAAATCTCAACGTCATTTTCGATCGACAGTCGTTCGCGCAATCTCGTCCGGTTGATATCAGCTTGAAGGACGTCACAACCGCGCAGGCGCTCGATTACCTGTTTCTCCAGGAAGGACTCTTTTTCCAGAAGCTCAGCCGCAGAACGATTCTCGTGGCTGACCAGGCGCGTCGCCCGCAGTATCAACAACTGGTGCTGCGCACGTTCTTCCTTTCAAACATGAAACCCGCTGACGCGCGCACGCTCGTACAGCAAGCGATTCCGCCGTCAGTCGGTCGTCCGCAGACGATCGTCGTTCCCGATGAAGCAACGAACAGTTTGACTGTCCGTGACACTGCAGAGAACGTGCGACTCATTGGCGACCTGCTTCAGAGTATCGACAAAGATCGTGCTGAAGTGGTGATGGACGTCAGCATCTATGAAATCTCGAAGAGCGATCTGTTCCAGCTCGGTAACCAGATTGGTACTGGAAACTTCAACATCGGCGGTTCGCCTGGGTTCTCGCTGTTGACGGATAATGCCGTGGTGAATGGGAGCCAGGGGCGTGGTGTAAATCTGGGTATCACAAGTCCAACCGCACTTGCAGCCGCTCTGATAATACCTCCATCAATCCTGACTGCTTTTCAAAGCAAAAACAACACGAAGCTAATCGCTTCGACTCAGGTCCACGCTTTCAATGGTGAAGAGTCCACCGCGCGCATCGGTCAACGTGTACCGGTGCAAACAGCGCAGGCTTATCCGTTTGGTGTGCAAACCGGCACCCCAAACACCGGCCAGGGAAATGTCTTCCCGAGCGGCGGCTTCCCGGTCATCAATTATGAGCCGACTGGTCTAACGCTGAAGTTCACGCCGCAGGTGTTTCCGAACCTCGACGTGCAAGTGAAGATGAACATCGAATCGAAAGATGTTCTCGGAGCGAATTCGTTAACGCCGACCTTCACTGAACGCACGATCACCGGCACCGCTCGCGTGCAGAACAATCGCACCATGATGCTGGCGAGCGTCTCGCAGGACGTGATGACTAATGGACGGGCGGGTCTGCCGTTTCTCGGCGGCTTGCCGATCCTCGGACGGTTTTTCACTTCGCCGACGCGCGACAATCGTCAGATCGACATCGTGATCTCCGTGACACCGCGCGTGCTGCGTGCTCCGGCCGTGACTCCGCGTGACGAAGAGATGCGACCGAGCGGAACCTTGCAGTCGCCGACCACGGGTTCGCTCGCGGAACTGATTCGTGAAGCGGATCGTGAAGACCAGATCGCGGCCGCACGCTCGCTGCCGAAGGATGTTGTTTTGCAAGTTCCTGACGCACCGCTCGTGAAGCAGGGTGAAACGGCGATGCAGAACACGACGCCTGTGAACTTGCCGCCACCGGCCGGAACGTATGCGTTCCAGCCCGCGCAGAATTCAGCAAAGACGGTGACTGCTGCGAACAACGCACCGGCTGCAACCAACCCGACTGCTGCGAACAACACGACTGCCGCGAACAGCAAACCGGCAGTCGTCGAAGAGTTGCCGTCGTTTGTTCCCGCTCCGAAGTCGTTGATTAGCGATCAGGCAGCGGCGAATGTCGCGACAGTTAATACGGGAACCGCGGGAACTCAGAACGCAGTTCTTACTGCGTTGCCAAAAGCAACTGAAACATCACTTGAGGCGAAGCCTCCGGGGGCACGTGTGGCCCAACTCAGTTTCTTGCCTGAGGGCGACGTGATGAAGGTCGGTGAGAAGCGACGCTATGCGATTCAGTTGAACTCCGATGTGCCGCTGAGTCTGGCTTTGGTCGCGTTGCGGTTCGACCCGAAAGTAGTGAAGTTGAATGCGATCACTGCGGGCAGCATTCTGCCGACGACAGGAGAAGCAGCGCCACTAATCACACCCGTGATCGATGCTTCGGGCTCGTGTGTGATAACGATTACGAGTCGCTATGGCAAAGCGGCGTTCAATGGCTCCGGGCCGCTGTTGTTTATCGACCTGGAGGCCGTCGGCGCAGGTGATGCTTCGCTGGTGTTCGTGAAGGAAACGTTGCACTTTGTGGCTACCGACGCACGGGCCGTGACGTCGCAGGTCATTCAGGGAACCGCAACAGTTAAGCAGTAGGTGGGTCAGTCGCAAACAAGCACAAGAAGCGCAAGTTAGACCGTGCTTTCTGTGCTTTTTTGCTGCCCCAAAACGTGGGCAAAGCAGGGGTGTGAAGCATATGAAACAACAAAGAGGCTTCTCACTAATTGAGCTGGTGATCACGATCACCGTGCTGACGATTCTGACGATGGGCGTGTTGCCGCTCGTTAAGATCTCAGTGAAGCGGCAGAAGGAGCAACAATTACGCGAGACCCTGCGCCAGATTCGCATCGCGATCGATGAGTTTCATCGCGATACTGTCGGCATGGTTTGCACCGGAGTTGCACTGACGCCACAACAACAGGCGCAGCAACAGCAGGGCTCGTTCATCGATCCGCGCAGCAAAGTCGTGATCAGCGATTGCACGATCTTTGGAGTCGACAATCCGGATCACTATCCACCGGATCTGGAAACGCTGGTCAATGGCATTAACGTGTTGCCGCGAGGCTCGATGGGTGGTCGCGGACAGCAGGGCGTGAATGCCACGGAAGTTGGCGGCCAGTTGTCCACGAAGCAG
This sequence comes from uncultured Acidobacteriota bacterium, assembly GCA_963748155.1. GTDB lineage: Bacteria > Acidobacteriota > Blastocatellia > Pyrinomonadales > Pyrinomonadaceae > PSRF01. The sequence continues at coordinate 638,369 of CAVVHV010000005.1, read as the reverse complement.
AAGGTTTACATGCGCGGTTTGCCGATCGATCCGATGACCGGAAAATCCGATTGGGAATTGCGCTCGTCGTACGATCCGCCTGACGCGGGATCGTGGGGCGGTGAGAACGTTTTTGACGTGCGGTCCAAGTCAGAGAGACACCGCGTTGAATGGGGAGAAGTACAGTGACTGGTAAGTTGCAAGGAAGCAAGTTGCGCACGGCGGGTTTCACGCTATTGGAGTTGATGATCGTGATTTCGGTCATCATCATTCTCGCTTCGATTACATTGCCGCAGTATCAAAAGACGATCATGCACACGCGCGAGACGGTGCTGAAGGACGACCTGCGCAAGATGCGTTCGATGATCGATCAGTTTGCCGCCGACAAAGGTCGCTTGCCTCAGTCGCTCGACGAGATCGTGAGCGAAGGGTACATGCGCGAAGTTCCCATTGACCCATTCACCGGACAGAAAGACTGGGCCCTCACGACCGGTGAAGATCCGAATTCACTCGAAGGCGCGCAGGGCGTGACTGACGTTCACAGCGCTTCCGCAGAGACCTCGACCGAAGGCACAGCGTATAGCGAATGGTAGTTTTGGACTCTGATCTTTAATGGCCAATCTCCTGTCACGACTCATCGATCCCTGGTATCCCGCAGCCGCCATCGGCCTGGAAAAGGGCGTTGCTTCTGTAGTTCAGCTCGAACGCGGCAGAGGCTCGGTCTGCAAGCTGCGGCGCGCGGCGACTTTCAACATAGATGAGTCGCTCGTTCGGCCGAACTTCGAGGAGACGAACATCGAGAGCCCGCCGCAAGTCGCCGCGGTGCTGAATGAGCTTGCTGCGAGCGCTGGTCTGCTGAGACAGAAGCGCTGGTCGCTGAGCTTGCCGGAAGCGACTGCGCGGACGCTCGTGTTGACACTCGAAAGCCCGTCGCAATCAGCGGGCGAGCTTCAGGACGTGCTGCGCTGGAAGATTGAGCGCGGGTTCGGTGTGCCGCTCGATGAGCTTTCAGTTTCGAAAGAGCGCTTGCAGAAGGATCCGCAGGGGCGCGATCGGTATCTTGTCATTGCAGTTAAGAAATCGATCCTGGCCGAGTATGAAGCGGTGCTGGAATCGTTGGGCTGGCGGGCGGGGTTGATACTGCCGCGACATCTTGGTGAGGCGCAGTGGCTGGTGCGCAATGGCACCGGGGGCGATTCGCTGTTGTTGAGTGGCTCGAAAGAGGGATTTACTGGAGTCGTCTTTCGCGACAAGCACCTGCTGATCATGCGTACCGTAGAGTGTGCTGAAGACGAGTTTGAGGACGAGTTTTACCGGCTGTTGTTGTTCTATCGCGACCGCGGTGCGCCCGACACTAGGGCCCGGGTCTCACGCGGCTAATGGTCGTCGGCGAGGGCATCACGAAGCAGCGCGCAGGAGAGATTGTCAACGAAACCACGGGCGGAGACCTGCGCCCGCTGCAGGCTGAAGACCTTGGATTGCAGTTACCCAGCCGCGACTTCAGCTTCGACTCCATCGCCGCCCCAGCCGGCCTCGCGACAATGTCGTGGTAACCACGAAAGCCCAGCGTTGGAGCTACAAAATGGCAGCAACGAAATTTTCATAGACAAGGGTTGGCGATTGGAACCTTTCATTTTTATGCAATTTTGTGCCTTTCTCGTGGCTCGAACCTTGAAACAATTCCTGTTGCAGTCGAGCGTAACACCCCAGTATCATGAGTGTTGCAGCCTCCTCCGTTTCCCGTGCGTTTTCAAGAGACCTGACCGCCGCTTCCGACCGCGATCTCGTCGCTACTGCTGTCAGTGGCGTTGAGGGAAGTTTCGAAGAGCTCGTGCGTCGCTACCAGCGTCCGATTTCCGCCTACGTCTACCGCATGGTCGGAAATTACGAATCCGCCCTCGACCTGACCCAGGAAATCTTTATCAAGGTTTACAGCTCGCTCCGCCGCTACCGCGCTGAGTTCAAATTCTCGACCTGGATTTACAAGATCGCGCACAACGCGGCCATCGATCACCTGCGCCGTACCGCCACCCGCGAACAGTCACTCGTCATAGGTCCGGAAAACGACCAGTTTGATCTGCCGCTCGAGAGCGGCAGTTTGAGTCCGGAGCAGGAAAGCGAACGCAAGGAACGACGCGGCGAGATCGAGTCGGTCGTCAGAACGCTGCCCGGCAACTATCGTGAGTTGATCATTCTGCGCCACTCGCAGGACCTCAGTTACGAAGAGATCGTCGAAGTGACGGGCTTGCCGCTCGGCACTGTGAAGAACCGCCTGTTTCGTGCACGCGAGATGATGCGACAGCAGTTTGTGGAAAAGGGAATTACCGGGATTTAATGAGCACCACGACAGTAGAAAAGATCTGCGAGCGAAATCTGATCGGCGCCTACGTTGACGGCGAGCTGGATGCAGGTCTGACACTGCTACTGGAAGATCATCTGGAGAGCTGTGCTGATTGTCGGTTTGAGTTGCGTGCTCATCGCCTCTTCGTTTGCGAGCTCGACGCGGCTTTGACAGGTGATGATGAAGTCCCGGTCCCGAGAGACTTCTCACGCATAATTGCGACGCGCGCGACGACTGACATGCGGGGCGTGCGCACGCGTTCCGAGAACCGCAAGGCTTTAACAATCTGTGTGATTCTCGCACTCGGTGGTTTCGCCCTCCTCGGCGCCACCGCGCTAAATTCCGTCTTCATGCTCGCGGCAAAGTTTGTTGCGACTGTCCTTGGCGTCGTGGGGTTCGTCGGGACAGCTGTTTACGATACGGCTGCCGGGCTGGTCGTGATTTTTAGAGTGGTAAGCAGAAAGTACATCATCGAGACTGGCTCACTTTGGCCCATGCTGGTCCTGCTTGCCTTTGGCGTTCTCATCCTCTCGCGCTTGATTTCCCACTATCATCGCTCGGGTGCAACCGAATAGAGAGGGGTTGCCGCGGGCAATGGTCACTTCGCGCTCACAAGCCACGTCTCAACTCTCCCTCAATAAACTCGACTGGAATCGCATCGTGGCGATGCTGGTGTGGGTGTTGCTGCTGTTTGGCGCTGCCAGTGCGCATGGTGCAAACGACGATAAGGTGGTAGTTATCGAGGGCACCAACGAAGGCACTGTCTTTGGCGTGGGAAACTCCCTCAGGATCACCGGCACAGTCAAACAGGGCGCGATGTCTTTCGGCGGCGATGTCATTGTTGAAGGTACTGTCGAAGGAGACGTCGCGACGATCGGCGGTTCAGTGATTCAAAAAGCCGGCTCGCGCATCGGCGGCGACGTCATCGTGCTTGGTGGCAGTTATCTCGCCGACGATACGCCCGCGAATCGCCGGCCTGAAGCGTTGACGATGATGTATGCGGGGTACCAGCAAGAGCTCCGCGACATGATGCGAAATCCCACCGGGATATTTAGTCCACACTGGACTCCAACCTACCTTGGAACCAGACTGCTGGTCGTGCTGTTCTGGTTTCTTGTTGCACTCGGATTCACGGCTGCGATGCCAGGCACGATTAGCCGAGGTGTCGCGAGGCTTCAGTTAACCAGTTTGCGCGTCGCGGCGATCGGGTTGATCGGCGTGGTTGTGCTGTTTGGCTTCGTGCTTTTGTGTCTCTGGATCATGCCGGAACCGATTCGCGTCCTCGTCGGACTGCTGGCGCTGCTGTTATGGCTGGTCGCAGGATTATTTGGCCGGGTCATCCTCTACGCTGCCACCGGTCGCTGGCTCCAGCGAAAATATGCGCCCGTTGGTAAGAATTCCGAAGCTGTGGCGTTATTACTTGGGACTAGTTTTTGGGTGCTCTTAACCTCGCTCCCCTATGTATGGCCTTTTATGGCAACCTTTATCCTGATTATCAGCTTCGGATTGGCATTGACCGCGCGTTACCGCGTCGGTTGGGGCCATTGAAAGGCCGCAAAAAGCACAAATAATTCAGGAAAATTGGTTTGTGCCTTTTGTGCCGTGTGTGGCGAAACCAAAATTTTGTATATACCGGTCATAAATCCGCGCTTTGCGGTGTTCACGTAACAGAAAGGACTAGTAATGAAGACGTTCTTTTTCGCAGCCGTAATAGGACTAATCACACTGCTTGCACCGCAGGGCGGTGACCCAAATATCACAGCCAAACACGCGATTGGTGAGGTCAAGACGATCGATGCCGCCGCCAAACAGTTGACCATCAAGACCGATGCCGGTTCCACCGTCACCGTTTCACTTGGGGATAAAACGACATACAAAAAGCTCGCGCCAGGTGAGCAATCGCTGACCAACGCTACTGACGTTACTATTACCGATCTGGCCGAAGGCGACCGCGTGATGGCGCGCGGCAACGTGTCAGAGGATCGGAAGTCGGTACCCGCGCTCATGGTCATCGTGATGACCAAGGGTGACCTCGCGAAGAAGGCCGATGCGGAACGGGCCGAATGGCGGCGCCGCGGCATCCTCGGCGTGATTACGGCTCTCAAGCCTGATACGAAAGAGATCACGATCTCGAATCGCACCATGGCTGGTACGCAGTCAGTCGTGATTCCAGTTACCGACAAGACGGAAATGCGACGTTATGCGCCCGACTCGATCAAGTTTGGTGATGCGAAGCCGAGTGATTTCGCCGAGCTGAAAGTCGGTGACCAGTTACGCGCGCTTGGCGATCGTACTGAAGATCCGCTTCGTTTTAACCCGCAAAAGGTCGTGACCGGAAGTTTTCGAACAGTCGGCGGAGTTGTAACGGCCATCGATCCGGCCACAGGCGAGATCAAGATCAATGAGTTGGAGAAGAAAACTCCGCTCACGATCGTTGTCAAGCAGGATGCGGTTTTGAGGCGATTTCCTGCTGAGATGGGAATGGGTATGGGACCCCGACCTGGAGGAGCAGCAGGTGGAGCCGCTCCGGCGGGTGGAGCCCCGGCGGCTCAGGGCAATGCACCGCAGCGTCCACAGGGTGCCGGTCCCGGTGGACCGGGCGGGCCAGGCGGGCGTCCCGGCTTCAATATCAACGACATGCTCGAGAGATTGCCAACTATTTCGATCGCGGATGTTAAGGTTGGCGACACTATCATCGTTTCCAGTACGCAGGGTGTGGATCCGACCCGGTTGACAGCCATTTCGCTCGTTGCTGGAGCTGATACCCTACTCGCAATGCTTGCTCCGCGCCCACAGGCCGGACAGGCGCCTAATCCCGCTGCGGGTCTAGGTGGCAGCGGCATTTCATTCGGCATCGGCTTGCCATAGTGAGAACGCCAGAGGCGCTGACTAGTTAAGCCGAAGACTTTGACTTGGCTTTTACGCCGAAGGCGTTCGCTAATCTCAGCCACTAACGCCCAAAGCGTTGGCTAATGTCAGGCACTAACGCCGAAGGCGTTGGCTAATGTCAGCCCAGGGTTGGAGCGCAGCGACAACCCTGGGACCAGCAAAAAAAATCGCGACGAACCCTGAAAGGGTTCGCCAACTGCCAAACCCTTTCAGGGTTATCCGATCTTTTCTTCCTGTACCCAGGGTTGTCGCTACGCTCCAACCCTGGGCTGACATTAGCCAACGCCTTCGGCGTTAGTGCCTGACATTAGCGAACGCTTTGGGCGTTAGTGGCTGAGATTAGCGAACCCATTTGGCGTTACCTGCGGTTGAACTTAGCTAACGGCTTTGGCGTATCAAACTCCGTCTGGGCCGTACTCGCAATTACCAACACTTCGTCTACTTATCTCGGTTCTTGAGGTTGCACAATGAATTCTCCCAGAAATCCCCTCAGCAAGATTTGCTGTCTTGGTCTATTCATCATTCTAACTGCCGCACTTGCCGCCGCTCAGCAAGCACGTGGCACGCTGCGAGGCTTGATCACTGACGAACTCGGCGCCGTGATTGTAGGCGCTAACGTCACTCTCACCGACGCAACCGGAGCCCAGAAGAAAACGACAACTAACGGTGAGGGCGTCTACAACTTCGTCGGACTTGCTCCCGGCAAATACACGTTGCAGGCAGCCGCGCCTGGCTTCGCTCCTTCTGATAGTAAAGAAGTTGATATCACAACCGCCCGGCAGACCCTCGATCTCACTTTGCGTGTGACGATCGAAGAGAAAGTCACTGTTGCCGATACTCCCGTCAGCACCGAAGCGACTAACAACGCGAATCAAACCGTGATTGGTGGAAAGGATCTCGACGCTCTGCCTGACGATCCTGACGAGCTGGCGGCAGCGCTTCAAGCCCTCGCAGGACCATCCGTTGGACCAAACGGCGGCCAGATCTTTATCGACGGCTTCACCGGTGGCAATATGCCATCGAAAGATTCAATTCGCGAGATTCGTATCAACCAGAACCCATTCGCAGCAGAAAACGATCAGCCCTCCGCGCGTATCGACATCCTGACGCGTCCCGGCACTGACAAGTTTCGTGGCGGCGCTTCGCTCAACTTCAACGACGAGAGTCTCAACTCGCGCAACCCATTTGCAGTCACGTCGAGCAAACGCACGCCGTTTCAGATTCGCCAGTACGACATGAACGTGAGTGGTCCAATCGTCGCGCGGAAGGCGTCGTTCTTTGTCAATTTCGGACGCATTGAGACTGACGACAACGAGCTCGTGCGCGCGACTGTCCTCGACGACAATTTTAATGCGGTCGAGTTTGGCCAGGCGTTTGTCGTGCCGCGACGCAACCTGTTTTTCAGCCCGCGATTCGACTACGCGATCAATGCCAAGAACACTCTGATCGTTCGTTACAACTACAATCGATTTCGCGTCGAAAACCAGGGCATCGGCGGGTTCACTCTCCCCGAGCGCGGCTTCAACACGCTCTCGACAAACCAGAACATACAGGTGACCGAAACCGCGATACTCAACCCGACAACAATCAACGAGACCCGCTTTCAGTATTCTTTCAACCATAACGAACAGACAGGCAGCAATTCGGTTCCTTCGTTGGATGTGAGCGGCGCGTTCGGCTCGGGTGGCTCGCAGGTCGGCGAGTCATTCAGTGAGCGCAAGAGCTGGGAGTTGAACAACTTCACCGCGAAGCAGATGGGCACGCATGCGATCAAGTTTGGTGGTCGCATACGTCACGTTGAGATCGACGACACGAACGAGGGATTCTTCGGCGGCAGTTGGACCTTCACTGGTGGTTTTGGCCTGTCGAGTATCGAGCGATACCAACTGACTCTGCGGCTGCTCGATCAGGAACTCACGCCTGCTCAGGTTCGTGCGGCGGGCGGTGGCGCCACGTCGTTCCGCATCAACGCCGGAAACCCTTTTGCCGATGTCAGTCAAACGGATTACGGTGTGTTTGTTCAGGATGATTGGCGCATTAAACCGAACCTGACGTTTAGTTTTGGTCTGCGTTACGAAACGCAAACTAACGCGCACAGCAAATTTGACTTCGCACCACGACTGGCAGTCGCGTGGTCGCCCGGCGCCGCAAACAGCGCGCGCCCTCCGAAGATGGTGATTCGTTTCGGCACCGGCTTCTTTTACAACCGCTTCAACGAGAGCAACACGTTACAGTCGCACCGGTTCAACGGCGTCAACGTCCTTCAGACTTCTGTCGTCGAGCCTTTTGATCGCAACTCGCCGCCGAGCGTCGTCGAGCAGCAGTTGCCGAATGTTGCTGCGATCTACTCGCTGCTAAACCAGTGGAGTCCGACCGCTGTTCCTAACGTTGTGGGCATTCCAGCAAATCAACAGACGATCTGGCAGGTGGATCCAAACCTCCAGGTCCCGACTGTGTGGGTCGTCGGCACGCAGGTCGAACGACAACTGCCGCGCAACATCACGATGTTCCTCGGCTTCTACAACATCCGCATCGTTCACGTGATTCGCGCGCGCGATGTGAACGCGCCCCTACCGTTCACGATCACAGAGCTGACGCCGAATGGCATTCGACCCGATCCGACGCAGGGTGAGATCAATCGTTACGAGGCGAGCGGGTTTTTTAACCAGCGACAGTTTTTCGTTGGCTTTAACAGCAGGTTTAGTCGAATGTTCCAGCTCAATGGAAACTACTCTTTGAGTAAGTCAAGTAACGACACCGATGGCCAGGGTAGCGCGTTGTTTCCAATGAATTCGTACGATCTCTCGGGCGAGTATGGACGTAGCTCGTTTGATATCCGGCACCGGTTTACAGTCTTCGGCACTGTTAACCTGCCGTGGTGGAAAGTGGTAGTGAACCCATTTATCGTGGCGAACACGGGGCCGGGATTCAACATCACTACGGGCCAGGATCGAAATCTCGATCGGCAGTTTAACGAGCGGCCCAGCTTTGCTGGTCCAAACGCGGATTGTTCGGCGCAGAATATCCGGTGTACGCGTTTTGGAAACTTCAATCTCGTGCCGCTACCGGGCGAGGCGATCATTCCGCGCAACTTCGGCCAGGCGCCGGGCTCGTTTGTCGTCAATCTTCGCATCAGTCGCGCGTTTGCCTTCGGAAACATCAATCGCGGCAACGCTGCTGCAGCGCGTCCTGCTGGTGGTCCGGGTGGACCAGCTCCCGGTGGAGGCCCCAGTTGCCGCTGCTGGTGGTGGTGGCGGACCGAGAGTCGCGGCTGTTGGACCAGGAGGACCACAAGGTGGCGGCGGCGCTGCGAGTGAGAAGAGATACAACCTCAACGTCTCTATCAACTTCCAAAATCTCCTGAACCACGTTAATCTCGCGACTCCGGTCGGCAATCTCGCCTCGCCGAGTTTTGGTGAGTCGTTGGGATTGGGAGGAGCGTTCGGAGGATTTGGTGGACCCGGCGGCGGAAGTAGCGGCGCCGGTAATCGACGAATCTATGCCCAGGTACGATTGAACTTCTGATCGAAAGGGTTTGGCAATGAAGAGTTTGTTTTTGAAATTCCTCGCGCTGTCAGTTTGTCTTGCGGGCTTGGGCGTCGTGGTTTCTGCCCAGGAGCACGCACCCGGAAAGACCTCAACGGCGGGGACAACCGCGGCTGCTCCTCCAGCCGTCGTGATCACACCCGAGAGTACGCCTGTCGAACTCGCGAAGGCGGCGTTTACAGCGCAGGGTGGCGAGAAGTTTCGCAACGTGCAGAACATGATGCTGCGCGGCTCCGTTTCGCTCTATCCGCCAAACAGTCCGCAGTCGATTCCCGGTTCGTTCTCGATTGTGACTGCTAACGACAAGTTGCGAATGGAGATCGATGCGCGCCCGATCATCGTCTTCAAACAGATTTATGATGGGCAGCAGTCTTACAGCTCGATGCCGGTGTTGAGGTGCCGCCGTTGTCGAAGTTTGGGCTTCCGGTGCTGAGCAAGTTTGACCAGCCGGGCTATAAAGTTACTGCGATTGCGAACAAGAAGAAGCTGCGTGGTTTTCGGATTGCGGATCCGGAAGGTTACACGACTGATTTCTACATCGATGCGGTTAATGGCCGGGTGATGGAGTTTTTTCTGACCTACAGTGGATTTACGTTTGGAACTGCGAACAGCAAGTTCAAGGAAGTTGATGGGGTGTTGATTCCGTTCAGCTTCTCGCAGCGCTTCGAGATGCCGCAGGGCCCATTCTTCGCGGAGTACAGCGTCAAGGAAGCAAAGCTCAACCAGAATTTGGGTGAGGATGCGTTCGCGATTCCGAGATAGAGCGTGAATGTTAAGACAATCTTAGACAGGATTTACAAGATTTTTCAGGATTTACATGTCAGTCCTGAAATCTTGTAAATCCTGTCTACAACTACCTCACCAATCACACACTCATGATCTCTTGCTCTTTGGTCTTCGATAGCTCGTCGATTTTGGCGATGTAGGTGTTGGTGAGTTTTTGGATTTCCTCGAGGGCGTCGCGCTCGGCGTCTTCGGAGATGAGTTTGTCTTTCAGCATCTTCTTCAGCCGATCGTTGCCGTCGCGACGCACGTTGCGAACGGCGGTGCGGTGATCTTCGGCGAGGTCGTGGACCTGCTTGGCGAGTTGTCTGCGACGTTCTTCAGTCAGCGGAGGAATCGGAATGCGCACGAGCTTGCCGTCGTTTGACGGATTCAGACCAAGATCGGACAGCGCGTATCGCTTTCTCGACCGCGCCAAGCTGAGTTTGATCCCAGGGCTGCACGGTGAGCATCTGCGGCTCGGGTGCGTGAACTGAAGCCATCTGGTTTAGCGGCGTCATCGTGCCGTAGTAATCAACCATCACGGTGTCCAGAATACTCACGGCAGCTCGACCCGTGCGAATACTCGCCATCTTGCGTCTGAAGTCGTCGACCGCGCCTTCCATTCGTGGCTTCGTTTCCTTGATTACGTCCTTTTCACTCATGTCGCTAACTCCGCTGAAAAGAATTTAACCAACCTTGGTTCCCACGCCGCGCTCACCGGTAACCACACGTCTGATATTTCCGGGCTCGCGCATGTTGAAGACAATGATAGGCAGGTTGTTGTCCATGCACAAAGAGATCGCCGAAGCATCCATCACTCTCAACTGCCGCTCGAGCACCTGCCGGTAACTGATCTCATTAAAGAGCTCGGCGGTCGCGTCGATCATCGGATCGGCTGAATAGACACCGGCGACTTTCGTGGCCTTTAAGATGATGTCTGCCTTGATTTCCAGCGCACGCAGCGCGGCGGCCGAGTCGGTAGTGAAGTATGGGATTACCAGTGCCGGCGGCAAAGATCACGACGCGTCCTTTTTCGAGGTGGCGCACAGCGCGACGGCGAATGAACGACTCAGCCAACTGCGGAATATCGATCGCCGAGAGAACGCGTGTCTGGACGTTGATCTTTTCGAGCGCGTCCTGCAAGACGACGGCATTCATCACTGTGGCTAGCATCCCGATGTAGTCGGCTGACGAGCGATCCATGTTGCCCGCGCTCTTGGAGACGCCACGAAAGATATTGCCGCCACCGACGACAACTGCGACCTGCACGCCGAGCTCGTTAACTGCCTTGATCTCTTCGGCAACACTGCGCGCGACGTTGACGTCGATGCCGTAGTTCTGCTCGCCCATCAGGGCTTCGCCGGAGATCTTGAGAAGAACCCGGCGATAGGCAAGGCTGGAAGTATCGCTATTTCATCGATCCCTCAATAGGTCCTATAGGACAAGTAGGTCGTATAAGACCTATCCCAACATCGACGCGACTTCGCCGCCGAAATCTTCAGTGCGGCGTTCGAGGCCTTCACCCATCTTGTAGCGCGTGAATCTGCGGACCGCGATACGCTCGCCGGTCTTGGAAACTTTCTCCGTCACGAGCTCGCCGACAGTCTTCTCAGGCGCTTTCACAAACGGCTGATCGACCAGCACTGTCTCTTCGTAAAACTTGTTCAGGCGTCCTTCGACGATCTTCTCGATCACCTGTTCGGGTTTGTTTGCCATCTTGGGATCGTTCTTCGCCTGCGCGCGCGCAATCTCGCGCTCTTTGTCGAGCACGTTTGCCGGAATCTCTTCGCGTGTAACGTAGCGCGGCTCCGCGGCCGCGATGTGCATCGCGATATCTTTCACGAGCTGTCTGAAACTCCTCGCCACGCGCGACGAAGTCAGTCTCGCAGTTCAACTCTACCAGCACGCCGACTTTTCCACCCATGTGGATATAAGAACCAACGATACCTTCGGCAGCGATGCGGCCTTCGCGCTTCTTCGCAGACGCGAGACCACGCTCGCGCAGAATGTTGATGGCTTTCTCCTCGTCTCCACCTGCTTCAACGAGTGCGTTCTTGCACTCCATCATTCCGGCCCCGGTCTTCTCCCGAAGCTGCTTCACTGCTGCTGCTGTAATTTCAGCCATGATTACCAATCTCTCCGACGTACTTGGATTAATCCGGCGCTAGTTCGCGCACGGTTGTCTGTTCAATGAAAAACGCAGCCCTGCGGGTCGTCCGCTTGAAGGCTGCGCTCATCGATGAGTAAGGATTATCGCTTAGCTCGCCGCCACGACAGATTCGGTGCTTTCATCGGGCGCGCTTTCCGTCGCCGCGTTCTCTGCGCCCTGTGATGTCATGGATGCGGATTGCGCCTCCCCGCCACTGACGCCGCCGTTATCGACTTCAGATGCAATTTCCGCCGCCATTGCTCCACCCGCAGCGCCCTCACCTGCGGCAGCTTCACCTTCGGCTGCATCTTCAGCCGGTTCGGTCGCAACAACGCCGCCCTCGGTCGCGATCTGATTACCCTCGACGATCGCGTCGGCGATTCGCGAAGCGAACAGGCGAACGGCGCGCAGAGCGTCGTCGTTACCTGGGATGACGTAATCGATTCCTTCAGGCGAACAGTTTGTATCGACGACTGCGACGATCGGAATTCCCAGACGGTTCGCTTCCGCGACTGCAATCTCTTCCTTCTTTACGTCGATAATGAAGACCGCATCGGGAAGACGATTCATTGCCTTGATGCCGGAGAGGTTCTTGTTCAGACTCTCGCGCTCACGATCAAGCTTGATGCGCTCCTTCTTGGTCATCTTCTCGTAACGACCATCAGTCTGCATGCTTTCGAGATCTTTGAGTCGTTTGATCGACTTCTGGACCGTCTGAAAGTTAGTGAGCAGACCGCCGAGCCATCGTTGATTGACGTAATACTGTCCGCACTTTTCAGATTCCTCGCGAATGGCGTCCTGCGCCTGTCGCTTGGTGCCGACGAAGAGAACTGTTTTGCCTTTGTCCTCAGCGATGAGATTCGTGACGAAAGCGATCGCCTCGCGGAACATTCGCTGGGTCTTTTGCAGATCGATGATGTAAATGCCGTTGCGCTCGCCGAAGATGTATTCCTTCATCTTCGGGTTCCAGCGCCGTACCTGGTGGCCGAAGTGAACACCGGCCTCCAGCAGTTCTTTCATGGTAACCGAAACCAAACTTAACTCTCCTTCTCGCTAATTGGTTTAATGTACTCGCCGTGGCCGTTGACTTGTTAAGTAAGCAACCAATCGAGCCACGACAATGGATTGATATAAGGAAAAGTCCTATGGTCCTATATCGCTTCGAAAACTGGAACCGTTTCCGCGCGCCCTTTTGCCCGTACTTCTTGCGCTCCTTGATCCGTGGATCGCGGGTCACAAGACCTGCATGTTTGAGGGCTGGACGAAGGTCGGCATTGTACTCGAGCAGCGCTCGCGTGATGCCGTGCCGGATCGCGCCCGCCTGGCCCGCAGGACCACCACCATTGACGTTGATGACGAGGTCAAATTTGTTTGTGGTTTCAGTCAGTTGTAACGGCTGACGAATGATCATCCGCAACGTTTCGTTGGGGAAGTAACGATCGAAAGGTTTGTGGTTGACCTTAACTTCGCCGCCGCCGGGTCGCAGGTAAACTCGGGCCGTTGCCGATTTGCGCCGCCCCGTTCCGTAATACTGAATTTCAGCCACAGTAATTTCCTCTATCTTTTAACTAAAACTATTTTGAGTTGGTGGTGTGAGTTAGGTTGTAGGCTTGCGGGCGCTGGGCTGAGTGCGGGTGCTCGGCATCGGCGTAAATCTTGAGCTTTTTCGCCATCGCCTTGCCGAGCTTCGTTCTTCGGCAGCATGCCCTTGATGGCGAGCTCGATAACTCGCTCAGGGCGCTTGGCCATCATCTCTTTCGCGGTGATCGTTCGCAGCCTCCCGGATAAAGAGTGTGATGACGATAGAGCTTCTGCTCAACCTTGTTTCCCTTCAAGACCACCTTGCGGGCATTGATCACAACGACGTGATCACCCATGTCCATAAACGGCGTCCATTCGGGATTACGCTTGCCAGTCAGAATTGAAGCAACCTCAGAGGCCAGATGCCCGAGGTTTGACCGCTCGCATCCACCACGTACCATTTTCGTCTTCCAGCGAGTTCCTTTCCGCTGGGGAAGTAAGTCGACATAGTTAACTATCTCTGTTTTAAGCGAATAAAACGCGAACGGATAGAATACCGAACGGCCCAAAATATTGTCAACCCGAGAACCGAGTTAACGCCGAAGGCGTCCGTAATTGCAGCCCGGGTTAACGCCGAAGGCATTCGCTAATTCCAGCCCAGTGGTTGGAGCGTAGCGACAACCCTGGGTAAGCATGCAAAAATTGATTTGAACCCTGAAAGGGTTCGGCGGTTGGCGAACCCTTTCAGGGTTAACCCTCTTTTTGATGTGCTGATCCCAGGGTTGTCGCTACGCTCCGAACCCTGTGGCTAGAATTAGCCAACGCCTTCGGCGTTCTGCCTCTGCGAACTCGAATTAGCCAACGCCTTCGGCGTTCTGCCTCTGCGAACTCGAATTACCCAACGCCTTCGGCGTTCTGCACTCTGCGAACTCGAATAGCCAACGCCTTCGACGTAATTTCAAACTGATGCACTACGCCTTCGGCGTTCACATGAAAAGGCCCTCCGGGATCCCGAAGGGCCTTAGTTGCTAAATTACCACAAACGGTTACGGCTTGTCGGGAGTTTTTGTCGTCCCGGTGTCTCTCTTCAACTTCGGCGCCTCTTTTTGCTGCTGCTCGCCTTCCGGAGTCGTGCCCGGGTCGTCCGGTGTCGGTTGCCGACGTTTCAGAGTCGGACGGCCGGGTGCGCCACCGTCGTCACCTGCTGCAATCGCTCCAGCCGTCGAGGCGCGTGCGTTTGAAAGTCTCAACAACCGGCCTTTGACTCGCTGAAACTCGGAACTGCTGATGACATATTCCTCGTGTTCCGGGAACCGCGCTGCCAACGCAAGCGCCGTAGCTCTGCGGTCCGGCGGGGCCGGGTGCGTCGAGAAGGCGCGAGCAATGAATCCGGGTTTCTTCTTGTTCTTGGCTTCGAGTTTCTCAAACATCGTCGCCATTGCGCCCGGGTCGTAACCAGCGGCGTACATGTACTGAACGCCCAGCTTGTCCGCTTCCTCTTCCGCGCCGCGGCTGAACTTCATGAAGATTCCGAGAAGTCCGATACCGGCGGTGTTCTGGTAAATCATTCCCGGGATGCCGCCCAGGAAAATCGAGCCGCCGAGAGCCGCATACTCGAGCAAACTGGCTTTCGTCTGGTTTTCAACTGCGTGACGTGCGGCGACGTGTGCGATCTCGTGAGCCATCACGCCCGCGAGTTCGGCTTCATTATCGGCCGCGAGAATGAGTCCTTTGTTTACGTAGAAGAAACCGCCCGGAAGGGCAAACGCGTTTACTTCGTCCGAATCGATGACCTTGATCGTGAACGGAACCTTTGCGTCCGAATGCAGCACGATGTTTTGACCGACGCGATTCACGTACTCCGTGATCAGCGGATCGTCAACGAATTTCGCCTGGCGATCGACTTCCGCTGCCGCTTCGCGTCCCTGACGCACTTCCTTCTCGGTCGAGCCGCTCATCTTGGCGATGATGCCCGTGTTGATGTTCCGCTTGCCGATCATGTTCGGATCTTCGTTAGTCGAAAGCGCCTTGTTGCTCGTCTTAACGGCGGTTGGCGCCGGTAGTAGCCTGTTTCGACTCGGCTTTTGGCTGGCCTGTTTTTGCTCTGCTGGGCTTTTTGATCGGACTGTGTTTGGCTGGTCTTTTGAGCGTCGTCAGCCGGTTTGGTGGCCGGCGTTTGCGCGACCGCGGCCACGGAACTCAACAATAGCGATGCGGTTAAAACAAAAGCACTCGTGGCGCGGGAGAAGTTGTTCATCTCAAAAAACCTCCAAAATAATCGTTTGACCTGAGGGCAGGGGTCGCTGACGTTCTTTCGCTAAATCCAGACGCGCAGTCTATGATGCACAGGGCCGGCGACTTGGTTGTGTGGCCGAGCATAACTTCCTGGCCAGGAGGATTAGGTTCTTCGCGCCTTTTACACACCTCAATATACCTATGCCCGACGCGAAAAGAAAGCAAAAGTCGGAAGTCTCGATCATCGGTACGGGTCGCCTTGGGACTACCCTCGCCGTTGCGCTTGCCGGTACGTGGTTATTCAATCCGATCGCTGGTCGCGCGACGGGTGCAAAGTGCACGCAAAGCGGCGAGTCTTTTAGACGCAGATGTGCAGGTATTGGCTGCAAAGCAACTGCGAACGCTGATCGACGCGGATCTTTTTCTGATCACGGTACCGGACGATCAGATCGCCGGGGTAGCGCGCGAATTGAGCGAGATTGACGCGGATCGGAAAATAACGGCGCTGCACACGAGCGGCGCGCTGTCGCAGTGACGTGCTCGCGCCGTTGCGTGAAAAGGGATGGCACACGGGATCGATTCATCCATTGATGTCGGTCAGCGCGGTCCACGACGCTACTTTGCGAGGCGCATTCTGGAGTGTCGAGGGCGATCGAAGTGCGTTGCGTTTGGGGAAGGAGATAGTTCGGGATCTCGGTGGAAAAAGTTTTTCGATACGATCCGAGGACAAGTCGCTATATCACGCTGCGGCGGTGATGGTTTCCGGTAATGTCGTCGCGTTGTTTGATGTGGCGCTGGAGATGCTGGCCGAGTGTGGGCTTGATCGGAAAACAGCGCGCGCGATTCTGTTGCCGCTGATTGCGAGCACCGTTCGCAGTCTTGAAACTAAGACGCCGGAAGAATCGCTGACGGGAACTTTTTCACGTGGAGATGTGGAAACTGTGAAACGTCATCTAGCGGCGATGAAGAAGCTCGGGAAATGTAGAAGATCTATATCGGATACTGGGGAGGAGATCTTTAGATCTTTCGAATCTTGATAAAAATTTAGAGCGCCAGATTAGGAAGGTATTGTTGACAGGATTACAGGATTAACAGGATAAACAGGATATGCAGCCAACACCCAGCGCGAGTTACAGTTTGACCTTGCGCGTCAGGCTTTCTTCACGTGCCGGAACGCTTGGGGAATTGACCATTGCCATCGGCCGCGCCGGCGGCGACATCGGCGCCATCGATATCGTCACTGTCGGCAACGACTACATCATCCGCGATATCACCGTCAGCTCAGTCTCCAGCAAACACGGCGAACAGATCGTCGAAGCTGTTAAAGACATCGATGGCGTCGAGTTGATCCAGGTCTCAGATCCGACTTTCCTGATGCACCTCGGCGGCAAGATCGAAGTCGTCTCGAAAGTGCCGTTGAAAACGCGTGCCGATCTCTCGATGGCCTACACGCCCGGCGTCGCTCGGATCTGCGACGCGATTGCCAAAGATCCGGACAAGGTTTTCACGCTGACGATTAAGAAAAACACAGTCGCCATTGTCACAGACGGAACAGCGGTTCTCGGCCTCGGCGACATTGGACCAGCAGCGGCTTTGCCGGTGATGGAAGGCAAGGCGATGCTGTTCAAAGAGTTCGCCGGCGTCGATGCTTTTCCGATCTGTCTCAACACGAAAGATCCGGACGAGATCGTGCGCACTGTGAAAGCGATCTCGACCGTGTTCGGCGGGATCAATCTCGAAGACATTTCCGCGCCACGTTGTTTCCAGATCGAAGAGCGACTGAGAGAAGAGCTCGACATCCCGGTCTTTCACGACGATCAGCACGGCACTGCCGTCGTCGTGCTCGCCGCACTGATCAACGCGCTCAAGCTCGTGGGCAAGCAGATGAGCGAGATCAAGGTCATCGTGAACGGAGTCGGCGCTGCGGGTGTTGCGTGTACGAAGATCATCATGGCTGCGGGCGTGAAGAACATTGTCGGCTGCGATCAAACTGGCGCGCTCTATCGCGGCCGTCGCGAAAACATGAACTGGATGAAAGACTGGTACGCGCAGAACACGAACCCGAATGAAGAGCAGGGAACTGTTCACGAGGTCATCAAAGGCGCTGACGTGTTTCTCGGTTTGTCAGTGCCTGGCGTGATCGATGAGGAAGACTTGAAGCAGATGGCTGAGAAGCCGATCGTGTTTGCGATGGCTAATCCGGTGCCGGAGATCATGCCGGAGGATGCAGCGCCATATGTCGCAGTGATGGCGACGGGCCGCTCAGACTATCCAAATCAGATTAATAACGTGCTGAGTTTTCCCGGAATCTTTCGTGGCGCGCTGGGTTGTCGAGCCGCGCGTATCAACGAAGAGATGAAGCTCGCGGCAGCGAATGCGATCGCCGGGATCATCAGCGATAGCGAGTTGCATCCGGAATATATTGTTCCTTCAGTTTTCGATAAACGAGTTGCGGAAGCAGTCGCGCAAGAGGTCGAGGCCGCTGCGCACAAGACGGGCGTCGCGCGCCGCGAAATGGAATCGCCACAAAAAGGCACAAAAGCTCACATAACCGATTCGCAACTTATGGCGCTCGTGTTTTCGGTGCCCTGATTGGTTTAGTGGTGAAGCATGGTTCGATCACCGCAAGTGTAGTTAACGCACGCAGCGACTTGTCACTGAAGTTCGTGGCTTGCGCAAGGCTGCCGTCAAAGTCGAGCTTGCCCATTTCACGAAACGCGTTCTCGGGATTGAAGCCGGGAGTTGAATACGACGCGTAACTGCCAAACGTCTTCCCTTCGATCTTCATCATCACAAACTGCCGCGAGAAATCAGGCGACTCGATTGCATTAATCGTTTGCACAGCATTTCCCAACTCTTCAACGCCGCGATTCATATCAACCTTCGCATACAGATGGGCGAGCGCAAGCAACGCGCGCGCGGAGACGATCGTCTTCGGCGCCTTGCTGATCGTGTCCGCAACCTCGTTCAGCATCTCACGCGCTTCCGTTTGATCTTCAGCGACCTTGAGCGACTCCTCCGCGATACTCGTGAACAAGTAAGCGCGCTGGTCCAACTCGTTCACCTTGCTCGCAAACTTTCTCGCCTCCGAGAAGTTCTTTTCCTTGATGAGTGATTGACTGCGAAAGTAATAAAACCAGTTCCGCAGCGAGTCGCGAATGCCCGACTCGGAGATCTTATCGATCACGCTGAGCACCTTGTCGACAGGTTCGTCTTTCGACGAGCCCGTCACCGCAAACGTCAAACCCTGATCGCGCCGGCCGACGTCAGTCAGCTTCTCAGCCGCTTCAACCTGTTCGTCAAATGACTTCTTTGGCGCGTTGTCGGTGTCGATCACACGATTCACATTTCGCTGAACGTTCGGAGTCAACAACGCAAACAGCTTGTCTTTCGATCGCGCGACGGCATCGGCGAGTTCAGGCAAGTCTGACTGGACCTGCTTTTCAAGTCGGTTGAGAGCGAGCCACATCTGCGCGTGATCGGAGTAACGATAAGCCGGCGCCTCCTGCACTGTGGTTTCCATCGCGCCGTCGATTCTTGCGAGCAGGGCTTGTGTGAACTGACGCTGCAAATCGCGATTCGGCGTGAAGCCTTCTGGAATATTGTAGAACGTGTAACCCGGCATCTCTCCAGCTTCACGTTTGTTAGCGAATGGATATGATGAGAGGTAGAGAAACTGGTCCATCGGCGCGGCGCTGTATGCTTTTAGCGCCTGCACATAAAACAGATCCGCGGTGGCTTTGTTGTATTTAGCGAGCTCGAAAAGAAATAGCGGCAGTTGTAAGACGGCCGGGTAGCGGAGGCTTTGTTGCGCGAAGTTGACGGCAGCCGCAGAGTCGGTAGATGCAAGTGTGAATGCGGTGTTGAGCAGTTTCTCGGAGACAGTCCGTTTGGTCTTGTCGTCAGTAGCAGGTTTATCGGCGGCGTCACGAGCCTCGTCCTGGAGTAACTGCTCTGACAGCTTGCGGGCGCGCGCCGGATCGCGTTTGGCGAGCGCGGTGATGACTTTGAAACGCTGATCCGGGAGTGGAATTACGGCGGCAAATTGACTGCCCGACGCGCGCTGTATCTGATCGCCTTGCTCTTTGAAATTTTGAACGGCGAGGTCGAAGGCTTCCATGAACGCGGCAAGAGATTTCTCCCGATCGTATGGCCAGAGCACATCGGCGGCGCGCACGAGGACCGTTATCCGGTTGATGGGGTTGTCAAACGTGCGGGTGATGAGGATTTGTTGATTGGCTGTGTCGAGGGCGTTATCGCGCGTGCAGAGAGGGGAGACCGATTTCTTTTGGGCGTGTGCTGCGGAGGTACACAGCGATTAGGAAGATGAGTAACGCGAGACGGGTCATCGGATTCTCCTGTGCAGGTAGTTGTAGACAGGATTTACAAGATGTTTCAGGATTTACAAGATAAATCCTGTCAATCCTGAAAAATCTTGTAAATCCTGTCTAACGACTCCTCTTTAAATCTTTCGCGATCAGTGGAACTATGCGACGCGGGACATCAATCGCTGCTTTGATATGACGAGCATGCGTGAAGTGCCCGGCGACGTATATCCCACGCACGCTTGTCTCAAAAGTTTCGGGATCGTAGACCGGCACCTCAGCAATCTTTCCCATCTCAGTCTGCACGCCGAGTTGTTTCAATAACGTCAGATCCGCATCACTGCCGACGAGCACGAACACGACGTCGTTCCGAATCGTCATCGACTCGCCTGCCTCCGTCGTTAACATCACCTCGTCTTCACTAATCTCGTCGATGTGTTTGTACAGCACGACCCTGAGCCGGCCCGCTTCGATCTCTGCTTCGAGTGGCGTGCGCACCCAGTGTTTCATCGCACCCGCTTTGGGATCGCGGTTCTCCCAATCTTCACGCCAGATGGCGAGCGTCGTGCGCGCACCTTCTTCCGACAGAAACAAAGCCGCTTCGGCAGCGCTGTTGCCACCGCCAACGACGAGCGCGTCTTTGCGAATGTATGCATAAGGCTCGACGAAGAGGTGATGGACCTTCGGCAACTCCTCACCCGGCACATTCAGCCGGCGCGGGTGCTCCATCGCTCCGATTGCAAACAACACACGTCGAGCCTCGTATTCACTCCGATCTGTTTTGACAACGAAACCCTCGTTTATGTTCCCGTTTACGGAAACGACCTCCTCGCCAGTGTTGATTTTGAGATCGAGATCGAGCACGAAGTGAATGTAGTGAGACAGGGTCTCTTCGCGCGTCGGCTTTTCGCGCACCGGTTTCAGCGCGCCTGCATGCATCTCCACTTCGTTCGGTGTGGAGAACATCGTGCGGCCAACCGGATACTGGCGAATCGTGTTGGCGATCGTGCCTTTCTCGATGACGAGGTAATCGAGACCCGCCTGCGCCGCCGCTTCCGCAGCAGACAATCCGGCCGGACCGGCCGCCGATGATCATTAGATCGAGCATGTTTAGACGATCACCTCGCCGCGCGCGACGAGCACAGCCGATCCACCAACCTTCACTTCCTCGACGTTTCCTGCCTGTCCTTTCACGTCGAGATTGATGCGGCTGGGCCGGTTAATGAAATCGCCCTGTTCGATCACGAATTTATATCTGCCATCCTCGGGCTCCAAACTCAACGCACCGTGATGAATGAGATAACCGCCCAACGCTCCGCACGCGCTGCCCGTCGCGGGATCTTCCGGAATGTTGTCAGCCGGAGCAAAGAAGCGCGCATGTGCTCGAGAAGCGCCTACCTCGAGCGTTTCGCGCGTAAACGCATGACAGCCTGTTCCGCCATGACGAGTGTAGATGTCGGCAAGTAGTGCTGCATCGACGCGAATGTCACGTAAGTCTGCGAGCGAGCGAACCGGAACTGCGAGACACGACAAGCCAGTCGTGATCACCTGAATCGGCAAATTCTCATCGAGATCTTCGCGAGCCAGTCCGAGCGCGCGTGCGACTTCGGCTTGCTCGTGTGCGATCGTCGATCTCGCTGATGATCTCGAATTTGCCCTGAGTCATGACCACCTGTACCGGTTGTCCGTCTTTAAATTCGATATCGACCGGCAACACTCCGATCCCGACTTCGTGAAAGATGCGTTGCCAGCCATTGCCCCCATCGGGACGCGGGACCACACCTTCGCTCGGCGAGCGCGGTCCACGTGCCGACAATCGGATGACCGGCAAACGGTATTTCGCGAGCAGGCGTGAAGATGCGCAAACGTCGCAGCGCTTTTCTGACTGCGGATTTGAGCACGAAGACGGTTTCAGAGAGATTCATCTCACGCGCGATCTTCCCCATCTGATCGTCAGGTATTCCTTCGGCATCGGGAAAGACTGCGAGTGGATTACCGCAGAACGCGCGATCGGTGAACACGTCGAGTTGGAGAAAGCGATAGTCTGGCATGGGCATAGGAAAGAACAAACCGGAAAAAGAGCAAGCGAACAGGGATGAAGCGGTCGTGTCGGCGAGTGAGTTGTAGACACGATTACAGGATTGAAAGGATTGTCATGATAAATAATTCATATTGATCGTTTGGGTGTTTTGTGCTTTTGTGTGGCCTGCGAAGTAAACCTTACCCCCAAAGGAGTGCTTATGGATCTCGGTATCCTGAACACGGTAATCGCCCTGGTCATTGTTTTGCTGGTTCTCAGTCTTCTCGTGCAGGCGATTCAAACGCTACTCAAGAAGATTTTGAAAATGAAGTCGCGCCAGATCGAGGGCTCGCTGAAAGATCTTTACGAGCAAGTGGTGGGCGTACAAAGCCCGGAGCCACCGGCGCCGAGCTCCCGCGTAACCGCTATTCTCACAACCGTGAAAAGGGTTCTCGGGATGAAGATCAACATACCCGAGACCGCCGCCGATGTCTTCAAAAACAAAGTCCTGGATCAGTTCAAGAACATCGGTCGCAAGACACTCTTCGGAAACGCAGTGCTCGACTCGCTTTCCAAAGACGATCTCTTCAAAGTGATGGGCAAGCTGGAGTCGGAAGATTTCTTTCCTGACTACGTGCAGAAGTTTCAGTTGCTTTGCGATCGCATCGAAGATCTGCGTAAAGCGCTCGACGCCATCACCAACGATCCGATGTTGCGTGGCTCAGCCAGCACGAAGGTCGCCGAGATCCGCTCAATCCTCGCACCGATCTTCAACAACGTCAGCGCCATCCTCGATGGAACACAGGTCAAACCAAAGGTCCTGTTTGCCGACCTGCTGCGACTCGGCCAGCTCGACTTTCACGGACTTCTCGCGTTGTTTGACGACGCGCAGTCGGCGATTGCGAAAGAAACCGAGATTGCAAACGCCGCGCAAAACACGGGCGAAGTCGCCGCACTGCAAAAGTTGTCAGGCGAATTTGCCGAAGCAGCAAAACTGATCGGCGACCTCAGTCAGAAGTTTGTTGACGCAACTTCACCACTGCGCAACAAGATCGAGCAGGTCGAGCTCTGGTTCGACACTGTCACGCAGAGTTTTGACGAGCGTTACGCGCGTCACATGCGAACGGTCGCGATCCTGATCAGCATCATCGTCGTGATCGTGCTGAACGCAAACTTCTTCCACGTGTACAAGAGCCTTTCCAGCAACGAGGTGCAACGCGATCTGATTTTGGACAAGGGACCGGAGATCCTCGAGCAATCGAAACGTGCACTAGCGCAGGCCTCGCCCACTCCCACACCTGCAAACGTGACAAGAAGCTCTTGAACAGTCGCGCGAGGAGATCGAGACTCTCACCAGCACTTACCAGGGATTTGGGTTTAGCCCGCTAAGCATGCAGCAGGTGCAATCGTTTTTCTGGAGTCTGGGCCTGGTCACTGCGGTCGCGGCCGACGACTATGGGAAACACAGTTTTTGGGGCATGGCGCTGGTCGAAGAAACGGAAGACGTATATAAATGGCGTAATCAAACGCCGGGACAGTGGTGGCAGAGCCGGAAAAGCGACGTGACCACGCTGGTTGGTTGGGCCATCATGGTCATGTTATTAAGTGCCGGCGCGCCATTCTGGCAAGACGCACTGGAGTCACTCTTCGGCATCAAGAACCTGCTGCGGCAAAAGAGCGGCACACAGAATATCGAGACACAAAGCGGCGCGGGCCAGCCGAAAGAGTGATGTTTCGAAAAACCTTCCGCTTCTTCAGAAAGTGATTTAACGTCCGACTTTTGGTGAGTATAAGGAGCAAGTAATGGCGACAACTTCAAACGTCATCAAATTGAAAATTCATTTTGAGCTGAACACTCCGAACGGGCTGCGACGCGTTATTTTCGGGCTCGAGAAGGATGCCACCTCGGGAACCACAGTAATTTGGACGATCAATTTTCAACTTTTTGAGCGTGCCAAGAAGACGGATCCTTATGGTGATGCAATCGTCACGTTGGATGTCGAAGTCGACAAGGCGCTGAACTCGAAGGCGGAAAAGGCCGCGAAGGGCCTGACGGCGGACAAAGCGCGCACGCGCTTGGACCAGCAGCCGACGACGCCAAGGCCGCGCAGGAAGGCGAGATCGACAGGAAGAGGCGCAGCAAACGGTTCAGAACACGCTGAAGAAGAAGTAGAACTTTTTAGCCACAAAGAAGCACAAAAACACAAAAAGGATTCTGCTTACTTTGTTTGTGCCTCTTTGTGGCTGTTCTTTCTGAGGCAAAGCCACGCAACTATGAAAACGAGATTTACTTTGCGACTTTGCCTGCTTGTGCGAGTAGTTTTCTTGTTGGCTTGCGGTGTAGTGGTCTGCCTTGCTCAGACTCAGCAGGCTGTCGAGAAAACCGAGCTCGGCAACCTGCAGAACTACTACGCCACACAAGATCCGCACTACGCAAACGTCGTCGCGCAGCTTCCGAATCTTCAAGCCGCATTGAACGATTTGAAGAGTGCGCAACGAGGGCAATCGTGTGTGCCTCAGATCGACACTGCGTTGCGCCGGACGACAAACGCGATTCAGTCGTCAGACAACCTCAGTACGGAACCATCCGCGCCCTTGTCTCCATACCCGACGAAGACGATGAAAACCGGCTCGCCAAAGTTCTGGTCTGTGTGAACGGGCTGCAAGATCCGACACTCGCGCCGAATATTGCTCGCCTGCAAACACTCACGCAAAAAATTCAGGAAGAATTTGATCTGATCGATCTCACGGAAGCGAAGCGGCAAGCCCAGGGCGCGCTCGATAAAGTCATCGAGCAGGACCAGGCTGCGGGTTCGTGTGCAGGTATCGATCTCGAGAAGGCAGGTTTCACGGTCAGAAGTATCCGCATCGACGATCCTTTCGATTTCCTGCCGTGGGTCAAGGCACGACAAAAACGAGCCGCCGCTCAAATCACGACGCTCATAAAAGACAAGCCGTTCACTTACAGCAACGCGGCGGGAAAAGCGCTCGACATAATCGAGAACGAGAATTTTCTGCCCGATACGAGCGATGCGCGCATCAAGTTGCGACTCGAGCTTGTCTCTGTTGCGAATTGCACTGGTGGTAATGTCGATCTGATCTATCGAATTTACTCGACGCAGATCAAACCGGTATTGAGTGCTCGTCCGGAAGAGCGCGTGAAGGAACGCGAGACGCCACAAGATCCTGCCGGGCAAGCGACGGTCAGGACAGAAGGGCGCGAGTCCTTTTCACTTTACTCCGACTATGATTTACGACTCTACCGATCTGCTTGCTGGTGGCGGGCGATTTGAGTTCACGCCACGCAAGTTTTGGAAGCTGCCTTTCAAATCCGCAATCATCAAAGGCGAAGCCTCGCCGCGAATGCACAACGTTGTCGCCGCGCTCGAAGGCGCGTACGACTCGCAAGTGGAATCCGGCGCCTGGCTGGCCCATGCCGAGTGGCTCATCAACTTCGCGCACTATTCGCTTCCGACAGGCGCCGGCGACATTCGCGGCGGTCATTTAACTGCGCACTTCGCGGGTGTGACGAAGCCTTTGTTCAATGGGAATGTGAGCCTGCGTTTCGGTGGCTCATTGGAAGGTGGTAATCGACAGACCGAACCAGGCAGCTTAATCATCGCGCCAGATACAGTTTCCGATGCGGGCTTCGGCAGTCTCAAACTCTACGGCGCGATGGATTCGCGTTTTAGAAACCATATCGTCTCCGCATCATATGGCGTCGAGCTCGGCTCAGTTGGACCAGCCGCGCGTGTTGACTGGCACAAACACATTCTCGATGCGCGGCACCAGTTCTGGTACTCGCTCGGCAATCATCACCTGCTTGATATCGAACAGCGTTTCACGCTCGGTCGCCTGCACGTGCCGGGCAAAGTTCCTTTGCCTGAAAGATTTTTTGGCGGTCGCAACGAAGAGTTTCTGATAGCGGATGATGAGTGGCAGATTCGTGCGAATCCGGTGATTCGCGCGATTCCCGGCAGCAGGTTTTTTCAGACTACCGAGGGCGCGGGAGGCCGCGAGTTTTTCAGTTACAACTTCACTGCTGCCTACGGAATCTGGCGCGCGACGCTCGTGCCCGAAGAGCTCACGACTGACGACGAATTCAAATCAGAGCTCGAAGGCGCGGTCACGACAGTCACGAGCACGCTGCAAAACTATTACTCTTCCAAAGATCCACACTACGACAACGTCGTATCGCAATTGCCCGCGGCACAAACTGCGCTCAATGATCTGAAGACATGTGGTCGTGGCGGCGCAGGTCTCGCATCCCGATCAATGCCGAACTGTTCAAAGCTTGCACTCGCGCGGTGAGCGGTGGACTGAGGCGAATCAATAGTGCAATCACGCCGCAGGGCGCTGATCCGTATGGATTGATCGCGTCAGTGCTGTCTGAGGATCCCGACGAAATCCAGTTACTGAAGGTGAACCAGGCCTGCGAAACGGATTTGAATGGCGCGCTCCGTGATGCCAACATCAGCGCGGCAACGAATCGAGTTGAGACACTGCGAAAAGCGATGACGGCTGAATTTACCCAGATTGACGAGGACAGCGCGCAAAAACAGGCGACAGACGAGATGGCCTTCACGCGCCGCACTCTCAACACGCTCTTCAACGATGTAAACATCTATTCGATCAGTCCGGTGTTCGTGTTCGACATAGCGAGGATTGGTCCGCGTAACGGAGCGTTCGGCGGAACGCGCTACGGTCCCGGCGCGGGCATCCGCTTCGAGCTGGCCACGACCGCGCATTTCACACTCGGCTATGCGTGGAATGTAAAACAAGGCCCGGGCGAAGGCCGCGGGAATATCTTCTTCGCTATCGGAGTCAGAGATTTGTTTCATTAATCTTGTTAATCCTGTAAATCCTGTCATCCTGTCTAACAATGACCATCGCAATTCACGATTTAGCCGGAATTTTGCTCCCCACAACAACCCCCTTCGATAGCACCGGGCAGATTTCTACAGCCGACATCACCTCAAACATCAAAGACTGGACGGCCCGCGGCGTCACCGGCTTCGTCGTGCTCGGTTCCACCGGCGAGCGCGTTCATCTCGACGAGCGTGAGTATCTCGAAGTGATCGAAGTCTCCCGCGCCGCCAGTGATTTGATTTTGATCGTCGGCGCAGGACAACAGAGCACTATCAGCACCATCAAAGAAATCAAAAATGCCGCACGAGCCGGCGCGGAAGCTGTGCTCGTCATCACGCCTTACTTCTATCGTCCAGCTATCACGCAGGAAACGCTCGTCAGTTACTACACGGCTGTTGCTGATGCAGCGCCGGTTCCTGTGCTGCTTTACAGCATGCCGCCGCTCACCGGCATCAAGATCGAACCCGAAACAGTCGCACGTTTGAGTGAACACCCAAACATCATCGGCGTGAAAGACAGTTCGAATGACATTGCGGGATTTAGTCGCACAGTGGAGCTTTGCCCGAACGACTTCGCAGTCATGACAGGGAATGGAACTGTGTTGCTCGACGCGTTGCGAGCAGGTGCGACGGGTGGAATTCTCGCGGTGGGATGTGCCGTGCCGGAAGTTTGTGTCGAGATCTTTCGAGCGTTCAGTGCGGGGGAAGAAGAGCGAGCGGAGAAGCTGCAGGAAGACTTACGCCACTCGCGACCGCAGTGACGACGAAGTACGGAATTGGCGGGTTGAAGGCCGCGCTCGATCTGGCCGGTATCGTGGCGGCGCGGTGCGCGCGCCGTTGCGTGCTCCGGATGAAGCCGCGCGCGCGGAGATCAAGTTAGTCTTAGACAGGATTTACAGGATTATCTCAGGATTTACATGTTAATGCATCCGAAAACATCTTGTAAATCCTGTCTAACTTTGCGCGTTTGCCTGAGACCTGTAGAATGAAGCTCAGGAGCCCGAACCATCTTGAGTACAGCCGAAGCCGCTTGTTATAGCACCCCCGAAGAGTCTGGACTGCGCGTCGAGACGCTTCACTTTGATCTAATTCCGCACCAGTCGCGCCTCTTTCTCGACTATCTGAAAGACCCGGTCGCGCTGCGCAAGTTTTATCCTTCAGCCGTCCGCTTTCATCACGAATTGCAGCAACGCGTGCCCGAAGTGCTTGCCGCGTATCGAGTCGATCGAAACCGTGTCTGCGACGCGCTCGCCGCGATGAACCAGCGCTGGGGCGCAGGCGAAGCGACGCTTGAAGAACATCGATCTGCTTCGCGAATCAGACTGCATCGCAGTTGTTTCCGGTCAGCAGGCGGGATTGTTCACTGGTCCGCTCTACACGATCTACAAAGCACTCTCGGCCGTGAAACTCGCCGGCTGCCTGCGACAACGCAACACGAAAGCGGTGCCCGTGTTTTGGATCGCTGCCGAGGATCACGACTTTGCCGAAGTCGCGAAAGCGGAGTTCATCGGTCGTGATTGCCAGCTCAAGAGTGTCGAAGTTTCGACTGATCTGCATCGCGAAGGACAGCCCGTCGGCCACGTTAAGCTTGACGACTCGATCGATGCGGTCGTGGATGAGCTTTTCGAGTTGTTGCCGCATTCGGAATTTGCGGCTGACATGAAGGCGCTGGTGAAGAATGCGTGGCAGCCGGGTCGCGGCTACGCCGACAGCTTCGCGACGATGATGACTTCGCTGCTCGGTCGTTATGGTCTGATCTTCCTCGATCCACTCGATCCGGAGTTGAAACGATCGCTGCGCCGCTCTATTCCGAAGCCGCGCGTCGCGCGCCTGAGATCGCCTCCGCGCTCGAACAGCGAAGCGCTGAGCTGGAGCGCGCCGGATATCACGCGCAGGTGCTCGCGACCGCGAATTCGTTTCCGTTGTTTCTGCACGATGAAGAAGGCGGGCGACACGCTGTCGTGCGTGTTGCAAATGGAAAGTACAGAGCGAAAGATATCGACGCAGGAGTACACGGCGGAAGAGCTCGCCGCCCTGGCCCAGGAGCAGCCGGAGCGGTTCAGTCCGAACGTGACTCTGCGCGCGGTGGTCCAGGATTACCTGCTGCCGACGATTGCTTACTACGGTGGCGCTGCTGAGATCGCGTACTTTGCACAAACCGCTGAGGTTTATCGCGTGCTCGAGCGACCTGCGACGCCGATCCTGCCGCGTTCGAGTCTGACGATGATCGAACGCCATACCGGCCGCGTGCTCGAGAGGTATAACCTGACGCTCGCGGACTTTGTCGAAGGACTCGATCCGGTGATCAAGCGCGTCGTCGAAGAACATCTTGCTGCTGACACTGCGAAGCTCTTTGCGGACGCGGAGCAGAACATGAATCATGAGCTTGATCGTTTGCGACAGGAGCTTCAGTCGATCGATCCGACGCTCGCGAGTGCGCTCGATACGGGACGCAAGAAGATCAACTACCAGCTCGACGGACTGAAGCAGCGCTTTGTGCGCGCGCAGATGACTCGCGATGAAGCCGCGCACCGGCAGTTGCAACGCGCGTTCGATCAGCTCTATCCGAACAAGGATCTACAGGAGCGTCACATCAACATCACGTCGCTGCTGGCCCGCCACGGCACTTACGTGATCGAGTGGATCTTCAACGCGATTAATCTCGGATCGAATGAGCATCAGATTGTTTATTTATAGGTCCTATTGGCCTATAGGACCTATTCAAGCAGAATGTCAAAAATCCGCGTCCTCGCAGACCACGTCGCTAACCAAATCGCCGCGGGTGAAGTTGTTGAGCGCCCGGCATCCGTCGCCAAAGAGCTGGTCGAGAATTCGATCGACGCCGGCGCGACGCGCATCACGATCGAGATCGAAGCCGGCGGGCGGCGTCTGCTGAAAGTTTCTGACGACGGCGAAGGCATGGTGCGCGACGATGCGATGCTCGCTTTCGAAAGACACGCGACGTCGAAGATTCGCGAGACAGACGATCTCGCCGCGATCGGCACGCTCGGATTTCGCGGCGAAGCGCTCGCATCGATCGCTTCTGTTGCGAAAGTTGAGTTGACGACGTGTATCGAAGGCGCGAACGCAGCGACGCGCGTCACGATCGACGGCGGGCGCATGCGCGACGTCAAAGACGCCGCACACCCGCGCGGCACGACGCTCATCGTCCGCGATCTGTTTTTCAACATTCCCGCGCGGCGAAAGTTTTTGCGATCTGAAGCGACTGAAACGTATCACCTCACAAACCTCGTGACTCACTACGCGTTGGCCCATCCCGAGATCGCGTTCACGTTTGTAAACAACGGCAGGGAAGTGGTGCGCACCGCGCCCGCGAAAGATCTGCGCGAGCGCGCCTACCAGATCTTTGGGGAAGAGTTTCTGGAAAACCTGCTCGAAGTGGATGGCGGCGAGCCGCAGTTTGCGCGCGTCACCGGTTTTGTTTCCGCGCCGCGAGACCGGCGCACGTCGCGCGATTCGCAGTACTTGTTTGTGAATCGGCGATTTGTGCGCGATCGGATGATTGGCCGCGCGCTTTCGGAAGCTTATCGATCGATCCTGCCGCACGGTGTTTATCCGGCGGCGTTGTTGTTCATCGAGACGCCGCTCGAAGAAGTCGATGTGAACGTGCATCCGGCGAAGACGGAAGTGCGTTTCCGGCGCCAGGCAGCAGTTGCTGATGCTGTTCGCGAGGCGGTGCGGGCGGCGCTGGCGAGTGCGAGCTATGTTCCACAGCAGGAGCCGCCGCAAATTCCGGAGCCGATAATGACCGCGACTGCGGCCGTGAGCTCGATCACGCCACAGCCGACGAATCGAATTCGTTCCGCCACCGCCATTACCGCGCCACCTACGCGCCGACGAGCTCCCGTGGAACCATCCGGCGACGAAATCGCGCGCGACATCGAAGCAATGCTCCGATCCGCGCCGATCTCTGCTCAATCCGTGCAAATCCGCGGTTACTCTTCCTCCGCTTAATTCAGCGGAAAAGATTGCACGACAAGTCACCCCCGAATCGCTCTCGACGAACATCCGCCCGTTGGGCCAACTCGAAGAGAGTTTCATCATCGCGACTGATGATGAAGGCTTGCTCTTGATCGATCAGCACGTCGCGCACGAGCGAATACTTTTTGATAAGTACCGGGCTCTGGAGGCGGAGCGACGCAGCGACTCGCAGCAGTTGCTCGTGCCTGAGACTTTCGACTTGACCCCCGCGCAGGCGGCAGTGTTCGACGATCTCGTGCCGGAGCTGGAGAAGTATGGGTTTGAGTTGATGAGGTTGTCAGGACGGACTGTTGCTGTGCGGGCGGTGCCGGCAGATCTTGCCTGCCAGTGAAGCACGCAACATGCTGTTTGAGTTGTTGGAGACGGTTGACGCGGAGAAGAAGAGCACGGCGCGCGAGACTTTGCGCGATGAGATCGCGGCGTCGCTCGCGTGTCACGCGGCGATCAAAGTCAACATGCCGCTCGCGCCCGAAAAGATGCGTTGGTTGATCGATCGCTTGTTGCAGACCTCATCACCAACAACGTGCCCGCATGGGCGGCCGGTGATCCTGCGCCTGAGTACCCGCGACATACTCAAAGGGTTTCACCGCATTTAGACAGGATTTACAAGATTTTTCAGGATTAACAAGATTCATCTTGTAAATCCTGTAACATCTTGTAAATCCTGTCTAAAGCTTGTCTAAAGTTTCGATCACCACCCGGATATCACTAAGATCACCCAACAGCGCGTCCGGCTCACAAGCCAAAATTTCTTCCCTCGAATAAAACCTACCCGTCCCGACCGCAACAGCACGCGCCCCGAAGTGTCGCGCGCAATCGATATCGTTCGGTGTATCACCAATCACGATGAACTGTTCCGGCGCGAGATCCATTTGCAGATGTTTGCGAATACGCTCAGCCGCGCGCGCCGGGAGATCGCGACGATTGTGCGACTCCTCACCAAACGCGCCCGGCAGCGTGAAGAACTGATCCAATCCCACCAGTTCCATCTTCAGCTCCGCCATCGGCTTGATGTTGCCCGTGACGAGCGCCGACGCATATCGCGGATGCGCCGCGAGTGCTTCCAGCGTCTCGCGCACGCCCGGCAACAGCTCGAAAAACTTCACCCCATTGCCCGTCACTCTTCTCGCTTCTTCGGTCAGACGCGAAACGAGCACCTCGGCGCGCGCCAGAATCTCTTCCTGACTGATGCCCGCATCACTCAACGCCTCAAAAACGATCTGCAAATCCGTCATGCCCGACACGTGCAGTTCGGCGAGTCGTCCCGCAGTGCCGAAGACCTCCTCGAGTACAGGGATCGTGTACTCCTTGTAGCCACCAGTCTTCACCGACCGGATCAGCGTCCCATCAATATCCCACAGTAGTATGCGCATCTTTATTCAATCACTGCTAATACATCGCCGGCATTCACTGTGTCGCCGGGCTTCACATTGATCGAGACCACGACACCCGCGCGTGGCGACTTCATCTCGTTCTGCATCTTCATCGCTTCCACAACCACCACGCCCGCGCCTTTTTCAACACTCGCGCCCGCTTCAGTCTGCACACGGACAACCTTGCCCGGCATCGGCGCAAGGATCTCCGTCGCACCGTGATGATGTCGATCGGAATTCTGCCCGCTGCGCAAGCGTTTCGGATCGACGATCGTCACTTCATAACTGCGCCCGTGAACGCTAACGTCAAAAGTATCCTTCGAACCCGCGCGCTCCGTGACGCGACACTCGTGCACGTTTGTGTTGAGGAAAAACAGGTAACCATCCGGCTCAGTCTCGCGCACGTCGAGCGTATAGACGCGATTGCCAATCTCAGCTAACACTCGTCCCTCTTCGAGTTTCAGCAGCAGATCCTCTTCACGCTCGCCGGCGATGACTTTTAGTTTCACGACTTCCTCCATTTCGAGGAAGTGATCGGAGGCTGCATCCGCAGGCCCGCATTTCTGCCCGCCATCTTCCAGCGGTTGTTCGTGTGAGTCGTCGTCTGTACTGACGCTTGCTGTTTCCGCAGCGCGTAACTCAGTCCCGCCGCGATCAGCCGCCAGATCGCTTTCAACCTGTCTCGACTGAACTTCACTAGCAGCGCGGCGCTCGTTGAAACGAGCGATGAAACCGGTATCGAGTCGTGCGGAAACAAACTCCTCGTCGCGAACGACTTCACGGAAGAAAGGCAGCGTCGTCGTGATCCCTGACACTTCGTATTCATCGAGCGCGCGCTTCAGTCGATCGATCGCTTCGTTGCGTGTGCGACCCCAAACAGCGAGCTTCGCAATCATCGGATCATAGTGAATCGAGACTTCAGACATGCGTGTAACACCGCTGTCGATCCTGATTCCCGGTCCGGCAGGCTCCTGGAGATGCGTGATCGTTCCCGGGCTCGGAAAGAAGTTGTTTGCCGGATCTTCCGCGTAAATGCGGCACTCGATCGCGTGACCACGCCAGTCGATATCTTCCTGGGTAAACGACAAACGCTCGCCAGTCGCAACCAGAAACTGTTCGCGTACGAGATCGCGACCAGTCACGAGCTCCGTCACCGGATGCTCGACCTGTAAACGCGTGTTCATCTCGAGAAAGTAGAAATCGTGAGTGGCATCAGCAACGAGAAACTCGACAGTGCCCGCGCCGGTGTAGCTCACCGCCCGCCCAATCTTCACCGCCGCTTCACCCATGCGACGGCGCAAGTCCGGATCGTTTATCGGCGACGGACACTCTTCGATCACTTTCTGATGGCGACGCTGAATCGAGCACTCACGCTCGCCGAGATGGACCACGTTGCCGTGCGTGTCGGCAAAGATCTGTATTTCAATATGCCGCGGACGCTCGACTGCTTTTTCGAGATAGAGTGACGAGTCGCCAAAAGCCGCCGCCGCCTCGGCTTGAGCAGTTTCAAATGCAGAACGAAGGTCAGCGCTGTCGGTAACGAGTCGCATGCCTTTGCCGCCGCCACCCGCGGACGCTTTCAACATCACGGGATAGCCAAACTTCTCCGCGGTCGCGCTTGCTTCGGCAAATGAAGTTAACGGCTCGACTGTTCCCGGAACGATCGGCACACCGGCTTCAACCGCCGCACGACGCGCGCTCGTCTTCGATCCCATGACCTCCATCGCCTCAGCCGATGGACCAATGAACGTCAAACCGGCAGCGTTGACGGCGCGCGCGAACTCAGCACTCTCGGCGAGAAACCCGTAACCGGGATGAACCGCTTCCGCGTTGACTGCTTTCGCCGCTGCGACGATCGCATCGATCTTCAAGTAGCTCTGACTTGACGCTGCTGGGCCAACTAGGACAGCCTCGTCAGCCATACGCACGTGCAGGCTCTCGATGTCTGCTTCCGAATAGATCGCCACCGCCCTGACGCCGAGCTCACGGCAGGTGCGAATGATGCGGACGGCGATTTCGCCCCGATTAGCGATTAATACTTTGCGAAACATTCCTGTTGCTTTGTACTTCGTGGTTAAACTTCAGTCTAAAGGGAAGTTCAACACTGGGGCGGCCACGGATGACCGCCCCTACAGTTGTAACCAATCATGCAACATCCTGGAATGCGCCAGATGAGCAACATTTGTTTTGTGCTTTTTGTGCCTTTTTGATGGCTAAACCACGATTGAATTTGCGGGTCGGCGGGGATCGTAACGCACGACAATCTGTTTTCCGGGGGCGTATTCGTGAAAGCGTTGTTGCTGCAGCTCGCTGAGCGCTTGTGAGGACTCGTACTGAACGCCGGCAATCTCGTAGCTGTAGTTCACCTCGATGATCCGGCCGTCGTCGTCGGAAACTGCGTCGATGATCTTGCCGTCGACCATGCGGCCAGTCTTCGAGAGACGCGCGATTCGTGAGGCTTCGTCTTCGGTGCGTTTACGGAAACGGTCGAGAAACGACATTGAAGTCGCTAGGGTTCCAGAACTCCTGCGGAAACTGAACGTCCGACACCGCCGTTGGCGATTTCGGACTGCTTCATGATCATTCCGTCGCGAACGATCCAGTCATCTTCAGTCCCGGGGATCTTGTCCTCGCCCGGAAGTACGAGCGCGTAGTTTGTGAACGACAGACCTCCCGAGGGTGTATCGTCGAATCAGTCAGGTGAAAACCCACGGTGCGAATGACTGATCCGCGCATCGGGCGTGCCCTTTTCTCAGTTGCGTTAGTGGCGACATCTGCGCTCGGCTTGTAGGCAAGCGGATCGATGATTCAGAAGCGCAGCGGCGAGTGTGCCGTCCGGATCGGGAATGCGATCGAGCAGAGATTTCAAGTCGGCTCGGATAGGTTTTATATTTGATTTTGTACTGCGGTTAGCGCGAGCTCAATGGCGTAGCCCTGTGCGCGAATACCAGCTTCTTTTGAGAGCCGGCGTTGTTCCATGCGTGCAGGAACAGTAATGCCGATCAGCAGAGCGATCAGGAGTGTAACGACGGACGACGCGAGCAGACCTCGGCGCGCGTATTTGAGACCACAGAATCGTTAGGCTGGAGCAGTATGGACCGGTAAAGCTTGCGTCCGAGCCAGAGAATTGCGAATAGGAGCGGGATGGAAACCCACTTCAAGCGCCATGCGGCAGTTTCACCCGCTGCCACCCAATTCCAGAACCCGTAACTGTCTGATGAGCGCGAGAAGAAGGCGATGAGCGTTTGGGTAACAAAGACCAGGACCACCAACGAACCGCTGACTGCCAGTACTAAAGCGCGGCCATAGGAGGGGAGTTCCCGGGCTGGTTTCGGGAGCGGCTCACCAACGGCGCGAGCGCCACACTGTTTACAACCACTGCTCAATGCGCCGTGGAATTTGAAGCCGCAGCACGGACAGATAGTCAAGCGTTTACCTCAAAGAATCATTCGAATAGGACCTGACAGGTCCAATAGGAACCTATTGGACCTGTGAACCTCAGCTGCTTCGGACGCGCTTTGCTTCCACTGGCCGATGCATACGAAGCTTCGGCGTCAACGTTCGCTGTTTTTGCTTCGGCCCTGGTCAGCTCGCGCCACGTGTGATACATGCGGTGGGCGAAGGTCCAATAAGATCCGACCGCAAGCACCCACAAAACGGCCGGCATCCGATTGGCAAAGAAATTCGTCGAACCTGGATGAGTACTGAGCGCCCCGATAATAAAGAGTACAACCCGTTCTGGGCGCCGCAGAAAGCCCACGTCACACTTGGGAATCAGGCTCTCGGCCCGGGCGCTGGCGTAGCTTACCATAACCGAGCCCATTAGTCCGGCCCCCGCAAGAAAAACGTTAAGAGTTGAATGAAACTCCGTGTCCCGGGCGTAAAAGACCATCAGGCCCACAAAAACCACCATGTCTGACAGGCGGTCCAACGATGAGTCGAGAAAGCCTCCAAACCGCGTAACGCGGCCCGACAAGCGGGCCACCTGCCCGTCCAGCATGTCAAACAGATTGGCAACGATCAGCGTGATGCCGGCCGAGAAGAACCGGCCCATCCCAAAAAGAAGACCGCAACCGACGTTCAAAGAGACGCCGATGACGGTCAGAATATTGGGATTGATATGACCGATGGCGAGCCAGCGAACAATCGCGTCGATGATTCGCTGTGCTGCACGTCCGATACTTGCCCCGAACATGTTTTAGGTTCGTTTCTCCTCGCGGGATGAATAATACTAAACCGTTACAGATTTCACAGATAACACAGATTTCTGCGTGTACATCTGTGCGATAGAAACTACTGTTCAGCTTCCAGTTCGTCGTGTAGCGTACGCAACTGCCTGATCTCGAACGTGCGTGCGCCCGCTGGCGTACGGACCACCACCTCGTCGCCTTCCTGTTTGCCCATTAAACTCCGGCCCACGGGCGACGTAGTCGAAATCAGCCCCTGCGCCGGATCGCTCTCTTCCGGCGTCACCAGTCGATAGGTCACTTCTTCATCTTTTTCACCGTCGTACAAGACGAGTGTCGAACCGTACGACGCCTTGTCGCGCGGCACCTTGTTGGGATCTATCGACGCTATCTCGCTGATCCTCTGTCGCAGCTCCACGATGCGCGCTTTCACGACGTTCTGGCGGTCGAGCGCTGCGCGATACTCGGAGTTCTCGCGCAAGTCGCCAAACTCGAGTGCCCGCTTAATCTCCTTCGGCAGGTGGATGCGTAGTTCGCTTTCCAGCTCGTCGAGCTCGCCCTGGAGTTTCTCTTTAATTACTTGTGACATAACTATTGTTGCTTATGATAACTGCCCTCGTCAGGAGCGCCAAAGGAAATACCTGTATCACGAGCCGTCCGGACTAACTGTCCGTTAGGAGGCACAGTCTTAATTCCCTTGATCGCTTCTGTCAACGGAACGTGTAACCACGTCCCCGGCCTGTAAAGCAACCATCACGCCACTCTTATTATTAGCGAGGGCGCGGACCGCACACGAGCCGAAGTTTGTCGCCAGCATCCGGTCGAAAGCGTTGGGACGGCCGCCTCGCTGGAGATGTCCGAGCACGACGCAACGCGTTTCCCGGCCGCTTAGTCTTCGAGATCGTGTTGCAGGTGCTGGCCGATGCCGCCGAGCCGGGGTGCATGATGTTCATCACCCTTGTCCTGATAAACCAGCTCGTGACCGATCTCCAAAGCGCCTTCCGCGACGACGATGATACTAAAATTTGATCCACTGAGATCGCGCTGCGCGAATCTTATCAGCGACTGCTTCGAGTGAAAACGGAATCTCCGGAATCAGGATGACGTCAGCGCCACCCGCGATACCGGAGTGAAGCGCGATCCAGCCTGCGTGCCGGCCCATCACTTCCAAAATCATCACACGATCGTGCGATTCGGCAGTCGTGTGCAAACGATCGAGGGCTTCGGTAGCGATGTCGAGCGCGGTGACGAAGCCGAACGTCAGCTCGGTGCAGGCGAGATCGTTGTCGATCGTCTTCGGCACGCCGCAGACCGGAATGCCGCGCTTATCAAACTCATTAGCGATCGTGAGTGTGCCTTCACCACCCAGAACCACGAGCGCGTCGATACCAACGACCTTCATGTTGGAGATCGCTTCCTGGTAGACGCTCTCCGCGTCACGTTCCGAATCTCCGCAGGCCTGTTCGACGAAGCGCCCGCGATTGCGCGTGCCGAGAATCGTGCCACCGCGCGGAAGCAGTCCGCGCACGTCGCCGGATGAAAGCAGGCGAGTGCGTGTAGCGCCGAGCAGACCTTCGAAGCCGTCTTCGATACCGATCACGCGCATGCCGTACTCGCAAGTGGCGGTTTTCACGACAGCGCGAATTACGGCGTTGAGACCTGGTGCATCACCGCCGCCTGTCAGGATTCCGATCGTTCCGAACATATGGCCAAGTCTAACATTGCCGATTGCGAATTGCCGATTGGGAGTTGGCAATCTTCGATGACTGGCGTAGCATACCAGCGAATGGAAATCGATGACGACGCAAAAGAAATAGTTCGCGAAATCGGCACCGCGATTAACGAGTCAGTGGAGAACTCGACGAAGGTTGCCGAAGCGATTGAGCGCCTGCGTGAAGCGGGTTACGAGATGGAATTGACGCTGCGGCTCGAGATCGGGCTGCGGCCTCACGCGGGCGACGATGAGAGCGCAATGGAAACCGCCAGCCTCGATCTCACTGAAGAGGATCTGCAAGTTTTGCAGCGAATGAAGATTCGCATCGACCCGGAAGGTAATTAATTCTTACTCTGGCACTTCTTCGCTCCCGGTAAGCGTTTGTTGTCGTAACGCTGCTGCGCCAAGCAGGCCGCCCATGCCCATCGATTCCACCGCGCTGCTCGGTACGAGCATCAACGCGCCCTTCTCCTTCAAGCCTTCATACAACATGTTCATCGCTCTCAGGTGCAGGGCGGTCGGATTGTCTCGATAAGACTGAGCGGCAGTCGCAAAGGAATGTGCGATCTCCACTTCCGCCTGGCCCAGGATTATGCGTGCCTGTTTCTCTCGCGCAGCCTGCGCCTCGCGTGACATCGCGTCCTGGAGTGCGGCGGGAATGATCACGTCGCGCATCTCAACCGATTGAACAGTCACGCCCCACGGGTTCGAACGCTCGTCGATCAGTTGCTGCAACTCTTCTTCAATCCGCTCGCGACCACGCAACAGATCAGTCAACGACGTTCTGCCGATGATGTCGCGTAGTGCAGTTTGTGCAGCCCAACTCACCGCTTGCGGATAGTTCTGAACTTCGAGCGCCGCTTTCTCAGGATCGTAGACCATCCAGAAGAGCACCGCGTCAACGTTGACCGGCACCGTGTCGGACGTAAGCGTCTCTTCAGCGGCGAAACTCGTCGTGATCACTCGCTGGTCCACCCACGCTGACACTGAATCGACGAACGGAATGATCCAGAACAGACCTGGACCACGCAAACCCACGTATCTACCCAGTCGTAAAACAACCGCACGTTCCCATTGTCGCGCGACCTTCGGCGCCTGCGCCAGCAGTAATCCCAGAATCAATCCGACGATCACACCGATGGGACTGAATGTTAACCAGGTTGCGAGGCGCCGATTAAGAGGGGCGTGAGCAAAGCTGCCACTGACACGACGTTGACACGCGCATCTCGGTGGCGGGCACGTTACTCCTGGTTTGAATCAGACTCGTATTAGACATCTTAGTTAGGCTCCTTCTTGCGCCGGCTCTGAAGTTGGTCCAGCAAGTCGTCAAGCGAGAATCCCATCGCTCTCGCTTCTTCCAGAAAGCGATCGACCAGTTCGGTCAGGTGCTTCTCATGTTCATCGCGATGATTGCCGTCGAGATGGCGGGCGCTGACAAACGTTCCCACGCCTCTTCGTGTTTCGAGGATTCCCGAGCGTTCCAGCTCGGTATAGACTTTTGCGACCGTGTTGGCGTTAACGCGAAGCTCGACGGCTAACTGCCGGACGGTTGGCAACTGTTCCCCGACCCGTAGCCGTCCGGTCGCAATCGCGAAGCGAATCGCTCGCGTTAACTGCGCGTAGAGTGGCATTGGGTGCGAAGGGCTCAATGAGAAGATCTGGCTCATCTCGGATTGTACTACGACAGTAGTACAAGTAGGGTTTCAAAGAATTAGTTCAGAGTTCAAGCTTTAGCTTGCCGCGTTGTGGGAAGCAGCAGCCTAAAGGCTGAACTCTGAACATTTGGCGCAATTACGCGCGTGTGCTATCTTGTCTGGCTTTTAATCCTGCCAGTTTTAGTCGCCTTTATAGGTGAAAAGAGGAGTTCAGAGACAGTATGGCTACGCCTAATGGAAACCTCAGCGCCGACGGGCATCACGTCGGTAAAGTCGTTCAGATCATCGGCCCTGTGCTCGACGTGGAATTTACGGGAGGCTACCTGCCGCCGATTTACCAGGCGTTGCGAGTGGTCTCTGAAGGGTTTGACGTGCCCACTCCGATCGATGTGATCGCGGAAGTGCAGCAGCACCTCGGCGAAGGCCGCGTGCGAACCGTTTCGATGACTCCGACCGACGGCATGGTCCGCGGCATGAAAGCCATCGACACCGGCGGCCCGATCACGATGCCGGTCGGTGAAGGAACGCTCGGCCGCGTGCTCAACGTCATCGGCGAACCGGTCGACACACTCGGCCCGGTGAAACACGAAAAGCGTTACCCGATTCACCGTCATGCGCCGACGTTTGAAGAGCAGTCGACCGAGTTGCAGATGTTCGAAACGGGCATCAAGGTCATCGACCTGATTCAGCCGTTCTTGCGCGGTGGCAAGATCGGATTGTTCGGCGGCGCGGGCGTGGGCAAGACCGTTATCGTGATGGAGTTGATCAACAACATCGCGAAGGCACGCTCGGGCTTTTCGGT
Source organism: uncultured Acidobacteriota bacterium (assembly GCA_963748155.1). Taxonomy (GTDB): domain Bacteria; phylum Acidobacteriota; class Blastocatellia; order Pyrinomonadales; family Pyrinomonadaceae; genus PSRF01. The sequence continues at coordinate 597,998 of CAVVHV010000005.1, read as the reverse complement.
GTTTGCCGGCGTGGGCGAGCGCACGCGCGAGGGCAACGACCTGCTGCGCGAAATGGTCGAGTCGCAGGTTATCCAGTTTGGCGACGACGTTCAACAAGCATTTCCACGACACCGGCATGTTCGATCTGACGAAGGTCGACATGAAAACGATTGGACAGTCGAAGGTGGCGCTGATTTACGGTCAGATGACTGAGCCGCCCGGAGCGCGCCTGCGCGTCGCGCTTTCCGGTCTGACAGTCGCTGAGTATTTCCGCGATCAGGGTCTCGACGTGCTGCTCTTTATCGACAACATCTTCCGCTTCACACAGGCGGGCTCGGAAGTGTCGGCACTGCTCGGTCGTATGCCTTCGGCGGTGGGTTACCAGCCAAACCTCGCGACGGAGATGGGCGAAATGCAGGAGCGCATCACGTCGACGAAGACGGGTTCGGTCACGTCGATTCAGGCGGTTTACGTGCCTGCTGACGACTACACCGATCCGGCGCCGGCGACGACGTTTGCGCACCTTGACGCTGTTACAGCGCTCTCGCGACAGATCGTGGAGCTCGGTATTTATCCGGCAGTCGATCCTCTTGTCGTCGTCATCGCGCATTCTCGATCCGCGCGTCATCGGACAGGAGCACTACGATACTGCTCAGGACGTGAAGCGCGTGTTGCAGCGTTACAAAGATCTCCAGGACATCATCGCGATTCTCGGTCTCGACGAGCTTTCCGATGAAGACAAGCTGATCGTTTCGCGCGCGCGAAAGATTCAGAGGTTCTTCTCGCAACCGTTCTTCGTGGCGGCTCAGTTCACCGGGCTCGAAGGCAAGTACGTCAAGCTCGAAGACACTGTGAGAGGTTTCCGCGAGCTGGTTGACGGCAAGCACGACGATCTACCTGAGCAGGCTTTCTACATGGTCGGCACGATCGAAGAAGCGATCGAGAGGGCGAAGACCCTCGCTCACTAGACTATGGCGGAAAAGATTCAACTCGAAGTCGTAACCCCTGAGCGGCGCGTACTGGCTGAGCCGGTTGATATGGTGACGGTGCCCGGCTTGGGTGGCGAGCTGGGAATCCTGCCCGGCCACACGCCGCTGATCTCACAACTGCAAACTGGTGTGCTGACGTACGTGCAGGACGGGAAGAGTTTTCAGTTGCACGTGTCGGGCGGGTTTGTGGAAGTGCGTGACGATCACGTCTCGGTGCTGGCGGAAGTTGCGGAACGACCGGACGAAATCGACGCCGCACGCGCGAAGCTCTCGCGTGACCAGCTCGAGAAGCAAATCAATGCCTGGAGCGGCAGTGAAGATGAGCTTGAGATCGCCAAGCAGGAATTGGAACGATCCGTGGTGAGAATGCAACTCGCCTCGCGGTAACGTCACACGTAGACAGGATTTACAAGATTTTTCAGGATTTACATGTAATCCTGAAAAATCTTGTAAATCCTGTCTACAACTACCTCGATTACGGCGCAGCATCTCTCTCACCGCGCTCTCCATCCCAACGAAAATCGCACGCGCAACGATGTTGTGGCCGATGTTGAATTCAGTGATCTGCTTGATCTCTCCGACCGCGCCAACATTCCGGTAAGTCAGTCCATGACCGGCAGCCACATTCAACCCATACTGCATCGCGAGCTCCGCCGCCTCTCTCAACCTGCGTAACTCGTGCGCCGCGTGCGCCGCTCCTTCGCCGTGAATACCACGCGCGCCGAGCGTCGCTTCAGCATAAGCCGCAGTACACAACTCGACCTGCTGTGCGCCGACATCGTGCGCGGCCTCGATCTGTTCTGTGTCCGGATCGATAAACAAGCTCGCGAGGATATTACCGAGCCGCAGCTTCGACACTGTGGCGCGCACGATCGCGATATTTGTCCTTACGTCGAGACCACCTTCAGTCGTGATCTCGTTGGGATTTTCCGCGACGAGCGTAACCGCATCGGGTTTGCCCTCGAGCGCGATGCCGAGCATCTCTTCAGTCGCCGCCATCTCGACGTTCAGATAAGTCGTGACTGACTTGCGCAGGACCTCGATGTCGAGATCCTGGATGTGGCGGCGATCTCCGCGGAGGTGGACCGTGATACCGTCGGCGCCGGCTTGTTCACACGCCATTGCGGCGGCCATCACGCTCGGCTCCGGCGCACGACGCGCCTGCCGCACGGTGGCGACGTGATCGATGTTGACGTTGAGTCGAGCTGTCATGGCTCTCAATTATAGGGCCTATGGTCTTTGAGATCATGTACAGCGCGAATCGCCGTGTCGTAAACCCCGCGGCGCGCCTGCTGCCGGATCAAATTCACTTCGTTCACCATCTTGAAGCTGTCGCTGAACAAGGCCACCTTGCTTCCCTCGTTGTGGTCCCATCGCACCGGAATCTCTTTCAGCTTCAAACCCGCTCGAAAACCGAGATACAGCAGCTCGACGTCAAACCCAAACCGATCGACCGTGGCGGCTTCGATCAGCGGACGGCACACGCTCATGCGAAACGCTTTGAAGCCGCATTGCGTGTCCCAGAACGGCATTCCCGTCGCCACGCGCACAACCAGATTGAAGACGCGTCCGCCCTGCTCGCGACGCCATGACTGATGGACTCCGATCAGTTGCCGATCAAGCGCGCGAGATCCGAAAGTTACGTCAAATTGTCCGTTAACAATCGGGTCGACCAGTTTCGGCGCTTCGGTTATGGGTGTTGAGAGATCGGCATCGGAAAACAGCGCAACTTCACCGCGCGCAGCCAGCAGGCCCAGCCTGACGGCCCTGCCTTTTCCGAGATTTGATTTGTAACTGATGACTGAGGTGCGCAGGTCGCCCGAATCCTGGAAAACCTTTCGTGCCAGCTCGGCGGTTTCGTCCGCTGAGCCGTCGTCAACGACGATCAGCTCGCCGTCGGGAAAGTTCTGGCGTAGGTAGTCCACAACGGCCCGCAGGGTTTTTTCCAACCGGGCGGCCTCGTTGTAAGCGGGAATGACGACCGAAAGCGATCCGGACATGCCTCATTCGCAATATAACATAGCGTTCGCGTTCAGAGTTCAGCCTTTAGGCTGCTGCTTTCGGCGACAAGACAAGCTAAAGCTTGAACTCTAAACGCCAGACTCCAATGACCACGGCGCAGTGTGGTATATTTTGGCAATGGAAGTCGCCCGCGAATTAAAGAAATCCCCTCCACCAAGATACAACGAGCTTTGGGTCGACAAACGCTTCGCGCTCAGTGCGGCGGTCCTGATCCTGGTGACGGCAATATTCGGCGGCACCATTGGCAGCGGTGGAAACCTCCGCAGCTTCACTTCCACGAATTCAAAGAACTCTTACCGCGTCGTCGACGAGATCGAAAAAGACTACAACGAAGCCGTGGACACGATCACCAGCAACTACTCCGGTGACATCGACCACGAGAAAGCCACGCAGGCCGCGATTCAGGGAATGCTTTCGACGCTCGATCCGCATTCCGCTTACTTCCCCTATAGCGAGTTCAAGAAACTCAAAGAGGACCAGGATTCGCGCTTCTACGGCATCGGCGTCACCATCGTTCGGCATCGCGACGGCGTTTACGTGCAGTCAGTGGTTGAAGCAACACCCGCTGCGAAGCAGGGGCTGAAGTACGGCGATCGCATCGTCGAAGTCGACGGAAAAAATTCCCGCGACTGGAGCAGCGACCAGGTCTCAAAGAACGTGCGCGGCGGGCTTGGCGAGCCAGTGACGATCAAGGTCGAGCGCGCCGGTTCCGAAGCACCGTTGTATTTCACGATGGTTCGCGATGCGGTGCCGCTGCCGACCATTCGCAACGCTTACATCATCCGTCCCGGAACGGCTTACATCGGCCTGACTGGCGGTTTTCAGCGTTCGAGTGACGATGAGCTTGCGAAGTCGATGAAGCGCCTGCAAGAGCAGGGCATGCGGCAGTTGATTCTCGATCTCCGTGGCAATCCCGGCGGGCTTTTAGATCAAGCGATTGATGTGGCGAGTGAGTTTTTGCCGCGCGACACAGTCGTGGTTTCAGTTAAGGGTCGAACCGAGTACAGCGACCAGATTACTTACAAATCAACCGGATCGGATCCGACGACCGTTCCTTTAGTGGTACTCATCAATCGCAACAGCGCCTCAGCATCGGAAATCGTTGCGGGCGCGATTCAGGACCACGGCCGTGGCTTGATTGTCGGCGAGACGAGTTTTGGCAAAGGCCTGGTGCAACGAATATTCCAGTTGCCATTCAACACCGGACTCACGCTCACCACCGCGCGTTACTACACACCGTACGGGCGCTCGTTGCAGCGCGACTATTCGAGCGGCTCGATTTACGATTACTACACGCGACACGAGCCAACAGATAACCAGACTCCGCCAGCCGGCACGAATGGACCACACAACATCGAAGCGCCACTCTCGCTGGCTTCGCCGACTCCGCACCCACACACTGGACCACCAGTACAAACAGCCGCAGGGCGCGTGTTTTATGGTGGCGGCGGCATCACTCCGGACATCGAGGTTAAAGAGCCCGCCAACACGCCAAACCCGTTTGCGTATCGCTGAGGCCGCGTTTCAATTCACCCGGCAGTTAGCGGCGGGAATCGTTCCCGGTCTGGAGTCTTACCGGATCGAGAAAGTTCAGTATGGCAAGAACGCGAAGCCGGCAGACTTTCCGATCAACGGATCGCGTTATGGAAGCGTTTCGTAATTTCGTTCGCACGCAGCCGGAGCTTCAGGTGCAACCCGCGCAGATCGATGAGGAGCTGGAGTTTGCGAAGTTGCGCTTGCGACAGGAGATCATCACCGCAGCATTTTCAAACGACGCCGGCGCGCGCGTATTGCTCGACAGCGATGTACAGGTTTTGCGTGCACTCGAAGCGTTACCCGACGCTAAACGCCTTGCAGACAGCACCGCAGAACACCATCTGGCGTGGCTGAGGTTTCCCGATGAAGAATCTCCTCCTGATAGCGACACTTTTGGTGTTGGGCTCGTGGGGTGTCGTCAACGCGCAGCAACAGCAACCTTCACTAAAGCCCTCGATGTCCGCGCCTCGTGCGGAAGGACCACCGCCTTTACTGCTGGAAGTCGTTGCCAACCCGGCGCTGCCTCCCGGATATTCCAACGTCAATGGTCCAACGGAGCTCGGGAAATGGCTCGGAATAATGAAATTTGTCCGTATTCCCGGCAGCAGCCAAACAGCTCCGCCAATCAGAATGGTCAAACTCGAGCCTCAATTCAACGGCGAGACCGCGGCCGTGAGAGTTACGTTATTTAGAGGGGTGACAGGTATCGATCGAGAAGACTTTGTCGGCATTTATCGTCTCGGCATCGGCGAAACGAAAACGTTGAACGACTTGCGCGCCGTTGGGATTGAACCTTTCAAAATCACCTTGCTCGATACGGTGCCGCCGTTGCCACCTTCGCCGGCCTTTGTTAACGACACCAAAGCGATCGAGATCGTCAGCGTTCGATCAGAGAACAGTCCAAGTCCGGCTTATATACTTACTCTCCGAAACTTATCGGAAAAGAATGTTCAGGCGTTGGGACTCGACATGACATTCGACGGCCGTCCCGGACCAACTGCCCTTTTCCGGGGTGAAGAAGATCGGCCACTCATTCCCGCCGGCGGCACGGTCGAGCAGTGGGTCCGCGCCATGATGCCTCGACGTACGGCGACTGGGTTTGTCCCATCAGCAGCGTCCTCCACCACTATCCATATCCGAAGCGCCAGTTTTCTCTGACTTGAGCTACGAGGGCGACGTAAAGGATGCGTGCTTTATGGAGACCGCGGCGATGGGTCGAAGGGTCTATCTGACGCAGGCTATTTCGTTGATGGATCGTCAGTTATCGGAGACTTTTACAGATAACATCGAAGCTGTGCGGCAGTTCAAGGAGAAATTCGAGGCGCTGAGTTACGACGTGGGCGACAGTGCTAAAGGTTCTTCAGTCTCACGAGCTTGCAGCGATGTAGCGCAGCGTGCGTCGGATACGGCGAACGCCACAAAGCTGGTAATGCTTCGCGATCTCAATCAAATCATCAGCACTCGCCCCCGGCCACCATTCAGTTTCCGAGCCTGGATGGAAACTCGCCGCGAAAGTTACAAAAACTGGCTGGCCCGCCTGTAAATCTCTGAGAAATAGGTCCACTTGTTCTTTGTTTTGTACGATAAATCGAGCAGCGATCCTACTAATTGGTTGCATTCAGGGGCTTCAGTTATTTATATTCCGCACGTTCACCTAGCCTATTTCTGACGGCATTCGTTCTATCCCACGTAGTTTAGGCAAAACAAGTACGTTGAAAGGACACTTTCGCATGAAAGACCGGTCGCGCTCCGTGTACGATCTTGGCCTGCTGCTCGTGATCGTTTTCGCTGTGGCCTTTGCCAGCATCACTGTTCATTCACAGAATCAAACAACTCAAACTCCCGCGCCTGGCCCAGCGCCCGCGCAGAGCCCAAGACCAACTCCCAGCCCCAGTCCGACTCCAACGCCGATCAACTGGTCCACCGATCCGATGCTGAAGCGCTTTGTCTTTCGCAGCATCGGACCCGCAAGCATGGGTGGACGCATCGACGACATCGCGGTCGCAGAACAAAACCCTTACATCATCTACGTCGCGTTCGCGACCAACGGCGTTTGGAAGTCGACTAACAACGGCACGACCTTTCAACCAATCTTTGATACGTACGGCACGCACTCTGTCGGCGACGTCGCCGTCGCTCCTTCCGATCCGAACATCGTTTGGGTCGGCACAGGCGAACCCAACAATCGCCAGAGCTCCAGCTTCGGTGACGGCATCTACAAATCCATCGACGCCGGCAAGACTTTCACGAAGATGGGTCTCGAAGATTCACAGACGATCGCGCGCATCGTGATCGATCCGAAGGATCCAAACATCGTCTACGCCGCGGTGTTGGGCCATCTCTTCGGACCAAACAAAGAACGCGGTGTCTACAAAACTACGGACGGCGGTAAGACCTGGCAGAACGTGAAGTTCATCGACGAAGACACCGGCTTTACTGACATCGCGATGGACGCGTCTGACAGCAAGATACTTTACGCCGCTTCCTACCAGCGACGTCGCACCAACTTCGGTTTCAACGGCGGTGGACCAGGCAGCGGTATCTGGAAAACGATCGACGCCGGCAAGACCTGGAAGAAACTCGAAGGCGGCGGATTGCCGGAAGGACTGCTCGGTCGCATCGGTATCGACGTTTCGCGTTCGAACCCGAATATTCTTTACGCGCAGATGGAAGTGGGCGCGAGTGTCGGCACGGGCGGTGAAGAGCCGACGGCTGGCGGACCAGCGCCAAGCCCGAGCCCGTCACCGTCAGCGTCGCCGAGTCCGAGCCCGGCTGCCTCGCCAACACCGACTCCGGTCGATCCGAAGAAACCCGGTGTGTGGCGTTCAGACGACAAGGGCAAAACGTGGCGCATCGTCAGTAATGAAAACAATCGTCCGATGTACTACAGCCAGATTCGCGTCGATCCGCGCAATCCCGAAACTGTTTATGTCGGTGGCTTGAACTTCAGCAAATCGACTGACGGCGGCAAGACTTTCAGATCGTTACAGGCGGGCATCGCGCACAGCGATAACCACGCGATCTGGATCAATCCCGCGAACAGCGACAACCTGTTAGTCGGAAACGACGGTGGCTTGAACGTCAGCTACGATCAGGGCGCGACGTGGGAGTTTGTCAACACGATTCCCGCGGCGCAGTTTTACGCGATCGGCGTGGACATGCGTAAGCCGTACTACGTGTACGGCGGATTACAGGACAACGGTTCGTGGGGTGGTCCAAGCATGACCCGAAATCAGGTCGGAATTACGAACGCTGACTGGTATCGCGTCGGCGGCGGCGATGGTTTTTACACGCAGATCGATCCGACGGACCACAACATCGTTTATGTCGAGTCGCAAGGCGGCGCGATGCAGCGTCTGGATCTGCGCACGGGACGCAGCGTAAGCATTCGACCGCGCGGCGTGCCACGACGTGGCGGTGGACGGACAGGGAGGCGCTGCGCCCGCGGCGAGTCCGTCGCCCGGTGCTTCACCCAGCGCTTCGCCGACTCCCGACACTGCCGCACAACTCGCGGCGTTTGCGGCGGCGCAGGGTTTCGGCGGCGGGTTGGCGCGAACTTGCAGTCGAACGTTGTTCCCACGCCGCCGGCGAATGAAGTCTTTCGTTTCTACTGGAGCACGCCGATTCATCTTTCGCCGCACAATCCGCGAGTGGTCTACGTGGGCGGCAACAAGCTCTTCCGATCGCTGGATCGCGGCGACACGTGGACGGCGACGATCGATCTCACCAAACAGATCGATCGCAACACGCTGCCGATCATGGGCGTGCCCGGCAAGGATCCGATGGCCTCGAAGCACGACGGCTACACCGGTTATGGTTACGTTGTGACTGTGGCGGAGTCGCCGAAACTGCCGGGCGTCCTCTGGGTCGGCACTGACGACGGCAACGTTCAGGTCAGTAAAGACGGCGGCGCGACCTGGACCAACGTTTCGAAGAACGTGCCGGGCATCGGCGAGACGTATCACATCTCGCGCGTCGAGCCTTCGCATTTCGATGCGGGCACTTGTTATCTCGCGGTCGACGGGCATCGTCTCAACGATCTGAAGCCTTACCTGTTCGTCACGACTGATTACGGTGCGACGTGGAAGTCGATCGTCAACAATCTGCCGAAGTGGGGCACAGTCAACGTTGTTCGCGAAGATCCGAAGAACAAAGATCTGCTGTTTGCCGGAACGGAGTTTGGTCTTTACGTTTCGCTGAATGGCGGCGCTGAGTGGAAGCCGTTTATGTCGGGCATGCCGACGATGCGCATCGACGACATCGTGGTCCATCCGCGCGATAACGATCTGATCGTCGGTACTCACGGTCGCGGCATCTTCATTCTCGACGACATCACGCGCGTTGCAGCAGATGTCGCAGAAGGTGATGCGACTCTGACGCAACGTTGTTTGAAGTGAGACCGGGAACGATCTGGCAGAACGATCCGCGGCTCGGGCGATACTGGGGTGGCGCGAAACTCTTCCGCGGCGCGAATCCCGCTCCGGGAACGGCGATCAGTTACTACCTGAAATCTGCGCCGTCGGGTGATGTGAAGATCACGATCTCGGATTACACGGGGAAAGTTGTGCGGAACATCACTGGGACGAAGGAAGCTGGTCTGAACAGGGTTCAGTGGAACCTGCGCGGCGATCCGCCTCCGCGTCCGGCTGGTGGTGGCTGGTGGTGGACAAGGCGGTGGAGGTGGCGGTGGAGGCGGCGGGGTGGTGGTTTCGGCAACGTCTTCACCCAGGGCCTGCCGCTTGAAGCCGGCACTTACATCCTGAAGCTGACCGTCGGCGGGAAGGACTACACGACGAAGATCGTCATCGAGAACGATCCGGGACTTTAGCCACAGAATCCACAGATTTAAATAAATCTGCGTAATCTGTGGATTAAATCACTCTTGCGATCACGCACTTCAAATAATAGGTCTCCGGCACGCCCACCAGTACCGGATGATCGCGTCGCCTGCATTCGTTTCTCCATTACCTGCACGCGCCGGTGCGCATCGATCGCCGCCTGGGCCACGATCTCGAGAAACAACTCTTCCGAAACGTGATACGAACACGTGCACGTGATCAGCACGCCACCCGGATTCAACAACTTCAACGCGCGCAGATTGATCTCTTTGTAACCACGCATCGCAGACTTCAGACTCGCGCGATTCTTCGCGAACGCCGGCGGGTCCAGCACGATCACGTCGAAACGCTCGCCCGCCGCTTCCATCTCGCGCAACGCGTCGAACACGTTTGCCTCGATGAAACTCGACATTAGCCATCTCGTTTAGTTGCGCATTTCGTTGCGCAGCGGCAACGGCATCGGCAGAGATATCGATGCCGATTACGTTCTCGCAAACACAGGCGAGATGCAACGCAAACGCGCCGTTGAAAGTGAAGCAATCGAGCGCGCGCGTTGCTGTTCGTTGTGTGCAGCTGCGGCACGCGCGGCCAGACGGTTCTCGCGCTGGTCCAGAAACGATCCGGTCTTCTGTCCGCCGAGTGGCTCGACTACGAAACGAAGTCCGTGTTGCAGAATCTCCAACTCGGCGGGCGCGTCGCCGTAAACGACACCGGTGATCAGCGGCAGTCCTTCGAGCTCGCGCACGCGCACATCGTTACGTTCGATCACCGCGCGCGGGTTGAACTCCTCGATCAGGATCTCCGTCAACATCGACTTAACCGCATCCGTGCCTTGCGACAACGTTTGCATCACGAGCACGTCGTGCGTAGCGATCGACGATCAGCGACGGAAGCAAATCTCCTTCGGAATAGATCAAGCGGTAAGCATTCGTCTCCGGCGAGATATGCCGTCTGCCGGCCGCCTGCGCGGATCCGGCTGCCGCCACCAGTCGCGATCGATCTCTTCGTTGCTCTGAGTCAAAAAACGCAGCGCGATCTGCGAGGCGTCGCTGAACAATGCCTGGCCGATGAAATTGCCGCGCTTGTCTTTAACAGCGACAACCGATCCGCCTTCAGCATCGACCTCAATCACGTCGCTGCGATAGATCCAGAGGTGTCCCTGCCGCACCCGATCCGCGCCTTTTTGATTAACTATCGCCGTATGCATCACAATCCTGTCATTCCTGTAAAATCATGTAATCCTGTCACATGATTTCTGTCAAATTGCGATATGCTAGGGCATAGTTAGACAGGATTACAGGATTTGCATGATTACAAAGATGAATCCTTCCGGTAGATTTCAACCCCGACAACACGCGCGAAATCAACTACGAAAAAGATCTCGGCGCGCCCGGCGAGTTTCCTTACACGCGCGGCATCTACCCGAACATGTATCGCGGCCGCCTCTGGACCATGCGCCAGTACGCCGGCTACGCCACCGCGGAAGAATCAAACGCTCGTTACAAATACCTCCTCGCGCAAGGCACGACCGGACTCTCTGTCGCCTTCGATCTACCGACTCAGATCGGTCTCGACTCTGACGATCCACTCGCGCACGGCGAAGTCGGTAAAGTCGGCGTCGCCATCGACTCACTCGAAGACATGGAGCGACTCTTCGCAGGCATTCCGCTCGACGAAGTCTCAACGTCGATGACGATCAACGCAACGGCTGCGATCCTGCTGTCGTTGTATCTCGCTGTCGCGCGCAAGCAGGACGTTCCGTTCACTAAAGTTCGCGGCACGCTGCAAAACGACATTCTCAAAGAGTACATCGCGCGCGGCACTTACATTTATCCGCCGCGCCGTCGCTGCGTTTAGTGACGGACATCTTCGCTTACTGCGCGCGCGAAGTGCCAAACTGGAACACGATCTCGATCAGCGGTTATCACATTCGTGAAGCGGGTTCGACTGCCGTGCAGGAAGTGGCGTTCACGCTTGCCGACGGCATCACTTACGTCGAAGCAGCGCTCGCCGCCGGTCTCGCGATCGACGACTTCGCGCCGCGTCTCTCGTTTTTCTTCAACGCACACAACAACCTGCTCGAGGAGATCGCGAAGTTTCGCGCGGCGCGACGTTTGTGGGCGCGCATCATGCGCGATCGTTTCAAAGCGCGCGATCCGCGTTCGTTGATGTTGCGTTTTCACACGCAGACCGCCGGCTCGTCGTTGACGGCGCAACAACCGGAAGTGAACGTAGTACGCACGACGATCCAGGCGCTCGCGGCTGTGCTTGGTGGAACGCAGTCGCTGCACACGAATTCGATGGACGAAGCGCTCGCTTTGCCGACTGAATCAGCCGCGCGACTCGCGTTGAGAACTCAGCAGGTGATTGCTTACGAGTCTGGTGTCGCGGAGACAGCGGATCCGCTCGGCGGCTCTTATGCGATCGAGCATTTGACGGACGAGATCGAAGAGGGCGCGGTTGAGTATCTGAAAAAAATTGAGGCGATGGGAGGGATGTTGCGTGCAATTGAGACGGGATACGTGCAGCGCGAGATCCAGGAGGCGGCGTATCGTTATCAGAAGGCTATCGAGGCGCAGGAACAGGTGGTAGTTGGTGTGAATCGTTTCCAGGTTGATGAAGAGCCAGCCGGTGAACGTCCTGCGGATCGATCCGGCGCTGGAACAGGCGCAGATCGAGCGTGTGCGAGCGTTGCGTGAGCGACGTGATTCACAAGCAGCGACTGCCGCGCTGAACAGACTCAAGCAGGCAGCGCAACGAGTGATGAAAACCTGCTGCCGCGAATTCTCGAATGTGTCGAGGCTTACGCGACGGTTGGCGAGATAAGCAATGCGCTGCGCGACATCTGGGGTGAGTATCGAGAGACGTCGACTATTTAATAGACAGGATTTACAAGATTTTCAAGATTGACAGGATTTATCTTGTTCATCCTGAAAAATCATGTAAATCCTGTAAAAGACTACCTATGAACAGACGAACCTTCACCAAGATCTTTAGGCCTAAGCATCGCTGGATTGGGTTTGGCGGCGTGCCATCATTCGCGCGAAAGCCCGCACCGCAGTTCTCCATAACGATGGACGACTTTCACTGGCAGAACGCCGTCAAACTCACCGCCGCAGAACGCAACGACGCCATCCTCAACAGTCTCCACTCGAATTCGATCAAAGCCGCACTCTTTGTCGTCGGCCGCAACATCGAGAGCACCCGAAGGTAAACAACTGCTCTCCGCGTGGGACAAGGCCGGTCATCTAATCGGCAATCACACTTACTCCCATCGCAACTATAATGCGCCAGCTACTGTTGTCGCCGAGTATCTACAGGACATCCTGCGCGCCGAAGCTCTCCTCAAAGATTTTCCCCGCTTCCGTAAATACTTCCGCTTTCCGATGCTGAAGGAAGGCGACACCGCGGCAAAGCGCGACGCAATGAGATCGTTTCTCGCGCAGCATGGCTATCGAAACGGCCACGTCACGATCGATAATTCCGACTGGGCGATCGACAACCGGCTCACCGCGCGTCTGAAAAAAGACGCTGCCGCCGACGTCAAACCATATCGCGATTTCTACCTCGAACACGTGTGGGAGCGTGCCGAGTACTACGACTCACTCGCAAAGCGCGTACTTGGTCGTCCCGTAAAGCACACTGTGCTGGTACACTTCAATCTCCTGAACGGCCTCTTCCTCGGCGACTTGATCGAGATGTTCAAGTCGAAGGGTTGGCAGCCGATCGATGCTGAAGAAGCGTTCGGCGATCCGGTGTTTTCAGCGAAGCCGAAGATCGTCCCGGCGGGCGAGAGCATCGTCTGGTCGCTCGCGAAGGAGAAGGGAACGATCGCGAAGTCGTTGCGCTTATCCGGCTGAAGACAGCCAATACGAAAACGCCCGCATGGATAAGCTGAGACTATAAATGATGAAACGAAGTTGTTTATTGCTATCTCTTTTGCTCGTAGTCGTGAGCAGTGCCGCGGGCCAGGAACCCGGTAACGGGGCTCGGGGAGTCGTGGAAAAGATACACAGTGAAAGATGCAGAATTTTCTGTGGATCTTGCCCGGGTTTCCCGCGATGCGGACGACTAAGGTTGCTCGGAAAAGTGATGGCAAAGTTCGCCTCGAAAGACGCCTGAAAACAACCTACGACGTCAACTACATCATTGAAGCTTTTGAGAACCCTGAACCAAAGCAGTCGTTGAAGCAGTTTGTCGACGGAACTGAGCCTAATCGGGGATTACAAATACGATCCAGCCACCAGTGACAACTGACCATCGATGGTTTTGAGGGAATAGAGTATTCTCTGCAAGTAAAGATTTCCCTGGGACGATGCAATTTCTCGCTACAGAGAAATCACCTTTATCGCTTCATTGCGACGGTCCAGTTGCAGGACGAGGCGCAATGATGACGTTCTTTTCCTCTATCATGCTGGGCAAAGAGAGGGCATAGACGGTCACTGATGGTCCAGGAGTTCCCTAGAATCCGATGCCAGCGCAATCGGATATACACAGGACGAGAAGTCGATGTAAAGCCCCGACTTGTTGGAAAAGCCTGAACCTAATTACACAGAAGATGCCAGAAAGAATCAGTATTACCGGAAAAGTAATGCTGAGAGTGGTTTTTGCAACAGAGTGGACAGGTGGACCAATATTCAGTGTTGTTTCAGGCCTGGCAGATGGACTGACCGAGCAAGCTATTGTTGCGGCTGCGAAGAAAATCAAGTTCATTCCAGCCATGAAAGATGGAAACCCGGTCTCGATGTGGATGCAGCTGGAATATAACTTCAATCTCCACTAGACGCATGGCCCACCTGCTCGAAGTTCGAAATCTCCAGACGCACTTTCCCACACGCTCGGGACTCGTGCGCGCAGTCGATGGTGTTAGTTTTTATCTCGATCGCGGTGAGTTGCTGGGACTCGTTGGTGAATCTGGTTGCGGCAAGTCGATGACGGCACTTTCTGTCATGCGACTCATCGCGCCGCCCGGCAAGATCGTCAACGGCGAGATACTTTTTGACGGCAAAGATCTGCTCAAACTTTCAGACTCGGAAATGCGCGAGATGCGCGGTGACGACATCGCTATGATCTTTCAGGATCCGATGACGTCGCTCAATCCTGTTTTCACGGTCGGCGAACAGATTGCCGAGGCGCTGCGACTGCATCGAAAGATCTCGCGCAAAGAAGCGCGACAAGCGACGATCGAGGCGATGCGGGAAGTCGCGATTCCGGATCCCGCGCGTCGCGTTGATGATTATCCACATCAACTTTCCGGCGGCATGCGCCAGCGCGTGATGATTGCGATGGCGCTTGCCTGTAATCCGAAACTACTGATTGCCGACGAACCGACCACTGCTCTCGACGTCACGATTCAGGCGCAGATACTCGAGTTGCTGGACGATCTGCGAAAGCAACGCGAGCTGGCAGTGCTTTTGATCACTCACGATCTCGGTGTGGTCGCGGAAGTCGCCGATCGCGTCGCAGTGATGTACACCGGAAGGATCGTTGAAGAGTCGCCGGTCGAGGAGTTGTTTGCCCGGCCCAAGCATCCGTACACGGAAGGATTGCTGCGTTCCGTTCCGAAGCTCACCAGCACGCAGGTGATACAAAAAGAACGACTCGAGACGATCGAAGGCGTTGTGCCGCGACCGACGGATCTGCCGCCCGGTTGTCACTTCGCACCGCGTTGCCCGCATCGCATGCCGCGTTGCACGGCGGAAGAGATTCCGCTGTATCAACTCGAAGGCAATGTCGAAGTACGTTGTGTGCTTTACGATCTTGCTGCGGCAGTTGCGGCCGATCACGAAGGGGCTCATGAGCGCACAAGTTGAAGTAAATCAGAACGAACATGTCCTGTGCCGCTCGTCGGAGCCGCGCGAGACGCTCGTCAGCGTTCGTGGTCTGGTCAAACACTTTCCGGTCGAAGGCTCGACCGACGTGGTGCGCGCAGTTGATGGTGTGTCGTTTGAGATCTTTGCCGGAGAAACGCTGGGTCTTGTTGGTGAATCGGGTTGTGGTAAGTCGACAGTCGGACGTTGCCTGTTGCGTTTGATCGAGCCGACTGCGGGTCACATCTACTTTGAAGGTCAAGACGTTCTCGCGCTCAACAAGAAAGAGCTGCGCGAGATCCGTCGCGAGATGCAGATCATTTTTCAGGATCCTTATGCGTCGCTGAATCCGCGCATGAAGATCGGCGACATCGTTGGGGAGCCGCTCGTCATTCACAACCAGGGAACGAAGAGTGAGCGGCGCGATCGCGTGGCCGCACTCCTGCGCCGCGTCGGGCTCGATCCTGATTACATGAATCGTTACGCGCACGAGTTCTCAGGCGGGCAACGGCAGCGAATCGGTGTCGCACGAGCACTGGCGTTGAATCCGAAGTTGATTGTTGCTGATGAGCCGGTGTCGGCGCTGGACGTTTCGGTGCAGGCGCAGGTCGTCAACCTGTTACAGGAGCTTGCAGGAAGAGTTTAAGCTGACTTACTTGTTCATCTCGCACGGGCTGGCTGTTGTCGAGCATATCTCGACGCGTGTCGCGGTGATGTATCTCGGACGCATTGTCGAGATAGCGACGCGGCGGAGTTGTATGCGCAGCCGCTGCATCCGTACACGCAGGCGCTGTTGTCTGCGATTCCGATTCCCGATCCGAAGCAGAAGCGAAAGCGAATCGTGTTGCAGGGTGATGTTCCGACGCCGATCAATCCGCCGTCAGGTTGTCGCTTTCGGACGCGTTGTCCGCTTGCGATTGAAGACTGTGCGCAGATCGATCCGGAGTTGAGGGAGGTGGCGCCGGGCCATCATGTGGCGTGTATTCGTGTGCCGGGTTGGGAAGAGGCACCGAAGCACAGAGAGTAAAAGTACGGGAAGAAAGTTTTAGACAGGATTACAGGATTTACAAGATGTTACAAGATGAAACCTTCGTTGTCGTTGTGCCGTATCTAGCCACCGCGTTTAATATAGGCCGTATTCACTTCGGGCGGACAGCTTTCTCACCCGACCATTCTTTCTTTAGGAGGAACTAATGAGCGATCCGGTAGCAATGCCGAGCACGCCTGCGACTGGCGCGGAAATGTCCACCGCCGAAACACTGACCGGCATCTTCTTTGAGCCGTCAAGAACGTTTGAAGCCCTGCGCTCAAGGCCGCGTTTTCTTGTAGCGGGTCTTATCCTGTTGGCCCTGGCCTGCGTAGTAACTGCCATCCTCTATACGAGAGTTGATATGGGCCAGTACATTCGCGACAGGATCGAGCGTTCACCCAATGCGGCGCAAATCAGCGAACAGCAGAAGGAAATGCAGGTCAGGATAGGAAAAATGTTTGGCATGGCGGCTATCCCGTTGTCCGTGCCGATAATCATTGCCGGTGGGGCGGCGTTTGTACCTTCTGGGCGTGATGGCGTTTGGCGGATCGATTACTTACAAGAAGGCGCTGTCGGTATGGACCTACTCGTCATTACCACCGTCGGTGCTGGGAGCGTTTATCGCGATTCTGGTCCTGTTCCTGAAATCGCCTGATTCGATCGATCCGGAGCACATGGTGGCGACAAATCCCGCGGCTCTGCTGGGCGAGGACGCATCGAAGAGTGCTGGTGGCCATTTTGAGCCAGTTTGATCTACTCCGATTTTTCGGATATTTTCCTCGCCGCCTTAGGCCTGCGAAAGGTTGCGAAGATTTCATCGGGCCAGGCATGGGGAGTCGTGATCGCTCTCTGGGCCATTGGCGCGTTACTGAGAATCGGGTCCGCCGCCATCTTCGAAGCCGTATAAAAAGCACGGCGCTATTCGTAGCGCAGTGATTCGATCGGATCGAGGCGGGCCGCTTTCCATGCGGGCCACAGGCCGAAGATCAGGCCGATGCCGACGCTCGCGATGAACCCACCGACCGGCGCCCAGAGTGGCACGTAAGACGGAAGCAGCAATCGCAGCAACAGCGACGCTCCCCAGCCGATCGAGAGTCCGACAATTCCTCCCAGGCCCGTGAGCGTCGCGGCTTCGATCAGGAACTGCCACATGATGTCGCTGCGCCTCGCGCCGATTGCTTTGCGCACTCCGATTTCGCGTGTGCGCTCAGTGACTGACACCAGCATGATGTTCATCACGCCGATACCGCCCACCATCAGGCCCACCGAAGAGATCGCCACCATTGCGATCGCGAGACCGGCAGTGATCGATCGAAAATTATCGAGAATGCTTTCCGAAGTCTCCATTCCGAAGTTGTCGTTTGCCGAGAATGGCAACTTGCCGGCGGACGCGCAGCAAGTCGCGCACCTGGTCCTTGGCCTCATCCATCCGGCCGGCACGCGCGACCGCGAGAATGTAGATGTCGTCGGCGTTTGGTTTTAGCTTCTGGGCCACCGTGAACGGCACGTAGATGACGTTGTTCTGATCGTCACTACCGCCACCGATCAGGAACTGCTCTCGCTTATCCAGCACGCCCACAACACGAAATTCCTGCGTACCGATCTTAATGGTTTGACCGACTGGTGAACCGATCTTGAAGAAGTCGTCAGCGACTTTCGAACCAACGACACAGACTTCCTGGTTCGTGTCATTTTCCGTTTGCGTGAAGAAGCGGCCCTCGGAAATTACCTGTGTGCCTGCTTTTTCAAACTCCGGCAACGTGCCCTGAAGTGCGACCTGTGCGGATGTCTTGCCGCCGCCGGAAACCATCAGTTTGCCGCCGAAGAAGTTGTTGGTGATGTCGAGGAAGGGAACTGAGAGCTCGACTGCGGGCAACGACTGGAGCGCGATGGCGTCGTCGTAAGTCAGTTCTTTGCGCATGCGCTCTTCACGCGACATGCGACCGATGTGAATGCCGGGATTGTACTTGCTGATGTAAATCGAGCGAGTGCCGAACGATTCGACCTCGCGTTTTACGGAAACGTCAACGCCGCTGATGATCGCCGCGATCAGCATCACGGTGATGATGCCGATGACGACGCCGAAGACGGTCAGAAACGAGCGCAGTTTATTGGCGCGCAACGTTGCCAGGGCCATCATGAGGTTTTCGAAAATGTCGCTTCGTAGGATTCGCATGATTTTCTCAGACCTGCTCTAGTCCGACCTCAAAGCCTCGATCGGATCCAATCTCGCCGCTCTCCATGCCGGGAAAAGACCCGACGCGATGCCCGCTGTGCCCGACGCAGCAAGCGCACCTGCAATCGCCCATATCGATAGATAAGTGGGAAAGATCAATGTCGTCACGACAAGCCCAACGAGCCACGCCAGGAAAATTCCCACGGCGCCGCCAATCGTCGACAGCGTCACGGCTTCGACTAGAAACTGTTTCAGTATGTCCATCTTTCGCGCGCCCAGAGACTTTCTGATACCGATCTCCTTCGTGCGTTCAGTCACCGACACCAGCATGATGTTCATGATCACAATTGCGCCGACTACCATCGCAATACTGGGAACAAAGATTGCCACGAGAAAGATGGTCCCGAAAAGTCGATCGCGCAACCCTGTGATCGCATCAGGCGTGACGATGCCGAAGTTGTCTTTCTCGTTTGATCCGAGTTTACGGCGAACGCGCATCAGGAAGCGCGACTCTTCAACCGCGTCGTTGAAGCGGTCGTCTGTTATTGAAGTTGCGACGAAGTAAAGCGAGCGTTGGCGAATAAGTCCGCCGTAGTTCACTGCGTAGGTCTTCAACGGAAGGATGATAAAAGTGTCCTGCGGAATACCAAACACAGTCCCTTTCGCCACTTCGACACCGATCACTCGATAGGGAAGTCCGCGAACAGTGATCTCCGAGCCCACTGGCATTGCCGGCAGGAAACAGTTTGGTCGCCACGTCGGCACCGATGTAAGCAACACGTGAGGCGCCTTCGTTCTCGGGCTCGGCGATGAAACGTCCTTCTGCGACGTCGCGATTTTCGATATCGACGCAGTTAGCTGTGGCGCCTGAGACAAAGACGTCTTCCAGCACTTCGTTTCCACGCTTAACTTCCGACGGAGTGCCTCTGGCCCGCGCGCCGATCTTGTCGATGAGCTGGGCGCGAGCTTTCAGATAGTCGTAGTCGTCCATCGTCAGCTCTTTGTTGCGTCGTTGGGCCGCGGCGATCGTGTCAGTGTCTTTGAAGTCTTCGAGCGGATTGAAACGTTGGACCGTAAACGACTTCGCGCCAATGCCGGCAATCTTCTCATCGACGTAACGATTGAATCCGGCGATGAGAGAGACAACTACGACAAACGCCGTGACGCCGACAATCATGCCGAGCAGAGTCAGGGCCGAGCGCAGCTTGTGCGCCCAGATCGCTGACACAGCGAGTTTGAGAGTTTCGATAAACTTCACGGCGATATTACGGGAAGAGCGAGATTACGGTTGCATTATGCAATGAACGGCAGAGAAGCACAAAAAAGTCGTTAACAGGATTTTCAAGATTTTGCAGGATTATCATGATTTATCGTGAAAAATCCTGTAAATCCTGTTAACGAGCTTACTCCCATCTCAAGGCATCAATAGGATTCAATCTGGCCGCTTTCCACGCCGGCCAGAGCCCGAAGATGATCCCCACGGCCGCTGAAATCCCGACGCCGACGCCGATGGCCCACAACGGAACGTACGCCGGCAACGGAGAATACTTATTCATCAGCAGGCTCGCCACCTCGCCTACAGCCAAACCTGCCAGACCGCCAATCGCGGTCAACACCACCGCCTCGATCAGAAACTGCGACAGTATGTTGAACCTCGTCGCCCCGACAGCTTTGCGCACACCGATCTCTTTCGTTCGTTCCGTGACGGAGACAAGCATGATATTCATCACGCCGATGCCGCCGATCATCAGTGCCACAAACGAGATCGCCGTCAGCACGAGCGCAGTAGCGCCGGTTAACTGGTTGTAAACGTCGAGCAGCGAATCCTGGGACGAGATGCCGAAGTTGTTCGGCGCGCCCGACGGGCACGCGACGCCTGCGCCGCAGGATGTCAGTGATCTCATCAATCGCGGATTTGACGTACGCGCGCGAGCGCGGTCGCACGATCACGAAGAACACGACTTCCGGAAACGGCGGATCGGGATTGTACTTATCGAACGTCGTGAGCGGAATGAAGATCGAGTTGTCGCGCGACTGGCCGAAGAAGTTTCCCAGCGGTTCCATCACGCCGATGACGCGATAAGGATTGCCGTTTATCCGCACATCTTTATCCAGCGGATCTTCGTAGGGAAACAGTGCCTGCTTCACATCGACGCCGATGATCACGACGTTTGAGCGGTCCTGCATGTCGATGTCGTTGATGAAGCGCCCGCTCGCGACATACTGCGTTTGCACAAACTCGTAATAAGGCGTGACGCCAAAGAGAATCGGCGTGTCAGTCTGTTTGTCCTGGTACCTGATCGTCGATGCGATCATGCGATGAATCGGCGAGACGCCGACGATCGATGGTGCTTCTGTGCGCAGTGCTTCCGCGTCGTCCAACGTCAGATCTTTGCGATGGATCTCTTCTGGACCAGGCGGTCGTCCAAAGCTGGGCTCGAATTTGGAAACGAAGATCGTGTTTGATCCGAGTGATTCGATCTGATCAGCGAACGCTTTGTTGAGTCCCTGGATGATCGAGACCATGAAGATCACTGTGAGGACGCCGACACTGACGCCGAGGATCGTCAACGCCGAGCGCAGCTTATTTGCGCGCAACGTGTCGAGCGCCATCACTGCTGATTCTTTAACGTCGTCGAGTCTCATTTTAATGTTTAGAGTTCAACCTTTAGGTTGTCTCGCTTCGGATTCAGGCACGCAAGCTAAAGCTTGAACTCTGAACGTTTCTATTCAGCCCGTAAAGCCTCGATCGGATCCAGCCGCGCGGCGCGCCACGCGGGCCAGAGGCCGCTCGCAATTCCCACCACCGAAGAAACACCGACACCCAAAACCGCCGAAGCCACACTCACCAGGAGCGGAAACCCGATCAGCGCCGAGATGACGTATGCCAGTCCAAAACCCGTCGCGACACCGATCGCGCCGCCAATCGCAGTCACCGTCACCGCCTCGATCAGGAACTGCGTCAAAATGTCTTTACGTCGTGCGCCGATGGCTTTGCGAATTCCGATCTCCTTAGTCCGCTCAGTCACCGAGACCAGCATGATATTCATCACGACGATCCCACCGACCACGAGCGAGATCGCCGCCACACCGATCGTCACGATGTAAATGTTCGACGTCGCCGAGCCATAAAGATTCAGAAACACATCCTGCGTCTCGAGTGCGAAGCCCTCGTCTTCCACTTCGCCGGTCGTGTGACGGCGGCTTCTCATGACCGTTCGAACCTGGTCCTCCGCCGCTTCGAGCTGCTCCGTTGTCTGCACCTGAATAAACGTGACGAGGGAACGCCTGCCGCCGTACGCCTTTTGATACGTCGAATACGGAATGTAGACCACGTTGTCGCGCGAGAACCCGAAGATCGAGCCCAGCGGCTCGAGCACGCCAAGCACGACATACGGTCGCCCGTCGATCCGGATCTCCTGGCCCACAGCCCTGTCGGCGGGCGCGTCGGCAAACAGGTTCTTCAACATGTCTGGACCAATGACGCAGATTTCACGGCCCGACGCGCCTTCACTCTCGGTCCAGATCCGGCCCACGTTGATACTCACACCGTCGATATCAAACATCGTCGGTCGGATCGACACCGCGTATGCGAACGTTCTCGGCTTTCTGATCGCCGTACTTAACCGTCTCAACCGCATTCGCGGCGATTCCGACTCGCCAACATGCGGTACACAAACGCGCAATCGCTTCCGCATCTTCATGCGTCACGTCTTTACGCCGGTTGAACTTGATGAATTCTTCGCGCGACTTGATGATCTGCGGGTTCTTCGAGATCGTGAAGACTGTCGAGCCCTGTGACGAGAAGGTCTGCGCGACGGTTTGATTGAGACCTTTGATGATTGTGACGACGGCGATGACGGCCGCGACACCAACCACGATGCCGACCAGCGTCAACGCCGTGCGCAGCTTGTTAGCGCGCAGGCTGGCGGTAGCGACACGAAACGCCTCCCAAATCGCCGCAAGCCGAAACACTTAGCTAAACCTCTTAGTCACAAAAAGCACAAAAAGCACAAAAGAAGAACGCTTCTTCATTTGTTCTCTCATTTTGTGCATTTTGTGCCTTTTGTGGCTATCTAATTCTCTCGTCTTTTTCGATTAGACCGTCTCGAATCGAGACGACGCGGTGGGCGCGTGCTGCAATGTCGTGCTCGTGCGTCACGACGATGATCGTGTTGCCCTCTGAGTGGAGACGTTCGAAGAGATCCATGATCTCCATGCTGGTGTGCGAGTCGAGCGCGCCGGTTGGCTCGTCAGCGAGCAGAATCGACGGATGATTCACGAGCGCGCGGGCAATCGCGACGCGCTGTCGCTGACCGCCCGAGAGCTCGTTGGGCTTGTGAGTCATACGGTCAGCCAGGTCCACGGCGTTGAGCGCTTTCTTCGCCATTTCATGTCGCTGCGACGAACCAATACCACCATAAATCAGCGGCAGCTCAACATTGTGCAGCGCAGTCGCACGCGCGAGCAGATTGAACGTCTGGAAAACGAAACCGACTTCCTGATTGCGAATGCGCGCAAGCTCGTCGTCGTCCATTTCAGAGACGTTCTTGCCGTTGAGCCAGTATTCACCCTGGCTCGGAGTATCGAGACAGCCGATCAAATTCATCAACGTCGACTTACCCGAACCTGATGGACCAATGATCGCGATGTACTCGCCACGAGGGATATCAAACGACACTCCGTGCAGCGCGTGCACTGACTCAGTTCCCATCTGGTATGTCTTCCAGATGTTGCGCATCGAGATCAGTGATTTCGGGTCGTGCCCGTTGAACTCGGCGCGTGGAGTGGTCACACTCTCCGGCGGAGTAATCGTAAGCGTAGCGTCACTCATCTAGCTGGCCTCGTTTCCATTTGCGTTCCCCGGCTTTTTGGTTTGACGTTTGATCGTCATGCCGTCTTTGAGCGTCTTCAATACTCTACTCGGCCCACGCACGATCTCCATACTCGACTGCACACCGCTCGTGATCTCAATATCAGCCTCACCGGTGATGCCTGTGGTAACTTCGATAAACCTGACCTTGTTATTTTCGATAACGTAAACGCCCTTCTGCGCTTTCGCCTTCTCACCACCCGGAGAAGCCGCTGGAACACTGCCTGAAACAGTTGCGGTCGGAGATGCAGCCGTAGGCGCTTTCTCGACGATCGCTTCAAGTGGCACGGCGAGCACGTTGGTCTTCGTGTCAGTCGTGATCGTGGCTGTCGAGCTCATGCCCGGACGCAGTGAGGTCGTAACATCTTCCGACAAGTCTTTGAGCTCAAGCGTGACCTTGAACTCTTTCGCTTCCTGCACGTTCACGCGGTTCGACAAGCCGCCCGTCTGGTCAGACTTCGAGATTGCCAGCGGGTTCTTCTGTGTAACAACTGCCTTGATTTCTTTGTCTCCGAGAGCGTCGACCTTGACCTTCGCTTCCTGGCCCACTTTGACGTTGTTGATTTCCGTCTCGTCGACGTTTACTTCAACGTTGATCTGCGACATGTCGGCGATCGTCATCAGCGGCGTTGTCGATAGACCAGCGACCGCAAACTCACCGACGCGCGTCGGAATGTCAGCAACTACGCCGTTCAATGGCGATAACTGAGTGGCTTTCGAGCGCTGGCTCTGTTGACCGCGCAACATCGCCGACTGCTGGCTGGCGCGCATTTCTGACGACTTGATGCTCGTTTGCGCTTCTTTCACTGCAATGCGCTGTTGGTTCGCACGCTCAGTGGCTTCTTTCACGGCGATCCTCTGCGCTTCGAGATTGGCCCTGGCGGTTTCCAAAGCGATCTTGGCGGTTTCAAAGCGGTCGCGGGCGGTGTCGTATTCAAAGCGCGACGCCACACCGGATTCGATCAGCTCCGTGTAGCGCTTGAGCTCGCGTTGGGCGGTGTTGAGCTCGACCTGGGCGCGGTCCACAGTGGTTTGCATCGAGACGACTTGCTGTCTCGCGGCAGCCACCGAAGCCTCAGCGACTACGAGAGACTGCTGCGCGGAGTTGACCGCGTTGCGGGCGTTTTGCACGTCGTTTATTGACGCCTGGGTCGCGGCCCACTGTGCTTCCTGGCTAGACTGTAGCTGAGTTGGGTCGACTCGGACCAGCGGCTTGCCCTTGCTAACCATGTCGCCGGCGGTCACGTAAATCTCTTCAATACGGCCGGGAACCTCGCTCGTTAGCTTGATATAGCGTATTGGTCGCACCTCGCCCGATGCGGTAACGGTCTGTTTGAGCTCGGGTCTGACTTCGAGCTTCACGGTTACAACTTCGGGCTCTTCTTTACGGGTTGCAACCACACTAATAACGACGACGGCGGCGAGCACCACAGCCACCACGGCGCCGATAATGATCTTCTTTTTGCGACTCAATGCCATTCTTTCGTTCCTTTTTGCAGGGGGCCTTCAAATTCTCGAAGATGTTTCTACGTGGAAACTTATCAAACAGTTTCATCTAAGAGCAAACGCGATCCAGCATATTCCTAACGCTAAATTGCACGATTTATTAACACTTCCAACGCCGAAGGCATCGCTAATCCAGCCCCGGATTACGCCGAAGGCGTCACTAATCCAGCCCCGGATTACGCCGAAGGCGTTCGCTAATTGCAGCCCAGGGTTCGAGCGAAGCGAGAACCCTGGGATTCCGTCATTAAGCACACGAAGAACCCTGAAAGGGTTTGTATTAACGTTAAAACCCTTTCAGGGTTTGGAGTTCCTGGTTCATTGTTTACCCAGGGTTCTCGCTTTGCTCGAACCCTGGGCTGCAATTAGCGAACGCCTTCGGCGTTGTCGGCTTGATTAGCGAACGCCTTCGGCGTTGTCGGCTTGATTAGCGAACGCCTTCGGCGTTGTCGGCTTGATTAGCGAACGCCTTCGGCGTTGTCGGCTTGATTAGCAAACACCCTCGGCGTTATTGGCTTTAATTAGCGAACTCTTCAGCATTGTATGATGCGTTGGCTGGCGAGCGGGTTTCGCGCTAAAATGACTTGCTTTTTTGATCACCATGATTACGTGCGATAGGTGCAAAACTGAAAACCTCGATGGCTCGCAGTATTGCGACGAGTGCGGCGCGCCCTTGAGACCAAACGGCCGTCCTAATCCCGTGCAGCAACGACCCGTGAACGGTAACAACGGCAATCATGCTCCGTCGCCAGGATCACCTGCTGAAGTTGCCGGTGGGCGCGTTTCCGCCGGACTCAGTTATTCAGCGCTCCGCACAACTGCCAAACCGCATGCCCGCCTGGTTATCGAAAAGGGCCGCTCGACCGGAAAGCAGTTTATGTTGAGTGATGTCGAAGCCCAGATCGGACGCTGGGACGCCGACGGCGGCATCTTTCCCGACGTGGATCTGGACACAGACGATCCCGAAGCAAAGGTTTCTCGACGTCACGCACGCATCACTCTAAGCAACGGCCAGTACTTTCTCGAGGATATGGGATCCACAAACGGTACGTTTATCAATCGTGGGAAGAGGCTACCGCCGGGACAGCGTCAGGCATTATGCGACGGTGACGAAATCATCGTCGGCAAAACATTTTTGCGCTTCCATATTGTGAAATAATAGCCTGCTGCTTGGTCTTCTAAGGTAGAGCCGCGTTTAATCTAAATGTCTGAGTGTCAATCATGTGGGGCGCACGTATCGCCTGGAGAGCACTTCTGCGGTAATTGCGGTGCGCAACTGAACCCCAGCTCGGTGGAGCTGAAGACCGTTGCCGCGAGTGCCGGCGACGAAGTCGAGGTCCAGGTTCAGCCACGGGCAGCCCGCGAGTGGGCCAACACACTCGATGATGAAGCTCCAGTCCACATTACGGCCGCGCCAGACGTTCCGGACCAGCCTGAAGCTGCTGCAGCGGAGGTTCCTGAGCCTTCCGGCAGTCTCGAAACGACGTTTGTCGCTCCAGAAACTGATGAGCCCTCGGCTCCGATCTCTTCAAATTCACTCGGCGGCTCGTTCACTGACAACGTCGCTGCTGCAGGCAAGACCTCAACGCCGAAAAGAGAAGGCACGACGGGCGGTAAACGCCCCAGCGTAAAGCAACTCGCCGGGGACACCGTTTTGAATGGTCGTTATGAGATCGTCCGTCGCATCGGTGGCGGTGGCATGGGCGCGGTCTATTTAGCAAAGGATCGCAATCTCGGCGACGCGCCGCGCGCTGTGAAAGAGATGGTCGAGTCGCACCTCGATCCGGCACAGCATGAAAAAGCGATTGGAGACTTCAAACGCGAGTCGCTGTTGCTGACGTCGCTCGAACACCCTTGCATCCCGACCATCTACGATTATTTTTACGACGAGACGCTCGGTCGCTTCTATCTCGTGATGAAATACATCTCGGGAGGCGACCTCGCATCGCGTATGCGTGCGGCAGTCGGCGGCAGGCTCGACGAAAAGACCGTCACCGATTGGGGCATGCAAGTCGCCGACGTGCTCGATTACCTGCACTCACGACCGAAGCCAATCATCTATCGCGATCTCAAACCGGCGAACTTGATGATCGACGGCAACACCGGTCGAGTGATGCTGATCGACTTCGGCATTGCGCGCTGGGTGTCGCAGCAGGAGAAAGGCGTGACCGCGGTCGGCACGATGGGTTATGCGCCGCCGGAGCTATTCAGTGGTCGAGTGCAGCCTGCATCTGACGTTTACAGTCTCGGCGCAACGATGTTTCACCTGTTAACAGGTTCGGATCCGCAGGACAATCCACTCCTGATCTTCGACTTTACGAAGAACCCACGACCGCGCCAGATCGCACCGTCGATCTCGACCGAGATGGAGTTGATCCTGATGCGCACGGTTGAGTACAGGCCCGAAGATCGTTTCCGGACGGCAGGCGAACTGCGAAATGAGCTCGCTATTCACCTCGAGAAGTTGTTGTCGGGAAAAGTGAGTTATGGAATGCCTGCGCCTGTATCGGGCATCGAGACGGTCCAGGTGCAGACCGTTTACTGCGGTTTTTGCGGCGGACGGATTGCAGCCGATGACGTGTTCTGTGCGCACTGCGGTGCGCGACAGCCGCTCGCTGGTGTCGGAACAAGCTCGTCGTTGCTGCATACCGTAAGACCGACTGCGAAGCTCGTCGTTGCCGGAACTACAGAACTCGACGCGTCGTTCATTCTTCAGAAAGACAGCAACTTGCTCGGACGCACGGATCCGCATTCAAACATCTTCCCGGAAATCGATCTTTCGCGATTCGATCCGGAAACAAAAGTTTCGCGACGCCATGCGCGTATCTGGCTTGAAGGAGAAACATTTCTGGTCGAGGATCTCGGTTCAGTGAATGGCACTGTGATCAACGACTCGGTGCGTCTCGCGCCGCGCCAGCCTCGTGTGCTTGATAGTGGCGATAAACTGCGCGTCGGCGAAACGACGTTGCACTTTTTAGTTGGTTAACCCACTTGGATCGGGTCAGTACCACCTGCGATAGCGGGTGGGTGCGTAGCCTTTAGGCCCTTTAGTGTCAGTCGCCGCACGGCTGCGCACCCACCCGCTACCGCGAGGTGGTACTGACCCGATCCAACAATGATTTGGACCGATCGGACTTATATTTTCAGATGACAGTCGCCCAAGGTTTGCCGCGCTCCCAGGCAAGAGCCCGCACCGCCAGGCATGGCGGAAAACGACTCAGAGCCCCATTTCCTCTCCGTTGTGGCGCTCTGCTGATCGACTATATCGCACTCGTTTCCCTCGTTGTGCTAGGCACTCTTGTCTCTCGCATGCTCGGTGGTGGCGCGCGTGCAGCCGGAAACTCCGCCGAGACTGCCGGGATCATGCTTGCTGTTTTGATGGCGGTGCTTAATCTCGGAGTGATTCCGGGTTTCACAGGCATGACGCTCGGCAAGTGGGCCACCGGACTGCGCATTGAAAGAAACGACGGCGCACCTTTAGGCATCGGTCGCGCACTGTTACGTCATTTCGTTGGTTATCCTGTCTCATTCGCACTTCTGGGTCTCGGTTTCATTATCGCAGCGGTCTCCGTGCATGGCAGAGGCTTGCACGATATGATAGCCGGCACCATTGTCGTTCGTGAGGGTTCTATCTAGTTGATGCTTCCGTAGCACGCCTGTGTCTTCAAGCAAAATGTCAGAGCTCATAGTTAAATACCCCGACCGCACGCCGGACCATTTTCCACTCGGCCGGCTTCGTATAACTATCGGCCGCTCCGCCCGCAACGATCTTTGCATTCCCGATCCGTTTGCCTCGCGCGTGCATGCTGAAGTGCGCCGTGAAGGAGACGAGTACATCCTGCAGGATCTCGGTTCCGCAAACGGCACGCTCTACAACGGCGCCACTGTCGAAGGCGCGATTCATCTGACCGCCGGCGGACGCATTCAGATCGGCGAAACGGAGATCGTTTTCGACGATGGCACGTTCAACTCCGGCATGGGCGCGACGATGATTACCGACAACTCGGGAACGTCGCTTCCGGAAGCGACGATCGCGCTCGCGTCAGGCGATCGAACCACGTCAGGTTTACTCGAAGCGATCGAAGGCGCGCGCACGCAACCTGAAGAGATCGCGTCTCACAGTCACGACAGTCACGCCCAAGGCTGCAAAGCAGGGCGACTTGCTGGCGCTGATCAGCAAAGTGGGAATCACTCTGCTCGCGTCCGGGACCCTCAATGAAACTCTCGAACAGATCGTTTCGCTCGTGTTCGAATCAGTGCCTGCGGATCGCTGCCTGATCATGATGCGCGACGAGGGCAGTGAAGATTTGCGCGTTGCGGTGGCGCGGCTGCGTGATCGTGTTGGTGAAGTCGGTGAGATTCGCGTGTCGCGAAACGTGCTCGATGAGGTTGTGATTCGTGGTAAGTCAGTGTTGACGTCCGACGCGCAACACGATCCGCGTTTTGCGAGTGGCACGATGGTGTTGCAGGGCGTCAGATCTGTGCTGGCAGTGCCGCTCGGTGTTGCCGATAAAGTGTTTGGGATCATCTACGCGGATTCGCCGATTGCAGAAGGGCGATTTACGGAAGATCACCTGAAGGTTTTGACGACGCTCGCATCAGTCGCTGCGATCCGTGTTGAGAATGCGCGACTCGTTGAAGCACGACTGGAACGCGAGCGTCTCGAGCGTGAGCTCGCGCTCGCGAGTGAGATCCAGCAGCGTTTTCAACCGACTGCACCGCCGCACGTGAATGGCTACGAGCTTCAGGGCATCAGCTTTCCGTGTTACGAGATTGGCGGCGATTACTACGACTTCATCGAGCGTGAAGATGGTCGTTTGGTGATTGCGCTCGGCGACGTGTCGGGCAAGGGAACTGCTGCCGCGCTATTGATGTCGTCGCTGCATGCTGCGATTCACGCGCAGTCGGCGTCGCATGATTCGCTTGTTGCGACGATCTCTGCGGTCAATCGTTATCTTGCGGATAACATTCCCGCGAACCGGTTTGTGACGCTGTTTTATGCTGAGCTCGATCCTGAGTCGGGGACGCTATCGTTCCTGAATGCGGGGCACAATCCGCCGTTGATTGTTCATGCGGCTGGGACTGTCGAGCAGCTCGCGTCGGGTGGTTTACCGCTCGGGATTAAGCGTGATGCTGAGTATCGCGAGGGCCGGACGCAGTTGCAGTCGGGAGATGTGCTGGTCATCTATTCTGACGGTGTAACCGAGGCGCAGAGTCCGAGTGGAGAAGAGTTTGGTGCGACGCGTTTGTATGAGGTGGTGTCGCGCAACATCGAGGCGTCGGCGGCGGGTATACGCGATCGGATTGAGTCGTCGTTGACGAAGTTTGCGCAGGGGACGAGCGCCGCCGATGACATCACGCTCGTGATCGTCAAGAGACAGCCGTAGAGACAGGATTACAGGATTTTTCAGGATAACAAGATTATCCTGTTAAAATCCTGTAAATCCTGTCTACATCTGTCTCTCAGCTATGGATCCTGATACTGATATCGGCGGACCACTTCACAAATTCCCGGTCACCAATCACTCCGCCATCATCAACGCCCGCAGCGACGATCAACTTATCCGCCGTCGCGCCTTCGACACCATCGTCGCAAGCTACTGGAAACCCGCATACAAATACGTCCGCCTGAAATGGCACGCTGACAACGAAGACGCCAAGGATCTCACGCAAAGTTTCTTCGCGCGCGCCTTCGAAAAGAATTACTTCGCCACTTACGACGCCCGCAAAGCCAGCTTCCAAACTTATCTGCGCACGTGCCTGGACGGCTTTGTCGCAAACGAACGAAAAGCCGGACGCAGGCTCAAGCGTGGCGGCGACATGGACCACTATCAACTCGATTTCGCCGCCGCCGAAGACGAACTCGCTGCGCACGCTTCATCCAGTCTCAGCCCCGAAGACTACTTTCATCGCGAGTGGGTGCGTTGGATGTTCACTCTCTCTGTTGAAGCGTTTCGACAACGCTGTGAAGAGTCAGGCCGCAGTGTTCACTTTCAACTGTTCGAGCGTTATGACTTGAGTGACGACGAAGTCTCATATGCATCACTCGCCACCGAGTTCGGACTCGAGCCGGCGACAGTCAACAACTATCTCGCCGCCGCACGTCGCGACTTTCGTCGCATCGTTCTCGACAAACTACGTGAGATAACCGCCACTGACGAAGAGTTTCGCACTGAAGCGCGTTCGTTGCTGGGAGTTGATGCGAAATGAAGTGGCTGTCTGACGACAAGTTGAACCACCTGCGCACCGTCGTGAGTGAGCCTGATTTCAGTGCGACGAAGTACACGTTCGTAAAAGAGCTCGGGCGCGGTGGTATGGGCACGGTGTATCTCGCTGAAGATCGCGAGCTCGATCGGTTGTCGCGATCAAGGTCCTTAACACACCTGAGATCACTGAAGACGTCCGCAACCGGATGATTCGTGAAGCGCAGATCATCGCGCGGCTCGAACATCCCGGAATCGTCCCGGTTCATGATGTTGGCACGTTGCCCGACGGTCGCATTTTCTATGCGATGAAGTATGTACGCGGCAGCCGGCTCGACGAATACGCCGCGCAAGGTGCTCCTTTACGGGATCGTTTGCGAAAGTTTCAGGCTGTTTGCGACGCTGTCGCATTTGCGCATGCGCACGGCGTGATTCATCGCGATCTCAAACCGCAAAACATCATGATCGGATCGTTTGGCGAAGTGCTTGTGCTCGATTGGGGTGTTGCGAAGATCAGCGATGATCCGCGTTCATCCGCGTCTTACCAGACAATGGAAGGCACGCGTGATCGGCACCCGGCATTACATGTCACCCGAACAAGCGCGAGGCGAGATCGATCAGCTCGACGAGCGCTCCGATATCTATGCACTTGGCGCGTTCTCTGTTTCCTCGTGAACGATCAACCCAAAGTCAGCAAACCGGCGCAGCGATCTGTTCGAAAGCGATGGCGAATGCAAAGAATGACAGGTATGCGACTGCGTCAGAGCTCTCGGCGGATATCGGTCACCTGCTCGACGCCGAACCTGTCTCTGCGTATCGCGAAAATGCGTTCGAAAGAGTCAGTCGCTGGGTTGGCAAGAATCGCTTTCTGGTCTTGCTGGTGCTGGCTTACCTGCTGATGAGAATTTTTTTAATTTTCACGTCGCGGACGTTAAAGATTTCTCGGCAGACGTTTAATAGAAGAACAGAACAGTCTGAATAAAGGAGAAAACCGATGTCCAAGCCCCTGATTGGAGTAATACTCGGCGCCGTCCTCGGCGTCATTGACGGCCTCACTGCATGGTTCACGCCGGCTGTGAGAAATGAACTTTTCGGAATCGTGATTGGTTCCACGATCAAAGGAATAATCGCCGGCATCGCGATCGGCTATTTCGCGAAGAAGTTTCACTCGCTGCCGATCGGGATCCTGTTTGGCGTGTTAGTGGGTGCCTTCCTCGCGTGGCTCGTGGCGTTCATGCAAGGCGGCTACTACTTCGAGATCATCCTGCCGGGCACGCTTGTCGGCCTGATCGTCGGCTTCGCGACGCAGAAATACGGCAACACGCCCGCCACCGCAAATTAATTTTAAAGGAGACTATAGATGCCGAGAGTTGTTCATTTTGAGATCCATGCGGCCGACCCGGAGCGCGCCGTCAACTTTTATCAAAAGCTGTTTGGCTGGACCTTTCAGAAATGGGAAGGGCCGATGGAATACTGGCTCGTCACGACTGGCCCGAACGATCAGCCTGGAATCAACGGCGGTCTCATGCCGCGCCAGGGTGAGATTGATGGGCAGGCAGTGATCGCTTATGTGTGTACTGTCGATGTTGAGAATCTCGATGCGTCAGTCCAGAGCGCTCTTGATAACGGCGGACAGATCGCGCTGCCGAAGATGCCGATACCCGGCATGGGCTGGCTCGCGTACTGCAAAGACACTGAAGGAAATATCTTCGGGATGATGCAGGGCGATCCGAACGCGGGATAAAAATTAGCCGCGGATACACGCGGATAAACGCAGATCTGCGTTCATCCGTCCTGGGCTCTAGTCACTTGGCTTACCTTGCAGCAACGCTTCGGACTTGAGCGTCTGTGGGCCATTCTCATTGCAGATCGCGAACGATGAGCCTTCGTACATCGTCACGCCCGCAAACTCACCTTTCGCATTTAGTATGTAGAAGTTGATCCCGAAGTTCGGCAGGCCTCGGCTGTTCAGCAGTCTCTTCTCGATAGTATTGCTCTTGATCCTGTTCAGCACTTCCATGCCCGCATCTTTCGGATGTGCGCCACGTCGCATCTCCTCGACGATCACGAATGAGCAGAGATTGAAAAGATTTGCTTCACCACGTCCGGTCGATCCCGCCGCGCCGACCGAACCATCGACATATAATCCCGCACCGAGGATCGGAGAGTCGCCCAACGCGTCCCGGAATCTTCCAGGCGAGTCCGCTCGTCGTGGTGACGCCGCAGATCTCGCCGCGCGAGTTGATACCGTCGCAGTTGATCGTGCCGTGCAGGTTCTCTTCGCGCAGCTTTCCTTCGGCCAGCATCTCGAGCGCGACGCGATGACCAACTTCAGCGCGCTTCTTGGGATCGAGATAGTGTTGCGGGTCTGTGCGTCGCTTCCACTCGAGCCACTGTTTGCGCGAGTTCTCAGTGTTGAGATCGTCTTCGATCTTGAATCCCATGTTGCGCGCGAAGTCCTGCGCGCCTTTGCCGACGATGAGATGGTGATCGGTTTCTTCCAACACTGCTTTCGCGACAAGGGATGGCGTCCGCACGCCCTCCAACGCGCCCACGGCGCCCGCGCGTTTCTTCGGCCCGTGCATGCAAGAGGAGTCGAGTTGAACCACGCCGTCAGCATTCGGCAACCCGCCGTAACCGACACTGTCGTCGAGCGGATCGAGTTCGACGATATTCACACCCGCGATCACCGCATCGAGCACATCCGCTCCGCCGGTCATCATCGTGAACGCCTTCTGCACGGCCGTCACATTGCCACCATTCTTGAATCGATTCCCATTAGCAGACGCAATCACGAGCGGCTTCACCGTGCTCTGCTTCAAGATCGTCGGGAAACCTGAAACCTCGTTGGTTGCAGCCAAAGCCAACCCCGCTACGGCTCCGTTGCGCATGAAATCGCGCCGTTTCATTCTTTTGCTCATGTTGTCCTCTTTGGTTCAGGAAGTGGGCCACAGATTAACGCAGATGGCACTGATCAGGAAAGTGATTCTTTGATTCTTTCAGCGGTTTTGGGGCCGATGCCGTCGACCATGTCGAGGCCGCCGGAGGCGACGAAGGCTTTCAAGTCAGGGAGGGAGGAGACTTTGAAGCGCTGGTGTAGCAGGGCCGCGGTCTTCGGGCCGATGCCGGGAATCTCCAGGAGGTCGAGTACGGTTTCCGGAGTCTCGGCCGTGAGCCGCTCCCACGCGTCGAAAGTTCCCTTGTTCAGTAGATCGATAACTTTGCCCGCAATCGCTTTGCCGATACCCGGAATTTCCTGCAAACCCGTAACGCCTTCCTGCTCCGCAATCTCTTTCAACGACGTGGGCCACACCTCGATCGCCTCGGCTGCGTTACGATAGGAGCGCAGGCGAAATGGATCGTCGCCGCGAACTTCCATCAGCGCGGCCAGACGATAGAACCGGCGGGCGATTTCTTTGTTATCCATTGATTACGCTTAGTCTAACGTTGCCAGCGGAGTAATATCAAAGGCATTCCAGATGAACCACCGAGGAGACTTCAATTGGACATAAAACGAAGACAACTTCTAACCGGCATCTCCGTTGCCAGCGCCGGAGTTTTGCTCAATGCGTGCCGTACCCCGCAGCCGCGCAGTGGCGGCGCCACGAATGATGAAAACAAGAATGAGGCGCCAGCGCCGGGCGAGGCTGAGCCTGTCGAGGTGACTGCGACTGAGGACTTGATGCGCGAACACGGAATTCTGCGACGCGCGTTGCTGGTCTACCAGGAAACGGCCGTTCGTTTGCGGCAGGATGCTGCATCAGTACCGCCCGATACGCTCGAAAAAGCGGTCGAACCTGTTTCGAGTTTTTGGTGAGGACTACCACGAGAAGAAGTTGGAAGAAGTGTTCATCTTTCCGGCTCTGAAGAAGACGCCGAGCGCGGCTGCGGGGTACGTCGATGTTCTGTTGGCCCAGCACGTGCGCGGGCGCGAGATTACGGATTACGTGTTATCGATCTCGAAAGCGGATCGAATTGCGTCGAACAGTGTGGAACCGTTGGCGAAGGCGTTGGAGTCGTTCGTGCGCATGTATGCGCATCATGCCGCGATTGAAGATACGGTTGTGTTTCCGGCATGGAAGGTTGCGGTGGGGACGAATGAGCTGGATGCGTTGGGAGAGAAATTTGAGGAGATCGAGCACCAACAGTTTGGAAGTGATGGGTTCGAGGCGGCGCTGAAGCGGATGGAGGAGATCGAGGAGAGTCTCGGTTTGTCGAATCTGGATATGTTTACAGCGCCTGCACCACCAATAAGGTAAAACCTAACCACGGATTACACGGATCTATTACTGATCAGCGCTGATTAGTCTTCGATCCGTGTAATCCGTGGTTAGAAAGCTACCCCACTGGCGACTGCGGCAGGAACCGGTCGCGATCGAATGGCGGCTCCTCGTGCTCCGGCATTCGGTCGTCGGGCCAATCATGCGCCCATTGCCGGCGATATTCCTCATCCGCGTAATACTTCAAATACGTCTGATTATCGTCTTCGCTACCACTACCCGTCAGATCGATCATGTACGCATAACTGGGATTCTCCGGAAACAACACCGTCTCTTCACGCAAAGCCTCGTGATAAAGATATTCGTAAAGGTCGCGATCGGAGAGGTGATTGGTGTGCAGGAGATAAGATCCCACCGACGCCATGCGATCGATGATCTCTTTGAGTTTGGTTCTCAGCGTGTCGTCGTCGAGCGACTCCGGCGGCGGTACTTCCAAACCGGAATTCTCGAGCAGGCGCAGCAGGCTGATCTGTTCTGCTGTTTCGTATTCGAGTACATGCCGCAAAAATTCCTCTTCCATGTCGGCCGGCATCGACTCCAGTGTCGACGTACTGCCGCCGAGTTTTTCTAATTCCGCACGGAGTTTGTTGATGCGTTCTTCCTGGCTGGGCTCGTCAGCGAATTCTATGAATGACATGTTGTGGCTCCTTAAGGTTAGAGGTTGAGGTTTGAGGTGCCTTGGGAGCTTGTGAGGCCCTCCGTCCGCTTTGAGGGGTAACGCATTTTCGTCTTTGCGTGAGGAAAAGTAAAGTTACGCGACGATCATGGTGCCGGTGCCTTTGTCCGTGAAGATCTCGGACAACAGCGCGTTGCGTTTATTGCCGCTGATGATGTGTGCGCTGTGAACGCCGCGTTCTAACAAGACGATGATGCTCTGGAGCTTCGGGATCATACCACCCGAAGCTGAGCCATTGCTGATCAACTCACCGGCTTCCGCGGCAGTGACGCGGGATAACTTTGTCTGCGGATCGCCCGCGGTGAGATAGATCCCGTCAACGTCGCTGAGCAGGATCAGTTTTTCTGCCTGTAGTTGGACTGCAATCTCGGCAGCGATCGTGTCGGCGTTGATGTTGAAGACCATGCCCTCGTCGTCCGCACCGAGCGACGAGATCACCGGCAGATAGCCGTGGTCCAGCAAGACCGTTAATAGTCGCGCGTTGATCTGGACCACGTCACCGACGTGCCCAAAATCGACTCTGTCGCGCACGCCGGTTTCGCGGTTCAGGATCTCTTTGGGCGGGCGCTTCTCTGCGTGGACGATGTTGCCGTCGACGCCTGACAGTCCCACTGCGTCAATGCTGCGGTGACGGAGCGCTGCGAGAATGTCTGTATTGATCTTTCCGGCGAAGATCATCTTCGCCATTTCGAGGGTGGCGTCGTCAGTGACGCGCCGTCCTTCGATGATCGTCTGTTCGATACCGAGCTTCTTGGCGAGATCGCTGAGTTGTTTGCCGCCGCCGTGAACGACACAGATGCGGATGCCGACCTGTTGCAACAACGCCAGCTCCTCGGCGAGTGAAGTCAGATTCTCCTGATTTTCTGTGACCTTGCCCGAGAGTTTGACGACAAACGTCTGTCCTTTGAAGCGCTGGATGTAGGGCAACGCCTCGCGCAACAGATCCAAACGAAGCTGATCGTCAACGATTGGCTTTGGTCTCGAGCATGGTCTAACCTCCCAACAACCTTGCCAGTATTGCTTTCTGCACGTGCAGACGATTCTCAGCTTCGTCGATCACGACGGACGCGGTCGAATCGATCACGCCGTCAGTCACGATCACGTTGCGCCGCACCGGCAAACAGTGCATGAAGATCGCATCATTCGTGCGCGACATCTTTTCTTCGTCGACGATCCACTTGCTGCGGTATTGCGCCCGAGTCGCAATGTCCTGATCGGTGTTGCCGTAAAACTGTTTCGATCCCCAGCTCTTCGCGTAAATAACATCCGCGCCTGTGAATGCGGCGTCGATGTCGTTTGTAATCTCCGACACCCTCGCCCAAAGTCTCGATCAGCTCTTCATCGAGATCGTAGCCCGCCGGGTGTGCGATCACGAGATCGTGGCCCATCTGCGCGGCGGCGAGCGCGAAGCTGTTCGGCACAGCCATCGGCAGCGGCTTCGGATGCCATGCCCACGTGAGCACGACGCGTTTACGTGATGGCCCGCGCTTCTCTCGAATCGTCAGCATGTCAGCCAGCGACTGGCAGGGATGATGCATCGCCGATTCAAGATTGATGATCGGAACTGACGCATACTGCGCGAACGCGTTAAGGATCGGATCTATCCGCTCTTCCTCCCAATTCTTTAGCGCCGCGAAAGTCCTCACCCCAATTGCGACACAATATCGCTCGAGCACGCGCACGAATTCGGCGACGTGCTCTGTCTTGTCACCATCCATCACGGTGCCTTCTCGATGTTCCAGCGTCCAACTCGTCCCGCCGGGCTCAAGCACGACCGCATTGCCACCGAGCTCATAAATCCCAACCTGCATCGACGCGCGCGTCCGCAAACTCGGATTGAAAAACACGAGCGCCACAGACTTCCCCGCAAGCGGCTTGGAAACATCGTCGCCACTGCTTGAAATCGCAGCGCCGATTCAAGCAACTGCTCAATCTGCTCACGCGACATGCCAATCGTGTTCAGTAAATCCGTTTTCATCCGTGAAAATCCGCGGCTAAAACAAACATGTCAACATGCTCCTCGGTCAAACACAACGGCGGTAACAATCTCAACACCTTCGGATTACTCGACGTTCCAGTAATAATCTTGTGCTCAAGCAATCTCTTATGAACTGCCGCCGCATTTTCCTTGAACTCGATCCCCAACAAAAAGCCGAGCCCATGAACTGCAACCACCTCGTCAACTTCTTTTACACGTCTTCTCAAATACTCTTCCACGCGCCGCACATTCTCCAGCATGCCATCGTTCTCAATCGCTTCAAGCGTCGCGGTGACAGCCGCCATCGCAAGCATCCCGCCACCAAACGTCGTTCCGAGATCGTTCTCCTTGATGTGCGAAGCGATCGCTTCGCTGACGAGACACGCACCGACGGGAACACCGCTGCCGAGCGACTTCGCGAGTGTCACGACGTCAGGCACAACACCGCCGCCCGCTTCACTGCCCGCAAAGAACCATTCGCCCGTGCGCCCGACACCAGTCTGCACTTCGTCGTAAATGAGCACGATGCCGCGCTCGTCACACAACGTCCGCAGCGAACGATAGAACTCAGGCTCGGCCATGCGCACGCCGGCCATCGACTGGATCGGCTCGAGCATGATCGCGGCAACAGTATCGTCTGCGAGTGCGCGTACCGATTCGATGTTGCCAAATTCGGCTTCGAGGTGTCCGGGCACGTTTGGTTTTCCGAGCTCGCGATACTTGCCGAGAAACGTGGCGCTGATGGCGTCGGCAGTGCGCCCGTGAAAGCCGCCCGAGAAGGTGATGATCTTCTCGCGGCCGGTGGCCATGCGCGCCATGCGCATCGCGTTCTCGTTTGCTTCCGTCCCGGAGTTGCAGAAGAAAGTTTTAGTAAGCGGAGCAGGAGCAATCGAAACGAGCTTCTCCGCAGCACGCGCACGCGCGCTCGAGTAGACGAGGTTTGAGTAGAACAACAACTCGCCGGCCTGTTTGCGAATGGCGTTGACGACGTGCGGATGACAATGACCTGTGCCTGCGACGGCGTGGCCGCCGTAGAGGTCGAGATACTTGTCGCCGTCGCTCGTGTAGATCCAGACACCCTCGCCACGTTCTGCGGCGATGGGCATCTTCTTGTACGTAGCGAGCTGAAACTGATCTTCACTCGCAGTGATGTCGTGAACAGTTGATGTCGACATAAGCTTTAGACAGGATTACAGATTACAGAATTAACAAGATTATCTTGTCCATTCTGTAAATCTTGTAATCCTGTCTCCTTTACGGATTTGTTCCTACAAGCTTCAGGCCAGTAGTTTCATCCAACCCGAACATCAAATTCATGTTTTGCACGGCCTGACCGGCGGCGCCCTTGACCAGATTGTCGAGCGCAGAGAAGACGACGATCTGCTTGCCACGCACCGCGAAACCGATGTCGCAGAAGTTTGTTGTCTTCACCCAGTTGATGTCCGGCGATCCATTCACGAGCCGCACAAAAAATGATTCGCGATAATACTCGGCGAAGATGTTGCGCAACTCTGCTTCCGTTAACTCGCTTTTGCCTTCCGCGTAGATCGACGCAAAGATTCCACGCGCGACCGGCAGCGAGTGCGTCATGAACACGAGCTCGCTGGTCCAATCACCGACGTGCGCCAGCTCCTGCTCGATCTCCGGAACGTGCTGGTGCGTGAAAGGCTTGTAAGCGTAGAACGAAGTCATTCGCTGCGGATGGTGCGTGTTTGCCGCAGCCTTCGCGCCCGAGCCTGACGATCCGGTCTTCGCGTCGACAACCACACGACCATTGAGCAATTGATTGGCGACGAGTGGCGCGAGGCCCAGCAAAGTCGCGGTGGCGAAACAACCGGGATTCGCGATCAACCGCGCATCGCGGATCGCCTCGCGGTTGGTTTCAGTTAAACCGTAGACAAACTCCGACTGCGCGTGCATCGCGGTGTGCGGTTGTTTGTAATGCTTCTCGAAGACGCTCTGATCGCGCAGTCGAAAGTCGCCTGACAGATCGATCGCTTTCACGTGGGCTGGGAGGCGCGGAACGATCTCCATTGCTTGTCCGTGCGGGAGCGCGAGAAACACACAGTCGATGTCGGTGAGATCTTCCGGGTCTTTGATGAAGTTCAGATTCGTGAGGCCGTTGAGGTTGCGATGAACTTCGCCGATCGGTTTTCCGGCTTGCTCGTTGGCGGTGACGAAGATGATGTCGGCGTTTGGATGGAAGAGCAGAATGCGGAGCAGCTCCGAGCCGCCGTAACCGGAGCCGCCGAATATGCCTATTCTGATTTTGGAGTGATGGGGTCATTTGGTTAAGTCAGTCTTAGACAGGATTTACAAGATTTTCAGGATTTACAAGTGAATCCTGTAATCCTGAAATCCTGTCAATCCTGTCGAAACAGCGATCTCTGCCTGGCAGCGCTTCCACTCTCTCCATCACGAGCTCAAAGAGCGCGCTACCCTCGCGTCGTGCATTCGCCGCGGGCACATCGAACTGCGTTTTGATGTAATCCTCACCCATCTTCGAATCAGTCACCGAACCCGAGATCACATCAACCTCGACACCTCGCCGCCGCAACAACTCAATCCCGCCCCACGCACCGACATAATCAGACGCACAGAACACGAGCGCCGCCGTCGCGTCGAGCAGTTCATGAGTCGGCAAACACCGTATCCACCGAATAGCCACCAAGAATTCCGTCGCCCAACTCGATCACGATCAAATCCGGATGTGCTTCATTGAGTCGCGCGATGATCGCTTTCGCTGACGGCGCGAGATCCGCGACATCGACAGTCGAAGGCAAACCGCAATCGAGAAAACTCGCCGTCGTCACAGCGCCGTGGTCCGCCATGTTCAACGTGTCGCGCAAACACGCAACGCCGGAAAGTTTCCCTGCCGCAACTCGCAACCCCGCGCGCGTCGCCTGCTTGATCAGCTCAGTCGCAGCGTAAGTCTTACCGCTGTTCATACTCGTGCCCGCGATCATCACGATCGGCGCCGTCTCACCGAGACTTGTTCGCGGTGGCAAAGCGGCATCCGCGATATTTTGCACGCGACCGTTTTCATCGCAGACGAGTCCGATCACTTCGAGCTTGATCGCATCGCCAAGACTCGAATGATGTCCCGTGCAAAGGCCCATCACGCCGCCCATGTTCAGCAGGTGAAGCTCATCGCCGCTTTGCAGCGACGCAGGAACATCGCCGACAAAACCCTTCAACGCGCGACGACGTCCGAGCACGCCAAGCAACAGATCGCCCGGATTGATCTTCGCGAGCCGGCCAGTCGGCAGCTCGAGCATGTTGTACGTCGCGCTGTCAGTGAGCGCGCGCACGACTACGACGTCGCCTGCTTTTGTTGACTCAGAGCTGGAGACAAGCGCAACCGTTTTCGCGAGTGCGAGCGGTGATGTTGCCGAACCGATCTTGTCGACGTCGATGACGTTGATATTGTTGCTCATCGTTCACCTCCCAATCTGAGTCGCAGCGCGTTCAGCTTGATGAAACCTTCCGCATCGCGCTGGTTGTAAACCGTGTCAGCCTCAAACGTAGCGACCTTCTCGTCGTAGAGCGAATTCGGCGAGCGACGCCCGACGACGATCGCGTTTCCACGAAAGAGCTTTAGACGAACATCACCGCTCACAGTTGCCTGAGTGTCGTCAATCATTTTTCGCATCAGCTTGAACTCAGGCGCGAACCAGAAACCGTAATAGATGTTCTCGGCAAATTTCACGCCGAGCGAATCTCTCAAGTGCACCACTTCGCGATCGAGTGTGATCGACTCGAGCGCGCGATGCGCGGCTTGCAGAATCGTCACGCCCGGCGTTTCGTAAACACCGCGCGACTTCATGCCGACAAAACGATTCTCAACCACATCGACACGTCCGATGCCGTGCTCGCCGCCGAGCTTGTTCAACGTCTCGAGCAGCGTCACCGGATCCATCTGCTTGCCGTCGATCGCGACCGGCTCACCTTTGATCGAAAGAGATCTCGATGTACTGCGCTTCGGCGCGTGCGTTCTCAGGCGAGCGCGTGAGCTGAAAAATATTCTCCGGCGGCTCGGCCCACGGGTCTTCGAGAATCCCGCCTTCGTAAGAGATGTGCATCAGGTTCGCGTCGGTCGAGTAAGGCTTCTCGGCTGTCGCGGTCACGGGAATGTTGTGCTCCTTCGCATACGCGATCAGATCCATGCGGCCTTTGAAATCCCACTCGCGCCACGGAGCAATGACCTTGATGTCGGGTTGAAGCGCGTAATACGTCAGTTCGAAACGCACCTGATCGTTGCCTTTGCCGGTCGCGCCATGCGCAACCGCGTCAGCGCCTTCTTTGCGCGCGATCTCGATCTGGTGTTTGGCGATCACGGGCCGGGCGAGGGAAGTGCCCATCAGGTACACGCCTTCGTACACCGCATTCGCTTTGACGGCGGTCCAGACGTAGTCGCGCACAAACTCTTCGCGCAGATCTTCGACGTAGAGTTTCGAGGCGCCAGTCGCAAGCGCCTTCTCTTCGAGACCCGCGAGCTCCGCACCCTGGCCCACGTCAGCGCAGTAGCACACGACCTCGCAGTGGTACTGCTCCTTCAGCCAGCGCAGCATCACTGAAGTGTCGAGCCCGCCGGAGTACGCGAGACACAATCTTTTTAATATCCGTCGTCATCCGTGTTTATCCGTGTCCCCCGAATAAGTTCCAAATCTCTTTCACTGCCGCGCGCTGCGACTTCGCGTCGCGCACGGCGATAAAGATCGTGTCTTCACCGGCAATCGTGCCGACGATCTCCGGAATGGCAGCAGCGTCGATCTCCACCGCGACGGCCGATGCGAGGCCGGGAACAGTGCGCGCGATTACCAGACTGTCGCCCGCCTGGTCTAAACTCACCAGGCCGCGCGATGGGCGCGCCGTTCGTTCGCGGCAACGTGTAATGGCCGTGATGTTTGACGACGCCGAGCTCTTCGAGATCACGCGAGACGCTTGACTGCGTCGCGGGCACGCCGGCGCGCTCGAGCAACGCGCGCAAGTCTTCCTGCGTGCCAATCGGCTTGGCCTGAATCAGGCTTAAGTATCTTCTGTTGTCGATCTCGTTTATTCATTATACTTGCATAAACAATGCATAGATGCATAAACTATCATTGCGTTGGTGGGACGTCAAACTTTTACAGGATTTACAAGATTTTTCAGGATGAACATGTAAATCCTGTTCGAATCTTGTAAATCCTGTCTAAGACTGAGTTGAGGAGTGAATATTCATGACGGAGTCGAAAAAACTTTGGGGTGGACGATTCGAGGGGAAGATCGATCCGGGCTTCGCCGAGTTCAATAACTCCTATCGCTTCGATCGCAGGCTGTTCGAAGTGGACGTCACTGCCAGCATCGCTTACTGCCAGGCGCTGGAAAATGCCGGCGTGATCACGGCTCGAGGAAGGAACTCAGATCCGCGACGCTCTCAACACGATCCTCAAAAGCGGCGCTGATGAAGTTCATTCCGCTGAAGATGTGCATTCATTTGTCGAAGCACGACTGATCGAATTGATTGGCGACGTCGGCCGCAAGCTGCACACCGGACGCAGCCGCAACGATCAGGTCGCTACCGACTTTCGACTCTGGCTGCGCGGCTCGATCGACGAGCTCAGCGAAACCATTCGCGACGCACAAACGTCTCTGCTCGACTTCGCCGAAGCTAATCGCGACGTCGTCATTCCCGGATACACGCACCTGCAACGAGCACAACCCGTGTTGCTGGCCCACTGGTGCCTCGCTTACTTCGAGATGCTTTCGCGCGATCGTGAGCGCGTTAGTGAGGTGCGTCGTCGTGTGAACGTGATGCCGCTCGGCTCTGCGGCGCTGGCGGGCACGTCGTTTCCGATTAATCGTGAGGCATTAGCGACTACATTGGGCTTTGAAGGAGTTTCGCGCAACAGTCTTGACGCCGTGAGCGATCGCGATTTTTGTGTGGAGTTTCTGAGTGCGTGCGCATTGATCATGGTCCATCTTTCGCGACTGGCCGAAGACATCATTCTTTACGCGACGAGTGAGTTCGGATTTTTTGAGCTGGGTGACGCGATTGCCACGGGTTCGAGCTTGATGCCGCAGAAGAAAAATCCTGACTCGATGGAACTCGTGCGCGGGAAGTCGGGGCGCGTATTTGGCGATCTGATGGCGCTGCTCACGACCTTGAAGGGACTGCCGCTCGCGTACAACAAAGACATGCAAGAGGACAAGGAAGCGGTGTTTGATGCGTTCGATACGACGTCGGCGAGTCTCCGCGTAAGCGCGACGGTGTTGCGAAATCTCGGGATTAATAGAGAGCGTGCGGCTGCGGCGGCGTCGAGTGGTTACATGAATGCGACCGAGCTCGCGGATTATCTCGTGCGCAAAGGAATGCCGTTCAGGGATGCGCATGAGGTTGTTGGGAAGATCGTCATGAAGGCGATTGAGTTAGGGAAAGAGTTGGAGCAAATGGATCTCAGTGAGGTCTCGGCGTTGTTCGAGGTGGATGTTTACGAAGCGTTGTCGCTTGAGAGTACGTTGCGTGCGAAGGCTGCTATCGGTGGGACTGCACACGTCCGGGTGGAGGATGCGTTAGAGGAGGCGAGACAGCGTTTTTAGACAGGATTACAGGATTTACAAGATTGACAAGATATCTTGTTCATCTTGTAAATCCTGTAATCCTGTCTGAAACTGACTCCACCTCAAGGCGTTTTAACGAGACTCTGCGGCTGGATAGTCTCCTGGTAGATGAATCTTAAATCTTCCAACTTTA
Organism: uncultured Acidobacteriota bacterium; assembly: GCA_963748155.1. Lineage (GTDB taxonomy): Bacteria > Acidobacteriota > Blastocatellia > Pyrinomonadales > Pyrinomonadaceae > PSRF01. The sequence continues at coordinate 553,371 of CAVVHV010000005.1, read as the reverse complement.
AGACGGCTGCGGGTTTCACGGCGTTGCGATCGGCGTCCATGCTTATCACACCAGTGACACCGTTGAAGTTTTTCGTCTGCGCGAGGGCATCGCGAAGCTTGTCCCCCTCAGTTGATCCCGTGCGTGCGAGCGCATCGAACAACAGTCGAGCAGCATCGTAGGCGAGCGCGGCATGAGCGTCAGGCAGCAGGTTGCCGTAACGTTGCTTGTACAAATCGACAAACTGCTGAATTGCCGGCGACGGATCATCAACGGAGTAATGTGTTGAGATGTACGCGCCATTCAACGCATCACCGCCGAGCTGCCAGAGCTCCGGTGCATCCCAGCCATCGCCGCCGAGCAGTGGTTGCGTGAGGCCAATCATCCGCGCCTGTTTCGCGATGAGCGCGACGTCGCCGTAGTAACCCGGAATGTAGATCACGTCAGGTTCCGCGGAACGGATCGTACTGAGCTGTCCCTTGAAATCTGCGTCACCCTGCGTGTACGTCTGCTCGCTCACTATAGTCCCGCCGAGCCGTCCGAAGCTGAGTTTAAAATAGTCGGTCAGGCCCTTGCTGTAAGGCGAGTTGAAGTCGAAAAGAATCGCGGCCTTCTTTGCTTTGAGCGTGTTGATAGCGAAGGTTGCCATCACTTCACCCTGGAACGTATCGACGAAGCACGCGCGAAAGATGTAATTGCCCGTTTGTGTGACCGCCGGATCGGTGGACGATGGCGAGATCATCGGAATATGAGACGCCTGCGCTTTCGGAGCGGCAGCGCGGCTGTTCCCGGACGTGCCGCCGGCGATGATCGCGACGACTTTGTCCTGATCGATCAGTTTCGCAGTCAGTCGCGCAGCTTCTTCAGGACTGCCCTTATCGTCGTCAATTACGACATCGATCTGCCGGCCATTAATGCCACCAGCCTGGTTCACTTCAGTTGCGGCCATCAGCACGCCGTTGATTGCTGACTGTCCGAAATTGAAGGTCGGCCCGGTAAGATCACCGAAGTATCCGATTTTGATCGTGGTGCGATTTGGTGTGGCGTTGTCGTCCCCGGGTCTGCTACAGGAGAACGCGAGGGCCATTACGACGATGACAATGGGAATGATTGCAGTTCGCAGCTTGTGAGTAGTCTGAGGGCGCTCAATTAAATTGAGAATTGACCGAGGGCTAACTTTTGATCTACTCACCGAGATAGGCTTCTTTAATCCTGGGATCATTGGCGAGGTCTTTTGATGGACCTTCCATAACTATTCTTCCAGTTTCGAGCACGTAAGCGCGATCGGAATGGCCGAGCGCGGCGTGTGCGTTTTGTTCGACCAGAAGAATCGTAGTCCCTTTACTTTTGATTTCGTCGATAGCTTCGAAGATTGTATGGACCACGAGTGGCGCGAGGCCGAGTGACGGCTCGTCGAGCAGTAGCAATCGTGGATTCGACATGAGGGCGCGTCCCATTGCGAGCATCTGTTGCTCGCCGCCTGAAAGCGTGCCGGCCTTCTGGGATTCGCGCTCTTTGAGACGTGGAAACATTTTAAAGGCGCGCTCCATGTCAGCGGCGACAGCGCGCTTGTTCCGGTTTAAGTAGGCGCCCATCTGAAGGTTCTCGCGCACGGAAAGATTCGCGAAGACGCCGCGACCTTCAGGCGACATCGAGATGCCGCGCGCGACGAGTTTGTGCGTCGGCTTGCCGCTGATGTCTTCTTTTTCGAAAGTGACCTTGCCGGTGCGTGGGTGGAGCAGGCCGGTGATGGTGCGCAGTGTGGTGGTTTTGCCGGCGCCATTCGCGCCGATCAGCGTGACTACTTCGCCTTGTTCGACGTGGAGCGAGATGCCGGTCAGGGCCTCGATCGCGCCGTAATTAACGGAAACGTTGTCCAGGGTCAACATCTGTTAGGGTTCACGATTACGAATCAAGCTTTTACAGGACTTACAGGATTACAGAATCATGAGAAATCCTGTAATCCTGTACGATTGACTAATCTCCAAGGTACGCCTCGATCACCTTCGGATCGTTCTTAATTTCCTGCGGCAGGCCGAGTGCGATGGATTTGCCGTAGTCCACTACCTGAATCCGCTCGCACACACCCATCACGACCTTCATGTTGTGCTCGACGAGCAGGATCGTCAGTCCGAAGCGATCCCTGATCTGCTTGATCAGGTGCATTAGATCTTCCTGCTCGGAAGGATTCATTCCGGCTGCCGGCTCATCGAGCAGGAGCAACTGTGGTCGAGTCGCGAGCGCGCGCACGATCTCGAGTCGTCGCTGCGAACCGTACGGCAAGCTCGTACCACCTTCGTCACACACACGCGCCAGGTCGAAGATCTCAAGCAACTCGAAACAGTATTCGCGATGCTTCCTCTCATCACGATTAAACCGTGGTGTCCGCAATACCGCGTCGAACAGATTCTGGCCCATGTGAATGTGACAGGCCGTCATGACGTTTTCCAGCACTGACATGCTTGGGAAAAGCCGGATGTTCTGGAACGTGCGCGAGATGCCTCGCTCTGCAATCTGATAAGGACGCAGACCGTCGATGCGTTGACCGTTGAAATGGATCGTGCCGGACGTCGGCTCGTAAACGCCGGTGAGCAGGTTGAAGATCGTCGTCTTGCCTGCGCCGTTTGGACCGATGAGACCGTAGATCTCGCCTTTCTTCACGGCCATGTCGAGCTCGTTGACAGCGCAGAGCCCGCCGAAGCGGATCGTCGTCTTGTCAGTTTTCAATACTGTGTTGGAACCGTTCGCGCTCATCGCGGGTTTTCACCTCCGATTGAGCCGTTTCGCTTTGCGTCGGCGAGCTCGCAGTGCCACCCGGACCTTCGGTGAGTCGTCGCAGGCGTTTGCGGAATCCTTTGAATACATCGGAGGAGCCGAGCAGTCCCTGCGGTCGCGTGATCATCAGAATGATCAGCAACAGCGAATAGATCACCATGCGATACTCGGCAAAGCCTCGCAAACCCTCCGGCAGGATCGTTAATACAATCGCACCAATCACCGATCCAACAATCGATCCGAGACCGCCGAGAATGATCATGATCAGGATCTCGAACGACTTGATGAACTCAAACGACTTCGGATTGAGATAACCATCGAAGTGGGCCAGCAACGCACCGCCAGCGCCCGCCATCGCCGACGAGATCACAAACGCCATTACTTTGTAGCGCGTGGTATTGACGCCCATCGCTTCCGCGGCAAGCTCGTCTTCGCGAATCGAGATGAGCGCGCGTCCGAAAGCTGAGTTCACGATGTTGTAAACGATCGACGATCGTCAAAACGGCGATCAGGAAGATCCAGAAGAAGCTCTTCACGATCGGAATGCCCGAATAACCACGCGCGCCGCCGACGGCCTCGATGTTGTTGAGAAACACGACGATGATTTGACCGAACCCGAGAGTAACGATCGCGAGATAGTCGCCGCGCAAACGCAGCGACGGAATACCGACCGCGAGACCTGCGACACCGGCAACAGCAGCGCCGACGAGTGTCGTGAGCGTCAGTGCAACAACCCAACCGAGCTTTCCACCGCCAAGCGAATTCGCGAGGTTCGCTCCGTAGGTGACGGAAAAGTAGGCGGCGGAATAAGCGCCGACGGCCATGAATCCCGCATGCCCAATCGAAAACTGGCCTGTGAAACCGTTAATTAGATTGAGTGAAACTGCGAGCGTGATCGAGATGCCGCAGAGCATCAGGATACGCGTGTAGTAGGGATTAATGAGGCCCGCCTGAAAGACAAAATCCAGTCCCAAAAGGAGGCCGATCACGATCAGGCCGATGATGAGATTGCGAAGATACCGAGGCATATCGATCTTTTCTCTGTGCAACCTCTGTGTCCTCTGTGTCTCTGTGGTTAAACTGCCCGGAAATTACCACAGAGACACAGAGAACACAGAGGTTGCACAGAGACGTTAACTCGTCACTACGGTCTAGACTTTCTCCTGAGCGACCGTACCGAGAAGCCCGGAGGGTCGGAAAAGTAGTATCAAGATCAGTATCGCAAATGCGACCGCGTCTTTGTAAGTCGGCGATAAGTAGCCGACGACCATCGTCTCGGTGATTCCGATCAGCAAACCGCCAAGCATGGCGCCGGGAATGTTGCCGATGCCGCCGAGTACCGCGGCGACGAAAGCTTTTAAGCCGACCAGAATACCCATCAATGGATCGATACGCGGAATACGAATCGCAACCAGCACGCCCGCGGCTGCCGCAAGCGCCGAGCCGAGCGCGAACGTGAACGAGATGATGCGATCCGTGTTGATGCCCATCAATTTCGCCGACTGCAAGTTGAACGACACCGCACGCATTGCACGACCAGTCTTCGTGCGATAGACGATCAACTGCAACGCGACCATCAACGCTAACGCGATGACCAAAACTATAACATCGGCGCTGTTGATACTCGCGCCGCCAACAAGATCGATGTTGCGTTTGCGGAAGAGCTCGGGGAAGAACTTTGGTTCCGCGCCGAAAACTACCTGGCCACCGTTTTCGAGCAAAAGCGAAACACCAATCGCAGTGATCAGCGCCGTCAATCGCGAGTACTTGCGCACCGGTCGATACGCGAGTCGCTCGATGACCACTCCGATCACCGCACAGATCGCCATCGCCAGCAACATCACGACGAGTGCCGTGATCAGCGACGGCTCCAACGTGCCGCCGCCGAGCAGTCCGCGCGCAACGAACCCGTCCGCGCTCATGCCGAGCATCTGCGCACCGCGTGCCCCAAGTCCATTGGCGAGATAGTAGCCCATGAACGCGCCGACCATGTACACATCGCCGTGCGCGAAGTTGATCAGTTTCAGTACCCCATAAACCATCGTATAGCCGAGCGCAATCAGGGAGTAGATTGCGCCCAGCGAGATACCGTTAATTAGTTGTTGAAGGAACGTGCTCATGCTCGTGATTCACTTGCGTCCGGTAGTCGGGCGGGCCGTAGCGATCACTGATTAGCCGCCACTGCTGCGCCTTCAACGTTGACGCGTTCTCTTACTGAATAGGTGCCACCGTCCTTGATCTCGATCATGACGATTGGCTTAACTGCGTCACGCTGTTGGTTGAAGGTGACAGTGCCGGTCACTCCGGGAAAGGCGTTCGTGGCTGCGAGCGCGTCACGAATGTCTTGTCCACTAAGCGACTTGGAACGCTTGATGGCGTCGAACATGATATTCGCGGCGTCGTAAGCGGTGGCTGCGAGAGCGTCAGGCGTGCTGTTGTTGTAGCGTGATTTGTAGTCGTTAACAAACTTGACCACTCGCGGATCGGTGTCGAAAGGTGAGTAGTGATTGGTGAAATAAGAACCGTTCAGGGCCGTGCCACCGATCTTGTAAAGCTGTTCTGAATCCCACCCGTCGCCGCCAATCAGCGGCACCGTAATACCTTTGTCACGCGCCTGCTTGGCGATCAAGCCGACGTCGTTGTAGTAACCCGGCACGAAAATGACTTCTGGATTTGAGCCTTTCAGTGACGTCAACTGTGCGTTGAAGTCCTGGTCGCCTTCCTGGTACGACTGTGTCGCGACGATCTTGCCGCCGAACTTAGTGAATGTTTCGTTGATGACTTTCTCGAGTCCGGTTGAATAGTCGTTCTTCCGGTCAACCATGATCGCGGCCGTCTTGGCGCCCAGCGTTTTGGCTGCAAACTGGGCGATTGCGGCGCCCTGGTAGGGATCGATGAAGCAACTGCGGAAGATGAAGTCGCCCTTCTTCGTGACTTCGGGATTAGTCGAAGACGGCGTCAACATCGGGATCTTCGCATTCTGTGCGATGGGCGCGGCAGCGATCGAGCGTGAGCTCGCGACCTCGCCGATGATGCCGTGCACCGCGTCCTGCGTGACGAACTTCGTGACGATCGTCGCTGCTTCTGAGGCATCTGAGCGATCGTCCTGTACCAGCAGTTCGACCTGTTTACCGTTGATGCCGCCGGCGGCATTGATCTCATCCGCGGCCATCTTGATCCCGTTCACGGAAGAGATACCGAAGTTTGCGGTGGAACCGGTCGTCGACATAAAGACGCCGATCCGAACTTTGTCGCCGCCGGTGCTCTGCGTTTGGCAGGCACTAAGCAAACTCGCTATAACTATCGAAGCTATCAGAATACGTTTCATACAAATCCTCACAGGGCTAGAGTTTCTGACGAACTTAAAGTCCGAACCGGAACCGGAAGACTGTTTCTTGTCTTTAATCTCGCAGAAGGGAGACCAGAGCTTTTGAATTCTGCAGTAATCGCGCTGAATAATAGCTTTCGAGCGCTTGTTACGCAAATCTTGTAAGCTATCTGCCTGTTATAACGACTCTTAACCGGAACTATAGCCACAAAAAGGCACAAAAAGCACAAAAGTTTTTCCTTCATCATCTTTTGTGACTTTTGTGCCTTTTTGTGGCTAAGATTGCCTTCATGAAAAGCCCTGAGCTGGGTGATATGCCCAAAGAAGACTTTCGTCGCCTGGGCCACGATCTGATCGATTGGATCGCCGATTACTTCGACAACATCGACGAGCTTCCCGTCCTCGCGGCGATCGAGCCCGGCGACTTAAAAGCAAAACTACCCACGACCGCGCCGGTGCAAGGCGAACCGATGGAATCGATCATCGCCGATCTCGATCGATTGATCGTGCCGGCCTTGACTCACTGGAGCCATCCCTCTTTCTTCGCGTACTTCGCCACGTCAACATCCGCTCCCGGCATCTTTGGCGAGCTCTTGAGCGCCGCCTTCGATAACAAAGCGATGCTCTGGCGCACTTCACCCGCCTCAACGGAACTGGAAGAAGTCGTACTCGACTGGCTGCGACAGATGATGGGACTCGATCCCGGAATGATCGGAATCATTTACGACACAGCGTCAGTGTCCAGCCTGCACGCGATTGCCGCGGCGCGCGAAGGAGTCGAGAAGCGCATTCGTGAAGAGGGCATGAGTGGTCGTCCCGATCTGCCGTTGCTGCGTGTCTACGTCTCTGAACATTCTCACTCGTCGATCGAGAAAGCAGTGATCACGCTGGGCCTGGGCCAACGCGGCCTGCGCAAGATCCCGACCGACTCCAAATTCCGCATGGACGTACGCGCTCTTGCCGCTGCCATTAATGAAGACAAGCGCAATGGCTATCTTCCGTTCTGCATTGTGGCGACGGTCGGCACGACCTCGACTTCCAGCATCGATCCAGTGCCGGAGATCATTCCGATAGGCGAAGAGCATGGGATGTGGTTGCACGTTGATGCGGCGTATGCAGGCTCGGCGGCGATTGTGCCTGAGTTGAGACACATTCTTGCGGGCTGCGAGCGCGCGGATTCTGTGGTGACGAACCCGCACAAGTGGCTTTTCACGCCGTTCGATCTCTCGGTGCTTTATTGTCGTCACATGGACCTGCTCAAGCGCGCGTTCTCACTCGTGCCTGAATATCTCCGCACGCCCGAACAGGAGAAAGTGCGCAGCGGTTCGGATTACGGCATTCAACTCGGGCGACGCTTCCGGGCGTTGAAGTTGTGGATGGTGATGCGCTACTTCGGTCAGGAAGGTCTGGCCGCGCGGATACGTGAGCATTGTCGACTGGCGCGCTTGTTTGCGTCGTGGGTTGATGAGTCGCCGGATTGGGAATTGATGGCTCCGGTGCCACTCGGCCTCGTGTGTTTCCGTGCTGGTGGTGACGACGCACTGAACGAATCAATCATGCACGGCGTGAACGCGAGCGGCCGCGCCCTCCTCTCGCACACACGCCTCAACGACAAACTCACTTTGCGACTCTCAATCGGAAACATCCGCACTACTGAAAAGCACGTGCGACGACGTATGGGAGTTGTTGAACGAGCAGTTGCGATCGCTGCGATAGTTGAAACGAATTTCTGGAGGACATATGAAGCAAATCATCAAACTGTTGGCGCTCACTTTTGTCTGTTGCCTGATCGCCTCAGCGCAGACACCCAAAAACTATAATAAAGGTGGCCTTTTATTTGACTATCCGGCTGACTGGACGCTTACGGAGGACCCCGGCAACGACGCCCAACAATTCACGTTGAGCAAAGCGAACAGCGACGTGCAGATCCGGATCTTCGTGCACAACGGCCGCATATCGCCGGAGAAGTTGGCCGACGCGAAAAAGGCGTTCATCGATCCCTATATCGCCGCGACAGCGAAACAGTTTGTGCAGATGGGCGCGACGCCGGAACAATCACCTGACGTGTCGGAGATCGGCGGCGTCAAAGCCGATGGCGTGAAAATAGCCGCCTCACTTGGAGGCGAGGCAGGCGCCGCGAAGATCTACTGGGCGCTCGTGGGCCAACGCGTGGCGGTCTTGACTGTGTTTGGACCAGACAACCAAACCAAACAACTCGCGCCCGCCTGGGACCTCGTCCGTAACAGTCTCCAGGTTTTCGATCCGAAGGCAGCACCCAAGCCATCGCCGGAGTAAGCTATGCCGCAAAAAGGCACAAAATGCATAAAAGCTAATAAGTGAGCGCAGCTCGTTCTACAAGAATCTTTTTGTGCTTTTTGTGCCTTTTGTGGCTAAAGCTTTACAAGGCTCGGTCAAGATTTCCGGTTTAGTTCGACCTCACGTAATATGTCGGCAAGACCTTGAAACTAGACTTTGAACAGATCAAGACGGTACTGGGTCGTTGTTTGAAACTTCGTTGTCCCTCCTGTGGCGAGTCCCGCATCGTCACACGACCGTTTCATATCCGGCATCACTGCCCAACCTGCATGGCGCTTTTCAAGCGTGAGGACGGGTTTTTTGTGGGCGCGATTCTCGCGAACGTAGTCACGACCGAGATCGTGATCCTCGTCGTGTGCTTCTTTTTCCTGTTGATCGTTGGCGCGGATTACGAGAGCGTGCTTGTCTTGCTCTTCGTGATGGCGTTGCTCTTCCCGGTCGCTTTCTATCATCACGCCTGGAGCCTGTGGCTCGGATTCGACTACATCGTCGAATCACTACCGAAATATGATCCCACAAAAAGACACAAAAGCACCTAGTCTATTGGACTTAGTCAGGCTTTTTTGCGTTTTGTGGCCCTTTGTGGCTATACTCCGCTGAGTTCGCCCGCCCGGAAGTCCCGACAGGTTCAGAGCACAAGTGAACTTGCTCCCTGTTAGCAGATGCGCCGGCGACTACAAGTTTCGTATTTTGAAAGAGAATTATGCGCCACCATTCCAGGCGCCATCCCACAAATACCCACATTAATCTGTGCACAGCGACGCCTCGCCAAACGGCTTGCAGGCGCAGCTCTGTGCTCATCAACTCTTGAAGAAGGCTGGTAATGGCAAAACAACTAATTGTGAGCGTCAACGGACGCGAGAAGAAAATTGCGATCATTGAAGACGACAAGGTCTCTGAGTTCTACATCGAACGTGGAGAACAACACCAGGGCATCGTCGGTAACATTTACAAAGGACGCGTAATGCGGGTCTTACCCGGCATGCAGTCCGCTTTCGTCGACATCGGACTCGAACGCGACGCTTTCCTTTACGTTTCTGACTTCTTCGACGAAGAAGAAGAGTTTGAAAGAATCGTCATCGATAAGTCGAAGAAGGGCACACCCGACGCGGAACACGCAGCCGCTGAGGAAGTAGCACTCAATCGCGTCGAACGCGAACAACGCATCGAAGCAACTCAGGAACGCGCCGAGCCGCTGTTACAGGAACCGCCGGTCGCTGACAACCGCCTCCGGCCGAAGAAGTTTCAGAAACAGCCGACAAAGACGTGGTCGTCGCGGTCGCCGTGGACGTCGTCGGCGGGCGTTGGGATAAAAGGCGACGAGGGCGCGACCGACGGCTCCACCATCCGCACCTCAGTTCGAAGTTCCCGACACGCCTTTCGTCGCCGGCGATCCCTCGATCGAGCGAATCGTTGACGAAGAAGAGACCGCAGCCAACGGCGAGATGTTCAAAGACGCTCGCCTTCAGGAACGCCTCTTCGATCAGATCCACGCAGTCGAATTCAACATGGAAGACGACTTCCGTACCGCCGAAGTCGGCTCGATACTGACTGGCGGATTCGGCAGCGACTCGTTTGAACGAATTGCCGACGACGAAGTCGAGGACGAGCCGATTCGCCAGGGAAGTAGGCCAGCCGAGGCCCACGTCTCGACTTTCGTTGACGATGTTGACTCGGCGACGTTGCCCAGCATCGGTTTTCAACGCATCAGCGACGACGAGGAAGAAGGTGTAGAGCCGAGGTCGTCGAAGAGAAGCAACCGTCGAAACGAGCGCGCAAACCTGCGGCTCAGGCAGCCGCGAAAAAGCGTCCTGCTAAAGCTGCGACGAAGACTGCGTCGAAGAAGAAAGCATCGAGCAAGAGACCTTCGAAGAAGCGGGCCGCGAGCGCAGAAAGTGAAGCCGAAGATTCAGGCGAACGGCGAACTATGGCGACTCCGAAGCGCGCGTCGACTGAGAGCCAGTCGCGTGGTGAGTTTGCCACGCGTCGTGGTGGACGCAGACGACGTCGGGCGAGCAAGAACAAGCCACCGACCGGACCGGCCGGCAGAGGTGGACCAGGTAGATACGCAGTCGAACGGCGAGGACGATGAGATCGAGTCGGTGCAGTTTGTGGAGCCCGAGGAGATCGTAGTTGCGCCGCCACCACCGCCGGCGCCCGAGCCGAGTCAGCGTCCACGCCCGCGTGACCAGCGTGAGCAGCGTGATAAGCGCGATCAGCGTGGGTATCGTAACCAGTCGCGACGCGAGCGACATCAACCCGCGATCACGGATCTCTTGAGCGAAGGCCAGGAGATACTGGTCCAGATCGCGAAAGAGCCGATTGCGAAGAAGGGCGCGCGTATCACGTCGCACATCGCTTTGCCGGGACGTTTCCTCGTCTACATGCCGACCGTCGAACACGTCGGTGTCTCGCGCAAGATCGAGTCAGACACCGAACGCCATCGTCTGCGGAAGTTGATCCAGGCGATCCGCGCTGAAGAAGACATTCCCTCCGGCGGATTCATCGTGCGCACCGCCGGTGTCGGCATCAGCGATAAGGACCTGCGCGAGGACGTTCGTTACCTCGTACGCACGTGGCTCGACATCCGCGCTGCTGCGGAGAAGTCGAAAGCGCCGGCGCTGGTCCATCGCGATCTGGATCTGGTGCAGAGGCTGCTGCGCGATCAGTTGTCAGACGACTTCGAATCGATCCGCGTTGATTCGGAGGAGGAGTACCAGGCGATCGTCGAGTTCATCAATCGCATTCAGCCGCGGCTCGTGAAGCGCGTCAAGCTCTACACGAAGGACCAGCCGATACTCGAAGCGTATGGAGTGCAGGTTGAGATCGATAAGGCGATCAAGCCGCGTGTGTGGCTGAAGTCCGGCGGTTATCTCGTGATCAACCAGACCGAAGCGCTCGTCGCGATCGACGTCAACACGGGTAAGTTTGTCGGTCGCGGCAGTGGTCGACTCGAAGACACGATCACGCGCACGAACCTCGAAGCAGTTGACGAGATCGTGCGGCAGATTCGTTTGCGCGATCTCGGCGGCATCATCGTGCTCGACTTGATCGACATGGAAGAGCGTCGCAACCGGCAGAAGGTGATGCAGGCGCTTCAGGAAGCGTTGCGAAACGACAAGTCGCCGACGAAGGTGCTTTCATTCAACGACTTCGGTCTCGTGATCATGACGCGCAAGCGCGTGAAGCAGTCGCTGGAGAGGACGCTGTGTTCGCCTTGCCAGTATTGCCAGGGCGCAGGACTGGTGAAGTCACCGCAGACGATCTGTTACGAGTTGCTCGAGGAAGCGCGACGGCTGGCGAAGGGGATCAACGGCGACAAGGACAACAAGCAAGTCACGCTGCGGATCAATCCTGATGTCGCAAAGGCGCTACGGACCAGCGAGCGCGACGTGATGATCGAGATCGAGGACTATCTTGGTCCAATCGACATCACGAGTGACCAGACGATACACCAGGAGCAATTTGACTTCGCGGTTACTTAGCCACGCACAAAAGTTCACGGAAGAACACGGATCTTTGTGATCTTCTATGTGTTCCTTGTGTACATGTTGTAGAGAATGTCGCGTTGCTGCGGGATGAAGCCGGCCTCACGGATCAGGAATTGGAGCATCTCCTCATCGGCTCGATTGTGAGCGCCCGCGGCTGAGACGACGTTCTCCTCAATCATGATCGAGCCCATGTCGTTCGCGCCGAAACGCAACGCGACCTGCCCGAGTCGCAAACCCTGCGTCAACCACGACGACTGGAAGTTTTCGATGTTGTCGAGGAACAGACGCGACACCGCCAGCATCTTCAAATAATCCACGCCAGTCGGTTCGTCCTTGATCTTGCGCCCGAGCGCCGTGTTCTCACGTTGAAACGTCCACGGAATAAACGCGGTGAAGCCGCCGGTCTCGTCCTGTAGATCGCGAATGCGCTGCAGGTGTCTCACGCGATGTTCGATCTTGTCTCCGATCCCAAACATCATCGTCGCTGTCGATCTCAGCCCGACGCGATGGACCGCGCGCATGACGTCGAGCCACTCGTCAGTCGTGCACTTCGTTGCGACTCGCTTGCGAACTTCATCATCGAGGATCTCGGCGCCGCCACCGGGCAGACTGTAGAGTCCGGCGTCTTTCAGTCGCGCCATGATCGTTTCGTAATCGAGTTTCGAGATCAGGTGGATGTTGTGGATCTCCGGCGGCGAGAAGCAGTGCAACTGAAATCCGGGATACTTCGCGCGCAGCGAGCGCAGCAGATCTTCGTACCACTCGATGCCGAAGTCAGGATGCAGACCGCCCTGCATCAAGACGCCCGTGCCGCCGAGCGCGATCGTCTCGTCGATCTTCGTGCAGATCTCTTCGAACGTGCGGACGTAAGTATCGGGCGCGCCGGGACGGCGATAGAACGCGCAGAACGTGCAGACGACGTTGCAGACGTTCGTGTAGTTGATGTTGCGATCGATGATGTAAGTGACGATGTTGTCCGGATGGCGGCGCGCGCGTATCTCGTCAGCGGCAGCGCCCATCCGCGCGATGTCGTGCGATTCGAGCAGGGTGCGTGCACTCATCCGCGGTCATCCGCTCTCCCGCGAGCACGCGGTCTAAGAATCGGTTGAATGTTCGACATCTGTGTAATCCGTGGTTAAATAAACCGCAGAGGCTTCACGCGCTCAATGAGCCCATGCTTGAATGCCAATTCAAAATAGAGCCGCAGCCCTCTTTCCATCGACTCATCTACTCTGAAAACGATGTTCTCAGTCAAGTAGTTTCGCAGCTCCTCAACCCGCATCGGAATTTTATCCTGATACGACTGCGACAATCTCTTCGATGTGCGCCACGCCCTCGTCGCGCGCGCCCGCAAAATCAACTCGACGTGCCCGCTCGACCGCATCGTCCCCGACCATCCACATCGCAAAAACAAACCCGAGACCGGTGTACTCCTTCCAGAGACTCGCCATGTCCCAGACGTTCAGCCCCTGACGGGGAAACGCCATACCCGGATCGCCGATGATCAACGCGGCATCGTTCTTCTCCAGCATCTCTTCGAGGTTCGGCGCGCGCGTGGTCCACTCCGGCTCGCGCTCCAGAAACTCTCTGAAGATCACTTTGACGAGTGTCGCCGAAGTGCGCGACGACTCGTCCAGCGCGACGCTCTGAATGTTCTCGAGTCGCTTGTTCTTCGACACGAGTACGACGCTCAACACTTCCTTTTGCGAGCCAACACACACGTTCGGTACGAGCGACTCCGCCCTCGATGCGTTGATACTCAATCACCGGCACGAGCGCGCCTTCGACTTCACGCTGCGACAGCAGTTGCGCGCAGCGCGCCGGCACGGCCTCGACAAACTCTACCGAGCCCTCGTGTGGCCCGTGTAAAAAGCTCCAAATTAGAGGCGCTGAATTTAAGTAGCTCGAAGCGGCGAGTCGAAAGGGCGCGTTCATGTAGCTTGCAAGTATATGCGATCGAATTCCCGGATCAAATTGACACCCTTCTTTCGTGACAACTACTATTCGCCGATGCCCATTTACGACATAACCGTTCCCATCAGCAATGAGTTGCCGACCTGGCCCGGTGATCCAGGCGTGCAGATCACTGTCTGGCGCAGTCTGTCTTTGGGCGACGGCGCGAACGTTTCGATGCTCAACTTCGGCGCGCACACCGGCACGCACGTCGATGCGCCCGCGCACTTTATCGAAGGCGCGGCGAAGATCGAATCGTTACCGCTCGACGTGCTGATCGGCGCAGCGCAGGTGATCGAAGTGCCGGACGATTTGCACGTCATTGATGAAGAGTTTGTCGCTGGACCACTGCGCTCCGGACACAACGCGAGTACTTTTCAAGACGCGCAACTCCGCATTCTGGAGTGAAAGCGAGCCCGTATTTCACACCGACTTTACTTATCTCGATCTGAACGCGGCGCAACGACTCGTCGAGCGGGGAATAAAACTCGTCGGCATCGACTATCTATCGATTGAAAAGTATGACTCGCCGAAGAACGAGACACATCTGGCGTTGCTGTCGCACGGCGTCGTGATTCTTGAAGGTTTGAACCTGACTGACATTCCGGCGGGCAAGTATGAACTGATCTGTCTGCCGTTGCGTTTAAGAAACAGCAAAGGCGACGGGGCCCCGCGCGAGTTGTTTTAAGAGTTAATTTTGAAATCCTGAAATCTTGTAATCCGTCTCTAACTCACGTCAGTTTTAGACAGGATGACAGGATTTACGGATTACAAGTAAAGTGGCCAAACTAAACAAAACCCAAAGTATCGCGAGCGCGTTTACGCAATCGTGCGACGCATTCCGCGCGGCCGTGTGATGACCTACGGCCAGATCGCAGAACTGCTCGGCGACGGCTACACGCCACGCACCGTCGGCTTTTGCATGCACTCGTCGCCCGAAGGTACGCCGTGGCATCGCGTGCTCAACGCGCAAGGTAAAACTTCCACCGGCAAGGTCGTTCTGCCACACGACAAACAACAACGCATGCTCGAACAGGAAGGCGTGGTATTTGATAAAAACGCCCGCTGCGATCTCGAAAAATTTCTGTTTATTCCAAAAACCAGATCTCAAAATGCAAGTCTCTATAGGAGATAGAGCGATGTCAGATTCAATGCAACAACGCGTTCCTTACGCTGTCAGCCCGCCGCGCTATTCCGTGTCGCATCAGATGGTGACGACGGCTTTCGAGCTGCCGAATTATCGCGTCGTGCAAAACCTCGGCGTCGTGCGCGGCATCGTCGTGCGCTCGCGAAATATCTTCGCCACGATCGGCGCGTGCTTGCAGACGATCGTCGGCGGCAACATCACTGTCTGGACCACGCTCTGCGAACAGACGCGCACACGATGCTTTCGAGATCATGATTCAACACGCGACGGAGATCGGCGCGAACGCGATCATCGGCGCGCGCTACGACACGACCGAGCTCTCACAAGGCGTCACGGAAGTTCTCGCGTACGGCACGGCCGTCATTGTTGAGCCCGCAAATCCGGGAGAGAGTTATCGTTCATGACGCTCGATCATGTTCCGTTTGCCAAATTGCTTGGCATCGAGATCGACTCCGTCGAGCCCGGCCATGCGGTGCTCTCGATGACGCTCCGGCACGAGCACATGCGAAACGATGCAATCGCACACGGCGGCGCCATCGCTACCCTCATCGACTCAGCGATGGCAATTGCGATCATGCGCTCGCTCGCGGAAAACGAACGCACGGTGACTGTCGATCTCACCATTCATTATCTGCGACCGGTTAGCGAGGGCACGGCGCGGGCGTCGGCGCGAGTGGTGCGCGCCGGAAGAAGAGTGATCACAGTTTCAGCTGAGCTTTTCGACGACGAAGGAAAGCTCGCAGCAACTGCAATCAGCACGTATCTAAGAACTTAAGCCGCCTGATTTACGCGGAGTGACGTAGATAAAGTATTATCCTCACGTGGAAGATCTTAAGGAAATTTGCGCACTATTTTCGGAAATACAAAGCTCAACTGATCCTCGGCATCGCCTGCATCTTCGCCAGTGTTACTGCCGGCCTCTTCATTCCACTCATTGTCGGACAGGCTGTTGACGCAAATTGGACTGAAGTTTCCTGGTCAAAACTGACGATTTCGGCCGGCAAGGTTCTCGGCCGCGAGTTTGATCAGCGGTCTCTTTCTCTTCCTGCAACGCCGCATTCTGATCGGCATGTCGCGCAACATCGAGTACGACATACGCGAAGGAGTTTTATCGCCACCTCGTCAATCAGCCGCTCTCGTTCTTTCACGAACATCGCACCGGCGATCTGATGGCGCGCGCCACGAACGATCTGTCCGCGGTGAGACAACTCGCCGGACCGATGATCATGTACACGTTGCAGACGGTGTTTGTGGTCGTGCTCGTGCTGCCGCTGATGATCATGCTCAACTGGTGGCTGACGCTGCTGCTGTTCGTGACGATGCCGCTCGTTTCGTTGACGGTTAAGTTCTTCGGCCAGCAGGTCCACACGCGTTTCGAAAAGATCCAGGACTTCTTCGGACAGATCACTGCGCGCGCGCAGGAAAACTTCAGCGGCGTGCGCGTTGTGCGCGCGTACGCGCAGGAAGAGGCCGAGATGGCGGCCTTCAACAATCTCAACCGGCAGTATGCGGAACGCAATCTCGGGCTCGTGCAAGGTCGAGGCGTTGATGCGGCCGTTGATGACGTTTCTGATCGGGTTTGGTTACGTGCTGATCATCTGGGCGGGCGTGCCGCTCGCTGTGCGCGGTGAGATCACTGTCGGCGAGTTCACGATGTTCAATCTTTATCTGACGCGGCTGATCTGGCCGTTGATTGCGCTCGGATACGTCGTGAATCTTTATCAGCGCGGCACGGCGAGTTTGAAACGACTCAATGCGATTCTCCGGATCGAGCCGTCGATTGCCGATCGCGCCGGGACGTGTCGAGCAGCCGCCGATCAAGGGCAAGATCGAGTTTCGCGATCTGACGTTTCGTTATCATCCAAATGATGAGCCGGTGCTGCAAAGATCTGACCCTCACGATTCCCGAAGGACACACGGTGGCTTTTGTTGGACGCACCGGAAGTGGCAAGTCGACGATCGCGAATCTGATTCCGCGTTTGATCGAAGCGCCTGACGGACACGCTGTTCATCGACGGTGTCGGCATTCGCGATTATCCGCTCGCGCAACTGCGTGCGAGCATTGGTTACGTGCCGCAGGAGACGTTTCTGTTCAGCGATTCGGTGAAGGGAAACATCGCGTTTGGAGTTGAGAAGGCCGAGAAGGCGGAAGTTGAGTGGGCGGCGGAGATCGCGGGTTTGTCTGAAGATATTTCCGGGTTTCCGGATCGGTTTGACGCGCTCGTTGGCGAGCGAGGCATCACGCTTTCAGGCGGGCAGAAGCAACGCACGGCGATTGCGCGCGCTGTGTTGCGTGAGCCGAAGATTTTGATTCTCGACGATGCGTTGTCGTCAGTTGATACGTACACGGAAGAGAAGATTCTCGGCGCAGCTTCGCGGCGTGATGCGCGACCGCACGAGTTTGATCATCTCGCATCGCGTCTCGACCGTGCGCGAGGCGGACCTGATTTGCGTGTTGGATGAGGGACGCATTATCGAGCAGGGAACTCACGACGAGTTGCTCGCGCTGGGTGGTGAGTATGCGGATCTCTATGAACGACAACTGCTCGAAGAAGAACTGGCGGCAACGTAGTTACGAATTACACGGATGTCGACAGCGGTAAAACAATTTCACGAAGAAGAGGCGATCGGGAAGACTTACGATCTTCAGGTGGCGCGGCGGCTGCTGCGTTATCTCAAGCCGTACGTGCGCCTGCTGCTCCCTGCGCTTGCTTCACGCTCGCGCTGAACCTGCTCGGCGTGTTGCAGCCGAAGTTCACGCAGTACGCGATCGACTGGCACATCCTGCCGCGCAAGACTGACGGTCTGATGTTGCTCGTCGGCTTGTTCCTCGCGACGCAATTGCTGCGACTCGTCTTCTCCTACTTCCAGTCGATCTTCGTCAACAGCGTCGGACAGTACGTGATGTTCGACATGCGCAAAGAGCTCTACGGCAAACTGCAACACCAGGAAGTCGCTTACTACGATCGCAATCCCGTCGGCCGCATCATGACGCGGCTGACGACCGACGTCGATGCGCTCAACGAGCTGTTCACCGAAGGCGTGACGGATCTGCTCGGCGACCTCGTGATGATCGTCGCGATCATCTCCGTGATGTTGTGGATGGACGTGAAGCTCACGCTCGTCAGCTTGTTGACAGTGCCGCTGCTGTTTGCGGCGACGACGTGGTTTCGCCGCGGCGCGCGCAGAGGTTACGACCTCGTGCGCACGCGCATCGCGCGCATCAATGCGTTTCTGCAGGAGCACTTTGCCGGCGCGCAAACGGTCCAGATCTTCAACGCGGAAGCGAAGTCGCTGAGCACTTTCGATCACATCAACGACGAATATCGACGCGCGAACATCGACACGATCTTTTATTACGCAGTCTTCTTTCCGCTCGTGGATCTGATCGGCGCGGTCGGCATCGCGCTGATCATCTGGTATGGCGGTTATCGCGTGATGCAAAACACGCCGGGCCACACGGTGCTCACGCTCGGCGCGCTCGTCGCGTTCATCCAGTATTCGCAGGCGCTGTTTCAGCCGATTCGCGATATTTCCGACAAGTACAACGTGCTGCAAGCGGCGGTCGTCGCGTCGCATCGCATCTTCAAGACACTCGACCTGCCGATCGCGATCGTTACGCCGGAAAAGCCGCTGAAAGCCGAACGCGCGCGCGGCCGCATCGAGTTTCAGAACGTGTGGTTTGCTTACAAGGATGAAGACTGGGTGTTGAAAGACGTGTCGTTCACGGTCGAGCCGGGACAGTCGATCGCGCTCGTGGGTCATACGGGTTCAGGCAAGACGACGATCACGAATCTGCTGATGCGTTTCTACGACATTCAACGCGGGCGGATTCTGCTCGATGGCGTCGATCTGCGCGATTGGGACTTGAAAGCGTTGCGAAAGAACTTTGCGGTCGTGCTTCAGGAAGTGTTTCTGTTCAGTGGCACGATTGAAGGCAACATTCGTCTCGGACGCGAAGACATCACCGAGGAGCGCGTGCGCTGGGCGGCGCAGGAAGTTCATGCCGACAGTTTTATTCAGTCGTTTGAAGGGTGATTACGAAGCGGAAGTGCGCGAGCGTGGCGCGGGTTTGTCAGTCGGACAGAAGCAGTTGATCTCGTTTGCGCGCGCGCTCGCGTTCGATCCGGCGATTATTGATTCTCGATGAAGCGACGAGCTCGATCGATACCGAGACCGAGCAATTGATCCAACGGGCGATCGAGCGCGTGATGCGCGATCGCACGTCGATCGTGGTCGCGCATCGTCTGTCAACGATTCAAAATGCAGATCGGATCATCGTCCTGCATCACGGTGAGATTCGCGAGCAGGGAACGCACCAGGAGTTGTTGGCTGAACGTGGGCTTTACTGGAAGCTCTACAAACTACAGTACGCGGATCCGAGATCAGTTTTAGCCACGATTAACCGTCACTAGCCGATCCGTGGCTCTGCGTCTTGCATCGGCACTAAACCTTCGAACGACTTGTAGATCTGCAAGTACATCTGCGTCTCGCGCGGGATGAGCGTGCGCCAGCCATCGCCACCGCGTCTCAAATAGCCAGGCAGCTTCGCGGCATTTGAGTTGTAACCCGCCGCGAGCAACTCGCTCGGCGTCGCGATCTTCGCGCCCAGCGCGTACTTCACTTCATCATTCGCAGTCAAATCGTTCCACGTGTCGTGCATGTAGAGCAGCATCGCCTGCAAGCGCGTTGGCGTGATTGCGCATTCCGGTCACAAAATCCGGAATCAAACCAACGCCCGGATGGCGCGTGCGCACGAGGTTGTAAGCCCACGGAATCATCTGCACCATGCCGCCCGCTCCCGCCGTGCTCACTGAAAAGCGATAAGTGTCGATCTCGTTCAACGCAAACAACGAATAGATCTCATCGTAAAGCGCGAGCCGGTTCTCCTCGCGGAACCGTTCGTGATCCACGTGCTCCACGACGCACAGCCGCTCAGCCACATCGATGATCATCGGCGAGATCGCGACACCCCGGTCGCGCAAACGCTTCGCCGCGAGATCGAGCATGTTGCGGACGTACGATTGTCCCGATCGCACGAGATCCGTTGAAAGCAATGCCGGATGCGCCGACGTGTAATAAGCCGTTTCGAGAAACTTTCCGCCACGCTCGATCGGATACTCGACCGTGAGCGGCGCCAGCGACTTGCCCGTCGGGAGTAAAGATCGTCATCGCCGTGTTGACGCCGTTCGCGCGCACGATGCGGACGTTGACGTTTGTGCCATCGGAAGTCGTCGTATTGATCTCCGCGCCCTTTGTCAGAAAGGTCTTCTTTAGAGATGGTGATCAAGTGCGTGCGCGCAGTGTCGCGATCGAGTGCGGCGATCGTGACGAACTCGATCTGTCCGACTGCCATCGCGGTCGGCTTCGGGCGCGTCTTGAACATCCGCTGCGCTTCCGAGATGCGGCTTTGAATCATTGATGGCGTCAGGTGCGTGATCGGCGCCGGAGGTCTTTTTCTGCGCGTCCATTTCGACCGACGGCAAAGTTGGTCCGAGATCAGCCGGCTTGGCCTGGGGCAGTGTTGGGATTTGCTGCGCCGGTGTTTGCTGCTGCTCGGGAGCGGCGGTGACGACGCGTGGGCGAACTGCGCTACTCTCCTGTGCCTTCATCTCGACGGCAGCAAAAAGAATGGCGACGACAAAAAGAGCGATGACGAGTACTTGATTTCATATGTTTTCTCAGGAGAGCCGCAGGATTAAAGCCATTACTCGTCGAGGGGCGGCAACGTGGCTTAGATTCGCGCATGCGGCGTCGAGTTGTCAACCCTTTTTATCGCGTGATCAAGTCGTACCGAGATCGTACGCGGGTAACTCTAACAGACCTGTTGCTGAATTTGATGCGCTACGCGCTCGTACTGCTTCGTTATACTGACAGTTCAAATTAGAAGGGAGTGTTTGTCATGCCTTATCACCCACCCATTCGCTTTGCTCTCCTCGTGTGTTTGTTTTTAGGTGCCGCGCAGCAATTATGATTAAACCAATTACTTACCCGTCAGCCCGAAAGGCGATCAAGTTGATGACTATCACGGCGTGAAAGTCGCCGATCCTTATCGCTGGCTCGAAGATCTCGACTCGGCAGAAACGCGCGCATGGGTTGAAGCCGAAAATAAATTGACCTTTGGTTTTCTGAATCGATTCCGCAGCGCACCGCGATCCACGATCGGCTGACCAAGCTCTGGAACTATGAGAAGTACGGCGTTCCGTTCAAGGAAGGCAATCGTTACTTCTACACGCGCAACAGCGGCTTGCAGAATCAGTCCGTGCTTTACACCGTGACAGCGCTCGATGCGCAGCCGCAGATGGTTCTCGATCCGAACACGCTTTCGGCCGACGGCACAGTCGCAGTTTCGGGTCTGCAAGTGAGTCCTGACGGAAAACTGCTGGCTTACAGTCTGTCAGCGTCTGGTTCCGACTGGCAGGAGTGGAAAGTTCGCGACGTCGAGACGAGCAAAGATCTTTCCGATCATCTGAAGTGGGTGAAGTTTTCCGGCGTGTCGTGGACGCGCGACGGCAAGGGCTTCTTCTACAGCCGCTACGACGAACCCAAAGGCGACACGCTGAAGGCCACCAACTACTTTCAAAAAGTCTACTACCACAAACTCGGCACGCCGCAGACTGAAGACGTTCTCGTTTACGAGCGTCCCGATCAGAAAGACTGGTTGTTTGGCGGCTCGGTTACTGAAGACGGCAACTACCTGATCATCACGATCTACCAGGGCACGGACGTGAAGAATCGTGTCTACTACAAAGATCTCAAAGCGAAAGAACGCTCCAGTCGTGAAGCTGCTCGACGATTTCGATGCGGCTTACAACTTCATCGGCAATGAAGGCTCGCGATTCTGGTTTCAGACCGATCTGCAAGCGCCGCGCGGCAAAGTGATCGAAGTCGACGTCAGCAAACCGGCGCGCAACAACTGGAAAGTCGTCGTTCCCGAAGGCAAAGAAACACTTCAAGGCGACCACGTTCGTTAACAACAAATTCGTCCTCAACTACCTGAAGGACGCGTACACGCAGGTAAAGATCTACGACACGGCAGGCAAGCTGGTGAACGAAGTCGCGTTTCCGGGCATCGGCTCCGCCGACGGTTTCAGCGGCAAAGCCACGGACAAAGAAACGTTCTACTCGTTCACCGGTTTCACTACGCCGACCACGATCTATCGTTACGACTTGACGACCGGCAAGAGCACTGTCTTCCGCCAGCCGAAAGTCGATTTCAATCCGGCCGACTACGAAACGAAGCAGGTTTTCTACACGAGCAAAGACGGAACGAAAGTGCCGATGTTCATCACGCACAAGAAAGGCCTGAAGCTCGACGGCAACAATCCGACGTATCTCTACGGCTACGGTGGCTTCAATATCTCGCTGACGCCGGCTTTCTCGGTCGGCAATCTTGTTTGGATGGAGATGGGCGGCGTTTACGCGCAACCGAACCTGCGCGGTGGTGGCGAGTATGGCGAAGATTGGCACCAGGCGGGAATGAAGCTGAAGAAGCAGAATGTGTTTGACGACTTCATCGCCGCGGCGCGAGTGGCTGATCGACAACAAGTACACCTCGACGCCGAAGCTCGCGATCGGTGGCGGCAGCAACGGTGGTCTGCTTGTTGGCGCGGCGATGACGCAGCGTCCGGATCTGTTTGGCGCAGCGATGCCGGCGGTTGGTGTGATGGACATGCTGCGGTTTCAGAAGTTCACGATCGGTTGGGCGTGGGTATCGGATTACGGATCGTCGGACAATGCGGAAGAGTTCAAGGCGTTGTACGCGTATTCACCGCTGCACAACATCAAGCCCGGCGCGTCGTATCCGCCGACGATGGTCACGACCGCGGATCACGACGATCGTGTTTGGCCCGGACACAGCTTCAAATTCGCCGCGGCGCTTCAGGCCGCGCAGGCAGGCAGTGCTCCGGTGCTGATTCGGATCGAGACGAAGGCGGGCCACGGCGCGGGCAAGCCAACGACCAAGATCATCGAAGAGATCGCCGACCGCTGGGCGTTTCTCGTGAAGACGCTTAACATGAAAAGCTAGCCACAAAGAAGCACAAAAGTTCAGAGTCAGCCTAAGCTGAGTCTTGGGCTCACGGAGCAATAGAGCTTGAACTCTGAACCTTTACTTTTGTGCTTTTGTGGCTAAAAATCACTGCGACCACGGCGCGGGCTTTCGCACCCAGCGGAAGCCCCTCATCTTTTCCTGTAACTCTGCTGGCAGTGGACCCGCATCGCTCGCGGCGATATTCGATTCAACGTGGCGAAGCTTTCGCATTCCCGGAATAATCGTGCTCACGTCCTCGTTGCCGAGTATGAAACGCAGCGCGAGCTCGGGCATCGTGATGTGCGTCGAGTGCTCGCGGTTCCACTCTTCGAGCGTCTTCTTCACTGCGTCTGCTCGCTCCACACTCGGAATCAAATTTTCAGGAACGAAGTAAGTATTGCGCCAGTCGCCTTCGGGCCACTTGCTGTCTTTCGTCAACGTTCCAGTCAACGTGCCTTCATCAAAAGGCACGCGCGCGATCACTGCCACGTCCATCTCGCGACACGCGGGAAACAATTCGTCTTCCGGATTCTGATCGAAGATGTTGTAGATCACCTGCACGGCGTCGATCTGTCCGCTGCGCACGGCGCGTATGCCGTTCCACGGTTCCCAACGATTGATGCTGATTCCGATCGCATTGATCAGTTTCTGGCTGCGCATGTCGTCGAGGCGGTAGAACCAGCGATCGTCGCGCATCCAGTCGTCACTCCAGGTGTGAAACTGCATCAAGTCAAACTGTTCCAGTCCGGCATTTTCGAGACTGCGATGAACGTACTCTTCGACGTGATCCGGTGGATAAGATTCCATCAGAGTGTGATTCAGGCGGCGCGGGCCATTGCAGGTTCTTCGGAGGGATCTTTGTGGCGGTGTAGAGACGCTTGCCGGGATTCGATCTTACGATCTGGCCCAACAGGTTTTCGCTGCGACCGTTGCCGTAAGCATAAGCGGTATCGAAAAAATTGCAGCCATGATCGACTGCGGCCTGCAGCGATTGCAGCGACTCGTCGTCGTTGGAGTTGGACCAACCGGCCATGCCCCACATGCCATAACCGATCTCACCGACTTCCCAGCCAGTGCGGCCAAAGCGTCTATATCTCATGTTCAGTACATTAACCAGAGATTACACGGAAGAAAATCGATGTAATTCCGTGCAATCTGTGGCAAAAACAACTACGCCTCGAAACCACCAGGCTTCGAGGCGCAGGGGGGAACAGACTTCTAAGGAACTTTTAGTTGGTGCCAGTGGTTGACGAACCGCTGCTGGTGATCACGACGTTCTTGTCAGATCCACCAAAGGTGACACCGGTCAGTTGTGTCTCGTCACCGCTGGTCGTCGCGCGCAGCTGAAAATCGTTGGCCTTCTTTTCACGCTGCTCGAGTTTCGCCATTGCCTGGGCGACGACTTTGCCGTTCTTCGTGATCGAAAGTTGGCCGCTCTCGTCATCGAATTTGACATCGTAGGTGCCTTTCTTCACGACCGTGCCATTCACCTTGATGTCGCTGTCGAAAGTGACTTTCTCTTTATGAACTTTGGCGAACGCAACCACGCCTGTCAGCGCACCGACCATTAAAACTACCACCATCCTACTTATCATTGACTTCATCACTGCTCTCCTTGCTTTTGGGTAGATTCTTTATCCTTGATTGCTCTCTCTGCGACTAAACACCGCTCGCAGTTGTCTTATGACAAAAACTTCTACTCAATAAACGTCGCTCCACAATAATCATTAACAGTGCCAATTTTTGTCAGCGTCGCATTGAGGCTCCCTCAACCACCTCGCTTGTTACGCCGCCTTAACGCGAAAGGTTCCCTCTTTACCGTCTCTTTACAAATCTTTGCATTCCCTTACAGTTTTCGGACAGGTGTTTTGGTAGACTCGGCCAATCCTTGTACGAAATATACAAATATGCTGAAGGAGATCTTGAATGAGAAAGTTGCTTTATGCTTTTGGCCTGACAAGCGCGCTCGTGTTTGCTCTGGCTGCGCATGCTGCTGCGCCAAACTTCGCCGGAACCTGGACGCTTGATAAGAGCAAGAGCCAGGGTCTCAATCAACGTCTGCAGAACGCCGAGAGCGTTACCTGGAACGTCACCCAAACCGATAAAGAGATCACTATCGATGAGAAGGTAACTGGTGGTGGTGGTCCTGGCGGTCCGGGCGGTACCTCCTGCGGGTGGCGCTCCGGCGGCCGGTGGTCCTCCTGCGGGTGGCTCCTCGGGCGGTGGTCAGGGTGGTGGCCGCGGCATGGGTGGTGGAATGATGGGCGGTCCCAGAACCTTCAGTCTCGACGGCAGTGAAACAACGGGCGAGACGGGACGTGGAAAGTTCGTGCGGAAGGCGACCATGTCGAGCGATGGCAAGACGCTGGAGCTCGTGTCGAAGGTGACGTTCCAGACGCCGGATGGCAACGAAGTCACGACCACTTCGAATGACAAGCTCACGCTTTCAGCGGATGGCAAATTGTTGACGGTTGTTCGTCACTCTGAATCGCCGCGCGGCGCGCAGGATTCGACGCTCGTCTTTAACAAGTAAAGCTTAGCCACAGACACAAAAGCACATAGATAACACAGGCGCGTCCAGATGGGCCTCTGTTGAAGATCTTATGGTGTACCTTTTTTGCTATAACCAATCCCGGGTGACGTCGCACCAGAGCGCGAGGCCGCGCCACTCGTTGAACCGCGCATAGTAGCGCGCGATCTTCTTGTCGTTTGCTTTCCTGCCCTTGTTTCGGAGCTCGAAAAACCGCGCTCGCGTCCACGAGTCCAGCGCCAGCCCGTCGTAACGTCCCAACAGCTTCAAGAGGTTTTCCGCGGCGTAATCTCCGACGCCTTTAACGCCCTTCATCTGCTTCAACAGTTCGCGCGTGGGAAGCTCGCTCGATAGCCACTCCTCGACGTTCAATTCGCCTGAGGCAACACGCTCCGCAAGCTCCTTCAAGTAAGGCGCGCGATAGCCGGCGCGCACTTCGTCGACGAAGAACTTCAGCGGCATCGCGCCATCGCCTGCGGCGTTGGGAAATGATTTGCGACCGTCGCTGCTCTCGCGTCCCAGATTGTTCACGAGCCCGTTCACCATCTTTAATGTGAGCGCCCACGAGCAGTTTGTGGTGCAGATCATCTTCACCAGATCCTCGTAGACGGTCGGGGAGCGCAGCAGCCGTCCGGCGCCCTGTTCGCCGATCCATGAAAACTCCGGATCGTTACCGGTGGCGAGATAAAAGGCGCCGAGATCGTCGTCCAGACGGAGGATGTGCCGGGCATCGCGCAGGACGATTGCTGCCTCGGATTTCGTGAGCGGCCGGGACGTGTTTACGCGAACGTGCGTTTTGCGCTCCGTCAACAAGATCGTGACCGGGGGCTTTTGACCCGACATCGATGACGCGGGAGAGTTCCCACTTTGCGGTATCGAGGGCAAATGGGGGCAGTTGGTACCAGCCGTGGCTGGCGACGGTTCGGCGAAAGCTGAAATTTCGGGGTATTGGTATTTTTAGGTCCATAGGTGCGTGGGCATTGTAGCAAGTTCCGATTTGTATGGTTCACGTTCGGTCAAGCTGAATCTTGACAGTTCGAGTAGCGTACAGCTAGACTGACCGGACTTGAAAAAACAGTGTGTGGAAGGCTGTACTTCTCAGCTCCTAACACTTGGAGCTTAAGGGAAGCGCGGGGTCAACTACGTGACCTCCAACAGTACTCCGGTGAACGTACGCACCGCTTCCGAAAACAAGTGAAGCCGGAGCTTTCCGGCGAGGTTTGTCGCCCCACAGGGCAGCTAGCAGGGCACCCGGTGGGGCGAAACCGTTTTAAAGGAGTTCAGTAGCGCAAGGCTCAAAGCTTGCAAGAATCGTTGACCAGTCCTTGACCCTGCGCCTACTGCGCTGGCTCTGAAATCTTCACCTCACATAAATGGGATTCGAGATGATCCAGGGCGCCGCCAGACCGAGCTGTGGCAGGTAGATCTCGGCCCGGTAAACCCCTCGCTCCGTAACCGCGACCTCTTTGCTCGTAATCCCGCTCTCATCAGATCCAAACCGCACCGTCCTTAAAGATCACGATCCGCCCCGGAACAGGGCTCTGCACGCGCAGTCGCGTCTCCGGCTTGAGCGAAATCTCATCCCCCTGGATCTTTCGCTCCCCTGCATTCTCCGCCTCAAACACAAACCCCGACGCATCGCCAAGAAAATCGAATCCGATAAAACAATGGCCGGCGCGCACCGCCTCCATCAAACTCGTAGCATCGAGCGTTTTGCCCTGCTCGATCAGGACATGCAATCGCACGAGCCGGAAACTGGTTGCGTACGGATCGAGCTGAATGCCGAGCAGCGTCTTGCCCGAGCTGTCTTTAAGACTCACGCCGATGTTGGCGTGCGCATCGTTACCGCCGGTCGCCGTCAGCCGTGCGCGTGCCAGCGCCTGGTCCCACTTTTTCAGACCCTCATCGGGTCGCTGCAAGTACAGCGCAAAGATCAAATCGGGATAAGCTGCGCTGCGACCACAACACATCGAAAAACGCGACGACCGGATTGACGCGCCTCGCGTTGGTGAAGACGTTGTAGACCTCGACACCGTTGATGCGCGGCGTGTCCCAGTTTTTAAACTCTTCGGGATAAGCAACAATCGAAACATCGTCCGGGCAACGCGAGCAATCGATCGCCATTCTCAGCACTGACTTCGTTGCCGTTGATGAAGAGCACGCCACCGTGAATGCCCTGCAACGTCATCGCCGCGGTGTCGAAATCTTTCTCGGTGTGCTCGGTCATGATCACGAAATTCAATTGATTCGCTTGCGCGGCAGAGATGATCTCCGCGAACGTGCCCGCGCTGTGCCCACCGAGAAATGAGTGCACATGGACCACGCCTTTGTATTCCGTGAAACCGCTGGTTTGTTGTTGAGTGCGTTGCGTGTTGAGTTGCTGGATTGCGGCGTTCAGGCGGCGGAGTTTGTAACGACGATAAGCGAAGGGATCTTGAGAGAGCAGTAGAACAACAAGGACGATCAGTAGAATGAGCTTCTTTGGGCGCACAAAAATCTTGTTACATCCTGACAAAAATCACTAAAGTCAATCTTGTTAACAGGATTTCAAGATTAACATGACTTACAGGCATGTTTTAGAAGCTAATCCTGACGCGCAGGCTAATCATGCGATTGCCACCCGATCCGCTTCCCGGTCCGAAGAAGAAGCGTTTGATCCTGACGGCGATTGCAGGAAGAACGGTGACGACATGTTGCCCACCGGCGCACTCTTGTTGGTCCGGTTGAAGATGTTCGTCGCATTGATCGAGAAGTTGACTGCATACGGTCGCTGGACCGGAGGTTTCGCCGGTGGCTTTTGATCGCCGCCGCTCGCCGGCGTCGTGCTCGGGCCGCCGGGCGGCGGCGACTTCGGCTCGATCGCTTTACCAAACTTGAACGCCTTTCCGACGACTCAGGTTGACCGAGAAAAAACCTGGTCCACGTCCAAAGTTGCGCGGGATGATCGTCTGGCCCGGTGAAGGCGTCGGATCGAAAGCGCCGAGCGGCGTGACGACAACTCCGGGCTCGTTCAGATCGGTCGCGAACGCTGGACGCTCGCTGAAGTTCGTGTCGCCGTTTGTATCGCGGCCGGTGGTGATGTTGAACGGCTGGCCCGAGCTGCCAATCAAGAAACATGTTCAAGTTGATCCCGCCCGGCGCCATATAACTGCCACCGCCGTAAACGAAGTTCAGCGAGCTGAAATTGCCGCGCGCAAACTCACTGACTGAAATCGTAAGCATCGAACGGCGAACCACTCTGACCGCTATCAGTGCTCCTCGATTTGGCTGAGATTGTAGCCGCCCCAGAAACTGAACCTTCTTCAACGTTCCGTTGATGTTTATGCTGAGAGTTGTTGCCGACTGAGTGGCCCGTCGATTGGTACTCGAAGCACGTTGCCGGCGTCAGCGCCGAGCGGGCGCACGCCGCTAGTAGGCACACCGGGAATGAACGTACCGCCGAGTGGCGCGTTGATGTTGACGATGCGCGTTGTGCGGCGTGTTGCGGGAGTGCGTGTAAGTGAGTGAGAGTTTGACGTTCGCCGGGAGTGAACGTTCGACCGTGAACATAAAGCGCAGCGAGCGCGATAGTGCGCAGATCGTCGTTGACGACGCGGCGGCTCTGTGGTTGTGCAAACGCATCAAGCAAATCGACCGGCGGCACGAGTGGAAACAGATCCAACACAGCCGGACTCGTGACGAGAAACTGCTGTTGATTCTTCCGTCGAAGCGAATCGCTTCAGCGTTATGTCTTCGCGAGATGCGGTTGTAGAAAATTCCGACGCCGCCGCGAAAGACGGTCTTGGGTGGACCAGCAGGAGGCCCAGCGGGAGCGCAGCAGCGGCAGCAGCCGGAGCAGGTGATGCAGCAGGTGCAGGCGTAGCAGTGCCTGTCGCGGCTGGCGTGGTTGGCTTCGGCGCGGCGGCAGCAGCTGCCGGTGCGGCTTTCTTCGTCCAAACACCGGCGACCACGCAAACGCGATTCGTGGCGCGAAGTTGTAATTGCTGTCGATGTTGTTTTGGTTTTCGTAACGCAGCCCGGGCGAGAGAGTGAAGTTGGGCCGTACTTTCCATTCGTCCTGAAAGTAAAACGAAACGTCAGTCTGCTTCAACTTCGCCTGCGGGTTTGCCACCCGCGATGGAAAACTGCGTCGCGCCGCCGCCGAGCACACGAATCGCCGCCGGACTCAGTCCCGCGCGCGAAAACGCAAGTGTGCGGCGATAACGTTCAAGACTGCTGAGATCGATGATCTCCGGCTGACCGTTCGGACCAGAATCACGACCTGGTCGTTCTCATCGAGTCTTGGACCACGCCCGCCCGCGAACGTGTAAGTGCCGCCGAAATTCGCCGGCGAGATGCTGTCGATCTTCGCGTGTCTGAGCCGCGCGCCGACTTTCAAAAAGTGATTGCCTGAAGTCCACGAAGTGAAGTTCTGGAGCTCGAAACGATCGCGCGCATCTGTTGACGAGAACCAACCTGCGAGCCGCCGCCCTGAAATGAATCCAGCACGTTGAGCGCGAAGGCGTCCAGGATACTGTTCTGGTTGTTACCGGTTGCGCACGAACTGAAAGCGCGTTTCGTTGACGGTCTTTTCATTGATGAGCGCAGTCTCGGTGAACTGCACGATGAAGTTCGTGCGCTGCCCACGATACGCGCGCGAAGGCAAAGTGAAGCCGCCGATGCCCTGCAAGTCCTGCCGTCGATTCACCGTAGTTGAACCTGCCCACGAGCGTGTGCATCTTGTTGACTTTGAGATCGAACCGCGCGTTGCCGTAATTGTTGACGTCGGGAGTGACAAACGACTGGTTCACCGTCACCGGCTTCAACGTGACCGGATCAAGCACCGTCGCATTCACGATTGAATTCGCGTCGCTGAGATAACGGCCAAAGTAGACTGAAAACGATGCGCGCTTTTTGGAACGATTGGACCACTGAGACTTCACGTTATAAGCGCGTTGTTGATACGGCGCGCGCGTGGTAGTGAACGGGTTGCGCGAGTTCAGACTCTCGTCGTTGAAGTCGAAACTGCAAACGAGCCGTGCCACTTGTCGGCGCCCGGCTGCGTGAAGATCTCGATGCCGCCCCAGCCCGGAAACTCGTTCTCGGCCGAGAACGGATTGTTGTTGATACGAACTTCGCGAATCGCTTCCTTCGGCGGAATCTGCCCGTTCGAGAAACCGTCGACTTTAACCTGCGCTTGTCCTCCTGCCTCCGGATCTGCTGGACCAGCCATCGCCTGTAACGCGGCTGCGAGGGCTTGCGGATCGTTTGGCAGTGCTTCGAGGTCGCGGCCGCGCAACACGACGGCGTTCGCGTTGTTGTCAGAATCAGTGCTGATGTTTCGATCGTCGACCGTTACCTGTTGTTCTTCGAAGGCCACTTCGAGTTGGGCATTGAAGGTCTTGAGCTCGCGCGCACGTAATCTCAACCTCTTTTTCTTCAAACACATTGAATCCGGGCGACGCGACCTGGAACTCGTAAGTTCCGGGTTCGAGCCTTTTGAACTCGTAAACTCCGGCGGAGTTTGTCGTGGCGCTGGTGACGACGCCTCGGGCGTTTCGCACCGTGACCTTGGCGCCGACGACGAGGCTGCCGAGTTGATCGGTAACGGTGCCTTTCAAGGCGCCGGTGTTTTGCTGGGCGAGTAAATGAGCAACACTGCAAAAGAGAATTGCTCAGCAGAATTCTGAGGAGCATCGGGCCGATCCCTTATGATTAGGGTAGGAAAACTCTCGGCCACGGATTGAACAGATGTGCATCGGCCTGACCGCGTGATATGCCGTGGCAACAGAGACCAGTGTCATCCACGTTAGTGAATGTAGCAACCAAAAAGTTGCACGTCCGCTTACACGCTAAGGCCCGACGGGAGTTTCAAACTTTGTAACCGTCCTTGCGCTAACTTTCGCCGCGAAGGAGCTTTGAGGTCTTTGATCAGGTCGCCAATCGCGTCTTCGGCGAACAGCATTTTCTTTGCTCGCCAGACGACGCGCGGCGGTTTTAGCTTTTCCGGCGAGCCTTTGACGATCACAAACAGCTCACCGTAGGGATAGGACGTGTTGAGGATCCGGCGAAACTCAACGACATTGAAATAGATCACGTAATCGGCTTCAGACAGCTCTCTTGCAGGCATTAGAGCTCTTGTACTTGCGAATGTATTTATTGAGCTTCTTGGCGAGTTGTGTGTAGACCCAGCGATAGCGGCCCTTCGGTTGCGGGATCGGCCTTCAGAACATCTTGGATGATTGCGCGTTCGCGATCGCCGGCGTCGATCACGCGTGATTTGAACACGACGAGCAGGGCGCTCGCTTGTCGCGCACTTCCTCGAGTGATTAGCCTCGAAGGCGAGCTCTCACCGTGCGTCCTGCGCAGCGGCAGAAAATAGAGATGAGGAATACAAGAAGGATGGGGGATACAACTTTCATACTTCTAAAATCTCACATCGCTTTCGTGGCGCTCTTTGGCGGATGTGGGAGAGCCGCCGCATCGCTCTCGACTCCAACTTCCTCCAGCCCGAGGAGTGTGATTCCATGCGGCGTCAGCGAGATGTAGTCGTTACCCTCGGTCGTGTGACGCACCAGTAAACGTTCTCTCTTCTCCAGATCTTCCAGCGCCCGGACGATGTCGGCATTTGCGTACTCGCTCGTGCTGTCGAAGAGTTCCTTGGCCAGGATGCGTGTCTGCTGCTCGTTCCTGGAAGAAGTTGAGCACGTATTTCTCGATCTGCTGCAACCGTCGTCTGTCCATGTTTCACCCCAGTTCTGAGATTATGCTCGGGGGATCGGATAGCACAGATTATGCGCCGAATTGTAGTAAACTGGCTCTACCTCACCGCCCCGCCAAAAGGAGAAATCTTATGAAGAAGCTCCTCGTAGTGTGCCTGGGCGTACTGGTTCTTTCGTCGGTCGCATTGGGAGCGGAGACTTTTACGCTCGCGGATCGGGTTGGAGAACCAGGCGAACGCTCGTTCTTTCTGTTTTCGACATCTGTCGGGAACTACACCGTCCGGCAGGATGGGATCGGGGGAGTTTAGCTCGCCGAAAGGGATGAGGCGTGTGTTCAGTTTGAGAGTGGTGGGGAAGAGCCGGATCGAACGCGTTTACTTTCTCGAGCATGAGGGTGATGTGTTTATGCTGCTATGAAGTGATACGACGCAGGGTTCTGTTGATGAGGATGGAGCAGACTAAGCGGAAGATTAGATGGATCAGCGTCAATTGAATGAGGTCAGGCTAAGCGCCGACGATTGAGGGCGATTTTGTGGTTGTTAGTTACCGTTCGAGATCCGCAAGGCTGATGGGAGAATCGTTGAGACAGGATTAGCAAGATTTACAGGATTTACAAGATATCCTGTCAATCCTGAAAAATCTTGTAAATCCTGTCTAACTTTTGCTCCCCTTTACCGACTCCTTGATCAACTTCCGGAGCGTCGGCACATGAACGTCTGAAAGTCGTTTGATGTACAGGCACGACTTGCCGGTGCTGTGCTTTCCCAACTTCTCCATCAGCTCAGTATTTTTTTCGAAGCCCATCATGAGGTACACCGTCAGATCTTTCTTGCGCGGTGAGAAGGCGGCGATGGGCCAGTCGCCTTCGCGTCCGCTCGCATACTTGTAATGATGAGTACCAAAGCCAACGATGCTCGGTCCCCACATCTTCGGCTTCTCTCCCGTAATCTCTTCCATTATTTTCGCCACCGCGAAACAGTCCGTCGCGCCTTTCCGGTTCGGGAATCTCGTTCAGAAACTCTTTGACACTCTGGTTGGTCGGTTTAGTTTTGGGTTCTGCCATTCTGACTCCTAACGTGTCGTCGGATACTTGATTCCTAACTGCTCGAGATACGTCTTGTACTTCGACGGGTCGTAGTAATACTTTCGCATTCGCTCGCGATATGTATCCATCGTGCGCTTGATTCAGCCACGTCGGTGGTTTGTCCTCAGCGGAGATCAACGGCTGATACTTCCGTCCTTCGTCTGCACTTCGCGGAAATAATTCCAGGCTCATTCACCAGTTCGGGCTTCGTTAACAGATCGATCATCGTCATCGCGACGACTTTCGCGCCCGCAGTCACGCCTTTGTGTGCGATCGGTGTCGCCATCGCAACCGCATCGGTCCAGTTGTGACCGGGCAAACCGGGAATATTTGACGGGAATCGAAGCGACACTGTCGGAACATTCCACGACACGTCGCCGATATCATCAGAACCACCACGCGTCTGTTGCTCGTCTGTCACTGGTCCAGCGAGTGGCCCAAGCTGCAGTCGACAACCCCTGCTCGCGCGCTTTCAACTCTTTTTGCAGTGCCTTCGCGAGTGTCTGATCCGCTTCACTCCATTTCGGCAGACCGACCTGCTTGATGTTTTCGTACATCGCTTCCGCCACAGGCCTGTTGAAGTGTTGCGGCCATGCGGAGCCGAGCACGCGAGAAGTGACAGTCGTGCTCAGTCATCTTCGCCGCGCCCTCGGCCATGGAGTCGCCGATCCCTCGCATCTCTTTGATGTGATCGTAATCGAGCTCGCGGAAGTAGTACCAAACACTCGCGACGCGCGGCACAACGTTGGGCTGATCGCCGCCGTTCGTGATCACGTAATGTGATCTTTGTTGCAGTCGCAGGTGTTCGCGGCGGAAATTCCAGCCGGTATCCATCAGTTCAACTGCGTCGAGAGCGCTGCGGCCCTGCCACGGCGCGCCGGCCGCGTGTGCGCTCTCGCCTTTGAATGTGTATTCGACTGACACGAGCCCGGTCGCGGACGACTGGCCCCACGAAGTATTGAGGTTGTTGCCGACGTGAGTGAACAGGACCACGTCTACGTCTTTGAAAACACCTGCGCGAACAAAATATGCCTTGCCCGCGACGAGTTCTTCCGCGACTCCGGGCCAGATTTGATCGTGCCGGGAAGTTTTGCGCGTTCCATCTGTCGCTTCACGGCTATCGCGGCCGTGATGTTCAACGGCACGCCGGAGTTGTGACCTTCGCCGTGACCGGGAGCGCCATCGATCAGCGGATCGTGATAAGCGACGCCGGGTTTCTGCGAAGCCTGGGGAACGCAATCGACGTCTGAACCCAGTGCGATGACGGGTTTGCCCGAGCCCCAGGTCGCGATCCACGCGGTGGGAATACCGGCAATGCCTTGTTCGATCTTGAAGCCTTCTTTTTCGAGAATGCCGGTGAGATATTTCGAGGTCTCGACTTCCTGGAAGCCGAGTTCGCCGAAGCTGAAGACCATGTCGACCATCACTTGCGACTGTTTCGCCATCGAATTGACGTCGGCGATGACGGCTGCTTTGTAGTCGTTGATGGGCGTTGCGGGCTGAGATCCGGTAACGAGGACCGCCAGGCACAGAAGGATTACAACGGCGCGAAAGATAGATTTGGGCATGAGATGGGCTCCTGAGTTAGAGACAGGATTACAAGATTTACAAGATTACAGGATAAATCCTGTTAATTCTTGAAAATCCTGTCATCCTGTCTAAGGTTTTACGACGAGCGGTAGCTCGATGAAACTCGTGTTGTAGATCCGCTGTGTTGCTTTCTTGTAGTCCTCGGGCTTCGCCCAGAAGATGCTCTTCACAAACGTCTGCGGGTTGCGATCGTAAAGCGGGAACCAGCTCGACTGGATCTGCACCATGATGCGATGACCCGGCAGAAAGACGTGATTCGCGGTCGGCAGCGCAAAACGATATTTCAGCGGCTGATTCGCCGCGATCGGTTTCGGAAACTCGAAGCTCTCGCGATATCGCCCGCGAAACACATCAGCAGAAATCATCAACTGATAACCACCCATGTTCGCTTGTCCCGCAACCTGCGCCGGGTACAGATCGATCAACTTCACCACCCAATCCGAATCGGTACCGCTCGTCGAAGCGATCAAATTCGCGATCGGCTCACCGCTGATCTTCACCGGCTCTTTCAAAACATCGGAAGTAAACACGAGCACGTCGGGACGCCCTGACATCTCACGCTGATCGTCAACCAGCCAGCGCGACCAACTGCTCGCATCGATCGGCCGCGCGCGAAACGGAACTGGCTTCGCCGGATCAGACACGTACTCCTCATAACCAGTCGACGGCGATTTCGCTGTGAAGCCCGCGGTCAATCCGGAGTTGAGATAGAGCGGCGTCGGTTTGATCGCGCAACCGTTCTCGCATCCTTTGGGCCAGGCGGACATGCGATACCACTTGTTTGTTCCGGTTTCGAAAGCCGTCACCGGCGCGACGTCAGCCTTCGGCGCGCCCTCTTTCAAATACTGATCGAGGAACGGACGCAGAACTTCACGTCGGAACGTCATCGCGGTATCGCTGTTGAACTTGATCGCGCCGAGCGCACTGCCGTCACGAATCATCTGCCCGTGATGCCATGGACCAAGCACGAGAAACACTTTGTCGTTGTTCGTATCCTTCGGCTCGATCGTTTTGTACACGGCGATGTCGCCGTAGATGTCTTCCTGGTCCCACAGGCTATGCACGAGCATCACCGGAACCTTGAGCGGTTCCTTCGCAAGAATTTTGTCAACGGCCTGGTCGCGCCAGTAAGCGTCGTAATTCGGATGCTCGAGTATCTTGCGCCAGAATCCGACCTGCTCGAGACCACGAAGGCGCCCGAGCTCGCCCGCTGAGCCTGCTTCCATGAACATGTCGTAGTCGTCGTAATGGCTGGTCCACCATTCGATCTCGTTGCCGCGCGTCGCTTCCTGATCGTAGATGTAGCTCATGCCCTGCTGGCGAAACGCGCCGTTGTGAAACCAGTCGTCGCCGATCCAGCCGTCGACCATCGGATTCATCGGCACGGAAACTTTCAACGCCGGATGCGGATTGATGAGCGCCATTAGCGGCAGGAATCCGTCGTATGA
This sequence comes from uncultured Acidobacteriota bacterium, assembly GCA_963748155.1. Lineage (GTDB taxonomy): Bacteria > Acidobacteriota > Blastocatellia > Pyrinomonadales > Pyrinomonadaceae > PSRF01. Next base: position 516,997 of record CAVVHV010000005.1, on the reverse strand, counting down.
AATGCCGAGGATGCCGACGCGTCCGTTCGTCTCGGGAATATTCTTCACGAGCCAGTCGATCGTGTCGTAGGTATCGGTCGCATGGTCCACCTTTGTCGGGTTCTGCGAGCCCTGGAGCGGGCGGTTCATCACGTACTCGCCTTCAGAGCCGTACTTGCCGCGAATGTCCTGGACCACGCGGATGTATCCGCCTTCGATGATCACGTCGGTGGCGTTGTCGTAGCCGCTCAGGTTCGGGCCGAGATCGGAGCTGTTCGCGTGACTCGTTGTCTGATCCGCGCTGTAGGGCGTGCGCGTCATAAGGATCGGCGCGTTGCGCGCGCCTTTCGGGACGAGGATGACTGTGTGCAGCTTGACGCCGTCGCGCATCGGGATCATGACGGTGCGACGCTCGTAGTTGAAACCGTAGTTGGTCGGGTTGAATTTTGATGGAGTCTCGCTCTGGGCCAGCACAGCTGGGCAGAGCAGTAGTAAGACGATAAATACAAGCAGGGTTTTCATATTGGAATGTCCTTTTAACCGCGGATTACGCGGATTTAAAAACGGATCAGTATTTTACAAACTCGAACTTCAGACGCACACTGCGGTCGGGGCTGTTGAAGAAAGTGCCGAATTGCGGGCTTCCGAGGTTGTTCTGCACGTCGCGCGGGTTCCAGTGGTTTGTGATGTTGAAGATCGTGAAGCCTGCGCGTCCTTTGTACTCTTTGCCGCGAAAACGAATCTTCAGAGCCTTCATCACGAGCAGGTCGAGCGACAACAGTCGCGGAAAGCGCCCGCCCCCGTTGCGTGGTCCAACGAAGTCCTGGTCCTCGTTCACGATAGAAAAAGGAAAACCGCTGTGCCAGTCGACGACCGGCGTCACGACCATGTTGAACGGAACAGCAAAGTCGCCCCAGAACAGCAGACGGTTCGGCGCGTCGAATGGCTGCCGGCCGTATTCGTCAGGACGTATCACCGGCGTGTTTGAGATTGCCGAAGTAGGTGTTGAAGTCGTTCAGATTGCCGAGCGCCTTCGAGCGAACGTAAGAGAGGAAGATGTTGCGTCCTTCCTGGAAACGAAAGCGCGCCAATGCCTGTAACTCGCGATAACTCGAACGGCCGTTGTTTTGTAGCAACGAGCGCGGTCGTCAGTGGGCTCGAGGACGAAATCGCGGCGAGTGTTTCGTTCTTCGTACCCGAATCGCAGTAAGAGTCGTTCGTTAGTCAACTGATGAGTCGAGTTGCAGGACTGCGATTCCACGCCAGAGGAGTAGGGGTTCTGTCAAATCGCGAGGAGCAGTGTTTTGGAGGAGGCGTCGGTCGACCAGGCTGACACCGTCGAATCACAATAGTGTTCACGACGGAGACTCTGATATTGCTCAAATGCGCCAATGTTAAGTGGAATCTTGTCGTAGAACAGGCCCACGCCGCCGCGCACCACAGTGCGATCAGAATCTGTTGGCGTAACAACGAGGCCCAAACGCGGCGCGAAGTTGTTTTCTTTGCCGATGCCGTCTCGGTCGTAGCGCAAGCCCAGATCGAACACGACGCGCGAGTTCACGATCCACTTGTTCTGGATGAAGACCGACTATTCATTCTGTGCTGCCTCCAACACCCCCTCACCAACGAACTCGATCATTTGATCGTCCGGGGTCCGTCGCTCGCCTGATCGCTGACCGGGTTGCTCCTGTCACTGCCGTGGAAAGACGTGCGACTGATATTCATGCCCACTTTGAAATTATGCGAACCACGCGACTGCCACGGGGCGAAGTTAAACATCTCGAGCAACTCATAACGCCGGCTCTCGCGATGTTGCCGGTTGAACCAGCCGCCGAAATTACGCTCAGGAGTAATCTGATAAGGCGCGCCGCTATTGCCGAAGATGTCGCCGTCAAACTGCTTGACGCTGAAACTCGATTGCAGCAATGCGCCCGAGTTGAACGTCGCCTGCTCGTTCAAAGCGAGAAACCAGCCGCGCTGATGAAAGTTTGCGGTTGTGTCTGACGGGTTGAAAGTGTTCAGGTTGAAATAGTCAAACTTCTGCGGGAAAAGCGAGAAGCTTCGCGGTCAGTCGATTGTTTTAATTGACGACGTAGTCGAGGCGTGAAAAAGAATCGAAGCTCTCACGCTTGATGTCGCGCTGGTGTTCTTCGAGCTCTTCGAGGCTCGGCACGTTCGTCCGCACGAAGCGATATTCGACGCTCTGAAAGAAGAACAGCTTGTCTTTCTTGATTGGACCACCAACGGCGATCCGCGGCGTGGCGGCGCCGATGCCGAAGAGCTTGCCGTCGCGCCAGCGTGGGCGCGGCAACACGCCCGTCATTAGATAACGCAAGTCGTTACTTCCCGATCTTGTCTCGATCGTCGTCACTGCCCCGGTAAACTTTCCAAACTCCGACGAATACGGATTCGAATGCACCTGCACTGTTTCGACAGCTTCCAGTGGCAACTCGATCGCGGGCGCACCGGTAACAGGATCGTAACGTTCAAACTCGAAACGAGAATGCCGCTCTGGCTCGGGCGTGTTCCTTTGATGTTCAGATTTCCGTCCGGACCACGCACGACGCCGGGAAATAAAGGCAGCGCATCCTGAAACTTCTGATCGATGAGCGGCGCATCGCGCAACGCTTCCTGTGTGATGACTGACGGCGTCGTTGATTCAGTTTTACCGGCATCGACTCGATCGTCGGTGATGGTGACGTTTTCGGTGATCGGAACGGGTTGCAGAAGAATGTCGTGCTCGACAGTCGCCTCGATCTGAACACTCAGTTTCTTTTCATACTTCTTGAAGCCCGAAAATTCGACGGTCACAATGTACTCACCGGCAACGAGATTGGGAAAGTCGTACTGGCCTTCCATGTCGCGTGATGGTCTGAATTCGCTTGTCACCGAGGCGATCTGAGCTTAAAGTAACCGTCACTCCCGACAGAGGTTTGCGCTGATCCGGAATATCAGCCACGACCTTGCCTTTAATGCTGCCGGTTTGCAGCGGCCTCCCCCAAACAAGGCCAGAACTACTGGCCAAAATTACTGTGACCAGAAATGGAATAAAAATACGCGTTAGTTTGTAGTGCTGATGTTTGTTCATTTGTCGTGTGGTGCGAATAGACTTTGCGGATCAAAGTCCTCATACACCGACTTACCCAAACCCAAAACCTATCCACGAGGAGACCTCAATGAAGAACATTATAGGCGCTTTCATTATGACAGTGTTGGCTGTGTGTCTCGCCTTACCAAATTTGGTTTTCGCAGGCGCCGAGGGAGCTACAGCCGCCGGTTCATTCAAGTTTGCGCTAGAAGACGGCGAAATCAGATTCGTCGAATTCAAGGCCAGCGAATCGGCTGAGGGCGTAGGCTCAGGTGAGATGACGCTCAGCGACCCTGCGGCTATCCCAGTCGACAATCCGGACGATCCGGAGAGATGAAATCCGAGGGTGTGTTGGTGAGAGCGAAATTCGATTGTATGGAAACCAGTCAAAACATGGCGATCATGGGTGGAGAGATTTTTGAGTCGAATGTTCCCAGTGCGATTGGACAGCGCGTTCTGCTGATCGTCCAGGACAATGGTCTCGATGGCGAAAAAGACAAGCTTTCGTGGGGTATCTATCAGCAGCCAGCGAAGTTGGATCCCGACCGACGCCGAACTTGACGACGACAAAGGTGCGAGTCTTAACGTGGTGGGCGACGGATTTCGAGCGCAGGGATGATGTTGGGATTCCGATGCCGCAGAACAAACTCGTACAGTGCAAGACTTTTCCGGGCGGAGCGTATGATTTTCCAGAGTTCAAATACGCGGGTGGGGATCTTCAGGTGCAGGAAAAGAGATAAATTTTAGCCACAGATTACACAGATCAGAAGCCATCGGCATCTCTTCGTGAGATCCGTGGCTCTATTTCTTTTTGCCGATGGCGAAGAGGCTCGATGAAGAACGCACGTACATCACGCCATCCGACAACGCAGGTGTCGCCATCAGCAATTCACCCAATGAATTCGTTGCGATGTGGTTGAACTTTTCACCCGCAGATACGACGAGTATCTCGCCATCTTCATTCGACAAGTAAATCTTTCCGTCTGAAGCCACCGGCGACGCACTGAATCCACTTCCAACCAGCGACAAACGCTGCCTGTAGATCTCTTCACCAGTTTTCAGATTGTAGGCGTCGAACGTGCCGTTGTTCGAGAGCACGTACAGAATGCCGTTGTAGATCAACGGCGTCGGCATGTAGGAACCACGTCCCGTGCGGCTCCAGATCACTGTGTCGCTGCTCGTCTTTCCTTCCGGCAAAGTTAAATCACCGCGCGCGCCAGCTTTGACGACGAAGATCGGTCGCTCTGGTCCACGACCACTCACCACGACGAGCATATCGTCTGCAAAGATCGGCGTCGGCGCCGTGATCTTCGAGCTGCGTCCGAGTCGCCAGAGCTCTTTGCCGGTGCGTGGATCGTAACCGCGAATGAAGTTTGAAGCGTTTGCGATCAGCTCTTCGCCTTTTGAGGTGGTTGCGACTGTCGGCGTGCCCCATGAAGGAATCTCGTCGCGATTTGTTTTCCAGGCTGCTTTCCCGGTCTCCGCATTGAAGGCGATGATGAACGAATCAGCCTGTGTGTCGCACTGTAGTATTACGAGATCTTTCCAGATGATCGGTGAACTGGCCGGGCCCCACTCGTACGTGGGAATGTCGTACGCGCCGAGGTCCACGCGTCCGAGATCGACTTTCCACAGAGGCTTGCCGTTAACGTCGTAAGCGTACAAGCCCTGCGATCCGAACCACGCGACGACGATGCGACCGTCTGTCACGGGGTCGAGTTCGCATAGGTCGATTTGATGTGACGTTTCTCGCGCGGCTCGCCTTCGAAAGCGACTCGTTCCCAGAGAATCTTGCCGGTTTGTTTATCGAGCGCGTAGATCATAAACCGGTGCTTCGAACTATCCTTGGAAGCATCGCCGTCACCATACAAGCCTGGACGAAACGACGCTTTTGGATCACTGCTGACGGCACTGGTTACGAAGATTCGATTTCCCCAAACGACGGGACTTGAGTGGGCGAGTCCTGGAATCGGTGTGCGCCAGAGAATGTTCTCGCCCGGTCTTGCCGTTCCACTGATCGGGTAGATTTTGTCCTTCCGCAATGCCGGACGCATTTGGTCCGCGAAACGATGGCCAGCTTCCTTTCGCACTCGCGATTGGACGAGCAGGCGGACGGCCATTTCCCTCGCTGATGATTTCTCGTGGCGGACGCGTAACAGTTTCACCGGCTGGTAGCCACGTGCTGCGGTCGAGAATCATCTGTCGTGGCCTGCACTCGTCGGAAACAAGATTGAACGAAAGACGCTTGCCGTCAGTGTCGTAGCGATACTTGCCTGGTCCATCGCAGCCGCCTGGTCCACCCGAGATCAGCAACTCCACTTCGGAGCCGAGGTTTTTCCACGTGCCGTTGAGTTTGGGCCAGCGATCGCCTTCGATTGTGAATGTGCCCGCTGGATCAAAACGCGCTGTAAAACTACCGAAGTTCAACGGGTGCGAAGGTAGCGACTGCCTTCGGCTTGTGCGTTTCGATGTACTTGCGCGCGAACTCGACCCAGTGTGGACTTTCGCGCAGGCCGACTTTCACCGCTTCGGCCTCTGCATCCTCGACTTTCCAGCCGTCGCGCAGTACGCGCCTGATCATCCAGAACGCACCGACACGAATCGCGGCCGTGCAATGGATGAACGCCGGACGATTTTCCGGATCGTCAGTGATCTTCAGAAACTCTGCGACTTGTTCTTCGTTTGGATTGCCGTACGCGACGGGGATGTTGAAGTAGCGCAAGCCGAGCTCTTTGGCTTTCGCCTCTTCTTCGGCGGCGCGATGCTCGCTCGGTTGGCGCAGGTTGATGATTGCTTTGACGCCGTCGGCTTTCAGCTTTTCAAGGTGTTCGAGTTTTGGCTGGCCGCCGGTGCAGAAGTCTTTGTTGACGCGGAGGAAGTTCCGGATCTCGCCCGGATCCTGCGCTATAGCCGGCGAGAACGCTAACAGTAAAATTGCCATAGAAAACTAACTTTCATATTGAACCTCAAACGGCGGAGTAAGTCGTTGGACAGGATTTACAGGATTGAAGCAGGATTTACAAGATAGATCCAGTCAATCCTGAAAAATCTTGTAAATCCTGTCTACCATTCTTTCGTTCCGATAAGCAGTCTCACTATCACCGGCGAATTCGCGAGGAGCATCGTCGCCCAGGTGCGCCGGCGATTGATGTCTTCGACCAGATAAAACATGCGCGGCGGGAAGTAGATCAGCATCGCGAGAAAGCATAGAAAGAAAAGCCGTCCGAAAAATTCCAGCGGCCCGGACGGCCTGCCGAATGGCGCGAACGTGAGTGTATTCCAGATAACCTGAAACAGAATCATGTTCACAAAAATGCAGATATCGCCAAGCGCCTCGCTATCCGGATTCCGCAGAAACTCGTAACGCGGCGGCTTCTTCGGCGGAGAGAAATATCGATAGATAAGAAACGTTTGAACGATCGTACAGATCAGTCCAACAAAGATAAGCGGAACAAAGATCGCGCCGCTGTTGAGCAGTCGCCTGCCGAACAGAAACTCACCAAGACCCGCAATGATCGCTGAAACGAGTACGAGGTTCAGGCAGAAGTAAAAGATTGGATTGAAAAGACAGCCGGAGAGGTTTGAGTCCCACTCAACCTTCTTTCCTTCCTTTTTCAAACGCTGATGAAAATGCCAGCGCTTCAATACGGCGCCGGCGGCCGGCAGGACCCACATGCTCAGGCACATAGCAGACAGTGCGAATTGCGCGAGCCGTTCCTCGCCGGAAGCGAGTTGAAAAAGCGCGATGAAGTAGCCCGTCAGCCACTGCATGAGGACGATGTTTAGAACGAAGACAACTAGATCCAGCAGCAGACCACGATTGTGTTTGGCAAGTAAAACCTTAGACAGGATTTTCATGATTTACAGGATGAGCAGGATTTATCTTGTTAATCTTGTAATCCTGTCATCATGTCTACGCTTACCTCGTCATTGGCGATAAGATAGCACTGTGTCCTACGACCGCGATAAAGATATCGTCTTTCGACCGCTCTACGAGAGCCCGATCATCACCGTGCACGACTACTGCTGCCACATCGCACGCAGTGGACCGGGCGCGGAAGAAGAATCGGACGCCAATAACATCGTCCTGATGCGGCACGGCGCGTTTGCGCGCCACTTCGGCCGCCGCACGACTACGGCCGACGTCAACCAGGCGGTGTTCTTCTCACTCGAGTCGACTTATCGTGTCAGTCATCCATCCGATTGCGGCGACCGCGGTACAGTCTTCACTGTTTCACCGCGTGTGCTCAACGATATAGTTCGCGAGCTCGACCCTTCAATAGACGATCATCCGGACCAGCCATTCCGATTTTTTTAAGGGAGACGTGAGAATGAACACGAGCAAATGTCCGGTCTGTGATTGGGCGATCAATGATGGCGGGATCAAGGTGACCGTGGCTGGAAAAGAGATCACGGTTTGTTGTGATGAGTGTGTGGAGAAGGCGAAAGCCGAGCCGGAAAGGTACGCGGCTGCCTGATCAAACCTTTGACAGGATGACAGGATTTACAGGATGCGCAGGATTTATCTTGTTAATCCTGTAAATCTTGTAATCCTGTCTAAAACTACCGTCGTCAACTGGCGATACTTGATCCTATGCGGCACCTCCGCCGCTGCCCCCAATCTCTCTTTCTTATCAGCCTCATAATCCGAGTAATTCCCCTCAAACCAAACAACCTTACTATCACCCTCAAACGACAGAATGTGCGTCGCTATTCGATCGAGGAACCATCGATCGTGCGAGATGACCACCGCGCAACCCGCAAAATTCTCAAGCGCTTCCTCCAGCGCGCGCAAAGTATTCACGTCGAGATCGTTTGTCGGCTCGTCGAGCAACAACACGTTCGCGCCTTCCTTCAACATCTTCGCGAGGTGAACGCGATTGCGCTCGCCGCCCGACAACATCCCGACTTTCTTCTGCTGATCTGATCCCGAGAAGTTGAACCGCGCCACGTACGCACGCGAGTTCACTTCACGTGCACCAAGCTTCAATACGTCTTCACCGCCGCTGATCTCCTGCCAGATGGACTTCTCCGGATCGAGCGTGCGGCTCTGATCGACGTAAGCGAGGACGACAGTCTCACCTTTGCGAATAGTTCCCGCATCGGGTTGTTCCTGCTCGGTGATCATGCGAAACAGCGTCGTCTTGCCCGCACCGTTTGGACCAATCACCCCAACGATGCCGCCGGGCGGGAGGGCGAAGTTCATATCGTCAACGAGCAGTTTCTGGTCGTAACCTTTGCTGACGTGATCTGCTTCGATGACGACATTGCCGAGTCTTGGCCCAGCCGGAATGTGGATCTCCAGATCTTCACGCCGCTTCTCGTTCTCCTGACGCAGCAGATCCTCGTAGGAGTTGATCCTCGCTTTGCCCTTGGCGTGACGCGCCTTCGGCGACATGCGAATCCATTCGAGCTCGCGTTGCAGTGTTTTCTGCCGCTCGGTTTCGGATTTTTCCTCGCGACGCAGGCGCTCCTGCTTCTGTTCGAGCCACGAGCTGTAGTTTCCCTTCCATGGAATGCCCTGACCGCGATCGAGTTCGAGGATCCAACCGGCGACGTTGTCGAGGAAGTAGCGGTCGTGAGTGACTGCGATGACTGTTCCCGCATAACCGTGCAGGTGATGCTCGAGCCATGCGACCGACTCTGCATCGAGATGGTTCGTGGGTTCATCGAGTAGCAGTATGTCCGGCTTCTGGAGCAACAAACGACACAACGCGACACGACGTCGCTCGCCGCCCGAAAGAATTTTCACCGGCATGTCTGGTGGTGGGCAGCGCAGCGCGTCCATCGCCATCTCGAGACGTGAATCGAGATCCCAGGCATCGAGCGCGTCGAGTTTTTCCTGCACTTCGCCCTGGCGTTCGAGTAGTGCTGACATTTCGTCGTCAGACATTTCTTCGCCGAACTTCGTGTTGATCTCGTCAAACTCTTTCAGCAGGTTCACTGTTTCCTGAACTGCTTCTTCAACGACTTCACGAACGGTGCGCGAGTCGTCGATCAACGGTTCCTGTTCGAGATAACCGACGGTGAAGCCCGGCGAGATAACGGTCTCGCCGTTGAAGTCTTTGTCAACGCCCGACAGGATGCGGAGCAGGGAAGACTTGCCGGAGCCGTTCAGGCCGATGACGCCGATCTTCGCGCCATAGAAATAAGAAAGGTAGATGTCTTTGAGGACCGGCTTCTTGTCGTAAAACTTGCTGACGCCGACCATTGAATAGATGACTTTGTTTGGTTCAGTACTCATATTGAAAATAAATATAGGCCCTATTGTTTTAGTAATTCTTTAGCGTGCTTTCGTGCGCTGTCGGTGATCTCGGCGCCGGTGAGCATGCGTGCGATCTCTTCAACGCGCCCTGCCTTATCGAGGCGACCGACACTGACCTGCGTCCGCCCTTTCGACGCCTCTTTCTGCACCACGAGATGACTATCTGCGAAGCGCGCGATCTGCGGCTGGTGCGTCACGCACAACACCTGGTTCGTCTGCGCGAGCTTCTTCAGTTTGATCCCGACTGCCTCACTGACTCTGCCACCGATCCCCGTGTCGATCTCGTCGAACACGATCGTCCGCGGAAATTGCGATCCATTCGCCACCGTCTTCAGCACAAGCATCAGCCGCGACGCCTCACCACCTGACGCCACCCGCGCGAGCGGTTTAACTTCCTCGCCGACGTTTGCTGAAAAGTAAAACTCGGTGTGATCGATCCCTTTCTGTCCGGCGGCTTCGACACTGTCGTTCACCTGCACCTGAAACTGCGCGTTGTCGATCGCCACTTCCGCAATACCTTTTTCAACTGCCTGCTCAAACTTCTTCGCCGCTTTCACTCGTTCTTTATGTAACTTGCGCGCAAGCTCCAAATATCGTTCGTGCGCCGCGGCAAGTTCGACGTTCAACTCTCGCTCACGCTCGTCAGAAGTCTCGATCTGTCGCAAACGATCTTCCGAGCTCGCGAGGTGTTCGAGTGAAGCCGCGATCGATCCACCGTACTTGCGCTTGAGTCGCGACAGCTCCGCCAGCCGATCCTCGATTTCCTCGAGACGCGCCGGAGAAAACTCCAGCCGGTCGGAAAAATCGCGCAGTGAGAACGAAAGCTCTTCGAGCAGCACGCGCGCTGTTTCGAGCCCTTCAAGATAGTCGCGGAAGCTCGCTTCGTATTCCGCGAGCTCTTCGACCTCTTTCAGCGTCTGCCGCACACGCGTCACCGCCGCACCATCGTCTTCATAAATCCGGCTGTAACTCGCCTGGCACAGGGCCGTCAGCTTCTCGACATTTGCCAACCGCCGGCGCTCTTCTTCCAATTTCTCATCTTCACCCGGCGACAACTGTGCGCGCTCGAGCTCGGCGATCTGAAACCGCAACGTGTCAACGAGCTGAAACTTCTTCGCTTCGTCGTGACGCAGCGAATCCAGCTCACGCCGCACGGCAGTCCAGCGCTGGTAGGCCTCAGCTACATCAGCGCGCAACGCGACATTGCCAGCAAATGCATCGAGTATCTCGAGATGCGTTTCCGGATTGAAAAGAGTCTGCTGTTCGCCCTGGCCGTGAATGTCGACCAGATACGGTCGCAAATCGCGCAACAGCGACTGTGTCGCGAGTTGATTGTTAATGAAAATCTTATTGCGGCCGGTTGAGGAAAGCTCGCGCCGAATTATGAGCTCGTTAGTCGAGCCAAACCCGGCGTTCTCAAGCAACAACTCGAGATCCGGATTCGGGGTAACAGAGAAGAGACCTTCAATCGATCCACGTTCAGCGCCTGATTTGATGAGGTCGCTTGAGAAGCGTCCGCCGATCAACACGCCGAGCGCGTCAACGATGATCGACTTCCCGGATCCGGTTTCGCCCGTGAGCAGATTGAGACCACTCTCAAACTCAACCTGCATGTCGTCGATTAAAGCTATGTTGGAGATGTTCAGGAACTGAAGCATCGGCCACAGATTTTCGCAGACATGCACAGTTTTGGAAACTGCGCATGCTGCGAAATCCGTGGGGGATGTTCCTTTAGAACGTGTACCGCAGCGCAAACTGCATTACGCGGCCGGCCTTGGTTTCATTCAGAGGAGCTTGAGTTGAGGTGTAACGACCGAAGTCGGAAGCCGGATCGCCACCGAGGAAAGGATCGCCACCCAAACTCAAGTCAGCGATGGTAAGACTGTCAAAGCGCTGAGTATTGGTGACATTGAACACTTCCCAACGGAACTGCAATGCGTGACCTTCCTTTATCTTGAACGACTTGTAAAGCCCCATGTCCAGAGAAATGTATCCCTGACCACGAAGGACGTTTCTGTCGCCCACTTCGCCTGGTCGAGCCGGCCGGAAGCTGCGATAGACAGCGACCGGATCGCTGAATACGTTCGGCTTTCCGTCTGGTCCATTGCTAGTCGGCGACGACTCCACCGGCTGCACGCGAACGCCGTTGGACTGCACGTTCCAGTTTGTGGCCCAGACGCAGCAATCGAACGGTGTTTGAATCGGCAGACCACTGTTCCAACGGAAGATGCCCGTGCTCTGCCAGCCGCCGAACGCCTGCTCAACGAAACCACTTGCATTCGACAAGAGCCGCTTGCCGCGTCCAACCGGAAGTCCAACTACCCAGTTCGCATTGATGATGTGTCGAGCATCAAAATCCGAAGTGGCGTAGTTCTGATCCGGGAAGAGCGCGTTAACGATGAACGCCGAACCGAAGCTGTTGGAGTTCTGCAAGCCGGAAGCGTTGTCCAGCGAGTGACCGTACGTGTAGTTGAAATCAAACGTCACGTCGTTCTGCAGTCGCTGACGCACGCTCAATTGCAGCGAGTTGTAGTTCGAATGAGCAACAGTCGAGAACGCCGAGAGCGCGCCAAACTGTGGCTGGTAGAACATGTTGTTGAACCTCGCCGGTCCGCCGCCGAACGGGCACGTCGTGCAGTTTGGACTGTCGTCCCAGAGCAACTGCAGGAACGTGTAGTCGCGGACTTCGGCGCCACCGACAGATTCCGGCGCGACGAAAGCGTAGGCAGCCTGCGTCGGCGTCAGCGAAGGATCTCCCCACCAATCGGGCATGAAGGGGAACATGTTGTTGAAGAACGGCAATTCAGGAATAGACGTGATTTCGCGGCCTGCATACGCGTATTGCACGAGCGCGTTGATCGCGTCGTAGTAGCTCAATCCCGACTGCGGATCGCGAATGTTGTTGAGCTGCATGATGTCGCGCGAAGCCAGCAGGTTGCGGGCCCAGCGACCGACGTAGCTCGCTTCGAACGATATGCCCTTACCGATCTCACGTCCGTACGAGAAGTTGAAGCTGTAGTTGTACGGGGTTGTGATTCCCTGGTCCAGCGAGACTTCGATGCGTTGATCTTCGTCTGACGGAACTGTCAGCGGAAATGCCAACGATGCCGGGATCGGACCCGGCGAGCCCGGGAAGGGAAGCGTACGAACTGGTGGATTGAAACCGTTGAACTGCGGTCCCAGCTCACCTTCGACTACGTCAAACGTGTTAGCGTTGATGTTACGTGCCGAAGTAAAACCAGCCAGGTTGTTGAGATCGAAATTGACGGCGAGTTGGCTGCCAATACGATCGTAAGTCACTCGGAAGCCGCTGCGAATAACGGCCTTGCCGTCTTTCCCCAAAAACTTGCCGAGGTTTGGGGACCAGGCAAAGGAGATTGACGGCGCGAAGTTGTTCCAATCCTGCTTGTAATAGCCGTCCGCATTATTGGCCTTGCCGCCCAGTACGAAAGTGATTGGATCGGTGAAGGGCACGCCTTGATCAGCACTTGCCCGACGGTCATTGAAATAGTCGGTCAAGCTCACGTTCGGGATCACCTGAAGTCCGTTCTTTTCATACACGGGCGTTGAGGTCGACCAGCGCACGCCGTAGTTGAACGTGAAGTTCGGACGCATGCGCCAGGAATCCTGAATGTAGGCTTCGTATTCCTGAGTTGCGAAGGCACGATCCGTTGGGGTGCCGACTGGCTGTAGTTGTCCGCCCGCGTCGTACACGAGATTCGCACTGTACTGCGAATAACGGCCGATCACGGATGCGAGCGCGTCGCGCAGGTCGCTGTCGTCGCTGTCGAACGGACGGGTGAGAACCGCACCCGATGCGTTGTAGAACGACGGGTTGATGACGGCATCATCGAATGAGGCGCCGGTCGAGACGCGGTTGTTGGTGATCAAGCGAACGTTGCCACCGATTCCAAAGGTGTGATTTCCGCGCACCCACGAAACATCGTCCACAAAGTTATGAACGGGCGTTGTTCTCGCCAGTTCGCGGCGGAAACCCGAGGGTGAAAAGATGAAGCGGAAGTTGACCCGGTTTTCGTTCGACTCACCGCCCTGCGTGAAGGCTGCACGAGTCAAACCGTAGTTGAAACGATTCACCACCGAAGGGCTGAGGGTCCAGACGTGACCCACGGCCACTCCTTTTGGATGGTTCCACGTGGTCAGTGGCGGCGTGTCAGGGAAGCACTGAATGTTGTCCCCGGCAACGCTGCAATCCGGACTGCCATACACCGCACGCGTGACGGTATCGTTCTGATAGTTGCCACGCAGGAACAACTGCTGGCTATTCGACAGGTTGAAGTCGAAACGGGCGATGTAAGTGTTCAGCTCAGTCGGCGTGCGCGCATTGAAGCGAAAGCCACCGGTGTTGAGACCATCACCGACCGTTGTGTCGTTAGCGGGATATCTTTGCGCCGCAGCCGCCAGGACAGCAAGTGCCTGCGGGTTGATGCCGGGACCGGCATCATTGTTGAACGCCTGGTAGGCCGCCTGAATTTCATCGGGTGTCAGGCAGTCGACACCGGACGGAGTTCCTGCCGGACAGCCTGGATCGCTGAAGCCCGCGCGATAGCGCACAATGCCCTGGCCCAACGTCGGCAGTGGCACTTCGCGCACGACTGATGTGGCCGTCGCTTCGCGAAATCCTTCGTACGTAAAGAAGAAGAATGCCTTGTCTTTCTTGACTGGACCACCAAGCGATCCGCCGAAGATATTTCGCAGCAACTGTGGACGTTCGACTCCCGCCGCATTATTGAAGAAATCGTTTGCGGTGGTAACGGTGTTGCGATGAATTTCAAACAGCGAGCCGTGCCACTGATTCGATCCGGAGCGCGTAACGAGTGAAACCTGTGCGCCCGAAGAACGACCCTGTTCGGCGTTCGGATTCGTGGTGGTTACGCGAAATTCCTGTAACGAGTCGCGCGTTACTCTCAACACGCTCGCGAATGCCTCGTCAGTGATAACGTCGAGGCCGTCCTGCTGCTCGTTGACGTCAACGCCATCGAGCGTGATGTTTGACTGGTCTGCTCGTCCGCCGTTTACGAAGCCCGTGCGAGTAACACCGGGTTGCAGCGACAGCAAACCAACGACGTTGTTTGCGTTCAGCGGCAATTCAGTGATGCGTTTGCGCTCGAATGAATTGCCGATGGTGGCATCGCTCGTGTTGATGGCTGCCTCCGCGGCAGACGTAACGTCTACTGTTTCAGAAACAGCGCCGATTTCGAGTGGCACGTCTCTGACTGTTGGGGTATCGACGAGGGCCTCGACACCTGAGGCTGAAGCTGTCTTGAATCCCTGCGCGGTCACTTCAAGTCTGTATGTGCCGGGCGGGATAGCGCTGAAGACATATTGACCGTCGTCGTTAGTCTGTTGAGTGCGGGTAAAGTTCCTTGAAGGATCGGTGAGCGTCACGGTGGCGCCCTTTACGAGGTTCCCATTGGGGTCTTGGACCGTGCCGCGAACAGTGGTACCGCCCGCCTGTGCAAAACTGGTCACAGCGCACAGTAATAAAACCGAAAACGAAGCTACAAAAAAACTTCCAAATCTGAGTTTACTCATAGCAAATCTCCTGATTTCCGTCTTCTTGCTTGGGCTTTGAATTTCGTTGATCAAATAGATCAACGTTTGATGGATCTTTGCCTAAAGTTGGGGGAGACAAAGGCGACTGGCGAAGACGCAGTTATTGTTCCAAGCTGCGCAATCGCTTCTAATTGAGGAAAAGCGCAGTAATTATAAGCCTATTAACAACTTGCATCCACAGAATAATTCCAAAAACTCATTCGCACCATTGCGGATTTTGAACTGCAAATTTTTGTATACGTATGCGAAAAAATGCATCGGCACATATTTCACAGATCTTCGTTAATAGATCTGTGTAATCTGCGGTTAGGGAATTAACGACATGACAATCAACCCGATCGACATTCTGCTTGTGATTGTGATCCTGTTGAGCGCGCTCAACGGCTACCGGCGTGGGTTTATCCACGGTGTGCTCGACCTCGCCGGCTGGATCCTGAGCCTGGTCGCTGGACTTCGTTACTACCAGCCGCTCGCGCGTTGGCTTGGACCACGAATCGATGTGTGGTCCGAAGTGTGGGACCAGCCGGTTGCTTTTGTGCTGATCGCTGTATTTGTCGGTGTGCTCGTGCACGTGGTTGGTTACGCGCTGCTGCGACGTTTACCCGAAGACATTGATGAGCGGAGTGCCAACCGGGCGTTTGGTGTCATTCCCGGTTTTGTGTATGGGTTGATCATCGTCGCGATCCTTTCGGCACTACTGCTCGCGATTCCGTTGAGTGAGGGATTGAGTGAGCGTACGCGCGACAGCGCGATAGTCAATCGCCTTGCAGTTTATGCGGAGCGTCTCGAGGGGCAGCTTCGACCGGTGTTTGGCGAGGCGATCGCGCGGTCACTCAACATGCTGACGATCCGTCCCGATTCGGACGAGAGAGTCACCCTCCCATTCAAAGTCGCGAACACGCGGCCTCGCCCGGATCTTGAAAAGCAGATGCTGGATCTCGTTAATCAGGAGAGACAAGCTGCGGGTCTGAATCCGCTCGCGCCGGATCCTGAGCTGACGGAGGTGGCGCGACGCCATTCGGCGGACATGTTTGCGCGTGGTTACTTCGCGCACGATACGCCGGAAGGACTCACGCCGTTTGATCGCATGCAGGAAGGCGGTGTGCGTTTCATCACTGCGGGGGAGAACCTCGCACTCGCGCCGACGATCCCGGTGGCCCACACCGGCCTGATGAATTCTCCCGGTCACCGTGCAAACATCCTGCGCCCACAATTCGGCCGCGTCGGGATCGGCGTCATGGACGGCGGAATGCGAGGGCTAATGGTCAGCCAGGAATTTCGTAATTGATGGGGTAGACGTAGACAGGATTTACAAGATTTTTCAGGATGAACAAGATTTTCTTTCCTGTGAATCTTGTTTTCATCTTGTTAATCCTGTCTACTGCTTCTCCCTGGGTACAAGTTCCACAGTTAACTTCTGCACTCCCCTGCCGGCGACCCTGACGTCCAACGGGATTGGCTGTTACCTGGATATAAACAACTGAGGGACTAACTTTCTCCGCGGCTTCGATCACCGCGCGTGAATAAGCGTCTAGTAAACCTTCGTCATTAACTTTTTCAACTGCGTACTGCATTTATGTTCCTGTGTCTCCTATAAATCGAGATTATAAGCCACGGATAACTCGGATTTAAAATCCGGGAATTATCCGGCTAATCCGTGGCATTTTTTATACTTCTTGCCTGAGCCGCACGGACACGGATCATTGCGTCCGGGCCGCGGCGTCTCGTATCTCACCGTCGGATTCTTCAGCTCGTCGCCCGTCACGAACCGCCATTTCCCGTTTTCACGTTCGAACAGGCTCTTCTCACGATGGCGATGATCTCCGTCCTGCTGCGTGAACTGCGCTTCGAACGAGATGAACGCCTTGTTCTCGTTGACCTGTTTAGTCTCGAAGATTTCCAGTCCGCGCCAGGTTGAGGTTTCCGACCACTCGCGAATAAAGGCAAGATCGATTTCGTTGCGCGTGCGTGTATGAGTAGAGGCTACGATGAAGTCGATGTCGCCGGTCACGAAAGACGAATACCGGGCGCGCATCAGCTCTTCGGCCGTCTCGCTTTCGCGTGTGCCTTTGATGATCGGCTCACAACAGTCCGCGAAGGAAGCCCCCGAGCCGCACGGGCAGAGTTCGTTGGTTTCAGTCATAGGCCAAGCTTACACAGATTTTACAGATTACGCAGATCAAAACTGGTGATATGATGCGGGCCACTTGGAGGGCCCGGACCATGCTGATTACCCGAACTGGCCGACTCACAACACTCCTGGTTTTGCTTTCCGTTGGACTTGTGAGTTCATTACTCAACTCACCGCACTCCTGGACCACCATCGCGCAGGAACCCGATACAACTTACAAAGAGGAACTCGAGAGCGCAAAAAACTTGCTGCGCAAGTATCGATATGACGAAGCGCTGAAAGGGTTCAAACGTGCGAACGAGATGAGCGAGAAGAAATCGGCTGAGTGCTACGCGTTGATGTCAGACGCCTATTTCGGGCTGGAGGCCTACAAGAATGTAATCGACTCCGCCGATAAGACGATCGCGTTTGCTGGAGGCGACACACAGCTCCTGGTGAAGGCCTATAACAATAAGGGACTAGCGCTCCAGGCCCAGGCGGATAAGAAAGATCAAAAGAAGCTTGCGGCTGCGGAGGCGGTGTTTCGCGAAGCCCTGAAACTGCAAAATGCGCCACCTATACTTCGCTACAATCTCGGTGTGGTCCTGATGCAACTGAATCGCGACGAAGAAGGTGTTGCCGAAATGAAGCAGTACATGAAATTGCATCCCAAAGGCGGCTACTTCGAGACTGCGCGGAAACTGGCGGCGAACCCGCGCCGGGCGCGTGAAAATTACGCTCCCGATTTCTCCTTCACATCGTTGGACGGTGAGTACATCACGCTCGAAGATCTCAAGGGAAAAGTTGTAATGCTGGATTTCTGGGGAACATGGTGTCCTCCGTGTGTCGCGTCAGTGCCGGAGCTTCGCAACCTGTACAAGCGCTATTCGACAGAATCCTCGTTCGTGTTGATCGGTATTAGCTCGGATTACGATGATGCTGTGTGGCGTAACTTCACTGCGAAGAACAAGATGATCTGGCCTCAGTATCGCGACCGGGATCGACGCATTGCGGAGGCGTTTAATATACGCGCGTTTCCTACTTACATCATTATCGATCACGAAGGGATTCTTCGTTTTAAAAGCTCAGGGTTTGGTTCCGCGAATCTTGAGGACACGGTCAGGAAATACATAAAGAACGCAACGCGGACTGTCGAAGCGAGGTAGTTATCTTGTTAATCCTGTAAATCTTGTAATCCTGTCTAAAACTACTTCGCCAAAACCGTTTGCTTAATCATTGAGAGTTAACTTGCCAATCTTGCCTTCAGCTCCGGCTCCCCAACCGATCTGTTTGCCGCGCGCGAAACTAAAGGTATCAAAACCAGGACCATCAATCGCCGTCCACGTACGACCATCGTCTAGCGAGTAGTCGCCACCTGATGGTCCAATCGCGATCAGCGTTGGCGTTTTCGTACCCGGCACATAAGCGACAACCGAGCGAAATCCTGACAAACCCTTCACGAGCGTCCAGGTGACGCCACCGTCACTTGTGACCGCGAGGTTGTCGGCAGCTTCCCCTTCTTTCTTGTAATCGCCCCCAACAATCACGCCATGTTTTGCGTCGCGGAAAGCGATCGAGAAGATGCCACTGGATGGTCCTGAAGCGAGTGGCGTCTCGGCAACTTGCCACGTGCGACCGCCGTCAGTCGTGCGTAGCACGCGCGATTTCGTCGCCGCGCCGGTGCCGATCCACGCGTGCGACTTACCGAACAAGGCGACGTTGGTCCCACTGGCAGCAAACGCGCCTTCATTCTCTTGTGCGGGCGGCAGGTTCGTTGTCGGGACGCGTGACCACGTGCGACCGCCGTCAGCGGTGGTGAGTACGTAAAACTGCTTATCAACTGAATCGCCAAACGCGATGCCGTGGTTCGCATCCCAGAACGACATTGCATCAAGGAATGCCTTTTCATCTTCGTTTTTGAATTGCAGGTTCCAGGTCTTGCCGGCGTCAGTGGTTTTATAGATTCGTGAGGCTGGTCCATTGCCGATGCTCATCACGTAGGCAGTTTGCGCGTCGATGGCGTCGATGTCGCGGAAGTCAAGAGCTTCGCCTGTTACGTTGAGCTTTTGCCACGTGAGTCCACCATCACTCGTACGCAGGACAGTCGATCCAGCCCCACTGGCCCAGGCAACCTGCTCACTCACTGCGCTCACGCCACGCAGTCGCTGAGTGACGCCACTTGTTTGCACAGTCCAACGCGGCACGGCAAAAATCACCAATACAAAGAAGATGTAAACGATTTTCAAGTCTCACCTCGGACATCTGTGTGATCTGTGGATGCGTTCGTGCGAGTCTCGCAGATGGCTGTTATATACTACGAAGTCACTATAAACAGATGATTAGATTCTATCGAATTGCCAAATCTAAAGTCACTCGTCGCAATCAGCATTCGGCAAACTCCGCACGAGCGTCAGAAGGGCTCGCGAGGGAGGCGGTAGAATGGGCCTACCGTCTATACCTCGATCGTGAGCCGGAAAACGATCGCGTCATCGATGAACACTTGCGTAAATGTGCCTCTACTAAAGAACTGCGCGACAATTTTATCTATTCAACCGAGTTCCGGGAAAAGAATCCTAGCCTTCATGTACCTGTCCTGATTGGCGATGAGCCGGCGATGTCTATTGAGGACGTAGGCACCGAACACGACCTGCAAAAGCTTTTCGATCATATTCAGTCCGCCTGGGAAGAGTTTGGAAAGAGAGAGCCTCACTGGTCCGTAGTCGTGTCGGAACAGTACCAACAATCCAATATTGAAGCCAACAAGGCGGAGTTTTATCGAACGGGCGAGCAGCATGTGGCCCAACTGTTCGGCAGCCTCGAAAGAAACCATGTGCAGCATCGCGGATTTAAGACTTGTCTGGATTACGGGTGCGGAGTCGGACGCATCACTCGCCATTTATCGGAGCGATTTGAAAAAGTATTCGCCTACGATATCTCATTGTCGCATTTACAATGCGCAGAGGATTACCTGAATAAAGAGAACGTCTCTAATGTCGCTTTCAGCCATCTCAAGCGCGTATGGGACATTCAGAATCTCCCCACCGTGGACGTGGCCTACTCGATGATTGTGCTCCAACACAACCCGCCGCCCGTAATTGCATTCATGATCGAAGCGTTGATTCGCTCACTTAATCCCGGAGGCGTCGCTTTCTTCCAGGTACCCACATACCGGCGGGGCTACACTTTCTCCTTAACAGAATATTTGCGGGAAGACGTGGCGAGGGGTGGAATGGAGATGCATGTGTTACCACAAAGCAAAGTATTTGAGATCGCGCAACGCGCAGGTGGACGTGTTCTCGAAGTAATTGACGACACCTGGACCGGATTACGAGTCAAAGAGGTGTCAAATACGTTTGTTATACAGAAGGCTGAGTAGTGGAATATAGGACCAGCGAAACTCTCACCCGTCACCTCAAACAGTTGTATTCTCGAAGCCCTCATTCAATCGAACGAGATTTTGCTTTGTAATCGCAAACACGACAGACTCAACGGCGCGCAGCCAACCAGCGCCAGGTCCAGCGAAAGTCAAACGGGAAGCCTACGTTCGCGCAAGCCGTCTTTCACCGAAGCTGGTGTGGCACCTGAAGGCGATGGGAGACCGGCTTGAAAAACCAGGCCGAGAGCGTTTGAGCGTTACCGCTACGCTTAGCCGTGCGGATTCGCAAGCGGAGGAAGTGATGGCAGTTTGGGAATTCCCGGATCGGTTACGCCTGACAAGGCAAAAGGGTAATCAAACGCGTGTGATCACTTTCGACGGAGACGAGGCCAAAGCTGCGGAGAACTCTCTGGATACAGCCGAGCAAGATCTTATTGAGACGCTTGTTAATGGCACGGCGGAGCATTTCTTCGACACTCAGATGCAAGGCATGGCAACGCGTTTACTGGGTTCGCGTTTCCGCATGGATGACGGTTCGTCCGCTGACTACAGCGGACCATATTACGACGTCTACAAAGTCGCGGATCGAGTAATCCCAGATAAAGACGATTACAGATCTTATTCACCGGAAAGTGAATTTGAGGTGACGCGGCATAGCTTCGACCGAAGCGGTTATTACAAACTAAATTTGATTGAATCGCCACCGTCAGTGCAAGGAAGCTAGAGGTCTGGCGAGTATCTTTCGGGCGAAATAGACCGATGCTGAGTTCGTCATCTTAACTAATCCAGCTAGCCAGTAACCTCTCCGCACCTGTCTCAGAGAAGCTAATCGGACAGGATTACAGGATTTCAGGATTAACAAGATATCCAGTTAATCGTGAAATCTTGTCATCCTGTCTAAAGCTGCCTCTTGTAAATTCCGCGAATACTGTCCAGAATACGCCCGCACCGAAAACCGGTTCGTCCCCATTCTCCTATGCTCGGGCAACTCCTCCTCCATTATCGTGTCGTCGAAAAAATCGGTGAAGGTGGACAGGGCACTGTTTACAAGGTCATAGATACGTCACTCGACCGGCCCGCGGTCATAAAAGTCCTCCCGCCGGATCTCACTGACAGCGCTTCCAATCTCGTTCGTTTCGAACGCGAAGCCAAGCTCGCGTCGTCACTCGATCATCCAAATATCTGCACGATCTTCGGCCTGCATAAGGTCGGCGACGTTCAGTTTATCGCGATGCAGTACGTCGAAGGCCGCAATGTGCGCGAGATCGTCGATGGTAAACCACTCGATCTGCGCAGCGCGCTCTCGATTGCAATTCAGGTGACTGACGCGCTCGCAGCAGCGCACAGTCGCGGCATCGTGCATCGTGACATCAAAGCGCGCAACGTGATGGTCACTCGCTCCGGCACGGTGAAAGTGCTCGACTTCGGACTCGCGAAATTGATCGAGAGCCCACATTCAGTGTCGAGTGACCCGCAACTCACCGAAGTCGGTGTGCCTTATGGAACGTCGACCTATGCGGCGCCCGAACAGGCGCAGGGCCTGAAAGCCGATCATCGTGCGGACATTTTTTCTACTGGCGTCCTGCTTTACGAGATGCTCGCGGGCACGTGGCCGTTTCGCGGCAAGACTGCCCTCGACGTGCGGTATGCCGTTGTCTATCACAAGCCGAAGCCGATCGTCGAAGCGCGAGGTGAAGACTCTCCGGCGCTGCGTCGCATTCAGGAGATTCTCGATCAAGCACTCGCGAAGGCGCCCGAAGATCGTTATCAAAAGATCGAAAACATGCGCAGCGATCTTCAGGAATTGCTGCGCGAGATCGACGCCGACGCAAGTCTCGGCAACACGTTGACTGACGCTCCCTCGACAACCAGAGCCCCGCGGCTGAATCGCCGCAAAGACGTTTTGGACCACACCGCGCCAGATCACTGTTGCCGCCGTCGCGCTGCTCGTGATCGTCGCTCTGGCTCTGATAGCGTTTCGCCGAGACCGGCCTGCTGAGTCCGATTCCACTATCAACTCGCTCGCAGTCCTGCCATTTACCAACAGCGATCCAAACACCGAATACCTTTCCGACGGCATAACCGAAAGCCTGATCGACAGCCTTTCGCGAATGCCGAACCTGAAAGTGAAGTCGAGCAGCACTGTCTTTCACTACAAAGGCCGCGAAACCGATCCGAAGAAGATCGGCCGCGAGCTTGGCGTACACGCGTTGTTATCCGGCACCGTCTCGCAAATCGGCGACGACCTGTCGGTCAGCGTCGAGTTGATTGACGTGCGCGACGATAGTCACATCTGGGGTGAGCGATACGGTCGAAAAGTCTCGGAAGTGGTTGCCCTTCCGCAACAGATCTCACGCGACGTGTCGCAAAGATTACGCTCGCGCGCGGACAACATGGACCACGCGCAGTTGACGCGAAACTATTCGCCTGATTCCGAAGCGTATCGTCTCTATCTTCAGGGTCGTTACAACTGGAACAAGCGCACGGTCGAAGGACTGCAAAACGGCATCGATTATTTCGGCAAAGCGATCATGCGTGACCAGGACTACGCGCTCGCTTACGCGGGACTCGCCGACTGTTACCTGTTGCTCAATGTCTACAACGTCACGTCGGCTGACGACTCTTACCCGAAGGCTGAAGCTGCTTCACGAAAGGCGTTGTCGATCAATGAGAGTCTCGCTGAAGCTCACACTGCGCTGGGTTTTGTGACGTATCGTTATCACCTGAAGTGGGCCGAGGCAGAGGAGCATTTCAAGAAAGCGATCGCGCTCAATCCAAACTATGCGACGGGGCACCACTGGTACGCGAGTTATCTCGCCGCCAGCGGCAGACTGAACGAAGCCGTCGTCGAGGCGAAGACGGCGCACGAGCTCGAGCCATTCTCGCTCACGATTTACAGCGACTACATCCGCAGCTTGTACTATGCAGGCCGGCTTGACGAAGCTCGCAAAGAGTCGCTAAAACTCCTCGAAACCGATCCGGGCTTTGTACGTGCGCATTACGAACTCGGCCTTGTCCTTGAAGAAGAAGGCAAGCTCGAGGAAGCGATCAACGAATTCAAGCTCGGGTTGAAGGAAATGCCTGACAACGTGATCGGACTGACCGCGTTAGGCCATGCGCAGGGCCGCGCGGGGAAACGAGCCGAGGCGGAGAAGGTGATCGCGAGGCTTCAGGAGCTATCAAAGCGGCAGTACGTTTCGCCATTTCAAACTGCGGTAATTTATGCGGGGATGGACGAGCGCGAGCTCGCGCTCGACTGGCTCGAGAAGTCGCGTGACGAGCGGTTCAACTGGTTGCCGTTCATTAAAGTCGACCCAGCGTTTAAGAACCTGCGCGAGGAGTCGAGGTTTGTGGAGCTGACGAAGAGTCTCGGTTTGACGAAATAGTAACCACGGATGAAACGGATTGAATACGGATGAATATTTCACGACGACAGTTTCTATCAAGTAGTGCGAAGTCGGCGGTTGCGGTGACGCTTTTGCACTCGTTTGTGCCGGCACGTGCGTTGGCCCAGGCTGCGGCTGTGCAACCTTTGTTTGCGCGGCTCGATGAATTTATTACGCGGCACATGCGTGAGACGGGCGCGCCCGGAATGACACTCGCGCTCGCAAACCGCGACGGGTTGATCAGAGTCTCCACTTACGGTTACGCCGACATGAAAGCCGGCTCGCGGGTCGTGCCGGAGACGATGTTTGAGATCGGATCGATCTCGAAGTCGTTCGTGGGTCTCACGCTGATGCAATTACGCGACGAGGGCAAACTCGATCTCACCAAGCCCATAGTCGAGTACCTGCCGTGGTTGAAGATCAACTCCAAATTCGCAGCGATCACTACACATCACATTTTGACGCATACCGCCGGACTGCCGGGCGCGCCGCTCCTGCTCGACGCGCTTCTCGGTGAGCTTTGGACCGCGTACGAGCCCGGTAAGCGTTTTCTTTATTCGAATACCGGCTACAACATCCTTGGTTTCCTGATCGAAGCGATCGACAAGCGACCTTTTGCGGAAGCAATGCGCGCACGATTGCTCGAACCGCTGGGAATGACTGCAAGCTCGCCGATCATCATCAACGATCTTCGCAAGCAGATGGCGATCGGCTACGAGCCGCTCCAGGAAGGCAAGCCGTTTCCGGTTAATGGTCCACTGGCTGAAGCGCAGTGGGTTGAAGTCGATATCGCTGCCGGCAGTGTCGCGTCAACACCGGCCGACATGGCGAAGTACATACGCATGTTGCTCAATCGCGGGGCACTGCCCAAGGGTCGTCTGATCTCTGAAGAGAGTTTTGCGTTGTTCACGAAGCCGGCGATCGATTCGCCGTATCGTGGTGAACCCGCGTCGTATGGTTACGGACTGTGGGTGAGCGACATTGGTGGACACACGCGTTTGCGTCACACGGGCGGCATGGTTGCGTTTAGCTCGTCGATCGATGTCGATGTGACGGGGAACATTGGTGCGTTTGCGTCAGTCAATGCGAACCTGCGCGGTTATCGACCTGTCGCAGTGACGAAGTATGCCGTCGAGCTTTTCAACGCGTCGGCAGAAAGGAAGCCGCTGCCGGATGCTCCTGCGCCACCGCCGTCGCCTGATGAGATAAAGAACGCTGCCGATTACGTTGGCACTTTCACTTCGCTGGATGGAAAGAAACTCGAGCTGGTGGCCGAAGGAAACAAGCTGGTCCTCGTGTATGGCAATCGCCACGTTGCACTCGAGCGCACCGGCGGGGATCGCTTTATCGTGAAGCATCCGGACCTGGATACATATGTGCTGGGGTTTGTGCGCGAAAAGCAGCAGGTGACGCAGGCGTATCACGGCGCGAACTGGTACCTTGGCGAGAAATACACCGGCCCGAAAACTTTCGAAACGAAGAAAGACTGGGAGGGGTTTGTTGGGCACTATAACAATGACAGTCCGTGGTACGGCGAAACGCGTGTCGTCATGCGCAAGGGGCAGCTCTTCATCGAAGGTGTTCAGCCGCTCGTGCCGCGAGCCGATGGGAAGTTTGGCCTTGGCGATCCGGATGGGCCGGATTGGATGAGTTTCGA
Source organism: uncultured Acidobacteriota bacterium (assembly GCA_963748155.1). Classification (GTDB taxonomy): domain Bacteria; phylum Acidobacteriota; class Blastocatellia; order Pyrinomonadales; family Pyrinomonadaceae; genus PSRF01. Next base: position 491,562 of record CAVVHV010000005.1, on the reverse strand, counting down.
GTCGCTCGTGGATGGACGCGCGATGCGGTTGAACTTCTCGGGGATAATCTTCCGCCGTGTTTTCACGCCATAGTTAGACAGGATTACAAGATTTACAGGATTAACAAGATTTACATTAAGAGCGACTCAACTCTGTGCGCGTGGACCATCTCTTCACACGGCGACCATGCAAAAACAGTGAACTTTCCGTCCTGTGATGCCACTAGCGCAAGCGCATCGCGCTGATCGTAAACAAACTGCGCCGCTGAAAGATGACGCGTGCCGCCGTGCTCGGTCGGCTGCACCACAATCGGAAGGTTTCCGACTACAGGCTCAGTAATCACCCACTTATCGACGGGCGGACTGGTTGCGTGTCGACGAATCTTTGCGCCAAAAGCGAGGACGTCGTACTGATCGCTGATCACGGTGGCGCCATCAACCGCAGTCATTCCACCAATCGTGTCCACGGCCCTGCGCAGTGCACCTTCCCACGACCTGCGATCTTCCTCCGCGGGCTTGTGGCGCACGAGCGCAGAAAGCGCCGAGAACGCGGGTGTAATCGAATAGAAAATCGGCTGCGCGATGGACTCACGCCAACGATCGCTGTCCGAAGGCACGACAAGGAGTGTGCCGCCGTGTCCATGCGCGCGCATCGACGCGCTTAGCTGGACGAGGATATTCAACGACTGTTGTGGTCCATTCGTCGCCGCGGCAGTAAATGCTAATAACGATCGGAGCAGTGCCGGACAGTCAGGCAGACTCGTGCCTTTCTCGTCGATGACTTTCACCTGCTCGCCTTTGAGTACGGCAACGTTCGCATACTTTCCAAAACCATCGAGACGACGATGTTTGACGACGAGTAAACCAGGTTCAATGTCTTCGAGAACAAAACAGAAGCTCGGAATTGTTCGCGTAGTTCCCCAAACTCTCAACTCGTCGCCGTGGTTCCAGACGCCGAGATGGATCTCGGGACGTTCGACAGCTGGTGCGAGTTTAGTAAGCACACCGGCGGTCAACGGAAGCGGGTGCTCGAAGACCATCGGCTGTCCTGCTTGTTCCGGTGGCAGGTAGGCAATGGAGATCTTGGGAAACCGGCCTTCTTCCGGTCGAAAGCTGGCCCAGAAAGTGGCGTTAATGATTGCCGCGATCGAATGTGCGTCGGGTTGCGGCGCCAGTCCGTCTTCGCCCATTCGCCGTGCTTCGGCGAGATGACGTGCGAAGAGTTCTTCAATGAGAGGCGCGGCTGTGTTAGCCGCCTGATATGTTGGGGTCATGCTCATAAATACTACTTACCCGTGTTTAGCCGCAGATTTTCGCGAATGAACGCGGATCTGCGTCTATCAGCATTAATCCGCGGCTAATTTTATTGTCCGCTTGGAGAATAATCCGATAGATTAACGCAGGTGAGCTTTGCGTCAAAAGGCATGAAGCGTACAAGAGGCTTATGCGAAGGGTGGAGTTTGTAAGTTGGGTGTGGAACTACCATCGTCGTTCAAGACCAAAGGTCATTAAGCTGCTCAGGAAGACGCAGGGGAGAAAGAGATCTTTTGGTTGCGTTCTCGCGCCGAAGTACAGAAATTCTTATCCCAGCTAAAAAGCCAGACAGATTAACAAATCATTCGGCTTTTTGTGCCTTTTGTGGCGGAGAAAAATTGATGGAAAGACATGAACCCGAAACTGGTCTGAGCTTTGAGCGTGTCGTGTTTTTCAGCGATGAGGCGGCGGCGTAAGTTAGATCATGGACCAGCAGACCTACGCCCTCGCCGAGACACTCTGGAACTACCACTTGATGAAGCACCAGATCGGGGCCGCGGATGCGATCCTGGTGCTTTGCAGTCATGACGAGCGCGTTGCGGAACGAGCCGCGCAGTTATTTCATGAAGGCTGGGCGCCGCTCCTTATTTTCTCAGGCGGACAGGGATCGATTACCAGAACACTCTGGAATGAACCCGAAGCAGAGCGGTTCGCTCATATCGCTATCAACCTCGGCGTGCCTCGTGAAAACATTCTGATCGAAACGCAGTCGACCAACACGGGCGAGAACATCGAGTTTACAAAGAGACTCGTGGCTGAGCGTGGTCTCGATTTGCAAAGGTTTATCGTCGTGCAGAAGCCTTACATGGAACGACGCGCGTTTGCCACGTTTCGCAAGCTCTGGCCGGACAAAGAGGTGGTCGTCACATCGCCGCAGGTTTCGTTTCGTGAGTATGTCGATCAATACACCAACCGTGCGCTCTCCGCTGCTGATGTAGTGAGCATCATGGTCGGCGATTTACAGCGGATCAGAGTTTATCCAGCGCGCGGGTGGCAGATAGCGCAGGAGATTCCGGAAGAGGTCTGGGGCGCGTTTGAAGAGTTGGTCCGCGCCGGCTACGACAAGTATCTGATTCAAAATTAAGCCCGCGAAGCGGGCGACAGCATAAAGCCTGGGGCGCAAGCCCCAGGATCGAAATAAATATAAATGGATCGAGCCCGCGAAGTGGGCGACAGTCGGTGATGTTTGGGCTGTCGCCCACTTCGCGGGCTCGTCGCTTTGTTTTACCAACCTATTCCTGGGGCTTGCGCCCCAGGCTTTATGCTGTCGCCTGCTTCGCAGGCTGTACCGCAGTCTGCTTCGCACTATACGGAAATTTGCTCGCAAACTTTATTGACAGATCGTTCGCACGCGGGGTAAATTCCGCAACGTAAATCGTTATTTTTCAATGACTCGCATGAGTCCGACCTTTGCGCCTCGCTTGCCCAGAATAAGGCACATCTCACCTGCACAGTTAAGAGTGGTCACATGTCAAAACTTTTGACCAACGAAGATTGGGACGTGCTGCTGCGGAGAATCAAGCAAGGCCGCTGCACGCCTTTTCTCGGCGCGGGCGCCGCTTACGGCGTGCTGCCGCTCGGCGGCGACATCGCCAAACAATGGGCCGAGAAGTACGAATACCCGATGGAGGACCGCTCAAACCTGATCGCGGTCTCACAATTCCTCGCTCTGAAATATTCCGACTCAGTCTTTCCCAAGGACCTGATCGTCGAGATGTTCCAGGACGCCGAAGAGCCGGACTTCAACGATCCGACTGAGCCCCATCGCGTGCTCGCAAACTTGAACCTGCCTGTGTACGTGACCACGAACTACGACGACTTCATGGTCAAAGCTCTCGCTCGTCATCATCGACAACCCAATCGCATCCTCTGCCAGTGGAACCGGGCAGTGAAAGACTACGTCAGAGACAACCCGACAATTCTCGAAAAAGATCCTTCATACAAACCGACAGTCGCGAATCCAGTCGTCTTTCATCTGCACGGACACGTTCCGATTGCCGACTCCCTCGTCCTGACTGAAGACGACTACATGGATTTTCTGGTGAACATCTCCGCCGATCCAAATCTCATTCCCGCGCCGATTGCGCGGGCGCTCACCGGCTCGTCGTTGCTGTTCATCGGTTATCGAATCTCAGACTGGAACTTCCGCGTGCTCCTGCGAAGTTTCGATCGACTCTCGGAAGGATCAGTGTCGCGACTCAACGTGGCAGTTATGCGCGCGCCGTCGGGTGCTGACGAAGTAAAAGAGAAGACGCAGGATTATCTGACGAAGTATTACGAGAACATCGACGTGCGCGTTTACTGGGGCACTGCCAGGGATTTCGTCAAAGAGCTTTGGACTCGCTGGCAGCAGGCCGGCTACGCAAACTGATCGTGAGGTAACAATGCCCGTCAAGCGGATGCAGGACACCGATTGGGAAGTACTCATGAAGAGGATCAAGGACGGGAGGTGTACGCCTTTTCTGGGTGCGGGTGTTTATTCGGAATATCCTTCACTTCGCAGCGCGGTGGCCAAAAAATGGGCCACTGATTACAACTACCCGTTTGCGGATGGTGCTGACGTCGCGCGTGTCGCACGTTTCCTCAACGTCGTTTACGGCGACGCTGAATACGCTTCCGGCAAGTATGTCGAGGAACTAGGCAAGGTCCCACCGCCGAACTTTGACGATCCAAACGAGCCCTACAACATACTTGCGAAGCTGCCACTACCGATTTACGTCACCACGAATTACGACGACCTGATGGAGCAGGCGCTGCTCAAAAATCATCGCGACGTCAAACCAGATCTGTGCAAGTGGGTCAAATCACTCGAGGACACATCGCCGCTTGCCGAGCAGAGTTTCCAACCAAACGTCGCGAATCCGAGCGTCTTTCACCTGTATGGATACACGCAAACGCAGCAGTCGATGGTCATGTCCGAAGACGACTATTTCCAGTTTCTGATCAACGTCTCGAAGGATCAGGAACTGATTCCGAAGCGGATTCAACAGGCAATTTCCGGAACGTCGCTCATGCTGCTGGGTTATAGTCTCGAAGACTGGGACTTCCGCATTCTGTTTCACTTCCTCGCCGGGTATTTGAGGAACAGCACCAGCAGGACGCATGTTGCCGTGCAACTCTCACCATCTACGTCAGACGACGATCTGAAACAGCGAGTCCAGGCGTTTTTCGATAAGTATTTCGAGTCAAAAAGTCCCGACATTCGCGTAAGCTGGGAAACGACGCAGAATTTTGTAGTCATGCTGAGAGACAGTTGGCAGAAGTCCGGCTATGCAACTTAACGTTCAGACAACCCCTCCGGCGGACGTTCAACCGACTCCGATCGAGCCATATGTAGGACCACGCTCGTTCCGCAAGGAGCAGCGTGCGTTCTTTTTTGGCCGCGACGAAGAATCCGACGAGCTTGTGTCGATCATCACGGCGCACTCGGCGGTGCTCCTGTATTCGCAGTCGGGCGCCGGCAAAACCTCGCTGTTGAATGCCAAGCTGATTCCCAAGTTGGAAGAGGAAGAGACTTTCCACGTTCTTCCGCCGATGCGTGTGCAGGGCCAGCTTCCCGCGTCTCTCAAGATCGGGAGAAACACAAACATCTTCGTGCTGAATGCCCTCATGAGCTGCGGCCAGTTTGATCATTACGAAGTCCAACATGGGCACGACGTTTCACGAGTTTGTCGCGCAGTGTGGCCAGCACACGAATGAATACGGCGAGCAGTCGCCGACCGTCATGATCTTCGATCAATTTGAGGAGCTCTTCACCTCCTATCCGGGACGATGGGCTGATCGAGAAGACTTCTTCAGGCAGATTGGCGAGGCGCTGGAAGGAAATCCGAAGAAGGGTCTGCTCGGTAACCCGCTGTTGCGTGTGATCTTTTGCATGCGAGAAGACTACATCGCTGAGCTGGATCCTTACCTGCCGTTGCTGCCGGAAAAACTGCGAACGCGTTTCCGCCTCGAGCACTTGCGAGAAAAGAAGGCGTTGACCGCGATCACGAAGCCGCTTGAAAAAACTAATCGCAGTTACGCTCCCGGAGTAGCTGAACAACTCGTCAAGAACCTGCTGCGGATCCCGACCCAAAGTATGACCGGCACGCAGACGATGGGACTTTACGTCGAGCCGGTGCAGCTACAAGTCGTCTGCCAGAGTTTGTGGGACGCTCTCACGCCGGAAGAGACGGTCATCACTGCAAAGCACCTGCAAAAGTATGGTGACGTGAGCCAGGCGTTATCCAACTTCTACGAGCGATCGATCAAGAGTGTCGCAACAGATACACAGGTGAGAGAAGAGACACTCCGCCGCTGGTTTGGCGACACTTTGATCACACCCGAAGGCACGCGCGCGCCGGTTAACAGGGGAAAGGACACCACCGGCGGAATGCCTAACGCCGCGGTCGATAAGCTCGAAGCGATGCGGCTGATCAAGGGCGAGTGGAAAGGCACGAATGTTCGCTGGTACGAGCTCGCGCATGACCGCTTCATCGAGCCGATTCGACGGTCCAACGATAAATGGCTCGCGAATCAATCACGCAACGAGCAGATTCGACTTCGACTCGAGGCAAAAGCCTCCAAATGGCAGCCCGGCAGCAAATTGCTCGAGGCCGAGGAGTTGCTCGAAGCACAGCGACTCGTAAAGGCCCAGCTCGCGAGCCCGTCGCTGCGGACGCTTGTCGACGCAAGCCGGGCGGGCGCGCAAAAGAAGCGCATACGGTTGTTGCGTCTCGTGATCGCAATTTGCGGCGTTGCGGCCGTGATCTTTCTCATCCTGGCGCTTTTCGCGTGGAAAAAAAGCAAAGATGCGGCCCTCGCAGAAGGCAAAGCGAACTCTCGTCTACTCGCACTGAAGGCGAGTATGACGCTCGCTGCCGATCCGGAGTTGAGTGTGTTGCTGGCAAAGGAAGCGCTCGAGCAAGTTCGCTGATACAAAGGAAGCGAGAGATGTGATTCGCGCCGGACTGCTGTCGTTATCGAACGTCGGTGGTGCGTTGAGAGATCACGGTGCGAAAGTCGCGAGCGCGGAGTTTAGTCACGATGGCAAGTTTATTGTCACGCGCACGATGGATAACAGAGTGAGATTGTGGGACGCCGGTAGCAAAACTGTTGTCAAAGATTTGACTGAGACGCACAAACGGCACCTCTGCCACGTTTAGTCCGGACGGTAAATTAATCGCAATTGGCGGCAGCGAAGGTGTAGTCAGAATTTGGGACGCCACGACGGGAACACTCGTGCGCGAGCTAAAGGGACATGGGGCGCAAGTGCACCGCGCCATCTTCAGTCCGGATGGAAATTATGTGGTGAGTGCAAGCGACGACAACACAGTGCGTGTGTGGAAGGCGGCCACGGGTAGAAGCGGTGAAGGTCCTGAAGGGCCATACCGCTGCTGTCAGTGAAATCACTTTCAGTTCCGACAAAACTCACTTCGCGACAGAGGCTGCCGACGAGAAAGCGATGATCTGGAGTCTCGATAGTGACACCGGAATCCGCACTGAACGGGCTGACCGGCACGAAGGCAGCGCTCGCCTTCAGTCCTGATGGAAAACTACTCGCAACCGAGGGTGGGCCAGGCACCGAGCTTGGCGCTCTGCCTGAAGGCGATTTTCCGGCGACTGTGTGGGACGTCGCAACAGGCAAGATGAAGGTCCAGCTCGGAGGTCATCAGGACTACATTGCCGGAGTAAGTTTCAGTCCGGACGGAAATGCGATCGTGACCAGCAGTGGCGACAGCACCGCGCGTCTCTGGACCGCAGATGGCCAGCTCGTCAAAGAATTGCGCGGACACACGAAGCGCTGGCAGGAGCGCTTTTCAGTCCCGATGGCAAGTTTGTCGTGACGGCCAGCGCCGATAACACTGTGCGCGTGTGGGATTCGCTGGACGGAAAACTGATTACTGCAGTTTCGCGGACACTCGCAGGCAGTAAACAGTGTCGCATTCAGCTCTGATGGTCAATTCATCGTTACGGCGAGTGACGATCAAACCGCGCGCCTGTGGCCTTTCCATCCCGGAGATGGAAAGCACGAGCCCGACAGTAGAAGCGTGGGATCGTTCGGCCCCGGTCACGAGCATCGCGTGTAGTCCGGACGGCTGGGACCTCGCGGCGACAACGCGCGACGGAAAGCTGTGGCTTGATGGTATTGGGTTGCAGCGTTCGGTGCCGTTTATGTATCTCGTCGATCGAAGCGCAAAGGTTGCTAATGCGAGGTTCAGTCCCGACGGGCAATCAATCGCAACGACGAAGGGATCGTCGGGAGTGATCTACAACATCGATGCGTTGCGTGAGTTTGTAGATTCGAGCGAGATTCGGAGTTTATTTACAAAGACGCGTCGCCGGGCCGCGGGGGAGAAGAACGAAGACCATCGGAGCCGGCTAGCGTGAAGCTTAACGGCCACACCGCGGACATCAATAGTGTTGCGTTTAGTACGGACGGTCGATTTGTGGTGACGGCGAGTGCTGATGGGACGGCGCGAGTCTGGGATGCAGCGACGGGCGCGGAGTCTCGGCGAGTTGCGCGGTCATAGTGGAGTGTAAACAGTGCGTCGTTCAGTCCTGACGGGAAGTTCATCGTCACTGCGAGCGACGACGCGACCGTTCGACTGTGGGATGCTGCTCAATTTACCCCAGTGAGGATGATCGGCGGCACATATCCGGTGGTAGTTTCGAGTGCGGAGTACAGTCCGGATGGGCGGTTTATCGTGGCGGCGAGTGCCGAGCCGCGTGGGTTTGCGATCCGAACAGGGGAAACATTATCAGAACGCTGGAAGGGCACACGGGCCGGGTAAACAGTGCTTCGTTCAGTCCTGACTCCCGATTGATCGTGACTGCGAGTGCGGATAACACGGCGCGGATTTGGAATGCGCAGACTGGGGAAAGCATCGCGACGTTGTTGGATCACAAGGGACCGGTTCTAAACGCGCTGTTCAGCCCGGATGGGCGAACGGGTGTTTACAGCAAGCGAAGATTACGCGACGCGCATCTATCCACGTGAGGCTTTTGCGCCGTTTAATGAGCTTCGTGACTTGATTAGCCAGCGGGTGGCCAGAGAACTAACGCCGAAAGAACGGGAAGACTATTTGAAAGAACCGGAGAACTGATGAAAAGAGTTTTAATTATCGTTTGTTTTCTGTTCGTTTCCAGCTGCAATCGGCGCAGACAGCAGCCGACGCCGACACCCAGCCATCGCCATCGCCGCGCGGCATTCCGACGATTAGAGTGTGGGTTGATACCGAATATGGTTTCTATCACTGTCCCACCTCGAAGCTTTACGGCAAAACGAAGCAAGGCGTCTACATGACCCAGAAGCAGGCCCAGGACCGCGGCTACCGTCCCGCGTATGGGACCTTCTGCAACACGGTCCCCAAGAACCCTCCGAACGCTAAAAAGGCAGTCAAGTCTTAGACAGGATTTACAAGATGTTTCAGGATTTACAAGATAAATCCTGTCAATCCTGAAAAATCTTGTAAATCCTGTCTAAGGCTTGACTAGTTCACGAAGCGACGCAGTTGAACGCTAATCGCGAAGCCGATAGCGATGAAGGTTGCTATGAGGGAGGCGAGGCCGGCGCTCATCAAAGGTAACGGGACGCCGATTACTGGAGAGATGCCTAAGGCCATGCCGATGTTAATGAAGATCTGAAATGTCAGGCCGCCCACGAAGGCCATGATGAAGAGCATGCCCATGCGATCCGACGCGCGGCGCGCGCCCGTGATCAAACGCGAAAGTAATATCATGTAAGCCAGCAGGACCATGACGCAGCCTGCAAACCCGGCATTCTCGGCCAACACCGCGTAAATGAAATCAGTGTGCGGCTCGGGCAGAAACTTCAGTCCGCTCTGCGAGTGTTCGACGGACGAGCGCGACCCGAAAAGCCCTCCTTCGCCAACAGTCAGAATCGACTGCCACGTGTGGTAACCGATACCACGCCGGTCAGCATTCTCCGGATCGAGAATCACGTTGATACGTTCCTGCTGGTACGACTTCACCGCGCCGGTCTTGACGCCCATTACGTATGCGGCGGGAATCAAAACCACCGCCAGCACAGCACTCGCAACCACTAACCTCAACTTGATCGCTGACAGGAAAAGTACGACCGCGAGAATCGGCATGTACGTGAGCACTGAACCAACATCAGGCTCGAGCAGGATCAGGCCAATCGGCAACGCGAGAATCAGCCCACCTACGACGATCTCCTTAATCGTGAGTACCTCGATACGGTTCTTGCCGAAATAACGCGCGAGCATCATCGCCGTCGTTACTTTTACAAACTCGGAAGGCTGAAACTGCCCGATGCCGGGTACTTTGATCCACGCGCGCTGGCCGTTGATCTTCAAACCAATGCCGGGGAAGAGAACGAGGACGAGCAGGATCAGACCGAAGATGTAAAAAGCAGGTGCGAGATTGAGCAGTCGCCGGTAGTCAGTGAAAGCAATCGCGAGCATCGCCACCAGACCAATCGAAAGCCCGATCAGTTGCTTGACCCAATAGGTTTCCGTCGGCTGTGCGTTGCGAATCTGGATCGTGCCGAACAGCACGATCCCGATGGCGAGCAGCGCCAGGATCCAATCGAAGTCACGCCAACTGCGTTTGTGAATTATCGCGACCATTTACTACTGGTTGTTGACTGCGGTTTGCTGTCCGGCGGCAGCGGCGGCTGCCGGTTTCTTCTTATCCGTCGTTTCTTTCTTCGCGATCTGTGGTTTCACCGTTCCCGGCGGTTCTTCGTGACGAGTCTTGCGATAGTAAACATCGTAGACTCCACGAACTGCTGGCGCCGCGTGGCTTCCACCAAATCCCGAGTTCTCGATGAGAGCGACCATCGCGATCTCGGGTTTGTAAGCCGGAGCGTAGGACACAAACCACGAGTGGTCCTTGTTCTTGCCGGTGTCTTTGCCGAGCCCGACGACCTGCGCCGTTCCCGTCTTGCCTGCGATATCAAACCCATCCATCTTAATGCGCCCGCCCGTGCCGCCGGCGTTCACCACTTGCCACATACCTTGAACCACCGCCTGATCGATCGCTTCCGGAATCGAAATTATTTTCGGGTTCGGTCGCGACGGGTCGAGCGGAGTGAATGTCACTGGCGGCTTGTAATCCGGTGTACCCGGAGTGCCGACTGCTTTTACTTCCTTCAGCACGTGCGGGATGTACATGCGACCATCGACGCTGATTCCCGCGATCGTTCGCAGCAAAGAGATCGGAGTGATGATGTCGTAGACCTGCCCGAACGACGCGTAGACAGTATCGATATCGCGCCATTCAGGATCGCGCGGCTGCATCTTGCGTTTGAATTCGCGCGAAGGCGTGTAGTTCATGATTTCGTTTGGAAGATCGATACCGGTGCGCTTGTTGAGGTCAAACTCGTCAACCATCTCGACGATGCCGTCGATACCCATCTTCAATCCGAGGCGATAAAAATAACCGTCGCACGAATGGGTAATGGCAGCCTTGATATCAGGCGAGCCATGATTGCCCATGCAACGCGTGAACTTGTTGCCGATAGTGATACCGCCGCCACACACGAGATTCGAATGTTCGAGTGTGATAGCGCCCTGTTTAAGACCGGCGATCGCCATCGGGATCTTCCACGTGGATCCCGGCGGTTGGCGACTCTGAATCGCGCGATTGATCAGTGGAGTGTCGGGATCGTTCAAAAGCGCGGCATACTCGGCGCGTCCTTGTTTTGTCGTGATTCGTTGTGAAAAGAGGTTTGGATCGAATGTCGGGGCCGAAGCGAGCGCGAGAATCTCGCCGGTGTTCGGATCCGCCGAGATGATTACGCCGCGTTTGGTTACGGAATTTCGCAATTGCTCTTCGGCGGCGAGTTGCAGGTCGAGATCGATCGTCATCACAAGATCGCGACCCGGTATCGGTGGGATCGTGTCAATCTCATCCTGAATGCGCCCGCGACTGTCGACTACAACTTCACGATAGCCGTCTTTGCCGCGGAGATAGTCGTCGTAAATCTGCTCGAGACCGCTGAGGCCGATGATGTCACCGGGTTTGAGACCTTTATCTTTATAAACCTGTTTTTCCAGTTGCTCGGGACTGATTTCACCGACGTAGCCCAGCACGTGCGCGAGCGAGCCATCGGCCGGATAACGGCGTTGCGGCTGTTGCTCAACACGCAGCTCGGGGAATTCGAGATTGTGTGCCTCGACCCACGCGATGTCACCCGGCGAGGCGTTTTGCTTAACCGTAATCGACTCGAACGCCGGCATGGTTTTGACCATTTCGAAGCGGTCGCGCAGGATGTCTTTGTCGACGCTCAGACCCTCGGAAAACGGCTCGATCAACGACGTGAGATCCTTACCTTTTACGTCCTCACGCCAGAGGATCACGTTGTAGGTGGGACGCGAATCGACGATCACGCGGCCTTCGCGGTCGAAGATCATGCCTCGCGGTGCGGGAATCGGGAGGCGACGACGCCGCTGGTTTTCCGCGATTTCGGCGTAACGATCTCCTCTGACCACCTGCAAGACATACAGGCGAATGCTGAGCAGTCCGAGCATCGCGATGGCGAGTACCTGAATGAACCGCAAGCGCGCGCGAAGATTTTGAGATGTGTCTTCGAATTTCATCGCTTTGATATTTCCTTAGTGCCTTGTGTCCTTTACTTAGTTGTAGACAGGATTACAAGATTTCAGGATTTACATGATTACCGGCGCCGCAGGGGTCCGGTTGAGCGTCGCGCGACGCGACGGCGATTGGCAAACTGGCGTCGTTGAGCGTTGCGCTCGGCCACGAGCGCGTCGAGCACGTAAAGCGCCAGGGTGCCCGCCACTGTCGTCGCTATTAGTTTATAAGACATCGTCTGTACGAACGGCACCGTTGGCGGATAGCCCAGCACCTTGTGCCAGAAGACGTAGATTGCGGAGTCAAGTAACGAGCCGGCCGCGAGCACCGGAATCCGCAACAACGGGTTTTCAAGATTTACGCGCGTCGCCGCGAAATAGATGATGTACGCCGTCAGCGTCTTGGAAAAACCTCCCGCCCCTACCAAACCACCGCTTGCAGCGTCAACAATCAATCCCGCGAGTGTGCCGACAACCAGGGCCTTCCACGCGTCACGTTGCAAAGCGATGTAAACAACAACTACGAGAGGGAAGTCTATATAGGAAAGTGGTCGCCAAACCTCGCGCAGCAAAAGCTGGAGCAGGATTGAGACCGATAAAACTACCGCAATCTTAAGCTTCGACATAGAAGCGTTGCCAATTGAACCCCTTGCTAATTGCCACTCAGATCATCTCGTATTTCTGTTTGCGTTCGGCTGCGGAGTTTGTTCGGGCACAGAACGCGGCGGGGGGTGATAGAGGAGTACCGCAACTTCCTCAAGGTGATCAAGCCGTGCACCGGGTTGAATAAGAATCTGATGCGCCTGCGTCGCTGTTCCAGGTTTAACTTCAACCACGCGGCCTACGTTCAGGCCTGGCGGATAAATTCCGTCCTGACCGGTCGTCATTACGTAATCGTTAACTTCCACTTTCTCGAGTCCGGAAACGTAGCGCATCTCGATCAATCCGACACCGAGATCCGCGCGACCGCGAACGGAACCCAGCGCGCCTGATTGTCCGAGTTGGCCCACAACGGCGCCCGCGCCGGCCTTCTCGTCCGTAATTAGCATGACCTGCGACGCCCATGGACCAACAGTGATGACGCGGCCGACAATCCCACCGGCGGTGACGACCGGCATATTCATTTCAACTCCCGAGCTGCTGCCGCAATTGATCGTGATCGTGTTGAACCACACGGAAGGATCGCGCGCGATCACGCGAGCGGGAATACCCTTGATACTCGTCTGCTCGTTGAGATTCAACAGTGCTTTGAGACGCTCGTTCTCAGCGGTGGCTTCTTGCGCAGTGTGGAGCTCAGTTTCGACCTGCGCAAGACGCTCTTTGAGTTGTTGGTTTTCCTGGGCAGTGCTGCGGAAGTTCCAGATCTGCTGGAAAAACCCGGTGGTCGCGCCGGTCGCTTTCGATGATGCGCTTTGCAGTGGCGAAGCAAAGGCCTGGGTCCAGATGCGCAGCACCTTTTGGCGACCATCAGCGTCTTTCGCATCAACAGCCATGATGATCAGGTTGGCGACAAGCAACGTAACGAGCCAGATGGGAGCTCGTTGTCGAATCTCTTTTTGTGTACGAACCGAAGCCACGTGCTAAATCTTCAAAGTCCCAGTTTAGAGTTCAAAGTTTAGAGTTCAAGCTTTAGCTTGTTACTTTCAACTTCTAGTTACCTTAATTTTATCTAAGCGTGCAGCCTAAAGGCTGAACTCTAAACTTACATTCCGCTTACCATCGTGTTTTCCCACTTCACACGCTTGAGTAGATCGAAGTCTGACAACATCTTGCCCGTGCCAAGCACTACTGAAGCGAGTGGATCGTCGGCCAGCGATACCGGCAATCCGGTCTCGATCGAAAGTCGTTTGTCGAGATTCTTCAACAACGCGCCGCCGCCGGTCAGTACGATGCCACGCTCTACGATGTCTGCTGAAAGCTCCGGCGGAGTTCGTTCGAGCGCAACGCGCACAGCGTTGATGATCGTCGAGATCGAGTCAGCCAGCGCTTCGCGAACTTCTTCGTCTGTGATCGTGATCGTCTTCGGAATTCCCTCGATCAAGTTACGACCACGCACCTCGTACGACAGCGGCTCATCCAACGGATACGCCGAGCCGAGCTCGATCTTGATCGCTTCGGCAGTTCGTTCACCAATCAGCAGGTTGTACTTCCTCTTGATGTATTGAATGATTGCCTCATCCATCTCGTTCCCGGCTACACGCACCGCGCGCGAGTAAACGATACCGCTCAAGCTGATCACTGCAATGTCAGTCGTGCCGCCACCGATGTCGACAACCATGTTTCCGTGTGGCTCAGTGATCGGCAAACCGGCGCCGATCGCGGCTGCCATCGCTTCTTCAACGAGATAGACCTCTGAAGCTTTCGCACGATACGCGGAGTCTTCGACAGCACGTCGTTCGACCTGCGTGATCTCTGACGGAATACCGATGACGACGCGCGGGCTCACCCACGTCTTGCCGTTGTGGGCCTTGCGAATGAAGTGTTGAAGCATCTTCTCCGTGACTTCGAAGTTGGCAATAACGCCGTCCTTCATCGGACGAATGGCGACGATGTTTCCGGGCGTACGGCCCAACATGTCTTTCGCGTCACGTCCGACAGCTTCAACCTGATTTGTAACTTTATTAATCGCGACGATAGAAGGTTCAGACACGACAATGCCGCGTCCTTTTGCATAAACGAGTGTATTCGCCGTCCCAAGATCAATAGCGAGGTCGCTCGAAAACAGACTAAAGATAGATTTGAACGCCATTTAGAATTTATTCACTTCCCGTGATGGCTAGAATGGAACTTCGGGTGGGATTGGCGTAAATGTCGCCCAAACTCGTCCGAAATCCTAAGATACACCCTGAGCCCACACCGCGTAAACGAGAAAATATACACGAGTTAGCCGTGGATTACACGGACGCAGGTTGATTGTCACGGACATCCGTGTACTCGGTGTTTTCCAAGTTGGCTGCGGCGCGTCGTGCGGGCTCCTTGCTGGCTAAGTCAGCCGCGAAACGGACACAGTTTTTATTGGCGGCCTTCGCCTCGTACATGGCGGTATCCGCACAGGCGATCAGTTGTTGGGGGGATGAAGCGTGCTTCGGAAAAGCAGCGACTCCGAAACTCGCAGTTAGCGAGAGTTGGAGTCGCCGCCCGCCGTTGAAATTGTGACGGATTATCTTCTGACGAATACGTTCAGCTACCTGTCCTGCGAGCTCTGTTCCGGTGTCGGGAAGAACGATTACAAACTCGTCGCCACCATAACGTGCGACAGCATCAGTATCGCGGATTGACGAGAGAATCACGGCGGCCATTTCCATCAGCACGTGTGAGCCGACAAGGTGACCGTGTACGTCGTTGATCTGTTTGAAGTCGTCGAGGTCGAGAAACAGTGCGGCGACACTTGTTTGATAACGACGCGCGCGCCGGATCTCGTTCAGAAGAAACTGGCGAAGGTAGCGCGCGTTGTGAAGCTTGGTCAGATCGTCGGTCTGTGAGAGACGCTCGGCCTCGGCGATGCGGACTGCATTCGCGAGAGCGGAAGCGATCGGGAGTGAGAGTGAGTCGAGCAACTCGACGTCAGTCTTCTTGAACGCGTATGAACCAGCGCCTTCGCGGATGCCTTCAATGACACCGAGTATCCGCTCGCCACAAATCAAAGGAACTGCAACGACAAACTGCCCGCGTTCTTTCCGCTTGACGATTCCCATTCCCGCAGCCGCACGCTTTGCGGCTTTCGTTTCAGAACCGATCGGGAGATCGGGTTCGAGTTGGGCCCATTCATCTTCGTGCCGGGCGCTGTCATCACCAGCTTTTTTGACCGCGATGGCTTCGAGTGTCGAGGTTTCGAAACCTTTTGATTCTGAAAACAGGTAGATGGCCCAGCGATCGGCTTTGATGAGCCCTTGCAAACCGGCGAGTGCAGTGTTTGCGGCGCCGCTTTGATCGCCGCTGAAGTGCAAAGACGAAACGATGTCGTACGCCGCACGCAGGTGGCTGAACTTGATCTTCCGCGGCAGCGAGGCTGAGCTTTCATCGGACGGCTGATCGAACGTGTCCGGGAGTTTCAGCTCGCCCGTCCCGCCATGAGCTTCAATCTCGCGGAGCAGCGCCGGGAGTTGTGCGGATTTATCTGCAATCGCAAGGAAACCGAGCCGTTTTAAGGTTGCACCATCGAGACTTCGCAGATTGTGACTCTGATACCCGTTCGTCTGCCGGCGACACGCTACGAGCGGAGCCCCGGGCCAGAACGCCTTCGCATGATCGATCGCGGTGTGAAGCTCAACCATGTCCGCACCGGGTACCACTTCATATAACACGGCCAACGGTGGTGGTCCTTCGGAGTCGTGCACGCCCTCGCGTTTCTTTTGCTGGGCGAGCGCCTTTTCGACTTCCACTTCACGGAGGCCCTCGATGAGGGTCTTCACGCCAGCGCCACGCAAAGCCTCGATTAACTCGTAGGCTGGGGCTTCGTGAGCATCCGTTAGCAGGATTACGTGACTCGACATGCGACTTAGTTCGACTTAGGTTCTGGCGCGTCCTGCGCGTGTTGAAAGCGAAACTCTGTATTGGCTGCTGTTGCCTCTCGAGTCCTGCGCTTCGAGCGCGAGATCCCGTGTGGTTGCCGCCGCAGTGACCTGAATCTGAAACGTGCCATCGGGCGCGGCGATCGTTTCGCGACCGCTGCAACGAATGGTCACGCCTGGATCGGCTTTGCCGCGAATCAGATAAATACTGCCGCCGAGAAGCTCAGTGCTGAGATCCGTGACAGCGACTTGCGAACTGCCGCGCGCCGTCACTACAAACTTCAGCGGATCGCTCCAATCACTCGCCTGGCCGCTCGCCGCAGTCGCGCGCACGCGCCAGAAGTAAACACCGGGACGCAGATCGCTCGCGCCGAACTCAGTCGCCACCAGCTGATCGCGCTCGATAACTTTTCCGTCCGCGACGAAGAAAGGAGAAGTCGCGACTTCGACGCGATAGTAAGCAGGCGTGCCTGACTGCGGCCGCTGCCACTTCAACGCCACGCTCGCGGCGCCATTACTGCCGAGAAATACCTGCTCGCGATCGTGTGGCCGCGTCGGTTGCGGCACGTCCAGCAACTTCTGCGCGGGTGAAAGCCGACCGGAGTTGTTAACTGAAACGTACTCGCCCTCGCGGATTGAAGTCTTTTCCCCAGCGCCGTTGGTCGTCTCGATCGCACCAGTCGATACGCGAATTTCTTCGGTTCCTTCAGGATTGACACCGAAGCTGGCGCTCGTCTTTTCGCCCATTGAGCTCTTGGTCTTGGGCGTTTCAACGACGTTCGTGGTGCCGTCCGCTTGTTGCTCCGTGCGGACTGACAACTGACCGCTGTCGACCACGACGTGCACGTTTGTCTTTTTACCGTCGTCAGCTCGGGCGTTATCCCGCACGATAATCGTGCTGTTTGGTTTGACGAGGAGGGTTGAGCCGTCGGCGAGGCCGATGCGGGCGCGCCCGTTTGCCTGCGTTTGCACGGTGTCGCCGGGGTAAAGCTCGGTATCGCCGTTGGCGGGAATCATCTCGCGAGTGGCGGCGCGGATAACGCGTACGTCGCCCTCGAAGGAGACGAACCGCGCCCCGGCGGGATGATTCACGACGGCGACGTTCCGGAACGGATTGCCGTACTTGTAGACGTAGACAGCGGCGCCCGCGGCGAGGCCGCAAAGCATGAAAATGGCGATTACCAGATAGACGAAACGCTTCTGAATAATCCACCAATCATAAGCAAAACGACTGGTTTTATTCGCAACCATTGGTCTAAATCGACTTGGGGAAGGAGGTCCAACCGAGTTGGAACCAGGTGTGAGTCCGATCCAGGCAGCAACACTACCGACTCAGGAATTTAGCACACGGGTAACACGGATTGCCAGAAGATTTTTAACAAGATTTATTAAATTTTTACAGGGGGTGGGGTTTTATCCTGAAAATCCTGTAAATCCTTCCATCCTGTCTACTCGTCCCTGGGCAAATCGAAATCTGGTGGGAGGTCGACGGTTATAGTCCGCTCGCCTTCATGGGCAATCACCAGGGACGCCACCACCGACCCAACCAGCACGACAGCGACGAAAACGAGTGAAAATTTTATCGGAATGTGGAAACCGACCGCTGCAACGAGCATTTTCACGCCGATGAAGGTGAGAACCACAGCGAGCCCGAACCGGAGGAAGCGAAACTTTTCCACCACGCCCGCGAGCAGAAAGTACATCGAGCGCAGACCGAGAATCGCAAAGACGTTCGACGTGTAGACTATAAATGTGTTCGTAGTGACCGCAAAAATCGCCGGGATTGAGTCGACCGCAAACACGAGGTCCGTAACTTCTACGACCATCAAAACGAGTAACAGGAGCGTTCCGGTCCGTTTGCCGTTGATCTTAGTGAAGAATTTCTCCTCTTCGTAATGCCGCGAGATCGGTAGAAACCGTGTGACCAGCCGGATAAGAGGGTTTTGGTCCGGTTGGACATCGATCTCGCCCTGCCGGAACATCTTGATTCCGGTGTACACGAGGAAGGCGCCAAAGATATAGATGATCCAGTGAAAGCGATTGATGAGCGCCGCGCCGACGAAAATCATCGTCAGGCGCATTATCAATGCTCCCATCACGCCCCAAAAGAGTACGCGGTGCTGAAACTTCGCCGGGACTTTGAAGTAAGAAAAGATCAGCAGGAAGACGAAAAGGTTATCGACGGAGAGCGATAACTCGATGAGGTACCCGGTGAGAAACTCGAACCCAGGCTGGGATCCGAGATAGTAAAAAACTATCCCGGCAAAGATCATCGCCAGCGTCACCCAGACGCCGCTCCAGATCCACGCCTCTCGATACTTAATGGTGTGAGCTTTGCGGTTGAAGAGCCCCAGATCGAGGCTCAGCATGATCAAAATAAATAGACTGAATCCGATCCACAACCATGTTGAGCCGCCAATTGCGTCCATGAAGTGGATTAAAATAGCATCCGGATCGTAATCGGGCAAACGACCGTTTAGAGTTCAAGTCGCTTTCCCGAAAAGTCTCCAGATCGAGTTCATCTCTGTGCAACCTCTGTGTTCTCTGTGCCTCTGTGGTTTGTTTTTTCTCAGTAGTATTGAACCACAGAGGCACAGAGAACACAGAGGTTGCACAGAGAAAGAAGCCATTTCTGAACCTTCTACAGTTGCAGCCGCTCGCGACTCTCACATACAATCCGCAGTTTCTGAAAGGTAATAAACAATGCTCAAACAACTTGGACGACTCGAACGAACCCGCAATATCGTCATCCTGCTATTTGCGATCCTGATGGCCGTCAGCCTTGTGATTTTCTACGCCCCCGGCCGCTCAGCGAACAGCATCGACCCCACCAGAAACACGGAAGTAGTAGCGAAAGTGGGTTCGGCCAGCATCACCGTCGCTGATGTCGCGCGCGTCAGGGAAAACTACGCGCAGATGCTCGGCGGCCGCATCAGCCTGGCCCAGTTAGGCGGCAACAAGCGCTTTCTCGAGGGCCTGATCAGCAAGCAAGTGATTTCTCAGGAAGCAGCGCGCCTCGGTCTCAGCGCCAGTGATGGCGAACTCGCCGAGAGGATTCGTAAACAGTTTTCGGACGCGTCCGGAAACTTTGTCGGCTTCGAAAGGTACAAAGAGTCAGTAACGGCGCGGTACGGCGACATTGAGAAGTTTGAGAATGATATGCGCGACGAGATCGCGCAGGAAAAACTCCGCGCGTTCGTTAGTGCAAGCGTCAACGTTTCCGATGCTGAAGTCGAAGAAGAATATAAACGACGCAACACTTCATTCGACGTGAGCTACGTGGCGGTTTCGACCGACAAACTCGCGACGAAGATCCAGCCGGGCGATGACGAGCTGCGCAGCTATTACGAGAGTCACAAGACTGACTATCGTTACCTCGAACCGCAAAGAAAAGTTCGCTACGTCTTTGTCGAGACTGAAAAGGTCGGCTCGAAGCTTCAGATTCCCGAGTCGGATCTGAAGACGGAGTACGACAGTCTCGATCCGAAGTTCAAGGAAGCGGG
Organism: uncultured Acidobacteriota bacterium; assembly: GCA_963748155.1. Classification (GTDB taxonomy): domain Bacteria; phylum Acidobacteriota; class Blastocatellia; order Pyrinomonadales; family Pyrinomonadaceae; genus PSRF01. Next base: position 471,693 of record CAVVHV010000005.1, on the reverse strand, counting down.
CGTAGAGGTCCAGCAGATTCTTTTGAAAGTTGCGCGCAAGGATCTCGATGCACAGGTTGAGCAAAAAGCGAAAGACCTGATCACGAAGTTACGCGGAACGACCGGACAGGCCACGAAAGAAGCATTTGCCGAAGTCGCGAAGGGAAACTCAGAAGATCCCGCGACCGCGAGCAGAGGTGGTCAGCTCGAGAAGCCGTTCAGGAAGAACGAAAGCTAAACCGAATAGCCTTTACGATCGAACGGTTGACATGAGACCGGGAGACGTCTCGGATATCCCGATTCGTTACGCAGGAAACTGGTACATCCTCCGTCGCGGCGAGAGTGTTCCGAAGACTTTCGCAGAGGCGAAGCAGGACATTCTCGTCTCGTTGCGCAACCGCAAAGCGTACGGCGAGGCATTCAAGCTCGCGCAGAAGGCCCATACGCGTTTACAGGAAACCAAGGACCCGCAAAAAGTCGCGCAGGAACTTGCGGCGCAAGCCAACATGACTCCGGCCCAGATGGTGCGCGAAACGCCTTTCGTAAAGCCCGGCGACGACGTGCCTGAGATCGGAGCCAACCAGCAGTTTGAGCAAGCGATCGAGCCGTTGAACAACGCCAACGATGTCGGCGAAGCGACCGGTATCAAAGGTGGTTTCGCGATTCCGATGCTCGTAGAGAAGAAAGAGCCGCGCATTCCTGATTTTGACGAAGTTAAGACGAAGATTGCCGATGAGATCAAGAAGCAGCAGGCAAAGGACCAGTTGGAACAGAAAGCGAAAGACCTCGCAGCGAGTCTGAGTGGTCCAGACGCGATCAAGGCTGCTGGCGAGAAAGAGGGCTACGACGCGGGTACGGAAGAGTCGTTCAAACTCGGCTCATCACTCGGCAAAGCAGGTTCGAGCACTGCGCTCGATGATCTGGTCTACAGTTTGAAGCCGGGCGAGTTTAGCAAGACGCCGATCAAGGTTGAAGACAAGTGGGTGATTGTCGGCGTCACGAAGAGATACGATGCTGACATGACTGGAGTTGCCGCACAAAGCGATACGTTGAAGCAGTCGATGATGAGCGAACGCCAGGATCAGGTGTTTGATGATTACGTCGCCGGTGTGCAGCAGCGGATGAAGCAGGACGGCAAGATCAGGATCTACAACGATGTGTTAGCGCAGTTGGATGAGGGAGAACCGGCAGCCGAGCCCGGCCTCCCTCCAGGTCTGAACTTCCCAACTAAATAAATCCGCGGTTTCAATCCGCGTCCTAGTTTCCGAGTAGTGGCCCAACCTCAGCCTGGGCCACGCTTGTTCTGATATGCAGCTCGTTTGCGTCCGCGACGATCGTCATATTCGACAATGCGCTCTTCGCCAGCACGCCTTTCGCTCCAGACAGACGTCCCACGAAGAACGCTCCTAACTGTTTCAATCCTTCAAGCGAGGTTCCAAAGTTCTTCGCAGCCTGCGCACTCACTGCGCGCGCGGCGATGAACAACTGTAGATCAGTTTCCGTCGTACCGACCGAACCGTAAACCTGTCGCAGTGATCGCAAGTCGGCGCCGATCGGAGCATTGCCGAAGTCGAGATTTGCGACTAGCTGTTCGGTGATGGTGCTGCCGAATCCGATGACGGCGTTGGGATCGCGATTGGCGAGTGCGATCAGTTCTGCATTCGCTCGTTTGCGCGAACGACCGGCATCAATCACACTTCGCACGCCCGCCGGATCGCCGAGCGCTAACGTGTTCTCGTCGAGCGGCGCTGCCGCGAGCTCACCGATTCTCACGTCGAATAGACCAAGCAGTTTTAAGTTTTCATCGACTGTGAAGATGTAGACGGTCTTGTCCTGATACTTTTCTTCACGATACTTTCCGTTCGAAGCTATTCGACCGGCTGCGACCATTGCCGCGGCGCTGAAACTTCCATTCGCGAGTGCGACCGTTTGTACTTTCGTCACGCCTTCGGACGGATAAGTGAAACGAAGACCGAGCGCGACCTGCTGAAACATGCGCGGATCGAGTCCGGTGCGATCTTTGAAGCGATCGATACTCGCATTCGCGTCGCTGAGCTTGGCGGGATTGTTGGCGAGCATGCGGGGCATCGCTTCGCTCAGAAGTTGTTTCACTTTCACCTGCACCACCGCGTCAGATTGCGGCAGTGAGGACATCAACGTCGGTGCGGCTTGCGCGGTGCTGCGACCACGCGTTTGCGCGCTGGCTTCGAGTTGGGAAAAAAGTGCGACGAAAACAATCGCAAGAGTCAAAAGTCGTGTTTTCACTACAAACAGCCTTTCTGGCGAAGATTTTGAGAGACTTAGTGGATGCCCTGAGCTTTCAGCAGGTTGTTTAGACATCCTGTCTACTTATTACTCAGACGGCTGCGAAGCTCAGCAAAAGCAAGTTTTTTATAATCTTCCGGCACTCTAAACAGATTCTTATCCACTTCGAGCTTTATTTCCGAAACCTCCATCATCACGTGTGTGCCATCCGAAGATTTCGTCTCCGATTTGATAGGCATTTGCAACGCTTCATCAATCCACATCAAAGTCTCACTCTGGCTGACGTTCGCCGCCGCCGAACTGTTAACAACAATGCGATACTTATTCGCATTGCGACCCGCGATCGACTCAGCGCCCATCTTTTGATAACTGGTGCTGCCCGCGTCCGTGTGCAGCAGTGCATCAGGCGAAGAATTCAATCCATCTTCATCTTTATCCGCGGAAATCTGGCTCTCATCCGTGAGATCCGCGTACACCTTCTCGTCCGGCAGTAACACAAACTTACCTTCGGGCACGTCGAGGTAAACCGTGGTCTTCGATGCGACTGTAGATTCGTGACGACGCGACTCACCGTCACGCGCGACCGAGGTCTTCGTCACGAGACTCTCGCCGGCAGCGTTGACAATGGTGATGGTGCGGAGGGCGCTGTAACGCTGGGGCTCTTTCGTTTGAAACGGTGGAGTGGAGGAGACGACTGTGTCAGACGATTGGCTATTCGTCGTAGTTAGGTTTTCGCTCTGCGAGCGACAGGCGCCGACGACGAGTAGGACCACGGAAACTGCGACCAGCGCGCCGGCTCGTTTCCGCAGGACGATCATACGCGCTCCAGCAAAAGCGCGAGTCCCATGCCGCCGCTGACGCAGAGCGTGGCGAGTCCGAGTCTGGCTTGTCGCTTCTGCATCTCGTACAGCAGCGTCGTCGTGATGCGAACACCAGTGCAGCCGATCGGATGGCCCAACGCGATCGCGCCGCCATTGACGTTCAAACGATCGGCAGCAAAACCAAGCTCGCGATCGCACGCGATCACCTGCGCCGCGAAAGCTTCGTTCAGCTCAATCAGATCGATTTCGGAAAGCGAAAGATGTTGTCGTTCGAGCAGTGCTCGCACGGCGGGCACAGGACCAATGCCCATGATCTCTGGATCGACTCCGGAGATCTCGTAATCGACAATTCTTGCTTGCGGCGTGGTTCCGAATCGTTTGAGTCCTTCCTCGCTCAGAACCACAACTGCCGCGGCGCCGTCAGTGATACCTGATGAGTTGCCGGCCGTGACGGAGCCGTCTTTGTAGAAGACCGGCGTAGCTTCGCGAGATCTTCGAGCGTTGTTCCGGCGCGGCAATGTTCGTCTTTGGCGAAGCTCGTAGTCTCACCTTTCTTGCCGCTGATCTCGAGCGACATCACTTCGTCGTTGAATCTTCCTGACTCGATCGCTGCCTGTGCTTTCTGTTGCGAATGGAGAGCGAACTCGTCCTGCTCGTCGCGCGAGATTTCATATTGTCGCGCAAGCTTCTCAGCCGTTTGGCCCATCAGCAGTCCTGAAAGCGGATCGCTGAAGCCGTCGCGATACATGCCGTCGACGAGTTGCATGTTGCCCATGCGCGCGCCCCAACGTGCACCCTCGGCGAAGTACGGCACGCGCGACATGCTTTCCGTGCCGCCCGCAAGCACTGCGTCGGAGCGTCCGAGCATGATCTCCTGCGCCGCGAGAATGATTGCTTTCAGTCCTGAGCCGCACGCCTGGTTGATGGTGGCGGCCGGTATGGTTTGTGGGACGCCTGCGCGGAAAGTGATCTGCCGCGCCACGTTTGGACCACCGCCGGCTTGCCGCGCACAACCCCAGATTGATTCCGTGATTTGATCCGCCGCGACACCCGCACGATGCAGGCTTTCTTTTGCGACAGCGACGCCGAGATCTGCGGCAGTCCACGATGCGAGCGTGCCGCCAAACTTGCCGATCGGCGTTCTTACTGCTCCAGCGAGATAAACGTTCTTCATAATTCAGTTGACCAGAAATGTAGCACAAGGTAGAAGTAGGCCACAAAAAGGCACTAAATTCACAAAAGCAGTTACCTCACTATGCTTCGAATCCTCACAAATCCGGAATTGATTGCGACTACGCACCAGGAAATTTCCGCGCTGCTTCGCGAGTATGCGGAGTGGTTGTTTGTGGCTGATGGTGTGACACAAGCACTGCACAGAGACGAGATCGATGTTGCAGTTGTGCGGGAGCGACTGATGTTTTCCTGTTGGACGGAGAAGGGGACTCGGCTGTGGCGCGTCACAGCGTGGGAGTGGAATGGACAGTTACTCGAACTCGAAGTGTCGCGCAAGCTGCGCGCTGAAGTCTCGTTGATCCAGTTGATCCCACGGACTTCTGCCAAGGCTATTACCGCAACGATTCGGGCGGCGCGTCAGATGCGTTGCGAGCGCCTGGCCACGTTGGCATCTCAGTCGTGGTTTGGAGGTGTTGTCGAGCGCATGTCGTTGAGTCGTGGAACGAAGCCGGGTCAGCCAGGTCGAAATGCGCAAGTCCTGTTGAAAACGAGACGAGCGCGAATCGCTGTTACAGGCCCGGTTGTGTCGAGCCAGCCTTCGGTAGTCGACGCGTTTCTGTCGTCGTCGTTACTTTGGTTCCGTCGCACGTCCGATCGCGTCAAGCCGCCCTACGTCGAGCAACTCTGGCTCATCGTCTCGCCCGAGCTACTCAAGCCATTGCTTTATCGTGTCGCGCTTTTGCGAGGCAGTCTAAGAAACATCATCAAAGTTTTCACAGTCGATGAGAATCTAACGGTGCTGACCGAGGCAGCCTGTCATGACAAAGACGATCTCTGGCGCAAGAAGCTGGCGCGATTTCCGCCTGTTGCTGCTGCGACTGCAAGCGAGCTTAGTCTCGCGATCGTCGCTGAAGCGCCTGAGGCGATCGATATCGTGCATTCGCGTCATGGTGAGACGTTGCGATATTTCGGCCTTCCATTCGCGCGTGTACGTTCATTGCTCGGACGCCAAAAGGTTTGGTTCGGCATCAACCGCGCGAATCGCCGCTTGCTCGACGAGTCAACCATGAACGACTGGCAAAACCTGCTTCGTGATTTGCGCGAGCATCGATCGGTGTCAGCATTCGATCATCGACATGCCTTCTATCGTACCGCGCCGGAAGCTTGGCTGGAGTCGCTGTTGCGGCGCGATATAACCAAACTCGATCCGGGTTTGATCATCGCACCACTGCATGCACAGTTTCGTACGGCACGCGGCGCGAAGCTCGGCATCAGGCCGATCGATCTGCTCGCCTTGCGACAGGACGGACGACTGGTTGTGATCGAGTTGAAAGTCTCAGAAGACCGCGAGCATGTGTTGCAAGGCGCAGACTACTGGCGACGCGTGGAGGCCCATCGCCGCCGCGGCCACATCGCGCGCGCGAAACTCTTCGACGCGCGAACGATTAGAGACGAGGCTCCGTTGGTCTATCTCGTGGCGCCAACCTTGCGCGTCCATCCCGCATTTCAGACACTGGCCCACTGCATCTCGTCCGACATCGAAATCTATCGATTCGACATCAACGAAGACTGGCGCACCGGCGTCCGCGTCATGCGCCGCGAAAGAGTTAATTAGCCACAAAAAGACACAAAGTTTAGAGTTCAGCCTTTAGGCTGCTGCTTTACGCAGACAAGCTAAAGCTTGAACTCTAAAACTTTTGTACTTGTGCCTTTTGTTGGCTATTAATGCTTGACGAAGATGCTGTCGGGTTCGTTGCTGGGTGGCGGTGGCGTGACTTTGGCGGTGGCGGGTGTGGTCATGTGTGAGAGGGTGTCGTCTTTCGAGTAGATACCTGACACACGCATCTTGAACTCATCCGCATTCGTCGCGTTGTGCAGTGCCTCTTCCTGCGTGATGAGACCTGCGTGTAGCAGGTGAAACAACGACTGATCGAACGTCTGCATGCCGTACTGAGAAGTTCCCGCGGCAATCGCTTCGCGAATCAAGTAGGTCTTCTCTTCGTTGATGATGTGATCGCGAATGAACGCCGTCGAGACAAGCACTTCGATTGCCGGCACGCGGCCCGCACCTTTTGCCGCACGCACGAGTCGCATCGAGATCACCGCCTTGAAAATTCCGGCTAGCTGAATACGCACAGACTTCTGCTGGTGCGCCGGAAACGACGAAACGATACGCGTGATTGTTTCTGTGGCGTCGAGCGTGTGGAGCGTTGAAAGAACGAGGTGCCCGGTTTCGGCAGCAGTCAGCGCCGTCTCGATCGTCTCATGATCACGCATTTCACCGACGAGGATCACGTCCGGATCCTGTCGCAATGCGCCGCGCAGTGCTTGCGCGAAAGAAACAGTATCGACGTCAACTTCGCGCTGCGTCACAAATGATTGCTTGTCGCGATGGAGAAACTCGATAGGGTCTTCTATCGTTACGATGTGCCCGCTGCGCATCGAGTTGATGCAGTCGATCATTGCCGCGAGTGTCGTTGATTTGCCCGAGCCGGTCGCGCCGGTGACGAGGATGAGTCCACGTCGCTCTTCGGCAATCTTTTCAATGACAGGCGGCAGACCGAGTTGTGCGACAGACTTATTGTGATCGGGAATTACGCGCAGCACGATGCTGACCGTGCCGCGTTGCTGAAAGATGTTTGCCCTGAACCGTCCCAGCCCCGAGACGCCGTAACCGATATCGACTTCCGATACTTCCTTAAATCGCTGTTTTTGCCGGTTCGACATCATCGAGAAGGCCATGTCGAGCGTGTCTTCCGGCTTCAAACGAGGCGCATTTTCGACGGGATGGAGCTCGCCGCCGATACGCATCACGGGGAAAGCCCCCACCTTCAGGTGGAGGTCGGAGGCGTTGTGACTGCACGCAACTCGGAGTAAATCGTCGATTTTTAGGGCCATGAAATATCCTGAAAACTGAACCTTTGCGGGTTTTCGAAAGGTTTTAAGGTGGGATAGCGCAGAAGACGCGCTGGGCTCTTCGAATATAGCTTGACGGTGTGAGGTCCGTCAATAAATTCTGTTTTTAACCGCGGATTTACGCCGATTTCACGGGGTTTACTTTATTGTGATAACGGCTGTATCGGCCTCAATTGCGGCAGTCGAGAAGCCATTGTTGTCGGCTGATGCTGCCTTGGCCGCGTTTACGTAGGTGAGCCAGTTGCCGGGCGCAGGACGCTCGCCCTTAGTGATCTCGAAGAAGGCTTTTTGGATTTTCTCAGTTATCGGACCACGGCCGCCCTGGCCGACCGTGATGCGGTCGACGGAACGAATCGGTGTGATTTCCGCGGCTGTGCCGGAGAAGAAAAGCTCGTCGGCAACGTACAGCGCCGCACGTTGAATTGTCCGTTCTTTAACGGTGATGCCGAGCTCCTGGCAGATTTGGATTACGCTGTCGCGAGTGATACCGGGCAGGATCGAAGATGAAAGTGGCGGCGTCAATACGATGTCACCGGTGACGAGGAAGATATTCTCGCCTGAGCCTTCCGACACGTAGCCACGGTCGTCGAGTGCGATGCCTTCGGCAAATCCATTCAGCAGCGCTTCCATCTTGATCAACTGCGAGTTCATGTAGTTTGCGCCGCTCTTTGCCATCGCGGGCATTGAGTTGGGAGTCAGCCTGTTCCAGGTGGAGACGCAAACGTCCACGCCCTGCTCGATCGCTTCGTCGCCGAGATATTTGCCCCAGTCCCACGCGCCGATATAGCAAGCGAGCGGGTTCGGAAATGGATTCACGCCAAACGCCGGATGATCTTCGTCGAGACTGCGGAACAATATCGGCCGGATGTAGCACTGATCCATCCCGCTGCGTTGGACCAGTTCAACAGATGCGTCGCACAATTGATCGAGCGTCCACGGGTGGTCCATGCGATAAATTTTTGCGGAGTTGAGCAGGCGCTGCATGTGTTCGCGCAGGCGGAAAACGGCTGGTCCCTGTTTGGTGGAGTAACATCTGATGCCTTCAAAAATGCTGGAGCCGTAGTGCAACACGTGCGACATCACGTGCACCCGCGCGTCGTTCCAATGAATAAATTCGCCGTTATGCCAAACAACGTCACAGATACGTGGTGTTTTAACGTCCTTAAGCTTGCCGTCTTTTGAAAACATGTGTTTACTCCTTCAGGAAATACTGAGATCGAGGGGGAAGGCCCTCATCTTCGCCGCGTCGCACACTTCGAATAAAAGGAAAACAGTACTTCTCGACATGCGCTGAGTGGGTTAATCAACAGGGCACAATACCGTAGTTTTGAGTCGGTTGGCAAGAACGCTTGCCTGCTGTAAACATGCTTGCGTAACATCAAACTTGCGACACCTTATTTTAGAGATTACTAATTCGTGGGCCTTACCCAAAAACCGCTCGAAAACTCTCACGATCATCACCGTATTTACTATTTTGCTCTCGATTTTTATTCCCGGCTGTACGCAAAAAACCATGAATCAAGAAAACCAACAAGCGTCCGTGGCAGAACCGTCTGACCCACTTTCCATCCACCAGCAGAGCCATCGCAATCGACATGCACGTCGATACGGCGCAACGATTGCTTGACGAACACGTCGATATTCAACAGCAGCTCAGCGACGGCCACTTTGACGCGGTACGCGCGAAGGCGGGCGGGCTTGACGCGCAGTTTTTCTCGATCTGGGTTGAGCCGCAGTTATTTGGTGGCGGTGGCGCGAGAGCCGTGAAGCGAGCTGATGATCAGATAGCAGCTGTGCGCGCCCTCGCGGAGCAACACCCGGAGACGTGGCTGCTGGCGACTTCCGCTGCTGACATCCGGCGTGCGGCTGTTGAAGGAAAGATTGCAGCGCTGATGGGGCTCGAAGGTGGTTACGCGATCGATGAGCGGCTCGAGAATGTGAAGCGTTACTACGATCTTGGGGTGCGATACATGTCACCGGCGTGGAGCGTGAGTACGAGTTGGGCGGGATCTTCCGGTGACGATGTTGGCGCGACTCGGGGGCTGAATGAGTTTGGGAAAAATGTAGTGCGTGAGATGAATCGTCTCGGAATGATGATCGATGTGTCGCACGTTTCTGATCAGACTTTCTGGGACATCGTGGAGACGTCTACTGCGCCCGTCGTGGCTACACATTCGGCGTGCAGGGCTATTGCGGACGTTCCTCGCAATCTCACTGACGATATGATTCGCGCGCTGGCGAAGACCGGTGGCGTTGTTAACGTGATCTTTTATCCGGAACACCTCGAGCCTGGTTGGAGTCAGAAGAAAAAACAGGTCGATGCGGAGATTGCGACGATGGTCCAGGAAGCGTCGGCGGCGGAGCCTGGCGATGCGGTGCACAAGAAGATGGCGCGAGATCGAGTGCGGCAACGCGAGTATACGCGGCGACTCCCGCCGGTGAAGGTGGCGCGCATCGTGGACCATATCGATCACATTGTGAAACTCGTTGGTGTGGATCATGTCGGTCTGGGATCTGATTTTGATGGCGTGCAGATCACGACTGCCGATCTCGCGACAGTGGCTGACTTACCGAACCTGACGAAGGAGCTTTTGCGACGCGGGTACACGGAGAGTGATGTGAGTAAGATACTTGGTGGGAACATGTTGAGAGTGATGGAGCAGCTTGGAGGCGCAGAGGTAGTTTTTAGACAGGATTTACAAGATTTTACAGGATTGACATGTAAATCTTGTTCAAATCTTGTAAATCCTGTCTAAAACTATCGTCGTAATCACGATGCCTAAAATTGGCTTTCATGCGCCTATCAAAGGCGGCGTGCATAACGCGCTGATCGTCGCGAAGGACACGGGTTGCGATACTGTCCAGCTCTTCTCACGCAATCCTCGCGGCTGGATGGCGAAGCCTCTGACCGTTGAAGATGTTCTTCTCTTTAAAAAGACACGGAGGCAAACAAAGATCTCGCCAGTATTAATCCACTGCAATTACCTCGTTAATCTTGCCGCCGTTGATGATGTGTTTTTGCAGAAGTCGCGCGCATCGTTTCGCGAGGAAGTCGAGCGGGCGTTGTTGTTGGGTGTTGATTATCTCGTCCTGCATCCGGGGAGCGCACGTGGTGCCTGTGAAGCGGACGGCATCGGCCTCTGCGCGGCGAGTTTGCAGATCGCGTGCAAGGGCTTGAGGTTTGGCAAGCTTCGCATCCTTCTCGAAAACACTGCCGGGCAAGGCGACTGCATCGGCCATCGTTTCGAACATCTTCAGGAGATCATGCGCGTCTGCCCAAAGCTTCCGCTGGGTGTTTGTCTCGACACCGCGCACGCCTTCACTGCCGGTTACGACATTCGCGAAGAAGACGGTCTCGAAGCGCTGATGCAGAGAGTGCAAAAGACGGTGAAGACTAAAAACGTCCACGCTATTCACTTCAACGATTCGCGCGCTGCGTACAACTCGCGTGTCGACAGACACTGGCACATCGGCGAAGGTCACATCGGCGCCGACGCACTGCGCCGCGTCGCCCGTCACCCGAAACTGAAGCACGCAGCCTTCATCCTCGAAACCCCCTACGACGACCCCCGCGCCGATCTAAAGAACCTCGAAATGCTCCGTTCGTTTGTTTCATAGTGTTGATGTAGTTACAATCCGTAACTACATCCTCACATGCGACCTCACGTACGCTTTGAATGGAACGAGGCCAAGCGGCGCTCTAATCTGTGGCGTCATGGAATTGATTTTGCTGAGGTCGTAGAGGTATTCGCGGACGAGCCGCTCACCTTTTCAGATGATCGATATGATTACGGCGAGGACAGGTTCAGGACGCTGGCTTTATTTAAGGGTCGTGTTGTTGCGATAGTACACACAGAGGATGAAGGTGTCGTCCGAATAATTTCAGCCCGTTGGGCTACAAAATATGAAGAAATCACGTATTTCCAAGAAATCAGGTACTGACTCCAAGAGGCTCGATGCAATAAGGGATGAAGATATCGATTTTTCTGAAATCCCTGAGCTTACACCAGAAATGTTCCGTTACAAGGTGGTTCGACGTAACATGCTGACTGAACCAAGAGACGAGGTAACGCTGCTTATCGATCGCGATGTCTTGCAGTGGTATCAAAGTCGGGGTTCCGGTTACCAGCGCCTAATAAACTTTCTGCTGCGTTCTTACATGCAAGAACAGCAGCGCAAGTGGGCTAAATCGGCGCGTCCAAAAGCTAGACGAGCTTAACGATTTTCACTACAATGCCATCCATGTTCTCTCGGCAATTATTTACTAACCTCCTCCTAACGGTGCCGCTTCTGCGCCGCGCCTAGGCGCGTGTTCTCGCGGAGCGGCGACTCCATCTCAAAATCAAATCCCCAAGCGAAGCTTTGATATGGCTTTGTGCGGTTTGCTGAAACGTGTTACGTGTATGATTGGATAACGTTATGGACGAAAAATACTTTCCCGAACAGATCGAAGGTAAGTGGCAGGAGCACTGGAACCACACCGGCGTTTTTCAGGTGAAAGACGACGATCCGCGCGAGAAGTACTACTGCCTCGAGATGTTGCCCTACCCGTCAGGATTTCTGCACATGGGGCACGTGCGCAACTACTCCATCGGCGACGCGCTCTCGTGGTTCAAACGCCTGCAAGGCTTCAACGTGCTGCATCCCATCGGCTGGGACAGCTTCGGTCAACCCGCGGAACAGGCTGCCATCAAGCGCGGCGTGAATCCACGCGATTGGACCGAAGACAACATCGCGCATATGCGCGGGCAGTTAAAGCGTCTCGGTATCACTTACGACTGGTCGCGCGAGATCGCCGCGCACCGTCCTGACTATTACCACTGGGACCAGTGGTTCTTTCTGAAGATGTTGGACCGCGGCCTCGCATATAAAAAGGTCTCGCAGGTCAACTGGTGCCCGAAAGAAGAGACTGTGCTGTCAAACGAACAGTCGTCGGGTGGGATCTGCTGGCGCTGTAGTACGCCAGTCGAAAAGCGCGACCTGGAACAGTGGTTCCTGCGCATCACAGACTACGCCGAGCAACTCGTTGCCGACATAAAACAGATCGAAAACGGTTGGCCCGAGAAAGTCTTGAAGCGACAGAGCGATTGGGTCGGCCGCAGCGAAGGCGCATACATCGACTTCGCTGTGAAAGATAGCAAGCAGAAGATTCGTGTGTTCACCACGCGCATCGACACTATTTACGGCGCAAACGCGATCGTGATGTCGCCCGAGCATCCGTTGCTCAACGAGTTACTCGAAGGCTCCGCACTGAAGCAGGACATCGAAACGTTCGCGCAGAAAGTGAGGACGCAGAGAGCTGCCGGTCGTGAAGTCGGTGAAGAAGAGAAAGAAGGAGTCAACACCGGCGTGCTCGCGATCAATCCGTTCAGCGGCGAGACGCTGCCGGTGTGGGTGGCGAACTACATCCTGATGGAATACGGCACGGGCGCGATCATGAGTGTTCCAGCTCATGACGAACGCGACATGGAGTTCGCACAAAAATACTCGTTGCCGATCCGGCAGGTCATTGCTCCGGTGACGCACGAGCAGATTGCGGCTGAGCCGTCGCCGACGACGGCGGGCGACGCATCGGCGGAGATCAAGCAGGCGTTCACGGATTACGGCATCCTGATCAATAGCGGCGACTGGGGCGCGAGGCTGTCAGAAGTGGCGATACCGGAAATGTCTGCTTACGCGAAGCAGCACCGCTTTGGCGAACCGGCTGTGACATACCGCATTCGCGATTGGGGTGTGTCGCGGCAGCGTTTCTGGGGCGCGCCAGTGCCTGTGGTCTATTGCGATAAGGACGGCATGGTCCCCGTGCCTTACGATCAGTTGCCGGTGGTGTTGCCGCAAACGGCGGATTTTACGGGAACGGGAGAGTCGCCGCTCGCGGGCGTGCCGGAGTTTGTCAACACGGAGTGTCCGAAGTGTCATGGTCCTGCGCGTCGGGATACTGACACGATGGACACGTTTGTTGATTCGTCGTGGTACTTCTTTCGCTATCTCGATCCGCGTAACGAAGCCGCGCCGTTTGATCCGAACATCGCGAAACGGTGGACGCCAGTGGACCAGTACATCGGTGGTGACTCACATGCAGTGATGCATTTAATCTACACACGCTTCTGGACCAAGTTCATGCGCGATATCGGCATGGTTAATTTCGATGAGCCTGTGCAGCGACTGTTGACGCAGGGCATGGTAACGAACCGAGTCGAAGGGACCGATGAATGGAAAGCGATGTCGAAGAGTCTCGGCAACGGTGTCGATCCTGACGAGATGATCAAGGCATTCGGCGCTGATGCGACGCGGCTGTTTGTCTTGTTTGCGGCGCCCGTTGAAAACGAGTTGCGCTGGTCTGAAACCGGAATTGAAGGCGCGGTTCGATTTTTGAGACGTGTCTACACGATGGTTTGGCGCTGGCAGGAAAGGCTGTCGAATTCGATCCAGGCGAGCGCGATGGAGTTCAGTCCGGAAGCGCGAACGTTACGACGAAAGACGCACCAGACAATCGCGAAGATCACGAGCGACTTCGAACAGTTGCACTTGAACACGAGTGTGGCTGCATTGATGGAGTTGTTGAATCAGATCGTCGACTTCAACGCCGATCCGGCGACGGCGTCGGAGGAAGATGTGATTGCCATGCGCGAGGCGCTCGAGTCGCTGGTGATCATGCTGACGCCTTTTGCGCCGCATGTTGCGGAAGAGATGTGGGAAGAGCTCGGTCAAACCGGCGGGTTGTTAAGCGAAACGCCGCGCTGGCCCGTCGCGGATCCAGAGCTCGCGCGACGTGAAGAACTCGAGATTCCGATCCAGGTGAATGGAAAACTCCGGTCACGCGTGATTGCAGCGCCGGACATTTCCGAGGAAGATCTGCGCGCATCCGCACTTGCCGACGAACGCGTGCGGGCATTGATCGACGGTCATGAGGTCGTGAAAGTGATCGTCGTCCCACGTCGCCTCGTCAATGTCGTGATACGATGACCTGCCCCGGATTACACAGATTACACGGATCAATCCGTGTTAATCTGTGTATCGGTTGGTTCCCCAATAGATGAGAGAGTGTCCAGTTTGTAGGCGCTGCTACCCCGACGAAATAAATCACTGTCCGCAGGACGGTGATGAGACCACGCCATCTCTGTTAGGTGAACCAACACTCGACGCCCGCTATCTGCTCGAACGCCGGCTCGGACAAGGTGGAATGGGCGTCGTCTTTCAAGCGCGACACATCTTCCTCAAAACCGCTCACGCAATAAAAGTCATTCTGCCGGATCTGGTCGGTAACGATCCGATGCTCACCACGCGGTTTCGACAGGAAGCACTCGCCGCCGCTGCGATTCGTCACCCGAACATCATCGCCGTCACAGACTTCGGCGTGGTGCGCAGCACGATGCCTTTCCTCGTAATGGAGTTTGTCAAAGGGCGATCGCTTCAGGAGATCCTCGCGAAAGAAGGCGCGATGCCGCCGCAACGTGCGTGGGAGTTCATCAGCGCGATCGCAGCGGGCGTCGGCGCGGCCCACCGGCAGAACATCGTGCATCGCGATCTGAAGCCGTTGAACATCATGGTCCAGGACGACGTGCCGATCGCGGAAGGCGTGAAGATCCTCGACTTCGGTCTCGCGAAGATCAAATCGGGTGAGCTGCTCGGCTCGTTTGTACAAGCGCAGACAAGCGGACTGATGGGCTCGCCTTTCTACATGGCTCCCGAACAGTGGTCCGATGAAGAACCGGACGCGCGCGCTGACATCTACAGTCTCGGCGTCATTCTTTACCAGATGCTATCGGGTGAAGTGCCGTTCAAAGGTTCTTCGATCCCGTCGATCATGAAGAAGCATCTGACGCTGATGCCGCCGAGTTTTCACTCGATGGGAGTTGCGGTGCCGCCTGCGATCGAAGCGGTCGTGCGTCATGCACTCGAAAAGGAAGTCGAAGCGCGCATCGATTCGATTCCAAACTTTTTGCGAGAGCTTCATGCGGCTTTGAACTCCTCGCCGGTAGTTGCCTCCGCGATGCGAGAAACAGTGGCGATGGATCCAAACCGGACCATCGCTTCGGTGACGCAACCGGAAATCAATAAGGGCCCGAATCTCTCTGATACAGCGGTACAGCCACCGATCGCACAGGAAACTAACTTCGGCGCTTCCTTCGGTTCACTCGCGGGCACTGTCAGCGGCGCACAACTGGATAAAGATCTGCCGGCTGGAGCGCAGCAAAAACAGCGCGAGGAAGAAGAGCGCCAAAGTAAAGAAAGACAGGAGCGCGACCGGCGCGAGAAGGAACAACAGGAAAAATTCGACCGCATGGCGCTCCAGGCGAAAGAGCTTGAAGACAGGCTGGAGCGTTTGTCCGGGAGCATGCCGCCCGCACTGGATCCCGAAACGACCCGAGTGCAGGGAACTACGACAAATCGCCAGTGGGCTGTTGACTCGGTTCCGGGTTCGGTTGGACCAGGAAAGCAGATGATCGTGGACTTTTCGCCGAAGCGGAAAGGTCCACCACCGCTGTTATACATCGGCGCCGGGGTTTTAGTCCTGTTTCTCGCCGGTGTCGGCATCACGGCTTATCTAATGTTGAAACCGAGTGTCAGCCCTGCCGATCCAACCCCTACGCCCACTCCAGTCGTACCACCGAAAGCAAAAGCTGAGCTGCTGCCGATCACTGGTGGAACTTTCGTGATGGGACGTAAGAATGGCCCGCCGCAGGAAACTCCCGCTCACGCTGTGACCGTGCAGCCGTTTTTGATGGATCGTACTGAAGTCAGTAACACTGAATACGCAGACTTCGTACGCGAGACCGACCACGTCGCGCCGTCACACTGGATCGAAAAGAAACCACCTTTTGGCCAGGAGATGTGGCCGGTTGTGAACGTATCGTTTGACGATGCGACTGCTTTTGCGGCCTGGCGCTCGAAGCGTGACAGCGTCAACTACCGTCTGCCGACGGAAGAAGAATGGGAGTATGCGGCGCGAAATGGCGAGCAAAGCGATTTGTACCCGTGGGGACCTGATTGGAAAGACAAGGCCGCCGTGCTAAAGGATGCGACTCCGGCGGCGGTCGGTTCTCGCGAGGAAGGGAAGAACAAATGGGGAGTTTTCGATTTGATCGGCAATGTTTGGGAATGGACCTCCTCAAAAGCCTCGGTATATCCGGGCAATACGTTTCAAGTTCCCTCTAGTATTCAGGATTGGGTAACGATTCGGGGCGGTTGTTACGTCAGCGATCCCGCGAAATCCGATGCGCCAGTGTCGTCTTGTTTGCGCGAGTTTGTTCCACCGTCAACAAAGACGACGCTGTTGGGCTTCAGGCTCGTGCGCAGTGGATCTTAGCCGCCTTTGCCGTGTCTCGAAGCTGATCTACAATCCATTGCAGTATTTCTTCAGTGATCCATAAGTTCTCGTTTTTGCACCAGGGAGAGTAATGATGAGTACTAACGCAATACTGCGCGCCGCGTTTCTAAGCTCAGCCGCACTTTGCCTCGGCCTGTGGACGGTGGCCAGTGTTCATGCTCAGGACGTGGGCGGCGACGTCGGCGGCGGCGCAGGAATCTTCCGGGCCAAGAATCCCGAGACGAAAAAGACCGCCACTAAGCCCGGCACCGGGACGAAACCCGCCAGCCGCACAGCCGGATCCACTCGCGTCAAAGCGGCAAACGCCGAGCGAATAGAAGAGTTGTTAGATAAGGGCAACCAGGACCGCGACGCGCGCAAGTTTGCAGACGCAGAAACGGCATATAAAGACGTTTTGAAACTTAACCCACGCGACGCGCGTGCTGCCTATGGTTTGGGTAACATCTACTCCGATCAGCAACGTTGGGATGATGCCGAAGCAGCATACCGAAATTCCGTAACGTGGGCACCGAAAGACGCTGACGCTCATATTGCCTTGAGTGTGGTGCTGGTGCAGCCAAGCGCGGGTGGAGACAACGCGAAGCGGCTGGCTGATGCTGAGACGTTCGCCAGACGCTCAGTGCAGATCGATCCGAAGAACGCTGTCGGCTGGGACCGTCTCGGAGTTGCTCTCCAGGCGCGTGGTCTTTTGAATAGTGAAACTGAACATTCATATCGACGCGCGATCGAATTGGATCCACAGTTTGCAGCCGCGTACGCGCACCTGGCACGCATGCTCAATCGCACAGGTAAGCCGGCTGAAGCCGCGCCGTTGTACGAGAAAGCGATCGAGCTGGCAAAAGATCCTGCCACGCTCAACCTGATTGCCGACTCGCTCCAGGGCGAGCAGCTTTGGCCGCAATCGGAGCCGGTACTAAAACGAGCCCTCGAACTCGATCCAAATAACCTGACGTCGTTGTTGCTGATGGGACGTCTGTTGATCGTTTACAGGAGATACCAGGAGGCTGAGCCTTATTTGAAGTCGGCGACTGAGGTAGCGTCGCGTGCATTTCAACCCTTCAATCTTTTAGGTCGCGCTTACCTGGGAATGGATCGGTTCACTGATGCTGAAGCAACCTACGAACGCGCCTCGGCCTTCGCCGCTTCCTCCGAGAAGAAACAACTTGCCGGAATGTTTGGTTTTGAAGGTGTAGGCGACGGCTATCTGAAGTCCAACCAGAAAGACAAAGCCGTTCGCGCGTACCAGCGAGCGGTCGAGCTGGATCCAAACAATAATGGCGCTGCCCAGAAGCTCGCCAAAGCGCGAGCTAATTAAGTGCCAACGATCGAATTTGACTCCCGTTTAAAGAGGTCTTCTGTATGAAGAGTTGCCCCAAGTGTAATCGTACGTTTCCGGATGAGGGTCAGAAGTTTTGCACGTTTGATGGAGGCTTGTTGATAGCCCCGCAAACGTTCGATCCGAATGCGACGATTCGCGCGACATCAATCGACCTGAACGCAGCAGCGTCGGAACGACCGACAAGCCGCGATCTGCCGGATCCAAATGCGACCATCATGGAAAACTATCCAGCGACGGTTGCATTGCCCCGCAACACTGGTCCAACAACTGGTCCCGCAGGGTCAGCTCCCAATACATCGGACATCTCGCGGCCGGCAACTCCGCCTCCGCCGCCACCACCCGTAACTCCGCCGCCGCCACCACCGCCGCCTGCTGTTGAGCAACCACAGCAGCGCGCGACAGGCGAAGTCGTGGCTCCACATCCGCCGCCAGTTGTTACCACGCCGCCTGCGACATCAGCGCCGTTGCCGCCCGCAGCGCCATCGGCCCCATTGCCCCCGCCGGAGGTAGCGAAAAAGAAGTCGAAAGTGCCCTGGATCATCGCTGGAGTTCTGTTATTTCTTTTACTCAGTGGTGGTGCTTTGGCCGGCGTGTTCTTCGCTTTCGTGAAGCCACGCTTAGACGAGATGGCTGCGGAAAGAAATCCGAACCGTCCGGTTGAGAACGTAAATGTGAGCACGCCAACACCGGCTGCATCTGTGGAGACACCGACGCCCGCGCCCGAGGAATCTTATGTGCCGCCGCCGGGAACTGTTAAGTTTGAGAACTCAAACGAAAACCTCGACGGTAAACTAGCCGAGCACTATTTTGATTTCTCGTTTTACTATCCGCAGAACTGGAAACGCGATCCGAAGTCAGGCGTGGCAGGTGCATCCAACTTCGTATCAGTCGATCGCAGTTTGCCGCCTGATTTTACTCAGGAGAATTTCGCGGTGGGCT
The DNA here is from genome assembly GCA_963748155.1 of uncultured Acidobacteriota bacterium. Classification (GTDB taxonomy): domain Bacteria; phylum Acidobacteriota; class Blastocatellia; order Pyrinomonadales; family Pyrinomonadaceae; genus PSRF01. The sequence continues at coordinate 452,930 of CAVVHV010000005.1, read as the reverse complement.
GGTATACCAGCACTGGAACATTCGTTGGCGACCTGCCAAGCTATCCCCAACGAGCTGAGGAATACAGCAACTCGCTTGCTAAGCGCATTCCGGAGTATAAAAAGATCTCTGAAGGACCAACGAAGGTCAATTCCATGCAGGGTTATGAATTCAGATGGGAAGGCCTCTCAAAAGGAACTGACCGCGGTGACCTGAAGCTTTGGGGACGGGTCATATTTCTGCCGACCGGAACGGAAGGTGACACTACGGGCGCAACCCTGACTATGCTAGCTACATCTCTTGCAGGAGAATTGTCATCAGTTGAAGATGTAGGCTCGCAAGGTCAGATGCCCGTGATTCTGGACTCGTTCCGATTTGGCAAAAAGAAGTAAAGTGGTAGCGATGTCTGAAAGTAAAAAAATTAATAAAATCAAATTCTGGACGCCGCTACGCGTGGCGTGCACCGTAATCTCGCTGGGATTGCTCGCCGCGTTTGGTGTATCGAGCTGCAACTCAAACGATCCAACGTCGAACACTACTACAAGCCGCCCCTCAGCGCCGAGTCGCCCGAATTCTGCTCTGGCTGCATTGCCGCGACCGATTCTCGATGCTGAGAACAAAGCCACCAGCGGTGGTCCAATCAAACTTAGTAACTATTCGGGAAAGGTTTTACTGGTTAACTTATGGGCGACATGGTGTGGTCCATGTCGAATGGAAATTCCTGAGCTCGTCAAACTTCACAAGGAGTTTCAGAGCCGCGGCGTCGAGATGATTGGACTATCGACTGAAGATCCAGTCGCGTCTGCGGAGAGCGTGAGCGACTTCATACGTGAATACAATGTCGACTACCAGGTCGGCTGGGCCACGCGCGAGGTAGCACAGACGCTGATGCAGGGACGCACTTCCATCCCGCAAAGCTTCGTGATTGCGCGTGACGGGCGCATCGTTAAGCGTTTTATCGGATTCAGACCTGATCTCACGCCGGGCCAAATCAAGGCAGCACTCGAAGAGGCGCTGGCGGAAAAGGGCTGATTTATTCAGTATCGTCTTCGTCTTGTTGTCGTAATCCCTCTGCGACTTCTTTCTTAGTTCGTCCTTCGAGTTTTTTCATCTCAGCTTCAACGCGTTGTTCTGCCTGATCCATTGGTGCTGGCTCGCCCAGCTCATCCTGAGTCGTAATTTTGTTTTTATCGATACTCATTTAAGTTTCCCCTCGTTGACCTCTGTTCGATGCTCTAGGCTAGCAAGCGACACGTTACAGAAGTGGTGGGTTTTATTTACGATTCTGCTGCGATGTGCTTCTCTGTGTCCTCTGTGTCTCAGTGGTGAATCCGTACAAAACAACCACAGAAGCACAGAGAACACAGAGGTTGCACAGAGAAATCCGAGGTCGTTTTCCTCGACAAAAATGTGCGCGTGGGGGTAGACTGCAAAGCCACGATGGATTTGTTCTCGAACAAAGCGGTGCGACTGCTACTAGCCGTCAGTGTCTCGATCTGGATGGCGGGTGGTTGCCTCTTTGGTTGTGCTAACAGCGCGATGGGCGCCGAGGTGACTCAGAGCAGCGAGAACGTAATTGATGCCGGCAATAGTTGTCATGCAAAGCGTTCGCACGACTGCTGTACCGCGTCGAAACCGGCGCCGAAGAAGAAGCGCGTCGCAACCAATCTGAGACAACAGCTCGCGGGTGTACCGTCGTTTGTCCCATCTCCGCGCGGGATGATGAACGAATGCCCGCTGGTCATGAATTCGACGGCGGTCACTTCAAAAAACAGTTCTCACGTACCGGATCCCGGACGTGGTGCAGTCGCTGCTTTACCCAGTTTCGAGAAACAGATCGAGCATACGAACAACCAGCCCGTTGCTCCATTCCTTCCTAATCGTGGTCCAACCCACCTTCGTTGTTGTGTCTTTCTGATCTAGAGATCTGCCTAAAACTCAATTCTTAGGTGCGTGTTGGTGCGTTCGTGACCGGCATGCGAAGCGCTAAATCTCTAGAAAACAGGAGAACTACAATGAACCCCCGTAAGAATACTTTTCTTATCCTACTTCTTGGTTTGCTGCTGGTTGCATTTGCAGCAGTTTCGGCCCAGACGCCCTCGCAAGGTGATCAAAAGAAGAAGTCCGAGAGTTGTTGCGCGACCGAGTCGTGTTGCAGCGGTGACTCGTGCGAGATGAAGAAAGAGGGCGAGGCAAAAACCGAAGGCGCCGAAAGCAAACATGATTGCTGTGGTGAGTCGTGCGACATGAAAAAGCATGACGCGAAGATGAAGCACGACAAAGATCACAAGGGTGATTGCTGCAACATCAAGAACAAGAAGAACAAGAAAACCGCATAAGAATTAACCGCGGATAACACGGATTTTGAAACCGATCAGCGCTGATCGGTAATAAATCTGTGTTATCCGTGGTTTATAGGTCCGTTGTGAAATATATCAGTTTTATTAGCACTAATCCTCGCACAAGGCGAGACTGTCTTCGCGCAACACGAAGGCCATCAAATGCCGCAACCGAAACCTGCGGCGTCGCCGGCGCCTGCTCCGAGTCCACAGGCTCCAGCCGAAAAACCGGCGATGGAGATGTCTGGTCACATGGACCACGGCGTTTACGTGATGCACGACGACCAGATGTTCATTCGTCTCGGCCAGAGCGAATCGAACCTCGTTCCGATGGGGCGAATGGGCTCCGGCACCTCGTGGCAGCCAGACTCGAGCCCGATGCCGATGCTGCACAAGCAATCGGGCGAGTGGCTGTTGATGTTTCATTACAACTTCGTCGCGGGCGTCAATAGCCAGGGCGGACCAAGAGGCGTGACGAAGTTTGAATCGGCAAATTGGTTCATGCCGTCGGCCGTTCGCCGCGCTGGCCCCGGAACACTCGAGCTGCGCGGCATGTTTAGTGCTGAGCCATTCACGTTTCCGCCCGGCGGCTCGCCGTTGCTTTTCCAAACGGGGGAAACTTATAAAGGCGAACCACTGATCGATCGGCAACATCCACACGATCTGTTCATGGAGCTGAGCGCGAATTACACCGTGCCAGTTGGCGAGCGTGCGAGTTGGTTCGTTTATGCCGGATATCCCGGCGAGCCTGCGCTGGGACCAAACGCATTCATGCATCGCGCGTCAGCGTCTGAGAACACGTCGGCGCCACTCTCGCACCACTTGCAAGACTCGACGCACATCGCTTTCGGTGTGCTCACCACGGGATTTCAGTATCGCTGGTTCAAACTCGAAGGATCAATTTTCAACGGCCGCGAGCCGGGCGAGAACCGTTACAACTTCGAAGCGCATCCGTGGAACTCACGCTCGATCAGGTTGTGGTTTGCGCCAAACAGCAATTGGTCCATGCAGGTGAGTCACGGATTTCTCCGAAATCCGGAAGCGCTCGAGCCAGGCGACGTGCGCCGGACGACCGCGTCGATCAGTTACAACAAGCCATTCGAGCGCGGCAACTGGGCATCGAGTTTGATCTGGGGCCGCAACCACGAGGCCCACGGTGGCGAAATTTTTAACCTGAACGGATATGTGGCAGAATCCACGGTGAAGTTTCTCGACCGGAACTACTTCTACACGCGCCTCGAATTGACGGACAAAAACTCGATACTGCGCGATGCTGATCGCATCAGTCTCGGCATCACTGACCATCATCCGTCGTTTCGCATCGGAGCTTATACGGCCGGCGGCGCTCGCGATATTTGGAACACTGAAAAGACGTCGCTCGCGATCGGCAGCGACGTAACGTTCTATTCGAAGCCGTCGATCCTCGATTCGATTTACGGATCTAACCCGGTTTCGTGGAAAGTTTTTGTGAGAGTACGACCCGGTCCGATGAACATGAGCTCAATGCACGGCACGCATTGATTATTTAAGGAGTACGTTTTAAATGAAGAAAAACTGGCTACTAATTGCAGGCGTCGCGCTGCTGCTCGTCGCGGCGGTGTTAATGGTCAACTCAGCAAACAACCCAGCGCAGGTAACGGCTATAAAGAACGCAAACCAATCAGTTGCACAAACACCGGCGCCGCGTCACGAGCATTCACCCAACCCCACAGGCAAAACCATACCGGCGCATTTTGAAGTAGCGCCGAGCAAGTCGAGTCTTGGACCAACGCTCGATCCCAACTCGTTCACTGGCATCACTCGCGATGCGTATCGTGCAGTGCGAGAGATACCCGTGACGATCGCGCAGTTGCCGTGTTACTGCCATTGCGATCAGGGCTTTGGACACAAGAGTCTTTACAGTTGCTTCGAAGACGATCATGCGTCGCACTGTGATGTTTGCGTTCGCGAAGCGCTGCTGGCGCTGAAACTCGAGAAAGAACAGAAGATGTCCCCCGCACAGATACGCGACACTATCGTGGCGCAGTACTCTCATTAACTTGTATAGTATTGTCTAAATTCAAACAGATGAGCGGAGGAATTTGAAATGACGAAGTATGCTTTTATTCTGGCGTTCGCAATCGTGGCAGTGTTGGCTTGCAATAGTGTTAGTGCAGTCACTGACTTCCCGGCAGTGGGATCGGCAGCGCCGGCGTTCAATCTCACGACAAACGAAGGCAAGCAGGTGGGTCTCAACGACTTCAAAGGCAAGTGGGTCGTGCTCTATTTCTACCCGAAGGACTTTACCAGCGGTTGCACTCTCGAAGCTCGTAACTTCCAGCGCGACATCGCCAAGTATGAGGCGGCGAACGCGGTGATTCTCGGTGTCAGTGTTGACACTGCTGAGTCGCACAAAGAGTTCTGCGCGAAGGAAGGTTTGAACTTCAAGCTGCTTTCAGACACGGATGCGAAGGTGTCGGGGCAGTACGGCTCGATCATGGAGTACAACGGCGCGAAGCTCTCGGCGCGCAATACGTTCCTCATCGATCCTCAAGGCAAGGTTGCGAAGGTGTTTGAGAAGGTGAAGGTGGCCGGACACAGTGAGGAAGTGCTGGCCGCACTCGCGAGCTTGCAGAAGCAGTAGCCACAAAAGGCACAAAAAGCACAAAAGTTTAGAATTCAGAGTTTAGAGTTCAGCCTTTAGGCTGTGTTTTATGCAGACAAGCTAAAGCTTGAACTCTAAACTCTGGATTTGTGCCTTTTGTGGCTATTTCTTCTTTATCGCGGACACCTTCATCTGGCCCGCGGCGGCTTCGATCGTGAAGTCGATACGATCGTTGACCGCGATGCCGTTTAAGAGGTTCGGATCTGTCACGGGAAATTCCATTTGCATCGCGGGCATGAGTCCGTCGATGTCACCGTGATCGATCTCAATCGCGGGCGCTTTCGGATTCGGATACAGCGCCTTCACAACCCCGACACCCTGGTAAAAGTTTGTTTGCACAGCAGCTGCTGGACCGCTCGGTGTCGCTGGTGCTGACTGTTTGTTTGATGGTGGAGCACCGCAGGCACTGAGCAAGCTGAGCGCTCCAAAGACGATTACTACTCGGCTCGCAAGAGCCATATACTTCGCTTCTCCTTGTCTTTTCCAATATAGGCGACGAACAGTCTGTCGTTTGCGAATGCGCCCGCAGGTAGCTCGGCGTTTACTGCAATACTCAACGCTGATCCCGTAGTCCCGATATCGCGCATCTTCGTCTCTACCTTATCAGCACTCTGCCAGACAGCTATCATACTTTGACTACCAGCCGCGAGTGCCGGCGTGCCGCGCACGGTCTCCTGCGAGAGCAACTGCCGCGGTGAGAAGCTGCGCCCTTTGTCTTTCGATTCAGCGAAATAAACTCCAGGCGCCCCCTCTTCACCCGCTGCAAACCACACAATCTTGAGACTGCCCGAAGCCCCATCCACCGACAATGACGGCCCCGACACCGGACATCCCTGCAACATCCAACGATCGTCACTGACGATCACCGGAGCGGAAAACTTCGTCCCTCCATCGGTCGAGCTCGCGACTGCGATGTGACGATAATTTCCGGGCAGGACCTGCCGCCAGCCGGCGTACAACGTTCCGTCAGCGGAAACAGCGAGCGAAGTCTTACAACATGGGCACGCGTCTGATGCGACTTTACGATTCGCAGAGAAAGTACGGCCGCCGTCTGTCGAGTAGGCGAGATAGAGATCGCGGTTACTCTCCATATGATGGCCTTCAGCCTTCGTCGAGGGCTTGGGCGCGTGGACGTTTCGCTCGTCGAGCCAGCCGGCATAGATCCGTCCGTCTTTTGCGACAGCAAGCGAGTGCATGCCGTGCGGGCCCGGAGTTTTGTCGTCATTAACTTTCACTTCACTCGGAAAGCTCTGGCCGCGATCGGTGGAGGCCGAGAGGTAGACGTCTGTTCCATGTTTGTCGCCCGCGTCGACGCGCGCGGTCCAAAGGACGTACACGGCGCCGTCGGGAGCAACGGCGACGCTCGGCTGATCACCGCGCCATGCTGTGGCCACGCCCGGTTGGCGATTTACGCGCACGGGCGCGCCCTGCATCTCGGCTTTCTGGTTGAAATGCGCGAGCATGACATCGGCCTGCTTCGCGTTGTGATTCACCCAGGCGACGTAGAACGTGCCGTCCGCGGCGGCAGCAGTCGCGGGTTCAGCAGCATCGATGCCCGGAGCGGAGATCTGAATTGGTTGTAATGGAACGCCGGCGTTCTCGCGGGTTGCTGAGACGTGTTTGCAGCCCGCGAAAACGAGTAGCGCGACACCGATGATTAGTAATTTACTTACTGACATACTTCTTCAAAAACTCACCTTCATCCCAAATTGAAACTGCCGGGGATCGAATGCCGCCGTCGGTTGTCCAAACAGTGGCAACGGTTGAACACCGGCTCCGAACGTGTTGTTCGGCACTCCGAAATTCGCGCGGTTCAAGACGTTGAAGCCTTCCGCGAGCAACTGCAAGTCAACGCGCTCCGTAATCCGGAACCGCCGGCTCAAACGCAAATCAAGCGACGCGAAGTCAAATCCGCGTCCCGTATTTCGTCCCACGCCGATCGGTCGATCGTTGTTGTTCGTGTCGAAGTTGCGATCGCCTCCCAGCAACACGTTGAACGGCAGACGCGAAGCATACGTGAAGATGTAGCCAAGCTGAAAACCGCGCAGCGCGCGCTGAAGTCCGGTGGCTTTACCCGTTTGCGGTGCTTCAAACGAACCACTCACGACCAGACGATGCCGCTGATCGTTGTCAGACAGCCCGCGATCGTCGCGGATGTTGAAGTTGTTCTGAACGCTCGAGAAGAAGAAATTGCCCGCGTCGTCAATCGTTTTCGAAAGCGTATACGACACGCGAACATTCGCCCAACGCGCCGCGCGCTTGTTGAACGAAACCACCATGCCGTCGTAATTAGATCTACCGGAGCTCTCAAACCGCGAGATGTTGCCCCAGTTCGGATCGGGCCGGCCGAGGTTCGGAATACCCGCTGATGCCGGTACAGTCGGCACGTTCACATTTCGCGAAAGGATCACGTGCTGAGCGCGGAGGTGCAGGTAACCGATCGACACCACGGCATTGCCCGGCAGCTCGCGCTCGATCTGAAGATTCGCCTGCTGGCTGTAACTCGTCTCGATGTTCGGATCGATACGCGTGATATTTGGTTTCGTCGGGAGGGTTGCGGGTTGAAGAGCAAGAACGTTTGGAAACACGGGCGCGCCGGGTTGGGTCGGAGACAACTGGACCACTAAGAAACTTCGAGCCGTCGCGTTGCAACGCGTTCGAGGTGGCGCGTAGCGGAATGCGATCGTAGTAGAGCCCGAAACTCGCCCGTATCACTGTCTTGCGATCGCCCGGAGCATAGACGATGCCCAGACGTGGCGCGATGTTGTCGGTATCCGTTTGAATCGGATCCGGCAAATCCTGAATGTCGTATCGCAGCCCGGCATTGACTGTTAGATCCGGCCGCACTCGCCACTCATCCTGGACAAATACTCCGAAGTTCGGATTCGACTGAAACTGACTGGGCACGCCGAACGCCTGCTGGTAATTCAGGTAATTCCCGGTAAGGAAATTGTTGAGTGAGCTGAATGCGTAAACACCCTGCACGGCGCCGGGAAACACGATGTTGACGCGATTGTAGAGAAAGTCGCCGCCGAACTTGAGCGAATGATCTCCGCGCTGCGTCGAGATGTTATCAACGACTTCGAGGAGGTCGATATCACGCGCGAGCGGCGAAACCGTCGCGGTGCCAAAGTTCGCAATGCCGGCGATGTTCACGGCCGGTCCGACTTCATCGTTGACAGGCGCATCGAGACGGCTGTTCGTGTACTGGAACCGCGCCTCGTTCAAGGTGCGACTGCTGAACGTCGTTACGTTGCTGATGACGGCAGTCTGATCGGTATCTTTCAAACCAGTACCGCGACTCACCGCATTAAGCCCGCCGACGGACCGCGAGTTAACGGCTTCGATGTGGTAAAGACTGTAACGCGCGCTGAGCTGGTTGCGCTGATTGATCGTGTGATCGATGCGAGTGAAGAAGTTCGTCGTGTCGAAACTCGCGGGAACGACACCGGTTGTAACAAGCGGGCCAGGATAATTCACGGCGCCGAAGTCGATTGTTTATCGAGTTAACTGCCGCGGACGGAATCGTCAGCACCGCGGAATAGTTTCGCCGCGTCTGTTCGAAGTTGCCGAAGAAGAACGTCCGGTCACGACGAATGGGCCCACTGACACTCCCGCCATACTGTGCCTGAGTCAACAGATCCTTCGTCGGAGCGAGCGGATTGCGAGCGTCGAAACGCTGGTTACGCATGAACCCATAAACGTTTCCGCGAAAATCGTTCGTCCCCGACTTCGTAAGAATGTTGACCACGCCGCCGGAAGCCCGGCCGAATTCTGCAATACCGCCGGAAGTCACCACCTGAAACTGGTCGATCACTTCCTCGCTGTAGTAACTGCCGGTGAGATCGGCGGCGTCATCGTTAGCCGAAACACCGTCGATGATAAAACTGTTGTAGAGATTTCGCTGGCCGGCGATCGAGATGCCCTGGCCGGGCACCGCCGAGGTCTCGGCGAAGCGCTGGTTGCTGCCGGTGTTGGTTGGTGAAACTCCGGGAACCAGCAACGCGAGATCGAGATAGTTACGACCGTTCAATGGCAGCTCGTTGATCTCTCGCGGCCGGATCGTCTCCGTGATCTGCGTGCGCACTGTTTCGACGATAGGCACGTCTGAGCCGATGTTCACTTGTGCCGAAACACCTGCGACATCGAGTTTTAATGGAAGATCGAGTGACTGGCCGACTGACAACGTCAGTTGCCTGGTCAGGCTCGAGAAACCCTGCGCGTCAACCTTCAAATCGTAGTCGCCGATGCGCAGGTAAGGGAATCGATAACGGCCTTCGGCATCGCTCGTGGCCGTATGTTGTTGGTTTGTCTCAACATGAATGGCGATAACGTTGGCGCCACTGATTACCGCGCCGCGCGCATCTTCGATTCGGCCGCTGAGTGTCGCAGACGTGACGTTCTGCTGCGCATTACCGCCGCCTGAGAATAGAAACATTAAGACAAGGGAATATAGATAAATACGGATCTTCATCGAAGTCCTCCGGAAAACGGACTAATCCAGGTTAATTAGTATCGAATGAAATTGTGGATTAGTAACGAGCCGGTGGACCGCGTGGAATGGTTCGCTGGCCAGTTGTCGCTCGATGAAAACAGGAGTGACTGGTCTTCGTACTTCGATGACGTCGTCGGAGAAGTGATTTGGTAGGTGTTTGAAAGAACGATGCTTCGTTCTCGTTTTTGTTGTCGAGTCGCGCTGGCTGCACAGGACGCGCAATCCATGTGACAGGGCTGACCCAACGAGTTTGATTCAGCACGTTGGTTGTGAAGAGTTTGTTTCAGCAGTTTGGCTGTGTGAGTGTGGAGATTCAGCAATAGGTTCGGCGACGATAGTGATTCCATCGTCTTCCATCTCGGCCCCGTGCAGACCGCACATCGGTTCCGATTTGGGTGGAGGAACCTTCTTTGCAGCGATTCCCGATTCGCAATGTCCTGCTGTTTTGCCAACGCAGCAGGGCATCGTGCTGCTCGTATTCAGCGAGGCATTTGCGATGCGAAACGGTTCAGCAGCCACAAAAAGGCACACAAAGCACAAAACGCCGAGCGAAAGGAATTTGTGCTTTCTGTGCTTCTTTGCGGCCATTTTGAAAATTAAACTACTGAGCCGGTTCTTGTGGGACGGGCTTCTTTTCCAGTTTCATTTTGCACTTCGGACATGTGCCACGTTTCTTTGAAGTGATGTCCTCGTGCATGGGGCAGACATAGTGGAATTTGAGTGGCTTTTTAGGATGCGCCGAGCGTTCCTTCTGTGCTGCAGTGACGACCGCCACAGAGTACACCTGGCGAACCAGTCAGAAGCAATGCGGCCGCGAAGAGCGGCACGATCAGAAACCGTCAGGAATTCATTTCTACCCCTGGATCAAGCCTCTTCCTGCTCACGTCGGAACGACATGAGCAGGAAGAGCTCTGTGTTAGTGCCCGACTTGGAGGTGGGTTGTCCTTCTCCTTATGCAAGGTCTACCGTGACCGCTCTGGAACGTCTGCTTTGCCGCCGTCAGTGCTAGGGTCATCAAACCACGTTGCTTTGCCTTTGCCTTCCCTCCCGGGAACGGCGGGAAGGTCGCCTGCCGCAATATGCTCAATGTACTGCAACTTTGTTGTCGGTGCATTTGTAAAGGTCTTCGTATCAGTGCAGATTTCGCTGCCCGTTCGCTGAAAGCCATGATGCCGCCGAGTTTGTGAATTCTTTTTGATTCATACCTGTTCTCCTTCAAGGATGGAAGTTCGTAACCTGCTTCCACTTTCTGGAAGCGCTAGTGAATTTAGTTGCCGGCACGCCTGCGTGGGTCGGAGCACGAAAATTAGAGCAACTCCCATCGCAGCGTCACCGCTTCTTCAGGACGATAACGCAATCACCATCAGCTTAACGAGCTGTTGGAAACTTGTGTCCTTCTTATCCGCGATACGCACAAGGTAAATGTGGCCCAGCTTGATTGGCGCGTTCGCAGATGGTGCAACCTCCGTAAAAAGTTTGGGCCCCTCTTGCAGCGGCTGGTATTCCGGCTTGCCATTATCTCTGCTTCAGGATCATGATCTTGTCGCCGTCTAAGATGTAGAGAAGCGAACCCGTACGCCGCCCTGCGCGTCCTCGAAGCCATAACGCTGACGAAGCTCGTCTGGCGTGCCGAGATCGACGATCGCCGCCACTCGGTTGACCTCGATACCGCTAACAAGACTGCCATTACCCGCCAGAATGTAACTAAGATCACTGCAACGGTTACGCCAGTCATTATTAACAAACGCAAACCCTTCTTTCCCGTCACTAAAACACATCGTACGGGCCAGCGGATCGTGGACATACATGGTGAAGATTCCACCACGTTTTTTTGGTTGAGCCGCTTGTTTCTCATCAGGCGCCGCGGAGTTTGTGCGCGCAGCACCTGATGGGAACCGAACCCGATGAACACCATCACGCCACTAAGAGAAAGCGTTTCATAACCCTTTTTCTGACTTTCAAATCTCAACTCATATCCTCCCCTTTTCGTCTTGTTGCTTCGTGGGGAGACTGCTTTAGTTGACACTAACGACTAGCCACGTTCGGCACCGGCACGAGTTCCTGAAACTTTTTGTCGTCGATATGTCGCGCCTCGTTCCGCAGCCTGAGTTCCTTGAAGTAATAGAACGGAACAAACGCGGAACTGTACTTGTCGGTGATCCAGTCGTCCTTATAAACGTAATTGAGTGGGTACAGATTGACATCTTCCGAGCACTGGTTGAGCGTTTCCGTCACCGCCTTAACGACCAAAATGTTATTGAGAGAGGTAGGATCATCTAAAGTCTCTGCGCGGTCGTGTACAAAAGCGCGCCTTCGCGGTCCCGCCGTTCCCACTCCTTAATGATCTTCAACGCCCTGTCATATTGCCGGGAGTTGATTTCCAGACGCAATGTGGTTTCTGAGTCGTTGCGTGCCTCTCTAGATAGTTCTTGTATACGTCGGGAGGAACGGTGCCAAAGGCCCTTCCGTCGTTCCCGGAATAAATACCGAAGGCGTCGATTGTGGGAACTCCTCCAGCAAGTTTGATAACCATGGGAAACGCCGAGCCAGTCTTATCGTAGAACTCTTCGTTGCGCGCGGCGAGCACAATGAAATACCGGTCGGGATCGACTTTGGTCCATCGAGTTGTTCCGATGCCCGGAATTGCGCAAGTGATGGAAATGTCGTCATAGCTTTCGACCTTCATTGTCTTTTGTGACGGCTCCGAATATCCGGTTCTTGCCGGATGCAGTAAACGAAACCGACTCCGGTTTGCCGAGCTCGTTGATCATCTTGTATTTGGCGGTAGCGATCTGCTGCGGCTCACCCGTGCCGGGAACTGTAAGTACATTGACGGCACCCTTGGAATCGAAATTGTAAAGTACTGCTTCAGTGGGTGAAACCTGCACTTTCCAGGTTCCGACGAGATTGAATGAACAACTCTTTTCCTGGGCCAACGCAGCGGTAGAACCCAGAAGCATGATAGCCAGCAGCGAGATTATGGCGGTTAGTTTCATGATGTATTCCTCGAAAAGTTTAGAGTTCAGCCTCTAGGCTGGGTTTTGGATAGACAAGCTAAAGCTTGAACTCTAGGCTGAACCTTGGGTTTTTGGGCCAGGAATAGAAGCCACTGGCGCAGCTTCTATTCCTGGTCTGGTTGATGGTCGTGCAAGGTCAGGTTCTACCCTTAGCCTTGACGACCAGTGCCGCAACTCAGAATTCTCGGCGGTAGCCGTATTTCTTGATGTCCTTATTGATCGGAGCCTGCACGATCCCGAGCGTACACATCCCATTCCGCAGGTGACTTATAAGGATCGGCCCAGGCGATGCGTTGCAGAATATCTTTCTGACTGGCAAACGCCTGTGCATGGCCCCAGTAGTTGGTGGCATCGTTGACAATACGGAATGAGCCGGAGTGCATGGCGAAATCAAGGTCCATCCCGACATGGCCCATATTAAAGAGCCGGAAGCGGATCGTCTCGATATCGTAGGGATCTCCGGTCAGGAAATACCAGCCAGGCAGATCCGCATTGCGCATCTCAGCATAGTGCTTCAACGCGGCAGGCGTGTCGTCCTGTGGTTTTACCGAGATTGAGTAAAAGAAGAGGTCCTTACCCATGCGATGTTTCAGGTCGCGATAGGTTCTCTTCATTATCGTCGTCACCAGAGGGCAAGCACCGTGACAATTGGCATACATCAGATTGATCACCGCTTGCTTGCCTTTGATCAGATCGTCATAGAACCTGACCTCTTTGTTGTCTTGTGTTCGAAGCACCACATTTGTGAACTTCGCAGCGCCCTGCGAATGGGGATTCGCCTTGAACACTCTGCCTAACATTGATCTTCTATCCATTACTACACCTCCTCACCGCGCAGTTTGGCTTCGAACTCCTTGTTGGCCTGGACAATCTGTGAGTCGCATATCGCCTTGGCTGCTGCATCAGGAACAATATGCCAGGCCACCATCATGAACGCGTCTTCGTGGCCCATGTTGTGACAGTGGATCAGGTATTTGCCGATATAGTCTCGGAAGTTCATCCTGATCAGTGCGGCCTCTCCCGGCTCGACCTTGGTTACGTCTTTCCTTCCCCTCGATAGCGGAGTCACCGGGACTTCCTGAAATACGCCGGCGATGATCGCAAATCGCTTCAAGATACGAAATTCCTCGAAGTGAATATGCACGGGGTGAGCCCAGTTGGTAGGTCCGTCTGCGTTAGGGGTGTTATTGTTGATCAGCCACTCTTCACAGGTGCCCTTGATAACGCAATGCTGCGGCACATTGGCGTCGAAGACTTTCTGGTTGATCCTGAACAACCGCGCAGGAAGCGTTCCCGCCGGATCGCGATCAAAATCCCACTGGAACGTAGTGTCCGGCGTACAGATCGGCGGAAATGTACAGAGGGTCTCTGGAATGTCCGGTGTATCTTGCGGGAACCAGGTCTCTCTGTTTACCACGTCAAACCGCATTATGACGTTTCCGATGTCGATGTTTGTCAAAAATCCCGGCGGCGGGATGTTCAAAGGTTGGGTGGGCGGGTTCAGGTTGACATTCATGATCCTGGCATCTGTTAGATACAGCTTATCGCCCGGGTTGAAGTCCGAGAAGTCGATGATCACGTCGTAGCGCTCAGCGACGTTCACTCGAACTGCGCCCGCAACTTGAATCGTGGTTCCCACGATGGAGTTGCTGTTGCCTGCATTCGCGGGGCTGTCATCGACCGGAACCGGATGCTCAAGGAAATTGGCATCAGTGGCAACCACCGTCATCGTTTTAACGTTGCCATCCGGACCGAAGAGCCTAAGGTCCCACTGGGCCGTTGTCGGTCCTGTAGAGAGAATGCGGAACCGATACTTTCTGTTCCTGACAGTCATATACGGCTGAATCGCTCCGTTGACGATCCACTTGTCGCCACCGGCGGCATTGACCATCTCATTTCGGCCTTGTGCATCCAGGGGACAGAACCTCTTCTCAGTAAGGATCAAAGGAATGTCAGTGACACCGTAGTATCCCGGCAATCGCAGCGATCCTGCTGACGGATGCTCATGACCCGGATCCGTCTCGTCATAAACGATGAACATGCCGTTCAGGCCCAGGACGTTGTTTTGGAGTGTCTTCTCCGCACGGTGATCGTGGAACCAGAAAGTGCCCATCTTTTCCCGTGGATCGCCATTCCCGCCAAACGTGTCGAGGCCGGCGTAGCAATTCGGGTAGAGATTGTCTTTCCACTTGGTGCTTGGGAAAAAGTCGCCGGCGAAACCGTCGCTCTCGGAACCATGGTGCCCGTTATGCAAGTGGATCGTAATCTCGGGGTGGCCAAACGTGTTGTCGCCGTTCGGCGGCAAGCTGTTTCGGAACCGCACGATTGTAGGTTTGCCGTATCTATTCAGGACCGTGGGGGCTGGATAGACACCATTGAACCCCCAGACGTAACTCTGACCCCATTGTGAGTGGAACCGGTGCAGGCCGGGCCTGGCATCTAGTTCGGTCGTCACGTGAGCCGGGGTGAACTGGGCCCAGCGCTGATGTGGCGCTCGGGGCCATTCGCCCGCACCTGTATTGGCTGTCTCAGTGGGCTGCGGGTTCAGTGGATGGTCTATCGCCGGAAACATAATCGGTAGTGGATCCACAAAAGGTACGTGTGCAGGACTCCGGTTATTAGGTGCTGCGTTGCATTGAACCAGCGGAATTGGCACTGGGTCGGCAGTAAAGGCAAATGCCTTACTACTAGTTATGATGTTTGGGGCCAAAACAGTGGCGGCCCCGGCTGCTGCTCCTATCTTGAGCACATTTCTTCGACTGATTGTGCCATCAGTTTTCTTTGCGATCCCCTGCCGGTTTTTTGCCTTCTTTTTAGGCATAAAAATCTCCTTTCAGCCGTTTGGGTTTGGCCTCAAATCTAAACCCTTTGCTGTTGGTTGTGACCTTTACTCGAAGAGTATAGCTATGTAGCTCCCGAATCCTGATCTAACTTCCCGACAAAGGCGATCAGTTTGAAAGGCGAGTGCTGTTGCTGAAACAGTTGAGTAATGTCAGTTGACTTACGAAACGTACTATCGGTTAAGAAAAAATTTCAGTTGTGCGCGGTTGCTGAATCGAGCGAAAGATTACGCTCTCAGTTTTCGAAGAACAAGCCTTCATGCTTGGCGCATTTTGTTGTTCGTTGGCGATTCTTGCTTTCCATTGAAAGTGATTTTCAGAATTGTGGACCACACTTAATGTAAGTATGAAAACACATAAATAAAAAGATGGACCGACGGCAAAATCGAATGCTTCGCGATTTGGACCAGGTGCTCTCGAACACCGTTTGGCTGCGCGCCTTTGCCGTTGGTTGGACCATGACCGTTCCCATTGCTTCCATTGTGCGCCTCGGGACGGTCGTTGTTCTTGAACTGCGATCGATAAAGTGCGGGAGAGTATCCGTAGGTGGATTTGAAGTCACGCACGAAGTGACTCTCGTCATTCAGTCCAACCTGGAATGCGATCTCCTTCACACTGAGAAAGCTCGACTCTAATAGATCCTTCGCGCGCTGCATTCGCAGCTGTCTCAGATAGCGAATCGGAGGCATGCCGACATCTGATTTGAAGATGTGACACAGGCGCCAGACCGAAAGGTTTACGGATTGAGCGAACTCGCCGAGAGATAACTCCCCACGAACGTCCTCTCGCATCATCTGAATGATTTTTTCGACTCGTTTATCCAAACGAACACCTGGGGAGATGCCTTTGAAATCCGACACTCTTAGACTAATTGCCGGCGAGCCGCACTCGACAGCATTACAGGTACACTTGAACAGCCTGTGAGGTTAAATATCGGGCTCTGGGCGGAACCTTGTGGTAAAACTGAGTCGGGCAAAAAGTAAAAAAGATCGCAGTTGCGAGGTGCGATGCCTTCGTCCACGACATGGATTGGGAGACGTCATTTAGAAGGTCGCGATTTAATACTACAAGTGACAAAATTCTGTCAATGGCGACACAAATTTGCAACCAGTTTGAAAGACTCGTTTACATTAGAAGCCCGCGGAGCCATCAGCATTTCAAGCTCCGAGCCCGCGGAGCGGGCGGAAGCATAAAGCCTGGGGCGCAAGCCCCAGGTAACGAAATATTACAAAAACGAATGAGCCCGCGGAGCGGGCGACAGCCGAGGAAACTACACGCTGTCGCCCACTCCGCGGGCTCGATGGTCTATTTGTTCAATTTCCTGGGGCTTGCGCCCCAGGCTTTATTCTGTCGCCCGCTTCGCGGGCTCTAATTGGCTGCCGTTCTCGAAACTGAATTGTTTGCGAAGTTCGACACCCAAACGTTTAGGCCATCAAAGGCGACCGCGAACGGACCTTTTCCGGTTGCGTAGGTGGACACCACCGTCCCGCTTGCGGGACTGAGTTTCACCAACGTGCTGTCACCATTGCACACTACCCACAAGTTTGTTCCATCAAACACCATTCCGGCAGCTCCATCACCAACCTTGAACGTCCCGAGGTTTAAGCCATCAGTCGCCCGCAGCTTGGTAACGGTCTTGTCGAAATAATTTGTGATCCAAACATTCTCTCCCTGAGCTGCAACACCGAACGCCCCACGGCCGACAGCATACGTTCCCAGCAATGCGCCCGCAGTGCTGAGTCGCGTAACAGTTTTGCCGAAGTTGTTGGCAATCCACATGCTGCCGCCCGCAAAGGCCAAACCCATCGGGCGCTTGCCGGCAGCAAACGTTCCGAGATTCGTTCCGGTCTTGCTGAGTTTTGTAACATTGTTGCTGTGTCGATTAGCGACCCAGATGTTCGTGCCGTCGAAGGCAAGTCCACCCGGACCATCACCAGCAGCGTAAGTGCCGAGAACGGCGCCTGTCGCTGGATCGAGCTTCGTTACGTTGTTACTCAGCAGGTTGGCTACCCAAATAGCTGAACCCGCATAAAGCAGGGCCACAGGACGTTTGCCGACGGCGAAAGTTCCGGACACAACACCGTCCTTCGCTCTCACGCGCGTTACCGAGCTGCTGAATTGCATTGCAACCCACATGTACGTGCCGTCAAACGCAATTGCTTCAGGACCAGCCGTGCTGGCTGACGCAATTGTTGCGGTTCCGCCGTCGTCTATGGCTACGACGCCATCGCCGTTCACCATGCCATCGGCGGCGCCGCCGCCGCTGGTAGCCGTCCCACTTCCGAGAGCGATCTCACTCATCGGTTGGGCATCCTGAGCTTTAATTACGCTCAGCGTCATTGTTGAAATGGCCAGAAACACTGCTGCGCGGAAAACTTTCCATCTCACAAGACTCATTTAGCACCTCCATTCGCTTTCATATTCGCTGAGTTCTTTGGCCAGTCTACCCAGCTAATCGCTTCTGCAATCGCGTCAGGCGCTTGCATTCCCGGGCAGCCACCCCATCGTTCCAGAGGCTCGTTGCCATACTTGAGTACACCGATGTGGTTGCTGGTGTCCTTGTCGACCTCGGGATCGGGATCCACAAAGCCCAGCTTGCGACGTAGTAGTTCCATGTCGTCGGCCGACCCGGTCAGGAACAGCCACCCCGGCTTCACCTTATGCATTTCGGCATAATGTTTGAGCGCGGGCACAGTGTCCTCTTTGGGTTTAAGCGAAAACGAGTAAATGAAGATATCCTTGCCGACGCGATCGCCGAGCAAATTCTGCACTCGCACCAGATTTCTGGTAACAGGCGAGCAAATACCTTCACATTTTGCATAGAACATGTTGAAGACCACGATCTTGTCTTTGACGAGGTCATCGTAGAACTTAACCTTACGTCCTTCATGCGATGTCAAAACAAGGTTCGGGAAATACCGGTCCCTTATCCTCTCACGCGAAGGTATCTGTTTGAACTTACGGGGGGTATCGAGCGTTTGCGCTCGCCCCAACAGCGGCACAACAAACGGAGCCGCCCCTAACGCTGCTATTAAACTTCTGCGTTTTTTGTCCGTCATAACATTCCTTTCTTCAGTCTTGGGTCAAAGGGCGACTAAGGTTGCGTATTGTTGTCTCCGACGTCGTCGATGACGCCGAGCACCATCATCGCGTGGTCTTCGTGTACCACGTTGTGACAATGCAGCGGGATTTTGCCGACGAAGTCGCGGAAACGGAAATACACCTTCGCTTCCATGTTGTGTTCCAACCTGAAAACGTCTTTCCGGCCTCTGGTTATGAGCCCGGTCGATGACGGAGGATTACCGTTTATTGAAAGAGTCTGGAACTCCTCAAAGTGCATGTGAATCGGATGTTGCCAGCCTCCGGAGTTGTTTTGGAAAACCCACTTTTCGACCGTATTCCGTTTGATCCTGAAGCGAGGCGCAGCGCTGCAACTTCCTACAAGCTGGCCGTTGACCTGCCACTGGCCGTTGCCCCTTTCGAAACGGAACGTGCGGGTGATGCGCGGAGTGTCGTTTGTATTAGGGAATCCGTAGAAGTAAGTCGTACTCGGCCGGAATCGTTGCCGGATCGATACTGTTGTCGGGCACCGCCGGGCCATCGACGACGATCTTGAGGATCTTGTTTCCCTGGCCGGCCCCCACCACGTCTCCAGTCGGACCGCGACCATCTTCCTGCTCGAGACGGTTCTCGAGATAGAACGTCTTTCCAGCCTGGCCGGTAAAATCGACGATGACGTCGACGCGTTCGGCCACTGAAAATCGTGAGCTGGTTACCTGCACGGGTCTTTCCAGCAGGTTGCCGTCTGTCGAGATCTGCCAGAACGACTTGGTCGTGTTGTTTGGTCCGAGCACAAACAGCTGGTAGAAGCGCGACGGTCCCGTGTTCAGCCAGCGGAAGCGATAGCGGCGCGGGCTTACGTGCAATACAGGATTGATCTTGCCGTTAACAAGGAATTTGTCGCCCAGAATTCCGTCCGTATTGAACAGATCAAACTTGAGCAGACCGGTATCTTCGTCGAATACCTTGTCGTTGAAGACCATGTAGATATCGAAACTGGTCAGCGGGTTCTGTCCGTCGCCGAAGCTCGGTAGACGGAAACCGGTGTTTTCATTTCCAGTATCGAACTCGTTAAAGAGTATGTAGGCGCCCGCGAGGCCTTTGTAGGTGTTTTCCGCTGTGTGATCGATGCGGTGATCGTGATACCACAGCGAGTGCATCGCTTCCTTGATGTCGCCCGTGCCGGGATGAGTCGAATTGATTCCGGCATAGACGTTTGGATAGTGATAGTCGTAAAACTTGCTCTGTCCAAAGAAGAAACACGGAAAACCGTCACTCTCCAGTGGCGTATGTCCGTTGTGCAGGTGCGTTGTTACTGAAGGCAATCCAAAGCCGCCGTTGTTGGTGGGCAGATTGTTTCGTTGCCTCACCAGTATTGAGCCATTGCCGGGACTGCCGAGGTTTCCATATCGTTCGACGATTAGTGGACCCGGTGTGATGCCGTTGAAACCCCAGATAGTTTGCGGGGGAAGCTCGCCAACAGGGGCCATCAATACGGTGCCCTGCTGTTGTGTCATTTCATAGAATCTTTGCGGGGGAAACTGCGCGAAGGCCTGATGTGAAACCGTGCGCCCTTCGCCTGCCGCAGTGTTCGGTGCGATTGTTGGTGCAGGCGTAAGCGACGCGACTGGCGCCAGTACCTGCAGTCGTGGCATGTTTTCCACGAACGGTGTTGTTGGTGGACTTTGCGGGTCATCGTCATCGAGTACCATCCCGGCACTGGTGATCGGGTGGGCACTCAATCCTTTTTTCGGGATCAGCATACCGGCACTGGTAAGCAGTCCCATTTTGAGCAGATCGCGCCGTTTAAAGCCGGCTGCAATCAGTTCGCTGCGATTATTCGCAGCAGTTTGCCTTTCTTTCTCTTTTCTTCTATTCCGTTTGGAGATGTACGCCATCTGGAACTCCTCCTATTGCGACTGGCGGGTATGCGCGGGCCAGGCGCGTTTCTTGACTTGATTGACGTGATTGAGACTCTGCGCGCAGATTCCCCCGCGCAACGACTCGCTGTTGCTTGATTGTTGGCGTCGAATCAAACTACCAGTAAGAGTGGATCAGGTAGTGGCTCCGACCGATTTGGCTTAAGAAAGTAACCCCTTGAAACCCAGTTTGCTCACTAATTGAGTGTTTGGTGGTGTGAGTTGAGGAATGCCATTCCAACTCGAGCGGCCACCAAAAATCGCAGTAACGCTGTGAGTGGAAGCTTGTCCTTTCAAGCTCGGGGGAGCTCAACGGACGAAGTAGTACTTAAGTGCGGCGCAATGTATTATTCCTCACGGGCGAAAGTCAAGAAAAAAGTGTGGTAAAAATCCGCACAATCTCGTTAGTCATTTTTCGGAGGATTTGATGTTGTCGTCAGTTCGTCTTTATTGCGCAATGATTCTCATCACGCTGCTTGTGTTGTCAGCAGCAATTACTCCGGCTCAGAAAAAGTCACGGACTCAGGACGCGGCGCGTCATTCGAGTGAAGCGGCGAAAACTTTCACTGAGATCATGAACGTCAAAGACAAGGCGATCCCGAAGGAACTTCTCGACACGGCTGAGGCGATCGCTGTTTTCCCTGGAGTTATCAAGGCAGCGTTTCTTATTGGTGGTCGCGGTGGTCAGGGCGTGATCAGTCGTCGTGTAAAAGGCGGCTGGAGTGCGCCGGCGTTCTTTAACCTCGGTGGCGGAAGCTTTGGTGCACAGATCGGCGCGCAGAAAACTGACTACGTGTTATTAATCATGAACCCGAGCGGCCTTGATGGTTTGTTGAAAGACAAGTTTGAACTCGGTGGTGAGGTTGGTGTCGC
Source organism: uncultured Acidobacteriota bacterium (assembly GCA_963748155.1). Lineage (GTDB taxonomy): Bacteria > Acidobacteriota > Blastocatellia > Pyrinomonadales > Pyrinomonadaceae > PSRF01. The sequence continues at coordinate 431,764 of CAVVHV010000005.1, read as the reverse complement.
TGCTGGTCCAGTCGGACGTGAAGCAGCCGCTTCGACGAATCCGCGACTCGATGCTGGCATTCTTTCTTACTCACGCAGCAAAGGTGCGTTTATCGGGGCCGCATTGAAAGGCGCAGTGATCAATCCCGACAACGATCTCAACGAAGCGATATATGGAAAGAAAGCCGACGAACTGTTGAAAGGACCAGGCATAACGTTTGCCCAGATGCCCGCTTCAGTGCGTATTTTCCCTCGTACACTCGTGCGTTATTCGATTCGATAAAAATGATCACGTCAAACCCTTGACGCTTTCTGTTATGCGACCTAGAATGCTTCGTCACCCTTAGCGGTCGATCGATCTCTCAACCACCAAGCGGGCAACGTGATCGGGAATAGCAGACTCATGCTCCCACGAACGCAGCGACAAAAAGAAATTCTCGATTACATCACACGTTTTCAGGAACGCCACGGTTACATTCCTTCTTACGCACAGATCGCGCGCCAGTTTGGAGTGAAGTCGCGTGCGACGATAGCGAAGCATATTGCTGCGCTCGAGAAGCGTGGTCTATTGGTGCGTGAACACGAAGAGGGATCGTTTGCGCTAAACGTCAAAGTCGAAGACAAGAGTAGCGATTCGTTGTGTGAGGTTAAGTTGCTCGGCAGGATCGCGGCGGGTGCTCCACTTGAAGTCGTCGATTACGAAGAACGAATTCCGGTGCCGCGTTTTCTGCTTGGTCGTGTGAAGCCGGATCGTGTTTATGCGTTGCGTGTGAAAGGCGACTCGATGATCGACGAGCACATCTGCGACGGCGACATCGCGTTGATCGAGAATCGCACCGACGCGCGTGATGGTGAGATTGTTGTTGCGTTGTTGATCGAAGAGAACCAGGCGACGTTGAAGAGACTTTACCGCCGCGGCATGAATATCGAGCTTCAGCCCGCGAACTCTCAGCTCCAGCCACTCACTGTTCCAGCCAGCCAGGTCCGCGTACAGGGCATCTTCCGTGGCCTCTTACGGCCAAGTAATTAGCCACAAAAAAGCACAAAAATCACAAAAATTAATCGAAGGACCTTAGTGGCATTGTTGTGTTTCGCTGCAACCAGTTGTCCTCGGGATACTTCGCGGTCGCTCCTATGAGGTGCAGCGTGTAGGCGTGCCTTGATCGTGTCGATCTGTTTTCGAAGCTTCGATGCGGCAACAGTCCGTGCAGCAGGATCAAGCTTCCTTTCGACACCTCGAGCGGCACAAGTTGATCTTCCGGCCACGGCTGTTCATCGAAGATGTCAAACTTCATTTTGTTTTCCGGCGTACGCACCCAACGCGACTTCAATCCGTGTCGGTGTCCACCCGGTATGGCCCACAGACATCCGTTCTCGACTGTTGCATCCTCGAGCGCGAACCACAGCCCGACGATATCGATCGGTTCAGTGTAGAGAAACGTGCTGTCCTGGTGGCACGTCACTTCGCCACCGATGTTCGGTTGTTTGAAGATATACATCGATTGCAGCAGCAGTGAGTCTGCAAATCCGATCGATGCCGCGAGTTGTTTCATTTTCTGGCTGCGAGAGAAGCGATCGAACACTGGATCGAGATCGTGAAGTGCGTGTCCGATCTTATTGATCGATTTTTCTTTTTTATACTTCAGCGTCCCGTCTGCGTTGAATGCATTCTCTTCGAAGAAGAAACGGATCTTGTCACCGGAAGTGAGAAAGTATTCATCCGTGAGCCGGTTCTGCTCGTTCGTGGAAAAGATTGAAACCACTTCCGCCGGATCGAAGCCCTGGACCAACTCCTCCGCCCGCGCCCGCAACTCGTCACACTCAGCTTCACTAGCAAAGTCCTCGATCACGAGAAAACCCTGCCGCCGGTAATCGTCTAATTGCCCCTCAGATACCATCACTCGTGCATGTTTCAGCCTGACCGGTAACAACGCTGCACACTTTCTTGTACAACTCTTTAAACTCCCGATCGGCTTGTTCATTTTTTATAGATGCATGAACACCACCCGCGAACGGTGGCGGTTCACCTTGCAGCCGCTTAGCCGTCCGCAGTGTTACACGTAAGTCGGTTAGAGTGCCATACTGCCCTGCGAGAATGAACTCATCGGACGTGTCTGAGACAGAGCGCGACTCGTCGTGAAAACCTTGCCGCAACAACTCCTGTTTGAATTCGTTAATGCGCTGATTGGTTGCGTCGAGCTCAGCCTGCGTCCCGACGCTATAGCTCATCGTCGCACGTTTAGACATCGGCACGTTGCCGGCTGATTGAATGACACAACTGATTGAGAGTAATCCTAAGAGCGTGAGTGCGAGCAGTCTCATTATCGACCCCACGAAGTCTGAGTATGTGAGAACGGATGGCTTATATCACTGATGGCGATCAAGTATCCAGAGGAAATACTTTGCCGTTATTCTTCCCGCTGCTCAGCCCAAAAGATCCACTCTGCTCCGTTCGTATGCTTAACTCGCGAGGCGAGCAGGCCGCGCTGTTCGAGCAACGTGCGAGCGCTCCGGTACATGTTTGCATACAGGCACTGCGTGACATCCGTAAGCTCCCATCCTTGATCCGGCAGGCCGGTGTTGCGAAAGGCGCGTTCCATCTTCGCCCGTTTACGCTCAAATAGAGCTGCGAGCTGTTGGGCCAGCTCGTTACAAAGATCCTGGAACTCGGCACAGTCTTCTCGCTTGAAGATGGGAAAGTTCGGTTCGTAATAACGCTCACTCGGATGCTTCTTCTCGAATTCTTCCGATTCGCGCAGGAGTTCGCTCTCGAGCATGTCGTTGATGTGAGTATGAACACTCGGAGCGGATAAATTCAGCGCCTGTGCGAGCTGCGAGATGGTCTTTGGCTCATCGGCTACAAGCGTCAGGATCTGCTCTTTAGTACCGTTTGGCAGCAGTTTTCTCTTTGTAATGTCTGCCCACGGATCTGTGTAGCCGCCCGGCAATCCCGACACACATTCGCACGGAAAACGTAAACCTTTACCATCACCTGCAGCCATATTCACCTCTTTACAGAGTCACTTTTAGGGCGTATCCTAAATCGCAATTCCCCTAACAAATTGCCCCGCGCTCATCAAAAGCGGGGGCAGCAAAAGTTAGTGCTTATGTTTGCTTGAAGGTAGCACTGACCCGGCTCGCTATGCAAAGTCGAGCGGCTTGCCTTCTAGTATTCGCAGTCAACCCGGAAACATTGCCCCCTGATATTGCGCCGTCGAATCGGTTCACTCACATTCGGCCAGGAGGTCAGGCATCATGTCAGTAAGAAGCTTGTACGTGGTAATTGCACTGCTCGCTGTCACAATAGTTGTTTTGCTCCTCAGTAGCGGAGGACGCGCTGAGAGTTCACGACGATCCATACGAGTGGGACCACCAGCTCAAAGTCACGCCCGTAGTGAAAAGCTCAGAAACTTCGATGCACAGATTCTCGCGAACGCGAACGAGTTTCTCGAAGAAGGAAGAAACACATTTCGCTTTGACACCTTTGGTGACGAAGCGTTTTGGGGCGACGCTCTTCAGCTTCATCAGGCAATCAAAGGCGCGGATCTTGGAGGTGTAGGATCCGGCATCAGCCCGAGCACCGCACTAAGTTTGGGATTGAAAGTCGATCTTGATGCTTTACCGCAGCCTCTCATCAACCAACTGAAACAAGGTAAGGTCGACCTGAACGATCCCGCGACCACGCTCGCGTTGCTGAAACTCGATGCGGTTGTCGGTCTCAAGGGGTTCTTTCAAGGTGATGATCTGAACTCGATCGGCATCACCTGTGCAATTTGTCATTCGACTGTGGACAATTCGTTAACGTTCGGAGTCGGTCACCGGCTCGATGGTTGGGCCAATCGTGACCTCGATGTCGGAAAGATTGTCGCCGCGGCGCCTAACCTCAGCCCGTTCTCAAATCTACTCGGTGTCAGTCAAGATACTGTTCGTGCCGTTCTAAATAGTTGGGGACCGGGCAAATTCGACGCGGAACTGATACTCGATGGTAAGGCATTCAATCCACAGCAAGTCACCGATGGTGTTGTCACCGGAACAAACGTTCCCGGTGCTACTTTGCTTCCGAACGCTTACGGTCTTGCCGGCTTTAGCGAGCACACATGGACCGGATCGTGGGGCGCCGTGAGTTACTGGAACGCGTTTGTTGCGAACCTGGAAATGCATGGTGTCGGCAGGTTCTTCGATCCACGACTAAATGATGCCAGCAAGTTTCCGATTGCGGCGGCGAATGGTTTTGGCGACTTGCCTCACATTCCTCCGGAACAGGACCGCATAACGAAGAAGCTGCCGGCGCTTCATTTTTATCAACTCGCGATTCCTGCTCCAGCGCCGGAGGCCGGTGTCGACTTTGACGCCGCTGCGGCCGAACGTGGGGACGAGCTGTTTAGTGGCAAAGCAAAATGCAACGACTGTCACGTCGAGCCACTGTGGACCGAGCCGGGTTGGAATCTGCACACACCCGCGGAAATCGGCATCGATAGTTTTCAAGCCGATCGATCACCGGACGGCGTTTACAAGACGATGAATCTCGCCGGTATCTTCGTGCGGGAGAATGGCGTCTTCATGAGTCCGGCTAATAAAGGTCGCTACTATCACGACGGCCGGTTCGCGACGCTGTTGGATGTGGTGAATCATTACAACACGCACTTCAGCTTAGGTCTGACAGCTCAGGAGAAGCTTGATCTCGTTGAGTATCTGAAGTCGCTGCCGAAAGAGGAGTGAGCAGCTATAAACCTGCGTGCACTGTATGTCTGACGAAAGACGGACGATTGATTACCGGAATCGTCCTTTTGGCGGCGCGAGTGATAAATGCTCGCGCCGCTTTTTTTATTGTGTTGCGAGGTCCAATTTTGTAGTTGCGCAGGCAGGCCGCAGAAGTGCAACATTTGCCGGCATCGAATCAGTTTCCCATGTCAGAATTACTAACCCGAATTCTCATTGGTGTGGTCGTTATCACGTTTGTTTCCGTCTCTGTCGTTTTAACAAAGCCTGTTAGCGGCGGTGGTCGACTTGCGCGCAAATTTGTGCATCGTGAATGCAGTCAGTCGTGTGCTCGTCAAACAATTCGCTACTTAAGAAGTTTGAAGTCGCTGACCCTAGATTGTTGCCTTGTCTGACTTTCCACAGTTGGCAGCCGCCCACTTCTCGCAATCCTTCTGGCTCGCCGGCCCGAAGACCTGGCTGTAGATTGCAGGAAAAACATCGCCCTGTGCGATCACTTTACAGTCGTCATATTTCTTGCCGGTGCTCGCTGTCAGCGCGATCACGATATAGCCTTTTAATCTCTCGTCGTGTTTGTCGGCCATGAGTGTTCTCCTTCTGCTCTTTAGGTGGTTTAAGTAAGCTCGCGAGCGGCGGGCCCTCGCGGGCGGGGGCGAAGGATATCCAATAGGCAGCACAATATTCCCACGAACGGGCGATGTCAACGCATCCTGGCGCAGATTGTGGTCAATTGCGCTCCGGCTGGAATCAGGACGTATCCCGTGCGCTTATCTAAATTCGCGTCACAAGTACGTCACAGTTTTTGAGGACCGAGGTTAACTTCGTTTGCGAGAGTTGGGCTAAACGTTTTTCTCTTTCTCCTTTGTTTTTATCTCTGTTGCGACCTTTGGACCATCCACGTCGTTGCTTGTTCCCAACTGTTTCAGTAAATCCGGTACGTTGATTCCCAGTGCTTGCAACTGTTGCAAGAGTGCGTAAATCATGGTTGGTCCAGTCTGTGCAAATCGGTTTAGACCACCGGAGCCACCGTTTGCCACACCACCGTGATCAATCATTACAACCTTTTCGATGTTCCCAAGCGGTTCGGAAATCGCCTTCAGCGCCGGCGCTGTCGCTTCGATGATCCCCGGCAACCTCTCGAGTATTGTCTGAAGGCGGGCCGCGTCATTGAACTCACGCCACGCGGCGGCTTTCTCTTTAATTGCTGTCGCCTCCGCTAATCCCTGCGCCTCAACTGCTTTCGCCTGGGCCAAACCTTGCGCTTCAATCTTCGCTGCTTCGGCAAGGCCTAGCGCCCGGATTTTTTCAGCTTCCGCGCGGCCTTCTGCCTCGATCGCGGACGCACGGCCGGCTCCCTCTCTCTGAAGCTTCTGACTTTCAGCTTCCGCAGTCGCAATCAATGCCTGCTTGCGCCCCTCCGCCTCGAGAATCGCCGCTTCCTGTTGGCCCTGCGCAAGCAGCACCGCCGCTCTTCGTTCAGCTTCTGCCTTTTTGACAACGGTCGCTTCCAGCTCTTTCTCGCGTCGCAGGACCTCTTGTTCTTGAACCGCAATCTGCTCCTGCGTGCGAATTCTTTCTACACGAACCTCTTGCGCAACTACCTCCTGCCGCGCTTTTGCTTCAGATAATGGACCGGCCTGCTCTGAAGTTGCTTGCTCACGCTTGATCTCAGCCTGAAATTGAGCCCGCTTAACTTCAGTTTCCCTGGTTGATGCTGCGATATCGGCTTCGGAAGCGAGCCGGACCTTTTCACCTTCCTGCATTGCCAGCGCCGCTTTGATTTTGGAGTCACGCAGCGCCTCGGCTTTGCCTATCTCGGCATCGCGCTGAACTTCGGCTGTGCGCCTCTGTCCGAGGGCATCGAGATAGCCTTCTTCATCCGAAATCTCCTGAATCGTCAGAGCATCAAGTCCGATGCCCATCTTTTCCAAATCGCCGGCGGCTTCTGTCGTTAACTTCTGCGCAAAGCTTTGCCTGTCGTTATTGATCTCTTCGACAGTGAGTGTGCCAAGAATCGCGCGCAAATGGCCTTCGAGAGTTTGAAAAACGAGCTTATGAAACTCCTCCGGTTTCATACCCAGGAAGCGCTCTGCCGCAGCGCGCATGGAATCATCGTCACCTTTGATCTTCACATTGGCCACGGCTTTCACTGAGACAGGAACGCCCTGCACGGTGTAAGCACGCGTCGTAGCAAGAGGTACGGTGAGTACGTTCAGGCTGAGATATTCGACCTTCTCGAGAAAGGGAACGATCAAAGTCGCGCCGCCTCGCACCAGACGGTAGCCAACTTTGGTCCCGTCCGGGAGTTTTCGAGAGCGTCCCGAAATGACGGCAGCCTGGTTTGGGGAAACTTTGATGTAGTTTCGGCTCAGCAGCATCAATGCGATGAGAAAGCCGAGCACTACAACTAGAACCACAATGGGGATGAGTAGATTCTGAAAGTCGAGCATTTCGTGTTTACCTCAAATTTACTATTTGGAACGCGTGTAAGCGTCAGTTTCCGGACTGACGATGAGAGAATCTCCGGCAACCTCTTCAACACGAACGGTGGAACCTGCTTTAATTTCACGGTTGTCTCTTGCGCGAGCCAGTTTCTCCACGCGCTCTTCACCAACGCGGCAACTCACCTGACCGAGGCTTCCCGGCGCAATCGAAACTACGACCTGCGCAGTACGGCCGACTAGTTGTGCCGTACCAACGGAGCTCGAAGACTGTTGCTTGTAGAGAAAACGCGCGAAGAGTGAGACAAGACCACCCAGTACAATTCCTCCACCAAGGCCCAGGAGAGAACTCGCCACGATCGAGAGTCCCGCCTGTATCCCAATCGCACCAAAGCCACCAAAGGAGGTGACAAACACACTGATAACGCGGCTGTCCAGCAAAGCATGGCCGTCGGTGGCGCCGTCGAGTCCGGTCTCAAATCCGAAACTATCGAAGAGATCTCCAACCACCAAAGAGATGAGCAGGAAGACGAAACCAAGCGCGGCAATGCTGAGAAAGACGATTAGTGGAGTAATGTTGGAGAGAAATTCAGGCACTGGAGCTACTCCTCGAGTTGTGAATTGAGCCTGAGACTGGCCTCGATATCGGACAAGTACTTAATTTCGCGGGCTAGACTATCACTGGCGACGAATAAGGTGAAATGAATCCGTTCAATGCCGTCGACGGGTTGCCGGTAACAAACGCGAACCGAGCAAAGTCGAGGCAGCATCACTGTGTTGCATGATTCAGGGCCACCAGAGCATGGAGGCCCTGAATCGTTTTCGCTCAAGGCGACGCTGGTAGGATGCTGAGCTCAGGCACGAGTCTGGTGAGGGAGCGCTCAAGGTGAACAACTGCCCCGGCTGGAAGTTTTTGCATTAGTTTCTGTGCTCCCTCCTGCCCGAGCGCCTGAATGAGCACTGGCCCCTTGTCGAGATCCGCAAAGGTATCTCGCATCGTGAGTGTAATGTATTCGTTGGCATTTCCTCCGAAGATCGTCTGAGATACCAGATAAGTGACACCAGCCTGCTTCATCACTGGAACAAAATCGTTCCTCAGGTAGTTCTCATAATCGTCATTACGATTTGGAGCAATGTGGACAAAGTGGAGGACGGCCAGCTTCGGTGCTCCGGACCGTTGAGCCGCAAAACTCAAATCTGGTCGTGTGCGGATTATAAATCGGCGAACGCTGTTGACGAGGCTGCCTGCTTTTGCTTGCCAAGCTGGAACACCCTGCGCGCCCAAGCCCTTTTCGAGTGCACCTGGCCCATCGAACTCTGCCAATTTGCTCACCGGAGCCACGAGCACATATTCGAACGCATCTCCCGCCGCACTTGTATTCTGCCAAACCTCCCGCCACTTTAGACCTCCCTTCTTCAGTGCAGGATTAGTAGTGTTTTTCATGAAGTTCTGAAACTCAGTCATCATTTCAGGCTTGACGCTCACGACGGTGACCGAAAGGAACTCGGGCGTGGGCGCTGCTTGTGGTGATGGGGTTGGAGTTTGGGCGACGCTTTGCGGGGACAGCGCAGCCACGAATACGAGAGCGCACAACGCGCGCAAGAGTCTCATTGGTGTTATGTATTTCATGATCGTTTCCTTCTTTCTGGGGAAAAAGGTTTCGGGAAGTGACATGATTCAAACCTGGGAAGGAAAGCTCGCCGTGAAACTCGCGACGTGACGCGAGAGAGCGGAGCCGTTGTTTAGGCTAGATCGATACCGGGTGCCTTCGCACTGGGTTGATCATGCTGACCTTTAAGACGACCTGTGGGACGGATGCTATACCAGCCGCGAACGACAATCAAGAACTTCGCAGTCGATTTGTTGCGCCAAATTGTTGTAAGAGATTAGATTACGTGGAGCCGGCTGCCGGAATTGAACCGGCGACCTTCTAATTACGAATCAGACGCTCTACCAACTGAGCTAAGCCGGCTGAGGCAGTTGAACTATACGAATGCCGTGTTTGCAGTGTCAAGCGGGATAGATTGGACAAACAGGAGGGATCAGATGCCGAAGGATGCGACTAAGAATATAGACAGATACAAGATTCGCGGCGGGCAGTTGAATGAGTTTGAATATACCGAGAACCAGAAGGCACTTGCGGAAAAGAAACCGAAAGGCGACGCAAAACTAATCCCTGGTACGCCGCCCGAAGAAGCAGTCGAAGGTTTGCGGCCGATGGTTAAAGCAACCAGAAAAGCTACTAAAACTACAAAAAGCACAAAGAAGGCCAAGAAGATCTCAACCAAAGCCACTAAGAAGGCAACGAAAAGCTCAACCAGAGGCGCGACTGCGAAGAAACTGGCCGCGCGCAAAACGGCGGCGAGGAAGAAGTAAGCCAAACCTATGTTCCCCCGATTTCGATGGCTTTTAGTCGTATTGTTGCTCGCAGCAACCGCGGCGCCAGCGTTAGCTCAAAAGAAGCTCCCCTCCGCCGAGAAGATCGTCGACAACTATCTGAAAGCGATCGGTGGCAAGAAGTCTGCCGGCGCGCTCAAAGACGCAACTTACGAATGGATCATTCAGTTCAACGATCAACCATTCGGCACCGCGCGTCTGCAACGGAAAGCGCCCGCTTCTGAACGTTGGGAACTCACCTTCGGTAACGGTCAAATCATCTCCGCGACCAACACGCGCTCAGCGTGGGAACTCGGACTCGATCGTCACCTGCGCACGCTGACTGGTCCAGAAAGCACCGCAGCAAAACTGCGCGCCGCACTCGACTCGTCGCGCCTAGTCAACTTCAAAAAGTCGAACGTGCTCGCGCGCGTCGTGTCGCTCGGCGATCTCGGCTCAGAGCCGGCGTACATCGTCGAGTTCTCGACGCGCAGCGGCGCACGGTTTCAGTATTACTTCAGCGTGAAGACGTCGCTGCTCACGAAGATCACCGGCGACGTAAAAAAGACGCGAGTCATGTTCGATGACTATAGTGCGGAACGCGGCATACTCGAACCGCATCGCGTTCGCATGAACCTCGAGGGCTCCGGTGATCTGACGCTGCTGTTGCAAAGCGTCAAGTACGACACAGGGATCGAAGATCGCGTTTTCGATCCGCCCGCAGCAACTGAGAACCTTGACCTGGCCGCACTGTGGCGCGAAGTTATTGCAAACCAGGACGAGCTCGAGAACCGTGTAGCGGAATACGCGTTCAAGCAAACTGAAACTGATCGTGAGATCAACAGCAAGGGTGAGCTGAAGAAAGAGACGACTAAGGTTTACGAAGTCTATCCGTTGCCGAATCGCGAGCCAGTGCAGAAGTTGATCAGCGAGAACGGTGTGCCGCTGTCCGCGGAGCGCGCGGCAAAGGAAGATAAGCGCTTGCAAGAGGAGTTTGCGAAAGCTGAACGGGACAAAGAAAAAGACGAGAAGAAGGTGGCCCAGCGACGCGCTGAGCGTGAGAAGAAGAAAGAGGAAGGCACGGAGATCTCGCCATTTTTGAAGGCGTGTGAGTTTGTGTCGCCGCGTCGCGAGGTCCTTGGCGGCCGCGAGGCGATTGTTTTTGACTTTCGTCCGCGAGCGGGATTTAAGCCAAAGTCTCGCGAGGAGAGTTTGATTGCAAAGCTGATCGGTGTCGTGTGGATCGATCCGGTCGATAAGCAGGTGATTAGATTGGAGGCGCGACTCGCGGAAGGTTTCAAGATGGCGGGCGGGTTGCTCGTGTCGTTGAAGCCGGGCGCCGCGTTAGTGATCGAACAGACGCGGATGGCCCAGGGTGTTTGGTTGCCGAAGTTTGCGCAGGTGAATTTATCGGTGAAGGTTTTGTTGTTTGGTGGTGGTGATTATAACAAGACGATAGAGTGGAGTGAGTACAGGCATTTCGCGGGTGATGTGAAGGACTACAAATTGGATACGCCCGCTACGGTAAAACCATAGTTAGACAGGATTACAAGATTTACAAGATGAAAGAAGTGAATGTAATTGGGGGCGGGCTCGCGGGGGTTGAGGCTGCGTGGCAGGCGGCGCGGTTGGGCGTGGACGTGAGGCTATATGAGATGAGGCCTGTGACACAGACGCCGGCGCATCGCACGGACAAACTGGCGGAGATTGTCTGTTCGAATTCGCTAAAGTCTGATGAGCCGGGCACCTCGTCCTATTTATTAAAGGAAGAACTGCGGCAGGGTGGTTCGTTAGTTATGTCGGTCGCTGCGCAAACGCGCGTGCCGGCGGGTGCGGCGCTCGCTGTCGATCGAGAGAAGTTTGCAGAACTGATCACCGAACAGATCGCAAACGAGCCGCGCATCAGTTTGATCCGTGAAGAAGTCACTACAATTCCCGAAGACGAGATCACGATTATCGCCACGGGACCGCTATCGTCCGATGCGCTGACGACCGAGATCATGAAGCTGACCGGCAGCGATCAGATGTATTTCTATGACGCGATCGCACCGATCGTCGCCGCCGATTCGATTGATACGTCAGTGGCGTTTCGCGCCGCGCGGTACGACAAAGGTGGTGATGACTATCTCAACTGCCCGTTCGACGAAGAGCAGTACGCGCGGTTCTATTCGGAGTTGCTGCAAGCGAAGAGCGTCCCACTGCAACGTTTTGAAGAGACTCGCTGGTTTGAATCGTGCTTGCCGATCGAGGAGCTGGCGCGTCGCGGAGTCGACACGCTCCGGTTCGGACCGATGAAGCCGGTCGGCCTGCGTCATCCGCGCACGGGTCGCGAGCCTTACGCCGCCGTGCAGTTGCGGCAGGAAAATTTAATGGCGGACGCATACAGCCTGGTGGGCTTCCAGAATCATCTACGCTACGGCGAACAAGCGCGCGTGCTGCGGCTAATTCCGGGTTTACAGAACGCCGAGTTTCTCCAGTTTGGGCAGATTCATCGCAACACCTACATCTGTTCCCCGCGCGTGCTGCAAGCGACGATGCAGATGCGCGAGCGTCCTAACCTGTTTTTCGCCGGACAGATCACGGGAGTTGAAGGTTACGTCGAGTCAGTAGCAATGGGCTGGCTCGCAGGAGTGAATGCGGCGAGGCTCGCGGCGGGAGCGGAGTTACTGGAAGCTCCGGTCGGCAGTGCAACGGGAGCTTTGGCGCATTACGTTTCGCACGCAGACGCGAAAAATTTCCAGCCGGTAAACATCACTTTCGCGCTTTTACCTCCTCTTCCAGAACTTGCGCGGCGCAAGGCACGTAAAAAGCGGGAACGCCGGGAGTTGCAGGTCGATTTGGCCTTGAAAGAATGGGCAGAGTGGCTCGAACAAAATCACACCAGACGAGAGATCGCGCGCGCCAGTTAAATCGGTGTCTCGTCGCGATCGTCATGGGCGTCCTCTGCCTTGGCATAAGTGTGCCCGTGTTGAGCCAGTCGGGAAGACGAAACGAGCCCGGCAAACCCGGCAAATCGAGACCTGGACCGATTGCGGATCCTGACAGACCGGGAACCTCTTCTTCACCAAGGCGTCCTGATGAAGTCGATGCTGATGACATTGTGCGCATCAGCTCGAACCTCGTGCCGATTCCTGCTTCGGTTGTCGATAAACGCGGCAACGCTGTTATCGATTTAAAATTGGACGATTTCGAGCTTCGTGTTGACGGTGAGCTGCGACCGCTCAGCGATTTGACCCGATCGGAAACGAGCGTGCGTCTGGCGATGCTTTTCGATAACAGTACCAGCCTCGACGCTGCTCGTGAGTTTGAAAAACAGGCAGCGATCCGTTTCTTCAGGAAAGTACTACGACCGAAAGATGAAGCTGCAATTTATTCAATCGAAACTGACAGCTACCTGGTCCAGCCGCTGACCAACGATATTGTTCGCCTTGAGCGCACGATCGCGATGTTTGGAAGACCGGACAGTGGTACATCGCTCTTCGATGCGATCCTTAGTGCGGCTACGTACCTGCGACCGTATGGCGGACGCAGAGTGTTGGTGATTGTTTCTGATGGCATCGAAACGACAAGTAAGGTGACGGATTTCGATTTCGTAGTGCAGCATGTTCTCGCAGACGATTGCCAGGTTTACGTGGTCCAAACCGGATTGTATGAAGGTGCTAACCTGCGCCAGCTTGCGGCTGAACGGCGAATGGAACAATTGACTGGACAAACAGGTGGGGCTGTTTACATTCCTAAGACAACCGATCAACTTGATATCGCTTTCGATCAGATTGCCGCCGACCTTTCGCAACAATACGTCCTCAGCTATTACCCGAGCGCTGACCATCGCGATGGCCAGTTGCACAAACTCGATTTGCGGATCAAGACGCGAAATGATGTTCGTGTGCGTTCACGGAAAGGGTATTATGCGCCGAAGCCCGCGCCGTCAGCGGGTTATTAGGCAGTGAGACAGTTTTAGACAGGATTTACAAGATTTTTCAGGATGAACATGATCTTGTTAATCCTGAAGAATCTTGTAAATCCTGTCTAAAAACACTCTTCGATTTCGAGATGCACAATCTCATCGAGCAATTCCTCGAACACCTGCGTTACGAGCGCAACGTCAGCAGTCACACCTTACGCAACTACTCGAGCGACCTCGAACAGTTTCTTAACTTTCTTACCGCTGATGGAAAACGCAAGGCGCCGGAAGTTTCGCAGATAGATCATCTGACAATCCGCGAGTGGCTCGCGTCACTTCATACCGATCAAAAGAAGAAATCCTCGATCGCTCGCAAGCTCGCCGCGTTGCGGACGTTTTTTCAGTTTCTCGTGCGCGAAGGTCTGCTGGAACTCAACCCGGCGAAACTCGTCGCCACCCCAAAGCTGGAAAAGAAACTGCCAAAGCATCTCTCGATCGAAGAAGCCATCAGGTTCATAGAATCTCCCGATCCGGAAACGGATCTCGGCAAACGCGATCGCGCGATGCTCGAGTTGATGTATGCGACTGGTGTGCGCGTTGCGGAGTTAACGACACTCAATATCGCGGATGTCGATTTCAGCAATCAGCTAGTGCGTGTAACGGGGAAGCGAAGGAAGCAGCGGATCGTGCCGTTTGGAGATCCGGCAGGTGCGGCGATTCGCAGTTATCTCGAGGTGCGCGACAAGTTTCTCTTAAACGCGCCCATTTCGAAGCGTGATGAAGAAGCGCTGTTTCTGAACTATCAGGGAACGCGAATCACGACGCGATCTGTTGGAAGAATGGTCGAGAAGTACATCCGGCTCTGCGCTGGGATGCACAACATCAGCCCGCATGCGTTGCGACATTCGTTTGCGACGCACCTGCTCGACAGCGGCGCAGACCTGCGCGACATTCAGGAGCTGTTGGGCCACGCGCGCCTGTCAACCACGCAAGTTTATACACATGTTTCGATGGAAAAGTTGATCGAGGTCTACGACAAAGCGCATCCCAAGGCGTAACTTCAGAGTAACAGTTCAGAGTTCAATCTTTAGCTTGCAAGTCTTATTGCCGACGCACGGAATAAAGGTTGAACTCTGAACTTTAAAGTGTTGGTAGATCGTCTTCGCCGTTCTGGCTCTCGATGATTGTCTGGCAGGCGGCGTCGTAGCGCGCGGTGGGCAGGGCTTCGAGGCGGCGTTCATCGATCGGTTGACTGCAACGCGCACATATTCCGTAGCTTCCTTCGTCCATACGCAAAAGCGCCTGGTCGATGTCAGCAACCAGTTTGGAACTGCGCTCGCCAAGTCGCAGCGCGATCTCTTTGTTCAAATCCTGCACCGAGAGATCAACGCTGTCTTTAACACCATCGTCGTATAGCTCGAGCGCGGCCGCTTGATCCGTGCGGACCTGTTCAGTGTTCTGGCGTAATTGGTTGAGAAGAAGACTGCGGAAGTGTTTCAGTTTTTCAGCGTCCATCTAAGTTAACATTGCGTCACAAATCAAACGCACCCGACTCCCCTGTTTTGATGGGCGCCAGTATACCATTCTAGACTGCTTTAATGCCGATCTGGAATTGATGCACGCCTGTCGGCTGACCGAGCGCGACCCACGCGAGAAGACGCCGAATCGCGAGGGCTAATCCGGTGATAACGAGGAACGCGCCGCCAGTCGAGACAAGGCCGGCGATTGTTTGCCCAGCGACTCCCAGTACCTCGCCCGTGTGTGCGAAGCGCAGGATCGAACGAAGCTGTCGCCCACGCGTGTACGACGAAAACGGCTCCCAACGCACTACATTACCCGTACGATCCAAAACGAGTTGAGCACGCTTTTGCGGCTGACCGCCGTTGCCGCCATCGATATTGAATGTGAGCGGCGCAGACGCGGAAGTGGGCAACTGCAAAGAGATGCTTCGCCAATCGTTAACCTGCTGCTCCGCACGAACCCATGCTGAGTTGAGGCTATCGACTGGCGAAGCAGTCTCTTTATTTGCACCCGAAGGTGCAGCCGGTTGGTTCGCGCGCGGCGCCGGCGGAGTTTCACCAACAATGCGATACACGAGATTTCCAGCCCACGTGTAAGAGATTACAACTGCTGAAAGAACGACGATGAAAAGTGGTACAGCAGACCAGAAACCGATCACGTTGTGCCAATTGAAATCACGTGCTTTCGACGGTAGACCACGCCGGAACCAGGTCACGTTTCGCAGCGCCTTGCGATTCCAGTTGCGCGGCCACCACAAATAAAAACCGCTCGCTACGAGAAAGAGAAAACCGAGATTGCACGCACCCGTGATCGCGCGAGCAACGTTGCGGTTATCGCCTTTTGCGCCGAGCCAACGGTGCCAGTCAGTCACTCCACGAAAGAAGTTGCGAACCTTTTGTGAGCCTTCGCCGAGAATCGTTCCGCTATAAGGATTCACGAACAGAGTCGTTTCACGACCGAAAGCGATCTCCGCGGGCGCGGCTGGATCAGATTTGATAGTTACGGCAGTCGGGGCAGCTCCGCGCGCTTCGCGTGCTTTGGCAATCAGCGTTTCGACCGGAAGGTGCTTCGTTTCCGGAGTCGGAGGCGCCGAACGATAACCGCGCGTGTCGGCCCACGAAGTGATCTGTTTCTCATAACTCAACAAGACGCCAGTGACGCACATGATGAGAATCACGACGCCCGCAATCACACCCACGGGTAAATGACACCAGAAAATTATCTTCCGTAGCTTCTTCATGCTAGTCTTACACGTCGGCCCAACGCCGCAATAAATTATGATAAAGAGAAGTTAACTCAACTACGCTGGCGTGCTCAGGCACGTCTGACATCAGACGCTGAATCGCGACGTCGAGATCGAAAAGGATCGCGCGTTCACCATCATCCCGCACCATGCTTTGTATCCAGAAGAACGACGCCAATCGTGCACCGCGCGTGACGGGACGAACGTGATGGAGGCTTGATGCCGGATAGAGAATCAGGTGACCAGCAGGAAGTTTCACGGAGTGAACGCCGTACGTGTCTTCGACAACGAGCTCTCCACCGTCGTACTCATCAGGATTACTGAAAAACAAAGTCGCGGAGAGATCAGTGCGCACGCGGTGCGGTGTTCCTGTGACCTGCCGAATCGCGTTGTCAACGTGATTTCCGAACGATTGCCCATCCTGATAACGATTGAAGAGCGGCGGAAACACTTTGAGCGGTAACGCCGCTGACATGAACATCGGATTGTTTTCGAGCGCTTTGAGGATTGTATCGCCGAGGCGGCGCGCGTCTTCGTTGTCTTCAGGTAGTTGGAGATTATCTTTTGCGCGCGCGGACTGGTGACCAGCCGTGATTCGCCCGTCAACCCAGTTGCTGGTTTCGAGCACCTTGCGAAACCCGGCGACCTGCTCGGCGCTCAAAACGTCTGGAATCTGCAACAACATCCGCTTAGAACCTGAAACTCGTGCTCAACATCGCTGCGCGTCCTGGTCCAGGCACGACGTGGCCGCCGCCGATGCGATCGAAATAGAACTTGTCCGTCAGATTGTAAATATTGAGTCTGAGATCGACGTGACCGGAAATCGGGTAAGAACCCATCACATCGAAAGTCCAATATGCATCGACGAAACGAGTGTTGATAGTGTTGCCGAAACGACGATCGACAAAACGCGCGCCACCACCAAAATGGAAGCCTGAAGGCAAGCGATACGTGGTCCAAACATTAAACGACTGCGGCGGAGTATTAACGAGCTCTTTTCCAATCTCCGCTGGGACATTCGATTCCACAGTCGTGCTGTCGAGGAACGTGTAGCCCGCGAGAACTTGCCACGCGCGGGTGACGTTTCCTTCAACACTCAATTCCAACCCGTTGACGCGTTGTTTTCCCTGCAGGACCTGCGGCGGATCACCGGGTAAAACGCCGGGAGTTCTCGCGTTCAGTTTTTCGACACGGAAGACAGCGCCGCTCAAAAGCATCCGGCCACTAAAGAAATCCCACTTGCTTCCGGCCTCGACTGTATACGTCTTCTCAGGATCGATGACTGTGTTCGCCGTGTTGTATGAAAGTCCTTCGAGTGAGGGATTGAGCGAAGTTCCGTACGACGCATAAATCGCTCCCTGCGGCAGCGGTTTGAACACCGCGCCGGCGCGGACACTCAGCATACGATCCACGCGTGAAACGGGAGCGCCCGTAGTCGTTATTCCATCAGCGTCAAAGCGATCCCAACGAAGGCCGCCGTTCAATTCCCATTTCTTTCCGAGTTTCGCTGTATCGAACAAGTAAACTGCTTGCGAGTTTGCAGTGACGTCGCCGACGATTGGGCTGAGCGTGATCGGACTCGTAAAAACGTCGTCAGGGTTCGGATTCAACAACGTCGTGAGCATGTTCGGAGCAGTGCGAGTCTTGCGAGTATTGTTCTCACGCGTGAAGTTGAGTCCGGTAACGAGTGAATGTTCGATTGTGCCGGTTGAAAACCGCGCGATGAAATCCGTCTGGTTGTCCCAAACTTTGTCTTCCGTTTGCCACGAACGCAGCTCACGATTGATCGCGGTTGAATTGTTGTTTGCAAAACGCGGCGGCGTTGCGATCGAATCTCGAGATGAATCGGCGAAACGAAGTTGATTGCGAACGGACAAGTTGTCGTCGAAATCGTGTTCGAACTTGAGCGTCACGAGATCGGAGTTCAACTTTTCGAAGTCGCGATCACGCAAGCCGTAAAAAGTGTTGCGCGGCACGGGTGCGGGACGATCGCGAAACTCAACGAGCGCGTTGTTGGTCACAGGCACCCAGGGAATACCGTAGTCCGAAATATTGTTCTGCTTTAGTTTGTAATAACTGGCGGTGAAACGTGTTGGACCACCGAGGCCGAGGGTGAGCGAAGGAGCAACTCCCCAACGATCAAACTTGACGACGTCGCGGCCCGCTACTCCCGAGTGATGCGCCAAAAGGTTCATGCGAAAAGCGACGCTGTTGCCAAACGGAACGTTCACATCAGCAGTAGCGCGGCGCGTGCGGTCAGTGCCGAAATCGAGCGTGCCGCCGAAAGATCTTCTTAGTCCGGGAGTTTTGTTGAGCAAGTTGATCGAGCCGCCCGTCGAGCCACGTCCGGTGTAAACAGAGCCGGGACCTTTGACGACGTCGACTTGTTCGAGGTTGAAGGGATCGCGCGACTGTGGACTGAGATCGCGCACGCCATCGATGAAGATGTCGTTGCGCGCGCTGAAGCCACGCAGCGTTAGATTGTCGCCTGCGGGATTGCCACCTTCACCGGCAGCGATTGTCAGCCCCGGAACATTTTTCAAAACGTCTCGAAGTGTGGTGGCGCCCTGCTCCTCCATGACTTCTTTTGAAATGAACCGTGATCGTTTGCGGAGTATCGAGCAGTGGTTCAGTGTATTTGGTTGAGGAAAGGACCACTCGTCCTTCGTCTCGTACCTCGACTGACGCAGGGCCGGCCTGGATCTCGAGTAGAACTGTTCGCTTGTCGCTGAACCGGTAACTGATTCCCGTTCCACGCAGGATTTCGCGCAATGCCTGTTCGGCAGAATAGGTGCCCTTTACGCCAGGTGAGGGAAGACTGCGCATAGCATCGTTAGGTATGACGACCTGAAGTCCGGAGGTCTTTTGAAAAGCAAGCAGTGCTGATTCAAGTGTGCCGCTCGGAATGTCAAACGAGAAATGCTGCTGGGTTGCGACCGCAGTATCTTCGGTGGTTCTGACTTTGCCGAGAACGATGTTATGGCTATTGCGAGGACAGTAAGCCACGAGCATTCCCATGGTGCCGATAGCAACGATCCAATAGCGCGCTCCGCGACTCTTTGCTCGCTTGTTTTTCTTCTCTTTAATAGGAGAGCCGGACATAAATTCACCTTTATGATTGCAATCTATTCCGTACTGCTTTGGAATGGTCCGAAATTGAAATCCGATTTCAATTTCAGGAAGAGGCAGGATAATACAGGTCACGACGTGATTGGCAAGTGAGCGAGCGATTACTCTCTTTTAATAAAGGCGGCGAGGAGGGGAATGGTGAGCTCGTGATGGCCCGTGATTGAGTAACCTTTGCCCGCTCCGTTTTCCGTGGGGCGTCGCACCACGTTGGTTAACGGACGGTATGATTGGATGAAGTCGAAGTTGGCAGTGGTGATGTCGGAGAGGGAATGACCCAGGTTGCGCACGAGCGTCACGCACTTGAGAAAGACTTCAGGCAGCACGACCGCTGAGCCCACATTCAAGATAAACTCCGCCGCCGTCCATTCGTCGTACAAGCTCCGCGAGACAGCGAAAGTCAGTATGCGTCGTAGCACCGAGAGCTGCGCCGTCGAAGCTTGGATGGAAGTGTGCGATGTCACCGCCGATCGTGATGTGTGCAGTGAAGGGAATTTTCGATTCGTACGCAGCACAGAGAAGGGAATAGTCGTGATGCTTTGGATTGCGTGCGAGCAACGCACGACCAACCGCTTCCCCGAGTCCGATCTGATCTCTTGCACCGTCACGTGCCGCGTTGTTTAGCAATTGGCCCGTTTCTTCCGCACCACCAAACACGCCTTCGGAAAGTGTCGCATCGACGTCTTCTGACGTTGAACCAACCATCGCGATCTCCGCGTCATGGACCAACACCGATCCGTTTGCGGCAATCCCGCTCACGAATCCCTGCTTCATCAGATCGATGATCACTGGCGCGAGGCCCGTCTTGATCACATGTCCACCGATGCCCCAGATGATCGGCTTCTTCAGTTCGCGTGCACGACGAATCCGTTCAGCGATCTCGCGAAACGATCGCACCGCAAGCACATTCGGCAGGCTATCGACAAACTCACCTAGCGACGAACCAGCGCTGATCGGTTTCGCAAACTCCTCCAGGTTCACTTTGCTGGGACGTGAGGCGAGCGGATAGGTTTTTACTCTGTCGAGCGCGAGCGGTTTCAGATCGTCGTCGTAAATGGATGGCAAGGTAATTGGTTATAGGTGTTCGAGATCCGCTAAATCCTGCGAACGCGCAGAAGCCGCTTTATTCTTTTTAAGTAATTCCTTAGAAATGATAGGAACGCTCAACCCCCCAATCTCACCCTGCACGCGCATGGTCCAAGCTTCGTGAAACTCTACACCAGACAAGAATGTCAGAAGGTCAATTCGATTTGGTGCGACGCCAAGTTGAATTACTTGATCTTCCTTTAAGAAGTCTTCAGATGATAGACCCAAATCTCCAAAGCCAAATTGTTGGATTGCATGCATTATAGCCTGAGCGTTCTCGGGAGAACGCTCTATGAAAAGATCTATGTCCCCGGTGTACCGTGGATAGCCGTGGTGAGCAAGCGCAAACGCGCCAACGATAATGTAACGTACCTCAAGAGCGTTTAATAATTCGATAAACTCTCTTAAGTCGTCCTCTAGGTTCATCATCGTTTCGTTTATACAGATTTCGTAGGATAAGCAGAATCTCAATTCTCTGAGCAGGAGTTAGTGACTGGTAATACTTTTTGTCAGCTTCTTCTGCCTCAGCGAAAGAGTTAAAGACCTGAAATACTTTTTCCATGCGCGGGTAGATTATATCATCGGTCATGATACATCCTTTGAACGTTCTGCATGGTTACCATTGACGTTGCCATTGCGAGAGAGCCGCCCATTCAACAGCGGTCGCAGTACGTGGCCGGTGTGGGAGCGGCGCGAGCGTGCGACTTCTTCAGGTGTGCCGGCGGCGACGACGCGGCCGCCGTGTTCACCGCCTTCCGGACCAAGATCGATGATGTAGTCGGCTGATTTGATCACGTCGAGGTTGTGTTCGATCACAAGCACCGTATTGCCTAACGAGACGAGACGTTGCAAGACGTCGAGCAGTTTATGAACGTCGGCGAAGTGCAGACCGGTGGTTGGCTCGTCGAGGATGTAGATGGTCCGGCCGGTGGCGCGTTTCGAGAGCTCTTTTGCGAGCTTGATGCGCTGTGCTTCGCCGCCCGAGAGTGTCGTGGCTGATTGTCCCAGCTTGATGTAACCGAGTCCGACGTCGAGTAGCGTCTGCAATTTCTGATTTATCTGCGGAATGTTTTCCAGCAGCGGCAGTGCTTCCTCGACGGTCGTGTCGAGCAGGTCAGCGATCGACTTGCCTTTATACTTCACGGCCATCGTCTCGCGGTTGTAGCGCGCGCCGCGACACACGTCACACAGCACGTACACATCCGGCAGGAAGTTCATCTCGATGCGCTTCATGCCGTCGCCTTCACACGCCTCGCAACGCCCGCCCTTAACGTTGAAAGAGAACCGGCCCGGTTTGTAGCCGCGCTCACGCGACTCGGGCAGCATTGCATACAACTCGCGCAACGGCGTAAACAAACCCGTGTACGTCGCCGGATTCGATCGCGGCGTGCGGCCGATGGGCGACTGATCGATCTCGATCACTTTATCGACATGTTCGAGACCCTCGATCGTTTTGTATGGACCGGGCTCAGTCGTCGAGCCGTAGAGATGCTGCGCCAGCGCGTAATAAAGAATGTCTTCAACGAGCGTGGACTTGCCCGAACCCGAAACACCGGTCACAACAGTCAACAACCCGAGCGGAAACGAAACATCGATCTCCTTCAGGTTGTTCGCATACGCGCCCGTGATCGTGAGGGACTTTCCATTCGGCGCTCTTCGTTCTGCCGGAACCTCAATCCTTCGTGCGCCACGGATGTATAGCCCGGTAATCGAATCAGGATTCTCTGCGACGTCGGCCGCGGTACCGACGGCGACGACTTTTCCACCATGAGCGCCCGCGCCTGGTCCAAGATCGACAACGTAGTCAGCACGCCTGATCGTCTCTTCGTCATGTTCGACGACGAGCACTGTATTTCCGAGATCGCGAAGTGTCGACAACGTTTCCAACAACTTCTGATTGTCACGCGGATGAAGACCGATCGAAGGTTCGTCGAGCACGTAAAGCACGCCGCGCAACTGCGATCCGATCTGTGTTGCGAGTCGAATGCGCTGACCTTCACCGCCGGAAAGTGTTGACGACGATCGATCGAGCGTGAGATAGCCGAGACCGACAGTTCTCAGAAACCGCAGCCGGCTGATGATCTCGCGCAGTATCGAACCGGCAATCTGTTCTTCACGCGGATTAAGCTTCACCTGCTCGAACGCTTCGACAGCATCGTCGATCGGCAGCGACGTGTACTCCGCAATACCACGCCCACCGACCTGCACAGACAGCGAATCGGAACGCAAGCGTCTTCCACTGCACTCGCTACAGACTGTCGGCGACACGAGCTCTTCGAGCGCGAGCCGCACTTTCTCCGACGGCGCTTCGTCCAATCGGTCTCGAAGCCAACTGAGCGCGCCCTTCCACTCGTTCTGATACGTATAAAGACCTTGATTGAAAGTTAACCTGCCGCTGACGCCGTTCAGAAATCCTTCGCGCACTTCCTTCGGCAATTCGTCAAAAGGCGTCTTCGCCTCGCAGCGGAAATGTTTACAGACGGCGATTAGCGCACTGCGAAGGTACGCTGATCCCTGCTTGTCAGCAGTGCCCATGAATCCGAGTTTGTCGGGAGTTTGGCGCGACTCAGGGATCAACTTCAGCGAGTCGATCTCCATGACGGTTCCCAACCCGTGACAACGCTTGCACGCGCCGTAAGCGGAGTTGAACGAGAACGAGCGCGGCTCGAGCGGCGGCACGTTGATGCCGCAGTTCACGCAAGCCATCCGTTCCGAGTAGAGCTTCTCCTCGCCGTCGACAATCGAGATCAAAACTGCGCCGCCAGTGAGCTTTAACGCAGTGCGAATCGAATCGGTCAGTCGCTCGCGAATGCCCGACTTGATCAACAGTCGATCCACGACCGCTTCGATCGTGTGATTTCTCCGCTTGTCGAGACGAATCTCTTCGTCGAGCGAGAGCAGTTCACCATCAACACGCGCCCGGATAAAACCTTCTTTCGCGAGTTTCTCCAGCTCTTTCTTGAACTCGCCTTTGCGGCCGCGAACGATCGGCGCGAGGACCATCACGCGCTCGCCTTCCGGCAGCCCGAGGACGTTCTGCACGATCTGATCGACGCTCTGGCGCGTGATCGCCGCGCCGCAAATGTGACAGTGCGGCACTCCGACTGACGAAAACAGCAGTCGCATGTAGTCGTAGATCTCCGTCACAGTGCCGACAGTCGATCGTGGACTACGCGAAACTGTCTTCTGTTCGATGGAGATTGCGGGCGAGAGCCCGTCGACCGAGTCGACGTCCGGTTTTTCGAGCTGATCGAGAAACTGGCGGGCGTAAGCCGAGAGCGATTCGACGTAGCGGCGCTGTCCTTCGGCGTAAATTGTGTCGAAAGCGAGGGAAGATTTACCTGAGCCGGAGAGGCCAGTGATCACGGTAAAACGATCGCGCGGGATGTCGACGTTGATGTTTTTTAGGTTGTGCTGGCGAGCGCCCCTAACACTGATGCGATCAATGGCCATAGCGAAAACCAGCCATTCTAGCGGACTGATTTTCGGGGAGCAACTGATCAGCGAACCCGAGTTCAGAGTTCAGCCTTTAGGCTGCTGTTTTCGAGGTTAACAAGCTAAAGCTTGAACTCTAAACTCCTGCTAAAAATTGAGCCGCATCCCGAGTTCCATCCGGCGTGGCGATTGTGCAGACGTCGCGCGGCCGAAGAAAGGTGAGGTCTGGACGCCGGAAAACGCTCCCGAGATTCGCATGATTCAGAAGATTGAATGCCTGCGCGTAGAGCTCGAATCGATACTTCTTCGTAGACGCGCCCGGCATGGAAGGCGGCGCGGCGCCGTCGCCGCCACCAACGCGAATCATCCTGACTTGCGGTCCGCCGGTTTGCTGTTGTTCCGGTCCGAAACTCTTTCCCCAGCTCATCCGCGACCCGATCTCCCAACGCGACGCGCCACGCGCGCTGTTGCGTCCGAAGCCGAACGGCCGATCGTTGATGACGGTGTCGCCGTTGTCGTCGAAGCCGGTGGTGATGTTGTAAGGCAGCGCTGAAGTCGCCTGGAAGATCGTCGAGATAGTGAAGCCCATCGGCAGTCGCTTGCTGATGAAGCCGGAGATCAGATGACGCATGTCATTCGCTGCCGGTCCGCGATCGGCGCGCAGGTTGAAATTGTTGGACGGCAAACTAAACGGGCTGTCAGCCTCGTTGGTGTTCTTCATTATCAGGTAGTTGATGTTCCAGAAGAGCCCGTTATTCGTAAACGCAGCCGGCCCGATCCCAATCATCAATCGGTGGCTCGACTGATAAGCCGACGACTCGATATTCGTGATATTGCCGACCGTCGGATCCGGCCGACCAAAGCCCGGCACAGGTGCGTTGAGATTGCGTCCGTGCAGCAGATGCACGCCACGTTGATACTGGTAATTCGTCGTCAATCGAAACAGCTTGAACGGGTTTGTCTCGATCCCGATCGAGCTTTGAATGATGTATGGGATCTGTAGATCGGGATCCGTCTGGATACGACTTGCGGGTGGAATGGTTGAAATGCCGCCGCTAAACGGATTCGGGAAACTTGGATTCGCCACGACCAGATCTTGCTGGCGCTGGCCATCGACACGCAGAGTCTGCTCGTAAACTTGCGCAGCGAACCAGTCGTAAAAAATTCCCGAGCCGCCACGAATAGTGACACGACCACTCTTCAGCGGCGACCACACAAAACCAAAGCGAGGCGCGACGTTGAACTTGCCCGGCACGTGATTCTGAAACTCGTGACGCAGGCCGTAACTGAGCGTCAGGTTCTTGCGCACGCGAAAGTCGTCCTGAACGTACCAGCCGAATTGATACTGTCGATACTTCACCGTCGGATCGCCGATGCGCTGCGTGAACTGTGTCGGCAGTCCAGCTTCAAACGAATCGAGATCCGCGAACTGAAAAGTGCCAAACGGATTGGTCCTGTCATTGCTGCGATAACCGCCGGCCTCAAGTTGCGCCCCGAAACGCAGGCCATGTTTCTCGAGGGCGTAATCGACGTTGTCCGCAAGCTCGAAATCGAGTTGCCTGCGACCACCGCTTCGTTGCGCGCTGCCGTCGTTGAACGAGCCTGGCACCAGAATCGTCTGGCCGAGACTCACCGAGCGTGCCTCGGTCATTATCCAGCGCGCCTGCAAACGCACTTCGTTGAAAAACTTCTTCCCGAACACTCCGGAATCGGCGAGTCGTGCGATGTATTCGGTTTGGTCCTGTGAATAGCCACGCGACGGAAGATCGAAATCGCCGACGCCGAGATTGTTCTGAACGCCAGCGTTACGTTGAAACTGCAATCGCGCGGTGTGGGTTTTGGTTAAGACGTGCTCGATGCGTGCATCGAGATTCAATCGTCTTGAAGGACGATACGCGAGATCGGAGACCGTTCCGCTTGGAGTTGTGGCGAAGATCGGGCGCGCGTCGAAGAATAACGAGCCGTCAGCGTTGAGAAAGAGTGATGTGTGATTTTTCCAGAGTGGACCATCGAGTGAAAGACCGAAACGGCGCTGCTGTTCGGGACCGCGAAAAGGCGCAAACACCTGACGAGCGTTCATCGCCTCGTCGCGAAAGCCGAAGTTGAACGAGCCATGCCAGGAGTTCACGCCCGGTTTGGTTGTAACGTCGACGAAACCGAAACCAGCATCGTGATTCTCGGCGGCGTACGGATTCATGCGAAATCGGATCTCGCGAATCTGCGATTTTGGCGGGAGTTTGCCGCCGCGAAAACCGTTTACGCGAATCTGTGCGCCGGGACCGGCAAGCTGGTTGATGGCGTTTTCAAACTCTTCCGGATCGTCAGGTAATTGCGCGATCTGTTCCGCCGTAAGAACGTTGCTGAATGCTGCGCCGTTCGGATTCGTGTTTCGTACCTGTGCTTCTTCTTCGACGTCGACGTCGACCTTGATCACGTCGATCTCGAGTGTGACTTCCTTGCGGTGCGAACCAGTTGTGAGATCGAGATCGACATCCTGCGCTTTGAATCCCGCCGCTTCCACATGCAGTTGATAACGACCTGCCGCGACCTTATTAAACCGGACTTCGCCGCGCTGGTTGGTAGAGTTGAGCGACTGAGACTTTCCATTTCGAATCAACTGCACCTGCGCCTTGTTGATCAGCGCGCCCGTCGGGTCCTTCACGACCACTTCGAGGCTCGCCTGGCTCGAAGCGCCCTGGCCCAAACACGGACCAACAATCAACAGCAGAGCGATAAGCACACTTATCACCCGTGAATGGAGAGACTCAATTCGCATCTTTTTATGTGCCTTTCGAGCTTAACTGTAGGGGCGGCCCTCTGTGGCCGCCCCAGCGCGGAAACACAAATGTGGCAAACCTGGGGCGGCCACGGAGGGCCGCCCCTACAGTTGTTGTTTCAGTGCTTTTCGAAACGGTCAGCCTTGAATTGCGGATTCAATTGGTATTTCGAAATCTCAAACTCTTCCGAGACTTCGTTTTCAGTCAGAAAGGTCAGCTTGTGCGGCAACATCAGTCCGCCGACTTTCTTGTGGTCGGTGAGTCGAATGTAGAAATCGACCTCTTCGGGCGCGGGCGGCGCTTCGGCGTGCATCTTCTTTTCGGCTTCCTCACGGACTTTGGCAATATCTTCGCGTGACGATCCGGCGGGGCGTTGCATCGTCATGACGCGCGGCTTTGGCCCACGATAGCTCAACAAGAGGGGAATGTGGCTGCTCTTGTCGAAGAAGACACGTACAGAGAAGTTGTCTGGACCACTGACGTCGATCACGTCAGCCTTCACGTCTTCAACGTCTGACTCACCGGCGTACTTGTATTCAACTGCGAGTGACGGCGGAGGCGTCAGGATCATCGCGAGCAGGTAGCGTGAAAACTCGGCACTGAAAATCCTTCGCTGCATCGCTTCCATCTGCTCGGGAGAGATTTGCTGGCCGCCTGGTCCGCCCATGCGAAAGATCATTCCGCCGCCACCACCGCTGTTTCCGCTCCACGCTTTGCCGCCGGTCAGCGCGCGCGTATTGATCATCGCGGTGCTGAGCCCGCCGGCATTCATGGCGTCTTCGACGAGATAATTGTTGGGAAGAAGGATGCTGATCTCGCGGTCGCCGCCCATCTGGCGGTCGCCAAAGACGCGGCGATATTGACCGTTTACTTGCAGGCCCTGGATTTTTTGTAACTGCTCGTCGCCGCCGATGGCCTGGCGTGCTTGTTTTAGAACTTCCTGTGCACGGGCGTCGTCATTGGCGAATGCGACGGGAGCGTATAAAAGAACGAGGGTCAGGAGTAGTAGAAGGTTTCTCATGCCCGTATTCGCTTGAGCACGAGAAAAAGTTCCACAGGATTACAAGATTTACATGATTCACATGATTTGTGCGCGAAATCCTGTAATCCTGTCCTGATTCGCGTTACATTAAGGCTGTGAATCTTCCCAACACGCTAACTCTCCTGCGCATCTTCCTCGTGCCGCTGCTCGTCGTCGTGCTGCTGACGCCGTTTTCTGAAAACTGGCTGGGAGTGCCGAGACACTTGCTCGGCGTCGTGATGTTTTTAGGCGCAGCGGTGACAGACTATTTCGATGGTCACATCGCGCGTAGTCGCGGGCAGGTCACGCGCCTCGGTCAACTACTCGATCCGATTGCCGACAAGTTGCTGATCTCCGCGGCGCTGATCTCGCTCGTCGAAAATCAGCTCTGCGCCCGCATGGGCAGTCGTGATCATCATCGGACGGGAGTTTGCGGTTACCGGTTTACGTTCGATTGCGGCGGTTGAGGGAATCGTAATTTCAGCGTCGAAGATGGGAAAGTTCAAGATGCTGGCTCAGGTCGTCACGGTCGCGTTGCTCATCGGGTCGAGCGTTGCGGGAAGACCGCCGGTCGCGAATTTCGGCAGACCGTTTCCAGCAATCGAGTTCTGGTCAGTGCCTGAGCTGCGGCAAGCCTGGCAGCACCTTGTTAGTGATGGTCCAACGACAGGAAACGATTGGCAAGTGCTGATTTACACTGCCGGCCGAGCGATGCTCTGGTTGGTCGTGATCTCGGCGTGTACGTCGATGTTCGGGTATTTCAGCTCTTTCTACCGCAAATTCACGCAGAACAACGCAGATCCGCGTGAATCCGCGGCTAACACTCTTACTGGATCTCAACCCAGTCGCCAGTATGCACTTCGCCCGCCACCCGAGTGATGATCGCGGTGGCCGTTCGCATCTGAACGTCAATAATCACGATTTCACCGACAATCTTGCGTGGCATCAGCGGACGATGTCGTTTGACTTCGCGCGTCGTGATCGGTCGATAGCGATAGCGACCTTCAGCGTCGACAACCGCTGTTTTGGCTTTCGCGCGGTTCGCCTGGGTTCCGATACCACCACCACGAAAACGGTCGCTCTGAAAACCGGTCGCACGATTGCGCGCCATCTCTTCATTGTCGAAGCGAGTGATGTTACCGGTGCCAAGCGGACGATAAACGGTTAGATAGTCGCCCGGCTTGATCTGATCTTCTGAGCCGAGGTCGATGTAGACGATATCGTTTCGCGTGACCATCTCACGGTTGTCTTTGGCCATCATCAAACGGCCGGTCTGCTTACCTGAAGGATCAGCGAAAAGATCGAGATTGGCGTCTGCGCGCTGGATTGGCGAGACGCGATCGGGAACTGGCGTGAGTAGATCACCAAACAGGGCCGCGTCGCATGTGAACGTAATCTGCGCTGCTGAAGTGTTTTCACGAACTTTGAGAACCTGAAGCTGGCCGACTTCCTGAATGTACGTGCCGAGGAAGCCCCGCTTCTCTTTATGAACGCCTTTGACGTCCCCGCGCGGGCGGATAATCTGAAAAACCTGGCCTTCTCGGATGCCTTGCTGTGAGCCTTCATTTATATAAACAACATCACCGTCTGAATACTGTCGTTGTTCGTTCTCTTCCAGGGCGCCGACGATTTCAGGCATGTGCGGCAGTAGCTGGTGGCGAATGTAACCGGCGCAATACAGCCTCGTTCTGTCCGCGATGCGCTGTTCCTGGTGTGTGCTGGGAAGAATAACTTGCGTGCGCTCTGAAGTCTGGGCGTTGATTGTGAAGGCAAATGCCGGTAGAAAGGCGAGCGACAGCAGTAATGCTTTAAAGTTACCGGACCGTGGCATGTTTAGTCTCCTTTGGTGAATCTATAGAGGGGATCGGGGCAAAGTGACGCTCGTGAGGGTTTAGTCATCCTACTGTGCCGCATGAATTCAGGTCAATTAATTTATTTTGGAGCGTCGTGGGCAACGCGCATTTTTCGTTATTTATCTGTGTAAACTGTAGATCGCTCGCCGCTTCTTGCGTTTTTGAAACTCGCTTGGTAGTATCCGCATTTTGTCGGAATACGCTATTTGCACACTATAGCGGGCCGGCGTAGCTCAGTTGGTAGAGCATCTGATTTGTAATCAGAGGGTCGGGGGTTCAAGTCCCTTCGCCGGCTCCACGGCAAAAACAAAAGTTGTTGCAGGGGTGGTCGAGTGGTTAATGGCACCGGGCTGTAAACCCGGCGGGCTCACGCCCTACGTAGGTTCGAATCCTACCCCCTGCACCGGAACGGGCGGGTGTAGCTCAGTTGGTAGAGCATCAGCCTTCCAAGCTGAGGGTCGCGAGTTCGAATCTCGTCGCCCGCTCCACGTTTCATGGCGCTCTGGGATTCGGGCCCGCGTAGCTCAGGGGTAGAGCGCCTCCTTGGTAAGGAGGAGGTCATGAGTTCAAATCTCATCGCGGGCTCCAGTATTTCAAGTTAAGGACTAATAGCGATCCTTTATATATAGAAGAGGAAAAGATGTCGAAGGAAAAATTTGACCGTTCAAAGCCGCACGTGAACATCGGGACGATTGGGCACGTGGATCACGGGAAGACGACGTTGACGGCAGCGATCACGAAGGTTTTGGCGAAGAATAATCCGAAAGTGCAGTTTGTGGCCTTCGATCAGATTGACAAGGCGCCGGAAGAGAAGGCACGCGGCATCACGATCGCGACGGCGCACGTGGAGTATGAGACGAAGAACCGTCACTACGCGCACGTGGACTGTCCCGGTCACGCCGACTACGTGAAGAACATGATCACGGGCGCGGCGCAGATGGACGGCGCGATTCTGGTGGTGGCCGCCACGGACGGGCCGATGCCGCAGACGCGCGAGCACATCCTTTTGGCCCGACAGGTGGGCGTGCCGGCGATGGTAGTGTTCATGAACAAGGCTGACGCGGTCGACGATCCGGAGTTGCTGGAACTGGTGGAACTGGAAGTGCGCGAGCTTTTGAGCGCGTATGAATTTCCAGGCGACGACATTCCGGTAATTCGCGGCAGCGCGTTGAAGGCATTGGAAGGCGATCCCGAGTGGGAGAAAACGGTAGACGAGCTGATGGACGCGGTGGACAGCTACATTCCGACGCCGGAGCGCGACATTGAGAAGCCGTTTTTGATGCCGGTGGAAGACATCTTCACGATTCAGGGCCGCGGCACGGTGGCCACAGGTCGCGTGGAGCGCGGCAAGGTGAAGGTGAACGAGCAGGTGGAGATCGTCGGTATTCGCCCGACCACAAAGACAGTGGTGACGGGCGTGGAGATGTTCAAGAAGCTTCTGGACGAAGGCACGGCGGGCGACAACGTCGGCTTGCTGTTGCGTGGTATTGAGCGTAAGGATATCGAGCGTGGGCAGGTGATTTCGAAGCCGGGTTCGATCACGCCGCACACGAAGTTCAAGGCAGAAGCCTACGTGCTGACGAAGGAAGAAGGTGGACGCCACACGCCGTTCTTCACGGGCTACCGGCCGCAGTTCTACTTCCGCACGACGGACGTAACTGGCGTGGCGCACCTGCCGGAAGGCGTAGAGATGGTGATGCCGGGCGACAACGTGCAGATGTCGATCGAGCTGATCGCGCCCATCGCGATGGAGAAGGGATTACGCTTCGCTATTCGTGAAGGTGGACGCACGGTCGGCGCGGGTACGGTGTCTGAGGTAATTGAATAGTTAAAGGTTTAGAGCTTTTGAGGTTTAGTGATGCCACGCGATAACATTGTGCTTCAGTGTCAGGAATGCAAGAGTCGGAATTACGTGACGACCAAGAATAAGAAGACCACACCCGACCGGTTGGAATTCAGCAAGTTCTGTCGCCGTTGCCGCAGGCATACTGGTCACAAAGAGACCAAGTAAGAATATTGCCAGTTGTCGATTGCCAATTTCCGTTTTGCGGAGACCGACGGCGAATTCAATTTGGCAATCGCATTGAAGGGGTATAGTGTCAACGGTTAGCACGTCGGTCTCCAAAACCGAAAGTCCGGGTTCGAATCCTGGTACCCCTGCCAATTAGTTGAGCGGAGCATCAGCAGCAGAACCGAAGTCAGGAGTTATGGCTGAAACAGATAATCCAGAGGCACCAATAGTCGCGCCACGTGCGGCGCGCTTTGGTGAGGGACCGGAAGGCAAGCCTGCGCGGCGTGAGCGGGGGCATGCTGAGCCGAAGCCACAGAGACTTCCCGAGCGTTTATGGGAGTTTCTGCACGACGTTCGGGCTGAGATGAGGCGGGTCTCGTGGCCGTCTCTGAAACACGTGCAGAACACGACGATCATCACGGTTATTGCGGTTATCTTTTTCGCCGTTTACTTGTTTTTAGTGGATCAGGCCCTTTCGCGGTTGATTTTGGGCCTTGATTGGTTGATTGAGAAAATAGCAAGGTTTTTGGGCCTCGCCTGAGGGAAAGAGTTTCTAAATGCAGCAGTGGTTCATCCTCCATACGTACTCGGGGCACGAGAAAAAGGTGCGCGACAGTCTGAAGGCGCGCATCCGTGACACGGATCTCCAAAACGAGATTACCGAGGTCCTTGTGCCGACCGAAACTGTCGTCGAGATGCGCGGCAACAAACGCATCGAATCGGCGCGCATGTTTTATCCGGGTTACGTGCTGGTGCAGATTGATTGTGACGAGCGTGGGCACATTCCGGACAATGTGTTCCACATGATCAAGTCGACGCCCAAGGTTACGGGCTTTGTCGGCGGTCACAATCCGACGCCGCTGACACCTCAGGAAGTCGATCAAATCGTGAACCAGCAGGCCGAAGCTGCCGAAAAGCCGAAGCCGAAGTTTTCGTATACGGCTGGAGAGACGGTGCGTATCAAGTCGGGGCCGTTCCAGAGTTTTACCGGTAAGGTTGAAGAGGTTAATGAGGACAAGTCGACGCTGAAGGTGACGGTGACGATCTTCGGCCGCTCGACGCCGGTTGAATTGAATTTCCTCGATGTAGAGAAAGTGACGTTTGCGGAAGAAGAATAGGTCCTATAGGACAAATAGGTCCTATTAAAAGGAAGAAGATGGCAAAGAAGATTACAGGTTACATAAAGCTACAGGTTCCCGCGGGGAAGGCGAACCCGGCGCCGCCAATCGGCCCGGCGCTCGGCCAGCACGGCGTGAACATCATGGAGTTCTGCAAGGCCTTCAACGCCAAGACCGCGCAGATGGATCCCGATCTCAAAATTCCGGTCGTGATCACGGTTTTTGCGGATCGCTCGTTTACGTTTGAAACGAAGACCCCGCCCGCAGCCGACCTGTTGAAGAAGGCTGCCGGAATCGGCAAAGGATCCGGAAAGCCCAATCGTGAAAAGGTGGGCTCGATTTCGAAGGCGAAGATCGAAGAGATCGCGAAGACGAAGTTGCAGGACCTGAATACGACGAGCCTGGAGTCAGCGATCAGAACGATCGAAGGCACTGCAAGGCAGATGGGCCTCACGGTGGAATAGGACCGAATACTGGTCCGATAGAGAGGGAGGGAACGCAGTTCCCGTTTGGACCTCGGAGCAAAGAATGAAGCAACACGGAAAGAAGTACCGCGCCGCGCTCGAAAAGATCGAGCCCGGACGCAAGTACAATCTCGACTCAGCAATCACGAAAATCAAAGAGATCGCTTTCGCGAAGTTCGATGAGACCGTCGAGCTGACTGTCTGGCTTGGTGTCGACCCGCGCAAAGCCGATCAGCTCGTGCGCGGAACGCTCGTTCTGCCGCACGGTCTGGGCAAGACGAAGACGGTGCTCGTCATCGCACAGGGCGACAAGCTCCGGGAAGCTGAAGAAGCCGGCGCAGACATCGTCGGCGGCGAAGATATCGTCACCAGGATCAAAGGGTGGCTGGACGGATTTCGATGCCGTAATCGCCACTCCTGACATGATGCGTCTCGTGGGCCAACTGGGTAAGATGCTGGGACCTCGCGGTCTCATGCCCAACCCGAAAACCGGCACCGTCACGCCTGATGTCACTACCGCAATCCGCGAGACGAAAGCCGGTAAAGTTGAGTATCGCGTCGATAAGACTGGCGTGATCCACGTCGGTGTCGGAAAGGTTTCGTTCGAGTCAGACAAGCTGCGCGACAACGCCAAAGCGCTGCTCGACGCAGTAGTGAAGGCGAAGCCCGCGACTGCGAAAGGCAAGTACATCAAAAAAGTGAACCTCGCTTCGACGATGAGTCCCGGAGTTTTGCTGGACGAGGCGCTGTACGCGAAGTAAAGGTGGGGAGCTGAAACGATGAAAACAAAAGCACAGAAACAGAAAGATCTCGAAGCTCTCACCGAGCAGTTTAAGAACGCCAAGGCGGCGATGCTCGTCGGCTTTCAGAAGATGACGGTCGCGAAAGATCAGGAGATTCGCAACCAGCTTCGCGAAGCAGGCGTCTCTTACGAAGTGGTGAAGAACACGCTCGCGCGCAGGGCTTCCGAAGGAACCGCGCTGGAAGCGGCAGTCGAACATTTTAAGGGGGTGACTGCCGTGGCGCTCAGCAATGGCGATCCCGTCGGTTTGTCGAAAGCGATTTCAAAGTTTACGAAGGCCAATCCGGACATCTTTACGTTCAAGGCCGGAGTCGTCGAGGGCAAGGTGGTCGCGCTGAATGAAGTCGAAGCGATCGCGAGCTTGCCGTCGAAGGAAGAGTTAATTTCGAAGGTTATGTTCCTGATCAATTGTCAGGCGCAGCGTCTGGTCACGGTGATCTCCGCCGTGCCGCGCAACCTGGCAGTCGTTGTCAAACAGATTGGCGAGCAGAAGACCGCATAAGGATTTTTGAGGAGGATAGAAAGGTTATCATGGCAGCAACACGCGAAGACGTTATCGAATTTTTGAAAAATATGACTCTTTTAGAGGCTTCACAGCTCGTGAAGGACCTGGAGGAGACTTTTGGCGTTTCAGCAGCGGCGGCGGCAGTCGCAGCCCCAGCGGCATCAGCCGGTGGCGGTGGCGAAGCGGCAGCAGCAGCGGAAGAGAAGACTGAGTTTGACGTGATCCTTCAGGCGATCGGTGGCAACAAGATCAACGTGATCAAGGTTGTTCGCGAGGTTACTGCGCTCGGATTGAAGGAAGCCAAGGATCTGGTAGAGGCAGCCCCCAAAGCAGTGAAGGAAGGCGTCTCGAAGGAAGAGGCGGAAACGATCAAGCAGAAGCTTTCGGACGCAGGCGCGACCGTCGAAGTTAAGTAGGCTTTTGTACGCCGAAGGCGTTGGCTTAATTCCAGCCCAGGGTTGGAGCGCAGCGACAACCCTGGGATTAGCCGGAAAAGGAATTGAACCCTGAAAGGGTTCGCCAACTGCCGAACCCTTTCAGGGTTTATCGTGGTTTTGAATTTATACCCAGGGTTCTCGCTACGCTTCGAACCCTGGGCTGGAATTAGCCAACGCCTTTGGCGTATCACGGCTTGACACTTGAATTGTTAGTGGCTAAGTTAGGGGAGTATTGAGGCGCTGGCGTTACTCCCAAAAAATTTGACGGAAAGATCCGCCGCTTTTGCGTAACAAGCGGTCAGGGCATTGTGCGCTCTGACCGCGCTTTGGCGTCTTTAACTTGGCAATCAATAAAAGGAATCTCACATGTCTGCAAATTTGCTTCAAACAATCAATACCGGGTTAGGAAGACGTACCAGTCAGGCGCCTGAGCGTGAGGACTTCTCCAAGATCGCCACCGCCGTCAGGATTCCCAATCTAATTGAGATTCAACGCGAGTCGTATAATCGCTTTCTACAGATGGACCTGCTGCCGGAAGAGCGCGAGAAAACCGGCCTCCAGGCTGTCTTTCAGTCAGTGTTTCCAATCTCCGACTTTCGCGGCACCGCCACGCTCGATTTCGTCGAGTACCAGATCGGTAACTGGCAGTGCAAATGCGGACGTCTCGAAGGTCTTAACTATCTTCGCTCAAACTGTAAAAACTGCGGCGCGACGATCAAGGTGAACCCGCTGGCTGCCGGCGAAACGCTTTGCCATCGCTGCGGCACGTTCAACTTCGTTCGCCCGCAGCTTTGCGAAAACTGCGGCGAGCCTGTCGGTCTGAAACACAAGCACGACCAGCAGGAGTGCCAGGAACGCGGCATGAGCTACAGCGTTCCTCTCAAGGTAAAGATCCGGCTCACTGTCTTCGACAAGGATCCGGACACCGAAGTCATGTCGATCCGCGACATCAAGGAAGAAGAAGTCTTCTTCGGCGAAATCCCGCTGATGACCGACAACGGCACGTTCATCATCAACGGTACCGAGCGCGTCATCGTTTCGCAGCTTCATCGCTCGCCGGGCGTCTTCTTCAAGCGCGGCGCGCTCTACGTCGCGAAGATCATTCCGTATCGCGGTTCGTGGGTCGAGTTTGAATACGACCAGAAGAACCTGCTTTACGTGCGTGTCGGCAAGCGCAAGTTTCTCGCGTCGATCTTCCTGCGCGCACTCGGTCTCTGGTTCAACCGCGAAAGCAAGCTAAAGGATCTGCGCACGGATTCGCAGTTGGAAGACGGTGTGAAGAATGCCTCGTTCACTGACGAGGACATGATCCGCGCGATCTACATCACTGACGAGATTCATCTCCAGGACGGGCACCTGAAAGTCCAGGTTCCGGAGAAGGACCGACAAACCTCGTCGGCATGAAGGTCGACCAGGACATCAAGGGCAACGGACCGGATCCGATCGTTCGTGGCGGCAAGAAAGTCGCGACTTCAGCGCTCGAAGCGCTGCGTAAAGCCAGCATCAGCGAAGTCGAAGTCGACTCGTCGCAGCTCGAAGGCGCGTTTGCGGTCGCCGACATCGTCAACACTGAAAGCGGCGAGATCATTCTCGAAGCGAACAACGAGATCAGTCCCGCGAAGCTCTCAGGAGATCGTCGAAGCCGGTATCACCAGCTTCTCGGTGTTCTTCCCGGAGCGCGACGACGTTGGACCAGTGCTCTCGCTGACGTTGAAGAAAGACGTCATCACCAAGCCGGTTGACGCGCTGCTCGAGATTTATCGCAAGATGCGTCCGGGCGATCCGCCGACCGTGCAAACTGCCTTTCGCCTGCTCGAAGCGATGTTCTTCGATCCGCGCAAGTTTGACTTCTCGCGCGTCGGACGACTGAAGTTCAACATCAAGATGGGCAAGCCGGAGCGCGACCGCATCGACGATCCACTTCTCTCGGCGCACGACTTTTACGAAGTGGTGGCTTACGTGCTGAAGATGCGCAAGAACCCGTCTGAGTACCAGGCGGACGACATCGATCACCTTGGCAATCGACGCGTGCGCGCGGTCGGTGAGTTGCTGGAAAACCAGTTCCGCATCGGTCTCGAGCGCATGGAGCGCGCGATCAAGGAGAAGATGTCGATCCACCAGGAAATGCAGACGACGATGCCGCGCGATCTCATCAACGCCAAGCCGGTGACGGCGGCGGTGCGTGAGTTCTTCGGCTCGAGCCAGTTGTCGCAGTTCATGGACCAGACGAACCCGCTGTCGGAGATCACGCACAAGCGTCGTCTCTCGGCACTCGGACCGGGCGGTCTTTCGCGTGAGCGCGCCGGGTTCGAAGTGCGCGACGTTCACCCGACGCACTACGGGCGCATCTGTCCTATCGAGACTCCTGAAGGTCCGAACATCGGATTGATCTCGAGCCTGTCGTGCTTTGCGCGCATCAACGAGTTTGGCTTTATCGAAGCGCCGTATCGCAAGGTGAGCGATGGCCGCGTCGTTGAATACGTGCGCGTCATCAATGGCGGCGACACGAAGCTCAAGCCTGGCGATCACATTCCTGCAGGAAGACCTCGACAAGGCAAACAAGAAGCTCGGCGCCGAGGCCCGCAAGGCTGAAGTTCGAGCCGTGGCCGTTCTACCTGACGGCGTGGGAAGAAGACAAACACGTCGTCGGACAGGCCAACATCGAGCTCGATGAAAACGGCCACATCGTCAACGAGCGTAACGCTGCGCGAAAAGCCGGCGAGTTCATTCTCGCTCTGCGCAAAGACATCGAATACGTCGACGTCTCGCCGAAACAGCTCGTCTCCGTGGCCGCTTCGCTGATTCCGTTCCTCGAGAACGACGACGCGAACCGCGCGTTGATGGGTTCGAACATGCAACGCCAGTCAGTGCCGCTGCTCCGCGCCGAAGCGCCGTACATCGGCACCGGCATGGAGAAGGTGACTGCGCGTGACTCGGGCGCTGTCGTGGTCGGCGAAGCGCGACGGAGTCGTCGATTACGTCGACTCCGAGCGCATCATCGTCAAGGCCGATCACAACGTTGACGGCACGATCTCGCGCGAGGTTACGGCTGACATCTACACGTTGATCAAGTTCAAGCGTTCGAACCAGAACACTTGTATCAATCAGCGTCCGATCGTCCACGTCGGCGAGCGCGTGGAGAAGGGCCAGGTCATCGCTGATGGTCCATGTACCGATCGCGGCGAGCTCGCGCTCGGACGTAACGTCCTCGTCGCGTTCATGCCGTGGCGCGGTTACAACTTCGAAGACGCGATCCTCGTTTCCGAGCGACTCGTGAAAGAGGACTACTACACCTCGATTCACATCGAAGAGCTCGAAATCGAAGCGCGCGACACGAAGCTTGGACCGGAAGAGATCACGCGCGACATTCCGAACGTCGGTGAGAACATGCTCCGCGATCTCGACGAGAGCGGCATCATTCGCATCGGCGCTCAGGTGAAGCCGGGTTCGATCCTCGTCGGCAAAGTAACGCCGAAAGGTGAGACCCAACTGACGGCGGAAGAGAAACTGCTGCGCGCGATCTTCGGTGAGAAGGCCGGCGACGTGAAAGATGCTTCGCTTGTCAGCCCGCCGGGAATCGACGGCACCGTCGTCGACGTTCAGGTCTTCACCCGCAAGGGCCAGGAGAAGGACCAGCGTTCACTCGCGATCGAGCAGGACGAAGAAGATCGCCTGCGGCGCGACCTTGAAGACGAGATTCGTATCCTGCGCGAGCAGCGCGACGAGCGAATCTACGAGCTGCTCGAAGGCCGCAAGCTTTCGGCGGATCTCACCGCGAATCGCGAAGTTCTGATCGAGAAGAACGTTCACGATCACGCGCGAGATGCTGAAGGCTGTCGAGCCGAAGGCGTTGCGCAAAGTCCAGCTCGCTTCTTCGCGTCTGGACATCGGCGCGGAGATCAAAGAGTACGAAGATCGCACCGAACGCCAGATCAAGATCCTCTCCGACATTTACGAAGAGAAGATCGCGAAGCTGCGACAGGGCGACGAGCTTTCACCGGGCGTGATCAAGATGGTGAAGGTGTTCATCGCCATGAAGCGCAAGCTTTCAGTCGGCGACAAGATGGCCGGTCGTCACGGAAACAAGGGCGTCATCGCACGCATCCTTCCGGAAGAAGACATGCCTTACCTGCCGGACGGAACGCCGGTCGAGATCGTTCTGAACCCGCTGGGCGTGCCTTCGCGCATGAACGTCGGCCAGATTCTCGAGACGCACCTCGGCTGGGCCGCGCGCGTTCTGGGAATGCACTTCGCGACGCCGGTGTTCGACGGCGCTACGGAAGCTGAGATCAAGCAGAAGCTGCAGCTAGCCGGAGCCCGTGCTCGCGAGCTCGGCCTGCCCGAGATCGTCAACGAGTCAGGCAAAGCTGTGCTGTACGACGGTCTCAGTGGTGATCCGTTCGAGCAGAAGGTGACAGTCGGATACATCTACATGTTGAAGCTGTCGCACCTCGTCGACGACAAGATCCACGCTCGCTCGATTGGACCGTACAGCTTGATCACGCAGCAGCCACTCGGCGGTAAGGCGCAGTTTGGTGGTCAGCGATTCGGAGAGATGGAGGTGTGGGCGCTCGAAGCTTACGGCGCGGCGCACATTCTCCAGGAGTTGTTGACAGCCAAGTCTGACGACGTCGCCGGACGCTCGAAGATTTACGAGGCGATCGTGAAAGGCGAAGCTGATTTCGATCCAGGTTTGCCGGAGTCGTTCAACGTGCTCGTGCGTGAGTTGCAGTCGCTGTGTCTCGACGTTGAGTTGATCAACAAGAAGGCAGCAGAAGACGGCGCAGCACAGGATGGCGTTGGTGAAGCGATCGTTACCAGCGCGGTAGAAGCGTAGTTTTCCACGGATTTACACGGATTAATCTGGAACGTGGTAAATGAACGGAGAAATCAAAGTGTTTCGATTCCAACAAGAAAAGACGCAACTGGCTCCAGATTTTGAAGCTATTCGTATCTCACTTGCGTCACCGGAAAAAATCCGGCAATGGTCGCATGGTGAGGTGACCAAACCAGAAACAATCAACTACCGCACTTTCAAACCCGAGCGCGACGGGCTCTTCTGCGCGCGCATCTTTGGTCCGGTCGCTGATTGGGAGTGCCTCTGCGGAAAATACAAACGCATGAAGCACCGCGGCGTGATCTGCGACAAGTGCGGCGTTGAAGTTACTCAGGCAAAAGTGCGCCGCGAGCGTTTGGGCCATATCGACCTGGCCAGCCCGTGCTCGCACGTCTGGTTCTTCAAAGGTCTTCCCAGCCGCATCGGCCACTTGCTCGACATCCCTCTGCGCGAGCTCGAAAAAGTTCTCTATTTCGAGTCGTACATCGTGATCGATCCGGGCGACGTGCCGGGATTGAAAGAGCGTGAGCTTGTCAGCGACGAGCGTTATCGCGAGCTCGTGCGCGATTATCCCGCGCAGTTCGTCGCGAAGATGGGCGCCGAAGCGATCAAAGAACTGCTCGCGATGGTCGACGTCGAAGAGCTCGCCACCGATCTGCGCAAGCGGATGAAGGAAGAGACTTCGCAGCAGAAGAAGTTGAAGTATTCGAAGCGGCTGAAAGTCGCGACCAGCTTCCTGAAATCAGGAAACCGGCCCGACTGGATGATCCTCGACGTGATTCCGGTGATTCCACCTGAGTTGCGACCGCTCGTGCCACTCGACGGCGGACGCTTCGCGACTTCGGATCTCAACGATCTGTATCGTCGCGTCATCAATCGCAACAACCGTCTCAAGAAGCTGATGGAGTTGCGCGCGCCGGAAGTCATCGTGCGCAACGAAAAGCGCATGCTTCAGGAAGCGGTCGATGCGTTGTTTGACAACGGTCGTCGTGGACGTGTGC
Source organism: uncultured Acidobacteriota bacterium (assembly GCA_963748155.1). Lineage (GTDB taxonomy): Bacteria > Acidobacteriota > Blastocatellia > Pyrinomonadales > Pyrinomonadaceae > PSRF01. The sequence goes on along the minus strand of CAVVHV010000005.1, from coordinate 391,107 downwards.
TGCGTGGTGTCAACAACCGCCCGCTGAAGTCTCTGAGTGGAACGTTGAAAGGCAAGCAGGGACGTTTCCGTCAGAACCTGCTCGGCAAGCGCGTCGACTACTCAGGACGTTCGGTGATCGTTGTTGGCCCAGAATTGAAACTGCACCAGTGCGGTCTGCCGAAGAAGATGGCGCTCGAGTTGTTCAAGCCATTCATCTACAACCAGCTCGAGAAACAGGCACACGCCGCCACCATCAAGCAAGCGCGCGAGATGGTGGAACGGCAGGAGCCTGTGGTTTGGGACATTCTCGAAGAAGTGATTCGCGAGCATCCGGTGCTTCTGAATCGCGCTCCGACGCTGCACCGTCTCGGCATTCAGGCGTTTGAACCGGTGCTGGTCGAAGGCAAGGCGATCAAGATTCACCCGCTCGTGTGTACGGCGTTCAACGCCGACTTCGACGGCGACCAGATGGCGGTCCACATTCCGCTCAGTCCGGAAGCGCAGATCGAAGCGGCAGTGCTGATGCTTTCGAGCAACAACATCCTGAGCCCTGCGAGCGGCCAGCCGATCGCAGTGCCTTCGCAGGACATCGTGCTCGGTATTTACTACCTGACTCGCGATCGTCCGGGAGCAAAGGGCGAAGGACGTGTGTTTGCTTCGCTCGAGGAAGTGTTGCTGGCGCTCGACGCCGGTGAAGTCACAACTCAAACGCCGATCAAACTTCGCATTCAGGGCGACTTGATCGACCTCGTGCAGGAACACGATCCGCAGGACATCCTGCGGGCGGTAGTTCAGGACGACGTGCGCCGCGTGATCAATACCACCGTCGGTCGCGTCATCTTTAACGATTCGATTCCTGCCGGTCTGCCATTCATCAACGGCACGTTGAAGAAGAAAGGCCTGCAGTCGCTCGTTAACTATTCGCACATCCGCCTGGGCCATGAGATGACCGTCAAGATGCTTGACGATCTCAAGACCCTCGGCTTCCTGTACGCGACGAAAGCGGGCATCTCGATCGGTATCGACGATCTGGTAACTCCGCCCTCGAAGAAGGGACTTGTCGACAAGGCTGATAAGGACGTTATCGCTGTCGAACAGCAGTATCTCGACGGCGTTATCACAAACGGTGAACGCTACAACAAAGTGATCGCCATCTGGTCTGAAGTGACTGACAAAGTGGCCAAGGAAATGTTCAAGGCGATGGACGATCGCGAGAAGTCGTCTGGTGAATTGAATCCAATCCTCGTGATGAGCGACTCCGGCGCTCGTGGTAGCGCACAGCAGATTCGCCAGCTCGCCGGTATGCGCGGTTTGATGGCTCGCCCATCGGGTGAAATCATCGAGACTCCGATTCAGGCAAACTTCCGCGAAGGCCTGAACGTGTTGCAGTACTTCATCTCGACACACGGCGCTCGCAAAGGTCTGGCTGACACTGCGCTAAAAACCGCTGACTCGGGTTATTTGACCCGGCGACTGGTTGACGTGGCCCAGGACGTGATCATCAGTGAGGACGATTGCGGTACTCTTCGCGGTATTCCCGCCAGCGCCATCATTGAAGGCGGTGAGGAAATCGAGTCGCTGCGTGACCGCATTGTGGGTCGCACCGCACTCGAGGAGGTCGTCGATCCTATCGAAGGTAACCCAATCGTCGAGGCCAATCACGAGATCGATGAAGACCTTTCTTCCGAGATTCAACGGTCAGGCGTTCAGCGCGTCCGAATCCGTTCGGTGTTGACCTGCGAATCGCGTCGTGGCTGCTGCATCAAGTGCTATGGGCGCAACCTCGCGACTGGTCGACCGGTAGAAATTGGCGAAGCGGTCGGCGTGATTGCCGCGCAGTCGATCGGTGAACCGGGCACGCAGTTGACGATGCGTACGTTCCACATCGGTGGTACGGCGCGTCTTGAAGAGTCGTCGAAGCACGAAGCTCGTCAGGACGGCACAATCAAGTACCTCGATTTGCAGACGGTCAAGAGCCGCAAGGGCGAACGCATCGCGATGAACCGCAACGGCTCGTTGATCATCATCGACGACCGTGGCCGTGAAGCGGCGCGTTACCAGATCGTTTACGGTGCGCACATCCTCGTCGAAGACGGCAGCCGCGTAACGCAGGACCAACTGCTGGCTACGTGGGATCCGTTCACGTTCGCGATTCTTACTGAAGTCGCTGGACACATTAAGTTCCAGGACTTGAAGGAAGGCGTGACGTTCGACGAAGAAGTGGACGAAGTAACCGGTCAGTCGCGCATGGTCGTGAAAGACTCGCCCGACGAAAAGAAACAGCCGCGTTTTGAAATTCGCAGCGCCAGCAACAAGGTGCTGAAGACTTACCAGATGCCTGTGCGTGCGAACCTGATGGTGACCGACGGCGAAGAAGTTGAGCCGGGCGACATCATCGCGAAGATTCCGCGTGAAACGACCAAGACGAAAGACATCACGGGCGGTTTGCCGCGCGTCGTCGAGCTCTTCGAAGCACGACGTCCGGCGGAAACGGCGGTCATGTCTGAAATCGACGGCACCGTTACGCTCGGCGCGATTTCGAAGGGCAAACGCAAACTGATCATTACTGGCGACGACGGTGAAGAGCGCGAGTACGACATCCCGCGTGGTACGCACATCAACGTGCAGGATGGCGATCGTGTTCGTGCCGGCGAGGCGCTCATGGATGGACCACTGAACCCGCACGATATTCTGCGTGTTCTGGGTATGAGTCGTTTGCAGGAATACCTCGTAAACGAAATCCAGGAGGTCTATCGTCTGCAGGGTGTGAACATCAACGACAAGCACATCGAAGTGATTGTTCGTCAGATGTTGCGCTGGGTGAAGATCAAGGAAGTCGGCGACACGGAGTTTCTGCTCGAAGAGCAGGTCGATCGTTTCCGCTTCCAGGACGAGAACGAGCGCGTGCGACAGGAAGACGGCGAAGTGGCGCAAGCCGAGCCGCTCTTGCTGGGTATCACGAAGGCTTCGCTCTCGACCGATTCGTTCATCTCGGCGGCGTCGTTCCAGGAGACCACGCGCGTTCTTACTGAGGCCGCGATTTCGGGTCGTGTTGATTACCTGCGCGGGCTGAAGGAGAACGTGATCATGGGGCGGTTGATTCCGGCCGGAACGGGCATGGAATACTATCGCAACGTTGATATCGAACGTGATGAAACGATCGATCAGGCGCGTGAGCGCGATCTGGATGACTTTCCGGATATCGTGGGCGGTCACGACATCGTGATGCCGGCGCGTGAGCCGATCGTAGTGCCTGCCGTAGCGAGCGACCGATGGCGACGTCGTTGCTAGTCCGGACGGCGAAGAGTAATTAGTTTTACTAAATGCGAGCCGCGGATCACTCGGATGACACGGATTAAATCCGTCTTTTCTGGGTAATCCGTGGCTCGCTTTTTAATTACTCCAGCGAATCCTGCCTTTGAATCCTCTCGCAGTGCTTGCAAATCGTCAGGTTTGGCGTCAGATCATTCACGATTTGCAGTGTGTTGGTCTTTCGTTCTGACGTAACACGACTTATCCTAAGCCCGCATAGCGTATGCTGTCCGCGGGGTTGGACCAGTGATAGATCTCAGTCATAAGCCGCGTTGCATACATCTCGCGTTGACTTCTTTCGGTACAATTCAGCACGTCATTTTGCTGGAATTGCAATCACGATGCCGCTACTGAAACTCCCATGAATCTAAAACAAATCAAGAACCTGCCGGGCGCGCGCAAGATGTCGATGCCCGAGTTTGTGCCGCCCCAACTTGCCACACTCATTGATAAGCCACCGTCGGGTGAGGAGTGGTTTCACGAATTGAAATTCGATGGCTACCGGTTGCTGTGTCATTTGGAAGGACGTCAGGTTCGTTTCTGGACGAGGAACCGGAAAGACTGGACGGCGAAGTTTGCGACTGTCGGTAAGGCGGTGAAAGCGCTGCCATTGAAAAGCGCGATACTCGATGGAGAGATTGTCGCGCTTGATGCGTCGGGCCGTGCGAGTTTTCAGCGCTTGCAGCAGTCGATCAATAAGGGCGCAGCCGCAGGGCTCATCTTCAACGTGTTCGATTTGATTTATATCGAGGGATTCAATATCACGCGGACGCCGTTGCGCGAGCGAAAGCGTGTGCTGGCGGAGTTGTTGGAGCCGTTGGGTGACACTGGAATACTTCGCTACAGCGATCACATCGAAGGCAACGGCGCGCAGTTTTTCAAGGAAGCTTGCAAGCTCGGGCTGGAGGGGATTGTTTCGAAGCTTGCGGATTCGGCGTACGAGTCGACGCGCAGTCGCAACTGGATGAAGATCAAATGTATCAAGCGGCAGGAGTTCGTGATTGCCGGGTATACATTGTCTGACAAGGGAATCCCCTTCAGTTCCTTGATTCTGGGCTTTTACGACAAGGGAAAACTGATCTACGCCGGGCGTGCGGGGACTGGCTACACAAATGCGATGCGCGTTGATTTGAAGAAGAAACTGGATCGCATAGCTGTCGAAAAACGCCCCTTCGCCGAAATCCCAAAGATCCCGGCCTGCGCCGCGCCGTCTGGACCGAACCGAAGCTCGTTGGTGAGGTTGCGTTTAGTGAGTGGACTGATGAGGGCGTGATCCGCCATCCATCATTTCAGGGTTTGCGGGAGGACAAAAAGCCATCCGAAGTTGTGCGCGAGGAGCCTTCTTAACCACAGATTACACGGATTTCATTCACGGATTGAATCCTCATGAAACTACGTCCCACCATATTCCTCAGCGGCGTCTCGAGTGAGTTCGCGATCGTTCCTTGATGCGATGGAGGTTGAGGTCGAGAAGAAAGGCTGCTTCGCTGAAAAGCAGGCGAGCTTCGGCGTCGATTACCGCTCAGTTGAAGAGATGCTTCGGCACAAGCTGAAGGACGCCTACGCGGTAATTCACATCGTCGGCTTCCGCTTCGGCGCCGAGCCGAACGATCGACCCGCAGACAAGCCGCGCCGGTCGTATACGCAGATGGAGTACGACATCGCGCGTGAGTTGAACTTGCCGGTTTACGTGTTTCTATCGTCGGACGCAGCGGTTCGAGATCCTCCTGGTTCCCTCGAACAGCCCGAAGATCCCGAAACCACCGCACTCCAACTCGCCTACCGGCAGGCAATCAAGAGCGCGGACAGCCTCTATTACATTTTCAAGGACAAAGACGACCTCCGCAATCTCACCGCAGAAATTGATGTTGTCAGGCAAGCAGACTTTCGTGTCGACATCACTCGCATCGACAAGTATGCGCCAACAGAACTCATTGGTCGTGAACAGGAACTCGCGTTACTCAACAACGCTTGGCTGAGAGTCCGTCGCGCCGAGGCAAAACGTGCAAATATCCTCATCTTTGTCGGCCTCGGTGGCGAAGGCAAGACTTCGCTGGTAGCCAAGTGGCTCGCCGATCTCGCGTTTCAGCAGTGGCCCGGCTGTGACTCCGCTTTTGCGTGGTCCTTCTACAGTCAAGGCACCCGCGAACAGTATGCCGCCTCTTCCGACCTCTTTCTCAAGGAGGCAATCACGTTCTTCGGCGACGACGCTGATAAAGAATTTGCCGCGAGCACCGCTATGGCGTACGAAAAAGGTCAACGCCTGGCCAGCATCGTCGGCCAGCGTCGCGCGCTACTCATCCTCGACGGGCTCGAGCCACTCCAGTATGCTCCAACATCTTCTACGCCCGGCGAACTCCAAGACGTTGGCATGGCAGCCCTACTCAAAGGCCTGGCTGCTGACAGCGAAGGGCTTTGCATTGTAACCACGCGTTACTCGATAACGAACTTCACAGCATTCAACCAGACCACCGTACACGAAGTAACTCTAAGCCGCTTATCTCTTGACGCCGGTGTCCATCTTTTAAAAACACTGGGACTCAAAGGTTCGGCGACAGAATTCAAAACCCTGGTCGAAGACGTGAAAGGCCACGCCCTCACTTTGGGCTTGTTGGGTGCTTACTTTGGTCACGCCCATGGTGGTGACATCACAAGACCTGACATCGTCCTTTAAAAACTTCATGCCGAGAAACAAGAGAGCGCCGCACTAAGGGTGATGCAAAACATGGAACATATGTTTGCGAGCGACCCTCAGTTAAGGAAACCTTTAGCGATTTTAAAGTGCTCGCTCTGTTTGACCGGCCAGCGGAACCCGTTTGGATGGAATCTGTGTGTCAGCAACCAGTGATTCCTGGCCTCACAGATTTGATTGTAGGAGAAACAGCGCTGGAACTGTGCGCCGACATTGCGGGTGTTGGACGAGGCATAGTTGACTCGTTGGGTGGAAACTGGCGGAAAAATCTCGATCCAAAAACGCAGCTTTCGATTCATCCGTCATTTGCTGCATATCTTAGAAGTGAGCTCAAATCTAAACTCCCTGAGGCCTGGAATGAGGCGCACCGGCGACTGTGCCTATTCTTCACTCAAAGAGTTTCAGACGAGATTAGTGAAATCGCCGATCTCGCAGGCATAAGACTTGCCCTTTATCATGGTAGTCAGGGAGGCCTGTTTCCAAGCACATCACTAAAAGATTGGATTCTGAAGCTTATTCCCGACAAACTTGTCCAAGACGTTCGAACTTCCTCACCGATAAACGACTCAGGTGAAAAGCCTGGCCCAATAAGGTCCGTTTTTATAAGTTACCGTCGATTGGGACAAGCGCAATTCGTGGCGCGAACTATTCGGGCTGAGTTAAGACATCGCGGCTGCGTTGTTTTTCTCGACGTTGACTCCCTTGGCACAGGTCGCTTCGACGATGCGCTTCTGCATGAAATAAAAAATGCACGAAACTTTCTTGTCGTCCTATCGCCTAACTGTCTGGGGCGATGCAGTGACGCGGAGGACTGGTTCCGCCTGGAGTTGGCCTACGCCTTATCGATCGAGCGGAACATTATTCCGATCCTGATGGATGGATTTGGATGGCCCGAACCAGAACAGCTTCCCGAAGATATTCGAAGTGCGAGAAAATATCATGGACTCCGTTACTCTCATGATTACTTTGAGGCAATGATGGACAAGGTTGAAGGGTTCCTGAGATAGACTTTTCTCAACACCCGGCTCAGGCCATTGCCATAATGAGTAATCCTCCAAAAATCCGTGTAGCAATCCGCGTTAATCTGTGGTTAAAAAGAGGTAGCGTTTCTCGGACTGTGGGATAAGGAACTTTTCGAAATTCACGTTTGCTTTCCTCAATTGATCGCTCAACGTCTCGCCACCGAACAACAGCAGCGTACTGCCTTGTGGCGTCCAGTTAAGCATCGCCGGTAACTTTCGCATGAACTGATCTAGACGCGCGGCAGGTGACGAACGAGACGGGCGGAGCGGTGACGTCTTCGAAGGGGCGCGCGACGATGGACGCACGCAGGCCGAGGCGATTAAGGGCTTCACGAAGGAAGACCACCTTCTTCTGTGATGATTCAATCAACGTCGCTTGCAGATCGGGGCGCGCGATCAAACAAGGGATGATCGGCAACCCTCCGCCGGAGCCGATGTCAACAACAACAGCATCCGCAGGCAAATACCGCAAAAGCAGCAACGACTCGAGCATGTGCCTGACCGCAAACTCCTCCGGCGAGCAGGGCGCAACGAGGTGTAGCCGATCGTTCCAACGTGTGAGTAAACTGTAGTACTCCCCGAGCTGTGTTACCGTTTCCGGAGACAGATCGAGGTCAAAGCTCGCCATGTTCGATACTAAAGATTGCTCGAATTCATTCATTGGAATACAGAAGCATAGATCATGATTGACGATTTTGTTGAGCAACACCGTTTCTTAGGCCCTGCGGTCGCGCAGATTATCGCTGATCACATCGAAGGACTCGCCAAACGCCGCGTTACGCCGGAAGCCACGCCGCCGATCTCGAAAAACTCTTCGACGAGCCATTCCCCGAGAAGGGAATTGCGCTTGAAGATATCCTGCGCGCTTTCGCAACGATGTGGCGCCAAACGCGATGGGCGTTCCCAGCCCGCGCTACTTCGGCCAGTTCAATCCAACGCCTCTGCCCATCGGCGTCTGGGCCGACGCGCTCGCTTCAATGCTCAATCAAAACGCGGGCGCGTGGCGGAATGGCCCAACGTCGGCGATGATCGAAGCGCGCGTGATGCGCTGGCTCTGCGATCTGTTGAACTATGGACCACAGAGTTTCGGCACGCTTGCGAGCGGCGGTTCGGAGGCGAACCTGATTGCGTTGAAGTGTGCGAGAGACAATGTCGCTGCCGCCATTAAGGATCGCGGCGTGCGCACGGCGCCCGGCGATCTCGTGATCTACGCTTCCGAACAGTGTCATTACTCGATCGACAAGAGCGCAGACATTCTCGGCCTCGGCCGCGAGGACGTGCGAAAGATTCCGACCGACGATCGCTTCCATATAATTCCAGACGCACTCCGTGAAGCAATCGCGAAAGATCGTGATGCCGGCCTCGTCCCGTGTTGCATCGTCGGTGTTGCCGGCACGACTTCAACGGGCGTCATCGATCCGCTCGAAGAGCTGGCCGAGATCGCGCAAGAGAACCGTTGCTGGTATCACGTTGATGCTGCTTACGGTGGACCACTCGCATTTCTCTCCGAAGCATAAAGACAGTGCTGCGCGGCATAAACCTCGCTGATTCGATCACATTCGATCCGCACAAGTGGATGTTTGTGCCGTTTTCATGTGGTGCGACGCTCGTGCGCGACGGCGGACGCGTGCTGCGCGATGCGTTTGATATGACGCCCGAGTATCTGAGTGAAGATCGTGGTGGCGCCGACGTTGAGTTTGACTTCTTCCGTTACGGGCAGATGGGCACGCGTCGCTTCAACTCATTGAAACTCTGGATGGCGATCAAGTTCATGGGCCGCGAGGGTTATGCGAAAACGGTCGAACACCAAATCGGACTGACAAAGTATCTTGCGCAACAGATCGACGCACTCGAAGACTTTCAGTGTGTTGGTGAAGTTGAGACGGCGGTGTGTTGTTTCAGGTTCTTGCCAAAGTCCGGATCTTGATGGCCCAGAGATTGATCGTCTACAACAGCGTTTGCAGCAGATCATCGAGCGGAGTGGCGAGGCGTGGTTGACGACGACAGTCCTGCACGGTCAGCGCGCGATGCGTGTCAACATCAACAGCTTCCTTACTGAGAAACATCACATAGATGATCTGCTAAGATTACTTGAGCGTGGTAGCAAACAACTGTAGGGGCGGCCCTCCGTGGCCGCCCCAGCGTGTAATTAACCTGGGTGGCCACGGAGGGCCGCCCCTACAAAAGCGACTCGATGATCAAAAATGAATCTGTTCAGTAATTTTAGGCTTGTTGTTGCACGCTCTTGTTGTGGCGCAGACCGGGCCGAAGTCTCTGACCGCGATCAGATCTCAAGCTGATTTCAACAAGATCTCCGTCACCTACGACGCGAACACGCCATTCGCTCTGCCGCACGTCATGATTGTGATCGATCGCAAAGACGGCAACAAGATCTACTACGTGAACAAAAAGCGCTACAGCTTTCCACAAGGATTTCGTCAACGGCACCTATCTCTCCCTTGAACGCGGCCGGGAGTTTTTCGTAAACAACTACATCAAAGCCGAATCGCCGCTTCATCCTCGGCACGCTTGCGTATCAAACTCCAATCAAGCGTTGGACTTTTGAGTTTTGGGAAGGCGATCTAATACCCGCTGATCAGATCCAACTCGCCTATGACGTAATCAACAAAACATTCTTTGCCCCAGTCGCATTCAAGCCAAACTCATTGCGCCAGGAAGAAGCGTCGCGAACACTCGCAAACGTGCAGCGCGTGTTGCAAAGTGACATCGCAAAAGAGCAGGAGTACCAGGCACTCAATATCGCAAAGGGCCTCGGCCGCATTCACATTATTCCGAAGCTCGACGACCACGTAGAGATCGGTTTCAACGAGATCCTCGTCCTCGACGAAGTGCCGGTCCAACTGCCGCCCGTCGCAGGCATCATCACTTCGCAACCATCAACACCGCTCTCGCACATCAACCTGCTGGCGAAAGGTTGGGGCATTCCCAACGCGTACATCAAAAACGCGAAAGAGTTGCTGAAGCAGTACGACGGCTGGTGGGTATCGTTCGAAACGTTGCGCGAGAACTACACGATCAAGCGCGCTGACATGAACCAGTTGCGCGAGTATCAACGCCGTCAGGCCCAACGACTCGACGTGATGAAGCCGCGTTACAACTTGTCCGAAACGCGGCTGCTAAGTCTTGCGCAACAACGTTCGCCGTCAAGCCTCGCATTCGGCGGCAAGTCGGCAAATCTCGGCGAGGTGCTGAACGCGCGCCTGCCCGGCATCGTTGTTCCTGGCGGTTTCACGATTCCTTTTTACTACTACGACGATTTCATCAAGCGCAACAACCTCGACGAAACGATCTACGGACTCCTCAACGATCAGAAGTTTGTACACGACCCTGCATATCGCCGCGAGCAACTGGTCCAACTACGACAGAAGATCGAAAGCGCTGAATTTGATCCGAAGCTCAGGCAGTTGGTGCTACAGAAAGTCGCGCGTGAATATGCGGATAAGGGATTGTTCGTGCGCAGCTCTTCGAACTCGGAAGACCTGCCAAACTTCAGCGGCGCCGGTTTTATACCACTGTTCCGAACGTGCGTGGTGAACAGCAGTTGATCGACGCGATCAAGAAAGTTTGGGCGTCACTCTGGAACTTCGAAGCGTATGAGGCACGGGAACGCGCGAGCGTGGACCATTCGAAGATCTTCATGGCCGTGCTGTTGCAGGAAGGTATCAACTCTGAGAGCTCGGGTGTGATGATCAGCACTGATCCTTTCGACAATGAAAACAAAGGCGTGATTTATATCAGCGCGAAGCGAGGTTTGGGGATCAAGGTGGTTGAAGGGCAGCGCATTGCCGAGCAGATACTCTTTCGTCCGCGCACGAATGCGGTCCAGGTGTTGACGCGCTCTGCTGAAGATAGTTTGTTGACGTTTGATGAAAATGGCGGCGTGAAGGAAGTGCCGATCGAAGGCGATCGCGTTGTGTTGACTGATGATGTGATACGTCGATTGGTGCGTGCGGCGACGGCGATTAAGCGTGTGTTTGGCGAGCGCGATCAGGATATTGAGTGGGCGTACATGAAGGGGCAGATTTACATAGTGCAGTCGCGGCCGTTTATTCCCGGAGGTTAGTTGGAGACAGGATTTACAAGATTTCGCAGGATTAACAAGAATCATGTTCATCCTGGAAAATCTTGTAAATCCTGTCTAAATGTTTGACAAGACTCTGGCGAGTCAGGTATAAGCCCAGCACAATGTTTAGCACCGATCGCGGCCATCATGCGCACTGGCATCACCACCACACCGGTGGCGGGCTGGCGATCGTGTTCGCGGCGCTGACAGAAGCAAGCTAGATAGCGCAAAAGACGATTTCCAAAAACCCGCTACCGACGCGAAAGCCGGTGGCGGGTTTTGCTTTTAGATTTAGATGCGATGACCTCCAGAATTCCAGCCGGAATGCGTTACTACATCGGCGCCGAAGCACGCCTGCGTCGCACGGTGGAAGACGTCGCGATGTCTGTCTTCGAGGCCTGGAATTACGAGGAAGTAATCACGCCGTCGGTCGATTACTACGACCTCTTCGAACAGGGCATGGGTCAGCGCGAAGCACAACGCGGCTTCCGTTTCACTGATAACGACGGGCGTTTGCTTGCGCTGCGACCTGACGTGACCAGCTCGGTCGCGCGCATGGCTGCGACGCTCTTGTCCGAACGCCCGCGCCCGCTGCGGTTTTGTTATGCCGCGCCCGTCTTTCGCCAGCAAACACAGTCACACGCTGAATGGCGTCGCGAGAACACGCAGCTCGGCTGTGAGCTGATCGGCACTGGGGGAAAGCTCGCCGACCTCGAAGTGCTGCGGCTCGCGGCGGAGATTTTGTCGCGACTCAATCTGCAATCACGTTATTGCATCACGATTAACAACGTCGAGATCTTCAACGGCATCGCCGCGAGTCTGAATCTGGAAGAGCGAGCGCGCGAACAACTGCGGCGTTTGATCGATACACGCGAAACTGCCGAGTTACAGCGCTTCCTGAAAAATTACGACAACGCCGAAGCCGAGGCTTTTTCGCAACCGGCTCAACTGACCGGTAAGCGCAACGTTATTCAAGCAGCACGCAACGCAATCACAAACGCGCGATCGCTTGCTGCACTCGATTCACTCGAAGATCTCTGGACCGAGATCGAGTCGCTCGGGTTTCGAGAACTCATTTGAGATCGATCTCGGCGACGTCTCGAGTCTCGACTACTACACTGGATTGAGTCTGAAAATCTTCGTACACGGCGCGGGAGCGAGTGTCGGGCGCGGTGGTCGTTACGATGGTCTAACCGGCAGCTTCGGACGCGCAGAGCCAGCTGTCGGCTTTGTGCTCAATCTCGACGCGTTGACGGAAGTGCTCGGACGCAGCACCGCTCAGGAAAGATGATTACGATCGCAATCGGAAAGGGACGAATGCAGGAGAGCGCGCTCGCGTTGCTGGCGCGTGCGGGTATTTGCTTGAACGATGGGGTGAATTCGCGTCGTCTCACGCTGATGGATGAGACGCGGCAGTATCGTTTCATCTTCGTGAAGCCGGCGGATGTTCCGGTGTATGTCGAGCATGGGATTGCAGACTGCGGGATCGTCGGGCGTGATGTGTTGCTCGAGTCAGAAGCTGATTTGCTGTTGCCGCTGGACCTCGGTATTTCTCGTTGTCGCATTGTCGTAGCTGCGGCGGATCCGCAAGCGATGACTAACGTGCAGGGGATGATTCGTGTCGCGACGAAGTATGCGCAGATTGCGCGCGCGCATTTTGGGGCGCGTGGGATACCGGTGGAGATTATTCAGCTTTCGGGATCGGTGGAGCTCGCGCCGGCGCTCGGACTCGCGGATATGATCGTTGATTTGGTGGAGACGGGAGTGACGCTTAGGGAGAATGGGTTGACTGTGGTGGAGGAGATTGCGGAGTCGACGGGGAGATTGGTTGTGAATCGTGCGAGTTACCAGTTGAAGAGTGATGAGGTTGGAAGGTTGGTTAAGGTGCTTGAGGCCGTTGTGTAGCGGGGTGGTCCAGTTAGTTTTAGACAGGATTACATGATTTGCAGGATTAACAAGATGGAGTTGGTCGAGCGCCTGGCGGACGGTCGGTGGCGCTTGATGCTGAGTTGATGAGGATGGTGGCGGCGATTATTGATGATGTGCGGGCGCGTGGAGATGAGGCGCTGATCGACTACACGGCACGGTTTGATAAGGTTGAGTTAAAGCAACTGCGAATTAGCGAGGAAGAGCTGCGGAGCTGTGCGGCGAAGGCGGATGAAAGCGTGCGGCGGGCGCTTCGTGAGGCGATCGAGAATGTCAGAGAGTTTCACGAACGGCAGGTTGAAGAATCGTGGACGATCAGTCCGAGGGAAGGTGTGCAGTTGGGGCAACGGATCACGCCGCTCGAGCGAGTTGGTTTGTATGTGCCTGGAGGCACGGCTGCGTATCCGTCGTCGGTGGTGATGAATGTTGTTCCGGCGCAGGTCGCAGGTGTCGAGCGAATCGTTGTGACGACGCCACCGCGTACGTTGTCGGAGAGTCCTGCGGTCGCGGCAGCGTTGCTTGAGTTGAACGTTAACGAAGTTTATGCGGTTGGTGGCGCCCAGGCGATTGCGGCGCTCGCGTTTGGTACTGAGACTGTGCCGCGTGTCGATAAGATAACGGGACCGGGCAACAAGTATGTGGCGGCAGCGAAGAAGCTCGTGTTTGGAGTAGTTGGGATCGATGCGATTGCGGGACCGACGGAGGTCGTGATCGTTGCGGACGAGACAGCGCGCGCGGATTTTATTGCGGCTGATTTGTTGGCCCAGGCGGAACATGGTGAAGATGCGTCGGCGGTTTTGATCACGAATAGCGAGTCGCTGGCGAGAAGTGTGGCGGAGGAAGTGGAGCGACAAGCGGAGTCGTTGCCGCGGCGTGAGATTGTTGACGGCTCGCTGAGAGACTACGGCGCGATTGTTTTGGTTGAGACGTTGGATGAGGCGTGTGCGCTCGTGAATGAGCTTGCTCCTGAACATGTTGAGATCGTGACGAGTGATGATGAAGCGATCGCGCAACAAATCCGGCATGCGGGCGCGATTTTCTTTGGAGGTTACACACCGGAGGCTGTTGGTGATTACCTCGCTGGTCCAAATCATGTGCTGCCGACGAGCCGGACGGCGCGGTTTTCGTCGGCGCTCGGGGTTTATGATTTTGTGAAACGAACGAGTCTGTTGCGATATGACGAGGAGGCGTTTGCGCAGGCAGCGGAGAGTGTGGCGACGCTGGCGGAATGTGAGGGGCTGACAGGACATGCGAGGTCTGCGTTGATTAGGAAAGAAGGCCACAAAAAGGCCGACAAAATCTATGAAGGACGTGCTCAACTCCATCAAACCATCAGTGCGCGCGTTGCGGGCGTACACGCTTGCACCGCATCGCGCTTCGTTGAAGCTCAATCAAAACGAGAACCCCTGGGATGCACCGGCTCGCATTAAAGAGGAAGTTCTGCGAAGGTTTGCGGAGCGCAAGTGGTCACAATATACCGATTTCGTCCCTGCCAGCCTGCACGAACGACTCGCGGAATTTGCCGGGTGGAAGCCTGATGGAATCATTGCCGGCAACGGCTCCAATGAGCTGATCCAGGCGTCACTGATGGTGACGATCGCCACCGGAAAGCGCGTGCTGATCTCCGAGCCGACTTTCCTTCTTTACCAGCAAATCGCAACGGTGCTCGGCGGTGAAGTCGAAAGTGTTCCGTTGAGCAGCAGCCTGCAATACGACAGTGAAGCATTGCTGCAAGCAGTTGAAGCGCGGCAACCTGACGTCACGATCATCTGTTCACCAAACAATCCGACCGGTTGTGTAATTGAAGACAATGCATTTAAGAGCCTTGCTCACAGATCTCACGCGGTCTGGTTGTGATCGATGAGGCCTATCATGAATTTGCCGGACACTCGGTCGTGCCACTCCTGCACGAACACGAGAATCTGATCGTGTTACGCACGTTCTCAAAAGCAATGGCCTCCGCGGCCTTGCGGTTCGGTTATTTGCTCGCGTCACCGGATCTGACGAATGAAATCCGAAAGGCGGTGCTGCCTTACAGCGTTAATCTGTTCGCGCAAATCGCCGCGGAAGTGGCGATTGAAAACTACGAAATCGAGCTTCGTCCGTTCGTGAAACAGATCATCGCCGAGCGCGATCGACTGTTCGAAGAGTTATCAAAAATCGAAGGCTTGACTCCCGTGAGATCGAATGGAAACTTCATGGTGGTGAAGTCAACTATGGATCCGAAACGCATTTTTACGGAGCTACTCGCGCGCGACATTCTCATTCGCGACGTGAGTGGCTATCCGATGTTGAGCGAGTACTTTCGATTTAGCGTCGGCACGCCCGAAGAAAATGATTACGTGTTGAAAGCAATCCGTGAAATCTGTGGCTAAACAAATGACCATGCAATCACGAATCGCAAACGTCCATCGCAAGACGAAGGAGACCGACGTGCGCGTTGAGTTCAATCTCGATGGCAGTGGACAATCGACTGTCTCGATCGGTTTGCCGTTTCTCGAACACATGCTCGATCTGTTTGCCAAACACGGGTTGTTTGACTTGCAGGTGACTTGCAAAGGCGACCTCGAGATCGACGATCATCACTCCGTCGAAGACATCGCGATCACGTTGGGCCAGGCCCTCGTCCAGGCGCTTGGGGATAAGTCAGGGATAAATCGCTACGGTGAAGCGGTGGTGCCGATGGATGAGGCGCTGTGTCGCTCCGTAATCGATCTGTCAGGCCGGTTCTATCTTGTTTACGACGTGCCGACGCGGCGGCAGATGATCGGCAACTTTTCCGTCGAGCTTGCGGAACACTTCTGGCGCTCGTTCGCGGAGACGGCGAAGTTCAATCTTCATATCGATTGCCTGCGCGGGCGCAACACGCATCACATTCTCGAAGGAACGTTCAAGGCTTCCGCGCGCGCGTTGCGGCAGGCTGTCGAGCGAAACAGTCGCATCCTCGGCGTTCCGAGTACGAAGGGGTCATTGTGAGTGTCGCGATCATCGACTATGGCGTCGGCAACTTGCGCTCGGTCGAGAAGGCGTTTGCGGCGACGGGTTGCGAGGCGATCGTCAGTAGCGATGAGAGTGTGTTGCGCAAGGCTGAGCGGCTGGTGCTGCCGGGTGTCGGCGCGTTTGGCGCGTGCATGAAGGCGCTGAAAGAACGCGGCTTCGATCGGTTGGTGAAGGAAAGGGTGAGCGAAGGGACGCCGTTGCTGGGTGTGTGTGTTGGAATGCAGTTGCTGTTTGATGAGTCTGAGGAGTTTGGATCGACGCAAGGGTTGGGGTTGTTAAGAGGAAGCGTGCGGAGGTTTAGTGGCGAACTGGTCGTGCCGCATATTGGGTGGAACCGGATTCATCAGAAGCGATCGCATGAGCTATTTGAAGGGGTGGAAGAGGGAGCGTTCTGTTACTTCGTGCATTCGTTTTACTGCGAGCCGTTGGATTCGAGAGTTGTTGTGGGTGAGACTGAGTATGGTGTGCGTTATGCGTCGGTAGTTGCGGAGGCGAATGTTTGTGGCGTGCAGTTTCATCCGGAGAAGAGCCAGGATGTTGGGTTGAGAATGCTGGGGAACTTCGCGAGAGGAGGTTGATCAGTTGTGGACAGGATTCACAAGATTTTGCAGGATTTACAAGATGAATCCTGTCAATCTTGCAAAATCCTGTTAATCCTGTCTAATGCTTGCTAAACGAATAATTCCATGTCTCGATGTTGACAACGGCCGCGTCGTCAAAGGCATTCGCTTTGTCTCACTCACGGACGCGGGTGATCCGGTCGCGCAGGCGAAGCGTTACGATTTGGAAGGCGCTGATGAGTTAACGTTTCTTGATATCACCGCCTCGTCCGATCGCCGCGACATTGTTACCGAACTGGTGCGGCGCGTTGCCGACGAGGTATTTATTCCGTTCACGGTCGGCGGCGGCTTGCGCTCCGTCGAAGACATTCGCGCGATACTGCGCGCGGGCGCCGACAAGATCACGCTCAACACCGCGGCCGTCGACGATCCGGAATTGATTACAGCCTGTGCTGAAACTTTTGGCAGCCAGTGTGTCGTCGTTGCGATCGATGCGCGCAGGCGTGAAGAAGGTGGTTGGGAAGTTTACACGCACGGCGGTCGTCGTCCTGTTGGTCTTGATGCGATCGAATGGGCGAGGCGCGCGGAGCAACTCGGAGCGGGCGAGATACTCTTGACGAGTATGGATTGCGATGGAACGCGCAACGGTTACGATATCGAGTTGACGCGTGCAGTTTCTGACGCCGTTCGAATCCCGGTTATCGCTTCGGGTGGCGCGGGCAAAGTCGAACATTTTTACGACGCGCTGACGGCTGGCGGCGCGAGTGCTGTTCTGGCGGCGTCGCTTTTTCACTTCGGCGAGTTGTCGATCGGCGATGTGAAGAGTTACTTGCGAAGTCGTGGACTGGAAGTAAGATGATTAACTTTGACGACATTCGCTTCGACGAGCGCGGGCTGATACCCGCCATCGTGCAGGATGCTGCGACTCGCGAAGTGCTTACGCTTGCCTACATGAATCGTGAGAGCCTTGAGCGAACTCTCGAAACGAAACAGACGTGGTTCTGGTCGCGGTCGCGCAACGAGCTCTGGCACAAAGGTGAAACGTCGGGCAACACACAGGAAGTCGTCAGCCTTGCGCTGGACTGCGACCGTGATGCGCTCATCGTGTTGGTTAGGCCTGCTGGACCAGCATGTCATACAGGCGCGGTTTCGTGTTTTGACACCGGAACACAACCGCAGCGCTCTTGGTCCTTTGTTGGACCAACTATACGAATTGATTGAGAGCCGTGAGCGCGAGCGGCCTTCGGGTTCGTACACGACTTATCTCTTTGAAGAAGGCCTCGATAAGATACTCAAGAAAGTCGGTGAGGAGTCTGCGGAGACGATTATTGCCGCAAAGAACGACGACGACGCACGTGTGGCTGCGGAAACGGCAGACCTGTTGTATCACCTGCTCGTGTTGCTGGTAGCGCGTGGCGTCAGTCTTAAAGACGTCGCACAGGAACTCGCGCAACGAAGAAAGGGACGAGGTGAAAACCGAGCTTAACGATTTGCTCGAGTTTGCCGTCGATCTTGCACGTGGCGCGGGCGAGATCACGTTGCGGTACTTTCGCAAGCAGCCGGAGACGAGCAAAAAATCTGACGGCAGTTACGTAACGATCGCGGATCGAGAGGCTGAGAGTTACCTGCGGAAGCGAATTGCCGAGCGCTTTCCTGACGACGGCATTCTCGGTGAGGAAGAAGGCGAGTTGCAGGGCGAGTCAGGACGGCGCTGGATACTGGATCCGATCGACGGCACGTTTGCTTTTGTGCATGGCGTTCCGCTTTACGGAGTCTTGATTGCGGTTGAGATTGATGGTGAGTTGAGTGTTGGGGTTGTGAATATACCGGCGCTCGGTGAGATCGTTTCGGCTGCGAAAGGGCTGGGATGTTTTTTGAATGGTGAGCCGGCGCGTGTGTCAAACACTGCTGAGCTCAAGGACGCACTGTTGTTGTCAACGAGCTTTTCTGAGTGCGCGCGTTATGGCTTCGGGCGCGCGGCTGAGTTGCTGCAAGCGAGTGCGAAGGTGAGTCGCACGTGGGGCGACTGTTATGGTTACGTTTTGGTCGCGACTGGCCGTGCGGACGTGATGCTGGATCCGGTGATGAATTTGTGGGACTGCGCACCGCTGTTGCCGATCATGGAGGAGGCGGGCGGAACGTTCACTGACTGGCGTGGTGTGCGGACGGCCGATGGTGGGAATGCGATCGCGACGAATGGCTGTGTTGTTTGATGAAGTGATGAGTTTGATCCGTCAACAATGATCGTTATACCTGCAATCGATCTGAAGAATGGTTTATGTGTGCGGCTGTTGCAAGGGCGCAAGTCTGAGGTGACTGTTTACAATGATGATCCTGTCGAGGTGGCGCGCGCGTTCGCATCTGCGGGCGCAGAGATGATCCATGTTGTCGATCTCGATGGAGCATTCAACGAAGCGGACTCGTCGAATCGAATGGTAGTGCGACAGATTATTGAAACAGTGGATGTGCCGATCGAGTTTGGTGGCGGCATTCGAACGATCGATGATGTGCGGCAGCTTTGCGATGCTGGTGTGGCTCGTGTTGTCCTGGGAACAGTCGCCGCAGAGTCGCCGGGGGTATTGAAAGAGTTTGTT
The DNA here is from genome assembly GCA_963748155.1 of uncultured Acidobacteriota bacterium. Lineage (GTDB taxonomy): Bacteria > Acidobacteriota > Blastocatellia > Pyrinomonadales > Pyrinomonadaceae > PSRF01. The sequence continues at coordinate 371,936 of CAVVHV010000005.1, read as the reverse complement.
GATGAATTTCCGTCGCAGATCTGTGTTGGGATCGACGCGCGAGACGGTCGCGTAATGACACGTGGCTGGGAAACCGCGACGCCGTTGCTGGCCATAGACTCTGCGCGATCGGTTGCGGAGTGTGGCGTCGAGAGAATCATCTACACTGACATTGCTCGCGATGGCGCTCTCGTTGGGCCAAATATTCAACAGACGCTGGCTGTTGCTGAACTGCGAATGTCAGTGTGACAGCGTCGGGTGGTGTTTCGAGTCTCGATGATATCAAACGTTTGCGCGACGCCGGAGATTCGCGTCTTGACAGTGTTATCGTCGGCAAAGCTTTATACGAAGGAAAGTTCAAATTGGAAGAGGCGATTTTAGCCGCGGATTCGCGGATAAACGCAGATCAAAACCATGAGTGAATCAATCTTTAACGAAGGAATTTTAAAAGGACGCGTGGCGTTCGTCACCGGCGGTGGAACGGGATCACGGGCGGGAGTAGCGCGTGCACTTGCGGAAGCGGGTGCTGCCGTGGCACTCGTCAGTCGCAAGTTGGACCATCTCGAACCTGCCGCACAGGCAATCAACGAGAACGGCGGCAAGGCGATAGCGGTCACTACTGACGTTCGCCAGCCGGAAGAAGTTGAAAAGGCAGTCGCACAAACAGTCGAGCAACTGGGCAAGATCGATATCGTCGTGAATGGTGCTGCGGGAAATTTCCTCTGCGCCGCGGAGGAGTTATCGCCGAATGGGTTCGGGACTGTGGTCGATATCGATCTGAAGGGGACGTTCAATGTCTGTCGTGCGGCTTTTGCGCAACTCAAGGAGCATCGCGGGCAGATTCTGAACATCAGCGCGACGCTGCATTACCTCGCGACTCCGATGCAGCTTCATGTGTCTGCGGCGAAAGCTGGTGTCGATGCGTTGACGCGCAATCTCGCAGTCGAATGGGGACGATACGGCATACGCGTGAATGCGATCGCGCCTGGTCCAATCGAAGATACGGAAGGGATGAAGCGTCTCGTGCCTGAGCCGGTGAAGGAGCGTTTGCTCAAGAAGATACCTGTCGGGCGCTTTGGAAGAATTGCTGATATTGAGAAAGCCGCGGTGTTTCTCTGTTCCGATGCGGCGAGTTTTATTAACGGCGTAGTGTTGGTTGTTGACGGTGGTCACTGGCTCAATGGTACGCGATTGGGATAAGCAGTTGTTGGACAGGATTACAGGATTTTCAAGATTGACAGGATATGCTCGATCTGCAACCACCATCATTTGAAGCGTTTGAGCGCGAGGCGCGGCAGGGCAATGTTGTCCCTGTAGTGCGCTCGGTGCTGGCGGATTTGCACACGCCAGTTGGCGCGTTCATGCGCATCGCGAGTGATTCGCCGTACGCATTCCTGCTCGAATCAGTTGAAGGTGGTGAACGAATCGCGCGCTACTCGTTCCTCGGCGCTGAGCCGGAGATGATCGTGCGCGGCAAGGGACTGCAAACGATCGTCGAGCGCGATGGCAAGTCCGAATCGTTCATGAAAGTCGCGACTGAGTGGGTCAGAGATTATTTTCGAGGGCGCATCACTCGCGCGCCGGCCCGGTCTTGTGCCGTTTGCCGGTGGCGCGGTCGGCTATCTCGGTTACGATGCCGCGCAGTGGTTTGAGCCCGCTTTGCGCGACGATCACACTCAGCCTCTCGATCCTCCCGACTGACGCAGTCTGGATGTTTTTTCGAAACGTGATCGCCTTCGATCGCGTTAAGCAGCGGTTGGAAATCGTCTCCATTGTCTTTACTGAAGAAGCGGGTGGCAGTCATGAACGACTGCGCGAGCTCTACGACGAGGCGGTAGCGCGCACAAAAGAAGTCGAAGACCGCATCTTTGAAACCGCCCGCTCCGCCGCGTGTGCAAGCACACGCAACGACAACGCTGAAAACATTTCACTGCAATCAAATTGGACGCGCAGGGCTTTCGAAGAAGGCGTGCGCCAGGTGAAGGAACACATCGCTGCCGGCGACTGTTATCAGGTGGTCCTCTCGCAGCGGTTCTCGGCACAGTTTGACGGCGATCCTTTGCAGATTTATCGAGCACTGCGCGCGATCAATCCATCGCCTTACATGTTCTTTCTGCGGCTCGGTGACGAGACTGTAGTGGGCGCTTCACCGGAGATGCTCGTTCGATGTCATGGGCAACGGCTCGACTATCGTCCGATCGCCGGCACGAGAAAACGCGGCGCGACGGAGACTGAAGATTGGATGTTGGGCGAAGATCTGAAAACGGATGAGAAAGAGATCGCGGAGCACATGATGCTCGTGGATCTCGGGCGCAACGATCTTGGACGTGTTTCGGATTACGGATCGGTGAAGGTCGATGATCTGATGCGCGTCGAACGTTATTCTCACGTGCAGCATCTCGAGACGAGTTTGAGATCGAGATTGCGTGATGGTCTCGATCGGTTCGATGCGCTCGCGTCGTGTTTCCCGGCGGGAACTGTGACGGGTGCGCCGAAGATTCGGGCGATGGAGATCATTCGCGGGCTCGAGCCGGACCGTCGTGGGATTTACGCGGGATCGGTGTTGTACATGGATTATGCTGACAATCTCGATTCGTGTATTGCAATCCGGACGATCGTTTTGCGTGATGGGGCAGGCGATGGTCCAGGCGGGCGCGGGGATCGTGGCTGATTCGATACCGGAGCATGAGTATGCGGAGACGGTGAACAAGGCGAGGGCGATGTTTCGGGCGATTGAGATGGCGCAGCGTGGATTGTGAAGAAAGTCTTAGACAGGATTGACAAGATTTTTCATGATTAACAGGATTTTGATTTGCAGTGTTAAGTGTGGCGCTGGCAGTCATCACTGTGAGCGCGCAGTCGAATAATCAGATCGAGCCGCCGAAGAAGGCGAATGCTCGCGCGGTGGCGACGCCGGCGCCCGTGGGTGAACCGTTCGATGGAGCGACGGTGGAAAAGATGGCGGGTCAGTGTGTGACGCTCGAGACTGAGCTGGGTCCGATCGAGTTTGCGATCATGCCGGAGAATGCTCCGGAAGCGGCGAGAAATTTTTTGAACCTCTCGGCTACCGGTGCGCTGGATACAACCACGTTTAGTCGAGTGGTCAAAGGGTTCGTGATTCAGGGTGGGAATCTTCAGACGAGCGAGAAGTGGAGCGAAGCACTCGCGAAGCGTATGACTCACAAACTTCCTGATGAGCCGGGTTTAGTGAAGCATGTTCGCGGCATCGTCTCGATGGCGCGTACTGACGAGCCGAATAGCGCGACGACACACTTCTTCATTCTGGTGGCGCCTGCACCGCATCTCGACAGCAAGTTTGCTGCATTCGGAACAGTGACGAAAGGCATGGAAGTGGTTGACGCAATCAACCAGGCGCCAGCCGAAGGCGAAAAGCCGGATAAGCCCGTAAAGATCAATCGCGCTGTCGTGAATCCTTGTAAGAAATGATCCGATGCTCTTAGTAATCGACAACTACGATTCATTCACTTACAACCTCGTCCAGTATCTCGGCGAGCTGGGCGCGACGGTTGAAGTGCGTCGCAACGATCGCGTCACGCTCGAAGAGATTGAGAATCGTTTACGCCCGGAGCGGATCGTGATCTCGCCTGGACCAGGAACTCCAAACGACGCCGGGATCACGCTCGACGTGATCCAGCGATTCGCAGGAAAGATTCCGCTGCTCGGTGTGTGCCTGGGCCATCAGGCGATCGGTCAGGCGTTTGGCGGGAAAGTGGTGCGCGCGCCTGAGTTGATGCACGGTAAAGCGTCGGAAGTCAGTCACGACGGAAAGACGATCTTTGCCGGATTGAACGATCAGTTTCTTGCGGGACGGTATCACTCGCTGATCGTTGAAAGAGAATCACTGCCGTCATGCCTGGAGATCTCGGCCCACACCGCAAACGACATCATCATGGGATTGCGTCATCGTGAGCTGAAAGTGGAGGGTGTTCAGTTTCATCCCGAATCGATCCTGACCTCCGACGGTAAACAACTGCTCGCAAACTTTCTGAAACTCTAACCCGCCGCATACTCATGGCTACTCATCCATTAACTGAATTCCTCGCGCGGCTCGTACGCCGCGAGGACCTGAGCCGCGAAGAAGCTTTTGATCTGCTCGAGGCGTTGCTCGACGCCGAGGCGACTGACGCGCAGATCTCGGGAGCGTTGGTGGCGCTCGCGGCGAAAGGCGAGACGATCGATGAGTTGACGGGAATGGCTGAAGGACTGCGCTCGCGGGCGGTGCGCGTGATTTCGCAGCACACGTGTTTTATCGACACTGCGGGAACGGGATCGAGTCGCGCGAAGACTTTCAACATCTCGACTGCGGCGGCGTTTGTGATCGCAGGCGCGGGACTGCCGGTCGCGAAGCACGGCAATCGCGCGGCGAGTAGTAAGTCGGGAAGTGCGGATCTGTTGACGGCGCTTGGTGTGAATGTTTCAGCGATACCGCTGGTTTCGGAGAACGCGCTCAACGAGATCGGGATCTGCTTCATGTTCGCGCCGCTTTATCACGGTGCGACGGCGAGAGTGGCGGGCATTCGGCGACAGCTCGGTATTCATACGACGTTCAATTTGCTGGGGCCGTTGAGTAATCCGGCGGGCGCGCCGCGGCAGATTATCGGTGTGTGGCGCAAGGATCTGGCGGAGAAGCTGGCCCATGTGTTGGCAGGGCTCGGGACGGAGCGTGCGTGGGTGGTCCATGGTGAAGACGGGCTGGATGAGATCACGCTCGCAGGAAAGACGCACGTGGCTGAGGCGTACGATGAAGATGTGAAGTCCTTTCAGATCGGGCCGCAGGATTTCGGGTTTGATGTTGGAGCGATCGAGCATTTGCGTGGTGGTGATGCGGACGCGAATGCGGAGATCGTGAGTGGAGTGTTGGCGGGTGAGCGCAACGATGAAGCGAGGGCGCTGGTGATCATGAATGCGGCGGCCGCGTTGTTTCTCGGCGGAGCTGCGGCGGATTTACGCGACGGTGCGAGGCTGGCGGCGCATGCGATCGATTCAGGGGAAGCGAGGCGCAAGTTAGAACTGCTTATTGAGGCGACGAGTGGACCGTAACCGCGGATAACGCGGATTAAAAACGCGGATTTGTGAACTGGATGAATGTACTGTCGGAAATAATTGCGAAGAAGCGAGAACGGGTACGTGAGGCGAAGACTAGCGCGCGTCCGCACGCATTCCGCAGTGCTTTGCAAAGGGATGGCATCAACATCATTGCCGAATTCAAGCGGCGCTCGCCTTCAAAAGGCATGATTCGTGAGGGTGCGAACCCGATCGAAGTTGCGCGTGCGTATCAGGCAGGCGGCGCAGTAGCGATGTCGGTGCTAACTGAAGAGGATTACTTTGCCGGATCGCTCGATGATCTACGGCAAGTGAGATCCACCGTTGATCTGCCGGTACTTCGCAAAGATTTTATTGTCGACGATTATCAGGTCTATGAGTCCGCTGCCGCCGGCGCCGATGCGATCCTTCTGATCGTCGCTGCGCTCGATGACGAAGCGCTATCCCGTCTCCGGCGACTCGCTGAAGACGAACTGCAAATAGACGCGCTCGTCGAAGTCCATACCAGCGACGAAATGAAACGAGCCGTGGCGTGCGGCGCGAAGTTGATTGGTGTTAACAATCGCGATCTGCGTACGTTCGAAGTGTCGCTCGAAACATCTCTCCGCCTTGCCCGTGAAGCGCCCACTGACGCTGTGTTAATTAGCGAGAGTGGATTGAAGAGTCCTGACGATCTGCAACGTCTGCACGACGCCGGATACCGTGGCTTTTTGATCGGCGAGACATTGATGCGCGCTGACGATCCTGCAGCAGCACTCCGCAGTTTCAGAGGTCTTAAATGACGCTCGTTAAGATCTGCGGCATCACGAATCTCGACGACGCGCTCGCTGCCGTTGCGGCTGGCGCGGATGCGCTCGGCTTCAATTTCTATAAACCGAGCCCGCGCTATATCACCCCGCAACATGCACGCGAGATCGTCGAACAACTTCCGGAGTCAGTTGCTCGACAGTCGGCGTGTTCGTCAACGAGGAATCACCAGACGACGTGCGAAGCATCGCGAACGAAGCTGGCATCCGAGCGCTCCAACTACACGGCGACGAGTCGCCCGATTACTGCCGCGAACTCGCCGCCGACTATTACGTCATCAAAACATTCGCCGTGTCAGACACTTTCGATGTTGAGCAGCGAAGGCGTACGACGTGGAAGCCATCATGCTCGACACTAAACACAACCGACCTGCGCGGCGGTACTGGCCGCGTGTTTGACTGGTCAGTCGCGCAGCAGGCTGCCTTGACAATCCCGAAACTGTTTCTCGCGGGCGGCCTGTCGCCAGAAAATATCGAAAATGCGGTAGAAACGGTGCACCCGTTTGCGGTCGACGCCTGTAGCGCGCTCGAAGACACGCCCGGAAAAAAGAACCATGAGCGCATGCGTGTATTTGTAAACACAGTTCGGGGCGTCGCGCCTTGACGATGCCCTACAGTCGCAGAGTATCCTAGCCCTTGCCCCAAAATATCAGAACTTTCGGATTGTTGTCCTCCCCAAACAACCTTATTTGATTTGGCTACCTCTCTACGTCTGGTTATGACTCCGAGGCCTGAAAAAGAACCAATTACCCGACCTTCCGACCGTTCGCGCGGGCGTGTGCTTTTAATCGCGGACGATCGGGCGCAATTTGTTGAAACCCTCAAGGACCGAGGCATCGACGTGTTTGGCGTTTCCAACGGCACCGCCGCCATTGTCTCGCTTACGCGAACTCGGCCTCATCTCGTCATCGCTGATGCGGCGACCCGTGGCTTGCGAGTCAGGGAGCTGGCGAAGATGCTTGCCCAGGCCGAAGATGGAATTCCACTTCTGCTGGCGGGCTCTGAGCCTTCAGAAGTGCCGGTGCGGCGCGCTGCGATGCTCGAGGGCGCTTTTGATTACTTCTCGCTTCCGGATGAAGTTGATCTGCTGGTCGAGCGAACGCAACAGTTAGTTCTGCTGCGTCAGAAGATCGATCGCCTGCGGGCTGATGCGGATTTAGATTCGCTGACTGGACTCGCGAATCGTCGTCGCTTTAGGGTGGCGCTGGCGCGAGAGGTTGAGCGTTGGCGGCGTTATCGTGTGCCGTGTGCGTTGTTGATGTTAGACATCGATCACTTGAAGATCGTGAATGATAACTTCGGGCATCCGGTGGGAGATAGTGTGATCCGGCAGATTGCGCAGACGTTGAAGGAAGTCTCGCGTGATAACGATACGGCGGCGCGGTTAGGTGGTGAGGAGTTTGCGCTGTTGCTGGCTGGTGTCGATCTCGACCGGGCGGTGTTGGCGGCTGAGCGTTTGCGATCGGTGTTGAGTAGTAAACGTGTTGAGGGTGTTGGAACGGTTACGGTGAGTATCGGTGTGGCGGGCTGTCCGGAGAACGCGACCTCTGAGAGAGCGCTTTACTCGGCGAGTGATGAAGCGTTGTATGTATCGAAGAACTCGGGCCGAGATCGTGTGTCGATTGCACCGCCGTTACAAGAGAAGCTGCCTGGAGTTTGAGACAGTTGTAGACAGGATTTACAAGATTTTTTCAGGATTAACATGTAAATCCTGTTCTAATCTTGTAAATCCTGTAAAAGACTACCTCGTTAATTAAGATGCCAACTGCAATCACACAGCCCGACAATCTCGGCCATTGGGGGCAGTATGGTGGGCGCTTTGTCCCTGAGACGCTCATGGCGCCGCTCGAGGAGTTGACCACTGCATACCTCGCGAGCCGCGACGACGAATCATTTCAATCAGAACTCCGTGATTTATCAACCAACTACGCGGGTCGACCCACGCCGCTCTTCCACGCCGCGCGGCTGACCGAGCACTGCGGCGGCGCCACGATCTATCTCAAACGCGAAGATCTCCTTCACACCGGCGCACACAAAATCAACAACACGATCGGCCAGGTGCTTCTCGCCCGGCGCATGAACAAGAAACGCATCGTCGCCGAAACGGGCGCGGGCCAGCACGGTGTCGCAACCGCAACGGTCTGTGCGCTCTTCGGACTCGATTGCGTTGTGTACATGGGCGCCGAAGACATGCGGCGCCAGGAGTTGAATGTCTTTCGCATGCAACTGCTCGGCGCGGAAGTGCGCGAAGTTAACGCCGGTTCGCGCACGTTGAAGGACGCGATTAATGAAGCATTGCGCGATTGGGTGACGAACGTCGGCGACACCTATTATTTACTGGGCAGCGCGCTTGGCCCGCATCCATACCCGCTCATGGTGCGCGACTTTCAAAGCGTGATTGGCCGTGAAGCACGCAAGCAAATTCTCGAACACGAAGGTCGACTGCCGGATGTTCTCATCGCGTGCGTCGGCGGCGGCTCGAATTCCATTGGACTATTTCACCCGTTTCTGGCCGATACAACGATTAGAATGATCGGTGTCGAAGCTGGCGGTTCTGGAAATGAATTAGGCCAACACGCCGCGCGTTTCAACGTCGCCGGTGGCGGTCGTCCTGGAGTGTTGCAGGGAACGATGAGTTACGTTTTGCAGGACGACAACGGCCAGGTCGCAGCGACTCACTCGATCTCGGCTGGTCTTGATTATCCTTCAATCGGTCCGGAGCACGCGTTTTTGCATGACGCCGGTCGCGTCGAGTACGTTTCCGTTTCTGACGGGGATGCGCTCGAAGCGTTTCAGCTTTTGTCTAAACTCGAGGGCATCATTCCCGCGCTTGAGTCGGCCCACGCCGTTGCTCAAACGATCAAAACGGCGCGCGACATGAGAAGCGATCAAATCATCGTAGTGAATCTTTCCGGACGCGGGGACAAAGATGTAAATTCCGTGCGCGAAGCATTGGAGTCGTAAACCGTTGGGACGCATCGCTAACGCCTTCACAACTCTGAAGCGAGATGGAAAGAAGGGATTCATTCCCTATATCACCGCAGGCGATCCCGACCTCGCAACCACCGAACAACTCCTCATTACCCTCGCGCAGTACGCGACGTTGATCGAGTTGGGTGTGCCGTTCAGCGATCCGATGGCTGATGGACCAGTGATTCAACGTGCTTCGGAAAGAGCTCTCAAAAACAACTTCGGTTTGCAGGATATTCTCGACACGGCGTTTCGCGCGCGAAAGAAGATTGATACGCCGATCATTCTCTTCAGTTACTACAATCCGTTACTACAGTTTGGTTTGAACCGATTGGCGCAGGCCGCAAAGAACGCCGGAATCGATGGTGTGCTGGTCACTGATCTGACGCCGGAAGAGTCAGGCGAATTTGAAGCGGAGTTGCGCGCGCACGACCTCGATATGATTTTTTTGATTGCGCCGACGTCGACTGATGAGCGTTTGAAACTCGTGGCGGAGCATGCGAGTGGGTTTATTTATGCGGTGTCGCGAGCGGGTGTGACAGGCGCGCGTGAGAAGGTGAGCGAGGAAGCGGAGAAGCTTGTGAATCGTATGCGACAGTTTTCGTCGCTGCCGATCGCGGTTGGGTTTGGTATTTCGAATGCTGCGCAGGTGGCGGATGTGAATCGTTACGCTGATGCGGTCGTGGTTGGGTCGGCGATCGTGGCGGAGGTGGAAAGGTTAGTGGATGCTCCTGAGATCGTGGAGGGAATTAATAAGTTTTTAGACAGGATTACAGGATTTTCATGATTTACAAGATATGTTAGAGTGCACACGTTGAATCACATGTACCTCACGAGGGTCGAAAAAAAACCTCACCCTCTTGGCGAAAATTTACTGTTGCACAGATGAAACACTGTGTTATTATCTGCTCACTTTGAGAAGAGGAGCGGAAGAAAGAGATGTATGCCATGGCAGATGACCGAGCGAATGCAGACCGCGGCAGGGCAGTAGAAGCCGCTTTAGCAAACATTGAAAAGAAGTTTGGTAAAGGATCGATTATGCGACTGGGCGAGCGTGAGGTGTCGGACATACCCGCAATCTCCACCACCTCGCTCAGCCTCGACGCGGCGATTGGCGTGGGCGGAGTGCCGCGCGGCCGCATCGTCGAGATTTACGGACCGGAAAGCTCCGGTAAAACTACCCTCGCCCTGCACATTGTGGCGGAAGCCCAGAAAGCCGGCGGCGTGGCTGCGTATATCGACGCCGAGCACGCAATGGATGCCGACTATGCCGGCAAACTCGGAGTCGACATAGACCAGTTGCTGATCTCACAACCCGATTCCGGTGAACAGGCGCTCGAGATCGCCGAAGCGCTTGTGCGATCGAATGGCGTTGACGTGATTGTGATCGATTCGGTGGCGGCCCTCGTACCGCGCGCAGAGCTCGACGGTGAGATGGGTGATTCGTTACCCGGCTTGCAGGCGCGGCTCATGTCACAGGCGTTGCGTAAACTCACTGCGATCGTGGCGCAGTCAAATACCTGCTTCATCTTCATCAACCAGATCCGCGAGAAGATTGGCGTCATGTTCGGTAGTCCGGAAACGACCACCGGCGGACGCGCGCTCAAGTTTTACTCTACTCTGCGACTCGATATCCGTCGCATCGGCGCGATCAAAGACGGCGATCGAGTGGTTGGCAATCGTACGAAAGTGAAGGTGGCGAAGAACAAAGTCGCGCCGCCGTTCCGCGAGGCTGAGTTCGACATCATGTATGGAGAAGGCATTTCGCGCGAAGGCGATCTGCTCGACCTCGCGGTAGTTCAGCGGGCGGTCGAAAAGAGTGGCGCCTGGTTTTCTTACAAAGGCGAACGGCTGGGCCAGGGCAGGGAAAACGCTAAAACCGCGTTGAGAGAGAACCCTGAAGTCCTGCGAAAGATCGAGAGAGACGTGAAGGTGAAATTGGGGCTGCCGGTTCGTGAAGAGCCGGAGGCCGTGAAAGCCGCCACGAAGTAATCCTTAAGCCACAAAGGCACAAAAGGCACAAAAGGCACGAAGGTTTAGAGTTCAGCCTTTAGGCTGCTGCTTTACGCCAACAAGCTAAAGCTTGAACTCTAAACTTTTGTGCTTCTTGTGCCTTTTTGTGGCGTAAACTGTCTTTGCATGTCATCGATCCTCATCAAAAACGGCACGCTCGTCACGATGGACTCCGCGAACACCATCGCGCGTGGTGATCTACTCATCAACGGCGAGCGCATCGCGGCGGTTGGTAGCCCCGGCCAAACTGCCGACACAGTTATCGATGCCGATGGCTGCGCCGTGATCCCCGGCTTTGTCCAAACACACATCCATCTTTGTCAGACGATCTTTCGCGGCGCCGCTGACGATCTCGCGCTCATCGACTGGTTGAAGCAACGCGTCTGGCCCATGGAAGCAGCGCATACGGCTGCATCGATTACGGCTTCGGCACGTCTCGGCATCGCTGAGCTCATCAAAGGCGGCACCACGTGTGCGCTTACGATGGAGACAGTGAACCACACGCGCGAAGTGTTCAAGGTCGTGGAAGAAACCGGATTTCGCGCGACTGTCGGCAAGTGCATGATGGACAAAGGCGACGAAGTTCCACATGCGTTGCAGGAACAAACTGAGAATTCGATTGAAGAGTCGCTGGCACTGCTTGATGAGTGGCACGGAAAAGCCGGCGGCCGGATTCGCCACTGTTTCGCCCCACGGTTTGCGATCAGTTGCACGCGCGAGTTATTGGAGAAAGTTGGGGAGCTTGCACGAGCTCGCGGTGTGATGGTTCACACACATGCATCGGAAAACAGGACTGAGTGTGAATTGGTCCAGCAGGAGAGTGGGCTGCGGAATATCACCTATCTCGATAGCGTCGGTTTGACTGGCCGTCACGTCGCCCTCGCTCACTGCGTTCATCTCAGCAACGACGAAATCAAAACACTCAAAACGACGGGCACGAATGTGGTCCACTGTCCGTCGTCAAACTTGAAACTTGGTTCCGGGATTGCGCCGATTGTGAATCTGTTGGAAGAGGGAATTTCAGTGTCGCTCGGAGCGGATGGGGCGGCGTGTAACAACCGTCTCGACATGTTCACGGAGATGCGTACCGCGGCGCTGCTACAGAAAGTACTGCACGGCCCGGAGGTGTTGCCTGCCAGTCGTGTATTGCGCATGGCGACGCTCGACGGCGCCAAAGCGATGGGACTGGATTCTGAAATCGGGAGCCTCGAGGTTGGGAAGCGGGCCGACGTGGCTGTGGTGCGGCTCGATCGCCTGCACGTGACACCGGTCACGGACGTGGTTTCCGCCCTTGTCTATTCGTCTGAACAGGATGACGTAGATACGGTGATTATCGATGGCGAAATGCTGATGCGAGAGCGGCGACTTTTAACGGTCAACGAGAAGGACACCATTCGGGACGCCCAGGTTCAAAGGGAAAAATTAGCCGCGGATTAACGCGGATTTTGCTTTTAAAATGGCTGTGCCAGCTCGAAGGTAGCGACTGCGGGGGGCGCGATCGGCGGCCGAGCTGGCACTGGCGGGCACTATCAATTTTGAATTGGATGGCTGTCTTCTCAACCAGCTGACGTTTGGGCATCAGCGCCACCCGCAACGTCCCGAATTATACACCCAGCCTCGTATCAGTCAACGACTTTTTTGTGACTAATCCGACAAAAGTCTTTACAAGTCTTTACACAGTTTGGTTCGATTTCTCTCAATTTTTGAAAGTTTCTGATGCGGTCGCGCAGCTTTTTACTAATTGCCTCACGATTTTCGCCTTCCATGGCTGCGAAAATTTCTAAGAGCCAAACCCTTTTCGGAGCGAATTGCTCACTCTGGCTGATGAAATGTTTGGTTCCGGCAAAACTCCGTTGAACTTTGAAATCTGCGGGCTGGCTTTCCAGCACCTCGATGAGGTTTTTCATTCTGGCTGGAACTTCCGCTGATCTGTTAAGCGCAACGAGGTTGGCGATTTCAAGTGCTCGTATGGCGATTTTCGATTTTGCGTCAAACTTCGTATCAGACAAGAGCGTCGAAATGTGTCGTTCACACTCGTCGAAACGGCCAGTTGTGAAATGGTTCTCCGCGAAATTAGCAACCGCTGACACGTCATTCGGATTTCGTTGTAACCACGACTCATTTAATTTAAACGCGCGTGGGTAGTTGAAGAGTACTTCGTGTTCGAGGAATCTGGCTCTCTCATATGCAGGCCGGAAGTCCGGATGAACTTCGAGGACGTTCTCATAAGACTCCGCGGCACCCGTCCATTCTTTAAGGTTGAAATAAGCGCGCGCCAAATTGTTCTTTGCCATCGCCCACTGTTGCGGCCGTTGCTCGCGGGTCCAGACCAGCAACGCTTCGCGGTAAGCCGTCACTGCTTCGCCGAACAACCGCGAGGACTCAGATGTTTCCGTCCTCGTCCCTTGTTCCTGGAGCGCGCTTCCAATGTTGTGTTTGGTCATGGCCCAGAACGCCGGTGTTTGCTCGCGAGTGAAAACCAGCAGGGCATCGCGGTAAGCCACCAATGCTTCGCCGAACAATCGCAGAGACTCTGGCGTCTCAGCCCTCGTGCCTTGCGCCTGTAGCGCATTGCCTAAATTGTTTTGCGTGACGGCCCACCCTCGCGGCAGTTGTTCGCGCGTTCTCACTAACAGCGCCTGGCGGTAAGCCGCAACGGCTTCGCCCAATAGTTTCTGGCCCTCTGGTCCCTGAGTTCTTGTACCCTGTTCCTGTAGCGCACTTCCGAGATTGTGCTGAGTCTTGGCCCATTCCTGTGGCACGTACTCGCGAGTGAAAACCAGCAGTGCCTGGCGATAAGCGGTTGCTGCTTCACCTAACAAGCGCCTGGCTTCCGGTCCTTCAACTCTTGCGCCTTGTGCCTGTAACGCATTCCCGAGATCGTTTTGCGTCATTGCCCACTGAAGCGGTAGTTGCTCACGAGTTCTAACCGACAGCGCCTGCTGGTAAGCCGCCACGCCATCGCCTATCAACCGAACGGCCTCTGGCCCGTTAGCCCTGACTCCTTGCTCCTGGAGGACGTATCCCAGGTTATGTTGAGTCGTGGCCCATTCCTGCGGCATCGAGTCGCGAGTTAGAACCAACAGGGCGCGTCGATACGCCGACTCGGCTTCCGCCAACAATCGCGTGGCCTCTGGTCCTTCAGCACGTGTGCTTTGTTCCCTGAGTGAATTCCCAATGCTGTTTTGAGTTGTCGCCCACTTTTCAAAGGCTGCTGTGGTTACGTCAGGCGCTGAACCATACTTGTCGAACAGCTCATCCAGAAATCGAGCGGACGACTTTTGCTTCAGTTCCTTTTCAATTCGAGCGTCGGTCCATATTGCTTTTGATCCCCAGCCGGCGACGATTACGTCAAGTGTTACAAGGTTTCTCGTTCCGGTGGGCGGAATGATCCAATCTCCGTCGAGGGGGTCGTTTATCACCAAAAGCGTGTTCATGGTGAGGACTACTCGTTCGCCCTCTCGCGATTTCGGAGGTAAGCGAATACTGAATTTCCCGTTCTTATCGGTAGGCGCCGACTGCTCATCCCCGATGCTGATTCTTATATTCGGGACCGGTTTCCCGTCGTCAGAGATGAGTCTGCCATCCAGCCTGATTTGCTGACCCATCGTGACGGTGCTGAGAATCGCGATGGCAAGTGAAGTGCATACCCACTTCATTTCTGTTCTCGCTAGATATTGAAAGGAAATCGAACTCGACGCCTGCCTTTTAGGCCGCCTACCGAATGGCGTAAGTGGTTGAAATCAAAGGATCTTGTTTAACAATAACCAGCTTATGCCACCGATGATTTAGGATAAGTAGGATAGTTTAATCCATTTTTTGCTTCTCGATGTACGCGTATTGTACGCGAGTCCCGCCCGGTAGGACGGCGGATTTCTGTAGTTGTTCTGGTTCTCACCCAGATAGAAATCCAATCGTTCCTGCCGACGTTTCATCCATTTCCTTCTGAATCCTTGCCGTACTTCTCGGCCATTACGTTGTGTTTTTCCGTCTTCTTTCCAACCTTTTGAGGATCATGAAGTCAGTGTACTTTTACCCAGCCACTTTCAACGCTAAACTTCATCTTGAGGAGTTAGATTTCCTAATATTTTCGATTGGGATGTTGACCTTTCGCTCGGGAAAGGTCGGATGACAATGGATACTGACAGAGGAAGGCAGAAGCCGGAACAGACAACCGAAGCATTGTATGAACAGCGTCAGTGGTTGCAGGTTACGCTATCGAGTATTGGCGACGCGGTAATAACGACTGATGCTGAGGGCAATATTAACTTTCTCAACCCGGTCGCTCAGGCTTTAACTGGCTGGACGCAGGAGGAGGCGGCCGGCACACCACTCGATACAGTCTTCAAGATTGTGAATGAAGAGACGCGCGAGACGGTTGAGAATCCTGCCACAAAAGCGTTGCGAGAGGGCCTGGTCGTCGGCCTGGCAAACCACACGCTTTTAATCGCCAAAGACGGCGCCGAGAGACCTATTGATGATAGCGCCGCCCCCATTCGCAATGCGAAAGGAGAAGTTGCTGGAGTTGTCCTGGTATTTCGAGACATTACCGACCGTCGCCGACAGGAACAAGAAATACAGGATACCCTCAATTATTGTGAGAGCATCATTGCCACGTTGCGTGAACCATTCCTGGTCCTCGATGATCAGCTAAGAGTTAAGACAGCAAATCGCCGTTTCTATGAAACCTTCAAGGTCTCTCCGGAAGAAACGGAAAACCGGTTCGTATATGACTTGGGCAATGGGCAGTGGGACATACCCGAATTGCGGAGTTTGCTCGGCAACGTCCTGAGTAATCACCATCCGATTGAAGACTTTGAAATTGAGCGCACCTTTCCAATGATCGGACGCAAGATCATGGAACTCAATGCCCACCGCTTTGAGTCAGTGAACCATGGACCGGACCTGATTCTTCTCGCCATCGAGGACATCACTGAACGCAAGCAAGCAGAAGAATCATTGCGTGTATCGGAAGTCCGTTATCGTCGACTGTTCCAGTCTGCCAAGGACGGCATACTCATCCTCGATGCGACCACAGGAAAGATCACCGATGCCAACCCTTACATCGAACAGGTGTTGGGATATGCACCTAATGAGTTATCAGGCAAGGAACTTTGGCAGATTGGATTGTTCCAGGATATTGAGCAAAGCAAATCCGCATTTCGTAAGCTGCAAGACCAAGGTTATATCCGCTACCACAATTTGCCGCTTGAGACCAAAGATGGACGGCGGCGCGAAGTTGAGTTTGTCAGTAACGTTTATCCCGAGGATCATCACCATGTAATTCAGTGCAATATTCGTGACGTCACGGAACGCGCACAACTACAGCGAGCAACGGCGCAAGCGGAAGCATTGGCAGATCTGCATCGTCGCAAGGATGAGTTTCTGGCCATGCTCTCACACGAACTGCGTAATCCACTCACTCCCATCCTCAACGCCGTACATCTTCTCAGTCTTCAACCGGATGAGAATCCGATTCAACATAAAGCAAGAACCATTATTGAACGACAAGTAGGACAACTCGCACATCTGGTAGATGATTTGCTCGAGGTCTCCCGGATTACCACCGGAAGGATTAGACTTCATCAAGAAGACGTGGACGCGAGGCCGATCGTGGAACGCGCAGTCGAGGCGGTTCGTGACCTAATTGATCGACGCAAACATGAACTCACGGTTTCGCTTCCTTCGGACCCCATCTGGCTCAGGGTCGACGCTACGCGCATAGAACAGGTGGTCGTGAACCTGCTCAATAATGCTGCCAAGTACACCGATGAAGGAGGAAATATCTGGCTCAGCATGCAACGGGAAGCAGATTTTGCCGTGCTGCGTGTGCGAGATAACGGGCCAGGAATTGCACCTGACCTGCTCCCCAACATCTTCGATCTTTTTACTCAGGCAAATAGAACCCTCGATCGTGCGCAAGGCGGATTAGGCATTGGACTGACGTTGGTCAAAAAAATCGTAGAGCTGCATCGTGGAACGGTCGAAGCCAAGAGCGCTGGAATTGGGCAAGGCAGCGAGTTCATGGTCCGGCTGCCCATCCTTGTCTCACAACGGCCGCAAGAATCGAAGACTTTCAGAATAGCCGAGCCGCCCACCCAAACTTCGCGAGTACTGGTGGTAGATGACAATGTCGATGCGGCGGACACGATTGTCCTACTGCTGCGACAGTCCGGGCATGACGTTCAAGCGGTATACTCGGGCGAAGCGGCGTTGTCGGCGGTAGAGGAATACCAACCAAACATTGTCATACTGGACATTGGGTTGCCCGAAATGGACGGCTATGAAATCGCACGACGTCTGCGACAGCGCCCACAGCTAGCGGACGTGTGGTTGATCGCCATGACAGGCTACGGAACAGACTCCGATCAGCAACGCTCCAAAGAAGCCGGCTTCGATTACCATCTGGTCAAGCCCGTCGACCCGGAAAAAGTTGAAGAGCTGTTGGCGAGACTGACAAAGCAGTCACGTTCTACGGAGTAAGCAAAACAAGCAAATACTCAAGTACAAAGGGCGTCACCGTTTCCAGTAACGCCCAATGGTGACGGCGGCTTGTAATGGGGCAATGCCTACCGCGTGGGAGCTTTATTCACTTAGAAGCACCATAGAGTCGATGATGATGGTGGTCTGTGCGATAGCACACATATAAGGATAGAGACCCGTTGTAAACATTAGGAAAGCGTTTTTCGGAGTTCCGAACGCGTTGATGTCGCATTTGCAGGAGGCAAATCAGTAATAAGAATCTCGAGGGGTTACAAATGAGGGAAGTATCAAATCCGACGCCGCCAACTCAAAACGAAGATGGCCCAGTTTATCGAAATGATCATGGAGAGCAGAACCCGGAGATTTTCTCCCGCGAGCCGCAACCCAATCTACAACAACCGCATCGTAGTATTCGGTTATTCCTTCTCTCGCGCGTCAACGGTGATGCGCCCGCGCTAACGAAAGCTCGGCGTTTAGATGATTCGAGGGCAGGCTGGTTTTCAACTCTGTAGAAGTTGCTCAATTTGAGCCTTCGAACGCTCGTTTCTTCGCTCGGTTCCGTTTCGTCGAAGCACACCTGGTTCAAAGCTTCTCTTCAACTCCTGAAAGCAGGAAAAGGTACACAAAAAATGTCTATGAAACTATATGTAGGGAATCTTTCGTTCCAAACTTCGAGCGAGGATTTGCAGCAACTGTTTTCCCAAGCGGGAACCGTCGAATCAGCAAACGTTATTGAAGATCGCGAAACAGGTCGCTCACGCGGCTTCGCATTCGTCGAAATGTCATCGAAAGAAGAAGGCAATGCCGCGATCCAGCAGTTCAACGGCCATGAAGTCGGGGGACGCGCGCTTAACGTCAACGAAGCCAAACCTCGTGAAGATCGGGGTGGTAGTCGTGGCGGTTACGGCGGAGGTCGCAATAGTGGCGGCAATCGTGAACGCGGCGGCTACGGCGGCAGTTCTCGCTACTAATTTTGTTGCTGGTTTACTCCGGCGACTCTTTTACAGAAAGCCTCCGGGTACGAGTAATGGCCCGGAGGCTTTAGTTTGATTGAGAAACGAATTACATCACCTAATGGTAGAAACAACAGCGAAGGAGAACTCCATGGAGAAACAAGTATTCGCGGTGGGCGAGCGAGCCGATAAGTTATGCGCAAAGTGCGACGAGGAACGTGGACACATCGTGACCTCCGTAAACAAGCGAGGGCAGATTTCACGCGTGAGTTGTCCGAAGTGCGGCACAGTCAGCACGTTCAAACTCAGTTCGCGAACGTTGCCTCGTCTGGCGGTGAAAACCCCTTCGCTTTATGACAGGACATTCACATACCGTGCCGGGCAATCCATGATCCATCAGATGTTCGGTATCGGAGAAGTAACAGGGCTGATCGACCCTCAAAAGATTGACGTACTCTTCCAGGATCGCTTGCGTCGTCTTATTCATGCTCAAGACCAGATGTAGACTGTAAGCAGACACAGACACGAGCCGATCGCAGAACACGGCGCGCCAACATCTGCGCGATAGAGCACATGCGTGATATCCTCTGCCGGAACTCGGGAAGCGCATTACAAGCCAGAACAGAAACGGGTTTCTCGTGGCGCCAATAATTTAAGCGAACGTGGAGATTACGCGTGCCGGTTTCTTCAATACCTGCAAGTCCCAGTAAGAATCGACTGCTGGACGCGCTGCCACGGGATGAATTCGAACGTCTGCTCCCTAACCTTCAACAAATCTCGTTCTCTCTTGGTGATGTCGTCTACGAATTCGGCGGACATTTGGATTACGTCTACTTTCCAACCACAGCGATTATCTCTTTGCTTTACACGATGGAAAACGGCGCTACCGCTGAAATGGGATTGACGGGAAATGATGGCGTAGTAGGGATTGCCCTGTTCATGGGGGGCGGCACTATGCCCAACCGTGCTGTGGTTCTAAGCGCCGGCGACGCTATCCGCATGAAGGCAAAGGTGCTGCAGACAGAATTCGCGTTGGGTGGTCAATTCCAACGCCTGTTGTTGCGATATACGCAAGCACTAATTACCCAGATATCGCAGACCGCGGTTTGCAACCGGCTTCACTCTGTGGAACAGCAACTTTGTCGCTGGCTGTTGCTAAGTCACGACCGCGTGAAAACCGATGAGTTGATCCTGACTCAGGAATTGATCGCCGATATGTTGGGCGTGCGCCGCGAAGGCGTTACTGTGGCTGCGGGTCATCTGCAGGACATAGGAGCAATTAGTTATGTCCGAGGCCGCATACAGATCCTGGACCGCCAGAAATTGGAAGATACTGCGTGCGAGTGTTATCGAGTTGTCAAAGACGAGTTCGATCGGTTACTCGGATAACAAGTGTGCGATTCTCATAGGCTTCCATCAATGGTCAACGAGTAGTATTTGCTCTCAGCGGTGTTATCACAGAGGCTGCCATCTTTTCCCGCGTGATGAAGTGAAAAATCCGAGGACCAACTGGGGCGTCACTCATTGCCTGAACGGCTTCTGCATTGCGTGCAGCTTGAGCCGACGTGCGATAAGGCGAATGTTGGGTAACCGATGTTCGCGTATTGTACGCGCAATTCGATTGGCTTCTTCGCACAAAGGGCATCCGGGGCTCTACGCCGAAGTTTGATTCAGAGGTTAGGGTCTTCCTCCGGTAGGACCAATGTCAACAATTCGTTGTTGACAGCGATTAGCTGCTGATGCATTGCTTGGGACTTGGACTGTAGACCCCTACCGTGTCAAGTAGTGCTCTAGCCCTGGTTAACTCTTTTCAAACAACAAGCACTAAACTTCCTAAGAAAATTTCGCACTGCATCCACCGCTTCAACTGCTCGTTCAGCACCTTTTTGTGTGACAAACTGGGTGCCGCAATTTACCATCCTTTTTGCGATCCCAAATCCTAAGACTCACTCACACAAAACCTCCTTGGTTGAACTGCGAATAATCTAGTCATTGAAAACTAATCTTGTCATATGAAGATTCTTTACTGCTTAGATCAACTGAGCACCCACATTCGCGCCCCAAAGACGCTCAGTATTACAATGAGCTTTTGATCGAACAAAGTGGCTTGACTAGATCTGTTTCAAATGACGGAGCCGAAGACTATCAAGTAACGCTTCAGGAAAACGGCTACGATGGTCAACCATCAAAATCATCATCGCTTCCGCCTTTACGAAGTGGATAGCAAAGCGCACGCTGACCGGAAACGGCAGGCCACCCGTTGTTGAACCCCTGGCGCGGATTAGGATCCCTTCGCCGGGAAATCTGGTTCCTTTGTCTTGCCATCCTTGTAAATCGTGCAGGCACTATGGTCCTGCCGTTTCTCACCCTTTATCTGACCGTCGATAGACGTCTTCCTGCATCCACCGCTGGCCTGGCTATCACTATCTACGGAATTAGCGCGATCGTCATTGCACCATTGTCTGGACGTTTGTCTGATCGTCTGGGTGGACTGCGGATCATGAAAACGTCGCTGGTCCTATCCGGCATGGTGCTGCTGATTTTTTCCTTTGTTCATTCCCTGTCCGGAATCTTCGCAGTCACGGCGGTTTGGGCGATCACCAGCGAAGCTTTTCGTCCTCCAAGTATGGCCATCATCGGTGAGCTGGCAGGACCACAGCAGCGAAAGGCTGCGTTCGCTCTCACCCGTTTAGCGATAAACCTTGGAATGAGCATTGGCCCGGTGGTCGGTGGTTTTTTGGCAATGCATTCCTTCAAATTATTGTTTTACGTCGACGGGACAACTTCCCTTCTTGCTGGTGCCCTGATTGCGATTTTGCCGTGGCGCCAGTTTAATCCGCAGTCATTGGAAAAAGACGTTGTTCAAAAAACCAATGACGACATAATTCCCCGCCGCCGGTATTCCGACGTGCTGCGCAATCGACTGTTTATCTATTTCCTACTCGCAATGATCCCTATCGAATTAGTCTTTTTTCAACCTCTGGCAGCAATGCCGTTGTTTCTGGTTCGCGATCTTCACATGACGGAAGCTGGCTTCGGCGCGTTGCTGGCGATCAATACGGTCATCATCATTCTGGTGGAAGTTGCTTTAAATGCAGCAATGGCAGACTGGACCCATCGCTATGCAATCTCGCTCGGCGCTCTTTTGGTCGGTATCGGTTTTGGTGCGTTGATTTTCGTCAATAGTGTTTCCGCGGCAGGCGCTACTGTCGTGATCTGGACTTTTGGAGAGATGATTCTGCTGCCGGCGAGTTCTGCTTTCGTCTCAGATATCGCGCCAAGCAAACAAGCAGGTGCGTACATGGGACTTTATATGATGGGCTTTAGCGTGGCTGTCGCAATTGGGCCATGGTTGGGAACCCAAATCCTCGAACATTATGGTTCCGACGCGGTTTGGATCGGCACTTTTGTCTGCGGTTGCGTGACGACCGCAATGATTTGGTTTCTACCGGCAATTGCTCGTAAGGATCGACCGTCGGGTCAGTACAAAGCGTAGCTTGTCGAAGGATTGTCAGGTTAACTGGCGAAGATGCGATTAAGCTACTGACGCTGCATACTGCACTGATGCGCTCTTGAGTCATTGGGCCGACAGCACGTGGGGCTGCCTCAAACTCTCAAAAACCCTGCTTATGTAATGTGGCGATCTTTATGAGCTTGGCAAAGATCCTCGGCCACTCGAATATTAAAATGACAGAACGTTATGCGAAGTTGGCGCAGCAACACATTGTCAGAACCAGCAACACAGTGCGGGAAACGTGGGAGTCCTTGAACGTGCGGCGCCAAAAAGTGAAATATGAAATAACGAATGTACGCGTATTGTACGCGCGCGAAATTCTTACACGCTTTTTTGCTGTCGCTAAGTTGTTGAAAGTATTGGTGGCCAGGGACGGAATCGAACCGCCGACGCCGGCCTTTTCAGGGCCGCCTACCGAATCGCGGAAGTGGTTTGAAATCAAACGGATCTTATTGAGGATCAAGGGCTTACGTTGAACATGCTTTAGGACCATATAGGCTGATTTGGGCTGTTTAGGCTGCTCGATGTTCGCGTATTGTTCGCGCGCTACACTGTCAGCGCGCAGAACAATATTCTAATGCGAATGAAAACTAGTTGAGTGAAGCTCTCTCCTCCGCTGTTGTCCCTAAAACTCGAAACTGGTGAATACGGCCCAGCGTTAGTGAGGGGATTGCTGCTCTCACACAACGGTCAATCGATACGAGAGAAATCCTGATCGATAGTCTCAGCTCCAATCACAGTTATTTGTTTCGTGCAGCCTTAATTCTTCGCCTGCTCCCAATATGGAATCAGTTTGGCCTTGAGTGGAGAATGATAGCCACTAACATCAACCGTGATCCGCAAGTAATGTACGGCGTCAATATCTTGGGCGGTTTTCACCAATTCGTCTTCAATGCCGAGCACAAACTCAACAAGGTAGAGGGGAGTTGCATCGCGCCCCGCTATGCGCATCCGGTCGAATGTTTTTCTATCAATATCAACACCATCGGAAGTAATTCGAATTATTCCAAACCACGCAAAAATATCAGCCGCCGGACGTACATCCACAATACCGTGTCTATGAAAAGTAACCTTAATTTCTTTTGTAAACAGGGCATCACTATCCCTGTTTTCAAAACGTAACGTTACCGCACCGAGAATGCCAAGGCCGACTTGGTTTCTTCGAGAAAAACTTTCGAATCGCGTAAATCGATCTCGAGTTTGAGTTTGTCCTTGGTCAGTTCATTAAACCGATTTCCACATTAGCGTGGCCTTGCCAGCTAACAACGTCGGTACTCCTGGCCGAGCCCCATTAGGTTCAGCTAGGTGCATTAATGCATTAACCCATATAAAGTTTATCACCCATTGTGAGTAGCAGAACGAACCGCCTATTGGCCGTTCATCTGTCTTGGCTTGACAATCACTCGCCAGCGTATAGAATGACCGGCGTTAAAGGCGTAGCGCCCCGAGCGCTTGAATCTCAGTTTTTGAGCATTCCTCCATCTTAGTCACACAAGATAGATTGCTGCTTCGATCCTGATTCGAAGAAAGTCATTGCAGCCAATCTCTAACTTCCTACCCATTCAAGCTTAACAGTAAATTCGGCATTCGAGACGCCAGGGTGTGCGCGTAGGACTGTCCTCGCAAGGCATTACGCGCCTCGGCCTCCTCATAGTTCGCGAATAATCAAGCTTGCTACCCCCCTGACGGAACGAGGCTTGGTACGCGGTCCCTCCTCAACCTTTGGTCTAACCTAAGGAGCAGACCCGTATGAAACGTTCAACGAGCATCACCAGCCACTTCATTGTTTTAGTATTAGCAACAATTCTCTTAATTAACTCTATAGCCTTCTGCGTCTACGCTGCGGGCCGGCCCCCTCCGGCGACACCTGTGCTGACACCCAACCTTCCTATACCCACGCCTACGCCGTACATATTTCTGCCAAACCTATTCATCATCAGTCACGCGGACCCCAACCCTGTCATCGGGACCGGTTCGGCGACGGACTTCCAGATCACCGTGATCAACATAGGACAGGGGTCTTCACTCGCCGCTACGTTGACGGTGCTCCTGCCGGCGGGTCTGGCCTTCAACAGCGCCAACACAAGTTATGGCGACTGCACTAATGAGCCGCTCGCCGACGGCGTGACCCGAGTGATCTGCCCGCTCGGTGATTTCGATTCTAGGGAGGAGCACTCTATCTCGATCAACATCACGGTCAACGCACCCATTGGACCATCGTTAGAGGCTACCCTAAGGGTTGACAGTCCTACGCCTGACGACGATTACGACAACAATACGAGAGCGATAAGCGTTCAGGTCGCAGGCCGACCCGACAATGATCATTTCGCTAATGCGGAAGCCATCAGCGGCCCAACAGGCAACATCACGGGCACGAACGAGTTCTCCACGCAAGAGGCGGGTGAACCAGATCACGCCAATCGTGGCTCCGGCACAACCGTTTGGTATCGCTGGACTGCACCGTCGAGCGGCACGTTTGCGTTCTACACGGACTCCAATTTTGACTCGACGCTTGGCATCTACACCGGCACCGCAGTCAATGCTCTAACAGTCGTAGGCAGCAACGACGATGCGGACGACCTGGAAATTTACAGCCTAGTGGTCTTCGAGGCTGTCGCCGGCACGACCTACGTCGTTGCCGTCGACACCTGTAGCAGTGGAGGTGCTCTCCCGGGACCCATCAACCTTAGCTGGGGTGCGGGTACGCAGCCGATGCCTTCGGCTTCGCCCGGACTCACGAGTGAAATAGTCTTCATGAGCAATTATAACGGTACAAATATAGGCGTTTTCTCCATGAACGCGGATGGTTCTAACATAACGCGGCTCACGGATAAGGCAGAATATGTCCAATATCCGACATGGTCGCCTGACGGCCAGCGGATTGCTTTCATCTCAACCGATGATGACAAACAGATCTGGGACCTCTACACGATGAATGCGGATGGCCTTGACCGGAAACTAATACTCCACAGCACTGACGACGGACTGAAAGTCTTCGACCGCAGCAACCCAACATGGTCACCCGATGGAACCAAGCTGGCTTTCCTCGCGCGCAACCAGCAGGGCACAAACATTTATACGGTCAATGCCGACGGGACAAATATCTTCAACGTCACGCCGGACGAGTATGTCGACATCGCTCCCGTCTGGTCGCCTGACGGCACAAGGCTGCTGTTGACCAACTACACTGACGGCAAGTTCCACGTCATCAGCGCCGACGGCACGACCCGGACTCAACTGACGACGCGGCCAGGTTTTGATCCTGTATGGTCGCCTGATGGACAAAAGATCACGTTCGCCAGTTATAGGAACGGTGTTCAAGAGATATACGTGATAAACGCAAACGGCTCTAACCTGACGCAATTGACGGTTGGCTCGGGGAACGAGTTCTATCCGGCATTTAATGGCCCGAATGGCACGCCTGTGTGGTCACCTGACGGCACGCAACTCGTCTTCATCAGTGGCCGCAATGGTCGACCAGACGTTTACTCGATGAATGCAGACGGCTCTAACCAGACGCAACTGACAAGCGAAGGAGAATCCCGCGGTCCATCCTATTCGCCAGACGGCGACAAGATCGGATTCGTCTCTTTCAGGGATAATTTTAATGCTGAGTATTACGTGATGAACGTGGACGGCACCAATCAAACCAATCTCACAAATAATACGGCTTGGGAGGAGGCCTTCGACTGGCGACCGATACACGACAACACGCCTGCGGGATCCAACGTCACCGTGACTCAGGGCAGTGTGGCCGTTACTCTCTCAAACGTGATCCAGGCGGGCAATACCACCGTCACGCCAATTGATCCGAACTCGCTTCAGGGCGTGCCGGGAGAATACCTCATCAACGCTGACAGTCTCGCTTTCGAGATTCAAACCACTGCCATTTACACGGCGCCTATTACCATTGCTTTTCAGCTTCCAGCCATAAACGATGCCGAGGTGTTCAGTACGCTGAGAATTCTTCATAGCGAAGAAGGCGTGTTAGTAGATCGAACGATCCTTTCCCCTGATTCACCGGTGCCTGACTTCGCCACTCGGACAATCTACGCGAGAGTCAACTCGTTGAGCCCATTTGTAATTGCAAGAGTAAGATCAGCCGTTGCTCAACTCGATGACTTGATTGCAATGGTGAGAAGTTTCAACCTCCAGAGGGGGATCGAGAATAGTCTAGACGCTAAGTTGCAGAACGCTCAACGTGCAATTGATGCGGCGAAGTTTGGCGACAGGCTGGGCGCGTGCAATCTCATGAACGCATTTCTCAATGAGGTGCAGGCACAGAAAGACAGAGCAATCTCAGCGGAGCAGGCAAATCAATTGATTAAAGCAGCTGCTCAAATCAAAGCAACATTAGGTTGCCCACAGTAGATCTCAGCGCGGTTCGGAGCATTCCTTACAGCAGTTGAGACAGTTTTCAATTGGCATAGTGCGTGCACAAGTTGCCGTTTTCAATGGCCCCCCGTCCGTACGTCGAGCGGAGGGCGAGCGTTAATTTAGCCTAACGCAAACAGTCATCATTTGATGCCGACACGAGCGTTGAGAAGAACGTGGTCGCTCGCTCACTTGGTATCGCTCACGTAGGCCGACAATCAACTTCCTCGTGATTGTCGGCTTTGCGCGAGATTTCGGCACAGCTGGTCGAACAGTTTAAGAATGATCGCTTGAAAACACCGACGAAGAGGAAGAGGAGCCAAGGCTAATGGCATAGCTTGATGCGCCACGTGCCCATGTTAAGCCTGCCATGATAGTCGCACTCGGAACGGGAATGCGCATGGGCGAACAGGTACGAATGAAGCGCAGTCAAGTCGATTTCCTTCGCAACATCGTGACAGCGCGAAAGACCAAGAACGGCAGACCGGTGATCTCTACGAACTGGCGAAGATCTTAGGCCACTCGAACATTAAAATGACGGAACGCTATGCGAAGCTGGCGCGGCACATATCGCTCGCACTAGTGGCACAGCGCGGGAACTTGGAAGATCCTTGAACGACAGTGCGCGAACGCCGCGAACGTTGGCTAACGAATGTTCGCGTATTGTTCGCGCGAGGATTTTTGAATGTTTTTGGCTATCGCTAAGTTGTTGAAGGTATTGGTGGCCAGGGACGGAATCGAACCGCCGACGCCGGCCTTTTCAGGGCCGCCTACCGAATTGCGGAAGTGGTTTGAAATCAACGGATCTTGTTGACTACAACGAGCTTACGTCAGCGGTGCTTTAGGCTAATGTAGGCTCGTTTGGTCTATTTTAGGCTTCTCGATGTACGCGTATTGTACGCGCGTTCGTGTCCGTAGCGCTGCCTACCTGTAGGGCCAATCCTCAGACAATTCGTTTTCAGCAATGAGCGGAAAGTATTGCTCGTTTGTATTCGTGTACAGAAATGGAGATTGACAATGAGATTCCTATTAGGACTTCTTTTGGGCTATTGCATACGGGGCAACAAGCGGCTGCTAATCGCTACTCTAACTGCGATTGCCTTTGTTGCCTTTGTCTGTTTCATAGTGTTGCCAGCAATCGCCCTTTTATCACTTGCAATATCGAGTTAGGCGCGAACGACTCTCACGACCTCCGCAAACAACGGTGCCCGTGGTCGTAGGGTTGAACTACAAGACAGCGCAAATCAAATTGCGCGACGCAAATCTCAACATCCGTGTTCTGGCCAATCGGCTACGATCTCCCTCTTGAACCTGGAACGATCATCGCTCAGGTGCCACAAGGCGGCGAGCGTGTAGATTGTGGCACTGTGATCGGAGTAACACTAAGCCGCGAAGAACCTGTGAAAAAACAGTTCTCTCCGTAGTCCGGCACCATGAGATCGAGAGGGTGCCCCCCCACATCCAACTACGATATTTCGAGAAGCGCTTATTAAGTTTCCCACATGACGTCTGGCAAGTCTTGTAGAAAAGGAGAGATGCTTAGAATGCTAACAGTATCGCCCTTGATCCTTCGAGTCCCAACGCTTGCGGTAGCTTGCCCTTTTGAGCCGGCGAATGGCATGCGGCGTGCCCAACTGACGGTTAAAGTTTTCTTTGCTCGCGTGAAAGCCACATACAATAGGCGACGTTGTTCTTCGTTGTGTTGAATGTCAGATAAGGTAGTTGATCGGTTGTTTCCAGGAATATTTCCGCTATTACATCCGATGATAAACACGTGTTCTGCTTCAAGTCCCTTTGACGCCATAAGTGTCATAACTCGGATAACACTTTCCTCGCTAGGAATAATTCTAAAGTGTTCCGTAAACTTGTTGTAAAGAGAGGCTGCGGTATCTGCTTTGTCTCGCACCTTGTCTATAACACGCCGAAGGCGAAGAAAAGCGGGAGAGGGAAACAGTTCGTCAATCAATGCGTCAGTGATCTCCGCCCCCTTCTGAGACTCCAACAAATGCCTCAATTCTACGATTCTCTTACACAGTGATCTGAGTCGTAATTTTCTTTTGGGGAGATCCTCGATCTTCGCATTTGCAAATGCATTCTCTAAATTGCCATATTGATTCTTAAGTTCCCTTATCTCTTCTGCGTACGTCTCGCTGTCCCCAATTCCGAGGTAGCATCGGAAGTGAAGAATAGAAGACGGATTGGCTAGGAGTGCTAAGAG
This sequence comes from uncultured Acidobacteriota bacterium, assembly GCA_963748155.1. GTDB lineage: Bacteria > Acidobacteriota > Blastocatellia > Pyrinomonadales > Pyrinomonadaceae > PSRF01. The sequence goes on along the minus strand of CAVVHV010000005.1, from coordinate 343,562 downwards.
CAACAACTTGCGTTGCTCTTCATCCGTAAATTTTGCCTTAGAGATGAAATTGAACGTTGTATCAGTCTGACCAATCCCTACGGAAACTTTATTATTCTCTGCGTACGCTGCAAAATCTTGACCTAGTTTGATCTGGGCGCTAGAACAATGATTTCCTTGGGTGGGACATTGGTCTTGAGTTTTCTGCTAATTTGTTTAAGAACATGAGCAAATTCTTCATACTGCGTCTCTTTACGAACGAAGTGAATCTCGCCTTCATCGTTGTTAGGGAGCGCCTCAAGCAACTCCGTCCGGGTTGGTTCTGATTGCTTGAGTAGTTCTCTGCGCAACTCTAACTATCTTCTTTGCACATCTGCCCGTTTTCAAGTGAGAGTAGCTTTCAACCTCAGAGCGAGTGGAAAACAGCTTTATGCCCTCGGGATGCGCATACTTGAAGCTATAAATTGACTGATCCGGATCTCCAACGACAAGCAAGAATTCCGATTGGGTAGCCAACTGGTCCACAACTTTTTGTTCCAGTACGTTGAGATCTTGATACTCATCCACAAGAATGTATTTCGACTCGTCTACAAGTTTCATACCCGTAACCTTATCCATAAGATCGACAGCGTGATAAACAATTTCTTCCATCATTGCGGCTTGGTGTTCGTCTAACCAGTTTACAACTGATCGCTTGAAGGCGCGTTGTTCCTCATTTTTTTCGAAGACCTGATCGTGAGGATGAATCGCCCAGCCCGCAGCGAACTGGTCCAATTGCTTTGCCAACACTTTTTTATGAATATCTGTAAATACAGCTTTAAGATCCGCGATTAACGTGTCTCGTTCGAACTCGAAAATGATCGAGTTGACACGTTTCCGAATTTGATGATTGTCCTCTGACAGCAATAGTGAGAGGCAAAAGGAATGTACAGTTGACACCCGCACGCCGGTTTCCCCACTCCGCTTCTTCAAATCGGAGGCCGACATTCGAGAGAAAGTCAGGAGCACAACAGTCTTAGGGTCAACATCAGTCTTGGCAAGAATCTGCTCCAATTTCGGTATTAAAGCGCGCAAGGTTTTCCCGCTGCCAGGAGCCGAGATTAGACAGATCTGTTTGCTTTTGGAGTTTAAGATTTTTGAGAAGAGATTGTCTGTTCAGACATAGTATAGGGGGATCATCCAAGACATTGGGTAAGGCACTTCCAATTGTACTATTAAAGATTACTCTGGCAAGTCCAACATTAAATGACTCTCAACCGGCAAGTGGTTGATTTATCTGCTTAAATCCTCACAAAGAATAGATCCGCTGAACATCGCGACAACTGAGGAAGGGAGCAAACAGTCGAACACGATTCTGGTAACTAGTGCATCAGTTGGATGAAGTTCATAGTCTTTGTTGCTGATCGAAATCGCGCGATCATTCAGCATGAGCAGGCGTAGACGTGGGCTTTTTGCTCGTACCTTCGCTGTTTCCGCTCGCGATAACCATCGGACCTCAAGCCCATGCTTTCTGAACATTTCCAGAATTGAATTAATACTGATAGCGGCGTAGATACGCGTTCGGTCAAAAACAATGTCCATAATATCTTTCTCACGAAAAGGTTTAAGAAAGATCGGCTCTACCAAGTCTGTTTTAAGTCCCTGCCTGAAGGCAATAACTAAGAAGTTCTCTTTGAAAGTCTGCTGTGCAAGCATTTCGATTATGTCGTGCCCGTCCCGTTTCATTAACCCCTTGTAACAACCGATAAGAGCGTCCCTTCGATAACTGTATAAGCCCACATGTCATTGTCGAGGTGTAACAACAGGGCTGCGAGCTCATTATGGTAACTGCGGGGTTCTCGCTCTGGCTCTCTAATACGCACAGGTAAATTCAACACAGGGTCCATACCTTCGCCCATGTTGATAATCTGCGTAGCTCTATCGCCTCTGAGCTTTTGTTTGTGGATTCGGTTTACCTGTCTCGCAAGATGCTCGCCATAATCATTAGTTAACGCTTGCAGATCTGGACTGCCTTCTGCGTGAATCGATAGCTGGTCAAGGATCTCGATCGCTTTACTATTCTCTTCTCCTTCTTTGACCTCAATGACGGTGAGGCGATTCGGGTCTCTTCTTAATATGTCTCCAATTTGAATAAACGTCGTTAGGTCTGAGATTAACGCGAAGCTAGCGGGATTCGTCGTGTTTAGCTCATCCACAACTTCCTCGACCGAGACTAGATTAGTCTCGTCGATGGCTGGTCGCGAGTATTCTAAAATATGAAGGTGTCTAGCAGCATCACTTCGCCCGTCAATCAGCTGCCAAGCTATCGAATCTGCGAGCTTTCTAAATAAGACTCTTTAAAACATTCTATGCTCAATTTCCGAGTTAACAATTGTATAGCTTGTCTCTCTCGATTCCGTCTTGCCTCTTTGATTGTCGCGTTGAGGTGTCGTTTCGTAGCCGCCATCTCTTTCATTTCCGCAACAATGAGTTTTTGTGCTTTAGCGAACCTTGTATTGCGCCTTCGGAGAGATTCAAGCGCATTGATGAGTTCTCCAGTTATCGCACGACCCGCAGCATCACTCCGGCTTGGGTGACAAGCATTGGTGAACACCTGTTTGACTTTTGCTTCCAAAGCTTCGTGCATCATCACAAGGAAGGACCAAAAGACCCTAAAGGAAAATGATCAACCGAAAAGCATCGCAATTCAGCAAAGCTAATAATCACTCCAGCTGCCCCTCTGCACCACTGACCCCATCGCTGCCGCCTGGACCGTTCGTTAGAGCCCTTTCTATCGCTCGATCGCGAATAGTACCCTTCACATATCACATGTCATCATCGGCTGGACTATAAGACAACGCAACTCAAGCTGCGCGATGCGACTCTCGAGTGGCAAGAACACGAATGCCGGTATGATCTCGTTTGATCTGAATAATTGTCTCTCCCAGACGCCGCAAGGTGGCGAGCGTGTAGATTTGTCGTACTGTAATCGGAGTAAACAATGAGCGCAAAGATCTTGGCAAGAAGTAGATCTCTCGCTACAAGCGATAGCCTTAGAGTTAATTTCGACGGGAGAGTAAGATTGTAAAGCACTTATAGCCGAAGCAGATTCCAAGGAGGTTTAGGTGCCCAAGGACCTTGACGCCAAAACGCTTGCAAAGCTCGCTTTTCAGCTATATCCGTCTCTCTTCACTAGCGGCGACACATCTGTTGACGGTGAATCATTACTGAGTAGGATTCATGATGTCCGTCGAGGCTTGCTGCCCGAGAAGGAGTTCTTTTCCATACTGGCGTGGCTCGGAAACTGTGTAGTGGTTAATCGCATAGATCAGACGCCCATGCCAGTGGAAATGTCCGATAATCTTCGGGCTCCAGACTTTCTCGCTTTTGCGAAGTATAGCAATCGAATCATTCCTGTTTTGATTGAATGCAAGGCAACGACTGATAACAAGATTGTATGGTCCGAGAAGTACTTCGAATCGTTGAAGGACTTTGCCTCCCTTTTAAATCTTCCCTTGTTACTTGCTTGGAAATGGAATGACCTATGGATCGTTGCGGATTGTGTTCATTTTCAAAAGAGGGTGACGGCGTATCATCTGGACTATGAAACCGCGCTCAAGGAGAATCTAATATGCCTTTTATTCGGAAACCGGTGGATCATGGTAAACCAAGATGCTTCATTCAGACTTGATACCAAGGTCATTGACTCAGAACTTGATCCGCAAGAGCCTCTGATTGATGAAGGCACCTACACGCTCCAAATTGAGAAGGCAGGCTTTTACGTCGGCGAAAACGAGATTGATGTATCTCCCCGGGGTGCTGAAATTCTCTTTTCCGCGTTTGCGAAAAATGTCGTGAAGAAGCTAGAAGGTAATCGTGCCCGTATAGCCTTCTATCCCGATGAAGGAACAACGACTGTACAACTGTACGATTTGCTGCTAATTGATTTGTATATAAGGTCGAGAGACGTGAATGACATCATTTGGGAAGAGGCATTACTCGAAGGTCCGTTTCACTCGACGGCTGAGATGTTCCGTACCGCCTTAGCGGCGACAGGCACGAGTAGGTATATAGATTTGGTGATGAACCAAACACCAAAGACGGTTCCTAGTTTCCTCTGAGGCGCCTCCCTTCAGTTAACAGCTTCTAGTGAGTGCGTAAATGACAAAAGAACAAGTTTCCTTATATCGCTCTGAAGTTATCGAAAAATTCATCAACATTGAATGGTTGATTAACTGCATAATTTCCCAGCATTACTTTTCAGAAGTCAACAGAAACTTTATTTTTGAAGTGCTCTATGACGATCAGTGTAGCTTTGGCCTCAAGCGCAACATTTTCTTGAAAGCCATTGGCGATGTGGATAATAAAAAGGTTGAGAATTTGAATCGGCTTAATAAAATCAGAAATCTATTTGCTCATTGTGATAGCCAAGATCCAGACATGCCGGGAAAGATTGTTGATCCGAGAAATCGTGAAGCACAAATTGATTTTCAGCAATTGTACGAAGATTTTGTCAGATTAGCGCCCGGTGTAGTCCAATACCTTTTCACCATTTTTCAGGGTAGAGGTGGCACAATACGCGGGTCTTAGCGAATCGCGGGCTCCCCAATCCCGTGTCCTGAATTCTGTCCACAAATGGCCACACGATGTTTGAATGAATGATACGTAAACTATTCTTTTGTCGATTCTATCGCCTTAGCTTCGGTATGTAATGCATCCCGAAATCGATTAATAATTTCCGCGAGAGTATCGATCTTCGCGAGACTTTCTTCTCGTTCCTTGGGATTGACTAAAGAGAATTCGTAGCTCAATGACATGGTGGCAATCCGCAAGAATCAACGCGTAATCGCCAGCCTCATTCGTGCCGCCCTCACTCGATTCAGCTATCGCGCAGATATACGAATTCGACGTAAGCGGTTGGCCTAGTTCCAGCGACTTAAAAAACGTCAGACCACAGTAGGAACATTGAACCAATACGCGACCATCCATAGGCAACATGTACGTGAACTTCGTCGAATCACTGTTGCCGCAACGTCCGCATATAATCCGACCCTTAAAACTGTTGGCACATTCATCGGGTGGTGCGGTGAGCGTGTGACGTTTCTCAGTGCGAATTGTACGCCGTTTCAAAGATCTCAACTCCAGATCTCATCGTCTACGATCTCATTCATCTCGACATTCGCAAGGCGAGCATAAGCAAGGACAATCTCAATATAGGGAACGCTTTTGTCTCGCTCATATTTCGAGACATGTCTGTAAGTGATTTTGACTCCCGCTCGCTCTCGCAAGCCGCTCTGCCATTTCCTTTTGAGACAAGCCGAGCGCCTTACGAATCTGCAATAGCTTCTCTGCTAATCGTTTTGGTCTATTTCGTTTGTGGCCCATGTGAGCAAACAGGGCGCTACGGATGTCCCACCATCACGTAGCGCCCTTTAAGGAGTCGCCTTATAGCCCCCCGCCTCTGACAAGAGGCGGCGACACCTTGCGCGCCCAACACTCTGGGCGATGTTGTTGGGCCATTGCAGGTCAAAGCTCTGTCACATCACAGAACTTCGGGAGATCAGCAATGTAAGGGTTTTATATCTGCCGCCCAAGGGCGTCGCAACATTCGGAATCAGAGCTCGCCACGATCCCGTTATATACCAGCGTTCTAGTATCAGACGCGGGCACACTTCCGCGTTCCCGCTGTAAAGCAGGATCAGACTCTCTCACTCAGACGCGGAATCGCCTAACGAATCAAACTGAGAACGGTTAGAAGGATCGTTGTGGCAATGCCTGCTGCTAGTGCCGGTGCTCTGCGTTGTGGGCGTCGGCGATGGTGACGGAGACGCTATGCCGATTGTGGGTATGTCACCCGCCAAAGCTGAGACAGACAGAACACACGTAAGGATCAACGCAATACCGAGTCGTTTCATTGGAGTTCTCTCCTGTTTGAGAATTACCAGATTTCTGGCATCGCGAGATACCAGTAATCTGGTATCGGCAAATAAACAATAAGGCAAAGATTCCTTGCAAGGTACTGGTTTAGCGCACTACTATCCCGCTCGCAGTTCACACTTTTCCTCCCAACCCACTCGAAAGGCTCTAAGTCCCATGAGGACAATTCTGGACAAGCTGGAATCCTCGCACCTTACGCTCAATGAAAGCGCGTGGCTCAGATGTCAAGCTGCTTTAGAACTGAAAGACAGAGGCGACTACGAAGGAGCGCGAGAGGTCATGCGTCCCTTTCTGGAAAAAGTTTGGCGAGCGTCCCGAACTCGAAGGATTGAATCCTGCGATGGTTGCCGAAGTTCTTACTTCACGTCGGCATTCTCACGCGATGGATCGGCAGCAAGAATCAGATTAGCGATGCTCAAGACACAGCGAAGGATTTAATCAGCGAAAGCATTAGGCTGTTCGAGTCGTTAGGAGACTCCCTGCGTGTCGCGGCGGCGCGGGCCGAATTAGGCTATTTGCTATTGGTGGGCTGGTGCTTTGGATGAAGCACGAATCATGCTCACCGAAGCATTGCAAAGAACTCACGACTGAAGGAAACACGCGAGCAAACGCGCTCATCTTTCTTGGCAGTCGTGGAATGGTCCGCTTCACGCTACAGCCACTCTCTAAAACTTCTGACTGAGAACGCCGCGCTATTCAGGAAGATTCCGAATCACACGCTCAAAGGAACCTACCACAATCAGCTTGCGATGGTGCTTCGCAAGCTGGTCACGGTAGAAAACAGAGCGCGAGTATTTTCGCCGGATTATCAAAGAGTATGAAGAAGCAGATCGATCATTTCAAGCTGGCCCACAACACTCTATATCGTGCCGATGTAAAGAACAATGTCGGGAATGTGCTGCGGCAAATGCGCCGCTTCAAAGAGGCGCACAAGTATTTGTCAGAGGCACGACGCCTTGCCGTGATCATCAAAGATAAAGCAGTTGTGGCCCAAATAGATGACACGCGAGCACAACTTCTCACGGATGAAGGGACGACTTGAGGAAGCTGAGACCGTAGCTCGCGGTTCGGTTTCGAGTTTAAGAAAGAGCGGGCATCAAGTCCTGCTAGTTGACAGTCTGATCACTCATGGAATTGTGTTAGCGAGACTCGGCAGAAAAGAGCAAGCGCAATTCACTTTTCAGAACGCTATTGAAGTGGCCCATGAAGTGGGCGCGTTGAATAAAGCAGGACTCGCAGCACTCACGCTGATTGAAGAAATAGACGATCTCAAGCCCGATGTTTTAGCCACTGCATACGAGCAAGCAAACGAATGGCTGGCGAACTGTTATAACCAGGGATTGCTGCTGAGGTTCAAAACAGTCGGAGTCAAACTGGCGAGAGAATTACGGCGCGAGGAAAAGACCGACGCGAGAGTCAGCTTTTCAATAAAACACTTTGCTTGCCGGACGAAACCTTGAAACTTGAAACGCGAGATGATCAGGCAGGCATTGGCGAAAGTAAACGGGCGTATTACTTACGCAGCAAAGTTATTGGGAATTCGCTATCAATCACTGGCATTCATTATCGAAGACAGACACCCCGAACTACTCAAACAACGGACTCCGATCCATCGACGGCAGCGAAGGAAAAAGCCACGCAAAAATAAAACTGCTGTAGAATCTCAGTCATAACTCGGCTCGCCTTGACCCAGCCCATCCCACAACTCTAGGCAGTGCTCCACTGCGTTACGCGTGCCGGTTTTCGGTGCTGACTGCAAGGGCGAACTTCGCTCGAAAAAGTCACCCGAAAAGGAGCACGCGACAATGGAAAATCAATTACCCGCAATCCCGAAATGGTCCGCCCTACTAATCGAAGCCGTTACTAAGCCAGGTCTGATCATGAAAGCGTATAGCGTCTTTCATCAGTATTCGGTTGGGAATCAAATTCTCGCGCTCGTGCAATGCCAGATGCGCGGATTACAGCCCGGCCCCATTAACACTTTTCCGAAGTGGAAAGACTTAGGCCGCTTTGTAAAACGGGGCGAACGGGCGCTGACTTTGTGCATGCCGATTACGTGCAAACGTCGCGAGGAAGATTCAGACGAAGAACACACTTTCACCAGCTTTGCTTATAAGGCGCGTTGGTTCGTTTTGGGGCAGACTGACGGGCAAGAACTTGAACCGATTACGATCCCGGAGTGGGACGCAGAAAGAGCACTTACCGCGCTGAGTATTGAGCGCATTCCATTCGATCATACGGACGGAAATGTGCAACGCTTTGCGCGCAAGCGTCAGGTCGCAATTAACCCCCTTGCACAACTGCCAGCCAAGACACTTCTGCACGAGCTCGGTCACGTTATGTTAGGCCACACAACCGAGGCAGAGTTCGCCGACGCTGATACCACGCCGCGAAGTTTGCGCGAGGTTGAAGCGGAATCAGTGGCGCTTCTGTGTTGCGAATCTTTGGAACTTGAGGGGGCAGAATTTTGCCGAGGTTACAGTGCGATTCGTTCCTCAGAAATCGGAAATTAATTCCGAGGGATTGAGGGCGAAGGTTTTACAGACCTTTGACAACTTAACTTCTGTATGGGTGCGGTGCAAACCAATTCCCATCCTCTTGATGCGAGAGTGAAGCAGGTTCCCTACGGTAGCGACTGACCATCAATCCGTACAGCGGGAATCAACGGCGGTCAACTCGGAATCCGACCGGGCCACACCGACTAGCACAGCTCAGTATGGGTAGGACCACGAACTCATTTAGCCACCGTAACGGCAAGGCAGCCTACGCGGATTATTGGCTCACCCCAACGGGGACGGGTTCAGGGCTGGGGCCACTGTAGCAACCCCAACGCATTCCCAACGAACTCCGGTGGAAAGTGAGGCCCTAAGCTGAGCGCAATAACAGAAGTTAGGAACGAAGTAACCACGCTCGTGCTCTCCAGCAACGGAGCAGGTGTCAACCGCATGCTGAGCGTCGGAAGGATTGTCTAAGAAGCAAATGCCTTCGGGAAAGCCGAAGGATACGCAGACGTAGACACGATAACTTGGACGATAGAGGAACGAGTAAGAGTTCAAACATCATGAGCACGGTTAACAAACCTGTGTATGAGTGGAATGCAATCCCTTGGAAGCGGTGCGAAAAGGGTGTGTTCGAGCTCCAAAAGCGCATCTATCAAGCCAGTCAGCGTGGCGATGTCAAAACCGTAAGAAGACTCCAACGATTGCTGATTAGTTCCACGTCAGCCAAGTATCTCGCTACACGCAAAGTAACTCAGGACAATCGTGGCAAGCGCACTGCCGGCATTGATGGGGTTAAGAGTTTAGCTCCACACCAAAGGCTCACACTTGCCACGACCCTGAAGGTTGAACAAAAGGCACGACCCATCAGACGAGTTTGGATTCCTAAGCCTCGCTCTGATGAGAAGCGTCCTCTTGGGATACCAATACTTCGTGAGCGAGCTATCCAAGCTTTGGTCAAACTCGCATTAGAACCTGAATGGGAAGCGAGGTTTGAACCTAACAGCTATGGCTTTCGTCCCGGACGATCAGCACAAGATGCGGTAAGGGCCATCTATGACAATCTCCGCTCGAAAACGAAATATGTTCTAGATGCGGATATTGCCAAATGCTTTGACCGTATCAACCACGCCGCACTTCTCCAGAAACTCAACACCTATCCAGCCTTGAGACGGCAGATTAAAGCTTGGCTCAGAGCGGGTGTGATGGATGGAGCTCACTATTCCCGACCGATGAGGGCACACCACAAGGAGGAGTCATTTCACCCTTGTTGGCGAACATCGCCCTGCACGGAATGGAAACTAAGCTTGCTGATTCATTTCCAAAATGGACGAGGGTCAAGAGTGTCACCGGCAAATCGTACTCGACACCTTCATCACCAGCGGTGATTAGGTACGCAGACGATTTCGTTGTCATGCATTCAGACCTCGAAGTCATTCTGAAAAGCAAAACAATAATCTCAGAATGGCTGGCAGGCTTGGGGCTGGAATTGAAAGAGAGCAAGACGAAGGTCACGCACTCCCAAAACAGTTTTGAAGGGAACGTGGGAATCAACTTTCTCGGTTTCAATCTCCGGCAGTACAGCGTTGGAAAGAGCAAAGCAAACAAGAAGCCTGGAAAACCCTCCACCTGTAACCAGACGCACGATAGAAGCCTTGGCTTTCAGGTTCGGACTAAACCGACTGAGGAAGCAAAGAAGCGTCACTATCGTTCACTCTGCGAAGCAATAGATACACACCGGGCGAGTACAGAAAGACTACTCATCCAACACCTCAATCCCATGATTAGAGGTTGGTCTAACTATTACTTCACCAGCACCGACGGTTTTTCAGACCTTGACCATCAACTCTTTCGCAAGCTGTTCAAGTGGGCGCGACGGCGACACCCAACGCAAAAACAACCACTGGCTTGCCAAGAAATATTGGCACGTTGACAAGTCCGGCAAGTGGGTGTTCTCCGACAAAGGTCTTGAACTGTTCAAACATGGCGACGTGAAGTTCCGACATCACGTTCGCGTAAGAACAGCGAAGAGTCCTTATGACGGGGATTGGTTGTATTGGAGTACCCGATGGGCGTCACCCGAAATCAAGCCTTGTGTAGCCTGATGTACTCAGGCAGCAAAAAGGGAAATGCGCTTGGTGTGGCTTGCGGTTCAAACATGACGATGAAATGGAAGCAGACCATCGCATCCCCAAGTCCGTTGGCGGAAGCAACGGCTACGGGAATCTCCAATTACTTCATGGACACTGCCACGACGAAAAACATCGAGCCATCGATGCTGGTCCTTATGACCAAAGCCAAGTTATCGAGGAGCCGTGTGACGTGAAAGCGTCAAGCACGGTTTTGCAGACGAATCGCTGCGGTGACGCACGCGGTTTAGTTCAAACTTCAGAATTGGGTCAGCCGAGGGAGCGGTTTTGATGCCGAAGCCATACCCGAAAAGAGCGCCCAAAAAATCTTCCGAGCCGCCGACCAAATCATCCGTGCGGGACGCTCCGAAATTCATCCAGTTACGACATAACCAACCCCCTGAGAACGAACCGCGCCAGCCGGGTGCAATGCACTCGGCTGGCGCTTTTTTTTTGGCCTGAACGCAACTGCGCCGCAGGCGCAGTTGCGGTGATATTCGGGAGTAGAATCTGACCTAAAAATCCGAGCAAGTTTTTCAACGAAGTCTCACCGAAAGTCTTCTCACTCTACTCTGAATATAGGACCATCCTTAACCGCAGTGTGACCGATTGTCAGCGCTCTGCCCAACCTAACACCTAGTCCACCAACTGCTACTTTTTGCACGGTGCCTACTTACTCACTGATGCATCCTGCACGCCTCAGCAGCATTGATTGCCAGCTTCGCCTCAGTTTCCACAATCCTAGATTTCAAACGAAAAACTAAAGAAGGTGCTACGCACCTGAAAGATGAGACACGACACCCCCGCTCGCGTGGCTGTCACGTCTACGTTGCTGACGCTCCGTGTCTGCGTTTGTGTACGTCATTTGCAATAGGCATTTACGCGTTGACGAGGTTCAACGCGTACACAAAAGATACTTTTGAGAAGCGCGAGGAAAACTAACCCCCATGAACGAAGCCAAGAGAACAAAGATCATTACTTTTCGAGTCACTGAGGACGAGTACAAGAAAATCGAAGATGCAGCAATCGCACGAGGTACAGATCCAAACGACTGGTGCCGACAAACCATTGTTGGTCTCTCATGTAAACTAATAAACATTCCTGAAACTATGATCTACAGTGAAATCGCATGTTTGCGCTTTCTGTTTGAGTTTGGATTCCGACTGCTATTTGCTGAGGGCTCCGACGAGTTAGCCGAGTGGGACGAGTTGAGGGAAGGAGCTGAGAAAAACGCAAAGGACCTCGTTGCGACGTTGCTGGCAAAGCGAAGGCTAGGTTCGCGATAAACCTCCACTCTTACAGGTTGCATCACCTAAAGCAGATCCTCACCATTACAATTTGTATCACCTAAGGTAGAACCTCACTGTAGCCGGCTGCGACACCACGCCAGATCTCACTGAAGTAAAAAGGATCAGTGTGGGTTCCCCTGTCGCTCCGATTCTTAGTCGGCAGCCCGCCCGCACAACTCTCCGCTACGCTGCGAGTCCTCCGCTGCGCTGCGGCCCTGCGGGTGTGCGGTCAGGCACCCAGCCGACAGAATTCTTTCGCTAAGGGGAAATCCCTTATTTTCGCGTGTTACGCGAACTTTGTACGTTTTTCTTTCGCTGCCTGATTCCCGACACTCTATCTATCCGCTCACCTATTGGCCCATCCCCGCCGAGTCTATCCCACGACATTTTAGCGTCTCGTGTTTGCGACGCTTGCAGCGCGGCAATGTCATGCATATTTGCGGCACGACAAGTGCACTACGCCATAGCAAGGGGCGGCATTTAGCCGCCGCGTGGTTTTGAATGACAATGAAATTGGTCCCGAGTGGCCCACCATTCACCACTCCGATCGACCTGCTCTCTTGGCCCACTTTGTAGTCGCGAATCGTCGCTAGTTCGGCGCTCATGAGCGCCTCAAAACACACGCTGACAAACTCCGAATTTACCTTCTGGATTTGTGCCAAATGATGACCATGAGCAAAGCAATTTCCGCAGGGCAGGCGCTGGACTACTACAAGCAGGAGTTCACTAATGCCAAAGACAATTACTACAGCGAGTCAGGCGACGTAAAGGGGCGCTGGTATGGCAGCCTCGCCGAGGAATGGAACCTGAAAGGCGAAGTCACCAGCCAACAGTATGAGCGATTAGTTGCGGGTCAAGATCCGCACACTGGCGAGCAACTTATTCGCTCAGTTTCGGCCCGCGAAATCGTTGACGAGTTCGGTAAGGAAAAGACTACGAGCGAGCATCGAGCCGGTTGGGATGCGACCATCAGCGCCCCGAAATCCGTTTCCCTCGCGGCGCTAGTCGGAGACGATGAGCGTGTCCGCGAAGCCCACCGCGAGAGCGTCAACGAGACGCTAAAAGAGTTCGAAAAATCTCTGCAAGCGCGCGGCGGCGGGAACAAGCCAGCCATCACTACCGGCAAGATGATAGCGGCCCAATTTGAGCACACATCGTCCCGCCCTGATCGTGAAAACGGGTACGCCGCGCCGCAGCTTCACACGCACGTTGTGGTCTTCAACATGACCCAGGTTGATGACGGGAAAGTACGCTCCGTGCAGCCGCTTGAGTTGTACCGTACACAGGAACTTGCGACCGCGATCTACCGCGCCCATCTAGCTGAAAAACTGCAAGCACTTGGTTACGAAATTTGCGTTGATCCACGCACGGGCGCACCCGAGATCAAAGGCTTCAGTGAAGAATATTTGCAGGATAGTAGCCCGCGCCGCAAAGAAGTTTTGAAGGAAGAAGGACAGATGAAAGAGCGGCTTGAGCGCGAAGGAAAAATGGTCTCAGACAATGCGAGGTTGAAACAAGCCGCTGCCCGGAACAATCGCGGCAGTAAAAATTTCGACCCTGACTTAATGCGAACGCGCGCCCTCGAAAAGGACGTAAGGCACGACTATCAGGCTCAACGGTGTGTAGCTGAAGCGCGGGAACGATTGCCGCTGCAAATACCGCAAAGCGAGATCGAAAAACGCGCTCAGGAAGCCGTGACTTTTGCTCGCGATAATGCAGTCCAAAAAGAAGCCGTGGCCGACATACGCAAAGTAAAGTCCGACGCGCTACGGCGCAATCTTGGCCTAACAAACCCCGCCGCCGTTATCGCCGAATTTCACCGCCGACAGGAGAGTGGCGAGTTCATAAACATCACGCGCCCGGAACGGCAACCCGAAACAACAACCAAGCGCATGTTGGCGATGGAAACGGAAAATATTCAGACCGTGATCGACGGTAAGGGAAACCATTCTGCGATCATTGGAGAGGAGCGTGTCGATCAAGTTGTTACCGCCACAGCCGAGCGTCAGCAGCGCAACTTGAACGCGAATCAGCAGTCGTCGATAAAAACGATTTTGAGTAGCAAAGATCGCGTCGTTGGTCTACAAGGCGGCGCGGGAACCGGCAAGACTACCGCGCTTTCTGTGGTCCGAGAAGCAGCCGAAAAAGAAGGCTATCAGGTGCGCGGTTTTGCGCCCAGCACACGCGCCGCGAAGCAACTCAGCGAGAGCGGAATACAGACAGAAACACTCCAGAAATTTGTCTACCGGCAGCAGGAAAAAACGGCAACCACGAAGCGTCTTTTTGTGCTCGATGAAAGCTCACTAGCGAGCACAAAGAACCTGCACAGATTCTTTGCCCGCCTCGATCCCATAGCAGACAAAGTCCTCCTGGTCGGCGACGTGCGCCAGCATCAAGCGGTCGAAGCTGGACGCCCGTTTGAGCAGTTCCAAAAGCACGGCATGACCACTGCCGAACTGACTGAGATTGTCAGACAACGCAATGAAAAACTGAAACGAATAGTCGCCGACTTATCGGTCGGCAAGATAAGCGAAGCCGTGACGGAACTGGACAGCCAAGGCAAAGTGATCGAAATTGAGGATGAGCAATTACGCCTCGAAGCGATAGCCCAAAACTACTGCAAAAACCCGGTCAATACTCTAGTCGTTTCGCCAGCCAATCGCGAACGAGTCCAACTCAATTCGCTGATCCACAAGCAACTACAACGTGAAGGAAAAGTAAGCCGCAACGATCATCAGATGACGGTCTATGTCGAACGTAAGGACATTAGCGGTCCCGAGCGAACTTTCGCCAATTCTTACCGACCCGGCGAGGACATTATTCGCTATAACTACAAGAGCAATGTCCACAAGGTGAACGTAGGCGACTATGCAAGAGTCATAGCGACTAACCACGAGAAAAACGAAATCACTGTTCGCTTTGATAGTGGCCGCAAGCTCACTTACAACCCGAAACGCCTTTGCGGCGTGAGCGTCTACTACGAATCCGAGCGCAATTTCGCCGAGGGAGATCGCCTTCAAATTCGCGCTCCAAATAGAGAGAAACGGATCGCCAACGGCGAGCTCGGAACGATCACGAAAATCGAACCGAAGCACATACGCCTAACACTGGACAGCGGACGCGAGGTCAGCATCGATCCTGAGAAGTTTCCGCACCTGGACCACGGCTACGCCGTGACGAGCTATTCATCTCAGGGGCTAACCTTTGATCGCGTTCTGGTCAACATTGATACGCGGCAATCGGCGCAATTAGTCAACGACAGAACGGCCTATGTTGCCCTTTCCAGAGCAAGGGATGAAGCGCTGATCTACACAGACTCCGCGCAGAATTTACGCGACAGTCTCAGTCGCACCACGAACAAGGAATCGGCGCAGGAAGCGATAAGAGAGAGTTTAGTAGACCTGAAACGAGATCACCCTGATTCGACTCGCGATCCGCTCCCGCCACAGCAGCAATTACCCACCGAACACAGCTTGGACCAAGCCCCATACCCACACCGAGCCAGCACCGACAAAAGTCGCCGAGCTTGAGATTGAAGGCCCAGAAATCGATCTCGGCGGACTAATCCGCTAAGAACATCCCTCGAACTTCAAGGAAGTAATTTATGGCTAATAGCAAAAAAGTATTTAGCAAAGACAGCGCAGCAATGATATTAAATGGCCCTATCGGTAGGCGGCTCCTGAATGTCAGGGAGGCTGCCCAATACCTGGGACTCGAAGTAGACACCATCTACAGAAAGGCCAGGTTGCGGGAGGTTCCCTGCGTCAAGGTCGGTCGGGCGTTGCGATTCGATGTGAAAGCTCTGGAGCAATTCATCGAGAAGCACGCAATCGACGCCATTGACTGAAAGGAGAAGCTGCGAATGTCCATAAAGAAGAAATCAGAGGGATTGTTTGAAGTCCGCTGGTGGGAAGGAGGAAGAAATAAAAGCGTGAGGGTTCACGGCTCATTCGAACTGGCGCGTAAGATCGAACGCAAGAAGCTGTCAGCTCGGGATGAGAATCGTCACCTCGACGTAAAACGCGAAGTCAATCTTCGAATGTCGGCGCTCATTGATCGTTACTGGACGCATTACGGTATGAAGAAGCGTTCAGCAGATCGCGAAAAGAGCATCCTTGCTGGCATCCGATCTGAGTTGGGTAGATCGTTCGTTCGTGAGGTAGACGGCGATGCAGTCGCTCGCTGGTATGAAAACCTCACGACTGTCCGTGAGCTATCGCCAGGAACAGCAGTACGGCATTTCAATGTCATGCACCACATGATGAAGAAGGCCGCTACGATCTGGTCTAAGGATACTGGCATAGATCGCAATCCCGCCGATCAGGTGGAGGTCAAACGGCCAGACGACCAACGCGACCGCTATTTATCCGAGGACGAGCTTCGGACGCTCAAACTGGCATTGGATGAAAAGATCTACCGTAAGGGTACGAACGATTTCAACAAGACGTATTGTCGGCTCAGGCTGATAGTGCTAATTGCCGTTACGACCGGCATGCGTATGTCAGAAATCTTTGGCCTTATGTGGTCTGATGCGATGTACAACGAAGGATTGTTGGCGGTAAGAGCAAAGCTAAAGGGCGGCAAGATGCGTTACGTTCCGATGCCTCCCGAGCTCGCCGACGAATTGCGGCGATTCATGCCTCAACCCGCTAACAATGTTCTTTATATCGCAGGAAATAACCACGAAAGGATCTTTCCTCCGAAGAAGGACGCTAAGGGCGAACGGCAACGCGTGGAAGGAAGTTTTGACGACCTACTCGAAAGAGCCGGGATCAAAGACTTTCGTTTCCACGATCTGCGCCACACGTTTGCATCGTGGTACATGATGAACGGTGGCGACCTTTACGAGTTGGCAAAGATCCTCGGCCACTCGAATATAAAAATGACCGAGCGTTATGCGAAGCTGGCGAAGCAGCATATTGCCAGAACCAGCAACACGGCTCGGGAAATGTGGAAGTTACTTGAACCGATCAGCGAGAAAGAGGCTGTAGGGTAAACCGATGTACGCGTATTGTACGCGCGAGGATTTTTGAATGTTTTTGGCTATCTGTAAGTTGTTGAAAGTATTGGTGGCCAGGGACGGAATCGAACCGCCGACGCCGGCCTTTTCAGGGCCGCGCTCTACCAACTGAGCTACCTGGCCAGATGGTCGGAAAGAAGGGCGTAGTATAGGAAGACGCTCGGATCACTGTCAAATCGAGCCACAAAAAGGTAGTGCATCAGTTTGAATTCTTGAGCAAATTACGCCGAAGGCGTTCGCTAATTTCAGCCCAGGGTTCGAGCGTTCGCGAGAACCCTGGGAAATAAATTCAAAATCGCGATCAAACCCTGAAAGGGTTAGGCAGTTGGCGAACCCTTTCACAGGGTTCAATGACTATTTTTGTGATCTAGTCCCAAGGTTGTCGCTGCGCTCCAACCTTGGGCTAACATTAGCGAACACCTTCGGCGTTAAACTTTGGGCTGAATTAGCGAATGCCTTCGGCGTAATTTTCAAACTGAGGCACTACCCACAAAAAGGCGCATAAATTTAGCGACTCCAGTACTTCTTAATCCGCTCGGCTAGCATGGGAAATGGGACGTAGTCGGCGCTGCGGCCGGCCTGGCGCAGCTCCGCGACCATGCGCATTGCGCCGTCCGCGTTACGTGTGTGTACCATGATTGTTGAGGCGCGCTGGAGCTCGGGATTGCAGCACAGCCAACGCGCGACGGCGTAGCCGGTTCGTTCGTCGTCCGTCGATTCCGCGTTGTAATGCTCCGGATGCAGATCGTGATCGAGAAAAATCGCGTCGTAAGAGCTCGCGCTCAATAGTTCTAGCGCCTCTTTCACGTTGTTTGCAATGTCAATGAAATCGCCTCTGAAGCGGTTCGTGAACCAGCGATGGCGGCGCACATCGTCGTCCAAAAGAAATACGCGAATTGGATGGCGCTCCGCCCGTACCGATTTCAGACCCAGCTTGCTGAGCAACGACTGCCACAAATTCATACTTAAGTTTTAACCGTCTCCAACCGAAAAACTTACTCCATATAAGGTATTATAAGGTTAACCTTATTTCATAGGTGAACTGGGTGATAGACGAGACTGAACTCCGCCAGACGGAGAATACAGAAGTTTGCGCCGAATGCTTCGGCACCGGCACCAAAATCGATCCGGTGAAAGGCGCGATGCCGTGTCCCTGCCGACGCCCGGATCGCTTCAAAAACATGCTTGTCGCCGCCCGCATTCCTCCTCGTTACGCTCGTTGTTCATTCGAGACCTTTAAATGTGCGCGCGGAAGTTCACAGGACAACGCGTTGCTCGCGTCTCAGCGACTGGTCGATGAGTTTCCAGCCGATCGGGGCTTATTATTTATGGGTCCTGCCGGAGTGGGAAAAACTCACCTCGCGGTGGCGATTGTCCGGCGTCTAATTGAAAAAGGTGTTCCCGGAGTTTTTTGCGAGTTTGGCTCATTGCTGAAACAGATTCAGGACTCCTGGAACCCGATCTCGAAATCATCGGAGCTCAAAGTCCTCTCTCCGGTTTACGAAACCGACATCCTCGTACTGGACGAACTGGGCGCGACCATTCCCACCGATTGGGTTCGCGACACGATGTATCAGATCATCAACAAACGTTACAATGACAGAAAATTGACCATACTCACGACGAACTATTCCGACATACGCGAATCTGACAAAGAGCAGACTTTGGAGGATCGCATCGGCACTCGACTGCGGAGTCGCCTATACGAGATGTGTACGAAAGTGGTGATGGACGGAGGAGACTACCGGCGAGTTGGTATTTAACTAGAGGATGCCCAAACGCACTGATATTCACAAAATCCTGATCATTGGCTCGGGTCCGATCGTGATCGGACAGGCGTGTGAATTTGATTACTCGGGAACGCAAGCGTGCAAAGCGCTGCGTCAGGAAGGTTACGAGATCGTGCTGGTCAACTCGAATCCAGCGACGATCATGACCGATCCCGAAACCGCCAACGTTACCTACATCGAGCCACTCACAGTCGCTTCAGTAACAGAAATAATTCGTCGTGAACGGCCGGACGCACTGCTGCCGACGGTCGGCGGCCAAACTGCGCTCAATCTCGCGATTGCACTCGATGATGCGGGCGTGCTGCGCGAGTACGGCGTCGAGATGATCGGTGCGAAACGCGACGCGATCAAAGTCGCCGAGAATCGTCTGTTATTCAAGCAGGCGATGGACGAAGCCGGTCTCGAAATGCCGCGCGGCGGTTTTGCGAAGTCGTGGGAAGAGGCGAAGAAGCTCGTAACGCAAACTGGTTATCCCGCGATCATCCGCCCGTCGTTTACGCTCGGCGGTACAGGCGGCGGCATTGCTTACAACCCTGAGGAGTTCGAAGAGATCATTCGCGGCGGACTCGCCGCCTCGCCGATTCACGAAGTATTGATTGAAGAGTCGATACTCGGTTGGAAAGAGTTTGAGCTCGAAGTGATGCGCGACCTCGCTGACAACGTTGTGATCATCTGCTCGATCGAGAACTTCGATCCGATGGGTGTGCACACAGGGGATTCGATCACTGTCGCGCCCGCGCAGACGTTGACCGATCGCGAGTACCAGACACTGCGTGACATGGCGATCAAAGTGATTCGAAAAGTCGGCGTCGAGACGGGCGGCTCGAATATCCAGTTTGGAGTTAATCCCGAGAACGGCGACATTCGCATCATCGAGATGAACCCGCGCGTGTCGCGCTCTTCCGCACTCGCGTCGAAAGCGACTGGTTTCCCGATCGCGAAGATCGCGGCAAAGCTCGCTGTCGGTTACACGCTCGACGAGATTCCCAACGACATCACGCGCAAAACTCCTGCATCATTCGAGCCGACGATCGATTACGTTGTCGCTAAGATTCCCAAGTGGGACTTTGAAAAGTTTCGCGAAGCGGAAGACGTGCTCGGAACGCAGATGAAGTCTGTCGGCGAGGTAATGGCGATCGGCCGGACGTTCAAAGAAGCACTCTTCAAAGGACTGCGCTCACTCGAAGCAGTCAAACCACTGCGTCTCGAAGACATTTCCGACGACGAGCTGCAACGCAAATTAGCGCGACCTAACTCGCAACGCTTCTCCTATATCACTTACGCACTCCAGCACGATTGGCCCATCTCGGAAATCTATCGTCTGTCGCGTATCGATCCGTGGTTTCTCGATCAGTTGCAGCAGGTGATGGACATCCAGCGCGAGCGTCGAAGGATCAAAACTCGAAGACATTTCGGCTGATGAGTTGCGAGCGTTCAAGGAAGTCGCATTGTCGGATCGTCGTCTGGCTTATTTGACTGACGTTTCCGAAGACGAAGTGCGCGAGTATCGCAAAAGTTTGGGAATCGTTCCGGTTTATAAACGCGTCGACACTTGCGGCGCCGAGTTTGAATCGCACACGCCATATCTTTACTCGACGTACGAGACTGAAGACGAAGCCGCGCCAACCGATCGACGCAAGATCATGATCCTTGGCTCGGGTCCGAATCGCATCGGGCAGGGAATCGAGTTTGACTACTGCTGTTGTCACGCGTCATTTGCGCTGCACGAAGCCGGATTCGAGACCATCATGGTCAACTGCAATCCGGAAACAGTCTCGACCGACTACGACACTTCCGATCGACTCTACTTCGAGCCGCTCACGTTCGAAGACGTGATGAACATCGTCGACGTTGAAAAGCCGGACGGCGTGATTGTTCAGTTTGGCGGTCAGACGCCGTTGAACCTCGCGAATCGTTTGCACAAGGCTGGGGTCAAAGTGATCGGCACGTCGCCTGACTCGATTGATCTCGCTGAGGATCGCAAACGGTTCGGCGCGTTGTTGAAAGAGCTTGGCATTCCACAGCCTGACAACGGCATGGCGGCATCAGTCGAGGAAGCGCGCGAGATCGCGAAGCGGATCGGTTATCCGGTGCTGGTGCGTCCGAGTTATGTGCTTGGCGGACGTGCGATGGCGATCGTTTACGATCAGGAAGCACTCGAAACGTATGTTCGTAACGCAGTCGGGTTCACTCCCGATCGTCCCGTATTGATCGACAAGTTTTTGGAACAGGCGGCTGAGTTTGATGTCGATGCGCTCGCCGATGACACTGCGTGCGTGATCGCCGGCATTCAGGAACACATCGAAGAAGCGGGCATTCACTCCGGCGATTCGTCGTGTGTGCTGCCGCCCGTGCGGATCGATCCGGAGCATCTCGAAACGATGCGTCATTACACGCGCAAGCTTGCGAGCGCGTTATCAGTCAGCGGACTGATGAACATTCAATTCGCGATCAAGGATCATCGTGTTTACGTGCTCGAAGTGAATCCACGTGCTTCGCGAACAGTTCCGTTCGTGTCGAAAGCGACTGGCGTTCCGATCGCGCGTATCGCAGCGCTCGTGATGGCGGGACAGAAGCTGCGCGATTTCGGATTACCGGAAGAGTTAACGGTAAAGCGTTTCTTCATCAAATCGCCGGTGTTTCCGTTTGTGAAGTTTCCCGGCGTCGATCCGATCCTGAGCCCGGAGATGCACTCGACCGGCGAGGTCATGGGAATCGGCGACACGTTCGGCGAGGCTTACGGGAAAGCGATGATGGGCGCGGGATTGAGTTTGCCTTCGGCGGGCAAGGCGTTTCTGAGTGTGAACGATGCTGATAAAGGAGCGGCGGTTTTGCTGGCGCGCCGGTTGTCGCGCCTGGGCTTCAGTATCATTGCGACACTCGGAACATCAGCGCGCCTGCTTGAAGTAGGAATGGATGTGGAGACAGTTTTTAAGGTCAACGAGGGCCGCCCCAATATCGTGGACCACATCAAGAGCGGTGAGATATCCCTCGTGATCAATACGCCCCTGGGTAGAGTTTCGCATTACGACGAACAGGCGATTCGGCGAGCAGCGTTGCAGTATGGTGTGCCGTGCGTGACTACGATGACTGGTGCGCAGGCGATTGTGGAAGCGATCGGTGCTTACAGTGCGCAGAACACTCCGAACGTGCATTCGCTACAGGACCTGCACGCGATGCGAAGTTCGATGGATGCCGTGTCGTCAGCGTGAGGTTTGGTCTTGGCAATAAATTCTCCGGAAACAATTCGTCGCATACTCGATGAGTGCCGCACGATCGCGGTGGTTGGGCTTTCGTCTGATCCTTCGCGGCCTTCGAACAGCGTTTCGGGATACATGAGGCGTCAGGGTTACCGGGTGATTCCGGTGAACCCGAATGAGACGTCTGTGTTTGGTGAGAAGTCGTATCCGGATCTGTTCTGCGGTGCCGGAGAAGATCGATCTCGTTGATGTGTTTCGGCGGCCGGATGAAGCGGGGAAGGCTGTTGATGAGGCGATTGCCGTGGGTGCGAAGGCCGTCTGGTTACAGGAAGGTGTGATTGATTCTGCGGCGGCGCAGCGTGCGGTCGATGCGGGGTTGATGGTCGTGATGGATCGCTGCTGGCTCAAAGAACATATACGCGCCCAGCGGTGATCGTCACACGTAGACAGGATTTACATGATTTTTCAGGATTTACATGTTAATCATGAAAAATCTTGTAAATCATGTCTAAGATTAATGCCGTTGTTATTACAGCCAGTGATGCGTGTGCGAGCGGTGAACGCGAAGACACCTCCGGCGCGACGCTGGTCCAATTACTCACCGATCTCGGCGCTGAAATCGTCGCCACGAAAATTCTCTCAGACGATCTCGATCCATTAGCTCAATCGTTAGTCGACTTCGCCGATCGTGACGATGTGAATCTCATCATCACGACCGGCGGCACTGGTCTGGGTCCACGCGACAACACTCCCGAAGCAACTCAACGCATCATCGAACGCGAAGCGCCGGGCATCGCTGAAGCGATCCGCGCCGAGTCACTCAAAGCAACGCCGATGGCGATGCTTTCGCGCGGCGTCTGCGGCGTTCGCTCTGGCACACTGATCATCAATCTTCCCGGTTCACCGAAAGCCGTGAAGGAAACTTTCGCCATCATCGCGCCCGTGCTGCCACACGCACTTGATCTGCTCGCCGGTAGAACCAGTCATCAAAAAGGAGGGAAGTGAGGAGCGTGAGGGGGAACAACTCGTTATCGATCACTCACGAACTCACCGTACACGGTTCGCTTCTGCGCCCGCAGGTGGTTACTTAGAATCTGGTAGAAGCACGTCAAACAGACGGCGTTCGTCTCTTCTTTCTTGTCATCGCGAATCTTTGATCCGCACCAACTGCACTGGACCACGAAAGTCTGCGTTCTTTCTTTCCTTCTTTGTCTCATTGATACCTCTTCACACATAATTATTTTGGCGAGCTTAGTGGCGGGACGTTACGATCTGTTAACCACGAGGTTAAATCGTAATTAAAGGCGGTTGCATTTTGTGCTTTTTGTGCCTTTTTGTGGCAATCAACACAACGAATACAAATCAAGAGCTCCGTTTAGTCTCAACTTGATCTCGTCGAGACTCTTCTGATCTTCTGTTTCGACTGCTCGTTCGATCGCCTGAGAATAATTGAGTATGTTGAAAGCTTTTATTAATGGCGCCATCTCTTCAATCTGCTCGACGCTCAAACCGTAACCCTCAATGAATGCGTGCTTCTCATCGATCGCAAGATCGTGAAGCGCGACCGAGAGTTCCCATTCAGGCGCGATTGTAGACACACAATCTTCCCAATCGATGATCGCGGCGATGTCGCCGCCTTCGTCCACGATTACGTTCTTGAGCCGGAGGTCGCTGTGATTCAGCGAGCTTTTGTGTTGGGTCGCTTTGGCGCTCGTGATTATGTCTACCAGCTCTCTTCAACTGTGCTTCTGTAAGAAGCTTGTTAGTTGAAAAGAGCCGTAGCCGAGCGTCGAGATCAAACTCATTTTCGAGATAGCTGTCCCACGTCGCGTAATTCTGATCATCGCTGGTCCAATCGAAGTTAATTCCAAAGCCGGTCGTAGGAATTGAGTTGATGATCGCTGCGTACTCGCCCATTTCGTGAACGATGCGACGCCGGTTCGGGTGGTGCGTGGCTTCAGTGCCGGTCACACGGCGCGTGATCATGTAGGGCTCGGAAACGGCATCATTTCCAACTGCGAGCACCTCGGGACGTTGGGACTCCTGCTTCGCGCGCTTTTTGAGACGCCCACAGCTCCTTTTTGAAGGCTTTGATCCTTTCGGCATCCGGACTGATGCGAATGACGAACTGGCCTTCCACGTGATTTACAGTAAACACATAATTCGTCAGCCCGGTTGGCTTGTAGACGATCCTGCTCGCCGGTTTCCCGAAGTATTGCTGCACGATCGTTTTGGTAAGATTTCGATAATGGCGAATAGCTGATGGCTGGTTTTTCTCATCCATGCGTTTTCTCTTGCCGCGAGTTCGGCTGCTCTGAAAAGTACGGCTCCGAGCTCAAGCGAATCCTTCAACCTGATCGTGTCCACTAACCCGCGAAAGGGGAGTTCTATGTGTCCTACAAGGAGAGCTAAACCAACACCGGCGAGAAAACTGTCGAGCTCGGTATCACCCGCGCCGAGACTGTCGCGCAGATCGGAGTGCAGGAAATCTGCCATTGCACGCGCGCCAAATAATTTATCGACGCCCTTGTGAGTTATGAAGTTACTGCGTTTGGTGTGTTGATACGCCATCAGTTGATCTTCAGGCGCATCGATCAGCAGGAAGATCATGCAAATGTCTTCAGACAGCATCTGCTCCTGCAATTTCGGAAACTCAACTGCCGTGACAGCAGAAGCACTCGCATACTTTTCCTTTACCGCAAGAATACTTTCAGGGACTGGCGTCCAGATCACTTCGCCGATACGCCAATCGCGTGGGTAGTAGAAGACGAGGATGTTTTTGATGCCGGCGTCGAGAATTCCCTGCACGCCTTTGAGCGCTTCCTTGATCTCCTCTGCGGTTAACGGAAACGCAGCGGCTTCTTCGAAGATCAGTTCTCCTTCGCTCGTCTTTTTTACAAAGCCCGAAAGGCTGCCGTTCAGTGTCACGGTGGGAATCGGAGCATTTGATAACTTGTACCAGTCCTGGCCGAAGGTGCGAATAACTGAAAGAGGGAAGCGCAACGAGTTCAGGATCAGTGGGCGGCCACGCTCGTAGTGCCGCATCAATCCGAGTTCGACTTCTTTGGGAATAACAATCTTGCCCTGATACTCGTGGACGGCGGTGCCATCCAAATCGGTGATCACAACTCCTGACGTGGCGAATGAAGATTGATCAATAAATTGCCGTAGTTTCGCCTCCATCTCATCACTTAAAACCATGCGAGGCAGTATAGGAACGAAGTGTCACGGATTTGGCCGCGAAAGGGCACAAAAGATCATGGACAAACTATAAAACCCTTCTTCTCTGTGCAACCTCTGTGTCCTCTGTGTCTCCGTGGAAGTTTTCCTTGCGATTTCTATAACCACAGAGTCACAGAGGACACAGAGGTTGCACAGAGAAAACCTTGACATTCAGGTGTCAGTAAGTTTAAGAATGGCCCATTAGCGTCGATTCTCTCCCCAAATTATCCTTTCTGAACAGGGAGTGGATCTCAATGAAATCCTCGACAAACAATTCCAACGTAATCACGAAAATTCTTGCCCTGACAGTTTGCTTCTTCAGTCTAACTGGTCAGCTTTCAGCCGGAAGAACTGACGACAAAACCCTGGAAGGACTGCGGGAGATGGAGCTGGTCGTTAAGTTTGGTGAAGTGAATGGCCAGCCGGCCGAATGGCAGTCCACGGCTTTGCAAAGACTTAAAGATCGAGCCAAACAGCAGTTGGAGGAAGCCGGAATACGCATTCTCTCGACGGACGAATCGAGCAAAGCCGGCTCGGGCTAAATTGGTTTTCACCGTAAACCTGAATCGAGTCGATAAAACCGCAGCGCCTGTTAACGTTGAAGCCAAAGTTTTGCAAAGAGTGCGTTTGTGGCGCGACTCGACGAGGGAATTGGAATTGTCGACCTGGACCATGAATGGCGTCGGCGGGCCTGAGGTAACTCAGAAAATGATGTTCGACGTGTTTGAGGGACAAATTGAGAATTTCCTCAAGTATTACAAGCCGATGAATCCAGCTACGTCGGAGGCTCCAACTGAAAAAATTCCTGCTACGTCTGCTCAACTCAGCAACACCGAGCACGGCTTTGAGGGCTTGAACAGCACAAGCCTTTTTCTTTCCATCCGGCGGGATATGTTTTCTGACGCACGGCAAGTTCTTCTCGAAAAATTTCTTCAAGAGGCCGCAGAAACCAGGTTAAAGGAAGCGGGCATTAAATTAGCTCGTTACACAAATGAAGCCGAACAGGCAGGGCATGCACTTTTGTACATATGGGTCAAGCTTAGTAAGCCGAACGTTCACATGTGGGCCCCGCCGATTGGTGTTGAAAGTACATTCTCGCAGCGGGTTCGCCTCGTCCGTGATCCCAAAAAGGAAACAGATGCGGTCATGTGGGAGAGCCACGATCAAGGGGAATTCGTCAAAAACAGCAGCGGCGAACTTGGGATAACCGATGACGTGGTGCTCGAAGTTGTAAACAAACAAGTCGACGAATTTATCAAGGCTCTCAAAGACGCGAACTCGAGTGTAACGTCAGCTCAGGCTAAATCTGACCAGCCGCATCGATAACGGAGCCACAAGCCGCACAAAATTCAGAAACAGTCACGTGCTTCTTGTGCCTCTCCCTGCGCAGGACTATACTTGCGTGCAGCCAGCCGTTTTACAACAATTACAACTCGGAGGAATGTCATGAGCAACTGGAGAAAGATTGCTAATCGCTCTACAGTTCTTTTTTGTGTGTTCCTCACTGTCTTCGTCGCCGCAGTAGCAGCGCGATCCCAAACCCGCTTTCCTGGCCCGGCAGCCCGCGAAGGCAATCGTTCGATGGATGAGTACGATCGAACGTTGAATCGTATGAAGAACGATGCCAAGGCGGCCACCGAGCGAAGACGAAACCTGTTTCCACAAATCAATGAAGACTTTCAGCGCATCCAGGTGATCCATAACGAAATGGTGCGCATGCTCCAACCTGACAAAGGTCTCAACTACGATCGTTTGATGGATCTCACCGGTGATATGAAGAAACGCAGTGCTCGACTGCGGGAAAATCTGGCGTTGCCCGAACCCGAAAAGACCGGTAACCAACCCACTCACACTGAAGCAATCGACGAAGTCCACATCAAAAAGACGATTGCCAATTTGCATGACGTTGTCGTTAGCTTTGTGGCGAATCCGATCTTCAAGAACCTTGGCGTCGTTGATGCGAAACTAGTCGACTCAGCCACGAAAGATCTCGACAACATCATCGATCTCAGTGATGAGATTAAAAAAGAAGCCAAGACCTTAGGCAAGTCCGCAAAGAACTAACGAACTTCTGTTTAATACAGTCAGTACCACCTGCGATAGCGGGTGGGTGCGTAGCCTAAGCGCCGCCCGGCTAACGCACCCACCCGCTATCGCAGGTGGTACTGACCGTCTCCACTCATGAGCTCAGTTCTGCAGGCAAAAAAATGGGGCGGGCTGTGGAGCCCGCCCCGAATGTTATTCGAACTGAGAACTGATCTCAGAACGAATAGCGGAGTTGAATTCGTCCCGAACGGGAGCTGCGGAGTGTGTTATTCGGTCCTCCGTTGAGCTCCGGTTGGTTGAAGAACGTGTTGAAGACATCACCATCGCTAAAACCACCTACGCTGGCTGCGTCCCAGGTAAAGATAGGATGATTGAACACGTTGAAGAAGTCGACGCGAATTTCAAACTTGTCGCCTTCCCATGGCGTGAACGGCATTCCGATGGCTTTCGTCAGGCTGAGATCGAGCCGGTTCCAACTAGGAGCACGCAAGGTATTACGTCCCACTATTCCAGTACGGATGTTGGGATCGACTACAAAACGTGCGTCGTTGAGCGCGATCGGAGTAACGAAATCATTGGAACAGTACCCGGTTGGTGAGTCAATATCACAAAAGTTGTTGGCAATCGCCACCGAGTTGCTCGGAGCATTTGGATTGCTAATCGCTGGCCGATCATTCGTGGCTACTCCGTCACGGTTAATGTCAAGGCCATTCAAATAAGCAGTCTCCACCGCTCCTGATTGAATGCGCCAGATCCCCGCAAGAGTAAAACCACTCGTAATCCCTTTTACGAAGCGATTCTCCGTAGCGGAGGGAAGATCGTAAAGGAACGAGAAGGATGCTACGTGTGGTACGTCGTAGCTGGCCACACTGCGATCAACTCGCCGGCCACCCAGATTGCCCAAAAGGTCCGAAGCACGGCTGGTTCCACCAGAGGTGACGAACACCTCGCTGTTAACATCGTCGATCGCCTTCGAGAACGTGTACGCGAAACGAAACAGCATCCGGTTTGAGAATCCCCGTTCGAGTCGTGTCTGCAACGAGTGGTAACTTCGAATCACCGCCGTTGGTACGCGGCTGGACCGGACCGAAAGTCGGATGAACACGCGGCGCCGTTCCAGTAGTAGTCGCGAGAATATTACGAGGATTCAACTCTTCGTTGATGAAGAGGTGAATACCGCGCGACCCTACGTACGCGACATCAGCAACCATCTTCCAGGGAAGTTGGCGCTGAATGCCGAAATTCCAAACATACGTTTTCGGGTTGTGCAGATTCGGTAAAACCGTGGACTGCGTCGTTAACGGATTAGCAGCCGGCGCCTCTGTTGGAAGGACGTTGGATGCGTTAGCAAAACCCCGAATGGGGTCCGGTGCATCCGATCCAAAAAGGCTGGCGCCGACAGCGTTAGGCGATGAAGCGACGGTGTTGCTGAGAATGTTGTTGAAGAACGTGTCGTAATTCACGGAGAAGCCGCCGCGGATTACAGTTGCATCCTGGCCAAACAGTCGCCGGAAGAAGTTCGGCGTGTAAGCGAAGCTGAAGCGCGGAGCAAAGTTATTCTTGTCTCGTGCAACTTCACAGCGAGTTGGGAACGCTACGTCGAAGCCACAAAACGCTGGAAAAGCCGCTGTGTTTTGCGCCACACCGTAAAGCTCATATCGCAAGCCGAGGTTTAGCGTAAGGTTAGGACGAACACGCCAATTGTCGTTGATGAAGTAAGCCTGGTTGATCACGTTCGGATTGTCAGTGTTATCGCCAAAAACTTTCGAGGCAAAAACGCCTGAATTCCCCGAGAAGTTTTCCAGGAAATTTTCCAAAGCCGTATTTACGAGGTTGTCCTCGTCGTCGATGGAATCCGTGAAGCTTAAGGATCCACGCGTGTTGATGGGAATAAACTGCTTCGCACGTTGCACCATGATATCGAACCCGGCTCGAAGCGTGTGATTGCCCACCGTGTGCGAGATGGTGTCCTGAAGCTGCCAATTGTTGAAAATGCGGCCCTGCGGAAACGTGGCGTCAGGACCGATACTGGTTAGGTCCGAAGCAGTTCCACCGAAAGTAAATTGCGGCGGTGCAGTCAGCAGGTCAGGGTTGCGATAGTTGAAGAGCACGTTGAAACGGCCATAACCAAAACGAGCCTCGTTGGTTGTTCTGGCCGAGAACGTCCGCGTCCAGGTGACGAGGGCATTCTGAATCAAACTGGGCACATCAACTTCAGTTCCCGGAAATTGAAGTGACGAAAACGTCGGAACCTGATTAGAGAAGATCTGATCGTCTGCAAGGTACCGAACAGCGACGCTGTTGTTGGAATTCGGTGTCCAGTCTACGCGGAAGAGATACTGAGTATCATCCACAGGTTGCGAGCTTGTTCGCGTCGCGGTGCCGAATGGGATACTGATATCGTCACGGAACGGCACTTGAACGATGCCGGTTGTACCGCGCAGGTCGCCGATGGTTTCGAGATAACGATCAAGGTTTGCGCTGGCGCCCGCAGGGAAGAGCGTGCGCAGTTGCGCGACTCCTTCGGCTGTGGGTACCACTGGTGACGACGTTACGCCGCCGGCTCGAAACGGAGCCCATTGGATCGTGCTGAAGAAGAACAGCTTGTTTTTAAGAATTGGACCACCCAACGAGAAACCATAATCGTTCTCAATGGTGACCGGTTTCTTTGTTAACTCAAGACCCGCTTTCTCAAACGGTGAGAGCGCTGAAAGCTTGCTCGGAATAATTACGTCGTACACGGAACCGTGAAAGTCGTTGGCTCCACTTCGTGTAATCACGTTGACGACAGCGCCGCCGGCGCGGCCGTACTCAGCCGAGTAATCGCTCTGTAAGACAGTTACTTCGTTGTAACCGTCGCGCAATACTGGTTGATAAAACTGGCCGGTGATGGAGTTGTCGTTGTTGTCCAATCCGTCGATCAACTGGTTGTTCGCGCGAGCGCGTAGACCGTTCACTGAGAACTCTGTTCCCTGAACGAATCCGCCGGCCAATGGACCAGGATCAGAGACGCCGGGCAGCGTGAACACGAGATTTACGGGATTGAGACCCTGAACGGGAAGTTCAGTAATCTGCCGGCTCTCGAGCGTGTTGACGCGCGCGCCGTCTTGCGTTTGCAGTTCCACTCCGGTGGCTGAAGTGACTGTTACTATCTCGGCTGGATTTCCAACCTCTAATAGAAAGGATACTTCGGCAGTTTGAGCGGCTGCGACTATTACTTCACGAGTCGCGGATTTAAATCCCGTAGCAGTGACGTCAACCTTGTAGGTTCCGGGATCGACAGCGTCGAAACGATAGCTGCCATCTTCCTGTGAGATGGTTTCGCGTGTAACACCCGTGGCCGTGTTGGTGATTTTGATAGTGACGCCGGGAACGGCAGCGGTGTTAGGGTCGGTGATGTTACCTACGACGAAGCCCTTGCTGGTCTGACCGAGAGAGACGGTCACAAGCGCGAGCAGCATCGCAATACTGAAAGTTACATATTTCATTTTTGCCATTTGGCAGACCTCCGATTTTTCGGAAAATTACCTTGAATGTTGGCTGAAGTTTTCAAAATGGTCTGGGGTGAAGTACGGCAGGGCAACTACCGAGCCAGTGTTGCAGAAGATTGGATCATGTAAGCAGTGAAAGAAGTTTTTTCGGATACGGACCACGGGCGATCCAAATCCATAAAGATTTCCAAAAACGAAGATGGATTGGTGTGTGTGTGAGAGAATCCGAAATTTTGCAGACACAAAAATGTGAAGGGTGGGTTTGCGTCAACAGTCTGTCCTTGAGCTTGGAAGAGGTCGGTACCACCTGCGATAGCGGGTGGGTGCGCAGCGGTGCGGCGTCTCCCAGATCATCTCGCCTTGATCAACGCTGCGGACACTTGTGCGTTGACAGCACTGACCTTGCTTGAGGGCTGCGCACCCACCCGCTATCGCAGGTGGTACTGACTGTCTCCACTCGAACGATCTAAAAGGCGCGGGTTCATTGCTGTGATCTTCTTGTTATTCTGGAGAATAAAGTGATAAGGCAGCTCATTCTATTTGGCGTCGTATTACTTACGGCGCAAGTCTCATTCGCTCAGAGCGCATACAGAGTCACGATTAAGGACGAGGCTACCAAAGAGCCGATCGCGGGCGTGACCGTGACGGTTAAAGACAGAGACATTTCTGGAATAACAGACGCTCAGGGCACCGCTCAGTTAACCAACATTCCCGACGGTGAACAGATCATCACAATCTTTTTCCCCGGTTATGAAGCGAAAGAATTGAAACTTAATTTTCCTCATACCGAACAGAATGAGAATGTGATCTTTATCAGAGTTACGAACGAAGTCGGAGAAGTAACCATTACGTCTACGCGCACTGGACGCGAAATAGATGATGTGCCCACGCGAGTAGAAGCAATTGACGAGGAAGAAGTTGACGAGAAAACGAACATGCGGCCGGCGAATGTTTCGATGGTCCTTAACGAGAGCACGGGAATTAAAGTGCAACAGACGTCGGCAACTTCCAACACACAGAGCGTTCGCATTCAGGGACTCGACGGGAGATATACACAGATTCTGAAAGATGGCTTTTCAGCCTTCGGCGGCTTCTCCGGCAGCATTAGCCTGCTCGACATTCTGCCGCTCGATCTGAAACAAGTGGAAATCATCAAAGGGCCGTCGGCGACTTTTTACGGCGGCGGGGCTATTGCCGGTGTCGTTAATTTCATCACTAAAGAGCCGGAAGATGAACCAGTCACGTCGATGCTCTTCAATCAGACCACCGCTCTCGGCACGGACGTGGCAGTGTTTAATTCGCGGAAGTTTGAGCGCTTCGGCTACACGTTTTTAGGGTCACTCAACTATCAAAAAGAATACGATGTTGACGATGACGACTTTACAGAGTTGCCCTGGACCACGTCGTTCAATCTAAGCCCTCGCTTGTTCTTTTCGTTTAGCGAAAGGAGTCGCCTGATAGTCGGGAACTCAACGTCATACCAGAATCGCAAGGGTGGAGATGTCTTTGTCATTCGTGGTGAGGCAGACGACTTTCACCAGTATTTCGAGAACAACAATTCAGTGCGCAACATCACGACGTTGCAGTTTGAAACCGAGTTCGCTGATAGAAGTCGTTTGGTTGCGAAACAGAGCTTCGCTTTTTTCACCCGCAAGATCGAGATTCCGGACTACCTCTTTAGGGGCCGGCAGTTTAATTCGTATACCGATGTTTCGTACCTGAGAACAGTCAACAATCACGCTCTCGTTTTCGGCTTCAACGCCGTGTATGACCAATTTCGAGAGCGCGACAGTTTATTGCCGCGAGACGAAACGCGAACCACGTTCGGTGGTTATGCGCAGGATAGTTTCAATGTCACAAACAAATTCTTTATTGAAGCCGGTTTCAGGCTCGATCATCTCAAAGATTACGGAACGTTTCCGCTGCCACGCGTCTCGGCGCTTTACAAGTTCACAAATCATTTGAGCAGCCGTTTGAGCTTCGGCCTGGGTTATAAAGCGCCGAGCATTTTCACAGAAGAAGCTGAGACTCTGCTTTTCCGAAACGTACTGCCGATCGGGAACAGCTTAAAAGCCGAGCGAAGTCGAGGTGGGACTCTGGACGTAAATTACAGAAACACTATCGGCGAAAAGTTTTCCTACACGGTGAACCAGATGTTCTTCTATACGAAGATAGAAGATCCGCTCGTTTTGCTGGAACGCGCGGGCGGACTGTTTCAATTCGTGAACGCAGCCGAGCCGGTGACGAGTCGTGGATTCGAAACGAACGCGCGGCTCTCTTACGACATAGTAAAACTGTTTGCTGGTTACACCTTCACTCATGCTAAGGCGAACTATCTTCACCGGCAACCAGATTTTGCCTCTCACACCGAAAAGCAGGATCAATTCTGCCTTGCTGTTTGAGAGCGAAGCTAACTTCAAAACAGGAATCGAAGCCTATTACACCAGCAGCCAATTTTTGACTAACCGGTTCAGGACCAGGGCTTATTGGGTGATGGGAATCTTTGGCGAAAAGACGTTCGGTAAGTACAGTCTCTTTATCAACTTTGAAAACATCACTGACACGCGGCAGGGACGCTTCACTCAAGTCGTTTTCCCGCCCCACCAGATGCCGACCTTCAGCGAGATTTATGCACCGACTGAAGGACGGGTTATAAACGGCGGAATCAAGATCCGGCTCTAGCGGGAACGCTGAACCAGAAGCGGTTACTTGTTTCGGGGAAATGGTAGCGCTCTTTTTCTGCCCATATATGTGTGTTGCCGCACATAGGATTTTCTTCCTTGCCCTTTCCCTGTACGGTTACGTACATTTACCGCGTCCTATCCGTGCGGCTCCATTCAGAAACCACAATCAAGTCCGGTGATCGAGCGAAAGGAAATGCCATGAGCTTTGTTAAAGGCAGTGTCCTCTACACAGAGGACGATCATGATTGCCGCGACATGGTCGTCTTCATGTTGGAACAAAGCGGCTATGAGGTAACTTGCGTGCACAGTAGCACCGAGGCCCTGTCCCTCGCCAAGAGTGAACGTTTTGATCTATTCCTTGTCGATAACTGGATGCCGGAAATGACAGGGCTGGAGCTAACCAGACATATTAGAGAATTTAACCAAACCACTCCTATACTTTTCTATTCTGGCGTTGCCCATGAAGATGATAAACAAGCTGCCCTTAATGCCGGAGCACAAGGCTACCTGGTAAAGCCGATAGGCATTGAACTATTGGTTGAGGAAGTTGATCGGTTGATCGGATCAATCTGAGCAAAAAACTTCGGGCAAGCCACCTAAAGGCAGGGTGATTATTCCCTCGTTTGAATGCTGGCAAGTAAGTGCTCTCCAATCTCAGCCATAATGAACGGCTTAACGCCATCGCGTCCGGTAAGGCTTAGCCACAGTGGTCCACCTTCACGTTCGATCTCTAACGCGAAACCAAAGAAGGGACAACATAAACGCTCTTGTGAGATGAACTCGGCGGCTGTTAGCAACACCTCTGACTCATTGGGTAGTTCAAAAGCATAACCATCTGGTAGTTCGCGCTTGCTTTGAACTAAGCGAAAGAGCTTTTCTATCGTAGCAATGTGTGCGCCGCGCTTTTCCAGCGGAATGGCGTTCATGTCACACGCGAACGGAGATTCTTTTTTAGTCATACGCTTCTCGGCCAGTACATAATGATCAGCCTTAGCAGCTTTGCCTGAAAAGTCGCGAACGTTGTTACAGACAACTGTAGGGGCGGCCCTCCGTGGCCGCCCCAGCGGGGAAACACAATGTGGAAACCTGGGGCGGCCACGGAGGACCGCCCCTACAGTTGTTCTCAACAATCCCAATGACTTTGAGGCAACGCCATTAGCTGCCGTCGCAAACATTTCTGATGGACTACCTTAATTAAGAGACCTTATCTTGACACATGTTCAAACTGACATGTACGGATAAATCCATCCGGAGAGAAAAATGAGACGCAATACTTCCATCGCGATACTTGGCTTGGTTCTATTGTTCGGAAGTGCAGTGAGTTCAGCGGCACAGGTAAAGCGAGTGCAAATGCACATCGCCGGCTATTTGTGCGGTAATTGAGTGTACAACATTCAGAAGGCCGTGAGCCGTCTCGACTACGCACCGAAACTTAAAGAGATTCAGGTAACAGACTTCCAGAAAGGGTTAGGAAGTTTCACGCCTAAGCCTGATAAACCCGTATCGTTCGCAGCACTGAAAGAAACTCTGAAAAAGGCGGGATATAAACTCGCTGCCGCAGACATAACGGTTGCCGGAACGCTGGCAAGAGACGAAAAGGGTTGGGCCATTATCGTGCAACAATCGGGACAACGCCTCGCTCTGGAAGGTCCCAACGTCGATCAGGTGTTAGCAGGAGCAAACCCAGGCGACACAATCGAACTAACAGGTGATTGGAAGACGATTGGCACTGGGCCAAATGCGCACGAGACGATCTATCCTCCAGCTCGCAAAACCACTGCGAGTGGTCGTGAGATTTCATTCCCGATCTTTGCGAAGGTCGGATTTACGGAATCACCGAATCCAGAAGCACCAATCCGCGTGACATCTCCTGGCCTGACTGTTTATAAGGGCGGCGCAGTTACGCCGCGCTTTTACTTCATCAAACAACACCTCGGCACCTTGGAGGTTAATCGTCAAATCTTCGATCTGAGCGTTTCGTACACTCCATCGCCACGGTTGCAGTTGGAAATCGAAGCGCCTTTTTCGAGGACGGCGTTCGACAATGGAATATCATCGGGTTCCGGATTCGGACCAGGAAACATAACCGGTTGGGCCAAGTATCGGTTCTTTCGAAGCGTGGAGACCTATGGAGACAGACAAGCCGCGCTTCGCGTCGGACTTGAATTACCCACCGGCAAGAAGACTGCCCCAAGCCAGGCCCAAATCAATGTACCTGCGTTTGTGAGACAACAGCTTACTCCGATCAATGGTGGACTCAGTCCGCATTTCGATGTTGCATTTTCTCAAGCTGGAGGCAGATTAATCTTCGGTGGGAATGCCGAAGCTATTCTTCGTACTGAGCGCGATGGTTTTCGCCTCGGCCACGAGCAACGTCTCAACACCGATCTTGAGTTTGTGATACCTCGAGACCCACATAAACCAGGTGGCGAGCTGTTCCTGATTCTCGAAACGACGTTTGTTCATCGAAGCAACGGTCGCATCGAAGGGCTGACAGTGCAGGGAAGTGGAGCAACCGAATATTATCTGGCTCCCGGACTCCAATACGCTGCGGACCCGCGCTTTGTAATCGAGGGCAGCTTTCAGTTTCCAGTTGTGCGCAATACGGGCCCGCTCGCTTTGCGTACCGACAGAAATATTCTTCTTGGAGTGAGGTATCTGTTTTGACGCGTATGAACAAGAAGATCATTCTGGCGGCGCTATTCCTGTTTGCGCCTGTCGTTACTTTCGCTCAGGATTCACAAACGAAGGACTTGAAACTCAAGGATATTCAGGGCCGTTACGTTCGTCTTAGCAATTACCGAGGCAAGGTCGTTTTGGTTAACTTCTGGGCCACGTGGTGTCCCCCTTGCCGTGCTGAAATCCCTGACCTAATTAGATTACAACGGGAATATGGGAATCGAGGCTTGCAGGTTATCGGAGTGACGTATCCGCCGCAGAAGTCTCGCGGAGGTGCGCCGATTCGTTCGAAACGCGAAGGTGAATTATCCTATTGCTCTAGGAACCAACGAAACGAAATTGCTCTTTACTAAAAGCGAAGAACTGCCAATTACGATCGTGATTGGTACGGATGGAAGAATTCGGGATATTATCGAAGGCATCCTGTTGCCAGAGGAGTTTGAGCAAAAGATAAAACCGCTGCTCAAATAAGCTATTGGCAAAATACGACAATGTAATTTACCATCTGCCGCACTCCCCTCTAATCGATTGTTTTAGGAGAACTGAAATGAAAAGCAAATCGCTCGTGATAACTATCGCCACGTTTCTTATGATTGCTTTCGCCTCTATTGGGGCATTAGCGGCCACTAAGAAATCTACTATCCGCATCGAGGGAATGAAGTGCAGCAAGTGCACGGGCTCCGTGGAGAAGGCGTTGAAAGCAACCCCCGGCGTCGAGAAGGTTGAAATGAGTTTGGACCGAAAAGAAGCAGTCGTTGAATATGACGACGCAAAGGTCACGGAAGCCAAGCTTCGGGAAGTTATCAACGGCACCGGCTTCAAGGCAGTGGAAGAGAAGTCTGGTTCGCAATAACCTTTAGCTGCCACCGGGGCCACAAGGACTTCTATAGGTATTTAGGTAGTGCATCAGTTTTGAAATTACGCCGAAGGCGTTCGCTATTCCAGCCCGAAGTTTAACGCCGAAGGCGTTCGCTAATTTGAGCCCAAGGTTTAACGCCGAAGGCGTTCGCTAATTTGAGCCCAAGGTTGGAGCGCAGCGACAACCTTGGGATTAGATCACAAAAATAGTCATTGAACCCTGAAAGGGTTCGCCAATCGCCTAACCCTTTCAGCAAGGGACGCGGGCGGCCCGCGTTATGGCCTAAAAGGAACTAGACGCTAAAAATCGTGTTGTTGAAAACATTAGACTTACGCGTCTACTTCCTTAGAGGGTTTGGTCGCGATTTTGAATTTATTTCCCCAGGGTTCTCGCGACCGCTCGAACCCTGGGCTGAAATTAGCGAACGCCTTCGGCGTAATTCACTCAAAATCGGTAGCCCGTTATTCGAAAACACGCGTTTTCCCAGAAACGGGCGGCCACGGGAGGGCCGCCCCTACAGTTGTTCTTAACCGTCCAAATGACTTTTGAGGGCAAAGCCGGTAGCAGTCTTACCTTGGAATAATCTTACGAAACAGTTTCCTCACGCGGCGTTCAGATGCTATTCAGTTCGTCCGCAAAATAAAACTTTTCTGTACTCTTCCAGTTAACATTTTGGTAACATCAGCCGCCAACGACGCCACCCCTTTTGGCGCCATGAAAGTCTGAACCGACGCACGCCAACAACGACTACGCCGGTGATTATCTGGGAGGAAGGATTCAATGAACCCCAGAACCCACAGGAACTTTTTTTCTCTAAAGGCGCTAAAGGTGTGCGAGGTTCTACTGGTCCTCGTCTTTTCATCCTTTCCGATCTTTGCTGCTAACGACAGTATCGTGATCCGTGAGAACGTTTCAAAATCAAATCGAGAAGAACTCGTACGCAGATTACGAACAATCACAGGCTGGAACGATCTTGCTTTTGACACGAACGGTGTTTTGAGGATCGGTACTGCTGATCCTCGCAATGGTTCGAAAAGCGCTCGCGAGCTTCTCAACAGAAGTCTTTCAGCCAACCGTGTAATTCTGTTCGAAGATGCCAGCTCGCGGAAGGATGTGGTCTTTTGTAGTGTTGTCGAGACCACGGTGAACGCCGCATCTTATGGAGCCGCAGAGGTTTATGTCGTGCTCATCGACTTTGCGGATTTCCGTCAAGTGACTGGTGATAAGCAAGCACTTGCGGCCTTTGATGTCGGTTGGGCCGTGCTTCACGAGATAGACCACGTTACCGAAGACTCTCAAGACCCGCAGCAGGATATCGCTGGAGATTGTGAAGGACGCATCAATCGAATGCGTCGAGAGTTGGGCCTGCCGGTTCGAAACAGTTACTTCTTCAGTTTTCTTCCCGTTAAGAGTGATGGAAATCTCATCAGCCGCTTTGTGCGACTCGGCTTCGATCAAGACAACGCTTCAGCATCCAAGCGACGACGTTATTGGTTGATCTGGGACGCAGCGGTTGTTGGCGGCTTGCCCTCGGAAACAGAATCCGCACGCGCCTCTTTAGACATCTTTTGAAGAGTCTAATGAGCCCCCAAATGATGCCTCACAGGGAAGCTCTCCCTGAGTTTTTTCCTTCCATTCGGTTAACAAACATTTAAGGCGGCATTCACCGGTCTTTAACCTCCAGTCACTAGCTTGTGCAGGCATACCTGGAAGGGATCACCGCTCAGCTTAGACAGGAGAACCAGAATGAATCTTTTTGCCGTCGTGCGCCCACGATCGATCTTTTACTTGCTTACGCTCACATTGATTTTAGTCTTTCAGTCGTCAAGTTTTGCACAATCCGGAACTGTCGGTGCCTTAACGGGTGTCGTAAAGGATCCAACCGGCGCCAACTTACCTGGAGTCAGCATCGTTGTTCGCAACATCGGTACAGGAGCAACACGAACAGCGATCAGCGGAGAGGATGGACATTGGACCTTACCTGCACTTCCGACCGGTACATACGAAGTCTCTTACGAAATCACCGGTTTCAAGAAGCTCGTTCGCGAGCGAGTTGAGGTCGAGGCGAGTGTACCGCGAACTCTGGAAGACAAACTCGAGATCGGCGAGATCGGCGCAGTTATTAACATCACTGAAGGCGCCGCGCTTATCACGCCGGAAACATCCGCGGTCGCGCGTCAACTCTCTTCAGAACAACTGGTCCAAGTGCCGACATCAACGCGGAGCTTCACGCAGTTGCTATCAGCCGAGGCTGGCGTCAGTTCTGATCTCTCTCCTGTGTTGACGAATGGAAATGGTAATCAATCGCCTTCGGTAAATGGAACACGCACGACGAGCACGAGTTTGTTCTTTAACGGTATCGATGCAACTAACATCACTTCAAACGAAGGCTCGCTGAACGGAAACATCGCCCCCGCGCCTGAGACCCTATCCGAAGTCAAATTGCAAACCAGTCTTTACGACGCTTCAACTGGACGCTCGGGCGGCGGTAATTTCCAGCTCATCACCAAGAGCGGGACTAATCAGTTTAATGGCTCGGCGTACTTCTACCTTCAGAATGAGAAGTTCAACGCCAACGATTTCTTCTTCAACAAGGATCGAATTGAGCGACCAAAAGCGCGCCGTAACGAAGGCGGGTTCACGATTGGTGGTCCAATCATTAAAGATCGCTTCTTCTTCTTTGGCGGTTATCAGCACACGAATGCAGAAACAGGTTTCGTGACCACTGCAAGCAGTATCACGGTGCTGCCCGCGGCGCTTCAGACTCATTAGCGGCGAGCGCACGAAGGAAAATCTCTTCGCGGCTTTCAGCCAATTGAATCCCGGCATCCTGGCTTCGATTCCTAAGGCGCAATGCAACGGCCCCGCGGATCGCAACTGCATCTCAGACGTGGCCGTCAGATTGTTGAATCTCCGCAATCCCGCAACCGGCGACTTTATTATCCCAGCGCCACGGGCCGGAAGTATTCTCGGAATAGATACAGGCGTTACTGGAAATGCCGGCGGAAACCCGTACATTCGTCAGCGAAATGTTTTCCCTGCCGAGTTCAAGCAGGATCAGTTCACGATCAAACTCGATGGCCGGTTGACCAACAAGAACACCCTGAATGGCACGATTTTCTGGGCCAACTTCCCGGGATTCGATCCGTTTCCGGATCCAGGCAGTCTTGCTTCGCCGGTAACAGTCAAACGCTCAGATCGAAACAGGACAATCGCGATATCTGACCAGCACGTTTTTGGTCCAAGGTTTATTAACGAAGTACGGTTTGGATACTTTTCGCTCAACAACACTCGTGTGCTGGATGATCCGTTTCTCGGGATCACCAACGAGTCCGTGGGCATACCGAATCCGGCAGTCGCTTTCGATCAGGGGCCAGGCACGCTGCGGTTAGGACACTACGTCGGCCGCCCGGGTACGATTCTGGAAAGATTCTCGTTTGGTGGTCCAAACGACACTTTCAACCGCAGAGAGCAAACCACATTCTCTTTGGGCGACCATATGACGTACCTCACCGGCGATCATACGTCTCCGGCTCGGCGTCGAAGGTAAGCGCCATAAATTCAATACAGCACTGCCGGAAGAGCAGGCCACCGAGTTCGAAAAGTATGACAACTTCACTCAATTTCTACGCGGTGTCGCTACCGAGGCCGATACGCAATTCGGTGTCACTGAGAAACGATTTCGCTTTCGGGATCTGAGCGCTTATGTTGCAGACGACTGGAAGGTAAACCGGAAACTGACGGTCAATGCGGGTCTGCGTTGGGAATGGTTTGGCTGGCCGGAAGAAGCAAATGGGTTAATCGGCAACTTTGACCCATCGCTCGTCACCGATTTCGACAACCCGCTTTCAGGTTTCGTCGTTCCGTCAAACGCAGGGCTGACTGGTTTCAACGCTGTCGATACCGCCATCCAGGCGACGACGCGAGCGTCAACCAGGAGCACTATTCACAACCAGGACTTGAACAATCTTGCGCCGCGTTTCGGATTTGCATACACGCCGTTTGACAATAACCGTCTTGTAATCCGTGGCGGATATGGAGTGTTCTTCGATCGGCCTTCCGCGGCATTCATTAACACAGTCTTCAGTAACTATCCTCACTTGCGCGAAGAGGAAGTTACATTTCCGGGCAGCAACGTACCGCTCGAACTCGCGTGGTCTCAGCAAGATCCAAACTTCCCGTTTAACCAGTACCTGCCGAATCGCGTCGTGCGCACAGCAGGAGCTAACGGGACGTATCAGATTCGAGACAACACAAACGTGATTCGTGGTGCGGACGGTACGCTGAATCCAATCGATCCTGCCACCGGACTGCCGTTTCGAGGAAATATCGCGGAGACCTTCGAGTTTCGCGCTGTCGATCGCAACTTGCGTACGCCCTACGTCCAACAGTGGAATTTAGGTGGGCAGTATGAAGTCACCAAGAATTTCCTCGTTGAGATTCGATATGTCGGTTCGAAAGGCACGAAGCTATTACAAGCAACCTCTTTCGCGCAGGGCTTTGACCTTAATGACCCGAACGCGCCGGATTTCATATTCGAGAGATTCAATCGCGCTTACGTTGCTGCCGGTAGTCCACTTGGACCACTGAATGCAGGCACGACTGCGCGGGCGAGAGGATTAGGCAAAGCCTTCGGATTTCCGAATGCAGTTCTCGGCGGGCTGATTGATTACAACTTAGCGAATCCGTCGGGTGCTGTAATCACCTTTGAAGGCAGGTCACCGTTCCTCGGTTTCGACGTTCCCGAAGCAATTCTGCTTGGAAACTCCGCCTATTCGACTTATCACTCAGCCCAGTTAAGTTTGACGAAGCGGCTTTCAAAAGGATTGCAGTTCAACGCAGCGTATACGTTCTCGAAATCGATCGACAACGCTTCGGCTGATCCCGGCAGTACCGCAGGCGGCGGCAAGCCTGATCTGCCGAACGTCGGCTTCACGGCCCAGGGAAATGCTTTCGATACGAATGCAAATCGTGGCTTGTCTGACTTTGATCGGCCGCATCGCTTCAGCCTGAGCTTTGTGTATGACATTCCGAGCTTTGGCTCTCAATCGAAGTTCCTGACCGGTTGGAGAGTATCGGGTTTCGGGCAAACGCAATCCGGATTGCCGTATTCGATCTTCTCGGCTGAAGTTACGGTGGCGAACCCGGCGAATTACAACAACCTTAGACTTGGCTCAGGCGGTCTGTACCGATTGGCCTTTGGTCGACCGAGTCTCTGTGGCACGCTCGATCAGCTCCGGCAAACGGGCTCTGATCCAACCGAACAGGCTTTCAACTCGGCGGCGCTTTGCTCTCCGTTGAGTCTGGCGGGTGGCTATCCGAACAATCGTGGTTTTGGAAACCTGGGTCGAAATGTTTTGAGAGGCTTCAGCCAAAAGCGCATCGACCTCGGACTCGCAAAGAATACGAAGATTACAGAGCGTGTTGGTTTGGAGTTTCGTTGGGACGTTTTCAATGTCCTGAACAACGTCAACTTTGCTACACCAAACAACGTGATTGGTGAAACCGCGACAGATTTCGGAAAGATCACTGACACGATTGGCGGTCCACGTGTGATGCAGTTCGGGATGAAGGTAAAGTTTTAGTCACAAGGCTTTGGCTCAAAAGTAGGAATCGTACTTGGATCGGGTCAGTACAGGGAGCGGTAGCGACCTGGTCAACCATGGGAGTCAAGAATCACCGGAAAATTCGCATGCTGATCACTGACCAGGTCGCTACCGCTCCCTGTACTGAGCCGATCCAAGAATGATTTCGGACTTTTGGGGCAAAGCTTAGTCACAACCAAAAATTCAAGGGATTCAACCTATGCCACTACAAGAAATGACACACGTCGAACACCACAGTCTGATTCCCACGGCTGAAGACATCTACGACGATGGCTTTCTGCGAGTGGAGCACAAGAACTACTACGTCGCGTGCGGCGGCAGCCCGATCAAGCTGCCCCGCACCGAGTTTTTGATCTTCTCGCGACTGACACGGACGCCAAACCGCATCGTCGCGTCGGACGAGCTGTGGAGCTCAGTTTGGGGAACGAACAAGCCGCTCAATACCGAGAGCCTTCACGTTTATATCTATCGCCTCCGGGCCAAGCTCGCCGACTTCGGACTGCAAATAGAAACCATGGTTAACGTCGGCTACCGGCTGATTATCACGAAAACCTAGGAAAAACAGCCGGAAATCGCGAACTGTTAACTGAGAATTCAGACGTAGTTCAGTCGGATGTAACACCCGCTGCTTAGATTCGAGTTTCGCAAAACGCTCGCCCCAATCAGCACCACAGCATTGGAGATGCTAAATGTCTGTCTCGAAGAAAAGCTTTCAGCTTGTAATTTGGTTTAGTGCAGTTGTTTTTCTGGTCGCCTCAATCGCCTGCAATAACAACGGCGGGTCTGGCGGTTCGGGTTCGGTAAGCCTGCAAGGCGCGGGCGCCACCTTCCCGAATCCGCTTTATCAAAAATGGTTGAGCGAGTACGGAAAGCTACATCCGAACGTCAGGATGGATTACCAGTCGATCGGCTCCGGTGGCGGCATCAAGCAGCTCAAGGAACAGACTGTCGACTTTGGCGCTTCTGATTCACCGATGAGCGATGCAGATCTCAAGTCAGCACCGGGTGAGATACTCCACATTCCGACGGTGCTCGGACGCAGTGGTCATTACCTACAACCTCGAGAGCGTGAAGCAGCCGCTGCGATTCTCTTCGGAACTTATCGCCGACATTTTCCTGGGCAAGATCAAGAAGTGGAACGATCCGAAGATTGCGGCCGACAATCCTGGCGTGACACTGCCGGCAAATGACATCACGGTGGTCCATCGTTCGGATGGCAGCGGCACTTCAGCGGTCTTCACTGATTATCTTTCCAAAGTCAGCGCCGAGTGGAAAGAGAAAGTTGGCTCCGGCACGTCTCCAAGCTGGCCCACCGGCATCGGCGGCAAAGGCAATGAAGGTGTGACGGGGCAGGTGAAGAACACGCCAAACACGATCGGTTACGTCGAGTTGGCTTACGCGTTGAAGAATAATCTGCCAGTGGCTCACATCAAGAATGCAGGCGGAAACTTTATCGAGCCGACAATCGATACGGTTACCGCAGCAGCCTCGGCCTCGGCCGCGAATACACCTGACGACTTGCGTGTTTCGATCACGAATGCCGGAGGACCACAGGCGTATCCGATTTCGAGTTACACGTACATCCTTGTTTACAAGGATCAGAAAGACGCTACAAAAGGAAAAGCGCTCATCGATTTTCTCTGGTGGGGAATTCACGATGGCGAGGGTTTTGCGAAGGAGTTGCAGTACGCGCCGTTGCCGGCGGACATCGTGAAGAAAGCCGAAACGAAGATCAATTCAGTGACGGCTAACGGAGCCCCGCTTAGATCTTAGCCACA
Source organism: uncultured Acidobacteriota bacterium (assembly GCA_963748155.1). Classification (GTDB taxonomy): domain Bacteria; phylum Acidobacteriota; class Blastocatellia; order Pyrinomonadales; family Pyrinomonadaceae; genus PSRF01. The sequence continues at coordinate 299,376 of CAVVHV010000005.1, read as the reverse complement.
AAAGCAAATAAGGCACAAAAAACGATGAGCGCAGCGACTGGAAACCTTGTCACGCAATCAACGTGGCGTCGTGCGCTTTCGCCAACAGGCAATACGGGCGATGCAGTGTTTCGCATTCTGATGCTGCTCGTGGCGTTGTTCATGGTTGGAGTCGTAGTGGCGATGGTAGTTGCCCTCGCGGTTGAGGCAATGCCCTCCATCCGGCAGTTCGGTTTTAGTTTTTTGAAAGGCCAGGCATGGAACCCTATCAAAGGTGATTTTGGGGCACTCCCGTTCATCTACGGAACAGTAGCTTCGTCGTTGATTGCTTTGCTTATTAGCGTTCCGCTGTCGCTGGGTATCGCGATCTTCTTAGTCGAACAGGCGCCGCACTACATCGCCCGGCCCGTTGGTTTTCTGGTCGAGTTGCTGGCTGCAATTCCGTCTGTCGTTTATGGCCTTTGGGGCATCTTCGTTCTCGCACCTTTTGGGCGGCAGTATGTTTACCCCGTTCTTCAGCAGTTGTTTGGCTGGACGCCGTTCTTTCGCGGAACGATCACGGGAATCGGATTGCTCACCGGGGGAATCATTCTCGCGATCATGGTGACACCGATCATCTCCGCAGTTGTGCGCGACGTGCTTGCGGCCGTGCCTGGTTCTCAACGCGAAGCCGCACTAGCACTCGGCGCGACGAAGTGGGAAATGATTCGCGTCGTGCTTGTGAACGGCGCGCCCGGAATTGCCGGCGCGGTGATTCTTGGATTAGGCCGGGCGTTGGGTGAGACGATGGCGGTAACGATGGTGATTGGTAACCGCGCGCAGATCAGTCTCTCGTTATTCGATCCGTCGTACACGATCGCCTCGGCGATCGCGAACGAATTTACCGAAGCCACCGGCGATCTCTATCTGAGCGCGCTGGTTGAGCTCGGACTCATTCTCTTTCTCGTGACGTTCATCGTTAACGGTATCGCCAGAGTTCTGGTCTGGAACGTGACGCGAGGAACCGGTGGAGTTGGCAGAGCGGCCTGATGGCAACTTATAGACAAGTCGATCGAATACGTCGTGCCAACAGCGCGTTCATGACGACGCTGACAGGGCTCTGTACGTTGCTGGCGGTTGGTGCGTTGCTGATCATCCTTACACATATCGCGTGGCAGGGAATCGGCTCTCTCAACTGGCAATTTTTGACCGATCGTCCTCGCCCTGTTGGTGAAGGTGGAGGAATCGGAAATGCAATCGTCGGTTCTCTCGTACTGCTTTTGATTTCCTCTGCCTTCGGCTTGCCGCTTGGAATTTGTGTTGGGGTTTACTTGTCGGAGATTGGACGTGGGCGAATCGGCGGCGCGGTGCGGTTCATTGTGGATACGCTCACGGGCATACCGTCGATTGTCACTGGTGTTTTTGTTTACGCGGTCCTCGTGTTGCCGATGAAGCACTTCTCAGCGTTCGCCGGTGGTGTCGCGCTCGCACTGATCATGATCCCGATCGTGGCGCGCACAACCGAAGAGATGTTGAAGCTTGTGCCGCATAGTTTGCGTGAGGGAGCGCTGGCGCTTGGGGCGCCGCAGTGGCGTGTGATCCTCGGAGTCGTGATTCCGGCGGCCGCGCCGGGAATAGCGACGGGAGCGATGCTGGCGATTGCACGCGTGTCGGGTGAGACGGCGCCGTTGTTGTTTACGGCTTTCGGGAGTCGATTTTTTCCGGAGTCGTTGAATGAGCCGATCGCGTCGTTGACAGTGCAGATTTACAACTACGCCATTTCGCCGTATGACGAATGGCATGCGCAGGCGTGGGCTGCAACGCTCGTGCTGATGACGTTGGTGTTGGGAATCAACATCATTGTGCGGTTTTTGACACGTAAGAAGTTTTAGACAGGTGATTACATCCTTGTGGATTCGTGAAGCGGAAGTAAGTTTTAGACAGGATTACAGGATTTACAAGATTAACAAGATTTCTATTTTGTGATTTTTGTAACTTTTTGTGGCTAATTATGCCGGTCCAAACTGCGGCTCCAAGAATTGAAGTGCGCCCCTCGGCGCCCGTACAAACCAGCAGCGACAAGGCCAAAGTGGCCGTGCGCAACCTGGACTTTTTCTACGGTCGTGTGCAGGCGCTCCACGATATCTCGATCGAGATTCCCGAGCGCATCGTGATGGCCTTTATTGGACCATCCGGCTGTGGCAAGTCGACTTTCCTGCGCACGCTCAATCGCATGAACGACGTCATCCCCGGCACGCGCGTTGGCGGCCAGGTGTCGATTGACGATCACGATATCTACGCGCCCGGCACAGACGTCGTCGACTTGCGCCGTCGCGTCGGCATGGTGTTTCAGAAATCAAACCCGTTTCCGAAGTCGATCTTCGACAACGTCGCCTACGGCCTGAGAATCAACCGCGTGACCAGCAGTGGTTCTGAGTTGGAAGGACGCGTCGAACAAGCCTTGAAAGACGCAGCCCTCTGGAACGAAGTAAAAGATCGACTCAAAACCTCCGCGTTGAGTCTTTCCGGAGGCCAACAGCAGCGCCTCTGCATCGCGCGGGCACTCGCGATTCGCCCTGAGGTACTATTGATGGACGAGCCGGCGTCGGCGCTCGATCCCATCGCGACTTCGAAGATTGAAGAGCTAATATTTGACTTGAAAAAGCAGTACACGATTGTCATCGTCACGCATAACATGCAACAGGCGGCGCGCGTGTCTGACACGACGGCGTTTTTCCTGCTTGGCAAGTTGATCGAAGTCAATGCGACTGAGAAGATGTTCACAGCCCCCAACGAAAAATTGACTGAAGACTACATCACGGGAAGGTTTGGATAGACCAGCAATCTATGGATACTCACCGTCATCTTGACGACGAACTGAGCTCGTTGCGCGATCGCGTTCTTCTGCTTGGGGGCGAGGCCGAACAGGCGCTCGAGCGCGCCATGTATTCGCTCAGCGAACGCGATAGCGAAGTGGCCCAGCAGGTTCTCGATCACGACGATCAAGTAGATCATCTCGAGGTCGAGATCGATCGCCAGTGCATCGACATCATCGCGCTCCGCCAGCCGGCCGCGCGCGATCTGCGTTTCGTCATCTCAGTTGCGAAAATGGCGCCCGTTTTGGAACGCATCGCGGACCACGCCTGCAACATTGCTCGCGCCGCGATCGATCTCAACAACGAACCCGAGCTGAAGTCAGTGCTCGATCTGAATCGCATGGCTGAACATGCGTTGCGGATGTTGCGTTCTGCACTCGACGCGTTCACTTCCAGCGACGCAGTTACCGCGCGCGAAGTCATCAAGAGCGATAGCGAGATCAACGATCTATACAACCACACATTTCATCGTCTCATTGAGCTGATGGTGACGGAGCCTACAACCGCGACGCGCGATGCACGGTTGTTGTTTGTCGCCAAGCATCTCGAACGCATCGGCGACTACGTGACCGACATTTGTGAGTTGACCGTCTACATGGCTGAAGCGGCATTTATCAAACATACTTAATTGAGTTATGACTCGCCCAATCCTGATCATCGAGGACGACGCCGACATTTCCGAGAGTTTGAAGTACAACTTCGAACGCGAAGGATTGCCGGCTGTTACTGCGCCCACGGGCGAGGCCGGTCTCGCGGCGGCATTGAACGAGCGCGAATCTCCGCGACTGATTATTCTCGACCTGATGTTGCCGGGAATGAGCGGTATCGAGTTGTGCCGTCGTTTGCGTCGCGAGCCAGCGACACGCCGCACGCCGATCATCATGCTGACGGCAAAAGCCTCGGAATCAGATCGCGTGACTGGTCTCGATCTCGGAGCTGACGACTACATCACGAAACCGTTTTCAGTGCGCGAGCTTCTCGCTCGTGTGCGCGCCGTGATGCGGCGAGCAGATGAGACGATGGGTAAGACGTATGAAGACGATCATTTGCAGATCGACTTCGACGACATACGCGTTGCATGTGATGGTGCAAAGATCAAACTCACCAACAAAGAGTTCACGTTGCTTTCGGTCCTGGCGCGCAGTCCCGATCGTGTTGTGACGCGCCAGCAGTTGCTGGATAGTGTCTGGGGTTACAGCTACTATGGCGACGCGCGCACTCTCGATGTACACATTCGTCGCCTGCGACAGAAGCTCGACAAGTGCGGCGATTGTATTGAGACGGTGGTCGGAGTGGGGTATCGTTTTGTCGGCTGCACTTGAATCTTGTAAATCCTGAAAATCCTGTAATCCTGTCTACAACTGACGTAACTAGTAGACAGGATTACAGGATTTTCAGGATTTACAAGAAGAGGTAAATCTTTGTGCCCAAGCGACCATCTATTTGGATATTTTCGTGTGTTATTCTCACCATCCTTGCCCTCGTTATTCCCTCATTGTTCGTGCGATTGATTCTGGCGTTAGTCGTGATGGCCGTCGCGGTTGCGTGGTTCGTGGCATTGAATCGCAAAAGTTCTGAAACGCAGAATCCGGCTCTCGATCAAACTCAGTCACCTGAAAACTTCGAAGTACACTCGCTTTTAAACGCGACGATGACCGGCATGCGCGAGGGATTGCTGGTTGTTGATAAGGACATGCGTGTCGTCGCCTCGAATCCCGCCGCTCGCAAGCTATTCAATCCCACGGTGCCCGCACTCAAGTCGCAACGCCTGACCGAGTTGACTCGTAATCCAGCAATCTACGGTGCGTTTCTCGACGGGCTGAAAGGCGTTGAACGAAGCGGTATTAAAGTCGAGACACATGGACCAGAGCGACAGATCTTCGACCTGCGTGTGGTTCCGATTGGCATTACGAACGGCAGCGGAGCCGGAGGCGCGCTCGGCGTGTTCTTCGACATCACCCGCACTGAACGGCTCGAGCTCGTGCGACAGGAGTTCCTTTCCAACGTTTCACATGAATTGCGAACACCATTGACGTCGATCATCGCATTTGTCGAAACACTCGAAAGCGGTGCGATGGAGGATACTGAGAGTTGTCAGCGTTTTCTCTCGATCATTCGTAAGAATGCGTCGCGCATGCAGGGCCTGATCGACGACATTCTCGAGCTTACTGCGATCGAGGGTGGCAACGTGCAGCTCCGCGCCGCGCCCGTCGAGTTGCACGAGCTGGTCCAGGAGGTGTGTGCTTCTTTAACCGCGAAAGCCGCGGTACAGAGTGTTACGTTGCAGAATAAAGTAGGGCCTGAGGTGATGGTCCATGCAGATGTCCGCCGCCTCGAACAGATGCTCACGAACCTGATCGACAACGCGATCAAGTTCAGCCGCGAGCATGGGACTGTGGTGATCTCACATGAGCCGGGAACACGCGACCGGATCCTCGTGCAGGACAACGGCGACGGCATTCCGGCGCAGCATCTGGAGCGACTCTTCGAACGCTTCTATCGCGTCGATCGGGCGCGTTCGAGAGACATGGGCGGCACCGGCCTCGGTCTCGCGATCGTGAAGCACCTCGCGCTGCTGCACGGTGGTGAAGTGACCGTCACCTCGGAACTGGGCAAAGGCAGCACCTTCACGATTCACTTGCCGAAATGAAGGCGAATCTTTATCCACAGATTACACAGATCGATAAATAAGTCTGTGTAATCTGTGGATGATCTTCGAAGGTGGTTTATTCCTGATCACGCGGGCGTTCCGCTTCCGGATGGAATTCGCCGAGCGTCGCACGTACTTGCCGTTCACTCCCGTCACGCCTAACAGTTAGTGTGACTTCCGTCCCCGGTGACGTCGCCGCAATCGTGTTGCGGAACGTGTTGGGATCAGTCACAGGCTGGCCGTTGAGCGCAGTGATCACATCGCCCTGCCGCAGCCCGGCACGCTCCGCGCCACTTCCATCTTGCACACGGTAAACGACCACGCCCGGTCCTTGCGTAACTCCGAGCTTCGAAGCTTCTTCAGAAGGAATCTCGAGCACCACAATCCCAAGCTGACCGCGCCGGACTTTGCCCGTATTGATCAACTGGTCCAACACGCTGCGGGCCATGTTCGACGGAATTGCAAAACCGAGTCCGATGCTGCCTCCGGACGGCGACAGTATCTGTGAATTAATGCCAATCAACTCACCGTTGGTGCTCACCAGCGCACCGCCTGAATTGCCGCGATTTATCGGTGCGTCAGTTTGCAGAAAGTCTTCAAAGCTTCCGTTACTCAAACCCGTCTGGCGACCCTTCGCACTGATGATTCCCATCGTTACTGTTTGACCAACACCGAGCGGATTTCCGATCGCGAGCACAACATCACCGACGCGAGTGCGATCAGAATCACCAAGGATCAGCGTCGGCAAACCGGAAGCATTCACTTTCAGCACCGCAAGATCGCTGGGCGGATCGGAGCCAACAACCTGAGCCTGGAGACTGCGATTGTCATTCAAATCAACCTGGATCTGATCCGCGCCGTCGATCACGTGATGATTAGTCAGGATGTACCCGTCCTCTCTGACGATAACGCCGGATCCGAGGCCCTGACGTGTCGGCTGGTTTGGCGCTTGCTGATTTCCTCGCTCACCGAAGAAGCGGCGAAAGAAAGGATCGTCCATAAACGGAAACTGCTGCGGTTGCCGCACGCGCGTTTGCGAATGAATCGTCACTACTGCCGGTGTGGCTTTGCTGACGGTATCGGCATACGAAGCAACAGGCATAACTGCCGGATTGCTGGGCGGCACCGCGGACGTACTGCTGTTGTTCGGGTTGGGGTTGGAACTGGACTCGAGGGCAACGCGACTACGATTACAGGCGCACAGCAAACAGACGAGGATCGATAGGCTCACGATGATTCCGGCGCGCATAGGTATCTCCTCCTTGTTAGACAGGATTACAGGATTACAAGATTAACAAGATCATTCCTGTAATTACACTGCGCGTGGAGACGTCGTGACTGGTGAGTAACGACAATGCCGGACCAATGGCATAGACGCGGTTCGGGTGAGAGCTTTAATAAGTCGTTCAAGGCGGTCGAAATCGATCGGTTTGGAAAGGCACTCAGTGCAGCCTGCGTTCAGCGCCTCGCTTTGAAACTGTGGCGTAACCATTCCCGTCACCGCGACGATCGGCACCTTGTTCAGAGTCGGATGCGAGCGGATCATGCGCGTCACAGAGAGACCGTCGAGGCGCGGCATTTTCATGTCCATCAGGATCAGGTCCGGAGTCATCTTTTCGGCTAAGCTCAACGCTTCTTCACCGTCCTGAGCCGCAATCACACAACAACCAAAAAGGTGTAACAGTAGCTGGAGCATTTCACGAGTGTCATCGTGATCTTCGACAACCAGCACCACGGGATGGTTTGCACCCGTTAACGCCATGATTAATCTTCCTTTGTGATCGAATTTGACCGCCCTAATCCCCAGCTTCGGCAACTAATATGCCGTTTGAAGATCGTGAGATTGGTCGGGTAAATCCCCTCAAACCGTGTGGCGCTTTAGGCATGGTGGCTCCAGACCGCCCCAGTTCGAACCGGTGCAAAACATTGTTGCAACCATCCCTCGCCTCTGCGATAATTCGCTCCTGAGGTTTTGGCCTCGATCGTCCCCGACAGCCCCGTAGTCCTCCACCGCCCGCGCAAACGCGCAGGTGCCCCGGTTACTCACTAGAAATGCTTAACCGACAGACGAAGGTCTGGGGGGATCAACTATGAGAATCCGGCGATATTCGAGAAAAATCTCGACATTTCTGACGCAGTTAGGCGCCGCGCTCCTGAAGGCTGTACTAACCAGCTTTATCCTGGGAATTGTGGTTGTCTCAATAATGCACTACATGGGCGTGCCCGTGCCCAGTAGTGACGACCTGCTGCGAGGAGTGTCGAGACTAGCGCACGTCCTATCGTAGAGGAAAATTGCATACAGACTTGAGTAAGGCTTACGAACTGCTGGGGGTGAAGCCCGGCGTTTCGAGCGGGGAACTGAAAGCAGCGCATCGTGACCTTGCCAAGGTTTGGCATCCGGACCGCTTTGTGCACGACCCGCGCTTGCAGGAAAAGGCGCAGGAGAAGCTCAAGGAGATTAACGAGGCGTACGACCTGTTGAGCTCGGGTAAGACTCCGCGGCCCGCGCCGCCGCCGCCGCCGAGACCCACCGAGACGGTTTATACCGCTGCAGTCGAGCGACGTCCGGCTCCGCGGGGAGGCAGTGGGAGGACGGCTGTAGTTTTCCTGTTTCTGTTCGCGGCGGTCTTTGCAGTCGCGATGAAAGTGTTGCTTGACCGGCGGAGCCATGCGCAGCAACCGCAGCAGATTGAAGAGCCTGAGTCATTGCCGGCCGAAGCTGCAACGCGAACTGAACCGACCGCGCGAGGCGAAGCGACTCGCAAACCGAATCACAACGACGAACCTGTCCCTGAAGAAAATTCAGCCTCGACCGATACGCCGTCTTCAGCATCAACACCCGCGCTCGCGACAGTCACCGTATTGATCGATCCCGAGAGTGGCTTACTCGCGAAACCCGACTGCCCCGTGCGCAGCCGCATGACCTATCCGAGCGGCAGCCAGCCAGGCAGCTACTGCAACATCAACCACGCTCCACCACCGAAGGAATCAAAGATCAAATCCCTCACGAAGACGGTGCGAGCGCCTTTTAATAAGTGAGTCGAAGCCTGCGAAGCAGGCGACAGCATAAAGCCTGGGGCGCAAGCCCCAGGATCGAATAGAAAAAAATATATCGAGCCCGCGGAGCGGGCGACAGACGGCACCATGTAATCTGTCGCCCGCTCCGCGGGCTCAATGCGTTTTTGTTTAGGTTTCCTGGGGCTTGCGCCCCAGGCTTTATGCTGTCGCCTGCTTCGCAGGCTTAAAAAGCGAACACGAGTTGCTGCTGCACGCGGTACGTCGTCGGCGCGAAGTCGCCGAGCGGAACGAAGAAGTTGGGAAACTGCCCGCTGCGTCGCAAAGAGTTCTGAATAAAGAGCAAACTCTGGAACGTTACCTTCTTACTGATTCCATACTCGAACCGGAAATGATTCGTGCGGATATTCACGCCTGTTCCGGTTCCTAAATCATCATCGGTCACCTGCGAGATCATTGAATTCGCACCCTTGATCGCGAACACGTACATGAACGACGTGTCGCCGCGTTTCGTGATCCTCCCAACCTGCAACGCCGCCAGCATCGCGTCACGTTCATTCAAGCCGGTCGCGACATTGCGCGCGAGCTGAAGATTAAACGTGACTGGAAATGCATGGTCGCCACGCGTGAATCCGGCGTAGTTCAAACGATACGTTAGTCGCGCAACCTGGAAACCGGGAGCCGTGTAGACAACACCGCCGGGAGTCGTCGTTGCGTTGCCGATGCCCGGCAGTGGTCCTGAGAGTGCGATTCCGATTCCGGGTTGGACGAGGAGTACGAGTCCATCCTGCGTCGAGGCAAGCTGGATCTGATTGGGATGATTGTAGAGCTGAATGTCGCCGCCGATCTGGCTGTTCCATCTCTCGTTGAATTTCTGATTGACGAGCAGTCCCTGGTGAAAGAGCGTGGCCGATCGTCCGGCTGTGCCCACCACTTCACCAGCGCGTGCGAGTGGACTGTTCGGCGCGATCACAGCGACGTTCGGAGTGGAAAGAATGTACTGGCCGGCGCGGAGTTCAAGGCTTGAAACGTAAGCGCCGTTTGACTTGAACGAGTGTGTGTATCTTTCGTTGAAGCCGTTGAAACGAAGATCGTCGTCGAAGAGAAACCGGGAATTGTCTGCGAAGATGCTTTGAACGCGACCGCCCTGGAGTTGCAGTGACTTCGTCGGTCGATACTCGACCCATGCTTCGCTTAGTCCCAGGGGCGCGCGCACGCTTATCGAGGTGAAGTCTTGATTCGTCGAGAGGGGATTGTTCAGTGGACCGGTTGCGAGCTGAGCGTGGAAGCTCAGGTTTGGATAAAGATCAGTATCGAGATTCAACCGGAAGCGATATCGCGCGCGTGCGTTTTGCACGTGTTCGAGCGGCGGATCGGGTGGCTCAGTGGTGCTGCGAAACGTGCCGTCGAAACGGAGACGGAAGTCACCGCTGACCCTGACCGGACCGATTTTCAAAGTCTGACCTTCGACTTTCGCGAGACGTTGTTCGACGGTTGGTGTTTGCGGCTCAGCGGGTGTCGCGGGTGCCGGCGGCTCCGGTTCTTTGACGGTTGCGATTGTCGCATTCGGTTGAGCGTTGAGCTTGTCCAGCAGTGCCTGAATCGTCGCCTGCTGTTCGCTTAGTGTCTTTTGCAACTGATCGAGCTTCGTGTTCTGGCGTTCGAGTTCGCTTTCGAGCAGGCGGACACGTTCTGTTACGTTTGTGGCCGGCGAGTCGACTGGAGGCTTGATCATCTCCTGTGCCCGCGCGGGCGTTAGACCGAACAGTAAAAAGACGAGCAGTAGGCACTTCATCGTTTTAGGTTCCTCTTTGAGTTTGGAGCTGTAAGAGACATTAGAGAGTATGACGGACATCTTAAATCAGCCTTGCTGTGAAGTTACATCGATATGAACTGAGGCTGCCTGATTACTACGTTGACAGAGACTTCGGCGACGCTTACTATTCTTTCGTTCAGAGAGACAGGATTACAAGATTTTCATGATTTACATGATCATCTTGAATATCCTGTAAATCCTGAAATCCTGTCGAAAACTTAATGCTTCTTCAAGCAGCAACGACGACAACTCAGACTGTCGGCAGCCCTATCACAGCCTACTGGCCGGTAATGGTCTTCTTCGGCGTGGCCGTGATCTTTCCCGTGTTGCCCATCGTCCTCGGGCGATTTCTGCGGCCAATCAAGTACGAAAAGAACAAGATGCGGCCTTACGAGTGCGGCATCGATCCAACGACCGAAGCCCACGAGCGTTTCACCGTGCGCTATTACATCGTCGCGATGCTGTTTCTCATTTTCGACGTCGAAACAATTTTCCTGCTGCCCTGGGCCATAATCTTTATGGGCGACGACTTCTCGTTTACGAAGTTTGCCCTTATCGAGATGTTTGTATTCATCGCGATTCTCATCGTCGGGTATTACTACGCGTGGCGGAAGGGCGCGCTTGAGTGGGCGTGAGTTATACTTAGGACGTATGGCTGAACACGAAGAAGGATTTGTTCTAACCACGGTCGATTCGATCATGAACTCGCTTCGACGCACCGTGGGCGCAAAGACGGTCGACATCGCGGCCCCGGTCGTCAACTGGGCGCGCAAGTCAGCGCTTTGGCCCATGACCTTCGGTCTGGCGTGTTGCGCCATCGAGATGATCGCCACGGGCGCGGGACGATTCGACATCGATCGTTTTGGCGCCGGCGTCTTTCGTCCAAGTCCACGTCAGAGCGATCTGATCATCATTGCCGGAACTGTCACTCTTAAGAATGGGCCCGGTTGTTCGCCGCGTCTACGATCAGATGCCGGAACCCAAATGGACCATCGCCATGGGCGCCTGCGCTTCCACCGGTGGACCATTCGACTCCTACTCGACTATGCAGGGCGTCGATCGTTGTATCCCTGTAGACGTTTATATCCCCGGTTGTCCTCCAAGACCCGAAGCCCTTCTATATGGTTTGATGCGTTTGCAAGACATCATCATGCGAGAGGCGCCCTCGGCGTACATCTTTGATTCTGATGGTTCGGTCCATCGCAAACGGCAGTTTGAAGGCGAAGAAGTCGGTGCGCTCACCGATGCCGCAATGGGTTTAAAGGCAGATATCGCCCTTCCCTAAACTTTTATCCAACCTCACCCGAAATGGCTTAATATTATCGAGCCGGTAATCCGCATGCTTTGGAGGATGAAATGAGAACGATTTTTAACAACAGATTGCGCACGCTGCTGGTGTTGGGTTTGGTTTTAGGACTGGCTCCGGTTGCCCTCGCGCAGACGAAGCCGGGTATGAAAAGAAGAACGACCACCAGGAGAGCGGGGCCACTCGTGCCGGTGGGTACCGATCTTAAAGTTCGAATCAACGACACTCTATCGAGTAAAGATTCGCGCATTGGCGATCGATTTACTGCAACAGTGATCGATCCGAGCCGGTTCGACGAAGCCCGAGTCAACGGTCACGTCAGCTCGATACAGAAGTCCGGAAAGGTCAAAGGCCGCACGAGCATGAACCTCGCGTTTGACTCAATCGAGTTGCGCGATGGTCGCAGAGGCGTCCTACACGGGTATGTGACCAGGGTTTATGGTGACGACGCCGGAAAAGCTGACGAAGAAGGTGGCGTCGAATCCGGAAGCAGGACCAAACAGACTGTGAAGCGCGCGGGAATCGGCGCGACTGTCGGTGCGATCGTGGGTGGTATTGCCGGTGGCGGCAAGGGCGCGGCGATCGGGTTGATTATCGGCGGCGCAGGTGGCGCTGGATCGTTGGCGGTGCAGGGCAGCAAAGAGCTCAAGATCGAATCGGGCACAGAGATGCTCGTGCACGTCACGCGCTAATCTCAGCATAAATTTAGCCGCGGATTTTCGCGGAAGAACGCGGATGAGATCTGCGTTTATCCGCGTAAATCCGCGGTTTGTTTTTGGAAGAATTCCTCACGAGCCCGCGTCTAATCATAGATGATGGTGGCTGAACAGCTTATTGATGGACGGGTTATCGAAGCCTGCCAGCAGGGCGATCGCGCTGCCTTTCAGCTCCTGTTCGAAACCTACAAAGACAAGGTGTTCTCGATCGCCGTCTATTCATCGGGCGGAGACCGTGCTGTCGCTGACGACGTCACGCAACAAATATTTCTCAAGCTGTTTACTGCCATTCGTCAGTTTCGTGGCGAGTCGGAGTTCACCACCTGGCTTTATCGTCTCGTCGTCAATGCTTGTCTCGACGAGCGGCGCCGCCGCCGAAGATTGCTGCCGTGGGGAGAGACTGTGGCGATGAGGAATCCGAGCGATAAGAAACCTCAGGAGAAACAGTACGCGCGGCTCGAAATCGCGGAAGCGGTGCAAAAGGCGATCGGCGAGCTCAAACCGAAGTTTCGTCTGCCGATACTGTTGAAGTACATCGAGGGTTTGTCATACGAGGAAATCGCGAGCGTGATGGGTTGTTCGAAAGGCACTGTGGCTTCAAGACTGAATCGTGGTCACAGCCAGTTAGCGAAGCGATTGTCGCATTTGAACAATCCGGCAAGTTGGGGTGAGTAATTAAATGTTTTCTACGCATGTAACAAAAGATATTTCAGCTTATTGTCACGGAGAACTGTCACACGAAGAGTCGAAGCAGTTTGCGGAGCATATTATTTCGTGCGCGAAGTGTCGCGCTAAATATGACGAAGTTAAGCTTGGTATCAAATTCGCCGAACAACTGCCGCAGCTTGCCGCGCCTGATTACGTCTGGCGCGAGCTCGAACCTTTACTCGTTAAGCAAAGTGAAACTCAGCAGGGGAGAAGTGTTTGGGTCATGGCAGATGAAAGCTGCGGCCGCTGTGATGCTGTTGCTATCGAGCTGGGGTGTTTGGCTGGTTTATAGCGATCGCGCTGATGCGGTCCTATCTGTGAATGGAAAGCCCGCGTGGCGAGTTAAGCGACTCGACGGCACGCCGACAGTCGGAGCAGAAAGAATCTCAAATAACGGAGAGCTGGCTGTCGGTGAGTGGCTTGAGACTGATGCAAACTCGCGCGCGGAGATTGCCGTGAGCTCGATCGGTAGTGTTGAGGTGGATGAAAACACGCGTATCAGATTGTTGCAGACACAGCCCACTGAGCATCGTCTCGAGCTGGCGCGCGGAAAAATGAGCGCGCATATCTGGGCGCCGCCGCGATTATTCTTCGTCAACACGCCGTCCGCAGTTGCAGCAGATCTTGGTTGTGCTTACACGCTCGAAGTTGACGATCAGGGATCGAGTTTGTTGCGTGTGACGTCGGGTTGGGTCGCGTTGGAGTTGGAGGACCGTGAATCGATCGTGCCGGCTGGCGCTGCGTGTGAAACGCGACCGTCGCTTGGTCCGGGCACGCCTTACTTCGAAGATGCTTCGAGCGTTTTTCGTGAAGCACTCAAGACAGTTGACTTCGACCCTGATGCAAACACGCGCAGCTCTGCGCTCGTGTGGATCCTGGACCAGGCGCGTCCGCGCGACACGCTCACACTCTGGCACCTGCTCACACGTGTTGATGGCGAAGACCGCGCGCGTGTTTATGACACGATGGCCGCCTTGATGCCACCGCCGGCCGGTGTGACTCGTGAAGGTGTACTCGCGTCTGGACCAGAAGATGCTCGACGCCTGGCGCGATGAGCTTGAGAGAACGTGGATGGGCGTCGGCAAAGATGTGCCCAAGCCGCTCGCGGAAGCTTATTGGAAGTTTAAGAACGGGCTGAGTCGCCGGTTGAAGGACATGGCCCCGAAGTGAGTGTTAGACAGGATTTACAGGATGTTTCAAGATTGAACAGGATTTATCTTGTTCATCCTGAAAAATCTTGTAAATCCTGTCTAACATGTGACTCACAGATTGGCGAGATGACTAGTATCATTAACCACTAACACCCTCACAAACCCATCATCACGCAGCTCAAACTTCGTAATCCCACAATTCGCACTCGATATCCACACAGGCTTCAATTCAGGCGCATCAAGCGCGCCCATCAAATGCAGCGCCAAAATGCATATAGTCCCTGTGTGACTGAACACCGCAATCTTCCCGCCGCGATGCTCCTCGATGATCTCGTCGAGCTTTTGCCGCGCACGGTCCAGTAGTTGTCGATAACTCTCGCCGCCCGACAACACATAATCGAAATCGCGTCGCAGCAACGCCGCATACTGCTCCGGATGTTGCTGCGCCGCGTCCTCGAACGTCAGGCCTTCCATCACGCCGACACTCCGCTCGCGAAAGGCGCTCGTGCCTTGAACAGTCAACTCCAGTCATGTTCGCGAGGGGCTTTGCTGTTTCCATCGCGCGCGCGAGATCGCTCGAGTAGATCGCCGTCAACGATTCTGATTTGAGTGTGCGTGCAGTGGCCTGCGGCCTGGTTGCGGCCGCGCGCGGACAAGGGAGTTGCCGTGTGACCGCCAAAGCGGCGTTCAGCGTTTCCTCTCGATTGACCGTGACGAATGAGGAGGACGTTCGTGGCGTTCATTAGACGGCATTACAAGGCATTACTGGGGCATTTCTACATCAACTCACTTATATCTAAGCCGCAACGGCATCAGTCTTCAACTTCTCCGCCTGGTAATGCGCGACGAGCGCATCGATGAAAGGATCGAGGTTGCCTTCCATCACAAGATCGAGCTGGTGGATCGTCAACCCGATGCGGTGATCCGAGACGCGGTTATCTTTGAAGTTGTAAGTACGAATCTTCTCAGAGCGATCGCCGGAACCGACCATCGAGCGTCGCTCGCTCGCAAGTGCCTCGTGTTGCTTCTGCTCTTCGAGCTCCTGCAAGCGCGCGCGCAAAACACGCATCGCCTTTTCGCGGTTCTTGATCTGCGACTTCTCGTCCTGCATGGAAACGACAGTGTTAGTCGGCAGGTGCGTGATGCGCACAGCCGAGTAAGTCGTGTTGACTGACTGGCCACCTGGACCAGACGAGCAGAACGTATCGATGCGCAGATCCTTCGGATCGATCTTCACGTCGACTTCTTCCGCTTCCGGTAACACTGCCACAGTAATCGCCGAAGTATGAATTCTTCCGCTCGCTTCCGTTTGGGGCACGCGCTGCACGCGATGAACGCCCGACTCGTGTTTCAACTTTGAATAGACCTTGTCGCCTTCGATCAACACGATCGCTTCCTTGAGCCCGCCAATGCCTGACTCTGACGCTTCGAGCACTTCAAACGCCAGCGCTGCTTCTCAGCGTAACGCGAATACATACGCACCATCTCAGCGGCAAACAGCGTCGCTTCATCACCGCCGGTGCCGGCGCGGATTTCGAGAATCACGTTCTTCTCGTCATTTGGATCGGTCGGAATCAGGAGAAGTTTGAGTTCGCGGTCGGTGTCATCGATGCGGGTCTGCAACGAGTCGAGCTCGAGGCGCGCCATCTCGCGCATCTCTTCGTCGTCAGACGTGTCGATACAACTCGCGCGCGTCCGCCGAGCTCGGCTTTCAAGCCCTTCCACGCCTGGTACTTTCGCACGACTTCTTCAAGCGAGCGGTGTTGTTTCGCGGCTTTGGCGTACGCGGAAGGATTCGAGAGCAGCTCGGGAGACGAAAGCTCCTGAGTCAACTCCTCGTACCTGCTAACTATCTGTTCTAATTTGTCTAACATGTAGACCTCATCCCAATTTATGAAAGCGGCGCGGGCAACGGTTCTCCCGTCTGCCGGCTCCAGCTTCAAAGATTCTTTCAACGCTTCGATCGCAACTTCGAGTTGCTTATCGTCCGGCTCCTTCGTGGTGATGTTTTGCAGCCACACGCCGGGCCTCGTCATTATTTTAAAGATCCAACTGCTTTCTTTTTTCGCCGAGAGGCGAATAATCTCGTACGAAAGACCAGCCACCAACCGGCATCAGCGCGATGCGAATCAGGAAGTTGAACAACAACGAATCAAACTTGATCACGGAAAAGAGGATGATCGCCACGAGCATTACGACCATCAGGAAACTCGTGCCGCAACGCGGATGTTGACGTGGTTGCGGCCGTGCGTTTTCCACCGTCAGCGGTAGACCTGCTTCCCATGTGAACACTGTCTTGTGTTCCGCGCCGTGATACTGAAAGACGCGGCGAATGTCCTTCAAAAGCGAGAAGCTGACGATCATGATCAAAAAGAACGTCATGCGAATCAGACCGTCGATCAGGTTGAATGCGACTGAAGGACGCACTGGATGCAGGTACGTTCGCACAGTGGACCATGCATTCGTGTACCACGCCTGTTCCTCAGGCTGAGCAACAGGCGCAGCGGCATCGGCTGCAGGCGCAGCAGTGCTTGTCGCCGCGGCAGGACCAGCTGCCCAGCCCGCTCCGATGAACAGCGCATTCGTCAGCAACAACGGCGCAGCAACGAAAAGCAGCACGTTGAAGATGAGCGCGAAAATTATCGAGCCGACTGCCGCACCCGTCGTGCCTTTCTTCAACTCGTCTTTGGAACGCTTCTGCGTCGGCACCGGAAACAGACCTGGAACCGCGCCAGTCAGACCAGCAAAGTCACCTTCGCCTTCGATCACCGCGGGCGAGAGCGCGACTCTCACTTCTTCAGCCTGCTCCGCCTCCGCGAAAGCCTCGTTCGCGGAGTAGTTCAGCGCCTTGATGCCAAGGCCCATCGACTGAACTAGGACCGCGCCGCCGCGCAATACGGGCAACTTGAGGATCGGATACTTGTCGCTCCACTTTGGTAGCCGTGCAGCGGTATTAACGATCGTGCCGTCGGCCTTGCGGACGGCGATCGCGTAGGCGCTGGGCGTGCGCATCATCACGCCTTCTATGACCGCCTGGCCGCCAACGATTAGATCTCTTTCTGGTGTACTCATGTTGGTGAACCGTGAAAGGTGAATCGAAAAACAGTAACGCCGGCGATGTTTATCGATCGCGGGTGCTTTTGATGCACGACTAGCGACCGACGAAAATCATGCCGGCGTAGATTTGGAGTGGCTAATGCTGTGTTCGCAAAAGCATCAATTGACTTACTGAGCGGAAGCCGCGGTTTCGGGTTCGGCGGCTGGTTTCTTGCCATAGCGCTTGTTGAAACGATCGACGCGTCCGGCAGTATCAACTAGCTTTTGTTTGCCGGTAAAGAACGGGTGGCAAGCCGAGCAAATTTCGACGTGCAGGTCGCCTTTCTTGGTCGAGCGAGTCTTGAACGTCTCGCCGCAAGCGCAGGTAACATTTATTTCGACGTATTCTGGGTGAATTCCTGGTTTCATCTCGTCACTTTCCTATAGGCGGCACGCGGGCCGCAATTACAAACGAGATATCATAGGAGCGCGCGCGGTGGGACGTCAAGCATAGACAGGATGACAAGATTTGCAAGATGAACAGGATAAATCTTGTTAATCCTGAAAATCCTGTAATCCTGTCAAAGGTTTTTTCCGTGACATTCGGCTATTCCTCTCCCAGAAAACTCCATCCGCATAACCCTGGATGCCAGTTCAGAGGCCGCACGATCGACGCGCTTTTGAGCCAAACAACAATACGTCTCATCAATCTCCACACCGAGATAGTGTCGCCCGAGTTTCTTCGCGACGACGGTCGTCGTCCCCGAACCATTAAACGGATCAAACACCAGCTCACCTTCACGCGAACTGGCCAGCACGATCTTCGCCAGCAACTTTTCCGGCTTTTGCGTCGGATGATCGGTGTTTTCCGGCATTGACCAGTATGGCACGGTCACATCAGTCCACAAATTCGAGGGGTGCGTCACCCTAAACCGGCCCTTTTCGGTCTCCAGCCAGTCTTTCGGCTCGCCATTGCTGTTCGTGTACGGCGCGATCACCTGTCGTTTGAGCATCACCGCGTCAACATTGAAGTAATAATCGTCGCTAACAGTAAAAAACCAGATATCTTCCGAACAGTTCTTCCAATTAGACTTCGCGCCACGTCCCTTCTCACGTTCCCATGTGATCCGGTTCTGGGGAATGAAAATATTTCTCACCAACACGCTGTATTGCCGACGAGCTTCGCCAGTCGCCGCAGATGTAAACCGACGCCGTTGGCTTGAGTAGCCTGACAGTTTGCGCCAGCCATGAATCGAGCCATTCCGAGTATTCGTCAATCGATGTTTGCTTAAATTTGCGGTCGTTGAAGCTCTTTGTGAGGTTGTACGGCGGATCAGCAAACATCAGATCCACTGATCGGTCCGGCAGAAGAGGCAACAAGGTAAAGAGGTCCTGACAGAACAGTTTGTCTCGCACATTTTCAATATCAGCGGGCGCTTCGAGTTTTGCGAGTGAGGCACGGTACCGAGCTGTCTCTTCGTCGGAGAGCGTTATGGTCCGATTGAGCGGAGCCCGCGTTGCATTTGTGACGGCGTCGCTGTTTGCCACGGCCACACTTTAACTCAGTTGGAAAAATTTCGTGAGATCATTGACCCCATGAGGTAATATGAACGGCGCTTTGCTATAATTCGTTTTCGCTTTCTTCTCTTACTCGCTGTAACAGCAGTGTTTACGAAGCGATTGTCTTCCCGATTTTTGCGGAGATAGTCAGCTAACCGTAGTGTAGTGTGAACGAGCTGCCGGCATAATGTCAGAAGACACGAAGCAACCAGGTTCTGAAGAACCCACACAGCCGGGCGTCTCAGATGCTGAGGCGTCCGGCACGCCACCCCCTTCAGCAATTCCGCCCGCAGGAACGCTCGCCGGAGCCGACGCCGAAAAAGCGTCGATGGTCGAGCAGGCAAAAGCGCGCGTGGCTGCGGTGAAAGACTCACTCGCCGCGGACCAGGCTGCGCCCGGCGCGCCAAAACCGCCGGTTAAGAAAAAGGACGAAGGACCAAAGCCGACTGACGCCGCTAATCATCCGCTCGTCAAGAAACTCAAAGCTCAATTCGGTGACGCGGTTGGCGACGCGGTTGAGTTTATCGGACAGCTTTCTGTCAACGTTGATGGCGAACGCATCGTCGAGATCTGCGATTTTCTAAAAGGCGATAGCGATACAAGCTTCAACTACCTCTCGGATTTGACGTGCGTACACTGGCCTCGCACGCCCGCGCCGTTTGAGATCGTCTACAACTTGTTTTCGATCGAAGCGAACGAGCGCGTCAGACTGAAAGTCAGAACTAAAGAGAGTGTTGACAGTGTCACGGGTGTTTGGCCCGCTGCGAACTGGCTCGAACGCGAAGTCTTTGACCTGTTTGGAGTGCGCTTCAACCACCATCCGGACCTGCGGCGACTACTCCTGCCGCCGGATTGGGAAGGGTATCCTTTAAGAAAAGATTATCCACTGGAATTTATCGAGAATGCGTGGACCGAGAGACACCTGCCCGTGATGACGGACGTCGAGATGGAGCAGTTGCAGCAGCGTCGCGCGTATGGTCTCGAGATTCTTTCAGTGCCGCAGGAACGATTAATGCGCCAGATATTTATTGGCGGCAAGGAAGTAATGCCGAAAGATAAATGACGCCGAAAGAGATCGCCACGCTTTACGAAGCGAAAGTGTTTGACACGCCGGATGCGGCAGAGGGTGCGGGGTTTGTTTTGACTGAGACCGCGGCGCCGAGGAATGTGTGGAACAAGGCGAGCGCGGCGAGTGCGATCGTGTTGAAACTCGTGGAGAAAAAGGACGCCGGCGAGGTCGAGGAGATTGGGTTGGTGATTGAGCCGTTCCGCGTGACGGGGTGTTACAAGCCGCAGTCTTCGGAAGCGCCCGCGGCGTAGAGGTAGTTTTAGACAGGATTTACAAGATTTTTCAGGATTAACATGTAAATCCTGATCAAATCTTGTAAATCCTGTCTAAAACTGACGTGACTTAGCATGCATCAAGTAGAAATAGCGACAACTCAGGAGACACTGCTCGACAGCCCGGAGATGGTGCTGAACATGGGCCCGCAGCACCCGTCGACGCACGGCGTGCTGCGCGTGGTTCTCAAGCTCGACGGCGAAACCGTTATGGATCTCGACTGCGATATCGGTTACCTCCATCGCGGCATGGAGAAGATTGCCGAGAACCGCATGTATACGGCCATCGCTCCCTACTGGGACCGTCTCGATTACATCGCCGCCGTCTCGAACGGCCTCGTTTGGGTGGAAACGGTCGAGCAGATGATGGGCCTCCCGGTTCCGCCGCGCGCGCATTACCTGCGCACGATTCTCACTGAGCTCAATCGCATCGCTTCGCACCTGCTCTGGCTCGCAACACACGCGCTCGACATCGGCGCCGTCACCGTTTTGCTGTGGGCGCTCCGCGAGCGCGAAGAGATTCTGAAGATCTTCGAACGACAGTTTGGCGCGCGACTGACGTGTCATGCATGGCGCGTCGGCGGCATGCCGAACGATGCTTACGACGACTTCAACAAAGACGTCCGGCAGTTTGTCAACAATTTTCCGAAGCGACTCGACGAGTATGAAACCGTGCTTTCCGAGAACCGCATCTGGTTGAGTCGAACAGTCGGTATCGGAGTGATCTCCGCGGAGGATGCGATTGCGATTGGTTTGTCGGGTCCGGCGCTGCGCGGTTCCGGCGTCGCGTGGGATGTGCGCAAGTCGCGACCATACGCTGCGTATGCCGACATGGATTTCGATATTCCGCTTGGTGAGAACGGCGATACCTACGATCGATACCTCGTGCGACTGGAAGAGATGCGACAGTCGCGGCGGATCATCGATCAGGCGCTGGAGAACATGCCTGATGGACCGGTCAACGCGAAGCTGCCGAAGATCGTGAAGCCGCCGGTAGGTGATTACTACCATTCGATCGAGGGACCGAAAGGCGAGATCGGTTGTTATCTCGTCTCAGACGGCACCGCGCAACCGTGGCGCGTCAGAGTGCGGCCGCCGTCATTTATTAATCTTCAGGCACTGCGGCAGATGTGCATCGGACATCTCGTGGCGGATGTTGTGGCAATTATCGGGACGCTCGACATTGTATTGGGAGAAATAGATCGGTGAGTATCAGAACGCAAAGTTCAGAGTTCAGCCATTAGGCTGTGGTCTCGGCCTCAAGCGAGCAAGCTAAAGCGTGAACTCTGAACTTTGCGTGAGAATCTAATCACGAAACATGCTTCTTTTCGCTCCAATTGACGTACTCAACGATCTCTTGCTGAGGCTGGGTCTCGGCGAGGAAACGATCAGGTATTTCGTTTGGCCGTTGATCCAGATCGGCCTCGTCGTCACACTCGTCGCGCTCTGGGTCGCTTACGCAACCTATCTCGAACGAAAGATCTCGGCGTTCATGCAGGCACGGCTTGGACCGATGCGCGTTGGCCCATGGGGACTGCTCCAGCCAATCGCAGACGGGCTGAAGCTGCTTACCAAAGAAGACTTCATCCCGGAAAAAGCCGATCGCTGGATCTTCTTCTTTGCGCCTTACATCGCTGTCGCGTCGGCGTTTATCGTCTTTTCAGTGATTCCGTTCGGTCCTGACTGGGCCGTCATTGCCGACGTTAATATTGGACTGCTTCTGGTGCTCGCGGTTTCGAGCATCGGCGTGCTCGCGCTGATACTCGCGGGCTGGTCTTCAAATTCGAAGTACGCACTGCTTGGCGGACTGCGTTCGAGCGCTCAGATGGTCTCGTACGAAGTCGCGATGGGGCTTTCGCTCATCGGCGCCTTGATGTTTGCGCGCACGCTTTCACTTTCAGGCATCGTCGCGGCGCAAGGATCGGATTCGATCTGGTACGTCTTCTATCAGCCCGCCGGCTTCCTGATGTTTTTGATCAGCGGCATCGCCGAAAACAACCGCGCGCCCTTCGATCTTCCGGAAGCGGAATCCGAGCTCGTCGCAGGATTTCACACGGAATACTCGGGTATGCGCTGGTCGCTTTTCTTCATGGCCGAGTATGCGGCGATGGTCGTTGTCGCAGCAGTCGCTACGACCGTTTATCTTGGCGGCTGGTACTTCCCGTTTGTTCATCGACTCGAAGCAGCCGGGTATCACAACCTCTTCGTTATCGTCAGCGTCATCGTATTCCTCGTTAAGACTTCGCTCATTCTTTACTTCTACTTCTGGCTGCGCTGGACGTTGCCGCGTTTTCGTTACGATCAACTGATGGACATCGGTTGGAAGTGGCTCATTCCTTCGGCGCTAATCAATATCGTGCTATCGGGATTTGCAATCTTTCTCGTGCAGGCACTTAATGGTTATCGAGGAATGAAGACGATCGAGTTTCTCGATCGCGGGTTGAACCTGACGGCCACGGGTAAAGCGATAATGATTATCATGGGTATAGTGGGGCTGTTCGCGACCGCATCGCTGCTGGCGCGCATCAACTGGCGCTCGCGAGACTTCAATCTCAAGGTTCAGCGCAGAGATATCAGGCTGGTCAATGTGCCGAAGGGCAAACCCGCTGTGCAGCCGGGGAGTTAAATATGCCATTAGTAAAAACTCCAAAGCCGACGTTCGCTCAAAAGCTCAAACGCTTTTTCATGATGGATCTGATCAGAGGGCTCGGGCTGACGTTGAAATACAATCTCGGCGCGCTCACTGATAAAGATTCGGTGGCGGGCAAGGGAATCTACACCGAACAGTATCCGAAAGTTCGTCCTGACGTGGCGCCGCGTTTTCACGGCGCGCCGCGTCTCAACATGGATCCGGAAACGCACGACACGCTCTGCATCGCGTGCAATCTTTGCGCGATTGCGTGTCCTGAAGACTGCATTGACGTCATCCCGATGGACGTCGAGATCGTGGTGGCCGGCAAGCCGCGCCGCAAAAAAGTGCTCGACGAGTTTATCTTCGACACTTCGCGATGCATGTTCTGTGCGTTGTGCCAGGAAGCCTGTCCGACTAGTTGTTTAGAGCTGACGCAGGACTTCGAGCTCGCCACCTATTCGCGCGCCGGGTTTGTGTGGAACCGCGAGATGCTCGAGCAGGGCCGCGAGACAGTGAAGTACACAAGCTAGTTAGCAAAAAAGGTCCTAAAGGGCACAATATGCTTTGTTGTTTCGTCCTATTGGATTGTCTGTCGCAAATGTCCAAAAATGACTCTCTCTGGTTACGAAGCGCTCTTCTTCTGGATCTTCGGTTTGGCGGCGATCTTTGCGGGGTTGCTGACCGTGATGGCGCGCAATGCTGTGCATAGCGCGCTGTTTCTGATCTCGTCGCTCGTGTCAGTCGCGGCGTTATTCATACTCGCGCGGGCCGAGTTCATCGCGGGCGTTCAGATACTCGTCTACGTCGGCGGCGTGATGGTCCTATTTCTGTTTGTGATCATGCTCGTCAACGTCGGCGCGGAAGAACGTGGCAGCGAGGAGATCTTCAATAAGCAAAGACAAGTCACGGCGAGTTTGATCTTCTGCCTGCTGCTGGTAGGCGGAATGCTCTACTCAATCAACACAGGCTATCGCGGTTTGCAGGCACGTCATCCGGCCACGCCCGAAGTTCTGGCGGCACAGGAAGCCGTTAGAGATCAGGCACACGCGCCTTCAGCGACGGGCAGCAGCCGTATCACCAAAGATGCAGAGAACCTGGGCAGCAGTCTTTATCGTTATGCTGCGCTGCCGTTTGAGATCGCGAGCGTGTTGTTACTGGTAGCGATCATCGGATCGGTGATGCTGGCGCGAACACTCAAACAGGAAGCCTCAGTTGACGATGTCGATCCTGGGAACGCGGATTAACGCGGATTATAAAACCGATTCTTATGATCAATCTCTTTAACGTCATATTGTTACTACAGGAAGCCGAAACGAGCGGTTCGCAATGATGAAGCAGGCGGCGGCGAATCCCGATCTCTCGAAGTTTCTCGTCATCGGCGCGCTGCTGTTTATCATCGGCGTGGCGGGTGTGCTCACGCGGCGAAACATCATCGTGATCTTCATGTCGATCGAGTTGATTCTCAACGCCGCAAATCTGAACTTCATCGCGTTTTCTCGTTATCTCTCCGAGACTGGCAGCCTCAACGCGGTCGCCGGACAGATTTTCGCGGTTTTTGTGATCGTCGTGGCCGCGGCCGAAGCCGCGATCGGCCTGGGAATCGTTATCGCGCTTTACCGGAACAAGGAAACGATCTGGGTAGATGAGATTGATTTGTTGAAGTGGTAATAGGACTTATTTCAACTTCTTAAATGCAAAAATACATCTGGCTAGTTCCTCTGCTACCGCTAATCGGCGCCGCAATTAATGGTCTTCTGGGCCGGAAGCTTCGTTTCTCCGAAAGGCTCATCGGAGGCATTGCCGTCGGCTCCGTTGCGCTCGCGTTTTTGATCAGCGTTGCGCGCAGTTTACTCCTACGGGTTCGGCGGCCATCCCGAGTGGCCCAAGCCTTATCTGACCAGCCAGGACGGCTTTAGCTTCAACTGGATCCCCGGTGGCGCGGTGAGCGTCAATCGCGGCGCAGAAGGCGCGGAGACGCCTGGTTACGCTTTGCTCAACATCGAGTGGAGCTATCAGCTCGATCCGCTCTCGTCGATCTTCATGCTGATCGTCACCGGCGTCGGCCTGTGCATCTTCGTTTTCGCGACCGGATACATGCACGGCGAAACCGGTTTCTATCGCTTCTTCGCTTACATGGGCCTCTTCATGTTCGCGATGCTCGTGCTCGTGATGGGCTCAAACTTCCTGATGATGTTTGTCGGTTGGGAAGGTGTGGGTCTCTGCTCGTACCTGCTGATCGGTTACTACTTCGATCGACAGGAAGCCGCAAACGCTTCACGCAAAGCATTCATCACGAATCGCGTCGGCGACTTCGGCTTCGCCCTCGCGATCTTCGGCATTATCGCTACGTTCGGCAGCGCCCAATACACCGACCGTCTTCGACCAGGCGAAGAGTTTTCCGATCGAGCTGCTCGGTCACTGGGGCGTCCTCTCGTGGATCGCGCTCGGACTATTCGTCGGCGCGTGCGGAAAGTCTGCGCAACTGCCGCTGCACGTATGGCTGCCTGACGCGATGGCTGGTCCAACTCCGGTCTCCGCACTGATTCACGCCGCGACGATGGTCACCGCAGGCCTCTACATGGTCACGCGCACCAACGTCATCTTCCAGCACTCGCAAACGATGCTGCTCGTCGTCGCGCTCGTTGGCGCCGCGACTGCGATCTTCGCCGCCACGATCGGCATTACACAGAACGACATCAAGAAAGTGCTCGCGTATTCAACCGTCTCGCAGCTCGGCTTCATGTTCATGGCCTGCGGCGTGGGCGCGTTTGTGATCGCCATCTTTCACGTGATGACGCACGCGTTTTTCAAAGCGCTCATGTTCCTCGGCGCAGGCAGCGTCATTCACGGCATGCACCACGAGCAGGACATGCGGCGCATGGGCGGCCTGAAGAAGTACATGCCTTACACGTACTGGACCTTCATGGCCGGCTGGCTCGCGATCTGCGGCATCATCCCGTTCAGCGGTTTCTGGTCCAAAGACGAAATACTCTGGAACGCAGCTTCGACTACCCATATCCCGCTCGGCTGGCTCGTCTGGCTGATCGGCACGATCGCAGCGACGTGCACGGCGTTTTACATGACGCGCTTGATGGCGATGACTTTCTGGGGCCGCGAGAGATTTCTCGAAGCGCCCGCGGGCGGTGAAGCCGACGAAGCACACGCTTCTGCTTACGACAAAGGTTTGGCTCAGCACGACGCGACCGTCGCATCTGCCGGAGATCGCCCACGACACGAGCCCGGCGAACACGTTGGACCAGTACACGAAGACGTGAAGCATCACGTAGCGACGCACGGTCATGGCGAGCACCACGGCGCGCACATGCCGCACGAGTCACCGCCGTCGATGTGGGTGCCACTCGCGGTCCTGGCAGTGCTCGCGACTATCGGTGGGTTTATCGGCATTGGACCAGCATTTCGCACGGTAACCGGAACGCGAGCATCCGGGCGGCCGTGTGAATATCTCGAACTGGCTGAATCCGATCATCTGGAATCCGGTGACGCGCGAGTTCAATGCGCCTGAAGGTGGTCACGGAGTTGCGCCCGCGGAGACCGCGCACGCAGAAACTGCGGCTCCTGACTGAGCACGCCGAAACTGCCGCCCCAACTGCTGAAGCCGGTCACGGCAGTGCTGCTACTGTTTACGGTGACACGGGATTCAACCTGGCCCATGCAGTCGAAAACACGACTCACAGTGAGCTCGCCACCGAGTGGATCTTTATCATCATCTCGCTCGTCGTTGCCGGCATCGGCATGTTACTCGGTGGACTGTTCTACGTCTGGCGACCGGCGCTCGCGGGCATCTGGTCACAACGACTGCGTCCACTTTACGTCGCGAGTTACAACAAATACTGGGTCGACGAATTTTATGGATGGGCCATCACGCGTCGCACGATGGATCTTGCACGCGCAGTCTATAGCTTCGATTCGAAAATTGTTGATGGCATCGTCAATGGTCTTGCGTGGCTAAGCCGACAGTTCAGTCGCATTGTTGGCGGGATCGACAAGTACTTCGTCGACGGGCTCGTCAACACAGTCGCCGCTTTCATCATGCGTTTGATGTCGCCGTTGTTCCGCGCGGCGCAGACGGGTTTCACGCAGAACTACGCGCTCGTGATGGTATTGGGATTGATGGTAGCGGTCGCCGTGTTCTTTGCGCGCGATATTCTTGCGGTCTTTAGGTAAAAATTCTACTGGCGCACTGAAATAAAAAATGACTAACTCTTATATTCTCTCCTTAATCACCTGGCTGCCGGCCGTGGGCGCAATCCTCATTCTCGCGCTCATGAAGAAGGACCAGTCGAGCTTGATCAAGCGCTTTGCGACCGCGTGGTTTGCGCTCGACTTCATCATCTCGCTCTGGTTGTTGAAGTACAACCGCGGCATCGGCGGCATGCAGTTTCTCGAAGACCACGAGTGGATCCCGATCATCGGCGCGCGTTACCAGATGGGCGTTGACGGCGTTGCCGTGCTGCTGATCGTTTTGACGACGCTGCTCGGCGCGATCGCCGCGCTCTCTTCGTGGGAATACATTCAAAAGCGAGAGAAAGAGTATTACGTCCTGTTGCTGCTTTTGCAGACGGCCGTGATCGGTGTGTTCTCTTCGATGGACCTGTTCCTGTTTTACCTGTTCTTCGAAGTGTCGCTCGTGCCGATGTACTTCCTGATCGGAATCTGGGGTGGCGAGAATCGTCTCTACGCCGCGATCAAGTTTTTCCTCTACACACTTGTCGGATCCGTGGTCATGTTGCTCGGTGTTTTGAAGATGTACTTCCTGACGCAGGACACGGCGACGACCAGCAAGATCGCGCAGTCGACGATCAATCTCCTTGCTGGTAACCAGCAGGCTGCCGAACTTGTTTCTACTACGCTGCAAGCTGCCGCAGCGAACAGTACGGGCACGTTCAATATCCTTTATATGCAGGCGATGGGATCGGTCCTGCCGATGGGCACGATGCAAGTGCTTCTCTTTGCTGCATTCGCTCTCGGCTTCGCGATCAAAGTGCCGATGTTTCCGTTCCACACGTGGCTTCCCGACGCTCACGTTGAAGCGCCGACAGCCGGCTCGGTGATTCTTGCAGGCATCCTGCTGAAGCTCGGAACGTACGGTTTCTATCGCTTCAATCTGCCGATGTTCCCAGCGGCTTCGAGAGACCAGAGTTACTTCGGAAGTTTCGGCGTGCGCAGCGTCATCGTCTTTCTCGCGATCGTCAGCATCATCTACGGCGCACTCGCGGCGATGTATTTCGTCGTCAAGAAAGACGGCGACGTGAAGAAGCTCGTCGCCTATTCATCTGTGTCGTCGATGGGCATGGTGATGCTCGGGCTGTTTGCGCTCAATCCGAACGGCGTGAACGGCGGCGTGTTGCAGATGATCAATCACGGTATCTACTCGGGCGCGCTGTTTCTGCTCGTCGGAATAATTTACGAACGGCGACACACGCGCAACGTGGCGGAATTTGGCGGACTCTCGCACGTGATGCCGGGTTATGCCGCGATCTTTCTCGGCATGGTGATGACCGCGATCGGCCTCCCGCTGCTCGCTGTGTTCATCTCTGAGTTTCTCGCACTGCGAGGTGCGTTTGAAGCGAATCCGTACTGGGCGGCGTGGGCCGCGCTGGGAATCATTCTCAACGCGGGCTACTTCCTGTGGCTGTACCAGCGCATGTTCTTCGGCACGATCGATAATCCGAAGAACGAGCGTTTGCCTGATCTCAATTGGCGCGAGTGGGCTTATATGACGCCGTTGATGATCCTCGCGCTGTGGATCGGTGTCTATCCAAAACCGTTTCTTGAATACATTCAACAACCCGTGAATGCGGTTGTGAAGCAAGTCAGACCGGACTACGTAATACCTGGACAGGCTGCGCCGGCCCAAGCCGAGCGCGCAGAAAGGTGACGATTTAATCCACAGATTTCACAGATTCTTTTTCTGTGTAATCTGTGGATGGTTTTGTTTATGTTTCTTCTACAAGCCAACACCACCACGCTCATTAACGTCAGCGATCTACGCTTGATCGCGCCCGAGTTGATCCTGACTGCTTGCGCGTGTGTGGCCCTCGTGATGGAAGTCATCCTGCCGTATCGCAAGAGCAAGCTCACCGCATACTTCGCGCTCGTTGGTGTTGCGCTCGCTTTCGTTTCACTCGCTTTGCAGATGGGCGGTCCGATGCCCGTCGACGGCTTTTACGGCATGGTGCGAATCGACGGCTTCGCAGTCCTGTTCAAAGCAATCTTTCTGATCTCTGCCGCTCTCGCGATTGGCATTTCGACGCGCTTCCTCGATATCGAAGGCGAGCAGCACGGCGAATATTACTCGCTCATTCTCTTTGCCACTGTCGGCATGATGTTCCTTGCCTGCGGCTATGATCTGATCTCGCTTTACATCAGTCTCGAGTTGATGGCGCTGACGTTCTACGTCCTCGTGGCCTTCACGAAGCGCGAGAAGAAGTCGAATGAAGCCGCAATGAAGTATTTCCTGCTCGGCGCGTTTTCGTCAGGCGTGTTGCTCTACGGTATGTCGTTGATCTACGGCGTCGCCGGATCGACGAACATCGGCGAGATCGGAAGCAGTCTTTCGGACATCGTTTCGAAGATCCAAACGGACCCAACGATAGCGGGCCTCAGGCCGTTGCTGCTGCTCGGCATGATCGCACTTGCCGCGGGCCTGTTCTTCAAAGTAGCCGCAGTGCCGTTTCACATGTGGGCGCCTGATGTTTACGAAGGCGCGCCGACGTCAGTCACGGCATTTCTCTCCACCGGTTCGAAAGCCGCGAGCTTCGCGTTGTACGCACGCATTTTCAGTGAAGCATTACCCGCGATGCGCGCTGACTGGGCGCCGCTGCTTGGTCTTGTCGCCGCGATCACGATCATGGTCGGCAATTGGGCTGCCGTCACACAGGAAAACTCAAAGCGCCTGCTCGCCTACTCCTCAATCTCTAACGCCGGGTATCTCCTGCTGGCGCTGATAGCTGATAACGAGTACGGCAGGATCGGGCTGGTCGTTTATCTCTTCGTCTACACCCTTATGAACATGGGCGCGTTCGGCGTAATCATCAGTTTGCGCCGGCGCGGGATCATTGGCGACAACGTCGACGACTTGACTGGTCTGGGCCAGAAGGCGCCTCTGATGGCGGCGATGATGGCGATCTTCATGCTGTCGCTCGGCGGGTTGCCGATGACCGGTGGTTTTATCGGCAAGTATTTTCTGTTTGGCGGTTTGATCCAGCAGGGAGCTGCCGAAGGCAAGACGTGGTACTACTGGCTTGCCGGTTGGGCCATTCTCAATACTGTTGTGTCCTTCTACTATTACGTGCGCTTCATCAAGGTCATGTATCTTGGCGATCGCATCGCCGATAACAAGCCACTGTCGCTCTCACCGGCGTTACAGGTGGCTTTGATCGTTTGTGTGATTGGTGTGATTGCAATCGGGGTTCTTCCGCAACGGGTAATTAAGATCACGAAAGATTTCGTTACCAATTCGAGGTGATGGATAACTCCGGCCTGTGTATCTCTACTACTTCCTCGCGGCCCTGTCCTGCTGGTTCGGTCTTCAATCATTACTGAGCGGAATTCGTTACGCGGCTTACGTGCGCCGCGAGACGAGCCGGCCGCTTCCTGATTTTCAGCCGTTTGTCTCGGTGATTGCGCCGGGCAGGGGATTGGAGCCCGGGTTGATCGACAACCTGCGCCCGCTCCTCGCGCAGGATTATCCACATTACGAAGTGTTGTTTGTTTTTGACGCGCTGGACGATCCGGCGCTCAAGATCGTCGATGAGCTAAAAGGCTTCGCCGCAGTTCCGGCGCGCACGGTCATCGCTGGACCAGCAACAGACAGCGGGCAGAAGGTTCACAACCTGCGCGTAGCGGTAAAAGAGATCGATCCGCAATCAGAAGTGCTCGTGTTTGTTGATACGGACGCGCGCCCCGCGAAGGATTGGCTCCGGAAACTGGTCGCGCCACTCGCAGACGAGACGCTGGGCGCATCGACTGGTTACCGGTGGTTCGTTCCCGAGCGTGGTGGCATCGCCTCTCGACTTCGTAGTGTCTGGAATGCGTCGGTGGCGTCGGCGCTCGGCAGTGACACTACTAAAAACTTCTGCTGGGGCGGCTCGACTGCAATTCGTCGCACGACCTTTACGAAGCTCAATGTGGGCGAGCACTGGCGCGGCACCGTTTCCGACGACTTCACGATCACGCACGTCCTTAAAGAAGCAAAACTCCCGATTCATTTCACGCCCAACTGTCTCGTTGCCTCAGCCGGCGATTGCGACTTTCGCGAGCTGCTCGAGTTCACCACACGCCAGATCAAGATCACTCGCGTCTACGCCTCACATCTCTGGCTTCCACTGCTGCTCGGCTCATCTCTCTTCGCGATCGCCTTCTTCGGCGGCCTCATCCTGTTAATCCTGCAAATCTTGAAAATCCTGTCTCCAACTCTCCTTCTACCTCTGGCTCTTCTCCTCATTTTCACGCTCGGCGCAACCAAATCCTTCCTCCGCTTCCGCGCCGTTTCTCTCATTCTCCACACATCACACACGGATCTCCTCGCCCACATCTTCCTCTGGCCCTTCGCATCACTTCTCTATCTCTACAACGCAGTGGCCGCCGGCTTTTCACGCCGCATCAAGTGGCGCGGCATCACCTATGAATTGAAATCACCAACTGAAGCTGTCATTATCTCCCGCGACTCTTAATGCCCAATAAAGCCGTCCAATTAGTGCAGTTGCTGCGATCGACGAAGCGCGAAAAACGCCTCGGCACCGTGATTCTGTTTGTCACCTCGCGCTGCAACGCCTTCTGCCAGACGTGCTTCTATCACGAAGAGTTGAACCAGCCGGGCGACATGACGTTTGCGCAGATCGAGAAAGTCTCGCGGACCATGCCGCCGATAACCGACCTCTGGCTCTCCGGCGGCGAGCCGACATTGCGACGCGATCTTTCCGACATCATCGATCTCTTCGTCTCGAACAACGGCGTCGATCGCATCATCATTCCCACAAATGGGCTGATTAAAACGCGTGTCTACGACGTCGTCGATCGCGCTCTCGGAAACAACCCGCGGGTCGATCTCTACCTGAACATCGCACTCGACGGTTACGGCAAGACGCACGATCGCATTCGCGGTGTTCCCGGCAACTGGGAAAAAGCGCTCGAATGTATCGAGTCGCTGTATCCACTGAAAGAGAAGTACACCGATCGTTTTCGACTGAACGTGAACACTGTTGTGTGCGCTGAGAACTACACCGAGATCGAGATGCTCTCCGAGTTCATGTGGGCCAACTACCGTTTGGACGGGCAGTATTTCAATATCATTCGCGGTGAAACACTCGTGGGTGAAACGATCAAACAGGTGCCGCCGGAAGTTTTGCCGGCGATGTATGCGCACGTTTCAAAACTGACGAAGCGCTACGGCGAGCGAATGTTTGCCGCGGACGACGCGAGCAAGCGGTTCGTGAAGAACGCCGTCTATGCCGGCACGATCATCACTCACTACCGCACGCAACACGCAAACTTCGAACAACCAACTCCGTGGGCGTTTCCGTGCACGGCAGGCGAGACGGCGACCGTCATCGACTACAACGGCGACGTGCGCGCCTGTGAGCTGCGTGAGAAGTTCGCGTCACTCGCTGATTTTGATTTCGACTTCAATGCTCTCTGGAGTGCAAAGGAGCGCCAGTCAGAACTCGGCGCGATCGACGGCGGCAAGGCGTGCTGGTGTACGCACGTGTGCTTCATTCACGACTCGATGCGCCATTCGCGTCGAGCCCAGCTCTACGACGTTCCCAAAAACTACCTAACGCGCGAAAGCTGGTGACTTGGCTAACAAGGAAGATCAAAACGAGAACCGCAAAGCCGGCTTTGCCTACGCAGCGGGTATCGCGCTCTTCGCGGCCGTCGTCACGTTCTGCGGCGCTGGCTGGCTCGTCGACAAGTGGTTCGGCACGGCTCCCTGGGGCCTAATCCTCGGCATCGTCCTCGGCTCCGCCGCCGGTTTATATGAATTCGTCCGCCTCAGCTCCAAGACTTATTGATGTCAATCCTGAAAATCTTGACATCCTGTCACCAGCTTTCTACCCGAAGAACACGTAGACAGGATTACAAGATTTTCAGGATTGACATGATTCAGCGGCCCAACTCGACAATTCCCCTAAATCCCAGCTAAAATCAGCGGCTTTGCAATGCTGGAGTCCAGAGTCTTTCGCACGATGGCGATTGCGAGCGCTTTGAGCGTGAGTGTCGCGGCCTTCATCGCCCCCTGGCGTGTGACGACTGGCCTGTTGATGGGTGGGGTGCTGGCGCTTTTCAGTCATCGCTGGCTGAAAAACTCTGCCGGGGCTGCCATTCAACTTTCGGCCACCGGTGGCCAGTCGCAATGGAAGCTCGCGCAGTTTGTGCTGCGTTACGTCGTTATTGCAGCGGCCATTTTCGCAGCCTACACGCTCGATCTCGTGTCGTTGACAGCGGTCCTCGCCGGGATGTCCAGTTTTGTTGTAGCAATATTTGTTGAAGCAGTCAGAGAGTTTTACTTCGCAATCACAAAGCGAGAGGAAAATTAGTTGATGTTCTGGTTTGCAGAAGCTGCGGAAGGCGCCCACAAGGCTGCCGAGCATGCAGAAGAGGCGGAGCACCATGCGCCCATTATTGTTCAGTTGGTTAATCACTACTTCGGCGAGTCTGCGCTCGCCTTTGAACTGAAACACACCAAACCGATCTGGGACAAAGTGCTGGGTTTTTTCGGCACCACACCGGAAGCCGCATTCGGACCTTACACGGCCGAGAACGCGATCCCGTGGTACACGGTGATGTTTTTCATCGCCTGCATTTTGAGCGTCGTCATTATCTGGATCCTCAAGGGCAAGCTTTCTGAAAGTGAACCGGGCCACGGCCAGCAGACACTCGAAGTCAGCGTCCTGGCAGTGCGCAGCATGATCGAAGACATCATCGGCCCACACGGTTTGAAATACTTCCCGGTGGTGATGACCTTCGCCGTGCTGATCCTCGTATCAAACCTGATGGGCTTGTTCCCATTGTTCATGAGCCCGACTTCGGCAACGAGCGTAACGTTCGCACTCGGCCTGAGCTCATTCCTTTACTACAACTACATCGGCATCGCCGAGAACGGTTTGTTCGGTCATCTGAAACACTTTGCTGGTCCAATCTGGTGGATCGCGCCGCTGATTTTCCCGATCGAGTTGATCAGTAATTTTATTCGTCCGTTTTCACTCGGCATCCGTCTTTTCGGTAACTTGTTCGCGGATGAAAAAGTGCTCGAAACGTTATCGGGACTTGCGCCGCCGTGGACCTGGCCTGCACCGATGCTGCTACTGCCGCTGAGCGTATTCGTGGCACTGATTCAGACGTTTGTTTTCATACTGCTCTCGCAGCTTTACATCAGCGAAGTTTCGCATGCGCCGCACCATCACGAGCATGGCGCACACGGAACCGAAGAAGAAGAGTTCGAGGGCGACGAGTTTATTGCTCCAGTACTTACTTAATACATGGCTTTATCAGAGCGTGCGGTGAGCGATGCGGACAACCGCGTCCACAAACGTTACTGCACAGATCGAGACTCATTTACAAAGCATTCCGAGACAACTCATAGCAAGGCATGTCTGTCTCGCAGGAGCGCCGTTGTAAGAGGGGCGGTGGATACCGGATACAGGCGAAATTATATCGTCGCGGTTTGCTCGGATGGTGAGTTGAAACTCAAATCAGAGGAGGAAGCATGAGCAAATTTAGAATGTTGCTATTTGCGGTGATTGGAATTCTCGCAAGCAGCATGAGCGTATTTGCACAGGCAGCAGCGGAAGCCGGCGACAACGCGCATTCCGTCAACAAGTACAGAGCAATCGCTGCCGGTATCGGATTCGCCATCGCGGTTTTTGGCGGCGCCCTCGGACAGTCGCGCATCGGCGCTGCGGCATGCGAAGGCGCGGCGCGTAATCCAGGCGCTGCCGGTCGTATCCAGACGATGATGATTCTTGGTCTGGCGCTGATCGAATCGCTGGTGTTGTTTGCGTTGCTGGTGATCTTCGCCGTCGTTAAGGGTGTTGTCACCTAGTTGAGTCGCAATAAGACTTTGCTTCAGCGGGCGGGAGATTCGTCTCTCGCCCGTGTTGTTTTTGACAAGATCACATGATTTGCAAGATCACCCGATTGAGGGTTTAATGCAATAGATGAAAACGTGTCCGAAGTGTGGAGTCGAATATCCTGATACGACGACGCTGTGTCCCGCCGACGGCGTCGCGCTGGAAAAAGATCCCGACGCACTCGTCGGCACGACGCTCGCCGGAAAATATCGCATCGATGCACGACTAAACGAAGGTGGCATGGGCACTGTCTATCGTGGCTGTCACGTGCTGATGGACAAGACAGTTGCGATAAAGGTTCTGCGTCCCACACTCGCAGCCGACGAAAAGATCGTAGCCCGCTTCTCGCGCGAAGCGCGCGCTGCGTCACGCATCTCACATCCGAACGCGATCAGTGTTACTGATTTTGGGGAAGACGAAAGCGGACACGTCTTTCTCGTAATGGAGTTTCTGAGCGGTAAGACTCTCAAGCATGTCATTCGCGAGGAAGGACCGTTGCCACTCGCACGCGTGGTCGACATCACGCGGCAGATTGGCGATGCATTAAATGCCGCGCACGCGCAGGGCGTTGTCCATCGCGATCTCAAGAGCGACAACATCATGCTGGTCGACACGATGACGGGCGATCACGCGAAAGTGCTCGACTTCGGCATCGCGAAGATCAACGAGCCCGATGGCGTCGTTGACACGAACTTGACCGCGCCCAATCTGGTCATCGGCACGCCGCAATACATGTCGCCGGAACAGTGCTCGCAGGATGCCGAGATCGATGCGCGCTCTGACATCTACTCGCTCGGCGTGATCCTTTTCGAGATGCTGGTGGGCCATGTGCCGTTCTCGGGCGACTCGCCGACGATGGTGATGATGAAGCACTTGCAGGAGCCGGTGCCGTCGGTACTCGAGGAACGAAGCGACGTGCCTGCGTCAGTGGCGCGCGTTGTCGCGCGGGCGATGGCTAAGGTTCGGGACAATCGTTACCAGGACGTAGCGGAGTTAATCGAGGATCTGACGATCGCGGCGGGTATGACGATTCACCGTGTCGGGCCTGTCGGTGTTACTGCTGAAACTCCGGTCAGAACAGACGATCCGGATGAAGTGACAATGGTCAGGCCAAGAGAAGTTCCGCCGCAGGCGGTTCCGCGGGTTCCGCGACGCGAACCAGTAATGGTTCCTGTGTCGGGCGCGATGCCGCCGCCCGCGCCCGCTGCAACGGGTTTCAATCCGTTGAAGGTACTTATTCCGTCGGCGGTCGCATTGTTGGTTGTGTTTGCCGCGATCTACGCGTTGACGAGGGACTCGACGCCGGTTGATGCAAATACAAACCAGCAGGTACCAGCGCTCGCGGCAGATCCCAACAGCCAGCCGGTGCAGCCGGCGCAGCCTGCGACGGGCAAAGGTGAAGAGGGAATCCCGTCGGGTGGAGCGATCACTCCACCGGCGAATGTGAGTGCGAGTCCTGGCGCCAGCGTTGAGGTTTCGCCGGAAGCGAGTGAGACCATCACGCCGCTACCCGATGTAAACGCCAACGCGAATGCGAATGCAAATACGAACGGGAACGCAACAGCAACAGCAATCGCAAAGCGCCAGCATTGCCTGAGCCGACGCGCAGCGTTGTGCCTGAGAATCAACCGCCGCCCGTACCTTCGGCCACCAAGCCACCCGCCGAAAAGCCATCACCAACCGCAACCCCAGAAAATCGTTAGACAGGATTACAAGATTTGCATGATTTACAAGATAAATCATGTCAATCCTGAAAATCCTGTAATCCTGTCTAAAACTACCTTTTGAAACGCGTCCGCCTCATTGATGTCGATCTCCATCTCCAACACGTAACAGGGCAACGAGAACGCCATCCCCTTTAACTTAACCGCATCCTTCGCTGTAGTGATCAACGCATTCGCACCAGTCTGCTTCGCAAGCTGATTCACCGCATCAACATCACTTTGCGTATATACGTGATGATCGGCGAACGCTCTTTCCAACCCCAGCTCATACCCCAGCCGCGTCAAACTCTCAAAAAATGACGCCGGATTACCGACCGCACAGAACGCCCCAACACGCCCAGGCACCGCAATCGTCTCAGGCCCATTTTTCAACGACGCTACACGTACCGGACGCATCCGCGATTCAAAAATCGGACGTCCGCCAGTCAATTCCTTAATCTCCTCGCGTAGCGTGTCGACGCTTTCCACCTGATCACACCGCGTCAGCACGAAGCAATCGGCTCGAGTTAGACCATCCAACGACTCGCGCAACCGTCCGTAAGGAAGCAGTCGCCCACCGCCCCACGGATTAGTCGCATCGATGCACACGATATTCAGATCGCGCGCGAGTCGCAGGTGCTGAAAGCCGTCGTCTAACACAAAAACCTCTGTGCCGAAGTCTTTGATCGCTTCCTGCCCTGCTGCGATCCGATCGGCACTGCTGATCACTGCCGCCTGTCCGGTGAGCTTCGTCGCGAGCAGGTACGGTTCATCTCCGGCTTCGCTGGGCGATGCGAGCACGCCGTAACCGTCGGAAACGATCACCTGAAGATGTGGATCCTTCCGACCATAACCGCGCGTGAGTATGCACACCTTTTTACCTTGCGACGCGATCATCTTCGCGACGTACTCGACGAGCGGGGTTTTCCCTGTGCCGCCAGTCGTGATGTTACCGATGCTGATCACCGGCCGTTCGAGTTTCGTCGTTTGAAAAGTCCCGCGACGATACAACGACAAACGCGTGCGCGTGACGGCGCCGTACAGCAAGCTTAATGGGGGAAAAACGATTGATTTCATGAGGTGTGAGCGTTGGCGGCGAGTATAGGCGGTGCGATTAGTTGCATTGTCCGATCGGCGGCGCCCTGATTATCAGTGATTAATTGTTTTGCGCGTCGTCCCAAGTCTTCTCTCTCTGCGGGGCTGGCAAGAAGTTTCTCGAACACGTATGCAAGCTCGTCGCTTGCGGCTGCGTCTTCGAGTGCGGGCAGTTGCACAAGCGCGCCCGCTTCATTCATTAGCTCGACGATCGCATGGAAGTTATGCGTGTGTGCTCCGGTTACGACGGTCGCGCCGGCCGCAGCGGGTTCGAGTACGTTGTGCCCACCTTTATCGACGATGCTGCCGCCGACGAAGACGATCTGGGCGAGTGCGTAGGTGGCCGGCAGCTCGCCAATCGTATCGAGAAGAATTACGCTGGCGCCGCCGTCGTTCGGGTTAGGCGCATTTGTTCGTCTTGTCCAACTCAATCCGGATTTTTGCAATAGTCCCGCGACTTCATTAAAGCGTTCGGGATGCCGTGGGGCCAGCATCAGTCGCACGGGTTGTTTTTGTCGTAGTTTCTGAATGCTTTCGAGAATGATTTCTTCTTCCGGCGCGTGTGTGCTGGCGGCCAGAATCAGCGGCAATTTGAGTCGAAGTCGAATCGTTTTCGCAGCTCTTCGGTTTTATTCGTTAACTCGCCGGTGATCTCGGCGTCAAATTTCAGATTACCCGCATTGAAAAGTCTGTCGTTCGGCATTCCCAGCGCCGCGAGTCGCTCAGCGTCAGTTTCAGATTGCATGACGGCGATGCTTAGCGACGACAGCACGCGACGAAGAAAGAACTTGATCAGCCTGTACCGGCGAAACGACTGTCGCGAAATGCGTCCATTAACGAGCGCCACCGGAATGCGGCGGCTCCTGCACTCGCGCAGGAAGTTTGGCCAAAGCTCCGTCTCCATGATCAGCACCACTGCCGGATCCACAGCTTTCAGTGCGCGACGAACGGTCCAACGCCAGTCAAAAGGAAAGTAAAAGACGCTCGCGGCCTGGTTGCGAAAGACGTCGCGCGCGAGGTTTTGTCCGGTCAACGTGATGGTCGAGACGACGAGAGCGTGATGTGGAAACTGCTGCTTCAATCGTTTCGCTAACGGTCGTGCAGCCTGAGTCTCACCAACTGAAACGCAGTGCAGCCAGATGACCGGCTTTCCGTTGACGCGAGGAACAGAGCCGAGACGCTGGCGCAATCCAGCGATGTATTTGCCATGCGCCAGCGCTTGAAAAAGGAAGTGAGGAATCAGAACGATCAGACCGAGTGATAGCAGAAGGCTGTAAGCCAGGTACATAAGCCCTCACTTCGCTCGCTCGATATACCGCCCTTCCGTAGGATCCACACGAATGCGGTCGCCTTCGTTGATGAATGGAGGCACTGTGATGGTTACGCCGTTTTCGAGAGTGGCCGGCTTGTTAACGTTTGAGACTGTCGCGCTCTTCAGTGTCGGTTCGGTTTGGAGTGACTGTGAACTCCATTGACGGCGGCAGATCGATGCCGATTGGCGAGCCTTCGTAAAACTCCGCCTGGATCTTCATGCCCGGCATGAGCCACGGGGCCGCGTCGCCGAGCTCTTCTTCACTCAGGGCCGTCTGCTCGTAGTTCTCGGTGTTCATGAAGTGATGGTG
Organism: uncultured Acidobacteriota bacterium; assembly: GCA_963748155.1. Taxonomy (GTDB): domain Bacteria; phylum Acidobacteriota; class Blastocatellia; order Pyrinomonadales; family Pyrinomonadaceae; genus PSRF01. Next base: position 260,099 of record CAVVHV010000005.1, on the reverse strand, counting down.
CGAGCCGTCGGAGTAGAGATACTCCATCTCGTGCTGTTCGAGTGACGCGCGATCGACTGTGTCCGCGGAGCGAAAGCGATGTTCAAATGAAGCGCCGGTACGAATATTTCGCAGCTTGGTCTGGATCATCGCCCGCAGGTTGCCGGGCGTGTGGTGTCTGAATTCAAGAACTTTGCACGGCTGGCCCTCGAAAACGATAACCATACCGCGGCGAATCTGTGTAGCAGGAATAGCCATATAACTGAAGTCTCCGTCTAAAAAGGTAGGGCTTTAGCAAAATGCGTAGTTTAAGGGCGCGGATTAGGGGTTGTCTAGTAAGCAGGGCCGCGGAGCATCTTGTAAATCATGTGAATCTTGTAATCCTGTAAACAACTGAGTCGGCAAACATAGTCTTCAACAGGATTTCAAGATTTACAGGATTTACAAGATTAAGGGCGGCCTCCTGAAACTCGTTCCAGAGAGACCGCCCTTTTTGAGGAGCCCACCTACCTCGGTTATAAAAACGCTATTGGCCTCGAAAGGTTCCAATGAGTTACGCCGCACGAGCTCGCGGAACTCGGCGCAACCGCGCGAGACGCTCGAGCCACTTCTGCGACTGCTCGTAGTACGGAAATTTGCGCTCATCCTGCCGAAATGCGGACGTGTGGTAATAACGCCGCCCATTGATCAAACGTGCCGGGTGTTTGATGTGCAGCATCTCGTGATAAAGGATGTACTCGACGAACCACTCCGGAATATCTTTCGAATCCAAAGTCTTGCTGATCGTGATGCTGTCGTAGATGTGGTCGTGATGACCGAGAATGCTCCTCGTACGACGCTGTGACCACGTGATCGTCGGCTTTGGAATCGCGCCGTCGAAGTAGCGGCGATTCAACTTGGCAAACATTCGATCAAGATCATAAACCTCACCGTGCGCGGTCGAGATCATCTTTCGCCCGCGACCGCGACGCGCCAGATCAGACGAACGCATCACCGAAGGCGTGAGCGAATAATCTCGATAAACTCGATCGTGAATCGTCGGCACTCGCTTGCCCAGCAGCCGCGCCACGAGAATCCACGCAAGCGCGCGCAATACTTCGGGCGGCGAGTCTTTACAGATATCCGAGAGCCGCACGTACACACGTCCCGACCGCAAACGAATCGTGTGGCGCAGTCCAGCATAAGGGTAAAAGCGGACCTCAATCGCAGGCACACCACGATTCCCGCCCATATGTCGAAATGCGTCGGCGAAAAATTTTGTTACTTCATTCATTGCGGTAACTCGGAGGCCAAACAGCGGTTCGGGGTGACTAATCTTAAGGACGGCAGCCGCGGCGCGTCAACCTTTCCCGGGGAACATCCATAACGCCCATTTGCACCAATGACTTACAACTCCCCACAGATAGCTCAGATTACACATAAAGGGGCTAATCTGTGCAATCTGTGGATAACTTTGTATACTGCCAGCAATGCCCCGGAGAGCCTCAAATCTGCAAACCACTGAGAAGGTCGGCTTAGACTCCCGCGCGGAGGTACTACTCGCCGCCCTGATCAAGGAACACCTCGTCACTGGCGAGGCGGTGGGCTCCCGTGTGCTCTCTGATCGCTTTTCGCATGGCTTCGGCTGGAGCCCGGCAACGATCCGCAACGTCATGGCCGACCTCGAAGAGGCTGGTTTCGTCGAACAGCCACACACTTCCGCCGGACGCGTGCCGACTGACAAGGGTTATCGTTACTACGTCGACAACATGCTCGGTGAGGCACGTTTGTCGCGCACCGATTTGAAAGCGATCGATCATCTCTTCGAGTCGATCGACGCCGGTTCGTCTCCAGACCGGCTGATGGAAACAGCGTCGCACGTACTCTCGGCGCTCTCGCAGAACGTCGGCATCGTTGTATCGCCGTCGCTCGCTGACAACCGGCTGAATCACATCGAGTTTGTGATGCTGCCGGACAAGCGCATCCTCGTGGTGCTCGTCTCAACCGCAAACATCATCCACAACAAAGTGATTCGCGTCGTGGATGATTTAGCCCAGGACGACTTCGATCGCACCGCGCGCTATTTGAATACAGAGTTCAGCGGCAAGAGCCTCCTCGCGATCCGGACCGAGATCGTCGAGCTGATGAAAGAAGAAAAAGCGCTTTACGATCGAATGTTGCAAAACGCGATTTTGCTGTGTGAGCGGAGTCTCGAAGGCGAGGAAACAAGCGCCGGCGTTTACGTCGACGGTACTTCAAACATTCTTACAAAACCGGAATTTGTCGATATCGAGCGGATGCGCGAGCTGTTCAGGACGTTTGAAGAGAAGTCGCGCCTGATCAAAATACTCAACGAGTGTGTTCACGACGCGGCGGGTTATTCGGGCGACGTACACGTCGTCATCGGACGCGAGCATCCCGCGAGCTCGATGCGCGACTGCGCTTTGATCACTGCGCCTTATCGAGTCGGATCCAACGACAACATGGGCACGCTCAGCGTTGTTGGCCCGATGAGAATAGAATATGCACGGATAATGGCTATGGTAAACTACATGGCGCGGTTGATTGAGCATCGACTGGGCGAACAAACTGCACGTTAGTCGTAGAATCGATCCTTCCTAATGACATCAGACAGACGCGACAAGGGTTCGCACCGCATCCCAATCAAGTTCACCGACGCTGACGACGAAATCAGGTCTGCCGCGAGCAAGTCCGACGACATGGCCACAGAAGATCCCGATTACGAAGGCGAGGAGATTGACCTCACCGACGAGAGCCTCAATGAAGAAGACCTTTTTTCGGCCGGCGATGTCGAGCCGGAGGGTGGGGGACCCGAGCAGGCTGAGCTGGTTGCGACGCGCTCTGAGTTGAAGCGGGTCGAAACTGAAAACGCTGAGCTCAAAAACAGTCTCGCGCGCCGCCAGGCAGACTTCGAGAATTATCGAAAGCGGGTCGAACGGGAACGAAGTGAGACGTACAATCGCGTGGTTGCCGATGTTGCCGCGAAGCTCCTGCCGGTGGTGGACAATCTGAAACGAGCGTTGGAGGCCGAGGCGTCGGTCGAAGCTGCGGAGTCTGACGAGTTTCGTCATTTTCTCAGCGGCGTGGATCTCATCAACAAGCAACTCAATGGCGTGCTCGACGCGCTTGGCGTTAAGCCCGTTGCGGCGGTTGGTGAGCAGTTCAATCCCCATTTTCACGAGGCTGTGGTAACTGAACCGACTGACGACCATGCGCCCGACACGGTGATTCAGGAGTTAGTCACCGGTTACCGCCTCGGCGACAAACTCATTCGACCCGCGCTCGTGAAGGTTGCAACACGTAAGTAATGCCACACGTTATGTGACTTTTGTGCCTTTTTGTGGCTAATTTCAAACAATGGGAAAAGCGATCGGAATTGATTTAGGGACGACCAATTGCTGTGTCACCGTCCTCGAAGGCGGCACAGTGCAGATCGTCCCGAACAAAGAAGGTGGGCGCACGACTCCGACCGTCGTTGGTTTCACTGAGAAGGGCGAACGGCTGGTGGGCCAGATTGCCAAACGCCAGGCAGTCACGAATGCGGCCAACACTGTTCACGCGGTCAAGCGACTCATGGGCAGAAAATTCAGCTCGCTGGAAGTCGGCAAGATGCGCGAAAGTGTGCCATTCGAGATCGTGGATTCTCCAAACGGCGATGCGCGCGTGCGCGTGCAGGGCCGCAACTACAGCCCGCCCGAATTATCAGGGAATCGTTCTGCAACGACTCAAAGCGGCGGCTGAAGAGTTTCTCGGCGAATCCGTGACTGACGCGATCATCACTGTTCCCGCTTACTTCGACGACACGCAGCGACAGGCGACAAAAGACGCCGGCAAGATCGCGGGACTCAAAATCGAACGCATCATCAACGAGCCGACAGCGGCGGCATTGGCTTATGGACTCGGTAAGTCAGACGTCGAGCGGATCGCTGTTTACGATCTCGGCGGCGGCACTTTCGATATCTCGATCCTCGAAATGAACGACGGCGTTTTCGAAGTCCTCTCCACTTCCGGAAACACGTTTCTCGGTGGTGAAGACTTCGACGAGCGAATCATGAGCTGGATGGCGGGACAGTTTCTCGCCGACACCGGCATCGACCTGCGACAGGATCGCCTCGCCTTGCAGCGACTGAAAGAGGTCGCCGAGCGCGCCAAGTGCGATCTGTCGACTGCAAACGAAACGGTGATCAACCTGCCGTTCATCGCTGCGGATGCGACCGGCCCGAAACACTTCAACAAGACGCTCACGCGGGCGCAGTTTGAGACGCTCGTCGGCGATCTCGTCGAACAGACGATCGATCCGTGTCAGACGGCGCTGAAAGACGCGAAGTTACAGCCGTCGGACATTCACAAAGTGATTCTCGTCGGTGGCCAAACGAGATCTCCGATCGTCGAGCGCACGGTCGAGAAGATCTTCGGTCGTAAGCCGTCGTCGGAGATCAATCCTGACGAAGTGGTGGCGATGGGCGCGGCGATCCAGGGCGGCGTGTTGAATGGCGAAGTGAAAGACATCGTGCTGCTCGACGTGTTGCCGCTGAGTCTGGGTCTCGCGACGCGTGGCGGGTTGTTCACGAAGATCATCGAACGAAACTCGACGATTCCTTTGCGCGAGAGCCGGACGTTTACCACCGTTGTCGATAACCAGTCGTCCGTTGAAATTCACGTGTTGCAAGGTGAGCGTGAAGTCGCGGAGGGCAATCGCTCGCTGGGAAAATTCGAGCTCGTTGGAATTCCGCCGAACCCGCGTGGCGTGCCGCAGATCGAGGTTTCGTTTGAAGTGGACGCGAATGGTATCGTGTCAGTTTCCGCGCAGGACAAAGCCACCGGTCGTGAGCAGCAGATGCGGATCACGCCGACGTCGGGTCTGAACCCGGAGGAGATCGACAGGTTGATTCACGAGGCGGAGAGTTTCGCGGAGACCGACAAGGTCACGAAAGAGGCGCTGGTATTGCGAACGAAGCTCGAGTCGTTGCTGCGAAACACGCAGAAGTCGTTTACGAAGTTTGGTGGTTTACTGCCGGAGATTGAGCAGGAAAGCGCGGAGAAAGTCTTCACGGAAGCGGAGGCTGTGCTTAAGTCAGAGAAATTGGATGAGATTAAACTTACTACGAGTAAGTTGGAGCGTGTCGCCGGGCAACTCACATCCGCCATGTTGGACCCCGAAGCAGATGCAGTGAATAGCGAATCGTGATAATCCTGTAAATCTTGAAATCCTGTAAAAGACTTAGACAGGATGTCAGGATTTACAGGATTAACAAGATACTTAAATTAGAGATATGAATAAACGAGATTACTACGAAGTATTAGCCGTAAGCCGCACCGCTACGGACCAGGAAATCAAGAGCGCCTACCGGCGTCTTGCAGTCAAATATCACCCTGATAAAAATCCGAACGACGCCAGCGCGGAAGAGAAGTTCAAGGAAGCAGCCGAAGCCTATAGCGTCCTCTCCGATCCTCAGCAGCGCCAGCGTTACGACCGTTTTGGTCACGCGGGCGTTTCGAGCAGCGCCGCGGGTGCAGGCTCATGGGGCGCGCCCGGTTTCGGTGGAATCGAAGACATTCTCGGCGACCTGTTTGGTTTTGGAGATGTGTTTGGTGGCGGGCGCGGCGGTTCGCGTCGCAGTTCCGCGCAACGCGGCGCCGATCTTCGTTACGACCTCGAGATCACGCTCGAAGAGGCCGCCAACGGAATAACGGCGCAACTGCGCATTCCACGGCTTGAGTCGTGCGAGACCTGTAAAGGCTCCGGCGCGGCGGCCGGAAGCCAACCGGAGAACTGTACGACCTGCGCCGGCACGGGCCAGGTTCGTTACCAGCAGGGATTTTTCTCGGTCGCGCGAACGTGCCATGTTTGTCGCGGCACAGGGAAAACCATCAAGAACCCTTGTCCCGATTGTAATGGCACGGGCCGGATCGAGCGCGAGAAGCAGTTGGAAGTAAAAGTTCCGGCGGGGGTCGAAACCGGCTCTCGTTTACGCGTATCTGGTGAAGGGCAGGCAGGCACTCAGGGTGGGCCGACGGGTGATCTCTACGTGGTTATCCACGTAGCCGAACACGAGCAGTTTGAGCGACAAGGTAGCAACCTGTACGAGGCGGTCCCGATTACCTTCGCGCAGGCGGCTTTGGGCGCCGACATCATGGTCAAGACGCTCGATGGAGAAGAGAAGGTAAAGATCCCGATGGGAACTCAGACCGGCACCGTCTTTCGATTGCGAGGAAAGGGCATGCCGGCTCTCGGCGGGCGCGGTCGAGGCGACCTGTTTGTTTCAGTGACGCTCATCACGCCCACGACACTGACCCGCGAACAGCGTCGATTGCTCGAGCAGTTGGCGGAAGTCGAGAACAAAGATCTTGAAAGCAAAGGATTGGTCGACAAAGTCCGCGACATCTTCGGTTGAAATCCGTCTTTATCCGCGTCATCCGCGGTTAAAAAGTGAGGAACCCATGTTAGTACGTCCCCGACACTTCGTGGTTTTTGCACTGATAAGTCTGTTCTCCTGTGCCGCCATGGCCCAGGACATCCTGGATCCACTAAAAGATCTCGATTTCAGCAAGACCTCCCTCAAACAAGCCCAGATTCAAAAACTGGAAATGTACGAGCTCAAGCTGCTCCGCGGGATCATCTTTGGCCATCACGGCCGTGTCTTCAAAGACAGCGAGATCAAGATCTATCTCGAAGAACAGCCGTGGTACAAACCCAATCCCGATTTCAAGAACTCCATGCTCAACGACATGGAGCGTCGCAATCTCGACCTGATTCGCATCGCCGAGGCTGCGAAACACGACACGATCCAACCCGGCGACATGCGTTACTGGCGCGACCGCCAGATCACACCGCGCAAACTCGGCAAGCACAGCTCCGCAGAGTGGAAGGTGTTACTCGCGGAAGTCGAAGCGATTCACGGCAAGCGTTTCGACGATGAGCCGTGGCTACAGCAATACTTCGAAGAGCGCTACTGGTACCGTCCCAACGACAAGTACGACTCGAAAAAACTTTCAGTGATCGAGCGCAAGAACCTCCAGATCCTGAGCGGCGCGCAGAAGAAGCAGCGGAATGTGGCGCTGCTGCCGGGCGACATGGAGCTCTTTGAAGACAGGACGATCACCGAGCAGATGCTGCACGGGCTCAGTCTGCACGAGTTGCGGCTGCTGCGAAACGAGATCTATGCGCGGCACGGTCGCATGTTCCGCGCGGATTGGTTGCAGCAGTATTTCTTCTTTCAGCCGTGGTACACGCCTGACGAGAACTTCAAGGACGAGCAGCTCTCCGGCAACGACAAGCTTAACGTCGAGACGATCGTCAAATTCGAGAACAAGATTCACCAGGAACTTGGAACCAAAGCGATCACGCGCACCCTTCTCGAAGGCTTGTTCATCGAAGACGCCAGCCAGATGCGGCAGGAAATCTACGCGCGTCACGGCAAAGTCTTCAAAGAGCCGTGGCTCCAGAAATACTTTTCGAGTTTTGACTGGTATAAGGCCGATCCCAACTTCACCGAGGCGTCATTGACGGAGGTGGAGAAGAAAAACATCGCCACCATTGCGGCGTACGAAAAACGCGCCGTAACGGCGATGAGTACGATAGAGGGTTGATAAGGCCCACACCTAGATCCCGCGTGACGGGATCAACAAAAAGAAGAGCCGCAGATGAACGCAGATAAACGCAGATCAGCGATTATCTGCGTTCATCTGCGTTTTATAAAAACTCAATGCCGAGTCGCCTTGTTTCAGGATTCGGCTGCGGGTGAGATTCCCGATCGTATCAGGCAGCTCGGTTTTGTGATGATGTTCAGCGATCACGAGATCGTTGTTGTCGAGTAGCTGGAGGGTTTTGAGATAGTCGTCTTTGTACGGTGGATCGAAGTAGACGATGTCCCACTTTTCGTCCTTCGATTGCCGTAAAAACTCGTTCACTTCCGAACAATAAATATCCCATTGCTCCTCCGGAGTCCGGCACAGCTCAACATTCGCTTCGATCAACTTACACATCCGCCGCGAGCGATCGACGAACGTAACGTGGCTCGCACCACGCGAAAGCGCCTCAATCCCCACAGCGCCTGATCCCGCACATAGATCCAGAAACCGCGCATCTTCAATCAGCGGCGCGATCACGTTGAACAGCGTCTCGCGCAATCGATCAGACGTCGGCCGCACATTCATCGATGGCGGACTCTTCAGATTTCGCCCTTTGTATGCTCCCGCAATGATCCGCATGTTCGCTTTGCCTCAAAAGTCGGAAATCGTTCTTGGATACAGTCAGTACAGGGAGCGGTAGCGACCTGGTCAGTGATCAGTATGCGATATTCCTAACGATTTTGAACTCCCGAGTTTGGACCAGGTCGCTACCGCTCCCTGTACTGACTGTATCCAAGTGCGATTCCTACTTTTGAGGCAAAGCGCATGTTCTTACCCGATCGCCGCAAGTCCGAATCGTGGATCCTGTTTGATGCGCGCGATCATCTTTGCTGTCACCACTGACTTCTCCTTCGCGAGATAAAACCCAGCTTCCTGCTTCGCCTTCTCCAGAATCTCCTGATCGCGCACGATGTTTCCGATGCGAAACTCCGGCAATCCCGATTGCTTCGTCCCCAGCAACTCGCCCGGACCACGCAGCTCGAGATCCTTCTCGGCGATGATAAATCCGTTACTCGTCTGCGCCATGATCCCGAGTCGTTCTTCAGCGTTCACAGTCTTCTTGTCACTCGTCAGCAGTACGCAGTAACTCTTCTCCGCCCCACGTCCGACACGCCCGCGCAACTGGTGCAATTGCGACAAACCGAAGCGCTCCGCATGCTCCACGATCATCACCGACGCATTCGGAACGTCAACGCCGACCTCGATCACCGTCGTTGAAACGAGGATCTTGATCTCGCCCGCGACAAACGCGCTCATCACTTTCTCTTTCTCCGCCGGTTTCATCTTGCCGTGCAACAAGCCGACCGAGAGTCGGGAAAAACCGTGTCGCGCAAGTACTCGTAACGGCGCGTCGCATCTTTGAGATCCATCTTCTCTGACTCTTCGACGAGCGGGTAAACGACGTAAACCTGCCGTCCCGCTTTCACTTCGCGCGTGATCAATCGTTTCACTTCCTGACGCTGATCTTCGCCAAACACGATCGTCTCGATCGGCGTCCGTCCGGGCGGCAGCTCGTCGATGATCGAAACGTCGAGATCTCCGTAAACCGTCATCGCGAGCGAACGTGGAATCGGCGTCGCGGTCATCACGAGCACGTCGGGATTGAAGTCCGCGCGCGCGCAGCTCCGCTCGCTGCATCACGCCGAAGCGATGCTGTTCGTCGATCACTACGAGTCCGAGCTTCGCAAACGCGACGCCTTCCTGAATCAACGCCTGCGTGCCGATGCACGCGTGAATCTCGCCTTCCTTCAACGCATTTTGCAGGTGTCGTTTTTCTGCGGCGCGAAGTGATCCGGTCAGCAGCTCGACGCGATACGGCGTCTTCGCCAGCAGGCGCTTGATGTTGCGCGCGTGTTGCTCGGCGAGAATTTCGGTTGGCGCCATCAGCGCTGTTTGCAGATCGTTTTCCATCGCGGCGATCATCGCGATGACGGCGACGATCGTTTTGCCGCTGCCGACGTCGCCCTGGAGCAGACGATTCATCGGCGCGCTCGATTGCATGTCGTTGAAGATCTGCGCGCGTGACTTTGCGCTGTGCGTCGGTCAGCTTGAAACGGCATCACCGAGGCGATGTGATCTTTAGACGGTTTTATCGATGCGCAGCGGCGCGGCTTTGACTTCTTTCGTTCGCTGGCCGCGCTTCAAGCCGAGTCGCGAACGTCACCCAGAAGAAGTCTTCGAAGATCATTCGCATGTGCGCCGGGCTCTGCGATTGTTCGTAGTCGAGCATCGACACGTCTGGCGGTGGGAAATGTATTTCGCGCAGCGCCTGCGCGCGGCCGATCAACTTGGACGCGGTGTCGCAGATCGGCGGGCAGTGTTTCTTCGATGGCTTTGTTGTTCAGGCAGCGAGAGAACGGCGTGGACGATCTCGCGCACGCGTTTCGAGTTGAAGTCGCCAAGCTTGCGATAAACAGGCACGCGGCGGCCGACGTGAATCGCGGCGAGCGCTGGATCGGGCTCGTTTTCTTCTGACTGTTCGAGATCGTCTGGGGTGTCGTTTCTGCGTCTGTGTTCGGGCGAGGGAGGATTTCGAGTTCGTCGGCGGCCGGTGTTCAGTCTGCAGTTTGTAAGTGCTTGCGGCGTGCTTTCCATTCCCAACGGCCGAAAGTGATGAAGCGCGTGCCGCGCACGAGCTTGCTGGTGTAGTACTTGACGATCTCGTAAGCGCGCCGGCCGGAGACAAACCACCAGACGATCACTTCCGTCCCGGTCATTGGACGGCATCGATGCCGTAGACTTCGAAGATGTAAAGTCTGTGAACGGCCGTAACCCTGTTTCTGACCTGGTAACCGTGTGCGCGTTGTACACGGTGAGCTCGAGCGAAGCTTCCAGGCCGTCGTGAAGATCTTTGATCAGAGCCGGATGAGATCGATCTTCGTACCGCATCGGCAAGTAGTTGAGTAGATCTTCGACCGTGACTTCGGCGGAGTTTCGTTTGTTGTGCGTTTGGGTCGCGAGTGCTTTCGCGAGTTTGTGAGAGAGAATCTGACCCAACGTGCGATCCGGAAACTGTGAAGATCCTCAATTCGAGTGTTGAGGGAGATGGCGCTGGGCATCGGCGGGATCATAACATAGCGACGCTGGATATACTTGGGGCAACGGGGGTTTATGAGAACGAACGGGCATCGGATCTCACGCGGGAGCGTTTGAAGGTATCTGCGGCATGGTTTGTTGCGGCTGCACAAACTGTTGCTCGATCTGGAGCGGCAGGGATTATGAGCGAGCGCGTGGGCGGATTGGGAATAGTTACGAGTTTTTGCAGTTCGTGTTGAAGGACCCGTGGTTTGATTGGTTGCATCGTCTGTCGGAGTTGATCGTGCAGATCGATGAGACGCTGGACACGCGTGACACGGAAACGCCTGCGACTGAAGAGGACGCGAAGGCGTTGATGGAACGGGCGAAGACTTTGCTAGCGCCGTCGGAAACGGGGACGCAGTTTCAGAAGAACTACTTTCTCGCGTTGCAGCAGTCACCGGATGTGGTGTTGCTGCATTCCGAGGTGATGAGGTTGTTGGGAGGTAAACCTTAGACAGGATGTACAAGATTTTCAGGATTGACACAGATCAGATCTTGTTAATCCTGATAAATCTTGTGATCCTGTCTAAAGTACCTTGCGCTAGACAGTACTGCTCGAACGCCTTTGTGAGTTCTCCCGCGATCTGGTGCGCGTCGCGCCCTTCGATCTGATACCGCTCCAGCATGTAAACCAGCTTCGCCGTCTTTCAGCAACGCGATGGACGGCGATGATGGTCCATAACCCGTGAAGTAGCTGCGCGCGCTTTCGGTCGCCTCGATATCCGCGCCCGCGAAAACGGTCGCGACTTTATCCGGCTTAACCTCGTTTTGCAGCGCGAGCGCCACACCCGGCCGCGCCTTTCCCGCCGCACAACCGCAGATCGAATTAACGACGACCATCAGCGTGCCCTTGCTGTTCTTGAATCGTCTCATCAACGGCATCAGCCGTTCGCAATTCCTCAACCCCAAGCCGCGTCAAATCCTCGCGCATCGGACGAATCATGATTTCCGGATAAGGCATTTAGTCAGTCTCCTTATTATTTTTGCGACTGGCGATTATACATCACGGTTGTTCGCCGGAGGTGTCGAGGGAGAGGATGGCGTCACGGAAGTGTTCGCGAATGTCTGACGCGACCATTGTGCGCATGCCGAGTTTTTTCGCGGCGAAATCGCCGGCAAGGCCACCGACGTAGAGTGCGGCCACGGTGGCGGTGATGGCGTCAGCACGATCTTTGAGCGTGCCGTAAGCCTGGGCGAGGAAGCCGGAAATGAGACCGGTCAGGGTGTCGCCTGCGCCTGCGGTGCCGAGTCCGGCGTTGCCGGTCGGATTGATGAACACGCGGCCGTCGGGTGTGGCTACGAGTGGGCGCGAGCCTTTGAGAACAAGGATGACGTGGTTAGCAGTCGCAAACTCGCGCGCCGCCGCAACACGGTCGTCGAGCGCGGATTTGTCTTCAGCGCCCATCAGTCTCAGCATCTCGCCGGGATGAGGAGTCAGAATTAGCGGGTGCTGATCGGAGCCTTTCAGTGTATGACGGCCAGGGCGCGAGCGAGTTCAGATCCGTCGGCGTCAATCACGCAGGGCGTCGTGCGGCGCTCGACGATCGTGCGAACAAAGCGACGCGTGCGCTCGTCGTCAGACGTCAGCCCTGGTCCAACTGCGACCACCGTTGCCTTTTCAGCGAGCTTCAAAAAATGATCGACCGCCTCGTCGCTGACTGCGCCACGATCTGTTTCGGCGAGGGCCGTCGTGATCACTTCAGGCATCGCGCTACTTGCCACAGACACTTGCGCCGAAGCGGGCGTCGCAACAGTCACCAGGCCGGCGCCGGATCTCATCGCCGCATTGCCACAGAGCGCCGCGGCACCGGCGTAACCGCGTGAGCCGGCGGCGATCAAAACGTGACCGTGCGTGTTCTTGTAAGAGTCGGGCGTGTAGCGAGTGCTCACGAGCCACTCACGTGCGTCCTCAGCCTCCGTCACAAAAACCCGGGGTTTTGCGGCTTCGATCAACGACGACGGCGAACCGATGTCTGAGACGATCAACTCACCGCCAAACTCGCATGCCGGAGACAGAACGTTGGCGGCTTTGGCTGCGGTGAAAGTCACTGTCAGATCGGCCTGGACCGCCGGGCCGATCGGGTTTGCTTTATCGGCATTGAGCCCCGAAGGAATGTCTATCGAGAGCACCAGCGGTCGCGCACCTGAGACCCGTTCACGTGCCTCACGCAGCATCGACAAATGTTCGATGACTTTGAGAAACACGCCTTCGAGCTGGCGTGTGAGTCCGGTTCCGAATAAGGCATCAACGATGACGTCGTAGGCGCGACGCGGTTTCGCAATCTGTTCCCACGCTGCGACGCTCTCACATTCGATAAATGTCAGTGGTGGCGGAGACTCGGGTGACCCGGCCTCAAAGCTTGCGAGACGAGCGACTGAGTCGAAGTTTGTGCGCGCGTCGCCGGAGGTCTCCGAAAGTTTGCCGAAGAGAACGACGCTACAGTGCATGCCGGCGCGTGACATGGCTCGCGCGAGGGCCGCGCCGTCACCGCCGTTATTACCTTTTCCGCAGAGAATCAGAGCTTTTCGGTCTAGGAGGTCGCCGTTCAGGCGTGTGCGGATGGCTTCCATGCACGCGCCGCTCGCGGCTTCCATCAGGAGCAGGGAAGGCGTGTGGTAATTCTCAACGGTAAGGCGGTCGATCTCGCGAATCTGTTCGGCGGAGAGTACTGGTTGCACGAATGGGATGATATCAGGACGCGGATGAACGGGGATAGATGAACGCGGACAGACGCGGATCAATCAAAAACAAAAAATGCGGCCCAGGGCCGCCCCGCCTGCCCGCCGCTGCACCAACCGTCCGTCTTTTCCAGGATACTTAATCTATATATTCAATGGCCCGGCGTCTCCAGAGAATTTTAAAAAAAATTCTGGAACAGGCGCGAAGCCTGTTCCAGAAGTAAAAGGAGCACTTATTCAGGTCTAAATCGTTATCGCAGCGCGAACATTGCTGCGGGTGTTTGTCGCGGCGTTTTCACTTGCGGGCGACAAGCCGGCGCGCATCATGTACATCAGGGTCTCGCAAACCTCTCGCGAACCCGTTCCTACAACCTGACCCTTTTCATCCTCAAGCACGTAAATCCGGCCCGTCCAATCAAGGGGAAGAATGATGGGGGAGCTGTACATCGCTTGTTAGTCTCCTGTTTCCTTCGAAACTGTTAATCCTGTTGATTCTCTTTATCCTGTCCGCGGTTCTTGAAACGGCGGCGAAGCGCGCCCGCAGTGCCGACGAGTCCACTTCCGAGCAGGAACAAGCTGGCTGGTTCGGGGACTTCGTTGGTAGCTGGCGCAAATCCGCCGAGACGCCACTGGTTGATGTCCTGAAACGTTGTGCCGTTCAAGCCCTGGATCGTAACGCTGTTGATAACTGCACCTTCCGCAGCCTCGATACCGAAGAAATTCTGGCCGTTGGTGTCTACCGAGAAGACCTGGTTGAAGACCTGGCCGCCCATAAGAGTGTAGTTGACTGTGAACTGGACCTGCGTTGGCGGTGGCAAACCAGCGGTGACGTCGATGTTTAGAATGAGCTTGGTGAACGTCGCGCCGTTTTCGAGTTGAACGGTCACGTTCGAAAAGGGCGTGTTGCCGGCACCGCCGACGAGCACGGCCTGACCGCCGCTGACGCCGAGATTGCCGTTGCCGGAAGCTGACGTGAAATCAACGATAAAGCCCGCGCCGGAGCCGTTGAAATCGCCCTGCACGAGTGGTCCGGAATGGACGAGAGCTGCCGTTGTTAAATAAGACGTTATCGGTGTTTTGATTGCCGGGATTGCCGGTGGTGATCGTTATGGGGTCGGCCCAGGCGGTGGATGATGCGAGTGCCATGATAACGAACGCCGCTGAGGCGAGTATCACGCGTTGGAAAATTGGGGGCATTGGTCAGGAGACTCCTTGTAATTGATTAGCTACTAGGAGGTGAAAGTGCGAATTGGCGAGGGATTCCATGCAGGATCAGGATTTGCAGGATTTACAGGATTATCCTGCGAATCCTGTAAATCCTGTAATCCTGTCTATAGCCCGTAATCCTTGAGCTTGTTGAGTAGGGTCTTGTAGCTGACGCCCAGATCTTCGGCGGTTTTGCTCTTGTTACCGTGATTTACCTCGAGCGCCTCGAGGATTTTACGGCGCTCGACGACGCGGAGGGCGCGGTGGGCCACGTCGGAGAGTGTGCCCGAAAGGTCGAGTGTTTCCGGTGTTTCGTCAACATCGGGCCGCGAGGCCATCAACCCGAGATCGGACGGCTGAAGTACGAGCGTGTCCGAGATGATGCAGGCGCGTTCAATCGCATTCTCAAGCTCACGCACGTTCCCCGGCCAGTGATGCTGCTGTAACGCCGTGATTGCTTCAGGACTCAACTGCGCTTCGCGACCGCGCAACTCGCGCCCAATCTCTGACGCAAAATGACGGGCGAGGAGCAAGATGTCATCGCCACGTTCGCGCAATGGCGGCACTTCGATCGGAAACACCGCCAGCCGGAAAAACAAATCACCACGAAACTGCCCGTTATCAACGGCCGCTTTCAAGTCCTTATTCGTCGCGGCGACAACGCGCACATCCACAGCAACCGGCGCGCGTCCACCAATCCGATCGACCATTTTTTCCTCGATAGCGCGCAGTAGTTTTCCCTGCACAGCAAGCGGCAACTCACCAATCTCGTCAAGAAACACTGTGCCACCTGACGCCAGCTCAAACTTACCCTGCCGCCGATCGTTCGCGCCTGTAAAAGCGCCACGTTCGTGACCGAAGAGCTCGTTCTCGATCAACGTCTCGGGAATGGCGGCGCAATTAATAGCGACAAAAGGATGATCGCGGCGGGCCGAAAGATGATGGACCGCGCGTGCGAAGAGCTCCTTGCCTGTCCCCGATTCGCCGAGCAGCAAAACGGTCGCTTCCGTTTGCGCGACGCGTTGGGTTTCGCCGACAGCGCGTTTGAGCGACTTCCGACTCGCCGAGTATGCGCGGGAACCCGTAACGACGCGACCACTCTTCACGCAGCAGCACGTTCTCAGTTCTGAGTCTCGCCTGTTCGAGCGAACGCTCGACCAGCAGTAAGCAGGTGATTCGAGTCAACGGGTTTCTGAAGAAAGTCATGTGCGCCGTCTTTCATTGCCTGCACGGCCTCGTCGACCGAGCCGAAAGCCGTCATCACGATTACGGGCACGTCGGCATCGGCGGCACGAGCGGCGCGGAGCACATCGAGGCCCGAGCCGTTCGGCATGCGGAGATCGGTGAGCACAAGACGATGACGAGAAGTTGCGATTTCGTTGAGGGCCTCGCGGGCGTCGACTCGCTTCCGCAACGGTGTATCCGGCATTCTCGAGGGTCAATCGCAGTACGCGACGGAGGCTGTCTTTATCTTCGACGAGTAGGATATCGGCCATTAACCACGGATTATACGGTAATCCGTGGTTAATAGGAACCTGGCTTCTTACGTCCGTAACTGAAAGTAACAGACTCTCACTCCTCGACTGACCTTCGCGAAAGCTACAATATTCAACAAATTCGCTAATCGTCATCGGAACGGCGATTGCCAATGGTGGGCCAGGATTGGCCTGTCGGAGGTAATCGCGCAAATGAAACCCAACAACAGAACAACGACGCAACAGCGCGGGTTCACCATGACGCAGATGGTCATCACGCTCTCGATCATCGCGATCGTCTCGACCGGCGGCGTGCTCGGCATCAGAACCGCGCGCGCGGAATTTCGGCTTCAGAACTCCGCCCGCCTGTTCGCCACTTACATCGAGAAGGCGCGCGCCGACGCGATCCGGCGCCATGCTGCCACAGACCAGGAATCATCCATCGAAACATTTGGCCCAGGCTCGACCACTTACGCGATTACCATGGACTTTGGTTCGGGTGTAGTCGAGACCCGCAACTTCGATCTCGAAGCCGGGCTGAATTTCGCCACCGCCGCTAAAAGAGTGACTTTCGACTGGCGCGGCAGAATCACAGAAGCGTGGGTGTTCCAGATACTAGTGAATATCTGGATCGAAGTCTTCCAGTTGACGTCTCCGGATCAGGCGACATCACTGTCGGCGAACAACATTTCCCCGATCAACTTATTCCGCCGGTTGAGATCGCCGAGGTTACCGGAGACGTCGATTCGACTCCAACTCCGACTCCGACGCACTTTACCGAGTGCAACTCCGCCTCTTGAAGAATCAGGAGACCCGGAGGCCACGCCGACGCCAACACCGAACCGCGCCAACACCGACTCCCACTCCAAACGGAAATGGCAACGGTAATGGCAATGACGGTAACAACGGTAATGACGGTAACAACGGCAATGGCAACCCGATCACCGACGCCAACACCTTCCGTAACGCCGACGCCGACACCCACGCCAGGTACGCAGTGCACGTCGGCGATCAGCCCGAGCACTCTCTTCCTGAGTCAGAGCGACGAAACGAAGCAGACGGGATCAGCGGTATTTACGATGGTGAACGCAACTGGCGTCCGCACCATCAGCGCCTCTCAACTAGCGGAAACGGAAACAGCGTCACCCTCGGCGTGTCGCTGCAACGCATCGACGGCAGCGGTTCGAGCGTGATCACCGTCACAACGAAACACGGCGCGGGTAATCGCGGTGTGTTCATCATTCAGTGTTGCGGCAGATCCGGCTTGCGGTTCAGCGCAACAGCTCACAGTTTCGATCAGCAACTGAGGTGACGAATATCATGCATCAAATTGCCAACCGCAGAACCGATTGTGCCCAGCGAGGCTTCACGCTTCTCGAAGCCGCGTTCGCACTCGTCATACTCATGATCATCGGACTCGGCATCGCGTCGCTATTTACTTACGCGATCCAGGCGAACGGCCGCGCTGACGATCGTGAGCTGGCGATGGCGATCGCGCAAAAGCGAATGGAGTGGCTGCGGACCATACAGTTCAATACTCAAACACGAACCCTGCCTTATTCATTTCCAGACGGGGGTCTCGCAGAAACGAGCGTTCCGGTTAATGAGACCATAACGAACGCAGGACGCCCGTACGTGGTGACGACAATCATCAACGACTTGAGCGTAGTGCCGGCGGGAAACCCGGACGAGGGCGCGCCAACTGTGAAGCGCATTCAGGTTTCGGTAACTCCCTTAGGAGCGGCAACTGCTTTCGAAACGGTCACCATTACCACTCAACGATCGACACAGGTCACCGGAATCTATTAGCGAGGACTTTATGAGTTCGTCGAATAAAAAGACCACGAGCGGAGGCTTCTCTCTTCTCGAACTTCTGATCGCGATGGTGATCACGATGGCGTTGATGACGGCCGCCTCGACTCTCCTTGCGAATGCGCTGCGTGTTCGCAGTCGTGAGAACCAAAAGTCCGACGCACTCGCCGACACTCAACGCGCGCTCAACATCATGTCGCGCGAGATCGCGAATGCCGGCTTTAACATGACGGGCAACGGACTCGTCGCCGCGGATTCAGGATTAAACGAGATTCGCGTGCGCGCGAACCTGAACCGCTATGACTACGATGTGTCAGTGACTGACGAATCGCGAGACAACGTTCAGGATACGGGCGAAGACATCACCTACTTCATCAATTCAGCCGACAACACGATGTACCTGGCGCGACACGATAAGTTCGGAACCGGAAGCACGGTGCTGGCCAATCGCATCGACGGCATGAACATTCATTATTTCGATCAGCATTGTGACTTACGTTGCGCCGCCGGGCGGATCCGATATCACCGGCGCGTCGGCGGCCGAGGTGTCTCCGGCAAATGCGAAGTACATCGTCATCGCCATCTCAGTGACGTTGGACGCAGTCGGAAAACCGGGCTCGCCGGGTTATCAACCCCCTTACTCGGTTTTGCTTTGTTCAGACGTCACACTCCGCAATACAGGTCTTTGGGGTTACTAAATGAGATCACATAATCCAGTTTCACACTGCGAAAGCCGCGCCGGCGAACGAGGTGCGGCGCTGATCACCGCGGTCCTGCTTTCATTGCTGTTGTTGGCCGCCGGGGGGATCTTGATTCTTACTTCGACGATGACGGGCATCACGGCGCGCGACTCGACCGCTGAGATGCAGGCTTACTACGCAGCGGAAGCAGGCGTCGCAAGGACGCTGGAAGTCTTGCGAGGAAACGTGGAGTCGAGTCCTTCGGGCACACGCGCCTCGTTTCGCAACATCGTATGTACGCCGACCTTATGGACCACGACCGCAGGCGGCAACGTCAACGTCACTGCCGACGGCAGCACACGCTTCCAGGTCACTTCGATTCTGGATCCTGACAACCAGAACAGCGCCGCGATGTGTGCCATCGTTCCTGCCACTGACTACAAGCCAGACCGTCTCCGGATTCGTGTAACGGGATTAGGGCCAAGAGACAGCCGGAAGAACATGGAAGTCGTGGTTAATCGTTACACGCTCGAATACGACGTGAAGGCGGTTGTCACCTTGCCGAATGGATCGGGAACTCCGATAAGTTTCAATCTCGGCGGCAGTAATGTGACGTCGACGTCTGGTGCTGGATGCTTCCGGTAGCGGTGGGACAGTTGACGCATTCGGGGTCAGTAATCCTGATTACAACAGGACCAACAACGTGATCGATGGGTGCGACCCGGACGGAAGCAATTGCAGCGGCAGTGGTCCGAATGTGACGCCCGGCGATCCAGCGGTTCTCGGCAACGGCAACACCCCGTCGTTTCTTAAATACGTTGCGAGTGCGAGAACTTTTTTGTATGGCAGTGAAGGAATGAAGCAGGCAGCGATCAACCAGGGACGATATTTCAACAGCGGCGCGGCCGCTCTTGCCAGCACTGCGGGTATTGGCGCGAGCAATCCGGACGGTGTGTTCACGTTTGTTGACGGCGATCTCACGCTTGGGCCAGGCAATCCCACTGGTCAGGGAACGTTGATCGTCACCGGCAAGCTTACTCTCGATGGAAACTTCAATTTCAACGGCGTGATTATGGTGCTGGGTACAGGCGAGGTTTACCGCAGCGGCGGCGGTCACGGAAACATCTACGGCGCGATGTTCGTCGCGAAGTTTTCCGACGGCGGGTTTGGATACCGATCAGTTTGGCGCGCCAGATCTTTGACACCTCCGGCGGCGGCACCTCGAACATTCAATACAGCACAGACGCGATCGATAAAGCGAAGTCCGTCGGCGGCCACGCGATCAAAGGCGTCAGGGAATACTGATTAATCGTTAGAAGGATTTACAAGATCCTGTAAATCTCTGGTAATCCTGTCTGAAATCTGTGATCCTACCGCGTCTGGAACCGGCCGCGCTTTCATCCTTTAACTAAATCCGTACAACGAGAATCGTCCGCTGTGGTTGCGGTGCCGCACGCCGTGACCACAGTTGGACGGTAAAGCGCCCCGTCTATCTTCGGATGCCGGGGCGCACTTCTTTTAATTATCGGATCGTGAAGGTGGCTCGTATTCCTCACCACCTGCAACGGTGCTTTCGGTGTGAGAGAGTTGCATCGTGAGCATTAGCGGTTTGTAGCTGAAAGCTTTTGGCCCACCGCGCGTGTTCTGCGTGAGCATCACGAGATAATCCTGATTTTCCCGGAAGCGCCAGACGCTGCCTCGCTGATTCATGATCACAAACAACAGGATCTCACCATTAGCAGCCTGCATCTGGCCGACCAGAGAACTCGCCCCGCCGTCTGTCCTCATCAGGGTGCCTGTCTTGGCGATGACGCTGCCGCGCCATGTGAGACCAGTAAATCGATCTTCGAGCGTGCCCGGATCGATACCCGCCACCGGCATGATCGCTGACGGCGTGAGCCCGTGTTTATTTAACTCCGCCCGAAGCTCACGATAGATCTTCATCATCACGCGCGGCGAGATGCGGTTGACTCCGAGTCCACTTAAAGAGGCAATTCTGAGATCGTCAGGCCCGAGACCGAACTGCGTCGTGAGTTGCTGCTTGACTGAATCAGGCCCGCCGAGTGCCTCTCCGATGCGCGTCGGCCATGAAGTTGTTCGAGTAGCACAGTAGCACCTTCAGGATATCGACAAGCTTACTCGACCGTTGCGTCAACAAGAGTTTTGCCGACGACGCGACCGGAGTGACGTCAACTCCACCCATCACGGCCACGCTCGGCACCGTTTCCAGCCCGGCTTGATCGTTGAGGATGGTTCGTTCGTAATTCCAGGCGCGCATGGCTTCGGCGCTGCGGAGTGTTGAATCCAGCGTGTCGTAAAGACGTTCTCCCGAGCGTTTCGCGGAGGCGCTGAAGTTCATCGTAAAGCCCGGCGCGACGAAGAGATCGCCGCTGACCTGCTTGATGCCGAGTTTGTTCAACTCACGGGCCAGCAGCACACCGTGCTCGTAGTGAAACGACGGATCGCGTCCGGAAATGTAGAGATTGCCGTTGATTACGCCAGTTGCTTTGTCGAGCACGCCATCTGTCCAAACGCCTGTGGCGAAGCGGTGATCCGGACCGAGCGTTCGCAACGCGACGAGTGCGGTGGCAAGTTTCATCGTCGACGCGGGATTAAACTGTTCGTTCTCCGCTTGCGAAGCGATAACCTTGCCGTCGAGAGTTTCGATCACTACGCCCTGGAGACCATAAAGCGGTCTGGCGCCTCGGCAGTTGGACTCGGCGATGGCTCAGGAGAAGCTTCCGGCTGTTGGCTGTAAACCGTCGAGCACAACGCCAGCAGCATCAAGACACGAAGCAATTCTTTTCGGATTAGGTTCAAAGTCATATTCGAATTGTGAGGGGAGAACATCTTTGATGCTCAAGAGGCCGAACAGAGATGTTCATCATAGCCGACTTTGAGCCACAGCATAAACACCCATTTTCAGAAGTAGCGACACTCATTCGTTGACAATGTTTCCGGCAGGCTCATAGAATCGCTGTATTGACAAACTACAGTGCAACGCATCCAAGAACCCGTCACAGTTGAAAGAGTGGTGGCCACTCACAGAGCGCGGCGCAAAGAGATTCGGAAGAGGCTCCGTGAGTTTCAGGAAGTTTGGCGCAACGGATCTGACGCCAGGCTTTGGGAAGAACTGGCCTACTGCATTTTCACTGCCGGTGCCTCGGCCCGCATGGGACTGAATTCAGTCGACGCCGTGCGACCGCTGTTGCTTGAAGGGCGACTCGGACGCGATGACCGCCGCTTAAAGAAAGCCGGCGCCCATCGCTTTCCCGTGGCGCGACCGCGTTACATTGTCAGTACAAGAAACTACTTTCACGCCGACTGCGGCATGGCGTTGCGAAAGCGTTTGCGATCGTTTTCCGATCCGTTGGAACGTCGCGACTGGCTGGCACAGGATAAGCAGGTCAAAGGACTGGGTTACAAAGAGGCCAGCCACTTTCTCAGAAATATCGGCGTAAAAGGTCACGCGATTCTCGATAAACACGTGATGCGATGTTTGGCTGAAATCGGAGTGATCGATTCAGCCAAGCCACCTTCAACGCGAAGGAAGTACCTCGAAGTTGAACAGCAACTGATTCGTTTCGCTCGCGACGTGCGTGTAGATTTTGACGAGCTCGATCTGGTTCTCTGGTCCATGAAGACGGGAGAAGTCTTAAAGTAGAAGTGCTCAAGTCAGGAGATAGATGTTTGGATCGGGTCAGTACCACCTGCGGTAGCGGGTGGGTGCGCAGCGACTTGGACACGTCATGGCTACGCACCCACCCGCTACCGCAGGTGGTACTGACCCGATCCAAGTCAAGCTGATCACTCAAAGGTGTGAATCATGCAAGGTAATCACAAGAAGCGTTTTCTTCGGATGGCGGCCTTCAGTGTGGCCGCCTTCATGCTTTGTTTCGCCTTTGCGGATGCGACCCACATCGCCGTCCGCCAAGGCCGACAAGAAGGCTTACAACAAAGGCTATCGCGCCCTGCGCAAAGGCGACTATACTGAGGCTGAGAAGATCTTTCGCGACCTGCTCGGAAAAGACGCGCATGATAACGAGGCGCGACTGGGCTTGAGTTTTACTTTGCTGAAGCAGAGAAATTTACAGGGTGCTTACGACAACGCCGCACGCGTGATCATGATCGATCCGCTCTCTGCGCGCGCCCATGCGCTCCTTGGCTCAGCCATTCTCGGCGCGGGTGAGTTTCGCCTGTCAGTTGAAGAGTTCAAAACGGCGCTTGCGCTCGATCAAAACGAAGCGCTCGCAGTCGCCGGGCTTGCGATGGTCGATCTTTATGAGAACCGGCTGCCGCTCGCGCTACCGGCTTTGCGCAAAGCAGTCAATATGGATCCTGACGAGCCGGACTACGTTTTCAACCTCGGCCAGGCTGCGGCACGAAGCGAGAAGTACAAAGAAGCTGCCGATTCGTACGAGCGCTTTCTGCTGATTGCGCCCAAGACTGATTTCGATCGTCGTGCTCGCATCGTCGGACTCATTGACTTTCTCCGTTACCTCGGCCGCCAGGGTTCACTTTACGTGCCAAGTGGTGGCTATCGTTCCAGTGTTTCAGTTTGAAGCGACTGACAATCGTCCCGTTCTTCAGATTCGAATCAACGGGGAGAAGGAGCCGCTCAGGTTCGTGCTCGATACCGGATCGGGCATGTCGGTAGTTTCCGAACAGACTGCAAAACGTCTCGGCATAAAGCCGGTGGCGAAGGGTGGTCTTGCGCGCGCAGTCGGTGGCGGTGGTAAGTTTGAGATCGTTTACGGGTTTCTGGAGTCGATTGAGATCGGCAATGCGAAAGTCTCGAACGTGCCGGTCTATATTCGAAAGTTTTTCGACAGTCACATTCCTGTTGATGGGTATCTGGGACTGTCGGTGGTCGCGAAGTATCTGACGTCGATCGATTACGGCACGAGACGCATGTCGCTGGTGCGACAACAACAGACTGAGGAAGTGGAGCCCTGGACCACAGTGCGTCGAGCGGAACCTTATCAGTCGCTGATTCCCGTGTCGCCGAACGATGGCGCGGTGGAAGTTCCACTACGAACGACCTCGAGCGGGTTCCTGAGTGGCGAAGTTGGACTTGACGGTTTCGATAAGAACGTTAACTTTATAATTGATACGGCGGCGAGCATCACCGTAATTTCGGAGAAGCTCTCGCAGGAGGAGCAGCTTCTCGATCTGTTGCAGCCTTCGAAGATGCGCGTGTTTGGAGCCGCGGGTGTGACGGAAGACGTGAAGCTGTTGCAACTACCGCGACTGAGTTTAGGTTTGAGTAAGCTGGAGAGGATCAATGCCGCGGTGCTCGATCTGGAACCGGTGAATGAGACTGCCGGATTCACGCAGAGCGGCATCTTAGGTGGAAACTTCCTGCGGCACTTCCGCATCTATTTTGACTTTGCAAGGGGAGCAATGCGTTTGGAACCTTTGAATCAGAAACCGAAAAGCGTCGAGAATATCAATCCGGAAGTGGTAGTAACTCCATGAAGCAAGCTCTTTATTTGGAGACATCCGTGATTGGCGCCTATCTCGATAACGGCGAGCCGTTTCGGCGTGACCTGACGATCAGATGGTGGGAGCACGAGATGCCTGACTATCGTGCGGTAGTTTCACCGCTCGTATCGTCAGAGCTCACCCGTTTGAAAGAACCGCACCGCACGTCGTATCTGAAGCTGATCAGTAATCTCGAGCAGGTCGATCTGACTGAAGAGGCGGCGATTCTCGCGGAAGGTTACATCTCGCGTGGTATCTTTCATCGCAAGTACATCGCAGACGCTCTGCACGTTGCGATTGCATCGGTTCACAAGATCGATTATCTGGTAACGTGGAACTTCGGGCACCTCGCGAACGTACGGCGCCAGGCGCGCATCCGGTTGTTCAATACGGCGGCGGGATTTTATGTGCCGATGATCGTGACGCCGGAATTTTTGGTTTCGGAAGCAACCGAGGTTGTGAATTGATTGTGAAAGCCTTAGACAGGATTTACAGGATTTTACAGGATTTACAAGATGCATCTGAATCCTGCAAGTCTTGTAAATCCTGTCTAACAAACTGTTGATATGTATCGTCGCCCAAAATTTTTAGAAGTACTGCACACCATTCGCGAAGAGATGTCGCGTGAGGCTGACTACGACGTGGATCTTTTTGCGGAGATGGTGCGCTCCGGAGTGCAGCCGTCGCATGGCCCACAACGCGTCATCCGCGGTTTCAGAACACGCGCGCCTCGTGCTGAAACCAGCAACGGCAAACCCGCGAAACATAGACAGCGAAAGCGCAGCGCGTAATAATGTGCGCGTACCAAGTATCGATAACTGATGATGAACCCTACTTTTGAAACGATCGGTCTGGAAGTTTCGAGCGAGAAGGCTTTCAACTACCTCGCCGAGCGAGCAGGTGATCAGGGTGAGCCCACGCAGCTCAGCAGACGTGGCGCTGTCTTGCACGGTCGCTGCTGGAAACTGGGAGAAGGGCTCGAAGTTTGGACCGTCCTTTACGAGTCGGGCAGTGGCGATCTTTTCTACGCCGACTGTCGTCCCGGATTTCGTGCTCGTTACATTCAGACGATCGCGCCGTGGGCGCTGACCGAATACGACGAAGAAGGCGAAGCAGTGATCCACGGTTATCGTGAGGGAACTGACTGCGAAGTGCTCTTCGAATTACAGAATCTGACTGAAGTTGGTCCAGCAGGTTTCGGCGCGCAGGAGTTGCACATCGGCCTTTGCGGTCTCGCTTATCGCGCGCGTGTGCTGCGTGGAAAAGGGAAGACGCGCTGGATGCCGCTCGAGAAAGCTGCGCCCGCGCGAGCCGCACATGAAAACGACTGGAGTTTGTCGGGACGCGTGATCGCGTTCAAGCCGCTGAGGAACCCGCTGTCCGGCGGCGAGCTGTTCTGGATTCATCTCGATCTCGATCGCATCAAGCTCGAAGTGCTCGTCAACCGGCGCGCGTTGCGTGGCGAGTTGAGTGTGGGCGCGACGCTCGACGCGGAAGTTTGGCTTCAGGGACACGTAATCGACGAGCACGCACTGCGTTCGCGATACGAAGGCGTCGATTTCTCCTGTACGCGCGCCAGTTTCTGGAGTGGATTGAGAAGAAGAAATTAGGGGATGAGACGTGTCGTTGTCGTTATTCTCTTAGCCCTCATCCTGCTGCTTGCCGTTTACGCTTTCAATAGTTACTGGACCCACCGCTATGATCCCTTAATCAAACAACAGGCATCGATCTATCGTGTCGATCCGGATCTCGTCTGGAGCATCATCTACGAAGAGACTTACTTCAGCCCCTGGAAGATCGGCAAAGACGGCGAGATCGGCCTGATGCAGGTCACGCCGACCGTGGGC
The DNA here is from genome assembly GCA_963748155.1 of uncultured Acidobacteriota bacterium. Classification (GTDB taxonomy): domain Bacteria; phylum Acidobacteriota; class Blastocatellia; order Pyrinomonadales; family Pyrinomonadaceae; genus PSRF01. Next base: position 234,227 of record CAVVHV010000005.1, on the reverse strand, counting down.
CGCGAGTGGGCCGCGGAAACGGGCATTCGCGATTTCCAAAATCAGATGCAGGCCGATCCGCAAAACTTTCTCAAGGATCCCGAGCGAAATATCCAGATCGGTTGCTGGTATCTCGAAAAGATTCTACGCGCAGTTTCGGGATGTTCCTGAAGCCGAGACGCGTATGGTCGCTGCTTACAACGCTGGACCAAGTCGCGCGGTGGAGTGGAGTCGCTCCGATCCGCCGGGCAACACGCAATCGGGTGCGGAGTTCATCAATCGCATCGACATTCCTTCGACCCGCGCCTATGTGATCTCGATCATGCAACGTTACCGGCAGCTCAAGAGTGCAAAGAGCTCGAGCGCTGCAGTTCAGGAGACTTCTCCCGCCAAATGACGACTATCTATTCGGCGCGTTGGGTCGTTCCCGTGTCGGCGGCACCGATCGAGAATGGTGCTGTCGCCGTTGACGGGCAGCGCATCGCCGGTGTTGGTCCACACGCCGAAATCCTTGCGAGATTTCCTGATTACAAACTCGAAAACTTCGGCGACGCGATCATCCTTCCCGGTCTCGTCAACATTCACACGCATCTCGAGCTCACTGCCATGCGCAGCTATCTCGAAAACGAGGAGACGGACTTTTTTGCGTGGCTGCGAAAGCTGACTGTGGCGCGGCTCGAGTTGATGACGCCCGATGACATTCGTGTCTCGGCGACGTGGGGCGCGTGTGAAGCGGTGCGAGCGGGAATCACGTGCGTTGGTGATGCAAGCGACTCGGGGATGATGAGCATGATGGCGCTGCGCGATGTAGGTTTGCGTGGCGTTGTTTACCAGGAGTCGTTTGGACCAGACGCGCGGCTTGCCCAGGAAAACTTTGAGAAGCTGAAGACGAAGGTGCAGGAGTTGCGCACAGTCGAGACTGAGTTACTGCGCGTTGGTGTTTCGCCGCATGCGCCGTACTCAGTTTGTGGACCACAGCTTGAGTTGATTGCTGAGTTCGCGAGTACGGAAAAATTGCCGTTGATGATGCATGCGGCTGAATCAGCGGCGGAAGACATGTTCGTGCGTGAAGGTTGTGGGGCGTTTGCGGAAGGTTTGGCGCGGCGCGCGATCGAGTGGAAAGCGCCGGGTGTTTCGACGATTCAATATTTGAAGCAGGTTGGCGTACTCGAAGTTAAGTCCGTTGCTGGCGCACTGCATACGCGTTGACGATCGTGATATCGAGACGCTGCGAGAGACCGAGTCAAAGGTCGCTCACTGTCCGAAGTCGAACGCGAAGCTCGGGCATGGGCGTGCGCCTTTTGCGAGGTTTTTGGAAGCCGGAATCGCGGTTGGTTTCGGTAGTGATTCAGTGGCGAGCAACAACACCTGCGACATTCTCGAAGAGGCGCGTTTCGCAACGCTCATGGCTCGCGCAGGCGGAGGATTTGTGCCGGGAGCAGATGCGCTTCGAGTGGCGACGTTTGGTCGCGGATTGAGTGAGGGTGAGCTGGCCGATCTCGCGGTGGTGTCGTTAACAGGTGTGCATCAACTGCCGAGTTACGATCCGATCGCGACGTTGATCTTCGCGTCGTCGGGACGCGATGTGATTTTGACGGTTGTTGCAGGTCGTGAGGTATATCGCAACGGGCGCGTAAGCAATGTCGATGAAGACCGCTTACATTCTCGAATGCTCGAAATATCAAACAAGTTATTAGCCGCGGATAAACGCAAATAAACGCAGATTTGCGTTCATCTGCGTTTATTTGCGGCTAAATATTAGACGGAGGCAGCAATTGCCTCGTCGAAGATTTCGAGTGCAACGTCGACGTTTTCTTTCGTCAGTATCAACGGTGGTGACCAGCGGATCGTCGCTGCTCCCGGCGCCGAGAATAATCAAGCCGCGCTCGAAACACGCCGACTCAATTCGATCACGCAGCTCAGCCGTCGAGAACTCAACGCCGAGCATCATTCCGTAACCACGCACATCTTCAATGCAATCATGCTTCTGCTGAAGCTTCACGAGGCCATCCTTCAGATACGCGCCAACTTCTTCCGCGTTCTTCACCAGTCCGCCTTCGAGTAGCTCGATCGTCTTCAACGCCGCCGCGATGCAGACCGGATTGCCGCCAAACGTCGACGCATGTGCGCCGGGTTTCCAGTCCATCAAGTCTGCGCGCGCGACGCATGCACCGATCGGCAATCCCGAACCGATGCCTTTCGCGATGCAGATGATGTCCGGTTGAACATCGTAATGCTCACACGCGAACATCTTCCCGGTGCGCCCCATCCCAGATTGCACTTCATCAACAACCAGAAGGATTCCGTGCTCGTCGCAGATGCGCCGCAGGCCATTGAGAAAACCTTTCGGCGCTGGTACGTAACCACCTTCGCCCTGTACGGCTTCAACGATGATCGCCGCGACTTCTTCGGGCGGTGTCGTAGTCTTGAACAAACGCTCCTCGATCCAGTTGAGTGCGCCCTGGCCTGCACCACCATCGCCACAGTCAGCCGCGCTGAACGGATTGCGAAACTCGTTCGGGTAAGGCACGTGTACAACGTCGAGCGCCTGTCGCTTGAATCCCATGCGCTGCGCGGCCTTCGAAGATGTCAGCGAAAGCGAGCCGAGTGTTCGTCCGTGAAAACTATTGAAGAAGCCGATGAACTTTTCACGACCAGTCGCGTGCATCGCGAGTTTCAGCGCCGTCTCGACTGCCTCAGTGCCGCTGTTTGCGAAGTGCGTTCGTGTTGGCGACTTCACCGGCACGATCTTGTCGAGTTTCTCCGCGAGTTGCGGCATGTGACGGTAGTAGTAATCAGTGCCGCACATGTGGATCAGTTGTGCTGCCTGATCCTGAATCGCTTTCACGACGTCCGGATGACAATGACCAGTCGAGCAGACAGCGACGCCCGCGTTGCAGTCCAGAAAGATGTTGCCGTCAACGTCTTCAACCCAAACTCCGCTGCCGCGCTCGGCGACGAGCTTAAAGGATGGTCGCGGGTAGGAAGGGTTAACAAACTGTGCGTCGGCTTCGACGATCTTCTTGCCGTTGGGACCGGGCAGCGCGGTCTTTATATCCGGGCGCTTCGGTGTTGCGAGTACGGTGGTAGACATTTTTTGACTCCCTTGAAGAAAGGCCAATAACACGCCAAACCTGGAAAGGTGCGGCTTGGAAATCGACTATGAAAAGGATAGTAAAACTAGTCCGCGAAGAGGTTTGCGCGTGACTCAAGCGGGCGATAATGTAAGGGCTGCGGATTAAACATCGGACTTGGATTGTACTCAATCCGCGTCATCCGTGGCTAGCTGTATTCAAACCGGGGTCGTGTCTTAATTTGGTTTTCTCTGTGCACCCTCTGTGTCCTCTGTGTCTCTGTGGTTAACTGTTCCGCGGGGAAAACCACCACAGAGACACAGAGGACACAGAGGGTGCACAGAGAAGAGTTCAAATTAGGCCACTACCCAAACCGAGGCGGTGCCGTGGTAGATCGCTCGCGCGTGTTCTTCCACGACACAAGGACACAAGGAGTGAAAGTGTGCGGATCTTGCTAGTCGAGGACGAGCCGAATGCAGCCCGTATGCTCGCCAAGGGCTTGCGCGAAGAAGCTTACGCTGTGGACGTCGCAGGCGATGGCGAGAGAGCTCTTGAACTGGCCCAGTTGAACGATTATGACCTGATCATCCTGGACGTCATGCTGCCGGGGAAAGACGGCTTCCAGGTGTGCCGGGACTTGCGCGCCGCAGGCTCTGCCGTCCCGGTGATTATGCTGACTGCGCGCGACGCGGTCGAAGACAAGGTTGAAGGACTTGATTCGGGCGCCGATGATTATTTGTTGAAGCCGTTTGAGTTTGAGGAACTCCTCGCCAGAGTACGCGCGCTGCTGCGACGTAAACCGGCGCTTTATCCCGAGGTTATTATTGTCGCTGACTTGTCTGTCGATATACGGGCACGTCGGGTGTCACGGGGCGGAAGAGAATTAGGTCTCACAGGCAAAGAATTCGCGCTTCTTGAATACCTGGCACGACACGCCGGCGAGGTTGTCGGCCGAGCGGAAATCTCTGAACACGTGTGGGACCAATCCTACGATCCTTTCTCTAAAGTGATCGACGTTTTTATCCAGCGGTTAAGACGCAAGATAGACGAAGGCCATCCTCTCAAGTTGATCCGCACGCGACGAGGGGAAGGGTATGTGCTCTCCGCAGGCAAGGGAGTTTCGGATGTTTGAATCAGTTCGTGCGCGTCTCACGTTGTGGTACGTGAGCGCGCTGGCGTTAATCCTGGTAGTTTTCGGGGTCGCCGTATACGCCATGCTTTCGCGCGCGCTGCATAGGCGCGTGGACGAAGCGCTGCGCTCGACAATCGAAATCTCGATCACATCGCTGACGCACGACGCACAGGAAGGACAATCGCCCGAGAGCGCGGCGCAAAGCACGGCGGCCGAGTTGTCTCATCCTCAGCAGTCGATGATGATCTTCGACAGCGCGGGACAGTTGTTAGCCGAGCATCCTTACGAAGATAACTTTCACATACTTCTGCCCGACCTGAACGCTATTCCCGCGGATGAGGTCTACCTTTACACAGTCGCTGGTGAGGGCGATGCAAATGATCGACACCGGCTTGCGGTTCGTAGAGTTCAGATACCTCCGGCAGACACTCCTTATATCATCCTCGCCACACAGCCACTCAAAGCGGTTGAAGAAGAGTTGGAGTCGCTCCGGGAGATACTCTACCTCGCGACCCCGCTGGTACTACTACTGGCAGGCGTGGGCGGATGGTTCCTTGCTCGTCAGGGATTTGCGCCTGTAGCAGAAATGGCCAGGACCGCGCGACTGATCGGATCCGGCAGTCTTGATAAGCAACTTCCGGTGGCGAACCCACGCGATGAGCTGGGCCAACTCGCAACAACTTTCAATGAATTGCTCGCCCGCCTCAATTCTGCCTTCGCAGAACAACGCCGGTTCATGACCGACGCTTCGCATGAATTACGCACTCCGCTCTCAATAATGAACGCGGCGGCCGGCGTCACTCTGAAAAAATCGCACCGCGATGAAGAAGAGTACAGAGAAGCGATCGAGATGATGGCTGAGCAGACGAAACGGCTCTCCCGAATAGTGAAAGATATGTTCATACTCGCTCGCGCTGACGCTGGCCGATATCCATTGCAGATGAAGGCGCTTTATCTGAACGACCTGCTGGATGAAATGGCGCATGCCGGAAGCCTGCTTGCATCAGGCAAGAATGTAAAGCTGGTTGTCAGCGACCTCGATGAGTCGCCATTCCATGGTGACGAAGACCTGTTACGGCAGATGGTGCTAAACCTGGTGGACAATGCCGTGAAATTCACTCCGCCGGGTGGTGTCGTTAAACTCGATCTCGTTCGGAAAGAAAACGAATATCTGATTTCTGTCTCCGATACTGGCCCTGGCATTTCTCCAGACGCTCGTGATCACATATTCGAGCGGTTTTACAGGGCTGACAAAGCTCGCTCACAGGCATACGACGGAGGCGGCGGCTTAGGTCTGCCGATCGCCAAGTGGATTGCTAATGCCCACGATGGAGATCTCGAATTAGCGACTGCGGACCACACCGGCACTACATTCCTGGTGCGACTCCCCATCCGCTCGTCATAAGTATTGTCACAACGAGACTTGTAGCATTTACCGCCCGTTTACCGAGAAGTTGATACTTTAGTCGACTAATATCAAACGGGGGTTCGGTCATGGAAATAATGAAAAGAGTTATTAAACCTGGTAACAGCGTGTTCGCGTTAGTTCTGATGTTGACTGGTCTGTTTCTGCTGTCGTTCACCACAGGAACGTCTGCGGATCCCGCTTCTCCTTTCTCGTCGATGACAGCATTTTCAGGTGGGACGTTTGAGGCTTCTGGAGTGGCCCATGTTCCCGGCACTAGCGGTGTCCTCTTCGTTGACGATGGACGGCCCGACGAGATCTTCTGGATGCAACTCGACGAGGAGCGCACTCAGACCGGTCCGGTCAAGGCGGTTAAGCTTGGAGCGAGCGTCATCGATCTTGAAGGCATTACTACTGACGGTTCCCGATTCTATATCGTAGGATCGCAATCCAAGTCGAAGGGCGGCGATTTAACAGGCCTGGTGCGGTTCAACTTTAATGCAGACGGACAGCGTGTTGACGCGGTGGAGTCTGTGGCGGGACTGAAGAAGTTTCTGGCAGACAACGTCGCTGAGCTGCGTGGGATGGCTAACACATCGTACAAAGACGGTGGTATCAACGTCGAAGGCATAGCCTGGGATCCGAAAGGCGCGAGGCTCTTGCTGGGCCTGCGTTCGCCGGTCGTGGATGGCCAGGCGCTGGTGGTGCCCCTAAGGTTCAAGGATCCCCAAGGTCCGTTTTCTCAGGAGAACCTGAAGGTTGAAGACGGGAAGGCGATCAGGCTCCCGCTGGCAGGAGTCGGGATTCGGAGCATAGAGTTTGACGAGCGGCGAAAAGCATTCGTCATCATTACTGGAGCAGCAGCTAACAACGAGAAAGCTGATTTTAAACTCTGGGAGTGGAACGGAGATACATCCTCCCCAAGCCTTCGCGAAACTGACACTTTCGACCGCAAGCTCAAACCTGAAGGAATCACACGGTTCTCGACCGGACAGCGAGATTTTACCTTCATCGTTTTTGATACCAGCGGCTACGTCGCAATGGACTAGGAGAACTCGATGCAATGTTCCTCCCGGCTAAGGCTGTTCGTTGGCAGGTTATCCATTGCTGTGCTGCTGCTCGTGTCATTTACGATCCATACTAAAGGTGCGGTCCAATACCCGGAGTTGCCGAGGTTACATCAAATCAGTGAACGGTTGTATCGAGGTGCGCAGCCTCTTAGCGGGGGAATTCGCCGTCTGGCGGAACTGGGCATTAACACGGTCATCAACCTGCGAGGAACTAACGCCCAGACACGAGCTGACGAAGCGGAAGCAAGATCATTAGGTCTGAACTACTTCAATTTACCCTTGCCAGTGTGGGGTCGCCCGAATGACGCGGGCGTTCAGCGCATTCTGAAAATCATCACTGCGCCCGAAAGTGGTCGTTTGTTCATTCACTGCAGAGATGGCGTCGATCGCACCGGCATGATCGCGGCACTTTATCGCATCAATTCGGAGGGTTGGTCCAAAGAAATGGCCATCGCCGAGGCCGCGCGTTACGGGATGCGAGGCTCTCAATACTGGATGCGCGATTACATAAGCGACTTCTACCTTCGGCAGCAACGAGCGGATGAAGGTGATGCCGACAAGTTGAACGACAAGATTGGTGTGGGTATCCGTGTAGGCGAGCGTGTAGTCTTCAGAGCACGGAAGACAGCGTTTCAAGCAGCACGGCGAACTCCACGCACCGTAAATCGGCTGTTTGAGAATATCTTCTAGACAGTTCATTTGAACTTTGACCCCTCCTTTATTAAGATTTCCCTTCAAATTCCTGCCTGCGGAGATAAGAAACATGACTAAGCCCAGAACCCTGTTTGCGCTGTTGTTTGTCGCTGCCGCCCTTTCGCTGCCGTTTTTGCAGCGCTCGAGCGCGCAGAGCATGGCGCCAACAACATCAACCACCAGCGCGCCAAGCTCGTCTTCCGATCCCAAGATCGTCTATCCCGTTACCAGGAAGGTCGAGCAAGTCGACGACTACTTCGGGACGAAGGTGTACGATCCCTATCGCTGGCTCGAAGACGAGACTTCAGCGGAGACAAAAGCCTGGGTCGACGATCAGAATCGAGTGACTTTCGGATACCTCGATAAGATCCCGTTTCGCGAGAAACTGAAAACACGTCTTACGGAGCTCTACAACTATCCGCGTATCGGTGCACCATTCCATTATGGTGACACTTACTTCTTCACTAAGAATGACGGGCTCCAGAACCAGAGCGTCTATTACATTCAAAAAGGGGAGAACGGCAAAGCGGAAGTCTTTCTCGATCCGAACCAGTTCTCAGCCGACGGTACGTCAGTCCTGAGCACGTTCTCGCCGTCGAAAGACGCGCAGTATCTCGCGTATGGCATCTCGCAGGGCGGTTCCGATTGGGTCACGCTCAACGTGATGGAAATCGGCACGAGGAACAAACTGGCAGACGAGATCAAGTGGATGAAATCTTCAGGTGTGTCGTGGCAAGGAGACGGCTTCTACTACAGCCGTTATCCAGAGCCGGCGAAGGGCAAAGAGCTCAGCAGCAAAAACGAATTTCATTCTGTTTATTTCCACAAGGTCGGGACGCCGCAGTCGTCCGACGTTCTCGTTTACGAAGACAAGGCAAATCCGCAGCGTTTCCACAACGTTTATACCACTGAAGACGAGCGCTTTCTCTTTCTATCAGTTTCCGAACGAGGCAAAGGCAAGAACGGCAATGCGCTTTTTTATAAAGACCTGTCGAAAAATGAGACTGAGTTCACTCCGCTCGTCGCGGAGATTACGTAACGACAGTTTTAGTGTTATAGACAACGTTGGCGACAAGTTCCTTGTCCGCACCAACAGGAACGGGTCGAACGGTCGCGTCGTCCTCGTCGATCCGAAGAACGCGCAGGAGAAAAACTGGCAGACCATTTTGCCGGATAGAGGCGATCCGCTACAGAGTGCGGGGACGGCTGGTGGCAAGCTCTTCGCTTCATGGCGCAAGGATGTCACCACGCGCGCGTATGTGTTTAGCCTCGACGGCGTCCTCGAAAACGAAATCACATTGCCTGGTTTGGGAACTGCCGGCGGCTTTGGTGGTTGGAGAGACGACGAGCACGTGTTCTACAGCTTCACGTCGTTCAACTTCCCGCCGACGATCTACAAGTACGACATCGCAACGAAGAAGTCGACTGTCTTCCGCAAGGTCGACATTCCCGGATTCAAACCTGAGAACTACGAGACCAGGCAAATCTTTTACACCAGCAAAGACCGCACAAGCGTGCCGATGTTTCTGGTCTACAAGAAAGGTTTGAAACTCGACGGCAACAACCCGACGCTGCTTTACGGTTACGGCGGTTTCAATGTTGTCACTGCACCGGCGTTCAGCTCGCTGCGTCTTGCGCTGCTCGAACAGGGCGTCGTTTACGCGTCGGCAAACATGCGTGGCGGTGGTGAGTACGGCGCGCATTGGCACGAGGCCGGAACGAAGTTGAAGAAGCAGAATGTATTTGACGACTTCATCGCCGCAGCCGAGTGGCTGATCGCGAACAAGTACACCTCGTCGAGCAAGCTCGCGATTCAGGGTGGCTCAAATGGTGGATTGCTTGTCGGCGCAGTGTCGAATCAACGTCCCGAGCTGTTTCGCGCTGTGATCGAACAGGCGGGCGTGATGGACATGCTGCGTTTTCAGAAGTTCACGATTGGTTGGAACTGGATTGCCGATTACGGTTCGAGTGAAGCGAATGAAGCTGAGTTCAAGGCGCTCTATGCTTACTCGCCGATACACAATGTGCGGATGGGTGCGAAGTATCCGTCGACGTTGATCACCACTGCGGATCACGACGACCGCGTTGTTCCCGCGCACAACTACAAGTACGCGGCGGCGTTGCAGGCAGCGCAGGGTGGACCAAACCCGATCCTGATTCGCGTCGACACAAACTCGGCGCACGGCGCCAGCAACACGACCAAGTCAATCGAGCAGACGCGAGATATTTATGCGTTCCTGTTTGAGAATTTAGGAGTGGCGTATAAATAATTAGGCCGCCGGGTTGGACAGTCAGTTTTTGAACAGGATGACAGGATTTTCAGGATTATCATGATAATCATGTAAACCACAATCCTGCGTACATGGGCGGCGGCGCCGCCACAAGTAACCGCAGCCTCGCGCTGCGCGCAAGTTCAGTTTCTAATCCGCGTTTTAATCCTGTAATCCGCGGTTAAAACTTCCGGATCGGATGCGCCTCGGTATTGAAGATCACTTTCTCGAAATCGAGCGTGCTCGGCGGTGCGAAGAGTAGATAGAAATATTTGAACGTCTCGGCGAAGAGAAAGCTCTGCATCGTGTCGCTTTTCTCCATCGTCTCGACGCTTTTCAGCGCCGCGTAAGCATCGTCAGTACGGCAATGCTTCACAAAGTCGCGCCAGAGACGCTCGCCCATCCACAGGTATTTCTCGTCTTTCGTGTAACGATAAAGGTAATAAGTCGATTCGACGATCTCCGGTCGCAGATGGTAAGCCGGCGAAGTGATCTTCTGCGCGCGGTAATCAAACTCCTCCGGCTCGACGCCCGCGTACTTCCACATTTTGAATGACGAATCCTGCAACCGCTTCGCGCGCTTCAAATCACCTGATAGCGCCAGCACTGCCGGAAAGAACGCGTCGAGTGCGCCGTAAGTCGTCGCGCGCCGCGCGCCAGTGTTCATGTCAGCATGACCGTACCACAGTTCGACACTTCGCCGTCGGCACGTATCTCGTCCGCAAGATACTTATTGATGGACGCGAATGCTTCCGTTCCACATCCGCTTGCAGTCGTTGTCGCCAAACAGCAGCGAGCATTTCAGAAGGTATTCGTAGTAACTGTCGATCGCGCCGCTGATGTGACTGTCGGTGTTGGTCCACTCGCCGGTCTCGACGTTGATCCACTCGCCGACTAAACCGATCTTCGAGCGGCGGTTGTACGTTTCGACGAGCGCGCGCTTGGCCTTTTCAAAAAAGATGGGTTTGCCGGTGAGCTTGCTCAACGTGCCAAACTCGACGATCAGCGTGCCCGTTTCAGCCGGATTGCTGATCGGCTTACTCACTTTCCCGGTCTTCAGATTGACGTAGCGATACGGCATACCGGTTGGGGAGTTGAAGACCGGCAGCAGTCGATTGCCGAGGTCTTCGGCGAGATTGAGGAAGCGCTTGTCCCCGGTTAGCTGGTAATTCGTGAGCAATCCGCCGAGGAGCCTGATCGTGATCTCGAAGTTCTGGACCTCGATGTCTTTATCGAACGAGAGATTGTCGAGGATGTACTGCTTCGTCTGTGGTTGCTTCGTCGTTCAGCTCCATCAGGATCATCGTGTCGAGGGCATCGACGGGCGTCATCAGGAGCGGCTGCGGATACCAGTCGTGATGAGTCTTCGAGAGTGGTTTCAGGTCATCGTGGCCCCACGCGTATTTCTTGTAACCGTTCCAGGCGTGGAGAAACTCCGCTTTCACCTCAGCGGCGAGTTTCCGGTTGGATTGCTGGGCCTGGACCGTCAAGAGGCACGAGTAGCAGCAGCAGGAAAATGATTTTGGTCATAGGTTTCAATTCAGAGTTCAGCCTTTAGGCTGCGTGCGTGTTGCCGGACCAGCAAGCTAAAGCTTGAACTCTGAACTCGAAAGCTGGGATTATAGCCGCATTGAGCTTTTTAATTCATTCGACACACGAAATTCGCAGATTGCCTGGGAAGGGCGCAGGGTTCACTGCTCCGAGCTCTGTATTTTTCAGCTTCTTTCATGTACAAATTTATTGTTTCGTGCTACTACTGGCCAGCCGGAGAGCGCAACCTCCGACTTCGAGCCTCGATAATCAAACAACTATCTGGGGAAACTGGAAACGGTCTCTTTTACACCCGACCAGGAAGACTGACCAGCTTGGATAAGCTTGCCTCATCAATTGAACGACGCCGAATGCGGAGGCTCAAAGTCCGGTGTGAAGTCGAGTTGACCGCGACCCTGTCTCTGCTCGACAATGACGTCCAGAACTGCGAATCGTCACTGGTCTTTCTGGGCCGGACGCACGATCTCAGCGCCGGCGGCATGGGCATGGTGCTTCCTTCCACGATCATCGACGAAAGATTCTGTAGTGGCGCCAACCGTCTGAATCTCTCGCTGCACGTTCCGGGCGGCGTGATTGGAATGGAAGTGAGCCCGGTGCAGATGTGAACGGCTAACCGGACCGTACGTGGGCCAGGGTTACCTGCTCGGCACGACGATCACAAACGTTGACGACCGCGCGCGGTTTGAGCAGTACCTTGAAAGTATCGCGACCACAAGCCCCAGAGTACACTTGTAGATTCGCGTTTAATCTGCGGAATCCGCGGTTAACAAAAAGTCTTTGGTGCGGGCGTCTTTAGGCGACTGCAAGACCTCGTCAGCCGGCCCATACTCAACCGCCACGCCACCTTCCATAAACAAGAATATTGTCAGACACTCCGGCCGAGAAATCCCATCGAGTGGGAGATGATGATCATCGTGTGACCGCGATCCACAAACGTTCGCAACAACGCCCGCAAGCTGTTGATCCGGCGCGGATCGAGCGCGCTCGTCGGCTCGTCGAGCAGCAGCAACGCAGGATGCATCGCGAGTGCACGCGCAATCGCAACGCGCTGTTGCTCACCGCCTGACAACGATCCCGGATATCGCCGCGCCGCCTGTTTCAGTCCCACAGATTCCAACAATTCATACGCTTCAGTCTCGGCCGTCTTCTTCGGCGTGCGCAGCACGTGTACCGGCGCTTCGATGATGTTCCCGATGACGGACAGGTGAGGGAAGAGATAGAAATGCTGGAAAACTGTGCCGACTTTCAGTCGCAGATCTTTGACGCGTCGACGATAGTCCGCGTGCGACAAGTCCTGCTTCGAGTCGCACGTTGTCACACTCGATCGTTCCACCATTGATCGTCTCCAGGCCATTGAGACAGCGCAACAGCGTCGACTTCCCACTGCCTGACGCGCCGATAACCCCAAGCACCGTTTGTGGTGGCACTTCGAAGTCGATCCCTTTCAGGATCTCGTTATTGCCGAAACGTTTGCGGAGGCCGGTAACACGGATCATGCCGTCGCCACCTCCGGTTCAACTACACGTTCCGTCGCGCGGTCGCGCAAACGTCGCTCCAGCAGTCGCGCGAGGTGGGCCATCGGCAAACTCATCGCGAGATAGAATGCCGACACGGCGAGCGCCGAGCAACAGAAACTGTCCCGAAGCATTCGCCAGCTCGCGATAAGCCGTCGCCAGTTCCCAAACCGAAATCGCAAACGCGACTGAAGTGTCTTTGAAGAGCGAGACGAAGTCGTTCGTCATCGGCGGCAACGCAATGCGAAACGCCTGCGGCAGAATAATGCGACGAAATGCGAGCGTCGGTCCCATGCCGAGTGAATACGCTGCTTCCCATTGCCCGGTCGGAATCGCTTCGAGCGACGCGCGATAGACTTGCGATTCGTAAGCGGCGTAGTTCAATCCGAGTCCGACGAGCGCCGTCAGCCAGCCGGGCATCGCGATGCCAATCACGGGCAAGCCGAAATAAAGAAACAGCAGTTGGACCAGCACGGGTGTGCCGCGAAAGAACTCGACGTAAAACGTGCAAAGCGCGCGCAACCACGGCGGGCCTTTCCACTGCCCGACGGCGAGTGGCAGTCCTAAAACGACCGCGATGACCATCGCGCCGAGCGCGATCAGCACCGTGACGGCAGCGGCGCGTGTCAGTCGCCAGAGTGCTTCGCTCCAGTTGAACGTCGCATTTGTGGTCGTGTATTCCTCGACTTTTGTCGACTGAGTTCCGGAGCGAATCGGCGCCTGATACTCTGCTTGTGCGTCGTTCCAAAGTCCCCACTTCTTCAGGATCGTTTCGAGTGTGCCGTCGAGGATGATCTTGTCGATGGCGGCGTCGATCTCGGCCTTCAATGCGAGATCGTCTTTGCGAAGGCCGATGACGTACTGACCGCGCGTGAATGGTGGTCCAGCAGGTTTCAGCTTCGGGTTCGATCGCGCGTAGAAAGCCTCGGCAGGCACGTCCATCACGACTGCGTCGATGCGTTTCAACTCGAGATCGCGATACGCGCCGACTGGATCGGCATAACTGCGAAACGGAATGCCTTGTTGTTGCAGGATGCGCGATGCCGCGGTGTTGCCGAGTGTTCCGACGACGCGATTCTTGCAATCGTCGAGCGAGGCAATGCGGTTGTCGTCGCGGCGAACGGTGAGTTGAAGTTGAAAGATGTAGTAAGCCTTGCTGAAGAGGATCTGTTGAGCGCGATCGCCGGTCGGTTCGAGCCCGTTTACGATAACGTCGAACGATTTACGTTGCAGCGCGGAGACGAGCGTCTCCCAATCGCTCGGCACAAACTCGGCGCGACGGCCCATCGCCTGGGCGAGTGCGTCCACCATCTCCTTTTCATAGCCGATGTAACGATCGGGGTTGGCGGGATCGGTGAAGACGTACGGCGCGCCACCGGAAGGATCAGCTCCCCATCGCAAAACCCTCTCTTGCGCCTTGCGCCGTATACACGCATAAAGAGACACAAAAGGCACATAAGAACTTTCACTAAACTTTTTGTGCATTTTGTGCTTTTTTGTGGCAACTTTTAGTGGTGGATTCTAGCTGCTGAGTGCTTTGAGATCCAGTTGTAAGGATGGACTGGTGTCGGCCTTCAGCACCGTCTCCATCTGCTTCAACGCATAGCGATTTTCTTCCTCAGTATTCGAAACAACGCAATCCGCCGGGACAAATACTTTGAAGTCGCGCATGTAGGCATCGTTGGCGGTGAAGAGTACGCAGTTGTTGCCGGCGATGCCGGTGAGGATCAGGTTCTTTGCGCTTAGATGTGTGAGCAGTAGATCGAGCGTCGTCGAGTAGAAGCCCGAGTGTTTCGGCTTCAGCACGAAGTAGTCATCGTCGTCCGGCACGAGTAGTTTGACGAAGTCTTTTCCTTTCGCATCGTCTGCGGTGCAATGTGCGACGATCTTCTTGAAATCCGACTGCCACTTGCCGAAGTTGTCGTTCACGTAAATGCAGGGAATGCCGGCGGCCTTCGCTCGTTTCTTTAGCTCCGCGATGTTTTTGCCGACGGGCAAGGCAAGTTGCAGGAGTTGATCGCCTTCCGGGAAGTCGAAATCGTTGATTACGTCGATCAAAAGCAAAGCAGCTTCCGACTTGTCCGGAGCCGAACCATGAAGATCGTGACTTGCGCGCGCCATTGGCCAAGATGTTAATCTGTGGACCAGTTCTACAGCAAACCAACCAACAAAGGGCTTCATTACATGTGTACTGATCGCAGAGACTTTCTCCGCCTGTCCGCCGGTATCGCTGGAGCAACGCTTTTTGGCAACTCGCTAGCTTACGCACACAGCGAATTGAACATCACAGGCGAGCCGCAACAGGGCTCGCAGCCCGAAGCCATTCGACGACTGCGTCGCATGACCGAAAACGTCGTTCCGATCACGCTCGAGGAACGCAAGAGTCGTATCGAGAAAGCGCAGAAGCTGATGCGCGAACAACGCATCGACGCGATCTACATCGAACCGGGCAGCAGCATGTTCTATTACACGGGCATGCGCTGGGGCACGAGCGAGCGAATGTTTGCCGCTGTAATTCCAGCGCGCGGCGAGATTGCGTGGGTGTGTCCGAAGTTTGAAGAAGAGCGCGCTCGCGAGCTGATCCAGATGGGCACGGACATTCGCACGTGGGAAGAAGACGAGAGCCCTTACCAGCGCGTCGCGCAAATACTCAAAGATCGCGGCGTGCGCACCGGCACTGTCGGTATGGAAGAGCGCGTGCGGTTTTTCCTGTACGACGGAATTCGACAGGCCGCGCCCGCAGTGAAGTTTGTCAGTGCTACGCCGATCACTGCCGGTTGTCGCATGTTCAAGTCGCCGGCGGAGCTCGCGCTCATGCAGATCGCCAACGACCTCACGATTGTTGCTTACAAAGCGACGCGCGATTCGATGACTGAAGGCATGACGCAGGGTGAGTTTGCAGGCAACTGCGCCGCGGCTTTTCGCGCGCTCGGAACGTCAGGCGGAATCTTTGTCAGTTTCGGAAAGTACACCGCGTTTCCACACGGCAGCAGCACGCCGCAGCGTTTGAAGGAAGGCGATGTGGTGTTGATGGATGGTGGTTGCAGTATCGATGGATACCAGTCAGACATCACTCGCACGTTTGTATTTGGGAAGGCCACCGATCGGCAGCGCCAGATCTGGGACCTCGAGCGGAAGTCGCAGGACGCCGGATTTGCCGCAGCTAAGGTTGGTGCGCCGTGTGAAGCTGTCGACATCGGCCGCACGCAAAGTGATCACTGATGCGGGCTTTGGTCCTGATTACAAAGTGCCGGGTCTGCCGCATCGCACCGGCCACGGCATCGGTCTCGACGGTCACGAGTGGACCAACTTCGTGCGCGGCAACAAGACGCCGATCCAGCCGGGCATGTGTTTTAGTGATGAGCCGACGGTGGTGATCTATGGTGAGTTTGGTATTCGCCTCGAAGACTGTCTCTACATCACGCCCGATGGGCCAAAGTTTTTCACGAAACAGAGCGCGTCAATTGACGAACCCTTTTAATTGCCGATTGCCAATTGCCGATTGCCGATTGGGTTTTATAGTCTGTGAGATGTGAGAGATTAATTGGCAATTGGCAATCGGCAATCGGCAATGGGAAGATGGATCTTAGCGGCGACGATTCTTGCCTCGAGCATGGCTTTTATCGATGGCACGGTCGTCAATGTGGCCCTTCCTTTCCTCCAAACAAATCTCAACGCGACCGCGATCGGAATACAGTGGGTTGTTGAAGCTTATTCACTGTTTCTTTCCGCATTGTTACTCGTCGGCGGCTCGCTCGGCGATCGTTATGGGCGTCGTCGGATATTCAATCTCGGCGTCGTGATATTCGCAGTCGCGTCCGCACTCTGCGGCATGGCTGCGAACATCGAGCAACTGATCGCGGCTCGCGCAGTGCAGGGAATCGGCGGCGCGCTGCTCGTGCCGGGAAGTCTCGCCCTCATCAGCTCATCCTTCAACGAAAAAGAGCGTGGCAAAGCGATTGGCACGTGGTCCGGCTTCTCTGCGATCACGACCGCCATCGGGCCGGTGCTCGGCGGCTGGCTGGTCGAGCACTGGTCGTGGCGCGCAGCGTTTTTCCTGAACCTGCCGTTGGCGGTTGCCGTGCTCGCGATTTCACTCTGGAAAGTGCCGGAATCGCGTGAAAAGGAGCATCATGGCCCGCTCGACTGGCCCGGCGCCGCGCTCGCGACAATCGGACTCGGCGGCCTGGTGTACGGTCTGATCGAGTCGCCGCGGCTCGGCTTTTCGAATCCACTCGTGTTGGTGACGCTGATCGGCGGTACGGTGTCGCTGGCCCTCTTCGTCTACAACGAAGCGCGCGCGAAAAACCCGATGGTCCCTTTGCGGCTCTTTCGCAACCGCGACTTTGCCGGCGCAAACATCCTGACATTGCTCCTCTACGCCGCGCTGAGCGGCACGTTTTTCTTCTTCACACTCAACCTGATCCAGATTCAGGGCTACTCGGCGACTGCCGCAGGCGCGGCTTTGCTCCCCTTTGTCGTACTGATGTTTTCGTTGTCGCGGTGGTCTGGAGGCTTGATCGACCGCTTTGGCGCGCGCTTGCCGCTTACCGTCGGTCCCCTTATTGCCGCCGCGGGCTTGGCGCTCTTCGCTGTTCCGGGCCTGAACGGGAACTACTGGACCAGTTTCTTCCCGGCCGTGGTGGTCCTTGGTCTTGGGATGGCGATCAGCGTGGCGCCTTTAACGACCACTGTGATGAGCTCTGTTGGTGAGGAACAGGCCGGCGTGGGGTCAGGAATCAACAACGCTGTGTCGCGGACGGCGGGACTGCTTGCGATTGCGGTTTTCGGGGTGATGATGTTGCACAGCTTCAGTCAAACCCTCGCGAGCCGGATAGGTGAGATTCCGATGGATGAGCAACTGAAGCATTCGATTTACGAGCAGCGCGTGAAGCTGGCGGCCCTGGAGGTTCCGCCAAACACCGACTCCGCAACGCTGGAGAAGATCAAAGTGGCAATTGCGGAGTCGTTCGTGTCTGGCTTTCGTATGATTATGTTTGCGTCGGCTGCGTTGGCTGTGGCCAGCGGCGCCAGTTCCTGGTTCTTCATCAGAAAATCACGTTTGGCTGGATCCAAGCAGCAGCGAGACTAGCCAGACCAGCACAAACGCTCCCACGGCCACCGCGGCACTGAGCAGATAAATCAATGACGTTTCGATAAGTTCGGAAGTCTTTTTCTGGTTGATCATGGGGAGATTCCTCTCTTCTCTTGTGCAACCTGTGCTCGGTGTCTCGTCAGCGCTCTCAGCACTTACCGCTACCGCGAGGTGGCACTGACCGATCCATTCAAGTTTTGGCTTGCTTGGACCCTCATTGCCCGTGCTCAGTGCTTGCATTACAATCACTTCGCCTCAAAGAACTTGTTTTCGACCTTTTCGAGCGCCTAATTTAGGCCCGCGGCGCGTGACAAGTCCTCAGACGGCACTCAAGAATTCCTCAAAGATATTTCTCAAGGCCGGTTTTAATGAGTCAGCAGGAGAGTCACAGTTACGAATTTGGTCGTTTCCGCCTGAAAACGGCGGAGCGCGTCCTGCTGCGTGAAGGTGAGCTGGTTCCGCTCACTCCCAAGGTCTTCGACATCCTCGTGACTCTCGTCGAACACGGTGGGCAGGTCGTCGCCAAAGACGATCTGATGAAACGCGTCTGGCCTGACACCTTTGTCGAAGAGGGAAATCTGACTCAGAACATCTCGCTGCTTGCGGAAAGCGCTCGGCGAAACTCCCGGCGGCGTGCAGTTTATTGAGACTGTGCCGCGACGCGGGTACCGGTTCGTGGCGGACACGAACCAGTCGTGGGGCGAAAAACACCGCACCCGTGCAGGAGCCGGCGCCGGTTGTTTCAATTCCAAACACAGCCAGTCAATCTGCCGCAACGAAAAGGACTCCGCTTTACGCTTTGGTCGCGGGCGTCGTGGTGCTTGGCATCGTTGGGCTGGTGTACTTAACCGGTCGCGGCAAAGCCGGCGAGCCCACGCCGATTCAGTCGATCGCAGTCTTACCGTTTGTCCATGAGTCATCTGATCCTGACGCTGAATACATCAACGACAAGATTGCCGAGAGTCTGATTAATAGTCTGTCGAAGTTGCCGCAGTTGCGTGTCGTGCCGCGCAGTGTCGTGGCGGGTTACAAGGGCAGGGAAATCGACCCGCGGAAAATAGGCCAGGAGTTGAACGTGCGCGCGGTGGTCACCGGTCGCATGCGCCGGCACGGCGACATCATCACTATTCAAGCCGATCTGATCGATCTCGAAAACGTCGCACAACTCTGGGGACAGCACTACGATCACAAACTTTCCGACATCCTGCTCGTCCAGGACGACATCTCGCGCGACATCTTCGAGAACCTGCGCCTGAAGTTGAACGTCGAGGAGAAGAAACAGCTCGAGGCTTACCGGCTCTATCTCAAAGGCCGCAACGCCTGGAACAAACGCACCGGCGACGCGTTGCAGCAGGCGATCGAGTTTTTCAACCAGGCGATCGCGATCGATCCGAATTACGGCGCTGCGTATGCCGGCCTCGCTGACTGTTACAACATGCTCGTTGTTTACGGCCGGTCTGAAACCGAAAGAAGGTTTTCCGAAAGCGAAGGAAGCGGCAACTCGCGCACTCGAAATTGATGAGAACTCGGCGGAAGCGCACACGTCGATGGCGTTTATCAAGTTTCGCTGGGACTGGGATCGCGCTGCGACTGAACGTGAGTTTCAGGAAGCGATCAAGGTCAAGCCCGCGTATGCGCCCGCGCACCAGTGGTACAGCTCGTATCTCGTTGCGGTTGAGCGTTTTGATGAAGCGATTGCAGAAGCAAAACGGACGGAAGAGCTGGAGCCGTTATCGTTTGTTGCGAGCTCGCACCTTGGCTGGATCTATTACCTGTCAGGACAGAACGACAAAGCGATCGAGCAGTGCAAGAAGATTCTCGAGCTCGATCCGAGCTCGTTCCCGGCGCGTCGTTATCTCGGTCTTGCGTATGAAGCAAAGGGAATGTATCGCGGAGGCGATCGCGGAGTTTCAAACTGGCGTGAAGCTTTCGGGCAGTCCGTTGATGCTTGCGTTGCTCGGACATGCTTATGCTGTTTCAGGCAAGACTGCTGAAGCGAAGCAAGTGCTCAACGATTTGCAGCAGTTGCAGGGCCAGCGCTACGTCTCACCATACACGGTTGCTGCGATTCATGCCGGACTTGGCGATCAGGAGCAGGCATTCAAGTGGCTGGAAACTGCGGTCGAGGAGCGCGACATCTGGTTGATGAATTTGAAAGTCGATCCGGTCTTCGCAAAGCTTCGCACACAACGCCAATTCACCGACATCCTCGCCCGCATCCGCCTCACGCCCATAATCTTGTACATCCTGTAAATCTTGTAATCCTGTCAACGACTATCGTTCAAAGTCAGCACGTTTCACAGGATTACAAGATTTACAGAATTTACAGGATTCGCATTTCTTTTACGGGCCTTGATCTTCGCCCCGCTCATGCGTTAAAACTAGTCACGCTTTTTGCGAACGTGCCAACGGCCCGACTCCCTTCAGGAAAAGCCTGCAGTACTCCCCCAATCCGACTGCGTTGAGCCGAAACATCCATTCAATATTGCCCAGTTAACCTCACGAAGCGGAAGCATCTTCAAAAACGGAGGAGAGCATGGCGGAAAGAGTTAAACGTGTAATTGAATTAATGCACGGATGATCCGAGCCGCAGCTTTCACACTGGGAAAGATGGCAGAGTCAGTCAATCTCTCGCCACCTTATTTCTGTTATCTTATTCAAAACAATCACTGGAGTTCCACCCGGCGAAATATTTGAAGTCACTCAGAATGCAGCAAGCAGCAATGCTACTCACCACAACGTTCCTCAGCGTGAAAGAGATCGTAAGACGCGTTGGTCTAACTGACGAGAGTCACTTCGTTCGAGATTTCAAACGTCTTTATGGCATGACACCAAGTGAATATCGAAACAGCGCTTTGCTCTCTTCCGATCGTGCCAACGTCGAGCGACCAAATCCGCCAACGAATCGAAAAATCGGCCAATGAATATTTCTTGATTCTCTTGTGTTACTCCTCTAGTGTGTCGCCTGCAAAACGCAAGCGTATCGCCCTTCGCTCTGATTCCAGCCTTAACGGAGTCATCACAGCAAAGTAAACACTAAGAGGGTTCTTCGATTTAAGAGCTAACAATCTGCGTCTAATAACAACTAGCTACGACACTCAGTAGTAGTTTGTCGTATTTCCTTCGCACGGTGCTCTGATGAAAATCTTAGTTACTGAGGCCTGGTCCAGGTCTGCCTGGAGTGTGCCTCGCATAAATCGCACGTTATTTTCAGCGCTCGCAATCGTGGCGTGTCGCTTCTTTTCCACACAAATGCACACGCAAATTCATCGCTTTCGGGACAAGTCGCGGGAACAGTGGTGGACCAGACCGGCGCGAGTGTCGGCGGCGCATGGGTCGTACTCTTCGGCGCCGCAGGTTTGGAAGCACAACGCTCACTTACCGATCAGCGTGGTCGCTTCACACTCGACAAAGTGCTCGCAGCCGACTACGTCGTCTCCGTACAGAAGAACGGTTTTCGCGAACTTCGACGCGTGCTTCACGTCGTTCCCGGCGAGACGGTGCAACTTCAGTTTCAACTGAACGTTGCTTCGCTCTTCGAGACAGTTACAGTCACGCCTGCGCGCGGCCAACCGCAGGAAGTGTTTGACGTGCCGCAGTCGCCCGTCGTCGTTACTGAAGACGAGATGGCGCGACGCTACGCGAACATCCTGCCGCAAGCGTTACGCGACGTGCCTGGCGTACACATTCAACAGACGACTTCGGGCCAGGGCTCGCCGTTTGTGCGTGGACTATCGCGGCCAGCAAGTGGTGCATTTAATCAACGGCATTCGCTTTAACAACTCAACGTTCAGGCCGGGCGCGAATCAATACACCGCATTGATCGATCAGGACTTCGCGGATCAGGTTGAAGTTGTTCGTGGTCCAGGCTCGACGCAGTACGGCTCGGACTCTCTCGGCGGCACGATCAACGTGCTGACGCGCGCGCCGCATGGCTCAAACAGTTTTGGCATTCAGGGCAACGTCAACACTTACTTTGCGAGTGCCGATCTCTCCGCCGGGCTGTCGACGACGATCAGCGGCGGCTCGAGCAACTGGGGCTTCGTCGCCGCAGCTTCCGGACGTCGCACACAGGATCTTCGAGCCGGCGGCGGTCTCGACTCACACTCCGTTGTCACACGTTTACTCGGTATCTCGTCGAAATTTCTCGGCGACAGGCTGCAAGACACTGCCTACGGCCAGTACAACGCGAACGCGAAGTTTCAGTACAAGGTCTCAGATGCCGACGTTCTTTCAGTCGAGTATCTCAGAGGTACGCAGCTCGGTCTGCGACGTTACGATCAGCTCGACGGCGGCATCGGCAACCTGCTGAACAGTTTCGATCCACAGGTGTTGGACTTCTTCACCGCGCGTTACGATCGAATCGGCGCTGGTCCATTCGACTCAATCTCGACTGTCTTCTCTTACAACGGACAGCGCGACGATCGTCGCTCGCAGAGTATCAACAACGCGCAGGGCCTTCGCTCGCGCATCAGCGACGAATTCAATCTGACGCGCGCGTTTGGCTACCAGGCGCAGGCGAGCACGCGCGTAAAGCGCACTCATTCGCTGACGTTCGGTGCGGAGTTCTACGACGAGCGGATCACTTCGCGTAAACAGGACTTCAGTTTCAGCAACGCAACGCTCGCATTCACAAACGTCGCCGATGTGCGCGCGCGTTTTCCAAACGGCTCGAATTATCGAACGCTCGGCGTCTTCGCGCAGGACATCGCTTCGCTCATACCGCGACGTTTGACTGCGCATCTCGGCATTCGTTACAGCCTGTTCGACTACAGCCAATCATCGGTCGACAATCCGCTCGACGCCGCCGGCAAACCGACAGTGCCGGACGTGAAAGAACGTTTTGACGACGTCACTTTCAATACCGGCCTGACATTCCATATCAATTCACATATCAATCTCGCCGGTAACGTGAGTCGTGGGTTCCGTGCTCCCAACGTAAACGACTTTGCGGCAACCGGTCTTTCCGGATTGGGCTTTGAAGTCTCACCGGATGAAGGTGTGCGGCTCGGTGGATCGACAGGCGCGCTCGATAGCGCGAGGCGTTTGACCGACGTTCGATTGCTCGAGCCGATCAGAGCGGAGCAACTCTACAGTTATGAGCTATCGCTGCGTGTTCACGGATCGAGATTCAGTGGCGACGTGGGCGTGTTTGACTCCGAGATCTCAAACCTCATCGAGCGGCGCACGCTCTTGTTGCCGCAGGGATCGGTGGGCCAGCTCGTCGGCGGCCAGCCGATCATTCGACAGGACGCGACGGGCGCAGTCTTCACGTCGTTGTCAAACTCGGCAGTCTTCGTGCGCACGAATGCGATCAAGGTTCGCATGCGCGGCGTCGAGGGAAGCCTCGCGTTCAAGTTGAACCACGATCTGGCACTCAACGCGAACGGTTTTTACATACACGGCAAGGACCTGAGAACCGGCGCGCCGCCCAATCTCGAAAACGGTATTCCGCCGTTCACAGGTTTTGTCGGAATTAAGTGGGAACGAGCCGGAGCGCCGGCGTGGATTGAGGTCTACTCGAATTTCGCAGCTCCGCAGCGTCGGTTTCTCCGACAACGACATTTCACAGGCACGCATCGGCGGATTGCGCACGCGTGAAGAGATCGCGGGCTTTTTCAACGGCGGCGCTGTCGCGCGTGGTCTCGTCCGCAACGGCATTCTGCTCGCGACTGGAGAAACGCTCGCGCAGGTCCAGTTGCGCGTGCTTGGACCAACGCTTCAGCCGAACCAGTTGTTTACGAAGAATCCCGGATTTGCGTTGTTCAACCTGCGCGGCGGGTTCCGCTTCGGCGAGCATTCGTCAGTCACAGTCATCCTCGAAAATATTTTCGACAAGAACTACCGCACGATGGGTTCCGGGATCGATGGTCCAGGAACAAACGCGGCGGTGCGGTACTCGTTCAGTTTTTGATAGCAAAGTTGGAGGAGGTCAGTACCACCTGCGATAGCGGGTGGGTGCGTAGCCCTCAAGCAGTCGCCGCACGGCTGCGCACCCACCCGCTATCGCGGGTGGTACTGACTGTATCCAAGTAAAACCCCAGAGGAGTTTGAGATGAAACACGTAGCTTTGATGTTACTGCCGGTCGTGCTCGCGTCCGTGATCTCAGTGGCGACCTACAACAACACACTCAACGGATCGCAAACCGCAGCGCCCGAAGCGGAAGGCATCGCACTAAATCTAACCGCGGCTGGCGACTTGCCGGGCATGTCCAAAGTGAACCTGCACCGAAACGGCGAAAACGTGACCAGCGGAAATTTGCGCCTAACCGTGTTGCCGCAAAACGCTGACGCGTCGTCGAGTGAACGCGGCCAACTGGTCGGCACGATCAGCGGCGGCACAGTGACGGTTGACTGCTGAAGGCACGCTCGCGTCAGCATCCGGCGTGCAGGTCACGATTCACAGCGGCACCGGAGAGTTCGCATCTGTAACGTCCGGGACGGCCACGCTCAACATAACAGCTAATCAGCGAGAACCCCTCGCAATTGAGCGGCACCCTCGTACTAAATTTCTGATCTGCGTTCATCCGCGTAAATCCGCGGCCCCTGAAAGGATAATTGTATGTTTCGCAGCACGAGCCCCACTTCCAAAAGACTAGTTACCCTCTTGCTCATCAGCCTGTGGCTACAGGTGATCACACCGCCAGTCATGGCCGCACCGCGTGGGCCATCGCCGATCGTGTCGACGATCAGCAACGCACCGCGACAGTTGATGGCGAAGTTCGCGCTCGTGGAGCAA
The DNA here is from genome assembly GCA_963748155.1 of uncultured Acidobacteriota bacterium. Lineage (GTDB taxonomy): Bacteria > Acidobacteriota > Blastocatellia > Pyrinomonadales > Pyrinomonadaceae > PSRF01. The sequence continues at coordinate 209,705 of CAVVHV010000005.1, read as the reverse complement.
AGCCTCGTCGCGTTGCTGCGTGCGGCGTTGACGCCGCAGGAAAACTGGAACGTCGTGCTGACGCCAACGACGACTGAGTTCAAAGATTACTCAGGACTCGACTATCACGCCTCGAGCCGCAAGCTGCTGCTGTCGGCAAACACGCCGAGCGGACAGCCAAACAACTTCGAAGCGGTCGCGACGGACGGAAGCCGAGCTGCGTTCTCAAACGTGGCGGGACTCGACGGCGATGTGCTGATCGCAACGAGCCGCGATGAGGGGCAGGGCATGAGTCGCGGTGGTTTTCCGGCGGGCGAGTTGTTTGCGAGCACAGGTGTGCCTGGAGCGATCGCGCGTGTGAACGCATCGGGCGCGACAGTGCAGAACCCCTGGGTCACCCTCACGAATGAAACCGGCGCGATCAGTGGTTTGTATCTCGACCGCACGGGAGTCTTTGGCGGCGATCTACTGGCGGTAACGACGACGGGCGGTGTGTGGCGCGTGAACGCCGCAGCGGAAGCGACGAAGGTTGCGGGACTCGATACGCGACTCGCTGGCGTCGCGTCGCTGCCTGACGATCCGGATCGATATGGTCCATGGTCAGGAAAGATCCTCGCGGGCGCGAAAGATCAGTCACTCGTTTACGCGATCGATGCGCAAGGTCAGTCGATCTCGCTCGCGGTGGACGTGCAGCCGCAGGACGTCGATGTTGTGCCGGCGCAGGAAAATTTCTTCGCAGTCGACACGGTGGGACGGAAAGTTTGGGGCGCGAGCGACGGCGCGTTTGCAGGAATCATCGGCGACATTCTCGTGACGCAACAGTCGCCGGGTGTGATCACGCGCTTGCGCTGGAATGGTGTGCAGTTTGTGGCGTCGCAGCTCGCGAGTGCGACAGAGTTCAAGCAAGTGGCGTTTGCGCCGGCGGGGATCAATCCGATCCAGCCGGTGAAACAGTTGTACGACAAGATCGCAGTAGTGCGACACAGCGTCACGCTCCTGAACAGCGGGCGCGTGGAAGGTTCGTTGTGGCAGTTGATGCCTGAAGACGTGACGCTCGACGGCACTGACACGATCACCACAGATCTGCTCGTGCCGGGCACGCCGGTAGTGCTGCACAGTCAGCCGGCGACATACGGCGGCACGTTAGTCGGAAGCGAGAATCCCGAGCCTTCGAACTACACGATCACGATCAAGGGCAGCTCGCAGTTGCGACACGTTGTCGCGCGCACGAATCCGATCGAGCTGGAGAACGTAGTCTGCACCGCCCGCGCCGGCCGGCACACGCGATGTGTCGATCAGTCATTCAGGCGAGTCGATCGGCGATCCGGCAACGTTGCGCAATCTATCGATCTCCGGTAGTGCCGGAACGATCGCAGTGCCGCCGGGAACATACGGGCAGTTCAGTGTCTCGGGCCGAAACGTGCTTGTGTTTGGCGATGCTAACTCGCAAACGCCGACCGTCTACAACCTTGAAGAACTGACACTAACCGGCAGCAGTGAGCTGCGTCTCGCTGGTCCAATTGTGTTGACAGTCAAGAATCGTGTGACGTTGACCGGATCAACGCTCGGCGCAGCGGACAATCCGAAACGATTGTTGCTGAAGATAGCCACGGGTCTGTCCGATCCCGAAGATGCATTGAAGGTGAGCGGCAGTGCCGTGCTTTACGGCATCGTGCGCGCGCCGCAGGGCACGATCACGATCGAAGGCACGGGCCGTGTGCGCGGCACCGTCGCGTGCAATTACCTGTTTGTGAATGGCAACGGCGTGTTGCAGATCACCGAAAGCGACATTCCGCCGCCGCCGGTGAATCGTCCGCCGATCGTTGATGCTGGTGGCGATCAATCGATAACTCTGCCCACCAACTCAGTGAGCCTGAACGGAATCGCGAGTGACGACGGCTTGCCGCAGGGCAGTGTGCTGTCACTGGCGTGGAGCGTTGTTAGTGGTCCAGGTTCGGTCGTGTTCAGCGATCCGACGAAAGCGATCAGCACGGCGACGTTCACGACCGCGGGCGAGTATGTGTTGAAGCTGACGGCGTCAGACGGGCAGTTGAGCGCGAGCGACACGTTGAAGGTGACGGTCGTTCCAAACAATCAGCCGCCGACAGTCAATGCCGGACCCGATCAGATCATCGAGCTGCCTGATCCCGCGTTTCTGAAAGGCGTGATCACAGATGACGGTATGCCGCACGGCAGCACGGTCACGTCCACATGGAGCGTCGTGAGTGGTCCCGGACCGGTGGTGTTTGGCAATGCGAATGCGCCAGTGACGACCGCTTCGTTCACGACTCCCGGTCTCTACACGTTGAAACTAACCGCAACAGACACCGAGTTCACAGTCTCAGACGAGATGCAGGTGACGGTGCTGCTGAACCAGCCTCCGACAGCGAATGCAGGTCCCGGATCAGGAGATCACGCTGCCGGGTAACGCTCAGCTCAACGGAACGGCGACAGACGATGGTCTGCCGCGCGGCTCGACGCTCGAGACGTTCTGGAGCTTCGTGAGTGGTCCAGCTCCGGTGATCTTCCCGGATGCAACGCTGCTCAATGCGATCGCGATCTTCACTACGCCGGGCACGTACGTTCTGCGACTGACCGCGTCTGACGGAAAACTCAGCGCGAGCGATGAACTGACGATCGTCGTGAAGCCGAAGCCGTTCGCGGAACGGACCTACACGCTCGACGCCGCACTTCGACGAAGGGCAACCTGTTCAACGTCATTCACGACGTCGCCAACCAGTTGCAACTGGACCACACGGCGCGCGAATTCGACTTCCTGTGGGTCGCCGTGTCTTCGAAAGGCACGATCGTCAAGATCAATACCACCACAGGACAGGTGATCGGTGAATACTTCACCTCACCGAGCGGCCAGCCGAAAGATCCTTCACGCACGACCGTCGATCTGAACGGAAACGTGTGGGCGACAAATCGCGCCGGCAACAGCGTCGTGCACATCGGTCTCGTTGAGAACGGCCAGTGCGTCGATCGCAACGGCAACGGCTTGATCGAAACGTCAACCGGCTTCGACGATATCAAGCCCTGGACCAACACCGGTGGCGCGAACACGAACGGCGGCGTCTCGACTGCGGAAGACGAGTGCATCATTCACTACACGAAGGTCAACTCGTTCGGCACGCGCCACGTATCGGTTAACAAAGACAACGACATCTGGGTGAGCGGCACGAGTGGTCGCCGCTTCGATCTGCTCGACGGCATCACCGGCCAGATCAAGCGAGCCGAGCCGACGGTTGGTTTCGGTGGCTACGGCGGTTTGATCGACAAGGCAGGTGTGATCTGGTCGTCGAACCCGATGCTGCGTTGGGACACTTCGAAACCGTTGACAGGCGCGAATGGCGGCAACTGGACCGGCTTCAACCATCCGAGTTATGGCCTCTGTATCGACAGCGGCGGCAACGTCTGGAACACGTCGTTTGGCAACGGGCAGATTCGGAAGTTTGCGCCGAACGGCACGCTGCTCGGCATCTTCAACCAGGGCGACGCGTTTTCGCAGGGCTGCGTCGTCGACAAGAACGATCACGTGTGGGTGGCGCACTCGCTGAACCGCAGCACGGTCGGCCATCTGAAGAACGATGGCACGTACGTCGGCACGATCACGGTGCAGAGTGGTCCGACGGGCGTTGCGGTAGATGGCGCGGGAAAGATCTGGGCCACCAATCACAACAGCCGCACGTGTCTCGCGTATCGATCCGAACCTTGGACCACTCGGTCCGGACGGCGTGACGCGCGTCGGCGCAGTGGACTTCACCACGATCAACCTGGGCGGCAGTCTCTACAACTACAGCGACATGACCGGCAGCACGCTGTCGGGTATTCCCGGCAGCGGCACGTGGTCCACTGTTTTCGACAGTCAGATCGCCGGCGCTGAATGGGGCCGCATCGGTTGGACAGCGAGGATGTGCGGCGATGCGTCGCTCACGGTTTCGGTCGCGAGCAGTACAAACGGCACAACGTTTGGACCGGCTCAGGTAGTCACCAACGGCGCCGATCCGAGTGTCGCGAACGGACGCTTCCTGCGGATCATCGTCAACTTCAAACGTTCGGCGAGTGGTGAATCACCGATACTCTACGACCTCAGTGTGGGCACGAGCGGCTTCACGCTGCCCGTCGTTCCGAACGAAGCCGCCCACGGCTTTCGCCGGCGGCGATCAAACGGTAACGCTGCCTGATCCAGCGAAACTGAGCGGTAATGCGTGCGACGATGGTTTCCCGCGCGGCGCACACTGGCGCTTCACCTGGTCCAAGGTCAGCGGACCGGGCGACGTGGCTTTCACGAAGCCGACCTCGCCGGTGACTGAGGCCAGTTTCACGGTGGCCGGTGAATATGTGTTGAGTCTGACGGCCAGTGATTCAGAACACTCAGCCAGCGATGAAGTAACAGTAACGGCACTGCCCGCGAACGCGGCGCCGATCGTCAACGCTGGACCAAACCAGACGATCACGTTGCCGAATACTGCGAGCTTGAACGGCACAGTTGCCGACGACGGATTCCCGGCGGGCGCAACAGTGTCCACGTTCTGGAGCCAGTTGAGTGGTCCAGGTCTCGTCACCTTCAACGAAATCAACAACCCGGTAACGCGAGCGATCTTCTCGACGCCGGGCACGTACGTGCTGCGGTTGTCAGCCAACGACACGCACCGCATCGGCACTGACGACATTCAGATAATAGTCAATGCTTCGCCGGCGCTCGTGGGTGCGACCCTGCAACTGGCGGCTGTAGCGCCTGGTCCATACGTGACCGGCACGCTGCAATCGGTACGCGCAACGTCTGCGCAACTCCGCCGGCAATCCGCTTGCGAACTTCGGCGTCGAGTTCACCGTCACCGGACCAAACGCGCACAGCCGGCAGCGCTGTGACCAACACCTCAGGCATCGCCACGTTCAGTTATGCCGGCACGAATCCCGGCACTGACACTGTCACGGCGCTCGTGCGCAGCACTGCCACCGCGAATGTCAACGGTACGCCACCAGTGTCGATGGTTTGGACACTGACGCCGCAATCACCACCGGTGACGCAAGGCTGGATTGGTGCACCATTGAATGGCGCGTCCGTCACTGGAACTGTGCCGATCACAGTCGGCGCTGGTCTGACGTTAACCGATGTGAAGGTTGAATACTGGCCGGCAACAAACCCTGCCGGCAGTGACGACGCTCGTCGAAAACGCGCAAGGTGGTCCAGGAGCCACACTTGCAACGATCGACACGACGACGCTCGCAAACGGCAACTACGTCATTCGTGTCACGGCTACCGATCAAAACGGAAACGAACAGGTCAGCCAGGTGATGATCACCGTCACCGGGGAGAACAAGCCGGGACGAGTTACTCTGTCAGTCACGGATCTGACCGTGCCGCTGACCGGCCTTCCGATCACTATCGAACGGCAGTACGACAGTCTCGAGCGAAACCAGATCTGGCGACTTTGGTTATGGCTGGTCGCTGGAAATTGCCGGACCACGTCTTGAAGTCAGTCCCGACAACGACGTCACCATCACCGAACCCGGAACCGGCCGGCGCGTGACTTTCCAGTTCACGCCCACGTCGTTCGGTTTCCCGTTCAGCTTCTTCTATCAACCGACCTACACACCCGAACCGGGTGTCTTCGGCAAACTGGCGTCGAACGGCTGCGGTCTGCTTATCAGGTCAGGCACGAGCGGCTTCGTCTGTTTCCTGTCGCTCGACATCAATTACAACCCGACGCGTTTACGCTTACACCGATCCTTACGGACGTGTGTACACGATGACGGCGACGGCAAGATGCAGTCGATCAAGAACCTTGACGGCAACGTCCTGACGTTTGGTCCAAACGGAATCACGAGCAGTGCAGGCAATCTGACGGTTCCGTTCGTGCGCGACGCGCAGGGCCGCATCGAAGAGATCACGGATCCGAACGGCAGGTCTATCACTACACCTACGACGCCAACGGCGATCTGGTGACGTGTCGACAACGCCCGATACGTAACGTGCCGCTCACGTACGAGTACTATCCGGGTCACTTCTTCAAGAAAGGCACAGACGCACGCGGTAATCCCGAAGCGACTAACACTTACTTCGCGAATGGACGTCTGGAAGAGTATGACCGACGCGATGGGTAAGACCACCAGTTACACGTACGATCTCGTCAACAACATCACCACCACCATTCATCCGGACAACACGGGCACCACTGTTCAGAAGTTCGACAGCAACGGCTGTTGCTGAGCGAGACCGATCCGCTGAACCGCACCACGACTTACACCTACGACGCTAACCGGCTAAAAGCGGACGGAAACAGACGCGCTCGAACAAGACCACGACGTACGACTACGACGCCAACGGTCACCTGAAATCTGTTACCGATCCGCTCAATAAAACAGTCAGTTACATCAACAATTCATTTGGAAATCCCGTCAGCGTCGTTAACGAGATCGGTAAGGTTAGAACGCTTACCTATGATGCGAATAGCAATCTGACGAAGATCAGCGACGAACTCGGCAGCACGAACGCGTTGGCCTACGACACTCGTGGCAATGCAACAAGCTACACCGACGGTGACGGTAAAACCTCCAAGTTTGCCTACGATGCTTTTGGAAATGTCGTGTCGAAGGTGGATGCCCTGGGCAGAACCATGTCATACACCTACGATGGCATGGGCCGCAGGCTCACGATGACCGATGCACGCGGCGTCACGAGATATACGTACGATGCGCTGGGCCGGCTGCTTACCACGACAGATCCGCTCAACAACGTAACCACAAATGTCTACGACGCGAATGGCAATCGTGTCGAAGTAATCGATGCCAGATCTGGACCACAGGGACCGGGACTTGCCCCGCCAGTCGAAGCTGAATTCCGAACTCTGTATGAATATGACGAAGCCAACCGGATGATCAAGGTGACCTTCGCCGACAATACGACGATTACTTACACCTATAACTTCCGTGGCCAGCGGACGAGCCAAACCGATCAGCTCAATCACACTACGCGTTTCGAGTACGACAATGCCGGACAGTTGACGAAGATCATCCGCCCGGATGATACCGAGCTCATCTTTACTTACGATGAGATTGGCAGGGTCAAAACGGCGAAAGACGAGCGCGGCAAGACCATTACCTATGAGTACGATCCGAGCTGCGGTTGCCGGAATCGCCTGACCAAGGTCATCGATCCTGATGGCAAGTTCAGCACTTATCGCTACGACGACGCCGGCAGGAAGATAGCCTTCGTCGACGCGAATGGCCGCGAAACCACCTACACCTACGACGCGCGAAATCGCATGATCCGGGCCACGTTCGTTGACGGCACTACGCTCGAGCGAACGTATAACGGTCTCGATCGCGTTCTGACAGCGAAGGACCAGGAAGGCCGTGTGCTCGCGTACGCGTACGACGATGTTGGCAACGTTACTGCGGTGACCGATGCGAAGGGCCGTGTAACTCAATATGGTTACGACGCCACGAACAACCTGGTCTCCCAGACCGATGCCAATGGACGTGTTACTACTTACGAGTACGACGCGCTCAATCGCGTGATCAAGCGCACGTTGCCGTTGGGTATGTCCGAGCTCGCAACGTACGACCAGGTCGGTAACCTTGCGACGCTCACTGACTTCCGTGGCAAGCAAACGAGCTACGACTACGACGCTTTGAACCGGCTCATCTCAAAACGTCCCGACCCAACTCTTAACGAGCCGAACATCACGTTCACTTACACGGCCACAGGGCGCCGGCAGTCAATGATCGACGCTAGCGGCACGACTAGTTACACGTACGATACGCGCGATCGTCTGCTTACCAAGGCAACCCCGCAGGGCACGTTGACCTATGGCTACGACGCCGCGGATAACGTCGCTTCGATTCGTTCTTCGAACACTGACGGCACGTCGTTCGATTATACCTACGACGATCTGGGCCGGTTGGACCGCGTGATCGATAACCAACAGTCGCCGGGTATAACGCAGTACACGTACGACGACGTTGGAAACCTGAAGAGCGACGTGCGGCCTAACGGTGTGAAGGCGGAATACACCTACAACCCGATGAACGGGCTCGTCAACCTCAAGCTCGATAAGGCCGGCAGCACGTTTGCCAACTACGGCTACACGCTTGATAAGACGGGACGCTTCCTGTCGATCACCGAGCTCGGCGGTCGCACCTTTAACTATACTTACGACGAAACTTACAAACTGACTCGTGAGGTACTAGCCGGCTCTCCGGATCCCTCGAAGAACGGCACTGTCGATTACAACTACGACGCGGCCGGCAATCGTCTCTCGCGGAACTCCAACCTGCCCGGAATACCTTCGATCAGTTCGGCTTACGATGCGAATGATCGGCGGCTCGATGAATCGTATGACCTCAACGGCAACGCCCGTGCAAGTGCAGGTCACACCTATGTCTACGATTATGAGAACCGGATCAAGAGCGCCGACGGCAATGCGGTGCGCATTGTTTACGACGGCGACGGCAATCTCGCGACGAAGACTGTCGGCGGTGTCACAACTCGTTATCTCGTAGACGATCTCAACGCCACTGGTTTTTCGCAGGTGCTCGAAGAGGTAGTCAATGGCGAGGTGCAAAAGCAGTACACCTACGGCCTGTCAATCATCAGCCAGCGTCAGAAGATCGATGGTGTTTGGACCACGAGCTTCTACTCGATGGATGCACATGGCAGCGTGCGCCAGTTGACGAACACTGATGGCGTTGTCACCGATACTTATGAGTATGACGCTTTCGGTAAGCTTGTTTCGCAGACAGGATCGACTCCGAACGTGTATCTCTACGCCGGCGAACGATTCGATGCCGATCTTGGTCTGTATCACTTGCGCGCGCGGCACTACAACCCCGATCGCGGCAGGTTCACTTCGATGGATCCATTCGGCGGATGGGTCGAAGATCCTTTGAGTATTCACAAGTATCTCTACGTCCACGCCGATCCCGTTAACCTCATTGATCCGTTGGGACTGGCAGCGGCTACCGAAAACGGCGGAATACTTGCGTCGATAATGCGATTAATCCAGCCGCTCATTCGTCTGGGTCGCAAAGTCGCGTGTCTGTTCCTGTGGGCAGCTTCGTGGGTTGCCAGCATGGTGAACTTCTTCGCCTGGCTGGTTGTTCGCACAATCGCGTTTATAATGCGGCTAACGGAATGCGTCTGCCGGCCGGGAAATCTGCCGCCGGCGACAGGCACGTTGCGTGATTGGTTACGCGCAGCGCCCGATCTCTTGCAGGACGCTCTCGACTTCTACAACACCGCGCCGGATTGGTTTGGAATTAATCCGGATAAGGATCCCGTTCGCTATAGGGATAAGCAGGAGAACAAGGACTTTCGAAACCTGCCCGAAGAGAAGGGGAAACGGGGTCATCACCCGCACGCGGTCAGTTTAGGTGGACCTCCGGGACAAAAAGAGAACTCCGACTGGTGATACGCGTAAGTGGAAGAACCCGAAGCATGTAAACGCTAGTAACTTCGAGGACTTAATCAGAGGGGAAATCCGTAGTTTCTGTAGTAACGATAAACGGATACCTCTCTTTAGAAGATGATGGATCAGAGGCTCCAGGAATATTTCGAATTGCTGAAAGAGAAGGGGTGGCGTGTTGAGTTTTGGGAAGGCGCGCCACCTGCTCTCGAGGCGTCATTCGCTGATCGTTATCCGAGAATTCCGGCAGACTATGTGAAGTTCTTGCAACGGGTGAAGAGTTGCGTGAATGCTGACGAAACCGTCTGGTTTCTTTGTATCGATGACTATAACAACCAGAGCGACTCCGCCTGGGCCTGGAATGAAATGGAGAAGACCATTCTTAACGGGACTGATGATGAAATGGAGCGACGACGGATTGTTGAGTTTTGGGGTCGTCATATGCCGTTCATGTATTCAGTCGGTGGGGAATACGGATATCTCGCATTCAGAGTAGGCGCGGAGCCGTTTGGATCAGTGGTCGAGGGCTATGAAGATCTGAGCGACGCCTCGGACAATTTCGCATCGTTTGAGGAGTTTGTCCGTTTACATAGTGCCGCGGTCCAGGGAGATTTTGGCGATACCACGCTCTTCGATTATGTGTGATCGTTTCGATTCATTGCTATGAAGACTAAATACCTGTTCACTTTTGCTTTCCTGGCTGCGTGTGCTGCGAACTGTTTTGCGCAAGCGTCGCTGAAAAAAACCGAGTTGACCGTTACGGATCGTGCAGCGTGGCAGAAGGTGCTTGGCTGGCCGATCGAGTTTGAGGAGCAGTGGCTTAAATCAAGAACGAGCAACGATCGAGATCAAAGCGGGCTCGCGTTTCACAATTTGGGACGTGGGAATTATCTCGTGGCGATCGAAGTGCAGGAGAGCTCGTACCAGCCACGCTATTTGTTCATGCACTATTCGGAGTCGGGGAAGACGCCGGCGCGTATGTTGAAACTCAAAACATACGAAGGCGACGATGACGACGTGAACAAAGTTTCAACTCGGATGGTTGCGGAAGTTGAAGGTATTCCGACGTTCGATGCCGCGAAGAAGGAGCTTGTGTTTCATACGAAGGGACGCGGCACCGGCGACTGCGGCTCGCTCGTGAGATACAACATCACGCCCGCGCGTGCGATACCGATCGAGGCGCGCGTGCACGCCTGTTTTGACGACTACTCGCTCGGCATTACCGATCCGCTGCGCTGGCGCCGCGTAAAGCGCCTTTAGGCCATTTTTGTGGCCAGCTTTACGCGTTAATATTGTGGCCTTCGAATTGCTCCCAGAGCGATGAAGGGGTGATGTATGAAACTTAAATCCAGTTTAGCAGTGTTGTTCTTTTTGCTGTTTTCAGTCAGCGGCTACGCGCAGGAAACTCCCAGTGCGGCCGAAAATGTGGAGAAACTGAAAGGGCAGTTACTCGAAGTGCAGGGTCAAGAAGAGGACTTGCGCGCGCGTGTGCAGCAGTTGGATGAGAGTCTCAAACCCGAAAACATCGAACGCTCACTGGCCGGAATCGGTTCAACCAGACCTGAGGAATTGCGTGAGTCGCGGCGACGCCAGTTGACCATTGAAAGAGACGGTGTGCTGGCGCAACTCAGAACACTTGAGACCAGTCGCCAGCGTCTGGAAACGGCGCTCGCCAACGCTGAGATTCTTGCGTATCAACAGAGTGCTCGACCTACTCAAATGATGTCCGCTTCGTCTCCGAGACGTTATCAATGGCTAATGCTCGGTGGCGGCAGCCTCGCTGTCCTCGCCCTCGGCGGCGGCGCGCTCTTTTACCGGCGTAAAAGGAAGCGTTAATATCGTGGCCTGACATGCCACGACGCCCACGATCAATCACGATCATCAGTTGGCTTTTCATTGTATTCGGCGCCATCGCGCTACTCAGCGGTGTGGTGCGCGGTGGGGATCTCACGAGCCACTGGTACGTCCATCTTTCACGAATTCTGCAAATCGTCGCGGGCATCTTCATGCTCTACGGCCAGCAACTGGGCCCGCTGGCTCCTCGTCGCCTGGATCGCCTTCCACATCATCATCAGCGCCCTTCATTCGCCACTGTTCCTGTTGATGCACGTCGCAATTTTTTCCGTCATTCTCTTCTTCATCTTCCGCCCCCAAGCATCCGCTTACTTCCGTGGAGTTTAGTTTTAACGCCGAAGACGTCTATTTCGGCCGTCGTTAACGAATTCTAATGCCAAAGATGTTCGAACTCTGGAGCGTCTTCGGAGAAACGGCGTGGGCTGACTCAAAGATCTGCAGGCGTTCGCTATTGTAACCAGGTTTGCGAGCGCAGCGACAACCCTGGGTTTAGCGAATATCGAGTCGAAACTCTGAAAGGGTTCGCCAAACGCCTAACCCTTTCAGGGTTTCAATAATTATCATTGCATGACCCAAGGTTGTCGCTGCGCTCCAACCTTGGGCTTAAATTAGCCAACGCCTTCGGCGTTTCAAACTGAACTAGTATTCGAAGGCGTTCGCTATTTCAGGCGAGCGTTAAGTAAAAGACCCTCTCTTCGTCTTCAAAGTAACGCCGAAGGCGTTCGCCTACTCCCAGCGATCGTTGCAGAGAAATGTGCGTGGTCCAGCTCAACGCCGAAGGCGTTCGCTAATGTCAGCCCAGGGTTGGAGCGAAGCGACAACCCTGGGTATACGAATAAAAAATGAGAGGAAACCCTGAAAGGGTTTCTGCTTGTGGCTAATCCCAAACGTATCGTTCGTCAAACTCGATTCCATACGCGTTGAGAAAAGCACGGTATTCGTCTTGAAATGTCACCCGCTTGTGATGCTGCTCCTGGTTTTCAATGTACCGGATAACGTCAGCAAGATTCGATTGACTCACTGAAAATGCTGCGTATCCACCTTGCCAATGAAACCTCGCGAGTTCACGCGAAGCTTCTTTAATCCAACCCGACGAGGTCCGCTTTACCTCTTTCACGACGCCTGCGATCGCGTGCGTGCGCGAAAGCGCAAACAAAGAGTGCGTGTGGTCCTCAACGCCGCCAACGATGAGCGTTTCGCAACCCTGGTTGCGAAGCATTTCGGCAAGGTATGCGTGCATCTCGTGACGCAAAACCGTGTCGGTAAGAAAAGGGAAACGATCTTTGGTTGAGAAGATGAGGTGCGTCCAGAGACGCGCGAGAGATTGAGCCATTGTGAGGTGGCCTCCTATTCAGATTGAGATTTGGATGGAGTTTAACATGGTCCGCATCAAGAGAAACCCTTTCAGGGTTTCAACGGCTTTTTTATCGAGGACCCAGGGTTGTCGCTTCGCTCCAACCCTGGGCTGAAATTAGCGAACGCCTTCGGCGTTAAGTGGAGCGGGCTTTTCCTTACACGACCGCTGAAATTAGCGAACGCCTTCGGCGTTAACTTGACGGAGCCGGGCATATTATCCCTACAGAGCTGGGCTGACATTAGCGAACGCCTTCGGCGTTAGATTGATCGGAGACGGCAGAACATCCCTTACAGAGCCAGTTGAAATTGGTGAACGCCCTTCGGCGTTAGGTTCCGCCCTTGCCTTGTGGATGTTTGGTGAGTATTTTCTCGTCTGCCATTCCTTTTCACAATTAGTAAATTAGGAGGATTGCACAATGCGTTACCTTACTGCTTTTGCCCTCGCTCTGCTCGCCGTTGTGGCGGTTCCGAGTGTGAACTTCTCGCAGGTGGACTCAGATGGAGAGTTCCAGGGGAGTCGCGGGAGGTGGGATTTCTGTGCCCGGTTGGACCGGGAAGATCGATGCCAAAGAGGAGGCCGCGGGATTGACGCTCAATAGCGCCAAGCTCGAGAAAGAAGGCGACGGGCTGCACGTCATCACTGGTCCCGCTGTCACGTACTGGGATCCCGAAGAACAAAGCGACCGGTGATTACACTGTGAAAGCGACGTTCACCGAACCGAAGTACATGAATCTGAATAATCACCCACATCCTTACGGTATCGTAATAGCAGGTAACGATCTGGGAACGGACCAGCAGAGTTACTTGTACTGCGCCGCTTATGGCAACGGTAACTTCATCGTCCGTGGCTTTGGACCAGCGCCATTTCAACTGAATGGACCACGCGGCGGTGCCGACCCGGCAGTGAACAAAGCCGCCGAGAAAGGCCAGCCCGTGACGCAGGAGATCGCACTGTCCGTTAAAGGTGACAAAGTTGAATGTGCGATCAATAACAAGGTAGTGGCGAGTTATAACAAGTCGGATCTCGTGTCGGCAGGCAAGCTCAAATCAACTGACGGCATTTACGGCATTCGCTTCGCGCACAACACCGAAGCGATCGTTACCGGCCTCAAAATGACGAAGAATTAAGCCGCAAAAAGGCACAAAATGCACATAAGAGTTTTTGTGCTTTTTGTGCCTTTTGTGTACGGCTCTATCTGATTCCGACGAGGCCTTGGACTGACTGGATCAGTTTCTCTGAGTCGTAACCAACGCCATCTTTGAAAACGATCTCGACGTTTTCAATGTCGCTGATCGTCGCGGCGGGATTGCCTTTCACCACCATCAAGTCGGCTTGTTTGCCGGGCGCGATGGAACCGATGCGCGCGTCCTCACCAAGAAACTTCGCGCCGTTGAGTGACGCGATCGAGATCGCCTCGGTTGGCGTGAATCCCGCCTCGACCAGCAACTCGACTTCTCGCAAATCACCGAAGCCCGCAACGATGCCGCCGTTTCCGGTCGGATCGAGTCCGGCGATCAGCAGCCCACCTGCTTTCACGAAGGCACGTTCGAATTCCATCGCTTTGCGCAACAACGCGATGAAGTTCGCTTCCGGCGAGACGCGTGCTCGTGCCTGCAAGTAACGAACGCGCGCGTCTGTCGACATCACATTCAAAACACGTTGATTCAACAACGCACTGCTCGCTCCGATCCCTGTTTGGGCGAGCGGCGCGCCGCCAGCTTCGAACACCGGCAACGTCGATGTGATCGCCACGTTCTTCGCGACGAGCGTGCGAATAGTCTCCTGCGCTGGGGGACTATTTAGATCGAGTTGACGAAGACTGTTCGAGACGCCCTGCGGGCACTTGTCCGGCTCTTTGTTGGGAACAAACTCCGAATCTGCAAACAACCCGTGCTCGAGATTGTCGATGCCGATCTCGGCTGCCTCCTTGTATCCGATCGAACAAAGATGGCCCGTGACTTTGAGTCCGCGTTTGTGCGCTTCCTCAACCACTGCGCGCAACTCAGCGCGCGAGATGTTCATGTATGCTTTGAACGAAGTCGCGCCAAGGTCGGCCCAGTAGTTAACGAGCTTGCGAGCGTCTTCGGGGCCGGTGAGCGTATGCATCACAGGCGTGAACGAGCCACGCCCTTCGAGGTATGGCGCGGTGATGTGCATCTTTGGACCGATCATCCGGCCCGCATCGATCAACTTCTTGATTTCGAGATCGGAGTAAGGAGCAACGCTGCCGGTGGTGCGAATCGTCGTAACGCCGAGGGCAAGATACAGCCGCGGAAAACTGATGCCCATGTTCGAATACATCGGTGGCGAGCCGCCCATCGGAAAGAACATGTGGTTGTGCATTCCGACGAGTCCCGGCAGCACTGTGTAACCGTTGAGATCGAGTGTCTGCGCATTCGCCGGTATCTTCGCAGTCGCGGCGGGCTCAACCGACTGGATTTTTCCGTCGCTGATGATGATCGTCTGGTCATCTTTTGCAGCAGCGCCCGTGCCGTCAATCACACGCACATGCGCGAGCGCGATCAGCTTCGCGTCGGTGCGAATGAACTGCCGGTCGGGAGTTTGCGTAAAGACATTCGTGACACAGCAGAAGAGCAGGGCGAAGAATCGATAGTGTTGTTTTCATGTTTGGTTCCTGGCGGATTTGGTGCACATAAGATAACAGAACCCGCGTGCTGACGTGATAGATTGTTAACCATCGTATGACCGTAGCATTTGTCGTTGCCATCGCCGTTCTACTCGGACTCTTGTTGTTTCTTTACAACGAAGTGCGGCGCTCGCCTGGACCAGCCCAGTGGGGACGTGTTCCTCGTTGGGCCAAACGACTGCGAATTGCATTTGCTGCGATCATCCTGTTCCTCGCCGGCGTCGCGTTCTGGGGATTTCTCATCGAACCCGGCCGGCTTGTGATCCGCGAGCAAACAATCCAGATCGATAACTGGCCGCAACCGCTCGACGGCCTGCGCATCGCTGTCCTTTCCGACATTCACGTCGACAACTGGTTCATCACTGAGAAAAAGCTGCGCACAATCGTCGAACGCACCAATCAACTGCAGCCGGAGCTAATCGTGATCCTCGGTGACTACATCTCGAGCGATGGTTGGGTCACGAGCCGCGTCGAACCCGAAGTCTTTGGCGCCGTGTTGAAAGATCTGCGCGCGCCGCTCGGCGTTTACTCCGTGCTTGGTAATCACGATTGGTGGTACGGCGGCATGAGAGTCCGCAGAGGTCTGGAACAGAATGGAATCAAAGTCCTCGAAGACGAGTCCGCAAAAGTAGACGCGCGTGGCACGTCGTTATGGCTCGTCGGTCTCGCGGATCTCTGGACGCGTCCACAAAGGATTGCTGATGCTGTGGCCACCGTTCCGGAAGGACAACCGCTCATCGCTCTGACTCACAACCCCGATATATTTCCAAACGTTCCGCAGCGCGCGCAGTTAGTGTTAGCGGGCCACACTCACGGCGGACAAGTCAGATTCCCAATAATCGGACCGGTGATCGAATCGTCGGAGTATGGCGACCGCTGGGTTCGCGGCCACGTGTTTGCAGACAACCATCACCTGTTTGTGACGACCGGAATCGGCACAAGCATCGTCCCGGTTCGTTTTGGCCTGCCGCCGGAAATCGTCCTCCTGACAATCAAACAGGACCCAGCGCGGTAGCGCCGGGCCAAACTCTTGGTTCTGTAAAACGTTTTTGGCTGTTTCCTCATTACTAACAGACAGACCACTCCCATTTGTTAGGAGCAAAGACATGAACCGATCTCCTCGGCGTTTCCAATTCACGCTAACCCTTCTTTTAACTGCCTTACTCTGGCCGCAAGGTCTCGCGACCGCCCAAACGCCGTCACCCAGTCCGACCCCGTCACCCAGTCCAACGCCGTCCACCACGCCGTCGCCTCGCTCCGGCGGCGATGGCTCCTCCGAAGGCGATAAGGTGAAGTTGTACTACATGCGTGAGGGGACGAAGATCAAAACCCTGCTCACTGAGCTCGCGACTGCCAACCCTGCGCTAACCGGCCTGACAGTCAAAAACTTGAGCGAAGACGAGATCATCCTCTCCGGACCTCGGGAAATTAGAAAACGTGCACGCCGCGTCATCGCCGCCCTCGACCTCCCGCGACCGGGCGTCGTCATGGAGATGTGGGGAATTCAGATCACAAGCAACAAACCCGATGAGATGGCGCAGGTGACCGCCCTCATTCGCCGGGAAATAAATCGCACGCAACAAGCGGTGCGTGACAGTTACCGGCAACTGGAAACTCTCACGAGAAAATACACGCCAGACAACACGGCCTTGAACGAAGGATTCCGCAAGGTGTTGGAGGACGATCTCTTCTACCACTCGGCGCTGCGTCTCGATCATCCACTCTCGCTGGCAGATATTCTGCTGCGCCTGGCCGCCGCTGAAAAGCCAGGTGCGGTTACCGTGAACATCGCAAATGATCTCGACCGCTGGCTCCGTGACAACTACGCGATCTACGTGGATACGTTAAGTAAAGAGAAGAAGAAGGAAAAGTACCCAGTCAAAAACAAAGCACCATTTGAGCGGTTTTTCACCGCGCGTGGATTGACGCGAGAAGGAAAACTTTGGCAGGACGATGGCTCAATAGGACAGCGAGCGGAAATCGGAAGGCTTGCTGTGCTGGATTTTGGGTTGCACTACGGGTACATGATTCACGAATCCCAAAGCTTCAGCTCCTATCACTTGCAGCATGCATCCGAAGTGCTGAACACGCGTTTGCAGGACGCAACCAACGCCCTCAATCTTGATATGCAAGAACTCTTTGTGGAGCCGACGCTGGAGCGAATCAGAGTGATCGTGCGTGATTTCAAGGACGTCGAGTATGCGCAGGTAGGAAAGACTACGGTGGCCAGTCTCAGCGGCCTTCAGGCCGACGTCACCACACGCGCGATTAATAATTTCGATGTGACTCCACCGATTACGCTCACGGAAGTGCTCACCAAAGCGACTACGATTTCAAATAGCGTCGGCCCTTTTATACCAAAGCCGGCCGATAATCTGGTTGGGGCGATACCTCTCTCGCAGGTAATCGGCCTGATTGGGGCATTTGGTGAGGAGCGATCAGTTTTCCGTGAACTCCAATCCGGTATCTCGCTGAGTATCACACCAAACGTTCTGCGTAACATGACCAGTGCGGAGTTGAAAATCGATCTGAAGACAGGCGATCCACAGGTCACAGCACCGAAGGACAACGTGAAGCCGTTATCGCGCGTTAGCCAGCACAATGTTGTTACCAGCATCTACATCGAACCGCTCGACTTTTTCGATCTGTCGGCATTTGCGAGTCAGAGCACATTGGATGGAGGGCGAGGTTACGTGCCGATCGTCGGTACCATCTGGCGTGGAATTTTTGGAGAGATTCCCGTAGCGGGCAAACTGTTTAGTTGGAAGCGTGGTACAAAGAATGTCTTCAGTGAGAGTTTGGTGCTGACGAACTCGTACATCACGCCAACGTCGATGGGCATAGCCGTGCTTTACCCGAATGACCTGTTTGATGAGAATGGTCAGCATGTGGACTACACTGGCGGCATTTCCAACTGTCAATGGAAGGCTGTCTGGGATTACAGACATGGGGGCAAGTTCATAAGTGGCAACACATGCCTTAGACCAGGCGCAAAATGATCCAGCAGTAGCTGGTTTCCAATACGATGCTTTCCTCAGCTATTCGACCGGCGCGGACTACACTCAGGCCCGCAAGGTTGAGGCTTTCCTCGAGTCTTTTCATAAAAGCCTCGCGCCGGCAGGTGTGTCGATCAGGCAGATGCAGATTTGCCGTGACGGCAGCGATTTCAAGCTGCCGTCGAACCGGTCGGCCATCGTGGCAGAGCACGATCCCATCTGGGACATCATCGTGGGTGAGCTCGCTAAAGCTCGTTACCTCGTGGTCCTATGCTCGCCGGAAAGTACACGGTCAGACTGGGTCTCGAAAGAGATCTCCTGGATGGTCGATCACCGGGGGCCGAGTTGCATTCTTCCTGTTGTAACGAAAGGCAGCCAGCCAACGGAAAACCCTGAGGAATGTTTTCCTGCTCAGGTAATCGCCGCAGGTCTTCACAAAGCGCGGCTATGGTACGACCTGAGGAGCTGGAGCAGTGTCCCTGTTGCGGGCAAAGTCAGAGATGCTGAGGATGAGTTAGTTCGTCTCGCTGCTGATTTGCTTGATTGGGATGCTGCTCAACATGGTCAGCTCGCTCCTCTCTGGTTACGCGAGCAACTCAAACGGCGTCGTCGTCAGGCAACTCTTGCCATCGCGATCGCGGCAGCATTGATCATTGCGGCGGCGTTGGTGATCTGGCGTTCTCTCGTTGCGAGTCGCGAAGCCAACCGGGCACGTGCGAATGCCATTGTTCTGGCTGCGGACTCGTCGTCTGATCCGCTTACGGGTGCACTCCTGTTATCGGAATTGCAGGATTATGACGAGCCTGACAATGGAACTCGAGTGGCGCAGAAGTTATCCGCAACGATACTCCCCAGTACTCTTATGCGCGGGCATACCGGGCGCTTACTGAGAGTTGCTTTCAATCCGAGTCAAACACGAATACTAACCGCGTCAAGTGATAATACGGCGCGGTTGTGGCCTGTCGATGGAAAAAGTGATCCGGTTGTTCTGCGAGGACACACTGCTTCGGTGACTGACGCGCAATTCAATTCGGTTGGTTCGTTGATAGTCACTGCTTCGAACGACAAAACTGCACGAGTGTGGCGCGAGCAGGGAGGCGAGGCTGCTCGGGTTTTTGAACACGACAGTGCAGTCGTCAACGCACAGTTCTCCGGTGACGAACAGTGGGTGGCTACTGTTTCGGATCTTAAACTCGGGCTCGGGCTTGGGCCAACTCTGGAGAATCGATGGAACTGACAAACGGGTGCTCTCGCTTCCCGACAATCGCAAAGCTGTAAGAATCTGGTTGAATCCTTCATATCTCGGAGGTTGGATTGCAGCCAGCGATGTAACTGTGTGGGGATTTCAATTCGACGCTCAGGGAAAACTGATACTCAAACAGGCATTGCGCTCCGCGGTAGAGGCCGACAAGAATTTTCCAACAGATCTGCTCGACAAAGTGACTTTCAGTCCGGACGGCTCGCACGTGGCCGTGATATACGCCGACAAGGTACTGGTGCGGAGTCTCGACGGCAAGGTGTCTGTCGTCCTGGTCCATGAGAAAAGTGTTAATTCAGTAGACTTCAACAACGTTGGCACGCAGCTCGTATCCTCATGCTCTGATGGAAATATTCGAGTCTGGAACACTCAAACAGGTGAAGCAACCAAGACATTTGATGCCGGGGTACGTTACTTCTCACTGGACCTGAGCGGGCAAAAGCCGATCAGAGAAAACACAACGCTGAGCGCCAGTGACGCCCGTTTTTCTCATGACGGTTCGCGAGTGGCAGCGATTTTTGATGACAGCATCGTTCGTATTTGGAACTTGAAACAGGAGAGCCCTCCGACAGAACTTCGTAGTCTCGGTGCTGAGTTGATTGCGTTGAGCAGAGACGATACACAACTTGTTAGTGGAAACAACGATGGAACCGCACGCGTCTGGCCTCTCTCTCAGCGGCGTGAACCACTGATTCTGCCGCACGATAAACCGGTGTATGCGGCTTCAATAAGTGAAGATAAAAAGAAAGTCGCAACTGGATCGAGCGATGGCATTACTCGTCTCTGGCAGTTGAGTGATCCTGCGAACCAGGCTCAATTGAAAGCGGGCGACGGCGCTATCAAGGGCATTGCGTTTGACAAGGGGGGAACGCAGTTGGCGACTGCGCAGGACAGCGGTACCGCAAGTGTTTGGGACATAACAAACCTGAGCAGTCCGGTGTTGAAGAAACAGTTTGGCGAAGTAGGCCGGAAGTTAGGACGTGTGCAGTTCAGTCCGGATGGGCAACGGATACTGGCGGGGTCAGACGGTGGAACTACGTATATCTGGTCCATCAATGGAGGGGAAACCACTCTGCCGGCCGCGCACGGAAGCGTCTGGCACGCCGAGTTTAATCCCGACGGCGATCGCGTCGTCGTGGCTTATGACGATGGCGCAGTAATGATTTGGAAGACAGATGGTTCTGGAAGTTATATTTCTCTCGGAGGGACACAAGCTCACACCGGCACAGTCTTTCGTGCTGTGTTTAGTCCGGACGGTTTGCGAGTGCTGACCGTTTCCGAGGACGGCACAGCGCGGCTGTGGAGAAGTGACGGTAGTGGCGACCCAATCACGATCACCGGCGCAAGCCCGGGTAAGGACTGGCTCGAGAATTGTGCTTTTAGTCCTGATGGGAAGAAGTTTGTTATTACTTCGGGAAATGGCAGAGCGTGGGTTTTCCCGTCGGATGGACAGGGAAAGCCGACTGTGTTGCGTTACACTTCTGATCTCGCCCACATTGGATCGATACTGTCAGTCGTGTTCAGTTCTGACAGTAATCGCATAGTTACAGCGGGCGGCGTCGATGGAATTGTTCGCATCTGGCAAGCTGACGGAAGCGGGCAGCCGATGACTCTTTCCGGCCATGAAGGCATGGTTACGTGGGCCGCCTTTTCTGAGGACGGATCACGAGTGATATCAACTTCGGAAGATGGGACGGCGAGGATCTGGCGCACAGGCTGGCGCGAGTTGGTGTCGTATCTCAGAAGTTTGACTTCGGCATCGTTAACAGCCGAGGAGCGTATGATCTATTTGGGCGAGAGTGAGTCTGACGCTCGCGCGGCGTATGAAGTAGGAGAGAAGCGATTCGGGCGAACGCCCTTGCCGGCGGATTGGCAGTTTATTAATCCGTTCTGATATTCATTTTTGGAGTTGAACGCGAATGGAGTTCCAAATCGACCATGCAATGGGAGTCCTTCAACGGACGCCTGCAACACTCAACGCTCTGCTGCGTGATCTTCCTGAACCGTGGCTGGTCCAAAATGAGGGGCCCGACACGTGGAGCCCCTACGATGTGATTGGTCATCTAATTCACGGCGAAGAAACTGACTGGATTCCGCGCGCGAAGATCATACTCGAGCACGGCGAGGCGCGAGCTTTCGAGCCATTTGATCGTGTGGCAATGTTTGACGAGTCGAAAGGGAAGTCGATCGCCGAACTGCTCGACACGTTCGCCAGGTTGCGTGCTGAAAACCTGCGCGAGTTGCAGTCCCTGAAGCTCACCGGTGATCTTCTGGACAAGCGCGGCCGTCATCCCGAGCTTGGCGTCGTGACGTTGCGGCAATTGTTAGCCACGTGGGTAGTCCATGACCTCGGTCACATCAGGCAAGTCGTCCGCGTGATGTCCAAAAACTATCGCGACGCCGTTGGGCCGTGGCGCGCGTATCTATCCATCCTTGAAGAGTAATCGGCGTTTATTCGGGTGAATCCGCGGCTAAATAAATCCTTGACTACGCACACTTCGCGCGCCGATTTTGTCGATCGCAGTTCAATCGTGCGCACGATATGGGGCGACCCCGATCTTGTTCTGCTCATCTTTGCGGGCTCGGCCGCTGAGTTTGCACTGAATCGTGCTGTCGATTGGCTCTTCTTTACCGGCGAGATTCCGCGTGACCCGATCGGACGGCTCTTCTCCACCGTTCGTTACGCTCAGGAGATCGTGTTTGTTGATGAGGAAAAGGCGCGGCAAACGCTGGATCGCATAAACGCGCAACATTCATCCGTCGAACACGAGCGTGGGCAGACAATACCTGATTGGGCTTACCGCGACGTCCTCTACATGTTGATTGACTACTCAGAGCGTGCTTACGCGCTGCTGTATCGACCATTGACGCAACTTCAAAAGGACGACTTGTTTGAAGTGTTCCTGCGGATCGGTGAGGGATTGCACGTTACGCTGCTGCCGAGAACTTATGCGGAGTGGCAATTGGACCGTAACCAGCATCTGATTCGCGATCTACATAACAGCAAACACACCTCTTTGCTCTTTCAGGCGTATCGCAGACACTTAGGTGCATTGCGCTATTACTTACTGCTTGAGGTGCAAGCCTTACTGGTACCAGACGAAGTGCGCCGGTTGCTAAATCTCGACGCGAACAGGCTCATTTCTGGTCTGGTCCACACTTATGGAATCGTTAGTAGCTTTAATTTACAGTCATTGGTCCATAGTCTGTTAATCCCGCCGCGGTATTGGTCTGAGGTGCGGCGGTTCGACAGAAGAGTTTAAAAGCGCGGTTGGACCAGGTGCGATCACTGGGGTAGCTGCTTTGCACTGCGCGCATAGATCAACTTAACCGGAGCCGCTGGTAAGAAAAAGCCTTTGTTCGACGACATGTTCGTTTCTGTAACTTCAATCAAACTCTGACCACTGTTCGATATCTGCCACTTTACCGATTCATCACTATTGACGGTAAAACCACCTGAACTTGATCTGCTGGAGAGTGAGAAACTGAGATCCTGGCCCTTCCACTTTGTAACCGATTTCATTGGATAACCGTTTTTGACGTTGGTCTCACCACGGCCATCGGTGTAGTAGACGGAGATTTCAGTTTCGTCTTGTGCGTCAGTAACAACTCGCCGCGTCACTTTTATTTCAGGATCGTGGTGTTCAACGATCAGGCTTATCAGGCGATTACTATTTCTCTGTTTCCATTCACCGTTGATGTCTCTCGCGTCAGTGCCACTGACGCGATCGTAGAGATGAACGAGGCGAAAAGTATGGCCTTCCGAAACGCGCGTTGTTGTTTTGGTCAGCGTCTTTCCATCAGACAAGACTTCCCATGTGACTGTATGATCGATAGTGACTTTTTTGCCTGATTCTTTTGAGGTCCAACTATCGGTCGTTACAAATTTCTCTCCGACACGTTGAGTCTTTGATTTACGTGAATCGTTGGAGAGAGGCGGAACCGGAGACTTCTGAGTCTCGCCTCGTCCATCAGTGTAGTAGACAAAGTTTTGGCTGACGCTTGTGTTCAATGAATGTCCCATGACCATCGTTGGGGCTGGGATCAATTCGGGTTCTTGAAATCTCCAGCTTCGGATCGCTGTAAGAAATCTTCAGTAGTTCTATGGTAGCGTTCGGGTCCGCCATGATGCGCGCGTTCCAGGTTCCGGTGAAGTCAGGCTTCGATTTCGACGTCTGTGGAGCGCCCACGGAAGTAAATACAAGACTGAAGAGTAAGAGGATGTGTATCAGCATGATCGCTACGCGTGTCCAATGAGGATTATAATCTCAGCAAATGTCTTTAGCCTTCCATTTTCCGCCGGGCGCGATCGTGAAGAAGGAATTGTAACCAAACAGTTGGAGACGAGAGATTCAGGAACAACTCCAACACGTCTACTGGATCGGCGGCGGGAGCGGTGCCGGTAAATCGACCATCGCCCGTCGCATAGCCGCTCAGCATGGTCTACGCGTCTACTCGACCGACGATATGATGGCGGATCACGCCCGCCGGAGCTCACCCGAAGACTGCCCTTTACTGCACAGGTTCATGGCGATGGATATGGACGAGCGATGGGTGAACCGACCGCCGCAAACCATGCTCGAGACATTCCACTGGTTTCGGGGCGAGGGCTTCAACTTGATCATCGAAGACATCCTGCGTCTCCCGCGCGAGCCCGGTATCATCGTCGAGGGCTTCCGACTGTTGCCACACCTCGTCGCGCCCCTCCTCTCGCAACCCAATCGTGCCGTCTGGCTCCTCCCGACATCAGAGTTCCGTCAGGCAGTGGTTGAGAGTCGAGGAGGATCATCGTGGGGATTTCTCGCCAGGACCACTAATCCGGAAAGAGCCCTGCGCAACCTGCTCGAACGCGATCAGATGTTCACCGACATCCTACGCGAAGAAACAGCGCGTCTCGGATTGCACGCGATTGAGGTCGACACCACGACGACCGAAAACGATCTAGCTGCGCAAGTGACGGACGTGTTCGGACTCTGAGCGCGCCGGACCATAGCCTCGGCTACAGTTCAAGTTTGGATTGACTTGAGTAGGACTCGAAACTGCGACTCACAGGTTAAAAGCCAGTTGCTCTGTTTGGATAAGATGACCAATCCACACTTAGATGGCTCTGTTTGTCCGAGCGCGCTTCGGGGATGGCATTGCGGAAATTATAGAGCGCAGAAGAGCATTCACGGCTTCTGACGATTTGAAGACTGCTGCGACATCAGGTTCCAATACGATAGCTACGCTTCCTTCTGACATCTGAGATGCAAAGCGATTTGGTTTCGACTTGCTATAGTCAAAACGATACTCTGAATGTAACCCTTCCTCTTTCACTGATCTCTTTTTACGACTCAACGTTTTCTTCATAGTCTTTGCGCTCCCGGCGCGTCGCTTTTCGTGCGCTAAAAATTCGCACGTGATTGTCAATGCCTGTAAAGTTCACCAAGATTAATTGATGCCGCGCGGAGTAACCAATGATGATCTCGCGCAACTCGTCAACTGAATGTTCCTCATCAGGAAAGATTCGCGCCAAAGGATCAGCGAACACTGTCAATGCCTCTTCGAATGAAACGTCGTGCTTGGTCTGATTTGTTTCCGCCTTCTTAGGATCCCATTCAAATCGGAGAGACATTCTGGTTCATGTTAGCACGTCATTCATTCGGAATTGCAAACACGATGAATGGTGGGCATCTGTGATGCCTGAAAAATCGATTGTTAATTTTGATGGGAATTGAGCCGAGCAGGAATTGGCCCTGCGAGCCCTGTTAAGAAGAAGGCGTCCTGCGGACGCCTTCGACTTGGTCTTTTGGAGAGCTTTTCTACCCTTTAAAGAACTGAGGAATCTCTATCCAGTTGGTCACCCCTATCACCCTCTCGATCTGTTTTTGTGTTTGCTCTATGTAGTGGTTGACGCTAGAAACCTATGAGTGTCCCCTGATATATTCCCGCCAAGATACGCGATACTGACCCTATATTTACGTTCTTGAAGAATATCCAATGCCAACACATAAACCTCCTTCAATGTTTGTTAGTTCCACCTGCTACGACCTTAGGGAAGTGAGGGCGGACCTTAAGGTTTTCATTGAATCTTTAGGATTACATCCTTGCATTTCCGAATACGATTCTTTTCCCATTGACCCAAGCGTCACCTCAGTTGAAAACTGCTTGCAAGTAGTTCAAAAAAATGCGGACCTATTTCTCCTAATTGTTGGAGGGCGCTATGGTTCCATTCATGAGCAAGGCAAATCCGTGACCAACATGGAATATCTCCAGGCTCAGGCCAAGGGAATACCAATTTATGTATTCATCGAAAAATCTGTTCTGAATATTTTGCCAGTATGGAAAGCTAATCCAGATGGAGACTTCAGCACAGTTGTAGATTCTACGAAGCAGTTCGAGTTTATAAGTCGATTGAAAGACGAAGACGAGATTTGGATTAGTTCTTTTGAGACAGCGCAACACATTGTGGAAGGATTGCGAAAGCAGCTCGCTTACTTGTTTATGGACGGCCTTGACCTTAGGAGGCGTGTGTCGACAGTTGCACTCCCAAAAGAATTATCAGACCTATCGGGAATAGCGTTGCGGATAGCAATAGAACGTCCTCCGTTTTGGGAATACAGACTCTTTGCGCATAGTTTTGCGTATGAGATTAAATGCGTAAAACAAGTTCGTTGGGACCTTCAATACGGAGTAGCGCTTGGAACGGGAACATACTTATCTGAACCTTCCGAGGTATTCATGTGGGTTCATCGGAAGCTTAGTGAAGGCAGACGAATTGCCCATGTTTTGGCAGGAATCGTTAACACGACGCTGAAGGATGCATTTGGTCCTCCGGGAATAAGTGGAGACCCGGTGAGAATAGTGTATGCAAGTCGGGGCTTGGCCCGCGGCTATCAATCAACGATTGAATGGGCCATCGATGCAAAGCGCCTTGAAGTTCCTCCTTTATTTGAACGGCTTATTGAAATCATAGGCACCTTTTTGAATGGCATAATTGAAGACGTGGAAGCTTTTAGTGAAAAGATTCTTCGGGAAACGGAAGAGGCGGTTGCCAACCCGCCTAAAGAAGGGGAGCATCGGACTCTAAACTTCGCACTGACATTACGACTAACTGGGCAAGAGGATTTCGACGAAGAAATTGAAAGGATAAACAGAATTCTTTCTAACCAGACGTAGAGCACCAGAGCCACCTATCACACTAGGGAACGCTGCGGAATTACAGCTGTGCTTAAACAAATTCTTGATACACAAAGACCTCCAAACCAATGAGTCAAATTCAGGCTCGAGATTACAGGTTGTCTACTTTCAATGGGAATTTGAGCCGAGCAGGACTCGAACCTGCGACCCACTGGTTAAAAGCCAGTTGCTCTACCAACTGAGCTATCGGCCCATCTACATGCAGAGAGCACGCGAGGGGCGTGCTCTTTTGCGAGGAACGGAAGGCATTCTACCTAACGAGCACGAGATTGTCCAAAAGGTGTTAGCCACAAAGGAGCACAAAAAACACAAATGAGGTGAAGTCATCAGTTTTGTGCTTTTTGTGCCTCTTTGTGGCAAAGTGTTGAAGACAAATGACGGAAGCTGAACTGATTCGGACGGGGTTGATCGAGGGAGCCATCTGCGCTGTGGTGTTGTCGCTGATCTCGTGGCTGCTTTCGCGGTTTGCCGGAGATATAGTGGGCCGCACGTTGCTGGCTACGGTGTTGTTTGCTTCCGCCGGTGCTTACTTCGGATTCGCCTTCATTGGACCAGTATCGCGGATTTGGCTGTTGATTGAGTTGCTGCAAGTCGTGGCGTTCGGAACGTTGGGCTTAATGGGTTGGAAGGGTTCGGCGAGGTGGCTGGCACTCGGTTGGGCGCTACATCCACTTTGGGACTTCAAAGTTCACTATCTTGGACCAGGACGAAGCTTTGCGCCGCCAACTTATGTGTTCTTGTGTATCACCTTCGACTGGATCGTCGCCGCTTACATTCTTATTTACTATCGCGGAGCCAGCCACCTAACGCGGAATCCTGCACGATGATTGTTTGCGTGCGCTCGGGCCCGTCGACACAAGCCCGATCTCGACGCCGATCTGTTCGGAAAGAAAATCGACATAGCCGACGCGCGTTCGTGGGCAGAGTACTCATCTCCGTCATGCCAAGCGTCGAGCTGCGCCAGCCCGGCAACGTCGCATAGACAGGCTCGATGCGTCGCAGATCCTGTGAAACTGCCGGCAACGATTCACATACCCGTCCGTTGAGCTTGTAGCCAGTACAGACTTTGATCTCGTCGAGCGTGTCGAGCACGTCAAGCTTCGTCAGGGCAACTGAAGAGAAACCGTTGATCTCCGCAGCGTAGCGAGTAGCAAAAGCGTCAAACCAGCCACAACGACGCGGGCGTCCAGTCGAAGCGCCATACTCACGACCACGCTCACGAATCATCTGGCCCAACTCCGCTTCACCTTCGAGCATCTCGGTAGGAAACGGACCTTCACCAACGCGCGTCGTGTAAGTGCGAACGATACCGAGCACGCCATTCAAACGGTGAGGCGCGAGACCTGTACCGATGATCGCGCCACCGGCGACTGTGGTTGATGACGTCACAAACGGATAAGTGCCGTGGTCCACGTCCAGTAGCGTCGCCTGTGCGCCTTCGAGCAGTATCGAACGACCTTCGGTCGCGGCGATGTTGAGATAGTGCGTCGTGTCAGCGATGAATGGCCCAAGACGCTCCGTCAGCACCGACATCTCTTTGAAGATCTCATCCGCATCGAGACGCTCGCCGCCGTACGCTTCGATGATGCGATTCGCGTCTTCGAGATTGCGCTCGATGCGCGAACGAAGCACGTCAGGCACGAGCGCGTCGGCAGTGCGAATACCGCGCCGCCCGGCTTTGTCTTCGTACGCCGGTCCGATGCCGCGCAAAGTGGTGCCGACTTTCTCGTTACCGAGTCGTTCCTCGCTGGTGTGGTCCAAAGCGCGATGGTAGGGAAGGATCAAATGTGCGCGCGAGCTGATCTTGACGCGCTCCGGTGAGACTTCGATGCCTTGTTGCGTCAGACGATCGGCTTCGACGAAGAAGGCTTTCGGATCGATGACCATGCCGTTGCCGAGCACGCAGGTTTTGCCGCGATGCACGATTCCCGAGGGCAGCAGGTGCAGCACGAACGACTGATCGCCGACCTGGACCGAGTGGCCGGCGTTGTGCCCGCCCTGATAGCGAGCGACGATATCGAAACGCTCGGCGAGCAGATCGACGATCTTGCCTTTACCTTCGTCGCCCCACTGGGCGCCAATCACTGCGATAACTTTTGACATAAATTCCGCCGATCTAACGGATCAGGAAGGGATCACAATTTGGCCATTTCCTGGTATAACTCGATGTACTTCTTTGCAGCAGCTTCCCAGGAATTATCGACTAACATTCCGTTGTGCTGAATCTTTTGCCACTGCTCGGGCCGCGCATAAAAGTAAAGGGCTTCGCGTATTTTTTCAAGCAACGCGCCCGCTTCGTACGGTCCAAACTTGAATCCCGTGCCCGTTCCATCTACCGGATTGAACTGTTGGACCGTGTCGTCCAAGCCGCCTGTAGCACGCACGATCGGAACGGTGCCGTAACGCATGCTGTACATCTGATTCAAACCGCAAGGCTCATACAACGACGGCATGAGAAACATGTCGGCGCCGGCTTCGATCTGGTGTGCGAGCGGCTCGCCCGGCGTAACCTTTGTAGATGCCGACCTGGCGCGGGGCGGTGTCGTGCCACCATTGCAAAAAGTCTTCGTATTCTTTAGCGCCCTGGCCGAGCGCGATGAAGAAAGATCCGGTCGCGAGAATCGGATACGAGAGTTGACGAATCAGATCGTAACCCTTCTGGCCGACAAGCCGCGAGATGATCGCGATGATCGGTCGCTCCGGATCCTCCGGTAGACCAAAACGGCGCAGCAGATCGATCTTGCACTCGCGCTTGCCTGACAAATCGTCTGCGGAAAAATTTGCCGCAATGTGTGGATCAGTTTCGGGATTCCAAAGACTGTAATCAACTCCATTCGTGATTCCCGCCAAACGATCGCTTCGCGCGCGCAGTAACCAATCGAGCCCGTGACCCTGGTCGGGAGTTTGAATCTCACGCGCGTAACGCGGGCTCACGGTCGAGAGCGCGTCAGCGGCCATGATTCCGGCTTTCAATGCGGACGCCGTGCGGTCGAGCATGAAGTCGTCGCGCTCCGGCGGATCGCCGAAACCGAGCCACCACAGATCGCCTGAATCAAACAAACCCTGGTAACCGACGTTATGAAGTGAAAACAGGCTCTTCGTGTTTTGAAAGAACGCTTCGTGGCGACGACGCGCGCGCAGTTCGGCCATCGCGAAACCGCAGGGCCAATCATTTCCATGCACGACGTCAGGCTCAAAGCCCAAGTGCTTGAGCAGCGCGAGTGCGGCGCGAGAGAAGAATGCGAAACGAATGTGGTCGTCGCTGAAGCCGTAGATCGTCGAACGCGCGAAGAACTCCGGTGCATCGAGCAGGTAAGCCGGCGCGCCCGCGGCATCACTGAACAAGAAGCGAACGAAGTGAACTTTGCCACGCCACTCGACGCGCACGTTCTCGACGGAGCCGCCATTCAGCAGCGAGCGATCGACTTGCTCGTATAACGGAAGGATGAGCTTCGCATCTACATCGAGGTTCTGCAGCGCTTTCGGCAGCGCTCCAGATACGTCAGCCAGCCCGCCGGTTTTGGCAAAAGGCACAGCTTCAGAAGTCAGGATGGCGACACGCATTTTTGGACAAAAATTAGCCACAAAAAGGCACATAAGCACAAAAGATAATTTTGTGCCTTTTGTGCCTCTTTGTGGCGAGAGTTTAGCTCTGCATCGAGGCGAGAAACTCGGCGTTCGACTTCGTCTTCTCCAGTCGCTCGAGCACGACTTCCATCTGCTCGACAGGCGAGAGGGGATTCAGCACACGCCGCATCACCCAGATGCGATTGAGGTCTTCCTTGCTGATCAGCAATTCTTCCTTGCGCGTGCCGGAGCGTTGCAAGTCGATTGCAGGAAACAGTCGCTTATCACTCAAGCGACGATCGAGGTGAATTTCCGAGTTACCGGTACCTTTGAACTCTTCGAAGATCACGTCGTCCATGCGCGAGCCGGTGTCGATCAGCGCGGTGGCGATGATCGTCAGCGAGCCGCCTTCCTCGATGTTGCGCGCGGCGCCGAAGAATCGTTTCGGACGTTGCAGCGCGTTTGAATCGATACCGCCCGAGAGGATCTTGCCGCTCGGCGGCACGACTGCGTTGTGTGCACGCGCGAGACGCGTGATCGAGTCGAGCAGGATGACGACGTCGCGTTTGTGCTCGACGAGTCGTTTCGCTTTTTCGATCACCATGTCAGCCACTTGGACGTGGCGAGTCGGTGGCTCGTCGAACGTGGACGAGATCACTTCGCCGTTGACCGAGCGCTGCATGTCAGTGACTTCTTCAGGTCGCTCGTCGATGAGCAGCACGATCAACGTTGTTTCCGGATGGTTCGTGTGTGACCGAATTGGCGATAGTTTGCAGCAACATCGTTTTACCGGTGCGCGGCGGCGCGACGATCAATCCGCGCTGTCCCTTGCCGAGCGGCGTTACGAGGTCGATTACCCGCGCCGAAAGATTTTCTGGTTGAGGTCTCCATCTTCAACTGCTCTTCCGGATAGAGCGGCGTGAGATTGTCGAAGAATACTTTTTCGCGCGCCTGATCCGGAGATTCGAAGTTGATGGCTTCGACTTTGATCAAAGCAAAATAGCGTTCACCCTCTTTGGGCGGCCGGATCTGGCCGCTGACGGTGTCGCCGGTGCGCAGGTCGAACTTACGAATTTGCGACGGGGAAACGTAAATGTCGTCCGGACCCGGCAGGTAGTTGTACTCCGGTGCACGGAGAAAGCCGAATCCATCGGGCAACGTTTCCAGCACACCTTCAGAAAAGATGAGACCGCTCTTCTCGGTCTGTGCTGCAAGTACTTTGAAGATGAGCTCCTGCTTACGCATGCCGGTCGCGCCGGGTACGTCCATACCCTTCGCGATCTGCGTAAGTTTGGAGATAGACATCTCCTTAAGATCAGCCAGATTGTGAAAGCCCTCGTTCTTGTTGTCGCGGCTTTCTCTGGTTTCTCGTTCGGGAGCTTCGGCGGTTGCTACTGTGGCGCCGCCGTTATCTCCGTCGTTGTCGTTATTCGCGCTCGATGCGCGTGAACGTGTTCGTTGTGACATGTCAGTTGTTCTCTAGTATTTCTTTACCCACTTTTCAGCGGTCAATTTCAATTAAGTAAAACGGGATGTGAACGATTGTGTGGTAGAGCGAGAGATGCAGGACGCGCGCAGTGGCTCCCACGTCATTTCGCGGGGCAATAAATTATGATTCTCCTCAAACGGTAATATGCAATGTAACTCAACTTTTCGCGCGCAGCAAATCAGTAATGCGTTGGATGCCACCCACTCGAAGCGCGTGGCCCAAAAAACCAGGTTGACCAAAAGGGGGCTGATGAGATTTTTTGGATTCGGCTCAGGATACTAGCTTAACGTTGCAAAGCGCAAACACGGGTAACACATCTGTGTTTTAAATGTGGATAAAGGCGACCACAAATTTACACAGAAGCTTCAACTACTTTGCTCAAATTGCGCTTCTTATCACGCGCCAAAGCTCTTCGCGACCGCGGCCGCTTTTGGCCGAGAAGGCCATTACGCTGTCAACGTTGAGCACGCGTGCAATGTGCCCCAGGTTCGTCCTTAATTCATTGTTCGAAAGCTTATCGGATTTCGTGGCAACAACTAACCGCGGCTTGTCACTTAATTCAAGCCATTCGTGAAGCTGCAAATCCTGTTTTGTGGGTTCGTGGCGCGAATCTACGATATGAATTGATAGCACAAGCTGGCGGCGCTTGGCAAGAAAACTGGTGGCCATCTCTCCCCAACTGGATTTTATTTCTTTCGGTACCCGCGCGTATCCAAAACCCGGGAAGTCAACGAAGCGAAATTGGTCGTTAATGTCAAAGAAATTTAATGATTGGGTCCGGCCGGGGGTCGACGAGGTACGTGCCAGACCGCGTACCTGGAGCAGGGAATTGATGAGGCTCGATTTGCCGACATTTGACCGACCCAGAAAGGCGATCTCGGGTTTTGAGTCACGCGGCCAATCGTCCTCTTTGAATGCGCTCTTGAGGAACTCAGCTTTAAAGGGGCCGCGTTTATCCGTGTCGTTTCGCGGCCCCATCTCTAACCTAATTACCTGCAGCAACAGCTTGTGCCGCAGCACGTTGCTGGTATAGCGCGATTATTTTCTGCATGCGGTCCCTGATGTTCGCCAGCTTGGTTTCGTAATCGGGACATTCTTTAACAACTTTTTCAAGGTGTCCAAGAAAGTTCGGATTACCCATCTCCTCGCGCAACGCCGGCAGGAATGGCTCGAGCTTGGCGAAAACGAAGAGGTGCTCGCCATTCGCATCGTTGAACATCTGCGCGTCGATGGCGCCATTGTTGACGAATGAGCAGGCCATATCCCAGTAGGAAATCACCATGCGATAAAGACCGCTTTTATCGCTCGTTAATACATCTATAAAATCTTCTCTGCCCTTCGGGTTGAACTGGAAAAACCAATTGCGCGCCTCGCGCATCGTCTTCTCGCGGCGGAGTTCGTAAAGCTTCAAGAATCAGATCTGCATCATGATGTTTACCCATTCTCATTCTCCTTATAGATCCCATCCACAGATTACGCAGATCGTTTTAAATCATCCGTGTAATCTGTGGATGGCTTTGATCCGAATTTAGCTGGTCTGAATTCCTTGTGAAGGCTGCTCGGTAGTCCACAGCGGCGGACCTTCATCGGTGGCGGCCTGCGTCGGGCACGAATCTTCGAGCGCGATTGCCAGAACCTCGTCGATCGTTTCGACGAATTGCACTGTCAATGAGTCACGCACTTCCTCGGGCAGTTCGGCCAGATCCTTCTCGTTATCTTTCGGCAGAACGATCGTGTCGATACCGAAGCGGTGCGCCGCGAGCAGTTTCTCTTTGACGCCACCAATCGGCAGCACCTTGCCACGCAATGTGATCTCACCCGTCATCGCGACGTTTCTCTTCACGGCCACGCGCGTCAACGCGGAAGCCATCGCCGTCGCCATCGTGATACCTGCGGACGGACCATCTTTCGGAATCGCGCCTTCCGGAATGTGGATGTGCAGATCGCGCTTGCGAATAAAGTCGAGACTCATTCCCAGCCGTTCTGCTCTTGCACGGATGCACGTCAGCGCGGCTTGCGCAGACTCCTGCATCACGTCGCCGAGTTTTCCGGTGAGCGTCACGCCGCCACGACCTTTAACAAGCGTCGCTTCGATCTGGAGTACTTCGCCGCCGATCTCTGTCCAGGCAAGTCCGGTTGCGAGTCCGACTTCACTTTGCGCCCCGATGCCTTGTTGTCTGAACTTAATCGGACCAAGCATCTCGCGAACTCGTTCTGCATCGACGACAACTGAGGGCGCGTTTTCCTCTGCTTGTTCCGAGACAAACTTGCGCGCCAGCTTGCGACAGCACGAGCCGATCTCGCGTTCGAGATTGCGGACGCCAGCCTCGCGAGTGTAGTGACGAATCACTTCGAGAATGCCTTCGTCAGTAAAATTAAATTGGTCGATCTTGAGACCGTTGCCGTCAGCCTGTTTCGGCACGAGGTGTCGCTTCGCGATCTGGAGTTTCTCTCGCTCGGTGTAACCAGAAAGACGAAGTATCTCGAGACGATCCTGAAGTGCGGGTGGAATCGTGTGCAGGACGTTGGCAGTGGCGATGAAGAAGACCTTCGAGAGATCGTATTCAACGTCGAGATAGTGATCCTGGAACGTGTGGTTCTGTTCCGGATCGAGAACCTCGAGCAGCGCCGCACTCGGATCGCCACGGAAGTCCGCGCCGAGCTTATCGACTTCGTCGAGCAGCAGCACCGGATTCACAGCGCCAGCCTTCTTCATCATCTGAATGATTTGTCCGGGCAGCGCGCCGATGTATGTGCGACGATGACCACGAATCTCAGCTTCGTCGCGTACGCCGCCTAACGAAAGGCGGACGAACTTACGACCGGTAGCTCGCGCGATCGATTTTCCGAGACTTGTTTTGCCGACTCCCGGCGGGCCGACGAAGCAGAGAATCGATCCTTTCGGATTCTTTACGAGTTGCCGGACCGCGAGGTATTCGAGAATTCGCTCTTTGATCTTCTCGAGTCCGAAGTGATCTTCGTTCAGGACCTCTTCAGCCTTTATGAGGTCTTTGATCTCTTTCGACTTCTGTTTCCACGGCACACTGAGTAGCCAGTCGATGTACGTGCGCGAGACTGTGCCTTCGGCTGACATCGGCGGCATGGCTTCGAGCCGGTGCAGCTCCTGCATGGCCTTCTCTTTGGCCTCTTCAGTCATGCCGGCTTCTTCGATCTTCTTCTTCAGCTCTTCGAGCTCTGCCTTCTCATCCTTGCGACCAAGCTCTTTGTGAATCGCTTTGATCTGCTCGTTGAGGTAGTACTCTTTTTGAGCTTTCTCCATCTGTCGCTTGACGCGAGTCTGGATGGTGCGATCGAGTTGTCGTTTCTCGATCTCGGTTTCCAGTAGCTCGATCAAACGTTGCAGGCGAGCTTGCGTGGAGAAGATCTCGAGTAGTCCCTGTTTGTCTTCGACTGAGATTCGCAGTTGTGATGCGAGTGCGTCAGCGAGGTGCGAAGGCTCCTGGTTACGCAGCGCGGTTTGGAGCGCGTCCGTTTGTGTGTCGGGCGCGAGCCGCAGGTGCTGCTCGACAAGCTGACCGACTTTCTGGATGAGCGCGTCGAGACGTGTGCCTTCTTCGTTGACGATCGGCGCGCGGCGCACGAGCGCCATGAATGCGCCGTCGGTGTTCTCAACGCGGACAGTCGTCGCGCGTTCGCGACCTTCGACGACGACCTTGATCTGGCCGTTCTCCTGTTTCTGCGACTGGAGAATCCGGCCGAGCGTGCCCACCATGTAGATCTGTTCCGGGCTGGGCTCGTCAACGGTGGCGTCGTGCTGAGTGGCTAGGAAAATTGTGCGATCCGTCGCCAGGGCTTGTTCGAGTGCCCTGACTGACCCGGAACGTCCTATTTTGAAAGCGACTTTGGTAAAGGGGAATATCACGACGTCGCGAATTGGAACCATCGGGTACCAGGCTACGTCGGAGGGGGTTCTGTCTGAATATTCTTCCATGATGTGAACAACTTTACTCTGAGAAAGAGGCCTAATTGTAAATCATTTCCTGCGGGGGCGCTATCGTTCAAGGTTTTAGGACGAAGTCACATTGAATTGAGTGAAATACGCCGAAGGCGTTCGCTAATCTTAGCCCAGGGTTCGAGCGCAGCGAGAACCCTGGGTGCGAAGTCATAACGAATGCAATAAACCCTGAAAGGGTTCGCCAGCCGCCAAACCCTTTCAGGGTTCATACGCCGGATGGCTTGATCCCAGGGTTGTCGCTGCGCTCCAACCCTGGGCTGAAATTAGCGAACGCCTTCGGCGTTAAACCAACTCACTCCTCAATTTCAAAGGCTTTCGCCCGGTTTGCGGGCTCCGTGTTGTTTTAACCTGCGAAGCAGGTGTAAGCATAAAGCCTGGGGCGAAAGCCCCAGGATCGGGGGATCAAAGAATAGCATTCAGCCCGCGTCGCGGGCGACAGTCTTTCACCAATAAATTGTTAATTTTCAATAGGCTTTGCCCGTTCGCGGGCTCGGGCTTGTGGTTTGTGTGTGTTCCTGGGACTTACGCCCCAGGCTTTATTCTGCCACCCGCCTCGCGGGGTTAGGCGGCGGCGCCGTCGATTCCGGTGAGGCCTTCACCCGGAACTGCCCGGCGACGTTCGACCATTTCGCTGGTTATGACGAATTCTTTGACGCGTTTCTGAGAAGGTAGGGTGTACATC
Organism: uncultured Acidobacteriota bacterium; assembly: GCA_963748155.1. Lineage (GTDB taxonomy): Bacteria > Acidobacteriota > Blastocatellia > Pyrinomonadales > Pyrinomonadaceae > PSRF01. The sequence goes on along the minus strand of CAVVHV010000005.1, from coordinate 173,307 downwards.
GCATCAAGCAGCAGCTCTTCGAGAATCATCATCAGGCCGCGGGCGCCGACCTTCCGCTCAACAGCCTGCCGGGCGACGGCCTTGAGCGCATCCTCAGTGAACTTCAACTTGACGTTGTCAAAATCAAATTTCTTTTGGTACTGCTTAACTAAAGCATTCTTTGGTTCGGTAAGAATCTTGATGAGTGCTCCCTCGTCGAGTTCGTGCAGCACGCCGGCCACAGGCAGTCGTCCGACAAACTCCGGAATCAATCCGAAACGAATCAGATCCTCCGGCTGCACCGCCGCGAGTGCTTCCGCGTGACGATGAGATCCTGACTTCACTTCCGCATGGAAACCGAGCGACTTGTTACGCAGACGACGCTCGATCACTTTCTCGAGTCCGACGAAGGCGCCACCGCAAATGAAAAGAATGTTAGTCGTATCGACAGGGAAGAACTCCTGATGCGGATGCTTGCGACCGCCTTGCGGCGGCACGTTCGCCACAGTGCCTTCGAGGATCTTCAAGAGCGCCTGCTGCACACCTTCACCGGACACGTCGCGCGTGATCGACGGGTTCTCATCCTTACGACAAATCTTGTCAACCTCGTCGATGTAGATGATGCCTTGTTGCGCGCGCTCGACGTCGCCATTCGCTGCCTGCAACAGCTTGAGAATGATGTTCTCAACGTCTTCACCAACGTAGCCCGCTTCAGTCAACGTCGTCGCATCGACGATTGTGAAAGGCACCGCGAGCATGCGCGCGAGTGTTTGTGCGAGCAACGTCTTGCCGGTGCCGGTCGGACCGATCAGAAGGATGTTTGCCTTCTGGATCTCGACGTCAGAGCGACGACGACCAAGCTCGATGCGTTTGTAGTGTTGATAGACTGCGACGGCGAGACGCTTCTTCGTCTCTTCCTGACCGATGACGTATTCGTCTAAGAAATTCTTGATCTCTCCGGGCTTCGGAAGTGGCGGGCGAGTGGCTACTGACTCTGCCTGCTGATCGTCGGTGATGATCTCGTTGCAGATGTCAATGCACTCATTACAGATATAGACAGTAGGTCCGGCAATGAGCTTCTTGACTTCGTTTTGCGACTTGCCGCAAAACGAGCAGCGCAGAGTATCATCAGTTCGTCTAACCATATCTCGCGATGAAGCTCCTTTTGGGGGATCGCGCCGCCTACTCTCGGTGCGCGATCACCTCGTCTATTAAACCATATTCTTTGGCCTGCGTGGCAGACATAATTTTATCGCGCTCAACGTCACGCTCGACGGTATCGTACGACTGTCCGGTGTGCTTGGCGATAATTTGGGAGGTGAGCTCGCGCATTCGCAGGATCTCTTCTGCTTGAATACGAATGTCTGTTGCCTGGCCTTGTGATCCGCCTGAAGGTTGATGAATGAGGATACGCGAATTGGGAAGGGCGAAACGTTTTCCTTTTGCGCCCGCGGCCAACAGTAATGCCCCCATCGATGCACATTGTCCGACACAAATCGTCGTGACGTCTGGGCGAATGAATTGCATCGTGTCGTAGATCGCCATACCTGCAGTGATCGAACCACCAGGTGAATTGATATAGACATTGATGTCTTTTTCGGGGTCTTCAGCTTCGAGAAACAGCAGTTGGGCTACGATTAGGTTGGCAATCTGATCGTCGATCGGGGTACCCAGGAAAATAATATTGTCTTTCAGTAGTCGTGAATAGATGTCGAAGGCTCGCTCGCCTCGCGACGTTTGCTCCACGACCATTGGGACTAGAGCCATACAGTTCTAACCTCTTCAAGGAACATTGTGGTCATCGATTGCCGGTGATCTTCAAGCGTCAGTTACTCTTCTTTGGGAGCTTCTTCCTCTTGCTTTGGTTCGATCCACTCAGCGTCGGTGACGTGCGCATTTTCAACTAAAAGATCAAGCGCTTTACGAGTGCGCAATCTGTGCGCGATGCTACGTTCGCCTCCATTCTTTGTCAAGGCAGCACGCACTTGCTCTATCGGTTGTCGTGATGCAGTTGCGATCGCATTTATCTCTGCTTCAACTTCTTCGTCCGAGACGTCGATATTCTCAGCTTCGGCGATCTTCTCCAACAGCATTGACGTGCGCACGTCTTCCTCAGCCTGTCCCTTTACTTCTTCACGTGCGCCTTCCCAGTCTATGTCCGGATTACGTGGATCGACACCACGTTGCATCATCTGGCGCGCTACTGTTTCCAGGCGATGCTGTGTCTGCTGGTTGATTAGGCTTTCGGGTACTTCAAACGGGTGCGCATCCAAAAGCTTCTTTATTATCTCGTCGCGCAACAAGTGATCCGATTCAGCGGTCGCTCTTGCTTCGAGATCTTCACGCACTTTCGTTTTCAGTGTTTCGACTGAATCGAAATCGCCGCCGAGACTCTTCACCCATTCATCGTCGAGCTCAGGCAATTCTTTCTTTCTGACTGAGGTAACCTCGGTTACGTATTCAACTTTCTTGCCTGCGAGTGCTTGCGAGCTGAAGTCTGACGGATATTCGACCTGGAATGTTCGCGTGTCATCCGCTCTGACGCCCGTGAGGTTCTCAGTAAACTCTTTCTGCACACCCTGACCGCCAATCTCGACTTCGACGTCGTCGACTTTGATCTCTTCCGCCTCGGGTTCATCGACGAAGTTGCCACGAGCATTCACGGTGACCGTGTCGCCCAGCTCTGAAGCGCGATCTTCGACTGGTTGCAGCGCCGCGGAGTTGTCACGCAAACCGTCGATCATTCGATCGACGTCGGTATCGGTGATCGGACGTTTGCGTCGATTGACTTCGAGTCCCTTATAAGTGTCGAGTTGTACCTCGGGAAGTACTTCGAGACCGACTTTGATCGTTAGCGGTTCTTCACCTAAACGTTCGAGGGCAGTCGTGTTGTCGAGCTGGACATCCGGCTCACCGAGCGCATTCAGCGAGTGCTCGGTGATGGCGTGGTTGACAGCTTCAGGAAGCAGCTCGCGCAGGACTTCGCTTCGAATCTCGCTTTTGTAGCGAGTGCGCACGACTGATGTGGGTGCATGGCCCGGACGAAATCCGGGGACGTTGGCAGCCTTGCTGTACTGTTGGCTGATGCGATCGTACGCGCTGCGAATCTGCGCCGGCTCGATCTCGATTCTAAGCTCCTTGCGAGTAGGAGAGACGTCAATAAGTTCAGTTTTCATTTTGTGGATTCAATTCTATGGTGCGAAAGGGGGGACTCGAACCCCCACACCTTTCGGTACCAGATCCTAAGTCTGGCGCGTCTGCCAATTCCGCCACTTTCGCTCAGTCATTAGCTCCCTATTTCAGATGATGTTTTGTCGTTCAAGCGGTCTTGAGTCGGAAGCATCCGAAACTGTACCACAGCACACTCAGAACCCCGTAGCGCCCCTCAGTTTCCGGATCGGGCTTGGACGAGGTCAGTACCACCTCGCGGTAGCGGGTGGGTGCGCAGCCGTGCGGCGACTGCTCAATCACCTCACATTAGATCAACACTGCGGACACTTTGCGTTGACAGCACCGACCTGCTGATGCTGCGCACCCACCCGCTACCGCGAGGTGGTACTGACCTCGTCCAAGCCCCTGCGCTATCGCGAGGTGCTCATACGAGAGCAATATCGAGTAGCGAAGGCGAAATCACTTCAGGGATCGACTGGATCCCTTCAGGGAACCGCGAGTTCTATTCTCGGATCTGAGAATTCCTATTATGGTCCTCGTAAACTGCTTCGGGGAACTGCGAATTCCTGTCTCGGATCTCGCAGGTTTCTTTTAGGATCTTCGAGATCTCACAAAGGATCCCATTAGATCCCACATGGGATTTCGCAATACCGGAATCGGAGGGGCTTTCTCTTTTTGAAAAAGACTGCAGTACTTTTAGATCTCGGTTTCGTCCTTCACAAACTCCGTCCACTCCTGGGTAATCGCTAGGCGATGGCCATTGAGGTCCGCGAGTTTGCACTGCGCTGCCTTCAGGCAGATGAAGAACTGTTCAGAATCTACTGCTACCCCGTAAAACCATAATATGTCACCGGAAACGACAATAACGATATAATGCGCACCAAGTTCCTCCATCACGGACCCAGGAGAAGCCAGTGATCGCCAACCCCCGCACGTTTCGCTGTCCCAATTGCAACGAAATGATCAACGACAGCATGACGCAGTGTCGCTATTGCTCTGTGCCTGTCGATCCTGCAGTGGCGCAGCTCATTGCCGAAAGACAGGAAAAGGCTAATCAATCATACAGTGATGCCAGTTACCTGCGGACGGCGGTCGTCGCGATGTATATGTTCATGGGACTGAGTTACGTTCCGTATGTGCCGCTCGTGGGATGGGGCTTCCTGATTACTTTCGTCGTGGTGCTGGTGTTGTTGATTCGCTGGCAGATGAAGTTTGGTAGCCTCGTGACCAACGATGCTGATTATCTGAAAGCGCGGCGCTCCTGGAGACTCTCGCTGGTGCTGTGGTTGGTTGCGATACTGATCGGCTTTATTGTTCCACTTGTCGTCTACCTGGTTGCGACGCGATAGTCGATGCGTGCTTTGCCGAGAAAATCTTTGCCTGTCTGTTTAGTGATCAGCCCGAGATGTTCGAGCTCGTAGTACGCGCGCTGGATCTCGCCTTTATCGACGGAGAGTTTCTGGGCCAATGCCGCCGGGGACGGGAGTAACTCACCGGAGCCAAGTGTCTTGTTCTTGATCTGCGACTCGATCTGCTCACGCACCTGGGCGTAGACGGGATTGTGCGACAAGTCTTTCAGCTCAATATTCATAGGATTCAGTGTAGCCACAAAAAGGCACAAAAGACACGATCAGAGTGTGCGTGTGACCTTTGACAAAGACCGTGGCGCGTCGGGGTTAAGTCCTTTTGCTTCGGCCAGCAGCGCGGCGAACAGTTGACCGGGAACGATGTACGGGATCGGCGCGAGAAACTCGTCAATCTCACGCGACATCACGATCGAGCGCGTACACAGTTTTGCCGCATCAGGATCGCTCGTGATCGCCAGCGTTTCCGCATGCAACTCTCGCAGCCGCTCAATCAGACTCTTCACGCCCGGCAACATCACTCCCGGCGGCGCGAAGAGTATCACTGGAAAATGCCGCTCGACCATCGCGAGTGGACCATGCAGGAAGTCTGCTGACGAGAACCGCTCCGCGACGACGTAACACGTCTCCATCAGTTTCAAAGCGAGCTCATACGCATTCGCGTAAGCGAGGCCGCGACCAACGACGACGCAGTTTTCCATGAATACGTAGCGCTCGACGAGCTCGACTATTGCCGGCTTTTGTTCGAGCGCGCCTGCCACGAATTCCGGAATCGATTCATACGAAAACGGGGCCGCGCTCCGGGCAAGCTCGGCGGCGAGCATATAAAAGAGGAGCATCTGGCCCGTGAACGTCTTAGTGGCAGCGACGGAGCGTTCGCGTCCGCCGTGCGTAAGCAGCGTTTCATCGACGAGGTGAGTCATCGACGCGCCGGGCTCGTTTGTGATGCCGATTGTGTAGGCGCCGGAACGTCGCGCGCTTTCGAGAACGTGGTTGATGTCTTCGCCTTCACCTGATTGCGAGACGCCGACCACGAGCGCGTGGTCCAGTCGGAGCTCTGCGTTGTAGATCGTGTGAACTGACGGTGCAGAAAGCGAGACGGGAATGCCGGTGGTGATTTCGAGCAGGTAGCGCCCGAAGAGTGCGGCGTTGTCGGAGCTGCCGCGCGCGACAAGGACGATCAAATGGATGTCGCGCGACTTGAGCGTGTTTCCGAGCTTTGCGATCTTGGCGCGCTCTTCCGCAATCGTGCGCTCGAGTGCGGCCGGCTGCTCGGCGATCTCCGCAAGCATTAGGGACATGTACGGGCTGATACTTTAACACGCAAAGTTCAGAGTTCAAGCTTTAGCTTGCTGCCTTGAAGCCCGGGACCGCAGCCTAAAGGCTGAACTCTGAACTTTTTTCATGTAATCTTAGCCTTCAAATGTCCCCCAAACTGTTTGCAGCAAACCCTGCGGGTCGCCTGGTCTCGCTCGACGTCTTTCGCGGCATCACGATTGCCGGAATGGTGCTGGTAAATAATCCCGGCACGTGGTCCAGTATCTACTGGCCGCTGCAACACGCCGAGTGGCATGGCTGGACGCCGACCGATCTCGTCTTTCCATTCTTTCTCTTCATTGTTGGTGTGTCGATCACGCTCGCGTTTGCGCGGCGCGTCGAAGAAGGCACTGTCAAACGTGATCTTTACCTCAAGGTGCTCAAGCGGAGTGCGATCATCTTTGGCCTGGGATTGTTTCTCAACGGCTTTCCGTACTTTCAACTCGGGACGATCCGGATCGCCGGCGTGCTCCAGCGCATCGCGATCTGTTATCTGATCGCGTCATTAATCTTTTTAACGACCAAGGCGAGGACCCAACTGCTGATTGCGGTGGCTTTACTCATTGCGTACTGCCTCGTGATGACGAACCTTGCGGCGCCGGGATACGCGCCCGGTGATCTCAGCAAGGAGGGAAGCATCGCGTCCTTTATAGATCGCGTGATCCTGCGGCAGCACATCTGGCGACAAGGGCGTGTGTACGATCCGGAAGGATTGTTGAGCACAGTTCCTGCTGTTGTGACGACGCTCTTCGGGATTTTGACTGGTCACTGGTTACGCTCGGAGCGAACACGTTATGAAAAAGTGGTCGGGATGTTTGTGGCAGGTGCGATTTGTGTGGTGCTTGGGTGGGCGTGGAACCCGTTCTTTCCGATCAATAAGGCGTTGTGGACGAGCTCGTATGTGCTGTTTACAGCAGGACTCGCGTTGGAGTTTCTGGCGTTGTGTTACTGGGTGATCGATATTCAGGGTTACCGGCGTTGGGCGTGGCCGTTTGAGGTGTTTGGGGTTAATGCGTTGGCGTTGTTTGTGGGCACGGGGTTGATGGTGAAGTTGATGGGCGTGTGGCGTGTGCAGGGATGGATTTTCAGGAATCTGTTTTTGAGTTGGGCGGAGCCGATTAATGCGTCGCTGTTTTATGCGATAGCGTTTATTTTGTTGTGGTTGGTGTTGATGTGGTTACTTTACAGGAAGAGGATTTATATCAAGGTGTAAGTTGTAGACAGGATTTACAAGATTTTTCAGGATTTTCAGGATAAATCCTGCTCATCTTGTAGAATCTTGTTAATCCTGTCTAAAGCCGGGACCGCGCAGCACACGTCCGCCGAGAGCGCTAGTGCGCTGCCCCTTATCAACAGAAATTTTTCCATTCACCATCACATACTCAATTCCCACCGGATACTGATTCGGCGACTCGAACGTTGCCTTATCAATCACCTTCGCAGGATCGAACAACACAACATCCGCGAACATCCCTTCCTTAATTAATCCTCGCTCACGCAACCCCACGCGAGCCGCGGGCGCGCCCGTCATCTTGTGAATCGCCGTTTCGAGCGATAACAGCTTCTCATCACGCACGTATCGGCCGAGTATGCGCGGATAGCTGCCCCAACCGCGTGGGTGAGACTTCGAGCCTGCGAGTGGTCCATCAGTCGCGCGTGAGCCGCTATCGGTACAGAAACTGACGAACGGCGACTGCATTGCCGCACGCATGTCCGCCTTCGCTCATCATGAAATAGATCGCGCCTGTTTGTCCGTGATCAGCGAGAATCAGATCGAAGACCGTGTCGAGCGGATCCTTCTTCTGTTCCGCTGCGATCTCTGAAATGCGTTTGCCCTGCAACGAATCCAATTCACGATTCACGACAGAGCCGATCAAGACTCCGCTCGGTCCGCCACTACCGAGATAAATGTTTTCCCATTCTGTCTGATCTTCAGAAATCTCCTTCTTCAAACGTTGCCGCATCTGGGGATCGCGCAAACGCGCCAACATCCTTTCTGCTCCACCCTCCTGCGCCCACGGCGGCAAACACGCGCTCAGCGCGGTGCTGCCCGCGATGTACGGATAAATATCGGCCGTGATATCGAGCCCGCGATCGCGCGCCTGCTTGATACGCGCCAGCACATGCGACATGCGGCCCCAGTTCTTTTTATACGCAGTTTTGAGGTGCCAGATCTCGACCGGGATCTGCGCCTTTTGCGCGATCTCAAACACTTCGTCAAGCGACGCGTCGATCGTGTTTGCTTCACTGCGCTGGTGTGTGGCGTAGATGCCGCCGTACTGTCGTGCGACTTTCGCGAGTTCGACCAACTCGTCTGTTTTCGCAAAACGCGCGGGCACGTATTGAAGCGAAGTGGAAAGTCCGAGCGCACCGTCGCGCATCGCATCAGCGACCAGCTTCTTCATCTGGTCCAACTCCTGCGCTGTGGGAGCGCGATCGTCGTAACCGATCACGTACTCGCGCACCTGAGTCGCACCGACGAACGTGCCGAGGTTCACGCCGGAGCCTTGTTTATCGAGACGTTTGAAGTATTCGTCGAGCGTGCGCCAGTCGATCGTCAGACTGAAGCGTTTGAGAAAATCTTCCTGCTCTTTGATCTGTCGCTCGTTGATCGGCGCAATCGACTCGCCCTCGCCGGTGATCTCCGTGGTGACACCCATCATCACCTTGCTCATCGCGCGTGGATCGATCAGGAGGTAAGTTTCCGACTGGCCCAGCATGTCGATGAAGCCGGGCGCGACGACGAGACCTTGCGCATCGATGGTGCGCGTCGCGGTTGCTTGCGAGAGCTTGCCGATGCTGACGATGCGATCGCCCTTGATCGCGAGATCCGCGACGTAAGCTGCGCGGCCTGAGCCGTCAACAATGCGTCCGTTTTTGATCAGGAGGTCGAACTGCGGCGATTGGGGTATAAAGAAAATACTGAGAATTACAAGAACTGGAAGAATCTTGATCATCGATTTCTCCGGTGTTCAGAGTTCAACCTTTAGGTTGCTGGTCACCTTCTCGATTGTTGAGAGGCAAGCTAAAGCTTGAACTCTGAACGAAATTGTTCACGGATTCTACAGATCGAGAAATCTGCTCCTTTGATTGGGATCGGGGAGCATGCAGGTGTCGAACTTTCCAAACACGCGATAGCGATTCGTAGCCACAAAGCGATAGACCAGATCGCGAAGCCCGCGCGGTACGATGCGGGAGATCGATGAAGACGCGCCCCAGAATCCACCTAGCTCGCGGCCCGCTCGCAGAACCGCATCAGACCTTTGCAGCACTCGCTCGTCCGGCTGATCGTAATTCTCAATGACGTGAACCGTGTCGAGATCCTTCGGGTTGAGGCCATGCCGGCCCAGCACCTTCTCGGCAAAGTCACTTTGCAACGCCGCAAATCGCAGCCGGCCGTCTTTGTCGTGCTTCAGTAAAAACTGGACCAGGCGATTGCAGAGCCCGCACACGCCGTCGTAGAGAATGATTGGATTTGCACCGGACATCATGGGTTCAGTACAGGTTGATTTGCGGCGCGTAATTGTTGGTTGATCGCGGCCACGTCTTTGGTCTTCAACTGGTTCCAGTCTGCCATCAGCTTCGTCAGAACTTTTTGCAACTCGGTTGCAGCAGTGACCATTGGCACTGTAGGCGCCACATCAGCACTCTGCAAGTGTTCGATCAGTGACGAGAAGCCACCATTCAAGCGCGTCAGGTTTGGCTCGCGCATGTCGATCGTTCCACCGGGAAGTCCGGGTGAACTCGCGTCGCCACGCCCTTCGCCACCGATCGCGCCGGCCTTCTTATCGAGCGCGTTCAACGCTTCGGCAAGTGGACCACGACCGACGCGCGAGATCGATTCTCTGATCTGCGCACGCAGCTTTCTGATCTGCTCGACTGTATCGAACGTCTTCTGCATGCCGCGATACGCTTCGAGCGAGAGATTGAACTGTTGCGCCAACGCGGGCAGCGGAGTCTTCACTCGCGGATCCATTTTCACGGTTAACGGTTCAGAAAGCGATTCGCCGTTCGCGGTTAACTTCACTGTGTAAACGCCGGGCAACACCGATGGACCAAGCGGATATAGCGGTGTGTCGCGGTAGATCGCGGAGATCGGAAAACCGCGTCCAAAAGCGGCCGGCGGTGCATATTTCAAGTCCCAAACCAAGCGCTGCATCCCTTTCTTTGTACCGAGCGCTTGATGCGGGCGGAACCAGTATTCGGGCACCGCATAGTCGTTCTTGTTGATCTGCGTTGGCTTATCGTCACTCGAATAACGACGAACGAGCTGGTTCCTGCTGTCGAAGATTTCGAGCGTTACCGGTGTCGTCGCATCGCGACGTAAATAATAGTTGATGATCGCGCCGTCCGGCGGGTTTTGTCCGGCAGGTTCTTCGGGCGGCAACGGCGTATCGGTGTTGACGTTGCGCTTAACTCGAATAGCCGTTTGCGGCCCGAAGAGATGAACCTCCGCATCGAGAAGTGCCGAATTGTATTGTCTCAGCGGCGAGATGTCGTCGAGGATCCAGAAGGAGCGTCCGTGTGTGCCAACAACAAGATCGTCGTCGTGAATTACCAGATCGCGGATCGAGGTCGCCGGCATGTTCAAACGAAGCGACTCCCAGCTCGCGCCGTCGTTGTAAGAGACAAATACGTTGAGCTCAGTTCCCGCAAACAGCAAACCCGGTCGCCTCGGATCTTCCTTCACCGTATTGACTGGACCATCGGGCAGACCCCTCACGATCTCCTGCCACGTGGTTCCGCCGTCAGTCGTGCGATAGATGTGTGGCTTCTGATCGTCGAGCCGGATGCGATTGACAGCGACGTAGGCGGTGTTGATGTCGGAATGGCTCGCATCGATCTGCGAGATCTTGCTCCACGAATCGATTGCCGGAGGCGTAACGTTTTTCCAATTCCTGCCGCCGTCTTTCGTGACGTGGATCAGCCCGTCATCAGTGCCCGCCCAGATCACATTCACGTCTTTCGGCGAAGGCGCGACGGCGTAAATCACGCCACGTCTCGGTTGCGTCGCCATCTCAGGACGACGAAATACACCGATGCTCGCCGGCACTTCAGGCTTCTCACGCGATAGATCGGGACTGATGATCTCCCAACTCGAACCGCCATTCATTGTTTTGAACAACACGTTGCCGGCGAGATAGAGCACGCGCGGATCAGCAGGCGAGAAGAGAATCGGCGCGGTGCGAAGAAACCTGTACTTCCCGGTGCGCAGGATCTCAGGCGCGACGTTCTGCACCTGGCCCGTCGTCATGTCAAAGCGCGTCGCTTTGCCGCCGTAGATCAGATTTGGGTGCAACGGATCGGGCGCGACGTAGCCGTACTCTTCAACACCGACAGTGCGCCAGTCGCGAAAAGTGATCGCGCCGTTGTCGCCACGACTCTTCACACCCGCTGAGCCGCTCTCCTGCTGGCCGCCGTAAACCCAGTACGGAAACTGGTTGTCAGTAATGACGTGATAAAACTGCGCCGTCGGTTGGTTGTACCAGGAACTCCACGTCTCGCCACCGTTCACACTTATAACCGCGCCCTGATCGGTTGCGAAAAGCATGATGTCCGGGTTCTCGGGATTGATCCAGAGCGTGTGATAGTCGTCGCCGCCGGGCGCGCCCTTGAACGCGGTCCACGTCTTGCCACCGTCAATTGATTTATATGCCGCAATGGCGGACGTGTAGACGATCTCTTTGTTTCGAGGATCGACGTCGATCTCCGCGAAGTCACTGCCACGCGCCCACGCACGTCGATCGGTGCCGACCCGCCGCCACGATTCGCCGGCATCGTCTGAGCGATAGATGCCGCCGAGCTGTGGCGCATCGACAGTGGCATAGACCGTCTTTGGATCACTTGGCGCAACTGCGATGCCGATTCGTCCGAGACCTTGTTCGAACGTCGGCAGTCCTTTTGTTAGTTGACGCCAGGTGTTGCCGCCGTCAGTGGTTTTGTAGAGACCACTGTTCGGACCTTGCCACGCGCCGTTCTCCCAGGGTCCCTGGCGAGCGGACCACAAGTCAGCGTAAATGACTTTTGAGTTCTTCGGATCGAAGGCGAGCGCGATCGCTCCCGTGTTCTCGTCTTTGTAGAGAACTTTCTTCCAGGTTTCACCGCCGTCGGCAGAACGAAACACGCCGCGCTCTTCGTTTGGGCCGTAAGGATGTCCAAGGGCAGCGACGTAGACCAGATTCGGATCGCGCGGATCGACGAGTATGGCGCCGATCTGTTGTGCGTCGCGCAGTCCGAGGTGTCGCCACGTCTTGCCACCGTCAGTCGATTTGTAAATGCCGTCGCCGGTGGAGAGATCGGGTCGTTGAAGTCCCTCACCACTGCCGACGTAGATCGTCTCCGGGTTCGAGGGTGCGACTGCGAGCGCGCCGATAGAGCCAGTTGGTTGGTCGTCGAAGATCGGTTTCCACGTGTGACCGTAATCGGTCGTTTTCCAAACGCCGCCGTTGTTGACTCCTATATAGAAGACATTTGGCTGGCCGGGAACCCCGGTGGCGCCGACCGTCCGGCCGGCGCGAAACGGGCCAATCATGCGCCACTTCATCGCGGTGGAGAGATCGCTCGTGGGTACTTGTGCGTGAATCGTAGTACTGACAAAGAGCAGGCAGAGAAGGGAACGCAGCAATGATTGGGACATAGGTTAGGTTTTACCGGTCATGGTAGACAGGATTACAGGATTTGCAAGATAGAACAGGATTTGTACTTCATCCTGTTAATTCTGTAAATCTGGTAATCCTGTCCCCAACTGCTGTTCCTTCGGCGCCCGCTTTCGGAGTATCAGGGCGGAGATCAACGTCATCACGAGGCCGACGGGCAGTGGCTCGAGAAAAGTAACGGCCATATTGAAGAGGATATTGTTTTTGTAGAGAGTCATCATCTCGTTCATCTTCTGAATCTCCTGTTCGATCTCGGCGGGTGGCTTACCTGAGTTGCGAACGCCTTCAATCACGTGAGCCGTATACTTGTCGCCGAAATCGGTGAGGAAGTTGTAATAGATGATTTCCCACGCTACGACATAGCAGATGCCCGCAATCGCTACGATTAGAAGACCGACACCGACCGCCCTGCCAAAACTGATCCGTCCGTTGCCCACTGTGTCTCGATAAGATCGAATCCCAACGAACACCAGCAGAAAGGCGAGGACCATCGTGGTGTAGCCGATGATCATCCCGTTGTCGAAACCGATTTTTTCCATGAAGGGAATGGTGAGCACCATCATCGCGGCCAGGATCGCGCCTGAGATCAAACCAAACGTCAAAACGACTCTTTTCATAACAACCTCTCCTTATTGATTTAGGAAACTCGTGGCGCAATCTACTTTTGCGGGGTTCAATTGTCGTCATACTTTCGGATGATTTCCGGTTTTCTGCGGAAAATCATACTTTCGAACTAAGGGATCAGTCCCATTTCTTTTGCGATCTGTACGGCTTGAGTGCGGCGCCTGGCGCTGAGTTTGTCGAAGAGACGGCTCGAGTGAGTTTTGACAGTGCTTTCGCTGACGAAGAGTTTGTCGGCGATTTCGCGGTTGCTGAGGCCCTGCGCGATCAGCTCGAGGATTTCCAGTTCGCGTCGCGTGATGCCGAGATCTTTCAGTCGCTGCTCGTTGAGAGTGAACGACTGCGGGGCGGGTACCATGACTTCCTTAACGACGAGGACTTCCTTGTTTTTCGTCAGCTTTAAGCCGAGCCAGATTCCGAGACCGGCGAACATGGCCGCGACGAGCCCGCCGTAGATCTCGATCGAGTGCTCGACCACGAGAAAGCGAAACTCGATCAGCTTGAGCAACACGATCAGAATCCCGCCGCACAGGCCGTAGATGAGGGCATGTATGAGGGTCTGTTTCTTCACGCGAGTTCGAATTCTACAACGATCCGCAAAATAATCCGTGTAATCCGCGGTTAACTGACTCCTAAAAAATTAGTTGACACATCTCCAGTGCTCCTGCCTATACTCCTAAAAACTTAGGAGACACGTATGGCGCGACCGAAGACCGAGAACCTGACGCCGCTCGAGCTCGAAATCATGCACGTCCTCTGGGAAACAGGCCCCGCAAACGTGCAGACAGTCCAGCAAAAACTGAAACGCGAGCTCGCTTACACCACCGTCCAGACGATGCTCAATATTCTCGAGCGCAAAGGTAAAGCGAAACGAACTTTGAAAAACCGCGCTTACTTCTACAAGCCCGCCGTCAGTCGCAAGCAAGTTGTCGGCAAACACGTCAAAGACGTTGTCGATCGACTCTTCGGCGGTTCAGCGGAGAGCCTCGTGATGAGTCTTGTGGAAACCAAACACCTCACACCCGAAAAGCTCGCGCGACTCCAGAAGTTAGTCGAACAGGTGAAGGAGGACAAAGCCGATGAGACTGAGTAGCCAACTACTGCTGACGTTTCTGCTGAACGCCTTCTGGCAGGTCGCGCTCATAACAGTCATTGCGGCGCTCGGTTCATGGCTGCTGCGAAACTCCCTCGCACGATACCGGCATTGGGTTTGGGCTACTGCACTTTGTCTGGCATTTTTAGTTCCTGCGTTTTCGTCGTTGCGTACAGTATTTGACCAAGTGGCGCCGGCGAACACGCCAGTCACGTTCGAGCGGGAAAGCATCTCGCCATTCGCAAGCGAAGCCGTGCCGCGACTTCCTGAGTCAAACTCTTCCGCGCTCGCTTCAACATTCAAGATAAATCAAACTCTGGGACTAACCTTACTCGGAGTCTATTTCGCGTTTCTTCTTTACAGCGTCTTCAAGCTCATACAAGCCTGGCAAACTACGCGAACGATTCGACGTCGTGCGACTGAGATCGAACCGAACGACCGCGTCGCGGAAGTCATTCATCGCTGCGAGCTCGAGTTCGGCACGCGCGCCGGATCGGTAAGAGTGTTTCGCTCCGAAACGCTGCCGGTGCCAGTCACGACCGGGCTCGTTAATCCAGTTATTATTCTGCCCGCGTCACTGTTGCGGGAAGGCAATGTGGAGTTACTCACTTCGGCAATAGGCCATGAGTTTATTCATGTTGCGCGGCGCGATTACCTTCTGAATCTAATCTACGAGTTACTGTTCGTCCCTGTCTCATTTCATCCTGCTGCGGCCTTATTAAGACGACGGGTTCGCGAGACCCGTGAACTCTGCTGCGACGAGCTGGTTGCGGAGCGCATACTGAATGCGGAAATCTATGCTCGCTCGCTCGTAAAACTTGCCAGCTCCGCACCACCTCTGCGTCGACTCTCCGTTACTACAACCGTAGGCATCGCCGATGCTGACATCCTGGAGGCCCGTATCATGTCGTTGTTAAAGAAACCCAATTTTCAAACACGCTGGAAGAAGTCGTTGCTGATCGTTGTTTCGTTGCTGCTGCTGGTGCCGTGCGCTGCTGCCGCTGCTTTTGCGATGCGTTTCGACGTCGAGACAAATGCGCAGGAGCCGCAGGAGAAACCCCTGACACAACAGGATAAAGAGAAGCTCGAGACAATGCAGCGCCGAGCAGAGTCGATGGAAGGAATGAAACGGCGCATGGAGAGCGACCCGCAGTTTCGCGAGGAGATCGCGCGCAAACAGGAAGTCGAGATGGAAATGCGCGCTATTAGGCAGGCCGCACTGATCCGCCTCTCAAGGATCAACATGGACCAGGCGATTCAGATCGCAACGAGCCAGCAACCCGGCAAAGTCATGGTTTGCACTCTCGACGCTAAAGGTTGGGAAGAGCCTGGCAAACTTGCGAAAGACGGAGTTGTTTTTTATCGCGTCGTCATTGCTGATGAAGCAACGGGTGGCGCCACGCACGTCTGGGTCAACGCGATCGATGGAACGATCATAAAGACCGAGAAAGAGCTGCCTCGCAAGCGCGAACAATAGTTAACCGCGGATTTGCGCGGATGAACGCGGATCAGGCCGCTCTCTTTTCTACTTCTGATCCGCGATCATCCGCGTTTATCTGCGGCCGTAAATTTTCCATCAACTCCTGAAATCCCGGTAAATCCAGCGACTGTGGTCCATCCGAGAGCGCACGCTCCGGACATGGATGCACCTCAATTAACAATCCATCCGCACCCGCAGCAACCGCTGCTTTCGACATCGGCGTTATCAAACTCCGCATACCTGTTCCATGCGATGGATCCGCAAGCACCGGCAGGTGCGATAATTCCTTCACCAGCGCCACTGCCGCGAGATCGAGTGTGTTGCGTGTGGCAGTCTCGAAAGTCTTAATACCTCGCTCGCACAACACGACGTTTGCATTGCCGCCCGCGAGCAGGTACTCAGCGGCGAGCAGCCACTCCTTTACCGTCGCCGATGGTCCACGTTTCAAAAGCACTGGTTTCGAAACACACGCGAGTTTTCTTAACAACGAAAAATTCTGCATGTTGCGCGCGCCGACCTGCATCACGTCGGCATACTCCTCGACGATCTCGACGTCTGCTTCACTCATGACTTCGGTCACGATCGGCAAACCAGTTTCTCTACTCGCTTTTTCAAGCAGGCGCAGTGCTTCGACGCCGAGTCCCTGAAAGTCATACGGCGAAGTGCGCGGTTTATAAGCGCCGCCGCGCAACATGTTCGCGCCCGAGGCTTTCACTGAGTGCGCCGTTTCCATCAGTTGCTCTTCCGACTCGACCGAGCATGGTCCCGCGATCACGACCAGATCGCCGCCGCCGATCTTCGTGCCGCGCACGTCTACGACTGTGCGAGTCTGTCGCAACTGGCGGCTGACTAACTTGAACGGGTGAGAGATCTGGATCACCTCGGCAACGCCTGGCGCCGCGCGCAACGCTTCGATCTCCGAGCGTCGCCCGCTGCTGCCGATCGCGCCGATGATGGTGCGTTCGGCGCCTTGAACGACGTGGGCCTGAAAACCACATTCTTTAATGCGGTCGATGATGTGGTTGATTTCGTCGGGGGTTGCGTTGTTTGACATGTTGACGATCATGATGCGTATTCCTTTACTAGCAGAATAAATCGAGTGTAGTTGTTTGAATGGTCCTGAATGCTCTTACGAAGGATAGTTGCGCCATAGAGATCGGCTGCGCGCTGGCCGGCTATGGCAGCGCGTTTTGGATCGCCGCGCCGAATCACTTCGGCGACGCTGCCTGCCGTGTCGTCCGCGACGACGGGCTTGAGTCGGGAATGAGTTGTGAAAAAGACGCTGCACTGTGCGAGTGCTGTCGGGTGCGACTGCACGATTTCGATCGTATCGAGGCTTGCGCCGGGACAACCGATCAGGTGTTGCTCGATCTTGATCTGAATCTCATCGACCGTCCGCAGCGATTTTGCGTGGAGTAGATCGACTGAAGCGTGAACGACACCCGCGATGCTGTTTTCGACTGGCGCGAGCAGGTAGTCAGCGGCGCCGTTGTCGAGACTATCGTAGAGGTCTGCGAAGGTCCTTCGCGGCACGAGCTCGATTTCCTCGCCGAGCAGTTTGAGTGCGGCCTCTTCGCTGAAGGCGCCACGTTCACCCTGGAACGCGACTCTTGGTTTTTTCGTCGAGGTGGTCATTGGCTGATAGCTGCTTGAACTCGTCTCGATTCGCGGATAATTCTGCGAAAAACCTTTCCCACAGCGCGTTGGTCGAGTGGTCCGTCGTTCATTTCCTGTAGTCGTTGCAGGACGCTCCTTTCACGCTCGGGATCGCAATAGGGAAGGTGTGACGCCTGCTTAATCGCGCCGACTTTGAGTGCGAGACGCGCGCGCATGTTCAGCAATCGCAGCAGTTCAGCGTCGATGTCGTCGATTTCTTTTCGCCAGTGTTCGATGTCCATGATTCCAGCTCCGGGCAATAAAAAAACCAGCCGCGACTTTTAGGATCGCGGCTGGCTTCGTTGAAGGTGTTGTGCTTTTTTTAGGTCGTCAGCACATCGTTTTCAAACTTCGCCGGTCCGCTCTCCTTCGAAAAGAAGTAGCGGTAAGTAAAGGCGAAATAGAAAAATGTACGAGTGCTAATCATGACCTCGGCTACTATAGGCAGGACGCAAAATTCCTGTCAAGGATTTTATCCTGTCAATCCTGAAAATCCTGTAATCCTGTCTAAAACTACGGTTTCAGCAATAGCTTGCCAGTGGTCTTCCGCCCCTCAAGGTCGCGATGCGCCTGCTCCGCCTCCGCTAATGGATAAACTTTGTGAATCCGCAGCTTAAGTTCTCCACGCGCGATCGACTGCAACACATCGTTCGCACGCCATTCAAGTTCCTCGCGGGTCGCAGTGTAGTGAGCCAGCGTCGGTCGCGTGATAAACAGCGATCCCTTTTGCGAGAGCTTGATCAGATCGAAAGGCGGCACCGCGCCACTCGATCCGCCAAACAGCACCAGATACCCGCGCGGCCGCAGCACATTTAGATCTTTATCGAACGTCGCTTTGCCGACACCATCGTAAACAACATGCACGCCCGCGCCATCTGTGAGCCTGCGCGTTTCAGTTTCAAAGTCGGTTTCGGTGTAGACGATACACTCGTCCGCGCCTGCGTCGCGCGCGAGCTGCGCTTTCTCCTGCGTGCCCGCAGTCGCGATCACACGCGCGCCAATCTTCTTCGCCATTTGCACCAGCAGCAGTCCCACACCACCCGCAGCAGCGTGTATCAACGCGGTCTCGCCTTTTTTCAGTGGGTAACTGCTGTGAATAAGATAGTGCGCCGTCATGCCTTGCAGCATCGCCGCTGCCGCTTGTTCGAAGTCGAGCTCGTCGGGAATCTTCACCAGACGACTCGCGGGCACCGCAGCGTACTCAGCGTAACTTCCCAACACGCTTGTGTAAGCAACGCGATCGCCGGGCTTGATCGTCGTGACCTCACTCCCGACTTCCGTAACGATACCTGCGCCTTCCTGTCCGCACACGAAAGGAACCGGCGTCGGGTAACGACCTTCACGAACGTAAACGTCGATGAAGTTGATGCCCGCGGCTTTGATATTGACGAGCGCTTCGTTTGGCTTTGGGTTTAGGCGCCGGCAGATCGACCAGACTCAACACCTCCGGCCCACCGGTTTGTGAAACTTGAATGGCTTGCATAGCCACAGATTAGCACGGATAATCCATCTTCTGCCTGGCTCGGAATCCAACCACAACGTGAAAGGAGTTCTTGTGACTAACAAACGAAGAGTACTGTCAGCCCTGGCCCTGGCGCTGGCAATCTCGTTATTCGCGCCCGTGTTGGGCCAAAGGAAGTCGCCGGCTTCCGACTCCATCAAGCTTCCATTTGAGACTTACAAACTCTCGAACGGTCTGACCGTGATCCTTTCCGAGGATCACACGACGCCGACAGTCGCAGTCAACATCTGGTATCACGTCGGCTCAAAGAACGAGATGCCCGGACGCACCGGCTTCGCGCACCTGTTTGAGCACGTGATGTTCACCGGCTCGGGTCACGTGCCGTATGGATTGCACGACAAGCTAACGGAAGGTGTCGGCGGCGGCAACAACGGTTCGACGACCAACGATCGCACCAACTACTACGAGACAATTCCTTCCAACTATCTCGAATCAGCGTTGTGGCTGGAATCGGATCGCATGGGTTTCCTGCTCGACAAGCTCGACATCGCGAAGCTCAACGCGCAGCGCGACGTCGTGAAGAACGAGCGCCGGCAGAGTTACGACAATCAACCGTATGGTCGCGTGAGCGAGATCTTCTCGGCGGCGATGTATCCGAAGGATCATCCTTACTCGTGGCCCGTGATCGGTTCGATGACCGATCTCAGCGCCGCATCCGAGGAAGACGTGAAGGCGTTTTTCCGTCTCTACTACGCGCCAAACAACGCAACGCTCGCAGTCGTCGGCGATTTCGATCCGAAACAGGCGAAGGCGTGGATCCAGAAATATTTCAGCGACTTGCCGCAAGGTAAGACGGTGGAAAGACCAAACGTGGCGCTCGGCAAGCTCGACGCGAGCAAGCGTTTGGTTTACGAAGATCGCGTGCAGGTGCCGCGACTTTACATCCAGTGGCCCACAGTCGGATTCAAGAACGACGACGACTACGCGCTTTCAGTGATGAGCTCGATACTCTCCGGCTCGCGCACGGCGCGTCTGACGAAAGCACTCGTGTACGACACACAAATGGCGTCGCAAATCGGCGCATTTCAAAACTCGTCTGAGAATGTCGGTGTGTTTCAGGTCACAGTCATTCCGCGTCCGGAGCACAGTCTTACGGAGCTCGAAGGCGCGGTGGATCAAGTGATTCAGAAATTCATCAGCGAGGGTCCGACTGCCGAAGAGTTGCAAAAAGCAAAGAGCGGTCTCGAGCTGGGTTTCATACGCGGTCTCGAGTCGAACCTCGGCAAAGCAAATCAACTGATCAGCGGCGCTGTCTTTTACGGGAATCCGGGTCAGTTCAGCACCGATTATCAGAAGACGCTTGCAGTCACCGCTGCTGATGTTAAGCGTGTGGCAAATCAGTATCTGACGCGTTCACGCATCGTGTTGAGCGTTGTGCCGAAGGGCAAGAAGGATCAGGCTTCGAAAGCGTCCGAAAGCGAAGCCGTCAGTGTAGTCGTTGGAAAGAGACGAGGAGGTAGATCATGAGAACACAAAGAAAAGCACTTGCTTTCGCGGCTGCACTCGTCATCAGTCTCGCGAACATTGCCGCGCTTGCGCAACAGACGCTCGATCGCACCGTGGTTCCACCGGCTGGGCCAACTCCGGTGCTGCGCGTTCCAACGTGGACGAAGCAACAACTTTCGAATGGTGCAACACTCATCGTCTCGGAGCGACACAGCTTGCCGCTGGTGTCTTTCTCGATCACATTTCTCGGCGGCTCGAATCAGTTTGAACCGGAAGCGAAACGCGGTGTCGCGTCGATGACAGCGTCGATGTTGAGCGAAGGCACTACCACCAAAACCGGCGATCAACTTTCGGATGCGTTGCAACTCCTGGGAACGGGCATTAACAGCGGTGTAGGCGGCGAAGAAGGATCGCTCGGTTTTGTTTCGACAGCGAAGAACTTCGATGCGACGCTCGCAATTCTCGCAGACATGATGCTCAACTCGACGTTTCCGGCTGACGCTCTCGATCGGTTGCGTGGCCGCACGCTCGTCAACCTGACGCAGGCGAAAGATCAACCGGTCGTTGTCGGCGCGCAGGTCTTTAATAAGATCCTCTACGGCAATGGGCATCCGTACGGCCAGCGCGTGACGGAGACTTCAGTCAAAGCGATCACGCGCGACGATGTGGTCGCGTTTGCGAAGTCTTATTACCAGCCGGGCCGCGCGATTATCACGGTTGTCGGTGACATCACCCCGCTCAAGGCCAAGTCTGCGGTTGAAAAAGGTCTCGCTGCATGGGCCAAGGCCGGTGATAAGCCGTCGTTCGACTATCCGAAGCTGCCTGAGCTTCAGCCCGCGAAGATCTATCTCATCGACAAGCCGGGCGCCGCGCAGTCAGTCTTTAATATTGGACTGCCTGGTCCACCGCGCAACACGCCCGACTACTTTGCGCTGCAAGTGCTGAACACGATTCTCGGCGGCCAGTTTCAGTCGCGACTGAACGCAAACATTCGCGAGCAGAAAGGCTACAGCTACGGCGTAAACTCCAACTTTGGTTACGGCAAAGGGCCGGGTGCGTTTCGCGCTGGGGGTTCGATCTTTTCGGCAAAGACTGACGCCGCGCTGATCGAGTTCATGAAGGAGTTGAAGGGGATCGTTGGTGAGAAGCCGATCACGGATGAGGAGCTGAAGACGGCGAAGGAATCGTTGATCCAGGGCCTGCCACAGCGTTTCGCGTCCGTTTCATCAATCAACAACGCGATCACCTCGCTCGTCACGCAGGGTCTGCCGGATGATTACTTCCAGCAGTACGCGAAGAACGTTTCAGCGGTGACGAAGGAAGACGTACTGCGCGTTGCGAAGCGCTACATCGATCTCAATCACCTCGCGATCGTGATCGTCGGTGATCGATCCGCGGTGGAAGCTTCATTGAAAGCCACCGGCATCGCTCCGATCACATACATCGACATCGAAGGCAATCCTGCCGCGGGTTCACCTGCACCGAGTAATTAACTGTAGGGGCGGCCCTCCGTGGCCGCCCCAGCCTGGACACACAATGTAGCAAGAGAGGCGGCCATGAAGGGCCGCTTCTACAACTACTCCTTATTGTTAATACGTTTGACGTTTGTCTCGCTATCCCCGGCGATAAGCCATGGGCCTTGGCTGTTGTCAGTAAGGTCATTGTTTTCAAAGGTGCCCGCGCCGTTTTCGTAAACGCGGATAGCATAGCGGCTATTTTTATTTATACGATTGTTACGGAGTATCGCATTCCCAGCGGCTTTGATCTCCGCCCCGTTGAAGCCGTTGTTGAAGATATCGTTGTCTTCAAGCGCACCTCGACCGTTATCATTTACAAATATTCCACTCTGTTTGTTGTCGTGAATGCGGTTGCGACGTAATGTCGCCTTCCCGTGTTTGCGAATCTGGACTCCCGATAACACGTTGCCGAAAATATCGTTCTCTTCTAACGTGCTTTTACTACCTTCGTACACTAACACGCCTGCTTGATTATCGTGAATACGATTGCGCCGAAGCGTTGGGTCTGCGCTATCGCTAATCGCCACACCCGTCAAGGTATTACCGAAGATGTCATTGTCTTCGAGTGTGCCTTGAGCTCTCTCATATACTTTCACGCCGCCTTGTTCATTGTCGTGGATTTGGTTACGCCTTAATCTTGGGTCGGCGTCGCCACGTATGCCTACGCCCGATAGGCTCGTACTATTGATGTCGCAGTCCTCGAGTTCCAGGCGTCCCTGGACTATGTCGACGCAGAACTTTCCGCCACCGATCTGACGCAATGTCAGGTTGGCCACTCGGCCCATAGTTGTCTGAAAACTAATCACGTTTATGCCGGCCGCCTGTATAACGATGTCCTTAGCCTCACCCTCGCCGATGATTTCAAGTGGTTTGTCTATAATGAGCCCTTCCCTGTACAGACCTTTTCGCACAAGGATTCTCGTTCCCGGTTCGACGCTCTGGACTGCCGCCGAGATGGTCGTGAAGTCTCCCCGGTGCATCGGATCGACGACACACGTCGGCGGCTCTGTCTTTGCGATCTGGCGTTCGGTAGGTTGTTGACCTTCGCTTGTTGTTGCTGCCGCAGGTTGAGCGGGAGTTTGAGCAGAAACTCGCTTAGTCGTTTGCATGATTGGCAGGGCATCACGTATTTGCGCCGCGAGTTGAGCCAGTGTCTTGCCGACCAGCGGGTTGGTGAATGGGTCGAAACGCAACTCCCGCCAGTCTGCGTACTGGCGGGAGGCAATTACTTCAGCTAGCGGATCCGTAACACGTAACTCAGCATTATTCAGAAGAGGCGTATCCACAAAATAAATCGGCAGAACCAAATCATTTCGTTTGAGCCTTTTCTCCACTTCGAGAAATCTCTCCAATTCATCGCGGCATGGTTGGCTGTTGAAGAAGCTGGGAGTGATGATTGGAATGAGAAACGTTATTTCCTCCGCCAACGCAGTCTCGATCCGTTGTTCCCAGTCCTGGCCCCACTGAATGTCTTTCGTGTCCTGGAAAATCGGAAACTCGATTCCGATCTGCATCCCAATCTCGTCACTCAATCGTTCGCGGAGAGTCGTGAGCTGTTTATATTTGTCGTCTGAGTGGACGTAGCTCATCAAAGCTGCGGGTTTACTGTTAGTCATTTTGTACCTGCTGTCGTGAGTCTTGGCGGGATTATAGTTCAGAGTTCAAGCTTTAGCTTGTCTGTCCCGAATAGCAGCCTAAAGGCTGAACTCTGAACTCGGAACTGAAGCCTCAGATGTCCACTTTCGTGGCGTCGTAGTCGAAGACGATCTGCATCGCTCGACGGGCGGCGGCTTCCGGTGCCAACGCGAGGGCGGTGCGACGAAGGGTGCGGGCGAGGATGTTTTCCCATCGCCCGACACTTCCGTAGTAACGTGAGATTTTGGTTAGTGTTGCGGTGCGGGGGTGGCGGAGGCGCTCGTAGTTTCGCAGCGCCTTTTCCTCTAGGCCATACTTTTCAAAACAACGCGCGAGGACAATCGCGTCTTCCATCGCCTGACAACCGCCTTGACCGAGGTTGGGGGTGGTGGGATGGATGGCGTCGCCGAGGAGTGTCATGTGTCCGGCGCCCCAGTTTTTGTTTGGCTCTCGATCGGTGGCGTTCGTTTTTAATATTGACGAAGGTGGCGTCGCTTCGATCAATTCCATGACGGGCGCGCACCAATCAGCGAACAAATCCGGAAACTTATCCGTGTTATCCGTGTTCGCTGAAGCCCACCAGCCTGTTCGTCCCAAACCCACTGGACCAATGCCGAAACGCTTTCCACGTCCGTACAATTCCATCCCGGTGAAGGGCGGGATTGTAGGCGGAGTGATCGGCGACGTGCCGCGCCAGATGGTGTAGCCACGATTGATCGGCTCGCCATCGTTGATGAATTGCGAACGCACGCGTGAGTGAACACCGTCCGCACCGATCAGGAAGTCAGCTTCGACAGACTGACCGTTCGTGAAGGTGGCGATCATCTTGTCACTTTGCTGCTTGTAATTAACGAGTGTGTGTCCGAGATGAATTGACGACTGAGGCAGTGCTTGCCGGAGCGTGCGCTGCAAGTCGGAACGATGAAGCGCA
Organism: uncultured Acidobacteriota bacterium; assembly: GCA_963748155.1. Taxonomy (GTDB): domain Bacteria; phylum Acidobacteriota; class Blastocatellia; order Pyrinomonadales; family Pyrinomonadaceae; genus PSRF01. Next base: position 148,919 of record CAVVHV010000005.1, on the reverse strand, counting down.
ATGGCGGGAGTTTTACCATCTGAAATGCGAACGCGATTGAGCAGAAATCCGTTCTGATCCATCCAGCGCAGCTCTTCGACGACGCCCGCATACTCCAGAACCTTGTCTGCCAACTGCAACCGTTCGAGCACGCGCATCGCGTTGGACCAGATGGCGATCGCCGAACCGACTTCGAGGAGTTCGGGGGCTTGTTCAAAGACTTCGGCTTGAAATCCGGATTGTTGAAGGGCGAGTGCGGCAGTCAAGCCGCCGATGCCACCGCCGATGATCGCGATCTGGACCATTCGGCAGAGATTGCCACAAAAAGGCACAAAAGGCGCAAAAATTTAATTTGTGCCTTTTTGTGTCTGGCTTTCTGCTTGAGATTTGAGGTGTAACAAAATACGGTTATGGATGCCGTCGATAACGTAGTCAGACCAGACATGCCAGTACGGCGCGGGCCAGTACCGGTTCTGGTACCACGTCGTTCCTTCCAATAGTGTGGCGCCGTCCGGCAAAGCTTTCAATTCAAACTGTCCTCGTTTGGCGAAGAAATAATCATCCAAATGCGGCGGATGCACGTTGCTGTAGATCGACAGCTCTTTCATCGCCGGTGGTTGCTCGGTGATATCAAATGCCAACACACGCGGTTCATCCCACACCGTAATCGATTGCACCAATGCACCCGTGGAAAACATACTGTGCCGCTCTGCGCCTACGCCTTGACCCCACATCTCCGCGTGGATGGGATACGCTAATCCCGTCTTGAACATTGCTTCGGTCGGTGGGGGCAGTTGGGAAGAGGTGACGACCAGTTGCTTCCAGACAGTCTCCGGATCGCTCTTGATGACAATGGACGTTTTTACTTCATAGACTGGAGGAGTTGGACCAATAGCATGTTCCAGAAGTATCAGCCCAGGAAGCAAAAGGACGCTAACAGAAACGACTCGCAAAGTATTTGTCGGGTAGTGCCCATAGTCCTGAATCACGAAGCCAATGAAGCCGCCAATCAGAGCGATAACCAGACCCAGCGGTAGAGCCATTACCAGGCAGATGATCCCTTCGATCGCAAACGAAAACAAAGCGAGCCCGACAAGGAATGTCGAAAGTGTGGCAACGGCCAGGCACGTACCCAACGATCGTGGGCGATGAAAGCCGCAGATTAAACTCGAGTTCAATCCGAGAAAAAACGGAATGCCGACGAAGAGTCCCCAGCCATAATTGCCGAGGCCGTTTGTACTGAACACAGCTTCCACCACCGCAAGGAACGTTGTGATCAGTATTCCGAATACGGCGCTGCCAAATTTGCTTTCCGGAATGAACCGGCCGACTCGTGCAGGGAGTCCCGCTTCTTCATCGACTGACTGGCGTGATGGACTTGCAGCCAGCACAAAGAAAAAGATCACATTAAGAAAGGGCACAAAGAAAAGCAGCACGAGCCAGAGCGGCAAATCTGCGTCGCGAAGTCGCCGCAGCGTCAGCGTTGCACCGGCCCATATAAATGGCAGTGTCGACAACAACAACACCGTGTAGAAGATCGGCTCGACGGGGTGCTGCGCCGCAGTACCGTTTGGGACAACACCAATCCAGTAAATATAAGGCCACGGGGCACCAAGCAGAGCGCCCAGCAGTCGATCGATATTGTGTTTGAGCGCGAGAAGGATCAACCCGCTTCCGAGGTAACGCGCTCGACCAATCCGGCCGCGCCAGGTAAAAACGTTGAATACATCCGGGTCCACCATTTCTTTTCCTTTCCTACGAACACCAGCGCAGATCACCTACACAGAATGGACCAGGTTGCGGAAGGCCGTTGCGGATCTGTTCGGTGGTGAAGCGACGCGTCGGCAGGAGATCGTAGGGCACTGGCACCACCGGAGTAGCGGGCTCGACGACGCCTTCCGAGAGGATGCGTATTTGTGCGACCGAAGTGAGTGGAACTTTCATGAGCCGTTCGAAAACGCGCGCCATCAATTCATGACAGACCACCGGCAGCGGAAACATCAACGGCCGTTTGCCGACAACTTCAGCAACCCGACGCACTGCTTCGCTGAGATAGATCTCTTCGGGACCAAGCAGCGCAATCGTTTGCCGCTTCATACGTCTATCGACGAGCGCGGCGCGCATGACGTGAATGAGATCTTCAATGGCAAGCGGGCGGATGCTTTTCTCTTTCAGGCCAACGAGGCCGAAAACCGGAAACGTGTGCAGCGCGTGGCTCAAGTGGTCGAGCATGTGATCGCCGCGACCGTAAACGATGCCCGCTTTAATAACGGTGTAATCCACTCCGGAGTCACGCACGATCTCTTCCGCTTGCCATTTCGATTCGTGATAAGGCGAGCCGCAGTCTGGGCGTGCACGAAGAAAGCTCATGAGGACAAGCTTCTCGACACCTGCGGCTCTCGCCGCCGCGGCGACGTTGCGCGTGCCTTCAACGTGGACGCGAGCATATGTTTGATCACCAAACTCGCGGTTGATGCCGGCGCAGTGTGCTACTGCTTTGCAACCTGCGAATGCCGCAGTCAGTTGGTTGACGTCGTCGAGAGCATGCCTCGCGGTCTGAATTACTTCGTGTCCCTCGCTGGCTAGACGAGTTGCTAAATGACTGCCAACAAATCCAGTTGCACCAGTGATTGCGAATTTCATGATCTTGCTCCCTAGTCGATCAGGTAGTAACGGATTTCTTTCTTGACGAAGGAGAGCACCGCGTGCGAAACGCTAACGCGGCATAACAGGAAAGCCGTCCAAAGTGTGAGATAGGCAATGATGCAATTTCGTCCTGCGACCTGCTCTTCCGTGAGTACGTCAGTAATCAGGACAGCAACCGGAAAATTGATCAGCAGCGCTAACAGCAGGAGAAGCCAGAAAGGCATCCGCGTGAACACAATCACGGTAGCAGCTATGCAATGGCTGAATGCGATTGCTACAAACGTAAACTCACGCTGATGCTTTTCTAATTGCGTCATCCAGATGAGCATCAGAGTTGAGTCCATCATTGCGTAAACGACGAGGACACGTAAAAAGAAACCGGTAATGCCATTCAATACTAGCCGGCGCGGCGGCGTTGTTCCCCGAAGAAGTTCACTCACGGGGTTGAATTTCGATCCGCTCACTAGACCAAAGACAGCTCCAACCGAGCAGTAGAATGCGACAAAAGGAAGCCAGTCTCGTAAGGAGGCGTCATGGTTAACTTCCGGGTCTGAATAAAAGTAGTTAAAGGTTACGAGCAGTATAGCCAGAACAACTATGCCGGTTGCTGCTCGGGCAAGCGCGTTTAGTCGATGACCAGCTATGTAACTGCACGCCCAGAGGACAACTCCTTCAAATAGGCCAAATCCCATTCCGGTTGCGAGAATGATTGGCAGCCAGGAGATAAGAAGAAAGTTGTAACCATTCTCCGGGTGCAAAAGCATGCCGATCAGTGGAAACAAGAATGATACAAACGCGCCAACAACAATTCCCTGCGAAAGAAATCTGCCGAACCCTGGCAGCTCAGATAATGGCGATTGACAGAGACTGCGCGACAGGATCTCGCCATAGATGTATGGAGGTCTGGCTACTGCGCCACTCTCGATCATGTCGCCTCACTTTCGCTCTCGTCCGGCAACGCGTCCTTGATCTCACCGACGAGTCGCAGTGCCTGTTTCCGCAGCGGTCGCATGAACGGATTACTCGCGAGGTGGATCAACTTGTCGAGCAGGTCGACTGTGTGATCGATCATGCGGTGGGTGCGCCGGTGCTTCGGTGACGAGTCGTGAATCCAAAACAGCACGATGCCCATGCTGTAGACCCACAGCAGGTAAGGCAGCTCCGCTTTCAGATCTTTGGGAATTCGCGAGGTTGCGCCTTCCAGCACCTTGTCGAAGAGTTGAATTCCTTGTTGGCGTACCGGATCAGAGTCGTCCCCAAATGGATTCAACGGACTTGCCGGGTCCGCCGCAGTTTTGAAAAGCACGCCTGCAAACTGGTGATACGGCTTCATCGTGTCGATCTTCGTTCGCATCGCGGTCAGCAGGCGTGCTTTCAGTGTTTTCTCGTGTTCGAGCGCCGGAAGCGCGACTTCGACGTGACTGTCGTGCAGACGTTGATAGAAGGCCTGAATCAGATATTCCTTCGAGCGGAAGTAGTAGTAAGCGTTACCGAGCGACACGCCCGCCTTTTCTGCGACAGCGCGCATCGTGGTGTTGTCGTACCCACGCTCGCGAAACATCTCGAGGGCAGTTTCGAGGATCAGCGCTTTGGTCTGATCGCCTTTAACAGTCTTCGTGGCCTTCGTCTTTTTGTGCTTGGCAGTCATCGTAGCGTTAGTTGTTGAGCCCGGCTGCTCGACTGATCTGGTAACGGTTCTGGGAAATTACGGACACCACTCGCTTCGTAGTGGGCAACAGCTCGGGCGCTGCGAGCCGATACGACCAGTCGCGATAGCGCGCAAGCGCCCAGAGCACCATCAGCCATGCTTTTGGACCGAAATAGACCCAGCCGTCCTCACTAATCACTGTCAGATCCTGCTTCGTCAGGTCGTGATTGAGTTGTGGGTAGCGCTTGCGAGCTTCCTCAGAAGCGCACGGCACGAAGTTGAGCTCGACGAGTTTCAACTGGTCTGCGAGCCACTCGTGCGCGCGCCTGCACAACCCACACTCAGGGTCGTAAAGCACGGTTAGGAACAGCATGGCTTAGGCTGCCTCCTGCTGGACGGATGTAAAAGTATCCGGACCGACAGGCGGCTGCTGGTGAATCTGTGCGCGGCGGCGCATGCGGCTGAAGACGAAGAGATTAAAGAGGTGCATTCCGCCGAGGACGAGAAGCACCATGCCGATCTTGACGGAAAGGGCTTCAACGCTTTGTTCGGCCGTCTCGATAGCGTAGCCGAGTTTCAGGGCCAGGCTGACGTAGCCGAAGTTGATCAGGTAAAAGCCGACGACGAGCAGGTGATTGACCGAGTCGGCGAGGGCCTCATTGCCGTGGAAGACGTCAACGAGAAAGACGCGTCCGTTTTTGTGGAGGGTGCGGCCTACCCAGACGGTCAGCGCGATGCTCAGGGCCAGGTAGATCAGGTATGTGCTCAATCCGATTGTCATGGTCAGCCTCCTTAGCTGAATTTGAACACGTTCAACTACGGGCAGGGTACGCCTGGTTCGGGAGGCTGTCAAGAACTTTTTTGAACGCGTTCAGAAAACGCGGATTGGCGCGGATTGAAGACGCGGATTTGCTGTGTTATTGTTACGGTGCTATGAAAACACCTCTAGGAGAAACTAATTGGCAGCAGAAGATCTAATCCCCGCTCAAGGCATTATCATCGACAAACAGCCCAACGCCTTCTTCAAAGTCCGACTCGACAACAGTGAACACGTAGTATTAGCCGCTATCTCCGGCAAGATGCGGAAGAATCGTATCCGGATTCTGGTGGGTGATCGCGTGAGTGTTGAGATGTCGCCGTACGACCTGTCGCGCGGACGAATTACTTACCGGTACAAGTAAAGAAGTTCAGAGTTCAAGCTTTAGCTTGCTGCCTCGAAGCCCGAGACCGCAGCCTAAAGGCTGAACTCTGAACTTTCTTATTTGAATTCGAAAGACTTGATGTAGCTCAGGAACGAGTCGTTCCACTGCGCCACCGTCTTTTCAGGCCCGACCAGCTTCACGAAATAGGACCCATTCGGAGTCTCAACCACCGCCGCTCGCAGACGGTAAGCGGGCTTGTTGTGGAACGTCCCGCTTCCGGGTGCGGTTTCGGCAACGTACGTCCCTGACACGTCCACGGTCGTCACCTTCAATCCATTCGCCACCAGTTGCTCATCCTTCGCACCCTTGGCGGCGCTGCCATCCGTCTGCTTCATCTGGCCGATCCAACGATCGATGTTTGCGGCGGTCGAGCCTCCCTGGCCCGGTCCGAAGTAATAAAGGACGAGTGACGCATCCTCGGTATCGCCCTCTGCCTTCGGAAGCTTGTACTGCGCCACACGCATGCTGGACGTCCTCTGTTCTTCCACCCAGCCAGCCGGAACTCGAAACTTCAGTTCAGCTTTTTGCGCCGCGGCAATATGTTGGAACGTTACAACACAAGCCAGAGCGAAAAGAATAGAAAGGGTTGGTATTCGCATAGCGCTCATTTAAGCGCTGAAACGGCCCAATTGCAAAGGATTGCCGTGACGGTGCCGATACGGGCATGGTAGTATGCCTTTATCATGCGTGCCGATGTCGTTTTAATACGGCTTATATTTACGGCAATTCTGGTGATAGCGGGATTCAAACTTTCCCCGCTAAAAGACCGCCCATGGACTTCTGCTGCCCTCGGTGGGCTCATTGCGCTCTGTATTATTGTTTTTGAACTGCGGATCCGCCGGGCCACTCTCAAAACTCTGATCGGCGCTGCTGCAGGTTCAATTCTGGGAATCATCGGAGCGTACTTGATCGGCTCGCTGATCAGTCACCAGCATGCCACCGCGTTGGAAGAGCCAGTAAAGACTTTTCTAACCCTCGCCCTGACATTCTTCATGGCGTATGTCGGTTTGATGGTTGGCGCAGCTAAAGGTGACTATCTAGATCTCTCGGCACTCGGCGGCATCTTCAGTGACAAAGTCGCGCGGCGCGATTTAAAGATTCTCGACACTTCAGTGATCATCGACGGGCGTATCGCAGATGTCGCTGAAACAGGTTTCCTGACCGGCTCATTAATCATTCCACAGTTCATCCTGCGCGAGTTGCAACAGGTGGCTGACTCACCAGACTCCTCCAAGCGCCAGCGCGGCAGGCGCGGCCTGGACATGCTCAACCGTCTTCAGAACAACAGCTCGCTCGACATTCAAATCGTTGAGACTGATTTCCCCTCCGTGCGTGAGGTGGACCTGAAGCTGATCGAGCTCGGCAAACAACTCGACGCGGTGATCGTCACGAATGATTTCAATCTAAATAAAGTTTCCCAGTTGCGTGGAGTCAGCGTACTCAATATTAATGAGTTGGCAAATGCGCTCAAGCCAGTCGTGCTCCCAGGCGAGGCGATGCGGGTTTTCATCCTGAAGGAAGGCAAGGAATACAATCAGGGCGTGGCCTATCTCGACGATGGCACGATGGTGGTGGTTGATAATGCGCGCCGGTTGATCGGCAAGAACGCCGACATCGCAGTGACCAGCGTGTTGCAAACAACTGCCGGCAAGATGATCTTCGGCCGTCTCTGGGAAGAAGCGGAAAACGGCGGACACAGCGACATTCATCGCACCAATGGCGCTTCGCGGCGCCAGGTACGCGAGTCGCGCAATACTCCGTCGCCGGTGCGAATTTCGGAGAGCGAGCCGATCACGGAAAGCTAACTCCGCCAGCACGCCGCCCCGAATTCCTAACTCTCTTTCATGAACATCGCGATTATTGCCGCCGCCGGCGCCGGCACCCGGATGGCGAGCGATCGGCCCAAGCAGTTTCTGCTCCTGGCAGGAACGCCGGTAATCATTCACACGCTCAAAGTGTTTGAGCAGTGTGAGAGTATTAACGAGGTGATCGTAGTACTGCCCGCAGCCGAGTCTGCGGGTTTCCTTTCGCTGGCAGTGAAATTCGGGTTGCGGAAAGTCGCGCGTGTTGTTCCCGGTGGAGTGACGCGCGCAGATTCAGTGAAGCGTGGTCTGTCGGCGATCCGGGCCGCGACCGCTGAGATCGTTGCAGTGCATGATGGTGTTCGCCCGTTTGTGACTGTTGAGGAAATTGAGGCGACAGTTACTGCGGCGCGGGCTGATGGTGCTGCGATCCTCGTGGCTCCGGTTACGGATACGATCAAGCAGATCAACGATCGGCGAATTGAAAGAACTTTGGACCGTGGTGTATTACGACGAGCTTTGACGCCGCAGTGCTTTCGTTACGAATTGCTGCGGGATGCGTACCAGCAAGCTGATGTGAACGATCCGTCATTGACTGACGAGAGCGCGCTGGTGGAGCAACTTGGAAGACCGGTGAGCATTGTGGAGGGAAGCCCGCGGAATATTAAGATAACTACAGCCGAGGATCTGGCAATTGCTGAAGCAATCTTGTCAATTATGTAAATCCTGTAATCCTGTCTAAAGTTTTATTAACAAGCATGCTACGCATCGGTATTGGTACTGACACACACCGGCTCGTTGAGGGGCGAGAACTTATTCTTGGCGGTGTGCATATCGTTTCCGATCGTGGCGCCGAAGGTCATTCCGATGCTGACGCACTCACGCACGCAATTGCCGATGCGATTCTCGGTGCGCTGTGCGAAGGTGATATCGGAGTTCATTTTCCCGATAAGGATTCACAGTGGAGTGGTGCGAATAGTCTTGAATTGCTTTCGCGTGTGATGTGGTTGGCGCGCGAACGCAGTCTCCATGTAGTGAATGTTGACTCGACAATTTTGCTCGAAAGGCCAAAACTCAGAAGCTACGTCGATACGATGCGTGAAAACATCGCGGGTGTTCTTGGGGTCGATAGTGCATGTGTGAGTATCAAGGCGAAGACGGGTGAAGGAGTCGATGCGGTGGGGCAGGGGTTAGCTGTGACCGCTCAGGCCGCTGTTCTTATGGAGAGCAACTAAGGAAAAAGCAGCTTGAGACCACAGGACGTCATCAGGAAAAAGCGAGATGGGCGGAGTTTATCGCGTGAAGAGATCGAATTCTTCATCGCAGGCGTCACCAGCGGCCGCATTGCCGACTATCAGGTCAGCGCGCTCCTCATGGCCATTTACCTGAACGGCATGGACGGGGCAGAGCAGCAGGCTTTGACGGAAGCCATGCTCAACTCAGGCAACATCCTCGACTTCTCAGACATTCCCAAACCAAAAGCAGACAAGCATTCGACCGGCGGAGTTGGGGATAAGACTTCGATCATTATCGCTCCGCTCGTCGCGGCGTGTGGTGTATGCGTGCCGATGATCTCGGGTCGTGGCCTGGGCCACACTGGCGGCACGCTCGATAAACTCGAGTCGATCCCGGGATATCGCGTCGCACTTAGTGCGACTGAGTTCAAACAAGTGCTCGAGAAGGTCGGTTATGCGATGGCCGGACAGACCGCGGAGCTCGCGCCCGCCGATAAGAAGATGTACGCGCTGCGCGATGCGACCGCGACTGTCGAAGCTATACCGTTGATCGTGGCTTCGATCATCTCCAAGAAAGGCGCCGCCGGTCTCGACGCGATGATTATCGACGTCAAGGTCGGCAACGGTGCGTTCATGCGAGAAGAAGCGCGGGCGGAGGAGTTGGCCCATGCGCTCGTGAGCACTGGAAACTCCTGCGGCATCAAGACGCGCGCCCTCTTGACTGACATGAACCAGCCGCTTGGTGGTGCAGTCGGAAACTCGCTCGAAGTTCAGGAGTGCATCGAGATCCTGCGTGGCGAGGCAAACGAAGCTGCGCGACCCGTGCTCGATCTGTCGATGGAGCTCTGCGCGCATATGTTGTTGCTGGCAAACGTCGACCAGACGATCGAGGCTGCGCATGCGCGTTTGAACGACGTTCTGAGTTCGGGTAGAGCGCTTGAATGTTTACGAAGCAATATCGCGGCGCAGGGTGGCGACCCGCGCGTTTGTGATGCGCCGGGCAGTTTTCTGCCTTTGGTAAGAGAAACCGTTAAGGTAGAATCCCCGCGCTCTGGCTTCATCACGAGAGTCGACACGACGGAGATTGGTCACGCGATCGCGGCAATCGGCGGCGGGCGCGTGCGCATCGAAGACACAGTGGATCCCACGGTTGGTTTTACTTCCGAGTTGAAATTGGGAGACGAGGTCCGCGCGGGCGACGCGATCGGGATTGTGTACTGCGCTGACGCGGCGGCTGCTGATGAAGCGGCGCGTCGTATTCAGGCGACTTACGAGATCGGAGACGCGCCACCAAACAAGATGCCGAAGCTGGTTAAGGAAATTATCAACGAATGAAATATCAACTCGCAGCCGTCCTTTGTTTTTTGGCCTTGTTCATCTCGGGCTGTGGCGGCAGTTCCGCCGCGGAAGACACATCGAAGATCAAAGTCGGCATCGTCTTCGATATCGGCGGTAAAGACGATCGCTCCTTCAACGCCGCCGCGTGGGAAGGCGTGCAGCGTGCGGCCAGGGATCTTCCGATCATCTTGCGCGACATCGAGCCCGGCACACCAAACGCCATCGAGCCCGCGATGCGTGCGTTCGCCGAACGCAAATTCGATCTGATCATCGGTGTCGGCTTCGCCCAGGCGCCGATCATGGAACAGGTCGCGAAAGATTATCCAAACATACAGTTTGCGATCATTGATGGTGTCAGCAAGTTACCAAACGTCGCGTCACTGGTCTTCAAGGAGCACGAAGGCTCGTATCTCGTCGGCATACTCGCGGCCAAAGCTTCGAAGACCGGCACGATTGGTTTTCTCGGCGGCATGGATATCGGTCTGATTCATCGTTTCGCGAAAGGCTACGAGGAAGGCGCGAAATCGGTTAATCCGGACATCCGTGTGATTGTAAAGTACGTCGGCGTCACTGACGGCGCGTGGAACAATCCCGGCAAAGGCAAAGAGCTTTCACTCGCGCAGATCGGCAACGGCGCTGACGTGATCTTCACTGCGGCCGGTAACTCCGGCCTGGGCGCCTTTGATGCCGTCGAGCAGCAGGGCAAACAGAACGGTCGCGCGACGCATTTCGTGATCGGCGTGGATTCAAATCAAAACATGGTGAAGCCGGGCTTTGTTCTCACAAGCATGGTGAAGCGTGTCGACAACGCCGTCTACGACATCGTTACAGACGTCGTGAACCACCGTTTCTCACCGGGCCTGCACGTCTTCGGTCTGGACAAAGACGGCGTCGGCTACGCGATGGACGAGTACAACAAAGACCTCGTCACGCCCGAATCAAAGCAGTTAGCAGAGGAAGCCAAGAAAAAGATCATAGCCGGCGAGATCAAGGTAACGGATGCAATGGGAACGTAAGTCTGATTCGCGTTCATCCGCGTTCATCCGCGGCTGAAACTCTTAATGCTCGAACTCCGACAGATTACAAAACGCTTCGGCGACGTACTCGCCAACGATCACGTCGACATCGTCGTTAAGCCCGGGACGATCCACGCCATCGTCGGCGAAAATGGCGCGGGAAAGTCGACGGCGATGCGTATCGCTTACGGCTTCTACACCGCCGACAGCGGCGAGATCCTCGTTGATGGTCAGGTACGCGACATCAAGTCGCCTCACGATGCGATCGCACTCGGCATCGGCATGGTCCACCAGCACTTCATGCTGGTTGAGACGATGACGGTTGCGGAGAACATCGTCCTCGGCGCCGAACCCGGCAGCGCGCTCGCTCTCGATCTCAAGAGTGCCGCTGCGCAAATCAGACAGCTCTCCGAAGAATTCAAACTCGCCGTCAATCCTAACGAGCCCGTAGAACATTTATCAGTGGGCCAGCAACAGCGAGTCGAGTTGCTAAAGGCGCTCTACCGGCACGCAAAGCTTTTGATTCTCGACGAGCCCACGGCAGTATTGACGCCGCTCGAAGTGGAAGAGTTTTTCGTGATCCTGCGTCGCATGCGCGAGCAGGGCAAAACAGTAATCATCATTACTCACAAACTTTCGGAAGTACTCGCGATCTCGGATGAAGTCACGGTGATGCGCGACGGTCGAGTGGTCGGACGAGTGCAAACGAAAGACACGAATGCGGCCGAGCTGGCGCGACTGATGGTTGGTCGTGAAGTGTTGCTGCGCGTGGAGAAGACTGAGCCTGAGGTGGGCCAGACTGAGCTGGAAGTCAAGAACCTGTCAGTGCTTCATGACGCGGGAGCGAAGCGTGTCAACGACGTGTCGTTTGAAGTTCGTCGTGGTGAGATCGTCGGCATCGCCGGCGTTGAAGGCAATGGTCAGACCGAGCTGATCGAGGCACTCGCTGGACTCGTTGATCCGGTGCGCATCACCGGTCAGATCAACTTTGAAGGCAGGGATCTCAAATCTCTCGGCGCGCGCATCCGGCGTGAGCTCGGCATCGCTCACATCCCGGAAGATCGCCATCGACGCGGATTGTTACTCGACTTCAGTCTCGCTGAAAACTCGATCCTCGGAGTTCATTATCGTCCGCCTATCGCAGCTTTGGCGGGCGGAATTTTTCTTGACGAAAACGCCGATACAGCGACGCGCCACGGAGATCATTCAGGGCTTCGATGTTCGTCCACCAAACGCTGCACTGCCTGCGCGTGCGCTGTCAGGCGGTAACCAGCAGAAGCTAATCATCGGTCGTGAGTATCACGTCGCGCCGAAGCTACTGCTTGTGTCGCAACCGACGCGCGGCGTCGATATCGGTGCGATCGAGTTCATTCATCGCCAGCTCGTGAGTTTGCGTGACAACGGGTGCGCGATCCTGCTCGTGTCGGCCGAGCTCGAAGAAGTGACGAGTCTTTCCGATCGTTTGCTGATCATTCATGAAGGAAAGATTGCAGGCGAGGTCGATCCGAAAGTCGCGACCCTTGAAGAGATCGGACTATTAATGACCCGCGGCCATTAATGTTGTTTAGAGTTCAAGCTTTAGCTTGGACCGGGTCAGTACCACCTCGCGGTAGCGGGTGGGTGCACAGCTGTACGGCGACTGACGCAGACTAAAGGCTGCGCACCCACCCGCTACCGCGAGGTGGTACTGGCCCGGTCCAAGTGAGGTTCTAACTAACCGACGCATAATGAACAAACTCGCACGTGAGCTCCTGTTTCCCCTAATCGCGGTGGTGGCTGCCTTCATCGTCGGCGGCATTCTCATTCTGATCGTCGGCGACAATCCACTCGAAGCGTACGGTCTGCTTCTCGGTAGCGCTTTGTCGTGGCCGGATGGAATCGGCTACACACTCTTTCACGCCACACCGCTGATCTTCACCGGACTCGCCGTTCTCGTCGGATTCCGCTGCGGCCTGTTCAACATCGGCGCCGAAGGACAACTCTACATTGCCGCATTCGCGACTGCGTGGGTCGGCATCACTTTCGCAAACTTAACACCCTGGCTACTGATCCCGTTCTGCTTTGCGGCTGCGATACTCACCGGCGCGTTCTGGGGCGCAATTCCGGGTGTGTTGAAAGCGCGGTTCGGCTCGCACGAAGTCATCAACACGATCATGTTGAACTTCATCGCCGTCGCACTCGTGAGCTACTTCACGCAGTATTACTACAAGGTGCCCGGCGATCCGATCATGCAGACAGCGACGATCGGCGAAGGCGCTCACATTGCGCGGCTTGGCAAGTTTGTTCCCGGCTTTCCGGAGCGCATTCCGTTGAATGTCGCGTTCCTGCTCGCGCTACTCTGCTGCCTGCTGGTCTATCTGTTTTTATGGCGCACGAAGTGGGGCTACGAGATCCGCGCCACTGGTAGTAATCCTTCCGCGGCTGAGTACGGCGGCATCTCGATTCGCAAACAGATCATTCTGGCGATGGCCGTATCAGGCGCACTCGCAGGCATGGTCGGCATCAATGAGGTGCTTGGCTATCGTTATCGATACTACGACGGTTTCTCTGACAACTACGGCTTTACAGGAATTGCGGTGGCACTGCTCGGTCGCAATCATCCCGTCGGTGTGATTTTCGCGGCATTGTTGTTTGCCGCGCTGCAACACGGCGGCATCTATGTCGACGGTTTTTCTGAGCACGTAACAAAGGACATCGTGCAAGTGCTCCAGGGCATCATCATTCTGTTCGTTGCTGCCGAAGGCTTCTTCAAATGGCTTTTGAGAAGAAAAGCTCCGTTGCAACGTTTGCGAGCGTAACTCATGAGAGATATTTTCACCCTTTCGCTCATCGCCTCCACGCTCCGGCTCGCCACTCCACTCGTGCTCGCGGCGCTCGGTGGTCTGTTCTCGGAACGCTCGGGCGTGATCAATATCGCTCTTGAAGGAAAGATGCTCGCGGGCGCGTTCACGGCCGCCGCTGTCACCTACGCTGCCGACAAGAGCTTCGGCTTGGGCAATGCGAGCCCGTGGGTGGGACTGCTGGCGGGCATGATCGCGGGACTGTTCATAGCGGTGATCTACGCGATCAGTTGTATCAAGTTCAAAGCCGATCAGGTTGTGAGTGGCGCCGCAATCAACATACTGATGATCGGTGTGCCGGGATTTTTGAGTGGTGCGTTCTTTCTGTCATCCGGTTCGACTCCGCAGATTCCCAAGGACCACCTGTTACCGCAATCACCATTCTTCATCGCGATCGCGATCATCGTGCTCGTCGCGGTTATCTGGTACGTTCTTTACAAGACGCCGTTTGGTTTGCGGCTCAGATCGGTTGGAGAGAATCCCGAGGCCGCAGATGCTGCCGGTGTGAGTGTGAGTAAGGTCCGGTATTGGGGTGTGCTGCTGGCAGGCATGCTTGCGGGCATCGGCGGAGCATACCTCTCGATCGGTCAATCATCGTTGTTTACTCGAAACATGACTGCGGGTCGTGGCTTCATCGCGCTCGCAGCGTTGATCTTCGGCAAGTGGAAACCGGTGCCGACCCTCCTCGCGTGTCTCTTGTTTGGATTAACCGAAGCTGTTTCGATTCAGATGCAGGGCGTTTTCAAGTTGCCGTCGGGTGAAGAGATTCCGGTGCAGTTCATCCAAATGGTGCCGTACGTCTTGACCATTGTGGTGCTGGCGGGCTTTATTGGATCGTCCCGGCCACCGCGTGCGCTCGGTATACCGTATCAGAAAGAGAAGTAACAAGGGGTTTCGAAAATGGTTGAGCGAATGGCAAGCACGAGTCTTTACGAACGCGCCGAACACGCCACAAGAGTCATCAGATCGCGAATCAGCGTTGAGCCGCGCATCGCCCTTGTGCTGGGCAGTGGACTGGGCGGTTTTGCCGATGACTTCGAAGAAGCTGTCGGCATTCCTTACGAAGAGATACCTGGTTTTATGCGCTCGACAGCGCAGGGTCACGCCGGGCGTCTCGTAATCGGCAAGATCGACAGTGTTCCCGTGCTCGCGATGCAGGGCCGCGTTCATTACTACGAAGGTTACTCACTCGAAGAAGTCACATTTCCTGTTCGCACTTTCGGTTTGCTCGGAGTTAAGACACTCGTACTCACGAATGCTGCGGGGGGAATAAACGTTCAGCTAACACAGGGCGCGTTGATGGTGATCAGCGATCATCTCAACCTGATGGGTGTCAATCCGCTGCGTGGTCCAAACGATGAGCGATTTGGACCACGATTTCCGGACATGTCGGCAGTCTATTCGGCTGAGTTGCAGGAGCTGGTTGTCGATGAAGCGAAAGCGATCGGGGCTGAAGTGCGGCGCGGGATCTACGGCGCGCTCTCTGGTCCAAGCTACGAGACGCCTGCCGAGATCCACCTGCTGCGAAATCTCGGTGCGGATGCGGTCGGAATGAGCACAGTGCCGGAGGCGATCGTAGCGCGTCACATGGGTCTCGAAGTGCTCGGCATCTCGTGCATCACCAACATGGCGGCGGGAATCAGCGACCAACCGATCAATCACGAAGAGGTGATGGCAACCGGCAATCGCGTGCGTGAAACCTTCGCCGAACTACTGCGACGAGTAATCGGCGCCATTAACAACAGAACTATCTTGTAAATCCTGAAAATCTTGTAATCTTGTTCAACAACTGACTTCGATATAACGCTATCTACCAGAATTTCGATCCATGATAATCGGCATCTCAGGCGGAACGGGCTCAGGCAAGACCACGATCGCCAATCGCATCCTTGAATCGGTCAGCGCCAGCCAGGTAGTCTTCATCCAACAGGACTCCTACTACCGCAATCGTCACCGATCTACCAGTCGATTATCGCGGCGTCGCCAACTTCGATCATCCGGATGCGCTCGACAACGAATTACTCGTCAACCACGTGCGTCGCCTCAAAGCCGGCGAGCCGATCGAGTTGCCGCTCTACGACTTCAAAACCAACTCGCGTCTAAACGAGACGCGTACAGTCGAACCCAAACCCATCGTCATCGTCGAAGGCATTTTGATCTTTGCCGAGCCACGGCTGCTCGAGCAGATGGACATCAAAGTATTTGTCGACACACCTGACGACATTCGTTTCATTCGCCGCCTGCGCCGCGATCTTGCTGAGCGCGGACGCACAGTGGAGTCAGTTATCGAACAATACATCGGGACGGTCAGACCGATGCACATGCAGTTTGTCGAGCCGTCGAAACGTCATGCGGACGTAATCATTCCTGAAGGTGGTCATAATCTCGTCAGTATCGATCTGTTGAGCGGAAAAATTCGCGAGAGGCTGGCCAGTGCTTTATCAACTGTCGGAGGTCAACTTTGAGCGAAGATATCGAGTCGCTGATTGAAGCGGCGAAGCGCGCGCGCTTGCAATCAGTGGCGCCATTTTCAAATTTCCTTGTCGGTGCGGCAGTGAAGACTGCGGACGGCAAGGTTTACACCGGTTGCAACGTCGAGAGTGCGAGTTACGGTTTGACGGTTTGTGCGGAACGAGTCGCGATCTGGAAGGCGTTGTCGGAAGGTGAACGCCAGTTTACGGATCTTGCCGTTATTGCAGACACTGAGACCCTGACGCCGCCATGCGGAACGTGCCGTCAGATCATCTGGGAGTTTGCGCGCGGCGCGAAGATCGTGTTCGCGAACCTTGAAGGGAAGAGCGAGGAGTTTCACATCGCCGATCTGCTCCCGCGCGCTTTTGACGCGCGATTCTTGAAGAAAAACCAATGATACTCGGGAATAAATCCGCGTTGATCTGTGTTTCCTTGATTTTGATGACCATGCTTCCAGATGTCACAGCCCAGACGTCGCCGGCAGCCGGTCGATCTTCTCGTAGTCGGCGGCACGATCGTGACGATGGACCAGACGCGTCGTGTTATCGACGACGGCGGCATCGCCGTGTCGAATGGCCGTATTGTCGCAATTGGTCCACGTGCAGAGATTGAATCGCGATACACATCACGCCAGAAGGTCGTCGCGACGGGCAAGGTCATCACGCCTGGTCTAATCAACGGGCACACGCATGTGCCGATGGTCCTGTTTCGCGGTCTTGCTGACGACCTCGATTTGCAGGAGTGGTTGACGAAGTACATCTTTCCGGCTGAGGCCAAGAACGTTACGGAAGAATTTGTGCGTGTCGGAGCTCGTCTGGGCCTTGCGGAGATGATTCGTGGTGGCACGACGACCTACTGCGACATGTATTACTTCGAAGACGCGATTGCGGATGAGACTGCGAAGGCGGGTGTTCGCGGCGTGCTGGGCGAAACCATCATCGATTTTCCCGTCGCGGACAATAAGACGAATGCTGAAGGCATGGCATACGTCGAGAAGTTTGTGGCCCGGTGGAAAGGACACGAGCTGATCGTTCCGGCGATCGCGCCTCACGCTCCGTACACAGTTTCAGAAGAACACCTTAAAGCCGCGCGAGCGTTTTCCGATCGCACCGGCGCGCCGATCGTGACGCACATTTCCGAAACGAAACGCGAAGTCGACGACAGTGTCAAAGCGAAAGGCGCGAGCCCGGTTGCTTATCTCGAGCGCATCGGCTTCCTGAACGAGCGCGTGATTGCGGCTCATATGGTCTGGCCGCAGGGAACTGACATCGCGATACTGCAACGTCGCGGCGTAGGCGTGGTTCACAATCCGCAGTCGAACATGAAGCTTGCTTCCGGTGTTGCTCCGGTTCCGCGAATGTTGACGGAGAAGCTTTTCGTGGGATTAGGAACGGATGGAGCGGCGTCAAATAATGATCTGAACATGTGGGAAGAAATGGACACGGTCGCGAAGCTGCACAAAGTGTTTTCGGGCGATCCCAAAGTGATCTCGGCGCAGGAGGCTTTTGAGCTCGCGACGATTCGCGGCGCCCAGGCGCTACATCTCGAGAAAGAGATCGGCTCGCTCGAAACCGGCAAACGCGCAGATCTGCTGGTCATCGATCGCGACACCCTAAATCAAATTCCTCTTTACAACGTTTACTCCGACCTCGTCTACGCCACCAAAGCTTCCGACGTCGAAACCGTCATCATCAACGGCCGCGTGGTCATGCGCAACCGGCGTCTTCTGACCCTGAACGAAGCCGCCGTCAAAGCCGACGCCCGCGTCTTCCGCGACAAGATCATCAAAAGCCTAAGCACGACCACCACCCCGTAAGCTGCTGACAGAATTACAGGATTTTCAGGATTATCATGATTAATCCTGTAAATCCTGTCTAAAAGCTACTCGTCCGTGCGCTATCAAGGAGGCTCAAAATGGCCGCTCTTGCCTCATCGCCCCTGTTGCGGCCATAATGGCGAGGTCAAATTGATACCAACTCTAGCGAGCATAGGCTCGCTTTCGTATTTCAGGAGCCAACAATTTGAGGTTTTTCACTTATTTTCGCCCCTATATCCATGTAATCCTCCCGACAGTCCTTATTCTAATTACAGCCGGTTTCGCGCTGGGCCAGTCGACTGGCTCGGGTGAGGATGCGTCCGCCAATCCGGTTTTGACGCGAATTGAGCGTGCTCGTGCGCTCGCCGCCGTCCACCAGCTTCAGGCTGCGGCGACGGAGCTCGAAAATATTCGTGCATCCGCAACCGACATCACGTTACGCAATGCCACGACGCTGATGTTGCTCGGGATTTACCTCGAAGACGGAAACTACGGCCGCTCGCAGTCGTTGCTCGAAGAGGCTTTCCAGGCGCGCTCGGCACAAAAAGACGAATCGCTTCGCACTTACTACGCTGCCGCGGGCCAGACTGTTAACGGCATTCGCTCGCACCTCGCGCGTTATCGCAGTTACGGCATCAACCCGAGTGACTCGAACCTGCCGGCTGAAGCCAACGGCGACCTCGACCGGGTCCGTTCACTACTCGAAAGACTGATCGCACAGGCGAAAGAGATCTCTACACAACAGGGTCGCTCTTACGACGCACTCGCGTTACAGGAAGACGTGCTCGGCATTCGTTTGTCGCTCGCACGAAACGACGAAGATCGCGCAAAGTGGCAGACAGAGTACCTGACGGCGAGAGAAAAAATGGCGTCGTCGCAGATTCAGGTGGCGTCACTCGGTCGCTCGCCGGCACTCGATGCTGTCACCAACAGGATTCCCAATCCGTTTTCTACCAAGCCACCCGCAGCAGTCGCAGATTCAGATGCGACACCGTCGCCGACTCCGGCGGGGACCGCAACGACGTCCGGACCTGTGCCACAGTTGGTCAGCACCGGATCGCTCAGTGGCCGCGAAACAAAGCGTGTCACTCCGGTTTACCCGCCGCAGGCCAAGACCCACAACGTGACAGGCACCGTGCGCGTCTTTGCGATCGTCGATGAAAACGGCAAAGTCTGGGTGACTAACTCAGAAGGCCCGACGCTGCTGCGGAAGGCCGCTGAAGAAGCCGCGCGTGGCTGGACTTTCCCGCCATCAATGGTCAATACCAAACCCGTTCGTCTCGCGGGATATATCGACTTCGACTTCAAACTGTAGCCGCGGATTTTCGCAGATAAACGCTGATCTGCGTTTATCCGCGTCTATCCGCGGCTAATCTTGACTTAAAAGTAAGGTTTAGCTTAAGATGCGTCAGGTTAATGATTTAGACGCGCAATGAAGATCTCAGCTCAAGAGGAATATGGTCTGCGCTGCCTGTTGCAGTTAGCCCGTGCGGAAACAATGGGCGAGTCGTTGACGCTACCGCAGCTTGCCCGTTTGGAGGGAATTTCCACGGCAAACGCCGGCAAGCTGATGTGGATTTTGAGCAAGGCCGGACTCGTGCAATCCACGCGCGGCATCAAGGGCGGTTACGCGCTGATGCGACCTGCGTCTGAGATCCGGTTGAACCAGGTGATACGCGTTCTCGAAGGCGAACCGGCCGAGTCACATTGCAAGAGTTATGCGGGCGTCCTCGATGCATGCGTACACACGGGCGACTGCGGCATTCGCCCGGTGATCATCGAGTTGCACCAAATTGTCGACAACGCGCTTGGGGAGATCACGCTCTCGCAATTGCTCGGAACAGAGGCGAACGTCGACGCAGCTCTACACCAGATTCAGGGGACCAGGAAAGATAATCGAGTTTAGTGATGAGTACAGCAGAACTTTTAAGCAAACAGGAATACAAATACGGCTTCGTAACCGATATCGAATCGGATGTCATTCCACGCGGCTTGAGCGAAGACACTATTCGTCTGATCGTCGAAAAGAAAAACGAGCCGGAGTGGATGCTGGAGTTTCGTCTGAAGGCTTATCGCCACTGGCTGACGATGACGGAACCGAAGCACTGGCCCAATCTCAAGTATCCGAAGCTTGATTACCAGGACATCATCTATTACAGCGCGCCGAAACAGAAAGTCACGAAAGCGAGCCTCGACGAAGTTGATCCCGAGCTGCTGCGCACGTTCGAGAAACTGGGTATTCCGTTAACGGAACAGAAGCAGCTCGCGGGCGTTGCAGTCGATGCGGTGTTTGACTCGGTCTCGGTTGCGACAACTTACAAAGAAAAACTCAAGAAGCACGGCGTGATCTTCTGCTCGTTCACAGAAGCGATCAGAGACTATCCGGAGCTCGTGAAGAAGTATCTCGGATCAGTCGTGCCGACTAACGACAACTTCTTCGCGGCACTGAACAGCGCGGTCTTTTCGGATGGAAGCTTCTGCTTCATTCCGAAAGGCGTGCGCTGTCCGATGGAGCTTTCGACGTACTTCCGCATCAACAACGCGGAGTCAGGACAGTTTGAGCGCACACTGATCGTTGCCGAAGAAGGTTCGCACGTTTCGTATCTCGAAGGCTGCACGGCGCCGAAATTCGATAAGAACCAGCTTCATGCGGCTGTCGTCGAGCTTATTGCACTCGACGATGCGCAGATCAAATACTCGACAGTGCAAAACTGGTACGCGGGCGACGAAGAAGGACGCGGCGGTATTTACAACTTCGTGACGAAGCGTGGCAAGTGTGCCGGCAAGAACTCGAAGATCTCGTGGACGCAGGTCGAAACCGGATCGGCGATCACGTGGAAGTATCCGTCGTGCATTCTCCAGGGCGACAACTCGATCGGAGAGTTTTACTCGGTTGCGTTGACCAATCACGCGCAACAGGCCGACACGGGCACGAAGATGATTCACCTCGGCAAGAACACGCGCTCGACAATTATCTCGAAAGGCATTGCGGCAGGTAAATCAAACAACAGCTATCGCGGTCTCGTGAAGGTGATGCCGAAGGCCGAGGGCGCACGCAACTACACGCAGTGTGACTCGATGCTGATCGGATCGACGTGTGGTGCGAACACGTTCCCGTATATCGAAGTGATGAACAACAGCTCGAGTGTCGAGCATGAGGCATCGACTTCGAAGATCAGCGAAGAGCAACTGTTCTACTTGCAGCAGCGCGGAATTTCGCAAGAGGATGCGGTGTCGTTGATTATCAATGGTTTTTGTAAGGATGTGTTCTTGCAGTTGCCGATGGAGTTTGCGGTTGAAGCGCAGCGACTTCTCGGGCTGAAGCTGGAAGGTAGTGTGGGCTAGACAGGATTTCAGGATTTTCAAGATTAGCAGGATTGATGAATGTTACAGATTAAAAACTTATACGCAGGGATTGATGGCAAGACGATACTGAAAGGCATCAACCTGACGGTTAATAAAGGTGAGATTCACGCGATCATGGGACCGAATGGTTCCGGGAAGTCGACGCTCGCGAAGGTGCTCGCAGGTCATCCGCAGTACGAAGTGACCGGCGGCGAGATTATTTACGAGGGACGCAATCTTCTCGATATGGCGCCTGACGAGCGTGCGCGCGAAGGCGTCTTCATGGCGTTTCAGTATCCGATCGAAGTACCGGGCGTTTCGAATGCGCAGTTTCTGCGTCTCGCTTACAACGAGAAGAAAAAACATCACGGCGAAGAGGAGCTCGATCCACTCGAGTTCAAGGATCTTCTGAAAGAGCGCGCGAAAGTCGTAGAGATGGAAGCGAGCTTCATGACGCGTTCGGTCAACGAGGGCTTCTCCGGTGGCGAGAAGAAACGCAACGAGATCCTGCAGATGGCGGTGCTCGAGCCAAAGCTCGCCGTGTTGGACGAGACTGATTCAGGCCTCGATATCGACGCGCTTCGCGTTGTTGCCGGCGGCGTTAATCAACTGCTGACACCAGACAACGCGATCATCGTCGTCACGCACTACCAGCGACTCTTGAACTACATCGTTCCTGATTTCGTGCACGTGCTGGCCGACGGTCGCATCGCTCGCGAAGGCGGCAAGGAGCTTGCGCTTGAGCTCGAATCGAAGGGATATGACTGGATCAAGACAGCGGACAGCGAAAAAGGAGCGGGCGCGCCGGCGAACTAGGAATGGTTACTGAACTCGTCAAGTCAGAAAATACGTATCAAACGGCGTTTCGCTCAGTGCGTGAGTTGTCTCCGACGGTTGCGTGGCTCGAGCTCGTGCGCAGCAGCGCGATGGATCGTTTCGAGCAGTTGGGTTTTCCGCCGGTAAGGGAAGAGGACTGGAAATACACGAACCTCGCGACGCTCGCGAAAGAAGAGTTTGTGCCGGTAACGAGTGTGCTCGAGTGAAGCACATGATCTCAAGCGCTTCGAATATCCCGAAACCGCAGACGCCCATCTCTTTGTTGTAGACGGGTTCCTGCGCGAGGACTTGTCGACGAAGAGCGGGCTCGGCGATGTGATCGCGGTCGATCTCTTCAGTGCAGCTCAGGACGCGCGCTACAACAAGATCGTTCGGAAGTATTTGGCGCGGAACGCCGGTTATCACAACAACGGACTGACCGCGCTGAACACGGCGTTTCTTCAATCAGGTGTCTTTCTGTGGATTCCGAAGAACGTAAAGCTCGAACGGCCTTTGCAGATCACGTTCGTGGCCGATGCTGAGAACGGTGCGAGTTTTCCGCGACTGCTCGTTGTCGCTGATGAAAACAGTTCGGCGACCTTGATTGAAAGTTTCGTGTCGAGTAACGGAGGAAAGTATTTCACGAACGCGACTGCAGAAATTGTTCTGAAAGACGGAGCCCAACTCGAGCACTATCGCGTGCAGCGTGAAAGCAACAACGCTTATCACGTTTCGACGACTTCCGCTGAGCTAGGTCGAGCGAGCCGTTACGATACGACGTCGATTAATCTCGGCGCGCAGCTATCACGACACGATGTTTCAGTCGTGATGGACCACGAAGGTGCGGAGACTGCCGTTGATGGTCTCTACATGGCCGGCTCCGATCAGCATACTGACACGCATTCGGTGATCGATCACAAGCAGCCGCATTGCACCAGTCACCAGTTGTACAAGGGAATTCTCGACGGCAATGGGCGCGCGGTTTTCAATGGCAAGGTGTTTGTTCGTGAGGGCGCGCAGAAGACCGATGCGCTGCAGACGAATAAGAACCTGCTGCTGTCGGATAAGGCGCGCGTCGATACGAAACCGCAGTTGGAGATTTATGCGGACGATGTGAAGTGCGCGCATGGCGCGGCGATCGGGCAGATCGATCCGGAAGAGTTGTTTTATTTGGAGACGCGCGGGCTAGGTCCCGAGCTGGGGCGCAGCTTGTTGACGTACGGATTTGCTGAGGAAGTGATCGGGAAGATCAAGATCGACTCGATCAGGTCGCAGCTCGATGAGATTGTGCTGCGGCAGTTGCACACGTCGTTATAAACAGGATTACAGGATTTGCATGATTTTCAGGATGTATCTAGTCAATCATGAAAATCTTGTCATCCTGTGAAGCAGGAGTTTAGAACTGTGAGTGCTGGAACTTTAATAACCCCTGAATCCCCCGTCTCGACAACCTGGGACATCGAGCGCATTCGCGCTGACTTTCCTGTTCTGCATCAGACAGTCAACGGCAAGCCACTTATCTATCTCGACAACTCCGCCTCCTCGCAAGTGCCGCAAGTCGTCATCGATCGCGGCAGCACCTATATCGAACAGGAACACTCGAACATACATCGCGGCGTTCACTATCTGAGCCAGAAAGCGACGACTGCCTACGAAGGCGCGCGTGAAAAGGTGAAACGCTTCATCAACGCGCGCGACGTCCGTGAGTGTATCTTCGTGCGTGGCGCCACCGAGGGCATTAACCTCGTGATGCACAGCTACGGCCGCAAGTTCATCGGCGCCGGCGACCAGATCATCATCTCCGCGATGGAGCATCACGCCAACATCGTTCCGTGGCAGATGCTCTGCGAAGAAAAGGGCGCACGCCTCCGCGTGATACCGATGAACGACGCGGGTGAGTTGCTGCTCGATGAGTACGACGGTCTGCTCAACGAACGCACAAAGCTGGTCGCGGTGATGCACGTCTCAAATGCGCTCGGCACGATCAATCCGATCAAAGAGATGATCGCGCAGGCACACAAGTACGGCGTGCCCGTGCTGATCGACGGCGCTCAGGCCGCGCCGCACATGCCTTTTGACGTGCAGGATCTCGATGCTGACTTTTACGTCTTCTCCGGTCACAAGATGTTCGCGCCGACAGGTAGCGGCGTCGTTTACGGAAAGCTCGAGCTGCTCGAAAAGATGAATCCGTTTCAGGGTGGCGGGGACATGATCAAGACCGTCACGTTTGAAAAGACCACCTACGCCCATCCGCCGAACCGGTTTGAAGCCGGCACGCCCGCGATTGCATCGCAGATCGGTCTTGGCGCCGCGATCGATTACCTGAACAGCATCGGTCGTGAGGCAGCGGCGGTGTACGAAGCGGAACTGCTGCGCTACGCGACTGAACGTGTTTCCGCTATCGAAGGGGTGCGAATTATCGGTACCGCAAAAAATAAGGCGAGTGTGTTGTCGTTTGTAATCGACGACATTCACCCGCACGATATCGGCACGATCCTGGACCAGGAAGGCATCGCGGTTCGCGCCGGTCACCACTGCGCGCAGCCTGTGATGCAACGGTTCAAAGTGCCGGCAACCGCGCGCGCGTCGTTTGCTTTTTACAACACGAAGGAAGAGATCGACGTGCTGGCGCGCACGATTGAACGTGTGATTGAGATATTTAGTTAATGTCTGAACTAAGCGAACTCTACCAGCAGGTAATCCTCGACCATAACAAGAAGCCGCGAAACTTTCGCAAGCTCGAAACGGCTAATCACAGCGCTGAAGGCTACAATCCACTCTGCGGCGATCATTTGACTATTTACCTGGACCTCGAAAATGATTTAGTGAAGGATGTTGGGTTCGAGGGATCGGGTTGCGCGATTTCGAAAGCAGCGGCGAGCATGATGACGCAGGCCGTCAAAGGGAAGAGTAAGGAGCAGGTTGAGAACCTTTTCCAGGAGTTTCACTCGATGGTCACGGGCGAGCTCAACGAAGAGGCAGAGGAGAACAATCTCGGCAACTTGAAGATCTTCGCTGGCGTGCGCGAGTTTCCGGTGCGCGTCAAATGCGCCACGCTTCCGTGGCACACCCTCCACGCCGCACTCAATAAAGAAACGCAAGTCTCAACCGAATAGTTAACGCGGATGAACGCGGATTCGGACCGATACGGGGATATGAAACTTAAAATCGTACTTCTATCTCTTGTACTCGGTTGCGTAGCGCTGGCCTGGCCCACTCAAAATGAAACCGTCCCACGAAAAGCCGTAGGTCTTCAGCTTTACAGTCTGCGCGACCAATTCAAGAAAGATGTTGCGCAAACGTTGGACCAGGTGCGGGCTTTTGGCATCACTAATGTTGAGTTGGCCGGAACTTACGGTATCGCGCCTGAGAAGTTCAAAGAGCAACTTGACGCTCGGCAAATAAAAGCGATCAGCGGCCATTTTTCGTATGAACAGTGCCGGGACAATATCGAAGTTGTCGCGCGCGAAGCGAAGTTGTTGGGTCTCGAGTATGCCGGTTGTGCGTGGATTCCGCACCGGGATCCTTTCGACGAAAAGACTTGCCGCGAAGCAGCAGCGGTTTTCAATCGCGCTGGTGAGGCTCTTGCGAAACATGGAATCAAGTTTTTCTATCACACCCACGGTTATGAATTTCTGCCTTACCGTGACGGCACGCTGTTCGACTTACTAATGGCCGAGACAAAGCCTGAGTATGTGCGCATCGAGATGGATGTTTACTGGATTGTTCATCCGGGACAGGATCCAGTGAAGTTGCTGGAGAAATATGGAAAGCGCTTTGAGCTGATGCACGTTAAGGACATGAAGCGAGGCACGCCGGGCGGATTTACGGGACAGTCGGACGTGACCAACAACGTGCCGCTTGGCGAAGGAATCATCGACTGGCCCAACGTGTTTCGTGCGGCGAAGAAAGCAGGTGTTAAGTGGTACTTCATCGAAGACGAGTCGCCGGCGTCTGTTGCGCAAATCCCGCAGAGTCTTCGTTATCTCGAGAAGCTAAAGTTCTAACCCGGATCATTGTCCACCCGCCTTATCAGTGTTACTTACGAAAGCTATTCGCTTTCCATCCGGTGACCATGAGGGGACGTTAATTGTTCCCTGACCTCCGTATACATACGCAATCACTTTTGGCTTCATCGTATTGACGGGCATGAGCCGAATGTAAACGGGCTTGTAGAACGGGTGATCGGTTGGGTCCACATCTTTTAGGAACGATAGGAAAACGATCCACCGGCCGTCGGGAGAGATATGCGGGAACCAGTTGTTGTATTCGTCATTTGTAACTTGTTCCTGGTCGCTGCCGTCCGGCTTCATGCGCCAGATTTGCATCGTTCCCGAGCGCGTTGAGTTGAAGTAAATAAATCTGCCATCAGGTGTGAACTCTGGTCCATCATCCAGTCCCTTCGTGTTTGTGAGGTTAGTCTCGGGGCCTCCAGTAGCTGAAATCTTGTAGATGTCAAACTCGCCATCTCGTTCACCGGTATAGACCAGGTATTTGCCGTCAGGTGACCAACCATGTAAGTACGAAGGTCCTTTAGCCGTAACTCTGCGCGGCGTGCCGCCGTTGACTGGTACGGTGTAGACAATCGATGCGTTGCCGTCGTCCTTGCTGTGATGACTAATAGCGAGCATCTTTCCGTCGAACGAGAGGACGTGGTCATTGTTGTTATTGACCGCAAACCCGGTGCCGATTTCAGCGGGTGCTTTCTTCGCCAGATCGAAACGATATAAGCGACCGTTGCGGTTATAGATCAACGCTTTACCATCTTTGGTCCAGTTGGGTGCCTGAAAAGAGTCAGTCGCCGTGTAGACAATCTTGCGTTTGCCGCTGGCGACGTCCATCACTTCGAGATTGCTTCCGATGTAATCCCGGTAGGGAACAAAGTTATCTTGCGCGGGCACTGTGATGCGGACGTTGCTAAAAACGGCCCTTTCGGTCACGTCCTTGCTATGCGAACAGACAAATAGTCCGACATAAACTTCATCGCCTAAATCGAGAGACACTGCTTCGCTCTTCAACACTTCGCCGAAGCGAGCGGCGGACATTTTGTAAGTGTTGCCCTTTCTTTCAAGTTGGAGAACCCCCGCACCGCTGACTTTCGAAATCATTTCCTCTGTTACCGCGCCTTTCGTTCTGCGAAATTGCAACGATGTGAGTCCGTCACCGTGGACCACGGCTACTGCGTGCGGTGAATCGGCATCGAGACCGCCGCGCACCATCCATCCCATTTTCCGGTGCGGCTCGACACCTTTACCGACGAAAGCAGCGTGGGCCGTTAGAATAAAGTTGCCTTTCAAACGCCGCCAAACGAAATGAAACTCGTCACGGCCGGCCCACATATTTGTCCCTGCGCCTTCAATTGTGTATTCCTGTTTGTCACTATCATATGTGGTCCGACCTGTGCGAAGGGGATTGCCGACATCGCTTTGATCAGCGAACACACCCACCGAACTTTGCTGAGAGAACACGACTGTGTTCGGCCGTAAAGCGATCAGCAGAGCACCGAGGGCAATTAAGAATAGAATAGGGTTCTGGTTCATAGGCTACAATTTACCGGGAGATCACACATGACAGGAAGCAGATTGGGAATAGGATTCATCGGCAGCGGCTTCGTGACGAAGTTTCATCTTGAAGCCTGGCGTGGCGTTCGCGATGCGGATGTGCTTGGTGTGTACAGTCCAAATCCCGCGCACGCTGAGGCCGCTGCTGCCAGAGCTCGAGAGCTTCGGGTCGGCAACGCGCGAGCTTTCAAATCCATCGAGGAGATGATTGCCGCTCCTGAGATCGACTGCCTGTGGTTGTGTGGCCCAAATCATCAACGCGTACAAAACATGCAGGCAATCTCCGATGCGGTGCAATCAGGAAAAGGCAAACTGATCGGAATTGCGTGTGAGAAGCCGCTGGCGCGAAATGTGGCAGAAGCGCGGCGCATGGTTCAAATGGTGGAGCAGTCGGGTTTGCTTCACGGCTATCTTGAAGATCAGATCTTCGCGCCGAGTGTGACGCGGGGCAAAGAAATCATGTGGAGCCGAGCTGCCGCACTAACAGGGCGCCCTTATCTTGCACGTGCAGCCGAAGAACACAGTGGTCCACATTCGCCGTGGTTCTGGCAGGGCGAACTACAGGGTGGAGGCGTGCTCAACGACATGATGTGTCACAGCATCGAAGTCGGACGTTTTATGCTGACCAAACCCGGTGCGGCCCGCTCAAGTATTCGGCCCGTGAAAGTGTCGGCGCAGATTGCGAGTTTGAAATGGTCGCGACCCGAGTATGTAGAGATCCTCAAGCAGAACATGGGTGCGGAGGTCGACTATAAAAACAGGCCGGCTGAGGATTTTGCGCGAGCTACGATCAATTACATTGACGAAGATAACAAACCGCTCATCGTCGAAGTGACAACTTCATGGAGCTATGTCGGAGCGGGGCTGCGTCTGTCGCTCGAAGTGCTTGGTCCTGAATATTCATTGAGCATGAACTCGCTCGATAGCGGGTTGAAGTTATTCATGAGCCGTGCAGTGAAAGGCGCGGCAGGTGAGGATCTGGTTGAAAAACAGAATGCTGAACAGGGCTTAATGCCGGTCCTGGGAAACGAAGCCGCAGAGTATGGCTACGAATCACAGGATCGCTATTTTGTTCAATGCTTTCTCGATGGGAAGCAACCGGACGAGAGTTTTTACGACGGCTTGGAGATAACGGAGCTGCTGATGACTGCCTACATGAGCGCAGAGCAGGAGCGCACAATCCAGTTCCGGCCCGAAGGGCTTGAAACGTACGTGCCGCTAGTGGCACAAGGATTGTGGGAGGCGGTGTAATTATCGAGACTGTTTGTTATCGGCACTTGCTCTTTGTTTGCAACTTTGCGCTCAAGACTGGCTTCACTGATGGACCATTCATCAGGAGACCTCGTGTTTTCCAGACTCAGCTTCGACATCAAATCCGCTTCTTTTAACGGAGAGAGTTTTCCTGCCCACATGTCAGTGACGACACCACTTCGATCGAGAATTGCCAGCGTGGGTACATTCTTTATACCTAAAGACGATAATGATACGTAGCGCAGTTCTCGAATAGGAACTTCAAGTTGCCTCAAATATGCTTCAGCCTCCGATTCTCTCTCCGGAAACACTGCTATCAGCCTGGTCTTGGTCTGACCCGTGATTCCTTCGACTAAACGACGATAAAACGGAGCACTGTCTGAGCAATACTTGCAATCCTTCGACAGCGCTACCAAAACTGTTCTTTCTGAATCAGCCCAGTTAATTCCGTTAATGATGAGCCGGGCATCCGGTGCAATCGCGTAGTTGTAATTCTGAGCAGGCTGAAAGAAATACTTCTTGACGAACAAGGCGCAAAGGGTGATTGCAACAACCAGAATAGCGACGTTGAGGATTCGGATGGTCATTATTCGGATGAGGAAATGATTGGCAGGCCTTTCAACGGAATTGTTTAGGATTCTGAACCTGGCCTTTTCCGTCTGTGTCAATCTCGAAATAAAAAGTAAGTTTTCCGCGAATGCTTACAGGAGTGCCATCTTGTTTTTTGCTGGGCACAAACTTCCATTGTCTAACAGCTCTAACCACTGCGTCTCCAATGCTCTGTGACGGCGACTCGAGAACCGAAGTATTGACCACATCGCCTTTAGCATCGTATTGCAACTCAATGACGGCCACGCCCTGTTCTCGTTTCTTCAGCGCTTCCTCGGGATATGAGGGCATGACAGTTTTGGAGGCTGATTTGCGCATGCCGTCTTCATTGACGCGAATCGGTTGTTCGTTTTGTATCGGCTTTGGTGGGAGTTTTTCTAAGAACGCTCTACCCACTTCAACCAAGCTTTGCGCACGCAGATTTTCATGGCGCAATTCGTCTGCCCGGGCCATTGCTGCTTCGGGGTCAGCGAAAGCGATCGTGCGAAAGGCTTCATTGAAGCTGAAATCTATGTTGGTAACATCCAAAGGAAATCTGGCGTTCAAAGGTCCAATTTGAACCGATTGGGCCCAATCCAACCTGGAAAGGGCCGACTCCTCGAACGAATTAAAATCCCTGATCACCTCAGCCATGGCAGTGTGAACCGCCGGCGACTTCAAGCTAGCTAGTTGAGCGGCTGCGGTAAGCAGTAGGAAGGGACGGCGGCCATCAGACATCGAGCGAGCGGCTTTCAATGCTTTATCGACTGTTTCTTCCGTTAAATTTGCATTTGGCCCCTTGCTTTGGATTTTCGCGATAGCCTGCAACAAGATACTGCGTTCAATCCCCTGCGGCAGTCGATTCGCCATGGCCTCTGCCTTCGAAAGGTCCGCAGCGTTCTGCTTAATGGCCCATGCGCCATCTCCAAAATCAATAATCGCAGCTAACCGCTGACTGGCTTCCGAATCCGAGATGCGTCCTTGAGCAATACGACACATCTTGAAGTCACCCTTGCGCCAGGCCTGAAGGGCTATTTCAAGATAGGCAATGTCGCGACTTTCCTGATCGGGTTGATTCTCAGCTTTGGTTAGTTTCTCCTCGGTAGTAGTAGGAGACGCTTTCATGTACCGGAAAGCGGAGTCACTCGTCAGTCCCGTTGGAACCTCAGGTGTAAGCGCTGCCATAACGGCGTCGAGTTTTGCTGTTAGATCAGGAGCCACACTTCTTGCTTTGGGCATCAACATGTAGCAGAGTGCATAACTGAATTTGCGTTGCTCAGAGTCGGATGTCATCCGCCAAAGAATGTCCGCAGCAGTCGCCAGATACGCTCGCACCAGTGCTTTGGGGACACCGGGGCGTTCCACTGTAATGTTGGGTACGAGCATATCTTCCACTCGAGTCATCATGAAGGCGTCCGGATCGATCACATCCGCAGCGGTAAATAGATAGAGTCCCAAAGAATGGAACTGTTGGTATATTTACAGCCGGTTGCTGAGAGAGGTAGTTAAGCGCATGAACAAAAAGCCTGTTAGCCTCAGGTTCGTCTTTCTTTCGCAAAGTGAGAACGAAATCGACGAACCCTGAATCGACACCGCCTTTTAAGCTTCGCTCTGCGAATTGAGCAGCAACAGCGGGATCTTCCTCCACCAGACCTCGAGCGGTTCTGATGTTTGCGCTGCTAAAAGCCTTCGAACCCTGGTCTTCAGTCTCGCGCTTCGCTGCGGAATCGATCAGTCGTTTTGCCCATTCGGCGTCGCTATGTGCTATCAGTGCTATTACGCGACGGTGCAATGTTGATAGGGCCCTTGCTTCACTGTCGTTTCCGTTCGCGATCGTCAAATTTAGAGCTTTTTCAAACAGGAACCGCGCGTGTGTCTCATCCTGTTTCCACAACACCGCCGCAAGTCGCGCGATTTCGAAAGCCTTCGCACGAACACTGCGAAGGGCAAGGATCTTCTCCGCTAATCGATGCACCTGATAAACGGCGAGCTTTACGTCCTGCTTATCATCAGGTTCTGTCGCTAAGTTAGCGGGTGGCTGTTCGTCACCAGGCTTGAGAGATGTTTGTTTCTGGTCGATCGTTGAAGTTTGTGATTGAGATTGTTGCGCTCTTAAGATCGACGAGAGAGTAAGGAGAATAACCAACGAGCCTGAAAGCATCTGCTTAATCATCTTTTGGATCACAAACATTTCTCTACAAGTGATTAGCGTCACCCGTCGCTTTGGTCTCCCCTTTAGGAGGGCACACTTACATCCGAGCCGCCGTAACCCACAGTTGGTCCGCGATGTCGTAAGCTACCTGGATTCCGGGTAGTGCATCAGTATTGAAATACGCCGAAGGCGTTCGCTAATTTCAGCCCAAGGTTGGAGCGCAGCGACAACCTTGGGATCAGATCACAAAATAGTGATTGAACCCTGAAAGGGTTCGCCAACCGGCTAAACCCTTTCAGGGTTTGGTCGCGATTTGAATTTATTTCCCCAGGGTTCTCGCGAATGCTCGAACCCTGGGCTGAAATTAGCGAACGCCTTCGGCGTAATTTGCTCAACAATTCAAAAGACTTCGCCTCAACGGCTTCGCTGCTCGGGGCAGGGCTGCAACTGAGCATGAGCGTACCGGGAGGGGTAGCGAACGGGTGGTGCGCAGGACCAATCGAGCCGAATGGTTGATCCTGCGCAACGCACCCGGTCGCTACCGCTCCCGGTACTGACGTTTAGTGTCTTACTGCGTTTAAGTAATTCTGGCGCTACGGTTAGTTCTGTTGTGGCTGTTCCCACCAGCACGTTTCCGATATACGCCTCTGCCGTCAACACATACACGCCCGTGCACGCCGTCTTTGGAACGTGGAACGTTGTGTTCGCATTCTTTGTCTGACCAGCATTGATTTGGCTTGGTCCCATGGTATCGATCACGCCGCTGTCGCACGGTCCTGTGTAGCGCATGACAAACGTAACCGTCAGCCGTTCGGCGGTCGTGTTTGTATAGACGACTTCGACCTTAGTGGTCTTGTTACGGCTCACCGGATTCGGTGAGGCGCTGAGCGAGAACGTCAGACGACCGTCGATCACAGTGAATGTCGTCGTAGCGGTACTCGTGTTGCCCGCCGCATCCGTGGCTGTGATCGTGATCGTGTGTGCGCCGACGCCAACGACAGTGCCGGCGAGTGGGCTCTGCGTGACTGTTACTGGTCCACAGTTGTCACTCGCTGTCGTGCCCGCAACGACGTTGGGAATCGTTGCGTGTCCAGTGCCATCTGCGTTGACGCTGGTAGGCGCCGGCGCGGTTATTGTCGGGGCTGTGTTATCGATTACCGTGACGGTCTGAGTCGCGGTTGACGAATTTCCGGCGTCATCCGTCGCGGTATAGGTAATGGTTGTTGTTCCAACCGGGAAGACATTGCCGGACGGCACGCCGCTGCGCTCAATACTCACGCTGCCGGCGTTGTCAGTTGCTGTAGCGGTTCCCAGTTGCGTTTCGGTTACGACTGTGCCGCACGTCGTCGCACCCGCTCCCGTGTTGACCGTCACGTTTGCTGGGGCGTTGATAACCGGCGCGACCGTGTCGTTCACCGTGATCGAGACTGTCGCTGCCGCGCTCGTCAACGCAGCCGCGCTGCCGTCGCCGGCGTCGCGTACCGTGAACTGGAAGCTGTCCGGGCCACTGTAGTTCGCGTTCGGTGTGTAGGTCAGGTTAGCGCCGCTGCCTGACAGGCTGCCGTGCGCCGGACCAACCGTCACCTCGAACACGAGATCCGCCGTTGCAGTTTCCAGATCGTTGCCGGTCAGTGTGATCGCAACAGGGGTGTTGCTGTTGGTGGTTACTGACTGGCTATTTGCCGCCGGCGCATCGTTGACGGGATTCACTGTGACGTTCACGACGCCCGTCGTGCACTGCGGATCGGGCGAACCGTTCGTGTTGCCGTTATCGCAAACCTGGTATTCGAAACTTGCCGCACCGTTGAAGTTTGCATCAGGTGTGTAAGTCACGATTCCATTCGACAACGAAACGCTTCCGTGTGTGTTCGCGTTGGCGGAAACACTCGTCACAGTCAACGCCTGTAAACTCTCATCCGCCGGACCAGTGCTGTCGTTGCTCGCGAAGTCGATAGCTGAGAGATCCACGTGCGAGTCCTCGTTCGTGCTCGCCGAATCTTCAGTCGCGACAGGAGCATCGTTTACTTCAGTGATCGTGATGTTCACTGTCGATGTATTCGAATCGTGACTGCCGTCGTTGACCTTGAACGTGAAGCTATCCGAGCCGTTGAAATCCTGCGCAGGCGTAAACGTGAAGGTTGGTCCACTGCCTGAGAGGACGCCGTGTGTTGGCGGCGTCACAATCGTGTAAGTGAACGTCGGAGTTGCATTCGCACTCACCGCATTCAAGGTGATATCACCGGGCACGTCCTCCGCCGTTGTCGCGAACTGATTGTCAGTTCCCGGCGGATTGTTTCCGTCAACACCTGCCTCGATCGAGTTCTCGACGATGTCCGGCACGTTTGCGAAGAAGTCGTAACCGGTCAGTGCTTCCACCGCATTGACCGTGGTCAGGTAAGCATGCCAATCACTGTTGATGCTGTTGTCGTTCGGCATGATCACCGCGATCGTTCGCGTAGCGGCATTCACTCGCGAGACATCGTTGTCGCCAAGCGGCAGTACGATCGCGACTTTCCAGGTGTAAGCCGGAACCGTTACATGACCGTTTGCGATCGTGTTTGCTGCGCCATTGTCGCCCGAGCCGCCAACACCAGCCGGACCGGCGATGATGTAGACCTCATTCGCAGGCAGGAGCGTGCGCAGGAAGTTTTCGAGATCGGCCCACGGGCCCTGGTTGTTGTTTGGCGCCTGCGGGACCATGTTCGACATCAGGAACGTTTCCTGATTGAGCGGTATCGACGCTGGGTTGTCACGATCGGCGTTCGGCGTCATGTGACCGCGATCGAAGCCCGATGCGAAGTAGTCAGTCGACTGCACGCGATACCAGTCGGGTGCAACTGCCGGGTCAGCGCGGAACGTGTCGTTGCGCGGCAGGTTGCCGGTCCAATCATTCTCGAGGTGCCAGCTCACCCAGTTAGGCGTGCCTTTGTCCCTGTTGTAGGAAAGACTGAACGACGGCTTCTCCATCAGGTAATTATTGTCCTGCTGAAGATCGGCAACAGCGTTCGACGGATTACCGAAAGCCAGGTGAACACTCGGTGGGTGCGGCGCAGGCGCGCCCGCGGCCACAACTGTGAACGTCCACGAATGATCTGCGAAGAGCGTGTCAGTGTTTGGTGAGCCGTCGTCGAGATCCTGGTCATGTACGTTTGCGTGAAAGACCGTGACCGTACACTGTTCGCCAAACTGGAAGCTCGTGTTCGGCGTGATGTGAAAACCTTTTGAGCTGTTGTATGAAGCAACAGTCGCGCTGTTGTGCTGGCCTGTGTTTGCGCACGTGATGTCGAACCAGTTTCCAGTCACGTCAACCGGCTCACTGAAATCGACAGTCACGGTTGCGTCGTAAGGCACGTTGAAACCATCGGAGATCGGCTCCGTGCCTGCGACCCATGGACCCAGCTCGACGATCGGCGCGGTACGACGCGGGTTCGGCGTGGCTGTTTGGAAGTCATCGCCGTTTTGATTTGTGTCCTGGCCGCCGTTCAGTTTTCTGAATAACGCGGTGGTGTTGCTCGGCGCAGGCGCACGCGCGCCGCCTTCAAAACAACTCGCGTTCGATCCGTAGCCGAGGAAGTCGACGATGTCCGGATCAACGCCGTTCGGACAACTGCCGCTCAGCGAAATCGAGTTGTTGACGAGTGCGATCTTGCCGGTCGTCGCACTCATGTTGATATCGCCTGTGATGTTTGCACTCACCGGCAACGACGCGCCATTAGCGCCACCAGATGCGAGCTGCGACGAGGAAATACTCACCCGGAGCAATCGTGCCGCCGAGCGGTTGTTTGTTGGTCCAACTCGTGCCCGCGGCCGAGGCGTACTGCAACGACCAGCCGGCGAGATTGAAAGAGATGCCAGTCGGGTTGTAGATCTCGATGTAATCGTTTGTGAACGTCGCACCTGTGTTACCACCGCCACCGTAAAGCTGGCTGATGACGAGGTGGTCTACCGGCGGAGGTGGTTGCTGCACAGTCAAGCTGATCGAGCCGTTAGCCGAACGGCCCTGGCTGTCGCTGACCGTGAACGGAAGTGACTTAGCTCCCGGCGTCGTTAGCGATTCAACAGTCGCGGTGTACGTGAAGACGTTGTTGCCCGCGAACTGTGTCGCCGCCGTTGATGCCATCGTCAAAGAACTGCTGAGTTGCCGAGCCGCCGATCGACGAGAGATCCGCGCTGACTGCGAGGCCAGTGCTCGTCGGGTTTGTTCCCGGCGTAACCGTAACCGTCAGCGTCGAGCTTTCGCCAGGCAACACGGAATTCGGATTTGCGGTGCCAATGCCGGTCGGGCTTGTGGGCTCTTCGTTTCCGATTCCCAGGACCGACACGTTGTCGATCGCGAGCGCCTGCGCATTGGTTGTCGTTGTTCCCGAAACTACTGAATAGTTCCACGCGAGATAGACATTTGCGCCATTAGGTATCGAGACGCTGATCGTTTTATTCGTAACAGAGACAGTCGCGCCGGGAGCTGTTGCGAAACCGCTGTTGTCCGCGTCAGCCGGGAAGGCGGTGAAAAAGTTTGGTCCTGCGTTGGTCCATGCGTTGCCGTCGAGCGAGTAGAAGAGTTGGTAACGAAAGCCTGCGGGGTTCGAACCGTTGCGATACTTCTCGACGTCGTAAGAGATTTGCAGACCCGAAAGCGGGCTGCCGGTGTTGTTGACAAACTGAGCGTAGAGATTTCCGCTCATCGTCGCTGTGCCGGATGATATGAATCCGGGGGCGCGATCCGCGTCACCTAAGGTCGTTGTTCCTGCGCCGAAGTTGTAACTACCGTTCGCCGCAGTGGTGGATACGTTTGCGCCACCAACGCGAGCAGTTGTCGTGCTTGATGAAGAGAAGGAGCCAAGTGTCCTGACCGCTGCGATCGTATCCTGTCGAAAATCCACCGGCAGGTTTGAGGGCGCCGGGTTCGACAGGGGTATGCCCATGCTGGTGAAGTCTTGGGTGTAGGGAATCGAAGTCGAAAGAGAGATTGCTGCAAACGCGACGTAGACTGATGCGAGTGCGATCAGTATTACAGTCGCGATGATGCGCCACGTTCTAGCGAGATTTGGACGGTTGGTTTTTTGCTGGCGGGTACGTCGCAGCGGCAGTCGACTTGGGCGATCGAACATATGGGTATCCTCCCAAAAAACATTCGTGACAGTCGTCGCAAAATTCGAGAGGTACCGGTCTGATCGAGCACGGCCGGTAAGGGCCAATTCAAGCTTTTACCAGAGCGTCAGAGGGCGGGTCAATAACGAAAAAAGCCTTTATTTCTTGAATGACGGGATTCGGGTCAAGGTGACAAAGATCGGTCACATAGGCAGATGGAGATCGGTCTTTTTGCGGGAACATTTCCGCGCTAAAGTGGTCTTACTTGGACCGGGTCAGTACCACCTCGCGGTAGCGGGTGGGTGCGCAGCCCTCAAGCAACTCGGTGTTGTTAACGCAAGAGTGTCAGCAGCGTTGATCTAATGCGACCTAATTGAGCAGTCGTTGCAAAGCTGCGCACCCACCCGCTACCGCGAGGTGGTACTGACTCGGTCCAAGTCGGACATAACACGGTCAATGTCTGGTAAAACGAAGGAGCGAAATTGATGACTAAACAGCGTTGGTTGTCGTGGTCTGCTCTTCCGCTCTCCTTTCTACTGGCAGTTCCTTCTCCTGCGCTGAGCCAGCGCCCACCACAGAAAACAACTTCCGGGCCAGTCAGTGAAAAGCCTGCTCTAACTGAAAAACAACTGCCCGCCTTTGCGGTGTCGCTCGTGATCTCACTCGCAACTGAAGCACGCAGTTATTCTGATGTGGCGTTGCGGCCGCGTGTGCTGGCACGCGCGGCGGATGTGCTTTGGGATGCTGACAATGTGAATGCGCGCGCGTTGTTCAAGCGTGCGTGGGAAGAGGCGGAGAAGGGTGATGCCGACGACGTGACGATCAAGACGAAGGACAATCCGCCTGCGATGGTGACGGCCATGCGGCGGATGAGTGGTCGTGATCTTCGTTTCGAAGTTTTGAGTGTGATGGCGAAGCGCGATCGCGCGCTGTCGGAAGAGTACTTTGCGAAACTCAAAACCGAGAGCGATTCGTCGAAAGAGAAGAGTGCACCGCTTCCTAAAGATGATTGGTTTGTGCCCGAAGCAGTTTCGAAGCGTATTCAGGTAGCGTCGGCGCTGTTGAAAGAGGGACAGACCGATAAGGCGTTGGAGTTTGCTGCGCCAGTTCTCACGTCAGTGAACATGCACACGATCAATTTTCTTTCTGAGCTGCGCACGAAGAACGCTAATGCTGCTGACCGCGTGTTTGCAACGCTGCTCGGCCGCGCTGAAGCCGATCCGGCGTCTGATGCAAACACGGTTTCGGGTTTGTCGTCGTACGTGTTCACGCCAGGAATGTACATCACGTTTGACGGTGATGGTGGGACGAGATGGAGCCAGGCGGACGATCAGACTACTTTGGCGCCCGCGAATTTCCCTCCCGCACTGCGCGAGCGGTTTTTCCAGGTGTCGGGCAGTATTCTTCTGCGACCGTTGCCACCATCAGACAACGGGGCACGCACGATTAAGTCGAACGTAGTCAAGCGACTGCTTCCCCTTTTCGAACAGCACGCGCCCGACATGGCAACGGCTCTCCGCACGCAGCTCGTCGAGATGTCGAACAGCCAGACACGAGACTTGATGGGTGGCATGAATAATCGCATGCTCACGCAGGGCATCAAGCCGCCATCCAGTGGTGACGAAATACTCGAGAACATGCAAACCATGATCGATCGCGCCAAGACATCTCGTGAGCGTGATTCGATCTATGCCTCTGCTGCTTCGGCGTTGCTAGCACAGGGCGACGAGCGTGCACGTGATATTGCTGACAAGATTGAAGACGAAGAGCGTCGAACGCAAATACGTCAATATGTCGACTTCGAATTCGTGCAACGAGCGATCAAAAGGAGGGCAGCGTCAGAGGCGATTCGTCTTGCGCAGTCGGGCAAATTGTCGAATACACAACGCGCTGCGGCTTATATTGATATCGCCCGGTTACTGCGCGACACAGAGCGTCAAAGGTCGCTGGATCTGATTGAAGAAGCTGTCAGAGAAGTTAATCGGATTGAAGGCGCTAAGCCCGATCGCGCGTTGTTGCTAGTGGGAATAGCGAATCAACTCGTTGGCATTGATCGTGTGCGTGCCTGGGAGATCATTGGCGAGGCGGTGAAAGAGGCGAATCGACTTGAGGGCTTCAATGGTGAGAATACAATTCATTTTCCACTGATGACAGGTGGCGGCGTGAGGTTTCAGAATATCGGTGGTGAGAATTTCAGTCTCGCGAACGTCTTCCGCGCGCTCGCGAAGGATGACTTGTATCGCGCCGTTGATGTAGCGAAGAGTTTTAAGTATGAAGCGCCACGGGCGACCGTGACGCTCGCGATTGCCAGCTCAATCTTAGACAGGATTGACAAGATTTCACAGGATTAACAGGAGAAATCCTGCTAATCCTGTTTTAATCTTGTATATCTTGTCTAAGTCTAACTACCCAAATTTAGCGCAGGGAGATGGTGACGGCGCGCACGACACCGTCGCCCATATCGATCTGCAACTGGTACGTTCCCGCCGTCAGTCCGGCCGTACTCCAATTATAGACATACTCGCCGTTAACGAAACGGAACAGGTTGTCGGTTGATGCCGCTGAACTCGACTCCACATCCATCGCAGGTCCGACCACGCTATTACTGACCTTGAACACGAGGAGTTTGATTACCGCGTCAGTCACCCCTGCACTTGCCCCGGTCAGTTGGAACTTGATCGGGAGCGTGCGTCCGATCTTGTAAGTACCTCCCGCTTGCACCGGCGCCAGCAGGCCGGTCCACGAATAGCCCACACCAACGGTAAACGATTGTTCCGCATGCAACGCCGGATCGCCGTTGTCAGTAACTCTCACAGTGATCGTATAAATCTGTCCGCCCTGGGCCGCAGTTGGTGTCCAACTGAATACACCTGAAGCAGAATTGATCGTTGCTCCGCTCGGAACGGCGCCCGAGAGACTGTAGGTGAGAGTTTGTGGCGGAAGATCGATATCGTTACCGACTGCCGTAAAGGTCAGCGTGGCGCCGACATCAACCGTTTGATTCGCGATCGCGTTAAGCGTCGGAGCATCGTTCCCGGAGTTTACGGTAACGTTCACCGTTCCGGTCGTGCACTTCGGATCGGCGGCGCCGTTC
This sequence comes from uncultured Acidobacteriota bacterium, assembly GCA_963748155.1. Lineage (GTDB taxonomy): Bacteria > Acidobacteriota > Blastocatellia > Pyrinomonadales > Pyrinomonadaceae > PSRF01. The sequence continues at coordinate 109,030 of CAVVHV010000005.1, read as the reverse complement.
GTAGTTCCGTTATCGCAAACCTGATAAGTGAAACTGGCCGGACCGTTGTAGTTCGAAGCGGGCGTGTAAGTGATCGTCCCACTCGAGAGCGACACGGTTCCGTGTGTGTCAGCAGTAGACGACACACTCGTCAACGTCAGCACCTGCACGTTCTCATTAGCCGGACCAGCACTGTCGTTCGACGTTAACTCCGATGCAGCGATTTCCAACACCTCATCCTCATCAGTGCTGACTGAGTCGTCAGTTGCCGAGGGTGAGTCGTTCACTTCACTGATCGTGATACTGACGGTCGACGTATTCGAGTCGCGCGCTCCGTCGTTAGCCTTGAAGGTGAAGCTGTCGCTGCCGTTGAAATCCGGACCCGGTTGATACGAGCGATTTGCGCCCGTGCCGGTCAACTGACCATGTGCGGGTGGAGTGACAATCGTAAACGTAAACGAGGCACTCGGGATCGGACTCACTGCCGAAAGCGTGATCGACAGAGACGTATCCTCGGCCGTGGTTACAGCCTGGCCTTCGGTTCCCGGCGGATTACTACCGTTCGTGCCTGCTTCGATTGCGTTCTCGATCGCGTCGGGAACGTTAGCGAAGAAGTCGTAACCAGTCATGGCTTCGACTGCATCGACGGTGGTCAGGTAGTTTTCCCACGGATCGTTTCGAATGCCCTGGATGTTCGGCATGTTCACCGCAATGGTTCTCGTGGCGGCAGTCACGCGCGATACATCGTTGTCGCCCTTCGGAATGACGAGCACGACCTTCCATGTCGACGAGGGAACGGCTACGTGACCGTTAGCGATCGTGTTCGCGAAACCAGCGCTGCCCGTGCCACCGCTTCCGTGTGGGCCGGCAACGATATAGACCTCGTTCGCAGGCAGGAGCGTTCGCAGGAAGTTCTCCAAACCGGCCCACGGTCCCTGATTCATATCAGGAGACTGCGCGATCATGTTGGACATCAGGAACGTTGCCTGGTTGATCGGGATCGACGTCTCTTTATCGCGATCCGCGTTTGGCGTCATGTGACCGCGATCGAAGCCGCTGTTGGAGAAGTCAGTGGCTTGCACGCGATACCACGTCGGCAGGACCGCAGGATCGGGTCTGAAGGTATCCACGCGAGCAAGAGTTCCCACCCATTCATCTGAGAGGTGCCAGCTTACCCAGTTTGGCCCACCGTTATCCCTGTTGTAGGAGAGCGTGAGTTCAGGCTTCTCCATCAGGTAGTTGTTTGGCTGGTTGATGTCAGCCGTGGCGCCGTTCGGATTACCGAAGGTCAGGTGAACACTCGCCGGATACGGCGGCGCAGTACCGGTCGCAACAGTAAACGTCGCCACGTAGTCTGCGATAAGCGTGTCGTCATTTGGACCAACGTCATCCGTGTCCTGATCGTGAATCTGGTCTTTGAAGATCGTGACGGTGCACTGCTCGCCAGCCAGGAAGTTCACATTAGGAGTGATGACCCACACCTTGTCAGCACCGGCAACCGTGGCATCGTTGTGAAGCCCCGTAGAGACGCAGTTGATATTGAAGAATGAGCCAACTACGTCGACTGGTTCGGTGAAGTTGAGTGTGATACTCGCATCGCGGGGCGCGTTGATGCCGTTTTTGCGCGGATCGCTACGAAATACGGATGGACCAATCTCCACGATCGGTGCAGTGCGCCGTGGATTTGGAGTGGCCGTAAGGAAGTCGGTTTGATTGTTGTCGTTATCGGTGGCTCCCCCGTTTTGTCGGAAGATCGCCGTGGTATTGCTGGGCGCCGGTGCGTTTGCCGTTTCTGCGCAAGTAGCACCCGTGCCATAACCGACAAAATCTACAATGTTGACGTCACCCAGCGGGCATGTACCTTCGAGCGGATCAAAGTCATTCACGAGGGCGACCTTGCCGGTTGTGGCGCTCATATTGATGTCGCCGTTGATGTTTGCGGCCGGCAGCGGTGCTCCGGTAGCGCCACCAGCGAGTGCGATCAAGTAGTACTGACCAGGCTCGATGAAGCCGCCGATCGGCTGCGAGGTGAAATCCCAACTGTCGCCGGCTGCGGACGTGTACTGCAACGACCAACCTGTTAAATCGACTGTGTTGGGTGTGGGGTTGAAGAGTTCAACGAAGTCGTTCGTAAACGTGGCGCTGGCGTTTCCGCCGCCACCGTAAAGCTGACTGATCGTGACGTGGGGTTCCTGCACGGTTAGGAAGATCGTCGTGCCAGTGCTACGAGCCTCGGCATCCGTAATCAACACCGGAAGAGACTTTGGTCCCGGCGTAGTGGAGACAGGAATAGTCGCGACGAAGGTAAACGTGTTTCCCACACCAGAAAAGGCCTGTGTCGCCGATCCGCCAATTGACGACAGGTCAGCCGTAACAGTTATTCCCGTACTGGTTGGATTTTGGGCCGGAGAAACAGTCACGGTTAGAGTGGTGTTGTTTCCAGTTTGCACAGTGCTCGGTTGAGCGGACCCGATTGCGAAGAGGCCGGTACAGTTGTTTGTTGGCGATGAACTGTTGCGCGGATTGGGTGCTCCGGTCGCAAAGTCGATAGCATTGTTGTCGGTATCGAAGCAGCCGTTGTTCTTCCGCAAATTAGCGGTCGTGTTGGTAAGTACCGGAGCCGGTGAACTCTCAGCGCAGGTTTCCGTGCCGTAACCGACAAAGTCGACAATCCCGCCGCCAACCGGGCAGTTGCCAGTCAATGTAGTTTGGTTGCTGACTAATGCGACCTTCCCCGATGTCGAACTCACCAGGCCGCCGCCTATAGCGTCAGGCGTAGGCAGATTGTCAGTGCCTCCGGCGCCCTGAGACTGCTGCACCAGGTAGTACTGTCCTGGTTGCAGAACAAAATTGGTAAGGTTCGTCCTTTGCCAATTTGCCTGGCCTGCCGAAGCGATTTGGACGGACCAACCACTCAGATCGATTGGCGCGCCGGTGTGGTTGATGATCTCGACAAAATCGTTCTTCAACGTCGCGCCGGCATTGCCACCGCCGCCGTACACCTGGCTGATCACGACTGATCCCGGAGCTGGTGTTGGACTCGGGGTTGGCGTCGGACTTGGACTTGGAGTGGGTGTAGGTGTTGGAGTTGGTGACGGCGTTGGCGTTGGACTCGGTGCGACGCAACCGGACGTGTTCTGCGGATCACTCGGCGTAATGAGTTGAAAGTCATTGGCATTGTTGTCGGTGTCAGTGCCACTTCCCGCCGCGCCACCCGGTTTACGCTCGTAGCCGCGATTCAAGTTGTTCCGCACCGAGACTGGCCAGTACCGTACCTTCTTTGTAGGCTGAGCCGGTGCTCATTCCGACTGCGTCGACGATGGTGGCATCCGGCAGCGTCAGTGCGATGCCGCCGTCATCTGTAATGCCGACTGTATATGTTTGATTCCCTGGAACGGCGCCGCTGTAACCGCCTGCGGCGGCGTTGGTAAGAAGGTAGTGGCACCCGGGTTGAAGGATAGTACCGGCAGTTATCGTCGCCCTGATTGATACTCCCGCCGCATTATTCGAACCCCTGATATTCCAACCGCCGATGGCAACTGGAGCCCCGGAAAGATTGTACAATTCGACGAATTCGTCGTTTCCGCCTTGCGGTCCGCGCACGCGAAACTCGCTTATAACAACATTTGTAGAGACTGCTTGAACCCGGGATGAAAAACTCAGGAAAAGCATGAAGGCAAAAATCGCGAGTACCACGATTGCAGATGCTGCGAACACACGGGAATACCGAGTCGGGTGAAGGGGGCTGATCAAGCGCATACTAATCTTCCTTTAGAGTCAAAAAAGTTAACCATCTCCGCACATTATTAGAGGAATACCGGAGGAACAGTGAGGCCGGTAGGTTAAAAATGTGTGAGCCTTTTATCAGTTCTGTATTTGCGGGTCAAGTTAACGTGGCATTTCGGGCCGCATGAAATCGATAATTTCTTGAGGTGTTAACATGAGGTCCAGAACCGAGCGCAGTAGCGCCGGGTCAACTGGTGATTGGAGCGCTATACCGGGGCGAATCCTGTGGCAGACAACTGTAGGGGTGGCCCTCCGTGGCCACCCCTTCTTTGCGGTCGTCCGAGGGGTGCCACATTGTGTTACCACGCAGGGGCGGCCACGGAGGGCCGCCCCTACAGTTGCGCCGGTTGAACGCCTAAGCCACAATGCGTCTCACGGAGGAATCGCTTCTTACTTTGCTTATCCAGTCGATTGAACTGCGCGAGATTCGCCTGCCTCTCGTCCACTTTTTCGAAACAAGCTTTGGTCGCACCACTGAACGCCGCATTATTCTGGCGCGTGTCACTGATGCGAACGGCGGCGAGGGTTGGGGTGAGTGTACTGCCGGTGAAGGGCCGTTCTACAGCAACGAATGGACGGAAACTGCGTGGGCGACGTTGGCTGAGTTTCTTGGTCCGATGATGTTGCGCAGGGAGTTTGAGAGTGCCGCTGATGTGTTCAAACTGATGAGGCCAGTGCGCGGGCATCGCATGGCGAAGGCGACGCTCGAGACTGCGTGCTGGGATCTTGAAGCAAAGAATGCGGGCGTGCCTTTGTGGAAGCACCTCGGCGGTACTCGTTCCGAAATCGCGTGTGGTGTTTCAATCGGCATACAGGATAGTCCCGACGAGCTGCTCGAAAAGATTCGCAAGGAAGTTGACGCGGGTTACCAGCGCATCAAGATCAAGATCAAACCCGGTTGGGACCTCAAGATTGTCGAGCGCGTGCGCAAGGAGTTTCCCGACATTCGACTCATGGGCGATGCGAACTCTGCTTACAAACTCTCCGACGTCCCGCTCTTCAAGCAATTGGACCAGTTCAATCTCATGATGCTCGAGCAACCGCTCGCACACGACGACATCTTCGATCACTCAGTGCTGCAACGTCAGATCCAGACTCCGGTTTGTTTGGACGAGTCGATCTGCTCAGCGGAAGATGCGTGTCATGCGATTAATCTCGAGTCCTGCCGGATAATTAACGTGAAACTCGGACGCGTCGGTGGTCATGCGGAAGCGAAGCGCGTCGAGCAGGTCGCGCGTGACAACGAAATCCCGGTCTGGTGCGGTGGCATGCTCGAGTCGGGAATCGGACGTGCGCACAATATCGCGATGTCGACGCTCGCTGGTTTCACTTTACCCGGCGACGTCTCCGCGAGCGCGCGCTACTGGGAAGAGGACATCATTGAACCGCCTGTGAGAGTCAGCGAGCGCGGCACGATTAAAGCGCCCGACGCGCCCGGCATCGGATTCAACGTTAACGTGCCACGCATCGAGGCGCTGACAGTTCGTAAAGAGATAATTAAATGAGCGGGCAACTTGCACGTCAGATTTTCACTGCTTTGCAGACACGGCAGGCGGAGGTCGAGGCATTTATCCAATCGCTGGTCGAAGTGGAGTCTCCATCGGGTGACGTTGAAGGTAGTCGCGCGGTTGTCGATCTGTTGGTCCAGGCTGCGGGCGAACTCGCGTGTGTCGATGCAATTGAACGTGTGGACGTGCCTGACTTCGGTCAGCATCTCGTCATCAGAGCTTTTCAACAAAACCAGCAACAGGTCCTGATGGTTGGACATACGGACACGGTCCACTCGCGCGGCTCGTTGAGCGAACGTCCGTGGCGTCGCGAAGGCGGAAAAATCTACGGACCAGGCATCTTCGACATGAAGGCGAACTGCGCGCTCGCGATCGAAGTGCTGCGTACGCTCGTCGAGTTGCAGGCGACACCGGGTTACGGAGTAACGCTCGTGTTGACGTGTGATGAAGAGGTTGGGAGTTTGTCGGGATGGCCGTTTATTGAGAAGGCGGCGAAAGCGCAGCCGGTGCGCTGTGCGTTTGTGATGGAGCCGCCGGCGTCTGGTGGTCGAGTAAAAACCAGTCGCAAAGGAACCGGGATCTTCGCGATCAAAGTCGAAGGAAAAGCCGCACACGCCGGACTCGAACCGGAAAAGGGCGCGAGTGCGATTCTCGAGCTCGCCCGGCAGACGGAACAACTGCACGCGATCAATCTCTCTGGATCGGGCATCACGCTGAATGTCGGCGTAGTCCGCGGAGGCACGCGATCGAATGTCGTCGCCGCTGAAGCGCAGGGAGAGATCGACGTGCGCTTTTCAACTGAAGCGGAGTCGCTGGAGATCGAGCGCATACTTTCCAACCTGAAGCCCGTTGATGAGCGGACCAAAGTTTTTGTATCCGGCGGCATCAACCGGCCGCCGATGGAACGCACTGCGGCAGTTGTCGAACTGTTTGAGAAGGCCCGCGCGATTGCTGCGGATCTCGACTTCGAGCTCGGTGAAGCACAAGTCGGCGGCGCGTCTGACGGAAACTTCCTGGCTGCCATGGGTATTCCGGTGCTCGATGGTCTGGGAATCAGCGGCGACGGCGCGCACGCTGTTCACGAACACATCGAAGCTGACGATATCGCGCGTCGTGGCGCACTCATCGGCGGCCTGTTGATGTCGATTTAAGATGCTGATCGCAACCTGGAACGTAAACTCAATCCTCGCGCGCCTGCCGCACGTCATGCGCTGGCTCGACAGCGTGCAACCTGACGTCATCTGCATGCAGGAAACAAAGTGCACGGACGACAAGTTTCCCACGTTGCTCTTTAAGGAACGTGGATACCAGTGCCAACTCTTCGGACAGGCGTCGTACAACGGCGTCGCGATCCTCACGCGTGAGACATGCGACACGCGACATCGCGGTTATCCTGATGATGACGAGACAGCGCAGTCGCGACTAATCACGACGAACGTCAACGGCATCGATATCGTCAACGTTTACATTCCGAACGGGCAGGCAGTTGGATCGGAGAAGTATGAGTTCAAGCTCGCGTGGATGCAGCGGCTGCGCGACTTCTTCACGAGTCACTACGACCCGACGACGCCTGTGTTGTTGTGTGGTGATTTCAACGTCGCACCCGAGGAGCGCGATGTACACGACGTGCGACTATGGCAAGGACGGATCATGTTCAGCGAAGGCGAGCACGCTGCGTTACAGCACATCAAAGACTGGGGCTTCACCGATGCGTTTCGTCTGCACACTGACGCTGGTGGACATTTCACGTGGTGGGACTATCGCGCAGGCGCATTTCGTCGCAACCTCGGATTGCGGATCGATCACGTGTGGATTACTGAGTCGTTGGTTGGGAGAAGCGTGCGTACGTGGATTGATATAGAGCCCAGGAAGTGGGAGAAGCCTTCGGATCACGCGCCCGTGTTGGCCGAAATAAGTTAGACAGGATTCACAAGATTTATCAGGATTTAACATGTTAATCCTGTATCGAATCTTGTAAATCCTGTCTAAAACTCACTCTACATCCTAACAATCAATTAGATGTTAGCTCCGCCGTCTTCTCAGTAATATCCTTCTGCGCCCACTCGTTATCGCGGCTCGTTTCGCCGGCCTTGGATCGTTTCGCGGCCTTCATGCGCTGCACGAGGTCCATGTGCGTCGAGAAATACGGGAGGCTCTTTCCGACGATTTCCTCGACCGAGTTGAAGCCTTTATCGACCATGAATTTCTCGACGCCCGCCTTCAACTCATCAATCATCTTCACGCCCTGAAGCATCACGCCCGTGCAGATCTGCACCGTCGAAGATCCGAGCAGCATGAACTCGAGCGCGTCGTGTGAATTCTCGATACCGCCAATGCCGCTGATCGACACTCCTTCCGGAATCGCGAGCGCGAGTTGACTCACCATTCGCAAAGCGATCGGCCGCACGGCCTGCGCCGAATAACCACCCGGAACACAATGACCTTCAACCGTCGGCATCGGTCGCAACGTGTCGAGATCCACACCGATCACCGACAGGATCGTATTGATCGCCGAAATGCCATTAGCGCCACCTTGCACCGCTGCCATCGCTGGCTCGCGGATGTTGGTGATGTTCGGCGTCATCTTGGCCCAGACAGGAACCTTCGCCACTTCCGTGACCCAGCTCGTCACTTCTTCGGTGAGATCAGGATGTTCACCCATCTCCGATCCCATCTTGCGCTCGGTCATGCCGTGCGGGCACGAGAAGTTGAGCTCGAAACCGTCGACGCCGGTTTCCTGGACCATGCGCGTCAGCTCCTGCCAGCGACTCTTCTCGTACTCTTCCATGATCGACGCGATCAGGATGTTGTTTGGATACTCTTTCTTGACCTGTCGAAACTCGTCGAGCCAAACGTCGATCGGTCGATCGGAGATCAACTCGATATTTTCGAAACCGATCACTTCGCCTGTCGATCTCGAGCGAAGTTTTCCGTAACGCGGAACAACATTCACGACTTTCGCAGACTCGAGACTGACAGTCTTCGCGACAGCGCCGCCCCAGCCCGCGTCGTACGACTTGGCGAGCACGCGAGCGTTTGTTCCCGGCGGTCCCGAACCGAGGACGAACGGATTGGGAAACTTCATGCCGTTGACGGTGATGGATAGATCCATGAATAAACTCCTTAGTCCACAGATTACGCAGATCACACAGATTAAAACATCCTGTATCTGTATGTTTAGTCTGCCACCAGTGAGCCGTACGAATCCGGACGGCGGTCCCGATAGAATTGCCACGTGTTGCGGACTTCGCGAATCTTGTCGAGATCGAGATCCGCGACGACGAGCGCGTCTTTATCGCGCGGTGCTTCCGCGACAAACTGGCCGCGCGGATCGCAGAAGTAACTCTGCCCGTAAAACTCGCCGATGTCCCACGGCAGCTCGTGACCGATGCGATTGATCGCGCCGATGAAGTAACCATTCGCAACTGCGTGCGCCGGCTGTTCGAGTCGCCAGAGATACTCTGACAACCCGGCTACTGTCGCTGATGGATTGAAAACGATCTCCGCGCCGTTCAATCCCAGTGCGCGCGCACCCTCGGGGAAGTGACGGTCGTAACAGATGTACACGCCGATGCGTGCAAACGCGGTGTCGAAACACGGATAACCGAGATTGCCAGGACGGAAGTAAAACTTCTCCCAGAAGCCGGGATTCACGTGTGGAATGTGGTTCTTGCGATACTTGCCGAGATACTTACCGTCGGCGTCGATCACGGCGGCAGTGTTGTAGTAGATGCCGGTGAGCTCTTCTTCGTAGATCGGCACGACGATGACCATGCCGTGCTCTTTCGCGACTTCCTGCATCAGCCGCACGGTTGGACCATCGGGAATACGCTCGACCGCTTCATACCAGCGCGTCTGTTGTTCAGCACAAAAATACGGGGTCGTGAAGATCTCCTGCATGCAGAGTATCTGCACGCCCTGCTTCGCGGCTTCCTCAATAAACTTCAAATGTTTCTCAATGTTCAGCCGCTTAATCTCGTCGATCGGCAGATCGGTTGAGGCGGCGTTGGAACATTGTATTAGTGCGCATTTAACGGTGCGTGGCATTTAAGAGGACTCTCCCTTCGCGGTCTTCGTCAAAACGTAGTATATGCCGAATCCGAGGGCAAAAGTAACGAACCATGCATAAGTGTAAAGGCTGTCGAAGAAGTTTGGATCGCTGACCTGGCCGCCCGGTGTCATTGCCGCCCGCAGGAAACCGGGGACGACCGGAATGATGGCAACCACGAGCGCGAGCATTGCGCGCCAGTTGAAGCCGTTGCCGTAGGAGTAAGGGCCGTTCGGTTCGAAGAGACCGGCCAGATCGAGATGCTGCTTCCGAATCACCCAGTAATCGCAGATCAGGATTCCTGCAATGGCGCCCATCAGTCCTGAATAGCCAATGAGCCAGGTGAAGATGTAAGCGCCCATCGACGCCATCAACTTCCACGGCATCATCAGAATGCCGATCACAGCGGTAATCAGGCCGCCGGTGACGTACGAGATCAGCCGCGGATTCAGATTCGAGAAGTCGTTTGACGGCGACACGACGTTTGCGGCCATGTTGGTCGTGAGTTGGGCCGCGAAGATAACTGCGGTCGCAAACAGGATGATCAGCACACTGTCGAAACGCGACATCAGATCCACTGGATTTGGGATCGCGACGCCGTAGATCAACAACGTCGCGCTCGTGACGGCGACGCCGATGAATGCAAAGGCAGTCATCGTCAACGGAAGACCCAGCGCCTGGCCGAGCATCTGCGATTTCTGCGATCGTGCGTAACGTGTGAAGTCCGGAATGTTCAGACTCAACGTGGCCCAGTAACCGACGGAAGCAGTCAGTGCTCCGGGAAATATATGCCAGAACTCGCCGTGTTGCTTTTGCAGTGCTGCCGATTCTGTTAACACGCGGCCGAGGCCTCCGGCGCGCCATGCAGCCCAGATGAGCAACACGAGACCGCCGCCGAGCAGGAGTGGCGCCGACCACGTTTCGAGATACTTGATGCCTTCGACACCCTTCAGGATGATGACAACCTGAATTCCCCAAAACAGGAAGAACGCGATCCACGTGTGCAATGCCACATCAAGGATCGTCGTTGACAGAGACGCGCTCCACGCAGGAAACATCACTCCGAAGAGTGCGTCGATCGCTGTGCCGCCAATCCACGTCTGAATACCAAACCAACCACACGCCACGATCGCGCGCAGCATCGCCGGCATGTTTGCTCCCTTTGTTCCGAACGCAGCCCGGCTGAGAACCGGAAACGACACGCCGTACTTCGTTCCCGCATGTGCGTTAAGAATCATCGGAATGAGCACGATCGTGTTGCCCAGCAGGATCGTGATCATTGCCTGCCACCAGTTCATGCCCGCTTCGATGAACCCGCCCGCGAGCGTGTAAGTGGTAATCACGACGCTCATGCCGATCCAGAGAGCGGCGATGTTCCAGGTGGACCAGGTTCTTTCTTTGATTGTGGTTGGTGCGAGATCGCGATTCCAGAGTGGACTATGCGAAACGTCAGTGTGTAGCTCCACGAAATCGCGTTGAGTGGCGGGGGATTCAGTTGTCATATGGTTACTAGATGTTTACGCACGTACCGCGCTTCAGGAATTGTCCGTCACCTGCCTTGCCCTTGAACTCTCCTTTATCGACTACAACCTTGCCGCGTGAAAGCACGGTCTCGACCACGCCCTTGATCTTCTTGCCTTCGTACGCGTTGTAATCGCAGTTCATGTGCTGCGTCTTCACGCTGAATGTCTGTTCCTTGTCAGGATCGAAGATCACGATGTCAGCATCGGAGCCCACCGCGATCGTGCCTTTCTTCGGAAACAGGCCAAACATCTTCGCGGCCGCGGTTGAAGTGAGCTCGACGAAACGGTTCAAGCTGATGCGATTCTCGACGACACCGCCGTTGTAGATCAGCGGCACGCGATTCTCGACGCCTGGCGCGCCGTTGGGAATCTTTGTGAAGTCGTCGCGCCCGAGCTCCTTCTGCTCTTTCATGCAGAACGGGCAGTGGTCGGTTGAGATGACCTGGAGATCGTCCATCTTCAAACCCTTCCAGAGCTCATCCTGGTTTGACTTCTCGCGCAGCGGCGGCGTCATTACGTACTTTGCGCCGTTGAATCCGGGCTCGTCGTAGTTGTCGAGCGAGAGGAAGAGATACTGCGGGCACGTTTCCGCAAACGCCGGAATGCCGCGATCGCGCGCCTGCCGGACCTGGTTCAGCGCGTCGGCGCATGAGAGGTGAACGATGTAGACGGGCGACTCCGCCATCTCCGCGATCGCGATCGCACGATGCACGCCTTCGGCTTCGGCGACTGTCGGCCGCGTGAGTGCGTGATACTTCGGCGCGGTTCGTCCCTGTGCGAGAGCGCGTTTGATGATCTCGTTAATGACGATTCCGTTCTCGGCGTGCATGCAGATCAGGCCGCCACGCTCGCCCGCCGCTGACATCGCACGAAAGATCGTCGCGTCGTCGACGAGGAACACGCCTGGATAGGCCATGAACATCTTGAAGCTCGTCACGCCTTCGTCCATCGCGGTGTAGAGCTCTTCGATCTGTTTGTCTTCGAGCTCGGTGGTGATGAGATGGAAACCGTAATCGATGGCGGTTTTGCCTTCGGCTTTCTTGTGCCAGTTGTCGATGCCTTCGATCAGTGATTGACCTTTGTACTGGACCGCGAAGTCGATGATGCTGGTGGTGCCGCCGTGTGCGGCGGCAATCGTGCCGGTGCGAAAGTCGTCGGACGACTCGGTACCGCCGAATGGCAGCTCCATGTGCGTGTGCGGATCGATCCCGCCGGGGATGACGAGTTTTCCGGCGGCATCGATTGTTTGGTCCGCCTCCATCTGGAGGTTAGCCCCGATGACGGAGACGCGTTCATCCTCGATCAGTACATCGCCTTTGTAGTCATCAACCGCTGTCACGACGCGGCCATTCTTGATTAGAGTTTTCATCGTTTTTTAACCACAGATTGCACGGATTTTAATTACGATTTTTAAGACACGATTTCGTCGAGGAGGCGTCGGCGGCGCGACGGGCGTCCTCGTTGGCTGTAGGGCCGGGTGAAATTTTTTCAGTGACGCAAATCTCCGTGGGCGTGATCTTCGTCACGGCCAGATACGATGTTCGTTTGTCGGGTTTTTCGGGATCTTCGCTCGCGTTGTAGCGAAGAATCAATGCGACTGGCACAGACTTTTTGTTTTGTGTTGCGATGCGCCACTCAGCTTTTGGGCCAACGCTCGAGAAGCCGCCACTGATGACATCCCAGAGCTCAAGTGAATGTTTCGCGCCTTGTGGTGTGATCACCGTGATGTTCTGGCGCAGATCACCTTCGCTCAGCAGCAATGTGTAACCGGCTGTGCCGCGGCAACGCGCTTCGTAACCGTCATCGCCTGCTTCGGCAGATTTGATGACGCGACATTGTTTGTCGCCGATTGGCGTGTAGACGCTGTGGTTGGGTTGGGCAGCGGCGGTGGCGGCGAATACAAAAATGGCGACGGCGAGTGCCACGCTGGGGCGGCCACGGAGGGCCGCCCCTACAATGTTGTTGCCGTGCAAAAGACCTCGGAAAGCGACTGTAGGGGCGGCCCTCCGTGGCCGCCCCATCTCGGTGGTCGCGCATACTGGTCTCAGCAAGATCGTTCTCCGTTAGTAAAGATTGCCCTCGCGTTTGCGGCCGGTGTAGTCGACGTAGACCACTTTCAACTCGGTGTAGAAGTCGAGCGCGGTTGAGCCTTGCTCGCGATCGCCGATGCCTGTGCCTTTCGTGCCGCCAAACGGAATGTGCGCTTCGCCGCCGGTCGTGGGAGAGTTGATGTGCGTCATGCCGGTTTCGATGTCGTCGACAAAACGGAAAATGCGCGCGGCGTCGTTCGAAAAGATCGAGGACGACAAGCCATACTCACAATCGTTCGCGACCTCCATCGCGTGTTCGAAATCCTTCACGCGCAACACTGACAACACTGGACCAAAGATCTCCTCGCGCGCGATACGCATGTCGGGCGTGACGCGATCGAAGACGGTGGGATGCACGAAGTAACCTTTGTCGAGTCCGTCGCCCGTTGCGCGCGAACCGCCGCAAACGAGAGTGGCGCCGTCTTCACGACCGATATCGATGTAGCTGAGCACCGTGTTGAACTGGCTCTCATCGACAGTCGGGCCCATCTCTGTCGCCGGATCCGATCCCGGACCGATACGCATCGACTTAGCTCGCTTCGCGAGACGGTCGACAAACTCGTCAGCGACCTGGTCCACAACGACTGCACGACTCGTCGCCGTGCAACGCTGACCTGATGATCCGAATGCGCCCTGCGCCGTCGATTCAACTGCGAGGTCCATGTCAGCGTCTTCGAGAACGACAACCGGATTCTTTCCGCCCATCTCGCATTGGACCTTGGCGCCGCGTCGAGATGCCTGCTCGTAAAGCCGAATCCCGACGCCGTTCGAACCCGTGAACGAAATCGCTTTGACTGCCGGATGGTTGATGATCTCGTCGCCGGCTTCGGAGCCGGAGCCTAGTACGAGATTCAAAACGCCCGGCGGTATTCCAGCGGCCTCGAAGATCTCCGTGATGCGAACCGCCGTCGCAGGCGTGATCGATGCTGGTTTGAAAACGACGGTGTTGCCGGCGACGAGCGCGGGCGCAATCTTCCACACCGGAATCGCGACGGGAAAGTTCCACGGCGTAACGCACGCAACAACACCGAGCGGATGCTTGATGGTATACGCGAAGTTCAGCGGCAATTCTGAGGGGATTGTTTCGCCGGTCATGCGTCGCGACTCACCGGCGCAGAACTCAGCGACATTGATCGAGCGTTGCAGTTCGCCGCGTGACTCCGCGATCGTCTTGCCTTCTTCTTTTGTGAGTAGTTGCGCGACCTCTTCCTTGTTCTCCTCGAGCAAGCGCGCTGCTTTAGCAACGATCTTTCCGCGAGCTGGCGCAGGCGTTGCGCGCCATCCGCGAAACGCACTCGCTGCCGCTTCGACAGCGGCGCGTGCTTCCTCGCGGGTCGCCTGGCGAATCGTGCCAAGGATGTCGTCAGTGTTGGCCGGGTTGATGTTTTGTGCGGTGCGGCTGGAGGAAGACTCGATCCATTTGCCGCCGATAAAATTGCGATAAGTATCCATACAAGTGCTGGAATATATCATGTCTCCGTGTTAATCCGTGTTCATCTGTGGCTTAATAAGACGCGATGACGTCCGAACCGCAAAGCATCCCGGAACTGCTGCATCAGCGCGTAAACGCCGCGCCGGACAAACTCTTCCTCTTTTCGGAAGCCGACAAACGCCAGTTCACTTACAAACAATTCGAAGCCGCCGTCATGCGCACCGCGCGCATGCTCGACGCCAGGGGCGTGCGGAAGGGCGACGTCGTCAGCCTGTTACTGCCGAACAGCGTCGAGTACGTCATTGCCTACTTCGCCTGCTGGCAGATTGGAGCACTCGCCGGACCGATCAACTCGCTCCTGAAGTCGCAGGAGATCGCGTACGTGATCTCAAATTCCGAAGCCCGCGCGTTGCTCGTGCATTCCGAGTTCGTGCCGATAATCGAAACAATTCGGGATGAACTCAACACTCTGCAAGCAATCGTCATTTTTGACAACGAAGCAGACGCGACGCGCGAAGAAACGACAGGCGCCGATCCAGCCGCGGAAATCGACGGGGAACACGAAGCGATCATCATCTACACGTCAGGAACTACCGGGAAACCAAAAGGCTGTTTGCTCACGCACGGCAACGTCATCGCGAATGCGCGCCAGATCAGCAGTTGGCTCGGGTTCACCGAACAGATCGACTGCTCACGATGATGCCCCTCTTTCACATGAACGCGGTTTCAGTGACAACGATGTCTGCGCTCTACGCGGGTGGATCGACGGTGGTGAGTCAGAAGTTCTCAGCCTCGCGTTTCTGGCAAATCATTTCTGACTATCAGATCACTTCGTTTGGATCAGTCGCTACGATGCTTTCAATGTTACTGAGCACGTACCCGGATGGCGTTCCCGAAGGACTGAAGACGGACCAGTTGCGGTTCGCAATGTGTGGCTCGGCGCCTGTGCCCGCGGAGGTGCTGCGGCGATTTGAAGAGAAGTTTAAGTGTCTCGTGATCGAAGGTTACGGCCTGTCTGAATCAACTTGTCGCTCGACTTTCAATCCGCCCGATCAGCGTCGTCGTCCGGGCTCGTGTGGAGTTCCGATTGGTAACGAGATGCGCGTCGTTGACGATGCCGATCGCGAGGTGCCGGACGGGGAATTGGGCGAGATCGTTTTGCGCGGCGAGAACATTTTGAAGGGCTACTACAAAAACGACACGGCGAACACGACCGCGTTTCGCAACGGCTGGTTTCACACGGGTGACATCGGATATCGCGACGCGGACGGTTACTTTTACATCGTCGATCGCAAGTCAGACATGATCATTCGCGGCGGCGAAAATATCTACCCGCGCGAGATCGACGAGGTGTTGTACCAGCATCCGGACATTGCTGCGGCTGCGGCAGTGGGTGTGAAAGATGAGCTGTACGGTGAAGAGGTCGCGGCAGTTGTTGTGTTAAAGCCAGACGCAAACACGACGGCGCAGGAAGTTATCGACTACTGCAAAGCGCGACTCGCGGACTTCAAATGCCCGAAGACGGTGCACTTTGTGGAGGATATTCCGAAAGGTCCGACAGGGAAGTTGTTGAAGCGCGAGCTGGCGAGGATGTTGTCCGCGTAATCTGTGGCGAAATGCTTCCGGTCTTTTTTGCTCTTCGATCGATAAGCCACGCGCCCAGTAACCATAACGCACAGATCCCGATCATGATCGGCGAGAACCACTTGCCGTAGAGCCCGTCAGGTGAAAACTTTTCAGTCGCCTCGTGCAGGAAGTCGCTGTTCGGTAGTAGACCTGCTTCGCTGAACTCGTGGAACGAATAGATGCTCACCTGGAGCATGAAGAGCAGCAGGAAAATGCCAGTGACCTGAAAGAACCGTTTGATATTGATCAGGTGTCCAAACTTGGCCCACCCAAACGCAAATGCGATCGCCGCAAGTAGTCCGAGCAGCGCACCACTGATTAGATTAGGATCCTTCACCTGCATCAACATCAACGCTGTTTCCATGCCCTCGCGCGTGATCATCAGGAATGTAAATAGGAACACGCCCGCCACTGCCGCGACGCGCGAGCTCTTCGACGAAACCGCATCCAATCTCTCGCGCATGTGTTGCTGAATTTTCGGGCCGCTGCGCCACATGTGAATCACGAGTGTGCCGACCATCACGACTGCAATCGCACCGAGTACCGCTTCGCGCAGTGCCTCATTCGCAAAGAACTGGCTGATGTAGCCGCCAATAAAGGGGCCAAACATGCTTTGAACTGTCGCGTCGTCAACGCCCGTGTTGAGCACGTAAGCAAGCCCCGCGCTGGCCGCGAGAGCCAGGGCAATGGCGATGAAGACGGTCGAGGTCAGCCACTTTTGTCCTGATTTGCGGAGGTAAGCGAGAATAACGGCGACGAGCAGGAACGACTCAAAGCCTTCACGCATGACGATGATGAATGAGTTCAGCATGGCCGAGGCAGTATAGCCTAAGTTGAAAATAGATTTCAATTTCAGCGGATGATGCATATCTTGAAAATCTTGTGAATCGTGTAATCCTGTCAAAGGTGTTTAGACTGGATGACAGGATTTACAGGATGAACAGGATTATTGAGGTGTCGTTGGCAAAATCGCGAGGTCGGCGCGGAGGGGGCCGAGTTTGGTCATGCAGGTCACTCGTAATGGAAGGCGTTGGCGATCGTCGCTGATCCACATACGCAGTTGATACTTATCAGGTTGTGGATCGTCACTCGTTATCGACAACGCGAGCGCCGGCACTGTTCGATTGCCGAGCTGGATCGATTCACGCTTTTGCGCCTCTACAAACAACGTCTTCGGTTTGTTCTCCACCAGCACTGAGATCGCGCTTCGTTTTTTCGCTGCGAAATTAAAAGTGCGCAGAACGTAAAAGAGGGACAAGTAATCGTGCGTGCCGACCGGTATCTCGATTCGCGCCCCACCATCAGTGGTCGCGACTCCTGTGTCCTGGTTTACAGTGATCGTTTGATTCAGACGCCGTCGACCTTCCACCAGGTTCATCACCGTGCGAAAAGGCAACAACGCTTGCGGATCGACATACGAATCGATCTGATCACGTGCAACAAAGAGTGACGCAGCCGCGCCGGTCGTCTGCGCTGTGACATTCAGAAACACACCGTCGTGATCGAAATAACGCTGGCGGCCGCGCACCTGAAAAGTCGCGAGACCCATGGGTGTGTTGTTGCTGCCGATGAACACCTGGTAATTGAGCTGCTCACCAATCTTAAACGGCAAACTGTCGCTCAACGCGGCTGGCTCAGCCGGCCTTGGAGCAGGCGCAGCAACGATTGCAGGCGGTGGAGCGACGATTTCTTCCGGCGGCTTGACGAACTCAGAACCGGCGAGCTCGGCTGTCAGATCTCCCGAGCGTACGCGCGCTGTTATGAGCACGGGCACGTGCCGTTCATCGTCACTGAAGTAGATCTTGAAGTTCTTGAGCGGAGAGCCGCTGACTTTTATTTCCGTCACAATCGCGGGAAACGATCCACGTTGGTTCTGATCGTATCGCGTCCGACTACTTTCAACTCGGCGTGGTAGTCAACTCCCTGACCTCGCACCGAGAGGTCATAGACAGCGCCGCTAGCGAGTGGCAGCGCGCGGGCACGATAAAAAGCGGAGATGAAATCGTAAGTCCCGGGAAAGCCTCTTTGTTTCGGCGGAATAGCTTCGTTGCCAGCGGGCTGGCTGAAATCCTGCACCGAATCGGCCGACCTGATCGCATCGCGCGCTGTTTCTTCGGCGCGAAACGGCAAGCCGGTCGCGGGATCGACATACGTGGTGTAGTCGTTGTTTATTGCGAAGAGCGCGACGTTAATAACGCCATTTGTTTCGACGTGAGCTCGCAGTTGTACAGCTTCGCGGCCGAAGTGCATTCCACGCGACATGACCTCGACCTCAACGTGCGCAGCGTCGGGAAAGTTAGAAAAAGCGACGTTGTAAGTCAGTCGCTCACCAACACGATAGGGCGCCGTCGAAAACGAAACCGGAGTCTGCCCGCCGTTTTCCTGGGCGAACACTGGAAAGACGAATGCGAGAAAGAGGATGATTAGAGTGGAAATAAACGGGGGTTTCAAGCTGCGATTCACCGTGGCATGATAGTTTTAAATCGATAGTTGGGCAAATACGGGCTACGCCGCCAACATTTTACACGCTACCTTTATTGATCAGTTCCTTTCGTTCGTAAAGACTCTCCTTGTTCCATCTCTGACACGATTTTCGCCGCGGCGGCGAGTGGATCGGGTGCGCCGGTGATTGGCCGGCCGACTACGAGATAACTGGCGCCTGCTGCGATTGCGGCGGCGGGCGTGGCCACGCGTTTCTGATCTCCGGCTTCATTTGTCGCCGGGCGAATTCCGGGTGTGACGACGAGAAACTCGGGATTTGAGACTGTTGTGCGGATAGTTTCGATCTCCTGTGGTGAAGCCACGACGCCATCGACACCCGAATCTTCGGCCAATTTCACGAGGCGCAACACTGATTCTGCCGGGGTCGAAGTCACACCGATTTGCGAGAGTATGGTTTCGTCGATGCTTGTCAGGACGCTGATGGCGAGTACGGCTGAACGCACGCCACCTTTCGCGGCCACCTCGTTAACAGAATCGACCGCGCGGCGCATCATCTCCCCTCCGCCGCTCGCGTGAATCGTAAATAACGAGACGCCGAGCTCGGCGGCGGATCGTGCAGCGCCGGCGACCTGGTGCGGGATGTCGTGGAATTTCAGGTCGAGGAATACTTTCGAATCGTGGGCGAGGATGTCGCGGACGATTTGCGGGCCCGCAGCAGTGAAGAGTTGAGAACCGACCTTGAACATGCCCGCGACACTGTGAAGTTGTTTCACGAGGTCGAGGGCTTTCCCCGGTGTTTCGACGTCGAGTGCGATTATCAGTTTATCTTTCGCTGGCATTATCCGTCCTTTCCGTGTAATCCGTGGGTAAGTTTTGCCAGACAGCCGATAGCGGCGTCCAGGTTCGCGAAACCTTCACGTTCGAGGATCTTTGCGAGACCATCGTTTATCTCTTGTGCGATGCGTGGTCCCTGGTAAATGAAGCCGGTGTACAACTGCACGAGACTCGCGCCCGCCGAGATCTTTTCCCACGCGTCTTCCGCGGTGAAGATGCCGCCGACGCCAATCAGCGGAATGCGACCGCCTGTCAGTTCGTACAACTCCGCGATCATGCGTGTGGAACGGGCCTTTAAAGGTTTACCGCTGAGCCCGCCTTCACCACACGCGGCCACTCGCTGCGCTTCAGTTCGCAAATGGTCGCGACTGATAGTTGTGTTAGTGGCAATGATGCCGTCGATCTTCAAGCGGTCAATCACTTCGACAATCGTTTCGAGTTCGCGGCGGTCCAAATCAGGGGAGAGTTTCACTAGTAAAGGAACGTGTTTCTGCAACTCTTCGCGCCGCGTCTGAAGCGCGGAAAGCAGTGCTTCGAGTTGCTGCGACTGCTGTAGCTCGCGTAACTGTGGCGTGTTTGGTGAGCTGACGTTAATCGCGATGTAATCGGCGACGTTGTAAACGAGCTCGAAGCTCGCAAGATAATCTTCGGTCGCGTTTTCCAGTGGCGTGATCTTGCTTTTGCCGATACTGACGCCGAGTACGCAGTCAGGACGATTGTTTGAGACTCTCCGCGCAAACGCGGCGGCGCCTTCGTTGTTGAAGCCAGCGCGATTGATCAGTGCCTGATCTTCCGAGAGACGAAAAAGTCGCGGTCGTGGATTGCCTGGTTGCGGATGATAAGTAACAGTTCCAGCTTCAATAAAACCGAAACCGAGTGCGGCGAGTGGTTGTAAAGCGATGCCGTTTTTATCGAAGCCCGCGGCGAGCCCGATCGGATTTGGGAACGTTAAGCCGAATCGATTGATACTGAGTGCGGGATTATCGACGCGCTTCGCGATCAGACTTGCTGGGACTAACGAAAGAGAATGCAGGGCCAATTCGTGAGCTGTCTCGGCAGGGAGACGAAAGAGAAGCGGGCGCAGCAGCGAGCGATAAACCATCAGTTAGACAGGATGACAAGATTTACATGATTCACAGGATATCATGTTAATCGTGTAGATCCTGAAATCCTGTCAAAGGCTTTGCCTGAAACGGCGCTTCTTGTTAGTATCCGCGCACATGGATTTTGTCGAGAAAGCCCGCATCATGGATGGCCCGCGCATCAATCGGGCATTGGCGCGCCTGTCGTCCGAAGTCGTTGAAGAAAATCACGGCGCAGGTGACCTGTTCCTCGTTGGAATCAGACGTCGCGGCGTCCCACTCGCCGAACGCATGGCGCAAAAGATTGCCGATCTCGAAGGCTATCGTCCACCAGTCGGCGTACTCGACATCACTCTCTATCGCGACGATCTTTCGGTTGTCGGCGCCAAGCCTGTAGTCAATCGCACAGATCTTCCCGGCGACATCGAAAACCGCAACATCGTTCTGATCGATGACGTGCTTTACACGGGTCGCACGATCCGCGCCGCACTCGATCAACTGATCGACTTTGGTCGCCCGCGTCGCGTGCAACTCGCCGTGCTGATCGATCGCGGCAAAGAACATCGCGAGCTGCCGATTCAGGCTGATTACATCGGTAAACTCGTGCCGACGAAGAAGAGCGAGATCATCAAGGTGATGCTCCAGGAATTTGACGAGGAAGAAGGAGTGGTAATTGTCGAGCGGCCGTCAGAGACGGCATAACGAAGCGGCCTCGGGCCGCTTTTTTTGTGTCAGATAAACATGGAAACAACTTTCAATCGCCGCCACCTGCTTGGCATTCGCGAGCTTGAAGCCGGAGAGATTACCCACCTGCTCGATACCGCCGAAAGTTTTCGCGAAGTTTCCAAACGAGAGATCAAAAAAGTCCCCGCACTTCGCGGCCGCACGGTGATCAACCTCTTCTTCGAACCCTCCACGCGCACCAGAACATCATTCGAGATCGCAGCAAAACGCTTATCGGCCGACGCCGTCAACGTCAGTGTCTCAACTTCCAGCGTCACGAAAGGCGAGACCCTGCTCGATACCGCTCGAAATCTCGAAGCGATGGCGCCCGATTGCATCGTCATCCGTCACTCGATGGCCGGTGCGCCGCAGCACCTCGCGCGCATGACTAACGCCCCAATAGTTAACGCAGGCGATGGTTCGCATGAACATCCGACACAGGCACTGCTCGACGCGCTCACGATTCGTGAGTACAAAGGACGGATTGACGGTCTGAAAGTCGCGATTATCGGCGACATACTCCACTCGCGCGTCGCGCGGTCAAACATCTACCTGCTCACAAAGCTCGGCGCGCATGTGAGTGTTGGTGGTCCAGGTACGCTCGTACCGGACGAATTTGCTGAACTCGTCGAAAGCGGCTTACGTATCGAGAGACATTTTGAGGACGCGATCGAGGGCGCGGACGTCGTCATGATCCTGCGCATTCAGCGCGAGCGCCAGGACGCTGCTTTCTTTCCCTCGATGCGCGAGTATGCTGTTCATTACGGCTTGCAACCACGACACCTCGAGCGTGCTGCGCCCGAAGCGATCGTGATGCATCCAGGACCGATGAATCGCGGCGTCGAGATCTCTTCGGAGATTGCGGACGGCAGCCGCTCGTTGATTCTCGATCAGGTAACAAACGGCGTCGCCGTGCGCATGGCAGTTCTTTACCTGCTGGCTGGCGGCAGTCACGTCGAACACGAAGAATAGAGTCATCCACAGATTACTATGAAGCTGCTGATTGCAAATGGTTATGTGATCGATCCCGCGCAGCAAGTTAACACCGGCGGGCGCAGTCTGCTGATTGAAGATGGGCGCATCGCCGGTCTGCTCGAGCGCGGCGAGCCGGTGCCCGAACAGGCGCACGTGATCGACGCTACCGGTTTGATCGTCGCGCCGGGTTTTATCGACATGCACACGCACCTGCGGGAGCCGGGTCAGGAGTACAAAGAGACTGTGGCGACGGGTGCGTCAGCCGCAGTCGCGGGCGGTTGGACCAGCATCTGCGCGATGCCGAACACAGATCCGGTGAACGACAATCCCGCAGTGACGCGCTTCATCATCGACCAGGGCCACGCCGCGCGGCTCGCAAACGTTTTTCCGATTGGCGCAGTTACGAAGGGTAGTCAGGGGAAAGAGCTTGCGGAAATGGGTGAGATGAAGAACGCGGGCATCGTTGCCGTCTCTGATGACGGGCGCTCGGTACCCACTTCAGCGATGATGCGTCGAGCGATGGAATACGCGCGCGGCTTCGATCTGACGATCGTCGATCACTGTCAGGACCAGACATTGAGCACAGGCGGCGTGATGCATGAAGGACGCTGGTCGTTGATTCTCGGACTGCGCGGCATGCCTGCGGCGGCGGAGGACGTTGATGTGGTGCGCGATTGCGTGCTCGCGAAACTTACTAAAGCGAAAGTTCACATCGCGCACGTCTCGACGCGCGGCGCGCTCGAAGCAGTCCGCAGGGCAAAGCATGAAGGATTGAACGTGAGCTGCGAAGTGACGCCGCATCACTGGACGCTCACTGACGAGGCAGTCGCGGAGTACGACACAAATACGAAGATGAGCCCGCCGCTGCGGAGCAGGGAACACGTTGATGCCGTTCTCGAAGGAATGAAGGATGGCACGATCGACGCGATCGCAACCGATCATGCGCCTCATCATCTCGATGAAAAAGGGTTGGAATTCGATCGGGCGCCGTTCGGGATCACGGGACTCGAAACAGCGGTCGGGTTAGCGTTCGATCTCGTACACGCCGGATTGATCGACCTCGAACGCGTTGTGCAAATGTGTTCGACGAACCCCGCGCGGATCTTCGGCCTCACAGATCGTGGTTCACTAAGACAAAACGCGCACGCTGACGTGACGCTTCTGGATCCAAACCTCGAATGGGTCTTTGATGTCAGTCGATCGAAGTCAAAAAGCCGCAACACGCCGTTTCATGGTCGCGCGATGCATGGCGCGGCAGTGGCGACAATCGTCGGCGGACGCCTGGTCTATCTTCATCCCGACTACACACGCATCAACGAGCCAAAGCAAAAGACCGCATCCGTTGGTCCTTAAAATAAAGTTCAGAGTTCAAGCTTTGGCTTGCTAGCCTTAAGCCCGAGACGGCAGCCTAAAGGCTGAACTCTGAACTTCTTTCATTCTTCAACTCGAACCAATTCTGAAGAATTCCGAGATAGCGTCGCAAAAACATTGCTTATCCTGAGACGGAGTCCTAAAATGCTCCGGTCTTAGTCCCGGACAATTCTTTCTAGTTTTCAAAACAGCTAGTCTTCGTCTATTCCCCCACACAGACGAAGTGTTTAACTTTTAGAACCTGAACGGAGGTCAACGATGACGAGTAAGCTCCGCAGCCTTACCTGTATGGCCGCCATTCTTCTGCTTGCACCGGTATGCGTGGCTGATAAGAATCAGACCAGGCTGCTCAAGCAACAGGAGCGGTATACATTGTCGCTGGAGTTAGAGTTCTCGAAGAAAGAGCAAAACCCGTTGGAACAGGCGATTTCAGTTCTGTTCGATGTCGGACCCAATGGGTATGCAACCGGGTTCCTGGTAGGCAATGGCCTGGTGATGACTGCCTATCACGTAATCTCCGGCAATCTCAGCACTACCAAGAAAGTGATGCTGGGTTTTAAGGCGAATGATGAGCTTTCTGTAAAGGTCTTCGTTGACGGCTGTCGGGCGAAAGTAATTAAGGTCGACAAAGAAGCAGATCTGGCGCTGCTCGAAATGTGCCGCAATTCGAAAGCCGCCAAAGCCCCGAAGTTCCAAACTGCCCCGAACAAAGACGATAAGTTGTTTCTGATCGCGCGTCCGCACGGCGATAAAGTCGTCAGCCACGGCAGCTTTTACGGCAACTACATGCTCGGCAACCAGGAGTACTGGTCAGTCAAGATTGACAGCCGCGACGGTTTTTCGGGAAGTCCGGTTTACAACTCTGACGCCGAGGTGGTGGGAGTTTTCAGTGGCTACGACTGGTCGCAGAAACTTGCGCTGATCAGTCCGAGTATTCGCGCGCAGAAGCTGCTCGAAGACTACAACGCCACCCCCAAGCCTTAATGGTGGTTGCTGAGCGCGCGCTTCAAGTGCTCGCGATGCATCTCTTTGATCACGCTTAACTCAGGATGCTGGATCCCCAGCAGCTTGCGGCCTGTGATCTGTACCGTTACGACCATGTAGTTTGCGAGTTGGTTCGCAGCGAGACGCCAGCGCGGTAACACCTGCTGTTCGAAGTTGAAGCCTGCTCCCAATCTCACCCGAATCTGATCCGCGTGTGACCAGCGTTTCCCGGAGCTTTGCGCGCCGTGATGAAGCAGCAGGGCTTCGGGAACAAACAGCAAACGCCAGTTTGAGTTTGTGATGCGCCAGCACCACTCGTTGTCTTCGGCGTACATGTGAAAGCGCTCGTTGAAGCCTCCGACCTGTTCGATCATCTCTCGCCGCGCCAGGATCGCGGCGCCACCAAGCATCGGCACGGATCGTTCGCGATCGTGGTTCCAGTGCCAGCCCAGTAACAACTCGCCTCGAATACGCCGCGGCAACAATCGATAGAGCCAGAGCTGCGAAAGCACTGTGTGCCAGACGCACGGTGGATTGAAAAACACGCTCACCTGTAATGAGCCGTCTGTATTCAACATCTTCGGCCCACACGCGCCGATCTTCGGATCTGATTTCAGTTTCTCGATCAAAGTGTCGATCGTGCCGGGAGGAACTTCGGTGTCGAGGTTCAGTAGAAAAAGGTAAGGAGAATCTGTTGCCGCGAACGCCTGATTGTTCGCGGCGCCGAACCCGCGGTTTTCAGAGTTGAGAATGATGCGGATCTGTTCGCTATCGATCATTGGCGCGGCAACTTCGCTTGCGCGCAGCCCGGCGAGGCTGTCGTCTGTTGATGCGTTGTCAACGATTACGATCTCGTAAGTGACTTTTGGCTCTGAGCTAACGATGGTTTCGATGCAGCGACTGAGAAGTCGCCCCCCGTTCCAGTTAACGATAATTATCGAGAGGTCATAGGCCATCAGTAGTCGACTAAACTCTTTTGTGCTTCTTTGTGGCTAAGATACCAGATCCTTCGCAGCACTCTTAAATCCGTTCGCGTATTCGTGGTAACGCAAACTCAGCAGTTCCCGCAAGATGCCCGGTAGGCGGTTCAGACGCCGTTGCGGCAAGTTTGCGCGAACGTTCAGATGAAACGCGTAATCACCAACAAACGAAAGTGCTTTGCGCGTGTCGAAGTCACTTGCGTGCGCTAACAAACGCGCTTCGAGCGTCTCGAGAATCTTGTGTAATTCAGCGCTGCTGTTGCGACGGCGAAAAGCGGTCTCGATTGCTTGCGCGCCATGCGGCTCCGGTTCTGTTGCTTTGCGGGCCGGCGCGCCGATCTGTTGTTGCGCGTGCTGTCGATATTGGATCAGCGGCTCGTCAACTGCGACAACGTCAGCTACAGCGGCAATAGTAAGCGCGATCCAGCCGTCATGAATCATCGCTATTCCATCAGGAATCGGTAGCGATAGTTTCACGAAGGGCGAACGAAAGGCCATCGTCGCGCCGGTAACGGTCCAGCCGGTGATTAATACTTCAAGGGCGCGGCCCGTTCGGACGAGCTTGCGTTTGTGGGCGTCGAAGCCGACTTCGTCCCACATCCGGCGGTTGAGTGGACTTAGATTCTCATCGACGATCGCGGCATCGGAAAAAACGAGGCCGGCGGATGGGGAGTTGTTAAGTACGCTTTCGAACAGTTGCAGCTTGTCGTTGCGCCAGACGTCATCCTGATCGCTGAGCGCGATGACGTCGCCGGTGCAGAGGGTGATTGCGCGTTCGAAGTTCTTAACGCTGCCGAGGTTTTGATCGTTGATATGCAGGGTGATGGGAATCGGGGATTCGGTTGCAAATTTCTTGAGGAGATGTTTGAGTGTCGTCTGTGGAGCGGTCGTCGCAGATGATGATCTCGTCGGGTGGTCGCGACTGCGTAATGATGCTTTGCAACTGCGCGGGCAGAAATTCCGCACCGTTGTAAGTACACATGGCGACACTGATTTTCACGCGAGCATTTTAACAGGATTACAGGATTTGCAGGATTAACAGGATATCTTGCCAATCATGCAAATCTTGTAATCCTGTCTAATAAACCTCTCGATTCTGAACCCGTTGTTTGCCTTCAAGACTAAACCGCGGCTCTTTCATTCCATCACCCGCAATCATCCCCGCCACGTAATCCCCAACAACAGGCCCATGCTTGAATCCATGCCCCGATCCACCACCAACAATCCAAACATTCTCAAACATCGGATGCATATCAATCAGAAAATCACCATTCGACGTATTCTCATACTGGCAAACACGCGTCTCCATCACCGGCGCATCCGCCAGCCGCGGCACCCGCTTAGTCAGATACTCACGCACCGCCTTCAACCCGGTAACACTAACCACTCTCTCGCCGCTATCCGGATCGAATTCCACCCCATGCGCATCGATCGCGATTTTGAACCCGCGACCATCCACATTCGGCAATGCATAAACAAAATCGTTGAAATCGATCCACGCAGGCATCACGCCCAGACTAAAACTGTCATCTCCTGGCGGCACACCGAAAAAGATCACTTCCTGCCTCGTCACATGGATCAAGTCACCAAGCAACTCGGGAAACAGCTTCGGCAGCCATGGACCACACGCAAACACAAACTGTCCTGCCTTAATTTCCTTACCCGAGACCGTCTGAACCGACTGTCCAGCTTGCGGCGGTGCAATCGCTTCCTCAACGTACTCAACGCCATTCGCCTGGGCCTGCGCCACAACCGCCCGCACTGCCCGTCGCGCCAGCAACACACCGGAATCCGGCTCGAGTATGCCCCACCTCGTTGGGCCAAGTTCGAGTTGCGGAAATCGCCGGACTAGTTCATTTTGGTCCAGCCGTTCAAAGTTAGCGTTGAGGCGTTGTAAGGTCGCAAGCGTAGCTTCGCAGTAAGCATCGTGCTCGTGAGCGAGCCAGAGCACGCCTGTTTTCTGAAACAGTGGCTCAGTCTTTTCGAAGAGTTGCTGCCAATGCGCAAAAGAGCGTTGTGCCGAGCGCGAGTAGATCTCATCTGGCCCATAGCCGAGACGGATGATGCGCGACTCGCCGCCTGAGCTGGCGCGACTATTTCCCGGTCCGTACGCGTCGAGCAGCAGCACTGACGCACCGGCGAGTCTTAGTTGATAAGCGCTCCAGGCGCCGAAGACGCCCGCGCCGATAACAGCAACGTCATAAAACATGCACGTAATTGTAACGCAAGATCAGTAATGTGTCGGTTTTATCCCTGCGCCGACATTTTTTTGCGAAACCTAAAAGTTTGAATATGGGTTTCTTTCGAAGGAGGCAACATGCGCGTTCAGCGCTACATGCTGGCTTTGCTGGCCCTGATGAGTTTGTCTGTCCTGGCCCTGGGACAAACAGGCAGGAGCATGTCGACAGACCAGCGCGTCCTGACAGGAATTGACTGGCAACTGGTCTCACTCGGACCAGTCGGCTCCGAGACTGCTGTGATTGCCGGAACTACGGTCACACTGAAGCTTGCTGAAGACGAACGCGTGAGCGGCTCGACAGGCTGCAATTCTTATGGCGGAACTTACGAAGTCCGGGGCGACAACATCACTTTCAGCAGGATCGTCAGTACGAGACGCGCGTGTTTGGACCAGAACGCTAACGAGCAGGAGCACAGATTTCTGTCCACGCTCGAAACAGCAAACAGATTTCGTCTCTCGTCGAATCGTCTCACGATTCTTTCCGATCGCGGACGTAGCGTACTCAACTTTGTAAACAATTCCACTCCAGAGCCCGGCGATGGACCACGCGATGATCGCAGCGATCCGTTAACAACTCTCGCATCGTATTACAGTGCCATCAATGGGCGTGATTATCGACGCGCTTATCGTTTCTGGGACTCGCCGCCTTCGTCGTTCGAACAGTTTTCGCGCGGTTTTGCCGACACGGATCGAGTTCGGTTGCTGGTTGAGCCTTCGACTGTCGTGGAAGGCGCAGCGGGCAGTGTGTACGCTGAAATTTCAACGATCGTTGTTGCCACCACACGCAGTGGCACCGAACGCGTGTTTGCCGGTTGCTACGTGATGCGCAGATCGAATGTGCAGGATCGCGGCTGGCAGATCTATCGTGCCGATGTGTCCCCTGTGTCGTCGAGCACCAGACTTTCACGAATACTATCGCAGGGTTGTCGCAATTAAATTTTCCGTATATCAAAAGGAGGACATACACGATGCGCCGAAGGTTAGCGATTACAATTCTCTCAGGGTTAATATTTTTCACCGCTTGCAACGATCCTGCGGCCGACACCACGAAGGCAACGACAGGTGAAGCGGCGAAAGTAGCCTCGCCCGCGGCCGCACAGGGGCAGAAATATCTAATCACACCGCAGAATTCGAAGATCGAGTTTGTCGGATCGAAAGTCACCGGCAAACACAATGGCTCGTTCGGAGATTTCTCCGGACACGTCGACTACACGGGTAATCCGGAGACCAGTCGAGTGAATATCACGATGAAGACTGATTCACTCACAACAGACACGCCTGATCTGACGAAGCACTTGAAGACTGCCGACTTCTTCGATGTGGCGAAGTATCCGGAAGCAACGTTTGTCTCCACCGCGATCAAACCCGGTGGCGAAAACGGCGCGACTCACACCGTCACAGGCAATCTGACGCTGCACGGCGTGACGAAAGCAGTCACATTTCCGGCAACAATCAACGTGACGCCTGATGCCGCGACTGTTGAGAGTAGTTTTTCTATTAACCGGAAAGACTTCGGGATCAACTACGCGGGCGCCGCAGACAATCTGATCCGCGATGACGTTGTGCTGACGTTGCACGTTCGTGCAACCAAACCCTAAAAGTTGTATCCACAGATTACACAGATCAATTCTGTGTAATCTGTGGATGGCTCTTAGCAGAATGCCGGCGAGACACTCTCAACTCGCTGTCGCGCCTTCGGCGTCAGCGACTCAAGCGTTTCGAGCACTTTCTCGTGAGTCATGCCCGTGCCGAGATAAGTCCAACGATTCGCTCGCAGTTGCACGCGCCGAAACTCTGTTGTTTCAGTCTCGGTCAACCAGCGACCAGTCGCCTGCTCGAAGCTGCTGAGATCAAACTCGACTTGCTGCTGGAGTCCACCGTCAAGAAACGCTCCGATCTTGAGATACTCCTCAACCGCGCTCATGATCTCCGCTTCACTGCGATTTGCTGCGAGTGCTTCAACCATTAATGTGTCGAGCTTTGCGTGTTGCACTTCTTCAACCCAGTGGTGTTTGAGCAGGCTCTTGAACTGCGGATCGAGTTGTTGATCGTCTTTGATGCTGTCGAGGTAATGACGCTGGACCATCCACTCGATGTGAAGGGTCGTGATCGCCACGGCTAGTGGATCGTGGGCCAGTATCGCCGCTGCGATTGCCTCCGGTGGCCCAATGACGTGGCAGAGCGTGCCAAACCCGTCTTCAAATTCCATTCGAAATCGTTTGAAAAGTTGAATGTGTTTGGCTTCTTCACCTGCGAACTTCAACAACGCACGCACGCGGTAATCGTCACCGCGTAGTTGCGGACGAGCATGGTCGAGTACGAATGGCAGTATAAATTCTTCTACAAGGCCGAAAATGCAGAGGTACGCATTACCTCTGATCTGATTAAGAATTCGTTTCTCTTCTTTGGTGAGAAACGTTAGCGGCTCCGTTTGAGCCAGCGACTCGGGCATGAAAGGTCGCGTGAAATCGAGCCGTTTTTCACCGCCGATGATATCTTCAACGCGCCAATGAATGCTTTCGGACGCTGCGAGGGCCGCCTGGTATGAATAACGATTAAGCATCGGGAACACCTCCTACAGTTCCTACATCTACGTAACGCGTAAAATGAATCCCCAACGGAGCGCGCAATAATCCTGTTCATCCTGTAAAATCTTGTAAATCCTGTAAACGACTACGCTTATGACTGAAGATCTCTCCCAGCTATCACCACCCCCTAACCAATCTCTTTTCCCCTGCTGGCGATTGGACAAGGTTCCGACTGACCCCCGCTCAAGTCAGCTTCTACCACGAACACGGCTACCTCGCCGGCATCAGAATGCTCGACGATGCTCAACTCGATGCTCTCCGAAACGAACTCGCCGAACTCGTCGATCCCTCTCATCCCGGTCACCATCTCTTCTACGAATTCAACGCCAACGAATCTGCCGATCCCGATCTAATACTCTTTCACGCACTCGGCGCCTGGCGCATAACGCCGGGTTTGCACGATGTGTTATGGAACCCTGCTTTCGTTGTTGCCGCCGCGCAGTTGCTCGATGGGCCAGTGCGGTTCTGGCACGATCAGATCTTCTACAAGCCCGCCCATCACGGCGGCGTTGTGATTTGGCACCAGGATTATTCCTATTGGACCAGGACGATTCCGGTGGCCCATATCTCCTGCTGGATCGGACTCGACGATTCAACGCGCGAGAATGGTTGTGTGCATTACGTTCCGGGTAGTCATCGCTGGCCGCTCCTCCCACGAACCAACTTTGCAAACAAGATGGATGTTGTGCTCGATTCACTCACTGCTGAGCAGCGCGACGAGTTCAAGCCAGTGCCGATCGAGCTGAAGGCAGGTGAGTGCTCGTTTCATCATCCGCTGATGGTTCATGGCTCATACGCCAATCAAACCGCGAGACCGCGACGTGCAGTTGTGATTAATGCTTTTCGTGATGGAGTTGTGTCTGCGTCCGATACGCCGCTGTTGGAAGGTGTTCCGCCGATTCCCTCAGGTCAGAAAATTGAGGGGCAATTTTTCCCATTGCTGTTCGATTCTTCTTCTGCCACCAAAAAGTAACAACGAAATCGAACAACTGCGACACGCTGGTGGGTTATTTGGGTGTTTAATAGATCCCATATTTATTGAAAGGGGATCTGTAATGAGCGCAAAAGCGGCGTCATCGCCGAGCCGAAAAAAAGCGTCAAACATGTTCAAGGAAGCAAAATGTTTCTCAAGTTTTTCTGTAAACGACCTGAAAAAGGCCAAAGAGTTTTACAGTCAAACGCTTGGACTCAACTGTTCCGAAACACCGGAAGGACTTGAACTTCATACCCCCGACAACACAGTTTTCTTGTATCTCAAACCAAACCATACCCCGGCATCTTTCACCGTCCTGAATTTTTCAGTGGACGACATCGAAGCAACAGTGGACGAGCTCACCGGAATGGGCGTGAGTCTCGAACACTATGACATGAAGGACATCAAGACTGACGAACGAGGAATCGCTCGTGGTCCACATGGCCCAACGATCGCGTGGTTCAAAGATCCGGCAGGAAATATTCTGTCAGTGTTCGAAGAAAAGTAAGCCGCAAAAAAGCACAAAAGGCGCAAAGAAGATCCTGCTCTTCTTTGCGCCTTTAAAGCATGTAAATCCTTCTAGACGACTGGCTTCCCCAAGGTAACTTTGCCGCGGATATTCGCCGGATTTATTCTTGATCCTCCTCGGAATCTTCCATATACTCCGCGCCGCCTTAGCTCTGAAGGAAACCCATGCCATCCTCGCGACGTCGAACCCGAACAAACCCACCGGAAAATTTAAACGAGGCCAACGCCGCATAAATCAATGTATTCGATATCGAGGCCAGCTCATTGAAGCTTAGACAACCTCGGTCTGCGTCAGATACCGGAGGAAATTGGCTCACTAACTTGGCTGACTGGACTCTGGTTATCCTAGACAATTTGATTTCGGAATGTTCCGAATTCATTGGTCGGCTAAGAGGACTTGCAGACGCTTAGTCTCTATGCGCAAATCCCCTCCGGTTCCTTCCGGCGACCTTATCCCGACTTACAACTTGAAGTTTCTGTGATTACTGGTGGAGCATCGTCTGCAGTCACAATCCTGTAATTGGCACGCTCCAAATTTGACGGGTTTGGCGCTAGGCGGTCATCGGGCTGGATGAATTTCCAGAGCTGGATTCTCGATTTTAGTAAGCTTGAACGGCTTCTCTATCAAGATAATCATTTTAAGTACCTTCCAGACTCAATGAGTAAGTTAGTCGTCTCCAAACTCTAAATATTTCAGCGGAAATCATTTCAGGCAGTTACCCTCATCACTGCTGAGTCTTAAGAATCTAAAAATTTGTATATCGACTGCATCTTGCGGAATTCCAAGAGAAATCGTTCAAAGCACGCGAATGCCAAAGCCATACTGGACTATTACCTCCGAATTAAAGGCCGCTGAAAGTCAAAGGCAACCCCTCAACGAATTCAAACTGATCCTCGTAGGCCGAGGCGGAGTAGGTAAAACAACACTTGTTCACCGCCTCGCGACGGGCAAGTACAAAGAATTCAAACGTACTCCTGGCATTAACATTATCGAATGGCCCATTGCAAATTGATAAGCGATCAAGTGCACGCGCATATCTGGGACTTCGGCGGACAGGAGATCATGCATGGCACGCACCGGCTCTTCATGACCGAACGCGCGCTCTACGTGGTGGTGATCTCAGGGCGTGAAGGAACGGAGGACCATGATGCTGAGTACTGGTTGTCGCTTGTTCGTTCTTCGCCGGCGACGTTCCCATTATCGTTTTGCTGAACAAGTGGGACGACTACCATTTCGAGCTCAACCGCCAACTGCTTAAAGAGAAATATGGAAAGAATCTCGTCTTCATCGAGACAGACAGCCGCTCCGGCACTGGTATCTCGGAGTTGCACGAACGTATTTGCCAGCCTTGCAAAAAAACTTCCGGGACTGAAAGCGGCTTGGCCCAGCTGAATGGCGGCAAATCAAGGACGAGCTACCGCGCAAAAAGAAAAGCTGGCTGACATTCGATGAGTTTCGTGAATTTTGTGCAAAGAAGGAATCGATCAGCCGAAAGATCAGGAAGTCGCTCGCTGACAGCCTGCACGATCTCGGCCTTATGCTCTCGTATCGAGAGGAAGAAGCTCTGCCGTGACTTTGGGGTGCTCAATCCGCAGTGGGTGACCAAAGGTATTTACCAGATTCTCAATTCGCCTCAACTTCGTAAGGCACAGGGAAGATTCACACTAAAAACGCTCGGAGAAGTGCTGCCAAACAACAGCTATCCGAAGCCAGTTCATCCTTATCTGCTTGCGCTGATGCGAAAGTTTCAACTGTGCCATCCCTTGGATGATAAAGGTGAGAAGTATTTGATTCCCGAGTTGCTCACGAAGGAGGAACCGGATCTCGATACAGAATTTCCTCCCGACAAATGCCTTGGCTTTGAATATCGCTATGACACTGTATTGCCGGAAGGATTACTGCCGCGCTTCATCGTGGAAACCTATTTTTTGCGAGAACCAAAATTAGTTTGGCGAACCGGCGTTGTTTTGGAGCGAGCGTAACTGTCGTGCCTTCATGCGAGGTGACATACCAGGCCGTCAAGTCTCATTCGTGTTACTGGTGTCGGAAAGGACAAAGAGAACTTCTGGGCATTATTCGCGAACACTTTGAGCGAATTCATCGCAGCTTCGAGAAACTACCTGTTACTGAGTTTGTACCAATCCCTGAAGTATCCGCATATCAGAGTACCTTACGAGGAACTACTTGCTTACAAATCGGCTGGTGATGATGAGTACAAAGTCGTTATTGATCGGACGCCGATGAAGTTTAGTGTTGTAAGCTTGCTCGATGGTGTTGATCTACAAAGTTCTCGTCAAATGCTGTTAACCCAACTCACTTGCTTTACCGGGAAATCATCGCGCCATGTTGAACCGGACCATCCCTCTTTATCAGTTATCTCACACGAGGACGAGAGATTTCGCGACGAGCTTCGCGGCGCCTTGACGCCTTATGAACGCACAGGCGAACTCGAGGTTTGGGACGACACTGACATCGTAGCTGGTCAGAAATGGGAAGATGAAGATCCTGGCAAAGCTCGAAGAACGCTGATATCGTGGTGCTGCTGTTAAGCAACGATTTCATTCGATCTGATTACTGTTTTCGAAGGAGATGAAGGCTGCACGCGAGCGTGATAAGGCTGGCGAAGCCGTCATTGTACCGATTGTCGTTCGAGCGTGCGCGTATGAGAAACTGGAGTTAGGTCAACTTCAGGCGATTCTTCCCCACGGAAAACCTATCAAGCAAAACAAAGATCGAGACGATGCTTGGCTAGAAGTAACTAAGCAACTGGACAAAGTCATCGCGCGCTTGAACCAACGCCCACCTATCCAGTAAATCCTGCAAATCCTGTCATCCTGTCAAAGGCTTTACACTCGACAAATCACGCCCGTATCAGACACGTACAGCCCTCTCGCATTAACTCCTAAAATCCCAACAAAATCGACCCAATCTCACGTGGCAACCAACTTGCACACGGACGAACTCTACGTCTCGAACACAGGGGATCTTAATGACCATCAAGCTTAAAAAACTTTCCGACCAGGTAATCGTCATCACCGGCGCGTCGTCCGGCATTGGGCTCGTGACCGCTCGCCTTGCCGCGAAACGCGGTGCGCGTGTGGTCCTGAATGCGAGAAATGAAGAAGCCCTCAGCGACGTCACTGACGAGATCAACGCACAGGGCGGGCAAGCGATCTACGTTGTCGGCGACGTCGGCAATTTTGACGACGTTCACAAGCTCGCCGACGAAGCCATACGACACTTCGGTGGCTTTGATACGTGGGTCAACAACGCCGGCGTCTCGATCTATGGACCTATCCTGGACCAGTCGCTCCCAGACCAGCGCCGTTTGTTTGAAACGAATTACTGGGGCGTGGTCCACGGATCGGCGGTCGCCTGCGCACACTTAAAGCAATCAGGCGGCGCGCTGATCAACGTCGGCAGCGTCCTCTCAGACATCGCGATTCCGGTCCAGGGCACTTACTGCGCAACGAAGCACGCCGTCAAAGGTTACACCGACGCTCTTCGTCTCGAACTCGAAGAAGAAGGCGCTCCGATCTCAGTGACGCTAATCAAGCCGAGCGCGATCGACACGCCCTACACTCGTCACGCGAAAAACCTTATGCCGGTCGAACCGCAGAACCCGCCGCCGGTGTATGCACCCGATCTCGTCGCCGAGGCGATCCTGCACTGCGCCGAACATCCGGAACGTGACCTGTACGTCGGTGGCGGCGGCAAGGTGCTGGCCGAAGCAGGTCACCTCGCGCCACGTCTGACAGACAAGATGATGGAAGCAATGATGTTTGACATGCAGAAGTCCGATCGACAGAAGCCAAGCGATCGCCCAGACAACCTGTATGCCCCAGGAGAAGACGGCGAAGAGCGTGGTGATTACTCCGGGCACGTCGCTGAATCGAGTGTCTATACAAAGGCGTCAAAGCACCCGCTAATCACTGGCTCACTGATCGCAGGACTGGGCCTCGCCGTACTCGCCGCGTGGCGTTCAGTCTCCGCAAACTCTTCGGAACTCGGTCGCTCGAAAGTATTACTAGACAGGCTAAGATAAACGGAAGGACAGTTGATCGATGCAAAATCATGACGTAAGTATCTGGAAAGGCATGGTAGCCGGACTCGCCGGCGGTCTGGTCGCTTCATGGACCATGAACCAGTTTCAAGCTGCCTGGACTCGCATGGCCGAAGGCTCCGAGAAGTCACATGGCGCGCAGTCGATGCAGCCGAGCGACGGCTCAAAAGGCGAGCAGGCGCAGGACACCGCCGAGCAGGACGACGCCACAGTCGAAACTGCCAAAGTGATCTCGAAAAAAGTCTTCGGTCACGAGTTGCAGGAGAGTGAAAAGGAACCGGCGGGCGCTGCTGTTCATTACGCCTTTGGCACTTTGACCGGCGGATTGTATGGAGCTCTTGCGGAGGTCACTCCACAAGTGACTACTGCGACCGGCCTGCCATTCGGCGCCGCATTCTGGCTCATCGCCGATGAGGTCACTGTGCCGCTGCTGGGTCTCTCGAAAGGACCAACTGAGTATCCGGCCTCGACTCATGTTTATGCGCTCGCTTCACATCTTGTATATGGAGTGACGGCTGAACTCGGTCGTCGCGCGGTGCGCCAGGTTCTGTGAGTAGACTGACTTTCTTCTGTGATCTGGCAGAAGCAACGACGCCGCTCCCACACTTTTGGGAACACACAGTGGGGAGCGATCACTCACGCATGGCCGTGCGTGACTGACTGGCGGCGCCAGCTCAAACGCGCTCACGATGAATTAGGCTTTCAACACGTTCGTTTCCACGGCCTGCTGTCTGACGACATCGGCACCGTGGTCCGCGACGACGGCGAACTCCGTTACTCGTTCTTCAATTCCGATCAAATTTTCGACTTCCTGCTTTCAATCGGCATGAAGCCGTTTGTCGAGTTGAGCTTCATGCCGGGCGTGTTGGCTTCCGGCTCGAGGACGGTTTTCAGTTACGAGGCGAATGTCACGCCGCCGAGTGATTACAAACAATGGGCGAAGTTGATCGAGCGTTTTGTCTCGCACACAGTAGAGCGTTACGGCGAGCGCGAAGTGAATAAATGGTTTTTCGAAGTCTGGAATGAGCCGAACCTGAAAAAGTTTTGGGCCGGTAGCCAGCGCGATTACTTCAAACTCTATCGTCACACCGCTGAAGCTATCAAAAAGATCTCGCCGTCGCTGAAGGTGGGTGGACCAGCGACCGCCAAAAGCGAGTGGATAGAAGAGTTTGTCGACTTCTGTGAGCGTAACGACGTGCCGGCGGATTTCGTCAGCACGCATCACTATCCGAACGATGGATTTGAGCGCGACGTCGACACTGAGTTGCAACTCTTCAAGAGCCAGCGCGGCATCATGCGAGAGGTTGCGCAAAACACTCGCAGCCACGCCCGCAATCGCCCTGTGTATTACACCGAATGGAACTCCTCGTCGACTCTGTGGGACCTGTTGCACGACGAGCCATACGCAGCCGCATTCATCGCTTCGACGATCATGGAAGCAAACGGGCTCGTGGACGCTTACGCCTTTTGGACCTTCTCTGACATCTTTGAAGAAAACTATTTCCCGTCAAAGCCGTTTCATGGCGGGTTTGGACTACTCACGTTGCACGGCATTCCGAAGCCGAGCTATCGCGCGTTTGAGTTGCTTCACCAACTCGGCGAGAGGCAGTCGCTGGTCGATGGTCTGCACGAGACTGTCGACTGCTCCGTGATTCAGAAAGAGTCGAGTGTGAGTGTGCTGCTGACAAACCACACCACGCCCGGCCACTCGATCGAAACTGAGGACCTGCACATTCGTTTGGATAATGCGCCCGAACCGGTCTCCGCGCGCATACAGCGCATCGACGAAGATCACGCGAACGCAAAACGATTATGGCGGGAGATGGGCCAACCCGAGTCGCTGAGTGATAAAGACGTAGAACGTTTGGAGAAAGCCTCGCAACTCGTCACTGAGAAACAGTCGTTACGCTATGATGACGGCTCAGTGTTTCTGAAAGTGAGTTTACCGGCGCACGCAGTCGCTGTCATTACGATCGACTTCAAACCACGCAGGACGTAAAGATGAAAGTATTAGAGCCGTCGCTGACAGATGAGGAACTGGACCGTCTGGAGCACGACACCTTCAAATACTTTGCAGACGAGGTAAATCTCGAGAACGGATTGGTTCGCGACAGCACGCGTCAGGGATCGCCGTCTTCAATCGCCGCTGTCGGCTTTGCGCTCACCGCCTACCCGATCGCGGTCGAGCGAAAGTACATGAGACGTGCCGAAGCAATCAAACGAACCTTGACGACGCTGCGGTTCTTTCATGACGCTCCACACGGCGAGCAGCGAGACGCAACTGGTTACCACGGGTTCTATTATCACTTCCTCGACATGAACACCGGCCGTCGCGCAGGCAACTGCGAGATCTCGACGATCGATACAACGTATCTTCTCGCCGGCGCTCTCGCCGCGGCGTGCTATTTCGACGGTGATACGAAAAGCGAGCGTGAGATTCGCGCGCTTGCCGAAGCACTCTACAAACGCGCTGATTGGCACTGGGCGCAGAACGGCGCGCTGACAGTTTCACACGGCTGGCGACCGGAGCGGGGATTCATCAGGTATCGTTGGACCGGATACAGTGAAGCGCTGATTCTCTATGTTCTTGGCCTCGCTTCACCAACATTTCCGCTGCCGGCGGAAAGCTACAAAGCATGGACCAGGACGTACAAGTGGAAGAAACTCTACGGGCACGAGTTTGTCTATGCTGGTCCATTGTTCATTCATCACCTGTCGCACATGTGGATCGACTTCCGCGGCATCCAGGACGATTACATGCGCGGCAAGGCAATCAATTACTTCGAAAACAGCAGGCGAGCGATCTACGCGCAGCAGGCTTATGCGATGCGCAATCCGAAGAAGTTTTTGGGTTACGATCGCTTTCGTTGGGGCATCACTGCGAGTGATGGTCCAGGTCCGTCAGAGCGTCGCATCAATGGACGGCGCGTGCGCTTCTTCGATTACAAGGCGCGCTCGATTCCTTTCGGCCCTGACGACGGCACCCTCGCGCCGTGGGCCGTGGCGGCGTCGCTGCCCTTTGCTCCCGAAGTCGTGTTGCCGTCGCTGCAACGCTTGAACAAAGACTATCCGGAGATCACGAACGAGTATGGATTCAAATGCAGTTATAACCCGACGTTCACTTCCGGAAAGCGAAAGGGCTGGGTGTCGAAAGGCTACTACGGTTTGGACCAGGGGCCAATCATCATGATGATCGAAAACTAC
This sequence comes from uncultured Acidobacteriota bacterium, assembly GCA_963748155.1. Taxonomy (GTDB): domain Bacteria; phylum Acidobacteriota; class Blastocatellia; order Pyrinomonadales; family Pyrinomonadaceae; genus PSRF01. Next base: position 70,051 of record CAVVHV010000005.1, on the reverse strand, counting down.
CGCACGGGTTTGATCTGGCGACTGATGCGTCGCTGTCCAACCATCGTGAGCGGCCTGCGCCGCGCCGGATTCAGCAGCGGCTGGCTAGGTTAAAAATCTTGTCAATCCTGCAAATCCTGTCATCCTGTCTAACTTAAACATCGACGCGTGCGCCCGGCAAGATTTCGATCGCCTCCATCCCTTTCCTAAAAATTCTCGCCCCAGTTGATCCGCGCAACATCGTCTCGTCATTCTCAATCCTCAATATCGCACCTTCTCTCAAACCCACGACTGGCGTGTTGTTCTCCTCGAGAAACTGGATGATTCGTTCTTCGCGCGTCTCTCCCATGTGCTTTGAATTCGGATCCGGATCGAGGTAGTGAGGATTTATTTGAAATGACACGAGCCCAAGCGCGTTGAATGACGGCGGCTGACGATCGGCATGTCGTTCGTGGTTTTGATCGTCGGCGCGGCGACATTTGAGCCGGCACTCGATCCGATGTACGGCATCCCGTTCGACACCCGATTGCGGATCGCATCAATCAGATCGAATTCGTAAAGCGCCTTCAACAGCCGGAAAGTATTTCCACCACCAATGAAAACTGCATCCGTTTCATTGACGGCCTCGACCGGATTCTCAGCCGTGTGGACCGACGTCAGCTCGTATCCCATTTTTTGAAAACGCTGTTGCGCTGTTCCGGCATACTTATCTCGATCGAACAATGCGTAAGGCACGAAGAGCACTCGTTTCACATCGCCAAGGAAACTGCGAATTTCGGATTCAGCATGATCGAGATATCCGCTGCCGTACAATGTTGAATTACTGATTAGCAGTGCGCGTTTGGTTTTGTCATTCATAGACATTTAGATAGCATTAGACAGGATTTACAAGATTTTTCAGGATTTGCAGGATGAATTATGTTCATTCTGAGAAATTTGTAAACTTGTCTAACTATTATGACTGACGACATGCTAGACGTATGGCGGGAGTCCGCAAGATACTGGACTCAAAACAGCGACACGCTTCACAAGATGTTTGCGCCGCTGACACGCGCGTTGATCGAGCGCGCTGGAATTCATAAAGGACAGTCGGTGCTCGATATTGCCGGTGGCGCAGGCGAACCGTCGCTCACCATCGCCGAGAAAGTTGGACCAGAGGGATCTGTAACTTGCACTGATGGCGTGGCTGAGATGGTTGAAGCTGCTCGCGACGGGGCGCAGCGGCGTGGGATCACGAATGTTCAGTTTCGCCAATGTGCGGCGGATTCGTTGCCGTTCGCCGGCAACTCGTTTGACGTGGTTGTCAGCAGGCTCGGTGTCATGTTTTTTCCTGATCCTGTTGCGGCCCTGCGCGAGATGCTCCGCGTGCTCAAGCCCGGCGGCAAGCTGGCTTTGGCAGTGTGGGGAAAAAGCGACGTCAATCCGTTCTGTTATCTCGTGACGCGCGTGATGGATCAGCACGTGAAGTCGCCCGCCGAGGATCCGGATGCACCGAATGCGTTTCGTTTCGCGGAACCAGGCAAACTCGCAAACGTGATGACCGAGGCAGGCGCGATCGACGTCGAAGAAGGCATTGTGACGTTCGACATAGAAGCGCCCATCTCGCCGCGACAGTTTTGGACCATGCGCTCGCAAACGTCGGATACGTTGAGAGAAAAGCTGGCGCAGCTATCGGCGGACGAGCAGGCGCAGGTAGCGGTTGAAATCGAGCAGGCAGTGAAAGATTTCTTCCCGGCCAACCAGATGAAATTTCCAGGGCAAATGATTATTGTCACCGGCAACAAACCGTCGTGAGCCGTACACTGATACGGTTGTACGGCATCGTGAGTTACGTGATTTTCCTGGTCACGTTTCTCTATTTGATCGGGTTTGTTGGAAACATTGCTGTGCCGAAGTCGATTGACTCCGGCAGCGAGAGCGATTTCACGTCGTCGTTGATTGTTGACGTGATTTTGCTCGGCGTGTTTGCTGCTCAGCACAGCGTGATGGCTCGCCCAGAATTCAAGCGAGCGTGGAAGCGGATCGTGCCGCCGTCGATCGAGCGCAGCACGTATGTTTTGCTCGCCAGTCTCGTGCTCGCGCTTTTGTTTTGGCAGTGGCGACCATTGCTCGGCGTGATCTGGGGCGTGCAGAACGACATTGCGGCACTGGTTCTTCAGTTACTCTTCGTCGCGGGATGGGCCATCACAGTCATTAGCACAGTCGTGATCAACCACTCAGAGATGTTCGGATTGCGACAAGTCAGTCTTCAAGAGAAGTACACCGAACTCGGTTTCCGAACGCCTTCCCTCTACAACCTCGTGCGCCATCCGATCATGCTCGGCTTCATCATCGCATTTTGGGCCACACCAAAGATGACTTTCGGTCATCTGCTATTTTCAGTAGTCACGACTGTCTACATTCTCATCGCGATCCAACTCGAAGAACGCGACCTGGCCAACACGCTCGGCGAAGCCTACACCGTCTACCGCCGCCGCGTCCCGATGCTGTTCCCGCTGCCGAAAAAGCGTTAACGTCAACCATTTCTTGGTACGGTTTTGATAACGCCAAAGGCGTTCGCTAATTCAAGCCCAGGGTTCGAGCGCAGCGAGAACCCTGGGACTGCAAAGGCAAATTCGTATTAACCCTGAAAGGGTTCGCCAACTGCCGAACCCTTTCAGGGTTTCTACGCGTTTTTTCAATCGGCGTCCCCAGGGTTGTCGCTGCGCTCCAACCTTGGGCTAGAATTAGCGAACGCCTTCGGCGTAATTACTCAAACGTCGTTGATCAGTTGATGCAGCGACTTGTCCCCATTCAAGGAGATCCTCATGAAAACGCCCCGACCCGCAGCGGGATCCACCCATCCCCGAATTCTGTACTTGATTGCGTTGGTGTCAGTCGCAATTGCACTTGTGTCCGCATTTGCCTCGAACAAAGAGCACAAATCACCGCCGGCACAAGGGCCCACCATTAGTTTTCTGACAGCGCCAGATGTACTGCCGAGGAACCAACTGCAAGTGAGCTATTCCCCCCTGGTTTCGATTCAATACAGTGGCTTAGAAGTCGGAAAATTTTTCGTTAGAGTTCATCTGCTGGAAACAGATCCACCAGCGAACTTCGAGTGTGGATGTTCTCAGGGGACGACGCGTTGGTGTCCGGCGCTCTTTGATATCGATAACCAACAAGGTACCAGCGCCTCAGGCACATTTATCGACGCTCGTGTAACTGACATTCACAACTTTCAAGGTTTTCAATGGAAGGCTGAAATAATCAAAGAGACCTCGCCTAACGTATTTGTTGTGTTAAGCGAAACGATTCGATCGGCAACCTCGACGTTGAACCGCGCACCTGTGCTGAACCCCATCGGGAATAAGACAATAGCCGCTGGTCAAAGTCTCGACTTCACTATCTCAGCTTCTGATCCAGAAGGTGATCCCGTCACTTTCAGCGCGCAGAACCTGCCGCCAGGTGCGACCCTGAACAGCAGCACCGGACAGTTTCACTGGCAGCCTTCTACTCCTGGCACTTTCTCTAAAATCGCCTTCATTGCGACTCAAACCGGAAGTACGCCACTCAGCGACGCGGAGTTGATCGATATTCAAGTCGATCCTCCACAACTCGCAGGCACGCTCGCTTTCAGCACTGCTTCCAGCACGACAGGCGAGGGTGGACCAGTTCTTTTATTTGTGAATCGCACCAACGGTAGTGGAGGAACTGTATCGGTCACTTACTCAACCGCGAACGGGAATGCCGCGCCAGGCTCTGACTATACGGCCGTAACGAACGGTTTGCTCACCTTCGCGAATGGAGAAGTTACGAAGAGTATTCGCGTGAACATCATCAACGATCCTGCGACAGAACCAAGCGAAAACTTTCAGGTGCTGCTTAGTTCGCCGACCGGTGGAGCAACGTTAGGCTCACCATCTCAGACGAACGTCACGATCGTGGATGACGATACGCCGTCATCGGCAGGACAGTGGAGCACGGTTAGTACATGGCCCAGCGTTCCGATTCACATGCACCTGTTGCCGAGTGGCAAAGTGATGTTTTGGGATCGAGGACCGGATCACCAGAATGCGACCTGGGACGTTACTCCGCGTCTGTGGGATCCACTTAATCCGGGACCGTTCCCAACCGTGCCACTGGCTGGCTGGGACATATTCTGTAGCGGTCACACCATCATGGCTGATGGCCGCGTGTTTGTTGCCGGCGGACACATACATGATTTTGAGGGAACTCAGACGGCCGGCATTTATGACTCGCAAACCAATGCGTGGACAGCGTTACCGAACATGAACGCCGGTCGCTGGTATCCGACAACTACCATTCTGCCGAATGGAGACGTGTTGGTTACTTCGGGAACGCAAAAGAAATACGCGGATATCAATTCCATTCCTCAGGTCTGGCAGATTAACAGCGGATCGTGGCGTAGTCTGTCTAGTGCACAAATGGGCCCGTATCCTATCTGGCCGGATCTTTATCCGTATAGCTATGTAGCGCCTAATGGAAAGATTTTCATCGCCGGACCCCAGAGAACTGCGCGCTATCTCGACACAACCGGATCCGGCGCATGGACCGACGTGGCAAACAGCAGTCTTTGCTATCGCGACTATGGTTCGTCTGTGATGTACAACGACGGCAAGGTCCTTATTGTTGGTGGTAATCCTCGCGACGACTGTGATCTAAATCTTCCGCGCCCAATCTTTCCGAGTTCGTCAGCCGAGGTCATTGATTTAAATGTGCCAACCCCATCGTGGCGACCAGTCTCTTCAATGGCCATCGGTAGAAGACATCTCAACACAACCATACTGCCGGACGGCAAGGTATTGATTACGGGAGGAAGCAGTGCGCCGGGGCACGACGATCCAACTGGCGGTGTCTTCTTTGCTGAGTTGTGGGATCCGATTACCGAATCTTTTCTTCCTCTGGCCAGCCACTCCCGTTATCGCGGTTATCATTCGAACGCCCTTTTGCTTCCGGATGCGCGTGTGCTGGTAGCGGGCGGAGGACATCCTGATCCGATAGGAGGTGTGGCGGAAAATAACGCCGAGATATATTCGCCGCCCTATCTATTCAATGGAGCACGCCCGAGTATCACTGGCGCGCCTACCGTGGTCACATACGGCCAAACATTCTTAGTGCAAACACCGGAGGCTGCGAACATCACGAATGTGAATTGGATTCGCCTTGGATCAACAACACACGCATTCAATGAGAGTCAACGGATAAACCGGCTCACGTTTTCGCAAGGCACGGGCGGATTAAGTGTGACGGCTCCAGCGAGTAGCGCTTTGTGTCCACCGGGCCATTACATGTTATTTATTCTGAATGGTAATGGAGTTCCTTCGCTGGCGAGGATGGTTCAAATTGCGGCGAACCCTGGAAACTCGATGCAGCTAATCCTGGAGGAAGCGCATGGAGGAACTAACCTTGTTTCAGCGGTCGATACACCGTTGTTTCTGAGAGATCCGTTCCTCATTCTCAATAACTCTAACTTTCTGGCGCCGGTGTTTGATCGAAACACGAGGGTAATGATCTTTCTATCGAACCTCGAATTAGCTGCGGGTGAATCAGCGTCGGCAGTTACGATCCAGCTTACCGACAGCAGCAGTAGTACTCACACAATAAGCGCAGAAGATGTTCGTCGTGTGCCGGGATTCGACTTCAGCCAGCTCGTCTTCCGTCTGCCGTCGAGCCTTTCACCAGGTACTTATTCAATCAAGGTGATAGCCAAAGGCCAGACTACCAATTCGGCTACCATACGAATTCGAGTGTCGTGAGAAGTGAGTCTCGTCGAGAAACTGTCATACAATAGCCGGCATGCGGCGGTCGTGGTTGGACCAGAAGTGGGCGGGTTATGTGGTGGCGGCGTTGAGTGTGGGTGCGTTGACGTTGCTGCTGAAGACAGTCGGCGCGCATGTCAATGCGGCTACCGTTTCGCTCGCGCTGCTGCTGAATGTCTTATTCATCGCTACTCGCTGGGGTAGCCTGCCCGCGCTCGCGGCATCGATCCTCGCGATGCTCTGTTTCAACTTCTTCTTCCTGCCTCCGTTTGGCACTTTCGAGATCGCTGCAACTGACAACTGGATCGCATTGCTCGCCTTTCTCATTACCGCTGTGACCGCGGGACAACTCTCAGGCAGTGCCAGACGACGTGCCGAAGAAGCCGAATCCGGCAGACGTCAGATCGAGCGGCTCTACGCGGAGCTGCGCGACGCGTTTGAACGTGCAAGTCATGCGGAGGCGTTGCGGCAGAGTGAGAAGCTCAAATCAGCATTACTCGACGCGGTGACACACGATCTGCGCACACCGCTAACATCGATCAAGGCTTCGATCACGACGCTACTCGATGAATTCCGTGGCCGCATTGATACCGAGCCGCCTGTTGCACTCGATGCGGAGTCGAGAGTCGAGATGATGGAAGTGATCGACGAAGAGAGCGACCGCTTGAGTCGATTCATCAACGGACTCATCGAGCTTGCAAGAATTGAAGCGGGCGAGCTGCAACTGCGGCGGCGCTGGGGCGCTGTTGAAGAGATCATCTCCACGGCGTTGTCGCGGGCCGAGCCGATCACGCGCAATCATCGCGTGCAGCTCGAAGTTGAAAAAGAGTTGCCGGGTGTGCGCGTCGATGAACGTGCGGTCAGTGAGGTTGTTTATACGCTCATCGACAACGCCGCGAAGTATTCGCCGAAAGGCTCGACGATTCGCATCACCGCACGTCGCTCCGGCAATGCACTAATCGAAATAGGCGTTGCAGACGATGGGCCAGGTATTCCCGTTGACTTGCGCGAACGAGTTTTTGATAAGTTCTTCCGCGCCACGCGTGATGGTGACGTTCGCACTCGTCAACCAACCGGCACCGGAATGGGCCTCGCGATTGCCAAAGGCATTGTGGAAGCGCACTACGGAAAGATCTGGATCGAGCCGGGTCGTGAAGGGAAGGGCACGCGTGTATTGTTCACGTTGCCGATCGGAGACGATGATGTGACCGAGGAGTCGCGGTACTCTGTGACAGTTGAAGCGCAATGACGAACCAGCCCCGCATTCTCGTGGTTGACGACGAGCCACAGCTCACGCGCGTGTTGCGCACGGGCCTGAAGTCGCGCGGTTACGACGTGCGCGCGGCTGCCGATGGGCTCGCAGGTTTCGAAGCTTTCAACGACTGGCATCCTGACCTGGTGATAACGGACTTGGCGATGCCGAATGTTGATGGACTCGAGTTGTGCCGGCGTTTGCGAGCGATTTCGCAGGTGCCGATCATTGTGTTGTCGGCGAAAGGTGAAGAGAAGACGAAAGTTGAAGCACTCGATCTCGGCGCTGACGACTATGTGACAAAGCCGTTTGGAATTGATGAGTTGCTGGCGCGTGTCAGGGCCTCATTGCGTCGCGCCAACGCTCCTGCCACGAATGAGGCCACGCAGACCACGCTCGACTCCGGCGATTTCCATGTAGATCTCGAGACGCGTGACATCACGGTGAGTGGCAAGTCGATTCATCTAACGCCGAAAGAATTTGATCTGCTGGTCTACTTCATTAAGCACTCCGGAAAAGTGTTGACTCATCGCACGCTGCTGGCCGCGTTGTGGGGCGGCAACTACGTCGAACAGAACGAGTATCTGCGTGTGTTTGTCGGCAACTTACGCAAGAAGATTGAGTCCGACGCTGCAAGTCCCCGCTACATCCTCACCGAACCCTGGATAGGCTACCGCTTCAATCCCGGCGAACATTGAACCACAGATATCAGGCTTTGCCTCAAAAGTAAGGAATCGCACTTGGATACAGTCAGTACAGGGAGCGGTAGCGACCTGGTCCAAATCTGGGAGTTCAAAATCGTTAGGAATATCGCATACTGATCATTGACCAGGTCGCTACCGCTCCCTGTACTGACTGTATCTAAGAATGATTTCCGACTTTTGAGGCAAAGCTCAGATATCACGGATCAAAGCCACGGATCTTTACAAACTTTTTATGCGCTCTTTACGCCTTCTTTATGCGCGTGATCGTAAGTTTTATTCATGAGCGAAGAAAGGCTAAGGCGCGGTGTCGCTGGCTGGGAGTTGCTGGCGGCCGGCGTGTGTTTTGCTGTTGCGGTTCTCTCTCTGGCGATCGGATTTGTACTTACGACGCGATGGTTGTTGAACGACCAACTCCACCCGCTGTTACATGGGGCAGGTCTCGTTCTTCTGGTTCTTGGAATTCCGATCATGATTCTTGGTGGTCACTGTATGGACCTGGCAGAGAGGAAGCACAAGCATGGCAACCGCCGTGAAGCGGCTGTTAGTCGGTAGGGCACTAAGAACCGAGCAGGCATCCCACGAGCGTCTCACGAAGAAGACTGCACTGGCAGTCTTTTCATCTGACGCGCTTTCCTCGACGGCTTACGCGACTGAAGAAATCCTGCTCGTGCTTGCGGTGGCCGCTGCCGCGACGAGCGGAGAATCTTTCAGCTTTGTGGTCCCGGTCTCCGTTGGAATCGCTGTGTTGCTCGCGATCGTCGCAACCAGTTATCGACAGACCATCCATGCATATCCATCAGGCGGTGGCGCGTACATCGTCGCGAAAGAAAATCTCGGGACCACGCCCGGGTTGATTGCCGGTGCGTCGCTTCTCGTCGATTACGTTTTGACGGTGTCGGTTTCGATTGCGGCTGGTGTTGCCGCGATCACGTCCGCAGTGCAGGGCACGCGCTACGCGTGGCTCAACGATCACAAAATCATCCTCTGTCTCATCTTCATCGCGTTTATCGCGATCGCGAACCTGCGTGGCGTGCGCGAATCGGGCGCACTCTTCGCGACGCCTACGTACGTCTTTGTCAGTCAGTTTTCTTTTCATGATCGTTTTCGGGTTGTTTCACTACTTCATTTACGGTGGCGCCGCGGCGATTCCGTCGCCGGAAGAATTGAAGACTGCTGAAGGCTATCAATTGCAACCGCTGACGTTGTTTCTGTTGCTCGGTGCGTTTTCGAATGGGTGCGCGGCGCTGACTGGTATCGAAGCGATCTCGAATGGCGTGCAGGCGTTCAAGAGGCCCGAAGCGCGGAACGCAGCGACGACGTTGATCTGGATGGCGATACTGCTGACCACGATGTTTCTCGGGACGAGCGTGATGGCTTACTTGTATCACGTGCATCCGAAACAGAGTGAAACTGTGATTTCGCAGTTTGCGCGCATCATGTTCACTGGGCCACTGGAGTGGTTTTACTACGTCGTGCAGGCCGCAACCGCAGCGATCCTCGTGCTCGCTGCGAACACGGCGTTCGCTGACTTTCCGCGTCTCTCGAGTTTGTTGGCGCGCGATCGTTTTCTGCCGCGGCAGTTTGCGAATCGTGGCGATCGTTTGGTGTTTTCGAATGGCATCGTGATTCTCGCGATCTTCTCGGGTGTGCTGGTGATTGCTTTTGGTGGTGACACGTCGCGCTTGATCCCGCTCTACGCTGTCGGCGTGTTTCTTTCGTTCACGTTGTCGCAGTCAGGGATGGTCGTGCACTGGTTGCGTGAGCGAGCAAAGACGCGTTCACAACCATGGAAGAAGTCGCTTGTTATCAATGCGGTTGGAGCGCTCGCGACGTTCGTCGTGCTGTGCGTCTTTGTCGCGACCAAGTTTATTCACGGTGCGTGGATAGTTGTCGTTCTGATCCCGCTGTTGGTTTTCTTCTTCAAGGCGATTCACAAGCACTACGTGATGGTCGCAAAGCAGCTTTCGACTGAAGGACTGGCGCAGATACAACCGATCAAGCACACCGTTATCGTTCCGATCTCGGGGTTACATCGCGGGGTTGTGAACGCGTTGCAGTACGCGCGCTCGATCGCGTCTGACAAAGTGCAGGCCGTGTATGTTGATTTCGAAGAAGAGGCGACGGCGAGTTTGAAAGACAAGTGGGAACGTTGGGGCGCTGGAGTGCAACTCGTCGTACTACCTTCACCTTATCGCGAGCTTACACGGCCGTTGCTCCGGCATATTAACCGTCTTTCAAGAGAGAACTCCGACAACATCATCACCGTTGTGTTGCCTGAGTTCATCCCCGCGCGCTGGTGGCAACACTTCCTGCACAACCAAAGCTCGCTTCTGCTCAAAGGCTCGCTGCTCTTCAAAAAGGGCGTGATCGTCACGAGCGTCCCGTACCACCTCGAACACTAACTGGCGGCCGTGGCCCCACGCGGAAACAGAGCGGCAAACTTGAGTGGCCATTGGGCCGCCCTACAGCTTTTTTGTGCCTTTTTGTGGCAATGAGATGATGTAGTCGCTATGGACGATCTTCTGGCGGCGCGATCGCAGATGGCGATGTCGCTCGCGTTTCACATCATCTTTGCGGCGATCGGGATTGCGATGCCGTTACTGATGATCATTGCTGAGTGGAAGTGGCTGCGCAGCAAAGACGAGATCTACCTCACGCTCGCGAAGCGTTGGGCCAAGGGAACGGCGATCCTCTTCGCTGTCGGCGCGGTGTCGGGAACGGTGCTTTCGTTTGAGCTCGGATTGTTGTGGCCCGGATTCATGGGATACGCGGGCTCGATTATCGGAATGCCGTTCTCGCTCGAAGGATTTGCGTTCTTCACTGAGGCCATATTCCTCGGCATTTATCTCTACGGCTGGACGCGCGTGCCGCCGCGCGCTCACCTGTTTGCCGGCGTAATGGTTGCTCTGAGTGGCGTGCTCTCCGGCATCTTTGTCGTCATCGCGAACGCCTGGATGAACGCGCCCACTGGCTTTCGACTCGTCGACGGAAAGCCCGTCGACATCGATCCGATTGCCGCGATGATGAACCCGGCCGCGCTTCCGCAAACGCTTCACATGACGCTCGCCGCTTATGCAGCAACCGGGTTTGCCGTCGCCGGCATTCACGCGTTTATGCTAAGGCGCGACCGCACGAATCGTTTTCACAAAGCGGCACTCGGTATCGCACTCGCTGTCGGTGGTGTGAGCTCGATCCTGCAACCACTCAGCGGAGACTTGATCGCGAAGACAGTCGCCAAAACTCAACCCGTAAAACTCGCTGCTTTCGAAGGACAGTTTCAGACTGAGAAGTCCGCGCCACTTCGCATCGGTGGCATTCCTGACGAAGAGGCAGGTGTGACGCGTTACGCGATCGAAGTTCCGTATGCGTTGAGCATACTGGCATACGGCGATCCGCACGCCGTAGTGAAAGGTCTCAACGAATTTCCCGCTGATGTGCGACCGCCGGTTGCGATCGTTCACATCGCGTTTCAGATCATGGTCGCGTGTGGTGTGGCAATGATGCTGGTGGCGCTTTGGGCGGCGTGGCGATATCTCCGCGGCAGACGCAATCAGAGGTGGTTGGATTCAAATTGGTTTCTGCGACTGCTCGTTGCGGCTTCGCCACTCGGTTTCATCGCGATCGAAACCGGTTGGACCGTGACTGAAGTCGGACGACAGCCGTGGATCATCTACGGAGTGATGCGCACGAGCGAAGCCGTCACGCCGATGCCTGGACTCATCGTGCCTTTCATCACGTTCACAGTGCTCTACATTTTTCTCGCTGTGATCACAGTCTGGTTGTTGCTGCGACAAGTAGCGGCGAGTCCGCATGATCCGGAGCCGATCGCGAAGGAGGCACAAGTTGCCGCTTGAGACGATTATCGCGGGCGTGATGATCGCTTCACTCGTCTTGTACGCGCTTCTGGGCGGGGCGGATTACGGTGGCGGCGTCTGGGACCTGTTTGCTTTTGGACGGCGTGCGCGCGAGCAACGCGCGTTGATTGCGGAAGCGATCAGTCCCGTTTGGGAAGCGAATCACGTTTGGTTGATACTCGTGATCGTCATTCTCTTCACAGCGTTTCCACCGGCGTTTGCGGCGATCGCGACTGCGCTTCACATTCCCATCACGTTGTTGCTGATCGGAATTGTTTTGCGTGGCACTGCGTTCACGTTTCGCACGTACGATGTTCAGCGCGATGACGTGCAGCGGCGTTGGAGTCTGGTGTTCTCGATCGCGAGCATTATCACGCCGATTCTTCTGGGGACGATTCTCGGCGCGATTGCTTCCGGCACGATTCGAGTTGAAAACGGTTCGGTGACGAGTGGTTTCTTCAGTTCGTGGCTGGCGCCGTTTCCTTTAGCGGTTGGTTTCTTTGCGCTCGCGTTGTTCGCGTTTTTGGCGGCGGTTTATTTGACTCTGGAGACGCGCGAGCGCGAGTTGCAGGAAGACTTCCGGCGCCGCGCGCTTGTTTCGGGTGTGATTGTCGGCCTACTTGCCCTCACTGTTTTCGTGCTTGCGCAGGCTGGCGCGCCGACGGTGCGCGCCGGCATCAGCCGCACGTGGTGGGCGCTGATTCTTCATATCTGCACGGGCTTATTCGCGACGGGGGCTTTTTATGCCCTATGGACCAGGCGCTACAGGCTCGCCCGCATTTGCGCAGCAGCGCAGGTGACGATGATCCTGCTCGGGTGGGCATTCGCCCAATATCCACATCTCGTCGAACCGAACATCACAATCTTTTCAGCCGCCGCACCGCGTATCACGCTGCAACTCCTGCTCGCCGCGCTTGTTGTTGGCGTGGTTTTGTTATTCCCATCGTATTACTATTTGTTTCGGATTTTCAAAGGCGAAGCGGGTTAGGTTGAGTGCTTGCGTCGAGCTTCCTGTGCCTCTTCGATGGAGCGGAATTTGAAGACACCACGCGGATATTTCTTGGGAGCGATAGCCCACCAACGGGCGCAGTGCCGCAGGAAGCTCTTGAGTTCCCACGCCGATTGGCGCCTTATCCATTTCTTCGATTGAGCGCAAACTTCTGTACGCGTTTATTAGGTTCATTGTATAAATAAAAGCGCAGCGGGTTGCGATTCGTACGCAGCACACGAAAAATTTCGTCACGGTCCACTCCGCTAGGATAACGTGTTGGAGGCCGTGCGTCAGCTGAAAAACAGTTCTGAAAGCTATCGATATCACAGTGCCAGGCGAGAGCAAGGAAGTATTTCGCTGGACCAATGAAGTATACGGCGAAAGCAAGGAAGTACTGCGATCAGGTTAAGCTCGCCTTTGATCGTGTTAAGATCACATCGGATACGTCAAATCGCCTTCGATCACGTCAAAATTGCTTCGGATCGTCGTCAAGCTTCCACTTCGATCACAGTCTACGATTTCCTTCGATCCCATCAAGCTTCGTCTTCGATCATGTTAAGATCGCCTTTGATCCTGTCGAGATCGTTTCGCTCCTGTCAAGATCGTCTTCATCACGTCAAGCTCGAGCCCTGATCACGTCAAGCTTGCCTTCAAACACCTCAAGCTTGCCTCCGATCACGTTAAGCTCGCGCGCGGTTCAGGTTAGAGAACAGCCTGGATCACGTCAAGACGCTTGATTGGAATGTTTTTTGAAGGACAGGATTTGCAGGATTTTGCAGAATAAACAAGAGAATTCTTGCTAATCCGGCAAATCTTGTAATCCTGTCCCGCATTACCTAAACAATCACGCTGCAAGCGCGTCTGCGATCAATTCGGCCTCGAATACGGGAATCTGCGCGTCAACCATGCCGCAGAGATTCAACTCACCGCAGTGAGTGAACGCAAGATGCTTCGCCGTGTTCGCGAGTTCCTTCGGATGCGCAGCATTTTCCAACGCTGCCATCAACACAAGCAGTGCCGCCGATTTGATTTCCGGCTCATCACCGGCCCGGCATATCAACTCAGTCAACGCTTCGATCTTTCTTCGCTTGAATCATCGTCAAAACTGGTCGTCGGTGTTTGCGAGAAGTCGATCGTGTCGTCGATGGCTTTGCCTGCGTCTACACGGCGCACGAATTCAGTAAGCCACGGGTCATTTATTTCCAGAGCGTAGCGGATCCACGCGCGGCTCTCTGCATCAATCGATCTGTCGTTGATGACAGACTGCGCGCGTCGTTTCACAGCTTTACTAATGGTTATTGTTGTTGTTTCTGTTTCGTGAGGTGTTTCTGGGCGCTCGGGTGCGCTACTATGCGTAGTCATAATCGTTAGCCTTTCTTAGGAAGGTTAATGGTTTAGGGCTGGCTTTGTGTCGCAACCACAAGTCGGCCCGCTTCGTTTTTTTGGGGGAGGGGTTGCGCGAACTATAACATAATTCGGGTTACGCCGGTCGACTTTCTTGGCTTGCGATCAAGGAAGAAGAATTCATTGTAGTGAGATCGTAGATGTTGGAGGAGTCGTTGGTGTACTGATTGCGCGAATGGGTGGCTGCCTATGGCTGTGGTCTGAGTTTTAATAAAAGTTGACGACTAGTCGACTTGATTACAGGTAATGCCACAAAGGGGAGCTGATGTATTGCGGGAGATGAAATCTGAGTGTTCATCAGCGCTGGGGAAAAATTCGGAGGCATTCCCCAGATCGATAACGAATGTACCTCCGCAACATTCATTTGCTACTCTTCCCCTAGCAAATTTTGACGTTAAGTGCCTGGGCATCTCAACTGGGACATTAGCAGCACAATGAGTGGATAATTGAGTGCAGACAACGCGAACTCCTACCAGAGCTGCGCGTACCGCCGCGACGATCGGTGGTTGCGGATTACTGTACCTACCACGTCCGATTGAAAAAATTACCGTTTGAGGGCAAACCAGTTGTGACATCTTTGCAGCAAATGCGGATACATTAGAAGAGCCTACATAGCCGCCATGATGTGGGAAGACCAATACTGGAGCGCTACAATCTATATGGCCTGAGATGAGGTTATCCAGGCCCACGTCATCTATATCGCCTGCGAAGAGCGCTATTGGCCCACCATTCTCAACAAGTCGTATTACAGCGCTTATCGAATTGGACGTGAGTCGTCGGCCATCGCGATCCGTTGAACCAGGTCGCGACCCGCCAAATATAAGCTGGGGGCTAATATCTGAATATCTACAGGGCCTTGGTTAAAGTGACTAGAGTCTGCGACTGTAAGTGAAACATTGAAATCTATCTTGCCGGCTGTATGAGCATGATCCAATGTCCAAAGGAGATCATCCCATAATATCGATGATTTTATCGCATCTGAGTTGACTCGTTACCTTCTCAATCTCAAACTCTTCGGAGCTCAACAGCGCAATAAGACCCTCCACATGATCTTTGTCGGCATGTGAGAGCAATACAACGTTTATTTTTCTATCCCTTCCTGACGCAGAAATTCCATCAGGGCCGAACCTGGTCCTACATCAATCACAACTACCCCGTCTGTATCGACGAGCACAGCAGAATTTCCATGTCCTTCGTCCAAAATAGAAAGACTTCTCATATCAGCACCTATCGATTACCCTCTGTATTCGAATGCTTCGAAATACAAATCCTCCTGATTCTCTGCGCCGACATTAACAACAGCAAAGAGTCGTTCGTTCGGAAGAACATGTTGGCGCAGTTGTTCCGGAAACATTGCTAACGATAGTTTGATGGCTTCATCTGAATTCCACCCAGGAACGAAGACATAAACATCTACTTGGTTTGAGGTTTGTATGACGTCCTCAACACGTAGCATTGTTCGCCAAGGTTTACGAGTAGGCACGTACTGCCCTTTGAACTCGCCGACGCAGAGTTCCCATCCTTTAACAATCATCTCAGGATTAGCATCTTCGCTAGGGATTAAGGCGGGAATAGAACGCCTGTAAGGTCTGATTTGATCGATGTTAGCTTTTTCATATTTGGTAACTCGGACTGAAGGAAATTTTCTTTCGTAGCACTGCTTTAATAACTGAGCACCTGTGCAAGGAGCATAGTTGCGCGGGGTCAAATGGTGATCACAGACCGCTGCTTCGCCGCCGTTGATCACTGCTTGCAACAATTGGTCAACCGTACCGAACGGTCCCGCCAGCGGCTGTGGTGTTAAATTGAAATCCCTCAGATCGTCCCCAATCGTGTCGCGGTCGTCGTCACTATCATCCACGATGGGAACCCGCTCAACTCTTGTACCGTCGATAACAATAGCCATACTTCATACTCCTAGAATTGGTACCTCGACTATAAACTCAGCGCCTCCCAACGAACCTTTCTCGGACACGTCAACGCGACCCCCTAAATCTCTGACAGAATCATGGACGATTGCCAAGCCAAGTCCTGTACCGTTGGGATAGGTCGTCTCTCCAGGAAGCCAAATGTCTTTTGGTTTTATTCCCTTTATTCCAGGTCCATTATCAGCAACCGTTAAAATTAAGCGACCGTTCTCAATTATTGTGCTGATTTCGATCTTCCGCGAACCAGGTGGAACTGTTTCAAAAGCCTTGAGACTATTAACAATGAGATTAGTTAAAATTGATTCAAATGCTGCGTCACTCCCTCGCAAATAAGGATGTCCTTCCGCAAGATTCGGAGTTACCACAACTTGCCGCTCCTTCATCAATGAGTCAAATACCTGCAAAACGCTCTTGATGCGGTCATGAATATCCACTCGACCGATACGTCGTTTCTCATAATCAAGAAAGCTCAGCGTTAGCTGAGTAAAAGACTGCAGCGTTTGACTCTGTCGCAGGATTCGCTCAACAGGTTGTTGTAGTGTCGATTTGTATTTTCTTGACAGATGTTGTTGTGCCCGTCGGGCAATCTGCCGCGCGTTCTGCAAGATCAATCGAACGGGATTGGTTGATTCGTGGGCGAAAACCGAAGCGGCAATGCCAGCTGTACTCAACGTACGATACAGTTGAACCTCTCTGCGCAGAACTTGAGCTTCTTTGTCTCTAGCGCGCTCGTATTGCTCGAAAGATTTTCTCAGTGTATTCCGTCTTTTTGAGGGCAGCGACTCGATCTCTTGTTGTAAGGAATTCGCGGCATGCTCGACGTTCTTGGGAGCCGTCGTCCTTTCTTCCGCACGAGTTGCTTGCCACGCGCGGAATCTTTCCCGCGCCATCCAATTCAATGCGTCCTCTGCCATCCGCTTGAGATCATGGAAGGCTTCACCCTCTACCATACCTGAACGGTCAGTCTTCTGTGGGAATCTATTATCCAAATCAGTTACAGATATTCGTCCGATAGATGTATTTGTGCTAGGCCTTTGTTCCGGGTGCTGAACGCGCTTGAGGTTCATTTCGAGCCAATCGTTTCCTGGATTACCATAAGGAGAAACTCTAAGCCCGTTGACATATAGGTGCACACCACCAAACTCTCGTAACCAAGTAGTTACTTCATCAACCGTAACCTGTCGTGCAGTAAATGATTCTCTTTTTAAAATGAATACCCAAAGATCGAATTCTACAGCGGGACAGTCGTAAGGCGGCGCATTGGTTTGCAGGCGCAGGTCATCGTGCGTTGCTTCGAATAGTTGTTGATCGCGATAATCTGTCACTATTGCGGTCGCGTAACCGTTTTGAGCTATCCACGCACGGAGATGGAATTCGGCATCGCGGAAATACTTGTTTTGTACTAATTTTTCGAGATCTTCAAAATCCGTCGCTTTCAAGACAGGTTGAAATCCCCGAATTTCATCGCCGAAAGGATCAGCCAAGAGTAGAAGCCCTCTCGCCAGGCGCTTGATTTCCATTCTACTCAAGGCGCGATGAAGCCCAGAAACCCTGATGGTGGTTCCGTGCTGAACCCCGTTCGGTCGCGGCCGTGAATGAAGAGTCAGCGGGACATTTTCAACAACGTCTGTAGCATCAAATTCTGTCCAATCAATGTTAAGTTCAAATTGTCGCCTTAGGTCATTTCTTGGCACTGTTATTAAAGATGCGCGCGAACCCATTCGAAGGGCTGCCAACCGTCCGAGCCCTTTATTCCCCGCCGGTATTCTTCCCAATCGAGTTATCTGCGTGGGTGACTTAGGCGATCGACCAAGAACAAGCCAACCTTCTTCAATATCACTCTCCTCCATTCCATCTCCATCATCGGTAACTTCGATGACTCCGCCCGGTCGATCAGTGGACGATAGCGTGACAACACACTCGCGCGCATCAGCGTCGTAGGCATTCTTTACCAACTCCAAAATGCCTTGATCTGGATTGGGATTTAGTTCTTCACCAAATCTTCTCAGAATATCGGTAGCAAAATGTAAATGGACTATACTCATCTTATTCGCGCCACGGTATTCGCTTCACGGCCGGAACCGTTAGATGCCGACATCTAATCCGGTTATTCAACCAATTGTTGGTTTCGTCGGCCTTGAGAACTTCGAGAAGTTTTCGACAGCTGCGTACTCGGTGATCTTTTGGGGTCAGAACGATCAAATGATTTTCAACGGCAACTTCTCGCTTCCCTGAAACAACAGTGCCGACTGCCCGAAACCGATCATCGGGCCGTGACGTTCTGCGAACAATTACAAATGGTGGGTGAAATACGTCGCCAAGAAATCGTCTATGTTGCGGGATTTCGCGAATGATTGACCATTGGGGAACCACGTTGGGATAGAGATATGGAAACCAAGGCCCCCTATCTGGATCGCGGTGAGGAACTACTCGCCCAACCTTTACCTCAAATAAATCACCCACAGTGACTATAGGTTCAACTAGATTTTGCCACCAGTCACAGTCCAGCGATTGTACAGGATCCGGGCGGACTTTTAGCCGTAAAAGAAAAACGTCTACTTCTGTCCAATTGTCAAACTTTCCAATAACTAGAATTTTCTCCACAGTCGCTTTCGAGTTAATGTGTCGTCGCCACTTTCGATAATTGCTGCCAGACCTCAGGACATCCGGCAAAATTGCGACTATTTCTGTGCCCGCGCGCGCGTGCGATACACAAAGGTCTACCATTATTGCAGCCGATGACACTTTTTCTGTGGCCCACTCGCAGTCTGAGGGCGACGGTTCACGTGTAAACGATGGATTTATAACAATGTGGGACGGCATGGCTAGTTCTGCAATTCTTTCAGTTGCATTAGCCGAAAAGATCAAAGGAAACAATTCGTCCGGCGGTGGTACCCGGACGTCCCGGCACTGCACTCTTTGAATAGCCTGAAGTAGCAATCTTGTTCTTGCAGCGCGGACAAATTCTGGTTGGATGTCGAACCCAATCAAGCTCTTGCCCCAAAGGGAGAGGGTGTCAACTAAGTTACGTCGTATCGGAAGCCGTCGCGCTGCAGCAAGCAACAGATCACCCGCTCCGCAGGAACTGTCTAGAAATATTGCTTCATTCGGTATTGGTTGTTGAAAGAAATTGAGAGCCCGTTCCGCCAGTGATGCGGAGGTAAAGTAGGCTCCCAATAGACTGCGCGTAGCCACGGGAACAACCGCCCGGAGAGTTGTGGCCGACTCGCCATCAAGAGCGAGAGTGATTCTCTCAGTTAAAGCCGCAGTTCTATCTTCCCTAGCTAAGATCTCAGTCGCGAATGCCTCAAGCTCAGCGGCGTACAAGTCAAAACGCTTCAATCTCGGCATTGATAGCCAGTTTTCTCCTAGTGTACGTGAGCAATTTAGGCCGAATCCGGAACCCGGCCAATCACTTTATCACGAATAGCGCGGCTTTTGACTCATCGAATTCCGAGTCTAACCTTGATGCACGAGGTGATTATTGAACGGATCCGTTAATAGGACCAGCGACTGGTTACTTGAATGGACCACGTTGTCATCAAGACTACGTGTTACCAGAATAGAATCAGTTTGAAATCAGGAGCCTTTTAAAGGTGGCACTCGCGCCGCGGTGCTTGTATCGTCGAAGGTCACTTAATACCGCGTTGTTAAATTATAACTTACGGGCCAATTTTCAAGACATTTCAACATCCTACCGTCACCTGGCGCTTGTCGCGGCAACGCGCGCGGTATAGACTCGGCAACAATCCCCATTCACTAATGCTTCTTCGCCGCTGACATTGCCACACTCCATGCCAGACACCTTCTCGCCCTATCCGGAACAACAACTCACGCGTTTCAGGGCTATCTCGATCGGTCTCGCAGGGTTTGCGTTTTGTATCGGCGGTGCGGCGTTGCTCGGCTGGATTCTGGATAACCAGTTCCTCAAAAAAATCCATCCCGCGCTCGTCAACATGAAGGCGAACACTGCAGTTTGCCTAATGCTCGTCGCCGTATCCTGCTGGTTAATCAACGTCCGATCACAGTCTCCAGGCAAACGCGTCGTTCGCCAGATATTCGCCGCAATTGTCGCCCTTGTTGGCTTAGTCACCCTAAGCGAACATATTTTCGGATGGAATACCGGGCTGGACCAGTTGCTCTTTCATGAATCACGGGAAGAAGCAGGACTCTCTTTTCCTGGCCGCATGGGTGTGGCCGCTTCGCTCAACTTCTTCTTCCTCGGCATCGCGCTTTCATTTCTCGACGCGCGCACAAGGCGATGGTTTCGCGTTTCGAATATCGCTGTGGTCCTCGTTGTAACCGTTACGCTACTCGTTTTCCTTTATTACTTCTACGGCATTGAGCACGTCGAACCGATCGCACTGTATTTCACGATCGCTTTACATACTGTGGTCGCGTTCGTGTGTTTGTGCGCATCGATTCTGCTGGCGCGGCCGGAGCGCGGCATGGTCGCGACGCTATTGGGAAACAGTCCCGGCTCAGTTGTCGCGCGACGCATGATGCCGGCGTTTCTGGTTGTAGTCTTGCTTGGCTGGATCAGGAGCCTCACGCGCAACTCGGAATGGGTCAGTCCCAACTTCAGTACCGCGGCGTTCGTCGTGGCAGTGCTTCTGCTGCTCGCGGTCTTGATATGGCTGACCGCGTTATCACTCAATCGCACCGATCGAGAACGACGCGTCGCAGAGCTGGCGCTGCGCGACAGCGAGTCACGTTTGACGGCACTGCTGGAACAACTTCCCGTCGGCATCGGACTCACCGATCGTGAAGGACATTTCCTGATCCGTAATTCACTTTTAAATAACTTCGTTGGTGATCGACTCTCGTCTCTCGATCCCGTGTTTGCTGCACGTTGGCGCGCGTGGGACGAAGAAGGCCGGATACTCGATCCGTCTGAATGGCCGAGCGCTCGCGCAATGCGAGGTGAGTCAGTCAGTCCCGGCTGCGAAATGCTCTACGCCGGCGCAGACGGAAAGCAGATCTGGACGCGCGTACTCAGTGTTCCGTTTCGCGATGAGGCGGATGAATTGAGCGGTGTGATCGTCGTCGTACAGGACATCGACGAACAGCGACGCGCTGAGAACCGGCTTGATGTGCTCGTGCGCGTTAGCGAGCTGATTCGCACGATTCACGATCCGTACGAGTTGTCTTACGCGGTAGCGGAAACCGTGGGCAGTCATTTAAAGGTTCGGCGGTGTTTATTCAATGAGACCGACGTCGAGCGCGATATCGAGATTGTTCACCGCGACTACACCGACGGTGCAGAATCGGTTGCCGGCGAGCATCGCATCTCCGAGTACAGCAGTGTCACGACGCGTGATATGCAACGAGGGGAGACTGTAGTCAACTACGACTCGAAAACCGATCCGCGCACCGCAGTCGACTATGCTCGCATTTACGAGCCGAATGGCGAGCGTGCTTACGTGGCTGTGCCGTTGATGCGTGAAGGACGGTGGGTGGCTTCGCTATGGGCTAGTGATGACCGGCCGCGTCAATGGACGAAAGAGGAATTGTCGTTGCTACAAACAGTCGCTGAGCGGACGTGGACCGCGATCGAGAAGTTACGCGCCGAAGCAGAGCGCGAGCGTTTGCTGACGAGCGTGCAGGAAGCGCGCGACGCGGCGGAGAAGGCCAACCAACTCAAGGATGAATTTCTTGCGACGCTCTCGCACGAGTTGCGCAATCCTTTGAACGTGATTCTTGGTTACTCCGAGCTGTTGTTGAGGATGCGCGAGATCGAGCAGTCGCCGCGTTTGGTCCAGATGGGTGAAGCGCTCCGACGAAACGCGCAGTCGCAGTCGCAGTTGATCAACGATCTGCTCGATCTCTCGCGATTGCAGCGCGGCAAGATCTCACTGAACCAGGAGACGGTTTCGCTGCCGGCAATCATCGATAATGCAGTCGAGACTGTTCGCGCGGATGCAGCGGCGAAGGGGATCGAAATTCGTGTGAACGTCGGCGATCAGCTTTTGCTGGTTGAAGGGGATCGTTTGCGGTTGCAGCAAATCGCCTGGAACCTACTGAACAATGCGGTGAAGTTTACACCTGCTGGCGGCACCATCGAGATCGCGTTGAGCAATGAAAACGACCGCGCGGTGTTTGTCGTGAGGGATACAGGGCAGGGAATTGACGCGAGTTTTCTGCCGCACGTGTTTGAAATGTTTCGGCAGGCCGACGGCAGTAATCGACGTCGACATGGTGGACTCGGTATCGGTCTCGCACTCGTGCATCAACTCGTGCAACTTCATGGCGGACAGATCAGTGCTGAGTCGGATGGTCCCAATAAAGGGGCGCGATTCACCGTGCGTCTGCCGCTGCTGCGTGAGACAGCGAGGATGGGGACCGCAGTTGTGGCCGCGTCAGGCGCTGTTGAGCTGGACGTGTTCGCGCAAACGAATTTTCTGATCGTGGATGATTCTGAAGATACGATCGCGATGCTTCAGGAGTTGTTGAAGGTCGCTGGCGCAAATGTAATGGCTGCGACGAACGGCGCCGACGCATTGCGACTAGCGGCCGAGAATGAGTTTGACGTGATTCTGTCTGACATCTCAATGCCTGAGATGGATGGGTTTGAGTTCCTGCAGCGACTGCGGAAGATAGATGGACGACAAAACGTCCCGGTCATTGCGATCACCGGCTTCGGCCGCAGCGCCGACATCGCCCGCGCCCGCGCCGCCGGCTTCTACTCACATCTCACCAAGCCGCTGAATTTGCAGGTACTCACCGACGTGCTCCAACAGATCGTGAAAGAAAGAGACGAATTAGGTGCTACGAGTGCTGATGTTGATTACGACATCAGCGCTGGACCAGTCTTTTAGACAGGATGACAGGATTAGCAGGATGAACAAGAATCTTGTGAATCCTGTAAATCTTGTAATCCTGTCTAAACTAACTTCGTCACTCAAGATTTTCTTGTTTTAGTTTTAGGGAAGAACTGATCCCGCACTTTCCAAACGGCTTCCATATCGAGCTTTTCGCCTTCAAAGACGATTTGCTTGCTCTTTCTGTCCTTGCGGTTTTTGAGATAGCTCGAAATGTTCATCCAGCGAATCGTCTGTGAGCCGGTGACTTCATCAGTTTGCCGGATAACGAGATACACGTCGACTGGTTGGCTGATCCAATATTCGAGATGGCGTTCATTCTTAACGTCAAAGACTTCGCTGCCATCGCTCTTACGCGTGCGCAAATATGAGTTTCCACTCTTAAGTTGCACGTAGATCTTCTTACCACTGGCATTCCCGTCGTTATCCTTGAACTCAACCTCGCCATCAACGCCATAATCAAATTTTGTTAACTCGCGGAAGATCTGGTTTGCTTCGCCGCAGATCGCCATCATGTGGCCGATGAGGATCTGCTCGAGTGCTTGCGTGTCGAGTGCGCGCGTTGCGGTTTCGTCCATCGCGAGGATTTTGCGTGCCACGCGATCGGTCTTAAGTCGCTGTTCGATGAAGTCGATTAACGGTACTTTCTCGTCACATTGCTGACAGTAGATAAAATCTTTCTTTGCTTCGAGTTTCCTTCGCACTGCCTCGAGATCCAATACTGGTTTCCCACATTCCTGACATACATACCGGCGATCGCGCGACACTTCGCAGCCAAACTTTGCTAAGTGACGATGTACATACTCTATAAAAATAACTTTGAGCTCATCGGGTACTTCCTTATCGAAGTAGAGACTTACCGTAGCAGTGCCTTCGCCTTGCTTGTTATCAATCTTGAGACCCAGAGTGAAACCTCTCGGGGAGGCAAACTCGGCTGCGTTGCGCCATAATTCTTTATGTTCGAACTCCTGGCTATACCACAGCCGCACTACCAGTGTCGTCCACACCGTTTGCCATTCGCCACTAAAAGTGTAGGAAACGAAGATGTCGGGATCGTGGGGGATGTCTTTATCGCGGCGATACTGCGACGGAAAGACCAGGTGTCGTCCGTTTGATAAATCCTCTGCGATGCAGAGAGAGTGGTCCAGAAATGTTTGCACGAGCGCTCGGAGGAGCAATTCCTCATCGGGCCGGTGTTTGAGACGCGCAACACCGGTGAAGTCGAAGTCAAGTCTGTAAATATCCGACTCCAACACAGAGCCGATCTCGTCTTTGTTCGCACGTGCAGCACGGATGATGGCTCCTGCGTAGCCATTCAAAAGTTCAGGCTGCAGGAGGACTAGGTCACCAAACTTCAACGCACGAGCAAGGCCGTGATTGGCTAAGAGTGTGACGGCAGTACGCACGTCTGCTTCGTCAAATTTCTCCTCCGGCAATGCCTGCTCAAGCCGCTGCGTCAACTCTGCGAAGCGCACCAGTCGAATGTCGTACTCGTCACGCATGGCGATTACGGCATTCTTAAGTTCTGTCAAGAGTCTCGGGGTGCTAGTCCACGGGAGGTTTTCCCAGGGGATCATTTCCGAGATCAACTGTTTCAGCTTTGAGGCTGCGCCTCCGTTTTCACGATCCGAGCAATTCTCTCCACTTTTGGCGCTGGTTCCGATCCAGTTCGCAAATCCAAACTGCTCACTAAACCGTTGGATTTTTGCGTCGCCGAGCTTCATACCGCCGACGTCTATTTGCGAGAAGATCAGCAGCTTTGCGATATCGCGTGAAGCCTCAGCTTGGCTGGCAGCTTTCAGTGCCTTTAGCCAATCACCGGCTTCTGCGAAAGGGTCATCCTTTTGCGGATTGATCAACAACAAGGCGAGTGCGGTTTCATCAAGAAATAATTGGTGGATGAGACGGTAATCTTCCTGGCCGGCCAAATCCCATAATAGCGCCTCACGTTGCAACGAGGCGTCGGGTGTAAGCGGTAAATCCAATTGCCAGACGTTCATACCGTGAGTGCGGTCGGCGACGACATATTTATCATCAACGAGGCGATGGGCCAGTGATGTCTTGCCGACCGTTCCTTCACCAAGCAAAACAACCTTCGCATTTACATATTTATGGGAGTTTGTGGACTGAACAGCGGTACCCTTCAGGCGACACTTGTAGAGCGCACCTTCATACGTACCCACCAGGAGTCGCGAGCCGTCTGGGCTGAAGGCGGCACAGGTCGGGGTGAAGTCTTCATCTGTTCGCTCGATTACCTTGCGGCACACTCCCGCTTTCCAATCCCAAAGACGAACCGAATTATCATTGAACCCGGTTGACGCTATCAGAACACCGTCCGAAGAAATCGCGAGCGACTCGACTGTGTCGGTATGGCCCTCCAAAGTTCCTATACATCTCATGCTAGTGAGGTCCCAGATTTTTATAGTCTCATCATTTGAACCTGAGACAGCATGCCGACCGTCCACACTGATATGAACAGATTTCACTATATCTGAATGGCCCTCAAGAGAGCTTAAGAGTTCGCCATTTTCCAGATCCCAGAGACAAATTTGCCCGTTAAAATGTCCGGATATTGCACGAGTCCCTTCTCGATTGACGGCGCAACAAAATGCTCTACCTGCATATTTGCCGTACTGAATTGTTTTCAAGCAAGAGGCCGAATTGAGATCCCAGAGTTTAAAATTACCATCCGCCTCCCGAGTATCTTGCGCGGAAAGCGCATGAGAGTTATCAGCTAAGGTCACCAATGTCCGGACAAGGCTAGTGTGACCTTCTAGCTTCGCGAGTTCACCTCCTGTTTTAGCATCCCAAACACGTACCGATTTATCGTCCGATCCCGAAACAATTCGTTTACTGTCTGGGGTGATTGCAACGGCGTTTACATCTCCAGTGTGACCTTCCAACTCCCTTAGACACTCGCCACTCTTCCAATCCCAAATTTTGATGATCCTGTCGCGGGAGCCAGAAACTGCCCAATTTCCATCAGGGCTGATCGCTACGCTGAAAACCCAACTTTCGTGTGTTCCGAACTCGCGTTCGAAAACCGCCAAGCGGTTTGTTGTGCTCTTCAGTTTTCCACGATTAGAGCCTTGCCGTGGAGGTTTCTTTTTCGTTGTAGATCTGACGTCACGTGCTTCTTCCCTCTCAATCCGGCAGGCCGTTAGGAGTTCTGCAAACGCTTCGTCTGTTTCTTTTCTAAAATCAACATGCTTGTATCGTCGCAAGCTGTCTGGAAGATCGCAGTCAGCGAGTAGCAGGGGGATAAATCGACGGCCTTCGTTTGATGGATCACGATGGATGGCAGTGCTTCGCTCCAAACCCACCCAATTCGATTCGAGCGCGTTAGGTGAGAGGCATAGGACAAGCACCCGTGAATGATCGAGTCCCTCATCGACTTTGAGCGAGATGATTTCTCCTGGTTTGACACTCCACTCGTCGAACCACACGCGCAACTCCGCTTTTCTCAGCCGCTCTGCCAGCCGGCGCACGCGTTCCTTATCTTTATGGTTGTAGCTCAGAAAAACATCGTGGGAGAAAGTAGTCGGCATCGTGTGTTTGCTCCGATGGGAAGTGAGGTGCGAATGTTACCATCAGAACACGACACAAGAATACGGCTCGCGGTGTTTTCTGTAGGGGCGGCCCTCCGTGGCCGCCCCAGCGTAGTGATGCGATCGTGGATGTAACGCTGGGGCGGCCACGGAGGGCCGCCCCTACAGTTGCCATTTCGGATCTATAAACAATAATGCGTCTATTTTTTGGCTTTATTATTCTTCTTAGCTTGCAGCACTTGGCATTTGGGCAATCCGGAAGCGTTGAAGCACTAATCCAGCGCGAGATGCGGGAGCGGAGGATTCCGGGGGTTCAGGTTGCGGTGGTGAAGGGCGGGAAGATTGTTCTGAGCAAATCCTTTGGCGTCGCGGATAGTCAACATTCGGTTCCCGTCAGCAACCAGACTGTGTTCCCGATTTACTCGTGCACGAAGGCGTTTACCGGTGTTGCGATCATGCAGCTCGTTGAGGATGGGAAGGTTGAGCTATCGGCGCCGCTGTCGCATTATCTCGATGAGCTACCGACGGCGTGGCAGGCGATTAGCATCCGCCAACTCTTAACGCACGTCTCGGGACTGCCGAACATTCTCAACCTGCTTGATCCGGTGACTTATGGATTGCCGCACGGAATGAACGAGGAGCAACTGTGGGCCAAGTTGAAGTCCATGCCCGTTCTATTCTCTCTCCCGGCGAGCGGTTCTAGCTACAACCAGACCAACTATTATCTGCTCGGAAAAGTCATTGAAAAAGTAACTGGCAAACCGTTCGCGCAAGTATTCACTGAGCGACAGTTTCAGATCGCGGGCCTGCAAAGCACAGGCTTCGGTGATTCACGTGACATTATTCCGAACCTCACCCCAACTTATCGTTACGTCAGAGAGAAGCTCGTTAAAGATTACGCTGAGTTTCCGCCGTTTTCGACGGCTCGAGAACGATCTCAACGAGTGGGCCTATCGCATGATGAATGGTGGTGGCAAACCGAAGGAAGCGCTGCGAGATCTTCAAGCTGAATGTGTTTCTTTATCCAAACAGCGCGAACGTTTACGACAGCGTCGCCGAAGCGTATGCCGTAAACGGGAATCGCGAGCTCGCGATCAAAAACTACAAACGCTCACTCGAACTCGACCCCAAAAACACCAACGCTGTGCAACAACTCAAGAAGCTCAATCCTGAATGAAGTCCATACAATTGAACTAATTCAGGGCGCTCATAGAGGAGTTTCGCGGCAGATTTACACGGGTTAAAGCAGATCCGCCCGGCCTGTTTGTTGCCTATTCAACAGTACATGAAGAAAAGATA
This sequence comes from uncultured Acidobacteriota bacterium, assembly GCA_963748155.1. Classification (GTDB taxonomy): domain Bacteria; phylum Acidobacteriota; class Blastocatellia; order Pyrinomonadales; family Pyrinomonadaceae; genus PSRF01. The sequence continues at coordinate 42,509 of CAVVHV010000005.1, read as the reverse complement.
CATCTTTATCTGGCTGTTGGTGTTGGTGCTGATCCTGGCGTCCGGTGTCGCGGTTGGCGTTGCTGTTGCACAAAAAACACAAAATGCGGCCCTCGCTGAGCCAGTCGTGGTTTCGCCTGCGGACAAGGCAGCGCTCGATGTATTTGAGAAACAGGTGAAGAACTACATCGAGCTGCGCAACAAAGCGCGAGCGAACGCGCCGAAGCTTTCGAAGGACAGCACGCCCGAACAGATTCACGCTTATAAAACGACACTCGAGCAATCGCTCAGAAGCGCGCGTCCGACTGCGAAGCGTGGCGAATTTTTCATGCCCGCAACCGCAGACTTCATTCGCCGCACACTTAAGCTCGAATTCCAGGGCAAGGATCGACAAGAGCTGCGCGAGAAGATCTTCGAGACTGAAACTCAGGGCGTAGTCCTGCGAGTGAACTACCCGTACGCGCAATCCGCTGAGTTCTCAGAGATGCCGGCGACGCTTTTAACGAAGCTGCCGCAGTTGCCAAAAGAGCTCCGGTACCGGTTTGTCGGAAGAAACATGTTGCTCGTCGATCGCGAGAGCGACGTGATAATCGATTTCATGCCTGACGCGCTGCCATGATTCAAGGAGAAAGCATGCGAAGGACTCATACTCATCATTTCCTGTTTGCACTGTTAATCAGTGCGATTCTTTTCATCTCCGCACCAGCACAAAAACTGAACGACAACGCCGCTGCTGTTGCAAAGAGCGCGGCTGAAGCGCCACTCAAATTGACGTTGCCCGTGAAAGACGGCTCGGTGCGTTTTGCTGTGATCGGTGACACTGGCTCCGGCTCTGAACAACAACGTGCCGTCGGCGACATGATGATCAAGTATCACGCGCTGTTCCCGTTCGAGTTTGTGTTGATGATGGGCGACAACATGTACGGCGGCGAGGCGCCGGCGGATTTCGAGAAGAAGTTTTCCGATCCGTACAAAGCACTGCTGGACCAGAAAGTGAAGTTCTACGCGACCCTCGGTAATCACGATCAGGCGTTGCAGGTCAATTACGAAAACTTCAACATGAACGGCAAGGAGTATTACCGGTTCAAGAAAGGAAACATTGCCTTCTACTCGCTCAACAGCAACTACATGGACAAGAAGCAGGTGCAGTGGCTCGAAGACGAGTTGGGGCGAGAGACTGCGGAGTGGAAAGTGATGTTCTTCCATCATCCGCCGTATTCGTCTGCAAAGAAGCACGGGTCTGATGGGCAGTTGCGAGAAGTTGTCGAGCCGATCTTTCTCAAGTACGGCGTTGATGTGGTGTTGACCGGGCACGATCACGTTTACGAGCGAATCAAGCCGCAGAAGGGGATCTACTACTTCGTTTCCGGGGCCGGTGGGAAGCTTCGTACTGGTGATATTGATAAGCGATCGGGGATAACGGAGAAGTCGTACGATCGCGACCTGCACTTCATGATGTTTGAGGTGGCGGGAAATGAGATGTACTTCCAGGCGATATCGAGAACTGGGGAGACGATCGATTCGGGAGTGATACAGCGGAAGTAACATCCATATGAATCGTGGAATCCGGAGTAAGTTTTTAGACAGGATTACAAGATTTACAGGATTGACAAGATTAGTCGTCCGGCAACGAGGCGCTGAAGAGGGGCTGACCGGCGAGCGAGGTGTAGAAGGCGAAGCCGGCGAGGGCGAGCGAGATGATTAGCGCGAGCACGAAGTCAGCCGCGTACCACGCAGAGAAATCAGACGTAATCGGGAAAAAGATAACGAGGTGCAAAAAGAAGACCGCTGAGACGAGCGCCAGCAAACCGTAACGATAAAGCACCCACACAACGAGGAACGCGGCGACAAGCGAGAATGGCACGCCCAGAGCAGTCTCGTGCGTCAAGCTCAGGGCCACGCTTCCAATCAACCAAACCGCCACGGCCGCAATTCGTTCGCGACGCACAATGATGTACAACATCAGCAGAAAAAAGAGCAGTATGAACGATTGAAAAAGTGCGCCGAAGATCTGCTGCGTGATGCCGAAAGCAAACGAACGAATGCCGAGGAGTTGTGTTGCCGGAAAATCAAGCCACGGAATCGGGGGCGCGTAACCAAACCACTGCGGCACGATAGAGGCGAGCAAGAAGTTGGAGAGAATAATCCCAAGACCGATCACTGCACCGATCAGTATGTCGCGGCCGACGAGCGGATCACGAAAACCCCCAGCCAGCACGCGACTCCACGAAACTATCCGTCCCGGCCAGCGTCGTCGCACAAACGGCTCAAACGCGAGATAGACCACCCAGAAGAAGAACGTCCAAAATAAGACTCTCTGCATGCCTGAGATGAAGTTGAATGCTTCTACCTCTGTCGCCACGTGGTGCGACGTGAAGAGCCACCGCAGAAAAAACACCACGAACAGAAAACCAGCGAGACGAAATGCTCCTTTGCGATCACCGCGCCCGAGTTTCAGGTTTCGCAGCGCCAGCAATGCGCTACCAACCATCACCGTGATGAAGATCGCAAGCAACAACACGAGCAATGCGCGTTCGCGGAACCGTGCGATCGAAGCTTGCACGTCGCGTGGTTGGTCCCACGCGTCGAAGATCTCGAAGTAAACAGGCTTGCCTTCGAACGCACCGGCCTCAATATGTATTTTGAGTTCTGGCTGATCGGGATATGAGCCTTCCCAGGCCGCACGTGTAGTTGTCTCGTGTGGTGGAGTCCAGGTGGAAGGGACAGTTTGAAACTTCGTCTGGTCCAATCCACTTTCAGCGAAGAGCGGCGACCAGTCAGGCGTTGCTGCGTCGACACTCGAACTCTTCGCCGGCGGCACAGCATAGAAAGAACGTAGACGTCCGAGTGTGTCGAGCGTCAGCGTGGTCATGCCGGGAAGATCGCGCGGTGGCGTGTCTTCGGTGACCATGCCTTCGTCAGTCACATCGAATGCACGTGGGCTCTGTCGATACCAGAAATAGATCGCCGCCGGCTGACCGCTGTTCAGTCTCTTCCATCGCGAAGGCGATTGATCGTTGTCGTGGATGTAGTTGAGGTAGTCACGATCTAGTCCCATGCCGTAGGCGGAATCACCGGGCGAGGTTGTATAACCAAACTTGCCAGCCAGCTCAGCGGCGCGATCGCGCAACACCTCCGGCGACTTGTTCAATGGAACTCGCCGGTACAACGCGGTGTAGCGTGACAGAAAACAGATCGTGCCGAGCAGAACGACTACAGTCGCGAGTAGAGAGACGGCAACTGCGGGCCGCAACCCACCTTGTTTGGGCGCGGCTGCAACCATCTCGGGCGACGGCGTCTCACCTGCTGCCAGCGCGGCCGCGAGTGGATCGCCACCGGGCAAAGCCGCCGCGACCTGCAATGTTGAGGCAGGACGCTTTGCCGGATCTCTTTCGAGACAACGGAAGATCACGCGTTCGATCAGCGGATCAAGTTCCGGCACGTGTTCAGCCGGACTCGTGGGCGTCGTGTCACTCCGTCGCAAACGCAACAACTCAGGCAAGCTCGTTGCTTCAAACGCTTTCTTGCCGGTGAAGAGCTCGTAGAGCACGAGACCGAGTGAATAGATGTCGCTCCTGGCGGTTAACTCGTGTCCCTCGAGTTGTTCGGGAGACATGTACGCGGGCGTTCCCGCCATCTCGCGTCGATCTTCAATGGCGAGTGCGGCGATGCCGAAGTCAGTGATGCGTACTTCGCCATGCTCGTCGAGCATAATGTTTGCGGGTTTCAGATCGCGATGAAGCACACCGCGCTCGTGTACTGCTGCGAGTCCGGCGCAGAGTTGGCGCGCAACTTCGACCGCTTTGTCCTGCGGCACGCGTCCGATGCGTTTGAGTAGCGACGAGAGCTCCTCGCCACGCACAAATTCCATCGAGATGAAATGTTCGCCCTGGTATTCGGCGACGTCGTAAACACGACACACGTGACGGTGTGAGATCTGGCGCGCGACGCTGACCTCTTTGTAGAAACGCGCGAGCGCCGCGCCGTCAGTGTTTAGTGAAGCAGGAAGAAACTTGAGCGCGACAGACTGTTTGAGTTTGAGATCGTCGGCGCGATAAACCTCGCCCATGCCGCCGCGACCGAGTAGTCCGACGATACGATAACGTTCAGAAAGAATATCGCCGGGAACGAACCGCGCGTCGTCGATCGAGTCTGAAGTGAAGAGAGACTTTTTAGGTGTGGCGCTCTCGCGTGGCTGTGTGATCAACCTCGCAGCGACGTTGAAGACATCCGTTTTGATGAAGTCCTGTGCCTTGTTGTCGAAGTCGAGCATCTTTTCGACTTCGCGGCGCAGCTCTCTATCACTGCCGCAAGCCTGATCGAGAAATGCGGCGCGACTTGCGGGCTCGCGCTCGAGCGCGGCCTCGAAGAGCTCATCGACTTTTCGCCAGCGGTCGGGTTTCATCCTCGATCCCTTCAGTTATCATGCGGTAGAGCCACGCCTTCGCCCGCTGCCACTCGCGTCGCACCGTCCGCGGTGAAACGTTCAGTACTTCGGCTGCTTCCTCAATGCTCAATCCACCGAAGTAGCGTAGTTCAACGATCTTGCCTTTCTGCGGATCGAGACGTTCGAGCACGCGCAGGGCTTCGTCTAAAGCAATGAAGTGCGCCGCCTGATCGGCAGCTACTACTAAAGCGTCATTTAACGAGACTTGGATCGCACCACCGCCACGTTTGTCACGCGCGTGGGCGCGTGCGTGATCGATCAGAATGTGACGCATCACTTGCGCGCAGACGGCGAAGAAGTGTGCGCGGTTTTGCCAGTCAAATCCCTGCTGACCCGCGAGTTTCAGGTATGCCTCGTTGACGAGTGCAGTTGCTTGCAACGTGTGACCGGGGCGCTCCTGGCTCATCTGGCGTTGAGCGATGCGCCGGAGTTCCGAATGTACGAGCGGGAATAGCTTGTCGAGCGCAGACCGGTCGCCTTTACCCCAATCGGCGAGCAGTTGGGTGACTTCCGGCGGCGAGGGCGTGGGCATCGATGCACTCCATCATGAATGGCGCCTTTCGAATAGCGCCGCGAATTCTAACATCACTGCTGACAGGTTGGCCGCTTTTGTTTTCATTCGTCGCTTATAGGGATGGCAGAGGTTGAAATCTCAGGAGGATGGAATGAAAACATTAGTATTTGTGACGTTGTTGATGCTCGGATTTTCAACGCAAACGATGCATTCGCAGGACAATCACGCGTCAGATGAAGCCGCGATGCGCGAAAGTGTTAAGCACATGGAGACGGGTTGGAACACGAAAAGCGGCGCGCTCTTCGCGAAGGCTTTCGCCGAGGATGCGGATTACGTTGTCGTCAACGGCATGTACATCAAGGGACGCGCTACGATCGAGAGCCAGCACCAACGGATCTTCGACACGATTTTCAAAGAGACGAAGATCACGCTTACGGTCAAACAGATCCGGTTCCTGCGACCGGATGTTGCTGTCGTGCATGTTGCGGGACACCGAGACGGTCCAACGAAAGAGCTCGTGCAAGACGCGATGTTGACGTTGATGATGACGAAAGAGAAGCAGGGTTGGGTAATCGCGGCGTTCCAGAATACGGCCGTCACGACCAGGTAAGTATTAACCGCGGATTTACACGGATTTTATTGCAGGGCCCGGTGAACCAGGAGCGTGTCGACGTACTGGATGAACTGGGCCGCTTTTCCGTTCTGCATCTTCCAGACGTGTGCGAAGTTTGCTTGAAAGCTCTTGCCGGTGGCTTTGTACTTTCCGCTGTACTTGCCTAACACGACTACGGTGTCGCCCGCGTCGATGAATTCGTCGGGTACGGCGGCGAATCCTTCCCACTCGCTACCGAGACGCATGAACACGCCTTCAAGCACGCCCTTTGGACCATGATAAGTGCCGGCGTAGGGAAAGCCTTCGGCTTCGGTCCAGGCGATGTCCGGGCTTAAAACTCCGAGGACGGTGAAAATGTCTCCAGTGGCGAATGCGTCGTAGACCGATTTGACAGAGTTAAGATTGCTCAATTGTTTTCCTCTCGAAGTTTATTTTGGACCATTTTACACCAGTGTTAACCTCTTGGCGTGATTATTGATCAAATGAGGGCGAGTGATTGGGAGCAGGTCCGCGAGATCTATCTCGAAGGCATTCGCAGTGGTCATAGTACGTTTGAAACGGACGCGCCTTCGTGGGAGAAGTGGGACGAAGGACATCTCCAGATCGCACGGATCGTGATGCGCGACGGCGAGACGATTCTGGCATGGGCAGCGCTCAGTCCTGTTTCGAAGCGACACGTTTATCGCGGCGTTGCGGAAGTTACGGTGTACGTGAGTGAGAAGGCGCGAGGGCAGGGAATCGGCCGTGCGTTGCTCGAAGCGTTGATTGATGAGTCAGAGAAAAATGGCATCTGGACACTCCAGGCGTCGATATTTCCTGAGAATGAGGCGAGCGTTCAATTACATCTGCGGAGTGGATTTCGTGAGGTCGGCCGGCGTGAAAAGATTGCTATGTTGAATGGTGTTTGGCGAGATACTTTGCTCTTCGAGCGCCGCAGTGACGCGCGTTGATCAGCTCGATGGCTGAGTGAAACCCACACTGCGATCACTTGCACCGGCGCAGTATTTCAATGAACGCGAGAACTTCGGGATGAGTGTCGTCCGACTTTTCATACGGAATGACATTGAGGCCAAGGCTGCGCTCTTTGCTTTGGATTTCAGTCTGAGAAATTCCTTCAATCAACGCATATTTACCATGCGATATCCTGTTACTGCCAGCGTAGATGCGATCTAACACGTGAGTCAGATATGGATCAGCGAGTCCAAATCCTAAAAAAATCACCGGCTTCAAATTAAATAGAGACTCAAGGATTAGTCGAAACGACGCATTGTTATAGATATTTTGGTACTCTGCGCGGGTGAACACGATCGAATTTTGCTGCGTTACACAGCCGTGAAGTTTGAAGACCGTGGATCTGTCATTTCTTATTGCGCTCAGAGCTTCACCAATATTCGAGTTGCTATAAATCCGATACTTGCCTTTTCCTCCAACGTCAGGAATTCGATCGTAATTAGTCGTTAAAAGGGTTTTTGGTTCCAGGTTTAGGAGAGCTGTATACGCCTGAGGAATATCTCGGTCAGTAAACTCCTTATCAAAATGCTGTTCAATAAAAGTACGATAATTGTTTTCACCCAAGTCTCGTGCGCAAGCGTTCGGCAACTATCCAAGTGAGCAGCCTTGCTCAACATTCTTCTTAGTTCCTGTTCTTTTTCATTTGTATAACCTAATCGGCTCGACGTGTATCTAATCAGTTCTTCCAACACACTCGTCCAGCTCGGGAACAGTGGTCTTGATAGGCCAGCGCCCACCAAAAAGACAAAATCGTCGCTACGTTTCCGGAAGTCTTTCAAGAGCTCTATCAGTGCTGGAGTACGCGAAATAGGTTTTCCATTCCAAGTCAGGTCATCGACGTCCTCGTCGCTTAATGGTTCTGAAGCGGTCACGACCAGATCCTTTGAATGTACCTGTTCTTTCAGTAGGTTGAGCAAAGCGTCAGGCGTTAGTGGTTGCCATGTGTGACGACGGACGTTTTCTCGCGCTTCGATCAGAGCCCAATGCAATTGTTTTGCGAGTTCGGGCGACGTAGCGGCGATTTTCTCAAGAGCTTCCAGCGATGCCGGCGTTCCGCGTTGTTTCAGATTGCTCAAAAATGAATTCCGAAAACGAGTTATTTCCATTCTAGTTGTGACTGCATAAGCCTGTCCGGCCGGAGGTTGGGGGTCTTCGCTTGGTGGAAACACGTTCACCAGCCAAAGATAGAAATCGACAATCTCGGTTTCTTTTAATTTGCCGGCCGGATGGTTTCCAGCAGCAACTGATTCAACCAAACTCCGTCCAAAATCGGTATCTTTTTGAATCGCCTTCCAAACAACAGACCACCAATCAGTCTCTGCAGCGTGGCGTATTAAACTTGCCGCAGCGAGCAGAGTGCGTTCTTTGTTAGTGTTCTCCGCATAGAATGAACTGATTGTGTTTTCCGCGATCTTTTGACCTCCTGCATCGCCGCGTTCAAGTAGCTCTTCGAGTATTCTTCCCCAGGATTGTGTGCTGAGTTTGCTGTCGTCTAACTTATTTCGAAGTGCATCCTTAAAATTGGCATCCCAACAACTATTCAATCTCTGTGGAAAGTAAATAAGCTCTCCTCTTTCGTTTTCCCCCTCGATTTGTTTGAGTACTGTCTGAACAACTTCTTGCGGACCCTGACTGTAAGCATTTTGGACTAAAATCTCGTGTGGAGTCATCTCGTCACCTCCATGAGAGTTAAGAGGATACGAAACAATAATGGGTGCCCACTTGCGCCAAGTTCCTTCAGACAGATTTTCCACGAATTCAGGGGTTTCATTTAGTAATAAGTAGAGCGCGCGGTATCCAGCAAAAGCTGGACGAAAAAGCGTATCCGTACCCATCCATTGATCGTTTTGAGGTTCGCCCTGTTCGACATAGAGTTTCGCCGCCTTGATAATCCGCTCACGCGTTTGTGCGTCGGCTTCTTCCCAGCCAGGTAGTAGTCTCAAATCAAACTGCCATTCATCTATGTACCTGCTATCGGGCTTCAAACTTAATTCCATGTTTAAATGCCACCAAGAATCCATGTCGCCCCTCTCGAACTTATCGAGACGTTCAAGCACTAGTTCTTTCGGCGGAGGTATCAGCAGGTTCTCCTTCAAACGGTTTTCTCTCTTCTTCCTTGACGCCATTAAGCGTTCATAATTCTCTCTTTGCTCTTTGGCCGCAGAGCTGTCTAATTCCACAGGAGCGAAAACCCACAAATAATATTTCCGCACTGAATCATTATTTAGGTGGGCTTGGTACAAGGCGCTAAGAGAGTCCGGATCTACTTTCCCATACGAATAGAAAATCCCCAGCAATTGCAGCCAAACCGTTTGTTCCTGTTCATTTTTGGCTGTGTCCAGTTGGTCAAACAACCAATTCAGATCTTCTTTTTGTGGTCGAAGGATTTTGGAATCGACAATGGAAAAAGACTCGTGTTTTTCTTCGTCAACTAGAGGGACTATTGCTCTTAATACGGACCTTCGCTTCTGAGCATCAGTGATTTGCTCACTAAACTTTTTCGCTTGAGAAATGTTGTGGAAGTCAATAACGTCATGCTCGTAACCACGAATGCGCGTCAGTGAGGCTTCGGCGAAAGGGATTAGGACTCCAGGAATCTCAAGATTCTGCCATCCCATAAGCATAATTTCGTCAATTACATTGCGGACTGCATAATCGCCCTCAAACTTAGCAGCATGTTCTTTTACCCACCGCAGCGCTACTGACAAATCGTTAGGCTGAAGTTTTGAAGTAAAGCGGTTCACGAAGAGGCTGTATGAATCATGTAAGGCAGGTGATCGCTCAAGTGAGGAAAAGGCTTCTTCTACACTCATGTTCTCGTTCCAATTACAAAGCAGCGCTACTCCTCGGACCCTAAGATCCTTATCGTTTTTAGTTCCATTCAGCGCGATGTGTTTTATTTTTCTTCTTATCGCAACGTCGCCAACTTTCCAGAGCGCATAACCGGCATTCGCACGCACATAATCGGGCTCTGTTTCATCTAAAATGATGTCACACAACTCATTCTGTAATTCGTGCAATTCACAATTTTCGACAACATCAATCGCGAAACGACGTGCCAGGTAGTTCTCGTTTTTGTTTTTAATCACAAGTAGCAATTGATCGACTAATCCTGGATGCTTAAGTCGTTTGTAGTCCAATCCCCAATCGGATTCTTTTTCCGCCCGAAATAGCTTCAACAGTTCGTCAACGAGCCTCGCTCTTATGTCAGTTGATAAAGGAACATCGCTGCGTAAAAGCAAAGCAGAGTTATAGAAGTTCATCGAACACGTCGAACGCAAACTGGCAAGCCATGCGGCCGTCTCTTTCAACTGCGGCGTGATTTGTTGTTGAGATCCGAAGAGTGGGTTATTAGTAAAAGCAGTTGATCAGTTCTAACCTTATGCCTTGTTAAGTACCAAGCTGCCAAAAATTCTGCAAACGTGTGATGAGTCCAGCCTAAACGATTTGGACCACGAGCAGTGAACAATCCAGTACGGAATAACGTTTCCCGCACGGCATCCTCGCTTACGCTGAAACCGAGGTTGCTTGACGTTCGGAATAGCCCGAGAGCTCTCGTATTAGAACATCTGTATCGTCATTCTCACCACTTTCAGGTTCTTTCCAGACTGCAACTTTGTTGCAGAACACCATGACCGCAGCTATACGACCGGCAGTTATCAGTTTCTGGTCGGCAGTCAACATTCCTTTTGTCTTAGACGAACTGCGCCGCCCTTCGTTTGGTTCATCACACAAAACGCGGCACCCCTTCTCGTACAAGTCCGTAAGTTTGTCAGGAAGCCGAAGTTCTCTCTTATAGAGGTTTAAGAGAAATCGTAAGGTAATGGGTCGCGCCGCAAATGTGCCGGCGTTTTTTGTTTCGATCTCTCGCAAAAAACTTTCCGGCGGTATATCGTTAAGTGCAGCGGCCTCAGTTACACCAGAAGCTTGCAATGGGCACAGTTCGTAAACCTTAACATTGTCTTTGCCCCAAGTGTCTTTTAAGGCTCCTTCTAAGCTTCGAGGAAATTCGGCAGTTCTGCTCGTTAACCGCAGCCATAATCTATCGATTGGATATTTCCCCGTTTTGAACTCATCAGCGAGCAATGAACCAACTATGTCGATACGTAATAAACATTCGTCGAAACTATCAAGAAAGAGGTGTAGGCGATGGGCTCCATTTATCCATTCTTCTATTTTTTCGTTCTTGAAAAGCGCATCATATAAGCGACGTTCATCACCAAAAGACCGTAGATCCAACGAGAAGCATTTATCATTCGGAAAAGATTCTGAAACAAGCTGGATTGCGTCTTTTATAGCTTGGCTCTTTCCGATTCCTGGCTCACCCAAAAGTATAAGGCAGGAGTTTCGACCATGGACACAAATTCAAATGTGTCTTTGTAAAAGGATGACCGAAGTAAGAAACCATTGCGGTCTGTGTGGAAACCTTGACCATCACGCAAGGCCCAATATCGTTTCCAGTTGTAGAGTAATTGGCTCATCCTTTGAAAGTAATTATATACAGTAGAGGAAGTAAACAGTGGTTGATAGAAGCAGGGTCGGCTCTCTCCATGGCCGTTTGGAATGAACGGACGCCACCGCTCCGTGGTTATTTCTTCAGTAGTTGTGAATGCGCGGAGATAAACTTTTTCAGGATCTGGCGCGCTTCATTGATTCCCAGCGCGGCGCCGAAGACGAAGTAAAGAACTCCGTACGTTCCCAGCACGAGGATGGCGAGTGGAATTGCGTGCATCGGCGGCAGGATCAGTTTGAGACCAAAGCCGATCACCGCCGCAACCGCCGCCGCGCCCCAGAGCTTGAACAAATAAATCGCGCGGACTCCGGTTCGTCCAATCCTCAAGTTGAGCGAACGTCTCAATAACAAATACTCGATCCATCCCGAGATGCCCGCGGACGCAGTCAACCCGGCCACACCCCACTTCGGATCCAATCCCAGCACGGGCGGTAACGTGATCGCGCAGATGTAACCGAGAACAGTCGTAAGAAATACGCGTATCACCGCGAACCAGAGTGGCGTGCGCGTGTCGTGCAGCGCGTAGTAAGTCGATGAGTAAAGCCGGCCGTGTGTCGACGCAAGCAGTCCGATCGTCGAGCCGGCGAGGATGCCCCAAACGTAAACAGAATCCGCGCGTTTGAACTCCCCCGTTTGATACAACGCGCCCGTCATCACGTCGCCAAACACAAACATCGCCATCGCAGAAGGCACGATGAAAAACGAGATTCGTTGCAGACCTGCATCAAGCCGGTGCCGCAGTTTAACTGCCACTTCATCTTTGGTCCCCAGCGTGCCCGACATCGCCGGCAGCTCAGCCGCTGAGACTGACATTCCGAAAAGACTTACCGGCAGCGTGTAAAGACTTTGCGCGTACGTCAACGCCGCGACTGCCTGTGAGCTGATGAGTCCAGCGAGCATCGCATCGACAAATGCCGAGATCTGGACCACTCCACGACTCACAAACACCGGAAAAAAATTCGTCAACACTTTGCGTACGTTGACGTCGACGGTATCCAGCACCGGTCCAAACGATTTCAAGACTTTCAAGACAGTCGGGAGTTGAACAGCGATCTGCAACACGCTGCCGACAACTGATCCCCATGCCACCATCACCGCGAGACGTGCCTGATCTTCACCACCGCCAAACACGATCAGCGTCGTGATGAGCGCGAGGTTCCACGCGACTGGCGCGGTGTAAGAAAGAAAGAACCGGCGATGACTGTTCAGCACTCCCAAACACCACGCTGACAAAACGAGCAAGCCTGCACCCGGAAACAGGATCTGGACCAGGCGAATAGTCAACGCACGCGTGGCGGGGTTGAAACTATATGCGAAGAGATCGACGAAGTAAGGCGTCGTCAAAACGCCGATGAGAACGATCACTGACGTGACCAGTATCAACAGTGTGAGGACTGCGTTTGCGACGCGACTCGCTTCTTTCTCGTCGTGACTCGCGAGAAGCTTTGCATAAACCGGAATGAACGACGCTGAAAGCGCGCCTTCGCCGAATACGTTCTGAAGAAAGTTAGGAATTCTGAACGCGGCGCTGAACGCGCCCGCAGCGTCGGAAGTGCCGAGATAGTGTGCGAAGACCCTTTGCCGGATGACGCCGATGATGCGGCTGATGAGGATTCCGGCGCCGACCATCAACGCGGAACGGCCGGTACCTTCCTCGGCTTTTTTCGTCGGAAAGTCGCCGGTTGACTCGCCAATTACGGCGCTCGACTCACCCGCTACCGCCTGAGTGTCAACCTGCGCGCTGAGGCCGATTTGTTTGTCGGAGTCTTTTAGATTTGCCACAAAGAAGCACAAAAAAGCTCAACCAGTCGCCAGTTTACCTCAGCCGTGGAGGTGAATGAAGTTTTAGACAGGATTTACAGGATTTTTCAGGATTTACATGTTCATCATGTGAACATCTTGTATCCTGTCTACGCATTTTTGTGGCTAACTTGCCAGATAATTGCAGGTGGCGGTGTCTGTTCTTTGAGAAGCTACGAGATCGGAGCCCCAATTCATGAGGATTTTGCCGCGGCTTAATATGCCCACGCGTAAAGCCGCGCGCCGCCTGTGGCGAAAATCGAAGGCACGATTGAACCTGAGACGGATCTACTATTCCGTCGAGCTTCTTCTTTTCCTCACCATCTACTTCATTGTTTTCTCCGGTAGTCGACTCAGAACACTCGACACCTTCGGGCATCGAACCGACGCGATCGTCTCGCTCCTTCTGGTGGCGGCGTTCATTCTGATTCACGTCATCGCTCATCGCCGTTTATTACCAAAGATCGAAAGCTACTACGCTCCCGCGCCGTACGACGAGCGCAAGATCTTTTTTGACCTCGGACAAGGCTCACAAAACGTCACCAGCATCGATCAACTCTATCAACGCGTCGCCGAGCGAGTCAGAAACGCCCTCGACGCCAGCAACGCGGCGATCTTCGTCCGCGACGATGCGAGCGGAAACTTCAACCTGCGCATACTTTCGGCTCAGGGACGTACGGCTCAAACCGATCTCGACGGCAAACGCTTACAACTAACCAAGCGTGCGTTTGTCGTGCGACGTCTAGTGAATCTTTCGACACCACTCCTGATCGAGCCGAAAGAAATCGATACGTGGTCACAGGCGCTCAATTCAGTTTTGCCGGAAACACGTGCAGAGCGTGCGAGCGAACACGAAGTCCTGCTCGCCATCAAGTCAACACTGCTCGTGCAGATCAGACAGAAGAACGAGCTCGTGGGAATCCTTTCGTTTGGACCAAGAAGCCGTGGTTTTCAATACTCCGTCGCCGATCGCGAACTGCTGATGTCGATCGTGGCGCAGCTCGGGCCTCATCGTCGCGTTGTTGGCCTGCCTGATCCCCGCGCAGCGCGCCATGCGCGTCGACCCAATTGTCGTCCTGCGACACCAATAAAAATCTTGTAAATCCTGTAAAATCCTGAAAATCCTGTCAAAGACTTAGACAGGATTGCAAGATTTACAGGATTTACAAGATGAAACCCGGTGCCGTCTCACATCGTACCTTTCCCATCATGAGCGAAGACTATACATCCACCACCAGCGATCACGACTTAACCCTGGCCATCCCCGGCGATGTTGGCAGCGTGCGGTCGCGCCTCGTCAATGCCATTCAGACGCTCGGCTACAAAGTCCTCAGCGACCAGCCACTCTACGCAAAACGCGGCCCGCAATGTGGAGCTAAGTGGGACTGTTCTATCAACGTACTCGACTATGCCACTACGCTCACCATTTCTTTGAAGCAGACAAACGACGCCGCCGTGCTCGCCACATTCAACTACGAGGTCAAGAGCTACATGCGAATGACGAAGGGCGATCGCCAAACGCTCGCGCGTGAAGCGGAGGCGATAGCCGCGTTGGCGATGGAACGTGCGGCGATCGCGGCTTGTCGCACGTGTGGAACTCAAGTGATGGATGAGTCAAACTTCTGCCGCCGTTGCGGAGCCCCGTTCGCGCTCGATGTTCCGGAGCTCGAAGTGCTGCGTCTCACAAGGGAGGCGCGCGGAAGTTATCACAACATATTCGTCGGCATCATCGCGCTGCTGCTCGCTTTGCTGACCGTGGTGCCGTGGTTCGTCGTGATTGGCGGAAGGATCGTTACACCAATGATAGGGGTCGGCATTCCGCTGGCGAGTTATGGATTATTTTTATTGCTTCATGGGGCGTGGAAATTACACCGCACTCTCAATCCAGGCGGCACGAAGAGCTTAACGACCGCCGCGCAGCCTGCATTTAAATCATCCGTCACGACTACGGCCCTCCCTCCGGCACCTGCTTCCGTTACTGAAGTGACCACGAACCTCTTGTCACCCGAAGCGCGCACTAAGCAAGCCATCCCCCGTAAGGATCGCAACACATCAGGACTTGATAGCGATCAACTGATGTAACAATCTTGTAAATCCTGTGAATCTTGTAATCCTGTCTAAGTCTTTGACAGGATTTACAGGATTCACATGATGTCCGGTATCATTGTCCGCGATGGCATTCATGCGGAAGACAGCGGCGTTCCTCGGCGTCGGAGCTTTGCAGAACCTCGTCTCGGATTCGATGGCGATCGACATGGGGTCTGCGTCGACCATCATCGCCGTGCGTGGACGCGGCGTCGTTGTCGATGAACCTTCGCTTGTCGCCGTCGACACTATGACCGGCGAAGTGATCGCGATCGGACACGAAGCGAAGCAGAAGTACGGTCGCGAAGCACGTGGCGTCGGCGTAATCGCGCCGATGCTCAACGGTGTCGTAGCAGATTTCGAAAGAACACAGGAGATGCTGGCGCATTTCGTACGCCAGGCACGCGGCGGTGTCTCACATTTCAGCCGGCGCGCGTTGATGAGCGTCTTGTCTGATGTCACTCCCGTCGAGCGACGCGCATTACTGAGTGCAGCGCAACACGCGCACGTCGGTCGTGTCGGAATGATCGAAGAAGGTCTTGCCGCAGCTTTTGGTTCAGGCGTCAGCGCAGACGATATGCGCGCTTCGGCAGTCGTCGACATCGGCGGCGGCACCACTAACGTTGCGATTGTCGCGAGCGGCAAAACGATTCGCGCACGCGCCGAGCGGATCGGAAGTTCAAATATCGATGCTGCGATCATGAATCACGTGCGACGACATCGCGGGTTGCTGATCGGCGCAAGGACAGCGGAACGACTCAAGCTCGAGCTTGCGTCAGCAACTGTTCCCGAAAATCTCGCGCAGGAAATTCCGGTCAACGGTCGTGACGTGCTCACGAGGATGCCGCGCTCGATCGAAATCAGTGCGGGTGAGATTTATCCGGTCGCGCAGGAAGTTGTGCGACAGATCGTGGCGGGTGTCAGCGCTACTCTGGGAGAGCTTCCGCCTGAAGTGGCGGGCGACATTTACGATCGAGGAATCATCCTCACCGGTGGTGGTGCGCTGTTTGGCGGTTTGGACGAGTACTTACGTGAAGAGACCAAGTTGCCGGTGCGCGTCGCTGACGAACCGCGGTACGCGATCGTGCGCGGGCTCGAACAAATGTTTGACGCGCCACTTCTCCTGCGGCGTCTCATGCGCCCGGACGCTCAAGAATTCTTAGACTTACAAAGCGAAACAATCTGATGTTCAGAGTTCGGCCTTTAGGCTGCAGTCTCGGGCTTTAGCCAGCAAGCTAAAGCTTGAACTCTGAACTTTATCTTATGAGGTTTGAATCACTTGCTGCACTTCCTTCGGTTCTTCACCGAGCCACTCCGGATGCACAGCCGTACCATCGTAAATCGACGTGGTTTTGAAGAGCTCATACTTCCCGCGTGATGCGGCTTCGGCAGTTTTATCGAGAATGCTCTTCACCTGCTCGGCCGTCATCGGCTTGAACGTGCGCGCGGCGGTTAACGCCTGCTCGAGATTTTCCATGCTCTCGCAACCAGTGATCACCACCGACGTCGGTAAATTCATCGCATACTGAAGACACTCGATCGCTGTGACAGTCTTCGACTCCAGGATCGTTCCGTTCGCCATCGTCTTCATCGCCAGCACGCCGATGTTCTGTTCAACCAGCTCCGGCAGAACAATCTTCTCGAAGCTTCGATAGTGCGCATCCATCACGTTGAGCGGCATCTGCACTGCGTCAAACTGAAAATTGTTTTCCATTGCGACATCGAGCATGTGCATGTGAATGCGTGGATCCTTATGACCGGTGAACCCGATGAAACTGATCTTTCCGGCATCGCGCGCCTCGAGCAGCGCCGCGTTCGCGCCCTCCCTCGCGAAGATGCGATGCGGATCTTCGAATCGAAGGATCTCGTGATGTTGGACCAGATCGATATGATCCGTTTGCATTCGCTTGAGAGACTCGTCTAACTGTTTTGCGGCTTCCTTTTTCGTGCGGCCGTCGATCTTCGTCATCAGGAAGACGCGCTCGCGATAGCCATCTTTTAGCGCCTTGCCCATGCGCTCTTCGCTCGCGCCTTCATTGTAGTCCCAACAGTTATCCATGAAGTTGATGCCGTTATCCACGGCGGTGCGAATGATGCGTATGCTCAAATCTTCGTCAATGTATTTGAAACCGAGGTGCCAACCGCCAAGACCGATTAAGGAGACTTTGACTCCCGTCCGGCCGAGCGTGCGGGTCGGCATTTCAGAATTCGACTCTGGTTGTTGTGACATTGATTTCCTCCCGTGCTTTCCGCAAGAAGTCTAGCCACAAAAAGGCACAAAAGACACAAAAAATAATTGTGTCTTTTGTGCTTTTTTGCGGCAGAAATCTTTTACGGCTGTTTGTAGATACCGTAGTTTGGGTAGTTTGAATAGTTTCGATCTCGCGTGATGGTTTTCACTGCAAAATCAGGATGTTGCTTCTGCCATTTCATCCAGCGCTCTTTGGAATCTTTAGGTGGCTCAGTCTGCACGACTCCACCTCCGTAATGCCAGATGACATCGGCCACAGTAATGTTGGTCAGAGCAATATTCGCCGCCAGATTGATCTTGTGTGAATTCGGAGTCGACTTCAGGGCTTTTTTAGCAATCATCGCGTTGATGATCGGACCAACAGACCGTTCGTCACCGACGCCTCCCAACAGAATAATGATCTGATCTTTGATTGCTGAATCATTGATATTAGCGAGCAATTCCGGTTGCGCGGGAGACCCGATTTCCAGAATCTTGCGCATCGGCTCGGTCAGCCGTAGATCCCACTGGAGCGGAATTGCCACCGGATAAGGGCCCTCCCAACGATGATTGTGCAGGTCACGAATGAGGCCTTTTATGTTATTTTCCTGGCCCACCACAGTGCTGTGAATCATTGAAAAAGCCGATATCCAGATCAGCGCAAACAGCAGTTTAATCAGATTCATTCGTCCACCATGAAGGATCCACAGATTACGCAGATTTTGTGGCATCTGCGTAACCTGCGGATGAAGAAATCAACTAATCAGGGCTGCAAGTTCCACGTCAAAGGTGTGGACCCTTTTCCCGCTACATTGTCCCCGGGAACGTCGGTACTGAGTGCATCCGGTCCGGCAGTCTTCACAATCGAGACGCGAGAAAACCAGAAGAAGTCGTCTGAAGCTTTCTTACCGTTGTACATAGCAAACTGGAGCGCGTTAAAGCGTTGGCGACGAGGTGTGCCAACTGCGACGCTCGCCGGCAGACTGACAACGCCTGGCGCATCGTAATCGTAGATCTTACCGTTTGGACGCGGGTCGTCGTCACGTAGAACAGCATCCGATGTGTCTGGCCCTCCTTCAAGGAACGCTCCCAACGAATTGGTAGTATCGTAATAGTAAGCAGCATTTACTGTCTCTCGCTCAAGGATAACCTGCTCCTCAAAATCCTTTGGCGCAACGGTTCCGACAATCTCTACCGCACTGCCCCAAAATGCGCCGAGAGCGGACATCGGTCCAGTGTGGCGAATCGTTCCAAGGGTCGGGGAGCTCTTGCCCTGTACCGCTTCTATCACTGATCCCGCCGCATTGTCAGACGAGATGCTGCCGCTGGTCCTGAGTGAGATAGTCACCCACAGCACGCTGAAGTCTTCATCATCCAACTTCTTGCCTTGATCATCTTTGGCTTCAATGCGGACATCGTCGCGCGTGCTACTTTCCGTTAAGCCTTTGATCCCAACGGTAGTAGTTTTGGTGATTGTCATGGTGGTCGAGTTGTTAGAAGTAAACTGTGCCGACCCTGTTCCTGAACGCGTAGACAGCGTTAGCGTGATATTGGGCGCGGGACTAATAGGCGAGACCGTGACCGTTACGCTTTCTGTATCATTCTTGATGACGGCTCTGAGATCGCCTATCTTGACCTTTGGCTTGGAAACGAAATCGACAACCACGGACGAATCTAAGAGGCCGTCCGCGACGTTGGCCACGATGAGATCGACGCGAATCGTGTCGCTGCTTCCTTTGACGGCAAGAGTAAACTCACGCCAGTCTGTTGATCCGTTTGCATCAAAGGCCGCCAGTCCAAGGCCGTTCATTGTCTGACTTTCAGAGGCTGAACCACCACCGTTCTGACTGCGAATCGGCAACATTGAAATAATCGTTAAACTCCGTTCCAAAAAAGCCGCCAGGTACTTCGGTGGTGATAAACTTGTAGCGCACCTTGATCTCCTGAATGCCTTCTTCGATTGGGAACGTGCGCGAGATGCTCTGCGCTCCCTCGCCTGAGGTGTTCAATACGAGGTCATGGTCCAAGTCACCGAGTGCGAGCTCCGATTGTCCCGTGCTAATTGAGCTTGCCGCAAACTGAGCGGCGCGCTCCGCCCGTGAGCCGGAATCAGTGCCGGATACCGACGATAGCTGCTGTACGGAGGAACTTTCTGCTGTGGCAGTTTCCAAAGGAACGAACGTCCCTTCGTCGTGCGGAATAATCTGCACTGGAGCATTTCCAATCTCCCAGCCCGCAGTGCCCTGACTCAGGTCATTATTATCAATGTCACTTGGAGCATTGAATCCCTTCAGTGTTAGTTCTTCAAAACCTGCCGTGCCGGTAGTTGCAGTTGACGCAATGCGGTTTCCACTCGCTGAAGCTTCGAGAATGATGGTGCGGTCAGGCAGGTTTTTAAATGAGACGACACCATTCACACTCGTTGCTGTCGTCTTAACTTCCTTATCGTCACCCAGACGCGCAGTCACGGATGCGCCATTAAAAGGCTGATTATTCTCGTCTTTGATAGAGACGAAGAGTGAAAAGCTACCTGCCCAGAGCGTCGCCGCCTTGTGCACAATGCGGCCCTCAGCGTCGAAGCCGAAGAAGCTCAACTGATTTATTCCATTGAAGAGTTGGGCGGAGAACGAGATAACAGTGGGTGTGATCTGAATGCCTGACGTTGGCATCTGAATCCCGTTCAGGAAAATCTTTACACCGCTCGGATCTGTATTGAAAGTGCCGCCCGAGATTCCCAGTTGCACTGTGCTGCTACTCGGATTGAAGTTCTTCTCTGAAACTCCACTTAGGCTCACTACGGCTGGCGAAAGCGGTTCGATCTCGACCGGCAAGTCAGCCGATTGTGAAACATCAATAGAAACTTTGAGTGTTTGAGGAAGTGTCTGGCTGCCAGTGCGGACATGAATCGTGCCTTCATGCAAACCAAAACTGGTACCAGTGGGAATAGAGAAGAATAGCGAGACGCTTTGAGCTTGATCCGCGAATACGTTGGCGATCGTCGTGGGCTGAAGTGAGACTAAGCCGGCAATCTCTGGTACAGCCTCGATCGTAACGTTCTGTAAGTTGTGATCAGTGGTGAAAGTTACCTGCCTTACTTCACCACTGCCGGGCGAGAGTTGAAGGTTGAGCTGCTTTTCCGACCAGGTGATTTTGGGTTGCGCGGCGGCTAAGGAAACAGCCAGGGGAAGGCTGCTGGTTAACATCGCCAGCATGAGAATGAAAGTGATGAGTTTTGTAGAAACTCGGTGGGACATAATACGCATGAGGAAACTCCTTTGTATGTCAAGACGCGTCGTTGTGGACCGGCCGCGTGAGTGGATAGTGTTCGACACTGGAGGACGTTCGCGAGGAAATACGGTGTCACACAGATGTCAATTACACTTGTGGCGAGCGAGGTAAAACAGTGCGCGAGGTAAAAAGATCAATCGAGGGTCAATAGTGCGGAACTTATACGACCGTGCCTGATCAACTGTCAAGAATTTTCTGTGAGCGACTGATGCTTAGCACAATTTTGTGATTTAGATGGGGAGAAAAGGGGCGAAGATCAAATCTGCTCGAGTTTCGCGATGATTGAATTTACGTATTTGAGGATGCCTTCAGCGTAATGCTTCTGCCGGAACGAGTCGGTCATCGGTGTGCTCAAGTTTGTGAGGATCTCGTTTGTTAGCTGTGCCTCGAGATTGCGAGTGATTTGAATGTGCCAATTACGATCGTCAACGGCGACGAGCAGGAGCAGTCCGCTGACGTTTTCTTCAATGCTATCGTTTTTGCGTTGCCGAGCGAGGGTTAGCGAATAGTCGCGTACTGATTTATCGCCAGTGCTTTTCACGGTAACGACGGAGAAATCGATCTTCTTCCGTTCCTTTAACGCTGCGAGTGTCGCTTCCAACTGCTTTCGCGTCGTTTCATCGATTACCTTCGCTTCATCGGTAATGTATCCAATTGCCGGGAGTGTGCTCGGACTAGGAGCGGACGTGACGAGTCCAGCCTGTTGAGTTGGTCCATTAGCCTTACACGAGATAAACGTAGCGGTGATGATGCTTAGCGCGAGCAGGGTTGCGGCTTTTTTCATTTAAGAAGTATTAGACAGGATTACAGGATTTTCAAGATTTACAAGATGAGAGTCTTGTTAATCCTGAAAATCCTGTAATCCTGTCTAACGTGTTCTCTTTCACTTTTCGACGATGTTGTTCTTCAGCGTCGTGACAAAAGCGAGGATCTCGCCTTTCTCTGATTTAACGCCGAAGGCGTTCGCTAATTTCAGCCCAGCGGTTGGAGCGCAGCGACAACCCTGGGTCCACAACAAATAAATTCATTAAACCCTCCTAAGGAAGTAGACTTACGCGTCTACTTCCTTAGGAGGGTTTAATCGCTTTTTATTTACCTTACCCAGGGTTCTCACTGCGTTCGAACCCTGGGCTGAAATTAGCCAACGCCTTCGGCGTTATTTCCTACCCAACGTGCGCGTGTTGTCTCAATTGCTTTCACTGTGTTTCTCTGCGAGCAAATGTGTTTGGAACCAATCAGCCGCGAGATCCGCGACTTGCTCCAGGGCTCCGCGTTCTTCGAATAGATGTGTGGCATCAGTCACGATTGAGATTTCCTTCTCGCAACGCAGTTGTGCATATGCCTCGCGATTAAGTTCAAGTACCGGAGAATCGAGACTGCCAACAATCAAGAGAGTTGGAGCTTTAACCAGTGGTAACGAGTCTTCAGCGAGATCCGGCCGTCCGCCGCGTGAGACAACCGCGCCAACAACCGTCCCGAGCTCGGCCGCTGCTACGAGCGCCGCCGCTGCTGCTGTGCTCGTCCCGAAATACCCGATGCGCAGGTGAGCAAACTCACCTTTGAGCCAGGAGGTCGCGTCGATCAAGCGCCTGGTGAGTAAACTGATATCGAATCGAAGCTGTCGTGTGTGGCGGTCGATAGCTTCTTCTTCGGGTGTGAGTAAATCAAACAGAAGCGTGCCAAGACCTGCATCGTGAATAGTTCGCGCCACAAGTTGATTGCGTGGGCTGCGCCGCCTGTTGCCGGAACTGTGTGCGAAGAGAACCGCTGCTTTCGCACCAATTGGAAACTCTAGATCGCCTGTAAGCGTTATCGTGCCCGATCGAATGCGCACGTTGCGGGCTGTGGCTATTTGCCGCGCGGCTTGAGACATAAACACCTCCTCTCAAGCACTTACAGTATGGACACAACCATCATGCCAGCCACGCTGAAAAGGTTCCTTATGCAAGCGGGAAGGAATCGGAGCTTTGCAAAACCAGCTTAGACGCCTGTACGAAATGGTTTCGTTAAACGTCCGGCTTCGCTTCACGGGTCTGTTAATGAGTTTTGTTCGGCAGGGTACAGACCTATCAGCCTCCTCGAACTGAAACTTGAGGCAGTCTTTAATACTATAGGAGCAAAGGGAATGAACAACGCCAAGGAAAGCGGAACATGCGCGCACGGTCCCTGCGACTGCACGGCGCCCGAAGACGAAAAGTATTGCAGCGTTTACTGTGAAAACGCAGCCAAGGTTGGCGACACGGAGATCGGGTGTAGCTGCGGTCATCCGGCTTGTCGTTGATCTCAGAAGATCAACTTCAGCGCTAACTGAATATTCCTTGGGCCACCGCCGCCCATGAATGGGTTGCCGATGCCGACGTCAGGTGTGACGGTGATCGGGAGAAAACCTGTGCCGCGACCGGTTGACCGGATCGATTGATGAAGTGATGTCTGCGGCGAAGCCCGGCAACAGCGGATTGGAGAAGTTTGGATGATTGAAGATGTTGAAGACTTCAGCGCGTAGCTGAATCCGCAGCTTCTCCGTGATGTCGGTGTCTTTGAAGATCGAGAAGTCAACGTTGTGATAACCCGGCCCACGCAGTGCGTTCCGACCAAGCGATCCGAAATGCCAGGTGCCGGGAATGCACGAACCAGCACTACCGTCGCCCGCAGGATCGAGCGTGCAGGGAACTGCGAATGCCGACAGATTGATGAAGCGATCAGGCGCGCTCGTGCCTGCATAAGGATCGCCGATGAGATCGGGTCGTGGGAAAAACTCGCCGGTGTTGTTGTAATCGTCAAACAACGTCAGGTGAAACGGATTGCCGCGCGCATCGTCACGACCGTATTTAGTTGCCAGCCTTTGCCGAGACGCGGATGCGACTTCGCAAAAGTTTGGAAGCGCATAACTCGCGGTGACGACGAAGCGATGTCGATTGTCGAAATTCGAGTTGGCTTTCTCGCACGCTTGTGCAGTGGCTGTTGTCCGGCTGCGTCGCGTTCGCCACGTAGTCCTGCCCGTCTGAAGCGTTGTCGATCGAATGCGACCACGTGTAATTCACCTGCGTTGAGAAGCCTTTGCGATCGCGCACGGAGAAACTCGTTTGCAGTGCGTTGTAATTTGAGAACGCGGTGGTCTCGAGGTGATTTACGTAAAAGAAAGCCCCACCCGACGGCGCGAATGGTCCATTGTCGAATGGCCGCGCGGAAGAAACACTCGGGTTCAAAGGCTGGTTAATGTCGCGATAGCGAAACAACTTCTTCCCGGTCGAGCCGACGTAGCCGACTTCAAGCACACCGTTTCTGAACAACTCCCGCTGAATGTTGAAATTGTAGTTTTGTATGTACGGAGTGCGCAGGTTTGGATCGACCGCGAACACGTCGGAGTCGAGAAAGTCTGTAAAGATCGGAACGCCATCCTCGATCATCGGCTCGGTCGAAAATGAAAAGAGGACCGGAGCTGGTCCAACCGGATTGAAAGCCGGTCCGGGATTGAAAGTATTGAACGGCAGTTGTCCCGCAAAAAAGTCTTGCGAGAACGCGTCGTAGAACAAACCCCAACCGGCACGCACGACAGTCTTGCCGTCTCCATTGACATTCCACGCGAAGCCCAGACGCGGCGAGAAATTGTTCCAGTCGCGATTGTAGAGACGTGGAAGTCCCGGCGAGCCCACTTGCACGAGACCTACGGCCGGATCGAAGTTGCTCAGCAAGATCGTCTCTTTTCGTGCGATGACGCCGAAGTAATCCCAGCGCAGCCCGAGGTTGAATGTGAGTTCCGGGCTCCAGCGAAACGTGTCCTGCAAATAAGCTGGCGTGTGAGTTCTGGAAAGTATAGCGATTGGAGTTGCCACGCGCGGCGCGGCCACCGCTCAACGTGCCGGAGAGAAAGTCTTCGAGCGATCCGAAATCCAGACGACCGCGATAGCCGGCATCGAAGAACTGGTCCACCGTCGTGCGTCGAAACTCGTAACCAAACTTCAGATCGTGTCTGCGCGAGCTTCCAGGAAAAGTTATCGATGATGTGGAAGTTGCTGTCGACGCGCGCGCGCGGAACAGAGAGCGTCGCGCCGATGTTCGCGATTCCCAGATCATCCTGAATGCGAATCTGCGGTAAGCCAAAGTCCTGCTCGTTGGTGATGCCGGTGTTGAGTCCAATCGAGCGCGGATCGAAATCGTTGTCTTCCGGGAAAAATCCTTCGTCGAAGCGGTTGTAACCAAACCGGAACTCGTTAACTTTTGTTGGCGAAAGGATCTTCAAGTAAGAGATCGAGACGAGATGAACTTCGGTTGGTGTAGTCGTGTTGTAACCGGGAAGAATGTTGCCCGCGAGAATTGCGAGCGGGAACGACTGATCGCTCGTGCCGAAAAAATAGCGACCGGTAAGTTGGTTGTCTTTATTGAAGGAGTGATCGATCTTGGCGATCAAGACTGTCGACGTCGTTCGAAGCCGGCGTGGTGACGAAGAGATTTGGTTCACCACTGTTGTCGAAGAGCGGCTAACGGTCGATTCGGCGCCGGCCACGGGTTGCGAGCCAGCAAGCGAGCGATCACCGGATTCGTTGGACCACCGAGCAGCTGCGATCTCGCGCGGATCGGGAACGCGCGCGGTTGAATTCAGTCCGACTCGTTCGCGTTGGCCTTCGTAAGCGAAATAAAAGAACGTCTGGTTGCGTTTTATTGGACCACCGAGCGCGCCGCCGAATTGATTGTTTCTGAAAGCCGTTTGCGGATCGGGTTTGGGATTGAAGAAGTTGCGAGCGTCGAGCTTGTTGTTCCGGAAAAACTCGAACAGCGAACCGTGAAAATCGTTTGTGCCTGACTTGGTGACGATATTGACGATCGCGCCGGAGTTGCGGCCGTATTCGGCTTCGAAATTCGAGAGGACCGCTGCTTCGGAAATCGCTTCGATCGGCAGGATGGTCGCGGGAGTTCCGAAAACGCCGGCTTCGTTGATCGCGGGAAGGTTTCGATAGCCGTCGTTCATGTCGGTGCCGTCGAGCAGGTAGTTGTTTGCGCGCCCGCGATTTCCGTTCGCACTAAACAAGCCGAACGAGCCGGGCGAATCAGTTGCGCCTGAAGGATCGCCGGTCGCGCCGGGCACCGTGACGAGGAATTTTGTGAAGTCGCGGCCGTTGATCGGCAAGTCTGCGGCGGCTTTGGTCGTGATCGTGCCGCCGAGCGTGTTGGTGGTGGTTTCGACCTGCACGTTTGTCAGCTACCAGCACGGTGTTTCTCCGGCGCTGCAACTCTTAACTTCACGTCGACACGTCGCTCACTGGCCACTTCGACAGTCACATTTGAAACGATTGACGCTACAAAGCCTGGCTGCTCGACACGCACTTCGTATGGACCAATCGGCAGCTCCGCAACGGTATAGTTACCTTCGGACGTCGGTTGTCGTCGTACGCTCGAGTCCGGTGCTCGTATTCTTGACCCTGATCTTTGCGCCGGCGACGACGGCGCCATTCGGATCGGTGATCGTGCCGAGAATCGTGCCGCGAAACGTCTGCGCGGAAGCGACTGCCGCCAGTAAAAGAATCAGCAGGAGGCTAATTCCGTGTTTCATAGCGTGGCTCCTTTGTTGAACGAGCGTGGCGAACTTGTGAACAACTATCACTGGGCGATGCGTGAGAGGTTGTGGGATTATATCCACTCATGCAGGCAAAGTTAATACTCTTAAGCCTCTTCCTCATTACGTCATTATTTAAAGACGTTGCGGACCAGTCCGGGCTCAAGTTTCAGCACTACAACGGGATGACGGGGAAGTTTTACTTGCCGGAGATCACGGGCAGTGGCGCGGCGCTTTTCGATTTTGATAACGATGGCGATCTGGATGTGTTTCTTGTGCAGGGCAACGTGCTGGAGCCGAATACTCTACCGAATAACACGTTGTTTCCCTGGCGTGGTCCAGAGCCGCCGCGCGGCAAACTCTTCCGCAACGATCTCAAAGCAGGTGGCTCAACACTTTCATTCACCGATGTAACTCAGCAAAGCGGCATCCTCGCGACCGGTTACGGCATGGGTGCAGCGACGGGAGACATAAACAACGATGGCTTGCCTGACCTGTATCTAACGAATCTCGGTTCGAACCAGATGTATCTAAACAAAGGTGGCGGCAAGTTTGTCGATGTTACGAAAGAGAGTGGAACTGACGATCCGCGGTGGAGCACAAGCGCGTCGTTCTTTGATTACGATCGTGACGGCTGGCTGGATTTGATGATCGTCAACTACGCCGATTTTTTAGTTGCCAACAGTCCGACCTGCTACGCTGCCACCACTGCGAAAGACTACTGCACGCCGCGTGTCTTTCGCGCGCCGGGCAACCGTCTGTTTCACAACAAGGGCAATGGGATTTTTGAAGACGTAACCACCACGGCGGGAGTCGACAAGGAGTTTGGCCATGGATTAGGTGTAGTCACTGCGGATTTCAACAATGATGGTTGGATCGACATCTACGTTGCGAACGATGGCGATCACAACCAGCTTTGGACCAATCAAAAGAACGGAAAGTTTGTTAACGATGCGCTGCTGGCGGGCTGCGCTGTTAACCGAAACGGACAAGCTGAAGCTGGGATGGGCGTCGACGCCGGAGACTTCGACGGCAACGGCACTGACGATATCTTTATCACTCACTTGATGGACGAGACCAACACTCTTTATGTGAACCTCGGCCAGGGGCTCTTCGAAGACCGCACACGCGAAGCGGGCCTCGGTATGCCTGGTCGTCGCTTCACGGGTTTCGGCACGTTCTTCTTTGATTACGACAACGACGGCTGGCTTGACTTGTTCGTCGCGAATGGCGCAGTGCAATTGCTGCCAGAGCTCGTACGGCAGAAGAATCCGTTTCCATTGGGCCAACCGAATCAGCTTTTCCGCAACATGGGGAAAGGGAGTTTTGTTGAGATCGTAGATGAGCTGGGTGTGGAATTTTCGCTGCTGGAAGTTAGTCGTGGCGCCGCGTTCGGTGATGTTGATAACGAAGGCGACACGGATTTTCTCGTTACCAACAATAATGGACCAGCGAGGTTGTTTCTCAATCAGGTAGGAAACCGAAACCACTGGTTAGGATTGCGGCTGGTCGGGAAGAGCGGCCGCGATATGTTGGGCGCGCAGGTCGAGATCGTTGTTACCGAGAACAATGTATTAAGACGGCGAGTGAGAACTGATGGCAGCTTTCTTTCGGGAAACGACCCGCGCGTGTTGGTAGGTATCGGTGTTGCGACGCGAGTGAAAGCAGTGCGAGTGCGTTGGCCGGACGGTGTGGCTGAAGAATGGAAAGACGTGTTGGTCGATCGGTATACGACTCTGAAACAAGGGCGCAGAGGAGGAGTATGAGCTGGCTTTGCCCGAAAAGTTAGCAATACGCTTTCTCTGTGCAGCCTCTGTGTTCTCTGTGCCTCTGTGGTTCGATTTTCCTTTAGAAAAAATAACCACAGAGGCACAGAGAACACAGAGGTTGCACAGAGAAGAGATACATTCCCAAACGGATCTAACAAACTTTGAAGGAAGTGTTCGCGAGCAGCTTACGGCGGCGCAAGCTGCACTCGCTGCTGCCGCAAAGAATCCTGCGACAACACCGACTGCGCTGAGTGAAGAGTATGGAAAGCTCGGCGAGCTCTATCACGCTTATTCGCTCATCAGTGCGGCGCGCGATTGTTACCTGAATGCGAATAAACTTGCCCCGAAAGATTTTCGCTGGATCTACCTGCTCGGAAAGTTGGACCAGCAGGAAGGTCGTTTCAACGACGCTATACGCCGCTACCAGATCGCGCGCACTTTGCGGCCTGACTATGTTGCCGTGTTTGTGAATCTCGGCAACATCTTTCTCGAATTAAACCGTTTGGAAGAAGCGAAAGAGAGTTTTAGCGCCGTCCTTGCGATCGATAAGAACAATCCGGCTGCTCATTACGGACTCGGACAGCTCGCTGCGTCGAAGCGCAATTACGCTGAAGCCGTAGACCACTTCGGGCAGACACTGGCCCAGGTGCCCGGCGCGAATCGTGTCCATTATTCACTCGCAATGGCTTATCGCGGTCTCGGAAATGCTGAGAAGGCGAAGGCGCACCTAGCCCAACAGGGATCGGTTGGCGTACGAGTAGCCGATCCGCTCGTGGATGGTTTGCGTGATCTGATCACGGGAGAGCGAGTGTATCTTGCGCGCGGCAAGATTGCGTTTGAGGCAGGAAGGTATGCCGACGCGGTGACTGAGTTTCGCAAAGCTGTCGCTGCGAAGCCTGACAGTGTTACGGCGCGCATCAATCTCGGCGCCACACTCACGCAGGTGGGTGATCTGAATGGCGCGGTCGAGCAGTTTGAAGAAGCCCTGAAGATCGAACCCGGCCGAGTAAACGCGCATTACAACCTGGCCGTACTTTTGGCCCGTCAAAACAAACACGAGCCGGCGATTACACACCTGCGTTCTGCTTTAAGCATTGAAGAAAACGATCTCAACGCAAGATTCCTCCTGGCCCAGGAATTGAAAAACTCCGGCCGCCCGAACGACTCTCTCGTGGAATACGCACGATTGTCCTATCTACTCGCAGCGTCACCAGACACTCACTTGCGCAACGGCGCTCGATCTCTCGACCTCGCACAACGTGTCTACACTGCAACCAGCGCATCTCAACACGGCGCGCTCGTCGCGCTCGCACTCGCGGAGCTCGGTCGTTGCGGCGACGCAGCCGACTGGCAAAGACGAATGATCACGACGGCGGAGCGGGAAGGGAACACCGATCTGACTGCAAAACTCCGAGAAGATATGAAGCTCTACCTAAACGCTCAATCCTGCCGGCCGGCAAATAAAACACTTCTGAAGAACGTACTCTTCAACCAGTAACTGTAGGGGCGGCCCTCCGTGGCCGCCCCAGGTTGCCACATTGTGTTTCCGCGCTGGGGCGGCCACAGAGGGCCGCCCCTACAGTTGCTTCGCCGAGAATTTGTCCATTTTCCGTTTTGTGTTTTTTGTGCCTCTCTGTGGCTAATACTGCTTCTTTTCCAGCATCGTCGTGCCACCTCCTTCAACTACCGGTCGGCGGGCGCGTGATGGTCCAACGGCTTTTCATCCGCTGCTGCCATTTGCTTCGCGGTATATCGAGCGCTTCAAACTGTTCGCTTGCATCTCTCAGCGATTCGCCGCCCGCCTTTCGCGTCTTCAAATAAAGTAACGACGCCATGATCGCAGTAATCGGAGTGACGAACACATTCAACAATTGGTACAGCGCCGATGGTCCTGACATCGAGAAGTTGAAACCGACCTGCTTGGGAGACCAGTCGTCGTGAAACTGTAACGTGAAATCTGTGTGCACTGCTGCCTTCCAGACCAAAACCGGCAGTGCGAATTGAACGAGCGTTATCACGAGCACAGTTCCCAACGCCCTCCGGCTCAGAATCCTGCTGCGCCGCAAAGTGCCGCGAACACCATGCTGTTCCATGATCGCGACTGGCGCGTAAAGTCCAAATACAACCGCAGCGATCAATCCGGGTATAACAAACAAAACCGACCCGAGCAGAATCATCGTCAACACGAGCAGCGACGTGAGCGCAAAGATCCGCCAGCGCCGTTTCAACGCCGTCACGGCCGTCTTAATCTGCACGGCTCGCAATGGCGCGATCGTTAGTTGAAGCACGACCGGCACAATGGCGGCTGAAACAAAGAAGTACGCAAATAAAAGTAAGATCACCATCGTGACAAACAAAGCAACGGCGAAGGCCATCAGTTGTGTGGGCGCGAGTCGCTGCCCGTCGATCAAGTTCAACACATTCAAGAGCGCGAGCACGGTGAACGGCGCATATCCAATAAGTGCGATCTTGAAAAACGTCGGGAAGTGTTCGCTGTAGAGTGCGAACGCCTGTCGTAACAAATGAGATGGTCCTTCCCAACTGGCGCGCAGTGCCGACGCAAACCCGGCAGCGCTTTGCGGTCGCTCCGCAGGATTTTTTGCCAGTGCCGACATCACGATGCGCGCCATCTTTCGCGGCAGCTTGCGATTCTTTTCACGGATCGGCGGAGGCTCGGCAGTTTTGTGCAGTTCGATCACTTCGTGCGGCGAACCAGTAAACGGCGTTTCGCCGGTGAGCAGACGATAAGCAACAACGCCGAGACTGTAGATGTCTGAGCGCGTGTCAAGATGCTCGCCACGACATTGTTCGGGCGACATGTAAAAAGGAGTGCCCATCACCGAGCCGATCGCCGTCAAACTTTCCGATTTGATCAGTGTGGCCGACTCATCAGAAAACTCACCGCTGATTAACGCGGATTCACGCTGATCTGCGTTAATCTCATCCTGTTGAGCAAGCTTCACTAATCCGAAGTCGAGGACTTTGACGGTATAGCCGCCACGACCGTTTGGCTCGAGCCAGATATTGTCCGGCTTGAGATCTCGATGAATGATGCCCGCGCGATGCGCTTCTTCGACTGCCGCACAGACCTGCTCCAGAATGTCGATCACCCACGCAATCGGAAGCGCGCCTTCCTCGGAAACGATTTCAGCCAACGTGCATCCATCGAGATACTCCATCACGAGGTAAGCAACTGGACCATTCGTGGTGTGCGCGATGCCGAAATCAGTGACGTCGACAACGTTTGGATGTCGCAATCTGCCTGCGGCTTCCGCTTCACGTCGAAAGCGCGCCACAAACTGATCGTGAGCGGAGAGCTGCGGATGGATGACTTTGACCGCTACGGTCCGTTTCGTGCCGAGATGCGTAGCGCGATAGACGGCCCCCATTCCACCTTTTCCGAGGAGTTGTTCGATCTGATATTTGTTATCGAGTGTGTCCACGCCAGGTCATTCTAAAAATTGCAGCTTTCGCCAAATTCTCATAGGTCCTTCGCCGTTCCACAATAATCCGAAGCGCCGCCAAAACAACTCGACGACTCCGATGAATAACGCAGGCAAATAGATCACAGAGTTGATCACAAACATTTCATCGGGCGAATCACCCAACCACGTCGCATAAAGCAGGAAGCTGGCGATGGTTAAGTAAAAGAGTGAGAGGCGTGGTGTGAAGCACAGGAAGTAAACCAGCCAGCAGAAATACCACGAGAAATGCGGCGCGAACAGCACTGTAGTTGCTGTAGCTAACACTGTGGCGTGTTTCAGTGTGTCTCCGCCACTTCTCAGAAGCACCCAGAGCGCGATCGCACCCATCACGACCACCGTCGCGATCATGTAGACAAGTGACGACAACTCCAATCCGAACAACTTACGCAGCAGGCTCAACGCATAGAACTGTTGACCGGTAATTACTCCCATTTCCTGTGTGTAGCCAGGCACAGAC
This sequence comes from uncultured Acidobacteriota bacterium, assembly GCA_963748155.1. Classification (GTDB taxonomy): domain Bacteria; phylum Acidobacteriota; class Blastocatellia; order Pyrinomonadales; family Pyrinomonadaceae; genus PSRF01. The sequence continues at coordinate 10,767 of CAVVHV010000005.1, read as the reverse complement.
CCGAAGACGGCTCTTGGTCCAACGCCGAGATAGGCGAGATAGCCAATGATGATTGTCATCGCAAAGACGATGGCTATTCTCCAGCGGCCCGGCTTGAGCATCGCCGGAATAAGAACTACAGGAAAGAGTTTGACCAGTGTCGCGCAAGCGAGCGTGAAGCCTGCGCCGAGATTGGATTTCTTTTGCCACGCAAGAAAGCCCAAAGCGATAAAACCGATGGCAATGGCGTCCACGTGTCCGCTACCGGCAAACTCCCAAATGACAAGCGGGTGCCATGCGTACAGCAGGAGAAGTTGTCGCGGGCGGCCGAGTAAAGCAAGCAACTGGGCCACCGCCCAGATGGTCACCAGCTCAAACAAGAGCATCGTTGCTTTCATCCAGGTGACACTCTCGCTAATTCTCGTTGTGAGAAAGAAAACGACCTGAGCGACTGGAGGATAGATAGTGTGGGCCCAATCGCGTCGATTTATCTTCGGGTAGATAACATCATCGCGCAGGTGGGCGAGCTCTGGCGCCGCGGGAATGTAACGATACGGATTGATGCCCGCCGCTTGTACGCGGCCGTCCCAAACGTATCGATAAATATCGTCAGACAGGTATGGTGGCGCAAAGAGAATGCTCAGTCGAAATATAACTGCGAACGCGATAGCGATCAGAAGAGTTGAGTTTGAAGGACGAGACCGAATGACGATCCACGCGGCCAGCAAATAGATCGCTGACTGGATGAACGCGACTGTCATAAAAAACCGGATGCCGCTAACGCCATTCAGCCCAATACCTGATCGGTAGAGCACAACCGAAACACAGCCCAGCAGCACGAGGGCAATACCAGCCTTAATGTCGACACTGTTGAGTCGCATTCCGTAATCCTGTCAATCCTGTAAATCTTGTAATCCTGTCAAAAGCTGACCCTGGATAGCGGCTTCAAAGGGAAGTCAGTCTTCTACAGGATTACAAGATTAACAGGATTGACAGGATTAATGGGCAAATTCAATCTCGAACCGCGCCGCCATTCTATAGAGTGTTTTGCGGTTGATGCCGAGGATTTCGGCGGTGCGCTTGCGGTTGTTGCCGGTGGCATCGAGGACAAAGAGGATGTAGCGGCGCTCAATCTCGTCGAGATTGGGCAGGCCTGAAAAGAGCTCCGCGAGATCGTCTGCCGAGAGTGGCGGCGTGTCGTGTGATGGTTGCAGACGAACGCGCGCCGGTAGATCTTCGACAGTCATCACGCCGCCCTGGTTCAAGCGTGACAGCGCGCTCGATCACGTTTTCCAACTCACGCACATTTCCGGGCCAGGAGTACGAAGTCAAACAGTGCATCGTCTTCTGATCGAGCGCGATGGACTGCATTGGACCAGGCGCGTGCTTCCGCAGAAAGTGTGCAACCAGCAGGTGAATGTCTTCGCGCCGCTGTCGTAACGGCGGCAAGTGCAACTGAATGACGTTCAGGCGATAGAGTAAGTCGCCCCTGAAACCGCCGGAAGCGGAAAGCTTCTCGAGATCAGAATTACTCGCCGCAATCACGCGTGCCCCAACTTTGATCGGTTCCGTGCCGCCGACGGGAACCACCTCGCGCTCCTGCAACACGCGCAGTAACTTAACCTGCAACGCCGCACTCGTCTCGCTTATCTCGTCGAGAAAAACAGTGCCTTCACCGGCCTGCTCAAAAATCCCGCGCTTGTTTGCAATCGCGCCCGTGAATGATCCCTTAACGTGTCCAAACAACTCCGATTCGAGCAGCGTTTCTGTTAGCGCGCCGCAATTCACTGCGACAAAGCGTTCAGTCGATCGTGTGCCATGGTTATGAATCGCACGCGCCACGAGCTCTTTACCGGTTCCCGACTCGCCTGTGATCAGCACACCGGCGGGTGAGTCGGAAACACGAGCAATCATCTTGTAGATCTCGAGCATCGCAGGAGTGCGTCCGATAAGTCCTGAACTACGATCTTCGTCATCGAGATCGGATCTGACTTGTTTGCCCGTTCCGTTTGCGAGTGCACGTCGCACAATCGCTACGAGCTCGTCGATGTTGAACGGCTTGCTGATGTAATCAAACGCGCCTTCTTTAACTGCTCTCACCGCCGTCTCGATCGAGCCGAAAGCCGTCATCAGTACGACGGGAATCGACGGATACTCGCGACGAACCATCTCCAATAACGACAGCCCATCGAGCGGAGTCTTCATGCGAATATCACTGAGCAGAAGGTCCGGAGGTTGTTGAGCCACTGCCGCGAGCGCTGCCTCGCCGCTGTTCGCGAAAACAGCGCCAAAACCCTCGCGAGCAAAAACTTCGCAGAGCAGCTCACACGTGACTGCGTCGTCATCGACGGTCAGAATCTGCGGGATCTTACGCGGCATCCAAATTCACCTCAGCGAATTGCGAGGCAACAGATTTTGCCTCCACCACCGGCAGGACCACTCGAAACTCGGCGCCTTTCTCAACTTCGAAAACGCAATCGATCCGGCCGCCATGTTCGAGAATGATCTCGCGGGCAATAGCGAGACCCAGGCCGCTGCCGGATTGTTTGGTGGTCCACATCGGCTCGAACAAATGATTTCTCGCCTCGTCGCAAATGCCTGTGCCCGTGTCGATCAGCCGCACTTCGATTAGCTGAACCTCCGGCGAGGTAACTGGTAACAAACTTCATCGCACCACCTTCGGGCATCGCTTCAAGACTGTTGTTCACGAGGTTAAGAAACACCTGGTGCAGGCTTTCACGATCGGCAAGAGCCGGCGGCAGTCCTTCGTCAAGCTGCTGCGACACGCGTATGTTGTGCGATTCAAAAATTGGCGCGACGAGCAGTAACAGTTCTTCGACGATCCGGTTGATGTCTGTAGGTTGCGGATCGATTGGCCGGCGGTGCGTACGCTCGAGCAAACTTTTCACCGTTTGCACGATCGAAGCGAGTTGCGCGTTGATGATGTTCAGGCGCCGTTGCGTGTCACCAGAACCCGGATGATTGCGCGCCAGCAGTTGTAAGTGACCGGCGATCGCGTTCAGCGGTGTTCCGATTTCATGTGCGAGAGAAGCCGTGACCTGACCGATTGCAGCCATTCGTTCCGCATGCGAGAGACGTTGCTGCGTGCGGATCAGGTTTCCATTAGCCGCACGCAATTCAGTAGTTGCGAGGTGAACTTTCTTCACCAGCGCGTTATTCAAATTTCCAATCTGACGCAACAACTCTTCCCGCTCTCGCGATCTGGACGCAATGTCGTCCATCATTTGATTGAAGTTACCGGCGATTTCTCCCAACTCGTCATCGCGGTGCACAAGTGCGCGCGCCGAGAGATTACCGTTGCGAGCATGCGTCATCGTTTGGACGATGTCTTTCACAGGTTTGCGAAAAAAGTAAACAAAGAGGAGATACAGCAGTAGCACCGACGCTATCACTGCGCCAAACAACAGAAGGTTGTACTCGCGATGAAGACTGCTGACGAGATTGCGGTGATAACTCTTGACGCACAAGCGCCTTGATGAAGCCGGTGTGTTGGCCGTTGCTGATCGGAGTCGTAATCAGCCAGTACTCGCCATTGTTGCGATTGATCTGAGATGACGTAGCGCCAGTTGTGATCCCCGGGCCGCTGTCGTCCCATGCAGAAAGAAGATTCGCGGTGCCTGAAGCAGTCGTGGCAATTAATCGCGGGACAGTTTGTTGATTCTCATAAACATCGATCTGCCTGAAGTCGGGCCGCGAGCTGACAACGAGTTGCATCTCCTGTTCGAGATCGTCGAGGTTTGAGAAGTAGTCGTACTTCGCGATCCGGTCGCCGAGCGCGATGGTCTGGTTGACCGCGTTGTCGTAGTGATCCTTTTCGATTAACGATCGGATTCTGCCGCTGTGGAGGTAGGATGAAGCGAGCAGGATCAGCGACATCGAACCAGCCACGAGCAGCAGAATTTTTTGCTGTAGATTTAGCCGCAAACGCATCACCACACGCGCACGGCAATTCCTGTGCACTCCGTCATTCGCTAGTTTCCGGTTCGTATTAACGCCGAAGGCGTTGGCTAATTTCAGCCCAGGGTTGGAGCGAAGCGACAACCCTGGGAAGTAAAAGAAAAAAAGAGTTAAACCCTGAAAGGGTTCGCCAATTGCGGAACCCTTTCAGGGTTAGCATGTGTTTTGAAATTGATACCCAGGGTTCTCGCTTCGCTCGAACCCTGGGCTAAAATTGGCCAACGCCTTCGGCGTTTCGCTCGTAATCGCAATGTGGCTATTCGCACCAATTGGCTAAAACGACCTTCAGTGTTCGCTCGAACGCTCAATTATCCCGTCTTGGGCGTTTCGATCGAGCCGTGGACTGGCGGCACGCCTTCGGCGTTTCGCTCGAACCCTGGGCTGAAATTAGCGAACGCCTTCGGCGTTTCTTCCGTTCGTATTGTGGCTATTTAGGACCAGTTGGTAAAAGAGCCACAGTGTTATTCGTAACGCTCGATCATCCGGTAGAGGGTGCGGCGATCGATGCCGAGGATCTCGGCGGCGCGGGTGCGGTTGCCGCCCGCGATCTCGAGGATGTAAAGCAGGTAGCGACGTTCGAGCTCGTCAAGCGCAGGCAGATCTTCGAAGAGTGCGGATAGTGGCGACCGCGCCGCTGTTCGCACCTGCGCCGACTGAAGTTTTTCCGGCAGGTCTTCCGGCGCGATAGCGTGACCGCGCGCGTGCAGCACGGCATATTCGATCGCCGACTCAAGCTCGCGCACATTTCCGGGCCAGTTGTAAGCCACCAACGTTCTGATCGTTTCTTCTGACAAAGTTAACTGCTTGTGTCCTTCTCGATCGAGCACGGTGGCGAGGAAACGCTCAGCCAGAAGGGGAATGTCTGTGCGGCGCTCTTTGAGCGCGGGCACTCGCAGTGTCACAACACTGAGCCGGTAAAAGAGATCCTCGCGAAACTTTCCGTCCTTGACGTCCTGCTCGAGGTTCCGGTTTGTGGCTGCCAGAATTCGAGCATCCACTTGCGTCGTCTTCGACGCGCCAACTCGTCTGATCTCTCCTTCCTGCAAAGCACGCAGGAGTTTTACCTGAAACGCTGGACTGGTCTCGCCAATCTCGTCGAGAAAGAGCGTTCCGCCTGTAGCTTCTTCCCACAGTCCTTTGCGATCGCCAACAGCGCCCGTGAATGCTCCGCGAACGTGACCAAACAACTCCGCTTCCAAAAGCGTTTCGGTGAGCGCGCCGCAGTTTACTGCCACGAACGATCCACCTGAACGTGTACTGTGTTGATGAATTGAGCGCGCCACCAATTCCTTTCCGGCTCCCGACTCGCCGGCTATCAGTATCGTCGAGCGAGTCGGCGCCACACGTGCGATCTCTTTGTAGAGTCCGATCATAACGGGAGAGCGTCCGAGTAACCCGCCCTGTTCATAAGGTCCGGAAAGCTGCTCGGCGCGACACTCAGCGCCGCCATTATTGCGATCCTGCTCGAGCGCCCTGCGAGCAATCGCAACCACTTCCTGGACCTTGAACGGTTTCGAAATAAAATCCCAGGCGCCCTCCCTCGCCGCCTCGACGGCGGAGTCGAGCGTGCCGAACCCGGTTACTAAAATCACCGGACACTGCGCACGCAAATCTCTCAGCAGATCCAACCCCGATTGATTCGCTTCGAGGTTGATGTCGCTGACGACCAGATCGATCTTTTCCTTCTCCGCCACACTAAAAGCCTGCGTCGGACTCAGTGCGGTGTCGACGTGCCAGCCTTCCGCGCAGAAGATCTCGCGCAGCAGCTCGCATGAATCACGATCGTCATCGACAACAAGAATGTGTTTCATCTGCTCACACCAAGTTCCAGCTCAGGCTCATAATCTTCGACAACTGCCGGCACGTCATTCGGAATCGCCGCGAAAGTCAGACGAAAGCGAGTGCCTGTTCCCAGCTCACTTTCAACTTCAACTCGACCGCCATGCTCAGACACGATTTGACTAACGATCACGAGCCCGAGGCCCGTGCCATGACCTCGATCTTTCGTTGTGTAAAGCGGATCGAAGATGTGACTCATCACTTCCGGCGTCATTCCGGATCCGGTATCGATGAAGTCCACGTGATTCGTTGCGCTTTACCAGGCTTGCCTTCACTCGCCGTGTGAATCTGAATCTCACCGCCTTCAGGCATCGCATCCAGACTGTTGTTGATGAGGTTCAGGAACAGTTGCTGCAAACGATCTGACGAACCCGCCATCAGCGGAAGTTTGTCAGCGAATGCTTTCGGCGAGACGGATGTTGTGTTTATCGAAGGTTGGCGCCATTGCATCGCACAATTTGCGCAACACCGACATTCAGATCGAGCGGCGAAGCTCCGTTTCGAAACTGGTCTTATCGAGCATGCGTCGCACAATTCGTTCAATCCGTTCGATCTGAGCGCTGATCGTTTTGATTCTTGCGGTCTCGGCGTCGCGCGGATCGCGAACGAGATCCGATTTGAGTAACTGCACGTGCCCGCTGATCAGGTTGAGCGGAGTTCCTACTTCGTGCGCAAAGTGAGCGGCTGTTTGCCCTGCAGCAGCCAGGCGGCCGAGCTCGTTCATGCGACGGTTCGTGTGCCAGAGCTCGAGATTGGTTTCCTGAAGTTGCTGATTTCGTTTCTCGAGTTCGATGGTCGCCTCGCGAACGCGATCGCGCAATATGCCTCTTTCGGTTTCGAGTCTTGTAGTTAACTGCAATTGCCGAAACAGGTAATAAGTGCCAAGCATCACGAGCGCGATCACGATCAACGACATCCAGATGACGCTCTTCAGGTAACGAAGCGCCACCACCCATATGCTGTCGAAGCGCTGATCGATTTCGACCGCGCCCGCTCGGGTGGCCGTTTTCAGAAGTGACTGCGAACACGCGATACACCGGATGTTTGGCGCTGGACAGAGTTGTGCTGACGATCTTTGGAACGGACACCGGCGCGCAGCCTGTTTTTCGTGTTTTCAGGTAGCGGTGTCGCTGGGGCGCTTCCTGTTTGCCGCGGCTTCTTCGACTGAATTCTCCTCCGGAAAGTTTCCAGATACGTACGGCGGTGATGTTTGGCCGAGAGCCCTTGATCAGGTGTGGCAGCGCGTGCGAGAGTTTCACGATCGGCGATCCCATGTCAGTGATATGTTGGGCCAGATCTCGTGCCTGGATCTCCGCGAGCGTCTGGTCGTCAGTCCGCTCGATGTTGGCAATCGCCGCGCTGGTGATTACGAGCGCCGCCACCAGCATCGCGACGATAATCACTGAACTCAGCAGCGTTGTCTTTGCATGGAGCTTAAATGTTCGCATCGCGTGCAACCACAATGCACAAGTAATGCCGCTGAATCTTTCAGTTTTTTGTGCTTCTTTGAGATGAAGAAATAGTTTTAGCCGGCTTTGCCTCAAAAGTCCGAAATTGAGCTTGGAAGAGGTCAGTACCACCTGCGGTAGCGGGTGGGTGCGTAGCTGTGGGCGACTGCTCAATCACCTCGTTAGAACAACGCTGCGAACACCTTGCGTTGATAGCACCGACTGGCTTGAGGGCTGCGCACCCACCCGCTATCGCAGGTGGTACTGACCCGGTCCAATGGTGTGGCGTTTTTGTTGGTCGCGGCAATACTGTCACAGTCGCACCGGTCCGTTTTGGCCTCACTGCCTTGCAATCGACACGATTTGTCGCTGGCATGGTCGTTGCGAAATGCAGTCGCGGGTTCGAAATTTTGGAAAGGAAAACTTGATCATGAAAACAGTTGTTTCATTTTTGCTGGGGGCCGTCATGTTGTTCGGCGCCGCCACCTTGGGATTGCAGTCAGGCTCCGCCAATGCGCAAAGACCGGCACGATCGCAATTACTGGCGTCATCATAAACACCACCGACATCACCGGCATCGCCAGGAATCATTTGAGTTACTGATGATCAGTGAGCGTATGCAAATACCGCAAGCAAAACTCGATTCGTGGGTACAGTCGTTACGGCACCAACTCAAACTCGTATGTGTTGCTCGAGGGACCCAAATCCTATTTCACGACGCCTGCGGTGGATGGATTTCTCGCTTATCAAGTTAGCGCGGGGGTGGCGCTGATCGCGGGCGATCCTGTATGCGCGCCGCACCAGGCGCGCCGGCTCATTCACGAATTTACGAGTGCGATGATGAGGCCGGTAGGCGCGTATCAGGTTTCGCCGGCGATGTTGGAGGCGTTCAGGCAGGAGGGTTTTGCGGACGTTCAGATCGGGAAAGAAGCGGTCTTCGATCTGCGCCGCTTTACCCTTGCCGGCGGAAAGATGGAACTGGTGCGAGCGGCCGTGAACAAGGCGCGACGCGCCGGAGTTGTCGTCAGTGAACATCATCCGTTTGCCAAAGGCGCGGAAGCAATCAACGACGAGCTGCGCGAAATCTCCGCGAATGGCTGAACGGCAAAGGCAATCACGAACTGGGATTCGTGCTGGGTTCACTCGGATTGGACCATCCGTCGGCGAAGCGCTACTTCATTGGGCGATCGAAAAAGAGGCGAAAAACGGAAACGGAAGAATCGAGGGTTTCATTGTTTGTGAGCCAATCTATCGGACTTACTGGTTATTACCTCGATGTAACGCGGCGCAGGCCCGATGCCGTGCGTGGAACGATGGAACTCCTTAACCACGGAGATCCTTCGCTTCCTGCACGATGAGGGATATCACATGGCATCGATGGGGCTTGCGCCGCTGGCGCTGCTGGACGATCCGGATCTGGAGGATCATCCGGTGCTGGCGCGGCTGATGCGGTTTGTCTACGACCGAGTCAACATCAACTACGATTTCAAGCTTCTGTATCGCTACAAAGCCAAGTATCACCCGCACACGCTGGGAACCACGCTACTTCTGTTTCAATCAACGGCGGTTGTCGCTCAGTATGCTGTACGCAGTCGTTCAAGTTCGCAACGCGACTCACTCTCGAGATGCTGCTCGGGCGAAGAAGTTTTCAGGAAAAGATCAAGACATGGAAACACGCTGCCTCGTTCATCGTCGGGTTCTGTTGGGCGTTGCTCTCGTCGTCGTCGTAACGGTGATCCGTGTGGCGGCTCAAGAGCCACGGATCACTACGACCCTGACGACACCAAGACGTGGCCCGACGTAGTCAGCGAGGATCGCGACGTCGTGTGTCAGAGGGCAACAGTTCAAAGTGCACTTTTATCGTCCGCAAGGTGATAAACCGGCGATACCGGCGATTTATGCGTGTGGCGATGGTGGCTGGCGCGGGCTCGCGCCGCGTACGGCGGAGCAACTGGCGCACATGGGGTTTGCTGTCGCGGGGATCGATTCGAAGGTTTACCTGCGTGAGTTTTCCTCCTTCAGACTCCGCTTACGATCAACAACTCGCGCATGATTATGCTGATGTTGCGCGAGCTTTACGTGTTTATGCGAAAGTTGATTCAGCCACGCCGGTTTATGTTTATGGTTGGTCGCTCGGCGCCGGCTTTGCGATCGCAGTTGGCTCAGATGTACAGACACGTGCCAACTGGGCCGGAATCGTTTCGATCGGCTTGCCGAAACAGAACCAGCTCGTCAGTGGCGTACGGCGGAAATCATGCGAACCTGAATGTCGACGCAAACGCGCTTTACGGATTTCGCAGTCAGGACGTGCTGTCGCAGATTGCGCCCGTGCCGCTGGTAATGATCCAAAGCACGTCTGACACGGCGAGTCCGCAGAAGGTTGGCGACATGTTGTTCGCGGTTGCGAGAGATCCGAAAAGATATGTGCTGATCAAGGCGAGCAATCACCGGTTCAGTGGCGCGCGTGACGAGTTTTATGCAGCGCTTGGAAATGCTGTCACATGGATGCGGACACAGATAACTGAATCACGGAATAAGCGGATAAAATACTGATTGCGGTGTAGTTGCTGAGTCTCTGTGCCGCGATCTGCGTACGCGAGTGAAGTGGTATCACGGCTTTTATCATCACGTTACTCACGAAGAACTGTCTCACGAAGTCAAACATTCTACTTTTCAGGTGACGATTCGTGGCGGCGCACCGCTGAAGCTACAGCTTTACCAACAGCAAAATGCGACCCATCAACCGCTCGTTCTGTTTACCAGCGGTGATGGAGGTTGGAGCCCGTTTTGCGCGGACGTCGCCGCGCACATTGCGGCAAGCAGGCATTACGGTTGTGGGCGTCGACGTTAAGGAATACCTCGTTAACTTTGCGAGTCCACAAAAACCCGTTTCCGCCGACCAACTGACGCGAGACTACGCACGCAATCACACAACTATCGATGGCCCAACCAGGCATCGATCGCAAAGCGCCGGTGATCCTGGCGGGTTGGTCGCTTGGCGCCGGTTACAGCGTGATCGTCGCCTCGCAACCGCAGTTCAGTCTCCCGGTTAGCAAGTTGTCGCCATCGGCCTTCCCGCGCAAGGCGAACTCGCGTGGAAATCCACTGACGCAATCATTTACGTCACGCACGGAACGCCGCACGAAAAACTTTTGATGCGCATCAGTATCTGAAGAAGCTCAAGCAAACGCCGATTAGTTTTTCTGAATGCAACTGACGACGAAAATGCGCCTTTCAGCGAAGCACAGTCGCTGTACGCAGCAACGCCGCGGCGCCAAACGTTTGTACGCCGTGAAAGCGAGTGGTCATCATTTCGAAGGCGGTGAAAAAGAGTTCTATCACGATCTGGATCAGGGGCTAACGCAAATAGCTGATAAGAGCGGCAACAAACTGAAAGAGATATAAGTTGTGTAAAGTTAGAGACAAGATGCAACTGAACGAGGTGCCGCCAGGCATGGCCAATTGCTTCGCCGACATGGTCGAGCTCTGCAAGCCCTCGGACGTGCACTGGTGCGACGGTTCC
>CAVVHV010000004.1:0-1109001 GCA_963748155.1 uncultured Acidobacteriota bacterium | reverse complement strand
ACGGCAAAGAGAACCGCCCGCCGATGGTCGAAGCAGAGCGTGTCAAGGAGATTGTGACCGCCATAGCCGAAAGCCAGCAGCGCACCCTAAACACGAAACAGAGATCGGCGATTGAACAAATTCTTTGTAGCAGAGATCAGATTATTGGCTTGCAAGGCGGGGCCGGAACCGGAAAGACAACGGCGCTTTCCGTGCTACGCGACGCAGCCGAAAAAGAAGGCTATCAGGTGCGCGGGTTTGCACCCTCCGCACGAGCCGCACAGCAGCTTGGCGAAAGCGGTATTCAGACCGAAACCATCCAATTGTTTTTGCGCCGGCGAAAGGAACCCGCGACCAGCAGCCGCCTTTTCGTTTTAGATGAAAGCTCCCTCGCCAGCACCGAGCACATCCACAAACTACTTCGCTTGCTGGAACCTGACGATAAGCTGGTTTTAGTCGGCGACGTGCGCCAGCATCAGGCAGTCGAAGCAGGGAGTCCGTTTCAACAACTCCAAGAGCACGGCATGACCACGGCGGCACTGACTGAGATCGTCAGGCAGCGCGATAAAGACCTAAAGCAAAACGTCGAGGACTTAGCAGCCCGCAACACACCCGAAGCAGTGGCCCAATTGATCAGCCGAGGCAAGGTGATCGAGATCGCGGACGAGCGCGAACGCTTCCAAGCCATAGCCCAGGACTACGCCAAGAACCCCACCGGCACGTTAGTCATTTCACCCGCCAATCGTGAACGCGCCGAACTCAATTTGCTTATCCATCGAGAACTACAGCGCGAGGGAATTGTAAGCCGTAACGATCAGCAAACAACCGTCTATGTTGCGCGTCCAGACATGACCGGACCCGAGCGCACCTTCGCCAATTCCTACCGCCCCTTCGACGACATAATCCGCTACAACTCCGGCAGCAAAGTCCACAACGTGAAGGCAGGCGACCACGCGAGAGTCATAGAAACCGACCACGAGACAAACAAAATTACCGTTCGCTTTCTTAATGGCCGCAAGCTCACCTACAACCCGACGCGGCTGTCCGGTGTGAGCGTTTACTACGAGGCAGAGCGCGCCTTCGCAGAAGGCGACCGCCTTCAAATTCGCGCTCCGTTTAGAGCGAAACGGATCGCTAACGGCGAGCTCGGAACGATCACGAAAATCGAACCGGATAGGGTACGCCTCGCGATGGACAGCGGACGAGAAATAAGCGTTGACCTTCGCGAGTTCCGTCACCTCGATTACGGCTACGCTGTCACCAGCCATTCGGCTCAGGGACTAACTTTTGATCGCGTTTTAGTCAACGCTGACACGCAGGAATCCGCTCGCCTACTCAACAGCCGCACGGCCTATGTTGCCATCTCCAGAGCCAGGTACGACGCCCTGATCTATACCGACTCCACGCAGAATCTATCCGATGCTCTCAACCGCGAAATAGAAAAGGAAACGGCGCTCGGAGCGATACAAGAGGACGAGCGCGAGAGGAAAGAAGATCGCGAGAAGGTGATTAAAGAGCCTCCCGCGCCGCAACAGCAGCAACTACCATTCGATCACAGCTTGGATCAACGCCCCACCTATCCAGAGCCAGCACAGACCCAAGCCGCCACGTTTGCGACTGAAATCCCGATTGAGATTGCCAGAGCGAGGTATGAACCCGCGATCTCTACCGAGTCCACGCAGAATTTACAAGAAGCTCTCGATCGCGGTCGTGAATCACGCAACGCCGTTTGAAGCTACGCAAGACGACGCGCATGAGGTAAAGAAAGATCGCGACAAGTTGAGTCAAGATTCTCTCGCCTCACAGCAGCAGCAACGACCATTAGAACAAGCCCCAACCCACTCTGCTCCAGCCCCAACAAAAGCCGCCGAGATTGAGATTGAAGCACCTGAAATCGATTTTGGACTGATTCTTTAACGAAAGACTCCTCACCCCATGAGGTTTTTAGCAATGACTGCACACGTCGATCATCAGCCGCAGCCGAGCGGTCCCGAACTCTTACGGAGTCCGGGTCTACGTTGCAGCAGTCTGTGGTTTCTGATGAAGAAGTCCGAAGACAATCTGATTGATCGCACGCTCGAAGTTTGGCAGCCGCGCAACGACCATCGGCTGTCGGACGAAGACGCGCGAGCAATACTTGAAAACGTCAAAGGCTTCTTCACGCTTTTATTGGAGTGGGAAACCAATGAGCAACAGAAAAAGGGCGGTGGCCAAGATGAATCGCACTACGCAAAGTCCGCGTGACAACTAGGTTTTGGATCGACTGTATGCGGACTAACTATTTCCTTCGAAAGGTGAAACTAACAATGAGATTCATTCTTGGCGTCCTGTGGGGCTATTACATCCGAGGCAGAAAGCGCTTGCTGATCATTACGCTCACGGTGTTTACGGTGTTTATGCTCCTGTTCTGTGTGGTACTTCCCGCAATCGCTCTTTCCATTCTTGGCCTAGACGTGATGCGCGAACGAGCTTCACGACCGCCGCAAACCTCTGTGCCTTCGCTTGTCGGATTGAACTATGAGAGTGCCGAAACGAAAGTGCGTGAGTCGAACCTTAACATCCGCATTTTGGCCCATCGTTATGACGTACCGGATGAGCCTTGCACGATCATCTTTCAAACGCCTCAAGCTGGCGAACGCGTGAGTTACGGAACGCTTGTCGGAGTAGTAGTTAGCAATAAAGACGGTGACAAATCAAAGCCGTGTTCATCGCATTAGTGAGTGGTCCAGATATGAGTAAAATAACAACGGCAATAGCTGCCCCACTAATGTATAATCCCGCGCCTTACATCACATATCTAGTTAACGCGAGGCCCCAACATGCGCAAATCTAAGTCTCATACAGCACAACAACTCGACGCAGTTAAGTACGGCAGGGTTTCATCTAAGGAGCAAGAGAAGGAAGGCTTTTCTATTCCGGCTCAGTTTAAGCTGCTCGATCAATACGCCGACTCACAGGGGCTAAGAATCGTGCGCGAGTTTGTCGATGCCGAAACCGCCAAACGAACAGGTCGCGCGGGCTTCGGGGAAATGATCAAGTTTCTCAAACGCTCATCCGTGCGCGTGCTGTTGGTTGAAAAGACGGATCGCCTTTATCGCAACCTCAAAGACTATGTCACGATCGATGAACTCAATCTCGAAATCCACTTTGTAAAAGAAAATGTGATTCTTTCCCATGACTCTCGATCCTCAGAGAAATTCATGCACGGAATCAAAGTCCTCATGGCGAAGAACTACATCGACAATCTTTCTGAGGAAATAAAGAAAGGAATGCTCGAAAAAGCCGAGCAGTCGATCTATCCGTCCTGCGCGCCTCTCGGTTATCAAAACGTAATGGGGCCGAATGGCAAACGGATTATCGAGCCTCATCCCACGCAAGCACCCATCATCAAACAGATGTTTGAGTGGTATGCCACGGGTCAGTGTTCTTTAGCTGAAGTTACAAAACGCGCGACCTTAGCTGGTTTACTCTCGCGGCGCACAGGTCAGGTCATGTCAAGATCGAACGTACATAGATTGCTTCAAAGCCGTGTTTACACCGGCGATTTTGACTGGAACGGCAGAACCTATCGCGGCAGTCACGAGCCGCTGATTTCAACGGGTCTGTTTGAGCGTGTACAGGAAATTCTTGAGGGCCGCTATTCGACCAAAGAGAAAGTCACCAAGCACGAGTTTACCTTCTCAGGGCTGGTGCATTGTGGGCATTGCGGCTGCGCCCTGGTAGGCGAGAAGAAGAAAGGCAAATACGTTTACTATCACTGTACCGGCAACAAAGGAAAATGCCCCGAACCTTACGCCCGCGAAGAAGTGCTCGAAGCGTGCTTTGCCGATTTACTCAAAGGACTCGTCTTTGATGATCAGGTAATGGATTGGATCGTCGATGCCCTGCATCAGAGTCACGCAGACGAGAAGAAGTTTAGACGCGATGCGATTGCTCGCTTACAAGACGAACAAAGCAAGATTCAGACTCGGCTTGATAAGCTCTACGACGATCGACTGGACGGATTTATCGAACCGGATTTCTTTGAGCGTAAGGCGCGAGAGTGGCGACAGACTCAGAAGCGTTTAACGGATCAGATCGCCGAGTATGAAAACGCCGCGCAGGATTATGTGCAGGATGGTGTTCGCCTATTAGAACTCGCAAAAAAGGCGTATTTCCTATTCAAACAGCAAAATTCAAGCGAAAAGCGGAAATTGCTGAATTTCGTGTGTTCGAACTCCACATGGAAGGATAAAACTCTCACCGCAACCTTCCGCCAACCCTTTGATCTTCTTGCACTTACCAACACCACTTGGCAAAGCAAAAAGGCCGCCGGGAACTCTTCCAGCGACCTTTGTCCTGAGTGGCGGAGGGGACAGGACTCGAACCTGCATAGCCTTTCGGCCGGCGGTTTTCAAGACCGCTGCACTACCATTATGCGACCCCTCCGCAGGTTGGCTCGTTAGAATATAGCGCATGGGCGGTTTTCCGACCAAATGGAACGGAATTCCGATTTGCTCGAAAACCAGCTAAAGCTTGAACTCTGAACTGGAATTGCGTCGCGCACACAAATCGTGCACGATCTGTCGTGATGCGCGTTACCATCGGCCAGATCAATACCACCAACGGCGACTTCGAAGACAATACCGCCAGTATCATCCGCGCGATCGAGCAGGCGAAACGCGAGAATTCAGATCTCGTTGTGCTGCCCGAAACATGTATCCAGGGCTATACGTCACTCGACTGGTTCCTCGACCGCGAGGTGCAACGCTGCGCGCTCGAGCCGCTCCAAAAAATCATAGACGCGACAAAGGGGATTACGGCAATCGTTGGTACGGTGCGTCCATCTGGTCTGACGACAGGTCGACGTCTTTTCAACTCCGCCGCTGTGATTCGCAACCAGGAACTGCTCGGCTTTGCTGACAAGACTCTCCTACCCGAGTACGACGTCTTCGACGATCCGCGCTACTTCCAACCCAGCACTGAACGCCATCTCTTTCCACACCCGAAAAGAAACTCGGCGTCGCGGTCTGCGAAGATTTCTGGAACGATAAGACCTTCTGGCGCGAAAGACTATATACACACGATCCGGCCGACGAGCTGATCGAACTCGGCGCCGAGGTCCTCGTGTCGATCAACGCTTCGCCGTTCAACAAAGGCAAGATGGGCCAACGCTGCGCGATGGTGTCGCATCGAGCGCTGACTGCCAAGATCCCGATCGTGTTTGTTAATCTCGTCGGCGGTAACGACGGCGTCATCTTCGACGGCGCCAGCATCGTTGCGGACGCGCACGGCAAGATCATTCTCCAGGCGCCACCGTTCGAAGAGTTCATCGGCACGGTCGATCTCGATTGCGACGTCGCCGACAAGCGTTGTCTCCCGGGCGACGACGTCGAAACCATCCACGACGCGCTCGTGCTCGGCATTCGCGATTACGCCAGCAAGAACGGTTTCAAACGCGCTGTGATCGGATTGTCAGGCGGGATCGATTCAGCGGTGGTAGCCACGCTCGCGTGCAAAGCGATCGGCGCGGAGAATGTGTTGAGTGTGACGATGCCTTCGCCTTATTCATCACGCTCGAGTGTTGACGACTCGGTCGAACTCGGTCGACGCCTCGGCATGCCGGTAATCGAGCATCCGATAACTGACGCGTACGAAGTGTTGCTCAAACAGATGAATCTGCCGGCGCCTTCAGTTGAGAACCGCTCCACCGCAGCCGAAAATCTCCAGTCGCGTTTGCGTGGCAACATCCTGATGACGATCTCAAACTCCGAAGGCCGCTTGCTGCTGTCAACCGGTAACAAATCAGAACTCGCACTCGGCTACTGCACTCTCTACGGCGACACAAATGGCGGACTCGCAGTTATCGGCGACGTTTTGAAGACCGAGGTTTACGCACTCGCAAACTATCTCAACAAAGACAGCGAAGTGATTCCCCACTCGATCATCGCCAAACGTCCTTCGGCCGAACTCGCGCCGGGACAGTTTGACGATCAGTCGCTGCCGCCATACGACCAACTCGATCGCGTGTTGCGGTTATACTTCGAGCAGAAAGCGACGCCGAACGAGATCGTCGAGACTGGTTTCGAGCCGGGTTTCGTGCGAGATATTCTTAACCGCGTCGAGTCGCCGGCGAATGAATTCAAGCGCCGCCAGTTGCCGCCGACTCTGATCATCTCGCGAAATGCGATCGGAATCGGGCGTCGTCGGCCAGTAACTCATCATTACCGGCGCGAGCGTTTGAACTGCTAAATCACAATACCGGCGCGGCAAACCATAACATCAGTTAGACAGGATTTACAGGATTTTTTCAGGATTATCAGAATAGTCCCTTGACGGACCAGCGCATATCAGCGAATAATTCGCGCGCGCGCTCACTAACGCCAACCCCTGAACGAGGTACCCTAAAATGAAATACGCAAAAAGACTCTCCCTTCTTTTGGTGCTGACTCTCGTCTCGATTCCTTTGCTCATTGCCCATGCCGCAGGTGGGCGCATCGAAGGGAAAATCACTGACCCGAAAGGCGCTGCCATCTCCAAGGCCACAGTGACGGTCACCAACCAGGTGACAAAACAGGAATTCACCGCTACGACCGACTCGCAAGGACGATACAAAGTCGAAGGTCTGCCGGCGGGAATTTATACGCGTCAGTGTCGCAGTGAAAGGCTTCAATGAGGGCCGGCGCGGCGACGTGAAGGTTGAAGACGATGCTGCCGCGACCGTCGATGTGCGCCTGGAAATCGCGCCTCGTCGAAGCGCAAGTGAAAGTCGCTGCGGGCCAGAAGGGTAATCAGGATCCGATTTACCAGTCGCTCAGACAGCTCGGCAAAGGTGACGATTTCTCGGGTAATTACGCGGTCGTGAACAATCTCAAACTCAAGCGAGACGCCGCGAACTTCACACTCAAGTCAGGAGAGTTGTATTTCATCACGCCGGTCGAAGACAGAGTGACGGCCGCAGTATTCATCGGCGACGGTGAGTTGTCGTTAACTCCGCCGACAGATATCGAGAAACAAAGCATCAGCATTTTCACAGGCGAAGGCGGCGTCACCGAGTCATTTACTAAGCTCGTGCTGCGCTTCACTGACAAAACATTCGACGAGATCAAATCATCACCGAACGCGACAATGAAAACTGGTGGTCCAGCCGCCAGCCAGGCCCGCAGCGCGTATCGCGACAACCAGGAACTGCTCCGCAAACGACTACGCGACAATCGCGATCTGCGCACCTTGTACGACATCTACAACTCCGCACGCGAAGGATTTTTCACCGCGTTCATCGATGGCAAGCGCTTCAACAAGCTGGTCTTTTTACTCGAACCACTCGGTGTACCGGGCGCTACTCCCGAAGAAGTCGCGTTGTTGAGCTACGGTGAAACTGACGGTGGCCTCTGGACCGCTTTCCATCGTGAAGAGGAATATCAGAAAGGCACAGCCTCCAGCTCTGAAGACAATCGCCTGATCGACATCACAAAGCACGAAATCGATGCGGCGATCAAAGGCGCGCACCTCGCCGCCACGGATCGCCTGACGTTCCGTAACCTGCGCGCCGGGCACGCGCGTCGTGCCTTTCGAACTGTTCGGACCACTGCGAGTCAAGAGCGTACAAGACGCAGAAGGAACCGATCTCAGCTTTGTGCAGGAAGACAAAAACGAGGACTCGGATTTCGGCGTCGTTATGCCGAAGCCACTCGACGCCGGGCAAACTGTTCAGTTGTCGATTCAATACGAAGGCGACGATGCACTGCGCGACTCCGGCGGCGGCAACTTCATCCTGATTCCGCGCTCGACGTGGTATCCGGGGAACGCAAACGCGTTGTTTGCCGAAGACCGAGCGATCTTCGACATGACTTTCCGTTATCCGAAGAGCGTCATGTTTGTTGGAACGGGTGCTCCAACTGCCGCTGAAACTCGCGAAGGAGATCTGTCCGTTACGAAGTGGTCCAGTGGTCAAACGGAACTCGCAGTTGCAGGTTTCAACTACGGGCGATTCAAGAAGAAAGCGATCAATGATAAGGACTCCGGTTACGATGTTGAATTCTACGCAAACGTCGAAGTTCCGGACGAGATAAAAGCGATCCAGCAGGAAATCGACCGGCTCGAGTCGCAGGGTATGAGAACGATGACCACGCTGGGTGCGATCTCAACCACGGCAATTGCCGACGCTGCGATCGCGGATGCTCAGAACGCAATGCGTATCTACAGCGCTTATTTTGGAAAACTACCTTACGGTCGGATCGCAATGACGCAACAGCCTGCCGCCGGCTTTGGACAGGCATGGCCTACCCTCGTCTACATGCCGTACATGGCTTTTATCGACACGACGCAGCGCAACCAACTGCTCGGAACGCGCGGCGGGACAGACAACTTCTGGCGCTATGTCGCTCCACACGAGGTCGCGCATCAATGGTGGGGACACATCATCGGTTGGGATAGTTATCACGACCAGTGGATGAGCGAAGGCTTTGCGGAGTTTTCGGCGTCGCTTTACGTTCAGTTTATTCGTGGCAATGACAAGTTTGTCGATTTCTGGGAAGAACTGCGTAAGCAGATTGTCGAGGCTTCGCCGGCAACGAGAGATCGCAAACCTTACACGGTTGGACCAGTAACGCAGGGCTATCGTCTCAATAACGGAAAGACCGGCGGCGTTGCGCGGTTTCTAATCTACCCGAAAGGCGCTTACATCCTGCACATGTTGCGGATGATGATGTACGCGCAGAACAAAGGTGGCGACCTGCGCTTTCAGGAGATGATGAAAGACTTCGTCAAGACGCATTTCAACCAGCCTGTGTCGACCGAAGATTTCAAAGCGATCGTCGAGAAACACATGACGCCGGAGATGAACGTCACCGGCAACGGCAAGATGGACTGGTACTTCAACCAGTGGGTTTACGGCACGCAGGTTCCGGCTTACAAGCTCGAGTACAAGGTGGCGTCGGATGGAACGCTGTCGGGGAAAGTTACGCAGTCGGGCGTGTCGGATAATTTCGTGATGCTCGTGCCGATTTATATCGACATGGGTAAGGGCTGGGCGAAGCTCGGCGCTGCCCGGATGACGGGAAATACGTCGATTGAACTCAAGGACATCAAGTTACCGGCGGTGCCGAAGCGCGTTGCGGTTTGTGCGATGAATGACGTGCTCGCGACGAGTATCGAGAACAGTAAGTGATTAGTAGACAGGATGACAGGATTTGCAGGATTTACAGGATACATCTTGTAAATCCTGTAAAATCTTGTAAATCCTGTCTACGCATAACTCGCGTACACGCTCTTCACCTTATCTAAAAACTCCCTCCGATCGACGATGTAGTAGAGTTTCAACTGTCCCTCTCCCGCAACTTCATCGAGCAGCTTTTCGAAGATCTCAAACTGGTCCGTCGCCTCGATATTGTGCGCGGCGAGGTAGCCGCCTTTGCGCATCCGCCGGATCAACTCCATTAACGTTAGCCGCCCTTCCAGCGTGCGACCGCCATGCTCGTGCGATCGACTTACGAGATACTGGACCAGCAAACTCTCGTTATACAGCGGCGGCGTGAGAAATAACCTCGATCCATCGCGCTCCCAACCTTCTTCCAACCGCGACGAAGGACGCACCGCACGCAAGCCTTCGAATACTTCCGTCCACTTCTCTTTCGGTGCTTTACGCTCAAGGTAAGCTTTCGTCGCTTCCAACAACCATGCGGGGTCGTTGAGATCGAGCGTGATGCGCAACGTGTCGAGCCAGTCAAAGAACGCATGGCGACGATCCGATTTAAGCTCGATTACGGCAAACTGATCCTTCTTCTTTTCGAGCGTTTTGACGAGTTTACGGCGTGGTGCATCGGTGGTCTTGCCGCCTTCGACGCAATGCGTGTCGAGACGTGCATGCCAGCGTTTGGCGGCGTTGCAGTAAGGACAGCGCGGATGTTTCTCGTCACTGTCGAAGAACGGGCGCACTGCCTTTTGCGACGTCAGTTCTTCAATAGTTGGTCTGTAGCGTTTGATCTCTGCGTAAGCGGAGCGCGGCGCAAGTCCGATCTGTTTTGTGAAGATGTCGAAGATGCAGGCGAGACAAACGAGCGTTGTGTATTCAGTGACTGTGCCGGGCGGGAAGTCAGTAAAATCTAATTCCTTCATTGCAACGTCACTAACGCCGGACGCAAATCTGTATCGGTGTGGCCGAGGGCAAGATCGAGCTCGGCTTCGACATCGCCAGTTGTTGTACCGAGTGATTTGAAATCAAAAAGCTCGTGGTCCAGCAGATGCGATGGCGCTGCATTCCCGAGCGCGTTCAGCATCGAAGAGCGGATGTGAGGGATCTCCTTTTCCAGCTCGGCGATCAGATTCTTGATTCGCACGCGCTTCAAGTTGCTCTGCGAACCGCAGAGGTCACACGGAATGATCGGAAACTGTCGCTCCGCTGCAAACTCACTGATGTCTTTTTCAGAGCAGTACGCCAGGGGACGAATCACTGTGTTGCGCCCGTCGTTCGAGCGCAGCTTAGCCGGCATCGCTTTCAGCGATCCGACGTAGAAAAAGTTCAGCAAAAGCGTGGTGATGATGTCGTCAGCGTGATGCCCGAGCGCGATCTTATTGCAGCGTTCCTCGACCGCGATGTTGTAAAGAATGCCGCGCCGCAACCGCGAACAGACGGAACAATACGTTTTGCCTTCGGGAACGAGTCGTTTGACGATCGAGTACGTATCGCGCTCAACGATGCGAAATGGGACATCGAGCGTGCTGAGATAAGCAGGCAGCACTTCGGCCGGAAATCCAGGCTGTTTCTGGTCGAGATTCACGGCCAGCAGGTCGAAATGCACAGGCGCGCGCCGCCGGATATCGATTAAAAGATCCAGCAGCGTGTGACTGTCTTTACCACCGGAAAGACAGATCATCACGCGATCGCCGTCCTCGATCATGCCGAAATCAGCGATCGCTTCGCCCATCCGGCGCAGTAACCTGGTTTTAATCTTACTTTCAGGGTTCATTCCGCGACTCAGAATGCCACGCGGTTCGGCTGTTTTCAACACGGACGACCACGGAGGGCCGCCCCTACAGAGTTGTTGCTCATCTAGCGCCTCCAATGATGTAGCGTGATTAAGTGCAACTGTAGGGGCGGCCCTCCGTGGCCGCCCGTGGCTCAAGGATGCAATGCGAATTGTAATTTTATTACAAAGCTAGACACAGACGGCGTAGTTTGTCTATGATGGGGAGCCCGCTTTTGCGCGGCGAATCATCGTTGTCTAGCATTCAAGCTAGAAATCCACTAACAAAAGGAAAGTGCGCGTCTGTTTCGTTGCTTACAGGTTCCGACGGCCGGTGACCAAACTTCCGCGCCCCCATATTTACGGAGGTAAAAATGCTCAGGATAGGAAAGAATGCCAAAGATCAGGAAGAGAATGACCACTCCAACGCGCGCCCTGAGGTTCCTGATTACACTGCCAAGACTTATCCCTCGTACCAGACGACAACGAGTGTGGAGTCAAAACCGGCAGTTGAGTCGACACCCAGCAACGGCGGCTCTCGTGCAATGACGGAAAGCGAAACGCTGGCCCGAGATATCAAGGAGGGGACGCTGAGTGGTTTCGTAGGCGGCGGTACGGTTGTCACCGGCGAAGCTAATTTTAAGGCCATGATGAGAGTTGACGGTCACCTTTCGGGCCGTGTCAGCTCGTCGAGCGGTACGCTCATCGTGGGGGCAAATGGCAAAGTTGACGCGAATATTGAAGTCGCCGTGGCCGTGATTCATGGAACCATTAACGGCGACATCATTGCCACGCAGCGTTTGGAACTGGGTCGCGCCGCGAAGGTAAACGGCAACATTCAGACGCCGTCGCTGATTATCGAACAGGGCGCGATCTTCGAAGGTACCTGCAAGATGCTGCAAATGAGCCAGGCTGCTGACAAAGCCAAGAGCACGAGCAAGGAAGAGCCGCTCGACACCTCGCGGATGAAGCCGATGCCGGCAGACGCCGCATCGAAGCCGGCTGATATTCCGGCAGCGACAAGCGTGAACTAAAGCGATTCTGAGGATTTTACTTTTGGGGTGGTCCGTGGGGGCCACCCTTTTCTTTTTTGACAGGATGACAAGATTTGCAGATATCGTGTAAATCCTGTTAATCCTGCAATCCTGTCTAATGTATGATTCGTCTCCTATGACCAACAAGATTCTTTTTGCCCTTCTGTTCTTAGTCGCTTTTTCCCAAACAATCTCCGCCCAAACACGCCCAGTCCCTCCTCCAACCCTCCTCCAAATCGTGAAAGCGGAGGACGAGCGACGCTGGGATGATGGTCTGCGCACCCTTCTATCAAGCCCTAATTCATCAATCCGCAAACGCGCCGCACTCGCCGCCGGGCGGATCGGCAACGAAGACGCCGTCACCGCGCTCACTCCCATGCTCGAAAAAGACCCAGACGTTAGCGTGCGCGCTATGGCAGCCTTCGCGCTCGGTGAAATCGAATCGGAAACAGCAGCGAATGCCCTCATCGCGGTTTTGAAAAACACGACCTCTCCCGCTGACGTGCGTGCACGCGCGGTTGAAGCACTGGGCAAGATCGCCGCCGCGTTGCCACGCGAACAAGAACCACGACAACGCGAGCTCGGCGCCGCAATCCTCGAAGCTTTCAATTCGACGGACCAGTCAACCATTCTGTTTGCCATAACTGCAGCCCTGCGATCGCGACCTGCCAACGCTGGACCAGCCATCGCAAAATTTCTGACGCACTCGAATCCACGCGTGCGCGCTGATGCAGGAAACGCCCTCGCACGTCTGCGACTGAAGGATGGTAACGATCAATTAAGAAAATTAGTCGCTATCGGATCTGGATCCGATCGTGAGGGCCAATGCTGCTCGCGTGCTCGGCGTCACTGAAGACAAACAGTCATTCGAGGCGCTCGTCACACGCATCGCACAGGACAACGATTCACGGGTGAGAGTCAGCGCGATCCGCGCACTTGCCTCGTTGAAAGATTCACGTGCCGTCGAGCCGCTGTTTGCACGCGGTAATCTACTGACACAGCGACCACTCGCCTCACGACCCATCGAGCTCAACGAGATATTCGAAATCGCTACTACACTCGGCCGCCTGCTGGTTCAAAAAGAAAATCAAACGACTATCACGTGGCTGCGCGAGCTCAACAAATCACTCAACCACACGGCACCCGAGATCGATCTCGCGTTTGTCCGCATCGCACCCGCCATTTATCTCGCGGAATTCGGCACGGGCGATGAGGCACGAAAGAGGGTACAGGAAACGATCCTGCTCAACTGGCGCGCCGCGGCAGGAGTTGCCGCTGGCCTTGGGGAGATTGCAGCGCTGCCCGAATCCACACCGAACAAATCCGAGCTAGCTACAACGGCACAATCGCTTCTGCGCGCGATGCTCGACTATCGAAACTCCGGTCTAACCATCAACACACTCGTCGCCGTCCATTCCGAGTACGCGATTCCCGACGTGCTGCGCGCGCTCGCTGCTTTCAAACCGCAGGATCTAGCGTCTGTCGCCTCATCTCAATTGAAAGAGAGCGATGTCATAGTTCGCAGCACCGCGGCCGACCTGCTCGGCGACCTGCCGCCTTCGGAAGAGATCACACGCGCTCTCGCAGCGGCGTGGCCACAGGCGGCAAACGACACCTTGAACGATGCAGCACTCTCGATCCTCGACTCGCTCGGCAAACAGAAAACCGCCGCGGCCAACGATCTCATTAAAGAAGCACTGAAATCGGGCGATCCACTGATCCGTCGCAGGGCTGTCGCTTTACTAAAGACTAACGGCGCTGGCGACTTTTCGTCGCAAATCGGCACAGTTCAGACGCGCAATACCGAAGCCGATTACAAACGAGCCCTCGCTCGCATCGGCAAGACGACGCGTGTCGTCGTGACTACCAGCAAGGGTTCGTTTACTATTGACCTGCTCCCCGAAGCGGCCCCCCTTACTGTAGATAACTTCGTTCAGCTTGCCCAGCGAGACTATTATCGGAACGTCACCATTCACCGGGTGGTGCCCAATTTTGTGATTCAGGACGGCGATCCGAGAGGCGATGGAAACGGCGGGCCGGGTTACCAGATCCGCTGCGAGATCAATCAAGTGCTTTACGACCGAGCGGCGGTTGGAATGGCGTTGTCAGGCAAGGACACGGGCGGGTCGCAATGGTTTGTGACACACTCGCCGCAACCGCACCTCGACGGAGGCTATACGGTCTTTGGGCGAGTAGTAACGGGAATGGACGTAGTTGACAAGATCGTGCGCGGCGACGTCATTCAGTCGATCACGATCCAGCAAGGGCCGGCACGCAGAAGAAGTTAGCGATCTTCTCTGTGCAACCTCTGTGTTCTCTGTGTCTCTGTGGTGGAGAAATGGCTAACCACAGAGACACAGAGAACACAGAGGTTGCACAGAGAAGAGATAGCACAAAGATGTACAGAAGACATAAAAACATAACGCCGGGCGAGGTTCTCGTGCTCTGCGTTTTCGTCAGCGTTTGCCTCGCGGCTTCCTACCAGGAACTGAATGCGCAAACGCCTCAGCAGCAGGCGGAAAGGCACTCATACAAGATCGATCTGAAGATCGACTTCGATCGTTTCACTTATACCGGCACGGAAAGAGTTCGTTGGATCAATCGCGGCGAGAAGCCGACCTCGATCATCTATTTACATCTCTATCCGAATCTGCGCACGGGCGATCAGCCGCCGTCCGCAAACGGCGCGACGCCAGACGCAGATGAACCGCACATCGACATTCTCGAAGTGCGAGCCGGCTCTGACAACACGCTGCTCTTCTCTTCACTCGACGATCAGGGTACGACGCTTCGCATCAACCTGCGCGAGCAGGTCGCGCCGGAAGCTACAGCCGAAGTCGTCATCAAGTTCAAGGGTTCAGTGCCGGAAATCGATCGCGACGAAACCAGTCTGACGACGCACGTTGTGAAGCAAGTCAGCGCCGCGCTGCGCAGCGACCGCGAAATCCGTCGCGCCCGCGACATCAACTTCCATTGTCGCGGCGTAATGCTTCTTGGCTCTGCTTATCCCGTGCTGGCTGTTCACGATGGCGACGAGTGGAAACGCAAACTCGAACCGTCAGTCGGAGACTTTGTTTTCAACGAAGTCGCAGATTACGAAGTAACTATCTCGGCAAACCCGGGCGTTGACGTGTTCACTTCCGGCATCGAAGCGGGCCCGCGCAACGAAAAGACGGGACAAACGTTCACCGGCATCTGCGCTGCGCGACTTCGCGATCCTCGCCGGACGCGGTTTGAAGAGCGAACATACGGAAGTCCAAGGCATCAACATCCGGTCGATCTACCTCGCAGAGCATGAGCGTGTCGGCAAACGCGCGTTGACTGTCGCTGCTAACTCGCTGCGAGTTTTCACGACGCTGTTTGGACCACTGCCTTTCAAGCAGGTCAGCATCGCCGAAGCTCCACTCGTCGCGGGCCTCGGAAGCTGTGAGTTCTCCGGCTTCAACGTCATTGCCAGCGCGTTCTACGTCGACTTCGACTCGCCCGCTGTTCGCAACCTACCCGAGATCATTCGCGAGCAACGGCCATCCGTCGAGGAGAGCCTCGAATGGGCCGTCGCTCATCTCGTCGCGCATCAATGGTGGGGCGCGGCCGTCGGCAATGATCCGGCACGCGAGCCGTTGCTCGACGAAGCGCTCTCAGGCTGGTCGGCGCTGCTCTACTACAAAAACATCTACGGCGAAGAGAAAGCGACCGCTGTACTCAACGATCAAGTCAAGGGCGTCTATCGTCTTTATCGCACCTTCGGTGGCGACGATATGGACGCCAATCGTCCCTCACGCGACTATCGCAACACCTTCCAGTACGCTGCCATTGTCAGCGCCAAAGGCGCGCTGATGTTCGTTGACCTGCAAAAAACGCTCGGCGAGGAGAAGATCTTCGCGGCCCTCCGCAACTACTACCAGGCAAACCTCTACGAGATTGCCCAACTTGAAGACCTGCGCATCGCCCTTGTCGCCGAAGCTCCGGTTGAACAAAGGCGAATGATTGGTCGTACATTTACCCGCTGGCTAACCGCAAAGCGTGGCGACGAAGATATCGCGCCGCCGGATCAGGAGTTGGCCGCAACGCTCGGACTCCCCTCGAAGCAAACTCCCCAAAAGTCGGGTGGTGATAAGAACGCTTTCAACGCGCTTGCGAAGGTGGGTAAATTCTTTTGGCAGCAAGTAACACGAATTCGTTAACGATTGATAAGAAAACCGAACGTTTAGGGTGGCTCCTGGACGACCTGTTCAGGGTGCCGATTCTGGGCTGGCGTTTTGGGCTCGATGCGCTGGTTGGTCTGATTCCGGGAATTGGCGACACGAGCACTGCGCTCGCTTCGTTTTATATTCTCGCTTCAGCCGTGCGTCATGGTGTTCCGAAGATCACGTTGCTCCGGATGGGGTTGAATATCGGATTTGATTATCTGCTCGGTGCGTTGCCGCTCGTTGGTGACGTCGCTGATGTATTTTGGAAGTCAAATCAGAAGAACATCGCGTTGCTTCGGAAGAGGGCTACTGTTTCGGCGGAAGAAGCGCGTGCTGGGAGTATGAGTGATTGGATTTTTGTTGGTGGGATTATTGTCTTGTTGGTTGGGTTGGGAATTACGAGTGCTGTTGTGAGTATTTATTTGTTGAGTAAGCTTTTGACAGGATTTACATGATTTTTCAAGATGAACATGTAAATCCTGTCTGAATCTTGTAAGTCCTGACTACGTCATTCTCTCTAACGCAGACTTCAACATATCCAATCCGCGCTCACCTGCGGCGAAGCTTCTCAACTTTCCCTCCGCATCAAACAGGTAATACGCAGGCACAAATCCCTGGTCATTCCCAAACGCATCTTTCAATTTGTGTTCGTTATCAACCGCGACTGGCTCGCTGATGCCATACTTCGCAATCAGGTCGCGCACAGCCTCGACGTCGGTATCGGCCTCGTAGCGCGGCATGTGAATACCGATCACACGTAATCCTTGTTCTTTCTTTTCATCACGCCATTGCCCGACGCGCGGCAGGTTGTCTTTGCATACCCCACAACTCGCCGACCAGAAGTGAACGAGTGTCGGATGGCCCGTCGCTTCTGACTCAGCATGAGCCTGCGTGCCACCAAACCACTCCGTTGCGCCTTCCAGTTTGGGCAACTGTGTTCCAATCTTCATCGCCATCGCTGTTTCTCTCTGCTAAATAGGTCCTATAGGACATATAGGACCTATTAGCTTACAGGTTGATTAGTTAAATGTCTTCTGGCCGGGCTTCCACTCAGCCTGGCAAAGACCACCGGTCTGCAACGCCTGAATCACGCGAAGCGTTTCTTCAGCCGAACGACCAACATTCAGATCGTGGATGACTTTGTAACGAAGAATGCCTTCCGGATCGATCACGAACAAACCACGCAGCGCGATGCCGCGGTCTTCGATCAGAACGCCGTAATCGCTCGCCACTTTCTTCGTCGCATCAGCCGCCAACGGGTATTTCAGACCTTCGACTCCGCCCTTGTCACGCGCTGTGTTCAACCATGCACGGTGCGAGTAAACCGAGTCAGTAGAAATACCGAGCACGTCAGCGCCGATGTCTTCGAAGTCCTGGTAACGATCGCTGAAGGTCGTCAACTCCGTCGGGCAAACAAACGTGAAATCAAGCGGATAGAAAACCATCACGAGCCACTTGCCGCGATAATCGGAAAGCTTCACCGGCTCGTTCAGTTTCTCAATGTTCTTCGTCGAGGCCATTTCGAAATCCGGCGCGGGCTGGCCCACCATCGCCTTCTCTGCTGCTACTGCTGTTGCTGCTGTCATGTATCCTCCCAAGTAATTTGAAATTGCTTTAATCGTGTAAACCTGCGCAGCAGTCGGGACAACGTCCTCTCAACGTCAGGTGAACCGACTGCGGTTTAAAATGTGATTTTCGCGCGGCGGCGTTCATTAGCTTTGCGGCGTCGGGCAAATCGAAATCGACCAGCTTCCCACAATCGTTGCAGATCGCATGATCGTGGCGATCGGTTTCCCGATCGTAGCGGCTGGCACTGTCGCCAAAATTTATCTCGTGAACCAACCCGGCTTCCTTCAGATAGCGCAGGGAGTTGTAAACGGTTGCGTAACTGATACCGGGCAGTCGGTGGCGAGCCGCTTCGAAGATGTCGCTGGCGGTCGGGTGGTCGTCGCGTTCCTGGATGACCTGAAAGACCGCCTCTCGTTGCGGCGTCAGCTTCGGTTTTGGCTTTGCTTCCTTCACAATGGATTTAGACTAATTCTAAATCAAGGATTTGTCAACCCTGCGTTCAGAGTTCAAGCTTTTAGCTTGTTCTTTGTCTCACGCAGCAGCCTAAAGGCTGAACTCTAAACTTAAATAACAGGATTTTGTTTGGCGAAATCGACGATTCGGTCGACGTAGGTTTCGAACGGTGGGCAGCGGATGTTGTGTGGAGCGAGGAGCTCCTGCGCCTGGGTGGTGTCGTAGAGTTGTTTGACGAAGAAGTAAGGGACGGCGTTATGCGGTAGGCCCGTGATCTTTGGCGATGGCGGCAGCATGAGGAAAAAACGCACCCACTTTGCCGGCGCCGTGATCTTCGACCGGTTCCCGTCGATCGATTTCGCGATCGCATTGAATAACTGATTCGTCGTGAGTGGCGCCGGATCGGCGAGTTGAAGAGTTTTGCCGATGGCTCGCTCGTCGAACGCGAGGGTGGCCAATGCATCGACCACGAAATCCACGGGCACGAGATTCAAACTGACTTTGTGATTTCCGATATTGATCATCGAAAGCACGCTGGGCCAACGCAGCAGATAGTGAATCAGGTAGTAAACGCCGTCGTACTTCCCTGTCTCGCCCGTTCTTGAATCACCACATACAACGGCCGGGCGATGAATCGTTACCGGCAACTCTTTCTTCGCGGATTCGACTTCCAACTCCGCAAGATACTTCGATTCCTCGTAATAATTTCGATAACCGGCGTCGTGACGCAGCTCTGTCTCTAAAATCATTCCCTCGCGTTTGCCCGCGACGTAGCAAGTTGAGACGTGATGAAACTGCCGCAGGTGCGGAAGCGTCCGGGCCAACTCGACGACGTTGCGCGTGCCGCCGGCATTAACCCGCATCGCCAGAGCTTCAGGCACCGCGAGATCGTAAACCGCCGCGAGATGAAACACGCGCGTCGTTTCGCGTTGGACCAGCTCGAGATCCGCAGCACTCAACGACAGCCCCGGCTCGCTGATATCGCCCTCGACAAACTTAAAGTCTGCCACGTCTCTGCCGCTGAGCTGTGCAATCCGGGCAATCTCCTCGCGCGCACGACTAAGCAGTGACGGCTGCACGAGGAGGATGAAATCGCACTCCGTCCGCGCGAGTCGTTCGAGGAGCCGGTTCGCGATGAAGCCCGGAAAACCTGTTATGAAGAATGTCTCTCTATCCGGCATGTAGTACCCTGAGTATAATTCATCGCTCAAGTCCACCACGATTCGAGGTCAAACCGCATGAATCCCCTTTTGATGTTTGCGCGCCGGAGGGCGCTGGCTCTGGTTCTCTTCATCGCCGCGTTCTTTGCGTTCTTTACTGGCGGCGGCGCAGGAGAAAAGCCAGTGTAACGTCAAAGTCACGCTGCTACAGGTTAACGACGTCTACCAGTTTGCTCCTGTCGACCAGGGCAAGACCGGCGGGCTCGGACGAGTCCTGACACTCACAAAGGCGATTAAGCAGGAGAACCCAAACACACTCTTTCTCATGGCCGGCGATACCATCTCGCCGTCTGTTGAGTCGATCACTTACAAGGGCGCCCAAATGATCGAGGCTTGGAACACGATCGGCCTCGACTATGCGACGTACGGCAATCACGAATTCGACTTTGGGCCAGACGTGCTGGTACAGCGCGTCACCGAGTCGAAGTTTGGCTGGATCGCGGCGAACGTCATTGACAAGCGAACGGGCCAACCGTTCGGCGGTGCAAAACGCTTCGTCGTGCGAGAGTTTGGCGGCGTGAAGGTCGGGCTCTTCGGCCTCGTGTTGCCGGAAACGAAGACCACATCGCGTCCGGGTGACAACGTCGAGTTTCGCAATCCGTGTGATACGGCGAAAGAAGTCGTCTCGGAGCTGCACGGCCAGGGCGTGAAAGTCGTAGTCGCTTTGACTCACCTGTCGATGCGAGAAGACAAGGAAGTCGCTCGTTGCGCGGGCGTTAATCTGATCGTCGGCGGCCACGAACACACGCTGCTCGAATCGCATGCCGGCTCGGCGCCGATCTTCAAGATGACTTCCGACGCGCGCGAGCTCGGACGCATCGATCTCAATATCACACCAACCGGCGAGCTCGACAGTATCGATTGGAAAGTTATTCCAGTAGACAGCACGACAAAAGAAGCACCGGAATTCGCTGCCGTCTATCGCAAGTATGCGCACCTGCTGGCTGAGCTGGCGAAGCCTGTCGGGCGCACAAACGTCGCACTCGACGCGCGCAGTAAAGAAAATCGTACGCGCGAAACGAACGTCGGCAACTTCATCACAGACGCGTTTCGCAAAGCGACGGCGGCTGATGTCGGTTTCATGAACGGCGGCTCGGTCCGTGCCGACACGATCATCGGACCCGGAAGGTTGACGCAGCGAGACCTCCTGTCAATCCTTCCGTTCAAAAATAAACTGGTTAAGATCGAGATTACCGGTGCGACGTTGCGAGCGGCGCTCGAACACGGCGTCAGCCGCAGTGCTGAGGATTCCGAGCCGGGTGGTTTTCCGCACGTTTCAGGGGTGAAATTCTCGTTTGACGCGTCTCGTAAATCTGGTGCGCGGCTTGTCGATGTGAAGGTAAACGGATTGCCGCTCGACGACGCGAAAAAGTATACCTTGACGACGACGACGTTCATCGGGCTCGACGGCGGCGACGGCTACTCGATGTTCAAAGGCGCAACAGTGATAATTCCTCCCGAGCGAGCGCCGATCGACGTGGATGTTGTGCGTAAAGCGCTCGGGACGCGGGCGATTGCTCCGAAGGTTGAGGGACGCATCAAACGTCTGGACGTAGCCCAGAAGTCTGGCGCAAACTGCAATTGAGATCTTCCTATTGTAGTCATGGAAACGCACGACGATGCATCGGCAGCGAAACGCTACGAAGCCAACCAGCTCTTTCACGAGGCTTACGAGGCGCAGCTCGCACACGATTACGAGCGTGCTATCGAGCTCTACAAACGCTCGATCGAGACGTATCCGACCGCCGAGGCGCACACGTTTCTGGGCTGGGTTTACAGTTTTCAGAAGCGTTATGACGAGGCGATTGAGGAGTGTCTGGAAGCGATTCGAGTGGACGAGACGTTAGGCAATCCGTACAACGATATCGGCAGCTATTTGCTGGCGAAGGGCGATCCTTATGGGTCGGTGCGTTGGTTCAAGCGGGCGTTGCTGGCGCCGCGGTATGAGTCGTACGCGTTTCCGCATTTCAATCTCGGGCGTGTTTATGAGGCGCGGCGGCAATTTCTCGAGGCGGCGAAGCACTATGGATTGGCGCTCGAGCAGAAGCCGGATTTTACGGAGGCGGCTGTGGCGCTTAGAAGAATGCAGGCGCGCCTGAATTAAGAGTCAGTTTTAGACAGGATTTCAAGATTTACAGGATGAACAAGATTTATTCTTGTAAATTCTGTAAATCTTGTAATCCTGTCTACTCTTGCTTCACAATCGCGATCTTCTCCCCATGCTCATCAACCGCAACATAAATCACTTCAGCTTCAGTCACGCGCACGCGTTCGCTCTTTCCGAGGCGCTCCACCTCCACGATCACGCGCACCGTTATTGACGTCGTGCCGACGCGCACTGTCTCCGCATAGAAACTCACCAGGTCACCAACGAATACGGGCTTGTGAAAAATCACTTCCTTCATCGCCACCGTCACAAACCGTTCCATGCGCGTGTGGCGATGCGCTTCGATAGCTCCAGCCGTATCGATGTAACTCAGGATGACGCCACCGAAGATCGTGCCGCGTGAGTTCGTGTCACGGGGCAGGAGAGTGATTCGTATCGCCGGATCTGTGTATTCGTTCATGGGGCTATCGTAAAGCGGAACAAACAATCAGACAACGGTGTCTAAGCTGCAACTCCCCGTCGAAAACAGACCTGCCAGAAAGGTCGTGCCAAATGGTCCTAATGTCACTGATTCAGGAAACCGCGACGAGTAGCTTTGATGATCTCGGTAAGCTGCTGCTTTATGGCGTTGCAGCGGCAATTGTGGTGGCTGTGGGGTTCACGATCGTGCGGTTTCGGCTTCGTGATAAGAAACCACCCACTTCAAACTTCATTAGTATTAGTTCGGAGAAAGAATAAACACGGATTTCACAGATGTTCCGTGGCCCAGTCTGTAATCGCGCGTTTGAGCTCGTCGAGGCCACCGTCGAAAAAGTGGCCGGCGCCGGGAATTACGACAAGCCGCATTGGCACGCTCGGCTCCAGCTCTGCGACAAGTTTTCGTAATTGCTCGACATCCCCAAACTCGTCGTGCTCACCGTGGACCAGCAACAGCGGCTTCCGGCACTCCGCCAGAAAACTGAAGTCATACTTTTCGAGCGGCGTGCCGATGCCGATCAGAAACGACACGCGCGGATCGTGAATGCCGACCTCCAACCCAACCCTGCACCCGAACGAAAACCCACACACCGTGATCCGTGATCCCGGATACTGTTGTGACAGGTAATCCAACCCGGCGCGAACGTCATCGCGCTCGCCGCGTCCTTCGTCGTGTTCGCCCGTACTCTGGCCGACGCCGCGAAAGTTGATACGCAGAACGGTGAGGCCCGCATCGTTTAACGCCGCAGCGGCACGAAACACAACCTTATTGTGCATCGTGCCGCCACCCAGCGGATGTGGATGTAGGACCAGGGCCACGCCCTTCGCTGCGCCCTGGCGAGGTTCTTTCAGAATTGCTTCTAACTGGCCGTGCGCTACAGGTATAAAAAGATTGCCGGCTGGATACATCAGCGCCGAACTAACTATTCTTCGCCTTCGGTCGCGGCGGCTTCAGATTCACCACTCGCGCCTTCGTCACTCGCCGACCCCGGCATCATGTTATCTGGGACATCAGACTGTGCAACAGTTGGCGGCGGCGGTGCGACAGTTGCTGAAGACTTCCTCGACCGCTTCTTCGTACCTTTTTTGCCACCCTTCTTTGTAGCTTTCTTTCCAGCTTTCTTCGTGGACTTCTTTGCTGCTTTCTTTGTGCCCTTACCGGCTCCACCCTTCTTCGTCGACTTCTTGGCTGCCTTCTTGGTAGTCTTCTTAGCGCCTTTTCGGGACTTCGATTTTGACGCGCTCTTCTTTGTACCTTTCTTGGCGCCTTTCTTGCCACCTTTGCGCGCGCCTCTGGACTTCTTGGTTCCTTTTTTGGCTGCCATTTGTTCGCTCCTTATGTGTATTTTGAGTTTGGCTCAACGTAGCAAAATAATCAAAGACTGTCCACGATGTTTTTCTTCTTCTCTGTGCATCCTCGAGTCCTCTGTGTCTCTGTGGTGATCTCCTGGCAAGTTGGAACCACAGAGGCACAGAGGACACAGAGGGTGCACAGAGAAAAGTAGATCAAAAATCAAGATTGTGTAGACACCATCGACTGTTTCAGCTACATTAAACTCGCTCTCCACACAACACGCGGTCTGACTAAAAAAACTGCGGAAAGGCTGTCTCGATGCGAGATTATTACTCATCGTGCATTAATGCAGATTATCAGCCCTCCCTTTACACGCTCACCCAGTTTTTATCGAATCAATCGAATCATTCCACCCATTCTAATGACCTGGCGCCCGACGCCGAAGTCCTCCGACCTGAACCACGCGAGCGCAGAACGGCACTCGTCGTTGACGACGTCGCCGATGTTACAGAGATGCTGGCGGTGGTGTTGACCCACGCAGGTTATTCCGTGGTCACGGCTGCCTCCGCACCCGCGGCACTGAAAGCCGCGCGCGAACGCCAGTTTGACGTGATCATTTCTGACATCGGCATGCCCGAGATGAATGGTTACCAATTGGCCAGGGAAATGAGGACGATGCCCGGTTACGAGACCGTTCCGATGGTGGCCGTCACGGGCTACTCGATGTTTGACGATAAGGAACGATCGACCAACGCCGGCTTCAACGCTCACATGACCAAGCCGATCGATCCGCGAGCACTGCTCGAACTGATCGACCAACTGTGAGTTTTAACAACTAAAGCCAGTTGAGCGATTGATGACGACCTCCTCCGGCATAGCCTCCAGGTTTGAATCCGCTGTCTCCCATCCGAATCATTGAACTTGTAGCCGGCGTGATCGTCGTTGGCTTCGTTTTCTGGCGGACTCCAGTTCTCCACGTCGGCGATCTGCTGCGGCGATTTCGACGGTTATTACCACATCAAATGGACGCAAACGCTCTGGCAATCGATCAAGAGCGGACATTTCCCGCCTCAGTTTCCCTGGCTTCCACTCACAACTCTTAACCCGAAAGACTATGTGGACCATCACTT
The DNA here is from genome assembly GCA_963748155.1 of uncultured Acidobacteriota bacterium. Classification (GTDB taxonomy): domain Bacteria; phylum Acidobacteriota; class Blastocatellia; order Pyrinomonadales; family Pyrinomonadaceae; genus PSRF01. Next base: position 1,084,605 of record CAVVHV010000004.1, on the reverse strand, counting down.
GCTGTTCCACATTTTTCAGATCCCGTTTGCTGAGTCTTCGGATCCACGGCTCGGCGCGAAGATCGCTTCGGCCCTTTTCGGAAGCCTGGCGGTGCTGTCGTGTTACTGGCTCCTGCTGCGTTATCGCGTTCGTTACACGTTCGTCTGGTTGATTGCGCTACTCGCCTGCTCGGCGCCGTTTTTGTTTCGTATGAACATGGCGAAGGCGCCGCCGTTTGCGATCATCTACATCGTCATCGCGATTCACCTGTTTTTTAAGCGAAAATACTGGCCGTTGCTGCCGCTTTCGCTGGTCTTCACGTGGACGTACGACCTTTTCGTGCTGCTGATCATGGCCACGGTTTTCTGGTCGGTTACGATTGCGATCACCGAGAAGAAGTTTGAATGGCGGCCGCTCGTTTACGTAATCGCGGGCTGTGCCCTCGGGCTCATTATCAATCCTTACTTCCCACACAATCTGCAACTGCTGGTCGAGCACATGAAGATCAAGCTCACCGCGTCAGACTTCAACACGAAAGTCGGGTCAGAGTGGTATCCGTACGACTCGTGGGAGTTTCTGGGCAACTCGGCGGTTGCGTGTATCGCGATGCTCGTCGGTTATCTCTTCTTTGAGCCTTCGGAACGCAGGCGAGGTCAGTATCCAATCTTCTTTCTGCTGCTTGCCACCGCGTTGATGATCATGACGGCGCGTTGGAAGCGGATCGCGGAATACTGGCCGCCTTTTGCCGTGCTGTTCGCAGCATTTTCACTCAGGCCGTGGTTGGAAGGCTATCGCCCGCTATCTCACGCGACTGCCGGCCGAAGTGCTGGAGGAGCTCAAGCCGTTTCTCGATCGTGAAGGTGTGCCGCCGCCGGATGAGAAGGAGAGTACGTTTCGGGATGTAATGCGAACGGTTGCTGTCGTCATCGGTGGCAGTCGTGTTGAGCGTCTTTCTCTTCGTCAACGTGTACGCAACGCGACAGGAAATCAAGCAGAGTGAGCCTCACGATCACTACCGGGCAGGGGCTGAATGGATGCGCGACCAATGTGCCGCCGGGACAGTTAATCTTCAACACGGATTGGGACGACTTTCCGCGTCTCTTCTACTTCGATCCGTCGCACTATTACGTCTCCGGGCTCGATCCGAGTTATCTGTTCGACAAGAATGCGGATCTCTCGCGTCTTTACGACCGCATCACACTCGGGCAGGAAGAGGATCCAGGCCCGCTGATTCGCGACCGCTTCGGCGCGCGCTACGTGTTTTCAGACAACACGCATCACGACTTTTTCGAGCATGCGAGAAACAGCGGTTGGTTTGATATTGTTTACGAGGACGCGGAATGCACGATCATGTACATTAGGGATCAGAAGATTGAAGAAGGATTGGAAATGCCTTGAGACTTTTAATAATTTTGATTCTTGCCGTGTTAGTCGCAGGCTGCGGTGGCGGCTCTGGCACCGAGCAATGTGAATAGCAGTCAGCCTCTGCTCCGCCCGGCCAGCCCATCACCATCGCCACTCACGGGCTTCGAAAAGGATCTCCAGTACATTCGCAATGGCCAGTACACTTACGTCTGGATCTTCTCGCGCAAAGACGGCAAGCCGCTCGAGCCGGCCGACAGCACTTTCCTCCGCACGAATGCGCCACAGGTTGTCGATTGGGTAACTACGGATGAAGGCAAGAAGGTGATTGCCGGAACGAACTTCAATCTCGAAGAGGGAAATTTAGAGGCGCTGAAGAAGACGGTACGTCGCTGAGGATTATTCAGGACGTTAGACCACGGATTTTCAAGATTTTTCATGATGTACAAGATTCATCCTGTCAATCTTGAAACTCTTGTTAAATCTGTGTTCTAAAACTAACCTTCCCAAACTGCGCCCGATCCTCAATTAATTCATGTGCCTGCCTGGCCTTGCTGAGCGGCAACACGCGATCGACGACTCCACGAATTTTCCCCTGCGCGACGAACTTCATCGCCTCCAATCAACTCCGCCTTCGATCCCATGAACGATCCGAGCAAGGTCAGATGACGGTAGAACACCTGCCGCAGATCAGTCCGCGCATCGAACCCACTCGTCGCCCCACATGTCACGAGCCGTCCATTGTTTTTAAGCGAGGCGATGGATCCGGGCCACGTCGCGGCGCCGGTGTGCTCGACGACTACATCAACGCCTTTGCGCCCGGTCAGTCGCTTCACTTCTTTCGGCCAGTCGTCACGAGAGTAATTGATCGTCTCATCGGCCCCGAGTTCACGCGCTTTCGCAAGCTTCTCGTCCGTGCTCGCCGTCGTAATCACGCGTGCGCCACGCAGCTTCGCGATCTGAATCGCAACTGAACCAACGCCGCTGCCCGCCGCATGCACGAGCACGTCTTCACCCGGCTGCACGTTGGCCCGCGTCACGAGCATGTGCCACGCTGTGACAGTCACGAGCGGCAACGCCGCCGCCTCCGCCCAGCTCAACTCCGCCGGCTTCGGAATGATGTTCACGCCCGGAACCGCCACTAACTCTGCATAACCACCATCACGACGATAGCCGATGATGTCGTACTCGCGACAAAGATTGTCCTGCCCGCTCAAACACGCCTCGCAATGTCCACACGAAACTCCGGGCTGGACCATCACTTCATCGCCCGCCTTGACCCACGTCACAAGCTCGCCAACCTCACGCACAACACCTGCAATATCATTTCCGAGAATGTGCGGCAGCGGAATCTCAATCCCCGGCATGCCGTTGCGAACAAAGATGTCGAGATGATTCAACGCACATGCTTTCACCTCGACCAGTACTTCGTTGGCACGAATCTGCGGCTCGGGCACGTCCGTGTACTCGAACACTTCCGGTCCACCATGTTGTCTGAAGATTGAGGCTTTCATTTCGCGGCTTGTTCACGCGCATGATAGGAGGAACGCGTGAGTGGACTTGATTCGACGTGATGAAATCCGAGCGACATGCCGATCTCGCGCCACTTCGCAAACTCTTCCGGCGTCACGTAGCGCTCAACCGGCAGACGACGCGCGTGCGGCTGTAGATACTGGCCAATCGTCATGATGTCGCACGAGACGGAACGCAGGTCGTGCATCAGCTCGACAACCTCTTCAAACGTCTCCCCAAGTCCGACCATGATCCCGCTCTTCGTCAACATGCCACGGTTTTCGCGATCGCGTCGTGTCGCGGCGCGCTGCAACAAGTCAATGATTGCTGGTAAACCGCGTCTGGCCTGACGCGCCGGTACAGGCGCGCGATCGTTTCGGTGTTGTGATTGAGCACGTCCGGCTCTGCGTCGAGCACGGTGTTCAGTGCTGCTTCGTCGCCATTGAAATCAGGAATCAGAACTTCGACTTTGCAATCGGGATTCATCGCACGCACTTGTCGAATCGTTTCGGCCCAGTGCGCGGCGCCGCCGTCCGGCAGATCGTCGCGATTAACGGAGGTGATCACGGCGTGAGCGAGATTCAGATGGCCCACGGCTTCAGCGACGTGGCGTGGCTCTTCCGGATCGAGCGAGCCCGGCTGGCCTTTGCCGACTGCGCAGAAGCCACAGTGACGTGTGCAGATGTCGCCGCCGAGCATGAACGTGGCGGTGCGATCGGACCAACACTCGAAAATGTTCGGACAACGCGCTTCCTGGCAGACGGTGTGCAGGTTGAGACCTTCGATCAGTTGCAGCACCTGGTTCTGGTTGGTCGGGTCGCCGAGACGGATGCGAAGCCATTCGGGCTTGGGTTGACGGACCTTTTGATTGTTGCTGATTACTCGGAGTTCGCGGGCCAATTGTTTACCTCTGGAAGGATTTTACAGTATAAGCTCCTCAGTTCAGAATTGAGCCGGTAGGTGCTCGCTTCGAAAGTCGTTTACAAGATTTACATGATTTTCAGGATTAACATGTAAATCCTGTCAATCCTGTAATCCTGTTAAAGACTGTCCCTCCAAAGGAGCGCGCCTAATGAAGTCTCTTCTCTTCTTCTTTGTTCTTCTGACCACAGTTTCAACAGCGAACGCCGACATCGCCAAACCGAAACCACCCGAGAAGCCGGCGAAACACATCCTCCACACGAGCCTCGAAATCGTGCCGGATTCGAAGCTTTACGAGGCGAAACTACAGATCTCACAGTCTGACATTAACAGTCTCCGCGCAGCACTCGATGGCGGCGCAGGCAGCGCACCGGTCGTCGGCGGCATCGCTTTCAGCGCACCGCGAACGATCGTCGCCGGGCTGCTGATGTTTATGGCTGTGTCTGTTGCGGGCGTGCTGTTCGCGCGCTCGTCGTCTTTCGGTCGAGCTCAGAAAACGATCGGAGCGGTGCTGCTCGTGGCGGTCGTGCTCGGCGCAGCGGCAATCATCACGCGCGGCAATGCCGGACCGCCGGGATCGTGGCGCTGGCGAAACCTCCCGCAGGCGCTTGCCGACGGAAAGCCGACGCTCGGCGGTGTGGATGTCGAGATCGTTCCTGACGACCAGATGAATGGCCGCACGATGCGACTTTTGATCCCTCTCAAGAAAATAACAGTAATGACGTGCAAAACGCAACTGTAGGGGTGGCCCTCCGTGGCCACCCGTCCGGACATCACGGGTGGCCACAGATGGCCACCTCAAAAACGATTCGCATTTAGCGCGATCGTCGTGCTGTGCATTGTGGCGGCCGCAGCGTTTCGCGAGTTGGTTGCCGCTGCAAGTGTCGATCGTGACGCTCTTCCTCTTCGCTGGCCCACACAACTGGTTTGAGCTGCGCTATTTCCTCATGCGACTGCCGGTGCGCTTCGGCAGATCGCGCAATTTCTTTTTGACTGCGTTTGCCGGTTTGGGTGTGCTGACACTCACGTACGTCTCGCTGCCTTTCATTTACAACGCGACGCTGTGGAGCGAAGAGGCGTGGTACCTCGTCATAGCTTCCTGGAACACGGCGCTGCTGCTTTGGCTGGCGTTGCTGGTCTGGCTGCGGAGCAGGCAGAAGCGAGGCGCGAATTGGACGTGGACGATTCCAGTCGGACTAGCGCTGTGCTCGTTGAACTGGCTCGGTCCAGACCTGTTCAGTCTCGCAATCGTTTATGTCCATCCGCTGATCGCGCTCTGGTTTCTCGATCGACACGTGCGTCGCACGCGCCCCGCGTGGTCGCGCGCTTACCGGCGTTGTCTCTGGCTACTGCCGCTCGTGCTGGCTGTGATGATCTGGCAGTTATCAGGCACATCATCACTTGCCGATGACAACGGTCTGTTCTGGCGCATCACGCAACACTCAGGCGCGGAGATGCTGCCGCAGGTTTCGAGTCACATGCTGGTTTCAGTGCACCTGTTTCTCGAGATGCTGCATTACGGTGTTTGGATCCTCGCGTTGCCGCTGATTGGACGGACAGCGAGTACGAGATTTTGGGAAGTGAAAACGGTTCCGATCGCGTGCCATCCGAAGGGATTTCCGCGGATTGTCGCCGGGCTACTTGTTTTTGCGGTCGTGGCCGTCGTTGTTCTTTGGCTTGGGTTTTCAGTCGATTACTCGACCACGCGCGATATCTACTTCACTATCGCGATTGCGCATGTGCTCGCAGAAGCGCCGTTTCTGCTGAGGATGCTTTAGTGTCTCCGTACGAGCTCTGGCGCTTCCTGCCGATTGGTTACCTGCTCACGATCGCGATCGAAACTCCGATACTCTTCATTGGACTTTCACCACATCACTCGAAACGGCGTCGCATACTCGCGGGGCTCTGGCTGACGGCGTGTACTTATCCGATCGTTACGCTTGTCCTGCCACTCTTGTTAATCGATTATTCGCGCGCGTTCTTTCTTTTGATAGCCGAAACATTCGCGCCCGTCGCGGAGTGTATGTTGTTCTGGCTCGCGTTTGGAAAGGAAGCGAGGTGGCGCGATTTCGCGGTGATCGTGATCGCGAATCTTGCGTCGTTTCTTGTGGGTGAGTTTTTTAACGCGCTTTTGATGTATCACGGCGGCCAGGCCGCCCTACAGTTGTAGTAATCAGGCAACTTCATTGGAGGCGCTAATGGCACATGTAGGGGCGGCCCTCCCTGGCCGCCCGTGCTGTGAAATCACTTATTAATGTGATAGAGATCCGGATCGATGTTGCCGCCGGACAAAATGACGCCGACGCGTTTCACGTCCGACGGGTAGTTTTTGAAACATGTACGGCGGCGGCGGCAGTCGCGCCCGAGGTTTCGACCAGGATCTTCATGCGGAACAACAGGAAGCGCAAAGTTGAGAGGATCTCTTCGTCCGTCACTGTCAACACGTCTTCAGCGAGTTTCTGCACGATCGGAAACGTAAGCTTGCCGGGGATCTGAACGCGCAAACCATCCGCGATCGTCGGTGGCGGCGGAATCGAGACACGCTCGCCCTTCAGAAAAGATTGTCGCGTGTCGTCAGCCGTGTCCGGCTCGACCGGGAAACATCGAATCTTCGGATCGAGTGATTTAGCCGCGCTGGCCACACCAGCAAACAAGCCACCGCCACTGCACGGCGCGAGCACGCAATCAAGCTCCGGCACTTCCTCCATCAACTCCATACCACACGTTGCCTGGCCGGCAAGTATCAGATAATCGTCGTACGGCGGCACCATGATTAGTCGCTCGCGCTCGGCGAGATCGAGTGCGAAGGCTTCGCGGTCCTGTTTGTGACGATCGTAGAAAACGACTTCCGCGCCGTAACCGCGCGTTGCCGCGACCTTCGCCGCCGGCGCATCTTCCGGCATCGCGACGAGCACGCGAACTCCGGCCTCACTACCAGCCACCGCGACGGCTTGCGCGTGATTGCCGGATGAAAACGCGACGATGCCCTGCTGCTTCTCTTCGGGCGTGAGTGATTGGATCTTGTTAGTCGCACCGCGGATCTTGAATGCACCCGCGCGTTGAAAGTTTTCGCACTTGAAAAAGACTTCCTTGCCCGCAGCTTCGTTGAACTGCCGCGAGGTCAGTACGGGTGTGCGGTGAATGCGCGAGGCGATGCGGTGTCGTGCTTCGTTGATGAGTTCAATTGTCAGCATATTTAGACTTTAGCCGCGGATAAACGACGGATGACGCAGATATGAAAAGATGTTCGAGAAGTGTTCGATGATGCGGTCTTCGACGGAGCTTAGCTCAATTTCGTCGCCGAGTAAGACTTCCATCGATGTTACGGGTTCACCTTCGCAGGCGATTATAAGATCGAAGAAGCTGAGATCGGTGTTTACGTTGAGGGCGAAGCCGTGTGTCGTCACCCAGCGCGAGATATGTACGCCGATCGCTGCGATCTTTCCGCGCGGCGTGTGGACGCCGGTCAGTCCCTCAATGCGAAACGCATCGATGCCGAAGTCAGACATGGTCCGGATCAACACTTCTTCAAGATCGCGAACGTAACGATGAACGTCTTCGCGATCGGGACTGAGATTGATGATCGGATAACCGACGATCTGGCCCAGGCCGTGATAAGTCACTTTTCCGCCGCGATTGGTCTCAAACACCGTAACGTTGCGCGCTTTTAGCTGGTCTTCGTTGAGCAGGACTGACGAGCTGTCGCCGCGTCGACCGATCGTGAGCGTATGTGGATGTTCGAGCAGAAGAAGTGTGTCAGGCTGGATGCCTGTTTTGACCGCAAGTTCCGTCTGTTTCTGGATTGCGAGGGCAGATTCGTAGTCAACGAGGCCGAGCCGTTGGACCAAAAGCTTTCTTTCCTTAGTCATACAACCAGATGGCATCTTTCCGCGTCATTCTAACAGTCGCGCCTGGTCTTTGGTACAATCCCCACCTAAGCGCGAAACAAACTGACTGCAGAAGAGGAGACACAACCACCTTGAAACGTATCGTAATCACTTTAGCTGGCCGCACTCTTTTTAATTCCCTCTTCCGCGTTCAGCCAAACGCGCAGCCGATCGAGCAGGCCCAAGCCACCCACAGCGGCGCAGCAGACACAACGAGCCGCGCAAGTGCGTACGCAAGGCGCGACGCGTGTGGCCGAACAGGTTAAGAATCTGGCGAGGTTTACTTACCTGCTCGGCGGCATCACCAGCAGCATCGCCGCAGTTGATGAGGCGGCGGGTCGAAAGGAAGTGTCGGCGGCAGGGCTGCAACAGAACCAGGAGAGAAAAGCGACGGTTAAATCGAGTTTTAGGGGCTTTCGGGAGGGCCTCGATAAGTTGGAGATCGACTTTCGCAACACGCCAGAGCTTCAGCCTTATTACATCAAACTCGCGGGCGTTGCGGCGGGCGCGGCCACTGCGGAAGAGCAGGCCAACGCAAATCAATTCGACGCCGCAGGCCGCACGCTGCTCAATGTTATCAATCGACTTGGCGGATGTGCTTGTGATCATGAGGCAGTAGAACAAAAGCCAAGCAGATAGACACAGATGCACAACTGAGTCTGAAATCTAGCTTATGTGCTCTCTGCGGTCAATTCTTGCGGTTCATGTTGCTAGTCTTGCTTTTTGGAGTAGTAGCCCTGGCGGGCGCGGACGCGCACTTCATTCCGAGCGGGCACTGCTACTTGTATGCGGCGGAATTGCCCGGCAGGAACCTTTTCAGAGTCAGCGTAGTATTGCAGCAAATACTGTCCTCGCAATTCCGCTGCTACCTGTCGAAACACCCTGTCGAGATCTTTGTCAGAATCAGGAAGGAAAGCAGTGCCGCCAGTGGTCTCCGCAATTGCTTCCATGCCTCTCTCAGCCCGCATGGCAATCTGATTTAGCTTCACCGAAGGTCCACCGGGATTCACCGAGTAAAAGATCACGTCAGCCTGCTGAACAGCCTTCTTTACTCCTTCGACTGCACGACGATGACTTTCTAATAAACCTGCGCGCGTTCCGGCAGGAGTCTCCTGTCCATTCAGAGTAGCGCGCGCATCGACAGCCGCCAGATCCCTTATACTAAAACTGTTGTTGTCGTCACCATCGGACAATACCACGATAACTCGTCGAAAATTGCTGGGCGCTTTGTCCATCAAATACTTTGATGCGGCAATTACAGCGTCATAGAAGGCAGTCGCAACAGGTTTAGTCGCGGCTGGGATGGTCAACATCGTCGCCGCTGACTTTTCCGCCGTATCAAGAGGTTGGACCATTGTCGGGCTATCGCTGATCGTAAAAATCGAAGCCCTGTCTGACGGCTTCATTACCAGCTTCAGGAAGGCAGACGCTGCGTTCTGCTGAGAAACAAAGAATCCTTTTTGACTCGTGCTGCTGGAGATATCAAACAGCACCGCGATCGCCAAGCGGTACCTGCTCCGGATCGCCGATGCCCGAGATCTCCTGCTGCTTGCCTTCTTCTTCCAAACGGAAATCAGCCAACCTGGAGCCCCTGGACGGCGTGCCGGTTTGGTCCGTAACAGACACCGGCACCATCACGAGGTTTGAGCTCGTGCGAATGACGTCAGTAATTACTTCAGGTTCGACCGGCTTTGGAGTTGGTGTTGGCTTAGGTTTCCAAAGCGGCGGTGGTGGCGGCAGGTCTTTGGTACTTTGCGCCTGTGCGGTTGGTGCAGACAGAAAAATGGCCAGCACTCCCATCAGGAACGCCGGCCACAAAAATTTTTTCTCAACCCCCAGAATCATCTTCGACACCCTTCGAGCCTATGTCATGCCGCCAATCTGCTGGCCTGCATGTCTCCCTATCCTACCGCTTTTTTGACGGCATGATCCATGACTCTTTTGGTGCCGCGCAACATACGCGGAGTTGCACGCAAAGTGAACTCCGCGCAGCCCACATTAGTTGTCTGTACCGGAAGTACCCGGATTCATGGTCGGCGACGGCGACGTGAGTCCCTTGTTGACAAGCAACTTGATCTCAACGCGTCGATTCTGCGCGCGACCTTCACGTGTTTCATTCTCCCCAACCGGATTCATTTCACCGTAGCCGTACGGCGTAACGATTCTGCGCAGCGGAATGTTGTGGTTCTCAACGAGGTAACGAATCACTGCATCAGCACGACGCTGGCTCAGTTGACGATTCAGGTTAACGCTGCCACGCGAATCCGCGAAGCCCGAAACCTCAAGCACGTAGCCCTTGGCGTTCAAAGCCTTGCTGGCAATGTCGTCCAACGTTGTCTTCGAGTCTGGTAAAAGCACTGCACTGCCTGACTTGAAGTTCACAGCGGCAGTCTGTTGCGGTGTGTAATCGTCGAGAGCTGAAATGCGCTCGTTGGTAGCAGTTACACCGGCGACAGCCGCGTCAGCAGTTGCCTGTGCAGCTTTCGCACCGCCTCGTGCCGCGTTCGAAACAGCCGCCAACTCATCCAATTGGCCCGACAGCCGTTGCGCATTCGCTTCAACCTGGCTCAGTTTGTTTTCGGTGTCAGACGCTCTCTCCTCGAGTGGCGCAGCGCGCGACTCGACTGCGCGGGCAACGCGCATGTCAGATTCATTGAATCGGATCTTCTCTGCGTCTAACTCACCGGTTCCATTGCCACGTCCTTCAACTTCAACGTTGAGGCCGCGGAGGATGCTGGTCTGTGCGTAGTTCGTGCCGCCCCGCAGGAACCCGCCCTTTGTCTTCACACTGGTCTTGTCGCTCAGACGAACCACCGTGTCCACGCCATTCATATCACGGACGGTGAACGTGTCAGAATCGCGACGGGTGACTACACCCTTGAGCTTCATATTTTGACCACTCGTGACGGTGCGCGAGCCGGCCGGGGTGGTCGTGTCCTGGGCCAATATAGGGGAGGCTGAGAAGACTAATAGGCAGGTGATAAGCACTGCCGGGGCAAACATTTTATGTTTAGTGAATACCATCGATTTTATCTCCTTCAAACTGGTGACTTAATTAACGCGCTCTTTCGCGCGCGTCTTCTTCAAGCTAACAACGGCGAGTCGTTCTCCTCGCCTCCCGCTCGTTAAATTTTGCGGATGACAGTTCTTAAATCTTCACCGCACTTAAGTCAATAGCCTTCGGATTTCTTCATCGAATCACCACTTTATCGCAATAAGGTTAGCCACAAAGTTAACGGATTTGTGCCTGATTTGTGGCTAAACAGAGAAGTCGCCTGCTTCTAACTGCTCTTTTACAAACGCCAAAAAGCGCTCCGCGTCTGCACCGTCAATCACGCGATGGTCGAAACTCAAGGCGAAATAGGCCATCCAGCGAATGCCGATAAAGTCGTCGCCGTCAGGCGTGGTCATCACTTTTGCACGCTTTTCAATCTTTCCAACGCCGAGAATCGCGAGCTGTGGTTGGTTGATGATGGGCGTACCAAAGAGCCCGCCAAACACGCCCGGATTCGTGATTGTGAATGTGCCGCCTGTAACTTCGTCTGGCTTTAACTGCTTGGTCCGGGCGCGATCTGCAAGATCGTTTGCAGCACGAGCAAGCCCGGAAATGCTAAGGTCGTCGGCACGTTTGATTACCGGCACAATCAAACCCCAATCAAGTGCGACAGCCATTCCGAGGTTGATGTCCTGCTTGTAAATGATCTGTTCGCCGCTTACCTGCGCGTTAAAAATTGGAAACTTTCGCAAACCTTTGTTCACAGCCTCGAAAATAAACGGCATGAACGTGAGCTTGGTCCCAGTCCGCTCGTAGAACGCATCACGATGTTTGTCGCGCAGTCGCGCGATGCGAGTCATGTCGATTTCGTAAACGGTGGTGACGTGCGCTGAAGTGCGTCGCGATAGGACCATGTGCTCTGCGATCTTCTTGCGCATCACGCTCATCTGCTCAACGCGATCCCCAACCTGTGGTCTAGGCGGCGGTGGCGCGACGATCTCCTGTGGCGGAGCAGCAGGCGCGGGTGCCGATGAAACGCGCTCGGCCGGGCCTTTAGATGGTGCGGCTGCGGTTCCCGATTCGATGTAGCTAAGGATGTCGTTCTTGGTTACACGACCACTTAGACCAGTGCCTTCGAGTTGTGAAATATCGACGTTGTGCTCCTGCGCGATCTTTCGCACGAGCGGGCTCGACTTGGTCCGGCGCAACTCTTCGGCAGTTGCAGCGCTACCGTCTTTTTTCTCCGCTGGTGGCGGCGGTGGTGGCGGTGCCGGTGCTGGTGGCTTCGCCTGAACTGGTGGCGCTGGTGGCGGCGACGCCGGAGCAGGTGGCGGCGGAGGCGGTGGTGCAGCTTGTTGTGGCGGAGCCGGGGGAGCCGGCGCTGGTGGCGGAGCAGGCGCAGGTGCTTCTGCCTTCGCTGGTGCTTCTGCGGTTGCGGACGCCTGATCGCCATCAAGCACGGCGACGACGGTGTTCACTTCGACCGTGTCGCCTTCTTTGAATCTGACTTCGGTTAACGTTCCCGCAGCAGGCGATGGAATCTCTGCGTCGACTTTGTCCGTCGAGATCTCAAATAGCGGCTCGTCGCGTTCGACACGTTCTCCAACCTTCTTCAACCACTTTGTAATCGTTCCCTCCGCGATGGACTCACCCATCTGCGGCATCACCACTTCAGTGCTCATTTGTTCTCCGTCTCGTTCAGAGTTCAGCCTTTAGGCTGCGGCTTTCAGCACAAGCTAAAGATTGAACTCTAAACTTCATTTTTAATAAGCCGCCAGCTTGCGTGCTGCGTCGACTACGTCTTTAATTTGCGGCAAGTAATAATCTTCCAACGGCGGCGAATAAGGCACCGGCGTGTCAATCGATGCGACGCGAATTACCGGCGCATCAAGCCATTCAAACGCCTCTTCAGCAAGCAGTGCCGTAATCTCACCACCGATGCCTCCGGTTCGCGAGGCTTCGTGCAACACGATTGCTTTGCTTGTCTTCTTCACACTCGCGAGTATGGCGGGCTTATCGAGCGGCGCCAGAGTTCGTCAAGTCGATAACTTCGACGTCCAGCCCTTCCTTCTCGAGCTCTTCGGCAGCATCGAGCGCAGTCAGGACCATCGCGCCAAAAGTGATGATCGTCAAATCTCTTCCCGCGCGGGCCACGCGTGCCTTTCCGATCTCGACGATGTAATCATCAGACGGTAGTTCTTCGCGCAGTCGCGGCAAACGATAGAGTTTCTTATGCTCGAAGAAGAGCACCGGATCCGGATCGCGGATCGCAGCTTTGATCAATCCCTTCGCATCGTAAGCCGTCGATGGTTCGACAATCTTCAGTCCCGCAGTGTTCAGGAAAAACGACTCTGCGTTGAGCGAGTGAAACGGCCCAGAACGCACTCCCGAACCGCATGGACCACGAAACACCGCAGGAATCCCAGCGCCCCAGCGATATCGACACTTCGCAGCGTAGTTTGTGAGCAGATCGAAGCCGGCGGAAATAAAATCAATAAACTGAAACTCAGCCACCGGCCGCATGCCCATCAACGCCGCGCCGCATGCTGCGCCAACGATCGCGCCTTCCGAGATCGGCGTGTCGATCACGCGTTCTTTGCCAAACTCATCGATCAATCCATCAGTGACCTTGAACGCGCCGCCGAATGCGCCGACGTCTTCGCCGATCACAAATACAGTTGGATCGCGTTCCATCTCTTCCCAGATTCCCTGGCGGATGGCTTCGACGAGCGTGGCCTGTCCGCCACGTTCCGGACGTGCAGATTTGTGTTCTTTTTTGAGGGCAGTCGACATCGTTAACCTCAATCTCCAGGACCTTTGGTCTGAACGCCGGCGGGACGACGTTGTTGTCGAAAACGCCGTACGCCGCCTGCTCGCCTTCGGGCATCGGTGAAGATTCAGCCCAGGCGCAATCCTCGTCAATCTCGCGGAGAACACCCGCATCGATCTCTTCAAGCTTCTCCTTTGTCGCGAGATTACACTCCAACAAATACCTTTCGTAACGATCGATCGGATCGTTGTTCTTCTCCCACCACTCGATTTCGTCCGCCGTAACGTAACGCTGATCGTCGTGTTCCGCGTGTCCCTTGCGACGATACGTCTTCGCCTCGATCAAAACCGCACCGCCACCGCGTCGCGCATAATCAGCCGCCTGCTTCGTGACTTCGTAACACGCAACAACGTCGTTGCCATCGACGATGTGCGCGGGAATACCGTAACCAGCCGCCTTCTCGGCAAGATCGCGCACCGCGGTTTGCAGGCTTGTCGGTGTCGAGTATGCGTAGTGGTTGTGTTCGGCGATAACGATGAGCAGGAGTCGCTGCACGGCGGCGAAGTTGAGTCCTTCGTGAAAAGCGCCGGTGCTCATGCCGCCGTCGCCGATGTAGGCCACGGCCACAAACTTCTGCTTCTGCATGCGTGCACCGAGCAGAATCCCGGTCATAACGGGAATCATATCTCCCAAATGGGAGATCGGGCCAATGAAGCCCTTCTTCATGTCGCCGAAGTGGATGTTAAGATCTCTGCCGCCCGATGGTCCCCACGCCTTCGCCATGTACTGCGCGAAGATCTCGCGCGGCCGAATGCCTTTAACGAGCACGGCGCCGAGATCTCTGATCAAAGGAGTGACGAAATCCTGCGGCTGGAGCGCGTAGGCGGTACCGACTGCCGTCGCCTCCTGGCCCAACGAGCGAAACACGCCACCGACGACCTTCGTCTGCCGGTAAAGATTCACGAGACGCTCTTCGACGAGACGTGTGAGTTTCAGGTAACGATACAGATCGAGATGCTGCTCGGGTTTGAGTGTCGTCTCGGTGGAGCAGCTTAGTGGTTTGCCGTCGACGGCCTTGCGCGGCGCGTACTTCGTGCTGACGCGCATTTGAAAACGTGGACGCGCTGGGCGGCGACGACGACGAGTTGATTTATCCGGTTGGTCCATTGTCCAATTCGTAGTTGTAGACAGGATTACAAGATTTGCAGGATTATCCTGTCAATCGTGAAAATCCTGTAATCCTGTCTAACTTAAATGTGAATAGCTAAGTCGTGTACGCCTTCAGCAGCTTCCATCACCGCCTCGGAAATTGTCGGGTGCGCGTGCATCGTCCGCCCAAGCTCATCCGCCGTCGATTCAAGCTGCATCGCCACACACGCCTCGGCAATCAACTCAGTCGCGTGCGGGCCGATGATGTGCACTCCGAGAATCTCGTCGTACTTCTTCTCGCTAACAATCTTGACGAAACCTTCTTCCTCACCGATTATGCGCGCCTTGCCCGACGCCGAGAACGGAAACCTCCCGACCTTCACGTCGTAACCCTGCTCCTTCGCTTTCGCTTCGGTGAGACCAACCGATCCAATTTCCGGATCGCAGTAAGTGCAATTCGGCACTAAACGCAGGTTGATCGGCCGTACGTCCTTCTTGCCCGCGAGATGCTCGACCGCGACGATTCCTTCTTTCGACGCGAGGTGGGCCAGCAAAGGCGTGGGCACTACGTCACCAATCGCATAAACACCTTTTTCCGCAGTCTGCTGATACTCATCAACGTGGATAAACCCTTTTTCGACTTTGATCTTCGTGCCTTCGAGCCCGAGTCCTTCCGTGTAAGGCATTCTGTCCGACAGCGACAAGCAACATCTCTGCTTCGAGACTCACTTCCTCGCCCTTCGACGTGTGGCCAGTCACACGCACGCCTGTTTCAGTCTTCTCGAGCTTGTCGAGCTTCGTATCGACCTGCGACTTGATCCCTCGTTTACGAAAACTCCGTTCGAGCTCTTTCGAAACTTCCTCATCCTCGAGCGGCACGAGTCGCGGCAACAACTCCACGATCGTCGTCTCCGCGCCGAAACGTGAATACACTGACGCGA
The DNA here is from genome assembly GCA_963748155.1 of uncultured Acidobacteriota bacterium. Classification (GTDB taxonomy): domain Bacteria; phylum Acidobacteriota; class Blastocatellia; order Pyrinomonadales; family Pyrinomonadaceae; genus PSRF01. Next base: position 1,069,088 of record CAVVHV010000004.1, on the reverse strand, counting down.
ACTCGACACCAACAGCGCCCGCGCCCATCACGATCAACGACTTCGGCACCTGCTGCAATTCGAGAATGTGATCGCTGTTTACGACGTGCTGCCCGTCGGTCTCAAACCCCGGAATCGGACGCACGACTGAACCAGTCGCGATGATGATGTTTTTCGTCTCAAGCGTCTGCTTTTTGCCTTCAGCATCGGTGACTTCAACTTTGCCCGGAAGCGCGATCTTGCCCGTGCCTTTGAAAACGGTCACCTTGTTTTTCTTCATCAAATACTCGATGCCCTTCGAGTTTTTCAGCACCACCTTGTTTTTTCTCTTCTGCACATCTGCAAAAGCGAGCTGAATACCCGAAGCCTGCACGCCAAAGTCAGCCGCGTGCTGCATCTGTTCGTAAACGTGGGCCGACATCAACATCTGCTTCGTCGGGATGCAGCCGCGCAGGGTGCAAGTGCCGCCGAGCCGGTTGTCTTTCTCGACTATCGCAGCCTTCAAACCCAACTGACCTGCTCGTATCGCTGCAACATAACCACCAGGTCCGCTGCCGATAATCGTTACGTCAAACTGTTCGTTCGCCAATTTTGTAGGTTTCCCCTCGTCAGAGCGGTAATAAACGAAAAGACCGGGCATTATAGCCAATGCCACAAAGAGGCACAAAAGGCACAAAAATAGGGCGTGCTCGGTGAAGAGCACGCCCACGTAAGCTTAACGTTTTAAATCAATTAAAACTCGAAGCGAGCAGCAAACTGCACCTGACGCTCACGGAACAACGTGCTGTCAGCGCCGGTCGTGCTGCCGAACGGAGTGTTGAACGTCAAAGTGGTGCCTGACAGGTTGTAAAGCCGTGCCCTGCACACCCGTAACCTGCGTGCGATTGAAGACGTTGAAGCCTTCAACCAGGAACTCCAGCTTCGTACCTTCCGTGATGCTGAACCGTCGTGACAGTCGGGCATCGACATACCAGATATTCGGCTGCTTGAAGAAGTTGCGCGGAACGAGCGCAAAGCGAGTCGCGCCGCCCGAACCATTCACGCCGCCGCCCGGAGTTTGGTTGGAAGCAAATCCGAACGACTGGGGATTGATGTTGCCGCTGATGTTTCCGGTAAACCTGGCGCCCGAGAAGGCATTCAGGATGGGAGCAAAGGTCCAGCCGTTGAAAATATGCTTGGCGGCGCCGTCAGTAAACGGATTTGGACTGTAAACCACACTCGCCACAAATTTCTGCCGGCGATCGAAGTTCGACAACCCGTCTTCACCTGACTGGTCAAAAGCATTGAACGGCAGGTTGTTTGAAGTGAAGGTCACTGAGCTCTGACCGTTATCAGAAGCACGCGATAACGTGTAGTTCGTCTGGAATTGCAAGCCGCGGGTCAGCCGCCGATTCGCTTGCAAAACGAAGGCGTGGTACTTGGAAAACACGTCGCTGCGAATCTCGGTGACCTGCGCAAAAGCTGTATTCGGTCGTGGTCCAGCGAACAACGGCGTCAAATAAGTCTGACCGTTGAATGGTCCACCAACCACGCTAAGCGGAACCAGGCGCCTGGCTTGCGGTAAATTGGTGTCTACGAAGTTGGGTAGTGAATTTCCGAAGCTGCCCAGGTACGAAGCGGACACGACCGTGTTCCTCGCAATCTCACGCTCAACGATGAAATCCCACTGATGAATCTGCGGGAGTTGGAAGTCGTCGTCGAAGTACTGCACAGCGCCCACCGGTGGATTCGAAGAGGGCAACAGGTTCGGATAGATCGGCAAGAGCGTACAGTTGTCTGCGTTTAAAGACTGGCTCGTGCAAGCAGTCGGCAAATTGTTCGCACTGGTGATGAACTGGCGCTGAGCACGATCAATTCCTACGCCGGTATTCACCAGCGAGTTGTAAACCGTTGAATTGATCACGCGGCCGTAATACAGTCCCCAGCCACCACGAAGGCTCGTCTTGCCGTCGCCGCTCACATCAAACGCGAATCCGATGCGTGGTCCGAAGTTGTTGCGGTCGTCCACTTTGTTGTTGGTTTGAGGCAGGGCCGGATTAACGTTGATTGGATCGGGATTGAGTTGGTACTCGTAACGCAGACCAAGATTCAGCGTGAATCGCGGCGTGACGCGCCAGTCGTCCTGAACGAAGTAGTTGAGGTCGGTGGTCTTCATGTTCAGACCGAGAACACCGAAGCCCTGATTGAAGTTGCCTGCGTAACACTTGCCCGCACGGCGAAATGTATTCACATTATTAACGACCACCGGAGTAACGCACAAACCGTTCAGACCGTTGGGCGAATTCGAGAGCGCGCGAATTGCGCCGTTGGTAGTGAAGTTGGTGTAGTCGACGATGAAATCACCGATTCCAGTTGCGCCCGTGTAGTTGAACTCACCGCCCAGGAAGCGCAGGTTGTTGATAATGTCCTTCACGAAATTGATATCGCCGCCCCACTTCCACGTGTGATTGCCGGCGGTTAAAGTCACGGTATCGGCGAACTGCCAGCGGCGCTCATCCGGAAACGCCGCGCGCTCGAGAAACTCGGGCATACCGAACGAGAAACCATTCTGAATGAAGGTTTGTGGTGAACGTCCGCCAGGAGCGTTCGTCGGTTCACCCGGTGCGGGCGGCTGGCTGAACTGAACCTCATTGTCCCGTCCCCACTGCATGCGAAACTCGTTCAGCAGGTTCGAAGTCAGAGTTGACGCGAGCCTCACGTTCACGGCATCGATGTTAACGAAGTCGTCGCCGAAATTGTCGATAGCGCGGGTGTTGGTCGCTTGCGTCTGAACGCCTGCGGGTGATTCCCAACGCAGCCGGTTGTAACTAACGGTCAAGGTGTTTTTGTCGTTGATCGTCCAATCCAGCTTAGGGCAGAAACAGTTTCTGGTCACCCGTGCGCGGCACAGGACCAGAAATGCTGCGGAGGAAGCTCAGCGCACTGTCGATCTGAGCCCCAGTCACACCGCGCGCAATGATTGTGTTGCGAGTCGCAGTCGACAAGTTCAAGAAGGTGCTGCTCGAGAAAATCGATAGACCAGGGAAGTCGCGCTTCTGCTGATCGTAGCTAAAGAAGAAGAACGCTTTATCTTTGACGATTGGCCCACCGATCGTGCCGCCAAACTGGTGTCGCACATCCTCTGGTTTGTAACCGACGGGAGTGAAGACGCCGTTGATGAGTTCCGTACGAGTCGCGAGCGGGTTGCGAGCGCCCCACTTGTTGTTGCGCTGGTAATAAAAGGCGCCGCCGTGAAAGTCGTTAGTGCCGCTCTTCGTGATCGCGTTGACCACGCCGCCGGCTGAACGTCCGTACTCTGCGGAGTAGCTCGACGTGTTGACCTGAAACTCGCGAATCGCAGCCTGGCTGATCGAGTAGCTGATACGCGTGCGACCACGCTCTTCAGCGAAGAACGCCTGGTTGTTGTCGCCGCCGTCGATCGTGTTGTTGTTCAGCAATCCGGAGATGCCGCGGAAGCTGATCAAACCGAACGTGCCGTCAGGCACCGCGCCAGGAGTCAACAAAGCGAAGTTTGACCAACGACGACCGTTGATTGGCAGCTCGTTGATTGAGGTCTGGTTGATGTTAGTCGAGAAGTCCTGCTGCGTAGTGTTGATTACCGGCGCCTCAGCACTGACGTCTACCGTACCGGTCACCGGACCAACCGCGAGCGAGATCTCGAGGTTCGTTTCGCGTCCGACTTCAACGACGACGTTTTCCTGCGTGATCTGACTGAAGCCTGGTCGAGTTTACGGTGATTGCATAAATTCCCGGTTGCAGGTTTGCGACCTTGAACCGTCCGGTATCGTCCGTGGTGGCCGTGTCCTCTTTATTGGTGCCGGCGTTCCTGGCAGTAACGGAAGCGCCCGGCACAACTTCTTTATTGGGATTGGTAACGACGCCGCCGATTGAGCCAGTGGTGGTCGACTGCGCAAACGCTACTGCGCTGAGAGCGAACACCATAAGGCTCGTAAAAAAGAGCTTTACTATTTTCGACATACTGGGGAACTCCTTAGGCAATGAGTTAAGGTTCAATGCGCCTCAGCCCACGGGCTGCGCGGGTGTTTTAGCCAGTTGTTAAAGCGCCTAAATTCAAATCAAGGAATAATTGCGATTGGGTTGCGAGTAAGAATCTGACTTCTACCACGCTCCCGCCTGCTTTAGCAAGACTTAGATTAGCAGCGACCGTTTAAATCTGTATGAAGCATTGGAGGCGGTCAGTACCACCTGCGAAATCACAAGCGGGTGGGGCGTAGCTATGCGGCGTCTCTAATTGAGAGATCCACCATAATCTATTTTATAGAAAAGCGGATGACACGGATTGAATCCGTATCATCCGCGTCATCCGTGTTTCTTACCGTTAGAACTCGAAACGAACAGCTAACTGAATCTGACGTTCGCGGAAGAAAAAGCCATTGGACAGATCACTCGGTGTACCGAACGTTGGATCGAAAGTAGCGATCATGCTCGTGCCGGATGTCGAGCCGGAGCCGACAGCACATACATTCGGTTATTAACACCCGTCACCTGCGTGCGGTTGAAAATGTTGAAGCCCTCAGCAAGCAATTCGATCTTCGAACCTTCAGTCACCTTGAAGCGACGTGAGATGCGCAAGTCGACGTACTTGACTGATGGCGTATGGAACGCATTGTTTGGCGTTAACCCAAATCGCAGCGATCCGTTCGAACCGTTGATGCCGCCTGCCTGGCTGGTGCCAAAAGTGCTGCCAGTAGCAACACCGAGGCAGGAGGCGTGAAGGCATTAGTGACCGCGGTGAAGCGGAAGCCTGAATACATGTTGACGATTGGTGCGATCGTCCAGTTGTTCAGGATTGCTTTGGCGGTGTCGCCAAAGCCCTGGAAGTTCGTGTTGTAAACAACGCTCGCGACGAACTTGTGACGACGGTCAAATGGAGACAGTCCACTGTCGCCCTGACGGATTGAAAGGATCAAACAGCGCCGAGAAACCAGGAGTAAACGTCGCGGAACTCTGCGAACCGCCGTTGTCCTGCGCTCTCGACAACGTGTAGCTGCTCTGGAACTGCAAACCGTTCGTCAGGCGTCGATTCGCTTGCAACACCAAAGCGTGGTACTTGGTCGAGACGCTGTCGCGAATCTCGAGAATGTTGCCGAAAGCGATTGGGCGCCCTGTCTGGACGCGAGCCGCGGTAGTACGGAAACACCCAGGTTTGGCCAGCGAATGGTCCATCCACGATGCTTACTCGTCCTTGCGCAGATGGCGGATTCAGGTTTGTATCGACAAACGTCGTGAGATGGTTGTCCGTAACTAAAGAGATAGCTGGCAGAGATCAACTGTGTTGCGGGCCACTTCGCGTTCCACGATTATGTCGCCCTGATGAATCAGCGGATTCTGGAATCCGTCTCGAAAATAATTGACGGCGGCAGTACCAGCAGGCGCTGACGACAGGATATTTGGAAAGAGTGGCGCCGCGGGATTGCCGTTGGGATTGGTAGCATTAGCAGCACCGCCGCAGAGCGCGGCGCTACAATTAGCCGGAACCGAACTGACAGCCTGACCAGTCGACAAGCCGGTGTTGATCAGCGAGTTGATGATGATCGTGCCGTTGACGCGCCCGTAGTACATTCCGTAGCCGCCGCGAAGGCTGGTCTTGCCGTCGCCCGTGAGGTCCGCCGCGAAACCGATGCGCGGACCGAAATTGTTTTTGTCGCTGGGCCGGTTACCGGTCTGCGGTAACGCCGGATTCACCAGGAATGGCTCCGGGAACTGTTCATAGTCCCAACGCACTCCGAGGTTAAGCGTCAACCGCGGCGAAACCGCCAGTCGTCCTGAGCAAAGAACGCCCAGTCAGTAGTATTCAACTCGAAACGAGGTTGGCCAAAGCCCTGAGAGAAGTTGCTGGTGTAGCACCTGCCGGCAAATCGAGTTTGAGCGGCATTGGGCGCCGCAACTGCGGTGGCGCACCTGCCGGTAAGATTCGTGGTCGCGTTTTGGCATTGAAATTTGCAATAGCCGTCGCGCGTAGGGCACCGTTGGTAACCCAGTTTGTGTAGTCAACGATGAAGTCGTTGATGTTGCTGTAAGTGTAAGAGCCGGCGCCGGTGAAAAGATTATCGTCGATGTCACGCACGCGATTGATGTCGGTACCAAACTTGAACGTGTGGTTGCCGCGTCGTATACGTGATTGAATCCGCGAACTGAAAACGGCGCTCATCGGGGAGAGCTATGCGATCCAACGACGTGGCCTTACCGATCGTGATGCCGTTCGTCAATGTAATCTGCGGCGAAAATCCGTTGGCCGTAGTCGGCTGACCCGGAAGCGGAGTCTGTGCAAATTGTGAATTCAGCTCATCGGCCCACTGGAAGCGGAATTCATTGATGAGCTGGTTCGAGATAGTTGAAGCGAGACGCAGGTTCAGTGAATCGATCTCGACGAAATCGTCGCCGAAGCCGGTACGATCGCGAGTTACGGTCGCGCCGGTCTGAACGCCTGCCGGTGACTTCCATCGCAAACGGTTATATGTGGCCGTGAACTGGTTATTTGAGTTTATGTTCCAATCGATCTTCGGCAGGAACAATCTCTGATCACCGCGACGCGGCACTTCGCCAGTCTGGTCGTTAATAAACCCCAATGCCGAATCAATCTGCGCGTTTGTTAGTCCTCTTCCGGTGAGCGTGGGGCGGTTGACTGTGTTGAGATAACCCGGCGTACTAAACACCGCGATGCCGGGGAAGTTACGTCGCTGCTCGTCGTAGCTGAAGAAGAAGAACAGATTGTCTTTGACGATTGGACCACCAATCGTACCGCCAAACTGATACCGAACGTCTTCTGGCTTCAGAGCTTCTCTTGTGGAGACTCCGTTCACTAACCGGGTTATGAAACTATTCGGGTTGCGCGCGCCCCACTTGTTGTTGCGGTCGTAAAAGAACGCTGAACCGTGAAAATCATTCGTTCCCGATTTGGTAATGGCGTTGATAACGCCGCCGGCAGAACGTCCATACTCAGCCGAGAAGTTTGAGGTGTTGACCTGAAACTCGCGAATCGCGCCCTGGCTGATTGAGTACCCGGCGCGCGTGCGGCCGCGCTCTTCTGAGAAGAACGCCTGGTTGTTATCGCCACCGTCAACAGTGCTGTTGTTCAGCAAACCCGAAATGCCGCGAAAACTAATCAGACCAAAATTGCCGTCGGGAACAGCGGTGGGAGTAAGAATGGCGAAGTTGGACCAGCGACGTCCATTGACCGGGAGCTCGTTGATGGAAGTTTGATTGATGTTGGTTGAGAAGTCCTGCTGGGTGGTATTGATTACCGGCGCCTCAGCGCTGACATCAACCGTACCAGTTACCGGACCAACACTGAGCGAGACTTCGAGGCCCGTCTCACGTCCGATTTCAACCACGACGTTTTCCATCGTGCTGGGACTGAACCCGGACGAGTTGACGGTCACGGCGTAGTTTCCGGGTTGCAGGTTTGAAACCTTGAAACGTCCGGTGTCGTCGGTGGTGGCCGTATCTTCACGATTCGTGCCGATATTCTTCACCGAGACTGTGGCGCCTGCTACGACCTCTTTAGCAGGATTGGTCACAACGCCGCCGATCGAGCCCGTGGTGGTCGACTGCGCAAAGGCGACTGCGCTGAAAGCCAACACCAACAAGCTTACAAACAAGAACTTTACAGTTTTCGACATACAGGGGAACTCCTTATGAGTTGACAGTTGAATGCTTCTCGGGCGCGCGCGCCGAGCCGGTGATTCTATCGCAATTTAAGACACCTGAAATCAATTTAAGAAGGAATGTGAAAGCCAATCCTGCTGGGGACTTAGCGAACAGCGAAAATTGGCAATCGTTGTGCCGGATAAATATTGCGGCCGACTCAGGAGACGAAGCTGATTCACACCAATAGTTAACTCCCGGACAGAGACTAAGGTGGCCCTGCTGAGTCGCTCAAGAATTTGGATCTAATCCTAAATTCAGGAGAAAGCAGTCACTGCTTTTAAATAAAACACCGCCGGCTGAAATTAGGTATTTCTTCTCTGTGCAACCTCTGTGTTCTCTGTGTCTCTGTGGTTAAGTTCACCGGGAAACCACCACCGAGACACAGAGGACACAGAGATTGCACAGAGAAATCCGAATTAGACTCGCTCGACGATCATGGCGATTCCCTGACCACCACCGATACAAGCCGTCGCCAGTCCATATCGCTTACCGCGACGGTGCAGCTCGTGCAGCACGGTCAAAACGAGTCGCGTACCCGTCGCACCGAGCGGATGTCCGAGCGCAATGGCGCCGCCATTGACGTTTGTACGGCTTCGATCCAATCCCAATTCCTTCTCAACAGCCAGGTACTGCGCCGCAAAAGCCTCGTTCACTTCCACCAGATCGATATCGTTCAGCGACAGTCCCGCCTTCTCCAGCGCCAAACGCGTTGCAGGCACTGGTCCGATACCCATGATCTCGGGTTCCACACCCGCATAAGCCCAGCTAACGATACGGCCCATCGGCTTGAGATCTTTCTGCTTCACAAACTCCTCGCCCGCGATCACGAGTGCCGCCGCGCCGTCGACGATTCCTGAAGCATTACCTGCCGTGACAAATCCGTCGTGCGCAAATGCCGGTTTGAGTTTTGCCAGGATCTCGATCGTGGTTTCCGGTCGCGGGTGATCGTCGTCAGTTACTTGAGTAGTTCCTTTGCGCGACTTCACTTCAACCGCAACGATCTCTTCAGCGAGGAAGCCGGCGTCTTTAGCGCGCTTCGCTTCCTGCTGCGATCGCAACGCATATTTATCCTGCTCTTCGCGCGAGATCTCGAATTTGCGGGCGAGGTTTTCCGCAGTGCCCGCCATCGGCGTGTTGCAGTAAGTATCGAGCAACGCGACCATCAAACTGTCTTCAAGTTTTCCCTGGCCGAGGGCGAAACCGGATCGCGCGCCACGAATGACGTGTGGCGCCTGCGACATCGATTCCATGCCGCCGACCAAACACGTTTGCGCTTCGCCGAGCTGAATCATTTGCGCGCCAGACACGATTGATTGAATGCCGCTGCCGCAAAGTCGATTGACTGTCAACGCCGGACGCTCGAAAGGCACACCGGCTTTGAGTGCGACGTGACGAGCGCCATAGATTGCATCGCCGGAGGTTTGCAGTGCGTTGCCGATAACCGTGTGATCGATTTCTTCGGGTTTGACCCCGGTTGCTTCGAGCGCACCGCGTGCCGCGACCGCACCGAGATCGATTGCTGAAATATCTTTCAGCACGCCGACATACTCACCCATCGGCGTGCGCTTGCCACCAAGTATGAAAACGTCCTTACTCATGTCTTACATCCTCTGTTACGAATTCCGTTGCTAAAGAAACCTTGAAGACTAACATAAGCCGCAGCTAAATACGAAATCTTCGTTCCTGGAGATAGCGGTGCAGTAATTCCTCGAAAAAGCCTTCGTAGGTGAACGTGGCGAGGTCGTAGGTGGGTCGAAGTTTGTAAAGAATCGGCAGTGAAACTCTCCACGCCATCCACTGGCGCGGCATGTCAGAAAGATCCCAGCGACGGCGCAGAAAAGTCTCGACTACCTGAATCTCCGCGTCAGTCAAACTGTTCAAACTTGCAGTGAAATCTACCGGCTTAAACGAGCGGCGCATCGCAGGATCGCTCACCGGCGTCGCAAACACCTTCGAGAACTCAGGCGCTTCGGCTTCGCGTTCACGAACGACGACCGTGCCGCCAACCATGTCGCCAATACGCTGATCGCGCGTCGATGCAAACACGGCGATAAGTCCAATCGAATACGATCCCATCGGAAACATATCGAGCGGACGAAGCAGGTTTCGCACCGACGCTTCCCAGAAAGTGATTGGCCGCCCATCCTCGCGAATGACTCGCAACTTTAACCAGCGCTTGCCCGGCGTTTGTCCACTCCAGATCCATTCGAAGAAAGTGAAGTAACCCGCAAAGACCAGGAAGAGAAGAATGATCATCACCGCGTAGACCCACTTCGGCGCGCTCGTTATCGTCTGCTCGAGAAACGAGAAACTCGCGAGCACCGCCGAAGCGATGCCGATGAGCGCCAACACGAACACCTGAATCGTGTGGTCGATGGCACACGCAAGAAAACGATTACCGATCGACGCAAGCGCAAAGTGCAGCGGCACCCGCTCAGGCGTTTCGATGATTAAAACTATCTTCAGTCGCAAATGTCGCGGACATCGTATCCGTAAAATCCGCGTTTATCTGCGTTACGCTCTCACGCGAACAAACCGCCGCTTCCCCACCTGAATCAGACATCGGATGATCCGTCGTCAACGGTGACTTCGAAATCGGTCTGCGTTCGCCTTTCGCCTTCAACATAAACGCCACCTTGCTCAATCAAACGTCGAGCCTCAGCCATCGACGGAGCCAGCCCTAGTTCAACCAGCAACTTCGGCAGCTTCAACGTCCCGGACTGCAACGTTCGCTCCTCGATATCTTCAGGCGCCTGCTTATTACGAAACTCGCATTGAACTCTTCCTCGGCCTTGCGAGCTTCAGCTTCGGAATGAAAGTCAGCCACGATGCGTTCTTGCGAGATCCACTTTGATGTCGCGCGGGTTACGTCTCGCCATTGTTTCATTCGCACGAAGCGCGCGATCTCGTCGCTGGCAAGATTCGTGCACAGCTCGTAGTAACGCCACATCAGATCGTCAGAGATCGACATCACCTTGCCGAAGATCTCCTGCGGCGGCTCGTTGATCCCGATGTAGTTACTCAAACTCTTCGACATCTTCTGCACGCCGTCCGTCCCTTCGAGCAACGGCGTGATCATCGCCACCTGCGATTCCTGTCCATACTCTCTTTGCAGATTGCGGCCCATCAGCAGGTTGAACTTCTGATCCGTGCCACCGAGCTCGACATCCGCTTCAAGTGCGACGGAGTCGTAGGCCATCACGAGCGGGTACATCACTTCGTGCAACGCGAGCGGCCGGTTTGTTTCCAGTCGTTGCTGAAAATCGTCGCGCTCGAGGATCTGTCTCACAGTCACGTGGCCGGCGAGACGCAGAAATCCGGCGGAGCCGAGCGTGTCCATCCAGCGTGAGTTGAAGTCGATGACCGTTTTTTCAGGATCGAGGAGCTTGAAGATCTGCTGTTTGTAAGTCTCGGCATTCGCGTCGATCTCCTCGCGCGTGAGCTGCGGGCGCGTAGTGCTCTTGCCGGATGGATCGCCGATCATGCCGGTGAAGTCGCCGATCAAGAAAGATCGCGATGTGGCCCAGTTCCTGAAAGGCGCGCAGCTTGCGGATCACGACCGTGTGGCCCAGGTGAATGTCAGGCGCGGTCGGATCGGCGCCGAGTTTCACGCGCAAAGGCTTGCCCGTGGCAGCCGATTTTTCTAGCTTCGCGCGCAGCTCGGCTTCCCGAATGACCTCGATCGTGCCTTTGCCGAGATAGGCGAGTTGTTCGTCAATAGTCATCGACGGATAGAGTAGCTCAACTATTAAAGTGTGCGCTATCCTCGTTTTATGGCTGATACAAATCCTCTTAGCAATTGCCGTTTGGCATTTATCGGATGTGGTGTGATGGCGGAGGCGATCATTGCCGGGCTGCTGCGTAAGAAGCTGGTCGGGCCGGAGCAGATCGTCGCCAGCCACCCGCGGCAGGCGCGTCGCGAAGAGATGCACGTGAAATACGGCATCGAGATGTTTGAGAGTAATCGCGAGGCCGTCACTGCCACCCATCCGGAAGGACCGGATGAGAGCTCGGTGATCGTGCTTGCCGTGAAACCGCAACGTTTGCACGGCGTGCTCGAAGAGTTGAAAGGCGCGCTCGTAAAGGAGCAGCTCGTGGTGTCGATCGTTGCGGGCGCAAAGATGGAAACGATTGCTGAGCAGCTCCTGCACGCGTCAGTGGTGCGAACGATGCCGAACACACCGGCGCAGATCGGTGAAGGTGTGACGGCGTGGACCGCGAGCAGCGAAGTTAACGAGCATGCAGGAGAGCCAGGTTTGCGCGATGCTCGAAGCGCTCGGTAAAGACTGTGCGGGTTGAGAATGAGCGACAGATCGACATGGCGACGGCATTGAGTGCTACTGGACCAACGTACATCTTTTTAGTGATGGAAGCGCTGATCGATGCGGGCGTGCACATGGGCTTTTCGAGGCACGTCGCGCAGGACCTCGTGCACCAGATGATGCTGGGCGCGGTGTTGTTTGCGAGAGAGTCGCACAAGCATCCGGCGGAGTTGCGAAATATGGTGACGTCGCCGGGAGGCACGTCGGCCGAGGCGATTTATCAGATGGAGAAGGGTAGTTTGCGGACGGTGTTGTCGAAGGCTGTTTGGGCGGCGTACCAGCGCGCTGAGTCACTCGGGAAGATCTGATTTTAAGAGTCAGTCGTAGACAGGATTTACAAGATTTTCAGGATTAACAAGATAAATCATGTGAATCCTGTAAATCTTGTAATCCTGTCTAAGCTTGTCTCGTCAACACGCGCGCCACCGCTTCCACATATAACTTGTGTTCCTCCTCCAAAATGCGCGCCGATAAACTATCAACCGTATCCCCCTCAATCACAGGCACGGCGCGCTGGGCGATGATTGGACCACCATCAAGCGTCTCATCAACAAAGTGCACGGTGCATCCACTCACCTTCACCCCATGTTCGAGCGCCTGCCGCTGCGCATCGAGTCCGGGAAACGCGGGCAGGAGACTCGGATGAATGTTGAGTATCCGCCCTCGAAACGCCTCAATAAAACACGGTGACAACAACCGCATGTATCCCGCTAAACAAACAAGATCCACGTGACGCTCTCGCAACGCGCGAATGATCTCACGCTCGTGCTCTTCGCGCATTACGCCCACGACGCTCAATCGCAAGCGTCTCAATTCCCCGCTCCTGCGCCAGCTCCAACCCACGCGCATCGGCCTTATCGCTGATGACAATCGCTATCCCGGCATCAGGAATTCTCCCATCGCGAACAGCATCGCTCAGCGCCAGCATGTTTGACCCACGACCGGAGATTAAGATTCCGATTCTCTTTTTCAGATCAACACCTCGCGATTGCCGCTCACGACACTCCCGATCCTGTAACACTCGCTTAGATGGCCCTCAATCGCATTCGCATCGGCTGCGGCACAAACGATCACCATCCCGACGCCCATATTGAACGTGCGATACATCTCCGCATCAGAAACGTTCCCGAGCTTGCGCAGCAGCTCGAATAACGGCGGGATGGGCCACGAGCCGCGCTCGATCCGCACGGCAGTGTCTTCAGGAAGGATGCGCGGGATGTTATCGGTGAGCCCGCCACCCGTGATGTGGGCCAATCCTTTGATCACTCCTTTGTCGAGCAAACTATCGAGCGGTTTTAGGTAACTGACGTGCGGCAACAACAACGCCTCGCCTGCCGTCATGTCCAGCTCGGGCAATTGCGTGTGGGGTTCATAACCCGCCACTTCGAAAAAGAGTTTGCGTGCGAGCGAGTAGCCATTGGTGTGTAGCCCCGCCGACGGGAGGGCCAGCAGCACGTCGCCGGGCGCGATCGTTTTACCATCGATGATCTTCGCGCGATCGACAACGCCGACGATGAAACCGGCGATATCGTACTCACCATCCTGGTAGAAGCCCGGCATCTCCGCCGTCTCGCCGCCAAGCAACACACAACCATTCTCACGGCAGCCATTCGTCACGCCTTCGACGATGCTCGCAACAACGTCGGGCGACAACTTTCCAGTGGCGATGTAATCGAGAAAGAACAGAGGCCGCGCGCCCTGGACCAGGATGTCGTTGACGCAGTGATTGACGAGATCGCGGCCGACCGTGTTGTGCACGCCGGTTGCGAACGCGATCTTGAGTTTCGTGCCGACGCCGTCGGCGGACGCGACGAGGACGGGCTGCGCGAGACCGGGAAAGGCGCCGTCAAACATGCCGCCGAAGCTACCGATTTCCGAAAGCGTACGCTCGTTGAAAGTCCTGCGCGCGAGATCCTTGATCCGGTCGGTAGCGCGTGTGGCGGCGTCGATATCCACGCCCGCGTCGCTGTATGAGATTGATTTGTCCATTGGTAGTTGTAGACAGGATTTACAGGATTTTTCAGGATTGACAGGATTTCAATCTTGTGAATCCTGTAAAATCTTGTAATCCTGTCTACGTTTATCTTCCCTCGGTCTTCTTCGCCGGCTTTGGTGGCGGCCCGAAATCACCATACGCAATAAACCCCGATCGCGACGAATCATCCTTCTGCGCCGTGCGCCCGGCCCACATGTCTTCCGTCGTCTCCTTCGCGGTCTTGATTGTCATCTCATTGTCTTTACCGCGCGTCGTGATCGTTATCTCCCCCTGCAAATCGGTCCGGTACAACTTCACGTTCGGATTCGCCGCCCGCAGACGATCGAGCACTGCCTGCGACGGATGGCCGTAACGATTCCACGCGCCGCACGATACGATCGCAACCTCCGGCTGCACGCGCTTCAGAAAATCCCCAGACGACGCGTACTTCGATCCGTGATGCGCGATCTTCAACACTCGACTCCTGAGATCCAATTCTTTCGTCATCAAACGATGTTCGGTCTGATCTTCCGCATCGCCCGCAAACATCATTGAAAACGATCCGTAATCGAGGCGCGCAACGATCGAGTTTGCGTTTGCCTCGTTGCCGCCCGTGGTCATCTTGTCTTTCGTGAAGTACGGCTCTGACGGCGCGATGATCGTTAACAGCGCACCACCACCGAGATCGTACTTCGTTCCCGGCTTCGCATTCTCATAATGCGCACCGCTCGAGCTCACGGCTGCTTTGTAGTCGTCGTAGAACTTCGTTAACGAAGTCGTCTTGCTTGTCCTGGTGTTCGCAGGCGCCGGCTTCTTAGTGGCAGGCGCTTTTGTTTGCGCAGCAGCTCCAGGCGGCACGCTCGGCGGCTGCCCGTTGTCGATCACATTCAAGACCTTCACCGCTTTGAAAACTTCAGCCGCGCCGCCGATGTGGTCCGGGTGTGGATGTGTGGCGATGAAATAGTCGAGCTGCTGAATGTTGTTTCGCTTCAGCGCCTCGACGACAGACTTGCCCTTCGTCGTGTCGCCCGCGTCGATGAGAACAGTTTTACCTGACGGTGAAGTGATGAGGATCGAGTCGCCGTTGATTGGACCAACATCGAGAATGCGAATGGTTAACTCGCCACCTGAGGCCGGCGGTGGCTGCGTTCTCCACCACGGCAGAACGTAGCGCCAGGTGACAAAGCCGCCCGCTAAAAAAACCGCGAGGAGAACTGCAATCGCACAACCACAGCCTCGTGTAGCTCGTCCCAATCGGAAATCCTCGCCTTAGTTTCTTCTGTATCTGATGGGGCTGCGTTCTCCCGGCGGAGCATCGACCTGATTCGCCACGCGCAGCACTGTCGGCCTCACCGAATAGTCCCCGCGCGCGTAAGCTTCGAGCGCGTCCTTGGCTTTCACGACTTCCCAGATCGACTCGCGGGAGATGACTTGCTCAATCATCAAGAGAAGTCGCTCGCCGTCTTTTTGCTTGAACTTGATCGGAGACTTGAACGTCAGAGTCTTCGTGCCGTAGGCAGGCACCGAGAAGCCTTCGGTCCTGTTCACGAGCGGTTGCAGTTGATTTCGGGAGTCGATCGACGCGAGTGAGTAGCGGAGACCGATCATCTTCAGCTCGGAGCTGTTTGCGAGGGAGAGTTTCAGGAAATAAAAGCCTCGCTCGGTTTTTAGTTAGAGATGCTTCGTGAACGTTCAGCGGCAGATCGAGGACCTGAAAGACCTCTATGGGAAGCTGGCTCGATTGCGGCGGGGCAATGTTTAGACAGGATTTACAGGATTTTCCAAGATTTACAGGAAAATCCTGTTCATCCTGCAAAATCTTGTAAATCCTGTCTAAGGATTGCGTCGTCGATAAAGCGACGCTGACTAGTATTAGTAAACTAAACCGATTCATGCTCGCGTTCCCAATACGTCTCCGCCTCGCGCGTGATGCGCGTCGGGTATTGCCCATTCCAACACGCCACACACGACGAATCAGGACTCAACCCCGTCGCCGCGATCATTCCCTCGAGCGAGAGATAACCCAGCGAATCAGCTTCGATGAACTTTCGTATCTCCTCGACACTCATGTTCGCCGCGATCAACTCCGACTTGTTCGGCGTGTCCACGCCGTAGTAACACGGACTGATCGTCGGCGGACAACTGATGCGCACGTGAATCTCTTTCGCGCCCGCCTCACGAACCATCCGCACGATCTTCTTTGACGTTGTGCCACGCACGATCGAGTCGTCGATCAAAACCACGCGTTTCCCATTGATCAGATCGCGGACCGGGTTCAGTTTAATTCGCACTCCAAACGAGCGAATCGATTGTCGCGGCTCGATGAACGTGCGTCCAACGTAGTGATTGCGCACGAGCCCAAAACGGAAACTCAACCCACTTTCCGCCGCGTAGCCAATCGACGCCGCCACACCCGAGTCAGGCACAGGCACTACGATATCCGCATCCGCAGGCTGTTCGACTGCGAGCCTGCGACCCATCTTGTGTCGCGACTCATTGATCGATCGTCCATAAATCAACGAATCAGGACGCGCGAAATAAACGTGCTCGAACAAACACATCGAGTGTCGCTGCGGCGGCAAAGCCTGTGACGATCGCAAACCATCCTGATCGATCACGATCATCTCGCCCGGCTCAACATCGCGCACGTATTGCGCATCGATCAGATCGAACGCGCACGTTTCAGACGCAAGCACCCACGCATCGCCGAGCCGTCCGAGGGCAAGTGGGCGAAAGCCACGACTGTCGCGTATCGCGATCAATTCCGTAGGCGTCAAAAAAAGCATCGAGAATGCGCCTTCAGTGCCAGTCAACACCTGCGGTATCGCTTCACGCACCGGCAGTCGCGATCGCGCGACGCCGTGCAGCACGACTTCCGTGTCGGAAGTTGAAGAGAAGATTGCGCCATCGCGTTCGAGTCGCAGGCGTTCTTCGCGAGCGAACGGAAGATTGCCGTTGTGACAAACTGCGATCTGCCCGTGCTGGCAAGTGACGCAGAACGGTTGCGCCTCGAGAATCGAGACTTCGCCTGAGGTTGAATAGCGCACGTGCCCGATCGCGCTCGAGCCTTGCAGTCGATCGAGATGCGTTTGATTGAATGCTTCGTACACGTGACCCATCGCGCGCTCGAAGCGCAGCTCGGCGCCATCCGAAGCGACGATGCCGCACGACTCCTGGCCGCGATGCTGAAGCGCGTAGAGGCCGAGATAAGTCAATCGTGCGGCATCCGGATGTCCGTAAATTCCGAACACGCCACACTCTTCACGCAGCTTTGTGATCTCGATTTCAGTCAATTGAGTTGTCCTGGTTTGCTGGCTCGGGGATTACAGCGAGCATTATTCGAATCAAAACGGTTTAATACTTCACTAATGAAGATTTCATGCTACGCGCAAAGATTAACTTTGACCGGTTACAGGTTTTCCGGATTTGCGATGTATGATGGCCGAACATGCGAATCTACGTTTTCTGCGTTGGACGGTCATGGTTTGTCTCGCTGCGATGTTGGCGACGGTTATTGCAGCGGCAGAAATCAGCCGCGCAGCCGCATCGCAGATGTATCGCCGCTACTGCGTCTCGTGCCACGGCAGCGACGGAAAAGCCAAAACTTCAAAAGGCAAATTCAGCCACGCTCGCGACCTGACTGATGCGCAGTGGCAAACCGACGTCAGCGACGAACGCATCTTCAACTCGATCATGAACGGCCGCAACGTGCGCGGCAACATGCCCGCGTTCTCCGACAAGCTCAACGAAAAAGAGGTCAATTCGCTCGTAAGTTTTGTTCGCGGACTGAAAGCACAGCAATAGTCGATGGTTTCTCGTTCGTACATCTCGGGTTTGAAGCGCTTCAGCACCGTGCGCAGCCTGATCATCGTGGCGTTGCAGGGGCTGTTGGTTCTTTTGCTCGTCGGCGCAGGGTGGTGGATTTATCGACAACTTCCCGCGAGCGGCGCTGAAGCCGGCGCCAATCAGCAAATAACAAACTTGCAGATCGTGATCCGGCAAACGCCGGAAAGCGTTGGCCCATCGCTGGACGTCGCGGTGAGTCTTTATCCGGTTGACATCATCGCGGTGCGACACGAGTTCTTCACTGAGCCGCCCAAGGGCAAACGGTTTGAGGATTTTCTGAAGGAACGAATGAAGGGCCGCTCGCCGGTCAACGCGCGCCTCGACAAGCAGGGCAACGGATCGGTGTCGCTGCCGCCGGGCAATTGGTGGTTGCACGCTACGATATCGGGCGACGAGCAGCTCGAGTGGCGCTTGCCGGTGACGGTGGTCGGGTCGCGGCAGGTTATCGAGCTCACGCCGCAGAATGCGTACACGAGAAGTAAGACTTTTTAGCCACAAAGAGCACAAAAAAGCTGTCTTAAATTTATGTGCCTTTTGTGGCCTGATATTTTGTGCCTTTTGTGGCTAACTAATGCTTGCCCTCCGCGTCGATAAAAAACAACTTTCAATTAAAGATGTAGCAGAAGCCGGAGCGTGCTGATGAGGCACTGGTGCGCGTGGTGTTGTCGGGAATCTGCAATACCGATCTGGAGATCGCGCGTGGGTATGCGGGTTTCAATGGCACGATCGGTCATGAGTTTGTCGGTGTTGTTGAAGAGAGCGGTCAGCGCGTTGTTGGTGAGATCAATGCGGGCTGCGGCAAGTGCGAGCTATGTCGCGGCGGCGATTCAAGACACTGTGCTGCACGGACAGTGCTCGGCATTCATGGCCGTGACGGCGCGCACGCTGAGTTTCTCCAACTGCCAGAGCGTCAACCTCCTGCCTGTTCCTGACAACATTCCTGACGAGCATGCTGTTTTCACCGAGCCACTCGCCGCGGCTTGCGGTGTTCTCGAACGCGTGACAATCAACAGCGACGACCGTGTCGCCGTCATCGGCGACGGCAAACTCGGACTGCTGTGCGCGCAAGTGATCGCGTTGACTGGAGCGTCCGTGCTCCTGATCGGCAAGCACGCTGAAAAACTCCGTATCGCTGAACGACGCGGGATCGAAACCACGCGTCCGAAACTCGCAGCCAAACGGAAGCGACGAGTTTGACGTTGTCGTCGAGGCTTCCGGTTCGGCGTCAGGCTTCGGTCTCGCGCTCGAGCTGCTCCGTCCACGCGGTCAACTCGTACTGAAGTCGACGTTTCATGGAAAAACGGAACTCGATGCGGCGCCGATCGTGGTTGATGAGATTTCGATCGTCGGCTCGCGTTGTGGGCGCTTCGCTCCCGCGCTCGATCTGCTGAAGAAGAAAGCGATCGATGTTGATAGTTTAATTAGTGAGGAGTATCCGCTGGCGAAAGGCGTCCACGCGATGCGCCGCGCGCGGAACGAAGGGCGTGCTCAAAGTCCTGTTGCGTCCTTAGGACTGATTGCAAGTCGTTAGACAGGATTACAAGATTTTCAGGATTGACATGTAAATCTGTTAATCCTGTTAATCCTGAAAATCCTGTCAATCCTGTCTCTTTTTTGCTCCCAGACAACCCTTTCGCTATACTCTAGCCCTTTCGCTGGGGCCTTGATTTTTCCCGAAGGTGGTGAAATATGTTTGATTTTTCCAAGAGCAGCACAACAGAGCAAGAGCGCATCATCCTGCGGAAACTCCGCGTCTGGATCGCCGCGCTCGCTGTGGCGTGTTTAGTGGCCGGAATCGGCATCGGCGCGATGTTGTCCGGCCGTCCGACAGTCGCACAACCCGACATGCAGATTGCTCGTGCGCCCGAAGCGCTCTCCGCCTCGTTTGCGGAGATCGCGAGGCGCGTTGAACCTGCTGTCGTCAATATCGAAACCACCCAGCCCCAGCCTGAGGTCAGCGAAAAAGACGAAGACAAGGAAGATCAGTCGCCACACAATCCTCTGCTCGACATGTTCCGCCGTCAAAGACGACCATCGCGCGGCGTCGGCAGCGGCTTCATCGTCAATCCCAAGGGCTACATCCTGACCAACCATCACGTTATCGAAGACGCGGCGCGAATCACCGTGGGTTTGCAGTCAGGTGAGAAATATCGCGGCACTGTCGTCGGCGTCGATCCCGAAACTGACGTCGCCGTGATCAAGATCGACGCACCGAAGGATCTTCCAACCGTGACACTCGGCGACTCCAACGCGGCCCAAGTCGGCGACTGGGTCCTCGCAATGGGCTCGCCCTTCGGCCTCGACCAAACCGTCACTGCCGGGATCATCTCGAAGAAGGAACGCGAAACACCGTACTTCAACGTCTTCCAACGTTTTCTACAAACTGACGCCGCCATCAATCGCGGCAACAGTGGTGGACCACTCGTCAACATGCGCGGCGAAGTGATCGGTATGAATTCGCAGATCGCGACTTCGACTGGCGATTACAACGGTATCGGCTTCGCGCTGCCCGCCAACGAAACGTCGTTCGTTTACAAACAACTGATCGCGCAAGGCAAAGTGAAGCGCGGTTACCTCGGCATCACTTTGGAGTCAGTGCACGACGAGTACGCAAAAGTTTACGGCATGACTGAGGCGAAGGGAGCGATCGTTACTTCCGTGACGCCGGAGGAAAACAACAAGCCGACGCCGGCAGTAAAAGCCGGTCTCCAGCCAAACGACATCATCGTCGATTTCGAAAACGCGCCGGTTCTCAACGCACAGGATCTGATTCAACGTGTGGCGAGCACGCCGGTGGGCCAGCAAGTCACACTCTCGTTTTTGAGAGACGTCAACGGCAAGTTCGATAAGAAAACCGTGAGCGTCGCTTTGAGCGAGCGGCCTCCGTCAAAGTCGCGAGAATGGATTGGACCAACGAGCACAACTCCGAAGAGCAACGACCCGCGCGGCAACTCGCTGCATCTCGGCATCACGCTCGCGGAATTGACACCGCAACTGCTCGCCGAGCGGCATCTGACGGGCGTTCAGGGTCTTTACGTTAAGGACATTGATCCGAACGGTCTCATCGCTGAGCTGCGCAGTGCAGCCGGTCAGCCGATGGTGCTCGAAGCCGATGTAATCAATCGCATCAATCGCGTTCCGGTGACGTCGCTCGCGGATTTCCAAAGAGTATTGAGTGGACTCAAGGCCGGCGATCCGATCGTGCTCAACGTAATCAGGGTTCAGAGAGACGTGAAGGGCGACGTGCAGATACCGCTGATCGTCCAGTTTACATATCAATAGCGTCGGATTTCTATCATGTTAATCCTGTAAATCCTGTCATCCTGTCTAACTTTTAGACAAGATGACAGGATTTGCAGGATGAACACGATTAAGAAAAATCTTTATGGCTCAGGCAAAAAAAGCAATCTCCAAAACCAGCGGGAAACTGGCGGCGCGCAATGCAGCACGCGCCGCCGTCAAAACCTATCAGAACTACATCAACGGTGAATGGGTCGACAGCCAGTCAGGCGAGATGTTTGAAAACATCAACCCCGCCGACAATCGCGATATCGTCGGCCGCTTCCCACTCTCGACCAGCGATGACGTGAACGCAGCGGTCAACGCCGCACAGGGCGCTTTCGATCGCTGGCGTAACACTCCCGCACCTAAACGCGCTGAAATCCTGTTTCGTCTCGGCGAGATACTGATCGAGAACAAGGAACAGTTCACCGCTGACATGACGCGCGAGATGGGCAAGGTTTTGAAAGAAGCGGGCGGCGACGTTCAGGAAGCTATCGACTGCACTTACTACACCGCGGGCGAAGGCCGTCGTCTTCACGGCTTCACCACACCGGCCGAGATGCGCGACAAGTTTGCGATGTGCGTGCGCCAGCCTGTTGGTCTTTGCGGTTTAATCACGCCCTGGAATTTCCCGATGGCGATTCCGTCGTGGAAACTGATTCCCGCGTTGATTTGCGGCAACACCGTCGTTATTAAACCCGCTGAGGACACGCCGCTCTCGACTTACAATCTCGTAAAAGCATGTGAAGAAGCTGGAATCCCGCCGGGCGTTGTGAATCTCGTCACTGGTTACGGTGAACCTGTCGGCGCGGCGATGACCAATCATCCTGCACTGCGTTTGATCTCGTTCACCGGATCGACTGAAACCGGTCGCATCGTCGCGTCTGCGTGCGCCGAGCGAAATGCGATCTGTTCGCTCGAGATGGGCGGCAAGAACGCCATCATCGTGATGGACGATGCCGATATCGATTTAGCTGTTGAAGGCGCCATTTGGGGCGCCTTTGGTACGTCAGGGCAACGCTGTACTGCGTCGTCGCGATTGATCGTCCACAAGAAAGTCTACAAACAGTTCGTCGCGAAGCTCGTCGAGCACACGAAAGCACTGCGCGTGGGCAACGGCGCCGATCCGAAGACCGATGTTGGTCCGGTAATCAACAACGATGCGGTCGAGAAGATCATGAATTACATCCGCATCGGACGTAACGACGATGGCGCAACGCTCGCCTGTGGCGGCAGGCGGCTCGCGAAAGGCGACTACGCAAACGGTCACTTCATCGAGCCGACAGTCTTCACTGATGCTACTCCGGACATGCGTATCTCGCAGGAAGAGATCTTTGGACCAGTGACGACCGTGATTCCAACGAACTCGCTCGAGGACGCGATCCAGATCGCGAACGGTGTTCGCTACGGGCTGTCCGCCGCGATTTACACGCAGAACGTCAATCGCGCGTTCAAAGCAATGAACGAGATGTACACCGGCATCTTTTACGTGAACGCTTCAACGATCGGCGCGGAAGTGCACCTGCCGTTTGGCGGCACTAAAGCTACCGGCAACGGTCATCGCGAAGCAGGAACTCAGGTGCTGGATATCTTTTCTGAGTGGAAGTCGATCTATGTCGACTTCAGCGGCAAGCTGCAACGCGCCCAGATCGACCAGGTCGAGTCGCCCCAGTGATTCGCTGCTCGCAATTCGTATTCAAATTTCTAAATTCCCCCGGAGAATAAAACTGTGATTGTTGGCCTGCCCAAAGAGATTAAAGACAACGAATATCGAGTCGGATTGACGCCCGCCGGCGTTCGCGCGTTCAAAGATGCCGGTCACGACATCAGGGTTGAGACTAACGCCGGCGCAGGTTCCGGCTTTGAAGATTCACTTTATGAACGCGCCGGGGCGACGATTGTGGGTTCGGCCGACGAGGTTTGGGCCACCGCCGAAATGATCGTGAAAGTGAAAGAGCCGATCGCGCCGGAGTATCCACGCATGCGCGACGGCCAATTGCTCTTCACGTACCTGCACCTCGCACCGGACCACGCGTTGACGCAGGAGTTGCTCAAACGAAAAGTCACGGGCATTGCCTACGAAACGATCACGGATCGTCGTGGCACGTTGCCGTTGTTGACGCCGATGTCGGAAGTCGCCGGACGCATGGCGATCCAGGTCGGCGCGCACTACCTCGAGAAGATGAGTGGTGGACGTGGAATTTTGTTGGGCGGCGTTCCGGGTGTGCCAGCGGCGCGCGTGGTGATCATCGGCGGCGGTGTTGTTGGTACGAATGCCGCGAAGATCGCGGTGGGCATGGGCGCGCACGTCACGATTATCGACAACAACCTCGATCGATTGCGCGAGCTTGACGACATTTTCCTTTCGAAGATTTCGACACTCGCTTCGAGTGCTTACATGATCCACGACGCGATCTCGGAAGCCGATCTGATCGTCGGAGCCGTGCTCGTGCCTGGCGCCGCCGCACCGAAGCTCATCACACGTGGGATGCTGAAAGATGTTCCGAACGGTGCTGTGATTGTCGACGTCGCCGTCGATCAGGGCGGTTGCATCGAGACGACGCACCCAACGACGCACTCGAACCCGACGTACTACGTTGAAGGCGTGTTGCACTACTGCGTCGCCAACATGCCGGGCGCGGTGCCACGCACATCGACGTTCGCGTTGACTAACGCGACCCTGCCTTATGCGCTGAAACTAGCCAATAAAGGTTTCTTCGAAGCGATCGCGAACGATCCCGGTTTGAAAGAAGGCGTCAACACCTACGCGGGCCATTGCACCTACGAAGCCGTCGCCTCCGCGCAGGGGATTCCATATTCGTCACTAGAGAACCTGATAAATCGAAATTAGCCGCAGATACTACGCGGCTAGTTATTTTTGAGAAGGTGTGCGGCGCAGGCGGCGAGTAGATCCTCGGATGATACAGGCTTGGCAAGAAACGCGTTGACCTGCTCGGATTCGTCGGTCGTGTTCTTCGGATCGAGTGCGCTGAGCAGGATGATCGGCAAGTGGGCCAGGTGCTGGCTGTTCCTCACGAAGCGACACAACTCGTAACCATCAAGGTTCGGCATCAACGCGTCAGTAACAATCACGTCGATTCGCGCAGTCAACAAAAACTTCATCGCTTCCAGCCCATCACCGGCGGAAACCACCGCATATCCTGCGCGCTCAACACGACTTCCAAATAGCGTCGCAAGGCGGGATCGTCCTCGACCAAAAGCACACACTTTGCTCCTTCTGGCGCGTTCACCATGGACGGTGCTAGATCGAGTTCCTGCGGTGTAATCATACTGTGAGCTGGACTTCGTGGGCCTTGTGAGGGCTCTCGAGTTTCTCTGAGCCGGGGTGGCTCGCGTCAAGCAGGTTAGCCCGCCGCAGTCTGGTTTGTCAATGTTTTGCCTAATTCAACAGCGCTAGTCAATAAACGCGCGGTGCCAGAGCTCAAGGCCTAAAAGCTGGAAAACATGGAGGTTATAGTCTTCACGGCCGGAAAAATTGGCGTCCAGGACCCGTTTCACCTCGTTTGGCCGGAAAATCCCGCGTCGCTTCACCGTCTCCTCCGACAGCAGGTCCGCAATCAACGGCCGCAAAGGCCCGCGCAGCCACGACCGGATGGGCGCCCCAAATCCCGCCTTCTTCCGCCAAACCACGTCCTTCGGCAAAACGCTTTCGAGCGCTCGCTTCAGCACGTATTTCCGCTTCAGCCCACGCAGTTTCAAACGCGGCGGCATGCGCGCCGCCATCTCGATCATTTCGCGATTCAGAAACGGCACGCGCACCTCGAGATTCGCGGCCATCGACGTCTTGTCAGTCGTCATCAGGTTCAGGCACGGCAGAAACGTTTTTAGATCGACGTACAAGAGCCGATTGAGCGGGGCAGCATCTGCGACGCGCGCGAAGTAAGCACGGTGCGTTGCGTATGGATCGTGCTCGCTCGTCAGCGCGCGGTAATCATCTGTGTAGAGCCGGCGCTTCATCTCGTCGGTGAAGTAAGTGCCGTAACCGAGATAGCGATCTTCAAAGTCGAGTGCTGCGCTGCGTGCAAACTTCTTCGCGTTCCGAAGCGGCGCAGTCAGTCGTCCCGGCCGTCCGCCTGGCAGTACGTCCGCAACAGTTTTCATCAATGGCCGTCGCAGCATGCTCGGCACAGGATCGAATGCGGACGCGATCTTCATCGCCATCTGGCGCGGATAGCCGGCAAACACCTCATCGCCGCCCATGCCTGAAAGCATCACCGTAAGCGTTTCGCGTGCGGCGCTGGAGATCAGGTAACTCGGAATCGCCATATCGATCGGCGGCTCTTCCATGTGATGGACCAGCTTCGGCAGGAGATCGGCGACCGAAGGCTTCAACATGATCTCGTGATAGTCCGTTTGCAACTGCTCGTTGACGCGGCGCGCCCAGCGCACGTCGTCGGGAATGATGTCGTAACGCAGATCTTCGCTCTCGATGCCGACGGTGTATGTACTGATCGGACGGCCGTTGCTGTGTCGCTCCATCATCGCGACGATTCCCGAGGAGTCGATGCCACCGGAGAGGAATGAGCCGAGCGGAACGTCAGCCACCATCTCCATCTTCACAACGCGATCGAGTGTGTCGAGCACGCGCTCGCACCACGAGGCTTCGTTCTTCCCTTCTTCGATCGTCGTGAACGAGACGTCCCACCATTGCGCGAGTTTGATTTCATTATGGTGAAATTGAAGCAGGTGACCAGGCGGAACAGTGTTGACGTTCGCAAAGAGCGTATTCGGATCTGGTGACCAGAGAAACGTCAGGAACTGGTGCAGTGCTTCCGGATTGAGCTCGGCTTTGATCAATCCGCTCGCGAGGATCGCTTTGATCTCGGAGCCGAAAACAAATGCGGCGGGTGAATCGTTTTTAGCTGGAATGAAAGCGTAGTAGAGCGGCTTGATGCCGACGTGATCGCGGACGAGAGTGAGCGTGCGGTTTCTGTTGTCCCAGACGGCAAAGGCAAACATGCCGTTGAGACGACTGACAGCGTCCCAGCCCCATTCGGAGATTGCTTCGAGCAGGACTTCCGCATCGGAGTCTGTGCGAAACTCATGACCGAGTGAGCGCAGTTGTTCGCGCAGCTCGCGGTAGTTGTAGATCTCGCCGTTGAAAGTGAGGGCGTAGCGGCCGTCGTGCGAGAACATCGGCTCGTGCCCGGCTGGTGACGTGTCGATGATTGCAAGCCGTCGATGGCCCAGGCACGCACGCCGACCGGAAGCATCGATCGGCTCTGAAACCCACGTCCCCGAATCGTCACGCCCTCGATGCTCAACGCTCGCGAGCATCGGCGCGATCAACCGCTCAGGCTCTAAACTAACGATTCCAGCAATTCCACACATAAAAACCATCCACAGATTACACAGAAAGAATCTGTGAAATCTGTGGATTCAGATATCGAAGGGGTGGCGTTCGCGAAGGGAATCGAGCACGCGGAACGTCGCCCGGCTGGTGGCGGCCAACTCATCGAGACTGATCGGCGCCGCCCCACCCTGCAAGACGCTCGCGCAAACCGCTCGCACCTGTTCCTGCTGGCCCTTGTCCTGCGCCTTCAACGTGACCTGTTCTTCGCGTCCATCTTTGTACAACGTTGCGCGTCGAAAATCGTCGAGCACAAAAACTCGTCCCGCCCCGAATACTTCGACGCGCTCCTTCGCGAGTCCTTTGTCACCCTCGGCGAGATAAGCAACACTGCCATTCGATCCATCCGCAAATCGCAAAGTGATAAAGACCGAATCAGCGTCAACGATCTTGCTCGACTTCGCCCTAATCGATTCCGCAAACACATAAACCGGCGGCGCTCCGGTCAGATACTGCATCAGATCGATGAAGTGACACACCTCGCCAATGATGCGGCCACCACCTTCCTCAGCGTTTTGCATCCAATGTTCCTTCGCGATGCGACCGGCGTTCACGCGATAAAGAATCGAAAGCGGCGTGTCGCGACTGTGGAAAAACTCTTTGGCGCGTTGCGCGAGTGGCGAGAAGCGGCGATTGAAACCGACCATCAGTTTCCCCGACGAACTGCCCGCAGCTTCCAACACTGACTCGAGCTGCTCATCGTTAAGCGCAAGGGGCTTCTCGACAAACACGTGCTTATTTCGCTCGAGTGCCGCGCGCGCAAGCTCGGCATGTGTGTCGTGCCGCGTGCCGATAACGATCAGGTTTACACTCGCATCATCAAGCACTTCCTCAGCACTCGACACCGCATACGCAAATCCAAATCTCTTGCCAACATCGTGCGCCGAAATGCCCGATGCCGTCGCTATCGAACGAAACTCAACACCCTCTGTCTTGAAGTGTGGCAGTAACATCGCAGGCACGTAACCACCCGCACCGATCACACCCAGCGCAATCGACTTCTCAGACTTGCGGGGCTGCGGAGCCGCGCCGAGCGATATTTTGCGCACCACTTCCGCTTCCGGATCATAATTGAGCACGACACCGAGGTTCGGCTCCTGCATCTCTCCCGAGATCAACTGGTACGCGCGATCGGCTTCAGTGATTGGGAAAGCGATGTGTCGTCAGTCGCTCCACATTCAGACGCTTGTCCGCAATGAGTTCGAGAAAGCTCTCGATGTTTCGCTTCTCGGTCCAACGCACGTAAGGCAGCGGATAATCGTGGCCTCGCTCTTCGTACTCAGGATCGTAACGGCCTGGTCCATACGACATCGAAATGATCAACTTGAGCTCACGACTGAAGAATGGTGGCCGCGGAATGTCCATGCCGGTCATGCCGACGACGATCACGCGACCTTTCAAACGCGAGACACGCGCCGCCAGCTCGATCGGTTGATTTGAGTCAGTGGCGGCAGTGATCAAAACAGCGTCAGCGCCGTAGCCCCTGCGTCCAGCTCTCGATCTCTTTTGCTGCGTGCTTCGTTTGAGACGATCGGCCTTGTCAGCGCCCAACTCGAGCGCCAGGTCCACGCGCGACTCGTCGAGGTCTAATCCAAACACACGACATCCATTGGCCTTGAGCAGTTGGACCGTGAGCTGGCCCACTAAACCCAAACCGATCACGACGATCGACTCGCCGAGCGTCGGCTCCGCAAGGCGCACGCCCTGCAAAGCGATCGCGCCGAGCGTGCCGTAAGCTCCCGACTCGAAGCTCACACGCTCCGGCAAGTGAACGCAAAGATTCTTCGGCACTGACAACACTTCCGCGTGTGAGGCGTAACCCACACCCGCACACGCGACGCGGTCGCCAACCTGAAACTCCGTTACATCTTCAGCAACTGCCGCAACGATCCCTGCGGCGCTGTAACCGAGCGCCTGCGATGCGGCCATCTTGTCGCGCACTGATGCAAACGTGTTGAGCAGTCCTTCGCTCTTCACTTTCGCGACGACCGCTTTCACGAGATCGGGTCGCTGTCGCGCCTCCTGGACCAGACCTTTGCTGACGAGCTCGACAGCCGCGCGCTCAGTGCCGGCGCTAATCAATGAAGCCACGGTGCGCACGAGCACGCGTCCCTTCTGTAGCGCCGGCACCGGCACCTCACCCACGAATGGACGGCCCGTTTTCCTGTTTTGGAGGACTTGTTTCATCGAGTGAGTTGTAGACAGGATTTACAAGATTTTTCAGGATGAACAAGATAAATCTTGTCAATCCTGAAAAATCTTGTAAATCCTGTCTACAACTGTTTCTCCCTCAACACACGCTCAATTAATCCACTAACCCATTCAGCGCGCGCGTCCCAGGTGCCTGACGCCACCGCAGCCTGGCGATTCGCAGCCGTAGCCGAGTCCTTGTCATGCAGCGCTTCCTCAACAAGCCGAATGAAATCATCACGCGTGCGCGCGATCCGCAGCACGTCGCGCATCGGCTCGTACTCGGGCAACGGCGAAATCACCACCGGCTTGCCCGTCGCCAGATACTCACGCACCTTGATCGCCGATCCGTAACTCGTAAAAGACTGCTCAGTTTCCCACGGCAACACGCAAACGTCGAATCCCGCCGCATACGCCGGCAGATCCGCGTACGCGACGGGCGGCAGAAAATGCGTGTTTGGCAGCTCTTCGATCTCGAGTCCGCGCGATTTGTTACCGATGAACACCCACTGCCATTCAGGTCGCTCGCGCGCCGCGCGCTTGATCAACTCCTGATCGACGAGCCACGGCTCGACCGCGCCAAAGTATCCCAACCGCGGCCGCGGAATTTTCTCGATCGCCGGCGCCACCTCGATCTTACCTTCGCTGACGCGACGCCAGTGATCGTAATCAACACCCTGTTCGAGCAAGTGTGAGCGTTCACTCCCGCGCGTTGCCTCGGTAAACAGCTTTCGACCCGAATAGAAAATCAGATCAGCTCGCATCGATCGCACGCTCGTGAAGCCTTCGTATCAACGCCGGATCGGTAGCATGATCCATCGTGTTCGCATCATACTTGTCTGACACGTGATAGACCACCGCCGACTCGTCAAACGCACCGATCATGTCGGCGGCAGTGGGAATGGCGATCCAGAGTATCGGCTTCGTGAGCCCGCGACTGTGCGCGAGACGCTTGATCTGCGCACCGATCAAGCGTCGATTGATCGAACGCGCCGCCGCAGTACCGAAGAACGGCAAACTCGCGGGCGACACGACCGTGATACCTTCGTCAGTTTGGCGAGCGAGTTTGGAATAACTGCCGAGCTTGCGCTTGATTCGCGGCAACAGATCTTTGTGGCCCAGCGACGGCAAGCCCATCGAGATCGAGTTGACGAAGATTACCTTGTTGCCCGCGCGCGCGAACTTGCGCATGAGGTGGGCCTTGGAGTGCGGGTGGTGATACCACCAGTCTTCACCACCAAAGCAGATAATTGATCGGTTTCGCAGCATTTGTAGACAGGATTTACAAGATTTTACAGGATTTGCAGGATAAGTCTTGATAATCCTGTAAAATCTTGTAAATCCTGTCTCTAATGAACCGTCGCCAACTGGCGCCGTGGCTCTTCTTCATCGCGATCACCATCATCTATCTCCTGTTCCCAACACGCGTCTACTACTGGGACGGCATCGTCTTCGCGCAGGCTATCGAAGACGCAACGAGTCTGAATCCATCACTCGTTCATCCCAATCATCTCATCTACAACTTCGTTGGTTATCTCTTCTACAAACTGCTCCGCTCACTCGGCGCTGAGATCCGCGCACTCACAGCGCTCCAGATCCTGAACTGTCTTCTCAGCGCCGTCGTGTGCGCGCATCTTCTTCTCGATTCTGATGAATACGCTGCGCTCGTTGTATGTCGCGATGTGTCTCACGTTACTGTTTGCATTTTCAGCAACGTGGTGGAAGTTCTCGACCGATGCCAATGCTTACATCCCGAGCGTGCTCTTCCTGCTGATCAGTTTCTACCTCGTGCTGCCAAATCAAAAAGCACGGCCGTTGCTGCTCGCTCGTGATTTTTTTCATCAGCCTCGCGTTTCACCAGCTCGCAGTTTTGATGTGGCCGGTTTTGGCACTGGGTGTTTACTTGCAGGATGGGCAGTTGTCGATCAAACAGACGGGCACTGAATGCTGTTTACTTCACTGCTGTCGCGGCGGTTCTGATCGTCACGACTTACGCTTACTTATTTTATCTCGCGTCGGGAACGTTTGACCTTCAGCGCCTGTTGACCTGGACTGCTTCATACTCGCCTGACGCCGACACGCGATTCAACCTGTGGTCCAATCTGCAATACTCGTTGCGCGGGCAAGTGCGACTCTTCTTCGGCGGCAGGTTCAACTTACTCAAAGGCCTCATGAATCCGGTGCTGATCGTGCTCATCGCCGCACTCGTGAGCCGCAGTCGCTTTGTTTTTCTTTAATGCGTTACGAGGCGTTGGCAACCGCGATTCTTGTCGGCCGGGTTCCTAAACTGCGATTGGAAACACGCCAGAAGACTGTGCTGCTGCTCGCATTGTTGTGGACGTTTGTGTATCTCGTGTTTCTCTACTTCTGGCTGCCGCAGAACACGTTCTACAGGCTCTTCTACCTGCCCGGCACTGATCCTGCTTCTCGGTCTCTTAATCTCGGCCGTGCAAAACAAAACATCCAAATCGACGATACACTCGCGGCGTTCGTCATCGCCGTCGCGCTCGCGAATTTTCTTTTTCTGATTTACCCGTTTTCACACGTCGAGAAATTTCCGCCGCTCGCTTTTGCGTTACAGATGAACCGCGAATGGCCGGCGGGCACAGTGATCTACTACGGCGCACCAAATTCAGACCAGTCGCTCGTTCGCTACTTCAATCCATCAACGGAATGGAAACTTCTGCGTCCCGAATCAATAACGACTCTGGCGGCGCGTGGCTCGAAACCACTGCTATCGATCAGATCTCTTCAACACCCGCCGGCGCTGAATGGCTCAAGACACACATGCGCTCGGTGAGGGAGTTGAACGATGGTGCTTACAAGATTCGTTTCATTCAGATGTATTAGCGACGGACAGTCGTAGACAGGATTTACAAGATTTTTCATGATTAGACAGGATTCATCTTGTCAATCCTGTAAATCTTGTAAATCTTGTCTAAACGCACTTCGCTTTCGAGCCACACACAACCCTGACACACCAAACGGAATGTTTATATACTTAACAATACCACTCTCCGCACCGAGCATTCTTCCCGAGCACACCATTCAACGCCGGCACGTTAATATTATTCTCAGTTTCGGCTTTGACCCCCGTCAGTCGCATCAACTTCCGCACGAACAGTATCGGCAGGAAGAACGTGATATTCGCGTACGTCGCTCTCTCGATCTCAAACCCAGCCTGCTCAAGCACACGCCGCAACTCCGGCAAACGATAACGTCTCCGGTGATTGCTCACATCATCCTGCAAGCCCCACAAAAACATGAACGTCGGCACAAACAACAACACGCGCCCACCGGGCCGCAACACGCGTCGCATTTCACTGAGGCCCGCGAGATCGTCATCCATGTGCTCGACCACGTCGAACGCCGTCACGAGATCGAACGTGCCGTCATCATAAGGAAGCTCTTCACCCGCGCCGAGCTTCACCTTGTCCAGCCCACGCTCGCGACAAAACGCAAGCGCGTCTTTCGAGATATCGACGCCTTCTGCATCGCCATACTCCGAAAGCATCAACAGGTTCGCGCCCGTGCCGCAACCAACATCGAGTATGCGCGGACGACGATCAGTCACGCGGCGACAAATGTCTTCGACGAAGTTCGCGAGGATCTTGCGCCGCCCGGTGTACCACCAGTGCGACTGCTCGATGCGGAACATGATTGGATACGTGTGTTCCTTCATAAATCCTTTTAACCACGGATTACACGGATCAAGTAATCGATGCCCACGGATGCAAAGACGATTAACAAACCGTGCATGGGCAGGACGTAGCGGATCTCCGTGTGCGCCGCCGTGCCCGGAACTAGATAGTAAAGGACGGTGACGAGCATGAGGAAACTAATCCGCCAATCGCGTCGCCAGACCCACATAGATTCCCAAATGCGGCGAAAGGTAGAAATAGATATCGCGCGACGCTCTGAATCATTCCCAGTACATTCACACCAAACGCGAGTACGCCACCTTGCCAATGCGGCGGCAAACATTTTTTGCTCGTTACGTTGATGCCGCTGATGCCGGTGTAAGGCACGGGATCGCCCGCGACCTTTAGCATGCCCCACATGCGCCCGGCCATCACCCCAAGGTACCAAACCGGATGCTGCCTGATGAACGCGAGTGACTCGCGCGTGCGCTCGCGGTCGCGGCGAATCCCGTCAGGCCACTGCGCATCAACGTGCATGTCCGCCGGCCAGCCGACGCGCTTGCGCTCAACCTCCACCATCTTATCGTCGCCAAAGATAAACCCGTGCTGTTGCCCGAGCTCCGTCTCGCCGAGTCCTTCCCAAAGATTCGACGCCGATCGTGCCGCCAGTCGGCGTGAAATCCGGAAACACGATGTAGTTGCGTATGACGATCGGCGCGATCACGATAACTGTGCCCGCGAGCGCGGCGGCAGCCAGCTTTAATCTTAACGACCACGCCTCTTTCACGAACAAGAGCAACGCCACGGCCCAACCCACACACAAGTACAACGGATTCACACGCAGCCAGCACGCGATCCCAAGCGCCACTCCCGCGGCGAGCGCGAGCCGCACACTCTTGCGCTGTGCAGCAAGAAGCAGCAACCAGTTGCCGCCGAGCACAAACCACGTCGTGGGCACGTCCGGCGAAGGATACGCGGCATACATTGCAAACAACGGCGATAACGCAACAACAAACGCACTCGCGATTGCCGCGCGCGACCCAAACGCAGTTCGAGCAATACCGGCGATCAACAGGAACGACAGGATCAGATCTGCAAACCACAGCACGAGTTGCACTGAGTATGCAGAGCGATCGCCTGTGACTTTGTAGATCAACGCAACGAGCGCGGAGAACGCGGGCGGATACTGGGCCAGATCAGTGCGTGTGGGATCGTCGATCCAGAAGAGTCTTTGACGGCCGTCGAGGATGTCGCGCGCCTGTCGATCGAACTTCGCGTACGAACCGACTTGAAACCACGCCGGGATCGCTGTAGATGCGCGCGCATGAATTGGAGCGTGAGGACGCGCACGCTAATCGCGATGAGCAGCAACGCAAAGATTACTGTGAGCTGTTTTCGATCGATCCGCAAACCCGGCATCTATCCTGCAAATCCTGTAAATCCTGTCAACGACTTAAACTCGTTAAGGACGCGCTGAGCATTCTGCGTCCACGTATGCTCTCTCTCCGCCATCTCACGCGCCTTAATCCCAAGCGCCTCTCGCAACCCCTGATCATCAATCAACCTCACTATCGCTTCCTTCAACTCACGAACATCTCCCGGCTCAACCAGCAACGCCGTCTCACCATCCACGAGCACTTCGCCAATCTGCCCCAATCGACTCGCAACAATCCCTTTCCCCATCGCCATATACTCAAAGATCTTCGTCGGCGATCCAAAGAACTCACTGCCATCCGCGAGGGGCACATGCGGCGCGACCAGTATGTCGCAAGCATCAAGCAAACCCGGCACGCGATCGTGGCCGACCGCGCCTGTAAAGATCACTCGACCCGCCGCGACCTCCGCCTCGAGTCGCTTCTCAACCTCGACATGCAAGCTCCCGCTTCCCACCAACAAAAACCGCACAGGCACATCCGATGGAATCAACTTGATCGCTTCAGCAAGCTTCTCAACGCCGTGCCACGGTCCAAACGTGCCGACAAACCCCGCGACCACCTCATCGTCTCGAATCCCGAGCTCACGTCGCGCCTCTACGCCACCAACACCCGGTCGAAAGCGTTCCACATCAACGCCATTCGGATTTACAACAATCTTCTCCGCCGCGACGCCACGCCCTTCGAGGTTCCGGCGCTCAACATCGGAGACGACAAAAATACGCGCCGCAGCGTCAAGGTTCAATCGCTCGTATCGCTCGAGCAAATCGAGACTGCCGACGCGGTCCCAATGCCGGCCCACCCAAACCTCGGAGCCGTTGTACTCGAGAAACAACGGCCGCTTCGTGCGGTTCGCAGCGACCACACCAGCCCAGCTAAATCGCGCATATCGTTGATAAATGAAATCGGGATCGGCTTGCTCGATCAACGGCACGGCGCCACGTGTAAAGACGAGGTTGTTATGAATTTCGAAAAGTGCGCGTGTACTGCCGCCGGGTTGCGGCGGGATCACCGTGAATCGATCTGCGAGCCGCGTTCATGCCCGCAATGAGATCGTTGCTGATGATCTGCACTTCCACGCCGAGCGCTTCGAGCCCTTCAACCACGCCTTTAATGTGACTCGCAGCGCCGCCCGCTTGTGTGCCTGGTCCGGGCGTCGAGCGAAGATAAACAACTCGCACGTGTGATCGCGGCGTGATCTTGCGCGGCACGTCTGCGAATCGCAGTGTCACTTCTTCGAGTCGCTGTAATTCACGACGCGACTGTGCGATGTCGCTGGCGCCCGTGATCGTCTCGCGGCTGAGTCTTGCAGGCGCGCCAAGCAAAACGTTCGAGCGCGACTTGCGAATCATTTCGCCGTGCGCGTCGAGCATCAGCACTTCGCGCGCGCCAGCGAGCGCACCGAACACCATAAAAAGATTTTGGCCGCGTTGCCACGGCAGTCGCTCAGTTGCGATCGCCAGGACGTCCGGACGCAGAGCGCGCAACGATTTGAGTCGTTTTATGTGACTGCCTGTTTCGAATTCAGCGCGCGAGATCAGTTCGATGGAACAGTGGGGATAAAGCTCCAGCAGTTTGTCCTGCCAGCGAGCGAGGTCGCCGCTGAGCGCGAGGAGAACGACTTTCATCCGCGCAGGCTCCCGAGCACGAATACCTCGGAAAACGATCGTCCGGTGCTCGTGTGAAAGTGAAGCGCGACGAGCGCGAAGATGGCGGCGTAGCTGATCGACGAAGCAATCGCGGCGCCTTGCGCGCCATAGCGCGGCACGAGCGCGAATACGAGCACGAGATTAAGTATCAAAGTGACGACCCAGTACAGCGGGATCGCTCGCGGCAGACCGAGCGCGTTGAAATGTTGGACCAGCACCGATTCGAGCCCCATCAGGTAAACACCGGGCAGCAGGATCCAAAGCAATCCGGTTGATTCCGAGAAAGCCTCACCATAAATCAAAGGCAACAGCAAACTAAGTGGCACCGCTGCGAGACAACAGATAAACATAATGAATGTTGCGTAGCGGGTGACCTGGCACGTCGTCTCGCCGCGCGCGTCTTGTTCAGACGTGACGCGCGGAAAAAGCAGTGTTGCAATCACGCTGGGCAGCAGCATCAGGAGCAGCGCAAACTGTGACGCAACGCTGTACACGCCCGCCTCGGCCGCGCCGCGAAAATGATTCACGACTATTAAGTCAGCACGAATGATGATCGTGCCCGCCAGAATTGAGACGTGAAACTTCAGGCCGTAAAAAATCATGCGCCGAAGAAGCGCGAGGTCAGCACGCCATTTCGAATAAGCGAGGCTCTTTGCCGAGGTAACGAGCAGCAGCGCGATGATGATGCTGACGAAGATGCTGGTGGTCGTGTTCCAGAATACGAGCGTGCCGAGATCTGACTGGACCATGCGCGACACGAAGACTGCATTAATCAGTACAAACGACTGGGCGAGCAGATCCAGGAGGTTGAACTGTCTAACCTTTCCGACGGCGAGGAAGATGTTTAGACCGATCAGTGTCAGCAGTTGAGATGGAATCGATACGGCAGCGATGTGGATCAAATCGGGCGAAAATAAACCGAACCAGTCGGGACGAGATGTGGCCACCGCGCTCAATGCAAGTGCGAGAATGACGCCGGTGCCGAGGGCGAAGATCAGTGAGTTGATGGCAGCGGCGCGGAAGCGCGCCTGGTCCTGGGCGATGAAGTAAGTGTTTGATGAGGGAAGACCGAAGCTGCCGAGTTGGACGATAGTGGCGATAGTGACGTTGATGACGGCTAACTGGCCGACACCCTCCGCGCCGAGCCAGTGAGCGACGATGATGCCCGCGACGACGCTGTTGAAGATCATCAACACGCGCGTGGCGAAGGTCCATCCAATGCGAGCCGCGAAGCTTGGCATGATTAGTTAGACAGGATTACAAAATTTACAAGATATATCTTGTTAATTCTGCAAATCTTGTAATCCTGTCAACGTCTGTCGATCCACCTCTCGTACCACAAACTCAAATTCAACAACGCCCACAAATGAAATCCCCAATCGCGCGTCTTCGCACGGTGCTCCTCGAGCATCCGGCTCACAAACCCGTAATCCAGTAAATCCCTGCGCCTCATGGTCCCATTCATCAAGTGCTCGTCGAACCATCCACCCAATCCCTCACGAAACCACTCACGCACCGGCGCACCAAACCCTCGCTTCCGCTCGTACAACAGATCACGCGGCAGGATCTCTTCAAGCGAGCGTTTCAAAATGTGCTTCCCACTCGTTCCCTCAACTTTCAACGCGCGCGACAACCCAAGCGCATACTCAACCAGATGATGATCCAAAAACGGCACACGCGCCTCCACGCTCGTCGCCATCGTGATCTTATCAACTCGCATCAACAACAACTCCGGCAGTCGCAACTTCAATTCGAGATACGTCATGCGCGCAAGAAAATCAGCGTCCGGCCGCTCCTGCTCGATGTGCTTCAAGTACGACTCAACCACGCGCAACGACGAAAGACCATTCAATCGCTCACGCACCTGCTGCGAAAGCACGCGCGGCTTGAACGTCTCGTCGTAAACCACCACGCCGCCCCAGAACAACGGCTCATCCGCACCCAAACGCCGGATCAACTCGATCGCCGCACGCTTTCTGACCTGTCGCTTCGAGCGCCGG
The DNA here is from genome assembly GCA_963748155.1 of uncultured Acidobacteriota bacterium. Classification (GTDB taxonomy): domain Bacteria; phylum Acidobacteriota; class Blastocatellia; order Pyrinomonadales; family Pyrinomonadaceae; genus PSRF01. The sequence goes on along the minus strand of CAVVHV010000004.1, from coordinate 1,031,729 downwards.
TCGCGAAAGATTCGAGATCGCGCGTCGCAACGAAAGCGGCAACGCTTCCGCATGCCGCCAGAAGTTTTCGTAAATTCGCAGGTGACGCACGTAGTTGTCGTAACCGCTGAAGATCTCATCCGAGCCTTCACCAACCTGGACCACGATCGTTCCCGAATCACGCGCGAGCTTTGAAACGTAGTAGAGCGGCACGCAAACCGGATCGGCGATCGGCTCGTCCTGGTGAAAGACCATGCTCGGCAAAAAGTCGTGCATCTCCTTTTCGGAGATGATCACCTCGTGATGGTTGGTCCCAAACTGTTTCGCAATGCGACGCGCCGGCTCGAGCTCGTTCAGATACTCCGCATCGCTGAAACCGACTGTGAACGTCTCAACCGGACGCGACATCTGTTCCGACATCAACGCGACATTCGCAGACGAATCGACGCCGCCCGAGAGAAACACTCCGAAAGGCACGTCTGACATCATTCGCTTACGGATCGAATCACGCAGCAGACGCAGGATCTCCGCGCGCTGTTCGTCTTCAGTCTCGGGCGATTTTTTGTTTCGGCGGAAGCGCGTCCCAATAGCGCTGGATGTTGAGCGTGCCGTCGCGTGTCAACGTCAAAACGTGACCGGCAGGAAGTTTGTGAATGTCGCGAAAGAGCGTCGTCGGAGCCGGAGTCGTAAGGAAAGTGAGATAGTGATAAAGCGCCTGCTCGTCGATGTCGGGTGTCACCGCTGGATGTTGCAGGATCGCCTTGATCTCAGACGCAAAGATGAAGCGGCCGTCCTTGTGATAGAAGTAAAGCGGCTTGACGCCGATGCGATCGCGCACGAGCACGAGTCGCTCTTTGTTTGCGTCCCAGATGGCGATGCCGTAGTCGCCTTCGATCTCGTTGATGAAGTCGAGACCGCGTTCTTCGTAGAGATGCAGGATCGTTTCGGAGTCGGTGCGTGATGAATACTTGTGACCGCGTTTTTCGAGATCGGCGCGGATGAGTGCGTGGTTGTAGATCTCGCCGTTAAAGACCAGCCACGTGCGCTTGTCGCAGCCGTGCATCGGCTGGTGGCCGGCGGCGGAGAGATCGATGATCGAGAGACGACGAAAGCCGAAGCCGCCGCGATGATCGTCGAAGATGAGATCGCCGGCGTCGTCGGGTCCACGATGCGTCATCTCATCGCGCATCCGCGCAAGCAACGAGGTCTCAACCGACCCCTCACTCGCACCATATTCCCAAACTCCGCAAATCCCACACATATTCTTGTTAATTCTGCAAATCCTGTAATCCTGTAAAACTAATCTTCCAACTAAGCTTGCTTACCCGCCCTCGATTCTCCAGCACGCAGCAACAGCATCACTCATTTCACCATAATCACGCGACACCGGCTGACTTTCAAGCACCGGCTCAACTTCTGAATTCAACAACGCTACACGTAAACCACCCGCTTCCACCGCAGCACCATTAACTCTGACATCCAACCCGGGCGCAAAATGAAACCTCGCCTCGTAAACATGCTCACCATCGCCAAAAAACTCATCATCAATCAACCAAAAGCGTCCGCGTTTATCGAATGTGATTGTGCGGCGATGAACGACCGTGTATCCATAGTGTTCCGCAACGACCTTGTCAAAGTCGTCGCTTGTTTTCCACTCCAGCACGCGCGGCTTTGCTTCGTTGCCGATCACAAACGGCGTGTCCACGCGGATCGTGTTCTGTTCGAGACCGTCGATCTGCACTGTCGAATGATACGCGGTCGAGCGAAACTCGTGTCGCTTCGCGAGGTCCGCAGAATAAACGTATGTTCCCGGATCGACGATGAACGCGCGTCCGCCCGCAGATACTTCAATACTCAACGCATCGTTATGCCCGTGCGATCCACGGCCGTTGATACCTGCGCCACTCGCGTTGAAACAGAGATACAGATCGCCATCGCGCATGATGTAAATGCCGGCGTGCGGAAACGCTCGATGATTCACTCTCCAACGCGGTCCCTCAAACACTTCCGCGCCAATGTCCAAAAGATAAGCATGGTCATCGGCGCGGCGACGCACAACAGGTAAAACCTGTCCGCTATCTGTATCACCAATCAACGGCGCAAAGCCGTCGGGCCGCAGGTAAGCACGAATGTAGTTCAGCATCTGGTGAAGTCTGGACCAATACCTCTTCTTCGATCTCGACATTGTTCGCCCGGCAAAGTAAAAACGAGTAGAGAAATAGCTCCGTAACAAAGCGGTGATAGCCGGTCGACGCTTCGAAATCCGCTCCATCAGCCAGCACCTGCTTGTCCATCTCGAGCAGCATTTGACGCAAACCAAAATCGCGCCACTCGTCAGCATCGCGAAGCTCCGGAAGCAATAATCCCAACCAGAGCAGTCCAACCACGTCCGAAAGATAATGATTGCTGGTGGCGATGTAAGAGAATTCGAGGTTGCGTCGGATGTAGTTACCGTGTTGCTGAAGTAGTTGCAGGAAGAACGCCAGAAAATCTGCGCGCAGTTGCGTTGAGTGACGGAAATATTCAAATGCCGCCAGCAGGTTCATGGCGCGCAGTGCGACTTCCATCGCGCAGTTCCAGTTTGGACCACGGCCGTACGGATTCTGCTCGTGCCAGCTTCGGAGTTGCGCAAAGAATTCCGCGCTGTAGCGTTCATCCTGCGTTGACGCGTAAGCGCATGCGAGCGTGAGGAAATGTCCGAGCCGGTTCAACTCCCAAAGCACGCGCACGTCAGAACCATCCGCGCGCACGAGCTTGATGTCGCGATGGTAATCGAGCGGCCAAACGTAATTTGAAAGCGGATCACGTCGCCACTGAATCTCTTTCCGAACGACTGCTCGCCGAAGCCGAGCAAAGGCCAGGAGTGATCGTTTACGATCCGTTCCGCTGAAGCGATTAGTTCCGCCGTTTCGCTCGGGATAAGACCGCTGAAGAACTTCGCCTCACGTGTTCCGCGAAAGTGGGCCAATAACTCGTCCGCACTCATGTGTGCGTAATCACGCGCCAGCGAAAGCGATTCATCGTTGTTGAGACGCGCGCGTTCTTTGCGCTGCTCGAACGAAACAAGACTGCGGCGCCATGCTTCGCGTGCTGCGGTCGTGAGCTTTACTTCTCCACGAAGCGCGCGTTTGATTTTGTTCAGGACTGGCATCAGCGCGAGTGCCAATTCTTCGAGCGCATCGAGGATACGCTCAGACGTGTGGCCGTCCCAGAGTGGCGGCTGCTTGAGGGCTTTCTTTGCGGAACCATTCAGAGTCGCATTTGCTGCCGCGATGATCTTCGTCGTGTCAGTGCCGACGACGACGTTCGTGCCCATCTCGACTGTGATCGGGCGCTCGGTATTTTCGCGCAACGTGAGACACGGAATGCCGAGCGCAGTTGTCTCTTCCTGAATGCCGCCGGAATCCGTCAACACGAGCCGCGCGCTGCTCGAGAGATTGAGAAAGTCGAGATAGCCGAGCGGCTCGATGAGGCGCAGATCTTTTATCGACTCGACGCGATCGCTCAATCCGAGCTCGGCGATCGTCTTTCTCGTTCGCGGATGTACCGGAAAGACTATCGGCAACTTCGCCGCGATCGCTTCGAGCGCCGCAAGTATCCGCTCGAATGAATCACGCAGATCGACATTCGACGGCCGATGCAGCGTAAGTAAAGCGTAATCGATCCCTCGTAAGACCGAGCTGCTCCCGCGTCGGCAGCGCACGCGCAACTTCGAGGTTCCTTTGCAACGAATCGATCATGACGTTGCCCACGAAACGGATTCGTTCGCGTGGAATGCCTTCAGCGATCAGGTTTTCATCCGCGTCGTGCGATGGCGTAAACAGCAAGTCAGCGATCTGATCCGTCAGCAGTCGATTGATCTCTTCGGGCATCGTGCGATCGCGACTGCGCAATCCGGCTTCGACGTGCGCCACTTTCACTCCGAGCTTCACACAAACCAGCGCGCACGCGATCGTCGAGTTCACGTCGCCGACGACGAGCACCCAGTCAGGCTTTTCACGAAGCACGACCGGCTCGAAGCGCTCCATCACTGCTGCGGTTTGCGCGGCGTGTGAGCCCGAGCCGACGCCGAGATGAGTATCAGGTTGCGGCAGATTCGAGATCGCGAAAGAACGAGTCAGACATTGCTGAGTCGTAATGTTGTCCGGTGTGAACAACGAGCGGCAGGAAGGTGTCGGGACGCTTTTTCATCGCGGCCACGATCGGCGCCACTTTCATGAAGTTGGGCCGCGCGCCGACGACGTTAATGACTTTCAGCATTATTTTTAACCGCGGATTACACGGATTACAAGACGGATTATCCGCGCGCTGCTCTCGCGTCTGATGTCACCATTGAAGCGCGTTGCGTGTGTCAACGATCAGCGGCACGAGCGAGCAGACGCGCTTGTAGTCGATGTCGCTGTGATCGGTGACGATGATCACGCAGTCAGCGGATTGCAGTTCTTCGTTCGTCAGCGGCACGGAGCTCAATGGCTCGCCGCTCGACTTCAGTGTGCGCGTCGTCAAAGCGCATCTCTCGCTACAAACGGATCGTGGTAACGCACGTTCGCGCCCTTCGCGCGCAGCCGATCGATGATCGAGAGCGCGGGACTCTCGCGCACGTCGTTGATGTCTTTTTTATAAGCGACGCCGAGCAGCAAGACGTTCGAGCCCTTCATCGCTTTGCTTTCGTCGTTCAACCCATCCGAAACCAGTTGGACCACGTGCTCAGGCATGCGCGAATTGACTTCCTCCGCGAGACTGATGAAACGCGAATCGAAACCGTGCTGGCGCGCCTTCCATGAGAGATAGTGCGGATCGAGCGGGATGCAGTGACCGCCGATTCCTGGACCGGGATAAAACGGCATGAAGCCGAACGGCTTAGTCGCCGCGGCGCGAATCACTTCCCACGTATCGATGTTAAGTGCGTAACAAAGCCGCGCCATCTCGTTCGCCATGCCGATGTTGACTGCGCGGAACGTGTTCTCAAGAAGTTTTGCCGCTTCGGCAACACGCGCCGAGCTGACCGCGTGTACATCATTGACGATCTGCGAATAGAGATGCGCGGCAACGACTGTTGAGTCATCCGTCACGCCACCGACGACCTTCGGAATGTTATGCGTCTGAAACTGCGGGTTGCCGGGATCGACACGTTCAGGCGAGAACGCGAGCAGAAAATCTTCGTCGAGTTTCAGTCCCTTTGCTTCGAACATCGGCAACAACACTTCATCGGTCGTGCCGGGATAAGTTGTCGATTCGAGAATGATCAGATGGCCGCGGCGCAGTCGCTGCGAATCTCTTCGGCGGCTGCGAGGATGTAAGAAACGTCGGGTTCTTTTGTTTTGCGCAGCGGCGTCGGCACGCAAATGATGATCGCATCACACTCGCTCAGATGACTGAAATCCGTGGTGGCCCGCAGTCGCTTCGCGTCGACAACTTCCTTCACTTTGCGCGATGGCACGTCGCCGATGTAAGAAGTGCCGGCGTTGATCTGTTTTGCCTTTGCTTCGTCGACTTCAAAGCCAGTGCCGTGAAATCCTTTGGAAGTAAACTCGACGAGCAACGGCAATCCGACGTAGCCCAGGCCGATGACACCAATGTGAGCTTGCTTGTTTGTTATTAAGTTGATCAGCTCATTTTTCATACTTGCGCAAGACTAGTGAGCCCGTTCGGGAGTGTCAAGCAAGCCATTTCTGAAGTTCAGAGTTCAGCCTTTAGGCTGCTGCTTCGCCGCGAGCGGGCAAGCTAAAGCTTGAACTCTAAACTTTTTCCTTGACACCCGCGTCTTGCGCCACTATACGAGTCCGACCAATGTCTAAAGAAAAACTCGTCCGGGGTCTGAGCCTGCTTGACGCCACGATGATCGTCGTGGGCTCGATGATCGGATCGGGAATCTTCATCACTTCCGCAGAATCATCGCGCCTCGTCGGCTCGCCGGGCTGGCTGATCATGGCATGGGCGCTCGCCGGCGTGCTTACTATTACCGGAGCGCTCTGTTGTGCGGAGCTGGCCGCGATGTGGCCACGGGCGGGCGGCCAGTATGTTTTCCTGCGCGAAGCGTTTGGACCATGCGACCGGGTTCCTGTTTGGCTGGGGCCTGTTTCTGATCATCCAGACCGGCACGATCGCGGCTGTCGCTGTCGCCTTTGCAAACTTCACTGGCGTACTCACCGATCGCATCGCCGGCGATCGATATCTGATCGCGCCGGTCGTATTGCTGCACCCGTTCAAGATCAATCAACTGTCGTTCAACGGTTACGCGTTGAGTTTGTCGAGCCAGCAACTGCTGGCGGTCGTGATGATTCTCTTTCTCACCTTCATCAACACACGCGGGCTTCAGACCGGCAAAATCATCCAGAATACTTTCACGTTTACGAAAACTGCCGCCTTGCTCGGGTTGATTTTGATTGGGTTGATCTTTGGTTGGAATAGCGGAAGCGCTGCATACACGTCTTCATGGTGGGCGCCGTGGGAAAACGGTTGGAAACCTTCGGCGTCGCAGGTGTGGTTCGAGCCCGTGGGCGAAGGTTTGCTCATGCTGGCGCTGCTGATGATGCTCGGCCGCGCGATGGTTGGACCACTGTTTGCCCAGTCTGCGTGGAACAACGTCACGTTTACGGCGGGTGAAGTGCGCGATCCGGGAAAGAATTTGCCGCGGGCGTTGTTGCTTGGATGTGGTTTAGTGGTGACGTTTTACCTGCTCGCAAACCTCGCTTACGTGGTGACGCTGCCGCTCTCGGCGATTCAGAATGCGCCGCAGAATCGCGTGGCGACGGCGGTAATGCAGGCGGTGCTTGGACCAAGCGGGACGATCATCATGGCGCTCGCGATCATGATATCGACGTTTGGTTGTAATAACGGGCTGATACTGGCGGGCGCACGTGTTTATTACGCGATGGCGCGTGATGGTTTGTTCTTCAAACGTGTCGATAGCGTGAATGAGCATCACGTGCCGGCGGTTGCTTTGATCGCGCAGGGATTGTGGGCGTCGTTCCTCGTGTTGCCGCGGACGGTGACGGTTAATCAACAGACGGGCTCGTACACGTTTGGGAACGTTTACACGCAACTGCTCGAATACATTGTCTCAGCGGATCTGATCTTTTATATCTTGATGGTTGGGGCGGTGATCGTGATGCGGCGCAAAGCGCCGGAGATCGAGCGGCCGTACCGGACGTTTGGATATCCGTTCGTGCCGTTGATTTACATCGTGATTGCGGGGTTGTTCATCATCGATCTGGCGATTCTCGCGCCATCGACGTCGGGAATGGGTTATTTACTCGTCGCTACAGGCATTCCCGTGTACCTGGTATGGAGAGGTAAAAGTTAGACAGGATGACAAGATTTGCAAGATTGGCAAGATTTATCTTGTTAATTCTGTAAATCTTGTCATCCTGTCTATTACTTGATCCACTCCTCGGCGATCTCGGTTTCGACTTTAACCGGTACAGTCTTCAAATATTCCTCGCCAGCAACGCGCATCAAGCGCTCAACCTTCTCCGCCACATCGGTAGCCTCATCAGCATCAGCCTCGACAACAATCTCATCGTGAATGATGTTGACGACCTTCGCATTCGTCTCTCGCAGCTCATCCCTCAACAACTTCAACGCACGTTTCAATATGTCGGCGCTCGTTCCCTGGATCGGCGTGTTCTTGCCGTTGCGCTGCGTCATCGAGATCTGTTGCCTGTCATTTTCATCATAACGAAAACGCACGAGACGTCCTGACGCCGTGCGCGCCTGCCGCTCGCTCACGGCACTGCTTGCCGCCTGGCGCAGGTATGAATCCAGTTGTCGATACGTCCCAAAGTATCTACGCAAGACATTCTCCGCATCGGGCACGCTCAACCCGGTCATCAGCGCAAAGCGCTGGGCACCAATCCCGTAAACCACGCCGAAGTTCAATCGTTTCGCAAAGTCGCGCTGCTCTTTCGTCACCTGATCGAGCGTCGCGTTGAAGACCTGCGCCGCCGTCACGCGATGTAAATCTGCACCCGAATTGAAAGCCTCAATGAACCCGCGATCACCCGAAAACTCCGCGAGAATCCGCAACTCGATCTGCGAATAGTCCGCAATGATCAGCTTCCTTCCCTCGGGATATCCACTGAAACACCGCCGGTACTCGACCGAGTGCGGCACCTGCTGAATATTAGGGTTCGTGCACGCGAAGCGTCCGGTCGGCGCGCCTATCTGCCGGAAATCCGCATGCAGGCGGCCGGTCACGCGATTGATCATCCCGATCATGTTTTCACCGTAACTCGTCAGCGCCTTCTGCACGGTGCGATATTCGAGGAGCGTGCCGATGATCGGATACTCCGCCCTCAGCGGCTCAAGTTTCCAGTTGCGCGTCGAATCGGGAACGGGAATGCCGAGACGTGTTAGTGCCTTAGTCAACTGCTGCTGCGAATCAAGATTGATGTCTTCACGCTGTGGACCACCGAAAAGCGATCCCTGCGACGACTCTTCCGCCAAAACTTGCTGCAACTGCTCGGCAAGCTCGACTCGTCTCTTCTCGACGATGCTTAGCTGCTCGAGCCAGCGCTCCTTGTGCATGTAAAAGCCCGCGAGCTCGATATCGACGACCGGCATCACGCATTCAAACTCGAGCTGCGCGCACTTCACCAACGACTCAGATTTCAAACGCTCGATCAGCTTTTCACGCAACGGCAACAGGATCGCGGCGTCGCGCGCGGCGTACTCCAGTTGCGCTTCGGTCAACTCGAAGTTCCAGTTGCTCAAGCGCTCCGATTTATCAACCGCTTCGTTTAGATAGCGACTCGCAACCGTCTCGAGGCCGTGCCGTTCTTCGATGTCGCCCGCGCCGACGAGCTGGCTGGCAAGTAGCGTGTCGAAGAGTCCGCCGAGATCGACGCCGAGATTGTGTTTGATGAATTTCGCGTCGAATTTTGCGTTGTGGGCGATCTTGATCGGGCGCGGTGCTTCGAGCAGGCGACGCAAAGGCGCGAGTGCTTCGCTTTTTGTCGAGTCGCCGTTGGCGAAGTGATCGAAGTCGATGATGTAGACGCGATCTGTGGTCGCGAGTTGGATCAGTCGTAAGCGAGAGGTGTACGGATCGAGCTCGGTGGTTTCGGTGTCGAGACCGACCACCGGTTGCGTTGCGAGGGATTCGATTGCTTTCCGAAGCTCATCGGAGGTCTTTATGATTTCGTAATTCATCAAAAAATATAAGTCCTACAGGACCGATAGGACCTATATTGCCATCAGTCGCTTCAACATGAAAATCTGCCCTTTGTGCTGGGCTTCGTGATCGATCAAACGGTGCAGGATCCAGCGCAGGCTGTATTCCGTCGTCTCACCATGTCGTTCGAAAGTGATGATGCGCTCGAGATCCTTGTCGTTGTATGAGAAGAGCACGTCGCGCGTTTGGTTGCGAATCTTCTCGATCTCTTTCAGGCAAAACTCACCTGTGTAACCGTTGCGGGCTACGCGCTCAATGTCCTCGAGCACGTCCCAGTAAGGAGCCTGCTTATCCTCTTCGGTGAGCTTGTGTCCGCTGACGACCATCTGCATCCAGAACCACTCTGCTTCGCCGATGTGCAGCACCAGGCCACCAATCGAGTGCGCGCCGAGAAACGCCGGCTTGCCGATCAAGTCCTCGGGAATTGTTTTCACTACTGCGTTGACCTGGCCGCGCACTTCCTCCATGCCGCTGAGGTAGTAACCGATTCCTGTTGCTAAACCCGGATGTGGCGTTAACACTCGGCGTCTCATTTCACGAATACTCTCCTTAGCCGGCAACTGTGTTTGGTTCCGGATGCGGCTTTACAAAAATCAATAGGAGCAGCGCGGCCGTCGCGCCCATGAACGCGCTGACGAGAAATGCGACTGCCGGTCCCTTCCAGTCCCAAATCATACCCATCAGAAACGATGCAGGAAACACCGTCACACCAAAAGCCAGATTGTACAGGCCGTAAGCCGTTCCGCGTTGCTCCGGACGCACGAGATCAGCAACGAGCGCCTTTTCCGCCCCTTCCGCGAGCCCGAAGTAAATGCCGTACACGAGAAACAAGACCCAGAGTGAAGCCTGATGCGTAGCAAAAGCAAATCCCGCGTAAACAGCCGCATACAACACCCAACCGGCAACTATCAAACGCTTGCGCCCGAGACGATCCGATAGATCGCCTCCAAACAACGAGCTCAACACCTTCATGCCATGATGCGCCGCCCACAACAACGGGATGAGTGCGATCGAGACGCCTGAATCCATCGCTCGCAGGATAAGAAAACTGTCCGACGAGTTAGAGAGCGTGAAGAGCGCGAGCACTAAAAGAAACCGTTTGAAGTTGCTATCAAACCCGCGCAACGAGAGCTTCTTGATCTCAGATCCGGGCGACGTATGCTGCGGCGACTCGCGCATGAAAAAAATCGCGACGAGCACAGCGATTAGCGCCGGCACTGACGCCGCCAGAAATATTTTCGAAAACTCTCCGGTGGTCGGCGACCTCGCGTTCGCTACAAAAAATATGACGAGCACATAACCAACGAGTGGACCAATCACAGCGCCGGCGTGGTCCATCGCGCGATGAAAACCAAACGCGATGCCACGCTGTTCGACACGAACCGTATCGGCGATCATCGCGTCCCGCGGCGCCGTTCTGATTCCTTTGCCGATGCGATCCGTGAGCCGGATCGCCAGCACCTGAGTCCACGTTTGCGCGAACGCAAGTAGCGGCCTCGCAAGAGATGCGACTGAATAACCCGCAACGACCAGCAACTTTCGCTTCCCCAGACGGTCGCTGAGGTAACCGGCGAAGAGTTTCAGCAGGCTTGAGATCGACTCGGCGAGTCCTTCGATCGTGCCGATCGCGCGCGCCGAAGCGCCTAAACTTTGCGCGAGAAAGATCGGCAGCAGCGGGTAGATGATCTCACTCGACGCATCGTTCAGCAGGCTCACCAAACCGATTGCAAACACGTTGCGCGGCAACCCGCGATAACGCCGCCACAAACCGTTGATGTGGCCGTGATTTGCAGCATCGACAGGATTCATCAGGCATCCTGTACTTAAGGTTTGGCGTAGCTGGCCCTGACGATGGTCTTGATATTGCCGCGGACGTGGAAGTCGCCTTCGATCTCGACGCGCATAGGATCGCAGGCGGCGACAAAGTCTTCGAGAATTATGTTGATGACGTGCTCGTGAAAGATCTTTACGTTGCGAAACGAGTTGATGTAGAGCTTCAAACTTTTCAACTCGATACAGCGCTCGTTCGGAACGTATTCGATGCGGATGGTCGCGAAATCCGGGAAATCAGAGAACGGGCAGATCGCCGTGAACTCGGTGATCTCGAAATTGATCTTGATCTCGCTGCCGGGAAACTCGTACGGGAACGTGTCGAGCGGAAACAGGTTCATCTCCGCTCGTGGCGTCGATTGAATATCGAGACATTGCTGGTTCGGTGCTGGCAGAGGACGTTCAGAAATCGGCATCGGGCGCGATCTTAACTGAGAATTCTTCTCTGTGCTACCTCTGTGTCCTCTGTGTCTCTGTGGTTAGATGAACACTTAACCACAGAGACACAGAGGACACAGAGGTAGCACAGAGAAGAGCTCAATAAGCCGGCGCGCGCGGGCTGCTGCCGCCCCTATCAAAGAACTTGATCAGCACGAGTCCTGCAATGAAGCCGCCGATGTGCGCAGCGTACGCAACACCACCTTGTTGCGATCCGCCACCCAGCATGCCTAGTCCGCTGACCAACTGGAACGCGAACCAGATCCCAATCGCCACATAAGCCGGCACGTCCGTCAGAAAACGGAAGAGGATAACTGTCACGCGCCGTTTTGGATGCAACAGAATGTAACCGCCGAGGACACCCGAGATCGCACCCGAAGCACCAAGACTCGGAACCAACAGTGCGCTCTCACTGTTCGCGAAAACACCGGTCGTAAACACGTGGGCCAACGAAGCAATCACACCGCACAACAAGTAGAACACGAGATACTTCACGTGACCCAAACGATCCTCGATGTTGTCGCCGAAGATCCAAAGGAAGAGCATGTTGCCGGCGATATGCGCGATGCCGCCGTGCATGAACATCGAAGTGAAAAGCGTCAGGTAAACCGAACCCGGCGTCGGACCAAGACCGGGAATGAGGATGCGTTGGCCCGCATATTCGACTGCCCTTGCCGGAGTGACGATATCGCGTCCCTGAAGAATCTCCGCCGGCACAGTCGAGAATGAATACGTGAACCCGTCGTTACCCCCAAGCCCTTGAAGGACAACAAAAACAAAGATATTTAGCGCGATGATCGCGTAGTTAACGAAGGGAACCGTTTGCCGGTCGGTATTGTCGTCGTACAGCGGAAGAACCATAATCCATCACCTCGTGTCGGGAAATGAGGAGGATTGTAATGCAAGCCGCATGCGCAGACTGTTATTAAGGCGTTTAATCCATTCCACGCTCCACCACCGGAACGCCTGCGTGCGCCAGCGCGGGCTCGTGCGGCTTCAATAATTCATAGCCTTCAGAACGCGCGACATACGTCGCAGCAGTGATATCGCCGGTGACGTTCAATGTCGTGCGACACATGTCGAGAATTCGATCTACGCCCAGAATGATTGCAATTAGCGCCGGGTTTACACCGATCGTTACCAGCACGCCGATGATAAATGGAATCGAGCCGGACGGAATACCCGCCGTACCGATCCCGCCCAGGATCGCGAGATAGACCACCATTAACTGTTGGCCCAACGTCAGGTCCACGCCGGCGAGCTGGGCCAGAAACAACACCGTCACACCTTCGTACAGCGCAGTCCCATTTTGATTCGCAGTCGCGCCGACAGTCAAAACGAAACTATTAATCTGCTTCGGCACGCCGAGATTCTGTTCTGAAACTCGCAACGCCGTCGGAAGCGTCGCATTCGACGACGACGTCGAGAACGCAGTCAACATCACCGTCTTGATGCGCCGGAAGAATTCGAGCGGCGAGATGCGCGACAGGAAATAAACCGACAGCGAGTAAACACCAAACATGTGCAAAGACAAACCGAGCAGCACGGTCACGACGAACCACCCAAGCGCTTGCAGCAGGTCCAGGCCGAAACGCGCCGTGTTGTTGAATAGCAGGCACGCGACCGCATACGGCGCAAACTTCATGATCATCTCGATGATCTTCGCCGTGATCTCATAAACACCCTCGAGCACGCGCAGCACCGGACCGGTGACGCTCAGTGGGATCAATGTGATCGCGATGCCGAGCATGAGCGCAAAGAACATGAGGTGCAGCATGTTGGCGTCTTCTTTGCCGGCGACTGCAAAAAACGGGTTCTTTGGAACTATGGTTTCAACGAAAGCCATCAGCGGCTTTGGCGTCGTGGTGCTCGCCTGCTTCGCCGCTTCCACGGTCTTCGTCGCATCGTTCGCATACCGTTGCTGCAATGCGGTTGCCGTGCTGGGATCGATGCGCTTGCCTGGCTTGATCACGTTGGCCAGCGTGATGCCGATTACGGCTGAAATCGCGGAGATTATGAGGCAATAACCGAACGACTTGAGACCAACGCGCCCGAGTTTGCGAATGTCGCCGATGCCTGCAACTCCGACGACTAGTGAAGAGAACACGAGCGGGACCACAATCATCAGCAGCAAGCGCAGGAACAGTTGGCCCACGGGCTGCGTGATGTTGTCGACAATCCAGACGACGGTCGGATGATCGCCGCCGAACTGCCGGTTTACAAACACACCCGCGATCACGCCAATTGCGAGACCAATCAGGATCTTGTTATGAAGCGCTAAGCCCTTCGGCTTATCGGGCGTCTCTTCGTCGAGATCGGTGGCTACTTCACGTTCGAACGCATCTCGCTCGCTTCGATTTGGGTTGTCTCTTTTTTCAGGCATGTGTTTTGAGCCCGCGAAGCGGGCGACAGCATAAAGCCTGGGGCGCAAGCCCCAGGATCGATTGCACGTTAACGCCCCCAGCGCAATTTGTCGCGCAGAACGTCGAAGTAGTTTCGATTGCTTGGCTGAATGAGATTGAACGTCGTGCGGCTCTTGTGAATCCTGACGCGGTCCGCAACTTTCAATGCAAAACCAACTTGCCCGTCGAGCGTCAACGCCACTTCTTCATTGTCCGTCTTTAGTAACAACTCGATCTCCGCATCGTCCGGCACGACTATCGGACGATTTGAAAGCGTAAACGGACAAATCGGAGTTATTACAACTCCATTCATCGAGGGAAATATAACTGGTCCACCAGCGGAAAGATTGTAAGCAGTCGAGCCGGTAGGTGTTGAGACGATCAGACCGTCGGCACGGAATGAGTTGACGAACTGGTTGTTGAGATAAGCCTCGATCTCGATGATGCGCGCGAGTGCCGACTTGTTGATTACCACGTCGTTTAGTACGCGGCTCGTCTTCGGTGGATCGTCGCCACGTCGGTAGTTCAACTTCAAGCATCACGCGTCGATCGAGACGATAATTTCCTGCGAGGATCGACTCGAGGGCGCTGTAGAGCTCTTCGATGCGAAACTCCGCGAGGTAACCGAGCCCGCCGTAGTTGACGCCGAGCACGGGAACTTCCTGATCGCCGATCATTCGCGCAGTGGCGATCATGGTACCGTCGCCGCCCAGCACGAGCATCAGATCGACATCGCCGGCGAGTTTGTCGCTCTCAACCTGCGGTACGGGGCAGCCGGTCTGGTGTTCGATGCGCTCGCGTTCGAGCTCTGGACCACCAACGAGCGTGATGCCGCGCTCCGCAAGCCACACGACCAGTTCGCAGATGGTCTTCAGTGCCTGGGGTTGATGCGGTTTAAGAACTATTCCTATCCGCTTGATTGACGACATTGAAGTGGCGGGATGATAAGCCAGTCTCACGCAAAGGCGCAAAGAACGTTAGACAGGATGACAAGGATTTACAAGATTTCAGGATACATCTTGTAAATTCTTCAAATCTTGAAATCCTGTCTAACCCCTTCTCCCGTGCAGGAGTCAAATTCGATAGAGCGCCAAAAACTCCACATTCCCCTCAGCGCCCTGGATCGGCGACTCGATCACATTCACAACCTCGAGCCCAAGCCCGCGTGCGGCATCGTTCACTTCTTCAACAACGCGCGCGCGCTTTGCAGCGTCACGCACGACACCGCCGCCGCCAACCTCTCCGCGCCCAACCTCAAACTGCGGCTTGATCAGCGTCACGATCGCCCCTCCTTCAACCAGCAACGGCACAATCGCGGGCAACACCTTCGTCGCAGAGATGAACGACACGTCCATCACCGCCAGATCAAACTTCTGCTCGAAATCTTCCGGCTTCAAGTAGCGCGCATTGACGCCTTCACGAACCTCGACGCGCGGATCATTCCGCAGTCGCCAATCGATCTGGTTGTGACCCACGTCCAACGCCACAACGTGCTTCGCGCCATGTTGCAACAGACAATCAGTAAATCCGCCTGTTGAAGCCCCAACGTCGAGACACGTCAATCCTGCGACATCGATCTGAAACTCGCGCAGTGCTGCTTCGAGCTTCAGACCACCGCGACCGACGTAACGACTCGTCGGATCGTCGCCGCCCTTGATACGAATTGCTGAGTTTGAATCGAACTGGTGGGAAGGTTTCTCAACGCGCTGCTCGTCGACAAGCACGACGCCCGCCATAACCATCGCCTGGGCTTTTGTGCGCGACTCAGCGAGACCTCGCTCGACAAGCAATTTATCTATCCGCTCACGCTTCACAGGATTAATATATCCTGGCTAATCCTGCGAAATCTTGTAAATCCTGTCTAAGCTTGCCGTCGCCCCGCGGACGTCACCGCTCGTGGTGTATCGTTCAGTCGCAGCTCCGTCGCGCAATCATCACACAACCAAACAATAATCTGCGGCGCATCAGACCAGAAAAACGACGTCACTTTACCCGCCATTCTCACGGCATCATCAACACGTAGTCGTTGCAAGGCTTGCAGGTAGAACACCCCATTGTAGAAATCACCGTTAGCTCCTTCCTCACGGTGAATACACTCCCGCTCACGAAACATCTGCTTCTTCATGATGTTCACCATACCCGCGCTTGCATCGCGCGAAACATAGATCAGGTTATTAAATGTCGGGGATATTAATTGTGTGAGTTTGAAAATCAGGGCGACCGACGTAGCGATGTGATGATGCCACTCGATCAGCATTCCGTCAATACATGTGTTTTACGGACGACGGCGGCCTTCGAAGATTTCGTTGAGGTTGGAAAGATCGCGATGGTTGTAGCGCTCGGCCCGGCGACGCTCGCGTCGCAGCGCGCGGCGGGCACGTCGCTCCTCCCACTGATCGTAAAGCACCGCATCGCGAATTCGCTCCAGCTCGTCTTCTTCACTCACTCGTCGCGTGTCGCGATCTTCGACCGGTTCCGTGATTGTGTTGCGCTGCTACTGTTCTTCGCCTCGTCGCCGATTCTTTCTTCGGCGTAACGGGCGGTGTTTCTGAGGTTTCTAAGTTCTCACTCTCTACCACTGGTGTCTCAACTGGTGCGCCTTCGGCCACAGCGACCGGCGCGGGCGCGACATCGGGTTCGACCGATAGTTCGGTTGCAGTTTGAGGGACATTGCGCAGCTTCAGGTACGACGCCACTAGCGCCGAAGCCGCGCCCAGCATCATCGCGATCGCGAAAGCACCGCCGAGAAACCACTGGCGGCGGTGTCGCGCCTTCGCCTCGATCTTCTCCAAAGGCACGACGGGCCGAGCCGACAGCAGTAGTCTGCTCGTCGTCAAAATGGGGTTCTGCGTAGTTCCTTCATCGTTAAACCTCGAAATGAGTTGCAATCACGAGGCCACGCGGTAAGCCACTTGTTTTTAGGAGAAATTAGGCGGGGAGAAGAACGAAAACCCTGCGATATGGTGCACTAAAAACCAACCCATGCCGCAAAAAGGCACAAAAGTCACAAAAAGAATTTTCTGAGTTAAAGGCGTTCCTTCCTCCTCAAAAGAATTTTTGCGATTTTTGTGCCTTTTTTGTGGCTAAACTCTTGTACGAGCGCGGCGATCGTCGAGGACTTCGACGCTCTCCCGCACGCGCGTGTAGATGCCGTCAGCGTCGAGGCCGTACTTCGCCAGCAACAACTTCGCGTCGCCGTGGGTGATGAGGCGATCCGGAATTCCCATCCGGACCACGCGTACCTGATCCTGCAAACCGTTCTCTTCGAGCAACTCCATCACCGCCGATCCGAAACCACCAGCCAGGTATGCTTCTTCAACTGTGACGATCAATCGCTTCGTGCGCGCCAGGGCCAGCAGTAACGGCGCGTCGAGTGGCTTCACAAAACGTGCGTTCACGACAGTCGTCTCGATTCGCTCTTTTGCGAGACGATCGGCGGCGGCGAGCGACGGATGGACCATCGCGCCATAAGCAACGATCGCTACTTCACCACCGTCGCGCAGTATTTCGCCCTTGCCGATTTCGAGCAGCTCCGGCTCGCGATCGATCGGGACACCGACGCCGTTGCCGCGCGGGTAGCGCATCGCTGCCGGTCCCGTGTGCTCCAGCATCGTAAACATCATGTCGCGCATCTCGCCTTCGTCCTTCGGCGCCATCACGACGATGTTTGGCACGGCACGCAGGTACGCGATATCGAGCAGGCCGTGATGCGTTTGTCCGTCGCCACCGGCGATACCGCCACGATCCAGACAGAACTTCACGTTGAGATCCTGGATGCAGACGTCGTGTATCAACTGATCGAAACCGCGTTGCAGGAAAGTCGAGTAGATCGCGCAGACCGGCTTCAGTCCTTCGCAGGACATGCCCGCCGCAAACGTGACGCAGTGTTGCTCGGCGATACCAACGTCGAAAGAACGATCGGGAAACTTCTCGAGCGCCGTGCAAACACCCGTGCCGTCAGGCATCGCGGCAGTCAATGCCACGACTTTCGGATCCTTCTCCATCAGCTCTGCAAGCGTGTTGCCGAAGATGGTGGTGTAGGTCGGGACTTTTGACGAGCTCTTGTGCGGTTTTCCGGTTTGGAGATCGAACGGGCCCGTCGCGTGCCAGCGATAGTAATCGGGCTCAACCTGCGGAAAGCCTTTTCCTTTCGTCGTTAGCGCGTGGACGATCACCGGACCGTCTTTGATCTGCTTGGCTTCTTCGAAAGCAGCAACGAGCGCTCGCGGATTGTGGCCGTCGACATAGCCGATGTACTTGAAACCAAGCTCATTAACCAGCGCACCGGGCAGAACCGCGGCGGCGATCATGTCCTTCATCGTCTTCGCAGCGTGATGCAGTCTCTCGCCGACTGAAGGAATCGCGCGTAGTTTCTCTTCAACTTCGTCTTTGAACCGGTGATAACCGTGGGCGCCGCGAATGCGGTTGAGATAGCCGGTCAGCGCGCCGACTGCGGGCGCGATCGACATCTCGTTGTCGTTCAGTACGACGATCAAGCGGCTCTTCAAGTGGCCCGCCTGGTTGATCGCTTCCATTGCCATGCCGCCTGCGAGCGACGCGTCGCCGATTAACGCGACGACGTGATGATCTTCGCCCTTGCGATCGCGCGCGATGGCCATGCCGAGCGCGGCGGAGAGCGACGTGGAGGCGTGTCCGGCGCCGAAGGTGTCGTACTCAGATTCGTCGCGGCGCAGAAAACCGCTGATGCCACCGTACTGTTTGATTGTCGGAAGCAAATCGCGCCGGCCGGTCAGAATTTTGTGCGCGTAAGCCTGGTGGCCGACGTCCCAAACCAGTCGATCGTGTGGCGTATTGAACGCGTAGTGCAGCGCTACGGCGAGCTCGACGGCGCCGAGTGAAGCGCCGGTATGGCCACCTACTCGAGACATCGTTTCGAGTATGTAGGCGCGAATATCGTCGGCGACGGTTCGAAGTTGATCGGGTGAAAGAGCGCGCAGGTCGGCTGGTGAGTTAATACTCTCGAGAAGCGTCATCGTGGCCGCATTGTACTCCAATCAGTGGCATTTCCTATTCAGGCGTTAGCCAGATACTTCATGCCGTAAAGTACTCTGCAAAGCTACGGATGTCAACTGGTTTTTACGCGCGCCGCAGGCGCAGCACTGTGATTTCGGGGCGGACGCCCAGTCGCAGCGGCAGACCGATCACGCCTGTTCCGGTGGAAACATAGAGCTGCGTGTCGCCGCGCCGGAACAACCCGCGCGCGTAGCGAAGATCTTTAGTGAACAAACTCGCGGGCGCACCGAGGAGGGGGAAGTTCAGTTGCCCACCGTGCGTGTGCCCACTCAGGATCAACGAAACATTCTTCGTCTGGTCGAAGTCGAGCACTGTCGGTTGATGCGAGAGTAGAATTGTCGGTGTGTTCGTCTTCAAGCCTGAGAAAGCGCGCACCCAATCGGTTGCATTCCAGGTCCAATCGTCTATGCCTGACAACTGGATCGAATCCGGGCCACGCTGGAGTGTCGTGTGTGCGTTGTTCAGCACTGCGATGTGATGACGTTGCAGGGCGCGCGTCGTGAGCTCGGGATCGGTGTAGTGATCGTGATTACCCAGCACGGCCCACACGCCCTCTGGCGCACTCAAGGCAGAAAGGGCTTCGGCACAAGGCTCGATGTAGCGACGGTATGACGTGCTGTAATCGCCAGTGAGCACAAACATGTCGGGCTTTGTCTGCTGCGCAAGACCGACCACGCGTCTGATTTCGTTGATGCCGAGGATGCGACTGTGATGGACGTCAGTGAGTTGGGTGAGGCGAAAGCCTTCGAAGGCTTGCGGTAGATCGCGGATGAAGATGTCGGTTTCGGAGATCCAGTAATTGTACGGCTCGATGAGCCGCGCGTAAGCCGCCGTAGCTGAAACCGCGACGAGCGGCGCCGCAACCAGACCGCGAACAAAGTCGCGGCGCGTTAAGGAATTCGGCATGCGGAAATCTTAGCTTAAATAGGTCCTATAGGACCTATTCGACCTATATTTTTTCCCTTTCCTTGACAATCCGCGCCTTGCGACTAGAATTGGTCTTCGCCCGTGTGGCACGGAGATGTGGCCGAGTGGCTGAAGGCGGCGGTTTGCTAAACCGTTAAGGGTCAAAAGCCCTTCACAGGTTCGAATCCTGTCATCTCCGCCAGAATGTCTGTTCGCGTTCGTTTCGCACCATCCCCAACCGGTTACCTGCACATTGGCGCCGCCCGTTCGGCGCTTTTTAACTGGCTCTACGCACGGAAAACCGGCGGCAAGTTTCTCCTTCGCATCGAAGATACCGATCTCCAGCGCTCAACCGAAGAATCAACACGCTCGATCATCGAAGGTCTCGAGTGGCTCGGACTCGACTACGACGAAGATCTCGTCTTCCAGTCAAACAACGCGCCCCAGCATCGCGCAGCCGCCAACCGCCTGCTCGAAGAAGGCAAGGCGTATCGCGACTTCACTCCGAAAGAACAACGTGACGACAAGTCTGTGAAGGAAGACGTTGCCGAACGCGCACGCGCCAACGAGGACCAGCGTAGCAACCCGTATCGCGATCTGCTCGAAAGAAGAATCCGATCGACGTGCTGCCGCGGGCGAGCCGTTCGCCGTGCGTCTGAAAGTTGCGCCCGAAGGTCAAACTAAATTCGAGGACATCGTTTACGGCGCGCAGGAGCGCAGCCATGCGGAGATCGAAGATCTCGTGCTGCTTCGTTCCGATGGTCATCCGCTCTACAACCTGTCAGTCGTGATCGACGACATCTCGATGGGCATCACGCACGTGATTCGCGGTCAGGACCATCTCACCAACACACACAAGCAGATTTTGCTTTACGAAGCGCTCGGCGCGCCTGTGCCGCGGTTTGCGCACCTGCCCCTGATACTCGCGCCGAACAAAGGCAAGCTCTCAAAACGCAAACACGGCGAAGTTGTTTCGCTTACGACTTATCGCGATAAGGGTTTTGTGCCGGCGGCTTTTCGCAACTTTCTCGCGCTGCTTGGCTGGGCGCCGCCGGAAGGTAAAGAGGTGCTCAGCAAAGAGGAGCTGGTCGAGTATTTCTCTCTCGAAGGCATCAATCGCGCGAATTCGATCTTCAATTTCCATGAGAACGATCCGCGTCGCTGGACTGACGACAAGGCGCTGTGGATGAACGCGGAATACGTTCGCACGATGCCGCTCGACAAGCTGTTGCCGATGGTGAAAGCAGAGCTGCGTGCGAACAGACTGTGGCGCGAGGAGTATGATGACGACGATAGTGAGTGGTTTCGCAAGACTGTCGATCTGATTCGCCAGCGCTACTTTACGTTGAAAGATTTTTCGTCGCAGGGTCGCGCGTACTTCTCTGATGATTTCGACTTCGATGAGGCCGCAGTCAACAAGAACCTGCGCAAGGAACCGCGTTTGCGAGAGTTGCTGAATGGTCTCGCAGACAAGCTGGAAACGTGTCGAGCCGTTCAACGTTGAGACTTCGGAAGCAGCGTTGCGCGCGTTTGCAGACGAAGCGGGTGTGAAAGCGGGGTTGCTGATCAACGGAGCGCGCACGATGCTCACCGGACAAGGCTGTTGGACCATCGATGTTTGAGATCTTCGACGTGTATCGGTCGCGACGCATCAGTGCAGCGACTGCGCAGCGGGATACCGTGGTAAGGAGTTTATTGATGCTTAAAGTATTTCGCTTTGATTGTTCTAACGTGCGGAGTTGTTCTGGGTCAAAACACGAACTCGTCAACAACAACCACTACTCAACGACCGAGAACAGCAAACACGAACCGCGCGAAACCACCGGCACAGCACCGAAACAAACCACGACTACACACGCGCCCGGCTCAGAAGGCGTACTCGCGGCCTTTAACACTCTTCTTGACGGCATCAGGCACGCAAGCGTCGATGAGGTGATGAGTGCTTACTGGAACAACCCGGGTCTCAATCTGTTCAACTACAACGGATCAGTGACGAAGGGTTGGCAACAGGTCCGCAAGAACCGCGAGAGCTCGTATCCCGAGATCAAGGACGTGAAGCTCGAGGTGCGCGATGTAGTCGGTGACGATGCTGGGAACAACTGGTGCGATCGTTACTTGCCAGTGGACGCAATCGCAAAACTATAAAGGCGCGCCGGAAACTGCTTCGGGGCGGATGACGCTCGTGTTCAAGCGCGTCGGCAACGCGTGGAAAGCGATACACCTGCACTCATCGCCTGATACGCCCAACCCCGCGGTGATTCCGCCGTCAGAGAACACTCCGTTGCGAGCCCGACACCGCCAGTAAATCCGTTAGACAGGATTTACAAGATTTTTCAGGATTAACAGGATTTATCTTGTCTATCCTGAAAAATCCTGTAAATCCTGTCTAAGACTTACGGCCCAGCCTCGGCCGTCGCCTTCCTTTCAAGCTTGCCCCAACCAACAACCGGCCCACGAATCGCCATCGCCACTGACTTAATCATCACGTAGTACATCACCTGCCTGTAACAGAACCGCTGCAGGAACAACCACCACAACAAACTCCACCGCTCACGCCGCTCCAACAAAAACGCAAACCACGCCGACACCCAATCGATCGCCAAAAACAGCGCGTAGTAAAGAATCACCTGTTGTAAGTTTGTCGAAGAATATCCAGGCCCCTGCTGCCATCGATCCAACGCGCTCGAAACGAGCACATAGATCAACATCAGATCCATTACCGGCGAGATCAACGGAAACAAGATCTGAAAGATCCAAACGTTTGGCATCGCGACAAAACCGAGCGCACCATAACGCGGACGCAACAGCGCGTCGCGATGCTTCCACATGCACTGCAACGTCCCGTAAGCCCAACGAAAACGTTGCTTCGCAAGCGACCGAAGATCGTGCGGCGCTTCAGTCCACGCGATCGCTGTTTCTTCGTAACCGATCGTGTAACCCAGCCGCCTGATTCGCAGCGTCAGATCCTGATCCTCGGCCAGCGTGTCTGACGGAAATCCACCTGCCTCGTGTCAGCAGATCCCTGCGCCATGCACCAACTGCACCCGGCACGACCGTGATGCAATTCAAACTCGCGAACGCGCGACGGTCCATATTCTGCGATGTGATGTATTCGAGCGCCTGCCAGCGCGTTACGAGATTCACGCGATTGCCGACCTTCGCATTCCCCGCAATCGCGCCCAGATGTTTGTCGTAAAACCTGTGCGCGAGCGCGCCGACTGTCTGCGGCGCGAACAACGTGTCAGCATCGAGCGCGATTATGATCTCGCCGCGCGCGTATCGCAGACCCGTGTTGAGCGCCGCCGCCTTTCCTGCATTTGAAACCGTGAACAGCTTCACGCGTTCTTCATCCGCGAATTTCTCCGCAACGACTTTGCTCGTGTTGTCGTGCGAGCCGTCGTCTATCACAAGGATCTCGTAAGCTGAATAATCGGACGCGAGCAGGCTGCGGATTGTGTTTTCAATCACGAGCTCTTCGTTGTACGCCGGAACGATGATCGAAACGAACGGTGCGTAGTCGCTGCCCGCGTGAATGCGCTCGCGATGTCGTGACCTGAACCATTGTCCGAGCGCGAGTGAGCCGATAAAAATCAGTCGCGCGAGGCCGAGCAGGATTCCGATCAGGAAAACCCACTCCAACACCCAACCGCCGGTCGACAAAAAGAAAAACGTGATCGCGTCCGCACGCGTGAAGACGCGTTGGTTCGGAGGAATCAACGGCATCACTTGATCTCTCGAAAATCCACCGAGCTCAGAAACTGGAACGAACCGAAAACCGCGCGCTTTCAACTCGTGAATCAAACGCGGCAACGCTTCCACTGTTGCCGAACGATCGCCGCCCGAGTCGTGCAGCAAAATAACTTCACCGCGTGTGTCCGGATTCGTGTCCGACGCGCGCTCGATCGTGCGGTTGACGATCTGATCCGCAGTGACTGGAAGTTGCCAGTCGTCAGGATCGATGCGCACGCCAACCATGACATAACCGAGGTTCTGCGCGACGAGCGCGGGCTCAACCTCCTGCGGCTTGTCCGCTTCCGCGTCGCCGAAGTAAGGCGGACGAAAGAGCACAGTCGAACGACCGACTTCCGATTCGATCAGCCGTTGCGTTGCGTTCAATTCAAGCTCCGTCAACGACAGAGGGATTTCACCAAGGTTCGGATGTGTGAACGAGTGGTTGCCCAGCTCGTGGCCCTCGTCCGCGATGCGTCGCACGAGATCGGGATACGCCTGTCCGTTCTTGCCGATGATGAAGAATGTTGCCGGAACATTTTCCCGTTTGAGGATGTCGAGAATCGCGGGCGTCCAGCGTGGATCTGGACCATCGTCAAACGTTAGCGCAAGCAAGCCGGGACGATCGCCTGTTCGTTGCACGACGTACGACGACGGCAACGCAGTGAATTGTTCTGACTTGATGAAGCCGTTTGACGAATCAACCTGCAGATCGCGCGCGCCCTTTTGCGGCCGCGACATCACTTTCAACAGTTCGCCATTGCCTTCAAAGTCGACTTCGTAACCGTAAGCGATCGTCCGCAGCGCCTCAGGCGAGCTGTTTTGCGTGCCGAGTATGGACCACACAGACGGATCTTCAGATCCGAGACGCCAGATTCCGAAACCTGCCGGCTTGTAACCGCTTGCTGCGCGCATCTGGTTGTAAGCCGTTACTGCATCGAGGAACCAGACCTTGTGATGCGATTGATCTTCTTCGTCGTATTCGAAGTAGGGATTGCGCGAGGCGGAATCGAAAGCCGGCGCGGTGCTCGACTCGCGCGCGTTAATCAACGCTTCCTGGAATGTGACTTCGTCAGCGGTGTTGTTGGCGTCGCTCCAGTTATACCGTAGTTACCAAGCGCGATGATCGTCTTCGCGGAATCGAGCTCGTGCATACGCTTGATCAGGTTCTGTTCGAACCAGTCCTGCGCAGCGACCGGGCCGGCGTCGCTACCGGTCCAGTGCTGGTCGTAGGCCATCAGGATCAGGTAATCGCTCGCGGCGGAGTACGCTTTGTAGTTCCAATCCGGGTTGTCAAAAGGAACAGCCTGGACAACCAACAAGCCTTTGTTGGCAAACGTCGTGTGCAGTTCCTGCATAAACGTGAGCAGGTTGTTTTGCGTGGATGCAGGCGGCTCTTCGAAGTCGACGCAGATGCCCGCGAACTTGTTGTCCTGCACGAATGACGTGAGTGCGTTGATGAGTCGTTGCCGGTGTGGCTCGTCAGCGATGGTGCGCGCGAGCAAGTCGCTCTGCCATTTCTCGTCCGTAAGATTCTGCACCATCGGCAGGACGCGCACTTCGGGTCGCGTAACGCGAATCCAGTTGAGCGCTGGTATGTGCACGTCAGTAGCGAGAGGGTTCGAGCTGTCGGGCACGTTTTGCAGGTGCGACCATTCGGCTACTACCCAATCGAGGTGATCGAGGTTTCGTTTGAGTGACTCGTAACTCGACTCGTCCCAGTTGATAAAGAAACCGACTGAGAGGGGGCGCGTTGCAGGAACAACGGGTGACGGTACTGTTAGTGGCGCCGGGACGACGGGAATGTGCGCGCGGCGCTTACCGGGAACGACGTATTTGGTCGTGGCGAGTGCACGTTGGAGTTCGGCCTGCGCGCGCTTCGCCTTGCGTTCACTCGGGTTTGTCGGAAGATTTGGCGGCTTCGGTTTTAGATCTGTCGTGCGCGGAAGGCTCGGGATCGGTCGCAGGTTAAAGCTCGGAAGGACCGGATTCGCGAGCACACTTGCGATGAATATGATCGCGAGGGCCGTAACGAGAACCGACAGTGCGAGCCAGATACGACGCACGCGTCGCCAACGCCGGCCGAGGGGGTCATGAAAAACAGCAGCCACACCTCAAGAAAACCACAGAAACCGCGGTGAAATCTTTTATGGTTTTGCGCTTTTATAGATTTTGATTTTAGGAGCACAACTGGAAATAGAAAGCCGTCCACGACGATACGCCGTGGACGGCTTCGGTGAACTGTTGGGATTGGCCTGATGGCTACTGTGTGCAACTTCCAGAAAGGAGGAGCACTTGCAGTGAGACTACCGAACCAGAATCCTAACGGTTAGCTGGTTCAGAGGTCAGGCCGCAGCCACCTCACTGTGATAAGAACTCATAAATTTTAGAATCACCTCCTTTCCAGTGTTGCAGCGATGATAAAACACGAGAGCGTGAGCGTCAACCGATAATTTTCTGCAGTCCTCTAAGCCTTAGCTGAATCTAAATTCATCGTACTAAGACACTAACGACATAAACCTGCACGCGTGCTCGATACCGAAGAAGTAAGCGAGCTCGCGATAGTCGCTGCAATCGTGGATCACGAAATCCGCAATTTTCCCGGGCTCGAGTGATCCGAGTTGCGCGCCGCGATTCAAACTGTACGCCGCATTGATCGTCACCGCTGTGATCCCTTCAGCAGGTGTCATCTTCATGTGCGTTGACGCGAGCGAGAGGATCATCGGAATCGACGGTGTCGGCGAAGATCCGGGATTGAAATCAGTCGCCAGCACAACTGCCAAGACCAGCATCGATCATCTCGCGCGCCGCCGGATAACGCGTCGATCCAAGCGCATAAACAGAACCCGGCAACAACACTGGCTGCACGCCCGCTTCTTGCATTGCAGCAATCCCGGCAGCGTCTGTGTGCTCGAGATGATCCGCCGTCACTGTGCCGAGCTCCGCTGCGAGTTGTGCGCCACCCGAAAGCGACAACTGATCCGCATGAATTCGCAAACCCATCCCATGACAACGCGCAGCGGAAAGAATCTTCCACGCTTCGTCTGTCGTGAACACTTTCTGCTCGCAAAACACATCGCAAAACTCAGCCAGCTTCTCCTCGGCAACAGCAGGCAACATCTCTTCAATGATCAGCGAAACGTACTCGTCGCGTCGTGAGCGGTATTCCGCAGGAATGCTGTGCGCGCCGAGAAAAGTCGGCACGTAGCGCAATGAAGTTTCAGTGCCGAGCCGTTTGATAACGCGCAGGATCTTCAGCTCGTCTTCGAGCGACAATCCGTAACCTGACTTCGCTTCGATCGTCGTTGTGCCCGAGCGCAGAAACCAATCAGCGTAGGTCCAGGATTTATACGCTAAGACTTCCTCGTACATCGCACGGGTCGCATTAACAGTCGACTGAATCCCGCCGCCACGCGCCGCGATCTCTTCGTACGTCGCGCCCTTGCTGCGCTCTTCAAACTCATCGACGCGTGTGCCGCCAAACACCGGATGCGTGTGCGCGTCAACAAATCCCGGCAACACAACATGCCCTAGCGCATCCACGACTTCCGTATCACCGTCGATCAACAACTTCAATCTCATCCCTGCTCCCCACCTGCTCGATCAATCCATCACGCACAAACATTCCGCCATTCGCAATGATGCCGAGCTCGCGCAACTCCGGCCCAACGCGCGGACGTGCCGGCCCGGCCAGCGTCACGAGTTGCGAACAGTTAACAACCGCGAGACTTTTACTTTCTTTTTCTGAGGACATAAATCGTGACGCCGATCGCATTCGCTATCAACACTGTGACGATAATCTTGAGGGCAAATGACAGCGGACTCTGCACTTCCGTAATCGGAATAACCGCGAAACGCATAAAGACCAGAGTCACAAGGAAACCCGACGCGCACGCAATCTTGAGCCACCACGGCGCTTTGACGCCAAGCGCCTTCATCCCAAACAACGGTATCGCGAAGAGAACCAGATACGTCAGCGAGTAGAAAACGCTGCCTGCGTTCTCCAGGACTTGAAACGCTTCCTGCGCATGCACGTCCCGTCAAACTAAGCAGGCCGAGCACCAACGCTACCGACGCCTACAAAAAGAATCGAGTTGATCGGCGTCTTGTATTTCGGATGCAGTCGACTAAACCACGCGGGTAACAACCGGTCCCAGCCAGCGACCATCGGCAACCGCGTGTTGCCGGTGAAGTAAATACTCATGAGGGCTATCGATCTGACGGTGATACCGAGTACGGCGATGGAACCGATCGTGCCTACCCAGCCAAGCGAGCCAAACCCGATCGTAAGCACCTGCGGGATTGGTCCAATCAGATCGATCTGATCGCGCGGAACAAATGCGACTACTGAGCTCGTGCCGAGGATGAACATCAGAGCGATAACCGGCGACGCAATCACTACGGAGCGCCCGATGTTTCGCCCTGGGGCGCGCGTTTCCCCGGCGAGGATCGCGACGTACTCGAAGCCAGTCAGAG
The DNA here is from genome assembly GCA_963748155.1 of uncultured Acidobacteriota bacterium. Lineage (GTDB taxonomy): Bacteria > Acidobacteriota > Blastocatellia > Pyrinomonadales > Pyrinomonadaceae > PSRF01. The sequence continues at coordinate 1,003,760 of CAVVHV010000004.1, read as the reverse complement.
CACCGAGCGCAAGCTTACTGGCGATGTTGATGTTGTACTCGGAGAAGGTCGGAAACTGAATGGCGAAAGGGCCGGTACTCTGCTCCTGTGGCTCGTGAAAGAGCAAAGAGCGGCAACAGGATCAACGTGCTGAAAGTGATTAAGTGCACCAGTCCGCCGGTATTGTGGACCCACTTGCCCAGAGCGAGGCCACGCATCGCCGCCAGCATCATAGCGATCACAAGTAGAAAACTGATCAGCGTGATCATCTTCGGGTTGGCCTTTATCCACGCTGCCGATGGTCCAATTGAATACGAGATGGCTCGTGGTCACTAATAATCCGGCGCTGGCCAGAATAGTGATGGCAAAGACCCATAGGTTCCAACCCACGAGGAAACCGACAAAGTCGTTGAAAGCAAGCTTGGACCACTGGTAAAGACCGCCTTCGAGCGGCATCAGGCGATTGAGAAAGATCACGGCAGCGGCAAGCGGGAGGTAGAACGTGATTATGGCGAAGATCCAGAATACATTTTGCTCATATCCCAACCGCGCGGCCCAACCAACCCAGAATGTTCCGACAACGAACATGATCTGAGTCAGAACCAGGTCGAAAAGACCGAGCTCCTTTTTCAAGACAGCACTGCGAGCTTCAACATCACGCTCGATTTCCGCGACGGCTGGCGAGGTAGTGGTTTCAGTTTTCATCGATGGTTTTTCAAGAATCAGAGATCTCTGTTGGATACGGTCAGTACCGTCCGCGGTAGCGGATGGGTGCGTAGCCGTGCGCGATGGCTGCGCACCCACCCGCTATCGCAGGTGGTACTGACCTCATCCAAATTCGGTCAACCATTGGACCACATCTGACCGCATTTCGGGAACGATCTCGTGCGCGGCGTCATAGGTCTTAAACTGTGACGGAGCGCGCACGTGTCTTCAGTTGTCGCTCGTAATCTCGCACACGTTCCGGTGTATAGAACTCGTCGCGCGTGCCGGTGAGATGCAGCACGTCGAATTCCGCCTGGCGATATGTTGCGCTCGTTTCCCAGTCGCCCGGAATGCCACCACAAATACCTACAACTCCGCGCAACCGCTCTGGATGTGTAAAAGCAAAGCGATAGTTGAGCGCGCACGACTGCGAGAAGCCGAGAAGAAACACGCGTGATGGATCGGCGATACCTTCGTCACTCAGTGTTTCGATCAGATCGATCAGTGCTCGATGGTGAAGCGCGACCGATTCCTCCGGAGCGAAAGTTTGTTAACCACCCGAAACCGAAGCGCAATGGACCACCCGTTTCACGCGGCTCTTTCATGTGCTGGTGAAATCCCTGTAGCGACGCGATCGCGAACTGCTGCGGGCGCCATCATTTCCGCTTCGCGCATCATGTAGCGCTTGTTCGCGCCGTAGCCGTGCAGCGCGATTAGCAGCGGCGCGGGCGAGAGCGTGCCGGGTCGCAGATCGTAGTAGAGGTTGATGCGCGCTTCGAGCGCCCGATCAACTTGCGGTTCTGTATTGTTCATGCTCTCTGAGGCCTCAGATTGACGCAGATTACACTGACCGCTACGATGACTCAAACTTTTCTCAGCGAGGTGCAGTGATGAAATTCCCGGGTGGATTTAACATCGAACAGATGATGAAGCAGGCGCAGTCGATGCAGCAGAAGATGCAGAAGGAGATGGATGAGCTGCTCGTGGATGCTTCAGCAGGTGGCGGCGTCGTGTCAGTGCAGATGAAAGGCAATCATGAAATCGTAGCGCTCAAAATCGATCCGGAAGCCGTTAAGGACGGCGACGTCGAGATGCTTCAGGACATGATCCTCGCGGCGCTTAACGAAGCGAACCGGAAAGTTGATGAAGCGATGAAGGGCAAGCTCGGTGGCATGTTGCCGCCGGGATTGGGCGGCTTGTTTGGTTAGTTCTGATCCGCGATGTTGGAATACGCCGAACCAGTCACCAAATTAATCGACGAACTGAAGCGCCTGCCGAGCATTGGCCACAAGTCAGCGCAGCGGCTGGCGTTTCACATCATGCGCGCGCCTGAGGCTGATCTCGAGCGACTGATTGCGGCGTTGCGTGAAGTGAAACAGAGGATCGTTCTCTGTTCGATCTGCAACAACCTTACTGAAGTTGATCCGTGCCGGTTTTGCGCTTCGCCGACGCGAGATCATTCAGTGATCTGTGTGGTCGAAGAGCCGCATAGTCTCGTGGCAGTGGAGAAAACGCGGAGTTTCAAAGGTGTGTATCACGTGCTGCACGGGAGTCTCTCGCCGATCCGGCACATTGGACCAAGCGAGCTTCAGTTAGCGAATCTCCTGCCGCGTTTGAAACCGGAAAATAATGATGGCGTGGCAGTGAGGGAAGTAATACTCGCCACCAATCCCACGACCGAAGGCGAAGCCACCGCAAACTACATCAGCCGCTTATTAAAACCTCTGGGACTGCGCGTGACTCGAATCGCGATGGGAATGCCTGTGGGCAGCGACCTCGAATACGTGGATGAGGTCACGATGGATAAGGCGCTCGCCAATAGGCATGAAATTTAAAAACCGCACGGTTTCAGGCGTCACACCCTCTTTACATTCCGTGCATAGTCTCATCGCTCTCGTACATCCTCACATCGAAATCCATCAACGACTTGATCGGCACACCTTCAACTTCCTCAGGCGCCGTATCGAAACGCACGATCGCGCCGCAACCAATAATCCTCGCCCCAAGCGACTTCACCAGCTCCACGGTCTCTTCGATCGCGTGGCCGCTGCGAATGATGTCGTCAACAATGATGCACGGATTAACTTCACCCTGGTTCACATACTGCCGAAACTGGCGCTTATTCTGCTCCTGCTCAGCCCAGTAAATCTGTTCGGCATTGAGCGCGTCGCGCACACCAAACGCGACCGGAATTCCTCCCGAGCTCGGACTGATAATCGAAACTTTCGGCAACTGGCTCGAGATGTCCTTTTCGAGTCGAAACTTCCGGCTCAGCGCCACCGCCAGCACACGCGCCGTATCGTAAAATCGAAACGCAAGCGGCATCTGGAAATAGTGTGGCGAGTGCTTGCCGTTGGGATAAACGAAGTGGCCCTCACGAAACGCTCCGGTGCGCTTCAGAATCTGCATCACAGCATCTTGAGACGGAATCAACTCGACCATGCGGTTCTCCTGTTTTGATTGGGCAATTTTCGGTGCGCAGCATACATCAATTCACACAGTTTTCGCAGCACGTTCGATGTAAACCCGCTGGTCGCGCGGTAAACCTTCCGGTAAAGAGTCGATCGCAAACCACTGCGCACTCTCGATTTCCATATTCAGTGGTTTGACGTCTGCATTCGCACGACCACGAAACAGCACTTCGACCTGCTGCGGTTTTTTAAACGACCGCGCTGCGAACACTTTCACGTCGTCAACTTCCAATCCAATCTCTTCGCGCAGCTCACGTCGCAACGCGTCCTCCGGCTGTTCGCCTGTTTCCATGAAACCGCCGGGCAAACCCCAGCCGCTGCCCGCACGAAAACGGTGTTTCAAAAGCAGCACCTCGTTTTTGTCGTTGAAGATTATGGCGCCGGCCGTGACGGTGAAATGCGCGTGCGTAAGCCGCATCGACCAGCGACGCATTCGTGCCGGAAGTTTTCGCCAGACCCGGCTGATGAGATTTTGAAAGATGGCCACAGTCAAACACTAATAACACGGATTTCGTGTACAATGCGCTTCGTCATGTCAGCAACTGAAACCGTCGCCGTCCCCAAGCGAATCACGAATGCACAGACCGTCTGCAACGAGAAGAACGAAAAGGGAAAACTCTGCAACGGTCACTTGAAGCAGTTGCGAACCGCCGGCGAAGCCGCTGAAGTTCACTTGCGCGGTGACGACGTGCTGTCCAAGTGCCAGACGTGCGGCACGTTTTACATGGGACCGCCGTTGGGCCACGTGCGCGATCCAAACAAGCAGCATCGATTTGTTGAAGCTGAGTTGACGGCGTTGCTTCAGGCCGCGGGCGGCACGTTGCCGGTGATCAAGAGAGACGAGCAGCGTGGCGTTTATGTGATGGTTGAGACTGCGGTCGGCGATCACGGTCACGCCGCGAAGCCAGCGCCCGCGAAAGCCGCAGCGCCGGCAGCAGCCGCGCCAAAAGCCGCAGCACCAGCGGCAGCGAAGCCCGCTGCACCCGCGAAACCTGCTGGAGAGCACAAAGTCGGCGCGCAGCCGAATCGTCAACTCTTCAAGCGCTCGACGTATGCTGGTGTTAAAGATACTGGACCAGTAGCAGGTGAGACTTTTGAGCAGAAAGTCGCGCGGTTGAAGGCCGTTGTCGGCGGCAGCGAAGCAACGTGCTGAAGAAGGTGGTGAAGCACCTTCGGCGGCTGAAGTTACTGAGGTTTTGACGTCACTCGCGCCAGATCAGGAAGTGGCGCCACCTGACTCCTGCCGCAGCATCATCGACGCCGGTACATAAACCAACCGGCAATGCCGATCGAAGTTTAATGAAGCGATCGACTTACTGCGGTGTGGTCGATACCGGTCCCGTCCCCGGCGAGACTTTCCAACAAAAAGTTGCCCGTCTCGCGGCGGTCTCCGCTGCAGCCAAGCAGCGCTCTGAAGGCGGGTAAATTAACATTAAGCCACGGATTAGACACGGATCAAGAAAGGCTGAATTCTGAAATCTCTGTTATCCGTGGCTAATTTTTCCGTGACAGTTAAGCCCTCAGTGTCGACTTTCCAGTCGAGCACTTCAACGCCTTCTTCTGCCGCAAGTGCTGCTTCGACATCCGCGCGACGCCCGGATTTACAGAGGAACGCGATACATCCGCCGCCACCTGCTCCACACACTTTCGCTGCTTCAGCACCATTCGCGAGTGCTTTTTCAACCAGCATGTCCATCTGTGGCGTCGTGATCGTCGGCGCGAGACGCTTCCGCTGCGGATAAGCCTGCTTCATCACTTCCGCAACTCTGTCCCAGTCGTCTGCCAACAGGGCTTCGCGCATGTTGCGCGCCGAGTCGCGAATGCCATCGAACAACTCGAACAACTCCGGATCGCCATCAATGTGTCGTTTGTAAATCTCCCAGTTGTTGATACCCGAAAGCCGCGGCTCGCCCGTGTAGCAAATCGCGATTCGCTTTTCGAGCTCTTCGGTATTGATGTCGAGCTTTTCTCTCTCGATTCCCTCGGCACGAAAATGCACGCACGACACACCACCGAACAGCGGCGGATAGTAATCCTGAAAACCCGCCGGCACCTTGATCACAGTCGATTCAACGTTCGCCGCAATCGTCACAAACTTTCGTTCCGCGTAACGATTACCAACGAGTCGATTCAACGCACCGATACACGCAATCGCGAGTGCCGAAGAACCTCCGAGTCCCGCGCCTGCCGGCACGTTCGCTTCCGCAATGAGATGAAAACCGGTCGTCGGTTTGAAGAAGTGGACCAGCTTCGAGACGAGCTCGAGTCGCTCTTCCTGCAACAGATCTTCGAGCGCTGAGAGGTGTGTTTCAAAAGAGACTTTACGATCGCGGGACTCCAAAACTATGCGGCCGTCGTCGTTCGTCTCGATGCGGCAACTGGCGCGAAGCGAAAGTGCGAAGTTGACTGTGGTGGCGCCTGGATGGAAGAGATAAAGAGGCCAGATATCGATTGTGCCCCCTTCAAGGTCAACACGCGGGGGTGCGGAAGATTCAATTATCATTCGGATTTGCCAATGTCGATTTTGGGAATCAGATAGCGTTACGCAAATTACAGTTTCGCTTCTAGGTTTGCAAATTGACCGTGCTCAATCAACGCGTTCATCCGTCGGCGTCCTTTCGGGCTTCTTCTGATCGCCACGTCGCTGGTGTTTGAACGGAATGTGTTCCTGAAACTCCTGTTTCAGATCCTGAAGCTTTTCACTTGCCGCATGTTCGAACTCCTGGAGTCGTTCAGGATTTGCTTCTTCCATCTTCGGTGAAAGCCAGAATCGCTCGATCAAATAAAACGCGACGATGCCCAGCAGTACGATCACCAGCAACACTTTCCCGAGTCGCTGGAAGTCGCCGATCAATCCCATCACCGCGCCGCTGAAGAAGTAGCCTGCGCCTGCGAGTACAAAAACCCATAAAAAACAACTCGCAAACGAAAGCACAAGAAACCGCAAATACGGCATGTGCCCGACGCCGTAAAACACGCACGACGCCCATCGCAACCCGTAAATGTATTTGGAAAGAAAAATCGAGAGGGCCCCGAATTTATTCGTCAGTCTCTGCAACCTCGGCTGCGCGGCGCGATAGAAGCGAAACTCCCTGACGCCTTCACAAAAACCACGCCCGGCGAAGTACGCAATGTTATCGCTCAAACACCCACCGATCAGTTCCCCAGATCAACACCTGCGCAAAGCTGTACGGGCCAAAAAACGCGCTGTGAGCAAGCACGCCCGCCAAAAGGAGTGTGATGTCTCCCTCCAGCATGACGAGAATGAAAACTGCGTAAAGCCCGTACTGAAACAGCAGATCGTTGAGAAAGTCGAGGTGCATGAAGAAACCAGGCTATGAAAACTCCGAATTATAAAAGCCAGGGAACAAAGATCATCAGCCGTTGGCGGCTGACAGAATAAACTGGAGGGGTCAGTGTTGACTACTACTCTTCCGGTTCTTCCTCCTGCGGAGGCTTCACCACTAAAACCGGGCATGACGCATGTCGCACGACTGACTCGGCCGTGGAACCAAATAGTATCCGTCCCAAACCTGTCCGCCCGTGCGACGCAATAACAATCAAATCGACGTCACGTTCTTTCGCGACGCGAACAATCTCCGACGCTGCCTCACCGTGGACGACCAGTTCTTCCACTTCGATTCCCGAACACTCGTCGCATTCAGCAAGCTTGGGTAGTTCACGCTCGGCTGAGTCTTCGAGTTGCTCGGTGATGTCGGCGAGGGGCAGGGGTTCGGTCATTCCCGAATAACCGACAGTCGGCACAATCGGCTCAATTACATTGATGCAGATTATCGAGGCTTTGAAAGTACGCGCCAGCGATGCAGCGTAGGAGAGAGCATAATTGCCACACTCGCTGAAGTCGGTAGGTAGAAGGATTGAGCGAATCTGCATGTGTTCTGCGGCAAAATAGGTCTTATACGACCTATCCGACCTATTTGTCCTATTTAACAAAGCGATTCTACTCTCTGAACCTCCTGTTTGACAGCCAAAAAACCCTCGACTATCCTTCGTGCACGCAGCTTCTTCGGCCCAGACCAGGCTATTAACATGACCACCCCACGAACGCATTTCATCGGCATTAACGTCTCCGGGACTCAGGTGCGGGCCGCGCTGGTCGATTCTGAAGGCGCGCTCATCGACGGCAGAGTTGCAGAAGTCACTCCTAAACTGCTCGTTCAGGAGCTGGCCGCGATAGTGGAAGACCTACGTTCGCAGGACACCACAATTGCAGCGATGGGCGTCGCGATTCCGGGTTTGGTTAATCGACAAACCGATCGCGTCATTGCTCCACGCGATCTGCCGCCAACAATCCTCGGCGATCTTCATGGCGAGTTGACGCGCGCGACTGGTTTGCGGGTTGAGCTTGAGAACGACGCAAACGCCGCGGCTTACGGCGAGTTCAAAGTAGGTGCCGGTCATGGCGCCCGTAACCTCTTTTACATGATGATCGGCAACGGCATCGGCGGCGCGATCATTCTCGACGGCAAGCTTTGGACCGGCGCTTCGGGGTTTGCGGGCGAAGTCGGTCACATCACGATCGACACTGAAGGAATGGAATGTGTTTGCGGTAATACAGGCTGTTTAGAGACTGTTGCATCAGCGCCGAGCATCGTGCGCCGCGCGCGCGAACGTTTGAATCGCGATTCGACATCGTCACTGTCACGACTCGCTTTGAACAAGTCGTTCACTGCGGAGGACGTAGCGCACCAGGCCAATGAAGGCGACGATTTTGCGCTCATGATGATCGAGCGCACCGGAAAATACATCGGCACGGGCGTCGCGAATGTGATCAATCTCCTGAACATCGAACGCGTCGTGCTGGGCGGCGGCGTGATGGACGCCGGTTCGTTGATACTCAATCCGATCATTCAGGAAGTAAAACGCCGCGCTTTTCAACCCTGTTTCGAAGCAACCGAGATCGTCGCCGCAAAACTCGGCCTCGATGGCGCACCCAATCGGCGCCGCCCTCCTCGCAAGAGACGTAACCGCGGATTAAACACGGATCCGTGGCTCGATTTGAAATTCCCCTTCCATTTGGTAAAGTACGGCGTTATTCGCAATAAACATTTTGTCAGGGCGTTTCTGCCAGATGGTACCGGGCAGAAGTAGCGCCCGACTCGCGTAGTCACGCGCAGATGCCACAGATTTTCCATCACAGCACAAACGCGCTGGCGAAAATCACGATTTATGGCGCCGTGTTTATTAGCCGTTGCCTTGCTGTGGGTCGCTGTTGAGTTGAATCGTTCCTCATGGAACACAGGCCAGTGGGTCGAACGCCAACAGCCCGTTCAATTCAGTCATAAACATCACGTCGGTGACGACGGCATCGATTGCCGTTACTGTCACACCTCTGTCGAAACCTCCTCCTCCGCGGGACTGCCTTCGACCACGACGTGCATGAACTGCCACAAACAAATCTGGGCCGACAGTCCTTATCTCGAACCCGTGCGCGCGAGTTTCCGCACGGGCAAGCCGATCGAGTGGATACGCGTGCACGATCTGCCGGACTACGCTTACTTCAATCACAGCATTCACGTGAAAAAAGGTGTTGGTTGCTCGACGTGTCACGGGCGCATCGACGACATGCCGATTCTTTACCAGGCCGCGATCACTACAGATGGAGTGGTGTTTGGAGTGTCACCGCGCGCCGGAAAGATTCGTGCGTCCGGTCGAGAAGATTTACGACATGGAATGGCGGCAGGAAAACAAGACGAAAGAGGAACTGGCGGAAGGGTTGATCTGAAAGCCAGATACAAGATTCAAGGGCGGCGAGTGCTTGAGAGTTGTTCCACTTGCCACCGGTAGGTTAATTGATGAGTGATAGCGATCGTCACATAAACTTCAAGCTGATGCGCGACCACATCCTCTCTTTGCAGGATGCGGAAGCTCCGCGTAACGGCAAGAAATACTGGCGCAGTCTTGAAGAACTGGCTGACACGCCGCAATTTCGTGAGTTTGTGGCGCGTGAGTTTCCGCAACAGGCGGAAGAGTGGAACGATCCGATCGAGCGTCGCACGTTCATCAAGCTGATGGGCGCTTCGCTCGCCCTCGCGGGTTTAAGTGGTTGCGTTTTTCAGCCGCCGGAGAAGATCGTTCCGAACGTCAATCAACCGGAAGAGCACGTTCCCGGCAAATCGCTTTTCTATGCGACGGCTGCGCCGCTTTTTGGCGCCGCGACACCGGTGCTGGTGCGCAGTAACGAAGGCCGGCCGACTAAAATTGAAGGCAATCCGGAACATCCAAACAACAAGCCTGCCGAATCTCCATCTGAAAATCCGGTCTGGAATCCGCGTGGATCGAGCGCTACGGATATCTTTACGCAAGCATCGTTGCTGAGTCTTTACGATCCGGACCGTTCACCAACGCCGACTTACCGGGAAGACATTCGCACGTGGACCGCGTTTGTCGGCGAGATGCGTTCTATCCTTGACGAGCAGCGTGCTAATCAGGGTGGTGGAATTCGTTTTCTGACCGAATCAATCATCTCGCCCACGCTCGGGGCGCAGATGAATGAGTTGCTCGCCGAACTGCCAAACGCGAGGTGGCATCAGTGGCAACCTGCCAATAACGACAACGCGTACGCAGGCGCGACGCTAGCCTTCGGCCAGCCGGTAAACACGACGTATCGTTTCGATCTAGCGCAGCGGATCCTGTCGCTCGATTGCGACTTTCTGTCCCCAACATTCTCCGGGTCACGTGCGCTACTCGCGCGAATTCATCTCGCGCCGGCAAGTGACGGAAAAGAATCGTGAGATGAACCGGCTTTACGTGGTTGAGACGACACCGTCGAACACGGGCGCAATCGCCGACCACACGTGGGAAGTGAAGCCGAGTGAATTCGAGGCAATCGCGCGAGCTATCGGAGCGGCAGCGACGGCGCAATCAACACCTGCACAGAGCAGTCTGCCGTGGATCGATCCGCTCGTTCGAGATCTGCAACAACATCGAGGCGCGAGCATCGTCGTCGCCGGGGAAAATCAGCCGCCGTTTATTCACGCGCTGGCCCATGCGATGAACAACGCGCTCGGCAACGTTGGCAAGACCGTCTTTTACACCGATCCGCTGGAAGTCAATCCGGTAGATCAGAGAAAGTCGTTACAAGATCTGATCAACGATCTCGACGCCGGTCGAGTGGACTTGCTGGTCATCATCGATGGCAATCCCGTCTACAATACTCCGGTAGATTTGAAGCTGACTCCCGAACGCCTGAATAAAGTCAAAAAGCTGCGCGTTCATCTCAGCGCGTACAAAGATGAGACGTCGGAGTGGTGTCACTGGCACGTGCCGGCTGCGCACTATCTCGAGGCGTGGGGCGATACGCGGTCTTACGACGGCACCGTCACGATCATGCAGCCGCTGATTGAGCCGCTTTACGAAGGAAAGACGGCGCACGAGCTGCTCGCGGTTTTTTCGGCTGAATATGATCGCAAGCCGTATGAGATCGTGAGGACTTTCTGGCAAACACGCGGTGCGTCGGGAAACAGTCAGGGCCAGGCGCAGACGGCCCGCGCCCAAACACAAACGCCAGGTAATCAAAACAGTCAACAAGCACCCGCGCCCGCACCGGCACCGTCGCCTTCACAGGACTTCGAAACTTGGTGGCGCAAGTCGATTCACGACGGCTACGTTGAAAACTCCGCGTTTCAACCGAAAACCGTCTCGTTGAATTCCGGGTGGGCGGGCCAGCAAACGCAGCCGCAGCAACCCGCCGCGGGCACTCTTGAGCTCGTCTTTCGCACCGATCCGTCGATCTACGACGGCCGTTTCGCGAACAACGGCTGGTTACAGGAACTACCGAAACCGCTGACGAAAGTCACGTGGGACAACATCGCTGTCGTCAGTCCGAACACAGCGCAACAAATCGCGGGCAGCAACAACAATGGCGGTGCGGTCAAAGGTCGCGAGCACTACGTTCCGCTTGTTGATATCACGAACCGGCAGGGACAGTCAGTTCGTGCTCCACTGTGGATCATGCCGGGCCAGCCCGATGGCGTCGTCACGGTCCATCTCGGTTATGGCCGTCGTTTGGCTGGTCGCGTCGGCAGCGCGTCAGGCGAACCCGTGGGCTTCGACGCTTACCAGATCCGAACATCTTTCGAGCCGTGGTACATGAACGGTGTGCGCATGACGAACACCGGACTCGACTACCAGCTCGCGACAACACAGCTCCACTTCAATCTCGAGGATCCGCGGTTCAGCACCGAAGAGCGCGACATCGTTCGCTCAGAAACGCTCGAACATTTCCTGCACGGCGAGAAACATGAGGAGCATGCTCATCCGACGCTCTATCCCGGTTACGACTACAAAAACCAGGACGAAAACACGCCGAACTACGCGTGGGGCATGGCGATCGATCTGAATAACTGCATCGGCTGCAACGCATGCACAGTCGCCTGCCAGTCAGAAAACAATATTCCGGTCGTCGGCAAACATGAAGTGGTTCGTAGTCGCGAGATGCACTGGATTCGCCTCGATACTTACTTCAAAGGCTTCGATCCGAATCATCCGGAAGGCGTCAATTTCATGCCGGTGCCGTGCATGCACTGCGAAAACGCGCCGTGCGAGCCTGTTTGCCCGGTCCACGCCACCGTGCACAGCGCCGAAGGCCTGAATGACATGGTTTACAACCGCTGTGTCGGCACGAAGTATTGTTCGAATAACTGCCCGTACAAGGTACGACGCTTCAATTTCTTCCTTTACCAGGACTGGACCACCCCGACGTATCAACTAATGCGCAATCCGGAAGTGTCGGTGCGCAGCCGCGGCGTGATGGAGAAGTGTACTTACTGCGTGCAGCGCATTCAGAACGCGAAGATCCAGTCGGAATTGGAAGATCGAAAAGTGCACGACGGTGAGATCGTGACCGCTTGCCAGGCAGTTTGCCCGACCGAGGCGATCGTTTTTGGAGACGTGAACGATCCGAACAGCCGTGTGTCGAAGTTGAAACAGAACGAGCGTAATTATTCCGTTCTTGGCGAGTTGAATACGAAGCCGAGGACGACGTATTTGGGCCAGTTGAAGAACCCAAATCCGGAAATTAAGCATGCTTGAACTTCAGCGTTTAGAGTTCAAGCTTTAGCTTGCTGTTCGCGAAAAGCACAACCTAAAGGTTGAACTCTAAACGCGGACCTAAAGCAATCAAATGCCGGACGAAGCGCCAAATCCATATACCGAAGGTCCGATGCACTCGACCACGCCCGTGATCGATCCGGGGCTCACGTTTGCATCCGTCACCGACAAGATCAGCTCGATCGTCTTGAAGCGCAAGACGTCGCTGGCCTGGTTCTTCGGCTTCGCTATCTCGTTTGCGCTCTTCCAACTGATGCTGCTGACGATCACAAACCTTGTGTTCGTCGGTATCGGTTTGTGGGGCGTCAACGTGCCCGTCGCGTGGGGCATCGACATTCTCAATTTCGTCTGGTGGATCGGTATTGGTCACGCCGGCACACTGATCTCCGCGATCCTGCTCCTCCTGCGACAACGCTGGCGTACGTCGATCAACCGCTTCGCCGAAGCGATGACGCTCTTTGCAGTGGCGCAAGCCGGCATGTATCCGATCTTTCACCTCGGTCGTCCGTGGCTGGCGTACTGGCTGTTTCCTTATCCCAACACGATGGGGATCTGGCCGCAGTTTCGCAGCCCGCTAATGTGGGACGTTTTCGCGGTCTCGACTTACGCGACCGTCTCAGCGATGTTCTGGTTTGTCGGCCTGATTCCCGACTTCGCCACGCTCCGCGATCGCGCACGCAGCAAACCGTTCCAGATTCTTTACGGCATGCTCGCAATGGGCTGGCGCGGTTCCGCGCGTCACTGGCATCGCTACGAGATGGCCTATCTGTTGCTCGCCGGTCTCGCAACGCCGCTCGTGCTTTCAGTGCACACGATCGTCAGTTTCGACTTCGCAGTGGGCATCATTCCCGGATGGCACGCGACGATCTTTCCGCCTTACTTCGTTGCGGGCGCGATCTACGCGGGCTTCGCGATGGTGTTGCTGCTGACGATTCCCTTGCGACGGTTCTACGGTCTCGAAGGCTTCATCACGATGCGTCACATGCACAACATGGCCAAAGTGATGCTCGCTACCGGTTTGATCGTCGGTTACGGCTACATGATGGAGGCATTTTTCGGCTGGTACAGCGGCAACAAGTACGAGCGCTTCATGATCTGGAACCGCATGCACGGTCCGTATTCGTACTACTACTGGGCCCTGATTCTCTGCAACATCATCGCGCCGCAGTTTTTGTGGTCCAGGAAGATTCGTTCGAACCTGCTCGCGCTCTGGATCATTTCGTTCGTCGTGAGTATCGGCATGTGGCTCGAGCGCTTCGTCATCGTTGTGACGAGTTTGCATCGCGATTACCTGCCGTCGTCGTGGGGTATGTACCAGCCGACGCAGTGGGACTGGGGCATGTTCATCGGCACGATCGGGTTCTTCTTTACGCTCCTGTTTCTGTTTATTCGCTTCCTGCCGATGATCTCGATTTTTGAGATGCGCACGATCCTGCCGGAAGCGGAGGTGGAGGAGTAGTTTGGATAGGGACGATATCAAACTCGAGCAGCCACTCGCGGCCGGAGAAGTTCCGTTTCCGGGACATCGCCGCCACGTACCACCGCTCTACGGCGTGATGGCTGAGTTTGAGAATCCGACCGATCTCGTTGCGGCCGCTCACAAGGTTTATTCGCTCGGCTACCGGCGGATCAACGGCTACTCGCCGTATCCAATTGAAGAACTGTCTGAGGCGATCGGATTCACGAAGACGAGTTTGCCGTTGATTGTTTTCATCGGAGGCGTGATCGGCGGGCTTACCGGATTTTTCATGCAGTACTGGATCGAAGTGATCGACTATCCGATCAACGTCGGCGGCAAGCCGTACAACAGTTGGCCGGCATTCATTCCGATCACGTTCGAGATGACCGTGCTGTTTGCGGCGTTCTCGGCAGTGCTGGGAATGTTGATTCTGAACAAACTACCGCAGCCGTACCATCCGGTTTTCAATCTGCCGAACTTCGCGCTCGCGACGCGCGATCGATTCTTTCTCGCGATTGAAGCGAACGATCCGAAGTTCAACCATGCTGAGGTGGTGGAGTTGTTGAAGAGTTTGAATGCGGTTGCAGTTAACGATGTTGAAGTCTGAAAAATGACGCCCACAAGAGTCACAAAAGTGTTAAAAAGCTCAACTTGTCTGCTTTTTGTACATCTTTGGCTGTTTCCGCTGGATGCCGTCGCGACATGCAGGACCAGCCAAAGATCAAACCGCTTCGTGGAACTACGTTCTTCGGCGACGGACTCGCGAGCAGGCGTCCGATCGAAGGAACGATTCCGCGTGGCTACCTGCGCGCTGACAACCCTGAGTTCTACACCGGAAAAAAAGCAGGCGCAGCAACGGCGACCGCGGCGATACCGCGGCGCTCAACAACAAACTGCCGGAGCCCAACCAGAGACCGCAGCGCGCAACAAAACTCGTTTCCAGATGATGTCGAAGTCTTTCCGATCGCCATCACTGAGGAAGTTGTGAAACGCGGCCGCGACGTTACGACATTTTCTGCTCCGCCTGTCACGGCATGACCGGCAATGGCGACGGCATGATCGTGCGCCGCGGTTTTCGTCGCGCCGCCTCCTTTAACGACGATCGCTTGCGACAAGCGCCCGTCGGCCACTTCTTCGACGCGATCACGAACGGTTGGGGCGCGATGCCGTCTTATGCACCGCAGATTCCGGTGCAGGATCGTTGGGCCATCATCGCTTACATCCGCGCGTTGCAGGCAAGTCAACAGAACACCGCCGCCGCTTCGGCGAGCCCAGCGCCATCAACTTCACCTTCACCCACACCCGCAGCCGGAGGACATCAATGATTCAATCATTCAATCCTCCGAACATGAATGACTATCAAAAACGCGCGCTGATCGTGGGCATCGTGTTTCTGGTGATTCTGATCGCGGGAGTTTTCTTTAACGCGAGGCAATTTTTCCAGGCGTACTTGATTGGCTGGACGTTCTGGACCGGAATCTCAGTCGGCTCGCTTGCCCTCCTGATGTTGCAACACCTGACGGGCGGCGGCTGGGGCCTCGTGATCCGCCGCTCGCTCGAAGCAGCAACCAGAGTGCTGCCGTTCAGGCTGTGTTGTTTATTCCGGTAATCATCGGCGCGCATTCGATCTATCACGAGTGGACGGATCACGAAGAGCTCGCGAAACATCCGGTAGTGCAGTTCAAGACGCCGTATTTGAACCTGCCGTTCTTCACGGTTCGTGCAGTGATCATCTTCGGCGATCTGGATCGCGCTCGCGTTTTTCCTGAACAAGTGGTCGCTCGCACAGGATCGCACGGCCGACAATCGTTACACGAAGAACATGCGCGTTTTGAGTGGACCGGGAATGGTCGCGCTGATCTTCAGTGTCACCTTTGCGTCGATCGACTGGTACATGTCGATCGAACCGGAATGGTTTTCAACGATCTACGGATTTATTTTCGTCGCGGCGTGGACCCTGAGCGCACTCGCATTCGTGATCGCGGTCATGGCGCGACTCGCGCGCGAAGAGCCGATGAAACGGATCGTCGCACCTTTGCACTTTCACGATCTCGGAAAGCTGCTGCTGGCGCTCGTGATGCTCTGGGCTTACTTCGCGTTTTCACAGTACCTGATTATCTGGTCCGGCAATCTTCCGGAAGAGATCACGTGGTACATCCGCCGCATGCACGGCGGCTGGGGCGCCGTCATCGTCACGATCGGGATACTGCATTTCGCGGCGCCGTTTTTGTTCCTGCTGTCGCGAGGGATCAAACGAAACCCCGGCAAGCTGGTTTTGATCGCAGTGCTGGTGCTCGTGATGCGTTTCGTGGATCTCCTGTGGATGCTGGCTCCTGCGTTTGAGCATCGCATGTGGATCCTGATGGACGTTGCGGCGCTGATTGGTTTTGGAGGGTTGTGGCTCTCGTTCTTCACGTGGCAGCTAGGCAAGCGATCGTTGATTCCGATCAACGATCCGCAGTTTGAGTCGACGCTTGAACAGATGCACGCTGGTGGGCATTAGTAATGGCAGAAAAGAACTAAAAGTAACGGGCATAGAACGGAGACGCCGGACGTTTCGCACATTCGCAACGTCGAAGTCACGCACGAGACGAGCGACATCAACGTGCGCGCGGTATTGACGTTCGCTATCGTGCTCACGATCAGCACGGCAATTGTCGCTTTCGGCTTAACCTACTTGTTCAAGTTCTTCAATCAACAGGAAGCAAGATCAACCCGGCCTGGTCCGATGGCGCTGAAGCAGGATGAACGGTTGCCACCGGAGCCGCGGCTTCAGTCGGCGCCGGGGTTTCAGATCAAGCTGGAGAACGGACAAACAGTTAATCTCGAGCGGACAGTGCCGCAAGCTGAATATCGTGTCTTGCGACAACAGTGGGAGGAGAACCTCAAGACGGGATTGAAAGATCAGTCGGGACAAGTTGTCGGGATGCCGATCGACGCCGCCATCAAGAAGATCGTCTCCGAAGGACTGCCTTCGAGCGAGAAAGGCGCGCCTAAGAAATTGTCGGAATACGCGATCGGGATACCCACTGCGTCAAGCAGCGGCAGGGAAATGGAAAAGCGGTTGCAATGAAGATCACGATTCCGATTAGACCAGGGAGGAAATCAGAATATCTGTATCTCTGTGTAATCTGTGGTTGGTTTGTACTTCTTGCTGCGTCGTCTGCGTTCGCGCAGAAACCGCCGGGCCCGAGCTCACCGCTTGTATGGCGCGCGACCTGAAAGTGGAAGTCCGTCAACCGGCTTGCCGGTTGCCCTGCGTGACGTCGGTATCGAACAGAAGCTCGATCAGCAGTTGCCGCTCGATCTCGTCTTTCGCGACGAAGCCGGGCAAGAAGTAAAACTCGGCCAGTACTTCGGACAGAAACCCGTTCTCCTGGCGTTCGTCTACTACGACTGCCCGATGCTCTGCACACAAGTGCTCAACGGCATGGTGACGTCGTTTCGAGTGCTGCCGTTTCAGGTCGGTAAAGAGTTTGACGTTGTCACAGTCAGCTTCGACCCGCGCGAGACAAGCGCGCTCGCAACGAAGAAGAAAAAAGTTTACGTCGATTACCTGCCCGAGAAGATGCGGCCGGCAGCCGCAAACGGCTGGCACTTTTTGACAGGCGACCCGGAAAACATCGCGAAGCTTACTGACGCAGTTGGCTTTCGTTATCACTACGACGAAGCGACCAAACAGTTTGCGCATGCCAGCGCGATCATGCTGACAACGCCGCAGGGAAAACTTTCACGTTACTTCTACGGCGTCGAGTATGCGCCACGTGATCTGCGTCTCGGACTGATCGAGTCGTCAGCAAACAAGATCGGATCGCCGGTGGACCAACTGCTGCTCTATTGCTATCACTACGATCCCTCGACCGGTAAATACGGCGCACCAATAATGAAGGTCATGCGCATCGCGGGCGTGCTTACAGTGCTTGACGATCGTGGCGATGCTGTTCGCGCTCAAAGGACGCAAACCGAGAGTGAGTATGAAGACTGGAGGCGCCGCTCAGTAATGCAAGGCTGGATTCCATTGGTGCCTGAGAGTGCTTCGACCTTTTCGTGGAAGGTGGACGCGCTGTACTTCTATCTTTCGGGCGTCACGCTCTTCTTTACACTTCTGATCTCGACAGTCCTGATCTTCTTTGTTATTCGTTACCGCCGCCGTTCGCCTTACGAGATTCCGCGTCCCGTTGCCGGCTCACACAAACTCGAAACGCTCTGGACCGTGATTCCCTTCGTCATTGCGATGACGATGTTTGGCTGGGGCGCGAGCGTCTATTTCGACCAGTACAAGCCACCCGAGAATGCGATGGAGGTCTACGTCGTCGGCAAGCAGTGGATGTGGAAACTACAACACGCCACCGGCCAGCGCGAGATCAACGAGTTGCACGTGCCTATTGGCCGCAAGGTTAAGTTGATCATGACCACGGAAGACGTCATTCACGACTTCTTCGTGCCCGCGTTCCGCACGAAAGCCGACGTCATTCCCGGCCGGTACACGACGATCTGGTTTGAAGCGACGAAGCCCGGACGGTATCACCTGTTCTGTGCTGAGTACTGCGGCATGAACCATTCCGGCATGACAGGCTCGGTGATCGTGATGGAGCAGCGCGAGTTTGACGACTGGTTGAGCGGGAACACCGGCAGCACGACGCCTGCGACTGCCGGTCAACAGTTGTATCAAACGCTTGGCTGTGCTTCGTGTCACGGCGCGAATGGCGAAGGTGGTCGTGGTCCGAATCTGGTTGGCATTTTTGGGAAACAACAGTATCTTCAAAACGGCGCAGTCAGTAGTGTCGATGAGGCATACATTCGCGAATCGATTACTAATCCGCAGGCGAAACTGGTGGAGGGATTTGGTCCGATCATGCCGACGTTCCAGGGACAGGTGAGTGAAGATCAGCTCCTGCAGTTGATTGCGTACATCAAGTCGTTGCATGGAACTGGCGAGACAACGCCCACTCGGGCCGCGAGTCCATCGCCTACTGCACGCCCGGGCGCTTCGCCGACGAGGAATATTAGATAAGGCGCAAAGGCCAGATGATCGTTGCATGTTCAGATAATTGGTTAGACAGGATTTCAGGATTTACAGGATTATCAGATTCAATCCTGTCAATTCTGCAAATCTTGAAATCCTGTCTAATGCCTTTGTGATTTAGCAATATGAAACCGATAGAGTCATTCGAAGTACCACTTCCATCGAAGGTCAACTACATCAACGCGACGTACGGGTTGAAGTCGTGGTTGTTGACCAGGGATCACAAGCGGATAGCTCTGCTTTACCTGGGTTCCATCACTTTCTTCTTCTTCATCGGCGGCATCTACGCGCTGATGATTCGCCTCGAGCTGCTGACACCGCAAGGCGATTTCCTGCAATCGACGACTTACAACAAGGTCTTTACCCAGCACGGCATCATAATGATCTTTTTCTTCCTGATACCGTCGATACCTGCCACGCTGGGCAACTTCCTGATCCCGATGATGATCGGGGCGAAAGATCTCGCTTTTCCACGAATCAATCTTTTGAGTTGGTACATCTATCTGCTGGGTGGCCTCATAACGATCTACGCGCTGCTCGCAGGCGGCGTGGATACCGGCTGGACCTTCTACACACCCTTCAGCACGACCTTCTCAAACTCGTACGTCGTCGCAACCGGCCTCGGCATCTTCATCAACGGCTTCTCTTCAATCCTGACCGGATTGAATTTCATCGTCACGATTCACACCATGCGCGCACCGGGCATGACCTGGTTTCGCATGCCGCTGTTTCTCTGGTCTCACTACGCGACCAGCCTGATCATGATCCTCGGCACACCCGTGATCGCGATCACGATTCTGTTGCTCGCGTTTGAGCGCGTCGCACGCGTCGGGATTTTCGATCCCGGCGCTGGGCGGTGATCCGGTTCTCTTTCAACACCTGTTCTGGTTTTACTCGCACCCGGCGGTCTACATCATGATCCTGCCGTCGATGGGCGTGATCAGTGAGTTGATCGCAAACTTTTCGCGCAAGAACATCTTCGGCTACAGCTTCGTCGCCTTTTCAAGTATCGCCATCGCGGTGTTTGGTTTTCTCGTTTGGGGACACCATCTGTTTGTCACGAGCCAGTCAGTCTACGCCGGAATGATCTTTTCGTTTCTGAGTTTCGCGGTCGCGATCCCGTCGGCAATCAAGGTTTTCAACTGGACGGCGACACTTTACAAATCGTCGATCTCCTACGACACGCCGATGCTTTACGCGCTCGGATTTATCGGGCTGTTCACTATCGGCGGCATGACGGGTTTGTTCCTGGCTTCGCTCGCGGTTGACGTCCACTTGAGCGATACGTACTTCGTCGTCGCTCACTTCCACTACATCATGGTCGGCGGCGCATTGATGGGCTATCTCGGCGGGCTGCACTACTGGTGGCCCAAGATCAGCGGGCGCATGTATCCCGAAGGCTGGGGACGATTCAGCGCGCTCGTGATCTTCGTCGGATTCAATTTAACGTTCCTGCCGCAGTTCGTGGCCGGTTACCTGGGCATGCCACGCAGGTATCACGCTTATCCACCGGAGTTTCAGGTCTTCAACGTGCTCTCGAGCGCGGGGGCATCGATTCTCGGGTTCGGCATGCTGATACCCGCAATCTACTTTGTCTGGTCGATGCGTTACGGCCGCCACGCTGAGGCGAACCCCTGGCACTTGCCGGGGCTCGAATGGCGCACGCAATCGCCGCCGCCAACTGAGAACTTTGTGGAAACGCCGATTGTTACCTGGGATGCTTATGAATTCGCACCGCGCGAAGAAACTGAAGTGGTCGGTAAATTCCGGCCGGAGTTAGAGCGTATTTAAGATGGCTAGCCACGCGACCACAGCACCTGAAGTCCACGGCCACCCGGCGCTGCAGCACCATTTCGAGAACATGGAGCAGCAGCGTGAGGCGGGCACGCTCGGCATGTGGATCTTCCTCGTCACCGAAATCATGTTCTTCGGCGGGATGTTCCTCGCTTATACGCTCTACCGCTCGTTCTACCCGGCGGCGTTTGCTTCAGGCAGTAACCACCTCGACATCACGCTCGGCGCGGTCAACACCGGCGTGCTGATTTTGAGTAGTTTCACGATGGCGATGGCCGTCTATTTCACGCAGATAGGGAAAAATCGTCCGCAGGTGCTTTGTCTGATAGCCACTCTGATTCTTGGCCTGACGTTTCTCGGTATCAAGGCGAAGGAGTATAGCGACAAGTACCACGATCATCTGATCCCGGGACGTTTGATTCCCGGCAATCCGTTCAATCCGGAAGTAGCACAGCACGGCGACAAAGATCCGCACAAACTGCATTTGCTTGAGGGTGCGACAGTGGAAAAGGTCCAGATGTTTTATTGGATCTACTTTGCGATGACTGGCATGCACGCGTTCCACATGATCATCGGAGCCGGCTTGTTGACGTACCTGATTATCTTTTCACTGAAACGGCGTTTTGGGCCTGAGTATCACAGTCCGGTTGAAGTGATCGGGCTTTACTGGCACTTCGTCGATATTGTGTGGATATTTCTGTTTCCGTTGTTGTATTTGCTCGGGCGACATCTCGAGCACGTATCATGAAAATCCTGTAAATCCTGAAATCCTGTAAGAGACTCTGTTTGCCAACTAAGCTTTTGACAGGATTTCAGGATTTACAGGATTAACAAGATTATGAGCGAGCATATTGTTCCAGTCAGAATTTACGTCACGATCTTCCTCGTGCTGCTGGTGGGCACTGCCCTGACGGTGTGGGCGGCGTTCCAGGATTTTCCCTGGCAGCTCAACACGATCGTTGCGATGACGATCGCTATCACCAAAGCAACGTTCGTTGTGCTCTACTTCATGCACGTGCGCTATAGCACACGCCTGATATGGGTGATTCTGGCTGCCGCGTTGTTCTGGATGGCAATTATGTTTGCCTTCACGTTCAGTGACTACGGAACGCGCGATTGGATTTCGATTGGCTACTGAGACGTTACTCGCCCGGCTGCAACGTTGTTTCCCGCACCTCGATCAAGCGCTTACATGCAGGGCAGTTCAAGCGAATGGTGGCGTCTGAAGTTTTGATCGGCGCGCCACAATACGGGCAAGCGCCGTCAACTACGTTGTGCTGGAAGAGGTCGCGCATCATGAAGACGGGCAGCACCAGGCCCGCAATCAGCAGCGGAATGCCGAAGATGAGACCGATGGTCGCTCCCTGACCGAGAGTCAGGCTGATGACAAGGCCGGCAATGAAAAGCACGAGGCCGATACCGACGCTGAAAGAGAAGCTGTAAGCGCTATCAAACGTACGGCCTGATTTCGCAACATCTGGTCGATTGGCGTCCATCTAAAACCTCCTGAATGCGTGGGTTGTTCTGGGGAGATCGCTACGAGCTTGGTATCAGTGACTTTTACTCCGCGTAGGAAAGCGTTGTCAATGTTGGACAGTCCATCCACAGATTACACCGATTGTTTTTCTGTGTAATCTGTGGATGGATCTTTACTGAGAAATTTATGACGACTCCATTTGAAAATTTTCTTAAACAACACGACGAAGAATCGTGGTCGGCGACACTGACCACTTTGCTGCGTTCAATTCACGAAGTAGATCGCAACGCCACGCAGATCTGGTTTTCGTTTTACCCGCTGTCACTCTTCCAGGCTCTCGAGCAATCAGACGATCCGGAGACGCTCGCGCAGCGTTTGCTGATGCAGGGCAAGTATTACCTGAAGGACCAGATCGATTCGTCGCACACGTTCCTTTACGGTCATCGTTACTGGCCTGTAGTGAAGAGCGCAGTGCAGAAACATGCGCGTGCCTTTGCCGATAGCGATAATCGATCGCTCGCCGATCAAATTCTATCGATCGCTCAACAGGTCGCCGGACAAGCGAAGGTGGACCAGTCGCTCGTGATCGGGATTACAGCGATCGCTTTCATGACGATCCGGCAAACGGGTTTGGCCGCTTTCGAAGCCGCGCCGGGCCAGGTGCTGATCGATAAGAAACACGCTCGCAAGTCGCCTGGGGATGTTTTGCGGGAACGCGCAGTTGACGACAGCCAGGGGTTCTTCAGTTTTCTCAAAACTGTCGATAAGAAATGGACGGTCACTTACGACGAAAACGACGACCGCGCGAAGTATCGATTGAATCACATGCAGGACCTCGCGTGGGGCGCCGCTGACGATCGTTCGCGCAACTGGCGCGAGCTGGATCCGCGCAGAGTCGAGGGACCGATACCGGTTGAATGTCGTTCGGCGTCGTGTGGGACGTGTTGGGTTGGCGTGCTTGGTGGCGCGGAGAAACTTTCGGACGTCGCGGCGCGTGAGGGCAAGAAGATCAAGGAGTTTGGCTACATCGATACGGTGGAAGCTCGTCCATTGATCCGCCTTGCATGCCAGGCACAGGCACAGGGCGCAGTGTCGATCGTTATTCCTCCCTGGAACGGCGTATTCGGAAAGTATTTGAAAAATCCGCGTTAATCTGTGAAAACCAGTGGCTCACCTCTCCTCTTCGTCTTTGCTGCAGCATTCCTCTGGAGCACGGGCGGCCTGTTCATCAAGTGGAACACACTAACCGGACTGGAACTCTCCTTTTGTCGCTCACTATTCGCGATGATCACCGTCGCGATCCTTACAAGACGTGAAGGGTTTGGCGTAAACAGTATTTCGGCGATCGCCTCAGTGCTTTATGCCGTGTTACTCGTGCTCTTTGTTCTCTCAACAAAAGCCACGACCGCAGCTAACGCGATCTTTCTGCAATACACCGCACCGGTGTACGTCATGATTTTTGAGCCTTTGATCTACAAAGAAAAGTTTCGTTCACGTGATCTCGTAACGGTGCTGGTGTGTCTTGGTGGCATGGCATTGTTCTTCGTTGGCCAGCTCCGTCCTCAGGACATCGAAGGGAACGTCATGGCGCTGGCCTCCGGGCTCTGCTTCGCGTTCTATTTTCTCCTGCTGCGTCACCCGCGAGCGCGTGAAGTCAATCGCGCATCCTCTGTGATCTATGGAAATCTACTGGCGGTCATCGCTCTTGCATCGTGGGGATTGCCGGCGTTGTTGAACCTGAATGTCCATAACGCGCTGAGCGTTACCTATCTCGGTGTGGTCCAACTCGGAATCGCTTATGCACTTTTCACTGAAGGCATGGCGCGCGGAGTGAGGTCATTGGATGCGGGTATCATTTGTTACATCGAACCTGTATTGAATCCTGTCTGGGTGTTCGTGGTGCTCGGCGAAAGACCCTCACGCTGGGCACTACTCGGAGGCACAATCATCGTCGCCGCAGTTATCGTTCACATGCTGCTGGATGCGCGAGGAAAAAGGAGAGCGAGCGACGCGGCTATCGCAGCCGCCCACGGCTAATCGTCAAACACGCTGCCAACCTCAAACACAAATCCCTGGAAGCACGATAAGACTTCAGATGATCGGTACTCTCCAAGAGCAACACTCGGACCGTATTGGTCGCCCTTCAAGAGTCGTACCTCAATCATCCTTGACGTCTCATCTACCAGCCACAACTCTTTCACACCAAGCGCCGCATAAGTATCGGCTTTGGTATTCCGATCGTAGATTGCCGAACCAGGCGAAATCACTTCGATGACGAGGTCGGCCGTGGTTCTGATAATTAGGATCAAGTTTAGCTTGAGTTTCGGCCGACACGTAAAACAAATCAGGCTCAAGCCAGCTATCGGGTCCTTTCATAATCCCGGCGCGAGGAACGTAGAAGTTTTCCTCTGTCACCAGTCTCTGTCAGATAGTCAGACAGCAAACGATTAGCCGGCTTACAGCATTGTTCGTGTTGATACCCAGGAGGGGGTGTCATATAGAGGACTCCTGCGATTAATTCAAGTTTTGAACGGTCTGGCGGATCGGGAAGCTCCCAAAACTCCTCGAGCGTATATTTCTTGACTAAAGGTGATGTGCTTACCCAGGCCATGAGTTAACTCCGATGAGGATTTAGTTGACGCAGATTGTAACACGGATCGTGCTCTACATCATCCACGTTGAGCGGTTGTCGTAGTAGCCCGGAGAGCGATCGGGGTAGCGCTTTTTGTAGTGATGATAGCGGGCGAGGAGCTTTTCATAACGTCGATCGGAGGAGCGGATTGGTTTGTGGGGTATGGCGCGGAGGTGGTGCTCGATCTTTGTCATTTTGCGCGGCGAAAAACGCCAGTCGTAGTTCCCTAAATCATAAAGACTCGTAACGCCATATCCCTTCAGCCTGCCGGTGAAGTCGACGAACGGATCGAAATAACTCAACGCCAGATCTCTCACCGATCGATAAACTGCTTTCCGCCCGTGCAGTCCAACGTCGCGCGAACGCGCGATCGAGCCCCAGTGTCCGTCTTCCTTGAACACGTAGATCACATGGTCCAACAAGTCCTGCGACTCCAGGTCCAGCAGCAAAGGCGGGTATCCATGCTGCTCGAGAATCACGGCCGCGCCAACCGCCGCCTCCAGACAGTGCGCTTCGTTTCGTTTGACGATTTCGCGAAACGATCGGACAGTGCCGCCGTTGCTTCTCCCAGTTGTAGGGGAGCGAACTGAAGAAGCGTTGTACTTTAAGAGGAGTGTTGAGCCGCTGAATGAGTTTCCACTCGGCGGTCGTGAAGGATTTTGCGTCGGGAATCATGCGTAAATTGTTGACTTTGTTCGCTTATGCGACAAAAGCTCGAAGCTGCACTTGCCTGAATCACCCGCAAATGTCAGACTTACAAGTCCGCTCACAACCGTGCGGCATCTCAAAAAGAATTGAGTTTAACGTAAATACTTTTTATTTCCGTCGAAATTATCCAGCAATGAACCAGCAGGCTACAGCTTCACAAACGATCTCGCGCCGAACAAGAAACCGAAAACGAGGCCAACCGTCTTCGAGAGCAAGTGGACTCCGCACTCGCGGCCGTCATCTCTCGTTCACCTGACGAGATTGAGTCGTTGCGAACCGCAGCCGATCGCATCGAGCGGGCTGCGCGTGACCTATCCGACGCCTTGCGCGAGCTCGCACGACAGCGCAAGACCCCGGAACTCTTGTAATCAACCATTGGCCGTCAACCGAACGCTTTATGGAACTTCTTTGTCTTTGATTGGAGACTGCTTAATGGCATCGATTCGCACCGCAGGAATTAGCACCGAACATCTGGGTCGAAAAAACACTTCATACGAGTTGGACAATTACGGCATCAAGGAACCAGCTCGTGTTTATTGGAACCTTAACACGCCGGAGCTTTACGAAGAGATCGCGCGCCGCAATGAAGGCGCGTACTCGAATCACGGCGCGATCATCGTCGACACAGGTGAGCACACGGGCCGCGCGGCGAAAGACAAAGCGATCGTGCGTGAGCCAGGCAGCGAAGACAAAGTTTTCTGGGGCGACGTAAACAAAGACTTTCCGCAGGAGAAGTTCAACGCACTGAAAGAGCGAATGATGGCCCATGCAAAAGGCCGCGAGCTTTTCGTGCAGGACACATTTGTCGGCGCCGATCCGAAGTATCGCTTGCCGGTGCGTGTCATCAATGAGTTGGCGTGGCACTCGCTGTTTGCGCGCACGATGTTCATCAGCGACAGCGACGCAACTGAGCCACACAACCCGGAATTCACGATCATCAACTTTCCGAGTTTCCAGGCCGACCCGCAACGCGACGGTACCAGATCGCCAACGTTCATCCTGATGGACTTCAGCCAGCGGCTGGTCCTGATCGGAGGAACATCTTACGCCGGCGAAACGAAGAAGAGTGCGTTCACGATCATGAACTACCTGCTGCCGCAACGCGACGTGATGAGCATGCACTGCTCGGCAAACGTCGGCGCTGAAGGCGACGTGGCGATCTTCTTTGGTCTATCAGGAACAGGCAAAACAACTCTCTCCGCCGATCCCGAGCGTCGCTTGATCGGTGACGATGAGCATGGCTGGTCCGACGATGGCGTGTTCAACTTCGAAGGCGGTTGCTACGCGAAGGTGATCAAGCTGTCAGCAGAAGCTGAGCCTGACATCTATCGCACGACGGAGATGTTTGGCACGATCCTCGAGAACGTTGTTTACGATCCGACGACGCGCCAGATCGATCTCGACGATGCACGTAAGACTGAAAACACGCGCGCGTCGTATCCGCTCACGAGCATCAACAACATCGTTCCCGAAGGACGCGCCGGACATCCGCGCAACATCATCATGTTGACCGCTGATGCGTTTGGTGTGCTGCCGCCGGTCGCGCGCTTGTCACCGGAGCAGGCGATGTATCACTTCCTTTCCGGTTACACGGCGAAAGTTGCGGGCACGGAAAGAGGCATCACGGAGCCGCAAGCGACTTTCTCGACGTGCTTTGGCGCGCCGTTCATGGTGCTGCATCCGGGTGTTTATGCTGATCTACTCGGCAAGCACATGGCACAACATAATGCGGCGTGCTGGCTCGTCAACACTGGCTGGAGCGGTGGGCCATACGGTGTCGGGCAGCGCATGAAGATCAAGTACACGCGTGCGATGATCCGCGCGATCCTGAATGGATCGCTGGCGCAAACTGAGACGACAGCCCGATCCGATCTTCGGAGTAAATGTTCCGGTGTCGTGTCCGGATGTGCCGAGTGAAGTGCTGCAACCGCGCAACACGTGGGAAGACAAAGAGGCTTACGATCGCCAGGCCACCGACCTCGCGCGGAGATTCAATGAGAATTTCAAGAAGTATGAGG
Organism: uncultured Acidobacteriota bacterium; assembly: GCA_963748155.1. Taxonomy (GTDB): domain Bacteria; phylum Acidobacteriota; class Blastocatellia; order Pyrinomonadales; family Pyrinomonadaceae; genus PSRF01. Next base: position 976,419 of record CAVVHV010000004.1, on the reverse strand, counting down.
CGGGTGTTTCGGAAGCGGTAAGGGCCGTAGCTCCCAAGACTTAAAACCAGAGACAGGATTAACAGGATTATCATGATAATTCTGTTAATCCTGTCATCCTGTCTAACCTGGCGGCCAGTTCATCGGGCGCCCACCCAGAACATGGACGTGCAAATGAAACACTGACTGCCCCGCACCGGCGCCAGTGTTTATAACGCTCCGGTACCCAGAATCGCCATGCCCTAAATCATTCGCGACACGCGCGCCCACGCGCAGCAAGTGTCCCAGCAGTCCCTCCTCCTTCTGAGAAGCATCATCAAGTGACTCGATGTGATCGCGCGGAATCACGAGCACATGCGTCGGCGCCTGCGGATTGATATCGCGAATCACGACACAACTGTCATCCTGGTGCACAAATTCGCCCGGTATCGTCCCCGGCGACGATCCTACAAAACAAGCAATTCTCTTCTGACATTCTGTTCCCTTCTTGAAACTTAAACCGTCTCCAACAATTGCGCCGTTACAACCGGCGCGATAATTCGTTCAATCTCAGCGCCAACCGCGCGCAGCTTTGCCTCGATCTTCTCGTAACCACGATCGATGTGGTAAACGCGATCGATCAGCGTCTCACCGTTTGCGATCAACCCGGCAAGCACGAGCGACGCAGACGCGCGCAGGTCCGACGCGATCACGCGCGCTCCATTCAACGCTGTTGGACCATTAACGATCGCTGAACGCCCGTCGATGTGAATCTGCGCTCCCATGCGCTGCAGCTCCGACGCATGCATGAAGCGATTCTCGAAAACCGTCTCGACAATCTCCGATCGTCCCTGCGCCTGCGTCATCAGCACCATGTACTGCGCCTGCATGTCAGTCGGAAACTCAGGATAAGGCGCGGTCGTGACGTCGCGGGCTTTGAGCCCGTCAGGACACGAAACTTCCAACGTGGTCGGATTGACTTCTTTGATGACGACGCCGACGTTTCGCAGTTGTGAGATCACGCTCTCGAGATGATCGGGACGGCAGTCTTTGATCTCGAGTTGTCCCTGCGTCAGTGCCGGCGGCGACGATGAACGTTCCGGTCTCGATTCGATCGGGAATAATCGTGTGCTCCGCGCCGCCGAGTGATTCGACGCCCTCGATCTGAATCGTCTCAGATCCGGCGCCGTTAACGCGCGCTCCCATCTTGTTCAGCAGGTCGGCGAGATCGACGATTTCCGGCTCGCGGGCGGCGTTGTGCAGCGTCGTCGTTCCGCGCGCGAGTGTCGCCGCCATCATCAGGTTTTCAGTTCCAGTGACAGTGACTTTGTTGAAATGAATCTCAGCCGCGCGCAAGCGGCCATCGCTCGGCGCGCGCGCCACGACGTTTCCGGCTTCGAGTTTTACTTCCGCGCCAAACGCTTCGAATCCAGCGAGATGCAGATCGATCGGGCGTGTACCGATCGCGCAACCACCCGGCAGCGAGACTTTCGCCTTGCCAAAACGAGCGAGCAGCGGTCCGAGCGCAAGCACTGACGCGCGCATCGTTTTAACGAGCTCGTACGGCGCTTCGAAAAGCTCGACGTGTGCCGCGGTGATCTTGTGTGTTCTGAGCTCGGGAGTCAGGACTGTGGCGCCGATATCTTCGAGCAGGCGACGCTGCGTGATGATGTCGCGAACGTAGGGAATGTTGTGGAGCGTAACTGTTTCGGGCGTGAGCAGCGCCGCGGCCATGCATGGCAGCGCCGAGTTTTTGGCACCGCTAATGGAGACTCTGCCGTGAAGTGGGCGGCCACCCGAGATACTAAACTTGTCCACGATGCGGGACAGAGTAAATGAAATTGCCGTTTAAAGCCACAGATTTCGCGGATAAACACGTATAGATTTGCGTTTATCCGCGAAAATCTGCGGCTCACCGCCCTCTTGCTCGAAAACTTATTCGTTGTGGTGTGCGCTTTTTGAGATGAACACCACCGTTGGTCGTCATCGCTCGAACCATCGCGCCGCCTGAGCCGAGGTTTAGCGCAAGCTGCCTTGTAATTCGACCCTGCACAGTCACCGGAAATTCAGTATTCACACTGCCGTTGACCGTTCCCGTTTCGACGCGAGCCGAATAGTTCTCCGGCACTGACATGATCACGCCGCCATTGGTCGTGCTCACATCCATTGATTCGCCGTCCCAGCGATCACCGGTAAGCTCGATTACCAAACCGCCATTCGTCGTCGAGCCTCGCACCGCTCCACCCACTCGCTTCAAAACAACGCCGCCATTCAATGCGGTGAAGTCGATACGACCACTCACATCCGCGATCGCAATGCCGCCGTTGTGAGTTTCAAGAGAAAGATCGGCACGGCGCGGAACGAAAACCTCATAACTCACGTCCCAGTGATAATCACGTCGGCTTTCCGGGCCAGTCGCGTGAATCTTCGCGCCACTGGTTTCAATCCTCACCTGCTTTCCGAGCGCTTCGGCTTCGGCAGCAGTCGGCGCGCCGGCCTAGCACGCGAGCGCGCACGAGAATCTGATTCTGGTCCCAACCCTTAACGGAGATGCCTCCGTTTTGCCTGCCGTCGATCGCGATCGCGCCGCCGCTCGGCGCGAGCGTTTGCTCTCTGATTTCGCAATTGCTGACGAGCCTGTCGTTGTACCAGTTGTTCTCACGACAAGTCAGGGAGCGATCTTTGTCCCTTTGCGCAAACGCAGCGACGCCCGTGAACGTCACCAACGCAGCAATCAGCACACTTCGGCCTAAAAACCTGTACATAACTCGGTCTCCTTACAATGTCTGGGGTTGTGTGTCGCGATTTTCGCGGCTCTGAACGCTAAACACCGCAAGCACGAGCAAAATGGCAGCTTTTTGGAGACGGATTTACAAATGTTTCCAAGATTTACATGTTAATCCTGAAAAATCTTGTAAATCCTGTCTAAAGCTTTCGTAAAACAACGATGCGAGGAATGCACTGCAAATCTGGACGCACTTCGAGCAAGGACCACACGGATTCATCAATCAAGACTTCTGACCGCCTCGCCCTGATCGAATCCGATTTCCATCAATAAATGGCCGTTTGGCTTCAGGAAAGCTGGCGCATCCGCGAGTAATCGACGAATGACGCTCAACCCATCGGGTCCGGGAGACAAAGCTACGACGTGGCTCGTGGTCGCGGACTTCGCGTTGCAATCCCGCGAGGGCCGACTCTGACACGTACGGCGGATTAGAGACGATGAGATCAAACTCATGCTCATTACGGTCCAGCGCGTCGAAGCAATCAGAAACGACAAACACAACTCGATCTGCAACTGTTTGCTTCGCAGCGTTGAGCTTCGCGATCTCCAGAGCGGCTGGAGACTTGTCAACCGCAACCGCACGCGCGCCCGGCAACTCACACAACAGCGTGACCGCGATACAACCAGATCCCGTTCCTACGTCGCAAATCAACGCATCATTGCTGCTGGTTCACTTCAAGCGCGGCTTCGACGAGTAATTCTGTTTCCGGTCGTGGAATCAAAACGTCAGGCGTAACGCGAAACTCGCGACCGTAAAAATCCTGAACGCCCGTGATGTACTGCAACGGCTCTCCCGCCGCGCGACGCTCCACAAATTCGCGCAAGCGGTCCAAAGAATCGTCGTCAACCGGATCTTCAGCGTGACTGATGAGGAACGTGCGATCTTTATTGAGCAGAAACGAAAGCAGTGATCCGGCTTCGCGACGCGCCTCCGGCACACCAGCACCTTCCAGAATCACGTGATGCCTCTTGCAGAGCTTCAGCAATAGAGATATTTGTTAACCACGGATTTAACGGATGCTTACGATCAGATTCGGAATTAAATCCTGATTCACCCTTTCTATTCAACATAGAACGAGTCTCGTTCCTCCCGTGGCGCAGGAACCCTCGAAGCTGCCAAGCTTCGAGGGTTCTCGCGTAAATGGGCCGGAGTTTAACAACGTTGGCTAGCGAGGTCGCCCCGTGGGTAAGCTTTCTAAAGCCTGTCTACTTTTCACTCTCAATTGGCTCGACGCCCAGTTAACCCTGCTCTGGATTCGACTCGACGTGGCTACCGAAGGCAATGCCCTCATGGCCCGCATTCTCGAACACGGTGAACTGACTTTTCTCGGCGCTAAAACTCGCCATTGGCGCCTTCGCCGCCTACATTCTTTACCGCTGTGCCCACCTGCCACTCGCTAAACGTGGTCTCAATGTTGTGCTCGGCATTTACGTTATACTAATGCTCGTGCATGTTGCGACCGGTTGTGTGGCCCTGGGCTGGCAGACGCCCGTCGTCGTTCTCGGTTACGTCGGAAGCTTGCCCAACGCCTTCCTGTCTCTGTTCGTTTAAGAGATTACGAAACTCGCCACCGCCGTCCTGCGTTGTTACAATCTGCTCGCAACGGCGCCCGTTCTGAGAGCATCCTAAAACCGATGTTAGCCACCTCTTGCCCAAATTTAGAATTTTAGAGAGAGGGACGACGTTTTATGTATAAAGTTTCCGCACGCCAGATTTTGTTGATTGCTCTTATCTCGGGAATTTTCGCGGCTGGAGCAGTGGTTATTTTGGACCGCGTTAACAATCGCTTGCAGCCGTCGCAGGCTGCGTACAGCGAAACGCCGCCCGCTGGAATCAGCGATCCCGCAACTTCGACTGACGAACAAAACAATATCGAGGTTTACCGCACTCTCAGTCCCGGTGTGGTTTTCATCCATTCAACGTCATACGCCCGCGACTTCTTCGGTTTCGTTGAACCGCAGGAAGGCTCCGGTTCCGGATCGATTCTGGACCAGCAGGGAAACATTCTGACGAATTATCACGTGATCGAGGGCGCGCAGAAACTTTCAGTCAGCATGGGCGGAAAGAAAGACTATGCGGCGGTGGTTGTCGGTGGTGATCCTGACACTGACCTCGCCGTGATTCGCTTGACGGAGAAACCCGCTGGTCAACTTACTGTCGTGCCGATGGGCGATTCAGACAAGCTGGTCGTTGGTCAGAAAGTGCTCGCGATCGGCAATCCGTTCGGTTTGGATCGCACCCTCACAACCGGCGTTATCAGCGGACTACAGCGACCACTCCGCGCGCGTAATAATCGATTGATTGAAGGCGCCATTCAAACCGATGCATCGATCAATCCCGGAAACTCTGGTGGACCATTGCTCGACTCGCACGGTCGCATGATCGGCATCAACTCTCAGATTCTTTCGCCGTCCGGTAGTTCAGCCGGTGTCGGTTTTGCAGTGCCGGTGAGTATTGCCAAGCGCGTCGTGCCGCAGTTACTGCAAAACGGTCGTGTGCGGCGTCCGAAGCTTGGTATCAGCACGCGCGAGGTTTCGTCGCTGCGAAATCAGATCGACTTGCCTGTTGACGACGGTGTTTTGATTTACCAGGTCGCACGCGGCGGTGGTGCAGCCGCAGCCGGCCTGCGCGGTGTTCAGCAAACCGAGATGGGCGACGTCGAGCTGGGCGATATTATCGTCGGTATCAATAACGACAAGGTGGCGAATTCAGACGATCTGTTCCGAGTGCTCGACAAGCATCAGATTGGCGACACTGTTCAGGTTCAAATCTGGCGTGACGGCAGGCGGATGTCTGTGCCGGTGCGCTTGATGGAATCTCCTGACTCGAGGCGCTGATCGCATGTAAAATGCGGCTCTATGCACCAGACGACCCACTTCTTCAATTTGGGTTATGGCTGGCTCTGTAAACATTGCAGCGCAGAGGCCGCAGAACGCAAACATCACCACCATCAGCATCACGGCGCCCAACGGCCGCAAGGCCCCGCACTGGCGAAGTGGGTTGATGAGGAACACTGGCGGGGGCTCGTATGCCCCCGCTGCGGTATTTCAGAGAGACTTGGTTAAAAGATCCGCGTTTATCCGCGTGCATCCGCGCCAAATTCTTCCTCGTAATCACGCAAGCTCCGCGTAATCACGTCCTGCGCTTCCACGCGATCGTAAACATCAACAATCTCGACCCGCTTGTCCGTATCGCTCGGAAGCTGTTTGTAACTCAGAAAATAATGCTTCAACCGATCGATCAGTCCCTGCGGCACGTCACGGATCTCAAGAATTTTCCCGTACGCCAGATCCGATTCCAACACTGCGACGATCTTGTCGTCAGCTTCATTTCCGTCGATCATTCGTAGCCCGCCGATCGGCCGCGCGTGCAGGAAGAAGCTGCCATGTGTAAACGACTTCTCCGATAAAACGCAGATATCCATCGGATCCTTGTCGCCTTCGATTCCTGTGCGGCCGGTGCGCATCGCACACAGCTCGGCAACCTCGCGACCGCAGTAAGTTTGCGGTATGAAACCGTAAAGCGTTGGCGACATCGATGAAAAGCGCTGCGGGCGATCGACTCGCAAGTGGCCCGACCACTTATCAAGCTCATATTTGACGGCGTCGGTGGGAACGATTTCGATGTAGGCGTTGACGAGTTCTGGCGTGCGCGGCCCCGGTGTTACGCCATGCCACGGATGCGCCTGGAAGAGTTGTTTGTTCATCGTTTCCCGATGATAAAATGACCACGTCTCAAACGAAAGCCTGATCATGGCTGCGACTGCTGAAATCATCACCAAGCCTGTTGCGAGCGCAATCTCTTTGCGCTGGATTATCAGTGCGCGCGACGATGTCGTCTGGTTTATCGGCTCAGTCGTTTCGAGTTATGCGCTGCTGTTTTTGTATGTGAGCGGGCTCGTGCCCCTCGTGCCGATGGTGGCGGCCTGGGCCATACTGATCGACGCACCACACGTCTTCGGCACCTTCTCACGCACCTATTTCGATCGCACTGAACGAAAGAACCGCGCGTGGCTGCTCTGGGGCTCGCTGCTGTTCTTCGCGATTGGACCAGTGTTCGTGCTGGCTGGAGCCGGATTTGTCTTTTTCTTCGTGGCGGCGCTCTGGGCCTACTATCACCTCGTCAAGCAGCACTACGGCTTCATGGTGCTTTACAAGAAGAAGAATGGCGATCTGGCGCGCGTCGATAACGTTCTCGATCGCTTGTTGCTGCTGTTTGCGTTCAACTATCCGTTTGTTGAGTTTATCGCGCGCGATCCGGAAGCGATGGTGCGTGTGCCGGCGTTGTTGCGTGGCGGTGTGAGTGGTTTTTCGAAGATTCTACTCGCGGGCACGATACTGCTCTTTGTTGTATGGATTGGGCGACAGGTGCAGCGTGCGATTGCGGGCGAGCCGTTGAATGTGCCGAAGTATCTGCTGCTGGCGGCGGCGATCCCGATGCACTGGATCGTGTTGCTGACGCCGATGCCGCACAAACCGATCGCGATCGTGGCGATACTCACGATCTATCACAACTTCCAGTATCACCGGCTGATCTGGTTTCACAATCAGAAATACAAATCGCGTGAGAAGTATGGCGCCGCGGAGCTGATCAGCAGGCGATTGCTGTTCTACGTCGCGTTCGGGATCTTGTTCGGGATCATCTACCAGGGACCCCGGCAATTACTCGGCTATCTTGGTCTCCAGAACGCTGCGACGGGAGTTAACGCTCAGCCACTCGCGCTCCAGCTCGGCATATCATTCCTTTGGGGCTACGCCTTCATTCACTACTATCTCGACTCTAAAATTTGGCGTGTGCGCCGCGATCCGTCGGTCGGCAAAGCGCTGAACATGGGATAAAACCGCCGTCAAGTATTTGACAATGTAGTGGTTCGACTACTATTGTACGCGCGTTTTCGCACCATTCTTACACAAAGGACCCTGGCGCTCACTTAGCCAAGACCTTCATTGAGTTCTCTCACGCAATCAACTTAAACCTAGACCGTCAACCGGGAGGCCCCCACTTCCATGGATACACGCCTGCAAGCGCGTCGCAGAACCTCAATTCCCGAGCCCGAGTTCATCGATGATGCCAAACCTGAAGATTTAAACGCCACTGAGCTATTTAAGGGTGTTCCAGCTGACGCAATCAGCGAAATTCAAAAAGCCAGCCGGATCGTTGTTTTGAAACCAACGCAAAGTCTCTATACCGCGAGGGAGGGCGTGGATTATCTCTATATTATCTTAAAGGGGTACGTCTCCATCTGGATCCCTCCTGCCTTTGATCCGAAGCTGGATGAAGTGTTCCTGGCCTGGCGCGGTCCGCAACAAATTATCGGAGAATTGCGGAAACGCGGGGATGCTCTATCTGACACAATCATCACAACATACGAAGAGTGTGTCTTCATCGAAATCAGGCTCGATGCATTTGGCGATCTTGCTGACACACTTTGTTTGCTTTACCAGAATGTTGCTTCGCTGGTCTGGAAGAAGATCTGGTACGAAGGACGCCGTTCGGAGGTTGTTCAAATGAACCCGGCGCGCCGGCAGATCGCTCAAACACTGATAAACCTGGCTGAAGATCGCTGCCCAGACTTTTCTTTCAAGCAAGTGGAGTATGTAATTCCGGGAATCATTCACCAGGATGAGTTAGCAGGATACGCCGGCATAACTAGAAAGAGTGCACACGAACAAATGAAGTTTTTTAGAGAGCAAGGGTTCGTTTCATATCAAGGCAAAAAAGGTTCGCAGATAACTATTCGTAATTTGCATCGACTACAAGAAATTATTTCACCAGAAGTTTTGTCGCAAAGGTTAATTGAACTCGGCTTGGAACCACCGCGACACGCTTCATGAAATAAAACGCTCATAACTCTTCTTTACGATGAGTGACGTTTGTTACTCATCAATCAACGTGCTGATCGCAGACCTGAACGCCCACCTACACGAAAATCAGGATGGAAATCCAAAATCTTTTGCGACGATCTCTTTCGAAATCAAAGATCGTTTGTAAGAGTCTGTGCGAGATCGTCAAGATCGCGCGTAAATACGAAAATCAAAAGTGTGGCTTAGTAGTTGCTTCGTTCAACTCACCAATCAACGGTAAAGGTTCGCGTCAAAGAGTGGGGCACGTCGCTTCGCAATACCTATTTGACGTTTCGAACACCCGGCAACAGTAACAACTTTTATCAGGAAGGAGTTTGAGTTTCTGATTGTTCCTCCCATCTGCGAAGTACGTTCAGATGAATTTTGCACTGAAGCCCCTCATAGTCTGGTCATAAGTTTTAGGAGGTACGTCAAATGGATGCGAGGTTAGCGAGGAAAAAATACCTGGGAAGGAAAAAACGACGTCGCTTTCGTCGTTATTGGGCGAAGGCGTTGAGGGAAAACTCAATTCCGCTGCGCAACTTTGCTCGTCGTCTTTGCAACGGCGACGAAAGCAGAGTGCAGGATCTAATGCAGGCGGTTTCTGCACGAATACTCGGCTATTTACCCAAGCCGAACTTGATTCGCAGTACCAAACATTACCTTTTCTGCGCTCTTCGCAATTGTTGGAGAAACTCTAAACCACGTGTCGACGAAATCTCCTTTGACGAGATAGTCGAGCAGATTGTTCAGCTTCCAGCATTCGCGGTCGAACTTCGAATACAAGCCAATTTAGAACTCGAGGAAATCGTGGAGCGGGTGCTTTGCGAGATGGGTTCTATTCATCCAGAAATTGGAATCATTCTAAAAATGAGACGTGAAGGCTATTCGTTTTAAAGAAATTGATTCATACCTCGGAAGAGATCCTGGTTTTTCCCAGTTTGTGTGGCGTCGTTTCGTGAATCGCGCGAGAAGGCTAGCGAGCCCTCCGCGGCCTAAAACGAAATTCGAAGATAAAGAGAAACCGGCTGCCTAAACCGCTTTAATAAAAACCGCGCGCAAACGTTGAGTCTGCGCGCGGAAGGGTAACGGCCTTACCGACTTTGTTTAGTTCTTCGTCCGACTGTCGATCGACGTTCGATTGAAATCGCGCGCTCGATCGAAGTCGCGCTGCAAACCGCGTGAAAAGTTGAAATCGTTTATCCGGCGGTTTCCGTCGAAGCTGTCGAAATCGGAATTCGAACGCGTTGTAATCAGCGAACCTGACGAAACGGGTGTCTCCGAACGCATCAAAATCCCTGTTAGCTTTGAACGTTGCGAAACCGCAATTGCCGAGCCGAACATTGAAGCGACCGTTGGCGCGAAAGTCCGCGTTCGGTTCGAGGTTGAACCTGACGGCATCTGCTTGTCGGAAGTTGTCAAACTTGCCGAGCGGCGAAGGTTTTTTCCGCGGCAGTGAAAACAAAACAAACAAGCAATGCCAGAATGGACGCCAATCTAATTTTCATCTCGCGTGTTATCTCCTTTTGCTGATGTGTGATCCGGGTGGCTCTCGTGTCTGATGCTTTCATGGGTTGAATGCGAATGTTGCCCGCGACGGCTGTGGGAAACTCCTTTCCGCGCTGCGGATGGGTGATGGTGTTGGTGCTCCTTGGGGAATTTCCCGGCAATTTCGCTCTCGACCATATAATTAACTAACCTCCTTCATGTTGGGCGCGACAACGCGGTCGCGCGGGTTAACGACCAGAGAACCATTTCTCTTTGGGCGCTCGAGTAGGGTCGTTGTGCTACTCGTGGCGTAACACCATCAGTTCCCATTGGAACGTATGAATGCCCTGACCGAGTGTTCTCAAGCTGATTTCCTGATTCTCGGCTCTAACTCCACCTTAACCTGGTTCGCTGCGCCAAGGTTTAGTCCAACAAACGGACTGTTGAATCGGCGATAGCTCCTTGTTCCTAACATGCTGCCGCCCAGTGCGCCGGCCCCAAAAACCACCGCGAAGAAACTCCCGAAGAAAAAACAGAATATAAGCTGCGGCGCCACGAGAGTTGCCGTCACTCCCAAAAGAAACGGGCCATCGAAGCGGCGTTGGCGTTTTTGGTCTTCCTGATAGGAGCCGAGAAACTTTTTCTTATTGATGGATGTTACGTTGCTCATTATCTCCCCCCATTCGTAAAGACTGATCTCCAGAGCCGGATTCGGGAAAGCCTCAAAATATTTTTACAAAAGTCGGTAAGAAATGCGGTCTCTACATATGGAGGTATTTACACTATGCACGGTACGGCCAATACATCGACTGCAAACGCAGCTTTTTGGGAGCAAGCTTACATTGACAACTTCTCGAACGCTGTGCGCGCGCGCGTCGCGACTATTGACTAAGGGGAATCACGGCGATGCTGAGGACGCGGTCAGCGAAGCCTTCGCTCGCGCGATGCGCTACGCCGTCAAACCCGAGATGATCGAAAACACCTTGTCTTATCTTTGGACCGTGGTGAGGCGTGTTTGGACCACGCAAAAAGTGACGGAAGACAAGGCGATAATCGAGAGTCTTGATGGTCTAAGTGCGGACACCGTCGACAGCCTGCCAGCCATTCGGGTTGAGCCACAGGTACTTAAGTTACTTGATCAGGAGGAAACGCGCCGTCAACTAACACTGAAGCTCGGTCCAATCACTTTGGAAGAGCAACAGTTGGTTGATTTCCGTCTGAAGGGTTACTCGTGGACCGAGATAGCCGACGAACTCGGTGAAGACGTTAAGCACGTCCAATTTCGTTGGTACAGATTCACAGCTCGACAGCGTTACCGGGACAACAAACTCCGCGTGAGGACGCAGGTTCCCAAACAACCTAACGACCGATAATTCACAAGAAAGGAGAAAAACTGTACAAGGAATGAACTCTACCGCTGCCGCTATTCACGACTGCCAGACTGAAGCTTGCGTCAGCGAGACCCCTTCCGACTCGGGAGCGGGCGAACCCCATTTTATTTCAACAGTTTCCAACAATTCCACAGATTCCCACCTTCACAGACACGGAGGCCCCGTCCGGAATGAATGTTATTGATTCAATCCGTTCGGGGCCTTCCACCTTTGCCGCAAAAACGCTAAGATTTCGTTTCAACCCGGAGGAGGAGTGTCGATGGAGATTGATCTTATCAATGTCATTAATAACTTGATGTGCGAAGACGAACCAGACCTGTCAACACGTTTGGAATACCAGGACGAAATACTAAAAGGACTTGACCTGCACTGAGCCCGCGATCGGAAAATGGTTTGAAGACAACAGCGTTCTGTACGTGCTTTCAGCTTTCCAATTGAGCGACAAGGATTTTGCTTCAGTGTTTCCGCAGCTAAAGGATGTTTCGGCAGTTCAACGGCAACAGATCATCAACCGTTTTGAACATCATATCGAAAGGTGTCCTCGCTGCTGTCGGAAAAGAGGCTATGATCTTGAATTTGAGAACAGGCTTGAAAAAACCCTGCATCAAAATAAAGGTAACTTGTTGACGAAATTAGAAGGCGGAAATCAGAGTAAAGATTACGTCGCGACGAAATCAGAAGGCGGGGATGAAGACAAACCCGCGGAGGAAGATCATTCGATCAAGGGTAAAGCGCGCTTTGCGCATCATTGATAAGCTAAAGTAGTTCGCATTCATTAAAGGCCTTGAGTAACCAAACTCAAGGCCTTTTCTGGTTTAAATTCCAGGAACGCCGGCGTCGGTAAAACGATTAATCCTCACCGTGCTCGTCGCCGTTAAAGTGCAGCACGGTCGACTCATCATCAATTACCGTCTCTAAATGCACCGGCCGGCCCCAGAGCGTGTGGACGTGTTCGAGGGCCTTGCGCGCGTAACGCATATCGAGCTCAGTGCCTTCGTAGCTGTGCTTCATGTAGAGCTCGCGATTGCCGTTGTAATCCCCATCCTCGACCTGCAAATACGGAAAACCGAAATTCGTCATGTTTGAAACAAGCTGATCGCGCACCTTCTCCCAGCGCTTCTCCGTAATCGTCCACTCCTCTTCCTCAACCAGCTCAAAGACAAACAAGTCGAGCTCTTCACACAACTCTTCAGTCAGATAGTTGCGCAAGAACGAAACATCGTTATCAAGCTCGCGCACTTCGAAGATCTTCTCGCGACCTTCATTGCCTGCACGTCCAAACTTTTCGCGCTCTTCTTTCGACGGCTCATTCCAACGGCGCTCGATGTCCTCGTAGATCTTGTAACCGAGATAGTACGGATTGAGCTGTCCCTTCTGCGGCGAAACGACGCCGGAATGAAGATTCGCAAACTCGATATGCTCGCTGTCGCCCAGATCGAGCTCGCGCATTATGCGCGCGTGCCAGATGCTGGCCCAGCCTTCATTCATGATCTTCGTCTGCATCTGCGGCACGAAGTACTCCATCTCCTCATGCACCATCGCGATCGCGTCGCGTTGCCACGCCGCAAGTGACGGCGAGTTTTTCATGAGGTAATAGAGCAAATCTTTTTCGGGCAAACGCTCGCGCGGCTTTTCGTCGTCAGTAGTCTCGGAGAGTTTAGCGGCCTGCGCGCTTTTGTCGAGCACCCAGAGATCGTCGTATGGCCCATCTTTCACGTGGAGCTCGGCGCGTCGCTTTTCTTCAGCGATCGAGATCTCGCGTTTGATAAAGAAATACGGATCGATGTGCTCTTCGATCGCGAGGACTGCGTCGAGAAATCGTTCGACCGTCTTGCGCCCGTGCCGAAACTCGTACTCCATCATTCGCTGCGCGTGCGTCGAGACACTCTCCACCATGCGACGATTAGTTTTGGAGAAGTAGGAGTTGTTTTTGAAAAAATCGACGTGACCGAGCACGTGCGCGATCACCATCTTGTTCTGAATCGGGCTATTTGTTTCCAGCAGAAAACCGTAAGCCGGATTCGTGTTGATTACGACTTCGTAGATCTTCGAGAGTCCGAAGTCGTACATCGTCTTCATGCGATGGTAGGTCTTGCCGAACGTCCAGTGGGAATAGCGGCCCGGCAACGCATACGAGCCGACCTCGTACATCACCGTTGCGGGCACGATCTCGAAGTTCGTCGGATACGGATCGAGACCGAACCGCCGAGCGATATCCCAAATCTGCTCGACCGCCTTCTCGAGTTCCTTGATCTCCTTATCTTCCATCCGTCTTAACTCGCGACAGCTAAATCTCTCTTCCCGAAGAACTGTTTCAGCGCTGGGTACACGTCCTCTTTATCGTCAATCCGCACACCAACAAAACGATCCTTGTGCTGTAGTCGATCGCTGAAGATCGACAGCAACGCTCCGGAAGAACGCCGGTAACTCGACGAACCTTCCTCGCCAATCTCGCCATAGCCAAACAAATTGCACGTCGCGATCAACTCGTCAGCGAGCCGCACTGCTTCTTCGTTATCCGAGTAATAGTTGTCGCCATCAGAAAAGTGAAACGGATAGATGTTCCAATCGGACGGCCGGTAGCGGTGCTTAATTACGTCGAGCGCGAGTTGGTACGCGGAAGAAACGACCGTGCCGCCCGATTCTCCCTGCGTAAAAAACTGCTCCTCCGTCACCTCTTTCGCTTCCGTATGATGCGAGATGAAAACGATCTCGACGTTGTCGTACTTCGTCCTCAAAAAACGAACCATCCAGAAATAAAAACTGCGCGCGATGTATTTCTTAAACTCACCCATCGAACCCGAAACGTCGATCATCGCGATGACGACGGCGTTCGATTCGTAACGCATTACTTCTTCCCACGTCTTGAACCTAAGATCCTCTTTCTTAATGTCGCCGAAGCGCGCCTTCCCTTCGCGTGCATTGCGACGAATGTTTTCGAGAATCATCCGGCGTTTGTCGAGATTCGCAATCACGCCGGTGCGACGAATCTCATTGAACTGCGTCTTGCGCGACTGCACCGCGCGCTTTGCTTTCTCTTCGAGATACGGAAGATGTAGATCTTCGAAGATGAGGGCGGCGAGCTCGTCGATGTTAACTTCAGCTTCGTAGTAATCGGCTCCCGCGTCCTGCCCGGCCTGTCCTGAGCCCTGGCCACTGCCCGGTCGACTCTCACGTCCAATCACGTCGCCGATGCGAGTCTTGCCGTCGCCCTGGCCCACGTGTTTGGCTTTTTGATAGTTGAAGCGAAACTTGTATTCGTCGAGCGCTTTGATGGGGACTTTGACGGTGCGCTTACCGTCGGAAAGGATGATGGCTTCGTTCGAGACGATCGAGCCGAGGTTTTTGCGGATGGCTTCTTTTACACGATCCTTGTGGCGCTCCTGATCGATGATGCCCTTGCGTTGTAGCGACCAGTCGTTGCGTTGGATAGACATAAAACCTCCATCCGCGATTAAACAGATTTCGCCTTAACAAAATCGATCACGACATTCGTGAATGCTTCCGGATACTCCTCGTGCGGGAGGTGCCCGCATTTCAAAAAGACGATCAGGCGCGATCCGGGAATCTCCGCGTGGAGACGCTCGCCATCCGAGAGTGGAATCTCGCGATCGTTTTCACCCCAGAGCAGGAGAGTGGGTTGTGTGATTAGATGCGCGTCTCTGGAGATGCGTTCAGCGTCCCAGCGGCGGACCGTGTTGATGATGGCGCGGTGTGTGCCCGCGGCGCGCAAAGGCAGATGGCGCGCATCTACGCGTCGTTCATCCATCGGCCATGCGTGTCGATCGTAAACTCGCTTCATGCGCCGGCGGAGCAGGTGACGCGAGCCGATCAAAAGCGGCGACACCACGTCGCCCAAAACTGGCGAGCCGAAGAAACGCATGAGCTTGAACGCGAGCGGCCGGTTGTTGTTCACAGTTCCAACAAGGACGAGCTTCTCAACGCGATCCGGGTAGTCCAGGGCGCAAGTCGCTGCAACTGCGCCACCGTACGAGCAGCCGACAAAAATCGCGCGCGGGATTTCGAGAATCATCGAGCAAGCGCGTTAACAGTTTCGCCTGGCCTGCGATCGTGTACTCGCCGTTTCTCGGCTTCGCGGAATAACCGTAACCCAGCATGTCGACTGCGATCACGCGATAACCTGCCTCCGCTAATCGCAAAAACACTTTGCTCCAGACGAGCGTCGAGGAGGCAAAACCGTGAATCAAAACGAGCGCGGGCGCGTTTGGATCGCCCGCTTCCTGGTAATGAACGCGAATGCCATCGACGTCGATGAAGCACGAATGCTCGGAATGAAAAACAACGTCGCGGCACTTGTCCCAGTCAGCGTCGCGCGGCCGCAGGAGCAGCTTGCCGGCAATGGCAACCGTTGCAGCCCCTGCGATCCAGTAACGTTTCTTCATCTGTAATTTAGCCGCAGATGAACGCAGGTAAACGCGGATTAGATCTGCGTTCATCTGCGTTAATCTGCGGCTATAATTTTACTATCGCGATAACAAGCGTACCGACGTAAGTCAACAGCTCGTTCGCGCAAACCGGACAATACCCGTGCTCCTTCACGAGCCGATCGACAACCTCGTTAATCCGTCGCAACTGATCCGGATCGGCGTCTTCGCTGAAGTCGTGATCTTCACCACGTCCTTCAAGTCAGCGAAGATCTTCTTCTCGATCGCCTCTTTCAGACGCTCGTGCGAGTTGTACTCAAACGGCTTGCCCTTACGAGCGTGCGACGAGATACGGATCAGGATCTCCTGCCGGAAAGTATTCTTCGCGTTTTCCGAGATCCCAATCTGCTCCTCGATCGAGCGCATCAACTGCTCGTCCGGCTCCATCTCTTCTTCAGTGATTGGATCCTTGATCCGCTCCTTATTACAGAAAGCTTCGACGTTGTCGAGATAGTTGTTACACATCGTGCGCGCCATCTCTTCAAACGAATAGACAAACGCGCGCTGCACTTCGATCTTCGCAAGCTCGTCGTATTCCTTACGCGCCTGCGAAATGTGATTCAAATATCTTTCACGCTGCTCGCTGCTGATGCCCGTGTGTTGTTCGAAGCCGTCCTTGATCGCTCGCAGCGCGTCGATCGGATTGATACACGTGACACCATCGCGCACGAGCGCGCTCGACAGCCGGTTGATGATGTAACGCGGCGAGATGCCGTCCATGCCTTCGCGAATCGTCTCTTCCTTCAGCTCGCGCACGTCTTTCGACTTGTAGCCTTCGACGTCCTCGCCGTCGTAAAGCTTCATCTTCTTGACGATGTCGACGTTCTGGCGCTTCGGTTCTTCGAGACGCGTCATCACCGCAAACATCGCAGCGACTCTCAGAGTGTGTGGCGCGAGATGAACGTTGCGCAGCGCTTCAGACTGGTGCAACAGCTTGTCGTAAATCCGCTCTTCCTCCGACACGCGCAGGTTGTACGAGACTTTCACGAGGATGATGCGATCCTGCAACGCTTCGGATTTGCGATTGCCGGCGAATGCGATGTATTCGTTCTCGTTCGTGTGTGAAAGGATCACTTCGTCGGCATAAATCATCGCGAAGCGCCCGGTCTTGATGCTCTGTTCCTGTGAGAGTGTCAGCAGGCTGTAGAGAAACTTCTCGTCAACCTTCAGCATCTCGACGAATTCCATCAAACCGCGATTCGCGATATTCAACTCGCCATCGAAACGATAAGCACGCGGATCTGATTCGACACCAACATCGCCGATCGTTGACAGATCGATCGAGCCGGTGAGCTCAGTGATGTCCTGCGACTTCGGATCGCTTGGGGAGAAAGTGCCGATGCCGACGCGTTCCTTTTCAGAGAACCCGACGCGATGCACTTTCACGTCCTCATGACGCCCGGCATAAGTGTGCTCGAGGGCATAGCGACACTGCGGACACAGATCACCTTCGATGTAAATGCCGTAATGTTTCTCGACTTCAGCACGCAGTTGATGCGGGATGAGATGAAGTGGCTCCTCGTGCATCGGACAGTCTTTGATCGCGTAAACGGCGCCGGCCTCAGTCCTGGTCCAATCTTCAAGACCGCGCTTGAGCATGTTGACGATCGTCGACTTGCCTCCGCCTACCGGACCCATGAGCAGCAGGATGCGCTTGCGCACTTCGAGACGCTGCGCCGCCGATTTGAAATACTCGACAATTCTGGCTATGGGTTCTTCGATGCCGAAGAGCTCATTGGCAAAGAATTTGTAGGAGAGAACTTCGTGCTGAGTGCCTTCGTTCAGCCGCTCAATGCCCGCGGCATGAACCATGTCGTTAATGCGAGCGTGTGAAAGTTGGGCAATGCGAGGATTTTGCGCGACTAACTCGAAGTAATCGCGAAAAGTTCCTTCCCAGCGCAGCGCTTCGTGCTCACGGCGCAGATCTTCCAAACGTTCGCTGATATTGAATTGTTTTTTGCCATCCTGCTCTTGCATAGCCTTGAAACCTCTTCGGCCTTCGCGCATTGGACAGCGTGTGGGGAGAGGCCACGCTATTTACTTACACCGCAACCTTGTCGGGGAGCTGCGGTAGGTTTGATCTGTGCTTCGTGATACGCCTCACGCGCGCGTAAGCGTGAGCTACGTCCTCGAGGCATCACTTCTCAATGATCGATTCAAAAGAAGTCCGGTGGGAACTATTGGAAGCGAACTGCACGCGCGCTTCCTTGCGGGAAAGTATAGCACAGGGGTCAATGCTTATTTGGACTCAATTTTCCCCGCTTAAGACGACCTGTGGATGCACGCTTCGCACACTCGCATTGTAGCGGCCGATGGCAATCAGCTCCTCACCGGCGTCATACATCCTCACGTTGTCTCCATCGGCCCACTCCGGCTCAGCCACCTTCACCTCTCTTCCGTGGTTGGCCCGCCGCACGTCTTCGGCGCTTAGATGCAGGGAAGGCAGCCATGAGAGCGCCGCTCCCGGCGGCAACAGGACTGCTCCGATCGATTCTTCGCCAAAATGGATTTTTAAGTGGTCGAGCGTGATTGCCTGATCGAGCCCCAGGTCGCCGACGCGCGTCCGTCTCAGCTCGGCTAAGTGAGCGCCAACGTACAGACGTTTTCCAAAATCTTCCGCAAGCGTTCTGACGTAAGTGCCGGATGAACACGAGACGCGCGCGTGAAAGTCGAAGGTGCCGTCGAGGTTGTCTTTGATGAGTTGACCTTCCGGCTTGATCGCTGCGAAGTCGTAGATGCAAACGCGCACCGGCTTTCGTTCGACGCTTTCACCGCGACGCGCAAGTTCGTAGAGTTTCCTGCCCTCGACTTTCTTCGCTGAATACATTGGCGGTATCTGGTCTATGTCACCACGAAGACTCTGTAACGCTGCTTCGATCTCTTCTTCAGTCCAGTTGTGTCCTTCAGTTGTTGGACCAGGAATCGGATTGCCGGTGCGGTCGCCGGTGTCGGTTGAGTATCCGAGACGAATGATTGCTTCGTATTCTTTATCAACTCCGGTCATGAACTGCGAGAGGCGTGTCGCCTTGCCAAGCAGGATCACGAGCACGCCGGTGGCAAATGGATCGAGTGTTCCCGTGTGGCCGATGCGACGCTCGTGAAGAATATGACGCGCGCGCGCGACCACATCGTGAGAAGTCATACCCGAAGGTTTATCGATTACTAATACTCCATCCATGAAAGACATTTTAGATCAGCCATCGATCCGCGTTAATCTGTGTTCACTTAATCGTGACTGATTTGCGACGTAAAACATTTGAGCGCGCCATAAAACTGCTCGCCGCAAAGCCTCGCTCGGTGGCCGAACTGCGTGAGCGTCTGCTCCGCGGCAAAAACACGAATGAGGAAGTCGTGGAAACGGTTATCGCGCGGCTGCGTGAGTATGGCTATCTCAATGACGAGCGCTTCGCGTTCAGTTACGCGTCTTACAAAGTTAAGCAAAAGCCGGTGGGACGCAGGCGTCTGGAACGCGATCTTAAGTTCAAAAAGGTTGACAGCGGCGTTGCCAATGAAGCGCTCGAGATGGTCTTCTCCGAGACTCCCGAGGAACAGTTAATCGACCAGGCCATAGCGAAACGCCTGCGTATTCGCGGCAAGCCGAAGAACCGCGCCGAAGCGAAAAGCCTGTTCGATCACCTCCTGCGGCAGGGATTTGAATTCGAGCTGGTGAGTGAGAAAGTGCGGTCATTAACCACCGATTACGCGGATGAAGACTGATTTGTTACACTCGAACCGATGATGACTGGTAACGAAATTCGCGAAGCTTTTTTGAAGTATTTTGAGGAGCACGGACACATGCGTGTGCGTTCGTCGCCGCTCCTGCCCGCCAACGATCCGACGTTGCTCTTCACGAACGCGGGCATGAATCAGTTCAAGGACACCTTTTTGGGCTCGGAGAAGCGTGAGTATGTGCGCGCTACGTCGTCGCAGAAGTGTGTGCGCGCCGGCGGCAAGCACAACGACCTCGACGAAGTTGGAAAGACCGCGCGGCATCACACGTTCTTCGAGATGCTCGGCAATTTTTCGTTTGGCGACTACTTCAAGGAAGACGCGGTCAAGTTTGCCTGGGAGCTGCTGGTTGATGAGTTGAAACTCGATCCGAAGCGGCTGTGGTTCACGGTTTACGAAGGCGATGCGGAAGTGCCGCCTGACGAAGACGCCGAGCGGTTCTGGGAACAGGTCGGCGCGCCACGCGAGCGTATTCTGCGTTTCGGTCGCAAGGATAATTTCTGGCAGATGGGCGAGACCGGTCCATGTGGACCATGTAGTGAGATTCATTACTACATGGGCGAAAGCCCGGACGATCCGGAGAACTCGGCGGAGAATGTTAATGGTCCGGGCGACACGATCATGGAGATCTGGAACCTGGTCTTCATGCAGTTCGATCGCAGTGAAATTGAGCCGGGCAAGTACAAGCTCGATCCGCTGCCCGCGCCTTCGGTTGATACTGGCGCTGGACTCGAGCGACTCGCTGTTGTATTGCAGGGCGTGAAGTCAAACTATGATACCGATCTGATTCAGCCCGATCATCGACTTCACCGCGAAGCTCGCCGATCGCAACTACGAACCGGAAACGCAGGAAGGGTTTGCGATGCGCGTCATCGCTGACCACGCGCGCACGACTGCCTTCGCGATTGCCGACGGAATTTTGCCCGGCAACGAAGGTCGCAATTATGTGCTGCGAAAGATCATGCGTCGCGCGATCTACCAGGGCCATCATACGCTCGGCTTCGAAGACTCGTTCTTCAATGAGGTTAGTGATTTCGTTGTCGACATGATGAAGGACGCGTATCCGGAGCTCGAGACGAATCGCGAGTTCGTGCAGAAGATGGTACGGCTCGAGGAAGATCGGTTCCGTTCGACGTTGACGGTCGGGTTGAACAAGCTCGACGAAGTTTTCGCCGCGAGCAAAGGCGCGATGCCGGAGTACAAAACGCTCGCGCGACTCTACGACACGTTCGGCACGCCGCGCGATCTGATTCGCGTCGGGTTTGGAAGAACGCGGGTTTGTAATCGAAGAGGAGGAGTTTAACCGCTCGTTCGATACGGCGCTTCAGGAGCTCCAGCAAACAGCGACGACTGAAAAGGGCGAGACGAAAGCCAAAGCCAATCCTGTTTACGCAAGCCTCGCGGGCCGGCTTTCGAGGTCGATCTTTAAAGGCTACGAAACGACACGCGTTAGTGATGCGAAGATCGTTGCTGTTATCAAAGGCGATGAAGTCGAATCGTTGAGCGAAGGTGAAGAGG
This sequence comes from uncultured Acidobacteriota bacterium, assembly GCA_963748155.1. Taxonomy (GTDB): domain Bacteria; phylum Acidobacteriota; class Blastocatellia; order Pyrinomonadales; family Pyrinomonadaceae; genus PSRF01. Next base: position 955,261 of record CAVVHV010000004.1, on the reverse strand, counting down.
GCGAGATCGTGCTCGACCACACACCGTTCTACGCCGAGAGTGGCGGACAGGTCGGAGACGTTGGCGTCATCGTTGGTCCAACGAGTGAGCTCGCTTCTGTTCTCGATACTTATTCACCGGCGCAGGGTTTGATTGTCCACAAAATCAGAGTCGAGAAAGGAAGTTTTAAGGTTGGCGATACCGTCTCGGCTGAAGTCGATGTTGAGAAGCGCGATGCGACGAGACGTAATCACACCGCGACACACCTGATGCACGCAGCGCTGCGTGAAGTTCTGGGAACGCACGTGAAGCAGGCCGGTTCCGTGGTTGCGCCAACTTATTTACGTTTCGACTTCACGCACTACCAGCCGCTAACAGCCGCTGAGAAAGAGGAAATCGAACGCCTGGTCAACTATCACATCCTGCGCAACGAGCCGGTGCAGACCGACGAGATGGCGATCGAGGAGGCGATGCACTCGGGCGCGATGGCGCTGTTCGGCGAGAAGTATGGCGAGCGTGTACGCGTGCTTTCGATCAAGGGCCTCGAGGGAATCTTTTCGAAAGAGCTCTGCGGCGGTACGCACGTCCGTGCGACTGGCGATATCGGGCTGTTCAAGATCACGAGTGATGAGTCGATCGCGTCGGGTGTACGACGCATTCGCGCGATCACCGGAATGGATGCTTACGAGCGGTTCCGTGAAGCTGAAGTGCTCGTGGATGGGTTGAGCAGTGGTTTGAGAACGTCGCGGAATGATTTGTCGGTGACGGTGACGCGCTTGCAGGAAGAGTTGAAGAAGGCGCGTCGTGAAGCGGACGATCTGAAGTTGAAGATCGCGAGTGGCGCAGGCGGAGCTTCGTCGAATGGTGACGAGTCGCGTGAAGTTGCGGGGATTAAAGTTCTGGCGCGTGAGGCGAGTGGGCTCGATGCAGCGGCGATGCGACAACTTTCAGACACGCTGCTGGCGCGGATCAAGTCGGGCGTGGTCGTGCTTGGGCGTAGTAGTGATGGAAAGGTTTCGCTCATCGTGCGCACGTCTGCTGACCTGACAGGCAAAGGTTCCTGCCGGGCAAGTAATCAAAGAGCTCGCGCCAATCATCGGCGGCCGTGGTGGTGGCAAAGCCGACATGGCTGAAGGCGGTGGGAATCAGCCGGAGAATCTATCCGCTGCGCTCGAGAAGAGCTTCGAAGTGGTAGAGCGTCTGATGGCTTAGTCAGTTTTGGACAGGATTACAGGATTTTCAAGATGAACAAGATTAATCTTGTCTATCCTGTAATCTTGTAATCCTGTCTAACTACCCGCTAATAATCAACGCTCACATAGTTTTCTGCTTCTCCGTGAGCGTTATGTTCATCTTCTCAAGCGTGATCTTGTTGAGCGTGCCCGTCACCTTGAGCCCTTCCGCCTGCTGATACTTCCGCAGTCCATCACGCGTCGCATCATCAAGCTTGCCGAGTTGCTCTCCGGCGTAAAAGCCCCGCTCCTTCAGGATGGCCTGGGCCTGGTTGATCTGTTCCTTCGTAGCGCGAAAGATCGGGCCGCGTTTAGCGCCCTGCTTCGTCGCTGATTTGGTTGTGGTTGAGGTTGAGTTCTGGGCCCGCACTCCCGTGGTGAAGACACAGAGCAGCAGTAGAGTAAGCGTAAGGATATTCTTCATTTTTGTTCGTCCTTTTGTGAGGCGCGCAGAAGCGCGCGGGTTTATGGTTTAACCGTGAGGCTACCGGTCCGAAAAATCGCCGCTATGATACCTCGCCTGTCAAGAGCCTCAATAAAATTGCGGCGGCCAACAATGTTGGCAATAGTTTAACCGCTATGGTAGGATGCGCTGGGTGCGAAGAGCGCTCTACATTCTCGCCATATTCGCTCTGTCGGCCGCATCCGTGGCGGCGCAGACCTCATATCAGGTCGATAATTTCGACTTTCCCAACGCCGTCCGGATTCAGACACCCAAAGTCGAGCCTGCCAGGCAAGGGCGTACCGAAACGCCTTGTCCAGCTCACCAGCATGCCAATAAACCCCTCGCTCGGCGGCTTTACCACCGGAAATTCCGACGTCGACAACTACATCGTCGAATCCGGCAAGCGCAACTCTGTAGACCCGCTGCTCCTCTACTCCATCATGCATCAGGAATCGAGCTTCAAGCCTCGCGCACTGTCATATAAAGGCGCACGCGGGCTGATGCAGTTGATGCCCTTCACCGCGAGCCGTTTTGGCGTCACGAACATCTGGGACCCAAAGCAGAACATCGAAGGCGGCGCGCGCTACATGCGATTCCTGCTGAATCTTTTTAACGGTGACGTGCGACTCGCGCTGGCGGGCTACAACGCCGGCGAGGGCGCAGTGAAGAAGTATGGCTACCAGGTCCCGCCGTACAGCGAGACGCGCGAGTACGTGCGCCGCATCGGCAATCGCTACAGCATGATTCGCGACCCGCAGGCTGTCGCAAAGGCAAGCGACTTTACCTACCGAGCAAAACGATCCAACGCCACTCAACGTCTACGAGCGCAGCGTCTTCATGACGCGACTCCCGGACGGCCGCCTCCAACTCGTCAGCCAATAAAACAGTAACCACAGATAAACGCGGATCGGATACGGATTTGATCTGATCTGAGCCTTATCAATCTGCGTATAACTGTGGCATGATTGACACCATGACGTGTTCCAGTTGCGGCGCATATGTGCCCCCAAGCGTCCGTTTCTGTTCGAACTGCGGCGCACCAGCCGCCGACCCGGAAATCACGCGCATCGCTCGCCTGCAATCGCGCGCCCTCGAAATCGGCGGTGACCAGGATCTCGAGCACACGGTTTTCACGGTTCGCCCAACGATGCTCTTCGTCAAAGCGGGTTATGCGCTCGCAGTCGTCGCCGGCATCGCTTTGGTTTTTCTGTTGGCATCGCTGGGCCTACCGGCGTCAATCTCGATTCCTGTGGCGCTGGCCCTGCTGCTGATTCCGGCTTACTACCACGTCCGCCGCAACATGGTTAAGTACACTGTCACCGACTCAAAGCTCCAGATCGACACCGGCCTGATAGCTCGCACGACCAAAAACATCCCTCTGAGCAAAGTCCAGGACGTGACCGTCTCAGGCCACGATTCCGCAGCGACTGATGGGTTTTGGCGACATCATCATCGACAACGCCAGCGAGATTGGCGGCTCGATCGTCATGCACAACATCAGCAAGCCTCGCCATTACGCCGACCTTCTTTTGCGCGAACTCAGACGCTGGCATTAAACTGACAACGTGCTGCCCAACCGCTCCACGGAACATCAAAGCCCCGGCGGTTTCTAAACAATGATTTCTAAAATGGGCCGCACGAGGAGTCGTCGTATTGCGCTTATCGAAAGTAATAGTTTTAGTGAGTATTTTGCTGGGGTTGGTGGGTTCTGCACTGGGCGACGCCACCAATTCTGAACCCGTCCGCTTACTGCCAGCCACTATCGGCAAGTTTCGGCAGGTCAGCCTCGCGAATCAAACTCCAGAAGCATATCCGCCGAGTGGAGCCGTGCCGGTGGCCATGCAGATAGGCGAATACGCGGGGACTAACGGAAGCCGGGCATCGATTACTATTATCCGCTTTCGTCAGGACCCTCAGGCCTTTGAACGACTCACACACGCCGCAACGGAGAAAGATCATTCGGGACTGACGCGCGAGTTCGGCACTGCCGGATTTATCACAGGTCCCGAAATCGTGTTCGTCAAAGGCCCTAACCTCGTTAGAGTTAAGAATTTGAAAGGAGACCCCGAAAACCTCAAGAATCTGGTCTACGGCCTCACTGAAACCCTGGATAACGGCGAGGGTGATATCCCGGTCCTGGTTAAGCACCTGCCTGATCCGGAAAATGCTCTGAAGAATGTGATCTATCTGGACCGTATTACCGATCTTCGGGGTATGCCTTTTCTTTCTCCGATATTCGAAGTAGTTCAGACGGACGGCAATGCGGATGCGGTGATTTCGCCCTGGTACGGTGGAAATCGCGTTCTGATTGTCGAATACCATACCCCACAACTCGCAACCGAGAACGACCAACGCATCATCGCTCGCATTCATGAACTCTGGAAACTCGGCAAACCGGCGCCAACAGCGTATCGCCGCGTCGGAAACTATTCTGTCTTCGTCTTTGACGCACCCGATGAGCAGACAGCTAAGCAGCTAATCGATCAGGTGCATTACGAGCAGGTCGTGCAGTGGCTCGGCGAAAACCCGAACATTCTTAGAGAAGCCCAGAAACAATACGTCAACACGACGCTCGGGGTCCTCGTTGCCGTTTTGAAGGCCTCCGGCTACGCGCTCATTTTGTGTCTCGGAATGGGCGGCTTGATCGGCGGACTGCTGTTCAGTTACAGACGCTCACAGCAAAAAGCGGCGACAGCTTATTCAGATGCCGGTGGAATGCTGCGATTGAATCTGGATGAGATGACTGCCGAGACGAACACCGCGCGTCTGCTGCGAGAACGAAACTAAAAAGTTTAGCCGCCGATTTTCGCAGATAACGCTAAGTTGCGTTCGTCTGCAGAAATCCGCGGCTAAAAAACCGGGCCAAAAAAATGCGGGCTGCTGATCTTTCCTGGGAGGCTCCCCCAAGCCCCGTCAAGACGTCAATCAGCAGCTCCGCTATTACTGCTCTTTGACTGCGTCACAAGCGCCACTCCGTTCCCCCAAAAGAGTCAAACGCTTGCTTTAAATTCTGTGAGAGGATGCCTCCCCCAAAGCCTCCACTCACCGCAGTTTCAGAGCCTGACCCGATTTACCCTTATCTACCCTTCTTGTTCTGTTTTCCTCTTTGGCAACGACCGTGCCAACAGGGACATTTGGGTCATCTCAAATCGAAAATGTAGCTTTTGCTGGAATTTCTTTGTGTTCAGATGGCGAAGACTTGTGCGCAAACGAACACAAGTGTGCCAGAGTTGTACATCTTCCGTACAAAGCCCACTGTACCACCGACCGATAATCGCTCGGTCTAGCGGTCTAGGGCAAAGCCGCCACGAAGTCCTCTATTTCGGCGTGTGTGTTGTAGAAATGCGGGGCGATTCGGAGGCGATCGCCGCGTGGTGCAGTAATGATCTTCCGGGTGTTGAGCTGATGATAGAGCGCCATTGCACTCAAACCATCCAAATGGCGAATGCAGACAATCTGAGATTTTTCTCCCGGGGCTCGCGAACTAACAACTTCGTACCTTTTTGCCGCGAGACGCTCGCATAAATCGTCCGTGAGCGCTTCGAGGTAGTTGGCGATATTCTGCACGCCAAAGCGCGTCAGAAGGTCAAGACTCGCCTTAAAACCATGTATCAGCGCGCTGGGGCCGGTGCCGGTTTCCCAGGCGAGCGCGCCCCGGTTCCAGCCTTGTTCGAAATTGAAGTAGTCATCCGGATTCGGAACACTGACCCAGCCGACGAGAGTCGGTTGAATCCGCTCACGTGCGCGGTCTGAGAGATACAGGTAACCGACGCCTTCCGGCGACAGCAGCCACTTGTGCCCTGCGCCTGCCGCCACATCGATAAACTCCGCCTCAACGTTGGTGGGAACGACGCCGAGTGCCTGAATCACGTCCACCACGAATAACGCATCGTGCTGCCGGGCGACGCGTCCGAGACGTTCCAAATCCATGCGAAAGCCGGAGGCGTACTGAACGTGACTGATGGCGACGATGCGCGTGTTGTGATCGACGAGACTCGAGAGCTCCGCGAAATCAATGCGGCCGCGACGCTCTTCACACATGCGCACCTCGACACCGAAGGCGTCGCGCACGCGCAGCCATGGGTAGATGTTCGAGGGGAACTCACGACTGAAGGTGACGATGTTGTCGCCGCGGCGCCAGTTGAGGCCGTTGGCGACGGTTGAGAGGGCGTCAGAGGTGTTGCGCATGAAGGCGACCTGCTCGGGTCGCGAGCCGAGAAGATTTGCGAGAAGCTGGCGTGCCTGCTCTTTTACTGCAAGCCAGTTGCGGAAGTTAGTCGAGCCGTTTTCGTGAACGTCTTTGAGTTGAGCCTCGACGGCACGGATCGTCGTGATCGGTGGAGGAGAGACCGCCGCGTGGTTGAGGTAGAGCGCGCGCTCAGTGATGGGAAATAACGCACGCAGTTCAGGCGTCATACGACCTCACGTTTTTTCAACCACGGATAACGATCTACGATTCAGGGCGCGTAGGGCCGACCGTAGAATTCTTTGTACAACCACCCGAGCACGCGAGCTTCTGCGGTGCACAGCGTCTCGATCCAACAGTTGAGCAGGAACTCCGTGCGGCCACGCTGGAACGGGATCTTCTCAGCCTCTGTTACGATCGATCCACCGCTTTGCAGATCCAGCTTGTACGCGTCCGCAGTCGTTTCGTTGGCTTTCGACGCAGTGTCGAGAGCGCTGAGAAGCTGGCCTATCCACTCGTGCATGCCGCGCTCGGTCGAGTTGTCCGCGAGAGCCTGAATGATTCCAATCGCTAACCGATCCTCAGCACGGTTGAACTGAAAGATCTCTTCACCCTGCGACTGCGCGTGTTGCTGTTTCCACTGAAAAACTTCTTCGACTGACGGGTGCCTGATGATCGCAACTCGCTGATCGTAGTTGAGGAACCACTCGATCACATCGGGAACGGAATCGACGTCAACCCGGCCCTGCGCATCGCGTTGCAATGGCGGGCCCTGCAGATCACCTTCGCTTGTCATTTCTTCACTTTCAAATCGAACGAAGCAGTGATCTCGCCAACAACATCGCCACGCCGGTTCTTCACCGGAAAGAACGCGTACTTTGCCACTGCTTCAAGCGACTCGTCGCGCAAAACTCCCAGTTGCCGTAACGATTCGATCACAACCGTCGGACGCGCAAACTTGTCGTCGCCATCTTCGATCTTCAGCGCCACGCCCAAACCGTGGGGCCACTCTTCACTCGGCCTGATGCCGGCAGTGTAGACTCCATCAGCGCCTACTTTCGAAATTAAACGACGCGGCGCCGCGCGCATCAGCTCTGTGTCGAGCCGTTCTGACGTTCCGCCGATCAACTCCGGGTACGCGCTCATCACTCGCACTATTCGTTCACAAGCGTCGCGCGTCTTTTTGTCGAAGCTCGCCGGGGGCGAAACCAGTCGCACATACGCAAGCGCCATCGCTTTTATGGTGATTCCAAACGCCGGCACCGCACAACCATCTACACCAACAGCCATGTCCGTGACCGCCACACCCGAGAATTGCGACACCGCATCAGCAATCGCCTTCTGTACAGGATTTTCCGGGCTCTCGTAGTTATCGATCGGCGCGCCGAGGTGGAGCGCGGTCGCGAGCATTCCCGCGTGTTTGCCGGAACAGTTGTTATGGAGCGCGTTAGGCTGTTCGCCGCGCGTGCGTAACTCAAGAGCAGCCTCGGTACCGTAGGGTTCGTGCGCACCGCAATGCAATGCTTCGGGACCGAGTCCGATCTTCCGCAGCATCGAAGCGGCAAGCTCCGTGTGAATCGGTTCTCCGTTATGTGAACCGCAGGCGAGCGCGACTTCACGATCGGTGAATCCGAACCGCTCGGCAGCACCGGAAATTAAAAGCGGCAGCGCCTGAAAGGGCTTCGCTGAAGATCGCAGATAAGTGACGTTCTCCGGCGCGCCGACAGACGCGATGATGTTTCCGTCAGGGTCGACAACGACGATGTGTCCACGATGACGAGACTCGGTTATTGAGCCTCTTTTGACTTCAACAAGTGGTTCCGCGAAAGGAACAGTTCTGTTTTCTCGATCGGCAGATGGCGGTGATGACATGTGAGGCCGATGTTAACATGAGTGCCATTTAAAACGAGGACGGGCGGCCACGGAGGGCCGCCCTACAGTTCGTTCCGAGTCTTAAAATCTACTTAGCTCGCTTACCGCCGTAGCTGAGTACGGTCAACTTCACGGTGCGTCGTCCGAAACGCATCGCTTCGCGCGACGACGGTGTCCAGATATCAATGCGCTTGCCCCGCACGAGGCCGCCTGTGTCTGCCACCAGATACTCACCACTGTAAGCTCCGGCTTCGAGCCGCACGCGGGAACCCAAAGGCAAGTGTCTTGGATCAGCAGCAATCAATCCTTTCGCAACCATTCGTCCACTCGCAGTCCGTCCTCGAAGACTGTACGCGGTAGCGACGTATTTCGTCGGAGGCACAACGTAAGCCTCTTCGGCTGCGATCCGTTCGCCAAGGTTGCCTTTTGAAGAAATGCTACCTTTTGAAGAAACCTCGAGATTGCCCGGAGTGTCCGTAGCTCCGATCGTCCTGGTTGGTTGTGGATCTTGAGAAGAGAGAGTCTCCGCCGAGAGAGTGGTGGAGGTAAAAGTCAAAGAGAAACTCAGAAGTGCGACAGCAATCAGCACACTTCCGCTGAAGATAGATTGAACTTTCAAATTCGGGTCTCCTGTCCGATTTATTACCTACTCTTCAGCGTCCTGCGCGAGTCCGTTCTTTCCTATGACTCGTCCCCTGGCTCTAGGAGTCTGCTTCAAAAGTCAGCCGAGGTTGGGGGCTTGCATCCTTGATGCGGTGCGCTGAAGCGTCTTGTTTAGATAAAGCGAAAAGCGACGATTACTTCCAGTAAATGTTCGCGATTCGTCTTGACCCTAGCACAGCGTTTAAGCTCTGTTCAACCGTGAGACAGGCGTGATTATTGTGAGGAATTTAACACCGTTGGTCGTAATTGGTGAAATATTGAAACTTAAGAAAAATCAATACGGTCACATCGACAGAAGTTTTTACTGAGGAAATTAGAGTTTTAGGAAGTTTTCGACGATGTGCCGACCCTCGGGATGCTCCTCGTCGAACAGCTCAGGATGGAACTGCACACCGTAAACGCGCCGTCCCTTCTCTTGCATCGCCTGGATCCTGCACGTCTCGTTTGAAGCGGTCGTGCGGAAGCCATCAGGCAGCTCTTTCACTTCGTCACAGTGGTTGTGCCAGACGGTGATCTCTGACGGTAATCCTTTGAAGAGTCCGTCGCCGGTGTTCTCGATCGGCAGGAAACCCCGTTCACGCTTCGCACCGTTGTAACCTTCGCCGGGTTCGACTCGTCCCATCAATCCGACTTCGGCGCCGTGAGCGATCGCGATCTGCTGGTGACCACCACACACGCCGAGAATCGGCTGGCTCGCGTGTTTGATAACATCGAAAACTCCGGCCAGCGACTCCGGCGAGTACTGATCCCACGGATGACTTTGTCCGCTGAGAATGATGTGCGACGGGCGCAGGCTGCGAACTCTCTCGAGCGAAACGTTGTGAAAGGGCTCAGTGAGGATTTCGAGGCCGGGGATCAAACGTCCAAGCACCGCGCGAATCTCGCGTGGGCTTGCGCCTTGACCATCCACAGTGTTGTCGACGAGGTAAACGAGCAAAGCTATTTCAAACTGTAAAGCTTCCCATTGAAAGCGCCGATGTAAATTCGTCCGCCGAGTATTGCGGGCGTCGCGTTGATATTATCACCGATCTTCAACTGGCTGATCGCCTCGCCGTCGTCTGCCGACACTGAATGTATCCAGCCGGCTTTGTCGCCAAACACGAGGCGTCCATCAACGAGCGGCGACGTTCCCCAGATCGCGGCCTTTGCCTTATATCGCCAAACGACTTCGCCTTTGTCCGCCGTCAGGCAATATAGATAGCCGTTACTCGAGCCGATGTGTACTCTTCCATTCGCAACGATCGGGCTCGCCCAGAATCCACTCTTTTCCTTACCAGTCCCACCGAGCGCCTGATACTTCCAAAGCAGTTGGCCATCACTCTGCCGGAAGCAATAAACCACTCCATTCTCAGCGGCCGTGTAAACTTTGCCTTCGTAGACTGCGGGCGTCGAATCTGAGTCAGCGCCGATGTGCGCCTTCCAGACTGTCGAGCCGTCGCTCAGGTTCAGACAATAAAGATCGCCACGCTCGGTGCCGATGTATGCGCGATCATCGACCACCGAGAAACTGCCTTCCATCGATCCGAGGCGTTCGGTTTTGTAGATCAACGAGCCGTCGTCGAGATTCAGACTGTAAAAGAATCCGTCTTCGCCGCCGAAAGTAAACGCGGTTGTTAATGACGGCGACGGAGCAGTCGACTTCGAAACCGGTTTTGTATTTCCAGATGAGAGTGCCGTCACGTGCGTCGAGGCAGTAGATGTAGTGATCGAGACCGCTGGCGATCAGGCGATTGCCGACGATTGTAGGCGTAGCTTTCAGGCTGTCTTCGGTTTTGTATGTCCAGATCAGGCGACCGTCGTTTTTGTCGAGACAATAAAGACGACCGTCAGCGGAGCCGAAGTAAACGCGGGATTCATCGACTGACGGTTGACCGGGCCAGCTCGAGCCGCCCCACGGATCTTTGTGCAGGCGACCAGTGATCCATTTGGTTTCGAATTCCCAGACGACTTCCAGTTGATCGCCAGACCACGGGCCGGTGCCGTAGAAGTTACGGGACGCGTTGCCGAGCCACATGGGGACGGATGATGGTGGTTTCGGTGGTGGTGGGGGTTTTGCTGCGGTTTCACTGAGTACTTTACCGCCGCAGGCGGACAATAAGAGGGCTAGAATGATGGGGGACATTCGCAGCATAACGACATCATTAGTCAGGATGACAGGATTTACAAGATTAACAAGATTCATCATGCTAATCTTGTAAATCTTGTAAATCCTGTCAACAACGACTGCAACCACTGCCCGGAATAGACTACTTCAGCCGTTCCGGTGATCACAACTTCGCCGTCCGGGCGCCACTTGATCCTGACCTCGCCGCCCTCCATCAACACACGCACGTCGCGATCGGCCTTGTCGTTAACCATCGCCGCCACCGCGCCTGCACACGAGCACGTGCCGGAAGCAGTCGTCTCACCAACACCACGTTCCCAAATGCGCAGCTCGATGAAATCTCTCTTCACGCGGCTTCACAAACACGACATTCGTTCGATCCGGAAACTGCGGATGCACCTCGATCGCTTTACCGATCGCACGCCAGTTCAGCGCGTCGAAGTCTTCGACAAAGATGCAGCAGTTCGGATTTCCCATCTGCATCGCCGTCACAGGAAAGCTTTCGCTGTTTACGAGTAATGGGTAATTAACGACCTTCTCGAGTGGCGGCGTGGTGGACATCGGTATCGAGCGGGTGTCGAACTTCGGCTGACCGAGCTCGGATTCAAACAAAAACTTGCCTGGCGAAGGCTGACCGCGCAGGAAGTATCGCTTCAACCCGGTCCTCGTGCTGAGTCGCAGCTCTTCCTTCGTCCAAAGCTGTTTGTAGTAAAGATACGCGACCGCGCAACGAGTTCCGTTACCGGAAAGTCCAGCCTCACTGCCGTCGGGATTGAAGATGCGGCAATTGAAATCGGCCTCGACTGTTTCAGCTCTCGCTATGATCGCGATGCCATCGCCGCCCGCGCCGTAATGCCGGTTGCAAATGCGACGCGCAAACTCGCCGAGATCCTTGATGTCCTTTAGTTGCTCGGATTCAATGACGAGGTAGTCGTTTCCGAGCCCATGAAATTTAGTGAATTGTGGTCGCATCATTTTTCTGAAAATGAAGCGAGCAGGACTGCGATTGGATCGATGCACGACGCTCGTGGATCAAGATCGCGTGGGTAGTTGTTGACAATGATGGAAAACGCGAGCTTCTCGCCGCCCGCAGTCGTGAGATAGCCGCCCAGACTTGCAGCGGAGCTGAGCGAACCCGTCTTCGCGCGCACGTTGTTCTCGGCAGGCGTCCCTTTAAATCGATTGCGCAATGTTCCATCAACGCCACCGATCGGAAGCGCATCGCGAAACACTGTCGCGTATCGATGCTTGCTCATAAACGTCAACAACTGAATCGACGCTTCAGCAGTGATCATGTCGTTGCGCGAGAGCCCTGAGCCGTCGTCGAGCACGAGCGCTTCGGGCCTGATGCCCACGCTTTTAAGAAACGATTTGACCGCTTCGAGGCCGAGCTCTTCCGACGTTTGCGTGAGGTTCGACATGGTTGCTGGTGGTGGTGTGATTTTCCCGAGCGTTCGTAGAATCAGCTCGGTGTAAAGATTCTGGCTCGGCTTTAGCGTCTGTGCTGCGATCAAGCTGAAAGGCGGCGATTGCAACGTCGCGATCTCATTTTGAAACGGCGATGACGAAGTGGATGAGCCGTTCGTGCCGCTGATCGTGACGCCAGTAATCGCAGTGGGCTGCGGTGTCGCGCCACTTATTCGCGAAGCGCCTGTGATCGTGACGCCTTTTTGCGCGAGTGACGAGCGCAGCATGTAGACGAAAAGCAGGCCCGGATGCGAGATCCCGATGCCGCCGGTGTAACCACGATCTTCGAGCGCAATGCTGCCGGTGATCGTGATCGTGTTCTCGTTGAGACCGCGATGAATCGAGAGTTCGCGCTTGCTGCCTTTCGCTGACGTAGTCACCTTGTTGACGATCGTGAGCAACGGATCGGGTGGACCAGTCGTGATCAACGCGGGCTGACCAATTGCCGCGCCGGGCTTGATGAAGAGATCGAGTGCGTTGTCGTTGGCTGTCAACGGCGTGATTTCGGCGCCGTAGTACCACGTCAGGTCTTCCCAGTTCCAACCGGAGCCATACTTTGGTCCAATAAAGTAACTCTCGTCGCCGACGATATCGCCTTCGACGCGCTTCACACCCGCGGCGACGATGCGCGTGGCGAGATCGTCGATTGCTTTGAAGTAGTCGCCGTTGTTGAAGCGTGCCGCGATACTACGGGTCGCCTCTGCCATAAATTATTAGATCGCCGTGAACGACGCCCGCAGCGTCAGGGCGTGTGTACGCATAAACGGAAGTCGAGAAACGATAATCAGGAGACAAACGATCGAGCGCAGCAGCGACCGTGTAGAGCTTCATGTTCGACGCCGGGCGCAGTAATTTCGCGGCGTTTTCTTCGAAGAGGACGCGACCGTTGTCGAGCGAGACAACCTTGATCCCCACCATCGCCGACGATAGCTCCGGCTTCGCGAGCACCTCCTGAATTCGTGCCTGGAGTTCCGGAAGCGTCTTCGGCGGTTTCGGCTGCTGCGCGATGGCGGAAGTAAAACTGAAGAGGATGAAAAGATAGGATATGAGTGCACGACTGTGTTTGTGCATATGTGTTTTCGCAGGCATGTTAGACAGGATTATCCTGTCTACACCTTTGTCATCAACTCAGCGAACCGCGGATCCCCGCGCAACGACGCCAAATTAGGATCATTCTCGAAACACGGCCGGTTCGCATTCCCAAGTGAAATCGACCGCTCGAGCCATTCGAACGCATCGCCCTGCAATCCCTCCAGCGCGTAAACCGATCCGATCGAATAACTGATATCCGCATCGACCTCGCCATTGCGCTTCACATCGGGCGTGATCTGCGCGAGCGCCTCATCGTGCTTGCCCTGCACGCTCAGAAACATAGCCATGAAAGGCCGTATCCCATGCATGTTCGGATGCTCGGCAATGACGTCTTTCATCAGCTCCGCAGCCTGATCAGTCTGCCCGGTATAGTACAACGCAAGCGCACGAAAAGTGCGCACGAGCGCATTATCCGGATCGCCGGAAGTGTTCAGCTCGCGGAACGTGTCGTCGAAGTGGCCCATGTACATGTGCACGAGCGCACGACTATAACTCGCTACTACATGCGCCGCCGGATCGAGTCGCACTAATCGATCATAGCTGCGTAACGCACGTCCATACTCGCCATCCAAACGATGCAGCAACGCTTTCACGAAATGGACCACCGGCTCGTTCGGCGCTTCGCGTCGCGTGCGCTCGACTTCATCGCGCGCCTTCTGTTTCTGCCCGCGCCAGAGATACACAAAAACCATCAGCATGCGCGCTTCAACGATGTTCGGATCGATCGCGAGGGCTTTCGTAAACGCCGCTTCCGCACGTTCGTAATCTTCTGATCCGCCAAAACCTTTGAAGACGCGATTGACGTAACACGCGCCGAGGCCGTCGTGGGCAAGTGCGAAGTTTGGATCGAGTTGAATAGCGCGCTCGAAATGCGTGATCGCTCCGTCGCAATCCTCGGCAGACAACGTGCGAAAGATGAAACGCGCAAACAGGTCACGGCCGCGCAAGTACTGCTCGTAAGCTTCCGGATTGCGAGTCGAGGCTTTGCCGGTTCCGACCTGCTCGTGTGGGCTAAGCTCAACGCTCAAGCCCTCGACGATTCGTTGTGCGATTGTGTCCTGGACGACGATGATGTCTGACGAAGCGGTGTCGATTCGATCGCTCCACAACAACTCGCCCGTCCCGACATCGATCAGTTGCGCAGTCACGCGAAAGCGATCGCCTGAATGAATGAAGCCGGCCGTAAGAACGGCGTTGACGCCGAGTTCCTGTCCGATCTCACGCGGGTCGCGTTGCTGTCCCTGGTAACGCGCGATCACCGACGAAGGTCGCACCACGAGCGAGCGCACGCGCGCCAGCTCAGTGATCACTGCATCGGCGAGCGAGAACTCGTAGAACGTCGAGGCGGGATCGTTGCTGAGATTTCGAAAACAGAGAATCGCGAGACTCTTTTTTTCCTGATCTGCGATTGTCGTGAACGGCGTTTCGTGAATGCCTGATTTCGAGGGCGTGATGTTTGGCGCTGAGGTCGGTGATTCACTGCGCGTGATTGATTTCAACCAACGCACTGCTCGCGAAACAGGATTCCCGCCCGCGAGATGACGCGGCGGCTCGGGCGTTACGCTCTGAAATCCAGTCACACCCGAATCGAGCTCCTGTAGTACTTGCCGCAGCTCGTTGCGAAAGTCTTCCATGTTTTGGAAGCGATCCTTCGGCTCTTTTGCGAGGGCTTTGTCGATGATCTGTTGCAGTTGCGGCGGGATCGCGCTCGAGCGCAACTCCGCGATCGGTCGTGGTGGATCGTGCAGCACTGCGTGACGCACGTCGATCGTCGTCTTGCCACGAAACGGCCACGTGCCGGTCAGCATTTCGTAAAGCAACACGCCGAGTGAAAAGATGTCCGCGCGCTTGTCTACGCGATCGCCGCGCGCCTGTTCGGGGGCGGCGTAAGTCGCAGTGCCGTACGGGACGCCGACTTCGGTGAGCTCGGTGCGGTGAATTCCGGCGGTTGCGGCTTCAGTGTCGTCGAGCAGCTTCGCGAGTCCGAAGTCGAGCACCTTCACCTGGCCCGTCGAACTCACCATCACGTTGCCGGATTTGATGTCGCGATGAATGATGCCGCGACTGTGTGCGGCTGCGAGTGCGTCGGCAACTTGCAAACCGATCAGCAGCGCGGTTTTCAGTTCGAGTGGACGACCGGCGACGAGCTGGCGCACGTTCTTACCTTCGACAAACTGCATCGCGATGAAGTGAACACCGTCAACTTCGTCGAGATCGAAGATGGTGCAGATGTTTGGGTGGTCCAATGAGGACGCGAGGCGCGCTTCACGCTCGAAACGTTTCAGATTTGATTGTTTCGCACTGAGCTCCGGAGGTATGACTTTGATCACAACCGCCCGGCCAAGCTTCGTGTCGGTGGCTTTGTAAACCGCTCCCTGCCCGCCAACACCGAGCTTGTCTGTAATGCGATAATTGCGAAGCGTCTTACCTACCATCCGCGTTTATCCGCGTTCATCTGCGGCAAAAGAACCTAACAATTCATCTGCGCTGGCGGTAGCTGTACCGACCTTCCCAACCACGATCCCCGCAGCACGATTTGCGAACGATGCGGCCTCGACCATCGTCGCGCCACACGCGAGTGCGCACGCAAGCGCAGCGATGACAGTGTCACCCGCGCCCGTGACATCATAGACCTCGCGCGCCGCTGTTTCGACGTAAACCGGCCCGCCATTACCTTCCAGCAACATCATTCCACGATCGCCGCGCGTTATTAACACCGCATCACAACCGAGCTTCTCGCGAATAATTTTTGCCGCCGTGTGCGATCCGTCGTCGGAATGATCTTCGCTGTCGCTCATGCGCAATGCTTCGAGGTGATTCGGCGTGACGAGCGTTGCCGGGCGATATGAGTTGAAGTTGCGCAACTTGGGATCGATCAACACGGGCACCTGCTCGTAAGCGATTGGCAAAATCTCACGCAGGACGCGCGGCGTCACGACGCCTTTGTCATAGTCTGAAACTACAAACGCGTCCGCCTGTTTCAGTGCTTCCTTCAGGCACGCGATGATCTGATCTTCGATTTTCGACGTGACTGGAACGCGCGACTCGCGATCCGCACGCACGACGAGCTGGCTATGCGCGATGATGCGTGTTTTGGTAGTCGAGCGACGCGTGTCGTCAACGATCAAACAGCCGTCCTGAGCTCCGAGCTCGCGTAACCCGGTTTGCAAACGTTCGCCTGGACCATCTTTACCCACCACACCGACCACGGAACCGCGCGATCCGAGCGCAACGAGGTTTGCCAGCACGTTCGCGGCGCCGCCGAGATGCACCGATTCTCGCCGCACATCGACAACAGGAACGGGCGCTTCGGGAGAAATGCGCGTGACGTCGCCCCAAACAAACTCGTCGAGCATCACGTCGCCCAGGACGAGAACGTAACGGTCCTGAAGTGACTTCAGGATTTCGGAAGCACGAGTTTTGGTTAATTGAGGCATGGGTTACGACAAAATGCGATCGATGGCGGCCGTGACCCGCATCACCGGCACGCGCAGGATACATTCGGGCTGATCGAACTTCTCGCAAAAGTAGCCGGGACAAGGCTGACACGGCATCTCTTCATAGACGACTTCGGCTGGGGCCGAATTCCACGGGCGCCAGTGCGATAAGTTTGAAGAACCAAAGATCACGACAGCAGGCGTTCCGACAGCCGCTGCGATGTGCGCAATGCCGCTATCGTTGCCGACGAACAGTTGTGATTGGGCGGCGAGTGCGATCACTTCAGGCAGCGATAGATCGAAAGTTACGATTTTTACCACAGCTTCAGAGCAGAGTTTCTCGAGCAGCGGTTTTTCGTTTGAGGCTGCAATCGCGACTGGAGCAAAGCCGCGACTGACTAGAAACTCCGCGACACGCGCGAAGTTTTCCGTCGCCCATTGCTTGGTTGCAAATGCGGCAGCGGGATGAATCAGGGCGATCTTTTGATCGTTTAGACCGGATTCGGCGAGTAGTCGCTGCACAGTCTCCCGAGCGTCCGTCGAGATTCCCAACTGCGTTCGCGGACGATCTGTAACGGGCACGCCGGTCCAACCCAGTAACGCGAGTTGCTGCTCGACTGAGTGCGTTTTCTGCTGTCCCCAAAGCAACAACGGCGACGGCGCCTGGTGATTATGTAGTTGTGCGTATTGATACGTCTCAAACCCGACGCGATGACGCGCGCCCGTGGCCCGCGTCAAAAACGTCGCAGTCGTTCCGCCGTGCAGGTTGTAAACAACGTCGTAATTCGCTGCGCGAAGCTCGCGCGCCACACGCGCCCGCGTCATAAATCCGCCGCGTTCCAACACGATCACGTTGTCGACGTGGGGATGATTGTTCAAAAGCGGAGCGACCCAATCCTCGACCAAAATGTCCACCGTGACGTTCGGAAGAAAACGTTTCAAAGCGAAGAGCGATGGCGTGGCCAAAACCGTGTCGCCAATCGATCGCAGACGGACCAGCAACACCTTACGCACTTCCGACCAATCCCAGCGCGGCGGCGCCAATGGTTGCGCCGCGTCCTGACCCTGCAATCCGTAGTTTGCCTGTGTTTCGATGACGCGTAGCTGTGGAGAGAGCTCAACGATGTCGCGCAGGCTGTTCATCGCATCACTCTTCGATGGTGGCCTCGTCGATAAGCATTACCGGAATGTCGTCGCGAATCGGATAAACGCGTTTGCACTCGACGCACTTGAGCGCGTTCCCATCCGGCTTGAGCTCAACCTTCGCCTTGCAAGCCGGACACGCGAGTATTTCCAAGAGTTCCTGACTGACTGCCATGGGCTAGACCTTTCTAAGCGGCACTTCTGCGCGGGAAATGCGGAAAGCTTATCACAAAGCTAATGTTGAGCAGTATAGGACCTATTCGTCCTATTCGACCTATCTGACCTATACTTCACACGATGTCGCTGGAATTTGCACTGCAATACGCCTGCCCCCTTCGCGCCAATTACTCCGAGCGCCACCTGCGCGAGTGGGGACGACTCAGCAGCTTGCACGCGAAGCTCACGACCGGCGAGGCCAACGTTCCGTCAGTCGACAAACTGCAATGGGTTGAAAACGCGAGTGCAGAAATCGAGCGCATGCAGGAAGCTACGATCGTCTGCGCGCATTGCCCGGCATGCCTGCCACTCGACACCGCCGGCGACGGCGAATCGGTAGGCTGTCTCGGCCGGATCAATTATCCGGTCGAAGCGCAGTTTGAAAAGTTTCTCGCCGATCGCGTGCAACTCTCGCTCGACACGCTCGATCCGGATGATCAGCCGCGACTGCTGCGGATTCTGATCGATCCCGAGTCGCCGTTTGATGGTGAAGCGACGAAGGAATTGCGGCGCGTTATTACTGAAGACGGCTTGCGGTTCTTCGAGTTGCGCGTTCCGATCGGTCTCACGCGTGAAGCCGCACGACTGACAACCGACAACATCTTCGATCTACTCGCCGGATTCCGATCCGAAGACAGCGACACAACCACCTACACTCGCGAGCTCCCTTTCGAAGCCGCTGCTGACTATTACGATTTTCTCGATCTGGTTTTGCGGAGTGAGCTGAGCCAGTCGGAAGTCGCGAGGCTGACGTCGCGCAGTCGAAACTACAACCAGTTTCTCCGGCTACTCACGGCCATCGAGAAAGCCGAAGCACTCAACACACGTGTTCTGATTGATTAAGTCTTACTGGTTACGCTCGTCCAGCATGCGGAGCGTGTCGAGGATGAGGTTTGTGTTGCTCATGGCCTGTATGCGAACGGGAAACTGTTCTGCTGTCTTTTGAAACTCGAACGTGCCGCTCGTGATCTCGACCACTTTTTGAAACGCCGGATCGCCAACGTTGTTACCGCAGGCCGCATCGACGATTCGTCCATCATTGAACTTCACATCGCCCTCGTGCTTTTCACCGGTCAGAGTCAGTACGCCGTTGAGTCTGGCGTTTTCGATGACCTGAATCGCGTCGAAGACGCTGATGGTGCTGAGGTCGCCGGCGAGAGTGAAGTGACGGCGTTCAAAATTCGCTTCAGGGGCGGGCGCGGGTTTCAGGTCGGGGCGGCGTGCGCGTCGAATCGCCTCGAGGCCGGCTGCAATGTTTATCCGACCATCGAGCTGTTTGGCTTCGAGCAGGCGGTCGTGGGCAGTGTCGAAGTCCTCGCGCTCGATATAGATACTGGCGAGGGCGAGACAATGGCGGGCGGCTTCCTCGTTTTGCTTGGAACTGGCGCAGATTTCCCGCAGGCGCTCGCGCAGTTTGATAGACCGGCTGTTTATTTCCAGGGCCGTCTTGAGGCGTTTTATGGCCCGTTCCGGCGCCTGGTATTTCATAAAGAGCTCGGCGTCGAGCAAAGCTGCTTCGATTTCGCTGACGTGCTCAGTTTGTGAGTCAGTGACCGGCATCCGAGCGAAGTTTACCATAAGCGATTTGCGTGCTGGCGACACCAAATGGTGCGCGAGATGGTCCTTTTTAGCATCTAAATCCGCGTTACTGGTGGGGAGATTCGATTGGCATGCAACCTGCGAGGTCAACGAATCGTAAGCCCCTCAGTAGAAAGGATTGGCGAACTACAATGAACCGGTGGATGAAAAGAAGAATTGAGCGGTCACGGGCTCGGTGCGAAAAGTAAAGAGAACACGGTTTACGGCCATTTCAGATGAATAGCACTCTTTGAATTCAGGCTTCAGCCAAAATTCAGTAAGACCAACCTCAATTCCGTAGCTCTCATAATTCATCAGTTGCGCTTTGCAAATCAGCTGTCAATCACTAGCAATCCTGTCCACATATCCCTTAACGCCAAGTCCCCCGAAAGCACCACCGGAACTGAGACGCCATCGAGGATTTATGGTACACCGTTAAAACCTCCACTCTCTCAGTCTAGACACTCCTGATTCTGTCGTCGGACGCATTGTCCGTTTAACGGCGTGTAATCGTGGCTAGAAACGTCTTCACCCTCACTCGGAGCGGCATAGACCGACGAATCGATAAACTCAGATCCGAAACGAATACAGTCTTATTCAAGACATTATCGAACTCGACCGACGGCCTGAGCACCACCCGCCCAACACGAATCTCGCGCGTCACATTTAGATCGAAGACGAATAATCCTGGGCCGCGGCCGGCGTTGCGTGGAAGGTTCCCGACCTGACCAATCTGCGGAACACTGAACGACCACGCGCGGATCGAGCGCCTCACCGGGCCGGCGCCACCGCAGCAAACTCAGATCTCCCGAATAGTTCGGCCGATCGTTTGAGACATCGTCGAGATTGCGATCCACGCCTCCAATCGAGATGTTGAACGGCGCACCCGACGCAACACGCCAGATCGGTGACAACTGGAACACACGAACGTCGAACGTTCCGGAAAACACAAAGCGATGCCGTCGATCGAGCAGGCTGCGCGCGCGTTCCGCACGAAAGTCTCCGGGCACGAGCGCGTCCGAAGTGTTAACCACGCCATCATCAATCAAACTCGAAAGCGTGTAACCGGCGCGAAAAGCGAATCCCGAACCAAATCGCTTGCGCAACTCGAGCGTCATCCCACGATAAAAACTGTTCCCGGCCGAGATGAGCTGTTCGAGTTCGCCGCGCGCCGGATCCGGCCGCAACCCGTTGATGGCAGCGAGTGCTACTTCGAGCATCGTTGTCGAAGATGGACTGTTGAGATTCATCACCGAAACCGGAACGCCAAACTCAACTGAGCGATTCACCGTGTTCGCATCCGAGCTCGTAAACAAACCTGACCAGCTCACCCGCAGTCGCGGCGTTGTAAAGCGGACGCGTCGGGTCAGTGGATTGATGAAGTTCGCAAAGTCGCGCGAGGCGAGAAACTCGGAGAAGTTTTTGTAGCCAGCTGGAAGCACCGGCGCATTCGCGTTGAACTCGCGCCACAGATGTATGCCGCGCGTAAACGTGAAGTTTGCTTCGACGGAATAACCGCGACCGAGATCACGTTCGACACCAGCGTTAATCTGATAACTTTCCGGAATTCTCAACCGCGGATCGAGGCGACGAGAAAAATCTGTATTCCTGACGCCGAACTCGCGCACCAACGGCGACTCAGCACTCAGCGTTTGCGGGAAACGAAGATTAGCCGCGATGAAAGCACGCCGCTGAGCAGCAGTCATCAGCTTTCCCGTCGACGGATCTCGAAGCGAGTTCGTATCGAAGAACAGTTGTTGTTGGCCCAGGGTGAAATCATCGATCGTGCGCAGCAGCGGGCGATTGAAAAAGATGCCGCTACCGAACCGCAACACGAGCTTGCCCGACTCCAGCGGACTGTAAGCAACAGAAAAGCGCGGTCCGAAGTTGTTCGCATCGCGCAGAATCGTTTCGTACTCGTAACGCAAACCGTAACTCAGCAAAAGCTGCGGCATATTTGCCACTCATCGTGTACAAACACGCCCGTGTAAAAATTCTTCTGCGTGGATGAGCTCTGGAAATTCTGCCGGAATCGACTCGGAACACCGGCGAGAAAATCGCCTGCACTCGCAAAATTGAAAGTGCCGCTGAGATCAGCTAGATCGACGAACGTCGAGCGCACGTGATGAACATCAGCACCGAACTTCAACGAATGATCTCCGTTGATGAACGAAAGCACATTCTGCATTTGTACGCGCTCTTCCCGCCGGTCGCTTCCGCCTGACGTCGATGAGCCGGCAACTAAAGTTCCAGTGCGTCTCTCCAGGATCGTCAGACGGCAGTGGATCGTTAAGAGCAATCAAGACGACGGGTGAATTGCCGCCGCGAGCCTCGAACGCAGGTGCGAGACGCGAGTATTGAAAGCGCGCCTGATTCACGAGTCGTTCTGAAAAGACGAACGTGTCGGAATATGAGATCGCGTCTGAATTGCGTCGCCGTCCCTGCAATGCCTCCGCGAGACGATTGCCGCCACTAAATCCCCGCAAGTTGTTCAGCCGGCCCGCCTGGTAGACGATCGCTGCATTGTGCATTGGACCAAACTGGTGATCGACACGCGCGGTGAAGCTCGTGTTCTTCAGCGGAGTGCTGACTGGGGAGATGAATGGCGCGACTTCCGCAGCGAGCGTCGGAGCTTCCGCATCTTCGAGACGCGCGCGACTGAGCATGCGTCGGCGAAGGCAGTGAAACAACCGCACTCTGCTGCACCGGCACGAGCGTGTCGATCAGCGCGCTGTCTAAAACGTGATTCCGCTCGTAAGAAACGAAGAAGACCGTCTCTTTGTGAACTGGTCCACCAAGCGTGAATCCGGCGACGTGCTCCTGAAGCGGCAGCCGTGCAATACCCAACGAGTTATTGCGAAAGCTATTCGCATCCAGTGCTTCATCCCGGAAAAAGTAATACGCGCGCCCGTGAAACTGCTTCGAACCGCTGCGTGTGCGTAGATTGACGCGGCCACCCGACGCGCGACCGTACTCGGCCGAGAACTGGTTTGTAATCACCTGCACTTCCGCCACAGCTTCGAGCGATGGTTGGAAACGTTCGCGAGCTGCGCGATCGTCGTTGTTGTCGAGGCCATCAATCGTCAGATTGTTTGAGTAAGCCGGCGCGCCTGCGAGCGAGAAAGTGCCGGCCTCTTCCGGCGTGTTAGCGTGATTGGCGTTGCGATCTTCAGCAAGGTCTCGTGTCGAGAGTGGCTCTTCAGTGACGCCCGGAAGCGTGAACAGCAGATCGAGAACTGAACGACTCGCGATTGGTAACGACTCCGTCTCGCGCGACGTGAGTGTCGCACCGGTGACCGTTCGTTTCGTATCGACGACCGGCGACTGTGCGTCTGTGATGACTACCGGTTCGACGACGAGATCTGACGGAAGCAGCGTCGCGTCGAATTGGAGACTCTGTCCTGCGACTGTCGTGATGCCCGTGAATTCCTGAGGTGCGAATCCTGGAAAGGAAACGCGTACCGCATAAATTCCCGGCTCGAGTTGAATCAGGCGATAGCGGCCCTCCGCATCCGTTGTCATCGTACGCTGGAGAGCAGTTTTGATTAGTGTCGCGTGAACTGAGGCGCCCGGAATCACAGCTCCGTTCTGGTCCATGATTCGACCCGAGATCGTGACTGTATCGAGGTCTTGAGCGTTAACGTTGAAAGTGAATAGAAAAATAGTGAGAAGTGTGAGACGTGAGGTCATCATTTGTTACTCCTGAGTTAGTGAGGTTGATACTGCGCGCCCGACTTTAGCACAAAAGTCTTAGACAGGATTCACAAGATTTTTCAAGATGTATCCTGCAAATCCTGAAAAATCTTGTAAATCCTGTCTAAGACTTTTACGTTCGCGACGAGCGCCGTCGTAGCGCCGCAGCTCTCGTCATCGGCACCAGCGCGTCACTTCCTTCAGGAGCAGCCTCGAAATTCGTGAGCTCTTCAGCATGCGACTGCAGGTACTGGAAGAACCGCTCAAACTCCTGCTGCATCGCATCCATCTTCTCGCGCATGTTGAGAATGATCTCGACACCTGCGAGATTCACTCCGAGGTCGCGCGTCAAAGAAAGAATCAATTCCAGTCGTTCGAGATCCGGATCGGTATAGAGTCGCGTGTTCCCTTCCGACCGCGACGGCTTCAGCAGCCCTTCACGCTCGTAGAGCCGGAGCGTTTGCGGATGAATCCCATACTGATCCGCTACCGCGCTGATCGTGTATGTTCTCGGCTTTCTGCTCACTCCAACCCCATCTCCACTCGCGGGTTCGTCAAATTCAACTTCGCATACTCCCGCAGCAAATTCTTCGTCTCTTCCGAAATGACTTTCGGTAAAGTCACCTGCACTTCTACAAACTGGTGCCCCTTCGCGCCCGGATTACGCAGCGATGGCGCACCACGATCGCGCAGTCGAAACTTCTGGCCCGACTGCGTTCCCGGCGGAATGCGCAATTGGCCCTTCCCCTCAACAGTCGGCACTTCGATCTTCGCGCCGAGCGCAGCTTCGGGGACGGTGATCGGCACCGTCACGTAGATGTTGTCGCCCTTGCGCGTGAAGTATTTGTGCTTACCAACGTTCGTGATGATGTGCAGGTCGCCTGCCGGTGCACCAAGTCGACCGCCCTCGCCCTTTCCGGGAATCCGCACACGCGAGCCAGTCTCAACACCGGCGGGAATGCGCACCTTCACAGTTTCAGTTTTCGGCGTCACACCCTTACCGTGACACAACGAACACGGTGAACGACGCCGTCCAGTGCCGCCGCAATCCGGACACTCCTGCGCAAACCGCAATCGACCGCCGGCTCGTTGCACCTGGCCCGAACCTTTACACGTCGGGCAAACCACCACTGGCCCACCGATATCGCCCGCGCCGTTGCAGCGCGAACACTGCTCGGAACGATTGACCGTGATGTTTGTCGTCAATCCCTTGATTGCTTCTTCAAACGAGAGGCTCAGGGGCATCTCGATGTCTGCGCCTCTTTGCGGCTGCGGCCGCGGTGGCTCTTTTTCTTTCGCGGCGCCACCACCGAACAGGTCGGCAAAGATATCGCGGAAACTACTGCCGGTGCCGCCAGATGAAGTTGAGCTGCCGCCCCAGTCAAACCCTGTGAAGTCGAAACCCGGCGCTGTACGACCGCCACCTGATGGACCACCAGCACCACGTGCTGCTGCGTCCGCAAGATTTTCGGAGTACTGCCCGAAACGATCGTACACGGCCCGCTTCTTCGGATCGGAGAGCACGTCGTGTGCTTCCGACATCAGTTTGAAGCGCTCCTCGGCAGCTTTGTCACCCGGATTTACGTCAGGGTGATACTTGCGCGCCAAACGCCGGTAAGCCTTCTTGATCTCATCGGGCTTGGCGTCGCGCTTAATGCCGAGAATTTCGTAATAATCTTGCTTTGTTGCCATTTACCTTATTGACGATTGCCAATTGCCGATTGCCGATTTTGAAAAAGGCGGAGCTAAAACCGCTTCTCCGCCTCTCTTCAATTGGCAATTGACAATCGGAAATCGGCAATGCCTTTACTTGTTGTCTTCTACGTCAACGTATTCGGCGTCGATGACGTTGTCTTCTCCTCCACCGCTCGTACCCGTAGACGATGCACCTGCCGCCGAAGCCTGATCACTGGCGCCTTCCGTACCCGTACCCGGTGAAGGCGCACTCTGGTAGAGTGCCTCGGCCATCTTATGCGAAGCGCTTTGCAGTTGGTTGAAAGCGTCGTTCAACTTCTCAACGCCACCTTCAGCCAACGCCTTCTTCGCCTCATCAATCGCCGTGTCGACTTCAGAAGCAACTGCTCCGACCTTCTCGCGATTTTCGTTGAGCGTCTTCTCCATCTGGTAAACGAGTCCATCAAGACGATTGCGCGCTTCGATCTCCTCGCGCTTGCGAATGTCGTCAGCAGAGTGCGACTCGGCATCCTTCATCATCTTGTCGATCTCATCCTTCGACAGACCCGAAGAGGCCGTGATCGTGATCTTCTGCTCGCGACCGGTGCCCATGTCTTTGGCTGACACGTTCACGATGCCGTTAGCGTCGATGTCAAAAGCAACTTCGACCTGCGGCATGCCACGCGGCGCCGGTGGAATACCGACCAGGTGGAACTTGCCTAACGTGCGATTGTCGGAAGCCATCGGTCGCTCGCCCTGGAGCACGTGTACTTCAACTGACGTCTGATTGTCGGAAGCAGTTGAGAAGATCTCCGACTTCCGCGTTGGGATCGTCGTATTTCTTTCAATCAGCTTCGTGAACACTCCGCCGAGCGTCTCGATGCCGAGGCTCAATGGTGTTACGTCGAGCAACAGGATGTCAGTCTTCTCGCCCGAAAGGACACCCGCCTGAACGGCGGCGCCAATCGCGACGACTTCGTCAGGGTTCACGCTCTTGTTTGGCTCCTTGCCAAACATCTCCTTCACGATCTCCTGGACCTTTGGAATACGCGTCGAACCGCCAACCAGCACGACTTCGTCGATCTTCTTCGCGTCAAGGCCGGCATCCTTCAACGCCGTTTCGACCGGGTTTCTGAGTCTCGTCAGGATTGGGTCAACCAACTGCTCGAAACGTGACCGCGTCAGTTTCATCGCGAGGTGCTTCGGACCAGATTGATCTGCCGTAACGAAGGGCAGGTTGATCTCAGTCTCCATCGTGCTCGAGAGCTCGATCTTCGCTTTCTCCGCAGCTTCCTTCAG
Source organism: uncultured Acidobacteriota bacterium (assembly GCA_963748155.1). Classification (GTDB taxonomy): domain Bacteria; phylum Acidobacteriota; class Blastocatellia; order Pyrinomonadales; family Pyrinomonadaceae; genus PSRF01. The sequence goes on along the minus strand of CAVVHV010000004.1, from coordinate 929,181 downwards.
ACGCTGGAGCGCCATCTTGTCGCCCGAAAGATCGATACCCTGATCTTTCTTGAACTCCTCGATGATCCACTCGATCAGTCGTTCGTCGATGTCGTCACCGCCGAGGTGTGTGTCGCCGTTGGTTGATTTCACTTCGACGACACCTTCACCGACTTCGAGGATCGAGATGTCGAACGTACCGCCACCGAAGTCGAACACTGCGATCGTCTCGTCTTTCTTCTTGTCGAGACCGTACGCGAGGGCTGCCGCCGTTGGCTCGTTCACGATACGCATCACTTCCAGACCGGCGATCTTGCCTGCGTCTTTGGTGGCCTGGCGCTGCGAGTCGTTGAAGTAAGCCGGAACGGTGATGACGGCCTTGTCGACCTTCTGGCCGAGATAGTCTTCAGCCGATTGCTTCATTTTCTGAAGGGTGATCGCCGAGATCTCCGGTGGGCTCCACTCTTTGCCACCAGCCGCGATACGCACGTCGCCGCCACCACCCGCACCCTGAACTTTGTATGGAACCTGTTTGATTTCTTCACTAACTTCGTTATAGCGACGTCCCATGAATCGCTTGATTGAATAGACAGTATTTTCCGGGTTGGTTACCGCCTGGCGCTTGGCAACCTGCCCAACAAGGCGGCTTCCATCCTTTGTGAAAGCCACGACCGATGGCGTGGTGCGACCACCTTCGGAATTAGTGATTACGGTTGGCTCGCCCCCTTCCATCACCGCCACGACCGAGTTGGTTGTTCCTAGGTCAATTCCAATAATCTTGCTCATCTTTTAGTCTCCAAAAACCTTCCTTGAGTAAAACATTCCAGACTCGCTGTTCATGGAAAATGGAAGCGATTGCCGCGGGCCTAAACGGGTGAAACATCCCCAGCAACGACACTTACCCTTGAACGCTCGGTCAATATAAAGCTTGAGTGCGTTCCTGTCAACTTTATTTGAGTGTGTGCGCTTGATAGAGTGGCCGCGGAAGAGTAGGATGATAACCGCTAAATTTGACTGCATTTTATCTGTTTCTCTGAGATTTCTCAGCCCGAAAATGCTAGTGTGCGGGAATCGCTCGATCCTCGATCCTTGCCGAAAGTAGGTGGTCTCTCCTTGCGCCAATTGTTCTCGGACGTTTTTCAATTCATCTACACAATTCTCAGTTATTGGCAGGCTTTGGCTACCGGAGGAATAGTTACGGGCGTAGTAGGGTTATTTGAGAGGCTTTCTGGTTATCACCTAACAAAGCGGGCTTATGTGGCGCTGTTTGTTGGCACGTTCTTACTGGTAGCGTTTTTCATGGGTTGGCGTGAAGAGCGTGCGGGTCGGCTACGTCAAGAAGCCGAGATCAACAGAATGCTCGCAGTTAAGCCGCGTCTAAAGGGCGACTTTGAGTACTTCCGAATTGGACCTGTTTCTGGACTGCCCTCATATTTGGGTGTCGCTACGATAATGTCGATCAGCAACGTGGGATCGACTCCGAGTATAGCGGATCACTGGAACTGTTATCTGAACATGGAGACCGGCAACGGTGTACAAACAGTTAAGGGTGAACCCCGCGCGTTTCCGGAGGGATTGGAAATGCCTAGAGGTAATAACAATGTTCCAATGCTCTTTGAACGAGATGATGCTCTCTACGTAAAAGCAATGCGGACTCCTATAACCCCCGGGGCGAAAATAGTGGGCGTAATGTTTTGTATATTTCCAGGGGCTGGCCTCGGGAATTTCAGAACTAGCGACGCAAATAATCTCACTGTGGAGTTTAGGGATGTTTTAGGTGAACGGCACGAAGTCAAGCTGTTCTATCTGAACCATCCCGGCTTCCGTTATGACAATAAGGAGGATAAAGCCCAATGGGTAGATATTCCGGGAATGGACCGGCCGCCGACGGTGCCCCAAAAGTAGATTTGGGGGTTCGAGTCGCGGACGGACGCTTATTTGAATTGAGCGATCATATCCGCTTCTCTTTTGAGCGCGTCCCGGAAGCGCGTTAGAACTTTGATTAGCAGATCGATCTTTGCAAGTGAGCGGCGGCGATCTTTTTTCGTACCAAGAAAGAATTCAAGTTGAATTCTGCAATAACAATCGGCAATCGTGAGCATGTTAATGCCCCATTTGTCGCTGCCGTTAGGGAGTTGGCGACTGCGGCACGAATGAAAGAATCGTGATCGGTTGAAGCGGGATTGAGGAATACTCGCTGGTGATAGGTGAATATGCTTCTTCTTTTCATGGTCATCTCGGAGGACTCAGTTACGTGATTGCCGCCCGGTTCAGCCGGGCGAAACGTACAACTAAACAAGCAAGTTCGGGACGCTACCACTAGGTAGCACATCAGTCTAAATCGGGAGGTGAATCCCGATGAACAAGCGAGCGATGCCTAAGAAGCTATTGCAGATCCGAGAGAATTTAGGAATGAGCCAGCGAGAGATCGAAAGCGTTGAGGTATCACGATACGCCATTGCAAGCGTCTCAGATTTCGTAATACGACACGGGGCAGTGTGAGCCAACAATGATGTTAGTGCTGGCCTATGCGCGGTTGGCTAAGGTGCCGATGGAAGTGATGGTTGACGACAAGATGAAGCTCCCGTTGGGGTGAGAAATCACTTCCGGCTCCGAGACTTCATCCTTTAAGCCTGCGGCGGTCGTTCTTTAAGTAGCGCTTTACTCGCAAGCTGTTTCGCCTGCTTCTCACGAATGCCTTTTTGAGTGTTAAGGTGAATCACAGTATGAGATGCGTCATTTTCATCAGGATCGTGGTCGACGACCAACCCTAAATCACGCGCCGACCGCGCGACGATCTCACCCACGCCTAGAGCATAGGGCCTAGAATTGAATATCCATTCAAGAGTTGTGAGCTTGGCTGCATGGGTAGAAAGCTCAAGGTCGTGGGGGTTGCCCTTAAATGCGGCAGAGGACACTCGCCTCGTGCCATTCGAGTCTTTAATCCAATAGGGGGTTGTGAGTCGGCGCCACAGAATATCATCGTCGCCGATCTGTTGGCGCTGAGGGCTCATGCAAGGGAACCAGTGCGAACCCAGGTGAGTAATGGAAATAGAAGTTTTACGTGTAAGGGTCTTACGATTACTTCTTCTCCGTCGGCTATTAAGAAGTTGATCTCACCCGAAGGGTGAATTTCGATTTCGAGCGCTCGATTTTCATAATCCCACTCTAACTGAATGCCCCCTCCCGGAACGGGAGCAATGTGCGGCGAATTCACTCTGTATTCAGAAACAAGCGACAGAATATAGTTGGCCGCGATGGTGGTCCTAACCGGTATACCGGGACTGCCGTATCCATCCCATCCTTCGCCCATGTTTCCCAATCGTCTTACTGTGTCTAGGCTGTGCAAGTACCAATCTGCGACGCGGCCAAGCGGAGTGACACTGATCCATTGATTACTGGCTACTGATCTAACAGCTAGAGTTTCATTCGGCATTTTTCACCCTATCCTCTCCCAGATTTGGTGCATTCTTGTCGAAGTAAATTCCGTGAAACCATTTACAATCCATTCTCTGCCTAAGTCAAACCATTCAAGAATAGACTCTCGATTTGATGATTTGGGCTGGCCTCGTGCCACCAGAGTGAGCTGTATTACCATCTTGCCATCTAGATGTCGCACGGCTGGTTGAGCGATTATCCTTAGTCGTCCTGCATTGTCAGGCATCAGGTAGCTTGTACTGAATGATGCCGACTCTGGTGTTGGGAGGAATCCACGGCCTCCGGGCCAACCTTCAAAGGCATCCACAAGAAGCGTGAAGCTTTCCCATCCCTCAAAATCTACATGGTTGACATACTGAACCTCACATTGCTGTACCTCTGGCAAACCAATGCCCTGCTGATCTAAGAACGAACAAAACCTATCCCACTCCTCACCAAAGGCGGGTCGGATGACTTTTTCATAGCGGGGATATTCTTGCTGTTCTTCCGTCTTTCTCCAGTTGTGAATAAATCGATCATGCTGAATCTGAATCAACCTCGCGCCGCTTTTCGCCTCAAACCAAACTCGTGCCTCCGGCTGAATACTCAGAATGTCGAATTCCAGACTTAGAGGTTGCCTTTGCTTCGTTCCGAAGGTTTCCCTCTGTAGTAGAAGAGGGGGCTGGTCCCGAAACGTCGGGTACTCATCTTTTATAGACTGCCAAAAGAGGCCGAAGTGTGGAATTCTCCACTCGCTTAGAGGTGCAAAGCCCACGTCCAGCACCGTTTCGACTACCGGTGGTTTCGCAAAGTCGGGTAGGCTATGTCGCTCAGAACTCATGTTTACCATGAAGCGGGAGAACGTTAGTCACAGATAATTATAAGACGTAAGACATCGGCTAACCAAAAGAGGAACGGCAAGCCAATTAGCTTGTAGCGTAGTGTAATTCGCGGCGACTAAAAAAGTTGGAAATTCGGGAGAAGACTACCATAAAGCCCCCCGCAATTAGCAAGAATTTTGTATGTTGAAGGATTGTGTCAGTATTCCTTGCGCACGGGGATTAAGGTCAAAAAACAAACTTTATTTAAGTGTGTCTACTTCGGAACGGCGGTCTTCGTTGACGAGTTTGGAGACGAAAAAGACGTAGTGTGCGCCGGAAAGTACAGAAAAGGCGAAAACGGTGGTGTAGATGGTTGGCAGGTACCAGCCAGAGCCGTAAGGGACGCTGGCGGCGAAGATAATCGCCGCGATCGCGAAGATCTGGACGGTAGTGTTGATTTTGCCCAGTAGCGACGGGCGGAAACCGCGAAAACCCGTGACGATGTTGATTGCCGCCGCGCCGACGAGAATGAAGACGTCTCGACTGATTACAGCGACCGTTACCCAGAAAGGAACTGGAAGATGCGATGGCAGAGGCTGCGGGAAGACTGATCGCATCGACAGGACGACAAACGAGGTGACGAGCATCAGTTTGTCGGCGATCGGGTCGAGGATGGTTCCGAGCTGTGATTTCTGGTTGAAACGACGCGCCAGCAGACCATCCAGGCCGTCAGTAACTCCGGCGAGAACGAATATCGCGAGAGCGAGTATGAAGCGTTGATAGAAAAGCAGGGAGACAAAAACTGGAATCAAAACCATCCGGAAGACGGTTAACAAATTGGGGACGGTAACTATGCGGGAGGACATTTGGGTACAGGATTAACAGGATTCTGCAAGATTAACAAGATGACTGAACTTTAAGATATCTTGTTAATCCTGAGAAATCCTGTTCATCTTGTTCCACTTCTTAATTCCAGCAAAGAAATCTCCGGAGGGCATCCATATCTGATCGGTAACACGACCGTTCCCAAACCCCGATTAACGTAAATCTGTGTATTGCCGAGTTTGCCAAGGCCTTTGAGCATGCGTTTGCGGGCGCCGCGCAAAGTGTTTCGCTCGCCTCTGATTGCGACCTGGCCGCCATGCGTATGTCCGCTGAGCACGAGGTCAACGGACGCTCGCGCCGCGCGCCGCAGCAGAATCGGATTGTGTGCGAGCAGGAGTTTCATCTCGTCCTCACGCGAGCCCGCGAGCGCGAGTGAGATGTCCTCCAGACCCACCATCGTGTCGTCCACACCGGCGAGCCAGAATGCCGCGCCATCCTTTTCGAAACGCATTCCCTCGTTAATCAGGACCGTGATTCCCTCGGCACGGAAAAGGTCCGTAAGCAAAGGCGCGTCGACCCAGTGATCGTGGTTCCCAAGAACTGCGTAAACGCCATATTTCGCCTGCAAACGACCCATCATCTCGGCGCAAGGGGCGGCGTAGTGTCGCTCTTTCGAAATGTAGTCGCCCGTGAGCGCGATGATATCGGGCTTGAGACGGTTTGCCGTCTCGACCGCGCGCTCTATCTGTTCTGCGCTGGAGAATGGACCGTGATGAATATCCGAGAGCTGCACCACGCGAAATCCGTCAAAAGCTTTGGGCAGACGGTTTAAGCGGATGCGCTCATGCTCGATGCTGAGCATGTAGGGCTCGGTCAGCGCTGCACGAGCAACGTGCGTCAAGCTGACGGCGAGGGACTTCAACGGCGTTTCAGGTCGCTTGGAACTACCATAAGGCGCGACACGTCTACGTTGGTTCCATCGGATGGGAGTGGCCATGTTTTTTTGTTTGATTGGCGCCACCTGCCGGGAAGGCGCCTCGTAAGTGGGGCGCATTATAGATACCTCACTTTCCGGGCGCAACCCTGAGAAGCTGTACGAAAGGTGCACTGGATTTCGCGGGATATGCCATAATCGGGCCACATTTACCGAAAACCTAATGAAACGAGTCGCCTACGCGTTATTGACGGCCCTCCTTGTCGGGCTGTTTTTTATTTTCGCCAGTCGCCCCGCGTTGGCGGCTGGAGAAGGTGTTACCGGCACCCAGTCACATGGTTTGGATCCCGCCGTTCTGATCGGCGTTGCCATCATGCTCGTGCTGGCAAAAGTCGGTGGTGAGATCTTTGAGCGCGTGCGGCAACCCGCAGTACTGGGCGAACTGGTCGCCGGCATTGTGCTCGGAAATCTGGTGATACTCGGTTTCAACCAGGTTGAGCCACTGAAAACAGACGGAACGATCGCGGCACTCGCCGAACTCGGCGTGATCATCCTACTGTTCGAAGTCGGACTCGAGTCAGACCTGAAAGAGATGGTGGAGGTTGGACGGTCGTCGTTACTAGTTGCTGTACTCGGTGTGATTGCTCCGTTCTTTCTTGGCTGGGCCGTCTCGGCTTATTTCATACCCGACGAGCCTCGTCTGGCTCACATCTTTATTGGCGCGACTCTCTGTGCAACCAGCGTGGGTATCACCGCACGCGTTTTCAAAGACCTCGGCAAGCTGGCGACGCGTGAGGCGCGAATTATTCTCGGCGCCGCAGTGATCGATGACGTGCTGGGGTTGTTGATTCTTGCGGTCGTGGCAGGAGCGATCACGGCTGCCGGAACTGGCGGCGCACTGTCATATCTCGATGTCGTAGTGATCGCGCTCAAGTCACTCGCGTTTCTGATTGGATCGATCGCGCTCGGTCACTTTTTGTTTCCCCGAATGCTTCGCGGCGCAGGCCGCCTCGAGACGCGAGGTGTTTTACTGACACTTGCGATTGCATGTTGTCTGTTCATGGCGTGGGCGGCTGCGAAAGTCGGCCTGGCGCCGATCGTCGGGGCATTTGCCGCCGGACTCATTCTCGACGAAGTGCACTACAAACCGGCCGGTGGTCGAAAAGGGCGCGGTCTCAATGATCTGTTACAGCCAGTGAGCACGGTCCTGGTCCCAATCTTTTTTGTTTTGATGGGAATGAAAGTTGATCTACGACTATTCACGCGCGTCGACATTCTCGGACTGGCATTCGCACTTACAGTCGCGGCAATCATTGGCAAGCAGATCTGCGCGTTGGGAGTGGTTGAGCGTGGCATCAATCGACTGGCGGTTGGCCTGGGAATGATCCCGCGCGGTGAGGTCGGCCTGATATTCGCGGGCATTGGTGCGACGTTGATGTTGCCCACGGCGAATGGCGTCAGTCAGCCGGTAATTAGCTCGGCGATTTTTGGTGCAGTTGTTATCATGGTCATTATCACGACATTGATAACACCGATCGCTTTGAAGTGGTCGCTGGGCAAAAAACGGACGCACAAACGGGAGGGTTGAAAATGGCAGCAAAAAAGGACCAGCACAAGGCAGGAATTCCAGCAAAACCACGTGGGCAACAGACTGGTTTTGCGGGTAATCCGGACCAGAATCGCGAGGAAATGAACAAGACGCCTGCATTGCGCGGGCGCATGAAAAAGAAAAATAAGATGTTCAGTGATGCTTCGGAGCAGCACGTCGGCGGCAGTGCAGTAACTCCGAGCACGAATTCGCCGTCCACGCCCGGAATGAAGCAGTAACCGGAACACAGATCTTGCGGATTTAAACCGATCTGTGGCTCGCGGGCCAACCAAATCGCGGGATTTGTGTCTGTATCATCGATGGCTGAGAGTGATGCGGATCTAATCAAACGCGCTCAGGCGCAGGACCTCAATGCCTTCTGTGTGCTCGCTGAGCGTTACGCGCGCCGCATCCACCGGCTCGCGTCTCATTACTGCCAGAACACACAAGACGCCGAGGATCTCTCGCAAGAGGTCTGGTTAAAAGCCTATCAGGCAGTGCAAACGTTTCGCTTCGATTCTTCTTTCTATACCTGGTTACGCCGCATAACCGTCAACACTTTCCTCAATCATCGTCGCTCAAACTTTTTCCGGCGACGAGGACACACGACAGTGGTCCAATTGCTGCAAATCGATTCTGACGACTCGGGGGAGCTGGTCGGATCGAGTTCAGCGTCGCCGGAAAATATTTACAACAAGCTTCTTTTTGAAAACGTGGTTGATGCGCTGGCCGAGTTGACGCCGTCGCAGCGGCTCGCGTTTTTGCTGCGCCACTACGAAGGCATGTCTTACGACGAGATCGCGAACGCAATGAACTGTTCAACCGGCACAGTCAAGAAAGGTGTTTGGCGTGCAGTTACAAAACTGCGCGCCCGGCTTTCGCCCGACTCAGCAGGGCCGGAGCCTCTGACTGACTTTGCCAGCGAGTACTAAGGGCGAATACTAATGGCTAATCTGATTGGAGTTTTGGGAATGCACAACTGCAGTGAAACAAAAGAGCGTTTGACCGAACTCGTGCTGGATGGTCGATCAGCCGAGCTGTCAGTGGCAGAGTTAAATAACTGTGCTGACTGCCGCGCAGAGTTTGACGCGCTCAATGCGACTCTGCGCATGACAACAAGAGTAAGCGAGACTGCCGCCCCCGCTGAAAGTTACTGGAGTGGTTATCACGCGAGACTCCGCGAGAAGCTCGCCGTGATTGGACCAACACCTTCTCACGCAGAGACGCAAAGACGTGAAGAAAAACTCGGGCCTCTCTTTGCGACTATGCGACTTTGCGTGAGAATGTCCATTCCTGTTCCATTACCACTCGCACTCGCAGTAATCATCACGTGCCTTGCCTTAGGTGTATTCGCTATCCGCCGTGCTGAACAACCTGTCGCACAACCTCCGTTGCTCGTACATGTGCCGGTTGAAGTCCCTGTGGTCCAGGAAAAAGTCGTCACCCGTGTTGTTTATCGCGACCGCCGCTCGACCGAGAGAAACTCCCGACGCGCAGTCCACGATGCGCGCGCTGAAAGCACGTTTGCCAGATCACGAAAGCCGGCAACCGAAGAGATCCCGGCAAGTCTTACCGGTTTCAAGCCCACCGAAGAGATCAAGCTCATCGTGATCAAGGGAGGAACTCCATATGAGAAATAAGTTTTGGATCCTTCTTCTCCTCATACACTGTTTGGCAGTCGTTGCGGCCGCACAAAATCCCGCGAAACGGCAGCTCGTTATGCAGGTTTCCAACGGTGGCTTCGTCGCGTTCAGGAGTGAAACGCCTGGCGCGAAGAGCCTGCCTGACAGTAACTCGCTCGCGGCGCTGCTCTACTCACAGGCGTTCGCCGGCGAGAATCGCATCATTCATCGCGTACTGACCGACGCGCAGAAAAACGTTGTGTTCGGCTACGATCTCTGGGTCAACGCTGACCCGATGACGAAAAAATTCAGCGTCGCAGTTTTGCCGGCGGACGAAGCGTTTCGTCGCACTTTCTTAAAGGATTTCACCCCAGCGCGACCCAACAGTTCATTTGCGACTTTCCCGAAATCAACCACGCCGCAAATGCTGGACGATGGCGACGCCGTGTCGCTCGAGCTACTTGTTAATAATGAATCGGGCGTGAGTATTATTGACGTTGTCAGCGTTACTTTCGATCGGGCCACACTGCGCGAGAGTAATCTCGAATCGGCGCCGAAAGATTTCACGCTCGACGCGGTGGCGCTCTCGGTTAAGAACTACAGTTTGACGATCAACGGCAATCTGGTCGGTAAAAGCAAATCGAGCATTGGCTGCGAGGGCGCACTACTGTGGTTCTACGTGCCTCAGCGTGGCCGCTTCATTTTCTCACTCGTGCCGCGAGAAGGTTATGACTTTGCGAAGGTTGCCGTGCTCGATGGAAACAGGATCGAGTTCACTATGAATGGCGAGCATTACGAGTGGCTTTCAAGCGCTTCCATCCTGCCGAATGGGGGCACGTGGAACCTCTGGGTGTTACACGACACTAACTACACACCATTGTTTGGTCCTCCTGACTCACCTCCCCGCACAACGCAGAAAGGTCCAAACGTGTTTGAGAAGATCGAGGGCGCGTTGGCTAATCGTGGCGCAGAAGTCACGTTTATCCTGCCTGAACGGTCGGGCCGTGAGAAAAGCACGGTTTCCGCACCGCAGCGGGTGATGGTCGGAGGCGCCGACTCGATGGAAAATCTCTTACCCAAAAGCGGCCCTTAGTAAAACCGGGCACTGAGTCTACAACTGTAGGGGCGGCCCTCCGTGGCCGCCCCAGCCCGGAAACACAATGTGGCAACCTGGGGCGGCCACAGAGGGCCGCCCCTACAGTTCGTTCCGAGTCTCCCAAATTAACTAATCGCTAATTGTAAGCAAACGTCAGTTTGTAGGGGGATACGTGTATGACGAAAACTCTATTTGTTGTTGCCGTGATCTTTTTGATGCAGTCGCAAGCGTTGGCCCAGTCGGACGAGCTTCCGAAGTTCGAAGTCGCAGCTGAGTTCACCACGCTCGAGCGTGAGGCATTTTCACAACGCCGGACAGAGCCCGGATTCGGCGGGCGCTTCACTTACAATCTCAACGAAGTCTTCAGTCTTGAAGGTGCCGGCTACTTCTTTCCAAAGAAATGTTTTCAGTGCCGCAACGGAGGAAATGTCGCCCAAGGTCTCGCAGGTGTGAAAGTCGGGAAACGGTTTGAAAAATGGGGCATCTTCGCGAAAGCACGGCCAGGCGCGATTAGCTTCAGCCAGGGCGCGTTTGACGTTATTCCGTCTCCCGCGGGTTCTCCATTCTTCGATTTCAGGTTTAGACGGTTAACGACATTCGCGATGGACGTCGGCGGCGTAGTCGAGTTTTATCCTACAAAGCGGATCGTGACGCGCTTCGACCTGGGCGACACGATCATTCATTTCAACCGTCGTACCATTAACACCGTCGCATTAGATCCGGTGACTAACACGTTGAGCCCGTCGACGTTCACGATACCCGCACGCACGTCACATAACTTTCAATTCATGACCAGCGTGGGCTTCCGTTTCTGATCAGTGTTTATCCGCGGCCGGTTTTTTGAACACGGTATCGGGAATGTCGACGTCAAACTTCACGTCTGTGATGCGCAACACGACTTCGCCCTGCGCGATGTTGTTTGAGACTGACTTGAAAGGAACCATCACGCCCTCAACATTTCGGTAATCGCTGAACAACTGCGTCTGCGGCAGCTCGATGCCCGCCGTTTCGCTGACTATGACTGAGTCGCGGCGCAACAGGAGAAACGATTTGGTCGAGATGTAATCCAGCACGGGCGTACCCTTGTCGCTGCGTTTTTCGAGGATGTAGACGTCTTCACCGCCGGTCTTGCCCATTCGCTTAACAGTGAGCGTCTTGTAATTGGCTTTCCAATTCAGGACGTCGTAGAAATCGGAGCCGGCCTTGACGTCTTCAAGGCGCTTGCCCGAGTAAGTTTCCTCTGGAGCGAAGCTCATCACCTCGCCGCCGCCGGCGCCGTCGAAGTAGCTCGCGAAGGATCCGATCTTCTTGCCGAGCGCGGTGAAAATTATATCGCTCGCAGCGAGGTTCGGAGCTCGCGCACTGATCGAGCCTTTTGCCTGAACGCCCTGGTTCTCGAAATCAATTTCGACCATCATCAGGGAAGATTTGTGCTTGCGCAAATTCTCTTCACCACCGTACGCGGCAATAATTTTCGTCAGTAGTTCGTCGACACTGATCACAGAACTGTCTGTCGTCGCGGCAGTATCGACAGTGGGTTTCGCGCCGTCGCCTGCTACCTTTTGCAACACAACATTGCCCTGCGGCTGTTCGAGGAACAGCTCCGTTTCCGACTCTTTGCCTTTGACTGGTCTAAACGTAGCGAAGAATCCGGCGGGCGCGGGTTCGTCGAGCTTGTAACGACGACCGGAGATGTTCTTCAGCGGATATGGCGGCTGGCCCGGAACGGTGAGCACGAGTTTGTCGTCTTTCCAACTCACATCGAAACCCACGCCAGCGGGCAGCAGGTACTTGCCTACTTCTTTCTTCGGATCGGCGCCGGGGTCGGTAGCCTTGGCTTCCGTAGTGACTGGCTCGCCAACGAGGTTCTTCCAGATCGTGCCCATCGCGAGGGTGCCGATTGTCGACGCAGTGACGTTTGTGAGTAGCACGAAACCAATCTTCTGATCGGGCATGAAAGCGACCTGTGCGTTGAACCCGTCGATATTACCGCCATGCTCGACCACCTTGTGACCGTTCCACTGTCGCAAAAACCAACCGAGGCCGTAGTCAATTGAACCAGTGATGTTGATCTGCTTTCGGGTTAACTCCTCGAAACCTTTTTCTGAAACTAGTCGCTTGCCGTTGAACACGCCGCTGCCCAGCATCAGTCGCACCCACTGCGCCATGTCGCGCGCGCTCGAATTGATTGCTCCGGCTGGAGCGGCAGCGGGGATTGTGCGTTGCGGTAGTCGACGAGTTGCTTTCGTCGTCGGGTTGTACTCGTAGCCGAACGAATAGTCGCGCGACTTCTGCATGTCTTCCGGTCGTGTGTCGCTGTTCTTCATTCCGAGCGGTTTGAAGATTCGCTTCGCGATTAAGTCGTCCCAGGTTGAGTTTTGTGCTTTCGCGACTGCTTCGCCCGCAGCCGCGTACATCATGTTTTGATACTGCCACTTCTCGCCAAGTTTGGCCGTTGGTTTCGCCATGCCCGCGACTTTGATCAGCTCTTCGCGGTTGAGCATGTTTGTGACCATCGCGAGATCCGTGCGATTCAAGCCCGAGCGATGCGACAGCAGATCGCGCATCGTGATTTTCGTGGCCGCGTCTTCATCGCGCAGCGTGAAGTAAGGCAGAAACTTCTTAGGCGAGTCGTCGAGCGACAGCTTGCCGTCGTCAGCGCTCATCACTGCGAGCATCGCGGTGAACGCCTTACTGGATGAGCCGATGGCGAAGCGCGTGTCGGGCGTGACTTGAATATTTTTTTCGAAGTCTTTGACGCCGAGCCCCTTGAGATAAATGATTTTGTCGTCTTTGACGATGGCCAGCGACATGCCGGGAATGCCGAACTCTTTGCGCTTCTCTTCGAGCGACTTCTCGATCGCGGCGAGCGCGGTGGTGTAATCCGCGGCGGTCGCTGCAGGTTTCGTGGCAGTCTGCTGGGCCACGAGTGGTTGCGGCAACAGAGCCGCAAAGATGACGAAAGAGAGTACGAGGCTCGAAATAATGCGTGTAAAAGGTTTGAATGGAGTCATGGTGTGGGTATTACGCGTGAGAGGGAAGAAAGTTTTTTACAGGATTTACTCGACGATCCAAGTGTCGCCGCTGTTAATCAACTTCTCCAAGCTGCCCGGCCCGGACTTCGCAACGGACGCCTCGATCTGGTCAACCATCATGTCTTCGTAAGTCGGTCGCTCGATCGCGCGGAAGATCCCCACGGGCTGCGGGAATTCCGGCTGCTCCATGCGCGCCAGCATGAACGCCACCGAAGGATCGTTCAGGTGAATATCATGCACCAGTAAATCGTTCTCGGTGACGCCGTTCTCACCAATCGTCACGACTTCCGGATGCGCGCCATTCATGCGAATGCCCTTCTCGCGATTCTTACCGAAGACCATCGGCTTGCCGTGCTCGAGATAAAGCACGCGATCGGAGCGTACCGTGCGTTCAGCAAAGTAATCAAACGCGTGGTCGTTGAAGATATTGCAGTTCTGGTAGACCTCGATAAACGAGATGCCCTTGTGCTTCGCCGCCGCTTCAACAATCGCGCCGAGGTGTTTGACGTCGATGTCGATCGAGCGCGCGACGAAGGTCGACTCACTCGCGATCGCGAGTGAAAGTGGATTGATCGGATAATCGATCGTGCCGGACGGCGTCGACTTCGTCTTCTTACCAAACTCGGAAGTCGGACTGTACTGTCCCTTCGTCAAACCGTAGATGCGGTTGTTGAAGAGGATGTAGTTCAGATCGAGGTTGCGACGGATTGCGTGAATGAAGTGGTTGCCGCCGATCGATAACGCGTCGCCGTCGCCCGTGATCACCCAAACGCTCAGATCCGGATTTGCACACTTGATGCCGGTCGCAATCGCGGGCGCGCGTCCGTGAATACTGTGGAAGCCATACGTGTTCATGTAATAGGGGAAACGCGACGAGCATCCGATACCCGAGACGAATACGATCTTCTCGCGCGGAATGCCCAGCTCAGGCATCACCTTCTGCACGTTGTTGAGAATGGCGTAATCGCCACAGCCCGGGCACCAACGCACTTCCTGGTCGGAAATAAAGTCAGCCTTCTTCAACTGTCCCGGCGGCGGCGCAACGCGCCCGGACACCGACGACCCGGCTTCACTCTCCGCCGAAACCACCGGCGCCACCGGCTTGTTCCCATTCCCATTCCCACTATGACCGTTACTCTGTGTACTCATTCTTTCTTGTTCCTTTGTGCCTTATGTGCCTTTTCGTGGCCTATAAATACTCTTCGACTTTGCGGACGATCTCGCGGATTTGGAAGGGGCGGCCTTTCACTTTCGAGAAGGGGACCGCGTCGACCAAATACTTTGCTCGGATCATCGTGCAGAGTTGGCCCAGGTTCATCTCGGGGATGATCACTGTTTCAAAGCCTGAGAGAACTTCGCCGAGATTGCGCGGGAAGGGATTCAGGTAGCGCAGGTGCGCTGCTGAAACACTCTTGCCTTCGCGCTGCAGCTTCTCAACCGCTGACGAAATCGAGCCGTAGGTCGAGCCCCAGCCAAGCACGAGGACCTTTCCGGTCGGCTCACCCATCACTTCGAGCAGCGGAATGTCGGCGACTGCGCGATCAATTTTCTCCTGGCGCAGCTTTACCATGAAATGGTGGTTCTCGGGATCGTAGTTGACGTTGCCCGTGATGTGCTGCTTCTCGATGCCGCCCACGCGGTGCTCGAGCCCCGGCGTGCCGGGAAGCGCAAACGGCCGCGCGAGTGTTTCCGGATCGCGAGCGTAAGGCATGAACGTCGCCGGATCGTTCGCAAAGCTCACTTCAATCTTCGGCAGATCGCTGATAGGTGGAATCGCCCATGGCTCAGCACCGTTCGCGAGATAACCGTCAGACAGGTAAAACACTGGCGACATGTACTTGAACGCGAGTCGCACCGCTTCAATTGCCATGTGGAAACAGTCACCCGGTGTCGAAGGCGCCACGACAATCGCCGGACACTCGCCGTTTCGACCCCAAACAGCCTGGAACAAATCCGCCTGTTCGGTTTTTGTCGGCAAGCCGGTCGATGGTCCACCACGCTGAACGTTGACGATCACGAGCGGCAACTCAGTCATCACTGCGAGGCCGATCGCTTCCTGTTTCAAAGCCACGCCCGGTCCGGACGTTCCAGTCAACCCGATCTGTCCGGCGAAGCTCGCGCCGATCGCCGCGCAAACCGCCGCGATCTCGTCTTCAGCCTGAAACGTCTTCACGCCGAAAGCCTTGTGACGCGACAGCTCGTGCAGAATGTCAGACGCAGGCGTAATCGGATACGAACCGTAAAACAGTGGACGACCTGAAATTTGCGAAGCCGCAATGAACCCGATCGCAGTCGCTTCGTTGCCCGTGATCTTCCGGTACTTGCCCGGAGCGATCTGCGCCTTCTTTACCGTGTAGTGCGTCGTGAAAACTTCCGTCGTATCAGCGAAGTTGTAACCAGTCTTCAGCGCAATCTCGTTGGCTTTCGCGAGCTCCGGACTCTTCGCGAATTTGGATTGAATCCAGTTCAGCGTGTTGTCCATCGGACGGTCGTAGAGCCAGTAAAGCACGCCGAGCGCAAAGAAGTTTTTGGAGCGATCGATCTCTTTGCGCGAAAGCTCGACGTTGCCTTTGAGGGCGTTCATGTTGAGCGTCGAGATCGGCAGCTTGTGTACGCGGTAACCGGCGAGCGACCCGTCGTCTAACGGGTTTGTCGCGTAGCTGGCGTACTTCAAATTCTCCGGCGTGAAGCCGTCGGTATTCACGATCAGCGTGCCGCCCTCTTCCAGGTCAGGAAGGTTCACTTTCAACGCGGCGGGATTCATCGCCACGAGAACATTCGGCTGGTCGCCGGGGGTCTTAATGTCCTGGCTCGAAAAGTTCAACTGAAAACCGCTGACTCCCGGCAAACTGCCGGCAGGAGCGCGAATTTCGGCGGGGAAGTCAGGCAGCGTGGAGATGTCGTTGCCGACCACAGCTGACGTGTTTGTGAACTGTGTGCCGGTCAACTGCATACCGTCGCCAGAGTCACCGGCGAAGCGAATGGTTACAGTCTCGACTTCTTCCAGATTTTTCTCAGTCTGCGGAACAGGAGGTTCGATAACAGTGCTCATCTCTAATTGTCTTTAAGGCCTTTCAGAAAAGTGATCGTCGCCACGGGATAGTATAGGACATCTGGGTCACAGAAGTCCTATATGACCTATCGTCGTGCCGCCAATTCTTTGTCATAAGGCGACATGGCGGCGAGTTTCTCGATGATTGCGGGCAGAACGTGCAAAGTCGTGTCGATGTCGGGGTCGGTGTTGTAGCGGCCGAGCGAGAAACGGATTGATCCCTGGGCTGCGGTGAATGGGACGTTCATCGCGCGCAGAGTCGGTGACGATTCGTGCGTCGTTGAATGGCAAGCGGAGCCGGTCGAAACGCAAATGTCAGCCTGGTCCAGATGCATCAGAATGTTTTGTCCGTCGACGTATTCAAACGAGATATTCGAGGTGTTTGGCAGACGCTTCGAACGCTCGGCGCTCCCGTTGAGACGCGCGTTCGGAATGTTTGCGAGGATCTCGTCTTCGAGACGATTGCGCAGCCGCTCAATACGCTCGTGACCGTTATCGTCGAGTGCGAGTTGGCATGCGGCGCCGAGTCCGACGATGTTTGGAACGGCGGATGTGCCGGCACGTCGTCCCTGCTCCTGCGCGCCACCGATAATGAACGACGGCAACGATAATCCTTTGCGAATGTAAAGCGCGCCGACGCCTTGCGGCGCGTGCAGTTTGTGACCGGATAGCGCGAAAAGATCTACAGACGTGCTCTTCAAATCAATCGGGATCTTACCGACTGCCTGCACTCCATCGACATGAAAAACAGCCTCAGACTTCTCGCGCACAATACGTCCAATCTCCTCGATCGGAAACAACACGCCGGTCTCGTTGTTCGCAAGCATGATCGAGACGAGTGCTGTGTCAGGCCGTAAAGCAGAACGCAACTCGTCGAGATTGAGTTCGCCGTTACCGTCGACGCCCAGCCACGTTACTTCGTAACCTTCTGCCTCGAGCAAACGACAGACGTTTCGGACAGCTTCGTGTTCGACCTGGGTAGTGACAATGTGCTTCTTCTGCGGTTGTGTTGCGAGCACGCCGCGAATGGCCCAATTGTCTGACTCTGATCCGCACGACGTGAAGACAATCTCATTCGTCTCCGCTGCACCAATCAAACTTGCGACCTGCTCGCGCGAGCGCTCAATCGCGCGTTTCATTTCGCGGCCCAGCGAATGTGCGGACGAAGGGTTACCGAAGAATTCACTAAGATATGGCTGCATCGCGTCGAGCACTTCCGGGGCGACGCGAGTCGTGGCGTTGTTATCGAGGTAAATCATTTGTAGCAAGAATCTCCTGAATCAATTGATGACACGAGCCGCAGCCGCCGCCGGCGTTGCAAGCCCTTGTGACTTCGGCGACAGTCGTCAGGCCGCGCGTGTTGATCTCGCGTTCGATCGTCCGTTCCGAAACGAAGAAACAGGTGCAGATCAGCGCTTCGTCGCCTGCCCAGTCGTCGCGCGCAGCATTACTATACTCGCGGATCGCGTCCAGTAGTGCATCGTAGGCGAGGGCGCTGCAGTTCGAAGATTCGGTGGCAATCGTGGCTGCTTCGGCCGTAGTCAGTCCTGTGACCTGCTCGGTTAACTTCGACGCCGCCGCAATAAGAACATCACAACCAGCCGCCCTGAACCTCGCCTGAGACACCCTTTGCGCTTCATCCACCTGGATCGAGAACCGCACATGGGCGCCACATGACAAAGAAGCAGCACGTCCAGTGAAGCTCGGTTCATCCGCATCACCGACGTTCCGAGGATTGAAGAAATGATCCGCCGCTTCTCTGTGCAACCTCTGTGTCCTCTGTGTCTTCTGTGTCTTCTGTGGTGGAGTTCATTTTAACCACAGAGACACAGAGAACACAGAGGTTGCACAGAGAATGCCAATCAGCTACGCTTTTTAGCTTATGACAACACTTAATGAACAACTCATACTCGACGGCTTAAGACAAATCAAAGATCCGGATTTGCACAAGGATATCGTGACGCTCGGTTTCATCCGAGACCTCAAGATCGACGGCGGCCATGTCTCGTTTCGCATCGTACTGACGACGCCAGCCTGCCCCGTTAAAGCCGAAATGGAAAGCGCCGCCAAAGAGATCGTGAGCGGACTACCCGGCGTGACTTCCGTTGCCGTGACGATGGACGCCGAAGTTCCGAAAGGCCGCGGCCTGGGGGAGAAACTCGTCATCGAAGGCGTGCGAAACATTATCGCCGTCTCATCAGGCAAAGGCGGCGTCGGCAAATCGACCGTCGCCGTGAACCTCGCCGTTTCGCTCGCACTCAACGGCGCCCGCGTCGGACTCATGGACGCCGACGTCTATGGTCCAAACGTCCCGATCATGCTCGGCGCCAGCGAGGCGCGTCCGGAAGTCGAGGGGAACAAACTTGTGCCAATCGAAGCGTTTGGCGTGAAGTTCATGTCGATGGCGCTGCTCCAGCCCGGCGACAAACCGATGATCGTACGCGGTCCAATCCTGCACGGTCTCGTGAAACAGTTCTTATCAGACGTGAAATGGGGCGAGCTCGACTACCTGATTGTTGACATGCCGCCAGGAACAGGCGACGTGCAGTTGTCGCTCGCTCAACTAGTTCCGGTACAGGGGGCAGTGTTAGTTACGACGCCGCAGAACGTCGCCGTCGCGGATGTACGCCGCGCGTTGCGGATGTTTGAGACTGTCGCGATACCGGTCCTCGGCATCGTCGAAAACATGAGCTACTTCATCGCCCCCGACACAGGCAATCGCTATAACATCTTCGGTGAAGGTGGTGGCCAGGCACTCGCAAGCAGGTATTCCGTGCCTTTCCTGGGCGCGGTTCCGCTCGGCATTGAAGTGCGCGAAGGCGGCGACAAGGGCGTGCCCGTCGTGGTCAGTCACCCCGAGTCACCGCAGGCGCAGGCATTCCGGAAGGTGACGGAAGAAGTGGCGCGACAGGTGTCGATCGAAGCGATGAAACCTGAGCTTGTCGTTTTAGGAAAAGGGCAATAAGATAAGGCTGTCTTTGTAAATTACTCAGACGAACGACGAATTAGAGAGGATTAGTAAAGATGTCAGCAACTACAGCGCCTACCGTGACACTCAATGTCACCGAATCGGCGGCAACCGAGATCAGGAAGTTTATGGCCAGCGAAGAGGGCCTACCCGAGACCTCAGGGCTCCGCGTGAGGGTGGTACCTGGCGGGTGCTCTGGTTTTCAGTACAGCCTGAATATTGAAGAGCAGTCGCGCGAAGGCGATTTCATCATCGACGAGAAGGGCGTGCGAATGTTTGTCGATATGTTCAGCGCTCAGTATCTAAACGGCGTCGAGATCGATTACGTGAGCGGCGTCATGGGTTCCGGCTTCACGTTTAAGAATCCGAATGCCACCGGCAGTTGCGGGTGCGGTACTTCGTTTACCGCCTAAGAATGCCGCGAGTGATTTTTACAGGGGATGGGAGTGATTCCATCTCCTGTTTCTTTTAAATGGAAAACCTTAGACAGGATTGCAAGATTTACAGAATTGACAGGATAATCCTGTTAATCCTGAAAATCTTGTAATCCTGTGAAACATATCTACCAAGCGAACACCCAAGAAGACATCGAACACGCCCGAGCTCTCTTCAACGAGTACGCCACCGGTCTCGGCATCAGTCTCTGCTTCCAGAACTTCGATCAGGAACTAAACAACCTGCCCGGCGACTACGCGCCACCAGACGGCCGCCTGCTCCTCGCTAAAGACGACGATCAAATCTCCGGCTGCATCGCCATGCGTAAACTCGGCCCCGGCGTCTGTGAAATGAAGCGACTCTTCGTTCGCCCGGCGTATCGCAGCACCGGCCTCGGTCGCGTCTTAGTCCATTCGATCATTGACGAAGCGCGTAAGCTTGGTTACACACACATGCGTCTTGACACGCTGCCGGGCCGAATGGACAAGGCCATCGCACTCTATCACTCGATTGGCTTTGTCGAGATCGAGCCGTACTATGAGTCTGTACCAGGCGCAAAGTTTATGGAGTTGGATCTAGCTACTAACCAGGAGTGAATCATTCATGCCGAAAATTCAAGCTGAGACCGCGAACGGTCTCGTCGAAACCGAACCACCTGCCGGAAAGAAACTCGTTCTCGCCCTCGAAGACGCGGGCATCGACATACTTCATCGCTGCGGCGGCAACGCGCGCTGCACCACCTGTCGCGTTGAGCTCCTCGAGGGTGAGCCAGGTGAAATGGGTGAGCTCGAACGAAACCGTCTCGCGATGGAAGCGGAGCTCGCGCCAAACGTCCGTCTTTCATGCCAGATTCGTGTCAATAGTGATTTGAAAGTTCGCGTAATCAACCAGGCGAGCGTGCGCGGCATGGATCCGGGTCCACGTCCTTTTGACGAATGATTGCGCCGCAGCTTGGTCTAGGTGTAATCTTCGCGCGTAATCCCAGGCTTTCAACACGGAGGACTTATGCTAATTGAGTCAACTGCTCATCTCCCCATCAGTCTGGCTATGCTGCAAGACGTTCTAAACACGCCCGACACAACAGCCATCATTCGTGTGGTGCTGCGCTGGCTCCACCTGGTGGGCGGCATTACGTGGATTGGATTGCTCTACTTTTTCAACGTCGTCAACGTACCTTTTCAAAAAGGTCTTGATGCTGAAACTAAGAAGAAGGTCAATCCTGACCTCTTGTCACGAGCGCTTTGGTTTTTCCGCTGGGGCGCGGTGGTGACTGTGTTGGCCGGCCTGACTTACTTTGCCATGTACATCCTGGCGCCCGCCGTGCGAAATTCCAACACGTTCGGGAGGACCGACATCAATGTTTGGCTCGTGCTGCTTACGTGGCTCAGCTATCCGGTTGTGCTGTTCGTGGTCGAATACCTGCTCATTAAGAAAGTTCCAGCGCTCACGAAGGACGGCCGGATCTTCGCAATCGTCATGATTGTTCTGGTGTTGATTGTTTCGTACGGGATCATCCGGTACTTCACCTCGAAGCTCACCAATGAAAACTACGTGACGCCGAACAACGTTTACTCCATCGGCCTGGGCGGCGCGTATGGTCTCGTTATGTTGTTGAACGTTTGGGGAATCATTTGGCCGAATAACAAGCGAATCATCGCGGCCACCGCCGGCACGGGGCCAGCCGCACCGCCTGAGCTGGCACGACAAGCCTTTATAGCCTCGCGGACAAATGCCTGGTTATCGCTGCCAATGCTTCTGTTTATGGGAACCTCCGAACACGACTGGGTCGCCTTCGGGAAGTAAAGAATTAAGAATTAAGGGAATAGGTCCTATAAGTCCTATAGGACCTATTTTCGCTTTGCGACACTAAATCACCAGCCTCACAACGTATTTGCCACACCTCCGCGTCATATTCTCAATCATCTGCATAATTGAATAGGAGGTATGTATGAGTTCAACGGGCTCTTATCAGCCGCGCCAGTTTAATCTTAGCGGCCTTAAAGGGATTTCAGATCAAACCCTGGAAATGCACTTCAAACTCTACGAAGGTTACGTCAAAGAAACGAACAACCTGACAGAGCGAATCACCGAATTTATCAAAGACGGAAACGTGGACCAGGAAGAGATGCCTGCCTACTCCGAGCTCACGCGACGGCTTGGGTTCGAGTACAACGGCATGGTCCTGCATGAGTATTACTTCGACAACCTTCAGAGTGGCGGCACGGGCGATCCGGTGAAGACATCACAGTTTGTGAAAGCCGCGGAAGCAACGTTTGGCAGTTACGATATCTGGAAGGCCGACTTCGTCGGTATCGGTAAGATGCGTGGCGTGGGTTGGGCCATCTGCAACCAGAACCCTGCCAATGGAAGAATCTCAAACCACTGGGTCACGTTGCACGAAACGGGCAACGTTGCGGGGTTCAATCCGATTCTCGTGATGGACGTTTGGGAGCACGCGTTCCTGCTCGACTACAAACCCGCCGAGCGGCCGAAGTATATCGAGGCGTTCTTCTCGAATATTAACTGGAACTCGGTTGAGGATCGGTTGAAGAAGATCACGGGCGTTCAGACGGCACGAGCCTGATCTGCGTTTATCTGCGTCTATCCGCGGCTAAATTGCAGTCAACCGTCAACGACCGCAGGAAATCCAACAGAGCCTCCCGCTGATCGGGCAGTATTCGATGCGGCTGGAGGTTCTTTTTGTCGAGATATTGGTTCGGCTTTCCAGCAGCCAGCATAATATCGACCGCCTCTTCCAACGTCTTCGCACTCCCATCATGAAAATACGGCGCGGACTTCGCGATATCTCTTAGCGTCGGTGTCTTGAACGCGCCGGTGTCCTCGGGCCGATTCGTCACCTTGAATCGCCCGACATCCGGTTCCGCCTGGTCCATGCCGATACCGATGTTGTGATACTGCTGGTCCGTAAACAAAATTCCATCGTGACAGTTGTTGCACTTGATCGCCTGGAAGATGTTCCAGCCACGAATCGCACTCTCGCTCATCGCGTTCTGATCTCCCGCGCGCCAGCGATCCCAGGCTGTGTTGCCACCGATGATTGTCCGCTCATAAGTGGCTATCGCTTTCATCATGTTCTCAGGCGTCGCGTCGCTCTGAAACGCTTTTTGAAACAGCGAGCGGTAATCCGGCACCGCATTTATCTTCGCCACGATCTCGCCGGTTCGTTCGCCGACTCCCATGTTCGCGCCTTTCCATGCGGCCATTGCCTGCTTCTCGAGCGAATCGCTGCGACCGTCCCAGTAAAACTCTTTGTGATAGCCGATGTTCCACAATGTCGGGCTGTTGCGCGTGAGTGGTTTGTTTTCAGCGCCGATCGCTTTCGGTAATCCGTCGGTTAGACCATGCTCGCAGACGTGACACGAGTAACACGATTTGGAGCCGTCGATGCTCAATCGCTCGTCAAAGAATAACTTCCGGCCGAGCGCGATCTTTTTCGGGCGTCATCGGATTGTCGGCGGGAATCGTCATCGGTTCGTAACCCGCGAGCCCGGCAGGAACCGGTTTAGTTTCAGAAGTAGAAGAGGTCGACGTACCCGAAATCGGAACCGTGTTCTTTCCGCAACCGATGAATGCAATGGTGACGATCACTAGCAGAGCGAATTTTCTGTTGACCATAATTGCTCGGGGTTCCTTCATCCACAGATTACACAGATGTTATAAACAATCTGCGTAATCTGTGGATAAAGAATTTATGAACCGGCTTCCCATTATCATCTTGATAGCGCTCGTGTCGTTCGCCTGTTCGGGGAACCGCGACAACGCGCACACGACTGCGACGACGTACGTTCCCGCACCACCGCGACAGGTGTTGCACGTTGAGACGAGAGTTGCCAAGCTGGTTCCGGCACAGCCTGATGATCCGAAGTTGAAAGTCGATCCAAAGAAGCCGCTGCTGGTTTTCAATCTTCCGAATGGCAAAACATTTCGCGAAGGCGAAGCAGTGGTGATCGACTTCTCACTCGCGAATGCGAAGTTGAAAGGCGATGGCGGCGACTATCGTGTGCGTTACATCGTAGACGATGAAGAGATGAAGTGGATTGACGCTCACGAGGAGTTAGTGCTCACCGGCTGGACGCCCGGCAAGCACACGATCCGGATTGAGCTCATCGGGCCGGACGGTTGGCCTTATCGCAATGGCGACTACAACGTCGTCACGCGCGAGCTGACGGTGGTGAAGTGAAGAAACAACTCTTCAACGAACTGGTGAAAGACGCTGCCGGCTGCACGCTCTGCCCGGCGATGTGTGGTCGCAGCGCGGTGCTGAGCGAGCTCAATGGCTCACCTGATGCGCGCGTCATGTTCATCGGTGAAGCGCCGGGAAGAAAAGGCGCCGATCGTACGCGAGTCCCGTTTTCCGGCGATCAGTCGGGCGCAAACCTCGATCGTTTTCTGAGCTCGATCAACCTGACGCGCAAAGAGATCTTCATCACGAGTGCGGCGCTGTGTAATCCACGTTCTGAGTCAGGCGCAAACCGGAAACCTACGCAAAAAGAGTTGTCTAACTGTTCGAGGTTTTTGCGACGAACGATTGAACTCGTCGATCCGCGCGTGATCGTGACGTTGGGTTCAGTTGCACTCGAGGCAATAAAGCGCATTCAATATCACGAGTTGAGCTTGAAGACGTCGGCTTCGCAAATACACTCGTGGAATGATCGGGTGCTTGTGCCGATTTATCATCCGAGCCCGCAGGTGTTGGCGTCGCATCGACGTGAAGCGGAGCAGTTGCGGGATTATCAAATGGTGAAAAAAGCAGTAACACGGATTAGAGACTGATTTATGACTGAATATGAAGTGGTTCGGGATGGTGGTGCGGGGCTGATCGATCTATCGGCGGCGCGCGGGCGCATTCGAGTGAGCGGGTCGGAGGCGACGACGTTTCTTAACGGGCTCATCACGAATGATGTGAAGAACCTCGCGCAGAATCGCTGGATGCCGGCAGTGTTTCCGACTGTGCAGGGACGGCTGATCGGCGTGGTGCGCGTGATTCGCGGGAGTGAGCTGGAGTTTCTTATCGATACGGAAATAGCGTCGCATGAGGCGGTACTGAAAACGATCTCACGATTCACGCTCGCAGGTGATTTTAAAGTTTCAGATGTGACCAGTGAGACAGCGCTGTTGACGGTGCAAGGTAAAAAAGCAGCTGAGATTATTGAGAAAGTAACTGGTGTTTCGGACCTGCCGGTAAAGGGTGTTGCGGAGAAAGATGGTGTGACGGTCATTCGAGCTACTCACACCGGTGAAGATGGATTCGACATCATTACCGACTCGTCGCGTAAGGCTGAGTTCCAGAAAGCTCTTGAAGACGCAGGCGCACAACCAATCGGTGAGGACACATTCGAAATCCTGCGCGTCGAGGCAGGAATCGCGCGTTTTGGACAGGATATGGATGAAACTCATGTCGTTCCCGAGACAAATCTCGACGACGCCGTCAGCTACACAAAGGGCTGCTACGTTGGACAGGAAATCATCGTGCGCATCAAGCACCGCGGGCACCCTGCGAAGAAACTGACGGGATTGCGTTTCGAGACGGACCAGCAGGTTGAAGCGGGCGCAGTGATTCGATCTACAGAGAATCAGGAGATCGGGCGTGTGACCTCAGCGGTGATTTCGCCGAGGCGCGGAAGCATCGGACTCGGGTACGTTCGTTATGAGCATCTTGCTGAAGGAACACGGGTCGTGGTTGGGGACGGGATCGACGCGGTTGTAGGGATCAATGGCTGAAGATCTTGATTTTCAACAGGCGCGGCTGGCGTACTCGATCATTGAGCGCTTGATCGAGCACAACCGTGTTGTGAGCGACTTGATCGCGATGATGGCCCAGGTGCTTGACGAGGATACAACGAAGGCGCTCACGCAGACACCGACGTGGACTGCTTATCTCGATAGCCGGAGAGCGTTGGAAAAGACGAAAGTGGATGTGGAGCAGTTTGCGGAGGTACTGAGGGGATTTGATGGGGAGGAACAAGGTTAGACAGGATTTACAAGATTTTTCAGAATTCACAGGATAGGTCATGTAAATCTTGAAAAAATCATGTAAATCCTGTCTAACGAATTACCATTATCACCTGGCGCTCGCGGCCGCCGTCGAACTCGCAAAGAAAAATCCCCTGCCAGCGACCAAGCAGTAATTTTCCATCTTCAAATGGGATTGTGACCGAAGAGCCGGTGAGGCTGGCTTTGATGTGTGCGTCAGAATTCTCTTCGCCGTGACGAAAGCCCATCCCGTGCTGAGGAATCAACGTGCGGAGCGCGTGAAGCATGTCGCGCGGCACGTCGGGATCGGCGTTCTCATTGATCGTCAGGCCCGCGGTCGTGTGTTGCACGTAAAGCACCACCACACCTTCTCGCTGACCTGACTCCTTAAGCTTTTCCTGGACCTGATCAGTGAACTGCTCTTCCCGGTTGCGCGACCTGACCTTCAGAACGTTCATTTCTTCAATAACGCCCAACCCGTCGGAAGTACTGCCGCACCCAGCGCGATCTTAATCACATCGCCCAACAGGAAAGGCAACACCGCGATCTTGAAAGCTGCAACCGGCGGCGTGTTCGTGAGAATCGCATACCACGCCCAGCCGCCGAGAAAGATAATTAGCGAACCAATCGCCATCGCGGCGACTGCAGTCAGGTAACGCTTGTCCCAACCGTGTTCAGCAAACGCACCAGTGATGAACGCAGCTGCCGGGAATGCGATGAGATAACCACCAGTTGGGCCAAGGAAACGCACGAGTCCCGCGCCGCCGCCCGCAAAGAATGGCAAGCCAATCGCGCCCTCGATCAGGTAAGCGATGACTGCCGCCGCGCCTAAACGCGATCCCAGCAAAGCGCCCGTCAATAACACAGCGAAACTCTGCCCGGTAATTGGTATCGGACCGATGTGAATCGCAAACTGCGCACACGCGGCGATGAAGAGGCTGAAAACAATCACCAGCCCCGCGGAACGAACAGAGTCGAGCGGCGCGAGCGCCGCTCCCATCAATGTGTCAGCCTTAACGTAAGTGCTCATCAATTAGTCTCCCACCGCACGACTCGCGACCTCTGTCTCAACCGGACGCGGCTCCAGTGCCGTCGTTCCAATACGCATTCCGTGGAACGAGCGCCACACGAAGAATACTGACACGAGGAAGAACACGAGCGCCAGTATGTGGGTCAAGTTCGCATTGCCGTTACGGGCAGTCAGACTCACTGCGAGCTCAACGGCCAGCAGTCCAAACAGCGTCGTAAACTTGATCACCGGATTCATTGCCACTGACGAAGTGTCTTTGAACGGATCACCGACTGTATCTCCCACCACAGTCGCATCATGCAACGGCGTTCCCTTCATCTTCAGATCGACTTCGACGACCTTCTTCGCGTTGTCCCATGCACCGCCGGCGTTCGCCATGAAGATCGCCTGGTACAAACCGAAGATCGCGATCGAGATCAGGTAACCGATGAAGAAGAACGGCTCCACAAACGCGAACGCGAGCGTCGAGAAGAAGACCGTCATGAAGATGTTGAACATGCCTTTCTGCGCATACTGCGTGCAGATCTGAACCACCTTCTTACTGTCTTCCACCGAGGCTTTCTCGACACCTTCGAGCCGGATGTTTGCCTTGATGAACTCAACCGCGCGGTACGCTCCAGTGGTCACGGCCTGAGTCGATGCCCCCGTGAACCAGTAGATCACAGCGCCGCCCGTGATCAGTCCGAGCAGGAAGGGAGCGTGAAGCAGCGACAGACTCTCAACGTCGGTACGCAGTCCATTGGTAAGCGCCATGATGATCGAGAAGATCATCGTGGTCGCTCCGACGACGGCCGTTCCGATCAACACCGGTTTCGCTGTGGCTTTGAACGTGTTTCCGGCGCCGTCATTCTCTTCGAGAAGGTGTTTGGCGCGCGAGAAGTTCACATTGACGTTGAAATCTTTCTTGACCTCAGCCTCGACGTCAGGTACCTGTTCGATCAGTGAAAGCTCGTACACAGATTGCGCGTTATCAGTCACTGGACCATACGAGTCGACCGCGATCGTCACCGGTCCCATGCCAAGGAAGCCGAACGCTACGAGGCCGAAACCAAACACCGGCGCCGCAAGGGGAGACACCATCAACGCACCCAGGCCCAATCCTTCCGGCGCGCCAAGATTGGTGAAGAAGTATGCGATCGCCATCAGGCCGACGATGCTGATACCAAGCCAGTAGGCGGAGAAATTGCCGGCAACGAGACCGGAAAGAATGTTCAGCGATGGGCCGCCTTCTCTCGAGGAGGTGACAACTTCGCTGACGTGCCGTGACGCAGTTGAAGTAAAGATTTTTACGAGCTCAGGAATCAACGCGCCGGCGATCGTGCCGCACGAAATGATGATGGCGAGTTTCCACCATAGTGTTGGGTTGCCGCTGAGAATCGGTATTGTCAGATACGAAACTACAAAGGTGATCACAACGGAAACAATCGACGTGATCCACACGAGCGACGTCAACGGCGTTTCGAAGTTCATCGAATCAGAATTCTTGTAACGAGCCTTCGCGATCGCGTCGTTGATGAAGTATGAAAGTGCGCTCGCGATGATCATCATGACGCGCATGATGAAGATCCAAACCAGAAGCTGCACCTGCACGATTGGATTGGTAACGCCGAGGAGAATAAACGTGATCAGCGCGACGCCCGTGACGCCGTAGGTTTCAAAACCGTCTGCGCTCGGACCAACTGAGTCGCCCGCGTTATCGCCCGTGCAGTCTGCAATCACGCCGGGGTTACGCGCGTCGTCTTCCTTGATCTTGAAGACGATCTTCATCAGGTCTGAACCAATGTCGGCAATCTTCGTGAAGATGCCGCCTGCGATACGTAGCGCAGCCGCGCCCAGCGATTCACCGATTGCAAAACCGATGAAGCATGGTCCCGCGTAATCGCCCGGAATGAACAGCAGAATGCAGAGCATGATCAGCAACTCGACGCTGATCAGCATCATGCCGATGCTCATGCCGGCCTTTAACGGAATCGCGTAAAGCGGAAACGGTTTGCCTCCGAGACTGGCGAAAGCGGTACGCGAGTTGGCGAAAGTGTTGACGCGAATGCCAAACCACGCGACGCCGTAACTACCCGCGATACCGATCAAACTAAACAACAGAATGACCACGACGCGGAAAGGCTCCATTCCCGACAGCACGCCGAAGTAAAGAATGATCACGACGGCGATGAAAGCTTCGAGAAGGAGAATGAACTTGCCCTGAGTGGTCAGGTAAGTTTTGCACGTCGCGTAGATCAGCTCGGAAATCTCGCGCATCGCGCGGTGCACCGGCATTCTCTGGAGGTTCATGTACATCGCGAGCCCGAAACCGAGCCCGAGAACACAGACAACAATGCCAAACAGCAGCAAATTATGCCCGTTGATGCCGTTCAGGAAGGTGACCTGGTCGAGATCCGGCAGCACCAGGTTCGCTTCACCCCCTTGATGGGATTGCGCGTAAGTGGGAATGCCAAGAGCCAGGGTCGTAACGGCAGCCGCAATAATAATTGCTGCACGGCGCAGTTTCAGCGATAGTTCCACTTCGAAAAATTCCTTTCGATTTGTCTAGGTTATGGCGAGATACGCTTTACGAAAACGCGTATTATTGCCGATTTACGCCGAAACTGTCCAATCAAGCACTGGGATTTTCTCTGTGCAACCTCTGTGTCCGCTGTGTCTCGGTGGTGGAATTAATTTCAACCACCGAGACACAGAGAACACAGAGGTTGCACAGAGAAGAAAGTCAGATTAGGAAATGCTTTTAGGCTGCACTCTCTTGAGCTGTGGTCAATTGTGGATGGCTGCGTGTTCCCAGCCAGCGCCGGATCGAGTCGAGCATGATGACTACGGCTGCGACCATGATGATCGCGGTGAGGCTGGTGTTGATGATGCCCTGGACCGCAGTTTCCGGATTTTGTGTGAGTGGCCAGAAGATGTCGGTGATCGATTTGAAACCCGCAACGAGCGTCGTCGTGCTGACAAATGCGAGTGGCATGATCGTCACCCACGCATATCGCGCGCGGCCGGAGTTGATGATGATCGTCGTCGCGACGCACAAAGCCACCGCAGCGAGCAGTTGATTGGCGATACCAAACATCGGCCAGATCGTCGAGATTGAGCCCGACCAGATGAACGCCGCCCAGGCTGTGACGACGAGCGCGGAAGTCACGATCGATCCCGGAAGCCACGTCGGCTCTTCGAGTTTCTTGTAGAAACGCCCGCCAAATTCGCCCACCAGAAAACGTGCGACACGTGTGCCCGTATCGATCGTCGTGAGGATGAAGAGCGCTTCAAACATGATCGCGAAGTGATACCAGTATTTCATCAAGCCGCCGAGGCCCGGTATGCCGTCGAAGATCTTTGCGATGCCGAGCGCGAGTGTGACGGCGCCGCCGGTCCGCCCGCGCAGGTTCTTTTCACCTGATTCCTGCTCGAGTCGATCGATCTCCTGCGGCTGGAGGTTGAAGCCCTGGTCCGTGTGCGTGTCGACCATCTGAACGTAGGCAGCCTTTTGCGCGTCGGTGCGCTGCGGCGTGTTGATGACGAAGTAATCGCCGGGAAACAGCGAAGTCGCGGCAATCAGCGCCACGATGCCGACGATGCCCTCCATCAACATACTGCCGTAACCGATCATGCGCGTGTCAGTTTCTTTCGCGATCATCTTCGGCGTTGTGCCGGAAGAGATGAGCGCGTGGAAACCTGAAATCGCGCCGCACGCGATCGTGATGAAGACAAACGGATAAAGCTTGCCGGGAATTACTGGTCCGCCACCTGCAGTAAACGGTGTGAACGCCGGCATGTTCAGGTTCGGATGGACGAGGATCACGCCGATAATCAGGAACGCGATTGTTCCGATCTTCAGATACGACGACAGGTAATCGCGCGGGCAGAGCAGCATCCAGACCGGCAATACTGACGCGATGAAGCCGTACGCCGCCATAATCACGATCAGGCTGTTGCGCGAAAGCGTGAAGGTCTGAGCAAACGATGACTCGGCGATATGGCCGCCCAGATAAACTGCGAACAATAATCCGATGATGCCGATGATGCTCGCTTCAACAATCTTGCCTTTACGGAAGCGATACATGTAAAGGCCCATGAAAAGTGCGAGTGGAATCGTGAAACCGACCGTGAAAGTTCCCCACGGCGACTCGGCAAGCGCATTTACGACGACCAGGCCGAGACCGGCGAGCGCAATCACGACGATGAAAAGGATCGCGATGCCTGCTACGAGGCCCGAGAGGGGACTGATCTCCGTGCGTGCCATCTCCGCCAGCGACTTCCCCTTCCGGCGCACACTACCGGCCATGATCATGAAATCGTGTACCGCGCCACCCAGGCAAACCCCGATTACGAGCCACAACAATCCCGGTAAAAATCCGAACTGCGCCGCGAGAACGGGCCCAATCAACGGCCCGGCACCCGAGATCGCAGCGAAGTGGTGTCCAAACAAAACCCACTTGTTGGTTGGGTAGTAGTTGTGACCATCGAACATCGTCTGCGACGGCACCGGCCGCGAGTCGTCCAGCGCCAGCACCTTTGCAGCGATGAAGGCAGAGTAATAGCGATACGAGATCGCGATCACGCAAAGTGCACCGATGATGATTGGAAGCGCGTTCATTCCGGTTGAATTCTAAGGTTGAAAAGAAAGTTATTTACAGGATTTTAAGATTAACAGAATTTACAAGATATCCTGTAAATCCTGAAAATCATGTAATCCTGTCTCCAACTGTCCCGTCGCCGATCAAGACTCCGCTTTTTTTGACGTCCCAAGGGCAATGCCGGCGGCGCCGCCGATCAACCCGCCGAGGATGATCAGTAAACCATACAAGGTCTGAGTATGTTTCTCCGCACTCGCATCAAATGCTTCTGAGAACAGCTCGCGGGGCGCCACGTCGTGCGGGATTACGAATAATCCAACTGCCACGAGAATGAAGCAGACTGCCGCTAATTTCAGACCAATAGGCGTGAGCTTTGGTCGACCCATTTTCTGTCCGACCGCGCTGCGCGTGTAACCGTACGAAAGATAAACTGACAGACCCAGCATCAGCCAGCCGACAAAGCGCCAGTAAGAACCTTCCGGCAGGAAGTAGATCAGAAACGCACACGAGGCGGCGCCCAAGCCCGGCAGCAAGTACGGTCCAAACGGAACCTTGAACGGTCTTTTGCGATTCGGATCTTTGTGACGTAGGACCATCACTCCGACGCAGACGAGAATAAACGCGAAGAGAGTGCCGATATTCGTCAAACTGACCATCTCGTCAACTGTCGCGAACGCCGCAATGCCGCCGACAGCAACACCAGTCAGGATCGTCGTGACGTGTGGTGTCTTGAAGCGCGGGTGAACACTCGCGAACACGGAAGGCAGCAATCCATCACGCGCCATCGAGAAGAAGATGCGTGGCTGTCCGAGTTGAAACACCAGCAACACGGCCGTGTGGGCGACCACCGAGCCAAACGCGATCACGGTGTTCTGCCACAACGCCTGCGGCGCGACACTCTCCAGCGCCATCGTCAACGACTCACCGCGTTGCGCGGCGGTCCAGCCTCGCACCGTTTCCCAGGGCACCATCCCCGTGAACACGGCTGCTACCAGCACGTAAAGAATCGTGCAGATGATCAGCGAGGCGATGATTCCGATAGGCAGATCTCTGGCGGGATTCTTTGTTTCCTCGGCGACGGTGCTGACTGCGTCAAAGCCGATGTAAGCGAAGAAGACTACTGCCGCCCCGTAAAGCGTTCCAGTCATGCCCTGCGGTTGAAACGGCTTCCAGTTCTGAGTCATGGTGGCCGGGGAAACGTAGTAAAGCGCGAGTCCGATGAAGAAAAGCAACACGATAATCTTGATAAGCACCATCACCGCGTTGAAGTTTGACGATTCCTTGATGCCCCACACGAGGACGATCGTGATCAGCGCGACGATGCCAAACGCGAGGATGTTGAAGACTATGGGCACACCAAAGATGTGCGGTGCGGCCGCAAGTGTTTCCTCCGTAGCAGTGCGATAGTTTGACGTCAGCCAGTCAGGCACATGGATGCCGAGATTGCGCAGCAGTCGATTGAAAAACTCGGCCCAGCTAATCGCGACCGCCACGTTGCCGATCGCGTACTCGATGATCAAGTCCCAACCGATGATCCACGCGACGAGCTCGCCGAGTGTCGCGTAAGAGTAGGTGTAAGCCGAGCCTGAAATCGGAACCATCGACGCCAGCTCGGCGTAACAGAGTGCTGTAAACCCACACACAACCGCCGTGATGACGAACGACAGCATCAACGACGGACCGGCGCCCGGGCGTTCGGGTGTACCGGAGGCGGCGGTGCCGATAGTGGCGAAAATTCCGGCGCCGATGATTGCTCCAATCCCGATGAGCGTGACGCTGAAAGCTGTGAGCGTCCGTTTCAGTGAAAACTGTGGACCGCCCACGCTGGACAGTATTTCGTCAAGGTTCTTGGTGCGAAAAATTCCTCGAAGCAAGGTGTCGCCTCCGGGAGTGGATTTAGATATCTGTTGCTTGCGT
The DNA here is from genome assembly GCA_963748155.1 of uncultured Acidobacteriota bacterium. GTDB lineage: Bacteria > Acidobacteriota > Blastocatellia > Pyrinomonadales > Pyrinomonadaceae > PSRF01. Next base: position 895,888 of record CAVVHV010000004.1, on the reverse strand, counting down.
TAGGAAAACTTGCGGAGTTTGGCATGGAACTCGATATCTTGTAAATACTTAGACAGGATTACAGGATTTACATGATGAAGGCCCGGTGATAGGTTGGCGTCGTGTTTCCGTTCAGAAACATTCTCTTCCCTACTGACTTCTCGGTGAATGCCCAGGCGGCGTTGAAATATGCGGCTGCGTTTGCGCGGCACGGCGGCGGTCGCGTCGTGTTGTTCAGCGTGCATGATGCGAAAGCGGGCGGAGATCTTCAGTCGCAAGTGGATGAGCTTGCGTCAGATCCACTGCTGAGCGGCGTCGATACGGAGCGCTTTATCGTCGAGGGCGAGCCGCCGGGTGAGATTGCGCAGGGCGCGATCGATCATGGTATCGATCTGATCACGGTGGGGATGCGTGGTCGAAATCGACTGTCGTTACCATTCAGCAGCTCGACGGCTGAAGACATAATCGCGGAATCGCCGTGCGCTGTGCTGGCCATCAGGCCGCCGCAAAGAGACTTTGTCGCCCAGAATGATCGTCAAACGGAGATTCAACTCCGTCGCGTGTTGCTGGCGACGAACTTTCGACCGTCGTCAGTCGCGGCGACTCAGCTCGCGACGCAGATGACGAACCAGTTGGGTGCTGAGCTGCATGCTGTTTACGTCATTGGAGACTATTTCGAACAGATCTCAGCGATGTTTCCTGAAGGCGGTTTGGCTGCGTTGACGCGATTGCGGAGTTACGCGCAGGAGCGGATGGGCCACCTCTCACGCGGCGGTGGGGAGACACACATCACCGAAGGCCGGCCGTACCAGGAGATCGTCAAGCTCGCTGACACACTCCAGGCGGATCTAATCGTGATCGGAACTGCGGTACATGGATCGTTGTTTGGGAGCAGCCAGGTGTTGGGATCGGAGATTGAGAGAGTGATCAGGAACGCGCCGTGCCCGGTGCTTTGCGTGCCCGCCGCGCGCGTGATGACGCCACTGCCGGCGCTGGTCACGCAAGTTGTTCCGCAAACGTGAGGTGGGAGATCAGTTTTAGACAGGATTTCAAGATTTACAAGATGAACAAGATTTATCCTGTAAATCCTGTAATCTGTCTACTGCTTCTTATCAATCGGTCGTTTTTCCTGTTGCCACAAGTTAAACCCACCCAACAACGCTGCCGCGTTTTCGATTCCCTTCGTCTTGAGAGCGACCACCGCACCGGCGGACGTATGTTCGGCCTGTCAAGAACAGTAGGTGACAATCGTCTTGTCACGCGGTAGCTCGTTCAGATGGTTCAGGATCTCGCCAGCGGGGATGAGCTTCGCGCCGGGAATGTGTCCGATGTCGTATGAAGCATGGTTTCGCACGTCGACGACAAACGCCTGCCCGTTTTTCAGCATAGCTTCCAGCTCGTCGGTCGTGACGCGACGTGCGCCGTCTGCATAGACCGTATCTGCACCCGGAAGAGGAGCAGGTTTGGTATTCACCGTGTTATCGACAGCGTTGCACGCCGCAAAAACCACAGCGGCCGCGACAATCAACGCGAAATAGAATGTAGAGCGCATGAAGGACCTCCAAAGCACGTTACTGTGTTACGCCGCGCCGGATTTGTCAATCTCGTCGGGCGCGCCGCCTGTGGTATAGTCTCGCTTCCCAACGGGAGCTCCTATGATGGAACGGTCGGACCCGATTCAGTGGGCCAAGGTAATCGACCACACGCGCTGTATCGGCTGTCACGCGTGTACGACTGCGTGCAAGTCTGAGAACCTCGTTCCACTCTCCGTCACGCGCACATACGTCAAACACGTCGACATCGGCATCTTCCCACAAGCGCGCCGCGCACACCAGGTCACACGTTGCAATCAATGCGCGCATGCGCCGTGCGTAACCGCGTGTCCGACGACGGCGATGTTCAAGCGCCCAGATGGTATCGTCGACTTCGACAAATCGATCTGCATCGGCTGTAAGGCGTGCATGGCTGCCTGCCCGTACGACGCGATCTTCATCAATCCTGACGATCATTCCGCCGAAAAATGTAACTTCTGCGCACATCGCATCGACATGCAGCTCGAACCGGCATGTGTAGTCGTTTGTCCGACGCAGGCAATTCTCGTCGGCGATATGAACGACTCGGATTCTTACGTCGCACAGATCATCAATCGAGACACGGTAGCGGTGAGGCGTCCAGAGAAAGAGACGCTGCCAAAGCTCTTTTACAAAGGCGCCCACCAGGCGACGCTCGATCCGCTCGCGGCGAAACGTCCTGAAGGCGGTCTCTTCATGTGGAGCGAGCAACAGGAAGGCCCGGGCTTCGTCACGTCCGGCAATCCAAACTTCAGCAACTCATCCGCGGCAGCGTTGCTGTCGTACGACGTCGCGCATTCGATCCCGTGGGATTGGCGCGTCAGTCTTTACACCTGGACCAAAGGCATCGCTTCCGGTGTTTACCTGATCGCGTGTTTGCTCGTGTTACTCGGCGTGCTCAACGTAAACAGCTCGATCTGGTTGTGGGTCACGCCGATCGTTTCCGGTGGGTTTCTGGCGATCACTGGTGCGCTGCTGCTCTGGGACCTTGAGCATCCGGAACGCTTCTTTTTGATCTTTACAAGGCCGCAGTGGCGTAGCTGGCTCGTGAGGGGCGCGTTCATCATCGCGGGTTATACGCTCGTGCTGCTGCTGCATTTCATTGCGAGTTGGGTTGGATCGACGTCGTTTCAGTCGTGGTTGATGATGGCAGGCATACCGTTGTCGTTGCTGACGGCGATCTACACCGCGTATCTCTTCGCACAGGCAAAGGCGCGCGACATGTGGCAGAACCCGTTGCTGCCGCCGCATCTCGTCTTTCAGGCAGCACTACTCGGTTCCGCCGTGCTGCTTCCGTTCGCCGGAACGGAGGGCGTCGTGTTGCTGTGGATACTCGCGATCACCAGCGTGATTCACCTGCTGATGGTTTGGGGTGAGGTTTCATTGACGCATCCGACCGCACACGCACGTCTCGCAATCTGGGAAATGGTGAGAGGTCGTTACAAGAACGACTTTTGGATGGGAACGATTCTGTCACTGGTCGGCGGGCTCTTGCCGCTGCTCGCAGTGCTTGGAGTTGTCAGTACACCTGTAGGTATCGGGGGCGCACCGTTCGCACTGATCGGACTCATGCTTTTCGAAAACGCGTATGTCCAGGCGGCTCAATCCGTGCCACTCGCATAAAACTGATGAAAGAAACTTTCTACCCAGGTCCGAGCCGCAGCCATCTCGCCGCGTTTCCGCCCAAAGAGCGCTGGGACAATTGGACCGAGCTCGATCCGCGCGCGTGGCCGCAACGCAAGGAGCGGCACTACTCAATCGTGCCGACCACCTGCTTCAACTGCGAGTCAGCCTGTGGCTTGCTCGCGTACATCGACAAAGTCACGGGCGAAGTTCAGAAGTTCGAAGGCAATCCCGAACACCCGGGCTCACGTGGTCGCAACTGCGCCAAAGGTCCCGCAACACTCAACCAGGTAACAGATCCCGACCGCATTCTTTATCCACTCAAACGGGCAGGCAGACGCGGCGAAGGAAAATGGGAACGCACAACCTGGGACGAAGCACTCGACACACTCGCCACGCGCATTCGCAACGCGATCGTCGAGAACCGGCGACACGAGATCATGTATCACGTTGGTCGTCCCGGCGAAGACGGTTTTACCGAGCGCATTCTGGCGGCCTGGGGCATTGACGGTCACAACTCACACACAAATATCTGCTCGTCGGGCAGTCGCGAAGGTTATCAACTCTGGATGGGTCTCGATCGCCCGAGCCCCGATCACGCAAATGCAAAAGTCATCCTGCTGATCAGTGCGCATCTCGAGTCGGGTCACTACTTCAATCCACATGCACAACGTGTTATTGACGGCAAAGCAAATGGTGCAAAGCTCATCGTGTTTGACACGCGACTCTCAAACACCGCCACGCACGCCGATTACTGGGTGGCGCCTTATCCCGGATCAGAAGCCGCGATCCTGCTCGCTATCGCGAATTACCTGATCCAGAACGATCTCTACAATCGTGAGTTTGTCGAACGCTGGTGGAACTGGAAAGAATTCCTGGCGGCGGAAGGCGGGTTAACCACAGATTTCGCGGATTTTGAAGAACGATTAAAGCAGATTTATCAGGAGTATACGTTCGCATTCGCAGCGGAAGAGTCGGGAGTTGATGAGAAGGTAATTGAAGAGATAGCTAAATTGGTTGCCACAGCGGGGACGAGGTTTTCGAGTCACAACTGGCGCAGCGTTGCGTCAGGGGTGAGCGGCGGGTGGATGGTGGCGCGTTGCCTGTTCATGTTGAATGCGTTGCTCGGCGCGATTGCGACAGAAGGCGGTGTTTATCCGAATGCGTGGAACAAGTTCGTGCCGAGACCGATCTATATGCCGCCACATCCGAAGATGTGGAACGAGATCACGTGGCCGCGCGAGTATCCGTTGTCGATGAATGAGATGTCGTTCCTGCTGCCGCACTTCCTCAGGGACGGCCGCGCAAAGCTCGACACATACTTCACGCGCGTCTACAACCCCGTTTGGACCAACCCTGACGGCTTTTCGTGGATCGAGATGTTGACCGATCCGGATCTCGTCGGGTGTTACGTCGCGCTCACGCCGACGTGGAACGAAACTTCTTACTACGCTGATTACGTGCTGCCGATGGGTGTCGGTTCAGAGCGACATGATCTTCACTCTTACGAGACGCACGATTCGCAATGGCTCGGTTTCCGCCAGCCCGTGATGAAAGCGATGCGACAACGCGATGGCGAGACGATCGACGACACGCGCAAAGTTAATCCGGGTGAAGTTTGGGAAGAAAATGAATTCTGGCTCGAGCTGACGTGGCGCATCGATCCGGATGGCAGCCTCGGAATTCGCCAGTACGCCGAGTCGAAAAAGAATCCGGGCACACGACTCGGCATCGATGAATACTACGAATGGATTTTCGACAACTCGGTTCCCGGTTTGCCGGAACGTGCCGCCACGGAGAATCTGACGCCGCTCGAATTCATGCGTCGCTACGGCGCGTTCGAGGTCAAGGAGAAGATCGGGCGGGTTTACGAAGAGACTGTTCCAGCGGACGAGTTGGACGATGCGCGCAAGGATGGTTTCGGGAGAGTTTTTACGCGCGCCGCGAAACCTGCGGGGTCAAATATCGTCCCGCTGCCGCTGCCTGATGGTGATGAAGATGGACGCCGGCTCGCTGGCATTGAGGTTGAGGGAACAATCAAACGCGGTTTCCCGACGCCAAGCGGGCGGCTCGAGTTTTACTCGTCAACAATGAATAGCTGGGGCTGGCCCGAGCTCGCGATTCCTGTTTACTTCAAGAGTCACGTTCATAAAGACAATCTCGAAGAAGACCAGACGATCCTGATCTCGACATTCCGGCTTGCAGTGCAGATTCACACGCGCAGCGCGAACGCGAAGTGGCTTGACGAGATTGCGCACACGAACCCGCTCTGGATCCATCCGTCGCACGCGGCGAAGCTCGCCGTGCGCACTGGCGATCTCCTCCGTGTGGAGACTGAGATTGGCTATTACGTCGTGGCGGCGTGGGTGACGGAAGGGATTCGACCGGGGATCGTTGCGTGCAGTCATCACATGGGTCGTTGGAAGTTGACTGACGAGGGGCAAAGGCAGTTGATGGCGACTGTGCGGTTGGACCACAACGGAACAGAGTGGGGATTGAAGCGTGAAAAAGGAATCGAGCCGTACGAGTCGGACGATCCGGACACGATGCGCATCTGGTGGAAAGATGCTGGTGTACACCAGAACATGACTTTTCCGGTGCATCCGGATCCGATCTCGGGAATGCATTGCTGGCACCAGGCGGTGCGTGTGCGTGCGGCTGACGTGGACGATAAGCCGGGTGATGTTTTTGTCGATACGCAGAAGTCACGTGAGGTTTACAAAAAGTGGCTCGCGATGACGCGCCCGGCCGACAAATATTCCCCCGATGGCACCCGACGGCCCTACTGGATGCTGCGTCCATTGAAACCCGCGCGGGAATATTATAAACTTCCAGCGGAAGGATAGGTTGGACGTAAGTCGTTTACAGGATTTACAAGATTAGACATGATTTACATGTTTATCCTGAAAAATCTTGTAAATCCTGTAAACAACTGACTCTGAACAGAAGATCTCCGATGTATTTCAAACAGTTCTATCTCGCCTGTCTCGCGCACGCTTCGTACCTGATCGGTTCGGATGGCGAAGCTGCGGTTGTCGATCCGCAGCGCGACGTTGACGAATACCTCGCTGAAGCCGCCGCGAATAACCTGAAAATCAAGTACGTGATCGAGACGCACCTGCACGCCGACTTCGTCAGCGGTCATCAGGAGATCGCTGCCCGCACCGGCGCCCAGATCATCTTCGCGGAAAAAGCAGGCGTCGCGTTCGCACACCGCGCCGTGCGTGACGGTGAAGAGATCAAGTTAGGCAGCGTCACTCTGCGCGTCATCGAAACCCCAGGCCACACACCCGAAGGAATCTGCATTCTCGTCACTGCCCCCGGCGAACCGCAAAAGCTCTTAACAGGCGACACGCTCTTCATCGGCGACGTCGGGCGTCCGGATCTCGCCGGCGGCAAAGGTTACACGCCGCAAATGATGGCTGAGATGATGTACGACAGTCTTCACGGCAAACTGCTCAAACTGCCTGACGAAGTCGAGGTCTATCCCGCTCACGGCGCCGGCTCGATGTGCGGACGCAACATGTCGAAGGAAACGTCGTCAACCATCGGTGAGCAACGTAATTTCAACTACGCACTGAAGCCGATGAGTAAAGAAGAGTTTGTGACGATGATGACGGCAGACCTTCCCGAAGCGCCCAGCTACTTTCCGAAAGACGCTGAGATTAATCGCTCGGGCGCGCGTGAGCTTTCAGAGCTGCAACCACCGCAGCCATTGACTCCACAACAAGTGCAACAACTGCGCGACGATGATCACGTGCTGCTCGATGTGCGATCGGCGGCAGACTTCGGCGCGGCTCACGTTCCCGGCTCGATGAACATCGGACTTGGTGGACAGTTTGCAATGTGGGCAGGCAGCTTGATTCCGCTGAACGCGTCGATCGTCGTGATTGCCGACACTGGCGCGCAGGTTGACGAGACGGTCGTGCGACTCGCGCGTGTCGGAATGGAGAACGTAAAAGGTTATCTCGAAGGCGGGGTTCAGAGCTGGCGCGATGCCGGTTTGTCGCTCGATACGCTTCCGCAAATCAGTGTGGCTGAGTTGAACGCGGCGCTAGCAAACAACGACATGCAGATCGTTGACGTGCGACGGCCGGCAGAATACGTCAACGGCCATGTGCCGCACGCGTCGAATGCGCCGCTTGCGAGTCTCGACAAAAGTCTTGGTCCACTAAACCTCGAGAAAGACAAACTGACCGCAGTCATCTGCGCCGGCGGTTATCGCTCGAGCGCGGCGGCGAGTTTGTTGCAGAAACAGGGGTTCTCGAATCTTCTCAATGTGACTGGCGGAACTGGCGCGTGGGTCAACGCCGGCTATCCCGTAGAACAACAAAAACCTTAGACAGGATTTCACGATTTTCATGATTTACAGGATGGATCTTGTTTATCCTGTAAAATCCTGTAATCCTGTCTAGCATACCCTGTTTATGAAGCTTGCAATCGCCATCGGTATCATTGTGGTTGCCACGATTCACGGCTACGGCGCGGCGTGGCTCGCCATCTGGATGCTCTTTCACCCGTATCAATCAGTAAAACTTCTCGGCATCACAATCTGGCCGCAGGGGATGATTCCCCGGCATCGCGAGAAGCTGGCCCAATCGATCGGCAACGCGGTGGGCAACGAGCTGGTTTCTCAGCAAACCGTTTTTGACGCGCTCTTTGAAACGGATTTTTTTCAACGTAGGGTCGAGGAGTTTGTCGGCGCGTACACAAACGATCTGCTGAGTCGCGTCTATCCATCGTTCATCGACGCGCTCCCGTCGCAGGCACGCGCGCCCATTCTCGACACGATCTCCGCACTTCAATATCGCCTCGCTGAGTACATCGCCGAGATGTTGAAGAGTGAAGAAACCGCAAACGCGATCGAGAACTTCGTCGACAAGCAGATCGACGAATTACTCGAACGTCGCGTCGGCGACATGGTCAGTGACAGTTCACTCGACAAGGTCCTTGATTTCGCGGAGGACCAGGTTCACAAGCTGATCGCTGCCGAAGGATTCGAGACGAAGGTCCGTGAGTTTGTCTCCGGACGAATGGACGATCTCGCGCGCAGCCAGGCGACGCTCGCGGAAGCGTTCACGCCCGAAACGATCGCGTTCATCAAAGATCGCATCGACCAGCAGGTGCCGCCGATCGTCCATCACCTCGCTGAGATTGCGACGAGCCCAACAACGCGCAAACAGATCGGTGGTTTGATCAAGCTCGAAGTCGATCAGTACTACGAACAACTCTCGCTGCTAAAAAAAATCTTCATCTCGCGCGAGCGCATTCACCGCGAAGTTGATGAACTAGTGAACAAAACACTGCCGCGCCGCGTTGAAGAGTATTTGCGCGGGCCCGCGTTCGAACAGGAAGCAGAAGCATTTTTGAATGCGACGTTGACAAGGTGATGGCGCGCCCGCTCGACGAGCTGATCGGACAATTCGACACGATCCGTTTCGAAGACTTGAAGTCGCAGATCAGTAATCGACTAATTGAGATACTTCGCAGTGAAACGTTGTCAACGTCAGTGTCGATGCAAGTTGAGGAAGCGATCGATCGGTTGCGTCCACAAACACTCGGCTCGCTGATGCAGCAGCTTGACTCAAACTCGACGGGGCAGGCGAAAGAGTTTTTGACAAAGAGCCTGCTCAGCTTGCTTGGACGCGAAGACACCGCGCGCACGATCAATGCGATCTTGAGCACGCAGATCGAGCGATTATTGATATCGCCGATCGGGCGACTTGGGGATCACGTTTCGCGCAACGCGATGGAGCGTGCGAGTGGGGCTCTGGTCGAGCGCATAACCCTCGCAGCGCGCGAGCGCCTGCCGGTTGCGATTGCCGAGTTTGATGTTGGCGGGCTGGTGCGCAAGAAGGTATCGGACTATCCTCTTGAGAAACTCGAAGATCTCGTGCTTTCAGTGGCGCGAGAGCAGTTGAAAACGATTGAGATCTTTGGCGCGGTGATTGGTTTCTTCATCGGTGTCGCGCAGGCGATCTATTTCTGGTTCACTTACCTTCCCGGACGGTAAAAGGAGAACTGTAATGAAAAGACTAGCGTGCCTCGTTTTGCTAACGGTGTTGGTTGCGGGCTGTCATGGCGATTTCGGCACTCGGATCAAAGGCTCGGGCAAACGCGAGCTACAGAAGCGCGAAGTCGCACCGTTCACGTCGATCACGACTGAGGGCGCGTTCACGATCGAAGTCACGTGTCAGAAAGATCTGAGTCTCGAGGTCGAAGGTGACGATAACGTGCTGGAGTACGTGACGTCTGAAGTCGGCAGCAACATCCTGCGGCTGAAAAACACTAAGAGCTATTCAACGAATGAGCCAGTGAAGTTCAAGATCTCTGTTCCGAATCTCGAAGGTATTTCCGTCAACGGGGCCGGACACATCGACATCAAGGGAATGAACAACGACAAGTTTGAGATTGATACGAATGGCGCACCGACAATCATCGTTGCCGGAAACACGAAGGTCATCGATGTCGCAGCTAACGGCGCGGGCAAGGTCGACGCGCAAAATCTTCACGCCTCGCGTGGCGTGGTCGACAGTAGAGGGGTTGCGCATATCGACCTGGACGTGTCTAACCAACTTGATGTGACAGTCCAGGGTCCTTCGACAGTTACATACAAAGGCGATCCGGTCGTGAACAAAACTGTCCAGGGCCCCGGCAAAGTCGAGCGCCGCAGCAGCGAAGGCGCGTAATAACGCCGAAGGCGTTCGCTAATTTCAGCCCAGGGTTCGAGCGCAGCGAGAACCCTGGTCACCTAAACAAAATAGTTATTGAACCCTGAAAGGGTTCGGCGTTATTTTGCCTTTTTGTGGCAATGTATTAATCTTCCTACGCCTCTTTGCAGCTAATTCTAGTTGACATTACACGCACTACTGAATAACTTTTGCCATCATCGAAAGGAGCCTAGTTCCCTAATGACCTACGTAGTTGTTGAATTATGCGTCGATTGCAAGTACACCGACTGCGCAGCCGTTTGTCCTGTTGAAGCATTTCACGAGTTAACAGATCGTCTTTACATCAATGCCGACACTTGCATCGACTGCGATGCGTGCGTGCCGGAGTGTCCCGTCGAAGCAATCTTCGCCGATACTAATGTGCCTGAGAACTATGCTCATTGGACCCAGATCAACATAGACGAAGCTCCGAAGTATCCGATCATCAGTCAGAAGATTCCCGCCCTGCACGGACCGACTTGTACTGGCCCAGAAGAGTGAAGGGCGCAACGCCGAGACCTTTTTCACGCAACGGCACAAGGCCGCAAAGAGATATTTAGAACCTGACTTACTTTGCGTCTTTGCGCCTTTGCGCGAAATTTCTTTCACACAACGCAATGCCTTACGTTTCTGCAGTTCTCCTCATCCTCTTTGCCACTTCCGCGTTTGCTCAATCGGGCAGGCGCACGGTCCCAGTACCAACACCGGCGCCAACTCCAGAAGCGAAGCCATCACCAACTCCGTCGTTGCCGCCGCGATCGCAGGTGACCGCCGATAAGGATGAGGATTATCGCTGCACTGACGACGGCACGCTCGCGCACCTTCTCGATAAGGATCAGGTCGTAGGTCACGAGCCGAAGGAAGTTGACGTTAAGGCTGAGATCACGGCGAAACCCGAACCTCGTTACACGCGCGAAGCACGACGCGTCGGCGTGCAGGGTGTGGTCGTTCTCAAGGTCTTGCTGCTCGGCGACGGGAAGCTTGACCGCGTTAGAGTCGTAAGGCGACTCCCTTATGGACTGACTGAGAACGCGATTCGCGCCGCTTGCGAAGTCAAATTTAAACCCGCGATCAAAGCGGGCCAGCCGGTGTCGCAGTGGGTAACACTTCAATACGCGTTCCGCCTCGCTGATTCCTCAATCTTTGGACCTTAAAAATATGAAACGTTCAATTCTTCACCTTGCAGTTAGCCTTTGCCTTCTCCTCACAGTTTCCCAGCACGTAGTGATCGCGAAAGATTCGTGGATCAGCGTGCGCACAAAAAACTTCTTGCTGGTCGGAAACGCTGGTGAAAAAGACATCAGGAAAGTCGGTTTGAAACTCGAGCAGTTTCGCGAAGTGTTTACGCTCCTGTTTCCGCAAATGAGATTCAACACGCCCGTGCCGACAACTGTTATCGTTTTCAAGAACGTCGAGTCATACGCCCCGTTCAAGCCCGGCCCATATACCGCCGGATACTTCCAACCGGGGCCCGACGTCAACTACATTACACTCACGACCGAGATGCGTGGCGGCCAGCAGGACCCGTTCTCCGTCATTTTTCATGAATACACTCACCTGCTCATGGAAAACACTTTCCCGGAGATCCCGCTCTGGTTCAATGAAGGCCTGGCGGAGTACTACAGCACGTTCCACATCACCGACGATCAAAAGATCACGCTCGGAACTCCGATCGGTAACCACGTGTTCCTGCTGCGCGAAAGCGAGATGCTGCCGTTGCGTACTTTGTTTGAAGTCGATCACAAATCACCGCACTACAGCGAGAGCCAAAAGCAGGGCATCTTCTACGCACAATCGTGGGCACTGATGCACTACCTGATTATCGGCAAGGCCGGAAAGGTCGAGCAGTTGGGGAGATTCATGGAACTTCTCAACGCGAAAACGCCGCTGGAACAAGCGTTTCAACAGGCATTCGGAACGCCGTTCGAAGTGATGGAAAAAGATCTCCGTGAGTACGTGAAGAATGATCGTTACAAGGTGCTCACCCTTCGTTTCCAAAACAAACTCGAGCTCGACACTACTACTCAAGCCACTCAGTTAACAGAAGCGGAGGCGCAGGCATATCTTGGCGATCTTCTGCTTCATTGCAGACGCGAGGACGCTTACACGTATCTCGAAAAGGCGTTGAACCTCGATCCCAATCTGGGAATGGCCCATGCTTCACTCGGAATGGCGTACTTCAATGAAGGAAAAGTGAAAGAGGCGCATGCGAGTCTGGAGCGCGCGGTGGCGGCAAACTCGCAAAATTATCTTGCTCATTACTATTACGCGTTCACCCTCAGCCGTAACACTGTTGGGGACGGACCAGTTACCGGGTATCCACCGGAAGTCGTCGCCAGGATCCGCAACCATTTGCAGAAAGCAATCGCGCTGCGGCCGGATTATCCCGAGTCGTACAAGCTCCTCGCGTTCGTGAGTCTCGTAACGGGTGAGGGAGTTGATGAGGCGATCGCGTCGATGAAACGCGTGTTGAGTATCTCGCCGGGACGTCGTGATTTCACGATCATGCTGGCACAGCTTTACCTGCGTAAGAAGGATTATAAAACTGCGCGTAGTTTCCTCGAACAGGTAGCAAAAGCGAAAACCAGTGAAGAAGAGCGCCGGGTAGCGGAAGAGCTGCTGAAACACATCAGCAATTATGAAACAGCAAGGGCCCAATACGAAGAGGCGAAGAAACGCCGCCCTGAGCCGGTGGTAGTCACAACTGAGACAGATTCGGCTCAAAACGCACCGCAAAAACCGGCGGATCCGTCGTCTTATCTGCGTGAAGTGTTGCGGGCGCCGCAGGCTGGTGAGACACAGTTGCAGGCAACGCTCGTGAAGATCGAATGTGCGCCGAAGGGGGTTGTGTTTGTCGTTCAGACCGCGACAGGGTTGCTGCGACTCAGAACCGCGACGTTCAATGACATTGCGATCACGACGTACGACCCGAAGGTGAACGGCGAGATCACGTGCGGCCCATGGAAGGGTCCGGCCACGGTGATCGTTTGTTACCTGGAGGGAATAGACAAGCGCGCGAAAGTCGACGGCATTTTGAAGTCGGTCGAGTTCGTCCCCGCAGATTTCAAGCTGAAACCGTGATCGGTCGATATCTCAGGCTACTCACCGGCCATGCAGGTGATACTGCGCGCGTTGAAAAAGTACGGGATGATACTCGCGGATAATGGTTCGAACTGGTTCATCAGCGGCGCCCCCGATCCGCGGTGGAATGATAATGAGTTGAATTCGTTGAAGCAGATTAAGGGATCGAACTTCGAAGTCGTGAGGATGGAGAATATCGTTACGCCGTAAGTATGTTAGACAGGATTACAGGATTTTCAAGATTACAAGATTTATCCTGTAAATTCTGTGAATCCTGTAATCCTGTCTAAGGTTTTCTACCGCTGCTGCTGCGCTTCAGTGGCGGTGTTCTTGCGCGTTCCATTCAACTGCTTCATCAACTCATCAATCGCGGCCTCGAGTTGACGATCGCGTCCGGCAATCGCGTCCTCCGGTTTGATATCAACCATCAAGATCAGGCTGAACACCGTAGTTTTCCATGTTCGTATGTTTGGCATCAGCGAGATACACACCAACGCCCGGCGTTCGCACAGTCGATCCATCGATCAAGCTGTAGCTGCCCGTTCCGATCACCGCGCCCATCGTCGGCGTGCCGATAACTTTACCCAGTCCGAGCGCACGGAACCCCGCCGGAAACATCTCAGCATTTGAAGCCGAGCGCCAGTTTTGCAGCACGACCTTCGGTCCGAAGAATCCCGCAAACGGACGGGTCGTCGCTTCAGTGCCACGCGGCTGCCACACCTGATACTGCCGCTGGACCAGAATCGCCAGCAACTCCTGTTCGATGTTGCCGCCGCCATTCCAACGCTGATCGATGATCATCGCTTCCTTGTTGCGATACTCGCGCAACTCCTTCTCGAATCGTCGCAGCGACGGTGGGTTCATCGCCTGGATGTGCATGTAGCCGATACGACCGCCCGACAACTCATCCACTTTCTTGCGACGCTCCTTCACCCAACGCTCGTAGCGCAACTGGCTGTAAGCATTCGTCGAGATTGCTTCGATGCGCGTGGTCCAAGAACCGGCTTCAGCCGGTGTTGAATTAAAGGTCGCGGTCACTTTGCGATTGAGCCTTGAGTTCAAAAGCTGCCAGTATTCGTCGCCGGCTTTCACTGGCTTGCCGTCGATCGCAAGCAGGTAATCGCCGACTTTGACTTTCACCCAGTCTTTATCCGCTGGGCCATCTTCATAGATGTAAGCGACGCGATACCGGCCCGCTGCCTTGTCACTTTCCAACTCCATGCCGAGGTGCGATGTGTTAACACCGCCCGCGCCCGGACCACGTGGCGGCGGCGCCGCGCCCGTGTGTGACGCGTTCAACTCACCGATCATCTCGTTGATGATGTTGAGCAGCTCCTGGCGATCGCCGACGAAGTCGACGAGTGGACGATACTTCGCACGCATCGCATCCCAATCCATGCCGTGCATCTTCGGATCGTAGAAACGATACTTCATCGTGCGCCAGCCATCGTCGAACATCTCCGCCCACTCGGCCGGACGATCGACGCGAACGCGCACGTTGAAGTTGATCACGACGCCGGCCGGCTTCACGAGGCGGACCAGCAGCCGCTGCTGCTGCGCCTGCACCCGCTCCAGCGGCTGCTGCGAGTGGCACTGAATAGATGCCATCGCGCTCACGGAAGAAGAGCGTACGGCCATCGCGCGAGATCGCGAGATCACCAAATCCACCGCCGAAGCCGCCACCACCGCCTGGTCCACCACCGTCCGCATCGGGCGGCGGCTGGCCCGACGTGACTCGTGCTAAGCGACGTCCATCCTCCTGAATCGAATAGATGACGGGAATACTCGCGACACCCGCCGGTTCAGAAGTTACAAAAACGATCGTGCGGCTGTCGGGCGTGACTAGGAAGTTCGAAACCGGGAACGGCATGCGCGTCAATTGTCGCGTCCGGCGCTTCAAACCATCCCAATCCATTTTGATTTCTCGCGGCGGACGATTCGCTTGCGGTCTGGGTCGCGGCGCAGGTGCTGCTTCGCCCTCTTCACCCGCGGCTGGTGGCGGCGGTGGTGGAGTCTGTGCTTCGCGCTCTTCAGCATCGTCCGGATCGCGATCCTGTCGCTCCAGCCAAACCGAGTAAACCTGAACTGAGGGCGTGCTGTTACCAGTAGGTTCGAGACGCAGGAAGTAGAGCTTACGGCCGTCCGGCGAAAAGCGCGGGCCTAGATCGTTGCTCGAATCGAAAGTCACTTTGTGCGCTTCTTTATCTGTGCCCGATGCGGCAACCACGTAGATGTCAGACGTGCGTGACGAGTCGGGTTTCGAGTAAGCAATCCACTTTCCGTCAGGCGACCAGACCGGCGCGCTGAAGCCGCCGTAACGCGAGCTGTCGAGCTCAGTTACCTGCTTCGTCGCAACCACGAGTTTGCGCAGCTTATCGTCTGACGAAGCGAAAGCGATCTCTTTCGAATCCGGTGACCAGTTGTAACTATTTTTCAGTGCATCGATGTCTGTGATCTGTTGCGCCGGAGCTGAGCCATCAACCGGCACGACGAACAACTCTTCACGTCCACTCTGATCGGAAACGTAAGAGAGCCACTTGCCGTCAGGTGAATAGCCGACGTTGCGATCGCGCGCGGCGCCGTCAGTGATCTGTTTGAGATCGCCTTCTTCAACAGGCGCGGTGAAGATCTCGCCATGAATCGAGATCGCGACGCGTCGTGAATTTGGCGCGAGGTCGTAATCGTCAGCCTGCGAAGCGAACGACTGCACTTCCGACAAGTTTTCCTGTGTTTCGGCGTCGATGTTGAGCGTGATCGGAGTTGCGCGTTTCGCGGCGACGTCGAGTTTCCAGATGCCGAAGTCGTGCTCAAACATGATCACGCGGCCGTCCGCGCTGATCGCGGGCCAGCGCACGTCGCCGTTTTTGAACGTGGTCACGCGATCGGCTTTGCCGCCGCTTTCGGAAACGCGGTAGATGTTCGTGAGGCCGTTGCCGTCGCGATCGCTGACGAAGTAGATGAAGCCATCGCGTCCCCACATGGGCCACGAGTCGAGACCGTCGAAGTCAGTGATCTGCGTAAACTTCTTCGCCGCGACGTCCATGATCGTGATGTCGCTCTGGTACGAGCCGCGGTAAAACTTGCGCCAGTAAACCTGCGACTTCTGGTTGTAGGCGAGTTTCTGCCCGTCGGGCGAGTAAGACGCCTGCACCCCCATGTCCGTTCCGGCCTTCCAGGGCATGCCGCCTTCCGTGCTGACGAGATAAAGCTGCGGCATGAAGTCTTCGCCACGATTACTGCTGAATAGTATCGAGCGCGAGTCAGACGACCAGCCGAGCACGATGTCGTCGGCCGAGTGAGTCGTAAGCTGTTTGGCGTTGCCGCCGCCTGCGGGAATCAGGTAAACGTCGAGGTTCCCGTTGCGCTCACTCGAGAAGGCAATCCACTTCCCGTCCGGCGAGAAGCGCCCGTAAACATCGCGCGCCCGGTTGACGGTCAGACGTTGAATGTTCTGGCCATTTTCGTCAGCGGTCCAGATGTCTCCGAGATAGCTGAAGACGATGCGGCCGTTGTGGTAGTGGGGATAGCGCACCAGCCGCGCCTCGCGGCCAAATGCTGACATGGTGGTGAAAAGAAACAGTGCTGCGGCGAAGAGAGTGGTGGTTGTTTTTCTCATGGCTCCTGACCTGCGACTATGGGAATGGAAACTACTCGGAATGCGGAGGCGGGATTATAACACCGACGGTTCGGATTTCGAATTTGTTATGGCATCATTGTGCCCGTGAATTTGACGTGTCGAAAAATGGGCGCCGCGGATGTGGCTGATGCTTTCCACATGCTCAGCGATTTTCTGGGTGAGGACGAGCATTATCTGGCGAGCAGCCAGGCGTACGGAGATCTCGGCTTGCAGGGTTTGAATAACGCGCTCGACCTTTTTTTGGAGCATTCGGAGCTGGGTTTCGTTTGGATGGCTTACGACGAGAACGGTGTCGCGGGGACCTGCGTGGTGTGTTATGCGATTTCGACGTCGATGGGTTCAGTGGTGGCGAAGCTTGATGATGTTTCCGTGAAGCCTGACCGGCGTGGGAAGGGCACCGGATCGGAGATGCTCAACCAGTTGAAGGAGCAGCTCCGCAGGGAAATGGTGACGCGCATCGATGTAGCCGTGCACCTGCAGAATCCTGAGGCGCGCAGGTTTTACGAGAAGGCCGGTTTTGTCGCCCTGAATGAGGAACGGCTCTCGTGTTTGATCTGAAATAGGTCCTATAGGACCGATAGGACCTATTTCAGGTTTGAGATTTCTTCGAAGTACTTGGCGAAGGCCACCATCCCACCTGACGCCTGCTGCCAGTCGAAATTCTCATTCGGTGCGTGATAGCCGTGCTCGGGCAGTGATAAACCGAGAAACAGCACCGGGCAGTTCAACACTTTCTCGATACTCGTCATCGCGCCGATCGTCCCGCCGTCACGAACAAACACCGCTTCTTTTCCAAACGAAAACTTGATCGCACGCTTCAGCGCCTGTGGCAGTTCGCCTTCGAGCACCGTCCGAAACGCAGGCGCGGCTGACTCGAACTGAATGTTCACGTCCGGGTTTCTTTCCTTCACTGCCGCAGTGATCAGCTTCTTGAGCTTCGCCGGATCCTGAACCGGCACTAAACGACACGAGGCCTTGAGCTCCGCGCGCGGCGGCACGATCGACTTCAAACCATGTCCCTGGTAACCGCCGACGATCCCGTGAACTTCCAGCGTCGGCATGCCCCAGATCCGCTTCATCACTTCGAGCGGATCTTCCGAGCGCATCTTCTTCAAATGATGCGCTTTCTTGAAGTCCCTGGTTGTGAAGCCGCAGTTTGCCCAGTCTTGCAGCTCCTTTTTGCTGGGCGGAATCACGTCGTCGTAAAAACCTTTGATTTTGATTTTGCCCGTGCGGACGTCGTAAAGGTCGCAAACAAGCTGCATCAACTCGGCAATCGGGTTTCGCGACGCGCCGCCGGTTTCGCCCGAATGCGTGTCAACCGTTCCTGTTTCGAGGGTGAGAATGAACCCGAGGAGTCCACGCAGTCCGGCCGAGCTTGCCGGGCGGTTTCGCGAGACCCAAACCGTGTCAGAAACAACCACCGAATCCGTGCGCAGGTTCGACTTCGCTTTGGTGATGATCTTTTCGAAGTTGGGCGACCCGATCTCCTCTTCAAACTCCCAAAGGAAACGAATATTCACTGGCACATCGGCTTCGATCGCTGCGCGGGCGCCGAAAAGCGCGCTCAGCGCGGGACCTTTGTCGTCAGTGGTGCCGCGGCCGTAGTAAGTGTCTCCCTTTTTTGTAAACACAAACGGCTCGGTGTCCCACGGCTCGGTTTCCTTCGACGCGGGCTGCACGTCGATGTGGTTGTAAACGGTCACGGTCGGCACGTTCTTCGCGTTCCCGAAGACGCCGTGAATGACGGGATTTCCCTTTTCAGCGCGGTAAACCTCGGCTTTGCCGCCGTAACCCTCGATCGTTTCGACCGTGAGATCGACGCCTTTTCTGATGTCTTCTAAGTGATTTGGATCGACGGAGACGGTGGGAAGTTCAACAAAACGGCGCAGCAGCGATTCGTATTCTTCACGGTGCGAATTGGCAAAAGACAAAAGACTATCCCGGTTTAATGTCGTAGACATTCAAGATCCTCCGTCGAACTGTGTGCGAGAGCTTGCCCGCCATAATAAAGCAAATAGGTCGTATATGTCCTATAGGACCTATTGGAGACAGGCGACCAATCCCCGGGTCGCGGCATCTACATGCCTACGGCGATTTTGCATAAAACTTCGTCCGGCGCCCTGCGTACATTCAAAAGCTCCGCTGCTTCGTGTTATTCTGGCGTCCCCGTGTTCCGACCGGACCCGGCCCAGACGGTCAGAACCAACGATTTACAGGTTTTCGGTTTTTAGGAGGGTTGCGTGAGAAAAAGGTCTTTTGCCCCGGGAATACTCTTCCTCGTTATTGCCCTGGCAGTTCCTGCATTTATTATCGCCCAGCAAAACAGATCCGCCCGGCGGACTACCGATCGCCCGGCGCCGACCGGTGCAACAACCGGCAAGCCGAGTCCGACCGGACCCGCGATCAAGAGTGACCTTGCAGAGGCCCTCGCGGTTATCCAGTCGAACCACATTGACGGCAGAAAACTGGATTACAACGCAGTCTTCAAGTCGTCAATTAGCGGAATGCTGAGCGTCCTGGATCCGCACTCGACCTATTTCGATCCGGCTGAATACGCTTCCTTCCGCACCGAGCAGCGGTCGGAATACTTCGGCATCGGGGCCACTATCGAAGACCTTCGCGACGGCAAGGAAGTCAACACCTACATTCGAGCAACCTTCCCGGAGTCGCCCGCGGCTCGCGCCGGCCTGCGATTTGGCGATCGCATTACCGCGATCGACGGCAATTCGATGAAGGGCAAAACCTATCCGGAAGTGCGAAAGTTTTTGCTCGGACCGCGCGGCACGACCGTCAAAGTCACGGTCGAGCATGAGGCGACTAAGGCAACCTGAAACTGTAAGCATCGTTCGCGATGCGGTTTCGCTGCCGTCAATCGCACAGTCTTACATGCTCAAACCGGGTGTTGGTTACGTAGCGATGACCGGCGGTTTCAATCTGACCACGGCCGACGAATTCGACCAGGCGCTCAGAGAACTGCACGGCAAGGGCATGAACATGCTGGTGCTCGATCTGCGTGGCAATCGCGGCGGGCTCTTGATTCAGGCCGTTCGCGTGGCGAACACGTTCCTGCAACGCGGCCAGATGATCGTTTCGCAAAGAGGACGTTTCCGCGACAGCTCGCAGTCGTATGCGGCAGTGAACGAGAATCCTGACAATGTTGCTGTCGTCGTTCTGGTTAACGGCGATACGGCTTCGGCGGCAGAGATCGTTGCGGGCGCGCTTCAGGATCACGATCGCGCGCTGATCATTGGTGAGACGACGTTTGGTAAAGGTCTCGTACAGTTTCCATTCCAGTTGGATTACGACTCGGCGTTGCTGCTGACGATCGCGAAGTACTTCACGCCGTCCGGTCGACTGATCCAGCGTGATTACTCCAACGGCGGTTTCTACAACTACTACTTCCCGGGCGGTCTCGCTGCCGACAAGCAGCAGAATCAGACAACTGCGCCGACTGGGCCTGAGAGCCATACAGATACGGGTCGTGCTGTTTACGGTGGCGGCGGAATCTCACCGGACGAAGTGGTCAAGCCCGGGACGATCAGCGTTGCTGAAAGAAACCTTCGCGACGTGCTGTTTGCGTTCGCGCTCGAGTTGACCACCGGACGCGTGCAGGGTTTCGAGGAGTACAAGGTTCAACGCGCGATCGAGTTTGATCACGAACTCGCGACCGAGGACTTTCCGGTTACCGATGCGCTCTTTAGAGAGCTGAAGAAATTCGCGGGGGCGAAGCCGAATTACAAGACGACGCCCGAACAGCTCGACAAGATGCGCGCGTATGCTGAAATGCAGTTGCGCTACAACATACTGTCAGCGGCATACGGTTTTCGGACCGCGACGCAGGTCTTCAATGATAGCGACCCGCAAATCTCGCGCGCAGTCGATGCGATGCCACGCGCTCGTGAGCTGGCCCAGGCCGCCAGCAGGGCTCGTGCCCGCGGCTGATCTAACATTAGACACGTCATCATCAACCACAGCGCCGCCCGAGCGCGGCGCTTGTGGCCCACCATTCAGAAACAACTCGACGCCGCCCGCGTTGAGTATCAAGCCTACGAAACAAAAGCTCCTGGCGATGCGACGGTCCAGACGCGCGCGGCGTTGAGATCTGGTGTCGAGTCTGTCGTGGTTGTCGGCGGCGACGGCACGCTGGGCGAGACTGCTGAAGGCTTTTTCGAATTCAACGATGATCTCGACGTTCCGCCAACGGCAATCAATCCTGCTGCAACATTAGCTCTACTTCCCGCCGGTACTGGTAACGACTTCGCGCGTGGACTGCTCGGCAAACGCGCGCCACTGCAACACTGGATCGAAACCGTCATCGCGCATGCTCGTGGCGAGAACACTGCCGTAGTGCAAACGATGGACGTGCTTTACGGGCGTTGTAACGACTACGAAAAGCCGTTCATCTGTTTCAACGCGTCAACGATGGGCATTGGCGGCGAGACGGCCGGACGTGTCGCGGCGCAGGGCAAGTTTATGCGCAACTTTTCCGGTGAGTTTCGGTTTGTGTTTGCGGCGCTCGGTGCACTCGCGGTGTGGCGTGAGCGAAGAGTGCGAGTGACGGTCGATGGGCGCACCGTAGCTGATGGACCGATGAACCTCGTCGCAGTTGCGAATGCGCTTTATGCCGGCGGAGGCATGATGCTGTCACCTGAGGCGCGCATCGATGATGGTAAGTTGGATGTGATTACTGCTTCTGGTCTATCGCGCGCGAATGTTGTGACCGAGCTTTCGCGTATACACACCGGAGGTCACGTAAACAATCCGAAGGTGACGATCACGCAAGGGACAATCGCGCGCATCGATACGTTCTTGCAGCAGGATGCGATGCCGATTGAGGTGGATGGGAATGTTCGCGGCGTAACCCCCGTGCAGTTTCAGGTGTTGCCGGGCGCGTTACGATTCGTTTCGAGAGCTTGAATTTTGGCGAGACGGCGACGGTGTCGTTCTTCGCCTGTGAACTTCGCCGCCACGAATGCGCGAACGATATCGAGCGCGAGCTCAACTCCAACCACACGCGCGCCGAGACACAGCACGTTGCAATCATCGTGTTCACGTGATTGATGTGCGGAATAGGTGTCGCCGCAGAGCGCCGCGCGAATGCCGTAGAGTTTATTAGCTGCCACAGCGGCGCCGACACCACTACCGCAGATCAGTATGCCAATCTCAGCGGCGCCGTGCTGCACGGCTTCGCCGACTTGTTTTGCGTAGTCAGGATAGTCGTCAGGGATCGAGCCGTCGTGCGTGCCGAAGTCGATCAGCTCGATGGCGGGCGTGGCGTCAGTTCCTCGATCACCCGTTCATTGAGGGGATAACCGCCATGATCTGCTCCGATTGCTATGCGCATAAAACCTTTGACAGGATTACAAGATTTTCAGGATTGACATGATTTAATCTTGTATATCTTGCAAATCCTGTAATCCTGTCTAACTTTCGATCAATGCCCGGGCGCGCTGGAGAACGTTATCGACATTAAACCCAAGGTTCTTCAGCGCAACATCTCCCGGCGCTGACGCCCCAAAGCGATCCAAACAAATCACATCACCCTGCGGCCCAACATATCGATCCCAACCCTGTCGCACCCCAGCCTCAATCGCGAGCCTCGCAGTAACGGCCGGCAACAAAACCTGATCGCGATACTCCTGCGGCTGCTCCTCAAACAACTCCAAACACGGCATCGACACAACACGCGCCGGCACACCTTCCTCTTGTAGCTTTTGCCACGCCTCAAGAGCTAGTGAAACCTCAGACCCAGTAGCGAGCAAGATCAATCGTGGTGTTTCAGCATCAGCCAGCACATACGCCCCACGCCTCAACCCATCCGCTTTCGCAAACTTCTTCCGATCAATCACCGGCACTTTCTGTCGCGTCAACGCCAGCGCCGTCGGCGCATGACGCCGCAATATCGCAATGCCGCCAGGCCTCGCTCACCTCCACCGAATCCGCCGGGCGAATCACAAACAAATGCGGAATCGCACGCAGCGCCGCAAGATGCTCGATGGGTTGATGTGTTGGTCCATCCTCACCAAGCCCGACCGAATCATGCGTAAAAACGTAAATCACCTGCACTTCGGAAAGCGCTGCCAGACGAATCGCCGGCCGCATGTAATCAGAGAACGTCATGAACGTTCCGCCATACGGAATCAAACCGCCGTTGAGCGAGATGCCCGTGAGCGTCGATCCCATCGCATGCTCGCGCACGCCGAAGTGGAAAATGCGGCCATCGTACGATCCGGCCTCAAAACTGTGACTCGACTTAATGTCAGTATTATTCGACACGCCGAGATCCGCTGATCCACCGATCAGCATCGGCAGCACCTCCGCGAGCGCGTTTATCACTTCACCACTCGCGACGCGCGTCGCCACCGGCTTCGCATCTTCAAACTTCGGCAGATGATCTTCCCAGCCCGCGGGCAGTTCTCCGCTCATCATCTCGCGCCAGGTTTTGGCTTCCTCTGCATGGGCTCCTTCGTATTTTTCAACGAGAGCGCGCCAGTCGGATTCAAGCTGCTCGCCGTGCGCGACCGCCTCGCGGTAATGCGCGAGCGCCTCATCAGGAATGTAAAACTGCTTGTCTTCGGGCCAGCCGAGATGTCGCTTTGTTTCGCGCACGGCTTCCTCGCCCGGCGCGTCGCTGTGTGCTTTGCGTGTTCCCTGCGTCGGCATGCCGAAGCCGATCACAGTTTTGACCGAAATCAAACTGGGCTTGTCGGTCACCGCCTGCGCCGCGCGAATTGCCTTCTCGATTTCGTCGAGATTGTTGCCGTCGGCGACCGTGTGGGTGTGCCAACCGTATGCTTCAAAGCGCTTCGGCACGTCTTCGCTGAAGGCGAGACTCGTGAAGCCTTCGATCGTCACCTGATTATCGTCGTAGAGATAGATCAACTTGCCGAGTTTCAAATGACCGGCAAGCGAAGCGGCTTCAGCAGCGACGCCTTCCATCAGGTCGCCATCGGAAACGATCGCGTAAACGTAATGATCGATGAGCGGGAAATTTTCTTTGTTGAACTTTGCGGCGAGGTGCGCCGCGCCCATCGCCATACCGACGCCATTCGCGAAGCCCTGGCCGAGCGGTCCGGTCGTGATCTCAACGCCGGGCGTGAGTCCGTATTCCGGATGGCCGGGAGTTTTTGAGCCCCACTGGCGGAAGTTCTTCAGCTCATCGAGAGGAAGATCGTAGCCCGTCAGATGCAGCAGCGAGTAGATCAACATCGAGCCATGCCCGGCGGAAAGCAGGAACCGATCGCGATTCTCCCACTTCGGGTTGTGCGGGTTATGACGCAGGAAGCGAGTCCAAAGCACGTAAGCCATCGGCGCCGCGCCCAGCGGCAAACCTGGATGGCCCGACTCGGCTTTTTGGACGGCGTCGAGTGTCAGGGCACGAATGGTGTTGATGCACAGTTGATCGAGTTCGGGTGTGATGTTGGAGTTTTCTTGCTGCACCGGCGCGCTCATTTAGTTGGTTTCCTGTTGTAATCGTTAATAGGTCATATCTGTCCTATAGGACATATAGATCGGTAAAGTCGGTCGTAGAGTTCCTCCTGGCGTGCGAGCCCGTGCTGGTAGCGCGCATGGCGCGACATGTCAGGCTGGAACACCCGGTCGACTGCAAATTGATCTTCCTCAATAGTTGCTATTTTGCCCACGGCTTCCAGCGCAAGCAAGGCAGCGCCGCGACTCGACGCTTCCGCAGCCCCGCCAAGCAGCAACGGCCGGCCCAAAACATCGGCGATGATCTGCAACCACACCGGCGATGATCGCAGCGCATTGCCCGACGCGGCAATCGTCGCGTTTGGCGCCACTTGATCCAGCGCACGCGCGATTAACGCGAATCGATATGCGATCGACTCGAGCACTGCACGCACGATCTCGACTGGTTTCGTCTGTTGTCGCAGTCCGAAGATTCCACCGCGAGCATCAGCGAGCCAGCCGGTGCTTCGCTCGCCGGACCAGAATGGCATCACTGTCAATCCGTGCGCGTCGGGCTCGAGTGCGGCGATCTCTTCCTGCAACGCGGCGCGATCCAGATCGAGGGATTCAATTAACCATTGCACCACGCCTCCACCGTCAGACAACGCACCACCAACAACTACGCGCTCGCCGCTCACTCGATAACACCACAAACCCGGCGCGAGCTTGTCCGGAGGTCCACCGGAAAACACGACTCGCATCGCACCAGACGTACCGACCATCAACGCGATCTTGTCTTTCGTCGAACACCCGGCGCCGATGTTGTTTGCCGCGCCGTCGCCAACGATCGTGATGAGTCGCGCTCCAGCTAACGCCGGCCAGCGTGATGCAAATGCATGTGTCAGTCGCGCATCTGTTTGCGTTTGGATCTCCGGCAGCGTGTCGCGTGCGATGCCGAGTTCCTGAACGAACTCCCAGTCCCAGTCGCAGTTTCGTTGATTGAACAGGCCCGTAGCTGAGGCTGTGGAGACAGACGCTGCTCTTTCGCCAAAAAGTTGCAGGCAAAGGTATTCTGCAAACCCAAGCCAGCAGCGCGTGTTGTTGAACTTCTCCTGGTGCTCGTGCTTTAGCCAGCGTAGTTTTGCGGGCCAGTAACTTGGATGGAAGCGGCAGCCAGTGCGTGCATGAATTGTTGATTCGTCGAACTGTGTGCGCAAGTCGTTTGCGAATTGAGCGGCGCGCGTGTCGGCCCAGGTCAGTAGAGGAGTCGTGGGCCGTCCGGCTGAGTCAACACCGAGCAGGCTGTGCCAGAAGGCTGAGATGGCGATCAGATCGATCTGTGCGTTGGAGAGCGCCAGTAATTGATCGATCGTGTTTACGACTTCGTCGACGAGACGATCGGGATCGAGTTCGGCGAAATCTGAAGCCACAGCGCTGCGGCGACTGCGAACCTGCGCGCCCGGCACCTCGTTGCCACGCTCGTCAAACAACGCCGCGCGCACTCCTGACGTACCGACGTCAATGCTCAGTAACATGGATTGCGCAAGAATCGCACAGGCTTGAATGTTTGAGTCAAGCAGTTTGACAGGATTTACAAGATTGTTCAGGATTAACATGTAAATCCTGTCAAATCTTGTAAATCCTGTAAACTGCTGTCTCGATGCCTATGTCCACTCCCGTCTAGCGTTACTTGCCGTCGCCGCTGCACTCCATCTCGCCCTCACAATTACAATTTTTCTCCTCGGTCATTTTCAACTCTTCCCAAGTACCTTCGATCAAAACGGTATCGGCCTGACTTTCGCTATCGACAGCACAACGTACCAACACGTCGCCAGCGATCTCGCCGACGAATTGCACCGCAACGGTTTCACCGCCTGGCTAAACGCGAAAGCGCCGCTGCACAGTCGTCTTTACTCACTCTCATTCGCAATCATTTGGCGCCCTCCTGGGCCATAACATTCTCGCCGCTGAGCCACTGAATCTTTTTTACTATCTCGCAATCCTGATCTGCGTTTACTTTCTCGGCCGCGAAGTGTTCGACGCACCAACAGGATTCATCACCGCCGCTATCGTCGCCCTGTGGCCCACGTTCGTATTTCACTCAACGCAATTAATGCGTGACCCGTTATCGATCTCATGTCTGCTGGCGCTGATGCTGGTACTTGTCCTCATGCTGAGTCGTGAGTTTGCGTGGCGCAAAGGTATCGCAGTCGGAATTGCAGGCGCTCTGCTGGCAACGCTGTTTTGGGTAGCCCGCGGGAACATGTGGAACATCGTGCTCGTCGCGATAGCGATCACGGTGGTAATGCTCGTCGTTCGAATGCTCCGCGCACGGCGATTTATAGCGGGGAATGCTCTCGTGATGCTCCTGGTGATCGCGGCAGCGCTTCTGGTGCCAACGCGTCTCGAGAGCACGACGTTGCCCGGCGTGAGACCGCCGCTGACGCCACTCGCAATCCCTACCGCCGGGCAACCCGCCGCGCGCGAAGGCGTTTTGAATACCGCGATCAAACAGATCAGCACGCGGCGGGCGGGCTTTCGTTTCTATCACGCACGCGCGTCGGATATCGATCCCGATGTGCAGTTTTCAAGTACCGGCGAGATTGTGAAGTTCATTCCGCGCGCGCTTGTGATCGGGTTCTTCGCGCCGTTCCCGCAGATGTGGGTGGAGGAAGGAAGCTTTGGGCGCGCGACGCGCGTCGTGAGCGGACTGGAGACGTTGGCGATGTACGCCCTCTATCTCGCGGTGGGTTGGTGCGTTTGGCGGGAAAGACGAAATCAGAAGATGTGGTTGCTGTTTCTGGTGGCGACGATCGGAATGCTCGCGCTCGGGCTCGTTGTCGTGAACGCCGGAGCGTTGTTTCGATTGCGTTATGCGTTCTGGATGATGTTGATCGTGCTTGCGGCGAAAGGAATGTTAGACAGGATTACAAGATTTACAGGATCTGCATGATTACTTAACCGTTTCCTTCACGAACTCAATGAAATCGCGAATGTCCTCTTCACTTGTATCAAACGACGCCATTAATCTCACTTCCGAGATCGCATCGTCCCAAACGTAAAAGAAATATTTCTCCTGTAACATGGGAATGTATTCCGCCGGAATCACCGCGAATACACCATTCGACTCAACAGGCTGCGTGAGTTTGATCTTCGGCACTTTCGCCAGCTCACTCCCGAGCACCTGCGCCATCCGGTTCGCGTGCGCGGCGCCACGACGCCACAAATCACCCGAGAGCAGCGCTTCAAACTGCGCCGAGATGAATCGCATCTTCGACGGCAGGTGCATGCCCTGCTTGCGTATGTACTTGAAATCACCCGCGCGCGTCTTATCAAAAAACACGACCGCTTCGCCGTACATC
Organism: uncultured Acidobacteriota bacterium; assembly: GCA_963748155.1. Taxonomy (GTDB): domain Bacteria; phylum Acidobacteriota; class Blastocatellia; order Pyrinomonadales; family Pyrinomonadaceae; genus PSRF01. Next base: position 868,515 of record CAVVHV010000004.1, on the reverse strand, counting down.
ATTCCATTCTTCGTGCCGCCGAACGAAAGCACATCAACGCCAACATCCGCCGTGATCTCTTTAAACGTCGCATCGAGCGCGACTGCCGCGTTCGCGAGTCGCGCGCCATCGACGTGCAGCAGCATGCCGTTGTCATGCGCGAAATCGGCGAGTGCCTTCAATTCTTCCCGCGTGTAGACCGTGCCCATTTCGGTGACTTGCGAGATCTGGATCACGCGTGGCTGTACGTGGTGTTCGACGCCGATGCCGTGCAGCATGGGCTTGATCTGCTCCGGGCGCAGCTTGCCGTCGGACGTAGGAAGAGTGACTAACTTGCAGCCCGTGAATTTCTCCGGCGCGCCGCACTCGTCAACGTGTACGTGTGCAGCTGTCAGCACAAAAGATCGCGTGATGCGATTGCGTAATCGCCTTCAAACCCAGAACGTTCGCGCCCGTACCGCCAAAGACAAAATAAACCGCAACGTCGTTGCCGAAGTGTTTTTGAAACAGCTCCATCGCGCGCGCGGTTATCGGATCGCCACCGTAAGCGATCACGTGGCCGTCGTTCGCGTTCCTGATGGCCTCGATGATCTCCGGATGCACACCGGCGTTGTTGTCGCTGGCGAAGCTGCGCCTGCTCAAACTTTTTTCTCCTTGAAGTCTCGCGCGATCTCGCGTGCTGCGTTCGCGCCCGGCAGTCCAGTTAAGCCGCCGCCGGGATGCGTGCCCGCGCCGCACAAGTAGAGTCGCTTGAGCGGCGTGCGATACTGCGCGAACCCAATCAACGGACGAAAAGTAAAAAACTGATCGAGTGTTTGTTCGCCGTGGTGAATGTGTCCACCGCTCAGGCCGTACGTCTCTTCGAGATCGACCGGCGTGATCACCTGGCCAGCTACGATCATATCGCGGAGACGCGGCGCGTATGCTTCGAGCTTGTCTATAACGTTGCTCAGAAACTCTTCGCTGCGCGCGGTCCAGTCTCCCTGTCGTAACTTGTACGGCGCAAACTGCACGTGAATCGACATCACGTGTTTGCCGGCGGGTGCGAGCGATGGATCACCAAGCGTAGGGATGTTGATATCGAGATAAGGATCCGTGGAGAACTCGCCGTACTTCGACGCGTCGAAGGCACGCTCGAGATAGTCGATCTCCGGACCGATGTGGATCCGACCGGAGAGTTTCGTATTGTCGTCGACGCCGCGGAACGACGGCAATCCATCGAGCGCGAGATTGATCTTCGCCACCACGCCGGGTGCGCGATAGTTGCGCATCTTCAAAAGGAAGTTCGGTTCGAGATCGATAGGATCGACGAGGTTAAGAAACGTCGTACGTGGATCAGCATTCGAAACGACGACTCGCGATTCGATCTCCTCGCCGCCATCGAGCACGACCTTCGGCTTAGCGCCGTAAGCATCGCTGATCTGAGCAACACGCGCCGACGTTCGTATCTCGGCGCCCGCGGCTTTGGCAGCGTTTGCCAGCGCCTCGCTCAGCCCACCCATGCCGCCCTTCGGATATGAAGCGGATCCGATCGCGCTTCCATCCATGGCCGCCTGCCACAACAATCCCAGACTCGTGCCCGCAGACCATGGACCAGCAAACGCTCCGTGAATTCCTCGCGCGGCCACCGTCGCGCGCAACAATTCCGTCTCAAACCATTCGCTGACAAGATCCGCGACCGCCATCGGCGCCCACCGCAGCAACCGGTACTCGTCTTTCTTGCCGAGACCGCGAAACGCGAGTCCGACTTTGCCGAGTTGCCATAGGTCAGTCTTTGTTGGTTGATCGATCGATGGCGGAGTCATTGACAGTAACGGCGCGAGCACGCGACCGATGCGCGAGAAGCTGTTTACAAATTCCGGATAACTTCTCGCGTCGTTGGCGGAAAATTTTTCTATCTCACTTACACTGCGGCTTACATCGTTATAGATGCAGAGCGATCTTCCATCCGGCGAGAGCGCAACCACACGCGCTTCCGGAGTGATCATCTCCAACCCATGTCGCGCGAGATTCAGATCCGCGACGACTTGCGACGACACCGGACCAGCCGCATGGTCCAACGTTGAACAACGAAACCCCGGATGTAGCTCATCAGTGACCGCACCACCGCCAACCACCTCACGCGCTTCGAGCACGAGTGTCTTCAGCCCGCTCTTCGCGAGATAACACGCGGCCACAAGGCCGTTATGACCTGCACCCACAATTGTGACGTCGTAAGTCATTATTTGAGTTTCTCTGTGCAACCTCTGTGTTCTCTGTGTCTCTGTGGTTATTCGCTGAAAAAAGAACCACCACAGAGGCACAGAGAACACGAAGGTTGCACAGAGAAGAAGCTAAATATCCTTCAGCATCTGCAATGCCGCATTCCGTCCTGGCGCGCCCATGATCCCGCCACCCGGATGCGTCGCTGAACCGCACATGTAAAGGTTCTTGATCGGCGTGCGATACTGCGCCCAACCCGGCGCGGGCCGCAGGAAGAAGAGTTGTTCGAGCGTCAGCTCGCCCTGGAAAATATTCCCTTCCGACAAACCAAACTCGCGTTCGAGATCGAGTGGCGTCACCACCTGACGATCGCGAATCAGGTTCTTGATGTTCGGGGCATGCTCGGCAATCGTGTCCACAACCGCATCGCCAAACTCCTCTCGCTTCTCGTCCCAGTTTCCTTCCTTCAAGTTGTACGGCGCGTACTGCACGAAGCACGACATCACGTGCTTGCCCGGCGGCGCGACCGAAGGATCAGTGAGACTCGGAATCACCATGTCGATGTACGGCCGGCGCGAGAAACGTCCATACTTCGCCTCGTCATAAGCGCGCTCCATGTACTCAACACTCGGCGAAATCGATATAGCGCCGCGCAGGTGTGCGCCTGGTCCAGGCATCGACTTGAAATCGGGCAGACCATCGAGCGCAAGATTCACTTTTCCAGACGAGCCGCGATACTTGTAACGCTTAAGATCCGTGCAGAAATCGTCGGGCAAATACTGCTCGCCGATCATCTTCATGAACGTCAACCGCGGATCGACGCTCGATGAAACGACGTCGGCAAGGATCTCATCGCCATTCTCCAGCACGACGCCCGGTCGCGCGCCCGTTCTTATGCAAAATTTTTGCAATCGCCGCGTTAGTGCGAATCTCAACACCAGCTTCGCGCGCAGCGTCGCCAATCGCGTTTGAGATCGCGCCAGTACCGCCACGTGCAAAACCCCACGAACGAAAAGCACCGTCGATCTCGCCCATGTAGTGATGCAACAGCACATACGCAGTTCCCGGGGAGCGCACGCCGAGAAACGTGCCGATGATTCCCGATGCCGACATCGTCGCTTTGAGCACGTCTGTCTCGAACCACTGATCGAGAAAATCGACCGCGCTCATCGTCATCAACTGCACCTGGTTGTACTTGTCTTCGTCGGAGAGCTTTTGAAAGCGGCGGCCGAGAAACGCGAGGTTCTTCCAACCTTTGGGATCGAGTGAAGTCGGATCCGGCGGCGTCATGCTCATGATCGGCTTCACGAAGTGGGCCATCTCGATCATGGCCTTGCCGTATTCGTCGTAGGCTTCGGCGTCGAGACGCGAGTGGCGCGCGATCTCGCGGCGCGTGCGTGCGTGATCGTTGACGCGCCAGAGGTAATCGCCGTTCGGCATCGGCGTAAAAGTGCCGTCGAGTGGAAGAATTTCGAGACCGTGGCGCGGAAGATCGAGCTCGCGAATGATCTCGGGTCGAAGCAGCGAGACGACGTAAGAGCAGACGGAAAACTTGAAGCCGGGAAACACCTCTTCCGTAACCGCCGCGCCACCGAGCACGTGGCGACGTTCGAGCACGAGGACCTTTTTCCCCGCGCGCGCAAGGTAGGCGGCATTAACCAGACCGTTATGCCCGCCTCCGATCACGATGACGTCGTATTTATTGTTGGCTTGCCGCAAGCGCGTTAGCATACTTATAATCGCTCGCCCTGACAAACACCGGAAAAAATCAGCCGCGGATGAACGCAAATTAACGCAGATCAGCGTTCATCTGCGTTTATCTGCGGCGAATAAAACTGCCGATGCCTATTGGAACCGCGCTTCACGAACGGACCTTCCCGCTCTGCGAGAGTCTTAGCTATCGCGAGTGGTCTGGTTATTATGCCGTCAGCTCGTACGAGCCACATCACGAACATGAGTACAACGCGATCCGCAATGCCGCGGCATTGATCGATATCTCGCCGCTGTTCAAATACCGGCTCACGGGCAAGGACGCGACGCGGCTCGTCGATCGAGTCATCACGCGCGACATGCGAAAGGTCTCGGTGGGCCAGGTGATCTACACGCCGTGGTGCGACGAGCGCGGGAAAGTGATCGACGATGGCACCGTGTCGCGACTCGAAGAAAACACTTACCGCTGGACCGCTGCCGATCCGAGCCTGCGCTGGTTTACGCAAAACGCCGCGGGCATGGACGTGCAGATTGAAGACATCTCCGAAAGCGTGTCCGCGCTCGCGCTGCAAGGTCCAACTTCAGGGCGCCTGCTGAAGAGTCTCGTCGAAGATGCCGAGATCGCGAACCTCAAATACTTTCGCGTGACTAAAGCCACGATCGCGGGCGTTCCGGTCGAGGTCTCGCGCACGGGTTACACAGGCGATCTCGGTTACGAGATCTGGATCGCGTCAGACAAAGCCGTCAAAGTTTGGGACGCGCTCATGGAAACAGGCCGCGCATTCGACATTCATCCCGCCGGCATGCTCGCGCTCGATGTCGCGCGCGTCGAAGCAGGGCTGTTGCTGATCGACGTTGACTTCAACAGCAGCAAGAAAGCGCTCGTCGATGAGCAGCGATACTCGCCTTTCGAGATGGGACTTGGGCGCCTTGTTAACCTCGACAAGAATCGTTTCGTGGGCCAGGCAGCGTTGATCGAAGAACATAAGCACGGCCACCCGCGCGAGATTGTTGGTCTCGAGATCGACTGGCCGCAGGTCGAAAATATCTACGAGAAAGTCGGTCTGCCGCCGGCAGTTTCGCCGATGGCATCGCGAGTCGCAGTGCCCGTGTTCAAGGAAGGAATGCAGGTCGGCAAAGCGACGACGACCACGTGGTCGCCTACGTTGAAGAGCATGATCGCGCTCGCGACTGTGAAGCGTGAGTACACACGCCCGGGCACGCGCCTGCAATTCGAGATCACGGTCGAGGCTGTCAGGCATCACGTACGCGCGACAGTCGTGAAGACGCCGTTCTTCAATCCGAAACGCAAAACAGCGACACCGGTCGTATGAACGATCATTTGCAGACGATCATCGAGCAGTACGATCCAAACCTCGCGCTCGATTACGCGTCGACGATTCCCTCATCGTGGTACATCGATAAAGACTTCTACGATCACGAGCTCAAAACCGTCTTCTCGCAATCATGGCAACTCGCGGCGCGCGCGGATCAGTTGACTGAGCCGGGCAAGTACGTCACGACAGACATCGCAGGGGAGCCGGTGGTGATCGTGCGTGGGAATGACGGCGAATTGCGCGGTTTCTTCAACGTTTGCCGGCATCACGCGGCGGCAGTGATGACCGCGCCTGAAGGCAAAGCGGCACAGCTCCGGTGCCCGTATCACGGTTGGACCTATTCGCTCGAAGGCGAGTTGAAAGGCACGCCGGATTTTTCAGGTGTGTGCGATTTCGATCGCGCCACTAATGGCCTCGTGTCGCTGGAGATTGCGGAGTGGGAGAATTGGGTTTTTGTGAAGCTGGTCCAGGGACTCGCGATATCGATCGAGGAGTTTCTTGGGGAAGATCTGGTCGCGCAGACGAGTGGTCTTCAGTTGAAAGATCTGCACTGGTTCGAGCGGCGTCATTACCACTTCGACTGCAACTGGAAAGTGTTTGTCGATAACTATCTCGATGGTGGTTATCACGTGCCGTATTTGCACAAGGGCCTCGACAGTGTGCTTGATTACAGCAAATACATGATCGAAAACGGTGAGAATTATTGTTTGCAGTGGAGCCCGATCGTCAGCGAGGGCGCGGAGGAGCAGACGGGCGCGGTGCGGAAAGGCGATCGAGCGCTGTATTACTGGATTTATCCGAACTTCATGGTCAACTGGTACGACGGCGTAATGGATACGAACCTCGTCGTGCCGCGTGGCGTGGACCAGACTGAAGTGATCTTTGATTTTTACTTTCCGGATGTGATTAGCGAGGAAGAGCGTCGTGCGAGTGTTGAGGTGGGCCAGCGTATTCAGGATGAGGATGTGGCGATATGTAAGTCAGTGCAGCGTGGGTTGAATTCGAGGGCGTATAAGAGTGGGCGATTGTCGGTTAGGCGGGAGGCGGGAGAGCACCTGTTTCACCGGCTGCTGCACAGGGATGTAAGCACAGTCGTTTGACAGGATTACAAGATTTTCAAGATTAATCTGAAGATCTGAAAATCCTGCAAGCATCAAGGCCACTTGCTACGCGTACTCGGTGTTGGCTTTGGTCTCGCTGTAATCATCGGCAATACGATCGGTGCGGGCATCTTCAGAACGCCGGGCACGATCGCTGAACAACTTCCTGCCGTCGTTCCTTTCCTGCTTGTCTGGCTTGCCGGCGGTGTCTATGCACTCCTCGGCGCGATCTCGCTCGCCGAGCTCGGTACGATGCTGCCGCGCACTGGTGGACAATACGTCTTCTCGCGCTATGCACTGGGCGAGTACGCGGGGTTCATCGTTGGTTGGAGCGATTGGATCTCTTCGTGCGGTTCGACTGCCGCGGTGTCGCTGTTAATCGGCACGTTCACAGGCGCGTTGTTTCCAGCACTTACGGGACAATCGAAAACGGTAGCGGCTGCGGTCGCGATCATCTTCGCGTTCCTGCAATGGCGCGGAATTGTTTGGGGCAGCAACATCCAAAACCTAACCAGCCTGCTGAAGGCGCTCGCATTCCTCGCTTTGATTGTTGCAGCGTTCTTACTCGGCGGTAACGGCGCGTTGTCGGCACCTCAATCTCACTCAGCTCCAATCACGCTCGCGGCAATCGTCGTCTCGTTGCAGGCGGCGATTTACACCTACGACGGCTGGAGCGGCGTGATCTATTTTTCAGAGGAAGTAAAAGAGCCGGGCCGCAACATCCCGCGTGCGCTGTTTAGTGGGGTGCTCACGATCACCGCGATTTATTTACTGGTAAATGTCGCATTGCTTTACGTGTTGCCGATGAACCAGATCGCGGGCAAGGAGTTCGCAGCGGGGGAAGCGGCGAATGTGATCTTCGGCATGCACGGCGACACGATCTTTCGTTGTTTGACGATCGTGTCGATGCTCAGCGGAATCAACGCGCTGCACTTGATGGCGACGCGCGTGATTTTTGCGATGAGCCGTGACGGTCTCTTTTCGAAGAAGGCCGCAGTGGTTAACGAAGGTGGCACGCCCACGATTGCGCTGGCGCTTAGTCTGCTCGTAGCGCTGATGTTCATTATTTTTGGTGAGAAGTTCGAGACTGTCATCACGGTCCTCGCGTTTTTCTTCGTGGTGAATTACATCCTCTCGTTCGTGTCGCTGTTTGTGTTGCGACGGCGCGAACCTGACAAACCGCGTCCGTACCGCGTGTGGGGTTATCCGATCACGCCTGCCCTCGCGTTGATTGGCTCCGTGTTGTTTCTGGCGGGAGCGATACGCTCTGATACGAGAAATAGTATTTATGCGCTCGTGTTGCTGGCGGTGAGTTATCCCGTGTATCGCTTACAGACTCTGGTGCGTTAGTTGTATTCCTTCGTTGTCGACGTCGAGGGTTCTGGTTGTGGATTCGACGTTGTGGGCTGCGAAGCAGTTGGCAATGCGCGCGCCGATCTCGTCCTCATTATCATCAACTAAAGCGACGATACTTGGACCAGCGCCACTCAGCGCGATGCCGAGCAGTCCGGGCGTGCGTGGAAGGGCGAGGGCTTCGGCTAGTCCGGGCACGAGCGATTCGCGGTGTGGCTGGTGCAGGCGATCGCGCATCGCTTCCCAGATCAGATCGTAACGTTGCTGAGCAATGGCCGCGGTGAAGAGTGCTGTTCGTTGCAGGTTGTGAACGGCGTCAAGATGAGTAATCGTTCGCGGCAGTGCAGCGCGCGCGACGTGTGTTGGCAGTTGCGAGTGAGGCGAAACAACGACGACGCGAACCTGCTCGGGCCAGTTGAATTTCGTTGAGAGCACTGAACCATCGCTGCAAACGCAGCTTGCGAGAAAGCCGCCGTAAATTGAGGCTGCAACGTTGTCAGGATGTCCTTCGAATTCGGTCGCGTAGTTGAGAATTGTTTGATCCGCGATGGGTTTTTGAGTGAGCAATGAGCTTAGCTTGATGCCGGCAACGATCGCGGCGGCGCTGCTGCCGAGGCCGCTGGCGAGTGGTATTTCGTTGTGCGCGGTGAGGTCGACAGAGGGTAACGAGGCTCCTTCGCGGCGAGCGGTGAACGACATCGCGCGATAGATCAGATTGACGGCGTTGCGCGGGAGGGCTTCGTTCTCTTTTGCGCCGGTCGTGGTGACGCGGCATGGTTCGGTTGACGTCAGGGACAGCGGTGGCCGTGACCGTGAGATAAAGTTTTAGTGCAAGGCCGAAGCAATCGAAGCCAGGGCCGAGATTGGAGGTCGATGCGGGGACTCTGACTTCATGTTTGGCTTGAGTCATGTTAGACAGGATTACAGGATTTACAAGATTTTCAGGATATCTTGTAAATCCTGCAAATCATGTAAATCCTGTGAAACAGCTACCTTAATTGGCGAATTCCCAAAGTTACTCACGAGTTTCTTATCGCCACCGGGCGCAATTAAATTTCCGCTGTGATACTTCATCACGTAATCAGTATCCTTCAACACGTGCCCGGTCAGCACAGCAACGACCGTCTCATTCTCCTTAATTCCACCATCCTCGACGAGCTTGCGAATGCCCGCAACCGTCGTCGCTGACGCAGGCTCGCAACCAATCCCATCGCGGCCAATCACAGCTTTCGCATCAGCAATTTCCTGTTCGGTCACTGTTATAACGCTGCCACCCGTTTCGCGCACCGCACGCCACGCCTTTTGCCATGAAACCGGTGCGCCGATCTTGATCGCCGAAGCGAGCGTTTGCGGATGCTCCTCGTTCACAAAACTTTCGTGCTCATCCTCGGCATAGAACCTCGCAAACGGCGCCGCCCCCTCAGCCTGTATCACCGTAATCTTCGGCTGTCGCTCGATTAATCCGCTCTCGAATAACTCACGAAAACCTTTCCCGAACGCTGAACTGTTCCCGAGATTGCCGCCGGGCACAACCAGATGATCCGGAACACGCCACTCGAGCTGCTCGGCGAGCTCGAACGCAACTGTCTTCTGACCTTCAATGCGAAACGGATTGATCGAGTTGACGAGATAAATCGACTCGTCTTTGGAAAGCTCGCGAATGAGGTTCATACACGTATCGAAATTACCATCGACTTCCAACACCTTCGCGCCGTAGTCGAGCGCCTGCGCAAGCTTTGCGTGACTCACCTGGCCACCCGGAACGACGATCGCGCACAAAAGATCAGCGCGCGCCGCATACGCGGCGAGACTCGCTGCCGTGTTTCCAGTGCTGGCGCAGACGACGAGACGCGCGCCGAGTTTGCGCGCCTGTGTTACGGCGGCAGTCATCCCCGTGTCTTTGAACGAGCCCGTCGGATTACAACCTTGATGCTTGAGATTTAATTGAGGAAGGCGACAGTAATCAGCGGAGCGCGGTGCGTTGTAGAGCGGCGTGTTTCCTTCGCCAAGCGAAACAACTTCGGTGTCTTCAGTGAAAGGGAGGAATTCGCGGAAACGCCAGACGCCACTGCGGTCGCGCGGATCGAACGATGTGCGCCGCGTTAACCACACATCACGCAGCGACGTAGAATCGATCTCTCCACGACGCTCAACATCAAGCAGCCCGCCGCAACGCGAACACACGTAAAGGCGGGCATCAAGCTCGAATTCCGCGCCGCAATCGGGCGCAATGCAATGCTGGAAATATTGGGTCAACGAGAAAGCATTTTACAGGATTTACAAGATTCAACAGGATTCACATGTAAATCCTGAAAAATCCTGTAAATCCTGTAAAAGACTACCTCTCGTTAAAAGGACTCACCCGGATTTAAAAACTAAATCTTAGCTGCGCATCGATGCGGCGATTGTAAGCAGGATTGCCGGCCCCAAACCCACCGAAGCCACCCGTGGTCGACGTCGATTGCCCAAACAGCTGCGATCCCAGGTTACCCACCGGATTCCCCAAATTCGTGTGGTTCAGAATGTTTTGGAAGTTCAACGAGAACGTCAGATTGTAACGGCCATTGCCGCCACCTGGTCCACCGAAACCACCACCACCGCCGCCCGGTCCACCACGGCCGCCGCCCCCGCCGACCCGGACCGCCACCACCTGGACCTCGCCCAGCCATTCCGCCGCCCATGATGGCGCGTTGTTGTCCATCGCGTTGCTGGTTACCCTGCTGCTGATTCTGCGCATTCGAGCTGCCGCCTTCAGAACCAAAGCTCCACGTCTTGCTGACGCGCAGGTTGACGGTCGTAGATCCCGGACCTTCGCCGAAGTTGCGCGGAATCATCACGTCGCCGGGAGCAAACGTGAGCTTGAAGTTTCCATACGGCGTGCACTTGATGTTGAGCGTGTCAGAACAATCTGCACCCGCGGGCGCGAGAGCCGGCCGCTCAATATTGAACGTGTCGCCGTTGATATCGCGTCCGAGCGTGATATTGAACGGGCGTCCTGACTGCACGATCACGAACGGATTCAGCGTGATGCCCCACGGCGCGCGGAAGTTACCAGTCATCACGAATCGATGCCTGATATCGCCGGACGCGCGGCCATACTCCGTGCTCAAGTCGTACGGGTTCGCCGGCAAACTTCCGATGCCATCAGCGTCGCTGTTCGCTTTCGCAAAAACGTAATACGCATTCATCGTCGCGTTGCGATGGAAGCGACTGTTGAAGTTGATGATTAACTGGTTCTGGTTGTAACGACCGCTCGACTCATACTCGAACACGTTGCAACGCGTCGAAGGATTGATGTCCGGGGGAATAAAGTCAGCGCAGTCCAACGGGCGAATTCCGCTCGCCGGCACGCCCGGAATAAACGTTCCCGGCAACGGCGCGTTCAACGGCCTCGTCCGCAGGACGTGCAGCGTGCGAATGTTAATGTAGCTGGTTGCGAGTGTCAGATTGTGTGGCAACTGGCGCTCAACACTGATCACCGATTGCAACGTGTAAGGCGCTTGCAGATTGTCAGCAAGTCGATAAACAGATCCCGGAACTGCAAACTGAATGAGCTGGTCCACAGTCGGAATCACCGGGAAGAAATCAGGATTCTGAACCGTGAACTGCTGCTGATTGACGCCATTCAAGCGCTCCGCCGTCATCGTCAGGCTCTCACTGACGCGCTCGTAGAACACGCCATATCCGCCGCGCACGACAGTCTTCGACTGCTGTCCACCCGGCGACCATGCAAACCCGACGCGTGGTCCAAAGTTCAAATTGCTGTCGATATTTTTCTGGTTCTCGTAACGCAGACCCAGGCTGAGCGTTAGGTTTGGCCGCACCTTCCAGTCGTCCTGCAAAAAACCGCCGACGTCCCACTGGCTGACTTCGGTTTCGGGATTGCCGGACGACAAACGAAACTGGCTCGCGCCGCCGCCGAGTGCTCGAATCTCAAGACCGCTCAACCCCTGTGCAAGCAAAACCTGCGTGCGCCGGTAACGCTCGATACTGGTGATGAAATCCGTGCCTCCGGTAGGCTGCTCGTTCGCATCGAGAATTGGACCAAGACTGCCGCCGAAGAACGTGTAAGTGCCACCGAAGTTCTGTGGCGAAAACTGATCGATATGAATGCCACGCAGGCGAGCGCCGGCTTTTAACGCATGTGAACCGATCGCGAATGAAGTGTTGTTCGTCAGCTCCCAGTCTCTCGTAGTGCTGTGCGACTGGCCGATCTGCGATCCGCCGCCAATGAATGCGTCACCCACCTCGAGCGTTGGAAGCGAGTTGTCGGCGTTCTGCGCACCGGTTTGATGTTCAAACTGGAATCGCGTCTCGTTGACGATCGTCTTATTGATGATCGCTGTTTCCGTAAGCTGAATGCTCTGTTCGCTGTTCTCCGTGTCGTACGCGCGCGTCGGCAGCGAGAAGCCGCCGACGCCCGTCACGCGCGTGTTCTTCGCATAGTTGTAGCGGGCGATAAGGGTATTGTTCTGGTTGATCTGGTAATCGATTCTGGGGCTGAACGATGTACGGCGGCTGGGGATCGCTACTGTTTCACTAAAGTCGACGATGTTGTTATTCGCATCAAGAATCGTCGCAAAAACCAGCGCCTGGTCGTTGATGTCGCGCTTGTCGAAGTCGACGAAGAACGAAGCTTTTCGTTTCGAGATTGGACCACCGAAGTTGCCGCCGTACTGTCGCGTCTGAATTGGAGGACGGCTGTCAGCAAAAGGGTTTCGGGCGTTAAGAGCGTCGTCGTTAAAGTTAAACGAAACCTGGCCGCGATAACGGTCTGTGCCGGGACGCGTCAGGATTTCAATACGACCAAAACCGAGTCGATCGTATTCAGCGGAGAACGGATTTGAGTTGATGCGGACTCTCGCGAATCGAAGCGCGTGGGGGCAAGCGACCGCCAGTGAATCCGTCGACGAAGATCTGGCCGCCGTTTGGACCAGCCGAGGGACCGGCGAGTGCTTGTAACGCTGCGGCGAGATCGTCCGGATCGTCGGGCAGCGCATCGATATCAGCATCTTTTAGAACAACCGCGCCGGCGTTGTTTTCCGGTTCAGTGCTCAGCTCACGATTATCAGTTGATACGGTGACTTTCTGTTCTTCGATTGCGACTTTCAGTGTGATATCAAACTGGGCCGGCTTTGCCGGCGACGACTTCCACGTCAGGAGTTTCGAACATTGCAAAGCCCGCGTTGATTGCGCGAACTGTGTACTTGCCGGGCGCGAGACCGTTAACTACATACGTTCCGCCATCGTTCGTGACGACTGACTTCTCCACGCCTTTACTGTCAATCACCGTCACGCTCGCGCCAACGATTGCACCGCCCAACTCGTCCAGCACTTGTCCACGCAATGAACCGGGACGCTGTTGCGCAAACACCAGTCCGGGTATGCTTGCGCAAAGGGCGATTACCAACACGATTTTCTTCATTCCGAAGGCTCCTTCGATAACTTTCGCTTGCTTTGCTAATTGGCGCGGATAAGAGTGCGTTTACGCCCCAGCTTGAGCGCGGATTTTATCGAAATTCGGCGTAAAGAGTCTGTCAATGGATATGTAAAGTTTTGTCAGTTTCGTAAACATTTCGATTGACACTTCTTTACGCACGAAAATGGCCGATTATTGTAGGATTGCCGCGACTTGCCTTAGGTCGCCGATATGTCTTTCAATCTGGCTGTACAGCAACCAATGGAACGCGTTCTTGTAATTGACGACGACGTCGGCCTTTGCGAGTTGGTAGGAGAGTATCTTCAGCCTGAAGGTTACACGGTTGAAGCGATCCACAACGGCGAAAAGGGCGTGGACCGCGCGCTTTCAAACGAACACGATCTCGTCGTGCTCGACGTGATGTTGCCGGGCACGAACGGTTTCGACGTGCTGCGACGCATCCGTGCTCGCTCTCGTATTCCTGTTTTGATGTTAACTGCCCGGGGCGACGATGTGGACCGCATCGTCGGACTCGAAATCGGCGCAGACGATTACCTCCCAAAGCCGTTTAACCCCCGTGAGCTCGTCGCTCGTATTCGCGCAGTATTGCGGCGCGCCCAGCCCGTTGAGTCAACTACTTCCGCGCGTGAGACTATTCGTGTCGGCGACATAGAAATGGACAGTAACACGCGCAACGTCCGCCGCTCGGGGGAAGTAGTTGAGCTCACCGGAGTCGAATATGATCTGCTCGAAATACTGCTGCGCAATGCCGGACAGATCGTGAAGCGAGAAGATCTGGTCAAGGAAGTTTTAGGTCGCGAGTTATCGCCGTTCGATCGCAGCATCGACATGCACGTCAGTAACCTGCGCAAGAAGTTGGGCCACCAGCTCAACGGTCTCGAGCGAATCAAGACCATCCGCGGCGTGGGCTACATCTATGGCGCCACCACTGAGAAATCCGAATGAAGATTCCCTTTCGCAGCTTATATCTGAAGATCTTCCTCTGGTTCTGGATCGCCATGATCATTATCAACGTCGTGCTGTTTGCGGCGTTCGCCCTCACGCGCCCGACACCGACCAGACGTTCGTGGCGCGACCTCGCTCAAACTGGCCCAAACGCGCAGAAGGCTGCTGAGATCTTACGAGCAATCAGGACCAGGCGCATTGACTGCTGCGCTTCAGGCGACAGAAAAATCTTCAGGCGTTGGTGCGACTTTCTTCGACGAGAATGGCAAAGAACTTTCCGGGCGCAGCGGTGCCGCCCGGCAGCTCAGGAACTGATCGCGAAGGCGATCAGAAGTCGTGATATCGAATTCAACTTCGCTGTTGAAAACACTCTCGTCGCGCGGCCCGTCGTGAGCGCAAACGGGCAACGCTACATCTACGTCGCACACATTCCTCGTCCGCCGTTTCAACCGATCTTCCAGACGCTTAGGGCTGCGGCTGCTCGTGGTGCTCGTGATTGGCGGCATCTTTTGTTACTGGCTGGCGCGCTATCTCACGCAACCTATTCTGAAACTCCGCACGACGACAAACGAGCTCGCCGAAGGAAATCTCGGCGCGCGTGTGTCTACGAAGCTCTCGAAGCGACAGGATGAAGTTGGACAACTCGGCCGTGATTTCAACTCGATGGCGGAGCGCCTGGAGTCGATGGTGAAGGCGCAACAACGACTGCTCGGCGACATCTCGCATGAATTGCGATCGCCGCTGGCGCGGCTGGGAGTCGCGCTTGGTCTGGCGCGACAGCGTTCTGGTTCGGAAGCGAATGGCGCGCTCGATCGTATCGAGCGTGAGTCAGACAATCTGAACGAGATGATCAGCCAGTTGCTGACTTTGACGCGTTTGGAAAGTGGCACTGATAGGCGCAAGCGGACTGATGTCGATCTGGCGGCGCTCGTGAGAGAAGTCGCGGATGATGCGGACTTCGAAGCGCGCAGTTTAAATCGCTCGGTGCAGGTCGTTTCGAGTGATAATTGTTCGATCAAAGGCGTGGAGGAATTGCTGCGCAGCGCGGTTGAGAATGTCGTGCGGAATGCGGTGCGATACACGCCTGAGGGAACGGCGGTTGAAGTGGCGCTGAGCAAGCAAAATGGTGGCGACAATTCGCGGTGATTAGCGTCAGGGATCGTGGACATGGTGTTCCCGAAGAGGCGCTCGAGAAGATCTTTCGTCCGTTCTACCGCACGGAAGATGCGCGCGATCGGCAGAGTGGTGGCGGAACGGGCTTGGGTCTCGCGATCACCGAACGCGCCGTGCGCATGCATGGCGGATCGGTGCAGGCAGTGAACATGCCGGGTGGCGGCTTGGCGGTCGAGATGAGATTTAGATCAGGATGTACAAGACTGCACAGGATTAACAGTGATAATCCTGCTGATCCTGAATAAATCATGTAAATCCTGTCTCGACTTTCTTCGTTTTCTTCGCGCCAACTGCATTTCCACAAACCTCACCACCAGGATCCAAATCAACGCCGCCGCAAATCCCGCGATCACGTCCGTCGTGTGTGCACGCCGAGATAAATCCGCGAAAAGCCGATCAACAGAAACATCGTCGTCGCACGATCCACACGATCACGCGTACGCGTTTCGTCTTGATCCGCGCCGTGAGGATTGCCGCGAGCGCGCCGAAGAAACAGCACTCGTGAGTGAGTGTCCACTCGGAAAACTGTACGTCTCCGGTGGCGAGAGGTTGAAGAATGGCATTGGCCGCGGACGTTTGAACGCGAGCTTGAGTGTGATATTCAAAAGCGACGCGCCAATCATCGTGATCGCGAAGAGTTTCGCTTCACGTCCCCACTTCCGCATCGCAAAGCGAACTACGACGAAGATCGTCCCGACCGTCAGCGCGATCGTTGAGCCGATAAACGAGAAGCCCGCGCATGATCGCTGTCATTGTTGGCGAAGCAAGCTGGTGGACGGCCGCTCGTGTCGCGTCGTCAAACTGTCGCGCGTCACCTTCGAGCGACTTCGTCCGCGAGCCAACCGAAGAAGATCAGCGCGCGAATCGCCGCTCCCAGACCAAGCAACAGCGATAGACTAAGAAACTCAAACGAACGCTTTCTTGTTTGTCGGTTGAGTCGTCAGACACTGTATCCGGATTCAGTTTAGAGTAAAATCCGTGCGATTCCGGATCATCCGTGGCCAATTTCCCAGACGAAAATTTCTAAAAACTATCGGAACCGCCGCTGTTGCGTCGCGCATTCCGAACGTCATTCTCGGCGCTCCAACGTCGCAACACCCTCCGTCGCCGTTTTCTGGGAACCGGGATTTCCTGCGATTCGATGGTTGCGATATCACGCTCGAGACTCTTCAACAGTCCTGCAATATTTCGCTGTCAGCGTTCCTCACGAGCGGGATCTAATCACGCAACTCAACACGACGCGTTTCGATCTGCTCATCACGCCTTACGGTTCTGCGTTTCCGAAACGAGCGTGGAAGGCGATTCTGAAGTATCTGCGCGCGGGCGGAAACTGGCTCAACATCGGCGGCGTTCCGCTTCGAGACCGGTCGTGCGCGCCGGCGCAGAATGGCGCGTCGAATCGCATCAAACCACTTATCACAAACGCTCGGCATCACGCACTCGTTTCCAGTCAACACCACTGGAATCGTACAAGGCTTCGAAGCCTGCGACGATCTCAAGAGCGGCTTCAAGGCGAACGAAGATCTACGAGTTGTACGTGCGTTTGAGTTCGTCAAACAATGAGCCTGACGAAGCGGGCAGCGATGGACCACACGAGGGCGTCGTTCAGCCGTTGGTGCTGGGAATGAACCGCGATGGTCGGCCGTTGCCGCGCCGGTGATTCAGATCGATCGCTTGCTCGGCGAATTTGCCGGCGGACGTTGGGTGTTTGCCAACTTTCAGCGGCAGCCTCGATGCTAAAGTCACTCGCGTATTCTTGCAGAACAGAGCATCACAGGGCGCAAGCCGCTTTGAAGTCAGAAGTGACTTTGCCTGCTACAAACCGGGAGAGATCCCAACGTTGTCAGTTCGACTGACTCGTCCGAAAGGCGACTGGCAGAAGCTTGCAACGAAGATTGCACATTGAAGTGCGTGATAACGCCGATCAGATCGTTTCGCGCTCTGAACTTAACTCTCAACACTGAAAACACGAAAGCGGCCGCGCTCTGCAAACTTCCGGACGACGCAAAACTCAGACCGGGTCTTTACAAACTCGCACGCGCAGACTCAACTCACACACCGGCTCATCAGTCGAGCTCACTCACACCAGCGGCTTCTGGATCTACGACGAAGCACTGATGACGCGCGGCAAGCCGCTCACTGTCGACAAACACTTCTTCTATCGCGACGGGAAAGTTTTTCCTGTCACCGGCACGACCTACATGGCTTCCGACGTGCATCGCCGCTTTCTCTTCGAGCCGAACCCGTTTGTTTGGGACAACGACTTCCGCGAGATGAAAGAAGCCGGCGTCAACATGGTGCGCACCGGGATCTGGACCGGCTGGAAGAAATACATGCCCGAAGCCGGCAAAGTTGACGAAGCAATGCTGCGCGCGTTCGATGCGTTTCTTCTCACCGCGCACAAGTATGACATTCCCGTCATCTTCACTTTCTTCGCGTTTCTGCCGGAGACGTGGGGCGGCGAGAATGCTTATCTCGATCCGCGCTCGGTGAAAGCGCAACAACAGTTCATCTCAGCGTTCACTGAACGTTGCCGCGATGTCGACGACGTGATCTGGGACTTCATCAACGAGCCTTCGTTCTGCTCGCCAAAATATCTTTGGAATTGCCGGCCGAATTACGATGCTCACGAACGAGCCGCGTGGAAACAGTGGCTGAGAGATCGTTATCCCGCCGCAACTGATGAAGAACACGTGAGCCGACTGCAACAACTCTGGCGCACGACTAGTGACGACTTGTTCGACCTTCCACGGCTTCAGGATTTCGAAAGTGTTCATCTGATCGACGATCGCCTGCCGCTGAAGACACTCGACTATCGACTGTTCGCGCAGGACATGTTTATTCGCTGGGTGCGCCAGATGACAGTCGCGATCAAAAGCAACGGCAACACAAAACAACTGATCACGGTGGGCCAGGACGAAGCGGGACTCGGCGACAGTCCCAACATTCAATTCTTCGCGAGCGAAATCGACTTCACGTCGCTGCATAACTGGTGGAATAACGACGATCTCGTTTGGGACAGCGTCCTTGCGAAGACACCGTCGAAGTTGAGCCTGATGGAAGAGACCGGCGTGATGTTCTACGAGAAGGCCGATGGTGGCGCGTCCTGGCGCAGCGAAGAGGAAGTCAGCGACTTGCTCGAACGCAAGCTGGCGCTCTCTTTCGCCGCCGATGGCGCCGGGTTTATCGAGTGGATCTGGAATACCAATCCTTACATGAATTCGACGAACGAAGTGGGCATCGGTTTTTATCGTGTCGATGGTACCGCCAAGCCGGAGCTCGAGCCGTTTCTCGGATCGCGAAGTTCATGGCCGAATACGGCCAGTGATTGAAGGATCGCGTTCTCGGAACCGTCGCGATGGTGATTCCGCATTCGCAGATGTTTTCGCCGCGCAGCTTTGCGCATGAAGCGACGCGCAGGTGTGTGCGCGCGATGTATTACCACTGCGGTGTGCCGGTGCAGGCAGTGAGTGAGTACACGATTGGTGATTACCCGGGCCAGGCGAACTGATCGTTGTTCCGTCACCTCGTGTTCTGACGGAGAAGTGTTGGAGACACGCTCGTAGAGCAGGCGAGCGTGAGGAGCAACAATCGCGATTTCCGGGGCGATCGATCTGCAGACGATCACTGGCTTCCGGTCGAGGCTTGAATGTTGCCGCGCAGAAGAGACCGTGCCGATTGCAGAATCCGAAGCCATTACGATTGGCGGGCGCGAGTATTTGGTGCGATATGATGGAGAGAAAATGCAGCGGATCGAGAAAGCCGTGGTCATCGATTAGCTACCGGTGCGGCCGCTGATGTTTGAGTATGAGACATGGACGGCAAAATCGTCTGGAGTCCGCTACCGCTGGAACTAAGTGACTCGATGCCGGCGCTCGTTGCGTTCTACCGGTTCGCGCTCGCGCAAGCTCGCGTTGCGCCCATTTTCACTGCGTCACCGAGAACACCCGGCGTTCTCATCTTGCCCTCGGTCTTCCGCGACGTCGTGCTTTACACGTTTGTCTCTGAAATCGATCGCGACACGCAGATGCAAGTGACGCACCTTCAATCGCGAACCCGCTTCCCGGTCTCCGTGCCCGCCGAACGCACCGCCATGGTCTTGCTCGAGCGCCGACCGGCAGAATCATCGGACGGATGTAACTCGATTTCCGATGATGCATCAGTTTGAAATTACGCCGAAGGCGTTCGCTAATTTCAGCCCAGGGTTGGAGCGCAGCGACAACCTTGGGATTGAATCACAAATAGTCAGAGAACCCTGAAAGGGGGATAAATATAGTTGACTGACCTAGCGGCGCGATAAGAACTCTTGCCTCAAAATGGCTTCGGGTGTATCGTGCAAGGCATCACAGGGCGCAACTCACGCCGAGCGCGCAAGCCTGCCTTGCCCGCCCCGGGCAAGTCTCTCCACCTCAAACAAAGGAGAACATCTCATGCTAAAATCATTGCTCCGACTTACGATGCGATTGGGCGCGACCGGCGTTCTTCTCGCCTGCTTTGGCATCCCGGCTCGTGCGGGCTACGTCGACGAAGTTTTCGCCTGTCGTGGCTCTCATTATGTCGCGCCGCTAGATGCGTGCCGTAATTCCTTTGACTATCCCTGGGGTCCCACCGAAGACGATTGCAAGTTTCAGGCGTGGGGCCTCTATTCAACTTGCCTCTTCGGGCTCCAGTTTCCGTCCATGGAGCCGGACTTCTGTGACAATGCAAACATGATGTTCCAAGATTGCATCACCCAGTTCGGGCCAAACAGCGGTAACGAAGACCTCGGCGCTTTGATGTCATGCCGCACCGCCAGCGGCATTGATCTGTGTCAGTAAACGTTAGGCATCAGGCTTATCATCGTTTGGCAAACCAAAAGGCCGACACTAGATCGGCGACTGACCAGCTATCACTTGGGACGGGTAGTCTGTTGGGGCGTGTTCGGCTTGATTCTAATGCCATGTCTAACGAGATCCGCATCATAAGCCGCATAGTTGATTGCAAATGCGTAGGTCAATTCTACGCTATTATCCCGCATCTCGCCGGGTGACCAAGTGATCGCCCAGTTAACACTTGGTTCTGTGGGGATTCGAATAATTTCATTATATGGGAGGCGTCGCGAGATAGGCACCCATTCATGCCAGAAAAAGCTTGCCTTTCTTTCGCCTATCTGAATCTCAAATCCATATTTCGCGACTAGGGCTTTCAAGACATCAAGCGGTGTCTTAGCCTTACTCAAGTCCACATCGGAATGAAAAATCAGCCAAGCATCGCTAACCTCCTGTACGTACCCTATCCGGGTGCACAACACAAGAAGGCTATGACTATTAAACGGACGGCTATTGTTGATAAACTGTTTCAGATAAAGAGAAGTTGCTCTCTTGGATGTGATTCCTAATAGTTCCGGTCTCAAATGCTCAACACTATCAGGGGATTGAAGAGTACGCTCGATGGCTCGTTCATCAACTCCGCGTCTGTTGCCGCTATGTTTGTACGAGTCCGTAAATACTATTTTATACAGAGGTGGAGCTAATTCGCCTTTGTCTCCAAGCCGGGTCTTGACTTCTTTAATGTCCACGTCTGCCAACGCAGCATGGCCCATCTCGCGAGCGAGATAGTCATAAATCTTAGACATCGCCGCCGGGGACTTATCATCCATCTTCAAACCCAGCGAAATCCTGATTTCCTGAATGAGCCGATCCCGTACATCCATAGTCAGATCAGACGGCGCCCCGCCGATCCCGGGGTTGGGAAGCATGTCAAGCGTGAGACTAGCAAGGATTCCCTCAATCTCTTTCGCGCTTTGGTTCCTTAAACTTGGTAGGGTCGAGATCATATTTCTATCACGCTAAATTCATCATGGCGAAGATCCTCAAGTATATACTCATTTCCTAGCCCGGCACATAGTGCCATAGGGACAGGTTTAATTCGTGGAGCGACTAGGGCCTTCGGAACTATGTAAAGCAATGGACGCCAATACGAAAAGTATTTCGGCTCATTCACGATATAAACAATATCGTCTTTTTGGGTTGCTGTTATTTCCCCGGCTTTTTCCCAATTTATTGCCAGTGCCGTAAGTCCCGAAATTTGCTCCTTGATTTTTGTATTGTGGGTATCGACTTTTGCTACGGCGTTTTTTAAGTCCAAGTAAATATCTTTAGGGTTAGATGTCGGAGGCACTCCCGAGCCGGGAACATAAGAACCCAACGTACCCGAATCAAAGTTCTCGCTAAACCAGATATAGTGAACGCCTCCACGATAGTTCTCGTTGATATAGAACTTCATGTAGGTATTAGTGGAGTAGAGGAGATGGCTAGCCATGAAGAGAGCCCCGGAAGTTAAGCGGCTTTCTGTCTTCGCAGCTTCCTTCCGTTCCGGTAGTATGTCGCAGACCTTTAATTTGGTAATCTCAACGGGTCCTCTATAAGCACGCCTCCCGAGATTCCCGTCAAACGGGAGATGAACCTATTTCCCTGGACGCCGCCGCACCGGTGTTTTGCGCGGTCGGCCCGCTTTGCGATTCTGCACGGCGTTCAGATCGCTCGGATTGATAGCATACTCACGCCCTATCTTCTGCGCCTTTAAGCGCCCGCTATCAATCAATGCCCGCACTCTGTTCGAGCTTACGCCTAACCGTCTAGCTGCCTCAGTTGTGCCGATCATCTTCATGGTCTGAATTATATCATCCGATAGAAACTATGGTGATAAACCAACTATTGTTTTGACAAGCGAACATCTTGCTGTCTATAGTGGTGCGCACAAAACGAGCGGGCTGGCAAGTGCGACTAACACTCACCAGCCCTTACACAGCCGAATCCTAACCCTATTAAGAAGAAAGGACTCGACCATGCAAGATAATCCTACCACGGAAAATCCACCTACTGACGCAGAAGCTTGGGAGATCGCGTTTAAGCCTTACGGCGCGTACCCACAAGCTGCTTATGACTTGGCCCGTCGTCTCATGGAAGTAAAACAGTACCTTAAATCCCAGCCGCCAAACGTGTCGTTTGCGGCATGTCGGCATTAGACGAAGCGTGTGAGCTTCTCTTTCCGTTCACCGAGTTTCGTAGGGCCGCGTTCTGACCTATACCTCACCGCCATTGCAGGCCGCCCCACGAAAGGCGCAGGAAGATCTAATGGAAAGCTTAGGAATAAAGTATTGATGGGCCAACAGCCGCGCCCAAAACCTAAACACCTTGCGGCCAAGTTGCTCGTTATCCGGCAACGGCTGGGAGTAAGTCAATCTGAACTGGTTCGCTTGCTGAATTCTCATTTAACAAGTGCGCGTGTCTCTGAAATATGAGTCCGGCATTCGAGAACCAAGTTTGTTGACCATACTTGCTTACTCCCACACCGCCAAACATTCCGGTTGAGAAGATTATTGACGACGAATTAATGATCTGAAAGGTGACCGAGCGCTGAGGTAATCTTTGATCGTGAGGGGCGCTACGTTGTCTTCAGTCAGGCCGTAGCGCCCTTTTCGTTTCATCGGTTCGGAACGCTAACGCCGACCGCTTGATCCGTAATCCAAACAGCAAAGCCTATCGCCACGACTATGCTTATCATAATCATCACTCCGCCGATCACTACGGCAACTATGCGGGATTTGTCTGTTCGTTGACTCGCTAGTGCGATCTGGAAAATTTCCACACCTTTGAATACCAAATAGATGCAGAGTAAATAGGTGATTTTTTGCAGCATTCCGACCACTTAAGCAACTCGTTTCTTTTTAGAAGTTTTCTTCTGTCGCTGATATTCAGCTTCCCGTTTATCTATTTCACTTTTAGGTACAGAGATCAGTTGCTTCGCTAGACTCTCGAAGTTTTGGTATTCCTTCGAGGGAGGTTTGGCCTTGTTCTGTTTGGTCAACGTTCCTGTCCTTCCTTTGGCCGTTTTCTAGTTGTTGTTTTCTTTAGATAGTCTGCATCAGCACGGAACCTCTAGTCAGTCAGGTATATATTATTACGCGATTTTTTGAATTAATTTGCACTACGCGATTTCCTGTCAGAACTACGCGATTTCCTTGACATCGTCCGTCGTCACAATTTAGCCTCTACCGTCCTCGCAAACTGCTTTTCTGGACCATCCTTGCAAACTCAAGGTCCGGGCGTTTTTTCTTTTCCCAACGGTAGGTCTGGCAGGTGGTCACAGCATTAGCACTTCGCATTTGAACAATTCTTGTGAGGTGAACAAATGGACTCCGGAAACCTCGATTTATGGGCGATCAGTCGAGCTGTTGGTATCGGTTTCGTGGTTGCTTCGATCGTCTACTTCGTGACGAAAACGCGTGCTGAACGCGCAAGATGGCTCGCAGTATCAATCATGGGAGGAGTTGGCGTAGCGATTCTCCTAATCCTTCTCTGGCCCAGCCTGATCACCATACCGACTCTCGATGGCCTGAGCCAGGCGGAAGCCGAAGACACACTGCGGAGTAATCATCTCGTTCCGCAACCCCGACCACAATATGCTCAGGCTGCCGAGGCCGGTCGTGTCATAGCTCATTCACAAAACCCTTCACCAGGACTTTCCGTGCGTAGGGGTACGGTCGTGGCGTTCGCGGTTGGCGAACGAGGAGATCCCACCGACCCTTCAAATTATTCCAGTATGGTGATCTCGTTTTTCAAGCCGCGTGCAGGGGAGAAAATCTCTTGTTCGCGAGGGGCGGACGGCGTCTATAAGGTTACTGCTGAAGGTACGTCCTCAGGTGTGTCGCATGCTACACATGGCTTGCTCTTCTGGGTGAGACCAGTAAATCCGCCGGCCGATCGCGCTGGTTGGTACCTGCAACGACCACCGGCTAACGGCGTTACTGACTTCAGATCAGATGGCTCGTGGACCGCAGTTGCACAAATCGGCAATGCGCAATATCCACCGAATGAAGGAAACACTGTGGATCTGGCTGTTACAATTGCCGAGAAGGATGCGATCGATAAACTGACGGCAGAACTCGGAGTCGTGGTGCGTAACCAACCCATGGGTGGAAAGTCCGCGATAGTTTCTCCGGTTACCTTAACGCTGAGATAGGAGAAACTTGTCGATAACATCAAATTCAAATCCGCTAACGTTTTTCCTTGTATTCCTCTTGCTACTGACCAGTCTCGGGTTGGGCTGCCGCCAACCTGCCGCGACAGGTGAGCAAAATTCGAATCAATGGCAGCTTGTTTGGGCTGACGAGTTTAACTACACGGGTCTGCCCGATCCGCAAAAATGGAGTTACGACGTTGGCGGTGAGGGATGGGGTAATAACGAGTTGCAGTATTACACCGATCAGCGCACTGAGAACGCACGGGTTGAAAACGGCCACCTCGTTATTGAAGCAAGAAGAGAGTCCTGGCAAGGGCGCCAGTACACATCAGCGCGGTTGGTCAGCAAGGGAAAAGGTGATTGGACTTATGGCCGCATCGAGGTGAGCGCGAAGTTACCCTCCGGTCGTGGTACCTGGCCCGCGATTTGGATGCTGCCTACCGACTGGGAGTATGGAAAGTGGCCGGACAGTGGTGAGATCGACATTATGGAACACGTCGGTTTCGACCCGGATGTGGTCCACGCGTCTGTGCATACGAAGTCGTACAATCACTTGATCAACACACAAAGGACCGCGCGGTTAGGTGTTCCTGACGCACGCACCGGATTCAATGTCTATGCGATTGAATGGACGCCTCAAGATATTCGTGCGTTCATTAACAAGCAGTACTACTTCACCTTCAAGAACGAACGGCTCACAAATCCGTCCGCAGACCACAGCCAGTGGCCATTCGACAAAAGGTTTCACCTGCTTCTGAACCTCGCGGTCGGAGGGAAATGGGGCGGCGCTCAGGGAGTCGATGACACGATCTGGCCACAGCGAATGGAAGTCGACTACGTTCGCATTTATCAGCCACTAAAAAGCACAAAAGGCACAAATGAGTAAGAAATACTTTTTGTAGTTTTTGTGCCTCTTTGTGGCCGATCCGTAGTGTATTATCCCGCGCATGACGAAAACCCTGCTTCTGATTCTGCTTCTGTGTGTCTTTGTAAACCCACTCTCCGCACAAACCACCGGTGATGATTACAACGCCATTTTCAAAACGCTGAAATGGCGATCGATTGGGCCGTTTCGTGGTGGGCGATCGGTGGCCGGGACCGGTGTGGTTGGGGATTCGAAGACCTACTACATGGGAACGACCGGCGGCGGTCTTTGGAAAACCGAAGATATGGGCATGAGTTGGCGCAACATCTCAGACGGTTATTTTAAGACCGGCTCAGTGGGCGCGATCGCTGTCGCCGAGAGCGATCCGAACGTTGTTTACGTCGGCATGGGTGAACACGCCGTGCGCGGTGTGATGACGCATCACGGCGACGGCGTTTACAAATCCACCGACGCCGGAAAAACGTGGAAAAAGATCGGGCTCGATGCGAGCCAACACATCTCGCGGATTATCGTCGATCCCAAAAATCCGAACATCGTTTACGTCGCCGCGCAGGGCGCGTTGTACAGCAAATCGAAAGAGCGCGGTGTTTATAAATCCGTCGACGGTGGCGCGACGTGGAAGATCTGTTTTGTATGTTGACGACAAGACGGGCGCGGCCGAGTTGTCGATGGACATGAACAACCCGCGCATACTCTACGCCGCGATGTGGGAACACGGCCGTCTGCCGTGGAAAGTGATCAGCGGCGGGCCGGGCAGCGGTCTTTACAAGTCGACCGACAGCGGCGAGACGTGGGACAAATTGAAAGACGGATTGCCCGAAGAGATGGGCAAGATGTCGATCGCAGTGAGCCGTTCGAACCCGGAGAAAGTTTACGCACTGATCGAGAGCGATTCGGATAAAGAAGCGGGCGGGCTGTTTGTTTCGAGCAATGGCGGGAAGAAGTGGAGCCGCATTACCAACGATCATCGCCTCGTGCAGCGCGCGTGGTATTACATCGAGCTGTTCATCGATCCGAAAGATGAAAACACGATCTATGTTTTGAGTGCCTCCGCGCTGCGCTCAAGCGACGCGGGCAAAACGTGGGAAACGCTTTCCGGCACGCACGGCGATTATCACGATCTCTGGATCAATCCTGACAACCCACAAAACTTCATCATCTCGAACGACGGTGGCGTAGCAATCACGTTCAACGGCGGCAAGATCTTTAGTACGCAGAGCAACATGCCGACCGCGCAGTTTTACCGGATCAATGTCGATAACCAGTTTCCCTATCGCATCTACGGCGGGCAGCAGGACAACACTTCAGTTTCGATTGCGAGTCGCGAGCTCGGAGGCGGCGGGATTGGCACCGCGAGCTGGATGGCGTCGGCGGGTGGCGAGAGTGCGTTTCTCGCGTTCGATCCGAATGACGTTAAGTATGTGCTGGGCGGCAGTTACCAGGGCACGATCGAAGTGCTCGACGTCAAAGCGCACGCGAGTACAAACATCATGGCCGCGCCCATTCAATACCTCGGAATGGACGCGAAAGATCTGAAGTATCGTTTCAACTGGAACGCGCCGATCATCTGGAGCAAACACGAGCCAACTACTTACTATCACGGCGCTCAATACGTGTTGAAGACGAGCGACATGGGTCGCACGTGGAAAGAGATCTCGCCTGACCTCACGCGCAACGAGAAGGAAAAGCAAGGCAAAGGCGGTGGGCCATACACGAACGAAGCGGTTGGTGCGGAAAACTACGGCACGCTCGCCTACATCATGGAATCGCCGCACGAGAAAGGCGTGATCTGGACCGGCAGCGATGATGGATTCGTTTACTTCACGCGAGACGGCGGCGCAAACTGGAAGAACGTCACCCCTCGCGGACTGCAAGAGTGCCTGATCAACGCGATCGAAGTCTCGCCACACGACAAGGCTACTGCTTACATCGCAACTACGCGCTACAAGTTCAACGACCACGCGCCGGGTCTCTACAAAACTACGGATTACGGAAACACGTGGACGAAGATCACGAATGGATTGCCCGCGAATGCGTTTACGCGAGTCGTGCGGGAAGACGATGTGCGCCGCGATCTTTTGTTTGCAGGCACTGAGCTCGGCGTGTTCATCTCGTGGAACGGCGGTCGCGACTGGGCACCGTTTCAGTTGAACCTTCCGATCACGCCGATCACCGATCTTCGCGTTCACAAAGGCAACTTGATCGCCGCAACTTCGGGTCGATCGTTCTGGATACTCGACAACTTGAGTGTGCTGCGGCAGTACAAAAAAGATGCACCTTCATTCGCGATCTACCGGCCTGACGGTGCTTATCTCGTGAACGGCTCGAGCGAGCTCGATCGAACGGAGGATGAATTCACGGGAGCAAGCACGTTTCGCGGCGTGAATCCGGCGACCGGCGTCGTTCTTTATTATCAACTGCCTGAGCTTAAAAAGGATGACGAGATCTCGATGGAGATCAAGGACGCCTCGGGAACCACAGTTCGCAGTTTTTCTTCGA
This sequence comes from uncultured Acidobacteriota bacterium, assembly GCA_963748155.1. Classification (GTDB taxonomy): domain Bacteria; phylum Acidobacteriota; class Blastocatellia; order Pyrinomonadales; family Pyrinomonadaceae; genus PSRF01. The sequence goes on along the minus strand of CAVVHV010000004.1, from coordinate 840,888 downwards.
AAGCTGATGAGAAGTTCGTCAGGTATGACGCCGGTCCGAGGCCCGATCCAACGTTGCCGAAAGGCAAAGGGCTGAACCGGTTCGTGTGGGATTTGCGTTACGCGACGATGACGGGCGTGCCGGGAGTTCGGATTGAGGGCGGTTTTGCTGCACACAAGGCGCCGCCCGGGCGATACAGTGTCGTTTTGAAAATGGGCGGCCAAACTGTCACAACTGACGCCGAGATCCTCGCGAACCCGCTCTACCCGACTGACGCTTCGACTTACACGCAATATCACCAGACGATGTTTGCGATGGAGACCGAGCTGACCGCGATGCATCGCATGGTCAACAGCCTCTACGAAAAGCAGAAGCAGTTGGAGTCGCTGCTCGGCTCGCTGCCGGCGGGCGAGAAATACAGTGCGATTAAGAGAGACGGCGAAGCGCTGTTGAAGAAGATGAAGGCGTGGGACGAAGACATGGTTCAGCGCAAGTCGAAGGCCTACGATGATGTGGAAAATTTTCCAAACAAGTTCACGGCGAATTACCTGTTTCTGATCAACCAAACCGAGAGCGACATCCCACGCGTCAATCAGCCATCGCTCGATCGCATGAAAGAACTGAACACGCAATGGACCTCGTTGAAAGCGCGCGGCAACGAACTCCTAAACCAGGACATTCCTGCGTTTAATAAACGATTGTGGGACGCCGGACTAGGGGCAATATGGAAGGACACTTAATTAAAAATCACCTGCGGGGGTAAACTGAAGTAGTACTTATGCACAAGCCTCTCTGGCGGCAATGATGTTCCTTAATCCAACAAAGGCCCTCATATTCCGTATCGTGCATGTGCGAAACTTGCCGTGGATAATAGACAATGGGCTGCATTGCCCGAATTCAGATACGCAAGATCCAAACTATGTGAGTATTGGGCACGCTTCACTGATTGACAAACGAGCACATCGAACAGTTCCTATTCCACCCGACGGCACTCTGAGTGACTATGTGCCATTTTATTTCACACCGTTTTCGATAATGTTGTATAACATCAAAACCGGATACGGCGGAATCGCCAAGCGAGAGACCGAAGAGATTGCCATTGTCGTTTCGTCTATCCATCGTCTAAAAGAATTAGGATTACCATTCGTCTTCACCAATCAGCACGCGTATGCTGTAGACACCGATTTTTACAGCGATATCGAAGATTTAAGCAACATTGACTGGCCCTTGCTTCAACGTCGCGATTTCAAGACAGTACGACGCAGACCCTGGCAAACAATTGCGCTATCAAGCTGAAGTCCTTGTATATCGACACGTCTCCTTAAATGCGATTTTAGGAGTTTGCTGCGTGAACGATACAATCAAACAGGATCTTGATATCCGCCTGAATAATCAGCGAGAACGCGTGATGATAAAAGCAACCCCACAATGGTACTTTTGATGCGATGAGATTCGTCACAGGAAATTTGCTGAATGCCGAAACTGACGCGGTCGTGAATACGGTTAACACCGTAGGCGTGATGGGCAAAGGAATCGCTTTGATGTTTAAAGAGCGTTTTCCCAAAAACTATGAAGCGTATGTTGCTGCCTGCGAAAAAGGCGAAGTACAAATTGGCAAAATGTTTGTGACGTCCAATGATGAATTTAAGGGCCCCCGTTGGATTATCAATTTCCCCACGAAGAAGCATTGGCGACAACCCACGAAGTTGGAATGGATAGAGGTTGGGTTAACTGAGCTGAAGAGTGTCATTATTGAAAAAGGTATTCGTTCTATCGCTATTCCGCCACTCGGCTGTGGGAACGGTGGTTTGGATTGGAAGGTCGTGCGCCCTCTTATTGAGACTGCCTTAAGCGACCTGCAAGACGTAGATATAATCGTCTTCGAACCTATTGACCAATACCAGAATGTCGCCAAGAAAACTGGGGTTGATAAGCTGACTCCTGCTCGCGCGCTGATTGCCGAATCAGTGCGACGCTACTGGGTTTTGGGTATAGAGTGCACGCTACTGGAAACACAGAAGCTTGCTTGGTTTTTGGAGCGCTCCATCAATCAAATAAACTTACCAGATCCGTTAGATCTTAGATTTGTCGCCGACCGATACGGGCCCTATGCAAATCGATTGATTCATCTGCTGAACGGATTGGATGGCAGCTATCTCCATTCAGAGCGGCGGCTCGCCGACGCACGACCATTTGATACGATCTGGTTCGAGGAATCCAAGAAATTAAGGATCGAGCTTTACCTCAAGGGCGATGAAGCCAAACAATATCTACCCGCTCTCGAAAGCATGGATCAATTGATCGACGGTTTCCAATCGCCCCTGGGAATGGAAGCGCTCGCTACAGTTGATTGGTTGATCTATAGGGAAGGAGCACCATCTACGCTTGATGGTATCCGCAATGGCATTCGAAATTGGCCTGCAGGACCGACTCACGCACGACGCAAGGAAAAACTATTTACTGACCGTCTATTACAGCTTGCTTTGGACAGATTACGAGCTATCGGATTTAGCGAACTCCTTCCTAATTAACACCTGCAGAACGAACTTCTGACCCATAAGCACCTCTGGGACGCGAGACTAGAGGCGATCGGAAGGATAGTTTAGTTAGTAATGTTGAACCAATCTCCGCGTGATTTACGCGTATGTAAGTGTAACATGATGTCTTGTGATGTCACTTTCATACTACTTTTTACAGTGACAAAACTTTTTATTGACACGATTGGGAAATAAGAATATTGTCACGCGCACAGTTGGAACCAATCCCCCTGCTTTGTCTGACTGCCGTGGTGTGCTCCTTTAACTACGAAGGTACTCATACCCCTTCATAGTTCTTATCTCAGGTGTTTTCGGAGATCCGTTAGAGCGATCTCAAACTAATCAATCTTACTCTTGGGCGTTCCCCATTGAGGTTTTCCTCGCAGAAAGCTTCCTCCGGTGCCAGGCCTACGGTTTCGATTGTTCGGAAAGTTCACGGCACATCACGATGCCGGACTGTTAAAAGGACTCGAGGCGAGCAAGGATCAGGAACTACTTAGTTATCTCCTCATCCGTCGCGATCGACCACACTCACGGGAAGCACTCGCGTCCCTGCTGTGGGCCGATACCTCAACGGAAAAGTCCAAAAAATACCTGCGACAGGCGCTCTGGCACCTGCATGCAGCGCTGAACTCTGATAACGGAAACGGTACAGACGTCCTGCTGGTGGACCACGACTGGTTAACGCTCAATCCATGCAGCAACTTGTGGACTGACGTCTCCGACTTCGAGCGTGCATTTGCGGGCGCTGAGGGAATTGCAGGCCGCCAGCTCGACGCAGAAAAAGCGCATGCGTTGAAAGATGCAGTGTCGCTTTACAACGACGACCTGCTGCCCGGCTACTACCAGGACTGGATCCTCTTCGAGCGCGAGCGTTTGCAGAACATGTACCTGCTGATGCTCGACAAACTGATCGTCTATCTACAATTTCGCGGTGAGTACGAAGTGGCGCAGGGCTACGGCGCAACGATACTGCGCTACGATCCGGCGCGCGAGCGTACGCATCGACAGCTCATGCACTTGTACTCGCTGGGCGGCGATCGCACGTCAGCGTTGCGGCAGTTTGAGCGTTGTGTTCAGGCGCTCAAGCAGGAGCTCGGAGTTAAACCGGAGAGAAAGACAATCGAGCTTTATGAACGAATCAAATCCGATCAGATGGGCCACACCGAAAGTTCTGACAACAACTTCTCAACACCTCATACTGCAACGTCGTCCGACATTCTTACCCGCCTGAAACAACTCCAAGCGATCGTCTCGGGAGTGCAGCGTCGCATTCAACGCGATATCAAAACCATCGAAGGCACTCTAAGCACAAAAAAGAATTAGCCGCGGATTTTCGCAGATTAACGCAGATCTGCGTTTATTCGCGTAAATCTGCGGCTAAGACGTTTTGAAGACGCATGCAAGACGGTGTGGCGGCGGCGTGTTTGGTAAAAAGCCGATCCAGTTATGAATTGAAAGATTGATCGCTCCCCAAGCCAAAAAAATGGACTTAACAGAGTCCAAAGTTCATTCCTTCATCATCAAGCTTTGGCTTGAGGGCGATGCCACTTCGTTCGTTTGGCACGGGCACATAACACACGTGCCGAGCGGCGAACGTCGTTATTTCAAAAAACTTAGCGGTATCACTGACTTTGTCAGCGAGTACCTCGACGGCAGGAAAGCGCAGCCGGATCTCAAATCGCGCATGAAGGGCTGGCTCAGAAAACGCAGGGCGTGAACGAAGATGGGAACGTTCCAGGCCATCGCCGCGACGGGACAAGCCATGCTGGGGCTTTTGTCTGACGCAGTCCCGCGCGACCAGTTTCCCAACGCGCAGTTTGAGCTCTACCAGATGAGCAACTTTCAGCAGCCGATGGAAGAAGGTATCTCTTTGTTTCTCTATCGCATCGCTGCCAACACTTCGCGCCGGAACCTGCCGCCGACTACCGGTCCCGATGGACGTCGCTTTCGTCCACCGATTCCACTCGATCTTTATTACATCGCAAGCGTCTGGGCGCCCACGGCAGAAAGACAACAACGACTGCTCGGCTGGGCCATTCGCATGTTTGAAGACGTGCCGATACTGCCCACCGGCTTGCTCAATAACTTCGGTCCGGAACCCGAAATCTTCCAGCCAGGTGAGACGGTCGAGATCATTCTCGATTCACTCACGCTCCAGGACTTCAACAATTTCTGGGGCGTTAGCAAAGCCAGTCTGCAACTTTCAGTCGGTTACATCGCGCGCATGTTGCACATCCAGTCGTCGATGCCGATGTCGGAGTATGCGGAAGTGCAGACACGTGAGTTTGGTTTAGGAAAAGTTTAGACGATGGCGATCCCGTTCATCACTCTCGATCGTTTGACCATGGTCGCGCCACTCGGGCTGCGCTTTCACGATGCGACGACTGGTGCACTCGTTGGCGACGGTCTGAGTGTTTGGGCTTATCCGGTTGGACGACCGAGTGCAAAGCGACCAGCGATCGCGAACCGCAAAGGCGTTTACGTTTTGCATCACGGTTACGGATTGCGCGAGCGAGAACATGGCGATGGAACGCGCTTCTACTGGGACCATCCCGATCCACCAAACAAAGATTTCGTGATCGAAGTCACTGACGAGCAGCGACGTTTTCTACCGTTTCAGTTCACTGCGAGTCTCCCAGCGGAAGGAATTTTCAAGTGGGACGTTGCGCTTGACTCGCCACTCTCCGCGAGAACAACGGTGCCGCTCTTTTCAGCGCCGACGCGAAGTGTTGCCTCAGGAATGGCGCGATCCGCGCTGATTTGTGGGACACGTCTCTGGACGCTCCGGCAGCCTCGGCCGTGATCGAGGCATTCACTGCCGGCAAATTCCTTGGACGTGGAATAGCAGACGAGGCCGGACGCATTGCGTTGATCTTTTCTTTTCCAACGCCCCTTTCGTTTGCACCTTCTTCACCACCGGGATCGCCGCCAGGTTCTCCGCCAGTGGCAACGAATCCGCCGTTGACAGAGCAGGTGTGGCCTTTGGAATTGCGCGCGTTCTACACGCCGGATCGTCCGGTTGTATCGCCGCCGGATTTCATAGAAGCTGGGCCACCACTACCCGATCTCAGATTCACTTTAACGCAGCCGGCCGCAACGTTGTGGGCCGATGCAGAGCTAACAGACATATTGCAGCAAACGGACTTGCGATTCGGTCGCGAGCTGATCTTGAAATCCAGACCATCACCGTCGTCACCGCCTTCGCCACTTACGCAAACGCGTGAATCGGTGTTGTTCATAACCCCGGCGGTCTCACCGCCATAAGGAGGAGTCATGCCTGAATACCTTGCTCCGGGAGTTTACGTCGAGGAGACATCGTTTCGGTCAAAGTCGATCGAAGGAGTTAGCACGACCACGACGGGTTTCATCGGCCCGGCTCGATACGGACCGCTCGATTTGGAACCCGAGATCATTACCAGTTTGGGAGAATTCGAGCGCACCTACGGAGACCGGCAACAGTTGAACTTCTCCGACGCTGCCGGAATGGATAACTACCTGTGGCACGCGGTGCGGGCGTTCTTCGAAGAAGGCGGCAAACGTCTTTACGTCTCGCGCGTGTTCAGAGCCGCGGCTGACGATGATGACGGGCGCGCGAGTGGAACGTTGCCGGCGGCAGGCGGAGCCGGCGCGATCACGGTCCGCGCACGCTTTCCAGGCGAAGCAGGCAACATGCGCGTTCGTTTCGATCTGCTCGTGGGCCAGAACGTCCTCGGCACTGATGAAAACGGTGTCGCGCGAGTGGCCGGACTCGCTGACGGCGACGTTGTGTGGATGGCTGATACGACGAGTCCGGTCGGCAGTCCACTCGGCACTGGTCAAATGTTCCGCTCGTCGTTCAATCAGGAGACGCAGGCGTGGAATTTCAGAGCGCCTGGAAGTCCTGGCGACGAGTTGCTGCTCAGTAATTTGAATGCTGATGGTGGCGACGTCGTCCGTGTTGTCACGGTTAGCGTGACGGTGATTCCAGCCGACCCGACCGGTTTTCCGGAAACGTGGGCCGCGCTGCCGGTCGAGCCGAGCCACACACAGGCCGGCATGCCTGACTCGCTGTCGGCGAAGTTTGCGGCGCAGCCGAACAATCTCGCGCAGGCGCGTTCGTTACCGATCGTGATCGAGCTCGGAGCTGACGTGGTTAACGGTGTCGACGTGTTGACTGCACTGTTCGAGCTCAATGCGACGGACTTTCCAACTCCTGACGAACCGCTGTTTGTCGAAGTCTCGTTGACTGGCGGCAACGATGGCATGCGTCCTACCGCATCGGAATACGAAGGCGTCGAAGAGCCTGGTAAGACAGGTCTCAAGATCTTCGAAGACATCGAGGATATCTCGATCGTCGCAGCGCCCGGTTCGACGTTTGGTTACGAGAACGGGTATCGCGCTGATGCAAACACGATCATCAATTTGCTGATCAGTCACGCACGACGTATGCGTTATCGCATCGCGGTGCTTGATAGTGGCCAGGGGCAAAGCATTTCACAGGTGCGAGCGTTGCGAGCGAAATTTGATTCGACTTACGCGGCGCTTTATTACCCGTGGGTCCGCGTGCTCGATCCGGTGACGCGCAAAGAGATCAATCTGCCGCCGAGCGGATTCGTTGCCGGCATTTACGCGCGCAACGACATCAATCGCGCGGTCTACAAAGCGCCGGCGAATGAAGTCGTGAATCTCGCGCTCGGTTTCGAGAAGTTACTCAACAAGTCGCAACAGGACGTTCTCAATCCGGAAGGGATCAACTGCTTCCGCTTCTTCGAAGGCCGTGGTTTCAGGCTCTGGGGCGCGCGCACGATCAGCTCCGATCCCGAGTGGAAGTATGTGAACCTGCGTCGCTACTTCGCGTACCTCGAACACTCCATCGACAAAGGAACGCAATGGGCAGTCTTCGAGCCAAACGGAGAACAGCTCTGGGGCAACGTGCGCCGGACTATCGAAGATTTCATGCTCAACGAGTGGCAGATGGGTGCACTGCTGGGCGACAAGCCCGAGAAGGCGTTCTTCGTGAAGTGTGATCGATCGACGATGACGCAGAACGATCTGGATAACGGAAGGCTCGTTTGCCTCGTCGGCCTCGCGCCGCTGCGACCCGCGGAATTTGTGATCTTCCGCGTCGGCCAGTGGACCGCGGATCGGAAGATTTAGCAGTTGGATTTCTCTGTGCACAGAAGAATTCTGATCTAAGGAGGACTTATGGCAGTTCTACGCGATCGCCCTTACGTTCAATTCAACTTTCTCGTCGACCTCGGCACGGGCAACACTGATGGTCCGGAAGCAGGCTTCCAGGAGATAAGCAACATCGGCATGGAAGTCACCGTCTCCGAATATCGCACCGGCAACTCGAAAGAGAACAGCGTGCGCAAGATCACCGGCCTGAACAAAGCCACCGACGTCACGATGAAACGCGGAGTCATCGGTTCGCTAAATCTCTACCAGTGGCTCAACGACATCCGAAACGGAAATCAGAATGCCGAGCGGACCGTTACGATCCAGTTGCAAAACGAAGATCACACAGCCGTGGTCCAAACGTGGAAACTGCTGCGCGCACGCATCATCAAGCACGTCAGTGGCCCCGTTAACGCCAAGGGAACTGACGTCGCGATGGAAGAGCTCACACTCGCCTACGAACGACTCGAAATGGAGTAGGTAAATGAGTGCGCGCGCGCCGAGAAGATTGCCCGGGTTTCGGTTCGAAACTCAGGCGCCACCATTGACCGAGGTACTGCCTCGCATGGACATCGCCGTGTTTGTCGGGTTCGCTGCTGCTGGACCATTGCAAACACCGGTGGCGGTGGAATCAGAACCGCAGTTCGCGGCAATCTTCGGTGAAGACGCGCCACTCGCGTGGGACGTTGTGCGTGGTGAAGAAGTCCACGCGCATCTTGGACCAGCGGTGCGTGCGTTCTTCCGTAATGGTGGACAGCGTTGCTGGATCATTCGCGTCGCACGACAATCGGCGAGCGAAGCACAACCGCTGAATCGTGCGCGTTACAACTACTTTCCGATTCCGAATCTCGCCCGGGCGCAGTTCAATCCCAACGGTCAGATCAGTGAGGTGACTCCGGCGTTCGCGCGTGGAAGATCGGAAGGCAGTTGGTCCGATGCGCTGCGTGTTAGCTCAGCATTGCTGTCGCGGCCGATCCAGGTCAACGGCGCGCTGCAGCAAGACGGTGTCGGTTACGCGATGCAGATCGTGCGCGATCCGTCGAACCCGCTTACGGCGGGCGACATGATTCGTCTGACGTACGAGAGTGCTGGTGTTTCCGTGTTGCTCGCGTTGCAAACGATCACGAGTGTGGCGCCGAGTCCACCAGCTACGCCGTTATTAAACGTGACCGCCAGTAGTGCTGTCTGGCTGTTGTCGCTGTCGCAAGATCCGAGTGCGCCGCCGCCGAACATTGCGGCCACCGCGGCTGTATTCACGCGTGAAGAGCTCAGCTCACCGCCGAACGCCGAGGACGACATCGCTGCGTTTGAGATTGTCTACAACGCAGTGATCAGTCCGGATCAATCGACGCTGCTCATCAACGATAAGCTCACGCTCAAGCTGCTCGACTGTCCGCTCGCCGATGCACCACAGCCCGGCTCGATCGTCCGAATCGATCAGGGCGGCATTCGTTGGTGGATGATGATTGACAGTTTGGACTTCACGAGTGGTGATGAAGGCGTGCCCCTTTTGTCCGGTAGCGCTTTTCGTGTCATCGATCCACCGAATCCGTTACCAGTTGCGACTCCGGCGGGCGAGCGTCTCAGCTTCGAGATCTGGGTGCGACAAGCAGAAGAGTATTCGATCAGCCTCAGCGATCTTGGCTTCGCACCTGATCACGAACGCTTCTGGGCGGGACTGCCAACCGACGAAGAAGTCTATCGCCCGTCTGAATCACTCACTTCTGAGAATCCCACAACGATGCTCTGGAAGCAGGTGGGCGATCTATTTCGTTTTCCACTCGCCGGGCCTGGTCCTGCCGATGAGATCTACTTTCCATTGTTGATGCCGGGTCTTGCGGAAAACTATCTCGGCCCGGTCGCGCTACCTGGAGGGGAAAGAGAACGTGACGGACTCGCGGAGTTTGATGCGGCGTTGTTTTTGGATCGCGATCTCGTTGATATCGGCACTGCGAATCTCACCACTACGGCTGACTTCATTCAGTATCTTTCACCGCGTCCACGCCTTTTGACGGGTATGCACGCGGCGTTTCCGCTCGAAGAAGCGACGATCATCGCCGTGCCCGATGCGGTCCACGGTGGCTGGATGAAAGACGACCGTGAGCCACTCGTCGATCCCGAGCCGTCACCACCGCCTCTTCGTCCCGAATGGTGGCACTTCCTTGATTGCAATCCAACGCCGGCGAAGAAACCGTCGCTGAGTAGTTGCGATCCTGCGCCGCCCGAGCCCTCGCCGATCAAACCGGTGCATGAGCCTGAATGGGGCAACTTCCTGAACTGCTCGATCCAGATCATCGAGCCACCGCAGTTGTTCGCGTTTCCGCAGTTCAGTAGTGATGGAAACATCACGCTGCGTTGGGAACTGTCGCCGCCACAAGACGCCGAGTACGTGCTCGAAGAGTCGTCGCAACCAAACTTTTCAGATGCGGTGGCAGTCTTTGAAGGCACGAACAGCAGCTTCACGCTCTACGGTCGCCGCACTGGTGATTACTACTATCGCGTACGTGCCGTTATCGGCGCAGACACAAGCGACTGGTCCAACGGCGTTGCGGTTCGAGTCGAAGATGAGTCGCGCTGGATCGTAGACACGAAAGACTATTCGCCTGACGTGCTGCTCGCCGTACAGCGATCTTTGTTGCGCTTCTGTGCGGCGCGCGGAGATATGTTCGGCGTGCTGTCTCTGCCCGAGCACTATCGCGAAGACAAGGCGATCGAACACACCGGCCTGCTGCGCGCAACTCCGAATGTCGCTCCGCCAACGGCGGGTGTTTCTGCATTGGGTTTTGGAGAGGTCGGCGCGTTTAGTTACGGCGCTGTCTATCACCCGTGGTTGATAGGCCGCGAGAACGATGTGGTGATCGCGATGCCGCCTTGTGGCGCAGTCAGCGGCTCAATCGCTGAATCGGCTTTGACTCGCGGCGCGTGGATCGCGCCTGCGAACCGCCCGTTGCGCGGCGTCGTTGCACTCAGCCCACCGCTACTGCCCGAAAGACGTCTCGCACTTCAGGACGCACTCATCAACGTTGTTCGACAGGAACCGCGCGGATTTCTCCTGCTCGACTCTGACACATTGGCCGCTGACGAAGACCTTCAGGAGATTGGAGTGCGCCGCCTGTTGATCCTGCTGCGTCGACAGGCCTTGCAGCTCGGCGTCACTTACGTTTTCGAGCCAAACAGCGCGCCGTTTCGTCGCGCGGTCGATCGCGGTTTCACTGAAATGCTCGACGGCATGTTCGAGCGTGGCGCTTTTGCGGGTGAGACTCCAGCAACGTCATATCAAGTCGTCACTGACAGCTCCTTGAACACGCCGCAGAGCGTCGATCTCGGACGCTTCATTGTCGAGCTGCGCGTTGCGCCGTCGCTGCCGATGCGGTTTCTGACGATTCGTCTGGTCCAAACAAGTGATCAAACGCAGGCACTGGAGGTGAGATAGCTCGTGGCTAATCCGGAAAAGGAACAAGTCTCCTATCCGTTCACTGCGTTTAATTTCGCGGTCGAGATCAAGGTTGACGGCGTGGCGATGCAGGTGGTCGATGCGGCGTTCGCGGAATGCGATGGACTGGAAATGACGATGGAAGTGAAGACGATTCGCGAAGGCGGCAACAACGGCAAGCAGATCCGTTTGACTGGTCCATTGACGTACGGGCAAGTGACGATGAAGCGTGGCATGACTGCGAATCTCGAGCTCTGGGATTGGTTCAATCTCATGCTCACCGATCATTCGCTACGCGCAGATGCGGAAGTCGTGATCTTCGCATCTGACGGCGAAACCGAGCGCGCGCGCTTTCAGTTGTCGCGCTGTGTGCCGGTGAAGTTGAAGTCGCCGGCGTTGAATGCGAAGGATGGCGCGGTTGCGATTGAAGAGTTGCAGCTCGCTTACGAGAAGTTGACGTTGAAGAAACCGCAAGGGTGAGGACGCGAAGATGCCTGACTCTCAAAAATTGGAAAAAGCTGAGCTTCGAGAGCTCGACGCCGAGTTCAAGAACGAAATCAACACCGACAAGAAGTGCCAGGTGCAGTTCAATCCTGAGACGTTGAAGGTGAGTTTCGCTAACCAGGTGGCGACGCCTTCTGGCGCGGGGGATCAGCAAGGCACGCCGGCGCGTCAGTTTGTTGGCGCTGGCACGACGAAGCTGAGTTTGCAGTTGTGGTTTGACGTCACCGCGCCGATGCCGCCGAAGCAGAAGAAGGAAGAGGACGTTCGCAAGTTAACGGCGAAAGTCGCGTACTTCATCACGCCGAAGCCGGAGGGCGACAAGTTTGTGCCGCCGGGCGTGCGGTTCATCTGGGGATCGTTTCAGTTCGACGGAATCATGGAGTCGATGGAGGAGTCGCTCGAGTTCTTTTCGAGTGATGGGCGGCCGTTGCGCGCGAGCGTCACGATCAATTTGACGCAGCAGAAGATCACGGAGTTCACGTTCAGGGCGACGGCTGGACCAGGCGCCACGCAGACGCCGGGGACGCGACCGTTGACACCGGCGCCACAGGGAAAGTCAGTGCAGAGCATGGCCGACAGCCAGGGCAAAGGCGACAACTGGCAGGACATCGCATCGGCGAATGGGATCGAAAACCCGCGATTGCTGCAGCCGGGGCAGTTGTTGGACTTGAACGCCAGCGCCAGCGTTTCGGTCGGTGGCTCATTCCAGGCGAGCGCGTCGGTGACGATCTAAGTTGAGGACAGGATTCACAAGAATCAAACCAGATTTACATGTCAATCCTGAAAAATCTTGTAAATCCTGTAAACCGACTTCTTCAACAACAAGGAGCTTGAGATGGCAGTAGTAGTCAATGAAGTTGAAGTCGTTCCTGCGGAACGAAGCGCGCCGGCCACGGAAGAAAAAGGTGGCGGCGAACAAGCGCCGCCGTCGGAGCATGAAATACGTCGCATGGTTGAACACGAGATGAGTCGCTGCGAACGCGTTTGGGCCTATTAACGAACAATGGCTGAAGAGACCACAGGACTAAAAGAATCTCGACCGACGATCGTCGTCGACAACGAAGTCAACGGCCCGCTCGGTGGCGGATTACTAACGCTGATGATCGTCGAGAACACCAACGGTCTCTATCGCTGCGAAGCCAAATTCGGCAACTGGGGCGAGATAAACAGCACCACCGATTTTCTCTACTTCGATCGCCGTGTGCTCGACTTCGGCAAAGACCTCGAGATCAAGCTCGGGGCAGATTCGATCTTCAAAGGAAAGATCATGGGACTGGAAGGCAATTTTCCTGAAGGACAGTCACCGGAGATCAGCGTGCTCGCTGAAGACCGCTTTCAGGATCTGCGCATGACGCGCCGCACCAGGACCTTCACCGACGTCAGCGACGCCGACGTCATCAAGCAGATCGCTACCGATCACGGCCTGACACCGGAAGTTGACGTACCTGGGCCAACTTACAAAGTGCTCGCGCAAGTGAACCAGAGCGATCTCGCGTTTATCCGCGACCGCGCGCGCTCGATCGATGCAGAAGTTTGGATGTCAGACAAGACACTGCACGCAAAAGCCCACACTGGTCGCAACGGCGACAAGCTAAAGATGACTTACGGCAACCAACTGCGTGAATTCAACGTGCTCGCCGACCTCGCAATGCAACGCACGAGCGTCGCCGTGAACGGCTGGAACATCTCGAACAAAGCCGCGATGCAGTTTGAAGCAACCGACTCCGCGATCAGCAGCGAGCTGAACGGCGACACGAGCGGCGTCAGCATTCTTCAGTCGGCGTTGGGCCAACGCAAGGAGGCGCTCGCGCACACAGTGCCGCTGAACGATCAGGAAGCACAACACGAAGCTGAAGCTTTTTTCCGAATGAGCGCGCGACGGTTTGTAGTTGGACGCGGTGTCGCTGAGACAAACAAGTCGCTACGCGCCGGCTCGCAACTCGATTTGCAGGGACTTGGACCACTCTTCAACGGCAAATACTACGTCGCCGAAGTGAAACACATCTTCGACAGCACCAAGGGTTTGCGAACTGAGTTTCGCTCGGAACGAGTCGGGATTGGGAAGTAAACGATGGAAAAGCCACCACTCGAAATGATCCTCGATGTGCGACTCCCAAGCGGTCTCGGCGGTCGCTGGTACGGCGCGTTCCCTGCGCTCGTGACGGACATCGTCGATCCCGAAGGACTCGGACGCGTGAAGATCGCCTTGCCGTGGTCGCCTGATACCGCGGGCGCGCGCTACGAGACGTGGGCGAGGCTCGCCACGTTCATGGCCGGGAACAATCGCGGTAGCTGGTTCATTCCCGATGTCGATGACGAAGTCTTGATTGTTTTCGAAGGCGGCGATCCACGCAGGCCATACGTGATCGGCAGTCTTTGGAACGGCAAAGACTCGCCGCCCGAGTCGATGGATGGCGCCGGCAAGAATTTCAAGAAAGTGCTGCGCTCGCGCAACGGTGTGAAGTTGACGATGGACGACACTGACGGGCGCGAGCAGTTCATTCTCGAGACGCCCGGCGGTCAGAAGCTGACACTGAAAGATGGACCAGGCGCAGTCGAGATCGTCGACAGCAATGGTAACTCGATCAAGATGGAAGCGAGCGGGATCACGATCACGGCGTCGGCGAAGGTAACGATCAATGCATCGCAAGTCGCAGTGTCGGCGGGAATGGTGACAGTTGATGCTGCGATGTCGAAGTTTAGCGGCGTCGTGCAGTGCGACACGTTGATCAGCAACTCGGTGGTGAGCGCGTCTTACACACCGGGCGCAGGGAACATCTGGTGAAAACACATTTTGTGATTTTTGTGGCTAAAAATAATGGCTAAGGATCAAGTCCAATGGGCAGCACCGTCGCCACTCTGGCCCATCGCGGCCGGAACAAGCGACATCGCCTTGCGCCGCAACGCGCTGCGCAAGCCGGTGATCCTGCGCTTCGCCGCTGACACGTTCATGGACGACTTCGTGAACCTGCTCGAGACCGATCCGTCACGAATGCACGAGCTCGTCGCAATTCCCGAAACGTGGCGTGGACCAGTAACCGAGCCCGCACCCGCGAAGCCCGCCCCACTTTTCGCGCGCAAACTGAGTCGACTCGGACTCGCGGCCGCCAAGAAGAACGGCCTCGTGCCCGCGGCGAGCGGCAAAGGTGTTTCGTCGCTACTCACAATCAACACCGCCGTTCAACCGAAGAAGCTAAAGCTCTACCAGCCGGCCCACCAGCGTTACTACCTCGTCGCGTCGTCGCTGGTTTGCGGTCGTGCCGGTCTGCCGGACCGCGCGATCAATGCGGGAAAGCAGGAGAAGGTCAGCTACGTCGTGCGACGGATGTTTCCACCTGGACCACTCAACATCAACATACCGCTTCCGGCATTCGATCCTGTGACGTGGGAAGAGCATGCGTTTGTTTCGACCGCGACGGGCAATCGTTGGCAGCGAATTCCGAAGCAGACACAGGTGAATGCCGGCGTGCTGATTGACGGCGAGGATCAGTTACCACTCTTCGCGATGAACTTCGCGGAAGATGATGGTCGCACTCGGCGTCTTGTTGCGGGCCTGGTCCCGGTCGGAAAACGTGAAGCTTACATGGGCGCGGGAATGAAGCAGCAGGCTGGCGATCCGCAACCGGTTGTCGAGCCGCAACCGATTTCCGATCCGCGCATGATCCTCTTCTGGTCGCAAGTGACTGAGCCGTGGAAGAAGTTGCTCGAACAGGCCGCGAACGGCGGCAAGATGAACAAGGGATCGAAGATTCCTGACGATCCGAACGATGACCCGCCAGGGCCGGTGAGCCTGAACGCCGGTAACACTGCCTCGACAGCGCAAACCTTGCGCGAGCAGATCCAAACCGGCTCGTGGTACGTGCTGCTCGACTTCGCAAACCTGCTCGCGGAGCAAACACCGCGCGTGTGGCGTTTGCTCAAAGGTCAGGGACCGCCGGCGGGTGAGCCTGCGTTCAATGCCGCTGAAAATGCGCTTGCTACTGCGATCACTAACACGACTTTCAGTCTGACGAATCTGCAGAAAGATGCGTTTGTCGCGAACACGGCTTACTCGACGTCGGCAATCAAAAGCTCATTGAAAGTCGCACTGCTCGCAGTGAAAACAGGCTCGATCGAAGCGAACCTCGAAGCAGTGAAAACATCGTTCGATCGCAAACGCGCCTCGCTCGATCCGTTGTGGCCTAATTTTCTGTTTCCGCTCGCGGATCCTTTGCTGCCGAGTCCGATGACGACACCAGCCTTGTTGGACCAGGAGAAAGATAAGGTTGATGCGCTCGCTGTGAAAATCCAGGCTGCGCTGCCTGCGACGCCGGTTGCCGAAGTTCCGAACAGCCCGCTCGTATCGCAACAACCGATGGACATGCGCGAGGGATGGTTTGTAATTCGCTGCGTCTTTACGAGACCCGAGTGTGGACCGATCGATCCACCGTTGCTGAGCGAGCCGACTGCACCGTTTCAGATGGCGGGCTTCTTCGATCCCGATGCGCCGGCGCGTCCGATCCGGATCGCGTTGCCGCTCGACACATCGCCAGCCGGTTTACGGAAGTTTGATAAGAACACGGCTTTTATGATCTCCGACATGCTTTGCGGGCAGATCGATCGGGTGAAAGGACTGTCGCTCGGGGATTTGGTTTTGTCAGTGTTGCCGTGGCCGCTGCACAAGGATTTGTCTGTTCCGGATGGTGGACCATGCAAGAGCGATTCGGGGATTGAATTTGGGATGATCTGTTCGTTGTCGATCCCGATCATCACGATCTGCGCGCTGCTGTTGCTGATGATCATCGTCTTTTTGCTCGACATCATTTTCCGGTGGGTACCGTTTTTCCTGTTCTGTTTCCCGATTCCTAAATTGAAAGCAAAAGCATGAAGAAATTATTCAGATTCCAATCCCACCAACGGCAGTTGGTGGATACGTTCAGTTCCGGTCTACAACCAGCGACCGCAATAAAGCAAATCCCACCAACGGTAGTTGGTGGATTGTTCAGATCAGATATGAAGTATCCACCAACTGCCGTTGGTGGGATTAAGAAAGGCGGGTCGGGCAGCCTGTAGAAAGAATTTGAAAAACCACCCACTGCCGTGGGTGGGATTGAAAGGCAACTACAAATGAATGCAGGGCAGATATTTGGACGAGGAATAAGTTTTCCCCCGCGTGTGGGACCGGATGGGCGCGTGGCGTGGTCGGAGGGTGAGGCGAACGTGCGTGAGTCAATCCGCGTGATCCTTATGACCGAACAGCCCGAACGATTGCGGACGCCGAAGTTTGGCGGAAGTCTCGGACGTTTCCTGTTCGAGCCGAATACAGTCAGCACGCGTCGCTCGATCCAGGAACGCATCACGCGAGAGCTGGCCCAGTGGGAGCCGCGCATCCGCGTCGAGTCAGTCAACGTCGATCCCGATCCGTCCGACCCGCAGGCCGCGATCGCAACGATCACTTACAAGCTGGTCGCAACACAGGCAGTTGAACGCGTCAGCGTAGGCGTGAGTTTGCAGGCTTAACGCGAAGACATCGAGGACAAAAAATGCCTCTACAAATTCCATCCATCGATGATCGTCGTTACCAGGATTTGCTGAACGAAGCGCTGGCGCGCATTCCCGTTCACAATCCCGAGTGGACGAATTTCAACAAGAGCGATCCGGGCGTCACCCTCCTCGAGCTCTTCGCGTTTCTCACTGAGAATTTGCTGTATCGCTCGAACCAGATCCCGGAGCGAAACCGCCGCAAGTTTCTGCAACTGCTCGGCGTGCCGCTACAACCCGCGTCTTCCTCACTTGGCCTTGTGAGTTTCAATAACGATCGTGGACCACTCGAGACGATAACACTCAACAGCGGACTTGAAGTGCGCGCCGGCCAGGTTCCCTTCCGCACCGATCACGGCCTCGACGTGTTGCCGATCGAAGCGGCCGTTTACTACAAGCAAACGATTGTCAGTCCTGACACGCAAGTCACTGATTACTACAAACTTCTCTACGCCTCTTACAAAGGACAGCCGCCGAACGACGCCGACATCTCGCTCTATCAAAGCGTGCCCATTGACGGGCGCGAAGGAAACGAAGTCGCTATCGGGCAGGACGCGACCGATCGCTCGGCATGGATCGCGTTGATGGTGCGCGCGAGCGACAAGCCGATCGATGATAGTGAAACTGCCAAAGAAGATCTCAGAAACAAAGTACGCGAAGCGATCGCAGGCAAGACGATCAGTCTCGGCATCGTTCCCGCAATCGAGGCCGCTACTCGCCAACTCTGCGCCCGGCGGCAGCGCTAATCCCGAAGGCGAGCCGCTGCTTCAGTATCTGATTCCGAATGTTCGCAGTGATGGTCTTTTGCCGACCGATCCGGCGCAGCGTGTGCCGCAGTACCGGCCGCTCGTTGCAAGCCCGCGCGGTAACGTGATCGAGACTCCCGGCGTCGTCGAGATCACGCTGCCGTCTGCTGCGGAGCTAAAACTCTGGTCCAATCTCGATCCGCTCGAACAAGGCGTCGCTGACTTTCCACCGTCACTCGAAGACAGTCGCTTGAACGATCGTGTGATCACGTGGCTGCGCATACAAGCATCGCCGGGCGTGGGCGCGCGACTGCTCTGGGTCGGCATCAACACTGTCGGAGTTACACAACGCGCGCACGTCACGAACGAGCTGCTGCCTGACGGCACTGGCGCACCGGATCAGTCAGTTGTGCTTTCACGCAAGTCGGTGGTTCCGAAGTCGGTGCAACTGACAGTAAGCCCGCCTGCTGGTGAGACTCAAACGTGGCAGGAGATCGACGATCTGTTGTCGGCTGGTCCGGAAGTTCAGGTGCCGGATCTGCGCCAGCCGCCGGGCGCCACGCCCGCGCAGCCGCTGCCGGCCGAAGTTTACGTCGTCGATGCTGAATCGGGCGTGATCAAATTCGGCGACGGCTTGCGCGGGAAACGTCCGCCTGCGGGTGCGAAGCTGCGCGCCAGTTACGACTACGGCGTCGGCTCGGCGGGCAACGTCGCGGCCGCGTCGATCAACTCGAGTCCTGCTTTGCCTGCGGGCATCAAGGTCACGAATCCCGTTCGCACGTGGGGCGGCACGGAGGCTGAGAAAGTCACTGATGGCGAGAAACAGATCGCGCGCTACCTCCAACATCGCGATCGACTAGTGAACGCCGCTGATTTCGAGACGATCACGATGCGCACGCCGGGCGTCGATATCGGTCGCGTCGAGGTGTTGCCTGCGTTCAATCCCGAGCTCGTGCCGAACGAGGCGGGCGATGCGCCGGGCGCGGTGACGCTAATGATTATTCCGCGTAACGATCCGAAGCAGCCCGATGCGCCTGTTGCCGACGCAATTTTTCTCAACACGATCTGTCGCTATCTCGATCCGCGTCGCCTCGTGACGACTGAGCTTTATCTGCGTGGTCCAGTTTACAAGCCGATCTGGATCTCGGCTGGTATCAACGTCGTTGCGGGAGTTGCGACTGCTGAAGTGCGTGAAGCAGTGAAACGGGCCCTGCTGGATTTTCTTGCGCCGATCCAGGCCGGGAGCGGTCTCACTGACAGTCTTACATCGCTCACCACACCGGCTTACGCATCAGCGCAAAAAGGCTGGCCGTTGTCGAAAGCAGTTACCGCGCGCGAGTTACTCGCGGTGGCGAGTCGTGTGTCCGGTGTGCTGCTCGTCAACGACGTTTTGATCGCGGAAGACACAAAACCATCGGGCGATCAGATCCCGATGAACGGACTTGAGCTGCCGCGCGTGATGGGCATCAGCGTGAGCATCGGTGAGCCGATGGATTTAGATTCACTGCGCGGACAAACGCCGGTCGCAACAGCGCCAGCAACGCGAATTGTTCCGGTTCCCGTAATTCCCGAGGAGTGTTAGCGAAGCAATGGACGCCAACGGCACTCGATTTCATCTTCTGCTGGGTCGCGACGACTGGGCGCAATGCACGGTCGAAATGGGGTCGCCTCCGGAAGCAACGAGTCTGGCCGATGTTTGGAAGTTGGTGCCTTCAGAAGCGGGCGGCGGTTTTATTTGGAACGAAGAGCGCAACGAGCTGACGCTCGAACCACGTCTGTTCAAGTTTACTGCCGCTCCGAAAGACACGTTCCCGCTGCTCGAGAATCGTCGTGGCGCGGGCCGCGATCGTTACGGCAACTGGTACTGGATTGATGAAACTTCGCAGAAGATTCGCGTGCGTTCGATTGGCTCGGGCCAGGTCACTGACTTCTGGCCGTTGGTGCAGAAATGTTCCAGCCCGAGGCCATCTTCTCGTGGCGACTTCGCGCCACTCGTCGAAGAGCAACCAACTACACCACTGAAGCTAAGCAGTCTCGCGATCACGGAAGATCATTATCTCGTCGTTGGTGTTACAGATCCTCCCGGTCTCCTGATCTTTGATCTGCACACTGGCCAGGAACCGCGCCAGGTGCTATGGCCCAGCAGCGTCGCCTTCGAGCCATTCGATATGGCGCGGCGACCGGGCGGCGGCGTCTACATTCTCGATCGCTTCAACAAGAGCTACTGGGCACTCGATCGACATTTCAACGTGATCGGTCCGGAAGAAGACAGCGAAACCGTTCTAAACGAAGCGCGCGAAGATGACTTTCAGCCGATGGACGAGAGCGAAGTGCGTAGCACGAAGCGCCGGGTGTTTCCGAACAACTTCTCGCTTCTGCAATCACCGCTCGCCCTCAACGATCCGATCGCGATTGAAGCTTTACCCGATGAGACGGTCCTTATTCTCGACTTCGATCCGGTAAACAGATTTTCACGGATTTTTAGATACCGATTTAATGAGCAGTTGGACGATCAGATTTCCACCGAAGCCATTCTGAGCCTGATCGAAGAAGACGCGCAGAGTGAGTTCACGCTCGTCGGTTACGACTTCGCGTTCGTGCCGCGGCAGGGCGAATCTATGGATCGTCTGTACGTCGTCGCTGCTGATGGAAATCAGAGTTACGCGTTTCGTTTGTGCCTGCGCGACGAAAACGTCGAGCTGCAACCGATCGCGGAATACTTGCCGATGCGATTGTTCGGTGGCAAAGCACTCGCGGGCACGACTGACGGCGCGTACTACGATTTCGCTGAAGACTGGATCCCGCTCGTGCAGCAACGTCGCCCGCGCTACGTCGCCGAAGCGACGCTCGAGACGCCGTTGAAGACCGCGCTCGATAAACCTTACTTCGACAGCGGCGAGCCCGACTGCATCTGGCATCGAATCATGCTCGACGCTCACATTCCGCCGGACACGTCGATCGAAATCTGGAGCCGCGCCGCGAATGAAGAGATCGATCTGCCGTTGTTGCCGTGGCAACGTGAGCCCGCGCCGTATCTGCGCGGCGATGGCTCTGAAATTCCGTTTTTGCGTGCGACAGTGTCAAACGCTTGTGCGGGCGTGCAGAATCGCAAGATCGGCGCGGGAACGTGGGAACTGTTGTTTCAACGTGCGCGCGGTCGTTTTCTACAGCTTCGCATTCGATTGAAAGGCGACGAGCGCAGCACGCCGCGTCTCCGCGCTCTACGTGCGTACTACCCGCGCTTCTCTTATCTCTCGAACTATCTGCCCGGTGTTTATCGCGAAGACACGCAGTCGGCTTCGTTTCTTGATCGTTTTTTGTCGAACGTCGAAGGTCTCTACACATCACTCGAAGACAAGATCGCCGCGGCGCAGATCTTGTTCGACGTGCGCAGCGCGCCACGTGAAGTTTTAGATTGGCTCGCGGGATGGTTTGGCGTGGCGCTCGATCCGAGCTGGGACGAAGCACGTCGCCGCATGTTCATCGCACACGCGATGGACTTCTTCCAGTATCGCGGCACGATTCGCGGCTTGACGATGGCCTTGCACCTCGCGCTTGACCAGTGTGCTGACGAAAGCATCTTCGATCAGAGTGAAGCAGCAAGACGGCTCGAGCCAATTCGCATTGTCGAACGCTATCGCACGCGAACCCTCCCGGGTGTGATCTTTGGCGATCCAACTGAATCGACCGGACTGCGCGCCGTTGATGTAGGCACGTCGTGGCGACCAGAACAGGGACGCGCAAATCTCAATCAACGTTATTTGGATGCTCTCGGATCAACGGCCACGCCACTGACGCAGTATCCACTGGTTCCGCCCACCAACGCGCAGGAAAGCGAGACGTGGACTCAGTTCTCAACATCAACGCTCGGTTTTGTTCCCTCTGCGGCTGCGTCTGACCCCGTAACGCTTCACCTCTGGCAAGACTTTCTCGCGCGGCGATATCGACGCATCAAGTCGCTCAACACCATCTACCAAACGACGTGGACCAGCTTCGAGCTTGTGCCGTTGCCTGATCAATTGCCGCTCGACGGTGCGCCACTCGCCGATTGGTTTCAGTTTGAGAGCGTAGTGTTGCGCATGCAGCGCGCGGCGCACCGCTTCACCGTGTTGCTGCCCGTGCCTTTGTCGCTGGCTTTCAATCCCGAAGAACACCAACGCCGCATGGATCTCTCGCGTCGTATCGTCGAGCTTGAAAAGCCTGCACACACTGTTTTCGACGTGAAGTTTTACTGGGCCATGTTTCGCATCGGCGAGGCGCGGCTCGCGCTCGACACCCTACTCGCGCAAGGCAGTCGTGCGCCGCAACTGTTGCCCGAGCTCGTGTTGGACCAGGGATTTGTCGGCGAGAGCTATCTCGGCGCGCCGGTACCTGAAAACGCATGTGACCGCTTCATCATGGGACGCGATCCACTCCAGAACTCCTAGTAGGAGATATGAATATGAGTTGCAGTTGTTTCTCATCGCACACAAATAGCATGACGGTGGCCGAGCCGAACCCGGCCAAGCATGTGAACTTCAACGTCGGCATGGTGCTCGGCGTCGACGACTTCACGCAGGAGTTCGCGTACCTCTCGGGGCGCGACCAGTGGCTCGCGCGCGACCTGATTGGCTATGGCACCGTGCGCGGCTTGAACGTGCGGATGGAAGTTGACGCCATTAAGGGTCCGCGCGTGGTGGTCGAGCCGGGCGTGGCTTTGAGCCCGCGCGGCCAGTTGATCTGTGTGCCCGCGGCGCAGTGCGCGTACCTGAAAGACTGGGTCGCCGATCACGCTGAAGAGATCACGCCGCAAGTGAGCTCGCCACCCGATTCCGATCTTCAGTTGTACGTCGTGCTTTGTTATCGCAATTGCGCGACTGACGATGTGCCGATCGCGGGTGAGCCGTGCCGCAGTGAAGACAAACTGATGGCGCCGTCGCGCCTCAGCGATGACTTCGTGCTGGAGTTGCGTCTCCAGAGACCGAATCAACGCGAGGAAGATGCAGTTCGTGATTTCGTCGCGTGGTTGAAGCAGGTACAGATTAGTGAAGCGGATCCTTCGACTCCGTTGGACCAGTTTCTACAAGCGATTCGCGACGCGGCGTCTGAGTGGTTGACGTCACCGTTGTCGTCTCCGCTGACGTCGCCGCCGGGAGATTTCATGTTCGGCTCACCGCCGGATTCTCTGATCATCAACGTGGCAGATGAAAGTGAATACCTCCGCGCGGCGTTCCGCGTTTGGGTAACCGAATTGCGGCCCCGATGGATCGCGCGCTGGCATGGTTGCGCTGCGACGCATATCGAAGGCGATGCGGCGGCTGATGAGCATTGCGTGCTGCTGGCCCAGTTGGATGTACCGTTGCTGCCGCTCTCGCCCGGCACGTTTGATATTCCGAATGAAGAAATTCCGGTTAACCAGGATGAGCGGCCGTACCTCGTGCACCTGCGATTGTTGCAGGAGTGGGTGTTGTCAGGACTGGCGGGGGCGGAGACGGCTGCGGGTGGTGGACTAGAGGAGCTGAGCCTGCCGGCGGCGCAAGCTGTTACGAACATCGATGGTCCAGCGACACTCGATCTGACGACCGAGCAAATCGTCATCGCTAACAGCAGCGCCGGAATCGTGCGGCTCAACTTACCGCTAACGGCCGGCCAGGATGGGCGCATGCTGATCGTCAAGCGCACGAGCACCGGCTCGCAGGTGCAGATTTTTGCGGGGACCGGCGATCAGGTGGAAGGACAGGGTTCGATCAACCTGACCGCACAGAATCGGTTCGTGCAGCTCGTGGCAAATCCGACATTGAATGCGTGGCACGTGATTGCGCAGTAAAGGCAATCCACAGATTACACAGAATCTGTGAAATCTGTGGATGGTTCGAGAGGAGACAAGCATGGATTCCCAAATCAGTTTGCAGCAGCCGATCCTCGATGGCGGCATCCGCTCGATCAATTTCTTTAATGGCCGCCTGCTGAGCGCTCGCGATCTGACGCGCGAACAGTCGGCTAATCGCGAAGCAGATCGACGCTTGGGCCAGGCAATCGGCGAGGGCATCGCTTACGGGCTCGAAGTTTCGAAAGTCGAACGCCTCGACGCAGCAATCGCCTGTCGTCACGGTGGAAGCGGGCCTCGCGATCAATCGCATCGGTCAAACACTGATGCTCTCCGCGAAGACTGAGGTCGCGCTCGTCCGCCGCGCCACTCCCGGCCCCGGCAACATTGAGCCGTTCAGCGAATGTGTCCCACTCCAATCAGGCACGTACGTCGCCGGCGCTGGTGTTTATCTTTTGACGATCGCGCCCGCGCAAGGCACTGAAGGCCGCGCCGCCACACACAGTCTCGAGAGCGCGAACGCATCCTGCAACACTGACACGACCGTCACGGCCGTGCAGTTTCGTTTGGTGCAATTGGATCAACAAATCTCCGCCGCCGAGATGCTGGACCAGAATAAGCTGCGCAACCTGATCGCTTACAAATGCTTCGGCGTCGAAAGCACAAGCAAGTTTCCTGTGGATCCATTCACCACGAATCTCGAGAAGTACGGACTGCTTGACGATCTGCGACCAACCTGGCTGACCGAATGCGAAGTGCCACTGGCGATTCTCTACTGGACGCTCGTTGACGGCATCAAGTTCATCGATCTGTGGTCTGTACGCCGGCGTCTTGCGCGTCGCCTCGCAGACAAGACGTGGTCATTCCTTACGTCCGAGCGCAACACTCGCGAAGGCGAAGCCATGTATCTTCAGTTTCAAAGTCAACTGAAAGATCTGAGTGCCTCCGGCGTCATAACTTCACAAGTTAAGGCAAAGGATCACTTCAAATACCTGCCCGCTGCGGGCCTCTTGCCCGTCGGCGGCGCGAGCGGTTTCGACTACACGACTTTCTTCAACGAGATCACGATCCGCCAACCGATCTTTATCGAAGGCGCACAACTGCGCTCATTGTTTCAAGAGTCTTTTGATTATCCACCAGTCGACACAAGCAGCGAGCTTGTCTACTACCTGTACGTCGTGCGCGAAAACGCGCAGTCGTCGCTCGTCGGAGCATTGTCGACGCAAACCTACATGGTGTTCGCGAGTGGCCACACGCTCTATCGCGGCGAGGCGCGTTATGACGTTCATCACTGGAACTTCGGCAACTTTTCGTAAAGGAGTATCGAGATGGCAGAACTACTGAAGAAAGCTCAGCCAGGCGACATTATCACCGCGGACGACTGGAACCTGGTCATCGACGCGATAAACGAACTGTTGCAGTCCGGACAGCAATCGGGGATTAACATCGCAGCATTCTTGCCGCCCGGAACCGTCATCGATCCGATTCGCATCGGCACCATAGTGCAAATCACCGGACAGAACTTCGGGTTCTCCATCGGCCAATCGAAAGTAACCTTTGAGTCCGGCGCTACCAGCGTGACTATTTTGCGCGCACAGATGCTGACCGGCTCATTCGACGAGCGCCTGCTTTTCATGATGCCGCCGGTTCCCGGAATGACTCCCAGCGGTATGCAGATGACGATGCACGTGAGTAACGGCATCGCGGAAGACACGCGTTCCGTTTTCGTGATGCCTGTGGTCATTGATTTGGCCGGCGACATGTTCGTGACCTTCCGTGCTGATTTTGCGCCGAATCCGCAACCCAATCCGCTCGAGGCAGGCGTCGGAAAAGCTGCCGAGTTTCGCTATCGACTTCAGACTGGAATCAATCTGCCGGCGACTTTCGCTCTTAGCGCCGAGATCCTGAATTCGAGCGTGCCTGTGCCGGCAGGTCTGGTCAATTCGATCGAATTTCGTGACGACTCCAACAATGTAATCACCGGCAAGCAGATAGAAATGGGCAAGAACGAGGGGCGGAACATTACGGTGCGCATACCGGAAATTCCAACGGCCTTCGCCACCGCGACTTTTACCTTAAAAGTCACCGCTGCAGCCGGCACAGTTATCGGCACGGACCAGCGCAGCTTTACTGTTGGCGCACCAGTTACACCGCCAGATCCAAACATCGAAGCTAATCAGACGAGTTTCACGCTCCTCGATATGGCTTCAGGTGGTACGCCGGAAACTCCGACCGCGCAGAACGGTATTCTCGACGGCACTACTATAAAGCTGAGAGTCGGCAAGCGTGGTGTAGTGAACTTCAGCGTAAAACTAACGAAGGCCGGCACTTACGATATAACGATCCTGCCCAAGCAAGGCACTCCCTTGACCAACTGGGCGCCGGAGATGACGCCTGACTCCGTGGGCTCGCGAAGTGCTGACGGTACAAAGGTCACACTGACCGTTGCCAGTGACAACGACCAAACATTACGAACAGAAAAATTCAGAGTCACGCCAATTGCTGGTGCGACGCCAACCGGCACCATCGTGTTTCGCGTTAAGCGCCAGGGCTCACCTTCAGATGTTTCCAAGGAATACGGTGTCCAGTTGCTGAACTGATTTTTCTAAGGGCCATTAAACTCAAGCCCGATCGCTCGGGCAGAAGGAGATCAGCAATGACAGTATTAATTCCGAGTGCTGCCGGAGTTCCCGGCATAAGTGGTCCGCCGATCTGGTTTAGCGGTGAGCCGACCTTCAATCCCAATCTCGACGACGTACGCTGGCGAGGTGCAGTCAAACGAGCGTTTGGCAGTGGCACTGGCGGAAGTAACTTCTTCCGCGCAACGCAAGCGACAGTCGCGGCACAGAAGTTTATCTATCTCACTTTTCGCGCGGCGTTTGTTCAGCAACTTAGCGACGCCGACGATCTGATCTATTTCGGGCTCAAGAAACATACTGCTGACGGATCTGGCCCCGCCATGGTCGTGCGCATCACAGCACACGGCGCCGCCTTTACGCCTGCAGGACCACCCTCCGCGAACCCTCCTGCCAACATCGCGGCAGTAGACATCTGGACACTTTCAGGAAATGCCTGGACCTTTCAGGCGATGACGCCAATGTGGATTAGCCAAAATGCGCGCATGTGGCTCCAAAGCTCAGCCGATGTTCCCGGCGATCCGAATAACCGCTGGGCAGTGCAACTGCGGATCCCTGCAGACAACGCCGGCGGCATCACCGATGACAGTGGACCAAACCTCGACATCGACTTTGACATGTGGTACCTGATCCACGGCAATGTCGGAGGCAATCCGGCAATCCTCGCAGATTACCGGACCGCCGGAACGACGACGCAAAATGATCTGGACGATACCAACTACCCGCTGCCTAACCAGATACCTAATCTGTGGGATCGATTTCAACTCACGTCTGCCGCGGCGACTTCGGAGGTGTTGCGCTTTACTGGGGCGACATCGTCGTGCAGAACGCCGCTCACGGCGAAGGCTCGCTGATCGACAACAACGCAAACAATACGTTTGTCGCACGGCCGCGAAACTATTCCACCGTAGATATTCCAGCGGGTCAGATCAACGCTACATTTCGAATCGCGAATTGGGGTTCGGTCGTCGGCGATCCAAACATGCCGGATTTCTCAAGTGGCTCCTGGGATTACGTTCCCGGCAATAATGAGATAACGCCGGTTATCAGCGGGCTTCTTATTCCTCACATCACCGCCGGGCTCCCGCCGCCAAACAACGCACCAATTGCGCTGACGGCGATGATGAACCTCGCAGTGCCGCCGAAGAGCCTGCACCAGTGCATCCTGGTCACCATGTCCGGCGCGAACATCAATTTTCTTAACGACGCGATCTACCAGAACATGAATTTTGACAGTGCGTCGTTGCTGCAAAGGGAAGCCGAGATCAGCGTCGTCGGTTTGAAGGCGTTTGCCCCAACTCCGCGGGACGTTTATCTGGCTGTCGAAAAGTTAAATATGGCTCCGCAGGGGAAAGCTGACGAAGGACAGTTTTTGCAGGCCAGCATGGAACGTCTTATGCGCAGTGACGAGAGGCTTGGGGGCAAGCTGAAACGCGCCCAGGCAATCCTTTCGGATACTGGCGGAGAAACTCAGTCCGACCGTCTGCAAATACTAATTAAGGTGCTCTCAGACGTCGGCTTAACCGAAGAGGAGATGGACCAACTGTTCCCGACGTTCCGAATTCACGTCTACCACGATACGGGAGAGCGTGTGAACCGGCCGGATGGAACTGAGCGGCCGGTTTTGAAGGAGCAGTCTTCGTTCGGCATTTACGCCTATCACGAAGGAACTTTGGAGGGATGGGCGTCGAGCATTGACGGTGCACAGCGCATCGAGGAGAACCTTTACCTGATTCCCGTGCCGAACGACGGCAGCGCAAAGATCAAGGTGACCGTGCAGGCCGTGCAGGAAGGCGAGGATCGCATACCGGAAGATCCCATCAAACCTAAGGAATATCCAAAGGCGACCGGCACGGGCCCCGGACACGAGGATAAGAAGGGTTGTTTGTTAGCCCTTTGGAAGTTGTTGGGTCTCAAATAAGGCGTGGTAAATGCCTGGTACTCTGGAACGTTCCACAATTCTGAGGCTGCGGGTCAAGGGCAGCGATCTTGACCCGCTCGCCTTGCGTGGACGTTTGGAGAACGTGCTGAGCGACGTTTCACTGGAACCGCGACTTCCGCCGTCGGCCACTCTCTTCATTCGCAAACTCGCCGATCCGTTACCGGGATCGATTCAACTCGACAGTCCACATGCACGCGCGCCGCACGCGTGGCGACATGCGTTTCAGACGAGGTTCGATCAACTCGTGTCGAGTGCGGCGCGTCCGGCGCATGGGCTTGTGGCTGATAGTGCGGAGTCGGTTGTCTTTTACGACTACGCGGAGCTGCTGGCGTGTTTAACGGCGGATTGGTGCAGTGGTTTTGCGACGACGCGGTGGTGGTGGCAGGCGTTGCTCAAGCATGGTTGTCTGTCACAGATGATCAGGCAGTTATGGCGCGAGAAGATCGAGTATGTACCGGCGGCGCTTGAGTTTTTGGTTAGGAAGGGTGTGGTTGTGGAGTTCGTGAGCCGGTTGAGCGATGTTGAAGTACGGGAGATCGTTGAGCGTGTGGTCCAGGTTTTTGGAACACGGATTATACGGATCAAAGCCACGGATTTTTTCTCGTTGGATGAGGCGCGTGAAGTAGTGCCGGCGGTGCAGTTGGTTAGAAGTGAGATGCCCTGGCGGCATGTGGTGCCGGAAAGTGACACGCCGCGCTTGCGACCGGTGCAGCAACTATTTGTTGGGATCGTGTTGATGATTCACCGTGCGCCGTCGCGTGCGCGGACGGTGAGCTTTGCGCGTGAGGTTGAGCGCTGGGTTGAGTGCTGGGTTGAACCTGAGCTGGTTGTCGAAGCGCCACGCACGCCGGAGATCCTCATCGCGGAAACAAAAGAAATTAAATTTATCGAGGCCCCTGAGACCCAGGCGTCGATCCGCGAAAATCCGATTCACGCGGATCCGGTGGTTATCAAACCCGATCCACCGCCGGAGGGATCCGTTAAATCCGCGGTTAAGATCGCGAATGCAATTTTCCGCTACGAAGAATTCGATAGTCCGGAAGTCGCAATAAAGCCAACTTCAAGTGGGCCACTGTCTGTTGTTGAAAGTGAACAGGTCGTTGAACCGACACATCTACCGGAAACAATCGTGAGCGAAAGTGCGACTGAACGGCTCGATGCCATCACGATCGAAACGGAATTAGGCGGGCTCTTCTACCTGATCAACCTCGCCATCTTCCTGGAAATTTACAGTGATTTTACGAGCCCGGTGGAGAGGTTTCATGATGATTTGAGTATCTGGGATTTCGTGATGATGGTTGGCGATGACATCAATCAGCATCGTGAATCTGGATGATCCTATTTGGACAGGATTACAGGATTTGCAGGATGTACAAGATAATCCTGAAAATCCTGTCATCCTGTCTAAACCTACCTGGTTGGCGGACCTGCTCCCCCATCTAAAAGCCCGCCTGATTCTATCTCTTGGTCTTGATCGCGAAGCTGCTCTCCCAGATTTGCTGCTGCATCACCACGCTCGCGTAACCATCACCCCAACACATCTCGACGTCTTCTTCTCCCTCACGGATCACCCGATCGAAATACGCCTCTCAGGTCTGGACCGCAATCCCGGCTGGGTTCCCGCCGCCGGCAGATTCATCGCTTTTCACTATGACTAAAAAGATGCGAAAAAATCTATTCGACGGTTTGCAGCCGACTCCGGCTGAGCACTTCAAGCTCTACTTCTATGGAGCCGTCCTTAGCCTCTTCCATCACGTGGTCCAGGTGTACGGCTCGAGTGAATCAGCCTTCAAAGAATTCCCATTTCTCATCGGCTACAACAACGAGCTTGCCGATGGTGGTCTCGACGGAGTCCATTCGACTGAAGCCGTTTCGTGGTGGCTCGAGTCGCTGCAAACATGGGAACAAAAAGCAACCGGACATCTGCCGTTGCAGGCACTCCGCAAAGCCGCGGGCTTGGACCACTCTGCGCTCATCCTGCTCACGACTGTCGGTCTGATCGAAGAGGATCTGCGCTTCGGGCAGGTGTTTGAAACGATGCAGGGCTCGCCCGGCCAGCATCGCGCGACGCCGAGTTTGCTCAACACGTGGGGACGCGACGAAGCACACTGGCGTGACGCGCGGACGAACCTGCGACAGATGCGTGAGCTCGGACTCGTGCGCGTCGTGAATCCGGAGTCGCCGCGTCTCGAATGGGCGCTGGAAGTGCCGAGTGCGTTGTGGGATGCGTTGCGCGGCGAGCAAAACGAAATACCCGGTCCGGGCATGCGTTACCGGAAGCCGGACGAATTGTGCACGATGGACGATCTCATCCTGCCGCCGGACGTGCATGAAAAGGTACGCGCGATCCCCGGACTATTTCTCGCAGGCGAAGCACAAACATTAATTGTGCGCGGCGCTTACCGGAACGGTCGCCGCACGATCTTCAGCGCAATCGCACGTGAGCTCAATCTCGGACTACTCGAAATCAAAGGCATCGCCGGCCCGCATGACGAACGCTTCCGCACCGCTGGACCACTCGCCACCGCGCTCAACGCGCTGCCTGTGATCGTCCTCGATCTTGAGCCGCGTGAAAGCATTGAGATCCCGCGTCTCTCTGCATGCAACTCGCCGGGCGGCATCGTCCTCAGCAAACAAGGCGGCGTCAGTGGCGAGGGAGCGGAGCACGCGCTCGTGATCACTCTCGACATGCCCGAGCCGGGATTGCGCAAACAACACTGGCAGTGCGCCTGCAACGAAAGCAAACTCCGCGATCCCGACACCGTCAGCGAGCGCTTTCGGATCACCTCCGGAAACATTCATCGCGTCGCGCGGCTGGCTGAATCATATGCCGCGCTGGAAAACGCACCGAAATCACGCTCGCTGATGCACAACGTGCGACTCGCTCGCTGAATCGACAGATCCTCGACGCACTCGCGATTCGTCTCTCTGCTTCAGGCGACTGGACACAACTCGCCGTTGGCGGAGAAACACGACGCGAGTTGGAAAGCCTCGTCAGTCGTTGTCGTCATCGCGAGCATCTGCAATCACAAGTCGGCGTGAAGGCTAGTGCGGGTGTGCGGGCGCTGTTCAGTGGTCCAAGCGGCACCGGCAAAACGCTTGCCGCGCGCCTGCTAGCGGCGACGCTCCAGATGGATGTTTACCGCCTCGATCTGTCGAGCGTAGTGAACAAATACATCGGCGAAACAGAGAAAAATTTAAACCTGATCCTCTCGCGCGCCGAGGAGCTCGACGTCATTCTCCTGCTCGACGAAGGCGACTCGCTGCTGACACAACGCACGGGCGTGCAAAGCTCTAATGATCGCTACGCGAACTTGGAGACAAACTTCCTGCTGCAACGTCTCGAATCGTTTGAAGGCATTCTTCTCGTCACTACAAACGCAAGCGAGCGGATCGACAACGCATTCCAGCGTCGCATGGACGTGGTGATCTCCTTTTCACCTCCGGCGCCGCCGGAACGTTGGGCCATCTGGCAGCTCCACTTACCACCCGATCACGCAGTTGATTTTTCGTTGCTTGAAGAAGTGGCAGGACGCTGTGTGCTCTCGGGCGGCCAGATCAAGAACGCCGCGCTGCACGCATCACTGCTCGCACTCGAAGACGGCGGCATCGTCACATCGGCGATGATCGGCGACGCGATCGAGCGCGAGTATCGAAAGGCAGGCGGCGTTTGTCCTCTGCGCCGAAATTGATCGGGTGCGCCACAGCGTCCACTGCGTAGCTGTGGTTAGCACAGCTCAAGCGACCACGGTCTGCAAGGCTACGACCCAGCTACCACGTGAAGACTCTTCCAAGTTGAGGCATATTTATCTCGGCAAACATCCGCACAACGAAACCGGCCGCGACCACGCCGCCAACACCCGCGCGGCAGCCTACTCCCACGCCTTCAAGCACGACGCGCGCAACCGCCGCCGCTCCGCCGACGATTCGTTTGAAGGTGGAGCCGATCAGAATGTTCGGCAAGGATTATTTCCGCAATCGCGAAGGCAAACTCATCGAGTTACCAAGCGATATGACGGCCTCAGAAGCCGCGCAGCTCGAAGCCGATGCGATGGCCACCGAGAAGCAACTCGGAAAAGGACCACCACCTCAGCCCGTTCCCGACGTCAAGAAACTCGATAAAAAAGAAGACAAGAAAACGCAGCTCAAGGCGCCGCCGAAAAAGAAACCCGGCAAGGGTAAAGGCAAGGGCCCGCGGGGCGCTGCCGCCGCGGGCGCGATGATGAAAGCAGTCGGCACGGGCAAAGTCGCTCAATACCTCGCCTCGAAAGCTGCGCCCGTTGTCGCTAAAGGTTTCGGCAAGTTAAATCAACTGCGAACGAACCAGCAGACTCACGACAGCGCCGACGAAAAACGAGCGCAGTCAGAACAAGCGGTCCTGATTCCTGACAGCGAAGGACAGTCGAAGAGCAACTCCGGTCAGGTCAACGTCGTCAGCGATCGGCCGGCGCCAAAAGTCGATGCTAATAAAGGTAAGCAAACGCTTCAGCAAAAACTGCAGGAGAACATTCCCCGCAAGGTCGAAGACGTCGACAACTTCAAGCGCGATAAGAAAGCGCAGCACACCGGCGCCGACGTATTGGCGGTCGTTCAGACTGACAAGAGCGCCGTCGTCTCGACCTTTCAGGACATGGGCCACACGCCACCGCCGGCTCCGCGCGAGTTTGAACCTGAACCGTTGCCGCCACCGGAGCCCGCACCCGGCACCGCCGCGCTGACGCTCGGCAAAGACGGCATCGCACCTCTGCAAAAAGAGCACACCGACCTCTCAAACTTCACCAAAGAAGCCGATGGCAAACTGAAAGAAGAAGGCGTCACGCAGGAACAGCTCGACATGGTCGATAGCGGCGACCTTGCGAACGCAAACAAAGAGAAGAAAGGAATGGAGAAGTCTGCGCAAACCGAGCCGCTCGCCGTGCAAAAGTTTTCGCAGGAACAGAACAAGAAAGTCGAGACGGATCTCAAACAGGAAGAAACGAAGAAGCGCTCTGAGATGAGCTCGAAGACGCAAGGCAAACCTTGGCGTCACCGGCCAGAAACAGAAAAACACGAAGAGCTCGCTCGAGAAGAAGCGCGAAGAAGTCGCCACGAAGATCAATGGCATCTACACCGCCGCGCAGGACAAAGTTAAGAAGAAGCTCGCCGATCTTGAAACGGCGGCGATGAAGCGTTTTGACGACGGCAACGCGAGAGCCACGCAGCGGTTCGAAGACGACGTCAATAGCGAGCTGAGAGAGTTCAAAGCCGATCGCTATTCCGGCTGGTTCGGTTGGGCCAGGAAGATCAGAGACTGGTGGAAAGGCATGGACGACCTGCCGGCGGTCAAAGCGATCTTCGACCGCAACCGCGAGAAGTTTGTCGCCACCATCAACAAGCTCGTCGAAGACATCACCACCGACAACAAGAAGGTGATCCAGGAGTGCAAAGACGAGCTACAAAAAGCGCGCACAGAGATTAAAGACTATGTAGACAAGCTTGGACCAAGCCTCAAAGACATCGGCAAGAAAGCCGCCGAAGAGATGAACTCGAAGCTCGACGAGATGGACAAGTTCATCGCGAAGAAAGAAGAGGATCTACAAAACCAGCTCAAAGACAAGCAGACCGCCGCGATCAAAGCCATCGACGAGAAGATCGAAAAGATGAAAGAGGCGATGGCGGGTGCGCTTGCGAAACTCGGCAAGTTGCTGTTGTGGGCCGCGAAGAAGTTCTTCACGTGGGCACTCGAGAAGTTTGGGTTCTCGCTGGGGGAGATTGAAGGCATCATCAACAAAGGTGTCGCGGTGCTGAAAGCGATCTTCACGCAACCAATCAGGTTTGTGAAGAACCTGATGAACGCCGCTATCACTGGTTTCAGGAACTTCGGCAAAAACTTTCTCAAACATCTTAAGGACGCACTTTTCGAGTGGCTCACTGGCTCGCTCGAAGGACTCACACTGCCGCAAACGTGGGACTTCAAAGGAATTATCGGCCTCGCGCTACAGATGATCGGTATCTCCTACGCAAACATTCGCCGTCACATGGTCACGGCGATGACTGAACCCGTAGTCGCCGGGCTGGAAAAAACCTTCACGCTCGTCAAGACGCTCATCACAGAAGGTCCGATGGCCGCGTGGGAGCAGTTGAAAGAAATGGCCGCGGAGATGCGCGATGCGTTCATTGAGGCGGTCAAAGACTACGTCAAGCAGAAGATCATCGAGCAGGCGATCCTGTGGCTCGTAAGTATCTTCATTCCAGGCGCTGGAATCATCAAGGCGATCATCGGCATTTACGACACGGTCGTGTTCTTTATCCAGAAAGCGAAACAGATCATGAAGATGATCAGCAGCTTTCTGGGTTCGATCTCCGAGATCGCCGCAGGCAACATTGGCGCTGCGGCAGAGGCGATGGAGTCGGGGCTCGCGCGTGGGCTGTCGCTCGTGATCAATTTTCTCGCCGCACTGCTTCGTCTCACCGGCGTCACTGCGAAGATTCGCGATGCGATTCAGAAAATCAGAGCGAAAGTCGATTCGGTATTGGAGAAAATCGCGAAGTGGATCGCGACGAAGGCGAAGGTCTTGATCAGTAAAGGCGTCAGTACGGTTAAGGCTGGAGCCACAGCGGTTGTTAAGTGGTGGAAGATGCGGAAGGCCTTCAAGATCGGCAAGGAACCACACGAGCTGTACATGGAAGGCGAGGCAAAATCCGCGAAGCTGATGGTGAAGAGCACGCCACAGATTCTCGAAAGCGTGCTCCCTACACTACGCCGCGGAAATCCAAAGGGTGCAAAGCTAAAAGCAATCGAGACGATCGAACTTCACGCCAAGAAGATCAACAAGATAAAGAACGAAAAGGGCGACAGCTTCGGACAAGAGGCCGGTGAAGAGATCATGAAGTCGCTGACGATCATCGCGGCGAACTTCGCGACTGCCGGTCTTAGTGCTGTACCCAAGAGCAAAGTGGACTTCGGCACGAAAAGTATTTCCGGCGATCTGGTTGGGAATGTAATGACGGCGGATCCGCTGACTATCGATCCCGCCGGTCTCTCAGGTAGTGCACCGCACCAGCAGACCAAGCTCTGGGTAGCCGTCAATCAACGACCGTATGAGTATATTCGCGGGCACCTGCTCAATCATCATGTGCATGGACCAGGTGAAAATCGAAACCTTGTGCCAATCACTGGCTCCTGCAACACCACCATGGAGAAGCAGGCGGAGCACTTCATCAAAAAAGCTGTGATTGGTGAGGGCAAGGTGGTTCGTTTCACAGCCAAAGCTAAGGGCAAACAGGGCGCCCGCAAGCACATCCCGCAAGAGAGTGAACTTCCCGAGAAGATGGTGTTACACGCTGTCGAACTCGAGGAGGGCGCCGACGGCAAATGGAAAACGGAAGGAACGGTACTGCTCAACAACAAGGAGATTCCAAACACCCTGCCCAAAGACGAGCCCGTCGGGACCGTGCATGTAGAAGTCAACCTCAGCACGGCGCGTCGAGCGGAGCTCGATTTAATTGAGGGCGTTGGGCCAGTACTTGCAGATCGGATAGTGAAACTCAGAAACAAACTCGGTCGTCCGTTTCACACTTACGACGATCTGATAGATGCGGAAGGGATTGGCGAAGAGACAGTCGAGAAGTTGAGAAACAACAAGTGGGTCAAGCTGCATTAAGAACTGTTAATGCTCCATCACCGACCCGGACGGCTGTTCCGCCCGTGCGGAAAACCGTGCCGCAAAAAGGCACAAGAATAACAAAGAATAGTTTTGTGCCTTTTGTGCCTCTTCGTGGCAGCTCCGCTATCGTGCCGCCTACGATCACGATAGGTCGGCAAGCACGCGAGGTACTGAGTAGTTATCAACTTCAGAAGTTCGACGCGAGAACAATCACCACCAGTCACGGCGCGCCACTGCCGGTCGCGATCAAGAACCCGCTCTCGCGCAGCTTCTCGATCGATCTCACACCGATTCGCGTCCACACAGACGCGCACGCGCAGCTCACCGTCAGACGTTTGAAGACGCGCGCGTTTACTTACGCCAATCACATCTTCCTCGGTCCCGGTGAGTCGCCGAGTGACTTGCGCCTGATGTCGCACGAAGTCGCGCACGTGGTCCAACAAAGCCGCGGCGCAGTACTGCAACACTTCACTACCACTCACGGTGACGCATTCGAACACGAAGCCGAACGCGCGTCAGCGGCAGTGTTGCGGGGCGAGAAGTTCAACGTACAACAGCGCGCGAACCCGCGACCGCAGGGACTCTTCGGCCTCAGTCTCCCGAACCCGCTCACGTGGCTCGCGAACCGCGTCAACAGCATTCCTGGTTTCCGCATGTTGACGATCATCCTCGGCCGTAACCCGGTCAACGGCGCGACAGTGCCGCGCACGGCCGCCAACATCCTGCGGGCGATGGTTGAGTTCATTCCCGGTGGCGATCTGATCACGCAGGCGCTCGATAACTACGGCATCTTCGATCGCGTTGGCGCGTTCGTCGAAGAACAAATTAACTCGCTTGGCATGACTGCCGGCGCGATCGGAAACGCAGTCACCGAGTTTATTTCGTCATTGAGAGTCGAGCGACATTCTGCATCTCGGTGGCGTTTGGGATCGCGCTGTCCGAATCTTCACGTCGCCCATCGATCGCATCATCAGTCTCGGACGGCGGACTGGTCACGGGAATCGTCGGACTTATCAAAGACGCGATCCTGCTGCCATTGGCGCGTCTCGCCAGCCAAACGCGCGGCTGGAACCTCTTGATCGCTGTGCTCGGCCGAAATCCGATCACCGGGGAAGAGGTGCCGCGCAACGCCGAAACACTCATCGGCGGATTCATGCGACTCATCGGGCAGGAAGAAGTTTGGACCAATCTTCAACGAGCGCGTGCAGTGGAGCGTGCGTGGGCGTGGTTCCAGGGCGCGCTTAGTGGATTGCTCAACTTCGTGTCTCAGATTCCCACTCTGTTTGTGCAGGCGTTGCGTTCGCTCGAGCTGATGGACATCGTCCTGTTGCCACGTGCATTCGTGCGCGTCGGCAGTGTCTTTGCGAACTTTGCGGGCCAGTTCATCACGTGGGCGGGCGAGCAGGTCTTCAGCCTGCTGCAAATCATCTTCGAAGTGCTCGCGCCGCTCGCGATGCCTTACATCCGCCGCACGTCGAGCGCGTTGCGCACGATCTTTCGCGATCCGATCGGGTTTATCGGGAACCTCGTGCGCGCGGGTATTCAAGGCTTCCGCCAGTTTGGCTCACACTTCCTGACGCACCTGCGCGCTTCGCTGATCGGCTGGCTCACGGGCGCGATGAGTGGCGCCAACATCTACATCCCGCAGGGATTCAACTTCCGCGAGATCGTTAAGTTCGTGCTTAGCGTGCTCGGTCTGACGTGGCAAAACATTCGCACGAAACTCGTGCGCGCGATTGGCGAAACTGCGGTGCGCGCGCTCGAAACCGGTTTTCAGCTCGTCGTCACACTCGTCACGCAAGGCCCGGCCGCGGCGTGGGAACAGATCCAACAAGGCATTTCAAACCTGCGCGAGATGGTCATGGAACAGATCATGACCTTCGTGCGCGATCGGATCGTGACCGCGGCGATTACGCGGCTCGTCACGAGTCTCAATCCCGCGGGCGCGTTCATCCAGGCTGTGATCGCCATCTACAACACGGTCATGTTCTTCGTCGAGCGACTGCGCCAGATCACTCAGGTGGCAATGTCGTTCATCGACTCGATGGCAGCGATCGCGAGCGGCAACATTACTGCTGCTGCAAATCGTGTTGAGCAGACGATGGCTGGTTTGCTGACACTCGTGATCAGCTTCCTCGCGCGTTTGGTTGG
Source organism: uncultured Acidobacteriota bacterium (assembly GCA_963748155.1). Lineage (GTDB taxonomy): Bacteria > Acidobacteriota > Blastocatellia > Pyrinomonadales > Pyrinomonadaceae > PSRF01. Next base: position 802,828 of record CAVVHV010000004.1, on the reverse strand, counting down.
ACTGGGACGCGTGAGTGATGCAGTAACCAACGTCGTCAACCGGATCCGCGCCCCCATCGATCGCGCGCTCGATCGCGTAGTGGAATGGATCCGTGCTCGGGCACAGGCACTTCTGCAACGAGTAGTCGGCGGAACTCCGCAACAGCGACTCGATGCTGCGATGACGGCGGCACTCGCCGCAGTAAATCGCTTTCATGGTCGACGAGTCGGTGAGTTGGTGCTTCGACCGGTACTAGCGGCGATCCGGCTCAGGTACGGCCTAAGAGCTCTTAACCCAGTCAGACGCGGAAACCGATGGGCCATCTCTGGAGAGATAAATCCGGTCCAGATCAGGTTCACGCCCATTGAAGTGGAAGACGTTGCGGCCGGAAACGTTCCTCAGGCGGATAGAGAAAGGCTGGCGGCAAAGATTATCGAGCTGAAAGCGAACTATAGAGAAAGACTTAGCAGGAGCAACTTTAGAGATCATCTAGGGTGGTGTTTCGAGTACGCAGCGACGCTGGGCCTGACAACCCTGGAAAATCCATCTCAAGGCGTGGAGGTGTACCTAGTGCGATTTACGCCCAGACGTCCGAGGCAGCGATTGAGGCCGGCGGCCGGTCGAAGTATTGAAGGGGAAACGGTGGACGACCCGAGATGGGTACAGCACGTTGTGGTTACAGTCAACGGACGCGTTTTTGATTACGAGTTCAATGTTCAGGGAACGGCCCTACCGTTGTATGTGAGTCGAATGTTTCCGGATCAGAATCCGATTGTTGAAAGAGCCGACAGAGTCGAGATTTTGGCCGCGGCGGCTTCCCTCGCTGGTTTGACATACGTACCGCCGAGAGGCACGTAATCATGTCAACTACTGCTCCACGCACAGTTCCAAAAGCACCGGCACCGGTTGAGAACCGGACGGTGGTTCCACCCGTGCGGAAAACCGTGCCACGAAAAGGCACAAAAAGCACAAAAAACAATTATGTGCCTTTTGCGCCTTTTCGTGGCAGTTCCGGTCCTTCTACACACGTCAGCCTCACTTTCAATAAGGCTCAAACACGGAATGCTCTAATACAGACGGCCCAGCCTCCCGCTGACATCGCGCCGCCAACAATTACTTTAGGCCGTCCTGCGAGCCAGGTCGTTAAAGATCAAACACTCAAGAAACTCGAATCAACAACAGTCACGAGCACGGGCGCGCCGCTGCCTGTAGCCGTCAAGAGTCCTCTGACACACAGCTTCTCTGTCGACCTCACTCCGATTCGCGTCCACACTGACGCGCGCGCGCAACTCACCGTCCGAAGCTTCAACACACGCGCGTTTGCTTACGGCCATAACATCTTTCTTGGACCAGGCGAATCGCCGAGCGACTTGCGACTTGATGGCGCACGAAGTCGCGCACGTGGTCCAACAAAGCCGCGGCGCAGTGCTGCAACACTTCACGACCGGTCGCGGCGATGCGCTCGAACAGGAAGCTGAACGCGCGTCAGGGGCTGCTATGCGCGGCGAGAAGTTCAACGTGCAACAGCGCACGTCTCCACGACCACAGGGCCTCCTCGGCATCGATATCAGCATTCCCGATCCAATCGACTGGCTCGCCGGCAAAGCGAACTCAATCCCGGGCTTTCGCATGTTGACCATTGTCCTCGGCGTCAATCCGATCAACATGAGCTCCGTCGATCGCAGCGCGGCAAACATCCTGCGCGCGATGGTGGAGTTCCTGCCGGGTGGAAGCCTGGTAACGGAGGCTCTCGATAACCATGGCGTGTTCGAGAAGGCAGGCGCGTTTGTTGAAGAGCAGATCAACGCGCTCGGCTTGACCGGCTCTATGATCAAGTCAGCCGTTACGGAATTTATCAGTAGCCTCAATCTGCCTGGCGATCTACTGAATCCGGGCTCTGCCTGGGAACGCGCCAAGAGAATCTTCACTGCTCCGATCGATCAGATCAAGAACACGGGTGTCAATCTCGTCACCGGTATCATCGAGATCATCAAAGACGCGATCCTCAAACCGATCGCGAAGCTTGCTGAAGGCACTGAAGGCTACAACCTGCTGAAGGGCGTACTCGGAAAAGATCCGATCACTGAAGAGAAGGTCACCCCCAGCGCCGAAACATTGCTTGGACCACTACTCAAGATGATCGGTCTTGGTGATGTTTGGCAGAAGATGCAGGAGGCGAACGCGATCGACCGTGCCTGGCAATGGTTCCAGAGCACGTTGTCGCAACTCATCGGTTTCGTCAGCGAGATTCCGACGCTGTTTCTGACGGCATTCAAGTCGCTCACGCTCGAAGACATCATCCTCGTACCGAAAGCGTTCGCGAAGCTTGCCGCAGTGTTTGGCGGCTTCATGAGCAAGTTTGTGAGCTGGGGCGTCGACGCGATGTTCAAACTACTCGAGATCGTGTTCGACGTGGTGAGCCCCGGTGCGCTTGGTTACGTAATGCAGACCGGCTCGGCAATGAAGAGCATCTTCAAGAATCCTTTGCCGTTTGTCGGAAACCTCGTGAAGGCAGCCAAGCTCGGCTTCACAAACTTCGGCGCAAACTTCCTCACGCACTTGAAGAAAGGCCTGATCAACTGGCTCACGGGATCGCTACAAGGCGTTTACATTCCGAAGGCGCTCACACTGCCCGAGTTCGGCAAACTCGCATTGAGCGTGCTCGGCATCACGTGGACGCAGATTCGCGCGAAGATCGTCAAGGCGCTCGGGCCAAATGGCGAGCTGATCATGACGGGCCTCGAGGGTCTCTTCAACATCGTTATGGCGTTGAAGAATGGTGGCCCGGCGGCGGCATGGGAAGTCATCAAAGACAAACTCACCGGACTGAAGGATCAGATCGTCGCGGGCATCACGTCGTTTGTTGTGGAAGCGGTGGTGACCAAAGCGATACCGAAGCTGATCGCGATGTTCATTCCTGGTGCCGGGTTTATCTCAGCGATCATCTCGATCTACGACACGGTGATGGTCTTCGTGAACAAAATCTCGCAGATCATTCAGGTCGTCAATGCCTTCATCAACTCGATTGTCGCGATTGCGCAGGGCAACATCGGCGCCGCCGCGGGCAAAGTGGAAAGTATTCTGGGCGGTCTGCTTTCCCTTGCGATCAGTTTCCTCGCTGGCTTCGCCGGCCTTGGCAAAGTCGCAGACAAGGTCATGGGCGTGGTGAACAAGGTCCGCGCCACCGTCGACAAAGCACTCGACACGGCGATCAACTTCATCATCAGCAAAGCGAAGGGACTGTTTAAGAGCTTGTTCAGCGGCAAGCCCGATAAGCGCAGTGACGCCGAGAAACAAAAGGATTTGAGTGCTGCTCTCCGCGAATCTGAAAGTTTGCTCGACAATCCGAAACTCAAAGTTGCGGACGTAAGCAAGAAACTTCCAGCGCTTCAGAAGAAATACAAGTTGACCGCTCTCACGTTAGTCAAACAATCCGAAACGAAAGAGGCGGAAACCGATTACGTGACCGGTGAGGTAAATCCGAAAGGTAAATCCAGAGCCGCCACGAAACCGAAGCTGGGTGGCTTAATTACAACCGCATCCAAGGTCACGCAGAAAGGTGTGACGAAGGCCACCCAGGAGAGGTTAAAACCGGTAGAGGAAGACTGGCGCGCTTACGAAATGGGCGCCATGCAAAACGTGGTGGTAGGTGAACTAATTCCGGAATGGGAACAACGGACCGGTGTGCCAATTACCACTGGCGAGCGCGATCGCGAGTCGGCCCAGTACATGGCGCGATTCAAAACTCAAAAAGCATTTCGCGTCGGCAGCCGGAGCCCGCGTCCTGAAGGACGAGTCGAGATACTTCAACCCGGCGGAAAGGGTGCAATTTCACATGTATTTGCCGTGGAGGTCACGACGGTACATGACATGACTACCGTGAGTCACAAGCTCGCCCAAATTCCGAACACGATTGAAACATTGCTGACGAAGTATGGGACCGGCCCGCAGATCGAATACACAATCATTTGTCCGCGAGATCTGACACCGGATGAACAATCAATGATTGATGGATTGCTGAATCGTGCGGACGCGAAAAAGATGTCAGTCGTCTGGGTGAAGACCGGCTGAAAGTAAGTTAGCCAGGATTTCCAAGATTTACATGTAAATCCTGGCTAATCTTGTAAATCTTGTAAAACGACTGTGTGAACAATCATGTACCTCGATTCATTAAAGCTACTCCAAATGCAGGTAGGCTACGGCCAACTCGGCATGCACGGCAGCCTCGGCTACGAAGGCCAAAAAATCACCGTGCAAAAGCAGGACTATCAACACGCGTTCAGCACGCATCCTCCCGCGCGCTTGCGTTTTCAAGTCGAGCGACGCTTCGCGAGTTTCAGTTGCCAGGTTGCGTTGAACGACGACGTGCCCGCTGGTTGGTCGCACGCTGATTTTTCAGTCATCGCTGATGGACGCGAAGTCGCAAACGAACCGTACGTGCAAGCCGGTGAACCACCGCGATCATTAATCGCTGACATCAGCGGTGCCGAGTATCTCGAGCTCGTTGTACGCACGAGTCGCTGGGAACACTCGCACGCAGTATGGCTCGATCCGCAAGTCGACGAATCGCCCGCGCCGGTCACACATCTCTTCGATAGTTTGAATCGCGCTGAGATGATCGTGCCGGAGCGTTTGCCACGCGCTGAGCGCTGCATCGCCACTGTTGTCTCGCCCGGCTTCGAACACCTGCTCGACGATATGCTTGGCTCGCTCTACGCCAACGGTTGCTGCAACGACGCGCTCGTAGTCGTCTTCGTGCTGAATGGAAACGACGCGTGCAGACGCGTGATCGCGAAGTATAACGCGACCGCAGTCCATTGCCAGTCTCGTGCGGGCCTGAACCCGATGACCAAGGCGGTGATGTACTCGACCGCACGGGTGATCGACGCAAAGCACTACCTGTGTCTCGATGCTGACATGGTTGTGCTCGGCGATCTGCGTCCAATCTTCGCGACGCTCGAAGCGCTTCCTGAAGGACGGATACTCGCCTGTCGCGAGGGCAACACTCAGTACGCAAATCATCTTGGCTCCGCGATCGATTCGATCTACGGCGGAGGAGAAGCCGACTTGCGCCAGCTCGGCCTCACGCCGGAAGAGCAATCGTATTCACTCGTAGTTAACGACGGGCTATATGCCGGCGATCAGACCGCGTTGCGCGCGCTCGACGGCGCGATACGCGCGATGCCACAGGCGTGTGCATGGGTTGACGGGCACAGCCGCGTGAAGTGGCGCAACCAGTTCATCTTCAATCTCGCGCTCGCTCGCTTGCAGTGTGGTGTCGAGCTCGATCCTCTTTACAACGTGCAGCTTCAGGCGCAGAACGTTGACTTTTTCGAGCAGGGCTCGCGGTTGCGCGCGACGTGGCGTGGACGCGAGGCGCGTGTGCTTCATTTCAATGGTGGGGCAAAACGAAAGTATCCGCAGTGGCAGGGAAAGTTTTCTTCCATACCGGATCCTTTAGCGGGCAGGACGGATGGTGACAGTTACGGCGTCTTTATCGAAACACTGCGCGCGTGGGTCGGACGTCACGGCGTCAAAGGGCTCGACGTGGTCGTTTTATGGCTTGACGAACGGGCGCGACGCCGCGGTGAGAGATCCATCTGACATTGCCGTTGCTGGCGACGTTGCATTACCTCATTCGCGCAAATGGTTGCGTGCGCGTGCTTGAGACTGGCACTGCGCGTGGTATCTCGGCGGCCTGTCTCGCTTCCGCAGTTGCACACCGGAATGGCGGGCGCGTCGTCACGCTCGATCCGTTTCTTTTTGAAGGACGCGAAGAGCTTTGGGCCATGTTGCCTGAGAGTTTCAAAAGCCGCATTGAAGCGCGGCGTGTCGGTTCGTTAGAGGGCATGCGCATGGCATTGGATGCTGGTGAAGTGTATGAGGCGGTGCTTTTGGATTCGGTGCACGAAGCTGAATTCGTGTGGGCGGAATTTCAACTCGCGGCCGAACTGGTTTGTCCGGGCGGATTGATTTTGATCCACGATGCGACTTACGCCGGCGGCACGGTGCCCATGACGTTAGCCCGGATTGAGGCGGCTGGTTATAACGTCGTTCGACTTTGGGCGGCGGATGGTGGCACTGCTGAAGACGATCACCTGGGTCTCGCGGTGATCGAGAATCGTCGACGTGCTTGGAAACAGTCGGTACCACCTGCGATAGCGGGTGGGTGCGCAGCCTAAGGCAGCCCGGTTCGCACGGCTACGCACCCACCCGCTACCGCAGGTGGTACTGACTTCGTGGTGGAGTTTATGAAGATCTCGATAGGCATTTACGTAGATGGACAACTCGAGCGGTTGCGGTGGACGCTCGCCAGTATCAATGCAAACACGTCTAACGAGGTGGAGCTGTTGCTGCTGCTCGACGGTGTTGTGCTCAACGAGACGGTGGCGCGCGCGCTGCCCGCCTGGAATCGTTTGAAAGTATCCGGAACTTCAGACGCGCGCGGCACTGCTGCCTGCTTCAATCGTCTCGCCTCACTCACAGACGCAGACGTTCTCGTCCTGCTCAGAGTCGGGCGTACAGGTGGCGCCCGGTTGGCTCGATCGTCTGCTCGCCGCACTCGCTTCCGATCCGCGCAACGGTCTGGCTGGTCCATCAACAAACAACTCGTGGAATGAGCAGGGTGCTTTCCCCCGCTGCGCCGGCAACACCGCACAGATCATTGCGACTGCAAACGAAGCGGCACAACGTTTCGGGGGGGAAGTCCGCACGCTCGAACCGCTGCACAGCCTCGGTGATTTTTGTTACGTCGTGCGACGTGAGGTGATCGACGCCGTTGGCGCTGCCGATGAACGTTACTCGCTCGGGCCGTGCTGGGAAATGGATTACAACATTCGCGCGGCGCGCGCCGGCTGGCGCGGCGTGTGGGCCTGTGGCGCTTTTGTTTATCGTCCTGCTTACAGCGCGCGACACCGGTTTGAGGAGGCACGCCGCTTCGAAACGAGCAAGCGACGTCTACCAGGACAAGTTTTGCGGCGCGCGTTTGCGTGGACAGAAAACAGACTATCGCGAGCATTGTCGCGGCGATGCGTGCCCGAATTTCGCGCCCGCGAATCTCATCGAGATCAAGCGCGCGCTGCCACCACCAACCCCGAATGTCGTCTCAACTCCGCTTGCAAAACAGTCGATCGATATCTCGGAGCCACTCGTCACCTGCATCATGCCGACGCACAACCGGCGCAGTTTTATACCGCAGGCGATTCGTTGTTTCCTGCGCCAGGATTATTCGAACCTCGAGCTGCTCGTCGTCGATGACGGTACTGAACCCGTCGGCGATCTAGTGCCCGTGAACGATCACATTCGCTACGTGCGTTTCGATCAGAAGCTGACAATTGGCGCCAAGCGCAATCTCGCGTGTGAAAAAGCCCGCGGCGAGTTCATCGTGCATTGGGACGATGATGATTGGTACCCATCCTCGCGCGTGCGCGCGCAGGTGCGAGCGATGCTCGACCGCGGCGCCGATCTATGTGGCAGCAGCCGCGTCGCATACTTCGATCCGTCGCGAGATCGTGCGTGGGAGTATCGCTATCCGTCGCCGAAAGGACCGTGGGTCGCCGGCAACACGCTCGCTTACCGCAAGAGTTTTTGGAGCCGTCACAAATTCCCCGACATTCAGGTTGGGGAAGACTCGCGTTTTGTGTGGTCCAGCAAAGGACGTGCGGTCGCTGATCTCGCCGATCCGGGATTGTGTGTGGCGACTGTGCATTCGAATAACACGAGCCGAAAGAACGTGAACGCGGTTTACTGGCATTCTCAGCCGCGCGACTACATCGATTCACTACTCGGCGACGATGTTTATTTTTATCGCACTGTGGAAACGTCGTGGCCGCTCGTCTCGTGCATCATGCCGACGTACGAGCGGCGGCGCTACGCGCCACAAGCGTTGCAATCGTTTTTGCAACAGGATTATCCGAATCGCGAGCTGATCATCGTTGACGACGGTAAGGATGCGATCGGTGATCTGGTTGAGCGACTGCCGAACGTTCGGTATTTTCACGTCGCGCGCACGTCGATCGGGGCGAAGCGAAATCTTGCGTGCAAGCATGCAGCGGGCGAGATCATCGCGCACTGGGACGATGACGACTGGTACTCACCGGATCGATTGCGTTACCAGGTGATGCCGATTCTCGCCGGCAAAGCTGACTTGACCGGACTCGAGAATGCATTCGTACTCGCGTTGCCGCGCGGCGAGTTTTGGACTACGGCGCCGGCACTGCATAAACGCCTGTTCGTCGGCAACGTTCACGGTGGGACGCTCGTTTATCGCAAAGAGCTTTGGACGCAGGGCATGCGTTATCCGGAGATCAACCTTGCTGAGGATGCGGCGCTGCTGGTTCGTGCTACACGACAGGGGAAGAGGCTTGTGCGGCTGTCGAATCCAGGCGTGTTTGTTTACGTGCGGCATGGGCGCAATGCGTGGCAGCAGTTCGCGCCGGGAACGTTTATCGATCCGAAGGGCTGGCAACGGATCACAGCCCCGTTGGATTTTCCGGCGGCTGTGCTTGAGTTCTATAAGCAGGCGAGTGCCGCGAGATAAATCATGTTAATTCTGTAAATCCTGTAATCCTGTCTAACATTCCCGTTATCTTTAGACAGGATGACAGGATTTACAGAATTTACATGATTACTTTGAGCGGCGTTGGGGTTGGGATGACTGGGCCTTCTTCAAAACATCTTCACTCGTGAGCGATCGCAGGAACTCCACCAAATCACTCATCTCCACATCACTCAAACCGAGCGGCTGCATTTTCTTATCAAGGTATGGATTCTTTTCTCCGCCCTGGTTGTAAAACTTCACCACGTCGAGCAGCGTCTTGAACGCGCCGTTATGCATGTATGGCCGTGTGAGCTCGACGTCGCGCAGAGTCGGAGTCTTGAAGGCTGCGATGTCAGCGGTCCGCCTGGTAACGAGGAAACGACCCAACTCCGAAAAATCCGGCTTTGTGCGCGAGCTTCAGCCGCGCTGACCTTCCGTGTGAGTTGTCGAGCGCGATCAGCAAGCACATCAAAATCGGAATTCGTGATCCCGATACCCGTGTTATGAAACTTGAAGTCAGTGAAGAACGGCGACGCGGCGCTAAACGAATGACATTCGATGCACTTCGCCTTACCGGAGAAAAGTTTCCAACCGCGTTTCTGTGCTTCTGTTATTGCAGCCTCGTCGCCAGTGATGAAGCGATCGAATTGTGAGTTACCGGAAAGCTGTGTTCGTTCGTAAGCCGCAATCGCTTTGGCGATCGTTTCGATCGTAACGCCGGCTTTGCCGAAAACGCGCCGGAACGTTTTCTGGTATTCAGGGATCGCCGAGACGCGCGCGACAACCAGATCGTAACTGCCCATTCCCATCTCGGCAGGATTGGTTAGCGGCTGCATCGCCTGCTCTTCAAGCGATGCGGCACGACCATCCCAGAAGAGCCGCTCGCTAAACATCGCATTCAATATCGTGGGTGCGTTTCGTGTGCCGTGGCTGCCGGAGGCGCCGGTCGAGAGTGCTTCCTGATCGGTGAACGCGTTTGCAGGATCGTGGCAGAGCGCGCAACTAACCGAGCCGCTCGCGGAAAGTCGTTTGTCGAAGTAGAGCTTTTCGCCGAGCGCGATTTTCTCTGCGGTCATCGGGTTGGTAGCCGGGATGCGTTTGCGCCATAGAGTTTGAGGAATCCCGCGCGGCAGTTGCGCGAACACAACAGTGGTTGTGCACACAAATAAGAGTAAACTCGCAATCAGCCACCGAGACATAAACGATTTTCACGTAGAGGGTGGAGATAAAGCTTTCAGTACCGCGCGCCAGTCGATGCCGAGCGGTCTACTGACGTCCATTAAACCGTCGACATTAAAGTTCATGAATTGGCTGGGCTCAGTTAGACAGTTTGCAAGCTCCCAGCCAACAGCTTCCTCAAATTCAGCCACCGTTAAGTTATGAGCGGCGATATACTCATTAATCTTTCCTGCAAGAGCATCGAGGCTAACGCTCTCCTCCGGTTTCGAAGCGCCATTTGAAAAAAACTCTACGAGGTCAATGCCAAGGGCCTTACTCAACGTGATGAGCTCTTGCAGTGAGAGTGTATAGATGATCTCCTCGTCATACACTTCGAGATCGTTGTACGACTCCCGCGAGAGATCCAGCAACGCAGCCATCTCAACGACCGACTTGCCCGACCTCTCACGAGCGTCTCGCAAACGATGCGCGTAGTCACCTTCCTCCGATGTCTGCATGTCGTGTTCGCTTCTTCGCTCGTCCACGGCGAGGAAGATCCATAGGCTCCTTCTTCTCTTCCGCTTTCGCAATGATAATAACCGGAATTAAACAACATTCAGGGCACAGAATACACGCGAGGATAATTATGCCAACGCCGACCGGCACCACCCACGGTGGAATCTCCGGCACCTTAAACGGTGGCGGCTCCGGCAGCATTTTCAACGGATCTTTCGCCGGATCCGGAGCAGGCTGCGGCGCGGGCTTGGGCCACGGGTCCTTGTCACACTGGCCCGGCTTCGGCTTTTTCTGTCCGGGCCGGGGCTTAATGCTGTCTGGCGGATATCTCTTCGGTTTCCCTTTCTCGTCGTTATAGTCGTAGTGGTCCCAGTGACGACCGTCCTCCGGATGCGGGTAATAGCGCCGCCCGCTATCCGGATCCTGACTGTAAGGTCCGCGTCCGTCCTCACCTGTGGGCCACGATGGATTCCAACCCGGAGGTCTACGATCCGGATTCGGAAGGTAAGGACTTGAACCTGGCGTGGCTCCATCCAAACCACTCGGATCGGTGTAAAGAATCGGATTGTTGAGGACGTACGAATAGAGATTCGCATCGCCGCCTGCAAACTCGATCGGGTCTTCGCTGATGAAGCGCTGGAGGCCGGGCGAGTAGTACCTGTTGCGCAGATAGTAGAGACCAGTGCCATCCTCTTCACGACCGCTGTAAGCGTTCTTGTTAGTCGTCGCGGCGCCCGTGGTAGTCGTCTTGCCGAAGGGCTCGTAGGTGTATTGCGTCTGCAGCACACCGGCGGAGTCGATGAGGGCCAGCGTCGAGCACAGACCATCGGGAAGATACGAGCTCGTTCCCGAAGCATCGGTACGCGTGAGCAGCTCGTTAGCGCCGCCCGTCAGCATGGTGGCGATCGGCGTTCCACTCGAGATCTCCTGAACGACGGCTGCGCCGTTATAGAGAAATTCGGTGGTGCTGCCATTCAACGTCTTACTGATCCGTCGACCGAAAGCGTCATACTGAAAACTCGCCGACAATCCCGGACCGGTGATCGAAGCAAGCTGGTTGCGCGCGTTCCACACGTAGGTGTTCACGCCATCGCTCGTCAGGTTGCCATTGCCATCGTACGTGAGCGTCGCGGCGCCTTGTTGCGTGATTTGATTGTTGTCGTTGTAGACCTTGCCCGCTTCGGCCGCAGGCAGGCTCGTGCGCGCGTAGCTGCCGCCGACTTTTATGCGTCTTCCGGCGTTGTCGTATGCATAGGTGATGTTGCCGAGCGTCGTCGAGTTTCGCAGGTACGTGAGCGATGTTAACTGCGACGCCGCATCGTAAGCGTAGTTGATAGCGACGCCGTTCGAGAGTGTCAGGCTCGTGCGCCTGTTCACGTCGTCGTAAGCGATCGTTGCGGTTGCCGTGCCTTGCGTGATCTGCGTAAGGCGGCCTGCATCGTCATACGAGTAGGTGACAGGCGTTTGCCCGGTAACCGTCATGCTCGTTTGGCGGCCGTTAGCGTCATAGGCATAGCTGACGGTGCCTTGAGGCGTGACCTCGGAAGTGAGGCGGTCCAGGTTGTCGTACGTGAGCGTGATCGTTCCGGCCACAGAATCGACGGTGCTGGTGAGACGGCCTGCTGCGTCGTAGTTGTTGGTGATCGTGCTCTCGAAAGTCGCGCCTGGTCCGCTGCCGACAGTGCCGTAACCGATGAAGACGATGCGGTGCAGCGCGTCGTAACCGTAAGTGGTGATCTTGCCGCGCCGGTCGGTGACTTTCACGAGATTGCCGCCGAGATCATATTCAAGAGTCTCGAGGTTGTGCAGCGGATCGGTGCGCGTCGCCACGCGGTCCATGTTGTCGTAGGTGTAATTCGTGATCTTGCCGCGTGTGTCCGTGATGCTCAACAAGTTGCTGTTGGCGTCGTAGGCGGCTTGAGTGAAGTTCCCTGTCGCGTCGGTCAGCTTCGTCACCTGGTTCAACGCATCGTATTCGTAACGCGCCGTTCGACCTGAAGCATCAACTGCGCTGAGCAGCCTTCCCGCCGCATCAATAAATTGCGACACGCTGCGTCCGAGTGGATCAGTCGCGCTCGTAAGATCGCCGGCGTCGTAATTCCACTGGATCGTATGCGTCAGGTCGTCAGTCATCGAGAGTGGCTGACCGGCAGCGTTGTACGTGTAGGAAGGACCGTGGCCCAACGGATCCGATTGACTGGTCAGGTTTCCTTTCGCGTCGTAAACGAAATTACTGACCTTGGTGAGTGGATCAGTGATGCTGGTTGGTTTGCCGAAGACGGGATCGTAGGTGTAGCTAATCGTCACAGCCTCGGCCGTGTCTGCCATCCACGTCATGCTCGCTGGATTTCCAGCAGTGTCGTAGGTGTAGGCAGTCTTGCGTCCGAGCGGATCCGTGACACTCAAAAGAAAATTAGTGCCCGCCTGTCGTTCGTAGGTAATTACTTGCTGCTCGGGCTTACCGAGCGCGAACGTGTCTGTAAAGACGTAGCCCGCGGCGTTGAAGGTGGTGCGACGGATGTTACCAAGTGGATCAGTAGACATCCGTCTGCGTCACCTTGCCGCTACCATTCAGAGTGTATGCAAACAGGTAGATGCTGCTGTCTGCCTGCGTCTGCTTGAATACGCGCCCGTTCGCGTCGTATTCGTTGGTGAGATAGACGTGGCCGCGCGGATCTTTGATCGTCAGCATCTGGTGGGTGCCGTCGTACGTGTATTCCGTCACGCCGCCCGCTGGATCAGTCATCTTGAACAAGCGCCCGCCGGCGTCGTAGATGTAACCAACTGTGCGACCGATATTGTCTTTGGCCTGAGTGATGCGATTGCTCGTGTCGTAAGTAAACTCGACCCAGCGACCGTTCGGACTAACGATCCGCGTGAGATTACTGTTTGAATCACGCGTGAGCGTAAGCATTTCGCCGTAGCGATTACGCATACTGGTGCAGGCGGCCCGGCGTGGAACCGTGGCGCTGTCTGAATCGGGGAACGTGTAGACAGTTCCGTCTTTTAAAGTCAGATCCCATCCACTACCGTTCCACGCGAGCTGAGATTTGAAGAAGCCTGTATGGCTCGAGGTGTGCTCATAAATCGCATCGGTAAAACTCGTGCCCGGTGAGATGCGGTCGTAATGAATACGAGATCCGTCCGGCAGGATTAGCTCCTGGAACGTGTACGGGCGCGTGTCTCCGACCATGAAGATCTCGTACGGATGCGTCATCCCGATGCCGAACGGCCGCGACACCGTGTCACTCGGGCGGTAAGTGCGCGTTAGCGAGATCGGGATCGTATCGGGAAGAACGAGATCCGTTCGCTCGTAGACGAAGAGGCCTGTGCTCAGATCGACGGGCTCGCCGTCTTTGTCCTTAGGACCAGTGCCTGCTGGTGGTGCATCGGTGGGTGCGTTCGACGGATTTGAAACCATCGCGCCGGAAAACTCATAGATCACGACGCCGGGATCGGGAATGACCTGCTTCGCGTCAGGACTGACTGTTCCCTGCCCGTAGATGTACCAGCCTTTCTCGGTTGGATCGTAGTTCCAGAAATCGATGCGTGTACCGGGACGCGATCCGATGAAGTTTGGATAGATCAATCGCGCGCGCGGCGGAATGACTTGCGCGCCGCCCGGTTGAATCGTCGCAAACACCGGCACGTGAACGCCACGCGGCAAGTGGGAATGGCGGTCGATCCGTCGGGATCGGATGTGATCGTTACTTCGGTTACCGTTCGTCCGTCGAGATCACGGATGCACTGTGCCGGCGGGCAGGCGCAACTTCGAACCCGGGGATCATCGGCGTCGATAGTGACGCTTCTGCTGCCATCGGCGCGGAAAGCTTCGCTGCGTGGGCGATATCGAGTCGCGGCATCCAGATCGTGTAAGGCAACACATTCGTTTTGCTCGACGTGATATCAACACCGACTCTGAAAATGCCGTAAGCTCTTCCAGCCTTGCTCGCGGTGCGGCCGTCGATGCAGCATCACGCGATGACCGGCGGAGAGCGACGAAAGCAGAAATCTTCCCGTGCTCGTCAGTCCTCACCTGATTGACCGTCAACACTGATCGTGACGTCTGACAGCGGTTTGCCGAGGAGCGTCAGCACGCGACCGGAAAGCGCAGTCGCGCCCGGCTCTGCCTGTAATGCCGGCGGACCATCAGCGCTTGTGTCTCTGCCTTTGCTGCGCCAGTCACCGCGGAAGTTCTCCGGGCCTGGCACCCAATCAGCATCACCGGATGGCTCCGGTTCATTTTTCTTCTCGCCCGCGGTGGTAAACGAGATCGTTGTGGGAGTGAGCGCAGACGTGCCGTCGGTGGCGTTGAGTAATGTGACTGTGTAGGACGTGCCTGGCAGTAATGTTTCGCGAGCGGTGAGGAACGCTAGTCTGCCGTTCTCGGCTGGTACGACTCTATTCGCGACTATCGAGCCGTCTGACGAGGTGAATCTTACGGTCTCGGCGTTCAGTGACTCGACGCGCAACGACTTTCGAGAAACGAACCGCGATGTGGGTATCAACTGGAACGTCTGTGGCTCCGTCGGCAGGCAGCGACGCCGCAACGTACGGCGCATTTCCGTCAGCTTGATCCGAAGACAGACTTGTCGAGAGGAAGCTACGCGTCTCGGCGTTGAAGAGCTCAGCGCCGGTTGCTTTCTCGGAGTTGTTGCGAAAGCCGCCCTCGAACAGCACGTTGCCGTCAGCGAGAAGAGTCGCCTTGTGTTTCTGGCGAGAGTTAGACAGTCGCGCACGGCAAAGTGATTGCGGTTCTGGTCTTTGGTATCGAACAGCTCAGCGCGCGTCACCGCCTGTTCGTTATGGAAGATCCGCCCGCGATCAGCACCTCGCCGTTTGTGAGTAGCGTGGCAGTGTGATACGCGCGCGCGCTCAGACGTGACGAAGGTAGAGGCTCTGAGATCGTCGTCTCAGGATCGTAAATCTCGCGCACTGCTGATCACTTTGTCGTTGAGACCGACGCCGCCGGCAACAAGAACCTTTCCGTCAGGAAGCATCGTCGCGGAGTGCCATGCGCGCGGCTGGTAAAGACCATTCGGCAGTAGCGTGATGTCCTGCGTGCGCGGATCTTTGATCGAGACTGACGACTGTGGACCACTAGAGCCGTCGCCGCCGATCAAAAGTATTCGTCCATCGGGAAGCAGTGTCGCCGATTGTCCTTCCGGCTGTATCTGCATCGCGATGCGTGCGGCACGATTGGGTACAACAGGCTTCGAGATGAAGTCACGCTTCACGCGCTTCGGCAGAGAAACGAATCTCGAGCGATTGGAGCCTGCGGCAAAAGTGAGAACCGGACTCGTTACGAGAATGGCACTCAGAATGAGCGCGATTCCGCAGTTGATGCGCCGTTTTGTTGAATTGGCCGTTTTCATTACCACTCTCCCGTTCTAGTCGCCTCGAAGTGAGAAATCAATGTTGGATACAGTCAGTACCACCTGCGATAGCGGGTGGGTGCGCAGCCTCAAGCGTCGGCGTTGTAGCGTTGATGTAATGCGAGATGATTAAGCAGTCGCGGCACGGCTGCGCGCCCACCCGCTACCGCGAGGTGGTACTGACCCGGTTCAACAGTGATTACAGACTCTTTACGCAATGCCTTCACTTCAATCGCTACGGATTTGTGACGCTAACGCTCATGCTTCCCGTGTTAAAGCTGTCGGGATCGATCTTTATCGTGTAGGTGCCGGTAGTTGTTAGTGACTGGGTTGCAAGATTAAAACTCGCGGCAGACGTGAATGACGTTGTCATCTGTGTCCCGTCTGGCCTGAACAGCGATACTCGCACTGTGCTCATGGTGTTGCTTGTCACGCGAACAGTAGCTTGCTGTCCGGATGTGCCTGTGAAAGTGAGACTACCGTTCTGGCCTGGAGTTGAAGTCGTGACGTTTACAGCCGCGCCTCCGATCGTGACTGTTCCAGTGACGTCGGCGGGCACGCTGTACAAGGTCAGAGTCACGCTGCCAATGTCGCTGCTCTGCGGATCAACGACGATCGTGTAAGTACCCGTTGCTCCGAGTGTTTGCACGTCGATGAAGCCACCATTCGTGCCGAAAAGCGTCGGCGACACGAGCGTGCTGCCATCAGGATTGAGAATCGAGACGCGCGTGCTACAGCAAGTTGAAGTGCCGATCGACACCGCCGTCATGCGCAAACTGATCCGCTGGCCAGCGGTGCCGCTGAACGTTGGTCGACGTTTTGTCCCGGCACTGTCGCCGTGACCGTTAGCGCTGCGCCGCCGGCCGTGATGCTCGGTGTCGGGTCTGCCGGTACGTCGTAAAGCGTGAGCGTCATGCTGCCGACGTCAGTGTTCTGTGGATCAACGAAGATCGTGTAGGTGCCCGTTGTTGGCAGTGTTTGCACGTCGAAGAATGATCCGGTCGTGCCGAGCAGTGAAGGTGAAACGAGGTTAGTGCCGTCGGGTTTGCGGATTGAGACGCGCACGCTACAGCACGTTGATGTGCCGATGGTCACGTTCGTCATCTTCAAACTGATTCTTTGCGAGGCAGTGCCGTTGAAAGTCAGCGACGCGTTTTGACCTGAGATCGTCGTCGTGACTGTAACCGCGGCGCCGCCGGGCGTAATCGTTCCGGTGAAGTCCGCGGGCACGTCGTTGAGAGTCAGTGTGATACTGCCAATATCGGCGTTCTGCGGATCGACGACGATCGTGTAAGTACCCGTTGCTCCGAGTGTTTGCACGTCAATGAAGCCGCCGGTGGTGCCGAGTAACGTTGGCGACACGAGTGTGGTGCCGTCAGGATTAAGTATCGAAACGCGCACGCTACAGCACGTAGACGTACCGATCGTTACGTCCGTCAGGCGCAAGCTGATGCGCTGGCCCGCCGTGCCGCTGAATGTTGGTCGCGCATTCTGTCCCGGCACTGTCGTTGTGACCGTCACTGCTGCGCCACCGGGCGTGATGCTCGGTGTCGGATCCGCTGGTACGTCGTAGAGCGTTAGCGTGATGCTGCCGACGTCAGCGTTCTGCGGGTCAACGAAGATCGTGTAGACGCCCGTTGCCGGTAGTGTTTGAACATCGAAGAACGATCCGGTCGTACCGAGCAGTTGCGGCGTTATCAACGCCGTTCCGTCAGGCTTGAGGATCGACACGCGCACGCTACAGCAAGTTGACGTGCCGATCGTCACGTTTGTCATCTTCAAGCTGATTCGTTGTGAAGCGGTGCCGTTGAAGGTCAGCGACGCGTTTTGACCTGCGACTGTTGTCGTGACTGTCACCGGCGCGCCACCGGGCTCGATCGTGCCTGTTATGTCCGCGGGCACGTCGTTGAGTGTCAGCGTGATGTTGCCGATGTCGGTGCTTTGTGGGTCGACGAAGATGGCGTAGGTACCTGTCGTCGCGAGTGTTTGCACGTCGATCAAGCCGCCAGTCGTACCGACAAACGTTGGCGCAACGAGGGTAGTGCCGTCTGGATTGAGAATCGAGACACGCGTGCTACAGCAGGTATTCGTGCCGATCGTCACGTTGGTCATGCGCAAGCTGATCCGCTGACCTGCTGCGCCGCTGAACGTTGGTCGCGCATTTTGTCCCGGGATTGTTGTCGTGACCGTCACTGCCGCGCCACCGGGCGTGATGCTCGGTGTCGGATCTGCTGGTACGTCGTAGAGCGTCAGCGTGATACCGCCGACATCCTGGTTCTGCGGATCCACGAGAATCGTGTAGAGACCGGTTGTGGGCAATGTTTGTGTATCGATGAAACCGCCGCTTGTACCGACGAACGTCGGCGCGACGAGCGTGCTGCCGCCCGGGTTAAGGATCGACACCTTCGTGCTACAGCAAGTGTTCGTGCCGATGGTCACGTTCGTCATCTTCAGGCTGATTCGCTGCGACGCCGTGCCGTTGAACGTTATCTGCGCGTTTTGTCCAATCACGGTTGTCGTAACGGTCACCGCTGGTCCACCCGGTGTGATCGACGCGCTGATATCCGAAGCATTGTTGAGCGTGAAGTTGATACTGCCGGTGTTGGTGCTCGCCGGATCAATGAGAATCGTGTACGTACCGGTCGCGGGAAGCAGTGGCGTATCCATGAAACCTCCGCTGGTGTTTGCGGTGATGGAGGCGAGCGTTGAGCCATTCGGGTTGTAAATCCTCACGAGGCAGCTCGCGATCGTTGACGTGTTTACTTTCAGGCTCACCCTCTGGCCCGCCGTCGCGTCAAAGAGCACCAGGCCGATCTTGCCGCTGTCGTGATCGCCACGGTCTTCGTATCTCCAAGCGCCATCCGATCAGTCACCTGGACGTCGGTCGTTGTAAACGGTGACGGCGGAATGAAGAAATCGGCGCTGCTGACGGCCTTGCCGGCGGGAGTCGTGACGGAAATCCGGCCTGATGTTCCGCCCGTTTGGAACGGTCGCGCCGATGCTGGTCGCAGTTGCAGTATTGACTTGCGCAAAAGTAGTGTTGAAGGCGACGCGATTGTTGGCAGTCGCAGGTTCGAAGTTGGTTCCGTTGATCGTTACCGAGGTGCCCGGTGTGCCGATGTTTGGAGTGAAGCCTGTGATCGTGGGCACGGCTGAAGCAGTGACGGTAAACGGAGTGCTACTCGTGGCGAGGCCCATCGGTGTGTTGACCGTGATTGGACCAGTCGTCGCACCTGTTGGAACGGTGGTGACGATTTGTGTTGGAGTTGCCGAGCTGACGGTCGCAGTCGTGCCATTGAACTTGACTGTGTTTTGACTCGGCGTCGAGCTGAAACCCGTGCCGTAGATCGTTACCGACGTGGCGATCGTGCCGCTGTTAGGCGTGAACTCGATGATCGACGGTAGGTTCGAATTCGTTCGTGTAGTGCTGAGCAGATTGCCGGCGGCATCGTAAGTGTAAGTCACCGTTTCCGTGGCGGTGACCATCGAGATGAGTCTACCTGACTCGTCGTAGATGTAATTGATGTCGCCTGGCGCCGCCGCGTCGAGATTTTCGTTAACGGTGGTGGTCGTATTGGTAGTGACGGTAACGCTGGTGTGGAGTTTGGTTTGATAGCCCACTGCGGAAACACGAACGTCGTATGTTCCGGTGATTACGGACAACATCGTGTAGGTACCGTTCGCGGCTGTGGTGGCTGAGTTTTTAACAACACCAGCTTGCAGTGCTTCGACCAGGGCTCCGCTGAGCGGCGCACTGTCGCTCGTCCGTGTGATCGTCCCAGCGATTGAGCCGGCGGTCAGGACAGTAAACGTAACGCCGCTGCTGGCTTGTCCTCTGGCAGTTACGACCACTGGACCAGTGGTCGTGCCACTCGACGCCGCGGCAACGATGCTCGTGTCATTCCAACTCGTGGGTGTCGCCCCTGTACCGTTGAAAGTGACTGTGCTCGTGCCTTGAGTCGCACCGAAGTTGGTCCCGTTGATCGTGACGGGCGTTCCGATCAAACCGGAAGATGGTGAAAGATTGCTGATTGCCGGCGGTGGCGTGGGCAGCGGAACGGTAATGAGCGAGTCGTAGTTTCCGTTGACTGTTCCTTCGACGTCTAACTCAGCGCGGTTGTTAACACTGGTGGTTGCGGTGAGATTGACCCCAACCCACAAATAGAATCGATCAGAAGCTGACATCGTGACGTTGGCCGGAACCGTGCCGGTCAATGTGTATTTCGTCAGCGTTGTTGTGAGTGGCAGTCGTGCCGGTGACGGTGATGATCGATGCACCGGCGGCGAGAGTTGACGTTCAGTTTCACGCGAGGAAACATCGTGCCCGCACTCGCCGTTTTCAACATCCACAGGTTGAACGTGACAGTCGATCCCGCGGTGATCACGCCGGCCGCGTTTGGCACGCCGGCCTGCGTGTCGAAGGCCTTGATGATGTATTCGCCGGTTGCAAGGCTTTTCAGGTTCGCCGACTGTATGGCGAGAATTGCCGCATCAGGGTTCGCCGTCTTCAGTTGAAACTGGTTCGCAGTGCTCGAAGCTTCTCGATGTAGACGGTATGTCGCGTTTTGACCGTAAGCGGCAACGGCGATCCATAAGCTAAAGAACAAACAGAGACTGAGGCGAACGCCTGCATACAAGCGTGCATTAGCGGGGGCCATGATTGCCATGAGTATGACTCCTTATGGAGTTGAGCCTCGACTGCACTGGTGAGCGTGTTTGAGCGGGGACACGTTGTCACTTCAGAGCGATTGGTGTTGTCAGCAACAGAGGGAAATGCGTTTGGGAGTGAATGCTAACCCTCAAAACACGGGCACAGGCAGGAAGGCGCCTGCACATTCTGGACGTTCTGGACCTTGGACAGTTAAGACGTGATTACGAGGTGTCGGGGTTGAGATCACGTAACGGAGCCGCACTATACGCTCATTGAATTGCGGCAGCAAGATTTTTGTTGTGGCCGAAATTTAGATTTTGTGACTTCGATCACTCACTTCTCAGCGCAACGATCGGATCCACACGTGTTGCCCGACGTGCCGGGATGAGGCATGCCAGCAGCGCCACAGCCAATAACACGATCGATACGCCAGTGAACGTGAGCGGATCCGTAGGCGATACTCCATAAAGCAAACCTGCCAACACGCGCGACAAAGCGACACGCCAATCAATCCAAGCGCAAGGCCGATCAACGTCATCGTCATTCCCTGTCGCACAACCAATCGCAGAACGTCGGCTCGTTTCGCTCCGAGAGCCATGCGAATGCCAATCTCGTGTGTTCGCCAACTAACCGAATAACTCATCACGCCGTACAGTCCCACTGCCGCAAGCACCAGCGCGACGCCGGCGAATATGCCGAGCAGCAACATGTTGAATTTGCGTGGAGCGACTGACGTTCCCAACAACTGTTCGAGTGTTTGCGCGCGCCAGATTATCTGCTTCGGATCGAAAGCCTTCACTTCCGCGCGCGCAGCCTGCGTCAGTTGCGACGCATCTCGAGCCTCGGTTCGCATCACAAGATTCATTCGCCGCTCCGGATTCTGAATATGCGAGACGTACATCTCCGGCTGGACGTCGACATCGAGTCCATTACGCCGGATATCTGCAACAACACCCACTATCTCGCGCGGAGTCTTGTCGTTGCCGTCAAAAATAATTCGTTTGCCGACCGCATCTTCGTTTGGAAAGTAACGCTTTACAAAAGCATTACTGACGACCAGGACCTGAGGCGAATTCGCTCGTATCGTGGTCCGTAAAAACGCGGCCACGCAGAAGAGCGATATTCATCGTTCGAAAGTAGTCGCTGCCGGCAACCGTGTAATCAGCGGCAGCTTCCTCGCCGGGTTTGTACGGAGCGCGGCCTTCGATTTGAAAACTCACCTCAATGTCCAGATCCGTCAGCGGCACATTGCTGACCACCGAAACATCGCGAACACCCGGAAGCGTCTTCATTCGTGCGATCAGTTGTTGAAACGCTGCTGACCGCTGCTCGGGTTTTGAGTACGTCGTCTCTGCTCAGCGGAATATCGAGCGCCAGCACGCCTTTCGGATTGAAGCCGGCATCAGTTTGCAGTAAACGCCAGAAACTATTGATCAACAGTCCGGCGCCTGACGAGCAGCATCAACGACAACGCCACTTCAGACACGATCAGCGCACTGCGCATCCGGTTGCGGCCGCGAGTACACGCCACGGCCGCTCTCTTTGAGCATGTTGCCGGGATCGGGTTTTGAGGCGTGCAGCGCCGGAGCGAGACCGAACAAGATGCCGGTCAACGTCGCGACACCAAGCGTGAAGAAGCAGCACATAACGATCGAGGCTGACGTCGCGCAGTCTCGGCACGTCGGCTGGTCCATAGGCCACGAGCAGCTCAGTGCCCCAGCGTAGCGAGCAACAAACCGACGACGCCACCTGCTAACGATAAGAGAACGCTTTCAGTTAAAAGTTGACCTGCAATCCGCCGACGACTCGCGCCGAGCGCCATCCGAATCGCAATCTCTTTCTGCCGCGCCAGCGGCGCGTGCAAGTAGTAAGTTGGCGACGTTTGCGCATGCGATCAGCAGGACAAGGCCGACCGCGCCGAGCATTACCAGGAGCGCCGGGCGATAGTCGCGCGTAATCTCTTCATGCATCGACACTGCGTTGAAGATGAGGTTTGTGTTTGAGACCGGTGACTGCTGTTCGATTTGTCGTGAAATGAAGATCCAGATCTGCTTTCGCTTGATCGAGTGTTGCGCCCGGCTTTGAGCCTGCCGATGACTGGAAGAAACCTGTTTGCGCGCTCTTCGCGAAGCTCCTTCGTCATGAAAGTGGCGGAAAATATCGGCTCCCAGAAGTCCTGGTTGTCATCACTGATCGGAAACTCGAAACCGGCAGGCATCACGCCTACGACTGTAGTTTTGCCGCCGAGATCTATCTCGCGACCGATGATGTTTGGATCACCGCCGTAACGTCGTTGCCAAAGCGCGTGACTGATCATTATGACGGAGGCTGCGCCGGGCTTGTCTTCATCGCTCGTGAAGATGCGGCCGAGCTCCGGCTTCACACCAAGGACGTTGAAGTAGTCAGAAGTAACGGCGGCGCCGATCAAACGTTCGGGTCGCCGCCTTCGGTCATGATCGTGCCGGTGCCTTGAAAGGTGGCAACGTATTCGAGCGTCGTCGTGGATTTTTGTATGTCGAGGAAGTCGGGCACTGAGAAAGTGCCGCGGCCATCGAGCGCCTGGTTGCGCTGCTCACTCGCGATGTCGACGAGTTGTTTTGGCTGTTGGTAACGGAAGCGGTTGCAGCAGGACAGTATTAACAACCGAAAAGATCGCGGTATTCGCACCGATGCCGAAGTCCGATCGCAATGATCGCGACAGCCGTCAGGCTCGGTTTCTTCCACAACATCCGAGCGGAATAGACGAGATTCCTCCAAAGCACGTCCATAGATCACTCCTTTGTCAGGCGGGTCGAAGAGCAATCGACGATCAAAGCCTGTGCCAGCTTTTAATAAATGTTATTTCGCTGGAAATAAGAGGACTTCGGCGGGGTTGAGCGATTGAACAGGAGTCGCAATTTTCGTAATTGAGACTGCGCGATCCCATTTTCGGTGAACCTCTGTTGGTGATAATTTTCGTGGAGCGACGGGACCAATGACTTCGATGAGTCCCTCACTTAACCGAAATCAAGAACAGAAGGAATGCGAGAGACCAAAATGCGATCATGAGGCCGTAAAGAGCCCTGGTAGTCCAAAAAGTCATTTTTGATTGGGGCCGTTTTTTCATTTGAGTGTAATCAAGTTCGTCTTCCAACTTTTTGACCCAGTCGCGATAATGATTAATCACCCTCTCAAGTCGTAATTCATACATTAGGAATGCTACGGTAATTAGTAATCCGCTGGCTCTAATCATGCCCGTAATCAGACTAGCGCCATAAGATTTGATCTCTACAACTCCGAAGGCCGCAGACGCGGTCCCTGCCGTAACGGCAAAGTAAACGGAAAACATAACGAACCGTAAGGCACTATAGTGCCTGAAGTAGTTATTCACTTCCGTATATTCCTGCCGCCATCCTTCGTGCTTTTGTTGGTTATCAGGGTCTCGCTTCTGCTTGCTCATACATCTCTACGTTTTGAAAGGCAAACGGGCTGCCCACCTGCGAAAGTTAGACAGCCCGCGTAGAGTTCACGGATAAAGAATGTAGTCAATAGGATCCTCGTATGTTGACCGTGTTCGAAGTCTTGTAGACGAGATACATAACTAATGAAGATCAACAATAAATGGTCGAGAAGTATTAATTCTTGCCCATTGAGATGTCAGTGACGCTAGGTTCCGAAAAATCATTTTCCTATCGGCCCAACATCATATACAATGCGGGCAAAATTCAAGGGCCGCCAAAACTGCGCGACCCTTGAACAAAGTTGAATAAAGCGGTTGGGGTTTGTAGGTAAGCGACGTTTTATAACTAGAAACTTCGGCCGGGCAACTTTGCCCCTTCACCTTCCGGTGCACCACCACCAGTGTAGGCGACGGCCTGGCAGTAGTCTACACCAGGTAAGCGCCGGATGCCAAATAATTTTCATTTACCCTTTGTACTCGACACAGCCAAGAGCGCCTTTAATGATCGGCCTCCCTTTGAAAACATTCGGCTACCGCTGACGTTGACCAACGGTCACAGCCGAAATCGCCCAACGTACGTGGTCGCGCCTGCCCTATGGACAAGGGATGGCTTTCAACCACAATGGAATAATCTCGCAGTTGTTGCGAGCGAGTTAGAGAATTCGGAAGGGCTGAGCTTGTGGAGCGACGTCCTTATCGATCTCGGCATTCCTTTGGGTATATTCGTTACCAACGATTCGTTCTTTCTCGCGTCACGTGCTGCCAGTGGTGGAATTCGGACTCAGCAGATTGCATTTGAAGAATTAGTTCCTCTGCTAAGGGAGCGTAACCCGGATCTTTTCACGCCAAGGTCTCTTGGCGCCTTGCGAGCTGGCCAGTTGTCATTCGCGGATGTGGAAGAGCGGGTGTCGGAGGACAGCTTCAATTTTCACCTTCGCTATCACGCCCAACTGTCGCAGTCACTGGAAAATGCCATTACCTCAGCCCTGATCGCGGAGTTGGACGCGCAGTCACGAATCCACGGAACATTGCATATGGCAGAAGCCAATTCCGTTTATGACTCCATTCTCATCGTAGCGATCGCATATCTGGCTGCACGGATACTCGAGGACAAAGGTTTTTTTGAATCGTACCAGATGCCAACCGCGAATGTTCAAGAACTACTGGTCAAAACGCGAGCGAAGATAAACGGTTTTTTTCAAAACGCCTTATATACAGAACTGCCGCGAGTAAGCGATGAAGCTTTACAGCAATTATCGATCGAGCTTGGAACTAGGGCCATCTTTACACTTGTCGATCACCATGACGTTGCGGAAATCTATGAAAAAGCCATTAGAACGCCGCTCGAAGTGAGCCAGCTTGAGTTTGCTGCCTTCACAAATTCGCTTCCCGATTTGCAGCAGCACTACACACCAATAAAGCTTGCCGAAAGAATGCTCGAATTTCTTCCACTTGAGCGATTGAGGCCGGAGGACAGGAGAATATTTTGATCCGGCAGCGGGGTCTGGAACGCTGCTGTTGGCCGCTAGTCAGCGCTTAGCCGCAATGTCTGATTTGCCTTTAGACCGGGAATCATATTTGGCTAACCAAATTGCCGGTAATGATCTTGATCCAAACGCGAACCTCATAATGCGAGTTAGGTATACGCTTTCGCGACAAACAATCGGAGCCACTCTACCAGCACCGACTACTTTCAGTGCCCATGATTTCCAGGACTACACGAGAGATACACTCCCTAATGCTCCGCGCGTAATTGTCGCAAATCCTCCGTTTGGCAAGGAACAAAAGACCCAGAGGGCCGCTGAGTTTTTGAACTTTGTAACTCAATGGCTAAGTGAGAACGATCAGTTCGCCGTCATCCTGCCGGATTCTTTCTTGACTGCGTCTACACACGGCATAGGGGCTGCTCGCCGCAACTTGGCCGCGCGATGCCATCTGTTTGAAGTAATACAACTTCCAGAGGGAGTGGTCGGTGTTAAAGCCCGGCAGGCAGTCTGTGTTGTGATTGGATGTATTGGCAAAATTCGCCATATGCCCACCATGGTTCGCTCGACGATTTCGGGTGCTATGTCCCAAGCTGCTCGGGAAAGCGGATTTTTAGGTCAGGCATGGATGGGTGAAGTAGGAGAAACACCAGACCACTGGAAAGCACTACTCGCACCTCCGCTAAACCTGCCCACCAGCACAGTCAAATTGAGGGATCTTTATTACACGTTCACTGGCGTGAAACTATATCCCCATTTTCAGCCTGTGAAGGAACCCATCAAGGGGGTTACCAAACCCTACTGGAGTGTCGGCTGGAAACTACCAGGCAGAATCTGGGCGGACCCTTTAAGTCGACCCGAAGACAAACAGTATGTGAGATACGGCACTGAGTTTATGGAGGGCCCGCGGTTACAGAACGAGCACCTTTTCGACCTGCCAAAGCTAATGGTTGGCAGAAGCGTCAACCGAAATGCGGTAGATCCTTTGGCAGCTTGTTTGGACACAGAGGGAATGTGTCCGAATGTCGACGTCCACTGCATTGCGACCTGGGAATCTAAAGGCACACCAGAGTGCATACACAACGCCCCGACAAGTTGGATGCAACTGACAAATGAAGAAAAGCTATTGTGGCTGCTGGGTATCTTGACATCTGAATTAGCTAGTGAAATTTCTTTACGTGGACGTTCTGCTCGGCACCTTGAGTCTGATCAACTAAAAGACTTCCCGCTGCCTATCACCGTGGATCCCAGGATAATCCTGGTGGTTAGACAAATGCTAGAACGGGATCAAGCTAGGGAACCTCTAAATACACCAGATCTTCTGCGTGCGCAGCTAAACGATCTTGTTGAAGAGACGTACGGCCGTCCGGTGAGAATTACCACCTTAGCGCGCACTGGAGTTAGTCCCGAGTATGCGGTTTCCCAAGCAGAAACAGCGACACCGAGCATTACAGTAACAGGGCAAGTTCGCGGTGTTTCGTTGGTCAGAGGTGAAATCCTGCTTTGGCTGCAGGGCATAAGGGACGAAGTAACTGAAGCTTGGATTACTCTCCCTCCTCATACGCCCGGGTGGGCGCTGGATGGTGATGTCTTCACGGCGGATTTAAGTAACGATATCGAAACATTTTCACAGCTAGTGGAGCGCCCTAGGTCTCTGCGGAATTTTCGCCACACGCCCCGTCCTTATCTCACGGTAGACGAATTGAGAAAAGAATTTGCCGCTAGTTGAACCTTAGTTTATGACCTGCGATCTTATATTCCTCGCCGTAGGTAACGCCGACAGCATCATCGTGTCTCCCGATGATGATCCCTCGGTCGTGATTGATCTTCCGCGGCCTCGAGTTGTCTCGGATTACCTGGCTAGCAGACGCAGACTGAAAATTGGCGGCATCTACATTACTCACTCCCATCGAGATCATTTTGCACCTTTAAGCGAATTCGTCGCCTTCCTTGACCAGTGGTTAGATTTGGGCGGTTATGTTGATGCCGCTTTCATACCCAATGAAGCATTTGAGGATGCCTTTACCACATTAGAGCGATTAAGAACTAAACGCCCTACAAAGTATAAGGAGTTGCAGCATGCAATAAGCCGATTGATGGAGTTGCGGGTAAAGACAATTAATCTTCAACATCCCAATCGATCCGCCACGCCGTCGTACCAATTAGGATCCTTAGCCATTTATGTTCTACATCCTGAACAGTTATTTGCTGCAGGTCACCGAACGAGGTTTCATAATAGACTCAATGAACGTTCAGTGGTGTTGAAAGTCACCTACAAGGGATTCTCTGCGCTCTTATTAGCGGATGTCGAAAAGGATGGATTGGATGACATCCTAAAACTGTACCTCGGAACTCCCGAGGTATTAAAATCGGACCTAGTAAAAATCCCACATCACGGTGCGTGGCCAATAAATAGTTCAAGTCTTGAAGCGCTTCTTAGGGTCGTGGACGCTCGGCTAGCCATATTGTCAGTGGGAAGCAAGAATGCATATGGTCATGTCGTACCGGAACTCTTTAAACTTCTGAATCAACTGGTGGACGATACTTCGTTACAGCTTAAAAACTTTTTTTGCACCGAGGTAACGCGGACCTGCGTTTTTTCTTTCGCGAAGATCGCCGAACTCGGCAAACGGGGGTTGGCAGAACGTAAGCGTTGCGCGGGTGATATAACCATCACAGTCCAGGACGGAGTAGCCTGGAATTTCGACACCGAAACCGATCATCGCGCTGTAATAAGCGGACTCAAGTACCCGGCTTGCGAGCATCACGTCGATCCCTGATACCGGAGCTTGAGGCGGTCTCTTCAATTCGTTTGCTTGTTTCACTACATTTGAGAAAAATCTCTCAGCCTGAGGAAGAATTCGCCGCGAAGTCCTTAAGAACTCGTAGAGCGGATTTAGAAGCATAACTTGGCCGCCCACGATTGGAAGCATAACGTGTCCGAACCGGGCAATTAATGGATCAAGTTACACAACGTTCCGAAGTGACTATTATGTTATTGGTGGAGCCGAGGGGGATCGAACCCCTGACCTCATGACTGCCAGTCATGCGCTCTCCCAGCTGAGCTACGGCCCCATGACGTGGGTGTTCATTAAAATGAACAGACGCAGACTAGCCTAGCGTTTTGCGTTGAGTCAAGCAACGGCGTGATTTTGCATTACTCGCGTACTTCGTGATTCATCGGGACCTCGCCGATTCTTTCTCGTTTTGGTACCGATTACCAGGATCAAATCTTAGCCACTCCGGGCCTGCGGTACTAATCTGGAATCGCGAGCTTGTAGAGATGGGTTTTGAAATCCTTACTGTTAATGCCGTCGCCCCTGTAGCTTGCGCCAATGGCATACAACAGAGTGCATGAAGACGGAGTGCCGTAGACTGCATGCGAGGCTTCTGTCGGCTTGCCCCACCAGACGTGAAAAACCCGGCAGGGAAGTTCCGTCTTGAACGTTCCGCGAAGCTCCATTTTCGCAACGTCGATCTTGAAGATGGATCTTCCGTGCGAAACAAACAATAGTTTCTCATCCAGGCCGATCGCGAGGCTTGCAGAGCGATAATTCTTATAGGACGTCCCCACCTGGCGCTGTCGAGTGTCCGTTGCCAGATCGGCAACTCCTTCACCACGCGGCAACGAAAGACCATGTGTTTGTTTCCAGGTTACATTGTCAACCCGCGAGAGCCGTAGTCCCTGATTATCTCCCTGCGAATGGAGGCAATAGATACTCTTGCCTTCTCTGCCGAATACGATGCCCTCCTCGCGGCCGGCAGACTCCAACGCCAACACGCGAACCGGTTTATCCGCCTTGCCGGCAACAAATAGTCCGCCATCGATGCAAACGGCTACTTCTCTAACCCTGTCACCTCCGGGAGCCACGATTGAAGTCGATACCGCCATCGGCGAGACGGTCTTCGAAGAGATCCACGCCGGATAGCCGGCCATCCGATTCTGCTCACGAAATCCCTTAACGAATCCAGCGACACATCACGGCTGTTTCCGGTGGCGAACCCCTTTTCACTCGAGGTCCTGGCTATTATTTTAGCGACGAGACTGTAGTGGGAGCTGATATTCTGCACCGTCGTTCTGTCTTTCTTCACACCCAGCAGAAGGGTCTCATTGTTGTAGGCACAGCCAATGCCGGTGACTGCCGCGAAAGACTCGGTGACCTCTGCCTTGTCTTTCAGGATCCGCAGCGTATAGTCGAGCACATAGATATCGGTATTACCGAACATCGCGAAAATATAGTCACCGGAGAGCGCGATACTGTTTGGCGTGGCGAAGACACCACCACCGGTATTTTGAATGACCTGGCTTTCGGTGATAGATAGATTTTCCGGATCGATCTTCAACACCTTACCGACCACCTGGATCTCATGATGGGCAACGGGAAGAAAGATCGACTCACCACGTTCAGTAGCCACGCCATCGCCGATATAGACGCCTTTCACTTCCTGCTTGCGTAGATAGGTGACCACGCATTCATAAGACGTTTCGTTCTTGTTAGGCAGAAGTTCGGGCTGGAGTCCAACTGACTTGTCGGTGTTGATGCGAACCAGTTTGGTCTGCGCCTGCGCGCCCGAAGAGATCTCGATGCCCGGTGGGAGCGAGAAGTCAACGTTGACGTCCAATTGTCCCACGCCGTAAGCGGAAATATAAAACGCCGGGGTGTTGTAGGTGATGCTTATTTCCTCGCCAGAGTAGCGGTTTAAGGTTTCGTCACGTTGGGCGCCAGGCGCTTCACGCCAGAATTGATAGGTCGTGGCATTCCGGGCGCGAAACTTTACACCTTCAACCATCGGCTTGGGTGGGGCTATCACGATCGGGTTGGCAGTTGAGTGTTGCTGTGTGGTGCCGGGTATTTCAGCGGCGGACATTGCATTGCGCTCGTTTACCGCGAGGCGTTTGAAAACTGAAGTTGCGTTAGCGAGGTCCGGACCAGAAAAAGTTATTTCCAGCAGGTATTCGTGTTTGACGCCAGGCGTCGTATCAGCCACGAAACGCAGACGGACCGGTGACGGATCGGCGTCGTTGTAAGTGATCTCAACCGCTTCTGTTTTTCCGGACCGGAAGGGATCAGGAATTTCCAAGTTGACTTCACAGGGACCTTCAATGCTGAAGTCGCTTAGACCAGCTTTATGATGCTTTTCATTGAGCCATAGGAAGTTCATACCCGTGTTGTTTGTGATCTTGAACTGCCGTTTCTTGTTGAGATAAGGCGGCAGGGTTTTGGTGGGAAATCCCGTTACGTAATCGTGCGCAAAGAGTGATTCGTCGCCGGCCGCCAATGACTGAAGTCTATTGTCTCCATGGATGATCCACAGACGTGTCGAATCGCCGCCGCGGAAGGCCACCCGCGTGTCTCGATTGACGTCGATGTCGTGACCGCAACGCGCCCAATAATCCCTTTGTGGGTTGTAAACCAGATCCTGCGGAATAGAATCACGCAGCGACGTTGTTCCCGTATAGCTCAACGTGTTTTGCAGCTCATACTGCTCCAATGAATCGACTGAAGGGACAGAGGTTGGATTCATCACCACCAGCACGCGGCCCACAGGCATGAGCATTCCGTCCGCAACCATGGATTGCCCCTGCGCTTCCCGTTTAATAGCGCTCGCAGCTTGCTTTGGTGGTTCAAGTTTGCCGGACGCGTTCACGTCGAAGCGAAACATCCGGCCGGATTTACGATTCAAAGCGTAGAGGGCGTCGTCGAAAGTTACCAATCGGTAACCAGGCAGCGCTTCAAGTGCTGGTTCGTTGCGCAGGTCGGCTTTCCCGCTGTTAAAGCCAACTGAGTAAGCAAGCCGCGCTGCTCCGAGCGCCCTGGGACTCTCGAAGACCACATAAACGCGTTCGCCACAGCCGACGAAATCAATGACAGCTTCAGGTGCGGCTCCGACCGGACGAACATCGGGCGGAAGCGTCAACGGCGGAATCGCGTCGGTATTTCCAGTCGAGGTAACGGGCACTATTTCGAAGTTGGCGTTACCGCTATGCATCCGCAAGTAAGCAAATCTCTGGTCCACCGCCGTCAGGGCGAGATTCATGTAGACATCGGCCGGCTGCTTCAGGTTGAACGAGAGTTTTGTTAATGGAGGTGTGGGATCGTCCATCAAGACGTCGGCTACATATAAGCCCACTTCTGTCAGCGCGGCCATCATCGGAGCGATCACGGCCATTCCCGAAACAGAACCTTCAATCACCGGTTTCTCCATTGGGAGCCACGAAGTCACCTGGACCGTTTCCGTCATTGGTTTTGCCGGATCCGCCTTGATGGTGATTGTTTCAACCTTGGTCCTCTGGTTGTCGATCTCTCTAGTGGCAACGACTCGCATAATGCCGCTACCTTCATAAAAGTGGCCCAGAGTTTGTTGCGTGAGCGGGATTTTGCGAGTCGTATGTCCGCTAACGGAGATGATTGCCTCTCTCACTCCCCAGGCAGCCCAATCAATCTTGATCAGTCCGTAGGGCAGCACGTTTCTCGGGTGTGGCGCGATATAGCTGTACTGATGGTTGTCGGTATCGAGTAAGAGCATTCGCACAACTTCAACGTTCGGTTTGCCCGGGCGTTTTACTTGCGCCTGCAGGATGTAAGTCATCCCGCTGATCACAAGGACCTCGATGTATCCGTCCGGCATCTTGAACTCCGCAAGCGGATTGGGCTTGATTTCCAACTCCCGATTGCCGCCCGGCAACGGACCGCGCAGTACCGCGCTAACGCCGTCTTTGATGTGCCACATGATCTTCGCCACGCTTCCGGCCGGGATCATCGTCGGAGTTGGATGGTTGGTGCTCAGGGTTACGTCCGGCGCCCATTCCTCCGTGTCGGTCCATTTGAGCTCGAGCTTGCCGTCAACGCGCTTGTCCTTCTTTTCGTCGGTGCCGTGTAGATAGCTGTAAAGAATGTTAACGGTCGCGCGGCTGGCTTGCGGGTTGAGCGGCATGCGGATAATGAACTCCGCGCCGGCCGCTACTTTGATGGGAGGAGCCACGTTACTCCCGCTCTGGCTGAAATCGTTCAACAGCAGGATGACAACACTTGAGTCAGATGTCTCGCGCTTGGCCCAGACAGACCAGCTATCAGGACCGGTGACGACACCGGCGAGCGTCGCTACACCAAGAGGTTTTTTATTAGTGGCGGCCGCTTTGGCAGCGTCCTTGACCTTGCTGTTTACCAGGTACGACGGAACGTACAACTCGATAGAGAGCGAACGATCCAATGCGACGCTGCTGATGTTTTTAACTTTTATTGATAGCTGTTCGGCGGAAAACGAATGAATGGTTAGCTCGAGCGGATTTGGATCTGACATTGGGGGTCCTCTTTATTCGTCGTTTAGTAGCAGTAATCTTCCCTCGGTCGCGACAACTGGTTGATCGCTGAAATATTTGGGATCGAGTGCGGCGACGGTAGTCGCGGTTTGATCGGTAAAAGGTCCGTTGAAGTTCCACGTTCCCTTGTCGCCGGCAGGTGTCGGCAGGGCGATCTTGCCCGCCTGCAACAAGACTGGACCGACGCGAAACGAAGTTTCCATTTGGGCTACGGTCTGGTCCAGCGCCGGATGGGCCAACGTGATCGACTTTGCCGGAACGAGACCACACGCAGCTTGTACCGAGCCCCAGGGATCCATCAGCATCGTGATCTTCTCGGGCGGACCAAAACCAACCTGCAAAGCATGGTCCTTTGGATCGCCGATGTAACCGGAAGCCGTGATGTTCTTTGGCACTTCGCCGAGAACGATACGATTGTAGTCTCCGTTTTTGAAGTAGCCGACTAGTCCGTCTTCAACGTTTTGCAGTGAACCGAGATTGACGCGGAGATGCAGAGCATCGAGTGCTGCGTCGCCGGTGCCCTGGGCTTTGGCGGCGGCGACAGTCGCGTGCGGATCGGCCCACGCTTTGCCGAAGAGTTCCAATCCGAGCGTGGCGTTTACCAGGGCCAGTGGACGGCTCGCCAGGATCGAATTATTACGCGCGGCAGCAGGGCGAATACGTTCCAGCGCGCGATCGATCAGATTGAGCAATTCGAGCAGCCTGGGATTCGTCACTCCGGTTTCAATCAACGACGTGGCGAACTTTTTCAGGCTTTCGTTTGGGATTTCGTCGATCGGAATTCCGCCAGCTCCCGGATCCCAACTGATGCGAAACTTACTTTCCTCTTTGGTAATCACGAGTTCGCCGGCGAGATCGCCGCTGCGATCGCAAAGGACCAGAGCCTGGTCCAATGGGTTGAAAAAGATCCAGCCGCAGATCGGCCGCAGCGCCGGATCGGAGTCGTCTGAAACCTGATCGGCCGCGGTGAAACGGAAGTTGAGACGAGTGGGCTGCAAAACTCGCGGCGGCATAGCCGTGACAGTCTTATCGTTGTGCCAGCGCATTCGTGGATGAAAGACCTGGCCTGACGATTCGCTGCGCGCCGGCGTTAAACCGAGCAAGTCTGCCGATTGGCCGAAATCATCGATGAGCCACAGTTCATCGATGCGCAACGCGCCCGCGCGAATCATCGAGTAGGAAAGTTTTTCCGACGAGGCAGGAGCTGGCGGCGCAAGACGTTCGCCCGTCAACCCAAGGCGGTCGGGCGCGTCGAGTATTTTGTTAACGTCGCTATCGAGGATCTTGTAGTTATCAGCTTTGATCCAGGGACGCGCCGGATCGGGAAGGACGCGCGGCAGCGTAACGTCCCGACGCAACAGTGCCTGGTGAAAGCCGGTCAGCGCCTGGCCCATGAGACCCGAGGCGCCGAGTTGAGCGAGCGACTTGTCCCAGACAACTTCGTACCGCTTGAGAACTTCGACGACCGCGGTGGGAAAAGCGGTGTTTTCCTTGCGCTCTTGATTGCCGCCGTGAAGTAGAGCCCGCAGCGTGTCGATCGGTTCTTTTAAGAGACGTCCGTCGATCGGGCTGAGCAGGGTGCGGCCTTTGAACGTGTAGCCTTTGGCCGGAATCGACTGCTTATCCAAAGGTACGTAATCAAAATTCCGCAGCGGCCAGGTTGGACCAAAGCCGTCTTCGGTTGCCGGCAAGTCTGTTGTGGGAAACCAGGTGATCTGCCAATCGAGAAACAACGGCGCCCAGGGTTGTTGTTCCCACAACGCAGCCAAACGCTCCGGCTTAACACCGGGTTTATCGAAACTTACTGAATCCCTGGGGGCGGTTTCGCGCTTACCGTCCCAGGTGAGATCGTTGACGAGCCGAGCGACCCATGTCTGCCACAACTCAACGGTGTCGAATTTCTTTCCTGCCGGCAGAGTTCGCTGAGTCAGATCGGCGATCGCCTGTTCGACGATGGAGCCTTCGTCAACCAGATTGCCTAGTACCTGCGGACATGCCGGAAGGTGTTGTTGCGCGGCCGCGGCAATCTCAGCGACACCCACCGCTTTGTTAAATGGGGTTTTCTTTTGGTCCACCACGACTTCCGCCGTCGTGACGATCTGTTCCGGCAAGCGGCAGGAAAGTGGACTCGAAAACTGATGCTTGGTCGGACAGCCGCAATTCTTGATCACGATGATCGGATCGGCTGGTAGCCAGAAGCGCGGCGCGGCGTCGTACTTTAGCTCCAACTGGTCCTTGGGTAACTTCGCGCTTAACTGATCCGGCAGCGGAGCAAGCTCAGCAAGGGCCTGATCGCGTTTTGTTTTCAGATTATTAACGCGCGTCAGAATCTCTCTCACGTCACTAACTTCGTCTGTAAGATCAGGTCGGAAATCGCGAGACTTGCCCGCCACCTTCCACCAGCGCGCGTAGAGTTCCTGTTGCAGCGCAGCCAACTCGCGGCTGAGCGTGTCAGCTTTGGCTTGCGCTTCATTGAGTTGTGCGAGATCGGCGAGTTGTTGCCGCGTCGGTTTAATCCTGGTTTGCGCCGCAGTCTCTTCAGGTTTGCTGGGAAATACGCCGTCGTTGTCTGATTTAGGTCGGATGAACCAGAACTTGCCGGCGTCGTACGTTGAGAACCAATTCTGATGTACGGCGTTGTCGCGCGGAGACGCGTTCCAACTTCTGACGAGCGACTCAGGTTGGCGATAAACGACAGCTTCGAGAGCTTTCCAAAGATTTGGGGCCTCTGGCTTAAGGCCTTCCTGTTCGCCGGTGTACGAGTTCGTAACCAGGGAGACGAGGGCATCTTCAGCGCTGTTACCGACACCCACCTGGAAAGCCGGCGTCCCTTTGCTCACAGTGTCTCCGACACGAGGTGCGCCGGGGTAGCCGAGTATCTGTCCTCTATATGTGCCGGAGCTCCAGTAGTTGATGTGCGCGATCATGCCGTGAAAGACCGAGCGCCGTTTGGTTAGATCCGGAATCGCTGCGCTGGTCTCGACAAACCAGCCCGGCGGATCGATCAGCAATCCAAGCAGCTTGTCGTCTTTGTCGCGCTTCTCGGTCACTTTCACAGACGGTGACGCCAGCGCTTCGTGTGCCGGAGTTCGATACCAACCTATTAACTGGTAGGTGAGTGTTGTGCCTTCCGGCACTGATCCTTCAGCATTCGGCTGGCGCAAGTCTTCGAGTTTGTCGTGCCATGAAAAGACGTTGCGATTCTCGGCGATGAAAGCGGTGAAGGTGGGCGAACCCGTCGAGGCGTTTCCGACTGCGGTGATCGGGATCGTCGTGCGCTCTCCGAGAGAATTTGCTGACGGGAACTGGTTCAGCGAAACAACTTTGCCGGCCCGCCTGGCGGTATAGTCTTCAGCATCCTGAAAAAGCAGATTTGCTGGACCGGCATCGGTCGCCAACGCTCCGCCGTCGATAAACCACGCATTGGTTTTTAAAGTTGAGCCCAGGCGGGTGAACCGTACGATCAGCCAGTGATCCGGCAGCGCGGGGAAGTCGAGTAAGCCGGGCGTGTAAGCGTGACGCAAACCCGGGGGCAGCACCCAATGTAAATAAACGCCACGATCTTTTTCTTGCAGCAAGGCGGGTGAGTCGTCATCGAGGACGAGCTGCTTCGCAGTACGGCCCTGGTAACTACGGCTCGCTCCATAGAATGGTTTTGGACCAGGCGGGAGCAGCGACGTTGCCAACTCGTCGTAGTCGAACAACTGCGGCGACCAGCGTCCATCATTAGCGTAATAGCTTCCCTGATGTTCGACCACACCTCGTTTCTGAAATACGATGTCGTCGATAACGAGCGCCTGCACTTTTACCGGCACCAGCAGATGCTGTGAGTCCATATAAGTTCCTTAAGCGGTTTTGGTATCTTGCTACTGCGATCTCAGAGAAACCAAGATCAGTGACTTAACCGATCTTTCATACACTGCGGGTCCAATTGATGTCCTGCTGCTCCGGTTTGCGAATCATGTCCGTTGCCATTTCCGCGGAACCGCTTGACTCTAACTGCTCGCGAAGCTTCGCAATGTCCACGACTCCTTCAGGCGCTCGCAGCAGGTCTTTCCGCACATCGAGAATCTTGCCCGACTTCGACGCCTTCACTTTGCCGTCGCTGCTTACGCCAAAAGTGATCCCTTCGCGCGGCTCGCGAAACGTCACCGTCTCCAGCGAGCCACGCGCGAGACAAAACAAAACGCCTTCGGCAACCTGATCGAGACGCAGGATCTTTGGCAGGTTCGGATCGGGCGCAGCGTTGGTTGACGCAGTGACTTCAACGCCAGGCCAGCCGCTCACGATGCTCGAACGCAATAGGAACCCGGACTTCGGAATACTCATGTATTGCTCGGAAGGATTCCATTCCGGCTGCTTCCCCTGCAATCGCAGGCGGTACTGGTAAACGATCTTCGATAGCAACGATTGCAGGTCGGTCCGGGAAGACGCGCGTAGCTCGGCGGTACGCACGGCAATACTGAACGCGCCATCAATAAGGGCATTTATCCAGTTGTCGTCAAGATGAAAGAAGCGCAGTGACTCGGACGGGAGCAATGATTGGTTCGGCACGAGATAGTGGAAGGGTACCGGATACAACAACACCAACTGCGCGATCCACTCAACCAGATCATCCGCGATCTTGATCTTCTCTTTGGCCGGCGACGGCGGAATCGTGCCCGGATCTTTGAACGAGCCGCGATGCTGTTCGAGAAACTTCTCGATCTCGTTTGCGAACTCGGCGGCGTTTTGATCGCGCTCGACAAACAAGTGCAACCCCTTCGCGAAGGCGGGCGAAGACAGCGCGAGCAAGCGGCCGAGTTCCCAGGCAGAGGCATATGAGACGTCCATCAGGCCGTTCTTGTCGTCAAAGATCAGCGCTGCGTCAGCACGTTCGAAAGCGGGCCGGTTCAATCGTTGCCTCGGAAAGGGGGACAATGGTCCACGATACCAGGCCATACCTGGCGTGCTCTGCAACGGTTTGTAGTCCAACGGGACGTAACCACGCTTGAGCGCGTTATCGACGTGAGCATGTCCGGAAGTTCCGGGCAGCGCGAGGTAAAACACGGCCGCGTTCTGCTTGAGTTGCTGCATTAACCCGCCGAACGTGTCGTGTCCCTTCGGATCATTTTGAAAACTCCAACTGCCCAGGACAATCAGCCGCACGCGCGAAGCCGGTTGAGGTTGACCCGGATCGGAGTCGAGCAGGCCGTTCCAACCTTCGAGTGAGATGAGGTAGACCGTGTTTGTTCCCGGCGGCGGAAATCGATTGGCGACCAGCACGGAAAACTCGCCGTTAGCAACCATCTCGAGCGGGACTTTGTCCGCGGTATCGACGTGACGAATGTGCGCAAGCAGCGGCAGCTCTTTGCGATTCGGACAGAGCTTACGAAAAAGCTTGAGATTCAGATCGAGCAGACGAACAGGAGTGTTGAGATCTTCAGGGCGCTTGAATCTCGGTAGCAGAACGGCGTCGATGTCAGCAGGCCGCCACCATGTTTCCAGGGAATCGTCGTCAATCGGGAGATCGTCAGGCCGCTGCGGCACGAGGTCAGCAAGGGTGCCGTTTTTCAGCAGGGCCTGACCGTCCATGATCTCCTGTTCGGACAGCATGAGCAAAGCGAGCCACGGTTCTTTTTGCGAGGACAGCGTTCTTTCCCACGGCAGATTGCGCGAGCGCAGGACGAGATGCGGCAGCACGTTCTGGTAATCAGCGACACCGCCTTCCGGCGGGAAGTAAGCCTGGATCTCGTCGCCGTCGATTGAGTAACGCGGCGCCAATACCTCGAAACGCTGATCCTGGTAGTAGTGGCGAGCCTCGTCACCTTCGAGGTTTACGGTCTGTTGCAGAACGAAGCGATACGAACCGGCGGTTAGCGGCGCTTCATAGTTGTCGTAGAAGATCATCGCGTCATTCGACATTTTATGTGCCTGGTTTGATTCGGTTTGTCCGAGAGTCTCCCGCAAACCCCGTGTGACTCACGCCGCCACTTTGCTCCCGCGAGGGGATCAGCCTGCAATTCGCGGAAGTGAACTTGCTGCGCCGGTTGCCAGGTCAAAGAGAAGCCCGCCGTCTTGAACGCTTCGGCGATCTTCTTTTGTTCGTCTTGTTTCTGGACCAACGTGGGCTGGATGTTACGCGAGCGAGTTGTCGATGGAGACTCCTGCGCGGTTTCTGATTTCCCAACCTTGCCAGGTTCAAGCTGATGCCACTCGATCTTCGGTGGCGTGGCGCGTTTGCCGAGTGTTCCTTTCGGCGGTTTCAGCCTCTTGATTCCGGTGATGGAACCGGCAATCAGTTTGGCAGTCGGTTCCGACGGTTTCAGGTTCGGTTTTTCAGGGTTCCAAATTGCTTCAGGCAGCGATCCGATCTCCGCTTCGAGCGTCCAATGCGACACGTCCGGCGGAGGCGCTGAAGCGTCGTCGCTGATTACCGTAACGTTGAGCACCGAATCGAGCTTCTTGCCCATCGGATGAGCCCCGAACGTGCCGGCGGAGTTCTTCGTCTGCATTCCACTCGATTCGAGCACGAGCGGATTTGTGACCATCATCGGGTTGCCGGTGAAGTTGAGGCTCTGAATACCGTCAGACGTACTGGCGGTCCTGGTACGTCCGAGTTGCAGGTTCGTCACCGGAACTGCCGCAGTCGCCGATAGCTCGACTTCGTCTGCGCGTACTTTCCAAATCGCGTCCTGCGATTTCGGCTTCGGGTCTTTTCGTTGATCGTTCGGCAGCGCGTTCAGGTTGTTCCGTCCTGCCGCGAGGGTCGGCTGAACAATCGGAAACGCCCTGACTGGTGCGTTGACTGCTCTTCTGTCGCCGCCGCTCAGGTTCAGGAACTTGTGACAGAACTGCTGCCACGTTCCGATCAGTTCCGGCTCCTTCGGATTCTCAGGACCGAAAGAGATGTCGAAGGAAACTACCAGCAGATCGATATGCGCGGTGCCGCGAACAGGTGGCCCACACATCTTGATTGACGCCCCGATCGTTACTTTGAGCGACGTGAGGAAGAATGCAGCTTCGACTCGCAACGAGATCCCGATATCAACTTCGAAAAAAACCGGATCCCAGTTAATGATGACGTCGAGATAAGCCGTGAACCATGCGGAAATGCGGCCTGAGTTAAAAGTCGCTTCCAGCTTACCGCCGACCATGAGACACGAAGGCGTAATCGCAAAATAAACGCCGCCCTTGATCGACAGATTGTTATTGACGGGCCAGTTCAATCCGAGCCGCGGCACTATCGGATAATGTTCCGGACGCTGAAAGCGCGGGTGATAACCTCCAAGCGTCAGGACGGCGTCGCCTTTGTGTGGTCCACCAAACCACACGCACAAAGCGAAACCGCCGGTGAGCTTGCAATCGGTATTGATGATCCAGGAATTACTGGTGAGCAGTGCCTGTAACTTGAAGGTTCCTTCGCTCGGCTTGATTGACATCAGGATCTGCATCTCAACGTAGCAGATCGGCTTTGCGCTCACGTCGCGTGTGTGCCGGAAACGAGCCAGCCCGAGCAGCGAGATTTCAAATTCTCCGCCGCCCCACTGCACGACGAGCAGGGCGAAACAATCGATAACGCCATTGATGGTGAAACGCACTCCGGCGCACGCGAACTGCTGACCTCGTTCCGCCACCAGATGCTCGCTCATGTCCGCCAGCGTCGAAACCGGATTTTCCAATGGCTTGCCCAACTGCTTGATGAGTTCAGTTTCGTCTTTCTGGTGCCCGCCTTCGCCCATGACCATTTTCACGAGCGGAAACTCGGCGACCTTTTCGATCAGCGGCACTTTTAGCCGCCGGTTGTAGCCATAGCCGAGCGCGATGCCGGTGAATTGAATTGGACCGGCAGTGATTCCGCCTCCGGCCGCGGCGTTCAACATCGCGAAGACAAAGAACGTCTTCTCGTGACGCAGAAGATTCACTTTGTCGTCGTCATCGGTGATGGTGTAGCGCGTGTTATCGGTGGCCACGAGCTCCCATTCACCTGGTGCAGGCACGCGATTGACGGCGGCGGGCGTGATGTTGGACTCGGTGAGTTTGGTTTGGAGTTTCTTGTGGACCTTGCCCAGGTTCAACTGGTTGATGATCTCCTGGTCGCGCGACAGGTCGAACACGCGTATCGGGCCATAGAAACCCATCGCTGAGAACGAGGCTTTCGGTACGTCAACGGTGAGACTGCCGGCGTACTCAATTCCGGACTTGAAGAAACTGCCGGAGATGATGACGTTGCCAATCTTCAGCGAGACATCGAGACCGTCAAGACCGAAC
The DNA here is from genome assembly GCA_963748155.1 of uncultured Acidobacteriota bacterium. Lineage (GTDB taxonomy): Bacteria > Acidobacteriota > Blastocatellia > Pyrinomonadales > Pyrinomonadaceae > PSRF01. Next base: position 762,115 of record CAVVHV010000004.1, on the reverse strand, counting down.
TTGAAATCGAGCGGGTTCTTCAGCGGAAAACTCAACTTCGCGCCGATGAAGCCCATCTCAAAAACCGGCAGACGAAAACCGCCGGTAAGTGAAATGGTCAACATCGCCTTATCCGACAAGCCTTTGCTCAACTCGACATTCTCGACACCCTTTAAGCCGATTCCGATCTGCCGCAGGTAGATCGGATCGGCGAAACGATCGATAGGAATCAGCGCCATCTTTCCGCGATTTCCTTTTTCGTCGTATAGCTGAATGTCGAGGGTGCCGTGGCTGCCTTCTTTGAGCGGCGTGAGATAACCGACCGAGATCGAAAACTTGTCTTTCTTCTTGGCGCTGAGTCGGGTCTTCATCTTGGGTTCCGGCCCTTTTTCAGGGGCGGGCACGACAACCCAGTCGTCAGCCAATAGCTCCTGCAAGCCGTCGATAATCTCGTTTCCGCTTTTCTCCTGCTTCTTTTCTTCCTCGGGTGGTCCAAAAGAGAGGCGCAGATCTTTTAGCTTGAATCCGATGCCGATTGCGACGCGTTCAAAGAAATTCTTCTCGTTGCGAATGTCTTCGAGCGAGAACTTCAGGGCGAGACGTATTTCGACCGCACCCAGACCGAAGTGGCCGGCGAGACCTTTCAGAAACACGAGTCCGTCTTTACTCGTGCCCTTGATGTCGATCCCCAAACTCAGAAGATCGAGGAGCAGTGTCCAGTCAAATATCGCCTCCTGCCGTTTCTCATCCGGCACTCTTTTGAAAGGCAGAAGACGAATGCCGGGCAGGGGGATTCTGTGCTGCGCTGGTGGTTCAGCCGGCGGCAGCAGCCGTTGGAACCAATTGTCGTCGAGCGTTTCGCCGCTCATCCATTTGCCGAGATGCAGTAACACTTCGACTGTGCTCTTCGGAGCGTCGCTGGGCTTTTTTTCCCCGCTAGTTTCACCGTCTTCAGGTTCGTCAGGCACCAGGATGCTTTCGTCGTCAGTGAAATTGTCTTCGCTGAGCTTGATTGTTGGAGTCTTGACGTCCTCTTCTTTCTTCGGATCCTTTTCTTCAGACTTTTTGGGGACTGGAGTGAGGGGAATGTTGTAGGCCAAACCCGCGAGGCCGAAGTATTTTTTCCGGGTATCGACCAGGTTTTCCTGAGACGCCAGCGAGAGCGCGATACGAGGTTCGCCGTCCGTTTTCGGCGTCAAGCCTTTCACCCAAAGTGGGAAGCCGTCGAGTTCACCGAATAGCTGATCGAGAACACTCCAGACCGTCACGGCCGAGCCAACTTTGAAGGTGTATTCAAACTCCCCGCCGCCACCTTGTTTGCCTGACATAAAACCGAGCGCCACAAGCAGGCTGCCCAGCTTGCGTTGCGTGGAGTGTGGTCCAACGGCATCTCTCTTGGGTGGCACCCATGTCCAGATATTCTTCAGCAGTCTGAGTTGATCGTCGAGGTCGCGCTGGGCGTCCTTGAGATCGGATTTGATCTCGTCGCGTTTCTTCTGCTTGAGAATGATGTCCGTGACACCGCTGGGGTCTGAGACTTTGGCAATCAGCAATGGGCCGATCGGTGAGTTGAGTAGATCGCTGACTTCGGAGAGTTTAACGTAGTTTTCGAGAAAGTCTTTCCAGCCGTCAAACTTCTCCCACTCACGTGTGGTCGAACCATCTTTTACTCGTTTTTGGAACTGGATCTCGGGAGTCCCGAACCTCGTGACAAAGTCTTCGGGCGAGGTCTTTTTTTGCGAGGCCCAGTGAGTTGTGAAAGGTATGCGTAAGTTGAAACGCATGGCGACGAGCTCTTTATTGTTCTCGTCGCGTCCGATTGCGGCGCCGTTGGACTTGCTGATCTTGATGCCGGCGCAGATTGATTGAGCGTTGGCGAAGTTTGCGTCCGGCGAATGGCTCGAGCTCGGTATCACGAAGAAGGGAACAAAAAACTCGACTTCCGCCTGTAGCGCTTCCAGCGAGTTGAGCCATACTCTCGCGCGTCGTCTCATCCCGGCGCCGAGAGTGAAGACCTCCTTGCCGTCGATTCTTCTCCTGGACATGCCCACTGACAAGGTGGAGAAAAACTCGCGATCGCGGTGCGTGTTGGCAGTGGTGAGTAATTCGTCGATCTCGTTGGTTATGCCCGCCATGCCCCGCTTGAACTCTTTGGAGAGCACGTCCAGGGACATGATCAGCGGTTCCGAGATCGTGGTGAAATCGTGTTTGTTGTCGGTGACTCCGGCGGCGAGGGTTCCGATGAGCCAGTCGCGAAACTTGACGTTGTCCCAGGCGGCTTTTGGGCTCCTTAACCAGAGCGCGTTTGGCAGCGACTCACGCAGCGTGCGTACTTCGGTCGTGGTCGGCTCGTTCAGGTAATAGTCTTCGCCAAAGTCCGCGTTGGTCTCAGGACTTTTTAGTAATTGGAGACCGGCGATGAGAAGAAGGAGATCGGTTGTTGAAGGTGGTTTGGCTTCGGCCATCGATGCGCCTCAATCGAGAGTTGCGACAAGCTTTGAGTCCGGCGATATGACTAGCCCGAATGAACACGGGCGCACGGGTACTGCGGGGAAGACTGACTATTGGTAATGCAAAAGAGATTTACTAAGAAGCAACGGGACCCGTCGAAACGGGCCTCTCGTAATCGTCAGAACTAGGCGGTGGAGTATATGAGGATAAGGCGCTTTGGGGCAAGAGAACGGTAACGTTTCTGTTTATCTTCTTGTGCGTGCGTTAGCCGGATTCGCCGCGCCGACCTTAGGGGCCGAATCTGCCGCGGTATTCGGTGGAGAAGAGGAAGCCAAAGATCATATGGCGGAAGTTGCTCGGGTCGTCGGTCAGCGTTGTGACCCAGTTGTTGTACCCAATCGAATCCGGATCGCGGCGCAGGTAACCGAAGTACTGCATCGCCACAAACGCCCTGATGAAGAACTGATCTTCGACGGCTTTGCTCTCAACGATCTCACGCAATACCTGCCCGCGCGTCTTCTGGTTTGCATCGAGCGCCGCAATCAAATCGGCCTTATTACTGATCGTGATCTCCGCATTTTGCTCGAGGGCATTTATATACGCGGAATTCGACAGCCCGTTATAACGATTCGTGAATTCACTGCGCTTCACAAACGCGTCAGTGTAAGCCGTCTTGCTGAGCAGCTCTGACTGTGGAGACTGCGGCCCTCCGACTTGCGCCAGATCCGGCACAAACTCCGCGTACAGCGGCCTACGATCAAACCCCACTTCGTAGAAACGATATGCCCAATAACCACGGCCACGAAACTCGTCTGACAGGAAGAATCCGGCCGACACGTGTACACGATCACACGAAGGATTAAGGTTTTCGCCAAAGCCACCTTGGGGACAGCCACTCAGCGTCGCCACCCAATTCGCGAAGCCAACCGAATCCGGCAGTCGCCCTAGAAAATCGATGTACTGCTGGGTGACGAAAGGCTCTATTCCATCGATCGGATTTTGTGTGGCAGGCGTGGTGTCGTTGTCTACGATCGTTACGGTGACGTTCGTAGACGAACCCAATTGCGCTGCGACTGGACCTGTCAGAGCGATCGTGAGCGTTTCATTACCTTCGACGTTAACGTCGTTCACAATCGGAATCACAATCGACTTGCTTGTTTCACCTGCGGCGAAGCGAAGCGTGCCGGCTGTCGAGCCATAATCGCATCTCTCGGAAGCTTTACCGTTAACGACGCTACACGCCGCGAGTCCGGCCGTATCGGCTGTTGCAAAGTTGACTGTAGCTGGACTGGCAACGTTGCCCGAACGTGTAACGACAATTTCGCGAGACCCACTACTCTCGTCGACCGAAGCTGCCGCTGCCGAAAACTGCACGGTGTTAGCTCTCACAGCCGTGAAAGTAAGATTCTGATCAGTCGTCAAAGACGGTATTTGAATTTCAGCGAATTGCAAAAAAGGAGTAGGCTTTGGCCCATAAATGAAGCTTCCATCATCGAAGATAGTAACAGCGAACGAATTGTTCCTCTTTCTTTCACCAAAACTGAAGTTTCCGTTTGCGTCAGTAAATTTGGTGTCTATGTCAAAGGCGGGTCCCTGGTTGAGACGGACCCGAACTCCGGCAAGCGCTTGACCGGTGCCGGCCTCGATCACACGGCCGGAGATCACATTCGCCGGCTGTTTAGTGCCAACAAAGTCCACGACCACATTTGTTGTCAGGTTTTGAATGGTCTGGCTTGCCGGTACGAAGTCGTAGGCCGTGAACTGATCGGGTGCGATGGTATACGACAGATTTCTTTGTAGGTTTGGGAAGGAATAAAAACCGTTTGCGTCCGTGGACGTGACGACCGGCGGGAGACCACTGCCTGCCGAAATGATTCTAAGGCCGGCGATTGGATTGCCGAAGTTGTCTTTCACATGTCCGCTGATTTCAGCAACAGTTATTACCTGTGTCTGTATCGTTGCGGTGTTATTGGCGAGAAATACATCGGCTTCGTTGATTGTTGCAGTCGCGGTATTGGTGATTGTTCCTTCCGCGGAAGGAGTGACGACGATCGCGACTATTGCTGTTGCCTCGGGATTCAGAGTTCCGAGGTTACAGTTGATCGAAGTTGTTCCCGAACAACTGCCGATGGTCGAATTTAGTGAGACGAGTGTCACGCTTGCTGGAAGTGTGTCAGTGAGCGTGACGCCTGTGGCAGGGATCCCGCCGACGTTTGTAACGGCGATCGTGTAAGTCAGGTTACTCCCAACGCTCACTCCCACAAAGGGAGTGGCCAACATTAATACTTCGACGTCGGCGGTTGGCGCTAGCTTTGTAACGAACACGTCAGTACCGCCGCCGGTGGTGGGCTGTAGCGGATTCATGGTGGGAAAATCTGAAGAGGTAGTAGAACCAACAATGTAGACGTTGTGTGATGAGTCGACTGCTATGCCGCGTCCGGTCTCGTTGTTTGTTCCGCCGAAGTATGTAGAGAAGCGCAGGCTCGAGCCATCGGGCGATAGCCTGGTTATGAATGCGTCGGTTATGGAAGGATCGTCGGCTGGATTATTTTTCGCGGGTTGCAATGGCATAAACGTTGGGAAGTTCGACGAGCCGGTGCTTCCTGTGACGTACGCGCTTCCTTCGGCATCGACCGCGATGCCAAAACAATCGTCGATAAAATTACCTCCGAGGTACGTCGAGTAGTCCAGCTCCGAACCGGTGGCGTTTACTTTTGCGATGAATGCATCGGAAAGGCCACGCATTGGTTGTAAGTGGTTTACGATCGGGAAAAATAGTGAGCTAGTGGAACCAGCGACGTAAGCATTCCCGCTTGCATCCACAGCGATCGCCCGGGCGAAGTCACTTCTCTCGCCACCCAGGAAAGTTGAATACACCAGAGCCGAACCATTTGGATTGAGCTTGGTTATAAACGCATCGAGCTCATTAACGTCCGGCTTGGTAGCCTGAAGTGCGTTTGCAACGGGAAAGTCGTTAGAGCTAGTCACTCCGGTGACGTAGGCGTTGCCGGAAGCGTCCACCGCGATCCCAGCTCCTTGGTCTATCACACTGCCGCCCAGGAATGTCGAATAGATCTGCGACGTTCCTCCGGCGCTCAATTTTGTGACGAACGCGTCTTCATCGCTGGTCGTCGCGATAAAAAGAGTTGAAGGTTGAGTTGGATTGATGACCAATTCATTCAAGCCGACCGGCGTATTGATAAAGGGGAGTGGAAATCCGGTGTTAGCTGTGGTCCATGTAGCGCCGCCATCGATGGTTTTCCGTGGGCCAAGGTGTGTGTCTAAGTAAAGCACCGAGCTATTCGTGGGATCCACGGCGACACTTCCAATGCGTACGAAATCACTGACGTTCAGGCTCTCGCTGATGTTGGTCCAATTACTGCCGCCGTTCACAGTTTTGAAGACGCCGACATTTGTGGCTGCATACACGGCGTTATTCGTCTTGTCGATCGTGATGTCATTGACGAAGATGGATGACCCAAATTGCTCGTTGTCCAACTCCCGCCGGAGTTCGTGCTCTTGGAGACGCCGCGGTTTGTAGCGGCGTAGAGCGTCGCCGGTGTATTTGGATCGACGACGAGGTCATTGATTCGGGTTACGTCATCGATTAATGCGGAGGTCCAGGTTCCTCCAGCGTCCACAGATCTAAAGACCGTGTTGCTGAGGTTCGTACCGTAAAGAGTGGTAGGTGTAACTGGATCTATCAGTATCCTATTGCCGTCTCCAGAAAAGCCGTTATTGATCGCTGTAAAGTTGTTGCCACCGTCGGTGCTCTTAAACATGTCCTCCAGTAGCCGCGGCGTAGATTATCGAGGTGTTTGTTGGATCGATCGCGAGTTTGTTGATGGTAAGTTTTGGAGTGGTGGGAAAGGCGTTCCAAGTCGCTCCACCATCGATTGATTTGAACAATCCCGTGTCGGCTGCGGCATATACGATCGATGAGTTGCCAGGTTGAAACACGAGACCAGTCACCTCAGAAGCACCCATCCCCGAATCTCCAGGCACCCAATTGCCTGCGCCATTTGTGCTCTTAAAGAGTGGATGACCGGATCGGTTTGCTTGAATCGGATTGGTGGTTGGGAAGTTATGAGATGAGGTGGAGCCAGTTACGTACGCATTGCCTGCGCTGTCGATGGCGATTGAGTTTCCGCCATCAAAGCTATTGCCACCTAGATATGTTGAGTAAACAAGAGCCGATCCGGTGCTGTTTAACTCGGCGACATACGCGTCACTCAAACCGCGCAACGTGGAGTGCAACGCATTGACCACGGGAAAATTAGCGGAGCCTGTTGCACCCGTTAAGTAAACATTCCCGGCATTATCAACTGCTATGCTCCGGGCGCTTTCGAAATCGTTTCCACCCAGGTAGGTGGAGTAGATGAGTGCCGAGCCGGTCGAGTTCAACTTTGTGACAAACGCGTCGGTTCCAGTGCCTTTTGTGGCTTGCAACGGCGAGCTGGTTGGAAAGTTGAGTGAATTGGTGGAGCCGGCGATGTAAACGTTGCCTGATGAATCGACGGCGATGCTATTTCCCTGGTCAAAGCCGCTTCCTCCGAGGTACGTTGAATAAGTCAAAATCGGATCGATCACGAGTTGTTGTGTCTTGTCGTAACTGCCGACCTGAAAAGTTACTTCACCACGTGGCTTCAGCGAGTATCGGACGGACACTTCGCGTCTTTTGTTGTTGATGTTCTGATATGCCTTGGGACGAAGCAAGGTGATTTCGTGCGCGCCGGATTTGAGGATCAGATCGCCGCGCCGGTTGACTTTCAACTTGTCGGCGCCCTCAAACGCGAACCTGATCTGCTTGTGGCTCGCGCCGGGTTGGACCACAAAGTCGTACTCGAGCTGTCGTTGGTTTCCGTAATAGACCAGATCAACGCCTTTGTAGATCTGCTCGTAACGAACACGCTCGTAAGTTGGAATGCTCGTGCGCCAGTTGGATGATTTATTGCCGACGAGATAATTCACTTTGCCGGGCAGTTGATCGACGCCCGTTATTCGCGGCGACGTTGCAGCGGCTTGAAGGCGCATCCGCAGCGGTGTCGCAGATTCACCGAATGAGAACACCGCTCCGTTATCCGTCAGAAAAATGCCATAGCCCTGACCGCGAGCAAGAAACTTGACGCGTGCGTCCGCTTGGCCACGATTGACTTCGAAACTCAGCGGCAGCCGTCCGAAAGCGTCTGTCGCGTTTGGCGTGCGGCGGAGTTTTGGGCCCCTCAACTGAAACTCCGGTCGAGTGTGGGGCAAAAATCGCAGTAAGCCACAGGACCATCAGGATCATCAGGACCATCAGGATCATAAGACTACAGATTTCACTGATGTCTTGTTTTGAGATGAATGTGAGTACATGGTGGTTGAGTCTTTCGGTAGAGCTTCGAGAGAGGTTGAGCAGCAGAGCTATTGAGAGTTTAAAAACGACGGGTGAACTATAAGACATTTCGGTGAGAGAGGAAAGAGTTTAACTGTAGGCGACGCTCCGTGGTCCCGCGTTGAAAAAATAACAAGTGCCGAGGATTGTTGGTAAAATCGGCGGCGTGACGAGCAGTGTCGCTTGTTGCGTGACTCTTTCCATGGCGGCGTTGAGGTCTCGACAGCGAGATGACTAAACTAAAATCTTTGATAACAGCGGCAACAGCAACTCTTCTAATTGCCGCGATAATTTTGACTTGCGCGCCACTAACTCGCCTCGCCGCGCAGCGTAGACAAAGACTGCCAAAACAACCAGTAGTCGCTGACCACGCCCGCCAGCGGGCGGATGCGTTGCTGGCCCAGATGACGCTCGAAGAAAAGATTGGACAGATGAACCAGCTTTTCTTCTTTGGGACTCAAGCATCGGAACCGCTCACTGCTGCAATCCGGAACGGACAAATCGGCTCGTTCCTCTTTATCAGTGATCCGGCAATCACTAATCGCCTACAGAAGATCGCGGTCACCGAATCGCGCCTGAAGATTCCGCTGTTATTCGGTTTCGACGTCATTCACGGTTTTCACACGATCTTCCCGGTGCCGATCGCAATGGCTGCTTCGTGGGATCCCAAAACGATTGAGAACGCACAAACGATTGCCGCCCGTGAAGCAAGAAGCGCAGGAATTCACTGGACCTTTGCGCCGATGGTCGATATCACTCGCGACCCGCGCTGGGGACGCATTGTCGAAGGCGCGGGGGAAGATCCGTTTCTTGGCGCGACAATGGCGGCCGCACACGTGCGCGGCTTTCAGGGAAGTCGCCCCTCCGATCCTGAGCGTCTTTTAGCCTGTGCGAAGCATTTCGCAGGCTACGGCGCCGCTGAAGGCGGGCGCGATTACGACGCCGCAAATATCTCCGACGCGCAAATGTGGAACATCTACCTTCCTCCGTTTAAATCAGCGGTCGACGCGGGCGTCGGCTGTGTAATGAGCGCGTACATGGATTTAAACGACGTACCGGCAACTGGGAATCGTTGGTTGCTGCGCGACGTTCTCAGGAGCGACTGGAAATTCGGTGGGTTCGTTGTCAGCGACGCCGATTCCGTGAAGGATCTGCAAACGCACGGATTTGCGCGCGATGCACATGATGCCGCAGTTAAGGGACTGAAGGCCGGTGTCAATATGGAAATGTCTTTCGGCGCCAGCACCTATTTGAAGAGCCTCGCGAACGCGGTCAAACAGAATCAAGTCTCCGTTAAAGAGATCGACGATCTGGTGCGCCCGCTACTCGAGGCAAAATTCAAACTCGGTTTGTTCGAGAACCCTTACGTCGACGAAGCAAAGCTAAAATCCGTCGTTAGTAATGCCGCGCATCGTGAAGCTGCGAGAATTACCGCGCAGCGTTCGGCGGTGCTTCTGAAGAACCAAAATAATCTTCTTCCGCTAAGCAAAACTGCTTACAAGAAAGTGGCCGTCATTGGTCCACTGGGCGATTCGAGACAAAACACACTCGGCTCATGGACCTTTGCGATGGACATAACAGCGACGTCGACAGTCTTTGCGGGAATCAAAGCCAAGCTCGGCACGGGAGCGCAAGTCGAATTTGCCCCCGGTGTCCAAATGAATCGGATCGTGCCGTCGGTTTTCGATCCGCTGTTAAAAGAAAAACATGCTCCCGCGTGGACCGAGACGCAAGCTGCGGAGGAATTTAGAAGAGCAGTTGATTTAGCGAAGGACTCGGATCTCGCTGTGATGGTCCTGGGCGAGAATCAGGATATGAGTGGCGAACAGGCCTCGCGCTCATCGCTCGATTTACCAGGACGGCAATTGGAGTTGCTACAGTCGGTCGCAGCGACTGGTAAACCGCTCGTTCTCGTCCTCTTGAATGGCAGGCCGCTCGACATAACGTGGGCCGCGCAAAATGTACCGGCCATCCTTGAAGCCTGGTATCCCGGCAGCGAGGGCGGAAATGCTGTCGCGGATCTACTGTTTGGCGATGCGGTTCCGAGCGGCAAGTTGCCGTTTACATGGGTCAAACACGCCGGACAAATTCCGCTCTACTATTCCCACAATCTGACGCAGAAACCCGGAGAACAGGAAAAGAGATACTGGCATGACAGAGTCGTCCCGCTATATCCGTTCGGTTACGGACTGAGTTATACGACCTTCGCGTTTTCTAATCTCAAAGTAAGCCAGCCCGAAATCAAAATCGGAAATACAGTCGAAGTTACGGTTGACGTTAAAAACACCGGCAGCCGCGCTGGGGATGAAGTGGTCCAACTTTATATTCATCAACAGGCCGGCAGTGCTTCGCGTCCAGTGCGGGAGCTGAAAGGTTTCGAACGGATCGCGCTCGCAGCGGGAGAGACGAAAACAGTTCGCTTTAAGCTGGGACCGGATGAGCGGCGTTACTGGAACGCAGTGACAAAACAGTGGATGCAGGAAGCGGCAGTGTTCGACGTGTGGGTTGGAGCGGATTCAACCGCGTCGTTACATTCGACGTTCAGCGTCACTCGTTGACGAAGTTGTACGTAATCACTCAAGCTTTGGCTTTGCCTCAAAAGTAGGAATCGCACTTGGATCGAGTCAGTACAGGGAGCGGTAGCGACCTGGTCAAACCATGGGAATCAAAAATCGTTAGGAATATCGTATGCTGATCACTGACCAGGTCGCTACCGCTCCCTGTACTGACTCGATCCAAGCTTCAAGCTTTTGTGCATTCTGTGCCTTTTTGTGGCTTAATTGCCGTCGGAATGCACCGCGTTAACCGACTCGCTTCGATTATCCTGTTTCTCGTTTTCGTAACTGTTCACGCTTCGGGGCAACAACCCTCGCCAAGTCCTTCACCGGAACGCACTGGCCGTTCATATTCGACGCCCGATTTGCCGAAAACTCCGCCGCCACCTGGCCCGCAAGCGCGTTCTCCCACGACATTCAACAACATCACCGCGCAGTCGGGAGTCAACTTCGTTCATGCGACTGCAAAAACACCCACAAAGTATTTGCTGGAGACGATGGGCGGCGGCATTGCCATCTTCGACTACGACAACGACGGGCGCCTGGATCTCTTCTTCACTAACGGCGCTGCTTTGAAAGACTCAATGTCGAAAAGCGATCTCCCTGAGAAAAGCGAGCCGAAGTACTGGAACCGCCTGTTTCAACAGAAGACTGACGGAACTTTCAGAGACGTTACCGAACGCGCCGGACTCAAAGGCGTTGGTTACAGCATGGGCGCCGCGGCCGCAGATTACGACAACGATGGCTTCGTCGATCTCTTCGTCACTGGCTACAAAGCTGATCGACTTTATCGCAACAACGGTGACGGAACGTTTAGCGACGTCAGCAGTAAGCTTCCGAAGTTTGGCGACGGCTGGTCCACGAGTGCCGGATGGTTTGACTACGATCGCGATGGCCGCCTCGATCTATTCGTCGCACGCTACATGGATTGGGATTTCGAAAGCGGTTCGATGTTTTGCGGTGGTCCAACCGCCGTGTTACGCGCTTACTGCCATCCAGACAACTTCAAAGGCGCGGCAAATATTCTCTTGCATCAACGCAGCGATGGATCGTTTGAAGACGTAACCAGGTCTTCCGGCATTGCCGATCCTGCGGGCAAAGGTCTGGGCGTTGCGTTCGCTGATTTCGATAACGACGGCTGGACCGACGTCTTTGTCGCGAACGATAGCGTGCGGCAGTCGCTGTACAGGAACAAAGGCGATGGCATGTTTGAAGATATAGCGGTGATATCGGGCGCCGCTTACGACGAAGATGGACGAACCTTCGCGGGAATGGGAATCGATTGCGCGGATTTCGACAACGATGGCTACGTCGATGTCTTCATCACGACGCTCTCGAACGAGAAATACGCTTTGTATCGCAATAATGGCGATCTCAGTTTTACGTACGTTACAAATACCACCGGCGTCGGGCAAATCACGCTGTTGAACTCGGGTTGGGGCACTCGATTCGTCGATATGGATAATGATGGTTTGCGCGATCTGTTTGTGGCGCAGAGTCATGTACTGGATACGGTGGAAAAGTCGACGGCTTATCTCAAATACAAACAGCCGCTGCTTCTCATGACCAATACCGGGAAGGGTTTTGTGAATGTTTCAGCGAGTGCCGGTCGCCGCGTTCAACGCGCCGCTGGCAGCGCGCGGCGCGGCGTTTGGTGATCTGAACAACGATGGCCAGCTCGATGCGGTTGTCAGTGTGCTCGACGAGGCGCCGGTGATTTTACGTAACATGGGAACAGCGCATCATTGGATTGGGATAGCACTTTCCGGAACGAAATCAAATCGAAATGGAATCGGTGCCCGCGTGACGGTGACGAATGCGATGGGGCAGAAACAGATCTTCGATGCAGGGACTGCCGGGAGTTACTTATCGTCGAACGATCCGCGGATCGTAGTTGGATTGGGGAATGCTAAAGCGGTGCGAAGCGTTGAGGTGCGGTGGCCGAGTGGACGCGTGCAGACGATACCGAGTCCGGCGATTGATCGTTACCTCCGAATCAACGAACCTTAACCACGGATGACACGGATCTTAAGAACGATGATTGACACGGATTTTTTCGGGAGCGTTACGGCGAATTGAGTGCGGGTGGGGATCGATCGGGTTTGTATGGTCGATCCCGCGAGCGTTTTTACTTCGGCTGGTCCTACTCGGCGTTAATCCGCGTAAAGAGATCGTGGTGGTTAACGAATTTGTTGGATTCGTGTTTACGGCTTTGATAAAGATCGTGTTGCCACTTCGGCTCGCAGTCGCATCAAGATACGGCACGTTCGCGCCTTGACGCGATGTGTTGAAGGTTGGACTGTTAACGTTCGTCGCCAGTCGCACCTCACCGCGATGCGTGTTGTAGAGTTGATTCACCAGATAGATCGGCGACACGAACACATTGTGCCGTCCCGCCTGAATGATTCCTCCCGGCCAGCCATTCACCAGGTCCGAGACCGCGCTCATTTCGACGAGATCGCCGGAGCGCTCGAAAACGTTCATCAGCCGCGCAGCATAAAGCGCTGATTCCATTGAATACTGCCGCTCGGTTGGCAGATCGAGTCCCCATTCATTGATCGCAAGTTTAATGCGTCCGTCGAGCCGGAGCTCGCGCAGTAGCTGTCCGACTTCGCGATAAAAACGCTCGAAGAAGAGCGGACGCGCCATCAGATTCATCGGATCGTTACCCGCCTCGTGCCGCCCGTAATAATGATGAATCGCGAGGTAATCGATGTTCTCTCCGGCCGCACGCAGCACGGTGCGATTCCAGTTCATGTTGTTATCGCCAACTGCGATCAACTTGATCGACGGATCGACGGCGCGCATCGCTTTCGCGTAACGGTTGTAGTTGCGCGCATAGGTCTCGGCATCTGAGTGGCCACGCACCCAGTCGCCCCAGATCTCATTTCCGACTTCCCAAAACTTGACGGCGAACGGCGCCGCGTGACCATTAGCGGCGCGCATCGCACCATACTTCGACGTCGCAGGTCCGTTACAGTATTCGACCCATGCAGCAGCCTCTTCGACAGTCGCGCCGCGGCCTTCAACGTTGACCGTGATCGAAGGTTCAGCACCGGCAGCACGCGCGAACGCAACGAACTCGTCAGTGCCGAAGTCGCTCGGCTCCGGTTCGTTCTTCCACGACAGGTTGGACCAGGTCACGCGTTGGTCGCGCGGCCCGACCGCCCACAACCAACGATAGTCCTGCGCGACGTTGCCGCCCGGCCAGCGAATGAAAGCAGGATTGAGTAGTTTGATCTTTTCGAAAACGTCGCGACGCACGCCGCCGGCGGCTGCGTCACCGGGCAGCAACGACACCTGATCAATCCAGACCGTGCCTTTTCCGGGGAAGAGGATCGCGAAGCGGGCGAGCGGATCGCTGCGAACCGGCTTTAACGTGAACTCATACTTCCGCCAGTCGCCTTTCGTGAGGTTCATGTCGGCGGCAGCATAGGTTTCGCCGAGGTTCACATCCGATTCGAGCGCGACAGTAATGCGCCCGTCGTAATCAGTTGTTTTGGCCCAGATATAACCTCGATACTCGACACTCGCGCGAATCGGAATACGTGGTTGATAAATTCCGTGACGTTGAATCACGCCGTCGCCGGCGCGAACGCGTAGCGAGTGATCCTTCGTTTCGCTTTTTCGTTGTGGTGGATATGCGGACTCGTCGTCCCAGACGAATGAGAGTGCGTAGTCGTCGTTTCGATCATCAGGATACCGATCCCAGTTGCGTGAAAGGCCGATGATGTTTGGCGATTCTTCGAAGCTGCGATTGCGAATCAATTCGGCGTGCAGGCCGCCCTTGATGCCCTCGAACATGAATTCGAGAAACTGTCCGTAGAGGAGGGGACTGATGCGGTTTTCGACTTTGCCCGCATCGACAGTGATCGAGGCCGTTTGCGCAGCGACACTAGTAAAGCTGCGCAACAAGAACTATGAGACAGCATAAGGATCTTTGTGCTTTTTTGTGGCTCACCTTGATGGAATGCGCAGGACTGTGAATGAACGCGGTAGTAGCGAGTACGAAAACTCAGGTCCCGAAACCTGCAACGGCCGTTCGACAGGCGCGATCTTCGTCGGATGGTCCAAACTGTTCTCGCCTTTCAACTCTTCGCTTTGCAATACGAACGCTGTTCCCGTTCGCCCGACTCTTGGCGCGCCCGCCAGACTGATACGTGCCTCTTTCGAGCCCGAACTGGTGTTGACGAGCTTGACGATCACTTCGCCAGTGCTCTCATCGAGCGCGGCGCTCGTGTAGAGATCACCTTGTCCGTTCTTCTGCGACCCATCAACCGATACCATTAACTTCCTCGTACCTTTATTCACGCTGAACATCTTTTGCACGTAGTAATTCGGCGTACCGTAAGAGCGCAGGTTGTCAAACCAGATCATGTTCGGCGTCCATTGCCACGCATCAACGTGCCCGAACAGCGGCGCATACGACGACATCGTCACGACGTCCGAATTGCGGTCCAAACCCGTGATAAAAGCCGCCTCCGAGAGCGCACACTCCCAGTTGTTACGATTGTCAGGACTCGCAATGCCCACGCTCTGCGCTGCGTATTCACCCGCGAAGACCTTCGGACCGGTACGCGGATAATTGTCGTAGCGGTGGGAATTCTCGCGAAACCACTGCGGCGCCATGTAGTAGTGCTCGTCAATCAGGTCCGCCTTCAGCTCACGCATCTTTTGCCAAAGGAAGTCGAAGCGTTCTCCTTCGGGTGACGGTCCCGCGCTCGTTACCAGCAGAATGTTTGGATACTTCTGTTTTAGAACTCTTGCGAACACCTCGTAACGTTCGACGTATTGCGGCCCCCACTGTTCATTTCCAACACCGATCATCTTCAGGTTGAACGGCTTCGGATGACCCATCGCCGCGCGTTTGCGACCCCACTTCGTGTTGACCGGCGCATTCGCGAATTCGATCAGGTCGATCGCGTCCTGGATGTAGTGATCGAGATCTTCGAGCGGCGCAAGCTCGCTCGAGTTGAACTGGCAAGCCATACCGCAGTTGAGAATCGGCAACGGTTCCGCGCCGATGTCTTCGCTTAACAGGAAATACTCGTAATAGCCAAGACCGAAGGATTGAAAGTAATCGGGGGCCGGTCTCCAATTAAATTCCGTGTTCCAGCGATTGATGATGAGACGGCGTTCCTCAAGATCACCGATCGTGGTTTTCCACTGGTAACGCTGGTCCAGGTACCTGCCTTCGACGATGCAGCCGCCCGGAAAACGCAGGAAGCCCGGCTTCATATCTTTCAGGAGCTGGACGAGATCGGCGCGCAATCCGTTCGGCCGGTTCTGCCATGTGTTTTTGGGAAAGAGCGACACGAGATCAATATCGATCGTGCCGTTGCCTTGCAGCACAAGATTGAGGTGAGCTTTGTTGCTGGTGCTGGTGGGCCGCACCGTCGCGGTATAAGTCTTCCAGGCATTCGTAAAACCTACGACTTGTGTTTCACCGACAATCCGGTCGCCGTCTTCAACTTCAACACGCAGCGTCAACGGCTGACTATCGACTCTGCGCGCCTTTATAGAAAACGTGTACTCAGCGCCTTTCTGTACGCCGACGCCCCGAAAGCCTTCGTTAGTAAGGCCAAATCCCTTGCCCGCGCCTGACGATTTAATTCGCAGGTAATGCGAGTTTGGAACGTCGGTCACTGAGCCTTGATCGTAGACCTGGAGGCTGCCTTTTGTATCGCCGCGGTCCAACGGTTTCCAGCCCATCATCGGATTTGGAAACTCGAACGAACGATTCTTTACGCGTTCGGGGTAGAGACCGCCGTCAGCACCGAAGTTGATGTCTTCGAAGAAAAGACCGAAGAGCGTTTTGGGAATCGCTGCGCCCGGCTTATCGACCTGCACGGTGATCGTGCGCGTCTGCGCGAACGCGATCTGCGTCTGAATCAACGCGATCGCGATCAGCCAACTGATAACTCTTACTGATTTTCGATTATGTGCGTTCATCTGCGTGTATTTGCGGCTTTGGCTTTGGTCTTACCCGTCATTCGTCTAATGAATTCAACTTCTTCCACCAGGTAGGGCGTGCCGTCATTGCGAAAGACCTCGTGGAACCAGATGGACGGTTCGCGATCGACGTACGGGCGCTGCCACGAATCCCACGGCAGATGCGTTTGCGTTTTCCCTCCACGAATCCCCAGTTGATCATTCCCACCTGGTGAACTTTCCCGACCGGCAATCCGCCAAAAAAGAAACTGCCGTTTCCGCGCGCCATGTATTCCGTGCAAATCAGCGGACGGTTGTAACGCTTGAGGAAGTTGATCCGCTTTTCCAGTTCTGTCGGGGAGTCGTAGCTGTGAAAGGTCACGAAGTCTGAGAGTTCGATCTGGAGACGATCCATCGCGGTCATCTTCTCGGGAGTGGACCAATCGCCTTTCCAAATTCCGCAAGTCAGCGGTTGCTCCGGCTTCGCTTCACGTGCCCACTCGAAGGCACGAGGAAGGAGCGCGAGCACGAGTTCCACTTTGTTCTTCGGCTCGAGCTGGTTGTAGCTGCCGTGGTTTTCGTTATCAGGTTCATTCCAGATGTCCCACGCGAGAATCCGCTGATCGCGCGCGAACGCGCCGACAACGCCTTTCACGTACGCTTCGAGGCGTGGATACTCCGCCGGGTTCTGAAGCGTTGTGCGATTCGGGCTTTGCAGCCAGCCGGAGTTATGAACGCCGGGTCGCGGCGCGCGCTGTTTGCCGAGCTTCGCATCGGGATCCCAAACCGAGTCGAAGAGCACGAACATCGGTTTGATCTTGTGTTTGGCCGCTATTGCCAGAAATTGATCCAAACGCCGCTTGAAACCTTCCGGATCCTGTTGCCACAGCAGGTCGTGAAGAAAGACGCGCATGGTATTCATGCCGAGACCTTCGGCCCAGCCGAGCTCGAGATCGATCCGTTTTGGATCGAACGAGTCGGCCTGCCACATCTCGAGTTGATTGATAGCGCTGGCAGGGTTGTAGTTGCTACCGACGAGCCACGGCTGCTTCGCGTACCAATCGCGCGCCTGCTGCTCCGACCATTTCTCCTGCGCCGCGATCGACGTGACCACGAGCAACAAAAACAAAAGAACTCTAACCACAGATAACACAGATTTATTCATTTCTTATTATCCTAAAACCATAGAATCCACCGGCGATGTTGCCGGGTTGGGCCGCGAAGCGGATCGTGATCTTGTTTTTGCCGCGCGTGAGTTCTGGCGGGATTGCATAAGTCACATCGAAGAACTCGCCTGGCTTGTCGTTCTGAAGTGATTGAGTACCGATCTTTCTACCGTCAACGAGGATGTCGAACGATTCGCGCGCCTGTTTCACCGCCCCAGTAAGAAACGACCAATGAAACCGGACTGATCCGGCAAGACTTTAAGATCAAACGACAACCACCCACCGTCTCTCGCATGCCGCCACTTGCGTCCCGAATTCTCACCAGTCTCTGTCTTTTCACCCTGCATGTTGTGACCGCGTTCGACTTCAGTCTCACCCGGCTGTACGAAATCGATCGTCAACGCTTCGAGACGCTTCAGGCGCTCAAGCTCTTTCCGGTAATTCGCTTCGCGCTCAACCCACTGCTCCGCAGTCAACAGATCCCAATACACTGCATAACGTTTATGGTGCATCGCGTAGAACGGATAGAGCGTGACATCCTCCGGTCTTCCCACACTCGCCGTACGAAACGTCACCGGCCGTTCGGCAACAGGCTTCATCCATTTAGAAGGCTCGGTATCTGCCGTGATCAAAGCCGGAATAAGACTCACACCGCTCGACTGCTCTTCAGCGCCCAGTTCTCCCGCCAGCAGCGTTGGACCATAGAAGACTGCGACCCGCTGCGGATTGTCAGGCATCGCTTCGAGTCGTAACGACATTGGAATCGTCAACTCAACGCGGTCACCAGTCCTCCACGTACGCTTGATCTCGATGAAGCTGCCGGGCTTCGCGTTAACGCTTTGCGCCCGTCCATTGACTGCAACAGCAACGCTCTTCGCCCATCCCGGATATCGCAGGCGCAAAGAAAAACTAACCGGCCTCGCCACCTTCACAGTGAAACTTACTTTCTCATCCTCGGGATAACGCGTTTCCTGTCGTAGAGACACTCGCTTCTCGCGCCACGTCAGCTCTGAAGGAATAAAGAGATTCACCCAAAGCGCATCGTTGTCGTGAAAGTAAATTGCCTCGCCGTACTTCGCGTGGTTTTCCATCCCCGTGCCGACGCAACACCAGAAACTGTCGAACGGCTTTGAATACTCCTTTTGCGAGCCGGCTTTCATCGGCACGTAGTAACAGACCATTCCGTCGTTCGGATCCTGCGACGCAAGGATGTGGTTATAAAGCGCGCGTTCGTAGTAATCGGCGTAATCAGCCGCTGCGTGCCATTCGAACAAGTGGCGCGTCAGCTTGAGCATGTTGTAGGTGTTACACGTCTCCGAGGTGTTGTCGCTGAGCCGGTTATTGAGCTTGTCCGGTGCGCCAAAACGTTCGCCATCGCTGTTGCCGCCGTTCACGTAAGAGTGGTGATGCACCACGCGCTCCCAGAAAAACTCGGCCGCCGTTTTGTCGTTAGCGTCAGCAGTCAGCTCGTAGCGTCTTGCAAGCCCGATTAGTTTCGGGATCTGCGTATTTGCGTGGAGTCCCTGCAAACGATCTTCGCGGCGCGCGAGCGGCTCGAGCACGGCTTTGTGATGAAAGCGTCGCGAGAGTTTCAGATACTTTTCGTTGCTGGTGCGAGCATAGAGCTCGGCGAGCACTTCGTTCATGCCGCCATGCTCGCAACCAAGCATGTGCTGAAACTGCTCTTCCGAAAGGTTTGCGACAGTTGCGTCGGCCCAGTCTGCGAGCTTAACGGCGATGCTGAGCGCTTTTGTGTTTTGAACGTAGCGGTTGACGTCGAGCAGGCCGGCGAAGAGTTTGTGCAACGTGTACCACGGAACCCAGCCGCCGTTCAGGTCGAAGGGCTTGACGCGAATGTCTCCGGCAGAAACTTCCTGAAAGATCTTCTTGCCATTCGGAATTGCAGCGACGTAACCATTGCCGTTCGCGCGCTGGCAAGCTTCGAGCTCGTCGACGATGTAGTTCACTCGATCGCGAAACCGAGCGTCGCCGGTGGAGGCAAACATCAGAGCACAGGCAGAGAGATAGTGGCCGAGGGAATGACCGGCGATCGTCATCGCTTCCCAACCGCCGTAAGCTTCAGCCTTCGGTTTGAGACCAGCTTCCTTTCTAAACCCGCTCAACAGGCGATCCGGATCGAGTCGCAGGAGATACGCTGCGTCGCGCATCATTGCGTTTTTGAATGGTCCGTCGAGCAGGCGCACATCTTCGAGGCGAAACTCTTGTGCCTCGCGTTGAATGCGATCGAGTTGTTTGCGCGTTTACGACGGACGAATTCTCACGCCAAGTCGAAAAGACGCAAAGGAAGAGCAGTAAGACGATTTGCGCCTTCATCTGCGTGCTTTTTCATTATCTCGCCCAGCAGGATATCGATCGTCAATTGATCGAGTCGTTCATAATTCAACCCACGCGCAGCTAATCCACCGCGATCGAAATTGGTAGACAGCAATTCATTCGCATGCTGAGAAGAGAACTTCGCCCGTCGCCCCTCGCCGCTCGTCTCCGCAATCTCAGCGAGCAACGACTTGATCTCCGGATCGCTATTCCATTGTTCAGCTTTTTCTTTGAAGATCAGATACGTGCGCATACAACCGCGCGCAAATTCTTTTACGCCTTCGTAATCCTCAGTGCGGTATGCGTGTGCGTCGAAGTGGCGTGACCCGTCGTAACCGACATCCTCTAAAAACTTCACCAGCCAGAACGCCGCCTTCGGATTAGCAGAGCCAAAGCGCAGATCCTGATCGTAGCGACCGGGTATCTGATCGTTGAGATCGATGTGAAAGAGCTTGCCCGCTTCCCATGCCTGGGCCACCGAATGCGTCATGTTGAGCCCGGCCATGTGTTCGTGCGCAACTTCCGGATTTACGCCAACCATTTCCGGACGGTCCAATGTCGCGATCAGCCCGAGGTACGCACCGGTCGTGGGCATGTAGATGTCAGCACGCGGCTCGTTGGGTTTAGCTTCGAGGGCGAGCTTGTAATCGTATTTCTTATCTAACGAATACTCGCAAAGGTAGTTGAGTGCTTCTCTCAGTCGCTTCACTGCCTCGTCGGGCCGGCGGCAACCGTCCGTCTCCACTCCTTCACGTCCGCCCCACAGCACGAAGATCTTCGCGCCACATTCAGCTCCGAGATCCATGGCGCGCATCGTCTTCTGCAACGCGTAATCACGAACGGATTTGTCGTTTGCCGTGAATGCTCCATCGCGGAATACGGGATCGTAGAAGAGATTAACCGTGGCCATCGGCACCGCGATCTTGTTCTCCTCACATGCGCGACGAAACTCGTTCACGATCTGATCGCGCTGTTGTGGCGAAGCATCGATCGGCACGAGATCGTTATCGTGAAAATTAACGCCGTAAGCACCGATCTCCGCCGAGCATTCGCACTGCTTCAACTGGAGTTAGTGTCGGACGAACGGCGTCGCCAAACGGATCGCGTCCGCGATTTCCTACCGTCCAGAGCCCAAACGTGAATTTATGTTCGGGCCGTGGCGTGTATTTACTTTGTGTCATGACTTAAAACCTTTCTGTGTCCCGCTTACTGCCTCAAAGTGGAAATCTTCTGGATCGGTCAGTACAGGGAGCGGTATCGACCTGGTCAACCATTGGAGTCAAAAATCGCCAGGAAATATCGCATGCTAATCACCGACCAGGTCGCTACCGCTCCCTGTACTGACCCGATCCAAGAATATTCCCACTTTGAGGCAAAGCCGTCCGCTTGTTGATTAATTTCAACGCCCGCGTAGTTGATTGATCTTCTGCGTGAAGTCGTCAACGTTGTCCTGCTTGATAACGAGCGTTGGCACAAATACCTGCTTGCTTGCCGGAACTGACGACTTGTCGCCTTTCAGGTACTGCCGCATCATTTTAATTGCCTGATAACCAAACTCGAACGGTTGCTGCACGACCGTTGCGTATATCGCTCCCTGCTTAACACCGCTGAGCGTATTGTCTTCTTCATCGAAGGCAACTATCTTCACCTGGCCCGTTTTGTTTGCGTCCTGGACCGCGCTCAGGATCGCCGGACCGTTGTAACTCCAAAGACCGACAAGCCCGACCACGTCCGGATGTTTCACGAGCGTGTCTGATACGTTCGACTTGGCCCGCACGCGATCGGTGTCGTCAGTTCTCACGTCGAGGATTTCGATGTTTGAGCCCTGCAACGCTTCACGAATACCCTGCAAACGTTCCTGCGCATTGCGTGCATCGAGTTTTCCAACAAAGAGCATGACCTTGCCACCCTGCGGCACCGCTTCTTTGATCAATCCGCCGGCGACGCGGCCCGCCGCGACGTTGTCAGTGCCGACGTAGAAGGCGCGATCGCTTTTCGGCGCATCCGAATCCTGTGTGACAACGAGCACGCGTTTCGCTATCTCATTCAAAGTCTGTGTCTGGTTCTCAGGATCGACCGGACTGACGGCGATGCCGTCGACACCTTTCGCCAGCAAATCATCAAGCATGCGTTTTTGGTCGGCCGCTGTTCCGTCGGCGGGCAGACGGAATTCAACCGTGACGTCGTCGAGCTCGTTATCGGCTTTCTCCGTGCCTTTGCGGGCGATGGTCCAGAAATCCGAAGTGTTGTTTGTTAGGAACGCCAATCGCAGGTTGCCGCTCGGGTTAGTGGTGTTGGTTGGACCAGTATTCGTCGTACAGGATGCGGCTAAGATCACCGATGCGATCACGGATGCGACGAGCAAAGCGGCTGCGTACAAATAGTTTCATGCAGTTTTCTCCATTGTATTTTCACTTTGACCCGGCGCTACCGCGCTCGGTTCTGTTGTTTGCCATTCCCATGCTGAGCCGATGATTGCAGCGAGATCCGGATGCTGTGGTTGCCAGCCAAGCACGGCGTGTGCTTTCGCGGCATCGGCGACGAGATGTGATGGATCGCCCGCGCGCCGGCCCTGCATGTCGATCGGGATCTCTCGCCCGGTTACTGTTCGCGCTGACTCGATGACTTCCAGCACGGAATAGCCGTGCCCGTTGCCCAGATTGATCGCAGTTGACGGATTGCCCGCGCGCAGGTAATCGAGCGAGAGTGCGTGTGCGTCAGCGAGATCGCTGACGTGAATGTAATCGCGCACGCAGGTGCCGTCATTCGTTGGGTAATCATTGCCGAAGACCGTGACGTGATTTGTTTTGCCTTGTGCCGCTTGCAGCACGAGCGGGATCAGGTGCGTTTCCGGATCGTGCCGTTCACCGCGTTCTGGTGTTGCACCTGCGGCATTGAAGTAACGCAGAGCGACAAACCGCAATCCGTAACTGCGATCGTAGTCACTCATAATGCGCTCGAGAAAGAGCTTGGACCATCCGTACGGATTCGCCGGCAATTGCGGATGTTCTTCAGAGATCGGAATTCGTTGCGGCTCGCCGTACGTGGCGCAAGTCGAAGAGAAGACAAATTTTTGTACACCGGTTTCGATGAGTGCACCCAGCAGGTGAATGCCTTGTGCGACATTGTTTTCGTAATAGAGCGCAGGTTGATTTACTGACTCGCCTACGTAGGCAAAAGCCGCGAAGTGAATACAGGCGTCGATGCTGTGATCGCGAACGATGCGCTTCACGAGCTCACGATCACCCACATTGCCTTCGTAAAAAGGGATTTCGGACGCGACGGCGTCGCGATAACCGCGCGACAGGTTGTCGAGAACAACGACCGCCTCGCCGCGAGCACGCAGCAGCTCGGTGGTGACACTGCCGATATAACCTGCCCCGCCTGTAATCAGAATTGCCATGGTATTAGTCTATAGTCCCTATTGGACCTATCTCAGTCGCGGGCAAACCGTTTGAATTAACGCCGAAGGCGTTGGCTAATTTCAGCCCAGGGTTGGGAACCAACCGCGGCTTCGTTTACCCAGGGTTGAAACAACCCTGGGCTTAAATTAGCCAATGCCTTCGGCGTTATTTCAAACGACATCGTTACTCAGTCGCGCCACTAGATGCCCGAAAGCCGCGCTGCCGGGTGACGAGCCTCGGAAGATGTATGGCTCGTATCCCGTCAATGCCGCATACCGATCGGCGACGTTCCTGATCGCCGTCTCCGCGTTGCGATCGCCAAGCACAGCGACTGTGCCACCACTGCCACCACCCGTGATCTTCGCGCCGAAAAGTCCGTGATCCACTCCTGTTGCTCTAACAAGTTCGACTAACAAGTCAGTCGCCTGTGAACCGAGGCCACACGCTGAATAACTCGCGTGCGATTCGTACATCAGTTCCCCCAACGTGATCTTTTCGTCCTGACTCAAACTGCCTCGCCGTTGCAGCAACTCTGCAAACCGTCGCACGCGGAAGTTCTCGTAAATCGGATGCATTGTTGGCGCACGAATCGCGTAAGTTCGGTCGCGCTCAACTTTCGTCACGGTATCCGTCGTGCCTCCGTATCGTGCGAGGAATTCAGCGCCGAGCATGCTGTCGGGCAAATGCCGCGCAAACTTTTCCTCAAACTCATCCGGCTCGACGTTCGCCAGGTAACCACGCCACCGCTGATCCGCGCTTAGATCCGTCGACCTCCGCGAGGATCCGGTAACCCATGAACGCTCCCGCACGTACCGAACCGTAATCACCGCCGCCGATAGAAT
Source organism: uncultured Acidobacteriota bacterium (assembly GCA_963748155.1). Classification (GTDB taxonomy): domain Bacteria; phylum Acidobacteriota; class Blastocatellia; order Pyrinomonadales; family Pyrinomonadaceae; genus PSRF01. The sequence continues at coordinate 738,079 of CAVVHV010000004.1, read as the reverse complement.
GGCGCGTCCCGGAATCCAATCCCCACACCGCCAGCTCTTCCGGTAACCTGATCGATCCAAGCAATTCCGCCGGCTGACAGACGAGCGAGAGTAATTGATGCGCTTCGCCACAAGCCGACGTCATCTGGTCCATCACACCACATGGCGCACCCACAACGAGATTTTCAACCTGCTGGCACAGCAGCGCGATCTCTCGTGGTTCGATTTCAATGTTGAACGCCGCGGCGACGGCGCTCATCGTTGCGACTTCAAGCGCTGCCGACGAGCTGACGCCTTTACCCTCGGGCACACGCGATGAAATCAGCAGACGTGCGCCGTGACTGAAGCGAGTCCCGCGTTCGCGTGCCAGGACCAGAAAGACGCCCGCCACGTAAGCCGCCCACGCGTGCATCGGGTCATTTGCGAAATACGCGCGAGCCTCGTCGTATTCGATCGGCGTACCGTCACGGTCGAGCTCCGCCAACGGCATCTCGAAGCTCAAAGCTCGCGTTTCATTGTCAACGAGACTGATGATGCTGACTCGCCGCGCCTCATCTTTTTGCAGCGCCACGAGAGTGGCTTCGGCAATAGGCAACTCCAGCACGAGCGAACCGGAATAGTCCGCGATGCCGCCCATCACATCGAGCCGGCCGGGCGCACGCGTGATCGTGAGCTCTGCCTCGCGGTCGAAAAACGCTGCTCTGCGCGCTCAGCGTCTCGAGAAACTTCGAAACGTCACTCAGACCATGTGCGCTGCCGCGAACGATTTCGTAACCCATGCGCAAGTTCCCACGCTGGGGTGGCCACGGAGGGCCACCCCTACAGTTATTCTCAATCGTCCAAAAGCCCCATACCGCCTCTCGGCCGTCGACACGAAGAATCCTCAGATTCCACAAAATACCGTATCGCGATTGTAGGGGTGGCCCTCCGTGGCCACCCCAGCTAATCGATCAAACCGCGTTCTCTCAACGCTGCGTGCAACAGCGGCTCGATCTCTCGCCGGATCCAATCATTCGCGTATCCGGCCCAGGAGAGGTCCGGATCAACGTGGAGCGGAGCACGAAGTGGTCCACCACGCTCGTCAGTCACGATCACTCCCGCTTCTCGCGCGATCAATTCCGTGCAAATATCGTAGGGATGACAGCAGATCCCAAGCGCGAGTCCCCGTCGCTTCATAATCGACTCAGTCAAAGATCTAACATCGGCCACAAATCGATCGTGTCCCATCATCAACTCATAAAGTTGTCCGCCTGACGACAGATACTGATCTTCAAAACAATGCGCCTTACCCGGCTCGACCGGTCCAAGTGCGCCGCGCACGATCTCTTCATCGATCGCCGCAAGTTCCTCACGCGCGCCGGGAAAAAACCGCGCAATCATCGCAAAGCCGTGCCGGATCGTCGTTGCGCGTGATGGCCGTATCGGCAACGCTTTTCGCTCGTGCGTCAGACGATTAAGTCTCTCGGCGTGCGCGCCCTTTCCAGGCATGGCCCAGAGCACATCGCAAAGATGTTGCTTCACGAGTGGTATCTCTGTCTGGACGGCGAGCTCTATGTCTCCTAAATTGGTAGCGGGGCCAAGATTTCGCGCCACGCCCGTCAAGACCCACGCGCTGCGCTTCTGATACATCAGCCCGCGTGTGCCGTCGATCGGATCGACAATCACACGCCACACCGCATCACTCTCGCTTGCGCCAACTGGTAACACGAGTTGTCCGCCGCCGATTCCTTCCGCAATCAGAACGATCGGCGATCGCGTCGCGATCTCATTTGCAAACAACTCAACGAGCAACTCTTCACTGACGCGATCGATTGCATAGATCGTGTCACCTTGCGATTCGTCATCCGCAACGTCGGAAAGTTCTTCGAGGGCCGCACGCTCACACTGCTCGACTACAGCATCGCGCACTCGTTCATGAATGCGTCTGATTGGACCAAGCAGATCCTCCACCTCTGGACTCATGCCAGCTCCTGCGCGACGTGCTTGTAGTGCTGGTCCGATTGCGCACGTAGTTCCGCCGCTTTCTCTTCCGGCGCCGTGTCGGAAAGAAAATTGCCGCCGCCAATTTCCGGTCCGGCCAAATACTTCAGCAAATTCGGCCGGCGCAGCGGCGGATGAAATTCGATATGAAAATGGAAACCCGAATAGTCGCCGCCATCTGTCGGCGCCTGATGTAACGGCATCACGTACGGGAAAGGCATCTGCCAGAGATTGTCGAACTTCACCAGCACTTGTTTCAGCAACGCAGCGAAATCGTGACGTTCATCGTCAGCGAGTGTAGCCAGACTCGCGTGCGTCGCCTTCGGCGCGACGAAAACCTCGTACGCGTATCGCGCAAAGTAGGGAATAAAGGCGATTGCCGTTTCGCTCTCGCAGATGATGCGACGGCCGTCTTCTTTTTCAGCGCGAATCACATCCTGAAAAAGAACGCGTCCGGTTTCAGCGAGATGACGTTGACTGGTGCGCGCTTCGTTTTCAATCGTCTTGAAGACGAAGTTTGTCGCGTAGATCTGGCAGTGCGGATGCGGATTCGAAACGCCAACCGCTTCACCCTTGTTTTCAAAGATCAGCACGTGCTTGATCTCGTCCATCGCACTGAGCTCTCGATACTGTTCCTGCCACACGCCGAGCAGGTTCTCGATCGCGGACGGCTCGAGCTCCGCCAGTGCGAGACTGTGATTCGGGCTGTAACAAACTACTCGCGCGATTCCGGTCGCCGGTCGATTGCGATAAATGCCCGGCGGCTCCTGAAGTGTTTGCGGTGCATCGAAACCGACACACGGATGATCGTTATCAAAAACAAATGTGCTGGTGTAGTTGTCGTTACGCGCGCCGCTGACACGAAGGTTACCGGGACAGAGATAGCAGTCAGCCACGTACTCCGGCAGTGGCTCTTCATTGTGTTCGATCGTCTCACCGCTCCAGGGTCGGTTTTGCCTGTGAGCAGCTACGATGACCCACTCCTCGCGTAACGGATGCCAACGCTCTTCCCAGTACATAGTCTTTCTTTTCTATCCACAGATTACACAGAATAATTAATAGAATCTGTGCAATCTGTGGATAGAACCTCACTCAAGTGAGAGTTGCAAGCGAGTCACAGAAGCGGGCGCGAAGCGATAAGAGATCGCGCCGGGGTTAACAGTGACTTGCTCCTTGCGCGGTTGCACCGCCTTTGGATTCGCAAACGTGTTGTGCGCGTGAACGTCAGGCGTTGCCAGCACGGTGGCTTGAGCGGTTGCGGCACGCGCTCCGCGCACTACGATTTCCGCCTCGCGTGGCTCGCTGAGATGAGGGTTCGTCACAGTCAGTGTCAATTGCTTGCCGTTGACGGAAGCTGAACCTGACAATCCCCACAACTCCGCGGGTTTGTCTACACGCGTGTACTGCACTTCCGGCGCACTAAACACAGCACGCACTGCGCGGCCGCCCATGTGCGGCATGAACATCTCAAACACGTGAAACGTCGGCGTCGTGATGAACTTGTCTTCGTGCGCAAGGAAGAGCGAGTGCAGACAGTTGATGAGCTGGGCTACATTTGCCATCGCGACCTTGTCGGAGTGCCGGTTGAACGTGTCGAGCGTGAGACCGGCGAGCATGGCATCGCGCATCGTTGATTGCTGGCCCAACAAATGTGTCGGATCGACTTCCGATCCGGGTTTGTACCATGCGCCCCACTCATCAACCACGAGCTTCACGCGATGCTGACGATCGTATTCGCCCATGATGGTCCAATGTTGATTAATGAGCGACTCCATTCGATCCGCTTCGCGCAGCAGCTCGTAATACTCCGCATCGTTGAACTTGAGTGCATCGCCTTTAGCGGCGAACCAGTCGTTGGTTTTCCCGAGTCCGAGGTTCCATGCGTAGTGATGCAGGCCCCAGCCAAAGATGCTGCCAAATAGCCCGCGATTTTTCTCGGCAGTTTTGGAAAAGAATCCGCGTGTCCAATTAAAGTCATCAACGTTTGCGCCAGAGGCAATGAAATTCGGGTTCACGCCGTAACGAGGAACCGCTGCGGTGAAACGTCTGTATTCGGCAGCATACTCTTCGGGAGTCAGGTTTCCGCCGCAACCCCAGGATTCATTGCCCACGCCCCAGAATTGCACGCGAAACGGATCGCGACTAGGCATTTCGCCAATGGCGCGTTGTTCGGCGCCGGTCGTTGAGCCCGCGGGCGAATTGCAGTACTCAATCCATTCGTAGAATTGCTGCGCACCAAGACCGCGCACGTTCGCCGCGAGATAACCTTCGGCGCCCGCGAGCTGGCAGAAGCGAAGAAACTCGTTCGTACCGAAGTGGTTGGTTTCAAACTTCCATGGACCAGCAGGAACGTTCTTCGGCCATTCGGGCGCATCGGCCCAGAAGTTTGTCCGTTTCGGACGTCGAGCGCGTGGGCCGGTGCCGTCGCGCCAGTCGTAACTGTCAGCGAAGCAGCCGCCGGGCCAACGGATTACTGGAGCCTTGATGCGTTTCAGGGCGTCAGCAAGCGCTGTGCGGATGCCGGCGGTGTTTGGGACTTTCGAGTTTTCTCCGACCCAGATGCCGTCGTAGACGACACCGCCGAGGTGTTCGGCGAAGTGGCCGTAGATGTTTGGACTGATAGTGCCGATCTCTTCGCCCACCAGAACTTCGATACGCGAATCGGCAGCACGCGTCGACTGCGCCAGCCCGCGCGCACGCTCAACCAAAATGCCGGCGCCCGCCGCGCCCACACCATATAGAAATTCACGTCTCTTCAACTGAGGTCTCCAGTTTCAACTAACGCCGAAGGGCGTTCGCTAATCCCAGCCCAGGGTTGGAGCGTAGCGACAACCCTGGGTAAGTATCAAAGAAAGTTCTTAAAACCCTGAAAGGGTTTCTCAGCCGCCGAACCCTTTCAGGGTTTGCTAAATTTTCGGAATTTATACCCAGGGTTGTCGCTGCGCTCCAACCCTGGGCTGAAATTAGCCAACGCCTTTGGCGTAATTAAAAGCGCACGTTGCTTAATCTCTTCACGACCTCTCGCAGCTCGTCGTCCTCGCGCTTCTTCTGTGCGTCGTTCAGACGTTTGAACGTAGCCATCGCTGACTGCGCTTCGGTGGAACGTTTTAACCGGCCGTACGCGAGCCCTAACTGGTAATAGCCGTCGGGCATGTTTGGGTCGAGCTTGATGACCTGCTCGAATTCTGCGGCGGCCTCGGCCCATCGCTGCGAGCGCATGAAGAGCTTACCGAGTGAGAGACGCGCCGGCATGAATGCCGGATCCATCTCGACTGCCTGCCGGAGATGCGTCTCGATTGCGCGCACGTCAGTATTCATCTGCTTCAACATCGCGTCGGCGATCAGATGGTGGGCGACCGCGAGTTTCCGGTCAGCCTTCAAAGCATTTTCGTATAGCGCGATTGCTTCAACGTACGCGCCGATTCTGGCTCGAATCAATCCGAGGTAAGCAAACGCGGGGGCAAACTTCGGATCGAGCTCGATCGCTTTTCTCAACGCTCGCTCGGCCTCTTCATTTTTATCGAGCCTGAAGTTGGCAAATCCGAGTGCGAACCAGAGACGCGATGATGAAGGAAACTCCTTGAGCGACTCTTCAAGTCGAATCACAGCGGCGGCAGGCGCGTTAGTATTAGTTAACAAGACCGCGTAAGCGAACCGGTTCTTCTCAGATTGAGGATCGCGCTGGATAGCGAGACGCATCGCCGGGATCGCGTTTTCAACGTGACCGCTTTGCTCGTAAACCTCCGCGAGCAGCGCGTAAACAGGAGCCGGATCGTTTCCACGCGCGACCGATGCTTCGAGCGTTCGACCTGCCGCAGGTAGATCCTTGCGCGCGAGATAAACGCGTGCGAGTCGCACGACCGAGTCAGTATCAGCGGGATTGAGACTGACTGCCGCACTCAACTCAGCTTCAGCTTCCTTCAGCAGTCCGGCTTCAAAAAGCGCGGCGCCAAGTTCGGCGCGCGCTGCGGGAACGTGCGCGGACGTTCCACTCTCCGCAGCCAAAGCCGCGGCGTACTTCTGGTAATAAGTTGACGCGACGGGATGATCCTTGAGACGCAACGCGATTACAGTCAGGGCCCGCGCGATTTCGACATCCGGCTTGATCGTGAAGGCACGCTTGAACAACTCTGAAGACGCACGCAGATCTTCAGGCGTACCACCTGCAAATCGTATCTGCGCGAGATTGGCCAGGGCGTTTGGCTGATCGGGATCGAGTTTGAGCGACTTCTCGAATTCAGCAGCGGCGAGGGTTGGTCTTCCCGTGCGCATCAGGATCGCTCCGTAGTTGTTTCTCACTGATGCGCGGTTAGGATCGGCCTTGACGGCGGCTGCGAAATGTCGTTCGGCCTCTTTCAAATTCCCGGCCTGGTCCGCGATGATGCCGAGGTATGTGTGAGCCGTCACTTCATCCGCTTTGAGAGTGAGGGCCTTCTCGAAGGCTGCGCGTGCGGCAGTGGTGTCGCCACGATCGAACGCAGCCAGTCCTTCGTCAACAATCTGCTTTGCTTGTTGAGCTTGCGCCGGAATACAGGCCACAAAAAGGCACAGAAAGCACAAAAGGATTTTTCTACAACCCTCAATCATTTGTGCCTTTTTGTGCCTTCTGTGGCCATATCGCTCGACTAGAAGACGAACCTCCCGCCTACCTGAATACGACGTGGCTGGAAGATGTCGGCGTTGCGTGACGAGATGCCGAAGTTCATGTCGTCAACGTTCACGTTTGGCAGTCCGAAGCGCCCACGATTGAAAAGGTTGAAGAATTCGGCACGTATCTCGAAGTAAGTCGTTTCAGTAATTTTTGTTTTCTTCATGAGGCTGAAATCCTCGGTGAAGAAAGGCTGCGCCGCGCAGACCGCCATAAGTCGGCGCGGAGTTGCCGAAGAACCGCAGCGGATCGGAATAGTAAGCAATGTATGCCGGATTCACTGTTGCACCGGCATCGAGCGAGAACGCAGGCGCGCCGCGGAAATCAAGCGGGCGTGAAAAAGCCGCCGGATTGAGATAGCGATAGTCCACACCACCCGCGGGAGTGTCGGTGTAGAACGGTTGTCCCGTGACGTTGGGCCGCAAGTTGCCGAGATAACCCGCGAGCTGAAGGAAGTCTCGCTGTCCTCCCGCGACAAACGGCGTCAGCGCCGGGCCGCTTCGATAGCGGTGAATTCCCGTTACCTGGAACCCGCCGACCAGACGATCAACCAAACCACCTTGATTAAGGTATCGCCTGCCTTTGCCGAAGGGCAACTCGATGATGTAGTTGAACACGAGCGAATGCGGCGGAATGCTCGGCGAGACCGAACGCAACGGTCTACGGTCGAATGGGTTCTGGATCACTCCGTTCAGTGGAGAATCGCCGAAGATGTCTTCGCCTGCATCCGTGATCAACTTCGCGAACGTGTACGACAGTCCTCCCTGTATGCCGTTCGAGAAGCGACGCGTCAGATCAACTTTCCCGGCGTTATAAAAACTCTGCCCCTGGCTTTCCAGACGGTTGTTGATGATGCCGTACTGCGGAAACGCTCGGAGCGATTGCGCGACTGTGCCGGCAAAAGCGCCGCCCTGCGTAGCGAAGCCCGGATAGACCGCATTAGGACTCGCGGCCAACGGAACTCCCACACTCGCCGCGAACGCGCGTTCGACCGGCGTCACCGCGGAGAGCTGCTTTTGCAGTAACGGCAAGCCGAGCTTAAGCGCGTTGAGCGGGACCTTATTGATCGGATCGAAGTTCGATCGCAGGCGCGTGCCTTTGCTGCCGATGTAACTGACTTGAACAGCGAAGTTGGTATGGCAACTGGCGCTGTATGTCGAGACTGTATTGCACGGTGCGTCCAGTCTTGAAATTCTTATCGAAGTAATCGATGTCGGTGCGGTCGAGTTGGCCCACCGCCTGATCGTTCGGATTGGCTTGCGGCACCGACGGATAATTGTCGAGCGTGATAAACGCATCGAGTCCGCCGTTGATATTGACTGCGCCGGGACTGTACCCGAGCACGCCTGTGTTGCCGAAGTCGTTATAGATAACTGGAGCGTAGTAGATGCCATAGCCGCCACGCACGACTGTCTTGTCGTTCACCGAGTAAGCGAAGCCGACGCGTGGTCCAAAATTAGTTCGGTCCGGATTGACGAGTCCGAAGTTGGCAGCCTGAAGTCCACCCTGCCCAATTGCTCCGACGATCGCTCCGCGTCGCCCGCCTGCTCGCGGGATTCGCTGTGTCGGGATCAAAGCCACGCAGGAAGCCGCGCGCTTCTTCTCGCGGGCGGCCGTAGTCGTACCTGATACCAATGTTCACGGTCAGTTTCGGCGTAACCTTGATGTCGTCCTGCGCGAAGAAAGCATTTGAAAAGAATCGCAGCGCGGGATCGATCGTCTGGTTGCTGTTGAATGAAAACTCAGGTCTGCCGGTGATAAGACTGGCGATGGGCCAGCCCTGGGTGAAGTCGTTTGTATTGCCAGTCTGGTTGCTGCGGAAGTTGAAGTTACCGCCGATGTCAAAGTGCGCGGCGTTGTTCAATTGCTGGATGCGCACTTCGCCGCCGAATCTCAGTGTATGGCGGCCCTTGAGGAGAGTTGCCACGTCACTGAAGTGCTCCGAGTTATCGCGAACTCTGTTGTCGAAGAACGTCGAACCGCCGGGCTGATAGGCTCGCGGATCGGTTGACGTCACAGCATCGCCGTATCCGGGAAAACCAATCAGCGGCAGGCCGAAGTTCTGCGTTGCGTTGGGACTCAGTCCGAGCGTGCTGACCGGAATGCCGCGCGTGAAGTTTCGGTTCTGTACGTCCGAACGCGAGAACCCGGCGTTGAAGTGGTTGATGAAAGACGGTGTCGCGGTCCAGTCGTGTTGCAAGCGCGCGTAATACGACTTGAAGATCTGGTTCCAAACGCCTTGCGCAACGAAAGGCTCGGGAAAGCGCGGGAAGCCACCTTTGACGCTGGGCAGTTTTCGAAATGTGTAACTGAAGTTGAGCGTCTGTCGATCGGTCACGTTCTGCGTGATCTTCGTTACGTAGTAGTTCGTTTCCGCGGTCGACTTGGTTGCAGCGAGATAGTTGCGAAAGACCGTTGAGCCGTTTGGTCCGGTCTGGTTCGGAAGCGGAAAGAGATTGACGAAGTTTCTTCCGATCGGAGAGATACGAGCTCCACCGAGATACTGATCCAGCCGGTTACCCGGGATCGCGGTACGCGCTCCGGCAGGTTGAGATGGATCGAAGATCTGGACCGGGCCGCCGAAGAACCCAAGCACGTAAGGGTCGGTCAACAACTCGCCGAAATCGCCGTTGCGCATCCGCACGGTCGGAACAGTCAACTCAACTGTTTCGGACTGCGACGTTCGGTAACCGCCGTAGTTAAAAAAGAAAAACGTCTTGTTCTTGCCGCTCCACACTGCTGGTCCACCCTCGCCGAAGCGTGGCAGGTAAAGAGGTCCGCCGACACTGAAACCATAGTCGAACTGTCGATCGAGTGGCTTATCGAGACCCCGGATCCGATTGCGATCTATGTTTGCGTTCAGCGCATCGTTGATATGGAAAAGGTAAGCTTCGCCGTGAAAATCGTTGCTGCCGGTCTTGATCGTGAAGTTCACGACGCCGCCTGAAGAATTGCCAAACTCGGCCGAGTAGCTACTCGTCGAGAGGGTGAATTCCTGAAACGCGTTCGGACCTGGTGCGACTTCGGAGAAGAAAGTGCCGTTCTCGCCGCGTCGCGTTTGGGCGCCGTCAATAAGAATGTCTGCGCCGAGTCCCTGGCCGCCGTTGATGCGGAAGTTGGTGGCGTTCGTGCCGGTGCTGCCGGAGGTCGAGCCTGTTGGTGTCCGGTCGTTTGAGACCACACTGCTGTCAAGAAAGATGAACGAGAGGGGCGAGCGACCGCCGCTTTCAGCCGCAACGAGTAAAGGTAATTCGCGCACCTGGCGCTCGCTAACGTTGAGCTGTGACGCCGCGTTCTCCGTTTGCAGTACGGGAGTGGCATCACTCGAAACCGTGACGGTATTGATCATCTCACCGACTTCAAGTGTGACGTCGACAGTACGGATCACTTGCACCGCTACTTTGATCCCTTCAACTGAAGTGGTTTTGAAGCCGGTGGCTTCGACCTTGATGGTATAAATAACTGCTGGTAATTGTGGGATCGTGTAGTTTCCTTCGCCATTCGTCTTGGCCTCGCGACTCTCGCCGGTTTCAGCGTTCAGCGCGGTGACCTTCGCATCGGCAACAACAGCGCCGGTCTGGTCAGTAACTCTTCCAGTTATTCCGCCGCGATCGCTTTGGGCGAAGGACGGGGAAACACCTACCAACATGAGCACGAGCAATCCAGCGATAGCCAAATTTGAAGCTCTCATTTCCACCTCCGAGGTACTCAGACGCAAGCAGATATTTCGATCACCGACGGCAACCATGAAGACTCGGATCACACACAGATCCAGCAATTCTGGGCGGAACCTTGCAGGATTTCCAATTAGCTGACTTGTGTGTAAAACTTGCCGAATCGATTAGGCGTTTGTTCATTTACACCACAAATGAACATGAAGTCAAGGATATTCTTTGGAAATGTGGTGAATTTCACAGTTATCGAGGTCGGCGGATTCAATCTTGTAAATCCTGAAAATCTTGAAATCCTGTTAACGACTGTCCAAAACTTATGACGCGCTTGCTCAAATTTAAATATCTGTTACCTCTGTGGCTGCTTCTTACATTCCAGACGCCCACTCAACTCGACGGCGACATCCGCCAGGTCCACGATCCAAGCATCATCAAGGAAGCCGACACCTTCTATCTCTTCTCAACACGCGCAGGCATCGCGATCAGATGTTCGAAAGACTTGATCCACTGGCGCCTCTGCGGTGACGTATTCGCTCACCTTCCTGAATGGGCGGTAAAGGATGTGCCTGGCCTTCGAGGCTTGTGGGCTCCGGACGTATCGTACTTCAACGGCAAGTATCACCTTTACTATTCCGTTTCGACATTTGGCAGCAATCGCTCGAGCATCGGCCTCGCGACGAATCAGACTCTGGATGCGGGGAGTGACAAGTACAGGTGGGTGGACCAGGGAAAGGTGATCAGCTCGAATGTCTCCGACGACTGGAACGCGATCGATCCGAACGTTGTGCTCGACGAACAGGACCAGCCGTGGCTGGCGTTCGGCAGTTTTTGGGGAGGCATAAAACTCCGCAAGCTTGAACGAGCAACGGGCCAGCTTTCCTCTCAGGATCAAACTCTCTACTCATTGGCGAGCCGTCCCAGAACCTCAGAATTGCCCGGCGCGATCGAAGCCCCGAACATCATTCGGAAAAATAACTACTACTATCTCTTTGTTTCTTTCGACTTCTGTTGCCGTGGAAAGGACAGTACCTACAACATTCGTGTGGGCCGCGCGCGACGCGTCACTGGTCCATACGTCGATCGCAGTGGCAAGCCTATGATGGAAGGTGGTGGAACCCTCGTCATCGCAGGCGCAGGCCGTTGGGCCGGACCGGGCCACTGTTCGATCCTCCAGGAGAAGGACGGCGACCGGCTCGTTTATCACGCTTATGATACAGAGTGGCGTGGCGTCTCGACACTGCGAATTTCATCAATTCGCTGGGACGCTGATGGTTGGCCCACAATCTCGGATTAATTAGGACTTATCCTGAAAAATCCTGTAAATCCTGTCTAAAACTACTTACCCCTTCAGGCCTTTCCCCATCCATTAAGCCCTGTGCACTTCGATTCCCCTGGCGAGGAACGGTGCAATAGCTTCATCCGAAACACCCTTATCAGTAATCAGCACGTGTACATCACCAAGCGGGCAAATCAACGCCGTACCAACCGCTCCGATCTTTCGATGATCGGCGACGACGATCTTCCGCCGCGCCTGACGCATCATCGCGCGATGAATCGTGGCCTGGTCCGGGTAATTTGTAGTTAGACCATGTTCAATGTCGATTCCATCGACACCGATGAATACCTTGTCTACGAAAATCTCTCCAACACTTTCAATCGCCGCTGGACCAACGAGGGCGAACCAGTCACCACTCAGGAATCCGCCTGTAACGATAACCTTAAGATCATCGCGATGACTCAACTCCATCGCCACGTTCACGGCATTCGTCAGAACGGTGATCCCTTTATGCAAACAGACACTGCGTGCAACCTGCGTCGCTGTCGTTCCAGCACCGATGGCGAGGATGTCTCCATCGCTTATCAGTTCAGATGCGACCAGGCCGATGCGACGTTTTTCAGCGCTACGCTGCCGCTCCTGCTCGTGGTAGTAAGAGACGTGACGAAATGGCTCATAAAGCAAAGGCTGAACGGGAACAGCGCCGCCGTGGCTGCGTCGAAGCAGTCCGCGTTGCTCCAACTCGCCGAGGTCGCGCCGGATCGTCGCAGGCGAAACTTTCAGGCGTTTAGCGAGTTGATGGACAGAGACCTTACCAGTGCGCAGCAGTTCCTGCAGAATCAGTTGAGCGCGTCGCTCGGTAGGAGAGGGGTCTTCTGCCATTTACGTGGTGAACGACATACGTTAGACAGGATTACAGAATGTGCAGGATTATCCTGTTAATCCTGTAAATCTTGTCATCCTGTCAAAACTACTTCACCCACCGATCATCTTGCAACTATGGTTGCGGCTCGTCAATCAACTTAAAGATTACTCGCTCCTGGTCGCGCTGGCGTTTGCGTAGATCGTCCGCGCGGTCAAACATTTTCTGGGCCGCCTCTTTCTCTCCCAGTTTTGCGTAAACCAGTCCGAGTTGGTAATTCGCTCGCAGATCGTCGGGATCAAGTTGAATGGCTCGTTCGAGCTCTGCACGAGCTTCCGCATTGTTACCGGCTTCGCGATACGCGGCTCCGAGCGCTGCATGAGCCGCGGCGTGATTCGGACGTGACGCAACGACACGCCGAAACGTATTGAGCGCGGCAGTACGGTTGCCGGCTTTCTCGAAACTCACGCCAAGCAAATATTCAGTATCGGGATCGCCTTTAAGAGTGAGACTGCGTTGCAGCGCCGCCTGTGCTTCAGGAATCCGGTCCTGGCGTAGCAATGCCGCGCCGAGCAAGTAGAAGCCTGAGGGATCGTGTGGTTGCAGCGTGACGTAGTTGTTCATCAAACGCGTTGTTTCGACGATCTCGCCCTTGGTCCAATGTGCGGCTGCGAGTGCATAGAGGTATGCAGGCTCGCGCGGGTACTCGCGATGCAGCCGTTCGAAGACGGGTAGTGCATCGAGGACCAGATCCATTCGCAACGCCGTGACGCCGAAGTCATACAACACCGCAGCTGAATTCGGGGCGACGCGACGCGCCGTCACCAGATGAGATAACGCCTTCTCTAAATTTCCATTCGCGCGTGCGATTCTTGCGAGTGCACGCAGTGTCGCTACGTCATCAGGTTTGATCGCAAGTGCTGCCGTCAGATGTTCCTCAGCCTTGTCATATTGTTTTAGCGCGGCAGTGACGACGCCGAGTCCGTACAACAGTGGAAACGACGCTGGCGCGTTTTGGCGCGCACCCTTAAGGATGTTAAGTGCCTCTTCGTTGAAACCACTGCGGGCCAGCAGCAACGCAAACTCAGCTTGTGTTTCCGGTGTGGCGTTTAACTGGCGAAACTCCCCTGCGAGAACCTTCACGTCGTCCGTGCGTTTGAGAGCAGTTAAGGATCTCAGCATCAAGAGGAAGTAATTGTCAGTGAAGGCTTCGCGTGGCACGAGGCGAAGGTATTGATATGCCTGCTCGTAATCGCTTTTGCCGGCAAAAATGGAGGCGAGGCTCAGACTGATCTCAGGGCGTTGTGGCGCAAGCTTGTGCGCACGCAGCAGAACCGGCAACGCTTCAGCAGGTTTGTTACTACTCAACAAGAGCTCAGCAAGATTGATGTGGGCACTGACGTGTGATGGCAAACTGGCGATAGCGCGTCGAAAGAGTCGTTCAGCGTCCGCGGGGCGATTCTGTTTTGCACGCACGACACCGAGCAGATTCAGTGCATCTGCGTCATTCGGCGATGTCGCGAGAACAGCGTTGAGTGTCTCTTCTGCGCGAGGCAGTTGATTGTCGTCAATTGCCCTGACAGCTTCCGCGAGCCGGCTGAGATTGATGTCCTGGGCATTGACGCTCGTGCTGACCGCGAGGAGCAACACAACCGCCGCATTCTTTAACACTTTCTGCATTCGATATTCCGAGGAGTCTATCTTGTTGATCCTGTAATCCAGTCCACAACTCTCTCGTCATTCATCGAAATAGGGAGCGGTCCGGAGACCGCTCCCGGGCACCGTTAGGCACCAACCATAATTATTGAGCAAGTAGGACTACGTCCCACACCCATCTTCCGTCCCTTGGACCACGTAAGTCATGCACCTTCGCACGGTAGCGAAAAACGTTTCCGTACATGTCTGACTTGTTCGAAGTCCGGTACTTCAACTCGATCGCAGTGATCGAGTAATCCGCAAACGAGTGTATCTCCGCCGGTTCTGATGCTCCATTATGGTTAATGTCTTCCCAAAGGCGCAAAGATGAGAAGACCGCGTCATGCGCGCTTATCATCCCGTCCTCATTACCACCATTATTTAACTTGTCAAACTCCGCCAGCGCGGTGAAACCATTTGGATCTGCTGTGGATGGCTGAGCGGTGAAGTTGCCGAAAAGTTCTGCACCGTCATCGATTAGACCATTCCCATTGCGATCGAGCGCGAGGAATGCTTCGTCCGCGTCTGCGGCCGTCCAGGAGAGACGCTCTCTCCGTCCGTCGCTGTTAATGTCGAAATCGACGCCGCCCGGAGCATCAGTGAACCGGCAGCCATTGCCCGTCATATCCAGGACTATGGGCGTGGCGCTACTGCAAAGGCACTCATCAGGAAGCCAAACCCATTGCTGGTTCGCACATGCAATCTGCCTGGCTGCCATATCTGTATCACCATCGCAATCGTTGTCCACTGAGTCGGTACAGATTTCCGTAGCGGCGGGATTTATATAAGGGTCAAAGTCGTTGCAGTCATTTCCGCCCTGGCAGGATGATGACGTGTAACCGTCTTCATCCACATCACAGGGATCGGGGCTGGCGTGCGTCGGGCCAACTAGTTGATTTGCAGGGAGCAAGAGCACCGCAAGCAAAACCAGGCCCACGAGAGTGATGATTAGAGTCATGTGACTTTTCATGTGTATTCTCCTCGTGTTGGGCAGGGGTTGAGGGAGGTGGGGGAATTCAGAAGCGCGTTCGAAATTGCCGTTACGCTCCAGAGTGTGAGATTAGCGTGCGAATTCTAGATCTACTTTGCTCGTTTAGCTAGTGGATTCAGTCACATTGTGATCGGCGCGGAGGTGATGTGCGATACAGATTGGACCGGCCACGCCTGCCTATTAGGTCGATCATCTTCCCTTCACGCAGGCAATACGCCATCTTCTGGGCCAACTCCCTTCTCGTATTCATCCGAGTAGCAAGATCTCCGGTAGTGAATGACTCCAGTCCGGCCGGAAGAAACCGCAGCCAGTCCGCCGACTCCCCAAACACACGCCGATCCACAACCTCAAGCAATTGACGTCCTTCAATAACCCATCCTCTCGTGCGCCATTTTCGCTTGCCCTCATATCGCCTCACTTCTTCCTGCCTTATCATCAAAACTTCGAGGGAAAAGTTAGGATGCGATAGCAACTGCGGGACACTAACCAGCTCCCAAAAAAGATCCTCCAACCGGCCTTTCTTGGGTGATTTGCGGCGAACGGCTGCGCCGCCATCATTGGTCGCCAACCGGACAATCCATTTCTCGTGGACTATCGGATAAATCAATCGTACCGGATGGGTGCGCACCAGCTTGTTAAGCTTCGACTTGATCGATGAGAAATTGCGGGTCTGAATTTCGATTAACAGATCGTCGCGGACGATATCAATCACGAAGCCGTCAACCGGAACTTCGAATTGATCTCCCGGCTGCGCATACCACTGTTTTAATGAAGCGTGGAGCGGCTTTTCATTAAGTAAACCAATACCTGGCATCTGCATCCGATTCGTCAATTAAGCTGGCGCCTGCGCGAGCCGTGCCGACACGACTAATTTATCAAGCCTACCTCATTCTTAATCCTCGGAAATGTTTTTTTCATTTTTACCATTCAGAATGGGTCGGCCCTGGCGCGCCAACCTTAAGTAAATTCTGTTACTCAAGGAAAACGAAATGAAATCCAGATCATTCATCCAGCAGTCGCTGGCAACCATCCTCTGCGCGTGTCTTCTGCTATCGATCTTCAGTTTGCCGGTGCAGGCTGACGACGGCCCAAGAATAGTTATCGAAATCGGACAGCCCGGTGTGTGGTCACTTGGACAAGCTCACTACCTGCTCGAAAAAATGCACCGTCGAAACAGAAAGCTTTCGAGCAGGTTTCCGTCTGAAGAGGACCTGGATCCAAACCGGATCACTGCGACCCGCATCGACGCATTACGTTCATCGCTTGGCATCGAGGGTCAGTTTGATCAGGCTATGGGCGTCCAAAACTCCCTGGCGCTCCGAAGACTTCGTGAAAGCGACACAAGGCGAGAAACCGCGCGGAACGATTCGCAGCAAAAGCAGGCCGAGCTGGCTCAAACAAACAACGAACTCTCTGAGATCAATGAAAAGATCGCATTGCTGGAAGAAGAAAACCGGCAGAGTCAGGAGGATCGAGAGCGACAAACGCCGCCGCTACCACCAAGCGCGGAAGAGAATCAACGACGAAGAGATCTGGCTCTGTTGAAGGTCAGAAAGACAAGGAAGGAAGAACAGCGTAATGAATTAAAGAGCGAAATTACGTCTCTGAATACAACTTCCGATACGGTACCGGCCGCCCAACTTTGCAGGAGCCTGCGCTTACCACTGGTCCGGGTGTGTTGCCAACTTCGCAAACGTTCAATAATTTCCTGGATAAAGCACTCAAAGATGCCGGCAAACCCGACCTCAGCGCTTCCATGAAGCTGAATAATTTTATTCAGGGACAGTATGAAATCATCGCCAACCAGTTGACGCTCCTGCGAGATGAGGTCGGTCCTGACGATCGCGTGATCTTTTTTGAGCTCCCGGCTTCGATCTATACGGTTGACAAGAAGTCAGATAACTATGTGGCCCAGGTTGAGTGGGAAGTGAGCCGGTATTGTGACGAAGAGCCGTCCGCAGCTATTCAAGAATCCGTGATAAGAGCGGAACTGGCAAGACAAAGCAAGACTGGTATGGAGGCTGACGATGTCTTACTCCGTATTGACAAGGTTCGAGAAGAGGTTGCCCACCAGAGAGCTAACCAGGACGCTGCAGCGGGTTTGGGAATTTACGGGACTCTTTTTGACAAAGAGATGAAGGAGGCTAAAAGGAGGTTTGGATCAGCGGTGCCTTATCCCATCACGCTGGAGATGGTTAAGAAGCATGGGCAGTGCACAAACACACATGGATTACCTGAACAAGTGCGAGCAATCGATATTATTCCGCGGCAAAGTGCTCTTAACGTCAATGAGTACCACGCGACGGTTAAGCAGACCTCGATTCTTGCTGCGTTCAAGTTTCTAATTGGCTTCGCCGGCAGTGTGAGTTACCAGCGGCAAAGAGAACTCTACGAGCAATTTGTTCAACAACAGATCTTCGCCTCGGGTTACGGCAAAGGCAGCGACAAATTTGGTTGGACCTATGGCCCACAACCTGGGACCAAGCGGATTATGCCCGGGGAAAAGACAACATTTGCTGTTTTGGTAGTGCCGCGGAACACTCTTGCGGTCGAACTAAAGGCCCGGTCGAGATTTTATAAACGACACATCTCACCCGATGATACGGATAACGATGTAAGAAGATCGGACGACCAAACCTTTTTCCTGAGCGTACCTGGCCAACGCACGCAAGAGTTTTGGGTGGACGGAATTTCGTATTCACCGGTGAAAAAGGGAAGGCGCGTCACTGCAGTTATCGACGGTAACTTTTTCTCGCCTCAACTCGGCATTTTGATTAACGGAGTACCGCTTGAGCCGGTTGTATCAATCTCGCGGGTAGCATCGGCTACTGAAGAAGCAGATGTGCAAAGTGTCGATGGGGTTACAGGTGAGTATGAAATCACTAGTCCAAGGCAAATTATCTTGAGTTTCACGATGGGAGACAGTTATGTCGGCATACCCAATATCACGGTAACGAGTCCTGAGAAAACAACAGCAATTAACTTCTTCGATTTAGAAATAAATCATCGACGGCCTTACGCAACGCTGTCCGAACGCACCTTGAAGGAGCCGATGTTCATTGAAGACTTCAATGAGAAGCTCGAAATTGAACCAATCAGGGAAATAGCGGCTGTAGATGCTACCGGTCAGCCGATCGATCTTGCAGGAACCGTAGTGGCGGCCGCCGCGCAAGCGAAGTTCAGAATAGTGCGTGTGAAGGGTTCTGGTTTACGTCCTATCAGTGAGAGCGGTGACAGTGGTGAGATATTTTTGAACAATACTCCAATTGACTATACCGATGACTACAAGAACCTCGCTGAAGTTATCAAGGCGGTGACTCTGCCAAACACTCAGACTCCGCTCAAGGCATTTGCGGTACAAGAATCGACCAGGTCGTACCTTCTGTATGCTCCCGACTCGAGTAAATGGACCATAGCCTACCGACACCTCACGCGACAGGGTTATGAAGAAGGAGCTGGCGTTAAAGATTTTTCTTCTCCGGTTTTCAACGTACAGGTTCAAAACTACCGGTTCCTGCCGGGAGCCAAAACCGCCGAAGCTGATCTAAACGTGCTGAGTAAAGCGTCTCCGCCGGTCAGGGTTGAGGTTGAAGATCCTGGTTCGGGTAAATGTCTGCCGCCCATAGCCTTCAATCCAGCACAGGGGATTTATCGGGTCAAGTGCCTCGTGCCGGCAGACAACAACGGCAAGTTGGAGAGAAGCACGATTCTAATCAAGGCCGTGTTAGCCTCCGGCACCGATGTTTTTGCTGACGTTCCATTGCCGGTCAAACCCCAGGTCTTTTCTCTGTTTAATCCGAGAACGATCAAGCCTGAAGGGTTTGCTACTGAGGAACCGGTGGTCGTGATCTCGGGCGTGAATCTTCAGGGAGTGACTGGCGTTTTCTTTGGTACGCAAAAAGGAGAAATCGTTGGAGTCTCAGGCGACTCCATTACCGTCAAGGCTCCAAAAGTAACGGGAATTCCAAAAGGCGAGGCGGTGGCAGTGCCGATAATCCTTCAGACAGCAGCAGGGCAAATCCCAAGCGGAGCTATCTACCATTACAAGGGAGAACCGCTGGCGCCAAATGTGATCGTATGGCCGTCAGCTCCGAAGGAGAAGTAACAGATCAACATTCCCTGAAATGAAAACGCGCCGAACGCCATTAAGGGTGAAGAGGTCCGCAGCAGTGCAGTCTCTTTATCCGCTAGCCGACTTCATTCAATAATGACGGGTCAGTTGAGGCACCCGTCCAGCGCAGCTCGGCAAATCAAAAATAAGGATACACAAATGAGCGACACACCCAAGCCCCCGCCGTCTCGTCCGTGGTTGGACCTGGAGCAACCGTCAGTACGCCGTCTTCGGGTTTATGCGTTAGATCCAAGCGCGGGCAACTACATCGGCAATGTGATGACGATCAAGATCAAATGGGAAAAGGATCTGATGCCTGGACCCATAGGACGAGATATTGCCGTGGTGGATTACGATGGCGCCAACAAGCGTTACTACCCACCCGTTGACCTGGACGATTATCGCATTCTCGCTCGAGAAGGTCTGGACCCTTCAGAATCAGATCCGCGCTTTCATCAACAGATGGTGTATGCGGTTGCAGCCGAAACCGTCCAGCGGTTTGAAGAAGCGCTCGGCCGCAGAATTCATTGGCGACGCGCCGACCGGCCCCGCGCCGACGGCGACAGTACCGGAGCAAAAACGTGGCGAAAGACCGACAACATTTATACGTTGATGCTGTTTCCCCACGCGATGGTCCAGGCAAATGCATTCTACAGCCCGCAAGCGAAGGGAATTCTTTTCGGATATTTCCAGGCTAAGAAAACGAAGCAGGGACGCAATCTTCCTGGGCAGCGCGTGTTCACCTGTCTTTCGCACGACATCATCGTGCATGAAGTAACGCACGCAATCATCGACGGGATTCGCACGTACTTTACTGAACCAACGAACCCTGACGTGCTTGCGTTTCACGAAGCGTTCGCCGACCTCACTGCTTTGTTTAGTCATTTTTCTCATCAGGACGCTCTCATCGACACGATTCAAAAAACCGGCGGGCGACTCTACGAGTTTGAGTTGAAACCGGATTCAGCTCCCGCGGACGGATCGTCAACAGCAAGAACTCCCGGTTCATCTCGCATTACGGCCGGCGCGCCCATGAGAAATCCTTTGATCGAGTTGGCCCAACAGTTTGGCGAAGCTTCGGGGATGGATCGTGGCCTGCGTTCGGCCCTCGATATTGAGCCGAAGCCAGAGCACATCAATATGAGGATTCATGATCCGCATTTTCGTGGATCGATTCTCGTATCCGCTGTTTTCGATGCTTATTTTTCTGTCTACCTGAAACGAACTGCTGATCTGTTTCGCATTTATCGCGCCGGAGGGACCAACTATTCCGACGAACTCCCGGGGGCGCTGGCGAGGTTGCTGGCAGAACAGGCAGCGTCGACCGCTTCTGAATTCTTCCAACTGTGCGCCCGGGCCGTGGATTACTGTCCTCCGGTGGATATCACGTTTGGTGATTTTCTGCGTGCGCTAATCACAGTAAACATTGATTTGAAAGCTGAAGATGGGCGCGTGGTGCGCGACGCGCTGATGCAGGCGTTTCGTGTTCGTGGCATCTTTCCTGAAAATGCGAGCTTCTTTTCTCAGGACGCATTGTGCTGGCCGCGTGTTCCCAAGTGGAACGACAAAGACCCTGCGGAGGACGCTCTTCCTCCAGTGGTCGCCAAAATTAAGCATCCCAAAACGGGGCAGGTCGAACTAACCAAACTCGTCTTTGGTAATCCGAATGGTCTAACGAAGGAAGAAAAAGACATCAATGGCGCCGTGCTGCGGCAGTATGCGGAAGATCACGCCGCGCGACTCGGGTTCGACGACGATCCATCGCTGCCCGCTGAGTTCAAACCATACGCGCCCTCCTTCCATCCTGTTTTCAGGATCGCACGTGACGGCAGTTTGCGAACGGACATGGTGATTGAATTAGTGCAGACAAAGCGGATCCCGTTCGCGGCTGGAATGCCGCGGGCCGGTTCGTTCCCGTTCCGTGCAGGTGTGACGCTGATAGTTTCGGCGCCGGAAGTTCGTCGTTTTGGACCTGATGGTTTGCCGGAAGTCCGTTATGCAGTAAGAAAGGGTTTCTGTGGACCAGACGCCAGGCAGCGTGAGAGCCGGCAGCGCGAGTTTCTTTTATCGCAGGGGCTGGCCAACGGCGATACAGAAGATGCGAACCACTTTCAGGCTAACTTTGGCCTGCTACATCAGGGGTTATGATAATGGCGACAAAAAAGACCACCAAAAAGAAGTCCGCGAAAAAGCCCGCCGCTACTAAAGCGTCCAAGAAAAGCGCAAAGGCAGGCAAAGCGACAAAGTCGAAGTCGAACGGGAAGAACGAGCTACGTGTGCGAATGTACCGTATAGGCTTCGGAGATTTCTTCCTGATCACCATCCCGACAAAAAAGGGACCGGCGTACATACTTATTGACTGCGGCGTGCATAAGGGTGACATAAAAAGTATGAGCGCCTGCGTTGACGATTTGGCGAAGGAGACGAAGAAGAAGCTCGCGCTCGTTATTGCGACTCACTATCACTCAGATCATCTCTCCGGTTTTGCGTCAAATTTCGCAAAGTTCGAGGAGTTTGAAGTGGGAATGGTTTGGCTCCCGAATCGATTGGATCCGAGCCTTGACGAGGCGATGAAGTTCAAGGCCCAGATTCGGTCCCTGGCCAGTCAACTCCAGATGCGCCTTGGAGCAAGAAACGACGAAGACGCGATTCAAGCTCTCTTCAAAGTTGAGGACGCGTTGGGTGTTGAACTCGGTGCTGCCGACAAGGAGGGCTCTAACGAAAAGGCGCTTCGACTTCTAACGGAGGGTTTCAAAAACAAGCCGCCCGTTCGCTATTACGAGGCCGGAGACGAACCCGAACTTCCGGAAGCGCTGAAAGGAGCGCTCACGGTGGAATTGCTTGGGCCCGCGCCACTCGATTCGGGCAACGAATTTTCCACTAAGGAAAACAAGCGAGAGCAGTATCTCGCGGCAGTGGCTGACGACGGGTTACCGGACGGTGACACTCTGGAACCATTTGAGAAAGACTGGCCATCCAGCGCTGATGACTATTCGGCCGGCGCGTTTCGTGAATACCGAACAGAAGCGCAAATCAGTACCCGGACGCGCGGCGAACCAAAAGCGCTGGAAAAAGCTCTCGCGGATTGTCAGCCCGACGCGTTTTTAGCAATGGCGGAGGCGATTGATGGAACGCTAAACAATCAGAGTTTAGTGACTCTCTTTACTTGCAAGGGTAAGAAGTTACTCTTCGTTGGCGATGCTCAATGGGGGAACTGGTCCTATTGGCTCTATGGACGGAAAGTGCTCGGAGACGATCCGGGAATTACAGAGCGAGCCACCGAGATTCTCGGATCGATCGATTTCTATAAAGTTGGCCATCACGGAAGTACCAACGCTAATCCAATCCCGGCAGTCGAAGCACTAAACCCCGAATGTGTCTCGATGTGCTCAACCGAGAGCGCTGATGCATATCCGGACAAGACGAGACCTCACGGCAAAATCAAGAACAAGAGTGAAGTCCCGCGCATCGATCTGATGGTGGAAATGCAAAAGAGGACGAACAACAGACTCGTTCGCAGCGATTGGATCGAAGTACTCGACGTCAAGGCTTCACCTGAGGCGAAGAGTCAACTTGCAAACTTAAATAAGAAATTCTTCAAGGCGGGCTCGCTTTATATCGACTGCTTTTTTAAAGACTGAAGAACCGACGCTGGCACAAATCACTTAGCAGTGATTCGATCAGTGTCAAATGCATAGGCAATCTGCCCGGACGTCAAGACCAGCAGTTTCTTGCCGTCCAGACTGAACCGCACAAATGCGGCGCCGGTCTTGAAGCGCAAACGGGTCTGGGGGTTGCCGGTGGCGAGATCATACAGGGTCAACTCGCCGGGATAGTTTTCGACGATCAACTGCTGGCGACTCGGATTCATGGCGGCGTTCGCGCCGAAGAACCGGTGACGCAACTCACCTTCTTTGATCGAATAAATAAGGACACGATTGTTGTCGTCGTGCAGCACCAGCCAGTTGCCTTCTGAAAATCCCGACTCGATATCAAACGAGCCCTGACCCGTCTCGAGCAAAAGAACTCCAACAGACTTCGCTGCAAACGCGTCGTAAACTTCAACGATATAATCGTCGTCCTTGTTGCCCAGTTGCCGCGCACGCTCGGCGAGCGCGGGTTCGTCTTTCAGTCGCGCCTTGCCCGCTTCGCTGCGGAGGTCCCAGTAAAAGATCAGGCGACCGGAATAATCGTCGAAGAAGAACTTCGGCGCTTGCTTCGGAAACTCCTTGCTCCAGACGAGCTTGTCGTTGATCACATCGCGCAACTCAAACCGCACTTCGCGGGTCAAAGAATTCTCGTCACTAAACTCACCCGGTGCCGCGATTGGCGGCTTATCACCGTCCTTCTCTTTCGACTCTTTCTCTTTCGGTTCCTTCAAACTCTGCCGAAGCATCACGAAGCGTCCATACTGTCGCGCTCCCTTCTCGGGAATCTCGCGCAACGGGCTCACCTCATTCGTTGGCGCATTCATGAAGACAAGACTGTGAGTCGCGGGCGCATATGGCGGAAAATCTCCAATTGCCTTGCCGTTGGGCGCGATGATCGCACCGCGAAATCCTCTGACGTGCATCTTTCGCTCGCCGGACGAGAGATCCCAGATCGCACCGCGCGTTTTAGTCGAAACTGCAAGCCACTCCATGTTGTCAGAAACATTCGCCGCGGAAAGACGACGCATCGAACCTACCGGAATCTCGACGGTCCCGATCGGCGTAGACTTGAAATATTTATCAGTAGGATCGTACTCCACCTTTGCGACCCTGACACTGCCCGACGCAAGCTCGAAGAACATCAGATCGTTCCAAATTGTCGCGTCTGCTTTGTTCATGCCGTTGACGACCGTCCCTTTCGTCAGGTCGAAAACGCCTGTCATCGCGTTCGCAAGCGGCCTGACGATCACGTAGTTAGGATTTCCCGTAAGTTTCAGCTCATCTGCGGAGAGTGGGAATTTCGAGAGCCGCTTGCCTTGCGGAAAAGAGAAGATCCCGGCGTCCTCAACCGTGTTGGGCATCATTCCAAGTATCTTGTCAGGACCAACAAAGATGAATGGACGGCGTGTCACTTTCTTCAACTCGCCGCCCGTTGAAACCGGTTTGAGTGTCGAGAGATCGAGACCCAACACTGTGTCTTCCGTTTTGTCGGCGGTCACATAGTTGAAAGTGAAGCGGAAGCGAAACCGGTTAGACCGAGTCGCAACCAGGTAACGCGAGTCTGGAGAAAATCGCAGGTGGAAGAACTTACTACCAGGGCGGTCGTCCTCTTTAGCTTCAGCGCTTATCCACCCCAGGAGTTCCCAAAATGTAAGTCTGTAGAAGTCTTCTTTCTCCCAGACACGCTTTCCGGTTTGCGTATCGAGGACGTTCAAGTTCAAACCGTAGTCGACACACGCGAGGTATTTGCCGTCGGGTGAAAACTCGTGCTCCCAGCAGTCGCGGCGGATTACCAGCTCGCGAACCTCAACGGGCTTCGCCTCAACGATGTTCCACTTTTCAAACCGCAATCCCTCAGTGCCAAACACCACAAACTTTCCATCAGGCGTAAACGAAGCCGGACGCGCATCAACTACCGGAATCTGGAAAGCGACTTTAAGCGGCTCACGTTGGACCACCGTGATCGCGAAATCGTCCTGGGCCAGAAAGTAGGTGCCGTCCAGGCTGACTGCGAAATGCGAGATATCGCTCCTGAGCTGAGGCGTGAGCACTTTCTTCCACAACAAACCGGGAAGCTCTTCCTTGATATCGCTTTCGCGAAACGATACGACCTCTGCCTGCCACTTGAGATATTCCTCCGACGCATTTGCACTTCGCTTGTCACGACACGGCGCCGGAAGCTGCTCAGTGACCTTCACCATTTCGCGCAAACGCTTTTCGGTGGGACTCGAATTGCCGAAGATGTTTGTAAACCAGTTTCCTGACTTCGCTTTCTCTTCAACGAGCCGCGAGAAGAACTCTGTAAACGCATTTGGATCGTAGCCAGCAGCAGTCATTGCAAACAGTCCAATGCGATCGGCTTCGAGTTGCTGTTCCGACTCGTGCCCCTCATCCTGCGGCACTCTCTTCGTCCGGAATCTTTCGAGGAGCAGGTTGTATTTGTCAATTACGTCTTTGCGATCGCTGAGCTGGGTAACGTTGAGTATTTTCTTCAACAGGTCTGACATGTCGCGTGCTGAGTGATGAACAGTCGCGTGCCCGAGCTCGTGGGCCATCACGCCGGCCAACTCGTCTTCCGTTTTAGTGAACGAGATCAGCTTGCGTGAAAGAAAGACGTAGCCGCCGGGAGTGTTGAAGGCGTTCGCCGTCTGCATATCGATGATGAAGAATTGAAACTTGAGGCCGGTTGGTGGGAGGTGGCGAACCAGTTTGGCTCCGATTTCTCTGACGTAAGCGAGCAGCTTCTCGTCCTCAATGAAGCGTGTGTCGCCGGCCATTCGCTGGTAATTCAGCTCGCCGAGAATCATCTCCTGATCGGGCGAAAAGATGTTGTAGACATGTGAGTTTGCAGTTATCGCCGGCGGGTTGCAGTTTTGGGCGCTAGCGGTAACAGAGCAAATCACGGTGCAAAGAAGAATCAGGAGAGGGAGTATTTTTCTGGGCACTTGTTTGTCCTCGATGGCTTTGCCTCAAAAGTAGGGATCGCACTTGGATCGGGTCAGTACAGTGAGCGGTAGCGACCTGGTCAAACTATGGGAATCAAAATCGTTAGGAAATATCGCATGCTGATCACTGACCAGGTCGCTACCGCTCCCTGTACTGACCCGATCCAAGAATGTTTCCGACTTTTAAGGCACAGCTGTCCTCGATGAGTATGGATTAACGATAGACTTTGCCGTTCCAGGGAGATTTCAACGATCTCGTGGGCGTTGAGTTTAGCAAAAGCGATGTTGACCGAATTGTCCGCCCGGGAGAAATAACCGTCCAAAACCTGTGTGACAATGACGCGGCTCGCGTTGCGGTAGAGTACGAAGGCATTCGAGCCGCCGTACTCCGTTTGATAACAGGGATCGGGTATTAAGGCAAGCCTAATGTGATCGTGTCCGAACAGCCAGAACAGGTAGTCGCCGTCGATGAATGACTTACGCTGGGACGGGGTCAATGCGCCCGGTTTTTGGGTGTAGTCACAAACGCTCAGATCGTGCGTGCTCCTTGCCCACCATGCGGGATTTGAAAATGAGGACAATTGGGACATCAGGGTTTTAATTGCGGCGATTCGGGCGGGGAGTTTAAGGATCTTTTCGTCGTAGTCGTTGAGTTGCTCGTTGCACGGGTAGCTGAGCTCCGGCATCGGTTTGAGCGCGGCCAGCACTGGTCGCGTGCAAACCAGAGTCGGTTTGGCGCGTCGTTGTGCGAAGCAAAAGTTAATTACGGTTATGAGAAGAACGATCGCGACAGTGGCATGGCGTAGGGGATCGCGCATGACGGGATTTTATTTCGTATTGGACCAGGTTGGAAGTGATATAACGCCGACATTTGGACTGTTAGGGAATGGGGCTTACGCCGTAGGCGTTGGCTAATTTGAGCCCAGGGTTGGGCCACAACGCCGCCGCCGTCCGCCTAAACGCCGAAGGCGTTCGCTAAATTTGAGCCCAGATTGGGCCACCGCCTCGCCCTAAACGCCGAAGGCGTTCGCTAATTTGAGCCCAGGGTTCGAGCGTAGCGAGAACCCTGGGATCGAATCATAAAATAACGAACAACCCTGAAAGGGTTCGCCAACCGTCGAACCCTTTCAGGGTTCCATATGTTATTTTGTTTGTGTACCCAGGGTTGTCGCTCTGCTCCAACCCTGGGCTGAAATTAGCCAACGCCTTCGGCGTTATCGTCCAAAACTCGGCGTTACGATCACTCAATCGTCAAAAACCTCAAACAAGGAGAACTAAATGCCTGATCCTTTGAATGCAGTTGTCGACATCTCTCACCACAACGGAAACATAGACCTGCAACAAGCGAAGGGTGATGGAATCATCGGTGTCATTCATAAAGCTACGCAGGGACAAACCGGTCTTGATCCAATGTATGTGACCAATCGTGGCAAAGCGCAGGCAGCGGGGCTGCTGTGGGGCGCTTACCATTTCGCAACCGGCGGCGACGGCGTCGAGCAGGCACAACACTTCCTCGATACTGTCGGAACGTTTCAAAACACGCTACTCGTTCTCGACTTCGAACCAAATCCGAGTGGTTCAAGCATGTCGCTTGAAGATGCGCGAGCGTTTGTTACTCACGTTAACGAGGTCACCGGTCGTTTTCCTGGTTTCTATTCCGGGTCGTACATAAAACAGCTACTCGGCACCGGAAAGGATCCCGTGCTCGCGCAGTGCTGGTTGTGGCTCGCGCAATACGGTCCGACGGCGGTGGTCCCGATAAACTGGCCGACATGGACCATGTGGCAATACACGGACGGCGCAGTCGGCCCCCAGCCACACGAAGTCGCTGGCATCGGACACTGCGATCGAGACAAATTCAATGGCACTGAAGATCAACTGCGAACACTCTGGTTAACGCCTTAAAACGAGCGTGGTTTTTGCAAAAGTTTGCGCCGTAACAAGAGCGTGAAAACTTAGGGATTTGGATCCAATCAAAGCTTTGGATCGGCGCCTTCCATTTAAATGGTGATCAAAAAAAGTCCGCCGGGTTGCCTTCGTTAACGAGACTTAACAGCCACGCCCTTTCGACATTCACCCTCAGCAAATCCCTGAAAGAGCGATCTCCAGGGTTTCGTAGACATCCAGGCTGGCATCTTCATTGCCTCTTTCACACACCTGAAGATCATCCACTCGATTGATCTTCATGCATCGCGCTCGTCTCCCCGCTTTGTAACAACCCTGTGAGAATAAATCGTATTCCGTGCGTGGTCTCTCCGATCGACACGCACGGCGTTCAAGAAGTATTGGTTCGGAAAGTGAGAATTCAAGTATGAGAAACCTTTGGGCTTTATTAGTAGCATGCTCGGCAGTGTTGGCATCAATCCACTCACGGGTGGATCGATTAACAGTCCCGACGGTATTGCCGATGGGTTCCCGGATCCGGTGAGGAAGTACAAGGCGTTTGAGTTTGAATTGAACAAACGCTTTGCCGATCGCTGGCAACTGTTGTCGAACTTCCGTGTTGCCAAGTTGGAGGGCAACTACGAAGGTCACCTGCGTAATGACAATGGTCAAACTGATCCTGGTATCAGCTCGCTATTTGACTTCACATCAGGAGACTTCAACCTGCTGGGCGATCAATTCCGTGTCGGTCCGTTGAATACTGACCGGCGATTCGTGTCGAATATCTATGCGAGCTACGGCTTCGGTACCGGTCGCACCGGCTGGAACGGCAGGTTCCTGAACGGGCTGAACCTCGGCATGGGTTTCCACATGGAATCGGGGATCCCGATCAGCGAGTATCTGCCACATCCTGTTTACCTGAATGCTGGTGAGGTTCCGGTAGGCGGACGCGGCAAGCTTGGGCGTACGCCATTCTTCTCGCAACTCGATCTGCACGCAGATTATCCGTGGGTGATCAATCAGCAAGCGCGCATCAGCTTCATCGCTGACTTTTTCAACGTCACCAACAATCGCCGTCTGCGACTGCCGGATCAGTTCCGACAGCTCGATCTCGGCGAAAACAATCCCGACTTTCTGCAACCTTCGATCATCAATTTAACTTCTGGTTTCCACTTACCCTTCTCCATGCGATTGGGAGCTCGCTTCGAGTTCTAAACTTTCGCTCAGGAGATGTTTTACGGGAGGGAATCTATTCCCTCCCATTTTTCTTTGCAGTAGAATTAGCCCGCATTCATTTCCCACGTTCCTGGGAGAATAAAGTCATGAATACCACGAGAATAGTGTTGCTGTTGTCGAGCATCCTCGCGATAGGAGTTTGTCAATTTGTGATCCTGGGTCAGGTACAAACGCAGCCTCAGGTGATGGTGGTAGAGATTCACGGGCAGGTACGTTTCGCTGAAGGTGGCGCACCGGCGCAACAGGTTCTTGTGCGACTCGAGAGTTACGATGGTGGAGGATCGATCAGCGAAGCGTTTACGGATCGGCTGGGCAAGTTTAGATTCACTGGTCTTCAGCCGGCGCAGTATTCAGTGCGCGTGCGCCAAACTGGTTATCGTGACGCACAACAGAACGTTGACATGACGATTACAACAAGCGGCTTAGTGATGCTTCAGCTTTTGCGGGAAGCTCCGAAGGCCACAAGCGCGTCTACCGTTGGCAGTATCGACGCGAACGTCCCACCTGCGGCGCAAAAAGAGTTTGATAAAGGAACGGCAGCTTTAGCAGAAGGTGGAAAAGACAAGATCGCGTTTGCGGCGCGCTGCTTTGAGAAAGCGGTTTCGATCTATCCGAAGTTTGTTGAAGCGCGTTTGAAACTGGGCACTGCGTACATGGATCTCGAGCAGTGGGAGAAGGCGCAGCAGGCGTTGTTAGCGACGATCGAAGTCGATCCGAAAGCGTTCAATGCGTTGTTCGCGCTCAGTGAGATCTACTTGCGACAAAACAAGATCGCTGATGCGGAGAAAGTGCTGGTGCAGGGACTGGCGATCCAGGATCAGTCGTATCTAGGTCACCTGAATCTCGCGCGCGTCTACTGGGAGAAAGCGCGCGCCGTGAAAGACCTCGCACAAGCGCGGCCCGCGCTCGAGAAGGCGTATGAGGAAGTGAAACGCGCGCTCCAGTTGAATCCAGATCTCGCCGGCGCGCATCTGTTGAAAGGCAATTTATTGCTGCGCGTCTCACGCACCGCCGACGCACTCGCAGAGTTCAGCGAATACCTCCGCCTCGAACCCAACGGGCCGTTTGCCGCCGAAACCCGTGGCGTTAGATCGAAAAGATAATCAGCGTAGGCGCAGCAGTGAAGTAGTTTTAGACAGGATGTACAAGGATTGGACAAGATCTTACATGTCAATCCTGAAAAATCTTGTAAATCCTGTAAACGCTACTTTTTAACCTTGCGCGTGGCGGCAAAAAGAGCGAGGGCGGAGCCGCTGACGAATAGCAAGCGCGCCGCCGACGACGCGTGCCTGGTTGGGAATCTGGCGGATGCCGGTGTCGGTGATGACAACCCCGGACTTAGGCTCAACGTACAGCGCGCGGTAAGTGATCACGCCACCGGCCGTGGCTACCAAAATACCGGCGATGAGGAGGAGAGCCTTCACCTACTTTCCTTTGAACGCGGGCTTGCGCTTCTCGAGGAATGCGCTGACGCCCTCGTCCTTGTCTTCAGTCGAAAAACAGAGCGCGAAGAGATCGACTTCGCGACGCAAACCTTCGTCCAGATTCGAACGCGACGCGAGCTTCACTGCCTCCTTCGCGAGTTGCAATGCGATCGGACTCTTATCCGCAATCCGGGTCGCCATCTCCATCGTCTTCGCCTGGAGTTGCTCCGCGGGCACGACCTGATTCACAAGACCGATCGAAAACGCTGTGCGCGCATCGATGATCTCGCCCGTGAGGATCATCTCCATCGCTTTTCCTTCACCAACGAGACGCGTCAACCGCTGCGTTCCACCGCCACCGGGAATGATCCCGAGATTGATCTCAGGCTGTCCAAACGACGCCGTCTCACTCGCGATGCGAATGTCGCACGCCAGCGCGAGCTCACAACCACCGCCGAGACAATAACCGTTGATCATCGCGATCACCGGCTTCGGAAAACTGTCGATCGCCGTGAACAACGAACGGCCCATCATCACGTCACGCTGTGTGATCGAAGTGCGCCCGGCAAACTCACCAATGTCAGCGCCCGCGATAAAAGCCTTGTCGCCCGCGCCAGTAAACACAACAACGCCAACCGAACTATCGTTGCGAAGCTCTTCGAGCAGTGCCGCGCCTTCTTCGCGAGTTTTAATATTTAGAGCGTTTCTCTTGTCAGGACGATTGATGGTGATGATAGCAACGCGCTCGCGTTTTTCGAGCAGCAATGTCTCGTAAGTTTCCGGCATTAACAAAACTCCAATGACGTAGGATTAAAAATTAATATCCCGTTAATCTTGTAAATCCTGTAATCCTGTCTACAAATAGGCAAACAATTAGACAGGATTACAGGATTTTCAGGATTAACATGATTGTTACTCGGAGGGAGGACCTTCGGGATCAGTGGTTACCGGTTGCTCATCGGCAACCCACGATACGAACAGCCGCAGCCAGTTTTCGGCGGGTTCGGCGATCTGCACACCGACTCGCGCTGTTCCATAAATCGCGGGCGCAACTCTGACCACGAGCGCCGTCGCCTCGATCGGCGTGCCGTCTGGCCGGTGCGCGCGAATGTACAACCGTTCGCCGCGAGCAACCTTCTGGTTCAAATGAAAAAGCGCGCCTGATGTGGAGATGTCGTCAGTTTCAGTCGGCTCGCTCCACGCGGAACCGTCTTCGGCACGACCGGAAATCACGATCGGCAGTCGCAGCGACATCCGTAACGCAAACCGTCTCTCTTCGTTGTTATAAGGCGTACTCATCGCCAATCATAAAACCCCTGACCCGTTTTCTTTCCCAATTTTCCTTCACTCACCATCCGTCGTAAAACTTCCGGTGGTCTAAACGCTTCCGAGCCAAGCTCGCGATGAAGATACTCGGCAATATTCAGTCGCACATCAAGTCCAACGAGATCGGTTAACTTCAACGGACCCATCGGATGGTTGTAACCGAGCTCCATCGCGGTGTCGATGTCCTGCGCGCTGGCCACGCCCTGCTCAAACATTCGCATCGCCTCGAGACCGAGCACGACGCCCAAACGACTCGAAGCAAAACCCGGAACGTCTTTCACGACGATCGGCTCTTTCCGCATCTTTCGCCCGACGGCCGTCACGGTGTCGGCAACCTCGCTGCTCGTCTTTTCACCAACCACGATTTCAACCAGTCGCATGATGTGGACCGGATTGAAAAAGTGCATACCGATGACGGCTTCGGGACGTTTCGAAGAACTGGCTATCTCGGTAATCGACAGCGACGACGTATTGCTAGCGAAAATGAAAGGGTGGTCGGATGCGAATTCGAGCTGCCGGAGAATGTCTTTCTTTAACTCCAGTTTCTCCGGCGCGGCCTCTATGATCAGATCTGCTGCGGCACACTCTTTCAGGTTCGTTGTTCCGCGAATCTGCTGCAAGGCGCGGTCGCGGTCATCTTCCGTCAACTTGCCGCGCTGAATTCCTTTCGCAAGGTTCGCTTCGATTGCCGAAACTCCTCGCGCCAGCGACTCACGATCGACGTCGTTGAGCCAGACCCGAAAACCCGCTAACGCGGCCACCTGGGCGATGCCATGACCCATGGTGCCAGCGCCGATCACGGCAATCGTTTCTATAGTTTCCGGACCGCTTCCTGGGCTGCTCATCTTGCAAAGAACCGGGCTTTGGCCTCTCGACACACCAGAAGCCACGCGGTTCGACTACCCCAATAAGCGTAGTTATACTATACGCTCAGCCGAAAAGGCTATACTGCTGAGAAAATCCCTATGGACAACAAAACGATCAAAAGAGACGTGGTCATCATCGGTTCAGGCCCGGCTGGCCTAACCGCCGCCATTTACACCGCTCGCGCCAGCCTAAAACCCTTGCTGGTTGACGCTCCACCCGATGCGGAAAAACAGACGACGCCCGGCGGTCAATTGATGATCACCACCGACGTCGAGAACTATCCCGGCTTCTCGGAAGGAATCCAGGGCCCTGACCTGATGCACGAGTTTCGCAAGCAGGCCGAACGGTTTGGGACCGAGTTCATGGAGACATGGATCACTGAGGTCGACCTTTCCGAGCGTCCCTTTCAGCTCTACACCAACTCGCACACAATCTCGACTGAAACACTGATAATCGCTACGGGGGCGTCGGCCAAATGGCTCGGAATTCCCGGTGAGGCAAAGATACCTGACGGTTTCGGCGGCCATGGAGTTTCGGCGTGTGCCACGTGTGATGGTCCATTACCGGCGTTTCGAAACAAGGTGCTGGTCGTGGTCGGTGGTGGTGACACCGCGATGGAAGAGGCGACGTTCCTGACGCGCTATGCCGCGAAAGTTTATGTGGTTCATCGTCGCGACAAGTTGCGGGCGTCGAAGATCATGCAGGAAAAGGCGTTCCGGAACGAGAAGATCGAGTTTATCTGGGACACTGGACTTAAAGAGATTCTCGGGACGCAGGAACATGGTGTGACTGGTGTTCGGCTGCATAATATAAAGACCGGGCAGGAACGCGTTTTTGATTGTGCGGGAGTGTTCGTGGCGATTGGTCACAAGCCGAATACCGACTTGTTCAAGGGCCAGCTCGAAATGGATGAGGTTGGTTATTTGAAGACTTCGGGCCACTCGACGGCGACGAATATTCCCGGTGTCTTTGCGTGTGGTGACGTTCAGGACTCAGTTTACCGGCAAGCGGTAACAGCAGCGGGAAGTGGTTGCATGTCAGCAATCGATGCCGAGCGCTTTCTGGACCACCTGCCAGTGGCGATGCCGAGCGGTGACGAGGTCACGATGGAAGGTGAGCACGTCACGTCCGATCACAAAGCGATCATTACCGCTGACGGCCACATGATCCCGAACACAACGCCAGTAGAAGATTTAGCCGCGGATAACGCGGATTAAAGCAAAACGATGGATTCGTCTTTGGGGCGGCGCGTGGATGGAATTTCAGCGCCGCTCTCGTTATATGGGCAGGGTTCGCAGTAGGCTCCAACGCGCTTCAGTCGATCCTCACATTCGTTGCACTTCAAAGCCAGGCCGAGCTGGCGCAGACGACTCAAGCACGCGGTATCAACAACATTCCACGTTCAGTTAACGCATACTCAATGTGCGGCGGGTTGCCGCCGAAATCTGTACGCTCGACCAGTCGATCATTCTCCATGTCGCGCAAGCGCTGCACGAGCGTGCGGCTGCTGATCGGAAACAGACTGTTCAGCAGCTCCATCGTACGCTTTGGACCACTCAGCAACTCTCTGACGACCAGCATCGTCCATTTATCACCCAGCATTTGCAATGCGCCGGTGATCGGACAGCCATCGAGTTCGCGTCGTTTCATCGCGTGACTACGGTCTCAGGTTGATGTTGTAGGTTTTGATTTTTGAGTTAAGCGTTGTAGCGTTCATGCCGAGCAAACGCGCGGCGCGAGATTGATGACCGCCAGTCTGTTCCAGTGCTCGCCTGATCAGATCGATTTCAAATCGTCGTACTTCTTCGTAGAAATTAATGCCGCGACCGATGTCACCGACTGCCGCGTTGCTCGCGCCGTCGTGATGTCCTGATACGACTGACTTCGGATCGCTGATCTCCGTGCGCAAACATTTCTCCGTCACCTCATCGCCGGGCGCGATCACGACCGCGCGCTCGATCGTGTTCTCCAGCTCACGCACGTTACCGGGCCATGAGTAGGCTTCGAGTAACGCTAAAACATCGGGAGCGAGTTGCTCTGCCACGTTGCGACCGTTTTCTTCGTTGTACTTCTGGATGAAGTGCTGGGCCAACGGCAGAATATCTTCGACGCGATCGCGCAGCGGCGGCAACTCGATCGGCACGACTGCAAGGCGGTAGTAAAGATCCTCGCGAAAGCTTCCCTGCCGGACGGCTTCTTTCAAGTCGATGTTTGTCGCGGCGATGATGCGAACGTCAACACGACGCGGCGCGGTGTCGCCAAGCGGCGTGAACTCGCGTTCCTGGATCACGCGCAACAATCGCACTTGAGTCTCAGGTGGAATGTCGCCGATCTCGTCGAGAAAGATCGAGCCACCGTCCGCAACTTCAAACAAACCCTTCTTTGCTGCCACAGCGCCCGTGAACGCGCCGCGCGTGTGACCAAACAATTCCGACTCGAGCAGCTCCGAAGGGATATTCGAGCTGTTAACCGTCACAAACGGACGACCAGCGCGCGTGCTGGCTTCGTGAATCGCCTTCGCGATCAACTCCTTACCAGTGCCGCTTTCGCCGGTAATCAGAACTGTCGACCGGGCCGGAGCGACCTGTTCAACTAACCGGAAAACTTCCTGCATCACATCGGAGCGACCAACTATCTCGCCGCGATCGACGGCCTTACTCATCGCTCGCCGCAGTGTGCGACGTTCTTCTTCTTTCCGGCGTCGTTTAATGCCGGCGGCGATCGTCGCTGTGATCTGTTCGTTCTGAAAAGGCTTTCTGATGCAGCCGAACGCGCCACGTTCCCACGCGGCGATTGCGGTGTCGAAAGTCGCGTAAGCGGTAATCATCAGGATCACCGCGTCGGAGTCCATCTTCAAAAACTCTTCGAGCGCGCGCAGTCCGCCGATGCCGGGCATCGAGACGTCGAGCAGGACCACGTCGTACGCGCGGCGGCCGTAAGCTTCGAGACCTTCTTCACCGGTCTTGGCGAGATCGACGCGATAGCCTTCGTTGGAGAGGAGCGTCTCCAGCACTTCGCGCATGATCTCCTCGTCGTCCACGACGAGGACAGATCCTTTTCGGGTATTACGTCTTTCAGGCTTCATCACTTATCCACAGATTACACAGATTACCACAGAGCTCAAAACATTCATTGATCTGCGTAATCTGGGTAGTGCATCAGTTTGAAATTACGCCGAAGGCGTTCGCTAATTTGAGCCCAAGGTTGGAGCACAGCGACAACCTTGGGATTAGATCACAAAATAGTCATTGAACCCTGAAAAGGGTTCGCCAACTGCCTAACCCTTTCAGGGTTTGGTCGCGAATTTAATTTATTCCCCAGGGTTCTCGCGAACGCTCGAACCCTGGGCTGAAATTAGCGAACGCCTTCGGCGTAATTGCTTAAATTCAAACTGAGGCACTACCGTAATCTGCGTAATCTGTGGATAGGCTAGTCGCCCACGGCCTGGAGACGGGCGCGGACGCGCGAGGTCGGTAAGGTGATGCGGAAAGTTGTGCCCTGGCCCGGCGTACTCTCAACAGTTATACGGCCGGTGTGTTCCTGGACGATGCCATACGACACCGCGAGGCCGAGGCCGGTTCCCTGTCCGACGCCTTTGGTCGTGTAGAACGGATCATAGATCTTCGCGACGTTCTCGGGTGCGATGCCGATGCCTGTGTCGGAGATCTCCGCAACGAGAGATCCGTCGTCGGCTATTTCGGTCGCGACGATAATTCGTCCGCCATCGGGAATCGCATCGCGCGCGTTGAGGATCAGGTTGGTGAAGACCTGTTGGAGTTTACCGGCGTTGCCGTAGGCCTCGGGCGCGTCCTTGTCGTAGCGTCGCACGATCTCGATCTGGCTGCGACGTAGTTGCGGCTCGAGTAGCTGCAACGTGTCGTCGAGCACGCGCGCCACATCGACTTCGGCAAACTCAGTCGCGTTGCCGGTGCGTGAAAAGTTCAACAGGTTGTTGACGATGTTCGTCGCGCGTTCTGCCTGTGTGCGCACTTTCTGTAGCAACGCATGCTTCGGATCGTTCTCGTTCAGCATGCCGAGCAGCATCTGCGTGTAAGACGAGACGCCGGTCAACGGTGTGTTCACTTCGTGGGCCACACCCGCCGCGAGCAAACCGATCGACGAGAGCTTCTCGCGCTGCTGCAACTGCTCTTCAAGCGAGATGCGCGCCGTCACGTCTTCCAGAACAACGAGCGCGCCGGTTTGGCCTTGTGCGTCCTGTAACGGAGCGAGCGCGATGTTCAGAACGAGGGTGCGATTACCAAGCGTGGCGGTGTGGAGTTTATAGATGTTGCGAATCTCTTTGAGACGCCATCCATCTTTGCCCAGCACCTGCTTGAGCGTGTCGGCAAAATCTTCCGAGAACAGCTCCTCAACCCGCCGGCCAACGGCCGCGTCGCGGCGCAGATCGAGAATGTGTTCGAGCGCGGAGTTCAGACGTGTCACACGTCCTTCTAAATCAACCGCCAACAGGCCAACGTTGATCGATTCAATGATCGACTCATTGAACTCTTTCAAAAGCTTCAACTCGGCAGCGCGCTCCTGCTGGTCTTTGTAAAGCACACTGTTTTCAATCGCTACCGCCACGTAACCCGAAACGGTGCGAAGGATCTCTACGTCTTCTGACGAAAGAAGCCCGCCGTCGACGGAGCGTCCGAGGCCAATTACCGCGACCATTCGTCCACGCACCACACATGGAACGTAATAGTGCAGCGCTCGTCGCACTGGGCCTGAGGGGTTCGCATCAGCATTGAGATCGAGATCGTCCGCGCGCACTATGCCACTCTCGGCTGATCGCACTCGAATCATCTCGCGGAAATCAGAAGGCACGGTAACAGGCGCCGGCAAACCTTCGGAACGTGCAACCACGTAGCCTGTTTTTGAATGCTTCGACTCGATGAAGATCGCTACGCGCTCGACGTTCAGTACTTCCTGAAGACGCCGCACCAGCGCGTCGAGCAGCGGGTCGAGCGCGGTCGTCGCGGAAAGCGTGCGACCAAAGTCAAGCAAGCTATTTCGCAGGTCGTAACGCTCACCATAAAACAATCGATCGACCTGTTCCTGGAGAAACTTTTTCACCGGCGCCGCGACCATCACGATCGCAGCCATCGCGAGCACCGCGACAACAACGCGCAAAGTGATCTCGCCGGAAGTGATTCCGTGGTCTGTGCCGAAGGCATACAAGCCGCCGTAGTACACTGCCACACCGATCAGCAATGCGATCGCGAGCGTCGTGAGTGCGTAAACAAAAACGCGTCGCACTACGAGCTCAACGTCCATCAAGCGGTAACGCATGACGGAATAGCCGAACGCAAACGGGATCAGACCGAGCGGTAATATGGCAACGTCAGTTAGCCAGCGATCGGTGGGCGCGCCAAACAGGTAGACGAGCGCGTAGAGAAGTATGAATGGTGTGATCGAGAGCAACGTGCCCCACGCCACCCACTTCACCTGCTGTCGAACAACCGTGCTCTTTGCTTTGACGAAAGTCCACACGAGCAGCGCCGTTCCGGCGACCAGAGCGACACCGAGATGCAGGATGTACAGCCAGTAGAGGAATCCGATTACTTGTTCTGAAACAGGAATTCTTCCGAAGGCGGAAATTCCCTTCGCCAGCTCATCCCGCAGCAACACAATCACTGTAGCCCCGAGCAGCAAAAACGCAGGCACATAAAGCCAGACCGCGTGCCAACGTCGCGTCGCGAAGAGCTGTTGTCTCGACGGGTAAAGCGCACAGAAGTGCAAAAACAGCGGCGCAAAGAGAATGAGCGCAGCGTTGTCGAGAAAGGCTATCGCCAGATCGAGATCGCGATAACTGCCGACGGGTGTGTAGAACAGGAAGACAAACGCGGCCAGGCAGAACGTCGCAAAGTGCAGCACGAAGGGCGCGCGGCCACCTTGTTTGAAGAGAACGAAGAAGCCGACGAACAGGTAGATCAACCCGATCAGGTTGATGTAGAGCACACGCGGCGTCCATCGATGAAGTGCGCCGAGGTGATCGAGGTCGGCCCAGTAAGCACCGAAGTTCCGCCGAGTAGGCCGGGCGCGTCATGAGGTAATGCAGTTGGCCTCCGACGCGTGCCTGCTCGAGATAAATCTGCACGTCGCGCGCTGCGGCGATCTGCTCCGGCCGGGCGTTGGGATCGAGTGTAATACCGATCAAGCGATCGCCGGGCAAGAGCCACGCACGATCAGCGGCGGAGCCGCGCTCGATACTCCTGGCAATGACTCCTTCTTTAGTGTCGACCCACTCGACGCCGTCCCATGGCGGTGTTTCCTGTAGCGCGCGCTGGCGAAAGTTGAGGACGCCCGCGCTAATCAATAGCGCTGCGCCAATGAGCAGAAACCAGGTCTTGGTTGTGATTATCGAACCCTTCACTGCTACCTCAACTACGCGGCCAATTCTTAACGATCGGCAGATCCGACTTTTTCAAGCAAGGTATGTTCCGGCCACTTCTTCTCTGTGCAACCTCTGAGTTCTCTGTGTCTCTGTGGTTTTTAAGCCCAAGTTAACCACGGAGACACAGAGGACACAGAGATTGCACAGAGAAGGTCTATCCATCTTTTCGGAATTTCCGAGAATTTGGAAGACCGGACTTTATAAGCGAAGGGAGCAGAACAGCGTGGGCGAGATGGAATTAGCGGTCTGCTCTCTTCGTCTGGTCCTAAAACCTGACCGAGATTCCACCACGAACAGACCGTCGATTGTTACCGATGATGGTCAGGATCTCTCCGTTCTCATTACTCGTTTGCGCGTCAAGCAAGTTACGCGCGTCGAGAATGGCTTCAGCCCGAACGGGCAATCCAAAACTCGGTAACTCCTGCGTGACCTGAATACTCAATGATGGATCGTAAACACCCAATCGACCGGCAAAAGGATCGATAGCAAACACGGTCGCTTCCGGAGAGAACCGCAAGACGGTTCGCACCTGCGTACCAGTGCGGAACACGCCGCCGAGCTGCACTGCCGCTGTTTGGAACATTCCGCTTTCGAAGAGTTCGGATGGAGTCGCGAAACCTGCTGCCGAAAGTTGCTGGCCGCGTCCGAACGCGTAGCCCGCTGAGGCGGTCCAAACTCGATTCAAACGTCGCGTGTAAACGACGCGAATGCCGCGCGACGATCCCTGCTGGTTCGCAACGTCGATGA
This sequence comes from uncultured Acidobacteriota bacterium, assembly GCA_963748155.1. Classification (GTDB taxonomy): domain Bacteria; phylum Acidobacteriota; class Blastocatellia; order Pyrinomonadales; family Pyrinomonadaceae; genus PSRF01. Next base: position 698,390 of record CAVVHV010000004.1, on the reverse strand, counting down.
ACGCATCGCCGGCTCTGCCGGAGAACGCGCTGGCTGGTCCACTCAACAAACCGACGCCGCGTCCCGTGGTCGTATCGAAGAACGCGGTCGCTTCGACGTTTGAGCTGTTGTCTAAAACTCTCTCGACGTCCGAACTCGAGCCGGTGACTGCGTTCGAGAACTGCCTGACCATCGATGAACGCCACTGGCCGCACCGGCTGGCTGCGGAAAACAACCTGATCGTTTTCGAAACTCGCAATACTCTGAATCCCGTCTTCCTCTCCACCCGAAGCGAATGCGGCTTTCACACGTGTGCGCGCGTTGGCGTCAAACTGAACGCCGAACCGCGGTGTGATAGCGTGAGCGCCACCCGCGCCGATGAAGCGTGAATAGTCGAGACCCATCACGATCACGATGCCGTCGCGCACGATCCACTCATCGACCGCGCGTAACGAGATCTGCCCGTGAAGATCGGATTGATCGTTGAGCCTGTTCGTCCAGATCGGAGTTGCGAAACGTACTCCCGATGCAGTTACGCCGACGCGATGACGATCGTTGACGCGTACACGTGACGTTGCTTCAAAACGCCCAGGCGCATCGCCAACTCCGGTCTGACCGGAGAAGATCAACTCGACGTGCTCCGAAACCGGTGTTGCGACGGCGAAGTTGAATCCGACATACGAAGCGCCATACGCGTTGCTCGCGAAATAGCTTTCTAAAACGCCATGGGGTCTTACTTTCGAATCTGAATTTGTTTCGCTGGTAACTCGGAACTTCGGGCGCGCTCTCCATCGGAGCAGCTTCGGCAGTCTGCGCTTCAGCTTCGGTCACCGCTTTGACGGTTGCGTCTTCGCCTTCATTGACCTGGAAGATTGAGCGTTTGTTGTGTACTGATCGCAGCGTCCACTTCACGTCGTCGCGATCTCGTCTCCGTTCCGGCAATGTTCTGCCGGAACCAACTGGCTCGAGATTGAATCTGTAAACCAGCTCCTGCTGGGCTTTCACATCGACTTCCGTGAAGACCACTTCACTGAAACCGTACGCAATCGCCTTGATGCCATAGCGGCCGGGAAGAACCTTCGTGATGAAGTTTCCGTGCTTATCAGTTCGCGCTTCCTTGACCGTCTTGAACCCTTCTCGCATTAACGAGACGAGTGCGCCGGCCAGTGGGTTACCACGGTTGTCGCGAACTGTTCCGCTGATGGTGGCGAGTGATTTGTTGGAGCCTGCTGCGAGCGCGTCGCTGGTAATAAAAGACACCAGCGCGATCAGAGACAAACTAAAACCAAATGCTCTTCTCATGCGACAAAGACCTCCGCGGCCAAAGTCCCTTTAGGAAGCCATGGACATGCGAACTGGTTCAGGAGAGGAGACGTAACCCGGAACCCCAAAACAAGCCGTTATTGTCCGCCACGGCGTAAATTGCTGTCAAGCTATTGGGCCTTCGTCTGTTCGGCTCGGGTCAGTACACCGGTACCAGAACAGATGTTGCACGATTTGCCCCCCACTTTGGGCCGTGCTAGGATCCAACACCCCTTTCACCACGACGAAGAAATTGCGCCCTATTTGGGTCTCCGAAACAAATGATTGACGACGTTCAAGCTACAAAACTCCCCAACGGAATCGCTGTCCTGACCGAACATATGCCGGGTCTCAGGTCCGTGACGGCTGGAATCTGGGTCCGCAGGGGATCTCGCCACGAATCAGCCGAATTAAACGGAATCTGCCACTTTATCGAACACGCTGTCTTCAAAGGCACCCAACACCGGAGCGCCAGGGACATTGCCATTGAAACTGACCGGCTGGGCGGGAACCTGGATGCCTATACGACCCATGAGATGACGGGATTTACTACAAAGGTTGCGGATACGGCACTTGCACAGGCCGTAGATTTACTTGCCGACCTCGTTTCGCACCCCCGTTTTGAACAGGAAGACCTCGAACGCGAGCAAAAAGTCATCCTCGAAGAGATGAAAATGGTCGAGGACACGCCTGACGAGCTGCTCGGAGAGCTTTTCAACGCCGCTTACTTTCCCAATCAGCCGCTTGGCCGGCCGATCGAAGGTACAAGGGAAACCGTACCGACTTTCGATCACAAAACCACTGTCGGTTTTCACGCGCGCGAGTTCAATTACAACAATCTGGTCGTCGCGGCGGCGGGAAATGTCGATCACAAACGTCTTGGTCGAGCTGGTTGGCGTAGCCTTTGATGGTTGTGAAAGTGGCGCGGCGTACGGCCGCAGGCACTTGAATATGGCAAACCGCGACCAGCAGCGCCGATTCTGATCGAACAGAAGGCCGAGCTCGAACAAGCGCATCTGGTAGTCGCGACGCCGTGGCCGCACGCGCTCAGCAACGATCGATATGCTGCGAGCCTTCTGGCTTCGGTGATTGGTGGTGGAACGTCGAGTCGCCTGTGGCAGGAGATTCGTGAAGAACGAGGACTCGCGTATTCAGTCGGCGCCGCAGGAAGTGCGTTTTCCGATATCGGCGTTTTCAACATCTACGCGGGAACGTCTCCTGAATATCTCGATGAGGTTTTAGAGCTCTCGCTTACGCGGGTTGCGCGACGTCGTACGCAACCCGCGTGACTGACGAAGAGCTGCGCATCGCGAAGGACCAGGCCATCTCGTCAATCCTGCTCGGGCTCGAATCGTCAAGCGCACGCGCCGGAACACTTGCGCGACAGGAGATCATTCACGGTCGTCGCATCTCACCTGACGAAGTGATCGAAAAGATCCGCAACACGACTGTCGAGGAGCTTCAGGAAATCGCGCGCACGTATTTCAAATCGGAAACAATCGCGCTCGGCGTTCTTGGAAATCTCAACGGCTTCAAAGTCGATCGATCACGCCTCGGAAATCTAGCCACAAAAAATCACAAAAGGAACAAACCTCTGATATAGTGGGTTCACTTTCAGTTCCTTCTATCTTTTGTGGTTTTGTGCCTTTTTGTGGCTAGATGAAACTTACTGTTCTTGGCAGTGGCTCAACTGGTAACGCGGTCCTGATCGTTGCCGGTAACACGCGCGTACTTGTCGACGCCGGAATGAGTGCAAAAGAGATCACGCGCCGGCTCGCAATGGTTGGCGAAGACGCGCAACGACTCGATGCTGTGCTCGTCACTCACGAACACGGCGATCACGCCGGCGGTTTACGCGTACTACTCAACTCCGTCGATTGTCCCGTTTACATCTCAGGAAAAACACTCGATGCTTACGTCAGCGAGCGCATCAACGTCACCAACGACGAGCCGCGTCGACGCGCGAAAGCTTTGCGCGATCGAGTTGAGCAGATCGAGTCGAGCAAAGATTTTCGCATCGGCGAGATCGATTTTCATCCTTTCACGATTCCACACGACGCTGTCGACAATTTCGGTTTCACTGCAACGCACCAGGGCGTGAAGATCGCGACCGTGATGGACTTCGGTCACATCACGACGCTCGTCACCGAACGTCTGCGCGGTTGCGCCGCGATCGTGATCGAATCAAACCACAGCCGCGACATGCTCAAGGCCTGCGACAATTATCCGTGGGAGTTGAAACAACGTATCCTGTCTCGCCTCGGACACCTGTCAAACGAAGATCTCGCTGACTGGATTCGCAAGGGTTTTGACGGCTGCGCGAAATACCTCGTGCTGGCCCACCTTTCACAACGCGCAAACAACCCATATCTGGCCAAGATCAACGCCGAAGTCGCCTTGCAGGAACGAGCGCCGCTCTTTGTTGGTTTCACCGAGGTCAGTCTCTCCTATCCGAAGGAGCCGACGCCCTGGATCGAGGTATGAGCGTCCGGAATTTCTTCTCTGTGCAACCTCTGTGTTCTCTGTGCCTCTGTGGTTTACTTTCTCGTCGAAAACCACCACCACAGAGACACAGAGAACACAGAGGTTGCACAGAGAAAACCCAGCTATCCATCTTTCTGATCATGTTTTTAGCAGGCGTCACTGCGGCTGCCTGCCGGCAGGACGCGGAGCGCGGGCGTGTGCCGAGCGAAGTAAACGAAGTGATCGCCAGTGTCGGTGAAAACATCGCGCAGGAACGCTACGAACAGATCTACAACGAGTCGTCTGATCTGTGGAAAAAGGACGTCACGCTCGATCAGTCAAACGAAGTGTTCAAGACGTTGCGGACAAAGCTTGGCAAGATTGAATCGCGGACGCTAAATTCTGCCACTCGAGCAACAGAATTCGGGCGGCCCGCTGAAAGGACACGTCTATATATTGAGTTATGAAACCCGCTTTGAACGCGGCGAGGGAATGGAGACTTTTACATTAATAGAAGAGAATGGGCGGTGGCGGCTGGCTCGTTACTTTGTGAATTCCACCGCGCTTCAGTGAAGAGATAATGATCGATCGTTACACATTGCCCGAGATGGGCGCGCTCTGGTCAGAGCAAAACAAGTTTCAGAAATGGCTCGACGTGGAAATCGCTGTCTGCGAAGTCCACGCCGAGATGGGCACGATTCCGCGCGATGCTTTGGAACAGATCAAAGCGCGCGCGCAGTTTTCCGTCGCGCGCATCAACGAGATCGAGAAGACGACGAATCACGACGTTATCGCGTTTACGACAAATCTCGCGGAGTCGATTGGTGAAGCGAGCCGGTTTGTTCACTACGGCCTCACGTCATCAGACGTCGTCGACACTGCCAACGCGCTGCTGCTGCGTGACGCTGCCGAGATTCTGCTGAAAAAAGTTGACCAGTTGCTCGAGACGCTGAAGCGTCGCGCGCTCGAGTTTAAGAACACTCCGCAAGTCGGACGCACGCACGGCATTCACGCGGAGCCGACTTCGTTTGGTTTGACGTTCGCGCTCTGGTTCGACGAGATGCGGCGTAATCGTGAGCGCTTGCTGCGTGCTCGCGAAGCGGTTGCTGTCGGAAAAATCAGCGGTGCAGTCGGCGCGTTTGCGCATCTCGATCCGGCAGTTGAAGAAAGTGTTTGCGAGCGTCTCGGGTTGAAGGCCGCGCCGGTCTCGACGCAGGTGATCCAGCGTGACATCTACGCTGAATACTTAACGACACTCGCGATCATTGCGTCATCATTAGACAAGTTTGCGCTTAATGTTCGCCACTGGCAGCGCACGGAAGTTCGTGAGGCGCAGGAGCGTTTCACGAAAGGGCAGAAAGGCTCGAGCGCGATGCCGCACAAGCGCAATCCGATCATCTCGGAGCGCATCTGTGGTATCGCGAGAGTGATCCGCGCCAACAGCATCGTCGGGCTGGAGAATGTCGCGTTGTGGCACGAGCGCGACATTTCGCATTCGTCCGCGGAGCGCGTCGTGTTACCTGATTCGAGTATCGGGCTCGATTACATCCTGCAAAAGGCGATTGGGTTGATTGACGGTCTCGTGGTCTACCCGGAGAGAATGCTCGAAAACCTTCGCGCGACAAAGGGTTTGATTTTCAGTGGTCAACTGCTCCTGGCGCTCACTAATAAAGGACTGTCACGCGAAACGGCGTACGAGTGGGTGCAGCGCAATGCGATGAGAGTTTGGGACGAGGATCGGGATTTTCAGGAGCTGGTGAAGGCAGACGAGGACATCAAATCACAGCTCTCAGGTGAAGAGATCGAGCGGATCTTCTCGCTCGATCACTACCTGCGAAATGTTGATGAGATCTATAGAAGGCTGGGATTGGGTTCAGAGTTCAAGCTTTAGCTTGCTCTGTTGGAAGCAGCAGCCTAAAGGCTGAACTCTGAACTTCGCCTTACTTCGCCGAGAACTTCTCCGCAAAATTCCCGATCACGGGCAGCTTGAAATATTGGCCCTGGAACGCCTTGATCAGGCACATTACCCACCCAATCAGGATTGCAATGAAAAGCACTACCCAAACCAATATCGAGACCAAACTTAGCAAGGCCGTCAAAGCATCTGAGACCTGACTGGCAATTAGAAAGACGACGAATAGCCCGATCCAGAGCACAATGGCGATAACGGCAAACAGAACATTGAACAACAACGACTGCATCGCATGAAATCGAACCAGACGACTATCTTTTTCAATCAGGAAGAAAATCAACCCCGACACCCAGCCAAAAACATATGACAGCAACGCGGCAATGTTTTCATCGAGGCCTGTACTGGATTTGGCTGCCTGGACAGGCGGCTGGCTGCTCATTTGAACGGGCGGCGGGTTTTGCATTATAAGTTTCTCCTGTTAGAAAGGGTTTTGATTCTGGGCGCGACAGGTCTTCGAGTCGGAGATATTATTCCAACAACTGCTTTTTAAGCAACGCTTTGTTGATCCAAGCGGAGTAGGGTAACGAATGAAAGCCAAAGTTTATGTAAACTTGAAATCCGGAGTACTCGATCCGCAGGGGAAAGCCATCCAACATTCGGTCGAGCTACTCGGCTTCTCGGGCATTTCCGACGTGCGGCAGGGGAAATACTTCGAGATCTCGCTCGACGGATCGATGGACAACGAGCGCGCCCTTGAGTCAATCGAGAAAATGGCGCGCGAAGTCCTTTCTAATCCTATAATCGAAGACTACCGCGTGGAGATAGAAGCGTGAAATTCGGAGTTATCGTTTTTCCCGGATCGAATTGCGACCACGACGCCTATCACGTGATCTCAAAACACGTGGGACAACCAGTCGACTTCATCTGGCACCGCGAAACAGATCTTTCGACCTATGACGCGGTAATCCTGCCCGGCGGTTTTTCTTACGGCGACTATCTCCGGGCCGGCGCCCTCGCTCGCTTCTCGCCCGTGATGAACTCCGTCAAAAAGTTTGCGGAGAGCGGCCGCTTCGTGCTCGGCATCTGCAACGGCTTTCAGATTCTCTGCGAAGCCGGCCTGCTTCCCGGCGCTTTGATTCGCAATCGCGATCTGCATTTCATCTGCGAACACATTTACGTTCGGGTTGAAACGTCTGACAGTCCTTTTACTAACGAGCTGACGCGCGGCACGGTGCTCCGGATCCCGATCGCGCACGCCGAAGGAAACTACATCTGCGACGACAACACGCTCGCCGAGCTCCAACGAGAAGATCGCATCGTCTTTCGCTACTGCGATAAAGACGGCAACGTCACTGACGCCGCTAATCCAAACGGCTCGCGTGACAACATCGCCGGAATTTGTAGTCGCGGACGAAATGTCGTTGGCTTAATGCCGCATCCGGAACGCGCGTGTGAAGATTTACTCGGCTCGAGTGACGGGCGCGACATTTTCCGTTCACTTGCAGCTACGGTGGCAGCCGCAGTTTGATTCGTCTAATAAATATATGAAACGAATAATACCTTTTCTCATCATTCTTGGCGTTCTCGGCGCGGCGCTGGGCAGCGCATGGTACTTAACACGAACCATACCCGCTTCGCCGGTAACCCCAATCGCGCCGTCACCGGCTACTGCACAAGGTCCTACTACGGCACAGCAAAAGCCGCCGACCGTTAAGGGCGTTCCTGGCGCAGAACCCGCACACACGCTTGGGCCAGCCGATGCGCCTGTCAAGATCGAAGAGTTTGGTGATTTCGAGTGTCCGCCGTGCGGCATTTTTCACCCGATACTCGAACAGATGCATGCGGAGTTTGGCGATAAGTTGCAGATCACTTTCCGTGAATTTCCGCTCGTACCGACGCACCAGCACGCGCTCGCAGCCGCATCAGCCGCTGAAGCGGCAGGCCTGCAGGGGAAGTTTTGGGAGATGCACAATCTGATCTATGAGCATCAGGCCGATTGGAAAAAAGAGTTTGACGTGCGCCCGATCTTTGAAGGGTATGCGAAACAGATCGGTCTCGACGTTGATCGATACAAACGCGACATGAACGGCGACCTTGTTGCTCAACGAATCTTTCAGGACGGCAAGCGCGGGCACTCACTCGGCGTGAAGGGCACGCCGACCGTCTTCATGAACGGCCGCGAGGTGCCGTTCGAAAACCTGCCTGCTGAAAAGCTGCGCATTGTGATTCAGAATGAGTTGCGAAGTAGTGGTAGATGAAGAAACTCTACGTCGTCGCAGCGCTGCTTTCACTGTTGGGGCTTGCTGACGCGCTTTACCTCACGATCGAACACGTTACGGGACAAAGTGTCCGCTGCACGATCATCTCGGGCTGCTCGGAAGTGCTGAGTAGTCCTTATGCGGTTGTCGCCGGTATTCCCCTCGCAGTGATTGGCGCCGCAGCGTACTTCACCGTCTTCAGTCTCGCCATCCTCGCCCTCTTTGGTTACCGCATTGCCGGCACTCTCTTGACGCCCCTCGTGGTCGCAATGTTTCTTCGTGAGTCTGTGGTTGATCTACCTACAGGCTTTTGTCATTCGCGAGTTTTGCCAGTACTGTTTATTATCAGCCTTGATCACCACAACGTTATTAGTGTTGGTGTTTATTAACCGCAGATTACGCGGATAGAGGTACGGATATGGCTCAGCAGCAATCCACGGTCGCCGACATTTTTCGTCACGCGCAATCTTTGCGACAGGAGCATTCCGACTGGTCGTACAAACAGGTGAAGGAGCAGTTGCTGAAGGATTTTTCCGGCGCGCCATTTCCACCACTGCACAATCTGACCATTCCCGAGCAGGACGCACGCGCGCCTGAGGAAGACTGGACGGCTGGACTCCCGATCGTGCGGCGCGGGATTCAGTTTCAGGACTGGAAAGAAGTCATCGAGGGGATCATCATCAGTCTCGAGCAGACTGAAAATTACGAACGCGAGCGCGGCCCCGAAGGAACACGCGACGACTGGCACGACAGAACTGTCGGCATTGACGACGCGGTCGCGAAAGGCATCGGCAAATGGATGCCGGAAGAATTGATCGCACTCGCTGAACGAAAAGGTAAGAAGATGGGGTAAGTTTTATCTTGTAATCTTGTAAATCCTGTAATCCTGTCTACAACTACGTCAATCATTAGACAGGATGACAAGATTTACAGAATTTACAGGATGTGAGTTTTTCAAATGAGCTTTCTTAATAATCTATTCCAGGATCCGAAATACCAGAACACCGATCCGCGTAAGCCGGAAGAGATCGAAGATCCGGAGATCATCATCAGTCCCGACACGCGACGCGAGAAACGCATTCCGCCGGGACAGTCGCGCACCAAGAAGTGGCCGGTACTTGATGCCCACGGAACGCCCGACATCGATCTCGACGACGTGGAATTTTGAAGTTGAAGGACTTGTAGAGAACCCGTTGCAGTGGTCGCTCGATGAGTTTATGCAACTTCCGGCCGTGCGCGTCTACGCTGACTTTCACTGCGTCACACGCTGGTCGCGTCTCGACAACGTCTGGAGCGGTGTTTCCACGCGTGAGATTGCACGACTCGCGGGCGTAAAGCCCGAAGCGAAATTTGTCTTAGCACTTGCCTACGACTACGGTTGGACCACCAACGTTCCGATCGAATACTTCCTGAACGAAGACTCACTCTTCGCGTGGGCCCACGACGGTCAGCCAATCCCGCCCGAGCACGGTGGACCAGTGCGTTTGATCATTCCGCAGCTTTACGCGTGGAAGTCAGCAAAGTGGGTCAAGGGCGTGCGCTTCCTCGAGCACGATGAAGCAGGCTTCTGGGAAGAAGGCGGTTACCACATGCGCGGCGTGCCGTGGGGTCCTGGCGATGGTGAGCGATTCCGCTGGTCGTGAACAGACGCCGTAAAGTAAGTAATGTCTGAACGACCAGCAAACACGCCCAAAGACGCTGCCGCGATCATTCTCCTGCGACAGGACACTAATCCCGACAATCCGGAAGTTTTCTGGGTCAAGCGCAGCGATAAGCTCGCCTTTTTGGGCGGTTTTCATGCCTTTCCCGGCGGACAGATCGACGCTAGCGATGCTGAAGTCGACGTACGCAATGCGCCGAATCCTGAGACTGCGTCGATGATCAGCGGCGCGGCTCGTGAACTGTTCGAAGAGTTAGGGGTGCTTGCTGTTCGCGGCGGCGAGACGCTCACGAAAGGTCAACGAGCTTCTCTGCTTGACGATCTCGAAGCCGGGCGGATGTCGTGGCCGGCGATGTTGCAGCATTACGAGCTGTATCTCGATGCTGATGATTTTACTTACGTCGGTCGTTGGGTGACGCCGCCGTTCAATGCACGACGATTTGATACGTGGTTCTTTCTAGTGAAGTGTCCGGCGAAGCAGGAACCGAACGTGATTGCAGGAGAGCTCGAGAGCGGCGAGTGGTTGCCTGCGCGTGACGCTTACGATCGATGGATGAGTGATCAGGTCGTCGCGGTGCCGCCGACATTGCACGCGTTGCGAACTCTCGGCGCCGGCATCGCTCCGGATCTTGTTGAGCGATTTTTGTCGATACCTCACGCGCATGGCGAACCGGCGCGACGAATCACTTTTCGACCAAATTACATCTGCTTTCCCGTGCGCACGCCGACACGTCCGCCGGCGACTCACACGTGCTGCTACATCGTTCACAACTCAAAGTCGATGCTCGTCTTCGATCCCGGATCGCCGTATGAAGACGAGCAGCAAGCGTTGGCTGAGTGTCTCGATGAGATGATTGCCGAAGGCCGCGAGGTGCGCGAAATCATACTCACGCACTTGCATCCCGATCATGTCGGTGGCGTGAACGCTTTGAAAGATCATCTCGGCGGGAAGGTTTCAGTTGCAGCACACGCACAAACTGCTGAAGCGCTCCACGACGTACACGTCGATCGTTTTATTGAAGACAACGACGTGATCACGCTCGAAGGCGACCCGGCGATTAGATTGCGTGCGCTGCACACACCCGGCCACGCGCTCGGGCATCTTTGTTTTCATGATGAAGAGCGCGGCGTGTTGATGACGGGCGACAACATTGTCGGCGTTGGATCAGTGCTGATCGATCCGCCGCAGGGGAACATGCGTGAATACCTGAAGTCACTCGAGCGCATGCGATCGTTGCCCAATCTCAGTGTGCTTCTCGGTGGTCATGGTCCCGCGGTCGCGACGCCTTATCAAAAGATCGACGAATACATCTCGCACCGGCTGGAGCGCGAGCGAAACATTCTCGAGGCCGTGCGCGCGGGCGCTTCGACACCGCAAGAGATCGTCGCCCGCGTCTACACCGACGTCTCCCCCAAAGCGCACGCGATGGCCGAGCGCGCGGTCTTAGCACATCTTGAGAAGCTGCGCGACGAGGGTCAGCTTTAGACAGGATTTACAAGATTTTTCAGGATTTACATGTAAATCTTGTAAATCCTGTCTAAATCCTGTCGTCAGAAGCTGGCGTTCAACCCGTTCCGCGCTCCGCAATACCGTCGTCACACTTTTCCTAGTAGAATCTCTCGAACACCACTATGGATTACCCAAGAACCCTTAACGAACTCAGGGCAGCCCGGTATCAAACCCACTCGGTCAAAGACGAGCTGCGTCGCAATCTAATAACTAAACTTCGCAGCAGCGAGAAACTCTTTCCCGGCATTGTCGGCTACCAGGACACCGTTATCCCGCAACTGATCAATGCGATCCTGTCGCGGCATAACATCATTCTGCTCGGCCTGCGCGGCCAGGCTAAGAGTCGAATTATTCGCCTGCTTACTGACCTGCTCGACGAGCGCATCCCGATCATCGCTGGTTCTGAAGTCAACGACGATCCGTTTCGTCCCATCTCCGCTTACGGGCGCCAAAGGCTCGCTGAACACGGCGATGCGACGCCGATCGACTGGGTCGGCCGCGACGCGCGCTTCGTCGAGAAACTTGCGACGCCGGACGTTACAGTCGCCGATATCATCGGTGACGTCGATCCGATCAAAGCCGCGAAGGGCGGTCACCTGCTGAGCGACGAGCTAACGATCCATTACGGTCTACTGCCACGCGCGAATCGCGGCATCTTCGCGATCAACGAGCTGCCGGATCTCGCCGGAAAGATCCAGGTCGCGCTTTTCAACATCATGCAGGAAGGCGACGTGCAAATTAAGGGCTATCCTGTGCGCCTGCCGCTCGACGTGATGCTGATGTTTTCCGCGAACCCGGAAGACTACACCGCACGCGGAAAGATCATCACGCCACTAAAAGATCGCATCGGCGCTGAGATCCTGACGCACTATCCGAAGGAACTGCCGGAGGCGATTGAGATCACGCGTCAGGAAGCGTGGATAGATCGCTTCGATAACGGCGATCAACTGATCGTTCCCGAATTCATTCGCGAAGTAGTCGAGCAGATCGCTTTCGAAGCGCGCGACGATAACCACGTCGACAAGCATTCCGGAGTTTCGCAACGAATGCCGATCACGGTGATGGAGTCAGTAATCTCAAACGCTGAACGACGTGCGCTGGTTACCGGCGAAGAGTTGATCGTTCCGCGCATTTCAGACGTTTACGCGGCGATTCCATCGATGACCGGCAAGATGGAGCTGGAGTACGAAGGCGAACAACTCGGCGCGAACCGGATCGCGCGCGATCTCATCAAGCGCGCTGCCGGTGAGATTTTCGAAGGCTATTTTGTTGGGCATCGATTTTTCGCGAACGGTGCAATGGTTTGACGAAGGAAACAAACTGCTGCTCGCCGACACTGCGGCTGCATCCGAATGTCTCACGCTGGTCGAGGCGGTTCCGGAGTTGCTTGAAACTGCGATGATTCCGTTTGATTTCCGCCGCTCCGACACGGCGCAGCTTGTTTCGACCTGCGAGCTCGTGCTTGAAGGCTTGTATGCTGAAAACAAGATCAGTCGCAACGAAGAAGGTGGTTACGCCGCGGTGACGAAAGCGAAGAAGGATCGTCGCGGCATGATCTACGATGATTTAACCGAAACGGGAAAGTACAGCTAAGACCATCCACAGATTACACCGATATTTACAGCAATCTGTGTAATCTGTGGATAGTAAGCTGTGGATAACTTGTGTAATGAAGTTTCGTTATTCCAAGTTCCAGGGGTTCGACGTTTTCTCCATCAATCTGGGTGAATTGATGGACAGCATGTCTGATGCCCTGCTCGATTCCGGCTACGACGACGATTATTACTGGACCCGCCAGCAAAAGCAGACCGACACCTCACTCGACTCGCTACGCCGCGCCCTCCTTCAGGCCCTCATGGACCAGGGCCTTGTGGACGAGCAACAGATCCGCGAGATGCTCGCACAGAACGAAGGCAAGTTCCACGGTTCCCTCCTCGAAGAGCTCTTGAATCAACTGATCGAGCGACTCGTCGAAGAAGGTTATCTAACACTCCGCGAAGAACAGCCACAACAGGCCGAGCGGCAAAGAGGAATGTCCGGTCCGGGTGAAGTCTCGGAGCCGCTGCCTCGCGATGTTCGCTTCGAAGTCACTGAAAAAGGCCTCGATTTCCTCGGTTACAAGACGCTGCGAAACCTGCTCGGGAGTTTTGGTAAGAGCGCCGCAGGACGGCACGACACTGTTTATCTTTCCACCGGTGTCGAAGCGGCTGCCGCGAGTAAACGTTACGAGTTTGGCGACACGATCAACCTCGACGTCAACACTACCCTGCTCTCGGCAATCCAACGCGAAGGGTTGAAAGTCCCGCTCAATCTTGAGTACAGCGATCTGTACGTTCACCAGTGTGATTATCAATCATCATGCGCGACTGTCGTGATGCTCGATTGTTCACACTCGATGATTCTCTACGGCGAGGATCGTTTCACCCCCGCGAAGAAAGTGGCGCTCGCGATGTCGCACCTGATTCGCACGCAGTATCCGGGCGACTCTCTCAAAGTAGTCCTGTTTCACGACGCCGCGGAAGAACTGCCGCTCGCGAAGCTCGCGACGACGCAGGTTGGTCCGTATCACACCAACACCGCTGAAGGCCTCCGCCTCGCGCGTCGTCTGCTTCAGGCACAGCGCAAAGAGATGAAGCAGATCGTGATGGTGACCGACGGCAAGCCCACCGCGTGTTTCTTGCAAGGTGGCCCGGGTATAAAAAGTAAAACCGGCAGCCCTGCGCGTCGACTTTATAAAAACTCGATGGGCGGCGATCCGTTTGTGATGGCCGAAACTTTCAAGGAAGTTCAAGCATGCCGGAAGGCCGGCATCATGATCAATACGTTCATGCTGGCCAGCGACTACTATCTTGTCGATTTTGTAAAACAGATGACTGCCATGACGAATGGCAAAGCTTATTTCGCCAACCCCGGCAATCTGTCGCAATTCGTGTTAATTGATTTTCTGCGGCGCAGGACTCGACGAGTCAAATAGTTTTCGCCGCGGATTTTCACGGACTCTTCCCATGCGCAACCGTGTTTTCCTGCCCTATCTGATCCTCCTGCTCGGCTTCTGCTTCACGCTGCTCGTCTATTACTACTTCTATAAACTCACATACGAGCAAGATCTCATACGATTCAACAGCTCGGTGCAGGATATCGAGGACCAGGTGCGACTTGCGCGTCGCGACCTCAACCGCCTTGCTCCGCGCCGGCACGGGTCTTTTCGCTGCCAGTGATTTTGTTGATGCGGGCGAATTTGAAAGCTTCGTCACTGAGATTGAGCTTGATAAAAATTATCCCGGCGTCGAAGGTATCGGATACTCAGTCAAGTTCGCTCCTGAAAAAAGGCCCAGGTCATCGCCGGTATGAATCGCCAGGGTCACCACCTTCAGAATCTGGCCCGACGACTCTCCTCGCAGTGAATACAACTCGATTATTTACTTGCAGCCCAACACAACTCGCAACAAAGGCGCGATCGGTTATGACATGGGTACCAATGAAACGCGGCGCCAGGCAATGGATGCGGCGCGTGACACAGGAAAGCCGTTTGCTTCGGGACGCGTACATCTCGTGCAGGAAAAGATCTTCCCGCAGCTAGCAAGCAATCCGGCTTTTTGATCTATGTGCCGGTTTATCGAAAGAACGCGCCGATTACTACCGTGGAAGAACGACGCGAAGCCCTACTTGGATTTGTTTACAGTCCATTGCGCGCCAATGACTTTCTCGAGACAGCCGCAGCAAACAAAAAGTTTGACGTAAATTTTCAGGTTTATGACGGCACAGAGCCAAAAGCTGACAATCTGCTCGGTTCCGTCGGCACCGAAGTCCTCCACTAAACCACTCTTTACTGAAGCGAAGCCGCTAGAGGTTGAGGGTCGCGTGTGGACACTCGCTTTTGTCGACCAATCCTTCCTTCGCAACACATTCGAACAGATATCTTCTCAAGTACACGCTGATTTTCGGCGGACTGCTCAGCCTCCTTTTCGCTGCAGTCACGCGCGCTGAGATCCGTGCTCGCTCACGCGCCGAGCACGCCGCGGAAGAACTTAAAAAATCAGAGACGACGATCCGCCACACGCTTCAGGAACGCGAGCATACAGAAGAGGAATTGAGAAAAACATCCGAGGCTTTGCGCGACGCTGACCAGCGTGCACTCCTCGAATACGAGCGTCTATTGGAACGGATTAAGACGTTTGCGCAGGCGCTCGGGACCGCAAGAGAGTTGCACGCGAGTTTTTCAGGCGCTGCGCCACTTCACGAATGTGTCCGTTCCGTGTAATGGCTTTTTCGTTTCACTTTACGATCCGGTTCGGGATGTTCGCACGTGTTGTTATGGCTGGGCCGACGGCCAGGAGCTGAATGTTTCCGAGTTGCCGCCGATGCCGGTCACCGCGCATGGTCCAAACAGTCGTGCAGTGCGCACTGGCGAAGTAATCATCACCAACGATTACATGCGCGCCACACAGGCGAGTCCCGGCGTCATCGTCGGGCCTGACAATGGTTTGCGTCCCGAATCGTCGATGGCTTTGCCGATGGCGGTGATGGGTCGCATTATCGGCACGATCGAAGTACAGAGTTACGAGAAAAATGTTTACCGCCCGGAACACGTGACGGCGATGAGCATGGCAGCAAATCTCACCGCGGTTGCGATCGAGAATGTGCGACTACTCGAGCTCGAACGAACTGCAAGAGAGGAGGCCGAGGAATCGAACCGTTTGAAGGACGAGTTTCTCGCCACCGTTTCACACGAGTTGCGTACGCCGCTGACGGCGATTCTCGGTTGGTCGCGACTGCTCGAAGGTGGCACGCTCGACGATTCAGTGACACAACAGGCAGTTGAAGTGATCTGGCGCAATGCAAAAGCGCAGGCGCAGATCGTCGACGATATTCTCGACGTGTCGCGCATCATCACCGGCAATCTTTATCTTGATCTGCATCCGTTGGAAGTTGTGCCCGTCGTCGAGAATTCGATCAATGTTGTGCGGCCTACGGCTGACGCGAAGGGCATCAGGATCGAGAAGTATTTTGACTCGAAGCCCCTCATGATTTCGGGCGACGCAAACCGGCTCCAGCAAGTGATTTGGAATCTGTTATCGAATGCGGTGAAGTTTACTGACAATGGCGGGCGTGTTTCTGTGAAGGTCTCGCGTATTGGCGGAGTGGTTGAAGTGAGTGTTTCGGATACTGGCCAGGGCATCAGCAAGGAGTTTTTGCCGTATGTCTTCGATCGATTTCGGCAGGCGGACAGCACGACCACCCGGCAACATGGTGGGCTCGGACTTGGGCTTGCGATCGCGCGACACCTCATCGAGATACACGGCGGTACGATCAATGCGGAGAGTGGTGGCGACGGGCCGCGGAGCGACGTTCACAATCAGACTACCGCTGATTGAAGCAGCCGCCAGGAGTTTCGCCGAACCGGATCAGCTCAAACTGGCTGAAACACCACAGTTGTTATCGGGTCTCAACGTTCTGCTGGTTGATGACGACTCTGACACGCTGACGCTGATGGCAACGGCTCTCAAACGACGGCAGGCGAACGTGACCGCGGTATCTTCGGCAGTCGAAGCTATCCAGGCGATCATCCGCAAACGACCGGACGTACTCGTTTCTGACATTGCGATGCCGGATGAAGATGGTTACGGTCTAATCAAGAAGATTCGATCGCTTGAGAATGGCGTGATCGGAAAACATTCCGGCGGTGGCGATCACGGCGTACGCGAAAGATGAGGATCGTGAGCGTGCGTTGTCGGCGGGTTTTCAGATTTACTTAGCGAAACCTGTCGAGTTGACGGAATTGATTTCCGTTGTGGCGCGTGCGGCGAAGAGAGATTTTTGACAGGATTTACAGGATTTTTCTCAAGATGAACATGTAAATCCTGAAAAATCTTGTAAATCCTGTCTAAGCTTACTGTCCAAATGAGTACCATTATTATCAACAATATCAACATGGCGTACACGGACACCGGCACCGGTCGCCCGATCGTGCTCATTCACGGCTACCCATTTAATCGTTCCCTCTGGTCCGAGCAGATTCCCGCGTTGAGCAACGGCTACCGCATCATCGCCCCTGATCTCCGCGGCTTCGGTGACAGCGACGCTTCCAAGGATACAAGCACGATGAACCGTCTCGCCGCGGACGTCGCCGCACTTGATGGACCATCTCCAAATCGCCCGCGCCACGATCGGCGGCCTGTCGATGGGTGGTTACGTGGCTCTGGCGTTCTACAAACAGTTTCCTTCACGCGTGCGCGCGCTCGTTCTCGCCGACACACGCGCACAAGCCGACACTGAAGAAGGAAAACAAACGCGCGAGCAACAGGCCGAGAAAGCTTTGTCGGAAGGCATGGCAGGCATCGCCGACGCGATGTTGCCAAAGCTGCTCACGCCGGAGACGGTTAGCAAGCGTCCGGAGATCGTGAAGTTTGTTCGCGACATGATGTTGCAAACGAAGCCCGAGGGCGCGGCGGCGGCGTTGCGAGGAATGGCCGAACGTGAGGATCAAACAGCACTGTTGCCGAAGATCACTGTGCCGACGTTGATTCTCGTCGGAGCTGAAGACGCGATCACTCCAGTTGCCGATAGTGAGAAGATGCATCAGGCGATCGATAGCTCGCGCCTCGTTGTGTTGGACCATGCGGGACACGTCTCCAATCTGGAGCGAACACAGCAGTTTAATGACGCGGTGCTTCACTTCTTGTCACAATCGTAGAACTGAGTTTTTGAATGCCCGACTACAAGAAATTCTCGATCGAAGAACGCGTGCGCTGGGGCGACGTTGACGCAGCGCGCATCATTTTCTATGGCGCTTATATTCACTTCTTCGAGTATGCCGAGACGGAGTTGTTTCGTGCCGTCGGGTTGCACTACGGAGTGATGTTTGATGAGTTGGGGATCTGGCTGCCGCGCGTGCATCTCGAGTGTGACTTTCATCGCATTGCCCAGCTAGACGACATTTTGGAAGTCAGCGTGTGGGTTGGGCGCTTTGGTACGAAGTCGATGCGACTGAATTTTGAAGTGCGTCGGAAGGGAAACGAGGAGATGGTCGCGACCGCGCACTTCGTGCTCGCGGCAGTCAACCAGCAAACGTTTGAAACAGTTCCGATTCCTACAGAGTTGCGCGAGAAGCTCGCGCCGTACACCGCAAACGAAGTTCAGAAATGATGACGGTTCCCAACAACATTGCACTCGAAGGTCTTGATGAAAACACGATCGATCGAGATCCGATAAAACAGTTTCAGACTTTGGTTCAATGATGCGATTGCCGCGAAACTTCCGATGGCCGAAGCGATGACGCTCGCGACCGCGACGCCTGATGGCAAGCCGTCTGCACGCATGGTGTTACTCAAGCAGGTGGACGAGTGATGGTTTTGTTTTCTTCACCAATTACCACAGCGCGAAGGCGGAGCAACTGGACGCCAATCCGTACGCGGCGCTTGTTTTCTATTGGTCGCAGCTCGACCGCCAGGTGCGCGTCGAGGGAAGTGTCGTAAAAACGTCGGCGCAGGAGTCACGCGATTACTTCAGAACCCGGCCGCGCGAGAGTCAGATCGGTGCGTGGGCCTCGGCGCAAAGCCAGGCGATCGCGGTCGAGAGGCTCTGGAACAACGTGCGCAGGAGCTTGAAACTTTCTATAGCGATCGTGAAGTCGATTGTCCCGAGTACTGGGGCGGTTATCGTCTGAAGCCTGAGCGTATTGAATTCTGGAAGAGCCGCATAGGCCGGCTACACGATCGTATCCTCTACCAGCGCGAAGGCGAGGGCTGGTCCATCTCCCGACTAGCTCCTTAGCCACTAACAAAGCTAGACAGGATTACAGGATTTGCGATGCATGACGGATCTTGTTAATTCTGTAAATCTTGTAATCCTGTCTGACTAAACAAACCTGACAGCGCTTTTGACGAGTTTCTTCTTTCAGATCGACGTAGCCTTGCTCGCCCGCAACGAGATCTCCCAACACACGCTTCACACCGCGATGGCCGCGCGCAAATTCGATCATGCGTTCGGTGAACGGCGCGCCCCAGAAGTTGCCGTAAAAACGTCGCCGCATCTGCGCTGCCCGTCGCAGCTCGGCGCCGAAGTCTTCGCTCCACCGCTTCTCGTACGACTGCGGCGATCCGTTCAGATACGCCTCCGCAAATAACTCCGCCGAACGCAAAGCATAATAAATACCCTCGCCCGTCACGGGATCCGCGAAGCCCGCCGCGTCGCCAAGCAACGCCCAGTCGTCACCGGAAACTTTCCTCGTGTCCCATGTTTTTGGTGCGAGTCCGGGAATGCGCGCGGCGTATCGTTCGGCAGTAGCGCGTAAATGTTCCTCGATGCGCGATCGCTTTGGAGTGTCGGTGTCGTTATTCCAAAACTTCACCTGCTGTCTTGCTTGGCTCTCGCACTGCTCGTAGTAACCGATCATGAATTGCCACAGCAGATCGTCGAGCGGTTCGTGTTCGAAAGCGTCCTGTGTGGTGGCAATGCCGAACGAGATGTGATCGGGACGCGGAAAGGCCCAAGCGTAACCAACCCAGCCGGGCAGGAAAGCAACGGCTGTTGGAGCAACATTATTTGCGGGCAGCGGCGCGCGATAACCAAAAGCGACTTCCATGTCTGAGGGTGGCAATGGACCAGCGAGCATCTTTGCAATCCCACTGTTCGCTCCTTCGGCTCCAACAAGGAACGAGCCAAACCACTCGGAACCCGTATCACTGATCACTCGCCAGCCGTCCTCGGTTCGTTTTGTTTTTCGTGCGGAGATCTTCTGCGAGATGACGTGTGCGCCGGCGTCACGCGCGCGGTCGCGCAGGTAACTGTCGAAAGCGATGCGCGAATAGATCGCGAAGGGTTCATCCAACATGAGGTGAAGTCGCTTGCTGGATGGAGAGTACAAATCGAGCTCAGTGATAGTGCGACCGACAGCGTTCAGCAAGTGAGGCCATGCGTTTAAAGCTTTCGCAGTCACACCGCCGCCGCAGGCCTTCGGCTCCCCTTCAGGACGGCCGTCGAAAAACGCGACTTTCGCGCCGCCTTTGGCGAGTAACTCCGCGGCGAATGAGCCGGCAGGACCTGCGCCGATGATGAGGAGATCAAATAACGTCATGGATCTTCTGGTGGATAGGTCAGCTTTAACAGGATTACAGGATTTACAAGATTCGCATGATAGAATAGCAGCCGTTCCCTCCAAAATACGAAAGGCGCTCGATGACTCGCCAAAGCTGCCTAGTGTTTTCCGGCATTGCACCGCATCCACCGATCATGGTGCCTGAGGTTGGTAGAGAATCGATCGCAAACGTCGTCCACTCGATCGACGCAATGTCGGAACTCACGAAACGACTCATCGAGAGCGGCGCCGAGTCTGTCATTCTGATCTCACCACACGCTCCGCTCGAGGTGGATTCGTTTGTTGCTTACGAAGGCCCGCAAGTCTCCGGCGACTTCTCACACTTCAACGCGCCCGGATGTTATTTCACCACTCCGATCGACGAAGAATTGCTCGCCGCGATCAAAGAGGCTGCTGCTTCCGAGCACTTCGAAGTCACGACGCTGCCTGAACATGATCTCGATCACGGCACCGCTGTTCCGCTTTACTTTCTCCTGCAAAACGGCTGGCGTGGGAAAGTGGTGACGCTCGGTTACAGCTTTCTCTCGAATCACGATCACTTACGTTTCGGCGCATGCATCAGGAAGGCTGTTGACGAAGTGGGCCGTCGTGTGGCTTTCATTGCCAGTGGCGATCTTGAGTCATCGTCTCAAGCCGCAGGCGCCTGCCGGCTACAATCCCAACGCGCACGTGTTTGATGAGGAAGTTGTGGATGCGCTGCGCTCGAACGAGCCGCAACGAATCGTCGACATCGATTTCAACTTGCGCAGGCTCGCCGGTGAGTGTGGTTATCGATCGATGCTCGTGGCGATTGGCGCCAGCGCGGAGCTGCCGTTGTCGTGCGAAGTGCTGAGTTATGAGGCGCCGTTTGGGGTTGGGTATCTCGTCGCTCAGCTTACAAACCAGACGGTCAGTTCAGACGCCGAAGAGATCTCACTGCCGGCCCTCGCACGTGAAGCCGTGGAAACTTTCGTTCGCTCGGGAAATACGTCCTTCAGCCGCGAAGCGACCGAAGGATTTCTGTCATCGCGCGCGCCATGTTTTGTTTCACTCAAAACTCTGAATGGCGAGCTCCGCGGTTGCATCGGAACGATCGAACCCGCACGAGACACACTCGCGCAGGAGATCGTTGCCAATGCCATCAGCGCGGCCACGAACGATCCGCGTTTTGAGCCGGTGCGGCCCGAGGAGTTGTCGAACCTGCGCTATTCAGTCGACGTGCTTTTCCCGCCGGAAGAAACAGTGATGAGTGATCTCGATCCGTCGGTGTTTGGAGTGATTGTCGAGGATGAGAGCGGCAGCGCGGCGTGGACTGCTGCTGCCGGACATTCCCGGCATTGATAACGCCGAACAGCAAGTCGATATCGCCGCCCGCAAAGCGGGGATTCGACGTGATGAAGCCTGTCAGGCTTTATCGATTTAGGGTTGAGAGATATCGTGAGAATCCTGTAAATCCTGCAATCCTGTCAAAAAAACCTTAGACAGGATTACAAGATTACAGAATTTACAAGATTAGACGTCGAGGTTTCGCACGTCGAGCGCGTTGTCCTCGATGAACTTCCGCCGCGGCTCGACAGCGTCACCCATCAGCACGGTGAAGATCTCGTCCGTTTCCACCGCATCATCGATCCTGACTTCCAGGAGCGTACGCTTATCGGGATTCATCGTCGTTTCCCAAAGCTGCTCCGGATTCATCTCGCCAAGACCTTTGTAGCGCTGGATTGAAAGGTCCTTCTTCGCCGCCGCCAGCACTTTCTCCAGCAGCGCTTCGCGCGTCGGCACTTCTTCGCTTGATCCGTTTTCACCCGAGATGAACGGCGCCGCGAGTTCGTCTTCGAGCGCCTTGAACAACTCGACGGCCTTCTGGAATTCGACAAATTGGGCGAAGTTCCAATCGATCACGAGATTGACTCCCGTACTCGTAGTCGTCTCAATCTCCCACAAGCCCGTGCTCTTCATCTGTGGTCAGTTCCGTTTTGTACCCGGCTTTATCAAGCGCGCCTTCAATCTTCGCCATCAGGTCGCCGTCCTGGAAGACGTTTCGGAGCGTTTGCCCTTCCTTCCGCAGCACGCCTTTGCGCCCGCTCAGCGATTCCAGCAGCACATTGAGTAACTGTGGGTCACCGCCAAGGCGACGTGTCGCTCTTTCACAGTAACGTTTAAAATCGACCATCTTTTCCAGCGATTTGGCGAGCTCACGTCCCTTCAATCGCCTGTGCAGCGCCCGACGATTTCACCGTCATATCGCTCGTCGCCTGGCGCATGAGGTAACGAATCATCGAGCTTTCGTCTTTGATGTACTCTTCCTTCTTGCCTCGCTTTACTTTGAACAACGGTGGCTGGGCGATGAAGACGTACCCCGACTCGACGAGGGCCGGCATCTGTCGGTAGAAGAACGTCAGCAGCAATGTGCGAATGTGTGAGCCGTCAACGTCTGCGTCGGTCATCAGGATGATCTTGTGATAACGCAGCTTGCTGAGATCAAAATCGTCTTTGCCGATTCCGGTGCCGAGGGCCGTGATCAGCGATTTGATCTCGCTGTGACCAAGCATCTTGTCGAAACGGGCCTTCTCGACGTTCAGGATCTTGCCCTTCAAAGGAAGGATGGCCTGGTTCTTCCGGTCCCGACCTTGTTTGGCCGAACCGCCCGCTGAATCGCCCTCAACGATGTAGATCTCAGACAGTGCCGGGTCGCGCTCCTGGCAGTCAGCCAGCTTGCCCGGCAACATGGTCGAGCCCATTGCGCCCTTGCGAACGATTTCCCGCGCCTTGCGCGCCGCTTCGCGAGCTCGTGCGGCATCGAGTGCCTTGCCGACAATCTTTCTCGCTACGGGCGGATTCTGCTCAAAAAACTCAGTCAGCCGATCGTTCAGGAACGACTCGACCGCGCCTTTCACATCTGAATTGAGTTTTCCTTTCGTCTGCCCTTCAAACTGCGGCTGCGGCAGCTTCACCGAGATCACCGCAACAAGCCCTTCGCGAACGTCGTCGCCCGTGAGCGAGCTTTTGAAGTTCTTCGCGAGGCCGGACGACTGCGCATAAGCATTGATCGTTCGTGTGAACGCAGAGCGGAACCCGGACAGGTGCGTACCACCGTCTACCGTGTTGATGTTGTTCGCAAACGAATAGACCTTCTCGTCGTAACCGTCGTTATATTGAATCGCGACTTCGATCGAGAGGGTATCGCCTTCCCTTTCGAAGTAGATCGGCTTGTCGTGCAAGGTCGACTTGTTCTTGTTCAGGTGCTTGACGAACTCGGCGATGCCGCCTTTGTAGTAGAACTCGTGCGAACGCTCCGGCTCCTCACGCTCGTCTTTGATCGTGATGCGGATTCCCTTGTTGAGAAACGCTTTTTCGCGAAGTCGCTCTGAAAGCTTATCGAAACTGAACGAACGTCTCGGTGAAGATCTGACCGTCAGGCTTGAACGTGATCTTCGTACCGCGCTTGCGCGTCTTGCCGGTCTGCTTCAGCGGCGCGACAGGAATCCCGCGCGCGTATTCCTGCTCGTAAGTCTTTCCATCGCGCCAGATCTCGAGATGCAGCTTTTCTGAAAGGAAGTTGACGCACGAAACACCGACGCCGTGCAGTCCGCCCGAAACCTTGTAAGCGTTTGAATCAAACTTGCCGCCGGCATGAAGCTTGGTCATCACCACTTCCGCCGCGGATCTTTTTTCTTTCTTGATTTCGTCGACCGGAATTCCACGCCCGTTATCGATAACGGTGATGGAGTTGTCGAGATGGATCGTTACTTCAACTGTATCGCAATAACCAGCGAGCGCCTCGTCAATCGAGTTATCTACAACTTCGTAAACGATATGATGCAGACCAATCTCGCCCGTCGAGCCGATATACATCGCCGGTCGCTTGCGAACGGCATCTCGACCTTCGAGAATCGTGATTGAAGACGAGTCGTAAGCTGGTCCTTTTTTATTAATGGTTGGTCCTGCGGTTGACAATACTAATCTCCTAACTGCTACTGAATTAATCTTCAGACGAGGATCGGGTTGGGCGAAGCGGCGTCAGTTTTTGTCCGACTGCTTCGTACTTTTCCGTCCTCGATTTCGTATACATTCGCCCTTGAAAAGAAGCCCTCGACATGACTCCGCTTTGAGGTTGTGATGAAGGTCTGTGTGCGATTTTCAAGGTATTCAAGAAGGTGTCTTATCCTTCCCTCGTCCAGTTCTGCATCAACATCGTCGATGATGAAAACCGGATGGTCATTCGACGTTGAATTATACAACGAAATCGCCGCTAAGTCTAATAATAACAATGCGCTACGTTGCTGTCCGGAGCTTCCGTAAACCCTGATTTCCCGGCCGTCCAGATGGATCTCCAAATCGTCTCGGTGCGGCCCGATCAACGCGTGCCCGCTCGCGACTTCAGCAGCCATGCGAAACGCGATTCGCGAGCGCAGCAACGATTCGTAATCGCTCAAGTCGCCCTTGTTCTCGAGTGACGAAACATAGCGCGTCGTAACGTCTCGTTTTTCAAACAGTTGCCTCTCGAGCGCCGCATTCAACCCAGCGACATACTCCTCGCGCGCCTGGTGAATTAACACTCCCAAACGGACGAGCTGATCGTTCCATGGCGCAAGCAGATCTTCGACTCTGTTTGGACCAAGATCATTTTCGTTCGCCAGTTGCAGTACGCGGTTTTTTTGTTTTAGGACCTTGGCGTAGTCGGAAATCGTTTTCAGATAAGCAGGTCGCAGTGAGCTGATGCCGCGATCGAGAAAGCGCCGGCGTGCTTCAGGCATGCCGCGCACGACGTCGAGATCGGCGGCTGTGAATGAGAAGACTTGTAACTGAGTGAGGTAACGCGCGAGCGTTTCGCGTTTGGAGTTGACGAAGATCGTCTTTGAGTTGTCGTGCAGACTGACTTGTAAATCGCGTTGGAGATCTGAACCGGTTGTTACTTTACCTCTGATGACTGCCAGCTCTTCGCCAAACCTGATTGCTTCCTGAAGACGCTGCGTGCGAAACGATTTGGACCGGGCCAGAAGATAAATGGCTTCGAGCCAGTTTGTTTTACCCTGACCGTTGTTGCCGTAGATGATATTCAGCCGTGGGCCCCACTCGATTCTCCCACTGAGGTTGCGAAAGTTCGTCGCTTCAATTGCAGCGAGCAGCATGTGATGGATATTAGCAGATCAAGTTCCGTTAACTGGCTTGAGTTCGAAAGTAGTCGTTTACAGGATTTACAGGATTAGACAGGATTTACATGTTAATCCTGAAAAATCTTGTAAATCCTGTCTAACTAACTCTCATCACCAGATCGGATTAATAGGAGGAACATCCTCAGCAACTTTCATCTTGCGGATGCGGTTTACCGGCATTCGTTCCAAACCATAGCCATACCAGATAGGTTGTAGATCCGGACTGACCGCGCGCATGACCGAGAACGGACCTGTCGCAACATCAGCAGAAGTCACGTCAACCAACGCCACACGCACACCTGCTTCGTCCAACGCTGCCGCACAATCCTTCAACGAACGCTGTGCGACACTCTTGAGATCGCGAACATTCAATGGTTTATCTCTTCGCAGGCGATCGAACGCAGACGCGCGTTCCTTTGGAAAATAGTAAGCAGCGTGATCGAGCATCTCTCGCACACCAGCTCGGATCCGCTGCCGCTGTCAAAATTCCCGTTCGCATCATGCGACGCAGGTATGGACCAGTTTGCCCAAGCTCGAGCACTGCCTGTCGCAGCGCCGTGCGTGGATCGAGATCACAACCAAGTCCGAAAGTTATTCCCGGGTACTGATCGCCATCTCCAAGCGCGAGGCAAAGCACGGTCGTGCCGATGGCGCTTGCCGGCAGCGTGTAAACCTCCACGGTTGCTCCTAAAGCTTCGATGCCTTCCAACACAGTGTGCAGCAGCGGATCGAGTGTGTCATCGAGTTGAAGCCGCTGTGCCGGACTGGCTGTAAGCCAGGTCGCCATGAAGGCATCGCGTTCTATGAGCTCTAATATCGCTCTCAGGGCCGCGTCGTCTTTTTCGGTCGAGGCGGCAAGGCCGTTTGATGTGCCTTGAGCGATCAGTTGTTCCTGGTGCAGCTCCAGCGACAGAAAGACGAAAATGGCCGGCATCCAGACGGGCTTGCTGTTATGCAACCAGGTGCCGAGCACCCACGGGTACGCGGTGTTAGGATCGAAGCGAACGTAAGGGAATTCTTCACGTTGATACTGTGTGTCGCTGTAAAGTCCGCAATCGCGTGGATCGAGGAACTCACCATCAAGCTCGTTAGCGCGTTTCCAAACAATCTTTTCAGGATCGAGGAGGGAAGCCGAATAGCGCTCAATGGCTTCACCGACAGCGGAGAGTACCGCGCCGGAAATCGTCAAACCCTTGCCCCAGCCGATAGGCAGACGACGCAGAGAGCCGTCTTTTTCCATGACGTGAGGTGGGGCCGCAGTGGCGATGATTGGAAGACTCACGCGAGGATCGTCCGGAGGCTCGATGAAAAGGTCACTGATAACTCCGGTGCGCTGATCGACCCAGCCCGCGAGGGCTCCCAAAACGATCTCGGGAGAATCTTCTTCCGAAAGACGTAATTGCTCTTGATTAATTGATTCAAAGGCCGCAGCGCCGCCACACACAGCACAACGAGCAAGAGGAATAACTTTGTGAAGCGACTCATCGAGCGTCGAAAGATCGACAACGAGCACATGGTCTACCAGGTCTGATTGTTCAAGCCCCTCGGTGTTGATTGCTTGAATCTCACGAATGAGAACTGGCGTGATCTTTTTGGAGATCTCGTCCAGGGACAACAGAGTATTTTGATCAGTAGCCTGTCCTGAATTAGCAAGAGCGGCTGAGATTCGTTCAAACGCACAACGCCAGCACCCGGCGCGATTCGAGAGCGTTAATGGTCCAATCAACGTCTCGTTGGTTCTGATGTCGACGCACAGTGAGGGTGTGTTAGTGGAAAGTGAAATCTTGTCGGGGAAGAGAAGAACGTTAGGGAAATCTTCTCTTAAAACCATTCCCAGCGCATCTTCGGGGCCTATACCGACCACATGAATCGTGTTTAGGCCCCTGTCTAGATGCGACATGGTCGGAGCGACATACTATCCGCGTCTGGCGACCTGTTGGGCCGAGGTTTGCAAAGCTTTTGCCCCGGCTTGGATTGCCTTTGTATGAGCAGCTAAGGTATCAAGCTGTGCGTTTATTAGTCTGATTTCTATCGGCGTAGTGATGCCTTTCAAGATCTCCCAGAATCGCATCCTATCATCCGCACTTCCGCCCAGGAGTTTGAAGAGTCCTTCAACGTTTAGCTGAAGCGCTCTAACTTTTTTTGGATCTGGTGGCATTATTTCCTCCCTCTGAACCGAACAAATTAGGTAGAGATTTTCGAGGGGCGAAGTATCTGTTACGGGCTTGAGGGATGTCAATGAAATTATGAAGTTGGAAGGACCATGAGACAGTATTACAAGATTTCCATGATTGCAGGATGAATCTTGTTACTCGGCATCGCGCTCAGCCTCTTGTTAATCCTTGCTTTGGATTTCGCGTCAGTCAACAGCGTGATCGCTTTGGCCCAGGCTTCGCGTGCCTGATCCTTGTTGCCCAAGCGAGCGTAAACCTCACCGAGGCCCTCATAATTGTAGGCGTTCTGCGGATCGACCTTGATAGCTTTTTCGAAGTCGGCGAGTGCGTCAGCGACTCTACCCAGCGTGAGTTTGACCGTACCCCTCGCACCGAAAGCTTTAGCGACGGGAGGGACGATATTTATCGCGCGATCGTAATCTGCGAGGGCAGAGTCGAGACTTCCGCGGTAATGGTAGGCGAGGCCGCGTGCATAGTAGGCATCAGCGTTGTAATTGTCTTGATTGATGATTTGGGTGAAGTCGGCGATGGCTGCGGTGTAGTCACGCCGGTTAACGTAGGTCGTGCCGCGGGCGAAATAGTGGCTCTCGGTTAACCTGGTGTCTGACTCGATCGCCATCGAAAAGTCGGCGATGGCTGCGTCGTAGTTCCCTCGTTGGCGGTGAATCTCTCCGCGGCTGTGATAAGCGTCTGCGTATCGCGGGTCAACTTCAATAGCTTCCGTGAAGCTGGCGACGGCCGCGTCCAAGTCGCCCCGCCTGTAAAACTGAACGCCGCGGCTCATGAGGTCCATCGCCTCATCCCAGTCTGTGCCCGGATTGGGACGAGCTATGCCAGGCTGAGTCTTACTCCCTGAGATCGCCTCCGCGTCATCCTTCGCAATCTTTAACTTAGCTTGCACGAGCAGATCGGGCGGGATCTCGGCTTCGCTCTCCGGCACGATCTTCAGCAGTGCAATCGCGGCGCCCATGCGGTTGGAGCTCACTCGATGATTGAGGAGACTGCGCAGAGCAGGCGCTGCCTCGCGAGCGGCCGGTCCGATCTGTTCGAGTGTGCTGACCACCACCGCATGCCAGAAATTTCCTTCAGTTTTCAGCAGGTTGACAAGCAACGGTACCGCCGGCTTTGCTTCCGCTCCGAAACTGCCGAGAGAGCGCGCGGCACGCCCCCAAAAATCCGGCTTCTCGTGCTTCAGATCTTCTGAGAGTGCGGCAACCACTACGGGTGCCGAGCCCGGATCGACTTTGGCAAGCGCTTTTGCCGCGGACTCGCGCACGTTCGGGTCTTGATCTTTCAGCAGTTTGATTAAAGCAGGGCCAGCGACTTTGCTTTCTGGCCCGATCTCACCGAGGGCATAGGCCGCGTATGTACGAACGGTGTCATCTTCGTCGCTTAAAATTTGAGTCAGGAGCGGGATAGCAGCGCGCGACCGTGGCCCAATCTTGCCCAGCATGAGTGCGGCGTGCCAGCGAATGCCGCGGTCGGCATCCCTTAACAGTTCGGTCACGGTGGGGATGATGGCCCCGAGATCAGGAGGATTGGGATTGTACATGAAGTTGCCGAGCGCGCTGAGGGACTGGTACCGGACTTTACTCTCGGGATCCTTGAGGGCTTCGATAAGCGCTGGAATCGCCTCGTCGGCCTTGAAGCCTCCGGAAAGCAGCACAGCTCGCATGCCTAACAATTCCAAACGCTTCGCCGCCTTGGGCGCGAACTGTGGCGTCCTTGTCTTTTAGGAGTCCGGCGAGGGTGGACACGTCGTCGGTCGGAGGCCGCTCGATATCGTTGACAACGCCGAAGGCCGACACCCAACCAGGATCGTTCCGGTCATGCATCATCTGCTTCAGCGCAGGGAGCGCGGCCTGCGCACCCGGACCGATTCGACTCAGCGCGTGTAAGGCGCGCTTGCGTGTGTACGCGTCCTCGTCCTTCAACAGTTTGACGAGAGCGGGAACGGCGGCTTCGATCTCTGGGCCACTCTCGATTCCCGACCATAAGTTCCCGAGAGCGATGACCGCACGATAGCGCACCTTTGCGTCGGAGTCTCCGAGTGCTTCAACCAAGGCGGGGATGGCCGGTTTGGCCGACTCGCGCATAGCGATCAGACCCCGGACGGCTTCGGCTCGTACTTTGGCATCCTTGTGTTTTAAGTCTTTGACGAATGTGGTCAAATCAGCGGTGGCCGATTGCTGAGCGGACGAGATGGGACCGGTAATTAAAAGGAACAGACAGAGTAGAGAGAGGCTTGTAGTGATGCGTTGTTTGTGAGTAATCATGGTTCCTCGAAGTCCAACGGGTAAGGTGAAGACTTGTCGAAATCCGCCCCATGTTAACTAAATCGATCTCGGCGAGAATGAGGCAGCGATAAGGTTAAGGTTTAACTCGCCGCCGAATCTTAGCACACCATCAATTACTCGGGAATCAGATACGCATTGGCATGACTACGTATTTGTAATCATAGTCGCCATTCTCAGAAGGCTTGAGCTGGGCCTGGGAATTTCCATCCTTGAACTCAAACGCGATCTTCGCGTCGCCAATCACATTCAGAAACTCTTGCAGGTACTGGGCATTGAAACCAATGTCGGTTACTTCCCCTGCGTAATCCATTTGGATCGTCTCATTCGCTTCACCTTCTTCAGCATTCTGCGAACTGATCACTAACTGGTTTGGCTCAAGGTGAAAACGTATCGCATGCGATCGCTCATCAGCCATCAAAGCCACACGCCTGATCGCATGATTGAGCAAGCTGCTGTTGAACTCGACTGACTTGTCGTTGTTCTTCGGCATGACCATTTCGTAGTTTGGAAACTGTCCATAGAGCATGCGCGAAATCAATAACCTTGGTCCAACCTGGAAATAGATATGATTCTCATCCATTCCCAAACTGATCTCTTCATCGAAGCCCGCAGTTAATTTGGTTAACTCAGCGAGAGTCTTTCGTGGAATCAGAGTGTCGATACTTTCTTTCGCGCCATTTCTCGCAAGGCCTTTCTTTTCGACGTACGCCAGTCGATGGCCATCAGTCGTCACCATACGCGCGCCTGATTCATCTAAAACGAACTTGGCGCCGGAAAGAGTGTATCGAGATTCTTCCTGCGTGATAGCGAAGATCGTTCGATCGATGAACGTCTTGATTACGCCGGCATGAAGCTTTGTTGGCGCTGACTTGAATGATGGAACTTCCGGAAATGCATCTCTCGCCACACCAACCATCTTGAAGCGCGCACGATCACATTTCACCGTCACCCATTCGTTATCTTCTTTTTTGAAACTAACCGGAGCATCCGGAAGCAATCGTGCAATCTCAAAAAGTTTTCGCGCTTGAACGCACATCGATCCTGGCGTCGTGATCTCTTCCGCGTCCATGTCGCAACGAACCGTCACGTCGAGATCGGTTCCGGTGATCCGGATCGTATTTTCGCCAACTGATTCGATGAGTATGTTTGAAAGGACCGGTATCGTGTTTTTCTTTTCAACGACACCCTGGACGAAGCCGAGTTCTTTTTGCAGGTTCTGTTTGCTGACGACGAATTGCATTGCCATTCACTCCTTCAAACAATCCACAAACCGCCTCGCCTATTCTTCTACTACAGAATTTAAAATCGTAATATTTATATCTAGTAGTAGTAGTAGGGCCTGTGGATATGTGAATAAAGACCTAATCCTATTCAAACCAAAGTACTTAGGACGCTAACTGCCCTGTGGAAACCTGTTCAAATCTCCACCCGCAGTTTCGGAAATTTTTGAAGCCGAGAACATTAACATATTTTCCACAGAACATTCTCAGTAGGGGCTGTGAAAATTCGGAAAACTTGGCCGCGATTTTCGTCGCAATAAACGCGGATCAGCGTTCATCTATTTTGTAGCGACTCTGAGAGCTCACTGATGAGTCGTTGCAGTGTTTCGTCGGTCACGACGAGAGACTCAATTTTTTCCACAGAGTGCATCACTGTCGTGTGATGTTTTCCGCCGAACGCACGACCGATCTCCGGATAACTATGTTTGGTCAGATGCTTGCACAGATACATCGCGACCTGTCGTGGGTGTGAGATTTGCCGGGCGTTATTTTTGGAGATCAACTCTTCGCTGGTGAGTTTGTAAGTCGAAGCGACTGCCTTTTGAATCTGTTGAATCGTAACGACGCCGGATTCTTCTTCCTTCGCGATATTTCTAATTGCGTCCTGGGCGAGGCTTTTTGAAATCGGTTCACCGCGAAGTGACGCAATCGCGATCAATCGCACGAGTGAGCCTTCGAGTTCACGAATGTTGCTCTTCACGCGACTGGCAATAAACATCGCGACGTCGTCAGGAATCGGCACACCGATCAGATCGCCTTTTCGTTTCAAGATCGCGATCTTCGTTTCGAGATCCGGCGGCTCGATGTCTGCTATCAAGTCCCCATTCGAAACGCGAGTGTAGACGCTCCTCGAGTGTCGGTATCTCACGCGGTGGACAATCCGAGCTGATCACGATCTGTTTTTGTTGATCGTAGAGCGCATTGAACGTGTGGAAGAATTCTTCCTGAGTTCGCTCCTTGCCCGCCATGAACTGAACGTCGTCAATCAACAACACGTCGACAGATCGATACTTCTCACGAAAGCTCTGCGTCTTGTCGTAGCGAATCGCATTGATGAGATCGTTCATGAATCGCTCGGACGAGATGTAGCAGAGTTTGAGATGTTGATTGCGAGATCTGATTGCGTGTCCGCACGCATGCATCAGGTGCGTCTTGCCGAGTCCGACACCGCCGTACAGGTAAAGAGGGTTGTAGGTGCGTCCAGGCGCTTCAGCTACCGCAAGCGAAGCAGCGTGCGCGAACTGATTACACGATCCAACAACGAAACTGTCGTAAGTGTATTTTGAGCTGAGAGACGGCTCGGTCAGCGACGGCGCAGAGTTGTCAGTTACAGAGACTGGTTGACTGGTGTCGGTCGAAACAGAAGTTGTTGCTTCCGGCTCATCGCTCAGTGACGGTTGGAGCCTCAACAGCGGGCAAGTTCAAATCGGCCGGGATCCAGTCAGGATTTTTCCCACAACCCAACCGACGGAATAGCCTGACAGTCGCTGCTCGTTGAGCGACTCGGCGAGCACCTTGCCGTAGTTACTCACGATCCAATCCTTCACATCCTGGTTTGGCGCACGCAAACGTAGCACGTGCTGCGAGCTATCCAGGCTTTCGAATCGAATCGGGCTAAACCATGTATCGAGAGTTTGTTGATTTAGTCGGCCTTTTAGCGAGTGAAGGATCTTGCCCCAAACATTCGTCTCTACAGTAGCGCTCATTGAAAACCCGTCGAGGGAAGGCCGTCAATTTGACTAAAGGCCGCGTAGTGGAACCATACGGTGTGTTTGGTCGATTTTTGCGCGGGACTCTAACCGAATCCTACCCTGCTATTCTTCGTGTAAACACCGAAAAGCCGTCCGCTGGAGGGATTTCCACAACGTTTTCCACAGCTAGTGGAAAACCCTCGCCGTGTTAAAGTATTGCTTTAAAGTCTTTTTCTATCAATTGTTTACGGGACGGAGACTTCTGAAGCGAGCGGAGACTAACATAGAAGTTTCGGATCGATCAAGCTAAGGAGACGAATAAAACAACACCCTATGATCGCCTCTTCAAGTGATCGTGAAAGTGGGGCAAAAAGGTAAGGTTCTGGTACACGACAGTGTTGAACCGGAAACCTTAACCACGGATAATACGGATACTATTGCGGATCAGCGCTGATCAATCTTTATCAGTAAAATCCGCGGCCCGTTTCCTTGACATAAACACAAGGCGCGGCTAGTCTTAGGGTTTTCGTTTTTAAGGAGAATTCATTTCTATGTCGAAGCGGACCTTTCAGCCAAACAACAGACGACGCGCCAAGACGCATGGCTTCCGCGCTCGCATGGCGACCAAGAATGGTCGTCTCGTGCTACAAGCGACGTCGCGCCAAAGGAAGAAAGCGGCTGACGCCTGCTCATTACTAGGTAGCGCGGTTGATGCATGCGGAAGTATTTGCGGGATACTTCAGAATTCCAACACGTCTACCGGAACGGCAAGCGGTATGAAGGCGTATTCATCACCGCATTTGTTATTGAAAATAAGGAAGCGAACCATCGCCTGGGAGTGACGGCTTCAAAGAAAGCACTCGGCAAGGCGGTGCAACGGAATCGAGCGAAGCGTTTGCTTCGCGAAACGTTCCGTTCCAACGAACCGTTCTTGCGCGAGCTCGCAAGAAATTATGATTGGGTCTTGAATGCGAAGGCAGCGGTCCTGCATCAAAAAGTTGATGCGCCTCGCCAGGAGTTGATGGGAATCATTGAAAAGGTTGGAAGGTTGGAAACGCGCAATACTTAAGATAAGTGATTGTTTGTGAAGAGCGTTCTGATCTCATTACTCAGATTTTATAAGTTGGCGATTTCCCCGCTTCTACCCCCTTCGTGCAGATTCATTCCCACATGTTCCGAATATGCCGTTGATGCCATCTCTCGCTACGGCGCCTTGCGCGGAAGTGGCATGGCTGTACGGCGACTGCTCCGTTGTCATCCGTTCCATCCAGGTGGATACGATCCAGTTAAATAGAAGTGATTTGGTTTATTAGCAGAGGTTGATACCTCTACGACACGATGCAACAGAAACGACTTTTATTAGCTCTGGTTTTATCATCAGCAATTCTGTTTTTGTGGAGTTATTTCTATCCAGTTCCACGCCCCGGAGCAGAAGCAGGGGGCCACGCCTTCACCAACGGCAAGTTCAGCGCCAACGCAAAGTCCGAATTCGACTCCGCCAACCGCACAAGCGGCTCAGCCCAGCGTTGCGAGTGTTAATACAGCGCCGCAAAGAACGATTACGATCCGAACGCCGCTATATGAGGTGAAGTTTGACACGCTCGGCGCCGAACCGGTTAGTTGGATAATTAAGACTAACAAGTTCACTAATCGTGACATCTACTCAGTTGGCGGTCGCAGGGAAGAAAAGAAGCCACTCGAACTGATCTCATCTGAAGGATTGAAGCGTCAACCACGCATGGTTCCGCTTCAGTTGCAGACCGGTGACGACGCGTTGGACGCAGCTCTTCGATCTTCTACGTACAAAGTCGAAGGCGTCGATCAGGCAACCGGTGACGTCGACATAAACCTTGGGGAAAATGAGAAGAAAGAACTCACCTTTGTCTTTGAAGATAGCAATGGCACCCAGGTGAGGAAGAGGCTTGTTTTCGACTCTGAACGTTACGAAACAGATCTCGCGCTGCTCGTGAAGCGCGGCGAACAGACAATTCCTCAAGTCAAGATCACGATCGGTCCGAGTACTGGCGATCAGGGAGTTCCGCATCACACGTTTTATTCAGTGGCGCCTGAAGCAGTGGCTTATGTCAACCAGCTTGAGCGCCACCCGGCCGCGGGCATCAATGGCAACAGTAGCAGTCCGGATCGACTGGTATTGAATGGGCCGGTTGATTGGGCCGGAATCGGTGATACGTACTTCGCGATGGTGGTCGTGCCGGGCAGGAAGACTGAAGGGCTCGAATTTCGAACAGTCGCTTACGAGCACAAGCTAAACGGCGGAAGTCCGGAAAAGAGATACTTAGTCACGTGCGTTCGTGCCGGTTCTGTCAGACGGTTCCAACAACATTCTTTATTCAGGTCCGAAGGATCATGATCTGCTGACCGGTGCCAGCCAGGATGTGACTGCGCTGGTCCAACGACCGATCGACCTCGAGGGTTTAATCGACTACGGCTTTCTGGGCTGGCTCTCAAGACCGCTGGCAGTTCCGATCCTTCGTGCGATCACGTATCTCTTCAAAGTCACCGGCAGTTATGGCGTCGCGATCATTCTCTTCACGATCGTGATCTACTCTCTCTTCTTTCCGCTTGAAGTGGCGCTCTT
The DNA here is from genome assembly GCA_963748155.1 of uncultured Acidobacteriota bacterium. Taxonomy (GTDB): domain Bacteria; phylum Acidobacteriota; class Blastocatellia; order Pyrinomonadales; family Pyrinomonadaceae; genus PSRF01. The sequence goes on along the minus strand of CAVVHV010000004.1, from coordinate 663,033 downwards.
CGAAAGCGATGAAGAAAGCGCAGAAGCTCGCGCCGAAGATGAAAGAGCTGCAAGAGAAGATGAAGGGGATGAAGCAGAACGATCCCCGCATGAAAGAGTTGCAGATGGACCAGCTTCGGCTGATGAAGGAAGGCAATCCGCTGGGCGGATGTTTGCCGTTGCTGATCCAGATGCCGTTTCTCTTTGCGCTGTATCGCGCGATCACGATCTCGCTGGATTTTCGGCAGGCAAGTTTTCTTTGGATTCCGGATCTCTCCGCGGCTGAGCCGTACCTGATTCACATTCTCCCGATCCTGATGACGGGCGACAATGGTCATCCTGCAATTAGTGACGCCGGCGCCGTCGGCCGATCCGTTGCAGCGAAAAATGATGGCGATCGGTATGCCGGTCTTCATGCTGTTCTTCTTGTGGAGTGCGCCGTCGGGTTTAGTTTTGTACTGGCTCGTTGGTAATATCGTCGGGTTCAGTCAACAGTTTTTGATTAATCGTTGGACGAACTCTGACGATGAGCAAGTGCCGGCGCCGCCGGCGAAAGGGCCCGCGGGACGGAAGAAGAAGCTGGACGCACCGGCGCCGAGTTAATGAAGGATTGAATCGATGTCAGAGGTTTCGCAACAGGCAGCGGAGTTTCTCGAGAACGTCTTTGAAATGACGGGGCTCGAGTTGCGCGTCGGCGTCAAGCAGGGCATAGCAGGTCAGGTGCTCGACATCGAAGGCAAGGATTCTGAGTTGCTCCAGGCGCAAACCGGCGAGCTGCTTGAAGCGTTGCAGCACTTGCTCAATCAGATTTTTGGCAGAAGCCTGGCCGGTGGCGAGCGACTGGTGTGTGACGTGAATGGCTTCCGTGCAACTCGTGAAGCTGAGCTTCAGGCGATGGCGAATCACGCGGCGAACCGTGTGCGACAGACCGGAATGCCTTTCACGTTTGAGCCGATGAGCGCGAACGAACGACGGATCATTCACCTGACCCTTGCAGATAGCCCGGATCTCTTCACGGAATCGATCGGTGAAGGATCCGATCGCAAGTTAAGAATCGGTCCGAAGAAGAACTCCTAAACGTCCCCCCTTACACAACCGAGCGCGTCATTGAAGTAGTGCAGCTGCTTCACGAGGCAGTACCACTGCGATAGCGGGTGGGTGCGTAGCCTTAGGACCGGTGCTGCCGCACGGCTACGCACTCACCGCTATCGCAGGTGGTACTGACTGTCTCCAACACTGTTTTGAGTCCAGCGGTACAATTGATTTCACGATGACCACGATTGTTGCATTGTCGACACCCAGGGGACGCGGAGCTCTCGCTGTCATTCGTCTGAGTGGACCGGACGCGATCGCGATTGCGCGCGACATGAGTGGTGTCGATTCGTTTGAGCCTCGACGTGCAACACTGATTGCTCTTCGTCGTCCGAAAGACGGAGACGAGTTGGACCAGGTGCTGCTGACGTGCTTCAACGCGCCGCACTCCCTCACCGGTGAAGACGTCGTGGAGATCAGTTGTCATGGCTCGCCCGCAGTCGTGCGTAGCATCATCGATACGACACTCGAGCTGGGTGCGGTGCTCGCTGGTCCAGGTGAGTTCACCTTGCGTGCGTTGTCCAATGGAAAGATCAACCTGGCCCAGGCAGAAGCGATACGTGATTTGATCGCGGCGCAAACGGAAGCGGCAGTTAAGCAGGCGTCTCGTCAACTGCATGGCGAGTTGTCGAATGCGCTTGGTCCATTCAAAGAGAAGCTGCTCGAAGTGATTGTTCTCCTCGAGTCGGCGCTTGAGTTTGTTGAAGAAGATATCCCGGCGCCACGCGCTAATGAGATCGATAACGACCTCGCTGTTGTGAGTAATGGGGTTGAAAAACTTGCTCGAAGCTACAGTGCCGGCAGGCTGCTCCAGGAAGGAGTTCGGGTAGCGATCGCGGGGCGACCTAATGTTGGTAAGTCCAGTCTTTTCAATGGTTTAGTTGAGCGTGAGCGCGCTATCGTGACTGACATCCCGGGAACGACTCGCGACACGTTAACCGAGGCTATCGATCTCGAAGGCATTCCCGTGATCCTCACGGACACTGCCGGGTTGCGCGATACGACTGATGGCATCGAAACGTTGGGCATCGAGCGAACCCGGCGAGCGATGAGCGATTCCGATCTCGTGCTGGTTGTGGTTGATGGTTCGGACGGAGTTGGACCATCAGATCGTGAGTTGATCGATCAGACTGCGAATACACGTCGACTCATTGTCATGAACAAAAGCGATCTGCCGGGCTTCAACGTTCCGGCTGGTTGTGTTGAAGAGTTGCAACCGATTAATGTATCGGCACGGACCGGTGAAGGGTTGTCGACGCTGCGTGCCGCGATCCTCGCGAGCGTGAACAGCAACGGCAGCGACGAAGGCGGTTTGTTGATTACGAACGCGCGTCACTATGATCTGTTGTGCAGCACGCAGCGTGAACTGGAAGCTGCACGTGCTGCGCTGCGCGAGCGACACAGCGAGGAGCTGGTGCTGGTGCCGCTGCACAATGCACTGAAGTTTCTCGGCCAGATCACAGGAGAGACAACGACTGAAGATATACTGTCGGAGATATTCGCAACGTTTTGTATCGGGAAGTAGTCATGTCGTTCGATGAGACATTCGATGTAATCGTGATCGGCGCGGGCCATGCGGGCTGCGAGGCGGCGTCTGCCGCGGCGCGACTCGGCGCTGAGACCGGTCTGATCACTTTGAACCTCGACCTCGTCGGCCAAATGTCGTGCAATCCCGCGATTGGCGGAATTGCGAAGGGGCATCTGGTGCGCGAGATCGACGCGCTCGGCGGCATTATGGGCCGCGTCATCGATCGAACTGGTATTCAGTTTCGTCTACTTAACCGGTCGCGCGGTCCCGCGGTTCAGTCTCCAAGAGCGCAGGCGGATCGCATGCGTTATCGCGCCGAGATGCGGCGCACGCTCGAAGCCACCTCGAATCTCCATTTGCGGCAGGGGAAAGTCGTCGACTTCGTGCTGGATCATGGACGACTGGCCGGCGTCGTGTTGGAAGATGGCCGTCGATTTGGCGCCGAGGCGGTGGTTGTCGCGACGGGAACTTTTCTCAACGGCTTGATTCACACCGGCCGCCGCACTTATTCCGGTGGACGCGCCGGAGAGCCCGCGTCGATTGAATTGTCAGAGACGTTGAAGCGACTCGGGTTTCCGGTTGGCCGTCTGAAGACAGGAACGCCTCCGCGACTGGATGGACGCACGATTGACTGGAGCGCGTTTGAGCCGCAGCCAGGCGACGAAACGCCTGTGCCTTTTTCGTTTTCTACAGACAATATCGAACAGAAACAGATTCAGTGCTACATCGGCTACACGACGCCGGATGTGCACGACGCGATTCGCGAAAACATAGCGGAGTCGCCGCTCTATTCCGGAAAGATTAAAGGCATCGGGCCGCGATACTGTCCTTCAATAGAAGACAAGGTCGTTAAGTTTTCTGACAAGTCACGGCACCAGCTCTTTCTCGAGCCCGAAGGCCACGACACCAACGAAGTCTATTTGAATGGCTTTTCGACTTCGCTGCCGGCGGAAATGCAGCAGGACCTTGTGCGAATGATCCCCGGACTGGAGGAAGCGAGAGTTATCCGGCCAGGCTATGCGATCGAGTACGACTTTGTTGACCCGCGAGAGCTCGGGCCTGATTTGCAAACGACTCGATTGCCCGGACTCTTTCACGCCGGCCAGATCAACGGAACGACCGGCTATGAGGAAGCGGCGTGTCAGGGATTGCTGGCAGGGATTAATGCAGCGCTGTACACGCAGAAGCGTGAATCCTTGCGGCTGCGAAGGGAAGAGTCGTATATCGGAGTCCTGGTTGAGGATCTGATCAAACAGGGAGTTGACGAGCCGTACCGGATCTTCACCTCCCGTGCGGAATATAGGTTAGCCCTTCGCTATGACAATGCCGATCGACCGGCTTGAGCGCTACGGCAGGGAACTCGGCCTGGTTGGAGATTCGGATTGGGAGCGATTTAACTCGAGGCAGGCGCGACTCGCGAAGTTGAGGACGGCGCTGGAGACTATTCGCCTGCGACGTGCGGATGCGCAGCATGCGGCGGTGTCGGCGCTGATCGGGAACGATCTTGGTGATTCGATTTCGTTGGAGCAGTTGGCGAAGCGTCCGAAGGTGACGGCGGAGTTGATCATGTCGCTCTTGCCGGCGGAGTTGAAGCCAGTGGCAGAAGCCGACCTAAATTCCGTGCTTGCTGATTCGCTGTATGCCGGCTATCTGGATACGCAAAAAGCAGCGATTGCGAAACTCTACCAGCACGACACGCTAAAGATTCCGCGACACATGACCTTTCGGAACATCGCCGGTCTCTCGAATGAGATCGTTGAACGGCTCGACCGCGCCCAGCCCCTGACCTTCGGTGAAGCCCGCCGTCTACCAGGTCTCACGCCCGGCGCCCTTTCTACACTGCTCGCATTCCTTTCGGCGCAGCAGAAGACAGCGTAAGTCTGAGACAGGATTTACAAGATTTTTCAGGATAACATGAAAATCCTGTTTAATCCTGTAATCCTGTCTAAATTGACTGTTCCAACACGCGCTCAAAAGAATGTTTCACGTGAAACATCCCGTCTCCTAGCCCGCAGAGCCCCTCGTGTGTTAGGTTTAGCGCCAACCATGGCTAAGACGATAGCCGTCGCCAATCAAAAAGGCGGAGTCGGAAAGACCACTACCGCCGTCAATCTCGCAGCGATCATCGCCTCCTGGGGCAGTCGAGTTCTGCTCGTTGACGCAGACCCGCAGGGAAACGCAACCTCGGGCATCGGCGTGCAGCGCGGGAGTTTCCGTCGCGGCCTTTATCACAGCATTGTCCTCGACGAGCCGCTCTCGGGCATCGCTGTGTCGACGTCGATTCCGTCGCTCACTGTCGTTCCGTCTAACAAGGATCTGGCAGGGGCGGAAGTCGAGCTCGTCGGGCTTGACCAGCCGAGAATTTCGCCTCAAGCGCGCCCTTACCGCTGTTGAAGAAAACTACGATTATATTTTCATCGACTGCCCGCCATCGCTCGGGCTGCTGACGCTCAACGCTCTGACTGCGGCAAAGTCGCTGCTCGTCCCGATTCAATGTGAGTACTACGCTCTTGAGGGCGTGACCGAGCTGTTCGACACGCTCGCGCGCCTGCGGCGACTCCACAACCCGGGCCTGATGATTGAAGGCCTGCTGCTCACCATGTACGACGAGCGAACAAATCTTTCTGCCGCGGTGGCCGCGGACCTGCGTGACTTCTACGGTTTACAGGTTTTTCAGACGGTGATTCCCAGAAACGTCAAGTTGGCCGAGGCGCCCAGCTACGGAAAGCCGATTATCAGCTATGACGCAAACTCCAAGGGGGCCGACGCATACTCACAATTAGCCAGGGAGATTATTCATGAATCGAAAAGCGCTAGGTCGGGGGCTGGGGGCTCTCCTGTCGTCTGACAGTACGATTGATCTCGGAGCTGAACCAGCAGAAGTCGATATCGACTCCATCGTGCCGGGACCGATGCAGCCCCGGACCCACTTTGACGAAGCGAGTCTGGAAAACCTTGCCGATTCCATAAGAGCGCATGGCATCGTCCAGCCACTGCTCGTGCGACGACGGGATAGTGGCTACGAGCTCATCGCGGGCGAACGACGCTGGCGGGCAGCCAGGCTGGCCGGAATCTCGCGCGTGCCCGTCGTGGTAAAAGAAGTTCCGGACGAGAGTCTGTTGGAGATCGCGCTAATTGAAAACATCCAGCGCGAGAACCTCAACCCGATCGAGGAAGCCCAGGCTTATAAAAAACTGATCGAAACCGTGGGTCTGACACAGGAATCACTGGCATCGCGCGTGGGGCGCGATCGCTCATACATCACGAACTACCTGCGTCTTCTTCGTCTGCCGGATGACGTCCAGCAGCTTGTCAAAGACGGCCGGCTTTCTACCGGCCACGCTCGAACCCTCCTGGCATTGGATCAAGTGGATCTCCAGCGACGCCTGGCGCGGCAGATCATTGACGGAGGGCTATCAGTGCGAGCCACTGAACAGTTAGTTCAAAAGGCGACTGAAGAGAAGCCAGCCAGGCGATCCGCTCCTCAAGCAGTGGACCCGAACATAAAAGCCGCCGAGACGAAATTGAGAAGGGCACTCGGAACACAAGTGAAGATCCTCCAGGCGGCGGATGGCAGAGGGAGGGTCGAGATCAGCTTTTTCAACACTCAGGATCTTGACCGAATTTACAATATGCTGATGGCGCAACAGCTCTGAGACCCTGGTATGACTACAATGTAAAATCGGAGTCAGTACCACCTGCGATAGCGGGTGGGTGCGTAGCCATGCGGAGACTGTTGAGGGCTGCGCACCCGCCCACTACCGCGGGTGGTACTGACCCGACCCAACCTGACGCTCGCTAATGGTCTCAAAGACGGACGAGTTACTCTTCTAACTATAGGAGCAAGCGGCCCTGCTTCGGTTGACCCTGTTTTTGCGCCATGTTAGACTCGCGCGCTTTTCGACAGCCACAAATTGCTTGCATAATAAAGGAATCGGATGATTCTCGCAGAGACCTCAATTCAGTTGGTTCCTGACGGTACGTTACTGCTCCACCTCGTCTTCGTGGTGGTAATGGTCGTAGTGTTGAATCGTACTCTGCTAAAGCCGATTAACCAGATCCTCATCGAGCGTGAGAAACAGATCACCGGACGGCTGAGAGAAGCCGAAGCAATGGCCGCCGAGAGCCAGGAGAAAATCAAGAAGTACAACGATACTCTGCGGGAGGCGCGCACAGCCGGCTACAAACTCCTGGAAAAAGAGCGCGCTGAAGGTCTCAAAGAGAAAGAGCAGAAACTGCGGCAGTCTCGTGACGAGTTATCGAAGGAAGTCGCCGCGCAAATCGACCAGATCCGACAACAGGAACAAACGGTGAAGCGTGAGCTCGAGGGACAAGCCGCGACAATCGGCAATTTGATAAGTTCTCAGATATTACGTCGACCGGCACGATAAGCGGGTTCGACACAAGTGCGAAGAAACGAATGTTATACTACTAGCTGAAGGCATCGAGTGGTACAACTACCCCGGCCTGGAGCTATGGAAGTTTGCGAACCTGGCCATCTTCACAGCCGCGGCGATTTACGTGCTGCGCAAGCCTATCAACCAGGCGCTGCTGGCGCGACGTGGAGCGATCCAGCAGGAGCTCGTCAACGCGCAAACAGAACGCGAGCAGGCGTTGGCCCGTGTGGCCGAAGCCGACAGCTTATTGAGCCGGCTGGATGAAGATGTTCACACGGTTGAAGCACAAGCTCGCGAGGAAGCAATCTCGGAAAAGCAGCGCATCGCGACGTCCACCGAGCGCGAGATTGAAAAGTTAAAACAGCAAGCGCAGCGAGAGGTGGAAACGGCTGACAAACTCTCACGAAAAGAGTTGCGCCAGTTTCTCGCGAAGGAGAGCGTACTGATAGCACGCGAGTCGATTCGAACTCAGATGCGACCTGAAGACGAAACTGCGTTAATCCAGGAAAGCATTGGTGAGTTGAGGAGGACCACGGTTTGAGCTTGCAAACGGTTGCACGCCGCTACGCTACGGCCCTCGCCGATGTGGCCATTGAAAGACGCGAAGAGAGAGAAGTCCAGAAAGAATTGGACCAGTGGGCAGCGATGATTGAGTCGAACCCACAATTGAAAGAAGTCTTCGCCAATCCCACAATCGTTCACGATCACAAACGAAAAGTTTTGGAAGACTTGATCGCGCGCACTCGCGTGAGAGACACCATCGCCAGCTTTCTGCGCGTTTTGTTGAAGAATCAACGCCTCTCACAGTTGCGAGATATTGCGGCACGATACGCCCTGGTGCTCGACGAGCGTGCGGGCGTACTCGCGGGAAACGTCACCACAGCAAGACCGATCCCGGAAGAGTTAAAGAAGACATTGCACGAGACGCTTTCTGCTGCCACCGGTCGTACCGTACGTTTTGAGTTTTAGTACTGATGAGAAGATCATCGGTGGTCTGGTGGCACGAATCGGCTCGACCATCTTTGATGGATCAGTGCAAAGTCATCTGGAGCGATTGGCGGAGGGCTTGGCAGGTCGACATTAAATCCCATTTAGACAGGATTACAGGATTTTCAAGATTGACAGGATTCAGTTATGGAACCAATAAGAGCGAGCGAAATTAACGAGATTATCCGCAAACAGATCGAGAACTTCGATTCTGGCGTAACGGTCACCGAAGTCGGAACAGTCATCAAGCTCGGCGACGGCATTGCCGAGTTGCATGGCCTTGAAAAGGTGATGGCCGGCGAGCTGCTCGAGTTTCCGCACGACGTGCGTGGCCTCGCGTTGAATCTCGAAGAAGACAAAGTCGGTGCGGTGTTGTTCGGCGATTTCCAGACTATCCGCGAAGGCGATCTCGTAAAGCGCACCGGACGCATCATGCAGGTGCCGGTGGGTGAGGCGATGGTCGGTCGTGTGGTCGACGTGCTCGGCAACCCAATTGACGATGCTGGTCCAATCGTCACTGAACACTACTATCCAGTTGAGCGGATTGCTCCGGGCGTGGTCGACAGGCAGCCGGTGAAGGAGCCACTGCAAACCGGTCTTAAAGCTATCGACGCGATGGTGCCGATCGGTCGTGGACAGCGCGAGCTCATCATCGGCGATCGACAGACAGGAAAAACGGCAGTCGCAGTCGACACGATCATCAACCAGAAGGGCAAAGACGTAATCTGCATCTACGTCGCGATTGGTCAGAAAGCTTCCACCGTGGCCCAGGTGGTGAAGACGCTTCAGGACTTCGGCGCGATGGAATACACGATCGTGATCAAAGCCACTGCGTCTGATCCCGCTGCGATGCAGTTCCTCGCGCCTTATTCGGGCGCGGCGATGGGCGAGTACTTCCGTGATAACGGCCGCCACGCATTAACGATCTACGACGACCTTTCCAAGCAGGCCGCAGCGTATCGCGAAATCTCTTTGCTGCTGCGACGTCCACCGGGCCGCGAAGCGTATCCGGGCGACGTGTTCTACCTGCACTCGCGCTTGCTCGAACGAGCTGCAAAACTTTCGGACGTGAAAGGCGGTGGTTCACTAACCAGCTTGCCGATCATCGAGACGCAAGCCGGCGACATCTCCGCGTACATTCCGACGAACGTGATCTCGATCACTGACGGCCAGATCTTCCTTGAAGCCGACCTTTTCAACAGCGGCTTCCGGCCCGCGATCAACGTCGGCAACAGCGTTTCGCGCGTAGGCGGATCGGCGCAGATCAAAGCGATGAAGCAGGTAGCGGGAACGCTGCGTCTCGACCTGGCCCAGTTCCGCGAGCTACAGGCGTTTGCGCAGTTCGGTTCGGATCTCGACAAAGCGACCCAGGCGCAGCTCGCGCGTGGTCAGCGTCTCACTGAAATTCTGAAACAGCCGCAGTATCAACCGATGGACGTCGAGAAGCAGGTGCTCGTGATCTGGGCGGCGACGAATGGTTACACAGACGACATCGCGATCGAAGACATTCGACGTTTCGAAACCGGCCTGCTCAAGTTTGTTGAAAATTCGCATCCGGGCTTGCTTGCTTCTATCGCAGAAAAGAAATCGTTGACTGATGAGATCAAGGCTGGATTGAAACAGGTGCTGGAAGATTTCAAAGACAACTGGTCCAAGGAATCAGCTGAACAGACTTCGCTGCTGCTCCAGCGCGAGCAGCTTCGACCGCGGCAGCACAGCCCGCTTAACGACGCTTGGAACGGTCAGTACCACCTGCGATAGCGGGTGGGTCGCTGGTTAGTATGAACGATTACTATCGAATTTGAATTCTGAGGTTTGACCCACCCGCTATCGCAGGTGGTACTGACCTCTTCCAAGTACGATGCCTAATCTTCTCGACATTCGCCGGCGTATCAAGTCGGTCAAGAACACGCAGCAGATCACCAAGGCCATGAAGATGGTGTCGGCGGCGAAGCTCAGACGCGCGCAGGACCGCGTCGTCACGGCGCGTCCGTTTGCAAACAAGATGGCGGAGGTTTTAGGCGAGCTCGCGAAGCGCACTGACGAAGACTTTCATCATCCGCTGCTCGACCAGCGCGGCGATCAGCGTTACTTGCTCGTCCTGATCACTGCCGACAAAGGTCTGTGCGGCGCTTTCAACACCAATCTCACCAAAGCCGCGCAGGCTTTCATGCGCGAGAACTCCGACAAGACGATCGAGATCATGGCGATTGGTCGCAAGGGTCGCGACTTCTTCCGCAATCGTCGTGCGACGATTTCGAGTGAGTACATCGGCTTAACGGGTAAGGGTCGTGTCGATTTTTCGGAAGCGCTTGAAGTAGCGCGCGCGATCATCAAGCACTACACTGAAGACACCGGTATCGACAAAGTTTTCCTTGTCTACAACGAGTTCAAGTCAGTGCTGTCACAGCGCGTCGTGTTGGAACAGTTACTGCCCGTTTCGCGCGCGAAGCAGGACGAGCCGGAAGTGAAGTCGCAGCAGCCGGTAACGCTGAGTCGATTACATTTACGAGCAGCCACCGGCAGAGATGTTTGGCCAACTTCTGCCGCGGCTTCATCGAGACGCAGATCTTTCGTGCGTTGCTCGAGTCGGTTGCGTCGGAACAAGGCGCACGCATGACCGCGATGGATTCGGCGTCGAAGAATGCGAGTGAGCTTATCGAAAGTTTGACGCTCAACATGAATCGCATTCGTCAGGCAGCGATCACGAACGAGATCATCGAAGTCGTTTCGGGCGCCGCCGCGCTTTAGCCGAAAAATTTTTAGCCACAAAAAGGCACAAAAACACAAAATTGAATTGTTGTGCTAAGGCTCTTTAGTCGCTACGTCCCGCTCATTGCCTGGCTCGCATTTATTTCTTTTGCTTCCTCTGACAACTTCAATGCCGGAAATACTTCCCGCATCATTGGACCACTGATCCTCTGGTTGTTTCCAAACACCAGTCTTGAAACGCTCGCCGTCGTTCATTTCATCACGCGAAAGATCGCGCACTTCACTGAATATGCAATCCTCGGATTTCTAGCCGCGCGCGCGTTTCGCACGTCGCCACGCCCGGCGATCAGTCAACGATGGTTTTTGATCTGCGTGACGCTAATCGTCGTATATGCACTCGTGGATGAGTATCACCAGAGCTTTGTGCCAAGCCGCACGGCCTCGATTTTCGACAGTCTGATCGATATGGCAGGCGGGCTAACGGCCCTGATTATCGTCCGCAAAAGGACCGCAGCTTACACCCACGAACATGGATCTGTATAATCTTCAGTGGTTTGAATCCTGCTCAGAATGAGGTAGCAAATGGGAATACTTGATCGACTCAGCCCGAGTTCACAGTTTATCGAAGTAATTGAGTGGCTCGATGACACAACAAACACTCTCCTGTACCGCTTCCCGGTCAAGGATCAGGAAATCAAAAACGGCGCGCAGCTAATCGTTCGCGAATCGCAAGCTGCGGTTTTTGTGCACGAGGGCCAGATCGCCGATCAGTTTCCTCCCGGCCGCTACACAATCGACGGCGGCAACACGCCGATCCTGTCGAAATTGGGCGCCTGGAAGTACGGCTTCAACTCGCCGTTCAAGGCCGAAGTTTACTTTGTAAACACGAAGCAGTTCACGGATCTGAAGTGGGGCACGCCCAATCCAGTCATGATGCGCGACACCGATTTTGGCATGGTTCGCCTACGCGCTTTTGGCATCTACTCGATCCGTGTTTCGGATCCGCAGGCGTTGATCAAAGAGGTTGCCGGAACGAACGCGCGCTTCATCACTGAAGACGTCGAAGGACAACTGAAACGCACTCTGGTTGGCGGTTTTAGTGACGCGCTTGGTGAGTCGAAAATCGCCGCGCTCGATCTCGCGTCAAACTATGACGAGCTTGGGAAGTTCACACGCGCCAAGCTAAACGAAGAGTTCAAGACGTTCGGACTCGAGTTGACGAAGTTCATCATCGAGAACATCTCGCTGCCGCAGGAAGTCGAAGCCGCGATGGACAAACGGACTTCGATGGGCGTGATTGGCGACGTGGGCCGTTACGCGCAGTTCCAGGCGGCGGATGCGATGCGCGATGCGGCGCAGAATCCAGGCGGTGGCGCGGGCACTGGCGTCGGTCTCGGCGCGGGATTCGCGCTCGGCAATGCGATGGCTGGCGCTATGAGCGATGCGATGCGACAGTCGAAAGAAGGCGGTGGAGCGCAGGGAGCAGCACAAGCAGGCGTGGCGTGTTCGAAGTGTGGTCATCAGAACGCGCCTGGCGCGAAGTTCTGTATGGAGTGCGGCACGAAACAAGGCGCAGCCACTTGCGCAAATTGTCAGGCGGAGTTAACTCCCGGCGCCAAATTCTGCAACGAGTGCGGTCAGAAAGTTTAACTTTCGCCACAGATTCACGGATAACACGGCTAGCCTCATGTTCAAAGGGTTGACGCGTCCACGCCGGGTAGTGATTACCGGGATGGGGTGTGTCACCCCTCTGGGCATTGGCCGCGAAGCGTTTTGGAGTGGACTCGTAGCGGGCAAAAGCGGCGTTCGCAGAATCGAAACTTTCGATCCCTCGAGTTTTTCGGTTCAGATCGCCGCTGAAGTCCCTTCGTTCGACTGGCAGTCGCAACTCAATCCAAAAGATCGCAAACACGTTCCGCGCACTGTCCCACTCGCACTCGCAGCCGCACGCGAAGCGCTCGAAGATGCGCGACTCTTTCCCAACGATTTATCTCTCGACGACCGCCGCACTTTCGGCGTAGAGCTCGGCACGGGCGGCGGTGGTCTGGCCTTCACTGAACAGCAATACGAATACTGGTACGTTGGTCCAACCAGCAAAGCGAGCGTCTACACGATTCCCGCTTCGACGCACGGCGGACTGTCGAGTGAGTTGTCGATGGCGTTTGGCCTGCGTGGCTTATCGCACATCGTGTCGACCGGTTGCACGAGCTCCACTGACGCGATGGCTTACGCGGCACAACACATCGCACTTGGTCGCCAGGAGGTGATGCTCACCGGCGGCGTTGACGCACCGATCGCTCCCGGCATTCTCGCGGCGTTCAATCTCATGACAGTTTTGACGAACGAGTGGAACGATGAGCCGCATCGTGCTTCGAGACCGTTCTCGCGAAATCGATCCGGAATCGTTCTTGGCGAAGGCTCGTGGATTTACGTTTTTGAAGAACTGGGCCACGCACTCGATCGCGGCGCGCAGATTTACGCTGAAGTGACTGGCTACGGCGCGACGTGCGATGCTTATCATCGCGTGCGACTCGCTGAAGATGGTGATGAACCGGCGCGCGCGATGCTCTCGCGCTTCAGGACGCCGGGTGCGAACCAAAAGATGTTGACTACGTGAACCTTCACGGCACGTCTACCTTGCTCAACGATCGGATTGAGACGAGCGCATTGAAGCGTGCGTTTGACGGCCAGGCGGCGCGCATTCCGATGTCGGCAACGAAGTCGCAAATCGGCCATCCGCAGGGTGCGAGTGGCGCCGCTGGTTTAGCCGCCGCGCTCTGCGCGATGCACACAAGCAAGATCCCACCAACGATCAACCTCGATGAACCTGACCCTGATTGTGATCTCGATTACGTCCCCAATGAAGCGCGCGAAGCGCGTGTAAGGATCGCGCTCTGCAACTGCATCGGCTTCGGGTCGAAGAACAGTGCGCTCGTGATCCAACAAATCGATCATTGATCAGTGGTCCAACATGCTCGACAAATTCAAGCAACGCAGTCACAGGCTCGAACACATCGACACCGGTAACTACACGGCAGCAGAGTATGAAGACTGTATCGGTGAGCTTCAGCTCGTAAACCGTTGGATGGGCGACGCGCATAGCCTGAAGGCAACGCTCCTGCGCGAGATCGAAACCCAACGCACGGCGAGTTTTTCGATACTCGATATCGGCGCTGGTTCGGGTGAGCTATTGCGTGTTGCTGCGACATGGGCCAGGCAAACTAATCGACAGTTTAGTGGAGTTGGTCTTGAGCTGAATGAGCGTATGGCGGAGTCGATACTGGAAGAGTCGGAGCGTTTCGATGAGATCAGCTCGGTGCGCGGCGATGCGTTGCAGCTCCCGTTTTCTGATGCGCAGTTTGATTATGTGATGTGCTCGCTGTTTACGCACCACTTTCTCGACGAGCAGGTGGTCCAGATTCTTCGTGAGATGAGCCGTGTTGCCAGGCGGCGGATATTTGTGATCGATCTGCATCGCCATCCGGTGGCGTATTTTCTTTACACGACGCTCGGCAAGATCGTATTGCACAATCGATTGTTACGACACGACGGAGCGTTGTCGATCCTGCGAAGTTTCAAGAGTGATGAGTTGCTTGATTTGGCCCAACGTGCGGGGCTGCGGGATATTTCGGTGGAGCGGCATTTTCCGTACCGCCTCGTCTTAAGCGCCGCGCCGGAGGCAATCAAGCGTAGGAATGAGAGTAATCTTGTAAATCCTGAAAATCATGAAATTCTGTCCTACATTTAGACAAGAATTCATGATTTACAAGATTTACATGATGCTAGCATCCAACGGACAACTTCGACGTGATTATCGCGGGTGCTGGACCAGCGGGGTCGAGCGCCGCGATACGTCTGGCGCGCAATGATCTTCGCGTTCTCCTCGTCGAGCAGAAAAAATTTCCGCGTCCAAAACTCTGCGGTGAATTCATCTCTCCCGAATGCCGGCGACACTTCGAAACACTCGGCGTCGCTGACGCGATGACAAACTCAGATCCCGCATCACTCACGGAAACAGTCTTCTACTCGACTCGCGGACATCACGTCACGATTCCCAGCAGTTGGTTTGGCGGACCACCCGCACTCGGTTTGAGTCGCGCAGTGATGGACAACGTACTGCTGCAAAGAGCACGAGGCGTGTGGCGTCACGGTGATCGAAGGCGCGACCATCAACGGAGCCGATTGTTGACAAAACCACGGTGCGCGGCATCAAGCTCAAGATTAACGGCGACGAGCAGCAACACACCGCGCCGCTAACGATTGACGCAACCGGACGCGCGCGCATACTCACGAGAAAGCTCCACACGGGCGAACCAAAATCAAAAGCAAAACTGATCGCCTTCAAAGTGCACTTGCGAAACACGCTTGTCGCGCCCGGCGCATGCGAGATCTACTTTTACCCGGACGGATACGGCGGGCTCAGCAGTGTCGAAGGCGACATCAGCAATCTCTGCTTCATCATCTCCGCGGAACAAGTAAAACGTCATTAGTCCGATCCCGAGCTTGTGATGCGCGAGATGGTGATGAAAAACCGGCGCGCCGCTTACACACTCGAGCACGCACAACCCGAATCCGAATGGCTGAGCGCTTCGTGGGAACGTTTTGGCCGGCAGCAGCCAAGTCCGGCGAAAGGCCTGCTCGCGATTGGCGACTCGGCGGCGTTTATCGATCCTTTTACGGGCAGCGGAATGTTGATGGCGTTCGAAAGCGCCGAGCTTGTGGCCGATGTAATCAGCCGTCATCGCACCGAGCTGGACGCGCGCTGCACTCGCGACCGACTATGCGAATGAATACGCGAGAAAGTTTGATTCGCGGCTGAGAATTTCCGGATGGTTGCGACGCGCCGCGTTCAGTCCTCGCCTTGCTGGTCTGGGGATCGCCATCTGCGGCGCGAGTAAGCAATTTCCCAATTGGATCGCGCGCGCTACCCGGTCAGCTAATCAAAACGATCCCCATTCCTTACGTGCTGGTAGCTAATTACCGCATATCCGCAGTTATAACTGCTTGCCACGTTGACACTTTTAGAGTAAAAAGGCTGAGCCAGTGCTGGTCTCTCTGTCATAGTTGCTATCCCAGAGCACGTGACAACGGCAAAAAGTGCTCCCACACGCCGTCAGCTAGTCGGAGACGGATCTCCGAATCTCGTCCAGTGGCAAGAGAATGTAACCAAAAATTTTACTAGGACCGCGCGAATTCCAGAGCCGCGAAAACTAAAGGAGAAACGACGATGTTGGTATCGTTAATGTCCCGGCTTAACGGATCATTTCGAATCCCCTGTTTGTTGGTGCTCTTAGTTCTTTCCGCCCATGTCGCTTTTGGACAGGCGCAGTCTAACGCTGCCGATCTGCAAGGCACCGTGAGAGATTCGACAGGCGCCGTCGTAGCGAATGCTACGGTGACGGCTCGCAATCCGGGCACGAACTCTTCGCGCTCTGCAACCACAAACGAAGAAGGTTTCTTCCGCATCGTCAACGTTCCACCCGGCGACTACGAGGTAACTGTCGAAGCGGCGAACTTCAAAAAAGCCGTCTTGCCGAAAGTCACGGTCACGGTCGGACAGGCTGCGGAGCTAAACGACATCGCGCTTGAGCCGGGACAAATCAGCGAGAGCGTCACGATTTCCGATGCCACATCTGAAATAGTGGAGACTTCCAAGACCGCCGTCTCCACCACCATCGATCAGCAGCGCATCAACAATCTCCCGATCAACGAACGAAACTATCTCGCATTTGCCCTCACCACTTCGACAGTTGGACGTGACAACGGCCGTCCGATCGGACCGGCGCCCACGACGGGTTTGAACTTCGGCGGCCAACGCGGTCGCTCAAATCTGGTGCAGGTTGACGGCGCTGACAACACGGATAACTCCGTTAACGCCTCGCGTTCGACAGTTAGTCAGGAAGCAGTGCAGGAGTTTCAGGTCGTCACCAATTCGTTCGCGGCTGAGTTTGGTCGCTCAGCGGGCGGTGTGGTGAACGTGGTTACCAAGTCGGGCACAAATGAGTTTCACGGCAACGTGTTCGGTTTCCTGCGACACCGCAGCTTCCAGGCGCGCAATGCATTTGCGCCGATCGAGGATCCGCCGTTCACTCGCGCGCAATACGGATTCACACTCGGTGGTCCGCTGGACAAGGGCCGCACGTTCTTCTTCCTCGCTTTCGAACAGCGACGGCGAAATGAATCGGGCTTCTTCACGAGCGACGTACAAGGCGATTTGACATCCAGCGTTACCATCGCGGGCCAGACGTTCAGGAACCTCTCGCCTCAACAGGTAACCTACATCAACCAATTGCTTGGCATTGGAGCGACAGCGCTTGCCGTTCCGTATGCGTTTCTCGCCTCGAGCGGCGGTTCGACCGCGCTTACCGGGACGAATCCCCTCGTAATCTTTCCGGGTTTGACTGGTACTCTAACGCCGCTGCCGGCGGGTGCGACAGTCGGTCCGCGCTTCCTGCTTTCAAGTGCCCCTGTTCCGACCGCGACGACTAACGCTGCGGGACAGTTCATCGCTTTCAGACCTTTGAACAATCTACAGCGAATCTTTCCAGTGACTGAGCGAACAACATTCAACTCGTTTCGCTTAGACCATCTGATCACGAACAGTCACCAGTTCAGCTTCCGCTTCGGTTACAACCCGAGCGATCTCACCGGCATTCAGGTCGAGTCGCAAAACCAATCGCTGGGCCAGAATGATTTTTCGCGCACTGGCATTCAGACGCTGAAAGACTCCTCGGCGGTCGCCACCCTCACGTCGACACTTTCCAACACGATCGTAAACGAAGCACGTTTCAACTACGGTGGACGTCGTGCGACTTTCAAGTCGGCAAACGGTGATGCAGTGGCCTTCAATATTTCCGGCACGGCCTTTATCGGTCGCGAGCTCTTCTCTCCGGTTTCCCGGACAGAAACGCGATTCGAGTTTACGGACAACGTTAACGTCGTGGCCGGAAGTCACAATTTTAAGTTTGGCGGCGACTATGCTTCCATCCGCATCCCGGAAGCGATCTTTGAATTGAACTTCGCAGGTCTCTTTAATTTTGGTGGGCTGGGCGCCTGCACGTTGTTATCCGCAGCGTGCACTACGCCTGGATTGCCGCTGCCGCCGGACTTTACGCCGGTTCAGCAGTACGGACTCGGGTTTCCGGCCAACTTTATTCAGGGCTTCGGTAATCCCGTCAGCAGTATCGGCAACAAACCGATGGCCTTCTTTGCACAGGACTCGTGGAAGATACGTCGCAACCTGACGCTCAACTATGGCATTCGCTACGACTACGAATTGACCGAGCAGATTCCGACACTGCCGCTGCGCGACCCGCTTTCTGGAATCACCCTCTCAGCGGCCGACGTTCTGGCGGCCCAGGATGCGATGGGCGTGCAACAGGGCTTTCCACGCGACAAGAACAACTGGGCGCCGCGCCTCGCGATCGCCTGGGATCCGTGGGGTGATGGAAAGACGTCGATTCGAGGCGCCTTCGGGATGTTCTACGACCATCCGTTGCTCGCGATCTCGTTTAACTCTGACATCGCTGACGCAGTGCAACAGCAGCAAGGGATTTTAACGCCGGGCAGTCCGGCGCTCAGAGATGCAGCAACCGGAGCACCGGTTTTGCTCAATGCGGTTCAGGTCTTTCAGGGCACTGTCTGCTCCCAGGCAAACCTTTCGCCGTTTTGCCAGGCAGCCATACCAGCAAATGGCCTTCCTGCGACATTTCAAACGCCGGGTGTTGCCGCCAGCGCTCAGTATCAATTCGGTCGACAGAGATTCAACGATCAAACGTTCCCCGGTTTTGGTCCAGTGCTTCCGTTTACGCTGCACGTGCAGAAGAACTTTGAGTACGCCTACGCGAATCAGGGTAACTTCACCGTCGAGCGTGAACTGACGAAGGACATGACCGTGTCGGGCAGTTACATATTCGTCGGCGCTCATCACCTGCCGCATCCGCTCGACATCAACGCTCCGCAAACCGATCTTCAAATCGCAAACTTCAGGCGCTACGCGAATCGCAATCCAACGAGTACGACGGAAGCGCTGCTCGTTGGCAATTTCTTTGGATCGACCCTGGCGCCGGGCACCCCCTTCGCCAATCCGCTGCTGCCTGGTGATACCCTTGTAGTGATCGTTCCGGGAATGATCGCTCTTTCGCCAACACGCGGAAGAATTATCTCTCCGGCGATCGCAAACTTCTTCAGACCCAATGCGCCCAACTATTTTCTGGCCCAGGCGGCGAGTGGAGGTTTGGTTACACCGGCTGTGTTGAACTCGCAATTAGCAGGCACACTCCGTACTCCGGGAACGATTTCACCGTTCGGTTCGATCAACGCGCAAACGTCGGACGGCAATTCGACTTACCACGCATTGAACGTCGACGTGAAGAAGCGCTTCTCTAATAACTTCCAGTTCCTCGCGTCGTACACGTGGTCACACTCGATCGACGATTCGTCTGACCTGCAAACGCTCTTGCTGCCGCAGGACAATCGAAACTTCGGCGCCGAGCGTGCGGATTCACTCTTTGATCAACGCCATCGCTTCGTGTTTAGTGGTGTGATTGCCACACCAAGCCGTTGGGCCACGGAGGGTGGGTTCCATCGCGCGCTCTCAAACTTCACTATCGCGCCGATCTTCGAGATCTCCGCGGGACGTCCGTTCAACATCCTGAGCAATCAGGATACGAACAACGACCAGTCGAACCAAACTGACCGGCCTTCAGTGCGTGACGATGGAACGCTGTGCGTGCCTGGCACGTCGGGTTGTGCGCCGTTGATTACGAATGGCGTGTTCACGAGTGGCAGTCTGGCTCGCAATTTCGGTATGACGCATCGTTACATGTCGCTGGATCTGCGCGTTGCGAAATTGGTGCCGATCGGTGAGCGGCTCCGGTTGGAGTTGATTGCGGAAGGCTTCAATCTATTCAACCGCTTCAATGAGGCTGCGGCGTCGCCGTTCATCACCGATGTGAATTCCTTCAACCAACGCGCGGGCAACGGCCGTTACTTCAGCCGCCCAACCGCCGCCTTCGACCCACGGCAGTTCCAGTTTGGGTTGAAACTCAATTTATTAGCCGCAGATGAACGCAGATTAACGCGGATCAGAACGGATCCGCGTTAATCTGCGAAAATCAGCGGCGCAACTCAACCCCCTCATTCCCGCATCCGAAGGGTTTGATCGGTAGTCTGAGCTTTCAAACCTAACCCTCTCCCGCATACAATCATGCGCATTATGTGTAGACCTATGCTTGTTCAACGTTTTATCACCGTCAGCGCGATATTTTTACTGGCAACTGCGGCGATTCAGGCCCAGTCAACCCGGCCCAGACGCACGAACAGGCAGTCTGCGCAACCGACCAAAACCCCTGCGGACGATCCGCTCCTGCGACCCGAGCCCCAGCCCTCGCCGACCGCGCGGCGAAACAACTCGAACGATTCGTTGCTCGACGTGCAGCCGGTTCGGCCAGTCGCAAACACGGTAGGCTCGGCAGACACGAAGCACGCATATCTCCTGCTCGAACAGAAACAGTTTGCGGCCGCGGCGAAGGAAGCCAAAGATCTCACGGCTGCAGTATCCCAACGACGCGGAGGCGTGGAAGATTGCGGGATTCGCGGAGTTGAACCTGAAGCAGTATGCCGATGCCGTGAAGGACCTCGAGAAAGCAGTCGAGCTACAGCGCAACGCGAAGCAGGAAGATCCAAACACGGAGAGCGCGCTCGGACAGGCATATGTGCTTTCTGAGAAGTATCAGGAAGCGTTGCCACTTTTGACAGCAGCGGTTAATCGTAATCCCAATCAGCCCGATTCGATGTTGATCTACTATCGCGGTATTTCAGAGTACAAGACGGGCAAGGTCGCCGATGCTGAGAAGAGTTTTAACCAGGTCCTCAAGCTCAATCCGAAGGACACGTTGTCAGTCTTCTATCTCGCGCAAATCGCGCTCGCGAAGAACGATCTCGATGGTGCGATCGCGAACCTGAATCGCGCCACGGTTAACGATGCGCGAATGACAGGCGCGTGGGCACTTCTGACCACCGCTTACCTGCGTCGTGCGGCAACCAGCACTGATCCGGCGAAAGCCGATGCTGACTACATCAGCGCCGTGCGTGCCGGCGAAGGTTTGATCAAGCTGAGAACTGACGCCGAAGCAGTCACCCTTTTCGGACAAGCTTTGATCGGCTCGAAACAGTATGCACGCGCCGCCGGTGTGCTCGAACGTGCGACCGCCGCGCCTGATGCGACTGGCGTGACGTTTTACCTGCTGGGTGTGGCCCATTCGCGCGCGCAGAATTTTCCGAAGGCGATCACAGCGTTGGAAACAGCCGCGAAGAAAACGCCTGACGACGTGAATGTCTATCGCGAGCTCGGCTATGCGTTTGAAGTGACGAAGCAGTATGCGAAGGCGCTGGCTGCTTATCAGAAGGGCGCCGCATTAGCGCCGTCAGATCCTGATTTCAAGGAATCGATCGAACGCGTCAAACCCTTCGCTAAATAATGAGTGGCTTGCCAGGGACAGCGAAGGCCTTTGCGACTTATTCTCTGGTGCCGTATCTCGGCATCGTTTTCTGTCCCGGTGCAGTAGTGCTGGGCACTGTCGGTGTAGTTAGATCTTATCGTTCACAACAAGTCAGCGGCGACTCGTCTCGCGGCATTTGTTACGCAAGCACGATTGTTGGAGTTGTTGTAACTGGCAGTTCAGTTGTTGCTCTGGTGGATTCTCTACCAGGCGCCAATGTGGGCAAATCAATTCTGATAGTTTAAGGAGAATTCAATGAAAACCTTTTCGACTTTGCTCCTGCTGGGAGCTTTGCTCACTGGCGTGTTCGCGCAGCGTCCACGCTCCGCGGATCCTCAACCGGAGACACAAAAGCCGGCCGTCAAACCGGCCCCAAAGACCGTCAAAGCGAAATATGAGGGCGGAGTGTTTGGCTACACGAAGACAATGCATGGCACATTGATGTTCGACGACGACAATAATCGCCTGCTCTTCAAAGACAAGAAGCCACCGAAAGAGATCTCGATTCCGTACGAGGCAATCACTTCGGCTTTTGTAGATTCGAAAAAGGTACAGCCAGCCGCTGCCACCGTGGCCAGCAACGTGCCATCGATTTACGCACTACCGGCGCGCTTTATCAAACACAAGGTTCGCTACTTGACGCTGCAATACAGCGATCCGGACTCGAACGTTACGGGGATCACGAGCTTCAAAATCGATGACAAGGAGCTGCTTGAATCAGTGCTGGTCACGCTTGCAGAAAAGGCCAACATGACGATCCGTGGTGATATCTACGTGAAGAAGAAACCTGAGGATTCGAGCAAAGCCACGCCTAATAAGTAGAGTCAGCTCTGACAAATGACAAGATTTGTAGGATTTACAGGATGGATTAATTCGTGGACATCTTGTAAATCCTGTAATCCTGTCTGAAGCTTCCCGCCGTAAGTGAGCGGCAGAGATTTAAATTGTGCACCGCATCGCCTAGCCGGCCGCTCGATTCTTTCAGCGCAATCACAAACTCCTTCTCCGCCTCTTTCATAAACCCAAGCTGCGCCAGCATCACGCCGAGATTGTTGTGACTCGCCGCTACGTGCTCGCCGTCACTCGCAGCCGCTTCTTTGAAGAGCGCCGCGGCTTTACTGAAGTCGCCGGCCTTTGCTTCGAGCAGGCCGAGTTTGTAAATCGCAGGCGCGAAATCTCTGTTTGAAGCGCTTACGGCCTGTTCGTAAGCCGCGCGTGCTTCCCCCGTTCTACCCTGGTCCTCCAACGCCACGCCAAGCGCATGCGAAGCGCGTGGATAATTCCCTTGCTTCAACTCGATCGCACGCTTGTAAAACACGATCGCTTCTTCAGTCTCGCCACAGCTCGTAATAACAAACGCCCATGTTGTAGATCGCGCGCGCGTACAAATCACCCGCGTGACTCGAGACTTTGCTGTACTCCTCGATCGCGGCGCGGTATTTCTCCTGGGCCACGAGGGCATCGCCTCGCTTGAGTGCTGACTGAAACTCCGCTGTTTGTGCGTTAACTACAAAAAGTGAACTGCCGAGAAGGATGGCTGCAACGAGGAAAGATCTGGCTAGCAAAGTAAACCTCCACGTAGTTTCTGTCTAAAACAACTGCGCGCCTGTCGGCGTCGCATGCCGGCTCAGGCGTTCGCGAATTGCTTCGCGCGCCCGTGCAAATGCTTTCGGATCGTCGTGGAGCTTGAAGGCCCAGTTCGCGCCGAGCTCGAGCGAGTTGAATTCGAAAGCGAGTTGAATGGCGTCGACGTCTTTGTCGAGATGTCCCGCGTTCTGTGCCTCGACGATCGCGTTGCGCAGGGCTGAGAGCCACTCCTTCATAATCTCGGCGATGCGATCGCGAACTGGTCCTGGACGGCTATCAAACTCCGCCGCGACGGCGGCAAAGAAACACCCGCCGCGAAAGACACCCTTCTGCACGTAAGACAGCCAGATGTCGCAGAGTTTCCAGAGACGCGGCATGCCCTCAGGCGATTCGAATGCGGGTTTGATGACTTCGTGAATGAAAATCGCGCGGGCGGCTTCGACGGTCGCGACTTGCAGCTCTTCTTTCGAGCCGAAGTGCGCAAAGAGACCGCTTTTGCTCATGGAAAGCTCGGTGGCGAGGCGGCCGATGGTCAGGCCTTCGAGGCCTTCAGCGGAGGCGATGTGCACGGCAGATTCGAGAATCGCTCGCCGGGTGCGATCGCCTTGCGCTTTACGACCTTTAAGTTCCAGCTCCGTCACGATGCGGAAGTATATAGCACGAACGTTCGTTTTACTTCAAGAGGAATTTTAGACAGGATGGCAGGATTTTCAGGATTGACAGGATTGTTAGGAAATACCGGTCCAGACCATGCGGTGGAAGAGTTCGTCCATTTGCGCGGGTGGCTCGCGCATGCCGCGATCGAGCCACCACGTCAGTAACGACAGCAATGCGCCGGCGTGTGTGAAGGCGATTGCCGGAAGTTCATTTGCCGGAATTGAGCTGGCGCGAGGTAGTTCGGAGAGCCGTCGCTCGATCCCGCGCGCGAAGTGTCCACGCGCGAGCTCCATGTTCTCCTGAAACTTGCCCGACTTGACGAGCGCTTTGTAGAAAGGCTGCACATCGGCGAGATGCGTGAAAAACTCCTTCACCGGAAACACGCGATCCGACTTGTCGCCATGCGCCGAGAGCGCCATCGAAAGCGCCTCAAAAAACTCCTCAGCGTCGCTCATCAGCAGATCGTCCTTGTCGCTGTAATGCGAGTAGAAAGTTGAACGACTGACGTGCGCACGGTCCAAAACGTCCTGGACCGTGATCGTGTCGAACGGTTTCTCCTGCATCAGCGCGATCAGCGCATCGCCCAGCGCGTCGCGCGTTCGCCGCACGCGAGCATCAGTCTTCTTCTTCGATCCCGCAAGAGGCAGGTGCTCGTTGTTGGACATTCGTTACCTCTTTGTTCGATTACGACCCGCGCGGCCATCATACCGCTGGACAGAAGTGTTCCGATCTGAAAAATACACGCGAGCAAAACTATGATCTCTTTGAATCACGTCTCCAAAACTTACGAAACACCGGCGGGCAAGTTCGCGGCGCTGAAGAACATCGATCTCGAAATTCGAGCGGGCGAGTTTGTCGGCGTCGTCGGCAAGTCAGGCAGCGGCAAGTCGACACTGCTCAACATGGTCGCAGGCATCGATCGCCCGTCGTCGGGCTCAGTCGCTGTCGCGGGCACAGAGATTCACGCGCTATCGGAAAACAAACTGGCCGCATGGCGCGGGCGAAATGTCGGCTTCGTGTTTCAGTTCTTTCAACTGCTGCCAACGCTCACCGCCGCCGAGAACGTCATGCTGCCGATGGACTTCTCGAAAACTATTCCATTGCGCGAGCGTCGCAAACGCGCGGTTGAGTTGCTCGAGCGTGTCGGCAGTCGGCAGCGCACGCAGACAAACTGCCGGCGACGCTTTCAGGCGGCGAGCAACAGCGCGTCGCGATCGCGCGGGCACTCGCGAACGAGCCGCCGCTGGTCCTCGCAGACGAGCCCACCGGCAATCTCGACTCCGTCACCGCCACTGAGATTCTCGATCTCTTTCGCGACATGGCTAATCGCGGCACTACCGTCGTCATCGCCACTCACGAAGCCGACATCGCGCGCGTGATCGATCGCAAGATCGAGATCTCCGACGGCGCGATACTTCACTGATGGGTTCACTCATGACAACACTCTGGCGCAAAGCTATTCGCGACTTCTGGCAGGAACGCGCGCGCACCGTGCTCGTCGTGCTCGCGATCGCGCTCGGCATCTCGGCGTTCGCAGCAGTGATGTCGTCCTACGCGATCCTGACGCGCGAGCTCGATCTGGGTTATCTCGCAACGAACCCCGCGTCCGCAGTGCTGCGTGTCGACTCAATCGACGACGATCTCGTCAAAGCGATTCTGCAAAATCCCGAAGTCAGCGACGCAGAACCGCGCCGGACGATCAGCGGGCAGATCAAGGCTGGACCAGTGCAGTGGCGCAACCTGATCCTGTTTGTAGTTGAAGACTACGGCAACATTCGCGTCAGCAAGCTTGTGCCGGAGCGCGGCGCGTGGCCGCCCGCGAACGGCGAGATACTGATCGAGCGCGATGCCTTCCAGGTCGCGAAGGCAAACATCGGCGACGCGGTCACAGTCAAGACTGCGAACGGAGTCGAGCAGCCGCTCGTGATCAGCGGCAGTGTGCACGATGTGGGCCAGGCGCAGGCGCGCATGGAGAACATCGTCTATGGCTACATCAATCTCGCCACCCTGGTCCAACTCGGCGAAGAGCCACGATTCGATCAGTTGAACATCCTCGTCGCCCAAAACAGGTTTGACGAAGACCACATCAGGCGCGTGGCGGGCGACGTCGAGCAGTTGATCGAAAGTCGTGGGCACGAAGTGCGACGCGTCGACATTCCTCAACCCGGCAAGCATCCGCACTCGGATCTCACGGGCATTCTGCTGCTGGCGATGTCGAGCTTCGGGCTGTTTGTGCTCGTGCTGAGCGGGATTCTCGTGATCAACCTGCTGACGGCGATGATGGCGTCGCAGGTGCGACAGATCGGCGTGATGAAAGCGATCGGAGGCACGCGCCGGCAGATAGCGCAGATCTATTTCAGCCAGGCGCTGTTTCTCGGCATCGCGGCAGTGATCGTGTCGATACCGCTCGGAATTCTCGGCAGTCGCGCGCTGTGCCGCTACATGGCGATGTTTCTCAACTTCGACATCAACAGCTTTGCGGTGCCGATCTGGGTTTACCTGCTTGTGGCTCTAATCGGCATTGTGGCGCCACTGGTCGCAGCCGCTTATCCGGTTTGGCGTGGCACGGCGACGCCGGTCAGAGTGGCGCTCTCGGACTTCGGCTTATCGCAGGCAAACTTCGGCGCGGGCGCATTCGATCGTGCCCTCGCGCGCATCGGCGGCACGTTTAGTTTGGTTGCTTTCGCGATTCGCAACAGCTTTCGACGACGGGCGCGACTCGTTTTGACTCTCCTGACGCTCGCAGCGGGCGGATTGTTTTTCCTGTCGGCGCTGAACGTTCGTGCCTCGATGGTTAACACGCTCGACCGCATGTTTGCAGCGAGAAGATCTGATTTGACTGTGTCGTTTGCGAAATCATACGAGCTCGAAGAGATTCAGAAAGCGGTGCGCAACACGCCGGGCGTCTCGCGTGCTGAGGGTTGGTTTACAACTGAAGGATCGCTTGGTGAGCGTCGTTTCGGTGTGGTTGCTTTGCCGCCTGACACACAGCTACTCGACTTCGACATCATCGAGGGACGAAAGCTGACGCCGCAGGACACTGATGCGATCGTCATCAACAATGCGCTTGCGGGTCGAGAGCCGAAGATGCGCGTTGGCGAGACGGTTGTGTTGCGCATCGGCGCAGATGAAAAAGCATGGCGGATCGTTGGGCTTGCGCGCGAGGCGTTCTCGCCGTCACCAGTTGGTTATATACCGCTGACGGGAAAGGCAAACAGTTTGCGGCTCGCGCTTGATGATACTGATCCCGATGCGATTAGTGCGTTAAAGGCGGAGCTGGATCGGAATCTGGAGGCACAAGGTATACGCGCGCGCAGCAGCTCGACGAAAGGCGAAAGCCGATTTGGGTTCGATCAGCACATGGTGATGATCTATATGTTTCTGATCGTGATGTCGGCGATTGTTGGTGGTGTTGGTGGTCTGGGGCTGATGACGACGATGAGTCTCAACGTGCTCGAGCGACGACGTGAGATGGGTGTGATGCGAGCGCTTGGTGCGACGCCGCGGATTGTTTGGTTGATGATCGTGGCGGAAGGAGTTGTGATTGGGATCCTGAGTTGGACCATTGCCGCACTGCTCGCGTGGCCGATCAGTAAAGCGGTGGGTGATTTTATGGTGAAGGTGATGTTTCGGAGTGGGTTGGATTTTACTTTCGAGCCGCTGGGGTTGGTGATCTGGCTGATCGTGTCGATCGGGTTGAGTGCAGTGGCGAGTTTTCTGCCGGCGTGGAAGGCTTCAAGAGTCACCGTGCGTGAGGCGCTTGCCTACGAGTAAAAGTAGACAGGATTTACAAGATTTCTCATGATTGACAGGACTATCTTGTAATTCCTGAAAAATCCTGTAAATCCTGTCTACATATCTCTTACCCAGTGCGATGCAGAATGAAATCAGCGATCTTTTGAAGAACGTCTGTTGGTCGATCGAGTTGATCTAAGGCGTGACAGGCATTGCGATGCGCCTCGATTGCTGCAAGACGGGTTTCTTCCATTCCATGAAGCCCAGGATAGGTTGCCTTATTCGAGCGCGCATCTTTCCCCGGAGTCTTGCCGAGATCCTCGGCCGTTGCTGTCACGTCGAGGAAGTCGTCCGTGATTTGAAACAACAATCCCAGATATGATCCGTAACTGGTAATAGCTACGAGCTCACTCTCACTCGCACGCCCAATAATCGCTCCACAACGCGCCGCCGCCCTGATTAACGCCCCGGTCTTGAGCCGGTGAATCTCCTCGAGTTGCGTGCCATTCACCTGACGCGTCTCCGCCTCCATATCAAGCGCCTGGCCCGCGACCATGCCCTCAGGAGTCGCCGCCGCGCGTGCGAGTTCCGAGATCAATGCGATCCGCGTCTCAGCATCCACGCGTACGTCTTCAGCGATCGTTTGGAACGCGAGCGTCTGCAACGCATCACCCGCGAGGATCGCTGTGGCTTCATCGAAACGCACGTGACACGTTGGCCGGCCGCGTCGCAAATCGTCGTCGTCCATCGCGGGCAGATCGTCGTGAATCAGCGAATAGGTATGGACCATCTCAAACGCGCACGCGGTCCGAATCAACGCTTCAACAGGCGCGCTGAACGCCTGCCCCACTGCCAGCAGCAGTGCGGGGCGGAATCGTTTACCGCCCGCAAATACGCTCCAACGTATCGCGTGGTGAATCTTCTCCGGCGCGGTCCCTGACAATGGCAGCAACTTGTTGAGCTCGAGCTCCACAAGCGCCCGACTGCTCGCCAGCAGACTGTCGAGCTCGAGTGGGTTCTGGATGACGTTAGAGGCCATTCTCATCCTCACCCACAGGCGCGTCGCTCGGCGGTTCTTTGAACGCCGCGGCCACTGGCCGTCCCTGGTTATCGCGTAAGAGGATCTCTATGCGCCGCTCGGCCTGGCTGAGCCGTTCCTGGCATTCGCGCGACAGTCGTATGCCCTGTTCAAATAACTCGAGGCTCTTTTCGAGCGGCAAGTCGCCGTCTTCAAGTTGCCGCACGATCTGTTCGAGCGCTTCCAGAGAAGTTTCAAACGTCCTGTTTTGTTCTGCACCGTTACTCATTTTTATCTTCCACGACGCGATCTCTTTGGTTTTGACCTCTTCAGCAACGGACTATTCGCGTCAAGGTTTCCGATCGCCGGCAGTTCTTTCATAACACTATCAACCACGCGTTGCATTATGACCTCATCTTTAACGTCGATCACCTTCCAGCCATCCGCGTCGCGCCGCATCGCCAGCTCAATATTATGGCCGGCCATTTTCCCAGTTGCTTTTGCAGAATCACCTTCTGTAGTAACTGTCATTAACGACTGAACTGCCCCAACAATAGATATGAACGATCGTTGCTCCGGCGCCGCCGCGAACTGCTTCATCGCGTTGAAGAACTCGTCCTGAACCGCTTGCTTCACTCGCGGCAACAACGACGGCATCGCGCTATCTATCTGTTGCTGAATTGAGCTGTTGAGTGCGTATCCGTAACGCGCAGCGGCCTTCTGGCTGACGCTCGCGGTCATGTTCTTCGCGATTTCCTCGTCGTTAATTCGCTTCTGAAATTCGGCGACATCGTTCCGCTGTGCGGCATCGAAAATCAGCGCAAGCGCGTAAGTGGGCGTCGACTGGTAACGCCGAACCGCCAAAAACCCGCCCACCGCTACAACAACGATGACAATCAAAACCAGCAGCGCCAGAATCCCGAGCACACGCGGCCACCGTCGACGCTTGCGAACAGCCTTCGCTCCCTCAGCTTTCGGCGCATCCAAATTAATTACAATCTTTTGCCGCATTAGCTTGATCCGCGTTTAATCCGTGGCTTCGATCCGTTCAATCCGCGTTCTCAGTTTTCCCTTCGCTAAACGCACCGTGACTGCATCTCCGGGCTTCACCGTTCCTGCATCCCGCACCAGTTTACCTGACGCATCCTGCGCTATCGCGTAACCTCGTTGCAATACTCCAAGCGGAGACAATGCGTCAAGCGAAGCAGCAGCGAGCGCCAGCCGCTCGCGTCCATCCTGCAACTTCGCATCGATACTTGCGTCGCACGCGTTTGTCGCCGAATCGAGGCGTGCGCGCGCTTTTGCCAGTCGTGATTTAACTTCGTCGAAAGCGTGTGAGAGTGCCTGTTCCTGCACTCGCGCCCGCAAGTTGACGATATTGAAGCGTGTCAACCGCACAAGTTGACGGCCCATGTGGTCCAACGCCGAACAGATCTGATCTTCACGAGCGGCGACTATCTCTGCCGCTGCCGATGGTGTTGCGGCACGTAAATCAGCGACGAAGTCGGCGATCGTGAAATCCGTTTCATGGCCCACGGCAGAGATTACGGGAATCGCTGATTTGCGAATCGCGCGCGCGACCTCTTCCTGATTGAACGCCCAGAGATCTTCCGTCGAGCCGCCGCCGCGGCCGACGATTAAGACATCGACGAGATCGGCATCACGTCCTTCGCGCAACGCATGCTCGTGATACA
The DNA here is from genome assembly GCA_963748155.1 of uncultured Acidobacteriota bacterium. Classification (GTDB taxonomy): domain Bacteria; phylum Acidobacteriota; class Blastocatellia; order Pyrinomonadales; family Pyrinomonadaceae; genus PSRF01. The sequence continues at coordinate 633,145 of CAVVHV010000004.1, read as the reverse complement.
GATTGATCCAACGAATCGCACGAGCGATATCCGGTCCAGCAGATTCGCCCTGGACCTTCGCTGGTGAAAACAGAACGTGCACAGTTCTCGTGCGACGCGAGATCACGTTGAGAATGTCGCGAATCGCGGCCCCGGTTGGGGAAGTTACGACGCCGACGCGACGCGGAAAAACCGGCAATGGGCGCTTCAGTTCTTTCGCAAACAGACCTTCTTTTTGCAAACGATCGCGGAGTTGTTCGAAAGCGATCCGGAGTGCGCCGGCGCCGACAGGATCGAGTGCATCAACGACGAGCTCATACTCGCCACGCGGCGCGTAAACCGAGAGCTTGCCGCGCGCGCGGACTTTCAAACCGTTAGCGGGACGAAAACGAATGCGCGTGTTGGTTGAGCGAAAGCACTTGGCGCGCAGTTGTGCGTTTTCGTCTTTGAGGGTGAAGTACCAGTGGCCGGAAGAGTGATCTTTGAAGTTTGATATCTCGCCTTCGACCCAGACGGAGACGAAGCGAGATTCGAGAGCGATCCGGATCGAGTTTGTTAGTTGGGAGACGGTTAGCGGGCGGCGTTCGGTTTCGTCGAATAGTGCGTTGAAAAGGGGTTGATTCATCTACATGACACTAACAAAACTCTAAGCTAACTCTGTTGGCAGATAGTTATTTTACAGGATTAACAAGATTAGGGCGTGTTCAATTCCACAACGGGGCTCAGCCTTATAGATGCGCCGTCGCGATTCGTGCGCACGCGCACACGCGGTGAAGCTGAAGCGGAATTTGACGCGTAGGTGATCGTGTAAGCCGAGCGCAACTGCGCCACCACATCGTCATACGCTTTCTGCAAATCCTGCAGCCGGCGAATCGGATAATAAATCCCACCTGATGCCGCCGCGAGTTTGCGTCCTTCATCCTCGGCGCGCGTCGTCAGCGTTAAATAGCGCGTACGCAAAGGATCGATCGTGATTTCCGGCTTCGGCACGCTTGCTTCCGGTATCAAACCCGAAGGCACGTACAGCGGATAAACAAGCGCGCCCGATTCGAGCAACGCCTCCAGAATCGCCGGAAACGGCAGGAACGACTTGTTGTCGTCGCCATCTGACATCACGACGATGGCCGTGCGCTCGCCACGAAGCTTCCTGAGTGGCTCACTCAAAACATATCCGAGCGCATCGTAAAGCGCTGTACCGCCACCGGCGTCGATCTCGTCCAACTTGCGCGACAGCATCCCGCGATCAGTGCTGAAATCGGAAATCACCTGAATGTCGTCACGAAAACTGATGATCGAGATCCGATCCTGGGGACTGGTCGTGCGCAGGAAATCACGCGCGGCTTTGCGAATAAAATCCATCCGCTCCTCGACACTGCCTGACACGTCCAGCAGCAACACGAGATTGAACGGCTCATTCGCCGGCGCAACGCTCGTGACGCGTCGCTCGATGCCGTTTTCCCAAACGGTGAAGTCTGACTCGCGCATGCCGCCGATCGCGCGGCCGTTGCGATCAGTCACGCTCGCATTGAAACGCATCAACTGCGGCGCCACCGAGCTCACGATCCGTCCTGGCGGCGAGCGTCTCACGAGCGACGGTTCTTTCTCAGGCGGCGGAAGCGTCTTCGCGAAGTCGCCAAACATCTTTGGCGAGACTTTGCGAATCGCTTCGACTAGTTGACTGTCGCCACTGCGGACAATCGCGCGCGCAGCTTCGGTCAGCGGCCGCTCACGCAAATCGCTCGGCGCTCGTTCCGGATCGATGTTCAGGAGCACGACGCCGCGCTGCGTGCGGAAGTCGAGCGCAACGAGCTCTTCTTTCTTTGCGTCTTTCTCCCCAAGTCGACCGGACAGCTTGTAAACGCCGCCCGCCTTCTCCTTGATTTCGGGAAGCTCGACGTCGCTCATGTAGCGCGGCTTGCTGGCTTCCCAAACAAAGTTAAACTTAAGCGCTTCGAGCGGTACGTCAGCGTGAATCGTTCCGGTATCTGTCTTCACGACGGCCGATTCAACACTGCCGATCACGTCAACCGCGCCCGCCTGTCCTTCAACTTCGACTTTGGAGCGGGTTGGAATTGTGACGATCAGATCGATGCGATTCTTTTCGCCGCGCGGGCGCACGTCGATGTGAATGTTGCTGCCTTTAGTTTCGACTTTGACGTCTTCGGCGACGACTGCCGCTCCGGTCGAACGCGCGTCGATTGTCACTTTCTTTTGTTGCTCTTCAGACGCAACAACGCTGACGCGGCCGTCGAGATTCTTGACGACGAGCGACACCTTTTCGGGCGTTTCGATTTCCGATTTATAGCCCTGGGCGAAGGCTGAAAAGCAGAGGAATATTAATACCAGTGATTACTGTTAAGGCTCTGATCATTGCCGACGGATCTTGCCACAGATTGGCACGGATTTCACGGAGGGAAGCAGCGATCCGTGTGAATCCGGGGCTGATACGCTATCATGTGCCGGCTGTGTCAAGGTCGGAACCCACCCGCGACCCGCGGTTGTACATTCATAATCTCGTCAAGCGCGATCCGCTGACGGGCCTCGCCGAAGATGTGCGCAAGGGCCTCTCGGCGCAACCGAAACGGTTTTTGCCGAAGTATTTCTACGACGAGCTCGGGTCGCAACTGTTCGAAGCCATCTGCCTGCTGCCCGAATATTACTTAACACGTGCCGAAAACGAGATCCTGCAGAAGTATTCTGACGAGATTGTCTCCGCCGTTGATGGGCACAAAACTCTCGTCGAGATGGGCAGTGGCAGTGCTTCAAAAACACGATTGATCATCGAAGCCCTGCTGCGACGCCAGCAGGAGTTGTTGTTCATGCCTGTCGATATTTCCGCGACGGCGCTGGAGAGCAGCTCGCGCATCCTGCTTCAGTCGTACCCGCAATTGAAGATCGAGGCTTACGCGGCAGACTACTTCGCCGGACTCGCCGAGCTCGGAAAGAAGCCGCGCAAGCGAACGCTCGCACTCTTTCTCGGTTCAAACATTAGCAACTTCGATCGCGACGAGGCGCTGCGTTTCCTGCGTGCGATGCGGAGCGTGCTGAACAAAGGCGACGCGCTGCTGCTCGGCGCCGATCTGAAAAAGGATCCGGCGATTCTCGAGGCCGCGTACAACGACGCGCTCGGCGTCACGTCAGCTTTCAATCTGAATGTGCTGGCGAGAATCAATCGCGAGTTGAAGGGCACGTTCGATCTGCGCGCTTTCCGTCATCGCGCTTTTTACAACGCAGCGGCAGGACGGATCGAGATCTACATCGAGAGTTTGTTCAACCAGCGCGTGCGCATCGAGAAGCTCGATCTGGAGATCGAGTTTGCGGCGGGAGAGTTGATTCACACGGAAAACTCTTACAAATACGACATGGCCGGAATTCGAGAACTCGCGGCGCAAACAGGCTTTGAGCTGTCGCGCAGTTGGCTCGACTCGCAGGAACGTTTCAGCAGTAATCTGTTGCTCGCCAACTGATTAGCCGATGGGCCACGAAGAGGCACAAAAGGCACTGGTCCAGTTTCACAACGTCACTTACTCGCTCCCAAACACCACCATCATCTCTGACCTGAACTTGACCGTCGAACGAGGCGAGACACTCGTCTTGCTCGGTGAGTCGGGCTGCGGCAAGACCACGACGCTTAAGCTCGTGAATCGGTTGCTGACACCAACATCCGGCGAGGTGATCGTCGAGGGTAAATCGACGACGGCGTGGGATCCGATTGAGCTGCGACGCCGCATCGGTTACGTGATTCAGGAAGGCGGACTCTTTCCTCACTTCACGATCGGGCGCAACGTCGCCCTCGTCCCGTCGCTGTCAGGCTGGGACGGCGCACGCACGAACGAACGCGTCCGAGAGATGTTGAATCTCGTCGGACTCGATCCGAACCGGTTCGCGGAACGTTATCCACGCGAGTTGTCGGGCGGCCAGCGGCAACGCGTCGGCGTAGCGCGTGCGCTTGCGGCGGATCCGCCGTTGCTACTGCTCGACGAGCCTTTCGGCGCGCTCGATCCACTCACGCGCGCGAGTTTGCAACGCGAATTTGCCGAGCTGGCGACGCGTTTAGGCAAGACTGCGATTCTCGTTACTCACGACGTGCGTGAAGCAATGATCCTCGGGCAACGCATCGGCCTCATGCACAAAGGACAGCTCGCTGCTGCTTGAAACACCTGAACGTTTTCGCAGTTCTGAACATCCACAGGCTCGCGCTTACCTCGACACACTCGACGTGAACGGAGGAGCCTCGTGAGCTTCTGGCAGTTTCTCCAGGCAAACTGGTCGGAGCTGTTGCTGCTCGTGCGACAGCACATCGTGCTCGTTTTCTTTGCCATTCTCGTTGCCGTGATCATCGGTGTGCCGACCGGAATTCTTTTGACTCGTTATCGAGCCTTGCGCGGTCCGGTGTTGGGTATCGCGAATGTGATGCAGACGATTCCGAGTCTCGCGTTGTTTGGATTTCTGATTCCGCTTCCGTTTATCGGCGGCATTGGCACGCGCACGGCGCTCGTTGCGCTCGTGGTCTATTCGCTGCTTGCCGATCATCCGCAACACGGTCACCGGAATACTCAACGTCGATCCAAACGTCAGAGAAGCGGCGGTGGCGATGGGAATGACGGGCAGCCAGGTGTTGCGACAAGTCGAGCTGCCGCTGGCGATGGGTGTGATCGTCACCGGAATTCGCGTGGCGACGGTGATCGCAGTGGGTGTTACGACGATTGCTGCGGCTGTTGGCGCCGGCGGACTCGGAGTTTACATCTTTCGTGGTTTGCGACAGTACGACAACAACCTGTTACTTGCGGGTGCGTTGTCGGCGGCATTGCTCGCCCTCGCTGCGGATTTCCTTTTGGGCGTGTTGGAGCGGCGGTTCAGTGTGGACGCGAAGCGCAGCACCGCCGTACAGTTGTGCGAAAGCTGGCGCTTGCTGCTGTTGTCGTGCTTGTGGTCGGTGGCGTTGCTTTGTGGTTGGGCCGTTCGACAACGGGCGAGTGAGAGTCGGATAGCGGTAGGATCGAAAGACTTTACCGAATCAGCGCTGCTCGCCGAGATCGTTGCGCAGATGCTCGAGGCGCGCGGAGTTCCGGTCGAACGGCGGTTTGAGCTTGGCGGCAACCTGCCTCACGAAGCACTCGTCGCCGGCACACTCGATCTCTATCCCGAGTACACTGGCACCTCTTACACCGCGATACTCCAGCACACGCCGATCACCGATCCGCGCGCGGTTTACGATCAGGTGAAGCAGGAGTATGCGGACAAGTTCAAAGTCGAAGTCAGCCAGCCACTCGGATTTGAAAACACGTTCGCGATCCTCGTGCGTGGTGAAGATGCAAGACGCCTGAACCTGAAAACGATTTCAAATGCGGCAGCGGAAGCGCCGCGCTGGCGAGCAGGGTTTGGTCAGGACTTCATGTCGCGCGCGGATGGTTATCCGGGCTTCTCGAAGGCCTATGGATTGAAGTTCGCGGAAGTGCGCGAGATGGATCTGTCGTTGACTTACATCGCGCTCTCGTCGCGGCAGGTCGATCTGATCGCCGGTAACTCGACTGAAGGCCGCATTCGCGACGCTGGATCTCTTTCAACTCGTAGACGATCGTCGCTACTTTCCACCGTACGAAGCTGTTTATATCGTGCGTCAGGATTCCTTGACGCGAGTGCCGGCGCTGCGGGAGGTTCTGGCGAAGCTCGCGAATGCGATTTCGACTGATGAAATGCGGCGGTTGAATTACGAGATTGACGGCGAGAAGCGCGATCCGAAGGAAGTTGTGAAAGAGTGGGTTAAGGGGAAAGGGTTTTGATTCCGGGGTGGATACCGCGATGTGGTAGTTAATTTAGACAGGATAACAGATTTTCAGGATTTACAGGATGTTTGGTTAGTTGCTGGGCGCCTCGGTCGGGAAGCGCCCAAGCCTCTAGTATTCAGTTGTCAGCAAGGCCCTGGGAAGCCTTGTTAAGTGAGGTCATTCTGCACTGCCGCCTCCTTGGTTTACGGGCTTTTCAGCGCCTATTACTGATTCTTCCTCCGGCTCCGGCACCGGCGGCTCCGGCGGTGGTTCTGGAGCGTTACCACCACCGTCGTTTACTGGTTTTTCAGCAGTAATGTTTGATTCGTCTGACATAGTTGATCTCCTTGCAATGTTGGGAGTTGAGCCAGGTGGATCAACCGTGTTAATGATAATAAACCTGAATATCAGGCCGTGTAGCGTATTGTCTGAAGACGTTAGTGCCCCAGTGTTGCTCTAGTCTGGAGCGCACATTCTCAGCATTTCTGGACATTTCTTCCTCTTTGTTCTTATCGCCTAATTGCTGGCTGGCGCGTGAGGCGATGGCCCAGGCACGCCATTCAGATTCCAGTTGTTGACTCGATGCAAACCTGCTTTGCGCTTGAAGAGCCAGGGCCAGCGCAGTTGGCGCGTCATTTCCCTTCAGGGCCGCTTCCGCACAACGTAGGAGGGCAACTGAGTATAAGTGAGAGTTGCCGGAATTAGACGAAACGTTGATGGCTTCATTACACAATTGCTTTGCCTCTTGTTTTGCGCCCGACCAGGCCTTTACCAAAGCGAGAAAATACTTACTGTCAGTCAGCACATCAGATCGGGCTGGAGCGGTTTTGACGGCTTCAGTCGCTGACGCATTCGCCTGACCCAGGTTTCCCTCACTGAAAGCCAACTCCGCTTTAATAAGTTGAAGCTCCGGTAGTAATTGCGAAGGGCCTTTCGGCTCTGCAGCAGTTTTGAAGAGTTCTTCAAGCAAACGTCTTGCTTCGTCAAAGCGGCCGAGCCGCACCAGAATCCTGGCGCGGTTGGTTTTGGTAAACACCATTCCAAACGTGTCTTTTCCTGCCTCATAAGCGGCGATGGCGCTGTCGCACTTCTCCAGCGCGGCGGGATATTTCTCCTCGTCAAATCGAAGCAGCCCAAACTCGTAGTCCACATCAGCAATGGCTTGCGGGTTATTGCTCTGCTTTGCGATCTCCAGGTTTTTATTCAGTGCTTGTTCAGCCGAGGCAAAGTCGGCCTTACGACGAAAGCCTCGAGCTAGCTGAGTCAAACAGATACCAACGCTGCGCGGATAATTCGCTTGCTGAAAAAACTCCAGCGCGTGCTGCACCATTTTCAAGCCTTCATCGACTCGCGAGGTTTTAATGTATAAACCTCCCAGATTCGATAAGCCTCGTGCTTCACGCAATCGCCCTTTGTTAGCCCTGGCAAACTGGATCGCTTGTTTGAAATAGAACTCCGCTTTTTCATCGTTGCCCTGGCTTGAAAATGAGTTGCCGAGCTCTAGTAAACCGCCTGCAGCGAGGTTTTCGAGTTGCTTCTGCTGTGCGACATTGACCGCCTAGCGTCGCATAGTTCTCGGCTTCAGAGAACAAACCACGTCGAGAATGGAGATAACTCAAATCGATCAAAGCCGTGATTTGTTGCGCCTCGTTGCCAATTGCGCGTGAGGCATCAAGGGACTGTTGAAACTGAGTCTTTGCATCTTCAAACCGACCCTTGTTCCGAAAGAGAATGCCGCGCTGCCGTTGGACCTCGATCGCGCCTTCCTCGTTACTGCCGGCGCGATACAATCGCTCCGCTTCATCATACATTTCCGTTGCTTTGTCCGTTTGCTGCTTTCGGTTGTAGATGATGCCGGCGCGGAGATAGCCAGTCGCATATTGCTTATTCAGCTCAATCGCTTTTAAATAATTTTCGAGTGCTTTGTCAGCGTTGACGTCGTTCTCATACGCATTCCCGAGATCTACATAGATTGATGCGTCATCGGGTGAAAGTTTGGCAAGTTCAGTGTAAGCACTAATGGCATCGGCAAATTGTCTGGTCGTGGTTGCGAGGATCGCGTCCAAATACAAAGAGTCTTGCTGCGAAAGAGGTGAACGGTCCCTGAGCCTTGATACGGTGAGAAGTTCATCCTTCGCGCGATCCGTGTAATCCAACTCGGTCCATGCTTGTGCAAGACGAGCATGTGCGAGTGCATATTTATCGTCGATTTGGATAGCTTGAATGAGCGCTTTGCTGGCCTGATAAGAGGCGCCATTGCGCAGGTGATCGGTTCCCTGGATGTACCAGTCCAAAGCCGCGCCAGACGGCTGGTAATAACTGCGTGGCCAGAAGTAATAGACCGCCCAGATCACCAATCCAGCGACAATAAATGCTGGAATTACTGACACCAACGAAAAACGCTGTCGCCGCAGTTGCATCGTCAGCGTCCCCAGCGCGTTGGTGGCGCGCTTGTACCCTTCCGTGGGTTTGGCCGACCTGCTCGACACCGGCACGCCATTCCCACTCAGCCCCGTCGCCGCAGCCTTCAAGTCTTTGAGAAACTCAGCCGCCGTCTGATACCGCGCGTCGACCTTCTTTTCCAACGCCTTCAACGTCACGCGATCCAGAGCAGGCGTCACAGCCGGATTAATCTTTGATGGCGGTGGAGGCATTATGTGAATGATCTGTGCGCCGATCTCAAGCACGCTGCCACCCGAGAATGCCGACTGCCCGGTCATGCATTCGTAAAGCAGCGCTCCGAGCGCGAACAAGTCGCTGCGACCGTCGATCTCCTTGCCGGTCGCCTGCTCGGGAGAAAGATAGAGCGGCGTTCCGACGATCACGTCGCTACGAGTTTTTGTCGAGTAGATCGTCTTCGCGTCGAGATCGACGTCGCTTGAAGGCGGGTCAAACAGGTGCTTCACGAGGCCGAAGTCGACTACCTTCACGTGGCCGCGCTCGTTCACGAGGACGTTCGAAGGCTTGATGTCGCGGTGGACGATACCCTGCTGGTGTGCTTCCCCGAGTGCTTCGGCAATCGCCGAAATAATTTCAACGGTGCGATTGAGGGTGAGCCCTTCATCAAGAAGATCGCTGAGCGACTTTCCTTTTACATACTCCATCACGATAAACGGCTGGCCGGTCGAGGTTTCGCCGTAGTCGTGGACCATCGCGATGTTTGTATGGCTCAGCGCGGAGACTGCCCGTGCTTCACGAATGAAGCGCGCCCGGTAGTGATGGTCAGTTGAGGTGAGAAACTTGATCGCGACTCGCCGCGCCAGATGAAGATCCTCGGCGAGATAAACCGCGCCCATTCCGCCTTCGCCAAGTTTTTCGAGAATTCGATAATGGGAGACTGTCTGGCCGATCATGCTCGCTTGAATCCATCGGGTTGCGAGAGAGAGACGTGGTATGGGCGCGAGTGTTACATGGCAGGCATTGTGCGACAGGATTACAGGATTTTCAAGATTTTCAAGATCTATCCTGTAAATCGTGCAAATCCTGTAATCCTGTCAAATGGCTTTAAAGCACCGTCTCCCGGATTTTCTTCTCCTGCGACGCCCGAAACTCGTGCAGTTTCTGACGCAACTCAGGCCGGCTGTTAGCGAGAATCGCGACCGCGAAAAGCGCCGCATTTATCGCGCCAGGCTTGCCAATCGCGAGCGTTCCCACCGGGATTCCGCCCGGCATCTGGACCGTGGCCAGAAGCGAATCCAGCCCGTTCAGGGCATCGCTCTTCATCGGCACGCCGAGCACCGGCAGCGTCGTATGCGCGGCAAGAACGCCGGCCAGGTGGGCCGCGCCGCCCGCTGCTGCTATGACAACTTCCAAGCCCCGCGACTCCGCCGTTGACCCAAACTCCGCCGCCAGCGACGGCGATCGGTGCGCCGAGATCACGCGGCATTCATGTTCTACGCCAAACTTAGTCAGCGTCTCGTCCGCATGGCGCATCGTGTCCCAGTCAGACTGGCTACCCATAATGACCGCCACCAGCGGTTCTGTTTCCATTTGTTTTCCGCCATCCTTATTCTCCCTGGTCCAACGAGAACCCTCGCTCGCCGTCAAATGTGTAAAGACCTTCAGTCTTGATGAAGTCGTAACCCGCCTCAGCGATACGACCGAGCAATGACACCACCTGCGCATGCGCAACTTTGCCGCCATCTGATTCAGTCAGAAAACGACAGCGCCAGTGGTCTGAACAAAAAGTTTCCTTGTGGCCGCCGGGCCAAACTTTCACGCCGCGATTACTGATCATCGTTAGCTTGACGCCGTCGCCGTTGACTTTGCCGAGCGCGTCGCCGAGATCGTTGGGCGAGCCTTTGGTCCAATCGAGGAAAACGTCGACGCCGACAAGCTCCTTCTGCGGCGCCTTGCGGTCACTGACGGGCGCTCGAATGCGACTCTTCACCCTTGCGATACTTTCGCGCCTTCAGAATCTGAGGCGTTTCGCCCAACCGCTCGATGACCGCGTCCGCAAACTCCTTCGTTCCGACCTTCTGCTTACTGACTTTTTCGTCGTAGATGTCGTAAGTGTGAATGCCGTCTTCAATCGCCCGCAGCCACGCGTTGTGAACTCGTTCGGCGTGGTCAGTTAAGCCGACGTGGACCAGCATCATCACCGCGCCCAGCAAGAGTCCGGATGGATTCGCGAGGTTCTGGCCGGCGCGTCGCGGCGCCGACCCGTGAATCGCTTCAAACATCGAAACGTGCTCGCCGATATTTGCCGAACCCGCCAGTCCGACTGACCCGGCGATCTGCGCCGCAACGTCGGAAAGCACGTCGCCATAAAGGTTTGGCATCACGACCACATCGAACGCTTCCGGCGTGTCGGCCAGTTTTGCGGCGCCGATGTCGACGATCCAGTGCTCGTTTTCGATGTCGGTGTACTCTGCCGCAATTTCGTCAAAAACCTTGTGAAACAGACCGTCAGTCAGCTTCATGATGTTGTCTTTAGTGAAGCAGGTGACTTTCTTGCGGTTGTTCCGCCGCGCATACTCAAACGCGTAACGAACAATCTTCTCGGACCCGGGACGCGAGATCAGTTTCAAACACTGAACTACCTGGTTCGTCTGCCGGTGCTCGATGCCTGCGTACAAGATCCTCCTCGTTCTCACGCACAATCACGACGTCCATCACCGGATGCTTCGTCTCGACGAACGGGTGATACGAGACGCAGGGACGTACGTTGGCGTACAGCCCGAGCACTTTACGAACGGTGACATTCAGGCTCTTGTAGCCACCGCCCTGCGGCGTAGTGATGGGCGCTTTGAGAAAGACTCTGGTGCGTCGTAACGAATCCCACGAGCTCGGCTCGATGCCCGAGGAGTTGCCGGCGAGATAGACTTTCTCGCCGATATCGATGGTCTCAATCTCCAGTGGCGCTCCGGAAGCTTCGAGAATGCGAAGCGTGGCCGCCATGATTTCGGGCCCGATGCCGTCGCCATTGGCCACAGTGATAGGGATACGTTGCGACATTTTCCAAACCTTTCGTGTTGATTTCTGAACGAGGCACAGATTATACGGATTACGCTGGATTTTGCCTAATCTGTTAAATCTGTGGTTTAAAGGTCAAAATTGTCCTTGACCCTTTCCAAGGGCTCCTGCATACTTTTGCTTACCAGTTACCTGCTCTCGCGCATCAATGGTGATTGCGCCTGTCCGTGATCGTAAGGCGACGAGGTTCGGCTGAATAGAGAGTGAGGCAGTTGTCAACCAGTTAGAAGCCGCTCTCGAGATTTTTTAGAGCACCGGGTTCGTCGCAGCTCGCCGAAAGTATCGGTCGTCCCCCCCGAACTGGATCAGCGAATTCCAGCAAGACCCGCGCTTCCCCTTCAGATTAAGGATAGTTAGAATGGCTACAAAACTCTATGTCGGAAATCTCTCGTTTCGTACTACGAGCGAGGAACTGCGCGAGGCTTTCGCGGCAGTAGGTACAGTCGAATCAGCTTCGGTGATTGAAGATCGCGAAACAGGACGATCGCGCGGCTTTGCTTTTGTGGAAATGGCAACCCCTGAAGAGGCAGCAGCAGCCATCGAGGCTTTCAATGGCAAGGACTTTGGCGGACGCAATCTGACCGTCAACGAAGCCAAGCCCAGAACTGACCGGGGGCGGCGGTGGCCGTGGTGGTTATGGTGGTGGACGTCGGTGGCGGTCGTGGTGGTTACGGCGGCGGCGGTGGTGGCGGCCGTGATCGCGATAACGATCGTTACGAGCGTGAGCCACGCTGGTAATCAACTTTTACAGATCACACAGATTACACGGATGCGGCGCTGCCATAATCCGCATCGCTTTATCTGTGTAATCTGTGGATAAATCTACTTTCTGGCCTCAGGTGTGATCTTCAGAGTCAGCTTCTCACTACCCCGCTTTACTTCAATCACGTACTCCTGACCGGCTTTCATTTCTCCGAGCGCATACGTGTAGTCATAGACGTTCTTGACGTCGCGATTGCCGATCTTGACGATCCGATCGCCGGCTTTCAGTCCGGCCTTTGCCGCCGGGCGAATCGTCGCGCACGCCATCCAGCAGTAATCCGTCGTTACTGTCGGCGTAGTTTGGAATCGTTCCGAGATAAACACGGAAGCCGCCACCGCGCGGCGGGTCACTCTTCGCGGTCGCGAAAGTGAGTCGCTGGTCGGCTGAGTCGACGTCTCTCAGGATGCGCGCGATGAGACTCAGAATGCGCGCTTCGTCGTTGTAGTTGATCTTGTCGAAAGTATCAGATGGTTTGTGATAGTCGTTGTGCGTTCCCGTCCAGAAGAAGAGCACGGGCACCTGTTTGCTGTAGAACGACGAGTGATCGCTCGGACCGTAGCCGTCTTCGTTCATCGTCAACTCGAAAGCGCCGTTGGGATCGACCGTCATGATCGGACGGCCATTTGCTGAGACGACGATCGGAACACCGTTCGGAGCCGGCGCGCCCGAGTTGGCAGTGATGTTCATCTTCTGAGACATATTTGCCTGAGTGATAAGCTGCGCGCCACTCTTTCGCCGTGCCCACGCCGCCGATCACGAGTTTGCGATCTTTCATGCGGCCGATCATGTCCATGTTGATCATCGCAACAGTCTTGTCGAGCGGCACGAGCGGATGATTGACGTAGTAATTCGAGCCGAGTAGTCCTTCTTCCTCGCCACCGAATGCGATGAAGACGACTGTGCGTTTGAGCTTCGGTCGTTGCGCACTGAAGATGCGCGCGAGCTCGAGCACGCCTGCGGTTCCTGACGCGTTGTCGTCAGCGCCGTGATGGATTTCACCGGAGCGCGGCGCGAGACTTCCTGCACCGCCGCGACCGAGATGATCGTAGTGCGCGCCGATGACGATGTTTTCGTTCTTGAGAACCGGATCGGAGCCTTCGAGCACGCCGACAACGTTGTATGCGGGAACCTGTTTACGAGCTACGTCGCTGGCAAGTGTGATTTGTCCTGTTAACGTTCTGTTGGTGCCGGGAGTTTTCGCCGTTGTAGCTTGTTCAAGTTGAGCGAGCGTCGTATTCGAGAGCGCGAGGATCTTGTCGATGCTCTGGCGCGAGATGACCACGACCGGAATTCCTGCTTCGCCGCCTGTGTTGTCGTAAGTGAGATTTGTCAGACGCTCGTGCTGGAAAGTCGCTTCGCGAGCGACAACAATCAAAGCTTTGGCGCCGGCATTGCGGGCGGCGATCGTTTTCCAGCGAACGTCCTGTAGCCTTGCGAATTGTCCGTGCGGGTTGTCGCCATCGGGAGTGCCCTGAAGCGCGATCACGATTTTTCCGGTTGCGTTGAGACCGGCGTAGTCGTTGTAGTTCAGCTCGGCGGCGGTGAGACCATAACCGGCGAAGACGATCTCTCCTGTGACTTTTCCGTTCGCTGAGTAAGCGAGCGGCACCCAGTCGTTTCCGACCTGAAATGAGCCATTACTCGTCGAAAGTACATTTCCCGGGCCAAGGGTAACTCCAGACACGTACGGGAATGTTTGCAGGTACTGGGCTACCCCAGGTCGCAGGCCGAGCCGCTCGAACTCACCGGCGATGTACTTCGCGGCTTCATTGGCGCCGGCGGTGCCGGTGCGTCGCCCATCTAACGCGTCGGACGCGAGGTAGCTGACGTGCTGTTGGAGCTTCGCAGCGGAAGGCTCAAGCTCGGATTGCTGCGCGACGGCAGCAAACGTCGCGAGTAGAAGTGTAGCTATGGGGAAAAGGAATCTTCTGGCTTTCATAATCTGTTCCTTTTTGTGGTCTTACTCGACCCAGTCAGCGATGAACACGTTCGTCTCGCCCTGCGCCTTCGCGTTGCGGTTTGACGCAAACACAAGCTTCTTTCCATCCGGCGAGAACATCGGGAAACCATCAAACGCGTCGTTGAACGTAATGCGTTCTAATCCGGTACCATCCGTGTTGATCTTGTAAAGATCGAAATTCCTGCCGCGCGGATTGTCCATGTTTGAAGCGAAGATGATTCGCTTTCCGTCGGGAAAGAAGTATGGACCAAAGTTGGCTTTGCCGTTGCTCGTCACCTGTCGCTTGTTCGAGCCGTCAGCATTCATCACCCAGATTTCGAGCGTCGTCGGACGAATCAGGTTCTGCTTCAGCAGATCCGTGTAGTCAGCTTTCTGCTGATCGGTCTTCGGATGATGCGCGCGGTAAACGATCTGCTTGCCGTCGTAGGACCAGAATGGACCACCATCGTATCCGAGCTCGTTCGTAAGTCGACGCACGTTCTTGCCGTCGGCGTCCATCGAGTAGATATCGAGATCGCCGTCACGCATCGACGTGAACACGAGCTTCTTGCCGTCGAGAGTGATCGTTGTTTCGGCGTCGTAGCCGGGCGTGTTGGTCAGTTGCTTCAGATCTGAGCCGTCGGGTTTGGCGGTGAAGATGTCGAACGATGGATACACGGCCCACACGTAACCTTTCGAGAAGTCAGGCTTAGGTGGACACTGCTTGTCGCCGAGATGTGTTGACGAATAGAGGATGCGCTTTGCGCCGGGATAGAAGTAAGAACACGTCGTGCGTCCATCGCCGTTCGAGATCATCTTCACGTTCGAGCCGTCGACGTTCATCGTGTAGATCTGATCGCAGCCGCGGCCGTCGCGAGTTGATTGAAAGATGAGCTGCTTGCCGTCAGCGGAGAAGTAGGCTTCAGCGTTCTCGCCGCCGAAGGTCAACTGTTTGATATTCCGAAGATGCTTTTCGGCCGGGAGAACGAGTTGATCGTCGGTTCTCGCCGGGGTGAACGAATAGGGCGAGCAGGGGCAAAAAGAACAGTAGTCGTAGTGAGTTCATATGGCTGTTTTAGACAGGATTACAGGATTTTCAAGATTTACAGGATTTGTGCGTCGACGGCGCAGGATCAGGAGGATCAAGGCCGCGATTCCGATCACGAGACTGATCAACTGCGAGGTCGAGAGACCGGTCAGCGAAGTCAGGCCGAAGACGTCGCCGCGCGGATCGTCGCGCACGAATTCAATAAGGAAGCGAATCACCGAGTAGAGCAAAGCGTACGCGAGAATCACTTGCCCGTCGAAGCGTTTGCGTTTGTGCAGCCAGAGTAAGAACAAAAACACGAGCAGCATTGCGAACGACTCATAGAGCTGCGTTGGATGAAGGTGAGCGTCTGTCGGCACGCCCGTGATCTGGTGGCCCAACTCCGTAAACTTCACGCCCCACGGAAGTGTAGTCGGCTTGCCCCAGCAACAGCCGGCAGCGAAGCAGCCCTGGCGTCCGAAGAAGTTGGCGATGGCGATGCCTGGCGCACATGCGTCAGCGGTTTTCCACCACGGCAACTTATAACGCTTCATCAGGAAGTAGCCGGCGGCCACGGCGCCGAGTAGCCCGCCATAAAAGACGCCGCCGGAGCGCAGAAAATCGAGGGAGAGAAGCAGCGCCGGATTTTCGCGGTATTCAGGCTCGGTGAAGAGCATCAGGATCTTCGAGCCGATCAGTCCAGCCAGTAGCATCCACAAACTGAGGTCGTAGATTTTCTCGCTCGGCAATCCGTCCCGCCGCGCGAGCTTAACCGCGATCAGGATCGCGCAAAGAAACGCTACAGCGAGAAACACACCGTAGGTGTTGATGGGGAAATTACCAATATGAAAAATCTCAGGATACATTTTTAAATCTGCGTTCATCTGCGTAGATCTGCGGCTAAAAATCAGATCGTAAGCTAACAATAAAGCTCCAACAGTAATACTCGCATCGGCGATATTGAACGTGGGCCAGTGGTAGTCGCCGGCGTGCAGGACGATGAAATCGATCACGTAACCAAGTCGAGCGCGGTCAGTCAGATTGCCCAGGATCCCCGCGAGCAGTAGTGCACATGCACCGAGCACGCGATCGTCATTTCGCGGTGTGCGCATGAAGTAATAAAAAACGGCAATCGCTGCGAGCACAGCGAGGACGACGAAGAACCAGCGACCAAACGCGCCACCCTCCTGCAACTGTCCAAACGCGATGCCCGGGTTTTCGGTATAGATGAACTGGAAAAAACCGCGAATCACCACGCGCTCTTCACCAAAGCGCAACGTCTTCACCGCCCACGCTTTTGATGCCTGATCGGCCATGTAGAGGCCGAACGCAGCCAGCAGATAACCGGCACGCCAGGCGAAGCGCGTTCGGAAATCTGTGGCTTTCTCGATGCTGGTGTCCAAGAAATAGGTCGTATAAGTCCTATAGGACCTTGCTGCCTCCTCGATCTCCTTCAGCGCCGCTACACATCGCTCGCAAACGGTCGGGTATCGCTCCGATTCGCCGACGCGCGTCGAATAGTTCCAGCAGCGCTCACATTTCTCGCCTTCTGCCACCGAGATCACAATCGAAACGCCCTCGCCTTCGGTGCGCTCCCAAGCTCTACCTGCGAAACGATGAACAGATACCGCAAATCACTCTGATGCCGCTGAAGCAATTCGAGCGCACTTCCGGAAGCCTGCAACCTCACCTTCGCTTCCAGCGAGCTCCCAATCTGCTTCGCGACGCGCGCCTCTTCCAACGAACGCAACACGTCGTCGCGGATCGCATACAAACGTTCCCACTCAGCCAACAGCGCCTCATGACTTTCATCCGTCGCCTTCGGCAACAGCGCGAGATGGATCGACGCCTCCTCGCGGTCAGGCAGGTTTTCCCAGATCTCGTCTGCTGTGAACACGAGGATCGGCCCGAGCATTCGCGCGAGCGAATCTGCGATCTGAAGCAGCGTGGTCTGTGCCGAACGTCGCGCCTTATTGCGCGGCGCAAACGTGTAAAGCCGGTCCTTGATGATGTCGAAATAGCGCGCTGACAACGTCACGGTCGCAAAGTTGAACAACGCGCGATAGACGTTGTGAAACTCGTAAGCTTCATACGCCGCGAGCACCTCTTTCGTCACGCGACTCAGCTCGGCGAGCGCCCAGCGGTCGACCTCTTCCATCTCGTCGAACGGCACCGAGTCGCGTGCCGGATCGAAGCCGTCGATATTTCCGAGCGCGAACCGCGCCGTGTTACGCAACTTGCGATAGCCGTCAGTAACGCGCTGAAGGATCTCGTCAGATCCCGCGCATGTCGTCAAAATAGTTCGATGACGCACACCACAGACGGATCGTCTCCGCACCGGACTGCTTAATCACTTTGTCCGGCTCGATCGCGTTGCCGGCAGACTTGTGCATCGCACGACCCTGCGCATCGAGCGTCCAGCCGTGCGTGATCACGGCGTTGTAAGGCGCGCGATCGTGGGCCGCAATGCCGATCATCAACGACGAGTTGAACCAGCCGCGAAACTGATCGCCGCCTTCGATGTAAACATCCGCGGGCCAGCGCAGCTCTTCGCGGTTCTCGAGCACTGCAACAGATGACGTGCCACTATCGAACCAGACGTCGAGAATGTCAGTTTCCTTGGTCCACTCCTGCGCCCCACATCCATTGCACGTGTAACCCGGTGGCAACAACTCCTCAGCCGTGCGCGTGTACCACGCATCGCCCGACTCCTTTTCAAAGATGTCGGCCACGTGATTGATCACAGCCGGCTCGGCCACTGCCTCGGTGCAGCGCGCGCAGTAGAAAACCGGAATCGAAACGCCCCAAACACGCTGGCGCGACACACACCAGTCAGGCCGCCCTTTGAGCATGTTGCGCATACGATCGACGCCCCAGCCGGGAATCCATTTGACGCGCTCGATCTCCGAAAGCGCTGCGGCTCGCAACGAGACGGCAGGCGATTCCGTCAAGTTGTCAATGAAATTGCTGCGGTCGCGACCGTCTTCATCTTTCTCGACGAGGTCGCGGTGCGCATGGTCCATCGCGATGAACCATTGCGGCGTTGCGCGAAAGATCACCGGGTTTTTGCAGCGCCAGCAATGCGGATAGCGATGGTCATACTTCTCACTGAAAAGCAGCACCCCCTGCTCCCGCATGAACTCAACAATCGGATCGTTCGCATCGAACACGCGTTGGCCCGCGAAGTGTTCGACTTCGGGAGTGAAACGACCCGCGTTGTCGACCGGGCAATAGATCTCCAGTCCATAACGCTTGCCGATCACGAAGTCGTCATGACCATGACCCGGCGCTGTATGCACGGCGCCTGTCCCGGCCTTGTGGTCTGACTTCTTCTGCGCTTCGCTGACGTCAAGCTCCGTCTCAGCATCAGCTTCACCGCCGAGCGTCACGTGGTCGCCGACCATCAAAAGCGATGGACGATCGAGCCACGCATGACGAGCTTCGAGCCGGTCGAGCTTCGCACCCGGAAAGCGCGCGAGCACTTTCAGTTCGGATCCGAGACCACACTTCGCCGCGACTGCCTCAACGAGGTCACTCGCAACGATGTAAACCTCGTCACCGTACTCAAATGCCGAGTATTCAAAGTCAGGATGAACAGCGATGCCGAGGTTTGCGGGCAGCGTCCAGGGCGTCGTGGTCCAAATCATCAACGAACACTTTGCGACCGGCGAGCGCGGGATCGATCAACGCTGGATCGCTCTTGAGCGGAAACTTCACGTAGACCGAAGGGCTCGTGTGCTGGTGATACTCAACCTCAGCTTCGGCGAGCGCCGTCTGGTCCTTGATGCACCAGTAAACAGGTCGCGCGCCTTTATAAACCCAGCCACGCTCGACAAAACGCGCGAACATGCGCGCCGTCTCGGCTTCGTAGTGGTTCGACATCGTGAGATACGGATTGTCCCACTCGCCAAGGATGCCGAGTCGTTTGAAATCGCGTGTCTGGCTCTTCAACGCGTTCTCGGCGTGCTCGCGGCAGATGCGACGAAACGTCTCAACGCTCAACTCAGCCTTCTTCTTGCCCTTTTTCTCCAGCGCTTTTTCTACGTGCGTCTCGATGGGCAGACCGTGGCAGTCGTAGCCGGGAACGTAGGGCGCGTCGAAGCCCATCATCGTGCGCGATTTGACGATGAAGTCTTTGAGAACTCTTGTTCATCGCGGTGCCGAGATGGATGTCGGCGTTCGCGTATGGCGGGCCGTCGTGGAGAATGAATTTTGGGCGGCCTTCGCCGGCGCGGCGAATGAGGCGATAGAGATCGAGCTTGTTCCATTTCTCCAGCCGCGCTGGTTCGTTCTGCGCAAGATTGGCCTTCTGTGAGAAGGCGGTCTTAGGCAGGTTGACGGTCTTCTTGAGATCGAGGGGTGTTTCAGTAGACATAGGCGTAAGTGTCAGATAGTAACAAAGCCTTATGACAGGATTACAGGATGCACAGAATGTACAAGATTCGATCTTGTAAATCCTGAAAAATCCTGTAAATCCTGTCTAACAAAACTAAGAACCCGAGCCATCCAGGATGAGCTCGGGTCCGTTACAATCATCTTCTGCTTTAATCAACCGATGAACATCTCATCCTCGGCGTATGTTTGATTAATGGGCTTCGGCATCGGCGCCACGAGTACCTCGAGGCCACGGCGGAAGCCCGCCATAATCGCCGCTATCTCGCGCGCAGGCTCTATCACTTTCGACTGTACATAGTCCGTCGTCATTGCCACCTGCTTGTGCGTGCGATCGATCGTGCGGCTGACCAGCTCGACTTTGTCACGAGCCTCAACCGCCGTATCACTCACCAGCTCCTTCAACTCAATGATTTCACTCTTGATCACCGCCAGCGACTCGGAAACGTGTCCCGTCGCCGTCGACAGGTGGCCCGAGACTACCGTGAACTGCTCGGCAATCAGTTTCCCCTGCACGGCGACCTGTTTGCCCTGTTCGCTAATCGCGGTGACGCGCTCGAGCAGTGGTTCGAACTTCTCTTCGAGGCGGTTGACTGTCTTCACCGCCCGGCTGACGAAAACTGCGATCACGATCATCGCGACGGCAATAAAGACAAACGAAGCGGCGATGATCACCATGATCCAGAACATCGGATCGCGAGTGCTCATTTGTAGAAGCAGTGCGAGATTCATTTCCGGTTAGTTCGTCGTCTCACCACCAAAGTTTGGCGCGTCAATGCGGCCCGACATTTCGGTTTTGCGCTTCTCTTCCTGGTAAGCCTTCTTGCCGGCGTCGATTGCCGCGGTCAGAGTTCCGCCTTGACGTGACGCTGCTTCGCGTGCGTTTTGGGCCGCTCCGGAAACTTTCTCCGCCGCTTGCGAATACAGCTCGGCGGCACGGCCGCGCGTTGCTTCGTAGTATTCACCGGCACGGTCACCCAACTGTTGCGCTGCCTCACGCGAGCGATCGATGCCTTTACGGGTTGCGTCGGCGATGTCGCCGCGCAATTCGTGACCTGATTTCGGGGCAAAAAGCAGTGCGAGAATCGCACCGATGCCGCCGCCGATCAGCAGGTAAGTTAATTTGTTCGATATGTTGTCGTCTCCCATTTTCTGGGGTCCTTTCCTACTACAAAATTACGAGGATTACGGCGTTGGACTATAGCAAATGTTGAGAGTTGAGGCAATGAAAGCATAGGTCCTATAGGACTTATGGGACCTATTTCAAGATTGTCCGTTGCCATATTGCTCCAGTTTGCGGTAGAGCGTCTTGCGGCCGATGCCGAGGGCGCGGGCGGCGTGGGATTTGTCGCCGTCTGTATAGTCGAGCGTGGCCTCGATCGCCTGGCGCTCGATCTCTTCCATTGATGAAGGCACAGTGATCTCGAAAGTCGTCGTGCGGCCCTCGCTCGCCGCCTTCGCCCGCTCGACTTTGATCCGGTCCCGGTCCTGTAACGCGATCTTGCTGATCGCTTCGGGCAGGTCCTCGAGCTCGATGGCCCTGCCGGAGGCAATGATCACCGCGCGCTCGATCGCATTTTCAAGCTCACGTACGTTGCCGGGCCAGTCGTAAGTGATCATCGCCTGGAGCGCGTCTTTCGAGATTCCGGAAATGAAGCGCCCGGTCTTCTGTTTGTAGTGTTCGAGGAAGTGGATCACGAGCGGGTGAATGTCTTCCGGCCGCTCGCGCAACGGCGGCAGCTTAATCGGAAACACTGAAAGACGATAGAACAGATCCTGCCGGAACGACCCGAGGTCGACCGCGCGTTTTAGATCGACATTCGACGCCGCGAGTACGCGCACATCAGTTTTGATCACCTCATTACCACCGACGCGCGTCAACTCGCCATCCTGCAACACGCGCAACAACTTCACCTGCGCCGCCGGGCTCATCTCGCCGACTTCGTCGAGAAACAACGTGCCGCCATTTGCTTCTTCAAACCTGCCGCGACGCAACATGCGCGCATCGGTAAACGCGCCCTTCTCGTGACCAAAAAGTTCCGACTCGAGCAGCGTCTCGGGAATTGCGCCGCAATTGAGTTTGACGTAAGGCTGGTCTTCGCGACCGGAATTGAAATGGATCAAATTCGCAAGCAGCTCTTTGCCCGTTCCCGATTCGCCTTCGATCAAAACCGTGGTCTGTGTGTCGGCGACACTCAACGCCAGCTCGATCGCACGACGTATCGCGGGCGTCTGACCGATGATGCGTTCTTCGCCGTAACGCTCGTGCAGCGCGCTGCGAAGGTGCATGATCTCTGCCGACAACTGATCGCGCTCGAGTGCCGTGCCGATCTGATCCGCGATACCTTCGACGAGTGCGACTTCGTGATCGTCGAAACCTTCGCGCGCCTGGCTCCACACGAGTCCGAGTAAGCCAAACGTTTGTCCACCAACTCTCACGGGCGCGACGAGCGCCGCGCGCCCGCCGAGCACTGCGTTGAAAGCGAGTCGCCACGTAAACGGCAGATCAGTTTCCAGCAGTCGCAGCGTTTTACCCTTGCGCGAGCACTTCGATCATCGCTGGAAACGCAGTCAAGTCGATCGATTTTCCATGCGCATCGAACAATCCGTGAACAGAATCGACAGCGGCGTCGGGCGCAGCCTTGAACGCCGCGAGACTCAGACGACTGCCGTCCGGATCGAGCACGCCTAAGCGCGGAATAATCAGCGTTGACGAGCGCAATCGCGCGCTCGAAAACGAGCGACGAAACCTCACCAAAATCAGAACGCGCATTCAACGCATTTGCGATCGATAACAGCGCGCGCTTTGTTTCAGCTTCGCGTTCCTTATCGGTGTAGAGGCGTGTGTATTGATAACCGATCGCGATCTGCCCGGCGATCGCTTGCAGAAAACTTACTTCGTCATCGAGCCACTCGCGCGGTGAGTGAGTTGTGTGTAGACCAACGAGGCCCAGAACGTCATCGCCAAGCATCACCGGCACGACGAGCAACGAGCGCGTGCCGAGACTCGCGGCAAGAAATCGCACCTTCTGATCGAGACCAGAGGCGGAGATGTCGTCCAGTCGAATCGGCTTTCGCAGATCGACGTGTTCCTGGAGTTGTTTCAGGTCGAGCGGGATGACGGTGCCGAGACTCGAAGGCACATCGTTCGACGCGCGCCACTCGTGACTGATGCGCAGCTCGCTGGCAGACTTCAACTGGATCACGTCGCAGCGATCGACGTTCATCATCCGGCCCAGCTCGGAGACGATGACGTTGAGGAAGCGATCGAGATTGATGGCGTTCGGCAGAGTCATCGCGAGGCGATTGATAATCCCCTCGCGCGCCTCGTGCATTTTGATCTTTCGTTCCAGAGAAAGCGATTGAGCGCTATTCGACATCGTACGGATTAAGAGGATAGACGAACCTTGCGGCAAGTTGCAAAGCATCATGTTTATCCTGCAAATCCTGTAATCCTGTCTACTGCTTAATAAGCCAGCGAAACCTTAGACAGGATTTCAAGATGTACAGGATTCACATGATTGCTATAATCGCCTCCATGCCGATTTACGAGTACGAATGCAGGAAATGCAAAGCCCACGTCGAGGCTTTCCAGAAGATCAGCGACAAGCCCCTGACGAAGTGCCGCAAGTGCGGCGGGAAGCTGGAACGGCAGATCTCCGCGCCCGCGATCCAGTTCAAAGGCTCCGGCTGGTACGTCACTGACTACGCCGGAAAGACAACTAAAAGCGAGAAGTCTGAATCCGAGTCAACGACCGATTCAAAATCTGAAAAAACTGACAAGACGGACAAGAAGACCAAAGAGAGTTCCCCAAAGAAGGCTTCCGACAAGGCTTCACCCTCGAAAGCTTCAACCGGCGATTAGCCGTTCCGAGTTTCAACATGCGTTCGCGATGTAAACTCCTGCTCACGTTTCTCATAATAGGACTGCTGTCAGTCTCGATCCTGGCCCAATCCGGCGTTCGCCCTAACGCGAACGCGACGGGCGGCGTGATGGTCGGTGTGGTGGCGCGGCGCGACAACAAGCAGACCAACCCGATCACGAGCAAGGAAGTTTCGGTTTACGACAACGGCATCGAACAGTCGATTCGCAATTTCACACCCGATCCCTCGCCGGCGCGCATCGTTCTCCTCGTCGACAATTCATTAACGATTCGTGCGGACGTTGAGAAGCTCGAGCAGGCCGCGCGCGAATTCGCTTACGAGATTTATCGAAGGCGACAAGCTGCTGATCGTCGGTTACGACGAACAGGCCGAGATCGTCTCTGATTGGACCGACGATTCGAAAGCGATCGAGTCGTCGTTGAAACTGTTTCGAAAAAAGGGCCAGCCGCACCTGTTTGACGCGATCCGCGCCGTGACTGAAGAAGCGTTGCGGCCGATGCAGAGTCAGAGTCAGAAGCGCATCATCGTCGTGATTAGTGATGGTCTCGATCGTGGTAGTAAAGCGACATTCGAACAGACGCTGGCGGAGTTGCAGACAGAAAACATCATGGTCTATGCGGTCCAGGCGATCGATCGCACACGTGGCGCGATTCGACGCGACGTGCCGAAGCCGAAAGTCGTGATCGATAAACTGGCGGAAGGAACCGGCGGGCAGATCTTCTCGATCGATGAACCGCAAGTAGCGGCGAAAGCCATCTGCGATGAGCTACGACAGAATCGTTACGTGCTCTCGTACGTGCCGTCGAGTGCGCCGTTCGGGCAAGCGCGCAGCTTATTGGTGGTTGGGAATGAGGGAATAACGATCCGATCGAAGTCGATGCAGCAACCGAACTAATCTTGTAAATCCTGTAAATCATGAAATCCTGTCTAAGTCTTTCACAGGATTACAAGATTTACAGGATTTACAAGATAGTCTCACGATCGCCGCGAATAGAAATAAAACAATCCCGCCATTATCAACAGGATAATCATCTCCATGAAGACGAAGAAGCTGACCGAAAACTCTCCTTCATCAGTGATCGCGTTCGAGTAAGCGACGTACGTTCCCATCAGCACACCGCCGGCGATCCATATCAACTTACGCTTCTTGTCCCACACTACTTCAATATCCCTGATAACCAGTGGATCAAATTAATCGTGTATTGCTTGTTGTCGTTGCCCGGCACGTTCATGCCCATCGTGCGTTTGTCCGCTCCTGAGATCTGCGCCGACAACATCGCCGCTTCACCATGGACCACCACGCGCCCTTTACCAAACTTCAACGCCATAGCCTGAGCCCTTCCTGCCGCCGAGACGGAAAGCCCGGAGTCGAAACTGGGAGAATCAGTAGGCCGAGTCGGACAAGCTAAGAATGGCGACACTGCCTTCAGGGCCTTTCAGCGCTTGCCCGGTGAAACTGCGCACGAGCTTGATACGCTCGTTTTCTCCGCGACCTTCAGTTATCGGATGAGTGTTGAGAAGCTTGTTTTCGCGGGAGAAGATGAGTTGTGAAGGACTGCCGGCGACGGAGTTCTTCGGATCGAAGGTATAACCCATACTCATCTCGACGCCAAAACGCTTCGAGAGCGCCGCGGCTGCGGCACCGAACGGCGCGTGATCGGCGATAAGCAGCAACGCACCGCCACCCTTCACCCAATCGGCTACGGCCGCGATCTCTTCGTCGGTGAACGCTGCTTTGTCTGCGCCTTCGTCGTCATATTCCTCGGCGCCGAGGGCGTTGGCGATGACGAGAATCTTGAACCCGCTGAGCCTGGCTTTAACGAACGCCTGGCGATTGCGAATGACGTTGTAGCCGTCGTTCATCAGCAGATCGACGAAGGGTTTATAGCGGCCGTCGGTGGTGTGGAAGTTGTGGTGCGCCTCGTCGAACATCACGCGCGGTCCGTCATCTTTGTAAGCGCGACGCGTGACGGAGGTGTCAAACTCCGGATCGGCTTGCTGCTGCGCGAACGCAGCAGGCGCTAAACACACCAGTAACGTGAAGATTGCGGCAAGAAGTTTCATAATCATGTTAATCCTGAAAATCCTGTAATCCTGTCTATGTTTTCGCTCAATCTCGTAGACAGGATTACAGGATTTTCAAGATTAACATGACAGGAAATTACAGACGGGATTTTAATTTCGACAACCGCTCAGCCGCACTGTGCAGCGTCTCATCTTTCTTGCAGAAACAGAAGCGCACCTGCTGCGCGCCGTCGGCGGGATTGCTGTAGAAGCTCGATCCAGGCACACACGCGACGCCAACCTCCCGGATCAAATGCCGCGTGAACTCCACGTCATCCGAAAACCCAAACTTTGAAATGTCGGTCATGATGTAGTAGGCGCCATCGGGTGACAAACGTCCCAAACCCGGATTGCTCCAGCACCGGCAACAGCATGTCTCGACGCACCTGATACTCGCGCTGCAACGTATCGTAATACTCCTGCGGCAACGACAGCGCGTAAGCGCCCGCTGCCTGCAACGGCGCCGCAGCACCGACGGTCAGAAAATCATGCACCTTGCGAATTCCACTCGTGATCTCCGGCGGCGCAATGCAGTAACCCACGCGCCAACCCGTCACCGAGTAAGTTTTCGACATCGAGTTCACGACGACCGTTCGTTCGCGCATGCCGTCGAGTTGGGCCATCGAGATGTGTTTGATCTCGGCGCCTTCGCGCGGGTAGAGGATGTGCTCGTAAATCTCATCGGTAAAGCAAAGCGCGTCGAATTCCTGGCAGAGCCCGGCGATAAACTCCATCTCATCGCGACTGAAAACTTTTCCGGTGGGATTGTTAGGATTGCAGACGATGATCGCTTTCGTCTTCTGATTGAACGCCGCACGCAACTGGTCGCGATCGAAGCTCCAGTCAGGCGCGCGTAGCGGCACGTAAACCGGATGCGCATCTGAAAGGATCGCGTCAGGTGCGTAGTTCTCGTAAAAAGGCTCGAAGACGATGACCTCTTCGCCGGGATCGACGGTCGCCATCATCGCGGCAATCATGCCTTCGGTCGAGCCGCATGTGACGGTGATCTCCGTTTCCGGATCGATCTCGATGCCGAGATACGAATGCGTCTTCGCGGCGATCGCGTCGCGAAAGTTTTTCGCGCCCCACGTGATCGCGTACTGATTGATGTCCTGATCGATCGCTTCCATCGCGCGGCGCTTGATGTCAGCGGGTGCTGAGAAATCCGGGAAGCCTTGCGACAGATTGACGGCGCCATACTTCAACGCCTCGCGAGTCATCTCCCGAATCACTGACTCGGTAAACGAGCTCGCTTTCTGCGACACGTAGCGACTTTTTGAGGGTGATGCTGTGCTCATGTCGTCATTTAGCCACAAAAGGCACAAGAAGCACAAAAAGAATTAAGGAATGATCTGTTCGCCGGCGGCTTCGCGTTTTAGTTGTGTGAGGATTGAGCGAATCGCCGCTGCGTAACTGCCGTTTGGCGCCAACTCGAGATACTTCTCGTATGCGGTGACGGCTTCCTTCGGCTTCTCGATTCGTTCGTACGCGGCGCCGAGCATCTGGTAGATGATGGGCTCGCTGTCGGAGAGTTGGGCCAACGCCTTTTTGTATTCAACGATCGCCTGCGCAAAATCGCCCTTTGTCTTCCCAAACTTTCGCCATGCCCACGTACGCTTCGGGCTGTACGCCACCGGCTTCTCTGATCGCACGACGAAACGATCGTATTGCGTCGTCATCAAACGCCTCTTCGCGATAGATGCGACCTTCGACTGCTGAAGCCTCAGCATAAGTCGGTCTGGTTCGTCGTGCGGCGTCGATGGCGGCGTGTGCTTCTTTGAACTCGTTGAGAGACATCAGCACACGCGCCAGGCCAACGTTGCGCAGCGGGAAAGGCTGGACGCAGTTTGATTGCGTCGCGATAGAGATCGGCGGCTTTTTCCATCGAAGGCTCGTCGCGAGCTTTTTCACGTGCGGTTTCTGCTTCCTGAAATTTCAGTTCTGCCGCGTCGGTTGTAGGCAATAGCTTCACAGCGAGGGCGCGACGGCCGGGAAGCAGACGCAGCAGTTGTTTCTTTGAAGCCGTTGGCGCGAACGCGAACTGAATGTCGACCAGCGGAGACTTTGGTGATCGTGAGTTTGCCGGAGGCGTCAGTCGTCCCACGTCTGATCTCGTCGATCCAGACGATGGCGTTTGGTTCAGTTGTGATTGTTAGCGCCAGTTTGCGCGTGAATAGAGGGCGCAACAAGATGAACAAGCAGAAAACCGCAAGCACGTACTAACTTCATAACTACTTTTTTGCACGACAGTCGTTTACAGGATTACAAGATTTTACAGGATTTACATGTTAATCCTGTAAGCTACTCTTCACCACCACCAGTTACGCGCCGCTTCCTCACGTTCGGATCGCCATCCGTCAAAGCCGCGCGTGCCCGACTTCCGGCCGGAAGTTCCCTTTATCATCGTAAAGCCGCAGGTATTGTAAACGGTTTCGCACCACACCCTGAACGTAGCCGCGCGTCTCTTTGAACGGCACCGCTTCAGCCCACTCATCGATCTCCAACGGCAGCGACGCCTTCCACTGCACTGCACGACCCGGTCCAGCGTTGTAAGCCGCCGCCACATACTCGATGCGCCCAAACTTATCGATCTGATCGCGCAAGTAAGCCGTGCCGAGCTGAATATTCAAACGCGGCTCGTAAAGCGATTCGGCGGTGATCTCACGACTCACGCCATACTTTCGCGCCGTCAGTCTCGCTGTCGGCACCAGCACCTGCATCAGACCGTAAGCATTCGCTCCCGAACGCGCGCGCGTCGTGAAGATCGTCTCCTGGCGAATCAAACCCGCGACCTGATACGGATCGAGATTACGAGCCTTTCGACTCCTGCACGATGATGTCCCAGTAAGCGAGCGGGTAAAACACGTCCCACTGCTCGCGCGTCATCTCTTCCGGCTTCATCTGCGAGTAATCCGGGAAACTGCGTCGCAGCGTGTTCAGTGCGCGAACGTTGTCGTCATCAGAGCGATAGATCTGCGCGATCGCGAGATTGACCTTCGGACTGTCAGGACCTTTTTCAGCCGCCTTCGCCAGTTCCTTCTGGGCCCAATCGTCGAGTCCGATATTGGACAACTGATCGGCTTTGATGATTCGCGCGTCTTCCTCTGGTCCAGCGGTTTCTTCAGCGACTGTGACTGTCTTCAAATTAGCGACTGCACGCGCGACAACCGAATCAGCAGGAAAGGCTTTGGCTGGAGTTGATCGGCTCATCACATCCAATCGCTGCTTGGCGAGATAGCCGTACCAGTTTGCGTCGTAACGCGCCAGCATCGCCTCGTAAAGCGCTCGTGCTTCAGCGAGTTTACCTGCTCGCTCCGAGTCGCGCGCGGCCCAGTAGCCTGCGCGTCCTCGATTGTCAGTGTTCTTGTCGGCGTAATAGGCGAGATGCTCGGTCAGCATTCGCGACGATTCGGAGTAGTTCTTCGCCTGGTGTGCTTCCCACGCGAGATCAAACTGTGCCTGGGCCACTTCGATCGAGCTGCCAAATCCATTGACCGCGGCGCGCTTGAAATAAGAAGCATCAGCAGAGTTGTTCGCGTCCTGCGCGATCTGGCCGACTGCGACAAACGTGCGCGGAGTGAAGTTGCTGTTCGGAAACGCGCGGCGCAATTCTTCAGCGGTTGCGCGGGCTTGTTCCCACTGTCGCGCGCGCGCGTACGTTTGCGCGAGATAGAACATTGCTTCGGCGCGCGTCTCGGCGGCGGAAGTCGGAATCGCGTTCAACGCCGCCACGGCGTCGGGAGTTCTTCTCAGTGTGTAGGCAGCGATGCCGCGCCGGAGTTGGTTCTCGTTGGTAGCTGTTGCTGGAAACTTCGCGAACGCGTCGCTGTAAGCAGTCAGTGCGTCGGCATACTTTTTCGCGGTGTAAAGACGTTCAGCACGCGTTATCGCTTCTTCAGTTGTGGCTGGCGACGTGGTTGAGCCGAGCCGGGTGATTGCAGTCGCTGCCTCGGCGCTTTCAGCGGATTCGGGCGCGAAGAAATAGAGTCGACGATAAGCGGCGAGCGCACGTGTTTTGATCGCCAGTCTGCTCGGAAGCTTTCGCCGTAAGAAGCAAAGCGGCTGCGTCGTCTGACAGCGCGACGTCTTTCAACAACAGCGGAACAGCCGCGACGTCGCCAGCCTTCATCATCAAATCCGCCGCTCGCAGCGCGGCATCACGAGCGCGCAGCGACGCTGGATGCGACTGCATCAACTCCTGGTAAATGGCGCGTGCTTCCTGAGTCTTTCCGGCCTGCTCGAGGGCGCTGCCACGCAACGAGAGTGCGTAGTCAGCGAGCGAGGTTTGTTCGGCGATTAGTTTGGTGTCGAGTAATGAAGCGGCGCCGGCAGCGTCTCCGGCTTTGAGTTTGATTCGCGCGCGCAGCATTCGCGCGAGGGCTGCGGTTTTGGTGCGTGGAAACTGGTTCTCGATTCCGGCAACGACGTCTTCAGACGGCAGCACGTCGTTGCGCGTCATGCTGCGCAGGCTGTCGAGAGCTTTTTGTTCTCCGAGAGTTTGCGGCCGCGTGACGCAGCTCGCACTTAAGACGAACGGAAGCGAGGCAACAGCGACCAGAGCAACGCCGATAAAAATAAGAAGTAAGCGATGTTTGGCCACGGTAATACTAATAATCATGTCAATCCTGAAAATCTGTAATCCTGTCAAACGATGGTTCGGGCCTTGGCACGCAACATCAGTTTTGACAGGATTACAAGATTTTCAGGATTAACATGATTTCTCTTACAAAGCGACTACGCGTTCACTGTTGCGCCGGGATAATTCGCGCCGAGTTTTGATGCATCACCCTCGGCAAGGGTGTTCACCAACTCGCCGTGGAAATAATCGTAACGAGCGGCGACCTCGGCTTTCACGCGCTTATCATACATCTCACGAGACCGATCGATGTACTCACGCAAACGATCGTACAGGTCATGTTCGGAGCGTCCCTCCGCGACCTTCTGCTCGTTGTACAACTTGATCTCGGAAATCAGCAACCGTGCAAACCGCCGCGCGTCGTTGTGCAAACGCCGCTCTTCGTCACCGTGGACTTCCACAGGCAATTCCGCATCCTGACCATAACGTCGTCGCGGAGGTGCGGCCGGTGAAGCTTCAACTGGCGCCGGGCTCCATGCAGGCGGCTCTTCGCTCAGCGACCAGCGGCTGTTCTGCTGTCGCTGAAGAATCTTCAAACATCCGGCGGGTTCTTCAACCGGCACAGCATCGACAAACGATGACGGTTCAACCGGCGTTGCTCGTAAGACGCTGGTGCTTCGTAAGCCGGTTCATAACTCTGAATCGTGTCAGCACCCGGAGAATGACGGTTCCGGAGTACTCTCGGTCCGGTTCCGGCGTTGAGCTGTATTCACTTGCCGGCTCGTACGACGGCTGCGGTTGTTCCGCAGGCGCCGGAGCTTCTTCAACTGCTCGTTTCGGAGCTGTGCCACGCGACGCTGACAACAACTCGACCGCCATTCCTGACACCGTGACGAGGGTTTCGAGTGCTTCGAGATTGATCGACTCGGAATCGAGACCCGCTGAGTCGGCATAAAGAACTGCCACCGCGCGTCCGCGAACTTTCAGCGGTATCGCGACGATTCGTTGCGCCCGCTCTTCGCCCAGTCGGTTTAGTAACAATTGATCTTCAGAATGTGATCCCGGTCCACCACTCCACGTCGCGAGGCCCTTCGCGGCGCTGCCGACAACCGTGTCTGCGTTTACTGAAAACGAGATCTCCTGAATCGCTTCGTCGCCCACGGTCCCTTCGAAACCACGACCGCGCCAGCCCGTTGCCTGTTCGCCTTTAATGACGAAGAAAGCGACTCGCGGCGCAAACGAAGAAGCACGGTTCACGAGGGCTTTGAGAATCTCGGCCTGCGATTTTTGCTCGTTTATCTCGCTGATGGCCGATTTCACGATGGCCATGTCGCTCGAGGCTTTCGCGCGGGACGACTCGGAGGCTGCCAGCTCGACGCCTCGTTCGTGAGCAGCGTGCAAGTGCTCGGTGATGGAGGCAATCAAGCTGCCTTCCATTTGCACATCCGCCTGGCGTTCGAGAAAAGTCGAAAGCGACTCGTTGAGTAGACTTTGCAGAGTGGTTATCTCCTGCTTTACTGCACTCAGGCGAGTTTCGAGATAACTCTCAATCTCACGCCGCAAACTGTCTTCCAGGTGTCCGTTGACCACAGCTCGCTCCTCCGTATCGTGGTGTTGTTTTGACGAACCTCAAGGTTTTCAGGTAGGGATTTCTAACCCAAGGTTGTTATTTGCAATGGAGAGTCTCTCGCAGGGGCCGCAAGAACTCTGGGGATGATTATGAACGGCTGGTATTCAGCTAGTCAAGAAATCGTTTTTCGCCAAAAGGCGTCGTCTGGTAATCTAACGGATTAGCCCGATAGTCGTCCAGTATTAAATATGCCCCCTACCATACTTATTGCAGAGGACTACGACGATAACCGCGAGCTCCTGCGGCTGCTCCTGGCGGGAGCGAATTATGACGTTCGCGAGGCCAGAAACGGGCAGGAATGCCTGGACCTCGCCCGCGAAAACCCGCCGGATCTGATTATGGTCGACCTCTCGATGCCGGGGTTGGACGGCTGGGAAGTCTTCAAGGAGCTAAAGGCCAACTCCTCGACTGCTCACATCCCGTGCGTGGCGGTTACGGCGCACACGGATCACGACCGTGTCCGGGCTTTGCAATCCGGATTTAGCGATTGGGTGGCAAAACCGTTTCGGACGGAAGAGCTGCTGCTGACCGTGGCGCGGCTGGTTTCAAAATAGGTCCTATTCTTTGTAAATCACGCCGCCCTTCATCACGAATTTCACCTTTCGCAGCGCGCCAATATCCTTCGTCGGATCACCCTCCACCGCGATCACATCCGCCAGCAATCCCTGCTTGATCGCGCCGATCTTGTCAGACATGTGCAGCACGCGCGCGTTCACAGACGTCGCCGAACGCAGTGCGTCGATCAGCGGCATGCCAAACTTCACCATCGTCTCGATCTCGCGGGCGTTGTCGCCGTGTGCGAAAACTCCGACATCGCTGCCATTCGCAATCGTCACACCCGCGTCGAGCGCGGCCCGAAATGCAGCCCGCTTCCGCTCGATATTCGCGCCCGAGGCAATCGCCAACGTTGGACACAGCGCGACGTTACGCTCTTTCATCAACCGAAACACTTCCGGCGTGCCGCCGTCGCCGTGCTCGATCGTCTCGACGCCCGCGAGCGCCGCGCGTCGCATTCCTTCCGCAGTCGTTGCATGTGCAGCGACCGGAATGTTGGCGCTCTTCGCTGTTTCCACGACCAGCTTTAGCTCGTCCAGCGAGAAGGTTGGCGCCGCGCCTGACTTGCCCCAGCGATAGTCTGCGTAGATCTTGATCCAGTCGGCGCCATGTCCGATCTGATCGCGCACGACGCGCGTGAGGCTATCGACGCCGTCAGCTTCTTCGGCGCCTTGCGGCACCGTCCACTCTGACGCGTAACCTTTTGGTCCATAACTGCCGGTTGCGACAATCGCTCGCGTCGTGACGATCATTCGCGGACCGGGAATGATTCCCTGCTCAACTGCCTGTTTGAGACCAACGTCAGCGTAGCCTGCGCCTTCAGTCCCGAGATCGCGAATGGTTGTGAAACCTGCCTGGAGCGTGTTGCGCAGGTGGTTTGTTGCGCGCGCAACACGCAGGCTCAGCGACTCGCGCGCGACCTGATCGTTCCAGGGAGTTTCACTGTACGGGTGAAGCAGCACGTGCGAGTGAGCTTCGATCAGACCGGGCATGAGTGTGAGTCCCGGCAGATCGATCACCTTCGCGCCGGCGGGAGGAGTGATGCTGCTTGCTGGTCCAACACGCACGATTTTGTCGCCGTGAACGAGTACGGCCCAGTTATCGTGAAGCTGGGCCGACTCGCCATCGAACACGTGCGCGGGCTTGAGCAGGTAGTCAGTCTCTGGTGTTGCAGGCCGTTGCGTTTGCGGAAGCAGAACCGACAGACACAGGAAGCATAAGAGGAGTAGGCGCATAGAATCCTTTTGTAGGGGCGGCCCTCCGTGGCCGCCCGCTGCTGTGATTCGAAACGGGTGGCCACGGAGGGCCACCCCTACATTTCTCGCGACGACCCAATTACTTCTCCGAAATCACGACCTGTTGAATCGTTGGCGGCAGCGGGTGAAGTGTGCTGCGTGAGAACCCGGCGTTAGCAAACATTTGCTCCAACTCGGACAAACGTGTACGCGTCGCCAGACGGCGTGCCCGTCAACATGATCATGCTGAAGCCCGCGGAATCCGGAGGCGTAACGCGATCGTCGTTCGGAATGAATTCCAACGTCACTGCACGGCCACCTTCGGCAAGCGCAGCGTGTACCTTGCGCAACAACGTTTCGTTAGTCGGAGCATCGAAGTGATGAAGGAAGTTAGTCAAGAGCACCAGATCGTAACCGCTGCCAAACTCAACATCGAAAGCGCTGCCTTCAATCGTGTCTGATATCTATCGGCCACGCCCGCTTTCTCCGCATTCTCCTTAGCCACTTCGAGCACCGCTTTCCAATCAAGCGCAGTGACTTCCGCTTGCTTGTTATTCAGGGCGAAATTGATTCCGTAAAGACCATGCCCCGCGGCGATGTCGAGGATCTTCAGTTTGCGATCGGCGGTGGGATCGACGAATTTCGCCATTAATTGAGCGGGCATCGCCATCATCGGCGCCATGCCTCGCGCGAAATTCACCCAGACAGGATGGTCTGGGCCAATCGTACCGTCATTTTCCAGTGCGGTGCCGCCTTTGCGAACGGCCTCAGTCATGTGTTTCGCGCCTTCAGTGAGCATCGGCGAACACATAAACTCCGTCGCGCCGCCAAGATATGCAGGCGAACGTTTGTCGAGAAACACTGACGAATCGAGCGTTAATCCGTAGTGACCATCTTTCTTCGTGAGCATCTCCATAATCGTGAGGTAATCGCAGAGCACGCGAATTCCTTTTTCAGAAGCCTGGCATCGCTTCGCGATCTCGGCGGGAGTCGTGTTTCCTTCACCGATGGCGGTGAATACTTCGAGTTCGATTCCGGCTTTCAACGCCTCGGTACGCATATGAGCGTTGATTGTCTGGAAGAAGAGTTGGGGAGATGGTTGCTGGGCTGCGGAAGTAGACATAAATATCCTCTCTTTATTTTGAATCAGTGCAGATCTTGCTTTTCCGTGTTTATACGCGGCAGATACTACCGAATCGGGTCACGCAAAACCATCTCAGCCACTGCCGCCGCCATGTTTGCGGCTTCCGGATGACTGCGACGCAAACCCGCGATCTGTAGCAGCGCTTCGCCCGTGCGGGAGAACATGCGAAACAGATCGCCTTCTTCGGCGCGAGTCTCTCTGACGATGTCGGACCAGAGCAGTGCCGCCGGCCCAACGCACCGCAGCGCCCGCGGCAGAAAAGTTCAACTCAGGCGTGGGCTCGAGCCCGTGTTTCCATTCTTCAGCAGAAACTTTGAAGCCGATGTCTTCGAAACGCGCGAGTGACGTCACGACATCATCGTCCAACTCGAGCTCGCCGTAATCACGATCTTCATCGGCAGTCAGCGCAGCCATGATGCCTGCCAGTTGTTTTGGCTCGAGTGAATTGAACAGATGCGCCTCGAGGGCTTCGCCGACGAGCAACGGGCGATCGATGTGCAGATCCGCGAGCCAGCGCCCGCGCTCCGTGACTTTCTCCGCTTCATAATCGAGATAACCAAATATCGCGAGCACTTTCGCGCGTTGCTCAAACGGCAGCCACACTTCTTCACGCAACGCATCGATTCGTCGCGACGCGCGTTCGTAGTCTTCCGCAGTCGTGTAAAGTTGCCAGAGCACCTCAGTGCAGCGCTGCCTGTCGGAATTCTGCGGCAACAGGTTCTCGATCGAATCGTCGATGATCTTCAGTGCGTCAGTCTCTTCTGCTTCGGCATCGCGCAGGCGTGGTTCGGGAATCGTGAGCTCGCGGCCGCGTTCGCGAATCTCGTCGAACGCGCGTTCGATCTCTTCTTCTTTCAAACGATAAACTGGCGCATAAACACGCCCGATCCGCTCCTGCGGAAAACTTGCGTGACGCCTGTCTTCGCTAAAGCCACGCACATTGCCGTCGCGCTTCTCCGTTACCATCACCAGCCTGCGACCAGAACGACCGATTCCAACAACACGTCCCGGCTTCACCACCTCGTTAAGCCAGCGATGAAAAACCTCCGCGCGTGTTTGCGGCTTCGCCTCCTGCAAACGCGCGCGTGCGCCGAGCAGTCGCTCGAGACCAAGAACTGCCGACATCGGAATGTCACAGGCTGCTTCGCGCAATGCGTTGTGAATCTTTTCTTCGCTTTCGCTGCGACTTCGTTCGAGTTGGGCCATCTGACGCGCGAAATCGCGATAGGCGAAGCTGCGTTCAGCGATCTCACGCACTGAAGCAAAACTTCCGTATGCGTCGAGGAGGTTGAGGAGTGTGGTGTAAGTTGCGCGAAACTGGCTGACGAGCGGATCGGGTGGCGCTTTCAAGAGCTCTGCGATGCGTTCCGGATCCTGATGAAGGCCGGGCGCTGCGATAACGAAGCCGACGTTGTCGCGGCCGCGACGTCCGGCGCGTCCGGTCATCTGCTGCATTTCAGAAGCTGATAAGGCACGCCAGCCGCTGCCGGTGCGTGCGTCCGCGCCAGTCAGAACGACGCTGCGTGCGGGAAAGTCGACACCGGCCGCGACTGTCGCGGTGGCGAAGATTGCGTCGAGCAGTCCGGCGCTCATCAGTTTTTCGATTACGAGTTTCCAGGCGGGAATGTGTCCGGCGTGATGCGACGCAACGCCACCGCGGATGATCGTGTCCCAGTGGCGATGGCCGCGCACTTCCGGATGCTGCTTCCACAAAGGCACGCATGAAATCACGGCGCGCTCTCGCGGCGACTGTCATTTGGATCGCGGCGTGTGAGTGCGGCCTCGGACGCGGCCTGATCGCAGCGACGGCGCGTCGGCAGGAAGACAATAGCCGGGAGCAAGTTGTAACCCTCGAGCGCCGCCAGCAATGTCGCTGACGGCATCTCAGGCATGCGCAGTTTCATTTGCTTATCATTTAGACAGGATTACAAGATTTTCAGAATTAGCAGGATGAATTCTGAAATCCTGTAAATCATGAAATCCTGTCTACCGGTCCCTCTCCCGTTCGATCATCTGAAGGATTTCAGGATTCAATCTTCCCTTCTCATCCAACAACGGCAACAACCGCTTATCCGGCAGCAATACCGCTGATCGCAAAGGCACTGGCCTCTTCAACGGTCCAGTAATCACTCCACACCGCACGCCTCGAATCTCTTCAAGCCACAACGCAAACTCATGCGCGTTCCCGATCGTCGCCGACAACAACAACAACCGGATGCGCGGCGGCGTCAAAATAATCGCCTCTTCCCAAACGTGACCACGCTCTTCATCCGCGAGGTAATGCGCCTCGTCCAACACCACGAGATCCGCACTGACTTCATTCCCTCCACGCAGTGAATCAAAAAGCTGATTGCGATAGATCTCAGTGGTCCCGACAATCAGCGGCGCGTCCGAGTTTTCTTTCCGGTCGCCGGTCAGTATTCCAACCCTCTCAGCCCCAAATTCATCAATAAATTCCTGGTACTTTGAGTTTGTGAGCGCTTTCAACGGCGACGTGTACCAGGCGCGCCGCCCGCTATTCAGAAGCCGCCGGATTTCCTCTCGAGCGATCCACGTCTTGCCACTGCCTGTCGGCGCCGTGACCAGCACGTCTTCGTATTCCAGGCTCGCGAGTGCTTCGAGTTGAAACGGATCGGGCTTGAATGGCGTGGCGCGAGGCGTGCCGATGCCTTCGAGGAGTCTTTTGGTCTCGCGTGATGGTGAAACAATGCGTGGGGCTCGTTCGTTAGCCTCATGGTCGCGCCGGCCGGCAGATTTTTCCGGGCTATATTTTTCGGAGCGGCGACCACGCGAGCGGCGTTTGTCCCAGTTTTTTCGGGTATTTCGGCGCACGAAGTCATTCTAACTTTCAGAGTGTGGCCTGCGAAGTGCTAACGCGAACGTTGAGAGTTACAATGGCGTCTAACCCAGTGGGTTTTAGGACAGTTAAAAGGATTTGCAGGGCTAATCGGGATGGAGTTGTTCGAGAGGTTTGAGGTAAATCGCGAGCCGCGGTGGCAGGTGTTAACAAAGCTCGCCGGCGCTTCGCTCGTCCTGCATCTCGTGTTTGTGTGGATGGTGATTTACGTTCCCGCGTTTCGCGACACGCTGAACATCGCCGCACTGATTGCCAGCACGAAGTTCGTAGACAAGGATTACGAAGCGACTCAGATTCGCGATGATGTGCAGATGGTGCAGTTGAGCGAGAAGTTTCGTTATCCGGATGGCTACTTTTCGCCTGAATCGCAGCTCAATGGTCAAGTCCCGGCGCGCAACAGCGCACGCCAGATCCGTTCGCGCCCAAAATAATCTCGCAGGCGAGTAAAGAGTCGAAGGTCGATCCTGAAGCGTCGCCATCTCCGAGTCCGGAGTCGAGTGCTTCGCCGAATGCGAGTCCATCGGCTTCAGCGTCGCCGTCGGCAGCGGCAATCGCTCAGGCAAGTCCATCGGCTTCGCCACTGACGCCCGAACGAAGCGCAGAAGCAACTCGAGAAAACTGCCGAGCAGAACAACGTCACGTTGCCGGAAGAGGACCAGATCAACAAGAAGCCGCTGAAAGACCTCGCGGCGCATATGAACGACTTGAAGAACGAGGGCAAGCTCGATCTGAACAAGCCGTTCGAAATCGTTATCGAAGCAGAGCTGGATGAAAAATCAAAATTTACAAACGCGCGCTTCATTAAGAAGGAAGGCGACGAGGTTCTTCAAGGCCTATTTAGCCAGATGGTCACGGCATTGAACGACAGTGGATTATTGATTTTCCTCCGCCCAATAAGAGAGGACAATCCAGGCGCGACGGTAAGAATCACAATCAAGCAGGGCGAGAAGCAAGTGCTTGGTTCAGTTGAGTCGGAAGCGTCGTCACCGGAGAAAGCCGAGGAGCTGGCGAATTATTTCAAAAACGCGCTCGCCCTCGGCGCGTGGTCGCGAGCAGGAAAAGATGAAGCAGAGTTGATGAAGAATTCGACGGCGACGCCTGACGGCAAGAAGGTTGCAGTTAACTTCTCAATGCCACGGCAAACAGTCGTCGACATGATTAACAAACAATTAAAGCCCGGCGTTTAGGTTCAGAGTTCAGCCTTTAGGCTGCTGCTTTGAACGGCAAGCTAAAGCTTGAACTAAACGAGATATTTACTAATTTGATGGTTTGCGCCTTTGTTCCGTACACTAATTGAGCTATGAGTTTCGATAAATTCCTTACTAAAGTTTTTGGCAGCAGCAACCAGCGGTTTTTGAAATCAATCATGCCGATGGTCGATAAGATCAACGCACTCGAGCCGTCAGTGCAGGCGCTTTCCGACGACGAATTGCGCGCACGCACCGCCGAGTTCAAAGAGCGTGTGCAAAACGCAGTCGGCGAGACGACGGATAAAGAAGAACGAAAGCGACGCGAGCGCGCCATACTCGACGAAATTTTGCCTGAAGCTTTCGCAATCGTCAGAGAAGCAAGCGTGCGCACGACCGGCATGCGTCACTTCGACGTGCAGTTGATCGGCGGTATCGTTTTGCACCAGGGCAAGATTGCTGAGATGCGCACGGGCGAGGGCAAAACGCTCGTCGCCACCCTGCCTTCTTATTTAAATGCACTCACGGGCCGCGGCGGTGTTCACGTTATCACCGTAAACGATTATCTCGCTTCTCGTGACGCCGAGTGGATGGGCCAGATCCATCGCTTCCTCGGTCTCGAAGTCGGTTGTATTCAGAACGACATGGACGACTTCGAGCGCCAGACCGCCTACGCCGCCGATATCACTTACGGCACCAACAACGAGTTTGGCTTTGATTACCTGCGCGACAACATGAAGTTTGACCTCACCACATGTGTGCAGCGTGGTCATTACTTCGCGATCGTCGACGAGGTCGATTCGATCCTGATCGACGAAGCGCGAACGCCGTTGATCATTTCCGGACCATCCGACGAAGCCACTGACAAGTACAAGAACGCCGACGCGATCATTCCGCACCTGAAAAAAGGCGAGGACGTCGACGGGAAGAAGACCGGCGATTACGTCGTCGATGAAAAAGCACATACCGCGGTGTTGACTGAAGAAGGCGTTGACAAGGCTGAACGCCTGTTGGGCGTCGGGAATCTTTACGATCCGTCGAACATGGAGTTGCTCCACTGCGTCGAGCAGGCCCTGAAAGCACACACGCTTTACAGGTTGGACCACCAGTATGTGGTCCAGGATGGCGAAGTGATCATTGTCGACGACTTCACCGGACGTTTGATGAAAGGTCGTCGCTGGTCTGACGGTTTGCACCAGGCGGTCGAAGCAAAAGAAGGCGTCGAGATCGAGAAAGAGAACCAAACACTCGCGACCATCACGCTGCAAAATTATTTCCGTCTTTACGAAAAACTTTCTGGCATGACCGGTACTGCCGAAACAGAGGCAGCCGAATTTGCCTCGACCTACAAGCTTGACGTCATCGTCATCCCAACGCATATGCCGATGGTCCGTACCGACTTTTCAGACGTGATTTATCGCACGCTGCCTGAGAAGTGGGATGCGGTGATCGAAGAGATCAAAGAGTGTTACGACAAAGGACAGCCGACTCTCGTTGGTACGGTTTCAGTTGAAAACTCCGAGCTGATCGCGCGCCGTCTCGCGAAAGAGAAAGTTCAGCATAACGTGCTGAACGCGAAGTATCACGAGCGTGAGGCTGAGATCGTCGCGCAGGCAGGACGCAAAGGCGCGGTGACGATCGCGACTAACATGGCTGGTCGTGGTACCGACATTTTGCTGGGCGGCAATCCTGATTTCATGGCGCGCGAGTTTTTGAAGAAGGATGAGATCGATCCTGACGAGGCGACCGACGAGCAGTGGCGCGTCGCGTATGCGCAGGCCAAGCAGATCATCGAAGACGAGCACAAGGAAGTCGTGGGCCTCGGCGGTTTGCACATCATCGGCACCGAGCGTCACGAATCGCGTCGTATCGACAACCAGCTTCGTGGTCGTGCAGGACGTCAGGGCGACCCTGGATCCTCGCGGTTCTTCCTGTCACTCGAAGACGATCTGATGCGCATCTTTGCTGGCGACAAGGTGAAGGCGCTGATGCAACGTCTGGGCATGGAAAAAGGCGTCGCGATCGAGTCGGGTATGGTTTCGAAGCGAATCGCAGCAGCGCAGAAGTCAGTTGAAGGTCGCAACTTCGAAGCTCGCAAACACCTGCTCGAGTACGACGACGTGATGAACAAGCAGCGCGAGACGATTTACGGTCTGCGTCGTCAACTGATGGAAGAGCCGGATCAGCGCGATTACTTGATGGGCGATCCGCCGTCGTCTGGTGTTGCGTATGACTTGTTGTCAGATTTAACGCAGCAATATCTGAATCCGGATGTGTCGCCCGACGCGTGGGACGTCGAGAACTACAAGATCCAGATCAAGACCATCTACGATTTGGATGCTGACAGTGAGCAGATCGACATTCCAAACATGACGTCGCCGGAAGTGGTTGACGCGATTTGGGAACGGCTCAAGATCAAGTACGAGATAAAAGAACAACAGATTGGTCCGGAAGCGATGCGTACCTACGAGCGCATCATCATGCTCAACATCATCGACGCGCAGTGGAAGGACCACCTGCTGTCGCTGGACCACTTGAAACAGGGCATCGGACTCGTTGGCTACGGTCAAAAGGATCCGCTGGTCGAGTACAAGAAACAGAGTTTCGATCTGTTCCAGGAGATGCTCGATCGCATCGATACCACGACGATCCGATCGTTGTTCAACTTGCAGGTTGTTTCTGAACAGGCGCCTGAGACTTTGCAGCAGCGACGTGCAGCGCGACGGCCCGCATCGCTGCGTTTCACGGGACCAAATCAGGGCGCAGCTCCGGCGGGCGAGGAAGACGGCAAGGTGAAGACGGTCGTCCGAGACCAGCCGAAAGTCGGACGCAATGAGCCCTGCCCGTGTGGCTCGGGCAAGAAGTATAAGAAGTGCCACGGCATCAACGCTTAATCGGACCCGATTAGGTAGCTTGAGGTGGAGGTCAGCTTTTAGACAGGATTTCAAGATTTACAAGATGAACAAGATTCATCCTGTAATCCTGAATCCTGTATCCTGTCTAACTAATCGTGACCGCCGAAATCACATCCACAAACCCGGTCGTTCAAGCCATCATCAGCGGCAAGGCTCCGCAGCCGGCACGTCTGGCAGCGGCGCGCGGCCTTCTGCCGTTGCCGCAAAATGATCTGCTGGAAGTTCTAGTCGCTCTCACAACCAGCGACGACGCGCAAATCTCCGCCGCCGCGACTGAGACTTTGAAAGCCGAAAGCTCGGAAGACCTTCTGAGCGCGGCATCGGATCAGGAGACCGCGCCAAACGTCCTCGCGTATCTCGCGACTCGATCAGACGGAACACCGCAGCTCTACGAAGCAACAATCCTCAACACGCGAACTCCGGATCACGCTCTCGCGAAACTGGCCGCGTCAACTCCGCATAACTCGCTTCTTGAGCTCATCACGATCAATCAACAGCGACTCGTTCGTTCGCCTGAGATCATCGAGGCGATCCTCAGTAATCCGGCGTGCACCGGCGAAGCAGAAAGACGTGCTCGCGAAACGCGCAAAGAGTTTTTCGAGAAAGAACGTGGCGCACGCCAGATCGCTGACGAGTTAAGAGCGCGCGGCCAAACTGCGGCAGCGGAGTTTTTCGAAACAGCAGAATTGACCACGGTAGCCGGCGAGCTCAGTGTTGAAGATGCGTGGCTCATCGCGCAGCACATCGAAGTCTCGGATGCGGATATCGACGACTCATGGCTGCCGGCCGAGCGTTATGAAGATCTCATCTCAGAGTCTGCGGCAGAAGCCGCAGCCAACGCGCAACGCGTCATCGAAAATGAACGGCTCGAAAGGGGCGAAGTCAGCGCCGAGCGCGTTTCACTAATTCGCCGCATCATGTTTATGAACACGAAGGATCGGATGAAGCTGGCGATGAAAGGCGACCGCGAAGCTCGTGGCATTCTGATCCGCGATTCGAATAGAGTGGTCTGTTCGGCTGTTGTTAAGAACCCGCGAATTACGGAACAGGAAATCGAAAACATCGCTGCGATGAGAACCGTTGCGGATGAGGTGCTGCGAATTATCGCGATGAATCGTAGTTGGGTGCGGTCGTACATCATCATTCACAATCTCGCGAGAAACCCGCGCACGCCAATACCCACTGCAATGAACATCCTGCCGCGAATCCGGACCAAGGACTTACAGAACCTCACGCAGAATCGAAATGTCTCCGAAGCTGTACGGCGCCAGGCTTACCGGTTGTCGCAGATGCGTGCTGGAGAATAATATCTGGCAGTTTTATGTAGGGCCCAAATAGCACTAAAACGCCCGTATTTCCTCCTGAAGTGAGATTTTTAACGACAGCTGCCGAATCTGTCACGAGAATTTTGCGAAAATGTTTTAAATTGTCCTTGACAGGTTACGGATTGTTCGTATAATTTCGCACACAACGAAATAGCAAGAGTTGTTGGATAGCTTGAAAGCAGCTCTTGGACGCGGCGTTTATTCTTATTTTTTGCAATTATCCCCGCTAACGCGCCGCCCGTAAGAATCGTTCAGTCTGGCGATTCTCATGCATTTCAGCCACCCTGTTTGCCCGAACCTACCCGTTACGCTTTTTGCCCCGCCGGTTCCCAAAGAACAGGCGGGGCGCCCCTCTTTAAAGCGGTTTGGACTCTTTGGATGCATGTGGTCCATTAGGCGGCACTGCCGCCCTACAGTTGTTTTTGTAGATCCTCTACTGGTTGGGAAGCTTCGGCAGGTGGGATTCAGTCGGCGAAGTTTGACCACTCATGTGGGCGAAGAGTTGTTCGTACTGGTCCACTACTTTGTCCCAGGCGTAGTGAGTTTGAATCCGGTGCTGGGCGCGGTTTCTGTAGGCTTGGACCAATGAACCATCGCGCAGTACTCGCTGTAACTTCTCAGCCAAATCAAACTCATCGATGTACGGAACGCCCGCGTCGCCTACGACTTCAATGTTTTCAGGTGTTGCGAGTGTGAGGACGCAGTTTCCATATCCCATCGCTTCCAGCAGCGCCGGGTGCGTTCCGCCTACCTCGGTCGCGTGGACGTAACAGTAAGCATTCTGCTGAAGCGCACGGTAATCCTGACCAAAAACAAAACCTGTGAAAATGATCCTCTTGTCGCCGCGTGCGCTCGCCTTCAAACTGTTGATGTACTGCTCGGCGTAAGGCGCATCACCGACGATCAAT
This sequence comes from uncultured Acidobacteriota bacterium, assembly GCA_963748155.1. Lineage (GTDB taxonomy): Bacteria > Acidobacteriota > Blastocatellia > Pyrinomonadales > Pyrinomonadaceae > PSRF01. The sequence continues at coordinate 589,521 of CAVVHV010000004.1, read as the reverse complement.
AACCGGTACGCAGTTCGCACCTTTTTAAAAGCTTCGATAACGAGATGAGCATTGTTCTCCGGCTCGAGTCGCGACACGTATAAAACGTATCGATTCGGCTCCACTCGCCACTTACGCACTGCGGCGCGATCTGGCCGTCGCTCGACTTCACTCCCGTACGCAATCATTGTCGAGGAAGCATTGTGACGCGCGAGGTAGTAGTCCTGAATCACCTGAGCGTCGGTCACCATCTCGTTTGGCAATAAGGTCGATAGGTACTCAGCGAAACGGTAATACCGGCGCCCGAGCCAGCCCCATTTCTTCCGTTTGTGCTCGAGCCCGTCCACATTGATTGCCACGGGAGTTCCGGTAAGCCGCAGGATCGGACTAAAGGGAGCGTTGGCACAATTGCAAATCAACGCAGCATCGTATCGTCCTGAAACTGCGTGAAGTCGCGGAGAGAAAAGTGTGAATGACAGTGTCGAAGTACTTGTGCCTGATGGTCGGCAGCACTTTGAGCTTGACGCCGTGATACTTCAACTGTCGTGGGGAAACGTAGTGCGCGCGACAATACACTGTGACCTCGTGACCACGTGCCACAAGTCGTGTCGCCAGATGTTCCGCGAACGTTTCGAACCCGCCGTAGCTGGCGGGAATTCCTCGCGTACCTAGAATCGCAATGCGCATCAGATTAGGAGGTTACAGATGCCCGTGAGACTTCTTCATAGACCGCCAAGGTTTTACGTGCAGTCTCTCGCCAGTTGAACTCCCCAGCTCGTTCCTGTCCTTTAACGCTTAAGACTCTCGCGGAGTGCCGAATCGTTTACCAGTTTTTTTATCGCGCCGGCAATCGCGTCAACATCGAATGGATCAACGGTCAGGGCCGCATCTCCGACAACTTCGGGCAAGCTGGTCCTGTTTCCGACGATTACCGCAGACCACACTTCATAGCCTCGAGCGGTGGAAGCCCGAATCCTTCGAAGTACGACGGGTAAACAAAGCATAATGCCCCGGAATAAAGCGCAGGGAGATCCGTTTCCGGAACATATCCTGTCAAAACCACAGCGTCTTTTACGTTTGTCTCGTCGAGAGCGCGCAAGGTCTCGTCATAAAGCCAGGCGCACTTTCCGACGAGGACGAGTTTAGGCAGCTTATCCGCGGAACCATCTTCTCGCAATGAGGCATATGCTCTAACGAGCCGTGCCAGATTCTTGCGAGGTTGAATAGAACCGACGGACAAAATGTAGTCGCCGTTTATCCCGTAATTGTGTCGCACGCGTTGCAGTTCCCTGTTGTCCGTTATTGGACCAAAACGGTCCGGCGCGGCCAGTGGTATAGCAGTAACGCGATGAGGCGCAATGCCGTAGGTTTCGATTATATCGCGTCGAGTGTGTTCCGAGAGCGAAAGAATTCGAGCGGCGCGCCGGGCAGAATGCCGCACCGTCAATCGGAGCTGTGTCCGGCTGCGGCGGTTGAAAGTCTGCGGTAGATGCTCAAACGAGAGATCGTGAATACTTACGACGACGGGACACGGGCAAAACGGCGGCGCTGTAAACTGTACGTGCAGCACATCGACGGGATTTTTGCGCAGCTCGGCGCTGAGTGTGAGGGGGATTCTGATTAAGGGTGTGTGGGGAAGTGTCGAGCGAACTTTGAAGTTGGGCCAACGACTGCTGAAGCGTTCGCGTGCTTCGTTTGTGGTGACGTAGATCGTGTACTGATTGAAGCTGTCGATCGCTGCCAGCGCCTCGATGAGATTGACGGCGTAGCTTTCATTGCCACCGAGCTTCGTGCCGACAGTGTGAGCATCGATTGCGATCCGCAACTTTGCCTCAAAAGCTTTAGCCACAAAGAAGCACAAAAAGCACAGAATGTCTTCCCTCTGGTTTTGCGCTTTTTGTGCCCTTTATGGCTGATTTATTTCTTGCCGGCCGCGGAAGCCTGAGCATCGTCGCCGCGGCCGCGCGTGTCGCGCTCACGGATGCGTGCGGCCTTACCGCGTAGTCCACGCAGGTAGTAAAGCTTTGCTCTTCGGACGCGGCCGCGCTTTACGAGATCGATGTGGTCAATAATTGTTGCGTGCAGTGGGAAAATTCTCTCGACGCCGACGCCAAAACTCGTCTTTCGCACGGTGATTGTTTCGCGCGCGCCGCCATGTTTGCGCGCAATCACAACGCCTTCAAAAGCCTGCAATCGCTCTTTGGTCTCAGATTCTTTAATCCGCACGTGAACACGGACCGTATCGCCTGGCTGAAACTGTGGAATATTATTACGCAATTGCGTCTCTTCAATTTTGTCCAATCGATTCATTGCTCGATGCTCCTTAAAATCCGCTTTATTCTTTCAGCAAGTCAGGACGCTTACGTCTTGTTTTCGCGATCGCTGCTTCCTTCCGCCAACGCTCAATCTCTGCGTGATTACCGCTCAACAATACTTCCGGCACTTTCATTCCCCTGAACTCGGGCGGCCGCGTGTATTGCGGGTGGTCCAACAAACCTTCCGAGAAGGATTCAAACACTGCCGAAGTCTCGCTGCCCAACGCGCCCGGCAACAGTCGAACAACGGCATCGATCACTACGGCCGCCGCTGGTTCTCCACCTGACAGCACGTAGTCGCCGATCGAGATCTCATCGGTGACTAACGCCTCCGCGACTCTTTCGTCGACTCCTTCGTAACGCCCACAAAGCAGGACGACGTGCGCCGTGTTTTGTGCGATCTCCTGAGCCAGCGACTGCGAAAAGACCTGACCTTGCGCGGACAGCAACATCACGCGCGTTTTAGCCGGAAAGTCTTCTCGTCGCGAAGCTCCAGTTAACGCTTCAACGCCGGTGAAAATCGGCTCCGGTTTAAGAACCATTCCGTCGCCTCCGCCAAATGGGCGGTCATCCACCACGTGATGCTTGTCGGTGGTCCACTGGCGCAGATCGTGCGCTTTGACTTCAACCAGACCAGCGTTACGTGCGCGCCTCAAAATCCCACAATCGATCACCTCGGTAAAAAACTCGGGAAAGATTGTGATGATATCGAAGCGCAGCATCCTTCTTGAGAATCAAAGATCTACAAATCCAAAAGCCCTTCAGGCGGGTCGATGATGATTGTCTTTCCCGCCGCGTCAACTTCAACGACGATCGAATCCGCCAACGGTATTAGTCGTTCTTTGCCGCTATCGTCGGTGACAACGAGGATCTCGGCGCCGCCTGTTTTCAGCACGGATTTGACTTTGCCGATACTGTCGGCGCCAACCTTGACCGTGCATCCTTCGAGCTCCCAGTCGTAGTAATGATCCGCTGGAAGCGGAACACGTTCGGACTCGGGAACAGCGAACTCAACTCCGACGAGCTCTTTGGCTGTTTCGACGTCGTCGTAACCAGCCACTTTCAATACGACTCGATCGTTCTGGAACCAGTAATCTTCGAGCCGTTTTATTGTTCGTTCACCACCTGGCGAAACGAGGATCAGTTCTTCAATGTCCTCAAACCGATCCGGAAAATCTGTCAAAAGCTCCGCGACGATTTCGCCTTTCAGGCCGCGGGGTTTAACCGCTCGCGCGATAACCACAAGCTCACTCGCGCCGGCGTCTTCCATCGATCATTCAACAATTTCCAGCAAGTAGCGCCGGTTCTTCTTGGTTCCGCCGATACGGGCAAGAGATCTTAGCGCGCGTATCGTTCGCCCTTGCTTACCGATAATCTTACCCACATCGTTCGGCGCGACGCGCACCTCGATGAGCGTGGCTCCATTGCGTTGCTCGACTTCGCGAATGTCTACAGTCTCGCTATCGTCGACCAGCGCCTTGACGATCATCTCGATGACGTCTCGCATAAAAGGGTTCACAAAACCGAGTTCAGAGTTCAAGCTTTAGCTTGTTTTACCAAGACAGCAGCCTAAAGGCTGTACTCTAAACTCGACAATTAGGCCTGTGCCTCGCTTGTGGCTTGTTCAGCACGTGCGCTGGCCTTGATCAGCCGGCTGACAGTGTCAGTGGGTTGCGCACCCTTCTCGATCCAGTAGTTAACTCGAGTCAGGTTGAGTTTGATCTCGGCGGGATTTCGCGTTGGATTGTAGGTGCCGAGGTTCTCGAGATAGGCGCCGTCGCGTTTTGACTGTTTCTCTTTCACCACGACGCGGTACGACGGGCTCTTCTTGGCTCCGGTGCGCATTAACTTAATCGCTAACAATTGCTTCCTCCTTCAGGGCCACTGATTTGTGGCTCACCTGCGTTTCTTCTTACGTTTCTTTTTTAACTTCTTCCTTGACGGTCCCGCTGGCAAAGACGGCAACGACGGCATTTCGCCTTCTTCTCCAGCAAACCCGGCCATGTCAGGCATGCCCGTCATCTTTCTCAACATCTTGCTTTTCAGCCCGCCACCGCCAAACATGCCGGCGCTCGAAAGCTGTCGCATCATCTGCCTCATCTCAACGTACTGCTTGATGAGTTGATTGACTTGCGCGACTGACGTTCCCGATCCACGCGCGATGCGACGACGGCGATTCGCATTCAAAATTCGATGATCGTTGCGCTCTTCCCATGTCATCGAATCGATGATGGCTTCAGTGCGCTTGAGCTCCTGCTCCATCATCTCCGACTGCTCTTCGTTCAACTGTGGCATGCCGATGCCGCCAAGCAGTTGATCGGGCAAGAGCTTCATTATCTTTGAGAAAGAGCCGAGCTTCTTGACCTGGCGCAACTGTGAACGAAAGTCGTCTAAAGTGAACTCGTTCTTCTGAAGCTTCTTGAGCTGTTCCTCAGCTTCTTTCTGGTCGATGCTCGTTTGCGCTTGTTCGATCAGCGACAAAACGTCGCCCATTCCCAGAATTCGCTGGGCCACTCGATCCGGATAGAAAGGCTCGAGCGCGTCGTAACGTTCCCCAACGCCGACAAACTTCACCGGTTGTCCGGTAACCTGTTTGATCGAGAGCGCCGCGCCACCACGAGCATCACCGTCCATTTTCGTCAGGATGACTCCGGTGATTCCGATGCGTCGGTGAAACTCTTCTGCAGAACGAACTGCGTCCTGACCAGTCATTGCATCGGCGACGAAGAGAATTTCGACCGGGTGAGTTTCCTGTTTGATACTGACGAGCTCTTCCATTAGCTCGTCGTCAATGTGCAGGCGGCCCGCCGTGTCGATCAAAAGCGTGTCGAAGCCTGTTTGCTGTGCGTGTTTTTGTGCCTCACGCACCAGCGTTAAGGGATCGTTGCTTTGTGGATATTCAAAGATCTGCTGGCCAGTCGCTTTAGCGATGACCTTCAACTGCTCACGCGCCGCGGGGCGATAAACGTCGACTGAAAGCAGTAATGGCTTTCGATCCTGATTCGCCGCGAGCCAGCGTGCGATTTTCCCGGTCGAGGTGGTTTTACCCGAGCCCTGAAGGCCAACCACCATTACCGTGTTGGGAATCTGCTTCGTAAAAACGAGCCGAGATGACTGGCCGCCCAGCAACTCAACCAACTCTTCGAAAACAATCTTGACGACTTGCTCAGACGGTTTGAGTTCCTGCCAGACCTGCTGTCCTTCGGCTTTTTGCTGAACAGAACTAATAAAGTCTTTAGCGACTTTATAGTTGACGTCGGCCTCCAAAAGCGCCAGACGGATCTCTCTCAGCGCAGCGTCAACGTGCTCTTTCGTCAGCACGCCTTCGCCTCGCAAGTTCTTGAGCGTGCGTTTTAATTTGTCCGAGAGGGACTCAAACATATAACCCTAGGCGAAGTTCCGCGCTGCAGACGGAAACGGAAATGATAGCGGTCGCCCTGTGGGGTGTCAAGGCGCGGAACGATTAACTTGCGGCGTAAACCTCTGTGTTTTGACAAGTTAATTTAAGGCTGCGGCGACTGTCTGCCCAATCCTGATGCAAAAAATTCCGTCGTTAAGTATGGAAGAAAACTGTACGTTATTGCTGTCATGTGTTAAATTCACCACGAATAACACGTTTGCGCGGCAAAACTTGAAAGCAACACGAGTTTTGGCGGTTTTCCCTCCCAGCCAACGCATCATGAAAAGTCAGTCGGATTGATCTTTTATAGGTACTAAATGGATAAACGTGTGGGTCACGGCCCCCTGGGACGTGATCAAAAGCCCCCTACAGAGCGAGGTGTGGTTGATCTCGCTGATGCTCGCGTGAGGATTCGCTCGCGTAAGCCTACATATGAGTCGCTAACGCGCGATCTCGATGAAATCCGCTCGCTGCTTGACCAGGGGCTTTCCACCGAAGCCAAGGATCGGCTCGCATTACTCATATCCAACGCGCGGCACAATCCTTCAATACTCGCACTTGCGCGGTGTGCTCTTTCAACGGCGCTGGAGCAACAAGGGCACTATCGTGATTCGCTAGCTGCGGTGGCGATGTATGAGGATCTCGATTCACGCGCTAAGCTCGATGATCAGACGGTCAGCTACCTCCGGGTACAAATCGGGCTGGCCTACAATTACAACGGAGACCATCCCAAAGCGATCGCAATGCTTCAGTCGGCGCTACGGGATCACGGAGAAACCGGCGGGATCAACTTAGGGCACATTTACGCAGCTCTATCGCGCACGTATCGAACCATTAGCGAATATCCGATTGCGCGCGACTATGCTCAGCGAGGCCTGGAAAGTTTCCGTCAGAATGGCGACTGGCGTGGACTCGCCGAATCTTACTTTGGCGTGGGCGTAGCCGATATTCACGAAGGAAATTACGAGGCCGGACTCGAAAATCTCGAACAGGCGCTCAAACTAATCGGTGATCATCCGGCCGCATACGTGCTCGGCCGTACCTACGCAAACATGGCCGGCGCCTGCTGGTTCCTCAAACGCCCGCAGGAAGGTATCGATTATCTAAAGAAAGCGATCACTTACTACGAGCGCACCGACCACAAAACAAATGCTGCCGATGGTTATAACAATCTGGGCATTAATTTGATCTTGATCGGCCAGTGGGACAGGGCGCAGGAGGCATTGGAGCGGGCGCTTTCGCTCGCGACTGAAGTGGATGAGCGCGGCGCCAAAGTGCCCATGATCCTCGATTCGCTGGGCGAGTTGCACATGCTGCGCGGCGATCTCGATCAAGCGAAGGATGACCTTAGCCGGGCCGTCGCACTCGCCACTGAAAACGGAAACAAATGGTATGCGGGCCAAGCTTTAAGAACTTCCGGACGTTGTTATCTTGCGATCGACGATCCTGCTAACGCATTGGCCAAGGCGAGGGAAGCACTAAACCTCGCTGAGATCATCGGCGACCGCCAGGCTATTTGCGAGTCGCGACTCATTGCGGCCGAAGCTTACCTGAAAAAGCACGAACTTGAGGACTGCAATCGAGAGCTTCAGCACGTTACGGCGGAGACGACCGATGCGGCCACTGATCTGAATTTCACCGGCGAAGCCCACCGGCTCAACGGGATGCTGAACATGGCACGCGGAGACGCTGAGTCAGCCGCACAGCATTTCGGAAGCAGTGTTTCCATATTTGACATGCTCGGCGACCGCTATCGTGCGGCGCGGGCACATCTGGAGTTGGGTCGTGCGTACGCGATTATCCGGCCCGAGCGCGCCGGCGAGCATCTCAGCCGGGCGCTCAATACGTTTCGTGAATTAGGTGCGCGGTTAGATTTAACACGCGCAGAGGAAGAGTTGAGAGAGCTTGCGCGTGCGACACCTGAGCGTAACTCAGGGTCAGTCGGCGTTGACGCAGCTCTTAACACTGCGACTGGCCGAGGCAGTTGCGTCGCGCGAATTGTTGTTACGCGAGTTGGCGGCGGTGATGCGTCAGGAAACTGGCGCGCAACGAGTGATCATCACGGAGAGCGGTGAACGTAACGAGCCGAAAGTGGTCGTTGCGATGGGCTGTACGCCTGTTGAGAGCCAGAAGATCGCTGTCGAGATTGATTCGATTGAAGACGACACGGCGCGCGATCGTTATTGTAAAAAGCATGACGCGGACGTCATCTTGTTGAAGTCGTCAAATGCTCCGACTGCGAAAATGTACTTGTCGCCACGTAATCGTGCGAAGTTGCCGGGCGGAGTTGCGCTCGAGCCGTTGTTGCGAGTGGTTGAGTTGGGAATGGACGTTTGCGCGTTGCGTGCGGGGGCGCAGAAGAGTGGTACTCACGAACATTCCGACGAGTTAGCGGGCACCAGTCTCATGCCCGGCTTTATACACTCAAGTCCCGCGATGACGCAGCTAGTCGAGGAAGTTCACAAGATTCGATCTTCTGACGTGACCGTGCTGGTAACGGGTGAGTCGGGCACCGGCAAGGAACTGGTGGCGCGCGCGATCCATGCCATCTCATCGCGCCGGGCGAAGGTTTTTGTGCCGTTCAATTGCACCGCTGTTCCGAAGGAGTTGTCCGAAGGATATCTGTTTGGTTACCGGCGAGGCGCGTTTACGGGCGCTGTGAACGATTCGCAGGGTGTGATTCGAACGGCCGCGGGTGGAACACTCTTCCTGGATGAAGTTGGAGATTTGCCGCTTGATGTTCAGCCAAAGCTGTTACGTTTCCTGCAGGAAGGCGAGATTCAGCCGCTTGGTGAACAACGACCCAGCAAAGTCGATGTGCGGATCATTGCAGCGACCAACACCGATCTCGAAGAAATGGTGGCGCAGGGCCGTTTTCGTGAGGACTTGTATTACCGTCTGAACGTAATTCGGCTGCGGGTGCCGCCCTTGCGTGAACGGCGATCGGAGATTCCGACCATCGTCAATTACTACGTTAACCATTATTCAGCGAAGTTTGGTCGGAAGGACATTCAGATCACGCCACAGGCGGTCGATCTGTTGATGGTAAGTGACTGGCCGGGAAACGTGCGCCAGCTTTGCAATGAGATTCAGCGCACCGTGGCTCGTGCAGAGGATGGCACAGTCATTACTCCCGCGCATCTGTCACCGGAGCTCAAACGGACCTCTTCGCCGACCACACCTTCAGGAGCAGCGTCGATAACATCAATGCCACCTTCCAACATACCCACCACGGGTACGGGAACGCTTGCAGAGGCGCTCGCGGAAGTTGAGCGAAGAATGATTTCCGATGCTTTACGCCGGCACGGCGGCAACATCTCACGCGCCGCTCGTGAACTTGGTTTGACTCGCCGTGGCCTATATCTCAAGCTTGAGCGCCACGAACTCAGCGTTAGTGCCTAAACAGTCGTAACTGTCCTGCGTTGCGCGATTTCCTGCGCGATTTTCGAGATCCGATCGATATCAAAGGGTTTGGCGACGACCCAGTCTGCTTTCACCGCGTTCTTGGTTTCGAGGCTAATTGCGTCGGCCCAGCCGCTGATGATGGCGATTGGCATCGTTTGCGAGCGTTGCCTGATTTCACTGACCAGCTCCCAACCGGTCATCTCGGGCATGCCGATGTCGGTGAAGATTCCGTCAAATCTCCCTTCGTTTTGATCGAAAAGCGCCAGGGCGATCTCTCCGCTCTGGGCTGAAACGACCTCGCAACCTTCGGCTTCAAGGGCTTCGATTAATACCTCGCGAACGTGGGTTTCGTCGTCAACGACGAGCACGCGAAGCTTGTCTTCTGAAGCTGGACCAGTCACTACTGAAGTGCGTTCGCTTTGAGCTTCCGGTGCCTCTTGAGTCACTTTTGGCAGGGAGATCTTGAAGGTCGTGCCGCGGCCAGGCTCACTGTCGACTTCGATAGAGCCTTCATGCCGTCGGATGATGCCGAAGCTGACGGCCAGGCCCATTCCCGTGCCGGCCTTGCCTTTGGTCGTGAAGAAGGGATCGAAGAGACGTTGCTTTACTTCCGGTCCCATTCCAGTGCCGGTGTCGGTGATTTGAATGACGATGCGGTCGCGGTTTTCCTGCGTGGAAACGCGCACTTCGCCACCGGACGGCATGGCGTCGACAGCGTTGTAAATCATGTTTACCAGCACTTCGCGTAGCTCGACCGGGTCGCCCTTGATGTGGGCGTGGCAGTCTGCGTGCAGGGCGAAGCGTATGGGAGCGAATTCCGAGCGTGATTCCCAGCGGGGACGCGTCATTTCGCAGGCGTCCTTGAGGAGTTCGGAGACGGCGATGGATTCGAACTCGCGGCTTGGGCGCTGGCGCGCGAAGTCCTGGATGCGGCGGATTATGTGGGCGCCATCCTCGGCGCTTTTGATGATTAGTTCCAGGCCGGCTTCGACTTTGCCCGGGTCGTTGCTGTTACGGAGGATCAGTTGGGCGCGGCCAAGGATGCCGGTCAGGGTGTTGTTGACGTTATGGGCGACGCCGAAAGAGAGTTCGCCCAGCGCGGCCATCTTTTGGGCGTGAATTTCCTGTTCGCGCTGAGCTTCATAGCGCGTGTGGGCCTCGGCGATGGTTTCGAGGCACTTGCGCAGCCGTTCGCGGGTGGCGTGTTGTTGGGAGTTAGCGAGCAATTGGTTGGCCTGGGCACCGATTTCCCGGCGTTCGTCATCGGCCAGCTGCTCACACATCTCCTCGATCAGGATCAGCAACGCCCGCCCTGCGGCTTCATTGTCTTCGCAGCGCTCTGCTACGCGTTGAGCTCGCTCGAAAATTGGCTTAGCTTCATGTTTTTTCCCCAGACGACACAAAACAATTCCCCGAGTTATTAAAGCTTCAGCCAAGAAGGCTTCCTCTCCACTGCTCTCAAGTGTATCAACAGCGAAGTCAATAGCGCGTTCGGCTAAATCGTATCTCTTGGAGGCCAGATGAAGTTGGGCAAGCGTCTCGTCGACTTGAGCACGCCTAACGTGGTCGTTTAACATTTCAAACAACCCCCGCGCTTTGTCAAGGTGAAGACAAGCCTCCTCAAATCTTTTTACGGAAGACAGCAAATAACCATGATTATTCTCTACGATTGCGGTATATCGGTGATTTCCAATGTGGCTGAAATGAGATAGCGCTTGGCGGTAGTGTCCGAAAGCTCTTTCAAAAAAAACTTCCAGATTCTCACTGATACCAATTTCCTTAAGCGTATTTGCAACTTCTAGGTGAAACCGTCCTCTTGGCCAGTCACTGGATTCTTCAACAAGTGGCGCAGCTTGATCCAAAAGTGCTAACGCGTCGCGCAATCGACCCGCAAGTCTCTCGACAACAGCTAATCGGATGAGGCCAACGCCCCGGAGTTCTTTATCTTCGGTTGATAATTCTGCAAGTGCCCAGTGCAAGGTAGTGCGTGCTAGGTCAAATGCCCCTTGATGGTAATAACAACAAGCAAGCTCGATTCTCCCTTCGGCTGCACGTGTCCGTTCGTCTAGCTGTTCGAATATCGCTATAGATCCACTGAGCAAAGCTTCTGCCGGCTTTCTTCCGCCGGGAATTCGTTTCGAACTAGCTACCCATCCGCTCAGAGTACCTGCCATAAACAGCAACTCAGCTGAAGCAATTGTGGTTAATCCCAACAGTCTTGGCCGTTCCCCCAATGTCCACCATCGTCCCAATGCTTCGCAGCCGGCATCGTAGTCTCCTAGCTCAAGCTTCTCTCGCGCGACAGCACAACAGGATAAGACCTGTTCACTAGCGCTTGAAGAAGGCGCTGAATTCAACTTAAATCCTAAAACTCTCATGCAACACCCGTCGTCTCACATGGATTGAGTATGTCGTATGCAGTGACACCTCAGTATACAAAGCCATATTTTGAACCTAAATTGCAGCTATTCACAGAAAACAATCGAGTTAACGACAAAAAGTCAGGGGCAGAATTGACGATGTCTAGCATCTAAACACGCCTTCCGACCTATTTTGAAAGATGTGACTCTTGTGTGTAAATCCTTATACAGAGGGGGTTTAACTCTTCCTCTCGGTTTGGCACGGCGGTTGAAGTGCTTAAGGCCGTACTGGTTAATTAAAGATTGCGGAGGGAGACGCAACCCTTCAAGTGTTCTTCGCCATCCGCAGGGTCCAGTAAATTTCATCTACTAGGAGAATCAACATGACACGGCTTCGACAAATTATTACCGCTGGAATTCTAGTGCTAAGTTTCGTGACAATATCTTATGGAGGAACCATCACCGGTTCTAGAACGGGTCCGAGTGCTTCGAAAGTTGGCACAATCACCGGCTCCCGAACTGGTACGATTACTGGATCCCGAACTGGCACTATTACCGGCTCGCGAGTGGGCACGATTACGGGGTCTGCCGTCGGATCCTTGAGCACCCCCATTGAAAATATCTACAGCGAATCTTTATTTCGCCTTATGACAGTAGTTTTGAACGGTGGCTGGTAAGGGTGAATTCTGCTTCAATCCGGTCATTTCGATTCTTAAAACTTCAAAGATCGGTCAATTTGCTCATAAATCGGAGTCTTTATCGCTCCCAAACCTGTTGACAGCAATATCTATGCCTGTGGAGGTATACAATGAATTCATGGCTATACATTAAGCATTTTTCGTTGCTCGCCAAGATATCTGACACCAATGAATTATATGGCTTCATTTTTCCCATTGAATAGATACGGTCTAAACCGGGCTCTTAAGGGGTTTCCGTAGAAATCAGAGTAAGGCATTTTGAAACCCGAGAACGTGTGGATGCCATTTGGGTATTCTCGAGTAGGACGCGTATCCGCTCAGCAATGTAATGCCGTTCGGTTTCATCCATCTGACTATACATTTCCTCGAACAATACTAGCAATGCACGACCGGCCCCCTCAAAATCACCGCATCTTTGAGCTATTCGCCAAGCTCCTTCGAAAACCGCGCGCGCTTCTGTAAAGCGTTTGAGTCTGCAAAAGAGTAAACCCCTCGTAGTAAGGGCTTCGGCTAACAATGCCTCTTCGTCATTTTCCTCCAAACACGTGACGGCTCTTTGCGAAGCGAAGTCTGAGGACTCCAGTCGATTTGTAGCAATGTATAGTCGAGCTAGTGTGTCATCGACTTGTGATTTTCGAACTGCGTCGTCAAATTCTTCAAAGAGCTTTCGTGCGTGGACTAGGCGCACTTCCGCTTCCTCAAAGCGGCCGAGTTTCAGGAGCAGAAAACCATGATTATTCTCAACTACAGCTGCATATCGATGATGACCAATCGCCGCAAATTCGTAGAATGCACGATGAAAGTGGTGATTCGCTTTAGTTAGAAATTCTGAACGGTTTTCCGCTAGTGCGATTTCTTGGAGTGTAGTTCCAAGCTCATGATAATAGCGTCCGCTTACTAAAGGTCCCCCCTCCTGCACGAAAGGATAGGCTTCGCCGAACCGAGCGAGAGAGTCCGAGATGTGACCTGCATGTCTCTCAACTACTCCCAATCTGATTAGTGCAAGACTGCGCAACTCACTGTCTTCAGCTTTCAATTCACTAAGGACTCTCAAAAGCGAATTACGACTGACGGAAAACATGCCTTGACGGTAATACGATAAAGCAAGCTCAATCCTTGCTTCCGCGGCTCTTCTTTTTGCTCCCAGATGTTCGAAAATGCCAATGGAACCACTTAACATCTCCTCTGCATGCCTTTGTCCCTTTTGAATACGTCCAGTACTCGATAAACACCCCGCTAATGACCCAGTGGTGAACAACAGGTCTGCCGCTCCATGGGAGCTTAAACTGTTGAGATTTGGCCATTCTCCAGGGGTCCACCAATTGCGAAGCATTACACAACCAGCGTCATAATTTCCTATCTCAATCTGTTCTCGAGCAATAGTACATAATACTTGAACCTCTTCATTAGGACTCAAGGTCGACATAAAAAGCTGACGGGGGTAGACCAGGTCACCGATGACTTCATTTCTACAAGTTTCTACGTTCTGTAAAAACGTCTGAAGACTGCCTCTCGCGAAGCGGTAAGCTGCGTACCATTGGGGGGCGGTGGGGTAGGTGGTCTGCAATTCGTTTGCGCGCCGGAGTTCGCGCTCGGCCCCTTTCCAGTCCCACTCAAACCTCAGCTTCACGCGCGGGTCCGATTCACCGGCGCTCGTTTCCGGTTGATAATCCGCCTCATTGGCCGTGCTGGGTACATCGCCTTCAGGCGGCAAATAATTCGTAGCTAACCTCAGGTAACAATCAATAATTCCGGCATACGCCAACGCATAGTTAGCATCAAGCTCAATCGCGTTGCGAAAATGTCGAATAGCACGCTCGATCCCACTCCGCGTATACTTGCTCCAGTGATGCCGCCCTTCAAGATACGATTGATACGCTTCACCGTTCTCCGTGTATCGATCCGTAATTCGCTTCTCTTCATCTCCGCTTAATTCCAGCTTCAACGTTGCCACAATCTGACGCGTTATAGTGTCCTGGATTTCGAGAAGGTCTTTCTCTTCTGAGTCAAACCTTTCACCCCACAGCTGCCAGCCTGTAGCGGTATCAACCAATTCGACATCAATCGAATTTCGACTCGGTTGGCCGTTAATTTTTCCGACGAGCACGAGTTGCGCTCCCAAATCACTGCCTATTTGTTGCGGGTCTATCTCTTTATTTCTGTAGCGAAAGACCGCACTGCGCGACATCACCCGCAGTTTGGAAATTCTGGACAGGTTGTTGATGATGTTGTCAGTTATGCCCTGGACGAGATACTCCACCTCCGGATCACTCATCACATTGGTAAAAGGAAGAACTGCAACAACCGGCCTGAGGTTCACCGAACCACCGATCTCTTGCGGAACCCCCGCGCGTATCAGGTGATTCTCGTCAATCTCGATCACTCTCACCGTAGCGATAAAACGATAGCCCCGCCGCGTTACCGTTTCGATGTATTTTGGAACAAGGCGCTCATCACCCAAGGCTCTCCGCAACGCGAAGATATACTGTGTAAGATTGGCTTCCTCGACGAACGTATCGGGCCAGACCTCTCTCAAGAGGTCCTCCTTCTCGACAAGCTGCCCGGCCCTCGTGACAAGCATGCCTAATATGTCCGTGGCTTTTGGAGTGAGTGAAATAGTTTCATCTCCACGTTTCAGCAAACGGTTATTTACGTCGAATTGGTACGGTCCAAATTCGTAACAGAGGTTATTGTTATGAGGCATAAGCTTGAGAATTCGTTCAGGTTGCACTCCCTTAGTCACCTGAATCTTTGTTTTAACATTCAACTTGATCAATGCACTTTTGCACGCGGATTTGCAGTCCTGTCTGTTGAGTATTTCCCAACAGCCTTTGTAACTTCTCCGCCGCCTGAATCTTTTCTGTCTGGTCCAGGCAGTCACCCAGTTCCTCTAACATGATCAATAAAGCGAGACCAGACCGATCATCATCACCACACCTCTCGGCGACTTTATGCGCCGCCTCTAAACTCTTCCTTGCGTCACCTGGTCTGCCTTGCTTTGCAGCTACAGTTGAGGTGATATGGTCCAAATTCGTAACAGTGGTTGTGAGGCATAAGTTCTTTGAGAACTACTTAATAATTCTTTGATATTCTTTTAAGGATTTCCGTTTGTAAAGTGAGTATATTTCGCCCGTCGTTAAGCGCAATTGCTTTTCACGGGCTGCCAGATTTTAAGAGCAAGTCTGACGAATGGCAAGATCGAGTGGTCCTCGAGTGAGCGTTTGATTCGGGCCAGTTGAGAGAGGGGGCAAAATCAACTGGTAGGACAGGTGGGTGTCCTTCACCGGATCTGGGAACCTCACCCCAACGACGCAGCTGATCCTTGTGCCTCACGGCGGCTTCGCCCAGCAAGGCAGGTCTTGAGGCACAAGGCAGCGTAGAGACATAAACACGCCGCCGCTCAAATCTCAACTCGCGAATATGAATCAAGAACCGTCTTTGTCGAGCACTTCCTTGACTTGTTATTCTTCCGACGTTCGAGATGTCGCAAAGCAACTCCATACTCAAGGATCGCGTGCGCGCGTTCTGGCAGCAGAATCCCTGTGGGACCAAGTTTGCCGATGCGCCACCGGGCTCACGCCGGTTTTACGAGCTCGTCGAAGAGCATCGTTATGAAAAGGAGTGGCATATTCCAGAGGCCGCCGGATTTGCCCACTCGAAAGACCTGAGCGTGCTGGAAGTGGGTTGTGGCCTCGGAACTGATGGCGCTCAGTTTGCCAAAGCAGGCGCGAAATACACTGGGATCGATCTAACCGATGCCGCAGTGGATTTAGCAAAACGACGCTTCGAATTGTCTAACCTGCCGGGCACTTTCCGCGTTGCCGATGCGGAACGGCTGGATTTCCCAGACAACTCGTTCGACATCGTCTACTCGCACGGCGTGCTCCATCACACGCCTGACACCGCCGCAGCCGTGCGCGAGATCCATCGTGTGCTTGCGTCCCGGCGGTAAGGCCGTGGTCATGCTCTACCATCGCGACTCGTACAACTATCGCGTCAACATCTCGATGCTGCGTCGTGCAGGCGTAAACCTGTTGAAATGGAACGCAGGCGTTAAGCTGGTCCACTTGTTGACGGGCGAAACGGAAGACAGCCTGCGCGAGCACGCACGACGACTGAAAGCTCAATCCAACTATTTAAGCTCAGAAGAATTCCTCAGCAGGAACACTGACGGCGCCGGCAATCCGCTCGCCCGTGTTTATTCCCGAGCCGAAGCACGCGAACTGTTCAAAGACTTCGCACAGATCGACCTGCGCACGTACTTTCTCAACAAACGCTGGCTGCCGTTGCTTGGTCCAATCCTGCCGCGCTCAGTCGAGTCGCAACTCGCCTCGCGGTGGGGCTGGCATCTGTGGATTTATGCTACAAAAGAATGATGAAAAACTTTCTCGTAACTGGCGGCGCCGGCTTTATCGGTTCTCATCTTGTCGATCGATTGCTCTCAACTGATGTCACGCGCGTAACAGTCGTCGATGATTTCAACGACTTCTACGAGCCGGCGATCAAACGTGAAAACATCCGCGAGCACCTGAAAGATCCACGCTACAGCATTCACGAAATAGACATTCGCGATCGAGCCGCACTCGAACCACTCTTCAAACAAACAAACTTCGATTGCATAGTTCACCTCGCCGCCCGAGCAGGCGTACGACCATCGCTTTCCGAACCGCAGCTCTACAGCGAAACAAACATCAACGGCACGCTGAACCTGCTCGAGCTCGCACGCCAACACAACATCAAACAGTTTGTCTTCGGCTCATCATCATCTGTTTACGGCATCAACGCCCACGTGCCGTTCAGCGAGGACGATCCGATTCGCCAACCGATTTCACCGTACGCGGCGACCAAAGCCGCCGGCGAACTCCTCTGTCACACTTACTCGCATCTCTACGGTCTGCGCTGCGTGTGCCTGCGGTTTTTCACTGTCTATGGCCCACGGCAACGCCCTGATCTCGCGATTCACAAATTCGCGAAGCTGATCAGCCAACGCAAACCAATCCCGGTCTTCGGCGACGGCACGACTCGCCGCGATTACACATACATCGACGACATCATCGACGGCGTAGTGGCCGCCGATCCACTACGACCACAGCAACTACGACATCTTCAACCTCGGCGAATCGCGAACGGTCGAGCTCAACGAGCTGATTTCGCTCCTCGAGAAGGAACTCGACACCCACGCGATTATCGACCGCCAGCCGCCGCAGCCTGGCGATGTTCCGCAAACCTACGCCGACATTTCCAGGGCGCGAGCGAAGCTCAACTACAATCCCACAAACACAGATTGAAGAGGGCCTGCGCCGCTTTGTCGAATGGTTTAGGATGAGAGGTTTGTGAAAACTGTTTTACAATGTCCTCCGGTGCATGCACCCGCGGACGCCAGGAACCGTCCACACTAGCCACTCATGAAGATTCTCGACGAACAGGAACAATTAAGAGAAGACCGGGCGAGTCTGCCCACTGACTCACCTGACATTTCCATTTTTCTTCCGGTTTTCAACGAAGAACCGAACCTCCTGCCGCTGCACGCGAAGCTCGACGAAGCACTGAAATCGCTCGGCGGCTCGGCGGAAATCGTTTACGTCGACGATGGCTCCACCGACGGCAGCCTGAAAATCCTGCGCGAGATCGCTCAACTCGATCCACGAGTGCGCGTCGTCGCGCTACGCAGGAACTACGGCCAGACAGCAGCGATGGCCGCCGGTATCGACGCGGCGAAGGGAAAAGTTCTGATTCCGATGGACGCCGATCTTCAGAACGATCCGGCCGACATCGCACGTCTTCTCGAGAAACTCGACGAGGGTTACGACGTCGTCTCCGGTTGGCGCAAAAATCGAAAAGACAAGATGGTCACGCGCAAGATACCGTCGATGATCGCGAATCGTTTGATCTCGTGGATCGGCGGAGTGCCGTTGCATGACTACGGTTGTTCGCTGAAGGCTTACCGGCGCGAGTCGCTGGAAGACGTTCGTTTGTACGGCGAGATGCATCGCTTCATTCCGATTTACGCGGCATGGGCGGGCGCGCGCGTTACGGAAATTCCGGTCGAACATCACGCGCGCACGATGGGCAAGTCGAAATACGGACTGTCGCGCACGCTCAAAGTCGTTTTCGATCTGATGACGATCAAGTTCATGGCGTCGTATCAAACAAAACCGATCTACGTTTTCGGCTCGTTTGGGATGCTCGCGTTTGCGATCTCTCTTTTGAGTGGGCTTTACGCTGTCTTTCTCAAGATCTTTCATAAAGCTGACTTCGTTCAAACGCCTCTACCGATCTTGAGCATCGTGATGTTTGCAGTGGGAGTTCAATTTCTGTTGATGGGCCTGCTCGCGGAAATGCTCGTGCGCACCTATCACGAATCACAAGCAAAAGCCATCTACGCCGTGCGCGAACGGCTAGGCTTCAAGGACCCGAAGACTCACAAATAAAACAACATGTGCGGTATCACTGGTTGGGCCAATCTTGATTCTCACACGCCACCTCCTGCGGGCGCGCGGGAATTGCTCCACGCTATGTGTGAGCGGATGGTGCATCGTGGTCCAGACTCAGAAGGCGCGTTTGTGACGAGCGGCGTGGCGCTGGGAATGCGACGGCTCGCCATCATCGATCTGGTCACGGGTGAACAACCGGTCTTCAACGAAGACAGAAGCGTCGCGGTAATCCTCAACGGCGAGATCTATAACTACCGCGAGCTGCGCGCGAAGCTTGAAAAACGTGGACATACATTTCGTAGTGCTTCCGACACGGAAGTGTTGCCGCATTTGTACGAAGAGTACGGCGACGGAATGATCCGCGAGCTCAACGGCATGTTTGCCTTCGCTTTGTGGGACAGCCGGCGACGCCGCTTGCTCATCGCACGCGATCGCTTCGGCGAGAAGCCGCTTTACTGGGGCATCTTCGACAAAACGCTGCTCTTCGCTTCCGAGCCGAAAGTTCTACTGGCCCACCCTTCAGTTAAGCCGGCACTAAATCTCCAGGCTTTAAGACAATATTTGTCATTTGACTACGTGCCCGCGCCGCTTTCGATCTACGAA
Source organism: uncultured Acidobacteriota bacterium (assembly GCA_963748155.1). Classification (GTDB taxonomy): domain Bacteria; phylum Acidobacteriota; class Blastocatellia; order Pyrinomonadales; family Pyrinomonadaceae; genus PSRF01. Next base: position 570,327 of record CAVVHV010000004.1, on the reverse strand, counting down.
GGCATCAACAAACTTCCGGCGGCCCACAAGCTGACACTCGAAGATGGTCGCGTGGAGGTCGAACGTTACTGGCAACTAAGTTACAAGACGGCCGAGCCAGTACCGTCCGAGGAAGAGGCTGCGCAACATCTGCGCGAGCTGCTGGCGGACGCGGTTCGCATGCGTCTGGTTTCTGACGTTCCGCTGGGCGTGCTTCTGTCGGGTGGTGTTGACTCGTCCAGTATTGCGGCGCTCGCGGTCGCAGCGTCACCCGAAGCAGTGAAGACGTTTTCAATCTCATTTGCTGAAGCTTCGTTCGACGAATCGGCCTACGCGCGCAGTGTCGCGAAATTTCTCGGCACCGATCATCACGAAGAACGCTTGAGCGCGAACCTTGCGGCAAATCTCGTGAGCGAAATTGGTGCGTGGATGGACGAGCCGTTCAGCGATCCGTCACTCGTGCCCACGTATCTCCTTTCTCGTTTCACGCGAAAGCACGTGACCGTCGCACTCGGCGGTGATGGCGGTGATGAACTGTTCGCCGGGTATCCGATGTATGCCGGACTCCGCTGGGCTGAGTTTTATAAGCGTGTGCCCCACGGGATTCGCGGAGCGATCATCGAGCCCCTCGTTCGACTGTTGCCGGTAAAGACGAAAAACCTGTCATTCGATTACAAAGCGCTGCGATTTGTGACTGGCGCAAAGTACGACACAGTCGCGCGACATCACGTTTGGTTTGGCTCTTTCACACCGGAAGAGCAAACGGATTTACTTACACGCGAGGCTCTCGCGGCGAGCGATGGCGACATCTATGCGGACGCACGACAGATCGCAGAGGAGTGTGATAACGAAGATCTCGTCACGCGCATGCAGAGTGTAGACACGCGTCTCTATCTTGCTGAAGACATCCTGACGAAAGTCGATCGGGCGAGCATGGCTGTGTCGCTCGAAGTGCGCGCGCCGTTCCTCGATCATCGTGTGGCGGAATTTGCTGCTTCGCTGCCGTGCAATTACAAATTGCGTGGGCAAAAGACAAAATACATTTTGAAGAAGGCCGTGAAGGAAATGCTGCCGCCATTCGTGACGCGACGCGGCAAAAAGGGTTTTGGCGTGCCGGTGGCCGAATGGTTGAAAGAGAAGTTACGGCCACTCGCGCGAGATCTGCTGTCGCCGGAGCGCGTGCGCCGCGCCGGAGTTTTCAACGCGGACTATGTAGCGCGTTTGCAGGACGAACATGAACGCGGCGTCGCGAATCATCGCAAGCTACTCTGGACGCTGTTGATGTTTGAGCTGTGGCACGAGAGCTTTGTTGAAACTCCGCGGCGCATCGAGACATCAGTTGGTGACAGGATTACATGATTCAGGCGGCGTATGATCAACTCTTCTCCTGGTGCCAGGAACATGACTTCGCCGGACACGATCCCTTCGATGCTCTGAACAGTCGCTTATTCAAGGCGACGCCGTTTGCCCACTCGCGTAACGCTCGACTGATCTTCACTCAAGCTATCAAAAGATCTCCTGCTGACTTGCGGGCGCTGATGCGTGTGCCCGCCGAGCGCAATGCGAAGGGAATCGCGTTGTTCTCGCTAGCGCAGATTGCGAATCATCGACGGCTAAAGAACGAACAATCAGAAGCTTCCGTTCGCGACTTTCTCGCCGGACTGCTCGCAATGAAAGTTGAAGGCTACAGCGGCGCCTGTTGGGGTTATAACTTCGACTGGCAGAGTCGCAATTTCTTTGCGCCGCGGGGAACGCCGACGATTGTTCCAACTGCGTTCGCAGCCAGGGCGTTGATTGAAGCACAGATTTACATGATGAGGCGCGTAGTGTTTGCGAGTTCATTTTAAAGGACTTGCCACGCACCGTTGATACTGAAACCGAACTCTGTTTCAGTTACGCGCCCAATACAGACACGCGCATCTTCAACGCGAGTCTGCTCGCTGCCGAAGTGCTTGCGAGTGTCGGCAAATCAACCGGTGAAGAGGAACTTATCGATCTCGCCGAACGCGCAGCTCGTTACGTCGTCAATAACCAGCAGCCGGACGGTTCCTGGTTGTACGGTGCAGAACCAAAACAGGCGTGGATCGACAACTTCCACACCGCTTACGTACTCTTCTCGCTGAAGCGCATAATCGACATCTCGATACGAAAAAATGAATTTCAACCAGCGCTCGAGCGTGGCTATCAATATTGGAAGAACAACTTCTTTCTTGCGGACGGTTGGCCGAAATACTACGATCACGATCTTTATCCGGCGGACGCGCACGCCGCAGCCAGTGCAATCGTAACTTTCCTTGAGTGTCGTGAGCTCGACGACGACGCCTTGAGGTTGGCCCAGCAAGTTGCAACCTGGACGATTGAGAACCTGCGCGATAGTCGAGGTTTCTTTTATTATCAACGACGACGCTTCTACACGGTTCGCAAACCCTACATGCGCTGGACGCAAGCCTGGATGCTTTATGCGTTGTCGCGCTTACTCGAAGAGTTGAACTGACGAATGATCAGAGTTGGTGTAATCGGTTACGGCTACTGGGGACCGAACCTCGTGCGCAACTTCATGGCAGCGCGCGGGTCGGCGGTAACTCGCGTTTGCGATCTACGCAAAGAGCGCCTGTCCTCGTTGGGTAGACTCTATCAGGGACTCACGACTTGCTCCGATTCCTCAGAACTCATCAACGATCCGCAGATTGATGCTGTCGTGATTGCAACACCTGTTTCTTCACACTTCGAGCTCGCAATGGCGGCTTTGAAAGCCGGTAAGCATGTGCTCGTTGAAAAACCACTCGCCGCAAGATCAGACCAGGCGCGCAAACTAGTTGACGAAGCTGCAGCGCGAAACCTTGTCCTGCTGGTGGACCACACGTTCGTGTACACCGACGCAGTGCGGAAGATTCGCAACCTGATTGCGTCAGGTCAACTCGGCGACATCTATTATTACGACGCCGTGCGCGTCAATCTCGGGCTGTTCCAGCATGACGTGAGCGTCATCTGGGACCTCGCAATCCACGATCTCTCGATCATCGATCACGTGATGCCGTCGAAACCCGTTGCGGTATCTGCAACCGGGATCAGTCACGTGCCCGGCCAACCTGAGAACGTTGCTTACATCACGCTGTTTTTCTCGAGCGCACAAATCGCGCACGTCCACGTAAACTGGCTGACGCCGGTGAAGGTGCGTCACACGCTGATCGGCGGCAGTGAGAAGATGATCCTCTACGACGATCTCGAGCCGAGCGAGAAGCTCAAAGTCTACGACAAAGGGATCAATGTCACGCCTAAACCAGAAGACGTCTATAAGATGCTGGTCAGCTATCGTCTGGGCGACATGTGGGCGCCACAGCTCGACAATACCGAGGCATTACAAACCGAAGCGCTTCATTTCATCGACTGCATCGAGCACAACAAGCAACCGGAAACAGATGGACCAGCAGGGCTGCGGATGGTGACCCTGATCGAAGCGGCCGAAATCTCACTTCGCGATCGCGGCCGTCTGGTTGAGCTCCAGTGGTGATTGCAAAATGCGCCTCTGGATCGATCTCGCAAACTCTCCTCACGTTCCGTTTTTCAAAGCGTTAGCCAAACGATTTGTTTCACAAGGCCACGAGATCGAGGTCACGGCTCGGGAGTTTGCGGAAACAGTTCCACTCGCCCACGCTGCTGGATTCTCGCCGGAAGTTGTTGGCGTTCATGGCGGTCGAGCCGTGTCCAGGAAAGCAGGAACTATAGCGAGTCGCGCGTGGGCACTTGCCGGCTGGGCGCGCAAGCGCAAATTTGATCTCGCCATCAGTCACAACTCATATTCACAAATCCTCGCTGCGCGCATCGTGGGCGTGAAGACAATCACGATGATGGATTACGAGCATCAACCCGCGAACCATCTCGCGTTTCGTTTTGCTTCTCGTATCATCGTTCCGGCGAGTTTTCCGGCGAAGAGCTTGCGACGTTATGGTGCGCGCGTGGGAAAAGTCCGGCGTTATCACGGCACGAAAGAGGATGTGTACCTGTCGGACTTTCAGCCGGATCCGTCATTTGGCGCGCGGTTGTGTGAGCTTGGAGTTAACGCTGATAATGTGCTGGTCCTGGTGCGGCCACCGGCGCATGATGCTTTGTATCATCGTTTTCAGAACACGTTGTTTGATGAAGCGTTGACGATGTTACAGAGCCAGGAGAACGTGCAGGTGATATTGTTGCCGCGAAATGCAGCGCAGCGCGCGGCGTACGCAGGGAAGGAGCGCGTGATCGTGCCGGCGACGCCGTTGGATGGCGCAAACCTGGTCGCCGCGAGCGATTTGGTTATTAGTGCGGGTGGAACGATTAATCGCGAGGCGGCGGCGTTGGGTGTGCCTGCGGCGAGTATTTATGCGGGAAGTTGGGCGGCGGTGGATGAGGAGTTGGTGAACGAGGGGCGGTTGCAGCGTATCGAGAATGTCACGGATGTTCGCAGCCTTGAGATCAAAAAGAAGGCCAAGTGCAACGCCGCGCCGGTCAGTTGAAGTTATCGATGAGGTTGTGCGACTTATATTTGAGTAAGCGTCGGTTGGAGCGACGGGCGGCCCTCCGTGGCCGCCCGCTATGTGATGCGAGCAGAACGAACTAAACAATCAATAATCGATGCCAGCGTCGTGCGGGTGCCTGCACGAGCGCCGCGCTGGATCGTGCCCACCGTCAAGGCGTTGCTCATCATCGCTGACGCCCTCGCCGCCGCACTCTCCTTCATGCTGGCCTTCTACGCGCGCGAACGTGTTTCCGTGTTCGCAACCGGCGACGGTTTCGCGTGGAGCGATCGTTTTGCGCCTTACGGCGCGTTACTCGTATTTGTCGTCGCGATCCGCTTGTTGAGTTTTCGTTACTGCAACCTCTATCGCGTTCGCGGTGAGTTTTCGTTTGTCGACGACAGCATTCGCATTTTCAAAGCCACTGCCATCGGCTCGCTGCTGATCGTGGCGGCGGCGTTCCTGTATCGCGGCGGTTTTGAGTTTCGCGCGTTCTCATACGCACGCAGCGTCTTTGTTGCAGATTTTATTTTCGTGCTTGTCAGCGTCGGTGCGCTGCGATTTGTCATGCGCGCCGTGCAGATGTTTGTGCGCAGCCGCCAGATCAACTTGATTCCCACGCTCGTCGTAGGCCGCGGCCCTGAGGCGTCGTTGTTCATACGAGAAATGCGCGAACGACCGGCGCTCGGTTATCGCGTGATCGGCGTTGTCGACACGCGACCTGTTGACGCGCCGTTAGCTTACGAAGATGTGCCGGTGATCGGCACGTTGGACTCACTGCCTGAAGTGATTCGCGACTCAGGCGCGAATGAAGTGATCATCGCTGACGCGGACGTGAACGGAGATGCGTTGTTTGAAGTGATGATGCGCTGCGGCCGCCGGCGCGGTGTCGAGTTTCGTATCGCGCCCAGTTTGTTCAACTGCCTGCCGCGCAAGACTGAGATCGATCAGATCGGCGTGCTGCCGATGATCCGTCTCTTTCGTGAACCGCTGTCGAGTGGCGCGCGAATATTGAAGCGCACTTTCGATCTGATCGTTGCCGCGCTCGCGATCGTGGTGCTGTTTCCCATTTGGCTCATGATCGCGCTGATCATCAAACTCGATTCCACTGGTCCGGTGTTTTACACGCAGGAACGTGTCGGCATGGATGGTCGACTGTTTCTGCTCTACAAGTTTCGCACGATGAAAGCGGGCGCTGACTCGCAACTTCACCGCGAATACCAGAAAGCGTTCATCGCGGGTCGTGCGGAAGCGAACATCGGCAACGACAGTAAACCCACCTACAAACTGGCCGCCGATCCACGCATCACCAGAATCGGAAAACTGCTGCGACGGACGAGTCTCGATGAAGTGCCACAACTTCTAAACGTGTTGCTCGGCGACATGAGTATCGTTGGACCACGACCACCGATTCCGTATGAAGTCGAAGCGTATGAGCTGTGGCATCGCAAGCGACTCGACATGAAGCCCGGGTTGACAGGGCTCTGGCAGGTGTCTGGAAGAAATCGTTTGCCCTTTGAAGAGATGGTGCGGTTGGATCTTTTTTATATCGAGAATTGGTCGTTGTTGTTGGATCTCAAGATTATTCTCCGGACTGGTTTTGTGATGATTGGTGGGCAGGGACACTAATTCCGTTGGATGACGTGTCACTACTGGTCAGCTTTTACAGGATTGACAAGATTTACATGATAATCCTGAAAAATCATGTAAATCCTGTCGAACGACTGTCTACTGGGCCAGGCCCGCGAGTGCGACTTCCAGCAGCAGCATCTTTTTTATTCCACGATAGAGTGGTTCGATTTCGCAGTTTTCAGTGAGCGCGTGCGAATCGCTGCACGGACCCGCGCCAGTCGAGATCGACGTAATCCCCTGGAGCAGCGCGGCGCTCGAATTATTTGAACCCGCATTTCCGATCGGCGGATCGAAACCCATCGCGCGATGCACGGCTTCCGCGATCTTCACGAGGTTCGACTCGCGATTCCCCGGCAACACAGCCGCCGGCGACGAAGAAATCACGTCAGTCTTCACACTCACTCCAGCACGTTTCGCTTCTTCCTCAAGTATCGCTGCGATCTTCTGCTCGAGATCAGCGATCACGTCATTACTCGTCGAACGTAGATCCACCGTGAACCATGCATCCGACGCTTTCGCGTTGACCACTTCAGATCCGCCGAGCATGCCGATGTTTAAGTTAGACGACGGACTCGTCGGAACTTTCAATTCATAGATGCGTGCGATCGCTCGTGCGAGTGGCAACGTGGCGGAGTAAGGCGGCGTGCGCGAGCGCGTGTGACCGCCTGGTCCAATGAAGTGATGGCGGTACCAGTTGATTCCAATGCCGGCGTAAGTGAATCCTTCATAGCCACCGTCAAGGGCGATGTAGTAATCCACTTTGCCCTTGTTATCTTTCGTATACTGCTTCGCGCCGGTCATTCCGACTTCTTCGTCAGTCGTGAACAGGAAGACGAGATCGCCTTTGGTTTTGATTTTGGCAGCGTCGAGTGCGCGAATCGTCGCGAGCAGCGCTTCGATGTTGCGCGTGTCGTCGCCGACGCCGGGCGCATAGACGCGCCCATCGCGAACGGTTGCTTTGATCTTCAAACCCGGTTGAAAGACTGTGTCCATGTGCGCGTCGAAAACAGTGACTGGACCACCGCCCGTTCCTTTGCGGGTGGCGATGAGATTGCCGGCGGAGTCGTAACGAATGTCCAGCTTGTGTCTACGAAGCAGGCTTTCGATGTATTTGGCGCGTTCCTGTTCCTGTTTTGAAGGCGCGTTGATCTCAGTGATGGCGATCCACTCGCGCAAGATCGCGTCGCGATCCTTGTCGATGTGATCGAACGCGGCTTTGACGCGCGGATCTTCCTGGACTGATTTCACGTGATCCGCGGGAGTTTGAGCAAAGGCATTGGACAGGATTACGAAGATTGACAGGATTGACAGGATAAAGCGCATGGATCTCCCGATTAAGATGGATTAGTAGACCATCGACATTCTAATATGCCGCCTATGCAGATTTCGACCTGGCTTGAGCGAGCTATCCTTGCCTGCCTGTTTCTCATCGCCACATTCGCACCTCACTCAATCGCGGTGACGCAGGGCGCGTGGCTGCTCGGCATTACTTTCTGGGTCCTGCGATTGCTCGTCTATCCACGACCGCAGCTTCACCGTTCCCCGGTCGATTTGGCGCTACTCGGATTCTTCATCCTCAGCGGCGTCTCAGGGATATTTTCTTACAGTCCGGTGATGTCGATCGGGAAGATGCGTGCGGCAAGCCTGTTCACGATTGTTTACCTCGTTTCTCAAAACGTACGCTCGCTGCGATTGGTGCGACTAATCGCGCTGACGTTGATTGCGTCGTGCATGATCAACGTCTTTCTCACGGCCGGGCAGCTCGCGATCGGCAAAGGCGTGAAGGTGCAGGGCGTGAAGCCCGAGAGCCCACTCGCAAAAGCAGTATTTAGGACGAGAGCTGTCATGCAACCGACGCCGATCATCAATGGCGACACGATCTGGGAAGTCGATGATCGCCCGGTTGGAAGTCCGGAAGAGTTAGCGGCCGCGCTCGCTTCCGGGCCTGCAACAGCGAAAGTGAGGATCTATCGCGTTGAGTGGACGCCGGAACTCGAGCTGCCGCGCGCACAATTGTTGCCCGGAACGACAGCGTTGGAACAACTCGGCATCAGTAGCTGGTCGCGTGGTCGCGACTGGCGCGCCACAGGCTTTTACAATCACTGGGTCACTTATGCTGAAGTCCTGCAATTGATCGCGTCGCTCGCACTCGGGATCTTTCTCGCACTCAGACAAAAGCGCAGCCTGACCGGCGTGTTGCTGGTCCTGGCCGTGGCAGGACTCGTGTTTGCGCTCGCGATGACGGTCACGCGCGCATCGTGGATCGGCTTCGCGGTTTCGGCGTTGGCGATGTTGTTGTTGACTTCATCGCGTCGCACGATCGTCATCGTAGGTGCTTGTGCGATCCCGCTCGTGCTCGGCGGCGTGATCCTGCTACAGCAGCGACGCAGCATCGGTTTCTTTGACAAGACGGATCAATCAACAAGCTGGCGTGAAATGGTTTGGAAGGAAGGATTCCAACTACTCGTCAGTAAACCACGGCATTTGATATTCGGCGTTGGTATCGATTCGATCAAAGGACACTGGCGCGAGTGGGGCTTGTTTGACAACGGTCGCCAACCGATTGGTCACATGCATTCAAACCTGTTGCAGATCGCGTTGGAGCGTGGTGTTCCGGCGTTGATCGTCTGGTTGATCTTGATAGGTGTTTATCTGCGGATGCTCTGGCGCATTACTCGACAGAAAGTGATTGACGATTTCGCGCGGGGATTGGCCGTCGGCGCCTTAGGCGGCGCGCTCGGATTCTTCACGAGTGGACTGGTCCATTACAACTGGGGCGACTCCGAAGTAGTCACCGTTTTCTATTTCATTATGGGCTTGTGTTTGGTAGTTGAAAGAACCAATCAACAAGTTGCGGATTCAAGTGTCCGGGTTTGAGGGATGTTGATATCGTTCGATGTCGTCGCCATCGTACGATCCCGTGTGAGAACAGCTTGAACACTGGACAACGTACGTTGCCTTGATCTTAGTCTGGCCTCGAGATAGATCGGCGAAAAGAATTTCCTTCTGCTGGCAGTGTTCGCACGTAAAGCGAAGATACCATTGGCCGGGGGTTAACGTGGGCATTGCTTGAGTCCTTTGATTTCGAGTTCCAGGGCGAGAGGAACGGGGCTACAAAGTGCCTGTTCTTATAAGGCCAGAGGCGAGTTGGGCGTCAAGCAGAATTAGTCATCTTGCCAATCGTGAAAATCCTGTAATCCTGTCTTTAACGACATTAATTTTAGACAGGATGACAGGATTTGCATGATTAACAACATGCTTATCGTTTTCCTCCCACTGAGACAATTCTCTGAATAAGTTTCGGATCGTCCGGCAGCAGCCCGGATTTCGGGAGGCGTGGCGTCAAAGTAATCCAATTTCGATCCATCGCAAATACCCTGCGAAACAGCGGCAACGATTCCTCGACGCGTCCCATATTAACGAGCGCCACCGCATGCCAGTAGATCATCTCAGCGTTGTTCGGGACTAACTTTTCCGCCGCTCCGTATTCGCGCAGCGCGCCTTCGTTGTCTTTCTTCTCAACCGCGAGATCACCGGCGTTCATGTGATTGTAGGCGCGTTGCAACTTCACCAGCCGGCGAAGCTCCAGCAACGGTTCCGGACTGTCGTCAACACGCAGATCGAAAGATGCGATCTTTCCACGCCTGTCCTGTCGGCTTGCCGGTAACGACGATCATCGCGGCTGACTGTCGCCCGCGAATGTCGCCGCCTACTGCCTGTGCAGCATCGAGTGCCGCGAGCATGCGATCCGCAAGATCACCTTTCGCGTTTTCAAATGCGCGTGCCATCGCGGGCCATACTTTATCGTTGAGCATCAAGTTGGCCTGAACGGAAAAGTTTGTACCGACGATATGTCCTGCTGCCTGAATGTCGTTCTTTCCGGTCCACGCATCTACACGGCCCTGCGCGTCGATCATCGCCACTTGCCTGACTTCTCGTCCTTCATCTTTCGCCAGCAATTCCTTCAACGTCTCGGGCGCGCTCTTGCCCGCGCGCATGAAATCCAGACCGTTCTTCCCGTAACTCGGATCGACAAAAGATTGAGTAGCGACCGCGCCGACTCCCGCTTCAGCCCAGGCCACGATTGGACCAACTGAAAACCAGTGTGACTGAACAGCAACGCCAAGCTCGCCAGTCGCCGGATCGCGCGCAACGATCGAATACGTATGGACCGGTCGTAAAGGTACTGCCGGAGTGTCAGACGCAACTCCGGAAACAGCTGGCTTTGACATAGCGAGCGAAAGCAATACCAGAGCAACAACGAGTGCGCGCATCATTCAGTACCTCATTCAAGAGACAAACGGATAAAACGGCGTGTTACGGAAAATCCAAAACGAAAGCACTATGAAGAATAGCGCGTAAATGTAAGGCGCAGGAAGCCGTATTATGACGTGGCACGCCACCTCGCATCACGACACGCTGTAACGAATCAGCGCGTACAACAGAAACGGAATCGCCAGCAGGAGAAATGGATTTAGCATGAAAGCGGCTACGACGTGGCCGTGAAGAAGCTGGTGCATGGCTCGAGTTGAACCACAACCCGGACACGTGTAACCAGTCACTAAGCGAAACAGGCAAACGGGAAAGAGCCCGGTCCTGCCAGGCTCAAACATGAACAAATACACTGCTGCGGCCAGTAACACCGACCATATAGCAATCACCGTCGAACGCCGGTACATCCTGTAAATCCTGTAAATCTTATAATCCTGTCTAATGACTGATTAAAACCAGCCTCTTCGATCCTGAAAATACGTCCGCACAAAATCTTCATCGGATTTAGTTAAATAAATAATTCCCTCAATTAACCCGATGATCCAACCAATACCGCACAGACCAAGCACGAGTTGAATTATTCCTTCGGTGGTGTAACCCATGATGAACTTGTGAACACCAAACCCACCGACGAGAATCGCGCAAATACCAGCGGGAATCTTCTTGTCCGCCCCCATCGTTTCCCAGTTCACGAGCGAACCGTGGTTAACAGTCTGTAACGGGGGCTGGTAGTTGGCTATGGGAGTCAGGCCAGCCTGACAGTTGGTGCAATAGTGTGCGAGGTCGTCGTTAGGCGCTCCGCACTTTGTGCAGTATCTCATTTCCGGTTTTAGATACACTTTATTCAACAAACCAGCGGCCAGATAAGAGACTGGCGGAAGAATGAAGAACAAGCAACACGTCGAACAGCCGAAAAGTGACGATAAACCACCCGGTTCGCCGCGACTCGATACTGCCGCTTCACCCGCTCCGATTAGCATCGAACCGATTCCGCCCACAACAAACAGAAGGACGTAAAGAACGAACATTACGAGTACTGCAATACCAGCGTCAGCGAGTGCCGCAATCACTCGATCTACCCAAAGAGCGTAATTCATGGTTGGTACTCCCGGTGAGGGCGGCGGGGGCCAGTTCTCTGCCATAACGTGAGACTCCTAAGGTTGGGGATAATAATGCCGGATAACCTGAACGGGAGCCCTACTCGGGCTCAACGTCAGAGACCGAGTAGGGTATTACTTTGGGAAAACTGCGGCGGACATAGCAGATCCTCGTCCCGGTCCAGGACGTTGCGCTACGTATTGCTCAAAGCGCCAATACCCACACCCAGCACCATCATCACTATCCAGACGATGATCCAAGCTAGTCCGAGCCCTAGTCCGATGTAGCTGAACATTTTCGCTTTACGTGAGGACTCCAACGCTCCCGCAGTGTCGCCAGACTGTACCTGCCCATTCACACGGGCGGCAAAGATGACGGCGACAATTCCGAGCGGTAAGCAACAGAACAACGAGATGATTGACGGAACCAGAAAATTAGGAACGCTGGCAGGGGCGCCCGAGCTGGGCGGGGGAGTCCACTCTTGAGACATTTAGTTTCTCCTGAAATCCAGTCTTCGAAGATCGTTCTTAAGCAAATTAGCCGACGTAATCCTGCGACGGCGGTGGCGGCGGAGGTCCGTCTTTACGTTTCTCGAAAATCGGCACCGAAATGAGTCCACCGATGACTGAGAGAACAATTAAGCACAGCCCGCCAATCAGGCCGCTCAGCACGAACAGCAGGAGCCCTGATACGCCTGCGGGAAGCTGAAGGCCGGCGGATCTTAGCGTCTCTTCGAGTTGCGCGCCACTAAGGAAATAGGCGATTGGGACACCTATGATGAAGTAGAGAACAGCGCCAACGAGTCCTGTCAGCACGCCGATAACGGCGCCCTCACCGACTTTGACTGGAATGGGGGCCGACTTGATATATAACAAGCCGGCGAGGACGCCGCCTCCTATACCCCAGATGCAGCAACAGTAGTTAAGAAAGGGAATCGCGGAGAGTATTCCGACGATTAAGCCCCCCAAAAGTGCCGGCTTCAGTTTGTTCATTTAGTTTGCACTCTTCAGGCAGAAACTAATCTGCCACCTGAACTTAAGTTGGATTATGGATTGGCAACGAAGCGCCCTGAATAACTAACAAAGCGGGCGGGGAATGTCAATAAAATTAGCCGTAAAAAGCACAAAAGACACAAACATGCGCCGTCCCGTTCGTGCCTTTTGTGCCTTTTTGTGCCTACTTTTTGAGACTTCGATGCGGTCGCCGGGTTGCAGTTTGGGATCCTGCACGGCTCCCGACTTGATCTGCTTGATCGTGTAGCGATTCGTCACGAGACGGCCATCGGCGCCTTCGCGTGAAATTTCCACCGGATTGTCCTGTTTGCCACTGCCGCCAGCCGCAAGAAACGCCTGGAGCAACGTAATGCCGGGTTGAAACAGCTTCTGTCCCGGATAATTAATGCGGCCGCCGATGTAATAGAACTCCTGTGGACGGCTCGTTACCGTGATCACGTCTCCCGACTGCACCGTCAGGTTAAGAGTCGCTGGATCACTCAGATCGTGCGGTTGACCGGGCGTGCCGCCGCGCAGGATCACCACGCGTCCGCCATCGTTTCGCAGTTGTGATTCAGCCAGGACGACGTAAAGCGGCACCATTTCACGTCTCAGGAATCGTGTGCCGGGATTCACGACAAGTCCCGTCACCATCACTGAATGACTCAAATACTGGCGAACTCCAACGGAAACCTGAGCCTTCTCGTCGACCGCTCTTCTTTTGAGTTCGGCTGAAATGATGTTCTGAATCTCTTCCGGCGTGAGTCCCGCGACGGAGATCGCGCCGCCCGCGATAGGCAGGTCGATCACGCCGCCGGCCACGACGGTGAAAAGGGTGGATGACTTGTTGCTTGCCCAGTTGAGCAGGCGGATATCCAGTACGTCACCAACGCCAACACGATAGATTTCAGTTAACGATCGCTCGGGAGTGGACGTGCCCGGAGAGTCGTTAATCGAAGCCTTGATCGGCATGACACCGGCAGTTTCCTGAGCTGATACGGAAACGAAGGACGCAAAAACAAGAGAAGCAAGCAGCGGGAGCAAAATTAAGTTTTTCATAAGCAGGGGCAAATGCTTGAAATCGCACACTCGGTACAGGAAAAGCACAATCGCGCTCATTTTCCTGATTTTTCCCGTCATGCGAAGATCTGTGGCACAGTATGTTTGCATGTACGAGTTTGCAGTCACTCCAGCCGTTACAAACATCCGCCGCCGTGGCGTCGAGATCTGCGAGGTTGCGCCTGACAGCCTGGGCGCGGAGATGGATCTCGAAAGCGGAGACCGAATAATAAAGGTCAACGGCCGGGTGGTTCGCGACTATCTCGACTTTCGTTTTCAAACCGCGGGCGAAACCGAGCTGGTGCTCGAAGTGCGGAAGAAGAGTGGTGAAGACTGGGAAGTCGAGCTCGAGCGTGCTGAAGGTGAAGACTTTGGGCTCTCGTTCGAGCAGATCGTTCCGCGGCAGTGTGCGAATGAATGCATCTTCTGTTTTTGTAACGGCAATCCTGCTGATGCACGACCGTCGCTATTTATAAAGGACGAGGACATTCGTCTCTCCTTTCTCTACGGCAACTACACGACGATGACTTCGATCACCGAAGACGAGATGCGTCGTATCGTGGAACAGCGACTGTCGCCTCAATACGTTTCCGTGCACGCAACGGATCTCGACGTGCGCGCCTACATGCTCGGTGTCGATAAACAGCGCGCAGACATTTCGGCCAAGCTCGCGCGCCTGCTCGATGCCGGAATTGAAGTGCATGCGCAAGTGGTGTTGTGTCCGGAGATCAATGACAAAGAGATATTGAAGAAGACGATCTTCGATCTCGCTGCTGAGTATCCGCGCATCACGAGTGTTGCGATCGTGCCGCTTGGTCTAACTCGTTACAACACGGATCCGCGTCTCACGAGAGTCACGCCGGAGTTCTGTCGCGAAGTGATCGATCAGGTTAGTGCGATTCAGAAAGAACTACACGCGAAGCTCGGAACGAACTTCGCATTGCTGGGTGACGAGATCTACCTGCGCGCAGGACGACGCATCCCGGAACGATCACATTACGGCGACTACCCTCAGATCGAAGATGGTGTCGGCATGGTCCGATCGTTCGCAAACGAATTTACGAAACTGATGCGTCGACTCGAACGCGAGAGTTGGACCAGCGCTAATCAAACATCAGGCACGATCTTCACCGGCACACTCTTCGCGCCTGTGTTGAAGAAAATGATCGACAAGTTCAATGCGCGATTCGGCACGAGACTGATCGTCGAGCCGCTGGAGAACAGTTACTTTGGTGGCGATGTTTCTGTTGCCGGTTTACTAACTGGTCAGGATCTTTTACACGCACGTGAAAGAGTTACCGGCGAGTTTGTTTGTATACCGAAGCAGATGCTGAAGAGTGATGATGCGATCATGTTGGATGGAATGAACGTCAACGAAGTGTCGCGCGCGTTGGGCCAACCTGTTCACGCGATCAACCTGCAAGACTTAGCCACGCTGCTGCTGAACAAAAACTAACGCATGATCGAGAGTACTTCGCCGGCATCAACGCAGAAGAAAATTCTTGATGTCGGTTGTGGTCAGAATAAGTTTCCCGGAGCGATCGGCATCGATGCGAATCGTTTGAGTCATGCTGATGTCATTCACGATCTCGGAACGTTTCCATACCCGTTTGCTGACAATGAATTTGAAGAGATCATTTGTCGTCATGTGATCGAGCATGTTCCTGATGTGCTTGGATTCGTTAATGAATTGCATCGCATCACTAAGCCTGGCGGCAAATTAAAAATTGTTACTCCTCACTACTCGAATCCTGATTGGGCAACAGATCCAACACACCGAAATCACTTCAACAGTTACTCATTCACTTGCTTCATTCCTTCACGTACGCCGTTTCCGTTTTACACGACAGCGGAGTTGAAGCCGCTCGCAACGCATGTGAGTCTGGCGAATCTCTGGCGCGCATTGGGATTAGAGTTCGTAGTTAATCTCGATCAACGCTGGCCATCAATGCGGTTCACCCGAAAGTTTTGGGAGTTTTACCTCTCAACGATTTTTCGTGGAAAAGAACTCCACTTCGATTTTGAGGTCGTGAAGCCGCCCGGACAGGCGGCGGATTGAAAGCGGCGAAAAACCTCAGGACAACCGACCTACCGACGAGTCGCCGGATCCGAGCACTCAGGTTCTCGTATTCAGAACCTCCAATTTTTCTCCGAAATTTTGGTTGCGTCCCAGTGCGAATAATTGTACATTTACCCGCAAAATTGAATGCGGCGAAAAGGGCATAGAGGTTGCTCTATTACGTGTCGCTCGCACGCAGCCTCCGATTCGGAGGAGACTAGAGCATCCTCGCTCTAGTCAGGTTAACGACAAATTTAGACAAGAATCATAGGTCCTGATCGAGTCCTCGATCGATCCTGAAGCGAATCAAATTCCCCTAAGCGGCCGGTGCGGCGTCATCAAGGGAAAAAGCTCTAGTAGCAAGCAAGGTGGGAAACCACGCTCGATATTTTTATCCTGAGGAGGGAAAATGAGAAAGTTCACAACGATCTTGATGGCGATTCTGGTTTTGGTGACTTGCCAGATCGTTATTCAAGCCCAGATTACGACCGGCTCCATCTCCGGTACTGTGACTGATCAAACCGGGGCGGTTGTGCCTGGCGCGAACGTCACCGTCAAGGGTGAAGCCGGCCAGCAATACACGGCTGTTACCAAGGGTGACGGCGTGTATCACGATCCCCGGTGTTCCCGCAGGTACCCCGACATACACTGTGACGATCACTGCGCCGAGTTTTAAGACGGCTGTGATTCAGAACGTCAAGGTCGACGTTGCAACTCCGGCCACCGTTAACGCGCAACTCGAACCCGGCAACATCAACGAGACAGTCGTTGTTGCTTCCGGTGCTGAAGTGCTGCAGACGGAAACGGCAACAGTGGGATCAACGATCACCGGTCGGCAGATCCTCGAGACACCTATTCAGTCACGTGATGCTCTCGATCTCATCACCACGTTGCCTGGTACGACGACCACGGGCGTGGTCCGAACGTCATCAATTAATGGTTTGCCGAAGAGCGCACTCACCATTCAGATCGATGGCGTGGACGTGCAGGATAACTTCCTGAAATCGTCTGACGGATTCTTCACCTTCATTCGTCCGCGCATCGATGCGATTGACGAAGTGACAGTTTCAACGGCAACACCAGGTGCTGAGAGTTCCGGCGACGGCGCTGTCGGTATCAGATTCGCGACGCGTCGCGGAACTGATGACTACCATGGCAGTGCTTTCTGGCAGCACCGCGATGAAGGTCTCAACACCGCAAACTTCCAGAACAACTACCAGAACCAACCGAAGAGCAAGCTCCGCCTGAACCAGTTCGGCGGCAGCTTCGGCGGTCCAATTCCACTTGCCGCATTTTGGTGAAGGTGGTCCAGTTGTTAGATTCCGGTAGAGGCAAAGCGTATTTCTTCGTTAACTACGAACGCTTCCACCTGAACGAAACTTCCCCAGTGCGAACTCGCCAGGTTCTGACGGCTGAAGCACAGAACGGCATCTTCCGTTATGGCGCCGAACGGCAGCAGAACAGTCAATCGTTTCAATCTCGCCGGCGCAAAGGGTCTTGCGAATACGATCGACCCGACGGTTGCAGAGCATGCTCAACACCATCAGAGACGGCAACGGGCGTCAAAGGTACGTTCCAGGCACTCGGAACAGGCACCCTATGGTTCCGCCAGCCGTTCACGTTTTCTAATGACGGCCAGCAGCGCCGCCGGTTCCTCGTGCTCCGCATGGACGGCAATATCACGAAGAACCATCAGATCGAAGGTATCTACAACGATCAGCCTTTCCGATCAAACGTTGACTTCCTGAACGGCGTCGATCCGACTTTCCCGGGCATCGCAAATGCGGGCACGCAGAATTCAGATCGTCGCTCGCTGTCGATCGGACTCCGATCCAGCTTCGGCAGCACTGTTGTCAATCAGTTCCGCTACGCACAATTGGCGGGCTGGCTCGGCGGCAACTCGAGATTTGAACTCGTTGGTGGAACTAGTTTTTGGGATCAAACTCAGCGCGGATTCAACGTTGCCCTCGGTTCTGGTTTGACGGGCTTGACGATCCGTAATGCTTTCAGCGCCAGAAGCTCGCCGACTCAGGACTTCACGGATAACATCACGTGGGTCAAGGGTACGCATACGTTTACGTTTGGCGGACAACTGAAGAAGATCGAAACGATCTCGGATTCAGTGAACCCGGTACGTTCGACCGTGACCTTTGGCGTAAACACGACACTAGACACAGCTCTAGTCGACCCTACTACCGGCGCTTTAATCGCAACCACGGTTCCGGATGCGACCGCTACTGAGGTTGCGAACGCGCAAGCGTTGTATGCAACCCTGACTGGACGCATTAGCGCATTCAACGCTGGAACGGTCTACCTCGAAGCCGATGGAGTTTATCGTCTCAACGGTAGCCGCCACTTCGAGATCGAGGAAAATACGAATGGTCTCTTTGCCCAGGATTCGTGGCGTGCGCGTAGCAATCTGACGCTCACCTACGGTGTCCGCTGGCAGCCACAGCTTGGTGCGAAGCTGAACACCACTAACTACTCGCTCCTGACTGATCCGGCCATGGTTTATGACGTTTCGGGTGTGGACAATCTGTTCAGCCCGGGTACGCTGACCGGCCAAGAGCCAACGTTGCGGCTTAACCAGTTAGGTGAAAGAGCCTTCCAGAACGACACTAAGAACTTTGCGCCTAGCGTCGGTGCGGTTTGGAGTCCGGACTTAAATGGCTTCCTCGGCAAGGTCTTCGGACGTGGTGGTGATGGCGTTTTCCGCGGTGGCTTCTCTCGCGCTTACATTCGTGAGGGCACGCTCACTGTTGAGAATAGCCTTGGCTCTGAATCCAGGTGGTACGTTCGGCCTTGCTCGCAGCACAGCGGGTAATGCGAACACCATCCTGACGATTGGTACGATCTTCAGGGACCCGGGCAATCCGAACCTCGTGGCCACCGGCGTTCAATTCAACCCCTGTTTTCCCGCGCTCGGTTGACCCAAATAACGACGCGGTATTCTCGTTCTCGCCGGATTTCCGCTCGGGTTATGTTGATTCCTGGAGTTTCGGTTATCAGCGTCAGCTCGGCCGAGACACCGTGGTTGAATTCCGCTACGTCGGAAACCGCGGCAAGGATATGCAGACCCAGTACAGGATCAATGAAATCAACGCCATTGAGAACGGTTTTGGTGCCGAGTTTGCGCTCGCGCAAACAGAACCTGCTGGCCAACATAGCGGCTGGACGTGGCGCCAACTTCAGGTATTTTGGTGCCAGGTACGAACACCAATCCGTTGCCGATCATCCTGTCGTACTTTGCAGGAAACAATGTGAATCCGGCCATGGCGGCGAACTATGGCAGCACGCTTTTCGCGAACGCAACATTCCTCGGTCAGTTGAATCCGGCAAACCCGGCCATTCAAGGTATGGCCAATACGCTGGATTTCAACTTCAGAGCGAATACGCTTACTGCCGGCTCGGCTCAAGGGCGCCAAGCCAATTAATTTCGTTCACAATTGTCCGAGCACGTTTGGCTTCTGCTACCTGTTCGACAATAGCGAAAGAAGCTGGTTTGACGCGGGCGTAATCGAAGTCCGTCGCAGGCTTTCAAACGGCCTTCGCTTCCAGGCGAGCTACCAGTATGGCAAGTCGTACTCGAACGCGTATGCGTCCGCGGGCGACTCCTTCTTCGGTGTTGGTGCGGGTGACCAGAGCAATGTCTCCTCCAACACGCTTCGCAACCGTTCACTGGATAAGTCCTTCTCCCAGATCGACCTTCGTCACGCCTTCAAGTTTGACGCGACGTGGGATTTGCCTTTCGGTCGGGGACGGAAGTTCTTGTCTTCGTCTCACTGGCTGGCTGACACCGTCCTCGGTGGCTGGACGCTCACGCCGATCGTTCGTTGGCAGAGCGGCTCCCCAATCCTGATGGAGAACATCAACCTTGTTGGCATGACCGGCAAGGAACTTCAGGATGCGGTCGGTGTTTACACTAACCAGACTATCAATGGCGTACTGGTTCCGGTTAGCTTCCTGCCGGCGGACATCATTGAGAACACCATTCGGGCCAATACGTTCGCAGTGCCCTCCGCTACCAACGCTACTGGTTATCCGATAGTAACGGAGTCAGTCAGGCTCCGACGGGTCGATTTATCGGTCCCGCTGGATTCGGTAACTGTCAAGCGCGTTCGGTTGGCGAGTGCGGTATCCGCAAGTTCGTCCTCTTTGGACCGAACTTCTTCAAGCTCGACTCGTCGATCGGAAAGCGATTCAACATTGGCGAGAAGCGCAACGTGGAATTCCGCATGACGGCGTTCGACGTGCTGAACCACACCAACTGGCGTCTCGGCGGCTGGACCGGAAACGTGAACAACATCACGGCCTTTACCGGTCAGTTTGGCCAGATGCTTTCGGGTTGGGCGTATCAGGATCCGAACGGATCGAACGATCCGGGCGGACGAATTCTGGACTTCTTGATCCGCATCAACTTCTAACCGAAAGGTTAGCTTTCAGAAAGGCGTTGCCAAGCAATTGGCAACGCCTTTTTTGCCAGATTCTTTACCCACAGATTACACAGATTCAGCAAACTATCTGTGTAATCTGTGGATAGAGAATCGACAAAATTCAAATCAGAGGAGCGTGTGTCATGGCCTCAGGGGCGGGAACTTTGACGCGGCGTCTATCTTGTGTGGGGGCGATATTTGTGTGTTCGGCCGTCCTCACGATGGGCCAGATTGCCGGCGGTCTCACGGAAACAACAAACACGCGTCTGGGCGGCAATAACTTCATCGTCGGAACTGTTTATTCGCCGGATGGAATGCCCATCAACACGCGCATGAGGATCAAGCTGAGTTCTCCAACCTGGGGCGATATCCTTGCAAACACCGACGACAGAGGAAGATTCGTGTTTAGCGGAGTAGGGTCGGGAACTTATACGATCACTATCGATAGTGAAAAAGAGTATGAACCTGTTTGCAGCAGGTTGAGATCATCAGGGAGCGCAGCAACCGCACCCGAAACTTATACGGTGATGATCCGTTTGCGAGCCATCGAAGATGCGAAGCCGAAAACGGGGCCGGGGGTTATCAGCGCCGCGAATGCGGGAGTTCCAAAGCCCGCGCTGGACCACTATGACAAAGCGTCGAAACTGGCGCAGGCGAAAGACTATGATGGAGCCATCAAAGAACTAAAACTCGCCATCTCCGAGTATCCGAGGTTCCTGAGTGCTCACAACCAGATCGGCGTTCTTTACCTCCGGCTCAACGACGCTGACCATGCCGAGGAAGCCTTTAAAGCGGCACTCAAGATTAACCCTGAAGCCTATGAGCCGTTGCTCAACCGCGGGATCTCGTTTTTTCGCCTCGGAAAGTTCAAGGATGCCGAAGCGAATGTTTCGCAAAACAATTGAAGGTAAAGCCTGATTCCGCCGTCTCGCACTATTACCTCGGTCGTACGCTTAATAAGCTGGGGCGAAATGAAGACGCGGAAACTGCTTTGCTGACGTGCCTGAAGATGAACCCGAACGATTTCAAGGAAGCGCACCGCTTGCTCGCAGCTATTTACCTCGACCGCGGTGCCCTACCGCGCGTAATCGAAGAGCTGGAAACGTATTTAAAAGTTTTTCCGACAGCTCCCGACGCAGACAATCTGCAAAAAGTAATCGCCCAAAGCAAACGCGCCCTCGGACGCGATATAAGGATTAAAGTCTGAGGTCAGCTTCAGGGCGGCCCTCATGTGGCCGCCCGATTGTTCGGTAATACCTGTACCTGGGGCGGCCACAGAGGACCGCCGCTTCGGTTGTAGCTCACTCCGCTCGTGCATCTGATCCTCTAGAATCTGACCCGGCCCTTGCTCATCATGTTAATCTTGTAAACCAGATGTCTTCATCAGTTACGACTCAACTTCCTCTCGCGCCTCTCGGTGCTGGCGATCTAATCGATCGCGCCGTCAGACTGTATCGCCGTCATCTATTCGTCTTGATCCGGACCGCTGCGCCGCCAGTCATAATCGTCGCGGCGGGTTGGGTGCTCTTTTCGGTCAGCATTCGACAAGTTTTTCACACGTTTGATACTGGCGACCTCCTGTGGAACATCCTTCTTTTGTTAGTGGCACTATTCCTTATGCTGGCCGGATATCTGTTCATGCTGGTCGTAATGGGCGGCGCCACGCGCACTCTGGTCGCACACCTGCTTCGCAACGATCCGGTCACCGCCCGCGCCACTTACAACGCCGTGCGAGCCCGATTCTGGGGACTCCTGGTAGCTTCAATGCTAATGCTGTTCTGGATCTCCATTTCATTCTTCGTGTGCTCTTATGCCGCGCAAATTGTGATTAGTTTGATTGTGTTCGGCGCGTTTTTTTTAGCACTGGTCGTACCGGCTTGGCTGGCCATAATTGTTGGCGTGATTGCCGGGCTTGTTGTGGCGGCAGCGGCGACCACTGTGTTTTTCATCGCTGTTGCGAGAGTGGTTTATGTTCCGCAGGTGATGCTCGTGGAAGGCAAAGGCGTGCTTGAAGCAGTGGGCCGTAGTTTCTCCCTCGCGCGTGGCAACGTTCGCCGGCTAATGGCGATGACGCTGTTTACGACTTTCGGCATCATGTCCGCGATGTTGCTTCTATTCGTCATCATCGGATTTGTCGGCGCGGCGAGCGGCATCAACATGAGAGATTCAACGGAATGGCCGGCATGGTACGCTATCCTTTACAGCATTCTTGGACCATTGAGCACGATCCTGCTGACTCCGGTTTGGATGCTCAGTCTTTCGCTGCTTTACGTTGATGAGCGCGTCAGGCATGAAGGTTATGACATTGAGTTAATGGCGTCGCAACAGCTTGGTGAAGTGCCTGACGTGAACGTTACCTCACCTTTCGGAACGGCGCTCCACTCGATGGAACGCAAACAACCGCCGCCGGTGCCGAGATCGTCGGGTCAGGTGTTGAATATCAGATAACCTGTCGATGTCTCAGTTTTCAACAACACATCGTCGCTACAGTCTCGCTGCTGTATTTGGTGTGCTGTTTGTTTTTCTGTTTCCCACCACGGTCGCTGCTATTCCGATCAATCAGTATCAACTCAATCTCAAAAATGCGATCGCGACTCTGGAGGATTTGAACCAGGCTGGACGACGACTTCGACAGCCGATTAGCCGACTCGATCGAGACTGTTCGCACAGCGTTGCCCAAACAGCAGACGGTTGAGTTTGAAGGAGAGGTTTGCAACGTCGATAACTCATGGTTGCATAAGGATCTCGACGAGCTTGTTCAAGCGGATGATCCTACCGAAAAGCTGGCGCATATACTCTGGACTCTGCAAGCGATCGAAGCGAGAGTCGCTGAACGTCAGAACCCGGGCGGGCGCACGGCGGAGAACAAGCAATGGGCGAAGACCCGGTTGGAGAGTATTCTCGCGCGACCGGAATACGCCACCGGCCCACAAGGTTCAAACGCACTCGTCCGGCTGCTCCAGGACTTTGCTCGTTGGCTGGAAAAGTTTTTGCCGAAGCGTCGTTCTGTCAATCCGGGCCGGTTCGATCTAATCACTCTGATCGCGCAAGTCATCGTTATCGGCCTTGCCGTCTTATTGCTGCTATACGTCCTCAAGACTGTGCTTGTGTGGTTTTCAGGACGCTCACGGAAACCCAAAACGGGTAAGAAACGCGAGGCGCGCATCGTGCTAGGCGAACGACTCGAGCCCGACGCGACGGCGACGGATCTGCTTTCCGAAGCTGAATCGCTCGCGCGCCAGGGCGACCTGCGCGCAGCCATTCGCAAGGCTTACATCGCATTGCTGGTTGAGTTAGGCGATCGCAAACTGATCAGCCTCGCGCATCATAAAACTAATCGCGACTACTTGAACTCACTCCGCAGCGTTCCCCAACTTCATTCACGAATGCGCGGGCTCACTGATAGCTTCGAACGTCACTGGTACGGTTTTGCGAGTGCAACGCCAAACGACTGGCAGGACTTTCGCGCGGGTTATCTCGCAGCGTTGCAGGCTGAAACAAAATAACGATGCGCCAGCGACTCACCATCATTCTCACCTTCGCCGTCATCATCGGCCTGCTGGCCCTTGTTAGCAGCGTCAGTTACATGAAAAAGGACAAAGGGCAGGACTATGAGATCTCCCCAAACCGTTCTACCTATCACTCCGGACCAACAGGCACGCGCGCGTTGCACGACTTCCTCAACGAGTCGGGCTACAAGGTCATTCGCTGGAGAGATACGCCGCAAAAGCTGTTGACTGATTCCGGCAAGCTTGTCAAAACGTTCGTGATCGTGGGCCAGATACAGGTGCGCTTCACTGATGCCGAGTCGGAGGCGCTAACAAAGTGGATTGCCGCAGGCGGTCGTTACGTCATCATCGATCGCAATCCTATGGGTCAACCGAAGGAAAGCTCAACCAGTTGGAACATAGAGTCGAAAGAGGCTGCGTTCCCGACATTGGACGTCAATCCTGCCGACGTCAAACAAATGACCGATAACGTAACCGCACTTCAACCGGTGCAGCCGACGATTCTCACACAAAACATTCAATCGGTGTTGCCTTCTCGGTTTGCTTCACGAATGACCGTTGTGCCTCCCGCGGAAGTTCAAACACAAAGTGACGATGAAACAGAATACGACGAAGACAATCCGCCGCCCGCACAAACAACGTCATCAACTTCGGCAGCGCCTGTGGTGCACATTGCTGACGATAAAGGAGCGTTGCTGATCGATTACACTTACGGATCAGGCAACGTCGTAATCCTCAGCGACCCTTACATCGTTTCGAACGGTGGCATCAAGCTGGACGACAACCTTCAGCTCGCTCTCAACGTCCTCACCGCAGGCGACGGGCTGATTGCTTTCGACGAGTATCACCAGGGCAAGGGAGCGATCCAAAACAACTTCGCCGGTTACTTTGCCGGCACGCCCGTGCTTTTAATCGCCGGTCAAATAGTTCTGCTCGTGCTGCTGGTCCTTTGGTCAAGAGGACGCCGTTTTGGACGGCCGCTGCCGTTAACGCAAGTGGACCGGCGTTCGAGTCTGGAGTTTGTTGCGTCGATGGCCGAGTTACAGCAACGCGCGCGTGCATTCGATCTCGCGATTGAAAACATTTACACGCGCACGCGCCGTGTGTTAGCTCGACATGCGGGCGTTGATTACAACAGCTCGCGATCCGAGATCGCATCACGCATTGCGTCGCGCGGTACGATCGACGCACACCGGTTAGAAACACTGATGCGCCAGTGTGAAGACGTAATCAATGGCGCGCCGTGTACCTGGCGAGAGTCTATCGATCTCGTGCGGCGGCTGCGCGAAGTCGAAAGAGATCTGGGCCTGCGCATGCGTTCAAGAGAAGTCAGACAAGCAGCAGAAAACATTTGATCTTGTGCTATTCTAACTGACCACTGATGCCTGAGACCGTCACCTCCACTGTCGAACACATTCGCACTGAACTGCAAAAAGTAATCGTCGGACAAGACGACGCGATCGAACAGATCCTGATCGCGTTGCTGGCGGAAGGACACGCGCTCATCGAGGGCGTGCCCGGCACGGCGAAAACACTCACAGTCAAAACCCTTGCGCGAATCATCAACGCCAGTTTTAGTCGTATTCAGTTCACACCCGACCTGATGCCTTCGGACATCACCGGCACGAACGTCTTCAACATCGCCAACTCGACGTTCAATTTACGGTGTGGACCAATATTTACTGACATCCTGCTGGCGGACGAGATCAACCGCACGCCGCCAAAAACTCAAGCTGCCCTGCTGGAAGCGATGGAAGAACGCCAGGTGACGATCGACGGCGATGGTTACAAGTTGTCGCCGATCTTTACGGTCCTTGCGACGGAAAACCCGATTGAGTATGAAGGAACGTATCCACTGCCTGAGGCCCAGCTCGATCGTTTCCAACTGAAAATATTATTGGGCTACCCGAGCGAGGACCACGAGCGCGAAGTCGTCGTCGCGTTGGAACGACGGGTTCAATTCGAAACGCCTGGATCAGGTCGACATACGACCGCTTTCCGATCCGGATGCGATCCTTCATTGCCGCGCGGAAGTTACGCGAGCGCGCATGGAACCGGGCGTTCAGCACTACGCTGTAGATCTCGTGCGACGCACGCGCGCGCATCCGTTCATTCATTACGGCGCGAGTCCACGTGCGTCAGTCGCGTTGTTACTTTGCTCTAAAGCGTTGGCAGCGATTCGTGGTCGTGAGTTTGTCACGCCTGACGACGTGCGCGATGTCGCACTTCCGGTAATGCGTCATCGTCTGACGTTGCGTGCCGAAGCGGAGCTCGACGGCGTCACCACTGATTCCGTCATCAGCGATATCCTAAAATCCGTCGAAGTTCCGCGATAAAAATCCGCGTTTATCCGCGTAAATCTGCGGCTAAAATATTGTGCGTTTTGTATTCACAAAACTTTTCTACTTCCTGATCGCGCTCGCTCTCATCCCTCTATTGTTATCGTGGGAGCGGCCGTGGCTGCGTTGGATCGCGCTCCTTTACAACATCTGGCTTTTCGGGCTGGCGTTTATTGAATCGAGGCTCTGTAAACTTCCGAAAGGTTTAATGATCTCGCGTGAGTTTGGCAGTCGCTTCGCAATGGGCGCTGAAACCGAAGTGCGCATCCACATTCAAAACGCGTCGAATAAACCAGTATCGTTGATGCTCAAAGACGAGTACCCGCCGCAGATGAGCTTGAACGGGCTGCGAGAAGGCCGCGTTGACGTCGATGCGCAGAGCACGGCGACGTTGATCTATGGAGTCAAACCACCGAAACGCGGCCGCTTTGAATTTGGACAAACTGCGCTGCGCTTCAGATCGAAGTTAAAACTGATCTGGTGTCAAACGAAAGTCGTCGAGCCGGTGACGGTGAAGGTTTATCCCAACATGCGTCGCGCTCGTGAAGCGGAGTTGAAAGCACTCGGCGCGCGCTCGGTGGTTTCCTCGCATCGCAAAACTTCGTGGCGCGGCGAGGGGCGCGAGTTTGAATCGATGCGCGATTACGTGCGCGGCGACGAATTGCGTCACATCTCGTGGACAGCGACGGCGCGGCGCGGAAAACTCACGACGCGCCAGTATCAGATCGAACGCGATCAAACAATTCTGATCGCGCTCGACGCTGGTCGGTTGATGACGGCGCGTATCGAGCAGGAGACAAAGCTCGATTCCGCAGTACATGCAACGCTCTCGTTGTTTTCAGCGGCGGCACGCGCGGGTGATAACGCAGGGCTCGTCGTGTTTGGACGCGGGATCAAGAGTTACCTGCCGCCGGGTCGCGGGCGCGATCACATCGAGTCAGCGCTCGAGGCGCTGCATGCGGTCGAACCGGAAATGATTGAGCCGTCGTACCCGCATGCGTTTGAGTTTATCGCGGCGAACAGCAAGCGACGGTCGCTGGTCGTGCTGTTGACTGATTTAGTGGATGAAGAGGGATCGAAGGAGTTGCTCAATTCGCTTCACATCCTGCGGCCGCGTCATTTACCGCTCGTGGTGACGATCGCGGATCGAGATTTGAAGGCGGTTGTTCGGCAGACACCTTCGTCGGTCAAGGATGTGTTTACGCAGTCCGTTGCGGAGGAGATTATTCATCATCGGGAAGCGGCGCTGCGGATGGTTGAATCGCTCGGGGGACTGGCGCTTGATGTCACTGCTGCGGCACTGGCGCCGGCGCTGCTCGAGACCTATTTGCGGGTTAAAGAGAGGGGGCTTTTATAGTGACAGGATTACAAGATTTACAGAATTAACAGGATAAATCTTGTACATCCTGAAAATCCTGTCATCCTGTCTAACTATTCTCTCCCAACAAGCAGCAAATAGGAATACATCGCCACTCCGGTAATCGCCCCAATCCCATACTTAATCCTCGGATCGATCGGCGCGGGCGAGATAAAACCCTCAATCGTCCCGGCGATGACAAGCAAAATCGCCACCCCAATCATCAACCGCACAGCTTCCATGCCACGCGTCTTCAGCGCATCAGCGCGCGTCAAATCACCGGGCATGATCATCGCACTGCCTATCAACAACCCCGCACCGCCAGCAATGAAGATGCACGACAGCTCAACTACGCCATGGCCCACCATGAACGTCACGAGATCATTCCCGAAGCCTGTCCCCGCCGTGTAAGCTCAGCGCTACCACTGAAGCGATGTTCGCGCCATTGACGGCGAGATAGAAAAGCGTGCCGATGCCGAGGGTCGCGCCAAACGCGAAGGTGTAGATCGTGACCAGGATGTTATTGGTCATGATCAAGCTCGCGCCCTGCTGGTTCGCCTCGTTCAGTCGTTCCCACCACGGCGTTTTGGTTTCGATGAACATCTCGCGAAACGACGGCGACACGCCCAGGAGCTCTGAAAACTCCGGATCGTAACGCGTGCCCACAAAACCAACGATCGCAAAGACCATGAAGACTGAAAACGAGAGGAACGTGTAGCGCCACGTGCGACGAAACGTCTGCGGCAACTCGCGCGTGAAGAACAGGCGAATGCGTTTGCCGCCCTGTGCGTCAGCACGATAGATGCGGCCGTGCGCGCGGATCACGAGGCTGTTCAGGTAATTGACCAAACGCGGATCGCGCGACTCGGCACGTGCGATCGCGAGATCCGAAGCCGTGCGACGATAAATCCGTCCCAGCTCGCGCACCTCTTCACGGCCCAAACGGCGCAGCGATGACGCGTCGAGCAGCTTCAGCAGGTCCTCGAGCCGTTGCCAGGCGTTTTTGCGTTGGGTGATGAATCGATCCTGAGGCACCACAACCAAGATACAAATATCCGGCAAATCCTGTAAATCTTTTTATCCTGTCTTAATATATGCCCATGAACTCAGGCGCTCTCGTGGAATGCGTACCCAACTTCAGCGAAGGCAGACGACCCGAAGTTGTTCGGCAGATCGCTGACGCCATTACCGCCATCAAGCCCGCATGTGTGCTCGATACGCATATCGATCCCGATCACAATCGCTCAGTCATCACTTTTGTCGCGCCGCCTGAGACGGTTGTCGCGGCTGCGGTCAACGCCGTCAGGCGAGCTTCAGAGCTCATCGACATGCGAACACATCAGGGCGAGCACCCGCGACTCGGCGCGACTGATGTGTTGCCGTTTGTTCCCGCGCAGGGGGTGACCATGGACGACTGCGTGCGTGTCGCTCACGAAGCCGGCGCGATCATCGCTCGCGATCTCTCGATCCCGGTTTACTTTTACGAACGTGCCGCGCTGCGTGAGGAGCGAGTGAATCTCGAAGATGTGCGTCGTGGCGCTTTGGAATTACTTCGCGAACAAATCACAACCAATCCCGAGCGTGCCCCGGACGTTGGCCCCACCCAGGTACACGAATCAGCCGGCGCGATTGCCGTCGGCGCGCGACCGTTTCTGATTGCGTTCAACGTGATCCTGCGCAGCGACGACGTCACCATCGCGCGCCAGATCGCGCGCACGATCAGGGCACGTAACGGCGGCTTGCCGTTCGTCAAAGCCCTCGGCTTTCACCTGCACACACGCGCCTTGGTCCAGGTCTCGATGAATCTCGTTAATTATGAAGTAACGGGAATGACAGCAGCGTACGATGCGATCCAACGCGAAGCACAGCGCCTGGGTGTCGAGATTGACGGCACTGAGATCGTCGGACTCGTCCCCCGAGATGCTATGGATCCCGGCGCTGATTACTTCTCCGAATCCAAAATCCTCGAACACCAAATCGATCAGTGTTCATCCGTCTAAAATCCGTGTAATCCGTGGCTAAGATCCAAGCTTAATGATCACGCGCCGCAACCTCTCATCACGACTTCCATTGCTGACTTTTTCAAGCGCCTGCTTTTCTTCTTCACTCAACCCACGATGTGCTTTGAAACCGATCTTCCGGATCTGAAAATTATCCCAGTCGCCGCTGCGCTTCTCGTCGAGCTCAAAGATCATCGGGCTTCGCGCCAGCTTCCGCAGCGTCGCCGCTGAAGTGCGATAACCTTTGCGCGTCCTGAGCTTCTCTTCTTCCTTCAGCGCGAGCTGCAAAGCCTCTTGTTGCGTTGGTCTAAAGCCAAGCTTGCGATAAAACCAGAACGCGCCTGATGCGATTCCTTCCTCGTTTTCAAATCCGATTTGATAAGGATCGAGCGAGAATGCCGTGACGCCGGCGAAGTGATGCATGACGTTCAGTATGCGTGCATACAGCCACGCCGTTTCACCATCGCGAAACGTGTAATACAAGTTGAAGCCGCTTTCCATGCGCTCGAAAAGCGAGAGCCCTTCGAAGTAGCCGATCGGAACGCCGTTTTTGTAAATCATCACGGCGTGATAAGTGCGCAGCGGCAAACGCTTTTCTGCGGGCAACTCCGCGAGAAAGATCTCGACGCCGCGGCCGAGCTCTGCTCGGTAAACATGTTTCGGATCGCCGTGAGTGAAACCGTAAAGCTCGCGATAACGAATCGTCGAGGCGTCGCGGGCCATGTCGAGCGCCTTCTCGCCTTGCTGTGGCGACAACTTTTCCAACGCCGGTGAAGGCTGCGCGAGCTCTTTCCGCAGATCGATCTCGCGACGTTGAATCAAAGGACTGTGGTGATAGAACAACTTTCTGCCGGGCAAACGCATGCCGGTGCGCGATGCGTTGAAGCCCGGAGTCCAACGCACGTAGAGCTGTTGTGAATCGTAGAGCTCGGCCCGTTCGTTGTCCGGCTTCGGCAATTTGTCGAATTGCTCGATCAACCACGCCAGCTCGGAACGTCGACCGCGCGCGGCAGCGAGCCATTCGCGATAAGGAACGTTCGCTTCGACAAAAGCGTCTTCTTCGAGCAGCGGGATGAAGCGCGGCCACGTCGCAGCAAGCCGGTTTTCGTTTTCAAACCACTCCCAGTAGATGGAGACGTGTGACGGGTGTCGCTGCAGCAGCCGGCGAACGATGAAGAAGCTGAACGTGTCAGTAACAGAAGTTCCGGCAATGCCCGACACTTCCGGATGCTCTAACGGCGCGAGATCGATCTCCTGCTGTTCTAAGTAAGACACTCTGTTCGCGAAACTGCGCAGCTCGCTTTCCGCGGCGCGCACGATCGAGGCGTTGTGAGGATACGCGCGCAGGAAGAGAAGAAGCTCGTGATAGCGAACCAGTAAATCAGTGTCGATGAATTTCTTGCGTGAGAGTTGCGCGAGCAGTCGTTCGATTTTACGCGCGCCGCCCGGAGTGAATTCAGTTTTCAGCTCATCGAGTTGGTCCAGCAGGCTTGAAGTGTTGTCACGCGGCACGTTTCGTTACGCTCGTCGAATGAACTTCGCAGCGATCCAGCCCACGAGGACCAGCACCGAGAGAATGAGCCAGTTGTAGCGCTCGCCGTAAGTCACGCCCGGAAAGTGGTTGCTGATCATGATGAACACGACCGGCACCGCGATGAACGTGTTCTGCTTCGAGCGCAACTTCGCGCGCGCGGAGAGTTGCTCGTCAGGCTTGCGCCCTTCTTTGAGTGCGGCGATCATTTTTTTCTGCGACGGCAGGATGTGCATCCAGACGTTCGCGGCCATGATCGTGCCGAAGATCGCGCCGAGATGGATGTAAGCCGCCGCGCCCGCTGAAAAAACTCGTCAGCACATAAGACACTGCCACGATGAGGACATAGGAGATCGCCGCAAACAGCTTTTCATGACGGCCCAACGGCGACGCCATCATCACGTCGTAAACAAATCCACACGCGACAATGATTCCGATGCCGAGCGCGACAGCCGCCCCGACGCTGATGTCGCGCACGTCGGGATCGACGAGTGCGCCGCCGCCGAGATAGTAAATCAATACGAGCAGCGCGAAACCGCTCAGCCACGTGATGCCCGCCTCCCAGCGAAACCAGTGCAGCGTGCGCGAAACGAGGTCAGGAGTCTTTCGTCTCTCGACAACGTAAAAGCCACCGCTATGGACCATCCACACCTGCGCCGTGTTGCCGGTGTTTAGACGCTGCCTTTTCTTCTTCAGTGAGTCGCGCGTCGAGCCAGGTGAAGTAATAAGTCGTGCCGACCCACATGATGCCGGCAAACACGTGTATCCAGCGAAATAGCAGGTTAAGCCATTCACTTAGCGTAGGGTCGAGAATGATCATATTGGGGACGGACGCTTAGCTCCCGCGATAGGTGGAGTAGCCGTAGGGACTGATCAGCAGCGGAACGTGATAGTGCTGAGAGCCGTCGTCGACGTTAAAAACGACCGTCACCTGAGGATAGAAACAGGCGACACTGAGCGACGAGAAGTAGGGTTCTGTATCAAAAACCAGCCGGTAAGTGCCATTCGACACTGGACGATCGACAAGAAAGAACGGCTTCACGCGCCCGTCCGTGTCAGTCCACGCATGGCTCAACTCGGTCCAGCTCTCGTCAGTGTTCTGCATTTCGAGCGATACAGCGACGCCGCTGGCTGGTGTTCCCCTGGACGTATCGAGAATATGCGTCGAGATAGTGCTCATGGTCGGGATGCAGTTTACCAAAGAACTGACGACGAATTACGAAGAAGTCAGTAATTTCTTCAGCCGCAACTCGGTAATTTTGCTTTGTTCCGCGGCGGCGATGGGGAGTTCGGCCGTAGGGTCGTGATGGAGTCGTTCGCGGAGGGCGGAAAGCATCTCGTCGGAGGTTTTGCCGGTGGCGCAGATGATGAAAATGAAGCCGAATTTCTGCTCGTAGTCGTGGTTTAGCGCCGCGAGTGTCGAGACGGTTGCGTGCGATGCCTCGACGACGCCGGACTGTTCCTGGCCGGACCATTGCTGCGATTGCGCGGAAACTTTGTCAGCCGCTTTCTTCTCACCGATCTTTGGGTGACTGCGAAATGCTTCGAGCCAGTCGCTTCGATCGAGTGACCACCAGATGTCGTTTGCCGCGGCGAGGAGTGTTTCCTCAGTCGGAAATGGACGTTGACTTGTCATCTCTGTTGCCCAGCGTTTCGAGCCGCAACATTGGAGTAACTCTTTCGCTGCTTCGTCAGCAGTGAGCGAGTTTAGCCATGCGAGATCGCGTTGCATGTTAATCAGCTAACGTGCCGTAGACGCGTAAACGACTCACGCCGCCGTCGGGGAAGATGCTGAAACGAAGATGCGAAGCGACGCCTGTATCGTGCAACTCCTGATCGAAGTAGTGACGCGTGTGGGCTTGGAGTTTTGTGCGTGCGAGAACGTTTGACCACGGTGTTGAGAGGTCTGTTAGTTGTTCGGTAGTTGCGTTGGGAAGATTGCAGGCCTCGAGTAAACAGCTCTCGGGGAAGTTGCCTTTGAAGTGTGAGGTGTCGACTTCGATGCGGTGAAGCTGGCCGGGGCGGCCGAGTTTGATGATGGCCCAATCGTGGCCTGGACCACGCCGCCGTTTCGTTTCCCAGCCATCGCTCATGTTTGCCGCACGGCCGGGCATGATCAGGTTGTGGCGGTGACCGAAGAACATGTCGCTACAGGAGAGTACGAGGCCGCCATTTTCCACCGCTGCGAGATCGACATAGCCACCGGCGCGTTTGAGCCCATCCCAATCCGGTACGACCTCGCCATAGACGCGCAGCCGTGCGACGCCGCCGTCAGGGAAGATCTTGAAACGAAGATGCGTGACTCGTTCGTCGTATTGAATCGGAAATGGATTTTGGGAATCGCCACTAAGTGGCATTTGCGGCAGCAGCGGAACCCACGTTACTGCGTCACTGGTTAGCTCTTGTTCGGTTGGCAGGCCGGAGAAGGCGGCACCGTCGATAGAGCAATGTTCGGGGTAGTTGCCACGAAAGAAGCTCGTATCTACAACTACGCCGCGAAGAATGCCAGGCAGACCGAGACGAATGATGCACCAGTCAAAACCTGGCGTGCGCCGGCGCCGGCTCTCCCAGCCATCCATCCACTTGCCGCGATCGGTGTACTTACCCTCGATAAACACGGGCGCACTCGCCCTGAGCAAATTCTCCTTGGGGGCAAAGAAATCATCATTCGCCACGAGCACCGCCCCACCCAGACGCTCCGACGCAAGATCGATCAGTTCAGTGAAATCTGTTGACATGTTCTGTTGGTAAAGAAAGCGTTGACAGGATTACAAGATTTTCAGGATTAACATGTAAATCTTGCAAATCCTGTAATCCTGTAAAAACTACCTTAACAGCATGCGCCCTAAAGGTGCATCAACAAACTCGCCGCCGTCATATACCTTTCGCCCGCGGAGAAAAGTCTGTTGCACGACGCCATTCAATGCTTCACCCGCGTAAGGGGTGATCTTGTGGCGGTGCTGCAGCGCTGAGGCAGTGACGGTGAATTGGTCGTCGGGGTTCCAGATCACGATGTCTGCGTCACTCCCCACAGCAATCGAGCCTTTTTGCGGCGACAATGAGACTTGCCGCGCCGGATTCGCACAGAGCCATCGCGTCACATCAAGCAACGAGAACCCACGACGGCGCGCTTCGGTCCAGACAACCGGCAGCCTGAGCTGTAGCGAGGCGATCCCGCCCCAGGCCTTCATGAAGTCCCCACTCTCACGCAGCTTCATCTCTCCAGGACAGGGCGAGTGATCCGACACGATCAACCCGATCACTCCATCCTTCAATCCATCCCAAAGCTCCTCACGATTATCGCGCTCGCGAATCGGTGGACAACACTTAAACTCCGTGGCGCCAGCAGGCACCTCTTCCGCGGCGAAGTGCAAATAGTGTGGACACGTCTCAGCAGTGATCTTCACACCCGCTGCCTGCGCCTCGCGCAACATCGGTATCGCATCCGCTGACGAAAGATGAACAATGTGCACTCGCGTGTCGAACTCACGACTCAAACGAATCATCAACTCAACCGCTTCATTCTCAGCAACACGCGGCCGCGAAGCGAGAAAACTCTGATAATCAGGACCACCAGCCGCCATTCGTAATCGACCCAGGCAACTCCGCATGAACAATCAACAAAGCCCCGAGCCGCGTAAGCTCCGGCATCGCCTCACGCAAATTCTCCTCGGTCACAGTGCTCAAACTCATCAACACCCGAAGGCACAAGGAAACATTTGAACCCGACCACGCCTGCGGCAAACATCGGCGCGAGCTCCGAAGTATTGCCCGGCACCACTCCACCCCAAAATCCCACGTCAACAAAACATTCGTCGCGCGCGGTCTCCAGTTTAGTTTTGAAGCCGGCAAGTGTTGTCGTCGGAGGAACCGAATTGAGCGGCATATCGACAACAGTCGTAACACCGCCGGCGGCAGCGGCAAGCGTCGCACTGCGAAAGCCTTCCCACTCCGTGCGTCCCGGCGCATTAATATGAACGTGCGTATCGACCAGCCCGGGCATAACGACCGAGTCGCCCGCATCAACGATCTCACAGCCCGCAACCACGTCGTCGTAATCACCCACAAAAACAATTCGCTCCTCGCGGATGTGAACCGAACGAGGAGCAACTGTTTCCGGCAGCACTACGCGCTGCCCGCGAATGATTAGATCCGGGACCGTCATGTCAGCTCAGTTGAATACTGGTGGTGGCGGCGGCAGATTCGAAAACTGAGTTCCATCGGCAAGACCAAACACCTGCTCGTAAGCCTTCGCGATTGCGGCGTACGCGATCGGCATGACCAAAAACGCACCAACATAGCAGGCCAGGACGCCAACGAAACTCATGAGCCACGTGAGCAACATCATTCC
Source organism: uncultured Acidobacteriota bacterium (assembly GCA_963748155.1). GTDB lineage: Bacteria > Acidobacteriota > Blastocatellia > Pyrinomonadales > Pyrinomonadaceae > PSRF01. Next base: position 535,223 of record CAVVHV010000004.1, on the reverse strand, counting down.
CAGCAGCCGCCAGAAGTTAGCCATCGCTGCTCGGAAGCTCAGCTTTACCGCATCCAGGGCTTGAAGCTTTCGATCGACAATCAGTGGGAAGACAAATGTAAATGCGATGGAAATAATGATGATTATCACCACCACTACCAGCCAAAAGACACCAAACATCGCCATCACTCCGAAAAGCGCCGCAGGGTTAGGCTCGTCGCCGCCCTGCGCTGCCATCGAGACAAAAATACTGACGTAGAAAAGAATGTATGCAGGCACCACGATCACGATAATGGGAATGGTGTGAATGAGAGTTGCGATAAGGCTCTGTCCAAAATAGTCAAATCCCTTGAAGAGTGTGCCGAATTCAATCGCCTCACCGCGGCGAGTCTTGAAAAACGCCAGATTGAGGCCACACATCATTGGGCCCATTAGGATGATTGGCACAGCGGAACCGATCAGGATCCCGACCAGAGTCATGCCAACGAACAACCAGTACTGGTTTTTTATAAGCTCCCAGCCGCCTTTAATACATTCCATGGGCTCAACTGCATTTCGCCGAAAGGGGATCTCAGGTGTCATTTTGTTTTTCCTGGGGAACGAGAATTTAAGAACTTCACTGTTACTCTGTGCAACCTCTGTGTTCTCTGTGTCTCTGTGGTGTGAATTTTGCTGCTAATCAATCAACCACAGAGACACAGAGAACACAGAGGTTGCACAGAGAAGAGCGCTAAGGGTTCGGTCGCTTGATGTCTCGCCTGGGTCGCCAGATCTCAGCCCCACGCGGGTTTGGGTTCCTGCTTCCGCTGTCGCCGCGATTTATCGTCGTACCCCGCGGCGCCAGCGCAGTTGAATAGTTACCGCCATAAGGAGAACGAAACAACTGCGAAGTGAACGGAACGAAAGTGTAAGACGTTTTTCCAGGCTGTTGATACCAAAAGCCGGCGTTTCTGAATCGACCTCGACGCAAACGAGCCAGGAAAGTCACCACGGCCACCGTTGCGCGTCCATTGTACATCTCTCCTTCGCCTCGATGCTGGCTCCAAAGATCAAAATTGTCCGTCACCTTCTTTTCGCAGTCAGAAATCGTGCCGGCGTCGATTCTTTTGCAGCCGCCGATAGAGCGCTCGTTGAAAATCACTTTGCCTTCGCGGACCGTTATCGTGTTGCTACCGCCGCGCACATCAACCCGGTAGTTACCATTGTCGTTGACGGCGACCGAGGTCGACGAACCGCCGATAAGGATCTGCGGCGCCTGTTTCCGCTCCAACCTTGCGACGTCGAGAATCGCTGAGCCGCGCACGACTTTCAGTGCAATCGCATCGCCTGAGAGTTGGTCAAACACCACTTCAGACGATGAGTCGACACGCAGGTGCGTGTCAGGAAACAGTACCAACTCAGCTAAACTGTTGGCGGTAGTGCGTATTGAATCGCCGGCTTCGAGCAGCGACTTCTCAGTCAGTTGCTGCCACTCTTTTGCGCCTCGATTAAACTCGACACCCTCTTCGGCGAAGTTAACAGTGCCGGGCCGTGCTGATATTACGCGCCCGCGAGTGTTGTCGTTGTCCTCGTCGTCCGGTACCTCGATTTCAGTTTCTCCACGAACGAGCTTTTTGGACCACGGCGCCGCATTCTTCAGCAGCTTATTCTCCTGCACCAGTTGTCCCGCGCGCTCGCGGCTCCATGCGTCGAAATTGTCTTCTATCCTGGAGTCGATTTCCGTCACCGTGACGTTTCCACTTGCCAGGACCGCGCGTCGTTTCTTTTTAACTTTGAATCCGTTCAAGGCGGCCTCGCCCTCGCGCACGATAACTTCAGTTCGACCAGCGGCGGTGGTGTTGATTCGAAATATGCCGGGGCGATTGATGAACACTTCAGCGTCGGGAGTAATCACGCGGATCAACTCGGTCGCTTCCTCAATCAGGTACCGCGAGAAGCCTGAATTCTCGCGCGACAAGATCTCGATAACGATGGCGCCCTCGTTAAGTTTCAGTCGCATCTTGTCGTGCTGGTCGCTGAAGATCTTGAGTTCCGTGCCGGCATTAATACGCAGGTAGTTTCCAGGTTGAAGCAGGAGCTCCGCAAACGAATCTTTGCTGCTGCGGATGAAGTCGCCTGCTTCCAACCGCAAACCGGATTCGAGAGGAAACTTTCCGTCGTTTCGCTGGTAAACAACATCACCTTTCACTGCGTTGGCCCTGATGCCGGCCAGGAAGCCTTCGTAGCCGTCCGGTTGTTGTTGTCCGTTGACGACGAGGCAGTTAAGCAAAACTACAAGAAGCAGTATGCACGGAGCTTGTCGACGCCAAAATGTTGAGGTTGGTGCTGATATTAGAATTGGCATGAGGGATAACTAAGCTCGTAACGTTGATAACAAATCAGTCAACAGGTTTTGGGATACCTGCAAACGATAATCGGCTGTAGATCGAATGTCGTCAATGGGCGAGATTTCCTGCGACAACCTCTGCGCAGGCGGATTTGATTGTTTCGGCGTCGGGTTTTCGTCCTCGTAACGCGTTTTCAGTTTGCACGCAACGAACGACGACCGGCGCGACGCTTCCGAGTGCGATTCTGATGTTGCTGATCTGATCCTGCTCGAGTTTCGCGAGTGCGGCAAGACAGACTTTCGAGATCGCCTGCGCTTTGCGCGTGCCGACTTTGCGATAGTAGTGCGTTGCGCCGCGTGTGTTACGTGGCATACGAATTCGCGCCAGCAGTTCGTTCGGACCAATAAGCATCTGCTTGTAGCCCGTGTGGAAGCCGCTATAAGTCAGCCAGCGTGAACCGTCACTCGAGATCAGCTCGATCTCGGCATCGTAGGCCAGCAAGGCCGGAGGTGAATCTGCGGCCGGTGAAGCGTTAACGATGTTGCCTCCGATCGTGCCGCGATTCTGAATGGCGAGGCCGCCCGTTTCACTTGCAGCCTGGCAAAGCATTGGAAACTCGCTTTGCAAAATCGGGATCAGATTGAACTTCAGTGTAAGTTGTGAGCGCGCCGAGAGTGATGTGCGCATCAGTTACTTCGATTCCGCGCAGCTCGTTCAAGCCCCAGATGTTGACGTAATTGCGGTGTGGCAGCTTGCCGGCTTCGAGCAGGACCATCAGATCCGTGCCGCCCGCAAACGGTTTCCAAACACCGGGCTCACGTTTGAGCAACGCCAGCGCATCCGCGAGGGATGACGGCGTTGTTAGCTCGTAGTTTGGAATGTAGGCTCTCACTTCTGGTAAGCGCGCACGACTGATTCGAAGATTTTCATGTAACCCGTGCAGCGGCAGAGATTGCCGGCCAGGCCGTTGCGAATGTCAGTCTTCGGATGGTTCGCGGATTTCGATTGAGAAGATCGACGGCGGCGAGGACCATTCCCGGCGTGCAGATGCCACATTGCGCGCCGCCGTGATCGATGAATGCTTGTTGGACCGCGTGCAGTTGATCTTGATGGGCGACGCCTTCGATCGTTGTGATGTCGGAGCCGTTGACCTGGGCCACGGGAACGAGACAACTGTTCACGATCTGGCCGTCGAGAACGACGGTGCATGCACCACACTCGCCCTCGCCGCAACCTTCTTTCGTGCCGGTGAGATGGAGTTGTTCGCGGAGGACGTCCAGCAGCCGCGCCATTGGGAAGACGTCAACGCTGCGTGATTCATTGTTGATGTTGAAGGTGATTAACATAAAACCTTTGACAGGATTTACAAGATTTGCCAGGATTTACAGGATAAATCCTGTCAATCCTGAAAAATCTTGTAAATCCTGTCTAACTTAGACGAATGCCTTCATTAACCCTTCCGGCATTAACGGAATCTCGGTTAAAGCTCAATCCCTGTCGCATCCTCGATCGCATTGAGTATCGCCGGCGCCGCGCCATCCATCGGCAATTCGCCAATGCCTTTCGCGCCGCCTGGTCCATAGGCGTACGGATTCTCCTCGAAATACACTCTGATCGGCGGAATGTCCGCAGGCGTCGGAATGATGTAGTTGGTCATCTGATTGTTCGCCATCCGACCATCTTTCCACACCACATTTTCAAACAACGTGAACCCGATCGCCTGCGCGACGCCACCCTCGATCTGTCCCGCCGCCAAAACCGGATTCAAGACACGCCCGACTTCCTGCATCGCCACAAAATCCTCGACACGCGCTTCATACGTCAACTCATCAAACGACACTTCAGCAACGTAAACCGCCCACGCATAAGCACCGTACGCATCACCCTGATACTTCTCATCGTCCCAATGCACGTTTGGCGGCGGCTGGTAAGTTGACGACGTTTTCAACGATCCAAACTTCGCAATGTATTCAGCACACGCTTTTCTGAAGTCTGACTCGTTATACTCCTGCGGTAACAGACCACTGCCAACAAGTGTTTGCTTCAAGCCCAGCACAGCCGATTCGACGAGCTTCCCGACCACCATCGACGTGCGCGACGCGACAGTTGGACCACTGTTCGGTACGCGGCCCGTATCAGGTTGAACAATCTCGATCGACTCGAAATCGAGACCGAGCGCTTCCGACGCGATCTGCGAAAAGATCGTGTTGGTGCCCTGGCCGATCTCGGTGCTCGCAGCCAGTATTCGCACCTTGCCTTCGGCCGTCGCTTCAGCAGAAACCACTGATTGCAAGATAGACTTCGCCGGATCCGGTAAAACCCGCGCCGTGCATGAAAGTGGCGAAGCCGATGCCGCGCTTTTTCGAGAAGCCGCCGTTGCTGGCAGCGTTCTCGCGCGCGAATCGTTCGCGTTTCGCGTGATAGTCGCTGAGCTGTAACGCGCGCGTGAGCAGGTGGTCCATGTCTACGCGCTCGCGAATCACCTGGCTGGTGGCCGTCGTCTCGCCTTCGTGAATAAAGTTGCGACGCCGAAACTCCTCCGGCGTCAGACCAACAGCATGCGCAACTTTGTCCATGTGTCGTTCGAGCGCGAAGATGCTTTGCGGCGCACCAAAACCTCGAAACGCGCCGTGCGGTGGAACGTTTGTCGCAACTGCGCGACTGTGAATGCGAACGTTGGGACAGACGTATGGACCAGCGGCATGAATCGTTCCGCGTGAAAGCACGACCGGCGAGAGCGTGCAATAAGCGCCGCCATCGATTACGAAGTCGATCTCGACCGCGAGCAGTTTGCCGTCTTTTGTAACCGCCGTTTTGTGACGCGTGCGTGACGGATGGCGCTTGGTTGTCGCGACCATGTCTTCCGCGCGATCGTAGATGATCTTCACGGGCTTGCCTGACTTCCACGCGAGCAGGGCTGCATGTCCGGCAATCAGTGACGGATATTCTTCTTTGCCGCCGAAGCCGCCGCCTGTTTCAGTCTGAATGATGCGAATCTTTTCGTCGGGCAGTCCAAACAATTTAACGAGCGCTTTGTGAACGTAGTAAGGACACTGCATCGAGCCCCAAACAGTCACGCCGTCGCTGGGATTCGCGATAGCGATGGCGCCGTTGTTCTCGATGTAGAGCTGCTCCTGCGCGCCGGTTTCGTATTCACCTTCGATGATGAAGTCGGCCGTTGGCCCAGGCCTCGTCAACGTTGCCTTTGTCGACCAGAAACTTTTTGAAGACGTTGTCTTCGCCCCAGATGATCTCTTTTTTCGCAAGTGAGTCTGCGAGAGAGAAGATAGCGGGCAGTTCGTCGATCTCGATGCGAACATTTCGGCGTGCTTCTTCGAGCAGGTATTTATCTTTGTGCGCGAGAAGCAGGACCGGCTCTTCAGGATGATTGACGAAGCCGTCGGCGAGATATGGTTGATCGTTCAGGAGAAGGGCGACGTAGTTTGCGCCGGGGATGTCTTTGGCCGTAACGATGACGAACTCGTCCCAGGGAATGTCGCCGTCGAAGGAGATGTTTGTGATCTTACCGCGTGCGACTGGACTGCGCACCGTCGCGCCGTAAAGCATCTCGGGGAACGACAGATCATCGACGTACAGCGCCTGGCCGGTGACTTTCTTGCGGCCCTCTTTGCGGGGGACTGATTTGCCGATGGGATGAACAGGCATTTCACATGATTACAGGATTTACAGAGATTTACAGGATTATCTTGTCAATCCTGTAAATCTTGTAATCCTGTCTAAGGTTTGGTTATCACCAACGGGTTCGCTTCCATCTCTCTCCGATAAAACACTCTCGGGCGTTGCACGGTGCGCTTCTCGCCCTCGACAAACGTGATCTCCTCCTGTAACCCGAGGCCGCGTCCCTGGCTCATCTTCTCTTCCTGCATCTGCGGCACGCGCTCCGTTGCGAAGTTGAGCCATTCACGCGCGATCACCACACCGTCTTTCGGCTGTGTATCCGCAAGGGGCGTCTTCAAGCCTTCCTCAACCAGCGCATACGTCAAGTAACCATGACCAAGCTGCGCCGCTTCGAGCGCCGCCTGAAAACTCTGCGCGGCAGTCAGGATATACATGCCTTTCTCGTACGCGAGTTGGGCCAGTCCTTTCGAATTCATTGGACCACGCCGCTTCTCTTCAGCCTCGAGCGCCTGGCCCGAGTTGCACGCATCGATTATCAACAACAAGTGACCGGCGTCCAGTCCTTCAACCGCGCCTTCAAGCTCGATGTCTGAGATGCTGTGTGCGAGCATCGTGCTCAAACCCTGCTCGGTTAGTTTCGTGCGCTCGCCCGTGTAACCGAGATCGTGCGGAATCAAGTAGAAGCGTTGCGCCTGGGCTGTGCCATGACCGGCGAAATAGATCACGACTGTATCTTCGGGTTCTGCGCGTTTCAACGCATCGAACGGTCCGGCTTTCAACGAGGGTGGACCAGTCTCGCCCGCCAGCCGCTTGATCGCCGCAAGAATGTTTGCCTTCGTCGCATCCTTATCGATTAGCTGAACAACTTCGACGCGCTCAAAACCTCCGATCTGATTCTGGCGCTGACGCATCTCGTCAGACAAAACTGCGCGCATCGGCAGTCGCGTATTTCAAGTTGTACTGCGTGTTCGCGTACTCATTAACGCCGACCGCGATGATGTACGCGGTGCCTTTGCGCTTGAGCGTCTCGGCGCCGGTAAACACGAGTGGCGCATCCTTGCTCTTCACGTTGTCGCGATTGAACCCGTAGGCCACGAGACGATTTGGACCAGCAGTGACCGTGATCTCCTCTTCGAGCGACACATTCGGCTGGCCTTTGAGAACATCGCCATGCCAAACCTTCACGAGCGATCCGTTCCGAAACAGACGAACGTCCTGCGCGCCCGTGCCTTGCGGATTATCTTTGTCAGCCGGTGCATCTGAGATGTCGATCTTTACTTTGATCGTGCGCGTCGCCACAGTTGATTCGGCAGCCGGGCCGACGAGCGACAACTTCACCACCGGTTGGCGTCGATCTTTCTTCGACACGTCCTGCGCCACTGTGGGACGTTTCCCAGCGAAGATGTCTGCGAGCAAACCGGGATAGTAAAACTCGTTGAAGAACCACTCGATCGGTGCGACGTTGAAAGTTTCCTGGTTGTAGCGCCAGAGGATCTGGTTCCACGAAACGGGTGTGCCGTCAAACAGACCTTGCGGCGTGACGACCATCCACTCGCCGCCATCGTCGAGCGAGATCAGCGTCAACAGGTGCTCGCCGGTTTTTGTGTCCCAGAGAAACGTGCTGCCATCGTCGCTGGCTGAAGCAAGCAATCGCCCGTCAGGACTGAAATCGATCGACTCGATTGCGGAAGTGTGACCGGTGAACGTGCGCAATTCTTTTTGCGTCGCGACGTCCCAGATCTTGATCGTGTTATCAGTTGCCGCCGGAGGCGAGCAATTTACCGTCACGACTGAACGCGACTTTACTGACGCCACGTCCGTGTCCTTTGATCGCGGCGATCGGGCGCCCAGAGGCGACGTCCCAAAGCTGGACCTTGCCCACCGCCTCGACCTTCAGATCCTTCATGATGTCGTCGGTATCGGGCTGTTTGGATCCCTTTTTTTGTCGCGGGTTCATCGCGCCACTCATCATCGCAGCGATGTCGATGTTCGCCTTCGACTCCACGCCGCCAGTGGCGAGCAATTTACTGTCGCTTGTGAATGCGAGCGACGTAACCGTTTGGCCCATCGTTCCGGCGGACATCGTTCCGAGCGTGGTGGTCGACAATGTTGGCGATGTCGGCCATGTTCGGCATGGTCGGCATCTGGCCCGGCTTGATCGACGTCGGAGGTGTAAACGAAGCCATCGGCGAGGCGCTCAGATCGCGCAGCTTGCTGCCTGACTGAACGTCCCAAAGCGAGAGTTGGCCCATGCCGCCGATGATTGCGATCGAGCGACCATCGGTGCTGAACTCGGCCTGCATTGGAATCTCGCCGGTCGTTATTGAGCGCAGTTCGCGACCACTCTTCAGGTCCCAGATCTTGACCTGTGCGCCGCGTGTGAAAGAGGTTGGTGTCGGATTTTGATCTTCAACAGCGCCGTAAACGACCGCGAGCATTGCGCCGTCAGCACTGAAGCTCGTTCGGTTAACGACTCCTGTCTCACCGGATGGTGTAAGTGTGACCAACTGCTTTCCACTCGGACTCTCGACCAATGTGAGCACATTTGTATTCATCTTCCTGACGACGACAAGACGTCCGTCGGGCGTCGCAATTCCGTATGTCTTCTCACCCGTATCAGGAGTCAGGCGCAAGCCGCGACCGGTGCGCAGATCCCAACGCGTGCGCCCGCCGGAAGTAAGCTCGTTGCCGTCAGCGCTGAACGCAACGCTGTACGCCATGTTCGCGCGGCCAATGAGATTCGAAACGCGCTTACCCGTCTCGGTTTCCCAGACGATTATGTCCGTGTCGAAGCCGCCAGTCGCGATTCGTTTACCGTCTTCGGTGAAACTGATGTAAGCGTCGGTTTGCGGATAGGCGCCGCTGTTAGGAACTTTCAACGCCGGCAACTCACGCAACGTTGCCACGTCCCACAGTTTTACGGTGTAGCTGTTGGAGAGCGCGAGCAATCGTCCGTCACGACTGAACTTCACGGGGAGAAATTCTTTGGTCGTTGGTCCAAGCTCGTGATCTTTTTTCGATGTAAGATCCCAGAGCTTGAAACGCTTGTCGTGAATGCCGGCGGCGACGAGACGACCGTCGGGAGTCAACGAAAGCTGCAAGCTGTCGATCTGGTTCTCAGGCAGCTTCGTGCGCCGAACTTCACGACCTGAACCGAGATCGATTACGCGCACTTCACTGTCGCCATCTTCCATCACAAAAATTAATTGAGTGCCGTCGGGTGAAAGCGTCATACCACCGTCACCGCCATTGAGGGCCATTGCGCCCTGCATGCCCATCTCGATCGAGCCCATCTGGAGCGAGCGCAACTCGCGACCCGTAGAGAGATCCCAAACGCGCGCTGCGTCGCTGACTGTCACGAGTCGATTGTCAGAAGCAAAGCCGATAAAGAACACGCCGAACGTACCCATGATCGAGCCTTGTCCGCTGCCGCCGAGACGTTGCAGCTCGCGACCGCTCAGCACGTCCCAAACAGTTACCGAATTATCGCTGCCGGCAGCGGCGATCAAACGACTGTCACGACTAAACGCGATCGCAGGAGCGATTGCGACTGTGGCCTGGCCGCTGCTCGAGAGATCGCGCAGCTTGCGATTGGTTGCTGTTTCCCAGAGCTTGATCGTGTTGCTGCGATACGTGCCAGTGGCGAGCAGTTTGCCGTCAGGACTGAACACCATGCGCGTTGCGCCGAACAAGTTGTTGTAGCCGGTTTGCAGGACGAGCTCGGGTTTCGCTTCGCGCGCGCGTTGATCGGCAGTGGTGTTGGTAGTTGATCCAGGACTTTGGATTCCGAGGCCGCGTTTATCAGCCGGGCTCGGCGACGGGGTTTGCGCAAACGTGACCACAGTCGCGAAGCAGCAGAAGAACGACAACAATCAAGCCTTTGTTACACATACAACCACCTTGCTAATTCTGAATGCTCCAACAACAACAACCCAATCGCGACCAGCGCGAGCACGTACATCACCGGATGAATCTCTTTGCGGCGGCCAACAACCAGATAAAGGCCAACGTGCGAAATGAAGCCCCAGAGTATTCCCTGGGTGATCGAGAAGGTCAGGGGGATGAGGATTATAGTCAAAAAAGCGGGCAGACCCTCTTCAATTTTCCGAAAATCGATGTGGTGGACACTCTTGAACATCGCGGCTCCCACCAGAATCAAGACCGGCGCGGTCGCGTAGACCGGAACCATTCCGGCAAGTGGCGCCAGAAAGAAGCACGGCAGGAAGCAAAGAGCCGTAAACACTGAGGTCATGCCGGTACGCCCGCCGCTGTCGATTCCGGCAATGCTCTCGATGTAGGCCGTGCCTGATGACGTTCCGGCGAGTCCGGCGCCGAAAGTCGCAATTGAATCGACTATCAACCCTTGTCGCAGATTGCGTGGGTTGCCGTTTTCATCGAGCATATCGGCGGCATGGGCGACGCCGATAAACGTCGAAATCGAATCGAAAAGATCGGTGAAGAGAATGCCGACGATTGCGGGCAGGAGCGAGAGCTTTAGTGCGCCGAGAATGTCCAACTTCAAAAACACAGTTTGAAAGTCTGGCGGACTGAAGAAACTAGGCGGTGCTTTGATTTGTCCCGCTGCAAAGGCGACCAGCGTCACGAGGAAAATACCGGCAAGATAGGCGAGAGCACTACGGCGAATTAAAAGCAGAACGGTCACCACGAGGCCGAGTATTGCCAGAATCGACTGAACACCGAGAGTTCCCAGTTTTACGAATGTGACTGGATCTGAGGTGATGAACCCCGCGTTTTTCAAACCTATAAACGTTATGAAGATGCCGATGCCTGTCGCGGTCGCGATTCTCAACTCGGCCGGAATCGCTTTCGCGATCGTTTCACGGATCGGAGTGACCGAGATCAGAAGAAACAGCACGCCTGCCCAGAAGACGATTCCGAGCGCTGTTTGCCACCAGACGCCCTGCGTCAGAATGATCGTGAACGTGAAGAAGGCGTTGATGCCCATACCGGGCGCGACGGCGAAGGGGAGTTTCGCGTAGAGGCCCATCAGCAGCGTCATCACGAAACAGACGAGGACCGTGGCGGTTAACACGCCGCTGAAAGCCATGCCTGTTCCGGGAGTCGAGAGGATCGTGGGGTTCACCACAACGATGTAGGCCATTGTGAAGAACGTGGTGACGCCGGCGATTGCTTCGGTCTTGAGAGACATTTAGACAGGATTTACAAGATTTTTCAGGATTTACAGGATATCAGAACTAATCTTGTCAATCCTGTAAAATCTTGAAAATCCTGTCTAACGACTTCACTTAAAACAACGCGCCCGAAGCTCCTTTCAGAACCTCGGGCTCGTCATCACAGCCAGCAAGGAGTTCCCCAACTTCTGCTGGGCCGTTAACCTGCAACAATCACAACGATACTTTTCTTACCCGCTTTGGCGACATGCTTATCGCCGCGTTCCTTCGTTCGCACCGCCGCGAGAGTCGTCTCATCGCCCGCCATCTGCGCCTGCGCAAACACATATCGATCACCATCACGCTCGAACACGAGCTTTGCATCATCACTCGCATTGCCGATGATGCCCGTCGTTAGGACCATCGCGCTCGATCGTCCGTTCAGGCTTCGGATTTGAAGTATTTTCCGATCCGAAGACGGGTTAAGCACGGCGATCGTGTACCTGCCTGCCGGCAGCGTTGTTTTGCCAACACTGAACGCGAAAGGAATACTGGCAATCACTCGTTGCGCGCTGCTCGACTGTGCGTGGGCGTTGATAGCAAGCACGCCGGCGAACATGATTATCATTAAAGGGATGTTGAAGAATCGTTTCATGGTTAAACCTCCATATGTTTCGGTAGCGTTTTTTCGCCTCCACTTATTCACGCGCACGTTTGGCCCGGATTCCCTCACAGGGCCGAAGTATTTGTTGTAAACTTTGCCCGCGAGCACACATATGCGGTCCTCCGAAGGCATAACGCAGCTTCTGATCGACTGGGGTAAGGGCGATCAGGCGGCGCTCGAAAAACTAATGCCGCTGGTCTACAGCGAGCTGCGACGCCTTGCCAGCAACTACCTGCGCCGCGAACGCGCCGAACACACACTTCAACCCACCGCGCTCGTCAACGAGGCCTATCTCAAGCTGATCGATCAGCGAAATGCGAAATGGCAGAATCGCGCCCATTTTTTCGGAATTTCAGCGCAGTTGATGCGTCGCATACTGGTGGACCATGCGCGCCAGCATCAGGCGGTGAAGCGCGGCGGCTCGGGACAGCAAAGAGTGTCGATCACCACGGTGGAAAAGCTCGTAAAAGAGCCTGAAATTGACTTGCTTGCGTTGAATGAAGCACTCGATGAGCTTGCGCAGATGGATCCACAGCAGAGCCAGATCGTTGAGCTGAAATTTTTCGGGGGACTTTCGATTGAGGAGATTGCGGAAGTGCTGGGGATCGGGCATGCGACAGTTGAGCGCGACTGGAAGTTGGCGCGTGCGTGGTTACGAAGGCAATTGGAGTGAGGGATTTCGAGTAATTCGTGCGCGTCTTATTTAGGTGGCAAAGTTCAGAGTTCAGCCTTTAGGCTGTTGTTTCGTAGCAAGACAAGCTAAAGCTTGAACTCTAAACTCGGTTCTAAAACTGAAATGACACCCGAGCGCTGGCAACAAGTCAAAGAAATCTTCAACTCGGCGATCACTTATCGCCCTGAAGAGCGCAGCCTGTTCATTTCACAGGCGTGCTCGGGCGACGAGGAGTTGCGCAGCGAAGTCGAATCGCTGATCGCTTCGCACGAACAGAGCGGCGACTTCATCGACCAGCCTGCGTTTGAAGCAGCCGCATCGTTGCTCGTAAACGAAAAGGCCGAGTTGAAACCGGGCCAGACCATCGCCTCCTACGAAGTGATTTCGTTCATCAGTCGCGGCGGAATGGGCGAGGTTTACCTCGCTGAAGACAAACGGCTCGGCCGCAAAGTCGCTCTGAAACTCTTGCCGGCTTCGTTCACCACCGACGAAGATCGACTGCGACGCTTCGAACAGGAAGCTCGCGCTGCTTCCGCCCTGAATCATCCGAACATCATCACGATCTACGAGATTCGTGAAGCTGCCGGCTCGCACGTCATCGCGACTGAGTTTGTCGAAGGTGAAACGCTGCGTCTTCGCTTGAGTCGCTCAGCGCTCACGCTTTCAGAAACGCTGAACATCGCGATCCAGGTAGCCGACGCACTTTCCGCCGCACACAAAGCCGGGATCATTCATCGCGATATCAAACCGGAAAACATCATGCTGCGGCCCGACGGCTACGTGAAGGTGCTGGACTTCGGCCTCGCGAAACTGAGCGAACAAGCCACGCCCGCAGTCGCGGCGGAAGCGCCGACGATTCAGGTGCGCACCGGTTCGGGAATCGTGATCGGAACGGCCGGCTACATGTCGCCGGAACAGGCGCGCGGTCTTGGGGTCGATCATCGTTCGGACATCTTCAGTCTCGGCGCAGTCATTTATGAAATGCTGGCGCGTCGCAAACCGTTTGAAGGCGACACGCCGAGCGACACGCTTGCGGCGATCCTCAAGACTGAGCCTCCGCCCCTCGCGCGTGTCGCCCACGGAGTTCCTTCTGAGCTCGTGCGCATCGTTAATAAGTCGCTGCGAAAGGATCGCGAAGAACGTTATCAGGTCGTTAAAGATCTCTGGCTCGATCTAAAAGCACTGAAACAGGAGCTCGAGTTTCAGGACAAGCTGGACCGGTCTGTTGCATCTGAAGGTGACGGCACGGCTGTGCTCCACGCGGTTGAGCCGACCGAGGTTTTGTCAGGACCACGACCGACAACTGAACGCAGCGCCATCAGCAACATCAGCGAATCGATCAGCATCGAGATCAAGCGACACAAAGTCGGCGCCGCGCTCGCCCTCGTCGCACTTCTGCTGATTCTCGGCGCAGGAAGTTTCGGAGTTTACAGGTGGCTCAATCGCGCAGAGCCTGTGACGCACTTCGCGGACGTCAGACTCACACGACTCACAAACTCAGGCAATGCAATCGATGCGACGATCTCGCCTGACGGCAAGTACATCGTTTACGTGTTGAGCGATCGCAGCCGGCAAAGTCTTTACATCCGCCAGGTGAGTACTGCGAACGACAAAGAGATCGTGCCGCCCGCGCCCGTCGGATATTTCGGCATCACTTTCTCGCCGGATGGCACCGAGCTTTACTACGCGACGAAGTCAAATCTGAGTGAGGGCACGCTCTATCGCATTCCCGTGCTCGGCGGCATTCCGGTCAAGGTGTTGGAGAGAATCGATGCGCCCATAAGTTTTTCACCCGACGGCAAACAGTTTGCGCTGGTACGCGGCAACTATCCGAATCAAGGCGAAAGCGCGATCGTGATCGCTAATGTCGATGGCAGCGGCGAGCGTAATCTCGTCGTCAAAAAAATGCCGCAACGCTTTTATCCGATATTTTTTACTGGTCCATCATGGTCGTCTGACGGAAAAATTATTGCCGCGACGGTTTCGACTGTTGGCGGGCGCTCGAAAGTCCTCGGTTTCTCGGTTGCTGATGGGAGCGAGAAGGATTTGACGCCGGACTCCTGGACGTTCGCTTCGCGTGTGCAATGGATGCCCGATATGTCTGGACTGCTGGTCGTCGCGGGAGACAGTCCGGTCAGCGCGATGCTCTGGTTTATCAATTATGCGGATGGCCGCACGCGGCGCATCACGAACGATCTCAATGCGTACCGGACCATCGCTTTGACGCAGGACGGCAAGAAGCTCGCGTCGGTCCAGTCGCAGGGCATGGTAAATCTGTGGGTCGTTCCCGAAGGTGACGTGAGGAAGGCGGTCAGGCTGCCAACGGGAAATGTCAGCAGTTTCTTTACGTCAACCGGAAGCAATGTTGCGTGGGTGCCTGATGGGCGAATCGTCTACGTTTCGAATGAAGGCGGAAACGCGGATGTCTGGATCGCCAATTCCGATGGCAGCAATCGCAAACAGTTGACTGCGAGTAGTACGACTGACGTTTCGCCAGTGGTGACTGCGGATGGGCGCTATGTCGTGTTTGTGTCCTGGGAAACCAATAAGAGAAGTGTGTGGCGCATGAATATAGACGGCAGCAATCCGGTGCGTTTGACGTCAGGTTTGGCGGAGGCGTTTCCGACTGTTTCGCCGGACAGCCGTTGGGTGATTTATTCTGCGATTGACGGCGCTAAGCCGACGCTTTGGAAGGTGTCGATTGATGGAGGCACGCCTGTGCGAATTACGGATCACACGGCGGCAACGTCAGCCGTTTCTCCTGACGGTCGATCGATCGCGTTTTCGTATCCTGAATCGCTGGATCCGTTTGCGCCACCCAACCGCATTGCCATCATCCCGTTCGAGGGTGGGCCAATTGAGAAAGTCTTTGAAGTGCCCGCTATTGGTACCGTTCTTTCTGTAACTCAATGGGCGCACGACGGTAAGTCGATTCTTTATTCAGTCACGTCGAGTAATGTGACAAACATCTGGAGCCAGCCGATTGATGGTGGTCCGGCAAAACAGGTGACGGATTTCAACGATTTGCTGATGACGGGGTTTTCGTGGTCGCGTGATGGGAAGCAGTTCGCGTGCACTCGCGGTTCGCTGCTGCGCGATGCCATCCTCGTGACTGATCGAAGTAAGTTGGGAGAAAATTAATGGATCTGCGTGTGCTGTTGACGACGTTTGGGATCATCTTTCTGGCTGAGATGGGCGACAAGACTCAGCTCGCGGCGATGACGATGGCGGCTGATACGAAGAAGCCGTGGGCCGTGTTTTTTGGGGCCAGTCTCGCGCTTGTGGCGGTGTCGGGGTTGGGAGTTTTGGTAGGGAGTGTGATTGGTAATTATGTGCCGATTGAGTGGGTGAAGAGAGTGGCGGCGATGGCGTTCATTGTGATCGGCGTGTTGATGTTGTTAGGAAAGTTTTAGACTGTCTAATCATGCCCCAGACTCCCCACATCGAACGTCACTTCACGTCGAGTGCCGTCGTTCGCGACATCGTTATCGGAATGGCTGATGGTTTGACGGTGCCGTTTGCACTCGCCGCCGGACTGACAGGCGCTATCGATCACACCGGAATCATTGTTACAGCAGGTCTCGCGGAGATCGCCGCCGGCTCAATCGCGATGGGACTCGGCGGCTATATGGCTGCAAAGAGCGACGCGGAGCACTACGCAAAAGAGCGCGAGCGTGAGAAACGCGAAGTCGCGGAGATTCCTCACGAGGAAATGCGCGAGGTGGCGGAAGTTTTTCAAGCGTACGGTCTCAGCGAGGACGAAACGTGGCCCATCGTTCAGGCGCTGAAACGCCAGCCGCGCAACTGGGTCGACTTCATGATGCGTTTTGAGCTGGGTCTCGAAAAGCCCGACCCGGGTCGAGCCATCGCCAGTGCGCTCACAATTGCGGGTGCGTACATCGCCGGTGGCCTCGTTCCGCTTTCGCCCTATTTCTTTACCGATTCGACGTCCACGGCTTTGCTGTATTCAGTTGCATTCACTCTCGTCGCGTTGCTGGTTTTTGGGTTTGTGAAAGGCCGATTTACGGGAACCCGGCCGATCCGCAGCTCGCTCCAAACCGCATTGATCGGAAGTGCCGCCGCCGGGGCTGCCTTCGGGATCGCCCGTTTGATTGGCGGTTAATCTTGTAAATCCTGCAAATCCTGTCATCTTGTCAAACATTAGACGGGCATTAGACAGGATTGCAGGATTTACATGATTAGCACGATTAACAGTATAATTCCCACGCTCATAATCAGCCGGGAGGAAACGTAATGGCTACACAACTTCAACGCTCGGATTCGATTGACCGGATCGCTGAGCTGCTTGGCCCTAAAGCCGACGAGCTACTCAAGCACACGTCGCAAACGATCTCGAAGGACCAACTGAATCTTCCCGGTCCCGACTTTATCGACCGCGTCTGGAGCATTTCCGACCGCTCGCCGGCAGTCCTGCGCTCGCTGCAATCACTCTTCGATCACGGCAGGCTCGCTGGCACCGGTTATCTCTCAATACTTCCGGTTGACCAGGGAATCGAGCACTCTGCCGGCGCTTCGTTCGCGCCAAATCCGCAGTATTTCGACCCGGAAAACATCGTGAAGCTCGCGGTCGAGGGCGGCTGCAACGCCGTTGCGTCAACGTTCGGAATCCTTGGTACGGTCGCGCGGAAATACGCCCACAAAATTCCATTCATCGTAAAGATCAATCACAACGAGCTGCTGACCCTCCCAAACAAGTTTGACCAGGTATTGTTTGGAACAGTTAAAGAAGCGCACAACCTCGGCGCAGTCGCTGTGGGTGCGACGATCTACTTCGGTTCTGACGAGTCAACACGCCAAATTACCGAGGTCAGCGAAGCGTTTGCGCAGGCGCATGAGCTTGGCATGGCTTGCATCCTCTGGTGTTACCTGCGGAATTCGAAGTTCAAAACCCCGGAAGGCGACATGCACGCGGCTGCGGATCTCACGAGCCAGGCGAACCACCTCGGCGTCACGATTCAGGCCGACATCATCAAGCAAAAACTGCCCGAGCGAAACGGTGGTTACAAAGCCGTCGAACAGGCGTTGGGCGGTTCTTACGGCAAGACCAGCAAGCTTGTTTACGAGAAGCTCACGACTGACAATCCGATCGATCTCGTGCGTTACCAGGTGGCGAATTGCTATATGGGTCGCTGCGGTCTGATCAACTCTGGTGGCGAGTCGAAAGGCGCGAGCGACATGGCTGAGGCGGTTCGCACGGCCGTCATCAACAAGCGCGGCGGCGGCATGGGCTTGATCTCCGGACGAAAGGCGTTCCAGCGCCCGATGAACGAAGGCGTGCAACTGCTGAACGCGATCCAGGACGTTTACCTCGCGGACGAGATCACGATAGCTTAGTCCGATATATAGGTCCTATTCGTCCTATAGGACCTGTATTTCACTTCCTCGCAATCCGCCGGGCCTTCGCGGCCCGTATATTCCTACGCTTGCAACCTGAACGAGCACAAGAAGACGACGTTAAATTGCTGAAAGCGGTCGCCGCGAGAGATGAGGCGGCCCTGGCACAACTCTACGATCGCTACCGCGTCATCCTCTTCGGGCTGCTCATGCGTATATTAAACAACCGCGAGGAAGCGGAAGACGTCCTCCAGGAAGTGTTTCTGCAAGTCTGGCGCAAAGCGGAGGATTTCGACGAGAATCGCGGTCGCCCGTTCACGTGGCTGGTTACTCTTGGACGCAGTCGCGGCATCGATCGACTGCGAACACTTGCAGCGCGTGAACGCGTCGCCGAGGCAGGGGCGAGAGAAGCGGTAGAAGCGATCTCAGACGCAGCCACTGACGCGTTCAAGTCAGAGCAACGCGGCCTCGTCAGTAAAGCGCTCGCCCAACTCCCCGACGAGCAAAAGCGGCCACTCATGCTCGCCTATTTCGACGGTCTTACCCAATCTGAAATCGCGACGCGTTTGGGCGCGCCGCTGGGCACCGTGAAGACGCGGATGCGCACCGGTCTGATGAACCTGCGCGAGCTGTTGGCAGGGCAGGGAGAGAGTTTCGGGTTTTAAGAAGAATGGTTCACGACGACTACAAGGAGATGATTCCGGCGCATGCGCTTTCGGCGCTCGACGCGGCGGAGGAACGTGCGTTGAACGAGCATCTCGAAAACTGTGCTGAGTGCCGCAAGGAGCTTGAAGACTGGCAAGCGACCGCTGCCGCTCTGTCACTCGCATCGGATCCCGCTGAGCCGTCGCCGCAAGTTCGTGAACGCATTCTGACTGAAGTGAGAAAAGATCTGTCGTCGTCACCGGAAGTGATTCCGTTTAGATCCTACTCAGCGAAACATCT
The DNA here is from genome assembly GCA_963748155.1 of uncultured Acidobacteriota bacterium. Lineage (GTDB taxonomy): Bacteria > Acidobacteriota > Blastocatellia > Pyrinomonadales > Pyrinomonadaceae > PSRF01. The sequence continues at coordinate 516,509 of CAVVHV010000004.1, read as the reverse complement.
GGAGCTCTATCGGTTCGCTGGGAGCGATCGCGGCGGTTGTGCTCTTTGCGGCGCTAAGTATCGGATTGGCAGTCTTATGGCGACAGAATCAACGACTCGAGCGTGCGAATGAGTTCGTCGAGCTCGTAAACACACCGGGCGCGAGAGTGAGTGAGTTGAAAGGGGTCGATCCCGGGCAAACTGCAACTGCCAAACTTGCCTACGATCGAACTGGTCGCGCGATATTGATGGCTAACAACCTTCCGAACGTGGGGCAGGGTAAGGCTTACCAGTTGTGGTTCATTGTTGGAAACAATCCGCCAATGCCTGGGAAGACGTTTGTGCCGGACAAGACGGGGAACGTGGTGTTGAAAGATGAGATGCCGAAAGAGGCAGTTGATGCGAACGTCTTCGCGATTACTGTGGAGCCTGCGGAGGGATCGAGTGCTCCCACCAGCCCGATTTACCTGCGCTCATTTTAGCTGCTACACTCACACGTCATGAACAAGGGGAAGAATCAACCACCACCAGTCGATAACTCTGTCTCGGACTCAACCGGGCAGTACGATCTTCGTTTTGTTTTGTGGCGACAGTTCTGTTCGCAGTATCAAATTCCCGTCGACACCTTGCCGAGCCAGTTGGATGATGAGCAGAAGGAGTTGTGGGAAGAGATGAAGGCGAAGCGGTTGAAGTAAATCTTGTAAATCCTGAAAATCTTGTAATCCTGTCAAACAAAACGATGTGTTAAGAACGGGTTGGTTAATCTTTCTTCACCGATCGTCGTCACTGGTCCATGCCCTGAATAAACCTTCACATCATCATCAAGCGTCATCAGTTTATTCTTGATCGAGCTAAGCAGTTGCTCAGTCGATCCACCCGGCAGATCGGTGCGCCCAATCGATCCCGCAAACAGCACATCACCAACAAACACCGCCTGCTCATTTCGTTCGTAAAACACGACGTGGCCGGGCGTGTGTCCGGGGCAGTGAAGCACCTCAAATTCGAGCTTCCCGACCGCATACTTCTCACCATCACTCCAATAATAATCGACCGGCGGCGGCTCCTCGAAAGTAAACCCTAGCACCGCCCACTGCGCGCGTGGAATACCAATCCACGCCGGCTGCTCCGGCAGCGCCTGGTACATGAACTCGTCGCCTTTATGCAGGCTGATCTTTGCGTGCGGTTGCAGCTTTTTCAGCGCCGCAACTCCGCCGACGTGGTCGAGATGCGCGTGAGTCAGCGCGATCGCCTGTAACTTAAGACCGCGTCGCTCGAGCGTCTCGACAATCCGTTCCGCCTCATCTCCGGGATCGATGCAGATCGCCTGTTTTGTCTCTTCACAGCCGATGATGCGAGTGTGCTGCTGAAACGCGGTGACGGTGATTTCTTCGATGATCATTGGACTTGTATAATACTTTACGTAATGCCAGTAAGCACTCAGTCAGCACCGCTCGCCGCCGTCCTCGATTCGATGACCACGGAAGGTGCGCCCGAGTTAACTGAACATCTCGACGCGGGCGCGCTGAAGTGTTATGCGTGCGGCCATCGCTGTTTGATCAAGGCAGGGAAGCGCGGTATCTGCAAAGTTCGCTTCAACGAAGGCGGGCATTTGCGCGTGCCTACAAACTACGTCGCCGCGCTCGCGTGCGATCCCACGGAGAAAAAGCCGTTTTTCCACGTTTTACCTGGTTCTGACACGTTGACGTTCGGCATGCTGGGCTGCGATCTGCACTGTGCGTACTGCCAGAACTGGCTGACGTCCCAGGCGTTGCGTGACGATTCTGCCGGCACGAATCCGACGATTGTTTCACCTGAGCGCCTCGTGACGATGGCGAAAGCGTACGGCGCGGCGATGGTTGGGAGCAGTTATAACGAGCCCTTGATCACGGCTGAGTGGGCGGTCGATGTTTTCAAACACGCTCGGCCGGAGGGTTTTCGCACGGCGTTCATCTCAAACGGAAACGCGACTCCGCAAGTGCTCGACTATCTTCGTCCGTGGACTGACTGCTACAAGATCGATCTGAAGTCGATGAACGATAAGAACTACCGGCAACTGGGAGGCGTCGTCGACAATATTCTCGATACTGTGAAGATGGTCCATGAGCGTGGTTTCTGGGAAGAGATCGTTACACTCGTCATACCCGGTTTCAATGACTCGGAAGATGAGCTTCGTCGTGCGGCTGAGTTCATCGCATCGGTTTCACCGTGACATTCCCTGGCATGTGACTGCGTTTCACCAGGACTACCGCATGACGGAAAACTCAAACACGACAGCGGAGCAATTGATTCGAGCGTGTGAGATCGGTCGTAAGGCGGGACTCAATTACATCTACGCCGGCAATCTTCCGGGCAGAGTTGGACGTTGGGAGAATACTTACTGTCCGTCGTGTGATGAGTTGTTGGTCGAACGTTTCGGTTACTTGATCCGGCAGGTAAACGTCACGGACGAAGGGCGCTGTCCAACCTGCTCAACAACAATCCCCGGCATCTGGAAATAAAGGCACGGGCGGCCACGGAGAGCCGCCCCTACAGTTGTTGCTCATCTAGCGCCTTCAATGAAGTTGTGTGATGGACTACAACTGTAGGGGCGGCCCTCCGTGGCCGCCCGTGCCTGGCATTATGTGAGACTTACGGTGTTGGTTGAGGCAGGATCTTCGTGGCCTGCGATGCTACGGCCTGCCACTTCCCGTCACGCTTTGCGTACACATCAAGAAACCGGTACTCGCCACTGATATCGATCGGCTTCTTTTGATTTGGCATCGTGTACTTCCCGTTCTTAATAACACTTCGTCCCGTGATGAATGCTGAATCAGCATCGATCACAGTCACTTTTGGATCGATCATCTCGAACGCATCGCCAGTGATCGCGCCGGACTCGATCGTGCGCACTTCGTCAGCCTTCGTCGCCGTTGAACCGTCCGGATAGACGATCACTGCATCGTCAGCAACCAGTCGCTTAACGGCCTCGGCATTGTGCGTTTTGTTCGAGTCCGCCCACTCGCGTTCGAGTTTGATTATCTCAGCTTCAATTGCCGCGCGATCATATGCCTCCTTCGCGGGACTCGAAGTTGCGATTGCGTTATTACGATTCGTTTCAAGTGCCGGCTGGCATCCATTCATCACCGCGACAACGGCGACTATCAACAACGCGAGTGCGATTCTGTTCATTCGAATTTTTGACTCCTTCTTCCGACAGGTCCGCAGGACCATGAAAAAGCACTCTGCTTCTACGATAACTCCCGTTTAGAGTCAACTTTTCGGTGCTTCCGAAACATTGACATCGCCAATTCTTCGGATTATTGTTCGGCACATATAAACAAATCCGGGGCGACCATGGCAGTTATAGGTTGTTCCGGCGGTATGTTCCTGCCTGTTTGTTAGTGAACACGTTTAACTGTGAAAGGAGTAACCATGACTCGCCTTTTGAGATCCTCAAATTTCTGGTTACTAAGCCGAGCTTTGCTTGTAGTGATCAGCTTTTCGATTGCAGGGGCAGCCTTCGGCCAAACCCCTCAAAAACGCGCCAGTCTCGCCGCTGATGAAGAGCAGCCTGTTTTTCACGAATATCGTGGAGTGAAGATCGGATGGGTTGCGGACGAGGTGCGCAAGAAACTTGGCAATCCAGCCAATAAGGGTGATGAGCAGGACTTCTACATGTTTGGTGAGAAAGAAACTGCCCAATTCCTTTATGACAAAGGCCAGGTGACTGCCATCTCGGTCGATTTTATGAACGGCGCCAAGGAAATTATTACTCCGCAGCAGGTGTTTGGCGCTGACTTCGAATCGAAACCCGATGGTTCGAAGTATAAACTCGTGCGGTATCCGAAAGCCGGTTACTGGGTTTCGTATAGCCGAACAGCGGGCGACACTCCGATCATAACGGTGACAATCCAGAGACTTCCGCCTCAGTGACCCTCGCAGAGAACATCAAGGAAAGGGCTCTTTTCGAGGGATTCAACAAGGTTGGAATTGTGGGCGCCGAGTCGCTTGAAGACGAAGGGCGCCGGTTGAAAGAGTGGCTTGCGCGAGGCCATCACGGCGAGATGCGCTGGATGGCTCGCGACGTCCACAAACGCATCAGTCCGCACGAAATTTTTCCGCAAGCGCGTTCAGTTGTCGTTGTTGCGCTCAATTATTTTACGCCTCACCAGCACCAGCAAAGTCCTGCAACCGGAAAAGTCTCTCGTTATGCGTGGGGCGACGATTACCACGACGTCGTCAAAGAGAAACTCTTATCACTGCTTTCGTGGATCAAGGAGCAGGACCCGGACGCTGAAGGGAAAGTGTGTGTCGACATTCAGCCGACGATGGACAAAGCGTGGGCGGTGCGCGCCGGGCTCGGTTGGCTCGGCAAGCATTCGAATGTGATCACGCCTGAGCATGGTTCGTGGGTTTTCATCGGGGAGTTGTTGCTCAACCTCGATCTTGAGCACGACACCGAGCGCATTGAGGACCACTGTGGAACGTGTACGCTCTGCATCGATGCCTGTCCGACCGCGGCGATTACTGAGCCTTACGTTGTTGACTCCAACAAATGCATTTCATACGCGACGATCGAGCTGCGCGCGCCGGAATTTCCCGAGTGAGATAGGATTTGGCGGGTTGGTTGTACGGTTGTGACGTCTGCCAGGATGTTTGCCCGTGGAACCGGTTTGAGCAGCCGGCGAGCTGAAACGCGATTTGCGCCGCGTGAAGGGAATGTCGATGTGGATCTGGACGATATTCTCGAGCTTACGCCGGAGAGTTATGCCGCTCGTTATCGCGGTAGTGCGATGAAGCGCACGAAGCTCGCGGGGCTGCAACGCAACGCACGCGCTTTATCCTGTGAATCCTGTAAATCCTGAAATCCTGTGAAACATCAACTCCGCAATCCCTCGTTCGCCGAAGAAATCAATCAAAGCTTCGCCAAACAAACAATCATGGCCCTCATCGGCGCCGAACTAGCCGCGTTCGATCCGGGCGTGATCGAAATCACTCTCCCGTATCGCGCCGACCTGGCCCAGCAGCACGGATACCTGCACGCTGGAATCGTGACTACGATTGCCGACTCAGCCTGCGGTTACGCAGCGTACAGTTTGATGCCGCCGAATTCTGAAGTGCTCAGTGTTGAGTTCAAAGTGAATCTGTCTGCGACCTGCGAAGGGCGAAACGTTTTCAGCCGTGGCCGAAGTGGTTAAGTCTGGCAAGACGCTGACCGTGGTTCGTGCTGATGTGTTTGGCTGATCGAGGAAGGACACCGTGATCTAATAGCGACAATGCTCGGCACGATGATCTGTTTGAGTAAATGAGATGTGTCTGATCCATTCCATCGGCGGCGCATTCACGAAACAACCTGAAGATCTGAATTCCAGGCTTGGTGTCAAAGCCTCCGATCTCGTCAAACGTGCTTTCGACGATATTGATTCTGCAAAGCTGGTCGATCATCACGTACACATTGCCGGGTCTCGGTGTTGGTGGGACTAATGCATTTGTTAATCCGAAGATGCTGACGTGGCGACACCCGTTTCACCGTTTGAAGTTGAAGGTATATATGAGCTCGGCCGGAGTCGCTGATGAAGAGAAGGCCGATCCGCAAGCCGTGGCGCGATTGACGAGGTTAGTAGCCAGTATCAAGGACCACGGCAAACACCGGCTGCTCGCTTTCGACAAACATTACCGCCGCGATGGATCGGTCAATCTCGAAAAGACCGAGTTTTATGTTCCGAACGAGTATGTGTTTGAGCTGGCGGAACGGCATCCGGAGTTGTTCGTGCCGAACATTTCCGTCAATCCTTACCGGCCCGATGCGATTGCCGAGCTTGAGAAATGGGCGCGACGCGGAGCGCGCATCGTGAAGTGGCTGCCGAATGCGATGGGGATCGATCCTTCCGATCCGAAGTGCGATCCGTTTTACGAAAAGATGAAGGAGCTTGATCTGATACTGCTGAGTCACGGCGGTGAGGAGAAGGCGGTCGAGGCTGAAGAGGATCAGAAACTCGGAAATCCGTTGTTGCTGCGGCGAGCGTTGGACCATGGCGTGAAAGTGATCGTCGCGCATTGTGCCGGGCTCGGATCGAACGAGGATCTCGACAGCAAGGATCGGAAGGTTGTGGACAATTTCGATCTGTTTCTGCGTCTGATGGATGAGAAGCGTTATGAAGGCCTCGTGTTTGGCGAGCTCTCAGCGATGACGCAGTTCAACCGGTCGGGAAATCTTGCGGACGATGCTCGCGCGTGAGGATCTGCACGAAAGACTTGTAAACGGCAGCGACTATCCGTTGCCCGCCGTGAATCTCCTGATCAGGACGCGACCGCTCGTGAAGCAGGGATACATCAACGCTGATGAAGCCGATTCGCTGAAGGAGATTTACGACTACAATCCGCTGCTGTTTGATTTCGTTTTGAAACGCACGCTGAAGCTTCCTGGTACTTCAAAGCGTTTTCCTGCGTCTGTGTTCATGCTAATTCTGCTCTTGGTGCGTAGTTTTTGAGGTAGTTTTTAACAGGATTTACAAGATTATTCAGGATTGACATGTAAATCCTGAGAATCTTGTAAATCCTGTCTAAAGCTGACTTTTGGTCCTGAGATTGTCACAGGGTATGATTGTCTCGTGAACAACGATAACGGATTCCTGCGTGATTCCTATCAGCGCCCGATTCGCGACCTGCGCGTGTCGCTTACGGACCGCTGTAACTTTCGTTGTTTCTACTGCCTGCCGCATGGCGAGCCGCCAATCGCGCCGAAAGAGCAGATGCTCTCGTACGAAGAGATCGACTACATTTGCGAGATCTTCGTCAGTCTCGGCATCGAGAAGCTTCGTCTGACGGGCGGCGAGCCCATGTTGCGCCGCGATATCGAAACGATTATCCGGAAGCTCTCGCGTCTAAAGTCTTCCGGTCTTCAGGATCTCGCTCTTACTACAAACGGCTATTACCTGCCGGAACGTGCGCAGAGTTTGAAAGACGCCGGACTCGATCGCGTGACGATCAGTCTCGACAGTCTGAAACGCGACGTTTTCAAACGCATGACCGGCGTCGATGTGTTAGACAAAGTGCTGGCCGGAATCGCTGCTGCAAAGAAAGCCGGACTCGAGCCGATAAAAATCAATGCGGTTATCGTGCGCGGGCACAACGAAGACGAAGTCGCCGACTTTGCTGCTTTCGCGCGTGAGCACGACGTGAAGATGCGCTACATCGAATTCATGCCGCTTGATTCGGGACACGAATGGGCGCGTGAGGACGTAGTTTCGGGAAAAGAGATCCGCGAGCGGATTAACGAACGCTTTCCGCTTGTTCGTGTGGATGTTGCCAGGGGTTCTGACACGTCCTCGCGGTATCGTTTCGCCGATGGCGCGCCGGGCGAGATCGGAATCATCGCGCCTGTCACGGAACCATTTTGCGGCGCCTGCTCGCGAATTCGATTGACGGCTGATGGTCAGATCCGTACGTGTCTGTTTTCTACGGTCGAACACTCGCTGCGCGACGTTGTTCGCAGCGGCGCATCACGCGCTGAGATCGTTGACTACATTCACTCAGTAATACTGAAAAAAGAACCCCGCCACTTCATCAACGACCCCGGTTTCGTCGCCCCCTCACGGACCATGAGTTTTATCGGCGGTTGACAACGAGCTCTCAGTAGGGAATAGTATGCCCTCAAGATTTACAACACTCACAGAACACCTATGAGCACCAAAGTCGAAGCCACAATCGAAGATCTCTATAAGGTCGAGGGCAAGGCTGAGCTCGTCAACGGAGAAATCGTACAAATGTCGCCTACCGGAGGCTTACCTCACTATGCGGCCCGGCGAGATCATGATTTCCTTATCTTACGCAAACAGCAAGCGCAGAAATGGATATGCGATTGGAGACAACGCTGCTTTTGTCGTCAATCTGCCTCATCGTAAATCCTTCAGTCCTGACGCTGGCGTTTTATGTTGGCGCAGATACCGGATGAAGTTCTTTGAAGGCGCGCCGGTGTTTGCGGTTGAGGTTCGTAGTGAGAGTGATTATGGGCCAAGTGCGGAGCGGCAGATGGCAAAGAAACGCGCAGATTACTTCGCCGCGGGAACGCTCGTTGTTTGGGATGTGGATCTATTGAGCGATGACGTGGTGCGCGTTTACCGAGCAAGCGATCCGGAACGAGCCACGATTTATCATCGCGGCGAAATCGCGGAAGCAGAGCCAGCGGTGCCGGGTTGGACGATGGCGGTTGACGATCTGTTTCCTGGAGCAATAGGACATATAGATCCAATACGACCTATTGGTCCTAAACCTTCACCAACTCATCAATCTCCTTCACCGCCCTCAACCCCGACGACAGCGCCCCCTGCATCCACGAAGACCACTGCGAGAGATGTTCACCTGCGAAATGAATCCGCCCTTCGCGGCGCGATTGCCATCGCAAAGTTGCTAAACCCAACAAACGCCCACGCGCCGCGCGACCACTCATCTTCCATCCAGCACTTCGTCGCACCACGCTCAAAGTTTTCGCGCAGCCCGCCAAAGATTCCGTCTAACTGCTTCAACGTCGTCGCCATGCGCTCGTTCTCTTTCAGCTTCGTGATTCTCTCGGCTTCACCCGGCCTCGCGTAAGTCATCAAGATCCCGCGTGGTCCAGGCTGGTCCCACGTCGGCTGCCAGATCTCGATCGCGCCGCTCGTGAACGCGAAACCGTTCAGCCCTTTATCTTCCCAGAACGCGATTTCGAGTTTGCAGGTAAACACGCGAAACCGCGTCGTAGCGAGTGTTCTTGATCATGTCTCGCTTGCTGCGACGACAGCGCCGGGAGTTCGACGCTGCGCAAAACTGAAAACGGAATCGTGCAAAGCACGTTATCCGCCGTCATCGTTTGCCGTCTTCCAGCGTTCAAGAAAACGACTCGCGCCTGCTTCGCATCCTGCTCGATCCTCACCACCGGCGAACCATAGTGGATCTTGTCTCCAAGTCGCTCCGCGAATGCTTTCGGAAGCAGATCCGAGCCGCCTTTGATCTTCTGCCAGCGCTCCGGTTTTCCACCCAGTTCCCCGCCATAATTCCGCGTCATCGCGTCAGTGAAACCATCGATCGGCACTTCTTCCCGGCTGCCGCGATCAAATCGCATCGCATTCAACCGGCTCGGATAAAACGGCTCGAGCGGTAGCTCAAACTCTTTCACATACTTGAGTGTGAGGTCGTGATTGTCAGGAATGCGCGCCGCGCCCGCTTCAGCATAAAGCCCGTCAGAGAAAGGCTCGCGCAACGTGTGAACGCGCCCGCCCGGACGCGTGCGCGCTTCGAGAACCGTCACGTCGTGACCGAGTTTCGAAAGTTCGTAAGCAGCAACAAGCCCGGCCATTCCGGCGCCCAGAATGAGCACCTTTTTGGCCGGGCCACTTAATACTATCGTTCTCACCGCACCGGACAGTTGCGACTGATTCAGACCGCTCCCGCAACTGCGATTGCGCTTCGCCTTAAAAACTGACGGCGAGTTATTGCCAATGAACTTATCGTCCTCTGCCGTCGTGAACTCGGTCGCGCCGTGAATCTGTACGCGTACGGACGCGGTGCGCAGGTTGCGTGCTGGTTCCTCCGGCGGCTTCGGCGGCATGTCGCTCTTCGAGAATCGCGGCAACAAATCATCGCGCATTGCCAACTGGTAAACCGCCCACGCCACGACCATCGCATCCTTCTTCACATCGTCTTCGAGAATTCGTTCGTAAGTGTCGAGATTCGTGTGCCACGTGTGCGAGTCGTACTCGATCGGATCCTGGCCCATGCCGATGCCGGGCAGGCCAGCCTGATTGAACGACGTGTTGTCGGAACCACCAAGCCTTCGGCTGCGGGATGCCGCAGCACCGACAACGCCATCGTCTTTGAACGGCGCGAGAATCTCGCGCAGGATGTCGGCCGCCTCAGGTGGTCCAAACACGGACGCGCCACGCACGCGACCTGTGCCCGAGTCGATGTTGAAATAACCGCCAAACTTTTCGTAACCCGGTTTCGGATCTTCAAACGAGCCGAAATGTTGTTTGACGTAAGCCATGCGAACCGAGCAAGCCCTGCTCTTCACCACTCCACAGCGCCACGCGAATCGTGCGACGCGGCTTAACGCCGAGCGTTTTCAGAATGCGCGCCGCTTCCATCATGATCGCGCAACCGATCGCGTTGTCAGTCGCGCCTGTGGCTGCGTGCCACGAATCGAGGTGACCACCGAGCATGATCACTTCGTCAGCTTTATCGCTGCCGCGAATCTCGGCGATCGTGTTGTAAGACGTGGCGCCTTCCGGATAAACGCGGTTGACGATATTGAACTCGAGCACGACTTCAGTGCCGTCGTCGAGAATGCGAGTGATGCGGCCGAAGTCTTCATTGCTCATCACGACTGTCGGGACCACTTTGTTAACGTCAAACGTGCTGTTGTTGAATGCACGGATCTGCCGAAACTCGCGACCAGCATCGTTGACGCGAACCAATGCGCCGTTCTCTTTTAGAAACGCATCGAGCTGTTCGTCGACCTGACGCGCCGTCAACGGTCGTGGCGCGTTTGGTGCGGGCGTTGGAGTTGGCGAGGGCGTCGGAAAGGCGAATGGTCGTGCGTTTGGACCATAGCGTTGCTGTGCCTGTTCGTCGGTCTGTCGCTTCGCCGGAGGATTCAGATTGACTGGTATCGAAGCGGGTTTGCCGACGAGTACGATCTTCCCACGCACCTTCGCCTTGTGATTGTTGAAGAACATCGTGAGCTGTTCCTGCGATGGTCGTTCCGGCAGGACGAACTGGTACGCCTTGGCCTGCACTGTTCCCTTCGTGCTTGGAGTCCACGCGAGCACTTCGCAAACGAGCGGATCTTTGACCGGCGAGATCAAGTGCGCGGTCAAGCGCTCGTTCAACCAGCCGGGATGTTTGAAGTCCCACGGTTCGAGGTGCGCATTCTCGAGTCCCCATGCAGTCATCTGTTTGACGGCCCACTCGGCTGCGGCTTTGTGATTGGGCGAACCAGTCAGACGTGGACCATAAACGTCCGTAAACATGTGCATGGTCTTCATGATTTGCGAACGTTCCATCGCTTCTTTGCGAATGCGGGTCAACATGTCGCCGCTGCCATTCTGAGCAGCGACCGGAAGCGAGAGCAGCGAAATGATCAGGATCAGGGCGACTAAGCGTCGATTCAGCATGTTGTGTCTCCGGGAGATCGGTTGGGTTGGATTACCAGCGCCGAGATTATAGACTACATCCATACCGATCGGAGAATGTCTTCTATGAGCGCAGGAATCAAAATAACGCAAACCGATACTACGGAAAGCACTTCGTTGCCAAACTCGCGGCGCGTTTACGTCGACGGCAAACTGCCCGGCGTGCGCGTTCCGTTTCGCGAGATCACGCAGAGCCCATCGCGGAATTTCGACGGCACGTTGGTCGCAAATCCCGCCGGTTCGTGTTTACGACACGAGCGGACCGTGGGGCGATCCGGATCTGCAATGCAACGTCCGCGAAGGACTGCCGCAACTGAGGCGCGACTGGATCGTCGCGTCGTGGCGATGTCGAAGAGTATGAAGGTCGCGAGGCGCAGCCGATCGACGATGGTTATCTCACGTTTGACGCCGCGAAACGTGCGCGCGTGAAAGACGTCGGCAAGCTTGAAGACTTTCCGACGATGCGTCGCGACGTGTTGCGCGCGAAGCCGGGTGCGTGCGTGACGCAGCTTCACTATGCGCGCCGCGGAATCATCACGCCGGAGATGGAGTTCATCGCGATTCGCGAGAACCTCGGACGCGAAGCCGCGTGGGAAGCGGGTGCCGCGCCGCGTGATTCGTTGTTTCACCAGCACCCGGGACAATCGTTTGGCGCTGCAATCCCGCAGTTTGTCACTCCTGAATTTGTGCGCTCGGAAGTCGCGCGTGGGCGCGCGATCATTCCGGCGAACATCAATCATCCTGAATCAGAGCCGATGATCATCGGGCGCAACTTCCTCGTCAAGATCAATGCCAACATCGGAAACTCAGCAGTTGCTTCGTCGATCGAAGAGGAAGTCGACAAGATGCGGTGGTCCATTCGTTGCGGTTCTGACACGGTGATGGATCTTTCTACCGGCAAAAACATTCACGCCACGCGCGAGTGGATCATTCGCAACTCGCCCGTGCCGATCGGCACGGTGCCGATCTACCAGGCGCTGGAAAAAGTCGGCGGCAAAGCTGAAGAGCTTACGTGGGAGATCTTTCGCGACACGCTGATCGAACAGGCAGAGCAGGGCGTTGACTACTTCACGATTCACGCGGGCGTGCGCCTCGCTTACATTCCGCTGACCGCGCGGCGCACGACGGGAATTGTGAGTCGTGGTGGCTCGATCCTCGCGAAGTGGTGTTTGGCGCATCACGAAGAGAGTTTTCTCTACACGCGCTTTCGCGAGATTTGCGAAATCATGGCGGCTTACGATGTTTCGTTTTCACTGGGCGACGGACTGCGGCCGGGATCGATTGCGGATGCGAATGATGAAGCGCAGTTTGCGGAGCTGGAAACGCTTGGCGAGTTGACGAAGATTGCGTGGGAGCACGATTGCCAGGTGATGATCGAAGGGCCGGGTCACGTGCCGATGCACTTGATCAAAGAGAACATGGACAAGCAGCTCGAGACTTGCCAGGAAGCGCCGTTCTACACGCTTGGTCCACTCACGACCGACATCGCGCCCGGATACGATCACATCACCTCCGCGATTGGCGCGGCGATGATTGGATGGTTTGGCACGGCGATGCTTTGTTACGTAACGCCGAAAGAACATCTCGGACTGCCGAACAAGAAGGACGTCAAAGACGGCGTCATTGCTTACAAGCTCGCGGCGCACGCGGCGGACCTCGCGAAGGGGCATCCGGGTGCGCAGTATCGTGACAATGCGTTATCGAAAGCGCGTTTTGAGTTTCGCTGGGAAGACCAGTTTAACCTGTCGCTCGATCCGGAAGTCGCGCGTGAGTATCACGATGAGACGTTGCCGCAGGAAGGCGCGAAGCTGGCGCACTTCTGTTCGATGTGTGGTCCACATTTTTGTTCGATGAAGATCACGCAGGACGTGCGCGCGGGATTGAGTGAGAAAGCCGAGGAGTTCAGAACTACCGGTGGGGAGATTTATCGTGAGGTTGAGAGCAGTCCAATCGGAGATGCTTGATTTAGTTGGGTACGATGCTAAGTCGCAAGTCCTCGAGGTGGTTTTCAATACCGGGGAAAGGTATCGGTATCTGGATGTGCCGCCGTCTGAATACGAGGGGCTGATGAGTGCTGAGTCGATCGGGCAGTATATGCATAAGCATATTATTGGGCGGTATGATTACGAGCGCGTCCTTTGACGAGATTAAGTTAGACAGGATTACAGGATTTGCAGGATTTACATGATATCTTGTTAATCCTGTAAATCTTGTAATCCTGTAAACTGTTCACTCTACCTCACGGAGTATCGAAATGGATATCGACAACCTCACGCACAAAGTCATCGGCTGCGCCTACAAAGTCCACAACACATCTTGGCCCAGGCTTTCTCGAAAAAGTCTATGAGAATGCTCTTAAGCTTGAATTACAGAAACTAGGGTATCTATGTTCGACAGCAACCCAAACTCCCCGTCTGGTACGAAGGGCATCAAGTTGGTCTCTACTTTCCCGACCTGTGGATAGACGGCCAATTAATAATCGAGATCAAAGCGTGCCTTACGTTAGCCCCAGAGCACGAGATGAAGCTTATCCACTATCTCACTGCGACTGGCATCGACAACGGCTTGCTTATAAACTTCGGCGACACGGTTCAAATCAAACGTAAGTTTCGTGAATACAAACCAAAAAGGTTAATGCTCAATATGAATCTCGCATCGCCTTGTTACTGTTGTTATGTCTTACCCCGCAATTCGCGTAACGCGCAGAAGAGCTCAATTCCACCGCCGCAATTCACCGATCCACAGCGCAAGCAGAAACTCGCCGCCGCCCTCCCCGAGATCGATAAACTCTTCAACGTCGTTCATGGAGCGCTCGCAAGCACCAGGCGCGGTGCTGGGCGTCATCGTTGATGGCGAACTGGTCTGGGTGAAAGCGGCCGGTGTTCGCGAGAAGACAAATAACGCGCCCGTCACGCACGAAACAGTCTTTCGCATCGCATCAATGACCAAGAGCTTCACCGCGATGGCGATACTGAAGCTGCGCGACGAAGGCAAACTCTCGCTCGACGATCCGGTCTCGAAATACGTTCCCGAGCTCGCGAACCTCCCTTATCCAACAAGCGATTCGCAAGTTCTGACGATTCGCCATCTCCTCACGCACTCGGAAGGTTTCCCCGAAGACAATCCCGTGGGGCGACCGGCAGCTCGCCCAAAGCGACGAAACCATGCGCGCGTGGATGAAGAGCGGCATCCCTTTTTCGACTTCGCCCGGCACCGCTTTCGAATATTCAAACTACGGCTTCGCAATCCTCGGCCAGATCGTCGCCAAAGCTTCCGGCCGTCCTTACGCCGACTACGTGCGCGACAACATCCTCAAGCCCCTCGGCATGAACTCATCAACTTTCGAAATGACGTCAGTGCCACGCGAACACATCGCGCTCGGCTATCGTCGTGAAGACAACACGTGCAAACCTGAACCGATTCTCGCGCACGGATCTTTCGGCGCGATGGGCGGTCTTTGGACCAACGCGCCCGATCTCGCTCGTTACGTCGCTTTTCTGATGTCGGCATTTCCACCGCGCGACGAGCCCGATCGTGGTCCAATCAAACGCAGCAGTGCGCGCGAGATGCAGCAGCCCTGGCGTCCGTCTCCCGCAAGCGCATTCCGCTCGACTGTCGATGCGCCACTCCAGATCGAGCGTCTCAGCTTACGGCTACGGTCTCGGTGTTTCGCAGGATTGTCGCTTCGGTCACGTCATCGGTCATGGTGGCGGACTTCCGGGTTACGGCTCGCTGATGCGCTGGCTGCCGGAATACGGCGTCGGTCTGATCGGCATGAGCAATCAGACTTACCAGGGCTTCAACACGCTCTTCAACGACGTGGCAACGCGCTTTATCGCACGGGCGCATTGCAGCCGCGCGCGGTGCAACCATCGCCGGCGTTGCTAACTGCGCAAGCGGATGTCTCGCAACTGATCATCAAGTGGGACGACAGCCTCGCTAACAAAATAGCCGCGGACAATTTGTTTCTCGACGTTGCCGCGGACGTTCGCCAGAGTCGCTGGAAATCGTTGGCCGAACAACATGGCACCTGCCGGCCGGCGACTTCGATCAAACCGGAAAATGCATTGCGCGGCGAATGGCGGATGATGTGCGATCGCGGCTGGCTTGATGTGTTCATCACGCTTGCGCCGACGATGCCGCCGAAAGTTCAACTCATCAATATCAGTCCGGTGCTGCCGCCCGACGCGGAGATGACGAAGGTTGCTGAGACGATCGGGAAGCTACTCGGTGCGTGGGATGCGGAGACTGTTGAAGCGATCGCGGCGCCGGGATTGGATGTGGAACGGATGCGACGTCAGATGAGTGCAGCAGCGGCGTGGGGTAGTTGCAAAGTTGGCGAGCCGCTCAGTGGAAACGGCACACGCAACAGCGCGATTCGACTCATTTGCGACAATGGACCAATCGCGGCACGGATCGCGCTGGATCCGGCACCACAAGTTAACTAATTTCGATTTAGTTCCGTTTCGTGAGCAACGCTGCGTGCCTTAAGACCTGAGCTAACTAACATGGACTTTCCAGCGCTTGCGTTGCATTTCTCGCAACGTCTCGGGAATGAAAGATGTGATCTGGTAGGTCTCTTCGCGTCCGTCCGCATAAGTCTGGTAAAGATTGAAATCAGGCAGCGAAAGACAACTCAGCGGAGACTGGTGGTTGTAACCGGTGTCGAGCCCGACCGCGCTGTGAGAAATGTAAATCCCGTGACGGCCCAACCGTCCACGCAACGGCAACAGCGGCGTCGGCGTGTGTCCAAACACGCAAGGCTTGCCGCGGTAGTTCTTGTAAAAATCCATGTCGCGCATCCACAACAACGACATCGGCGAACTCTCACTCGGATGCTTACCCTCGTCGAGCCCTGCGTGAACGTAAATCGCAAATTCGTCTTCGTAATAGAACGGCAGTCTCCTGCATGAACGCGAGGTGCTCTACCGGAAATGATTGCTCAAACGCGCGCCTCATCTCTTCGAGATCCTTTTCGCTGTCAACCCTGCACCGGTTGACCCGTGTACTGCTCAAACGTTCGTTCGCCACCCACCACCGGCGTGAGCCAAAGATTACTGCGCCCGTCGAGAAAATCCATCAACATCTGTTCGTGATTTCCGCGCAGGCAGATAACTCGCTCGGGATTTTCATCACACGAGTTTGAGGATGTGCTCGACGCAGCCGGGCGCGTCCGCGCCACGATCGATCAGGTCGCCTAGAAAAACGAGCGTGTCGGTTGTCCGGATCGCGCGGCAGCATGTCGAGCAGGTTGAGGAGCTGCGCGCAACGGCCATGTATGTCGCCAACGACAAATGTTCTCATTCAGACTGGTCCCCGGGTTGTTCGCGTTGGCTCTTGATGCGGTTCATCAATTCGACGAAACGTGGATCCTCGTGCATGTCGGTCCAGTTTGGATCTGACTCAAACCACTGGTAGTTTTCGTTGCCGAGACTGATCGCGGTTTCCAGCCATCGCAGCGCTTCCACCTGGCGGCCCTGCAAGAGATAAGCGGAAGCAAGCCAGTAAGAGATATCGTAATCCGCCTCCGCAACCTGCCTGACTTTCGGCGTGAGTTGTTCGTTGGCCTTTGTGTGTTGTCCCTGCGCGCTCAAACAGATCGCCAGGATCGGTCTGCACGCCATCGATCTGCGGATGTCGTTGCAAGACCTGCTGAAGAATCTTGATGGCCTCGTCAACCTCGCCTTTGTAGTAAAGAACGCGCGCGCGGAAGACCTTGATCAGCGGGTGTTCAGGTTCGATCTCCGCGCCCTGATCGAGTTCGCGCAACGCCTCTTCATATTCCCGTTGATACATGAAGATGCGGGCGCGATTGTAGCTTGCCAGCACGCGTCTCGCCGGGATTCAGCCGCACCATGCGATCGAAACTTCGCAGCGCCTTTTCATAGTCGCCATCGAGCCGCGCGACCACGCCACGCACAAACTGCACGCCCGGATCGTTCGGATACTCGTCGCGCAGCAGGTCGACTTCCGTCGCGCGCTTTCTGCTTTTGTCCGCCGGTGAGATAGATGAACACCATGTGCATGCGCGCTTCGAGCAGCCGCGGATCCAGCGTCAGTGCTTTTCGAAACGCGTTCTTTGCCTTCTCGTGATCGCCCGCCTGGCCGAGTCCTTTCAACACGCGATTGACGTAACAACTGCCGAGCGCGGAGTAAGCGAGCGCGAAATTCGGATCGATCTCGATGGCGCGGCGGAAGTGTTCGATGGCGGAGTCGAGATGCTCGCGCTCGAATCGTGTGATAGATGAACGTTGCAAGGCAGTCGCGACCGCGCAGGTATTCTTCGGAGGCAGCGGCGTCGGCGGTTGTGCTTTCGCGCCAGTTCGTCTTTCTCATCGGGACTCAACTCGAGCCGCAGTCCTTCGACGATGCGCTGCACGATCGTGTCCTGCACGCCGATGATGTCGCTGGCGTCGGCGTCGATTCGCTCGCTCCAGAGAATCTCGCTTGTGCGCACGTCGAGTAGTTGCGCGGTAACGCGCAGTCGATCGCCGGCGCGAAGGAAAGTCGCGGTGAGAATCGCGTCGACGCTGAGCTCGCGTCCGGCTTCAGCAGCATCGACAGTTTTGTTCTGATACTTCACGATCACCGACGACGGCCGCACGACGAGCGAGCGCACGCGCGCCAGCTCAGTGATCACCGCATCCGCAAGCGAGAACTGGTAGAAATCGATCTCACGATCGTTACCGACATTCTTGAACGGCAGGATCGCGACGCTCTTGCGATCGCGATCGCCCAGGCTCGTCAACGGGCTCGGTTGCGCATCACCGCTGCGTCCGCCCGATCTTGCACCTCGACGGACTCTCGCCACTCTTGCTGCCGGTCAACCAGCGCAATGCGCGTGTGACCGGGCTTCCTGTTTCAAATGTTTCGGAGCGACGGGCGTCGTGCTCTCGTCGATGCCGGGCAGTGATCTGAACCAAGCTCACGAATGATCGCACGAAGGTCGTCGGCGAAGTGCGAAATCTTTTGATAACGATTGCGCGGATCTTTTGCGAGAGCTTTGTCGAGCACGGCTTGCAACTCGGACCGGCACGCGCCCCGGTCTCATCTTGCGCCAGCGGCTTCGGCTCTTCGTTCAAAACAGCATGACGCACCTCGATCGCCGTTTGACCCTGGAACGGCCAGGTGCCGGTCAGCATCTCGTAAAGCAAGACGCCGGTGGAAAAAATGTCGGCGCGTGAATCGACTCGATCGCCGCGCGCCTGCTCAGGCGCAGCGTACGTGGCGGTGCCGTACGGAACGCCGACTTCAGTGATCTCAGTGTGATGAATTCCGGACGTGCGCGCAGCTTCTTCGTCGAGCAGTTTCGCGAGTCCGAAATCGAGTACTTTCACCTGGCCGGTCGGCGTGACCATCACGTTGCCGGCTTTGATGTCGCGATGAATGATGCCGCGAGCGTGTGCGGCGGCGAGTGCATCGGCAGTCTGCAAAGCGATCGACAAAGCGCTTTCGAGTGACAACGGGCGACCGTTTACGAGCTGCCGCACGTTTCGACCCTTCGATGTACTGCATGGCGATGAAGTGAATGCCATTGATCTCGTTGAGGTCGAAGATGGTGCAGATGTTTGGATGGTCCAGCGCGGAAGCGAGGCGCGCTTCACGTTCGAAACGTTTGAGATTGGCTTCTCGGGCAGTCAGCTCGGCGGGCAGGACTTTGATAACCATAGTGCGGCCGAGTTTTGAATCGACGGCTTTATAGACCGTGCCCTGCCCGCCCTCACCGAGCTTCTCGAGAATCTTGTAATTCCCTAGCGTGGATCCGATCATTTAACTAAACGAAATAGGTCCTATAGCGACTTATAGGACCTATTTCGCTGACCAGTTGAACAGACTAGCATACTCTATTCCTTTATACCCATCTGCCAGAGCATGAACGCATAGGTCAAACGCCATCTCACGCAACGCATCGTAGCGACCCGGACGCGCCGCCGTGGCCCGCGCCGAAGTTGACCTTCAACAGCAACGGATTGTTGTCGGTCTTCATCGTGCGCAGCCTGGCGACGAGCTTAGCACCTTCCCAGTACGGCACCTGGCTATCGTTCACCGAAACCTTCACGAGCGTCGCCGGATAATCCTTCTTGGCGATGTTGTCGTAAGGCGAATACGTCTTCATGTACTCGAAGGCGGGCTTTTCGTTTGGATTGCCCCACTCGATGTATTCACTCGTCGTCAGCGGCAAGCTCGCATCGAGCATCGTGTTCAGCACGTCAACAAAAGGCACCTGCGAAATGACCGCTTTGAAGAGATCGGGTCGCATGTTTGACACGGCGCCCACCAACAAGCCACCGGCGCTTCCGCCCTCGATCACGAGTCGATCTTTCGACGTGTATTTCATCTTGATCAGCGCTTCGGCGCAGGCGATGAAGTCCGTGAACGTATTCATCTTGTTCATCATCCTGCCGGCCTGGCGCCATTCCTCACCCATCTCGCCGCCACCACGAATGTGCGCGATGGCAAAGATCACACCGCGATCGAGCAGGCTCAGCCGATTTGAATTGAAACGTCGGCGGAATCGAGTATCCATACGATCCGTAGCCGTAAAGCAGCAACGGCGCGCTGCCGTCGAGCTTCACTCCCTTTCGATAGACCATCGACATCGGAATCTTCGTTCCATCTGAGGCGGTCGCAAACACTCGCTCCGACTTGTAGTTGTTCCGATCGAAACCGCCGGGCACTTCCTGCTGCTTCAACAACGTCGCTTTGCCCGTGTTCATGTCGTAGTCAAAGATCGAATTCGGCGTGACCAGCGAATTGTAACTGTACCTGACGACGGTCGTGTTGAATTCGCGGTTCGTGCTACAGCCCTGCCGAGTAAACCGGTTCGGGAAACTTGATGCGATGACGTTTGTCGTTTTGAAGTCGACAACTTCGAGCTGCTGCAAACCATTTTCCCATTCAGACAACACTGCGTGATTAGCAAACAGACTGATCTCCTCGATCTTTACCGCCGGGCTGTGTGCAACAAACTCTTTCCAGTTCTTCTCGGATGGATCGTTAACCGGCGCGGTGACGATGCGGAAATTCTTCGCGCCTTTGTTCGTGCGAATGTAGAAAATGTTGTTGCGATGATCGACGTCGTACTCGTGTTCCGGCTGTCGCGGCAGGATCACTTTCAGCGTTCCGTTCGGCTCGTCTGCTCGGAGGTAGCGAGCCTCGGTGGAAGTCTTGCTGAACGCTTCGAGAAAGATCATTTCCTTGTCGCGTGAGCGACCGACGCCGATGTCAAACAGTTCGTCCTTCTCTTCGTAGACCAGATCGTTCTTGTCAGTGCCGACGACGTGACGGAAAAACTTGTCACTTCGTTTCGTGACCGCATCTTCAGTGACATAGAAAAACGTCTTATTGTCGTTGGCCCAGACGACACTGTTGACGCGTTCAATACTTTTCCGGAAAGAAGCTGGCCAGTTCGCAGGTCTTTGACCTGGAGTGTGAACTGGCGGTAGCCAGTGTTGTCAGTGCTGTACGCGAGCAGGTTGCCATCATCGCTGCGGAAAAAGTGCCCGATGCTCATGAACTTCTGACCTTTCGCCAGTTCATTCATGATCGAGCATGATCTCTTCCGGCGCTTCAGGCTGCCCTTCTTACGACAGTAAATCGGATACTGCTTACCTTCCTCAGTGCGCGTGTAATAGAAGTAATTTCCGTAGCGAAAAGGCACGTTGAGTGTCAGTCTGTTTAATATGACTGAGCATTTCGTTGTAGAGCTTTTCCTGAAGCGGGGCGGTGTGTTTCATCACTGTCTGGGTGTACGCATCTTCCGCTTGCAGGTGCGCCATCACCGCGGGTTCGTTTTTTCGCGCAGCCAGAAATAGTCGTCGACGATTGTGGTGCCGTGAATGTTCGTAGTCTTGGTCTTCTTCTCTGCCATGGGTGGTTGAGGCGCGCCGGCTCCTCCGTTTGATTGTGCTATGACTTCGCTATTGATTGGGAGAACGCATAAAACAAAGAGCAACAGCAGAAAAAGCAAACGGGATTGGTTTCTCATGAGTCACCTTCCTGATAAAAAGCATAAGATTCAATTCAGGGGAGACCGCTTTTTCGCTAAACAGCCGGCGCACGGCCGGCTAATCGTGAACGGTTCAACCACGGGGCGGGTTTCCCCAACCCGAACCCACATACTTTCCATCTTGAACAATGCACGGCACCGTCGGATCGCCACCGGAATACGAGAACATCTCTGCGCGCCGCGCTTTGATCGTTCTGGGCGTCGTAGTCGAGAAAGGAATACCTTTGGAGTGTAGTGATCGCGCGCCTGCTGGCAATAAGGACATCCCGGCTTGGTGTAGATTACTAAGGACAAATTCGTTTACCCCCGCATTGATTTACGACGTTATGTACAAATTTGGCAGTGAGCGATTATACTGCCGCTGCCTATGAGCTGAACAAAGCGGCAGCTTTGACGCGGGTGCATCGGATCTACTCGATCCTTACGAGAAGCTTATCAGTCTCGAGATCATGGGCAAACGAAGTCAGCGTGCCGGAGAAGAACCGGCTGCTGCGCTGCTTTCAATACCTCTCAATCAACACCATCTCTTACGGCGACTTCTGCTGGAATGGCGAATGCACCAATTGCCAGATCTGGTATCACATGAAAGGGCAGAACGAGCAGAATGACAGGCCGGCGCTCTCGTGCCGTTTGGAGTGTGAAGAGGGAATGGTGATTACGAAGCTCAGCCGGTTCATCGAGCTCGAGGGGATCACGAAATAATTTCCGCAAAGGCGCAAAGGGCAAAGTAGAGCGAGGCTTTCTGCGTCTTTGCGCCTTGCGTGAAAATCAGTTCATACTTGGCACGCTCGGATCGACCTCATTCGACCACCTGAGAATCCCACCCTTAAGATTCATCAGTTTTCCCTGAAATCCTGACCGTTGAAGCGCCTCGATCGCGCGGGCGCTGCGGCCACCCATCTTGCAGTGTACGACCGTCTCGCGGTTCGGATCGATCTCGTTCATGCGGTTCAACACCTGCCCGAGCGGAATGTGAATCGAGTTCGGTATGCGGCCGATCGCGACTTCGTTGTCCTCGCGCACGTCTACGATCTGAATATCGTCGCCGTTATCGAGGCGTTGTTTGAGTTCAGTTGGGTGATCTCTTCCATATTGTTCCCTACATTTTGAGTTAGTGCCTTCGTGTTACACTACACGCAACGAAAGGTCAAATCCATGAGATTCGAGTTTTACACTGACGCCCTCGAAAACGTTCCCAAGTTGTCGGTCGATGGAACGGTTGATAACAGCATTCACTTTTCGCATTGGGAAGGAAATAGTACCCCAACCGAAGTGAAGGCCGATACTTCGACCGAGATCGCGCTCAATCTCGTCGCCTCACCAAATCGCGCGGCGCTGACGCAAGGCATCGAGCTAGTCACGAACAATCACTTCGATACTGACGGCGCTCTTTCGTGCTGGACTGTGCTTAACTGGCGAACGCGCGCTCGCTTATCGCGACTTGCTGATCGCCGCCGCTGAAGCTGGAGATTTTTCCGAATATTCGAGCGACGATGGTGTGCGCGTCAGTATCGCGATACAAGGATCCGATCAGGCGAGTCCAAACAACGACGACGGCTCACCTCTCGCGCGGCTTCTCGCGGGCGAAGAAGTTGACGATGATGCGCGCGCGTATGAGCTGGTGCTGCCCAAAGTCGAGCACTTGCTGACACATATCAATGAATACGAACCGCTGTGGCGCGAGGGTTGGGAGAGTGTCGTTGCTGCGGTCGAGAGTTTTGAGCAAGGCAAATCGAAAGTCGTCGGAGTATTCAGATATTTCACTCATAACGCTCGCGCCGGAGCTTTTTGATGGCGCGGGTTTCAGTCCGACCAGGCACTCAGCGCCTTACACCGCGATCTCGAAATTCGCGAAAGGCGAGCTATTTCTGATCGCGATCCCCAACGGCTCAGGATGGTTTTACCGGATCGATTATCCCTACTACTCGTGGGCCGAGACAGTTGTGCGTCCGCGGATTGCAGCGGCGAGATCTGACGGCCGCGCTCCAGTTGCTCAATAACAAAGAGATGAATCACGACGGACGGTGGCAAACGGATAATCGTGAGATGACTTCAGCAGTGAAGTTTCTCGACAGTGCCGGCACGTTGGCAGCATCGCGTTTAGAGCCCGATCGAGGTTGCGGAAGTTTTGCAGCAGTCTTCGTCGCTCGCGGCGGCTTCAGTTTCGTAAACACGATGCACGACGTAATCATCATCGGCGCCGGACCAGCGGGACTCTCAACCGCTTTCTGGTGCGATGAGCTGGGCCTCGACACGCTTGTGCTCGAACAGGCCGAACAGGTCGGCGGGCAACTTCATCGCGTCTACAATCCGATCAACAACTACCTCGGACTCAAAGCTCGCAATGGCGAAGAACTGCTCGAACGCTTCACTGCGGACGTCGACAGCTGCGGACTTTGATCTGTGGACGCAAACCGCAATCACGTCAATCGATTTAAAGGCGAAGCGGGTTTCGTTAGCGAGTGGTGAAGATCTTCAGTCGATCGCGCTCGTGATCGCAACGGGCGTGAGGCCGAGGGAGTTGGGAGTGCCGGGCGAGAAAGAGTTCGTTGGTAAGGGGATGATAGAATCCGGTGCCCGCGATCGGGAGCTCTTTGCGGGCGAGGATGTTTGTGTCGTTGGTGGTGGAGACGCGGCAGTCGAGAATGCGTTGCTGCTGGCGGAAGTTTGTCGCGACAGTGACCCTTGTTCATCGCGGAAAGAAATTGCGCGCGCGGCGTGAGTTCACTGAACGGCTTCAGTCACAGCATTGCATCACTGTTTTCACGGAATCTGTGCTGACGCGTATCATGGGGCAGGATCGAGTGGAGGCAGTTGAGATTCAGCGGAAGCAGGGGTTGAAGCCGTTTCAACTCGCAGTGCGCGGCGTTCTGATCCGCATCGGCGTCGAGCCGAATACCGAGTTGTTTCGCGAGCAACTAGAAACAGATGAACAGGGTTATCTCGTGGTGAACAGCCAACAGGAGACGAACGTGCCGATGGTGTTCGCCGTCGGCGATGTCTCGAATCCAGTTGCCCCGACGATCAGCGGCGCTACCGGCGCGGGCGCAACTGCCGCGAAGGTGATTGCCAGTCGATTTAACGCAAAATGACTGCCTATCTCGATGCTCACGTTGCGGCGTATCCGGTCGAGTACATTGCCGGAATCGATCTTTACAACGCGGGCGAGTTTCATGCGGCGCACGACGCGTGGGAAGAACGCTGGATGGGCGAGGTTGGACCAAACGAGAAGCTGTTTCTTCAGGCGATGATCCAATCGGCAGTCGCGTTTCATCATCTCGACATCGGCCGGCCCGGCGCAGCGCGTCAGATGTACCTGCGAGCGAAGGAGAAGTTTGCGCGATTGGGCGTCACGTGTCTTTATGTCGCTGGATCTCGACGAGTACCAGTCACAACTCGATCGCGCATTGTCGTGGTTATTAAATGGCGACCCGCGAGAGTTGCCGCGACCCGCAAATCACGCCGCCAAAAATCCGTTTGCTGGCGACAATCAATGATTTTGATTGACAGTCTTGTTCAGATCTTGTAAATCCTGTAATCCTGTCTAAAACTGTCTTAACCATCTCAAACCCATAATGAACTTTTCACGTCTCATCCTATTAGCCTGCTGGTTCGGCGCAGCCCTCTTCTTCGGCGCCGTCGTCGCCCCAGCCTGCATTTGGCGTGCTGCGCTCCTTTGGCCTATCAAACGCCAACGAGATCGCAGGCAGTATCGTCACGCGTTCACTTTCAGTCATCAATATCGCCGGCTTCCTAATCTCATTACTACTACTTCTAACTCTACTCCTGCGCCGCCACGCCTCGAGCCGTCTAAGTTTCATCATCGAATTACTCTGCCTTACCATCATCGCCTTAACGACTGCGGTGGGCCACTGGGTAATCGCGGCACGGATGCGAGCATTGCGCGCGGCGATGGTCCTGCCCATCGATCAAATTGCGGCCGACGACGCGCGCCGCATCGCCTTCAACAACCTCCACGGTTATTCGGTTAACGCGCTCGGACTTGCTATGATTGCCGCTCTTGTGGCGATGGTCCTGATGGCGCGCAGCCTGCGCAACTAATTTCAGATTGGGTGAAGCTGGTGGAAATTATTGAAGACATTGATGGTTGGCGAAGACACTTCGAGAGTTGGCGACCGAGTGCCGGCGACGATCTCGGTCCCGATTATCCGTTTGTAAGAAACCGCCGCGCGCCATTCACGCCTGCGCGGCGCGCACTGCCGATGCTGAATCTCGCGCTGATCTCTTCAGCGGGCGCTTACATCGACGGCACTCCCGCGTTCGACACGAGCTCGACAAGCGGCGACACGACTTTCAAAGAAATTCCGATCGAAGTTGAAGAATCAGATCTGCGCATTTGCGGCGCGCGGTTACGATCCATCGGCTGTCCACGAAGACGTGAACTCAGAGCTGCCGGTGGGCGATTGCTCGAGTTTGAAAAGAACGGAATCATCGGCCAGTTGAATCCGGTGTTCTGGAGCTTCTGCGGGTTTATTCCTGATGCCGGTCGACTTGTTGATGAGCTGGTTCCGAAGCTGGTCGAGCGAGTAAAGCGTTATGAAGTGCAGGCGGCGTTGTTAGTTCCTGCTTCTGTTTTGTGTCACCAGTCTGTGGGCCTGGTGGCGCGGGCGCTTGAGCTGGACGGGCATTCCCACAATGACGCTCGCGGTTGTGAAAGACGTAGTGGAATCAGTGCGTCCGCCGCGTGTAGCGTTCTACGATGGAAAGCCAGGAACCGTTAGCTGGCCTGCCGAACTGGCCCGAACACCAGCGACGTATACTCGACGAAGCGCTGCGCCTGATTGAACCGATGGACCAACCGGGGACCCGCAAGCTCGTAGTGACATTGGAGACCGCGGTCGAGAAATCACGCGGCGAGCGATAACGAACTTTGATGTCTCTCAAAAAGCGCTTCGGACTCGTCATTCTCGTCCTCATCGTTGTCGCGCTTGCATACCTTCTCCTTATGCCGGTGCCAATCTCCCCGGCGGCATGGACTCCTCCTTCGTCACCGGCGCTGACCGGCCAGTATGCGCAGAACACGAGGCTCTCGTCCGTGCAAAAGCTTTCACTCGGCGACGGGCACAAACCGGAGGACGTCGCGCTCGACGCCGAAGGAAAGATCTACGCTGGTTTTGAAGACGGCCGGATCATCGTTCTTCAGCCGGACGGAACTCAGCCGCGCGTCTTTGCCGACACGCATGGTCGTCCACTCGGATTGGTCTTCGATCGTGAAGGAAATCTGATCGTAGCGGATGCGCTCAAGGGCTTGTTGTCCGTAAACCGAGCGGGTGAAGTAAAAGTGTTGGCCGAGGAAGCTGACGGCGTGAAGTTTAGCTGTCTCAACGACCTCGACATCGGCGCCGACGGGACGATCTATTTCACCGAAGCTTCGAGCAAGTTTCCGATGTCGCAGTTTACGAACGACTTGCTTGAGCACCAGCCCAATGGCCGATTACTGGCACTTGAGCCCCAATCACGACGGCCGCGCACGCTGTTGCGAGGAATCTACTTTGCCAACGGTGTCGCTGTGAGTCCGGATCAAACGTTTGTTTTAGTTGCGGAAACCGGGGAATATCGCATTCGCCGCGTCTGGCTCAAGGAACCGAAGATGGGCCAGAACGACATTTTTATCGACAATCTTCCCGGGTTCCCTGACGGCATTTCATCAAACGGCCGCGATCGGTTTTGGCTGGCTCTCGTGACACCGCGCCAGGCCCTTTTCGATCGCATGCTTCCTTATCCTTTCATGCGAAAGATGGTCGCCCGTTTGCCCAAATTCATGCAACCTGCGCCCAAGCGCTATTCCTTCGTCCTCGGCTTAGACCCACAAGGCCGCATCGTCGAAAACCTCCAGAACGGCTCCCCCGACTGCTACGCCGAAATCGCAAACGTCGTCGAACACAACGGCGCTCTCTACTTCGGCAGCATCGGCGAAGACACCGTCGGCCGCTTCCCGTTGAAATAAGATCTAGTTTCAGTATTCGAGTTTGCCGTCGAGCATCATCTCCTTGACCTTATACTGCATGGTGAATTTTATTGCACTGCCGAGGTCCGAAACAAAACGTACGCCAGGAACTTCCGTATCAAGGAACGGTTTTCCATCCACTATGCGGGGAAAGATAAAACGGGCGCCAAATCCGTCGCCGCCCGGCGGGATATACTCCTCGAGGAAAATCCGTTTGCCGTCGCTGCGTTCCAGAAAGGTAGTGTTCTTAATCCTGACCGTCGTAGCATTCCTGACGATCTGCATAGCTTTGCCGAGCATATTTGCATCCGGATTCTCGATAGTGACCGCGATAATGATGGAATCATCAGAAGCTACTTCTGCGAAGGTGTTCAGGCGCGTCATCACATCAGGTGGAAGTTCCTTCTTTTGCAACTGAATCATGCGTACAAAAGCCTGACGAACCGGTCGGGCCGAAAAGAAACGTATCCCATACGTCATGCCGTCATTTTGCCTCAGGCGAGTATCGACACTCGGATCTGGAGGACGTGTGAGTGGACTTGCTTCTACAAAATCCTGATCAACTTGCAGGTGAGCCCAGGGTGAATCGTTCAGGACCTTCTGAGCATCCGCCTTTGACCATTCTTTCCAGGGCTTAAGCTTCTTCTGACCGACCGCCGAACCGGCAGCCGCCACAAAACAGATCGTCAAAAACACAACAACCAGGGGTTTAATTCTCATTACTTAGGGCCTTTCGTGTAGGAGGTTGAGAAGTCTTGCTTATAAAGCCTACCATTAGATCAACGCCGTTCTGTACAAAAAAAATAAATTATCTGCACAAAAAATTCCTTTTTGGGGCAAGCCCCCGAACCTTGGGTACCATTTAGCCAACTGTATAGCCGTGTACCACCGCCTCAGTAAAAATACTGAGGAATTTGTCCTTGTTTTGGACGTGGTTACGGGGTATCCAAAATCGCGTCGCGAATGGATCAGTCGGCGTTCGCCAATTTCCCGCCTAAATCCGCAAAAATAACGGGTTTCACGCAAAATTTCACTGCAGCCAAATTACGGCACGGGGGTTGTTAAGGAGAACTGCGTCGGAGCGCAGTGGGAGGTCAATCCGACGCGGCAAACCCCCTCTCTTTGGAGAAGAATAAACGACAATGATCAATTTGCTATCGGCAGCTACTGCCGTGCCTCAAAATGCCTTTAAGACCACAGAACTGGTCGGAAGTCTAATGCATAAGCTCTCCCCGGAACTTATCAATACGATCAGTGCTCTCGGAGTAAACCAAAGATTTTCAACACTTAAAAATTTTCCAGAGTTTCTATGCGGCGAACCAAAAGCACCTACGAGCTCCACAACGGACCTTGGGGTGGCTGCCACCAAACGCTGCATTCACGAATGGGGAGGTGACCCGAACCGGATCGGGCTACTCGTCGCGGCAACTAACACTCCTGACCAGATGTTGCCGTGTTTGGCGTCGGAGATCATGGGGAGGACGCATGGCCTTCTCTCCAGGTCTCTGCGAACTGTCAACATGCAGGCTCAAGGCTGCTCTGTGCTACTCAAGTCGATAGAAGTAGCCCAGTGGTACTTGGCCGCAAATCCCGGCAAGCTCGCAATCGTCGTGATGGCGGAAGCACACACGCCCTACGTTGCCCCGCTAATGCGAAACGAGTATTCCGGCTACCGCGAAATCATCAGACTGCGAAAGGAACGAAAAATCGATCCTGAGCAATTCGAGCAACAGAGACTGGACACGACTTTCGTAATCCAATCGATGCTGTTTGGTGACGGCGCGGTTGCATTACTGGTAGGCACTGAAGAAGGAAAACCCGCCTTTGGACCAATCTCGCACCTGACAAACGACCATCCAACCGACATGAACCTGCTCACGATGGTCAACAACAGCTCACACGAGTTTCTCAAAGGACGCCCGCAGTACTTCATGCAGCCGAGCGTTCCGAACCGCGGCGCGCATTACGCGGTGACTACTGTTAAGAGCGTTCTGCAACACCCCGAGTCGCCTGTTTCGGATCTGACGGAGGTTGACGACTGTTTGATTCACACGGGCAGCAAGAAGATTCTTGACGGTGTTTGTTCTCAACTCGATCTCGAACCGGACTCAGCGAAAGTGAATGGGTCGTATAAGGTGCTGGAAGAGTACGGGAATCTTTCGAGCGCATCGACCGGATTTATGCTGGCTGCGAAGAATGAGTGGTCAGGGCCGGCGATGGTGGTGGGTTTCGGGGTGGGATTTACTGCGAGTGCGGGGATAATGAATTTCAACTGACAAGCGCTAAGGGAAGGTAGTTTTAGACAGGATTACAAGATTTACAGGATTTACAGGATGGCTTGAAGTTCGTGATCTTTGGTCAGGATTGTGAGGGTTGAGCCGACCTGGGTGAAGTCGAATGGTTTGCCGATGATTGCGTCCACGAGGTCTTCCTCGCCGGAGGGCGGTGATGTTGTTGGGCCATAGCCGGTCACGAGGACGATTCGCACGCTGGGCCAACCTTTGCGAATCAAGCGCGCTGTTTCCCAGCCATCCATTTCAGGCATCGCGAGGTCGGTAAACACAAAATCAAAGTCACCGGCCCGCATTTTCTCCACCGCTTCCTGGCCACTGCCTGCCAGCTCCACACTGTGCCTGACCGCCACCAGCATCTCTGCGAGTGTCTCTCGCACCGGCTCTTCATCATCAACAACAAGGATCCTCAGACTTCGCGTCTCACTCGCCGTAGCCGATGATTCTTCCGACGATGACTCGGTAGCTATCGCCGGCAAATCGATCATGAAGTTCGTCCCGTTGCCAGGCTCAGAGACGACGCTGATCGATCCTGAATGGCGTTCGATAATGCTGTAACTGACCGACAATCCGAGGCCGGTACCGTGCGCACCCTTCGTTGAGAAGAATGGCTCGAATATCTTCTGCTTTACGTCTTCCAGCATTCCGATTCCGTTGTCACTGAAATGCACGTGCAACCTGTCGGCCTGGCGACGGCACGTAATCAACAAACGCCCGCCGCGCGGCATCGCGTCAACCGCATTCACGATCATGTTTACAAACACTTCGCGCAGCTCTGACGCACTGCCATACGTGTACTGTTCTCTCGGAGCGTTGAGTTTGACGTGGTATTCCAGCCCGCGAACGCGCGCCTCGTTTTCCCAACGCGTTCGTGTGATTTCAACAGCATCATTTAGCAGACTGGCAACGTCAACCAGCTCAAATTCCTTCACCGCCGATTTGCGTGCGAAGGTTTGAATGCGACGGACCGTGGCTGCCGCGTCTTCAGCGGCAGTTTGAATGATGTCGAGGTTGCGAACGAGCGCCGGATCGTTAACCTGACGTCGGAGCAACTGGGCACGCCCGAGGATCGCAGCGAGTGAGTTGTTGAAATCGTGGGCCACGCCCGACGCGAGTTGGCCGAGCGCTCGCAACTTGTCAGCTCTCGCAGCGCGCTCGCGCTCTTCTTTCTGCTCGGTGATATCGCGCGCGATGCCCAACACACCGGTCGTGCGGCCTTCAACGACGAGCGGAGAATTATCGACTCGCGCGTATCGCAGTTGGCCGTCATGCGCGAAGTAACGCATCTCGTAAGTTTGGGCCACGCCCTGCAATGCAGCATCCAGCTTCTCGCGCACCAGATCGCGATCGCCTTCATAGACCATGCTTAGCAGTGGCCGCCCAATGAAGTTGCTGCGTTGAAAGCCAAGCCCTTTCAGTGTCGCGGTGTTGCACCACTTGAAATTTCCGTCCGTGTCGACGGCGTAGATCGACTCGCGCGCGCTCTCGAGAATGTTCGTCAACAACGACTGGTGTTCGCGTGCGACAGCTTGCACCTTGCGTAGCTCGGAAAGATCGCGCGCAGTACACACAACCGCGATCGCGTGGTTGTTTTCATCCAAAACGGGCTCAACCGAAACCAGCAGCGGACGATTGAGCCGGCTCGGCGTGATCTCGATCGTCACACTGCGTCCGGTCTCGAGTGCATTTTCGACGACACAAGTCTCGTCTTCTTCGCTGGTCCGGAGTATGTCGCAACACTGGCGGCCAAGCAGCAACCGCGGGTGAACGGCCTCCATCGTAGCCCCGGCGCGATTCACACGTTTCAATTCGCCGGCGCGATCAAAGATGAAGATGCCGTCAGACATCGCGTCGAAAGTCGTTTCCCACTCGGTCTTGCCACGCGCAACCATTTCGAACAACTCAGCCTGCGCGATGCCGATAGACAGTCGTTCTGCGAGTGCCTGGACCAGAGTCAGCTCATCGTCTGTCCATAGACGTCTGCGATCGGTTTGATGGATAGCGAGAATGCCGCGAAACTGTCCCTTCACGATCAACGGGTAGTTGATTGCCGATTGGATCTCGAGTTTTTGCGCCTGGGCACGAACGTAATCGCTCAGTGTTGTGGATGTGTCGTCGAAGTTCTGAGCGTCGCCGACAATCAGTGGCTCGTTGGAGCTGGAAAGCTTGCGCGCAATGGGATCATCGTAGTTGACGTCAACGTGCTTGATGCCTTTAACGCCGTCAGCGAGATACTCGTGTTCGAGTGGCGCACTTACGCCTTCGCTGTCCAGCAGGAACAAGTGAACTCGCGATGCAGCAAGAGCGCGGCCCAGCTCAACCGTCGCCGTACTGAGAACCTCGCCCAAACTCAGCGAAGCGCGAATCGCCATCGTCAAACGATTCACGAGGACTTCACGTGTCGATGTTGATTCAGCTTTCTGGTAGAGCTCAGCTTGCCGGATCGCGATGCCCGTCTGGTCAGCGACGGCTTTCGCGAGCGCAATGTCTGCTTCACTCCAATGCCTGATCTGTCTCGTCGTCGAAAGCGCAAACGCTGCGGGCACGTCGTCGCCGACTCTGATCGCGACGTATATGATCGACTTCACGTTCGCTTTCGAGAGAATGTTCTGGTAGAGGTCTGTGATACGTGCGTCGTTCGCAGCGTCAGAAAACGGCAAGACACCGGTTTTATCAAGTGCCGAGATCAGCGATTGGAGGTGGTCCAACGCGAAATCCGAAGCCGCAGGTTGAACTCCGCTGACGTGGTATTCCGCGACATTCAAAGCAGACTTCGTGCGATCGTCGCGCATGAACAGCGAACAACGATCCACGGCGAGATATGAGCCCAGCTCTCTGACGGCGGTCTGGTAAATCTCATGACTATCGAGCGAGCAACGAATCGCCTGCGAAATGCGGTGCGTCATCGCCTCGCGTTGTGCCTGTTGCGCGAGGAAAGCCTGGCTCTCGCGCAATATCTCTTCCGAATGTTTACGCTCGGTGAGGTCGCGCGCGATTCCCTGCACGCCGACCGGTTTGCCATCGCTGAAGATCAGTCGCGTGCTGACCTCGAGACGAACACGACGTCCATCTTTCGTGATGATGTCGATCTCGTAGACCGTCGACACTTTCTCGCTGGCCTTGTGCGCAATCATCTCGCGCGCGAGATTTAGATACTCAGGCGCGATTACGTCAGCGACGTTCATGAGTGCTGCTTCTTCGCGAGAGTAGCCGGTGATGCGTTCGCCGCTGCGATTGAGCGAAGTGAAATTGCCCTGAAGATCGTGCGTGTAGATGATGTCGTTGGCGTTTTCAAAGAGCTCTCGGTAGCGCTCCTCGCTTTCCCGAATTGAGACTTCCGCTCTGCGGCTGTCAGTAATGTCAGTGGCGACGCCGATAACGCCAAGCACGTTGTCGCGGTCGTCCGTAAGTGGTGAATAGCGAACATCAAAAACAAATTCGCCGACTGTTACTGCTGACGTGAACGACTCGCCTTTTAGAGCGCGCCTGATGTTTTCACCAACGAGTGGCGTGTCAGCATAGACCTCAAATACTGACTGGCCCACGAGCTCGCCGGGCTCGAGCGAGAGACTCTTCAATCCTTCACCTTCGCTCAACGTGAAGATGCCGTTCTTATCAGTCGCAAACAAAATCAGCGACGCACTGGCGACGACGGTTCGCAAACGCTTTTCTGCTTTTCTGAGTGCCTCGCGGGCCTGCTTCTTTTCTGTGATATCTCGAAAGACCGAGAGCACGGCGGATTTACCGTTTGAGGTGAACGGCAGACCAGTGACTTCAACGTGGATCTCTGAGCCATCGAGTCGCAAACATTTTTGCTCGACCAGTGGAGTGGGTTTGTTAAAACGCTCGATGTAGTCAACGCGTTCGCTGACGTGACTGCAATAATCGGGATGTACGACTTCGAAGATCGACTTGCCAATGAGCTCGCCGGCCGTTGCTGCGCCCCAAAGGTTCACTGCGGCAGGATTGAGATAGGTGAACTTACCGTCCTGGTGAACGACGATCGCATCGGGCGACAGCTCCACTAATCGACGATATCGTTCTTCACTCTCTTTCAATGCCGCTTCCATGCGATGTCGTTCGACGAGACGCGCGACCTTCACGAGTAGTTCTTCGTTTCGGAACGGGAGATCGAGGTAGTCGTCTGCGCCGGCGTGCAGACCTTCGATGCCGGCGTCGTTTGATGGTCGCCGGCCGCTGACCAGAAGCACCGGGATGTCAGCCGTACGCGGATCGTCTTTCAAACGGCGGCAAAGCTCGAGGCCGCCCACCTCAGGCATCACGACGTCGCTGACGACAACGTCCGGGTGGAACGAGATGGCGAGATCAAAAGCTTCAGAGCCGTCGATAGCGCTCGCAATCTCATAACCTTCCAGTTGGAGCAGCTCGACCAACAGATCGAGGACCTTCCGATCATCATCGACGATCAGGACTCGGCCCCTGTCTGAGGTGTTTATACTCATTCAGTTCTATGTCCGGCGTTTTTGAGTAAGAAAACCTTGGGAGGGCGAAATGAGACTTTGTGGAGTTTCTTACAGCGGCCAGGCGGACGCACTGGCCGGGGCAGTATAACAAGTTTGGTGGAAGTTAGCCACGGATAAGGCGGATTGGTGGTGTCTTAATTTGGTTTTCTCTGTGCACCCTCTGTGTCCTCTGTGTCTCTGTGGTTAACTGTTCCGCGGGGAAACCACCACCGAGACACAGAGAACACAGAGGGTGCACAGAGAAGAGTTCAAATTAGGCCACTACCGGCCGATTACTGATCCCCGGAACGTTTGCGGGTCGCGGGCGGCTCGGGGCCAGTGGTTTTGGCGAAGTAGCCGGAGCGGTAGTTGAGTTTGAGGTTTTGCTGTTTTAGCCCCGGATTTACGATTTCGATCTGGATTTTCCGGTATGACCCGTCGCGGGCTTTATTTGTCGGCGAATAAGCGACCAGATACTGTTCGCGGAGATCCTTCTGGATCTGCGCAAAGGCGTCGCGAAGGTCGCGTTCATGCTGCGGAAAATAAGCACGGCCGCCCGTTTGTTCGGCGATTTTGCGAAGCGCGCCTTCGTTGACGTTGAAGGTATAGCGGTCACCGATGCCGATGGCATAGATCAGGGCGTCGGCCTTTTGGGCTTTTTCGATCGCCTCATGGATCTTCATACGGCTACTGGTATCGTCGCCGTCGGTAAGTAGAATGATAGCGCGACGCGTATGTTCCGCGGACGTGCCTAACAATTCTTCGGAAGTGGCCCAAACAGCATCCCAGACCGCGGTTGACCCGGCGAGACTCTGATTCGTTCCGGAAATCGGAGGCGTCCCATTCACAATAACTCCACCGCCGACATAACCAGACGGGGGCACAAACTCGACCCGGTCAATCGCTCGCCTGAGCCGATCGATGTTTCCAGTAAAACCCTGCTCCAGCGTGGTGTCACCCGTAAACGAGACCACCGCAGCTTCGTCTTTGTTGGGTCGCATGACGCTTTCAAGAAATGCCTGGGCCGCGGCTTTTTCATCGGGAAGCGTGCGCTGTTCGGAAATACTCGTATCGATCAGTATCGCGATCGAGAGTGGAAGATCGATGTTCTGTTGAAAAGTAAAGACCTCCTGCGGCTGTCCATCCTCGAGAACGCGAATGTCTCCGGCCTTGAGATCCGAGATGAAGCGCTTGTTCTTATCAGCCGCGGTAAAGAAGATGTTCGTCAGGTTCGTCTCGACTTTGATTACTTCGTCTGAATCCTGCGGTACTTCTTCACGGTTTCGCGGAGTCGGCGAAGGTGATGCAACGGCGGCAGCGCCCTGCGCAATCGTCTCGTTTTTGGCAGACTGAGTCTGGCTGGCGATTCCTCCGCACACGAGCAGAAAAACAAGAACCAACAATACAAACGGCCGACTGATTTCGCGATATTGCATCTTTACTTCAAAACTCCTTACTTCGTAACGCTATCAGCGATCGCCTTGTACCCGCGCTTGGTTCTCACTTTCAGATTGTCGTGACCGTCTGTGAGCTTCACATCGATCTTTCTGAATGTGCCGTCGTAACTCTTGTTCGTCGGGTTGTAAGTGACGAGATACTGCGCGCGTAACTCTTTCGAGATCCTCGTGAACGATCGCTCGAGCGAAAGCATGTCACCGGTGAAGAAGGCAGCGCCACCAGTCTCTTCCGCGAGCGTTAGCAAATCCTTGTCTTTCTTATCGGCGATCTGTCCTGCTTCGACGCCGGGCACTGTAGCGAGAAAGCCTGCCTTCGTGGAGATCGCAAAGATCGTCGTTTCGGTTCGCTGTGCGATATCGATCGCATCGCGGATGTTTGCGCGGCTGTACGTGTCTTCACCATCAGTCACAACCAGCAACACACGACGCCCGGGAACTGAGCGCATCTTCTCATCACAGAACTGCCAGATCGCGTCGAACAGCGCGGTCTGCGTGCCCATCTTCTTGACGCTGTAGACAGCCTTGTCGAGGAGATCGAGTTTGTC
Organism: uncultured Acidobacteriota bacterium; assembly: GCA_963748155.1. Lineage (GTDB taxonomy): Bacteria > Acidobacteriota > Blastocatellia > Pyrinomonadales > Pyrinomonadaceae > PSRF01. The sequence goes on along the minus strand of CAVVHV010000004.1, from coordinate 480,650 downwards.
AGTGAAATCCTGCAACAAGTTGATCTCGTCGTCGAACGTTGCGAAGAGCACACGATCCTTGCGCGGCTTTATGACTGTTTGAATGAAGTTCATAGCCGACTCTTGCTGAAACTTCAGTTTGCCGGCGGTTGATGGCGACGTATCCATCAGCACTGCGACGTAGAGCGGTGTGGTCTGCGAGAGATCGTCCGAGAACGTCTCAATCGTCTGTGGCACTTTATCTTCCAGAATAATGAAGTCGTTCTTCGTCAGACCGGGGATAAACTGACCCTTTTTATCTGTGACCGTAATCGGCAGTCGCACACGGCGAATCGTGACTGTAACGGTGCCCTGCGGATCTTCCGGAACCGGTGTGGGTGAAGGCTTCGGCTTCTGAGCGGCGACGGACAGCGCGGCGGCTGGAATAAGGACAGCCAACGACAAGTATTTGAATAAAAATGATGTTAGACGTGCTGACATGCTAAATGGATTATAGTTCGGGAGCTGACCGCGGTCTTGCTGGTACCGGCGGTTTCGATGCGTTCGACCCCCAACTTGTTGCCCTTTCTGTGATTAACGTTGCTATCGGGCACCTATGTCCGATACAGACGCAAACCTCAACGAGTGTTACAATGCGCGCGAATCGTTCTCGGCCCAACTTAGTCGCGCAAGTATTCGCCTTCATGCCCGACCGCCCGAACAACTCCGCCGACACCAATCCACCGCCTGAGTACATTGCCCATTATCGCATCTTACGCAGGCTGGGCAAGGGTGGCATGGGTGAAGTCTTCCTCGGCGAAGACACAAAGCAACACGGTCGCAAAGTCGCTCTTAAAGTTTTACCGCATGAACTGACGAAGTCAGAGAGTCGTTTACGTCGTTTCAAACAGGAAGCACGCGCGGTTCTCGCGCTCAATCATCCAAACATTCTCACCGTTTTCGAGATCGGCGAAGCTGACGGCAGCCACTACATCGCGACTGAATACATCGACGGCGAAACGCTGCGTCACTGTCTCTGGCGTGGTCCATTGAAGCTCGATGAAACACTCGGCGTCGGTCTCCAGGTCGCAATGGCACTCGAAGCTGCACATGCTGCGGGCATCGTCCATCGCGACATCAAACCCGAGAACATCATGTTGCGGCAGGACAAGTTTGTTCGCGATCGCTTCGTGAAAGTGTTGGACTTCGGACTCGCCAAACTGACTGATCGCGACTCTCCAACAGCGAATCCAGACGCTGTAACGATTCCGATAACCGAGACGAATCCAGGCGCCATCATGGGCACCAGCGGTTACATGTCGCCCGAGCAGGCACTCGGCGACACGATCGATGAACGCACAGATATTTTCAGTTTGGGCGTCGTGCTTTACGAGATGATCGCCGGGCGACCGCCGTTCGAGGGAAAGACTGAGAGCCACACACGCGTTTCGATCATTGATCACGAACACGTTCCACTCGTGCAGTACGTTTCGAACGTCCCGCGCCAGCTCGAACGAATCGTTTCCAAGGCACTCGCGAAGGATCGGCTCAAGCGCTACCAGACAATCACCGATCTCAAGCTCGATCTCGAACAGCTCAGAGATGAGCTTCACACCTCGGAATTCCCGGAGCTGACCAGATCCTCCGCAGCTCGCGACACGGAAACGGATTTCAGATCGTCGATCCCGACTGTGATCAGATCGCAAACCGCAACTGTTACTGATCGTGCAACAGTGCCGAGCAGTGCGGGTATTGAGCTGGTTCGTCGACGATGGCTAAGGTATGGAGCGGTGGGACTCTTTGTCGTTCTCGCCACCGTGGGAGCCGTCCTCTTCGTTAAAAACTCGCGGCGACCGATCAACTCCGTCGCGATTCTTCCGTTTGTGAACGACAGTAAAGATCCGAACGCTGAGTATCTGTCTGACGGTCTCACTGAAAGCATCATCAACAGTCTTTCGCAACTGCCAAATCTGAGAGTGATGTCGCGCAATGCGGCCTTTCGATTCAAAGGGTCGAACCTCGATCCGCTGGAAGCAGGTCGAAATCTGAACGTGGGTGCGGTGTTGACGGGACGGCTTGTGAAACTCGACGACAGTCTCGTGATTAAGACAGAGCTGATCAAAGTCGAAGACGGATCGCAGCTTTGGGGCGCGGAGTACAAGAGCAGTCTCGCCGACATTTTCTCGGTCCAGGACGAAGTGTCGAAAAAGATCTCGCAGAGCCTGCGTTTGCGACTGTCGGGCGAGGATGAAGAAAAACTCGCGAAGCGTTACACGAAAGATGCTGAGGCATATCAGCTTTATCTCAAGGGAAGATACTTCTGGAACAAGCGCAACGAAGAAGGCTTCCGAAACGGTATCGACTATTTCAGGCGCGCTGAAGAGAAGGATCCGACGTTCGCGCTCGCTTTCTCCGGCCTCGCTGATTCATACGCGCTGCTTTGCGATATCGGCGTGGTCAGGCCGGTTGACGAGATGCCGAAGGCCAAGGCCGCGGCGCAGAAGGCCGTCGATGCTGATCCGACGTTGGCCGAGGCTTACACGTCGCGCGCGTTTGTCAGGCTCGCTTACGACTGGGACTGGCTTGGAGCGCAAAGTGATTTCCAACAGGCGCTCAAATTGAATCCGAAGTACCCGACCGCGCACCAGTGGTATGCGTCGTACCTGATGCAGATGGGGAAGTTCAGTTTGGCGAAAGATGAGATCGAAGAAGCGCACAAACTCGATCCGCTCTCGCCGATCATCAGCGCGAACACTGGTCTGTATTCGTATTACGAGAAGAACTACGACGATGCGATCGCGAAGTACAAAACGACGTTGCAAAGCGATCCGGATTTCTGGGTGGCGCGTCATTACCTCGCGCTCGCGTATGTGCAGAAGGGAATGCACGACGAGGCGATTGCTGAGCTGCGAAAGTTGATCAAGGTGACGGGGAGTGGCGCGATACCGGATAAGATCGTGGAAGCTGAATCGGAGGCGTCGGCGTCACTCGGGTTCGCGTATGGCATGGCAGGTAAGCCGGCCGAGGCGCGCGCGATTATCAGCCAGCTCGATGCGTTGTCGAAGCGGCGTTATGTGTCACCGTTGTACTCTGCGATCGTTTATGCAGGATTGAAGGATAATGACAAGGCGATCGAGTACCTCAACAAAGCCTTCGACGCGCGTCATCCAGGGCTCGTGCTGATCCGGATCGAGCCGATGTTTGATGGTTTACGTGGGGATGAACGTTTCAAGACCCTGATCAAGCGCTTCGAACCAATACCCTGAAATGAAAGACGGGTGGCCACGGAGGGCCACCCCTACAGTTGTTGCTCATCTGGCGCCTCCAATGATGTAGCGTGGTTGACTACAACTGTAGGGGCGGCCCTCCGTGGCCGCCCGCGCCTTCATTTAGCGCGCTCAACAATTCCAGGAGCTCATGCGGCAACGATGACTCAAACTTCACGAATTCCCCTGTTTTCGGATGCGTGAACCCGAGTTTCTCCGCGTGAAGAAAATGCCGGTTGAGGGCGCGGAGGCGTGCGCGGAGGCGCGGATCCTGGATCGTGTTGTCGCGTCCGCCACCATAAGTTTCATCACTAACCACCGGATGCTTCATCCACGCGAGATGCACACGGATCTGATGTGTCCTTCCAGTCTTTAACTCAACATCCAACAACGTAAATCGATCGAATGCTTGCCGCACTCGATACAACGTCAACGCATTGCGTCCGCCACGTACCACCGCCATGCGCGTCCGGTTCGACCGATCGCGCGCGAGCGGCTGATCGATCTTGCCGGAGTTTGAAAGCACGCGCCCATGGACCAACGCCACATACGACTTGAAAACAGTCCGATCGCGAAACTGATCCGACAAGTTCTCTAGCGCCGCTTCAGTCTTCGCAACCACGAGCAGCCCTGAAGTATCTCGATCGAGCCGGTGAACAATTCCGGGCCTCACATCGTGTTCCAGGAAGCTGTTGAAAATGATATGCGAGTGCGTTCGCGAGTGTGCCGGACGGCGTGCCTGCCGCAGGATGGACCACGAGTCCCGCCGGTTTGTTTACCACCACCAGCGTTTCGTCTTCGTAAACAATATCGAGCGGAATATTTTCAGGCGTGAAGACATCTGTCGGAGGCGCAACGAGCTCTACTTCGATCTCGTCTCCGTCACGCAGCTTGTATGAAGGCTTCGCGACTTTCCCGTTTACGAGTACGTCTTCATTCTCGATGAGACGCTGCAAACGCGCGCGGCTCCAGCCCTCGATTTGTGAGGCGAGATACGAGTCTAAACGAGCGCCAGCCTGATCTGGCCCAATCTTGAAACTGAGATCGCCATCAGCCATTGCGGCGTTCGAAATCTTTCATAAACGACACGAGAGCTTCGACTCCGGCGCGCGGAAATGCGTTGTAGATCGACGCGCGAATGCCGCCGACGGATCGGTGTCCCTTCAAGCCGTCGAGTCCCTGCGCGGTTGCTTCCGCGACGAACTTTTTGTCGAGCTCTTCCGCAGGCAAGCGGAACGTGACATTCATCGTCGAACGACAATCAACGTCAGCATGACCGCGATAAAAATCCGTCGCGTCGATGGCGTCGTAAAGCAGTTGCGCCTTGTCGTCGTTCTGCTGCTCCATTCCCGCGAGACCGCCCAGGTCCTGTAGCCATTTGCAAACGAGGCCCATGATGTAAATGCCCCACGTGTTTGGCGTGTTGTAGAGCGATTTATTTTGGACGTGAATGCCATAGTCAAGCATCGTCGGCAAATTCTCGGGAATACGTTGCAACAGATCGTCGCGAACGATCACGAGCGTGACGCCGCTTGGTCCCATGTTCTTCTGCGCGCCGGCATAGATGAGGGCATATTTATTAACGTCGAGTTCGCGCGAAAGAATGTCAGACGAAGAGTCGACGACGAGTGGGATGTCGCCGACGTTTGGCTCGCGTTTCCACTGCACGCCTTCGATCGTTTCATTGCTCGTGATGTGAACGTAAGCGGCGTGCGGACTCAAACTCATCTCATCGCGCGACGGCACGCGAGTAAAACCACCATCAGCCATCGTTGCGGCAACGTTCACGGCGCCGACCTTCTTGGCTTCCTTGAGCGCCTTCTTGCCCCAGCTTCCGGTGATGACGTAGTCCGCGCTCGCGTCAGCGGGCAGAAAGTTCATCGGCACCATTGAAAACTGCAAACTCGCGCCGCCCTGGAGAAAAAGTACGTGATAGTTGGACGGGATTTTCAGAAGATCGCGCAGGCTCGCTTCGGTGCGACCGATGATGTCGTCGAATGTTTTCGAGCGGTGACTGATTTCCATTACCGACATGCCGACGCCGGGCAGGCTGACCATGTCGCGTTGCGCTTCTTCTAAAACCGGCACCGGCAGCACCGCCGGCCCCGCGCTGAAGTTAAAGATTCGTTCCGTCATTGATTCTCCTAATCTTGTAAATCCTGTAAAATCTTGTACATCCTGTGAAAGACTTACACAGGATTAACAAGATTTTCAGGATTTAGCAAGATAAATCTTACTCCTCAAATCTCGATCGCAAAGCCTTCCCCGTCACCTTCGTCACCAACGATCGTGGCACGAAGCGTTCAGCTTCAATCGTAAACCAGTTGGTCCAACCTGAAATCAGCACGGTCTTTTGCCGCGCGAGACCACGCAGCGCGGTGTCTACGACTTCTTCTGCCGTCTGAATAGTTCGCATCGGCGGACGATCGATCTTCGACGCCTCGAAGAAGTTTGTTTCAGTAACACCAGGACACAGCGCCATCACATGAATTCCGTGCAAGCGATTCTCTTCCGCAAGCGCTTCCGAAAACGAAAGCACGAACGCCTTTGTCGCGGCGTATGTCGCCATGTACGGAACAGCCTGAAAGCCGGCAGTTGAGGCGACGTTGATGATCGTGCCGCGCTTGCGCTCGCGCATTGGGTCCAAGAAAGCGATACGTCAGATCGACCACCGCTCGCACGTTCAACTGGATCATTTCGAGCTCGTGATTGAGATCGAGTTTCGCAAAATCACCCATCGAACCGAAGCCGGCATTGTTGATGAGCATCTCGATCTCGAGCTCGCGTTTTTTCGCCTCTTCAAACAACTGCGCCGCCGCATCGGGTTGTCGCAGATCGAGCGCCAGGTACTGTGCGCGAATGCTGGTCAATCGACCGAGCTCGTTGCAGAGCGCGATCAGCTTGTCTTCAGAGCGCGCGACCAGCAGCACGTTTCTTCCGCGTGCGGCGAGTTTTCTGGCAAAGGCGGCGCCGATTCCGGTCGATGCTCCAGTGATGAGGGTCGTGTTCATTTCAACTCAAGCAAATCGAGCTCGATTATATCTGCGTTGCTTGCTTGAAGCTTGTTGAGGGTTTCTTTCGTCGGCGCATTGTCCAGGTTGATACGGGCCACTGCCGCGGCAGCGCCTTCAAACACGATATTTTCCATCTCCTGAACGTTGATCTGCTCCGCTTTGATCGCGTCGAGCACGCCTGCCAGCACGCCCGGTCGATCGCGATGACGGACCACAAGACGGTGCGTCGCCGGCGTTAGGCGCGCGAGATTCACAACATTCGGCACCTTTCCGGTTTCTTTGAACTCTTTCACGATGCGAACAGTCTCTGCCGCGATTGCTTCCTGCGCCTGGTCTGTCGAAGCGCCGACGTGATGCGTGCCGTAAAGTCCTTCTTCTTTCACGATCTCATCGTGAATCTCGCCAGCACTGCTCGTCGGCTCAGCGGCATAAACATCGAGGCCGGCGCGTATGCCGCGATTTCGCATCGCCGCAATGAGTGCCTGCTGATCGACGACTTCGCCGCGCGCGGTGTTGATAAAGTAAGCGCCCTCGCGCATCGAGTTGAAAAAGTCTGTGCTGAGAAAGTTCTTCGTTTCGGGAGTCATGGCGACATGGACGCTGACGATGTCGGAGTCGCTCGCAACCTCGCGTGGCGATGCTTTCAACTCAACGCCCAACAGCGCCGCCCGTTCCGCATTCAAACTCCGGCTCCACGCAACCACGGGCATGCCAAAAGCGCGTGCACGTGGAATCATCTCCTGACCGATCTTGCCGACGCCGATCAATCCGAGAGTGCGACCAAACAGCCCGCGTGCTTTCGAAAACTCTTTCTTGTTCCACTCACCGCGTCGCAACGCGACGACGTTGTCTGCAATGCGACGATCGAGTGCGAGGATCAGCGCGAACGCAAGCTCGGCCACGGCGATCGAGTTTTTGCCGGGACAATTCGAAACATATATGCCGCGTTTCGAAGCGGCTGGCACGTCGATCGTGTTGTAACCGGCGCCCGCGCGCACGACGAGCTTGACTGGTCCAGCATCGAGCATGGGTTCGGTGACTTTCGTCCCTCTCACCACGAGGACGTCCGGCGCTTCTTTGCGAATCGCATCGACGAGCGCGTCGTCCTTCAAATCCGGTTGATAAGAGATCTCGCAACCGAGCGACTGCAAGCCGTCCCGGCCTGATTGTTCGAATTTGTCTGCAATGAGTACTCGCATAATCAAATCGTGTGTATCAACAATCCGTCCCTTAGCTTTGGTTCAAACCACGTCGACTTCGGCGGCATGATTTCGTTCGCGTCAGAAACCATTAACAGCTCTTCGACTGTGGTCGGAAAAAGTGAAAACGCAACAGCAGCTTTGCCTTCGTTGACGAGACGTTCGAGTTCTTTGGTCCCGCGCAGGCCGCCGATGAAGTCGACGCGTTTGTCGGTGCGAATATCTTTGATCCCGAGAATCGGATCGAGAAGCCGGTCCTGAAGAATGCTCACATCGAGCATCGCCACAATGCCGGTTGGCAAAGTTGCTGCGGGCGAGAGTTGCAACCCGTACCACTTGCCGCCGAGATACATGCTCCAGTGACCGCGCTGGGGCGGCTCCGGCGTCGCGTTCTCACTGATCGTGAATTGTTCCCGTATCGCGTTGAGAAACTCTTCCTGTGAGAGACCATTGAGATCCTGAACCGTGCGGTTGTATGCAAGTATCTGCATCTGCGAATCCGGAAAGATCACCGTCAGGAAATAGTTGTAATCTTCTTTGCCGGTATGCGCGAAGCTTTGTTGCTTCAACTCGGAGCGCGCACGGCTCGCACTCGCCGCACGATGATGACCGTCAGCGATATAAAGCAGCGGCACTGATTCAAAACTCTTCACGAGCGACTCGGTTTCACTCAAACGCCAGATCGTGTGACGAACGCCGTCCGGCGCAGTTAGATCAAACAAAGGCTCCGCGCCTGTAGCTGCTGAGACTTGTTCGTCGATTTCGGGTCGCGCTCTGTAGGTTAGAAAAACCGGTCCCGTTTGCGCCTTCAACATCAGCATGTGGCGCGTGCGATCGTCTTCTTTGTCGCGACGCGTTCGTTCGTGTTTGCGAATCGTACCGTTGTCGTATTCGTCTATCGAGGCGCAGGCGACGACGCCGATCTGCTCGTGGTCACCCATGATCAGGCGGTAAAGGTAGAGGCTTGGCTCAGTTTCTTTTTCGAGTGGCGCAGTCGCGATCAGTTTTTCGAAATTCTCGACTGCTTTTCGATAGACGGCGTCGCTGTGAATGTCTGTGCCCGCGCGGCAAGTCGATTTCAGGTCGAGACACGTGCAGGAAACTGAAAGGATTTCCGTCGGCAAGAGCGCGGGCCTCGTCAGTGTTAACTACGTCGTACGGAACGCTTGCCACTTGTTGGGCGTGTTCAGGTTGCGGACGCAAAGCACGAAAGGGACGAATAACCGCCACAGATCCTCCTGGTGATGAGTTAGATTTTATGTGGTCTAAGACTAGCCGTTTAGGTGCGAAAACTCAAACTACGCTAGAATCAAGCGGCCGCACCGATGAGCAAGATCACGAAAACAACTCGACTCCTCGCGCGCGCCACGCGCAAGTTTGTGACACGGCCGGACGAGGCCTGGCTGTTGTTGCGGATGGCGTGGTGGGTTGCGGTGCTTTCGGTGACAGCGCGATGCTACTCACTACCTCGCGCGCTTGAGATTGTGGCTGGAAACCAGAACAACGGTCGACGTTCCGGCTGAACGCGGCAAATCGGGAAGATCTTGCGCGCACGATCGATCTACTTCTCTCCGCCGACTTTCTGATGTTCAAGCCGATCTGCTGGAAGCGTGCGGCTGTTTTGCATCGCTATCTTTCGCGCAACGGAACGCCAACGCGGATCATATTCGGCGTGCGGAACGAGAGCGACGGCAAGGTCGATGGCCACGCCTGGCTCGAGTCAAACGGTCAACCGATTCTCGAGACCACTCCACCCGATTACGTTGTCACCTACAGTTTTCCTTAACGCCGAAGGCGTTGGTTAATTACGTTGTAACGTACAAGTTTTCTTTACGCCGAAGGCGTTCGCTAATTTCAGCCCAGGGTTCGAGCGTAGCGGAGAACCCTGGGGTAGAAACGAAATAACAAAACAAACCCTGAAAGGGGTTCGACAATTGGCGAACCCTTTCAGGGTTATTAAATTTTTTCGGGTTGTGTTCCCAGGGTTGTCGCTGCGCTCCAACCCTGGGCTGAAATTAGCGAACGCCTTCGGCGTTTATACGATACGGCAAGTAGCGAACGCCTTCAGCGTTTATACGATACGGCAAAGTAGCCAACGCCTTCGGCGTTAGACCATTACGGCAACGCTTCGACGTTGAAGAAGAACTTAAAGCTTCCTGTTTGCTGAATGCCAAGCAGGAATCGCACGTCGACACTCGCGCCATTCGCTATCGGGGTCGCCAGTGTTACCGTTCCAGCCGACATCGACGAATTGAAACCGCCGCCGTTTGGCTGTGATGGTGGTTGCTCGAGCGTGGTTCCCTGAACAGTCACGTTGCTGGTACCGCTGCCGCATGGTGCACGGTCAACTGTGACCACCACTGCCGTGGAGGTTCGTGGTCGCAAATCGGCAATGCCACTCGGCGCCGGGAACGTTGTAATGTCAATCACACGGAAACGCAGGCGTGTGACGTTTCCTCCCGTGTTGTTCACGATGGTTCTGCGGATGTCCAACGTGCCGAAGGTGGAATTGTTCGCCGGGTCCGAAGTGAAGTCGCGGACGCGATTCGGCGGTGACGCTCCTGCGACACACGGATCGAGAAAGTCCACTGCGAAGGACGCATTACGTTGAATCGGTGAGCTGAGATTCTCTGGTCCAGGAGCGCCCAGGCGCTGGCCCGCTCCGGCCGAGGTACCGTTGGTATCAACGAATATGAAGTCGGCGGCGTTGTTGTTGGTATCTTTAGGGGTGCTGATCGTGCAAACGCCAAAAGTGGTAATCGAACCTGATTTACCGCAGTTGTCGCGATAGAAGGAGTAATCAATCGAGAACGGAACCAGTGCGGGATATCCGGTGCCTTCTTTGTAAAGCGTATTAGCTTCCGAGGTGGAGCCAACAGCGTCGAGGCGGTTTGCTAGTACGAAGTTGGCTGCAACACTGGTATTGAAGATCGCGATGCCGGCGTTGTCGGGAATGTCAGTCGTATACGTCGCATCGCCCGTCGCGGTGGTGCCATTACCAGCCGGATAGGAAGCGAGGCTATAGCCAACACTGTTCACGCAAAGATAGTGACCGCGATTGGGGATAACCGTACCGTTAGGGATAACGCAACGCGCTACTCCGTTTGAAGCCGCCACGGCATAACCGGTGCCGCCACCGGCGACGGTGTGATCAGCTCCGCTGTTGTTGTAGAGTTCAATAAACTCGTCATTCGCGCCGTTCGGACCACGGACGCGGAATTCCGAAATGATTAATTGACCTGCTGCGATCTGCGCTAGCCCGAGCATCATTGTTATCAGGCCAGTGCAGATCAGGGAAACGCGAAAAGACTTAGACATCCTGTTAATCTCCTTTAAAGGTGGACCCACGATGTTCAGTGTGGCGTTCGCCACCGTACCATGCTTTTTTGAACGCAGTCAACGAAATTTAACATGAAGATTTTGCTGCGGTTTTGGGCGTAATTTTGCGTAGATCTACGAAAGTCAGTAGAAGTTGAAGGACTTATTTGTTGCGGTCCCAGTTGATGAAGACGGCGTACATCAGGAGTTGGTGTGGGAAGAAGATGTTCATCAAGAACAGCGTTGAAATGTGAAAAATGACACCGATTCCGAGAATCAGCCACCGGATGCGACGAAAGAACACTGCGAGCGGAAAGAGCAACTCCCAAACGAGTATCAACGCCACTGCATACGGCAGATACTCCCGCACGGTGGGCAACCAGAACGCGCCACGGAAAGCCGTATCGTGCAGGTTGTCGAGTGAATGAAAGATCGCCAGCGCCGGCAGATTGTCCGGGCTCAAATACTTCCATCCCGCAACGCGAAGCTTGATCAGCGCCGAGCTGAAATAGGCCCACGCCAGCAACAACTGCATCAACAGAATCGGATATGCGTACGCAAATGCCGGCCGTTGCTGTTTCGTTCTGCCAAGTCGACTGTCGATCGAAAACGCGTCGCCGCACGGCGTGAACGCGAGCACCACCATGAAGTAAATCGCGATCATCTCGTCGTGATTGAAGTGCCCGAAGCTACGCAGCAGACCCTGATAGAACAACACCAGCAACGAGCGAAGTCTTTGTTGAGATAACAGTGAAAAACCCGGCTGTGCTCAACAGACAGCGACACGAGCATCAGCGTTTTCAGCGTCAGCATTCCACCTTGTGTTTGTAGCGCGTCGAAAAAGCTCCACGGCAAAAACTTCATCACGCCCGTGGGCCGAAGGATCGTGGGCGGCAGCGAACCGAGTGCTGAGTAGGAAGTGAAGACGGTGTCAAAGAGAAACAAGCCGTGCACGAAGAAACGCACGACACCAAGCGCAAAAGGACTCGCGGGAACGACGCGATTTACAATTCCTTGCGCCACGATTCTACGAATTTGTCGTAATCGGCATAGCGACCACTTTCCCAGCGATACATGTCGAGCCGCATTGCCTTGAGGCGCTTTGGAGACGATTCCGGCTCGCGCTTGTTGTAGATGTCGCCCCACGCCTGAAGCAGATCCGGAATACGCGCACCGGGTGGAAGGTTCTGGATCCCGCCATACTGACGCAGCATCTCTTCGTTCTGTGGGTGAATCGACTTCAGCTTGAACGCCTGGTTGTCGATCGTGGCGTTGACCATGGTCCAATTGCGACTCCAGAGCGCATTGGTCAGCTCGATCGCAGCCACATCGATCGTCTCTCCTGAGATCGTTTCGCCACGCAGAATGCAGTAGCTGCGACCACGCTCGAGATCTCCGCCCGCCATCATCACGTTCCACGCGGCGATGGGATAAAGATTGCGCACTGCAAGGAACGCCCAGAACAGGGGCAGGAAGAGAGCCGCCGTGAGTATGGCGTACTTGATGACGAGGCGCTTTTCAGCGTCGTCAGCTTGCGCCCAGGAGTTTGTAAGTTTGGAAATTATCGACAATGCGTTGCACGCTTGATGTGGCTTTGTCAGTCGGGACTTCGTAAGTGGAAGTGATGTCGGCAATGATCTCGCCCATCGACTTGCCTTTTTCGAGGCCCTTCCAGACCACCATCGCCGTCTCGTTCAGTTGATAATATTTTTCAGTGTTGAGATCTACGAGTATGCCTTCGCCGCCGTCGAAGTCTGTGGCGACAACGTGTTTGCCTGGTGACTAGATCATTCATGATTATTTATCCTGTATATCTTGTAAATCTTGTAATCCTGTCTATACGTCGGTCTCAACAACTATTTAGACAGGATTACAGATTTGCATGATTTTCAAGATTTTTTCGAGCAGTCGATAAGGCTCGCTTGCCCATCGCTCGCTCATTTCGCGAACGAGATCGGAAGCGAGTTTCTGTTTTGCCTCTACATCTGCCACAAACGCGCGTGTTCCGGAAGCTTCCTTTGAATAAACTCCACTCGTGCGCGCGATCGTCTCCAACTCCTCAGTCGAGGGATCGAGGTGGAAAAAATTCAACACACTCGCGATTACGGGTACAGACAGTTGTTTGTAATTAAGCAACATGCTGTTGCCGTTCGCAAGATCATACGCGGTCGAGTAGAGGCTTCCGATAGTTCTCGCGCACAATTCTTCGCGACTCATCTCAGCGACCTCCTCGGGTGTAGCGCCGGTTATCGACGCCAGCACGCGACGATCGTTATCGATGAGCCACGGTGGCACGTCTTTGATATTCGAGACGATTGTTTCAACCGGATCTCTGTAAAGAAAAAGCCACGGCACGTTGGGCCAGATGCGTTTGATACGTTCGAGTTGCGCGAAACTGCAACAGGCAAACTTGATGAAGAGATGTCGTACATCTTCGGTGCGACGTTGGGCGAGAGCGTGGACCACGCCGCGCAGGAACACTGAATAGAGCGACTCTTTGACAGGGTTGTCAGCGTCAGTGATGAAGCGAGCGATCAGTTTGTCGATCGCGTTTGCTTCTGAAAGAACGATCGAGCCGGAGATTGCGCGACAGGCATTGGCGACAAGCGTCGAGCCGCAACGCGATGAGTGAAAAATAAAACCTGTGGGTTCGACGCTCTCGAGTTGCTTCTCAACTTGCAGCAGAACATCGAATTCCGTGAACAGTTCGCGGTCGATTCTCTGTTTTTGCACGCTCGACTGTTTGTTGAAAGAACGGCTCCGTCAGACTGACGCCCGACATCTCCATCCACAACAAACCCGGCCGCCCATCCACAACGACGGCATCAACCGGCAACCAGCCTTTTAAATCTCTTGATCTGCATTCATCCGCGGCTAAATATACTCAATGCCAGGGAATCTTGCCGAAGCTTTGCAGACAAAACATGCAGGGCGAGCCTATGTAAAGATCCGGCGTCGATTTCCTGTGCGCGGAGAGTAGCGAGCGCCGTTTTACGCTTTCTGCAATTGGGTCGCGGCCAGTGTCTTGAAACTTCTCATACGCAGAAGCAAACGACTCGACATTCAGATCCGCAACGACGTCCTGCTCTTCAGCGGCGCCACGAAAACCAGACAGATTGCAGCACAACGACAATCGCCCACGATAATCGATGTTCATGCTCACGCCTGCGAGCGGCGCGCACGGCGGGCGCGTGTCGTCGACGTTGTAGTAACCAACATCGATCCCGATATTCATCTTGAAGATGCGCGCGAGAATCGCGATCTCCTGTTCCGCGGCACGCTGCTCGTCAAGACTCAACGCTGAATCGTCAGCGACAGCATTCGAAGTCGGCATCACGTGCACAAAGTTCAACGACGCCGCGCCCATTCGCGCGGCAAAGATCGCGATCTGCTCGAGCTGGTCCACCAGATCGCGTCGAATCACGATCTTGATTCCGAAAGGCAGCTTCGACATGTAACAACGAGTGAACGCGCGTACCAAACGATCGAACGATCCTTTTCCGCGCCAGCGATCGTGATCTTCGCGCGTTACGCCGTCCAGACTAAAAGCCACATGCGAAACAGCAGCGCGGTTTGCCTGAAGCCCCGCCCAGACACGCTCGAAGTGCCAGCCGTTGGTGACAAAACTGACAGTCAAACCCGCGTTGCCGATGATGCGAAGTGTTTCCGCAAACTCGGGATGAAGTGTCGGCTCGCCGCCGGTGAAGTTGATGCGCGTCACGTTCGCGGCCGCGTGGGCCTCGTTAATCACACGTTCAAGCAGCGTGAGCGGAAAGAATTCGGCGTGTGAGCTGTAGAGATTCTCGTCGGAGCGAAAGCAGTAGCTACAGTGAAGATTGCAGATGTTGGCCAGCTCCACGCTCAAGCGTCGTGGTCCATAGTCATCGTCAAAGGTTTCAGAAAAGTTAGCCACAAAAAGGCACAAAAAGCACAAAGTTAAGAAGGCTTGAAGGCCGCTCTTAACAACGAGGCACCAGAGCCCGGCTCCAATAGATCGCGACCGGCTGAGAGATCGAAGCCGTTGGCCTGGCGCGCGAGTGCTGAAAGGAGTTCCAGGTTGGCGCCGGCGACCGACCTGTCGTAGGTGGCCCACGGGCACGCCGTGATCAAGCGCATCATGGTCTCGGCTTGAGTCAGTCTCTTCAACTCGTGATCGCGATTCGCCATTCAGTCGAATAAAGAGCAACAAGCCGGGGAACGCATGGTCCGTTCGTTTCAATCCCAAAACAGCCTCGGGTTCAAAACAATGCTTGAATTGCGCACCTGTCTCGGCCGTACTGATCGCAAAGAAACTGCGAAAGCCCCGCGCCTGAACTTCTCCATCAACTAAACTCAACAACAACTCATCGTCTGAAAGATATGACCAACCTGACTGCGCCAATTGCAATGCCAGCGTAGACTTGCCGCTGCCCGATGGTCCAATAATCAACACGGCTTTCGCGCTATCAGGCTCGATAACGCCCGCGCTGTGCAGATCAAACAATCCGTAACGTCTCAGTGCCGCACAAACTGCAAATGAAGCGGCCCGCCCGAACAGCGGATCTCCCAACCGGGGCAGTTCAGCAAACGAAACTTTAACTGAAACTGATACCGTTTTCCAGATGGACGAGCTGGACGGGCGCACCGCCAAGCTCGAGATACAGCCCGCTCCCATCCGTGTAGCACTTTCCGCCTTCAGCGATTTCAAACTGTTCCAGATTATGCGGGATTCTCTGCGGCGTTTCTCCGCAAGAGAAACTAATCCGAATGTCGGGTGATCTGTCGGGAGAGGAGACTGGAGTAAGTTGCCATCCGGCGAAGAGGTCTACGATCAGGTTACGTAGTTCGAGGTTGAGGCTCTCGATAAATAGCAACCGACCGGCGACCGAGTAAAAAGCCTGGGACGCCGGCCGGTCAAAGACCTGAATAACTTCCATGCAACCGGAACTTCTATTGCTTAGTTAGTTGCGCCGCTAGTCGCTGCTTGAAAGAACGTGGTTGCCTCAAGAACATCAACCGGAACCGAGATTGCCGGTTCGACAAACACCTTCTTAATCTCGCTGCACTCCCCGCTTACACCGTTCCCATTGTGCAAACCAGCGATTTCTTCGTTGATAATCTCGTTTTGCTTAGCCAAGTTTAGCTGCCTCCTCGGATAATGTTGCTAACTATATGTTCTTGATCGAATGGTGGCAACATAAAAGTTGGGCCAACATTCAGATCCGCCGATCTAATGATAATCGCACTACAAACTCTACTGAGTCGTTTTTGGCGGCTCAGCAAGAACCAGTCGTAAAGCTCGTCGTTCGGCGCGTGTAAGATCGGCACGAAGATACAGCCGAATTTGGGGGGACAGTTGCCGGACTACATCCTCTACAGGAAGTTTTGAGATTTCGGCATCAACTACCGCAACATTCTGTTCCTGAATGTCGACCGGTATACCAAGCTCTTCACCGATTTTCAGCAGCACTAAAGCCAACGGCTGCTTTTTTGCCTTAACAGACAATAAATTATCTTTGAACGCGATACGAAGCGGTTGCTCCTCGAGCTTCTTTTTCTCTTCTTCGGTCGCCGGTTCAACTCCGTCTTCGGTGTTGCCTTCGATCAGCATCGATTGCGTTCGACCCGGTTACCACGGCGGTCAACGGTGGCTCGCCCTGGTTCGCGTCGAAAAAGATAAATGCCGAGTGGTTTCGGCGGCGCGCCGGAGCCGGTGTCGATCTCGTAATCGACGTAAACGGTCGGCGACATCAATTGCAAAGCCGGTTCGAGCGTCAGCTCGTTGAACTCGATCGTTACAAGCTCGTTCTGTCGTTCTGGTCCAAGAAAGACCGGAATCTTCAGTTGCTTCGAGAGCTCCTGCGCCACTTCCGACATCTTTGCCTTTTCGGCTTTCAGTGAGATGTTCAGGATCGGGCGCTTCTTGATCTTTAAGACGTACGGCAGCTTCGCGCCTGCTTTCGCGTCTGCCGGTTTCGAATCTTTTGGGACCTGCTTAGCGTCAGCTCTGCCGTTGCAGGCTTCTGTGCGAGCGAGGTCGTGAACAGCGCGAGGCAGACCACAGCGCTCAAACTGATACCCATCGCATAGTGACAGAAACCTGTGCGTTTCAAAGCTTTCGTAACCTTTTTCTTGCGTAGTTGAGCGGTTCTGCTCCGGCGACTGACCACGCCTCCCGTTGCGGTGAAACTAACACGTGCAAAAAAATCCGTCAAATTTTCGTACGAAACAAACGAAACGGTCGCGTGAGGTAGTACGCAAAACTCAAGCTGGCGCGGCAGTGAGCGAGACCCCAGATCGCTGTCCGTCGGGCGAAACATATAAAGGAGATAACGAGCACGCGCGCTGAGCGTCTTTCGCACGCCGATGTTGTATTTGAAGATCTCGCGCGACGTGGCCGGCACGTGCGTTGGTCCATTGAAGAGATGTTCGATGATGTTGTCAGCCAGCGACGACAAACGTGGGTCTGAGTCACAGCGCTGCTTCACTTCAGCTGGCAGAGGGGCGTCGAGAAGTCGTTCAGCGAGATGCACGCCGAGCAGGAACATGCGCTCGGTATCGGCGCTGGCCGCGCGTTCGAGTAGCGCGGTCCAGTCGAGAGAGCGTCTCGTGATCAGCTCGGCGACGTCGCAAATCCAACCGAGCCGCTCCCAGAGATGGCGTGAGCCGTGCACGCACAACGAGAAGAGCAGATCTTCAGCCGAAAAAGTTTTGATCGTCGTGCCGTTGAGATCGAGCGTGATCAGATCCTGCCACAGGCGTTCGCCGTTCACAGTCGAAGCAAAGAGATGTGGCGCGACTTCCCAGTGCAACTCGATAATCAACCGGTGATTGTCGCGTGAAAACTGCATGTTGTGCTGTGTGCGCAGTAGCAGTTCCTGCTGGGACAGTGAGAGTGACTTGGAGGGCGTGTAGCCTGACGTTAGCAGAATCTCGCGCGCTTTGAGGACGTCGGATCTTTCTGACGATCACGTCGAGATCGACGAAGCGCCGCAAAGCAATGTTGCCGTAAGCGAAGAGACGCGAGTACTGGACCTTTGTAAGGGATCGCCTCGATGCCCTCGTCTGCGAAACAATGTTGATCAGACGGCAGAGTTCGGCGGTGAGTACGGTGTTGCGTGCTGAGTTTTCGACGTAATGCTTTTTGAGTTTGCCGAGAACTGGCGCGGGAACTAAGTCCGAAGCATGTCGCTCCAGCTGAAGATAAACCAGCGGCACGATCGCGTGGCGCCGAGCGAGCTGAAACAGGTACTCCCAATCAACGTCACCCGCCGCAATCTCGCGCATCCGCGCTACGACCTTCGGCGCCGCACTCGTCCGCGCACAACAGAGCAATAACTCATGGTTCACGTTTCGTTACTCGATGCAATTGTGGCACTGCTATTCATTAACTTTCAAAACAGCGAGGAACGCTTCCTGCGGGATCTCGACGCGGCCCACTTTCTTCATCCGCTTCTTGCCTTCTTTCTGCTTCTCCAGCAACTTTCGTTTGCGCGTGATGTCGCCGCCGTAACACTTCGCGATCACGTTCTTCCCAAGCGCCTTCACCGTCTCACGCGCGATCACTTTGTTTCCAATCGCGGCCTGAATCGGCACTTCAAACAGTTGCCGCGGAATCAACTGCTTCATCTTCTCCGCGAGCGCACGTCCCTTCGGCTGCGCCGTGGCTGCGATGCAGAATCAACGACAACGCATCAACCGGTTCGCCCGCCACGAGCACGTCGAGCTTGACGAGATCGCTTTCCCAATAACCAGCGAGGTTGTAATCGAGCGACGCATAACCACGCGACACCGATTTCAGTCGATCGTAAAAATCCAGCACGATCTCGTTCAGCGGCAACTCGTAGGTGAGCATCACGCGATTCGAGGTGATGTACTCAAAACCTTTTTGCAGGCCGCGCTTCTCTTCAAGCAACGGAAGAATGCCGCCGAGATGCTCATCGGGCGTGAGGATGACGGCGCGAATCACCGGCTCTTCAATCTTCGCGATGCGACCCGGATCCGGCATCTTCGCGGGTGAATCGATCTCCATAACCTGACCGTCCGTCGTCGTCACGGTGTAACGCACGCCCGGCGCAGTCGTGATCAGATCGAGATTAAACTCACGCTCCAAACGCTCCTGCACGATCTCCATGTGCAGCAACCCGAGAAAGCCGCAGCGAAAACCGAAACCCAGCGCCGTTGACGACTCCGGCTCGTAAAAGAACGACGCATCGTTCAGCCGCAACTTATCGAGCGCGTCGCGCAATTCTTCGTACTGATCCGTGTCCACCGGATACAAGCCGGCAAACACCATCGGCTTGATCTCCTGGAAACCGGGAAACGGTTCCTTCGTCGGTCGCGCTGCTTCGGTGACCGTGTCGCCGATCTGCACGTCGGCGACAGCTTTGATCGACGCGGTGAGAAAACCGACTTCGCCGACGCTCAAATGATCGATCGGCGTCGGCGTCGGTCGATTCACGCCCAGCGTTTCCACCTGATAATCACGATTGGCGTTGAAGAACCGGATCTTCATTCCCGGACGAATCGTGCCGTCGATCACGCGAAACAGAACGATCACGCCGCGATACGAGTCGTACCACGAGTCGAAGATCAGCGCCATGAGCGGCGCGTTCGGATCGCCTTTCGGCGGCGGAACGTCGCGCACAATTGCTTCGAGAACGTCGGCGACACCCTCGCCCGTCTTGGCGCTCGTGAGAATCGCGTTGTGAGTTTCGAGTCCGATGAAGTGTTCGATCTGTTCGATCGCTTTTTCCGGTTCCGCGCCCGGCAAGTCGATCTTGTTGATCACCGGAATCAGCTCGAGATTGTTTTCGATCGCGAGGTAAGTATTCGCAAGCGTTTGCGCTTCGACGCCCTGCGAAGCGTCGACGATCAACAACGCGCCTTCACACGCCGAAAGCGATCGCGAGACTTCGTAAGAGAAATCGACGTGACCCGGCGTGTCGATCAGGTTGAGCACGTACCGCTCTGCCGTCCTGTGCTTTGTAATCGAGTCTGACTGCGTGGGCCTTGATCGTGATGCCGCGCTCGCGCTCGAGGTCCATGTTGTCGAGCACCTGGTCTTCCATCTCGCGTTCAGACAGAGCGCCGGTCAGCTCGAGCAGGCGGTCGGCGAGCGTCGACTTACCGTGATCGATGTGAGCGATGATCGAGAAATTGCGAATTCGCGATGGATGCATCTTGATACAATCTTAGTCCATGTGCTCGTTGACGTAAGCTCGCGCCTTTTCCGTCGTGTTTATCGAAGTGATGAAATCGGTGTTGCGCAACGACCAAGTCGACGTGGTCGGTGACAAATGCCTGGTAATTGTCTCCGAGTGTGTAGTCGTCATCTCTCAGGCCGAGCTTGATCTCGACGCGACGAATTAGCTCGGAGTCAGCACCATGAGAGCAGCCTGATAGAGCTTGTGCTTGTCGTCGTCAGACATTGAAGACGACGATGATGAGTTCGAATTAGACGAGTTGTCGTTGGCGTTTCGGTTCGTCGTGAAATCTGAGTTGTCATTCGAATTGGAATTACGATTTGTGCTGACGTTGGAATTGTAGTTGTGCATGTGCGCGAAGAGATGAGCGATAAGAAAGAAATAGATCAGGCCGCCGGCGATCGCGACCACAATCAATCCCAAACATCCTGCACCACCACAACCGAGAGCAATCTTCTGATTTCGATTCATTAGTTTCCTCTTTTAATAGAATTAGCCATCAAAAGCACAAAAAGCACAAAATTTATTTAACTGTCTTCATCCACGCCACACATCGCTCGAGCTCATCATGCATGGTTTGACGCATCGGCGTTGATGCATGTCGCCATGACCCGGCAACACCCACTCAAATTCATAACTCAAAAGCTTTTCCATCGAGCGGATCTGTTCGGGCCACGAGTACCACGCCACACTGCGAAAAGCCGTCAGCGTTTGCTGGCGCGGTGACCACGCCAGGTGATCGCCGGTAAACAGAAACTTGTTGCGGTAAAGAAAGACGACGTGACCGCGCGTGTGTCCCGGCGTGGGAATCACGAGCAGATCGTCATCGAGTTGCACCGGATCTTCGCCTCGAATTACATGCTCGACACCGAGACGGCTCGCGCCGTCGTCCGCGTGCATCACTCGTTCGCAGTTGAACCTCTCGCGAAACAATTCGTGAGTCCGCAACGTCGTCTTTGTGCGTCAGCAGCATTTGTCTGACGCCGCCCATCGCTTCGATCCGTTTCACGAGTTGGCTCGCAAACCGTGGGCGAGTCGATCAGGATGTTGCCGCCTTCGCTCGCCGGACGCGTGATCAAATAACTCCACGCGCCGAAGCTGGATTCTGAAGTGAAGCCGCAGAAGTAAACGTTCTCTTCGAGCAGCATCGGAAACGCGTCGATGCCGAGGTGTGCGTCGTGTCGTTCGGTTGCGCCGATCGAGCCGGTCGGACACGAAACCAGCGCCATCATCGCGAGCTGTGTTTCAGTGTCAGTTTCGGGTTGGTGATAGACGCTGCACTGGTCGCCGTGATCGCGAAAGATCGTGGGCGCGAGTTGACTACACGTGTCGCAATCGATGCAGGTGGAATCGACGAAGAAATCCCCGGGCACATTCTCCGGTAAACGTTGTTGCAGGCTCGCCACGAAGACATAGTAGCCACAAAAAGGCACAAAAGTCACAAACGCTGAAATTCACGTTGTGCATTTGTGCCTTTTGTGGCTAGAGATCGAACTCGTTGATTAGGCGATGCAGGTAGGATCGGCTGATGCCCAGCTTCTTCGCGGCGGCGACTTTGTTTCCTTCCGACTGCAACGCGCTTATGATCATCCTGCGCTTGAGTGCTTCCACCGCGCCTTCCAGTGTGCTCTCGTCACCGGGCGTCGTTCCCGGCAGCGCGCGCAACATTTTCTCCGGCACAAACTCCAGCCCGAGCGTCGAACTGCTGCTCAGCACCACCAAACGCTCGATCAAATTCTCCAGCTCACGCACGTTCCCCGGCCAGTCGTACTCCAGCAAGACTTCAACCAGCGCCGGCTCCAGCTCCGGTGTCGGCTGTCCATACTTCTGCGCTGACTTCGCTGCGAAGTGCGCCGCCAGGATCGGAATGTCTTCCGGACGCTCGCGCAACGGCGGCAACACGAGCGGCACCACATTCAGCCGGAAAAACAAATCCTGTCGAAATCGTCCTTGCCGCAACTTCCTTTTCGAGATCTCGATTGCGTCGCTGCGATCAAGCGGATGTCGACGGTCAACGTCTTCGTCCCACCGACGCGCTCAAACTCGCGCTCCTGCAACACGCGCAACAGCTTCACCTGCACCGCCGCACTCAAGTCGCCAATCTCGTCGAGAAACAGTGTTCCGCCGTTCGCCAGTTCGAACCGGCCTTTGTGACTTTGCGTCGCTGACGTAAACGCGCCCTTCTCGTGACCAAACAGCTCCGACTCGATCAACGCCTCAGGCAGCGCAGCACAACTCACCGCCACAAATGGTCCATTCGCACGCGGACTCTCCTGGTGAATCGCGCGCGCAAGCATCTCCTTGCCGGTTCCGTTCTCGCCGCTCAACAACACCGTCGCACTCGTTGCCGCAACTGACCGCGCCTGCTTCAACACGCGTTCGAGCGCCTGGCTTGTTCCCGTCAAATGCGCGAATCCCGGCGGCCGCGAAAGTTCCTCGCGCAATCGGCGATTCTCGATCTCCAGTTGCCGCATGCGCGCGGCCTGGTTGACGATGTGCAACAACTCCGCCGGATCGAGTGGCTTTTCAAAAAAACCGTACGCGCCACGCTTCACAGCTTCCAGCGCCGCGCGTTTCGAATCGCTGCCCGTAATCACGACCACTTGCAGCGGCGGATCCTGCGCACGCGCGACATCGATCAACGCGAGTCCCTCGGCGATGTCGTCAACGTGTGGCGGCAGGTGCAGATCGCTGACGACGACCTCGATCTCTTCCTCGTTGATCAGCGCACACGCTTCTTCGCGCGACGACGCTTGCAGCACCTGATAGTCGGAGGTCAGCGCCCAGTAAAGACCACTGCGCACTGCGTCGTCGTCATCGACAACCAGTACGGTGCCTTTAGGCTGGGGTTGGTGGGTCATATTTCGCAATCGCTTTCCGCAGAACAGATTAGGCGCACACGTATGCCTGAGCCGTTAATTCCTGGGCAGTACTGCGGAGGAACGGGCGTAACGGGTATGCCTTGTGGAAGGGCTTTGCCGCGCCCTTCTTAATTACGCCTGTCGTGTGGAATCGATGGTAGCACGACGCGAAATGTCGTTCCAGCGCCTTCGACTGACTCTACTTCGATCGAGCCGCCGCTGGCTCTGATTACTTCGCGGCAAGTGTAGAGTCCGAGACCGATACCGTTCTTCTTTGTGGTGGAGAACGGACGAAACAGTCGAGTCTCGATGAACGTGTCGACTCATTCCACGTCCAGTGTCGCTGACGGAGAACATCGGCGCGCCGTTTCGGTCTGGCCCGCCTCGATTGTGAGTGTGCCGCCTTTGTCGGTCATCGCTTCGAGAGCATTGAGGACGAGGTTTTCCATCACCTCTTCAACACGCGCCGCGTCGGCGAGCGCATGCAGAGTTGGCGGCAGTCTCGTTACGATCGTGTGTTTGCTGCGCTGCGGTTCAGCGGTCATCGCGACAACGCGTTGAATGATGGGAACGAGATCGACGTTCGTGGGCCGTTTGTGTTCACCGCTGAGACTGGTCATCGGTCGCGAGAGCCGCGCCACGAGCGCTTTTAGTTTGTTGGTCGCGCTCGTCAGCCCTTTCAATGCGTCGGTGCGAAACTGAGGATTGTCGAAATGGCGCTCCATGTTGCCGACGGTCAACGACAAGTCCTTCGATCGCATTCTTCAGATCGTGCGTCAGCATGGCTGAGAGGCGCATGAACGACTCAAACTGCCGCGACTCTTCTTCGCGTGCGATTTGAGCGCGTAACTGTTCTGTCACGACGTTGATGTTGTCGGCGAGACTGCGAGCGTCGTCACTCGATTGCAGGATGATGCGACGGTCCAACTCGCCTTTTGCGATCGCCGATAAGTCTTCGCTCACGCGCGCGATGCCTCGCGATCTTCTTTGCACGTGCCGATCGAGCAGAAGCGCGGCGCCCGCTGCGAACAGCAGCGCCAACACTAATCCGGCAATGCCCCACCGGTGCGCGCTGGAAAGCGATGCAGATCGATCGCGCGCAACAGCTACAGCAACGTTCAACTGTGGAATTGGTGAGTAAGCAATGAGGTACGAGCCCGCCGGCGATTTAAATTCACGAACGCCGCCCTCGTTGTTTTTCATTGCGTTCGCGATCGAGTTGAAACCTGGCATTGCCTGGTTGGCTGGCAGATCTTTGAGTGAACGATTCGAGTGATAAACAATCTTCCCTGATCGGTCCACCGCCATGACCATCAGTTGGCTCGACTTTGTTTCCAATCCTCGTGCAGCGCTTGCGAATACGTTGTCGAGATCGAGCACACCGACGATTGCGCCGATGTTGCTTGTGCCTTTCTCATCGTGGATGGGGGCTGAGTGTTCGAGGCTTTTGGCCGAGCTGCCGAGCTTCTCGATCGAACCGTTACCCTGCAATTCCCAAACGTTGCGGATCAGGCTGTGGGAACTCGGCCGCGTGAGAGTTGTCGAGTGCGGTCCACTCGCCGTCAACTGGTCGAAAAATAAACGATTGGCGGTCGCGATTGAAAACTGTCAGACTCTCAAATTCTCTCAGCAGCGGAAGTGTTTTCAACGTCAGGTACATTCCCTGCGGCCAAACGTCAACTCGTTCTTTGTCTGAGACGACGTACTGCATGTCTTTCATCATGCTCAGACGAAGGAGGTCGCTCTTCCGCTCGCGCAGCTCCTGGTCCACAGCGACATTGAAGGCATTTAGATCGTTCTGAACGATTGGGCCGACAGTGGAATCGACGCTACGAAGTCCGTTCCAGTAATTGAGTCCGGCGAGCAGCAACAGAGGTATGGCGCAGAGGACGAAGTAGGTGAGAAAGGGTTTGCGGCGAGTCATCGTTTCAAGCTCGCTTGCGGCCGAATTCGTTCAGCAGCGGCGCGAGCGTCTCAATAATCTGATCGTGAGAAATACCGTTGCTGGCTACCAGCCCGTTGCGATTTTGAACCTCAGGAACGTTGTAGTTCAAAGGATAACCGAAAAGATCGGTTATGCGCCCGCCGGCCTCGGTCAGGATCACTTCCGGCGCGCACGTGTCCCACTGCTTCGTGCGCGGCGACAAGATGGATGTAAACGTCACACTGCTGCTCGACGAGCAGGCCGATCTTGATTCCTACCGAGCCGCGTTGCACTTCTTCCTTGAAAGCCAAGCCGTGTGACGACTTTGTTCATGCGCGGGCTGCGATGCGAACGGCTCGCGGCCAAACGCATCTCCGCGAGGGTTTTCTTGTCTGAAACCTTCGCCTGCTCCGGCTCGAACTGCGGACGCTCGATCCATGTTCCGCCGCCACGCACGGCGCGATAGAGCACGCCCGTCAGTGGTTGATAGACCACGCCGACGACACACTCGCCGTTCTTCGGCGAGACCGATCTGGACCGCGAAATCGCCGTTGCCGTCGATGAAACCGTTCGTGCCGTCGAGTGGATCGACCATCCACACACGTGATTTCTCGAGACGGCGTTTGGTGTCGACCGATTCTTCCGCGAGGATGCCGTCGTCGGGAAACTCGCGTTTCAACCCGGTGACGATCAGGTCGTTGGCGATCGTGTCGGCCTGGGTAACGGGCTCGGTGTCGTCGTCGTAGTTTTTCTGTTTGATGTGAAGCGGGCCTTCGTAGTGCTCGAGGATCGCAGCGCCGGCTGTGCGTGCGAGTTCGCAGGCGACGCGCAGTTCGTGATCGTAGGCTTTTCTGGAGTATCTGCGTTTCATCCGTGTGAATCCGCGGCTAAAAGTTTTTCTGCCTGCGTTCATCGCACCGCGCCGACCGCATGGTTTCATCGATATCACTCTTCGTCGTCCGAAAGTTTGTGATGCACGCGCGTAACGCGAACTTTCCATTCACCGTCGCATTCGACAAATACGCGCGGCCACCCTTCTGCACCATTTCCATGATGCGTTCATTCAGACGGTCCAATTCAGCATCGCTCATGCTCCGCTGTCAGGCACGTAACGGAAACAACAGATACTCAATTCCACCGGCGCGAGCAGTTCGAAGTCGTCCGCGCTCGAAACGATTTCGCCAAGGTACGCCGCCAGCGAGATGTCTTCGCTGATCGCTTCGGCAATGCGACGACTGCCGTAATACTGCAACGTCATCCAAACTTTCAGCGCGCGAAAACGTCGCGACAGCTCCACACCATAATCCCAGAACGCAAAAGCCTCCTCGTCAGTGTAGCCGTGCGTCTTGATGTAGTCGGCGTCTTCAGTGCTGAACGGCGCGCGCGCCGCATCGGCATCACGAAACAGAAGACATCCTGCATCGACCGGAACGTAAAGCCACTTGTGCGGATCGAGCGAAACCGAATCAGCACGCTCAAGACCTGCGAAGAAATGTTTCTTCCGTTCATCCAACGAACCGGGCGCGCCGTAAGCGCCATCGACGTGAAACCATAGATCAAACTCCGCAGCGACGTCCGCGATCTCATTCAGCGGATCAACGACGCCGGTGTTGACCGTTCCGGCACTGCCAACGACGCAAAAAGGCCGCAATCCTTCGCGTCGATCGGCCTCGATCTTTTGACGCAACAGATCGACGCGCATTCGCTGTCGCTCGTCGCACGCGATCACGCGCACCTGATCGCGTCCGAAGCCGAGAATGTCTGCGGCCTTCGCGATCGACATGTGAACTTCTTCAGACGCGTAGAGCGTCATCGGTGGACCGGAATTCCAAAGTCCGACTGCGCGAAGTGTTGACGCCCGACTTGCGACGCTGCGCTATCAGCAGCGCGATCATGTTTGCCATCGAGCCGCCGCTCGTTAACAGTCCTTTGGCGTCGCGATCGTAACCAATCAACGCGCCAAGCCAACGCACGACCATTCGTTCGACTTCAGTGCCCGCGGGACCGGAACGCCAGCAGGTGATGTTTGCGTTGAGTGCGGAAGCGATCAGATCTGCGTAAGCGCCGATCGGTGTGGACGGCGAAGCGACGTAACCGAAGAATCGCGGATGGCCGTTGTGGCGGCTGAGGTCCATGATCGTGCGGCACGACGTCGAGAAGTTGTTCGAGTGGTCGTCCTTCGCTCGATAGCTCAGTTCGATTGCGGCGAGTGTTTTGCCGGCATGGTTTTCAGCGCGAACCGGACGTTCGGCGATCGTTGTCAGGTACTCGAAGACGAGTTTCGTAGACTCGGACGAAATCTGCTGGAGGTCGTCTTCGTTGACGTCAAGCGAAGACTGCATTCGTAATGACATTGTGGTCACAAACTAACATACTACCATACAGATTAACAGCCTGTCGACCATCGCTAATGACTCAACTGCGTAACACTCGCGCTAACACCTGAAGGCACTGCCCATTATCGCGAACGCTTCGCCGATCGGCCTCGCGGCAAATCACTTCCGCGAGCAACACGGCCTCGTACTTTCGTCGATCGGTATCGGCACGTATCTCGGCAATGCGGACGAAGCCACTGATCTCAAGCTACACGCGCTCGGTCGTTCGCGCGGTGCAGCTTGGCGTCAACGTCATCGACACCGCCGCGAACTATCGTTTCCAACGAAGCGAACGCTCCATCGGCGAAGCTTTGAAGATACTCGCGAACGAGCACGGCATCGCGCGCGAAGAGCTCGTCATCTGCACGAAAGGCGGCTACTTGCCGTTCGACGGCGCGCCGCCGCGAAATGTGGCTCAGTATGTGAACGAGACTTTCGTGAAGCCGGGTATTGCTTCGTTCGAAGACATCGTCGGCGGCAGTCATTGCATGACGCCGGCTTATCTTCAGAACCAGCTCGATCAGTCGCTGCGAAACATGGGCCTCGAGTGTGTCGATGTTTATTACATTCACAATCCGGAGTCGCAGTTGCAGTACGTTTCGGACCAGGAGTTTTATGCGCGGTTGAAGCGGGCGTTTGAACGTCTCGAGGAGAATCGCCGGGAGGGTAAGCTGGCGCATTATGGTGTGGCGACGTGGAATGGATTTCGTATGCCGCCGAATTCGGGCCAGCATCATTCGCTCGCGCGGATGGTTGAGATCGCGCGTGAGGTTGGTGGCGAGCAGCACGGGTTTCACTTCATTCAACTGCCGTTTAACCTCGCGATGCCTGAGGCGACGACCGTTATTGACGAGGCTCGAGCGGCTTGGGGTCACCGTCGTCACGAGTGCTTCACTCTTGCAGGGACGCATTCCACCGCAAAAGGCGATTGAGTTTGTTCGTTCCACTCCGGGAATCACGACGGCGCTGATCGGGATGAGTCGCGTCGAGCACGTGGAAGAAAATCTTAGCCGTCGGATTAACGCAGATTATCGCGATGAAACTGAATCACGTTCGCTCATGCGAAGAGCGGTACAAATCATTCTCTGAGTTCTGGCCGTTCTACGTCTCAGAGCACAGCCAGCCCGCGACGCGATGTGCTCCATTTGATCGGCACGACGCGCGGGCATCGCTTTGCTGATCTATTTGATTGCGATCAGGAAAGTGGTGGCTCTTCTTTCTCGGCTTTGTGCCGGGTTACGGCTGCGCGTGGCTCGCGCACTTCCTGATCGAAAAAAATCGCCCTGCCACATTCAAATACCCGCTCTGGTCATTCATGGGCGACTACAAAATGATCGCCCTCATGCTCACCGGCCGAATGGGCGCCGAGGTCAAAAAGCTTGCGCGGTAACATCCCCATCCCCGAAATTCCCCACGGCGAAGATCTCTGGCTGATAGTGCTCATCACCTCCGTCCGCGAGCGCCGCACACAGCAAGGCCGTCTTTTTTGCGACGCCTCCGCGCGCAACGCCACCGGCACCATCGCGCTCAAAATCTGGGGCGAGACACTCGAAACTCAGAAAGAGATCAAACCCGGCCTCTGGGGCATCACCGGCAAACTCGAAACTTTCCAGGATCGCTCGCAGTTTGTCGTCGCGGAATATCGTCCCATCACGCTCGATCAATATCGCGAACACCAGAAGGCCGAGCCGCAACTCCCACGCGCCTACACGCTCGACATCGAAACACTCACCCTTCCCGACTTTCGCGAACGAGTTGGTTCGCAACTCGAGCGCTCGATGCGACTCGGCAACATGCGCGTCGAGCAACAACAACGCTACCTCGAAGACATCGCGGCGGAAGAAGAGCGTTGCTACGCCCTCGGCGCGTTGAGCGCCACGTCGGGTCGCGTGCTCTCAATTGCTCTGCACGCCGGTCCGATTCCCGGGCTGGAGTTTCCCGATCTCGGTCCGGAAGTCAGCGAGCACGTGTTTGGCATCGACAAGTACGGTTACGAAGAGGACGAGAAGAAAGCACTTCAGGATTTTCTCGCGGTTATGAAGGATTTCGATCCCGATTGCGACGAGCTGGTGGGACACAACATCATCGGTTTCGATCTGCCGTTCATCTTCCAGCGCTGCCTCGCGCACTCGCTCAAGGCGCGGCCGTTTGTGAATCTCGGTGAGTACAACGTGCGCGGCGTTTTTGACACGATGCATCGCTGGTGGCTGGGCGCGAAGCGGCACGTGAGTCTCGACGATATCGCGTGGGCGCTCGGGATCGAGTCGAGCAAGACTGCCGACGTGGAAGGCAGCAAGGTCTTTGATCTCTACCAGGCCGGCAAGCTCGATCTCATCCGCGAGTACAACCTCAACGACGTACGCGTGACCCGCAAGATCTACGAGCGCATGGTCGCGAGCTTCGGAAGATAGATCCGTTAATCTTGTAAATCCTGTAATCCTGTCTAAAACTAACTCCCCTTCACGAACCCAGATTTAGTAAGCGTCTCAGATTTAAATCGCATATCTTGTGCTTTTTGTCGCTAGTTGCTGCTAGAATGCGTACCCATGGAAATTGTCTTCCCCGTGTCCATGCTGGCGCTTGGTCTCAGTATCGGCGCCTTTTCCGTTTGGTTGATTACACGGACGAAACTGAAATACGAATTTGAGCGTGGTCGCACGCACGGTGAAACAGAGCGCGCTGTGCTGCAAACGCGACTCG
The DNA here is from genome assembly GCA_963748155.1 of uncultured Acidobacteriota bacterium. Classification (GTDB taxonomy): domain Bacteria; phylum Acidobacteriota; class Blastocatellia; order Pyrinomonadales; family Pyrinomonadaceae; genus PSRF01. Next base: position 450,850 of record CAVVHV010000004.1, on the reverse strand, counting down.
AAGAAGAACGAAAAGCCAGCCAGGAAAAACTCACGCTCATCAACACCGCCGAAAGCAAGCTCGCTGACGCCTTCAAAGCTCTCTCAGCCGACGCATTGCGCAGTAATAATCAATCCTTTCTCGATCTCGCAAAACAGAACCTCGAAACGTTTCAGCAAAGCGCGAAAGGCGAACTCGAGCGACGCCAGAACGCGATCGGCGATCTGATCAAGCCGCTGAAAGAGTCCCTCGAAAAAGTTGACGGCAAGATCGGTGAGCTCGAGAAGAACCGCGTCGGCGCGTACTCGGAGTTGCGCGAGCAGGTAAAGGTGCTTGCTCAGTCGCACCTGCAACTCCAGTCAGAGACTGGAAACCTCGTCAAAGCCTTGCGCGTCCCTCACGTGCGCGGCCGTTGGGGCGAGATTCAGTTGCGCCGCGTCGTCGAGCTGGCGGGCATGCTGCAATACTGCGACTTCGTCGAACAGGAAACAGTCGCAACGGAAGAAAGTCGCATTCGTCCCGATCTTATTGTGCGTCTGCCGGGTAATCGCACGATCGTGGTTGATTCGAAAGTTCCGTTCGACGCTTTTTACGAATCGATCTCGACGACCGACGAAGAAATTCGTGCCAGCCGGTTGAAGGATCACGCACGACTTGTGAGAACCCACATCACGTCGCTGAGTCGCAAGTCTTACTGGGAAACATTGCAACCCACGCCGGAGTTTGTCCTGTTGTTTCTTCCCGGCGAAACGTTTTACAGTGCGGCGCTCGAACACGATCCGAAACTGATCGAAGATGGTATTAGCCAACGAGTGATCATCGCGACGCCGACGACGCTGATTGCATTGCTGAAAGCTGTGTCGTACGGTTGGCGGCAGGAACAGATGGCCGACAACGCGCAGGAAGTGAGTAACCTGGCGAAGACGCTTTACGATCGCCTGCGCGTGTTTACAAATCACTTCGACGACATCGGCAGAAACCTCGACCGCGCACTCGACGCCTACAACAAAGGCGTGCGCTCACTCGAAACGCGCGTGCTCGTCACGGCGCGGCGCTTCAAAGAGCGCGGCGCGATTGCCGGTGAAGAGATCGAGATACTCGAGCCAGTCGACAAAGCAGCCCGAGCGTTGAGCCGAGACGATGGCGGACTGTTCCCCGAGGAAGACATGCCCCTGCTCAAGGCCAAAAGCGCGAAAAGCAGATCCGCGTCAACTGTGTAATCTGCGTTAAAAAGTCTTTTTTGTGAACGAGATCTGGTTAGGCCCGCTGCTCAACGACAACCGCGCTCTGCTCATCGAGCGCTGCGCTAAATTCCTAGCCAACAATCAAAGCGACGCGTTTGTCTATCTCGCCGCCTCTTACCCGCTCCTCGAACGAGTCACACAACAACTACTCGACGGCCAGCGCACGCGCGGTGTTTGGGGCGAGCTTCCGGTGTACTTGTTTCGCGGCCTCGTGCGACGCGTGCTCTATTCGGCGGTTGACGAAGACGGTCACAACCTGCCGCCACGCATTCCGATCGATCGCGATGAGTTGCCGCTGAAGCGCAGCTTGATCTCACAACTGCTGCTGCAACTGCTCGCCAACAACCAGCTAAAAGCATTCGCACCACTCGCCACCCGCGAAGGTTGCGTCAACAGCATTTCCACACTGCTGGGCGAGATTCAGCGCGCCGCGCGAACTCCAGCCGAACTCGCCGACATCCTCAACGCGCGCGCGAAAGATCTCGAAAAGGGCAACGGCACAACGCGCGGCATCACGCAGCTCGACTTCGACAAAGAAATCTCGCTGATCTATTCAAAGTACACCGAGCTTCTCGATCAAAGTCTCTTCACTGAAGAAGACGCCGAACAGCTTCGCGCGCTCTGGGTGTTGCGCGGCATGATCGATGGTCATTGGGTGAAAGCGCCGTGGCTCGCGAACGTGCAGCTCTTAATAATCGACGGCTTCTTCGACTTCACTCCCGTGCAGGGCGAGATCCTGCGACAGTTGATCCCGCTGCTGCCGCAAACGATCGTCAATCTCAATCACGACGACAGCAATCCGGAAATCTTCACGCCGTTTCAGGAGACGATCGGACAATTCGAAAGCATCGCGAAGTTTGACCAGGTGCACATTCGCGACTACATCGCCACAGGCGGGATCCTCGCTGAGTTGCGCGAGAACCTCTTTAACCCGCTGACCTCTTCGGATGAAGTGTCAGATGAGCCGGAAGCCCTCGTGCACGAGATTCGTTACCTCGAATGCGGCGATCGCGACACCGAAATCCGCACGATCGCGCGCGAAGTCAAACGCCTTGTGCTGACGGAGAATTTCGATCTCGCCGACATCGCGCTCGTCGTTCGTCAACGCGCCACGTATGGACCAACGATCACGCGCGTCATGCTGGAAGAGTCGCTGCCGTGCAATCTCGAGTTGCGCATCGACGCCGGAGACGTTCCCGCGAATCGCGCCGCGCTCAAACTCCTGTTGTTGCTCGAAGGTTTATCGTCTGAAGAGCCGCAGACGACGCGGATTGCTGAAGTCGCTGATTTGATCAAGTCGGAATATTTCCGGCTTAGCGATGCGGAGATTCGCGTGTTGTCGTCGCGTTTTGACGAGCAACATCTGAATTTGTTGCGTGCTGACGTGCCGGTGTTCACGCCGGAAGTGATCGGTCGCCTGAAGACCCGCTATCGCATCGGCTTCTGGGATGCTGACTCACTCGAGAATGCGTTTGCGTACGTCGGCAGCGAGTTGAGCGTGAGCGCGTGGCTGGCGCGTGCGCACAAGTTGTACACGGATCTGCCCGGCGCGGCCGCAACAAAAGAATTGCTGAACATCGATCCCGGTGCTCACGATCGCGACACAGACATCGCTGACAACGTCGAAAACGCGGAAATCGTGAAGCTCGAGGACAAAGGCGTCGAGAAGAAACGACGTCCTTCGCGCGACGTTCATCCGGCGGCGCTCGCGTGGACTGCGCTCGTAGTCGAACGATTTTCCGAGTTGCTGCACGGAGTGCCGCGCGAAGGCAAGCCCGCACAGCTCCGCACTGAGCTGATGCGACTGCTCGATCGTTTCGGCTTTCGTGATCAAATTGCCGAACCTGCGAAGCATTCGCCCGACGAAAAGCAACTGCCGCAAGTAATGCTCAACTTCAACGCGCTCGAAGGGTTGCGACGCGCATTTGTGGCCGCGATCAAGAGCATCGAGCTCCTTGCAAACGGGCCCAAAACCGTTCGGCTCGCGACGTTTCTACAGGAAGTTCGCCGCTCACTCGCGGCGCAGTCGCAGATCTTTGGCGCGCCTGATCGCAACGGTTTGCGCGTGCTCGAAGCGACCGACGTGCGCGGTCTGCGCTTTCGTGCAGTCTTCATCGCGGGACTAATCGAAGGTGGTTTTCCGTTGAGTGCGTCACGCGACTGGATCTACCCGCACGAAGAGCGCGATCGATTGAGAGAATACGGTCTCACGCTCGAAGACATCTCGCCCAACACGCTGCTGAAGGAAGAGCACTATTTCTACCAGGTCGCGTGTCGTGCGACCGAGCGTTTGTATCTCACGCGGCCGCTGATGCTCGGAGACGATTCGGAAACTGTCGCTTCTTACTACATCGACGAGCTGCGGCGCGCGATTGCGCCACGCCGGCTTGAAACCGAGATCATCCGCCGCGATTACGACGGCAAGAACCTCGACGATGCGTCGACTACGGCCGAGATGAAGGTCGGTCTCGTGCGCCAGCAGGAACGTCACCTGCATCGTGGTGCAAAGTGAAGCTTGTTGCCGCAGTCGCGCATCATGCGACTGCTGACGCTCGCGCGCAACGATGGTTTCCTGAGTGATGCTGCGTTGCGTCGGATCGAGATCGAGCGTGAACGAGCCGGGCCACATTTCGGAGTGTACGACGGCGAGATCACGGATCCGGATCTGCTGCACCTGATCAAGCTGAAATTCGGATCAGATTTTATTCACAGCGCGAGCGGTCTGAGTGTCTACGGCAACTGCCCTTATCGTTTCTATGCGCAGCGCGTGTTGCGACTCGAGCCGCGCGGTGAAGCGGCGCTCGATCTACAGGCGATCGACGCCGGAAAGCTTCTGCACGACATTCTGCGTCGCTTCTTCGAGCGCCATCGTCGCGAGCCGCTGCACAAACTCGATCGCAGGAAATTGCAAAAAGAGCTCGCGAACATTGCTGATTCGGTGTTTGACGAGCACGAGCGCATAGTGCCGCCGCTCAACCGGCAGATCTGGAAGATCGATCGAGAGATTCGCAAGATACTTTTGGACCAGGTGTTGTTGTACGAGCTGGAAGTGCAGGCGGCGGCTGAGGGACAGCAAGTGTTGCCGTCGTATTTCGAGGTCGCTTTCGGCGGCATGAAGTCTGCGGCGAAAGATCCGGATTCGAAAGAAGAGCCGCTCGAGCTGACGCGCAAAACCTTTGTCGGTGAAGAGACGATCAAGATCAGCGGTCAGATCGATCGTGTAGACGTCGCTGATGACAACACGCTTATCGCTTACGATTACAAGTTGTCGACCGGCTCGAGTCGCAGCGACATCATTTCCGGCCGCAGTCTGCAACTTCCGATCTATCTCGAAGCACTCGAAAAACTGATCCTGCCGGACCAGCCGATTGCCGGCGGTGGTTACTACGTGATTCGCGGCGGTCAGGATCGCCGGAACAAGGGTCTTGTATCGCGCGAGCCAGTTGGATTACCTGCACCTGCGCGCGAAAAATTCAGTGTTCACTGATGAAGACTGGCAAAGAATTCGCGAGCAGGTAGTCGCGCGCATCTGGGAATTTCTCGACGGCATCCGCGCCGGGCGCTTCATCGTCGATCCATCGGAGCGACTAAAGACCTGTCGCTTCTGCGACTACAGCGCCGTCTGTCGCTACGATCGCGATCGGATCGATCGCAAGAAGAAATCGGTGTAATCCGTGGTTAAAGTTTTATTACCAGAACAAGCAGCCGCCGCGTACGAGATCGACAAGCACATCTCCGTCACGGCCGGGCCGGGCTCTGGCAAGACGACGGTGCTCGTCGAGCGCTACGTCCACATCCTCCGCGAACACAGTCTCTCAATCGATCAGATCGTCGCGATCACCTTCACGAATCGCGCCGCCAACGAAATGCACGAGCGCCTGCGCAGCGAGCTCAACCAGATGCTGCGCATCGCGAACGAAGAAGAGCGCCGCCGCTGGCTGAACTACAAACGCACGCTCGACGGCGCCGTGATCACGACGATTCACGGCTTCTGCGCGCGACTGCTGCGCGAGTTTCCGATCGAGGCGCGCGTCGATCCGCAGTTTCTGCTCCTCGACGAACATCGCGCGGCGATGATGCTCGAGTTGATCGTTGAGGAAGTTCTTTCCGAGTTCATCAGCAATGGCCACATCGAGATATCGCGACTGACTCTCGGCGTTGGTCGCAGCCGTCTGGCGTCAGCATTGGCCCAACTCTATCGCGAGGCGCGCGGCCAGGGGCTCGGCCTCGAAGATCTCGCACTCGCGACGGCTCGCGTGCACGCCACTGAAGAAGATCACGCAGCCGCGCTCGAAGAGCTCGAACGCATGATGGCTGAATTTCTCGGTGTGCGTCGCACGACGAAAGCCTCGATGACAAACCAGGCCGAAGTGCTCGCCGCGTGGACCGAAGCGCAGAAACTATTGAAGTCGATTCCGTCGCACGAAACGCTCGCTGACTTCTGCCGTTTCGTCGAGAACTTCCGCGCGCATCGCCCGCAGGCGCGGCCGCCCGTTGCGGATCATGTGAAAGCGCTGGACACGCTCGTTTGGGAAAAAGGCCTCCAGGGCCGCGTACCGCAAGTTTGTCTCGATCTGTTTGCGCGGCAGTACGCGCTCGAGATGGTCAACTTGTTGCTGCGTGTCGATCAGCGACTCAACGAAGAGAAACAAAAACTCTCCGCGCTCGACTTTGACGATCTCGAATTGCGCACGCTCGAGCTTTTGGAACGTCCGGAAGTGGTGGCGCGCACGTCTGAACGTTATCGCTTCTTTCTCGTCGATGAGTTTCAGGACACGAACGCCGTGCAGCGCGTGTTGCTCGAACGCCTGGCGCTCGCGAAAGGTCGCCGGCCGGCAAATCTCTTCATCGTCGGCGATCGCAAGCAGTCGATCTACGGTTTTCGCGGCGCGGACGTTGACGTGTTTCGCGAGATGACGGCGATCCTGCTCGCGGCGCGTGGTGAAGAGAAGCCTTTGCAGTTGAACTTTCGCAGCCAGCCGCCGTTGATTGCGTTCTTCAACTATCTGTTTGCGCGACTGTTCCAGGTTCCGGATGACGTTCCCGCGAGTGAGTATAAAAACCTGGACCAGCTCGGCTACGTGAAGCACGAGAAGAGCGAGCCGAAACGCGAGCTGCGCGACAGTGGTCCACTCGTCGAGCTGCTGGTCACGACGAAGCCTTCGCTTGAAGACGATCCGCGCGCCGAACAGGACTCGCGCGTGCTCGACGCGCAGCAGCTTGCGCGCCGCATCCTCGCGCTAACGCAGGGCGTCGACAGACTCAAGTACGGCGATATCGCGTTGCTGTTTCGCGCGATGACGCAGGTGTCGATCTACGAGTCGATCTTTCGTCGCGCAAACATTCCGTATCAAACCGTGCTTGGCCGCGGTTTCTATGAGCGCGAAGAGATCACCGACCTCATTCAACTGCTGCGCTTTTTAGACAACAAAACTGACGAGATCGCGCTCGCGGCTGTGCTTCGCTCGCCGCTTTGCGGTCTCTCTGACAACGCTTTGCTCGGCTTGCGCTGCGCGCCGCTCGTGAACGAAGTCGAAACTGGTGCGCCGTTGCGCGGCTTCTCGGCCACACGGCCTGCTTTACACGGCGCTGCGCCACCACGAACGAGATCGCGTTCATCAGTCCAGAAGAGCACGAGCTGCTCGATCGTGCCGCGAAGTTGATCGGCGAGCTCGTCGATCGCCGTCATCACTATCCGATCCAGGATTTGCTGCGTTACGCAGTTGAGGAATCGGAGTACATGACAGTTGTCGCAGCGAATTACGACGGCGCGCAGCGTCTCGCAAATGTCGAGCGACTGTTCACATTGGCTGCCCGCTTCGAAAGCTCGGGAACGCACTTGATTCGCGACTTCGTCCGTTACGTTGAAGAGTTTGAAGCAATCGGCAGTCGCGAGAGTGAAGGGCAGATTGATCAAGCGGCCGACGCGGTCAGATTGATGACGATTCACCAGGCGAAGGGACTCGAGTTTCCGGTCGTGATCATTCCCGACCTGCAACGACTCTCGCGCGTCGCAACAGACAACTGGGTCCTGCTCGATCGTCACCAGGGACTGACGCTGAAGGTGCCGGACGGTCGCGGCAATCTCGTCGCCGGTTGCACGTTCACCAATTTCGAGAAGCGACACGCATGGCGCGAACAGTTTGAAAGCATGCGGCTGCTTTATGTCGCTGCGACGCGTGCTGAAGATCGTTTGATTTTCTCGGGCGTGACTGACGACGTCGCGAACCTCGGTTCGAAGAACGACTCGTGGCTCAAGTGGATCTGGCAAGCGTTGGAACTGCACGACAGGCGTGCGAGTGACGTCGTCGATCTTGATGACGATGTTCAGTTGCAGCTCACGATGAATCTTGCCGACGAGCCGCCCGATGAGTTTGAGCCGCAGCCCGAACAACCGCCACAGACGAGCATGCATTCGGCCGACTCGTTAGGCGAGGCGTTCCCGTTGATCAGGCCGTTTGGTCCGCAAAGCGGCAACGCGATTCACCGGTTCAGTGTCACGCAGTTGATCAACTACCAGCGCTGTCCGCGGCAGTACTATTTCGATCGCGTGTTGCAACTACCGGCTGCCGATCAGATGGCGGTTTGGAACAACGCCGAAGCGCCCGAGCCGCCGGCAAATCTGACTGCAACTCTGAAAGGCGCGGTGATTCATCGTTTCTGCGAGCGCTACACGCCGGACCAGGGCGTGGAAGAATGTTTGCGCACGAGTTTCGATGAAGTGGTGCGTCTACGGCAGGCGCAACTTTCGGATCGTTTCGTCGAGATCGATCACGAAGCGGCGATCAGAGCGATGCTTCCGTTCGCGAAAAATTATCTTGCGAGCGATGTTTACAAGCGCGTTGAGGCCGTGCCGAAGATCGCGGAGCATTACTCGCCGCGTCCCGCCGGTGCCGATGGTTTGTGGAGTGAGCTCAGCTTTCGTTTGCGACGCCGGCTCGGAGTTCTCAACGGCATCATCGACAAGCTTTTGATCACGCACTCAGCCAGCGGCGACGCTGAGATCGAGATCATCGACTTCAAAACAAACCGCATCGTTTACGACAAGTCGGAACTTCCACGCGAGCCGCCTGCGCCGCGAATTCGCACGCCGAAAGACGGGCAATTCGCTTTCGATTTCGAAGATGAAGGACCGCCGAAACCGGTCAATCGTCACCCATCGCTGGAAGAAGCGCTCAAGTCTGCGGCTGAGGATTACCAGTTACAGATGCAGGCGTATGCGCTTGCGGTGCGCGAGCTGTTGCCGTCGCTCGCGGGGGCCACAGTTAATGTGACGCTTCACTTTCTCGATCCGAATGTCGAAGTGCATCTCGCTGATGAATTGTTGAGTCCGGTGCGTTGCGAACAGGCGGTTGATGAAGGCATGCAGCGCACGATCTTCTCTTCCGATCCGGCGAATTTTCCGGTCAAGACCGCGCCTCACTGCCGCATGTGCAACTTTCTGAGCGTGTGCGAGGCGGGTAAGAAGTGGGTCGCCGAAAACTGGGCCGAAGATCCGTGGTAATCTGTGTTCATGATCAAAATCAACTCATTCGACGGCGGTGAGTTCGACGCCTACCTTGCATTGCCTGCGAGTGGCTATGGACCAGGCATCGTCGTGCTCCAGGAGATCTTCGGCGTCAATCAGCTACCTGCGCGACGTTGCTGACTGGTACGCAGCGCATGGATTTGTCGCGCTCGTTCCGGATCTGTTCTGGCGCATCGAGCGCGGCATCGAGCTCACTGACAAAGGCGATGACTGGAACAAAGCCATCGAGCTTTATCAAAAGATCGACGAGGCGAAAGCGGTGGAAGACTCTGCCGCGACGCTTGAGTTTCTGCGAAAGCACACTTCGTGCAGCGGACGCGTTGGCGCTGTGGGTTTTTGCATGGGCGGCAATCTGGCGTACCTGTTATCAGTGCGTTTCAAACCGGATTGTGCGGTTGGTTATTACGGCGTCAGCATTGAGAAGATTCTCGATGAAGTCGAAGAACCTGAATTACCCATTGATGCTGCACATCGCCGGGCAGGACAAGTTTTGCCCGCCGGAAGCCCAATCGCAGATTCATTCGGCGCTCGACTCGAACCCGCTTGTCACGATTCACGATTATCCCGACATGAACCATGCTTTCGGGCGTCCGGGTGGTGAACACTACGTACGCCAGCTGCCGCCGAGCTCGCAAACCTGCGCACGCTCGAGTTCTGTTGTCAGTCATCTCGCGGGCGCGGGTTGTGCCTCAGCGCAACAGGTGTTGTCACAGCGTTGGGACGATCACGTGAAGTATGAATTCGCGACGCGCAACACTGACGACACGCTCGAGACGATGGTCGCAGATTCTTACGTCAATCACGTGCCCGTGATGACTGGCGGCGTTGGCCATGAAGAGCTGCGCGAGTTTTATTCGAAACGTTTCATTCCGCAGATGCCGCCTGACACGGCGATGACGCCGGTGTCGCGCACGATCGGGGTCGATCGGATTGTTGATGAGATGGTTTTTGAGTTTACGCACACGAGCAAAATGGATTGGATGTTGCCGGGAGTCGAGCCGACCGGTAAACACGTCAAGGTGGCGCTCGTCGTGATCGTTCATTTCCGCGATGGCAAGCTCGCGCACGAGCATATCTACTGGGACCAGGCGTCGGTGCTCGCGCAACTTGGGTTGATTGATGCTGCGAAGCATTGCCGGTGGCTGGTGTTGAGAGTGCGGAGAAGGTGCTCAATCCAACGTTGCCGTCGAATGAGTTAATGATCGATAGACAGGATTAACAAGATGTTTGAGGATTACCAAGACAAATCCTGTAAATCATGAAAAATCATGTAAATCCTGTCAAACCTCCTCTCGTCTCCGGCGCGATCTTGGGACACTTGAATCGTACGCCGCCCTGATCGGCATACTCATCGGCGCGGGCATCTTTCAGGTCACGAGCCAGGCGTGGGCGCTGACTGGTCCAAGCGTGATTCTCGGTTATCTCGTCCTCACACCCGCGATTCTCGCCACCTCGATCCCTTACGCCGCGTATCTCTCGACGCCACTCGGCCGCGAACCGGGCGGCGAATATCTCCACATCTCGCGCACCCTGAACGGCTTTCGTCTCGCGTACGTCGGCGCGTGGCTCAAGATCATTTCGTACATCGGCGCGGGCGCGTATCTCGCTAACGCGATGGCGGGTTACATCATCGCCCTGAGCGGCAATCGCATCGACGCGCAACGCTTTCGACTACCACTCGCGCTCGCTGCATTACTAATCTTCTATCTGATTCACGTCATCGGCATTCGCTGGTTTGGACGGTTCCAGGTGGTGATGTCGGCGCTGAAGTGTCTCGCGTTACTCGTGCTGATCGTTCCCGGTTTGTTTGTGCTTCGCGGTGAAAACTACACGCCGTTTTTCACGCACGGCCCGAGTGGTTTCGGCGCGAGCCTGTTGCCGCTGTTCTTTGCTTACGCCGGCTTCGAGTCGATCGCGCAAACTGCGGGCGAAGTGAAAGACAGCACGCGCCGGTTGCCGAAGATCCTGTTGAAAGGAATCACGGTAACAGCGCTGATCTACGTTTTCACTTCGATCGTTTCGTTTGGTGTGCTGCCTGGCGGACGACTACAAGCGAGCAGTGCGCCGATGGCTGAAGTCGCGTCGATCTATCTTCCTGCGGGCGCGGCGATGTTTGTCACGATCGGAGCAATCGCCGCGATCATGACCGCGCTCAACGGCACGATCTTCGTTCCCTCGCGACTCGCGATCATGTTTGTTGAAGACGGGCTGGCGCCGCGCTGGCTCGGTTTCATCAACAAAGCGACTGCAACTCCGATACGCGCGTTGACGCTTACGCTCATCTGTTGCGCGATTTTGCTGGTCAGCGGACAGCTTTCACTCGCGTTGAACGTTGCAGTTTTTGCCCTCGTCGTGCTTTATTTCATTCATAGCTTAATATTTTTGCTTCTCCCTCGACTGAACCCGTCGCTTGCGAGTGAGATCAAGATCAGCTTGTCGCACCGAGTGCAGCAGGCGGCCGCGATCGTCTCGCTGTTGTCGATGGGAGTGATGATCCTGATCCAGTTGCGACAGGATGCCGTGGTGTTGAGCACGCAGACGCTGAGTCGAGCGAATCAGTGGGCAATCATTGACGAGCATTGAATTGATCGTCGTGTGGGGAGTTGTTGGAGCGGGTTTGTATCAACTCGCTCGGATGCAGCGCAGCGCTGCGGCTGCGAAAGTTGGCGCACATGGAGATTGAAGGCAAACGAGTGTTGATCACGGGAGCGAGTCGCGGGCTCGGGCGCGCGCTCGTTGCGGCGTTTGTCGATGCGGGCGCGAGCGAAGTGATTGCGGGTGCGCGCAAACGTAAAGATCGAGAGGCGTTCGAATTCAGAGCGTGTGACGCCGGTGCGTTTGGACGTGACGAGCGATAGAGATGTTGAAGCACTCGCGCGTATTGGTGCGATAGACATTTTGATTAACAACGCTGGTGTTGCGGGGTTCGGCAATCCGTTGACGATGGAATTCGGGGCTGCGCAGGAAGAGATGGCGGTGAACTATTTCGGCGTGCTTGCGTGTGACGCGAGCCGTCGCGCCGGAGATGATCGCGCAGCGCGATGGGATGATCGTTAATGTCGCTACGGCGTTTGCGAAAGTTAATTTGCCGATGGTCGGTACGTATTGCGCGACGAAGGCGGCGTTATTGTCGTTGGGCCAGGCGATGCGAGCGTACCTGGCGCAGCACAATGTTCGTGTGATTACGGTGATGCCGACGACGATCGATACCGACATGAGTAAAGGCGCTGATGTGCCGAAGATGACGAAGGAGTACGTGGCCGGCGAGATACTCGCGGCGATACGCGAGGAGCGGCACGATCCACCGATTGGCGATGAAGCGAAGGGCGTGTTCGAAGGTTTATCGAAGGACGCCCTTGGGTTAGAAAGAAGTTTACAGGATTACAGGATGTAACAAGATTCTTAATCCTGTCAATCCTGAAAAATCTTGTAAATCCTGTCTAATAAGATGATCGACAACAGGCACCGCACAGAATTCCCAACGCTGGCCTCAGGCATCCATCTGCTGAGCCACAGCCTCGGCCCGGTGCCTCGCGCTGCGCGCGAATCGATGCTGAGCTACATCGACGCCTGGGAACATCACACCAGCGAAGACGCATGGGCCACGAGCTGGTGGACGCTCTCGCGCCGCGTCGGCGATCGCATCGCGACGATTCTCGGCGGCGAGCCTGGCTCAGTTCAGATCCAGCCTAACGCGTCGATCGCGATGGCCACCGTCGCGTCCTGTTTCGATTTCAACAAAGGCCGCAATAAGGTCGTCACGACTGCGCTCGACTTCCCTTCGATGGAATACTTCTGGGACGCGCAGCGACAGATTGGCGCGCGCGTCGAAGTCGTTCCCTCAACCGATAACATCTCGGTTCCGCTCGAGCGAATCCTCGACGCTATCGATAACGAAACTTCTCTCGTCGCGCTCGCGCACACGTCGTATTGCAGCTCCTACCGCATCGACGCACGCGCGATCGTCGAACACGCACATGCAAAAGGCGCGCTCGTGCTGCTCGACGTTTATCAGTCTGCGGGCGTCTTACAATTAAACGCCGCTGATTGGCACGTCGATTTTTTGATCGGCGGCACGATCAAATGGCTGTGTGGTGGTCCATCGTGTGGTTATTTGTACGTTCGTCCCGACTTACAAAGAGATCTGCGACCGCGACTCACTGGCTGGGTCGCACACGATTCGCCTTTCGACTTCGCCCACGCGCCCATGCGTTACGCACGATCGGTGCGACGTTTCGCGCAGGGCACGCCCAGCATTCCCGCGCTCTACTCGGCGATTCCGGGACTCGAAATTATCGAAGCTGTCGGCATTTCTGACATTGCAGGGGAATCGCAACGCCGCACTCAGTTAATGATCGATTTTGCGTCCGAGCGCGGCTGGACCATCAACACGCCGCTCGAAACAGAGCCAGCGTGGCGGATCGGTTATGATCGGTGTCAAAGATGCGCCAGTGATGGTTGAACGATTAGCCGAAAGAAAAGTTTTCGTCGATTCGCGACCAAGCGCGGGCCTGCGCATGTCGCCACATTTTTTCAACACCGATGAAGAAGTCGAAGAAGCGCTTAACATTCTCGCCGAGCTGAATGACTGATGAGTAACGCACAGCTGCTGCTGTTTAATACACGTCGCGCCCCGCGACTTTACGTTGAAAGATGGAAACGGCGGCGACTGGCGCTTGTCCGATCATCGCGGCAAAGTTGTCGTGCTGCTTTTCTATCCGGGCGACGAAACGCCGGTTTGCACGAGACAGATGTGTTCGCTGCGCGACCGTTGGGACGACTATCTCGCGACCGGGGCTGAAGTGGTCGGCATCTCGTCTGACTCAGTCGAGTCGCACAAAAACTTTGCGGCGCATCACGAGTTGCCTTTGCGACTACTGTCGGACGCGGATGGCGCAGTATCGAGACTTTACGGCGCGCGTTCGCTGATTCCGGGGCGGGTGGCGCGTGCGGTTTTCGTGATCGATGCGAATGGAATTCTGCGCCACCGCGACGTGCGCCCGATCGGCTTATTCAAGCCGAAGGACGATGATAATATTGCGGCGATTCGTGCCGCACAGAAGCAATAGGTCCTACAGGTCCTATAGGAGCCTATTACAGACAAGGAGGTAATCATGCCCGAAACAATCAAATGCACACACTGCGGCGAGAAGCGCCCGGCCCTTCCGTTCGCGCCTTTCCCCAACGAGCTCGGCCAGCGCATCGCGGCAGAAATCTGCCAGCCCTGCTGGAGCGGCTGGCTGCAAAAGCAGACACAGATCATCAACCACTACGGCCTGGATCTCACGAATCCCGACGCGCAAACGTTCCTGTTCGACAACATCAAAGGCTACCTCTTTGGCGACGCGCCCGAAAGTCGCCGAAATCGATACGACCAAGGAAGGTACGGTCGAGTGGTAAATATCTTATAAATCGTGCAAATCTTGTAATCTTGTCTCCGTCTGCCTACGGCCCACCGCTTGCAACCCCTTCTCTCAAACGTATGTTTTCCGAACTCGGATTGTGTTCACTTGTAAGGAGGGATTTCGCAAAGATGAGACGCAGAATCACAGGATTCATAGCTTTAGCCGCGCTTGCGGTGCTGCTGCCCGGCTGCGATAACACGGCCAACCAGAACACGGCCAATCGCAACGCCAACGCAAACGCCACAGCGACAGCAACGCCAACGCCGGTTGCCAACACAAACAGCAACAGAGCTCCGACTCGCGCAGAGTATGAGGCAAACAAGGAGCGGTATAACCGCGAGGCCAGGGAATCGGGCCGCAAAGTCGGCACCGGCGCAAACGACACCTGGCTTTGGATAAAAACGCGCTTCGATCTCGCGGCAGCGGATGACCTGCGCGATTCGACGATCAATGTTGACGTCGATAACGATATCGTGACGCTCAGCGGCACGGTTGCGAGCGCGGCCCAGAAGACGCGCGCCGAACAGGTCGCGAAAGCAGTCGAAGGCGTTAAGAGCGTCAGGAACCAGTTAAAGGTGCAGTCCGGAAACGCGAACGCTAACGCGAATGCCAGTCCCGCCGCGCGCGGTACGAACAGGAACAGGTAACTTAGCCACAGATCGACACGGATGAACACAGACTTATTTCAGTGTTCATCCGTGAAATCCGTCGCGTCCGGACTTCCCTCTGAACCCATTCTTACGCTAAGCTTTCGCTTCTCTTTCCTCCAACGAAGTTTTGCTACAAATCGAAAACGATGGGGATTTGGTTACCTATGCCAAAAGTCCGTTCGCGCCTTATTGTCGCGTCCCTGCTGTTGCTTCTTGTCGTCAACCCGCTGAACGCTCAACGCAGCGCTATCGATACTTACGCGATCACAAACGCTCGTATCGTCACTGTCTCCGGACCAGTGATCGAACGAGGCACAGTGGTGATTCGCAATGGGTTGATTGCCGCGGCGGGCGCAAACGTTACCGCGCCTCCAGACGCTCGCGTGATCGACGGTGCTGGTTGACTGTCTATCCGGGTTTGATCGACTCCTACACGAATCTCGCGTTGCCGGAAGCTGCGCCTGCGCCTTCTCCGGGCGGCGGCGGTGGTGGCGGCTTCTTTCTCCTGCAACAACAGCAGCGGCCCGCGAGTGGTCCAAACTCGACTCAGCCTGTCGGACTGCAACCCGAAGTGATGGTTGAAGACGTGATTCGTCCCGGTGGAACTGAGATCGAATCGTGGCGAAGCGCGGGAGTCACGACAGCGCTGACGTCACCGCGTTCAGGTATCTGGATGGGCCAGTCAGCCTTGATCAATCTTTCAGGTGACACGCCGCAGCAGATGATCGTGCGTTCGCCTGTGGCGATGCACGTCGGGTTCACGCCGCTCCGGACCGGAACGTATCCGGGATCGCTGATGGGTGTTTTTTCAACGCTGCGACAGATGATGCTCGATGCGCAGCGTTATCGCGACTCGATGCAGATTTACGAGCGCAACCCGCGCGGCATGCGCCGTCCCGATACGGATCGCTCGCTCGCAGCGCTGATTCCGGTTGTCGATGGACGCATGCCGGTGGTGATGATTGCCAACAGCGAGCGTGAAATCAATCGTGCCCTCGATCTTGCGAGTGAGTTCAAGTTGAAGTTGATCATTGCGGGCGGCCAGGAAGCGGATCAAGTCGCGGATCGGTTGGCGAAACAGAACGTGCCCGTGTTGTTGTCGCTCAATTTGCCGCGACGCACGACTGCCGCGATGCCCGAAGCTGATCCGGAACCATTACGTGTTTTGCGCGGGCGCGTCGAAGCACAACAAACAGCGGGCAAGCTCGCGAAAGCAGGCGTACGGTTCGCGTTTCAGTCGGGCTCGATGACGAATATTTCAGATCTGCTGAGTAACGCGAACAAGACAATCGAGAATGGATTACAGCCGCTCGATGCTTTGCGTGCGTTCACGATTTGGCCGGCTGAGATTCTCGGTGTTAAAGACCAGCTCGGATCGATCGAGGTTGGAAAGATTGCGAACCTGACGGTCACGCGCGGCGATCTGTTTGATCGGAACAGTCGCATCGCGCACGTGTTCATCGATGGGCGTCCGGTTGATCTCAGACCAGCCGCCGGCTCCTGGTGGTCCGGGCCAGGGACGGAACATTTTAGCCGGAGCGTGGACCGTCATCGTCAATCTGGGCCAGGGTGATCGCACGATCACGTTGACGTTGCAGCAAGAGGGAGAGCGCATTACGGGATCGATGGCTCAGGTCCGCTTGGAGCCGGAGAGATCTCGAATGGCTCGGCGTCAAACACCGGTGAAGTGCGGTTTACAGTGCCTGTGAATGTTGAAGGGCAAACGAAGGAGGCGACGTTTACCGGCACACTTGCGAACAACCAGATTCGTGGGAACGTCGCGATCGTCGGCTCCGCGCCTGGAACATTCACCGCAACTCGTTCAGGCCAACAGCCAAACTAGAATTCACTGTGCGGCGTGGCCCTTCGTGGCAACCCATCGTCGTAGGAGCAGACATGAAACGATTCAAACTCCTGTTTCGTGCATCGTCATCACCGTTCAGTTAATGCGGTACACGCGCAGACCGAAACGCTGATCCGCAACGCCACTGTGCTCACCGTCACGCACGGCACGCTTCAAAACACTGACGTGCTCCTGCGTAACGGCAAGATCGCCGCTGTCGGCAAGAACCTTCAGGCCTCCGCCAACGCGCGCGTGATCGACGCCACCGGCAAATACGTGATGCCCGGCATCATCGACTGCCACTCACACTCGATGCTCGACACGATCAACGAAGGCACACTCGCCGTCACGTCAATGGTCCGAACACAGGACGTGTTGAATACCACTGACGTCGATCTGTATCGCGAGCTGGCCGGCGGCGTCACGACGCTGAACCTCCTGCACGGCTCCGCGAATCCGATCGGCGGCTTGAACACAGTCGTGAAGATCAAGTATGGCCGCCCGGCGAGCGAGTTTTTGTTTCCGGGCGCGATGCCGGGGATCAAGTTTGCGCTCGGCGAGAACGTGAAACAATCGAGCCGGCCCAACCAGCCGGGCATCCACGCGCCGCTATCCAAACACGCGCATGGGCGTTGAAGAAGTGATTCGCGACGCGTTCACGCGCGCGCGTGATTACAAACGGACGTGGGACGAGTATCGCGAAGCAGTTAAGAAAGACAAGAACCTGATGCCGCCGCGCCGCGATCTGCAACTCGAGCCGCTCGTCGAGATTCTCGAAGGCAAGCGCTACGTTCACGCGCACTGCTATATCGCGAGTGAAATCCTGATGCTGATCAGTCTCGCGGACGAGTTTGGTTTCAAGATCAAAACTTTCCAGCACGTGCTCGAGGGTTACAAGGTCGCGAAAGAGATCGCCGCACACGGCGCGGGCGCTTCAATCTTCGCTGACTCGTGGGGCTACAAGATCGAGGCTTACGACGCGATTCCTTACAACGCCGCGATCATGACGCGCGCAGGTGTGGTCGTGTCGATGAACTCTGACTCTGACGAACGCGCGCGACGGTTGAATATCGAAGCCGCGAAAGCGATGCACTGGGGCGACCTGACGGAAGAGCAGGCGCTGAAACTCGTGACACTCAATCCCGCGATTCAACTCGGTATTCAGGAGCGTGTGGGCTCGATCGAAGTCGGAAAAGATGCGGATGTCGCGATCTGGAACGGGCATCCGTTCAGTGTCTACTCGCGTGTTGATACGACGTTCATCGATGGCGATGTTTATTTCGATCGCGAAAAGGACATTGCGCGACGTGCGGTGCTCGCGAAAGAGCGCGCAACGCTCGAGCAGGCTGAGCCAAACAAGCCGCCGGCACGCGGTCAGTCGCCACAAACGCCTCGCCGGCGCCCAAGCTCGCGTGAGGATGATGCTGAGGTGGAGAAGCCCTAACGGAGACGAGTTTAGAGTTCAAGCTTAGCTTGTGCTTCCCAAAACAGCAGCCTAAAGGCTGAACTCTAAGCCTCCGGACTTCGAGCAAATTGGAGAACCAGATGAGGACCTTAATTGCACTACTTCTATTTACCGGATCAGTCTTCGCGCAGCAGATCGGCAATCCAACCACTCAGCAGGGCGTGCTTCCGCCACGCGGAACTTTCGCGATCCGCAACGCGCGCATCGTCACCGTCAGTGGCCCTGACATTGAAAACGGGACTGTCGTCATTCGCGACGGCAAGATCGAAGCCGTCGGCGCCAATGTCTCCGTCCCTGCAGGCGCGCAGACGATCGACGGTCGTGGCCTGTCAGTCTATCCGGGCATGATCGACGCGGGCACGAACATGGGCCTTGTCGAAGTCCCGCAGGGCGCGAACGGCACTGTGGATCTATCCGAAGTCGGCGATCTAAATCCAAACGCAAAAGCGATCATCGCCGTCAACCCACACAGCGCGCACATCGGCGTCACGCGTGTCGAAGGCATTACGAACACGCTAACCGCTCCAACCGGCGGCCTGATCTCCGGCCAGGCAGCGTTGATCAACCTGCTCGGCACGGCGCCGAAAGAGATGGCCGTCGTTCCGCAGGCAGCGCTCGTGATCAACTATCCACGCATCGGCTTCGGCGGCGGTGGTTTCGGCGGCTCCCAGCAACCCGCAAATCTCGCCGACACGCTCACGGCGAACGAGCGACAAGTCGAACAGATTCGAAAGATGTTGCGCGACGCCGAAGCTTACGGCCGGGCGCAGGATGCGTACGCGAAAGACAAATCGTTGCCGCGTCCGGACCGGAACGTCGTGCTCGAACCGCTCGTGCCGTACGTCCGCGGCGAGCAGCCAGTGATTATTCCGTGCCGATCGTGAAGCCGAGATTCGTGGCGCAATCAAGTTTGCGGAGGAGATGAAGCTCAAGCCGATCATTCTGGGCGGCAACGACGCCTGGAAGGTCGCGAGCCTGTTGAAAGAGAAAAACATTCCGGTAATTCTGACCGGCATCTTCTCCCTGCCGAGCCGTGAAGACGACGCTCTACGACTCACTTTATGAAAATCCGGCGAAACTTCAGCAGGCGGGCGTGCGTTTCTGCATTTCCACTGGCGACTCCGGTCCGGAAGTCAGAAATCTGGCGCAATACGCGGGAATGGCAGCGGCTTACGGGCTCTCGAAAGCCGACGCGGTGAAGTCAGTCACGCTTTATCCCGCCCAGATCTTGAATGTGGCCGACCGTTTGGGCTCGATCGAGGTCGGCAAAATGGCGAATCTGGTCGTGACTGACGGCGATCTGCTCGAAATTCGCACCAGCATAAAGTATTTGTTAATAGATGGCCGTCCGGTGGTGTTAACCAGTAGGCACACAGAATTGAACGACGCGTTCAAAAATCGGAAGTAATCCGAGTACCAATCCCGTGTAATCCGTGGTCTATTTTTCTTAGGAGGATTTCCCCTTGTTTACTAAGAATCTACTTGCCCTCGCTGGCATTCTTGTCTTCTCAATCACCGCGTATTCGCAAACGAAACTGCTGCGGTTCCCCGATATTCGTGGCGACCGCGTCGTCTTCACTTACGCGGGCGACCTTTGGACAGCGCCCTCCAGCGGTGGCTCCGCACTACGTTTGACGTCGCATGCCGGGCGTCGAAGTCTTCGGGAAATTCTCCCCTGACGGAAAGTGGATCGCCTTCACCGGCCAGTACGACGGTGACGAACAGGTCTACGTCGTCCCCACTTCCGGCGGCGAGCCGCGCCAACTGACTTTTTATCCCGCAAAGGGACCGCTGGCGCCGCGCTGGGGCTGGGACAATCAGGTCTTTGGCTGGTCCAAAGACAGCAAGCGCATCATCTTCCGCTCGCTGCGCGACTCGTGGTCACTGCCGATCGCGCGCTTGTTCACAGTTTCAATCGACGGCGGCCCATCAACGCGCGCTGCCGATGCCGACTGCCGGTTCCGGCGACTTCTCGCCTGACAACGACCAGATTGTTTACTCGCCACAGTCGCGCGATTTCCGCTCCGAAAAACGTTACGGCGGCGGCCAGGCCAATCAGCTCTACATCTTCAATATGAGCACCAATGCCGCGAAGCTCATCACCGAAGGCCCGCGTGCCACGCGCGATGCGATGTGGGTTGGCGACAATATCTTTTACAACTCAGACCGCGACGGTCACTTCAATCTCTACGTCTACAACGTGCCGAGCGGCCGGACCACGCAAGTCACCGACCAGCCGGTCGTGGGACGTGCGTTGGCCCAGCTCAGACAATGAAGGCCAGATCGTTTACGAGTCGGACGGCGAGCTCGTCGTGATGGATGCACGCACGAAGAAGAGCAATCCGATTTCGATCAACGTTCCTGCCGAAGGTAATTGGAGCCGGCCGAGTCGCGTGTCGGCGGCAAATCTGATCGAGAACGTTGGGTTGAGTCCGAAAGGTGAGCGCGCGCTGTTTGCGGCTCGCGGCGACATCTTTACCGCTCCGATCGAAAAAGGTCCGACGCGGAATCTGACTGACTCATCCGGCGCGCACGATAAGGCGCCCAGTTGGTCGCCCGATGGTTCGCAGATCGCGTTCATCTCCGACAAGAGTGGTGAAGAAGAGATCTATCTCATGCCGCAGGACGGCTCGAAACCCGCGGAGCAGATCACGAAGGGCGGCTCCGCGATGCGTTATTCGCCGGAATGGGCGCCCGATGGAAAGCGAATCGCGTTCAGCGACAAGGATGGCAAGCTTTATGTGCTCACGCTCGCGGATCGCAAGATCGTTGAAGTGACGGATACACCGCGTGGACAGATTCGTGATTACACGTGGTCGCCGCGTGGAAACTTCCTCGCGTTCTCGATGGTCAATCAGAATCAGTTCTCGTCTGTGTTTGTTTGGAGTGCGAATGACGGACAACTCAGACGCGTTACTGACGACTACTTCAATTCCTACAACCCCACGTGGGATCCGCAGGGCAACTATCTCTACTTCCTGAGTGACAGAGAGTTTGCACCGCAGCTTTCAAACATCGAATTCAACTACGCAACGAATCGCCCGACGTACATCTACGCGATGGCGTTGCGCAAAGACGTCAAGCATCCGTTTCCGCCCGAGAGTGACGAAGTAACGATCGCGAAGACGGACGACGCGCCGAAGCCTGCTGGCTTCACCGGCCGACATAGCCGGCAGAGAAACCGGCCGAGTCGCCTGCTCCTGCTGAAGCCAAGCCGGAAGCAGCCGCGCCGAAACCGCCGGCGCCACCCGCCACGATGAACATCGACTTCGATGGCATTTCGAATCGTGTCGCGCGTGTTCCGCTTGGTGCTGACAACTACTTCGGACTCGCCGCGAAAACCGGACATCTGCTTTACGTGATCGGCGGCGCCGGTTACTACGGTCGCCAGGGCGATCGCAATCCTTCGCTTGCGCATCTACGAAATAAAGGGTCGCAAGGAGACGACGCTCGTCGACGACATGCGCGGTTACGTTCTTTCTGACGACGGTTCGAAAATCCTCGTCTGCACAGGGACCGGGTTTCAACCTCTACGACGCGACACCGCAAGGTGAAAGATCGAAGAAGGCAGTCGCAACCACCGGTTTGTATGTCGATCGCGTCCCGGCGGAAGAGTGGAACCAGATCTTCAACGAGGTTTGGAGACGCTATCGCGACTGGTTCTACGTTTCGAACATGCACGGTTACGACTGGGTCGCGTTGCGCGAGCAGTACAAGCCGATGCTGAAGTATGTGGCGCATCGCTCGGATCTCAACTACGTGATCAGCGAGATGATCGCTGAGCTGACGGTGCAGCACGCGTATATCGATGGCGGTGATTTCCAGATTCCGCCGCGACCGCGTTCCGGTTTGCCGGGTGCGCGTTTTGAGTTTGATCCGCAGGCCGGACGTTATCGCATTGCGAAGATCTTCGAAGGTGATAATTCGGAAGACATCTATCGCTCACCGCTGACGGAAGTTGGAGTGAATGCGAGTGTTGGTGATTACGTGCTCGCGATCGACGGTGAAGAGTTGAAAGCGAATGATGATCCGTATCGGATGCTCAGAAACAAAGCTGACAATCCGGTGCAGCTCACGCTCAACAAAACTCCGTCGATGCAGGGTGCGCGAACGGTTTCTTACAAACCGATCACTGACGAGCAGAACCTGATCTATCTCGATTGGGTCGATCACAATCGTGAGAAGGTTGCGAAGGCGACTAATGGACGCGTTGGCTACCTGCACGTTCCCGACATGGGCGCGAATGGTATCCGCGAGTTTATCAAGTGGTACTACCCGCAACTGAAGAGAGAAGCGCTGATCGTCGACGTGCGTGCGAATGGCGGCGGCAACGTTTCGCGCATGCTCATCGAGCGTCTGCGACGTAAAGTGTTGGCCCTGAATTATTCGAGGACCAACGACGATGCCAACACGTATCCTGACGGCGTCTTCATCGGACCGATGGTGGCGTTGCTCGACCAGAATTCAGCATCAGACGGCGACATCTTCCCGGCGATGTTCCGCGAGGCTGGACTTGGACCATTGATTGGCAAGCGTTCGTGGGGCGGCGTGGTTGGTATCACGAACCGCGGTCAGCTCATTGATGGTGGTGTTGTGAACGTTCCTGAGTCGGGCTTTGCGAGCAAGACTGGCGAGTGGATCATCGAGGGCTACGGTGTGGATCCGGATATCGAAGTTGATAACGATCCGCAATCGGTGATCGCCGGCAAGGATCCACAGCTCGAGCGTGCGATAGCTGAAGTGATGGCGAAGCTGAAATCACCCGTGAAGCTTCCACCG
Source organism: uncultured Acidobacteriota bacterium (assembly GCA_963748155.1). Taxonomy (GTDB): domain Bacteria; phylum Acidobacteriota; class Blastocatellia; order Pyrinomonadales; family Pyrinomonadaceae; genus PSRF01. Next base: position 427,957 of record CAVVHV010000004.1, on the reverse strand, counting down.
AAGCCCGCGCCGCCGGTGAAGACAATCGACCGCCGCCAAACCTCGAAGGCGACGGAGCAAGGGAATAACTAGCTGCGCGCCTGGCTTTCAGTCAGTCGTTAGACAAGATGACAGGATTTGCAGGATGAGCAAGATATCCTGCAAATCCTGTTAATCTTGTCATCCTGTCTAACTACTCTTTAACAATCAACTTCTCCACCGGCAACATCGCCTTCGCGCCTTTGTGCTGCCAGCAGCGCACTGGACCACGCACACGCCGCGAACAGGGCGTGCCCTTCTTTGTTCTCGCACCGCAGATGTAAGTCTCTTCGATCGTCGCCGCCGGCTGAGTCGACTGTGGGCTCTGGGTTGATACAGGCCGCTGGATCACCAACGGCGGCGATTCACGTCGGCAGCCGCGTCCGATCAGCGCCCCGAGAAGGACAAGTACAACAGTAATCCCGGCGCGTTGCAGTCGGAGCGTTTTACCCAATCGCGAGCTACAGTCGTCACAAAATCGCCGGCTGGTCCAGACACGCCATCGCAGCCGCACGATCTTCGCGCCGCATTCCGAACAAAAATTTGGACGGTAATCTGTGAGGAACGACAAAGTCCTCGCATTATAGACAATTCCCGGCAAAAGCAACCGATCCGGGGGCAAAAGCGTCCGAAATCAGCGCGTTTGAAAAACTTCGGACGGGCGGGCATACTTTGCAGGCCGATTTTCCTATGCGTTACCCAAAACCGCTTTATCAAACGTTTCTTTTGACGCTTTTTATCTTTGTTGCTCTCGCTCCTGCGGGCGCGCAGGACGTCGACGACGTTATTCGCACTGAAACTTCACTCATACAACTGAATATCGGTGTGGTCGACAAGCAGGGTCGCGCCATCACTTCGCTAACGAGAGACGATTTCAGTGTTTACGAAGACGGCGTCAAGCAGTCGATCCAACACTTCGAGCCGGTCAACGCGCCGTTCAGCCTCGTGTTGATGCTCGACATGTCAGGCTCGACGATCAATTTCCGGCAACAGTTAAAACTCGCGAGCCAGCGCTTTCTCGACGCGCTCGCGCCTGAAGATCGCGTCGCGGTTATTCAGTTCAATGAGAAGGTGAAGTCGTTGGCCGGCTTTAGCACCGATCGCATGAAGACGTATTACGCGATCGATATTGCGAACGGCAAAGGTGAGACTCATTTTTATGATGCGTTGAAGTACGCGTTGAAAGAGTTGGATAAGGAAGGTCCACGACGCCGCAAAGCGATCGTCGTTTTGACTGACGGTTTGGACACACAGCTTCGCAACTCGGATCGATCCACGTTATCGAAGGCGCAAACAAACGAAGAAGCGCTTGCGACGATCCAGCCGCACTCGAGTACTGACTTGAATTACGTGCTGGCATCCGCCGATCGTCAGGGCGTAACGATTTTCCCGCTGGCATTGCCATCGGGTGATGCGAAACGTCTGCCATTGCAGACCCCGAACATCGTCGGAATTTACGCAGCTGCGCGCGCGCGTTTGCAGTCGTTAGCGGATCGCACTGGCGGGCGTTTGAACGAGATCAATCGTTTGGAATACATGGCGCAGCTTTATCGTGAGGTCGCCGCCAATCTTCGCACGCTCTACACCGTCGCCTACCAGGCGAAAGGCGACCGCCCACGCGGAAAGTGGCATGAAATCAAAGTGGAAGTGACGAATACCGAGCTGACGGCGCGCACCAAACCGGGCTATTTCGCACGATGACCGTTTTACATATCGGCGCGCATTCTTCGCACCCGTAGCTCAGTTGGATAGAGTACCTGACTACGAATCAGCACTTCACACCGGAAAGACTACCAGCAGTTTTCAAGGGGTTTGGCGACTTCTCAGTGAGGCCAAACTTGTCAATCAGCTAACCTAATCCCAACCGAAATAGATAGAAGCCATTACGGGCCACCAGAATTTAACTCAACTTTGGAACCGCTTTCATTTAAGGCTCGATGTTGTGGAGAAATTTCGCCTTTAGAAGCTGTTCGCAGCTCTTTGATTAACCTAGCTAGTTTGATTAGTTGTTGGAGTCCAAGCTGCGATAGAAAGAGAATTCCAGCAATAGTGATGATGGTGCTATCCACGCATACACCTTTCCGGGTCTGCTTACGACTGACGCTTGGTGTATACGCTAGGGCTAAGCTTTTATGGCCTATGCTGTTGCAGACCCTAAAGCGCCAGAAGGGGTAGTTTGTAGTGTTCGCTGTAAACGCTCGGTAGAACGTTGTTATTGCGTTGGACATCGATAGGATAGATATTTTTTTCGGAAAGTCAATATTTTCGGTGCTGCGAGCCCTAGATGCGAACTAACCTAGCATTATGTGCTACCCGAACCTAACTCACGCCTGGAACCAGTTTGGTTTAAAGACGGAGGAGGTTGTGAAGGTTGCTCGATTGGCAGAGGTGCCTTCCATTCCGCTCGAACGCGCTTGAGCACACGAATCCACTCAAGAGCAGTAGCTTCAAACTCTTTACTTAAAGGTTTGGCTATTACAAATAGAAGGCTAATTGCTGAGGCAATAGTAAATAGGATTAACGCTATTTCGTGTATCTGCGCAAACACAATATCTTTTCCTTTCGGTCATGAAAGAACCACTTTCCCGAACGGAGCGACATAGGTTTAGCAGCAAACTAAAAAAGGTAGTACAAAGCTAAATTCTCTCATCTAAAAAGTCAACTATTTAAGCGCAGAATTCCTTCAATTAGTCTATGGCAAAACGAGGTACGCTCGACCATCTTGACCCGACTCAAAAGAGAAGGGACGTTAGTTCGATGGTTCGAGGTTCTTACGCTTGGAAGACGATTTTGAGCGAGATTGAAAAATGCCGAGTTCTGTGCGCTAATCATCACCACAAGTTCACCATTCAGCAATTCGGTTACAAAAGCTGGAAAACCGAATCAGCTAGTCAAAATCACTAACCTAGTGATTTGCTGGTAACTTAAATGGTGTGATAAAAGAATTAGTACGCACCCGTAGCTCAGTTGGATAGAGTACCTGACTACGAATCAGGGGGTCGCATGTTCGAATCATGCCGGGTGCACCAGTAAGGATCAACGACTTGCGGCAGGGCTTATGCTCTGCCGCTTTTCTTTTGCTACGTGGGCGCTGCGGTGACTGGGACAAACCAGACAATCACTCCGTGCTTCTTTGATCGCGTCCGATACGGCAATAAGCGGATATTTTGTTTATAATACGGCTGGATTTCATGTCGATAATTTTGGCACTCATTTTTTTAACTACGGCGGACCAGCAAACGCCTGTGCAGCGGGTGCTCATCGAAATATTTCAGGTAGTCGAATTGCCGATAACTATTTCCGAAACTGCCCTCGTCAAGGCCAACGATGGTTATCTGTTGACCTGCCTGGCATCAAACAATTCGGAGTTTTCATTACGCGGATTGAGATACTCGCTGGTGTTGGTTGATTCGATGAACGTGGCGAACACTGTAGTAACCAGAAATGAAAGCTTGAAGCTCCCACAGTATCAAGCAAAGAGCCTGACTTTCAGAACACCAATTAAGCTCAAGATGAAAGCTGATAATCGGCTGGTGTTGATGTTGGAACAGGTGGTCAGCACTGATTACGTGTGGGAAGTCATGAAACCGACAGAAGCCTTGTCCGGATATTTGGCCGGTGACTACTCAATCGTGCCCCGCGTGCGGCGCTTAAGTAATCAGGTCGACACTCCACCACGCCGAAGGGTGATTTATTAATTCGTCTAAAAGCGCGAACATTGTGAGTGTCATCGAGAATAACAGCAGAGCAGAGCGCAATTATAGCTTGTAATCGCAAGATACGATTTGTTAGTGAGCGTATGTCTTGAAGGGTTGCGTAATAAGAGACTGCAGCAAGCCGCTGTATTAGATCGAAGATATTCAGTCCGTTAGAGTAAATTGAATAATCAAAATAGAACCCGCCAATTTCAAGAACGTTTGCGATGCTGGAGTCCCCGATGAAGTCCTCGACTTTATTAGAGTATTTAATTATCTGCTGGAGTATTTCGGCCGCCCGAACTGTGTCCAATCGAGCATAGACGTTGGCTGCTCCAATCGCTACTGACAATCTTTCCTTTTCATTGGATAACTTTCCCGCCAACTGCTGAACTTCGTCAAGATATTGGAGCGCACGTGAAGAGTCGTTGTGTTTTTCCTGGGTCAAACCATCCGCAATAAGCGTAAAGATGTAAGCTCTGCGCGCAAGCACATCATCCATTCGGGCGAGTTTATCGGCCTCCGAAAACTGCTGATTCTGAATGTGCTGTAGCGCGATTTGAAATTTAATAAACTGTTTTGCTTTTTCGGAATACTCTGTCGAGATTCTTTCAACCAGACTCAAGGCGACTTCGCACTTGTTCGAGCGTACAGCCGTTAAAGCCGCGCGAAAGTAAAGTTGATCCTTACGTTTTGGATCTGAAGCAGTTTCTGCCTTGCTGGTCAAATACTCCAGGGTTTGCGTTGAACCAGAAGTAGACCCAGGATCTTTAGGTGAGTTTTTCCATCGATCAGCATTGGAGAACGCTGTCTCACGCTGGCTGGCCTGCATGTAGTTCATCAGAGTATTACGTTGTGCGGAGATTGTAGAGGCTTTGGTCGATTCGTAAGTTGCGACCCACGGTTCAAGGATAGTGAGAGCATAGAAGTCACCTTCGACGCCAAATGCTAATTTTTCGATGTTCCCTGCACTATAACGAAGATTATCTAGCAGGATCTCAGTCGCAGTCTTGAGGAACAGTCGTGCCACAGCAGCGTCTGGTTCGTAGTTCTTTGCTACATCCGAATAACCGGGAACGTTTAGAACAGCGAGTCCCTGTGATACCACAGCCGGCACCCCAGGAGGAGAGAATACATATGAAAACAACAACAGTAACTCATTGATGTCTTTCACTCCTCGAGTCTGGCAGCTTAGAAGAGCGGTAATGAAGAACCGGTTAGCCGCCACAACGTCCACTTGTCTAAGAGATACTAAGAACAACAGGGTATCGGCCAGGATCCCGTCGGCTAATGCCTTGGTGGCTACCTCCACCGCTAGAGAAGGATTGCTGCGGCTCAATTCCGTTGCGATTCTTAAATACAGAGTGGAATTCGAAGCGCTCGTGACAGTTCCGTCGGGAGCTCTGAGGTTTGATAAGGTTTGAATATATCCACGCGCTAATTCGACGTCGATCAATGCTGCAATTTCAATGAGTCTCCGCAACATCGAATCTAGATCCGGAGGCATAGATTTATTTTTTGGTGGCCCAGTTTTTAAGCGAATAGCATCATCGAAGATAGCATTGAGCATAGTGCGCAGACGTTCTGGTCGCTTTTTGGCTAGGAGCCGCACAATCTTCTCGGCTAATTCAACTCGTGATCGAAGATCCTCCACGTCTTTAATCTGCTCTATAACCTGCTCGGCCGCAGATAGTGCATCTTGGCGAACTGTTAGTGACGTCTTCTCTTGTTTCGTCGGATCCGGTATCGCTTGCCGCGGAGTTGTCTGCGACAGGACGTCAAAAGGAATTAAAAGAAGGACTATAACTAAGTAACGCATAATCCATAAGTGCTCAGTACTCGACCGTTTTGCCCTCGATAATGCTTAGAAGTTCTTGAGTACTAGCGTCGGTTAACGAACCAGTGTGCACCCATTGAATTCGGCCTTTTTCTGAGATGAGCATCACCGTCGGGGTAACCTCAATTCTGTACGCCCGGAGAACTGCAGGATCGTGTTTGAGTATGTCAAAAGCAGGATTTGGAGCGCTTGTATTAACGCCTTTATCAGTAACCATGCCTGAAACGAAAACGTTTTTTGCTGTTGCTCTTTTGGCAATCTCATTCCACTCAGGCAAATGCCTGACACACTCATTACATTTGAACGAAAGAAAAAACAGCAGATACCTCGAAGTACCTGTGTAATGAAGCGAAATTCGCTTACCCTCTGATGTATTTGCCTCGATAGGTGGGACAATATCTCCGAGACGAAGCGAATCACACGGGCGGCTGTCACCCAGCCGCTGCAACTGGAATTGCAACTGCCTTTTTTCAAGCCCGAGCCTTCTGTTTTGTAGTAATCCAAACAGAATGGAGACAAGCGCGACCGCTACGGCACCTGCAAGAATCCAATTAGCCAAGCGGAGGTTTTTAAGCTTACTGTCGGACACGGAGAGGTGTGGACCAGTCAGCATGACAAAATAGGTCATCCACTAATTAAAACGAAACCCAACTACTCTGTTATGACGTAGCAGCCTACCGTAGCACAGCGCAATCTTTGCTGCACCGGATCCCATGTAGCCACTCCCTCTCTCTTGGAGAACCCCTCTATACAGTTACATTCCGGTGTGCCCTCGGCCTGTACCATACCTGTAGCCCAGCTCAATCCCAGCGTGATAGTTGCGACCAGTGCCACAAGTGGGATTAGAAGTCGAATTCGCTGCATAGAATTCTCCTATGACAACCGACTATCTCTTACTCTAAGGTTCCGCCCGAACGAGTATTATGGTGAGTTTCGTGACGGTCGTGCAAAATCGCCGCGAACTATATTGCCATCCGACGTAAACTGTCAACTCAATTTCCCTCTGTCCAACTTGTGCCGATGATTCATCAGAAAGTCGTTACGGACCCTCATGAAAAAACATCTACTCTTCACTATCGTCGCAGTTCTCACTTCTTCTCTTTAGTGGTAATGAAGTGCTCGCTCAAGAAGATGTTCCGCGCTTTGAGGTTGGCGGGCAGTTCTCTTTGCTTTCTCGCAACCGGCCGTCTTCGCAGTTCGACGAGTTTATATCATTCGATGATTTTGAAGAGTTCTTTCCTCGACGCACCACTACCTGTCTCCCGAAAAGGATGTCACTGCTCAGTGAAAATGTCCGGCGGGTGCTCAGTGAGAATGTCCGCTGATGTACTCAGGCCGCGCGCCCTTGACGCCTCGGCTATGAATGCCCGCGCCGACCGGAGGAGGAAAACAAAAAAGCTCCTCCGTTCGTCTTGCCATTCTAGCCGAGGCGTCAAGGGTCCGCTGCGCCGCGCTCCGTGAGTTGGAGAATAGCAAAAGCAAAGCCTCCCGAAAGAGGAAAGAAAGCAAAGTTGACAATATTTGCAGGGAGTCAATAATTGCCAAAGAGATAAGCATTGCGACGGCGCCGGGCATTGGGATCGGGTGGTTTAGGAGTCTCAGCCGAAACTGGGGTTGTTGGTTTAGCGCCTAGCACCGCTGTGACTAAATGATCCAGGCGACGATAAGCGAGCTTAGTATCGTGGTGATAGAGGTGCAACTCGCTCTCTGGGGTCACATGCACCATTACCTTGCAAGCGACCAGGCAGGGTTGATCTTTCTCACGGAGGATCTGCAGCGTGAGACCACGGTAAGAGATAGTGTGATCAGCTTTGACCTTGCGCTCGGTGGCGGTGGAGAAGAGGCGGTCCAGATCCAATTCCGGGTGCAACGGTCGCCAGGCGCTTTGCGGATCGCGCGCCGCTTTGGCGAAACGTTGGTTGTAAGCGGGGATAAAAGTCTCGAGGAAGCGGTTGGCCTGCTCTAGCGAATCTATGCCGGCGAGGCGCATCTCTTTGCAGAGTCGATCCTGAAAGGTTTGCCAGAGACGCTCGATGCGACCTTTCGCTTGGGGTGAGAGTGCTGGAATCGAAGTAATACCGAGTTGTTCGATGATCCGTTGGATCTGGCTCTGCGGTTTGCGGCCGGCAAGTTCATCGTCAATGGTGGCTTGTTTGGGAGAGCGCAGAATGGTGTGCCGATCATGATAGAGGATGTGCGGCAGACCATACGTCAGAGCGACGGTACGCAACATCAGCAGATAGCCAATCTGATCTTCGCTGGGGCGGAAGCGAGCGTAGACCACCTTGCCAGTCGCATCATCGATAGCGCCGAGCAGATCCATCTCCGGAGCGCGGCCTTCCAGCCAATCGTGCGGCGAAGCGTCGGTTTGCAACATCATGCCTTCGGCGCTTTTGCGTTCCCGCTGCATGCGCTTGACCGCCATCCTGGTACGTCGGGGCGGGCGAATGTGATGAGTAATGAGGAGGCGTGAAAGGGTGGACCGAGGAATCTTGATCCCCTCATCTCGCGCCAACAGCTCCGCCAGATGCGAGACGTTGAAATCGTGATAGCGACCCGCGGGTCCGGCCAACTCTCTCAGTTGCTCGATGAGGGCTGGTTCGGTGCGGTGCGGAGACGGTCGGCCTTGGTTGCCATGCACCAGAGTCTCCAAACCCTGTGCTTCATACCGTTGCCGAATCCGTCGCACCTGGCGACTACTTCGGCCCAGTAACTCCCTGGCTTCGCTACTGCTAATCTTGTTCGCGATCAGCCGCGTGATGATCTCGCAACGACGTCGTTGTTTCTCATTCAAGGTGATTGTCCCCATGCTGTTAGCATGCGGACATTTTCACTGAGCAGTTAAGCGGACATTTTGATTGAGCAGTAACACTGTCTCCCGAAAAGGATTGACCTTTCGCATGCACTCATTATAGAGTCCGCTGTGCGAAAGTGGTCCATGACGACGCTCTTCGCTCCCACCTCGCGAAAAAGAATCTTCCTGATTCAGGTGCGTCTACAAGTCGGAGGCCAATATGGGTTACTCAGTTCGACGTCACGTTCTCACTCTCCTTCCGCTAATTGTATTCTTAGTTTGCAGCCTGATTGTTATTAAGACCGAAAGGACGCAAGCTTCTCTAACGCAGCAAACCGTACCTGTTCCAGGGAAACGACCGCCCAATGAGAGGAAATTGATAAAGAGCACCTGGCGCAATGAGCCACTGACGGTAAGTAAAGTGAAAGTCAAAAAAGGTGCTATCCAGCTGGGCCGAAAGTTTACCGATGACAGTGACGACTGGCTCGATGGCCTGACCGTAACCGTGAAGAATACGTCGTTCAAGGACATTCTTGGAGTGGACGTTTCACTGACGCTATTTACAAAAGAGGGAGGCGATAAAGTCGATGATGTGCCGATTCAATTCCCGTTCAGTTACGGATCAGACCAGGCTGTTGTGGAAGATGACTCCAGCGAAAAGCCGATAAAACCCGGCCATTCGGTCGACATAAAACTGCGCGAGGATGCTTACCTCATGCTTAAGGAAGGACTCGCTCGCGCAAACTATCCCAGGAAATTTCAACATGTCGAATTGAGAATCGATGCAGTGCTGTTTGCTGATGGAACGTTGTGGCGTAAGGGTTATATTTTCGTTCGTGACCCTAACGATCCCACCAAATGGATTCGCGACAAATACCTCGCGGAAGCAAAAGCTCGAAAAGAGAATAAAGATGCTGCAACCGCCGACCTCGTTTCTGCTGAGCTTAATAAGTCACTTACGCTGAACAGCTTCAGTTCTCCAACCACTCAGCTAGTTGGCACGGTTTTATCGGTACCAGTATTTTCGATCGGCGGCCTCGAGCCACTGGGCTCAATAGCCACGCCTGGGCCTATGCCTACACCAACACCGCCGGTTCAGGATTGCACGGGCACAGCTTGTGTCCGCCCGCCAGGGTGTTATGAACTTGATAGCTGGGACAATGTTCCGTGTAACGCTCAGAATGCAAATTGTACTTTGGAGGACGACGAAGTTCAGGGCGTTGGTGAGGGTAAACTCAGGGTTCAAAGACTGTTTTGTAGACTTGGTAGCATAATCAGTGGTTCGATCTGTGATCCCAATGCCATCTGCACGTGTGAGTTCTATATAGACGTAAGCTGCACGATCCCAATAGAACCAGAGGGATGTCAGAACTTCGGCTGGTACTGGAACTTCCAGTCCAGTGGATGCTATCAAGAGCAACAATCCTGCGGTGCTCATTGTAATCCGTATTGGCCACTTGAATCCGGCGGCTGCGAATCACCGGTCGATTATTGTGCTTTTCAATATGGCTGTGGTTTTGGACTTACTGATGGTGGTTCCGGTTGTTGTTGTGGGCCAACTCCAGTAGTTATCGACGTGGCGGGTAACGGTTTTGCCCTAACAGATGCGTATACCGGTGTTAACTTTGATATGGGTGGAGACGGGCACCGTGAGCCGATAGCATGGACCACGTCCGGCAGTGATGACGCATGGCTGGTCCTGGACCGAAACGGAAACGGTCAAATCGATAGCAGTAAAGAGATGTTTGGCAATTTCACGGATCAACCACAGGCGAATACTGCTCCCAATGGTTTTCTTGCCCTGGCTCATTTCGATAGAAGCGGCAACGGTGGCAATGAAGATAGACGAGATCGATTCTCCGCGACTCCATCTTCAACAATTTACGTCTGTGGCAGGACAAGAATCATAACGGAGTGTCGGAAGCAAACGAACTCAACACATTGTCGTCGTTCAATGTGGGGAGTCTAGATCTTGACTTCAAAGAGTCGAAGAAAACCGATGAGCATGGAAATAGATTTGGCTTCCGGACTAAGGTGAAAAACTCACAGGGACAACATCTGGGACGGTGGGCCTGGGATGTTATTTTGACGGTGAATCCCCCACCGCAGTAACAACTGGGCCGCAGCGATTGAATCATGATCGGCGGCGGGGCATAGGCTCTGCCGCCTTTCGTTTGGTACCAATGTTTCGTAAACTTTTCGGTTCTGATTGGGCAATCTCAGCGAACTCACGCAACCATTGAAACGTCAATACTCAAAATGCTAGATTCGTAATCACCTCGCGTGCTTTTAGCCGGCAGGCTTTACTCAACTTTGACTGAGTCGTACCCTCTATGAAGACTCTCCTTTCGATCCTCCCACAAGTCTTCAACTATCTATCTTCTGTTCTCTCGCTCTCTTTGACGACCCGAAGGGCATTCTTGAGTTTTTCAAGCAGCCATGGTCCCAGATCGGAAACACTATTGTTTCAAAAATTGTTGAGCAGTACAATTCTGCATTTGCCTGGAAATCAGGGATTCAGGGCGAACCACTTTATCGCTGCCTGTAAAGCCATAATTCCCTCTTCTCTAAGTTTGTAGGTGCGGATGGTCCAAAACAAACTGACGAAGACAAAGCCGCTGAAATTGTCGAAAGAGAGTATTTGAACTGGTTAAAAGACTACCTGCCTCACCGTTACCGGATCCTAAAAAAAACACCAATCCCGATACCTGCGAATAAAGTCTGCGCCCGCAACTGACGCTGCGAGCTTCCCGGAGTCCCAGTGTGATTACTGGGATATTGAGATCTTCGACCGGCATGAATTCGGCAAAGGATCAGCAATTCGAGACCTCCTTCGTGAGCTGAAGAAAAAGAATCGAACAGCAACTATCATCCTCGGCGACCCCGTTCCGGCGTAGCTGCCTAACGATTCTGGAGTTGAGTATCCGATATCTTCACAAAGGGGATAGCCGTTGCCTCTCGCCATCGACATGAGCCGATGACCGGTGGGACGAGCACTGGCAATCCTACTGAGTTATTGGAATTTGAAGAACGTCGTTAACGTCCCATGACTCAAGACGGAACGATCCTGAGGGACACCCAGCGAACTACGTGGAAAACCATCTGTCAGATATTTTAAGCGCGGGACGGGCCACTTTGCTGTTCGACGCATTAGATGAGATGCCACAGCAGAGTTACCGGCAGCGCACCGACATCCTGGAAGAGTTTGTGAGTTACTGGAAGAAGAAGGCTCCAGGTAATCGTTTTGTGTTGTCTTGCCGTTGGCTAGACTATAACGAGGCTTTCTCAGTCGATGAAATTGTGATCCAGCCTTTCTACTACAGTAGAATCAAAAAAGTATCTTGAGACTTTTTTGAAGTGATCTCAGTTCGGCAGACGCTCTCTTCAAGACGATCCAGAAAAAATGGAACGTTCAGAGAAGCAATGAGTAATCCTTTCGTTCTTCAGGCATTAACCGAGGTCAAAAACAGATCTCAAAAAGACATTCCTACTTCGCGTACCAAGCTTATCAAAGCATACGTAGATATCTTGTTGCAGGAAATTGAAGCTGAGAAGCGTGAAGACCTGAAAAAGTTTGAAGGAGGCTTGCCCACACTTGAGGAATTCCTCTCCGAGTTGGCGTTCACACTACAACAAACAGGTACCTCGGCCCACCCTCACTCTCTACGACAACTTTGGCAAGGTACCCTGACTGGCAGGAGATGGTTTCAATTGCCCTGTCACGGTTCTATTTTGCGCGAGGAGCCACAACACGTCAGCCATACGGACGCATTTTCAGGGCGGATTGAGTTCAAACATCACCGGTTACAAGAGTACTTTGCGGCAGAGGCGCTTGCCCGGCGCTACAACGGTGGTGAGGTAATTGATCAATATCTGAAAGACATCTGGTGGCAAGAGGTGGTCTTGTTTCGTTTGCGCCGGTCCATCCCAATTCACGCAATGCAACGGTGCATGTACGCTGATGATGAGTGAAGGTTCTGACCAAGCCAAAAATCCATTTGCCGAAAACAAAACGCAAGTTGGTGAAACTGTAGCGACGTAAGTTCTAAATGTCAGAAGATACTGAAAACATTATTTCTGAATCGAGAGAATTCCAGCGCCTCGATGATCACGCGCGGTTTCCGGTTTCCGACGATGGTTTCTCTCCAGGGTAATCTGGGTTTGTTCAGTCGCTTAAAGGACGCCCGAATCCAGACGTAGCCTGAGAGTATCTGTTGATAGAAGGCGATTCGCTTGGTTACAGTCCTAACTTGTTCGTTTCGCTTAAGCGATCGGGCATTTGCCGGAGAGTCAGAAGGACCGAGAATAAGGATGAATCAGTCATGTTTTTGATGTCTTCATCGAAAATGGAGAGGAGCGACACAGGTAAGAGCTTTGCGAGCGCTCAGCTTCATCGCTTCAGAGGAATGCATTCCTTTATTGAAAAGGGCACTGAGGGATGCGGATCCCTGGGTTTTAAGCAACCGCTCTCCGCACTTTTCTCCGGTTGGATTTGCGAGGAAAAACCCCCAGGAAGGAACTCACTGCTTTTCTGTTCAGAGAATTCCTGAAAGAGTATTTCACTTGAGTCTCTGGCTGACCAGTCGATTTTCGATAACGCATCCAGATAAACTTCTCGATTCAACCGGGGATTTGTTGACTGCGTTATGGAAGGAGCGTGGTGGCAAGAGATTAATTTTTGCGTCTGTTCCGCTATGGTTCGCATCATCACTCGTCACGTTTGTGGCGGCCATACTTTGGTTGATCGTTCCGTTTGCCTTCCTTGGCATTGTTGTTCCGATAGTGGTGACAATAGCGGGATTCTTTATCGCGGTGGTCGTAGCGTTCCTTCTGCTCGTACTGTCCATATTAGTTCTTACTGTTCCTGTATGGTCCCACATCGCTTTTGTTGAGCCTAAACCATCGCGGCTCCGGTCACTTGGTTTATCGTCCTGCACTACGTGCTGGCAGGGCTCCTGGTTATTGAAGGATTGATGTACGGAATACTGGGCCCAGCTATTTTTTTGGGAGGCTTTGTTCTACTGCTGGGAATATCGACCTCGTGGAATGACTCTAAGATAGAATCGGCCTGAGCGGTTCAGAACAGTGATAGCGTGCTTAGTTGCGGTCCTGTTTTGCTTGTTTGCTGTCCTTTTATCTCATATCAACCTCATAAGCCTGGCTGTCTTTACGATCTTTGTGGTCCATAATATTCGTCTTTAGTATCGTTAGACAACCATTGTTTTCACAACAGCGAGTCAGGAAATCGGTTCGTGGGTAACAAGCATCTTCGGTTGTTTCACGCATTGTGACGACTTCCATCCACTATCAAGAGAGACTTTGAGTATGCTCGTTTCAAAACAGCTTCTTAAAATGAGCCTCGAAGTTCACAATGAATCTCAACAAGCGAACAGCCGATCGGCGCGGGCACAGTTGGAGAAAAAGCCAACAGTACAGTCGTTGCGAGACGTCTCAACTTAAGTTCTAAATACGTGATCGTAACTGTACTAATCATCGCGGTTTTGGTCTTCGGGTGGTTGCTGATGCCGTATCTGGGCCAAAGGCTAATGAAGTTGGGGCCACAAATCCTGTCTCTAGGGCCCTGGTTTTGCTCAGTGGCGGTAAATCACAAATACTACCTGTATGGAATTGCCGGCCTGCTGTTTCTTGCGATTTATTGTAGCGTTGCACTGGCGTGCGTTTGGTGTTTATGGAACGAGCAACGGATTTTGGAAAAGATCCGCTTTCGTGTCTCTGCTAAAGGAGGCGTGCAGCAGGATAACGTTGAAGATTTCATTGCTGACAGGTTCCAGCAAATCAGAGACGACAACCGGTCAATCCGCGACCGGGTTTACTTCGTTGAAAATTTGAGAAAGCAATATCCGAACCCTAGTAAGGACCATCTGCACAATCTTCGAATGCTGGGTCGAGAAACTTTGCCGGTCAGAGTTAAGACAGCAATTGAGCAGGCAGTAGATGCAGGAGAAAGATCAAGCGCGCGAAGCCGCTTGCACGCTGAAATGGTACGATACTCTCTTCAAGCAGAGAGTCGAGGATTATTGGAAAGAACGTCGCAAATTAATCTTGCCACCTGTAATTGCGCGAACTCTTTACGTGTTGGTGGTGGGCTCGTTACTGGTCTCGCTGGCAACTTTGTTTCTATATTGGCAGCGATCGACTGACCGACCTGATTGCGCAGCTCGAATTAGTAGCAGGCGGCGTTCTTATCTACCGTTTTATGCGCACCAGCGGCAGATCTCCGTCCCACGTTCGTAAATCGTTATTCATTACCGGTCTATCTCAGTAACAGTTGGTTTAACTCATCCGTTGCAAAACCTTCTGTCAGATCCACGCTGGCCCAACACTGCTTTCAATGTTGGCCTGGAAGAATCGATGGCGGACTCTGCGCTCCTTACTGGCGCCTACCATCCTGGCCTTTCTGGGGGCCCAGTTAGGACATACTTTTTACTTGCTTGAGAGCAATACCCCTATTGCGGTTAAGTCCGAGGCAAAAGGGATTTTTCTTCGAAGGATGAGTCGATCGAGAACAAAACTGCGTGTCTTATTAGCGGCCCTTGTGCTTGCGTTGACAACGACCGTCATTCAGTCGGCGCCAATGCAGGAACTGCTGGATTTGCGTGGTGAAAGCATGCCGGTTTTCGTGATGAGCGAGAACAAGAACGTACTGGAACTCCACAATTTGCCCACGGACGGACGTGTGGTCCGCGTGGTTTTGGTGAATGTAGAACCACGAACGTTAATTCCTCTTGAAAAGGATTTCGTTATTCCAGCGGCTTACGATGCAGCCCTTTCCCAATTTGTTAAAGACGCAGATAGGCAAAACTATACACCTTCGATTGAAAGAACGTTTCCGCTTACAAGGGATACTGCCCGACGCATTCACAGTCGTCCCCAAGACCCCAGATACGACACGTATGGTGGAGAAATCTGGTTTACCTCGAAGAACGGTCAGATACAATCATGGCAACCGTTCAGAAGTTGTATAGAATTACCTGGGGTGGTAGGAAATACAGCTAGTTTTAAGCCCAAGTGCTTATATAGGCACAACCGGGTAGTCGCAATCGTCTATAACAAGAGACGGAGCGACTATGTGAGAAGTAGGGCAGAGAGAACAAATGTGTTACGGGAATTTGAGGGCGACTGCAACTTTGCCGGGCGGCTTTTGGTGGATACGCTGTCGCCGTTCGCGAGGACAGTCTGGAGTCATATTTTTTGAAACCTCTCCGCGATTAAAAACACGACTCTTTACCCAATCATTTTTTAAACCGGAAGGTTTGTGGATATTCGAGCGCTCTGCTGACGTTGGCTTCAGATTCTGACTTGCGACATCCCACGCTATTGCGTTGCACGAGGGGCCGGCATGCTGCTCGGGTTGTTGCTCGTGTGATTCCCGTGGTCGACGGCGATTACTCCATTCACGATTACATAATCGATGCCCAAGGGCGGAGCGAATGGCTGATCGTAATCAGCACGATCCTCGATCTTTTTAGGGACTCTAACAGCACTACGTCAGCCCAGTATCCTGGCCGAAGTATTCCCCGTTGGCCCAGTGCGAACGCTTCCGCCTCTTGCCCGCTGGCTTACGAACAGCAAATTCCATCGACAATAGTCCCTGCTCGAACACGTAGCGCCGGAAAACACGTTGGAACGTGCCACAACCTCGAGTGTGTGGGAGATATTCGGCCGAAGGATCCCGCACCGCACTATCTGAACCAAACACGCAGAAAGGATAAGCAGCAATCTCGGCCACATCCTGATCGTCGAGGTCGGCATAAACGGCTTGAGCACCGCCGCGCAGAGAAATTTCAATAAGATTTTCGATCTGCTGTTGCACTCCTGCTGCTGCGATTGGTACCTCTGCCAGCGTTTTTCCTATCCATTCTTTCTTTCCCGCTGCCAGCTTTACGAAAGTTAGATCATTCCAACCGTCAGCCTTCAAGTTAGAAAGAATGTCATCGTGAAGTTTGCGTCGTACTGCCGCCGAGCTGGCCACTCCTTTAAACCAGAACGACTATCCTTGAGCGCCCAATCCGGCAATAACACATCGGTAGTGGTACTGGAGCGGGTATACGGATAGAAATCGATATTAACTATCTGCCCTTGACCGCGAGCTTCGTCCAACAAAGCCAGCCGTTGGGTTATCGTGTGCCACTGACGTGGACCAGCGCTTTTGAAATGAGAGATCTGCGTCGCGGTGCCTGCTGTGCGGCCAACCTCTAAAAGCCTCCCTGAATCGCTTTGATTCCTTCAGGTCCTTCGTCACGAATGTGTGAGGCATAAACTCCACGGTGAATACCCGCAACTCTTGCCAGCGCCACGACCTCTGAAGTATCAGCGAAACGTCCGGGAACGTAGACCAGACCAGATGAGAACCCTACCGCCCCATCTTTCATCGCACGGTCGATCACAGCCTTCATTGTCTGGAGTTCTTCAGGCGTGGGAGGCCGCGAAGCCATACCCATTGCTTGTTGTCGCACACTGTTATGGCCGACCAGCGTGGCTACATTGATGTAAGTGCCGTTTCGCGCCAGCACCTGAAAGAGCTCCGCAATGTTGGTACGAGAACGTCCGCAATTGCCGGTAATAATTGTGGTCACACCCTGTCTGAGAAAGTTATCGGCGCGGAAAGCACCAGCGGATGGAATGTTGGCTTCGACGTGTGTGTGAACGTCGATGAAGCCCGGCGCCACCACGAGGCCCGTGGCGTCGATATAAGTTTTGGCGTGTGTAAAGTAGTAACGCCAGCGGCTGAGCTCAACGATCTTCCCATTGCGAATACCGATGTCGCATACGCGGGGTGGACCACCACTGCCGTCGATAACAGTGCCGTTGGCTATGAGAATGTCAACCGTGCGGTAAGGAGCAAAGATTATCCAAATAATACCGGCGATGCTGCCGCCAACCAGCAAGCCGATGGTTACATAGAAGAGCCAATCTTTCCATTTCATAAACTCAATCTCCACAAACAAACTTGCTGTTCAAAGTGGCGATTCTTCGTCGCACTTGATCCGAGTTCACAGTGTTTGTGGGATTCGTGGTAACCAGATTCAGAGTTATCGAATACTCTTCCAGCGCCTCACAGCCTCTGAATTGCTTTTCGAGAGCTTGTCCGAGAAGGTTGTGAGCGGAAGCCTTTTGTGAATCAATCCCGATGGCTTGCCTCAGTGCCGGCTCTGCCGAATATGGATCGTTCATATCAAGGCAGAGTGCTCCGTAGTTAATCCACGGCGACAGCCATGAAGGCTCAGCGACGGTTGCCTGCCGGTAGTACTCACGAGCGCTGCCCTTGTCTTTCAAATTGAGGTAGACACGACCTAGTCGATTGAGAGTAAGGGCCGAGTTGGGTTGCAGTTGTGCCGCTCGCTGGTATCCGGTGAGGGCAGCATTGTAGTCCTTTCGTGAGAACGCCAGAGATGCTTGTGAAAAGTGAGTTCTGGCCTCATTGACGTTGTTCGGTCGAAACTCATTCAGCCAAGTGTAGAGACGGCCTGCCTCCGCCCACTGATCCTCCGACTCTGTTTGATCCTGCTTCAGGCTGCTGAAGATCTCCTCGCCGCGCTTCTCGAGCTTTGGAACTACTTCACTGCTTATTTCTTCCTTATCTTTGGAGGTGAGATCTTTCTGTTTTGTATTTTCCGTAGAGATCATAGGCACTATTCCCTTCCGGCTTTACGAGGTTTCCTTTTCGAACCTCATCGAGAACGGCTCGCTTTGCTGAAAATGAAAAGAACACCAGATACACGACTATAGATGCAACGATGAGTCCTAATATCCCAGTAACAAGCAGAACAGTCTTCGTCGCGTTTCCCTTTACCCGAACTCCCTCTGTCACTGGGTGAGTGGGAACACTCGATACCGCGGGTGGATTACCAGACAGTGGTGTGCGCATGACCATAGTGGGCGCCATGACGGGCATAGGTTGGCTGGGTGTGGACGACGGTATTGTCGTCTCATCGCGCATACTCACACCGCTGCGAACTGCCGCATTCAATTCCGCGCTCAGTGTCGTCGCCGTCCCTTGTCTGGCTTCGCGCTTTTTCTCCAGCGCGTGAAGGACCACTCGCTCCACTTCCTTGGAAATACTGACGTTCATTGCGCGCAGAGAAGGCGGCTTTTGATTTACATGTTGCACTACTACCGCGGTTGAAATAGGAGAGTTGAAAGGTACGATGCCGGTCAACATCTCATACAGCACGATTCCCAGACTGTAGATGTCTGATCGGTGGTCGAGCTCTTCGCCGAGACACTGCTCTGGCGACATGTAATGAGGCGTCCCCATCACACTTCCGGTTTGCGTCAAATCTCCAGCAGTCAGGTCGCGAAATTTGGCGATTCCAAAGTCCAGTACTTTTGTCCTGAGACCGTTGATGGTCGTGTTGACGATGATGTTATCTGGTTTGAGATCACGGTGAACGATTTGTTGGTGGTGGGCCTCCTCCAGCGCAGAACACACCTGGCTGATGATCTCGGCTGCGGCTGTTGGCGTGAGTGGGCCCGAGGTTTTGATGATTTGTCGAAGAGTCTGGCCTTCGACCATCTCCATCACCAGATATACCAAGCCGTCGGCCGTGTTGCCGAAATCATAGATCGACACGGCATTTGGATGTTTCAATCGTGCAGCAGCCTGAGCTTCGCGACGAAAACGCTCAAATGATTGAGGTTGGGCCACGTGTTCTGTGTGCAGGATCTTCACGGCGATTTGATCGCCAATCAAGAGTCGCTCCGCTCGATAAACCGATCCCATGCCCCCGGCCCCGAGTTTTGCGATAAGCCGGTACTTGTTTTCGATTATTTTCCCGAGCATCGGATCCTCGCCATGACGTTGAGGCGGAGAACCGTCGGTCCGCGCATTAACGCCATTTACAACACGAGTGATCTCGTCCTCGAAGTGCTCTGCGATGACAGGATTTACAACAGCCGAGTAGGCGGCGTCGACTGGGCTACGTGAGGCGGCAGGCGAGATAGGGCTGGGAAGCGCCTGGCCGCAACTCAGACAGAATCGTGCTTCATTGATATTTGGTGTTTTGCAGTTTGAACAGATCATGATGAGGTAACCTCTGGTGAGTTAAAAGATACTTATGGCTTACAAGTGCTTGAATCTTCACCTTACCGGCTCCCATTCAAAGGTGACATCTGAAAGGCCCGTGTCGTCATAGCGACCCGGATTTGTACCTTGATAGACCGCCGTGATGACTAAACGTACCCACCTCGTCTTTACTGCGCCGAGTTGAGTCTCCTGAGTCTCCATCGAATTCGTGAACGTGAGCCTACGCGAAGTACCGTCAGAAAAATTCAGATCAGCTGCAGCGAGGCGATTGTTTTCTTTCCAGATCTGAGGGCTTTTGAAGTAACCTGGTTGAATAATGATTCGATGAAGAATGATTTCCCGGTCAAAATCGAATCGAATCCATTCTCCGATTCCTGGTCCAGTTACTCCCTCAATCCACGCAGTATTTCGTTGGTTGTCGATGGCGTTTGACGCGTCGTAAGTATTCGTTTGAATTGGCAGCCGAATAGATGAAGCTAGTGGGTTGATACTTAGTCGAGTCGTCTGAGGCCCCGGGTTGGGAGCCGGCTTTTCCGAGTTGCGGAATTTGAAGATTGAGAAGATAACTCCCGCAATAACAAGCACACCGATCGCTAATCCAAAATAAGCCAGAAAGCTTCGTTTTCTTCGTGACGGAGCAACTTCGCGCAGAGGACGAAACTGACGCGCTTGGCTCCATGAGTAGGGTTGTTTCCGCAGACGGATGGGCATTTGCTTTTCCATCTACAGGTTCGGTACGTGTCAGAGCACTGAGGAGATTATTCGCAAAACTCCCTCCTGTCTGTGGACGTGCTTCACGTTGCTTTTCCAATGCATTCAGTACGACAAATTCAATAGCCGGCGAAATCGCGATATTGATCGATCGCAAAGGTGGCGGCGATTGCGTAACGTGTTGCACTACCACCGCGGAGGACGATGGTGAATTGAATGGGACCAGGCCGGTCAGCATCTCATAAGCGACAACTCCAAGGCTGTAGATGTCTGACCGCGAATCGAGTTCCTCACCCAGGCACTGTTCGGGTGACATGTAGTGTGGGGTCCCAACAATGCTACCTGTTTGGGTTAGGTTGCCGGCTATATCGTCGCGAAGTTTGGCAATGCCAAAATCGAGCACCTTCACCCGCCAGCCATTTGTTGTGGACCTGACAATGATATTGTCTGGCTTGATGTCGCGATGGATGACTTTATGCTGGTGGGCATCGTCCAGTGCCTCACAAACCTGACGAATGATTTCCACGGCTGTTGCCGGTGCTATCACGCGTTGTTGCTTGATTAGCCGGCGCAGGCTCTCACCCTCGACCAACTCCATCACAAGATATTGCAAGCCTTCTTCAGTCGTTCCGAAGTCATGAATCGCAACTACATTCGGATGCTTGAGACGGGCTGCTGCCCGGGCTTCGCGCTGAAATCGCTCCCCGGCTCTAGGATCTGTTTGACCAGAGTGCAGGATCTTGATCGCAACCTCATCCCCGATCATCAGTCTCGTCGCGCAATAGACAGAGCCCATCCCGCCCGTGCCGAGTTTTGCGCCAACACGGTATTTGCCCGCGATGGTCTGTCCGGCAATGGTGTCATTCGTGATAGCAGACTGAGCTTGCGTGTCTTCCTGCTGATCCATGTTTGATAACTTCGATCTATGCAGCCTGCACGGACTTCGGAGCCGTCATTAAATCGATAACTCCGCCCACCGCCACGGCAGCACTACCGACCAGAGCGCCGTGTGCTCCAAGCGAGTAACTGAACATGTTCTGCGCGAACATACCGAGCGCATCCTGATTAAGCTGGTGATTTAAATTGAGGTACTGGTAAACGATGACGAGCGCACTAATACCGCCCGCTGCGATCAGAAGAAATGCCGCCATGCCTCGAAATTGCGATGCCTGGTTCAAGAAGCAGAATCCAAGTAAGGCCAAAACTCCGAGCATGCTCAGCGGCACGAGCAACAAACTCGGTACGCCGGGAAACTTGCTTCCGACGGGACCACTACCCGTGGCCAATTGAAAACCGGAGAGATTGGTGGACGCCAAAAAGAGGTTTAGTTCGACCCAGGGAAAGAAGAACAGAAGTAATACCAGAAGTGCTGCTGCGAGACCGACCACCTGGCCGATCGTTAATCTTGAATTTGTGTTCATGAGGAACCTCCTAAGGTGATTTAGTGAGCCCGTATAAGACGTTGAATCATTTCGAGGTAAGATTTGCCGGCCTGGGATAGTTCGCGGTCGAAACTGTAGAAGTTGTAGTCACGGCCCTTGCCGTTTACCGTCACTTTCGTTTTCAAATAAGTTGCCACGCCGCTCTTCAACTGAATGCCCGTGACCTGTACCTGCGTGTAGGGAACTTTGAAGTTATCAAGCGGGTTTCGCGCGCTCTTGAACTCGAGCTCGTTCTTTCCGAGGATGAGCTGGGCCTCACAGGTGTTGTGGCCTTTATTCAACTCAAACTTTTCACCTTCGTGACGACGCACTCGCAACATCACACTCTCGCCACCGGTGAGCGCACGATCGAAATGAGATTGTGCGGTCGCAAGATCTGCACGCTCGAGATAGACGAGACCAAGAAGACGATTTGCCGCGGCGTTAGTCGCGTCAGCTTCAAGTATGAATTGCGCAGAGTTTAAAACGTCATCGTAGGCGTGACCGGAGAAGAACGAATTCGCTTGCTCTTGCAATGCAGAAACACTTAAACGTTCGAGCTTCAGATCCTTCGCAATTGTCTCTTCCGGCCTGACAACCAGTTCAAACTCAATGGGTGCGTAGCCCAGAGCTTTAACCGAGACGGTGTGTTTACCCGGAGAAAGCAAAATCCTTTCGGTGACGAGCTTTGAAGATGCGTCACCATTTACAGTGACACGTGCGGTTGCGACGTTGGAAGTGATCCGCAAGACTGCCTTTATCGGTTCGAGCGAGAGTACGATTTCACGCGAACCGACTTCAGGAGCAAGAAAAACAGTTTTGGTAGCACTCAGATAGCCCGGCTTTCGTGCTTCGAGCAGCAGCGTCGGCTTGGTGAGCAAATACGAAAACAGTCCCTTCGCGTCACTCTTTCCGGAAGACTGTTTTTGACCTTCGAGATAGATATCAGCTTCAGGCGGGTCTGTTCGCACGCGCAAGGTCACCGGCTTGGCAAGAAGGGAAGCCTTGATCTCCTGCTGATCGTCACAACTTACGTTGCGAACGTCAGAATCGAACGAGTTATAACCATCTTTTGAAACCCTAGCGCGGTAAAACTGATCACCGAGCACTTGAAATGTGTAGCCACCGAGATCGTCGGTGACTACGTTGGTCAGCGGCTTGAACTGTGCTCGAGCCGACGGTTTACCCTCGAGAATAATCTTGCAACCTGGCATGCCGCACACCACGACGAGATCGGAGTCCTGGCAGACTGTTGCGGGGACCGGCTCGGGAGTTGTGGGTGTTGGTCTCGGGCCCGGTCTCGGTCCGGGTCGAGGGCCACGTGGGACCGAACGCGGCGGGCGCGGTGGTTGGACCACTTTGATTACCGGACAGGCCTTGCCGCCACAAGGACCTTGCGCCATCACCGCCCGCTGGTCCAACAGGCAAACAAAGGCGGTGAAGATCATCACCACGAACAGTTTGGTTTTGTAAAAATGGTTAGCCACTTCGGTATTCAGCGAATCACACCATCGGTAGTCAGTTCGGGATCGAAAGCCACGAGGTAAGCTTTCGCCTGTTGTGCTTCAGTCCCCGATTTATCGCGAGTGAGAAAAACAAACCGCAGATAATCCTCGACGGACTGTTGGCGGTTCGCGGCGGTTTGAGCGCGGCGAAAGTAGCTTAACGGCAACTCGCGCAGTTGCGCGGTCGCATGCATAAAGGAATCACTCTTAATCTTGCCGGCGATGCGGCCAAAAAATTCGCGCGGATCGGGTGTGGGACAATAATTGTCGCGCTTACCATAATCTCTCTCGTTCACACCTGTGCGTTCCACGCATTGCCATTCGTCGTTGGCCTGAAGCGTGTCGCCGGAACGAGCGCCGCGAGCGATGCTGTCGCTGGATCGAAGTGACATGCGCGCCGCTCCCGTCATGCGTTTCGGGTTCTCACGGTAGTAATACTGCTCGGTTATAGTTTGCGGAATTCGATCGCGATACGCCCTCAACTGTGCGACTCGCGACGCAAGGCCCCCACACTGTGCCTCGCCACTCTGCTTGCGACAGTTTTTGTACTGTTCGTTAACCGCATCGTGTTCCCGATCAGCATCTTTCCAACGCTGGTTTGGGTAACTGTACGACGACTGCACGTTGTGTGGGTTTTCAGAAAAATCCACTGAAGCAGCCATCACGCCGCCTGAAAAAATGATTGTCGGAGTATTCAATGCGCGTCCGGTCTGGATTGCCTGCGAGGCAGCCGCAGCTTGGCGTGCATCGAGAATATTCGGCTGGGCGAGGCCTGAGCTCGTCGCCGCGGAATGGATCGCATCAGTGACCTCAACGATCACGGCCGACCCTTCCGGGCCACGCGATTCGTTTTGGAGTACAACTCCTACACTTACCCTCGTGCGTTGTTGAAAGCGTTCACGTGCGTCAGCCAGCAGGCCGGGGATTTCAGTATCCTCAGGCATGTAGGCCTGAGCACTTATGAGATAGACGTAGGCGGTGCCGTCGTCATTTCGCGCCAGTGCCTTACGAGCTTCGTCTTTGCAAAAATCAGCGAGCCTGCGGTTTGCGGCGAGGAGAAGACTGCGGATCTCATCTTCAGGACAGAGCTCGCTGGCGAGGACCAATTGTTCTCTCGCGTCGCGAAAATCTTTTTTGTTAGCCATCGAGATGGCTTTCGGGTTGGGAACTCCAGGGGCGGTTGTGGCTACCGGTCGTCGCCGGCCTCCGCGTGGCGGAGGCGCGTTGCCGCCGATACCCAACAGTTGACGCGAGCGTGCAAAGAGTTGTTGGGCGTACTCACACTTTGAAGCTTTCAGTTCAACAGCGAGACGTGGATCCGCTTTGCAGTCGGAATCACCAATCTGCTTTTCCAACAATTCCTTCGCATCTTTTGGGCGATTAATCTTCCGGTTCTGTTGTGAATCGCGGACGGCGATTTCGTTGCGAGCACGACACACGCAAGTCCGGGCGCGTTCCGAGTCTCTCAGACGATCCCAGGCGATCGAACATTCGCCGAGCGACGTTTCCAGTTGTCCTGCGACCCACGCTTTGTCGGCTGCGTTCAGATGCACTTCGTGACTCTGCTTATTAGCGTGGTCGTACATCTGCTTCAGCTCAGGCCATGACTCCAGGTACTTCTTGATGGGCGTCGCAGTCTTGAGGGCCTCGTCCCACTTTTCAGCTTTGATTAGTTGCTCGGTGATGCCACGGGCATTTTCAACGTCCTGGTGGGAGCGGTTAACTTCCGCTGCGAGAGCGCGAACTGTCTCGTCGTCTTTGATCGATTGCGCACGTCCGACACGGTCGCGGACCTTTGCTAAAAACGCGTAGTCGCCATCGACGAACTTCCGCAAGTCCGAGCGCGCACATTGGACCAGCGCTTCATGCATCTTCGTGTTTGCTTCGCTGCTTCTGTAGTTGTTCGTTTTCTTCAGGTAGGTTTCCCAAACAGCAACACTTGCTTCCTCAGCAGCGTGATTGAAAAGCGAGTCGTTCACCGCTGCGCCTTCGGTGACAAAGTAAACCCGCGCGATCGAGCGCAAGGGTATATCGAGTTTCCTTTTTACTTTGCCGGTTCGTTCTTCGCCACTGAGGTTGACGTTGTAGAACGAAGAAAGAATTGGGCTAGCGCCCTTCTGAGGTTTCATATCGTCCGGCAGGGCCAGAAAGCCACCCTGAGCAGCCACGGAAACTGCAGAAAGGATACTGTCCCACTTCAGCGCATAAAGATCGCGAAGCTTTCGTTTGCCGGATTTTTCGTACTCGTCGCGTGAGATCGAGCTTGGGAGATTTGAAGCGACTGGCGACAGCAGTCGAATCTCATCTTTGTTGTTGATCTTGACGTCAAAGAGGATTTGGAACGTTAGATCGACGTTGCCATCGCATCCGGAGCCGGAAGACTTCTCGGAGCGAAGGACCACGATTGCCTGTTTACCCTGTCCATTTGCTAGCGTCCGCCGTTAAGACGAGGAAGAGCAAAGTGAAGACGAACATACGATTGAGATGGGGCATTGAGGAAATCTCCTAGAGTGAAATAATTTCTGACGAAACTACGGAACATCCATTGCGCAGCGAAAGCCGGTTTGATCCCCGATACCTCTCCAACCGGATCGCACCATTCCACTAACAAACGCGCGCGGGCTCTCCCATGAGCCGCCGCGAATCACTTTGTCTGAACTATGTGGCGTCGTTTCCAAACGTCCGCCCGGATATGGCTGCCACGTACTGGCGGTCCATTCCCAGGCATTACCAATTAGATCCTGAACTCCGAAAGGCGAGGCGCACTTGTAGCTACCGACATTTGTTATCCCCTTCTGAACGTTATCGGCGTTGGAACAATTACTCTTCCAGTCATTTCCCCATGGATACTGGAGCCCGTCCTTACCGCGCGCGGCAAATTCCCATTCTTCTTCGGTGGGCAAACGTTTGCCTACGTAGCTTGCGTAAGCATCTGCATCCTCCCAACTCACTCCAGTCACCGGATAACGATCAGTTCCAGGCGGGTAATTGCCGTTCTTCCACGTTGGAGGTGGCTTTCGATTTGTCTTGTCTATGAACTCTTTGTACTCAGCACGCGTGACTTCATAAACATCGAGATAGAAATTCTTCACCACCACCATGTGGGCCGGCTGCGACTCAGCATCTCCTTCGTTACTTCCCATTGGAAACTGGCCGCCGACGATCTGGACCATGCCGGCAGTTTTGGGCATTGGAATACTGCCGCCCTTGGGGCTATCAGAATCAGTAAGTGACACTGTTTCAGCGGGACTGGGCAACAACGCCGGCCCGGCCGTCCCGCTGCCGTTTTGTGCCGACTTATCACGCTGAAACCATACGAAGTAAGAAAGGACTCCAAGCACTGCGACGACTATTGCTGCCGCTGCAAGCAGACGATATCGATGAGTCCACGGTCGATTTACTGTAGCGGTGAGGGCTGTTGGAGTTCCGCTTGTGGTTCGACCAACTGCGCCACTCCCCGGCGTGGCCATATGAATCGTTTCCGGCAGCGCCGCCCCAACGGGCTGATTGTGTGGCTTTTCGATCGTCTCTTCATTCAGTTCTGGAAGCGCGGCAGGGCGAGGTGAAGGCGCAAAAACCGGCTCGCTCGCGCGACTGATAACGTCTCTCAACTCGCGCGCAAATGCTCCGGCTGTTTCCGGTCGCATGTCACGCCCCTTTTCCAGGGCTCGAAAGATGACTGCTTCGACTTCAACGGGTATCGCGGGATTGAAGCTTCGCAGAGACGGTGGCGCCTGGTTGACGTGTTGCACTACTACAGCGGTCGAGATTGGCGAGTTGAAAGGCACTCTGCCACAAAGCATCTCGTAGACAACGATGCCGAAACTGTAGATGTCAGCACGGCTGTCGAGATCTTCTCCAAGACACTGTTCGGGCGACATGTAGTGCGGTGTGCCCATGACGTTTCCGGTTTGGGTGAGGTTGCTCGCCGAATCGTCACGTAATTTCGCGATGCCGAAGTCCAATACTTTGACACGCACTCCGGTCGGCGTGGTGTTCAGAACTATGTTGTCGGGCTTGATGTCGCGATGGACGATGTGGTGTCGATGAGCCTCGTCCAGCGCCGCGCAAACTTGCGTCGCGATCTCTGAAACGAGTGACAGGCTCAGAGGACCCTGCTCTTTGGTGACCGTTCTCAGGCTCTTGCCTTCGACAAGGTCCATCACGAGGTATTGCAGGCCGTCCTTCGAAACACCGAAGTCGTAAATACTGACCGCATTCGGGTGTTTGAGCCGGGCCGCGGCCTGGGCTTCGCGACGAAATCGTTCGGCTGCCTGCGGCTCCTCGTGGCCGATATGCAGGACCTTGATGGCTACTTCGTCACCGATTAACAGGCGAGTTGCACGATAGACAGTGCCCATACCGCCTTTGCCGATAACAGCATCGATGCGGTAACGGTCGTCTATTGACTGGCCGATGAGAAAGTCGGGTTTCATCGGAAGTTGTTTCTACAACACGTCCTTTCGCTTCAACACCCACATAGTCAGTGCTAAAAACAGCAGATTGAACAGCGCCAGCGCCGCACAATCGATCAAAACTCGATGCGCGTAAGCTGTCTTAATCTCGTCTTCTGATTTACCTTCAAAAACGCGCTCGTACTCAGTTACGTACAGAGTTGCAGCTAATTTCGAGCGCGCGTTTTGATCGTTAATACTCACAGTGTGGGCCAATCCTTCGATGGTCCAACGTGCCACCATCAGGTGGGCCGCATAATTCGCGACACCCAAACCATCACGCTTGCCCACCGGTTCTTTAGGTTGCTGAGGCACGGAGTTGGCGCGTGGTTGTGACGGTTTCTGATCTTTATTTGCTTCGTAATCCAAAAACTGCGCCCGGCTGGCTGGTTTTTGTGATTGTGCAAAAACGTAGACGTCGTTCAGCGGCTTCAGGTACCCGCTCAGCAACAACTGTGGAATCAGAATCAACGGTAACACACTCATCGCCTTCTCAGTTGAGTTGACGAGCGCTGAAAAGAAGAGCCCGGTGGTTATGCCCGCAAGCGACGTGAGATACAGGACCACCGTGAGCAACACGAAATCGCCGGCTGCGAGCCGGTTCATGCCAACCAGGATGCCGATGAACAGCACGCATTGAACGAGTGCAATGCCGCTGAGGACCGTAAACTTCGAAAAGACATAAGAAGGTATCTTGAGATTCACCAAACGCTCGCGTGAATAGATCGCTGCCTCGGAAACGATTTCACGCACGGCGTTATTGGCGCCAAACCAGATCGACACGATAGCGGCGATAAAGATTGTCTGTGAGTTGTTCGGGGAATCGCCCACGATGATTGCCAGAAGAATGGCGACGATCGGAGCCTGTGCGAGCAGGAGCAGCGTATTCCGCTTGTCCTTGAATTTTACTTCGAGATAGCGACGAGTCAGCGTGATCCATTGTGAGAGACCGAAATTCCGCTCCGGACCTTCGTATCTCGTTGTTCCGAGCTGTAACGCTTCCGCGGTCTTAGTGAGCAACTCACCTTCCACAATGCGTGACTGGACGTACTTGTGATGCTGCGTCGACTTTTCGAAGTCACGACTCAACTGATCCGGATCGCGCGCCCCGATGTAGCGATAGATGTCGCCGGGTTCCTGGCACCCGAAGTATTGCAACGCCTCGGCGGGTGGTCCATAAAACGCGAGACGTCCTCCTTTCGTCAGCATCGCGATCTGGTGCATCTCCCGAAACTTCTCAAACTTGTGCGTCACCATCACCACGATTCGGCCGTCGTCCGCCAGATGCCTGAATAGCATCATCATGTTTTCAGTCGTTTCGGGATCGAGCGGTGAGGTTGGCTCATCCAGGAACAGGAAGTTGGGCTTGGTGATCAGCTCGAAGAGCGAGACTCAAACGTTTTTGTTGCCCGCCACTCAGTTGCCGAAAGGCCGTATGCCGCTGGTCCACCAGTCCGACTGTTTGAATCACTTCGTTGATAATGCTGTTGACAGCTTCAGCGGAAGTCCCGTGTGGCAGGCGCAATTTCGCGGCGTAGAAAAGAGTCCGCTCGACAGTGAGAGCGTCGTGCAGAATGTCACGTTGCGGAACGTAACCAATCGATCGCCGCAGCGCGTTGAAGTTCTGATATAGATCGAGATCGTTGATAAAAACGTTTCCGCCAGTCGCGGGACGCAGGCCGTTGAGCGCGTCCATCAACGTAGACTTCCCGCAGCCGGATGGCCCCATTAGTCCGATAAATTCGCGTGGTTTGATTGCGAGCGAGATGTCCTGAAGGATCGTTTTATTGTCGATCGTTTTTGAGATGTGGCGGGCAGTGATAGAACTCGCGCTCAGATCGTGTTGCTTGATCGTCCGCCCGTCGACGTGAAGCAGGAAGCCGCCGAGGAAAATCAGATCCTCCGGAGTCAGTTGTCGTGGCTCATTTAGGAGTTGGCCATTTACAAACGTACCGTTGGTGCTGCCGAGATCCGTCAAAATTGGCTGGGTGCCGTTCTCGTAGCTGAACATCGCGTGATAACGCGAGACGCTCGGCGCATCGAGAACGAAATTGTTGTCAGGTGCTCTTCCCAGTCGGATCACGGGAAGTGGCGCAGCCCGCATTATGGTCGTGCCTGCATGGACTCTGGGCGGCGGCGGTGTGGGAATGCGCGGGCTTACGACTGCCGGAGGCATGTGTTCAGGAGGTTTCGGCTCTGGTCCTGTTGAAATAACGAGTCTTGCAACGGGACGCTCATTTTCAGGCGACACACTTCTGTACTTTACCGGCGGAAACGCAGAGTGAAAGGCGAAGGCGACAACGCCGCCCAATCCAAAACCCACACGATCACCATCCGCTAATTCGCGACGAACAACTGCCTGGCCATTGACGAAAGTCGACTGCTTTCCGCTGAGATCGACGAGCGTGACTCTTTGCAAATCATCAACCTCGAGCGCTGCGTGAATTTTCGAGATGATGCTCTGAGGCAGAATTAACTGGCATTGAGATGGATCTCTGCCGACGACGACACGTTTGTCTTCGAGGTAAAACTGCTTGCCGGCAAGTTGTCCGACGAGACCTTGCAGAAAAGGCCTGCTGTTCAGATCGATTTCCCCTTGCATCTTTCTCTTGGGATGGGACGGCAGCCGAGTGCTAAGTATTGAGACCCGAAGAACTTCGATCCGAAAGGAATGGAACGAGGCGGTGCCGGTCTCTGGAGTACAAGTTTAAGGCGAGAGGACTCTAAGCCTGTGCTGGCACGACTGTCAAGAGTTTACGGCAGTAAAACGCAGATCTGTGCAGCGTGCAGCGGCTTTGTCTCAAAAGTCATTAGGATTGTTGAGAACAACTGTAGGGGTGGCCCTCTGTGGCCACCCCAGCGTGGAAGAATAACGCTGGGGCGGCCACGGAGGGCCGCCCCTACAGTTGTCTATGACAGCCGTTCGCTAACCTTTGAGGCAAAAGCCTACGTGGTGGCGGATTTACCTTCAGAATCACGTCCCAGGCCCAGCGGCCCAGTTGGGCGTTATTGTTGTCCAGCACCTTAGCTCGATATTTGAACTGATTACCGTATTGGTCAGTCTTCTTCGACTCTATATAGTTCAGTTCGATTGTCTTCAAGCCAAGTTGTTCGAGCGTGTACAGTTCTGATGGCTCGGAAACTCCGTTACCGTTTACATTCTGCGGCCACGGAGTGCCGCCCCTACAGTTGTAGTCGATCACGTCCTTTCGTGGGAAGCGCTCGATGAGCAACAACTGTAGGGGCGGCACTCCGTGGCCGCCCGTCGTCTTTAAAAATCTCACTGAACCTTTCGACCTCTTTTTTCAGTATTAAATGAATCCGCGGCTTCATTTGACACGATGCCTCAACCGCATTAACGTATCGCTGCTCCAACCCGACAAAGTAGTCCTCCCAAAAAGCCCAGTCCAAGTGCGGATTATCTGTCCGACTATCGTTTAAAGGAGAACTCTGTAATGAAGCGAAGTCTTTTGTATCGCCGTCTGGCGATTACACTCTTGGTCTTACCCTGTTTGTTTCTAACTGGGCCTGGTGCGTTTGCACAACGAAATCGGGAGGTCCCTTTGCGAGAATTACTGTCTGTCCCTGGCAAGCTTGTCAGTGAAGCGAAGTCGACTCGACCCACGACTGAGCTGAAGCTGACCGGCTATCGCGTGGAAGAAATAAAGCTGCCGCGCCAGTTAAACGTTGAGGTACGTGGGCAACAAGTTGCCGTCGATAAAGCGTGGCGAGTAACGGTGCAAGGTGGTCCATTCGCGGTTCGCGCAATGCCGGCCGTGATCTGGATCGACGATCAGATCGCCGGCTACGGCATCGAAAACGAAACTCTCTCGCAGATCACTGCAATCACTTTTGACGGTTCGTTGATACGTGAAGGAGGCGTGGTTTCACTCTCATACGGCGAAGATAAAGAAGGACGCGTGAGAATTTCTCAGCGACTTCGTTTGACGCGTGAAGGAGGAAACCAATGAAAAGCATAGTTAAAAACTACCTCCTCGCTTCAATCACGTTCATCCTCGTTGCTGCGGGCGCAGCGTTCGCGCAAGTGCCGGATCCCGGAACGCCCGGCCCGCTGTCAGTTACGCGCGAAGAATACAACTTCGGCGACACTGCCTTTCAACCCAGCAACTTTCCCGGACCAGTGGAGCTGCGCGCTTCAATTCACTACCCAACCAATCTTCCCGCTGGTCCATATCCGGTAATTCTTTTTCTGCATGGCCGTCATGCCACCTGTTTCAAGGGCGGCAGTCAATTGCTTCAGTGGCCGTGTACGACGAATGGTAGCCAGTCGATACCAAGCTTCCAGGGCTACGACTACGTTTCGGATGTGCTGGCCAGCCACGGTTATGTCGTTGTGTCAGTCAGTGCAAACGGAGTTAACGCCGTAGACAATCTCGTGTTTGATCTTGGCGCCCTCGCGCGTGCGGAGTTGATGCAGAAACATCTCGACATTCTGAAGACGTTCAACACGACTGGCGGTGCGCCGTTTGGTACGAAGTTCGTCGGCAAATTCGATTTTACTCGCGTCGGCACGATGGGCCACTCGCGCGGTGGTGAAGGAGTAGTGCGTCATTACGTTTTGAATAATGACCTGGGCGCGCCTTATGGCATCAAGGCAGTGTTTCCGCTCGCGCCGACGAATTTCAACCGAGCAGTCGTGAACAACGCTGCTCTCAACGTGATGCTGCCTTATTGCGATGGCGACGTCGCTGATCTTCAGGGCGTGCATTTTTACGATGACGTTCGCTACAACGTGCCTGGCGATACGGCTCCGAAGCATTACGAGCTCGTGATGGGCGCCAATCATAATTTCTTCAACACGATCTGGTCGCCTGGCTCGAGTTCGTTTCCTGGCGCGGCAAATGATTGGCTGGTTTTTGTCCCCGGCGGTCATTCCGATTCGCATTGTGGCTCGGGCAATACCAGTCAGCGATTAACAGAGGCGCAGCAGCGCGGCACCGGCCTCGCTTACATGACTGCGTTTTTCCGCGCTTATGTCGGCGGTGAGACACAGTTCATTCCGCTGCTAACGGGCGATGCACCGCCGCCGCCTTCGGCTCAGACAAGCAATCTGTTTGTGTCGTATCACGCGCCGGCCAACCTGAGATTGGATGTGAACAGGTTACTCAACGACACCAATCTCACTACGAACACTCTTGGTGGTACTGCGATACAAACTGCTCTTTCACCGTACGAGTTGTGTGGTGGAGACGCGCCGCAACCGCAGCGTTGTATAGCTGAAGCGAATAATGCGCAACAACCGCACACGACTCCGAGCGCTCGCTCACCGTTGCGAGGTTTGAGTCAACTGAAGACTGGTTGGAACGACTTGACCGGCAACTACAGAAACAATATCCCGGCGGCGTTGGGCAACGTCTCGGCCTTTCAGGCGGTGCAGTTTCGTGTCAGCGTGAACTTCGCGGATGTTCGTAATCTGGAAGGTCTCGCGCAGGACTTTCGGGTGGTGTTGACTGACGCTGCGGGGAATTCTGCCTCAGTGCGGGTGAGTGATGTGTCGGGGGCACTGTTTTTCCCACCGGGTGAGGTTTTAGCGGTGCCGAAAGTTGTATTGAACACAGTGCGCGTGCCGTTGAGTTCTTTCGGCGGCGTGAACCTTAATGCCGTGCGTTCAGTGCAGTTTACGTTTAATGAGCGACTTCAGGGTGGAGTTTTGATCACTGATGTTGCGTTCGCCTCAGCACCGTAATAGTTAGACAGGATTTCAAGATTCACAGGATTTACAGGATATCTTTCTCATCCTGTAAATCCTGTAATCCTGTCTAGGACTTTTCTAGCTTTTTGTACGTTCTATAGAATTTTGGCTTCTTAGCACTTGCCCGTCACAAGTTAACTTACTCACTCCTCCACGTTTACCGATCCGCACATCGCTTGGAATACTCATTGCCTCACGCGTATTGACGACCTAACCTGTCTTCAAAGTTTTGTATTCGCCAAACAAAACTTTCATCTGCGTTCCTCGGGCCGTCACCATTCCACAACCAAAATAACGACGGGCCGTCAGTCGTTCAGAACGGAGTATGCCTTATGCACACAGCTACAAGACTATTCATGCTCACAGCGGTGTTGCTCGCATGTCTTTGTCCCGCCCTGGCACAAAATTCCGGATCGATTTCCGGCGAGGTAAGGGACGAGAAACAAGCGGTCATCACAGGCGCAACGGTAAACGCGCGCAACATACAAACCAACGAGTCGCGAACTGCGCAGACCAACGCCGATGGTCGCTACCACTTTGCGAACATGCCCGTCGGTGCATACGAGATCACAGTCGAAAGCACCGGCTTCGCGAAGTATCAACAGTCCGGCATCACGCTCGCTTTGAACCAGGCGGCTGTGGTTGACGTGACGATGAAACCTGGCGCGCTCCAGGAAGTCGTGAACGTGGTTGAAAACGCGTCGATGTTGAATACCTCGACACCTGAGGTCGGCACTCGCTTCGACGAGAAGCGTTTATCTGAGTTGCCGCTGGCTACAACTCGCAGCGTTTACAACATCGCGTTGTCAGCGCCGGGCGTGAGCCAGATAAACTCGGGCCAGAGCGCTTTCGCTGGAGGAACAAACTTCTCTTCGAATGGCGGCCGAACTCGTTCAAACAACTTCATGATCGACGGCCAGGACAACAACAACTTCGGTGTCGCCGGATCGACGATTCCGTTGAATAATCCTGACGCGATTCAGGAAGTCAGACTCATCACTAACCAGTTCAGCGCTGAGTATGGTCGCAACTCGAGCGCAGTGTTCAATGCGATCACGCGCAGTGGCACGAACCAGTATCACGGTTCCGGTTTCTGGTTTCACAACGACAATGCGTTGAATGCCTGTAGCAACACACAGAAGGCAGGCCTGAACGGTTTCTGCAATCCAAACTCACGCCGATCCATCTCATCGCCATGCTCCGTTTCGAGTTGAAAACCAGTTAGGCGGAACGATTGGTGGTCCACTTCACCTCCCGCGCTTTGGCGAAGGTGGTCCGAGCTACATCAGCGGCACGGATCGCACTTTCTTCTTCTTTGCTATTCAACGATGGTGGGATCGACAGCTCGGCGTCGGCCAGGAACTGAAAGGAGCGCCGACCGCTGAAGGCAAAGCGATCATCCAACAAGCCGCAGGCGACTTGCCGCAGGTTCGCGCCCTCCTCGACTTCCTGCCAGCCGCCGCGACCCCGTTGAATCAGACGGTCAGGTTTCAACGTAATGGACAGACTTTCATTGTCCCCGTCGGATCATTGACCGGCTCACAGTCCTCAACTTACGACGATTGGCAGACGTCGATTCGTATCGATCATCGCTTGAACGATAGGCACACTCTGAACGGCCGCTATCTCTACCAGGATTCAGGCGCCCTTGGCAGCATTCCTGGTGTCGCAGCTTCTCAGATCACGCCGCCGGGATTTTCGTCGATCGTGCCGGCGCGCACACAGGGTGTGAACGTGCAATTTACGAGCGTGCTCTCGCCGAAGTGGATCAATGAAGTACGCGGAGCTTTCCTGCGCAGCGCTAATGCGACGATCGCGCTCGATCCGCGCTCCGAGTTGATTCCCTCAATGGAAGTTGTCGACCTTGGTCTGGCCGGTTTCAACGCTGGTCCAACCCGGACTGCGATCGGCCTGGGTGTGAACCTGCCGCAGAACCAAACGCGAAACACCTACCAACTCCAGGACAACATCTCGTACACGACCGGCAATCACGCCTGGAAGTTTGGCGTTGATATTCGTCGTAACCAGCTTCACCAGCTCTTCAAACCAACGACGCGCGGACTGCTCGAATATGCTTCGCTCGACTTTCTCGTGAAAGATCTTGCAACGCGCGCGAACATCAACAAAGATTTGCCGGGTACGGCCCAAGTGCTTCACTCCGATTGGCACGACTTCTTTTTCTTCGGCCAGGATGAGTGGAGAATTAAATCAAACTTCACGTTGACACTCGGATTGCGCTATGAAAACGCAGGCCAGCCAATCGGAGATCTGGTTGATTACAATCAGCCGGTGCTCGCGGCGGCGAACAACGACCCGCGCTTCGTATTGACTCCGATACCTGGCAGAGACAACAACAATTTTCAGCCGCGGCTCGGATTCAACTGGAACCCACAAACGAGCAACAGCGGTGTGATGGGTTGGCTGACCGGCGGCGATAAGCTCGTGCTGCGTGGCGGTTACACACGCACTCACGACTACGCTTACACCAACATACTGCTCAACATCTGGAGCTCGTTCCCGTTTGTCGCTGCGGTATCGTCGTTTCCAACGACTGTGGCAAGGCCTATCGGTGGGCGACCTACTGGTCAGGATGATCTCACTGTGATTCCGAATGCATTTACGGCGCTGCAAAACCCGCCGTTCAATCCAAACACAGTCAATCGCACCATTGTGGACGAGAATTTCCACATGCCGGTTTATGACTCCTTTAGTTTGGAAATCCAACGCGAGTTCACCCGCGATCTCGTATTACGTTTGGGTTACGTTGGCACAAAGGGGACTGGTTTGTTTGAGTCGGTGGATGCCAATCCGGCGGTTATCGGCTGCACAAATGCGAGCGTCGCTAACAATTTCTGCCGGTCAATACCAAACCAGGGCCCAACCCGGCTGCGCACGAACTCCGGTATGTCGATCTATCATTCGTTGCAAACGAGTCTCGAAAAGCGTTTGAGCAGCGGATTTAGTGCGGGTCTTCACTACACCTACAGTTCGTTCATCGACACGATGTCGGAGATCTTCAACGTGTCGTCCGGTGAGATCGCTGTTGCCCAGGACTCGTATAATCGCCGGGCGGATCGCGCGCGATCGAGTTTTGATCGTCCGCATCGTGTGGCTGGAAACTTCGTTTACGAGTTGCCGTGGTTCCGCGAGCAGAAGGGTGTTACGGGCCTCGTGCTCGGTGGATGGCAGCTCAACTCGCAGTTTGCGCTGCAAAGTGGTTCGCCCTTCACAGCGCTGAATGGTTCGGATCCGGCAGCCACACTCGCCAGTATTTCGGCGCTGGTGGGAAATGCCATCAGACCAAACCTGAATACGGACCTCGACTTGTCGTCGATGAGTGTTGAGGAGATACTCCGCGCCGGCGGACGTTCGTTGTTCCGTCCGATCACGGCCGCGCAGCGAGTTGGAAATGCAGGACGAAACATCCTGCGATCCGACGGAATCAACAACATCGATTTCGGCATTCTGAAGAACACGCGGATCGGCGAGAGTCAACGCTTGCAGCTCCGCGCTGACTTCTTCAATGCAACTAACTCTCGAGACTTTGGTATTCCCGACTCGAGAGTTACGTCAGGAAACTTCCTGAATCAGTGGGGGACAGACGGCGGCAATCGTCGTATTATTGTCGGCGTACGATATGTGTTCTAACTTCACCAGCCACGGATCTTCATCAGTGAAGATCCGTGGCTTGCTTTTTTTAGTGTTGCTGGGCGCCTCCATTGTGTGGGCGCAGGAACCGAGTGGTGTCGAAGTAGTCAAATCAAGCTGGAGCAAGATCCGTATCGGTTGGGAGCGCGATCCCTTCGGTGGTCCACTCGAAAACTTCGACGAGATGCGCTCACGCGCGCGCAACGAACGACGCGTCGCGCAGGGCGGCGGCGAGCGTGCCAAACGCGAGGCAAAAGCCGACGAAGCAAACCTTGCGAAGCAGCGCGAGAAGAACCCGCCCAGGTACTATTTCATCTACAAGACCAAGATCAAAAACAATCAGACCGCCGCCATTACTCAGATCGACTGGGACTACGTCTTCTACGAGCGCGACACGGAAAACGAGATGGGCCGGCAGCAGTTCACGAGTGATGAAAAGATTGGACCAGGCAAGACGAAAGAGTTGATAGTCACGATCACCTCACCACCAACACGCACCGTCAGTGTCACCTCCCTCAACCTCGAAGAGTACGACCGTTTCACGGAAAAGATCGTCCTCGTCCGTGTACAATACGCCGACGGCCGCGTGTGGCAGGCTCCTTAAGCCAGCCACAAAAAGGCCAAAAACAAAAAGAAAGATGAGGATATGCTGAAAAAATTCTCGTTAGCAGTTCTGTTCACACTGCTCTTAATCACCAACGCTTCCACCCAAACACCAACGCTCACAGATATCGCGTGGATCTCCGGCGCATGGCAGACCGAGCCTGGCGGGAAAAGACAGATCGAGGAGCACTGGACCGTCGTTGCAGGCGCGTCGATGTTGGGGATGAGTCGTACGGTAGCGGGTGATAAGACGGTAGAGTTTGAGTACCTGCGGATCGAGCAACGCGCGGATGGAATCTATTACGTCGCACATCCGAAGGCCCGCTGCCCCGGCACCGATTTCAAACTGACGCGCGCCTCAGCCACCGAAGCCGTCTTCGAAAACCCGCAACACGATTTTCCGAAGCGGATTATTTATCGGAAGACTGGGGATGATTCGTTGACGGCGACGATTGATGGGGGTGAGGGCACAAAAGCAATGTCGTTCGCTTCAACGAAAGTAAGTGAGACAGGATTACAGGATTTTCAGAATTTACAAGATATCTTGAACATCCTGTAAATCCTGTCATCCTGTCTCAAACTCCCAATATTGCCTTCGCGATCGTAAAGTAAATAACTAACCCCGTCGCATCGACCAGCGTCGTAATCAGCGGCGCGGAGAGCACCGCCGGATCAACCCCAAAACGCTGCGCTGCGATCGGAATCAACGCACCGACAGTCGTCGACCACATGCAAATCGCAAACATCGTCACCGACACAGTCAACGCGAGTGCCAGCGGCGCCTGCCACAACAACGCCTGCCCAAACGCAATCGGCGCCACCATCAACCCAACGAGCATGCCCGTTGTCGCCTCACGCATCGCAACACGCCACGCATGCCGCACACCAACCTCACCGAGCGCGAGACTACGTATCACCGTCATCACCGTCTGCGCCCCCGCATTCCCACCCGTACCAATCAACAACGGAATAAAAAACGCGAGCGCCACTACCGCCGCGAGCTCACTCTCAAACCGGTGCAACACGGCGCTCGTGAGTGTGCCCGCGACAAACAACAGCAACAACCACCCGATTCGCTTTCGCACCACACGGAAGATCGGATTGTCGAAGTAAGGCTTATCCATCGCGCCCGGCTCGACCGCCGCCATGCGCAGCAAGTCTTCAGTCTGCTCTTCAATCAGCACGTCGATCACGTCGTCAACAGTGACAAAGCCGACGACGCTTCCGTCCTGTTCGACCACGGGCACTGCAAGCAGGTTGTACTTTCCGATCTTCTGCGCCACCACTTCCTGATCATCCTGCACATTCACCGTGATCGGTTTGCGACGGCAGACCTGAAGTAGTGGTCGATCGAGCTCGGCCATCACCAGATCGCGCAACGACACGGCGCCAATCAATCGATCCGTCTCGGGATCCATGATGTAGCACGCGTAAATCGACTCTTTCTCCTGTGCGACAGTGCGGATGTGCTTGAGTGCTTCCCCAACCGTCATCTTCGGATCGAGCCGGACAAACTCAGTCGTCATGATCCCGCCCGCAGTGTGATCCGGATACTGCAAAAGATCTTCCAGCTCGGCGCGCACTTCAGCACTGAACTTCGGCATCAGTCGATGCCGCTCGTGAAGTCCCATCTTCTGAATGATGTCAGTGCGCTCGTCGGCTGAAAGACCTTCGAGAATGGCAGCGACACGGGCTGGCTCGAGTTGTTCGAGGATCGCGGCACGCCGGCGCATCGTAGGCTGATCGAGGAGCTCGATACAGCGCTGGAGCGGAAGCATCGAAACGATCGCAGCAGCTTCGGCGAGATTCAGTTGATTGAGTAGCTCTGCAAGATCTTCAGGCGGCAGGTCAGCGACTTCCGAGCCAATGCCAACGAAACTTTCATCCAGCCGGAGCTGAATGCGTTCGAGTAGCTGCTGGAGGTCTTTTGACGTGGGCATTTACACTGATTTGTCCGTGTATTCCGTAGTATTTAAAGCAGCCTGGGCTGCGGCGAGTCGCGCTACCGGAACGCGAAACGGCGAACAGCTTACGTAGTCGAGACCAATCTCGTTACAGAACGCGATCGACTGCGGATCGCCGCCGTGCTCGCCGCAAATGCCGACTTTCAGATCCGGCTTCACACTACGCCCGCGCTCTGCACCCATTCTCACGAGTTGGCCCACGCCGTCGCGATCGAGCACCTGGAACGGATCGTCTTTTATGATCTTCCTGTCGATGTAGATGGGCAGAAAACGACTCGAGTCGTCGCGACTCAATCCGAAAGTAGTTTGTGTCAGGTCGTTTGTGCCGAACGAGAAAAACTGCGCGTGTTGAGCGATTCGATCGGCCATCAACGCCGCGCGCGGCAGCTCGATCATGGTCCCAACCATGTATTCGACCGACATGCCGTGCTCGCCCATCACCTGTCGCGCGACTTCGTGAATCAGATCTGCCTGTTGATGCAACTCTTCACTAAGCGAAACAAGTGGCACCATGATCTCGAGCTCGACTTTCTTGCGCTCACCCTGCACCTGGCACGCAGCCTCGAAGATCGCGCGACACTGCATCCGCGTCACTTCCGGAAACAGGAGGCCGAGACGACAGCCACGGAAGCCGAGCATCGGATTCGCTTCACGAATTCGATTCACCTGTCGCAGCAACGCGCGCTTGTGATCGATCTCGTCGAGCACGTGGTCCATGTCGTTCAACGAGCCTGCGATTTTCAGTTTCATCTTCAGCTCGGCGAGCTCGGTCAGAAGTTCTTCGGCATTCGGCAGAAACTCGTGCAACGGCGGATCGAGAAGACGAATCGTGACCGGAAGTCCGGCCATCTCGCGAAAGATGCCGATGAAATCGCCGCGCTGGAGCGGCAACAACTTCTCGAGTGCTTTCTCGCGCGCGCCGACGCCCTCCGCGAGAATCATCTCGCGCATCGCCGCGAGACGCTGATCGCCGAAGAACATGTGTTCCGTACGGCAGAGTCCGATTCCTTCAGCGCCAAACTGCCGTGCTGTCTTTGCGTCGAGCGGCGTGTCTGCATTCGCCCGCACGCGCAGTCGCCGGAAGTGATCGGCCCACGTCATCAACTTGTAAAAATCGCTACCGAGCTGCGGTTGAATCGTCGGCACCTTGCCGAGAAACACGCGTCCGGTCGAACCATCAACTGTGATCCATTCACCTTTGGGAACAACAGTGCCATCAACGGTGAACTGCTGCTGGCTGTAATCGATATTCAACGCCTGCGCGCCGCTCACGCACGTCTTGCCCATGCCGCGCGCGACCACTGCCGCGTGACTCGTCATGCCGCCACGCGCGGTGACGATCGCCTGCGCGGCAACCATGCCGTGAAAATCGTCGGGACTCGTTTCCTGTCGAACGAGCACGACCTGCCGGCCTTCACGCGCCAGCTCCTCGGCTTCGTCCGGACTGAAAACAACCTGGCCCTGCGCCGCGCCCGGACTCGCCGGCAGACCTGTGGCGAGCACTGTTGCATTCGTTTTTGGATCGACAGTCGGATGGAGTAGTTGATCGAGTTGCTCGGGTGATACGCGTTTGACAGCGGTCGCTTTGTCGATCAGTTTCTCGTAAACCATCTCGACTGCGATGCGCACTGCCGCCGCGCCACTGCGTTTGCCGGTGCGCGTTTGCAGCATGTAGAGCTTGCCGCGCTCAATCGTGAACTCGCAGTCCTGCATGTCGCCGTAATGCTTTTCGAGCAGGTCCGTGATCGAAGCAAACTGTTCGTAAACTTCCGGCAGTTCTTTCTTGAGTTGATTGATCGGGTTAGGCGTGCGAGTGCCGGCGACAACGTCTTCGCCCTGCGCGTTCAGCAGGTACTCGCCGTAAAGCTCTTTCTTACCTGTCGAGGGATTGCGTGTGAAAGCGACGCCGGTACCGCTGCCCGCACCCATGTTTCCGAAGACCATCGCCTGCACGTTCACTGCGGTGCCTAACGTGTCAGGAATGCGATTGATGCGGCGATAGTCGATCGCGCGACGTCCCATCCATGAGTTGAACACTGCCGCGATCGCGACGCGGAGTTGCTCGTATGGATCTTCGGGAATTGCAGACTGCTCAGTCAGAATGATCTGTTTCTCTGCGGTGATGATCTCGCGCAAGTGATCCGCCGCGAGATCAGTGTCGCGCCCGCCTTCTGTTTGTGCTTTGAAACGATCGAGCACGCGCTCAAACTTCGCGTGCGCGACGCCCATCACGATCTCACCAAACAACGACGCGAACCGTCGATACGCATCGAGTGCGAAACGCAGGTCGCCCGTCTGTTCGGCGAGGCCCTGCACTGTCTCTTCGTTCAACCCGAGATTGAGAACTGTATCCATCATGCCCGGCATCGAGAACGCCGCGCCCGAACGGACCGACACGAGCAGCGGGTTCTTCGGATCGCCAAACTTCTTGCCGACTTTCTCTTCGATCTTCTTGAGGCCGTCCTTGACCTGTTCCCACATGCCTTCGGGAAAGTTTTTGTCGTTATCAAAGAAGGCGTTGCAGGCTTCGGTGGTCACGACGAGTCCGGGCGGCACGGGCAATCCCGCGCGCGTCATCTCACACAATCCGGCGCCTTTACCGCCGAGGAGTGCTTTGTCGTCGCCGGCCCCTTCGTCGAAGAGGTAGACCCATTTATCGGTTGTGGGCTCAGTTATTTCTGGGGTTTCTTCAGTTACAGTGCTCATGGTTTGCAAGTTATCGCATTTCTGTGCCTTAGGGAAGTCGGCATCTGTGTCATCGTGTAATCGGTGGCTAAGTAGGGCTAAACTATTGGGCACTATGCCAAATGTGACGACTCTAAACGTGAACGGAAAGAAACTGCGTGTGGACGTCGATTCGCAAACGCCTCTGCTTTACGTCCTGCGCGATCATTTAAATCTGACGGGAACCAAGTACGGCTGCGGCGAGGCGAAATGCGGCGCGTGCACTGTTCTTGTCGAGGGCCAGCAGATGCGTTCGTGCGTCACGCCCGTCGGCCGAGTCAGCGGCAAGCAGATCACTACGATCGAAGGCATGGAAAAAGACGGCAAACTGCATCCGTTACAGGAAGCGTTTCTCAAAGCCGACGCGCTGCAATGCGGCTACTGCACGTCAGGAATGATCATGGCGGCGGCCGCGCTCTTGAAGAAGAACGCGAAACCCAGCCGCGAAGAGATCGTCAAACACATGGACGCCAACGTCTGCCGCTGCGGCACGTACCCGCGCATCGTCAATGCAATCGAGATCGCGGCGGGCACCGCGAAGGAGGTGGCCGAATGAACGACGTGAAAGACGATCTCGACGGCGATATTGTTGAGCAGGAACGCTACGAGCTCTTCGCCGGGCCACTTTATAACTTCAACTTCAATCGTCGCCAGTTTCTCAAAGCATTCAGCGGCGGCATCGCCTTGATCGTTCCGGTGTCGAACCTTGTTGCGCACACGCTCCAACAGGACCAGGGCGAATCAGGTGGCCGGGCGCGGCAATGAGCGTATACCCGAACGATATCGGCGCGTGGATCCATATCGATGAAAAGGGCACGGTCTCAGTCTTCACTGGCAAAGTCGAGCTGGGTCAGAACATTCGCACATCACTGACTCAGGCAGTAGCGGAAGAGCTGCAT
The DNA here is from genome assembly GCA_963748155.1 of uncultured Acidobacteriota bacterium. Taxonomy (GTDB): domain Bacteria; phylum Acidobacteriota; class Blastocatellia; order Pyrinomonadales; family Pyrinomonadaceae; genus PSRF01. The sequence goes on along the minus strand of CAVVHV010000004.1, from coordinate 384,924 downwards.
GTTCCGCTCGACATGGTTCGCATCGTCATGGCCGACACCGATCTGACGCCGTTTGATCTCGGCACATTCGGCAGTCTCACGACACCGCGCATGGCGCCGCAGTTGCGCAAAGCAGCGGCCGCCGCGCGCGAGACACTGATCACGCTCGCGGCCGAGCAGTGGAAAGTCGAGCCCGCAACAGTTCGGATCGTGAACGCGCGTTTCGTCAATCACGATGCGTCGAAATCGTTGACGCTCGCCGAAGTTGCAAAGGGTCAGAAACTCGTCAAGACGATTCCCGCGGATGTCGCGACGACAGCCGTAAAAGACTGGACCGTGGCAGGGACATCTGTTCCCAAAGTTGATGGTCGTGATTTCGTCACGGGAAAACATCAATACACGACTGACATGCGACGTGAAGGCATGCTTTACGGCCGCGTCGTTAGACCATCGGCGCTCGAAGCGAAGCTCGTCTCGAGTGATACCAAAGCAGCCGAGGCGATACCGGGCGTAGTTGTTGTGCGCGACGGCGACTTCATCGGTATCGCAGCGCCGGACCGTGCAACTGCCATACGCGCGGAGAAAGCGATTGCGGTCCACTGGCAAGCGCCTGGACAACCGGGCAACGACGAGTTGTTCGGCTACCTGAAGCAGAACGCGGCCGCGAGTCGTGGTGCACGTCCGGTCGGATCGATCGCTGACGGCATGGCCGCGGCGGACAAGAAACTCTCGCAAACGTACAACATCGCCTACATCGCTCACGCGCCACTCGAGCCACGCGCTGCTGTCGCCGAGTGGAACGACGGCAAGCTCACCGTTTGGACCGGAACACAACGGCCGTTCGGCGTCAGATCGGAATTGGCCGAGGCGTTTCATATTCCGGAAGAAAAGGTGCGCGTGATCGTGCCCGATACGGGTTCCGGTTACGGCGGCAAGCACACGGGCGAATGCGCGATCGAAGCGGCGCGGCTCGCGCGTGCGAGTGGCAAGCCGGTCAAACTCGTCTGGACGCGCGAGGAGGAATTCAACTGGGCCTACTTTCGTCCCGCGGGTGTGATCGAAGTGAACAGCGGCGTGAAGAACGACGGCACTGTCACGGCGTGGGAGTTTCATAACTACAACTCCGGCGGCTCCGGCATTCAGGTCAAGTACGACTTTCCGAATCAGGACATTCAGTTTCACAACAGCAAGTCGCCGTTGCGACAGGGCTCGTATCGCGGGCTGGCTGCGACTGCGAACCACTTCGCGCGCGAAGTGCACATGGATGAGCTGGCCCAACTCGTCAGAATGGATCCAGGTCGAGTTTCGGTTGAAGAACATCAAGGACGCGCGGTTGAAAGCCGTGTTGGAGGCGGCGGCGGATAAGTTTGGTTGGAGCAGAAAGAAGACTGAAGGACGCGGGCGCGGCATTGCGTGTGGGTTTGAGAAGGGCAGTTATATCGCGACGGCCGCGGAGGTTTCAGTTGATGCGAAGACCGGACGCGTGAAGATCGAGCGAGTGGTCGAGAGTTTCGAGTGTGGCGCGATCGTTAATCCGAGGCATTTGCACAATCAGGTTGAGGGTGCGGTCGTGCAGGCGATTGGCGGCGCGTTGTTTGAGAGTATTCAGTTTAAGAATGGACAGATTCTTAATGGCAAGTTTTCGAAGTATCGATTGCCGCGGTTTAGCGACATGCCGGTGATTGAGATCGTCCTGCTCGATCGAAAAGATCTGCCGTCAGCGGGTGCTGGTGAGACGCCGATCGTCGGCCTCGCGCCGGCGGTGGCGAACGCCGTGTTTGATTTGACGGGTAAGAGCATTCGGTCAATGCCTCTTGACAGGATGACAGGATTTTACAGGATTCACAGGATATAATCTTGTAATCCTGTAAATCTTGTAATCCTGTCTGTCAACTGTCGATAAGCCTCAGCGATCATCGAGGTAATGCGCCCGCCATCAACCGAATATCTCCGGAAAGTCAAACGTCGTCACCGCCGCAACACCCAAACTCGACGACGTCAAAAAGATCTCATCCGCTTCCGTCAGATCCGTCATCTCATAAATCCCCTCAAGCACCGGAATGAAATGCTTGTTCGCAATATCGATCACGCATTCGCGCGTGATGCCCGCGAGTGCGCCTGTGCTCAAATTGGGCGTGTGCAACGTGCCATTCCTCGCCCAGAACAAATTCGCCGTCGTCGCCGACACGATCTCGCCGCGCTCATTCAGACACGACCGCTTCATCGAAGTCGCGGCTCTGCGCTTCTTCCCACGAAAGCACGTGATCGAGATAGTTCAGACTCTTGATTCCTGACAACGGCGAGGACGTGTTGACGCGATAAGGCGAGACTGCGAGCGACAACCCCGCGGGCGCAGGTTTCTGCGAATCGCCAGTCATGATCAGCAGATCGGTCTTCTTCGTGCCCGGAACTTTCGCCTTCCAGATATCACGACCATGCCGCGCCAGCATGATCACTCGCGCGCGGCCTTCCTTCACCTGGTTGACCGAGATCAACTTTTGCAGCGCGTCGCCGACGTTCTTCTCGTTGCAGCCGGTGAAATCGATGTCGAGTTTCTTTGCGTGTGTGGTGAGTCGTTGCCAGTGTTTGGACCAGAGAAACGGTTGTGAGCTGTATATCGGCAGGGTGGTGAAGACGCCGCGCCCATAGAGCATCGCGGAAGAAACCGGCGCGACGCGCGCTTTCGTCGCCTCAACCATGGTTTTGTTGAGGTAGATGACGGGATGCATCCGCGTTTATCTGTGTTAACTAACTCAAACGCCCACGACTTCAGCCTGAAGTTTTCCGGCTAACGCACTTCGCCATGTTTCTTCCAATTCAAATAAATCCACTGCCACTGCTTCTTGACCATTAACATCGATCGTCAAATGCGTTCCGCCAACACGACCGATGATCGCAAACGGCGCGTTGTTGCGCTCAGCGATCTGCTGAACTGTCTGCGCGTCGGCAGAATCGAAGCTGATCACGATGCGTGAAGGCGACTCGCTGAACAGCAACGCCGTTGGACCAAGTTCTCCTTTGAGATCGACATCCGCGCCGATCGCGTCGCGCCCGAGTGATGAGAAACACAATTCAGCAAGCGTCACGGCCAGTCCACCATCTGCACAGTCATGCGCGGAAATAAGCAGCCCGGCTTCCGCGGCTTCGAGACAAGCTTTCTGCACCGCGAGCTCACGCTCCATATCGAGCTCAGGCACTTTTCCTGCCGCCGCGATCTCCGCGGTCGTCACACCTGCGATACTCACCGCGTACTCACTCATCGACAGATCGTCCTGCGTCGTCCCGAGCAGCGCAATAACGTCGCCTTCCTTCTTGAAGCCAGGTGACACTACGCGTCGCACGTCTTCAATCAGCCCGACCATTCCGATCACCGGCGTCGGCAAGATCCCGCGTCCCTCGGTCTCGTTGTAGAACGAAACGTTTCCGGAAACTACCGGCGTCTCGAACGCGCGGCAAGCTTCGGCCATGCCGTCGATCACTTCTGAAAACGACCACATCACTTCCGGCCGCTCGGGCGACGCGAAGTTCAAACAATTAGTGATCGCAATCGGGCGCGCGCCGACGCAAACGACATTGCGCGCAGCCTCGGCGACGATCAGTTTCGCGCCTTCGCGTGGGTTTGCAGCGCAATAACGTCCGTTGCCGTCGAGTGTCATCGCGAGTGCGCGTCGTGTTTCCTTGATGCGAACGACGGCCGCATCAGCGCCCGGCAGGATCGCGGTATTAGTGCGCACCATGTGATCGTACTGCCGAAAGACCCAGTTCTTCGACGCGATATTGCCGGACGCAAGCAACCTCAGCAGATCCGAATTCAAATCCGCGCTTTCGATCGCGTGTAATCTGCGGTTCCTGCTTTGCGGGTGGGACCATCGGCCGCTCGTATCGCGGCGCTTCGTCAGTCAACGCCTCGACCGGAATGTCCGCTACCATCTCACCGTTGTGAAAAACTTGCATCCGGCCCGTGTCACGCACGCGACCGATCACAACTGCATCAAGGTCCCACTTGCGAAAGATGTCGACCACTTCACGCTCGCGACCCGAGTGAGCCACGATCAGCATTCGCTCCTGCGATTCTGACAGCAGCATTTCATACGCAGTCATGTTCTGCTCACGCTGCGGGACGAGCGACAGATCCAACTCGATGCCTGTTCCGGCACGCGCGGCCATTTCACATGACGAAGACGTCAGTCCTGCCGCGCCCATGTCCTGAATCCCTGCGACAGCGCCGCTGCGCATCGCCTCGAGACATGCTTCCAACAAGAGCTTTTCGAGAAACGGATCGCCGACCTGCACCGTCGGACGTTTCTCGAGTGCTTCTTCGTCAAACTCCGCGGAAGCCATCGTCGCGCCGTGAATTCCATCGCGTCCGGTTTTCGCGCCGACGTAAAGCACCGGATTGCCGATGCCTGTTGCTTTGCCGAAGAAGATCTGATCGTGCCGGACGAGTCCGAGCGCAAACGCGTTCACCAGTGGATTCAACGCGTAAGCATCGTCAAACGCGACTTCGCCGCCGACAGTCGCAACACCAAACGCGTTGCCGTAATGCGCGATGCCGGCCACGACGCCGGCGAGCAGCGATCGATTGCGACGACCGTGTTGCGGGTGATCGAGCGATCCGAAGCGCAGGCTATTCATCGACGCGACCGGACGCGCGCCCATCGTGAAGATGTCGCGCAGGATGCCGCCCACGCCGGTCGCAGCGCCCTGAAACGGCTCGATGAACGACGGGTGATTGTGCGACTCGATCTTGAACGCGGCGCACCAGCCGTCGCCGAGATCCACGACGCCGGCATTCTCGCCTGGCGGAACGATCACGCGTGATCCGGTTGTCGGCAAACGTTTCAAATGAATGCGCGAGGACTTGTAGGAGCAGTGCTCCGACCACATGACCGAGAAGATCCCGAGCTCCGCGAAACTCGGTTCACGGCCAAGTAGTTCTTTTATTCGCTCGAATTCCTGTTGTGTGAGGTTATGGGTGGCGATAACTTCGGGAGTAATCATCAGGGAAGTTTGTTTTAGCCCGCGATAGCGGGCGTAAGCATAAAGCCTGGGGCGCAAGCCCCAGGATCACGAAACATATAAACGTTGTAGCCCGTGAAACGGGCGGCAGTCCAACCGGTTTCAGGCTGTCGCCCGCTGTCGCGGGCTCCATTGATTGCTTGCTAAATGCAACCTGGGGCTTGCGCCCCAGGCTTTATGCTTACGCCTGCTTCGCAGGCTAAGAACCTTTTTTAACGACTTTTTCAATCGCCTCGCGCAGCTCCGCCGTCTTGATCCGGCCGATGTGCTTGTAAACGACCTCGCCCTTCTCGTTGTACAAAAACGTCGCGGGCAGATCGCCTTGCCATCTGGGATCGACGAAATTGATCGCAGGCTCCGGATCAGAGACGTTGAGCAGGTACGCAGGCATTGTCGCTTTCATCAAATCAAGAAACTTCGGCACCTCGTTTTTAATCTCGCTCATGTCGTCGAGCGACACCGTGACAAACTCAAGCGATTGTGGCCGGTAGTCCTTATCGATCTTCACGAGGTCGGGAAACTCGTCGCGACACGGATCGCAAAACGTGGCCCAGAAGTTAACGAGCAATGGGTGCTCACGTTGCTGTGTGATCAATCCTTTGAGCGCATCCGTATCGATCGCCGACACGACAGGCAAAGGTTTCTTTGGCTTCGCAGCGCGGCCCTTCTTTCGTTGGGCCGGCGCCGCGAAACCTACTAACAAAACGCACAAAACAACAGGAATGACTACTTTTGTAAAACGCATGACTTACTTACGCCCGTTTAATGCTGCAACCGAAAGCCTTCGCTTCTGTTTTCTCAACTGCCTTGCCCGCGAGCGCGGAGTCGAGGGCGTTGCGCAGATCGTTCGACTCGACTTGCGCGGCGTTACGGGAGTTGTCGATACGACCGTGATAAAGCAGCTTGTTGTTCGCATCGAGGAAGTAAGCTTCCGGCGTAACTGTAGCGCCGAGTCTATCGGCAATCTTGTTGCCTGGATCCTTCAGGATCGGGAAGGAGAGTTTGTGTTCCGCAGCATGAGCTTTAACTGCCGCCGCATCTTCCGCAACATTCGAGTTGATCCCGATGACGGCGATGCCCTTTGCTTTGTAATCAGCGGCGAGTTTCTCCATGCGCTCGTTGTAAGCGTTGGAAACCGGACACTGAACCGCGACGAACAGCAGCACCGTGCCATTCTTTCCGGCGAGTGACTTCAGTGAACGGTCCTTGTTGTCGGCATCAGGGAGCGTAAAGTCTTCAATGGTGGCGCCAATCGCGGGCGGCGCGGGCACTTCACCTTCAGCACGAGCGCCCGTTGCAAAAACGGCGCCCGCAATCACAAACAGCGCTGCGAACAGGATCGATAAATTTCTGGTTCTCATCTACAACTCTCCTTTAACGCTACTCGAAAATCTCGTGTAATCTGTAATCTGTGGAGTCGGTGGATAATATAACTGAAACGATTGAACAGGCGCTACCAGTCCCGGTCCGGATGGACGTCGACGAACGTTACACTGGCCGCGACGTCACTATCGCATTTCTCGACTCCGGCTTTTACGCGCACAAAGACCTCATCGAGCCGGACAACCGTATCCTCGCCTATCACAACATTTTTGAGCCCGAAGAGGGTCTTCCAGCACTGCAAAAGTCTGACGTCGCGAGCTGGCACGGCATGATGACCTCAGTCGTTGCGGCAGGGAATGGTCATCTGTCTGACGGTTTCTATCGCAGCATCGCGCCCGAAGCGAACGTCGTGCTCGTCAAGATTGGGAAGACTGGCCGCATTCCCGAGAGCAACATCGAAACCGGCCTGCGCTGGGTGTTTGAAAATCGAGACAAATACAAAATTCGCATCGTCAACATCTCGGCGGGCGGCGACTTCGAACAGCCTTATTTGCAAAACCCGTTGTGCCAGTTGGTTGAAGAAGTGGTGAAGGCGGGACTGACAGTTGTGTGCGCAGTCGGCAATGCCGGGCTACTGCCGGGACATCCGGTTTTGCCACCGGCTAGTGCTCCCTCGTGCATCGCAGTCGGTGGTCTCGACGACCAGAACTCACTCGATCGCGCGCGTCGTGGAATGTATCGCTCGTCGTATGGTCCAACGATCGACGGATTGCAAAAACCGGAAGTGATCGCGCCCGGGATCTGGGTTGCTGGTCCAATCCTGCCACACACGCCGACTGCCGATCAGGCCAGACTCTATGCACAACTCGACAACGCCGCTGACGAAGACCTGCGCGAGATCATCCTCGCGCATGCGACAGTAGATAAAGACATCTACGCAGCGCGCGACCTGTCCGTGTCGCTGTTGCGGCAGTTGATCACGATCAAATTGCGCGAAGGAAATGTGATCAACGAGCACTACAAGTTTGTCGACGGAACATCCTTTGCGGCGCCGATCGTCTCCTCGATCGTCGCCTGCCTGCTTGAGGCAAATCCAAAACTCACGCCACAACAAGTGAAGCGCATCCTGATCGACACTGCCGAGCGCGTTGGCGGAGTGGAAGTCGATCGACAGGGCTGGGGCGTCGTCGTCCCGCGAAAAGCGGTTGAGATGGCGTTGCGTTGCCGTGGGTGATGTGCAACAATTTGGCACCCGTAAAAAACCTACCGCAGAGATTGGAGAGTGTTTGAGTTCGTATGTCTGAGAATGAATCCGCAATAGGCGAGGGCACGGCGACAGCAACCGAGCCTGAAGCGAGCACTGAAGAGATTACGTATCATGCTGTGGAGAAAGATGGAGTAGTCACGGCCATTTGGGAAATGCAGGGTCGCAAGCACCTGCGCACGATCGATCCACGCTCACGCCAGGGACAGGACATCCTTCGTCTTTACACCACCGAGCATCACGACGAAGCCGGCGAAGCCGCCGCCGCCACATAGCAGATTAGCCAATAAAGGCATATAAAGCACAAAGTTTTTGGAGAATTATTTTGTGCTTTCCGGGCCTTTTTGTGTCTAAACAAGGTTTTGTGGCGCGCCGCGGACGAAGGCTTCGAGGTTGTCGATGAGCTGATCGGCAAGCGTTTGCATTGCCTGCCGGCTGGCCCACGCATTGTGTGGCGTCACGATCAGGTTTGGCAGATCGACTTCGAGCAACGGATTTCCCTCGCGCGGTGGCTCGTTTCGCAGCACGTCAATACCAGCACCTGCCAGTCGTCCATTCTTCAATGCCGCGATTAGGGCGTGATCGTCGATCAGCCCGCCGCGTGCAGTGTTGATGAGGATCGCGTCAGATTTCATTTGCGCGAGCTCTTCCGCGCCGATCAGATTTTTGGTTTCTTCCGTCAGTGGGCAGTGCAACGAAAGCACGTCGCTGTGTCGCAACACCTCTTGAAATCCGGCTCGACCATCACGCACGACCGTGGCGTTCTTGTGCTCGGCGACCAGCACTTCCATACCAACCGCACGCCCGAGCTGGGCCATCGACTTTCCGAGGGTTCCAAAGCCGAGGATTCCGAGTGTCGCTCCTCTGAGATCTCCGATCGGGTGATCGAGCAGGCAAAACTGCTTTGCCTCGTGCCATCGTCCTGCTTTCACATCGTTGCGATACGCGATGAGATTGCGACGCAGCGCAAGCATCAACATGAGCGCATGCTCCGGTAACGAATTCACCGCGTAGCCGCGCGTGTTGCAAACTGCGATGTCGTGACTGCGGCAGTACGCGAGATCCACGTTATCGACGCCAGTTGCGGCAACCGCAATCAGTCGCAGCTTCGGCAACTGTGAGAGTGCTTCTGCGCGTAGCGGAAGCTTGTTGCAGATCGCGATCGTTGCCGGCGCGAGACGCTCGACAACCTCACCCTGCGCCGTTTCTCCAAACTCAATCCACTCGTGCTCGAATTCAGGCTTCCGGAAGGGAACGTTGAAGGTGTTTCGTTCGACAAAGACGATGATTTCTGTTGTCATATCAAGTTATTATAAGCACCGAAATGACGATCAGGAGCGCATCACCCGAAGACGCACCAACCCTGACTACCATTGCGCTCGACGCGAAGCGTTACTGGGGCTATCCCGAACACTGGATCAAGCACTGGGAATCAGACCTCACGATCTCGCCCGAGTTCATTCGTGACAATCACGTTTATGTCGCTGAGGAGGACGGCGAGATTCGTGGTTTCTACGCGCTTTGTGTGTCAGGCGAGAAGGCTGATCTGGAACACATGTGGGTGACGCCGGAAGTGATCGGCACGGGCATTGGTAAGGAGTTGTTTCTCGACGCGATGGAGCGTGCCGCAAAGCTCAAGGTGAATGCTGTTGAGATCTCTTCGGATCCGAATGCGGCTGGATTCTACAAGCGCATGGGCGCGACGCAGATCGGTGAAGTCGATGCACCTGTTGATGGTCAGCCACGAAAGTTACCACGCCTCAAAATCAATCCTTCTTAAGCCACAAGAAATTTTTAGCCACAAAAAGGCACATAAGTCACATAAAAATGATTTGTGACTTATGTGCCTGTTTTGTGCCCCTTGCAGGCTAATTGTCAATTGGGCGATCCGGCTTGTCCGGAGCAGGCCGTGGTGACTCGCTCGCGGCGACTCGACGCGCTGCGGTGGATCGTTGCGCGGTGGCGGATCGTTGCGCGGTGGTGGATCGTTGCGCGGTGGTGGATCGTTGCGCGGTGGTGGATCGTTCCGCGGCGGCGGATCGTTCCGCGGAGGCGGATCATTCCGTGGTGGCGGATCATTCGCGTGGTGGCGGATCATTCCGTGGTGGTGGATCGTTGCGGGGTGGCGGATCGTTCCGCGGAGGCGGATCGTTGCGTGGTGCTGGCGCTTCATATCGGGGCGTTTCACGAGGTGGTTCTTGTCGAGATTCGCGCGGCTCTGAACGTGGCTCGGAGCGGGGTTCCGAACGCGGTTCGAAGGTTTTGGTTGGACGATTTTCGATCCGTGGCTCTGGCCGTCGCTCCGGTTGTGGTTCGGATCGTGGCTCAGGTTGAGTTTCTGGAGACGACGCGGGCGTAGCCGGTTGTTCGTTGCGCGGTTCGCTGCGTGGCTCAGGATTACTGCGCGGCGTGTTTTCGATTGCCTGCTGGCCGCGCTGTCGTTTCTGTACTCCTTCCGGCATAGTCGGTCGCACATAGCGACCCGGCCGATCTGGACGTTCTCCAGGCTGCTCTGACGAAGACGGATTTTCGGGGCGATTCGACAGCCCCGGTTGGTTGTGTATCGGTTGCCGGAGTCGCCCCGGTGTTTGTTTGTGGCGGCGGTGTTGGGTCCTCGCGTCGAGGATCGCGGCCCCGGTAAACTCGCCTGCGTTTCAGATCTTCGTCCAAGACGACGCCGGGAGCGCGGTCACCGGCGCCGGTCGGACGATCCGGAACGTCGAGCACGGGTATTTGACTTCCGGAACGACCAGGTACTGCCTCACGATCTCCGCCGGCAACGTCTCGCGACGGCCCGCTCCCGGGAAAACTACGTGGACCCGGAAGATTTTCACGATCGGGCTCGCGCTCGAGCACCCGTCGTGCAATCGACTCATCAACCGCCTCTCCACGCCGGTTTGGATTGCCAAAATCTGAGCGCGGCACACGAGTCACCCCGCGCCCATGCTTGTAATCTGACGGGCGGGGATCATTCGGTCGATCATTTGGACGACCGTAACCCGGATGCCGGTAACGATCGCCGTGACGATAATGTCGCGAATGCGGATCTCGCTGGTAATAATCGAGCGGGTACCAGCACACGTTGTTGCCGAACGAGATGTCGAAAACAAACGCGACCAGCGCCGGGCGCCACCAACTCCGCTTTTTGTAGAACTGGCTGCGCGGGCACCACGCCCAGTAGCCGTTGTAGTTAACCCAACGCCCGTAGTGATACGGCGCCCATCCCCACGGCTCGTAACCAACCCACGTCCAGCCGTAAGGCGGACACCACGTCCAATGACCGTAGCGATACGGCGCCCAGTCGTTATAGACGCTGAGCGAACTGGCATGTCGGCCGCCAAATCCAGCCGTAGTCGTTTGTGTTGACCCAGTCGCCATAGGCGTCGAGATCTTCAGCACCCCAGACGTATTCGTCGAAATACTTCGGGTCTGACCTTTGATCGCTGTGCGTAGATACTGTTCGCGCTGTTTCACCCACTCATCAACAGCATCGAGCGAAGGTGAGGCGGGATAGAAATCCCAGTCGCCGGCGTTTTCGCCGCTCGCGATCAGCTCCGCAGTGCGTCCGTCGCGCAGAGTGAAGCCGGAAGTGTCTGAATAGATGCGGGCGCTGCCGCCGTCGCGCACAGTCAAACGAACGCGTCCCTCGCGCGGTGCGTCAACGCGGTAAAGTCCCGTTTTCTCGGCGGCGAGCGTGCTTCTTGGTGCGTCGATTTCGAAATACTCCTTGTCGCGATCAAACTTTGCCAGTCGCAGTACGAGCGTGCCCTCGACGAGACTGAGCGCGACTCCTTCATCGCGCAACGTGACGATCCGCAGAATTGCGCTGTCAGTCAGACGCACGAAGTTTCGCGAATCGACCTGGATCTCGAGCTGGCTACCCTTGCCGGTCGAGATTGTGTCACCCTCGACCAGCGGATAATTCACGCGGGCGGATTCCCAATCCTTGTTGCCGTTGCGTTTGAGGTTGACCTCGCCGCCGATGAGGCTGATACGCGCGACGCGGGCTTTAACGTCGTAATCGTCGGGCTCATCATCGTCGTCTGCGCGGACCGGAATTGTTATTGACAAAAAAGTGAGAAGGAAAAACGAAAAGAGAAGGCTGGTTTTTAGTCGGGAGACTCGCATTGTTATGCTCCTTCTTGATCTGAAGTGCGGTTGGGCCGGAAGCGAGCAAAGTGTATGCCTGCAAAGATGCTTTATAAGGGCAATCGAAAGAATTGAGAGTTCTCAATCGTGTAAATTCGGGGAATCTTGCAATCCTGTCTAAGTCTTTCACAGGATTACACGATTCACAGGATTCACATGACGAGCCCATCGGCTCGCTTGAGAATTCTCAAATTTTATTTGGACCAATCGATTAGCGATTCATTCGGAAATCATGTGGGCGACATTTGCCTGAGACAGTGCACGCCCGACACGATATGGTGCGAGCTTCTCGTTACGATGTGGTAATCATCGGCGCCGGAATCAACGGCGCCGGGATCGCTCGCGACGCTGCGATGCGCGGGTTGAAAGTGTTGTTGATCGAGAAGGGCGACATCGGCGCCGGCACGACCAGCGCGTCCACGCGGCTCATTCACGGCGGCTTGCGCTATCTCGAACATTTCGAGTTTGGCCTGGTGTACGAGTCACTCCGTGAACGCGAGACCTTATTGCGCATTGCTCCGGATCTGGTCCGGCCCCTGGCGATCACGATCCCGATTTACAAACAGAGCAGACGCGGGCGGCTGATGATTCGGGCCGGGATGATCCTTTACGATCTGCTGTCGTGGCGTAAGTCGTTGCCGAGACATCGGATGCTGTCGCGGACCGAAACTCTCGAGCGGTGGCCGGGACTAAATCCGGAAGGTTTGCTCGGCGTCAGCGCTGTATTACGATGCGCAGGTTGAGTTTCCCGAACGTCTTGTGCTCGCGAATGTATTGTCGGCGCGCGAGTTTGGCGCCGAAGTGCTCACGCATACGCGCGTGACGAATTTTGCCGTTGAAGATGGGAAGGTTTCGGGCGTCGAATTTGTTAGTGAAGATGGGCAGAAACAGGTCGCTGAGGCTGAGGTAGTTATCAATGCAGCCGGGCCGTGGATCGACCAGGTCCTCGAGCGAGCACCGGTCGGGAGTCCGAAGCTGATTGGCGGAACAAAGGGTAGTCACATCGTCGTGGCTCCATTTCCCAGCGCGCCCCGAGAATGCGATCTATCTGGAGGCGCGCAGCGACGGGCGGCCTATCTTCATAATTCCGTGGAACAAACTCTATTTGATTGGAACCACCGACGTTCGCTTTGAAGGCGACCCGGATGAGGTCCGGTGCGAACTTTGGGAAATCGACTATTTGCTTTCTGAGACGAACCTTGCTTTACCGGGCGCCGGGCTCACGCGCGACAGCATTCTCAATACTTATTCCGGCGTGCGACCGCTTCCTGTCACTGGCGACAAAGATGAAGCAGAGCATCACGCGGAGGCACTTCATCCGCGAACACCCGCGGCTACCGAATCTGCTCTCGATCGTGGGCGGGAAACTCACGACGTATCGCAGTCTTGCTGAAGAATGTGTGGATCTGATCTTCCGCAAGCTCGGCAAGGATCCACCGCCGTGTAGAACCGCGGTAAAAAGTTTAGAGTTCAAGCTTTAGCTTGCAGCTTTGAAACTTCGCGACCACAAGCTAAAGCTTGAACTCTAAACAAAGAATCGCGGGCGAATTGCTTTTGTAGTCGCCGCGCTAATGGCGAGCTGAGTCTTACGAGTGGATGCCGGGGACGTGAAAACGCGAGGATGTCGTACCAGACGGAATCGTCCGGACGCCACTCAATTAAGAAACCGCTCTTCGCCTGTTTCAACATGGTCGGGTAACGTTCCGTACGCAAACCCGAAGCGCCTGGCTTCATCGATCGTGTAAACCACGCGTGTCGCGCTGAGCGACCATGTTCCAAACGCGCGTGCCTTAACCGCGACTGTCGCTCCAACCTCGACTGGAACGCCGCGCGGCACAATTCCGACCCAGCCGAGCTCGAAGTGTCGCCAGTTCTTCAGTGCATCAACAGCGCTTCGGTATGTCGCTTCACCGCTGCCGAGTTGAATGTGATTGTGATCGACGTTGTAGTTCGTGGGAGGCGTCGCATTCGTTGCCCCAACTTCAGCATACGTAAACGGCAAATCACGCTGCGACGCAATAAATCTCGCGACGTCGTCATCACTCGGCTCCCGAATCATGAACATCCTGTGAAATCCTGTAAATCCTGTCTACGACTTACTCCGTGCCCGCGGATGATGCCGGTCATACGCCGCCCGCAAATGCATATCGGTAATGTGCGTATAAATCTGCGTCGTCGAGATATCACTGTGCCCGAGCAGCGCCTGCACCGAACGCGAGTCCGCGCCGTGCTGCAAAAGATGAGTCGCAAAACTGTGTCTCAGCGTATGCGGCGAAACGTTCTTGATCCCAACCTTCTCCGCATGGTTCTTGATCATGGACCACGCAAGCTGACGCGTAAACGGCCGCCCGCGATGCAGAAACACATACGGCGACGACTGTTTCCCGTATCCTGCTTTTACAGCGGCGTACTGTTGCAGCCAGTGAATCGCGCTCTTGCCGAGCGGCACGCGGCGCTCTTTGTTTCCCTTGCCGTAACACTTGACTAAGCCCGCCATCAGATCGACGTCCGCTTGTTTCAAGTTCACCAGCTCAGAAACCCGCAGGCCAGTGGCGTACATGATCTCCAGCACCGCACGATCGCGTATGCCTTCTTCGGTTGAGATGTCGGGCGCAGCAAGTAAGCGATTGATTTCGTCTTCGGTGAGAAACTTCGGCAGGTAAGTGAAGCGCTGTGGTGTATCGAGATCTTCAGCCGGGTGCGACTTGATGTGACCGTCGAGCATTAAAAACTTGAAGAAGCCACGCGTGGCACTGACCGCACGAGCGATGGACGTTGGCGCGAGACCTTCACGTGAGAGACTGGCGATCCACTTGCGCAGGTCACCACGCGTCAGATCAGAAACTTGTTTGCCGTTCTTATTGGCCCAGGCTTGGAGTCGATCCAGATCGCGTCGATAGCTGTCGATCGAATGACGCGCGAGACCTTTTTCGACTTGAAGATAGGTTAGGAATTCCTTTGGGAAGTCTCGCTCCACAGGGAGCATATTACAGATTTACAGATTTTCATGATTAACATGTAAATCCTGAAAATCCTGTCAATCTTGTGGTCTTACTCGTATCGGAGCGCCTCGATTGGATCGAGTTTCGACGCCTTCTTCGCGGGCCACACGCCAAATATCAACCCGACACCGATCGACACAGTCAACCCCGTGATCACGGCCCACGAAGGAATCGACGCCGGCATGCTCGGGATCAGCAACATGAGTAACTGGCTAATTCCCACCGCGAGGACCACACCGAGCACGCCACCGAGAAACGTCAGCATCATCGCTTCAAACAGAAACTGCCGCACGATGTCGCGCCGCCGCGCACCTATCGCTTTGCGCACGCCGATCTCCCGCGTTCGCTCAGTCACGCTCACGAGCATGATGTTCATCACGCCGATGCCACCAACAAGCAATCCCAAACTCGATATCGCAATCGCGATCAACCCGACCATCGCCGTGATGCTGTCAAACTGTTCGATAAACTTATCAGCCGTCTTGATGTCGAAGTTGTTTGGCTCGTCAAACTTCACGTGACGACGCCGGCGCAGGATCTCTTCCGACTGCGCAAGCGCTTCCTGGACCTGTCCCGTGCGACCGCGAATCACCATCAGCATGTAACCCTTTGCCGGTGCGATCTTCTGCGCCGTGCGAAAAGGGATGTACACGGCATTGTCTTCTTCGTTCTCACCGAAGAACCCTGCCTTGCGCTTTTCGAGCACGCCGACGACCTCGAAGTTGTAACCACCCATGCGCACCTGCGCGCCCGCGATCTGGTTGTAACCGGGGAAGAGCGCTTCCGCCGCGTTCACGCCAATCACCATCACGTTCGCGCGCTGCGAGTCGTCGGATTCGGTGATGAAGCGGCCTTCCTTGAGCGAGATATTCGTGATGTCGGCGTAGTTTGGTGAAACTCCCGACGTGTTTCCCCAGCGATAGTTGCGTCCCTGGTAAGTGACGTTATCGTCGAATGGGCCACCGCCGTAACCGACGTTCGGTGCGACGTGAGCCACGTCTTCAACAGCACTCGCCTGGGCTTTGATCGCTTCCACGTCAGCGACTGTCAGCGGTTTTCGGAGTCGTTCAGACCGATCTTCACTCGTGCGTGGACCAGTGGAAAGATGGAACGCGTAAATGTTGTTCGTTCCATACTCTTCGATCATCGAAACGATGTTTTGCCGCAGGCCGGTCAACAGCGACGCGATCGAGATCGCGGTCATGACGCCGATAACGATTCCGAGCACCGTCAGGAAGCTGCGGAACTTGTGACCGCGCACACTGTCGATCGCCATCTTCAGCGTCTCGCGCAACATACCTTTTGGAAGTCGAAGCTTCATTACTAATTCGCCGGTTACGCCTTTGACAGGGCCAGAATCGGATCGAGCCGTGCGGCCTTGAACGCCGGATAAATGCCCGCAATCATGCCGACGATGGTGGACACGCCCAGCGCCAAAATGATGTAACCGATTGTTATCGTCATCGTGATTGAAGCGAGCGTGGTGATCAGCGTCGTGATTCCCCACGCGATCAACAACCCGATGATGCCGCCGAGCGCGCAAAGAATTCCCGACTCAATCAGGAACTGCATCAGGATCTGTCGCTTCGTCGCGCCGACGGCTTTTCTGAGTCCCACTTCAAACGTTCTTTCCGTCACGCTCACCAGCATGATGTTCATTACGACAATGCCACCCACGACGAGGGTAATGAAAGTAATCGGGATGACAACTTTCGCAATCGCGCCCGTGAACTCGTCGATCTGGTTGTTCAACTCCTCAACGTTCACGAGACCGAAATCGTCTTCTTCGTTGCCGTTGAGTCGATGCTTGATTCGCATCGCGACGCGCGCGTCCTCAATTGCGCCGTGAAAATTCTCGCGATTACGACTCTTGCCGTGAATCTGGAGACCATTGCGCCCGAAGATCTGCATGTGCGTCGTCACGGGAATGTAGATGTGACGATCGAAGGAGCCGCCGAAGAACGAGCCTCGCTTTTCTTCCACCCCAACGATGCGCATCGGCAGTCCGCGTACCTTGAGCGTCTTTCCAAGCGGATCCTGATTTGGGAAAAACTTTTCTCTGATGTCACTACCGAGCACGACCACGAGCGCTGAGCGGTTTACTTCATCCTCCGAAATGAAGCGCCCGAGTTCGATAGTCTTATCTTCGACATCGACCATGTTGGCGGTGTGTCCGAAGACCTGCGCGCCCGGAAAGTCGATGCCGTCCTGCTTCAGATCAATGCCGCTCCCGGCGCCCGCGCCCACCTCAGAACAGGACGGACAATGGTCGCGAACCCACTCGTAGTCATCCCAGTTGAGTCGCTTGTTGCGTCGATTACGTCGTTCGAATTCCTCGTCGTCCATGTCGCCGGAAAAGGCCATGCGGGCGATCATGAAGTGATTGCTGCCCAGCACTTTGCTGATTCTCTCGACCACGTAGGTGTTGAGACCGCTGATGGAGGCTCCGACTGTCACGACCGAGGAGACGCCGATAATGATGCCGATCAGCGTCAGAAACGCCCGCAGTTTGTGGGCAAAGATCGACTGCAGGGCGATCTTCAGCGCATCGGAGTAAAAAGAGAGAATTGCTTTCATAACACGGGTCGGGGGCGTATACGCGCCCAAAACGCTCGAAGTTCAGTTGAATCCGCGGGTCGTATCTCAGAACTAAGACGTTAGACACCGTGTATTTATTAACAGCTCACGAAAGATCCACTGCCGGCTGAGGCGTTGGTTTCACGCCGAATCTCTCCGCCCAGCGCACGCGACCCGTGATCTGCATGACCACGAAAAGCGTCAATATCGACCCGATCGTGATGGCCAGCCCCGTGAATCCCTTGAGGAAAAAGGCGTAGGAAAACAACACGAGGTAGACAATCTGCGCGAGCGCCGCCTCCCGGCTCGCGAACCCGATCCCGACGACGAGACGCAGATAGCTCACGACGAGGAAAACAGACACGAGCGCCGAGATCGCAAACGCCGCGTGAATCGACATGTGATCGACGAGGTAAGCCAGCAGCAAATGGAAAGCGAAGAACGCGGCAGCGAGGAAAAAGTAGTTCATCGGGTGAAGATCGATACCGCGCATCGTCGTGATGATCAGCATGAGGAAGAAAAAGAAGAAGAGTGATACTGGGGCAAAAAAGCTAATCCGTCCCGCGAGTGGCCCCGGCTGCAACTTCTCCGGCATGACCATCGCGATCTGGTATCCAGACAACAAACTCTTGTAAGACCAGTTGAGATCCCAGCCGTTGCTCGTCTCAGTTTTCTCAGACGGAGAAAGCGTGTTGTCAGGGAAATCAATGTCTTTGAAGTTTGTTTTCATGCGCAGGGTAAAATCGCGCACCTGCGCCACGTCGGCACTCCCAAAACTGTAACGCCACTCGTTGAGTCCCTGTGAGCTGTAGCCGATGGCAAGCTGGGCAGTTTGGCCGGCAGCAACTTTGAACGCCGTGATGGCGGCGTTCTTTTGATTAGTCAGTGGCACATTGTTGCCATCGACGGTGAATATCAGATTGTCGTAGATCGCCTGAGCGGTGGGAAATTGTAGTTTGAAGTCAACGATTTGTTCTTTGTCGCTCGTGTTGCGAAAGCCATAGACACCTGAAAACCTGACTTTGTAAGTGCTGTACCAGAGCAGGCCTTTCTGGCGGTGCTGGAGATCGAGATCGACGTCGATCTTGCTGCTTTCGAGTGGCAGCTCGGTTATATGGTCCTCGCTGATGGTTCTGACTACAGCAACACCCATCTCGATACCGGCTTGCTGCTTCGTGAGTTGTCGTTTTATAGGAGGCCGTCGGTGGTGCCTGATTCTGAGCGGTGCCCCATAACGATGCGACCTGGTTTGCAGACACGGAGCCGGAATCGTAGGTGCGCGAGAAGAGTGTGGCGCCGAGGATGGCCCAGGCGACGGACGTGCATACGAAGATGAACACGATGGCGGTGATTCTCTTGGTCATAGTTTGAGGATTGTCAGGCTGGAGTGAGTAGGCGGGCAATGTGGTGAGCCACAGAAAGTGTCTGTGGTAAAGGCTAGTATAGGATCCTATTGGTCCTATAGGACCTTACACTTAGTGCTTCGTTGACCAGCTCGGCTTGTTCTTTCTGGTGGATACTGTAGGAGCCGGTTGCGGGGCTCGCTGAGGCTGAGCGGCCAACGTACTTCGGCCGTTCGCAGCCAGGCAACAGGTTCTCGAGTCGCTCGTGGATGAACGTCCAGCCGCCCATGTTTTGCGGCTCTTCCTGCGCCCAGACGATATCTTTCGCGTTCGGATATTTCGCCAGCGTCTCGCGCAGACCCTTTAACGGGAACGGATAAAACTGCTCCAGTCTTACGACAGCGACGCTCCGATCCTCGCTCTTCTTTCGCGCGTCGATGAGATCGTAGTAGACCTTGCCACTGCACAGCACGATTCGCTTCACCGCATCGCGATCGGATATCTCCGCATCGTCAATCAACGGCTGAAAACCTCCGCTCGCGAGCTCCTCGATGCTCGACGACGCTGCGGGCAAACGCAGCAGGCTCTTCGGCGTCATCACCACGAGTGGGCGTTCCATTCCCGGTCTGACTTGCCGTCGCAGCAAGTGGAAATACTGCGCAGGCGTGGTCGGATAGCAAACCTGGAGATTGTTCTCCGCACATAATTGCAGGTATCGCTCGAGTCGCGCGCTGGAATGTTCCGGTCCCTGTCCTTCGTAACCGTGCGGCAGGAGCATCCCGACTCTTGAGGTCTGCTTCCACTTGTCTTCCGAAGCAGCGATGTACTGGTCGATGATCGTTTGCGCGCCGTTTCCGAAATCGCCAAACTGCGCTTCCCACAAAACGAGGGCGTCTTTGTCGACCACTGTATAGCCATACTCGAATCCCAGTACGCCTTCTTCCGACAGCGAACTGTCAAACACGTCGAAGCGCGCGTCAGGATTTGACTCCGAACGCAGCTCTGACAACGGCGCCCACGATTGTCCGGTTTGCGTGTCGTACAGCACAGCGTGACGCTGGCTGAACGTTCCGCGACCGGAATCCTGTCCACTCAAACGCACACGCGTGCCTTCGATCACGAGCGATCCGAACGCCACGGCTTCGGCAAACGCCCAATCTACGGCAAGGCTGCCGTCGCCCATCTTCGCGCGGCGCGCGAGCTGGCCCACCATCTTCGGATTCACATGAAATCCTTCCGGGACCACGGCGATCTTGTGTGCAATGTTCCTGATCGTCTCAGCCGGGACTCCGGTCGGAACCACTTCCGAGCCGTCAAGCTCTTCGACGCGTGCCTGCGATTGTGCTGGCTCTTCCGCAACCTTGCGCTTGGCATTCGCGAGCGCTTCTTCATAACGGCGCACTCGCTCCGCGATCAGGTTGTTTACTTCTTCCTCAGTGACCACGCCTTCCTTGATCAAACGTTTCGCGTAGACAGTGCGCACGCCCGGGTGCGCTTTGACGCGCGCGTACATCAGCGGCTGCGTGTAGCTCGGCTCGTCGGTCTCATTGTGACCGAGCCTGCGGAAACCGATGATATCGAGCACGACGTCTTTGTTGAATTCCTGGCGGTAATCGAGCGCGATCTGCAATACGCGATACGCCGCTTCCGGATCGTCGCCATTGATGTGGAAGATCGGCAACTGAGTCATGCGCGCGACGTCAGTTGAATAGATCGTCGAACGTCCGGCTTCGGGCGACGTCGTGAATCCGATCTGATTGTTGATGATGATGTGGATCGTGCCGCCGGTGCGATAACCTTTCAGACCCGCGAGGTTCAGCGTTTCCATCACGATGCCCTGACCAGCAAAAGCCGCATCGCCGTGCAGCAGGACGGGAAGCGCGAGGTCTATCACCTGCTCGCGTGTTGCGCCTCGCTGGCTCAGCATTGTGTCCTGCGTCGCACGCACCATTCCCTCGACGACCGGATCCACGGCTTCGAGATGACTCGGATTCGGCGAGAGCGATAGCTCAACTTTGCGACCGTCAGCAAGCACACGTTCACCCGTCGCTCCCTGGTGATACTTCACGTCGCCTTCATCGGCTGGAAACTCCGGATGGACCGAGCCTTCAAACGCCGCGAAAATTCTCTCGCACAGGTTTCCGATCACGTTCGCGAGCACGTTCAAGCGCCCGCGATGGGCCATGCCGAAAGTGATGTTTTCGACGCCTCGCGCCGCCGCGCCATCGATCAAGCGATCGAGAAGCGGAATGATCGTTTCGCAGCCTTCGAGTGAAAAGCGTTTCTGCCCGAGATACTTCGTGTGCAGAAAACGTTCGAACTGTTCCGCTGAGATCAGTTTCCACAGCAAACGTTTCTTTACGTCAACTGGAATCGGTTCCGGTTCGACAAACTGCCGCCGGATCTGTTCGCGAATCCACTGCTTTTCTTCTTTGCTTTGGATGTGGCGGTATTCGATTCCGACCTTGCCGCAGTACGCACGCTGGAGAATGTCGAGGATCTCGCGCAACGTGCCGCTCTCGCGGTTGGCCAGTCCGTCAGTGATGAAAACTCGATCGAGATCCCAGATCGTCAGGCCGTAAGTCTCGATGTCAAGTTCCGGGTGATACAGCAGAGGCAGCGCGTGAAGCGGATCGGTATCGGCGATCAAATGGCCACGTACGCGATAAGCATTGATCAGCTCGATCACGCGAGCTTCTTTGAGCGTCTGTTCACGGACCTGGTCGCCGGCCAGGAAGAATGGATTGCGATCGAGGTTCCAGCCAAATGGCGCGTGCGGAATGCCGAGATTCAGAAAGATGTGTTTGTAAAAGTCGTGCTTGCCGATGATGAACTCGTGCACGCGCGCGAGAAATCCCCCCGACTCCGCGCCCTGAATGATGCGATGATCGTAAGTGCTGCTGATTGAGATCGCTTTGCTGATGCCGAGTTGCGAGAGAGCTTCCGGCGCCATCGCCTGGTACTCGGCCGGATACTCGATCGCGCCCGTCGCGATGATCACTGACTGGCCTTCCATCAGTCGTGGAATAGAGGCGACTGTGCCGAGTGTTCCGGGATTAGTTAACGAAACACTCGTGCCCTGAAAATCGGAGATCTGAAGTTTACCTTCGCGCGCTCGTGTGACGACGTCGTCGTACGCAGTCAGAAACTCAGCGAAGCTGAGGGCATTTGCGTTTTTGATGTTCGGAACGAGAAGCGTGCGCGTGCCGTCTTTCTTTGTAAGATCGATCGCGACACCGAGATTGACACCCTTGCGCTTAACGCGTGAAGGCGTGCCGTCGACTTCGGCATAGCCGTCGTTGAGCTGCGGAAACGTCGTCGAGCGCACGCAACACGGCCCACGCGATCAAGTGCGTGTATGAAGCTTTGCCACGATCGTTCTCGGCGAGGTGCTGGTTGATGATGCGACGGTTTTCATCCAGCAGTTTCACCGGAATTCGACGTTCGGAGGTCGCGGTCGGCACGCGAGAGACTGCTCTCCATGTTTTCGACGATCTTGAGTGCCGGGCCGCGAATCGCAGTCACTTCGCCTTCGGGCTGCGGTTTAGTTTCGGGAGCTTTCGCCGGCGCCGGAGCGGGAGCAGCAGCGGGGGCCGCGCTGGCTTTTGGTGGCGCTGCCGCAACGGAGTCTCCGTCAGTTGAAGCGACGGTGGCTGTCGCGCCATTGCCGGTAAGTTCACTGAAATACGTGCGCCAGGAGTCGTCGACGAGCTCGGGGTTATTGCGGAAGCGGTCGAGAAGGCCTTGGACGTAGGTGGCATTGGCGCCGAATTCCTCGGCGATTAGCTGGGACAAATCGGGTGTATTTTGCTGACTCAATCTTGTTACCTCGGTGATTCAAGACTAGCCACAAAGGGCACAAAGCGCAAATGAAGGCGTTAAGTTTAGAGTCCAGCCTTTAGCTGCTATTTTACTGAGCAGCAAGCTAAAGCTTGAACTCTAAACAGGGAATTTTTTGTGCCTTTTGTGGCTACTTCTCAATCAAAAACAGGAACTCTCGATTTGCCTGCTCGGCCTCGCGCACCCACTCGTGTGTCCAGCGCATTCCGCCCATCACGTTCCGCTTGTAATCCACTTCGACGACGTCGATCAGCTTGCCCGAGTGACTGATCACGTCATTCAACTCTTCAGCCGTGGCCCGGCCACCTGAGCTGTAAGACAAAATGATGTACCTGGCTTTCGTCTGTCGCAAAAGTCGCTCGATAGCCTCGACGACGATGAACCGCCCGTCGTCATTCCTCCGGAACTCTTCAAACACCGACGCACTCAACACGTCGCTCGTGTCTGCGCGCCTGCTTTGCCTTGCCGAACAGGGCAGGGGTATCGAAGAGGCAGATCGACGTCCAAAGATGATAGTAAGCAGCGTAGCGCACGCGCGAAGGCGGCATTTTGTCGTTGTTGGAGCCGTACGGCGGATCGAAGTAGGCGAGATCCGCGTCGATTGATGAAACGATGTCGAAGATGTCGGCCTGATGCACTTCGTGCTCGTTTGTTTTAGGAATCAATTTCGGCACGCGCAGTTTCATTTCGCGATATGAGCGCGGCGACCAGTCGTTGAGGTAAGAAGCGTAATGGCCGATCGTGCTGTCTACTTCGTCCATTGCGAGGATGAGACTCGTTAGCGCAACTGATTTTTCGTGGGTGCTTAATTGCTCGATCTCTTCGCGGATGGCGTCGAGTTTGAGGGTGTTGTGACGCTGCCAGGGCTTCTTCAAGCCACCGTTGCGATTATTGGCGTCGCCGCCGTAGTGTTCTGTGAACCATCCGTGTTTGCCGGGAAGCGCATTGAGATGATCGATCAAGTCCTGGTAGTGCTCGGCCGGATGAGGGCTTAACAAGTAACAGTCACCGAACACCCTGGACCATACGGCGACATCGTTTGCGATGACGCGATAACCGCATTGCGCGAAAGCCTGCGCGACGCGTGTGGTGCCTGAGAAGCCGTCGAACACGGTTCGCGGTTCTACTCTGCGCGGCCAGCTCGAGGATGTAAGGCAAGAGCTTCAGCTTTGAGCCTGCGTACTTGATGCCTTCGGTTGCTGGAATTGCTGGCGGCATTACGAGTGATAGTGTAAGTCGTTTGACAGGATTTCAGGATTTGCAGGATTTACAAGATGCATCCTGAATATCTTGTAAATCCTGTCATCCTGTCTGAGGTCTTTCTACCTTTGCGGGAGCACTTTCTAGTTGATATCGTACGCTTTCATCGGTCCCGCATAAACATCATGGAACAAGTTAACGAACCACGCACTAAACTAAGGACAATTTTAGTTTTTGCGATGCTCTTCGCCGTTCTTGGCGCGGTCGTCGTCTTTGCTTACTTCTCGACTTTCTCGCGTCCGGTCACGACCGTGATACTCGTCCGGCACGCCGAGAAGAAGATCGAACCGAGCAATCCGGATCCTGACCTCGCGCCCGAGGGTGTCGAGCGCGCGCAGGAGATCGCGCGCGTGTTTGGTGACGCCGGCATCAATGCGATCTACGCCACGCAATACAAGCGCACACAGCAAACTGTCAAACCGCTTTCAGATCGCACGGGCGTGGCCGTGTCGCTGCTCGACTCGAGCCAGACCAACGAGCTGTTGAAGCGAATACAAACCACTTATCGCGGCCAGACCGTGTTCATCGCCGGTCATAACAACACGGTTCCGGCGATGGTGTCAGAGCTGAGCGGCGAAACTTACCCGACCATTCCTGAGAGTGAGTACGACAACCTCTACATCGTCACGATCTACCGTTTTGGCAAAGCAAAAGTCGTAAAGCTGAAGTACGGTAAACCGAGCATACAGGGCGTTGGCACGGGAACGATGGTTCCTATGAATAAATAACCTGTGAGTAACTATGAAGACGAATAAAAAGCCCCGCACCCGCAAAGCGAACGTCGACCGTCGCGCTTTTGTAAAACTACTTCCGGCCCTGGGCGCCGCAGGTCTGGCTGCGACAAAGCTACCGCTCGATGTCCTCGCACAAACACCAACGCCGTCGCCCGTTCCCTCGCCAAGCCCGTCGCCGACGCCCCCGCCGCGCATCACCAAAGAAATGATGCACCAGGCGGAGAAGCTGATCGGCATCGAGTTCACTGACGCGCAGGAGGCGATGGCGCTCGGCGGTGTGAATCGCAACCTCGACGCGTACGAAGCGAACAGGAAAGTCGATGTACCGCTCGACACCGAGCCGGCGATCGCCTTTCATCCCACGCGCGCGAAGAAGGAATTGTACGCGCCAAAAACGAAGTTTCGCTTCGGCAAGGTTGAGCCCGCGCAGTTCAATAACGTCGAGGACCTCGCCTTCGCGACCGTTCCTCAGTTCGCCGAATTAATTCGCACGCGCCGGATCACTTCAACTGATCTCACGAAGATGTACCTTGCGCGATTGAAGAAGTATGGACCAAAACTACTTTGCGTCGTGACGCTGACGGAAGATCTCGCCCTCAAACAAGCTGCCGCCGCTGACGCTGAGATAAAGCGTGGCAAATATCGCGGGCCGCTGCACGGAATACCGTGGGGCGCGAAGGATCTCTTCGCCACCAAAGGCATCAAGACGACGTGGGGCGCCGAGCCGTATCGCGATCAAGTGATCGATTACGACTCAACAGTCGTCGAGCGACTGAATGAAGCAGGCGCCGTGCTCGTCGCCAAAGTTGTCGATGGGCGCACTCGCACAAGGCCCGCGCTGGTTTGCTGGTGTGACACGAAATCCCTGGCAGCCCGACGAAGCGCAAACCGGATCGAGCGGCTCGTCGGCTGGTCCAGCCGCAGCGACTGCGGGTGGCCTCGTCGGGTTCTCGATCGGCACGGAGACGCTCGGCTCGATTGTTTCGCCTTCTTCAAGATGCGGCGTCACGGGGCTGCGTCCGACGTATGGCCGCGTGAGTCGTCACGGAGCGATGGGTTTGAGTTGGACGATGGACAAGATCGGTCCGATGTGTCGGGGCGTCGAGGATTGTGCCGCCGCATTGCATGCGATCTATGGTCCTGACGGGAAAGACATCACGGTAGGTGACGCGCCGTTTAACTGGAACCCGGATACAAATATCAGCACGTTGCGTATCGGCTATCTCAAGACCGAGTTTGATGGGCCAGCCACGCCACCTCAGAACGAGCAACAACGCACACAAGCCGAACAGCGTCGGGCGCTCTACAAAGACGCGCTCGCCGTGCTCGAAAAAGCCGGCGCGAAATTGACGCCGATCGAGTTGCCGAAATTCTCAGCGGGGTCGTTGCGATTCATCTTGTCGGCGGAAGCGGCAGCAGCATTCGACGACATCACGCGCGATGGGCGCGTCAACCAGTTGTCAGGACAAGCGCCGGGCGACTGGCCCAACACGTTCCGCACGTCGCGATTCATTCCGGCGGTTGAATACCTGCGCGCGCAGCGTGCGCGTACGTTGCTCATGCGCGAGATGGAGAAGCTGATGTCGCAGTGGGACGTTTTTGTCAGTCCCGCGCCGGGAAGCGCGAGTTTGTTAGTGACAAATTTGACCGGAAATCCGGCGGTGGTGCTGCCTTGCGGTTTTGTGAACGATCTGCCGATCGCGATCATGTTTACGGGAGGCGTTTACGATGAGGTGTCGCCGTTGCGAGTGGCCCTCGCGTTCGAGCGCGCGACGAAGTGGCATACGATGCATCCAAAGATGCTTTAACACGGATTCACGCGGATTTGTAAGGTAAGTGTGATTTCGAAGGTTGAGCCCTTCCCGAGTTCGCTTTCGATTTTCACGGATCCGGCTCGCTGTTCCACCGTTGTCTTGACGACGTCGAGGCCGACACCGCGGCCGGAGATCTCGGAGACTTCGGATGCGGTTGAATAGCCGGGTTGAAATAGCATTCCGGACGCGATCGTTTCCGGATCGATTCCGCGCCCGTCGTCCGTCACTTTGATTGTGAGTTGTCCGTGGTCATTGGTGGCCACGATAGTGATCGTTCCACGTGATTCAATTCCGTGATGGACTGCGTTGCGAACGAGATGGATCAATACATCCGCGATAGCAGTCGTCCAGTGAAAGCTCGGTGCCGCGCAACTCGAAGTTGATCGTCTTTTCCCAGTGCGGCTGCCGTCGATTCTCCTGCTCGCCTGATTCGATCCCACAAGTTGCTCTCAGTTCTAAGAGCGATTGGTTCGATACTTACATTCGGCGCGAGCTCGTGTTGTAGGTTTTCAGCTCGCGTTGCGTAGAGAATTCTGAAGTTGATCCCGCTCGGTTTCAAGTTTCGGGGCTACAGATATCACCTCGCCGTCGCGGTCGAGTCTAGCTTTCAGATTTTGAAACTGTTGATCGAAATCTGCCGGGTCGAAGCTTGTCTGAACGAGAAAAAGCGTCGCACCTTCTTTTAGAGACTGTTTGAGGGCGTGTTTTTCTTCTGCCTTGAGCGACGTTCAGTATTTCGCCGGGAAGAGGAAGGAGGCTTTCAGAAAGGGCCGCGGACGTTTCCGCCAGTTGTTGCAGCGCGTGACTGTCGAGTGTCGACTCGCCCGTGCGCAGCGCATGGAGCACGTTCTCGAGCTCGTGAGCAGCGCGACTCAGGTCAGCAAGACCGTCAGCCGAGGCGACTGCTTTGAGGCTGTGTACCTGGCGAAAGAGTGAGTCGAGTTGTTTGCGTGTTGCGGGGCCGTCGCTGTTGGTAGCACGTAGTTCTGCGAGGGCCGTCGTTATTTGTTCAAGCTTGTCTTCGAGGTCCGACAAGTTTTTCTACTCATCTTCGGCGGGTGCACTCGATTCAGGCTCAGAGTCTTCCGCTTCGGGTTGAACGTTTTTTTGCGGCTGCTGTTCGTCGAGGTCGCGTTTTATGGCGTCGAGAATTCCGTTGATGAACTGAGTTGCTTCGTAAGTCGAGAACCGCCGCGCGATTTCGAGGGCTTCGTTGATCGCGACAGTACGCGGCGTCGGCTCGTACAGAAATTCGTAGACGGCGAGACGCAGGATATTGCGATCGACAACCGCCATGCGGGAGATGCGCCAGTGTTCGGCGCGCGAGCGGATACGCTCATCGAGCAGCTCGAGATTTGAGAGTGTGCGCGCGGCGAGGCGCGTGGCAAACTCCCGCGCTGTCACGTCGAGGTCAGTTTCTCCAAGCTCAGCCCAATAGCTTCGGACGACCTCGTCCGCGGGCATTTCGGCAACATCAGCCGCAAAGAGCATTTGCAAGGCACATTCACGCGCCTTACGTCGCGAACCCATAAAGAATTACCAAAAACTGTTTAAGCCACAAAAAAGCACAAAGGAACACAAAGCATTCGTTATTGATTATGAAGACTTCTTAATTATTTGTTCTATGCCTTTTCTACCTTTGTGCCTTTTTGCGGCCTTACTCGAATGCTTCCTTGTAAAGATTTACTAACTCAACCGCCGTCATGGCGGCTTCGAACCCTTTGTTCCCGAGTTTCACCCCCGCACGATCGATCGCCTGATCGACTGTGTCGGCTGTAACGATTCCGAATATAACCGGCAGCCCGCTCGTCAGACCTGCATGTGAAATGCCACGCGTTACCTCGCTCGCGATGTAATCAAAATGTGGCGTTTGACCACGAATGATCGTGCCGAGACAGATGACCGCATCAAACTTCCGCGACTGCGCGAGTCGCAACGCCAGCAGCGGAATCTCGAAAGCGCCCGGCACGCGATACACGCTAACGTTCGCGTCCTTCGCGCCCAGCCGCTTCAAACTATCGAGCGCGCCTTCGACGAGTCGAGCCGAGATCAGCTCGTTCCAGCGACTGGCCACGATGGCGAAGCGAAACGCTTCAGCATTGAGACGTCCTTCATACACCGTTGGCTGCAACCGATTCGACTCCGCGAGCTGAATAGTTACTACGTTTTGCAGTATAGGAGATGCTTCCAGACGCATCAAGTTGATGAATTCTGTACGGTTGTGAGTGAGCTTCAAGTCCGTGCAGACGTTCATCAATATCCTGTGAAGTTCCACGTGAAGTTTATGAATAGCGTCGTTCAGAACGATTGGCCATGCTAAGATTCGAAGCGATCACGTGATTTCGTCAGTTTTAGAGTTGACACTTGTAATTGAGCAATATCTGCTACGATCTTCTCCAAGCGGACGAGTGTCGTAGAGCTTTCATCCACTTGTTCTCAGGATCTGAATCGATTGCAAGTTTGACGTCTTAGGATTAGCTCAGTTTATCGTGTCACTCTTCGGTAGTTTCTCTGTGAAGTCTTCGCTCATTTACTTCTCCCTTCTGAGAGCATCCTAACACTTCGAGCGTCTTAGGGGAGACGCGAAAACGGCTATTTGTTGTCAATTCCGGCTATTTTGCACTTCAACGTACAACTGTAGGGGCGGCCCTCCGTGGCCGCCCCTGCGTGGAAACACAATGTGGCAAGATGGGGCGGCCACGGAGGGCCGCCCTTTCAGTTGAATCCGAGTTCTTTAAACCAAATTCATCGGCGTGGGGTTTTTGGCGTCTTTGGTGTAGTCGTAGAAGCCGCGGCCGGTTTTTCGCCCGTACAATCCCGCCAGCACCATGCGCTTTAACAATGGCGGCGGCGCGAAGCGCTTCTCGCGAAATTCATTGAACATGATCTCCGCGATGTAATACGTCGTATCGAGACCGACAAAATCGCCGAGCGTAAACGGACCCATCGGATAACCACACCCGAGCTTCATCGCGTTATCAATATCAACAATCGACCCGACACCCTCTTCCAACGCGCGAATCGCGTCGAGCATGTACGGCACGAGCAAACGATTGACGATGAAACCCGTCTTATCACCTGCCCGCACCGGAACCTTTCCGAGCTTCTTCCCAAACTCCACCGCCTGCTCATACACGTCATCGTCCGTCAGGATCGTCTTCACGACCTCGACCAGCTTCATCAGCGGCACTGGATTGAAAAAATGCATGCCGATAAAACGACGCTGACGCTCCGCTGACGTTGCCGTCATCATCTCCGTAATCGACAGAGACGACGTATTCGACGCAAAGATCGTCTCGGGCTTGCAGATCTCATCCAACTGTTTATACGTGCTGCGTTTCTCGTCAAGGTTCTCGATAATCGCTTCGATAATGATGTCGCAGTCTGCAAGGTCGTTGAATGAAGTCGTGCCCGACAAACGACCGCGAATCTGCGTTTGCTGATCGGACGTGATCGTTCCCTTTTCGGCAAACTTCGCCAGCGACTTCTCGATACCGCCAAACCCTTTCGCAATCAGATCCTCAGAAACTTCCTTCACGACCGTATCGAATCCGGCAGTCGCCGACACCTGCGCAATGCCTGAGCCCATGAGTCCGCATCCTAAAACTCCGACTTTCCTGATCTCCATTTCTCTCTCCTGTATAAATTTGATTAGGTCGCTCCAGTGTGGGTTTTTGCAGCGACTTTCAACCAGTCATCGTATTCCTTACGCCAATTCGTATACTCGTCAACCAGCTTTTGGTCCAACACCGGCGGTCGCGCCGGCGCACTTTCAGGCGGCGGGCTTGCCGTGGCCGCCGCCGACGCGAGTCTTCGAAAGGATGTCCAGCAACCGCATTCTCAATTCGGCGGCACGCGCATCGGGGACCGGCGCCTGCATTGCACTTTGAGTCACCAGCTCAAGGTTAGACAAGTCGTTATTATGAATAACTGCCGAAACTTTTTCCTGAACCTGGTTCATCGCATTGACATAGTTCAGAAAAATCAGCGTGTTCGCGTTCGGCGTCTGCGCGGGCAAGTGCCGGTATGGGACGACCGAAATTTCTTACTACTTTGTAAGCGCCCACTGCAATTACGATCAAACAAACGATCTGCAACACTCGCCATGCAGTCGTGATACTCGCACGCGCTCCTGGCCTGCGATAATCGATAACCAGTGCGAGTGCGGCGCCGGCGAAGAGTCCGGCAAGGTGCGCGGCATTGCCGATAAAACTGCGCCCTACAAAACCAATGAACAAGTTTATAAAGATGATCGGCAACATGCCGGTACCAAACACGCGCTTGAATCCTTCCGGAAGCTCGCGCCGGTACTTAATGCCGAACACGAACAGAACGCCGACAAGTCCAAACAAAGCTCCGGAAGCCCCGGCCGAAGGCACGTCGGCGCTTTTGAAAATAAAACTTCCCAATACTCCGCGAGAGAGTGAAGGGCGAAGCGCAAGATAACTCCCAACCACGCCGGCAATACCGGTCACTACCCAGAACACGACAAACTTCGCCGAACCATAAAGCTTCTCGACAAACGGTCCAAGTATCAAGAGGCTGAACATGTTCATCAGCAGGTGCAGTACGTCAATGTGAACAAACATCGGCGTGATGAAGCGCCACCACTGATTATTCGGCGGATTGATCAGGTAATTGAGCTTTGCGCCGTATGTGACCAGGACCGCGTCAGGAAAGCCTTGTTGCAGAACTCTGAACGAGGCTCCGCTTGACTCCCACATCAGGAGAAACACGAACAGGTTCACGATGAGAAACGCGATCGTAAACTTGTATGAGCGATTCAAAACGGCGCGAGCGAACCGGATAGTTTCTCGATCGGGCGGGCGTGGGCCAGTTTGAGCAGTGGGTTGGGTTGTGGTTGATGCACCGCAGACGCCGCATTGAGTTTCGCCGGCGCCGACGATTGCCCCGCAACTACGGCACATTGTTGGCCGGCCGGGGTTAGTTTGGTTGGATTGACTTTCGTGACACGAGAGGAATTAACCACAGATTTAACGAGATTAACATGTTCGATCCGTGAAAAATCTTGAAAATCCGTGGTCTAAAACTGACTTAGCCCATCTTCTGGAGCATGTTGACGAGGTCGTCAGCGTGTTCCTCTTCGACTGCGAGAATCTCTTCCATCATCCGCCTTGACGTAGGATCATCGGTTGCCGAGGTAATTAATCATCTCGCGATAACTGTCGATCGCGATGCGTTCGGCCACGAGATCCTCTTTGATCATGTCGGTCAGTGAAGTGCCCTCGACGTATTCGGCGTGGCTGCGCATCAGCAGTCCTTCCGGATTGAAGTTGGGCTCTCCCTGTAGCTGAACGATCCGTTGCGCGATCTGGTCGGCATGTCCCTGCTCTTCGTTCGAGTGCTGAAGAAACTCGGCGGCCACGCTTTCGGCGTTGATTCCGGCAGCCATGAAATAATGACGTCGATAGCGAAGCATACAAACGATCTCCGTTGCCAGCGCTTCGTTCAAAAGTTTGATTACGGTTTCGCGGTCTGCGCTATAACCCTGCGTAACAGCACCATTCTCGATGTGTTGTCGGGCGCGTTCGCGCAAAGTCTTGATATCAGTGAGAAATGGTTGATCAGCCACGGGCTCACTCCTCTGCAATATTAAATTTAGGGGAGCCAGGATCTTAACACAGATCCGTCATCCGTCTAATCCGTGGCTGTAAGCTTGCCGCGCACTTTCACGTCTGCCGGCGCATTCGCATCACTCGTCACTTCAACCGGCACTTGCCAGACGCAGTGTTTTGATACGGCACGTGCCGGTATTGTCTTCACGACAGTAAAACAACGTGACTTGCGCGCGAACGGTCGCGGCGCCCGCAGCCATAGCCTTTAGCGGCACACGCACCGGCAACTTCAGATCTTTACTGGAACGTGCAGCAGTCTTTTCATCGACCGCCAAACTCTTCCCCTCAACAGAAACTTTGTAACGCTGCGGCGCCAGTGGATTGAGGTGGTACCCGTCCGGCAACTCCACATCGATCTGAACCGAGCCATTAGCGTCCAGAGCGAATCGTCTGCTTCGCGACTTTGATCTCTTCGGCGTTTGGACCAGCAGCGGTTTCCAGCGCCTGCATGTTTTTCATGGGCGGCGTCAGACCATTGATCCGCAACGTGCTCGTGCGTTTTGTTTTCAGATCGACAACGCGAATCGCATGATTGTTTGTGTCAGCGACGTAGAGAGTATCGTTTGCCAGCGCCAGCCCGGCGGGCTCGTAAAACGAAGGCGCCGATCCATCCGACTGACCGGGCTTTCCTGTTCCGAGCAGCGTCGTGACTTTCTCCTGTTTCGGATCGAGCTCTTTGATCTTGTGATTGTAGGTGTCGGCGATCAGGAGTTTGTCACCGTAAGTGATGAGGCCGAGCGGATGTTGCAGCCGAACATCGTCGCCGCTTGCCGTCGACATCGCCAAACTCGAACAGATCGCCACCGACGAGAGTCTTCACTGAACGACCGGCAAAATCGATCTCGCGAATGATGTTCGACTCGCTGTCAGCGACGTAAAGCTTTTTGCCGTCAGTTGCAATTCCCGATGGTTGTGCGAAGCCTGCTTCGCGAACCGGACCATCGAGACGCGCTTCGCGACCTGAGCCGGCGAAAGTCGAGACTTCATTCTTGTCGAGATCAAGCATCCAGATCTGGTGTGGACCAGCCATCGCGATGTAGAGCACACGACCGGCGAGTTGCAAGTCCCACGGCGAGCTGAGAGCGACCGATCGCGCCGGCCCGGTTTTGAAATACTCGTGAGATTGCTGGCCAGTACCCGCGATCGTTTCGACATTGCGCGATTTCAGATCGACGCGGCGGATCAGATGGTTCTCGGTGTCGGCGACGTAAAGAGTATCGCCTGCGAGAGCCATGCCTTGCGGACGATAGAAAGTCGCTTTGTCGAACGCGCCGTCGGCAGCGCCGGCATCGCCAGTGCCGATCGTGTCGACGAGTGTGCCGTCGAGCTTCGTGACAACGATGCGATTGTGATTTGAGTCAGCGATGAAGAGTCGATCGCTTTTCGCGTCGGCGAGAATCTTGCCGGGAAATGCGAGTGGCAGCTCGCCGACTTTGGCTCGTTCGAGAACGAGTTTCAAAGGCTCCTCGTTTAGCTCGCCTTTGCTGCGAAAGTCTGTAACGAGCTTCGCGATCGTTTGATCGATAACGTCGTAATTACCTTCGCCGGAAACGCCGCCGACGATGTAGCCCGCGGGATCGATCAGCACCTGCGTGGGCCAGGCGCGCACGCCGTAACTTTGCCAGACCGCGTATTCCGAATCGTTGTAAACAGGATGCTCGATCTCGTAACGCAGAATGATGCGCCTGATGTTCTCGGTTTCCTTTTCGTTCTGAAACTTCGCGGAGTGAACGCCGATCACGACCAGTTGGTTGGGGTATTTCGCTTCGAGCTTCTTCAGATCGGGAATGATGTGGATGCAGTTGATGCAGCCGTAGGTCCAGAAATCGAGTAGAACGATTTTGCCTTTGAGACCGGCGATCGAGAGTGGCTTGTCGGTGTTGAGCCAGCCCTGGCCGCCTGTGATTTCCGGGGCGCGCACTTTTGGTCTTTCTTGTGCAGACATAAAAATACCCTTGAGCCAACAAAATTAGGACGACAGCTGTTACAGAACCACAGATTTCACGGATTTTTTATATCGGATTTTTCAAGCAACTGGTCCACGCGCTCCGATCATGCGCGTCTTAAGTGTGGAATCGTGATCGAGCCGCCGACTACGAGCGCCACGTTGAATGCATCGAGAAACTCTTCACGATTCACGCCGATCGCCGCACATTGTTTGATGTGATACGTGATGCAATCGTCGCAGCGTAACACGGCCGAGGCGACGAGGCCCATCAGCTCTTTTGTTTTCTTGTCGAGCGCGCCGTCTTCATAAGCCTGTGTGTCGAGTGCGAAGAAACGTTTGATGCCGAGATGATTGCTGCCGAGCAGTTTCTCGTTCATCGCCGCGCGATAGCGGTCAAACTCATCCATTGCGTGCGCCCTTTCAGTTGACGGATTGAAGCCATTGTACGATCCGTCTGCATCCGTGCAAATCCGTGGCTAATATTCTAACCTTTACCCCTCGTGAACAAGCAGGCGTTTACAACTCTCGAATACCAGCATCTGCTGGAGCTGATTAAACGATACGCGCAGACCGAAGCGGGGCGGGGTCGCGTTGAAGACACTGTCGCCCATTGACGACGCGTCCGAGTTGCGTCACGCGCTCGCCACACTCGCAGAATGCGTCAGACTGCGCACGCGCGGAGTCAAATGGTATTTCAACGGGCTGACCGATCCGTCTGAGATGCTGGGACGATTGCGTGTTGAAAATGCGAGTCTCGATCCACTCGCGATCCTGCAAATCGCACGTCTGTGTGATCAGGCGATGCAGGCGCGTGCGGCGATTCTAGCCGAGCGCGATGAAGCGCCGGTGCTGTGGCAACTGGTCCAGGATCTGCCACGTGAGCTCAATACAATCGTGGCGCGTGTCACGAACAAAATCTTACCGAGCGGAGAAATTGACGATCGCGCGAGCCCGGAACTCGCCAGCATCCGTCACGAGATCAATGTTCTACGTTCGCGCATCACTCGCTCACTCGAAGGACTGATGCGCCGATCGACCGAGGCGATCCAGGATGAGCTCGTGACGATCCGCAACGATCGTTTCGTCATTCCAGTGAAAGCGGATCATCGCGGACGCATTCAGGGCGTCGCGCATGGCTATTCGTCATCCGGCGCGACGGCTTTCATCGAGCCGCTCGAGACTATCGATGCAAACAACGAGTTGCAGAACCTGCACGAGAGCGAAGCGCGCGAGATCGCAAAGATTCTCTTCGGTCTGTCAGAAGAATTGCGGGCTCAACTGCCTGCGATTGAGATGGCGGCGGAGGCCGTCGCGGAGCTCGATTTCATCAATGCGCGCGCGGTTTTTCATCAAACGCTTCAACTGCGTCATTCCCGAGATTCAAACAGAAACAAATCGCAGCGGCGAGCTGGAGTTGATCGAAGCCCGCCATCCGCTGCTCGAAGAAAACTTGCGTGCGACCGGCGGCTCAGTTGTACCAGTCTCGTTTGCACTCGACGACGAAAAGAATGCGATGGTCATCTCGGGCGCAAATGCCGGCGGCAAGACCGTGGTTTTGAAGACGACCGGCTTGCTGGCATTGATGGCGCTCTCCGGGATTTCCGTGCCGGCGCACTCCGCGCGGTTTCCGTTTTACGCGTCAGTGCTTGCTGACATCGGCGATCATCAATCGCTTGCCGCAAATCTCTCGACGTTTACGTCACACACAGCGAACATCGCGCGGATGATCGAGTTGTGCGAAGCTCCGGCGCTTGTTCTGCTCGATGAAGTCGGCACTGGAACTGATCCCGAAGAGGGATCGGCGTTGGGTGTCGCTGTCGTCGATCACTTCAGACGGGCTTGCAGTGCGCACGTTATTGCAACGACGCATTACAGTGGACTCAAGATGTATGCCGCGAACGAGGAAGGCGTTGTTGAACGCGAGTGTTGAGTTTGATGAAAAAACCTTGCGCCCGACTTACCGGCTGCTCGTGGGCGTCGCCGGTGCTTCTTCGGGTTTGGAAATCGCGCGGCGGTTCGGAGTTCCCACTCAGATCGTCGAGAACGCGATGCGATCCGTTGCAGACTCGTCGTTGCAGGCGTCGGAGTATTTGCGTCGAATCAAGCGCGAAGCGGAAGAAGCAGAGGCGTTGCGCATCGCTCTGGAAGAGGAACGACAGGCGGTAGCTGAGAAGTTTGCCTCGCTTGATAAGGAAGCTGCGAAACAGGAACGTGAACGGCAGTCGACGTTCGATCAAACTTGCAGCGAGCTATTACTGAGCTCGAGAAGCGTGCGCGCGAGCTGGTGGCCAAGATCGAAGACCGCACCGAGCGTGTTCGCGTCGAGCGTGATGCGCAACGACGGATTGCTGAGATTAAGCGCACGGCGCAAAGAGAAGTTCGCATCGTGCGTGAAGGGCAACCGGTTCAACCCGAGCGCGTCGAGCTCGAGCCTCCTGTTGCAGAAGAAACACCGGAATATGTTACGGCAGCGCCGCGTGAGATCGTCGTTGGCGATCGCGTCAAACTTCTCTCATTCGGATCGGTCGGTATCGTGGACCAGATCAAACAAGGTGTTGCTGAAGTGCGTGTGAAGTCGCTGCGTCTCCGCGAGAAACTCGAAAACCTTGAACTCGTCGAGGCCACGACTCCAAAACCACAGGCAGGCAAACTTGAAAAACTGCGACGTTCCGCAGCGACCGAAACTCACCTCGCGGCTGCTGAAGACAAAGCGCAATCAGAGTTGAACGTCATTGGTCAGACGACTGACGAAGCGGTTGATGCAGTGGACAAGTTTCTCGACGAAGCTTCGCTGGCGAGTTTAAGCAAAGTCCGAATTATTCACGGGCACGGCACAGGCGCCCTGCGTCGCGCCATCGGCGCCTTGCTCGACGGCCACCCTCACGTTTCACGTTTCCTGCCCGCCCCACCCGACCAGGGCGGTGCTGGTGCAACACTGGTTGAGTTGAGACAATAGCCGCTACGCCGAGGCATTGGAGAATTTACGCCGAAGGCGTTCGCTAATTTCAGTCCAGGGTTGGAGCGTAGCGACAACCCTGGGTCAACAATCGAATATTTCAGTAAACCCTGAAAGGGTTCGCCAGCCGCCGAACCCTTTCAGGGTTACGACAATTGTAATTCTGTGATCCCAGGGTTCTCGCTTCGCTCGAACCCTGGGCTGAAATTAGCGAACGCCTTCGGCGTAAACTGGGCTGAAAGTAGCGAACGCCTTCGGCGTAAAAAGGATAGCCTGACGTAATAATTGCTTTGGCGTTAGACCCCATTTAAATGCGTTACCCCCAAACATTCATCGACGACCTCAAACGACAGGCAGACATCGTCCGGGTCATACAGGATTACGTGCAGCTCAAGAAGAAGGGCGCGAACTGGATGGCGTGCTGCCCGTTCCATAAAGAAAAGACGCCCTCGTTCTCAGTCAGTCCCGCAAAGGAAATCTTCTACTGCTTTGGCTGTCACAAGGGTGGCTCGGTGTTCAATTTTGTTATGGAGATCGAGCGCGTCCCGTTTCCTGAAGCAATCAAGATTGTCGCCGACAAAGTCGGCATGCCGTTGCCGACAATGGTCGACGACGGCCGCTTCGAAGCGCGACGCCAGGAGGCGGACCACGTTATCCAGCTCAACTCATGGGCGATGGAATGGTGGCAACAGCAGCTCGAATCCAGCAACGAGGGCCGCATCGCTCGCGATTATCTGAAAGATCGTGAAATCACCGAAGAGACTGTAAAAACTTTTCGCCTTGGCTACGCGCCCGACAGTTGGGACGCACTTTCGATCTACCTGAGAAACAAAGGCGCCACTCAGGACCATATAGATCGCAGTGGATTAGTTGCAAGGAACGAAGACAATACTCGTTCCTGGGATCGCTTTCGTGGTCGATTGATGTTTCCTGTGCTTGACGCGCAGGCGCGAGCCCATCGCTTTCGGCGGTCGCACGCTCAAAGGCGAAGACGCGAAATACATCAACTCACCCGAAACTACCGCGTATGTAAAAGGTCGAAATCTGTTTGGTTTGAATCTCACGCGCGACGAGATTCGCCGGCAAGGTTTTGCGATCTTAGTGGAAGGTTTTCTCGATCTGATCGTGCCGTATCAGTTCGGCGTGCGAAATGTTGTCGCGAGTTTGGGAACGGCATTGACGCCCGATCAGGTAAAGCTACTAAGCAGGTTTGCGCGTAAAGTTGTAGTCAACTATGATGGCGACCGAGCCGGCATCAACGCAGC
Source organism: uncultured Acidobacteriota bacterium (assembly GCA_963748155.1). Lineage (GTDB taxonomy): Bacteria > Acidobacteriota > Blastocatellia > Pyrinomonadales > Pyrinomonadaceae > PSRF01. Next base: position 346,815 of record CAVVHV010000004.1, on the reverse strand, counting down.
AAAGAAAGCAATCGAGATTCTCCTCGCCGAGGATCTCGAAGTGAAAGTGCTGGTGCTTCCCGACAACGCGGATCCGGATGAGTACATCCGCAAGTTTGGAGCAAGTGAATATCAACGACAAAGAGCGCAGGCACAACCACACATACAATTCGTAATTGAAAGCGCTTTACGCGACCGTAATCTTCACCGGCCCGCGGAAAAGGCTGAAGCCGTCGAAGAAGTTCTTCCCTACATTCGCGCCGTCAACAGCCGTATTCAGAAGCGCGAATATTTCGACATGGCAATGGATGCGCTCGGGATCGATCGTGAGAACACGAACACGTCCACCTGGCGACGAGAGTTGTGGCAGATGGTGCGGGACAACCGGAAGCTTCGTCCCACCGCCGTTCAGGCTTTGACAAGACGGACTGAGGCCACTGCCGCAGAGCAGCGTCTGCTTGGCTTGATTCTTGCAGACGAAAACCTGCGACATGAAGTCCTGCAAATGCTGCGTGAAGAAGATTACGAAGATCTGGCCACCGCGCCGCTCTTCAAAGCGTTGTTTGAGCTCGAACGTGAAGGCGCAGTGATTGATTTCGACAATCTGACGCAGAAAACCGAGGACGACGAGTCTGCCGCGAACATGATTCCGATGGTCCTGATGAACTCTTCACTGCACGCCTCAAACGAGCATTACATCGCAGAAGAGTGTGTTTCAACTTTCAGATTGATGAAAGTGGACCAACGAATCGACGAGTTGAGAAGAGAGTTGGTGATCGCCGAGCGTGAACAGGACATGGACCGGCTTTCGAAACTCTCGGCAGAGCAGATTCAACTCTCCGCGCAGCGGCAGTCGATGTTGCAACCGCAGAGTGAAGCGGCCTCGCGTGTCAGATAGGAATTCGGAGCTACAACAGTGAGTAGTATGGAAGACAAAGATCGTGACGACGTTATGGAGCGACTGCTCGAGCTGGGCGGCGACAAGAAATACCTGACGTTTGACGATCTCAACCGCGAATTGCCGGACAATGTCGTCTCTCCCGATGACATTGAAGACGTGCTTCAGAAGCTCGAAGGCTCGAATATTCCAGTTGCGGATTCCGACGAAAGACTGCTCGAACAGGCGGCCGCGACAGTCACTGACGAAGACGAAGAAGCTCTCGACGAAGACATCGAGTTAGATCTTTCCGCCGGCGCGCTCGAAAAGACAAACGATCCGGTCCGACTTTACCTCCGTGAGATGGGCGTTGTGCCGTTGCTCACGCGCGAAGGCGAAGTCGCAATCGCAAAGCGCATCGAGCGTGGTCAACTCAAGACTCAGAAAGCGATCGCGCGTTCCCCAATCGCCGTACGCGAAGTGTTGAAGATCGGTGAGGATCTGGAGAACGGGCGCCTCAACATCCGCGATACGGTTACCTTTTCCGAACAAGCCGAGCTCACCGGTGAGGAAGACAAAACAGAAGAGTATCGCACCTGGACCATCGAAGGAATCCAGAACATCAATAAGGCTTGCACAGTCGGATTGAAAGAACTCGAGAGGCTCAAGCTCGAGCAGAAAGAGTGTCGCGGAAAGAAGAGCAGGAAGCTGGCTAAACTCAAAAGAAGAGTGGCCCGGATCCGGCTCGAAATCGCACAGGAAATTGGACGTCTCAATTTAACCGAACGCGCGCGACAGAGACTGATCAATGCGATTCGCGCAGTGCAGAAATCTGTGCGGGAAGCTGATCGTGAGATCGACAACGCGAACGAGAAGTTAAACCGAAAACGGATCAAGCCCGAGGAACAGCGAGATCTGAAGCGCCGCATTTTAGTGGCGAGGAAACGGCTGTTGGAGGTCGAGCTCGAAAACTATGTGAGCCCGGTTGAGATCAAGAGATCGTTACAGTCGATTGTCATCGGCGAGCAGCAGACGGGCCAGGCCAAACGTGAGTTAGTCGAAGCAAACCTGCGACTGGTTGTGTCGATCGCGAAGAAGTACACGAATCGTGGTTTGCAGTTTCTGGATCTTATCCAGGAAGGCAACATCGGTTTGATGAAGGCGGTTGACAAGTTTGAGTGGCGCCGGGGTTACAAGTTCTCGACTTATGCGACGTGGTGGATTCGCCAGGCGATCACGCGCGCGATTGCGGACCAGGCGCGCACGATTCGCATTCCGGTTCACATGATCGAGACGATCAACAAGTTGATTCGCACGTCACGATCGCTGGTCCAGGAGTTGGGCCGTGAGCCGACGAGTGAAGAGATCGCTCGGAAGATGGATATTCCGGTCACGAAAGTGCGAAAGGTTTTGAAGATTGCTCAGGAGCCGATCTCTTTGGAGACGCCGATCGGCGAGGAAGAGGATTCGCACCTTGGCGATTTTATCGAAGACAAGTCGATCCTGAATCCCGCAGATGCTGTGGTTGCCTCGAACCTGCGCGAGATCACGGATGAGGTTTTGGCCACGCTCACGCCGCGCGAGGAGAAAGTGATCAAGATGCGTTTTGGGCTCGGGACGACTGGTTCGGAGCACACGCTTGAAGAAGTCGGGCAACACTTTGCAGTGACGCGCGAACGTATCCGCCAGATCGAAGCGAAAGCTCTACGAAAGCTGCGCCACCCCTCACGCTCTCGAAAACTAAAAGCCTTCCTCGACGGCGCCCCAAGATAATCCGTATAAAATCCGTGTAATCTGTGGTTAGGTTTTACTTGAAAGCAAGAAACGCGGTGCTCTTTACGGTGTGATCGAATTCGTAGTTGTACGTATACCCGGGAAACTCAATTACCTTCACATACTGCACCCTCACCTCGATACGATTGTCACGCTGTGCAGGGGTGATGACGGCGTTCGTAGGCAGCTGGTACTCAGGCGCGCTCTTCATCAGTTGTTCCCCGGCCCACGACGGCGGATAACCCTGGGCCACCGCAACGTCGGCGTAGTGCTGCATCAAATCCTTGAACGTGTTTGCCTGGTAGGCCACCGGCACGTAGAGATATCCCGCATAAGCGCTCGTGATTAAGATCGCCATCACGAGCACAAACTTGAGGTTCGCACTGCCTCGTTCGCCTGATCTCTGCATTAGTGGAAAATCTCCTGTTGCCGTAATCCTGCTCGCAACGAAAGACGCAGATTCTTCGCGCTGATAAGCCGGCCTTCCACGATCTTCGGCCGGCCTATCCCTTCGAGCAACACCCAATTGATCTGACCACCGACACTCTTTTTGTCGTGCTTGAGCGCGCCGGTGATCTGGTTTGTATCGAGATGGTCTGCGCGTGGCAGCGGTCCGCAAAGTCTTACAGCATCACGCAGCGATTCGAGAGTCCCGGAGTCAATCAGACCCAGGTTTCTCGAAAGTTCTCCCGCAACTAACATTCCATAACCAACTGCTTCGCCATGCCGGAAGTAGCGATAGTTCGTGATCGTCTCGAGCGCGTGGGCCGTTGTATGGCCAAAATTGAGCACGCGTCGTGATTTTGTGTCAGTGCGACTGGTTGACTCGCGCTCGTCGTTCGCGACGATTGACGCCTTGAAACCGCACTGCGCCGCGATGAGTTCTTCAAACTCCGCCGAGAGTAAAAAATCGCGTTCGAGGGCCTGTTTCTGAAGACATTTGACGGTCATTTCAAACAGCGATCTGTCCGCAATGAGCGATTGTTTGACCATTTCACAGAAACCGGAGACCAGCTCGCGCGGAGGTAATGAGACGAGTGTTTCCGTGTCGATAAAGACTGAAGCTGGCTGGTGAAAAGCGCCGACAAGGTTTTTTCCAGTCGCGAGATTGATGCCTGTTTTGCCGCCGACTGACGAATCGATCTGCGACAAAAGCGTTGTCGGCACTTGTACGAGTGGCAGCCCGCGCAGGTAAATCGCGGCGCTAAACCCAGCGAGATCGCCAACTACGCCACCGCCAAGTGCGAGTACGAGATCGTCCCTTTCAAGGCGGTTTTCGCTAAGGAATGTCACCGCTTTCTCTAAGCTACGGAATGACTTATATCGTTCGCCCTCAGGCATGAGCCATTCGAGCGCGGTGTATCCGGCAGCTTTCAAAGACCGCTTAACTTCCCGGCCATACAAATCAGAGACTCGCTGATTCGAGATGATCGCAACGCGACGCGGTGCTTTCACAGGAAGCAAGTTCCCGAGATTGCGCCTGATACCGCTGCCGATATTGATTTGACTGCTGCGAGCCTCTTGTTTAAGGGAAATGTCCAGCCGGTGCATGCTGAGGCGGGATTCTAACACGGCTTTCTTTTTGTGCTTTTTGTGCCTCTTTGTGGCTGGCTTTTAAAAAGCGAATGGGCGCGACATACGTGGGAGTGCGTCGCGCCCATCCATATTCGTGGTTACTGTCCTCACCCCAGCAACCACTTGAGACGGAGGATCCACCAACCGTCTCTCTTGCCCCGCAATATACACCGCAACGCCTGTGCCGTGCAAGTAGGTTTTTGTCCTGGCCGCGAGACCCCTATGTTTACTTGGGAAGCAGGACGATTGACCCGGCTGCCGGTCGCTTCGCCACGCCTGAGTCGTGTAGATTTTTCTCGGGTGAGCGTGTAGAGTATTTCACGAACGCCTGGTCTAGGCCCCGATCTCGCTCTCGATGGCGCGGGCGATTCGCGCCGCGTAATCCTCGATCTGATTCTGGTTCTCGCCCTCGATCATCACCCTGGCCAGCTTCTCCGTCCCGGAGTAGCGGAGGAGCAGTCGCCCCTTCTGCGAGAGCAGTTCCTCAACCTCAGCGACCGCGGCCCTGACCGACCCCAACTCGCTGAACGGGACCTTCTCGCGCACCCGAACATTCACGAGAATTTGTGGGTATTGCCTGAACCCCGCCGTCATCTCGGCGAGGTTTTTCCGCGACTCGCGCACCGCTCTCAGAAGGCACAGTGCCGTGATCATCCCGTCGCCGGCGAGACTCAGTTCCGGCAGGATGATGTGACCCGACTGCTCACCGCCCAGGCTCGCGTCGAGTTGCAGCAGTTTTTCGAGGACGTACTTGTCGCCGACGTCAGCGCGGACGAGTTGGATCCCCTTGGAGCGCAAGGCGATCTCGAGACCGATATTGCTCATGACGGTCGCGACGACGACGTTGTCTTTCAATTTACCGTGCGCCTGAAGGTGCTGGGCGAGGGCCCAGAGTGTAGCGTCTCCGTCTACGAAGTTACCGTTGCCATCGATGAAGAGCGAGCGATCGGCGTCGCCGTCAAAAGCGACCCCCAAATCAGCGTGCTCGCTGATGACTTTCTCACGCAGCGGGTCGATGTGTAGCGAGCCGCAGTTGAGATTGATGTTTCGACCATCGGGCGAAGCATTGATGGCGACAACGCGGGCGCCGAGACGTTCGAACAGGACCGGCGCGAATGCCGAGCTGGCTCCATTTGCACAATCGACGACAATTGTCAGCCCATCCAGCGTCAATTCCTTGCCGATGTTACCGGCGAGAAACGATAAGTAATCCTCGTGGAGTTGCTCTTCGATCTGAGGTGAACGTGCGGCGGATTCGGGCTGAGCTTCAACGTGTTGTTTGTTTTCAAAGATGTCCGCTTCGATTTGACGCTCGACCGAGTCGTCCATCTTTTTGCCCGACGGCGCGAAGATCTTGATTCCGTTGTCCTGATAAGGATTATGCGAGGCGCTGATGACGACGCCGGCGGATGCCTGGAGTTTGCGAGTCAGGAACGCGACGCCGGGTGTCGTGATGACACCGGCCGACATGCATTTCGCGCCGGCCTTGTTGGCGCCGGCGATGAGTGCGCGCTCGATCGATTCGCCGGATTCACGAGTGTCGCGACCAATAACGATTTGTGGTGTGGCAGTGCGTTCGGCGAGATGTGATGCGAGTGAAAACCCGATCGCGCTTACAGTCGCCTGATCGAGTGGAAACTGTCCTGCTTCACCTCGAATACCATCGGTCCCAAAAAGAGATTTCATTTGATAGGTACAAACCTCGAGGTGTGAACAGATTTCAAAACGACTTTTCCTTTCAATGCATCGGGCAGCTCGAGCGCGAGGCTCGAGATTCTGGCCTTCCAAAGTGATTTTTAGCTCCTCGGACTTGAGCGAGTCGAGAAAACTGGCGACGCCCAACAACGTAACGGAAGTGGTCGCGGGCTGGACTCTGCCACCGTCCCCTGTCGTCACTGCCACATTCGAAAAAGTTTTTCGATACGCCGTTCACCAATCTCGACCGCGACATTCACCATCGGCTCGAGTAAATCGACCTTCGGATCGGGAACGTCGAGCGCCACATTGTCAGCCGTGAAATTTTCCTTTCGTCCTGCCAGCCAGATGCTTTCAGTCGCAACTTTCTGAAGCGCGTTCACGCGACTTGCCGGTCCGCGCACTGCGACACTGCCTTTGTTTGGGTAAACGGAATAGACCTCGAATCCGTCGGCGGGTTTGCCTTCGAGTTTTGGCTCGACTCCGACTTGCCGCTCGATGATCTCCTCGAGACGGATCGGGATCGCGCTCGGCTGAAAACCGTCTACTTTGATCCCTTGCGGCAGGATGATCTGTGCTTTATCAGCGAGCCGCAAAACTCTTTCGCCCGCGCGTTGATCGCTGATGTCTACGGTTGCGACGAGATCGAGAGACGTCAGATCGTCGAGCTTGTTCCGGCTGCCGGTAAGCATCACGTCGACGGTGCGCGGCGGATCGTTACTGATTTCCAGTGATGGCGGACGGATGAAGTTGAGCTGGACGTTGACGTGTGCTGTGACGGGTTGGTTTTGTCCCGTGACCAGGAGCCACAAAACGATCGCGATGGCGAGAGAGAGAAGTTTCAGGCTCCAGTCTTCGATGAAGATCCGGCGCAGCAACTTCTCGACGCGATGCGGCGCCGGTCGTGGACCTGATGTTGTTACTTCGTCTTCGTCCTGAAAAGGCATACTGTTTAGTCCTGTAAATCTTGAAACATCATGTAAATCCTGTCTCCAGCTTGGACAGGATTAACAAGATGTTTCAGGATTTACACGATTCAAATCGAGGCGATCTCCTCCGCCTCGCTCTCAGCTTCAGAATGCTTCTGCTCTTTCTCTTTTTTCGGCGCTGCGTCCAACGCTTCGAAGATCGCGTTGCGGAGCTTCGTTGCGTCAAGCCCACGACGAATTTCGCCGCGCTGTACAAACGAAATCAGTCCGGTTTCCTCGGAAACGACTACAGCTACCGCATCCGTATCCTCAGTGACGCCGATCGCCGCGCGATGACGTGTGCCGAGATCTCTCGAAAGTCGGGGATTCAACGTCAGCGGCAAAAAGCATGAAGCCGCCGCGATACGATGTCTCCGCACCACCACCGCGCCATCGTGCAACGGGCTCGCAGTGTTGAAAATACTCACGAGCAAGTCGTAACTCAGCTCAGCATCAAGCTGCACGCCGCCGTCAGTCACATTCTTCAACCCGACATTTCGCTCGATAACGATCAGTGCGCCTGTTTTAGTAGAAGCGAGCGTCGTCGCCGCGAGGATGATTTCGTCGTACACGCCTTCGCCAAACTGCCCACGATGCCTCGTAAACGGCACACGAAAACGATTTCCAAACGTAATCAACGCCTGGCGGATTTCAGACTGGAACAGGACGATAATCGCGATACCGATGTACAGCAGTCCGTTGCTGAGAACGAATTCCAGCGTCGCGAGATCTTGTTTGACGGAAAGCCAGTAGAGAAAAACGAGGGCGACTATGCCGAAGGCCATTGGAGCAGCGCGTGTGCCCCGCAGGAGTTTCAAGACTGCATACACAAGCAAAAAGACGAACAAGATGTCCGCGACATTGCGCGGCTCAATCATCCGTCTCAAATACTCGGTGTATGGCAGTAGCAGTAGCATCTCCAGACAGTGTTCATCCGTGAAATCCGTGGGCTTCGCATTTCAACTCTTCAACCAATATGTTCCGGGACTGGCACGTGCTCGTCAACCTGCTTACCACGCGCCACCTCGATAAACATCATCTCGACTTTCGGCTCAGCGCGTTTGATACGGTCTTCAACCTCGAGAATCGACTGCTCGATATCGCCAGTCCGCAAGTCGTCTCGCAGCTTCACATGCGCGTTGATCAAAATCTGTTTCGGCGCCAGGTGCATCGTTAAAAGCTCGATAACGGTTTCGACGTTGGGATGACTTTCGATCGCCTGCTTGATTGCCGCGAGCACTTTTGGATTTGCCGCTTCGCCGAGAAGCAGCCCGCGCGATGAACGCGCTAGCACGAAAGCAACGATCGCGAGCACGAGGCCGATGGTTATCGACGCAACTCCATCCCAATATGCTCCAGCGGCGCCGCCGACCTGATAATCAGTCAACAAAAGTCCGACAGCAGCGATCACGATACCGATCAGCGCGGCTGAGTCTTCAAAGAGCACTGTCTTCGCCGTCGGATCTTTCGACTCGCGCAGATACTGACCAAACGTCAGTCCTTCGTGATGCGCCTCTTTAATTTCCTGGTACAACGCCAGTGCGATCGATCCAGTCTCCAACACGAACGAGATAGCGAGCACACCATAGGCCCAGCCAAGGTTCGTCGGCGGATGTGGATGCGCGAGTTTGTCGATGCCTTCGTAGATCGCGTACGTCGCACCCACGCCGAAAATAAAAATCGCAGCTATGAAAGACCAGAAAAACCGCTCCTTCCCGTAGCCGAATGGGTGCTTGTCGGAGGCTGGTCGCTTGTAAAACCGCAAACCCAACAAAAGAAAGATCTGGTTCGTCGTATCGGCAACCGAGTGTAGCGCCTCAGCCATCATGCCGGAGGAGCCTGTAATCACGGCAGCCACCAGCTTTAGTATCGCGATCAATCCATTGGCAAAGAGCGCGCCGATAACAGCCAACATATGTCCACAGATTACACAGAACACACAGAGTCTGTAAAACAATCTGTGTGTTCTGTGTAATCTGTGACTTATTTTTTACGTTTGGTTCGTTTGAACTTGCCGCTCTGGAGGAAACCAACGAGCTCGCCGGTTTTTCCCACCACCGCAACCGAGCCGATCCCGTTTCGCTTCATTAACTCCTGCGCATAAGCGAGAGTTGCGTTTGGCTCGACAAAAAACCGTGGCGCGATGGGTCGCATGACGTCACGAGCGCGCGTGAGGTGCCATCGTTCGCGCGGCAACGCCTTCAGATCTTCAAGTGCCAACATGCCGTGCAAACGCCGGTTTTGTGCGACTGGAAAAGCAACTTGCCGGTGCAAAGGCAAGACAGCGTTGATCAAGTGACTGATGAGAACGTCAGGCTCGACTGAGACCGGTGCCGACATTGCCTCACTGACGATGTTCCTGATTCGCCCGCGAGTGTGTCTTACCACACTGTAAGCAGCGTCGAAAAGAAACAGGCCAACGAGCACTGACCAGAAGCCCATGAAGGGCGACCGGAAAGTCGGCGCGATGGCCATGTAGACGCCGAAGATGATCAGGATCGCGGCGATCAGCATGCCGCAGATTCCTGCGAGGCGCGTGGCTTCGCGAATGTCGCCGGTGCGGCGCCAGAGAAGCGCGCGCAACACGCGACCGCCGTCCAAAGGGTAGCCGGGAAACAGATTGAAGACTGCGAGGAGCAGATTGCCGGCGCAGAGTAATAAGAGGACGCCACCGGCAATCGGGTAACCCGCCATCATCGCCGGCAGCATTAGTACAAAACTGATCGCGGCGAACAGAAAACTCGCTGCTGGACCAGCAACAGCAATGCGAAACTCGGCCCGCGGGCTTTCGGGCTCGTTTCGCAGCCGCGCGAGTCCGCCAAACGGGTGCAGAACGATCTCCTCGATCTCGATACCTTCCGCACGTCCCATGAGGGCGTGAGAAAGCTCGTGGCCCAGGACGGAGAGAAACAGACCAAGCGTCGTCACTATGGCCAGCAGCCACGCGACCGTGACACTCACGGGCATCAGCTTGAATGAGCCGACCCACATGCCACCGCGACTCAGATTCATCGCGATGAGCCAAACGCTCAATACGAAAACTATGAACCAGCGGTAATCAAAACGCACCGGTATCCCGAAGATGTGCGCCACCGTGATCTGCCGTTTAAAAATTTCCGCAAGCTTCAATCTTTTGCAATCCTGTTACATCCTGAAGATCTCTGACAGTGCCTGTCAAAGGTTCTTCACGTCTCGAATGCTGTTGCCTCAGTATCAATCAGCGGATGTGCTTCGGTGCGCGCTACGCGTCGCAACAAAAGCGGTTCTTCATACAGTTGCGACAACCCACGCACGATCGCAAACCGCGGCTCTGCGGCCACTCTCACGTCCAGACTAAGCTCCTTTTCGAGATAACTCCCCAGTCCTTCCAGCTCAGCGCCGCCGCCAGTCAGTATCAACCCGCGATCGAAAATATCGCCCGCCACCTCCGGCGAGAGATCGCCCAGCAGCGACCGCACCTCCTCAGCAATTCGCTTAATCACAGGCTGCGTGATCGTATAAACCTCGCCCGCCGTGAGATCCACAGCGCCCAGGACTTCCCGTTTGCACATCCCGACCACGCACGTTGACCTTCTTCTCAGGATCTTCGGGCTCAATCGCGGAGCTGAGCTCGAGTTTCAATCGTTCCGCTGTTTGCACTCCGATTGTTAGACCCCGGTGACGACGCAAACGGTCCATGATTGCGATATCAATATCCGAGCTGCCGATCCGCTCAGCCCGCGAGGCGATGATCGACCCGCTGATGATCGCGGCAACATTCGTCGTGCCGCCGCCGATATCGACGACTGCCGCCGCATGTTCGTCGTTAATCGGAACGCCCGCGCCGATTGCAGCCGCCTGTCCTTCTTCAATCATGTAAACACGACTGATGCGTGCTTCTTCCGCAGCCGCCAGCAGTGCGCGTTGTTCGACCTGTGTTACTTCCGAAAGCACGCTCATGATCGCGCGGCGGCTGAAGTGAGACGTACCACTCCGTGCTGCCCGCACGAAGTAGTCGAGCATCGCCCGTGTTCTTTCAAAATCAGCGACGACTCCGTCAACGAGTGGCGCAATCACGGTGACATCACGCGCCTCGCGTCCCTGCATCTTGTGGGCTTCGTTGCCGACAGCGATGACCTCGCCGGAGACCTTGTTGATGGCAACAACTGACGGCTCGTCGACGACTATGCCACGCCCGCGCACGGCAATGATGGTGCTCGCCGAACCCATGTCGATTGCCATCGAATCGGAGACGAGGTTCTGGAGTGCGTTGAGGCCGAGGAGGGTTTTGGTTTTCCCGATGAACGACATAAAAGAATAGGTCCTATAGGCCTATATGACCTATTACTAAAAAGATCCGCTTGCTCTTTGCCAGTCAACTTCCCAAAGTTTCACAGGCTGCTGGCGGTTCTTAACCATGATCGGCTCGCGCGGCTGCAATTTGTAGCGACTGTGCGCGGCCTGCGCAGTTGCATCGCTGATCAGAATCTCACCGCCACGGGCATTAGACTCCAGTCGCGATGAAGTGTTTACAGCATCTCCGATCGCGGTGTATTCCGAACGCCGATCGGAACCGATGTAACCAACAATCACTTCGCCGGTGTGAAGACCCATACCGACGCCAATCTCCGGAAAGCCTTCGTCGCGCAGCTCGCGATTGATTCCCAGCAGACGCCGCTGCATCGCCACGGCCGCGTTCAGGGCGTTTGATGCATCATCGGGCGTCGCGGTGGGCGCGCCGAACAAGCGCCATCAAACCATCGCCGAGATACTTATCGAGCGTCCCGCCGTGCGCGAAGATGATGTCAGTCATCGCAGAGAAATAACGATTGAGCAGGCCGACAATCTTTTCGGGTGGCGCGTGTTCCGAAATGCGCGTGAAGCCGCGAATGTCGGCAAACAAGATCGTGATCACCTGACTGACGCCGCCGAGTTTGAACGAGTCAGGATTCTCCAGCATCTGCTTCACAACGTACTCGGGCAAGAATCGACTGTAATTCGCGCGCGCCACTTCTTCACGCGCCAGACGTTCGTGAGCGCGCGCGTTCTCGACTGCGATCGCAGTCTGCGCCGCCACCGCGCTGATCAACTCGAGATCGTCCGGCTTGAACGCGGCAAACGGATCGAGACGATCGGCATACAACGCACCGTGAACACGCGTCTCCGCCACGAGTGGCGCACAGATCGTTGAGCGAACGCCCTGCGACACGATCGAATCCACACCGGCAAACTGTTCGTCTGACGCCGCATCCTGCGACAACAGTGCAACGCGATCTTTCATTACTTTTCGCGTGATCGTGCGACCGATGGAAAGCTTGCGCGCATGTGCTTCGAGCTTGTTGTCGCGCGCGCGCATCGCGATCGGCGTCAGGTTTTCCGAGCCGTCCTGGTCAGCGAGTAAAGCCACAACGCGATCCGCTGGTGTCGATCGGAAAATGATGTCGGTAGCTTTTTCGAAGATCGCGTTGAGATCGAAAACCGAGCCGAGCGTCTTACTCATTTCATACAGCGCGCTCAGAATGTTTGCCTTGCGTTGCAAAGCTTCGAGAACTTTATCGCGCTGCGGCGCTGACGCTGTGACTTCTTCTTTCGAACGAAGCACAGTCGACATCACGTCGTTCGCGGAGATCAGCAACTGCGTGTGACCGAGTGGCTTGTCGTCGTAACGAACGTCAGTCGTGCGCTCCTCGACCGGTTGCTCAAAACGCAACGTGCTGGCGCCGATGGTGATGCGATCGCCGTTCTTGAGCTGCTGCTCGAAACGCGGCTCGCCGTTGATGAAGACTTTATTTGCGCTGCGACGTAGCTGACCGTTGATTACGGCGCCGTCGATGATCGTGAAATTGCCGTTCTCTGATTGATTGATGTGTGCGTGATAACGAGAAGCGCGCGGATCATCCAGCACCACTGTATTGTCGGGTGCGCGACCGATTGTGCAAGCGACGTTGGGCATGAAACTAAACTGCCACTGGCGCCCGCTGGCATCGGTGATTTTTAGATGAGCCATGGCGGCGCGATCCTAACAGTAGATAATGACGCTGACAACCTTGTGATCGCGTGTGGTTCAATCCAGTTAGTTTCGACAGGATGACAATCCTGTCCAACATTTACTTCCCCATTCAAGGCGTCATCCGCTATCATGCGCACACCTCAGCACCCAGAAGGAGTAACCGAATGAGTTTCTCCGCTCGTTATCTGCCCGCGGTCCTGCTCACGATTTTGAGTCTCCCAACTTCGCTGTGGGCCCAATCTGCGCCGAAAGACGCCGCTAAAACCCGCGTCGGCTCGATCTCCGGTCGAGTAACGACTCAAAGAAAAGGCGTGCGGGAGTAGTGGTCGCACTGCGCAAGAGCGACTTCTCTAATACCAACGAGCGCATGCCCCGAGCCATGACCGATCAGGATGGCTTTTATCACATCACGAACGTTGGTCCGGGCACTTATGAGGTGACGCCGTCAGTCCCGGCTTTTGTGCCGGTTGATGTTCGAGAGTCGCGCGGCAAAACCGTACTCGTCGGCGACGGTGAAAACGTCGAAAATATCAACTTCACACTCGCGCGCGGCGGCGTTATCACGGGGCGAGTAACGGACGCCGATGGCCGTCCGCTCATAGCGCAGCAGGTTTTCATTTATCGCGCTGACGATTTCGAACAGCGGCGCGGACAGGCGCCGCCACAAGTGTATGCCGCGGGTGGTGCTCCGACGGACGATCGCGGCATCTATCGCGTTTTCGGATTGCTGCCGGGACGTTACAAAGTTGCAGCCGGACGCGGTGAAAGTACTTTCAGTGGCCCGATCAACTCATTGCGCCCCAGCTACTCACAAGTTTTCCATCCGGACGCGACCGATCAAACTAAAGCTAAGGTGATCGAAGTTGGGGAAGGAACCGAAGCCACCGACGTCGACATCACTCTTGGTCATGCTTTGCAGACTTATACGATCGCCGGTCGAGTGGTTGACGGTGAAAAAGGCTTACCGGTGCCGAACGTCCGATTAGTTTTTCAACGACAGACGGGTCAGCGTGTTGAAAGTAATAGCACGGTGGCGAACTCGAACGCGCAGGGCGAGTTTGTTAAGGAAGGAATGGTTCCCGGCAAATATGCAATCCTCGTGTTTGCCGAAAACACCGGTATGCGAGGAGAGCCGCTCAAGTTCGATGTCATCGATCAGGATGTCAGTGGCATAACGGTCAAACTCGTTCAGGGCGCGAGCTTGAGTGGAGTGGTCGTGCTCGAAACTCCAACCCCTGCCGCGCTCGCGAAACTCTCAGAAATTCGGTTGCAGGCCTCGGTCATCAGCACTAATGGCGGTATCGGGGTATTGTCTTCAGCCTCATCGCCGATTGGTCCCAATGGAAGCTTCTTGCTGTCAGGTTTGGCCGGCGGCCGGGCAGACCTGATATTGGTTTCGAAGATAGGGGTTTCGACTCCAGTAAAGAATTTCGTGCTCGTGCGCGTAGAGCATGATGGCGTGGTTCAGTCGCGCGGCATAACGATTCAGGAACGCGAACAGTTGACGGGTGTACGTGTGGTCCTGAGTTACGGAACCGCGACGCTTCGCGGAGTTGTGGGAGTCGAGAATGGCACGTTGCCGGCTGGCGCACGTATCATTGTCGCTCTCATGCAGCCTGGTGACCTCCATCCCAAGATGCGACCGCCGCCGGTAGACGCTCGTGGGCGCTTCCTGATGGAAGGCATTCCACCAGGCACCTATGAAATTCGGGCATGGGTTGTCGGTATGACCTCGGATTCGAATCGACGGGTGAGCCGCGAGATTACCATTCAAGATGGAGTGGCAACAGACATCGCGCTCACTATCGACATGAGTCCTCCGCCGCAAAAGCCGTAATCATGACTCCCATACCGAGACTCATTGCCGCATCAATTCTCCTCTTAGCTTCGTGTGAGTTGTTGTGCGCGCAGGTGCCTTCGGCGTCTCCAAAGAAACCGGATGAACCTGTAACCGGTGTCATCAGCGGAAGAGTCGTTAATGAGAGCGGTCAGCCACTGGCCGGAGCATCGTTGTTTGTTCGCGCAGTGAACTCAACGGGGAACGCGCGAACGGCTACGAGCGGTGTTGATGGAAGCTTCCGTGTGAGCGGGCTCGAGCCGGCACTCTACACTGTTACGGGCAACGCGCCCGCGTATACGTTCGTTCCCGGCGAGAACGGTTTGCCCACTTACTACCGCATCGGCGATACGGTTAACCTCGAGTTGATTCGCGGCGGCGCAATAACCGGGACCGTTACGAACGCGATAGGAGAGCCAGTCGTCACGGTTCGTGTCCGCGCCACGATGGTTCGTGACGCGCGCGGCGAGGTGCCGAAGGTGATGACGTTCGGCTTGATGGAACAACCCACAGACGATCGCGGTATTTATCGAATTTACGGACTGCGGCCCGGAACTTACATTGTGAGTGCCGGCGGGGCAGGTTTTTCACCTTCGTTCAATCCATACGACGTGGACCTGCCGACATTCGCACCATCGTCAACTCGTGATAACGCTGCGGAGGTGATTGTGCGCAGCGGCGAAGATGCGACTATGGACATTCGTTATCGTGGTGAGCCGGGCCATGTAATCAGCGGTACGACAAAAGTTGCGGGCACTAATGGCGCGTCGATAACGGTGACGGCAGCCGGTAGTCCGGTTCCGTTCGCGACTACGTTTCAACCTGCCGGCGCTCGCGGGTTCGCATTCACTGGTCTGGGTGATGGTGATTACGACCTCGTTGCCCAGGAGGCAACGACGAATCCGATTACGACCACGATGCCGAACTTTGCGCTGTCGGAGCCAAAGCGTGTCAGCGTGAGAGGCGCTGACGTTACTGGAATCGAGTTGACAACGAGACCGTTGGGATCAGTCAGTGGGAAGATAGCGCTCGAGTCGTCGAAGGCACCCGAGTGTCAGGGCAAGCGTCCACCGCTGCTCGCGGAAACAGCTGGTCCGACTTCAGCGACCTGAAAAGGAAACAGACAAAGAAGATTCGCTGACTTTGCGATTCATATCGAACTCGGCGTCACCAGATGCGACCGGCGCGTTTCAATTGCGCAATCTGATCCCGGGTAAATATCAATTTGAGCCGCGGTTTTATGCGCGCTACTGGTATCTGCAATCCATCACGACGACCACTGGAGCAGCGAAGCCTCAGAAGATCGATGCAGCAGCAAACTGGACAACAGTGAAGTCGGGCGAGCAAGTCTCGAACGTCACGATCACACTTGCACAGGGAGCAGCCTCGATTCGCGGGCGACTGGTAGTTCCGGAGGGTGCTGCAGTATCGGCCATGTCTGTTTATCTCGTGCCGGGCTGAGCCTGACAAAGCAGATGATGTTTTGCGTTACTTTTTGAGCGATGTCAGCAGCGACATGACGTTCACATTCAACAACCTGCCACCGGGAAAATACCTCGTGCACGTCGATACGCCGGCAACAACGTTGACGAAGCTCCGTCAACCGGAAAGCGCGGCCGCACGCACCAAACTCCGCCGCACTGCCGAGACAAAGAAGAACGAAATCGAATTAAAGCCCTGCCAAAACCTCGCGGACTATCAGCTAAAGCAATAGCGCTGTACGCCGAAGGCGTTCGCTAATTTCAGCCCAGGGTTCGAGCGAAGCGAGAACCCTGGGGGATCGATAACGCATGTCGTGAGAACCCTGAAAGGGTTCGCCAACCCGGGGAACCCTTTCAGGGTTTCATCGCTATTTTGGAATTAATCCCAGGGTTGTCGCTTGCGCTCCAACCCTGGGCTCCAATTAGCCAACGCCTTCGGCGTATTGTCAGACGAAATAGCAAGCACGTGCGTCCCCCGGAACCTTGACCATTCGCAAGATAGCTTGCTAGACTCAACCTACTTTCCAAACAGGGCTTAGACGCAATCCTGCGTCCTCGGACAAACTCCCAAAGACCCGCGCGTGCGGCGCAGTCTGATATTTTCAAATTCGATGGAGGTGCATGGTGGGCTTCAAAGTCGGCCAGAAAGTCGTTTACCCGAATCATGGAATCGGGACCATCGAGCAAATAGAACAGAAGCAAATCGGCTCAACACTCCTGCCCTTTTACACGCTTCGTCTTGCTGCTAACAACTCAGTGGTCTTAGTTCCCGTATCCAATGCTTCAGAAGTTGGCCTTCGTCCCCCAATCTCGTCGGGTGAGTGTGACATGCTTTTCAAAGCACTAGCAGATGATTTTTCTTCCCCCGCTAACGATTGGAAGGATCGCTTTAAGGAATTCTCGGACAAAATGCGCACCGGCGACATCTTCGAGGTGGCCGACGTGCTCAAGCATTTAACTTATCTTAGTAACATTAAACCCCTCTCTTTCCGCGAACAGCGGATGCTCGAACGTTCCCGTTATCTTGTAGTCTCAGAATTGGCCGCAGTTTGCCGCCAGCCCGAGTGCAACATCGAGCCCCGCGTCGATCAGGCACTCGCACGTGCTCACTCCAAGCACGACCGGCGCCCAGTCCGCGCCCGCGCTGCCGGAGCCGCTCTGGGACACTAAAATAGCTGCCCCCGAAAGTACCACTGAGCCACAGATTTCACTGACGAAATACCGATCAGCGCTGATCCGTATTTTCAGTGAGATCTGTGGCTCGTGCTATGATTTCCACCCCACATGACAATCGCCGTAAAACTGCTTGCTGTTCTCTTGCTGGTCGCAGCTAACGGGTTTTTTGTGGCCGCAGAGTTTGCACTCGTGGGCGTGCGCTCGTCGCGTATCGAAACGCTCGCCGCCTCGGGCAGCAGAGCCGCGAAGCGACTGATGGGCCTGCTCCAGAACCTTAACGCGTATTTGTCTGCGTGCCAGCTCGGAATCACACTCGCTTCACTCGCCCTGGGTTGGATTGGTGAACCGGCGATCGCACGGGTCCTCGAAGGGCCGTTGTCAAAAATTTCTGACTCAGACGCGCTTGCGCCACGCCCTCGCCTTTGCCATCGGCTTCATTATCATCACTTCACTGCACATCGTGCTTGGGGAACAGGCGCCGAAGTTGATGGGGCTTGCGCGCGCCGAAAGAGTCGCCCTGGCTGTCGCACTGCCGTTACAACTCTTCTATAGGATCTTAAGTTGGCCGATACGTGCGCTCGACTGGGCCAGCGCGCGCACTGTTAACCTCTTTGGCATACCAGCGACTTCCGAACACGCGTCGATCTACACGGAAGAAGAGTTGAGAAAACTCGTCGACATGTCGCGCGAGAGTGGTCACCTGCGCGCGGAAGAGCGGCGTTTAATACATCGAGTGTTTGAGTTTTCTGACACAGTCGTGCGCGAAGCGATGGTGCCGCGCACGGAAATGGCCGCAATTCCGAACACGTGTAATCTTAAAGAAATTACGAAAGCATTCGACCAGCATCGTTATTCGCGGTTGCCGGTCTATCGCGAATCGTTCGACGATGTGTGCGGGTTCATACACAGCAAAGACGTGATGCCGTACCTGCTGCATCCGGAAAAATTCAAGCTCGAAGACGTGCTGCAACCGCCGATGTACGTCGTTGACACGGCACGTCTCGAACATGTTTTGCGCCAGATGCAGAAAGCGAAGATGCATTTCGGATTCGTAGTCGACGAGCACGGCGGACTCGAAGGAATCATCACGCTCGAAGACCTGCTCGAAGAGATCGTTGGCGAGATCTCTGACGAGCACGACGAGGAAGTTAACGAGCAGATCACCGAGATCGATAAGAGTACCTACGTGCTTGCCGGCGGACTCGCGGTCCGCGATCTGAATCGACGACTAAAACTGTCAGTACCAGAGTCAGAGGCGTATACGACTGTCGGAGGGTTCTTAATGACTGAAGCGGGTCACGTGTTGAAGCCCGGAGAAGTCGTGCAGCATGATGGTCTTGTTTTCCAAATTGAAAGAGTCGAGAAACGCCGCGTGATGCGCGTTAAGCTCGAGATTTTACAACCTGACGGAGAAGGGGAAGCAAAGGATGAGCTGGATCGAGCACGTTCAGGCACGGGAAATACTGGACTCGCGCGGTAATCCGACCGTAGAAGCGGAAGTGGTTTTAGCAGATGGTGTGATAGGACGTGCCTCGGTTCCTTCGGGCGCTTCAACAGGGGAAAACGAAGCAGTCGAACTTCGCGACGGCGACAAGAAGCGATACGGTGGCAAGGGAGTTTTACACGCAGTTCGCAACGTCAACGAAGTAATCGCACCCGCGTTACAGGGTTTTGACGCACTCGACCAGGTGGAGGTCGATCGCGCCCTCCTCGAGCTTGACGGCACTCCAAACAAATCGAAACTCGGCGCCAACGCTCTTCTCGCAGTTTCGATGGCGACTGCACGCGCTGCGGCAACTCAGTTGGAGCTTCCACTTTACAGGTATCTCGGTGGTCCAAACGCACGCACGTTGCCGGTGCCGATGATGAATATCGTTAACGGCGGCGCGCATGCTGACAACAACGTCGACTTTCAGGAATTTATGGTAGTCCCATGCGGCGCTCCGACTTTCAGTGAAGCGTTGCGAATAGGAACCGAGATTTTTCACCAGCTCAAGGCAGTGTTGAAGAGTAAAGGCTACGCCACGAGCGTTGGCGACGAAGGTGGCTTTGCGCCGAACTTGAAGTCGAATGAAGAAGCGGTCGAAACGATTCTCGAATCGATCGTGAAGGCGGGCTACGCGCCCGGTGCTGATTGCCTGCTCGCGCTTGATCCGGCTGCGAGCGAGTTTTACGACGGCAAGAAATACGTCTTCAAAAAGAGTGACAAGCGAAAGCTGTCGAGCGAAGAGATGGTGGCGTTCTGGAAGAGTTGGACCGAGCAGTATCCGATCATCTCGATTGAAGACGGTATGGCGGAGAACGACTGGAGCGGTTGGAAATTGTTGACTGACGAGATTGGCGACAAAGTGCAGCTTGTTGGCGACGATCTGTTCGTGACGAACACCGTGTTTCTGCAAAAGGGAATCGATCTCGGTGTTGCGAATTCGATTCTGATCAAAGTCAATCAGATCGGCACGCTCACGGAAACATTGGATTGCATCGAGCTCGCGCAGAGGAACCGCCGCACAACAATCATCTCGCACCGTTCCGGCGAAACCGAAGATCCCTTCATCGCCGATCTCGCCGTTGCGACTAATGCAGGGCAGATCAAAACCGGATCGCTGTCGCGCACGGATCGAATCGCTAAATACAACCAGCTTCTGCGCATCGAAGAAGATCTACGCGGCGCCGCGCGCTTCCCCGGCCGCAAAGCTTTCAATCAATCTTTGCCGCAAAAAGCCACAAAAAAGGTGGCGGCTCGGAAGGGTTAATAGGTCGTATCGGTCCTATAGGACCTATTAAAGAACTATGTCTGAAAAACGCGGGCCGCTGGCCCTGATCATTATTGATGGCTGGGGCTATTCGGCGTCGCGCGAGGGCAACGCGATCGCACTCGCCACCACACCTTTCTACGACGAGCTCGCGGAAAAATACCCGCAAACACTGCTCGAGGCCCACGGCTCGCGCGTCGGTCTGCCTGCGGGTGTGATGGGAAATTCAGAAGTCGGACATTTGAACATCGGTTCGGGACGAGTCATCCGCATGGACGTATCGCTCGTCGATCACGAGATCGAGACGGGCGAGTTTTTTCGGAACAAAGCACTCGTCGAAGCCATGGACGGCGCGAAGACGCGCGGCAAAGCGCTCCACTTGATGGGACTCATTTCCGATGGTCAGGTCCACTCTTCGCTCACGCATCTCTACGCACTCCTGAAGATGGCGAAGGACCACGAGCTGGAGAACGTATACGTTCACTGCTTTCTCGACGGACGTGACACTCCACCATCGTCTGGCGCGCAGTACGTCGCGGCATTGCAACGCAAGATGACAGAGATCGGCCGCGGTGAGATCGCAACCATTATTGGTCGTTACTATGCGATGGACCGCGATAGGCGTTGGGAACGAACGCAGCGTGCCTTTGATCTATTAACTAAGGCGATTGGACAGCGAGAGCTCGATCCGATTGCGGGCATTAACGAGTCGTACGTGCGGGGCGTGACGGATGAATTTGTCGAGCCATTTGCGATCGTGCGCAAAGACGGCTCGCCAGTCGCGACGATCAAAGACGACGATTCGGTAATCTTCTTCAACTTCCGCCCCGATCGCGCGCGCCAGTTAACCAGAGCTCTCGCGGTTCCCGATTTCAACGAGTTTGACATTTCCGATCGGCCTCGCGTGCATTTTGTCTGCTTCACGATGTACGACACCACGTTCAATCTGCCGGTCGCTTTTCCACCACGACATCATCGCAACGTGCTGGCGGAAGCCTGGGGCAATCTTCGTGTACGCAACTACCGGCTCGCCGAGACTGAGAAGTATGCGCACGTCACTTACTTCTTCAATGGCGGTGTCGAGCAGGAGTATCCGTGCGAGCAGCGACTGCTGGTGCCGTCGCCGAAGATTGCGACTTACGATCTGCAACCGGAGATGTCGGCGTTCAAAGTCACTGACAAAGTGTTGCGTGGGATCGATGAGGGCGAGACGGACGTTTTCGTGATCAACTTTGCGAACCCTGACATGGTGGGCCACACAGGCAAGCTGGATAAAACGATCGAAGCGTGCCAGTACGTCGATACGTGTCTGGGTTGGATCACGAAGCGAATGCGCACCGCGAAAGGCATCACGCTGATCACCGCGGACCACGGTAATGCAGAGCAGATGATCGATCCGACCAGCGGCGGTCCACACACAGCGCACACGACGAATCCGGTACCGTTTCATTTGATTGATGAAGAATCGATCGGCATGAAACTGCGAACTGGTGGCGCACTCGAAGATGTGGCGCCGACCCTGCTTGGTCTGCTGGGACTCGAGAAGCCATCCGAAATGACAGGTAGGGATTTAAGAGAATTTTAGCCGCAGATTTCCGCGGATAAACGCAGATCAGCGTTTTTCTGCGTGAATCCGCGGCTTATAAAAATGTATTTCGATCCGCGCAACATACTCGTCATCGATTTTGGGCAACTCGGAGATGTTGTAATGAGTTTGCCCGCGTTGCGGGCGATACGCGAAAAGTTCCCTTACGCAAAGATCACCGTTGCGGTTGGAAAGCCCGGCAGGGAACTGTTGAATCTTTGCAGTTACGCCAACGAGATCCTCGAAGTTGATCGTGTCGCACTGCGCGATGGTCCAACACTGATCTCGATCGGACGTATCGCGAAGTTCGTGGCGCAGGTGCGGAAGCAGAAGTTTGATTTCGTCATCGACCTGCACAGTTACTACGAAACCAACATCCTTGGTTTCCTTTCCGGTGCGCCTCGACGGCTTTATCAGCGCCGCGAAAATCGATCGCTCGACTTTCTCGCCAACTTCAAACCGCAACCGGGGAGAGAAAGAACAAGCGCGCATCTCGTCGATCGTTATCTCGACATACTCAAACCACTCGGCATTGAAAACGTGCCGCGAACTCCGGTGTTGAAGACGACTATGGGTGACGATCAGGCAGTTGAAGCGATGTTGAAGAAAGAGAAGGCGCAGTCGCGTGAGCTGCTGGTTGGCATCTTTCCTGGAGCCGGAAATGTCAGCCGCCTTTGGCCACTCGAGAAGTTTGCCGAGGTGGCAGATTATCTGATTCGCAACGATCGGGTACGAGTTATCGTTTTTGCGGGGCCCGAGGAGTGGGCGCTCGTGCCGCAGATGCGGACCGTCTTCCCTGCGGGCACGATCTTTTTCGACCGGCTCACTATTTCACAACTAGCGTCAGCCCAGGCGCGTTTGACGCTCTTTATCTCGAACGATACGGGCCCGGCTCACATCGCGGCGGCTGTTGGAACGCCGGTAGTTGTGATTCTTAACCAGTCCCATTTGAATAGCTTCACACCCGTCGGCGAGCAGAACCGGTTCATTGGCGGGCCTTTAATCACCGAAATCCCCGTCACCGACGTCTACCGGGCCGCCCACGAACTCCTCGCCATCAGCCGCACCGACCAGCTCTTCGCAAACTCGTAAACAACTGTAGGGCTCCGTGGCCACACGTCGTGTAGATGGCGAAACGGGTGGCCACGGAGGGCCACCCCTACAGTTCGGCCCGTGGGGCTAAATACCTGTAGACAAACATTGTTCAACTTCGTTAGTATGGGTTGGGCCGCGTGACCTGCCCAGCCTCGCGCTAAATCTATCCAAATTTGGCCTGCCTCAGCGAATTATGGAGAAAACAATGTTCAGAATGTTCAATCGATTATGCTTGATTACGCTTTGCCTGATGGGTTTGAGCGCTGCGGCAAGTGCTCAGACAAACCTGACAGCCAAGGCCGGTAGTGCCCCCGCCTCCGCCCCAGTGGTCGAAAGCGACAGGTCCCGGGACGGTTTGATTGGCCCAGTCCGGCGCGTGCGCACGGAAATCGCTAAGCTTTTGGCAGCCGAAGGCCGGGAAGGCAAGCACCAGGTCGTCGAGATCGTCGCTTACGACATCAAGGGCAACAAAATTGAGAACCAGTATTTCCCGGTTGCCGGTGCGACGCTGACCGGCAAGGAAGTCTACAAGTACGACGAAAAGGGAAATATCAGCGAGATGACCCTGCTCAATCCCGATGGGACGTTGCTGAGCAAGGAGATGTACAAGTACGAGTTCGACTTCCTCGGCAATTGGAGCAAGATGACAACCTCAGTCGCAATGGTTGATTCTCGCGGCATTACATTCGAGCCGACCGAAGTGACGTATCGCTCGATCATGTATTACCTCGATGAGAACATGGTCCGAATGGTTACTCCAGGCGCAGCGCCAACCAGTGCGGCAACTTCTCCGCAACCAGCGGCGCCAATAGCAGCAACTCCAGCCAAACCTGAGCCGAAGCCTACCGGCAACAACAAGAACAACAAGAGAGCTGCTGTCGTTCAGGAATTACCTTCAGCCTCGACATCAGCATCGAAGCTCGCGTCTGGTCCAGTTGACGTCAAAGTCCAGGCTGTAAGCACGAACCAACCGCTTCCGGTTATTACTCTCGACGAACCGCCACCGAGTCCGGGACCGAAGCCGATTCTCAAGCCCGTGTCTGGTGGAGTTCTTAACGGCACCGCAGTCCTGCTGCCGCCACCTGTTTATCCTGATGCTGCGAAGCGGATGAGGACTCAGGGCGTGGTCCAGGTTGATGTGATTCTTGACGAGACCGGCAAAGTAGTTGCGGCAAATGCGTCGAGTGGTCCAGCGATCCTGCGCGATGCGGCTGTGCAGGCGGCAATGAAAGCGAGATTTTCTCCCACGAAGCTTTCCGGTCAACCGGTAAAGGTTTCCGGCGTGATTAACTACAAGTTTGCGCTGGTTCCCTAACCTACCTTCAGTGGCGCGCCGGGTCTCCGCGGCGCGCCATTCTCCCCCTCTTTTCCAACAAGCACGTTCTTCCTAGAAGGGACTAGTTCTCATGGCATTAACCGGACACCTCAGTGACCTTTCACTTTCTGAGTTAATCGAGTTTTTCTGTAACCAGCGCAAGAGCGGCCGTCTCAAGGTTTTGTATCCGAAAGGTGCGGGATACTTCTACTTGCAGGCGGGCTCAGTCGTTGATGCGAACATCGGTGTGCTGCATGGAATCGAAGCCGTCTATTACGCGTTGACGCTTCCGAATGCAGAGTTTGAATTCAGTGCCGATGTGGAAGCGAAGAGTCGCACGATCAATCAGCCGTGGACCCAGGTTGTGCTTGAAGGATTGCGGCGTCTGGATGAGAACATAGCGCCGGGTATCGCGTTTCCTCCGGATTTTGTTCCTGAGCCGGACGAGCTCGAAGGCAAGCCAAATGAAGTGGAAACGACAATCGGATGTTGAGAGGTCGTTTGCCCCTGCGTTTCTTGCATTTGGAAAAGATACTGCGACCCGTCGCAAGCCACTCTTCATCGGTGCGATTGCGGTAGCAGTCGTAGCGAGTGTGGCGGTGATTGGAGTACCGGCTGGTTGGTATAGCAAAAAGGCTGTCGCGACCCCGGTTGAGACTGTAAGCCAGGCTCCTGCTCCGGTGAGTAATCCGGCAGAGACTGCGTCACAGCCGCAGCCAACCACTGCGGAAGTTGCTGCACCGGCTGCTGAAGATCCTGCGGCCGCAGCGCGAAAGCAGCGTGAAAAAGAGCGTAAGGCTCGCGAAGCGAAGAATGCTGAAAACGAAACGGCCGCTGCGCCGGCGCCGGAAGGCGTGAAGCCTGGCGCGAAGAGAGTTGTGGTGACGGTGACTTACGATGAATCGGGGCGCGTCACGCAGGCGTCAGGTGGTGATGCTAATGCTTTGCGTATCGCGCGGCAGAAGCGCTTCCCACCGGGGAAAGCTGGATCGGCGACCGTCTCGATACCGATTAACTGATCTTCTGTAAATCTTGGAAAATCTTGGAAATCTTGTCTAAGTCTGAGACAGGATTTTCAAGATTTCACAGGATTTACAAGACAATCCCAACCGTCCCGAGAATCACGAGCAGTCCGCGTTTGAGTCCGAGGTCGCGGCCGCGTGGGTCGTACCACTCATCAAGACTGTGAGAAAACGCCGAGTTCCCTCCAGCTCCGAGTGTGATCGCCGGAATCCCAAGCGAAATAGGCAGGTTCGAATCAGTCGACGCTCGATCGAGATGTGGCTCGACGCCGAGTAGTTTCGTTGCTTCGATCGCCAGCTCAACCAGCGGCGAATCAACAGGAGTTTCACCGCTTGGTCGCTCGCCAATCAAATCCAGTTTAAGTTTCAGTAACGGATCACCAGCGCGCCGCGTCGCATTCTCCTCCTCAACCGCATCTCGCACCGCACGACGGACAAACGCATCCAGCCGCTGTAACTCCGGTTCAGCAGCAGAGCGAAGATCTACTTCCATCGACGCTTCACTCGGTATCGCGTTGACACTGCGGCCACCTTCAATGCGTCCGACATTGAACGTCGTGCGCGGTTCTTTCGGCGCCGGGTACGCAGCCAGCCTCGAGATCGCGCGCCCAATCGCGTGTACAGGATTCGGTAACCCGAAATCGCCCCACGAATGTCCGCCTGGTCCAGTTACTTCGACGCGGTAACGACGAGATCCCAGAGCCCTGTTTGTGATTCGATCTAATCCTGGACCATCGAAACTCAGAAACGAGTCGATGTGTTTGGCCCAACGACCTTTCGTACAAAGATGACGAACGCCACGCAGGTTTCCTTCACCTTCTTCACCGACTGTTCCGACAAACAAGATCGAGCCCTCGATCGGTATTCGCTCTGACTGAAACACCTGAGCGAGTGCAATCAGGGCCGCGAGACCGCAGCCGTCGTCAGCGATTCCGGGCGCGAACAATTTGTCGTGGCGACGGACGACGTTGAAGTTCGTGTCTTTCGAGAAGACTGTATCGAGATGCGCGCTGATCACCATTAGAGGTGATCGTGAAGTCCCGCGAAGCAGTCCGAGGCAGTTTCCCTCTTCATCGATCTCAACCTCAGTCAATCCCAACTCTGCAAACTTCCGGCTGAGATACTCAGCACGTTCCTGCTCGCCAAACGGACTCGCCGGAATCGAGCAGATACGAATGTGCTCTTCAGTGATTGCGTCAGCGTGTGTTTCGAAGAAACGAAGTGCGCGCGCTACGTGAGGCGACGACATCAGCTGGGCTACAGATTTACCTGGATGAACACGGATCACAACAGTGCCAGGATCTCACTCTCTTCGAGCACTCCACGAGCCGATTTGGCGTGTTCGTAAATGCGATTGACGCGACTCTCGTTTGGTTCGAGACCGCGCTTTTCGAGCCAATAGATAACATTTGATTTGCCGCTCATCGGTCCGATCTCGATCACTTGCTCGAGTCCAAACTCACCGGCCGGAACTCCTGAGTAAACAATGTCCGCGAGCCGATGGTCGCCTTTCTTGTAACTCTTAATCACTGCGGCAGCGTGAACTCCGGTCGCCGTGCGAAACGCGTCGCGACCAAACACCGGATAGTTCAACGGCACAGTCCAACGACATGCGCGCGCCGCTGTCTGGCAATACTCGCCGAGACGCGAGAGATCGTTATCGACCCAACCGAGCAGCTTGAGATTTACGAGCAACTGGTCCAACGGCGTGTTGCCGACGCGCTCGCCCATTCCGAGCGCGGAGCCATGCACCTGATCCGCCCCGGCCTGGATTGCTGCCAGCGAATTGATCACGCCAAGCCCGCGATCCTGGTGGCCGTGCCAGTCGAGACGAATGCCGCCGCCCTGCTCTTCGATGATGTCCTTCACAAACCGCACGACCGCTCGCGCACCGTCGGGTGTTGAATGTCCAACAGTGTCGCAAACACAAACGGCTTTGGCGCCGCAGCGGATCGCAGTCGTGTAAAGCGCGCGAATCGTTTCCGGTTTTGCACGTGTTGTGTCTTCCGTGACGTACATGACCGGCAGGCCCTGGCCCACAGCAAAAGAGACAGCCTCCTCAGTCATTTGCAATAACTTCTCGAGCGTCCAGTCTTCAGCAAAAAACCGGACTGATGAAGACCCGATAAACGTACACGCTTCGATCGGAATACCGGCGCGTTGCGAGATTTCGACGATGGGTATGATGTCGTTGCGATGTGTGCGAGCGGCGCAGTTGGGCCGGATCTTGAGTTTCTTGTCCGCGATCTCGCGCGCAAGTCGTTCCACGCCAGCGGCATGTGTTCCCCCTGCGCCGGGTAGTCCGATATCAGCGGTATCGATGCTGAGTGCTTCCATCAAATGAAGCAACTCGAGTTTTTGTTCGACTGGTGGTTCGCAAACGGATGGCGACTGCAAACCGTCGCGCAAGGTTTCGTCGTCAATCCCGATGTGCCGGTTAGGCGCGGTGAAAGACGGTTCGATTGTGTTCCAGTCGTAAACCAACTCGTCGATTGTCATGGAGACAGTATAAGCCACGTCTGAACGCGGATATAAACGCGGATCTGTCTTATACTACGTTCGCCTTTGCCTTTCTCTTAGGAGACCGTTAGCTATCAACGAAGAATCGTTCGCATCTCTACTAGCCTGGCTTGACCCAGACCGCGAAGTAGCTGGGCAGAAATATGAAGTAATCCGCGCTGGTTTGATCAGGATATTTGTGTCCAAAGGATTCAGCGACGCGGAGGATCTTGCCGACGAGGCGATCAACCGCGTGATGAAGCGGCTGCCTGAGATTCGAGATACGTACGTTGGGGAGCCCGCCCGGTATTTCCACGGGGTCGCGCGTTTCATCATTCGCGAGATGATTCGACGCAAGGAGATCGCGGTGGAAACCGTGCCCGAGTTTTCAGTCGAGGCTGAAGACCACAGCGACGAATACGACTGTCTGATGAAGTGTCTCAAATTCCTGCAGTCAGACAAGCGCGAGCTTATTCTTGACTATTACGTCTACGATGGTCGTGACAAAATCGCGCAACACCGGCGGATGGCAAGCGAGCTTGGGATAACGGAAGGCGCTCTTCGGGGCCGGGCGCACCACGTACGCGGAAACCTTGAAAAATGCATACAACAGTGTATCGAGCGGATGAAATCAAACGAAACTTAGTATTCAAGTCATAATCTGTAGGCGGTTGTTTTAGTGGGGGGTTCTCATCATCAATCACACGGAAAAAACTGAATTAAAAGACTATCTTCTCGGCCGGCTAAGGGAAGAAGACGAGGAAAAGGTGGAAATCCGGCTGCTGAGTGACCCGGTTTATGGTGAAGAGTTTGACATTGTCGTTGATGAGATAACGGATCAATACGTCGCGGGTGAGATTAAGGGTGAAGAGCGCAAGCGTGTCGAGAAATACTTTTTGAAGTCTGAGCGGCGCCGTGAAAAGCTGAAGTATGCCGCCGCTCTTAACACGTATCAGTCGCAACATTCACCTGGCCGAAAATGGTGGACATCAACTGAGCTACGCATCGCTGCCTCGATAATTCTCATTGCCGGACTGGTTTTCGGTTTGCGCCAGATCCTCCGTCAATCCCCGGCAAATGACGGAATGCTGGCACTTCAGCAAGCCTATGGTGATCAACGACCACTGGAAGCGCGTCTCTTTGGCTGGAACTATGCTCCAGCTGCATCACTGCGAGGTGCGCCACGAGTCGATTACGTCCAGCGCGACCGCGCCGCAAGCATTCTGCAGAATGCGTTGAACGAACACCGCGATGCTACGACGCTCCATCAGCTTGGCCAGTTCTATCTCGCCGAACGACAGTTTGACAAAGCCACCGATCAACTTGAGGCAGCCCTGGCGTTGTCGCCCAACGATCCAGGTATTCACAGCGATCTTGGCACGGCGCTGCTGGAAAAAGGCAAGACTCAACTTACCGATTCCGAGCAGGGAAAAGCCGCCGAGTTATTTGCTAAAAGTCTCACCCATCTGACGAAGGCGCTCGAACTCGACAATTCGCGTCTCGAAGCACTCTTCAATCGTGCACTCCTTTACGCTTACCTCAGCTTACCGGAAAAAGCCGAACAGGATTGGCGTCTGTATATCGAAAAAGATCCGAACTCGAAATGGACAAACGAGGCGAAGGAACGGCTCAAGTCGATTGAAGACGCACGAAAGAAAACTTCGCGGACGCCGAATGAGACTTTTGACGAGTTCACGAAGGATTGGAACGCGGGGGACCGAGAAGCTGCGTGGACGCTGGTACGTGACAGCCAGCATCGCACCGGCAACACGATCGTTGATCGTCTGTTGGATGAATATGTGGATCGTGGGAGTAAGTACAGTCAGCACGCTGGTCAAGAGCAACCTGTGGCAGAGGTTGCTGCGATGTATCTCGAGCGCGCGGACGATCGATTCTATGCAGACGTTTATGAGTCGTACCGGTCGGCTTCGCCGGAACAGATCGTCAATGCAAAAGAAGCGCGAGAGTTGATGAAGGCGAGCCACGCGGTCTGGCCGAATAATCCGGCGGAGAATCTGCGACTCTTTCGCGAAGCTAAACGATTGTTCGAAACGACGGGCGACGTTGCGGATACGATGCAGGCCGAGTACTGGATCGGCTTTTCAACTTACAACGACCGCAAGTTCGAGGATAGTCTCAAGCTGTTGGAACCATTGATTACGGAGTCGCTGCGGAGAAAGTATCACTGGCTCACCGCTCGTTGCCTATACCTGCGCTCCAGTTTGGAGTTTGCCTTGAAACAACACTCGCGGGCGATTGCGTCGGCGCGTGAGGGTATCAAACTGGCGGAGAAAACAGGTGACTCGATCGGGTTATTGAATATCCTCAGCGCTCTGACCGAGTATTACCGTCAGGTAGGGAATTACGACAAGTCGTTGGCTCAGATTCAGCGGGCTCTACCCCTTGTCACTGCTCTTTCGCTCGATCCAATTCAAAGCACACGTCACTATGCCTTTGGCGCGATTGCCCTTGCTTCAGTTGGTTTTAATGACGCGGCGGCGGAGTACCAGGAACAGGCGATGCGGATAGCGGAGCGCGCCGGTATTGAGAATCGCACCGTTTACCGCTACGCATTTCTGGGCGCCATTAACGGGAAACGCGGCCACTTCGACGAAGCCTTGCAAAATGTAAACAAGGCCGAAGAGTTGGCCGCACTTTCGAGCGGGAAAGCGCGCCAGAATTTGATGGCTTACTCCTCACTGCAAAAAGCAAACATCTATCGTGCAATGGGAGATTGCCAGAAAGCTGTCGATAACTACTCGCAATCGATCGATCTCTATAAAGAGTTGGACTTTGAGACACATGTCTACACAGCCCACAAGGGCCGGCTTCTTTGCTATATCTCACAAAACGATGTTTCTAAAGCGGAGCAGGAGATCGCGACGATCCTTCCGATGATTGAAGAATACCGGCAGCAGATAACTGAGGAAAACAATCGCAATACTTTTTTTGAGACTGAGCAAAGCGTATACGACACGGTCATCGACTTCGAAGTTTCGCGGCTGAATAATCCGGAGAAAGCATTTCAGTATCTCCAGGATTCTCGCGGACGTTCCCTTCTTGATCTACTGAACAAAGACGCGCAGGCTGTGGACAATGCTTTAGATCCTGAGATCATTTCTCATTCGGTTTCACAGCCCGAATCAGCGGAAGCGATTAAGGAGAAACTTCCCGAAGATGCACAGCTCGTGCAGTACGCCGTACTTGAAGACAAGATTCTGATCTGGGTGATCTCAAAACATGAAATCGCGCTTAAACAGTCAAACGTGTCGCGCCGGGTTTTGAACGAAACTATTCAACGATATCTGGCGGCGATTTCGAAACCTTCAGAGGATCGAGAAACAGAAACAGGCCTGGCCAAACAGCTTTATGCATTACTGATTCAACCCATTGAAACGCTTTTAGACAAGAAACGAATTATTTGTATCATTCCCGATAAAAACCTTAGCTACGTTCCCTTTTCTGCGCTAATATCCCCCGCATCTCAGAAGTATTTAATTGAAGACTACGTCGTAACTACCTCGCAAAGCCCAAGCGTCTTCTTGTACTGCTCCAAAATCGCAACTGAGAAGAGGCGGGTTAAAGATGAACGGTTATTAAGTGTCGGAAATCCCCGTTTTGATCAGGCGGCTTTTCCAGACCTCGAAGATCTACCGAATGCAAAACAAGAAGCGCAGCAGATTGCTTTAAAGTACAACGACGCTCTCCCGTTGGTGGAGACAGAAGCGAGTGTTGCAGCCGTAAAGAGTGAAATGCCCAGGTCGGATGTGGTGCACCTTGCCCTACATTCCGTGCTTGATAACGATCTACCACTAAACTCGAGTCTCTTACTCGCAAAAAGTGGATCCCAGTCGAGCCTTCGTGCATATGAGATTTACCGGCTCGAATTGGAGCGAACGCGTTTAGTTGTTCTCTCGTCATGCCAGACAGGCGCCGAACGTTACTATGACGGCGAAGGAATGGCGAGTCTCGCCCGCGCCTTCATCGGCGCAGGCGTTCCCCTGGTGGTCGCGAGTCTCTGGCCGGTTGATTCCGCGGCGACCGAGAAGTTGATGGTTCTCTTCCACAAAGAACGCCGGCAAACCAGCACTGCCGTCGCCCTTGCGAATGCACAACGCGCAATGCTTCACGATTCCCAAACACGTTTCCAAAGCCCTTTCTACTGGGCCGCATTCACTTTGAACGGCGGCTACGCAGAGTTCTGATTTGCGACAGGTTCGAAAGAACCACTGCTGCGTTCACTTTCAACGAAACGTTTCGCTCCCTGAAATTCATACATAGTGGAGCGTAAATGTTATCAATCACTGAAAAGGAGTAACCCCCATGTGGCCACTAACGACTTTTACCCTCGGCTTCCGCGGAATCATGGTAATTCACCGCGTCGAGACTGAGAATCCAAACTTCTTTGAGGTCGGCGTTGTCGACGACCCTCTTCATTCTCTCAAAATCAACACCATCAAAAATGGAATGCTGGCCGAAACGACATTTCTTGATAAGCCAGCGGCCGGCGAAAACCGCGTATGGACTCTTGAGGTCGACAATCCTATCGGAACCGGAGTGAGCACTTATACGCGAGGATCCGGAGAGTTTGATCGAGAACATCACCAGGACGAAAGAGACTACCGGTGGCTGACAGAACTCGGTGAACTTTTTCCTGGAATTGAACACGAACTCATCACCAATCAGTTTGCGCCGATTCTAAGAATCCACAACGGCGTCTTTTCAACCAGAGTGAAATCGCCGGTCCTGTCGAAGATTGTGGATGGTGGGAGTCATTTCTTTGGGTCCATCGCGGCAGTAGTTGCGTGCGATATTCCAATGCTTGCGGGTCGTGTCCGCCTTGTAGATCAGTCCACAGGCGACACGTTGTTCACCTTTGAGCCCGACGAGGACACGATTTACGAGTTTGCAAACACGCCTGCTGAGGTTCTGCACGACGAAAACAGTCACGACGACGTGCATGCTCCCGGCGAACACGGTCCCGGCGAACACGGTCCCGGCGAACACGGTTCAGATGACGACGATGACGAAGAGGATCCGTGCAAATTTGATCACTTCAAAAGTTATTACAGGTTATTCCCGCGCCCGGAAACCAAACCCGTCATTTGCTTTAAAAAAGTGAGCGGTCACCCTGCTCCTGACCCGGCTACCTGTGGCGCGGCTGGAACCGGCGGCGTTAGGGATCCGTTCGGCGGATCTTAGTCGATTGGAGGTTCTGATCATGTCTATACAAACCAAGGCTCGCCAACTACCCTGTGAAGGCTGTGGATCGGACGCGCCCAAGGAACTGGCAGACTCTCCCTGGTGGCTTCCCGGGATCGTTGTTGTCGAATTCAAGCGACCCGTGTCACCAAAACGAGTCTTTGAGGGCAAAGACGCGGCGTCTCAAAAAGACCTGTCCTGGATCGACATAGGTAAGCTTCGCCGGACGGTCGATCGCCTTTTAATCAGACCGCCAGAGTGGACCTTTTCATTCGAGCGGGAGAAGCCTCCCTCTGAGAAGGACTACGAACGTTTCATCACGCTCCACTTACAACCTGATGTGAATGTCCCTGCTATTGCAAAGGAATTAAGTAAAGTCGCAGGGGTGGTTCGGGCTGCAGGTGAGCCGCGTCTCGCGCCACCGATACAACAAATACCCTTCAATGAACCAATGGAAGCGCCGGTCGGCACGGTGGCCGCAGCAACAGAGGTCCCGCTCTTAAATGAACCTCTCGCACTTTCAGGGGGAGACCCTTTGGGAAAGTCAATTCATATTGGCACCCTTCGGAACCAATGGTATCTCTTTCGTTCCCAGGCTGACGTCGTCTTAAAAAGTGGAATAACCGGAGCTGGCGTCGTCGTGGCTGATATCGATTGGGGATTTAAAGTCGATCACCAGGAGTTTGTGAATAACAGAATCAAGTTTAAGTTCAACGCATCAAACGGCAGTGACAATGTTTCTTCTGGCCTGATGCGGTGGCATGGCACCGGCACGCTCGGATTGATTGGTGCCGGGGACAGTGATACGGGAATGCTGGGCTTTGCGAGTGGCGCTGACTTATGGGCCATTCAGGGGCCGGACCAGGACGGAACCGTCGATAACGCTGACTGGGCAAAAGCTATCGAAACGGCGCGCCTTACGCCGAGCGGAGGTAAGCGAAAAGTCATTCTGGTTGAAGTTTCAACCGATCTGGGATTCAACGTTGAGGCCTCAATGACTTTGCGCGAACCAATTATCCAGGCAATTGCAGATAACTGCGTGGTGTGCGTCACAGCCGGAAACGCGGGAGAGGATGCTGGGATAGCCCAAAACAAGGAGCCTATCCCCGAAAGCGGTTCCATTTTGGTTGGGGCAACACAATATAACGACGATCCAACTGAGATTTTGCGTAGCGACAGCAATTGGGGGTCGCGCGTCGTCGTTTCCGCTCCGGGAGCGACTGGAACTGACGTTACCTGTTGTGATTGCGGAATCGACAAGTACAGGACCAGCTTCGGTGGTACCTCGGGTGCAGCGGCCAAAGTGGCAGGAGCTATGGCCCTTGTTCTTGAGGCTCACCCCGATATCACTCATTACCAGATTGTTGACGTCCTTAAGACTAGAATGCCTCAGATTGCCACGTCCGATAAGCCGATGGGATGTTTTTTGGACGTTAGAGACTTGATGACACAGATAGACCTATACTTATCGGAACAATAGACGGAAGCACACACTGTAAGGCGGCCCCTGCGGGCCGCTTTTTCCATTCTCTCGCGACAGCCTTTTGACGAAATCTACGTGATTGTTATAGCCTGTCCTGCCCTGACTAACACATCTGACAGACTGAATAGGTAGTGCCCCAAAAGACAATCGCTCTCGGATCGGATCGCGCAGCAAAAATCATGGCGGTGCGTGCGAGCGTCGCACGTATCGCGACCATTGACCCTGACTGGGCCAATGCGAACGTCGTGGCGCGGCGCGTTGAAACCAACATTCCGGCAATGCCCCTCACTGACTGGCAGTTAATGCAGGGAGCGCGCGAACGAGCCCTGGCCGCACGCGATTCTCTGAAGAGTCGCCGGCTTGAAGCGGATATCTACGTCGGACTCGAGGGCGGCTTTCATTCGATTTCCATCGAAGGTGAATGGCATACGTTTCTACGCGGCTGGGCTTTCGCCACTGACGGTGAGCAAGGTGTTTTTGGCGCCGCACCGTCGATTTCAGTTCCCCCAAACATCGTCAAGAACGTGGTCGAAGGCCGTCGTGAATTAGGAACCGTGATCGACGACGTCACCGGTGAACGTGACGTCAGAAGTAAACAGGGAGCATGGGGAGTTTTATCGCGTGACCTGGTAACGCGTTCATTGAGTTTTGAGCTGGCACTGATTGCAGCCTTCGCGCCTTTTTACAATCCCAAACTCTACAACCAACAGAAAACGAATGGACGAACTGGTAGCACAAGTTGATCATGAGGAACCACAACCAAACTCGCGACGAAACGTGGGCTGGGTGGAAGTGATTGCTGGATCGATGTTCTCGGGGAAATCAGAGGAACTGATCCGGCGCCTGCGCCGCGCAAAGATCGCACGCCAGAAAGTGCAAGTCTTCAAACCGGAACTCGACTCGCGCTTTTCCGAGAATCAGATTGTTTCCCATTCAGAGATGCGTCATGACTCAGCCAACAGTCGTTCCGCTGCGGAGATACTCGCGAAAATCGATCCTGACACTGAAGTGGTGGGCATCGATGAAGGACAGTTCTTCGATAACGAGCTCGTGAACGTCGCCAACACCCTCGCACAACGCGGAGTACGAGTGATCATCGCCGGCCTGGACCAGGATTATCTGGGAAAACCGTGGGAACCGATGCCGCAGCTCCTGGCGATTGCTGAATACATCACTAAAACTCACGCGATCTGCATGAAGTGTGGCCAGCCCGCCAACTATTCACAGCGCACGTTTCAATCGGAAGAGCGTGTCGCGGTTGGCGCTGCCGACAAGTACGAAGCGCGTTGCCGTATGTGCTTTGTGCCCCATGCCGATGCTCCGACGGGCCATCCTGATTAACCTCTCAGGTCTGGCAACGAAATCCGGTCCCACCTCGTCTCACCGCGCAAGAAGTCTTCATACATTCGTTCCTCTAGTCTCCCCGCGGTTGTCTCCCCGGCATCCACTTCGGTAATGCGGCTCGCGGCTGTTCACTATTTCAGCGGAGCTGTCTTCAGGAGTACGAACATGAAGCCAAAGCACCTAATCAGAACTGCGTTTTTCTGTCTCCTCATCGTCTCTGTAGGACTCTTCATCAACGCCATGGCCCAGGGCCAGTCAACGAATAGGCAAGACGCCTCAGCCGGTCAGTCAAACTACCGGCTATCCGGTCCGTACACTCACGGCAATCTCACTGTTTTTCTCGTGCACGGGAAAGATTTGACCAAAAAATCCTTTCTTACACTTCAGGAAGCTCTCGCGCAGAAGAAGGTCAGAGTTTATGAAACTAAAGACGTGAATGAGCTTGCGATCAGAAATCTCTCGAACCAGGACGTCTACGTTCAAGCCGGCGACATCGTGCGCGGCGGCGATCAGGATCGAATGATCTCGATCGACTTCATCGTTCCACCAAGGTCAGGACGCATGCCAATCGCGGCATTTTGCGTCGAATCGGGACGTTGGAGCAAGCGAGGAAATGAGGAATCCGCGTCGTTCAGCAGTTCTGAAAACATGATCGCAACGAAGGATTTGAAGCTCGCGGCCAAGCGCGAGAAATCGCAGCAGGCTGTATGGGACAATGTGAAGGCCGCACAGGATAAGTTGGTTGTTAATGTAGACCCCGCTTCCCCGGTCGTGTTGAACACGTCAAGCTTTGAGCTGACAGTCGAAAATACGAAAGTGAAAGAAACGACAGCCGCGTACATCAAAGCGCTTTCCGGAATACTGCAAAACAAGGCGGACGTGATTGGTTATGTTTTTGCGATTAATGGTCACGTCAACAGCGCGGACGTTTACGCTTCACGCGCACTGTTCGCAAAGCTCTGGCCCAAGTTGCTCAAGGCGAGCGCTGTGGAAGCGATTGCGGAGTTGAACAAAGATATCGAGGCGAAGCCGGTGGCGAGTGAGACTGTGCACACGTTCCTGGCCGACTCGGAGAAAGCCAGGGCCGAAGCGCGACAAGTCACGCCGCGCGTGAAGGTCGTGACGCGAGAAGACGACAAAAATATATTTTTCGAAACTCAGGACCGCGCGGCAAACGACGGCTGGGTTCATCGAAACTACATTCGTAAGCAGTAACCACAGATTACGCGGATCCGTTAAATCGATTTTCACAGATCTGTGTAAACCGTGTTAACCACAAAGGCGAGCGACTTGTTCACAAGGGTCGCTCGCCATTGCTTTAGGGGTGAGGGTTGTGTCGCGCGTGGGGTGTTTTTGTCAATGCGACGCTTCAATGGTTATGACTTCAGCGGGTCAAACATTTCAGAAATATTTTTTGGCAGGAAGTTAGTGAGGACTTACTCGATTACGCGGAAAGAATATTTCTCGATAAACGCGTCGGTACCCGACTCCGACACACCACTCAACTTCACTTCATAGTCTCCGGGACTGAGCATTTCCCCCGTGATAGTGAGTGGAACAACATACTGCTCGCCCTTCGCTTCGATTTTTAACTCACCGCGGGTTTGTAGCGACTTGTTTTCCCGAAACAGTTCGGATTTGTAATTTCGAAAACTCGGGTTCGCCAGCTCGAGCTCGAGTTTCAAGTTGTACCCTTTTGGTGGAATGTTCACTTGTTTCCCGGTTGTGATCGATTCAGGCGCAAGCGTGAGGACAACCACTGGCTCAGCGCGCTGGGCCGAGGGTAACGGTGGTCTTCTAAACACAATCCAGCTCAGCAGAGTTATTCCCAGTAAAACCACGCCGGCAACGCAAAAAACCAGGGCCGGCCAGCGGTTGGAGGGCAACAGAGAAAACGTAAACGATTTTTTCGCGGGAGCGACTTTTTCGACGTGAGGAATTGCGGCGGCGGCGAAATTTTCCTGGGCAACGGGAACGGAGTGGGCGTCGACATAGCGTGTCAACAGTTGCGCGAAGCGCAGGTCTTTTTGACGTTCGGCGGTCAGTAGGAAGTGAGTTTCAAACTGCTGCCGTTCGAGTTCCGATAGGCCACCGGCCACGTATTCATGGATCAACTCGTCTTCAATGATTGAGAGTTCTTCGTGGGCTTCGGGCACAGACAGAATTTGCTCTTCGAATGGCGTTTTGCGATCACCATCCAAAGCGCCCAACAAGTAGCGTCTTATCTCTTGTTTGTCAGCAGTGGGGTCCAAATTGAGTCTCCGGCAGCACGTGCTTCTGATCTTAATGACTTTAGAGCGCCACTTATTTCATCCAAGTGAGCGCTCGATGCACTTTTCCACGCATTCTTTCAGGGCCATCCGAATACGATATACCCTGATTCGCAAGGCATTTGGTGCGATTCCCAACTCTTCTGCCAGGGCCCGGCGATATTCCGTTTCCGCGCAGCCCTCGGCGCCGTGATAACGCAGCAATAGATCGCGATTGTTTTTGGTTAGCCGTTCGATACATCGCTCGAGGCAGCTATATTCCAGCTCGATCCGGTCCGGATCCGTTGCGGGCGGCGGCATGGCCTGAGGGAGTTTCTTCCTGAGGTGCTCGAGGTGGACCTTGTTCGCGACGCCGAAGAAATAGCGTGTGCGGTCGCCGCTGAATTCTTTTTCGATCTCTTTGAGCTTGTTGGTGACGCGGTTGATGGTTTCGTCGGCGAGGTCTTCGGGTTCAACGCACCCGCGCCCGGTGAAGATCTTGATGAGACTACGGCGGATTTTTTCGTATTTCAGTGCGGCTTGTTCGCGATCGGAATCAAGCCAATCAAGCAACGCATCAAAAGCTTCCTGTGACAGTTCCCAGTCTTTGTTCATTAGACGGCCAGAGTTGTACCGAATCGTTCGGATGTGGGAGATAGAACTTCACGGTGGCCGAGACTAATAATGGGAATTACCCTCGGAAACGTCTGGTTTTAACTCGAGGAGATGAACTGAGCTCGTGCTCAGAAACTCCGAAAGGGTCGTAAGGACTTACATAGAGCCTGGTAACTCGCAGCGACAGTTAGCTCAATTAGGAGGGTATGTCAACGATAAATTTTGTGGGGCAAAGTGCCCCACATGGCCGGCGAGGCAGGCGACAGCATTTAGCCAGCGAAGCGGGCGACAGCATAAAGCCTGGGGCGCAAGCCCCAGGATCGTAAAGCAAAAGAAATTGTTAGAGCCCGCGAAGGCGGGCGATAGCGTGTAATGATCAGGCGCTGTCGCCCACTCCGCGGGCTCGATGATTTTTCCGATCACGATCCTGGGGCTTGCGCCCCAGAAACTATGAAGCCGGGTCTCCCGAAGTCGATTTGAAAGTTGGACAATGTCCAACGATTGATACGAGTTTGGCCTTTGCAGGTTGACTCAAAATCTGACTTAGAAGGGAGTACCCGGTGATGAAGATATTGGCATTGGATTTAGGGAAATACAAGACGGTGGGATGTGTTTACGAACGCGAGAGTGGCAAACATCGGTTTCGCGCGAGTGCCACCACGCCGGCGGCGTTAGAGGGGATGGTGCAGGAAGTAAAACCAGATCGGGTAGTGATCGAAGTCTGCAATATTGCCGGCTGGGTTTGTGATCTGTTGCGGGGAATGGGAGTAGCGGTCCAAGTGGCGAATACGAGCGACGATGCGTGGCGCTGGCGCAAAGTGAAGAAGAAGAATGATCGGAGTGATGCAATGAAAGTGGCTCAGCTGTCAGCCGTGAATCAGTTGCGCGAAGTGCACATTCCGACTATCGCGGTGCGGCAGTGGCGGGCGTTGATTGCGTTTCGGCAACAACTGGTGAGCCGCCGCGGTAGGATCAAGAATCATATTCGCGATCTGTTGCTGAGCGAGGGACAGCTCCTGCCGCGTGGCGCCAAGTGTTGGACGCAGCTGGGCGTGGTGCGTTTAGAAGCCATGGCGAAACCGCTGGCGGCAGTGGGTCTGAATGAATTGTGGCGTGGGCAATTGCATCTCGAACTGCGGCAGTTGCGTGAGGTACAAGAGGAAATCAGGGTAGTGGAAGAAAAGTTAGACGCCATTGCTGCCAGCGATCCGCGCATTGCGTTATTACGCACCATCCCGGGCGTAGGACCGCGCTTAGCAGAAGCGATAGTGGCTTTGTTGGATCAACCGGAACGCTTTCGCAAAGCCAGTGAAGTGAGCGCCTACATTGGCATGGTGCCGAAGGAACTGGATTCTGGCGAAACGGTGCGGCGCGGACCCATCACCAAGCACGGCAGTCGGCTAGTGCGCTCGTTGCTGGTCGAAGTTGCCTGGGCGGGCCTGCGTTATAACCCCTGGGTACGGCAAACGTATCAGCGCATCAGTGGCGGCAAAAAATCGCGTAAGAAGATTGCGATTGTGGCGGTGGGCAGAAGATTGTTAGTCCGTTGTTGGGCGATGCTGCGTGATGGCACTAGTTGGCGGGTACCGGTGGCTGCAGCCGCCTAATGGTGGCGCAGCGGACGAAGTTAATCGCGGAAGTGAGGACCAAGGGGAAACGAAGCCAGCGCGGCTCGAATCCTGGTCGGTCTCGAGTGGGTAAAGGGAAGGTTCGGAACGATTGAAATGACGATGAGCTAGCATAAAGCCTGAGTTCAAACTCGTGCCCTAGAATCAG
Organism: uncultured Acidobacteriota bacterium; assembly: GCA_963748155.1. GTDB lineage: Bacteria > Acidobacteriota > Blastocatellia > Pyrinomonadales > Pyrinomonadaceae > PSRF01. The sequence goes on along the minus strand of CAVVHV010000004.1, from coordinate 306,527 downwards.
CCTCGTCGCACCGTTGAATGAGACCACGCCTTGATGAGCACCAAGCTCAGTGCGTGGAAACTCGAATAGAAGGGTGAACCAATCAACCCGAACTCATCTCTTGACACGACCCGGCTTCATAGAAGGCTTTATGCTGTCGCCCGCTTCGCGGGCTGAATGCTGCTAGTGCGTGATCTTCGTTGAATAGAGGATGCCGTACATTGCGTCTTTGTGTTGATCGTAGCCTTTGCCCGTCGTCGCGAGCATTAAATTGATCATCTGCACCTGGCCTAAATACTTTCGGTATGCCAACCATTGCAGGCGCCGGAAGTCATCGGGCTTTTCGGGCCTCGCTTCGCGAAACTGAACACCGGTGAGGCCATCGATCTCGACCCATTTCAATTCATCAACTTCACCATTTTCGGCGCGTGTCTTTGCGCCGTCGTAAAACGCCTGAATACTCGAGTCGGTCGGGAAATCCGCACCCATCGGCGATATGTTGACATTCAACGTCGCGCCATCACTGCCGCCCGGAGAACGCCAGATAAATGACTTCGATTCATTTTCGAGTTCGGTCCAGGTTGGCGGCACCGTAAACGACATTCCCTGACGTTCCCACTTCACCTCATGACCGCCCGCAAGCGCCGCTGTTTGTGCGGCTGTTGCTTGCCCGTGCTCGGCTGATCTCGAACTACTGCCACCACCTGACGTAGATGGACCAGCAGTTGAATTGGAGTTTTTGAATCTTCCGGCGAGGTTGCAAAGGGAAAGGGCGAAGCCCAGGAGCAGCAGGACCAGAATGTTTTTCATGTTTGTCTTTTACCAGATCTTGTAAATCCTGCAAATCCTGAGTTCAGAGTTCAAGCTTTAGCTTGCGGTCTTGAACTCCCGCGCATGCAAGCTAAAGCTTGAACTCTGAACTCAGGATTCACATGATAGGCCCATCTCGTGCTATTCTATGGACCCTTCCCTTCTTAAACACCCCCTGTAAATAACGTCGCGCGTGAGCGCGAGCTATTCGGAGAATGCCCAATGAAAAACACCGACGTCAGACCGCCGGTCTTTATGCTTGTTTTAGCTATCTCAGTATTCGTTATTGCAGCGAGTGGCTGTGCGCGTGGTCCAGTGGCGAATGCCAATGTCAACAACTCAACACAAACGTAAACACTAACGCGATCGCCAACGCGAACATCAACGCCAACACCGCACCTTCAACATTCGCGGCGCGCGAACCGGACGCCTACAGGGCGACGATCGTCTTCAGCGCTGAAACTGAAGGAGGAGACAAGGCCATCGGTATTCCGCCTCTCTCCGCGGAAGTCGCCAAGAGTGGAAGCGACCGCCGCCTGTCTTTCAAACTTCCAGACGGCTCGGATCTGGTTTACCTGGAGCGCGCCGGCGTCCAATACGGAATCGCGCCCGCGCGTAAGCAATATGCGGAGCTGACACCCGAAGCCACAGGCTTTCAGATTCAGAAGCTGATGACGCCCGGTCAACTGGTGGCGTACCTCGACAAACTTCAGGGCATCCAATTCGTCGGCGAAGAACAACAATCCGGCCGAACAGCGCTGAAGTATCGCTACGCGCGAACCGCGCAAACGCAAACATCGGCGGGCGAAGTCCATACAGAATCGTTCATCTTCATAGATAAAGACACGGGATTGCCGCTGCGCGCGGAACTTTTCAGCGAAGCGAGCGGTAATGTACAGGGAGTTAAAGGTGCGAAGGTCGTCGCCGAGATGCGCGACATTCAGACAAATCCCGATCCGAGTCTTTTTGAAATACCAGCGGGCATGAACAAGGTTCCGGAGTCGCAGGTGCGTGCGCAAGTGAACGCAGTGACAAACACGGTTGCGGCAGTGCTCAGAGCGCTTTTACAGAACATGAACACAGCGCCGGCGCCCCCAGGTGCGTCGCCAACTGCGTCACCGACTGTTTCGCCGGCGACCAGTCCAAGCCCAAGATAGTAAAGGTAATGAAATGAGATACGTTGTCATTCTTCTTGTCGGAATTTTGCTCGGCGGCGGTGCTGCGGTGTTTTTCCTCGGCACGCCGTCGGCGAAGTCCGCCCCCGGTCAGGCGATCAAGCCGCCTGATCAGAGTGGTGCTCAGCCGGGCGCTGTTGTAATCGCGTTGGAGCAGGGTTTCATCGATTCCGTGCTCGCAACGACGTTTAGCGGCCTCGGCAACCCAAACTTTCAACTCGGTCAAACGCGCAATGGTGAAGAACGGATCGAGCAGGCATTGTTTCAGGGCGGCTGCGCAAACACGATCACGCTCTTACCGGAAGTTAATGGCGTGAAGACCGGTGTGCAATTTCGCAACGGCAACGTATACGCGCCGATGGCGTTTACGGGAAGCTACAACCTCGCCGGTAGTTGTATGCAGTTCAAGGGTTGGGCCCAGAACAAGATCCGATTGTCGTTCGATCAGGACAAGCAGACGGTTTATGGATTTGTCGACGTCGAGGGCGTGAATCTCGAAGGTGTGAATCCGATCGCGAACAACTTCGTCACGGTGTTTGTGCAGGGCGCGATCAATCAGAAGGTAAACCCGCTCATACTTGTGAGTGAGCCGCAGTTGTCGTTGATGATTCCGGTGAAGGCGAGCAATGGCGCTGTTAAGGCACGGGCGAAAGACGTGCGCGCTGAGGTCCTCGATGGTTCGTTGAAGCTTTACCTGACTTATGAATTTAGTGGCGTGAAGGATGGAGGCACTTAGGACGCAGATTAACGCGGATTTACGCCGATTCGCGTTTATCCGCGTAATCCGCGGCTAAAAGTCTCTGCCTTTCGAAGTGCTCAGCAATCTCTTCCGCGGTCTTTCTTCCAACGAAAGGCGTCAACTCCGAAACTCCCGCGCGCGAAATTCTCTGGATCGATCCGAAGTGCCGCAGCAGTCTTCCCTTTCGCTTATCTCCCACACCCGGAATGGCAGTTAATTCGGAAGTGAAGTCGCGTAGCTCGCGGCGCTTCCGATGATAAGTAACCGCGAAGCGGTGCGTCTCGTCGCGAATCATTTGCAGCAGGCGGAGTATCAACGAGTGTGAGTCGAGATAGATCGGCTCGTCCTCACGACCTTTCATTAGTAGATATGCAACATCATTGTGTCTTTGAGGAGGTTTCACAATCCCGACCATCGGAATCGCTTCGAGTCCGAGCTCACTCATCGCACTCGCCGCTGTATTCAATTGCGCTTTGCCGCCATCGATCATGATCAGATCAGGCAGAGGCTTTCCTTCTTCGAGCAATCGACGATAACGCCGCGTCACCACTTCATGCATTGACGCGACATCGTTTGCGCCTTCAACACTTCTGATTCTGAACTTCCGATACTCGGAACGATTCATCTTGCCGTTGTCGCACACGACCATGCCGGCAACATTCTCCGCGCCCTGGATGTGCGAGATGTCAAACGACTCGATGCGTGCAGGAAAGTGCGGCAGCTCCAATGTTTCCTGTAACTCCTCCAGCACGAGCTTCATGTCAGGCTTGAGAATCCGGAAACGCTGCTCGAATGCGAGCTTTGCGTTCTTATCGACGAGATCGATCATGTCGCGCTTCTCGCCACGTTGCGGATCGTAGATTTTGACGCGCCGGCCTTTGCGTTTCGTGAGCGCTTTTTCGAGCAACTCGCGATCGCTGAAATCCACCGGCACGTAGATCTCGCGCGGCACGTAGTCTGACGCGTAATATTGCGATAGCACGTCGCTCAAAAACTCAGCCGGATCGAAATCGTCTTCAGGCAAGTCTTCCCAGAAAAACTCTCTGCGCCCGACGATGTTTCCCTCGCGCATCGTGAAGAGTTGGAGGGCGACTCGTTGTCCTTCGCGGTAGTAGCCGAAGATGTCGATGTCGCTTTCGGAAGTCGTTGCCATCTTCTGTTGTTCCGAAAGCCTGATCACGGTCTTGCGCAGATCGCGATACTTCGCCGCGAGCTCGTAGTGCATCGTCTCAGAAGCTTCAAACATGCGCGACTCGAGCTCGTCCGCCAGCTCTCTATTGCGTCCTTCAAGCAGCAGCCTCACGTCACGCACTGCTTCCTGATACTGTTCCGGCGTGCAGAGTCCCTTGACGCACGGACCAAGGCAGCGTTTGATGTGATACTCGAGACACGGCCGTGGTGCTTTACCATCGATCTCGATGTCGCACGTGCGCAATTGAAACGTCCTGTTAATTAAATCAATAGTCCGGCGCGCGAGACTCGCCGGCAGGAATGGACCAAAATACAGTGCGCCATCACGTTGAATGCGACGCGTGATCACAACCTTCGGAAACGGCTCGTTGATCGTGAGTTTCAGGTGCGGGTACGACTTGTCGTCCTGAAGTTTGATGTTGTAACGCGGCTTGTGCTGTTTGACGAGCGACGCCTCGAGTATTAGTGCTTCAACTTCGTTGTCGGTGACGATGAACTCAAGATCAGCAATCTGACCAACGAGCGCATCCGTCTTGCGGTCGAAAGGTCGCGCGCGAAAATACGAGCGGACGCGGCTGCGAAGGTTCTTCGCCTTGCCGACATAGATCACCCTTCCCGCCGTATCTTTATGCAGGTATACGCCGGGCGAGGACGGGATTTCTTTGAGTTTTTCCTCAATAGACACGATGTTTGGATGCTATTTTAACTGAGGCAAATGCTTTTTCCACTTACGCTTCCGGCAGACAAACCGTTTGACGCTGTTGGCTTCGGCCTCAACGCCGTCGATCACCTGATTGTGGTGCCGGAGTATCCCGCGTTCGATACAAAGATGCGGCTACTCGATCACAAGCAGTCTGCCGGCGGTCAAACAGCTACGGCGATGGTCGCGCTCCGGCGTCTCGGTTTGAAAACGGCGTACGCCGGACGTTTCGGATCGGATCCGGAAGGTCTCTTCGGCTTTCAGACGATGAAAGACGAAGACGTTAACATCGACTTTGCCGAGATCGTCGAAGGCGCGAAGAACCAGATCGCGTTCATCACGATCGACGTGCGTAGCGGCGAGCGGACGATCGTTTGGGATCGCGATGACAAGCTCGCCTACGCTCCCGAAGACGCGCCGGCTGAGTTTGGAGCATTAGGAAAGATATTGCATCTCGATGGTCACGATCCGCCCGCATGTGCGCGCGTCGCGCAGGCAGCGCGGGAAAGGGGCACGATCGTTTCTGCTGATATCGACAACGTTTACGACGGTCTGCCCGAGCTGCTGCCGTTGATCGACATCATGATCGGATCGAAAGAGTTTCCGCGTCGCGTGACTGGAATTCAGGACGAGCGCGAAGCGTTGATCGAGTTGAAGAGCCGCTATGGTTGTGCGCTGGTGGGCATGACGATTGGGGCCGCGGGCGCTGTGGTATACCACGAAGGGCGTTTTATCGAATCACCGGGTTTTGAAGCTCCGGGTGGTTGCCGCGATACGACCGGCGCCGGCGACGCATTTCACGCGGGATTTCTCTACGGCTTTCTCACGGGCGAGGATCTCGAAACGAGCATGAAATTCGGCAACGCAGTCGCAGCAATGAAATGCAGTGCCCTCGGCGCCCGCACCGCTCTCCCGACTAAATCTGAACTAGACAAGTTCCTACGCGCCTGATCCGTTATATAATCCGTGTTCATCCGTGGCCTAACTTTCTCCGAGGGAAAACATGAAACTCATTCTGCTAGCAGCCAGTCTGCTTCTCTTAACTTTCTTCATGCCTGCGCCGCAGCGCGCTGAGTCGCCTGCCGACATCGTCTTCAAAAACGGTAACGTCTACACCGCAAACGACAAAGCAGCACGTGCACAGGCGATCGCAGTAAAGGCGACCGCATCGTCTTTGTCGGTACGAACGCAGCCGCGCAGAGGTATGTTGGCCCAGGCACACGCGTCGTCGATCTGAAAGGCAACACAGTGCTGCCGGGTTTCACTGACTCACACCAGCATCTCTCCGGCGTCGGTCAGCGTGAGATGACACTCAACCTCGAAGGCACGACCAGTCTCGAAGACTTCCTGGCGAAAGTGAAAGCGCGAGTCGATCAGGCAAAACCCGGCGAATGGGTCACTGGCCGCGGCTGGATCGAGACGCACTGGCAGCCACCAGTCTTCCCGACGCGTTGGGACCTCGATAAAGTTTCACCGAACAATCCCGTGATTCTCGGGCGCGCTGACGGCCATGGCGCAGTCGCAAACAGCGCCGCACTGAAACTCGCCGGCGTAGACAAAGACCACTCCGAATCCATTCGGCGGCGAAATCTCGAAAGACAAACAAACCGGCGAGCCGAATGGCATGTTGCTCGACGCTGCGCAGGGCCTCGTTCGTCGCCGCGTGCCGCCGACAACCGCCGAAGACGCCGAACGCGCAGTCGTGCTCGGTGCGAAACGAGATGTCGAGCTTGGCTGGACGCAGGTTCAGGACGCGGGTGGCAGTTTCTCCGAAGTCGACATCTTCAAGAAACTCTACGCCGCAGGCACACTCAAACTTCGCATCTACAAAGCCGTTTATGGACCAGGCCCGCAAGCAACTCGCCTGCTTAACGAAGGCGCAATCATCGGGGAGTTTGGAAATCGTTTGACAGTGCGATCGATCAAAGTCGTTTCAGACGGCGCACTCGGCTCGCGTGGCGCTGCGCTGCTTGGACCATACTCAGACGCGCCCGACACCTCCGGATTCTTAACCGTCAAAGTCGAAGACTTGCGACCGATGCTCATCGACGCTTTGAAGAAAGGCATTCAAGTCGAGACGCATGCGATCGGCGACCGTGCGAATCGTTTCATACTCGACGAGTACGAAACTGCGCTCAAAGCCGTGCCCGTGAGTGAGAGAAAAGTTGCGGATCCGCGTTGGCGCGTCGAACACGCGCAGATCGTCAACCCGGCTGACATTCCGCGTTTCGTGAAGCTCGGAATCATTCCATCGATGCAGCCGTCGCACGCGATCGGCGATCTCTTCTTCGCACCAAGCCGTCTCGGCGTTCCTCGTCTCGCGGGTTCGTATGCGTGGGAGAGTTTCATCAAGTCGGGCGTCGTTGTTCCCGGAGGCTCTGACGCACCGGTCGAGCGTGGGGAGCCGATGATCGAGTTTTACGCGGCCGTTGCGCGCAAGGATCAGAAGGGATTTTCCGGCGAAGGCTGGCATCCGGAAGAAGCCGTGACTCGCGAACAAGCGCTCAAAATGTTCACGATCTGGCCGGCGTATGCAGCTTTCGAGGATAAACTGCGCGGCACGATCGAGGTTGGGAAACTGGCAGACTTAACAATCCTCTCCGCTGACATCATGACCATTCCCGCACCCGAGATACTCAAGACGCGCTGCGTGATGACAGTGATCAACGGCGAGATCGTCGCACTGAAGGCAAGCACATGCAGACGTGATGATATACAGGATTTACAAGATTTTTCATGATGAACAAGATTCAATCTTGTAAATCTTGAAATATCTTGTAAATCCTGTCCAAGTATGACTCGGGTGGAGGGCCCTCCAATGAAATCACGTCGCGACTTTCTCTCACTCGCCGGCAAGAGTCTCGGTCTCGCCGCAGTCTCAACACCATCAATCGGCGCGTTGTTAAAAGAAGTCGAAGCCGCGACGCGCGGTGTGGCCCATCTCACGCCCGAGCAGGTGGCGATGGATGAAGATTACTGGTCCTTCATTCAAAACTCGTTCACCGTCACACGCGGCATCGTTAATCTCAACAACGGCGGCGTCTCCCCAAGCCCGCGCATCGTCACCGAAGCACTCGTCCGTTACATCTGGCAGCAGGAAGACGCAACCGCTTACACGATGTGGCAACTACTCGAGCCGCAGTCGGAAACTATTCGCACCGGCCTCGCAGAGATGTTCGGCGTTGACCGCGAAGAGATCGCGATCACGCGCAACGCGTCAGAGTCACTCGAGATCCTGCTGATGGGAATGGACTTCAAACCGGGCGACGAGATCCTCACCACCACGCAAGACTACCCGCGCATGCTGACCACGCTGCGACAGCGTGAGCGTCGCGAAGGCCTTGTGCTCAAGATGGTGAAGATCCCGATCCCGCCGAAAAATCTCAACGAGATCACGGCGGCGTTTGAAAAAGGGATCACGAGTCGAACAAAGCTGATTCTCATGTCGCACCAGGTGAACATCACGGGCCAGATCACGCCCGTGAAAGCAGTCTGCGAGCTGGCGCGCGCGAAGGGGATCGAAACGATCGTCGATGGCGCGCATTCGTATGCGCAGTTTGACTTCAAACAGAAAGATCTCGGCTGCGACTACTTCGGTACGAGTTTGCACAAGTGGCTCTACGCGCCGAAGGGATCGGGGCTGCTTTACGTGAAGCGCGACAAGATCGAGAAGCTGTGGCCGCTGATGGCGGCGGAGTCGAAACAAGCCAACGACATTCGCAAGTTTGAAGAGATCGGCACACACTCCGCGGCGCCGCGGCTCGCGATCGGTGAAGCCATGCTGTTTCACAACGGCATCGGCGGAAAGCGCAAAGAGGCGCGACTCCGGTACCTGTCGCGTTACTGGATGAACCGTCTGAAAGACGTGCCGAAAGTCAGTTTCAACACCTCATTCGATCCGGACCAGTCGTGTGCGATTGCGAACGTAAATATCGCAGGGATCGACCCGACCGCGATCGGGAGTTATCTCTTCAACAAGCACCGCGTATTTACGACGCCGATTGTGCACGACGAGTTCAAGGGAATCCGCATCACGCCGAACGTTTACACGACCCTCGGCGAGCTCGACCGCTTCTGTAATCTCATGGAATCAATCGCCCGGAACGGCCTGCCGGCTTAATCCGTATCCCTCTGTGTGATCTCGCTTAATAACTGTTAGAATGCGGTTGGTTGGAGGTTTGTTTATGCCAGAAGGTCGGGACCCAATTCGTGACGTTGCAGACGCTGTTTTAGGCGGTTTACGCCAGATCGGCGATTGTTCATACGCAATTTTACCTAAAGATATCGCACACTCCATGGCGGGCATCAAGAAGGCTCTGCTCACCCGCGTCGCGACTGCCCTTCAGTGGGAAATGGAATGGATCGACGACCGCGTCGCGGGTGGTGACAAGTTGAGAGAGGAGTGGCGCGAGAAGAACCGGCAGCGGACCTCGAAGGCATCTCACTAACATGGAAGTCTTACTCGCAGACGAATACGGATTCTGTTTTGGCGTCGAGCGCGCCGTCGAAATGGTCGAAGAAGTAGTCGAAGAAGGCGTGCGCCCGATTCGCTCGCTTGGACCACTGATTCACAACGCGCAGGAGATGGAGCGACTTGGGGCACAAGGCGTTTCGACGATCGATTCGCCTGACGAAGCGGACGCCGACACGATTGCAGTGATTCGCGCGCACGGAGTCACGCCACAAGTGCAACATGAGCTCGAGCAACGCGCGGCGAAAGTGATTGACGCAACGTGCCCGTTTGTAACCCGTGTGCAGCACCTCGCGGAGCGCGCGGCGCGGCAGGGACGCGATGTCGTCGTGGCCGGCAATCCGGATCACCCGGAAATGATCGGCGTCGTCGGTTATGCGCCCAACAATACTTATGTCGTCCGGGATGCGAGCGAAGTAGCTACGCTGCCGCCGTTGCGTTCACCGCTAGTCGTGTCGCAGACGACGATCAAGTTGCAGACATTTTTGGATGTCGCGGAAGCCGTTCGTGAGAAAGCCGATACCGAGCCGCAAGTCGTCAACACGATCTGTTCGGCAACACGCGATCGACAGGACGCGGCGCGTGCACTCGCCGGGCAGGTAGATGCTTTCTACGTTATCGGCGGCCGCCACTCGTCAAACAGCGTGAAATTGCTGGCAGTTTGCCAGGAACAATGTGCGAAGAGTTTTCTGATTGAGACTCCGGCTGAGATCAATCCGGCTGATTTGAACGGTGTAAAGAAAGTCGGCGTGACGGCTGGGGCTTCAACTCCTAACTGGCTCATCGATCAGGTCGTCGAGCGTCTTCACCAGATTAGCCAGTAGTTACATCATCTCGTCCGCCTGATCGAGAGCGTTTACGATCTGGCGGGCTTCCTCTGATCCATACTCGATAACTTGTCTTCGCAAAGCGGCGCGAGCCGTCTCTGCGTCCACCGGATCGCTCAGCAACGCTGTCAGCACTGAGATCGGGCAGCGCGCGAGGGCTTCATTCGCGAGCTCACGGACGATCGTGTCTTCGGAACGCGCGAGCTCGCAGATTTCGCTGGGCGGAAACCGCGCCGTCAGCGCGTCGCCGAGGATGTCGATGCGACGATAGTCTCGTTGCGTTTCCGCGCGGCGGACGAGTTGTGCGAAGACTTCTGCTGATTCGGTTTTTTCGAGAAGGACGGCGGCGCAAGTGTCTGCGATGGATTTCAGTTTGCCGTTCTTTTCCGCGTCGAGGGCGTTAGTCTTTTCTGCGGCGCGATCGTCGAGCGCGGCGAGGAAGCGGCTTAATTCGAGATCCGCGCGTGCGTCGTATTGAAAATTTCGAGGTGTTTGAGTTCCTGTTGAAGCGGCTTGTAACGCTCGTTCGACAAGCCCGCGTGTTGCGGGACGAAGCTCAGACCAGGCGCTGGCAATGCGTGTCCCGAAATCGTCAATGCTGAGGGGCAAAGGCATAGAACGGCGTACTATACGCCAAGATCCGCGAAAATGAGAAATAGGTCCTATAGGACATTAGAGCACGTATGCTCAGGTTGACACGTTATGATCCTTGATCTCCGCGATTGTCGGGAAAGGTATTTTCACGATCTGCCCGTTCGCGACCTCCATCTTTACGCTGGGCGTGGTGAGGGCCTGGGTGGTCTTCATGCTTCGCACTGTCCCGCGCACCCGCCTTCCATCCGTCGTAATGATCTCCACGTTGTCTTTGCCGTAAAGCGGCTGGAGAGCTGCGAGTGCTTTGGTAATTTCCACAGTTGAATCCTCCGGGATGCCAGTTACCTTCGCTAAGTTTTATAGCCAATTATTGCTTTTGCCGGGCTGGAAGTCTATCGAAGCAGCCCAATGCAACCGGAAAACATTATTTGGCGTATACAACCTGTCCGTGTATTCTTCGCTTAGACTCCAAAAAGGTGGATCCGCTATGTCGCAGGTTTCCGAAACGGTTTGTTCAAACTGCCATTCGACAATGCCGGCGGAGCTGCGCTTTTGCCGGAATTGCGGGTTTCGACTGACTGGAAGCACAGGTGGCTACACAGGAAGTCCGTACACAGGCAGTGCGGTTGCAGACTCCGCCGTGGTGCCGAAAAAGAAACGTCGCCTCAGCGGTATGTCGTGGATCTTCGTCGGACTGCTGGTGTTTTTCGTCGGAGCTGCTGCCTTTACGGCGTTGGTTGCGCCGTTGCGAAAGAGTACGAACATTGTGCAGCGCACTTCGGTTGTTAAGTCATACATCGGAGTCGACGGATTCAATAACACAGATCAGGGCGTGATCTTCGAAGCCGTCACCACACCGAACGGACCCGCGGACCAGGCGGGACTCGTCGGCGGTGACGTGATTCTCAAGTTTGACGGCCAACCGGTTCAAGACGAGGATCAGATCGAAGATCTGATGACGAAGACTCCTATCGGGAAGACAGTCGACGTCGAATACATGCGAGACGGTGAGAAGAAGACGGCGAAGTTGACGACGATCTCGATGGAAGATAACAAGCGATTGTCGCGCGAGTTTGAACGTCGCCCGGAAGGACGCGCTCACTTCGGTTACGAAGATGGCGACGCGGAGAGGGTGCAGGTTCCGGGAACTAAGACCTACGGTGTTAAGCTGGGAACGATTTTGCGCAGCCGCCCGGCGGATCTCGCGGGCGTTAAAGAAGGCGATATCATAACGGCGTTTGATGGTGTACCGATCCGGACGAGTGAAGAGTTTCTGATGCGTGTGCGCCGCTCGCTGCCGTACAGCACAGTGAAGTTAACAGTCATGCGTCCGGGTGAAGGCGAAGGCGCTCCAGTGGAGAAGCTCGAGATTCCCGTCAAGATGGGGAAACAGTGAGGTCAGAGTGAGTTTTTTACAAGATTGCAGGATTTTCAGAATTAACAGGATTATCCTGTAAATCTTGTTAATCCTGTAATCCTGTCAAACGGTTTTGTCATCATTCCTGCGAAACGTATTCTCTCATCCGCGCTTCCATCTCCAGTTTCACATCATCGCGATCTTCTTCCGCCTCGTCGGCTTCAAACGTCTCGAACAACGCATACTGCGTTTGTGCCATCAACCTTAACTCCCAAGCCTCACGGTCGTTGTGTGAAGAACGCGAAAACCACAACGCATCTAACGTCGCCTCTTTAACCGGCAAGTCTTCAGGAAGCTGCGATTGAAGCTCAACGCGCGTCTCAGGCCGCAGCAGTGCACTCCGCAATTGCCACCCATGCTTGCGGTAAATCGCCATTATCTCCGTGAACAAATCCGCGCTTTTCATGTTCAATTCTACGATTCCGATGGAGCCTAGCACAGGTCGGCACCTGTTGACCGTCTCAATCGCCCGCCACTATCATCTTCTGCGTTTTTGGAGGGTCATTGAGTTTTAGTCGCCTAAGTCGTCTACTGACAAGCCTGATTCTCCTCATAGTCTGTCGATCTATTGCGAGCGGGGTGATAGCAGTACCGGGAAAAATGTCCACAGAACCAATGACTTCAAACTCAACGCGCGACGGGAAGGACCTCAAAGAACCCGCTCCTTTTTACGAAGCCCTCGCAAAGGCGTTCAAGAAACGAAAAATAAAGATCGATACGGTTTGCCCTCCGTCAGATCCAGTTTCACGCCGCATTCTCGAAGAATATGGTGCAATCTTCGTCGCCAATAAGAAAGTTACTCCGCCACCCGTTTGCATTTTCACCACCGAAGAGCAGGTAACGAAATTCCAGGACGACGCCGGTTTCGAAGCCGAGTTCATCGGTTACGACGAAGTCGAGCTTCAGCCCGAAGCGCTTAAAAGCCTGAACAAGGCCCGTAAAGAAGCACAGAAAGAAGGTCTCGACATCACACCCCGTGATGGCGCGGAGGCAGGGCGTCGCAACTACGAAGACAGCGTGCGCCTATGGAACTCGCGCTTCGAGCCCGCGCTCGATTACTGGTTGTCGCAGGGACGACTCACGCAGGAGGAGGTGACGCGCCTGCGAAGCCTGCCGCTTGCGCAACAAGTCGGGGAAGTTTTAGAGCTCGAGAAAACGGGGATTTACTTCAGCAAGGACCTGTCAAAGTCGATCCTTTACTCGATCGCCGCGCCGGGAGCGTCGCAACACATCGCGATGCTGGCATTCGATGTAAACGAATTTGATAATCCGCGCGTGCGCGAGATCATGGCGAAGCATGGTTGGTTTCAGACTGTGCTGAGCGATCTGCCACACTTCACATATCTCGGGTTGAAAGAAAAGGACCTGCCGAAAAACGGGCTGCGAAGTCTTGAGATCAATGGGCAGGTGTTCTGGATTCCGAATGTGCCGGGCGTTCATCCCGGGTTGGACAAATGAAATATAGGTCCTATAGGACAGATAGGACCTATTCCAAACTTCAATAAGGTGCTAAACTGTCTCGTCTCTTCCCCCGAACCACGCCAAAACCGAAGATGCGTTGCGACCTTTTACCCGAAGGAAGGTCAGTATGGATGTCCCTCAACTTATCGCTGGCAGATTCAGAATAGAACGCGAAATCGGGACCGGCGGCATGGGCGCTGTTTATCTTGCTACCCATCTGGACCTCGAACGCCCCGTCGCAGTCAAGATCATCAGACCCGAATTCGCGTCTGACGCCGACGTCTCCGATCGCTTCCTCCGCGAAGCGCGAACGATGGCGAAGCTGCGCCATCCAAACGCCGCGATGATCTTCGACGCTGGAAACCTGCCTGACGGCCGTCACTTCATCGTAATGGAATTTGTTGAGGGTGAAACGCTTTCGCAGGCACTCGCACGCGAGGGCCGTTTTTCGTTTACCCAGTCAATCGATATCGCAACGCAGATTTGCGACGTTCTCGAAGAAGCTCACCGGATCGGGATCATTCACCGCGACTTGAAACCGTCAAACATTCTGCTCGGCAAACGAGGCGTTTGTGTGCTCGATTTCGGCGTCGCGAAAGTTTTGGCGTCGTCGGCGGAATCAACGGCGACACACGCGAGCACGGGTTCGGGCCAGTTGATCGGAACACCGCGCTACATGTCGCCGGAACAGTGTTTGGGACAACGTGTCGGCGCGCGCAGCGACCTCTACAGCCTCGGTGTGTTGTTGTATGAAATGCTTGCCGGGCGGCCGCCGTTCGTCGATCCGCTGCAATCAGCGTTGTTAGTGAAACAGGCGACAGCGCCAGCGCCGCCGTTGCCGAGGTTGAGGCAGGACATTCCGCGAGCACTCGCGCTCGCAGTTCACAGTTTGCTCGCGAAACGACCGGAGGATCGGCCGCGAACGGCAGCCATGGCGAAGTTACTACTGGAGCGCAGCCTGGTTCGGCCGGAAGGTCCGGTTGCACACGCGGATCCGATGTCGTCAATGGTCGCGGCTGCCGATGCGGGACGAGGTTTGCTGTTTCGAGTAGGTGCGCCAACGATCCTCGTGACCATTTTCAGCGCACTTCTCGTCTGGGGTTACACGGGCGGGCAGGGTGCAAGCGAGGCGCGCATACCGAGCAATGCGCTTCCCGTTGCCGCATCACAACCGCAGTGGACTCCTACTTCGTGGCGCTCCGGCTCCACAGCTCCATCAGGTCGGGCGGCTAAGCCGCGCGAAGATGCGAAACCCGTGGAGCAGTTAACACGCGATCAGGCACGTAAAATCGCGGCGCGCTTTGCTCGTGGATCGGTCGGCGATTTCGAGATCATCGATACGGAATCGGGACCGGCAATTGTTGTCGTGAACAACCAGCGGAAAGCTGGCGCGACAAACTTCCTGGTGCTTCAAAAACGCGATGGAAAGTTTCGACTTGGGGCTCAGGGACGACTTGACGCCGAAGGATTCAGTCATGCGAACTGGAGCTCTGAACTGGTTGATGCAGATGACGACGGTTTTCAGGAGTTGTTATTTACCGGAAAGGATTCAAGCGAGGGCCGCAACCTCCGGCGGCTAGTACTTTTTGTACCGAATGACAAACGCACTTACTCGATGCAGTTAACCGGCGAAACCACCCCGCGCGGGACACCGCGAATTCAATGGTTATCTAATGCGGCAGGAGCTGACGCTGCCGCCTATCGCACAGCCCTCCGTCAAAAAGCGCGATCGATGATCCGGAAATAATCTTGCTTATCCTGAAAATCCTGTAATCCTGTCCAAGACTGTGACAGGATGACAAGATTTGCAGGATTTACAAGATTCAAGATAACCTTTTCCCCACTATCAACATCAATTTCCAGCATATGGAGTTATCAGTGAAACGAAGTTCGCTCGTCTTTCTGCTTCTGCTAACGTTGTTGTCACCGTCCACGCTCTCCGCGCGGGTGCTGACACCACAACAGCGTTCGACGAAGCCAACCACAACCACAGCGCCCGCAACCGCCGCCGCGACAGCGCGACTGCCGGAAGTAAACCTGATCAGCAAGGTGCTTCCGAACGGCCTCGAGATAATCGTTCTCGAAGACCACTCGATCCCGCTCGTCACGATCGAGCTCGCGGTGAGAAACGGCTCTTACACCGAGCCGCCCGAGCTGAATGGTTTGTCGCACCTGTACGAGCACATGTTCTTCAAGCAGAATCGCGCGATCGCGAATGCTGAAGATTACGTGCGCGCCATTGGCCAGAAGGGTATTGCCTACAACGGCACCACGCGCGAAGAAGTAGTTGATTATTACTTCACCACGACCAGCCCGAATCTTCGTACGGCCATGCAGTTTATGAAAGACTCTGTGCGGTATCCGCTTTTTGACGAGCGTGAGTTTGGTCGCGAGAAGCAGGTGGTGATCGGCGAGATCGATCGCAACGAGTCGAACCCGTTCTTCTACCTGGCGAAAGAGATGAACACTCGTCTCTTTTACAAGTATCCCAGCCGCAAGAACGCACTCGGCAACAGAGAGACTGTCGGTGGCGCCACAACCGACATGATGCGGCTGATCCAGCAGCGTTACTACGTCCCAAACAACTCAGCCCTCGTGCTGACGGGCGATGTGAATCCCACGGAAGTAATCGCAATGGCACAGGAGCTTTACGGCGACTGGCCCAAGCGCGAAAAAGATCCGTTTGTCGAGTTTCCACTCGTCGAACATCCGCCGTTGCCGAAGAGTGAAGGCCTGGTGATTCAGCAACCGGTGCAGAACGTGATCATCAACATTGGCTGGCACGGCCCGTCGATCGGTAAAGACAATCCGGCGACCTACGCAGCCGACGTTTTCTCGTTCATCCTGCGACAACCGAATTCGCGCTTTCAGAGAAATCTCGTAGACACTGGTTTGGTGACCGGCGTCGACTTGAGTTACTACACGCAGCGCAACGTTGGACCAATCCAGCTCATTGCGCAAACCACGCCAGATAAAGCACGCGCGGCGATCAAAGCGCTCTACGAAGAAGTGGCCCACTTTAACGACAAGGACTACTACACCGACGAGCAGCTCGAAAGCGCCAAAGCACTACTCGAAGCCGACGATCTCTATTCGCGCGAGAAGTTGAGCGACTACACACACACGCTCAGTTTCTGGTGGGCATCGACCGGACTCGAATACTTCCGCGGTTATCTGCCACGGCTGCGCGCCACCTCGCGTGCGGACATCAGCCGCTACGTCACGACCTACATCCAGGGCAAGCCGCACGTTGGTCTCGCGTTGATGTCAAACGAGGCGCAAGGGCGAATCAAAATCACGCCTGAAGAGTTAATAGGACAGTAGAACGTCAGGACAATCATGAGCCAATTTATGAACCAGCCAGAACAACAGTCGGGTATTTCTTTTCGCGCTAAATCGGTGCGCCGGATGATCAGCAGTGCGCTGCTCGTCGCGATGATGTTTATCGCGAGCACGGATTATTCGCAGGCGACTCAGCAAACAAAACCGCAATCACAGGAAACTGTTCATAGCGTTGTCGCAAAGCAGGCGGCGCTTGTCAGTGAGTTTGAAGTTAATGGTCTGAAAGTGTTGCTGAAGCGACGTGAAGGAAGTTTGACCGTCGCGGCAGGTCTGTTCATTCGCGGCGGCGCGTCGAACATCAACGCGGAAAACGCGGGTATTGAAACGCTGATGCTCAGCGCTGCCACTGAAGCAACGACAAACTTTCCGCGCGCGAAAATGCGCAGTGAATTGTCGCGCATGGGCACGGTGATCGGCAGCAGCTCAAACAACGATTACTCGGTACTGTCGCTGGCTACCACGCGCATGCACTTCGATCGCTCGTGGGAGATCTTCACTGATGTAGCGCTGCGCCCGTCGTTCACAAAAGAAGACGTGGCGCTCGTGCAGGAAAGGCAGGTCGTATCGCTCAGCGACGATACTGACAATCCCGACGTGTACCTGCAAAAGTTGCAGGAGCGCGTGGCTTACGCGGGTCATCCGTATTTGAACAACACGAGCGGCACGCCGCAAACAGTTGCGAAGCTCACGCCCGCGGATTTGCGCGCTTATCACACGAAGTTGATGGAGACGTCGCGGCTGTTGCTCGTAATCGTAGGCGATCTGAATCCGAATGACGTGCGCGGGCTCGTGACGGCGAGCTTCGGCAAGTTGCCGAAAGGTGCCTACACGCCGAAGTCAATTCCGCAGCTCGCGTTTGATAAATCGACGGTGGAAGTCACGCCGCGTGAGTTGCCGACAAACTACATCCAGGGTTTGTTCGCCGCGCCGTCACTGACGTCGCCTGACATTTACGCCATGCGGATCGCGAGCTCGTTGTTGCGTGATCGTGTATTTGAAGAAGTTCGTGTGAAGCGAAATCTGTCGTACGCACCGGATGCGTTTTTGCGAACGCAGGCCGCGAATGTCGGTGGTTTGTACGTGACTGCGGTGGACGCGAACCAGTCCATTCGAGTGATGCTCAGCGAGATCGCGCGCTTACAGAGTGAGCCAGTAGACGCTGATGACATCCAGGCGGTGGTTGCGCAATACCTGACCACGTATTACCTCGGCCAGGAGACGAATGCAGCGCAGGCTGGAGAGCTGGCGCAGTATGAATTGATTGGTGGCGGGTGGAAAAATTCAATCAACTTCCTTGAGAAGCTGACGGCGGTGACGCCTGCGGATATTCAACGCGTCTCGCAGAAGTATATGAAGAATATTCGGTTCGTGGTGTTGGGTAATCCGAAGAGTGTGGATACCGGCGTGTTTACCGGGCAAGCCGGTTAGTAAATCGATATAGGTCCTATAGGACAACTATTGTTTTTACATAGTCTCTCGCAAGTACTTTTCGTAGAGCTTTGGATCCAACCGTTGCAAGATCCGCGCCTGACTAGCGGCCATCCCGGGATTGCCGCTCTCCGAGTAAGCAATCGCGAGGTTGTAAAACGTCTCAGCCCAATTAGGACGCAGGCGTGCTGCCTCGGTGTACGACTCAATCGCCTCACGCAATCGCCCCGAGTAGTAATAAGCATCCCCGAGCCGGTTGTGAATCTCCGGATCTTCGGGCTTGAGTTGCATCGCCTGCAGGTAAGCACGAATCGCTTCCTGCGTCTTGCCCTGCTTCACTTTGCAATAGCCAACCTGCACCCACGTCTCAGCGCGCTTCGGATTCTTGTTCGCCGCGTTTTCGAAGTAACCGACAGCATTGTCGTAATTCCCCAGCCAGAGCGAATCGAGTCCTGATCGATAAAGCGACTCCGCCACATCGCCCTTGCCTTTGACCGCCAGCTCCGACAGCGGCGTCAGTTTTCCAGCCGTCAGCTCTGCGACTCGCGCCGCCGCAATCGCGAGATTGATGTTCTGACCGTTTGTGACTTTCACCGTCACAACACCCAGCACCTGCCCTTTCAGGTTGAAAACCGGACTGCCGCTGTTTCCGTGTGAGATCGGCGCCGTGATTTGAATAATGCGATAACTGTTCGGCACTTCCCGCACCGCCGAAACAATCCCATCGCTCACCGAGCCCTCGAGCTTCAAAGGATTACCGATCACAAAAATAGTTTCGCCTTCATCCGGGAGCTCTTTCGCGAGCTCAGTGCTTCTGGCAGTGCGCTCCACCGGCATCTCCACGCTCAACAACGCGAGGTCGCCTTCCTCATCGACCGCAAGCGTGCCGTTTACCGGAAAAACCTTGCCTTTGCCGTCGAGGGTCTTGATCTCTGCTCGAACCGCGCCACGAATCACGTGAAGATTTGTCACGACCTGGCCGGTACGCAGAAAGAAACCGCTGCCGGTCATCAACGCTTCACCACTCGCGTCGTAAGTCGCAATAGCGACAACGGCCGGCTTTACGCGTTTTACGAGATTGGGGAGAGTTTCCTCAGCCTGCGCCAAAGAGGCGACCAGGAGAATCAATGCAAGCGGGAACAACAAACGAGGGTAGCTTCTTCTCTTAATCATGTCGTTAACACCCAGACAAAACGGAGACTTTCGGCGCGTGAAGGGGAATTCACGGGCAGGGGATCTCGCAGTTATTGAAAAGATGAAGTGGCTTGAACCACAGCCGGTCGGGAAGCCTGAAAGTACCTCAGGGTAACTTCAGCTACGACATAGTAACGCAAGACGGTCCTTTGGCGGAAGTTTTTTGTGAAAGATTCGACACAGAAAAGGGTCGCCCTTGCGAGCGACCCTCCAGAACAACGCAAACAGCCCTCAAAGTTACGGAACAATGTGAATCGTTCCGATGGCTGGGCCGACCGGCATGTCGCCGACAGCGTTTTCCATCGTCACGATCAAACCGAAGTCCGGCAGAGCTACTTCTGACCTGATTTCAGCTTCGTTCCGGCCGCCTGTATTGATGATCTCACCGATCTTGGTGAATTTGTTATCAGGCGAAACGGCCCACACGATGAACTTCTGACCCGCAGGCGCTTCCTTCAGCTCGTGGAAACGCATCTTGACCTCAGTCGGTCCGTCTTTCCGCGGCGTGATAAATACGTTCGCGCGCGCGCCTGTCAGCGCACCCGTGAAGTCGACCTTAATTTTGGTGTCATCGCCCGTTTTGTAAGCCGGAATGTTGAGCAATGGCGCCGAGTAAGTGGTCTTGGTTTCCGTCATCGGAACTACCACTGTTGTGCCACTCGGAGATGAAACAACTGCTCCGGGAGTAGTCGTCGTGGTGGTTTTAGCGGTCGCGGCCACTGGCGCTCCTACCGCTGCCACTTTTTCATCGCCGGTATTGGCCACGGGGATAACCGTGAAACCTTCCGGCACCGGGCTCCTGAAGAACACTTTCGTATTCGCGTCATAAGCCGTCAACTGTGGCTCGGGCGAAGCGAATAACATGAACTTAGACAGCGGAGCCGTTGCCGTCAGCGTGCCGGTGCCATTAGTAATGGCGACTGGTCCGAGAGCGGTAACTACGCCTTTGTCATCAACTGCGTAAAGTGTCACCGCAGTCATGTCGGCGGGAACTTCCGTTAAGTTCACTTTGATCTTCGTTCCATCATCATCGCGGAGAATGGTGGCCACTCCTTTGGCTCCGGTGATATTGACGGGCGTTAGGTTCAGCGTTACTTCTTTCTTTACGGGATACTCAATGATTGTGTATGTGCCGTCGGGGTTTTGAACCGTCTTGGTAACGGTTGTCGTTTGTGCGAGAGCGATAGCAGCGAGTGCAAAAGTCAGAACCACTGCCCCCAAAACGCTCAAAACGTGTTTTTTCATCAGTTGTACCTCCCTTGTGTCTAATCAATCGCGATTAATTGTCGAACGTGGGGGAAGCTAATGTCGGGGAGACGCGCAGAGGCGTAACACGATTAAGAAAGTGGGCAAAATTTATGCCGTTTAGATGATCACGTTTTAAGTGAGTGATTGGGGAAATCGTCCGGAATAGAACAATACACGCCTGTATGGAAGAGACCTTTGGACAGGATTACAAGATTTCACAAGATTAACAAGCCGTGTCAATCTTGAAACATCCTGTTAATCCTGTCTAATATGCTTTTAACTCAGCGATGGCTTTAGCGACATCAGCCGCCTGCGGCAGGATCGCGTCCTCGAGTTGCGGTGCGTAGGCGACGAAAGTATCAAGCGCGCAGACGCGTTTGACCGGCGCGTCGAGATATTCAAACAACTCATCAGTAATTCGCGCCGCGATCTCAGCGCCATAGCCCCACGAGAGCGAATCCTCATGCGCGACGATCACGCGATTCGTCTTCTTCACTGTTTCCACGATCGCGTCCCAATCAAACGGTACCAGACTTCGCAGATCGATAATCTCGACACTGATACCGTCCTGCTCCATCTGCTTTGCCGCGACGAGCGAACGTTGCACGAGTGCGCCATAAGTGATGATCGAGAGATCCTTCCCTTCGCGAACTTTCTTCGCTTTCGCAAACGGAATCATGAACTCGTCGTTAGGATAAGCCGACTTGTTGTATGCCTGGCGATAGAGATGTTTGTGTTCGAGAAACAGAACCGGATCGTCGCAACGAATCGCCGTGCGCAGTAATCCGTTTGCGTCGAGCGCATTCGATGGATAAATCACGCGCAGGCCCGGGATCTGGGTGAAAGTTGAAACACCGGATTGTGAGTGGTAAACAGCACCGCCTTTAAGGTAACCGCCAACCGGCACGCGGATCACGAGCGGTGCTTTGAATTCATTTCCCGAACGCCAGCGCATGAGGGCCAGTTCGTTGCGAATCTGATGCATTGCGGGCCAGATGTAGTCGAAGAACTGGATCTCAACCACCGGTTTCAGCCCGCGCGTGGCCATGCCGATCGCGCGTCCGACGATGTTTGCTTCCGCGAGAGGCGAATTGAAGACGCGCGCGCTTCCATGCCGGCGCTGTAAGTTCGCGGTGACTTTGAAAACGCCGCCCTTGCCTTTCACGGATTCGAGATATTGATCGCGCGAGCAATCGGCCACGTCTTCACCGAAAACGACGATGCGCGGATCGCGCGCCATCTCCGTATCGAGACAACGATTGATCAGGTCGACCATCGTGCCGGGATTGCCGGAAAGTTGAACCTCGTCTTCCGTGTCAAACTCTTTGCCGGTCGGATCGACGTCAGGTGAAAAGACGTATTTCGTCGCGGTTTCGCGTGCTGGTTGTGGACTCGCGAGTGCGATGTCAGCCGCTTCATTCACTTCGCGATCGACTTCGTCTTTGATCTCTTGCAGGCCGTCCTGATCGATCACGCCTTCTTCGATCAGCAGCGCGCCGAAACGTTTGACCGGATCGCGCTCGGCGTCGCTGGCGCGTTCCTCGTCAGGCCGGTAGAGCTTTTCATCGTCTGAAAGCGAGTGTGAATACGGTCGAATAACTTTTGCGTGAATGAGCGCCGGGCCTTTTCGCTGGCGGCAGTAATCAACTGCGCGCCGCATCGTCTCCAAAGATTCGATTGGATCGGTGCCGTCGCATCGTTGCAGGTAGAGTGACGGAAAATTCTCGACGAGCCGCGACACGTCGCCGCCCGCAGTTTGCACTTCAACCGGAACGCTGATCGCGTAGCCGTTATCTTCCAAAAGGAAAAGCACCGGCAGTTTCAAATTACTGGCCGTGTTCAGTGCTTCCCAAAACTCGCCTTCGCTGCTGGTGCCGTCGCCAAGCGAGACGTACGTCACTTCGTCGTGTTTGAAATTGCTGACGCGCTTTTGCAGCTCCGGGATTAGGTCGAAACGATAACTCGCTTCGGCACAACCGACAGCTTGCAACAACTGTGTTCCGGTTGGAGACGACTGCGAGACGATGTTGAGTTTCTTGTGGCCCCAGTGTGAAGGCATTTGTCGCCCGTGTGAGTTGGGATCGGCTTCGGCGCCCACAGCAGAGAGCAACTGCTCCAGCGGCGTCATGCCGAGCTGTAGACAGAGCGCGCGATCGCGATAGTAAGGGTAAAACCAGTCGTAGGCAGGCTTCAGCACCACTCCGGCAGCGACGAGGATCGCTTCATGGCCCGCGCCACTGATCTGAAAGAAGATCCGGTTCTGTCCCTTGAGTTGAATCTCTTTGTCGTCGAGACGCCGCGACAGGTACATCGTGCGATACATCTCGATGAGCAGTTTGTGATCCGGTAATTCTGTTGTTGTAGTTGGTGTTGAATCAGTCTTCCGGACCAGCTTCAAAACTTTAGTATCAGTATTCATAGATGAATGCCAGCCACTAAGGCACATAAGATAAATTCTTCTTTTATGTGCTTTTTGTGCCTTTTTGCGGCTCACTTTCCGATGATGAGTTTAGCGATCGTCTGCAACTGCATGTTCGACGTGCCTTCATAAATCGCACCGATCTTCGAATCGCGCCAGTACTTCTCGACCGGATAATCCTTCACGTAACCGTATCCACCGTAGAGCTCAATCGCTTTCGAGCTGACGCGCTCGGCCACGCGCGACGAGTAAAGCTTCGCCATCGCTGCTTCTTTGACGAAGTTGACGCCCGCATCCTTCATGCGCGCGGCGTTGTAGACCATCAAACGCGCCGCCTCGAGCTCAGTCGCCATCTCGGCGAGTTGAAACTGAACTGCCTGAAACTGGTTGATCGACTTGCCAAACTGTTGTCGCTCGGCTGTGTAAAGGAGTGCGGCCTCGAGTGCGCCGGCCGCGATGCCGATCATCTGCGCGCCGATTCCTATACGACCTTCATTCAACGTTTCGATCGAGATCTTGTAACCCTTGCCCGGCTCGCCGAGCACGTTCTCCTTCGGCACTTTGCAGTCTTCGAGTATCAGCTCGACTGTTGATGAAGCGCGGATGCCGAGTTTGTTCTCCTTCTTGCCGATGCTGAAACCCGGAAAACTCTTCTCGACGACGAACGCCGTGATGCCGCGATATCCGGCTTCGGGATTTGCGTTGGCAAACAACACGAAGATGTCAGCTTCGATACCGTTCGTGATCCAGAGCTTGCGGCCGTTCAGCAGGTAATGATCGTCTTTTTCGACGGCGCGCGTCTGCATCGCGAATGCATCGGAACCGGAACTCGGCTCACTCAGCGCGTAGGCGCCGACACTCTCGCTCGCGAGTCTCGTCAGGTATTTCTTCTTCTGATCCGGTGTGCCCCAGCGAATGAAAGCGTTGTTGACGAGCGTGTTTTGCACGTCGACAAAAACTCCGACCGAAGCGTCAACGCGCGACAACTCTTCAACCGCGAGAATCGCAGTGAAAAAATTTGCGCCCGCGCCGCCAAACTCCTCGGGAGTCTCGATGCCCATCAAACCGAGCTCAAAACATTGCTTGATGATCGCTGGATCGAGCTTCGCGGCTTCGTCCATGTGCTCGACGCGCGGCCGCAATTCGCCCTCGGCAAATTCGCGAACACTGGAGCGAAACATCGTCTCGTCTTCAGTAAGCGTGGTGAGTGGACTCGGCGCAGGTGGTGCTATTGCTGATTGGGATTGACTCATGTTAATGCCCGTCTTACTGGTGTCAGAATCGAACATCGCATCATAAACCAAGCCACAAAAAGGCACAAAAGCCGGAATCTTGTTAATTCTGAAAATCTTGTCATCCTGTCCAAACGGTCGATTGAGTTAGACAGGATGACAGGATTTTCAGAATTTACAGGATGAGGATGCCACACACGAAGGTATAGCTTTTGCCACGTGTGGTACCGTACGACGATGCCGAACGATGTTTTGACTCAGAACCAGAGTGGGAGCAGGAGATTTGCGCCACTTGGTATCATCTTCGGTCTGTTGGGCCTGCTTCTGTTTGCGTACTTCGTGAGCCGTGCGGGCGTTGGTGGGATCCTCTCGAACATTCAGCGACTCGGCGCCGGCTTCATCCTCATTCTTGCTGTTTCCAGTACTCGCTACATCGTGCGCGCACTCGCCTGGACGCGCTGCATCGAACCACCGTATCGACTTCCATTTCGCGACGCGTTCGCGGCCCGTTTGATGGGCGACGCACTCGGCAACATCATCCCGTTTGTAAGCGCCGCTGTAAGCGAGCCGTCGAAGGCAGTCTTTGTTAAAGATCGTGTCCCCTTGCTGGTGGGACTGTCGGCACTCGCGATCGAAAACATTTTTTACGCGCTGACGGTCGCGATCTTCATCTTCTCGGGCACTGCGACCTTGTTGCTCACTTTTGCACTGCCAAAGCCGTTGCGCTATGCGAGCATCGTCGCGCTTGTGACCACGGTCGTCATCATTCCGCTCGCTTATCTGTTAATTCGACGGCAGACGAGGTTTTTGAGTGGCGCACTCGCGTTTCTGAGTAAACGTAGTGTGTTGCCAAAGCTCGTGGGAAAGCTTACGCCGCGAGCACAGTCGCTGGAAGATCGTGTTTACGGGTTTTACTCGACGAGCCAGCGCAGTTTTCTGGCGATCTTTTTGTTAGACATGTGCTTTCACCTCGCGGGAACGCTGGAGGTGTTCATCACGCTCTCGTTCATCAGTCCCGTAGCGCCCACGCTCACGCAGGCATTCATACTCGAGTCAGTGAATCGGATCATCAACGTGGCGTTTAAGTTTATCCCCTTGCGCGCAGGTGTAGATGAAGGAGGGACCGGCCAGGTGTCGAAGGTACTCGGCTTCGCGATAGGAATCGGCGAGACGCTCGCGATCGTGAGAAAAGGCCGCGACATCTTCTGGAGTGCGGTCGGGCTTTTATTGATCTGGAAAAGAGGGTTTTCGCTACGTGGGATTTCAGAGTAATAGGGCCTATAGGACGTATAGGACCTATATCATTCATAAGCGAGCGCGTTAACCGGATCGAGATTCGAAGCCCGCCACGCCGGATACAGCGCTCCTACAATCCCACCACCAACACCAATTGCCGCCGCCACGAGCGCCCACCGCCAACTGTACTCAAAAACCAACCCGTAAGCTTTGTGAATCAAATAGCCCGCCACGAGTGAAACCGCAAATCCCGCTATCAACCCGATCACACTGATCAGTATCGCTTCCTTCTCGATGATCCCGACGATGTAACCACGCGAGGCGCCCATCGCTTTCAAGATTCCGATCTCGCGCGTGCGCTCCGTGATCGTCGTGTACATCGCCAGCATCACCACGAGCGAGCTCACTACCGCCGCGAGCACAACCAGCACGCGCAAAAACACACCGAGTAACGGAATACTCTTCTCAAAACTCGTAAACACCTCGCGCGTCGGTTGGATCGTGTTGCCCGGCAACTCCTGATCGATTCGCTGCGCGACTTCCTGAAGCTGGTCCGAATTCCGAAGTTTCAGAAAAATAAACGTACACTTACCTTCCGCTTCGAGTGCTTTCTGCATTCCCTCGAGCGACATCTTCACGCGCGCTCCCGATTCAGGAGAATAAATTCCCGCGATTCGATAGTCCTGCGTGCCCAGCGGTTTCAGTCGATCGCCAACGTGGTAATTGCCTTGTTGAGCTTTGACCTCGTCGATCACCACTTCATCGAGGCTTTGTGGGCCACGCCCGGCGACCATGTTGATTCCATTCATCCGCGCGTAAGCGTCCCAATCAACGCCATCAATCTGCTCGATACCGATTCCTTTCGTGCCCTGGTTGAAATGGCGAATGACCGGCAGGGCTTCTTCGATGCCTTCGATCTGCTTCAAACGCTCGACGTATCTCGTATCGAGATTGGCGGTGGTGGCTGTGAGTTGAACCGCGCCTGGCCGCATGAAGATCAACTCCGCGCGGACGTTCGTCGCGCGCCGCTGCAAGTCGTTTGACATGCCGCGCGCGAGGCCGGTGAACAGCATGATCAGGCTAACTCCCAGCGCGACGCCGGCGACGCTCACGAGCGTGCGAATCGGTCGTTGGCGAATGTTCGAAGTGACGAGGTTATCCATTTGAAACAAATTTCTGACAGATTTTATTTGGAGTATAACCTAGCCGCAGATTTTCACAGATGAACGCAGATTGCAAACCCGAATTGCGGTGGAAATCTTTGTACAGGATTGACAGGATTTTCCCTGATTGACAGGATTGTCTTGTTCATCATGAAAAATCTTGTGAATCCTGTCTGAAACTAACTCGTCATATATGAAAACTCATAGATTTTCACCCTTTATTTACTCCCTCTCAACCTTAGTAATCATGCTCGCGCTCGTTCTCGTGGGCCGGAGCTTTGCCCCGGATCGCATTCAAATTACGATCCTCGGCACCACTGATCTGCACGGCAACATCAACCCTATCGATTACTACACAAACAAATCCGATAATCGCGGCATTGCCAAGGTCGCGACTCTGATCAAACGCATTCGCAAAGAACAGCCAAATGTGTTGCTCATCGATTCCGGCGACACGATCCAGGGCTCACCACTCGAGTCCTTCCACGGTCGCAAAAATAACGCACCGCCCGATCCGATGATGCTCGCGATGAACTCGCTGAACTATGACGCGATGGCCGTCGGCAATCACGAGTACAACTTCGGTCTAAAGGTCCTGGAGAAAGCACGCCGCGAAGCAAACTTTCCGTGGCTGTCCGCGAATACGTACGACAAAGCCAAACAGCAACCACACTACAAGCCTTACATCGTCAAAGAAGTGGCTGGCGTGAAAATCGGCATACTCGGTTTGACAACGCCCGGCGTGCCCAACTGGGACAATCCACCAAACTACGCGGGCCTCGAATTTCACGAGCCCGTCGCCGAAGCACGCAAGTGGGTCCCGATCCTGCGCGAGCAGGAAAAAGCGGACGTCGTTGTGATCGCGATGCACATGGGACTCGAAGAAGATTTGCGTACGGGTGAAATGAGTCCGGGGCAAGTGCCTCACGAAAACGAGGCGATCTTGATCGCGAAAGAAGTTCCGGGCGTCGATGTGATTTTCATGGGCCACACGCATCGCGAAGTGCCTTCGCTTTATATCAACGGTGTGTTACTGACGCAGGCGAACCACTGGGGACGACATCTCGCGCGCGCCGATCTGTACTTGCAGAAAGCAGGCACGAGCTGGCGCATGTATGCGAAGTCGGCGCGCACGCTGCCGAATGACGATCGTGTAGAACCGGATCCCGAAGTGGTGAAACTCGCGGAGCCTTACGATCGGGAGACGCAAGGCTGGTTGGCGCGCGTGATCGGTGACTCGCCGGAAGAGCTAACCGCACGCGACGCGCGCTTTCGCGACACCGCGATTCTCGATCTGATTCAGAAAGTGCAGTTGGATGCGGGCAAAGCGGACGTGTCAATGGTGGCGAGTTTCAACCCGGCGGCGCGCATCGCGAAAGGACCGGTTAGTGTCCGCGATATCGCGGGATTGTATGTTTATGAAAACACGCTCGTCGTGCTGGAGGTCACAGGCCAGCAACTCAAAGACGCATTGGAACACTCCGCGAAGTATTTCAAGGAGTACGTTCCGGGCAAGCCGGCGAGCGATCTGGTCGACGAGAAAATTCCCGCTTACAACTTCGACATCGCCGAAGGTGTCACTTACGATCTCGACATCTCGAAACCGATCGGTCAGCGCATTCAAAACCTGCGCTTTCGTGGACAGCCGTTATCACTCACGCGGAAACTTCGACTCGCTACGAACAACTACCGCGTCAATGGTGGTGGCGGATACAACATGTACAAGAACGCGCCGGTGGTTTACCGGTCGAGTGAAGAAATTCGCGAGTTGATTATTGATTGGGTGGAGAAGAATAAAACGGTCCCGGCGACGCCCAATAATAATTGGCGAATTATTCCTTAAAGAAAGTCGTTAGACAGGATTAGCAAGATTTTCAGGATTAAGAAGATATCCTGTTAATCCTGCGAAATCCTGTATATCCTGTCCCAATGCCTCCTCGTCTCGCAGCCATTTCCGGGAAATTAAAAGGAGCTATCTTCGCACTCAACGAAGAGTCGCTCGTCATCGGTCGTGAGACCGCCGCCAATCTCTGCATTGCAGACGCATCAGTCTCGCGCCGCCACTCCAAGATCGAAAAGAGCGAGACAGGATTCGTAATCACAGATCTCGAAAGCCTCAACGGCACGTTTGTTAACGACGTGCCGGTCAGGAGTCGACTACTCGAGCACGGCGATCGTGTTCGCATCGGCGATTCACAGTTCCTGTTTCTCACGCACGAAGGTGATGCGACGTCGAAGTCGAGCGACGTGAGGCTCGATGAAGCGCATGTCGTAAGCGGCTCGACCGTCCAGATCCGTTTCGACGACGCCATCTACCAGATGACGCGCGATCTCAGCGCGCTCATGAAGATCAGCACGGCGATCAACTCGATTCGCGGGCTCGACAATCTGCTCGAACGACTACTCGATCTGCTCTTCGAAGTCGTGCCCGCAGAACGCGGCGCGATTCTGCTTACTGACGAGAGCTCTTTCGAAACCAGTCTGGTCTTCGGACTCGATCGAGTGTACGGCAAAGACGGAGCAGTCAATGTTAGTCGCACGATCGTGCAGCAGGTGTTGCGCGATGGCGTTGCCCTCCTGGCCAACGACGCGCCCTCGGAAACAGCACTCGTCACCGACAGTTTGATTTCAGCGCGTACGCACTCCGTGATGTGTGTGCCGCTGATTCTGTTCGATCGCAAACTCGGCGTCATCTATCTCGACAGCACTGTGACGCGCGATTACTTCAATCGCGATCACTTGCAGCTCGTCACTGCGATTGCCGGCATTGCGGCGGTCGCGATCGAAAACGCGCGACAGTTTGAATGGCTCGAAACTGAGAACGAGCGGCTGCTGGCCGACGTGAATATCGAGCACAACATGGTTGGGGAAAGCGCCGCGATGCAGCGTGTCTATCACTTCATCTCGAAAGTGGCGCCGACTGATGCGACCATCCTGATCGGCGGAGAGAGTGGAACGGGCAAAGAGCTCGCTGCGCGTGCGATGCATCGAAACAGCAAGCGCGCTCAGAAGACTTTCATGGCGGTGAACTGCGCCGCGCTCAACGAATCGCTATTGGAAAGCGAGTTGTTTGGACACGAGAAGGGCTCGTTTACCGGTGCGTTCGCGCAGAAGAAAGGGCGGCTCGAGATCGCCGATGGCGGCACGGTTTTTCTCGACGAGGTCGGAGAATTGACACCGCCGCTGCAAGTCAAACTGTTGCGTGTGCTTCAGGAGAGAGAGTTTGAACGCGTGGGAGGAACAGTCACGATCAACGTCGACCTGCGTCTGATCGCGGCGACGAACAAGAACCTCGAAGAAGCGATCGAAGTGGGCCAGTTTCGCCAGGATCTTTACTATCGTCTCAACGTGGTTTCGTTGGAAATGCCCGCACTGCGTGAGCGACGCGAAGACATCATGCTGCTCGCGAATTACTTCGCAGACAAGTACGGGGCGCGTTGCAATCGAAAGCTAAAGGGATTCTCGACGGAAGCGCGTAACTATTTGACTGCTTACGACTGGCCCGGCAACGTGCGCGAGTTGGAAAACACGATCGAGCGCGCAGTGGTGCTCGGAACAACCGATTTAATAATGGCGGAAGATTTGCCGGAGGCTTTGCTTGAGGGCGAAGTTAACTTTGCTAATCCGAGTACGTATCATAACTCTGTCGCACAAGCGAAGAAACAAATCATCCTGAGCGCAATCGAGCAGGCGGAAGGCAACCTCGGCGATGCTGCTAAGCTTCTGCGAGTGCACCCGAATTATCTGCAACGCCTCGTACGTAATCTGAGTTTGAAAGATCAGTTGAAAAAGTAGGAAAGTTTAAGGTGCAAAACGAACAAGTTGATCTCGTCCTGCGCGAGGCGACACCAGAAGACGAGCCGTTCTTGTTAGAGGTTTACGCCAGCACGCGTTTGGAAGAGCTGGAAGGATTCGGTTGGAGTGACGATCAGAAGCAAGCCTTTATCAGAATGCAGTTTCTTACTCGTGAAAGATTGTATCCCCGAGTCGATAATCGAATCATTGTTTTGAATGGACGTCCTGTTGGCAGAATGCTGGTTGAGAGAGGTGATACGAGCATACTGCTGCGAGACATTGCGCTTTTGACAGAGTATAGAAACACCGGCATCGGGAGCCGTTTGATTCAGGATCTAATGAAGGAAGCTACCGGCGCAGGAAAACCGATCCAATTGCACGTCGTGGCCTCATCTCCGGCTGTGCGTTTGTACGAGCGTTTGGGATTCTGTCGAAGCGGCGGCGAAGCCGAAGCAGCATATTTGGAAATGAAATGGGTTCCCTAATTTCGGATTTCTCTGTGCCACCTCTGTGTTCTCTGTGTCTCTGTGGTTAAGAATTTGTTCAGGAAGATCCACCACAGAAAAGAGAAAAGAGGTTGCACAGAGAAGAAATTGTTAAATTAAATGCCTACCTACGGGATCAATCCCTATATCAGTTTCGTCGAGAATCGTTTGTTTCCGGGTGTGGTCCAGCACGCGGTCTTTCACCGGTTAACAGGCGAGATACTTGAGCCAAACGAAAGGGTTCACGGTCTGTTGCTTGGCCACCAGATTGGGGACTCAACTTTCGATCGGTGAAGCTGACCTCAATGGCGGAGACGGAATCCAGTTGCGACAGCTCCTCCAACAGGAGTTCCTGATCCCGGAAGGTCACGATCCTTTGGCCCTCCTGGTCGATCAGTACGTGACCCGCCCGATTCAAAATCCCGCCGTGGCATACCGTTCGAAAACCGGAGAATGGATTCTGGTACGAACTTCGATGGTCCATACCGTCTACTCGCGAAGACGTGACGAGCTGCCTGAGATCATTGAAGAGAAATTGTCGCCGTTGACTGCGGGCATAATGTTGCTGGCGGACGGCACCAGAACGCTCCAGCAAATTTTTAACGAGTTGCGAGAAGGTAACATTCTGGCGGATTCGGAATTCAGATCGGCGATCGATTTCTTAACGACTCAGGAACGACAACTCATCAAGTTCACCCTCCGGCTTCAGGATCTGAACGAGCCTTTTTCGCTCGTCAATATATTGCCGCGGAATCTTTATCATTCCGATAGAAAGGACCAGCCGCGTCCTGACAGTTCAAACGAAACCATAATCGACTTCCATGTCCACGGAATTGAGGATGCGAGTTGGGAGTTTGATCTAATCGAGCCGACCGTAAACCACTGTTTCCGCTTCCCTCATGAAGCGTTGGGCGGACTCGATTATGGCTCGCGCTTTTGCGTTGCTACGCTGAGCCCTGAAGTAGTTCCGTTAATGAACAGGTCGCAGCCGCTTCAAGTGTTGGAAGTTGGCGGTGGCACGGGAAGTTTTGCGCGAGCGTTTTTACAACAAGCCGCAAGTTTGAATGGAACTGGACTTAACTATCACATCCTGGATCTCTCGCCGGCTTTGATGGAGAGTCAAAGAAAGATCTTGTCTGATCTTCTTCCTGAGAGCAGGCATTTCCAGCAGGATGCAACCGAGTTTGATCTTCCGGACCACACCTTTGATCTGATTATTTCTAATGAAGTCATCGCAGATTTTCCGGTTGCATCTGTTCAGCGTAATAAAGATCGGGAGTGGCAGGGAGAAGGCGCTTACTACCTCAACAAATATGATCTTTCAACAAAGATGCGCCTGATTCGTTTCTCGTTAACGCAGGCGCTTTTCGTTTCATCGAACGCGCGTGGAAACACCTGAACCCGGGAGGGACGCTCATAGTTTCGGAATATGGTGACGGAGCATTTATATCCCGACTCAGTGTTACCACTTAAACCACGACGAGTACTCGATTCACTTCGGCCATCTTGCGGTGTGCGCCACCAGTGTGGGCTTTCAATGCCGCTTGCTGACATTGAAGGAGTTCCTCGGGTTGGACGATGGGGTTTTGGTGCTTAATGGACGCGAAGAGCATTTACTCTGCCTCAATCACGTCTTGAAGAATTATGGAGCACGTTCTCCCCTATGCGGTGATTTCGAAATCGGATTTTGAAGACCGGTGCCAGCGAATAGTAGAAGAGACAGGCTTGATCGGGTATTCTTTCTCGCCGCTGAACAAGGGCTATCACTTTGGTCCCGAGTTAAGAGACTTTCTGGTTTTGATAATGAACAAACCTTAGTTCTGTGCCTTTTTGTGGCTAAAAAATAGAAGGAGATTTGAATGGAGGCTTCTTTAACACACGAGGAATTTAATAAGACACGCGAATACGAAATTTCAGGTTCAGTTTGACGAAAATACTCAAGTGGAAGTGGATCTGATCAACGTCTCGGAACTCAAACTGTATCCGCAGCAGGAGGAATTTGCGCTCGAGTTTCGTGGTCCATTAGACATGTTTCTCGGTCAGGGCATGCACGACTTTAAGCACGATCAAATGGGCCAGTTTGAGCTCTTCATCGTACCCATTAAGCAAGACGCGCAGGGTTTTTACTACGAAGCAGTCTTCAATCGTATTCGCGAGCAGCCAGTCGAATGAGCAGCCAATCACCAGGACCAGCAAACATTACCCTTCGTCCAGTTGGTCCGGACGACTACGATTTTCTCGTTGAAGTTTATGGCAGCACTCGAGCCGAAGAATTGGCTTTAGTGCCATGGACGGCGGAACAGCAGCAGGCATTCGTTCGAGCGCAATTCGCCGCGCAACAGGACCATTATTCGAAAACATATCCCGCGGCCAGCCACGACATAATCTTGTCCGACAACCGGCCAGTGGGCCGTCTCTACGTGGCCCGGTTGGACCAGGAAACTCGAATTGTTGATATAACTTTGCTGCCTGCCGAGCGGAATGCCGGCATCGGAAGCTATCTGATCAAACAATTGCTCGACGAAGCGAAAGACTCCGGAAAGCGTACGCGGATTTTTGTGGAGGAATTCAATCCTTCACTTCGTCTCTTTGAGCGGTTGGGTTTCTCACCATGCGAGCAGCACGGAATTCATCTGCTGATGCAGTACGACCCCAGTCAACACCTCACGCCGAAGCCCTAATCCTCTCCATGAAGAGGACGCTGAACTCTCTGGGTTGATATCCGGAAGTTAAGAATGGAGGCGATTGATAACTGCCTCGTAGTATGGAGCGCGCGTATCTTTGGTTCCAACCGGAACGATCAGGAAGGAGAACATACCCAACTCTTCATGCTCGATCAGATACGTATCCTGTTTAAGAGTTGTCTCTTTTGGACCACGAAAAAGAAGTGAAAAGCCTTCTTTCCCTGCCGCAGTCTGTTTCCGTGAAGCAAAATTAGTTACGTCAACCAACTTGATCTTCACTTTTGATGCCTGGTGATTAATAAGAAAACTTGTGCCCAACTGGGATTTGAATGACGCCATATTCAAACCAGCCGCCGTGAGTGGCCCATGCCAGAGGCTTTCTCGGTGAGGGCCAGCGGAACACCCGCTGCAAGTGCCACGAACGTACCTCGCTTCAAGAATTCTCGACGCGAACTCTTCATTTGTTTCCTCCTAGAAAGGTGCTTGATCTGGGCTTGCGGTAGAAATGGTGGTGCAGTCTATTTCTTCTTTTCAAAACTTGCAATAAAAAAAACACATTGAAAAAGTTTTAGAGAATCTTCCAATACACTCTTGTAATATCTCGGCTTTCGATCTATAGTGCGCCCTCAGTCGCTCGACCCTAAGACAAGGCGGAACCTTTCCGCAGTAGTTTGCAGCTAGACCATGACAGGTTCTGCATCGGTTTGCTTAAAACCGTGCAAAGTCGAAACCACTGTTTGGGCCAAGCCCAAGAGACCCACACAGTCGGCCGGATCATCATAAGATTCCATAACGGCTTACCTTAAAAGGATTAAGGAGACGATTCGATGGCCCAACCATATGTAGGCGAAATAAGAATGTTTGCCGGTAATTTTAATCCTAACGGCTGGAGTTTTTGCGAAGGCCAATTGTTGCCAATTTCCGAGAACGAAACGTTGTTTCAACTGATCGGGACCACCTATGGCGGTGATGGGCAGAGTACTTTCGCACTGCCCGATCTGCGTGGCCGTATACCTCTGCATTTTGGCACCGGACCGGATGGCGTTACATACCAGCAGGCCGAAGCGTCAGGAGTTGAAGAGGTAACGCTCACCACACAGCAGATTCCGATTCACAATCACGCGATGTTCTGTTTTTCAGACGCTACTGGTGCCCCTTCAAGCAACCCCGCGGCTGCTGTACCGGGCGTAGCAGACATAACCCAGTACAACGATCTAACTGTAGCACCTAACACGCAACCTAACGCCCAACTGGGAGCTGCTCCTGGTTTTATAAGCGCTATCACGGGAGGCTCCCAACCCCATACCAATTTCCAGCCCTACCTGTGTATCAATTACATCATCTCGCTGTTTGGGATTTTTCCGTCTCCAACATAAACCGCGGTTACTTTGAAGAATCGATGACTGTGGTACAGCGAGGCTCGAACGTTCAACATTAAGGAGTCATGACCATGGCAGAACCGTTTTTGTCAGAGATCAGAATCTTTTCATTCAACTTTGCGCCAAAGGGCTGGGCATTGTGTAACGGCCAATTGCTGCCTATTAATCAGAACCAGGCTTTATTCTCTTTACTAGGCACCACCTATGGAGGCAATGGGCAAACCAATTTCGCTCTGCCCAACCTGCGAGGCAGGGCATCAATCCACGAAGGATCCGGCCACACTTTAGGCGAGGCCGCCGGTTCATCGGCCGTTACTGTAAACATCCAACAGTTGCCCACGCATACGCATTTTCTCACCAACAACATGGCAGTGGTCGACGCCAACCAGAACGCAACTCAGGGTGCTCCTGGTGGTAACAACTGGGCCAATACCGGAAAGCAGATTTGGAATACCGGTCAGGGAAACGCCGTGATGAACCCGCAGGCTGTTGGTAACGTTGGTGGCAGCCAGCCGCATACGAATATGCATGCCTTACCTTGTGCTCAATTTCTGTATCGCACTACAGGGGATTTTCCCATCGCAAAACTAGAAAAGGGAGAGAAAACATGGATCCTTTTGTTGCTGAAATCAGAATTTTTCCATTCAACTTTGCGCCCAAAGGTTGGGCATTCTGCGATGGGCAGCTCCTGCCGCTAAGCCAGAACACGGCGCTCTTCTCCCTGTTGGGAACAACCTATGGCGGTGATGGCAAGTCAACCTTTGCGCTTCCGGATCTGCAGGGCAGCGCTGCCATGCATCCGGGGCAGGGGCCAGGTTTGTCGCTACATGATTTGGGCGAGATCGGTGGTGTTGAATCGGTTACTCTGTTGGTATCCGAAATCCCGGCTCACGCGCATTCCGTTGGCCGGGCACTCAATGATGCCGGCAACTCAATCACGCCAGTGAACTCTGTCTGGGCCCAGTCAGCCGCAGGCCGAGGAGGCGCTGCGCTTTATAAAGACGGGGCGCCGACGGGACAGGTGAACCCCAATTCACTGACTGTCACCGGTGGTGGTCTGCCGCACAATAATATGCAGCCTTACTTGACGCTCAATTTCTGCATTGCATTGCAGGGAGTCTTTCCGCAGCGTCCATAAAGTCGGAGCACGCTGCTGAACAAGCGTCTCGGCACACGAAACTAGTCATCACTTTTCCCAGCACTCCAGAGGAGAGCCCGTTATCACTCTGGATCAAGGAGTTGCAAAATGCTTCACGCCCAGCATAGGAACTTCAAACGTGAATTTGAACACCGAACGGTTACCAGAATTTTGGCTATCTTCTCCCTGGTAGCCGCAAGCGTTCTGGTATTCGCGATAGCGCCTGGCTCGGTCGCTGCCAACGTGAACCGCGCGGCTGAGCGAACGCAATCATCGCATGCGTGTGCCCGCCGCAGCGGCTGCTGCCCACGCCGCCGCAACGGCAAGCTTCCCATTGCCGTTTGCTCCGATAGATGTCGATCGAACTGACGATACTGCCGCCGCTTCGGCCTGTACCGCTGCGCCGAATGACTGTAGCTTGCGAGGCGCAGTAGCGTTCGCCAACCTGAACCCGGGCACCACGATCAATGTGCCGGCCGGAACCTACCAACTAAATATTCCCGGCGGCGCCGGGGAAGGTTTTTCCGGCAATAACGCGATCGGGGATCTCGACATCAGGGCCGACAATACGATCATCGCGGGCGCTGGAGCATCCACGACGATCATTCAACAGACTCAGCCAAATGATCGCGTCATTGAAGTAAACCCGGATCTGCTTGCGAACTTCGATTTCGCGATTTCCGGTGTGACCGTCACTGGCGGAAAAGAGACTACGGCAGTCGGCGGCGGAGGCATTATCTCCGGCTCGATCAATAACACTATGTCCGTGACGAACTGCGTGATTTCCGGTAACTCTGCAACCGGCCTCGGCACCTTCGGCGGCGGTGGCATCCTGCATACAGGCGGAAGTCTTACGATAACGGGTACGACTTTCTCCAACAATTCGACCAGCACGAGCGGCGGCGGTTTGGGTTATACCGCCGGCGATCCGCTGATTAGAACGCCATCTACCGGCACTCTTTCGGTAAGCGGTTCGACGTTCTCTGGTAACACCGCTAATTCCGCTGCCGCAGGTGGCGGCGGAGCAGATCTTTTTAACTTTAACGGCGGCAGCGGCACTTACAGCATCAGCAGCTCGACCTTCTCGAATAATTCGGCGCCGAACGGCAGTGGTGGCGCAATTATTGTGGAGAGCGGTCCGCTGACTGTCACTACCAGTGCTCTGACGGGTAACACGGCCGGTGTTAGTGGCGGCGCAATTACTTCCCATAGCAGCGCATCGGTAACTTTTTCAAGGCTCGTCGGCAACAGCGTTCCGAATCCTTTGAATGGACTGACGCTGTTCGTCGCCGGAGGTGCTTTTAGTGCGGATGACAACTGGTGGGGTATCAACACTGGTCCAGGAGCAAATGATTTCCGTAACGCGATTGGCAGTCTGTTTCCGAATACATACCTTCAGCTCAGAATCAGTGCCAGCCCGAATGACTCTGTAGCGGTCAAACATCTACGTTGACGGCCGACATCAAGCAAAGAAACATTGGCGCGCCTTTGACTAACGAGTTGAATGGCCTGCCCGAACTTCACTGCGGTCTTCCACAACGTGGTAGGCGGTACGGTTTCAGGCGCCACGAATTTTGTTAATGGTGTCGCTACAGCCACATTCACGGCAGGCGGGATCACCCGGACCTGCCAGTGTCGATGTCACAGGTGACAATCAGACAGTCACAGCTAACATTACCATCGACACTAATCAAACAACCGATCCGGCAGACCAGGTTGTTTGTGAAGGTCAAACTGCGAGCTTCACGCACCACAGCCAGTGGTCCAGGCCCGATCACGTTTGTGTGGAAGAAGGGCGCGACTGTTCTGAATAACGGCGACCTCGGTGGACGGGTTACGATCACTAGTGGTGCGAACACTAGTACGCTGACCATCACCGGTACCGTGCTCAGCGATGCGGACACCTACACTGTTGAAGCGACTGGTGGATGCAATACCGCCTCGCAGAGCGCAACACTGACTGTCAACGCAAACACACAGACCACCGATCCAGCGGATCAGACGGTTTGCCAGGGAACTGATGCTCACTTCTCGACGGTTGCATCAGGCACTGGTCCATTCAGCTATGCGTGGACTCTGGATGGTAACCCGGTCGGCGGAAACAGCCCGAACGTCACCATTCCGACTGGCGCGCTCAGCATTGGAAATCACACGGTCACCGTAACCACTACGGGCGCATGCGGTAGTGCTATCACAGACCGCGATCCTGACTGTCAACAATGGCACGCCGGTCATCACTCTGACTACTACTTCGGCGACCATGTGGCCACCCAATCATCAGTACCAGACGTTCAACATCACTGACTTTGTCGCCAGCGCAAGCTCGCAGTTGTGATTCGAGCGTAGACATCAACGATGTGGTTATTCAGAAGGTGAGCAGTGACGAGCCCGAGGATAATCTCGAGCGGCGCGCGACGGTAACACTCTCAACGACATCGTGATTGCGCCGGATTGCAAGTCGGTCCAACTGCGGCGCGAACGTGACGGCAACCTTAATGGACGCGTTTACACGATTACATTCAAGGTCACGGATTCGTTCGGCAACAGTACCACGGCAACGGTTAAGGTCTCTGTGCCTAAGAACAATGACGGCACAGCGGTCGATAACGGCGCTGCCGCGGGATATACGGTAAATAGCCTCTGCCCATAGGCGGCGGGTGGTCCAGACACTTGTTTTAATGAAAGGTAACTGACATGAGAATTACGTTGCGCAAGTCGAGCCTCTTTTCACCTCTCTCGTGGTGTTGGGTATTTTTGTCGGCATCATGGTCTGTGGCCCATTGCTGTCCAGGGCCCATGCTCCAACGACGGCCATCACGATTGTGAACAATTCCAGTCGTGAAATTCGTCATGTCTTTCTTTCGCCTCCGGATCAGAACAACTGGGGTCCGGACCAGCTCGTGAATTCAGTCATCTCAGCGAATGGTGGATCGTTTACGATCAGTAACGTGAGTTGCAGTGGTTCCACGTATCAAGGTTATCGCCGAAGATCAGGAAGGCTGCTTCATGTATCAAGTCGTGAGTTGCTCGGAGAATGCGACTTGGACCATAACGAATGACAGCACTCGCGATTGCGGTAACTAGAAGCGATTAGTACTTTACAGTTTGTGTGCGGGGCGCGGGTTGAATAAACCTGCGCCCCATTACTTTTTTATGAGGATTTGCTTATCGAAATCAACGCTTGCGTAAACGTTGCGGCGTCATTGCAGGACGTGTTTAAACTCTTTGTTCTTAGCGGTTTGCTGCCGCGCTAATACAGGGTTCTGCCCTTGACGCTGGCGCGAGACGCAAGTAAAGTGTCGCCGTCCCAAAATCGGTTCCATTCGGATTTTCCTACTTTCCTGACGCCTGTTCAGATTAGCCTCCGAAGGTTAACCGTACTTAGTTTCCTGACAATCTCAGTTCAAGCGCTTGCTCCCAGGAGGGTTTCCCTATGCGTCCCCTAATGAATCAGACTCACCAGTCCCAGACTCCGTCTTCTCGCATAACAATCAGAACCGTTGCGAAGCTGCTGGCTATTTGTTTGATAGCCGCCGCAGTGCCACTCGCTCTCTACGTGCGAGTCAAGTCTGAGGACTCAGCGAGGTTTAGTAAGGCGGAAGATTCCGTCACGCGTTACTAAGCGCGCCAAAGAGCACGCTACTGTGCAAGCCGCAGGTCGCGGCAAGCCCTTCCTGAATCTGCAAGACGGGCGCGCAGATGAGCGTCACCTACCGAGGAGATCAAGCGGCAGTCGCCGCTTTGCAGAGTGGCGGCGCGCAAGCGCGGGCATTAGCCTCCGCGGATTTTGATCGTAATGGGACACCGGATGTGGTGGCGGGCTATGCCTACAATGGCGCGGGAATAATCACCCTTCAACGCGGAAACCCGGATGCGTTCGCTCCGGCTGACGACTCGGTTTTTGTGCGAATGCAACAGGGGTACAACCCCGACTCGTTGTTGCCGGGCGCGGATGTTTATTCCGTCCCTGTGTCGCCAGATTTTCTCGTGACGGGAAATTTTACGAACGACACTGAAAAGGATGTTGTGTTTGCCGCAAAAGGTGGCGGGCTCTATTTAATGGAGGGAAATGGCGCAGGCCGGTTTGGTGAACCACAACAGATAAATTTGCCCGGACCGGTAACGGCATTGGCAGCAGGGGAATTCCGTGCGGCGGACGGATTTACCGATCTGGCCGTAGGCGTCAGCGGCCCTGGTGGCGAGTCCTTATTGATTTTTGATGACGGGGTGGACGGATTCTCGAACGCGCTGGTGCAGTACCAGTTGGCCGCAGCCGGCGAGTGCGATTGAGTTTGGCGGGTTAGACGACGATTCGTTTCATGGATGTCGCCGTGGCTGCCGGTAGTGAAGTACTTGTCGTCCACGGGTGGGGTCGCAAAGAGCAGGTGGCGACAGAATCGCGCGTGGAGCGGGTTAACGTCGGACCGGGTGTGCGCGGATTAGCCCTGGGAGAGTTTACGTGGGACCGCCAGGGTCGGAGCGAAATCGCCGCCCTTACATATGACGGTACCGTGCATATAGTTGAGAACGGGAAACTAGACACTCGCCCATTTAGTGAGGCTGAAGCCGCCCAGCGAACGAGAGGCAATCTCAAGCCTCAAAAAACCACTAAGGTGGATGTAGAGTCCGCTTCCAAGTTGGAAACCCGCACAAGCCGGGGGTGGAAGGAATCCAAGCAGTTCCTTGGAAGCAATCTGAGTGCTGACTTGCCGAAACCGTTGATGCGAGACAAATCTCGCTTATCGAGAGACGGATGAAGTTATGCTGGTGGGGCAAGCGCAGTCGAAGCTCGAGATCCTGCGTCCCATCGGCAAGAATGATCCAGCCCTATCCTCTGACCAGTCACTTCAAGTTACGGACGACACAGCAAAAGTAACTCTGGACGTGGAGAGTGCGCCGGTAGCGGCATTGGCTCTTCCGAGAAAGCTCAACGGTGTAACCGATGTAGTTGTGCTCGACTCCATGAGCACTGAGGCGGCTATCGTTCCGAACGCGCCGAATACCACGATCACGGTTGATAGAACCGACGATCCTGCCGGCGCCGGATTGGCGGCGGCCTCCGCGTGTACGGCAGCAGGCAGTGACTGTAGTTTGCGTGGCGCACTCCAATTTGCCAATCTGCCTGCAAACAACAACACCACGATCAGTCTTCCGGCGAACACTTACATCCTATCCACCAACGGCACCGGCGCTGGGGGTTGTGACGGCAACACCGTGGGCGACCTTGGAGCCAACCAGACCATGTCGATCGTAGGTGCGGGAGCCGCGACCACGATTATTCGGCAGACCGGAACCGGACCAGCCAACGACGGCGACCGCGTGATGTGCATGAACGAGCCATTCACGCTAAACCTGATCTACAACTTCTCAGGCTTTACGATGGTTGGCGGTCGCGACGGTACGGCAGCCGGAACAGGCACGGCCTTAGGCGGCGGCGGCATCATCGGCGGCGAGAAGGGCAACGTTCTGAGCCTGACCAATGTGGTCCTCGCGAATAACCAGGTAACGGTACTTGGGAGCGCGAACATCGGCGGCGGCGGTATCCAGTGGACCGGCGGTGACCTGAACATCACGAATTCAACAATCGGCGGTACGGCTGCACCCGGCGCTTATGCCGACCGGACCAGCACCACCACCGCAAATCTTAATGCGGGCAGCGGCGGCGGCGTAATGTTTACCCCGTCAGCGCCGCAACACACTGCGTCTACGGGCATTCTGACGGTTAGCCGGATCCACTTTCAGCCGCAATACGGCGGGCTCTATCAGCTCGGGCGGCGGTGGAGCGGATCTACTGGTCTTTGCTTTCGCGTCACCCGGTGGCGGCGGTACCGGATCGGCGACTATCGGCACTTCAACTTTCTCAAATAACACGGCATCGCCTGGGAACGGCGGCGGAATCCTCGTTGAGTCTCTGGCGACCACGGTGGCCACCACCAGTTTAACTAACAACTCGGCAGGAAACCGAGGCGGCGGCATTTTTGTCGGCGGCGCGAGTTTGCTGTTGAATGGCGCCACTCCAAGTATCACTTTTACCGGAAACACCGCGACAAACGGAGGGAGTAGTGTGTCTACTTCCGTCGGCCGTTAACGTCGCCGGCACTAACACCACCATCGGCGGCGATATCGAGGTCAACACGCTCGGTAGCTGGACCAACAACGCCGGCAGTACCCTGGCTCCCACTAACGTAGTGGTCACCGGCGGCACCTTCAACATGAATAACAGCACGATGAACGTGAGCGGTAACCTGACGATTGGTCCTGGACCAGTTGTAGGCAGCACGTTCAACGGCAATACCGGCACGGTTAATATTCAGGGGAACTTTGTTCTGAACGCTGGTGGAGCGCCGGCCACGACTTTGAATGCCGGGCACCGGTACGTTCAACTTCAACGGCACCAGCGCGCAAAGCATTACCAACGGCACGCTCATTACATTCTTCAACCTGACGGATTCAAACATCACCCAACCGCTTACGGCCAATAACAGCTTTGCTGTTGGCGGTAGTCTCAACGTCAACGGCACGAACGCCATTTTTGCGCCTGTGGCGGGGGCAGTCATCAGCGGTACCGGAACACTAACCGGTACGGGCACCGCGCGCGTTACGCGTATTGCGGCGACTGCGGATTTCTCATCGCAATACACGATCACGAATAAGACGTTGACTAATCTGACGGTGGAATACATCGGCACCGCCACACAGGTCTTGAGTCCGATCACTTTTGGACCACTCAAGATCAACAACGGCAACGGCGTGAACATTACCAGCGGTACGTCGACCGTCAACGGCCTGCTTACATTAACGACCGGAGCTTTGGGTGTCGGGAACCAGACCCTCGTCCTCAACGACGGTAGCTCGGTGGGAGCGGGTAGCATTACCAGCAATCCCACTGGAACGGTCAACTACAACCAGACCGGAGACGGCCAGAATGTGCGGGCGTTCAATTACGGTAATCTGACCTTTAGTAACTTCAACAAGGTGCTCGAGCCTACAGGCACGATCGGTATCTCCGGAGTGTTCACGCCCGGCACTGCGACCGGTCATACCATTGCCGGCAGCACGATTAACTTCAACGGCACCGGCGCGCAGACGGTCCCGGCGTTCAATTACAACAACCTGACCATCAGCGGCGCTCGAGGCGCTAACAACGTTACGTTGGCTAACGGAGGAACAGTAGGCGTTGCCGGAATCTTTAATCCAATCGCCACGTTTGCCGGCGGCAACTACGTTATTACCAATAACACCGTCGACTTCAACGGCAGTGGTCCACAAACCATCCCTGCCTTCAACTACTTCAATCTGACGAGCAGTAACGTCGGCACGCGCACGCTGGCAAACAGCGGCATTATCGGCATCGCGTCAGTATTCACCCCAGGTACAAACGCTTATACCGTCACGGGCAGCACCGTGTCGTACAACGGCACCAGTCCGCAGACGCTGCCTGCGACTTTCACTCCCTACTTCAACCTGACGTCAAACAACGCAGCCGGAGTAACCGGTTTCGCCGGCTTGACCGTGCAGGCATTGCTGCGAGTGCAGACGGGAACGTTCACCAGCAGCAGCACCTACAACAACGTACAGATCGATAGCGGTGCAACGCTGGCAGGAACTAATGGCACCACGATCAATGTGGGCGGTAATTGGACCAACAACGGAACCTTCACCGCCAATACGAACACGGTGAACTTCAATGGTTCGACACCGCAGACTATCGGCGGTACGTCAGTCACAACTTTCAATAACCTGACGATCGCGAATGCGGTTTCCCCTGTAAGTTTGGGTCAGAACGCAAACGTTAACGCGGTGCTCACGCTGACCAACGATCTGACCACTGGCGCAAACATCCTGACGATGCCCAACACAGGTACCTCGGCCGGAACGGCTGACGTAATCGGTAATGTGAGGCGCACAGGATTTACCGGTGGTGGTCCAGCCCTCAGCTTTGGTAATCCATTCAACAGCATTGGGTTTATCGCTCAGGGAACTGTGCCGACAGACATTCTGGTTAATCTC
The DNA here is from genome assembly GCA_963748155.1 of uncultured Acidobacteriota bacterium. Classification (GTDB taxonomy): domain Bacteria; phylum Acidobacteriota; class Blastocatellia; order Pyrinomonadales; family Pyrinomonadaceae; genus PSRF01. Next base: position 262,410 of record CAVVHV010000004.1, on the reverse strand, counting down.
GCCAAAGTTGCCCCGGCCGGTATCCCGGCCCCGGGCGCCGTACAGCGGACTTATACAATCACTCCCAACGGAGGCGCCGGTTTCTCAGCCACACTGCGGCTCCACTATCTGGATGCTGAGTTGAACGGCAATGTTGAGGCTAATCTGGGACTCTGGCGAAATGGCCCGCCGTGGGTAAGGCTCGGACGCAACGACCCCAACGGTATCGACATCGTGAACAATTGGGTGGAGCTGTCTGGAGTCACACAGTTTTCTGCCTGGACGTTAAGTTCTGCAAAGAACGCCACCACCACGGAGATCACTGCGGATACTCCTGACCCATCGCAAATCAATGAGTCAGTAACCATCAACTTCAAGGTTCTGAGCGCAGTGGCGGGCGCGCCGCAGGTCACTGGTAATGTGACGATAACGGTGAACGATGCAAGCGGCGACACCTGCAACGGAACGATAAATCCCGTTGACGGTACCGGCACGTGCAGCATTGCGTTTACCACGTTTGGGTTGAAGACGTTGACCGCAACCTACAACGGAGATGCCAACTTCGATATTAGTACAGACACTGAGCAACATGAGGTCGACGAGCCTGATGTGACCGTGGCAGTGTCGCCGGCTTCCGTTTTGGAGGACGGTCCAGACAACCTCGTTTACACCTTCACTCGTGAGGGCCAGACGACCAGCGCATTAACGGTTAACTTCACGGTGGCGGGAACAGCATCGTCAACCACGGACTACGCGCTCACCGGAGCCGCGACGTTCGATGGCACCAATGGCACAGTCTCGATTCCTATCGGCAGTTCAACGACAACGGTGACCGTTAATCCGACTACGGATATCACTGTAGAAGCTGACGAGACGGTTATCGTAAACGTGGCAGCAGGCACCGGCTACGATGTCGGCACGCCGGGATCGGCGACTGGAACCATCACCAACGATGACACGGATGTGTCGGTGGCAGTCGCCCCGACTTCCACGACTGAAGACGGTGCTGGGAACCTCGTCTACACGTTCACGCGTGCAGGCGTTACCACTGGCGCGTTGACCGCGAACTTCACGATCAACGGAACAGCCACCTTCAATACTGACTACACGCAGACTGGCGCGGCTACTTTCGCTCCGCCCAACGGCACGGTCCTATTCGCGGCCGGCAGTTCTACGGCGACAGTGACGGTTGATCCGACGGTAGATACAACTGTGGAGCTTGATGAGACTGTCATTCTGACAGTGGCGCCAGGCACCGGTTACAACGTTGGCGTACCCAGTGCAGCAACGGGAACCATCACCAACGACGATACGGATGTTTCGATCGCCGTTGTGCCTGCGTCAGTGGCGGAAGATGGCGCAACGAATCTGGTCTACACGTTCACGCGAACGGGTGTGACCAGCACTCCGTTGACGGTCAACTTCACGATCGGCGGCACGGCCACCTTCAACACCGACTACACGCAAACCGGAGCGGCGACGTTCGTTCCGCCCAACGGCACGGTGACATTCGGCGCGGGTAATTCGACCGCGACCATAACGGTTGATCCGTCAGCAGACGTGACTTCCGAGACGGATGAGACAGTGATCCTGACGCTGGAGCCAGGTACAGGCTACAACGTGGTCGCGCCCAGCTCAGCTACGGGAACGATTACCGATGATGACGTAGTGGTGAGCGTGGCTGTATCTCCGTTATCCGTAGGCGAAGACGGCCTGACTAATCTGGTCTACACGTTTACGCGTAACGATTCTGACGGCCCGCTGACCGCAAACTTCTCGATCGGCGGGACCGCCACCTTCAACACCGACTACACGCAGACTGGCGCGGCTACTTTCGTACCGCCCAACGGCACGGTGAGTTTTGCCGCTGGCGAGCTTACGGCGACGGTCACGATCGATCCGGTCGCGGACAGCACAGTCGAGCCGGATGAGACTGTCATCCTGACGGTAGTTGCAGGCACCGGCTACGGTGTCGGTGTCCCAAGCTCAGCTACCGGTACGATCGTCAACGATGACACGGATGTGTCCGTTGCGGTTGCTCCGAGTTCCACGGCTGAAGACGGTGCGGGCAATCTTGTCTACACCTTCACACGCACCGGCGTCACCACCCCCGAATTGACCGTGAACTTCACGATCAACGGGACGGCCACGTTCAATACTGACTACACGCAGACCGGCGCGGCTACTTTCGCTCCGCCCAACGGCACGGTCCTATTCGCGGCCGGCAGTTCTACGGCGACGGTGACGGTTGATCCGACGGTAGATACAACTGTGGAGCTTGATGAGACTGTCATTCTGACGGTGGCGCCAGGCACTGGTTACAATGTTGCTGCCGTAAACAGCTCGGCGACGGGAACCATCACCAACGACGATACGGATGTTTCGATCGCCGTTGTGCCTGCATCAGTGGCAGAAGATGGTGCAACGAATCTGGTCTACACGTTCACGCGAACGGGTGTGACCAGCACTCCGTTGACGGTCAACTTCACGATCGGCGGCACGGCCACCTTCAATACCGACTATACCCAGACCGGAGCAGCGACATTCGTTCCGCCCAACGGTACGGTGACGTTCGGCGCGGGTAATTCAACCGCGACCGTAACGGTCGATCCGTCGGCAGACGTGACTTCCGAGCTGGATGAGACAGTGATCCTGACGCTGGAAGCAGGTACAGGCTACAACGTGGTTGCGCCCAGCTCAGCTACGGGAACAATCACCAATGATGACGTAGTGGTGAGCGTGGCGGTATCGCCGGGAGCCGTAGACGAAGACGGTCTGACTAATCTCGTCTACACCTTTACCCGTAACGATGCGGCCAGCGCGCTGACTGTGAACTTCTCGGTTGGCGGAACGGCCACCTTCAGCACTGACTACACGCAGACTGGAGCGGCCACGTTTACGCCGCCGACAGGCACAGTGAACTTTGCTGTTGGCGAGCTTACGGCAACAGTGACGGTGGATCCGGTGGCGGACAACACGCTCGAGCCGGATGAGACTGTCATCCTGACGGTAGTTGCAGGCGCCGGCTACGCGGTCGGTGCTCCCAGCTCAGCCACGGGAACGATCACCAACGACGACACGGAAGTCTCGGTAGCAGTTTCCCCGAGCTCCACACTTGAAGACGGTGCTGGGAACCTCGTCTACACGTTCACACGTGCAGGCGTTACCACAGGTGAGCTGACCGCGAACTTCACGATCAACGGAACGGCCACGTTCAATACTGACTACACGCAGACTGGCGCGGCCACTTTCGTTCCGCCCAACGGCACGGTCGTGTTCGCGCCCGGCAGTTCGACGGCGATAGTGACGGTCGATCCGACGGCGGATACAACTGTGGAGCCTGATGAGACTGTGATTCTGACGGTGGCAGCAGGCACTGGTTACAACGTTGCTGCAGTGAACAACTCGGCGACGGGAACCATCACTAACGACGATACGGATGTTTCGATCGCCGTTGCGCCTGCGTCAGTGGCGGAAGATGGCGCAACGAATCTGGTCTACACGTTCACACGAGCGGGTGTGACCAGCACTCCGTTGACGGTCAACTTCACGATTGGCGGCACGGCGACCTTCAGCACTGACTACACGCAGGTTGGCGCGGCGACGTTCGTGCCACCCAACGGTACGGTGACATTCGGCGCGGGTAATTCAACCGCGACGGTGACGGTCAATCCGTCAGCCGACATGACTTCCGAGCCGGATGAGACAGTGATTCTTACGGTGACGGCAGGCACAGGCTACAACGTGAGTCGCGCCTAGCTCAGCCACTGGAACGATCCTGAATGACGACGCAGTCGACGTGGAGATTACGGCTAAGACTGACACTCCCGATCCTGTCTGCGTGGGCCAGAACATCACCTACACGATCGGCTTCAGGAACAACGCGTCAGGCGCCGCGGCTAACGCTAAGGTGGTCGACACGATTCCTGCCAACACGACGTTCGTCTCGGCGACTCTTCCGATGGGATGGAGCCGGGCAGACTCGGTCGTGGCGGGCGGTACTGGAACGTTGATGTTCACTAAAGCATCAGTAGCCGGTGGAGAGACGGCAACCTTTACGGTGGTCGTCAAGATCAACGCCGGCGTGCTTGGTGGAACCATCATTAGCAATACAGCAACAGCTTCGAGTGATGTCGTGGACGACGTTCCGGGCAACAACTCGAAGACGGCTTTGACCACAGTGGATCCGACCCCGCCGGTCATCAGCGGACTTTCGGCGGACCCGTCTTCGCTCTGGCCGAAGAATCACAAGATGCGTGATGTAACGATCAACTACACGGCCACGGACGGTTGTGCGGGCGTGAACTGTCAGATCACGAACATCACGAGCAACGAGCCGATTAACGGTACGGGTGACGGTGATACTTCACCAGACTGGGAGTTTGTTGATGAACACCACGTGCGGCTGCGTGCCGAAAGCGCCGGGGGCAGCGTCGGTCGCATCTACACCATTACCGTAACCTGCACCGACGCGGCTGGTAACGTGACGACCAAGACCGTCGAGGTACACGTCGGACATAACATCATTACTCCGACGAGTGGCACGGCGTTCAAGATAAATACGGCAGTAACGTTCAAAGGCACGTTCTGGGATGTTGGCGGCAAGAAGCACACAGCAGCGTGGCAATTCGACGATCTCACCACCGGTGCGACCGTTGTTGAGCCGGCCGGCTCGAAGAACGGCACCGTCACGGGCACCTACACCTTCAAGGATCCCGGAGTCTACAAGGTCACGCTCAAGGTGACTGACAACACCGGATTGACGAGTTGGGTAGATACCCAGGACGATGTTGAGTCGATTGTCGTGATTTACGATCCCTCGCAGGCGGGCTTACACCATTGGTGGCGGTTGGTTCTATTCTCCGCTGGGAGCATTAATTTCCGATCCCACCTTGACCGGCAAGTTGACTTTTGGCTTCAACTCCAAGTTCTTCAAGACTGCGACAAACCCGAAAGGCGAGTCGCAGCTCGATTTCTTACTTGGGAACCTGGATTTCAACGCGCTGAATTATGAGTACCTCGTGATAGATAAGGCGCGGGCCCAGTTCAAAGGATTCGGGAAGCTCAACGGGGCTGCGGGCTATGACTTTATCGTGACTGTCATCGATGGAAGTTTGCCCGGAGGAGGCGGAGTCGATAAGTTCCGAATCAAGATCTGGGAGAAGACGACTGGGCTTATTGTCTACGACAACCAAATGGGAGCCAGCGATGCGGCTGATCCGACAATGCCCGTTGGACTCGGTAGCGATATAGACATCAAGATAGACAACAAGAAGTAAGTACTAAAACAACTCAGCAACCAGTTAGCCGCAGAGCTAACTGGTTGTTGTGTTGGTACGATAACCCTCTCTCACAACGTCGGCCACAGGTTTACACGTATTTGATCCGTGTATATCCGTGGCCGTGGCCTGCCTAATCCAAGCAACCCCTATACCTGCCAACACGTTTTAAGCTACAATGCCCCGGTTGAAAGACCGAGAGTCCTTTCGGTCAATCGCACCATTCATACAGGGTTCTTCAGTAACTCCGAAAAACGTCCGAATAAACGTCCGCCTTTCAAAACAAGGAGCTCCATGTCTCAGCGCCTTCATGCAAAGTCTCGCTTGCTGTTTAGATTAGTGCTTTCCCACCGTCTCCTGTTTATTACGTTAGTTGCGATGCTCGTGTTGGCAGGGGTTGGAATCTCAAAATCCTCTGCGGTGAAGAGCACCCTCTCCGTCATAACGGGTAATTCAGAGCTCGCCGCGCCGGGCAAAACCAGCTGCCGGTGCAGTTACCGTGCACGCAGCGGGCCGAGGCAAGCCGTATCTGAATTTCCAGGATGGCCGCTCGATGCAAGTCGTCTACAAGGGCGACAGCACGCTGGCCAGCGCTTTACAGAACGGCTCCGCGCAAGCCCGATCATTGGCCGCAGCGGATTTTGATCGTAATGGGACACCGGATGTGGTGGCCGGCTATGCCTTCAATGGCGCGGGCATGATCACGCTCCAACGCGGAAACCCGGATGCGTTCGCTCCGGCTGACGACTCGGTTTTCGTGCGTATGCAACAGGGATATAACCCTGACTCGTTGCTCCCGGGCGCCGATGTTTATGCTCTTCCGGTTTCGCCTGACTTCCTGGTCACAGGAACCTTTACACATGACTCTGAAAAGGACGTTCTGTTTGCTGCAAAAGGCGGCGCTCTTTATTTAATGGAGGGAAATGGAGCCGGTCAGCTTGGTGCTCCGCAACAGATTGATTTGCCGGGACCAGTGACGGCATTGGCTGCGGGAGAGTTTCGTGCAGCCGATGGGTTCACCGATGTAGCCGTGGGCGTCACGGGGCCGGGTGGTGAGTCGTTGTTGATATTCGATGCGGTGGAGGGATTGTCGAACGCGTTGGTGCCAGTACCAATTGTCTGCGCCGGCGACTGCGATTGAGTTTGGTGGTTTGGACGAAGATCCGTATATGGACGTCGCCGTGGCTGCGGGCAGTGAAGTACTTGTCGTCCATGGTTGGGGTCGCAAAGAGCAGGTGGTGGCGGCTGCGCGCGAGGAGCGGATCCCGGTTGCATCAGGCCTGCGTGGATTGGCGCTGGGAGAGTTTGCCTGGGATCGGCAGGGCCGCAGTGAAATCGCCGCGCTTTCGGCTGACGGCAAAGTTCATATTGTTCAGAATGCCAAACTCGATACTCGCCCGTTTAGTGACGTCCGAGGCGACCCAGCGATCGAGAGGCACTGTTAGGCCACAGGAAAGAATTAGTCAGGACGTTGAGTCTGTTCCGAGTTGGCAGCCCGGACAAGCTGCCGGCTGGAGCGAATCCGGCAACTTTTACGGCTACCAGTTTTGACGGGGTAAGTTCCGCTTCAGGTAAACCGTTGCAGCGGACAAATCTGTCTTATCGAGAGACAGATGATCTGATGTTGATGGGCGAGAATCAGCCCAAACTCGAGATTGTTCACTCTACAACTACGAGCAATGTTGTTTCGGGTGGTAAAGCGCGTGGCGGAATTGTCTGCTACGAGTGTGTCTACGGATTATTCGTTTAACCAGAACAACGTTGGACGTTGAGAGTACGCCGGTTGCGGTATTAACTCTTCCGAAAAAGCTCAATGGCACGACCGACGTAGTTGTGCTCTCGAGCACTGGGCCAAGTATCGTTCCGAACGCCCCGAATACGACGATTACGGTTGATAGAACCGACGATCCTTCGGGCGCCGGATTGACGGCGGCCTCCGCGTGTACGGCCGCTGGCAGTGACTGCAGTTTGCGTGGCGCACTCCAATTCGCCAATCTGCCTGCCAACAACAACACCACGATCAGTCTTCCGGCTAACACTTACATCCTATCCATCAACGGCTCCAGCGCCGCCGGTTGTGACGGCAACACGGTGGGCGACCTCGGAGCCAACCAGACCATGTCGATCGTCGGTGCAGGAGCCGCGACCACGATCATCCGGCAGACCGGCACGGGGCCGGCCAACGACGGCGACCGCGTGATGTGCATGAATGAGCCATTCACGCTAAACCTGATCTACAACTTCTCGGGCGTAACGTTTGTTGGCGGTCGCGACGGTACGGCAGCCGGAACCGGCACGGCCATAGGCGGCGGCGGCATCATCGGCGGCGAGAAGGGCAATGTTCTGAGCCTGACCAATGTGGTCTTCGCTAACAACCAGGTAACGGTACTCGGGAGCGGGAACATCGGCGGTGGCGGTATCCAGTGGACCGGCGGTGACTTAAACATCACGAACTCCACCTTCGGCGGTAGCGCCGCACCCGGCGCTTATGCCGATCGGACCAGCACCAACACGGCAAATCTTAATGCGGGCAGCGGCGGCGGCGTAATGTTTACCCCGTCAGCGCCGGCACACACTGCGTCTACGGGCATTCTAACGGTTACCGGGTCCACTTTCAGCCGCAATACGGCGGGCTCTATCAGCTCGGGCGGCGGTGGAGCGGATCTACTGACCTTTGCTTTCGCGGCACCCGGTGGCGGCGGTACCGGATCGGCGACTATCGGCACTTCGACTTTCTCAAATAACCAGGCATTGCCTGGGAACGGCGGCGGGATCCTCGTTGAGTCACTGGCGACCACGGTGGCCACCACCAGTTTAACTAACAACTCGGCCGGAAACCGAGGCGGTGGCATTTTTGTCGGCGGCGCGAGTTTGCTGTTGAATGGCACGACTCCAAGTATCACTTTCAGCGGAAACACGGCGACAAACGGAGGGAGTAGTGTGTCTACCTCCGCGGCCGTTAGCGTCGCCGGCACTAATACCACCATCGGCGGCGATATCGAGGTCAACACACTCGGTAGCTGGACCAACAACGCCGGCAGTACCCTCGCTCCCACTAACGTAGTGGTCACCGGCGGCACCTTCAACATGAATAACAGCACGATGAACGTCAGCGGTAACCTGACGATTGGTCCTGGACCAGTCGTGGGCAGCACGTTCAACGGCAATACCGGTACAGTTAATATTCAGGGGAACTTCGTTCTGAACGCTGGTGGAGCGCCGGCCACGACTTTGAATGCCGGCACGGGTACGTTCAATTTCAACGGAACCGGCGCGCAAAGCATCACCAACGGCACCAGCATCACTTTCTTCAACCTGACGGATTCAAACGTTACCCAACCGCTCACGCTCAACAACAGCCTTGCCGTCAACGGAACGCTCAACGTCAACGGCGCGAACGCGATTCTTTCGCCTGTGGCGGCGGCAGTCATCAGCGGTACGGGAACACTGACTGGGACGGGCACCGCACGCGCTTCGCGCATTGCGGCAACTCCGGATTTCTTAAGTCAATACACTATTACTAATAAGACCCTGACGAATTTGACGATTGACTACAACGGCGCCGGCAATCAGACGGTTAACAACACGCCTGCTTACTCTCATCTGAGAATCTCAGGATCCGGCACCAAGACGTTGCAGGGTAATACCATCATCACCGGGAACCTGAATATCGCTGCGGCGACTTTTGCCGCCAGTACCTTTAACTTTGCCCTTGGTGGCAATTGGACCAATGCCGCTACGTTCACTCCCGGAACCGGAACAGTCACTTTCCAGGGCACCAGCGGAATTCAAACGCTCACTGGCAATACGACCTTCTTCAATCTCACGCTGAACAACCCCGGCGCGACAACAAATTTCAGCAACACAACCACGACTGTGGGCAACGATCTGGTCGCGAGCTGCCGGAACGATGGATGGCGGCACGTCCACGATCATATTCACCGGTGTCACGGATAACGCAGGCTCGATCAGCGGCGCGGCTGCGAAGAACTTCCACAACCTGCAAATTAACGGTCCGGCCACCATCAGTAACACTGCGGGCGCGAACATCACGATCGAGGGCAACTACACCAACAGCGGAACGTTCACGCAGGCTGCGGGTCTTACCACGATATTCGACGTCGATAATGTTGCCGATGGAGCGCACACCCTTTCGGGCGCTGGAACTACGACATTCGGCAATTTCACAATCAATGCCTCGAATGCGGTTGACGCCGGTTCGCACAACTTCAATGTAGTTGGACCAGCCTTCACGTCCACCGGTTCGTTCACCGGCAACACGGGCACTGTCAGTTTCATTGGCGCTGCGCCGCAGTCTATCACCGGCGACGGTGTGAAGAATTTCGGCGGCCTGCTCGTTAACAATATCAACGGAGTCTCGGTGCTTAACGGCGCCCAGGCTAACGATGCATCCGTCCTCGGAATCCTGACGCTCAATACGGATTTGACAGTTGTTCCGGGCGCGATTCTCCAACAAAGCGGTACCTCAGCCGGCGCGGCCGATGTGCTCGGCACCGTCAGACGCAACGACCTTGGCGGAGTCGCAAGGTCGTTCGGCAATCTCAACAATACGATACAGATCAACTCGGGAACGCCACCGACCCAGTTGGATTTCAACCTGGTCAAAGTCGTACCCACCGGATTTCCTGTTGGCGTAAAGGTAGTTCCGCGAACTTACACTTTGACGCCCACCGGCGGCGCCGGAATTTCAGCGACCCTCAGACTGCGGTATATCGATCCGGCTGAGCTCGCTGGTCCAGGCATTACTGAATCCAGGTTGGTTCTGTGGAAGGACACGACAGGCAGCGATAACTGGGTAGCACAGGGCGGCACCGTTGATACGGCAGGCAATCACGTCACCCATAGCGGTATCAGCTCATTCTCCGAATGGGCCATCGCCGAAGCTGCTGACCTGACACTGAGCAAGGCGAACAACGTTAGCGGCTCGGCTGTTGTGGGCCAGCCGTGGAACTGGACGCTTACTGCGAGCCAACACCGGCTCACCTGCGACGTTCTCAGCCGGTCAGACGATCATTACCGACAATCTGCCGAACAGCAATATCACTTACGGCACGCCTACCGTGCAGAACGTTTCGAACATCACGGGCAGTGCAAACATCAGTTGCTCCATTGTGAGTAACGATTTGACCTGCGTCGCCAGTGGCGGAAGTGTGACCTTCGATTCAAACATCGGAGCGAGCAGCTTCGACGTTGTATTCAGTGCGACAGCGCAGGCTGTTGGCACCTATCAGAATCCGCGTACCGGCGGCGGTATCGCGCAAATCGATCCCAACAATCTCATCGCCGAAAGCAATGAGACAAATAACTCGCCGGCCGCCAACACAGTGACGGTTGGTAAAGCCAACACCACGACAACGATCAACTCCGACAATCCGGATCCTTCTGTTGTGGGGCAACCAGTGACAGTGACGTGGACCGTCGCTGTAAGCGCGCCGGGCTCGTTGGGTGCGCCGCTCACCGGCAATGTCACTGTTAGTGATGGAACAAACCAGTGTGTCGCAGCCGTATCTGCCGGCCAGTGCGATGTCACGTTCACATCTGCCGGTGCTAAGAGCCTGACAGCCACATACGCGGGCGACAGCAATTACAACGGCAGCGCTTCAACACCGGCCACACCACACACGGTGAATAAGGCCGACACGACAACGACGATCACGGAGGACAATCCGGATCCATCGACGCCAGGACAGGCCGTACTCGTTAAATGGACGGTCACAGTGAATTCACCTGGAGCCGGAACGCCGACAGGCAATGTCACCGTGAGCGACGGCGTAGACAGTTGTAATGCTCCAGTCGCGACAGGCCAGTGTTCGATAACCCTGAACACCACGGGCCTTCGCACACTGACAGCTACTTATCCTGGCGACACTAACTTCAACACGAGCTCCGACACCGAGGATCATCAGGTTTGCGGCGCCAGTGTTGTTACTACAATTGCCGACAGCGGCGCAGGCAGCCTGCGTCAGGTAATCGCCAACGCGTGCGAAGGCACAACGATTACTTTCGATCCGGGTGTGTTCTCAACACCGCAGACGATCCTGCTAACAACCGGTCAGATAGTCATCAACAAGAACCTGACAATCAACGCGGGTTCCAACAAGGTGACTGTCAGCGGTGGTACCAGCCGTGCATTCAGCATCAGCGCCGGCAAGACGGTGGGCCTTGTTGGCCTGACCATCAGCGGCAGCAACTCCGGATCAGCCGACGGCGGCGCGATCCTCAACGATGGCGCACTCACCATCATTAATTCGACGCTCTCGGGTAACACGTCCGGAATCGACGGCGGCGCGATCAGCACCACTGCGACCTCCACGAGCCTGACGCTCATCAACACTACGATCAGCGGCAACTCGGCGGCTGGCAGTGGCGGTGGCGTCATAGTTCTGGGCGGAACGATGACGAGCATCAACAGCACGTTCACTCTTAACGTGGCCGACTCTGACAGCAACGATGCCGGCGACGGTGGCGGTATTCGCGCACACGCGGGCACCACTGTGCTCAAGAACACGATCGTCTCGGGCAACCTGAACGAGAATAACCCGTTGGCGGATACTGCCGACGATACCAGCGGTACAATCGACGCTTCCAGCTCATTCAACCTGATCGGCGGCACTGCGCTGTTAGGACCGCTTGCTAATAACGGTGGCAACACCCAAACGCACGCGTTGCTCGCGGCGAGTCCGGCGATTGAGGCGGGCAGCAATGCAAACCTGCCGCTCGATACATTCGATCTCGACGGTGACCTCGACACGGCTGAAACTCTACCGGTCGATCAGCGTGGCACGAGCTTCCCGCGCGTCGCTGATTCGGCGGATCCTGACGCGATCCAAACAGTGGATATCGGTGCGTTTGAGTTGCATCCGTCCATTGAGGACATCGCAGACAAGACCACCGCTGAAGACACAGCAGTGCCGCAGTTCAGTTTCAACATCGGCGACGGCACGGGTTCGTTGATCACTTCGGTGGTGGCGACCTCCAGCAACCAGACGCTGATCCCGGATGCCAATCTGGTTGTCGGCCCAACAGGTACGAGCCGTACGCTGGATATCACACCGGCAACCAACGAAAACGGAACGGCGACAATCACGGTGACCGTAACGGCAACCAATGGCCGCACGGCGACCGACACGTTTGTCGTGACGGTGACTGAAGTGAATGACGCTCCGGTACCGACTAACGACGTCATTGCTGACATCGCGGAAGATTCGGGAGTCTATACGATTCCGTTCGCCACGCTGCTCGCCAACGACACGAACAAGGGCGCCGCTAACGAGAGTGGCCAAACTCTCAACATCACGGCCGTCAGCAGTCCGATCGGCGGCACCGTGCAGATTAACGGCACCAATGTTGAATTCACGCCGACGGCGAACTTCTTTGGTCCAGCCGGCTTCACCTACACGGTGACTGATGACGGCACGACCAACGGCAGTTCGGATCCGAAGACGGGTAACGCGACCGTCAGCTTCAACATGACGGCTGTCAACGATCCACCGTCGTTCGTCATCGCGGCTGACCCGCCGGCCGTTGCTCAAGACGCGGGACCGCAGACCGTCCTTAACTTCGCCACCAGCATTTCCGCAGGACCAAACGAGACTGGTCAGATATTGACCTTCAACGTTAGCCCAGCGGGAACAACTGGCACGCTTGACGTTCTCGACCGCACCTGCGATCGACGCAACCACGGGCACGCTGACTTACACGGCCACTAACGGCACCAGCGGCACGGCTACCTTCAGCGTGACTTTGAGTGACAACGGCGGCGGCACGGACACGTCAGCCCCGCAGTCGTTCACGATAACGGTGGTTCCGCCCAACGCAACTCCGGTCGTGACCACCACAGCCGGCAATCTCGCTTACACCGAGAATGCTGGCGCGGTAGCGATTGATACGGGCCTGACGGTCACAGACAGTGACAACACAGACCTCGTTGGAGCGACGGTAGCGATTACGGCCGGCTTTGTGAGTGCTCAGGACACCCTCGCGTTCACGAACCAACTGGGAATCACCGGCAACTACAACAGCGGCACCGGCGTGCTGACACTTACTGGTACGACTACAGTCGCTAATTACCAGACGGCGCTGCGTACCGTGACGTATCAGAACGGCAGCGACAACCCGACGGCGACGCGAACGATTACCTTCACTGCGAACGATGGCTTCACCGGCGGGTCGGCGACCCGTGGCATTGCTATCACTGCTGTGAACGATGCGCCAGTGAACACCGTGCCTGGACCACAAACCACCGCTGAAGACACCGCGAAGGTGTTTTCGAGTGGCAACGGCAACCAGATTTCCGTCGCTGATGTTGATCTCAACGCAAATCCGATCAAGATCACTTTGACGGCAACAAACGGTACGCTAACCCTCGGTACGACCGCCGGACTCACGATCACGACCGGCGACGGCACTGATGATCCAACAATCGTCTTCAGCGGCCTGCTGGCTGCCGTGAATACCGCGCTAAACGGTCTGTCGTTCAACCCGACGCTGGACTTCACCGGTGCGGCATCACTCCAGATCATCTCTGACGATCTGGGCAGCACGGGAACCGGTGGCGCCTTGACTGATACCGATACCGTCAACATTACAGTCAACGCGGCAAACGATGCTCCGGTGGTGACCACCACTGCCGGAAATCAGTCGTACACGGAGAATGCAGCGCCAACCGTGATCGATTCTGGCCTGACGGTCACGGATATCGACAGCACAGACCTGACAGGAGCAACTGTCGCGATTACCGGAAACTTCGTGAGCGGTCAGGACGTGCTAGCGTTCACGAACCAGCTCGGCATTACTGGTAATTACAACAGCGGCACCGGTGTCCTGACACTAACCGGTACGACTACAGTTGCTAACTACCAGACGGCGCTGCGTTCAGTGACGTATGAGAACAGCAGCGACAACCCGTCAACTGCCACACGCACGGTGACCTTTACCGCCAACGATGGCACGAATACGGGTTCGGCGACTCGCGGTATCACTGTCAGCGCCGTAAACGACGCGCCAGTGAACACTGTGCCCGGTACACAGGGCACGCCACAGAACACGCCGCTTGTCTTCTCAGGCTGGAAATGCGATCTCAGTTGCGGATGTGGATGCTGGAGGAAGCTCGATCCAGGTAACGCTTACCGCCAGCAACGGCACTCTGACACTGAGCACCACTTCGGGCTTGAGCTTCAGCTTTAGTGATGCGAACGGCACTGGAGCGGGTGACGGCACGGCCGACGCGACTATGACCTTCCGCGGCACGCTCGTGAACGTCAATGCAGCCCTGAACGGCATGACCTTCACGCCGACCGCGGCCTTCATCGGCACGGGCGGACTGACAATTACGTCCAACGATCTGGGCAACACGGGTTCGGGAGGACCGCTTACCGATACCGATACTGTGAGCATTCAGATCGGAGTTGTTAACGTCAGTATTCAGGATTCGCAGGTCGTTGAACCCGCATCCGGCACGGCCAACATGGTGTTCACAGTCACGCTGAGTGCGCCGGCGCCTGCCGGTGGCGTATCAGTGGACTTCACGTCACAGCCGACTGTTCCCGGCGCTTAACCACGCGACTGCGGGTGAGGATTACGGCCACCACGTCAGGTACTCTCACCTTCGCACAGGGCGAACAGTTCAAGACGATATAGGTGCCTGTGTTCTCGGATACCAACATGAGTGAATCAACACGAGTCGTTCCTGATGGTGCTGTCGAATCCGTGAACGCCACTATCGATTGGTGGAGACGGCCACGGGCACGATCCTGATCGTGGCTCAACCAGGAACCAAATCCTGATCAGCGAGTTGCGAACGAGTGGACCAGCGGGTGCAGGCGATGACTTTGTTGAGATTTATAACAACTCTGACCAGCCGCACAAGGTCGATGATGGCTCCGGAATCATCGACGCCGCGCATGGATATGGCTTGTACAAGATGGGCGCTGACTGCCAGTCCGGCCCGGTTCTCATCGGAGTAATTCCGAATGGCACGATTATTCCGGCACGCGGACATTACCTGTTTGTCGGCTCGGCCTACAGTCTCGCTAACTATGGAGGAAGCGGAGCGGCGGCTGGCGATCAGGTGTTGACTCAGGATATCGAGAATGACCGTAATGTCGCGATATTCAAGACGGCGTCGCTGGTAAATCTCTCGGCTATAAACCGTTGGGATGCAGTCGGGTTTGGCACCAATAACGGGGTGGAGGTTGTGACCTGTTACGTGAAGGCACGACGCTAACACCCTGAGCGGCAGTATGCTGGAATACAGCTACTTCCGTGATGAGTGTGGCAAGAAGGGCAATCCGGCAACGTTTGGTCTATGTCCGACTGGCGGCTTCGTAGCTGGATTCGGGTGTCAACAGCGATGACTTCATCTTTGCCGATACCGCCGGCACGTCCACACCTGCGGGTCAGCGTTTGGGAGCTCCAGGTCCTCAGAACCTGGCCAGCGCGCGGCTGAATCTACAGATTCCCACGTTGCTCCTCGATGCGACCAAGGGATCGCCGGCGGATCCAAACCGCATCCGTAACACTGGCGCAAGTGACGAACGGGACGTTCGGAACGCTATCCGTTAGACGGCGCTTCGTAAACAACACTGGAGCACCCGTAACGCGATTGCGCTTCCGGCTCGTCGATTTCAGTAGTCTCGCGGTGCCGGGACCCGCCATCGCTGACTTGAGGGCGCTGGATTCGGTGACGATCGTGGTCAGCGGCATCAACGATTCAGCGACATGTGCGGCAACAGGTACGCCAGCAACGGCGCCTTGTTCGGTGACGGTGTTCGGCACTACGGTCGAGCAACCGCCAACTCAATCAATGGGTGGCGCGCTCAATAGCACGATGAGTGCGGGAACGATAACGATTCCGACACCTCTGGCTCCGGGACAGAGCATTAACTTGCAATTCCTGCTCGGAGTGCAGCAGACCGGCGCGTTCAAGTTCTTCTTCAATATCGAAGCGCTGCCGTAAGTAAGTAAGAGCCACGAAAGACAGGCATATAACAGGAATCACAGGATTCATCTTGTAAATCATGTGAATTCTGTGCTTTTTGTGGCTTAACCTTTTACGGTGAGAGGTTCGGGTTCGGGCTGGCGTCCATGCCCGGCGTCGATTAGTGATGGCGACTGCGGTGGTGGATTCGCGACGAGAACCTCGAGCGCGGCGTCGACCACTTCCGCAATTCCCGACACGAAAATTATCTGCAATTCGTTCGCACGTCCTCAGGAATGTCGTCAACATCGGCTTCGTTCCGGCTTGGCAAAATAATCCGCCGGATGCCGGCACGATGCGCAGCCAGCACCTTCTCCTTCACGCCGCCGATCGGAAACACCAGACCCTGACAACGTGATCTCACCAGTCATCGCCGTGTCAGGCCGAACGCGTCTTCCGGTGTAGAGCGATGCGAGTGCGGAGGTAATTGTCACGCCCGCGCTTGGTCCATCCTTCGGGATCGCCCCGGCGGGAACGTGCAAGTGAACACCAAAGTCTCTGAAGATATTCGGCTCAATGCCGAACTCCGCCGCGTGTGACCACAAATACGACTGCGCCGCGCGGGCCGACTCCTGCATCACTTCGCCGAGCTGGCCGGTAATCGTCAAACCACGCCCACCCGGAAGCAGCGTTGCTTCGATAAACAACACTTCGCCGCCCATCTCGGTCCACGCCATACCCGTCGCGACACCTGCCGGCAACTCTTTTCGCGCCTGTTCGGGATAGAACTGCGGCGCTCCGAGATACTCGCGCACTTCCTTGGCAGTCACAGTCACAGTTTCAGCCTGCGCCTGCGCGATCTTGAGCGCGACTTTGCGCGCGATGCTGCCGATATTTCGTCTCCATCTGGCGCACACCGGCTTCACGTGTGTAGCGCGCCGCGATCAGCTCAATTGCGTCGTCAGTAATCTTCAGTTGCGCAGCATTCAAGCCGTTCTCGACAGTTTGTCTCGGAATCAAATAACGACGCGCGATCTCGAGTTTCTCTCGATCGCTGTAACCGGCGAGACGAATGATCTCCATGCGATCGCGCAACGGCGCCGGAATCGGACCAAGTTGGTTAGCGGTCGCAATAAAGAAGATCCTCGACAAGTCGAACGGCAGATCCAGATAGTGATCGCGAAATGAATTGTTCTGTTGCGGATCGAGAATCTCGAGCAGCGCCGCCGCCGGATCGCCACGATAGTCGTTGCCAAGCTTGTCAACTTCGTCAAGCATCAGCACGGGATTGTTTACTCCCGCACGCCGGATCGACTGAATGATACGACCAGGCATCGCGCCGATGTACGTGCGGCGGTGACCACGCAGCTCAGCTTCATCGCGCACGCCGCCCAGCGACATTCTTTCAAACTGGCGGCCGAGTGCACGAGCAATCGATCTTCCCAAGCTGGTTTTGCCGACGCCCGGCGGTCCAACAAAAAGCAGTATCGGGCTCTTCGTATCGGGTCGCAGTTTGATCACGGCGAGAAACTCGAGAATGCGTTCCTTAACGTCTTCGAGCCCGTAGTGATCTTCATCGAGAATGCGACGAGCTTCGGCCAGATCGAGTTTGTCTTCAGACGACTTCAGCCACGGCAATTCGAGAATGAATTCGAGATACGTGCGAATGACGTGATAGTCAGGCGCCGCCGGTGGCAGACGTTGCAGCCGTTTTAGCTCACGATCGGCTTCGGCGCGCACTTCCTCCGGCAGCTCGGCTTTTTCAAGACGCTCGCGCAGCAGATCAGTCTCGGCAGCTTCGCCGGTTTCGTCTTCGCCGAGTTCTTTCTGGATCGCACGCATTTGCTGGCGCAGCACGTAATCGCGTTGCGCCTTGTCCATTTCAGTCTGGGCTTCGGAAGCGATCTTCGAGCGCAGTTGTAGTATTTCAACTTCGCGCGCGAGGTTTGTGTGCGCGAGGCGAACGAGCTCGTCAGCAGTGGCTGCCTCGAGCATCTTCTGCTCTTCTTCGACGCCGAGATTGAGTATCGACGCAAGAAAATACGAAAGACGGATCGGCTCCACTTGACCGAGCACCGCGATACGAACTTCGGGAGGCACGTTTGGCAGTAAAGCCAGGGCCTCGGTGATCATCTGTTGCAGATTGCGTTTTGCGGCTTCGACCTGTTCCGGATCGACCGTACGTGGCTCGGGAAGGATCTCGACGACGGCACGGAGATGCGGATCTTCCTGTTTCCATTCGATGACGCGAACGCGCTCGGTTCCCTGCGCGATGATGCGCATTCCCTGATCGATTCGCTCCATGCGCTTGATCATTACAAGCGTGCCGACTTCAAACAGATCGGCTGACTTCGCGTCAGTGTCGTCGGAGCGATCGGGATGCACCGTGATGCACGCGAGCAACTTCTCCTCCGTAGTAAGTGCTGCTTCAACGGCGGCGACTGAACGCGGCCGGCCGATGCCCAGAGGCACAACAGTCTCAGGGAAGATCGTGAGATTTTGTAATGCCAACACGGCGACTTCGAACGGTTCTCCCTTCGCCTGCGCTGAGAACCTCAAACCCTCAGTCGCAGATGTTTCTGAAGCAGTGGACGTGCTTTCCGTGTTTGGGGCCGTGTCTGGTGTCGTATTTTCGAGAGGTTCCGGCATAACTAATCCTGTTCCTTACGCACGTCGATTATCAAAAAACCGTCGCTGTAATCCCGTCTAATCGACGCTCCGTCAATCGGCGTCGGAAACTGGATCGACTTTTCAAATTGACTGTAAGTGATTTCCATCTGATGGTAAGTGCAGCCTTCGCGAATGTGTGTGTCTTTGCGACAGCCACGAATGCTGAGTATCGAGCCGCGAATTTCGACCTCCAGCTCGTCCATACAGACACCCGCAAGGTCCACTTTCACGACCCAGCCGTCATCCGAACGATAGACGTCCGCGGCAGGATTCCAGAGACGGTCAGACGGTACCACTCGCCGATCCGTTCGGATCAGCGAGAAATCACGATCGATGTTTCGCATGGCAGAAGAATACGGGAACTCAAAGCTAGCGATCAAATAGGTCCTATATGTCTTATAGAACCTATTTGAATCGCCCACTTCCTTTAACCAAAGAGCCGGTTCCAGAACGACGATCCCTTCGAGATCTCTTCGAGAGCCTCGGTGAGTTCGCGGTCCTGACCTGTTTCGGTTGCGACGTCGGCCATGGAGATCATTCCGACGAGGTAGCCGTTGTCGTTGCACACCGGAATGCGACGGACCTGTTTGTCTCCCATCTTCCGAATAACGTCAACGACACGATCGTTTGGTTTCGCGGTGTAAATATCAACCGACATAATGTCTTCCGCGCGTACGCTCGCACAATCCTTATTATCTGCGACACAACGCACGACGATATCGCGGTCTGTAATTAAGCCAATCAGTTTGCCACGTGCGTAATTACGATCTTGATAATTTCGTTCTGACCCCTCGGTCCTGCCGTTACCGGCCGGGACGTCATACTCAACTACCGGAATCACGCCCACGTCTTCCTGTTTCATCATGCGTGAGACTTCAACAATCGTCGTGTCACGTGTGGCAACCACGAGTTCACGAGTCATGATGTCGCGACAACGTAGCCGGGAGCGCTCTGCACCGTATTCCCGATCGCGCCATCGTCCCGTTCCGAGATCTTCGCGTCCCTCGTAAAGGGAGCTACGCCGGAGGTCATCGCGGAAACGTTCGCCACGATCGCCGTAGTTTGCGTAACGCGGCTCGTCGTAGTTGTACTCGGCGCGTTCGCCAAACCGGCTGCGGTTGTAATCCGGACGTCGTTCCTCATCGAATCGACGACCACCGCGCAGGGATTCGTCGTAACCGCCGGGGTTTTCCCGTCTCAGGCGGTCTTCGCGAGAGTAATAGTCCCTCTCGTCATCCAACTCGTTTCTGTATCTGCCCATTGCTTCCCTCCTTAACCAGGAACTATAAGTTTGCTGGGGGCTCTCAGGGGGAAAAATCCGCGTTTATCTGTATTACAAGTTCGATTCCACTTCCGCGATCACCTGGACTCTCGAACTGATATCCAGCGATCCGACTTCGATCGGCGTCGCCACATCACCTCGTTTCGCCATCATTGCTTCAGCCTGGTACAGGGGCACCGGCGGTCTCTGCTGAAATCCTTCTTCCTGGACTTCAACAATCCGCACCACGCGCCCGCCGAGCGCCGACGCGATCACCTGCGCCTTGCTCACCGCTTCACGCGTTGCTTCACTCAACGCGCGGTCGCGCGCCTGCCGGTCCTGCCGCAAAGTAAATGCGATACCGGAAACATCATTGGCACCCGCCTGAGACGCTGCATCAATCACAGTGCCGAGTTTGGTCAAATCACCCAACGTCACTGTGACGCTATTGCGCGCTTCGTAACCGGAGATCGTCGGTGGCTGGTTTTCTTTGTAGACGCGTTGCGGCTGCAGACTGTAACCACTCGTCTTCACTTCCGCACCGGAGCCTGCAGCGGCTTTCAGCGCACGCACCACGGCGTCAGTCTTCGTTGCGTTGTCTTGTTGTGCACTGAGTGCGTTCCGGTTTTGCGTGATTACGGAAACCGTCACGATCGCAGTGTCTGGTTGCGCCTGAACGATCGAATCTCCGGCTACCATCACGCGCGTCACTCGTCGGTTGTCGTCGCGACCCGGAGTGGCAACATTCTGCTCGATCGGTTGCATCGACTTCGCCTCGAACGGCGTGCCTTCCATGAAGGTCGTCATCACGTCTTTGGTCTCACCAACCGCCTCGACGTTCGTCGACTCTTTAAACCACGAATTACTCTGAAAGTTTTTTGCATTCAGGATTAGATATTTGGCGTCGCTGGCGACGATGAGCCAGCCGCCCGCCTCGACAGTCTTTTGCAGTTTTCCGCGTACGGTGATCTCTTTAGCGTGCAGGATGGTGGCTGATGCGAGGACAAGTGCCACAACGCCAGTAATTAAAAGTGTTCGTTTCATGATCTCTCCTCTTCTGGTCCTAGAATCTCACAGCCGAGGGAGAGTTGAAACCGGCGGCGAAGATAGAGAACGCGCGAGAGACGAAAACTTGCTGGCTGGTTGTAAATTAGGTTCTGCAAAACGTGTTTTGTTACCATCCATCCGATGCAATCATTCGATACTAGACAAACCTTCGTCGTGGGCAGAATTGAAGACCTGCACCCCGGCGACTGCGTTCGTTTTGAGCTGCCCGATGGCAACGAGCTAGCCGTGTACAACGTGGATGGCGAATACTATGCCACCGAGAACTCCTGCCCTCATCGAGGAGCGCCGTTAACTGAGGGTGCGCTTTGCGGGCATATTGTTGAGTGTGGATTACATGGGTGGCAGTTTGATGTTAGGAGTGGTGAGTGTTTGACTGTACCGGATAGAATTAAAACGTATCGAGTGACAATCGAGGATCAGTTGATCAAGGTTCATTTTTAGCCGCCGTCGTTGCCTATAGCTTCAACTGGGCAACAAGTCAGCGCCTCTTCACAAAGCGTCCGCTCTTCCTCAGTCTCAGGCTGTTTATAGACAAACGAGTAATTATTCTCATCGCATCGCATGAAGTTGTCCGGCGCCGTGTCGCGACAGACATCGCAGTCGATGCACGAGGAGTCCACGTAAAACGCACCGCAGACATTCTCTTTCACTTTTTCGTTCTTATCAGGCACGCCAGAATTTGCGGTCAGGGATGCGTCATCTCTTCCGGAATCACCATCGCGTCAAACTGTTCCCCGGTCAAATAACCCAGCTCGATGGCGGATTCGCGCAAGCTGATCTTCTTCTTGTGAGCGTTCTTTGCAACCTGGGCAGCTTTGTCGTAACCGATGTGAGGGTTCAGAGCGGTCACGAGCATTAGGGAGTGTTTCAAGTGTTCTTCGATTTGGGTGCGATTGAGCTCGATTCCGGAAATGCAAAACTCGACGAAACTGTGCGTCGCGTCGTGCAACAGTCTAACAGAGTGCAGGAAGTTATGGATCATTACGGGCTTGTAGACGTTCAACTCGAAGTTGCCCTGTGAACCGCCAAAACTCGTCGCGAGGTCGTTGCCAAAGACCTGCACGGCGACCATCGTGAGCGCTTCACTCTGCGTCGGGTTCACTTTGCCCGGCATGATCGACGAGCCGGGCTCGTTTTCCGGCAGGACCAATTCACCCAAACCGCAGCGCGGTCCCGAAGCGAGCCAGCGCACGTCATTCGCGATCTTCATCAGAGATGCGGCGAGAGTTTTTAGTGTTCCACTGGCGAAGACGATCTCGTCGTGAGCTGACAACGCCGCAAACTTATTCGGATGCGATTTGAACGGCAGGCTCGTGAGCTCCGCGATCTTCTTCGCGGCGCGCTCGCCGAATTCCGGATGGGAGTTGAGTCCGGTACCGACAGCGGTGCCGCCAATCGCGAGATCGAGTAGTCCCGGAAGCGATAGCTTCAATCGTTCGACGTCACGTGCGACGAGGCTTGCCCAGCCGCCCATTTCCTGATCGACTGTCAGCGGCGTCGCGTCCTGAAGATGAGTGCGGCCGATCTTAACGACGCCGGCGAACTCTTTTGCTTTTGCGTCAATCGCGTCGTGTAGCTCCTGAATCCGCGGAATGAGTTTGTTCAACTGCTCGGCAGCGGCGATGTACATTGCGGTCGGAAACGTATCGTTTGACGACTGCGACATATTGACATCGTCGTTCGGGTGAACCGGCTTCTTGCTTCCCATCACGCCGCCGGCAATCTCGATCGCGCGGTTTGAGATCACTTCGTTGGCGTTCATGTTGGTTTGCGTGCCGCTGCCCGTTTGCCAGACGCGCAGTGGGAAGTGATCGTCGAGCTTGCCTTCAATCACTTCGTCGCACGCCTGCACGATCAAGCTCGCTTTATCAGACGAGAGTTTGCCGAGTTCTTCGTTAACGAGGGCGGCGGCCTTCTTGAGAATGCCAAGGGCGCGAATCATCTCGCGCGGCATGCGGTCATCGCCGATGTTGAAGTGATGGAGTGAGCGCTGCGTCTGAGCTCCCCAGTACCGGTCGGCGGGGACCTCGATTGCACCCATCGTGTCAGTTTCTATTCGTGTTTTCGCGGATTGTTCAGGGGATTGTTGCACCATCGTCAAAGCGATCTTCGCGCAGGATAAGGAGAATGGCAAGTCGATACCATTAAATGTTTGTGCACGGGTGTTCAACACTGTCGCAGATCGACTTTCACCTTTTCGACCTTTGCTGGACTAAATGACTTGAAAAAGTGTTAACGACTCACGCAGCAAGTCTACTGCCTCGGTTAGCTCAGTCTTCCTTTTCCGCAAGCAGTGCCACAGAATGTTTTATTCTGGCCATTGCTAAACTTGTGGCCGACGGCTTCTGCTAATCTCCAACGATTCTTGAAATATCGGGCGCGTGCGTCCTGCGAAAGCACCCTGAGCTATCCTAACAGTTCCCATAGTTTCCAGACACTCAGCAATGTATCTTTCATGTTCCGATGCTTCTGAAGAATAGCTAAGACATCTCCGCTAGCCTCAGGTCTCCGCGCTATGCTAGATGCGCCCTCTTCTAACTCGACGCTTCCGAGCCGATGTAAGTCCATACCGATGCTAACGCAGATTGTGTTACCTAACCGTCTCTCGATTTGCACAGCTTTGCTAAATAGAGTCGCGGCGCTTTAGTCGGTCTTCCCTTCCTCGATGTGCGATATCAATCCTAGACGAGTGTAGTGATGTACGCATAACGCGCTCTGATTCCCAAGTTTTTTTTCGATCTCCAAGACCTCGTTAGCACAGTTCGTGAGCGCTTCTTCTATCTCTCCTTCTTGTCGTATAAGTGAAGTCACTTAGGGCAAGTAAGCGATTTGATATACCCACTTTTATTACCTAAGTTTCCTATTCAATTCCAAACTCATCTATAAACAACGTTGTCGAGCGCTCTCAATTTCGCCTTCATCTTTTTCCAAGCTCCCCGAAATTAAATAGTGAAGCCGCTATACTCACGCTGATTTCCTAATCTCTTCTGTATGTTCCCGCTGCCAAACTAAAAAGTCGCCGCGCTTCAGGCAATATCTCCTTCATTGCGTGCAAAGTCTCCTAAAGCATCTAACGCGTTGCCCTAATTATACCGGTTTCATCACCAAGTCTTTCTTCAATCTCTCGAAACTCCTGATAGCATTGTCTAGCCTTATCAATTTCCCCTCTCCTGGCGTGGAGTCTACCAAGTTGTAGAGTGCGCACGGCAATCTGAGGATCGCTTTTTATGTTCCTAAATACTTGTAAAATTTCATCGTAGGTCTGCTCCGCCTCCGCATACTCTCCCCGGTCTGTTTGTATGACGGCTATATTCTCCGCAATTGATGCGAGCGTATATTTATTCTTTATTGCGAGTGCCGCAGTCTTTACCTTCTCGCCGCGCGCAATCGCTTCATCCCAGTGCCCTCGAAAATAGAGAAAACTCCCTAGCTGAAGAAAAATGCCAATCGCAGCATTCCAACTCTCATTCCAATTGCCACATCGATGGCTGTAAGCGCGTTTTCCCTCTCACTCTCGAGAGCGTTGAAGTTCGAAACCGTCTCCTTTGAGTTCGCGCTAACGAAGTTGCTTAATCGCTTAATGAATCTCTCGCTTATTGCTTTACGTCGCGGATCAGAAGTAAGGCGAGCTTTTGCCAAATCACGAGTCAAGCCTTCTACGATTAAGCGTGAACCCGTCATCTGTAGGACGTATGAGCCATAAAGTAGCGAGATGCTTTATTGCTTCTTTGAATTTCTTTTTATTTCGGTCCCCGTTAAGCGCAGCTACCTCCGCCAACGCTGGACGAGAGGCGCTTGGAACAAATAAAGATAAGGCTAGCAGTGCCGCACGACCGCCATTATTCAGAAGTGGGAGATTGAAGGAGCGATCGAACACTCGATGGGCGGCATCGCCCTCACCGTGGGATAGCTCATCCAAAACTTCGCGCCAGTCCTGTGCAAGGTCAATTTGGCCGAAGACCCATCGCAAAATAAGTGGATTTGCTTCAGCGGTTTCAATGATCCGCTGTTTGTCCACCCCGCTGAAACGTATCTGGATGTTGTGCTTGTTGCAAGTAGTCTATCCAGAAATTCATTTGCCTCCGAAACGAACATCGGGTTAGATCGGTAAGTTCAATATGAATGGAAGTTCGATTTTAGCTCGCGTGGTGATCAGTACTGACGCTGGCGCCAAGTGAGACAGCCAGTCCAGACAATGAGTCTGTTCTTTCGGATTCACTGTTTCAAAATTATCGAGAACAATTAGACTAGGTGCGTCTCGCACTAATCCTCGGACGGCGTCCTTTTTTGCGTCAACTGAAAGTGTGCGAAATTCTGGACGGCCTAGCTGTAATGAATATTTCGTCAAGCAGATTTGAGATAGCGAATTCGTCACGACCGTCTGCACTAATCCAAGAAAGCCTTTGTCGGTAGTCATGGATTAATGAACGGGCTGCCTCAGTTGCAAGAGCTGTTTTGCCTACTCCCCCAGCGCCGCTTAATGCCAACACCCGGCTGGTACCTGGAGCAAGCTCGATTCGAAGTCGCTGAATAATGTCCTTTCCATCGCGATCTTTTCGAAGCACAAAACCAATAGCCGATTGATGACCGAGGTAAGAGAGCGGTGACAGATGGGATGTGATTTCATACGTGAGGTGGAATATTCAAACTTAGTTTCTCGATAGCAGCCTCAATACCTTTGGCGACATCGAGTAAAGCTTCGTCTTCATTTGGCCAACTGGTTACGGCTTGACCGCTGGAGGGCAAAGCTTGAAGTTTGCTAAAGGGCAGTCCTTTCCAGTTCGTTGCGCGCAAAACTACAGGGATGACAACAGCACTCCCCTCTTCGTGCCGTTCCATTGCCCTTTTCACCTCGGTGTCGTTGCAATAATCGGAATCGATAAAATCAGGACTTATCAAGAGTAAAATCACGCTTGCAGACTCAAGATGTTTGGCGATTTCGGCATTCCATTCACTCCCAGCGGATATGTCGCGGTCGTACCATTCAGAAATAAGTTCCTGCCGCTTTAAGCTTGCGAGTTGTTTTTTTAGCTTTTCACGAAGTGAGGCGTCTTCGTGTGCATACGAATAGAAGACTTCGATAGGTTTGGTAGGTTCTGCAGCCACGCAGCTGATGAACTCCTTTCTGTATCCGCTACTGCTGAAATGACGAGGTTCTGAGGTCGCGAGAACGCCTGGATTGATATCTGAGCCTCAGGAATACTAACAGATTGAAAGTTCTTGACAACGGGCAATCGCAATTCCTACTCTGGTTCTGACGCTCACGCGTTCCTCAGCCCCAAAACTCACCTCGAACTCATGATTTGGGAAAATACAAAACTTCTCCTTGGCCTCCTTTATCGTCCCGTGTCGTCGATGGGCAGGATTGTCGATGAAGGCCACTGGCTCTACGCCGCCGTGGTCGTGGCGGCGCTGTCGATGATCTTCCACGCGACCGTCACCTCAGTCATTTACAACAACTACGAGGCTGTCTACCGCCAAATCCCAATCGCAGAACAAACGGACGACGAGGATGCAGACAAATACCCCGTTCCGCCGAGCGCGAATGTGAATTACTCCGCCTACGACGATGCCGATTTCGAGCGTGAGGCACCGCCAAATTTCTATTACGAAACACTTCCATTGCCCCTTGTTGGAAAGCGTGCCTGGTGGTTCGTCTCGTTTGCGCCGCCGAGCTTCTTTACTGCCGTAATGGGCATGGTAGTTTTGTACATTCCGTGCCTGATTCTTCTGGTCGCCATGTCAGGCGTGAATGCGAGCTTCAGCGTACTCCTGCGCCGCGATTATGGCCCGTTACTGACGTGTGGCTTGATGGCGTGGGCAGCGGCTCACTTACCTTTTGCGCTTGCGGGATTTGCGCTCGAGCCGTTGGGATTGAGTGAGAAGACGGCGCTCGGACTCTGGGCTGCCAGCGCAGATCTGTTTCGGACTGCTCATGGCGCTCGGACTGCGCATGCTCTTCGGTATCAACTACTCAAAAGGCTTATTGCTGGTCGCGGTCGCTGCGTTCTCATTTGCACTACAGGCAAAACTCTTTGCGACTGTTTCGCCTTTCCTGTTCTCGCCGTTTCTGCTGTTCTACGCCTTCAGCATGTTTCGCGGAGACATTGGCGACATCGGATTCTCTCTACGCCAGCGCCAGGGATTTCGTCGCTCGATGGAAGCCGCAACGATCAACCCGCGCGATGCGAGTGCGCATTATCAACTCGGATTGATTTACCAGTATCGCCACCAGTACGGCGAAGCGATCCCGCGCTTCGAGAAAGCGGTGCAAATCGCCCACGACGAAACAGACGCGCACTTTCAACTCGGCCGTATCGCACGCGAACAAGGACGACTCCAGGACGCGATCAACTACTTCAGCATTGTGCTCGAACAGGACGAAAAGCATTCGCATAATGAGATCTGGCGCGAGATCGGTGCGACTTACCTTGCAGCCTCGATGTTTGGCGAAGCGAAGGACGCGTTGGAGAAGTTCATCGACCGCCGTCCTTACGATCCGGAAGGACTCTATTATTACGGCAAGACACTCGAACAACTCGAGTTGCGCAATGAAGCGCAGGAAATTTTTAATCGTTGTGTTGAGGCAGTGAAAACAATGCCCTCGTACCGTTATCGAGAGCACCGCAAGTGGGACAAATTAGCCAGAGAACAACTAAAGAAGCCACGGATCCACAGATTCCGCAGACAAGATCCGCGTAATTGATCCGTGTAATCCGTGGCTGACTGATTTAACTGTTAACGACCTATTGCGTCGCCAACGTCTTCGATCGCTTCGCCAACTTTCCTTCGTGCTTTGCCGAAGCCTTCTTCTACCTTGCCACCAGCATCATCTGCCTGGCCCTCTGCTTCGAGTTCATTGTCGTCGAGAGCTCTGCCAATAGTTTCTTTCGTTTTGCCTTTAGCCTGATCCCATTTTCCTTCGAGTTCGTCATTATTCGGTAGACCCATTGCTAACCCTCCTTATTGTTTAGTAAAGCTGACTATCGTGCCCCTTGTTTATTCCGTGCGAACGTGCTCGCCTCCGAGCTCACTCATCAGATCTTCGATTCGCTCGACTTCGTCATCAGTGCGTGATTCCACACCGATCAGGATTCCACCGCCCTTGATGCCGGCCTCGTAAACCTTGGCGCGATATTCCGGGATTCCCGCTCCGATCAACGCGCCGATCAATCCGCCCGTCGCTCCGCCTGCGCCTGCGCCGGCGAGTGCGGCAGCGATTGGACCAGCAATCACGAGATTGATTCCAGGAAGAAACAGCGTCGTCCCAACTGCGGCGATGGCTGCGAGAACGGCGCCAACGGCTCCACCCACGGCGCCACCAATTCCCAACCCGTCAGCCGCATGTGAACGTGTTTGCAGAGCAAACTCCTTGGAGCGAGTGGCGTCGGACATGAGCACGCTAATGTCGTCACGGCTGAAGCCGCGCTTCATAAGTGCGTCGACGGCAGACTCGGCCGCTATTTTGCTCTTAAAAAGGGCTGTTACTAATGTTGCCTTTTCCTTAGCCATACTATCCTCCAACAGACAGTTCTATTTGGAGAGGGAGATGGCAACACGTGTGCCAGCGACAGATTGCACAGATTTACTGAGTTCTCGATGATATCGGTCGATTTTGCTGTTTCGGTTTCGTACGGAGGAAAGAATTTATTTCAATTTGTCGATTTTCGCGGCGAGGATGAAGTCGCTTTCAGTTAAGCCATCTATCTTGTGCGTCCAGATCGAGATCTCCGCGTTTCCCCACCCGAAACAAATGTCCGGATGATGTCCCTGCTCCTCTGCTAAGTCACCAACGCGGTTCACAAACTGCTGCGATTCGAGAAAGTTTGAAAATCGATACTTCTTCTTCAAGTGATGGTTGTTTACAACTTCCCAACCATCGAGCTCCGGCAGGAGCTTCGCGATCTCTGCTTCATTCAGCGGCGGCACGCCACCGCGACACGGCACACATTCTTTCAGCGATAGTCCACTCATAAATTCACCAAAGCCTTTTTCAACATTGCTATCTGGCCTGCATGATAAAGATCGTGTTGCACTACGCCATGCAGCGTCACATAAACACTCGAGTACGGTATGTTCGGATCTACGTCATGATCGACTCGTTCAACCGCGACTCATCAACACTCGCAATCGCCTCCAACAGCTCGCGATGATTGTCGATCAACTGCTGCTTCGTCGTTTCCCATGCTGCGTCACTCGTGTCGTTGATCGGTTCCCAATCCTCTGCGTCCGTGAGTTGTGCCGGATCACCGTTTAATCGCCGCAGACACGCGCGTTCCCACGCACGGATGTGTAGCGTCAACTCCCAGATCGAATGCGCACCGGGAATCGGATGGGCCGCCGCCTGCTGCGCCGAGACTCCATCCAACAACGCCAGCACGGATGGTCCATGCCACGCTTCACCTTCAAACGCACGTCGAAACTGATCGCGGATGCGATCCACCTCGGTGATGGATCGTTGTTCCTGAGGCATCATCGTTTTATTCCCTCGATTCGGTTGTTCCCTGATTCTACAATTTCCCTCAATTGCGTGATAGGCTACGTGTCACCTGTTCAAATCTCAACTGTGCCAAACGAGGAACGACAAACTTCTGCGCTCAAGCAGGTCGCGATTTTCTGCGACGGCTCGAGTCTTGGCAATGGACAGGAAGCGAGTCGCGCGGCGGCGGTGGCGTTGCTCGGATACAAGGGAATCTGGCGCGCATTCGGTGAGTTTTTGGGAAGAGCCACGAACCAGCAGGCCGAAATCGCCGCGGCGGCGGTGGGACTCGAATCGTTGACTCAACCTTGCCAGGTGGAGGTCTTCACAGATTCGAAATATGTTGTTGAGACGATGAACGGTCGTTTCCGAAGAAAAGCAAATCTGCCGTGGTGGGAACGTCTGGATCGCGCGGCAAAGGCGCACAAAGTGCACTGGGAATGGACGCGCGGCCACGCCGGGCACCTCGTGCAGGAGGCCGCTGACAACGCCGCCCGCCGCATCGCCGCTGCCGGTCGTGTCGAGGAATCAATTCTGCGGGATGCGGTCGACAAGGTCGGCGTCATTGAAACCACGGATTTGCGCGGATTATAATCGCACCTCCCCTTCAGTCAAAATGCTCAGAAAAACAGCCCTGCTACTAATCTGCCTCATCACGCCTGCGGCGCGCGCGCAGGATTCGATGCGTGGCTGGCAGTGGCAAAATCCTCTCCCGCAGGGAAATTCAATCAATTCCATCAAATTCGCTCCCGATAAGAAACGCGGTTGGGCGGTCGGCGCCAATGGTGTTGTGCTGACGACGGATAACGGCGGATTCGAATGGGACGAGCAGCATAGCCCGGCCAACACGACGCTTTACGGCCTTTACGTAAAAGATCGCTCACGCGTCGTGATCACTGGCGCGCGCGGTGTTGTGCTGACAACGACCAACGGCGGCGACAAATGGGTGCTGCGGCCAAGTGGTGTTCGCGATCATCTTTTCTCTGTCACCTTCGCACCGAAGAACCCGTTGCTTGGTTGGGCGGTCGGCACTTTCGGCTCGATCATCTCGACGACTGACGGCGGCAAGACATGGAAAAGCCAGGTGAGCCAAACATCGTCACACCTGTTTTCGATCACTTTCGCCGACGCTAAAAACGGAATCGCCGCGGGCTCACACGGAACACTGCTATTCACCACAAATGGCGGCGCTGACTGGAAGCAGTCGAAGAAACTGACTGACTTCGCACTCACGGGCGTTACGTTCACTTCTGAAAAGAAAGCAACCGCGGTCGGTTACCGTGGCACGATTCTGCATACTGAAGACGGTGGTGAGTCATGGTTCATAAAAGACAGTTTATCACTACCGATCTTTATACAGTCTTCTTTACTGACGACAGGCATGGCTGGGCCGCAGGCGACAGCGGCGTAGTGTTGACAACCGGTGATGGCGGCAACATCTGGCTACCCGTGAATATCCGCACTGGTCCACGTCTGGCCGCACTCTATTTCTCGGATGAGTCACTCGGTTGGGCAGCCGGCTCTGAAGGTCTCGTGGTGCGCACCGACGACGGCGGTCTCTCGTGGCAAAGACTCACCGAAGGCGGGCGTGACGATCTCGCCAACATTTTCTTTATCGACAACTCGCGTGGCTGGGCCGTTGGCGAGCGCGGGAAAATACTCTTCACTGCGAATGGCGGTAAGAGTTGGACCATCCGTCCGTCCGGATCGACCGCAACACTGAATGCGATCACTTTTCTAACGGAAAAATCCGGCTGGGTAGTTGGGGACAAGGGCACGATTCTTCATTCGGTTACTGCGGGCGTCACGTGGGAACGCGTTGTGAGTCCGGTGACCGAGGACTTGTTTGGGGTCTCGTTCGTGTCGCCAACCGAGGGTTGGGTTGTGGGCGCGCGTGGAGCCGTATGGCACACGAAGGACGAAGGTGTTAGCTGGCAGTTCCAACGCACGAACTCACTGAACTGGCTCGAGGACGTTAAGTTTGTCGATCCGCTGCACGGCGTCGCGGTTGGATCCGGCGGCACGATCCTGCGCACCGAAGATGGGGGTGAGAAGTGGAGGCGCGTTGATAAGCAATTTGAAGGAGTGGTTGTATGCGGTTGCGTTTGCTGATGCGGAGCGTGGCTACATCGTCGGCGCGCGTGGAGTCGTGCTGCGGACGGACGATGGTGGCGAGACGTGGAAGGATCTCGAGAGTGGAGTTAACGGAAACCTGTTTGGGGTCGCACTGGCGAGTAAGAATGACGTGCTGGTTGTGGGCGAGCAGGGAAGCATCATTCACAGTAAAGATGGTGGGCAGACGTGGGAAATCCAGCCGTCGATTACGAGCACATCACTGTTCTCGATTGCTTATCGTGGAGGGACGAACATCTGGGTTGCAGGACGTGGTGGCGCGATTCTAAGGCGTGTCGATCCGATAGCGACTGTCAGCCTTCCGGTGACGAAGTTGCCGCCGTTGTTGAGGGGTGGCTCGCCGAAGTTGGAAAATGCGGTGATAGATGCTGACGATATACCGAAAGCCAAACCGCCGAAGAAACCGAAGCCTGAAAAGCCTTAACCGGATTAACAGATTTCTCAAGATTAACAGGATCATCCTGTTAATTCTGAAACATCTTGTTAATCCTGTTAAGGCTTTCCAGGTGGTTATACGCGGACAGGATGTTCTTTAGCGTACGAATACGCGCAGTACGCCGAGACGATATGGCAGATCCACCCGAGCGTGCCGCCCGTCCCTAACCAGAATCCCGGCGTCAAAACTAACCACAAAAGTCCCGCCAGGATGCGGCCGTTGTAGAGCTGCCCAACGCCCGGAATAACCAAACTCATCACTCCCGCCAAAACTGGATCACGCATCGTATCTATGCCACCTCCACAAGTGGAAGGACATACGACAGACGCGCACGTTTTGTTCGTTTAACGATCGCCGTCTACGCGCCGCACGTCGACGATTTCGCCACGGAAGGTCTTCAGCATCGTCTGCACGACGGGATTACTCTCAGCCATCTCGCGTAGCCGTTGCTTCTCCAGCCGAGCCTCATCTTCACGGCTGAGTGGCTCGCCTTCGGTCGTGGGATCCTTAATGACAATCCGCACGCCCATCTCCCGGCCTGTAACTTCACGGCACGCGTCGCGCACGAACTTGTTGTTGTCAGCTTTCGACAGCGTATCGCGGAAATGGCGCGCATCAGGCGCAAACTCGATGCAAATTCGCTTTCTTCAAACGCTGCCGACTGGGCGGCTTCAAGCGCCGTCACCAGCAGCATCTTTCTTTGCCGTTCTAAAGCGGCTTTGACTCTTTCGATCGTCGAAAGCTCAGCCGGAGGCGCAGTGACTTCCAGCTTTTCTTCGATTGGTTTCTCGAGCGCCGGCGACACTGCGGCCGCCGCAGTAAACGTCGATCCTGCTGAACGAGAGTCAGGTGATCGCTCGGGAGTGCTTCTGCTCGGGCTTCCACTCGATCCTGATGGAGTTCTCCCTCGTCGAAGACGGCTCGCTGCCGAAGTTCGTTTCGAGTGTTGCGAGTCGTTGCATGAGCTCGCTGATACTCTCAACGCCGCGCAGTTCCATCAGTTTGACGATCCCGATCTCCAACTGGTAACGCGGCTGAGTTGCGGCGCGAAGTTTGTTTCAGTTTCCGCGAGCGAATGAAAGAATCGCACCAGATCGGATTCCGAAAACAATGCCGCCTGTCGCTTAAGCTCCGCCGGCTTCACACACCGCCGATTCCAGCAGCTCCTCATTTCCGGAAACTTTCGTCACCAGCAAATCGCGGAAGTGCGCGAGCAGATCGCGACAGAAGTTTCGCAGGTCGTGACCACGCATCACGATATCGTCCACGGCTGCGATCGCTTCCGCGGGTTTGTTTTCGGCGATGCTGTCGATGATGCGTTTGAGAGTGTCAGCGCCGGCGATACCGAGCGCCATCTCCACGTCTTCTTTTTTGATCTTATCGCCCGCGAAGCTGATCACCTGGTCCAGTGCTGACTGCGCGTCGCGCATCGAGCCCTCGCCGGTGCGCGCGATCTCGCGCAGAGCGTCGTCAGGGATCGAGATCTGTTCTGACTTCGCGATCAGTTTGAGACGCTCGAGGATCTTCGCCGTCGCGATCGTGCGAAATTCAAACTGCTGGCAGCGCGACAGGATCGTTTCGGGAACTTTATGACGCTCCGTCGTGGCCATGATGAAGACCACGCGTGGCGGCGGCTCTTCCAGTGTCTTCAACAACGCGTTGAAGGCGGCGCCGGAGAGCATGTGTACTTCGTCAATGATGAAGACTTTGTAGCGGTCGCGCGCGGGTGCGATGCCGACGCTCGCGATGATCGCGTCGCGCACGTTGTCCACACCGGTGTTTGACGCGGCGTCGATCTCCTGCACGTCGATCGAGCGACTTTCCGTAATCTCGCGACACGACGAACACTGATCCGGATCATCTGAACGACACGGCGTCGGTGTTGGCTGTTTGGCTTTGTGGCAGTTCAGCGCCTTCGCGAGCAGGCGGGCGCTGGTTGTTTTACCAACGCCTCGCGCGCCCGAAAACAGGTAAGCGTGATGAAGACGCTGGTGCTCGATGGCATTGCGGAGAGTGCGGGTTATTGGTTCCTGGCCTGTTACTTCATCGAATGTCTGGGGACGCCATTTGCGCGCGATTACTTGATAGGCCATGTGTGTCGTTGTTTGTGTAGTGAGTAGCGAACTGGCCAGACCCCGGACTTTCCCGCAACACACGCTGCTGTTGCTACCGTTGCTCCGTTCCCGGCCTGGCGGGGTTCACAAAGCGAGCGTTGTGCGGAGCCCGGGATCTGATAACCCTAAATCTCTGTCTTTCGATGCGCGAACATCCGCAACAATCCGTTGATAGCCAGATGAAGCAGCGCATACGCGATTATCGCCACTACGATCGGAAGCAGCAAGGTGTGCCCGGCGTCGGTGCTGGGACTGGCGACAATCCCGCGAAATGGCGCGTAAAACGGATTGCTGACCGCAACGATAAACTGAACGAACCCGGCGCTGCTGCGTGCTGCCATTAACGCCAGCAGAAATCGCATTCCCAGAAGGGCGTAGATTACCCAGAAGATGTAATCTACAACTTGCGAAATCCGGGCTAGCCCGCGCGAGCGCTCCACTTCACGCTCAGTTTCAACGACCTCGTTTACTGCTTTTGACCGAAACTCACCAGCGACTCGATCGATTCGTCTGCGATTCACCAGGTACTGACTTTACTGCGGCGCGGTCGCCGATTTCCGCGTTTACGTCGCTTTCAACCTGACTCTTTACCGAATCGTGTTGCGCCGCGCGCCTTGCCTCTTCGATCGCTAACTTGTCGTCGCTCATCGAACTCCCCCATATGTAAATAGATCGTTGTTTACTGGGGGCGTCGGGAACTCGATGTTTCTGGCGGAGAGGGTGGGATTCGAACCCACGGAACGGTTTCCCGTTCACAGCATTTCCAGTGCTGCCAGTTCAACCACTCCTGCACCTCTCCTGCGAATCTAATATGTTAATCCTGAAAAATCTTGTAAATCCTGTCTACAACTGTCACCAGAGTCGCTTTCTGCGCGATTTACAAGATTTTCAGGATTAACATGAAATCACATGGCGGAGAGGGTGGGATTCGAACCCACGGTGGGCGTTAACCCACTCCGGTTTTCGAGACCGGTGCACTAATCCACTATGCGACCTCTCCGCGTCTGGAAAAACTCCTGCATCAGCGCGCGACACTCAGCTTCCAGCACGCCCGCGCTGACCTCAATCCTGTGATTCAAAAAATCTGTGTCGCAGATGCGAAAGCGACTTGTAACTGCCCCCGCGCGTTCATCCGGCGCGCCGTAAACCAAACGCCTCACTCGCGCCTGTATCAAAGCCCCGGCGCACATCGCGCACGGCTCGATCGTCGAATAAACATCGACGCCGGTAAGCCGGTAATTCCCGAGTTTACTGGCGGCTTCGCGAAGAGCAACGATTTCAGCGTGGGCTGTGGGATCGCAGTCGGTGCGCGTGCGGTTTCCGCAAACGGCGACGAGTTTGTTTTCGCTGACGATGCAGGTGCCGATGGGCACTTCACCCATTGCCTGTGCTTCGCGAGCGGCGGCCAATGCCTGCCGCATCCACTGCTCGTCAAACTCTGATTCCGCGACACTCATCACCAGGCGATTTATGTCCTTCAAACAACGAACGGCCACTATAGGGCGCACGCCGAAACAGTGTCAAGGAAACAAAATCCAGCCACAAAAGGACAAAAGGCACAAAGGATGAATTTAATGTAATCGTACTTTCCGCGATCAGCTTTCTATTTATGTTTTTGTGCTTTTTGTGGCTAGCATTGTTTGTGCTTCTTTTGTGGCCGCGTGTGCTATTATCAGTTTCCGGAGTTCCGCGCCACACTCCTGACAGGCGCGCTCCATCGATTTCATTCCAATGTCCACCGAAGCAAGTCATAGAAGTAGTAGTCAATCAACGTCAGACAGGGTAACCGGCAGGCTCAGGCCGACGCCACCGGCGGAGCCATCGCCGGAGACCGAGCGCGCAATCGCCGGCCAGCCTGATGCGGCGCATAACGCCGGCAGAATTCAACACCGCGATGATCCACTTCTATCGCGGTGAAGTGCAACGCTCAAACACCTGGCGAAATCGACTCGACACCACCACCAACTGGGCCGTGCTCACCGCTGGCGCGACGCTCTCGTTCGTCTTCAGCTCGCCAAACAACCCGCACTTCGTTATCCCGATCAACTCGATCCTCGTCGCGATATTCCTGCTGATGGAAGCGCGCCGTTATCGTTACTACGAGATCTGGTCGAGCCGCGTGCGAATTCTCGAGACAGGTTACTTCGCGCACCTTCTGATGCCGGACAGCAGGCCCGCCGATGAGTCGTGGGCCGAGCATCTCGCAGCCGATCTCACGACGCCGCACTTCACGATCACGGAATGGGAAGCTGTCGGACGTCGTTTGCGCCGAAACTATCTCTGGATCTTCACCCTCCTCGCATTGAGCTGGAACTTAAAAGTCTATTTATCCCCATTGCCCGCGCGTGATTTCAACGTTTTCATCGATCGTGCAACAGTGGGCATCGTGCCCGGTTGGATCGTCTTCGTCGTCGGGATAGTATTTAACGCAGCGGTATTTGGTTTTGCGATTGGAACTGTTCGACTGCGCGAAGCGACAGGCGAAGTGTTGCCGAAACACGAGTTTTCACTACGACCACTGAAACGAATGACAAGCTGGACAGCCGCAACTACACGCCGCACCACAGTACGCGCAAAACGCGCGCGTCAACGTGTGCGCAGCCGCGAAGCAACCGGCAGAGTTCAAAAAGATCGATATCTCCGAAACACCGGAGTCGCGAGCTGAGGTTCGTAGTTAGTCTATGCTTCAGCTCAACGGTCAACAACTCACACTCAAGCAAATCGTAGACATTGCCGAGGGCCGGGAACAAGTTGTTCTCGCAGGCGACGCACGCGAGCGCGTCGAACAAGCGCGCCAGGTCGTCCAGGACATTGTCACGCAGGGCCGCACTGTTTACGGAGTCAACACCGGGTTCGGCAAGCTGTCAGACGTGAGCATCGATCGCGGGGATCTGATTCAGTTGCAACTGAACCTTGTGCGCAGCCACTCGTGCGGTTTGGGTGATCCGTTGTCAGAGCCGGAAGCACGCGCGATGTTGCTGTTGCGCGCGAACGTCCTCGCGTCGGGTTTCAGCGGTGCGCGGCCTTTGGTGATCGAGACGCTGATCGCGATGCTCGAGAAACGTGTGACGCCGGTCATTCCGGAGAAAGGAAGTGTCGGCGCGAGTGGTGATCTCGCTCCGCTCGCGCACCTCGCGCTCGCAGCAATCGGCGAGGGAGAAGTTTTTTACGACAGGCGAACGAATGCCCGCGGCGACGGCTCTCGAGCGCGCGCAGATCGCACCGCTAAAATTAGAAGTCAAAGAGGGCCTCGCGCTTCTCAACGGCACGCAGGCAATGGGCGCGGTCGGAGCGCTTGCACTTCATCGCGCGGAAAATCTTGTTCGACTTGCCGACGTCGCAGGCGCAATGACACTCGAAGCGCTCAAAGGCACGCCAGTCGCATTTGAC
Source organism: uncultured Acidobacteriota bacterium (assembly GCA_963748155.1). Taxonomy (GTDB): domain Bacteria; phylum Acidobacteriota; class Blastocatellia; order Pyrinomonadales; family Pyrinomonadaceae; genus PSRF01. The sequence goes on along the minus strand of CAVVHV010000004.1, from coordinate 224,662 downwards.
GAGCGCATTCATGCAGCACGTCCACACCCGGGACAGATGGCCGTCGCAGCGCATTTGCGAGAGTTGCTGCAGGACAGTGAGATCCGGCAGTCGCATCTCGTCGGCGATCCACGCGTGCAGGACGCTTACAGTTTGCGTTGCATGCCGCAGGTACACGGCGCGATTCGTACGGCATTGGATCATGCGAAACAGGTAGTCGAGATCGAGAGTGGCAGTGCGACGGACAATCCGCTCGTCTTTTCGGATACTGGCGAAGTGTTGTCAGGCGGAAACTTTCACGGCGCGCCGCTCGCACTCGTTTTTGACTATGCTGCCATTGCTCTGACAGACTTGATGAGTATCACTGAGCGTCGCATCGATCGTTTGGTAAATCCCGATTCGAACGAAGGATTGCCGCCGTTTCTGACGGCTCATCCGGGGATCTCGTCGGGATTCATGATGTTGCAAGTGACTGCGGTCGCGCTTTTAAATGAAGCGAAAGTGCTGGCGCACCCGGCCAGCATCGATAACGTGCCGACGGATGGCGGCAAGGAAGATCACGTCTCGATGGGCATGACTTCGGCGACGAAGCTGCGCGGGATCGTGAAGCTGGCTGAGTTGGCGACGGCGATCGAGCTGCTTGTAGGCGCGCAGGCGTTGGAGTTTCACGCGCCGCTGGCGCCCGGACGCGGCGTGAAGCAGGCGTATGAGATCGTTCGCCGGCACGTGGCGCCGCTCACGCAAGACCGTGTGATGTCGGGTGACATCGAAAAAGTCAAAGCAGCGATCGTGCGTGGGGAGTTTGATTTGTTAACCACAGATGACACTAATTAGGAGAAATCTATGTCGAACCCAATGGACGACCGTAGACGAAGTCTCGAAAATGAGTACTTTCATAAAAAGGACCAGGAGGCGCTCGAAAAGCTACGCGCGAAGATGAAAGTCGCAGAAGAAGCCAAAGCCGCCGGGTCTCTCTCGATGAAATGCCCGCGTTGTGACGGCACATTTGAAGGAAATAAACTTTGAAGAAGTCTTGATCGACACTTGCGACAAATGCGGCGGTGTGTGGCTCGACTCCGGCGAGTTCGGCCAACTCACTAAGGAAGATCAAAGCCGGCTGGTTTAGCTCGTTTCTGGGGCGGGTCAGGACTAATTCGCGATGAGTCACCGAGTAATCCACGCTCCCCGCGGCGCGCAGTTGAGTTGCAAAGGATGGCATCAGGAAGCGGCGCTTCGTTGCCTGATGAACAATCTCGACCCGGATGTCGCCGAACGTCCCGACGATCTGATCGTCTACGGCGGCGCCGGCAAGGCTGCTCGTAACTGGGCCAGCTTCGACGCGATCGTGCGCGAGTTGCGCGTGCTCGAAAACGATGAAACACTGCTGGTCCAATCAGGCAAACCTGTCGCTGTGTTTCGCACTCACGAACACGCGCCACGCGTTCTGATCGCAAATTCCAATCTCGTCGGCGCCTGGGCCAACTGGGAACACTTTCACGAGCTCGAGCGTCGCGGCCTGATGATGTATGGCCAGATGACTGCGGGCAGTTGGATCTACATCGGCACGCAGGGCATCGTGCAGGGCACGTTTGAAACGTTTGCGGCGATGGCTGACAGACAGTTCGGCGGCGATCTTTCGGGCAAGCTCGTCGTGTCAGGCGGAATGGGCGGCATGGGTGGCGCACAGCCACTCGCGGCGACGTTGAATGGCGCTGTGTTTCTCGGTATCGACGTCGATCCGGCGCGCATCGAGCGACGTGTTCGTACCGGCTACTGCGATCGACTTGCGATGACGCTCGACGAAGCGCTCGACATCTGCGAAGACGCGCGCGATCAAAAGCGTGCGATTTCTGTTGGACTCGTTGGCAATTGCGCGGAAGTGTTGCCGGAACTTGTGCGACGCGGTGTTCAAGTCGATGCAGTTACCGATCAAACGAGCGCGCACGATCCGTTGAATGGATACGTGCCGGCGGGAATGACGCTCGACGAGGCCGCGGATCTGCGTGAAAAAGATGCGACGGCTTATGTTGAGAAGTCGATGGAGTCGATGGCGCGGCATGTGGAAGCGATGCTGGCGTTGAAACGTGCGGGCGCGGTCGCTTTCGATTACGGCAACAACATTCGCAAGCAGGCGTTTGACGCGGGTTGCAAGGATGCGTTTGAGATTCCGGGTTTTGTGCCCGAGTACATTCGGCCGCTCTTCTGTGAAGGCAAGGGACCGTTTCGGCTGGGTGGCGTTGTCGGGCGATGCGGAGGACATTCGCAAGACAGACGATCTCGCGCTCGAGATGTTTCCGGACGATCGCACGTTGAATCGCTGGCTGCGACTGGCGCGCGATCGGGTTCACTTCCAGGGATTGCCTGCGCGCATCTGCTGGCTTGGTTATGGTGAACGTGCTGAGATGGGCGAGGCGATCAATGATCTCGTCAAGCGTGGCGATCTTAAGGCGCCGATCGCGATCGGGCGCGATCATCTCGACACGGGATCAGTCGCATCGCCATTCCGGGAAACTGAAGCGATGAAGGACGGATCGGATGCCGTCGCTGATTGGCCCATACTGAATGCGTTGCTGAACACGGCGAGCGGAGCGAGTTGGGTTTCGTTTCATCATGGTGGTGGTGTGGGGATTGGATATTCGTTGCACGCGGGGCAGGTGTCGGTGGCGGATGGAACTGACGAGGCGGCTAAGCGATTGAATCGCGTGTTGACGAACGATCCGGGCTTGGGTGTTGCGAGACACGTCGATGCCGGGTATGAGGAAGCTGAGCAGACTGCGCGCGAGAAGGAAATTAAGATTCCGTTGTTGGGAGAGTAAGTTTTAGACAGGATTTACAAGATTTTTCAGGATTTACAGGATTAATCCTGTTAATCCTGTAAATCTTGTAATCCTGTCTATAAATACCTATGCAATCATGACCCAATTCTGGAAAGCGCTTCTCATCATCTGCTTCTTTGTTTCGGTCGCTCATGCCCGCGTCGAAACAGTCCAGTTTCAAAGTAAACTAATCAACGCCACTCTTCCTTACAACGTCATCCTCCCGACAGACTACGACACCTCAAAAACCACACGTTACCCGGTTCTCTATCTCCTCCACGGTCTGATGGGTCACTACAACGACTGGGTATCACGTACAAACATTGCCGATTACGCCGCCGGCTACCGCATCATCGTGGTCATGCCGGAGGGCAACGACAGTTGGTACGATCGACAAGATATGAAACCTACATCCTCCAGGAACTAATCCCCGACGTGCAGCAACGCTATCGCACTATCGAAGCGCGTTACGCCCGCGCGATCGCCGGACTATCGATGGGCGGTTACGGCGCGATCAAATTCGGTTTGAAGTCGCCCGCGACGTTTGCCTTCGCCGCGTCGATGAGTGGCGCCTTTAGCGTCACACGTCTCACCGATAAGGAGATACCCGATAGCTGGCGCGAGTCCCTGAAAAACTTTGGCGCCAACGGCAGTCAAACACGCACCGCCAACGATCTTTTCGAGATACTGCAGAAACTCACGGCATCGCGCGTCGCTTCGTTGCCTTATTTTTATTTCGACTGCGGGACGGAAGATTCGCCCCTAATCTTTCCCTCTAATCGCGAGCTCGCGGCGCTTATGTTCGATAAGAAGATCCCGCACGAGTTTCGAGAATTGCCTGGCGATCACTCATGGGCCTACTGGGACCAGCAAGTACAGGAGATTTTGAAGATCGCCGCCGGGAAGATGCGGCTGCCACGAACCAAGAGGACCTCTCGTGCTTAACTTCGCCACTGAAATCGCGCGCGAGGCGGGAAACCTGCTGGTCCAAAAACTGGGCGTTGCGAAGATCAGTACTAAAGGCGACATCAACCTCGTCACCGAAGCCGACATCGCTGCTGAAAACCTGATCATCGACCGCATCCGTTCTTACTACCCACAACACGGAATTCTCGCGGAAGAATCTGGCGAGGCCGTTTTAGTTGGCGGCAAAAAAAGCGAGTGGAAGTGGATCATCGATCCGCTCGATGGCACGACAAACTACGCGCACGGTTACCCGTGTTTCTGCGTGTCGATCGCGTTGGAGCGGGCTGGTCAGTTGGAGATCGGAGTTGTTTACGATCCAATGCGCGACGAGATGTTTGCTGCGGAGCGCGGGCAGGGTGCGACGCTCAACGATCGAAAGATTCGGGTATCGACAGTTGATCAGTTGAGCGGCGCGATGTTGTGTACGGGTTTTCCGTACAACGTGCGCGAGCGTCCGGACTTCGCGCGCGACTTCACGAATTTCACGATGAACGCACAGGCTGTCAGACGCGATGGTTCAGCGGCGCTCGATCTGGCATACGTTGCGTGTGGAAGGTTTGATGGTTTCTGGGAGGACGGCCTAAGCCCGTGGGACATCGCAGCCGGCGCGCTGCTGATCTTCGAGGCACGCGGCAGGGTGACGAACTTCAACGATCAACCACTCGACATCTACAATGAGCAGGTCCTCGCCACCAACGGACTCATCCACGACGCCATGATGCGCGTTCTGGCTTAAGCCCGCGAAGCGGGCGGCAGCATAAAGCCTGGGCGCAAGCCCCAGGATCGTAAAGCAAAAAAAATAGTTTGAGCCCGCGGAGCGGGCGACAGTCGATGAACTACACGCTGTCGCCCACTCCGCGGGCTCACTTTTATTATTTTACTCATGATCCTGGGGCTTGCGCCCCAGGCTTTATGCTGCCGCCCGCTTCGCGGGCTCAGAGCGCCGAGGCGATGACCTGCGCCAGCCGTTCGGTCTCGCGGCGCGCGTAGGCACGTGTTTCTTCATTCCGACACTGCTCCGCGTGAATCAGCGGGTGATACGTCACCACGACTTTTCCCAGCCGCGGAAACCGCCAGCCACGCGGCCACACACGATTTCCACCCTTGATCGTAACCGGCAAAATCGGCACCTGCGCTTCGAGCGCTAACCGCACCGCACCCGCCTTAAACCGATCCAACGCACCTGTATCCGAACTCCGCGCACCTTCCGGAAAGATCACCACCACGCCACCGTTCCGCAGCCACTGCAACGACGTACGTATCGCCGCCGGATCACTCCCTTCAAGCGCGAGCGGCCACGCCCCAAGCCACCTCAGGCCTGTCCCAACGATTGGCCAGCGAAATGCAGCGCTCCATGCGAGATACCGTGTCGGGCGTTTAATCGGTAGCGAAAGCCAGAAAGGATCGATGTACGTCTGGTGATTCGCAGCTACGATCACTCCACCATGCTCCGGCACGTTCTCAACGCCATAAAACTCAATCTTCCATAATACGCGGCTGAAGGCGCCAACGACGGGCCGGATCGTATTCAGCGCCCATTGCGGCAGCATGGTGGTGCTGGCCGCTGCGCGCGGATCTTCTCGTTTAACCGGTGCCGTGCCGTTGTTACTCAAAGTTCTCACGTCTGAATCGGGGTTTATCTTACAACGGCCATTCCTTATCTATGAACTCGACATGAATTCTCGGAACGCCGTCCGCGCCTGTGCTGCGCGAGCGAATGGCCGCGTGTGCGGTGATTTTGTACTGTTCGCTTGTCAAACGAACGAAACGGCCGAGCGGGATTTCGAGTGTCGTGAAAAGCGTTGCGCCTTTGGTGCTGATGTTCTCCGTCACGGTCTGCTCACGTTCAATCACATCGCCATTTTCGTTGATGATCTCGAGCTGCATATCGACAGCGATATTGTGTCGTGTACAGGAGCGCTGATCGGTAAAAGGTATGACTATTTCATCCGCCGACTTGGCAGCCTGGAAGGCGGTGTTCGCGATATCGTAGCGCTTCCACGGCTCGTTTTCGTAACTCGCCGGGGGACGCTTGCCGATGAACGCGACCCCGACATTAAACACGGTCTGCTTTTCCACAATCGAGGTCTTGATATACCTCACGACAGCCCAGATCCGGTACTGGTCCTCCACGTGATCGAACACGCGCAACTGTCGCGGCATCGGGATCGTCATGTGCAGCAGTCGGCCCTTTTCGGTGGGATGTCTGAGGGTAAAACCGGCGCCGAAAGGCGTCACGTTCGAGAGTCTCGTCACCTCGTTCCACTCAAAAGTCGGAGTCTCACGGCCACGTACGCGCACGGGTAGCGAGAGTGGGAGTCGCTCGCGAATTCGCTTCCAATTTCGTTGTTCACTCATGGGAGCCGACGGACGTGAGAACGGTCCTGAAAACGTCGGGAGTGGTTACACGAAGCTATTGATTTTATTAGAGTTTTCGCCTATTTCGTGTTTGCCAACCACAGTCAAAAAAGGCTAAAATAAGGCTACTTTGAGCCAGATGCTTCACCCGGTTTTTTCTCCCCGAAAAGCGCCAAACTAAGGTCAGTATCTCTGGAGACAGGGACCAGACTGTGTGGCGGATTGTACTGGAAAGGCTTTTAGATGGAAACAACTTCTGAACGCAATCACATAAACATCGAAGACGAGATGCGACGGTCGTATCTCGACTACGCGATGTCGGTAATCATCGGCCGCGCGCTGCCGGACGTTCGCGACGGGTTAAAGCCCGTGCACCGGCGTGTGCTGTGGGCCATGCACGAGCTCGGAAACCAATACAACAAAGCGTACAAGAAGAGCGCGCGCATCGTCGGCGATGTTATCGGTAAGTATCACCCGCATGGCGACATGCCGGTCTATGACACGATCGTGCGTCTGGCCCAGGACTTCTCGATGCGTTATCCGCTCATCGATGGACAGGGAAACTTCGGATCGGTCGACGGCGACGCAGCAGCGGCGATGCGTTACACGGAAATACGCATGGCGCGTTTGGCGAATGAAGTCCTTGCCGATATCGAGAAAGAGACGGTTGTATTTCAGCCAAACTATGACGAGTCGCTAAGTGAGCCGACAGTTTTACCGGCACGCGTTCCGAACCTGTTGATCAATGGTTCCGACGGCATTGCGGTCGGAATGGCGACGAAGATCCCGCCACACAATATCACCGAGATCGTCGATGCGACCCTCTCGTTGTTGAAAGATCCCGAGATCACTGTTCAGGACCTCACGAAGATCGTGACTGGTCCTGACTTTCCAACCGGCGGATTCATCTACGGTCGCGAAGAGATCAGAAAATCGTATGAAGAAGGCCGTGGCGTGTTGCAGATACGCGCGCGCGCCGGCATCGATCGTATTGGACGCGGCGCACAGGAGCGCGATGCGATCGTCATCACCGAAATTCCGTTTCAGGTCAACAAATCTCGTTTGCTCGAGCGCATTGCCGAGCTGATCAACGAGAAGAAGATCGACGGCATTTCCGATCTGCGCGATGAGTCAGACCGCACCGGCATGCGCATCGTCGTTGAGCTGAAGCGCGATGCAGTGCCGCAAGTCGTGCTCAACAAGCTCTACAAGCTGACGCCGATGCAGTCGTCGTTCGGCGTGATCAATCTCGCGATCGTTAATGGACAGCCGCGCGTCCTGAATCTCAAGCAGATGCTCGAGGCGTTCATCGAGTTTCGTCGCGAGGTTGTTCGCAAGCGGACTGAATACGAGCTTCGCAAAGCTCAGCGCTCGCGCGCACATTCTCGAAGGACTCACGAAGGCGATCGATGCGCTCGATTACATCGTACTGCTTATCCGTAATTCACGTTCGGTTGATGAAGCGCGGCAGTGGCTGATGGGCCAGTTGCAAACAATCAGCGAAGTAAAAACGTGGAAGGGCGCTCCGTCTGACGTGCAGCTCAAGACTTACCTGGGCCGGATGCAGAAGACGATGGAAGGTCTCGCCTTCTCTGAAATTCAGGCCCAGGCGATTCTCGATCTGCAACTGCGAAGGATATCAGCACTCGAGCGGCAGAAGATCATTGATGAGTACGAGCAGGTCATCAAGCACATCGCCGAGCTCGAAGAGATTCTCGGCAACGAACGCTCGCTCCGGCGCGTTATCGCAAAGAGCTTGAGGAAGTTAAGAAAGATTTTGGTGACGGGCGTCGCACGGAGATTGTCGACGAAGGCGTCGAGCTTTCGATCGAGGATCTGATCGCCGATGAAGACGTGGCGATCACCGTCACGAACAGTGGTTACATCAAGCGCACGCCGATCACCACTTACTCGCGCCAGGGTCGCGGAGGTAAAGGTCGCTTCGGCGCGGCTGCGAAGAATGGCGACTTCGTCGAGCATCTCTTCATCGCGTCGACGCACGCGTACCTGATGATCTTCACTGATGACGGCATGGTCTATAAGTTGAAAGTTCACGAAGTGCCTGACGCAGCGGCATCCGCGCGTGGTAAGGCGGTCGTGAACCTCATCAATATTCCTTCCGATCGAAGGCTTGCGGGCGTGGTTCCGGTGCGCGAGTTTGCCGAAGGCCGCTACGTTGTGATGGTCACGCGCAAAGGCGTGATCAAGAAGACGTCGCTGGCTGATTTCCAGAACATTCGCACCAACGGCATCATCGCGATCAACGTCGATGAAGGCGATTGTTTGCTCGACGTCGTCTTAACTGACGGCACGAAGCGTATCTTCATCGCCACTCACAACGGTCTCGCGATTCGATTTGACGAGAAGAACGTGAGACCGATGGGACGTGCGACGCGCGGTGTGCGTGGCATCGATCTTCGGCAGGATGACTATGTTGTTTCCGTCTGCCCGGTCTCAGCGGAAGATAAGGAGAGGATGCTGTCGGTTTCCGAGCAGGGTTATGGCAAGCAGACTGCGATCACGACTTATCGGCTGCAGTCGCGTGGTGGCAAAGGCGTGATCAACATGAAGACGACTGACAAGACCGGAAAAGTGGTCGCGGTGTTTCCGGTTGAAGACGATGCGGAGATCATGATCATCACGCAACAAGGGAAGCTCATTCGGCTCGAGGCCGGCGACATTCGTAAAACCGGACGCAGCGCCCAGGGCGTGCGTCTGATCAAGACCGACGCGAACGATAAAGTCACGAGCGCGTCGCTGGTCGAAGCCGCGGCGGAAGAAGAGACCGAGGATTCACCAGCAAGCTAGGCCGCAGATTTACGCGGATGAACGCAGATCTGCGTTTATCCGCGTGAATCCGCGGTTTCAACCCATTCCTCACCATCCTTCGAAGATCTTCTTTCTTCCAGATGGGGACGGTGCGTTTGAGTTCTTTGATGGCCCATTCGCAGGCCTGGAAGGCGGCTTGACGGTGAGGGGCGCTGGCGGCGATCACGACGCTCGTTTCGCCGATGTCGATGCGGCCGGTGCGGTGGACGATGCCGATGTGAGCAATCTCGAATTGCTTGTGTGCTTCAGCGCCGAGTCGCTGCATCTCCGTTAACGCCATCGAGTCATACGCTTCGTAGACCAAATACAGCGTTCGTTTTCCCTTGGTCCATTCGCGTGCATAACCGTCAAGCGTGACAGTCGCCCCACATTCGGGAAGCACAACTCGTCGCGCTACCTCGCCCACATCAATCGCCTCTGTCGTCAACTCGAAGAAGTCCTGCGGGCACCTGTAGTCGCACGTGCTTCCCCCACTCACCGGCGGAAACACCGCAAGCTCGTCATTCTCTTTCAACTGCGTATCCGGTGTGGCGTATTCCTGATTCACTGCAAACAACAACGATCTTCCAAAACGTTCAAGCGTCGAAAACCTCGCCTTCAAACTCTGAAAAGCACTCGAGACAGTAGCCGGCGCTTCGAGCGCGAGATCGAGTTGGTTGGCCTCAACCGCATCGCGCGCCGCGCCAAAGAACAACACGCGAATGTTCACCGCATTCGTCATTCAATCTCGATCCTTTTGCCGCCATGCCCGTTGCTCTTCGCGAGCTCGTGAATGCGCGCTCGCTCTTCGTAACCCTTCACCGCGATGCTCAACATCGATCGCAGCCGTTCGAGGCGTTCCGACGTCGAACGAAGCTCGAGCAGCTCCTGTTTCACTTCGGCGTCGATCTCCATCGCAGCAGCAACAAGAAACGAGAGTCGCTGCGGCTCGGTGTTCGAGATGTCCGGCAACGTCGCACGTTCGTCGTTGATCGTCCGCACAGCTTGCGCGATGCGCGTAAACGTCTCGGCCACTTCTCTGGCAGGCGCGACAAGCAGCTCGTCGTCTTCTTCGTCGTCTTCAAAGTAACTGACCTGGGCCACGAGATATGGATCGCCACGCTCGACGTACGACTCGATGCGATACCTGATTATGCCGATCGTCAATATGTTCGAGCGCCCGTCGGGGAACGTCTGTGTCTCGGTCACTTCAGCGACACAACCGACGTGACCTTTCGGCGGCACTTCATTCTCAGTAGTTGTTGGATCGAAGTACGAGAGACCGAAGAGGTTCTTCGAGAGACGAATGTCGAGAAGCATTTGCCGGTATCGCGGCTCGAAGATGTGCAACGGCAAAGGCACACCGGGAAACAGCACTACCGGCAGGGGAAAGAGTGGGAGCTCGTGCAGCCCACGCACTTTATCGCTGGCTTCGCTCATTATTTGTTCGGCTACGCGAAGGGATTATGGCAGAGAGATGAACAGTGCCGCAAAGACGCAGAAAAAATTCGGCCCCCGCTGTCGTGTTGGGCAACGCAGCGGGGGCCATCGAGCACACCGTCCGATGAAGAGGGTTTCATCCACGGTGCTTGGACGGACGCCAAAGGGAGTGTGCGTCCGGATGTCAAAGAATCTGCGCGAACAGTTCCAGCCTATGAACGGGGGTCAAGCGGCAAATGCTCGCCAGCATGTCTTCCAGCTCAAAGGGTTTGGCGAAAAAGCCATCTGCGCCTGCGTTGATACACGCCTTGCGCACATCGGGTTCAGTGTTCGAACTCATGATCAAAACCTTAGAGCTCGACAGGTGACCTTTGATGTACTCCAGCAATCGCAGACCCAGTGGCGGGCGAGTCTTTTTCGGGAGGCATTTGCAAGTCCAATATTGAGATATCGGGCTTGTAAAAGGTCGCCCGCCGAATTGCGGTCTGCATATCGTTGGCGGTCACCACGTCGTACTCATCACACAATGTCCAGTAAAGTTGTTGTGTGATTTGGGAGTCGTCATCAACTATCAAAATCCTGGGCTTCATTACGGGGAGTCGTAGTGCAAGGGCTGTACCGTGTCATCGATCAAGGTACGAGCGCTGTAAACAAAGCAGATTCACGATTTGCAGGGAATTTTGCCTGTAGACGGATGGGCACAGTAAAGCCGTGAGGCGTCCTCATTTGTAGACTATTTAGACGCGGATTTCCGCAGATAAACGCGGATTAGGGTTTCTTCGGTGGAGGCGGCGGATCGTCGTCTTCCCCGACTTCGTCAATGACTTTCAGCTCGGCCCCAAACTTCTGGTAACTCCGGAAGCGAATGTCGTTGCGGCTCTGAAGCACAAACTTCGGGTTGACGGTCGTCAAAAGGATCTCGGAATGCGTCGGCAGCAGGTATTTGCGTTCGTTGATATTGACCCAATCGTAGTCGATCAAGCTGCTGGCGGCGGTGATCGGAAAATCAGGCGGAATCTCGGTCGCGATCTGTTCAAACCGCAACACGCGATCCAACTCGCGATCGATCCAGACGCGACCGCGCGATCCCACAAGTGCTTTCGCGCCGGTGTCAGCAAGCCCCAGCGTCAGTTGTGAAAACTCTTTCTTGATGGCGTACTCGTAAACAATCGTCCGACGGGTTTGAATAACGTCGGTATCGACCATCCGAAATTCTGTTTTCGACTCAGGTTTGAAAACATCAGCGAGCGCCGAGATATATTCCACGCCGCTCGACGACGCGCCCTTCGGCACGTACTTGTTCTTACTGAAATCCTTGCTTGTTTCTGCATCCTCGCCCGGCGGCGGCGCCATTCCATTTACGGTCAGAACTTTGTACTCCTCGCCGACATTCGCACGATAACCGACGGCGAGCGTCAAGTTGTCCTGCGGAATCCAGTTGGCTGTGTTGCCGTAAGCGACGGAGCGTTTGATGATCTGCTTCACGAGGAAGTCGGGCATCGCATTCGCGGCAGCGAGCGTGACGTTTCGTGTGCGTTCGAGCAGCTCTTGTCCTTCGTTTTCCGAAGGAAGTGCTGGAGGCGGTTGGATTTACGCGGCGGCGCTCTGCTTCTTCGAGCGTTCGTCGCAGCACCGAATCGTTACCGCTTTTCGTAGCGACGAGCGAGCGCATGCCGTCAGTGAGCGGAAAACCGATACCACGCCGCCGTATCTGCTCGATGAGATCGTCGCGCGTCTCGGGGCTGCGTGGGAGTTGATAGAGCAGCTTGACGAATTCCTGGTTGGTGAGTGGCTTTGGCGTCCTGGGCTGATAGCGGAACACACGACCACAAAAGAATAACTGCCAAAAGAGCTTTATTAATGCGGGACATTGAACCTTCCGATGGACTCTATAACCGCGAGCGGTTGCCTTACAATCCGCGCTAATCCGTGAAGATCCGCGGCTAAAAACTACGCTGAGCAAAGTTGCGCGATCGATTGTCGCAGAACAACCGCACAACGCTCAAGTTCGTCCACCGGCACAAACTCCCCGGTCCGGTGCGCCTCGCGAATATCTCCCGGCCCGATCACCACTGCTTCGCTTCCAAGCGCCATCATCTGCGCGGCTTCAGTTCCGAACGCTACTGTTCCCGATTCACGCCCGGTGGCCTTCTCCAGAAGCTGGACCAAAGGTGAGTCCGGCGCAGTCTCGAATCCGGTATCCTGGCGGCTCGCGTCAACTACACATTGAAAATCCGGATCGGCCTTCATCTCCTCGGCGATCGCGGCGTTGAAAAGATCGAGCACGTGCTCTGAAGCCTGCGTCGGTACCGGCCGCCACTCGAGCGTAAACCGGCATTCGCCAGCCAACACATTCTTCGCCGAGCCACCATGAATCAATCCGATGTTCAGCGTCGTGTAAGGCGGATCGAAGGCGGCGTGCTGGTCCTGCTTGAGTTGTGTTGCGATTGATTCGAGTCGATTGATTAGCCGCGCGGCGCGAAACACGGCGGACGCGCCGAGTGCTGGATAAGCGCTGTGGGCTTCGCGTCCTTTCACGATCACTTCGGCGAGTGAATAGCCTTTGCCCGCGCGAATCGGCCTGAGCGAGGTGGGTTCGCCGACGATGCTGTAACGGACGCGCAGTGGCTTCGCCTGGGCCAACCTCTTCGCGCCCAGTAATCCGACTTCTTCATCGGCTGTGAATACGAGTGCGAGCGGCTTGCGTGGGTTGGACGTTTTCAACTGCGGTGAGTGCGGCGGCGATAAAGCCTTTCGTGTCGCACGCGCCACGGCCGTAGAGTTTGCCGTCACGTTCCGTGAGGTTTGTGGCTTCGGACCAGTTGGGATCGTAAGGAACCGTGTCCGTATGGCCCACGAGCGCCAACTCGACTTCACTCACATCGTGAGTTAACGCGATGAGATTGATCTTTTCAATTCCGTGTTCATCCGTATACGGAAAGCGCCGCGTGATCAAACCCATTGCTTCACATCGTTGCTCAAGGTACGCAACAATCCCCGCATTCGATCGCGTCGAAACCGAATCAATTCTTACCAAATCCGCGAGAATCTTTTTAATCATCCGTGTAATCCGTGTTTCCCATCCTTTACAATCTGCTTCCCTGCCACCACCACATCCCGAACTGCCGTTCTTGAAAGCGAGAAGACGATGTTTGCTAACAGATCTTCAGACGACGCATCCCGCAATCGAGAGATCATCGAGATCGACGGTGAAGAAATCAGCCGGCGCGCCCGGCTCGAGTTTTCCTCCATTGAAGCCGATACTCGCCGCGCCGTTGATCGTCGCGCATTCAAACAACCGTCGCGCGAGTGCCGAACTCGAGTCGTCGTCGACTGCAGCGAGCACGTTCCGCGCAGTCTTCTGCAAGCGCAGGTGATACTCGAGCTCGCGCGCATCTTCGAGCAGATCGATCTGGATCTGACTGTCACTACCCAGTGACACGCGCACGCCCGCGTCGAAATATGAATCAACCGGTACGACGCCGTCGCCGAGGTTTCGCTCCGTGGTTGGGCACGCACACACCATGGCGCCGGTGCGGGCCATCGCTGCGATCGCTTTCGGCGTGACGTGTATCGCGTGGACGGCGGTGAAACGTTTGCTCAGCAGGCCCTCGGTGTCGAGCAACGCCACGGGCGAGCGGCCGTATTCTTCAATGCACGCGCTGACTTCCGCAGGTTGCTCGGCGACGTGCATATGCACGGGCAGACCACGATCATTCGCGAAGGCGATGATCGTCTTCAGGTAATCGAGCGGCACGGCGCGAACGCTGTGCGGCGCCACGCCTGCCCATGCCATACCGGTTTTCAACTCGGGCGCGTCGAGCAGTTGTTCGAGATGCTTGAGATACGTGTCGGGTGAGTGCTCGATGAAACGGATCTGCTGCGGGTTTGGTTCGACTTGGAATCCTGCACGCGCGTAGGCGACGCGCAGGAGTGCGATGCGAATACCGACGTCGTTAGCGGCGCGAATCACTTCACGCGCGAGCAGATTGGGATCGTCGTAAGTGGAGCCGTCCGGTGCGTGATGAATGTAGTGAAACTCGCCGACCGCAGTGATGCCCGTTAACGCCATCTCGAGAAACGCGAGTCGTGACGATTTGTATATCTCTGTGGGGGTGAGGCGGTTCGCGGCGGCGTACATCTGCTCGCGCCAGGTCCAGAAGCTGTCGGTCGTGTGATGGGAGCGATGCTCGGTGCGGCCGCGGATGATGCGTTGGAATGCGTGCGAATGCGCGTTGATGAGACCGGGCAATAGAGCGCGATTTTTTAAGCGAATACCGTCGTGACTCGGTTGGCGATTTCTAACAATCTTACCGGAGTCGTCGCAGACGAGGGAGCGATCAGACTCGAAGCGTCCGTTTACATAGAGGAGATCCGGTGACCAGGTAGTCGTGGACATGATTTTCATGATTTTACAGGATTGACAAGATAAATCCTGTTCATCCTGAAAAATCTTGTAAATCCTGTCTAAGGTTTTATCGCTAACACCTCGCGCGCCGCGGTTCTATCACCCGTGCAACTGATCCGCCGCGGCCCATCCAAATAACTCAACTCAAACCCAAGCCCCTCGTACAACTCAATAATTCTCGGCGTCGCCTGGTTCGAAATCACCACTGGCCCATCATGCGCCGCCAAAAACTCGCCGTGCGCACCTGATCATCCCACGAAAAACCGCCTGCGCTGTACGTCGTGAACTCTACATCATACGGCGGATCCGCATACACGAAATCTCCCGCCCGCAACCTCAGCGCTTCCACGTCCACATTGCTGAACTTCCACTGCCGAAACACCGCCGCGTAATTCGCGAAATCGCGACGCGTAGTTGATCGCTTTGTAAGTCCCGAAAGGTACGTTGAAATCGCCGCCCTTGTTGAAACGGCACAGGCCATTGAAGCACGTGCGATTGAGATAGTAGAACAACTGCGCGCCTTCCTCCGTGTGCGCCTTGCCGCCTCGAATCAAACGATTGAAGCGCTCGCGATGGCGATAGAAAAGCTCCTCGTCGTTCCGCATGCGCACACGCATCCGCAAACCATTTTGCACGTGACGATAGAAGTTGATCAGGTGTGGATTGACGTCGTTCAGCAGCGCCTGCTTTGGTTGCAGGCCAAGCACAACAGCGAGCCCGCCGCAAAACGGTTCGACGTATCGACGCCCGGCGTTGGCTTCCCAGATCGATTTGAGATGCGAGACGAGCCAGCGCTTGCCGCCGGCCCACTTCAGCGGCGGCTTATACATCGCGCGCCCCTGAAGCGTGCTTGAGCCGGCGCCAGATCGCCGTGCTGTAGATCTTCGAAAGTCGCAACGGGCGATATGCGTAGTAGAGCGTATGCAGTGATGAGGGCAGCGCGAGTGATTGCCAGTCGGGCAAAGTTGGGACAAAGATCGAGCGCAGGGCTGAGACGAGCGCGTCGCGTTTGCGGTCCATGATGCGGAGGTTGTAGAGATTTGTTTCGGTCGATTCGGCTGGACCAAAGGTTGTAAAAAGCTGGGAACGTATTTGCGTCGCCATTCGTTGCATCGCTTTGTCCGGATCGACTGCGGTTAGCACCTCAGGTGGAACCGGCACATCTGAAAACTCTTCGACGAGTCGTAAGCCGAGTGCGAGGATGCGTGTTGCGTGTGCCTTCGCGGCGCGATCGACGAGCGTGTCCCAGTTAATCACGGTCGTGGCGCGTAACGACTCCGCGAGACAGGAGATCCATTCCAAACGCCGCCACAGGTGCTTCGCGCCGTGCATTGCCTGGTACAGCAGCAGATCCTCTGCGCCGAAAGTTTCCACTGTTGATCCTGCCAGCGAGACTGATTGCAGTCGCGACATCACTTCATCCGCTTTCACTCCGAAGACAAAACTGCGCGGCGCGAGGTCCCAGTGCAGATCGACAACCGTGAACCAGTCGTCGCGCATGAACTGAATCTCGCAATGATTGTTCAGGTGTGAAGCAAGCTGCGCGGGCGTCAGTCGCGGAGTCATTTCATAGCCGAGAGATTCGAGCAGTGTCGCGTGCTTGCGCAAAGTCGCGGCGGTTAATCAGCAGGTCGATGTCGCCGGCCTGGCGCAAAGAGATCTCGCCGTAAGCCATGTTGGCGAGCAATGGACCTTTGAAGAGTGCGACCGGGATGCTGTTTTCTTTGAAGAGCTTGTAAACGCGAAGCTGTTTGCCGGTGAGGTGCAGGACGTTTTGTGAATTCGAAACTGAATCGCGTTTCAGGCGCGAGAGGAAGTGAGCGGGAACAAGGTCGCTCGCGGCAGTGGCGAGGTGTTTGTGAAGAAGTGGCAGCAGTCCGTGGGCGTACGCGATTGCGATCAGAGTAGTCCCAATCGATCTCCTGACGAGCCAGCAGCCGCAACGGATCTGGATCGGTCTCGCGCCGCGCGATATCAAGGATCAACTCATGTTCGCGACTATTCTTCGATCGGAAAAAGCTATCCACAGATTGCACAGATTCTGTGTAATCTGCGGATGACATCTGGCGTGACCATGATTGCGCATATAAACCATTCTGCTCGATCAATCGCTGATGACTGCCCGACTCGACGATCCGCCCGCGGTCCATCACGTGAATCATGTCGGCGTGCATCGCTGTCGTGAACCGGTGCGTGATGATGATCGAGGTGCGGCCAAACGCGAGTTGGCGGAAACGCTCGAGCCAGTCTGCTTCGGCCCACGGATCGAGCGCGCTGGTGGGCTCGTCGAGAATGATAACCGGTGCGCGTCGCAGAAACGCGCGCGCGAGCGCGATGCGTTGCCACTCGCCGACGCTGAGCTCCGTTCCACCCGCGAACCAACGGCCCAGCAGCGTTTGCTCCTTGTTCGGCAGGCGCGAAACGATCTCTTCGGCGCCGGCAGCGCGAATAGCGGCGTTGATCTCAGCGTCAGTCGCCTCGAGTTTTAGATCGCCGTAGAGAATGTTATCGCGCACCGTGCTGTTGTAGTGAAACGGTTGTTGAAATAACACAGTGATCAAGCGTCGCAGATCGTCGATCGCGAAGTCTTTCAGATCTCGACCGTCGATCTTGATAGATCCGACTTCGGGATCGTAAAAACGGCAGAGAAGCTTCAGCAGCGTGCTCTTGCCCGCGCCGTTTGGGCCGACAATCGCGACGATCTTTCCGCTGGGGACCGTCATCGTGAAATCATCGAGCGCATTGCTCGTTGCGTCGGGATAACTGAACGACACTCGTTTGAAACTGATACCGTCTTGAACGTCATCAACCTTGTCGCCGGGCCATCAATACATCTCCGGCTTAAGCGCCAGGAATTCAAATAGATTTCCGAGGAACAGGCTGTTGCCGTAAAGCTGGCCCGCGTTCTCGAGTAGTGTGCGCATCAGGCCTTGCCCCTGATTGAACGCGGCGTAAATCATTGCGAGCTCGCCGAGCGTGATGACGCCCATCAAAGCCCGCCACACCATCAATGCGATCGCGGCGCCCATGATCACAAGCGCGATCAAACTCGCTACTAATTCCGCGACGCCCTGTTGTCGCGTAAGCCGCAAACGTTCCTGGCGAAGTCGCTGGCGCAGATCTTTGTGACTCGACTGGAAATATCTGCCCAGCCCGAAGAGCCTGATCTCCGCGGCAGCTTCCGCCGTGGTCATGATCCAGTCGTAATACCACGCGCGGCGATCGTCGATGGTGGTGCGTTGCCGCCATTGATACTCAGCGAGGGCGTAATGGACCACTACGAAGAACGCCGGCAGCTGTACTTAGTAGAAGCGCGAGCGCCAGCCATGGTCCAAGCGGAATCAGAATCGCGCCCATCGCAATGAGCGTGATGCTGTTTTGCAGCAAGGCGCCGAGATTGCCGAGCAGCGCCACCGGGCGATAACGTGCTTCCGCACGCGCGCGATGCAAATGATCGTAGTAATCAGAGAGTTCGTAGAACGCGAGATCGACTGCTACCGATTTCTCGTGAATCAGCGACGTGATGTGGTCCTGCAACAACTCAGCCTGCACTGTTCGCACCCAATTGATAGCGTTGCGAACGACTTCCATCAACAACAGCACGCCACCGAGCAGCAATACGATTAGCAGCACCTGTCGCATCTCAGGCCACGAGCCACCGTTTTTCAGCGCGACTATCAGATCGTCGACAAACAGTTTTGTGAGAAAAACTATCGCCGCGGGCAATAGTCCCTGGACGATCAGTAGCAAAACCCACGCGATGGTCCAGGCACGTGCGACTTGCCAGACCAGTGCCAGAGCGCGCGGCAGATTCGGCAATTGGAGCAGCGCCTTGCGCAATTTTGAGCCTAAAATTTCGCGGGATCCTGGCATCTGTTTTATTGAGCGCTCGTTCGTAGCTGCGCCGTCGAAAGCGGCACGCCGTAGAATGTCGACTGCTTGAAACTGGCTTTTATCCGTTCCTGATCTTTGAAATCCGTGTCCCAGCGCCAAACGTAATCGTCTTGCACAAACTTCGCTGACAGTCGCAACTCGATGCGATTGCCTTCCGAAACTTCCACTGGCTGCGAAAAAGGAAAGAATCCCTGGCCGTAGATCATTCTCGGCGCCGCCGGATGGTTTGAAAAGCCGACATCATCGACGAGCTCGGAATCAAACCACACTGCAAATCCATGCGCGGTGCCGTTTCGTGCTGCGCGCCACGAAATTTCAGCATGAACGTCGGGACTTTCGACTTCGTAGTAATCGATCGTGTTCCAACAAACAGGCTCAGCCAGAAACTGTTCGGGTTTGATGTGTGATTTACGCCACGTGTTCGTGATGAATCGTGTGGCGGCGGATAGATCGAGGTCAAACTGCTTCTGCCAGGGATTGATCAATTCCGCATATTGTTCAGGTGCTTCAACAACCGCCGCCCAAAGAATATCTCGACGCGGGATCAAGCACACCGCCACGCGCCAGCAATCGTCTTACGCGCGTCGATGATCGACGGAATGTGTTGTTGAAAAAATGGCAGCACGCCGCGCAAGTCGGAAATGATTATCGTCGCGGGCTCGGGCAACGTGATCTCAGTGGATAACTTTTCGAAGAACTCGATTCGATCGGCAAAACCGTTTGCGGCGGCAGCTTCACGCGCAAGGCCGACCACGTTGTTAGGTTCCACAGCGTAAACACGCCGCGCGCCGAGCTTGCACGCGAGGAGTGCAAAAACGCCCGGGCCACAGCCGAGATCCATCACGACTGAATCCGGTTTGACCACATGACGCAACGCCGCCGCGTACGCATCCATACGTGGAGCATCAGCGAGCATCTGACCGTAGAAGTGAAGGCTATACATTGACCGCGGATAACACGGATTTAAAATCCGTCAAAATCCGTGTCGCACAGTTCTGGGACGTGCGCTATGTCTGAGTGTGGCGTTACGCGTCGCACGGGCACGTTGTTTAGGACTCGCGTTAACAATTCAAACTCACGCGCGCGCATCTGCTTGTCCATCAACTTCGTCGCGTAGGTATTCGCCACGAGCGACATCAAACCCTCCGCTCGATCGAGTGTCTGAATGAAAGGCGCTACTGCATCGTGGCGTCGCTCGCTGAGATGATAGATCGCCGCGAGCCGCAACGGCTCCCGTTGAAAGTTGTCACTTAAGATCGAGATAGCACTTGTCCCAGTTTGGCGTGAGTTTCGGCAAGTGCGTCTCCGATCCATAAAGCGCCTTGACTGCCGCCGGCCACAAACGAATGCACGGATAACCCGGCCGCACCAAAAAATGATCGCCACGATCGTCGAGCGTCACGACATCTTCCGCGAGAATGCTGTAACCGCGCTCTGCAAACGCGGCCGCCGTAGTCGACTTCCCCGATCCCGCCGGACCGAGCAACGCGATCGCTTTGTCTCCAATCGCAATCGCGCTGGCGTGCAAACAAACAACGCCACGCAGCAGCATCACAAACCCCATCACTGGACCAAGCAGGTAAGTGGCGGTGTCTTCCAGCGTGAGAGGCTCGCACCACTTCGCCCAAACTTCCGTCCCGGTTTGGTCTACTAAAAACTCAGTCTCATCGGCGTAGGAGAACCTGTAATACTTACCGTCGAGCACACGAAAAACGCGTAAGGCAGGTTCACCGCATTCGCTTTTGTAATCTGCGACGTAGGAGGTCTCAACCTGCATGTCAGTTACTTCATCAAGCCATGCAGGAAGTGAGCCGAAGGATATGCGAACGTCTTCCGATGCTATTGTTGAAGGAGGAACGCCGGGAATTGTTCTATTGGAGATAACTCCAAGACCATAGATCGAGCACCGGTAATGCATGACAGAGATCAGGTTCCGGTCTTTGGTCCGGCTGCGGCGCCGCCACCTCCATCATCATTACCTTTCGGACCAGGTTTCGAGTGACCTCACGAATGTTTCCGTAAACGATCACTTCCGGCTTGTGATATGGCTTTTTAGTTTCGTGCTCCTGGGTCTGAGCGGCGGCTTCTGGTTTACGTTCCATGCATAATCTCCATCTTCATCCGGTTTAGGCGATTGAGGTCTTTTTTGCCGCGACTGTTGTTACCTGTGTTTGCGACGTTCGTCGAACTGCGGGCTGGGAGTTCGTAAGCCAGTAGTTCAACGCGAAGATTCGGAGATTGGCCCAGAGGCCGTCGGATGTCTCTTCATCCGCAAGTGATCGTCGACGATTCAGGTTAACGAAAGCCCTGAGCTGCGGACTAACCTCATAACTATCGAGGCATCTTACACTACCGCGCCGTACCAATTGAAGAGCCGGGCTGCCTGCGAGCGGTGTTTTTTGTCGATTAAGTACGGCGGCCGGTAGTTTATCTTTCATCGCGAGGCGCAGGATGTGTTTGTTAACGCGCCACGGGCGTACGGGTATCGACGACAGAAACTCGACGAGGCGCACGTCGATGAATGGATGACGCACTTCGAGGTTTAGTTTGGTGGAACTGGGATCGTAACCTTCGAAGAGCGCTGTCCAGATCGGATTCAAGGGACTCGCCGGGTTGATCGAAGGCTGTTTCCAACGATCGAGAAGATGCGTTCGTTTAGCAAACGACTCGTCGAGCCAACTATATGAGAGGCCCTCCGTGGCCGTCCGTTTCTTGGGAATCATGCGCTTAATTATTTTCTTGACGCCTCTGAAGCGCGATGGTTGCGGCAGGCTCATAAATGCGTCTCCGTCGTAACCGGTGAGCGTTATTGGGCTGAAACCCGCGCAAAGTCGCAGCAGATCGTTGAACTGTCCTGTCAACGCCGAGATAAGAAAAGGTTCGGGTTGATCCATCTCGCCGGGCACTTGCTCATCAAATAATGAATATCGATCGGCGCTTAAGTGAGTGATCGGAATGCCCAGATACTGCGCCGCGGCCGTTGAATAGTGACGCTCTTCGTCCGGGATCAGGCTGTCGTAAACGACCGCGAAGGCATGCACGTCTTTACCGTGATCGCGCGCAAGTGCAGCCAGGCTGGTTGAGTCGAGACCGCCACTCATCGAGATGCCGACGCGATCGGTGGTCACACGATCCTTCACTGCACGCGACAACAATTCCGAAAAACGTTCGACGTACGAGTTCGGATCTCGAAAGCGCACTTCGGTTGACGGTTCAGGCGTCCAGTAGCGTCGCGTCGTGATCGATCCGTTGGCGACCGTGAGAGTGTGACCGGGCGGCAGCCGCTGAATGTCTTTAAAGATCGTGGTGGAGAGATCCTGGTTTACTCCGAAGAGCAGATAGTCGCCGACGGCGATCTCGTTCAGCGTGTTTGAGACTTGCGGGTTGAGGCGCAGAGCATTCAGGCTGCTGCTGAAGGCGAATTGGTTATCGATGTGCGTGAAGTAGAAGGGCTTCACGCCGAAGTGATCGCGCGCGCAGAAGTAGCGTTGTTGGCGATCGTCCCAGATCGCGAAGGCAAAGTCGCCGATCAGGTGATTGACGCAGTCGTCTCCCCACTTTTCATACGCCTTCAGAATTAATTCCGCGTCGCTCGCGTGCTTGTTCAGATCTTCTCGACCATCGATGCGGGCATTGGCGGTAATGGTTAAGTCATTAACCACGGATTTAACGGATTAGGTACGGATTAAGAGGCCTTGATCGATTAGGTTCTCGACGAGGGCGAGCAGATCGTTGCGCAACACTTGTGGGTCGACGTCGTACTCGTTGCGCAGCCGATCATAAGCGGTTTCGATCGAGTCCGAAGTTGTGAGAACGGAGAGAAATCGTGTGCCGACGTCGTCGAGACCGAAGTAACGTTCGCTGTCGAGATTCAGTATTACCGACTCTTCCTGTAGCTGCGAGATCAGGACGTCGTCAGGGACCGTCACGCGATCCGAGAATGAAATTGTCATGGCTGCGCATTCTAACACGCTCTGTTATGCTGTCGCGGCAAAAGGAGCCACGCGCATGCGAGCATTAACGAAGCTTCTTGCTGTTTTACTCGCAAGTTCTTTGGCCGTTTCAGCCCAAACCACTCAACCCGATCTCACTAAAGAACCGACGCTCTACGTCGTCGCGTACGCGCACCTCGATACGCAATGGCGCTGGGAATATCCGCGCGTCATCAACGACTACATTCCGAAGACGCTGCACGACAACTTCGCGCTCATCGACAAGTATCCGAACTACATCTTCAACTTCAGCGGCGCGAATCGCTATCGCATGATGAAGGAATACTGGCCCGCAGACTACGCGCGCCTGAAGCAGTACGTTGCCGCTGGTCGCTGGTTTCCGGCAGGTTCGTCAATGGAAGAAGGCGACGTCAACGTTCCGTCCGCGGAGTCGATCTTTCGCCAGATACTCTACGGCAATCGCTACTTCCAACGTGAGTTTGGCAAGACGAGTGCGGAGTACATGTTGCCTGACTGTTTTGGTTTTCCCGCGTCGTTGCCGAGCATTCTCGCGCACGCCGGATTGAAAGGTTTCTCGACGCAGAAGCTGACGTGGAATTCGGCGGCGCCAGTCGGTGGCCGCGGCTCGATCGAGGAAACACCGCGCGGCATTCCTTTCAACGTTGGTTACTGGGTTGGACCAGACGGGCGTGGCATCGTCGCTGCATTGAATCCCGGCAGCTACGGTGGACAGGTCAGAGAAGACATCAGCAAGAGCCCACCGATCCTCGATTCAAACGTGCGCAACAATCCCGTCGATTGGCCGCGTCGCGTCGAGCGCAACGGCAAAGCGAGCGGTCTCTTTACTGACTATCACTACTACGGAACGGGCGATACAGGCGGCTCACCACGCGAAGATTCCGTGCGCATGATGGAAGCGATCGTCACGCGAAACAATGCGCTCGTCGAGGCGCAGTTGGCTGTCGGTAATGGACCATTGAAAGTCGTCTCAGCGACGGCGGAGCAGATGTTTCTCAACATCCGTCCGGAACACATCAATCGTCTGCCGCGCTATGAAGGTGATTTGTTGTTGACTGATCACTCAGCCGGTTCGATCACGTCGCAGGCGTTATCAGAAACGTTGGAATCGTAAGAACGAGTTGCTTGCTGACGCGGCAGAGAAAGCTTCGGTCGGCGCAGCGTGGTTAGGAAGCGCGCGTCTATCCGCAGGAGCGACTGAACAACGCGTGGACGCTCGTGATGGGTGGTCAGTTTCACGACATACTGCCGGGCACCGCGACGCCGAAGGCGTTTCAGTTTTCGTGGAACGACGATGTGATCGCGATGAACCAGTTTGCGGGTGTGCTGACGAGTGCGACGGAAGGGATCGCGTCGGCTTTGGACACGCAGACTGTCGGGACGCCGATCGTTGTCTACAATCCGCTGAACATCGAGCGCGAGGATGTTGTGCAAGTGAATGTTCCGTTCAAGCCGAATACGAGGGTGATTCGCGTGATTGGACCGGATGGACGCGAGGTTCCTTCACAGAATCTTGGCACAGACGCAGACGATGGCATGACGGCGATCTTGTTTGTGGCGAAGGTGCCTTCGGTCGGTTACGCGGTCTACGACGTTCAAGAGGCAGAACCTGTGAAAAAAGAATCGAGGCTCAAAGTCTCGGAATCCTTGCTTGAGAACGAGAGATACCGGATCCGTCTCAATTCTGAGGGCAATGTCGGCGAGTATCTTCGATAAACAACTCAACCGTGAACTGCTCGCCGCGCCGGTTCGGCTCGCGATCAAAGACGATACGCCGGCGCAGTGGCCCGCGTGGAACATGGATTGGACCGACCAACTAAGACCGCCGCGTGCTTATGTCAGCGGGACCCCACAGGTGACTGTCTTTGAAGATGGTCCAGTGCGTGTTGCGGTGGAGATCGCGCGCGAGACCGAGGGTTCGAAGTTTAGTCAGATGATTCGCTTGTCAACGGGAGATGCGGGCAATCGCGTTGAGTTTAGCGATGTGATCGAATGGAAGACTGCTAACGCCAATCTCAAAGCCACGTTTCCACTCACGGCCGCAAATGCGAATGCGACTTACAACTGGGACATCGGCACAATCGAGCGTGGCAATAACGACGAACGCAAGTTTGAAGTGCCGTCGCACCAGTGGTTCGATCTGACGGATCGCAGCGGCGCGTTTGGCGTCACGATTCTTTCCGATTGCAAGTACGGTTCTGACAAGCCTGACGATAAGACACTTCGTCTGACGCTTTTGCGCACGCCGGGAATCGGGCCACGTGCCGGTTATGCCGATCAGTCAACACAGGATTGGGGACGGCACGAGATTGTTTATGGTCTCGCATCGCACGCCGGTGATTATCGTCGCGCGCAGACTGACTGGCATGCGCAACGTTTGAACCAGCCGCTGATCGCGTTTGAGAGTTCGAAACATCCGGGAACGCTCGGCAAGACGTTTTCGATCCTCCGAACAAGCAGTAGTCGTGTTCGTGTGCTCGCGTTGAAGAAGGCGGAAGACAGTGACGAGGTGATCGTGCGGATCGTTGAGCTTGATGGGCGTGCTGCGCCGAACGTGCGTCTTGCGTTTGCGGCGCCGGTGATTGCGGCGCGTGAAGTTAATGGACAGGAGCTGCCGGTCGGCAAGGCTTCGATCGATAAAGGCGAGCTCGTGACGAGCCTAGGACGATTTCAACCGCGCACGTTTGCCGTAAAGCTTGCCCGACCATCGTTGAAGCTGACGCAGCCGCACTTGAATGCGATCAACTTGCCTTACGATCTCGCCGGTGCGAATCGCGATGGTGAGAGGATGAAGGGCGGTTTTGATGGTGAAGGCTTCGCGCTGCCTGCTGAAATGCTGCCGCGTGAGCTTTCGTATGCAGGCATCGTATTCCGTTTGGCTCAGCCTGATAAAGCGAATGCGTTAATCGCGCGCGGGCAGGAAATTCCTTTGCCTTTCGGTGTGCGGAGGTTGTACGTGCTTGCGGCGTCGGTCGGTGGCGATCAGAACGTAGCCTTTCGTGTTGGCAGTGAATCGATGAACGTGACGGTTCAGGATTGGAGTGGTTTCATCGGGCAGTGGGATGATCGTCAGTGGAAACAGACGGAAGTGCGACTCCAGCCACGCACTCCGCCGCCGGACATTCCGCCTGACATCGCGGCTCTGTTGCAAAGATCGCGGACGAGGTTTGATCCATACGGCGAGATGCTCGGCATCACGCCCGGCTTCATCAAACGCGCGCCCCTCGCCTGGTTCGCCTCGCATCGCCACACACCCGCCGGCGCCAACGAAGCTTACGCCTATTCGTACTTGTTTGTTTACACGCTCGACGTGCCCGCAAACGCGCGCACGCTGACACTTCCAAACAACGACCGCGTGCGAATCATGGCCATCACCGGCTCCAACGAACAGCTCAATGGTAAAACCCGCCCATCCTCTTTACGATACTTTGGAGAGGGAGTGATATCTTGTTAATCCTGTAATCCTGTCAAAGCTTAACTCTACCTCCGCGGGGCGGATGAATAAATTGATCGCTCTCAAGCTATCAAAGATCTCAAAATCATTTGGCCCAACGGTGGCGCTTGACGGTGTCGATCTCGATCTGCGCGAGGGCGAGGTACACGCGCTCATCGGTGAGAACGGCGCCGGCAAGAGCACGCTGATGAACGTCATCGCCGGTTCGCTGCGCCCCGATCAAGGCACGATGGAGATCAACGGCAAACCGTACACTCCATCAAGCCCACTCGACGCACGCACGCACGGCATCGCTCTGATCCACCAGGAACTTTCCCTCTGCCCACACCTGAGCGTCGCTGAAAACGTATTGATGGGCATCGAATCGTCGCGCCTGGGCTGGCTCGATCGCGACAATCTCATCGCGCGCACGAACGACGTTCTCAAAACGTTTCATCACGCAGACATTCGTCCGGAAAAACGCGTCGGCGATCTCTCCGTTGCCGCGCGACAGATCGTCGAGATCTCGCGCGCGCTCGCCGCCCACGCACGCATTCTCCTGATGGACGAGCCGACGAGCAGTCTGCAACGCGAAGACGTGGGCCATCTCTTCACCCTCATTCGCAAGTTGAGCGCTGAAGGCATCTCCGTGATCTACATCAGCCATTTTCTCGAAGAAGTGCGCCAGATTTCGGATCGATTCACAGTGCTGCGCGATGGCCGCAGCGTTGCCACCGGCGAGATCGCGACAACAACTGACGACGAACTGATCGCGAAGATGGTCGGCCGCGCGCAACAAAATCTCTTCCCCGTACGTTCTCAAACAACCGGCAAACTCGAAACAATTCTCGACGTCCAAAATCTTGCATCGCCACCATTATTGAAGAACGCGTCGTTTCGAGTTGCGTCGCGGCGAGATACTCGGCATCGCCGGTTTGATGGGCTCAGGACGCACGCCGCTGTTGCGCACGATCTTCGGACTCGAACGTCCTGAAAGTGGAACGATCAAAGTAAATAAAAAGAGTCTGCCGAGCGGACGCAGCACGCCCGCGATGCGTCTAATCGAGGGTCTCGGATATCTCAGCGAAGATCGCAAAGGCGACGGTTTGACGTTGAACCAGTCGATCGCCGACAACGTTACGGTCACGAGGTTCGATTCGTGCTCGCGTTTTGGCTGGCTCGATCTCAGCGCGCAACGCAAACAGACTGAGAAGCTTGTCAACGCACTAAAGATCAGAACGCAGGGTGTGCAGCAGGATGTTGGATCGCTTTCCGGCGGCAATCAGCAGAAGGTGATCCTCGCGCGTTTGCTGCACCAGGACGCGGACGTGCTGCTGCTCGACGAGCCAACGCGCGGCATCGACATTGGCAGCAAGGCGCAGGTTTACGAAACGATTGCCGCGTGTGCGGCGCAGAACAAAGCAGTGTTGATGGTGAGCTCGTATTTACCGGAGTTGTTTGGGATGTGTGATCGATTGGCGGTGATGAGTCGTGGGCGGTTGTCGGAAGTCAAATCGATCGATCAATGGACTCCAGAGTCAGTGTTACAGGCGGCAATAGGAACCGCGGATTAGACGGATTAAGGACGGATAAAGACGGATATGAGGTTCAAGGTGGCAGCATTGCTTTTAGTTTGGTGTGTGGTGGCGCAGGGGCAGTCGGCGCTTCATGAGATGGTGAAGACGGAGCAGGCGTTCTCGAAGATGGCCCAGGATAAGAGCGTCCGCGATGCGTTCATGACGTACATTGCGGATGACGGGCTGCTGTTCCGGCCGGGCGCAGTCAATGGTAAGAAGTGGATGATCGAGCATCCGGTGCCGCCGTCAGACAAGAAACCGGTGCTCGTGTGGCAACCTGCGTCATGCTGGAATGTCTGCGTCGGGCGACATGGGTTTTACTACTGGACCATGGGAAGCCAAAGCCGATGTCAACGACGAGAAGATTTCGGGCTATGGTCATTTCGTGACGGTTTGGAAGAAGCAGGCGGATGGGTCGTGGAGGTTTGTGGTCGATCTCGGCATCTCGCATCCGCAGTCAGGTGGACCACTAATGTTGTGGATGCCAAGAGAGACGAGCAAGAAAGAACCGTTCAAGACGGTTGACATAACCAGTGCGCGCAAGTCACTGCTCGATCGAGATCAGGCGTATGAAGTTGCTGCATTGAGTCAGGGGCTAGCGAAAGCGTTTGCAGCTTACGCTTCGCCTGAAGTCCGACTCTATCGCGCCGACAATCTACCGTTTATAGGCCGCGAAGCATCGTCAACAGAACTCGCGAAAACAACCGGTCAGATTAAGTGGGACGCCATCGCGGCCGATGTTTCGCAGGCGGCCGATCTTGGTTACACTCACGGTATTTACGAGGCGGCAAACGAGCGCGGCAGCTACGTCCGCATCTGGAAAAAAGAAAATGGCCAGTGGCGCATCGTGATGGACGTCACAAACAAGCATTAGAGTGCGTACTTTCAGGGCTCCGGGAAGAGTAAATCTCATCGGTGAACACACCGATTACAATGACGGATTCGTCATGCCCGCCGCGCTCGACTTCTTCACGTGGGTCAACCTCTCGCCGCTCGATCAACACAAACTGCAAATCTTCTCAGAAAACTTCAACGAAGAAGTAGAAGTCGATCTCGACGATCGAAATCTTGCGGCGCGTGGTCACTGGAGCGACTACCCGATCGGCGTCGCGGTGACGCTGGAGCGCGCTGGTTATCGTCTGCGTGGTGCACGCTTACAAATTCGTGGCGAAGTGCCTATCGGCTCGGGACTAAGTTCTTCAGCCGCGATTGAAGTGGCGACAGCGTGCGCACTTGCGGCCAATTCCGGCCTGAATATCGACGCTCGCGAGCTTGCGCTGCTGTGCCAGCGTGCTGAAAACGAGTTTGTCGGCGCACGCGTCGGCATCATGGACCAATTTGTTTCGTTGTTTGGGCAGGCGCAGCACGCTCTTCTGCTGGACTGCCGTTCACTCGAATTCAAGCTGCTGCCGCTGCCCGACAACGTTCGGTTGATAATTTGCAACACGATGGTGAAGCACGAGCTGGCGTCGAGCGCTTACAATGAGCGGCGCGAGCAGTGTGAAATGGGTGTGCGGGTGTTGGCGCAGTTTTATCCGAACGTGAGGGCGCTGCGCGACGTGACGATCGAGCAGCTCGAAGAGCACCGCAACGAATTGCCGGGGGTGATTTATCGACGTTGCCGGCACGTTGTGACGGAGAATGCGCGAGTGATTGAGGCGGGCGATGCGCTGGAGCAGCATGATTTGGATCGTTTTGGGAGGTTGATGGGCGCCTCGCACGTGAGCTTGCGTGATGATTATGAGGTTAGTTCTGAGGAGCTCGATTTGATGGTGGAGCTGGCGCAGCAAGGTTGAGGGAGTTTACGGTGCGCGAATGACGGGTGGTGGGTTTGGTGGGTCGACGGTTAATTTAGTGAGGGAAGAGAAGGCTGATGAGTTTCGTGCGCAGTGTGAGTGATGAGTATGAGAGGGTTACGGGTTTGAAGGCGGAGATTTATGTTTGTAGTGCTGGAAGTGGGGCTGAGGAGGTGAGTCAGTCTTAGACAGGATTTACAAGATGTTTCAGGATTTACAGGATAGATCTTGTTAATCCTGTAAAATCTTGTAAATCCTGTCTAAAACTGACATCGAAAGTCACGAATCAACATGAAACTAATAATCCTTGCCGCGGGCTACGCCACGCGCCTTTATCCACTAACACTGAATCAACCAAAACCGCTGCTGCCTGTCGCGGGGAAGCCGATGCTCGAGCACGTTCTCGACAACATCTCCACCATTCCCGATATCGATCACGCATACATCGTCACCAACGAGAAGTTCGTCAGTCACTTCGAAAAGTGGGCCGCGAATTATCGCCCCGACGATCTCCACTTCCGCTTCACCATCGTCAACGATCACAGCACCGACGATTCAAACAAGCTCGGCGCCATCGGCGACATGCATCTCGTGTTAACGCAAGGCGACGTTAAAGACGACATCATCGTCGTCGGTGGCGATAATCTCTTTAGTGAAGACCTCGCCGAGTTTGGTGATTACTGCAAACAGAAAAACGCACCAGTAACGGGCGTTTACGACGTCGGCGACCTCGAACAGATCAAGAAATACAATTCGATCGAGATCGACGAGAACAATCGCATCATCTATTTCGAAGAGAAGCCCAAAGAGCCGAAGAGCACGCTGACGGGCATCGCGCTTTATTTCTACCCGCAGTGGGTGCTGCCATTGATTCACCAGTACATCGCCGACGGCAACAATCCCGATCAACCGGGCCGCCTGGTCCAATGGCTCTACCCGCGCGTGCCGTTCTACGTATGGAAGGTGCCGGGCATCTGGTACGATGTCGGCTCAATCGAAACCCTCGAAGAAGCGAACAGAGTCTTTAGCCGCTAATCTAACGAATGACAAACGCATTAAGTGTCTACACGCTCACCAACAGTCACGGCTTTGAAGTCTCGATTACAAACTACGGTGGCGCGATTACGTCGTTGAAAACACCTGATCGGCACGGTGACTTTGGCGAGATAGTGTTGAGTTATGAAACGCTTGACGATTACGTTCGCAATCCACGTTATATGGGCGCGCTAATCGGACGACACGCCAACCGCATCGCACGTGGCCGTTTCTCACTGAACGGAGTTGAATATCAGCTTCCGTGCAACAACGGCGTCAATCATCTGCACGGCGGCTTCAACGGTTTCGATAAGCGTGTCTGGGACGTTCGCGAAAGCGACAACGCGCTTCATCTCACCTATTTCAGCAAAGACGGCGAGGAGGGATATCCTGGCAATCTCACCGTCGGGGTCGATTACACTCTGCTTGATAACGAGCTGCGCGTCGATTACCGCGCGACCACCGACAGCGACACGATCGTCAACCTCACGAACCACTCGTATTTCAACCTGCGCGGCGCCGGCACGATCCTGGACCACGAGCTGACGTTGAATGCCGATCATTTCACTCCGGTTTCCGAAGATCTGATTCCAACAGGCGAGATCAAACCGGTTGAGGGAACACCGATGGACTTCCGCAAAGCAAAAGCTATCGGTTCAGAGCTCGATGATGTCGCAGGCGGCTACGATCACAATTTTGTTTTGAACGATTGGGACGGCTCGCTTCGACTTGCGGCGCGACTTTACGAACCCGTAAGCGGTCGCGCGCTCGAAATCTTGACGACCGAGCCCGGTATGCAGTTTTATTCAGGCAACTTTCTCGACGGGAGTTTGATAGGAAAGAACGGCGTCGCGTACGAAAAGTACACGGGACTCTGCCTGGAACCGCAGCACTTCCCGGACACGCCGAACCACCCAAACTTCCCATCGACGCTGCTTCGCCCCGGCGAAGAATACAGTCACCAAACGATTTATCGGTTTTTATCCGCCTAAAATCCGTGTCATCCGTGGTTAAAATATTTCCTTACTGCTCTTGCTCGATCCTCGAATTGTCTTCAATCACAACCCGAACGACGTCGCGAACCGCGAGTTCAAATTCAAAAATATTCCTTCCCCTTCCAAAGACGACGCTGCCGACGCGCGCGAAGCTAACGCTAATCGACGGCGATTTAGACCAGGGCAGTGCTGAGCTCGCGGCGCTGACCGACGGTCGCCTGCCGCGTGATGAAGACGAACCGGGCGCAAATGTTTTCTTCCGCGCCGGAAGCTCAGGTGGTCGCTTCCGCATGGACTTTGAATCTCCGATTGATATTGCTCAGGTCAACACTTACTCGTGGCATCCAAACTCGCGTGGTCCACAGTTGTACAAACTCTACGCCGCTGATGGAACAGATCCGAAGTTGAATCTCGATCCGAAGCGTGGTGTCGATCCGGCGAGTTGTGGTTGGAAGTTGATTGCGCTCGTGAGTACGCTTCCCGATGCAGGCGAGATGGGCGGCCAGTACGCGGCTAGCGTGAGTGACTTAGGCAAACATCGTTACTTGCTTTTTGATATTTACGTCACCGAGCTTTACGACAACTGGGGTAATACTTTTTACAGTGAGATCGATGTAATCCGTAAATGATCCGTGTCATCCGTGGTTTAATTCATACGCTCGAATCAAACCCTCATGCCTTAATGTCAAACCGATATCATCCAAACCTTCCAACAAGCAATACCGCTGAAACTCACCGACAACGAACAGGATCGACAACCCATTTGAATCCTCGATCGTCTGCCGTTCGAGATCGACTGTCAGCTTGTAACCTTCGTGTTGCTGTGCGCGCGACATGATCTCTTCGCACTGTGCGGGCGTGAGCGTGATTGGGAGCATGCCGTTCTTGAAGCAGTTGTTGGCGAAGATGTCGGCGAATGATGGTGCGATGATTGCGCGGAAACCGAATTCGCCGAGCGCCCATGGTGCGTGCTCGCGCGACGAGCCGCAGCCGAAGTTCTTGCCGGTGATGAGAATTGATGCGCCTTTGTAGCGTGGTTCGTTGAGAATGAAAGATGGATCGTGACGCCAGTCGTAGAACAAAAACTCACCAAACCCCGTGCGCTCGATGCGCTTGAGGAATTGTTTCGGGATGATTTGATCGGTGTCGACGTTGGCACGATCGAGTGGCGCCACGAGGCCGGTGTGTTTTGTGAATGGTTGCATAGTAGTTGGACAAGATTTACAGGATTTTTCAGGATGAACATGTAAATCCTGAAAAATCTTGTGAATCCTGTCTATTTAAATGTCCAGTTTCTCACGTCCGTGAAGTGCCCTTTGATCGCCGCCGCCGCAGCCATCATCGGACTCACGAGATGCGTGCGGCCGCCGCGCCCCTGACGCCCTTCGAAGTTGCGATTACTCGTCGACGCACAGCGCTCGCCCGGCTGCAGGATGTCAGCGTTCATACCCAAACACATCGAACACCCCGCTTCGCGCCACTCAAATCCCGCATCATTAAAAATCCGATCGAGGCCCTCGCGTTCCGCCGCGCGCTTCACCTCCTGTGAACCAGGCACGACCATCGCACTCACGGACGAATTGATCCGGTAGCCCTTCACCACGCGCGCCGCCGCGCGCAAATCCTCGATACGTGCATTCGTGCACGAGCCGATGAACGCACGGTTGATCGTAATCTCTTGAATGTTTGTGCGTGGCTTGAGCGCCATGTACTCGAGCGCGCGCTCAGCCGCCTGACGATCAGCAGCATTTTCTGCGTCCGCCGGATCGGGAACATAACTCGTCACCGGCACGACCATCCCCGGACTCGTGCCCCACGTCACAAACGGCTCGAGTTGCGAAGCATTGATCTCAACGACCCGATTGAAGGTCGCATCATCATCACTCCGCAGAGTCTTCCAGTAATTTACGGCCTTATCCCACGCGTCGCCGGTTGGAGAAAACCGGCGCCCTTTGAGATAGGCAAAGGTAGTTTCATCAGGAGCGATCATGCCCGCGCGCGCGCCGGCCTCGATGCTCATGTTGCACAACGTCATGCGGCCTTCCATCGAAAGCGCGCGCACGGCGTCGCCTGCGTATTCGATCACGCATCCAGTCGCGCCGTCAGTCCCGATCTTGCCGATGATGCCGAGCGCCAGATCCTTCGCCGTCACACCTTCCGGAAGCGAGCCAAGAGTTTCGACTTTCATCGTCAACGGCTTGTTCTGTGGCAGACATTGCGTCGCAAGGACGTGCTCGACTTCGCTCGTGCCGATGCCAAATGCGAGCGCGCCGAACGCGCCGTGCGTACTCGTGTGACTATCGCCGCAGACGATGGTCATGCCGGGCCGCGTCAGGCCAAGCTCTGGTCCAATAACGTGGACGATGCCCTGCTCGAGCGAGTGGATGTCGAAGAGTTGAATGACAAACTCGCTACAGTTTCGACGCAGTGCCTCGACTTGATTGGCGGCGATGGCATCGGCGATGGGGAGGCTGCGATCGGTGGTCGGGACGTTGTGATCGACGGTGCCGAAGGTGAGATCTGGTCGTCTCACTTTGCGGTTTGCTTCGCGCAGGCCCTCGAAGGCTTGCGGTGATGTGACCTCGTGAATGAGGTGCAGATCGATGTAGAGAAGCGTGGGCTCGCCACGTGCTTCACGGACGATGTGCGACTGCCAGAGTTTGTCGAATAGCGTAGGCATAAAGACAGTTTTAGACAGGATTTACAAGATGTTTTCAGGATTTACAAGAACCATCCTGTCAATCATGAAATATCTTGTAAATCCTGTCTAACGACTTACACAGCATGATACGCATGCCGCATATCTGCAATCTCAGTGACCGCCTGGCAAATCAACTCACCAAACTCACTTGTGGTTACAACGAACCCGCCAGTCCCCTCAGCAATATCAGGCGTACGATAACCTGCTTCAAGCACATGCTCGATCGCGAGTTCGATGTCGCTCGCTTCCTGTTCGAGTTTGAACGAGTAGCGCAACATCATCGCCGCTGACGCGATCGCACCGCAAGGATTCGCCGCGTTCTGGCCGACGATATCAGGCGCCGAGCCGTGCACCGGCTCATAAAGCCCGACTTCCCCACCAATCGTTGCCGACGCGAGCATGCCCAACGATCCGGTGATCACCGCCGCCTCGTCGGAGAGAATGTCGCCGAAGAGGTTCTCGGTCAACAACACATCGAAGCGCCGCGGATTCGCGATCAGGTGCATCGCACACGCATCGACGTAGAGATGTTCGAGCGTCACGTCAGGATAATCCTGCGAGACGCGAATGACAGTCTGTCGCCAGAGTTGTGAAGTCTCGAGTACGTTTGCTTTGTCGACGGAAGTCACTTTCCCGCGACGTTTGCGCGCGGCTTCAAACGCGACCTTCGCGACGCGCTCGATCTCCTCGACTGAGTAGCGCATCGTGTTTGTCGCGACGGTCGTGCCGCTCGATGAATCGATGCCGCGCGGTTCACCGAAATACAGGCCGCCAAGTAGCTCGCGCACGATCAGAATATCAGTGCCGGACGCGACTTCAGTTCGCACGGGCGAACAAGCCGCGATTGACGAGTATGCGATTGCTGGCCGCAAGTTCGCATACCCGCCAAGCGCGCTTCGCAGCAACAGCAGTCCTGCTTCAGGCCGTTGGTTCGGTGGAACGCGATCGTATTCCGGACTTCCAACAGCTCCCAGTAACACCGCATCAGACGCGAGACATGCATCTAACGTCGTTCGCGGCAATGGCGAGCCGAAGTTTTTGATCGCGACACCACCGATCGCGTGCTCTTCAAACTCGAATTTAAACCCATGAATAGCTGCTATGGCTTGCAGCACTTGTATTGCTTCGGTAGTGACTTCTGGTCCAATCCCATCCCCGGGAAGTGTAGTGATTTTAATTCGCATAACTCTTGTTTCTAAGCTGCTGCAACGTTGTGGGTGTTGCCTATTAATGAAATTAGATCCTGATCGTAGACGCGCTTCTTGCGATCCGCGAGGTTTGTAAACCTCATGTACGCCGCCTCGAGCTCCGCTGCACTGATGTCGTAACCCAGCTCAGCATAACGCAGCGACAATGCGTGCCGCCCGGAATGCTTGCCGAGCACGAGCGAATTCGCCGGCACACCAACGGACTCCGGCGTCATGATCTCATAGCAAAGCGGATTATTGATCACGCCGTGCTGGTGAATGCCCGCCTCGTGCGCGAAAGCGTTGCGCCCGACAATCGCTTTATTTGGCTGCACGTCGAACCCGACGATGCTCGAAAGCAGTTGGCTCGTCGGATAAAGCTCAGTGGTCTTGATGTTCGTCTCGAACGGCAGACGATCTGCACGGACGTGCAGCGCCATCACGATCTCTTCGAGCGACGCATTACCTGCCCGCTCGCCGATGCCGTTGATCGTGCACTCAACCTGCCGCGCCCCCGCTTCGATCGCCGCAAGAGTGTTCGCCACTGCGAGGCCGAGATCGTTATGACAGTGAACACTGATGATCACGTCTCGATCTCTGACAACGCGCTCGCGCACCTGTTGGACCAGACGCGTGTATTCACTTGGCGTCGTGTACCCGACCGTGTCAGGCACGTTGAGCACTGACGCTCCGGCGTCGACCGCTGCGTCGAGCACTTCGCACAAGTAGTCGATGTCGCTGCGCGTCGCGTCTTCGGCTGAAAACTCAACGTCATCAGCGTAGCTGCGCGCCTGGCGCACTGCGGCCCTCGTCATCTCAATCACTTCGGCTCGCGACTTCTTCAATTTGTGTTCGAGATGAATGTCAGAGGTTGCACAGAAGGTGTGAATACGCGGGCGAGCAGCATACCTCAACGCCTCGGCGGCACGGGCGACGTCCTGCTGCGCGGTGCGACAGAGCGCGGCCACTTTCACTTCCTGGCACTGGGCGGCGATGGCTTTGACGGCGGCGAAGTCACCTTCCGAGGCGATCGGAAAGCCGGCTTCGATGATATCGACTCCGAGGTCCTGGAGCTTGATAGCCATCCGAACCTTCTCGGTCAGGTTCATCGAGCAGCCGGGCGACTGTTCGCCATCACGCAAAGTGGTATCGAAGATGCTGACTCGGTTTTGTGGCATGGGGTTCCTCCTCGGGCAAGCAAGCGAGGATGCTACGGAGGCTTGGGCCAAGAGTCAAAGCTATAATCTTTATAGGAAGATAAAAATTATTTTAGGCAAGTTTAGAGTTCAAGCTTTAGCTTGCCGCTTCTTGGAAAAGCAGCCTAAAGGCTGAACTTTAAACTTAGAGCGCTGGGACTTCAGCAATGCGGCGGGCATATTGCTCGAATTGGCCTGTGTAATAGAGGCGCGTGAGGTCTTTTTCGAGCGGTGTGTTCGCGAATTCGGCGTCCGGATTTGCCGGAAGATCTTCTCCTTCAACCAGTAACCGTGATCGTAACGCTCGCCGATCGCCGAGGCGGACGCGAGCTTGTCGATCTCGGGTGTCGTCAACCCGCGCCGCCACGCCGCGCGGTAAATCATCAATCGCTTCCTGGAACGACTGGCTCGCGATCTGCCCAAACAGAGCATTCAACCCCTTCCAGCCTTCCTTATGAGTATCGATTAGCTGCACAACGTCCGGGTGCGGATTGCCCGCACTGCGATAATCCAGCAGCGACACACGCAGATCGATCGTCCGATCACCGTCATAGTCGTACTCAATCGTGTCTAAAAATCCGTTCTTATCCGTGTCCGTGTACTTCACCACTTCCTCAACACGCGGCGCGAGTGGCTTCGGCGAAGGCGTCTTGCTGCCGCCGTGATACTCGGCGTTCTTGTCAACAGTCCACGCGCCCCACTCCGCACCTGCGAGGTGCAACTTGCGATCAAACACACCGACGTAAAGCTTGCCGCCGCCGGAATTGTCTTCGTCAAACTCACCACGATCACCGAGCGAATCAGCCTGCGGATGACCCGAAATCCCAGGCTTCTCGCCCGGCCCCACCATCGCGAGCTCTGCGTAGTTGCCACGACGCCACTTCTTCGTCGAATAAAGATCGATCTCCTTTGGACCACCAAAACCGTGCATCGGGTAGTACATCTCAACACGTTCCCAGCGGTGATCGTCGTCGTCTTCGTCAAACACGAAATACATCGTGGCCCAACGCGCATTGAAGAACTCGTCGTAGCTCTTCTCGTGCGGCATGTACATCAGCTCATCGATCTGGCGCCAGTTGTTCCACTGAAAGCATGCGTCGAACTTCGGATTACCTTTGAGCGCCGGATACTTGTGCGCAAATTGGCGATACGGAATACCTGGACCACCCGCGCCACGCAGCGACATGTCGTAATCAGTCTCGTTGCCTTTGGTGGAATCGTTGTCGATGTCGAAGGTCGCAAAAGCCTCGCTCAACACGCCGGAAAGTTTGGTCACGTCTTTGTCGAGTGGCGGCACTGGATCGAGCCAGCGGATCGCCATCTCGCTGGCGCCGTCGCCGTCGAAGTCATAGAAAGCAAAGGGGTTTTCCCAGTTGAGTCGCGGGTCGGGAAGCGATTGCGGCGGGCGATGAACTTTCAGAAAAACAGCATTGCCGTTGTAGTCGGGGAGCCAGTCTGTCGTGCCGGTGTAGCCCCAGTTGTCGTTGCCGAAGTCATACTTCTGCCAGTCGACCCAGCCGAGCACTCCATCTTTTTCGACGTCGATGAAGACCATCCAGTGCGATTCACCGGGATCGAAAGTGCCGTTGGACCACGCGCGTCCCTGCGTCACGAAAGCCTGGAGATCAGCGCGGCCGTCGCCGTCGTTGTCGGCCCACTTGATGTTGATGTCTGTCTCGCTGTCGTAAATGCCGTCGCCGTTTTTGTCGATCTGCATCACGTCGCCGACCTGATCGCCGCGCGTGTCGGTCGGGAGCATGTCGCCGTTTTCATCGAGCCAGCGGACGCGTTTACCGTTCCACCAGCGCTCGAGAATATCGGGCTTACCGTCGTGATTTATGTCGAGGCGGACGATCTCGTCGGATGGCGTAGTTGATTTGAGTGCAGACTTGCGGAGATCGATATTGCCGTTCTGTGGAAAGAATAGTAAGAGGGCTAAAGTGAAATAAAGGTTCAAATCCGATTTTATCCGTGTAATCTGTGGTTAAGGTTTTCCTATAAAGAGAACGTTCCGTAGAACGCGCTGTTCTCACCCGATCGCGACCATGGCTCGCCTACGACTTTACCGGAATAAAGTGCCTTCGACGTGTACCCGACTTTCCTGTTCTCGAGTCCGACGAGTGGTGAGTACCAGACGAGATTCGGCATCTTGCAGCAGAGATCGTTTGGCATCGCTTCGACATTGATCGCGGCTTCGTTCGTTACGACAGCGTACGTGCGGCCGTTGCGCTCAAAGCTGATGGGCGCGCTGCGCACTTCGACAACGTTGCCGAGCGATGCGGCATATTTTTCTTTTAGCGCGTTGACCATCGCGAGCGCCTGTGTGCGTGATGCCCTGGAGTCGATAATGATTTCCGACTGTCGCGCAGCATTGCCGTCACTGAGGTTTGCGTCGGCGCTGACGATTGCAATCGCGCGCACGCCACTGAGATCCACGCCCTGCCATTTTCCGGAGGTAACGTTCCAGGCCATCATCGCGTCGCGTCCGGTGGTGACCACTTCGCCGTTGTAGTGACACGCACCGGCAAATACGCTGGCCGTGCGTACTTCAACGTAATCTCCACGTAGACTCACATTCTCAGCCTGTGAACTGAAAACAAGCGCGCTCACTGCGACGAGCATGGCTGCGATAACAAAAAATCCCTTGCGCATTTCTTTACCTCCAGTAAATCCTAACCACAGATTACACGGATTTTAGAGCCGATGTATAGCAGGGTCGCCCGGGGCCGCAACGCTCCGGATCGACGCGGCGCGTTGTCGGGCCCGATCACTTCCTGCGTTTCGCGGCACCAGACGTGGTTCGTTGCGTCGAGATACTCGTCAGCGCTTGTCGCGAGTCGATCGAGCATGAAGTATTTCTTCGAACGCAACGACCCGCAGAATGGTGATTGCAGTGGTTCGATTGATTCGTCAGGCATCGTGATACTCCCAAAAGGTCTGAAAATAAACGTCAGTTTTAGACAGGATTTACAAGATTTTTCAGGATTAACATGTAAATCTTGTTCAATCTTGTAAATCCTGTAAAAGACTGTCTCTACCCAACTATGCAGTCCCGACTTTAGCTAGCGCGCGGCGGACGAGCGTTTGGGTGAGCGGGACTTTGTAGGCGTTCTTTTCAAGCGGACGCGCATCAGCCAATGCGATCTTGGCCGCCTCGGCAAGTACGTCCGGCGTCAGGCTCTTTCCAACAACAAACTTCTCCGCTGCCGGCACGCGCCACGGTACCGGCGCCACGCCGCCCAGCACGATTCGCGCATCACGCACCGTGCGATTCGCCGCGAGTTGCACTGCTACCGCGGCTGACGCCAGCGCGAAGTCGAGCGACTCGCGCTCTTTGAACTTCAAATAAGTCGAGCGCGCAGCAACCGGCGACGCCGGCACTACGATCTCCGTAATGATCTCTTCATTCTTCAAAACGTTCTCACGCCGGATATTTCCCTCCGACGGCAGCGTGAAGAATTTATCCAACGGAATCACACGTCTGCCCGCCGCACCAACAACAGTCACCGACGCACCAAGCGCAAGCAACATCGGCGCAAGGTCGGATGGATGAACGATGTACGATGGACCACCACCGATGATCGCGTTGTACTTGTTCTCGCCACTCGCGGCGTAACACTCGGATCCGCCCTTCTTCAAACAGATCACTTCTTCAAGCCGGAAGTACCAGCATCGCGGACGCTGGCAGAGATTCCCTCCAACAGTGCCGAGATTCCGAATCTGCGGCGTCGCGATCGAATGTGCTGCTTCAGCAAGCCCGGGAAAACTCTTGCGCACACCAGCATGCTCTTCGAGCTCCGTCAACGTAACGAGCGCACCGATCGTGAGCCCCTTCGCGTTGAGCGTGATGCGATCGAGCCCGCGAATGTTCTTGAGATTCACCACGCGCACGGGCCGCGACGTGTAGTCTTTCATCGTCGTCAGCAGATCCTGTCCACCGGCGATCGGTCGTGGCGCCTCATCAATATCACCAGGCGCACTGACACGGTGAGCATCTTCACCGCTTCGTTAACACTTGCCGGATTCGTCCATTCAAACGCTTTCATATTTTTATCCCTTAATCTGCTTTATCCGCGGCTAAGCACCGTCGTCTTCATTAATCCCATCAGGATTTTATCGGGCGTGATCGGCAACTCGCGCACGCGCACGCCGGTCGCATTGAAAACCGCATTCGCAAGCGCCCCAACCGCCGGAATGATGCAGCCCTCTGCGATACCGATCACCGCTTCACGCTTATCGTCGTCATCAATGATCGGCACCATCTCCGGCATCTCGAGACTTCCCGGCAACTTGTAATCGCCGAAGCCGGGATTGAGCTGCATGCCGAGATGCGCGTCCATCACGCGTCCTTCCCAAAGCGCCATGCCGAGCGACTGGATCATGCCGCCGTTGATCTGGCTCTCCATCGTCAAACGGTTCAGCGGCAAGCCGCCATCCTGGATATGGACCATCTTGATCGGTTTGACGAGACCTGTTTCAACGTCGACTTCCACTTCAGCGAAGCACACACCGTGAACGCCGCGCGCCTGCAAGTCCGACCGCCATTCCCCATGCGAGGTGATGCCCGCCGCGGGTAACGCAGCCACTGCCTGTTGCCACGACAACGTCTGCCCTTTCGCTGAAACCTTGCCGTCAGCAAAGACCACTTCTTCCGGCTTCGGATTGCCAAGCAGAGGCGCGACACGTTCGGCCATCAACATGCGTGCTTTGATCGCCGCGTCTTTCACTGACGGCGACAACGACGGCGCAGTCGTCGATCCCCCGGACGGATTTGCGTTGCCGAGTTTCGAATTGCCGATTCGTTCTTTGACGTCCTTGATCGTGAGGCCGAGCTCTTCGGCGACAATCGCTCTCGTGTATGTGCGTGTTCCCGTGCCGAGATCCTGCGTGCCCACTGCAACGAGCACCGAACCATCGCGCGAGATCGTCACGTCAACTTTGCACTGGTCGTTGCCGCCGCCGCCCCACGTGCCCACAGCGCAACCCATTCCTCGTTTCAATGGACCAGCATTTCCACCCGCAACCGGATTTCGCCTGGACCAGCCAATCTCTCCCGCGCCACGTTCCAACTGCCGGTGATAAACCTCGTCGCGCAGGTTCTTTTTGCGAAACTCGACCGGATCCATCTTGATCTTGTGCGCGAGTTCGTCGACGAGCGATTCAACCGCGAACGATGCCTGTGGATGACCAGGCGCGCGCATCGCGACCGACGAGTCTTCGTTCGTGTGCAGCGCGTAAACCTCGCGATACGTGTCGCCCATGCGATAGATGTAAGGCTGACCTGCCTGCGAGCCCTGGCCGATGCCGCCGAGTCGATACTGGCGCGCCTGTAGCGCGATGATCGTGCCGTCGTTCTTCACGCCGGCCTTCAACTTCTGCCACGATCCGGAGCGATTGCCCGCCATTACAAACTCGTCGTAACGAGTAAACATCAACTTCACCGGCGCTTTCGTTTGTTTCGAGAGACGGCAGGCGAGCATGCCTTCGAGCCCGAGACCAAACTTCGATCCAAAGCCGCCGCCCATGTGCTCGACAGTCGTCGTTACGGCGTTTTCAGCCAGTCCTAATTCTTTGGCCGCGTCGCCGTGTATCGTGAATGTTCCCTGCGTTGACGCGTAGATGGTGGCGGAGTCGCCGCCGCGATAATCGACGACCATACCGTGTGTTTCGAGACACGCGTGATGAATGCGCGGGGTGATGTACTCGCCCTCGACGATCGCGTCCGCATTCGCGAAAGCAGCCTCAGCCTTCTGCGCGTCGCCGTTCTTCGCTTTTTCCTGAAGATTGTTTTCTTCGGCGACTACTTTCGGCGCATCAGGTCGAATGGCGATGTTCGCATGGACCACGTGCGGCAGTACTTCATAAGTGACTTTGATCGCGCGCAGTGCGTCGCCCGCGATCTCGGGCGTTGTAGCGGCGACTGCGGCAACCGGAGCACCCGCGAAGCGAACTTCAGTAAGCGGCGCAGGGATGATGGCTTTCACGCCCGGAATCTTCGTTGCCGCATCGGTGTCGAGCTTGGTGACGCGCGCGTGTGCGTGTGGGCTGCGAAGCACGCGTGCGTAGAGCATGCCGGGCAGGCGTTGGTCGTACGTGTATTTCGCGATGCCAGCGGCTTTCAGTGGACCATCAACACGCGTCATGCGTTGATTGAGCAATTTGTGTTTGTCGTTTGGTCCCCAGCCTGGGCCGGCGTCTGCGTCGACTTCGATCTCGACCATCTGCTCGACGCCGTTAACGACGCGCGGCACGCGGATCTTTTTCTTCGGTTTGGGGGAAGGTGATGGTTGTGCTTGTGGCTGCTGTTGTTGCATGAGTGTTCCCTGTTAAGCCTGAGAGCCTTTGGCCGCCGCGAGAGCTGCTTCGAAAACACGCGGATAGGTGCCGCAGCGACAGAAGTTGCCTTTGCACGCTTCGCGCACTTCCGCCAGCGACGGGTTTGGGTTCTTCTTCAAATACGCTGAGATCGTCGTGACGAAACCGGGCGTGCAGAAGCCACACATCAGAGCGTCGTTCTCGACGAACGCGGCCTGCACTGCATTCGGTTTTTCAGGCGTGCCCAGGCCTTCAACCGTTGTGATCTTTTTGTTTGCCGCATCGACAGCGAGAACGAGGCACGAGTAAACGGGCTTGTCGTCGAGCAGGACAGTGCATGCGCCACACGTTCCGACATCACAAACGAGCTTCGGACCAGTAACAGCGGGCTCGAGATGATTGCGGAGCGTGTTGAGAAGAGTCGTGCGCGGCTCAACCTGAGCGTCGCGCTTTTGTCCGTTCACGTCGAGAACCACTTTCACGGTTCCCGAAAGCGATTCCGGAGTGGCGGACGTCTCTTCGGCTTCTGCTTCGACCCACAAGTGGTCGGCGATAGCTGCGCCTGCGCCAACGATACCGACACCCTTCAGAAACTTGCGCCTGCCTGGATCGTGAGACGTCTGTTTCTGGTCTTCACGAGAATCATCACGAGACTTGGTCATTGCTTCTCTCCCGCGGTGTGTTTTGTATTTGGTTGAGATAAATTAGCACAGGATTTCAGGATTTTCAGAATTTACAAGATGCACCCCAACACTCTTCGCAAGAAACTTTCCGGCGTGATCGCGTTTCCGGTGACGCCTTTTAAAGAAGATTTGTCTCTGGATCTGCCCGGACTGCACGAGGACCTCACAAAATTACTCGATCATCCGATTGCGGCAGTCGTCATTGCCGGCGGCACTGGTGAGTTGTACTCGTTGACACCTGCTGAATACACGCGCGTTGTTGAATTGACGACGCACGCGGTCGAGGATCGTGTGCCAGTGATCGCGGGTGTGGGCTTCGGGCAACGTCTCGCAATAGAAATGGCGCAGGCGGCAGAGAAGGCGGGCGCGGACGGCATCCTCGCTTTTCCACCTTACTACCCGCAAGCCGAAGACGAAGGTCTGATCGAGTATTACCGCGCGATTGGTGAAGCGACGCGCCTCGGAATGCTGATCTACACTCGCGACTGGGCCACCTTTGCACGCCGTCGATGGTGGAGCGTTTGACTGCGATTCCAACGCTCGTGGGCTGGAAAGACGGCGAGGGCGACATTCGTCGCTTGCAGATGATCATCAATCACGTTGGCGATCGTCTTCACTGGATCGGTGGTGCTGGCGACGACATGGTTGCGGCTTACTTCAGCATCGGTGTGACCACGTTTACTTCGAGCATTGCGACTGTTGCGCCTCGGCTGTCGTTGAAACTCTGGGAGCTCGCTGATGCCGGCGATACCGAAACGCTCAGAGACTTGCTGGACCGTTGCGTCGTCCCACTCTACGCGCTGAGGGCGCGTCGCAAGGGGTATGAAGTCTCGGCGATGAAAGCGATGATGGACATGGTCGGGTTGAATG
Source organism: uncultured Acidobacteriota bacterium (assembly GCA_963748155.1). Classification (GTDB taxonomy): domain Bacteria; phylum Acidobacteriota; class Blastocatellia; order Pyrinomonadales; family Pyrinomonadaceae; genus PSRF01. Next base: position 180,234 of record CAVVHV010000004.1, on the reverse strand, counting down.
GTGGTCCAGTCCGGCCACCGCTTGTACACGTCAAGCCAGATGAGGAAGACGAGCTCAGAACGATACTTGCCAGTTGGGAAAAGTTTTTGTAGACCGACCCCGAGACGTATCCGCGTAAATCCGGTTTTCATCCGTATAATCCGTGTTCCATGATCGACTCCCATCAACATTTCTGGCAGGTAGGACGTTTCGACTATCCGTGGATGACAAGTGATCTCGGTGTGCTCTATCGCGATTATCTTCCAGATGATCTGGCCCCTATTCTCAAACAAAACGGCATCGAGAAAACAGTGCTTGTCCAGGCGAGCAACAGCATTGCGGAATCACACTGGTTATTAGATCTCGCGGACTCAAACAACTTCATCGCCGCCGTTGTCGGTTGGGCGGATCTAACAAGCCCCGACATCGACGCCCAATTGGATGAACTGTGCGCGCGTCATAAGTTCAAAGGCGTCCGCCATCTCGTCGAAAGCGAGCCGAACGACGACTGGCTTATAGAACCCTCTGTTTTATCCGGTTTACAACAACTTTCTGCGCGTGGGCTCTCCTACGATTTACTCGTTCATACACGTCACCTGGAATACGTGCCTCTCGTCGCTGAAAGCTGTCCTGATCTGAAGCTGGTGATCGATCACCTTGCGAAACCACCAATCGCACGGAATGAGATTAAAGAATGGTCACATGCATTCGAGCCCCTCGCGCGTTACCCAAACATCCATTGCAAACTCTCCGGCCTGGTCACCGAAGCAAACTGGAATTCTTGGCAGACTGAGGATCTCCGCCCATTCGTAGACTGCGCCCTCGAGTTCTTCGGCGCGGACCGCATGATGTTTGGCAGCGACTATCCTGTCTGCCTGCTGACCGCTTCCTACGATCGCGTGCTCGACGGATTTTTGGAGATCCTGCACACGCTGAGCGACGCGGATCGTGAGAAGATATTCGCCAATAACGCAGCAAAGTTTTATCGTCTTAACTGATGCCTGAAACATATTTCATCACTGGTGCGCAGGGCTGCATCGGCTCCTGGATCGTGAAAGCGCTCACGGAGCGTGGCGATCAGGCGGTGGTGTTCGATCGCAGTGACGACTCACGTCGACTCAGTGCGATCATGAGCGACGACGATCTCGCGCGTGTTCGTTTCATCACGGGCGATATCACGGACGGGGCCGCGGTGTTATCTGCGTTAAGCGAATTGGAAGCTACACGCGTGATTCATCTGGCGGGCTTACAAGTTCCGACCTGCAAAGCCGATCCCGTCACTGGCGCACTCGTGAATGTCGCCGGCACGATCAACGTCTTCGAAGCTGCACGAAAGATCGGTATTAACGCCATCGTTTACGCGAGTTCGGCGGCCGTTTACGGAATGAACGACGACGATGTCGCACTCGATGAGACCGCCGCCTGCGAACCGACCACGCACTACGGCGTCTTCAAACGCGCGAACGAAGGCAACGCCGGTGTCTACTTTACCGATCACGGTCTCAATAGTGTTGGCCTTCGCCCGCTGACTGTCTACGGGGTCAATCGCGACACCGGCCTGACGAGCGATCCAACGAAAGCGATGAAATCCGCCGTGCTCGGTAAGCCTTTTCACATTCGCTTCGGCGGCGCGACGGATTTTCAATACGTCGCTGACACGGCAGCCACATTTATTGCGTGTGCCGATCACACGCCCGAAGGCGCACACGTTTTTAACCTGCATGGTGAGACTGTCACAGTCGAGCGCATCGCAAAATTTATCAATGCCTCTTCAGACCGCGACTTGATCACCTTCGGTGGTCCACCGATTCCGATCGCCGCCGCAATGGACGATTCAGCGATCAGACGTTTGATGAGCGACTTGCCTTCGACGCCACTCGAAACCGGTATGCGCGAAACGATGGACCGCTTTACTGCCCTGCGTGACGCAGGTCGGCTCGACACGAGCGATTTAATGATATGAGTGCAGTACCGGCGACTGAGGAACACACGATGAAGGCGAGCGTCTTGTGCGACGTACATCGTCTTGAGGTGCGCGACATTCCGCGGCCGTCGATCTCGCCTTACGAAGTGTTGATCCGCGTCGCGGCAGTCGGGCTTTGCGGCACTGACGTCCACATCTTCGCCGGTCACGCAAACTACAACACCAACGAGTACGGGCAGCCGATCCCGTTGGCTTTGCAGCCGCAGATCCTTGGACATGAGATCGCTGGCGTCGTCGAGCAGGCCGGAAGTGCCGTTAGTGATCTGCGTGAAGGCGATCGCGTCGTGATCGATCAGGGTTTGAATTGCGTCAGCCGCCGTCGCGAGGTTCTTTGTGAATATTGCCGCACGGAGAACAGTCACCAGTGTGAGTTTTATCGCGAGCACGGCATCACCGGTTTGCCTGGCGGGCTCGCCGAGTTCATCGCGGTGCCGGCTGTGAATGCCATTAAGATTACTGCTCCGCTCGAGGCGTCGACGGCAGCGCTCGTCGAGCCGCTCGGTTGCATCATTCACTCGTCTGACACGGTCGCGAAGGCGGGCGCGCGGCATGCGGTGAATGCTGAAAGCGCGGAGCGGCGTGTGCGGAGCGTGTTAATATGCGGCGCCGGCCCTGCTGGATTGTTGTTCACTCAGTACCTCCGTAACGTGCTCTTATACGAAGGCTTGCTCTTCGTCAGCGATCCGAATGAGCGTAAGCGACAACTCGCGAAGACGTTCGGGGCTGATGAGGCGATCGATCCAACTGGCGCAGATTTGGTAGAGCTCGTACACGAGCACACGGGTGGAAAAGGTGTCGAGTATCTCATCGAGGCGGCGGGATCAGGCGAAGTCTTTCGTTCGATGCCGGGATTGATCTGCAAGCAGGCGACAGTGTTGTTGTATGGACACGGTCACGCCGGAACGGATCTCAGTGTGTTGAGCAGCATACTGTTCAAGGAGCCTGTGCTGGTGAGTTCTGTCGGTGCATCCGGTGGGTTTGAAAGTGATGGGCGACCTTCAGTCTATACGCGCGCGTTGAATCTGATCGAGCAAAAACAGATCGACATCACGCCGCTGATCACGCATCGCTACACGTCGTTCGCGGATGTCGAGAAGGCTTTGTCGAGTGATATTCACGGGGAGGATTACGTGAAAGGTGTCGTCGTACTTTAGACAGGATTTCAGGATTTTCAGAATTTACACGATGAATCCTGTTAATTCATGAAAATCCTGAAATCCTGTCAAAGATTAGTCCAGGAAAATGAAAGTCGCCCTATTCGTCACGTGTCTCGTCGATCAAATGTGGACCAGCATCGGCGTGAGTAGTGTCGAGGTGCTGCGACGTGTTGGGTGTGAGGTTGAGTTTGATAAGCGCCAGACTTGTTGTGCGCAACCGGCTTACAACACCGGCTATCTCGACGAAGCACGCGCGGTTGCGCGGCGTTTCATCACTATTTTCGAAGAGAGCAAAGCCGACGCGATTGTCAGTCCTTCCGGCTCGTGCACGGCGATGGTCCATCATTATCCACAACTGTTTGCCGGCGATCACGAATGGCTCCAGCGCGCACAAGTCAATCGCCGCGAAGACGCATGAGCTGAGCTCATTCCTCGTCCGCGTGCTCAAGAAAGAAGACGTCGGCGCGTCGTGGAACGGGCGATTGACGTGGCACGACGCGTGTCACGGCTTGCGCGATCTCAACCTGAAGTCAGAACCGCGAACGTTGATTCGCAATGTGCGTGGCGCAGAGTTCGTCGAGCTCGAGAACGCGGATGCGTGTTGCGGTTTTGGTGGTACGTTCTCGGTGAAGTATCCGGAAATTTCTCTCGCGATCCTCGATCAGAAGATAGACGCGATTGAACGTGCTGGTGTTCAGGCTGTGGTTTCAGGTGATGCAAGTTGCCTGATGCAGATCGGTGGAAGATTGTCGCGGAAAGGATCCAAGGTGAGGGTCATGCATTTAGCGGAATTGTTAGCACAGATGAATCATCTCAGCAGTGAGACATTTAAAGAGAATGCAAGGGCTGCGCTGGCTGATACGCACTTGCGTGGCGCGCTGAAGAATGCGACGTCGCTGTTTGGTGAGCGGCGCAAACAGGCGGCCGCGAGTCTCCCGAATTGGGAAGAGCTGCGCAACGAGGCGCGCGCGATCAAAGACGAGGTCTTATTACATCTCGATCGGTATCTCGAAGAGTTTGTCCGCAACGCGGAGAGTCGCGGCGCGAAAGATTCACTGGGCGCGCGACGCTGCGGAAGCAAACTCAATCATCTGCGGGCTGGCCGTTGAAAGAAATGCGCGCATTGTCGTCAAGAGCAAGAGCATGACGACCGAAGAGACGCATCTCAACGACGCGCTCGAAGCCGCCGGGATGCAGGTGGTCGAAACAGATCTCGGCGAGTACATCATTCAACTTGCTAACGAGCCGCCGTCGCACATCATCGCGCCCGCTATTCATAAAACGCGCCAACAAGTCGGTGAGCTCTTCACTGCCGAGCTCGGCATGCCGCCGACGGATGATATTGACAAAATGACCAGCACTGCGCGCGCGACGTTGCGCGATCGTTTCGCCGCTGCCGACGTTGGCATCAGTGGCGTGAACTTCGCGATTGCTGAAACCGGCACGATCGTGATCGTCGAGAATGAAGGCAACATTCGTTTGACGACGAGCTTGCCACGACTGCACATCGCGGTGATGGGTATCGAGAAAGTCATACCGCGCTTTGCCGATCTCGACGTGTTTCTAAAGCTTCTGCCTCGTTCGGGCACGGGCCAACGGTTGACGACTTACCAATCGTTCATCACGGGAACGAAGCGAGCCTCGTCGGATGAAGGGCCGGAGGAGTTGCATATCGTGTTGCTCGATAACGGGCGGTCGCGAATGCTGGCCCATCCGGTGACGCGCCAGTCGCTTGCTTGCATTCGTTGCGGTGCGTGTTTGAATGCGTGTCCGGTGTACCAGCAGGTTGGTGGACATGCTTACGGATCGGTGTATCCGGGTCCGATCGGTGCGGTGATCACGCCGCAGTTGATGGGAATCGAAAAGGCGGCGCAATTGCCGTATGCGTCGAGTTTGTGTGGTGCGTGTCGTGAGGTTTGTCCGGTGAAGATCGACATCCCGCGTTTGTTGTTACATCTTCGCGGCGAGATCAGTCCGCGCAAAGGCAGCACGCTGGAAGCGCCTCGCGTTCAAAGTTTGGGCGCGTGTGATGACAAGTCCCTCGCTCTACAAGCTAAGCTCCGTCGCCGGCCGCATACTCCAGCGCGTCGTTCCAATCTCACGCGCCTGGACGAACGGCCGCGATCTGCGTCCAATCGAGTCGAAGAGTTTTCACGATCTATGGTCCAATGACTAACTCGGCACGCGACTCCATTCTCAGCTCCATCCGCACGCACCTCGCCGCCAGTGCGCCCTTCGACAATCATCTTGTTAATCCTGTAAATCCTGTCATCCTGTCAAAAACTACCTCAACCCCTCACCCTCTTCCGGAACTCTTCAAGCAATCCCTCGAATCCGTCGCGGGTCACTGCATCATAACCACTGATCCCACGGATGTTTTAAAACAGATCCTCACGGATCTGAACGCGAAACGTATCGCCACATCCGATAATGCTCCCAACGCACAAGACATCTTCGACTACGACGTCGGCATATCAACCGCTCAAGCCGCCATCGCCGAAACCGGCACGCTGGTCCTCGATAGCACCTACGAACGACATCGACTTGTTTCACTCGTTCCACCAGTACACATCGCCATCATCAACGCTTCATGCATTGTCGAGACACTTAGCGACGCTTTGGCGCTGATACAGAAAAAGGAAATCAGCCCGGCAATCACATTCATCACCGGCCCATCGCGCACGGCCGATATCGAGTTAACTCTGGCCATCGGCGTGCATGGCCCGCAGGAGCTGTACGTCATCGTTGACGGATCAAAGTAGATGCACATCATTTCTTTCGCTACAGAAGAGACGCAGTGGAGCGTGCCGCGCCTCGGCATGATTCTGGAAGTGGGCGGGCACGACACAGGCTATCGTCTCGATTGCGAGAAGCTGTTTCCCGAAGCTGAGCGCCCATCGAATTCCCTCGCGTGGTTCGACATGGATGGTCCATGGTTTCAAAAAGCACGCGCGACGCACGACACACTAATTGCAGACAAGCAGGCACTCGCCGAAGCGCGCGACAAAGGGTGGCTCGTTCCGAGCCGCGATGCTTACTGGTTCGCGCCCGTGCCGCGCCCGGGCAAGATCATCTGCATCGGACTGAACTATCGTGATCACGCGGCTGAGAGCAAGATGCAGATTCCCGAAAAGCCGGTCGTGTTTTCGAAGTTCTCCAGCGCAGTGATCGCGCCGGGCGAGCCTGTGGTCCTGCCGTCAACAAGTCAACAGGTTGACTACGAAGCGGAGCTGGCGGTTGTGATCGGAAGGCGCGCAAAACACGTCAAAGCGGATCGCGCATATGATTACGTGTTAGGCTACACGGCTTTCAACGATGTGACCGCGCGCGATTTCCAGTTTGCGGATGGGCAATGGCAGCGTGGAAAATCGTGCGACACGTTCGCGCCGATGGGCCAGACGATTGTCACAGGGGATGCGATTCCGGATCCGCACAAGCTTTCGATCAAGCTGGTGTTGAATGGCCAGACGATGCAGGACTCAAATACTGATCAACTGATCTTCGGTGTGCCCTCGTTGATCGAATTTTTGTCGGAGTCGATCACGCTCGAGCCTGGAGATGTGATCGCGACGGGCACGCCGGCGGGCGTCGGCTTCGCACGCAACCCGCCGGTGTTCTTGAAGCACGGGGATCAAATGGAAGTGCTGATCGAAGGTATGGGCGGTGTGGGAAATCCGGTGGTTAGTGAGGAAAACTCTTAACAGGAAAACATCATGCGCAAATTGCTTCTGCTATTGCTCGTTCTGACTTTAGTAGTCTCCTGCACGCCGAACGGTGGTCCATCCACCAACAATGCGAAGAAGAAACTCACGATCGCCGTCATTCCGAAAGGTACGACGCACGAGTTCTGGAAGAGCATTCACGCCGGCAGCAACAAGGCCGCGAGCGAACTCACGGCGCAGGGCACTGAAGTCGAAGTAATCTGGAAAGGCCCGTTGCGTGAAGACGATCGCGAGCAGCAGATTCAGGTGGTTGAAGGCTTTGCGGCGCAGGGAGTGAGCGGCATCGTACTCGCGCCGCTCGACAATCGCGCACTCGTTCGTCCAGTCGCCGATGCGCAACGTGCGGGCGTGCCGACTGTGATTATCGATTCGGGTTTGGAATCAAATGATTTTGTAAGCTTCGTCGCCACTGACAACCGCAAAGGCGGAACACTCGCCGCCGATCGCATGGGCCAACTTCTGAATGGCAAAGGCAAGGTGCTGGTGTTGCGTTACGCGGAAGGCTCCGCGAGCACGTCAGAACGTGAAGAAGGTTTTATCACACAAATCAAAGCGAAGTTTCCTGAGATCGAGCTTGTTTCGATGGACCAATACGCCGGCGCGACACGCGACACGGCGAAGCGCGCGTCAGAGAACCTGTTGAATCGTTTTGGTGACGTGGTGCAGGGGATCTTCACACCGAATGAGTCGTCGACGGCGGGGATGCTGCTGGCGCTTCAGGATATTGGCAAGGCGGGGAAGGTTTCGTTTGTCGGCTTCGATTCGAGCCAGACTTTTATCGATGCGATCAACGCGAACCAGTTGCATGGCATCGTGGTGCAGAATCCATTCAACATGGGTTACCTGGGCGTGCGCACGATGGTTGACAGCCTGCTCGGCAAGCCGGTTGAAAAGAAAATTGATACCGGCGTGATGCTGGTGACGAAGGAGAATCTCGAAACGCCGGAGGTGAAGACGTTGTTACATCCTCCATTGGACCAATATCTAAAGTAAGTTTTAGACAGGATTTACAAGATTTTTCATGATAATCCTGAAAAATCTTGTAAATCCTGTCTACGTCTATCTATGGTTGCGGACGTCTTTCATCACTGGCTGAACCGCCTCGGCCCTGTGCTCGGCCTACTGCTGGTCATCAGTATCTTCTCACTCCTCGTCGACACGCCGGCCAGGCTTCTCTCACCAAACAACCTGCGCATCGTCCTCTCGCAAACTGTCATCGTCGCGATTGGCGCCATCGGCATGACGCTGATCATTATCAGCGGCGGTATCGATCTCGCTGTTGGATCGACGATCGCTTTGACTGGCGTCGTCACCGCGCTTGCTATCAATGCCGGTTTGCCACCGTCAGTCGCTTTGTTAATTGGAATTCTTGTGGGTGGATTCGTCGGTGTTATCAACGGCGTCGTGATCACGCGCCTGAAAGTGGTGCCGTTCATCGCGACCCTCGGCATGCTCGGCGTGGCGCGCGGTGTCGCGAAGTGGCTGGCGAATCAACAGACGGTCAACATGCCGGGCACGTGGTTGAATGAGCTGCTGGTGATGTTTCCGAATCCTTCGTGGCTACTCGTCGCGCCGGGCGTGTGGATAACAATCGTTCTCGCTGTTTGCGCTGCGATCGTTCTGCGCAACACGGTGTTCGGCCGGCGGGTGTTTGCGCTCGGGTCGAATGAAGCGGCGGCGCGCGCGTGTGGCATCGCTACTGACCGGTTGAAGATCTGGATCTATGGCCTCGCGGGATTGCTGTTTGGACTCGCGGGTGTGATGCAGATGTCGCGCTTGCGGCAGGGCGATCCGACAGTGGCTGCCGGATCGGAGTTGGACATCATCGCGGCGGTGGTGATTGGCGGTGGCAGTTTGAACGGTGGTGAGGGAAGCATTCTCGGATCGATGATTGGCGCGTTGATCATGGCGTTCCTGCGCAACGGCTGCCAGCAAGTGGGTTGGCCCAACTACATTCAGGAGATCATTATCGGGGCGATCATTGTGGTGGCGGTTGCGATCGATCGCTGGAGATCTAGAGCTTAGCCACAAAAGGCAAAAATCATTCAGTTCAGAGTTCAAGCTTTAGCTTGCCGCTTGCTCTTCACGAACCGCAGCCTAAAGGCTGAACTCTAAACAAAGGAGAGCACGGATGGGAAGTAAGTTGATTGGGGTTTGTGTGGTGGTGGTGTTGGCGGGAATTTCGGCAATGGGCCAGGCGCCAGTTGCAACGCCGAGCCCCGACTGTGGTGAGATGAAGACGCGATTGGATCGTGCAGAGACGAGGTTGAACGACTGGCCGTTGCTCGCGCGTTATCGTGAAGAAAATAGCAAGACCGTGCCACCAGCGAAGAAAGAGCAGCGCGTGGTGTTCATGGGCGACTCGATTACTGACTCGTGGGATGATCCAAGATACGGCGGCTTCTTTCCCGGCAAGCCTTACATCAATCGCGGCATCAGCGGACAAACAACACCGCAGATGCTCATTCGCTTTCGGCGCGATGTGATCGAGCTGAAGCCAAAGGTCGTCGTGATACTCGCCGGCACGAACGACATCGCGGGCAATACCGGCCCAACTACGCTCGAAGCAATTGAAGATAATCTGGCTTCGATGGCCGAGCTCGCAACGGCACATGGCATTCGCGTCGTCTTTGCTTCAGTCCTGCCAGTCAGCGATTACGAACTGCGCGACGGCAAACAAATCGTGCAGACAGTGCGTCGCCCTCCGGAAAAGATCCTTGCTCTCAATAAATGGTTGAAAGACTATGCCGCGACACATGGTTACGGTTACCTTGATTACTTCTCAGCCACGGTCGACGACAAAGGCTTTCTGAAAGACGAGTTGAGTGACGACGGTCTTCACCCCAACGCACAAGGCTACGTCGTGATGGCTCCTTTTGCGGAGGCCGCGATCTCGACGAGTTTGAAGCGCCGCAAGTAACGGGGATCGCACGGATAAAACAAAGAAAATCCTTGACAGCCCTCCCAGGGCAGGAGTATATGTTCCGCGTTTAGACAAATTCAGTCGTCCAAGTCACCAAAATAAACCCGAATAGCACAGGTCTGTCCCTCAGCCTGTTAATAGTTCGCCTAATTAGTCTTAATAAAGAACAATATCGACCATGCGCAAGATCAATCCACACGATTTCACGGTCGCCCGGCGCGGTACCAGCCGCGAAATCAACCGGCAGATCGCCCTGAACCTCATTCGTGCGCACCAGCCGGTGTCGCGCGCTGACCTCGCGCGACTGATGAACGTCCGGCGCGGCGTCGCCAGCCTCCTCGTCAACGAACTGCTCAGCGAGTCGCTGATCTTCGAAGGCGCTCTCGGTGAGTCGGTTGGACGCGGCCGCCGGCCGACGTTCCTTTACATCGACTCCCGCGAGCGCTGCGTTGTCGGGGTCGATATTCGCGCATCGCGAACTTACATCCTCGTCACCGATCTCGTCGGCCGGCAGCTCGGCGTCGTCAGCAGTTTTCAAACTAATCGCGACGTCGAACTGTTGATTCCGGAGCTGGCGCGTCGCATCAAGCAGGTTCTCTCCGACTACAAAGAAGTCGGCGCGTGTGAAGGCGTGGGCGTGTCAGTGCCGGGCATGGTCGATCCGACGAAAGGGCGCGTGGTCCATGCGCCAACGCTGGCCTGGCGCGACGTCAACCTGCGCGATCCACTGGCTGCTCGCTTTAGGAATTCCGGTCCAGATCGAGAACTCAGGTAAGGCGTGCGCCCTCGCCCAACTATGGGCCACGCGCAGCGACGTTGTTGCTTCGGGGAACTCGGCGTTCGTGAGCGTGTCAGACGGCGTCGGTGTCGGCGTTGTCGTGAATGGTGAAGTGTTGCGTGGTCGTCACAACACCGCGGGTGAGTTTGGTCACGTGCCGCTGAGCATTGATGGACCAAAGTGCTCATGTGGCGCGACCGGTTGCTGGGAGGCTTATGTTTCCAACCTCGCGACTCTGTCTCGTTACTTCGGGCGTGACTTATCTAATCCGCGTCCGCGTGACTCCGAAACCGCAAGCTTCACAGTTGAAGACTTGATCGCGCGTGCGCGCGCAGGCGATGCGAAAGCACTCGCAGCGCTCAACTCGACAGCACGTTACCTCGGCCTCGGCCTTGCTTCGATCATCAACGCACTCGATCCCGCGCGCATTTACATTGGCGGTGAAATCACGACTGCGTGGAGCCTGATCGAGCCGATCGTGCGCAGTGCGTTGCGCGAGCGCACGTTGACTGAGTTTGGTGGCGCGACCGAGATCCACGTCGTGCCCGCGGAAGATCATCCGCGCCTGCGCGGCGCTGTTGCGCTCGTTGCTGCACCGGCCTTCGCGGCCCCGATGGTCGCCTGAAGTTTGTACTTCTTCTCTGTGCAACCTCTGTGTTCTCTGTGCCTCTGTGGTTTTGTTCATGAGCCCACCACAGAGACACAGAGAACACAGAGGTTGCACAGAGAAATCGATTGAATCAACTCTTCCCTGGAGGTCTAGATCGATGCGAGGCTCTAAACCAACCCGACTGCCACTCTTGTGGATACTGTTACTCATCCTCGTCGTTTCTCAATCCGCATTCGCCCAAACCGTTGTGGGTCGCATATCCGGCACGGTGCAGGACGCGAATGGCGCTGGCGTTCCCAACGCATCGGTCAAAGTCATCAACACCGCCAACAATTCGGAACGCACGGTGACGAGCGATGAGAACGGCTTTTACACGATCACAAACCTGCCGGTCGCCGTCTACACCATCGAAGCCGAGGCGAAGGGTTACAAGAAAGCACTCGTCTCCGGCCAAAGCGTCACTGCTGATGCGCGACTCACTGTCGATCTGAAAATGGAAGTCGGTGAAGTTTCTGAGACTGTCGAGATAGTCGGCGCCGCGGGTGAAACCGTCAACACGACGTCCGGCGAAGTTTCACGCGTGATCGACCAGCAGCAGGTGCAGAACCTCGCATTGAACGGTCGCAACTACATCCAACTGCTTTCGTTCGTGCCCGGCGTCGCGTTGCTGAACGACGATCAACTCGAGTTGACGACGAGTCTCGCGACCAACAACCAGTCGATCAACGGCAATCGCGGGCAGACCAACAACGTCACGATCGATGGCGGCTTCAACTTGCAGTCAGGCAGCAACGCGAGCCAGATCAACAACCTCGGCATCGATTACATTCAGGAAGTTAAAATCCAGACTTCAAACTTCTCGGCAGAGTACGGTCGCAACTCCGGCGCGCAGGTGAGTCTCGTGACTCGCAGCGGCGGCAACGACTTCCACGGCAGCGCCTTTGAGTTCATCAGAAACGACAAACTCGACGCGCGCTCGTTCTTCGCGCCAGTGAGACCGGCGCTGCGCTTCAACAACTTCGGTTACAGCTTTGGTGGTCCAATCTTCAAAGACAAACTCTTTTTCTTTGGCGGTCAGGAGTGGAAATACATCCGCCGTCTCTCTGCCGCTCAACGCCGCACCGTTCCATCTCTTAACGAGTTGAACGGCGACTTTTCTTTGCGCCTGCGTGGACCAGACGGCCTCGTAGGCACCGCTGACGACGGCGTGTTGCGCGATCCGAATAACGCAGCCAACACCTGCGTGGCGCCAGTAATCAATGCACAGGGTGTTATTACAACCCCTGCGAACCGGACCGGTTGCTTCGGCGGCAACAACGTCGCGCTGCGAAATATCATTCCGGCAAACCGCATCACGACTGACGGCCGCGCCATCGCCAACGTCTTTCAGACCGCGATCGGTCTCGCTACCGCATTTACAAACAGCCCGGTCGGCAACAACGTTACGTTCCAACAGCCAAATCCGCTCGATTATCGCGAAGACCTGCTGCGCATCGACTATCGCATCAACTCGAAGCACACACTATACGGCCGTTACATTCACGACAAGAACGTGTTGATCGATCCGTTCGGCACATTCATCACTACGCAGTTGCCGACCATCCCGAGCCTGCGCAAGCGTCCGGGAACTTCGATTCAGCTCTCGCACTCGTGGATGATCAGCCCGACGTTCATCAACGAGGCGAAAGCGACCGGCGCGATAGTGGCGCAACGAATTCCACCAGACGGCGACCTTTGGAAACGTGAAACTTACGGCTTCCAGTTCCAGCAACTGTTCTTTAACGGCGGCAGATTCGAGAATTCGATTCCGGATACGACGATCAATGGCTTCGCAAGCTTCTTCGGCGCCGCACGTTCGTTGTTGTCTCCGACAACTGACATCAACGCCAGCGACACAGTCACACTCGTCCGCGGCAATCACACGTTCAAGACCGGCTTGAGCGTCACTCGCAATCGCATCGATCAAAACGCACGCACGACTTACGCGGGCCAGGTCGATTTCAATACCGGCGGCAACACTCGTACATCGAACAACTCTTTCGCCGATGCGCTGCTCGGAAATTTCAGAACTTACAGCGAACAAGCCCTCGATCCGATGGGCTTTTTCCGTTTCACGCAAACTGAAGCGTTTGTCGCGGACAGTTGGAAAGTGAGTCGCAAGCTGAGTCTCGAGCTCGGCATGCGTTACCAGTATGGCCAGCCGATCTACACGCAGGCCAACAACCTCGCGAACTTCGATCCTTCGCGTTACGATCCGGCGCAGGCCGTCACGATTCTCGCGAACGGAAACATCGACACGACCAGAGGTGGCAATCGTTTCAACGGGCTCGTGCGCGCCGGTGATGGTGTGCCTTCTGAAGAGCTCGGACGCGTGCCCGGCGGCGACAGTGCGGCTGTGCTTGCCGTGCCGACCGGCGCGCCGCGCGGACTCTACGAAGGACATCATTACTTCATGCCGCGCGTGGGTTTTGCCTATTCACCTTTTGACGATAACAAGACTTCGATTCGCGGTGGCTTCGGCATGTACTACGATCGCATCGAAGGTAATTTGATCTTCCCGTCGCTGAGCAATCCGCCGTACGCGACGAGCGCGCAGTTCCAGAACGCAAACCTGAGCAACATCACTGGCGGTTCGACAACGGCGGCGCCGTTTGCGCAGATCAATGCGGTGAACCCGGAACTCGACACGCCTTACACGATGAGCTACAGCCTCAGTTTGCAGCGCGAGCTGCCGTACGGGATCTTTGCCGAGGCTGCATACGTCGGTAATCTCGGCCGCCACTTGATTCGACAGCCTGACATCAACCAGCCCACATTCGAACAGCTTCGCGCCAACCTTCCGCCGGGCCCGAACGTCAACGTCAACGCGCTGCGGCCATTTAAAGGTTACACGGCGATCAGAATGCGTTTGAGCGATTCGACGTCGAACTATCACGGCATGCAGCTTTACGCCGCGAAGCGCAAAGGTGATCTGTTGATGACCACTTCGTACACGTGGTCCAAGGTGCTGACGGATGCGAGCGGCTTCAATGACAATCCGGAAGATCCATTCAACAGGAAGTTCAACTACGGACCGGCAACATTCGATCGGCGTCACGTCTTTGCGCTCACTTACACTTACAACGTGCGGATGTTTAGTCGCACGCGCGGCTTTGTTAAAGCCGTGCTCGACGGTTATGAGATCAGCGGTGTCACACGGTTACAATCAGGTCCGTACCTGACCGCCAGTGGAACCGCGAACTCGGTGTTCGGAAACCGTCGCGCCGATTGTCTCAGCAGTGAAGCACTTTTCGAGGATGGCGAGCGTGGTCCAAATAACTGGGCCAGACGTGAAGCATTCGCGATTGCGCCAGACACGCGGCGTGGCACTTGCGGCGTCGGCACGCTCTTAGGTCCAGGCGCGCAGACGTGGGACTTCTCGCTGCGTCGTAACTTTGGATTGACGGAGAGGTTTAAGTTGAGGTTCCAGGCTGATATCTTCAACGCATTCAACCGGACGAATTTCCGCGACCTGGAGAGCAATCTCAGTAGCGCAGCGTTCGGGACGATTTCGACATCTGGACCACCGAGAAATATCCAGTTCGGACTTAAGCTAACGTTCTAATGAAATCCGTTTTTATCTGTGTCATCTGCGTTACCCTGTGCGTTACCGCTCAGGCGCGCACGGTGACAACGGCCAGCTTACGCGACGAGGTCAACACATTTCTCGGCAAGGAGCTCGCCGCGCACTTGAGCGCGATCAAGTCGCTCGATCCGCCGCCGGATCGAATCCTTGGTGTGCCGACTACGGGTGAGTTTTCGTGGGGCACGTTCATGCGCTCGCTGGCTGCGTACGCAGAGACGACCGGGAATCGTGAGCTCGCCGGACGCGATCTGGCGAAGTGGGTGGGCCAGATCGGTTTGATCGAATCGCGCGCGGGCAGCAAAGCGTTTTCGCAACTCTATGCTGCGCTTGCTTTGCGACACTTCGGGCGCGATTTGAAAACCAATCCGCTCTGGCAGGGATTATCGCCGGAGGAGCAGAAGGCGTGGCGCTCGCTGCTGAATCCCGAGCGCTTTTACGATCCGAAAACGAATCGCGTCATCAATCTTCCCGATAACTATCTCGGCGTGGCGGCGCGCATTGCGAGTATCAGTTACGAGCTCGGCATCTCAACCGATCGCGCGTTTCTCGATAAGCTGCTCGATCGCGCAGCAATGCAGTTTACAGAGGGCAATCTTTACGCGGACGATTCGCCGCCGACCGGACGTTACGATCGTTACTCAAACGAGTACGCGCGCTACATCTGGGAAGCGGCGGAGATCGCCGGGCGTAAAGATTTGCTCGACAAAGTGCGGCCATCGTTGCTGGTCCAGATGCGTTTGTGGTGGGATGTCGTTTCGGAAGACGGATACGGTTACAACTGGGGGCGCAGCCAGGGCGTGGTCAGTTATCTCGACACGCCCGAGATCGCAGGCTTTCTGGCATCGCATCCTGAGTTCAGGCCCGCGCCGCTCGCTGATATCGCGGCGCTTTATTACCAGGCGTGGAATTACCTGCTGCACGACTATCGCAGCGATGCGCACCTGCTCTCGATCTTTGCATTTGGACGCGGCAACTACGGTTACATCTCGCGCGAACGTGAGTGGCAACAGACAACTGGCTTCTTTGGGAAGCTTGCAAACTCGCACACGCCGATCATGAATGCGTTGGAGAAGGAAGGAATCACGACGTTTCCGGTGGTCCCGACACTGCCGCCGGTGGCGCGGTTTGAGTTCTTTCGAAAATCGCCGGAGCGATCGGCGGGTGTTTGGGTAGTGCGGCAGGGCGCGTTGCGTTTTGCGTTGCCGATCACGACTGGTCCAAAGCCGGGCATGTCGGATTATTTGCCGGCGCCGCATGGTTTGCCGGGTTTTGCCGCGCCGGTGGAGCAGATCTATCCGGTGCTGACGGCATATGTTGAGCTTGCTGATGGGCGGACTGTCGTGGCGACGGACGGGGCTGATGTGATTGAGCCGGGCGCTGATGGATTGTCGTTGCGCGTTCGTTGGAACAAGTGGGCTGTCGTCGGCACGCCGTCGGGAAAAGTTCAGGATGTTGGATTGATTAGTGAAGTAGTTTGGCGGATTGAGAATGGGACGTTGACGCGCGAGGAAACATTGAGTTCAAAACAGCCTGTTAGCATTCGTCGCTGGCGGATGGTTGTGCCGACGACGTACGATCAGGTTGAAACCGATGTGAATAAAGGTGTGCGCGTTGATAAGTTTTATTCAGCGAAAGGATCGCTCGACGTGAGGTTGATTGACGTGAACTTTCCGTTGAAGACGTCGATCGTGGCGAGCGGTGATAGTGCGCTTGGGCGTGGCGTGCATGGAGCGATACCGTTGCATCTCGTGTTCGAAGCGCGAGAATTGATGTTACAGGCGCCCTTGAAATACAAGATCGCGCTGACGCCGAAGTAAGTTTTTGGAACAAGATTTACAAGATTGAACAAGATTTACATGTTAATCCTGAAAAATCTTGTAAATCCTGTCTAAAGATGACTGAGGAGTTTTCATGGATCAGGAAGTAATTCAAAATCCCAATCACGCCCGGAGACGTGTTTCGTCCCGAAAACCCACGAAGGCAAAGGACGCCGCACTGCCGTCGCGCCCGGCGCGACCGCTGCGCGTTTTCTGCATTACGGCCGCATCACGCTCGCTGCCGGCGATCCACCGTTGAAGTTCAACAACAACGATCACGAAGTCGGACTGATCTGTCTTAATGGCAAAGCAACTGTGCGTGCCGCGGGCGAGACGTTTGATCTTGATCGTTACGATGCGGTCTACGTCCCTCGTGATTCGGAGATTGAAGTAGAAGCGCAATGCCCAGATGGCTGCGATCTCGCTGAAGTTTCAGCGCCGGTCGACAAAGCGCTATCCATTGAAGTTTGTCTCCTACAAAGAAGTCCGCCAGAACCCGAAGCTGCATTTGATCGCCGGCAAGCCGCCCGCGGAGCGCGACTTGAACGTGCTCATCGGCGCGAATGTTGAAGCCGGCCGCATCATGGCAGGCGTGACTTTTTCGACGCCCGGTAATTGGACGTCATGGCCTCCTCACGAACATTCCAAACTACTCGAAGAGGCCTATCTTTTCATCGACATGCCGTCGCCGTCGTTTGGAGTGCAGTTTGTCTACACCGATCCGCAGAAGCCTGAGCTGGTCCAGGTAGTGCGTGAAGGCGATTGCGTGTTGATGCCGCAGGGTTATCACCCGAACGTCGCCGCGCCGGGTGGGCAGATAAATTTCTTGTGGATGATGGCGGCGATCAGGGAAGGTGAGGATCGGCTTTACGGAGTAGTGAATGTGCAACCTGAATATGCGGCGGGCGGATCGGGACTGGAAGCTGTCAGCGACAAGAAGTAGAGGACACAGAAAATGTCTGACACACAACGGGAACGGTAACGGCAACGGTAACGGGTTCAATTTCGCGCGACATCTGAACTGGTCCACCATTCCCGTCGAGCATCCGGCCGAGGGAATCGAGCGACAGATGTTTGTCGGCAACCGGATGATGATCTGCCGTTTTCGTTTCAAGCCGTTTCTGGTGACTCCCGAGCACGATCACCCGCACGAGCAGATGACGATCGTCGAGCGTGGGCGCGTGCGGTTCTTCATCGAAGGTAAAGAACAGATCGCATCGGCGGGCGACGTGCTGCACTTTCCATCGAATTGCTGGCACGGCGCGACGATGATGGATGAGGAAGTGGTTTTGATCGATATCTTCTCTCCCCTTCGTGAAGACTTTCTTAAAATAGGTCCTATCGGTCCAAAGGACCTATATGATTCTCGATCAATTCAAACTGCTCGATCGTGTTGCTCTGGTTACTGGCGCTTCAACGGGTCTGGGCGCCGCGATCGCTGATCGCACTCGCGGAAGCGGGCGCGCACGTCGCCTGTCACGGCAACACGCGCTCGCCTGCATCAACCTGCGATCGCATCGAAAGCGCAGGCGGCGTCGCACATGCTATTACTGGCGATCTCGCGAAACCCGAAACAGCACAGAATCTTATCACTCAAACACTCGATCGCTTCGGTCGCATCGATATTCTCATCAACAACGCGGGCACGATTCGTCGCGCGCCCGCAGTCGATTATTCCGAGGACGATTGGAACGACGGTGATCGAAGTCAATCTCTCGAGTGTCTTTCGTCTTTCAAAGCTCGCAGGCAAACAGATGATCGAGAGTGGACGCGGCGGCAAGATCGTCAACATCGCTTCGTTGCTGTCATTTCAGGGCGGTATCACCGTGCCTGCGTACGCCGCGTCGAAAGGTGGCGTGGCCCAACTAACAAAGCGCTCGCAAACGAGTGGGCCAAACACCGGATCAACGTGAACGCGATAGCCCCGGGATACATGCGCACCACCAACACGGCAGCGCTTACAAGCCGACGAAACTCGCAACCGTCAAATCCTCGAGCGCATTCCCGCGGGCCGCTGGGGCGAACCCGAAGACATCGCCGGCGCCGCAGTCTTTCTTTCGTCGAGCGCGAGTGACTACGTGAACGGCCACGTGCTCGTCGTCGATGGAGGCTGGATGGGACGATGATCGAAGAACAGATCCGCGCTTATCCGCGTTCATCTGCGTCCATTTTCAGGTGGGTCATCTGCGCCCTCCTGTTCTTCGCTGCCACGATCAATTACATCGATCGCCAGGTCATCGGGATTCTCAAAACAACCATCCATGACGAAATCGGTTGGACTGAAGTTGACTACAGTTGGGTCGTCTTCTCGTTCCAGGCCGCATACGCCATCGGCCTGCTCGGCGTTGGACGTTTGATCGACCGCATCGGAACGCGCAAAGGGTTCTCACTCGCAATCATCTTCTGGAGCGTGGCAGCGATGGGCCATGCGCTGGCGCGCACCGTCTTCGGCTTTGGTGTTGCACGTTTCTTTCTTGGTCTCGGTGAAGCCGGAAACTTTCCTGCAGCGATCAAAACTGTCGCGGAGTGGTTCCCGAAGAAAGAGCGTGCGCTCGCGACAGGTATCTTCAATTCCGGCACGAACGTCGGAGCGCTTGTGACGCCACTGGTCGTGCCGGTGATCACGATTGCGTGGGGCTGGCGGGCGGCGTTCGTCATTACGGGTGCGATCGGTTTCATCTGGCTCGTCGCGTGGCTGCTGCTTTATCGACGCCCTGAAGAACATCCGTCGTTATCGAAAGCCGAGCTCGAATACATACAGAGCGATCCGCCGGATCCGATAGTTAACGTGCCGTGGAGACGGCTGTTGCCGCACCGGCAAACGTGGGCTTTCTCGGTTGCGAAGTTCATGACGGATCCGATCTGGTGGGTATACCTTTTCTGGCTACCCGACTTTCTGCACAAACGCCATGGTCTCAGTTTGAAAGACTTCGGACCACCGCTCGTCGTCATTTATCTGATGGCTGACATCGGCAGTATTGGTGGCGGCTGGCTTTCGTCGTCGCTGATCAAGCGAGGTTGGACCATCAATGCAGGTCGAAAGTTAGCGATGTTGATTTGCGCGCTTGCGGTTGTGCCGATCGTCTTTGCTGCACAGACTTCAAACCTTTGGGTGGCAGTTGTGCTGATCGGTCTTGCTGCGGCAGCGCACCAGGGCTGGTCCTGCAATCTGTTCACGACGACTTCGGATATGTTTCCGAGACGCGCAGTGGGATCGGTGGTAGGCATCGGCGGCATGGCGGGCGCTGTCGGCGGCATGATGATCGCGCGCCTGGTTGGCGAAATACTCGAAAGGACCGGCAGCTACGTACCCATCTTCATCATTGCCGCCTCAGCCTACCTTGTGGCATTACTTCTCTTTCATTTATTGTCACCAAAGCTCGACCCAGCTAAGCTGTAAGCAGCCACAAAAAGGCACAAAATGCACAAAATGAAGAAAGCAATGCATGAAGTTCACTTTTATGCTGACTTTTGTGCACTTAATTTGTGGCTAAACTCGATCTTATGAGCGTTTTAGTGGCAAAACCGAATGATGACTGTCGCTGGGACATTGTGAGTCTCGGTGAGGTGATGCTGCGGCTCGATCCGGGCGAGGGGCGCGTGTCGACCACGCGGCAATTCCAGGTTTGGGAAGGTGGCGGTGAGTACAACGTTGCGCGCGGCCTGAAACGATGTTTCGGAATGGACGCTGCGATCGTCACCGCGCTCGCTGATAACGCAGTGGGCCGCCTGGTCCAGGACCTGATTTACCAGGGCGGTGTGGACCAGTCGCACTTGAAGTGGGTGAAGTTTGACGGTGTCGGACGCACGGTCCGCAACGGTCTCAACTTCACCGAGCGCGGCTTTGGCGTGCGTGCGGCTGCCGGTTGCTCCGATCGTGGTCACACTGCCGTCTCACAACTACGCCCGGGCGATATCGACTGGGAACAGATCTTCGGCGCAGAAGGCGCACGCTGGTTTCATACTGGCGGGATTTTTTGTGCCCTCTCGGAAACCACGCCTGCCGTGGCGCGTGAAGCAATGGAGGTCGCGCGCAAGCACGGCACGATCATCTCTTACGATCTCAACTATCGCGAGTCGCTCTGGAAATCGATTGGTGGCCAGGCAAGGGCGGTCGCTGTTAATCGCGAGCTGGCGCCGCTTGTCGATGTGATGATCGGCAATGAAGAAGACTTCACTGCGGCGCTCGGTTTCGAAGTTGAAGGACAGGATGAGCACCATTCGAAACTGGACGTCAGCGAACTTTCGATCGCATGATCCAGCGCGCGGTGGCTGAGTTTCCAAACTTCAAAGTCGTGGCGACGACGCTGCGGAATGCGAAGACTGCAACGATCAACGACTGGGGCGCTGTGTGTTATGTGGAAGGCGAGCTTTACGAGGCGCCGGTGCGTGAGAATCTGGAGATACTCGATCGTGTTGGTGGCGGTGATTCGTTCGCTTCCGGGATTGATATACGGATTTTAACGGGACGTGGACCGCAGTGGGCGGTTGAGTGCGGCGCCGCGCACGGTGCGCTGGCGATGACGACGCCGGGCGATACGACGATGGCGACGTTGGCGGAAGTCGAGCGCGTGATGAAAGGTGGGACGGCAAGAGTAAATCGTTAACCGCGGATTTACGACGAATAAACGCGGATATGAATAAAAGTGAAGTCATCGGGCATATAAAGAATATCGGTGTTATTCCGGTGGTGCGCGCGACGACGGCCGATGAAGCGATGCGCGCGATCGATGCGATTCGTGAAGGTGGGATCTCGGTGCTCGAGATCACGATGACGGTGCCGGGAGCGGTGAAAGTGATTGAAGAAGTTGCGAAGCGTTATGGGAAGGATGCGCTTGTGGGCGCGGGAACGGTGCTCGATCCGGAAACGGCGACGGCGTGTGTTTCGAGTGGCGCGCAGTTCGTTGTGAGTCCTGCGCTCAATCTCGAGACGATTGCGTGTTGTCGAAGGCTGGATGTCGTTGTAATGCCGGGTGCGTTGACGCCGACGGAGGTGGTCCAGGCGTGGAATGCGGGCGCGGATTTTGTGAAGGTGTTTCCGGCGGGCGCGGTTGGTGGGCCGAGTTATCTGAAGGCTTTGAAGGCGCCGCTGCCGCATATTGAGCTTGTGCCGACTGGCGGCGTCTCGCTGAAGACCGCGGCTGATTTTATTCGTGCTGGGGCGGCGGCGCTCGGTGTTGGGGCTGATTTGGTGGATATCAATGCGATTCGTGAGGGGCAGAGTGCGGTGATTACGGAGCGCGCGAAACAGTTTATTGAGATTGTGCGTGAGGCGCGTGCGTCGTAGGTAGTTTGTTAGACAGGATGACAGGATTTACAGAATTTACAGGATGAGTATATGAATCTTGTTAATCTTGAAAATCCTGTAATCCTGTCTAAAACAGTCGAAGAATCCCTCGACGTGATCCAGCGCGGTGAGCGTGTCCTCGCCATCATTCCTGACAAGACGCGCGACGATAACACGCACGAACTCTTTCCGATCGCCAACGAGTTTCTAATGAAACGCGGTGTCGCTGCGTTCGACGCGCTCGTTGCGCAAGGCACGCACCCGCCGATGTCCGAAGCGCAGAAGCTCGCGAAGATCGGAAACACGGATTTCCGCGGATCTTTATTCGATCACCGCTGGGACGAACCGGACGAGCTGATCACGCTCGGTGAGTTGAGCGCGGAACAAGTGCGTGAAGTTAACCGGCGGATTGGTTGAGCAAGCCGTTCCGGTCACTATCAACAAACTGCTTGCGCCGGGCATTTACGATACTGTGCTCGTCTTTGGCGCAACCGTCCCACACGAAGTCGCAGGCTTCGCGGGCGGCGCGAAGTACTTCTTTCCCGGCGTCGCGGGGCCGGAGTTGACGCACACCACGCACTGGCTCGGCGCACTCGCCGGCATCGAAAACATCATCGGCCAGGTCGAAACGCCCACGCGCCGCTTGATCGAAGCGGCCGCCGATCTGATCCCCGCGCGCATCATCTCGCTGAACTCAGTCGTCTCGAGAAACGACGGCGAATTAATGACGTACGCGCTCTTCGCTGGCGATATCAAAGAAGCGTTTCGACGCGCCGCGGAAGTCAGTCGTCAGGTCCACATTCGTTACACGGGACGCAAATACAAACGAGTCATCGCGCTGCTCGATCCGCATTACGACGAGCTGTGGGTTGGAGGAAAGGCGAGTTACAAACTCGGCGCGATCATCGAGGAAGGTGGCGAGCTGATCATCTACGCGCCGCACCTGACAAAACTTTCTGAAACACACGGCGCGCTGATCGAGAAATACGGTTACGCACCGCTCGAGAGCGTGCGAGACATGCTCGGTGTGTCGCAGGAGCTTCGTGAGAACCTGTGCATCGCGGCTCACCTCGCGCACGTCGCGTACGCAGGACGACTGGATGAGAAACGGCAAAATCGTCCCGCGTTATCGAATCACTATGGCAAGCGGTTTGGATGAAGAAACGTGTCGCCGCGTCAACCTCGGTTATCTTGACTATCGGTTCATTCGATCTCGAAGGGATGGCTTCCGATCCGGATACGCTGATCGTTTCAGACGCAGGCCGCGACCTCTATCAAGTCTAGTGACGGCTGAAGATTACAAGTCGCGATGAACTGGTCTAACTGGCGGCCACCGAGTGGCGTTGAGAATAGATATCCCTGCCCGTTCTCACACTCCAGCTTCCGCAACAGCTTCAACTGATCTTCCGTCTCGACACCTTCCGCAACCACGTCCATGCCGAGGTTCTGCGCGAGCGCCACGATCGTGCGCACGATCGCGAGGTTCTCCTCGTTCTCCATCATCTGCGTCACAAACGAACGATCGATCTTCAGCGTATCGATGGGAAAGCGCTGCAGGTAGCTGAGGCTCGAATAACCCGTGCCGAAGTCGTCGATGCTCAACTGCACGCCGAGCTCTCGCAACTGCGTCAACAGCCCGACCGCCGCTTCGATGTTGTCACTGAACACTGATTCCGTGATCTCGAGTTTCAAACAACGCGGCGGCAGTTGAAACTGCTCGAGCAGGCTCGCAATGTTCTCAACCAACCCCGGCTGATTGAATTGCTTCACTGACAAGTTGACGCTAACGAACAACGGCGGCGCGGCTGGATACGTCTGCTGCCACTCGCGCGCCTGTCGACACGCCGACTCGAGCACCGTCTGTCCGATCGTCAGAATCTGGCCCGTCTCTTCCGCGACGGGAATGAACTCTTTCGGCGGCACCAGCCCAAACTCCGGATGACGCCAGCGCACGAGCGCTTCGAATCCGATCAACGTGCGGCTTCCGAGCGACACGATCGGTTGATAATCAACGAAGAGCTCATCGCGCTCGCATGCACGTCGCAGATCGGTCTCCATCTTCAAACGGCTCATCAACTCGCCGTGCATGTCGTGTGCCGAAGACTTCATAACGCGCCTTGCCGCGGGCCTTCGCCTGGTGCATTGCGGTTTCGGCGTCGCGCAGCATGTCTGACACTTGCTCGTAGTCAGAAGCGAGCGCGATGCCGATGCTCATCGTTGTGTAAACTTCCTGGCCCAGCAGGTTGAAGGAGATCGAGAGCGCCTGCTGGATGCGCGTCGCCACCGACGATGCTTCTTCTTCACCCGAAACATCATCGAGCAACACCGCAAACTCGTCGCCACCGACGCGCGCGAGAACATCTCCCTGTCGCATGCAAGTCTTAACTCGCTGTGCGATCTGTATCAACAGTTGATCGGCGCTCGCATTGCCCAGACTGTCGTTAACGAGCTTGAAGCGATCGACATCGAGCAGCAACACTGCACACTGCTGGTCTCTACGCGAGACGCGCAGCTTGAGCAGATCGTAAAAGCGCGCGCGATTCGGCAGACCGGTCAGCGTGTCCTGCGTCAATTTCTCTTCCGCCTTCTTGCGATCGCTGATGTCCTGCACCTGGAAGAACAGGCGCTTCGTGCCGGTTTCCGAATCCTTCAAAAGCGAGACGTGCCATTGCACCCAAACCGTGTGGCCCTGCTCGTGGAGGTAGCGCTTCTCCTGCTCGTGGCTTTGAATGTAGCCTTCGAGCACGCGCTGAATGTTCGACTGCACGTGTCGCAGATCTTCGGGATGAGTGAGACCGTTGGAAACTCGTCGCGCGCAATTCCTGTTCTGAATAGCCGAGCAGTTTGCAAAGCGATTCGTTCACCTGGAGCCAACTGCCGTCCATCGACACGACTGCCATTCCGATCGCGGCGTTGTCGAACGTGCCATGACTTCCACCATACGCTTTCGCATTCGTCGAAAGTGCGAACGGAATCGAATCGGGTGCGAACTGTGCTTCCGAATGGGTTTCAACGCCATCAGCGGAGCCGATGCGTGTCGTTCCGTTGCGCGGCGACGCTTCATGCGCTTCTGCTCGTACATCGCCTGGTCAGCCTGTTCGAGTAACTCTTCGAAGCACGCCATGCGCTCGGGTTCGAGCGTCGCAACACCGATACTGAAAGCGAGTTTGTGACTGCGCGTTTCTGAGGCGTTGTAGGCTTTCAGGTTTTCGTTGAGTCTCGCGATCGCGTCTTCTTTACTCGCGTTCAGATCGGTGACGAGCACTGTGAACTCGTCGCCGCCGAGACGCGCGATGATGTCGGAGCTACGGAAACTGCGATTGAGAATCGCGGCAGTTTGGATGAGTGCGTTGTCGCCTTCGTTATGTCCAAACTCGTCGTTGATCTTCTTCATGCCATCGAGGTCGATGAAGAGTAGCAACAGCTTTTCTTTTTGCCGGCGCGCGAAGTCGAAGTAAGGCGCGGCCTGTTTGAGCAATCCGCGACGGTTGAATAGTCCGGTAAGATCGTCTTTAAGCGAGCTATTGCGCAACGTTTCTTCGAGCTTCTTGCGCTCAGTGATGTCGCGCACGACCTGCACGAGTCCACCGCCATCAACACTCGAGATCGAGATTTCTAACGGGAAAGTACCGCCGCTGAGTTTCAGACCCATTGCTTCGCCGCGCCACGAGCCATCGCGCCACACGGCGGGCATGATCTGCTCTTTCATGCGGACCAGCTCTTCCTCGAAGTAAAACATTTCCCAGCTCGCGCCGATCAATCGCGTGGGATCTGCGTAACCAAAAGTCTTTGCGTAGGCGTCGTTCAGATAGATGCAGACGCCGCTGTGGTCGATGATTGCCATACCGTCCATCGACGCTTTCATCGCCGCGGCTTGTTGGGCAAGAGAGCCGGCGGCGCGTTTGCGCTCGGTGATGTCACGGGCCACGACGGAAGCGCCGGTCATGGTTTTGCCTTCCATGATCGGGCAGATCGTTAGCGAGACGTCGATCGGAGTGCGGCCCTTTTTGAGGTGGACCATCTCATGCTGCGTGACGTTCTCTCCGCGCGAGACTTTTTCAAACAATAACGAAGCTTCCTGGCCGCGACGATGATCGAAGAGCATCGAGATTGGTGCGCCGAGAGCTTCTTTCGAGGTGTAGCCATAAATGCCGCGCGCGCCGCGGTTCCAGCTCATGATCACGCCTTCGGTGGTCACGCCGATGATTGCGTCGCGCGAAACGTCAACGATGCCTTGCAGGCTTGATAATTCGTGTCTGACTCCGGTCAGTTGTTCCTGCGTGCCTCTCCAGCTTTTCCAAACGATGACGCTCGCAATTACCTGGGCGACGATAAGGATAACGACGAGTTCAGTGAGATTCGATCCGAAGAGCGCGGAGATGATGAAGCAGAATCCAAGCGCGGTTGGAATCACGAAGGTAGGGAGGGGCCAAAGCTTTCGGCTGGC
Organism: uncultured Acidobacteriota bacterium; assembly: GCA_963748155.1. Lineage (GTDB taxonomy): Bacteria > Acidobacteriota > Blastocatellia > Pyrinomonadales > Pyrinomonadaceae > PSRF01. The sequence continues at coordinate 153,905 of CAVVHV010000004.1, read as the reverse complement.
GCGGGAGATAAGAGAGTTGCTATCGAGAAACATACCGGCTCACAGTAATGTTTGATTCGAATTGAGTGGAGTGGATAACTGGGGATCACCACTCGTGGGTTGTCAAAACTTACGGGCTATTCGCCACCCGACGGTAAGCCAATCGCGTGCCAGTGTGTATTTGTAGATAAACGCAGGAAAGCGGTGGGCCTGTTGAGTCAAACTAACCGGTAGCCCCGGCATTCTGACGAGAATTCGATTATTTTGATTGCCGCGTTCGTCAGCCAAATAACGCCGAAGACGTTCGTTAATTTCAGCCGAGATAACGCCGAAGGCGTTCGCTAATTTGTAGCCAGGGAATCGGAAACGCCGAAGGCGTTGGCTAATTTCAGCCAGCCCAGGGTTCGAACGCAGTGAGAACCCTGGGATCTATATATATAAAAGCACGATAACCCTGAAAGGGTTCGCCAACCGCCGAACCCTTTCAGGGTTATCGTGTATGTTGTCATCTGATCCCAGGGTTGTCGCTTCGCTTCCAACCCTGGGCTAAAATTAGCGAACGCCTTCGGCGTTAATCGCAGCAGTCGTTATCAAGTTCAACATCAAGCGGTGACCTTCTTGATGCAGACTTTCTTCACCTTCCTACCACCGGAGACCTTGAGGCAATCGAGTAGCCTGTCGGCCGCTTTCTGGCACTCAGCACCGGGCTTCGGTTTACCGCCGGATGGCCCCATCCGATCGGGATCGATCTGGTAAGTCATGCCGCCAACGATCATGCCGTTACCCAAGAGTCTCACACGGATGGTCCTATCGGCCGAGTTGCGGATGTCGTCGGCTGTGAAAGCAGCGCCGGGTGTCACACTCAACTCTATTCTTCGCTTCTCGCCAGGCCTCAGTCGAAACCTCCCGGTCGGCAGACCAACGAATCCGATCTGCCAGCCTTTAGCCGCGAGCACTCTCGGAAGCTCGAGATTAAGCTCCATATCGGCAATCTTGTTGAAGTTGTTTCCCGCAAAAAACGCAGCGCCGTGGAGACTCTCGCCTAAGGCTTCACCACTGCCGCCTCCTGCAATCGACACGTTGCGCTGTCCGATGTTGTTGTCATGAGGGACCAAGCGCCATTCAGGAATGGTTTGCCCGGCTTCGAGATTGTCGACGTTGGAAGGATCCTGAGCCGTTGAGACGATCTGGGAATATGTTCCGCGAGGTGGGCCGGAGCTTACTAGAGTTGATCGATGCCATCAATAAAATCGGGCTGACAGCGATGTGGGGAATTCTGGTGCGGTCCAAAAAACAATTTTGTGCTGACAGTAATATGGCGAGGAATTAAACAACTTCCTTTTCAGTAGTCCAAAAGAGCGACTACGAAAGAAAAGGAGAAAGTTAATGCGTTATCTGAAAGTAAAACTCATCATCATCACCATTCTCATGTTAATTGCCGGCTTCGTAATCACTTCGTCACCGCGCGTCAACGCGCAGCGGGAACGTCGCCCATCGGCGGAAGAACAAAAGTTGTTGGAGGTTACCGCGAAACGTGAAGGTCTCGACGCGAGTCGACTTCATGTGCTTAAGAGCACGACTGTTGAGCTGCCGTTGACTGGCCGCCAGGTCCAGGTCGCAAAAGTTCTCAACACTGACAACGGAAAGGCATTTAGTGCGTCGATTGACGAGCAAGGACAGGAGGTTGAGTTCTCGAACCTTAAAGCTGAGGAGCAGCGCGCGTACCGTGCGCGCTACGGCAAGCTCGATCCGAAGTTGCACAAAAAGATCGGGGCCACACGTGGCGACGAGAAGATCAAAGTCGCCTTCTGGCTCAACCCGACTGAAGACCTCGATAGAAACGACCCGCGCAACGGCCGCACCGATCTGACCGCTGAGGAAGTGGATGCGTTACTCGCGCGCCGCACAGAACAGGTGAAGGCCGCCACGTCGCGCGCTACCGAAGGATTAACACGTGCTTTGGAACGCGCCGGTCACGTTGTTGAGTCAGCGCGGTGAAGGCGCACCAATGGTTTTTGCCACACTGCCTGCCGGCCTGGTCAAACAGTTCTCCGAACGCGCAGATGTGCAGGTTGCATATCTCACGCAGGACGAAGTGCCCGGCGACCATATGAACGTGGCTGGTCCTTCGATCAAGGCTGACAAATTGTGGGATCTCGGCGTCACTGGCGTTGGGTCACGCATTGCAATTATCGAGGAAGGCCGTGTTGATTTCGGCAACAGTTGTCTACCAAACAATCTCGGCACGCGCGTGCCCACCGATCCGAATTTTGGCGATCACGCGACTGCCACTGCCGGTATAGCTGCCAGCACAAGCCGCAGATTCCGCGGTATCGCGCCGGGTGCCGGTATCTATAGCTCCAATATCGTGAGCTACGCTAACTTCGGCAATATCGCAGCAGCCATGGATTCGGGCTCAGCAAACGCTGACGTTTCTAACAATAGTTGGGGATTTAACAATTGCGGGGCCGACGGCGGCGGAGTAAACGTGTTTGGCCGGCACGCCGACTACATCGTCCGTTACCGGTGGGACACGGTGACGGCATCCTCTGGTAATCTCGGCCTTTGCGGTTCAAATGGATATGTGAATAGCGTTGGCGCTGGATTCAATACCATCGCCGTTGGCAATTACGACGACTTGGGCACGGTGCAGTCTGCTGACAACGTGATGTGGCCGACTTCGGGCTTTGTGGATCCGCTCTCACTGCACGGCGATCGCGAGAAACCGGAAGTCGCCGCGCCGGGAGCCAACATCACTACCACCATTACGAGTCCCAACTTCAACTGCAACACCGAGGAGATCGGTTCCGGTACCAGTTTCTCAGCGCCGGCAGTTGCGGGGCTCGCCGCTGATCTGATGCAGGCAAATCCGGCTCTCAAGGTGTTTCCTGAGTCTACCAAGGCGCTTATTCTCGCTGGCGCGACCGACAACGTCGAAGGAGCAGCGAGTTTGAGTGAAAAGGACGGAGCAGGTGGTGTCAACGCGCTGACGTCGTACACGAGTGCAATCAACAATCGTTACCAGTGGCGCTCTGTTGTAGCGGGCAGTTTCGACGCGAACGGGGACATCACCATCGACATGGGCTGGGTGAATGCTGGTCAGCGTGTGAAGGTGGCGCTCGTATGGGATTCCAACCCGACGTTCGACTACTCGACCGATCCACTCAATGCCGACCTCGATCTCTGGGTCTTCGGGCCGAACCAGGTTCAGGCCTCGGCGAGTTGGGACAACAGCTATGAGACTGTGGACTTCACGGCCACAGTATCTGGCAATTTCCAGATCAAGGTGAAGAAGTTCCGCTTCGATGGATTCAACGAGTACTTCGGCGTCGCGTGGAGTTTCTAATTAACTGTTGTGCAATTGTAGGGGTGGCCCTCCGTGGCCGCCCCAGGTTGCCACATTGTGTTTCCACGTTGGGGCGGCCACGGAGGGCCGCCCCTACAATTGCTTCCCATTGACATGGCCCAGGCTAAAGGCTAGAGTTCCGCACGTATTTCGCATGTAGCGCGAGTCCTCCCAGAACCTTGCGCTTTCCGTTTAACAATTCGCCCTTTCAATCGCAGATCTTGCGATCGAGCTCTCGTCTGACTAAACAGATCCAAAAGGAGAATCAAACGACATGACAAAGAATGCCGACATCGACCCGGAGGAGGTCAATAAAGCGCAGAGGGAATGGTGCGACAGGTTGGTGGAGACAAGCCGGGCATACCCGAATGGTGATTATCGGAAGTTGGCCAACGAATTCATTGACGACTTGTACGATTTCCAGGAGGGCAGGGTATTCTTCCGCCCGACGCTCGCGATGGCCCCGCGTAACTTCAGGACGACGAAGCCTGGCGCACTCGCGTACTTCATAGGTGAAGATCCCGACAACTTTCCTGACGATAAAGGGTTCATTAAGTTGGGTTGGATATGGGCTGACTTCGACAACGAAATTGAGGGGAAGGAAGCCATTCAGATCCACGGAGACATCGCCATCGCCATGGGCAATGTTTACCTGAGGAATGAAGAGGTCAGCATCGGCGGCAACCAGACGGTTGTTGATAAGGTCTTCGTCTACCGGAGGGATAGCCGAGGCAAACTCAGGTTAATTGTTCACAACTCGGCAGTCTCAAACCTACCGCCCCATGAACCGGAGGGCTGATATCGTTTTTAAGGGATATGTTGGTGCCGGAGGTCGGACTCGAACCGACATGTCCTTGACGGACGCCAGATTTTGAGTCTGGTGCGTATACCAATTTCGCCACTCCGGCGCGAAGGATGCCCATGATAAGGCGCATCCTTCAGGAGTGCAACTATACAGCCCGCGAAGGGCTTGGCGCCCAAGCTTGTTACAACTTCGATGGCGTGGGGGCTCCGGCTAACTGTTGAATAGGCCTGACTTACCCGCCCGTGTAAAAACATGTTTGCCACGTGGACCATAAAACAGCTAGAATGCCTGAGCCAGGTATTGGCGGGGGGTCTACCCAGCCCCCTACCCACGAACTCTCACAAAGCTGGTTGAGCTCTACTATCTTTTCTAGCCGCTATGCCCTGCCTATTCTCAGGAGAAACCCAATGCCGACAACTGTGTCGCCCCGCATTCTGATAGTTGACGACGAAGTCGAGATAACGGAAATCCTCGCCGATCTCCTCAGTGAAGAATACGAATGCCTGCGAGCGGCCTCGGCCGAAGAAGCACTCGCACACCTGCACGAAGGCGAGTTTCAGCTCGTAATCAGCGACATCACGATGCCAGGTATGAGCGGACTTGACATGATTCCTCATGTGAAAGCACTGTCAGCCGATACTGTCGTCGTGATGATAAGCGGTATGCAGACTGTCGAGAGCGCCATCGGCGCGCTGCGTCTTGGCGCATTCGACTACCTGATGAAGCCTTTCGATCTGCGGCAGGTCGAAGCGGTCGTCAAACGCGCGCTTGAACACTACGATCTCGTCGTTGCGAAGCGGCGTTACGAAAACCATCTCGAAGAGCTGGTCGAACAACGAACGGTCGAGCTCGACAAAGCACTCAACTCACTCGAAGCCGCGTATCGCTCGACACTCAAAGCACTCACAGCAGCACTCGAAACCAGAGACTCAGAAACGCACGGGCACTCGGAACGCGTGGTCACTTACAGTCTGCGACTCGGACGCGAGTATGGCTTGAGCAGCGAAGAGATGAAGGCGCTGGAGTTTGGCTCGCTGTTGCACGACATCGGCAAGATCGGCGTACCTGATTCAATCCTGCGCAAACCCGCGAAGCTCACGGAAGAAGAGTGGGTGCGCATGCGCGAACATCCGCTGCACGGACAACAGATCCTGCGCGGCATCGAGTTTCTTGAAGGCGCGGCGCGCGTGGTGGCCCAACATCACGAGAAGTGGGACGGCACCGGTTATCCATTCGGATTGCGTTACGAAGAGATCGACATCAACGCCCGCATCTTTGCGGTGGCTGATGCGTTCGACGCGATCACGAGCGATCGTGTGTATCGACGCGGCAAGCCTTACGAAGCCGCAGCGCAGGAGCTGGACGATTGGGCCGGACGGCAATTCGATCCGAAAGTGGTCGAGGCTTTTCATCGCGTGCCGAAGGGAAGATTGGGAAGAGTTGCACCGGCAGTCGTTGATGCCCAAGCCCGATCAGTTTGACGTGCGCCAGGTGATGCGCATGATGGAATCAGGACTCGAAGCCGCGGTCAGATAGAATCATCCTGAAACCTGAAAATCCTGTCATCGTGTCTAAGACTGACGTCATTTTGACAGGATGACAGGTTTGTGGACTAGTTCTGTATTTGAGGCACGACGTAGCCGCGGCGGGCCTGGAGACTGAGACCGACGCGGCGCGACGCAACTTCGATGCTTTCGATACTCGCCCGGCTTCGCTTCTGCAAGTGGCCGCTTCGGACGATAGGTGACAACGTACTCGGCGCCGATCGCGCGCGCGACTTCGTTCGCCTGGGCCATCATCTCCTGACTATTGAGCGGCAGTATCATTTTCCCGCCCGTTTCGTCAGCGACATTCTTCAAAACCTGCTGGCTCTTCTTCACTTCAGCTTCGTAGGCTTTGCGCTGGCGACGCATCGGCGGATCAAATCCCACGCGTATGCCATAAGACGGTGAACGATTCGTACCCGGAGGCTGTGTTGGATCAGTGGCCCTGATCGGATCGGAATTCGGAGGCCGCGGCCCAGCGCTAATTCGAGACGAATTCGTATCGCTCTTCTGTCGCACAAACTCTGTGTAGCTGATGACGTGGACCGTGGCACGCGCAGCGACCAACTGTTTCATTGCTTCACGCGCGATCGACTTTGCTGCCGGGTGAGTCAACGCCGTCAGTGATCATCACGACGTGCCGACTTCCCTCGGGACGATCTTTCAGTTGCACACTCGCGTTCGCAATTGCTTCGGAGATCCTGGCTCGCTTCGTTGAGACCAGTTTGTTCTTCAACGTTCGCAAAACGGCAGACTTGTCAGTGGTCCATGGCTTGCAACATCTCCGCCGCATTACCGGATTGCATGACGGCGATCGACGCGCCGTCTTCAAGCCTCATCACGAGCTGCGACGCGACGTCACGCGTGAGACTCGTTTTTTTCGACACGCCACCCAGACCACTCAACTCGCCACCAGTGTCGAGCACGAACAGAACGTTTGCCGGAACGTGCCTGACGCTGCGGATTTGCTGGGCAACACCGTCTTCGAGCACGAGGACATCGTCGAGCTCGAGTGTCGGATCGTAGTGTCCGTAGGCGTCGAAGGCTAACGACCGGAAGCCTGACTTCTTCGGTAAAGACTTTGACCGATTCCTGCTCTTTTTCCGGAGTTGGTGATGGCGATGGCTGTGGTTTGGCGGGTTCCTGGCTGGAGATCTGCGGGGCAGCGAATGCGAAAAATGCCGCCATCACCAGAAGACCAATTGTGCGTTTCAGCCAAAACATTGTGGGAGTAGGCTGTTTGATGCCCGAACCTCTCGTTAGTTGCCTTTAAGCAGCGGATTACACGGATGAACACGGTTCGACCTGTGTTCATCACGTGAAATCTGGGGCTAAGTACTTTTCCGCGCCTGCGCCTGGACGGCCGTAATAGCAATTGCGTCGACGATGTCGCGAGCCGTGCAGCCGCGCGATAAATCGTTCGCGGGTTTGTCCAGGCCCTGGAGAATCGGCCCGATCGCGGTGGCGCCGGCCAGTCGCTCGGTTAACTTGTAAGCGATGTTTCCCGCTTGCAGATCGGGAAAGATCAGCACGTTTGCACGTCCCGCAACCGCCGATCCCGGCGCTTTCGACTGCGCGACTGCGGGAATCAACGCCGCATCGGCCTGAAGCTCGCCATCGACCTGCAACTCGGGCGCACGCGCCTTCACCGTGCGCGTCGCTTCCACCACTTTATCGATCAAACGATGCTTCGCGCTTCCTTTCGTCGAAAACGAGAGCAGCGCCACGCGCGGCTCCGTGCCCAGCAAGGCTCGGCACGAGTCCGCAGCGGCGAGCGCGATCTCAGCGAGCTCCACTGCGCTCGGCTCGATCACGACACCACAGTCTGCATAGATCATCGCGCCGTCGTGTCCGAAATTCAGCGTTGGGCAGCGCCATCAAAAAGAAACTCGACACGAGCTTGAACCCCGATCGCACGCCGATGCAATGAAGTGCCGCGCGAACAGTGTGACTGGTTGTGTTTGTCGCGCCCGCCACCGATCCATCCGCGAGACCGGACCGGACCATCAAGTTGCCGTAATACAAAGGATCGGAGACGAGTGTCCGCGCTTCATCGGCCATCAGGCCCTTCGCGCGGCGCAGGTCGTGAAAGAGCGCGGCCATCTTCTCGAAATCAGCCGCACGCTTGTGATCGATGATCGTGACGCCACCCAGATCGAGGCGATTATCTCGCGCTGATGGAGCGAATCGTTTCGTCGTCGCCGAGGATGGTTATACGCGCGATGCGTTGGCTCGTCGCTTCGGCGGCCGCGACGACCGTGCGCGGATCATTCCCTTCGGGCAGAACGATGTGTTGCGGCCTTGACGCGGCGCGCTGTCGGATTCGATCGAGGATGTCCATGGGCCTTAATGTTGCCACAGATTACACGGATCAGCACGGATCTGTATAATCCTCCGCATGTCAGAATTAAACCTGCGAAGTCGTATGACCAACCTGCTCCTCGTCATTCCCAACCTGCTTTTGCTGTGCGCGCGGTTGATGGTCGATCCGCGAGTGCCCGCAAAAGAACGACTGCTCGTCGCGGGTGCGATTGTTTACGCCTTCGTTCCGCTCGATTTCATTCCGGACATGCTGCCGTTTGTCGGCCAGGTTGACGATGCTTACCTCGTCTCGTTGACGCTGCTGCGATTGATGACGTTACTGATCCGCGAGTCGTGCGCGAGCACTGGCGTGGTGGCGGAGACGTAGTGGAATTGGTTGGAGCGACTGCGCTTGCTCGCAGGCAAACTACTACCGAAACGAATCCGGCGCGTACTGACGTCAAGCCGTCGAAGCGCCGAAAACACCGCGCGGGCAAAGTGAAAACTACGAAAACGCCGTTACTCGTCGAACGACCTGTCGTGGAATCCGAAAGCTGTCCAGTACTACATTAAGCGGCGAGCGACCAATCGATCACGCCTTCAACTGCGTTCGCCAGTTCGGCAACGAATTGCGTGTTACTCGTCTTCAACGCCCAGTATCTGATCTGCTCAGGCATCGCATCCGAACCCACCTCATCAAAGGCCACGAGGGCGCAGCTCAATGACTTCGAGTGTGTAATTACAAACCACTCGCGGGCGAGCCGAAAGTCGTTATTCAACGTAATAAGCCTGATATTCGGATGTCGCGGCGGTCGCCAGTCGTCCTGTCCAAACAGATAAACCGACTCTGACACGTCTGCGATACGCATGTAGCGGTCGATGATGGGTTGCAGCGCCGAAAACTTCTCGACGCCCGCATAGACCCTTCCCGAGCGATTTGTACGGAGCAAAATCGCGTTTTCGATCATCAGGCAGCCGTACTCGACCGAGGCGGTGGTGGTGTGACAGATAAAGCTTTCGCGCTGGAAGTCGCGTCGCGCAAGGCTCGCAATTTCCCCAACGTTCTCGACGCCCTGAGCGCCGGAGAGCCTGAGGGCTTGCTCAAAGATTGAAAAGTTTCTCACTGGGAGGGCCTCCCTGCTGTAGCCGGAGAGATCTTTTAGCGGACTATATCTGCGAGAGCGTTACGAAGATTTCGTTAAAGTGTGTGCATCAAGGACTATAAGGGAGTTAGGCTGGGAGGAAGTTTTAGACAGGATTACAAGATTTACAGGATTCACAAGATTAATCGTGAACATCTAGTAATCCTGTCTAAAACTTACTTCTATCGGAGCGCGCTCAGAATCTTTTCGTGAATCCCGCCGAAACCGCCGTTTGACATAATCGCCACCACATCGCCCTGCGCGAAGCTCGGGGACAAGGTGGGTGACGATTTGAGCGACCTCAGGCAAGGCAAAGGCAGGCTTTCCCTGTTGCGAAATCGCCTCAATTAACGCGCGGGTATCAAGCGCGCGTCCCTTTTCTGTGACCTTATCGCTGTCGAAGACGGCGGCTATCACGACATAATCCGCGGCCGCGAACGCGTTGGCGTAGTCATCCTGAAAGACCGCCAGTCGCGACGACCACGAGCGTGGCTCGAAGACGGCGATCAAACGACGATCACGATATCTCGCCCGCAAAGCGCGCAGTGTTTCACGAACGGCGGTCGGATGATGCGCGAAGTCGTCGATCACGAGCACGCCCTGTTCTTCGCCACGAACTTCCGCGCGTCGTTTCACGTTCTGAAAACTCGCGAGCGCGCTACTGATTTTTTCTTTGCTGACTCCCCACGCATCGGCCGCAACGATCACCGCGAGACAGTTCAACAGATTGAACTCTCCGACGAGAGGCGTCTCAAACTCTCCCCACGACTGGTTCTCACAAAACACTTCGAACCGCGACAGTCCTTCGCCAAATTCAGCATTGCGGATTTGCCACTTCGCACTCGAGTCAGTGCCGAAAGTTTCGAGTCGCGTGAAAAGCCTCTCGCCAAACGATTCAACTACCGCTCGCACGTTTGGACTGTCCCAACCCGCGATCAGCCTGCCGTTCTCAGGCACGAGATTCATGAAACGACGAAACGCGAGTTTCACTGCATCGAGATCGCGATAGATGTCAGCGTGATCGAACTCGATGTTGTTGACGATCGCGAGCTCGGGCAGGTAGTGCATGAACTTCGGACCTTTGTCGAAGTATGCAGTGTCGTACTCGTCAGCTTCGATGAGGAAATAGTCGCTATCAGTGACGCGAAAGCTACTGCCGAAGTTTTGCGCAACGCCGCCGATCAGGAACGTGGGATTGAGGCCGCCCTGGTCCATCACCCACGCGGCGATGCTCGTTGTCGTTGTCTTGCCGTGTGTACCTGCGACTGCGAGTGAGTGTCGACCACGGATAAACTCTTCCTTCACGACTTCGGCTTGCGAGCGATAGAGTATTTTGCGCTTGAGTGTCTCTTCGACTTCCGGATTGCCACGCGGGATCGCGTTGCCGACGACCACGCAATCCGGCGCGGGCGTGATGTGTTCGCGTTTGAAACCATGCGAGACGTTGATGCCGAGCTGTTCGAGCATCGTTGACATCGGCGGATAGACGTTCAGGTCAGAGCCCGTCACGTGATGGCCGCGCGCCTGAAGCATGCCGGCCAGAGAAGCCATCGCTGTTCCGCAAATGCCGATTAAGTGGTAATGCATTGTTCGCGCACCGTTTCGTAGTCGAGAGGCACGCCGCCCGACTTCACGAGATCCAGAGAAAGAGAGTTGAGTTTGATCTTCAAACGCAGGTAATCGAGCACTGAGTCGGGAATGCGACCGTTTTCAGCTAGTGGAATTCCGCGTGGCAGGATTTCACTCGCGGCAGCGTCGTCGCCGATGCCTTCGATGCGTTCTTTCCAAAGTGTCAGGTAGCCGTCGAGCTCGCGCAAGTTCGGCAAATACCAAAAATATGGCGCCCCCGAAAGCATCACGCCCCACATGCTGTATGACGAGATCGAACAGACCAGCACGTCCGCGGTGGCGAGCGCGAGCAGATCGCTGATGACTGCGTACGGCTGGCCGAAGTTTGTGATCGGATTGAATTCCGCGACAAAGTCTTTGAGCTCAGCTTCGCTGCCGTCAGTCAACAGCATGAACGTGACGTTGTTGCCGAGTGCGGCGCGCATCTGGCGGCAGATGTTTACATACCACGCGAGCGGCACGCGCGTGTTCCAGAGGCCCTGGTATTCAGTCGCGTTTGCCACAGGGAGAAAGTCGCCCATGCGAATGTGCAACCCGACGAGTAGTCGCTTGTCGGCGATCTGGCGATCGAGTTGATAGAGATTGTGAGTGAGATGGCGTGTGCGATAGAGCTGCGAGAGCACGAAGTGACGCGCTTTGCGAACTGAATACCAGTTGCCCCACAAGCCTTCGGTCAACAGCGCGTACGAGCTTTTGTTTGCGAGTCCTTTCTTGTCGGCATAGACGCGGATCGCACGTGCGAAATCTTTTTCTCCGGTTGCGTTGTATTCCTCTTCAGTGAAGACGTAACAGGGGAGCAGCTTTTTCAGGATCGCGTAGTAGATCCAGTCGAAGCGCGAGGTGCCGAAGTATTCGTGGTAGCGACGATCATTGAGGCCGAGAGCTGGAGGCAGGAACTTGATGTTTAGTTCCTCGCTGGCGATGAAGGCCTTGGCCCAGGGGATGAGCTCGTTGCCCAGTCCCTGATGCCGGCGGCCGATCCACATTGGGAAGCATACCTTCATTTATGAATGCGGATGATGTCGTGTTCTACGCTGAACTTGTGATTTGGTTTACGTTCGGCAACGAAGTTCTGTAACTCGTCGATCGTTGGATAATCGTTCTCGCCAGTGAAGCAGCGCGCGTCGTCGATCAGAATCACGTGGCCATCGACTGGATGTGAAAGGATCGCAGCCAGTTCGTTTTTGATGGGTGTTTCCAGGGTTCCTTTCGCGGTTATGCCGCCTGAGTAATGACCGTCGAGCCAGAAGAGACAGGGCTCGTTGATGGTGGCGAGATAGTCGCCGAGTAGCTTGCCGCTATCGCCCTCGACTATCTGGATGTGATGGTCGCTGGCGAAACGTTTTTGGGCTTGGGTGGCGAGTGTTTGGTCCAGTTCGAAAGAGATTATTTGCTTGAAAGATTTTTTCATGGCGTGGACCATGTCGCCGAGGTACGTGCCCGTTTCGATCATGATTTGAGTGTTGAAGGTTTTGGCGTAGTCGCGGATCAGCTCTTCTTTAACGATGTGTGGTGGTGGTGATGGGCGGCCCTGCTTTTCCCATGTGCGGCGTGCTTCGAGGTCGCGACGCAGTTTGATTATATCGGCAGGAAGGGTTCGTTTAAGTATTTGCTTCACTGAATCTAACATTAGTTTTTTACAGGATTTCAAGATTTACAGGATGAACAAGATAATCCTGTTAATCCTGAAAATCCTGTCATCCTGTCTATCCCTTAACAAACAAGGCGTCAGCCTGGAGTGGCGCCCCATCAATCGGACTCAATAACTGATACAGATTCCCAAAATATCGAAACCCCTTCTCACTCAACAACCCAAAGATCCTCTCAAATAACGGCTGCCCCTCATACAACTCCCGAAAGCTAACCTCAACAATAATCGCCTTCGCTTTATCAATCGTCTCCACCGCCCCTGCGATCACCTTGTCCTCATATCCCTGCACATCGATCTTGATCAGTATCTCCCGCTTCAATTCGTAATCACGCAACACATCATCAAGCCTCTTGACCTCCACCATCTCTACACTCTGACCCGCCGAAACAGGAAACGCCTCCTTGTGAAGCTGCGCCATTGGCAGTAACGACGAGCTCTGCGCGTATGAGCTGCGGTGAATCTCTACCGTCTCATTCCGATCACCAACAGCGCAGTTGAAGGCCGTAAACCCGGCGCCATTCTGCATCTGCTGCCGCAAACTCTCGAACTCTGCCTTTAACGGCTCGAACGAGAATATCGCCGCCTCGGGCAAAATCCCTTTGATCATCCGCGCAAACTCACCCGTGTGCGCGCCGACGTCGATCACCGTCCTGATGTCGAGCGAAGCGACGTACGCGTATTCGCCAAGCGCGTAGCGCGGATTGTAACGGACCAGATCGAGACCGATGAGGTTCAGCGGCCTCTTCACGATTGTTCTCAGTAGCTGCCGCATCTTAAACGCGCCTGGCCCATTCCAAAAACAAATTCACATCAGGCTGCGCCAGTTGCGGCTGAGCCTCGCGAAGGCGGGCTTCGCTCCAGTTCCACCATTGAATCTCGAGTAGTTGTTGCACGACGTCTTCCGGGAAACGATAACGAATCAACTTCGCGGGCACGCCGCCCATGATCGCATAATCGGGAACGTCGGCGGTCACGACCGCGCCCGCGGCGATCAGCGCGCCGTCACCAATCTTCACGCCGTCTCTGACAAAAGTGCGCGCGCCGATCCAGACGTCGTTACCGATAGTCGTCTGCTGTTGCTCATCATAACGACTCGTTTCGGTAAATGAAATTCCACACTGGCGGCGCGTTGAATAGAACACGGGACTGGTCGTGATGAAGTTTGTGGGATGCTCGCCGTAGCCGCAGATGAAACCCGGGCCGATCGAGGTGAAGCGACCGAGCGTGACGCTGCCCATCGCGGAGTTCTCGTTGACGTAGCTGTACGCGCCGAACTTCACGAGGCTCAGAGTGCAATTTGGGTAGATGGCTGTGTGGTTGTCGAAACTGGAATCGAAGATGGTGCAGCCGTCTTTGACGAGCGCGCCTTTCGAGAATGATGAACGTTGGATGTAGCAGTCTTTGCCTATCTCGATCTGATCGCCATTGAAGGATGAATCGACGACACGCGAACCGTAGCCGATCCTGACGTGCGCGTACCGGCGTTTGTGTTGCGCGTGGAAAATTAGGCTTTTGATATCGCGAAACAATTTTTTACAGGATGACAGGATTTTCAGGATTCACAGGATTTATCTTGAACATCCTGCAAAATCCTGTAATCCTGTCTAAACTATGTCTTCATACCGGGCGCGCTCGAACACATCAAGAAACCCACCATTCGTCACATTAACAATCTTAATCCCATACCTCTCCGCAATCCTCCGGTGCATTTCGTAAACGCGCCAGATCGTCGTCATCGCCACCATCAGCGACTTGTAATCCCAACCCCCGACGTTCCCCTGCGGTTGGCTCTTCGCGTCCTCTTTGCTGTAGAAATTCATCGGCACACCGCCGTGCGAGAGCCAGTTGTGGTCCAAGCCTATCAGGTAGATCGTCGAGCAGCCCATGAACATCGCCGCCATGATCCCAAGCTGTACAACCGTCTGAACACCCGGCGTTACGCTAGTTAAATCCGGCAACTCGTTCCACTCATCTTCCAGTCCACCGCACAGCCCGACGTAATAGGTTCGCTCATCAGGCAGCGCTCTGGTCTGCGACAGAAAATCCGCCGCGTAGTGCGGCACGAAAAACGAAGCGGAGGGTGTCTTCACCGCGATGTCTTGAATCAGCTCAACCGGCTCGCGACCATCGAAATACGCCGGATCCGTCAAGCAATAATATTTCGGCTGCCAGGATTCGTTGATAATCGGATGATGGTGAAAGTAGTTGGCGACAAACGTGATCTCGTTGGCGAGCGGCGTCAGATCCTGTTCGTTCAAAGATGGACCATTGCCGATCACAAAACAGCGCGCACCTTTATGACAGTTGCGAAACTTCTCGTTTCGCTTCAGCAACGATCCGTATTTGCGGAGGATGGCATGTTCGGTGATTCTGTGATCCAACCGCTTGGTCCACGCATCAGCACGCCAACCAACACGTCGCAAGCAGTAGAGCGCGCCACGCTTTAACATGCCCGAAGGACCATCGCGCTCCAACGAGCTGGTGATACGCCGGCCGATCGTCACCGCGTTCCACGTCCCGGCCCACAGACTGCGCTGATCACTTCCTGTACTTGTTCCGGAGTCATCCCAACTGAACTCGGCAAGCTCAGTGCGCGGCGATAGATATGATCTGCAACTTCACCACCAACACTCTGCACGCCTTGAAGAGCCTGAGATCGATGCAACGGCTCCCACAAAGGCCGCGCCTGTATACTACGACGCCTGAGCCGCTTCATGAGCGCGCGACTGTCTTCGCCATACTCTTCTTCATCGATCAGCACAGTATTCAGCCAGAAGATGCTGCGCGCCCAGCTTGCTTCCGGCATCATCGTCACACCCGGCACGTCCGCAAAAGCCTTCGCGTATTCCGCTGCGATGCCGCGTTTGATCGTGATGAACTCGTCGAGCAGTTCCATCTGCGCGCAGCCGAGCGCCGCCTGCACGTTGCTGAGGCGATAGTTGAAACCAATCTCTTTATGAACGTACTCGACCGGATCGTCTTTCGCCTGAGTAGATAAATACTTCGCCTTCGCAGCCCGCGCGGGATCGTTAGTCACGATCATGCCACCGCTACCAGTCGTGATGATCTTGTTGCCATTGAAACTGAAACAACCGATATGGGAAAGGTTTCCCACCTTGCGACCGCGATACTCCGCGCCGAGACTCTCCGTCGCATCTTCAACAATCGCGAGCCCGTACTTGTTTGCTACTTCGATCAGAGGATCGAGATCGACCGGATGACCGAGAATGTGCACCGGCACGATCGCGCTCACGCGCCGTCCGGTGACTTTGTTAACGAGCTTTCCATCCGTCCAATTGCATTGATTCTCGAGGAAGTCGATCGCGCGCGTGACGTCCATTTGCCAGTAAACCGGCTCAGCGTCTATCAGCACTGGCCATGCATTCGCATAACGAATCGCATTCGCCGGCGCGATGAACGTCAGATCTGAAACGAGCACTTCGTCGTCCGGCTTTACGCCTGCGACCAAAAGCGCGATATGCAAGGCAGCAGTTCCACTCGATGTTGCCACGCCGTGCGATGCGCCAACATAGCTTGCGACAGTCTTTTCAAACTGCTCGACAAACGGACCAGCAGACGAAACCCAACCCGTATCGAGACATTCCTTGACGTAGCGCCACTCGTTGCCGCGCAGCTCAGGCACGCAGAGGGGAATGCTGCCTTCGGCCACCGCCGCGCCGGGCTCAAACGACATAGATGCCTGTTCGGTATCGCTCACTGTTCTCGCGTATCCATCCAATGGTAGTAGTAAGTCCTTCTTCGAGTGAGTACTTCGGCGTCCAGCCGAGAATTGATTGACTTTTGCGATTGTCGGCGCACAGCCGATCGACCTCGCTGTTCTCTGGCCGCAGGCGTGCACTTTCGAGCGCGATCGGAATGTCGCGATTCATCAGCTTGAGAATCAACGCGGCGAGATCGCCGATCGAGATCTCACGACCCGTGCCGAGATTGATTGTTTCTCCAATTGCTTTAGGTGTCTCGGCGGCTTTGATGAAACCTTCAACTGTATCAGCGATGAAGTTGAGATCGCGGGTCGGCTCGAGATTGCCAAGACGAATCTCGGAGCCGTTGAGCGCCTGCGTGATGATCGTCGGTATCACTGCGCGCGCAGACTGTCTTGGTCCATAAGTATTGAACGGTCGCACTGTGACGACGGGGAGTCCAAACGAGAGATGAAATGACTCTGCGATCTTGTCCGCGCCAATTTTGCTCGCCGAGTAAGGCGACTGACCTTGTAGCCGATGGTTCTCGTCGATCGGCACTGTGCGCGCCGTGCCATAGACCTCGCTGGTTGACGTGTGGACCACGCGCTCTAAACCGGCACGCTGCGCAGCTTGCAGCACGTTGAGTGTGCCTTCAACATTCGTGCGCACGTAAGAGAGCGGAGCCTGGTACGAGTAAGGGATGGCAATCAATGCGGCGAGGTGAAAGACGATATCGACGCCATTGAGTGCGTGTGTGACTGTGTCCTGGTCGCGAGTGTCGCCAAGTACGACCTCGACGTCATTCTTGAGCGGCGACTGATCGAGCCAGCCCCACGAGCCAGTTGAACTGTAACGCACAAAAGCGCGCGTCTTCGCGCCGAGCTCGACGAGTCGCTCGGTCAGGTGGCTGCCGATAAATCCGCCAGCACCCGTTACGAGAACTTTCTTGTCGCTCCAGTTCATAAGTCGATCCTTACGATCTTCCACGGCATCAGCAATGCGCCAGAGATCTGCAAACGCTCGCCTGATTGTAACTGCACTGTGTAGGTTCCCATGCGATCCGGATTCTCCGGCCGTGGCAGATCGATACCGATGTTGAAGTCGAAATCAACTACGTCTTTCGCGCCGCGACTCAAGCAGAACTCCCTGAAAATCGGGAAGCTGTAGACGTTGTAAAAAGCATTATAGCCGTCGCGACCGGCGTCGGTAGTGTGCTCGCGCACTCGCGTCTCGAAATCAATGCGCCCGTCGTAAAAGAGCGAGCTGATAAAGACCGCGCGGCGCGTCACCGCCATCAACTCTTCGACAGGTTTTTCGTACGACGGCAGCCACGAGAGCGTTTGCTTGCAGACTGAGAGATCGAAACTGTTTTGGCCGAATTGATCTGTAAGGGCGTAGATGTCGCCCGGCTCGAAAGTGACGTTTGGATTGCCGGCGAAGTGTGTGCGTGCTTCGTCGATCAGAAACTCGGCTTTGTCGACGCCGGTGAAGCGAGCGTTGGGATTGAGTTGCGCAGAGGAAGTAAAGCAAGTCGCCGATCCCGCAGCAGGCATCGAGCAACTGAGACGGCATCTTTGAGATATGGACCAACGATCTCTTCGAAAAATTTTACCTGCTCGGGCTTATTGCGCAGGTAGCCCCGCATCGATTGCAGTGCGTAATCGCGTTCCCTCGCGTGCTGAAATTGGTATGGATCTTTAACCACAGATTACACGGATTTTAAAACACGATTTAATAGCGGCCGGCAGCAATGTCTGCTTTAGCCTGGTCGTATTGATCGACTTTTCCGATGTCGAGCCAGTATTCGCGAATGGGGAAGCAGACTACTGTGCGTTGTTCTTTAATTAAGCTCTCGATCAGATCGGGAATGTCGTACGGCTGTCCGTTTGGGATCAAGCGACGAACGTGCGGGTTCAGCAGGTAGATCCCGGCGTTGATAAATTGCCGCACCACCGGCTTCTCCGAGATACCCTTCACGTTCACGCCGTCTGTCTCGATCACGCCGTACGGCACGCTGAACTCATACTGCCGCACACATACCGTCAGATCCGCTTTCTGTTCACGATGGAAGTGGAGCAACGCGCGGAAGTCGACGCGCGTGAGTATGTCGCCATTCATCACCAGCAAAGGCTCGTCGACTTCTTCGAGCAGGCTGAGCGCGCCTGCGGTGCCGAGCGGGTGGTCTTCTTTGACGTAGCGAATATCGACGCCGAATGCTTCACCGTTTTTGAAGTGTTCCGCGATCATTTCGCCCTTGTAGTGCGTGGCGACGTTGACCTGGCGAATACCTGCGTGTTTGAGCTGCTCGACGATCAGCTCGAGCAGTGGTTTATTGCCAACGGGTAACATCGGCTTCGGTAGTTCTTCTGTCAGCGGCCGCAACCTGGTGCCATAACCACCCGCCATCACGAGTGCCCGCAGCGGCAGCTTATACTCTTTCACGAGCTCGGTGAGAAAAGAGATGTCAGTGACGCAACCATCTTCGTCAACGAGCGGAATGTGCCGGACGCCGTTCTCAGTCATGAGGTGAAGGAGCGTAGGGTCGTCGGTACCGAGCGGAGCGGTAATCGCTCCTGAGGAAAAGCTCGGTTGGCGTTGACGTAAGAGATCGCTGATCGAGAGTTCGAGATCCATGCCGGCGAGAATTGCACGGCGGATGTCACCATCAGTCACAGTGCCGATCAGGTGGCGCTGCTCGTCAAGCACGAGAGCAATGCCCTTGCCAGACTGATCGATACACTCCATGACCTGCCGTACGGAGCTGTCTGGTGAAACTGTTACTCGCTCTAGCTCAGTCATTTTGCCGGTACACCAATTACGGTTTTTCCCGCTGGAACATCCCGCACAACAACCGCCCCCGCACCGACGATCGCGCCCTCGCCAATCCGGATCTCCTGTCGCACCACCGCACCGATGCCAATGTGCGAACCTGTTCCAACATGAACGCCGCCCGCCAATCGCGCTCCAGTGGCGACGTGCGTGTGGTCACCAATCACACAATCGTGTTCGACGATCGCTCCGGTGTTGACGATCACATTATTTCCGATCACGGCATTCGCATTGACGATCGCGCCCGCCATGATCGTCGGTCCAACTCCAATCTTCGCTGACGATGACACAACAGCTACGGCATGTATCGCCGGCACGATCTGAAATCCGAAGCCCGCGACTTTCTCGAAAAGCTGCCTTCGTGGCTGCGCATCACCAACAGTCCCGACTCCAATGAAAGCGTGATCGATCCCGCGCTGCTTCAGCTCCGCCATCAGCGAATCATCGCCGAGCACTTCCACGCCGAGCACCTTCGTCCCCCACAGCGCATCCTGCGTTTCAAGTAAACCAACGATCTCATATTCCTGCATCGAACGCAGGATCTCGATCACGACCTTCGCGTGGCCGCCCGCGCCGAAGCCGACAACCGGGACCATTAGCTCACCTCGCGCACGAGCATGAACGCCTCCCCATACTCGACGCCGATCGTCGCGCCCCTCACGCGCGCGAGGGCACGCAGACTGTCGAGCGAACGCGGCAACGGCGACACCTGCAATTCCGACTCGTACAAACCCATGATCTCGAGCTTCTTTTCGAGAAAGTCAGTCACGTCAATAAACACATTCGGCAAAAACGCGCGCGCGGGATTCACAGGCGCCGCATCTGTCGAAGAAAGCACTTCGTAACTCAACACTCTCTTCACGCCATGCTTACTGCTGTAAAAAGGTTTCAGTACTGACATCGTCGCTTCGAACAGTACACGATGATCTGAATGCACGTCGCCCCCGTGATTGAGGTATACACAATCGGGCTTGGAATCCGTGATCGCATCACGAATCGCGGCGATAAGCTCTTCGACCGGAAGCTGGTCGAGCTTGATAGTCGGAAAGTTGAGCCGGAAAGTGTTATCGAAACCGTAAGCAGCGGCGACCGCGCTGATTTCGCGCTCTTTTTGTTCGAGGAGCTCGGCGGACCACTGCGGCTCATGGCCGCGCGTAGCCACCAGCCACGAGAGGCTATCGCCGTTCGACTTGTGTTTTAGTAAAGAGCCTCCGCATCCCAGGGTCTCGTCGTCGGGATGGGGAGCTATGACAAGTATTCGCATTCAAATTAGAGTGATTCAGCGGCGAAAACCCACCGAGAGAATTTCCGCTGGAAGTCAGGTCCGAGTCGCGACTCAGTGATTTCACTGTAGAGGATTCGAAAAAGACCGTCAAATAGCTCGTCTGTCTCGGCGCGCGAGAAGAAGTGCTGGACCAGGCCGCGTTCGTAGCCTTCACTGACGACAAATGTGTTCTGGCCGGCGGGCTCGCCCACGCCGTACTCGTAATCTTCTGTCGAGCGCAAATCGCAGTAAAACAGGCCTTTCGGGTGCAGGACCCGGCAGACTTCCTCCGCGGCTTTTCGTGCCGTTTCCATGTGAACGTGGTCGAGTACGCCATGCGAGACGACGACGTCGAAGGTTTTGTCTGCGAAGGGCAGGTTTTCGATTTTGCCGGTGCGAAAGTCGATTTCGAGACCTTCGCGTTTGGCCCAGTCCTGCGCCCACTCGATGGCCTGCTCTGAGACGTCGATACCGGCGGCCTTAAAACCCTGGCGTGCGAAATAGATTGCGTGACGACCGTTTCCGCAGCCGAGATCGAGCACGCGCTCGACGGGGCGTTTGACGTCGTATTTATCGTGCGTGAGTTGTTTCTGGATCAGGCGCGCACAGAACCGGATGATATCCTCATGCGGATACCACATCGTCATGAAGTTCTTACTGTAAACGTCGTCCCAGCTCTGCATGTTACTCGAAGTCAACTGTAGGGGCGGCCCTCCGTGGCCGCCCCAGCCTGGAAACACAATGTGGCAACCTGGGGCGGCCACGGAGGGCCGCCCCTACAGTTCGTTCTTAGTAGCTTAAATCCTTGTTGAGTAGCTTGGCATCGATCGCCGTCGTCGCTAACAACTCTGCAACGCGCTCGCCGGTGTGACCATCTCCAAATGGATTGTCGCATGCGCTGATCTTTTGTTTCGTCTCGTCGTCGTCGATGATCGCACGCACCTGTCGTACGATCGCCTCACGCTCAGCCGGAACAAAAAACACGTTACTCGCATGATGACGCTCTGACTGCCTGCGACCGACATTCACGACCGGCAACTTCAAATACGGCGCCTCGAGCAACCCCAGACTCGAATTCCCAAGCAAAACTGTTGCGCGTCTCAACAGATTCACAAACTCGCGATCCGGAATATTTTTAAACACGGATACACGCGGATCTTGCCGATGCTCCTCAATCACCTCGATGATCTGATTGCTTCCGGGATCGGAATTCGGATAACTCACGAACGCTTGCAACCCCAGTTCGAGCACAGCAGACAAAGTCGCCCGCATCTCCTCTCCGGCTTTAGAAATCTCGGACGTCAATGGATGTTGAATGATCACTGCATACTGGTCATCGATACCTTGAATTGAGAGCGCGTTTGCGAGTTCGGAAGTGCTTAGCTGTTCAGTCGTGCGAAGACGATCGATCCCCGCATGCCCGACGTTGTGCACGCGCCAGGCTTCTTCACCAGCTTTGATCAAACGTTCGCGCGCCTGTTCGTGAGTCGTCAACAACAGGTGCGAGAGGCGCGACACCGCATGGCGAATCATGTCGTCAGCATTGCCTACAACTCGATCGCCCGCGGCGTAATGCGCGGTCGCGATGTTCATGTAAGTTCCGCAAAGCGCGAGCGTCATTGACTCTTCACGATCCGCAGGCACGAGCAGCCAGTCCGGCCTCAGCTCGTCAACAACGTGAGCCAGCACCTGCAACTGTGACGCTGCGCCTTTGAGCCGTGCCGCGTCACGATCCGAGTAGATCAGATTTTCGATACGCGCGACGATCGGAAAACCATCGGCTTCGATGTCTTTAATTGTGTGACCATGAAGCGGCGAGAGGTGAGCTCCGGTGACAACGAGCTCAAGCTCGAGCTCGGGATGATCGACGATCGCGCGCAGGATCGGTCGTTGCAGGAAATACTCGGAGCGAATCGCAGTGATGCCGAGGACGCGTCGTTTCGCTCATACGCTTTCGAGCGCCTCCCAACTGCCCGCGGCCGCGATCAGTTCTGCTGCTCTTTCTGGTTCGTTGAGCAAGAGATCGAGGGTCGATAGACCTTGGACGAAATCGTCGTGCACCTGTCGATAGGAAAAGGGCTGCCAGTCCCATTGCTGCACGAGAACTTCACAGTCGATGTGCTTGAAATCATCCGCTTGCAGGTAAGCGAGCGCGCCTGTTCCGGTGAGGTACTGATCTCCTTCGAGTGCTTCACAAATCGACGCGACAAGCTCTGACGCGCGCCCGTGTGTGCCAGGAATCTCCGAAGCCCGCAATCGCTTGTTATTGATACCCAGCTTGTCGATCATCCACTCAGTCGAAGCGATCGCGACCTCGATCGAGCGTTCGATATTCCTGGTGCAGGAGTCCGTGCAACTCGTCTTTCCAGCGCTGAAACCCGGGCGTGCGCGCGTAGTTTGCCTGCAGCGTCTTCCAGTGCTTCACTGTCGCGTTCGCATCGGCGAGTGGCGTGTCGCGAATGCTTTGGCCGAGCTCGTGCTTCACCGCGACCGTCAGCCACTGCGGTCCTTGCGACGTCTTGATTTGATTGCGATTTTGAACGCCGTTCTTGCTGAACTGGACCGTGTCAAGGTAGACGAATATATCAGCAGACATTACTTTGTGCACATAAGGCGGCCAGGGGAAATATTGCGGCTGGTGAATGGCGATCTTCATCTCTGTGCAACCTCTGTGTTCTCTGTGTCTGTGGTGATGTCTCAGCCAACCAGAGACAGAGACACGAGGTTCACAGAGATGAAATCAAACGACGTACGCGAGCAGTCGCTGCGCGACAAACTCGGCGTCTTTGTCGCGCATGCGCGCGTGCACCGGCAGACAGATATGTCGCGACAGGATGTTCTCCGAATGTGGCAACATCCCTGGCCGTGTGCCCATCGTGCGTTGAAAAACCGGTTGCAAGTGCAATGGCGGATCGTAGGCCCAATCGATCGTGATCTTGTCGGCGGCGAGACGATCTCGAAGCGCAACACGATTTATTTCAATTGTGGGCGTCGCGATATAGCGCCAGTAACTCGGCACGCTTCCATCTTCCGCGAGCAACGGAACGAAGAGCTCACTACCAAGCAACATCTCATCGTAAATCGCCGCCACGCGCCGTCGACTCGCCAGAAAATCCGGCAACGATCGCAATTGGCTCAAACCCATTGCCGCGGCGATTTCAGTGAAGCGATTGTTTCGACCGGCGCGCACGTAGAGCTCGCCGGGTGCGTCGAGATCGCGCCCGCGTAGCTGCAAGCTGCGCGCAGTTCGCGCAATGTCTTCACGCGCAGTGACGAGCATTCCACCTTCGCCGGTCGACATGATCTTCGTCGGGTAAAACGAGAAGCAGCCTGCATCGGCGAGGCTTCCGGCGCGCTTGCCATTCAACTCCGCTCCGGGCGCGTGCGCCGCGTCTTCGATCACGAAGCGACCCGACGCGCGCATCTTCTCGACAAACGCGGGAAGCTGTGGCGAGATGAAACCGCCGAAGTGGACGACGATCGCGCCGCGCGTTTTCTCAGTCACACGCGACCACGCGTCGTCAAAATCCATCGAGAAGTTGCTTGCCGAGATCTCGGTGAAGACTGGAGTCGCGCCTACGAGCGACACCACCATGCCGGTCGCGATGAACGTCTCAACCGGCACGAGCACTTCGTCGCCTGGTCCAACTCCAAACGCGAGCAACGCCGCTTCCATCGACGACGTGCAACTCGGAAACGCCATCCCGTACGGCTGGCCGCAGTACGCCGCAAACTCCTTTTCAAACTGTGCGACGCGCGGGCCCATGGCGAGCATGCCGTTGAGTATCTGGCTCAGCTCGCCGGCCAACCACTGCTGCTCCTCCGGTGGAAAGTACGGAAACGCAGTCGTCAGCGGATGGTCCGGATCATGCTCGTAATTCGTCTGCATAAACTTTCATCGATTCGGCCAGCGACATCGGTGCGAAAGCGATTTGTTGCTGCGCGGCGGAGATGTCGGCGTAGAGATCGAACTGGGATGCTTCGCGATCGACGGGAATGATATCGCTTTTGCTGTCGAGCGCGTCAACGAGCGCGCGTGCCCATTCGCTAGTTTTGATTCGTTGCGCCGCAGCCGAGATTCAGGATCGAGAATGCATTATCAGGAGGTTGCGCGATGCAGTTATCGATCGCGCGCACGACGTCGCTGACGTGCAAAGCGTCGCGGACCAGCTCGCCGCGCGAAAAGAGCTGGATCGAGTCGTTGAGCTGGGCAGGACGTGCGAGGCCGTCGATGAAACTGTCAGTCTGGCCCGCACCGTAAAGACTCGGCATGCGCAGCACGACGATGCGTGAATAGCGCTGAAACGTTTCGAGCAGTTGTTCGCCCCAGCGCTTCGTGGCGCCGTAAGGCAACGAGCCGCCGGCGGGGCTCGACTCATCGACGGGTATCACGCCCGGGCGGCCGTAAACGCTGAGCGTCGATGTGTAAATGATCAATCGCGGCGGTTGTAGCGTTAACCCTTCGATCAGATTTGAAGTCGCGTGGACGTTAGCATCGACGTAGTCAGCGAGATCGCCCTGCGCCGGGTTGTTTTGAGGCGGCGTGAATAACGACTTCAGGCGCCCCCGACTCCGCAGAGAGTTTTTCAATTAGCCGAGGCGAATTACGCTTTGCGAGATCGATCGATGCGGAGCGACTGGCGGCGGTGCACTCTCGTCTCGATAGCCCGATAACCTCATGTGTTTTTGCGACCAGATGTTTGGCCAGCCGTGTGCCAAGAAAACCACTACAACCCGTAATCCAGATGTTCATGATCTGCGTTTAATCCGCGTAAATCTGCGTTCTAATCAAACATGTCTGCGTCTAAAAGGGTTCCGGCGGCAATGTCTCGTGTAACTGGACGATCGAGCAACGTGTCGAGCAGTGCGGGCGACATGCCGGTGCCCGGGCGTCTCATCACTACCATATCGCGTTTCAACGTTGCGCCTGCGGAGATGTCGCGTGCTGCGACCAAACTACGTCGCGCAACTTTCGCAGTCTCGAGCTCGCTTGCGGTTGGAACTTTTCGACCGTTGCCAAGCGCAGTCTCAACACGGCGAATCGATCGCACCAGCTCGCGCAGCTCCGTGGGCTCGAGTGATGCACGATGATCAGGGCCGGGCAACGTCCGATCGAGCGTGAAGTGTTTTTCGATCACACACGCGCCCAATGCAACAGCCGCGAGCGCTACGTCGATCCCTTCTGTGTGATCCGAGAAACCAACCGGCACGTCGAACGCCGAGCGCATCGTCTGCATCGCGCGCAAGTTTACTTCAGCCGGATCGGTTGGGTAGTTCGAGACGCAGTGCAACAGCACCGGGTTCTCACAACCTGCCGTATTCAAGACGCTGACTGCTTCGATCAACTCTGAAAGCTCTGACATGCCTGTCGAGAGAATCACGGGTTTGCCTTTGCCAGCCACATGTTCCAGCAACGGCGAATTCGTCAGATCGCCCGAGCTGATCTTGAACCCCGCCACTCCGAGCTCGTCAAGCAGATCGACGGACTCTTCATCGAATGGCGTAGAAAGAAAAATGATGCCGCGCTCGTGGCAGTACGCTTTTAGCTCGCGGTGCGCATCTGCGGAAAGCTCGAGCCGCCGCAGCATCTCGAATTGTGATTCAGCGTCGCCGGTGGTTTGCAGTTGATACTCGGCTTTTGGCGCGTTAGGTGTCGCCAGTCGATCGGCGCGGAACGTTTGAAACTTGACTGCATCGGCGCCCGCCTCGACGGCCACGTCGATCAGCGCGCGCGCCAGCTTCAGATCGCCGTTGTGATTCACACCAGCCTCAGCGATCACAAAAACCGGCTGTCCCACCCCGATTAGCTTGTTCTGTATTTGAATGGTTTGCATTGGTATTTGCCACAAAAGGCACAAAAGCACAAAAGAGGTTAATTAAAATTTATGTGCCTTTTATGCCTTTTTGTGACTAAACAGTTCGTCTCGCAGATCGGACAACACGGGAAATTGGGTTCGGATTCGATCGACTTCGGCGAGGTCCAACTCGGCGGACACTATTGTCTCGACTTCGTCTGCCTCTGCCAACACTTCACCCCACGGATTGATGATCATCGAGTGTCCGAAGAAGACGGTTTCGTTTGCACGACCGACCGCGTTACACGCAACGACGTAAGCCTGGTTCTCGATCGCACGTGCGCGCAGCAGCGTGCGCCAGTGTTCGAGCCGCGGGTGCGGCCACTCGGCGCAAACGAGTATCAATTGCGCTCCAGCAACGGCATAAGAACGAAACAGCTCAGGGAAACGCAGATCGTAACAGATCGCCAAACCCGATTTGCCCCACGGAAGCTCAATAGCCACTGGCTCATCGCCTGCCGACAGAAATTCCGGCTCACGCAACGGCGCAAAGAGATGAAGTTTGCGGTAAACAGCAAGCAGCTCGCCTGAAGGTGAATAGATCGTGAATGCGTTAAAGAACTTCCCACTGCTCTTCTCGATCACAGAGCCGCAGAGATACACGTCAAACTCACGTGCTAACTTCGAGATCTCGTTATCGCTTGTGAGGTTGATAGCGAGCTCCGCAGCGCGTTCGAGGTCGTAGCCCGTGGTCCAAAGCTCGGGCAACACGACGATCTCCGCGCCCTGCTGCTTCGCTTCAGCCAGGAGCCCACGCGCGCGGCTGATGTTGCTTTCGGGCCGGCCGAGTGTGATCTCGAGTTGTACGGCGGCTATTCTCAATTGAACTTTCTGAAGACCGGCTTGACTGCTGGTCCAACAAGATATTTCTCAACTCCTTCTTCAAGCGCACGCGCGTAAACGTCCAGCGCGTGAGTCGCAGCTTCGAGCGTCTGGTCCACTTCTTTCTCAGTATGCGAGAAGCTCGTCGCGAGGTAAGGAATCAAAACGCCGTGCTCGATCATCTCCTGAAGAAACAACGTCCGAAACGGCAACGACACCTGCTTCTCACGATCGCGCGTCACGATCGCCGGACTGCACGGGTAACCGATACAACTGATGTAATCAGCGACGCCCATCTCCGCAGCCAGATTATTGAATCCATCCTGTAACGCCTTGCCAATCTTCCAGAGATGACTGACAACATCGTGCTGCGCTATCTCCCTGATCGTCGCGACCGAAGCCGCGAGTGAATGAGTTTCACTGCCATGCGTGGTCGAGAGCAGAAACACTTTCGGCTTGCCGTGTTTGATGCCGCCGAGCTCCATAACCTCTTTCTTTCCCGCGAGCACTGCGACAGAAAAACCATTACCGATCGCTTTTCCGAAAGTCGAGATATCGGGAATCACGTCGAAGTAAGCCTGCGCGCCTGAAAGATGCCAGCGAAAGCCAGTGATCATCTCGTCAAAGATCAGGAGCGCGCCGTTTTTGTGGGTGAGATCGCGCACCTGTTGCAGGAAGTTGTTTGCTGGGGCGTCGATCGTGACGGGCTCCAGAATCACCGCCGCGATCTGGCCCGGATGTTCTGCAAAAAGATTTTCGAGACTCTGAATGTCGTTGTAATGAAACGCGAGACTCTGGTTTGTGATCACGTCAGGTATGCCGGCGTTCGCGGGCGTCGTGCCGATGAACCAATCGTCAAAACTGAAGAACGGGTGCTCGCGACAAAACGCGATCAGCTCGCGACCGGTATGTGCACGCGCTAAACGGATCGCAGCCGACGTGACGTTCGAACCATTCTTCGCAAACTTAACCATTTCCGCCGACGGGATAATCTCGTGCAGCAACTCCGCGAGCTCCAGTTCGACTGGCGACGGCCGCAGAAAGTTCACTCCCTTCGCGATCTGTGCAAAGACCGCGTCGTTCACCGCACGATAACCGTGGCCCAGAATCACCGAGCGCAAACCCATGCCCCAATCGAGAAACTGATTCCCGTCAACGTCCCAAACAGTGCAACCTTCAGCACGCTCGATAAACCCCGGCGCGTTCAATGGAAACTGATCGTCGGCTTTGCTGTATGTATGCGCGCCCGCTGGAATCAACTCATGCGCGCGTCGCGAGAGTGCTTTCGACTTCTCAAAAGAAAATTTCGTCATTACGGTTAGCTTACTTTGACCTGTGTGTGCTTGTCCCAACTCTGCTCCACCGCCGACAGCAGATCGAGCATGCGCTTGTCTTCTTCAAGCGAGTAGCCCCACTTCTTTCTGCCCTCACACGCGTCGACGAAGGCGCGCATCTCCTCGATGTAAAGGTTCTCGGCGGTGATGTAACCGGGTTCTTTGATCTGTTCCGGCTCGGGAATGACTTCCCACTCCTTAGTGTCAGCGCGGAAGAGTCGCACAGTTTTCAACATCGCGTCCCATTCGATCGTGGCCTGGTCGCTGCTGAGACGGAACGAGCGCACGGGCGCGCGCGAGATCACGTCGACCAGCAGGTGGCCCAACAGTCCCGATCGAAACTGTAGCAATACCTGGTAAGCATCGTCGATGTCGACGTCGAGAGACGAAAGTTTGCCGCGCATGCCGGTGACGAACTCGACTGGTCCGAGCAGCCACGTGAGCCACGAGAGCTCGAACGGAACGATCTCGCGACACGCGCCGGTCACGCGGCGCGCGACGTAGAACGAGCGATAGTCTTCCCACGGGTGCCAGTCAGGCAGCCACAAACCGGATTGATACGTGAGCAGCAGTGGTTTTCCAAAAGTCTCGCTATCGACAATCTGCTTGATCGCCTGGATTGATGGGTGGAAATCGCATCGTACACGAAGGCGCGGCCACGAGCTCGGGTCGTGTGTGCGCGAGACTGATGAGCTCGTCCATCTCGTCGTCAACGACGCTTGCTTCGGAGAAGAAGTGGCAGTTGTTTTCGAGTGCGCGTTTGGCGTACTTGACGTGAAGATCAGGAGGCGTCGAGATGATGACCGCGTTTGGGCGAAACGTCGCGAGTGCGTGATCGAAGTCTTCGAAGGTCGGGATTGAGTACTTCGAGTGGGCTTCGTCGCGGCGGTCCGCGCGCGGATCGAAACCGGCGATGTCGCCGGCCTTCAGGTGTTGAAGGTTGCGAACGCGGCGTTTGCCCATCGAACCTAATCCAACTATTAGAAAACGCATTCGTGTCATCTCAAACTCGCCGGCAAGTTACTATTAAAATGTGCCCAGTATCTCTCCTCGAGGCCCGCGTTGATCGCGCGAATGTCGGGGCGCGCGAGGATCAACTGAATCGCGTCTCTCAGTCGTGCAGGGTAGCTTAGCTCTCGAAACACTGCGCAGAAGAATCGATAGTCTTCCTCATAATCGAGGGTCATGCGAATATCCGGGTGGCGCAACTGAGGATCGTCTATCACGAGCGTCTCGATCTTGAATTCGCCGGAATCAGTAAAGAACCTGCTCCAACCCGTGGCTGTATCATCATCAGGCTTCGCCGCAACTACGCGAACGAGCGCTTCGGCCCTGACGCCGAGCGGCGCGGCGCCAAACGGCAACCCTTCACACTTTACGATATCGGCGCCCGTCGCGAGTAACGACTCCGCGACCTGGTCCACCTGCTCGGGATCGATCAAAATATCGTCGCCATCGACATTCACGATCAGATCGACGCTGTTCTCTTCCACTGCCTGGCTATATCGCTTGAGTAGATCCTCTTTACTGCCGCGACATAGACGGATTCTACAAGACTCTGCAACTTCAACGAGCGCATCATCTGTAGCTTCTGTACTCGTGCATAACACGATCTCGTCTGGACGCGATGCGAGTTTCAAACGCTCGATGAGATGCACGATCGCGGGCTTGCCTTCGATGTCGAGCAGCGCTTTGCGCGGCAGTCTCGTCGAATCGAGTCGAACCGGAATAAAGACCGCGATTTTTATCATGTCAATCCTGAAAAATCTTGTAAATCCTGTCTAAAGCTGTCGAAATTGCCGGTACTGCTCCTTCAATTGGTCATTGCAACCCCCCGCCCTCATATAATCAATCGTCTGCTGCACATAATCCGCCAAACTCAGACGACAACTTCCCCGCAAGCGGCACCACAAACTGCTCGCAAAGCGCCATGTATCGCTCAATCTCCGGCGTACGCTCAAAAAGTTGAAAAGCAAGCAGGTTATCTAATTTATCTACACACTTGATCAGCGCGAGGTCATCACCGAACTCGGCAATGCGCCCGTAAAACTTCGCGAGGTATGCCTCGTCGTACTGTTGCTTACGATCGATCGTCGTCAAGCCGAATCCCAATCGCCAGCCGCTCACTAAAACCCGCCTCGAGCAGATCTCCTTCTACCAGCCCCGAAACTTCAAACACATTGTGAACCAATCCCATCGACACGATTTCCGCCGCTGGTTGCTCGAGCAACTGGAGCGCAATGTGCGCCACACGAAGCGGATGACTGAAGTAAGCACGCATCGACGGATGACTCGCATTCGTCGACTCGAGCGACTTCGCATACGCGAGCGCCCGACTAACTACGCGTAGCTCTGATTTCGACAATCGATCCGGAACAGAGTTGCAACAGCAGCTTCTCTGTTTCTTCCGGCCGCTCCATCATGCTGGCGACTTTGTCTGCCGCTTCAACTGATACCTGCCGCAAACAAAAGTTGATCGAGATGGTGGTGGTGTTCACGCGTGTAGTTAGAAGATACTCTTGGAAGCTCCGCCATCGACCGGAATGGCCGCGCCGTTGATGTAACTCGCCTGCGGCGACACGAGAAACAGGGTCATTTGGGCAAACTCGTCGGGCGTTGAGATGTGTCGCACGGGGATCGTTTTCTCAATGCGTGCGATGGCGTCCTGAAGCGACTCGCCCGTGTCTTTGATGTTTCGTTCGAGAAGGGAATTCAGACGATCGGTCAACACGCCGCCGGTGAGGATCGTGTTCACGGTGATGCCGAATGGTCCAACTTCCTGCGCAAGTGTTTTTGTGTATGCGGCAACGCCGGCCCGCGTGACATTCGAAAGCACCATGCCTGCGGCTGGCTCGCGCGCCGCTGTTGACGTCAGGTTTACGATTCGTCCCCAGCCGTGAGTTCTCATGCCGGGAATCACGAGCAACGAGAGCCTGACGACGCTCAACAGGTTGCTGTTGATGGCTGCCAGCCATTGTTCTTCAGTTAACGAGAGGGCCTCGCCCGCGGGTGGACCACCGCTGTTGTTGACGAGTATGTCGATCGATTCGAAACGCTCTTGAGCGTTGATTGACGAGTTCTTTTAGAAACTCCGGATCGGCGATGTCACCTGCCATCGCAAACACTTGCTCAGCATTCGCTAATTCTTTTTCCGCGGCCCGCAGATTGTCTTCGTTACGCGAGCAGATGCAGACATTCGCGCCCGCATCGAGAAGCGCTTTGCTAATAGCGAAGCCGATGCCTTTACTACTGGCAGTGACGAGCGCGGTCTTGCCGGAGAGATCGATGATCATTCGCTTCCATATTAGACAGGATTACAGGATTTACAAAATTTGCAGGATTTATCCTGCTAATCCTGTCATCTTGTCATCCTGTCTAAAAACGACCTCCACCTCATACAAACTCACAATCTGCTTCTCAAGGTCATAACTAAACCTCTCATCCCCCTTATTGATCGACGCATCGAGTATCAAATAAATCAAATTCAGTATTCGCGCCCGCGCCCCAATCCCCAACTCGCTTCCCGTATATCGATCCTCAGGAAAACTCTTCCCCCATCCACTCAACCACGTCGATACCGCCCTCCGCTCGCGCAACTCGCGTTCACGCAACTCCTCGTCAACCATTGCCTGCCGGATCAATTTAAAAGCCGCAAAGCCCAGTCCCGATACAACCGAGTACGGCTTCAAGTGCTCGAGATCGACGACGCACACCACACGCTCATCCATCATCAACAAATTCAACGGATGATAATCAAGATGCACCGGCAGTACGCGACCATTCAGCAGCTCGCGATGCTTCTCGACTTCACTCAAGCAATTCATGATCGTCGTACGGTGCTCGACATCAATCGACGATCGCTCCACCAACTCCCTCAAACCACCGGGCACCGCATCTTCGACAACAGCATTTGAAACAACGACTCTGCCGCGCGCGTGAGCTCCCCAAACACTTCAGCCGCCGAATACAGCTCACCCTCTTTCCCCGAGAAGTATTCACCCTCCTGAAACTCATAAAGCACCCAGCATTTATCCGCGAACGAGCTGACGAGCGCGCCGTCCGGTGAACGAATAATCCGCGGCACCTTCTGGCCCAAGTCACTGAGCGCAAACGTCAGCTCAGCCTCGGCACGCGTCTTCTCGAAAGCACTCTGCTCGCGCGATTTCAGTAAATACTTGCCCGCCGGCGTTTCGATCTTGAAATTATTCGCGGAGACGTTCGCGCCAACGAATGCCGAGATCTGTGCAAATGGAGTGAATTCGGGAGACCGTCTTGAGAGATTGTTCGGCTCGAATAACCGCATAAACCTTAACCACGGATGACACGGATCAAAAATCCGGATTTTATTCCGTGGAAATCTGTGTTTCCCAATCTAAAAGAGGCTGGAGCACGCCGGGTCGTTTGATTCCGTTAAGTGAGCCCGGTGTTCCGGTATCGACGATCTGAAACACGAGCGCTTCAACGTTGTCGTAGACCACACCACTCATCGCATTCGCCAGCGCCACCGTCACCGTGTAGCGCCCGACGTTCAGCCACTTCGCGGGAACAGTCACTCGCGATCGATAGTTCCCAGGTTCGCGAACGCCGAGCAGCTCAGCATGCGAATCGATGTCTGCCGAAGTGAAAGCGCACGTCCCATCAAGCGTGTAGACCATCACGCCAAGACTCGTCCCCGACACCGTTTGATTCGTTTCATAATCAAATTCGAACGACAAACTCTCGTCGTACCGGATCTCGCTTCGGATCTCTCCATCCGCGCCTTTCGCAGCGCCACGCGCAGCAGGTTTATGGCCTTGTGACGATTGCTCGCTTTAATGTACTCCGGCCGTTGGACCAAACCGCTCGTCATGTAATTCTGCACGACACCCGCAGTCGGTCCAGACGCGATCAAACGACCGCCATCGAGCAGAAGGCAACGGTTACACAACCGGTTAATCGCGCCAAGGTTGTGACTGACAAACAGAACTGTTCGCCCACCGGTGGAAACGTCCTGCATCTTACTCAGGCACTTCTGCTGAAACGCGTAATCGCCAACCGCCAGCACCTCGTCAACAATCGAGAATCTCCGGCTGCAAGATGCGCCGCGACTGCAAACGCGAGCCGCACGTACATGCCACTGCTGTATCGCTTGACCGGCGTATCGATAAACTTCTCGACTTCAGAAAACGCGACGATCTCGTCAAACCTTCTCTCGATCTCCCTGCGCGTCATGCCGAGAATCGAGCCGTTGAAAAAGATATTCTCGCGACCAGTGAGCTCCGGATGAAAACCCGTGCCGACTTCGAGCAGACTCGCGACGCGGCCATACAACTCGACACGCCCGAGCGTCGGTTCAGTGATGCGCGAAAGAATCTTCAGCAACGTCGATTTGCCGGCGCCGTTGCGTCCGATGATGCCGACGATCTCACCCGGCGAGATCTCGAAGTCGAGATCCTTCAAGGCCCAGATCGTGATCGGCTCGTAGCCGTTTCTGCGGAGGGCGCGCACGGGTTTGCGCGCGAGGTCCATGAGCGACTCGCGCAGCGTTGAGTAGACCGCTGCGGCGCCACCAAGCTCGTATTGCTTGCCAAGCCCCTGCACTCTGATGATCGGCTGCATCAAATAATATCCGCGAAGCTGCGTTCCACGCGTCCAAAAGCATAGATCGCGTAGAGCAGGACGCGATGGTCAGCGCCGACGCGATGCCGAGGGCGGGCCAGTCAAACGGAAGTCCAAACAGCGCGGAGCGATAACCCTCGATGATTCCCGACATGGGATTCAACATGAGTAGCCAACGCCACTTTTCCGGGATTGAAGTCGAAGGAAGAATGACTGATGAAACGAACAGCCACAACTGTATCAGAAACGGGAGCGCAAAGCGCACGTCGCGATATTTCACGTTCAGCGCAGACATCCACGTCCCGACACCGAGACCGAAACAGCGCTGTTAACAGGACCAGCACCGGCAGAAACAGGATCTGTATCGTCGGTGTGACGCGGTAATAGATCATCAGCAGGACGAGCATCAGAAACGCGAGCAGGAAGTCGACTAAACCCGCAAGCATCGCAGCCGCCGGAACGATCAAACGCGGAAAGTAAACTTTTGTGATCAGATTTGCGCTGCCGACGAGACTGTTACCACTTGCGGTGATCGCGTTGGCGAAGAACGTCCACGGCACGAGTCCGGCGAGTGCAAAGAATGGATAAGGAATTCCTGCCGAAGCAACTCCCGCGAGCCTGCCGAAGAAGATCGTAAAGATGATCATCATGAACAGCGGTTGCAGGATCGCCCACGCGGCGCCGAGCGCGGTCTGCTTGTAACGCACCTTGACGTCGCGCCAGGTCAGGAAGAAGAGCAGCTCGCGATAGGCCCAGATGTCTTTGAAACTGAGTATGGACCATCGCTTACTCGGCTGGATGACGACGAGAGGCTCGGCCGGCAGATGCACTTGATGCATAGACGATTTACTTTGACAGGATTTTCAAGATTTACAGGATGACAGTATATATCATGTAAATCCTGAAAATCCTGTAATCCTGTCTACGACTTACGCAGCACGACGACGTTCTGATGGTCATTCATGCCCTTCGGCAAATAACTCATCACCTCAAAATACTTCCCATAATTCTCAATCACATACTTCTCCGAGTGAAACGCATTCTGGTACCACGCCGGAAACAGCCCATCCTCGTAAGACCGCTGAAACACGAAATCCTTCTCGCCCACGAGCGAGCTATCGACCGTCAGCAACAGCACACCGCCGGGCTTCGCGATGCGCCGCAACTCCTCGAGCCAACGAAACTGGTAGTCTTCATCAAGATGCGTGAACACTGAAATCGCGTAGATAAAATCAAAACTATCTGACGCGTAATCAGTCGGCGGGCTCGCATTGCCAACACTGAACGTCCCGAAACGCAGGTTCTGCTCACACCACGCGATCGCACCTTCGTCGATATCAGTTCCATCGAACCGCGCGTGGGGCGCGAGATCTTTCAGGTGGACAAGAGTGCGTCCACAGCCACAACCGAAGTCGAGAATATGTTTAAATTCCGCGAGGTCATGCCCGACTTTGCGCACCGCTGATTGAATATCATTCGCGCACTTCTTTCCGATTGCGATGAAATTCTGCGCGTCGGGTGAGCTACTCACGCGATAGCGAAGCTCGGCCGGCGGCAAGTTTGCCGCTGCGCCATTTGCGCGATCCTTCGCATCAACGTGTCGAAACAACAACCAGCGATACAGCCGCTTATTCCGCTGCACCGCTTTGATCGTCACCGCTTGAAATGGTTCGGGCAGCGTACGCCACAACTTAATCAGCATGATAAGCGCTCATAAAACTCGATCACGCGCGGGCGAATCACATCACGACTGGCGATGCGGCGCACGAGCTCAAGATTTCTTTGGGCTGCCGCGTCAACGAGCGCATCGTCAGTCATCGCGCGTGCGAGTGCGTCAGCGATCTCGTTAGGATAAAGATTGCGCGCGAACAAAACATTCTCTTCGTTTTTTACGACTGAAGTAACCGTCTCGATTGGCGAGAGGATCGGAAACGCGCCGCACGCCATCGCTTCATAAAGTGAGTTTGGAATGCCGTCGATCAACGTCGGCGCGAGCATCACGCGCGCTTTCGGTAGCAGCTCCAGCACTTCAGCGCGTGCCACGCGTTCGCGCGGGCGGCACGAGCGACGAATCGCTTCCGGCAATGACCAGTACCACATGTTCGACTCCGCATTCATCGATAGCATGTGGATCTCGCACGGCTGGATCCGCTCCCAGACCATTTTGAGTGCTTCAAACGTGGGCAACATCTTTCCCCACGCGGAGTCGTAAGCCTTGGGCCAAACGATCGATCTGCGACTCGAGGTCGGGCCGTGCCATTTCTTGCGCATCGACTCGACGTCGATGCCGCCAGTTCCCGGCACGGGAGCGATAGAAGCGAGTTGCTCCTCGCGCACACCAAGCTCACGCGCGATGCGAAAGTTATCTTTGTTATCGCTAATGAGTTGATCGCACGCGCCGAGTATGTCGATGAGTTGTTTGCGACGTTCCGGATTGAGATGCGTCAGGGCGAGATCCGATCCGCCGCGTGTTTGCAGCACCCACTTGCCGGTATTCTCGAGACCGAAATGGCGTCGCACATGAAGAAAAAACTCGCCGCCCTGTTCGATACCGAGCGTGTGGACAATGTCTGGCTGCCACTCACGCAGGATCTTCGCGAGCCAGCGCCCGGCCATTGACTCGACATCGCCCATGCCAAAAGCACGTGCTGTCTGTCGCTTTACGAAGCGTCTGACGCTGTTTGCAGGATAGAGCGGCGTGCGTGTGTTGTTTTGACTCGCGGTCCGTGATAGCACGAGACGTAAGTGCGCACGGACCAATCGTCAGGCGGTGAGCCCGTGGGCATTGAAAAGAGTCGCACGTTGAACTCTGCGCCTTCGAGCAGATCGATCCAGGAGTGCGTATGAGTGTTCTCGCCGAGGCCGATGAAGAGAATTCGCGGCCGACCCGGAAATGGATCTGAGTTGAAGACAGGATTTACAAGATTTTTCATGATTTACATGTGTATCCTGAAAAATCTTGTAAATCCTGTCTACTAATACTGCGGGACCAGAGTTCGATCATCATTAAGAGCCACGGCTGGGGCCAGTCGCCAACACCTGAGAAAAATTGATCGCGCACACCGACGACAGCTTGAGCATCAAGCAATCCACGCTTCGTGACACTTTGCTCAGAAAGCGTGTCGAGCAGCACGTCGCGCAACGGACCTTTGAGCCACGACTTGAACGGCATCGAGAAACCCGTTTTCGGCCGCGTGTCGAATCCGGGTGGCAGCAGATCTTTCGCCACGTCGAGCAGGATGCGTTTCGTGCCCGCTTCGCGATAGCTGCGTGGCGAGTCGCTTGAAGCGCGAGGTTGGCCGCCAAGCTTCGCACTGTCCGGTAACGAGAGAGCAAGATCCGCGATGACCGGATCCAAAAACGGCACACGCACTTCAAGACTGTGTGACATCGAAGCGGCGTCGATATCTCTTAACAACTGGTTCGCAGTGTAACCACGCATGCACAATCCGGTGACGCGCTCAATCACGGAGCCTTCCGGCAGCTCATCGATCGCTGACAAGTCGTAATGCGGCGAGCGTCCGGCCTGCGCTGCACTTCTTAAATCGTGCGCGAGCAGTCTTGCGGTCCACGGCGCTTCAAACATCGGATTCGCTGCGTAGTAACGCGCGAGAAAACCCGTATCGTCACGCCACGTTCCGAAACGATAACCACCGCGCAAGGGCACGAGCGAATCGAGCACCGGCTGGCGCGCCACGGAGGTTAGCAGAGACTTCGCCGCCGCCTTCAACGGCGCAGCCTGGCGCTGCGTTTCTTCAAACGCCATCTGCTCGAACCACGGGTAACCGGCAAACAACTCGTCGCCACCCGTCCCTGAGATCGCAACTGTCACGCGCCGTCGCGCGGCGGCGGAAACAAAATAGCTATTGACGCCGTCGACCGTTGGTTGATCGAGAGCGAAAGCGATTTGCTCGATTCTGTCTCTGACGTCTTCGCCGCGCACGACGACGCGCGAGTGATCGGTGCCGAGAAAGCGAGCGGTGGTTTGGGCGTGATCGGTCTCGTCAATGTGTTCGCCTTCGGCTTCGAAGCCGACAGAGAAAGTCTTGAGTCGCTCGCCGCTCGTGTTCTTTGCCATTAACGCGACGAGCAGTGACGAATCAAGGCCGCCGGAAAGAAACGCGCCGAGCGGAACGTCAGAAACCATCTGCAAACGCACCGACTCTTCAAGCGCGGTTCTAACTGCATCAACTTGCTCTTCATAACCGCGAGCGCGCAGATCCTCGCGACGATCAAGACCGAGTGACCAGTAGCGCTCGACGCGTGGTTCCTGTCCTTCGCTAATGATGAGGCGGTGACCGGGCAGGAGCATCTTCACATCGCGCAGGATCGTGTGTGGCTGGACGATCGCGCCGTGAGTCAGTAACAAGCGCAGCGCGACGGGATCGATTTCGGGCGTGACGAGGCCACTCGCGAGCAGCGCTTTGATCTCGGAAGCGAAGATCAAACGGCCGCGAACGCTGGCGTAAAGCAGAGGCTTGATGCCGAGTTGGTCGCGTGCGAGCAGGAGTCGCTCGCGTGCGGGACGCTTGTCGTGAAT
Source organism: uncultured Acidobacteriota bacterium (assembly GCA_963748155.1). Classification (GTDB taxonomy): domain Bacteria; phylum Acidobacteriota; class Blastocatellia; order Pyrinomonadales; family Pyrinomonadaceae; genus PSRF01. Next base: position 115,562 of record CAVVHV010000004.1, on the reverse strand, counting down.
CGCGAGCGCGAACATGCCGCGCATGCGCAACAGGAAGTCGTCGCCGTAATGCTCGTACATGCGGAGCACGACTTCGGTGTCTGACGTTGAGCGAAACGTGTAACCAATCTTTTCGAGGAGGGCGCGCTCTTCGCGGAAGTTGTAGAGCTCGCCGTTGTAGACGATGCGGATCTGATCGTCGGGCGAGACCATTGGCTGGTGTCCGGCGTGGCTGACGTCGATGATCGCGAGCCGCGTCATGCCGAGCGTCACGTTCTTGTCTTCGAGGATGCCGTTGTCGTCAGGGCCGCGATGATGCAGCGCGGATACCATCGCACGAACCTCGGCGCGCCCCTCACCCCAGACTCCGCAGATTCCACACATAAGCGGGCATTATCTTGTAAATCCTGCAAATCATGAAATCCTGTCCTACATTTAGACAGGATTGCAAGATTTACAGGATTTACAAGATGTCTTAACTGGCTCGGGCTTCGACGCCGTTGCCGCCGCGCCACACTTGCACGCGTGAGAAGCCGCACGCGCGCAGCGACTGTTCGATCTGCGCCTCGGAGCGGAGGTGTTTGTAGAAATCCGTCAACGTGTCGTGCGTATCGAGGATGGCCCACTCCGCGAGCAAATCACGGTCGATGGAGAAGACGCCGTAATAGTCGACGAGTGGCGAGTGTTTCGCGAGCCAGCGTCGCACGCGCCACACGCCGCGACGGTTGTTCCACGTCAGGCGATGAATGGGTACGAGGGCGCGTGCGAGTGTTAGAGCCAACTGGTGCGCGGTGCGCGGCGGCAGTTTCAGCAAGAGCTTGCGCGTGAGCGCGCGCGAACGCGTCAAAGGGTAATCGGGTGGATAGTGATCGATCGCGAGTGTGCCGCCGGGATGAACGTAACGCGCGAGCGCTGCGATTGTTTGTTCCGGTGACGGCGTGTGTTGAATCACCCCAAGGCAGACGACGAAGTCGAATGATTGTGGCGCGACTGGAAGTTTCAGCGCGTTAGCCTGGCAGACGAAATAGTCAGGGCTGAGATCATGACAGTTTTCATAATTCGCTTCGACCGCGGATGAGAGATCACACGCGAAGACGCGCGCGCCTGTTTTGAGCATGACTTCGGTGAAGCGACCAGCGCCGCAGCCGACTTCGAGCACGCTCTTTCCTTTGATGACGTCGAGTGAACCACCGAGACAACGTTGCAAACGATCTCTGGAGATCGTGGTGCCTGTGTGGGAGTCGAGCTGTGTCTTGCGGAACTTGTTCCACTGGCGGCCGAAGGCTGAGGCGTAGTTCTCAGAGCTGACGAAGCGCGGAATGTTGTTGATGATTTGCACGATGCAGCCGCTGGCGCACGTGAGTTCGGAGCCCGCCTCGGTGAGAGGTTGCTGGTGAGTGATACAACGTAATTGTGCTGGTAAGTTCATATCTTGTTAATTCTGTAAATCCTGCAATCCTGTCTAAGACTGAGTTAATTATTAGACAGGATGACAGGATTTTCAGGATTTACAGGACGATCTCGTTGCAACTGAGTGTACAGCGACAACAGATCTTCGACGTGCTTCTGAATTCCCATATGCGCTTTGCAGTAATCAACACCACGCGCGCCGATCGCCGCGCCGCGATCAGGCGTTAAAAGGATCTCACACACGGCGTGAGCGAGAGCAGCAGCATCTGCATTTGGCACCAGTTTACCGTGGCCGAGCTTCGCGATCAGATCCGTTTCACGACACGTGTCGAATCCAACCACCGGTAATCCCATCGCAATCGCCTGGCGACTCGAGATGTTCTCGCCTTCCATTGTGGTGGTGCGAAGGTAGATGTCCGCCGCCGCGTAATAAGGAAGTGGCTGCGCATCGAAGCCGATCAGATGCGCGTGCTCTCTGACGCCAAGCTCTTCAATTCGCTTCTCCAACTCGCGACGCTGTTCGCCTTCGCCGAGCACGATCCAATGCAGGTTCGGAATCTGTTTCAGCATCGACGGCAGCGCTTCGAGCGCATATGAATGACCCTTCGATGGGTCAAGGCGACCAACAGAAAGCGCAATGATCGCATCTTCCGGAATTTCTAAGCGCTGACGAACGTCACGTCGATGTCGCTCGCGCTCTGTTCTGACGGCTCCTATCGCGTCCAAATCCAACGTGCCATCAATATCGAGCAGCTTGTGAGCTGGCACGCCGATGCTGAGCAACTCATTGCGATAACCGGTGTCGAGTGCGAAGCAGTCGACGTGACGATGGAAACGGCGGTAGCGATTTACGAGAAAGCCTGTTCCCTGCGCCTGCATCTGTGAGAACAACGCCGGAACGATGTGCACTGTCGGACGCCGGAATAATGTTTTGAACAACAAACCGTATTTGAAACCGTAGAAGCCGTGTGTATGGACCACGTCTGGTTTGAAGCGAAGATACTCCGCCGGCACGCTCAGCATCGATCGAATGTGAACGGCCATGTGTCTGATGTCTCGCCCGATCGAGAAACCAAAATTCAACAAACCAACAAGTGGTTTCTTCAGGACGGCCGGAAGTTTTGAGCCTGCTGTTCTGGTGCGTGATGGCCCATCGTTCCCCGCAAGCTGCGAAGGGCTCGCTGTTCCAGTGATCTTCCCGCGATACGCTCCCAACTCACGCAGAGGCTCCGCATAAACAAAAGGCACCAGATAGCCGTCAGGAAAAATCGTCACGACCCTGTGCTGGACGCGCGCTGGATCCGAGAGGCGCACGATGTCCCAGAGAAGCCGTTCTGAACCACCGCCGCCGAGAGTATCGATTATGTGCAGCACTCGCACTGGTCGTGTTTTAGTCGACTCTGGCGACATTAATGCAGAGTATCTCGCAGTACTTCAATCACGCGGTCAACGTCTTCAAGGGGCATGTTGGGGTAGAAGGGAAGTGAGATGGTGGCGTCGCCAATACGCTCCGCAGCGGGGAAGTCGCCGGGCTTGAATCCGTACGTCTCGCTAAAGTAGCTCAACAAGTGAATCGCGCGGTAATTCACCATCACGCCGACACCTGCCTTCTGAAGCTCGGAAATCACATGATCGCGTTTGCCCTCGCCGACCCAGACGGTAAACAGGTGGTGCGCGTGTTCGACGCCGGGCAAGCGTCTTCGGTCGTGAAAGATTCGGGATGTCCCAGAGTCGCGATTCGTAATACTCCGCGAGCTCGCGTCGCTTACGCCAATTCTCTTCGAGCCGGTCCATCTGCGGCAGCAACATCGCTGCCTGGATGTTGTCCATGTTGTACTTCCAGCCGAAGACGGTCATGTCCCAGTGCCTATAGCCTTCGCGGTGACGATCGTTGGCATTCTTGTTCATGCCGTGCAGTCGCAGTAGCCTGACTTTCGCCGCGAGGTCATCATCATTCGTGGCCAGCGCGCCGCCTTCGCCACACGTGAGGTTCTTCGTCGCATAGAACGAGTAACACGCAGCATCACCAAGCTGGCCCGTGCCTACACCATCGCGCGTGCCTTCAACGCAGTGCGCAGCATCTTCGACGACTTTCAGTCCGTAACTGTCAGCGAGCTTTCGGATTGCGCGCATGTCGCACATTTGGCCGTACAGGTGAACGGGCACAATCGCGCGCGTGCGTTCGGTAATTGCTGCTTCGATATTGTGTACGTCGAGGTTGCCTGTTTCCGGCTCGACGTCGACAAACACCGGTTTGGCGCCAGCTTCAAGAATCGCCGTTGACGACGCGATAAACGTCATCGGCGTCGTGATCACTTCATCACCTGGACCAACACCGAGTCCGATGCAACGCAAGATGCATTGCGCCGGTACAACTCGTGACGCCGATCGCGTGTCGCACTTTCAGATACTCCGCAAATTGCTTCTCGAAACGTTCCACCCACGCGCCCGTCGTGAGTATCGGATTCGCCAACACTTCCGCGATTGCATCGAGCTCAGGCTTGCCGAGGTCGTGCATGAAGAAGGGAACGTTCTTTGTCGTAGTTGATGTCACAGTAAATATATCTTGTTAATCCTGAAATCTTGTCATCCTGTCTAAGACTGACGTCAGTTGTTAGACACGATGACAGGATTTCAGGATTTACAGGATGAATCTCAATGCATCTCTCTCTTTCCGGTCGCGGTGATGATCGGAATGTGGCGCATCCAGATCTGAGGGCGCCACCACGCTTCGTTGTCGCGATACCAGCGAATCGTGCGCTCGAGTCCTTCTTCGAAGCTGACCTTCGGCTCCCAACCAATCAACCGCTTCAGCTTTGCAGCGTCGGACGTATGCCGGAACACTTGTCCGGGCCGTTGGCCGATAAACTCGATCTGGCTATCACAAGGTCCCATCGCCTTCTAACACTGCTTCAGCTATTTCCAACACACTGCGGTGTTGCTCCGTACCAATGTTTATTACCTGTCCTCTTATGGCTGCGATGTCGGTGTGTAGCAGCGCATCCAGCGCTCTACAGTGATCTTCTACGAAAAGCCAGTCTCTCGCAGCCGAGCCATCGCCATGAACGGTTAACGATTCTCCCAGCAGCACACTCGTGATAAAGCGAGGCACGGCCTTTTCGAGATGCTGGTATGGTCCATAGTTATTAAACGGCCTGACGATGACAGCGGGAACGTTGTAGGTAGCCCAATAAGAGTAAACCAGACGATCGGCGCCACACTTTGCCGAAGCGTACGGGCTCATAGGATTGAGAGGGTGTTCCTCATCCATCTTCTCAGCCATAGCAGTTCCATAAACTTCTGAGGTGGAGATATGGATGAAGCGATCGATGCGGTCGCGGTGCTTGACGACGGCATTCGCGACTGCCTGCGTGCCGAGCACATCAGTCTCAAAGAAAAGTTTATTGTCGTAGATCGAACGCGTGACGTGCGACTCTGCCGCCATGTGTACAACGATGTCCGCCTGGCCCACGAGCGTGTCCATTAATTCGCCATTGCGAACGTCGCCATACCAAAACTCGTAGCGCTTTGAACCCAAAGCGCCATCAGGACAGTTGTGTACGTTGCCGGCGTAAGTGAGAGCATCCACCACCAGCAGTCGGTAGTCTGGATACTTCTCATACAGGTGCCGCACCAGATTGCTGCCGATGAAACCAGCGCCGCCAGTTATTAAAACAGTTTTCATGATTGTGCTTTAGCGCGACCATGCATAAGGCCGCTTGGAGCAGGTTGTCCCCCAAGAGTTCGATCAATGGAGCGCGTCATCATAACGAATGACTCAGCGTCGACAAAATGGTGAAAAATCATTTCGCTGTCTCTAGCCACTGAAGAAGGGACGGAAAACGCAGGCAGTCGGCGTGGGGATAGAGGTCATACCTGTCGATGAGGATCGGGACGAATCCCGCAGCTCGCGAGCCGTGCACGTCGGCTTTATATTCGTTTCCCACATAAAGAATTGTGTCCCGTTCGGTTGAAAGAGCGAGACTCCTGAACTGCACGAGCAAAAATAGCAGGATCGGGTTTCTCGACCCCGACTTCTTGTGACGAAATAATCGAGGAGAAGAAATGCCTGATTCGAAGACGTTCTGCCAGGGCAGGGAGATCTCGATCCCAGTTTGCGACGATGGCCAAGGGGATTTCTCGCTGTTTTAGAGCCTCGAGAACCTCTGGAACGCCGTCCACGAGCTGCCAGGACTTGTTTTCCTTAAATGAAGTGGCTAATACGGGTTGCAATTCCTCGAAGTGGCTGCGGATTCCCAGCGCCCAGCACAGTTGTTCGTTGTATTCGCGGTAAAAGTCGGCGCGGTCTTTGACGTGTACTGACGAATACTTATTGTGAAAGTCGACGATCTGGTAGGCGCGTTGGACTGCTGAAAACGTCAGCTCGACTCCGATCGAACGTGCCGCGGATATAAACAGCTCCTCCTTCGCCGGCACTAACGAAGCGAGCGTGTCTCCAAAATCGAAGAGTACGGCTTTTATAATCTCAGCCTCTGTTTCTGTGGACGCTTTCACAGACAACTGTAGGGGCGGCCATCCGTGGCCGCCCCAGGTTGCCACATTGTGTTTCCGCGCTGGGGCGGCCACGGAGGGCCGCCCCTACAGTTGTTATCAACAATCAATTACTTAGCAACGGTACTTTATTCTCTACCGTGTTGCTGCCCAGCTTTTCCACGATCTCCTGATAGTCAAAATCGCTGAACGAAAAACCATGGTCTCCGGAAGTTGCGAAAGTTGTGACCGGATGACGGTTGCTACGCAACGCAGCGACAAACTTTTCCAACTCGGGCGTCAAGAGAAGCGTGTCCTGCTGATCATAGAAAATCGCAAAAGGCAGATCTGGCTTGTATTGATTCAACAACTGGAGTGGACTTCGCTGCTCCAGCAGTTGCGCATTGCCGCCAACCGAAGCCTGAAGTGTTCGCCTCACATCCGCGCTCGATGAATGGCTGCGATAGCCGGTAGATTCGCGCCCGGAATCAGCGCAATCACTCCCAACACAGAAGCACGTAAGTCTGCGGGCAATACACCAGCCAGCGTGAGTGCCTGAGTGCCTCCCATTGAAATGCCCATCAGGTAATAGCCTGCAAAATCCTTTTGCCGAGATCTGATGACCTGTTCCGCGTCGGCGATAAACGCATCTGAAACCCACGAAGGTCCGCGTCCGCCTACAGAGATGACGGTAGCGTTGAGTCTCTTAACCAACTCGCGAACAACTACTGCGTCTCCACAGTCGCCGTCCATGCCGTGGAAAAAGAAGAAGAGCCGTTCAGACTTACGCTCGACAGGTCGCATGATAAACATCGCCTGTTCACTCTGATCGTAACCCGATTTGTAACGCACGAGCTCACACTCGATCGCAGGGTCTCTCATTAATTCCGTGAAGTGGTAATAGCGATTCAGATGTATTGCTTCAGTTTGAGGGGTCGGCGCTGCGGTTTGCCGTCGGTAGCGATAACGGCCGATTAAAAAACCAGTGGAAAGAGAGACAATCGCAACGAGGAGAAAAAGAAGGACGCACTTTCTAGCAGATAAAGGGAACATATACTCCGCTCTAGGCTGCGAGGTTCTGTTCGTACCAGATTTGAAAAACGATCAAGGTCCAAAGCTTGAATGTGAGCGCGTCGTCTCCGCTAAGAAAACCATCGATCAGAGAATTGACTTGTTTAGGCTCAAAGTAACCATGCATCGCGAGTCTTTCCGGGCTCAGAATCTCACGGGGCAACGCAGACATACCGGCACGCAACCACGTATTTTTCGGCAGCACGAAACCTTCCTTCGGTCGATCGAGGACTTCCTGAGGAACGTAACGCGCAGCAACTTTTCGCAGAATGTACTTCAGTTTTCCGTCTCGGATTTTCAATGACCCGGGAATCGAGCACGCCAGCTCGACCAAACGAAAGTCGAGAAAGGGAGTCCGCACTTCCATCGAATGCGCCATGGAGAGCATGTCGTTGAAATAGAGAATTTCATTGGGCAGCAGCGTGTTGATGTCCAGGTAAAGCATCTTGTTCAAGTCGTCGCCGTCTGGCGCACTGCGCTCGTAAATCTCTTTCAGAAACTCCCTCGTGTCGTAGGGTCCCAATACTTCATGTCCGAGAGGTGTGAGCAATCGCTGTTTCTCGTGCTCCATGAACGCGCCGTAGGCAAGCCGCCATTCCCACGGTGGATATTGTGCGAGGCCTCTGACGAAATCTTCTCGACCTTTGAAGAAGCTCAGATCGACGTGAGGGCTCGAGTTGCGTATCTGGCGCAGCGGCCAAACCAACCGGTGATGGCCGTATGACGCGAACATATCGTCAGCGCCGTCACCCGAAAGCGCGACGGTGACGTATTGCTTCATAAAGCGCGACAACCAGAAAGAGGAAATTACTCCGGCGAACGGCTGATCGAGATGGCGAACGACGACAGGCAACTCGTTTTGCAGATCGCTCGCGCTCATTACACATTCGTGATGTTCCGTTGCGTATCTCTCGGCAATCATCCGTGCGTAATACGCATCACGCTTGTGCTCCGGAGAATCTGCGAAACCAAGTGTGAATGTCTTTACGGGAGCCGTCGAATACTCGGTCGTGATCGCTACTACGCTTGACGAATCAATTCCGCCGGACAGATATGCGCCATAGTTAACATCTGATCGAAGACGCAGCCGGACGGCGTCTCGCAGAAGCTCGTCGATCCGTTCAACCAGCACATCTTCATGCGTATCGTTCCACAGCACCGAGGTAGGCAGGTTGTACCAGCGAGATATTTTGACGACTTGCCCACTGGTCCATGTCAACATCTGACCCGGCAGCAAAGCTCGTATGTCACGGTAAATCGTAAATGGCGCCGGAACGTTACGAAGCGAGAGATAGTGAGAGAGTGCCTCGTGGTCCAGCTCACGGCCGACCGACGGGTGCCGCAGCACCGCTTTGATTTCAGAGCCAAAGACAAGCGAACCGTTAAGGGCTGAATAGAAAAGCGGCTTTACACCGAAACGATCGCGGTAGACCAGCAGGGTCTCGTTACGGCTGTCCCAGATGCCGATCGCGAACATTCCATTCAGTTTGTGTGCGAAGGAGATTCCGTACTCTTCGTAAGCGTGAACGATGGTTTCAGTGTCGCTATTGGTTTTGAAATGATGACCTTTTGCTTCCAGTTCGGCTTTCAACTCGATGTAGTTGAATATTTCCCCATTGAAGACGACGTGAACCGTGCCGTCCTCATTCGTGATGGGCTGATGTCCACCGCTGAGGTCGATAATCGATAGCCGCACCATGCCGAGATGGATCTTCTCAGCATCGAATTTGCCATCATCGTCAGGTCCGCGGTGCCGGATGACATCCATCATCCGCGGCATCAGCCCGGCAATTTCTCTACCACTGTATCCAGCTATTCCACACATGTTTCTAACGCAAACCGCCTTGTTCAAATTTGGGCACAGTCAGTACCACCTGCGATAGCGGGTGGGTGCGTAGCTGTGGGGCGTCTCCGAGTTGCTTGCGCACCCACCCGCTATCGCAGGTGGTACTGACTGTATCCAAGCAACCAGATTAAACTTGCCAGGACAAGATGGCTTCCCTGCCTTTGTCCGGATAAATCTCAGCCACAACGCCGAGGGCCATCGCGCCGCTCGGTACATCACGGGTTACGACGGCGTGCGCGCCTACTATGCACTCGTCGCCGATCGTGACATCACCCACCACCGCCGCTCCCGAGAAAAAAAAACACTTATTGCCGACGCGTGGAAACTTGCGAATCTGATCCGGATGCCAACTCCTGACTCCAAACGTCACGCCCTGAAACAGAGTTACGTCTGATCCGATGACCGTGCCGCGCCCAACCACGATGCCCACCGGATGTGCCACAAACATTCCCGGCCCGATTTCCGCATTGAATTCTATTTCCGCTCCGGTTATTGCCAGGCTCAGGCGAGAAAGAAACCATGGCAGATAAATCCACCCTCGTTGTCGATAGAGGTGATGGCTAACCCGGTAGAGCAATACTGCCTGAAAACCGGCCTTGAAGATCACGCTCTCCCAAAACACGCGCCGCTGCGAGAATGCCTGGCCTCGCAAAACGAACGTTTGAGTGAAGCGCGCCAGATCACTCCTGATCAACTCTCTCAGCGTCATTTGGTGAGAGTCTCCCGAATGACGGTTTCATAGCCATCATGCTTCGCGCGACCTTCACGAAGATCATCGAAGCTGGCGTTCGGAATACAGATCTCGTTCCAGTACCTGAGCACCACGGCTTTGTTCAAAGTTGGGGGGGGAACTTCGGTCTTCAGGTGCAAAAGGTCAAAAGCCATCTCACAGTCGTTGAATCCGTAAAGATAACGAATACCGCTGGTGCCGGAAAATCTCGGATTGATTTCAAAAACATAGACCATCCCGTCCACAATCCGGAACTGTAGATTGCATGGTCCAACGGCTCCGAGCGTTTCGACAATCCGCACCACTTCCCGATCGAGGTGAGGATCTTCGATTAATTCCGTTCGATAAGTTGTTCCCTGGATCAGATCTCGCCGAAAAATGATCACTGCCCGAACGTTTTGATCAGCACCAGACAACGTTGCGGCCGTAAATTCCGCCCGGTCGTCCGGGAGATATCGCTGAACGATCAAATCGGGAACGAGTGTCGCAACAGCACTGATCTTTTCACGCGAGTCTAATAAAAATACATTGCGTGAACTGAATCCCGCGCGCGGCTTCGCGATCACAGGCAAGCCGTGCTTTGCGATTAGGCGTTCGACGCTATCTTCGTCGGAAGCTAAAACAGTTGCCGGAAAACAAAAGCCGTTATCGCGTAGAAACTCCGCCGTCCTTAATTTGTCTGAACCGGTGCGCACCACTGGCAGCGGATTAACCATAACGGTGATGCGAAGCTCGCGTTCGAGTTCCTCTTTGTGACTCGCAAAGAATTCCAATTCGCCGGGCGAGCAAACGTACACTGCTTCGATCTCTTCATCACGAACGATATGTTCGAAGACTTTTTGAAATGCAGCATCACCGGTGCGCGGTGTTTGATAATAGCTATCGACCAGCGAGAACCCGGCTGACAACGGCTCCATATCGATGCCGGCGATGTGGTAACTTGCGCGCCCGGCCCGCAGCGCCTTTAACACGCCCTGGCCAACGTTGCCACCGATGGCTGTGATTAAGACTCGCCGGGTCGTCATGCGGTTTCCATTTCCTGTTTGAGCTTTTGCAGACCTGACTCCAACGAAATCTGCGGTTGGTAGTTTAGCTCACGTCTCGCTTTGCCGACGTCAAGCTTGATCCCGGGATCGTCATCGCGTGGTGGTTGGTAGACGATCTTGTTCTCACCGTTGGCGAAGACACGGCTCACCGTTTGGCAAGCTGCGTCATAGTGACGGCCGTGCCTGTGCCGATGTTGTAGACACCGTTTGCGTTTTGCTGTAGCGCTAACAGAATAGCGTTTGCGGCGTCTTCACAATGAAGAAAATCCTGCGTCCTCGTCCCGTCACCAAATATCAGGATGTCCTGTCGTTGCCGCGCTCGATTAACCATGATCGGTAAAACTGTTCCCTCGTATTGCCCGCGTGCGTAAAGCGAGCTGAACCGCAACGACACGGTACGTACGCCCTTCGCCCGGAAGCAGGCCAGCAAATCTTCGCCGCATAGTTTTGCCGCGCCATATAGATTCACCGGTTGCGCGGGGGAAGATTCATTTAGCCACTCGGTGCTTGGGCCGTAAACAGAAATCGAAGAACTGTAAATGACCTGATGAAGACTGGGCCAATGCTGAGTGTATTCGATCAGGTTGGCGATTGGTAACACGTTGTCCGTGACGATGCTTGCCTGGAGTTTCTGTTCGGGCCGCCAGGAAATCACCGCCGCCAAATGAATCACATGCGTTATCGTATCTGGTAATCGACTCCAAAGTTCCTTGTCGCGCAGATCACCATAAACTGCTTCCACTCGCGCATCATGCGACACGTAATCCTTGTTTCGACTTACAGCGACGATCCGAGCGTCAGGAAGTGTCCGAGACAACAGCGGCACTGCTCGCGAACCGAGCAGGCCCGAGGCGCCAGTTATCAGGATTGTCTGTGAGGTACCATAAAGCAGCTTCATTCCACCAAAGGCGCGTAACTTCCCGGCTTCGCGCCCTCATGCAGAGGCGAGCCCGCATAAGCTGCGCGGACGTCATATCGCTCGTTCAATGGCTTCTCAGACACAGTCTGATTTACCGGATCGACGATGTATTCGGCGACTGTTGTGAATTCGAATCGCTTCTCATCCTTCTCAATTCCAATATATTCAAAAACCAGCACGGCATCGTCCGGACAGGGTACGGTGCGCGCATAGCGCAACAGTCTCTCGACAAAGATCTCGTTATTACTCGGATAATATTTCAGTGTCGTAAACAGGCAGGTTAACGTGATGGATTCGCCGACGTGACTGAATCGCACACTACCTGAACGCCATCCATAACGCGTGATGAGCGTGCGCTCCGTGCCCGAGCGCGACTGGCGGTAGATGTTCGGGAAGAAGTTGATTAAATCGATCGTAAACACGCGCCACATGATAATGCCGAAAAAGTTTGTATAGACTTCAAGAATCCGTTGCAGTGGCGCAGGCAGGCGCTTGCGTGCGAAGAAATTGTAGTAGATGCCGAAATAGGAAAGCGGCAGGAGAACAAGATACGTCCAAAGCGCATAAGCCAACACTTGATTGACTAGCCCCACGAATGCGGGCGCCGAATAAACTGCGGGAGTTTGCGCGGAGACTAAAAAAGCGACGAATTGCTCACCGAGACTCTGCGGATAGAAAAACAAAACACCACACAACATCACCATGTGACAGAGCAGCGCCAGACGAATATGCGTGGCGATAAAAAAGAAACTAATGATGATTAGCACCGCACCAATGAAACGCGTCGGTGGAATCAACATCAACACCGCGGCGACTACTTCTGTGGACCACGCAAGTTGATTGAGTGTCCAGATCAGCGGATGGTTCGGAGACTTCTCTCTGTAGTACCGCCACCAGTAACCCCACTCGGGATTAACCAGTCCCAGTTCCATTCCATTGTTACGCGGAAAACCAGCGGTGCATTTGTACACACCCGCCGACATCATGATGAGTGCGAAATCAACTTGCAGCACCAGCAAGGCAACTGGTCGCACGTCAGGCGCAAAGTGAAGCGTGAATTCGAGCAGAAAGACGGCGGCACTCAACCAGTAGGTCATGAAACCGGGTGCGCCCATCCCGCGCAGCACGCCCTTCCAGCGCATGTGGACAAAAAAGTAGCGACACAAGAAGTAAGTTGATCAGCGCTGCGACGACGGTCCAACGTCCGAATATCAGCGCGATCGCACACCCAAACCAGACGCTCATGACCAACGGGTGCACGACTGGATTCTGGATGACATCAACATCCCATGACGACTGAGCGTAGCCTTTCCATCGCTCGCTCATAAAAAATCGTCTGGCATGTGGCAGTATCAGTACCAGATGGCCCAACAAGAGAATTCCGTAAGCCGTCCGAAAGAAGGCCTGGGCGAGGAAACTTAGTTGAGGATAGAGACCGTCAGGCGAGAAGAGCATTTCAGGAGACAAGCTGAACGACAAAATCATTTGTTGCTTCTAGTAGACTTGCTTCAACAGTCAGTGGCGAACTTGGACCGGGTCAGTACCACCTCGCGGTAGCGGGTGGGTGCGTAGCCCTGCGGCGATGGTTGACTCGAGGCTGCGCACCCACCCGCTACCGCAGGTGGTACTGACCCGTCCAACAGTGAGCTAGGTCGTCGGTTCGAAAATCTGCACCTCGACTCCGAGGTCCTCTCGCATAACTTGTTTCAGGTGATCGCCCGACGTGCGCAGGACCTTCAGCCAGCCATGTTCCCAATCACGAATACCCGCAAACCACGCTGAGCAGCCGCGACATGGAAAACACTCTGCACCGCGTCCCGCCAGGTGCATGCGGCGGTACCAGTTGAACATTTCACCCTGCCAGATTTCCTTGATCGAAACCTCGTTCGCGTTTGGGAAGAGTTCTGAAGTGCGAAACGAAATGTCCTGACCGCAAAGAGAAATGCGACCAAGTGTGTCGACGTTAAGACGTTCGAAAGGCCAAACGCAGGGCTGCTTTCTCTCCGTCGGCAAGTCTGCGTACAAATGTTTGTCCAACGCCTTACCGGGTGGAATGGTCGTGTTGTCGTCCCACGTCAGAAACTTTCGCGTGATCACTTCGTCAACGCCGACGTCTTTGATCCAGAAGTCGATCGCCTCCTGGAGTTTTCCCTCGATCGCATCCTGCCGGATGATCGAAACTACGACACGCGTCGGAGCGAGGAGCTGCTTGCGCATTTCAAGCGCTGCGCGCACGTTGCTGACTTGCCTGTCCCACCAAACCTGCGGTGGCTTCGTCATACCGCCACGAGGTGGACGAAGTTGCGCGTAAAGCTCGGCGTCGCCCGCGTCCATCGAAAACTCGATCAGATCGATTCCGGCTTTGATCAGTCGTTCGAGCTTCTCGCGTCGCGGTGGTGTTGGTCCAAACATGCTTCCGTTTGTATTCATCCAGACGCGCGCGCCGAGTCCTTTGGCATACTCGATCATTTCCACCATCTGCGGGTGAAGCATCGGCTCACCACCGCCGGTGCAGCGCATCCACGCGCCGTATGCGCCACATTCGCGAGCGATGCTCTCCCAGAGTTTTACCGGAAACAGCTCGCCATCGACGTTCGGCGTAAAACTGGCGTATCTCGGAATTGCCGTCGGTGTACGGACACATCGGACAACCGAAGTTGCACGGGTAGATGATCGACATGACGATCATCAGGGGAAACTCTTCCGCTCCCGGCCTGAGACCGTAGTCATCCCGTTGTGAAGTTTCGATGGTCATCGTCATATCTTGTTAATCCTGTAAATCTTGTTAATCGTGTAAGAGACTCTGTTTCCTGACTCAGTTGTTTACCAGGATTTACAAGAATCTACAGGATTAACAAGATTCGAATCAAAGGTGTTCCTTTGGTATCTGCAACGACAGTTCGTGGCTGTACCCTTGTTGTAAATCTGCCAGCTCTTTTTGAAGCAGAAAAAGCATTCCGTCGGTACTCGAGTATTCTTTCCCGCAATCAAGACAGCGATTTGCCTCACTCAATTCTCGCCGGCAGTCGGGACACAGCAGATAGTTTCCCGCCTCGGCTGGAACGTAGTTGCGGCTCTTGCATACATAAGAGATGAAAGAATCAGTCGATCTATCCTGGTGCTGATCGTAACGAATCAAAAGCTTTGCGACATCGGCAGTCAACGGCAGCGCCAGCCAGCGCAGTTTCGTCAGAAACAGTTGCTTCAATTTAGGCGGAGTCGGAGGACCATAACACCGCATCAACCACGAAAAGAGCCCGCAATAGAAAAACGTACGCTCGCTCATGTATGAGACGGATTCAAGGATCTTGTAGTTGCGTGCAACGTAAGTATCGAGCCGTTCCTTCGACTCGAGACTCTGAAGCGATAGTTTCTCAATTCCGTCAGCGGCGCGTTGCGCCTGCTCTTTTCGACCGAGTTTCTTCAATAAATAAGGCACAGGCCAACCCGATGCCCACGTCGGAGAGTTTTCATTGAAAACAGCTTTGGCGGCGAGTTTGCGACCACCGAGAAAGAGTCTCCTCTTTACGCGTAACGTGGTGCAGAAAGTTGTTGGATACCAGGACGTCGAAACTACCCTCACGAATCGGAGGCGCAAGACAGTCGCAAACAACTGCCTGTTTGACGTGAGGTTTTTCCGAAGCCTTCTTCAGACTGTAAGGTGATAGATCCAGTCCAACGACCGAGACGTTGTTGCGGAATACGCGCGCAGAAAGCGTTCCTTCGCCAATCGCGATTTCAACAAAACGACTGTGGTGTTTGAGCAATTCCGGAATGTGCTCGTCCAGACATGCCAGCTCGAACGCCTTACAAACAATCGGATACAGGTGAAACGGATATTGAGTCAGAAACTCATCGACACAGTCGAGCGCGGACTGCGTGTATCGAGAAGACTTGTGACGTTTAAAAGAAGGACGAGCCTGAGCCACACCGTTAGCGAGAGGGCCAGGCTTATGACGCCCACCGTCATGAAGATGGGTAAAAAGACGTTATTGAAGACTGAGTGACGCCAGAGCCCGAAGCGCAGTCTTAGAGATGGGCGTTCAGTCGTAGCATTTGAAGGACCCTTTACGCCTTGATTGAGACTTCTAACATGGTCCACATACCCCAGATTGATCTCTTTCACGTTACTCATGAATCGCCTACGGCTATTACGGTATCCTCCGGCTTTATAGCGGCGCTCGATTTCAGTTCCCAGTCGAGCTTCGGACTGATAACTCCGACTCGACTCTTCGGCATGTAGGAACCGACGCCTGTGGGGTTCTCAACGCCTAACGCGATGGCAGTCTCGACGTAGTCGAAAATCTCAACTCTGCCACCTACTGTGCGGGCCGCGTAGAACGAGAGCGCGTATTGCCGGGCGTTAAAAAGTCCCTCGGGAATATAGCATATAGAGGTATAGATTCCCGGTTCCCGGGGCTCCGAAGCATACGAGTCAACGTCGCCGTCCGTAGCTGCCATTACATCAAAGCCTTCTCGCGTGCTGACAGTGAAGCCCACCCAGGCGAGCGTTTTAACAGTCACTTTGAAATCGACTTCAATGGAAAATGGACGCCTCGAATCGAGATTCGACGTAATTTCGTTTTCGCGGTTGCGGACGCGTGCTCCGAGAATCACTACCGCAGGGATTGGTTCGAGTTTGGAATCGTCGCGCTTGAATTCCCCGGTCACGGGACTTTGAGAGTTCAAGTACGACTGTATGACTGTGTCGCTTGGGCCGAATTCCTGAACGCGCCCTTCGTCCATCCAGAGCGTCTTTTTGCAAAGCTGACCCACCGCGGCCATGCTATGGCTTACCAGCAGTACGGTCCGTCCGTGACCGGAAACCTCACGCATCTTACCCAAACACTTTTGTTGAAAAGCCGTATCGCCAACTGCAAGCACTTCGTCGAGGACAAGGACGTCGGGTTCGAGATGAGCTGCAACTGCAAACGCGAGCCGAACATACATGCCACTCGAATAAAACTTGACTGGCGTGTCGATGAATTTCTCAATTTCGGCAAAAGCGACAATCTCGTCAAACTTCTGCTTGATCTCCGAACGCGGCATCCCCAGAATCGCGCCGTTCAAAAAAGTATTTTCTCGTCCCGTCAGTTCCGGGTGAAAACCGGTTCCGACCTCCAGGAGGCTTGCGGTGCGACCGTACAGTTCCAACCGGCCCGCAGTGGGTTCAGTGATCCTCGATAAGATTTTTAGAAGAGTTGACTTGCCCGCGCCGTTACGTCCGATTATGCCCACGACTTCGCCGGGCTGAATTTCAAAGCTGACGTCTTTAAGCGCCCAGATGGTATTCGCTTCGTTATCGCCGTTTCGCAGCAATCGCTTCAGAGGTGCTCTTACCGCTCCACTCACGGCATCGCGCAGGGTTGAGTAGGTATTCGTGGTGCCTATTCGATACTGCTTACTGAGGCCCTCAACTTTGATAATCGACTTCATCCGCGCATTCAATTCACAAGCGTGGCCGTGAAAGTCCCGATATGCGAACGATACTTATAGGGACTTTCGTCTTCGTCAATGCTCGTGACAAAAATCAACCCACCGGAGATTGCAGTGCCGGACTTGAACTTCCCTTTGAAGATCAAAGTTCCCGGCTGGCGGCAACAGTCGCCGATTTGTAATTCAGTTTCACCGGAAAAACTAACCCGATTGTTGTCGAGTTCTGACCACGCGGCCGGTACAGGATCCGGTACGGCCTTGTTGTCCGGTCCAGTGTCCAGAAGCGTGAAAGCGCCGGCGCCTTTGGGTTTTACTTCGAAGATTAAATGCTTTTCCGGGTCGCCGGTGAGTGAGAATGTAACACGCCAGCGGCCCGTAAGCTTTCCGCCGCTCGCCGGCGTCGGCGGGCTCTGTTGAGCCCCGACGGTCGAAAACAATAAGAAGACCGTGATGATTATTTTTAGTTGTGTTCGCATCGATTAACTCCACTGCGAAGATTTCTCTGTGCAACCTCTGTGTTCTCTGTGTCTCTGTGGTTAGTTTTTGCTGCGAATTAGTTAACCACAGAGGCACAGAGAACACAGAGGTTGCACAGAGAAGAGCCTATACACACGAAGGCGACCGGTAGTCTAACACCGGTCGCCTTCGCGTTTTCGGTCGCGTGCCGTCGTACGGCACGGAAAGTTGTTTCTAATTACTAGTTGCCTGGTGCAGCGTTGGTGCAGCCCGGACAGCCGTTGGTGCCGTTGGCCAGAATTACGTTATTCGTAAACGTGTTAACCACACCACCAGTGCTGACCAGCACGCCGTTAGCAGTATTGTTCTCGATTTGATTCTGGGAAATCTGAACTCCAGATCCACCGAGGTTGCCAGCATTGCCGGCTCTCACACCGTTGGCGCCATTGTTTACGATCTGACTTGCCGATACCGAAATGCCGGCAAAGACAGCACCTGCGGCATCACAGAAAACGCCATTGTTCGTGTTGTTCGAGAAGACGCTGTGACGAGCGGTAAAGCTGGCTCCCGATCTTGCGTGCAAACCGTTGCTATTGCCGGATAACCTGACACGCTCAAGCGTGGCTCTAATACGCAGGGTGGGCGAACTCGTGGTCGCGTTTATTCCGTCGCCGACATTGTCTCGGATGACGGTGTTGGTAACGTTAAGGTTCATGTCGCTTGTTTCGTTAACCGTAATTCCGTCACCGTTAAATCTGAAGATGACACAATCCTCAATGTTTACCGTCTTTGCTTGAAGAATGTTCATGCCACGGATGCCATTACAGAAGCCGTTGATCGAGATACCTCGTATCGTGACTACGTCGGTAGATGCGGCGTTGATGATGATACCGGTGGTGAGTGAAGCCAGGATCGAAGCGAAAGTGCCGGTGCCATCGAGCGTGATCGACTTGGTGATCGTCACCGCACCATAACCACCTGGATCAAGTGCATCAATTTCACCGCAGGCCGCGGTCTTGGAAATGGCGCCAGCCCAGGTTTTGCAGGGGGCAGTACGGCTACAGGGGTTAACATCGTCGCCAACGCCGGATACCCATGTTCGGGAGGCTTGGGCCTGGGCGATCGAGACTGTAGCAAACATGAAGGTCGCGATTGCCAAAACCTTGATCGTGAACCGAAACTTACTCATTTTTAGTCTCCTTTAGTTGAAGGTCTTGGGGGGCCGTCAGCAGAACGAGTATTTTATTGCGTCCACTGTTGCGCCGGATTTCCCCGCAGTTAAAAGGGTAATTTGGTCATTTGAACCGAATTATTTAATTGACCATTCCTCATTAAATCGAGGTGCGGCATCGAAGTGCCGGTGACGCCGCCCCTCGAATTTCCCTATTTGAACTTGAACTTGGCTGTATGAACCGTACCGTCTCTTAACGTAACCGTGAGCTGACGACATGTGTTCTTCCAGGAACTTTCTGTCTTCCAAGTGTATTTGTACCGATCCGAGGCTGAGTCATAACTTAGCGAGCTTTGTCCTGCCGTTTCAGTCTCCTCGACTGGCTCAATCGGGTCGCTGCTGTTGCAGCTAATCTGCACCGAGCTTGGTGAACCCGCGGCAAAGATATTCAATCCCTGATCGCCACCCAGGCTGAACTTAACTGGTGCTGCCTGGCCGGCCTTCATTTCATTGAGCGCGGGCGGATTGTCAATCGGTGAGAAGAACCCAGTGAAGTTGTAAGGCAAAACCTCTACGGTCCTGACTTTGGTGTCACTGTGTCCTGACGGATCACTCACCGAATAAGTTAACGCGTAAAAACCAACCGTATTGGTATCAACGCTACCTGTGACGACAATCGCCGAGGTCAAATCGCCCGCACAGCCGTCCGACGCAGTCGCACCTGGATCGGTGAAAACTGTGCCGAATCCGACCTGCATCGGATTAGCGCCGTTGAGCGTAATTACAGGCGCAACAGTATCTTGCACGGTCACGATACGCGTCACCTCAGTCGTAAAGCCGTTGGCGCTAGCCGAATATGTGACGGTGTAGACGCCGGGCGCGTTTGGATTAGCGGCGCCGGTAACAGTTACCTGGATCGGGCTTCCGCAAACCGAAGCCGTGGCGCCGGGATCGGTAAAGGCTGAACCACACTCGACGAGTGATTTGATCGTCACCGTTGAGTACGAGTGTTGGTGGAACGTTGGCAGTCCCTGGCTGGTCCACCTCATCTTCCGGGAACGTGCCCACGATCACCGTGCGCGTGGCGGTTGATTGATGGGTTCCGTCCGTAGCGGTGTAAGTGACCGTATATGTTCCGGCTACGTTTGTATCAACTGATGTTGCTCCGCCTGGTCCTGAAATCGAGCTGGTAACCGCTTTCGAACCCGCACAGGTGTCGAATGCTGTGGCGCCGGGATCCACGAAGGGCGAGCAGGAGCCTTGTTGAATCCTGTAGGGATTCGCTCCGTCGACCGTGATAGCTGGACCTTCAGTATCGGTGACAGTGATGTTACGAGTCGCCGAAACAGAGTTTGCGCCTTCAGTGGCGGTGTAAGTGGCCGTGAAAGTCCCAGCAGCCGGAGCGTCTGGATCGAAGCCACCCGAATAGGTGACCGTCACTTCGATAGGGTCGCCATTACCGTTAATCGCAGTTGCGCCAGGATCGCCGAATCGCTGACCGCATTCCAGCGTCACCGATTCGCCACCCTGGAGTGAAATCGAAAGCGCACCGGGATTATCAACCGTGACCTGGAAGCTCACGGAAGCACCGGTGACAGTAGCGCACAGCACTGTGCTGGTTCCCACCGGGAAGAATGAACCCGAGGCTGGATTGCAAGTGATGGCGGGAATGGACTCGCCATTTTCGCCAGTGGTTGGAGTTCCGCAATCGCCAGTGCCGGTCGGAGTCGCATAAGTAACGACCGCACCAGCCTGGCCTGAGTCAGCGCTGGTCGTGATGTTTTCAGGAGTAGACAACACGCACGGCGCGTTAACAACGACCGCACTGATTGTTTCGCTGTTGTTGTCGGTGTTTGGATCGTCCGTAGTGGAACTTACGCTTGCGGTGTTGGAGATGATCGTGCCGTTTGAAACAGTGTCGACAACGTAAGTGGCGACAAAAAATGCCGTCTCTCCGCGCATAAGGCTGGGAATCGTACAGGTCGTAGTCCCGGTTTCGCCCTCATTCGGATTAGTGCAGGTAAACGTCGGACCATCTAACTGTCCGAACGAGTGGAACGTCGTATTCGCCGGCGCATTCGTCCGACAACGTGACGGCGGCGGCATCGCTTGGTCCCTGGTTGGTTACCTGAATTGAGTAAAGAAGCTGGTGGCCCGACGATGCATCCGTTGAAATCAAACCTTTGGAGACGGAAACGTCGGCGCTTGGATTTGCCGCATCGATCACCGTAAAGCTCGTGACCGCCTGGACGCTGCCACCGAAAGGATCGAAGAGAATTACGCGCCAATCGCCAAGGCTGGAGTTTGCGTTAAGCGTAAAAGTCGCAGTTCCATGCTGCGTCGTGGGCGTTGTACTCTGAACGGCGATGAAATGTGCGTTGGACCAGATGAGGCTCCATCCGGGCGTCACATTTGTAAACTTCGCGCACACGATCAAGTCTGTATCCTGAAGATTGAAAACGCTCTTCGGTGTGGTGCAATCGCCTGCGAAAGTTTCGAGAGTTGTTGGAGCTGCCTGAGGAAGCGGGCTTAAAAAGTTAAAAGCGGAAGCTGCGACGTTGCTGTGGGAATTAGCTGTCGTCGCGCTCTGAACCCTATTGTCATTATCGATTGGTCTAATGGGTGAAACTGCGGATCCGATAAAAAGGGGAAGCGCTAAAAGCGCAGCAACAATACAAAGAGCGATACCGATTGAATACCGCGATCGGCGGTACCGGAATCGGGAGGGCAAAGTGTTTAGCATTCTGGATTTTCTCCTTGAGGGCTAATTAGAAGGTGTCTCACGCGAGGAGACCCGGGGCCCTAGTGCCCGCACACTAAAGAAAGAAGAACTTGATCACAGGAACAGGAAATGGTCTGCGAAAATGCTAGCAGCGGCTTAGGCCAGAAAGTTGGCCAAGGATACTACGACCAGTGGATCGACCTGGTCTATAGTCAGCATGAAAACTCTGCATGGAGTGGACCATCGGAAGCCTTGTCCACTATCTCTGAGCGAGGAGGTCACGCGACCTAGTCTCAAAAAAGCGGGGCATGTAATAGTCCATTTTGCCCCCTAAGGTCAAATTGCATTTAGATTGCATTTTTGTTTCGATGATTAAGGATTAGGATTTATCTTGTTAATTCTGTAGATCTTGTAATCCTGGCTAACACCTTTGTTGATGAGGTAGTCGTAGACAGGATGACAGGATTTACAAGATTAACAAGATATAAGTTGAGCTATGAAAACATTCTTTGTAACTGGTGGTGCGGGATTTATCGGGTCGTGTTTTGTTCGCTTGCTGCTGAATGAAAATCCACACTGCCGCGTGGTGAATTTTGATGCGCTCACCTATGCCGGCAATCCTGACAATCTCACCGGACTGGATGAAAACCGGCACCGCTTTGTTTGCGGAAACATCGCCGATCCGCAAACAGTGCTTGCGCACCTGGACCAGAACACCGACGTCATTGTTAACTTCGCAGCCGAGTCGCATGTCGATCGCAGCATCGCATCCGCTGATGAGTTTCTTCGCACGAACATCATCGGCACGCAGGTTCTGCTCGATGCCGCACGTGCGCGCGGCGTGAAACGCTTCGTGCAGGTTTCGACTGATGAAGTGATGGGCAGCTTGCCTGAAAACGATGCCAGCTTTTTCACTGAAACATCGCCATTCGCGCCCAATAGTCCGTACGCGGCTTCGAAAGCTGCGGCGGAGCATCTTGTTCGAGCGGCGCAGCACACGTTTGGCCTCGACACCGTTATCACTCGTTGCGGGAACAACTATGGGCCACGGCAGTTTCCCGAAAAGTTTTTGCCGCTCATGCTCGCGAATGCGATGAACGACGAGCCGGTTCCGGTTTATGGAGACGGGCAGAACGTGCGCGACTGGATTTACGTCGAGGATCATTGTCGAGCGATTCTCGCAGCCGCTGAGAAGGGACGCTCCGGCGCGGTTTACAACATCGGCGCACGCAATGAGCGCCGGAATATCGAAGTGGTTGAATCTGTGCTCGAGGCGCTCGGTAAGCCGCGCAGCCTGATTAAGTACGTCAATGATCGTCTCGGGCACGATCGGCGTTATGCGATCGATCCGTCGCTCACCGAATCGGAGCTCGGATGGCAGCCGCGTGAAACGTGGGCCACGGGTCTGAGAAAGACGATCGAGTGGTACCGCGATAACGGACAATGGATCGAAAAGGTCCGCAACCCCGCATATCGCGAGTATTACAAAGCGCAATACGGCACCTCTTTACCGCAAAACCCATGAACCTTGTTGGAAACAACTGTAGGGGTGGCCCTCCGTGGCCACCCGTGCGGAAGATGCGCGCGTTTTGGTCAAACAACGGGCGGCCACGGAGTGCCGCCCCTACAGTTGTTTCCTCGAAGATTTGTGGAGGTAGTCGTTGAAAATACTGATTACCGGAGCGAAGGGCTTGGTGGGACGAGCGCTGGTGGAGCACTGTTCCACGCGCGGAGATAAAGTTTTCGATTATGACCACAAGTCTCTCGATATCGCTGACGCGCACGCCGTTGAATCGGTAATTGCCGCGCAACGCCCCGACGCCGTCATCAATTGCGCGGCCTGGACGGATGTCGATGGTTGTGAAACGAATCCCGACGAAAGCAGAACGCGTAAACTCGCTCGGACCGGAAAACCTCGCACGCGCCAGTCGCGACGGCCGGCGCGCTCCTGATCACCATCTCAACCGACTACGTCTTCGACGGTGAGAAAGAAGGCTTTTACACGCAACGCGATCAACCGCGGCCGATCAGCGTCTACGGCCAGTACAAACTCGAAGGTGAACGAAAAGCGCAGGAAGCCAACGCCCGCACGATCGTCGTCCGCACCGGATACATCTTCGGACCGGGCGGCAAAAACTTCCTGAGCAACGTAGTGACGTGGGGCCAGCGCGGGCAAAAAATGAAAGCCATCCGCGATTACTGGGGCACGCCGACCTACGGCCGCGATCTGGCTGTCAGGCTGCGCGAGCTCGCAGTGCTTGATTTGCCGGGCATTTATCACGTCGTCAGCTCCGGTGAAGGGGCAAGTTTTGAGACATTCTCGATGGAGGCGTTTCGACTGGCAGGCCTCAACACCGACGTGCTCGAAGTTATCGAAGGTGATTCACTGGGACGTCCTGCCCCGCGTCCCAGGAATTCAAGGATGAAATGCCTGCTCTCGGAAGCATTGGATTGCCGCCCTTACCCTCCTGGCAGGACGGGCTGGCACACTTTATTAACCACGGATGACGCGGATCTGTGGTTCATCCGTGGCTAAATCTCTGATATCATCCCGACCCTCTAGTTGTGTGCATTACTTAACTGTTTGTATTGACGAAAGCCGAATAAATGATGTCGCAAGATAACCGTTTGATGCCGATGCCTGCGGTCGATCGTGGTCTCGACAGGCCGCTGAGTGATATTGGCCAGGTCAGGTCCTATGGTCCCGCCGCCACCGAGCCGAACCAGCTTCGCGATTACTTGTTCGTAGTGCTGAAGCGGAAGTGGCTGATCCTCAGTCTCTGTCTGGTCGTCACTTCGCTGGTCGCGGTCCAGATGTTTCGCCAACCCTCGATCTACGAAGCCGAAGCGACGATTCGGATCGAGCAACAGAGCGCCAGAACGTTCTTCAGACCAAAGACTTCGTGCTCAACGCGCAGCCCGACGCGAATTTCTGGGGCACGCAGATCAAGTTGCTGCAAAGTCCGGCACTCGCGCGCCAGGTCGCACTGAGTCTGGACCTGCAACACAATCCAAACTTCTTCGGCACCCAGGCGCAGGGCGGGATCTTCACCGCGTTGCGACGCATGGTCTCCGGCGAGAAGAAGCCTGCGGCACTTCCGGCCGTTGCGCCGGGTGGCTCAAGCGTGATGGGCGAAGCCCAGCTCAAAGATGAGCCATTGAGCCCGGAAGAGTTGTCGGCACTCGAACCTTACGAAGACGCGATCATCGGCGCAGAGAAAGTCGAAGGTATCGTCGGCACCAACCTGTTCATCATCAAGTATCGTCACACCGATCCGGAGATGGCCCAGAAAGTGGCCAACGCGCTCGCGGAAGTGTTTCGCGCCAACAACGTAGAGCGCACCACCCAGAACTCAACTAAAGCTGAAGACCTGCTGGCTCGTGAAATCGCTGCCTATCAGGAAAAGATCCGGCACGACACGGAATCGCTCTTCAACTACGCCCGTGAAAAGGATTGCCGCCGACGATGGACAGCACCCTGAACGTCGAAGGACAACGCCTTGCGGATCTCAGTCGCCAGCTTCTCGAAGCGGAGAACCAGCGCAAGAATGCGCAGGCGATTTATCTGAGCGCAAAAAATTCCAACGATGCTTTTTCGATTCCGGAGGTGCGAAAGTCAGAACGCATCACCAATATCCAGGCGCAAGATTTCTCGAGCTCAAAGAAAGAAAGCCGCCCTCGAAGTGACCTATCACGAAGGAATGGCCGGAGGTAAAAGAGGCAGAAGCCTCAATCAAACGTCTCGAAGACGAGTTGGAAAAAGAAGCCAATGAATCGATCGCGATGCTGAAGGCGCAAGTACGAAGCCGCCCTGGCTCACGAAAATAGCGTCCGGCGAGATGTACATGAAACAGCGCGGCATACCGACCAGCAGACGCGCGATCAGATCGAGATGGCGGCGTACACGCAGCGTCTCGAAACCAACAAACAGTATCTGAACACGTTGCTCCAGAAGCAGCGCGAAGTTCAGATTGCCCAGGGCGACAAGGGCAGCGAAGTCAGAATTGAAAACTACAGCCGCGTGCCGCGGATCGCCGGTTGGTCCAGCCGCGCCTGCGAAACGTGATGATCGCTTTCGTGCTGTCCCTCGTGGCTGGTATCGGTCTGGCATTCCTGCTCGACTTCCTCGACGACACAGTCAAGTCGCTCGACGACATCGATCGTTACATTCACCTGCCGGCTTTGGCGATGATTCCAGCCGGCCGCGGTGGCGCGGCGTTTGAAAGGACTTCCGCAGGGCAATCCCGGGCCTTCAGAAAGCACGGCGCTGGCGATGATCGACGACGTGCGGTCGCCGATCGCGGAGTCGTATCGTCACTTGCGAACGTCGCTGCTGTTGTCGTCAGCAGGACAGCCGCCGAAGACGATTCTCGTCACGTCGAGCCAGCCTTCCGAAGGAAAAACTACTACGGCGATCAATACCGCGTTCATGCTCGCGCAGACCGGCGCGAAGTTCTGATCATCGATTGCGACCTGCGACGGCCCGCGCCTGCACACGCAGTTTGAAGTTGCCGAACTCGAAGGGCTTGACGACGTGGCTGTCGGGCGAAAGAGATCTCGACAACCTGCTTCAGATTTATGCCAAAGACGCCGAACCTGAAAATTCTGACTTCTGGTCCGGTGCCGCCGAATCCGGCGGAGTTGCTCGGCTCGGAAGAGATGCGACGGCTGCTGGGTCATTTTGAGTGAACGCTTCGCGCACATCATTATCGATTCACCGCCGGCGATTTCGTTTACGGATGCGTCGATTCTTTCGACGATGGTCGACGGCGTCATGCTGGTGGTCCATGGCGGCAGAAGTTCGCGCGCCGTTGTGCGCGGGCGAAACAGCAGTTGCTGGATGTTGGCGCGCACATCTTTGGTGTGGTGCTGAATAATGTGAAGCTCGAGATCGCAGGACTACTATTATTCCGGCTATTACTCGAACTATTACTCGACCGAAACCGACAGCGGCCGAGGGCGCTTCCGCCGGTGAGACTGCCTGATCGTCTCAGCCATCAAACAGGTCACAAAGATTTCTTGAGCTTGTGATCTTTGGTGGCAGTCCCATTCTTTCCTGATTCTATGAACGTTCCCTTGTTGGACCTCCAGGCGCAGTATGTCTCGCTTCGGGATGAATTGCAGCAGGCAGTAGAACGTGTAATGAGCTCGCAGCGCTTCGTCCTCGGTGACGAAGTGCGTGAGCTCGAAACTTCCATCGCCGAGTATTGCCAAACCAAACATGCGAGTCGGCTGCGCATCCGGTTCGGATGCGTTGCTGCTCGCTTTGATGGCGCTCGACGTCAAAGCCGGCGATGAAGTGATCACTACGCCGTTTTCCTTCTTCGCAACGGCGGCGTGCATCACTCGACTCGGCGCGCGCCCGGTTTTTGTCGATATCGATCCACACACTTACAACCTCGATCCATCACGTGTTGCGGATGCGATCACGCCACGAACTAAAGCCATCATGCCCGTCCACCTGTACGGCCAGTGCGCAGAGATGGATCCGTCTGCTCGAGCTGGGACGAGCGTCATGGAATTCCGGTGGTCGAAGATGCGGCGCAGGCGATTGGCGCGACTGACAAGGGACGCCGCGCGGGTTCGATGGGTGTGATCGGGCTGCTTCAGTTTTTATCCAACGAAGAACCTTGGTGGCGCGGGTGATGGCGGGATTCTGACGACCAGTGACGACGAAGTCGCGGCGCGTTTGCGACGACTGCGCGACGCATGGCGGAGCGAATGAATACGAGCATGAAGAAGTTGGGATCAACAGCCGGCTGGATGAACTGCAAGCGGCGGTGTTGAACGTGAAGTTTCCGCGTTTGGATAAGTGGTCCGACGAGCGCGCGCGGAAGGCTGAGATTTATACAAGGTTACTGAAAGATGCTGACTTGAGTTTTCCTCTTGATCGACGCCGGAGGTCAGATCAGATGGCCGTCACATCTTTCACCAGTACGTGATTCGTGTTCCGGGTAATCGCGATGCGTTGATGGAACATTTGAAAACTCGCGGCGTCGGCAGCAAGATCTATTATCCGATTCCGCTTCACCTGCAAAAGTGTTTCGATTATCTCGGTTACAAAAAGGGAGACTTTCCGGAAGCGGAGGCTGCGGCTGAGGAGACGTTGCTTTGCCGGTGTATCCGGAGTTGAGTGAAGAGCAGCAGGTTTACGTTGTGGATTCGATCAAGAGTTTCGAATGACGAGACAGTTTTAGACAGGATTTCAAGATTTACAGGATTTACAAGATTAAATCCTGCCAATCCTGTAAATCCTGACATCCTGTCTAACCATCACTAATCATTTCGAGCATGCCACTGAAACTCAGCATCATCACACCCTCATTCAACCAGGGCCGGTTCCTGGAAGAGACGATCATGTCTGTACTGAATCAGGGTTATGAGCCGCTCGAGTACATCATCATCGATGGTGGCAGCACTGACGAAAGCGTTTCGATCATCCGCCGCTACGAAGACAAACTCGCCTACTGGGAAAGTGAAAAAGATCGCGGCCAGGTGCACGCGATCAACAAAGGCCTCGAGCGAGCGACTGGGCGACATTCTCGCCTTCATCAATAGCGACGACGTTTACCTGCCCGGTACCTTCAACGCGGTGATAAATCACTTTGCCGAGCACCCCGCAAGCAAGTGGGTGTGCGGCGACACGATCATGTTCGGCGAGGGTCACGAGACGAGACTGATTCGCGCCGTGGTGCCGCGATCGGCGGCGCACTGTTTGTCGTGGGCTTACCGCGCGCCGCAACCGGGCCACTTCTGGAGAACCGAGCTCGTTCGCTCAGGCTTTCAGGAACGCTGGAGCTACGATTTCGATCACGATATGTACGTGCGACTGCTGCTCGCTGGTCACAAATGTGAATACATTCCACTGCCGATGGCCGCGTATCGCCTGCACGAAGTGAGCAAGACGATCGCCGAAGGTCATCGACAGCTCGAGGAGTTTGATCGGATCGCGGAATTCTACGAGCCTCAGTTGCAGGGCGTAGATCAACGCTGGTGCAAGGCGACGAGGTTTCTGCGTCTCTCGTACGCAGCCAGCGAAGCAGGACGTAAAAGTCGAGGCGGCCAGTTGGCTGATGCGCGCGTTTGCAACTCATCCGGAAAGTTTGCTGAACAGGCCGTTCTGGGGTTGTTTGCGGCGCCTCGCGTTGAGCAGCAATGGTTTACATGACTGACAACAGTATCGTATCTTGTCCCACTTTGAAGAGGACTAATTAATGTCACAACAGACAAAAGTACTGGTAACGGGCGCGGGCGGTTTTATCGGCCATCATCTAACGAAGTATCTGATTGATCGCGGCTACTACGTGCGCGGCGTGGATATCAAAGAACCGGAATACGAGGCTACCGCCGCCAACGAGTTTTTACTGCTCGACCTTTCCATAGCTGACAACTGCCTTGCGGCCACAGAAGGCATGGATCAGGTTTACGGCCTCGCGGCCAACATGGGCGGCATCGGTTTCATCGAGAACAACAAGGCCGTCATCGTTCGCGACAATACGCTCATCAATCTCAACTCGATCGAAGCCGCGCGCATCAATGGCGTCAAACGTTATCTCTACACGTCGAGCGCGTGCATCTATCCCGGTTACAAGCAGAAGGAAACCGACGTCACGCCGTTGAGAGAGGAAGACGCGTATCCGGCCGATGCCGAAGACGGTTACGGTTGGGAAAAACTCTACATGGAGCGAGTTTGCCGTCACTACACTGAAGACTTCGGCGTCGATACGCGCGTCGTCAGGTTTCATAACATCTTCGGACCTTTGGGCACTTACGACGGCGGACGCGAAAAGTCGCCCGCGGCGATCTGTCGCAAGATCGCGCTCGCTGAAGATGGCGACGAGATTGAAGTGTGGGGCGACGGCGAACAGACTCGTTCCTACTGTTACATCGACGATTGTGTCGAAGGCATTTATCGTCTGATGGAGAGCGATCATCGTGAGCCAATCAACCTCGGCCAGGACCGCATGATCTCGATCAACGAGCTCGTCGACATCGTTGCCAACATTGCGGGCAAGAAGATCGGCAAGCGTTACGATCTCACGAAGCCGCAGGGCGTCAGAGGTCGCAACAGCGACAACACACGTCTGCGCGAAGCGTTGCAATGGGAGCCGTCGATCTCACTCGAAGACGGTTTGAAGATCACTTACCACTGGATTGCCGGTGAGCTCGAAAAGCAAAACGCGCCGGTGAAGGCACTCGCCACCAGTTAATCATCTTTAGTTGTACCGAAGATGAAGCCACGTCCTTTCCGAGCAGAGCTGGAGTTTGGAGTCCTCGTGGGCGGCGTGCTTCTGGCGCTCCGGCTCTGGTGGTGGTATCGCGGGAAGTTTGAAATTGCCGGAGTTGTCCTCACCTTCATTGGCTCAGCACTGATCCTCTTCGGCGTTATTGCTCCGCGTTTTCTCGTAACTCCACGAAAGCTCTGGATGAAGCTGGCGGAGGGGATGGCGTACGTCTCCAGCCGCATCATTCTTGCGATTGTTTTCTTTCTGGTGCTGACGCCGATCGGGTTGGTGAAACGCGCGATGGGCTGGGATCCACTTGCAACGCCGCTCTGGCCCACGCGACTCCTTCTGGCAACCGTATCCCGAGCGACAACGCAATCCACGCCACTACGAGAAGATGTTTTAAGTCACAAAAAGCACAAAAATATTTCTTGCCGTTCAGAGTTGCAAGCTTTAGCTTGCTCTCCCACCGGCAGCCTAAAGGCTGAACTCTAAACATGATTCGTTTTCTTCTTTTGTGCATTTTGTGCCTTTTGTGGCTAAGATGATTTTATGTCGAAGGCGCAAGTCATCAGTGAGTTGTGGCAGTTCATGAGGGAGAACAAGAAGTTCTGGCTCGCCCCGATTGTCATCACGCTCGTGGCAGTCGGCGTGCTGCTGGTGCTCGCGAAAGGGTCGGCCATCGCGCCTTTCATCTACACTCTCTTCTAATCCTTAAGTGGTAAGCATTCTCGGCATCTCCGCGTTCTATCACGACTCCGCTGCCTGCCTCGTCGTTGATGGCGAGATCGTGGCCGCCGCGCAGGAAGAACGCTTCACACGCATCAAGCACGATCATCGTTTCCCACTCCACGCCGCGCGCTACTGTCTCGCTGAAGCAAATCTAACCGCGTCCGAACTCGACTTCGTCGGCTTCTATGACAAGCCTCTACTGAAATTCGATCGCCTGCTCGAAACTTATCTCGACTACTCGCCTGTCAGGCTTCAGCTCGTTTCTGAAGTCGATGCCGCTCTGGATGAGCGAGAAACTCTGGATGCCCGATCTCATTCGCACCGAGCTCGCGAAAGCCGATGGCGAAGAAGATGAACGACAGGCGAAGAAAAACGGCAAGAAGTTCAAATGGAAACTCCTCTTCGGCGATCATCACGAGAGCCATGCGGCAAGTGCGTTCTATCCGTCGCCGTTTGACGAAGCAGCGATACTCACGATCGACGGTGTCGGCGAGTGGGCCACCAGCTCGATCGGTATTGGTAAAGGAAACGAGTTAACACTGCTTCAGGAGCTTCGCTATCCGAACAGTGTCGGCCTGCTTTACAGCGCGTTCACTTACTACACCGGATTCAAAGTGAACAGCGGCGAGTACAAAGTGATGGGCCTCGCGCCGTATGGCGAGCCGAAGTACGTGAACGCCATCAAAGACAAACTGCTTGAAGTGCGAGACGACGGCAGCATCAAGCTCAACCAGGATTACTTCAGCTACTCACAGGGTCTGCGGATGACTAACGGCACGTTTGACAAACTCTTCGGTGGTCCACCGCGGAAGGCCGAGTCGCAGATCACGCAGCGCGAGATGGATCTTGCGCGCAGTATCCAGGTGATCACGGAAGAAGTGATGTTGAAGATGGCGCGTTATGTTCATCGTGAAACCGGGATGAAGCATCTCTGTTTGGCCGGTGGCGTGGCGTTGAACTGTGTGGCGAATGGAAGAGTGTTGAAGGAAGTGCCGTTTGAAAACATTTGGATTCAACCGGCGGCCGGGCGATGCCGGTGGATCACTCGGTGTCGCGCTTGCGATCTGGCATCGTTATCTCGCGAAGCCTCGCACGGTGAATGGACGCGACGCGATGAAGGGCTCGTATCTTGGACCACGCGACAGTGAAGCCGAGATCGAGAAGTATCTCACTGAGAATCGTTTTGCTTACACGAAGTATTCGCGCGAGCAGTTACCGGAAGTCGTGGCTGAATTGCTAGCAGCCGGAAAAGTTGTCGGACTTCATCAGGGTCGCATGGAGTTTGGGCCGCGCGCGCTTGGTTGTCGCAGCATCATTGGCGACGCTCGCTCGCCGCAGATGCAGTCAGTGATGAATCTGAAGATCAAGTATCGTGAGAGTTTTCGACCGTTTGCACCGAGTGTTTTGCGAGAGCACGTGTCGGAGTGGTTTGAGCTCGATGCAGACAGTCCTTACATGTTGCTGGTTGCGGATGTGGCGCCGGACAAACGAGTTGAGCTCGGTGAAAACGAAGCGAAGCTCGAAGGGCTCGAAAAGCTCAAAGTGCAGGAGATCCGAGATACCGGCAGTCACGCACGTCGATTACTCCGCGCGAATTCAAACAGTCTCTCGTGAGACCAATCCGCTTTACTGGGAGATCATCGAGGCTTTCCGAAAGCGCACCGGCTGCCCGGTGATCGTGAACACGAGCTTCAACGTGCGCGGCGAGCCAATCGTCTGCACACCCGCCGACAGTTACCGTTGCTTCATGCGCACCGAAATGGACTATCTGGTTCTGGAAAACTTCGTATTGAGTAAGAACAATCAATCTGTGTAATCTGTGAGGTCGTGAGATACAACTGTAGGGGCGGCCCTCTGTGGCCGCCCCAGCGTGGAAACACAATGTGGCAACCTGGGGCGGCCACGGAGGGCCGCCCCTACAGTTAAATCTATGAAAGTCAGTGTTGTCATCCCCGTCCGGGATGAAGAAGCTTCCATCCGCGAGCTGCTCGACAGCTTGCTCGCCCAGACGCGTCCACCGGACGAGATCGTGATCACTGACGGCGGCTCCGTCGACGCAACACCACAGATCATCGAAGAATACATTCGCAAAGGCGCACCAGTGCGACTGATCCGCGCGGGTCCGGCTTTGCCAGGCCGCGGCCGCAATCTCGGCGCGGCGCAGGCGAGTCACGAGTGGCTGGGTTTTACTGACGCCGGCATTCGTCTCGCAAACAACTGGCTCGAAGCCCTATCTGCAAAAGCCGAAGCAGACGATTCGATCGATGTTGTCTACGGTTCCTGGCAACCGGTGACGGACACGTTCTTCAAACAGTGCGCAGCCATCGCTTACGTGCCGCCGCCCACATCACACAACGGCATAGTCACTCGACCACGCTTCATCGCTTCAACGTTGTTGCGTCGCGAAGCGTGGCAGAAAGTCAAAGGCTTTCCCGAAGAACTTCGCTCGGCGGAAGATCTGATCTTCATGGATCGCGTCGAGAACGCCGGTTATCACTTTGTCTTCGAGCCGCGCGCGCAAGTTCACTGGGATCTTCAGACCAACACTGTGGTCCACCTTCAAACGATTCGTCGTTTACTCTCGCAACAACATTCGCGCAGGACTGTTTCGCCAGTGGCAGTCGACGATCCTGGTGCGCTATGGCGTTCTGGCACTCTACTCGCGATAGCGGCGTTGATCATCGAGCCGTCGCTGGGTCTGGTTTCTGATCGCTCTGTGGCTCTTGATGCTCGCGGCGCGTGCCGCCGTTTCCATCCGGCGAAACCGTGTTTGTTATCCCGCCTCGTTTCTGCAAAACCTCGAGCGTGGCGCGATGGTAATGTCGCTGCTGGCGGTGCTCGATGCGGCTGCGATCATCGGCAGCATTCAGTGGTTGTTGCTGGATTGTTTTCGCTGGAGCCGCAAGACTCCGGTGGAGGCCGGCAATGGCGCTTGAAGGCCGTCGCGTCTTATTCATCTCCTACAACGGAATGCTTGACCCGCTCGGCCAGAGTCAGGTCATTCCATACCTGCGCGAGCTGGCGAAACGTGGAGTTACGATTCACGCTACTGAGTTTTGAACGTGCCGAAAGCATTCACGGCCGAAGGCATTGCGCACTGCGAGCAGCTACGAGAGAAACTCAAAAGCGCAGGGCATCGAATGGCACTGGCTGCGTTATCATCAACGGCCATCGATACCCGCAACGATCTACGACGTGATGGCCGGGTATCGCAAAGCCGGCGCACTGGTGCGGCGTAACCGGATCGAGATGGTCCATGCGCGCGGGCACATTCCCGCGACGATCGCGCTGGCGTTGAAACGTCGTTTCGGCATCAAGATGATCTTTGACTTGCGCGGGTTGATGGCTGAGGAGTATGTCGACGCGGAACACTGGCGCGAAGGCGGGCTGCCGTATCGGATGACCAAAGCGACTGAGCGCCGTATTCTGGCGGCGACTGATGGTATCGTTACGCTGACTGAGAGCATCTGGCCGATCATCAGGGAGTGGAAAGGACTGCGCGGTCGGGCGGTGCATCACGAAGTGATTCCGTGTTGCGTCGATCTTTCGTTGTTTAAATTTAGCGACGAGGAGCGCGCGCGGCGTCGCGTGAACTGGGACTTGGGGATCGGTTGACGATGGTTTACAGCGGCTCGCTTGACGGCTGGTATCTGACTGAGAAGATGGCCGACTTTTTCGCGAGCTTTCTGAAGCAGAATCGCGAGGCACATTTGCTCTGGCTCACCACGGGCAGTCACGATCGAGTAAGAGAGTTGATGCGCGCGCGGAATGTCGAGCCGGATAATTTTAGTGTGCGGGCGGTGGCCTCAGCGCGAGGTTCCTTCGTATCTGGCGGCGGCGGATGTGGGGCTGGCGTTTATCAAGCGATGTGTGTCGAAGATTGCGTCGTCGCCGACGAAGAATGGTGAGTATCTCGCGTGTGGATTGCCGCTCGTGATAAATGCGGGCGTGGGCGATTCCGATCCGTTGATTAACGAGTGGAAAGCGGGAGTGTTGATTGAAGATTTTAGTGAAGAGGATTATTTGAAGGCAGCTCGGACGCAGATCGAGATGATGGTGAGCGATCCGGGGGTTAGGGAGAGCGCACGGTCAGTGGCGGAGCAGGTTTTTGATTTGAGACGGTTGCGGGAGAGCGATACGCGGCGCTTTACGAGAAAGTTTTAGGACAGGATTAACAGGATTTTTCATGATTAACAAGATATCCTGTAAATTCTGAAAATCTTGTAAATCCTGTCTAACGATGACTGACGGATTAGACACACTGCTGGAAACTTTGCGCTGCCCGAGCTGTCGCGCGAGCCTGACGTTGTCCAGTGACACTCTGATCTGCTCCCGCTGCGACCATCTTTTATCCCGATCATCGACGGCATCCCACGGCTGTTACTCCCATCAATGCGTGACGCCTTGACCGGTGAAGGTCGCGCCACCGCAACCGACAGCACGCAAGCGGAAACAGCACTGAGCTTTGGTTACGAATGGCATCGCTTCCCGGAGATGTACGAGGAGTGGGAGAAGCAGTTTCTCGACTACATGCAACCGCACGCCGCCGACTTCTTTCCCGGCAAGAAGATCCTCGACGCCGGCTGCGGCAATGGTCGCTTTGCATACTACGCGGCGAAGTATGGCGCTGAAGTGTGGGCCATCGATCTCGGACCGGCAGTTGAAGTGGCGCGACGAACACGCAGTCACGCAACGTTCACGTGGTCCAGGCCGATCTGCACAATCCACCATTCGCGCTCGAGAGTTTTGACTTCATCTATTCGATCGGCGTGCTGCATCATCTGCCCGAATCCCGAAGCCGCGTTTCAAAACCTGCTGCGGTTTCTGAAACCCGGCGGCGTGGTGCAAATCTATCTTTACTGGAAACCGGAACAACGGCCCATCAAGGCGGCATGTTGTCAGGTATTTCGGCGGCGCGCAGGTTGACGACGCGGTTTCCGCACGGCGCGGTCTATGCGCTTGCGTATCCGACAGCGGTGGTGGCGTTCATGTTTTTTGTGTGGCCCTATCGGATTTTGAAACGATTCCGCTGTTGAATCGCGTGGCGGAAGAGCTTCCGATGAAGCAGTACGCGAATTTGCCGTTTCGAGTGTGCGTCAACGATCAGCTCGATCGCTTCTCAGCGCCGATCGAGAATCGTTACACGCGAGCTGGACGTGCAGAACTGGTTGGCCCGCGCGTCGCTGGAAGTCGCCAAGTGTGGGCGAAAATTTTGGATGGATCGCAACCGGACGGAAAGCCGGGTGAGGATTTAGCCATTAATGTTCAGACTATACTATGCGACTAAACTCGATTTAAAAATGATGCGTGTTCTCGCCTTGATGCCCGCGCTCTATGACACTTCGCCAGGCCAGCGTTATCGCCTCGAACAGTGGGAACCTCTGCTGCGCGAACGTGGCGTCGAGATCACCTTATGAGCCTTTCGAAGATGAAGAGCTGCACGCGATGCTCTACAAGCCCGGCATGATGGGCAAGAAACTCCAGCTCGTCACGCGCGGTCTGGGTCGCAGGCTGTCGCTGGTCCGAAAAGTGAAGGATTACGATCTCGTTTACATCCTGCGCGAAGCCGCACTGCTCGGTCCGCCGGTCTTTGAAAGACTGATTCATCAGAGCGGCGTGCCGATTGTTTTTGATTTTGACGATGCGATCTTTGTTTCGTATCGCAGTCCTTCAAACGGCTATTTGAGCTATCTGAAATTTGCTTCGAAGACAAAAACGATCTGCCGGATCTGCGTCGCATGTGATGGTCGGAAATCCGTATCTCGCGGAATACGCACGACAGGTGAACGATCGCGTCACGGTGATTCCCACTACGATCGACACCGAAAAATATCGCGTGCCTGCAGCGCAAAGAAAAGTCTGGTCCGCCAGTTATCGGTTGGACCGGAAGTTACAGCACGGTCCAACATCTCGACACGCTGCGAGGCGCTTTGAAGAAACTTGCCGAGAAGGAATCGTTTCGCTTGCGCGTGATCGGCACGCCGGCTTACGAGTGTGCGCCAGTCGATGTTGAAGCAATGCCCTGGCGCGCCGATACCGAGCTGGAAGATCTGGGCGAGATCGACATCGGCGTGATGCCGCTGCCTGACGATAGCTGGAGCAAAGGCAAGTGTGGTCTGAAAGCGCTTCAGTTCATGGCGCTGGGAATTCCGACAATCTGTTCGCCGGTCGGTGTCAACACTGACATCATTCAGGACGATCAGAATGGATTTATCGCGGGCACGGAAGACGAGTGGGTCGATAAACTCACCCGCTTGTTGCGCTCGGCCGAGCTGCGCCAACGACTGGGCCAGGCGGGCCGTGCTACTGTAGAAGAGAAATACTCAGCGATAACCCAAACGCCGAGAGTTTACGAGATTTTCAAATCTGTTCTGCGCGATGCTGACTGTGCCGGTTGATGCGCGAGTGCAATCGCGATCGGCAAGCACAAGATCGAGCCGGAGGAATCAGTTTTTGGAAAAAGCTAATGTGCTGGTTACTGGTGGCGCCGGTTTTATCGGCTCTCACCTCGTGGATGCGCTTGTGGAGCGAGGGCATCGTGTGCGCGTTCTCGACGCGCTTGTGTCGCAGGTACACGGCGAGAATGCCGCTCCTGCTTATCTGAATCCTGCCGCCGAATTTATTCAGGGCGACGTTTGCGATCGATCAGCTTGTCGATACAGCGCTGGAAGGCATCGACGTAGTTTTTCACGAAGCGGCGGAAGTCGGCGTGGGCCAGTCGATGTACGAGATCGAGCGCTACGTTCGCGCCAACGATCTCGGCACGGCTGTTTTGCTCGAAGCGATCCTCGAGCGACGACCACAGATCAAGAAGCTTGTAGTTGCATCGTCGATGTCGATCTATGGCGAAGGTGCATACACTTGTGAGACTTGTGGCTCAGTCGCTCCGCAACTTCGACCAGCCGAACAACTGCTCGAGTCGGCGACTGGGAACTCGAAGTGTCCGAAGTGCGGCAAGCAATTGTCGCCGGCTCCGACGACTGAAGAGAAACCACTGTTTCCGACGTCGGTTTATGCGGTCACAAAACAGGACCAGGAACAGTTTTGTCTCGCGGTGGGCCGATCGTATGGAATCCCTGCCGTTGCTTTGCGCTACTTCAACGTTTATGGGACGCAGGCAAGCGCTCTCGAATCCTTACACGGGCGTGTGCGCGATCTTTTCGGCGCGTCTGCTCAACGGCAACCGGCCGTTGATCTTTGAAGACGGCGAACAGACGCGTGACTTTGTACACGTCAGCGACATCGTGCGCGCGAATCTCCTGGCGCTCGAAACTGATCGCGCTGATTACCAGGCGATTAACGTCGGCACTGGCAGGGCGACGTCGATTCGCGACGGTCAGTCGTTTGCTCGCCGAAGGTTTGGGTGTTGATTTGGAGCCGGAGATTGTGGGCAAGTATCGCGAGGGAGATATACGGCATTGCGTGGCGGATATTTCGAAAGCGAAGTCGCTGCTCGGTTACGAGCCTCAAGTCTCGCTCGAGCGAGGAATACCTGAATTGCTGTCGTGGGTGCGCGCACAGGCTGCGCAGAGACCAGGTTGAGAGTGCCACGGCGGAACTCGAAAGCCGGCAGTTGGTGCGTTGACAGGATTTACAGGATTTACAGGATTGACAAGATTTATCCTGTACATTCTGTAAAATCTTGTAAATCCTGTCACAGTCATTATGCAGAAAACAAGCAAATCGCGTTTGCTGATGCTGGCCGTCTGCGCGATCTTGCCATCGTTTCTCAAACGTCCCCTCTATCGTCTGTTTTTTGGCTACAAGATCGGCAAACGCGTCCGCATCGGTCTCAGCATCATCGACGCCGGCGAATGCACGATCGACGACGACGTAAGCATCGGCCACTTCAACGTCGTCACGCGCGTGCAGAAACTCACGATCAAAGATCACGTGCGTATCGGTCATCTGAACATCATTCGCGGCGGCGACGAAGTCAGTCTGGGACGTTACTGCGAGATCATGCGGATGAACGAGATCAACTCGATTCCCGATCCGGAAGTCGTCAACCAAATCGATCCGGTTTTTCTTTTAGGTGATGGCAGCATCGTCACGACCGGACATAAAATCGACTTCACCGATCGCGTCGAGATCGGCCGTCGCGTGATTCTCGGCGGCCGCAACTCGTCGCTCTGGACGCACAATCGCCAACGGACGATGCCGATCACGATCGGCTCGCTCGTCTACATCGGCTCGGAAATCCGCATGGCGCCGGGAAGCGCGATTCCGGCGCGCTCGATCGTCGGAATCGGCTCCGTGATTACCGCGTCGCTGGCAGAAGAGGGTAAACTGATTGCCGGCGTCCCGGCCAAAACGGTCAAGGAATTAAGCTCAGAAGATCAGTTTCTGATTGAACGAAAAACTCGTCCCGATCTTCCGGACGACGTTTGAGAACGAGCGGGCAGTTTAGTTTTCCAGTTATGAATACTCTGATCATCGCGTTACTGCTGGTTATTTGCGGCGCCCTCATTTGGCTCATGCCTAATTTGGCGCCTGGCGCTCTGGTCATGTGCGCAGTCGTCTCGGCTGCCGACGATTCTCATTCTCGCGCGCACGCACGATGAGAAAACGTTTCTCTTGCGGCTGTTCCTGGTCGGGCTGATGGTCCGGATCGTGCTCGCCGCAGTTATCAACATGGGCCACATGGAAGAGTTCTTTGGCGGCGACGCGAACACTTACGACATCTTCGGGCAGTCGCTGCGTCGAAGGGTTGCATGGCAATGACTATCACATGCAAAAGTACCAGAGCTTCGTCGCCTCCGGCGCGGGCGCGTGGGGAATGCTTTATCTCGTCGCGGGTATTTACGAAGTGGTCGGCAGCAACTTATTCGCGATTCAGTTCGTCAATGCGTCGGTCGGAGCTGCCACCGGTATCATCGTCTACTACACCGGCAATGGCGCTTTTCAACAACCCGCGCGTGGCGCAGCTCGCGGCTCTTTTAGTCACCTTTTTCCCGTCGCTGATTCTCTGGTCGTCGCAGGCGCTCAAAGATGGCTTGATCATCCTTGCGCTCGCGCTGTCAATTCTCGCGACGTTGCGGCTGATGGAGAAGATCACCGTTGGGTAGGTGTTAGTTGATCACGGTGTCGTTGCTCACGCTGCTGAGTTTGCGTTTCTACATCTTCTACATGATGGCGGCCGCGGTTGCCGGCAGTTTTGTCATGGGGATGAAGACGTTGAGTGCGCAGAGTTTTCTGCAACGCTTCGTGGCGGTGGCGGCGATTGGCCTGGCGTTTACGTGGTTTGGCGTATTGCAGTATGCGGGAAACGCAGTTTGATCGGTTTGCGAACCTGAAGCGATCCAGATGAGCCGCCAGGACCAGGCTGGCGCCGGTTCAGGGTTCGGTAAAGACGTCGACGTAGGAACCACCGAAGGTGCGCTGAGCGTCATTCCGCTGGGCGTCGTGTATTTGCTGTTCGCTCCGTTTCCGTGGCAATTCACGTCGCTGCGGCAAAGCATCACGTTGCCTGAAATGATCGTGTGGTGGCTGCGCCTTTCCTCTGCTTGTGCTGGGCATGTGGTATTCAATCAAACATCGTCTGAGGCAGGTGTCGCCGATCGTGATCTTTACGACGATGTTGACGCTCGCCTATTCACTGTTCCAGGGGAACGTGGGCACGGCGTACAGGCAGCGCTCGCAGTTGCTGGTGTTCTACTTCATCTTCGTAGCGGTGGGCGGGATCATCATGAAGGAGCGAGCGGAGAACCGGCGACTGCAACAGAAGATGGCGAAGCAGGAACTGGCGGAGTTGCAGGCCGCGCGAGTGCTGGCGCGACGCAAGACGGTGATGGGACAGTCGTAGACAGGATTTACAAGATGTTTCAGGATTTACAAGATGCAATCCTGTGAATCCTGTCAAATCTTGTAAATCCTGTCTCTATTTCGAGTAAACCCCTCTGCAACTAGCATAATCAATAATCAACGCGCGCATTTTCTTCCGCCGTCTTCGCCACCGTTTCAATCACCATCTCCGGCTGCACGGGCGCCTCGTAGGGATCATCAATCCCGGTGAAGTTTTTGATCTCACCACGCCGCGCTTTCTGATACATTCCTTTCACATCTCTTCGCTCACACTCCTCGAGCGGCGTATCCACGAACACTTCGATAAACCGCTCTGCCCCAACTGTATTTCGCACCTCGTTGCGCGTCGCACGATACGGACTCACCGCCGCACAAATCACTGTTCCCTGATGCTTCACGATCTCAGCCGCCACAAACCCGATCCGCCGGATGTTCGCATCACGATCTTCCTTACTAAAACCCAAACCTCTCGAAAGATGATTGCGAACAACATCGCCATCAAGCACCGTAACCTGTCGCCCAAACTCCTGTAGCAACACCGTGAGAATCTCCGCCGTCGTCGATTTACCGGATGCACTTAACCCCGTAAACCAAACACAAAACCCTTGCCTGTGACGCGGCGGATAAGTTGTCGCAATCGCTTCGCTGACTTCCGGTCGCGCAAACCATTCAGGCAGCTCCGCTCCACCCTCTCGATACCACTCACGCACCTGCGTTCCTGATAATTGCGCGGTCACGGCGTTTGCTTTGAGCTTCCTCACGTCCTCATAACGATCTTCATCCGGCAAATACACGAATTCGCCGAACGGCAACACTTTCACTCCGATCTCATCTTCCAGACTCTGGACCAGCTCCTGCGCTGCATAAGGCGAGTAAAACGGTTTGCCGGTCGAGTCGTTGCCGGGGCTCGCGTGATCGCGCCCGATGATCATGTGATTCGCGCCGTAGTTTCGTCTGATGAGGGCGTGCCACAAGGCTTCGCGTGGTCCGGCGAGTCGCATCGCGAGTGGGAGGAGCGCGAGCATGATGCGGTTTTGATCGTAGTACTTGCCCGCGAGTGCTTTGTAAGTGCGAACGCGGGTGAAATGATCGATGTCGCCGGGCTTGGTCATGCCGACGACCGGATGCAACAGCAGCACGCCATTCACATCTTCAATCGCGCGTTTGGTTAACTCTTCATGCGCGCGATGCAAAGGATTTCGCGTTTGAAAAGCGACGACGTTTTCAAAGCCGGTCGTTTCGAGACGTGCGCGTGTTTGTGACGGCGTCAGACGCAGCTCCCGAAAGTCGAAATGAGACGGCAGGCGCAGGACGCGCAGGCGGCCGGAGATGTTTCGCTTTCCCCAGCGGTGCATTTCAGCTACGAGCGGATGGCGCTCGTCAGTCGTTCCAAACACTTCGTGTGCAGTGTGCATGAGGTCCCATTCGTAGATCTCCTCGATCGTCATCACCGCGAGAATTTCGTTTCGCGAATCGATGAGCGCCACTTCGCGATCGAGTTTCAGTGGCTCGTCGTTAGAGACAGGCAACGTGATTGGTATCGGAAAAAGATGACTGT
The DNA here is from genome assembly GCA_963748155.1 of uncultured Acidobacteriota bacterium. Lineage (GTDB taxonomy): Bacteria > Acidobacteriota > Blastocatellia > Pyrinomonadales > Pyrinomonadaceae > PSRF01. The sequence goes on along the minus strand of CAVVHV010000004.1, from coordinate 73,966 downwards.
GGTGCAGGCGCATTTCTGCGACGACGCGTTCGTAGTCCTGCTTTCCCATGAACCTGTCGAGTGGACTGAAGGCGCCGACTGCGAGCAGTTCGAGATCGCAGATCGCGCGCTCAGAAAGACGCACAGTCGGCAATGTTTTCGCGTATGCAAGCTTCTCAGGTAAGTTAGCCGCAGGCACGATCAAATCGACGAGGTGCAATGAGTTTTCAGCAAGATTACAAGATTTTCAGGATTATTCAAGATGAACCTGTTAGTCTGTCAATGTGTAAGTCCTTCTGATAGCTTTTGTAGGCAAAGGTTGGCTAATATACGTCCTCGATGTGTGGAATCGTAGGGATCGTTCGAAACGACGGGAAGCCGGTTGACGAGCAACTGCTGGCGCGGATGAACGACGCCATCCGTCACCGCGGACCCGACGAAGACGGCTTCTACATCAACGGTCCTGCCGGCCTCGCGATGCGCCGCCTCGCGATCATCGACCTCAAGAGCGGCCAGCAACCAATCCATAACGCGGATCGCAGCTCGTGGATCGTCTTCAACGGCGAGATCTACAACTATCTCGAGCTCCGCGAGAAACTCGAAAAGCTGGGCCACACTTTCTATACCAACAGCGACACCGAAGCCATCGTTCACGCCTACGATCAGTTCGGCACTGACTGCCCGAAACACCTGCGCGGCATGTTTGCCTTCGCGATCTGGAACGAGCGAACGCAGGAGCTGTTTCTCGCGCGCGATCGCGTTGGTAAAAAGCCCCTGCTGTATGCGGAAGTCAACGGACAGCTAATCTTCGGATCGGAATTCAGCGCCCTCCTGCTGCATCCGGATGTCAGTCGCGACGTTCAACCCGAAGCACTCGATTACTATCTCTCGTTCATGTGCATTCCCGCGCCTCTCACCGCGTATCGCGCCATTCGCAAACTCGAGCCCGGTCACTGGCTGCGCTGGCGTAACGGCAACATCGACATACAGCGCTACTGGCAGCCTGACTTTACGAAGAAGCTCGACATCGGCGAGGAAGAAGCAGGCGAACGCACGGTGGAGATCCTCCGCGACGCCGTGCGCGTGCGTTTGATGTCGGAAGTCCCGCTGGGCGCGTTTCTTTCCGGCGGCATCGATTCGAGCGCGGTCGTGGCGTTGATGAGCCAGGAGTCGAGCGAGCGCGTCAAAACGTTTTCGATCGGTTTTGACGAACAGGACTTCAGCGAGCTTCATCACGCACGGCGAATCGCGGAACACGTCGGTGCGGATCATCACGAGTTCATCGTGCGGCCTGATGCGGTCGAAGTGTTACCGACACTTGTCGAACACTACGGCGAACCTTACGCAGACTCTTCAGCAGTTCCCACTTACTACGTCGCGAAAGAGACTCGCAAGCACGTTACCGTGGCTTTGAATGGTGATGGCGGCGACGAGTCGTTCGCGGGCTACGAGCGATACATCGCGATGGGAATTACTGAGAAGTACCGGCGCGTGCCGTCGTTCCTTCGCGAGTCAGTGATCAAGGAAACAGTAAACCTGCTGCCGGGTGGAACGAACGGTCGCAGCCGGATCAAGTCAGCGAAACGTTTGCTGGAAGCTGTTTCGCTGCCGCGAGTCGATCGCTACACACACTGGGTCAGCGTCTTCAACGAGCAGACAAAGCAACCGCTCTATTCCGATTTCTTTCGCGAGCAGACGCAAAGTTCAAACCCGACCGGTCTGCTGGCGGAGTGGTTCAAGCGCGCCAACGGCATTGGCATCCTCGATGCGATGTTGTTGACCGATCAGATGACTTATCTGCCAAACGATCTGCTCGTGAAAGTCGATATCGCGACGATGGCAGTTTCACTCGAAGCGCGTTCGCCGTTTCTCGATCATCACGTGATCGAGTTTGCCGCGAGCCTGCCGCAGAATCTGAAGCTGCGACGACTGACGAGCAAGTATCTTTTGAAGAAAGTTTTGCGCAAACTACTGCCGACCGAGAACCTCAATCGTCGCAAGATGGGGTTTGGTGTTCCGATCGGACACTGGTTCCGCGGCAAGATGCAGCCGTTTCTGCGCGAGGTCGTGCTTTCCGACAAGGCTTTGCGAAGAGGTTTGTTCAAGCCCGAAGCGGTGCGGCAGCTAATAGAATTGCACACGCGCGGCGAGCGTGATTATTCGCACCAGCTCTGGACGCTGCTGATGCTCGAGTTGTGGTTCAACCGGTTTATCGATTAAGACTCATGCAGGCGCCAAAAAAAGTCGAAGATTTTGCGGGCCAGAGGATCCTCGCGATGGATCCGCGTGCGGAGAAGAAGCGTGCGCGCGTGTGCGGCATGTGGCTCAACTGACGCACAGCCGCTTGGCGTGAAGAATGAGCTCGAGATCGTGTCGTGCCGGAAGTGTGCGACGGTCTACACGCCTTATTCGCCGTGGTATTCGAGTGAGTATTACTACGACAGTTATTATCCGGAAGCGAGTTTGTCACCGCCGGCGTTTATACAAACGCGACTCGAAGAGATCACGGCCGAGTTTACGCCGTACCGGCAAACAAATCGTTTGCTCGATATCGGCTGTGGGGCAGGCAGCTTGCTTCTGGCAGCGCGCAAGAACGGTTGGATCGGACACGGCCTTGATGTGTCGATGAATGCAGTGAAGCACGTAGGCTCTCTGGGCTTTGAAGTGTTTCAGGGTGAGCTTCAGAATGCGAAGTTTCCGGCGCAACACTTCGACGTGATCACCGCGGCGGAGATTATCGAACACTTGAGTGAGCCGCGTGTGTTGCTGGACGAAGTGGCGCGACTACTGAGGCCCGGCGGATTGTTTTGGACCACCACGCCTCATGCTCGTGGTTTGTCGGCACGTGTGCTGGGCTTGAAGTGGCGCTGCATTTGGCCGCCGGAGCATCTACAGCTATTCTCCGCAGGTGGCCTGAAAGGTCTGCTGCGTGACGTTGGCTTTCGCGAGATACGCGTGCGCACTACGGGCGGCAATCCCATCGAGATATTTCACGCGATGGGCCGCAAGAAAGACGCACCCAAGACTGTGGACCAGCATTTCGATCGTGTGACGACTGGTTACCAGTTGAACGAGCAGTTGATGAAGAGCCGCCCACGCCGGGCTATCAAAGACATCATTAACGGCATGTTGAACGTGAGCCGCCTCGGCGACTCATTAAAGATCTACGCCGTAAGATAAGCATCATGTAAATCCTGTAAATCATGTAATCCTGTCAAAGACTTTCACAGGATTTCATGATTCACAGGATTAACAGGAGGAAACATTGAAAGGCGTTGTTCTAGCTGGTGGCTTAGGGACGAGACTGCGTCCGCTCACCTCTGTCACAAACAAACATCTACTGCCGGTCTACGACCAGCCGATGATCTATTACCCGATTCAGACACTCGTGAATGCGGGCATCACGGACATCATGGTTGTCACAGGCGGCAGCTCCGCCGGCGACTTCCTGCGCCTGCTCGGCAACGGCAAGGCGTTCGGTCTCAAACATCTCAGCTACGCTTACCAGGAAGGCGAAGGTGGCATCGCCCACGCGCTTTCTCTTGTCGAACACTTCGCGGTCGGTGGTCCAGTGTGCGTGATGCTCGGCGACAACATCATCGAGGGAAACATTCGCAGTGCTGTTGAAGCTTACAAACGGCAGGGCAATGGCGCGAAGATCATTTTGAAGAAGGTTCCCGACCCGCAGCGCTTTGGTGTTCCTCGTCTCGACGGTAATCGCGTCGTTTGTATCGACGAGAAACCCGCCACCCCGCAGTCAGACTATGCCGTGATCGGTATTTACATGTACGACGAGGAAGTCTATGACATCATTAGCTCTCTCAAGCCGTCAGGCCGTGGCGAGCTCGAGATCACCGATGTCAACAACGCTTACATCGAGCGCGACGCGATGACGTGGGAAGAGCTCGACGGCTGGTGGACCGACGCGGGAACGTTTGAGAGCTTGTTACGCGCGTCGAACCTTGTCGCGGAGACAGGAGCCAACAAAATGTATTTCGAACCGGAAGGGGTGGCTGCAAATGCCCGACAGGTTTAGAGACGGCGAGATCAAGGGAGTAGTTGTTCGCAAGCTGAAAAGGTTTTTTGACGACCGCGGTTGGTTAACCGAGCTCTTTCGGCAGGACGAACTGGACGCAGGAGTTCCTGCCCGCCATGTCTTACATCTCGTCGACCAATCCCGGCATCACGCGTGGACCACACGAGCACTGGGACCAGGCTGACTACTTCTGTTTCATTGGTCCGTCGAATTTCAAGCTGCGGGTTTGGGACAACCGGAAAGATTCAGAAACGTTTGGGGTTGTGATGACGATGGTCGTGGGCGAGGACAATCCCGCCGCGGTGCTGATACCGGCTGGTGTCGTGCATGGATATCAGAACGTCGGCGATGTTGATGGGATCGTGATCAACTGTCCGAACAGGTTATATGCCGGCGCCGGACGGAAAGAGAAAGTTGACGAGATTCGTCACGAGAGTAGTGATGAAATGATCTTCAGAATGGATGATTAGAATCTTGTTAATCCTGTCAATCTTGTAATCCTGTGAAACATATAGACAGGATTACACGATTTACAGGATTTACATGATGCATACAAAAGTAATTCGCATCATTGCCCGGTTGAATGTGGGAGGACCAGCGAAGCATGTCGTCTGGTTAACTTCCGGGCTGCATGATGCGGGCTTCAACACCTTGCTGGTCACGGGCACCGTTCCCGAAGGTGAAGAAGACATGTGCTATTTCGCGGATGAGGCGGGCGTGCGGCCGCTCTTCATTCCGGAAATGAGCCGCGAGATATCTTTGAAGGACGTAGTCACGACCTGGAAACTGTTTCGACTGTTTCTCCGTGTGCGACCCGACATCGTTCACACTCACACAGCCAAAGCCGGAACAGTCGGACGCACGGCAGGTTTTCTGTATCGCTGGTTAACACCGGGCATCTTTGTGGGCAAGCCGCGCGAGTGCAAGTTTGTCCACACGTATCACGGACACGTTTTTCATAGTTACTACGGTCGTAACCGGACGCGACTGTTCCTCGCGATTGAAAGACTGCTGGCGCGGATAGTTACCGATCGTCTGATCGTGATCAGCAAACAGCAGAGCGTGGAGATTGGCGAAACGTTTCGCGTCGGGCGCAGCGGGCAGATCAAAGTGATTCCGCTCGGGCTCGATCTTGGTCTGTTTGCGGACTATGCATCGCGACGCGCGAAGTTTCGTCACGAGTTCTGTATTCCCGATCATACGATACTCATCGGGATCGTTGGACGCTTGACCGAGATCAAGAACCATCAGATGTTTCTCAACGTTGCCGCGCGCTTGAAAGCGATCGATCCAGCGTGTCGCAGGCAGGGCGAGGTGCGATTTATTATCATCGGCGATGGATCCCTGCGCCAGACCCTCGAGGCGCAAAGTGAAGCGCTCGGCCTCGACAAAGACGTGATTTTTGTTGGCGGTCGAAAAGATCCGGAGTATTTCTATCCTGCGCTCGATGTAGTGGCCTTGACGTCTCGCAACGAAGGCACACCGTTGACGCTGATCGAAGCTATGGCAAATGCGCGTCCGGTTGTGGCGACGAGTGTTGGTGGCGTTGTGGATTTGCTGGGCGATGTCGTCGAAGATGGACCATATCAGGTTTGCCGCCGCGGGATCGCCGTGCCGCCGGGTGACGAAGAAGCCTTTGTGACGGCATTGAGCCGCATCATTCGCGATCGATCGTTGCGACAGGAGTTGGGCGAACGCGGGCTGGAGTTTGTGGAAGTAAACTATTCAAAAGAACGATTGTTTGAAGATATAAAAGGTCTCTATCAAGAGTTGCGCCATAAGGAAGCGCAAAAATCACAAATGCTGCCTGCAACTCGTTTGTGACTTTTGTGTCTTTTGTCGGCGAATAAAGGAGCAAGTTTGAGAGTACTTATCACAGGTGGCGCGGGTTTTATCGGATCGCATTTGAGCGACGCTTACATCAAGCGTGGCGACGAAGTCTACGTGATCGATGATCTTTCCACCGGCACGATCGAAAACATTCAACACCTCAAAGGTCACCCGCGTTTTCATTACACGATCGACACCGTTCACAACCATCCCGTCACTGCCGAGCTGGTCGATCAATGTGACGTAATTTTCCATCTCGCGGCGGCGGTCGGAGTAAAGCTGATCGTCGAGAGTCCCGTGCGCACGATCGAGACAAACGTGCGCGGCACTGAAGTCGTCCTCTCAATCGCGAACAAGAAGAAGAGGAAGGTTCTGATCGCGTCGACGTCCGAAGTCTATGGTCTCAGCGCCGACGTGCCTTTCCGCGAAGACGGCAATCTCGTCATGGGCGCGACTACGAAAGGGCGCTGGAGTTACGCGTGCTCAAAAGCGATCGATGAGTTTCTCGCCCTCGCTTACTGGCGCGAGAAGAAACTGCCGACCGTTGTCGTACGGCTCTTCAACACAGTTGGGCCACGACAGACGGGCCAGTACGGGATGGTCATTCCGACGTTTGTGAAGCAGGCGCTCGCCGGCCGTCCGATCACGGTTTATGGTGACGGAAAACAGAGCCGCTGTTTTGGTTACGTTGGCGACGTGGTTGGCGCGCTCGTCAAGCTGATGGATCACGAGGACGCGGTTGGGCAGGTCTTCAACATCGGCTCAAACGTCGAGATCTCGATACTCGAGCTGGCTGAGCGCGTAAAACAGATCACGCACTCAGACTCCGAGATCGTGTTTGTGCCTTACGACCAGGCTTACGAGGAAGGCTTCGAAGACATGCCGCGGCGCGTGCCTGACATCTCGAAGATCAGTGACTTTGTCGGTTTCCGTCCCGAGATGAGCCTCGATGGGATACTCGAGAGCGTCGTCGATTACCACCTCGGCCGCCGCCGCGCCGCCGGTGATTAGCATCTTGTAAATCCTGAAAATCTTGTAATCCTGTCTAAGTCTTTCACAGGATTACACGATCACAGAATTAACAGGATTACTCACTCAATCTGTTTTGTGCTTTTTGTGCCTTTTTGTGGCATAGTTTTCCCGCTCCTATGCCTTTTAGCCCGCGTACGCTTCTGGCGGTTGCCGCATCATTTTGTCTAGCGCTCATACTGACTCCTCTGGTGCGCGGCGTCGCGCGTCGCTTCGGTTTCGTCGCCGTCCCTAAGACAGATCGCTGGCACAAGAAACCGACAGCAATGCTGGGCGGCGTCGCGATCTGGCTTTCAGTTGTCATCATCTCCGTCGTTTTTGCATTACAGATCACGTACGGCAAAGAGATTCTCCTCGCGAGTACTTTCCTGTTCCTCGTCGGCCTCGTTGACGATCTGTTTCACATCAAGCCTTACCAGAAACTGATTGGTCAGGTTCTCGGCTCTGCGTTCGTCGTTTACTACGGTCTGACTCTGCCGTGGACGAGCTCAGTGTTGGTGAACATGGCGCTCGCGATCTTCTGGCTGATCGGCATCACGAACGCGATCAACCTGCTCGACAACATGGACGGCCTTGCATCGGGCATCGCGATCATTGCCGCAGGGTTCCTGGCGCTCAGTTTTGTGAACAGCGGCCAGTTTACTGAAGCTTTGATACTTCTGATCTTCGCCGGCGGGCTGCTTGGTTTTCTGGTCTACAACTCGAATCCGGCATCGATCTTCATGGGCGACTGTGGCTCGATGTTTGTCGGGTTCTTTCTCGCGAGCTCTGCGCTGATCAACGTCAGTGGCGGCAGATCAAGAAGCCTGCTGCCCGTGCTGGCAGTGCCGATCCTCGTTCTCTTCATTCCAATCTTTGACACGACTTTCGTCACGGTGCTGCGCAAGCTCTCGGGTCGCGCGGCGTCGCAGGGCGGTCGTGATCACACGTCGCATCGTCTCGTCGCACTCGGAATGTCTGAGCGACACGCGGTCTGGATGCTTTACGGCTTCGCCGCACTGTCAGGCCTGCTGGCGATACTCGTACAACGCGCGCGTTTGGATGTTAGCCTGGCGGCGATCGCTGGTTTTACGATCGTGCTGACGCTCGTGGGCGTGTATCTCGCGGGTGTGAAGGTTTACGACGAGAGCGAAGCAGACCTCGCGTTTAAAGAAAAGCAGCTCTACGCGTTCCTCATCGATCTTTCGTACAAGCGCCGCATCTTCGAAGTGTTGCTCGACGTCGTGCTGATCATTCTTTCTTACTGGGCGTCGTACGCGATGAACTTTCCGGCGTCGAGCCCGGCGTGGCAGTTGTTTATTCGCACGTTGCCGGTGCTCGTGTTCATGAAGATGTCAGTCTTTCTGGTGATGGGCGTCTATCGTGGACTCTGGCGTTACACGAGCATGAGCGACCTGATCGTGTTTGCGAAGGCAGTGATACTGAGTTCCGTCGCGAGCCTGATTCTGATCCTATTTGCGTTTCGTTTCGAGGGTTACTCGCGCAAGGTGTTCGCGATCGACGCCGTGTTGATGTTTCTGTTGCTGGCGGGTAGTCGGCTTGCGTTCGGCTTATTCCGGCAGATGCTGCCGGCGGTCGGCAAACACGATGGGCGGCGCGTGTTGATCTACGGAGCGGGCGATGCGGGCGAGCTTCTGTTGCGAGAGTTACGAAACAATCGTGAGTTACAGTTGTCGCCGATCGGGTTTTTAGACGACGATCCGGCGAAGAGCGGGAAGGTGATTCACGGTCTGCGCGTGTTTGGAGGGAATGGAGATCTCGGCAGTGTATGCACGCAACACGAGATTGATGAAGTTGTCATCTCGAGCATGAAGATGACTGAGGAGCGTGTTGAGGAAGTTTTGCGCACGTGCGCCGAAAGACAGATCAAAGTGAAGCGGATGCGGATCACGATGGAGGATCTGACGTCCGCAGAAAATGTTTATTACTCCCGGAAAGGCGCCAAAACGCAGAGTGAGTAATAGACAGGATTTACAAGATTTTTCAAGATGCACATGATTTAGAAGTCCTGTTAATCTTGAGAAATCTTGTAAATCCTGTCTAACGACTTATGCCACAGGAAGTAGCTCATATCAGTGTTCGCAAACTGCCGGTCAAGATCGTGCTTGTCCTGCTGTTGCTTGCTGGAGGTGTGTGGTCTTACTACGTTGTCCGCTGGTATCTCGGCAACACGCTCGCGGAGTATTTCGATCCAAACGAAGGCACTCTCGCCGCTGCAAATTGGGCGGCGTCGATGGCACCGGACGATCCACTCACGCACTGGCGCATCGGACAAGTCTCACAAAAAACACTGCCCCTGGATCAACAAGTCGCGGCGATCGCCGAATACGAAAAGGCCGTGAGCCTCTCGCCAAACGACTATCGTTTCTGGATGACGTTGGGAACTGCGCAGGAACAGGTTGGCAATCCCGCGCAGGCTGAGCTGGCTCTGAAACGCGCGGTCGCACTCGCGCCGGCCTACGCATATCCACGCTGGTATCTCGGCAATCTATTTTTGAGAAACGGTCGTTACGACGAAGCATTTGCGGAGCTGCGTCTCGCGAGCCAGGCTGATATCGAGCTCCTGCCGCAACTGTTCAATCTCGTCTGGGAGATCTACAACAACGATCCGGAAGCCCTCGAGAATGCGGTCGGGCAAAGCGCGGTTGCGCGCGCGAATTTCGCCCAGTATCTGATCGGCCGCAAGCGCGTCGACGAGGGTCTGCGTATCTGGAACGGCTTAAGCAGTGAAAACCGGCGACTAAACAAAGACGTCGGCGAAAAGATGATCGCGAATTTGATCGCCGAGCTGCGGTATCACGATGCACTCCAGATTTGGAACGACATCATGAGTGACAAGTTCCACATGGAGGTCGATCGCATCTTCGACGGCAGTTTCGAAGAGCCGGTCGCATATGCCGGCGACACGATCTTTGGCTGGTACGTTAAAGGCGCGCCGCAGATGCACATCGGAATCGATCCGAATAAGAGTCACAACGGCGAGCGCAGCCTCCGGCTCGTGTTTCAGGTGCGCACGAATATCCAAGATCTCAACGCGACGCAACTCATCGCGGTGACGCCGAACAAGGAATACGAGTTTGAGTGCTACGTAGCGACTGACAAAGTCGAGACCGGAAGCGCGCCGCAGATTCAGATACTCGATGCGAATACGGGCCAGGCGCTTGGCACCACCGCAATGGCGCCGAGCGGCACTAGCGACTGGAACCGGATCGGTTTTAATTTCAAGACGAGCGACAAGACGCAGGCGATAATGCTGAAAATCGTTCGCTTCACGTGCAGTAACGAAGAAACTCCGATCTGTCCGATTTTTGGATCAGTTTGGTATGACGACTTCACTCTCAAACGAAGAAACTAGCGTCGTTGTAGCGGAGAGTCCCGCGCCACCGGCGGTAAGGACCTCCTCGGAACGTAGCTTCTATCGCATCCGGCATACGGTCGCGAGCCGGTTTGCGTTTCTCGTGATCTGCATCGCGATCGTGCTCTCCGCGCTTGCGTATGGAACGGTTCACTACTGGGCGCTCGGCCTCTTCAATCTCGGCGGTTTGACGCTGCTTCTTTTGTGGGTAATCGACAGTTTCAACCTCGGAACGCTGCGCATCAGTCGTAACCTGCTGCAACTCCCGTTACTGGGCGGACTCATACTCGGCCTCGTTCAACTGCTGCCGCTGCGTGAAGTCAGCTCAGGCGGCGCCACCGCGATCGGGCTCGTCAACACGTTATCACTCGATCCGCACTCGACCAGGCTCGTGCTGGTCCAACTGTCGACACTGCTGATCTACTTCGCTGCGACGCTCGTGTTTGTAGACACGCCGCATCGTCTCCAGTTGCTGGTGCGGACGATCACGGTCTTTGGTTTCCTGCTCGCGATTCTGGGTTTGACGCAGTCGTTCACCAGTCCGACGAAGGTCTACTGGTTTCGCGAGCTGAACCAGAGCACAGCGTTCGGTCCGTTCATCAACCGACACCACTTCGCCGGCTACATGGAGCTGACAATTGCCCTCCCGCTCGGGCTGCTGTTCGCGGGCGCGGTGGATAAAGAAAAGAGAATCATTTACCTGTTTGTGGCGGGACTCATGGGTGTGGCGCTCGTGATGACGGCCTCGCGCGGCGGCATCATCAGTCTCGTAGCTGAGATCTTCTTTCTGATGATCGTGACAGGGATCTGGCGAAAGCCGAGCGAGAGACGGCGAAAGAAGGCGCATCGTTTCAGATACGTGCTAGGACGGCTCGGCATGACTGGCGCGTTGCTGGTCGCGCTATTTCTCGGCGTGGTGCTGCTCGGTGGTGAGTTCTCGATCAATCGTTTTATCGACAGTGTGAATACGGACGATCCGACGACGGGTCGCGCGCATTTCTGGTCGGTGACGCTGGATATCATCAAGGCGCACCCGTATATCGGCACGGGCCTTGGTGCGTTTGGTGTGATCTACACGAAGTACGACACGCGGAACGGTTTGTACCGGCTCGAGCAGGCGCACAACGACTACCTGCAAGTGCTTTCAGACGCGGGCATCATCGGCGCATTGCTGGCGTTCAGCTTCGTGGCGCTGCTGTTTTGGAAGGCGATTTCGCGGGCGCACTCGCGAGACGATTTCCGGCGCGGCCTGGCGCTGGCGGCGCTGAGTGGATGTTTCGCTGTCCTCGTGCATAGCTTTTTTGATTTCACGCTGCACACGACTTCGAACGCGTTGCTGTTTCTCGTGCTGGCTGCGCTCGCGACGCTCAACGGGCGTGTTGAAGACGCTCCGCCGCCGCGCCGCAAGCGCCGGAGAAGCAGTGAGAGCAGCAGTGCGGAATAAGTTTCTTCTCTGTGCAACCTCTGTGTTCTCTGTGTCTCTGTGGTGGTAATCGCGTACAGTAACCACAGAGACACAGAGAACACAGAGGTTGCACAGAGAAATCAAATTAAAGGAGAATCCTGCGCTTGTCTTCCGTTCCGGGTTTAATCCTCGAAGCAGTCCTGCGTCACAACAAACAAGACGCGCTTAACCATCGTTCTGAAGGCAAGTGGCACAACATCCCGGCAGCAGCTTTCGTCGAGCGCGTCAAGAACGTCGCACTCGGGCTCGCTAGTCTTGGCGTGCGACCGGGTGATCGCATTGCGCTGCTCTCCGAGAACCGCCCTGAGTGGTCCATCGCGGACCTCGCGATTCTGAGTCTCGGCGCCATCAACGTTCCCATTTACACGACACAAGCGCTCGATCAGGTCGATTACATCCTTTCCGATTCGGGCGCGCACGCCCTCTTCGTTTCCACTCGCCGGCTCTACAAACACGTCCTGCCAGTGATCTCAAAGCGAGCCATGAAGCACGTGATCTTCTTCGAGCCGGACGTCGCGGACGACGTCGAGCACGGGATTGCGCTCGATAAGTTGGAACAAAACGGGCGCGACCTGGCCCAGCAACGTCCCGGAGCGTTCGAAGCTTACCTGCAAGCTGTCAGGCCGGAGGACCTCGCGACGATCATCTACACCTCCGGTACGACAGGCGAGCCGAAAGGCGTGATGCTCACGCACAACAATTTCATGTCGAACGTCACGTCGATCGCGAAAGGATTGCCGATCGGACCGACTGACGTGGCGCTGTCTGTGCTTCCCTTGTCGCACATCTTCGAGAGAGATGGCTTTTACGTCTTCTGTTATTGCGGCGTGTCCGTTTACTACGCGGCGTCGTTCGATCAGGTTGGTGAAAACCTGCGTGAGGTCGCGCCGACCGTGATGACGGCGGTGCCGCGACTGTTTGAGAAGGTCTATCACCGCATCATCAAGAAGGGAATGTCGGCGAAGGGCTATAAGAAGTCGATCTTCATGAGTTCGCTGGCGGTGGGCCAAAAATACGGTGAGCTAAAGGACAAGCGGAAGTGGGTCTTTCCACGCTTGGCCATCAAGCAGAAGATTGCGGATAAGCTCGTGTTTTCAAAGTGGCGCGAAGGTGTTGGCGGGCGCTTGCGATACTTCGTCTCAGGCGGTGCGCCGCTCTCCCCCGCGTTGTCTTACTCGTATCTCGCCGCGGGCATTCCGATCCTGCAAGGTTATGGTGCGACGGAGACGTGCATCGTGTCGGCAAACCGGCCCGGCAACAATCATGTCGGTTCAGTCGGAATACCTTTTGAAGGGATTGAGATCAAGATTGCCGAAGACGGTGAGATCCTCGTGCGTGGTCCAAACGTGATGCGTGGTTATTACGGACAGCCGGAAGCGACCGCAGCCGTGATCAAGGATGGTTGGTTCTACACTGGAGACGTCGGGCACCTCGAGAAAAACGGGCATCTCTACATTACCGATCGGAAGAAGGATCTGTTCAAGCTGTCGAACGGCAAGTACGTCGCGCCACAGTTAATCGAGAGTTTGTTGAAAGAGAGCGAATTTGTCAGTCAGGTGGTGGTGGTCGGTACGGGTCGAAAGCAGCCGGTGGCGTTAATTGTCCCGGATTGGGAAAACCTGAACGAGGCGCTCGCCGAAGCAGGCGAAGAGGCGCCGAAGGATCACGCCGCGCTGAGCAAGTTTCCGGCTGCCGTCAAGATCGTGCAGCAGGACATCTCGAAGCTCACTGCATCCCTCGTTGACTACGAACGCATCCGGCGCGTTGCCCTTTTACCAAACGAGTTCAGCATCGACGGCGGCGAGCTCACACCCACGTTGAAAGTGAAACGCAAAGTAATCGACGACCGCTACGGAGACTTAATCGAGGATCTTTATTCTTAAATCCGCGTTATCCGCGGTTAAGTATCGATTCCGCCAGGATACGAAGGTTCATCGGGATCTCCGGAACCTTATACCCGCCCGTCGATTGCGGCTGGTGATGCGCCAACAGCCTCAACTCCGCGCAGCAAAAATCGCAGTCCTTGAGGTGTTCTCTAACGGCGGTTGCAGTTTCAGCCGGCAGGTTCTGGCAGCGAAACGAAACCAATGTCGCTGAAGCAGGACACGCGGCAGTCTTGCGGAAGGGAAGTGTTCTTGAGGTCTTCATTCGGCCATCCCTGAGATTCACCCCTAACAAACACACAATTCCCTCCACTTTCCAGACCTTTCGCACTTTTTTCTTAACTATTCTCAGGAGTTAAACAGATGTAAAAAGATGTTGCCCGTTCTTTAAAATGCTGTTACCATGCCTTCGTCAGTTACCTAGCTGACGCATCTTCCAGGAGCACCAACCGCGATCCAGCGGTAAAAAATCGGGCAAAACAAGAACTTTCAAACAGCTTGCTGTCGGCTGGCACACTGTATTTTCTATGCCGAAATAACGGACGTACCCAACCCATCCGAAGCTCACACACCCCCACCCGATTCCTAGAACACGAACCCAGACGAGTAGGGCAAACGACAACCTGTGAAATCCATAAGCGAAGATCCTGAAAAAACAGCGGACCTCCAGCCGGGTGATAGTCGCCCACTGCCGAACCCGCGCCGCCACGAGCGGGGAAAGAATGCGAAATGGGTGGAGAGCCTGAAGTCTTCTGACGTCAATCGTCTCTGGACCGAGCTGCACCGCATAGTCTCGCATCACCCGCTGGTTCGTGCGTCGCGCAGCGCCGGCCTGCTGGTTGAAGAAGGCTCGGGCGCCGCTTACACAGATCTGACCCAGGAACTCTTCGTGCAACTGCTCAGCAAGAACCGTTTCGAACACTACCTCGAAACGGAAATGACTGACTACGAGATCGAATGCGAGATCAGCCAGATCGAGCTGACCAACTTGCTGACCGCCGAGCTACGTAAGCGCCATCCGGAGAGTTATCGCATGGCCCGTCGTATCTCGACGTTGATTCAGTCGAGCCCGAACTTCCGCCGCTTTGATTCGAGCGGAATAGACGACGAGCCACATCGCCGGCTCGCCGATCGTGTTTATGGTTTGAGTGAGTGGAAAGACGACAAATCGCGCCGCGGCTCACACGACGTCGAGCAGCGTGTCCAGATCATTGCAGTGCGCCAGCGAGACACGCGCATGGTCGGCTGCACAGGTGATTCGCAGATCGTGATCAGCAATCCCGATCTTGAAGACTTGATCGTGTCGGTGCTCGATGCAGTTGATTCTCCCGTTGACGTTCGCACGCTGCGCAGTCTCGTGATGTCGCGCCTGCCTGTGATGGACATTTATCTCGTCCCACTCGACGGCGACGACAGTGACAACGAAAACAGCAATAGCTACGAGCCTGTAGACAAACGCGAGAACCCTGAAGAGGGACTGATGCGACGCGAGTCAGAGCGCGAAGCTGCGAATTTCGTTGAGCAGTTTATGCAGAGTTTGAACGAGGCCGTACGTGGGAAAGTGAAGCAGTACAACCGGATTATCGGTGTGCTCTGGTATTGCTATTTGAGCCCGGATCATGCGACGCAATTGGAAGTAGCGGCAGTATTGGGTGTTTCTGATTCACTGGTGTCGGACTACCGGCGGCGTATCGAGCAGGAGTTGCGCGCGCTTTCGTTTACTGAGGTCGAGGAAGCGAAGCACTTTGAATTGGCGTTGCGGAAGCACGTCAAAGCGATGATGTTTGATTTGGAAGAGAAGGTGGTAAGCGTCTAAGGGTCAATCTCTGACGGTCGTTAATTGAGTGGGCTGCCGCGCGTCGAGCGTAGCAGCTTTTTTAGTTGCCACACCAATACCGAAGGCGTGCGCCAATTTCAGGGTAACGCCGAAGGCGTTGGCTAATGTCAGCCCAGGGTTGGAGCGCAGCGACAACCCTGGGTCAGCAATAAAAAAACACAAACAACCCTGAAGGGTTCGCCAACCGCCGAACCCTTACAGGGTTCAACAAATTCTTATTACTAAACCCAGGGTTGTCGCCTGCTACAAGCCTGGGTCAGCAATAAAAAACACGAACAACCCTGAAAGGGTTCGCCAACCGCCGAACCCTTTTCAGGGTTTGCATAATTTTTTAGTACTCCATACCCAGGGTTGTCGCTTTGCTCCAACCACTGGGCTGAAATTAGCGAACGCCTTCGGCGTTAATGCTGAAAATTGGCGAACGCCTTCGGCGTAACTACAACGTGGCGTAAGTCAGCAGAATTGGAAGTTTTGTGCTATCTTGAGCGCCGGAACTGCCCCCAGCTTCGACTAAATGCAGCCAAAAAAGCGTAGACATACGGGTGTACTAGTTCGCGGACTGTTTGAGGTACTCCTGGAACATCCTGACGGACTGCCTATCGATGTCGCGGTGCAGTCGTGTCTTCAGAGCGCGTCGAAGGCAGAGAACAGGCGTTTGGGCGAACAGTTGCTGCGTGGCTGCGTCGCGCCGATGAAAGCCGGTTGGCTCGTGATGAACGGCAGTGGTCTTGTCGTTTCACAAAAGGGCAAACAGGCTTTCGAAACCTACAGCGACCCGGACGACTTTTTGCAACGTGCGGGACAACATTCGTTGCGCGGCTGGATGTCCGTCAACTTTCCCGAGCCTTACTTCTTCCTCGGCAAACTTCGCGACCAGTTCGCATCGGAATATCGCGTCGCGAAGCGCATCGGGATCAAGAACCTGTTCGAAAAAGCGATCGGCACGCCTGCCTCGTGGCAGGAAGTCTTGCCGGTCCAGACGGCGCGCCGGATTAACATTCCAAACCTCGAGCTCACGAACCTCGATGCGTTTCTCGGCGAGTTGAAAAACGACGGTTTGCCTTACGGCGCCGGCGGTCACGCTATTTACCTGCCGCCCGAGACGATCGAAAACACCGCGTTTCGCGAGCTCTCAAACTACTATCCTAAAAACTCCGGGTCTGAAGATCGTCAGGCATCCCGGCGGAATCTCGGAGAGTGTTTACGTTTACAAAGGCGAAGGCGAGAGCAGGCTTCATTTGAAGCTGATTCACAACCTGCGTCACCTGACGCTTGTTGCGAATTTGCTTCACGTCAATGGCGTTGGCCCGCGGCTGCACGATCTGGTCGAGTTGCAGTGCAACAACAATCTGTGGACGGCGTTTGTGGTCGAGCACGTCGCGAACCCAGTGACGTCGAACACTGTTTGCGAAGAAGGCATCAAGACGATTCGCGAGCTCGAACAGCGCAACCTTCTGAAAGTTATTCTTCCCTCCGGCTTCGAAGACGGTGAGTTTCAATGTCCTGACTGTAGCGGTAATGCGTTCATGACTGTCGACGGGCAGTTTCGTTACGTCGACTGTCAAAACTTCGCGCTTACTGGTTACGGAACATTCCTGAGTGGGGTTGCGGTAGAGGCAGCCGAAGCTTCGCACTTCGGCGACAAGAGTATTCTTCGTGGTGGCCGTTACCTGTACCAGGCGGTTCCCGGTGTGAATCTTCCCGGCAAACGCAACCCCGAAAAGCGATTTGAAACGTTGCTGAAGATGATGAACGCTGCGGGCGTCTCGGTTGAGAATCGTCTCGTGTTAGACGTCGGCTGCAACATCGGCATGATGATGGCGCAGTACCTAAAACAGGGCGCGCTCTGGTGTCACGGCTGGGACCAGAAAGTGGTAGTGCCTCACACTGAAAACCTCCTGTACGCGCTCGGCTGCACGAGGTTTTCGACCACAGGTGGAATGATCACGCAGTCGATCGATCTCAAAAATGATCTTGGATGTTTTCTGAAGCCCCATCTCAACGGTTGTGTCATCTCGTATCTAGCTATTCGCGGCCACATCAATTGGCTGGAAGATCTAAAAGAGATACCGTGGGCATTCATGATTTATGAAGGCCACGAGGGTGAAACTACCCAACAATCGCTGAGCTACCTCGAAGAGTTGAAGAAAGTTGTCCCCTTCCGGATCGGAGCCCAGGGCGAGTATGAAGATGGCGACAGCGAGTCGCGCACGGTCGCCATTCTGATCAAAGATTAGACTCCCCAGTTTGCTCGTCAAAGATGTCAAAAGACCTGCCAGGTAATCCACGTCAGGAGTATTTCGATACTGAGCATCTGACCGCCGCGATTGGGAGCCGCACCGCGCGTGGCGGTGTGGTCACGATCGTCTCACACGGTTTGAAGTTTGCGCTCAGCATCGGTGCCACTGCGATCCTCGCGCGTCTGCTCACGCCGCACGATTACGGATTGATCGGAATGGTCGCCGTTTTTACTGGCTTCGTGGCGATGTTCAAGGACCTCGGCCTCTCACTCGCGACAGTACAACGCCCGGAAATCAGCGACGAACAGATCAGCACGCTCTTCTGGGTCAACGTCACGATCAGCGTTGCGATCACGGCGCTCATGATCCTGCTGGCGCCATTGATTGGATGGTTTTACGGCGAGCCGCGACTGACTCTGATCACGATGGTGACTGCCACGGGATTCCTGTTTGGTGGTTTGGCAGTGCAGCATGAAGCGCTGCTGAAACGGCAGATGCGTTTCTACGCGCTGAGTGTGATCGCATTCATGTCGATGATGATCGGTTACATCGTCGGCATTATTTTGGCGTGGCGTGGCGCGAGTTACTGGTCGCTTGTTTTCAGTCAACTGGCGTTGCTTGCGTCGAACATGCTCGGCGTGTGGTTCACGTGTCACTGGCGTCCGGGCCGCCCGCAGCGCAACACCGGCGTGCGCTCGATGTTGTCGTTCGGCGGAAACATCACGGGCTACGCGCTCATTAACTACGTCTCAAAAAATATCGATAACCTTGTTGTGGGACGAGCGTTTGGACCACAGCTTTTGGGACTCTACGCAAAAGCGGTACAGCTTCTCGGTTTGCCCACGGATCAGATCAACGAGCCGATTTCAACGGTCTCGATTCCGGCGTTGAGCCGTTTGGCGCACTCGCCGGAGCGATATCGCCAGGCGTACCTGCGGATCATGGAGAAGGTGATCCTCGTGACGATGCCGGCGGTGATGTTGATGCTCGCGACGGCTGACTGGCTCGTGTTGATTATTCTGGGTCCGCAATGGGGCGAGTCGGCGAAGATATTTGTTTTCATGGGCATTGCCGGGTTGTTTCAACCCGTGGCAGCGACCGGCGGATGGTTGCTTGTTAGCCAGGGGCGCGTGCGCGACATGCTGCGCTGGTCACTAATCAATGCGCCGATTTCGATCCTTTCGATTCTTGCTGGTCTGCCGTGGGGCGTGGTTGGTGTTGCGGCCTCGTTTTCAGTTGGGAGAATACTCGTCGCGAATCCTTTGCTGTTCTGGTTTGTCGGACGCACAGGTCCGGTGCGGATGGGTGACTTTTACCGGTTGTTAGCGCCGTTCACGGGTGCGTCAATCGGTGCACTCGCGGCGTGTCTGGCGTTTCGACGTTTTGTACCGATAGCGAATCCTGTAGTTGGGTTTGTGGCGTGTGGGATTGTGATGGCGATAAGCATGCCGGCGTTTCTGGCGTTGATGCCGGCGGGGAGAAAGGCGCTGGCGGATATCAAACATTCGATGTTGCTGCTCTTACCTCGTAAGACAAGTGAGACAGGATTACAGGATTTGCAAGATTTGCAGGATAAATCTTTGAAAATCCTGTAATCCTGTCTACAACTACTTCTAATGAGCACGGCACTAAAAAAAATCGCAGGCCAATCCAAGACGCTGATCATCGCACACAGGATCCTGGACAACTGGCGGCGACGGCGGGCGTTTAAGGCCGGGAATACGATTACGGCCTACGGCTCGACGCACGAGTTCTGGAGCCTCGAGAAAAGTGTCGCGTACATCAACCGCGTCTACGACGAGTATTTGGAGTTTGCAGGATTAAGGCCGGAAGCACTGCGAGGCAAACGCATTCTCGAAGTTGGACCAGGCGACAATTTCGGCGTCGCGCTCAAATTTCTCGCCGCCGGCGCCGCAAAAGTTGTATCGCTCGACAAGTTTTATTCAGAGCGGAACGTCGAACAGCAGACGCGCATTTATCAGGAACTACGAAAACAACTCTCGCCTGACGAGGCGCGCGTCTTTGACGAATGCATCAAGCTCAACGGCGAGATTGTCCTGAACGAGGAACGCCTGCAATACATCTACGGCCACGGCATTGAAGAAGCCGATCAAATCCTCGAGCCAGGCTCGTTTGATTTCATTGTTTCCCGAGCGGTCATTCACAACGTTTACGACATCGAGCGCGGCTTCGAGGCGATGGATCGACTGCTGGCGCCCGGCGGTTACACGCTGCACAAGATCGATCTGAGCGATGAAAACATGTTCAGTAGCCGCGGCATGCACCCGCTGACGTTTCTGACAATCCCCGAACGCATCTATTACCTGATGGCCAGCGATTCCGGAAAGCCTAATCGCAAGCTGATCAGCGACTACCGCGAGCAGACGGAAAAGCGTGGCTACGAAACAAAGATCCTGATCACGACCGTGCTGGGCGAAGGACCGCTCGTCCCGCACAAGGAACAGATCGAGCAAGCGGTGGACTTCGGTAATAAAACTCTCTCCCTGATAAACGAGATTCGCCACAAACTCGCCGCGCCGTTTCGCGACCGCTCGGACGCCGAGCTGGCCGCCACCGGCATCTTTCTTAATTGCGAAGAAGCCAGAAAAAGGCACAAAAGGCACAAATCAGTGAGATAAATGACAGGGATCACCCGTAGCTTCTGTGCCTTTTCTGCTTCTTTATGGCCACTCCTTTCCCCGCCTGTGGCTGGAAATGATGGTATTTTCGTTGTTTAATGGCTGAGATGAGGCCTTACGCCGAAATCATCTTCTGGATCGCCGTCGTAGCTATCGCGTACACATACGCTGGCTACCCTTTGTTGCTGATGCTCCTCAGTAAATTTAAAGGGAAACCCGTGCGCCGTCGCGACTTTACGCCGCCGGTGACCGTCATCATTGCGGCCTACAACGAGGAGCGCGATCTGGCCCAGAAGCTCGAAAACACGCTCGCCCTCGATTATCCGAAGGAAAAACTGGAAATCCTCGTCACGTCTGACTGCTCCACCGATCGCACCGACGAGATTGTCCGTAGCTTCGCGGCTCGTGGCGTGCGCCTGCATCGCCAGGAAGAACGGCACGGCAAGACTGCGGCCCAGAACGCGGCCGTTGAAAAGGCTAACGGCGAGATCCTGCTGTTCTCGGACGCAACGACGCATTACCAGCCGGACGTCTTACGACGCCTCGTGCCGTCTTTTGCAGACGACACAGTCGGCTGCGTGACCGGCAATGTCATCTATTCGCACGATGCCGATTCCAGCGTGAGCCACGGAACGCGCTCGTACTGGAATTATGAGTTTTTGTTGAAAAAGCACGAGAGCGCGATCACATCACTGATCGGTGTTTGCGGTTGCATGTACGCCGTGCGGAAGTCAGCTTACGTCCCGCTTTATAACGAAGCCTGCAGCGATTTCCTTGTGGCAACGACGATGGTCCGCCAGGGGCTGCGGGCGGTTTATGAGCCCGACGCTGTTTGCGTCGAAGAGCCGAACGCGAAAGGCAGCAAGGAACTGGCGGTGCGCGTGCGCATCATCACCCAGACGCTTGCGGATCTCTGGCGCAACCGCGACGTGCTGAATCCTTTTCGCAAGGGTTTTTATGCAGTGCAATTGCTGTCGCACAAGGTGATGCGTTACCTCGTGCCGCTGTTTTTGATTGCAGTGTTTCTCACGTCGGCGGTGCTGGCGTGGCAGAGTTTGTTCTACGCGGCGATCCTGATCGCTCAAGTTGCTTTTTATCTCGCGGCGGCTGCATCGGCATTGCTGGTCCGCGTCGGGATCAATTCGCGATTGCTGGCGCTGCCGCAGTATTTCGTGATTACAAACCTCGCGTGCCTGCTTGCCCTGATCAAGCTGATGCGTGGTGAGCGATATGTCAGGTGGGAACCGGTAAGGGAACGAGTAAGTGTCTAGAATGAAGAACGCTATTTCGATCGATCTGGAAGACTGGTTTTGCGTCCACAATTTGAGCGGGGTGATCAAACCCGCCGATTGGGACAACTGTGAGCTGCGTGTACAGCAAAGCACTGAACGTCTCCTTGCACTCTTCGAGAAACACAAAACGCGTGCGACATTCTTCGTACTCGGCTGGGTTGCGGAACGCCTGCCCGAGATGATCAGAAAAATCGAAGCACAGGGACATGAGATTGCATCCCACGGCTACAATCACCTGCTGCTCACTGAGATCACTCCGCAGGAGTTCGAAGCCGATCTCGTAAAAGCACTGGAAGCCCTCGAGAAGTGCGGCGTGAAAACGCCCCCGATTGGATTTCGTGCTCCGTCGTTTACGGTCGTCGAGAAGACGAAAGCGTGGGCGCTGCCGATCCTCGAGAAGTACAACTTCAAATACGACTCGTCAGTGTTTCCGATTGGATTTCACCCTGATTACGGCGTTCCAAACTCGCCCCTCGTCCCGTACAAAATTACTGAAGGCTTGTACGAGTTTCCGATGAGTTGTATGGAGATGTTTGGGCGTCGCTTTCCATTCGGCGGCGGCGGTTACTTCCGCCTGTTTCCCTACGCTTATACAAAGTATTGCATCGGGAAAGTGAACAACGACGGCCGTCCGACAGTCTTTTACCTGCACCCGTGGGAAGTGGATCCCGGGCAGCCGCGCGTAAAGGATTTGTCTCTTTCGCAAAAGATTCGACACTACCGAAACTTAGATCAAACCGAGAAGCGTTTCGGGAAGCTCTTAAATGATTTTGAGTTTACGACTATGAGAGAGGTACTTGGCCTGTGAACGAAGAGATCGTAGCCCAAAGAAACTACTGGAATAACGAGGCTGATGCATTTCAGCGCATTTACACGCATCGGAAGTCCAGACTATCAAACGTGCTCGACAGCGTCTTTCGCAAAGACATGTACGAGCGTTATGTCTTCACGATAAAGCATTGTGAGCCGATCAAAGACAGGACGTTTCTCGACGTCGGCTGCGGAAACGGTCTTTACAGTCTCGAGCTCGCACGCAAAGGCGCGCGCAAAGTTGTCGGCATCGACATCGCGGAAGTGATGGTCGGTTTGTGCAAAGCGGCGAGCGAGAAAGAAAACCTCGACAAGGTTTGCGAGTTTCAGCAGACGGACCTGCTTGACTACGACGGGAAAGAGAAGTTTGACGTCAGCTTCGGTATCGGGCTTTTCGATTACATCAGCGATCCGCTGCCCGTGATCACGAAGATGCGCGAGTTGTCGAAAGACAAAGCGATCCTCGCGTTTCCGCGGTTCTGGACGTGGCGCGCGCCGGTGCGGAAAGTGCGACTGAACGCGCGCGGATGCGACGTCTACTTCTACACACGCGCCAAGATTAAAGAGCTGATGGACCAGGCCGGCTTCAAGCGTCACGAAGTTTATCGAGTCGGAAAACTTCACTGCGTGATCGGATACACCTCGTAAACACTCGTTGTACTGAGTAACACATGCGACATTCGCCTGACGTTCTTGATTACGAAGGAGTGTTTCCCTCGAAACGTTCGCGTCCTGATGACGCGGAGGCGATGGGGAAAGGCGTTTTCAAAGAGCTGGATCTCGACAAACCTTCGCAGAAACCAGCAGAAACTTCCGACGACAAGGACGACAAGAAAAAAAAGAAGCCGAGCTTCATGGAAGTGGAAGCCGGCAAGTGGGAGGAGAAAAGAGGCCACGGTCTGACGTTCGGCTTACTGTTTGTTTTCAGTATTGTCCTCTACTTCCGACCTTACGAGCTGATCCCCGCACTCTCCGGATTCAAGACGATGGCATTCTGGGTCGGCATCGTCACACTCGCGGCGTACTTCATCACGCAAATGGCCGTCGAAGGAAACGTAACCGCGCGGCCGCGGGAAGTGAACATGGTTCTACTGTTTGGGATCGCCGCACTGCTGTCGATTCCATTTGCGATCGATCCTTCAGAGGCGTGGGCCACGTTTGTCGATTTCCTGATCAAGACGATCTTGATCTTCATCGTGCTCGTGAACGTGGTGCGCACCGAGATGCGAATCAAGCTTCTGATTTATCTCGCACTCGCGGTCAGCATCTATCTCTGCTTTCATTTGATCAACGACTACCGGGCCGGAGTCTTCAAGATCGGAGCGGCTGAGACGAACACGCAGCGCGTCGCGGGCGCGATCAAGGGTTTGTTTGACAACTCAAACGATCTGGCGCTTCACCTCGTGACGATGATTCCGCTCGCGTTTGTGCTCGGGATGGAAAACAAAAATCCGCTGCGGAAAATCATTTTCTGGGGGACGACACTGCTGATGATTGCCGCGGTGATCATCACATTCTCACGCGGTGGCTTTATCGGGCTCATCGCGATGACCCTCGTCCTCGTGCGCAAGATCGCGCGACGTAATAAGTCAGTCGCTATCGGCACTCTCGTGCTCGGTGTTGTGTTCTTTCTCGCGGTGGCGCCGGGTGCTTATGCGGGACGTTTGGCGACTATATTTACCGGCTCGGATCTCACTGGCTCGTCAAGTCAGCGAACCGAGATTTTTAAGCGTTCAGTGATGGTCGCCCTGCGCTATCCCCTCTTCGGTGTTGGCTTAGGTAACTTCCATCACAAGTCGGCACAGGAACTGGGCACACACAACGCTTACACGCAGGTAGCAGCGGAGACCGGCATCGCGGCAATGGTCTTCTACATCATCTTCATGGTGCATCCATTCAGAAAACTGCGGATGATCGAGCGGGAAATGTTTGAGCGAGATGACAACTCGCGCTTTTACTATCTTGCGATCGGTTTACAGGCGAGCCTTGTCGGTTACATGGTGGCGAGTTTCTTCGCGGCCGTCGCTTACCAGTGGTACATCTATTATCTTGTTGCCTATGCGATCGGACTGCGGCGCATTTACTATCTCCAGGAAGCGAAGAAATTGGAAATAGCCGCAGATAAACGCGGATGAGTTACGCGCGCCCGATCAGAATCATTCGTCCCGTTTCGTTCTCGCCGCTCGACCTGTTACGAGAGCTGCGCGAGCTGTGGCAATATCGCGATCTCTTCTACACGCTCACAGTCCATCGCATTAAAGTTCGTTACAAGCAGTCAGTGCTGGGCCTCGCCTGGGCCATATTGCAACCGCTGTCGCTGATGTTGATCTACACGGTTATCTTTTCAGTGATCGCGAAAGTTCCGAGTGAGGGCGTTCCTTATGCAGTCTTTGCTTATGCGGCATTGCTTCCGTGGACGTTCTTCTCCAGCTCGCTGACCAACGCGACTCAGGGTCTCGTCAGTCACAGCCAACTCGTGACGAAGGTCTACTTCGCGAGAGAAATACTGCCGATGACTTACGTGAGCGCGGCCCTCTTTGATTTTGCTGTGGCGTCGACTTTCCTGTTCGCCCTCTTCTTCTATTACGGCGTTGGATTAACTCTTTACGCCTTGTATGCGATCCCGATTTTGATCCTGCTAACGGCACTCGCGACCGCGTTCTCGTTGTTTCTTTCCGCGATGCAGGTGAAGTTTCGCGATATCGGTGTGGCGATGCCGTTGTTGCTGCAACTGTGGATGTTCACGACGCCCGTCGTTTACCCGTTGAGCGCTGTACCGCAGCGCTTTCGGGGTCTATATGTGCTGAATCCCCTCGTCGGTGCGATTGAGAATTTCAGGCGCGTCGTGTTGCAGGGAGTTGAACCGGATTTCCATTCCCTTGCGATATCGGCGATCGTCGCCGCGGTCTTACTGCCGCTGACGTACCTGTATTTCAAGCGCGTCGAAGCGACGATGGCAGACGTAATCTAAATGATCGATCTCCAGCTCAAGCAGGTTTCGAAGAAGTACCGCATTCGGCGCGAGATGGATGGGGATGTGTCGCTGCTGCGGAAGCTTGTGTCGATCCGAAAGCGGAAAGAAGATTTTTGGGCACTGAAGGACGTCAGTTTTGACGTTCATCGCGCGGAAGCACTCGGCATCATCGGGCACAACGGCGCCGGCAAGAGCACGATCCTCAAGTTGCTGTCGCGGATCACGACGCCGACAAACGGCGAGATCATGATCAACGGCCGGCTCTCGGCGTTGATTGAAGTCGGCTCGGGTTTTCATCCGGAGCTGACCGGGCGCGAGAACATCTATCTCAACGGCTCGATTCTCGGCATGATGCGCCGCGAGATCACAAAGAAGCTCGAGAGTATTGTCGAGTTTGCGGAGCTACGACAGTTCATTGACACGCCCGTGAAGCGTTACTCGTCGGGCATGTACGTGCGTTTGGGATTCTCGATTGCGGCGCACCTCGATCCGGACATACTGCTTTTAGACGAAGTGCTGGCGGTTGGAGATGCGTCGTTTCAACGCAAGTGTATTCAGCGGATCACGGAGTTGAAAAAGAATGGCACGACGATCGTTTTCATCTCGCACGATCTGCGCTCGGTGCAGCAGTTGTGCGATCGCGTCATACTCCTGAAGAGAGGGCCAGATCGAAGCTGACGGCAATCCCGCTGAGACGATTGCTTTGTATCAAAGCCTGTCGGGACAGCTTGGCGGTCAGGCCGAGGGCGGTTGGGGGCAGAAACCGAGTGGCGAAGCGGTTGTCACGTCATTGAGTTTCTATGATGAGAACGACAACGAGTGTTTCTCGTTTGAAACGGGAAAGCCGATGAAGGCGGTATTGAATTACCGGGTTGATAAGCCGCTGACTGATGTGATTTTTGAAGTGCAGTTCTATTCGCAGGAAGGGCGCTTGCAGTCGTTCTTCAGCAGTGAGACGCTGGGGCAGACAATTAATGTTGATCCGGGTGAGGGATCGATCAGTTTTGATTGCTCTTCAGTCGGTCTTGGTCCGGGCGTCTATTTCATCGACACAGGAATCAGACACCGTCTTCGCGCCGTACGGCGTCGACATCGACTGGCGCCGGCGTTGTCTCGCTGTGCGAATCGATTACGATCGCCATTTGCGCGACACATTTTACATGCCATATATCTGCCGGCACTCCCCGCCGCGAGCATTGAGACATGCAACGAAAAATGAAGACACATTGACGGTAAACGCCGAAGGCGTTCGCTAATATTACGGCGAAGGCGTTGGCAAATTTTAGTTCACTTACGCCGAAGGCGTTGGCTAATGTCAGCCCAGCCTGGACCACATGGGAGTCAATACCCCGAAGGTGTTGGCTAATGTCAGCCGAGTTAACGCCGAAGGCGTTGGCTAATTTCAGCCCAGGGTTCGAGCGCAGCGAGAACCCTGGGGATCAATTAAAAAATAATTTTGAACCCTGAAAGGGTTCGGCGGCTGGCGAACCCTTTCAGGGTTCTATTGAACTTTTAATGTAGCTAACCCAGGGTTGTCGCTGCGCTCCAACCCTGGGCTAACATTCGCGAACGCCTTCGGCGTTAAAAATCGAGATGAAAGAGCCTGAGGTTTCGGTAGTAGTAGCCACCTACAATCGCTGTGAAATCCTGCCTGGAACGCTCGAAAGTTTGATCAACCAGGAAGGCGAAACTGCGTACGAGGTGATCGTCGTTGATAACAATTCAACTGACGACACTCGCAACGTCATCGACAAACTTCGCAATCAACCGGGCTACGAAAAACTCACCTACTACTTCGAAGATAAACAAGGCGTATCGCACGCGCGCAACAAAGGAATCGCCGCCGCCCGCGCGAGCATAATCGCCTTCACTGACGACGACATCCGGCCCGCAAAGAATTGGGTCTCCTCGATCAGTAAAGCTTTCAAACAATTCCCGGAAGCCGACTGCATCGGCGGCAGAGTCCTGCCTCATCCCGAAACAAAATTTCCAGCCTGGCTGACTGACAAATACTGGACGCCGTTGGCCCTCCTCGATCTCGGCGCCGAACCGCTAAAATTGAACGTCCACAAAGGCGCGGGACTCGTCGCCGCCAACATGGCCGTGCGTGCGTCAGTATTCAAAGATGTGGGCCTCTTCCACCCGCAATTACAGCGGGTAAAAGACAGCGTTGGCTCGATGGAAGACCACGAGTTTCAGTTGCGCCTGAGCGCGGCGAAAAAACGGCTAATGTACGTTCCCGATCTCGTTGTTTATGCGCACGTACTCGAAGAGCGCCTCTCGAAGGATTACCATCGCCGCTGGTATTGTGGTCACGGCCACTTTTATGCGGTAATGCGGGACGCAGAGTTTGAGTCATCGAAACTCCGGCTATTCGATGTGCCGTCTCATCTCTATCGCCGCACGTGTTCCAATGCGTTCGATTGGCTAAAACATCGTCTTACGAAGGGGTCTGATCTCGAATTCCAGCAGGAGCTCGAGATGCAATTCTTCTGGGGATACTTTCGTAAACGTTTCGCCGATCGGCGCTCGATTATTGAACTCGGGAAACAAGGTCCAGGTAAACGCAATCATGCTCCGCAATAAGCCCCAGATAAAATCGTACTCCCTTCAATTCTTTCTTCTTTTGCTGGTTTGTCTTTTCTGCCAACTGCCTGCTGTGGCCGCAGAGGTCCCGGAAGGCTTCACCGTCACACAAGTTGCGACAGGCATGATGAGCGTCACGCGCATGGTCCTGCTGCCTGATGGTCGCATACTCGTTTGCGAGCAGAGCGGCAAACTTCGCGTGATCGAAAATGGCGTGCTTCGCTCGACGCCGTACTTGACGATCAACGCCGACTCGTTCAGCGAGCATGGTCTGCTCGGTATCACGCTCGATCCCGGGTTTGAGACCAACCAGTTCTTCTACGTTTACTACACCGCCAAGACTCCCAATATTCACAATCGCGTGAGCCGTTTTACTGCGGGCGCGACGAGTGCCGATCCGGCGAGCTGAGGTAGTGATCTTCGATATCGACGAGTCGACAGGTCCGCTCGGCTGGCACCAGGGCGGCAACATAGGCTTTGGATCAGACGGCAAGCTATATATCGCTGTCGGTGACGATCGCAACGGCGCCAATTCACAATCATTCACAACCCTGTTCGGCAAGATCCTGCGCATCAACAAAGACGGATCCATTCCGAGTGACAATCCGTTTTTCGCAACTGCTACCGGCAACTACCGCGCGATCTGGGCGCTCGGACTTCGCAACCCGTACACTTTTGCATTCAATAAGTTTGGGGGCATGTTCATCAATGACGTTGGCGAGGAAACGTGGGAAGAGATCAACGGAGGTGTGAGAGGCGGAAACTACGGCTGGCCTGATACTGAAGGGGTTACGAGTGATCAACGATTTATCAGTCCGTTGTTAGTCTACGGGCACGGTTTCGAGAGTAATGAGGTTGGTTGTGCAGTTACCGGCGGCACGTTTTACGAGCCCGCCCTCCTGCAATTTCCACAGGAATACCACGGCGCCTACTTCTATGCAGATTTTTGCGTCGGCTGGATTCGAACAGTGAAGCCTAACGTAGCGGGTTCCCAACTCTTCGCTACCTTCACTAACTTTCCCGTGGATCTGAAGGTCGCGAAGAACGGCACACTCTTCTATCTCGAGCGTGGTCTCGATTCCTCCAACACCGAGGGTGCGGTTCTCAAAATTGAATTTACGAGCCAGAAAGCGCCAGTCATCACGCAGCAGACGGGGAACGTCACGGTTGCCGCGGGCCAGCCCGCGAGCTTTAGCGTTCAGGCTTCCGGTTCCGCGCCGTTGAGTTATCGCTGGCAACGGAACGGTATCAATCTCGACGGTCCCAGCTCGGATACGCCTACGCTCAACATTGCGTCGGCCCAACTCATCGACAACGGAGCGAGCTATGCCTGCGTTGTTTCGAACCAGTTTGGGACTGTCACGAGTCAAGCGGCGTAACTTACGGTGGTGAAGGGTAGTGCGCCCGTTGCTTCGATAACGTCACCACCGCCGGGGACGCAGTATCGTGGTGGCGATGTCATTCAGTATTCAGGCACAGGCACTGACGCCGACGACGGCAACCTGTCGGGGAGCGCCTTCACGTGGCAGGTCGACTTTCATCACGACACGCACTCGCATCCTTTCATTCCTGCTTTCTCGGGGACGACGGCGGGACAGTTTACGATTCCGACCACGGGTGAGACTGCGACTGACGTTTGGTATCGCATTCACCTCACGGTGAAGGACGCGAGCGGATTAACTCACACGGTCTTTCGCGACATCCTTCCAGTCGTCGAGACGATCACGCTTACGACCAACCCCGCGGGATTGCAGGTTAAGTTAGACGATCAGCCGCAGACTACGCCGAAGTCGATTTCTACCGTGGTTGGCGTGACGCGCACGATCAGTGCTGTGTCTCCGCAACTACTGAACGGGCAGTTGTACGAATTTGACTCGTGGTCTGATGGCGGCGCGGCGACGCACACCATTAATCATGGCGGAACGTTTACGGCGAACTTCAAGCCTGTGGCTGTGTCGGAGTCTGAAGTGGTGTTGTATGCGTCGGAAGGAACGCGTGTCGGGAATTACCAGGTGGTGAATGATGCGACTGCCGCGGGTGGCGCGCGACTGCACAATCCTGATGCTGGTGCGGCGAAGTTGAGTAACGCGCTCGCGAATCCGGGAACCTATGTTGAGATGCAATTCTCGGCGCAGGCTGGAGTCGCTTACCGGTTGTGGATTCGTGGCAAGGCACAGGGGAATGATCCGTTCAACGATTCGATCTTCGTGCAGTTCAACGACAGTGTTGACGAGCAGGGAACGGCGAAGAGTCGCATCGGAACAACGGCCTCGGAGACCATCAATCTCGAAGATTGTTTTGGTTGTGGGTTGAATGGCTGGGGTTGGCAGGACAATGGCTGGGGCGTTGGTGTGCTTGGTCCATTGGTCTACTTTTCGACGAGTGGCACGCACACGGTGCGAATTCAGCCGCGTGAAGACGGGCTCTCATTGGACCAGATCGTGTTATCACCAGACGCCTTCGTGAATACGTCGCCCGGAGCCCTCGTGAATGACACTACGATCCTCCCGAAGCGAAGCGGCAGCGATGGCGACCCGCCGCCCACGCCCGGATCCACGGACGTGGTGCTGTATGCGTCTGAAGGAACACGTGCCGGAAACTACGAGGTTGTGAACGATGCGACCGCTGCGGGCGGTGCGCGTTTGCACAATCCCGACGCGGGTGCGGCGAAGCTGAGCAATGCGCTCGCGAGTCCGGGAACTTATGTGGAAATGCAATTCACGGCACAGGCAGGTGTTGGTTATCGGTTGTGGATTAGGGGCAAGGCACAGAATGACGATCCGTTCAACGATTCGATCTTCGTGCAGTTTAGCGACAGTGTTGACGCGCAGGGTGGTGCTAAGAGCCGGATCGGTACCTCGAGTTCGGAGGTTATCAACCTCGAGGATTGTTTTGCGTGTGGATTGAGTGGCTGGGGTTGGCAGGACAACGGCTGGGGCGTTGGAGAGCTTGGGCCACTGGTGTTCTTCGCGACAAGCGGCACGCACACGTTGCGTATTCAGCCGCGTGAAGATGGTCTTTCGTTGGACCAGGTGGTGTTATCGCCAACGACGTTTGTGAACACGTCGCCTGGAGCGTTGGTGAACGACAATACGATCCTGCCGAAGAGCAATGGGAGCGGCGGACCGCCTCCTGCGGCTGGTGATGTGGTGTTGTATGCGTCGGACGGAACGCGTGCCGGAAATTATCAGCTCGTGAGCGATGCGACGGCCGCAGGTAGCGTGCGTTTGCACAATCCTGATGCTGGTGCGGCGAAGCTCAGTAATGCGCTGGCGAATCCAGGCACTTTTGTGGAGTTGCAATTCACCGCGCAGGCGGGTGTTGCGTACCGTTTGTGGATTCGTGGCAAGGCGCAGAATGATGATCCGTTCAACGATTCCGTCTTCGTGCAGTTTAATGACAGTGTCGATGAGAATGGGGTAGCGAAGAGTCGCATCGGTACGACGAGCTCGGAGGTCATCAATCTCGAGGATTGTTTTGCGTGTGGATTGGGTGGCTGGGGCTGGCAGGATAATGGTTGGGGTGTCGGAGAGCTTGGGCCGTTGGTCTACTTTGCGACGACGGGGACGCATACCTTGCGTATTCAGGTTCGTGAGGATGGACTGTCGATCGACCAGATTGTGTTGTCGCCGGAGACGTATCTGACGACCGCGCCCGGAGCGGTGAGGAACGATACGACGATACTGACGAAGACGCCTTGATGCAGAGGGGTTGTTAGACAGGATGACAGGATTTACATGATTTACAGGATAAATCTTGTCAATCATGTAAATCTTGTAATCCTGTCTAAAACTATGTGACGAATATCAAATGCAGTTAGATGTAGTAATCCCCACGTACAACCGCAGCACGCTGCTGCCAAAGGCGCTCGACAGCCTGCTGAGCGCCCGCATCCCGCCGGGCCTCGACGTGCGCATCATCGCCGTCGACAACAACTCAACCGACGACACGAAGGCCGTCATCAACGATTTCGCAAAACGATCGAACGGCCGCGTATCTTATCTTTTTGAAAAACGCCAGGGACGATCGCCTGCTCTCAACGCCGGCATCGCTGTCGCCACCGGCGATCTGGTCGGCTTCATCGACGACGACGAAGAGATCGATGCTGCGTGGTATGAGACAATTCTTGCCGCATTCACGGAGCATGATGTTGATTTCATTGGCGGACCGTACATCCCGCGCTTCGAGGGCGACGTGCCGAAGTGGCTCCCGAAGAGTCATACGGCCGTCGTGGGTATTGTTGACGGCGGCGACAAGGTCGTTCCGTTCGACGCGTCGTACCCCGGAATTCTGATGGGCGGCAACGCAGTCTTCACTCGCGAGACACTCGAGCGCGTCGGACCTTATTCCACGGCGCTCGGTCGCAGCGGCACACGGTTGTTGTCCTGCGAAGACGAAGACATGTACCAGCGGTTGATGGCAGCGGGCGCGCGCGGGCTCTACTTGCCGCAACTGATCGTTTACCATTTTATTCCGCGCGAGCGACTGACGAAGCGTTATCATCGCTCATGGTGTTTTTGGCAGAGCGTTTCGAGCGCGGTGCTGGATCGCATTCGCCCGCAGCCGATTCCGTATGTAATGGGCGTGCCGCGATATTTTTACGGACGCGCGCTCCGCGGGATGGTGCAGATGGCGAACGTCTTTAACGCCGAACCTGAGACGCGATTTTCGAATGAGTTGTCGTTGTGGGAACTGGCCGGGTTCTTTTATGGGAAACATTTCTACCGGTCGGAGTAGTTTTAGACAGGATTACAGGATTTTCAGGATATTTGGCGTTTAATTGAATTATGTGCGGAATTGCCGGATTTATCGACTACTGGGAACGACACCCGATTGACCCCGCGACGCGTGGCTGCCTGCTGAAAGACATGAACGATGTCATCAGGCATCGCGGTCCTGACGACGATGGGTTTTTCCTGAAAGACGGCGTGGCGCTCGGTATGCGACGCCTGGCCATCATCGATCTCGCGGGTGGCGCGCAACCGATGTCCGGCGAAGACGGCACAGTCTCGATCGTTTTCAACGGCGAGATCTACAGTTTCCAGGAATTAAGACCCGTCCTCGAAAAACGCGGCCACACATTCAAGACCCATTCAGACACGGAAACGATCGTTCACGCCTACGAAGAGTATGGCGAAGCTTGCGTAAACCACCTGCGCGGCATGTTTACCTTCGCGATCTGGGACGACAAAAAACGCGCAGGTCTACATCGCGCGCGATCGCGTCGGCAAGAAGCCTCTCTATTACACTGTCACGACCGGCGGCACGCTCGTGTTCGGCTCCGAGATCAAGTCGCTGCTCGAACATCCGGATGTGAAGCGCGAAATCAACCTAGAAGCGGTAGACGCGTATCTCACGCTCGGTTACGTTCCCGATCCGCTGACGATTTTTCGCGACGTACACAAACTTCCGCCCGGACACTACCTGACGTTCTCTTCACGGACGTCTCAAGATTCAACAGTACTGGGACTTCAACTTCGAACCCGCGGAGTCGCGCAAACCCGAAGATTATCTCGACGAGCTGCGCGCCCTCTTGAACGAGTCAGTGCGTCTGCGGCTCATCTCCGACGTGCCACTCGGCGCCTTCCTGTCAGGCGGAATCGATTCGAGCACTGTCGTTGCGCTGATGGCGCAACACATGAACCAGCCCGTCAAAACGTTCTCGATCGGCTTTCACGAAGACAGCTACAACGAGCTGAAGTACGCGCGGCTGACCGCAAAGAAACTCGGCACGGATCATCACGAGTTTTTCGTCACGCCGCAGATCTGCGACATCATCGACGATCTGATCTGGCACTTCGACGAGCCATTCGCAGACCCTTCAGCGATACCGACGTTCATGGTGTCGAAGCTCGCGCGCGATCACGTGACAGTCGCTCTTTCCGGCGATGGCGGTGACGAGTTATTCGCCGGTTACACGCATTACGTCGTCCAGGAAAGCCGCCGCGCATTCTCCGCAGTGCCGAAAGCGATCAGGCAGGGCGTGATGCGGCCGCTGAGTTATCGACTACCACATGGCGCGTGGGGACGAAACTACCTGCACAACATCTCGTTGGATCCGATCGATCGTTATCTCGACAGTCTTTCGTATTTCACGGAGCTGAGTAAGCAATCGCTCTACTCGAGCGACTTTCAAAAAGCATTGCACACGAAGGACCAGGTCGCACGCAGCTTCCGCGAGTATGCGAGTCGAGTGAAGACAAACGAGCCGCTCGATCAGTTGCTTTACATCGACGGCAAGACTTACCTGCCGGGAGACATTCTCACGAAAGTCGATCGCATGAGCATGGCGACCTCGCTCGAAGTGCGTGTGCCGTTGTTGGACCACAAGCTGATCGACTTCGTCACGAAAGTTCCGGCTTCACTGAAACTGGCAGGCACGGAAACAAAACATCTCCTCAAGCGCGTCGCGAGAGATCTGATCCCGGCGGAAATTCTCGATCGACCCAAGCAGGGATTCGGAATACCGATCGAACAGTGGATCAACAACCAGCTTCGCGATCAAATACGTGAGACGTTGCGTGAGCCACGCACACGGCAACGTGGCTACGTGAATTCAAATTACGTCGATCTCATTCTCGACGAACATCACAAGGGACGTCGTGATCATTCCTTCCCTCTGTGGTCTCTCTTGATACTGGAGTTATGGCACCGTCGTTACATCGACCACTCACCGCGCACTTCGGACTACGAGCGCAGTGCCGTGCCGGCGGCCGTTTAGACGATGACGGCTACGTACGCGAAACCCACTCTCCTCCGAATCGGGATCATCATCGACTCATTTTCGCAGCCACGCTGGGTGCGCAAGTCTCTTGAACACGTACTTGCCACTCAACTCTGCACGATTGCTTTAGTAGTAAAGGTCGAAGCCAAACGAAACGACGGGAGTTTTCTTTACCAGCTTTACAACCGCATGGATCGTCGTCGCTTTCCGACAACGGCGATCGAGCCAGTCAACATTGAAGACCTGATCAGCGAAGTACCGGTAATCGAGGATGTAGAGAAAGTTGCGGAGTTTAATCTCGATCTGCTGATCAATTTTGCGTCGCCGGAATTGAATAAGAAGGTTTCCAATAGTGCTCAACACGGTGTTTGGTTTCATACCTTTGGCGATGCGCCCGGCTTCATGGAAGTGATGCACGACATCCCGATTACAAACCTCTCACTTAAAAGCCTGAAAGGAAACACGGAACAGATCATTTATTTCTCTGCCTCTCCGACTCTCAGCAGGTTCTCAGTCGGCGTGAACAACAATACGTGTTACTGGAAGGCTGCTGCTTTCATTGCGCGGGCGCTCAGAGATCTTCAGGCGGGCGGTAACGTCGTCGTGAGTTTTGATCATCGCTGGGACAAACCGGGAATTCCTGGAAATGCAGCGATGGGTAGCATGTTTCTCAAACTCGCGGGCCGTGCCGCTGCACGAGGTTTCCAGAAACTCTCTTCCTTCGACCAATGGATCATTGCTTACCGATTCGATCGTGACGAGTTCAAATACCTGATCCCGCCCGTTGGTCGATTCTGGGCCGATCCGTTCCAGGTAAAAGCGAACCGCCGGTACTACATATTTTTTGAAGATTACGTGAACAGCGCGGGCCGGGCCCACATTTCCGTGGTCGAGGTTGATCGAAACGGAATCGTCAGTGGTCCAACTGAAGTGTTGAAGCTCGACTGTCACCTGTCGTACCCGTTTCTTTTCGAGTGGCAAGGCGACTACTACATGATCCCCGAGACGGGCGAAAGAAATGTCGTTGAGCTTTATCGCGCATCGTCATTTCCATTCAAGTGGGAACCAGTGAAAGTTTTGCTCGAAGCACGTTCACCGCTCGACACTACGTTGATCGAAGTTAATGGAACGTGGTTGATGTTCGTGAATATTGAAGAAGATGGCGTTGCGGTAAATTGGGACGAATTGCATCTCTATCACTCGGACAGTCCGCTCGGTCCGTGGAAGCCGCACGCGCGCAACCCGATCGTATCCGATGTACGATTCGCACGGCCCGCTGGACGGCTCTTCTGGTCGAACGGTGTTCTATATCGCCCCAGTCAGGACAGCTCGCTCCGGTACGGCTACGCTACGATCATCAACAAAGTCACAGAGATTAGTCCGTCAGCGTACAAAGAAACTCCCATCCTAAAAATCAGCCCCGATTGGGACAACGATATTATTGGCATTCACACGGTAAATTTACTGGACGAAATGACGGTTATTGATTGTCTGATGAAGAGAAGAAAGTTTGGAAACGTGCGGCTCCCTTCCGTCAGGGGCTCGCTTGATCTTCTTTCGTCGGATAACATGGACGCTGCCCTGAAAAACCGGACGGCGTTAGCAGATTAAAATTTACTCGGAGCTTGCTCTTGGATCAGACCGGCAGCCCTCTCGTCAGTGTGATCATCCCTGCGTACGACGTCGCCGAGTTTATCGGTGAGTCGCTCGACTCCGTCTTCGCACAAACCTTCACTGACTACGAAGTCATCGTCATCAACGACGGTTCGCCTGATACGGCGAAGCTCGAGCAAGCGCTCGCGCCGTACATGTCGCGCATCGTCTATCTCAAACAGGAGAATCGTGGCGTCAGCGCGGCGCGCAACGCCGGCATTGCCGCGGCGCGTGGTCCATTAATCGCATTTCTCGACGGCGACGACGTTTGGCTGCCGAATTATCTCGAGGTCCAGGTAAAACGCATTCAGGCCGATCCAACGATCGATGTGCTTTATCCGAACGTACTGATGTTTGGCGGATCGTCGGAAGCGGGCGAAGAGTTTATGACGATCTGCCCGTCGAGTGGTGAGGTCACGTTTGAACGACTGCTGCTCCAGGAGTGTAACGTCTCAAACTGTTCGATCGCTCGCAAGGAGACGCTTGTGCGTGCGGGCATGTTTGATGAATCACTGCGCAGTGTTGAAGATTTCGATCTGTGGCTGCGCGTGATTAAGGGCGGTGGTCGTATCGAGTATCATCGAGACGTGCTGGCGCGTTATCGCCGGCGCTACGGCAGCCTCACGGCCGATCCGATCTGGTTGAGCGAGCACATACTTGAGGTGCTCAGGAAAGTAAGACAGCGCGAGGATCTGACGCCTTCCGAGCGCTCGACAGTGGAGGCTCAGTACGAACACTTTCACGCGCTGTTGCGTTTGCATGAAGGAAAACGTGCGTTCTTTTCGGGCGACACAGCGGGTGCAATCGATGGTCTGACCGAGGCGAACCGTTTCTTCCGCAATCGCAAGACGGCGTTCACGTTGATGATGCTTCGCGTCGCGCCACGACTCCTGCTGCGCGCGTATGACCTGCGCGATCGTTTTTACTTCCGGATGATTACTAAGTATTGAAGACAGTCGTAGACAGGATTTACAAGATTTTTCATGATTTACATGTCCATCTTGAAAAATCTTGTAAATCCTGTCTAAAACTGACTCGCTAATGTCAAAGCCAAACGTCCTACAAATAGTTCATGGCTTCATCGAGGGTGGGTCGGAACGCCAAATGATCCAGATGGCGTCGCTGTTGCACAACAGCGGCGACTTTCAAGTACACGTCGCGTCGTTAAGCACGGGCGGCGTGTTGCGCTCCGAGATCGAGCGCCTCCAAATTCCCGTAATCGATTTTCCGCTCACCAGCTTTTACGATGCGAACATGGTCCAACAGACACGGCGTTTCGTGTCTTACCTCAAGCAACATCAGATCAAAATCGTTCACTCACACGATTTTTACTCGAACATCTTCGGGATGACGGGTGCTGCACTCGCTGGAGTGCGCGGGCGTGTCGCTTCAAAACGTGAAACTACGGGAACGCGCAGTCTCGCGCAGCGCACGGCCGAACGCGGCGCGTTCAAGCTCGCCCATGCAGTGGTTGCGAATGCGGGCGCAGTTAAAGAACATCTAGTCGGACTCGGCGTGCCCGCCCGAAAAATCGAGATCATTTACAACGGCCTCGACATGACGCGCTTTCACCTGAACGGCGACACGCGTGACGCCCTGCAACGTCTGAATCTCGAGACGCTTCGCGGAAGGCCGGTGATCACGATGGTGGCTAATTTCGAGTACAGAGTTAAAGATCATCCGATGCTGTTGCGTGCGGCGCAGCGAGTGAAATCAGAAGTGCCGGAAGCGGTGTTTGTGATTGCTGGTGAGGGTGAGCTGAGGCCTGAGACGGAAAAACTTGCGAACGATCTCGGGTTGAGCGAGTCATGTTTGTTTATTGGCCGCTGCGCGAGTGTGCCGGATCTTCTGGCGGCTTCGGATGTTTGTGTGCTGAGTTCGCAAGCTGAGGGTTTTTCAAATTCGATTCTGGAGTATATGGCTGCGGGATGTGCGGTCGTGGCGACGAATGTCGGAGGCGCGAGCGAGGCGATAGTCGAAGGAGAAACCGGTCATCTCGTGAATGCAGGAGACGATCGTGCGATGGCGGAGCGATTGATTTCTCTACTGCGAGATCCGGAAAAGAGACGAACGATGGGACTCAACGGACGACGCCGGATCGAGCAGTGCTTCTCAACCGAGAACCGGCTAACCACAACCATCGCACTATATAAACGATTCGTACGGATTCACAAGATTTCATATGCCCGAACCAGTTAGAGTACTCATCGTCGCAGCATCACTGGACATACTCGGCGGACAGGCAGTGCAAGCCGAGCGGCTGATTCGACATCTCCAAAACGAACCCTCACTTCAAGTGGCTTTCCTCCCGATCAATCCCCGTCTTCCCGGCATACTGCGCAAGCTGCAATCGATCAAATACATTCGCACCATCACCACGTCGCTCCTTTACATTCTCAACCTGCTCAGAGAAGTAAGGAAGTTTGACGTCATTCACATCTTCTCAGCTTCTTACCTCTCATTTCTGATCGCACCAACGCCCGCAATACTCGTCAGCAAACTCTACGGAAAGAAGATTTTGCTCAACTATCACAGCGGTGAAGCAGAAGATCACCTCCGACGCTGGCCACGAACGACGATGCCAATACTGGGCCTCGTCGATAAAGTAGTTGTTCCTTCCGATTACCTCGTCAAAGTCTTCGCAAAATTCGGCATCGAGGCGTGTGCGATCTTCAACATCATCGACCTCGATCGCTTTGAATTTCGACAACGCACGCCGCTGCGACCCGTGTTTCTTTCCAACCGCAACCTCGAAGCTCATTACGGAGTTGACTGTGTGTTGCGTGCGTTCGCGTACATTCAGCGAGACATTCCTGATGCCGTTTTGACCGTTGTCGGCGACGGAAGCCAGCGAGATGCCCTCGAAAACCTTGCAACTGAATTACATTTGCAGCGAACAACATTCACTGGACGCGTTGAGCACGACGAAATCAACCGGCAGTATTCTGCCTCTGACATTTATCTCAATGCGTCAAAGATTGATAACCAGCCTCTCTCGATTCTGGAAGCGTTTGCGTGTGGTTTGCCGGTTGTGACAACTGATGCGGGCGGCATTCCCGACATCGTTACTGATGAAATAACTGGGTTTCTCGTGCCTGTGGGTGATTATGGGGCACTGGCCGCGCGGGCTCTAAAGCTACTTACCGATCCAATCGCGACGACGATGATTGAGCGTGCGCGTGCCGAGTGTGGGCGATACACCCCACCCGTGGTCTGTCCACAGTGGGTCGATCTGTATCACACCGTCGCGAAGAAATAACCTTTCCTCACAACAAAAAAACAACAATGGACCAGTTGGGCCTTCGGGTGTACGAAAAAAGTTTTTGACAGCGCTCGAATTAAGGTGTTAGCTTTTCGCCCGTCTGAGAGTGGCAAGCTTCCGACGCCACTTCAAGTTCGTCATCGAGTGAGCGAGCAGTTGGTTTATTCCCTGGCGATTCCTTCTTTCCAATAAAAACAAAACCTAAGCGCCAACGAAGCAAGGAGAAGTAGGTTGGTTAATAGAAAATTGTTCTATGCGTCCCCCGCCCTAATACTGTGCATTCTTTCTTTCTTCCTACACGCGCCTGTTCGAGGTAACGCCCCGGCCCCATTTGCTGTTGTTCCACTCAGAGTGATGAGTTGGAATGTGCAGTTTGGCGAGGGAACAGACGCAGTCACCAATTACGATCGCACGGCATCATGGATTGCATCGGTCAATCCGGATCTCGTCGGTCTTTGTGAGATCCCGTCAGGGAATGTTCCGGGGTTAGTTAGTGCATTAATCCAGAAGACGGGTCGTACGTGGTACTCGCATTTTGTGCCGAAATATTCCGGCATTGATGAGGGGAACCTGATTCTTACCTGGCATCCTGTGGTTAGTGTTAATTCGCGGTTTTTGAGTGCGCAACGCTCAGTTGCGCAGGCGACTGTCAACGTGGGCGGTCGAAATGTGAGTTTTTTTGCCACACATTTCGACGACGCTGCATCTTCGAATCGCGTGATTGAAGCGGGCGAGCTGAAGAGTTGGGCGGCCAACTTTGCAGAGCCGCGCATCATGACGGGTGATTTCAATGGCGGCCCGGATAGCGCGGAAGCGTCGTCAATGGCGGAGAGTTATTTCGACGCGTGGAACGAGGCGATGAACCGCGGCACGGCGTCGTCTTATCCCGATAATCCCGTCGGCATGCATACGAGAACGCGGCGCGGGCGAATCGATTACGTGTGGTACTCGCGTTCGAGTAGTGGGCTTTCTAATAACTCAGCGCGCATTCCGGACAGCCGCGATCTCAATAATACGAACGTTGTTGTGAGGCTTGGGACGCTCGACGATAGGGGCGTGCGGCCGTCAGATCATAATTTCATGGTCGCGGATTTTGATCTCGGGGTCGATTCAACGCCGGCCCCGACACCAACTCCAACGCCGACTCCCACCCCTACTCCAACACCGACACCGACACCGACGCCGACACCGACGCCAACTCCGGCGTCTGCTCCAGTGTTGCTGACTGACGCCCTGACGAATCGTGCGCTCGCGTTGCATTCGGAATTTTTAACTCGAGATCCGTTCAAGATAACGTCGCCGCTCAACTTCGGAACTGACAAACGCACGCGCGTCGCACTCTTTGCGATGAACGTCAATTTGTTTTCGGGTGAAACTGAGTCGGCGATCATCGCACGTGCGGTGAACTCGAATGGTGGTGTGTACAGTCTGCCCGTGAAGTACGTGACGAGAGTGGCTGGTTACGATTGGCTGTGGTACGTGGTGGTGGTATTGCCCCAGGATACCTCACTGAATGGAAACATCACCGTAACACTTACTCTACACGGCGCGACGAGCAACGCCGTCACTATCGCCATCGCCCCGCCATGAGCGGTATAAATCGATAGGACGACAGGATTTACATGATTTCCAAGATTCATCTTGTGAATCCTGTAAATCCTGTCATCCTGTCTAACTATTGCGAACCATTTGCAAAACCGTTGTTTTCAAACAAAACTCGTTAGAATTTTGACACATTTGAAAGTTTCGTGTTAGGGTGGTTCACGTCGAGCCTGGGGTGGGACACGCACGGGAGTTTTGCGGCTTAATTGCGGTGTAGCACCTCAGAAAATTGATTAGAACAACGCACCATCAGTTCTAGTCTCTCTGATCTCGGAGCCATCGAGGTCGATAAAAACAAAAACCTGCCGTTCGACTCTGGTACCCACATCGGGAACCAAAGCCGAGCTTAACGTGTTGTGCACTGGTCTGCTTCTGCGTCTTTGCACCAGTTAGCAGTTTGCGGACTTTCGCGCAGGTGTGTTTGTCGGAGGTTGATATTAGTCCAAAGGCTCCATCGTCGAACTTAAGGAATCTGTTTTTGGCTGTTTCGAGTCCCCCCTCTCTCGATCGCTTCAGTCATGTTGAATCGTCTTTATATCTCAGCCCCTCCCTTGTCCCCGAACGACAGTACCAACGTTTTTCTTGTCAGATTCAGAAGGGAGAACTTCTAAATTGATACGTCGACCGCTTCGATTTGCTTCTATCCTGTTCTTTGCATTTATATTTCTCGGCTTCGTTCAATCCATTTCCGCACAGACCGTTGT
The DNA here is from genome assembly GCA_963748155.1 of uncultured Acidobacteriota bacterium. Classification (GTDB taxonomy): domain Bacteria; phylum Acidobacteriota; class Blastocatellia; order Pyrinomonadales; family Pyrinomonadaceae; genus PSRF01. The sequence goes on along the minus strand of CAVVHV010000004.1, from coordinate 32,066 downwards.
GTTGTACGGGTCACAGGCCCCGGTGAAAGTCGGCAACTGGACCGTCGTCGGAGATTCCACTGCGGCAGGTAGCTTCAGGTTAGCCAATCCGGATCAGGGCGCGGCAAAGATTTCCACCGCCGCAAGTGCTCCGTCCAGCTATGTAGAGCTCTCGTTCTTTGCAAACGCCGGCCAGCCATATCACTTGTGGATTCGTGGCAAGGCCCAGGACAACTCTCCATACAACGACTCTGTTTTCGTTCAATTCTCCGGAAGTGTTACCAGCTCCGGCTCTGCGACCTTCCGCATCGGCACTACATCCGCCACTGAGATCAATCTCGAGGACTGTCTCGGTTGTGGTGTTCAAGGTTGGGGTTGGCAGGACAATGGCTGGGGCAATTTAGGTCCCAACATCTACTTCCAATCCACCGGAACCCAAACGATCAGAATTCAACCGCGCGAGGATGGTCTATCGATCGATCAAATCGTCCTCTCGGGCAGCGGATATTTGTCGAACGCTCCGGGAGCGATGAAGAATGACCCCGTCATTCTTTCTCAATCCGGAGGCGCTCCCGCACCAACTCCAACACCGACTCCCACGCCAACTCCAACCCCCACCCCAACACCAACCCCAACACCGCCTCCTTCGTCAGCTTCTGAAATAGTTATCTGGGCGGCGAACGTGCCTACGACTTCGGTGTTTGGCGGGTGGAGGAAAGAGTCAAACAGTAGCGCTGCCGGGCAAGTCGCGTTGCGACATCCTGACGGTGGCGCCGGTAAGTTAACAACGGCTCTGTCGAGCCCGTCGAATTATTTCGAATACAGTTTCAACGCGACCGCCGGCACTGCTTACAGGCTGTGGATCCGCGGCCGTGGCGACAGCGACTCATGGGCCAACGACTCCGTCTTTGTGCAGTTCTCGGGCAGTACTACCGCGACCGGCTCCGCTGCTTATCGCAGTGGAACGACGAGCGCGCTTGAGGTTAATCTCGAAGATTGCTCAGGCTGCGGTATTTCAAGCTGGGGTTGGCAGGACAACGGCTGGGGCATCGGTGTTCTTGGACCACTGGTTTACTTCCAGTCAACCGGAACGCAAACCATTCGCATACAGACGCGCGAAGATGGTATGTCGATCGATCAGATCGTGCTCTCGCCGCTCCAGTATTTGTTGTCGGCGCCGGGCGCGTCTAAGAACGACGGCGTGATTCTTTCGAGCACGGTTGGTTCAGTCCTTCCGCCACCGCCGCCAACGAATCAACCACCGCAACTAAGCATCTCTGCGTCGCCGACTTCCGGAGTGAGTCCGCTATTCGTGAACTTCACTTCAGCAGCCAGCGATCCTGATGGCTACATCGCGTCTTACTTCTGGAACTTCGGCGATAACACAACGTCGTCGTCTCCAAATCCGACGCACGCATACGGTCCCGGTTCATACCTCGCTTACCTGACTGTCACCGACAACCTCGGTGCGGCGACGACCAAGAACGTCACCATCAACGTCAGCGCGGCAGTTCAAAGCACAGCACAGATCAAGGTGTTGAGTTGGAACGTAAGCTTTGGCGTGGGAACGGATGGAGTCACGAACTGGAACCGCATCGCGACCTACATCGCTAACTTCAACCCGGACATTGCAGCGCTCTGCGAGATGCCACCGGACGATATCGGCAACCTCGTAAGCTTGTTGAATCAGAAGACGGGTCGATCGTGGTACTACCACTTCGTCGCCAAGGCTCCGGGGATTCCTGAAGGGAACTTGATCCTGTCGAAAAACAGTTTCGCCAGTGCAAGCTCACGTTACTTGAGTACTGAACGATCGGTGGGACAGGTGACGGTGAGCTTTGGTGGTAAAAACATCAACTTCTTCGCCACTCACCTCGATGCGTACTCATCGAGTGTTCGCTACCAGCAGGTGACTGAGCTTCAGAATTTCATGTCCGGGTTCGCGGAGCCGAGAATTGTCGGCGGCGATTTCAACGCCGGACCGGATTTGTCTGAAGCGATTCACATGGCTGAGCAGTATTACGATAGCTGGGTGCAGGCGATGAATATCGGGACTGCGACCGCATATCCAGACAATCCTGTCTACATGCACACACGCACACGCCGTGGGCGCATTGACTATCTCTGGGTCTCTCGTAACGCGAATGTGGTTATCAAGAGCACGCAGATCCCCGACGTGCGCGACCTGAACAATAAGAATGTCGTGACTTGGCTGGGCACGGCTGACGACTGGGGCGTGAGGCCCTCCGATCACAACCCGATGATCGGCATATTCGAAATACGTTAGGTTTAGCCCCTAGCCCGCGAAGCGGGCGACAGCATAAAGCCTGGGGCGCAAGCCCCAGGTTAGCATTCAAAAATAAAGTCCGGAGCCCGTGAAACGGGCGACAGCGTCCCGCATGTTACATCTGTCGCCCGCTTCGCGGGCTCCCACGCTTTTTTAATAACTGATCCTTGGGGCTTGCGCCCTAGGCTTTATGCTGTCGCCCACTTCGCGGGCTTAATCCCCGCCCCAGGCTTTATGCTTACGCCCGCTTCGCGGGCTAAACCTCGGTTACGGTTTTGCGGCCTTGAAGTTGTCGAAGGACACTGTGCCTGGGTTCGCGCCTTCGACGCGCCACGTTCCGCCCTTCAACTCAAACATCACCGCGTTCAGCGGCACGCCTGAAGTATTCCACGGCTCCGAATAAAGCAGAGTCCACGCGCCCGGTGCTCCGGCATTCGACGGCGCTGCCTCGAACACGATCTGCCCGGAGACTGCGTCGTGTCGTATGCGCCAGAAAGCATGGTTTGTGGAGCTGAACGTGACGGTCAGCATCGTCGTCTTCGCGCCACCGATCTTCTTCTGCACGATGAGACTGCCTGACTCGACATACATGCGGTAACAGTTGTCGACATTCAGACCGACCGTGAAGAACGCATCAGCAGCGGTGATCGGGTTCGGTCCCTGCACTAGCTGCACGTAGGCATATCCATTCGTGAAGTCAAACGACGTCAGCGAGCGAATACCGTTGTAGTGCGAGCCGTCTGTGTTCTGCTTGAGCGGGCCTACGTTCAATGACTGCGTTTCACTAACCGCAACAGTTGAATCGGTGAACCCACTGAACAGGCTGTTCGCGAGCCACTTCGAAGTGTTCAGCGAAGCGTCGTTGAAGTCGTCAGCCAGCAAAACCGTTTCGCCACCGGCCGGCGCCGTGTAGGTGAACGCATTCTGCTTGCTACCGCTCTGGCCACTTGAATTGGTGACGACCACATCCACAGCCCCGGCCGCGTGCGCTGGGGTTGTAGCCGTGATTGTCGTGCTGTTGTTGACGATCACGCCCGTAGCCGCGCTGCCGCCGAGCGTCACAGCCGCGCCCGACGCGAAGCCGGTACCGGAAATCGTGATCGAAGTTCCACCAGCCGTTGGACCAGAGGTTGGATTGACGCCGCTTACTGTGGGCGCCGCCGTTCCGCCGCCGTAGGTGTACCCATTGTTTTTCGTTGCACTCTGTCCACCCGGATTGGTCACGACAACGTTAACTGAACCACTTGAACGCGCCGGCGTAACGGCCGTTATAGTCGTGCTGCCGATGACGTTTACGTTGGTAGCGGACGTGTTGCCAAACTTCACAGTCGCTCCCACGGCGAACCCGGTGCCCGAGATCGTCACCGTCGTTCCCCCTGTTGTTGGACCAGAAGTCGGCGAAACAGTGCTGATGATCGGCGCAGTGTTTGGCGTCGTCGTGAAGAACTCTGACATGTTCGCGGCCGTCGCCGCCGCGCCTGGATGTGTCGTCACGCCGAGCGCTTCGTCAACAGTTCGCAGGAGGTTCTGATGCTGGTACAGGGTGTTTGATTGGAAACCCTGTTTCGCTTTCGAGCTGATCACGACTGTGATGATGTGGCCGCCACCGTTCTGCGTATCAGAATTAAGTGACTCGTCGAAAGTGATCACCAGCAAGCCGTTCTGCCTGAACGACGCACTCGCGATCAGCGGATCGATATTCGTTTGCAGCCACTGATCAGCGGTTGTCAGCTTGTCAGCATTCGTGCAGCTCGGGATCGACGGCGGACAGTCGTGCGAGTTGTTGTACTGGTTTGGAATGATGAACGCGTAGTTCGGCAACTGATTGTTAGCGAGATCAATTGCGAACTGCGAAAACGGCACGATGTTGTTCGCCTGCGCCGGATTGTTGACCACGTCAGACAGGTACGCAAACGGATTGTGCCGTTTCACATACGGGTATTGATCGCCGCCTATATAACCGGTTGAGGGTAAATCTTCTGCGTACGACCGCCAGGTCTTACCGGAGAGATTAAGCTGACGGACGATGTTTTCATCCGCGACAGTGCCTGCGAAATTACTATCGTTCGTGATGTTCTGACCCGTCGTCATCCAGAAGTAGTTTCCGATGGACGGGTGCGTATTCGCGAAATAGTTGACGGCCAGTCCGTACCGGTTAGCCAGCTTGTTCAGGAACGGCATGCCGCCGGTCGCATTCGCAAAACTCTGGTTTTCCAGTGAGACGATGAACACGCGGTCAAACGCCGGCACGGCAGGTTGCGGGTTCGCGTAGCTGAAGCCGTCGACAAGAGTGCCGGTCTGGGTGTCCGAATTGGTCACGACTACGTCACCCACTCCCGCGCTGCGCGGGCCGGTCGTCGCAGTGATCGTAGTGTTGTTAACAACTACGACGTTCGTGGCCGGCGTTCCGCCGAGAGAGGCGGTCGCACCCGATAAAAATCCGGTTCCCGAAATCGTCACCGAAGTTCCGCCCGCGGTCGGACCAGAGTTCGGCGAGATCGAGCTGACGGTCGGCGCCGGAGCAACTGGACCACCGCCACCGCCGGACTTCGGCAGAATCGTGTTGTCGTTCTTCAGCGTTCCCGGAGCCGTGTTCAGATAAGTTTGTGCCGACAACACGATCTGATCGATCGAGAGGCCGTCTTCTCTTACCTGAATTCGAATTGTGTGCGAGCCGGACGTCGCGAAGCGGATTAGTGGTCCAAGCACGCCAACGCCCCAACCATTATCCTGCCAGCCCCAACCCTGAACGCCGCATCCGGAGCAGTCTTCAAGGTTCATCTCGGCTGCGCCGGTCGTGCCAATCCGGTTAAGGGGCGCGCCACCGCCGTCGACACTGTCAGAAAACTGGATGAACACGGAGTCGTTGGCCCAGAAATCAGCCTGGGCTTTACCCCTGATCCACAAGCGATAATTCGTTCCCGCTTGCGCGTCGAAGGTCAGTTCAAAATAGTCAGTCGGGTTTGCGAGTGCGGTGCTTCGTTTCGGAGCGCCAGCATCCGGATTCGAGATGCGACTGCCTCCGGCCGCAGTTCCATCAGCCACGACGGACCAGGCGCCGAATTTAACTGGCGCTTCCGCGGCGTAGAGCACCACGTCGCTTCCTGAAGGAGGTGGCGGCGCCGGCGTCACCGCGCCTGCAAGTTCGCTATACGGAGAGAACCCACCACTATTAACCGCACGGACGCGGTAAAAGTAAGTTGTCTGTGGATTCAGACCCGTACTGGGATAGCTGGTTGTGTTCGCAGGCAGACTTGCGATCTCCACCCAGGGACCGCCCTGGGTCGGGCTTCTTTCCATCCGGTATCCGTTGTCGTTGGCGACATCGAACCAGGTGAGATTGATCTGTGTTGGCGAAGCGGCTATAGCAGTCAATCCTGTCGGAGCCGCAGGCGCAGGCTCGGAGCCAGAAGTTGTGAAACTCCACACCGGACCGGTCGCGGTCACATTCGCCATCGTCTTGCCGACGATCTTCCAGTAATAGGTTGTGCCTCCCTGAAGCGGTGTCGGAATCGTGTACGACTCCATGACGCCATCATCCACTGATCCGCTGTCGAGCAGTGGCTGACCAGTCTGTGCGCCGCTCTGAAAAGTGCTCACATCGGAGACGAGCAGCGGCGGATCCGGTGTTGTGCCGAAATAAATGTCGTACTTGTGCGCCCAGGGACCACCTTCCCATTGCAGTTTGAGGGTGGTCGGCTGGGCGATCGCGGAGTTTGCTGGGGCAACATAACTCGGCTGAGTTGGCGGTAACGGCACAAAAGGTTCGTTTTCCGAAGTCGAATTCCACTTGCGCTCGAACTGGTTTTGGAACCACGTGAAAAACCACGGTTTCGTAGTGAAATAGTTGTGCTCGAGCTGGAAGTTTCCGGACGGGCCGGTCCAGTTTGAGGAGCCGAAGACCGTCATCCCCTGACCGTACAAAAGTATAGACTTCTGGTGATTCAGGCCCAGATGCTTACGCATCTTGATCTGCACGCCGGCCATGTACATGCGGTCTACGTTCCATGAGTCCCACTGCCTCGCCAGGTTTCGATACTCGTCCGGCTCGTGAATCAACCGCATGGGAACTCCTCGGTTCACCGCTGCGATCGACATGTCGCTGAACGCCTGGTTGGTGATGCGATACATGATCACATCGATCTTCTGCGTTTCGGCATTGATGCGCTGCTGGGTGCGCGAGATGTAATCCTGGCTCCAATCGACGGACGGCGGAAAGTTCATCTCTGGATTGATCGGGAATGTCGGATACTTTCGCACCAGCTGCGGGTTGGTGATGTTGCCGTAGTTGCCGTAGTCGAGTGTGTTTGTCCAAACGTCGTCGTACTTCGTTTTGAAGCTCTGGATCAGCGACACGTCGTCGGTGAAATAGATCGCTTCATCCATGTAGTTGGCGTTTGGAACGTCCGGGACGAAGAAGTTTCCTGAATAATTGGCGCCGCTGAATTCGACTTTGCCTTGCCCGACAAACAGCATCATCTTCCAGTGGAGGATGCCGTCGGTCAGCTTGTAGCGCATCGGAATGCCGGCGTCCTTCAGCATGTTCAGGACGGCTTCGTTGCCGGCGTACGTCGGATTCGCGCGCGGATCGACCAGCACTCGCACGGGCACACCTGCATTGAATCGATTGATCAGCTTGGTGGCGTACGAGGAATCCTGCATGAACCAGAAGGCGACGTCGATTCCCTGTGTTTCGTTGTCTATGAGTTGCCAGAGAGGGGTGCGGCAATCTTCGAAAGCGGTATCACACAAACGCTCCTGGGCGTTAGCGGTAGCGACGGGTAAAAGAATAACGAAGAGAACCAGTGAGATTAAGAGCCTGGGAGTTAACATAAGACCTACTTGTTCTGACATAGAAAGCTTTAGTATCTCGAACAGGTCCAAAGGTTCACTGAGCGATGACAGCGGATTGGATCGGGACGAGCTACCAATCCGAGCTCTGTGGTTTCTAACTGAAAACGCGCAAAGCAAACCCCCTTTGGTCCACCGCGAAAACTGGGGAGACGCTGGAGTTTGCTCGACCTGCCAATATGCCAGAAGGTCACAGCAAGAATCACACCGCGCGGGATTACTCGATTTCCTAGAATAACTTGAGGGAAGTGGGAAGTGACTGTCTGGAATTAGGACAAGCGTCCAAATTTTGGAATGGAAAAGTACATCAGCCTTTATGATGTTTGAATAGCGCGCGGTGGAAGATGTGATTGTAGGGGCGGCCCTCTGTGGCCGCTCCAGTTGAGAATAACGCTGGGGCGGCCACAGAGGGCCGCCCCTACAGTTGATTCTGCAATAGCTGCAGATGGGTTTGGCTTTCGATGTGCTAAAGTTTCGGGAACCTGTGGTCATGAAGTTTTCTGTTGTTATCGCTACTTACAATCGCGCCGAGGAGCTGGCAAAGACGCTCGAGTCGATGAGCAAGCTTCAGGTGGCGGATCCGTGGGAAGTCCTAATCGTCGATAACAACTCGCGCGATAACACCAAAGAGGTCGTTCTCAAAGCCGCTGAAAACTTTCCAGTCCCACTTCATTACCTTTTTGAGCGCGAACAAGGCCGCTCAGCCGCACTAAACACCGGCATCCGCGCCGCGCAGGGCAAGATCATCGTCACTACAGACGACGACGTCCGAGTTGAGCCCGATTGGCTGACTAACGCCGAGCGTGCGCTCGAAACCCTGGACTGCGATTACCTCGGAGGCAAAGCGCTTCCCATTTGGTCAGGGCAGCGTCCGAACTGGATCCCCGAAACCAGGAGCATTCACTGGGCCGTCATCGCATTGCTCGACTACGGTCCAAAACCGTTGCCACTCGGTGACTACGTCGCGATCGGCGTCAACATGGCTTTTCGACGCGAATGCTTCGACCGTGCCGGACTCTGGGACAATGCATACGGCCGCAAAGCAGGAACCCTGCTCGGCCAGGAAGTGCGCGAGTGGTGCCAACGCGCACGAGCGGCGAATTTAAAAGGCTTCTATTCACCCGATCTCGTAGTGAATCACGTGATCCCAACGGACCGGCTAAATAAAAAGTATTTCCGAAGGTGGTATTACTGGCACGGCATCAGTCGCGCGATGCTGTACAAAACGAAAGGGCTCGACATGGAGTCGCCCGAGAGCACCGAGCTGGATTTTTCCACGGTGCCGCATATCGCAGGCATTCCGCGGTATATGTTTCGCACCTATATTCAGTCGTTCATGAAGATGATCTCAGCGACCGTGCGCGGCGATGAAGTTACGGCGTTTGAAAACGAACTCGGTCTCTGGTTCTTTGCGGGTGTTGTGAAAGAAAGGTGGAAGGACCGGCGGCAGCCAATCCCGCGCAGGAGTTTGGTTACTCTTCAGGACAACTAGGGCACGCCACGTCTAAATATGAAAGCAATCATACTTGCGGCCGGCAAAGGGACACGCCTGAACGGTGTCGATCTGAAACCGAAATGTCTTTTTGAAGTTGGTGGTGAAACACTGCTGGCGCGCCAGATCGCAGCGCTGCGTGAGTTGAATGTAAACGACATCGTGATCGTGCTCGGCTTCGAAGCGGAACGAATCCGGCGCCTTTACGAGCACACGGCCTCGTTCGTCATCAACTCGCGTTTTGAAGAGACGAGTAGTTTGTATTCTTTATGGCTGGCGCGCGAACACCTGCTCGATGGGTTTGTCGTGCTTAATTGCGATGTGCTGTTTCACCCGCAACTGCTGGCGCGACTGTTGTCGTCGCCGCTCGAAGATGCGCTGTTGGTCGATCTGGTCGACAAGAACAACAATCATCTCGGTGACGAAGAGATGAAGGTCAAAGTCAGCGACGGCGTCGTGATCGATATTCGAAAAGATATGGATCCAGCGGAAGCTGACGGAGAGAACGTCGGCATAGTTAAGTTCAGCGCCAACGGGGCGCGACGACTCGTAGAAGAGATGGACACGTTTATCTCGCGCGGGCAATTGAAAGACTGGGCGCCGCGCGCTTTTCGCGAATTTGCTACGCGTTTTCCGTTGCATGCCATCAGCACCGCCGACTATCCCTGGATCGAGATCGATTTCCCCGAAGACTACCGCAGAGCCAAAGAAGAGGTGTTCCCGCGGATCGACGCGATGGCTGATTCCCGCGTATGAATTCACGTGACTACATCGAGTGGTTGCGTGGTCTGGACAAGCGTTGGCAGCGAAGTCGCGGTGGTGAACGACGGCAGATCCTCGTCGATGGCCGGACCGCGATGAACTACGCGACAGTCGCGCCAATTGTAGAGCGACTGCAAAAGGATCCGCGCATCAATGTTTTCTTTACCGCCAGCGAGAGCCCAGACCTTCTCAAGGAAATCTACGCGGACGCGCGCCCGCCTCACAGGCAAGTAAAACCAAAAACCGCTGCGTTGATGCACTTCGATGCGTATCTGACGGCTGATTTCCTGTGGGCCAGGCTGCCGCGCGGCACTCGTCGCGTCCAGACTTTTCATGGTGTGGCCGGGAAGTACCGGACGGTCTATGATTCACCTGCGGACTCGATGCGTGGTTGGGACCGGCTGTTCTTTATCAACAAGCGCCGGCTGCAAAACTTTATCGACACGGGCGCGATCGATGCGGATAGTCCGGCGATTCGATTGATCGGAATGCCGCGTTTGGATTGTCTGGTTGATGGAATTCTGCAGCGCGATAGTATCCTGACTTCGTTGGGGATCGATCCGTCACGAAAGACGGTTTTGTATGCGCCGACGTGGTCCAGGTATTCGTCTGTGGCCACGATGGGCGAGGATATAGTGGAGAGACTTGGGGCTGCGGGCTATGCAGTGATCGTCAAGCTTCACGATCGTTCACGACAGGCTGACGATTACCACTCGGGCGGCGTTGATTGGGGCGCACGACTGGAGCCGCTTTTGAAATCGACCGGCGGTGTGCTGGCGACGGGCAGTAATTCTTCGTCGTATTTGATGGCGGGTGATGTCTTGATCACGGATCACAGCTCGGTTGGGTTTGAGTATTTGTTGCTCGACCGGCCGCTGATTCGGATCCACGTGCCTGAGCTGTTGGAGAAGACCGATATCGAGCCTGTGTATGTTCAGTTGATGGCGGAGGCCGCGACGAGTGTTCACGATATCGATGAACTGTGCAGCGCTGTCGATCGGAATTTTGCCGAGCCGCAAGCCAAATCTTCTTCGCGACGATTCGTGGCGGATGAAATGTTCTACAAACCCGGCACCGCCACGTCACGCGCCGTCACCGAGATGTATGACGTCGTCGAACTAAAGCCTTAGACAGGATGACAGGATTTTCATGATTTACAGGATAAATCTTGTGAATCATGATTCTGTCTAAAATTCTTCCCGGAAGCGAACGTTTGAGTTCATTCACGACCAAAATAAAGAAGCTCAAGCGACTGCGGATGGACGAGATCAGCGTGCGCGTGGCGCAGCAGGTCGCGATACTTTCCGAGCGTGGCGGCTGGTCGAAACAGGCCTCGCTGCCGAGCGACGAACAGTTGCGCAAGCTGATGCAGACGAGAGTCGAGCCACGTTTTTTCGCATCGTTTGCAGCAAAAGTTGAAACGATTTCAGAGTTTCGCCGTCGCTGGCCCGAGGCGGAAAAAGAGATCGTCAACAACGCCGATCGCATCTCCGAAGGCACGTTCGATCTCCTCGGCCTGCGCGGGCTGAATCTCGGAAAGTCGCCCGACTGGCACCTCGAACCCACCTCGGGCAAACGCACGCCACTGCGTCACTGGAGCCAGCTCAACTACCTCGACGCACAACTCGCAGGCGACAAAAAGATCACGTGGGAACTGAACCGTCAACAGTACTTCACCACCCTCGGCCGCGCGTACTGGCTCACCGGCGACGAGCGCTATGCGGAAGTCTTCGTATCGCACCTCAACTCGTGGATGGACCAGAACCCGCCGAAGCTCGGCATCAACTGGGCCAGCAGCCTCGAAATCGCGTTTCGCTCGATCTCGTGGCTCTGGGCGCTACAGTTCTTCAAAGAATCCCCGTCATTAACTGAAGCCGTCGTCGTGCGCATGCTGAAGTTTCTGTACCTGAACGCGCTGCACCTCGAGACGTTTCTCTCAACTTACTTCAGTCCGAACACGCACCTCACAGGCGAAGCGCTTGGCCTTTTCTACCTCGGACTGCTACTGCCGGAATTCAGAGACGCAGAACGCTGGCGCGAGCTCGGTCTGGAAATCCTCGTCGCGCAGCTTCCTCGACACGTCCAGGCGGACGGCGTCTATTTCGAGCAGTCGAGCTATTACCACCGTTACACAACGGATTTCTATATCCACCTCGCCGTGCTGCTACAGGTCAACGGCCAAACGCTGCCGCGCGAGTTGAAACCGAAGCTCGAGCTGCTGTTGGACCATCTGATGTACATCACGCGTCCGGACGGCACGACGCCATTGTTCGGCGATGATGATGGCGGGCGTCTCGTGATGCTCGACAATCGTCCCGCGAACGACTTTCGCTCGCTGCTGTCAACGGGCGCCGCGCTCTTCGATCGCGGGGATTACAAATTCGTCTCAGGCGGCGCGGCGGAAGAGACGCTATGGCTACTCGGCGTCGAAGGCTTGCGCCGTTTCGACAGAAGCGAAGCACAACAGCCGGAAAAGAATCAGTCGAGTTTCGCGACGGCGGTTACTACGTGATGCGTGATGGCTGGTCCGAAAAGTCAAACTATCTGCTGTTCGACTGCGGTCCACACGGAATGGCGAACTGCGGTCACGCGCACGCTGATGCGCTCGCGATCGATGTCGCAGCGCACGGCCGCACGCTCCTCGTCGATCCAGGCACGTTCACCTACACGGGCGCAAGAGAGATGCGCGACTGGTTCCGTAGCTCAGCCGCGCACAACACGCTTACAGTCGACGGCCAATCGTCATCCATTCCCGCTGACACGTTTTCGTGGAAGACGATCACCGCTGGGGAGCGTCTCGCGTGGATCGAGCACCCGCGGTTCACGTTTGTCGTAGGCCGGCATCGCGGCTACGAACATTTGTCACGACCCGGCATTCACACGCGCAGTATCCTCTTTCTGAAGCATGATTATTGGATCATCCGCGACCGGGTTGAGCTGACCGGACAGCACCAGGTGGATCTCTGGTTTCACTTCGATTCGGGTGCGGTGCGTGAAAATGTTGCGAAAATCGCTAGTTTTGCGCCTGGAGGGCACTGGACAGAGGAAGAAGGCTGGGTTTCGCACTGTTATGGAGAAAGGACGACGGCCCCGGTGTGCGTTTTCTCGGCCACGGCGGACGGCGCGTTTGAAATCATCACGTTTTTAGTTCCCGGTGGAGCGGAGCGCAGCGTTGAAGAAATCGAGGTTTCGGGCGGGCGTGGGTTTGAGATCCGCTCGGAACATTCCCGTGACGTTGTGATCGTAAAAGACGACGGAAGAGGCGCGGATGTCTTCTCTGATTTCGGATTTCGAGTACACTTGGCTGAGATTTGCGGGCACTAGACCAGCTCCTGAGGAACTCCTTTTGCTAGGCGGGCAAACGCTCGAGTTCGATGGCGAGAAGATCTGCGAGCGAACGGGCGGCCACGGAGGGCCGCCCCTACAGTTGCTGACGAACGCTTGATGACCCTGTGCGGATTCATGAGCGAACTGTAGGGGTGGCCCTCCGTGGCCACCCCAGCGCGGGATAATTACCGCGAAGAATTATATGTGCGGAATTAATGGAATCGCGTTTTCCAGCCGGTCGCGCCGTCGTGTTGACGCCACTGCGCTGAAAACGATGCGCGATGTGATCACGCATCGCGGGCCGGACGACGAGGGGATCTTCATCGACGAGAACGTCGGTCTCGGCCATCGCCGCCTGAGCATCGTCGACGTCGCTTCCGGTCATCAGCCGATGACCAACGAAGACGGCTCGCTTCACATCACGTACAACGGCGAGGTCTACAACCACGCCGACTATCGCGACGAACTCGAATCGCGCGGCCACGTCTACCGCACTCACTGCGACACCGAAACAATCCTGCATCTTTACGAAGACCACGGCGACGCTTGCGTCGATCACCTGCGCGGCATGTTTGCCTTCGCGATCTGGGATCGCAACAAGCGCGAGCTGTTCATCGCGCGCGATCGCCTTGGCGTCAAACCGCTTTACTACGTCCATACCGACGACGGCTCGCTTTACTTCGCTTCCGAAATCAAAGCGCTGCTCGAAGCGGGCGCCGTGAAGCCGGAGTTAAACTTCGCCGCGTTCCCGGATTACCTCGCGAACCACGCGACGTCAGGTGAAGAGACGCTGTTCGGCGGCGTGAAGCGTCTGCTGCCGGGCCACACGCTCATCTGGCGCGACGGCGAAATCAAGATCAGAAAATTATTGGGACGTCAGCTTCGCGAAAGTCGCAGACGACGGACGCAGCGACAAAGACTACATCGCAGAGTGGTGCGAGCTATTTCGCACGTCAGTCCGACTGCGGCTGATGGCCGACGTTCCGCTCGGAATGTTTCTCTCGGGCGGCATCGATTCGTCGGCGATTGCCGCGGTGATGAGCACGCTGGTTGACGAGCCGATCAAGACGTTCTCAGTCGCTTTCGCAGAACGCGAAGCGAACGAGCTCGCTTACGCGCGAATCGTCGCCGACGCCTACAAGACGGACCATCACGAAGTAGTCGTCAGTCCGGAAGAATTCTTCGCCGCGTTGCCGGATTTGATCTGGCATGAAGACGAGCCGCTCGCGCATCCTTCGAGTGTTGCGCTCTACTTTGTTTCGCTGCTTGCGTCCGCAACACGTCAAAGTCGTGCTGACCGGCGAAGGCAGCGACGAGCTGCTGGCAGGCTACGGTCGTTATCGCAAAACGATTCTGAATCTCGCAGCTGGGCGAGCGCTATCACCGCATGATTCCGGCGGGCGTTCGCGATCTGATTCGCGGGCAGATCGCCGGCATGTCGGCGTCGAAGCTGCGCGCGAAACTGAGTCGCACTTTTCTGAGTCTCTCGCCTGACATCGAAAGCATCTACTTCGACAACTTCGCCGTCTTTCCACGTTGCGATCAGCATCAACTACTGACGCGCGACACGATCGATCGGATCGGCGGCGTGGATCCCTATGCGGGCGTGCGTCGCGTGCTGTCCGAAACAGACGCCCACTCATTGCTCGATCGCCTGCTTTACGCAGACATCAAAACGTACCTGCACGAGCTGTTGATGAAGCAGGACCAGATGAGCATGGCGACTTCGGTGGAGAGTCGCGTGCCGTTCCTGGATCACAAGCTCGTGGAGTTTACGTCGAGTTTGCCGGAGCGATTGAAGCTGCGTGGTTGGACCACGAAGTACGTCCTGCGAGAGAGCATGAAAGGTGTTTTGCCGGAAGCAGATCCTGTCGCGATCGAAGATGGGTTTCCCGGTGCCGATCGGCACGTGGTTCCGTGGCGCGTATGCGCCCCATGTTGGATGAATACGTTTTGAGTAGTCGCGCCCTGGAGCGCGGACTCTTCAATGCTGACGCGGTGCGCACGCTTGTAAACCAACACCAAAGCGGTGTGGCGAATCACTCGGAGCGGCTGTGGGCGCTCGTGAATCTCGAGATGTGGCTGCGGCGGTTTATTGACGGCGAAGTCGCGGCGCCGAAGTTTGAGAGTGCTTACGAAAGTGTGCTCGCAACCGCGCGAGCTTAGAACAATGGGGATCATCGGCGGAACACTCGGATACAACCTGCTGCGGCGGATCAGCGTCGACGGCGAGACTGGTTACTGCGACGGCAGCGCGTATCAGGGCATCAGCAAGATCGAGAAGCTGCTTGGCGAGAACATCTGGCGCGACACCAGAGACAAGGTCGTGATCGATTTCGGCTGCGGTGATGGCGAGGATGCGGTTGAAATGGCGGCGCGTGGTGCGAGGAAAGTCATCGGCGTTGATATCCGCGAGCGCGCTCTTGCGAATGCGCGGAAAGCGGCGGCTGAGCGTGGTGTTTCGGATCGATGCACGTTCACGACGCACACGGATGAAAAAGCTGACGTGATCCTGTCGCTCGATGCTTTTGAGCATTTCGACGATCCGGGAGAGATACTGCGGATCATGCGCAGGTTGTTGAAGGACGATGGATGCGTGATCGCGGCGTTTGGTCCAACGTGGTATCACCCGCTTGGCGGTCATCTCTTCTCGCCGTTTCCGTGGGCGCATTTGTTGTTTACAGAGAAGTCGTTGATTCGCTGGCGGGCAGATTTTAAGACGGATGGCGCGACGCGCTTTTGTGAGGCGGAAGGCGGGTTGAATCAGATGACGATACGGCGTTTTGAGGCGTTGATTAGCGAGAGTGATTTTAAGTTTGCGGAGTTCGAGCCGGTGCCGATCAGAAGGATTGAATTTTTGGCGAATAGGTTGACGAGGGAGTTCACGACGGCGATCGTGCGTTGCAAGCTTGTACCACGTGAGACAGGATGACAAGATTTAACAGGATTTACAAGATTTAATCCTGTCAATCTTGAAAACATCTTGTAATCCTGTCAAAGGTTTTTTAATGCGTATCTTGTGGCTCAAAACGGAAGTGCTTCATCCCGTCGATAAAGGCGGGAAGATTCGCACTTACAACATGCTCAAGGAGCTGAAGCGCGAGCACCACGTCACGTATCTGACGCTCGATGACGGCACGGCGAGCGCTGAGGATAAGAGGAACGCGTCCGAGTATTGCCACGAGCTCATTTGCATTCCACACGCGCGCCGCGAAAAGTTCACGCCCAGGATTTTACGTCGAGTTGCTTCTCAATCTAGTTTCGCCAAACGCCTACGCCATCAAAAAATACGAGTCGCGCGCGATGCGACGTGAGATCGTCGAGCGCGAGCAACAGGGCTCATTCGATCTGCTCGTCTGTGATTTTCTCGCGCCCGCGGCGAATGTTCCAGGCGAGCTAACGACGCCAGCGGTCCTGTTTCAGCACAATGTCGAAGCGATGATCTGGAAGCGTCATTACGAAGTGCAGTCGAACCCCGTGAAGAAGGCTTATCTCTACGGGCAATGGCAGAAGATGCGGCGCTTCGAGCGCGAGATGTGCGGCGGTTTGATTCAGTGATTGCAGTATCGGCGGACGATCGCGATCAGATGAAGGACGAATACGGCGCGGAAGCGGTGTTTGACGTGCCGACCGGCGTCGACACCGAATTCTTTCGACCAAGCAGCAGTGTAAAACCGCACCGCACAGTCTCGTGTTCACCGGTTCGATGGACTGGCTGCCGAACGACGACGCGATTCGTTACTTCACGCGCGAGATCATGCCGCTGATCAAGAGCAAAGTGCCGGATGTGACGTTGACTGTCGTCGGTAGAAATCCAGCGCCGGCACTCGTCGATCTCAGTAAAGAGGACAAGTCGCTGATCATCACGGGCCGCGTCGACGATGTCAGACCCTACATGGAAAACGCTGCTGCCTACATCGTGCCTTTGCGCATCGGTGGCGGCACGCGACTCAAGATCTATGAAGCGATGGCGATGGAAAAGGCGGTCGTCTCGACCACTGTCGGCGCCGAAGGCCTGCCGCTTACGAACGGTGTTGAGCTGCTGCTCGCGGATGAGCCCGCGACATTCGCTGATGCAGTCGTGCGCGTGTTGACGGATCAGGATTACGCAGCAGAGTTGGGCCAACGAGCGGCGGCTGTTGTGCGCGAAAACTTTGGCTGGCGGCAAGTCACCGAGCGCTTCATGTCAATTTGCAACTCGATGAGAACCGTTCAGAGTTCAAGCTTTAGCTTGCTCTCGCCAAAGCACAGCCTAAAGGCTGAACTCTAAACTTAAGAGGACGTTTGATGAAAATAAGCATCTTTGGTATCGGGTATGTTGGCTGTGTCTCCGCGGCGTGCTTTGCTCACGCCGGGCACGACGTGATCGGCGTCGACGTCAATCCCACCAAAGTCGACATCATCAACAGCGGCAAGAGCCCGATCGTCGAGCCGCAAATGAACGAGCTTATTCACGACGTCGTGAAAGCGGGCAAGCTGCGCGCGACCACCGATTCCATCGAAGCCGTAAAATCTTCCGACATCTCGCTCGTCTGCGTCGGCACACCCAGCAAGCCAAACGGCAGCCTCAATCTCGAACACGTCGCACACGTTTGCGAAGAGATCGGCGCGGCGCTCGCGACCAAAGACAACACATCACACGATCGTCATTCGCAGCACGATGCTGCCGGGCAGTATCGAGAGCGTGGCCCAGCCCGCACTCGAAAAGACTTCGCGAAAGAAAGCCGGAAAAGACTTCGGCGTGTGTGTGAACCCGGAGTTTCTGCGTGAAGGCACTTCAGTGAAAGACTTTTACGCGCCGCCATTCACGCTCATCGGAGCAGACGACGAAAAACAGCAAGCATCGTCGGCGGCCTTTACTCGAACATCGACGCACCTGTTTTCACTACGACGATCAAAACAGCCGAGATGGTGAAGTACGTCTGCAATTGTTTCCACGCACTCAAAGTCAGTTTCGCAAACGAGATCGGAAACATCTGCAAAGCGCTCGAGCTCGACAGTCACGAAGTGATGAAAATTTTTTGCGCCGACACGAAGCTGAATCTTTCGCCTTACTATCTCAAGCCCGGTTTCGCGTTCGGCGGCTCCTGTTTGCCGAAAGATCTGCGCGCCATCAGTTACAAAGCGAAAGAGCTTGACGTCGAAGTCCCGCTTTTGTCGGCGATCACTGCGACCAACAAACTCCAGGTCGAGAAAGCGCTCGACATGGTTTTGAGCACGGGCAACAAACACGTCGGCGTGCTCGGTTTTAGTTTCAAAGCCGGCACTGACGATTTGCGCGAATCGCCGATGGTGACTTTGATCGAAACACTGCTCGGCAAAGGTCTGGATCTCGTGATCTACGATCGCGACGTTTCACTCGCGCGACTCTTCGGGTCAAACAAGGCGTACATCGAAGAGGAGATTCCGCACATCGCGAAGTTGATGCGCGGATCGATCGACGAGGTGCTCGATGCCGCGAACACGATCGTCATCGGTAATCGTTCGGAAGAGTTTCGGCAGATCGAGTCGCGACTGCGGCCGGGCCAGACGGTGATCGATCTCGTGCGTCTGTTCGACCGGACTTCTGGAAACGGATATCAGGGAATCTGCTGGTGAGAGCTCGCCGCAGGCTTCAGATTCAGAAGATCGTTAGTTGCTGCATCCTGATTTGGCCGTTCGCAGCCTGGGCCGGCGCGCAGTATTTGATAACGGAAGCTCCGCTCGACAAAGCGGATGCGATTGTAGTGCTGAGTGGTTCAGCGAATTACAGGGAGCGCACGCGAGAAGCGGCGAAACTCTTCTTCGAAGGTCGCTCGCAGCGTATTTTGATAACTAACGATAACGCGCGTGGGCCGTGGTCCAGTGCCGATCAGCGAAACCTGTTCTATTACGAGCGTTCGCTGGAAGAGCTAGGAAACGCAGGTGTGCCGTCGCAGAATATCGAGGTGTTGATGACGCCGGTGACGGGCACTTTCGACGAGTCCGAAGTGATCCGAGACTACGCTCAGCAGCACGGCTTGCGGTCGATTTTGATTGTAACGTCTGCATATCACTCGCGCCGCGCGCTGTGGGTGTTCTCGAAGGTTTTCCGGGATACAGGCGTTCGCGTCGGGTTGATGAGCGCGGAGCGGAAAGAGGAGTCGCCGCCACCGCTGATGTGGTGGCTGACCCTGCGAGGCTGGAAATTGGTGCCGACTGAGTATGTGAAGATGGTGTACTACATGATCAACTACTAAGGAGCTATCAAGATTACACAGATGTCTTGAACAATCGTGTAATCTGTGATAAGACTATGACGACGAACACGAACGCCGCTGAAATCGCGCGCGGAGAGAGATTCGAATTCGGGCAGAACTGGTCGCAGTTCCTGGCGAGTGTCGACCACGAGCGCATTCAGCAGGCGGAACAGTCTCTCAAGGAAATGCTCGAAGTCGACTCGCTCGCGGGCAAAACCTTTCTCGACATCGGCTCGGGCAGCGGGTTGTTTAGTCTGCCGCGCGCCGGCTGGGCGCGCGTGTTCACTCGTTCGACTTCGATCCGAAATCGGTCGCCTGCACGCGCGAGCTGCGGAAAACATATTTCGATGATGACGACTCGTGGAAGATTGAGGAGGCATCAGCGCTCGACACGAATTTCATGAACACGCTCGGGCAATATGATGTCGTTTACTCGTGGGGCGTGTTACATCACACGGGCAATCTGTGGCTGGCGATGGAGAATGCGCAGGCGCGTGTGGCGCCGGGCGGAAAGTTGTTCATCGCGCTTTACAACGATACTGGCAGCCAGAGTGCGCGCTGGTACTGGATTAAGAAAACGTATTGCGGCTTGCCGGGGATGCTCAAGACGCCGTTTGCCGTACTCGTTACGATTCCGGGTGAAGTGAAATTGATTGCAAAGTCAGTGCTTACGTTGAATCCGCGTGTTTACACTGATTCGTGGACGATGTATCGCCGCAATCGCGGGATGACGAAGTGGCGCGACATCATTGACTGGGTTGGTGGTTACCCGTATGAAGTCTCAACGCCGGATCAGGTGTTTGATTTCTGTAAGGAACGTGGTTTTCAGTTGACGAAGCTGAACTGCGGGAATGTTGGGTTAGGATGTAACCAGTTCGTTTTTGAGAGGAAGGCGTAGACAGGATTTGCAAGATTTTTCAGGATTTACATGTTAATCCTGAAAAATCTTGTAAATCCTGTCTAAGACTGCGATGCATATATCAAAGCCGTTGGTGTTATTGGGTATTCTGGCGGTCGTGGGCACTGCCGGCGTCGTTGTTGCCCTCAGGCAACTCACCGGGACCTATACGGAGACCTGGCAGAACGGCAAACGCATCATCAACGTCAACAAAGGCGACAGCCTGCAAGCAGCGATCAACGCAGCTAACTACGGCGACACGATCGTTGTGAAGGCAGGAGAGACTTTCACCGGCAACTTCACCCTTCCCAAAAAAACCGGCACCGGCGAAATTACTATTCAAAGCTCACGCATCAGTGAGCTACCGGAAGGCAAACGCGTTAATCCATCTCAATCGGCTTTGTTCGCAAAATTACAAACGACAAACTCCGAACCCGTTATCGCAACCACTCCCGGCGCACATCACTATCGTTTCCAGGGCATCGAGTTTTTAACAGAAAGCTCGAGCAAGATGGTCTACGATGTGGTCCGTTTCGGCGGCGGACGAAAAGAACAGAAGACGCTCGACTCAGTCCCACATCATCTCGTTATCGATCGTTGCTACATCCACGGCTTCGACACACAGGACGTACAACGCGGCATCAGTTTGAACAGCGCCGAGACCACTGTCAGCAACTCCTACATCTCAAATATTCACGGCGTTGGTTACGACACTCAAGCCATCGCCGGGTGGAACGGCCCCGGCCCTTTTCACATCATCAACAACTATCTCGAAGCAGCGGGCGAGAACGTCATGTTTGGCGGCGCCGACTCGGGTTCCGAGGCTCTCATTCCGTCGAACATCGAAATTCGTGGCAATTACATGTTCAAGCCGTTGTCATGGAAAGTCGGACATCCGACGTACGCGGGCAAGCACTGGACAGTGAAGAACCTGTTCGAGCTGAAGAGCGCGAAGAACGTGGTGATCGACGGCAACGTGATGGAGAACAACTGGACGGATGGTCAGGATGGTACATCAATAGTAATAACCGTGAGAAATCAGGAGTGTTCGGCGAACTGGTCCACCGTGCAGCAGGTGACATTCACGAATAACATAGTTGCCACCGGCCAGGGCGGTATGAACTTTTTAGGCAAGGACAATGAGGCAGAGCCAAAGTATGGCAAGTGTCCCGCGGGATCGACATCAACGCAAGGATCTGATGTATTAGTTGCTAATAACCTGTTCTACGACATAAGAGGCCCGTTTCTCGTCTTCAACGGCTTCAACAACGTGACTTTCACTCACAACACGCACATCCAAACCGGCAATATCATGACTCTTTACGGCACGCCGTCACAGAAGTTTGTCTATACCGACAACCTCACGATCCGTGGCAGCAAAGGCTACGGCCTGGTTGGCGACGGCTTTGGCGAAGGCACCGTGGCGCTCAGGAAGTACGCGGCTGATGGCGTCTTCAAGAACAATGTTTTGATCGGCGCCAGTGCGTCGGAGTATCCGAAAGAGAACCAGTATCCCGGGTCGGTCGATCGGGTCGGTTTTGTGAATTTCGAGAAAGGCGACTATCGCCTCAGCCCTGCCAGTCCTTACAAAGGCGTCGGAGCCAATTGGGATAAACTGAACTTCAGCGCGAAGACTCCCCAATGACAGCCGCATGACAAACACGCCGGACGATTCAAAACGCCCATTACGTATCGGACTGCTTGTCGACTCGCTCACGCAACCACGTTGGGTCTCAAAGATCATCAACGACATTCAATCGTCTGACTTCGCAGAGATCTGCCTAGTCGTAAAAAACGAAGCGACAAGCGAGCCGCGCGGCCGGCTTCAGAGTTACTGGAAAAACAGGAATTTCCTGCTTTACGCGCTGTACAACCGCGTGGACAACCGTATCTTGCTCGCGGAAGACGATGCGTTTGAAGACGTGGATGTCGAGGATCAGCTTTCCGACTGTTCCGGTTCTGGGCGTGATGCCGGTGATGAAGAAGTTTTCCGACTGGTTCCCGGATGAGGCGGTCGAAAAGATTCGCAGTTACGACCTCGACGTCGTTATCTCGCACGGTTTCAGAATCCTGCGCGGCGAAGCACTGCGGATCGCGAAGCACGGTGTTTGGTCGTATCACCACGGCGACAATCTCGTGAATCGCGGTGGACCAGCCGGGTTCTGGGAGGTCATGGACAGCTCGCCGATCTCAGGCGCGGTGTTGCAGATCCTGTCGGAAGATCTCGACAACGGCGAAGTCATCAGCCGCGGATGGTCGCGCACAATCGATCGCTTTTCCGTGAAGGGCAGCAGGAACAATCTCTACTGGCGCTCATCGAGTTTTGTGGTGAGGAAACTGAAAGAGCTTTACGAGAACGGAAAAGTCACGAGTGACGCGAACGTCTTCCGGCCTTACTACAATCGCCTCCTCAAGGCGCCCACGAACGCGGAGCTATTGCCGCGATTGTGCAAACTCACCTGGTCGTATGCGGCGCAGAAGGCGCGCTACTCATTCTTCTTCGATCAGTGGCAGCTTGCTTACCGGTTCAGAAACAGCCCTGACGATCCGAACAACAGTTTCTACCGTTTCAACTATCTCGTGCCGCCGAAAGATAAGTTCTGGGCAGATCCGTTTCCGGTCAGGTTTGAAGGGAAATACTTTGTTTTCTTTGAAGAGTATCTCTACAAGGACGACAAGGCGCACATCTCGGTGATCGAGTTGAGTAAGTCGGGTGCGAGCGAAGCCACGCCAGTACTCAAGCGCGATTACCACCTCTCGTATCCGTTCATGCTCCACTGGAATGATCGCTACTACATGATTCCGGAGACCGCGGGCAACAAGACGATCGAGGTCTACTCGACTGACCGCTTCCCGCACGAGTGGAAACTCGAGACGGTGTTATTTGAAGGTATCGCAGCGCGGGATGCGACGCTGTTTGAGGTCGAGGGCGTGTGGTGGATGTTTGTGGCGATTGCGGATACGGAATTTTCGGATGAGCTGCATCTGTACTACAGCGAGAGCCCGCTTGGACCATGGAAGCCGCACGCGAAAAACCCGGTGAGGTCGGACGTCAGGAATTCGCGTCCGGCCGGCCGTCCGTTTTACTGGAAGGGAGATCTTTACCGGCCGGCGCAGGACTCGTCGCAGCGTTACGGCTATGGGATGAGGATCAACAAAGTGGTCCAACTGACGCCAACTGAGTTTCGCGAGGAGGAAGTTTCCCGAGTCCTGCCGCAATGGCGGAAAGACCTGCGCGGCACCCACACCCTGAACATATGCGACGACCTCACAGTCATCGATTGTCTTGTCCATCGACGGAAGTAGCCACAAAAGTCAGAAATGAGTGTTGAGACAGTCAGTACCACCTGCGATAGCGGGTGGGTGCGCAAGCAGTTCGGGCGCCGCATTTGCTACGCACCCACCCGCTATCGCAGGTGGTACTGACTCTTTCCAACATTGATCTCATTTTGACCGCAACCCACCGTTCATAATAAAAGAATTAAAACTTGACAAAACCTGTTGACCACGGCAATATCAGTCCCGGTAGCTTGCTCTTTTCAGTTCGATTGCACCGATAAAGGCAAACCTGTTGTGAAGCAGGGACGCAAAGCTGTGAGTCTCGTCGCCAATTCAATTTGACCGGCTTCGAGATAGTCTAGTTGCCGAAGGCTTTCGGATGTGCCGTAGCCATCCCGGAGCGGCAGATCTATGTTCTACGGATCTTTTTCGATGCAACCGTAGACTAATCCATCCGATTTTTCCTTCCTTTTTCGCCCATTTCACTTCAGGTTCGAATGAAATCGAGGCCACGTGTCTCTCTTCACTGGCCGGGACAGTTCTGTCCGAAGATTTAAGAAATTTGCACTCAACCAGCCCCAGGTTCCTTTCCAACGAGTTCGCTGTTTTTTAACCAACTTCAAGTGAGGCTGAAATGGCTGAGTGTTCTATTAAAGCGGCACATTTGTCTTTTCTATCAATTCAAAAGTGGATTTCAATCGCAGTAATTCTGGTTGTCGCGACGCTCGCGGCACACGCAGCCACCATCACCGTGCCCGCCGGCGGAAACGTTCAGTCAGCGATCAACGCAGCCCAATACGGCGACACGATCATTCTTCAGGCCGGCGCGATCTACACCGCAAGCATCACGCTCCCGCTTAAAAGCGGCACGGGCGAGATCGTCATTGAGAGCTCGCGTATCCCTGAGTTGCCGGAAGGCGTGCGCGTTAGCCCGGCGCAATCAGCCCTTTTCGCGAAAATTCAATCTTCGATTCCCGCGGAGGCGGTTGTGAAGACCGTCGCGGGAGCGCATCACTATCGCTTTCCAGGGAATCGAGTTCTCGACCAGTACCGCGACCACAGTGGTCTACGACCTGATTCGCTTTGGCAACGGCCGCGATTCGCAAACCACGCTCGCCCAGGTACCGCATCACCTCGTAATCGATCGTTCCTACATTCACGGTTTTGACACTCAGGACCTGCAGCGCGGCGTGAGTGTGAACAGCGGCGAGACGACAATCAGCAATTCCTACATCTCAAACATTCACGGCGTCGGTTACGACACGCAGGCCATCGCCGGCTGGAACGGCCCTGGGCCCATTCGCATCATCAATAACTATCTCGAAGCCGCGGGAGAGAACGTCATGTTTGGCGGCGCCGACTCAGCCAGCGAAGCACTAATGCCAGCGGATATTGAGATAAGGCGCAATTATTTGTTCAAGCCGTTGTCGTGGAAAGTCGGGGATCCGAGTTATGCAGGCAAGCACTGGACGGTGAAGAACCTCCTGGAGTTCAAAACAGCTAAGCGCGTAGTGGTTGACGGCAATGTGTTGGAGAACAACTGGACGGATGGTCAGGATGGCAAAGCAATTCTCCTGACCGTGAGAAACCAGGAGTGTTCGGCGAACTGGTCCACCGTGCAGTATGTCACGTTTACAAATAACACCTTGAGGAATGCTGAGGGTGGATTCAATCTACTTGGTAAAGATAATGAAGCTGAGCCGGTTTACGGCAAATGTCCGAGTGGCTCGACTTCTGTGCGCGGTACTGACGTCACAATCAGCAACAATCTCGTCCACAACATACGAGGCGCATTCCTGACCCAAAACGGCTTTCTTAACGTGTCAATCGATCGCAATACCCATGTTCAGCAAGCCAATCTAATGACGCTCTACGGTGAGGTTTCCAGTGGATTCAAGTACACGAATAACCTCACTATCGACTATCCATATGGGATTGTAGGTGATGGAGTATCGGGTGGAACCCCGGCGCTAAATAAGTTCACCCCAGGCTGGGCCGTAACGGGAAACACGATTGTTAGACCTTACGATCGCAGCGCATATCCGACGGGCAACAATTACCCGGATGTTTTGACAATACCTGCTGACTGGCGTAGCCCGATTCCAGGAACTGGCGCAGACATCGACGCACTGAACGCGGCTCAGAATGGCAGTGCGCCAAGTCCGACCCCGACTCCAACGCCGACACCGACGCCGACAGGAACGCCAACACCAACACCAACTCCGTCGGTAACTCCAACGCCAACACCGTCCCCGACACCGACGGCGACGCCGACTCCGACCCCCACGCCAATACCAACTCCCACGCCGGTGCCGCAAGCGAGTATTTCGTTCGTCCAGGCCGACACCACGACGAAAGGCACCTGGAAGAACACGTACGGCGGCGACGGCTACAACACGATCAACGACACGGTCAAATATCCGACCTACGCGCAAGTAAACGTCGTTGGCAATTCATCGCCAACGTGGGCTGCGTCGACGACGGACGTCCGCGCGCTTCAGAAACAAAGCAGCACCGATCGCATCGCGGCGAGATGGGAATCGAGCTCGTTCTTTACGGTCGAAGTGAATTTAACTGACGGCTTATCACACCGCGTCGCGATCTACGCAGTCGATTGGGACGGCAACAACCGGCAGCAGCGAGTTGACGTTGTTGACTGGGCCACGAACGTGTTGCTCGAGAGTCGCAACATGTTTTCGTTCAACGGTGGTCAGTACCTCGTTTGGGACGTTCGCGGCCGCGTGAAATTCATCGTCAACAAGGTTGCGCGGCAAGAGTGCTGTCGTGAGTGGCATCTACTTCGGCGGTGCGGCGCCGAGCGCGACGCCTACACCAACGCCGACGCCGAGTCCAACTCCGGGCGCGCCACAGGTCACGCTGACTGTGCCGACGACCGGTTCGATATTCGTTGCCGGTGAAAACATCACGCTCGCGGCACTGCAAGTGATTCCAACGGAATTTCGAAGGTTGAGTTCTACCAGGGCACTACCCTGATTGGAACTGACACCAGCAGTCCGTACAGTGTCGTGTGGAACAGCTTCACAAGGGAAGTTACAACCTGACTGCGAAGGCCACGGACACCACCGGACTCAGCAGCACGTCAGCGGTCGTTTCGATCACGGTAGCGAATTCGCCTAACAGTGTGAACAGCGCGAAGGGTCGGGCCGGCTCGCTCGTCAACCAAACGCAGTCGCAGACGTATGCAGGAGCGTCTGACGGTGCCGGCTCCTCCGACGCGGCTTTAGCGTCAGACATTACGGTCCTGACCGGCGATATCGAACAGGCCTACTCCGAGTTTCAAATCGAAGCATCATCCTTTGGAACAACGATGCCGGCGATCGACTCGCAGCTCAGGTCTGCGATCCTGTTCAGCAAGGCGACGGCGGGATTGGCGATGAAAGCGGCGTCGAGTCCGAACATCAAGAACAACCTGATGCGAGTTACTACGCACCTCGCGATCGCGGAAGACCTGATGCGCTTCGGCAGCATCACGAAGTCGACGCTCGATCAGGCTACTGTTACAAAGACGAGGACCAACATCGTAGTGGGCCTGGCGAATACAGGTTACGGAATGGCGGCGATCTCGTCTGTTGCGCCGTCGAGCATCGTGTCGATTTCCGGCGCCGGCAATGTTCAGCCGATGACTGCGCAGACTCAGCTTGCGTCGCTGTTGTCTGACGGGACTCTGCCGTATGAAGTAAGCGGATTGAGTGTGACGGTTGATGGTGTTGCGGTGCCTGTGCTGTACGCGTCGCCGTCGGGCGTCAAATTCTTCATGCCGGCGAATGTGCCGGAAGGAATGGTCGAAGTGATCGTCTCGTCGCAGGATGGCTATATCTGCGAGGGAGTGGTGAGCGTGGAGCGCAATGCTTCGCGAATCATGACGACAAACGAGGATGAGAACGGTAGTGTGGCGATCGCGAACGGGCTGAACCTGATTGCGTCGAACTTTGAAGTGACGAGTAATAACAACTTCGGATCCGATAAGCGCACGCGTCTGACGTTCTTTGCGACTGGTATTAGCGGCAGCGTCTTCAACAGTGATGGCAGCAACGATATCAATGTTGGTGGCAAGGTCCGTGCGAACCTCGCCGAGGTGATTGGTGTCGAGGCGCGTTTGGGTAACGGCACTGTGGTGACGTTGCCGGTGGAATTTGCGGGGGCACAGGGCGGGCTGCCGGGCCTCGACCAGGTCACGGTGATTCTACGGTCCGAGCTGAGAGGCGCTGGGACGGTGCAACTGACGTTGATTGTTGGTGGCCGTCGCAGTAATGCCCCGACCGTCTCGATTAAGTAAGTCAGTGGTTAGACAGGATTTACAAGATTTAACAGGATTTACATGTTAATCCTGTAAAATCTTGTAAATCCTGTCTACAACTATCTCCTCCCAACTCAGGAACTTCCCCTCCTTTAATCCTTTCCTTATTCTGGTTGTCACCCGAGGCAGGTTGCTGTAAGCTCTCGAACGCGTAACTTATCCCCGGGGTGAAACAAATCTGAAGTTCGCATAACGGTTTTCGTAAGGAAACTTGCCCTTTCCTGCCGAAATCCAACAAGGAATTTGGAATGAGTGTCCCGGCCACCAAGAAACTGTGGCAAGGTCTTGCCATCAGTTTCGCTATCGCCTTCGCCTACGCCACTGTCCTGGCCAAACTTGTCCATGACTGGTGGAACGACGAAAACTATTCACACGGCCTCTTAATCCCCTTCATCATCGGCTATATCATTTGGGTCCAGCGGGACAAACTCGCCCAGGTCTCAAAACGCTCGTCTGTGCTTTGGGGCGGCGCCGCTGTCGTTTGTGCCTTGTTCGCGCTGTGGGCAGGCATCGCGGGCGCTGAGCTTTACACGCAGAGACTGTCGCTGATCCTTATTCTCTCCGGAATAATCGTTTATTTCTGGGGTTTTACGCTCCTGCGCATGCTGCTGGTGCCGCTTGGCCTGCTCTTTCTGGCCATGCCGATTCCGGCCATCGTCTTCAACAAGATCGCGTTTCCATTACAGTTGTTCGCTTCGCGTTGCGCGGTTTGGTCCATGAGCGTGCTGGGAATCCCAGTGCTGCGCCAGGGAAACATTATCGAGCTAAAACCGCTTAACTCGTTCGATACCAAGAAACTCGAGGTCGTCGAGGCTTGCAGTGGCATCAGGTCGCTGATGACGTTACTCACGCTCGCGGTCGTGTTCGCTTACTTTACGCACGCCCCGAGCGACAACGGCAACGGCAATGGTAATGGCTCGGGCCGTTTCGGCTGGTTGAAGAGCTATTGGACCTGGCGCTCGGTCATCATCGTCGCGTCCGCAGTCCCGATTGCCATCCTGACGAATGCATTCAGAGTGAGCGGTACAGGCGTCTTAGCGCATTATTATGGAACAGCCGTCGCGGATGGTTTTTTTCACACTTTTTCCGGTTGGGCCATCTATATCGTCGCTTTCATCCTCTTATTCGGGATTGGCATGATTCTTGATCGCTTTCGACCGCCTCAGGCCGGCGAGGAGCAAGTAGAAAGGAAATTGCCCGGGCCTGACACTGCTGTTTCCATCAGTCCAGTTGTCTCAGCTGAGGGCTCGGAGCTATGAAACCTTCGTTGCGTTTCGGCGTGTTACTGGTCCTGATCCTGGTGGCAGGGGTGCTTGTCAACGCGTGGTCCTATCTCGGCGAAGCTCGCGCAGAGCGAAAAGAGCTGAAGGACTTTCCCCAAAATGTCGGCGCGTGGCAAAAGACCGGAAACGACCGAACACTCGATGAAGAAACACTCAAAGTCCTGCGGGCCAGTGATTACTTATTGCGCGACTTCCGCAAATCTGATGGTCAGGTTGCGAACCTCTATGTGGGTTACTACGCAAGCCAGCGTACCGGTGCAACCTATCACAGTCCGTTGAACTGTCTCCCCGGTTCGGGTTGGACTCTGAGTGAACCAGGCAAAGCAACAATTGGCCTGCCAGATGGTTCAAACTTCGTCGCAAACAAGTACGTGATTCAAAACGGCGATTACAAAAGCATGATGATTTACTGGTACCAGGGACGTGGACGAAACGTCGCCAGCGAGTACTGGGGCAAAGTCTATACAGTGTTCGACAGTGTTCGGCTGCGCCGCTCAGACGGCGCGATGGTCCGTGTCACCGTACCGATTGGTGACTCGGAAGCCGCAGCCGAGCAAACAGCGGTCGAGTTTGCTTCAACTGCTGCGAGTGTTTTACCGGAGTATGTACCCTAACGTACCTCGATAATGGCGGGAAGGAACTATAGTTCAGGAATTCACGATGAATTAAGCTTTTTTGAGAGTTGTCTCAGGTTTTGAAGGGATGCCGGCATTGCCCGCCGAAATTCTCAAAGGGATCTGAAACAAGATTTTGGTTGCTGCCCGCATCGTGACGGGCGTTACAAACGGAGAAATTAATGAGAAGCGAGTGCCGCGGTTATACTTTTCACATAAGCCTATTCTGTCTTCTTTTAGCAGCCGTAATTTCTCTTGCCGGCTGCAGCAATCCTGAAAAAGCCAAAGCAGAACACGTCGCGAGGGGTGAAGCTTACCTGAAGGACTCGAAGTTTCAGGAAGCGTCACTCGAGTTTCGCAACGCGATTCAGATCGACGACAAACTCGCCCCGGCCCACTGGGGTTTAGCGCGCGCGTTTGAAGGACTCGAGCGTTTTCCGGAAATGCTCGATGAGTTGCGGAAGACCGTGACTCTCGACAAAGAGAACCTCGACGCACGAATCAAGCTCGGTAACTACTATCTCGCCGGCAGCCGCAATCGCGCGGACATCATTGCGGAATCAGAACGACTCGCGAAGGAAGTTCTCGAGAAGGATCCGAAAAACATCGAAGGCCACATTCTGATGGGCAGTGTGCTTTTCTCCCAGCAGCAGAAGGACAAGGCTTTCGAGGAGATGAATAAGGCGCTCCAGTTGGATCCAAACAGGGTTGAGTCGTACCTGAGTATGGCCAAGTTTCACATCGCCGCGAAGGAACCGGAGAAGGCTGAAGAGCTTTTCAAGCGGGGCATCTCCGTTAACGGGAATTCGGCGGTGGCCCACACTGAGTACGGCAAGTTTCTGGCTCAGCAGAACCGGCAGGCTGAAGCCGAGGCGGAGTTGCGCAAAGCAGTTGATGTTGGCCCAACCGATCGCAACGCGAGATTCATCCTCGCGAGTTATTACCTCGTTAACAGGCAGTTTGATAAGGCTGAGGAATCGTACAAAGCACTGGCTGCGTTGCAGCCCGATAAACCGGAAGGCCAGGCTGTGCTAGCCGACTTTTATTCGACGATCGGCCGCACTGACGACGCCGTAAAGATCTACCAGGATCTCGTTTCCAAGTCGCCTGATTTCCTCCAGGGTCGCTACCGGCTCGCTGAGATCCTGTTGACCAAAGGCGACACGCAGGGCGCAACGAATCAAATCAACGAGGCCCTCAAGAAGGACCAGCACGATCGCCAGGCGCTCTTGCTGCGTGCACGCATGAAGGCCCAACGCGGCCAGCCCGACGATCTGAAGAGCGCCATCGAAGATTTGAAAGACGTTCTGAGACAGGAGCCCAACTCACGTACCGGTCTGTATTTCATGGCCCAGGTAAATTACAACCTCGGCTTGATCGATCAGGCGCGTGCGTTCGCCTCCGATCTCGAGAAGAACTATCCAGACTACTTGCCGGCGAAGTTGATGCAATTGCAGCTAACGATGGCCGGTGGTAAGGCCAGCGACTACACGTCTGCCATATCCCTTGCTTCCGACTTGCTCGGGCGCGTGGACAAGCAGGCTCCGGATCGTGAGAACTCGCCGCAGCTGCTTGCAGAAGTTCGCGAGAAGGCTCTGCTTACCCGCGGCACTGCGCAGCTTCAGTTAAGGAACGTAGCCGCGGCGCGCCAGGACTACGAGCTGGCAAAAGAAATCGCTCCAAGAGATCCGGTTGTTTACAACAGTCTCGCGCTCGTCGCGCTTGCGGAAAACAAGCCGCAGGATGCGATCAGCTCGTTTGAGAACGCGCTCAACGTTGACTCCACGAACTTCGATGCGCTCAACGGATCTGATCACGCTTTACGGACGCAACAACGAGCTTGACAAGGCCCATGCACGAATCGATCAGGCGATCAGCACGTATCCGCAGATGGCGTCGTTGCACTACCTGAAAGCCCAGGTGTTTGGTTACCAGCGGAATGGCCAGGCCGTCGAAGCTGAATTGAACAAGGCTATAGAGATCGATTCGAACTACATGCCTGCCTACTCGGCCCTGGCAGCACTTTACATCCAATCGAAGCAGGAAGACCGCGCCATCGCGCAGTATCAAAGGATCATCAACCTGCGCCCGGACAACGCTACGCCTTACGTGTTAATAGGAATGCTGGAAGACCAGCGAAAGAACCACGACGTGGCGGCTGACAATTACCGCAAGGCTTTGGAAAAGGATCAAAACTCGGTGATTGCGGCGAACAACCTGGCCTGGCTGTATGCCAGCACAGGCAAAGGCAATCTCGACGAAGCGGTACGGTTGGCCCAGAGCGCAGTGCAGAAGAACCCGAACATGGCCGGTTTTGTCGACACGCTGGGTTGGGTCTACTACAAGAAGAACCTTCATTCAGCGGCAGTCGAACAGTTACGCAAAGCAGTATCGCTTAACGAAGCACAGGCACGCGCGACGAATAGCGCGCCGAGTGCGGCTTATCACTACCATCTCGGTATGGCTTTGAAAGAAAAAGGCGACAAGGAAGAGTCGCGTCGTGAGTTGCAGACAGCGATTCGACTTTCCGAGAAGGCGCCTTTCGCAGAGTTGGAAGATGCCAGGAAGGCGTTGGCGGAGTTGTAATTGAAGAAGACAGATAGCTATGCCTCAAAAGTCAGAAACAGTGTTGGAGACAGTCAGTACCACCTGCGATAGCGGGTGGGTGCGCAAGCAACTCAGCGGCGCATGGCTACCCACCCACCCGCTATCGCAGGTGGTACTGACTGTCTCCAACAGAAGCGTCCGACTTTGAGGT
>CAVVHV010000003.1:0-494729 GCA_963748155.1 uncultured Acidobacteriota bacterium | reverse complement strand
AACAAGATGTTCAGCTGAGGCAGAGATTCTCGTGAACGTGCAGTCAAGAAACTGGGATCGGTCGAACCGCACGTTTAAGAAGTGGCAACGCTCAAAGTGACATCGGCTGAATTTGACACCATTGAAATTGCTTTTGATGAAACGACAGTCCACAAATCTGCATTCAGAAAAGCTGGAATCTTCTAATGTGAAATGATTGAAGTCACAAGTTTGAAACTCTTTCTGGGAAAGATTTATCGCACGGGTGCCTGGTTTGGCCGTCACTAGGACGTTAGTTTTTCCAGTTACCGTCGACAGGCGTGGATCTTTATCCAACGGCCATGATTCAAATCGAGGAATTTCTTCCTTGTAGGTAATCTCCCAGAACTTGCCACGCGGTTCTAGTTCGTGAGGAGTGGCAGCCTGAATTGAGGTTTTGCTTGAACTCTCTTTAGTTTGACCAGTCGAAACTAAGGCCTCAGTGTCGTCGTGAGCTTGTTCTGACATAACTGTCGTTCTATCTGAGGAAATAGGTACGTCAATGCGGCTTCTAATTCATGTAAAAGAAACAGTCAAATCGGTGTACCAAACGCTTTATCAATGCCTCGGGTGCAGGGGGATTCATTCAAATTCAGCTCTCAACTTGCTAAGGGTTTCTGGACCAGGCAATAAGGAAAAGGTTCGGTTTTCTACCTCGGTTTGCCGTTCGACTTCCGCTGCCCAAGCTTCTTCGACTTCTGGGTCAGATCGGGTTACTATTAGTCGATCGAAAAGTCTTGCTCGCTCCGGAGGCGTTAACTGTAAACCTGCAGCTTCAAGCGTTTCGACGGTTTCAGATTCTAATGCCATTATTCTCCCCATTCAGACTCGTCGAACAATTCTGAGCGAACATCTTCCCATGGGATCAACTTCACCCTGCCGGCGTCGATCTCGACTATGCGTCGCTCGATCTCTTCAGACCATGCTGCCTGAACGTCCGGCTCTGATATAGGATCCAATGCTGCTCCTGGCTATTTCATCAAGTAATCTGCCCGTCAGTTTATCATCTCGGCTGGCTCGGTTGCAGTTTCGTCGAATTTGGCCCACCCTCACGGGTCGACCGTGAGGGGCGGTCGCCGATGTACTCAAGTGTTCTTCGCAGATTGACGCGCTCGTCCAAGTGACTTCCGCACTCCTGGCGCCGATCAGTGGCCAAAATTCGTTGTGGCAGATTTGTGGCAGGAATAAATGGAAAGTGACTGGTAACGGATGGGAACAGATGTCAACAACTGCAAAAACCCTTGATTTTGCTCGTGGCTGCAACTCGATTCAAAATCAATTAGTTAAATTTTCCTACCTCTCTTCATTCGGGACCGTGAGGTCGGAGGTTCGAATCCTCTCGCCCCGACCAATAACTTACTTTCAATCAAATACTTACAGTCGTGAACGTTAACGGTCTTTTTTCGATGTGTGGCCAATTTGTGGACAAAATTTTTTCGATTCACGGAATTAACCATTCTTAGCCCTGTCACGATTGCAAAAACCGCCTAAAAACGAGAAAAGTTACAAGCGGTCCTTACTGATGGTCCAATTCATCACCCCTCGGAACCGTGCGCTCTGCGAAGATGTAAATCGTTGATTTGCTTAAGATAGCGTTAGTTCGTAGGAAGACCGACCGTGTGATCGGTGAGCTGTAATTACGGATTCTCATCCTTCAAGCGCACCATTCTCTAGCGACAGATCTTCACACCCGATTCTCAGCGACGATCTTTGCTTTCATCTCAGGCAATTTGCGAATGTTTACGGCTTCTATGCGTACTGGGTTTTGAATAGTCGTAAGTCACGTTGCTGATCGCGTCTTCGCGACAGACTCGTTAACCACGTCCGGCTGACCCTTTCAGATTTGCGATGATTTGAAGCTCGCGCATCGAGATCCTTTAGCGTTACACTCGACTGACGTCCTCCCGCAAAACACTGCCAAATAAATAGAGAAAAGCGGTAATTATGACCGCAAGGGAGAACGTCTTCGAATAACAGCACACGACCTAGCTATCGGAAGGAATGGCAAAGGAAGTAACACTTACACTTGTTGCCGGCCTTAAGTGGAGTCGAGTGCCTTGGCACCATCCTGGTACTAGAGGCCGACAAAGTCGTCGCACCAAGGAGAGTCCTGTGCTGGAGCTTGTTTCAACTCGTATATTGTCATTCCGAGAAATCCGAGAAATCCGAGAATTGTTGACTTTTATTGCCGACTAAATATCTTCCGGATGTTTCATAAAGGCTGGAATTCCCACCAGTCGCTGCATCCTCGCAGACGCCTGGTTCCGGCACAGCGCTAATTACAACAAAACACTCCTGCCGTTTAAGGGGATGGCCTGTCATAAAACTCATCAGGTCAGACATCCAAATGAGCGAAACTCAAGATTGGCGCCGACGATCCACATGCTCGATGCTCTTGCCGCGTGATCGACTAGCAAGAGGGGCCCTTCAATGCACGTCGCTCGTTCTGAGTAACTTTACCCGAGTACTGACACACTATGAGAAACAAAGTCTTTATTAGCTATAGTCATCTTGATAAACGATGGATGACTCAATTGCAGACCTTCCTCAAGCCACTTGAAAGACGCGGACTAATCACGAGGTGGGATGACACGGAATTGCGCGCAGGCCAGAAATGGCGCGATGAGATTCAGAAAGCTCTTGAATCTTCAAAAGTTGCGGTGCTGCTCATAACTCCTAACTTCCTTGCCTCAGATTTCATCTACTCTGAGGAACTCCCGGCTCTTTTACAGGCTGCG
This sequence comes from uncultured Acidobacteriota bacterium, assembly GCA_963748155.1. Lineage (GTDB taxonomy): Bacteria > Acidobacteriota > Blastocatellia > Pyrinomonadales > Pyrinomonadaceae > PSRF01. The sequence goes on along the minus strand of CAVVHV010000003.1, from coordinate 491,973 downwards.
GAGCGTGACGGTGCCGCTATTCTGCCAGTGCTTGTGAGTCCCAGTGATGTGCCAGAGTCTCTCTCCCAGTTTCAGTTCATTAACGGGCCCAATAAGACATTGGTCGAAATGAAAAGAGCCGAACGTGAACGGACCTGGATAAAGGTCACAAAAGTCATTCAGAACGTCCTCGGCGTTACTCAAACCACGGAAACGCCCGGGCCTGCTAATGAACAAACGGTTCAAAAGCGCAGCACCAAAAACTCCACGACCTCAAAGCGACCTGCAAGTAAGAAGCGCAAGGCAAAAGAGTCGAACATCAGTGTCGGCGATGGGTTAAGGCTCAAAGGGGTGAAAGCCCGAGATATCGCCGTGGCGAAAGGAAAAGACCCCTTTAAGATTGTTGGCCGTCCGGCAAAGGTAACGTTCTTAAAGAATGCGCACATAAATAACAGCGTCACTGGAGATTTGGTGGCTTTCAAGCAAGAGGGAGATTCGTCTAAGGAAAAAGAATGAACATTCAAATGGAACGCCGTTTGGCGTCATTCGTCGATTGGGTCACTGAGATGGATCACTTCCGCGAGATGCTCGAAACCCGCGAGAAACCAATCATGGCCGTCTGGGGGGACGCGGGACTCGGCAAAACGTCTCTCTTCTACCGGATGATACATGAGTGTGCCGTGCGCAAGTTGCGGAAGTCCGAGGTTGTTTGGACCGATACCAGAAATCATACCTACGTCGATGTGATGAGTAAGATTCGCGACGACGTTGGTGTCGATCACTTTGAAATCGTTCAGCGAACTGCTGGAAGAGCTTCACGGAAGTCCACTCAAGATAAAGGTCGACGTTGCGACCGGTGCACAAATCAACATAGAAGGCGTGCACATTGGGGGGAAATCGCAGGTCGGGGATATCGCAGGAGTCAAAATCCAGAATTCAACGTTCGTCTTACCACCACTACAGATGACGGAACGTGTTGCGCTTGAGAATTCGCGGATGATCAAACTCACCGACCAGTTCAAATTGGATCTGGCCCGCGCTGTTGAGGAAGAACTGCTGGTCGTCTTTTTTGATGCTGTCGAAAAGATGCAACCGGATACTTCTCAGTGGGTTTGGAGCGAGTTGCTACCCGCAGTTGCAAACGGGGAATGTGGAAAAGTCTGTTTTGTTTTGTGTGGACGGAAGCGGCCTGAGCTTGATCGCAACATGGAGTTCAGCGTTGAAGAAGCTGAATTGCGGCCATTGGGGCATAAAGACATCGTCGAGTATTTGACCAAACGCAGCACGGATGAGGATATCGGACTGATAATTAGTGAGGACCAGTTGGACTTTCTGGCGGAATGTTTGCTGAATGCGACTCGCGGCCGGCCTGATGAGATCGCTTACTCGGTTGAAGGCGCTCTTAAAAAACTAAAAAAGAGACTCAGTAGTGCAGAACCTGATCGCTGATTTTCAAGCCCTCACAACTGAGCTTGCAACGCGAGGCCCTGGTGGAAGCGTCGAGTTTTTGCTCGAGCAGATGGAGCCCGAGAGTGCAAGATACCTACGACTCTGCGCTATTCCTCACCAATTTGATGCTGACATTTTGCGGGTACTGGCCCCGTGGCTGAGTGCGATTGAAGCAGACGAAGAGTGTAGACAATTTGCCGAACTGCCAGTCGTTACTTTCACTCCCTATGGCATGGCGTTGCACGACAAAGCCCGGCGCCAACTGTTTGAGCAATGGATTGGTCCACCAATCAATGACGAATTCGTCGGGGCTAGTGGACGACTAGTAGATTACTTAGCCTTCAAAAAGGAAACCAATCTTTCTCCGGGTCTAAAAGAGACTTTGGAAAATGTTTGGATGTTTCACCTTTTCGGAGCCGATCAGGTGGCTGGCTTTGATGTTTTTCAGGAGCAATGCAGGAAGAAGCGACGTCAATTCCAGCTCGATGAGTGTGAGCACCTCATTACATTAGTGCACGAATACGATGCTGTGCTCCTTCCTGAACATCACCAGTGGCTTCGATACCACGAGGCCAAGCTGGCGGCAGATCGATGTCAATGGGATCGCGCCCAAAAGCTATTTAGCGAGGTGTTAAAGAATGACCCCTTGCCGGTTATCTTACAAATCACTGCAACTAATCGCCTTGGTATGGTCCATGACGAAAGAAGAAATTACGGCGCTGCGATCGACTATTACGAGCGGGCGTTGAAGTTAGCACAACTTCACCCGGGTTTTGAGAAGTTCACACATCGCATTCTTAACGATCTCGGTGCAGCCCACCGCGACAAGGGTAATTTGGAAGCAGCAGAACGAATAATAAAGCAGAGCATCGACATGGCCCAACGTCAGGGAAGTCCTTCCGGGATGGCGGTTGGTTATAACAGTCTTGGAACACTCTTCCGCAAGAAACGAGAGACTTGGGACGCAATTGATGCATTCAAGAAGAGCTTGGAATATCTGAAACTCACGAACGACTCTTTGCGTCCCGCTCAGGTCTATAACAATCTCGGCCTGGTCTACCGGGAACTGGGCGACTGGAAACAGAGCAAGCATTTCTTTGAACAGAGCACCGAGATCTCGCGCCAAATCGGGGACAGCGCGGGGCTGGCAAAAACACTCAATAACCTCATCATCGTTTATAGCAACCTGAAGAATACGGAACAGGCTATAGACGCCGCCTCGCAGGCCATTAGGCTTTTTGAAGAAGTGCACGACACCTTCAATGCAGCTTTGACAAAACGTAATCTGGGCAAGCTCTATCGCAAACTGCGCAGACCTGAAGAAGCAATTCGGGCGTTTTCAGAGGCCATAACGAAGTTCGCACGCTGCAATGCATTTGGCGAGGCAGCAGAAACAGAGCAAGATCTAATACGGTTGCAGCGATCAGGATTGGGCCCTTGGTTGCTGATCATAGGCATAGTCGGAGGCACCATATTGATTATCGGTCTGCTGTTTGTGATTGCAATCCTGCGACTGTAGTTCGTTCCGATATCAACTCTACTGAAAGGTGGGACGAAGATGTTCGTCGATTATGACACTCGTAATTACCTGCAAGAGCAGTCCATTCCAGAGATCATTAAGAATGCGTTTGAGATCTATCGCGACTACTTCCGAGAGCTTTTTCTTTCTTACTCTCTCTTAGTGTTTCCCGCCTGGCTAATTAGCTTTATCGGCCTGATTGTAGGGCTTGCTTCAACGCCAGCCTTGGACCCTGGGGGCAATTTGTTACTTGTTTTGGTTCTCTTATTCATTCTTTTTAACTATTTGGTTTCTACAGTTGCCTCGATAGCAATCGTGAACATCGTTTCTGATATTTTCCTCAAAAATTCAGTAGGCATCGTGAAGGCATACAAGAGTATGTCGTTCAAATCGATCGGTAAATTAATAGGAACGACTCTTTTGTTTTATTTGGTTTTAGGAATGTTCGTTGTTTCTATCAGTTCAGTGTGCGTGGTTGGGAACTGCATACAATACCCCTGGCTCTTAATTTCGGTGCTGGTAACTTTGCCGCTTGGTGTAATAGTCATCTCGATACTCTTCCTGCTTTACCCTCCAATAGTTGTCATTGAGAAACGATGGGGATTTAACGCCTTGCGGCGTTCAGCCAGTGTGGGTCGAGGCTACTGGTTCCGTAGTTTTATCATCATGTTTACCATGTTTTTATTGATCACCGTTGGTGGTACTGGTCTAGCGGTGGTTTTGCGCTTACTCTTCGGGCCGCTGGCCCAACTATTGGGATACATGTTTTCTTTTCTCCTTTATCCGTTGGGCTTCATCTACGTTGTAGTAATGTACTACGACCTGAAAGTCCGGAAAGAGGGTTATGACGCTGCAGCATTAGAGGCCGACCTACGGCATTAACGCTTACCCAAATATGCCAGCGCCGTGATTCGCGAGCTTCCGCTTGAACAAATGACTGATGGTAAGTCTCATATTGGCATCATTCAGCTCGCTTATGTGGAAACCCATTGGCTCAAAGGGTGTGCGGTTCGACTCATGTGCGGTTCGACTTAGGCCTCGATACAACAAGCGAATTTGCTGCACTCTGGCTATTGCTTTAATACATTGACAATTCTTTTGGTCGGAATACAATGCGTCCACTAAATTCAGGGTTCTGCGTCCTCTAGTCTCAACAGAATCCATTTGAACGAACACTGGAAGTTTTTCAATTCTCAACCTTGTCACCGTTACCTCGGCAATGAGCGACGTAACGAATGCCCGCAACGAGTCTTTTATGAGTTTGGTTACTGCCAAACTGCTCAGTCTAACCAAGCTGACTTGTTAACACTGCTCGACTCAAAGGAGTTCCCCGATGCTTAAGCGATTACTCATACTGTTCTTTGCTGCTTCGTTATCTACCAGCTTGTATGGCAGAGTCCTCGGCCAAACTAAGCCCTCCCCAGTTGAGGATCTTTCGCGCGCGGCGGAGCAATCATTGCTCTTTTCGTGGCCTGAGAATGCCGACAGAAGTGAGGCACAGCGATTAATTCCAGACTGTTTTAATTTAGCTCAACTCTCGGCAGAAAAGCATCAGGAGGTCTGTAGGGGCAATCCTGTATTACTTGCCGCACTTCAGAGCATTGGGTCTGATCAAACTGACTTCACACCAGCGCAGCGTCGGGCCATTGAATTTTACCGGTCCAATCCACCAACAACAGAACCTCCATCAGCGCCGTCACTTGGACCAACTTCTCCTCCTCCAACCTTTTCTTATTCGGAAGACGTCAAGAAGAAACTGATTGACGCTTTAGTCGCGGACATCGCAACGCTTTCAACAAAGTATGCGGGAGCCTCAACTAGTGGCAGTTTTGCCAGGCGGATCGAGGCACAGGCTCATCTGGATGTCTTCTACAGCGATCTCCAAAAGGCCTTGGGTACTAAGAGTAATCTTCTCCCGTCCGACCCGAGAGCTTGTGTCACAGATAAAGAGGTGCTGGTTAAGGCTCAGAACAGTTTTAAGACGGAAAAACGTTATTACGATTATTCTGCTGCCCTTGCGGGCACACCCGACGTACAACAAACCGTTGAATCGCTCAGTAAAGAAATTGAGCAATTAGAAGCACTCGTAAAAACTGATCAACCAGGTCTGTTCCACCGTGCGCGTAGCGAGATTGAGGCAGCCCTGGATGTAAATGTTTGGAAGAGACTTACAGCGACACGTAGTTCGCGAATCGCACAACAGAAGCAGCGAGTACAGAAAGAATGGAGGGCAAAGTTTCCCGCTATATTAATACCAGGCGAAATGGAACCCGCATTGAGGACCACGCCTAACTCGACCTCGCTCAGTAAGCTTGCTCTCAATGCGATTGGTTCGTATCTTCTCAACCCCCCTGATTGGAATGAAGCGGAAAGCAAACTGTTGACAACCTACTCACGCCTTCCGCAGTCAGCCCGTAACGCCAAACCGTATAAGCAATGGTTTCCATCAATTCTCAAGTCAAGAGACCTTGACTCAGCTATTTTCTACTGCAAGGCTGTCCTGGCCCAGAATGGGTATCAGTTTTCGGAAACTGAACCATTCAACCCCAAAGTGACTCATCAGCGTTACTACACTGAGTTGCTAAAGGCGTTGCAGACGGAACTAAACGCAAGGAAGACGGGAAGGTCAAAGAATCCTGCCTTTGCGCAAATACCTACTGACCCGGAAGCGCTGAAACTTCAAAGACTATATGCAGTGAGACTCGCCAATGACCGTTACTCCAAAATGTCTTATATGCCGGAGGACCTTAGGGACCAGGTAAAGAAGACTCATGCCGAATTTGCCTCTGCCGAATTCGAACAGGCAATAAATCTCTACAATGAACTGGGCGAGCAAATGGATAAGGCAGCCGCTTCCAACAGCGCGCTTGATGATGGACAGCTTAACCAGATAGCGAAAGCACGCGCGTATGTGTTGCAGGCGTTTGAACGGTTGAATGAAGTTTTTGACGATCGGATTAAAGAGGGCGTTATCGTACCCAATGCCGATTCGAGAAAAGTTAAGGTCATTGTAGATACTCTCAAGGCAGGCCGGCCTCCAAACGAGCCCGTTACCGCGACCCGAGTGCCAGATGCTCCAACCTCTCTTATACTGCAACGCAATCGTCCAACTGCTAATGCTGCCCCGAAGCCACCTCTGCAACTTACTGATGCCATCTTCTCCGCCATAGTAAACAACGCGCTAGCCCCTCTTAAAGAACTCAAGGAAACAATGGCGAAGATTAAGACTGCTCCAAGTCCTATCGGAACTCAAAAAGGAAAACTAATTCTTCAGGAAACGGACCAGGGCATTGACTATAACAATCCGCAGATTGCTAACGAGGACACTCGTCTGCCGGAGAGACTCAAAAAGTGGAAGGGCTTTATCAATCCCAGAACAGGTAATCCATATAACTATCAAAAGGACGTAAAAAACTTTCGCTCCTTTGAACCGGTGGGTGGTGGAATTCATTTCGGCAACGATGCTTCGTTGGCGGCTCCCACTGATCTCACTGAGTTCATACTTTCATATGACGAGAAGACACAAAGCCTTGTCCTTGATGGGCCAGAAAACAAGAAATTCCTGTATGGACCCATCTCGCCTCAGGAGTTGAAACCTTTGTTGCGTTTCGCTCGCTCGCAACAAAACGCCGCCATCTCCATCGGCTGGACCGGCCACCAGAAAACGTACGAACGAGGGAAAGAAAGTCCTGTTCTTATTGATCCCGCATTTGTAGATACCAAGATTGGGAACGAGTTAGTCAAGGCGGACAGTATTCCATGGCGCCTTGACCAGGCTCTCCCCAATGGCAATGCAAGCCCATGTGCCGTCGCCGATTTCAAGCGCGCCGACGAATTAAGGATCAGCCAATCGGCAGCGCCGTTGGCAAGGCTCTTTACAGGGACTTCAAAATTCGAGGATGTACCCTTAATTGTTTGGCAAACTCTATTCAATGAAGACAATCCGCAAGACGCCTTGGTTCTTTCGATTGTATCCACGAGTAACCTGGAGGCAGCCAAGTTAGATTACCGGACCAGAACAAGAGCAGCTGAGCTCTTTAAGAGTCTTGACCTCTTCTCTGACTCAACGGACGAACAAAAACAAGCAAATAATAAGACCCTAAATGCTATAGCGTACAATTTGCTGCTTCTGGATAAACTGTATAAGGAGGATGGCAAGGGTAAGTTAGTACTTTATAGCATCGCTTCTCGTGAAAATTCGGATGGTAACGTGAAGGTGAAGTGGATAAAGCTCTGGGCCGCTGTAGTAAAAAGCCTGGAGCCGGACCTTACTACGCAAAAATTGGCAACCTACTTCCTTGTCGAATTACCCTATACAACTGTTGCCGTGCTACTGGATGAACCAACCACGATTCAGTTACAGGGTGATCAAATAGTGTTGACCGGGACCATGCGATATAGATACGCCACCAGTAAAATCATGGTAGGCGCCGAGAGTGTGATGATTGGAGCGAGCTTGCCGAAGGGAACAAATCAGGTGAAAGACCTGGACCAACTCACGCTAATAGCCAATGCCTGTTTGCCGAAATTATTGCCCGTCTATCAACCGCTTGCGCGTACCACTGAATACGCGAAGATAGTTGCCTTCTTACGGTGGGCCCGTAGTAGCAAACGATTGCTGGGGATCGATCTTTCAAACCTGGCCGCCTATCCGGGTTCCGATCGGGCCAGCACGCCGACACCGGATGCGCTCCTAAAACCGGAGCGCTGAACACGGCTGTCGGGTCAACTCTTATGAGCGATCTCTTCGTCAGTTATTCGAGTATCGATGGTGATAGAGTTAGCGCAGTCGTTGACTGCTTGAACGCGCGCGGTTTCAAAGTCTGGTTTGATAAAACCAACATTCTGCCATCACAGAATGTGGTGCGTGAGATCGACAGCGCTCTAGAACAGTGTAGTCACTTTTTGCTGTTCGCTTCAAAATCGTACTTCAATAGTGAATGGGCAGCGGCAGAGTATCGTGCTGCTATTTACACGGCGCTTAGTACAAAAACGATAACGGTGGTGATCGTAAAACTGGACAATGTTTCGTTGCCGCCCCGACTCTGCTCCTCTTCACTACATTGTTTTTAGCGACCCCATCGAGGTATGCGATCGCTTGGCCAATATTCTCTCGCTGGAGAAATCACGGCTTCAGGACCAACCTTCCTTCTCGACCTCAAAGCATACGTGGGAGCTGCTGGAGGAGTCGGCCCAGTACGTTTTGATTGACGCGCTGTTTAAAAATATCGGTCTGCTCCGACAAAGCATGAGCTCTGAAAGCAAACTTAGAGTACCAGTCAACGAGCGTCTATTCTTTGAGCTGATGGTCTCGGTTCCATTGATTAGCAATGAAATGCTGATGGCCGATCTTGAGTCAGAGCTCCGTATTTTCAAGATCCTGAGAAAGACGGTAAACATCTACATGGAGAGTTTACGAAAGGGCGGGCTGGGAATTCTGCAGCCGGCTTTTGAGATTGCTTTGGAAGAAAAAATGACAGAGCTAAACCTCTTGCGCGCCCGAATCAACTCCCAGCTCTCAGCTATTGTGCCGACAGTCATACGACACGATGCCTCACCTGAGTAACCCATATCGAGTTCCTGCTGAACGAATTCCTTTAATCGGAAGTGTTTTATTGAACCTGTCTCAACCGAGGGGTTCACCCCAAAGATTTGTGGCCAATTTGTGGACAGAATTCTTAGCATTCAATGGATAGCGGATGGTAAAGAATGTGAAGGAATGTAAAAACCGTCGAGATTCTTTGGTGGCTGCAACTTTCGAAAAGGCAAATACTTACGTTTTTGCCGCGCCTATCATTCGGGACCGTGAGGTCGGAGGTTCGAATCCTCTCGCCCCGACCAACTAAATCAACCATTTACGGCTACCTGTAAAGGTGGCCGTTCTTGTTTTGTGGCAGGATCGTGGCCAAGCTTTAGCCTTACCGCTTCGACCGCCGCACGCTTAGCTCGATCCGTCGCATGACAAAGACACAGAGGCTGCACAGAGAAGAGCGCCATCGTGACTTTTAGTGTAAAGCCACGTGGTTATTATCGAAACTGCTATTGAGAAATATCTTTGAGGATTTATTGAGGACCTTCCGAGGATTTGCCAGAACTTAACATCTATAATCCGGCCCGATCCGCAACCGAATCTGATCAGTCACCAAAAGCGGCAACAGTAACTTGACGAAATGAAACTGCGAATTGTGCCAATGGCGCTTCTCTCTTTATTCGCCCCGATCGCTTCGGTCTCACAGCACCAGCACTTACTGCCTAAGGGCCAAATTAAAGTCGAGGATGCCGGCGACCGAATCGTTGCCGAGAAACTTCTGGCGGGCGAAAACAAGTTGCTGCTTGTTCGACGAAACATCATCCAAGTGTGGGATTCAGCAACTACGACACTACTCGCATCTCGGCCGATTGATGTACCGGACAGGACCGAAGACTCACGCGGATTATTAGTCCGAGTGGCTCCTTTATGTTTGTCTTTGGAAACTATAAATCCGGTGCGAAGCACGACAAGATTAAGCGGCCCGCTTCTGTCTGGAATTTAGAGACCGGAAAACAAATCGCAGCATTCAATCAAAAGCGCATCCAGTATGCCCGTTGGAGCACGAACGGGAGAACGCTGGTTATCGCTAATCAGGAGATCGAAAAAATCCCTCGTCTCCAGCCGGCAAGGATGGAGATTTCGTTCTGGGACGGCGAAAGCCTCCAACACCTAAATATGCTGCACGTGGAGAATCTGAACTGGTCGTACCTGACCCAAGATGGCAGGAAGTTCTTTTATACCACTGCGGAGGTGAAGAACTTTGTCGTATTCAAATACCTTAGCTTTTCAGGTGGGCCAATCAACGTTTGGGACATTCAGAGCGGCAAGGTCGACCAAACGATCGCTGCCAACCCAAGCGAACCGGAACAAGGGATGCGCTCAATTTCCGTAGGTCCTGACGAGCGATTCCTGACCTTCGTTACGCAACCACCAAAATCCAAAGACACTGAACGAACACTCGTCGTTTGGACCATCGACAAAACAGGACCGGTTTACAAGATGAGCCGCAGATACGAGATTAAACCAACTCCTAAAATCAGTGACTGGAGCGCCTCATTTAGTCCTGACGGAAAATACCTTGCTCTTATAACTGCGAAAGGAGCCTACGGGCCCTATGCCAACGGCATCTTCGTGCAACTCTATACTACTGACGCCGGTACGAAGCTCGCCGAGTTCGCTGAACGCAACCCGCCAAGTAACTGGTTCAATGGCAATCAGATTCTCTTATTCAACTACGGGACGAAGATGAAAGCAATCGAATTGGCTACGGGCAAGACGTTGTATGAAGACAAAATAATCTATGAGGCTTATCAGGAAACCAGAAGCTTGACGGTTGAAAGTACGATTATTCCCGGTACGCCAGACAATCAAACTGTTTACGGCCCCTGGGTGGTGCTTGATGAGACAAAGATAGTTCCGCACCGCAATGACCGAATGTTCCTGACCTACAGTAAGGAATATGTGAAAGTGTACGACGCCAAAACGGGCGCCGTATTGCAGACCTTAGTTGAACCACCGATCGACACCAGCAAACCCGCAGATCCGGGAAAGAAGCCGCGACTAAAAAGGGGACCGTTGGTCTCGAAAGCCGACTGGTGCAATGACGGAAATGCGGTCTACATCGTCAGCGCCGATAAGAAAACGGTCTCATTTTGGTCAATGGATTAAGTTCTCAATCGTGCTGAAGGCAGTTCTCCGCTATGGCGCGATGCTGAGCGTCGGCGAATTGACGCTGGTGAAGCCGCGCAATGTGATAACGAGAGGAAGGTCGCCCGCCGGCAGACTGTCGGGTAATCTCACAATGATGTAGGAAGCACTCATACCACTAACTCCTACGACGGGACCGACATTTTCGACTGCCAGCATCACTCCTCCGGCTCGCACGATCAGTTGTGTTGAATCCGGCTGCGTCATTCCGAGATCCGATGTAAACAGAATCACTCGCGTGTGATGATCAGCGCTGAAGTTGTGATCAGTGAGAACTCGAAACGGTCCACGGACCATTGTGACAGAGTCCAAAGCCACCGCCCGATTTGTCGCTCCTTGTTCGGTAAAGATTGATGGACGGACTGGTGCGGGACATTTACCGACCATACTTGATACGCCGGCATTGTAAATATCCTGTATTTCTGATGAAGAAAGCGCGCGGTCATAAACAGATAACTCGTCAGTAATTCCGTTTATATTTCCTATATTGATTATTGCATCCGATATGACATTTCGGGGTTGTGTAATCGTGAATTGCCGAACTGGGCTTCCGTTAATGTAGACTTTGGCCTGGCTGGTGTTTTCATCAAGTGATGCAGCAAAGTGAACGAATTGACCCAGCGGTAACGGATCAGTATTAGCGCTAATGCCTGAGTTATTGTTGTACCAAATCGTAAAATCTAATTCTCCGCTCGATAGAATCGAAAGTTGATAGGACCAACGGAAATCGCTGGTACGTCTTTCAATAACTGTTCCGCCGTAGGAATCAACTTTTAACCAACCCTCCAACGTCAGCGAACGGTTTAGAGCCAGCGAAGGCGAGTCGGGAATCTGCACCAGACCAGGACTGTTGCTGGTATTACCTAAGAACCCACCTCCTACTTTTCCAACAGCGAAGGTCATATTACCGATGAGGGTTCCATGATTAACGCCAGTCTCATCCCGCGCATTACCGTCGCCCCGCCACCACGCCATTAGCCCGGAAGGCAGTAAGGCGCAGGGCGTTGTAATGAAATTTGCGATGTAGGTTGTATTGCTTGTGGGCGCGACGGTGTGTTCGAGCATTCCGCCGTCACTCCAGCTACTCCAAAGCCATTGCGTATTTGTTCCTGCGAATTGCGGTGATGGTACCGTAATCGTATGGCTTGCTCCTGATGTCCATGAAAAGGTCTGGCTTGAGGTGTATGTCGTCCCGTCCACGGTGAACGCGCGGCCCGCAGGATTGGTTTGGAGAGTTACCTCTATGGGTACGCCCGCTTGTTTTACGGTAAAGGTTTGGCCGCCAACTGTTATTCCTGCCGAACGTTCCGCTCCGGGATTCGCCGCGACTTGATACTTCACCGATCCATCACCAGCACCCGCGGCTCCCGACGTGACCGTAATCCAGCTCGCGCTGGTGGATGCGGTCCAGGCACAGCCATTGGGAGCGATTACGTTTATGTTGCCGTCTCCGCCGCTCGAAGGATGGAAGGCGTTTGACGGTGAGATTGTGAATGACCTGACCGGTAGTTGATATTTGCCCGTGCGCCTCGCGTCGTGTTGAAGTTGCGGCCATGGACCCGATAATCCGCAAGCGCTAACTCCGAGATCGACGACAAACACATTTGCCGAGGCGTCAACTATGACACCCTTTGTCGAGGTTGATTGACTGGCACGCAGCAAGCTAACGGAGGTAGCAGCCTGACAAAATGGAGCCTGGCATAGTTTGGGAATATAGATCGGAAACCCTGCGGGACGAGTGCCATCCGACTTCATGCCTTGCAGTACTAATTGTGTTGCCAGTGCATTCTCATAATATGGAAAAACAATCAGTGACTTCCCGTCTGCATCGTTACTAGCCACAGTTACGACACCTTGTGTCTGAAGCGCGCCTCCGGAAAAACTCGAGTTCATAATCAGCGTTCCGAATCTATCGTACGCAACAACGGAATTGCTGATCTGATCTCCAATAACCGTTACTATTTCCGGCCAACCATCTCCATTCAAGTCTGCAAAACTCGGATTTATCACAAACTTGCTAAGACCCCCGGATGCGGGCAGAGTTTGCGGGAAGCCTGAGATTTCAACACCATTTCCTCTCAGCACATGTAGAACCGGGTTTTCGACATTCCTGTTCTCCAACAGTGCGATTTCGTCGTAACCATCTCCATCAAGATCCGCTAACGCTCCGTATTGCATGATGGAGCCGTTTGGAGGACCAAATTGAATGGGCCAACCTGATAATATTTGGCCCTTGTTATTCAAAGCGTAATACTTTGCGAAGGCCGAATTGAGATTAAACACTCCGATGATGATTTCCGGGGCTTCATCTCCGACGATGTTCCCTACCATCGGTATACTTCCGACCATCCACTCGAGCTGGCCCGAAGGAGCATCCGGTAAAGCTGCGTCAAAGATGATCTTTGCGTTCCCATCGATTGCCACCACTCGTCTCGAGGCTCCCAATCCAAATCCCGCGGATACGGCAACAATATCGAGCTTCCCATCCAGGTCGAGATCGCTTAAGGCGGGTGAAGGTGTTTGACCATTAGTAAAGAACCCACCAAGACCCAGTGCAACAGGAAATCCATTCAACAAGTTCCCTTCGAGGTTGAAGGCATATACATAATGGACGGGTCCTGAGTTCCTCTCAAAAAAGCTCTCAATGACGATTTCCGGAATACCATCGCCGTTAACGTCGCCGATCGTTGGAGTGTTGTTCAGCGGTCTCTTCGTCAGGACTACAGGCCAGCCCGGCAGTTCAGTTCCGTCCTGGCGAAGAACGTGAATCTGTCCACCTTCGCTAAACGAGGCGTCCGTAGTCGTGAAAATGATTTCATCAGTACCATCACCATCGAGGTCCGATGTCGCAGGATTAGTCACACTGCTTTCAGGGAAACTCCTAAGCAAGCTCACGCGTGCGGTAATCAAGACTCTAATGCTCTTCTGAACCGTCGATCCGTTGGCTTGCTGCATTTCAACTATTATGTCGTACCGATCGTCCGGGACATTGGTCGTATCCCATACTCCGAGAACATCGTTGCGCACACGCTGAAGACCGCCGTTTGTTACCGTCACAGCAGGATTCGTTAGGAATTGCTCATCGCTGACTCGTTTGATTTTTATTGCGTAACCGACAAACGTGCAGCCGGTCACGGTACCTTTGATTGTTACCGGTGCTCCGGGGTGGGAAAAAGCATCAGAGGCAGGTGATGCGATGAAAACATTGTCGATAATAATTGGTAACCGATCTTCGAAAAGCTGACCGCTGGTGTTTTGAGCGATTAGACGAACGGTGTACGTTCCGTCGGCAAGATTCGATATGTTCCAGTTCGCAAGCAGCCCGTTCGAAATGGGTGTACCGGAGGAAGTGATTTGCGTCCAACTAGCGGGACTTGGTCCTGTTCCGAAATCGAGACGCCATATTGAAAGGCCCGTGCCGCCTACTGACCCATTAATCGGTACAGTGCAAGTGTCCGTAATCGGCGCCAGAGGACCGCTGAGTTGCGCGACGAGCGGCATCGAAACAGTCAACGACTTCGCGGCGTTGATTCGACCATAACCGGAATTAGTATCGAAGCCGATAGCATCAACGTCGTCCGTTCCGAAACGAATCGCCTGGCGAACCTGCTCTGGACCGAATTCAGGGTGCAGTGATCGAATTAGCGCTGCGACTCCGGCCACATGAGGCGATGCCATACTCGTGCCTGCCTGTCGCAGATACTTGTCGCCAATCACCAACTGGCCCGTATCGGTTATCTCAGGGTTTGCAGCAGAACTTAGAAGAGAGAGAATTGACCGCTGGGGCGCATAAATCGAGCCTTGGTCCGCTATCACCTCCGCCGGGCGCCGCCACGTCAATTTTCTGACCGAAGTTCGAAAATAAAGCTCTCGTGTCGAGATGGTCAAAAGCTGAGACTGTAATGACATTTTTGATGTTCGCAGGGGAAAAACCAATCTGCGGGGTTCCCACGTCAGCATTGCTGTTGCCGGCGGCTGCCACAATCACTACGCCCTTAATGTCATGAGCATAGGCGATCGCATTAACCAGCGTCTGAATCGGTGCATTCGCAAATCCACCCCAACTCGCGTTGATAACTGTGGCTCCATTATCAGCGGCATACAGAATTGTCTTTACGAGATCGTCAACACTTCCTCCACCGGTCTGGTCCAGCCCTTTGACAGGCATAATCTTCGCGCCGAAAGCGACGCCAGCTATTCCTTTGCCATTGTTCGCGACCGCTGCAATCGTTCCAGCAACATGGGTACCATGACCGGCATCGTCCATTGGATCGTTATTCGCGGAGGAACCATTGATGGTAACGAAGTTATACCCATGCCAATCGTCGACGACGCCATTGCCATCGTCGTCGATGCCGTTGGCTTTTTTGTCATGACCCGTAGAGTCGGTGCCAATTTCACCCGCATTCTGCCAGATGTTGGCGGCGATATCTTCGTGGTTGTAATCAACACCACTGTCGCTTACGGCTACGACCACGTTCTGTCCCGTTGAACTGTTCCAAGCTGTCTCCGCTGAGATGTTCTGCAGTCCCCATAAATCCCGAAAAGTCTGTCCCCAAGCATTCGAGGACGAATAGTACGGATCATTGGGCACAGCTTGTGTTCGCAGGATGAAGTTCAGTTCTGCGTACTCAACTTCGCGGTTTCCTTTCAATTCCAACAGGAGTTCTCTGGTTTTTTCTCGATTCGCTCTTAGTGAGGGAGCAGTGAGCTTCACAACGTTTTTGAGCGGACTCGCTGCCGCAAAAGCGAAGGGTGCTGCCGCTTGTTTAATTTCGAATCTCTGGAAAACCTTCGTTAGGCTAGCCGAAGTCGGGATTCGCAGACTGCCTTTCGAGGTCTTCTGTGATTGGACCAAATGAGCCGCGAATGCCGGATCAGCAAACTTGACTAACACTTCACCCGGCACGAACTCGATTAGCGTCCCTTCGCCTGGTCGTACTTCGGAAATTCTGTCACCTTGCACTACTAACTTCGGGCTTTGTAGGCGAGGTCCGTCAGATTTGGCCGGAGAGGTGTCCGCAGCCCTGGGGAATGGAAGACAAAGACAAAATGCGAAAAAGGCGATCGTTACGATAATTGCCAATTTCTGCATTGTCGGGGGGCTAACGATTATCCTTCCAGGTTCTTCGACGCGTCGGTCTGAGGAGACCAGAGAGGACTAATCGGAGAACGTAGGCTCAGTCGTAACTGAGACAAAAAGGTCGCGGAATCTTGTGACTGTCCGCCGTCACTCACTTGGGTATTGAGCGACCATGGAACAACACGATCGCTCCGTTTATACGTCCAAACGCTAAAATAAGCAATATAGATACTGAGCTCGTAAAGCCAGAAGGCATCACTATTTTAGTTGACGAAATTGATCGACTGATCGTGGAAGGCGTGGATTAAAGCCGCACGCTTGTCGATCTCACCCCAACATCATTAAACCTTCGCGGACTCGTTGCTCCTATTTTGTTTTTTCACTCTCGTATGCTTGATGGGGCCACAGCTCGCTGGGCCAACAGATGCCAAGCGACTTTATGACCAATTAACCGCAAAGCCGAACCGATCAAAACGCAGCATCAGAATTACTACCAGGTGACTGACAAAACTAAAAGGGCACTACCCTGTTTCAGCACGGCAGCGCCCTTTGTCCTCAATGTCGGTTGAGGGGCTCGATGAGGAGCCTAGTAGGAAAATCCTAACATGCCTGTATGTGCGCTAACACACATTTAAGTGGGGAGAAAAGGGGCGCTAGATTCGCGCAGAGCCTTAGTTGCATGGCTTGCCGATCAAGACAGCACTAACGGCAACACGTCGAGAACTAATTGACCGTTCTTTGAGTATTTAGGACAAACGCGCCTTATGGCCCAGAATGAAACACGTCTGCCGGGTAATCACTTCGCCTTGTTGCCAGCCGTTACCTCGTCCTTATGCGCTGCGAACGCGGCGAGAACTTCTGCCTTTTCACGGGCAGGCACTTTAGCGAAGTCAAGCGAGCGCCCTAGCTCGGCCGCGACCTCGTCGAATTCCGCTGGCGAAATATTCAGGTCACGATGCGCCTCCTCAAGGCCCAAATGAGTTTTACCCGGTTTAGTTGCCGAGAATTTGAACGGCCCGCCTGTGACCTCGCAGACCCAAAGGGTTCGCATGAACTTGAGTCCAGGCAACCTGCCCAGGTTGTTCGTGTGCCATTTCCTGAGCGCTGGATTTTTCGAGTTCTTTCCCACGATTGGGTTCTGCACAATCGCGTCGCTAAAGTGGTCCACTACTGCGGCGATCGCGAAGACGCCGCCAAGCCGTTCGTAGAGGCTCTTCTCGGTCTGCGGGACGGCTTGCACGGAAGTCGCGACGACGAGGGCAGCTAGAGTCAGTGCTATCGCGATTGATTTGATGATTGAAATTTGTGTTTTCATGATTGTATTTCCTCCTGTTTGCTTTTGTGTAGCCGCCCGCCACGATCCTCCCCGGTTACGCAGCAATCTCGACAGGTGAGGTGGTTTTGGATTCCGCGATCAGGCGTGTCACTTCGGCTATCAGCTGGTCGCCGTTTGCGGGCTTAACTAAGTATCCCTGAGCACCCGAAACGCGAGCTGCTTCCCGGTCAGTCTCGTACGCCGCTCCTGAGTAGAAGAGAACGGGTGTCCTTAGATCGAACTGGCGTAACCTTTTCGGTAAGCTCCGTACCAGAAAGTCCAGGCATCCAGTTGTCTACCAGATACAGATCAAAGTTTTGGGTTTGTGCAAGATCAATCGCCTGAACGTTGCTTGCTGGGCAGACTACCTCATAGCCATACTGCGTTAGGACAAAATCAATCAACTCGCGAGTATCAACATCATCCTCAGTACAGAGGATACGTCCTTTTGTAGACTGCATAGAGGAAGCCTTTCAGTTGGTCGTTTCCGACGGTGGCCCTTGGGAATGGATGGTCTAGAGTAAATGGCTTTTGTTGCGGGGTCTGTGCGTTAGCACACTTAGCGGGTTTGTGGTTAAGGTGAAGGCTATTCGTTTGCTCTGTTATTGCAGACATACGTTCGCGGGATGTCTGCAATCGGCTTCTCTCCGGGCTCTCCGAATCAAATTGGACCAAGGCACGGTAGGTTGTGTCTGCAGGGGCCGAACCAGCGACGCAGAAACCGATTGAACTGAAGCAGTGCGACGTCCTCTGGGATCAATTAATTCGCATTTAGCCATGACTTGCGAAGCATCAGCTGCTTCGCCGTCGCCTCTTTCAACTCACTGATACGCACGACCGCCCGTGAGAAACCTCTGATTGGCACTTCGACAGTTTGCGTTTTTCCTTCTCTGCTGATTATGAGCCGCGCAGTGTCACCTATCTTCAACCGTCCCAGCCAGCCACGAAAATCCTGCCAAGTGGAAATTTTTCCTTCGTCTGCCGAAATGATTGTGTCACCTGTGCGGATGCCTGCTTTGGCCCAGATGCTCTCGGGGTTCATGATCCTGACCTTAAAGTCACCCTCACTCTCAAACGAAAGCGGAACGATTCGAAGATCAACGACCGATTGACCATTGTCGTCCACCGCGGGAATGGTTTGAACCTCGGATCGAAGTCCGATCAGTTGGAGGTAGCGGTTGAAGTCGATCACACGCGCACCGTAGATGTAGTCGCGGAAAAACTGCTTCTTATCGCAGTGGCACACCCCTTCTATCGCTCGTTCTATATCAGCGTTGTCCATGCCGCGCTCGGAGTCGAACCGTTCGGCAAGCCGGCGCATCACGTCAGTCGCGTTCCTGCGGTTTTCCGTTTCGCTTCGAATCTCGAGGTCAAGCATCGTGACAAGCAGCTCGCCCTGGAGATGAGTACTGGCAGAATTGTCGCCGAGGATCTCCGGATGGGAGTCTCCCCTGCTGACCTTCTCGGCAGACTGGTTCGAATAGCCGGGCGATGAAAAGTATCGTGCCATCAGTGATTCGAGACGTTCGATACGCGAGCGCCTCTCACCAGAGATCCGACCGCGCCGGATGAGTAGATCGGAAAACATTATCGTTGCCCCTTCGCTCCACCAAAGGACGCCGGTCGGATCAGCAAAACGATAGCGAATGCCAACCCGCTGTTTGGGACGCACATCCATCAGGTTCCAGACGTGGATGTACTCATGCGCAATCTCTTCAAAGAGATCTTCGAGACGGAGTGAGAGACCAACATTCAATGACGTGTGATGTTCGAGTGCTGACTGCCCACCTTCCTGTAACAGAAAAGCATAGCGCGGGTAGGGCGGCCTACCGAACGCACGGATCGACTGCGTCACCAGCTGCTTAATGCCATCGAGAATGGATTTGGGGTCGGTTGTCGGCTGACCCGAAGCCGACCAGATCACGACACTGTGCGGCACGCCGGCAGCAACAAACTTCCATTGCTTCAGCTTACCGATTATGATCGGCGAGTCGAGTAACAGCTCTGTAGAACCTGTAAAGCTCCGCGGATTTGATGTCGGCTCGAGACCCGACGCAGCGGTCCACTCGGCTGGCATTTCGAGGTCGAGCCGAGCACGACGTTTTTCTTCGCCAACGACATACATGAGTGAATGAAGGTCACCGACCATACCGCCATCACGTGTGAGGAACGGCTTCCACGATTGACGAAGCTCCCACTGTTGTGCCGGCAGGCGAAGACGATAACGGATGTGTGTCTGCTGCGGTGCGTTGTCGATACGCCAGACCGTGTCTTCTTCACGACCAACGGTGAGTTGACCGCCGCGCGGGTCGGATGCGGAGAAATTTTCGATATAGCGGAAGTACCGATCGTCGTATTCAGGGTGGACTGCCATCGCCACCCGCAGCAAACCGGGCCGCTGCCTCTGGATCTTCATCTCGACAGCAAAGCCTGTGAGATCGGCTGGATCAATGCGGATTGTGTATTGAATAGGCGCGTCTTTAGCGTACACCGCAACCGAACCCAAGAGGGCCACACAACATAGCATTATCACGCGAATGATCTTCATCGTAAGTCTTGGACGAGCAGGTAATAGTTTTTCTTCAGTTTTTCTCTGTGACCCTCTGTGTCTCCCGCTTTGTTACAATCGCAATTCTCGTCCGCGAGTATCCTCAAGGTATATGATCTATCTGACGAAGGAGTTCTCAAAGTAGTTCGCAATTCGTCAGATCTATTTTCAAAGGAGTCTTAACATGAGTCAGGCAGCAGCCACCAAACCAGCCCCAACCGAACACGCGCCCGAGTTTTCAAAGTACGTCACGCTTGTGGCAGAAGGCGACATAATCCAAACCCTGGAACAACAGATCGAAAACAGCTTGTCGCTGCTGCGAACTATTCCCTCCGACAAGGCCAACTTCCGCTACGCCCCAGACAAGTGGAGCGTGAAGGAACTGTTGGGCCATGTTATCGACTCGGAGAGAATCTTCAGTTATCGCGCCTTAAGTTTTGCACGAAACGATCAAACCCCGCTGCCGGGGTATGAACAAAACGATTACGTGCGCGATGCAGACTTTGATAGTCGCAACCTCGCCGACATGGCGGAGGAGTTCGCGACTGTTCGTCGAGCAACGATTCAACTCTTTCGACCCTTAAATGAAACGGAGTGGTTGCGACACGGAAAGGCAAACGAGAATGATATCAGCGTTCGCGCGTTGGCTTACATCATTGCCGGACACGAACTGCATCACATGGGCGTCTTGCGCAGTCGTTACTTGTAGAGTTAGGTGGCCAATTTGTGGACAAAATTTTCTAATTTACGAAATTAACCACGTTAGCTCCGTAAGAAGAGATGAAGAGGCATTCTATGAGGCGTCAGGTTGAGTCGTTAGACAGAAGCTAACAGGCTCATGGCCCGACGGTCTCTTTTGACTGTGCAAGTATTTTCCTCGACTGTTCCGCAAACCATCACAACCAAACAGAGGAACTCCACTATTCTCCGTAAAGGGGATTTTCGTCGAGCGAACACACAGTGCGTGCCCTATGGTGAAATTTCGAGTGTGGGTGTGTTGCTGCTCACCACGCCGTGCAGTGTCACAGTCAACGGCAAGTTTCCTGACGGTAACCCGTCAGGTAATCTGACAATGATGTAAGAAGCATCCAGGCCTTGCACTCCTGACACCGTTCCAACATTTTCGACTGTCAGCAAGATTCCACTCGCTCGCACTGAAAGTATCGCAGAGTCTGGTTGGCTCAGTCCCAGATTAGAAGTGAACAACATTACTCGTGTGTGGTGATCTGCGCTGAAGTTGTGATTGTTAAGAATGGAAAATGGACCACGTAACTGCGTGACAGAATCGAGCGCCGCAGCTTTATTTGTCGTTCCCTCTTCGATGAAGATTGTTGGCGGTGTTGATGGCGTCGGTGACGAGGTAAGGACGACGCTAACCTCGCTGTTGCCCTGACTTATGGCAAAATCAAGCTTGCCATCATTATTGAAATCGCCTGCCACCAGCCTTCTGGAGAACGGCGCCGACTGGTAGACGACAAGGGGAGAGAATGTGCCGTCGCCGTTTCCACTCAGGAAACCGAAACCGCCGGAGTCACCAGCCACGACCAGATCAGGCTTGCCGTTGCCGTCAAAATCGTGGCTGATAAGATCGGCCGGTTGCATGGGGATAGAGGTCGTGATTCCAGTTTGAAACGTGCCGTCTCCGCGACCTAATAAGATCGTTAACACGTTCGGAAGTCGCGACGCTACTGCAACGTCAAGCTTACCGTCGGAATTCAAATCGGCCAACGTAGCCTTGACGACTTCATTAGCCGCCGGGTAACTCACCGGATCATCAAACGTACCGTCGCCGCGACCGACAAGCACAAGAACACTGCCTGGAAAACCGAGCAATACCAGATCGGGCTTGCCATCACCATTGAAGTCGCCAGGCAAAACGGAAGGACCCGCCGTTGCAATTGTTCTGTTTATCGCAGGTTGAAATGTACCATTGCCGTTTCCCAACAGGATGCTCAGCGTGTTGGCACTCCCGAGAGTTGCAAGATCAATCTTTCCATCGTTATTAAAGTCGCTTACGTTCAATTTTGAAGGCTGAGATCCAACGGGATAATTCACACGAGTCTTCAATGTGCCATCGCCGTTGCCAATGAAGATGCTAACGTTCGAGCCGAAAAAATTTGCCGAGGCCACATCCGCTTTTCCGTCGCCGTCAAAATCTGCAATGACAACATCCGCAGGGTTCGAGTCTGCCGGATACGTGACCTGTGTCTGGAGAGTCCCGTCCCCATTTCCAAGCAGCACATGGATATTAGATCCAGTCGTGGTTGCAACCGCGACATCGAGCTTGCCGTCTCCATTCAGATCGCCGGAGGCAATGCCGAGGGGATCTAAATTGCCGGTACCGAAGGCCAGACGCTTGGCACTAAAGTTGGCCGTCACGTTCGACGATAAGGCAGTGAAACTGTGGCTCGTTGGGGGGAGCAATTTAAAATTCGTGAACAGGCGGTTCGCGAGGTAGGCGGTGACGGTATAATCGCCGTCCACTGGAAGTCCCGAAAAGCTGTAACCACCAAATGAGGTTGTTACGGCAGTTCCGGTCCTCGTTCCGGTTAACTCAATGGTAAAACCCTCGATACTGGAACCATTATCGACACTGAGTACCCCACCGCTAATCGTATAAGTGGCTACTCTGCCGGTGAAATTGAACACACGATTACTCGACAGGTTGTTAAACGTGGCGGAGGGTGGACTGAACATAAATTTCGCCAGTGATGGAGTCACGGTATAGTTGCCTCCGCCAGGCAAATTCGTAAACGCATAGCTGCCGTCACCAGCAGTGGTTATTGTGCCGCTCATCGATCCGGACAGAGTCATGGTCACTCCGGCCATGCCAACGCCTGAAATGTCCTTAACGCTTCCCGAGATCGAGTAATTGTTGAGTGTTCCAATGAAGTTAGCGACGACGTTCGATGTCAGGTTATTAAAGATTTGATTGAGCGGCGCGAAAGTATAGTTTGGCTTAGACGGCGTTACTGTATACGTTTGGCCGCCAGTCAAATCGTTAAAGGCAAAGGTGCCTGTCGCATCCGTTCTGATGATGACTGGTGTTCCACCGGTGAGCACAACTGTCGCAGTCGAAAGTGGAACGTTGTTGTTATCTCTGACGGTGCCGCTGATGTTGTGGGGTCCGGTTTGATTTATGAAGACGCCAACCGAAGTCGCAGTTTGAGCTGAGATGATATCTGGTTTGGCATCGCCATTGAGATCCAGAACGGTTGCGAAGAAACCGCCACCTAGAAAGTTTACTGATTTTTGAAAAGTTCCATCCCCGTTTCCCTTGAGGATGCTCAATCCACCCCCATTTCCCGCCATCACCAAATCAGATTTTCCATCGCTATTGAAATCTCCGGTCGACAGTTCATAAGGAAAACCTCCGGCGGCGTAGTCAATAGGAGATCCAAAAGTGCCGTCTCCGTTTCCCAATAGGATGCTGACACTGTCGACTTGAATATTCGCGGTAGCCAGATCGAGCTTGCTGTCACCATTAAAATCGCCTTTGACTATAGAGAAAGGGCTGGGCGCACTCGAGTAATCAACGGATGGAAAGAACGTCCCGTCGCCCTTCCCCAACATGATGCTAACGACTCCGTTACTACCAAATCCATAGCTGCTGACGGC
Organism: uncultured Acidobacteriota bacterium; assembly: GCA_963748155.1. Taxonomy (GTDB): domain Bacteria; phylum Acidobacteriota; class Blastocatellia; order Pyrinomonadales; family Pyrinomonadaceae; genus PSRF01. The sequence continues at coordinate 468,724 of CAVVHV010000003.1, read as the reverse complement.
CAAATCGATCTTGCCATCTGCATCGAAGTCGCCAACTGCAACTGACGTGGCAAAATTACTCGAGCCATAACTTACCGGCGGTTTCAGGGTACCGTCGCCATTTCCTAAAAAAACTGTAGCGCCGCTTCCGTTGATAACCACGATGTCGGGCTTAGTATCGTTATTGAAATCGCTTGCGCGAATTGAACTAGGTTGTGCCAAACCCGAAAACAAATAATCGACGCGGGTCTGAAAACTGCCGTTGCCATTTCCAAGGAGAACGCTAACGCCCTCTGTAAGGCTGAAGGCGGTTTCGGCGACGATGTCGAGGTTTCCATCGCTGTTCAGATCGGTGATGACAACTCCATAAGCGGGTTGTCCAACGTCGTAATCCGTCTTGACTCCAAAGGTCCCATCTCCGTTACCCAGCAGGACGCTGATATTGCTGGTGCTGTTATTTGCTACCGCGAGATCTGGTTTCCCATCACCATTGAAATCTCCGAGAGCGCCGTCATCGGGGTGACTACCCACCGCGTAGCTCATCGGAGAAGCAAACGATTGCGCAAACACGGGGGCTCCTTCGATAAGCCCTATCAAACCCGTGACGAGAAAGACGGTGAAAAGCTTTGTGCTAATGACGGCAGACTTCGTTTTCAATTGAGAAACCTCTGGATTTCTAATTGCTGAATGTATTCGGGAATGGCTCTGAAATTGATTCGGTCACTGACGGCTAGCTAAGTGAGAGACAGAGTTTTGCCGCGTTTGAATTTTTGCCGGTGAGCAACAAAAGTGCCCAGCCGGACCAGGGCAGCGGATGGACCAAAGCTTCTGGCTGTCTCGCCGCCAGACCGGCATTAAAACCATATTCCAACCTGATGGTATTTGTCTACGATAGCGGTCTTGGGTTCTGCGAGGAACTAATGCAACTTGAACGGGCCACCCGGCGGCTCCGGCTCTAAATCAGGACGGCTGGAATCCTGAACCACCTCGTGCATCTCTAACGCGTTCGATCGTGAAAACGCTTCCTTCGGAAGCGAGCCAGATTGCGCGTGCCCTTTCACAAACGCATCCGAGCGCACCCAGTTGAGAAAGTCCTGGCGGCTATTCCAGAGAGTAAAAACTACGTAAGGATCACCTTCGTTGACCGGGCGCAGTATCTGGTTTGAAATAAAACCAGGCATTTGGTCCACCAGCCCGGCACGCTCGCGAAACCTCTGCTCGAACGCCTCGGCAAATTCAGGCGTTACGTAGATCCGATTGGCCACAGTTATCATTGCGCGGTCCCCTTTGGTTTCTTTAGTCCCATGATAGCACCTCACTCATCCCGCGCAGGCTTCGAGCGCAATCGCTTGATCTGTGAACGCCGTGCTTTTTCTTCAAGAGTTCGGTTTTTGGCGCTACGCGAGCACACGTGTAGGAACGCGTGTTGCGGGACGATAGTTCAGGCGCGCAACCTTCTTGCGAAGCCTCTGTAGACAGAGGACCTTATTTCGGTGTTGACTCCGTTCCTGCCGTGAGGTGACAACGACACCCGAAGGCACGTGCCTCAGCCGAACTGCGCTTTCCGTCTTGTTAACATGCTGCCCTCCGGGCCCACTGGAACGGAAGGTCTCGACCTTGCACTCACGCAGTAAGTCTTCGTCTGTTTCAGGCAGTATAATCATTCCAGCCTCATAATATTTTTGAAAGTGACACAAGACAATGAGCACACCTCTTAACATGCATGCGGCGCGTATGGCACTCAACCGGGACCCGGAACTTCGTCAGTGGGTAGAACAATGGTTAAAGAGTAAAGAGCGAACCGTAAATGCAAGCATGACCGATGAGGAGTTTGAAAAGCACTGGCTCTACGTTCGGCCTGAGAGAATGCACGAGGGCGCTCTGGAGGCAGTAAGCGCGTACCGACAGGACCACGAAGGTTAGCTTGCTACCCTTGCTAGCAACTTATTGTGTCTGGTTAAGCGAACAACCAATTCGCGTTGTGGCGCTACAGTGAGGACCCAGCATGCTACGACCCCTAAGCTGGTTCAGGAACGCCCCTCAGCTAATCGCGCACGTGTTTTGGCGACCACTTTGCCAGGTGTCGGATACCAAAAACGATTTGTGTCGATGATCTTTTTACCATCAATGGAAACGCTAAACTCACCCAAACCGCCTCTTGCAGTTTCCACTTCAACTTCTTTCTCGTTAGCCAGTTGGGCTGCCACACTGGCAGCCATTGCTTTTTTGATCGGTCACACCGAGCAATAAAGAATCTCCACTTTTCTCATGAACAACAGTGTCCTCGTATCAAAGTTAGAAAGCAAGTTGTTGCTGTCCGCGAATCCGAGCATCTGGCCAACAGTTTTGATAGTTAGCGTTATCTGGATTAGCTTTCGTTTTCCGAAACGTGGAAGGTAAACTGACGGAGATTGTAAAGGTGATGTTCTGCCTGAGCTTCAACCATGAGCAGTTTACTAAAACCCGGGCTGACATTTCTCATCCTCCTGAGCTCATGCGCGTCTCAGAATGAAACCACGGGGATCACTCCCAACGGATGGCGTGACGATCTTCGCTATCTCGCGCGCCAACTGGCCAGCAACCACGCCAACGCATTCCACACGGTTAGTCGCGAAACCTTTGACGCTGAAGTAGCACGCCTGGACGCTGCCATCCCGAACTTGAATGGTGACGAGGTGTTGGTCGGGTTCATGCGGGTCGTGGCTCTTGTCGCGGATGGCCACACGCATTTGGATCTGCCGCCGGATTCTCTGCGCTACCCGATCGAGATGCAATGGTTCGGCGACGAGTTACGCGTAATCGCAGCCCAAGTTCCTTACCACTCGGCTGTCGGGGCGCGAGTCATCTCGATCGGCGTCACGCCAGTACGCGAAGTGATGGAACGAGCTATGCAACTTGTCCCCCGTGGCGAGAATGACGGCCGGACTCGTCTCACCGCCACCATGCAACTCAACGTGCCCGAAGTCTTGCACGGTTTAGGTGTGATTGCCGATCGAGCCAACGCGCCCTTTGCTTTAGAGCTTGCAACGGGAGAGCGCGCTACCATCACTTTTTCACCGGCACGATTCGGAGGTTTTTCCACCTGGCGAATGGCAACAGGAGATAAACCACCGCTCTATCTGCAGCGATTGGCAGAGCCCTGGTGGACAGAATTTCTACCTTCCGCTCAGACGGTGTACTTCTCGTTTACCCGTTATCCGCCAGACGCCGAATTTCGGGAACGCACGGCGGCGCTTGTTCGCCTGCTCGATGAATCCCACGCCCGGCGGTTGGTGATCGATCTGCGGCGTAATCAAGGCGGAGACTTGGACCAGTTCCGGCGCCTACTACTTCCGGTCATTAAAAGCCAACGCCGCGATCAATAGAAAGGGCGGGTTGTTTGTGATCACTGGTCCCGGAACGTTTTCCGCGGCGGCAGTGAATGCACTTGACATGCGAAACGAGGCGAATGCGATTCTTGTCGGTAGCCCGACGGGAATGAGACCTAACCATTATGGCGAACACGCCGAGTTCCGTCTGCCCAATTCCGGGTTCAGAGTTTCATATTCGACGTATTACCATCGGTTCGGCGCCGACACGGATTCTGCGGTCGTTCCTGATCAAAATATCGAGCCGACATGGGCAGAATTCCGCGCCGGACGCGATCCCGTGATCGAGTGGGTTCTTTCTAGAACGAACTGAGCCGAATGCTTTAGCACCGCGCCGCAGACTGGAGCGCTCGCACTTGACCGGCGCAATCGCATGCTTCTTAACGTGATTTTCACAACCCCCATCCTTCATTCATCGTATAGTCACTGCCCTAAAAGAATTGGAGATAGTATGAACATTCGCAAACGAGCATCTTTTGTAGCGATCACTGTTTGTGTTGCGGTTATCGCCATCGCGGTAGTGAAAACCATGGGTCAGGAGGAAGCGAGCCGGGGCGATAGGATTACTGTTGAACAGTGGGAATACCTGGCGGTCGCTGGTCCAAGCACGTCAAACCTTACTGCGACTGGTAACCCGCGGATGCGAAAGGAACCGAATGCTCCATTCGGTCGCGAAGCATTCGTCCTGGAACAGCACTTGGACAAGCTCGGCGCAAACGGGTGGGAGCTTGTAGCCGTGGCAGGACCACCAACCGACCCTGCCTATTATTTCAAACGCAGGAAACAGGCAGAGTCTTCTCGTTAGTGCGGTCAGGCTTTGTCCTAAAAATCAGGAATGTGGTTGGACCGGGTCAGTACCACCTGCGGTAGCGGGTGGGTGCGCAGCCCTCACGCAGGTCGGTGCTATCAATGCAAAGTGTCCGCAGCGTTGATCTAACGAGGTGATTCAGCAGTCGCCACACGGCTGCGCACCCACCCGTTACCGCAGGTGGTACTGACCTCTTCCAAGCTCACTATGATTCGCTCGAAAGTTACGGATGGCAGCCTTCGTATGAGGCATTAAGGCATCACAGCACCCTAAGTCGAATCCCGCAAAAAAAGTTATTCCCCGATGATAGTTTTTGCCTCCGCCTTTCGCCTTTAACAATCGAGCGCAGATGTGGCGCTTACTTTCAACAAGGCTTGCATGCGGACCTACACCCGCATCACAAAACTCAATTTCAGGAGACAAACTCATGGCAAACGAAAATCAATACACCGAACCGCAATGGACCATTCAATCCATTTCGGACAATTCCGCTCTCATTCTCTACAACACGGAGACGGCCTACGTCATCGGCGCGACGCCCAACACGTTCATAATGAAGGCGCTGAACGGCGGCTACGTCGCCGAAGACGCATCGGTCAGCCGGTCGAAGGTGAATCGCAGCCTCATAGTGAGCGTGACCGTGGACAACTCGACGACGCGCTTGCAGGCGGCCTTCGATGGTGGCGCCGTCTCGCTCCGCTATTTCCGCGATAATGAGCTTGTGCTTGAGGAAGAGGGATCCATCCTGGCCGGCTACAGCGCGCCCGCCCGCAAGATCGCCACGGATCGGCAGGTCTACGAGAAAACTGTCCATCTGGCTCGGCTGATCGAGAAGATCCGCGCCGATTCCTTCTTCCGAGAGCAGGTATTGCGCTCCATCAATCAGTTAGTGGATCCGTCCGTATCCGACCCTATCGATTATTGCGATTGGGTCTGTAAGCAATGCTGGCACGGCATGTATCTGCCGCATTCCTGCATCGCCTGCATCTTCTGCAACGGCTTCACGGCCGATACCGGCGGCGAAATCGACTGAGCCGGAAACACAACGGGTACGTATAGGAATCCAGGCGAGCCCGCGATAGCGGGCGGCAGCATAAAAGCCTGGGCGCAAGCCCCAGGATAAACGCAAAAAAAAAGCCATTGAGCCCGCGACAGCGGGCGACAGCCCACGCATTAACGCGCTGCCGCCCGCTTCGCGGGCTCGGCCCATGGACCTGAGAATCAAATTAAGATCAAACCAAATCGAGTGCTCTGCGCACTCCAAAAATGCGAATTTCAATTACACAAAACTGTGGGCGGCGGTGTTTGGCTAACAAGAATACACCTCTGCACGTCTTTTACAGTTAGTCTACCATCAAGGGGAAATGAGATCGTTATGAAGTTCAAAGCACCAGCGCTTAGTCGCACTCATTCTGGCAGTGGCCGTTCTGGGACAGGTCCTATTTGTCCGGGCTACAGTCGCGCATACGACTGACCAGACCATCCGAATCGGCACGGATTGCCCGATTGGAAACATTGCTCGACAGTCTGCGACAGGAGTTGAAGATACCGGCTTACTCCGCTGCCATTGTCAAGAATCAAAAAGTGATTTGGGCGAAGGGATTCGGTTATGCAGATGTTGAGAATAAGATTCCTGCAACCGAACATACCGCCTACCACCTCGCTTCGCTGACCAAAACGTTTGCGTCTACGATTCTGATGCAGCTGGTCCAGGAAGGAAAGATCAAGCTGGACGATCCTGTTTCAAAGTACGGCATCACGCTTGAGAGCGATGGTGTCATTAAAGTGCGCCACTTGTTCTCCCACACATCCGAAGGAAATCCCGGCGAGCAGTACCGCTATAACGGCAATCGCTTTGCAGAACTGGATAAGGTGGTTGAGAAGGCGACCGGCAAATCATTCGCAGAACTTTTAATAGCAAACATTCTCGATCCTCTCGGCATGAATGAGACGGCACCGAACGTGCCCACGATTGTCAGCACGAAATCACCAAACGCCGCAGGCCAGGCGGCAGAGAGCCGAAGTGAAAGCCGCAGTGATGGATATCGTTGGCGGATACAATTCCGGCAACGTTGATCAGATTGAGCGGCGTCTCGCGCCGCAACAAAACCGTTTTCAAGGCGAGGGAGGTTTCTTAACTTCATTTAATGCGGCCGACCTGAGGCAAGCATTCCAGGCGCGTTTCAAAATAAACATTGAGGTCCACAATCTCGAGGCGGCGGTTTACGGCGACAGCGCCATCACAACCTTCTTCATGGCCACAACCGTCACGCCTCCCAATGGCACGCCGCGCACTGAAGGTCCGTGGAGGGTTTCATACTTCCTGAACAAACAAGACGGCGCCTGGAAGCTGGTTCATGCGCACCAGTCGCCATTGGGCAGAGCGATGATTACGGAAAAGCAACAGCAAAGATTCGACACGGTCGTAAAGATACTGGCTCAACCGTATGCGCTTGATCGCGAATTTAAGTTCACGAAAATAAGTTACCCGCAGGGGTTCAGCACTTCCGCCGGATTGATCTCAACAGTTCTTGACATGGCGAAGTATGACATTGCGATCGATCAGAACAAGTTTCTTACGAAAGAAACTCAACAACTCGCTTTCACGCCGGCTGTCTCAACCAACGGTGAGTCACTTCCCTACGGGTTGGGTTGGTTTACGCAGAACTACAAGGGCACGAAGCTGCTCTGGCATTACGGCTACTGGACCGGCAACTCATCTTTTATTTTGAAAGTGCCCGAGCAAAACATTACGTTCATCATAATGGCGAACTCTGACAATCTCAGCCGTCCGACGGATCTCGGCTCGGGTAATGCGGTAAGCTCTCCGGTAGGCATGGCTTTTTTGAAGACGTTCATCTTCCCGGAGAAGTTCGGAGAGAGCATTCCCGAGATTAGTTGGAACGCTCCGGTTACAGAATTGAAAAATCAGCTCAACGCGATAGCGGCTAAACCCTACGCCGATGTCTACCGCACAGACCTGGTTACAAAGGTCAGGATCTATCAAAGCGTGGGACGCGCAACCGATGCCGCGCAGCTGATGAAAATGTATGGGGAGCTCTATTCCAAGCCTATGCCCGATGATCTGTTGAAGCTGCCAGTGATTGCGCAGATCGTTCAAGTGCTGGACAACGAAGATAAGAGTGTGGCGTTTAGTCTGGCGAGTAGTCAGGACGTGCGTATTTTCGCCATCGGCGAAGGTCAGGCCGGTGAGATGTTTGACTACGGCTGGATCGAAGACGTCGACAAAGGGTCACGCGTGTGGGAGATGCAGGAGGCCAGGACTGCACATGCAGGTGGTGCGGGTAAGAACAGGAAAGTTGATGTGGTAATTACTCTGCCCGCGGGAAACTACAAGTTGCGATACAAATCTGATGATTCGCACGCGTTCGACCACTGGAACAGTCTGCCGCCCGAGATTAATTTTTGGGGAATTGCCGTCTATAAGAAATGAGGATGTGCGTCCAGGCGGATTTTCCTGGCCAGGATTATTCAAACTCACGCAGCCAGCCGCCGGAAAAACCGGCGCGGGACAGCCCGGTGCTGATGTAGGGGCAACGGCGCATTAACTGCCAGAGAAACCCTGAGCGATAGTTCTCGATCATCAAGACTATTGGACCCAGAGCGAGGCCGTAGGACCGCTCTGAGATCCATTCCTTGCCGGTAGCGGTCGAAAATGATGGATTGAAACTACGCTTGAATCCATGCTCGCCGATCAAGTGGGGAAAGGTCTGCTCCAGGTAGAGGATCGAAGGCAACACAATCTCCGGCGCGAACGGAAGTGAGGCGATTACGGCCCACGGTGCCAGGGTGCCGTCATCCGGCCCGTTCGGAATACCACGCGCTCTGTATTTATAGAATCGACGCTGCTGACCTCCGATCCTTTTCCTTCCTGGTCCAGGACCATCACTAGCGGTCACGCCCCAATTGTGTTCACTATAGCCTTTGAACCCTTTCGGATTTTGAATTGCGTACTGTTGCTGAATGTATGTAGCGCGCCGGCTGTTCTCGAAATAGTCAATGTTCTTGTTGCGCATGAACTGGTCCTGAATGCCACGAAAGTCGATCCACATGTGCGAGAGCTGGTGAATGAAGAGCGGACCTGCATAGAGAAACTCGTACCCGTAAAGCTCGTTCCACTCATAACTCTTCGCCCACGCTTCGTAACTACTCTCCGGCAATGGGCTCGTGGGCGACGCGAGACCGAGGATGTAAAGAATCAGGGCCTCGCTATAGCCCTGCCAACGATATTTGATGAAGCCGCGCCGGGGCTTCCAGCCGTGCGTTACGGTGACGCCTCGGTTCAGAGCCCATTGCCAGTCGGCACGGCGAAAGAGTTCGTCGCCAAGCCTGCGAATCTCGCGCTCATCTTCAACATCGCGATTGAAATACTCGCCAGCCGTTAGTGCTCCGGCAATCAGAAACGCGGTATCGATTGTTGAAAGTTCGCAATTCCACGCTCGACGCCCCGTTTTCATGTCGAGGAAGTGGTAATAGAAACCCTTGTGTCCGGTAGTGTCGGGTTGTGAGCCCTGCGCGCTATTCCAAAAGAAGCGCAGTGTAATGAGCGTTCGCTTAATGGCGTCATCGCGGGTGATGAATCCGCGTTCGACGCCAACCGGGTACGCAGACAGGGCAAATCCGGTTGAAGCGATGCTGCAGGGCGCTCCGTGCAGCGTACTATCCGGCACCAAGCCATTCTCCCAACTTGTCTCCTTTAAGAAATACTCAAAGGCCAACCTCTGGATAACTTCGAGTTTCTTGTCAGGATCCTGGTCTTGTATCGACTTCAGCATAAGTCTCGCATGCCGATAGGATTTTCATCAGCCGCATGGAGATAGACTATTTTGGTTATAACGATTCGAGCGTGTGGCAGATGCGTCAAGAGTTCATGTTTCTTGATCCACCATGAGAAATTTCTGACAGGTCCGTGTGTTGTCGCACATACAGATGTACTTCTTGTGTGATTACCTGATGGCTTAGCAATAGCCCGACGCAAGGGAGCGCTAGCCGACTCCCACTCATGCCACAGGAAGATTGCTGATACCTCTATTTTCTCTCCCCACGAAAATAGTCATCCCGACTGAACTTATGAGGTTTACAAGATAGAGAAGAGGCAATCGTCTATTCACAAAGGTGTTGCTCATATCCGAGTTTTCGGTTGCTGAAGGAGTAATGAATGAATATGGCCAGCGCCCCGTTATTATCGCTATCGAATGTTCGCAAGATTTTTTTCACTGATGAGGTCGAAACTCAAGCGCTCGCCGGCGTTCAGATGGAGGTAAGAAAGGGCGAGTATATCGCCATCGCGGGACCGTCCGGTTGCGGCAAATCAACCTTGCTCTCGATCATCGGTCTGCTGGATTCGGCAAGCGACGGCGAGTATTTACTCAATGGCAAGTCTGTCTCTGACCTTTCGCATAGCGACCGCGCATACATTCGCAATCACGAGATCGGGTTTGTCTTTCAGGCTTTCAACCTGATCGACGAAATGACTGTTTATGAGAATGTAGAACTACCCCTGACGTATCGCGGGATGGCGGCGAAGGAGCGCAAGCGACACGTTGGACAAGCCCTCGAACGCGTCGGGATGTTACACCGTGAAAAGCATTACCCGTCGCAACTCTCCGGTGGCCAGCAACAACGCGTTGCGGTTGCACGTGCCGTCGCTGGTGAGCCCTCGATAGTGCTCGCAGACGAACCCACCGGCAACCTGGACTCAAGCAATGGAGAAGTTGTGATGAACCTTCTGCACGAACTGCACCAGGCCGGCGCGTCGATCTGCATAGTCACGCACGACCCGCGTTATGCGGCCCATGCGGACCGGACGTTTCAGTTATTCGACGGACAGGTCGTTGAAGAGAGGCGCGCCGAGCCAGGTGCAGAAGAGGAGTTGTCAGTCGTAAGCGTCGCGCACCCAATTTTCAGGGGAGCACCGCGCCCAACACTCTAGAGATAGGTTCGCTGTGGATGAAATAAATGAATTCCAAACTTAAGGCGATCCTATATCTCCCGTATGTGCCGGAGTCGATTTCATGGCGCCCTTTTCGCTGTCAAATTGGTTCTCAAACACTTCTCGAATGGTTCATCGAAAAATTTAGACGGACGAATCCGCAGCTTGGCCTCCATATTCTTTTTCACGCCGAGGACTCGAGTCCATTCTTGCAGGACATCATTGATCGCACTGGTGTTTCTCCGTTGCAGACATCGCACAAAACTCAACTTGAAGCTTATTCGCACGTCGCCGCGCAAACAGATGAACCCCACCTCGCGTTTTTTACGATCGAGATAGGCTTCGCGCCGCCGGACCTGCTCGCCAGAACTTTCTCTCATCATCTGGAGCAGGATAATAGGTTCACCTCCGTCGCGGGGTTGCCAGTGGATTGTACGCCTGAGATATACGACTCAGAGTTTCTTAAAATAGTGTGCGGCACACCGCTTCCCAATGGACCACCCAAACTCCGTACTCTGGTCGAGCAACTTATTTTTACTTCACAGAAGCTTTCGCCCGATGCCTCTTTAACTCCCCAGCAAACACTTCTCCAACTAGCCAGAACGCTCGGATTGGCCTTCGACGGGCACCTTGATTCCTCGCCTCTCGATGCTACAAGTGTTTACGGTGCGGAGCCGTCTGATCTACCTGAATCACTTCGCATCAGGAGTTCCGTTCACCTGGAAATCGCCAGGAGCGTCATCGCTTCTGAAGAGAAACTGGTTGATGATCTGGACGCACTGCATTTGTGGAAAAAGAAAGTTATCGAAAGGCGGCGCACCAATACTGACGGGCTAATTTCCGCCACGGGCGACATAACCAAAGACTGGAGCCATCAACGCCGCCAGCACGTTCTTTTCGTCTCTACTCCTTCAGCCTATTCAGGAGCGGAGGAGAGTCTCTGCCAGCTTATCGGTGGTTTGGATCGACAGCTTTATCGCTCATACGCTTTGATTGGAGCTGCCGGATATTTCACAGAACGCTTGCGGCATTTTGGTGCGGAGGTCATTACTGAAAACCTGGACTTTTCGCCCAACACAGTCGAGAACCTTTTCTTGATTCTGTCGATACTGAAGAGAGTGGAACCGGATGTGATACACCTGAACGCACCGTCAGGAATGCCGATCATCCTCGCCGCTCGGCTTCTCAATATTCCCATCATCTTTCATGTCAGAGGGGCTTTTCTTCAGGACATCTCCGAGCACTTGAAAAGCTGTGATGCGATTATCGCCGTCTCGGAGTTCATTCGACGCGAGCTGGAAAAGAAAGATATTGAGAAGAGTAAAATCAAAGTGATTTTCGATGGCGTGGATGCTCACTATTTCTCACGAAATGGCTTTGACAAGATCACCATGAGAAAGGAGCTGGGGCTTCCCCCGGACGCGCTCATTGCACTTTGCATTGCGCGGTTTTCTACGAATAAGAGACAAGACCTGTTGATCGCCGCGTCCGCGTTGGTGATGAAGGCTGTTCCCAACTATCACGTCGTTTTTGTCGGCGAGGCTGAAGATCAAAAATACTATGCGGAGATGACCGATCAGGTGAGGAAATTAGGACTGTCAGAACACACAACCTACCTACCGTTTCAGCGCGACATCCGCAAGATCGAAGCGGCGGCCGATGTGCTGGTCCTTTGTTCTGATCGCGAGGCGCTCGGCACTTGCCTGATGGAAGCGATGGCAATGGAGTTGCCGGTCGTCGTCACGGATTCAGGGGGGAGTCATGAACTTTTTGAAAATGAAGTTACGGGTCTCATCACCAGGGGCGGCAACGTCAAAGACTTAGCCGACGCAATCACGAAGATCCTCGTCGACAGGAAGTTTGCTCAGAGCTTGTCAACATTTGCGCGGGAGTACGCTGCTACGGAGCTGACCGTGGAAAGACATGCCGGCAAAGTTATGTTGGTCTATGAAGAGGTAATTAAGGCTTACTCCACAGCACTCGTTAGCTCACGATGAGCCGGTTGTTTTGAACATGGGGAAAGGCAAGTTGTCAGATGCTTGATACCAGATTTTATCAGGAGGCAATGCAATCGCTGGTCAAGGTCAGAAACGAATTTGAGAGGTCAGGAAAGATACTGCTCATCGCTCACCTACGTAAGTTGTCAGGCCGGATGATGATGGCCCAGGCAGGAGACGGGTTAGACAGCCAAACACAGAGAGAGGCTGTGATCATGGCGCTCAGGCAGGCCGCATCGCTCTGTAAATATCAGGACAAACCATCTCGTGAAGCCGAAACGAAATTGATTTCGGAAAGCGATCTGCCCGGTGATAACGCTCTCACTCGAGGAAAGCCAACGGAGCAGGTTAGAAATGGGATGGCAAGGGCAGCAGCATTATTTCACCAGTTAAGTTCGCGCTTGATGATCGAGCGAACAACCAGCCAAATTTCAGTTCGGCGCCAGGACAAGCCGCCGGAGGGAACGTCAGCCAATCCGTTGCCAAAGCCACCCGAGGATCACAGCATCGATGAACTTGTTCTGGCTACTCTGCGTCTGCAGGACGCGGCATTTTCAAGAGACTTTCTTTTTTATGAACTGGCCGCGATTCTGATGGAGAATTTCGCGGCCAACGCTGTCGTGGTCCTCCAACGGAATGCTGACGGGCGTTTATGGCCGCAATACGTTCGCGGTTGTAGCAACGAACTGGCGGTTAGTATTGGCGAGGCTTTCACCAGGCCACACCCGGTAAATGGTGGCCCACACTCCGTCACGAGAGATAACAATCTCTCTCATAGTTTCCGTGACGGCTCTGACGAATGGCTCGTGTGGGTGGATAAAGGTCAAACGACGTTGAAGAAACGCCTTTTTACCGCCATGTGCAGACACGTCGAGTTGACGCTTGCTGTCAAGCGGCAGCAGACAACCAATCTCGCTATCAGTAGCAAAGGTCAGGAGACTGAGCCCAGCGCGAAAAATGAAATGGTCTATCAAAGTGCGGTGATGCACTCTGTGACAGACCAGATCAAGATGCTGGGTGGCAGCCGAACATCTATCCTGCTGTTGGGAGAAAGCGGTACTGGCAAGGAACTGGCGGCGAGGGCCGTCCACCAGCACAGTACGCGCGCAGACAAGTCATTCGTCGCTTACAACTGCTCGTCGATTTCCCGAGAGATAGCTGAATCTCAAATGTTCGGGCATCGGAAGGGAGCTTTCACAGGAGCCCACCAGGATTCCCTGGGAATCATTCGCAGTGCTGAAGGTGGAACGCTGTTCCTGGATGAGATAGGCGACTTATCACTCGAGATACAGCCCAAACTGCTGAGATTTCTGGAAAATGGTGAAGTCCATCCGGTGGGCACAACCGGAGTCATTAAAACAAACATCAGGGTAGTGGCGGCCACCAATCACGACCTCAGCCTGATGGTGGCCGAGGGAAAGTTTCGGGCTGATCTATGGTACCGAATCAACACCATTACCATCACCATACCTCCCTTGCGCGAACGCAAGGACGACATCCCGCTATTGGCGCATCACCTGCTCAGAAGATTCTCCAGCATCGATGGCAAACACGACATCACGCTGACGCCCAGCTTCGTTGAAGAGTTGATGCTTTACAGTTGGCCCGGCAATATCAGAGAACTCGCGAACGTCATCGAGCAGATGGTCGCGTTCACACCTTCGGGCGGCGTGATCGAGTCTTTCCAATTTGAACCGTACGTCAGACAGCAGCTTCCTTCTTTGACCTTGCCTGCACTCGTAACGACGCCTCTCCAATTGCATGACCCTGATATTTACGACGACCTGGTAAATTTGGAAGATGTAACCAAGCTTACGCTGAGTGAGGCACTATCTGCGCTTGAACAGCGGATGATTAATGATGCGCTGGCTCGTCATAACAATAATATTTCTAAAACTGCGGTCACCCTGGGTCTCTCACGTTTCGGATTACAACGAAAGCTAAAACGGCGGCTGACCTGAGCTAAGCCAAACTGCATTTGAGTGGCAGTGTCAGTTTCGGTGGCAGTGTGCTGTATCCGTTCCCGCTGCGACGTTTATGGCTTTCAGACCTTCTAATCCTTCCAGATCCGCTGCCACATCTGTTGGCAGCACCTCGGTGCTTCCACGCGCCAATCAACTCAGTGGACATCGCAACACGTTGCTATAAAGCTCTAACGCTCAGGAGGTTGCGGGGAAACACGGAGTTGGTCCAGGCAAGTGCATCTCGCGGCATGAGGGTTGCCCCTACATTAAGACATTGAACCTCTACAACTTCAGTGATGTATGCAGAATCGGCAAGTGTTTTGAATTTGGAGGCACCAAATTTAGAGAGCAAAGGGTTCACCTTGTCGCAAAGATTATGTGTAGCCACTGATCAGCCATTCTAAAAAAGAAAAGGAAAACAATGACTGAAAAATACACCTTGAACACGCAGGAATTGGAAAGCATCAACAGCGACTTGTTTAACTCCTTCGACCCGGAGCAGGAGCTGTGGATCATTGGCGGCAGCACCCGGCAGACTGCCAGTGGCCAAGTCACGTATAGCGGCGGTCGTCCCGATGGCAGTGCCGATTACGACATCAGCTGGTAATACTACGAGTAAGGGAATCGGCGGCAGCACTAAGCAGAATCTTGGTACTGCCGCCGCCCACCTGTAAGTAGGTTGCCCCGATCGGCGCGGACTACGACCTCACTTTGTGAGACCAGAAATGAGAACCATGAGTGACAAATACAGCACGAACACGCAAGAGTTGGAAAATATCAACAGCGAATTGTTCAACTCTTTCGACCCCGAACAAGAACTATGGATCATCGGCGGTAGTGGTCAGCTTTGTTATACCGGCCATTCAACATTTAGCAATGGTCATTATGACTCCGGAACTGATTATGACTGGGCCTGGTAACGTGAAAGAAAACGGATGATTGAGACACACAAACGTTCAGTATCACTTCACGATTACGGAAACCCGATCGCTGCCTGTAGCGCGCCCTCATTAAGTATTCCGAATACATAACCAACCCGCGTTCCTTATCTGTGTGTCAGCGCACAGACGCAAATCCTTCCAAGCGTTATATCTACCCTAGTCGTTCTTTAAGATTAATTACCTTTCGACATAGGGAACAGGCCGGTAAACCTCGTTCTTGTCGTTTGACGTTTTTACGAGGCTAACCGAAGCGCAGGAGCAAGTAGTTCCCGACCCTCCGCCTTCCTCAAAGGTTTCACTGTTTATGATTTGTATCTTAAGCCAGGCCATTCTGGAGCCCACCACCGAAGCCGTCATGGATTGGCTTTATGCCTGGGAAGTTCCGTTCATTCGTATAAACGGTGCTGACATAGATCATCTCCGCGGCCCGAAGATTTCAATAAACACTAAAGAGACTGACCTGAAAATAAATATTGATGGAGTAGTTATCAGTCCACTGGAGATAGAAGTCGTATGGTTCCGGCGATGGACGTACAAGAACAGGCACAGGAAGGTTGAGCTATTCAAGAACCTGGCACACCACACCGACCAGAATCTCTTCATGTCATATCATCACGTCTACCAGGAACTGCAGGGTGTAAGCACCTTCATGTTCTCAATGCTTTCCCACGCAGTCTGGCTGGGTGATCCAAAGACTTCCTCGCCCAACAAATTGCAGATGATGCAGAGTGCCATTGACGTTGGGCTGGACGTTCCCGACACGCTCATCACAACCGATATAGAAGACGTGCGCGCGTTTGCTCGGAAGCATGGTCAGGTAGTTACAAAACCAGTTTCAGACATGCTGTTATGCGTTTTTGAAGGACTTGTGTTCGCCAGCTATACGTCGGTCGTTCCCGAAGAATTTCTGCGTGACGGAACCTGGGGCGGCTCGTTTCCTTCTTTGTTTCAGGAGAAGCTGGAGAAGAAATACGAGATAAGAACATTTTATCTCGATGGTCAATGTTACAGCATGGCGATGTTTTCTCAGCACATCCCCACGACGGAAGTGGATTTCAGAAGGTACTGCTTTGACAACCCGGCGCGCACCGTGCCGTATCAGCTTCCCGCAGAGATTGAAGACAAGCTCCATCTCCTGATGAAAATTCTCGATTTGAGAACAGGCTCAATTGACATCATCCGAACTGTCGACGGGCGTTACGTCTTCCTGGAGGTCAACCCCAACGGGCAGTTCGGAATGGTTTCCGAACCTTGCAACTATTTTTTGGAAAAGAAGGTAGCCCGATATCTGGCGGATCATTTTTATGAGTCAGCAACAAGATGAACGAATCAAGTATTTTGCCGAAGATGAAACTCCACTGCCGATGCACATGATGATGGTAGGGCAGATGCTGAGCTCCAGATTCAGCAGTCGTTGCTATGAGAGCACCGTCGCGCGCACGACGGACTACGACTGTTACAGCTTCTACAAGCATATCTCCCGGCCGGTGCTGCTCGATCAGCCGTTTAACCAGGAGCAGCAGGTGGAGAACGAACCATGAATCAAGGCCCGGAGGTTTTCAAACTCTATGCTAACTGCATGCCTGTCAAGGGCGCTCGCAGAAGTATTATCTGCGACCTGCAGAAACAACGATTACGATTCATCCCGAACAATCTTTTCTACATCCTGACAGAACTCGCGGACCACTCGGTAGCTGACATAAAGCAAAAATTCGAAGGCAAAACCGATCAGACAATTGATGACTATTTCGCACTGCTCGTCAAAGAGGATTATGGTTTCTGGTGCGACGAGCCGGAAAACTTTCTGCCGCTGGACCTGACCTGGGACCGACCCGAAGCCGTCACCAATTCAATCATTGATATTGATAGCTCGTCATGCCACGACTACACGGAGATATTCACCCAACTGGACGGAGCTGGGCTGCCAGGCAGTGCAGATAAGAGCTTACGATCCCCTCTCTATGAATCAGTTGGAGGAAATTTTGCTGGCCTGCCAGCACCGGCGATTGCGCCACCTGGACCTGGTTATCAAGTTTCAGCCCGAGTTGACGCCCGAAACTCTCTCGGAGTTTTGTCTTCGTTATCAACTCATTTCGACCATCTCGGTGTATTCCAGTCCGGCAAAATCTACGCATGAGGTCGTTCCCCTGCCAGTCTTTGTCCGGTACTACACCCACGCGGTGACTCCGACATCGTGCGGAGTGGTTTCACATGGCTACTTTTCTTTGTTCCAGGAGCATTTCAGAGAAGCGCAGCAGTTCAATACTTGCCTTAACAGGAAACTCAGTATCGCCGCCGACGGAGAGATTAGAAGTTGCCCTTCAATGCCACAGTCTTTCGGCAACATCAGGAACACCAGTCTCAAAAGCGTCGTCAAGGAACCGGCATTGATCCAGATCGGAAGCATTACGAAGGATCAAGTCACTGTCTGCCGCGATTGTGAGTTTCGATACGTCTGCACGGACTGCAGAGCCTACACGTGTGACAGTGACGATCCTTATTCCAAGCCCGCAAAGTGTTCCTATGATCCATACACGGCGACGTGGGGGCCGCCGATAGCTTAGTTTGTCGCCGTCAATGATGATCACCGCATCATTGACCTCTCCCCTAAGCCTCCGTGGTGAATGACTCATTCCTCCCCCCTGCGACTCCTGAGAGAAAATATGTTTCGGCGAAAGCGATTTCCAATTTGTTACCAGCTCGACGTGCAGGATTGTGGGCCGACGTGCCTCGACATGATTGCTCGGCATCACGGGAGAACGTACTCCAGACAGTTTATTAGGGAATCAACTCAGCAGGACCGCCAGGGCACTTCGCTGGCCACGATTGCTCGTGCGGCTGAACAAATCGGGTTTCGTACTCTCGCCGTCAAAGTGTCCTTTGAAGACCTCAAAGAGAAGGCTCCGCTTCCCGCTATCGCTTTCTGGTCGCATGGTCATTTCGTCGTCGTCTATCGGATCACAGATGACCGTGTCTACATCGCAGACCCGGCGGCAGGCCTGACCTCTTATACGAAAGCCGAGTTCGAGCAGTGCTGGCTGACCGATACCGGCGAGCGCGATTGGGGCATCATCTTACTGCTTGAGCCGACCAAAGATTTTCATACCCTGCCGGATGAAGCAAAACCACTCTTCGCTGCTTTGTCGGATTTGTGGATGCCACTATGGCGTGACGTTCGACGACATCTATTTCCCATCGGAATCGGCGTCTTCGTCTTGCTGTTCACGCAACTCCTGCTGCCGTTTCTGAGCGCCGCACTGATAGATGTCGGGATTGCTAATCGTAATCTCCAGCTGGTCTTGATCATCCTCGTTGCGCAGATGGTCCTGATGTTCAGCCGGTTGAGTATTCACTTGCTTCAGGCGTGGATGTTGACTTACATCGGACTGCGCATAGACATGCGGCTGGTCGCGCAGTTTTTGACGAAATTGACCCGACTTCCCCTCTCCTTTTTTGATGGGAAATTGATCGGCGACCTGATGCAGCGAATTAGCGACCACAAGGCGCTACAACAATTGCTGACTGATAGTTTCTGGCAACTACTGTTGGCCTTGCTCTCTCTCGGGGTGTTTGGGACTGTGCTGGCGCTTTTTAAGCCCACGTTCTTCCTGATATTTCTCTGCGGCGGCACACTCTACATCACCTACATCGCGCTGTTCATGAAACGTCAAAGAATTCTCAACCATAAGAGCTTTCGTTTGTCCTCACATAAGCAGGGAATGGTCATTGAATTCCTGGAAGGCATGCAGGAAATAAAGCTCAACAACGCCGAGCAAAAGCGTCGCTGGCAATGGGAATCCGCACAACACGATATCGGCAGAATTCAAGTCAAGGGTCAGCTTCTCAATCAACTTCAGAATATCGGAGGCATGACGATCAATGAGGTAACCAACCTCCTCTTAACTTTACTGGTCGCCAGAGAGGTCATTAATGGCAGCATGACGCTCGGGACGATGGTCGCCGTGCAGTATATTATCGGCCAACTCTCCTGGCCGCTGAACCAGTTCGCCAATCTTTTATCCCAAAGTCACGTCGCCGTACTCAGTTATCAGCGGGCGAAAGAAATACACCAGATTCCGGATGAAGACGGTTCGACCCTCAAACAGATGCCCGCTCTCTGTGCGGACATCAACTTCAAGAACGTCACGTTCAATTACGGCGGAACGACCAGCAGGCATCTCTTTCAAAATCTCAATCTGAATATCCCGCACGGTAAAACAACTGCCATCGTCGGCCGTAGCGGCAGCGGCAAGACGACTCTGCTCAAGCTCATCCTGAAGTTTTATCCGGTTAACAGCGGAGAAATCTCGCTCGGCGGTGTCAACATCAACGATACATCACACCGTCAATGGTGGAATCTTTGCGGCATCGTCATGCAGGACGGCTATATTTTCTCAGACACCATATTGAGCAATATCTCCCTCGCAGAGGATGACATTGACCTGGAACGAATAGCGGAAGTTACGCGCATTGCGGAGCTTGATACCTTCATCGCTTCCCTGCCGCTCTCCTATTACACACGCATCGGCCGCGACGGCATTGGCATCAGCAGCGGTCAGGCGCAACGAATTCTCATCGCGCGCGCTCTCTACAGAGATCCGAAATATATCTTCTTTGACGAAGCAACAAGTTCGCTCGATGCTGAGACTGAGAGCGTCATTGTGCACCGCCTGCGCGACATTATGGACGGAAAAACAGCCGTCGTCATCGCGCATCGTATGAGCACCGTCAGGCATGCTGACCAAATTATTTTATTGGACCACGGCGAGGTGGTGGAGTCCGGTACCCACGAGGAACTGGTCCGTCGTCGCGGCGGTTATTTTGATCTCGTCAGAAATCAACTAGAGCTGGCTGAGTAAGGGACAGGACTTAAAAAGAGCATGAGCACCACGACGCATCAGGTTAAACCGAACCCCAAACCGGAGGACCCTTATCTTGTCTTCAAGCGGCGTGTTCAAAAGGATACGTTACTCGCGGAAAACCCGCCGCGGTCGCTGGGTATCGGCATGGTCATTGTTGCAATCGTCCTTGGAATTTCAGTGGCGACACTGCGCTGGATCGAATACCAGGAGAGCGTACCCATCAATCTAACGCTGAAGACCGTTGATACTGGACGCACGATCTACGGGGAAGGCTTTTTGCGACCACAAGAAATGTCGCAGGTCCAACCAAGGCTGATCGTGCAGCTCGAGTTAACTCCGAATAAGGTCGCGGGGACTGACCACTCTGAAGCCACGATCAGCGAGATCAAAACGATCAGCGAAAATTCGCTGTACTCGATTCGAGTTGACTTGCCCTCCGAGCTGGTTGCCAGTTCAGGAATCAACTCCACCTTTCACGAAGGAATGCAGGTCCAGGCAAAGATCTTCACGGAGAAGAAGAATCTGTTCGACAAGTTATTTACTTTTTTCCGAATGATTGCATACAGCATCTGAATTCGGGTTTTTGAATGAGAGGTTGAAAGCTAATGTTAATACGCGATTTACGTTTCGGGCTGCGTCTGTTCTCTCGGAATCTAGGTTTCACGATCCTGGCGATCCTCATGTCCGCACTGGGCATCGCGTTGACCGCTTCGATGTTTACGGTTGTGTATGCTGTTTTGCTTCGTCCTCTCCCATTTGCAAACGCCGAGCAGATAGCGTTGATCGGTCAAGCTAACAATCAGGACACCCGTCCCGGCCCTGCCTCTCTTCCCAACATTAACGACTGGCGTGCACAGAGCAGGTCATTCCAGGGCCTGGCCTACTGGGAACTGTCTACACATAGTGTGGAGTCGAATGGCAATGCGAAATCGGTGGTGGCTATCCAATCGAGCGCAAACCTGTTCTCCCTGCTGCAAGTGCAGCCGATGTTGGGACGCACTTTCCTGCCCGATGAAGATCAGCCCGGCAGAAACAACGTCGCAGTGTTGAGCACGGCAGTATGGAAAAGCGCATTTTTATCGGATCCGAAAGTAATCAACAGCAATGTGAAAGTGGGAGGAGAACAGTACACAGTAATTGGGATCATGCCCGAGAGCTTTGTCTTTCCGCTCACCGAAGATGGACCAACGATCTGGGTTCCGATCCAGCCGAACAAACACCAGGAGGACCGCAACACTGCGATGTTGCAGGTTGTCGGACGCTTGAAGGACGGCGTCCCCGTCGAAACGGCGCAAGCAGAACTTACCAACATCTTTGCTCAAACCAACGCCCAAAACGGTGGTCGCGTCCTGGTTAAAGATTATCGCGAGGTTGTGACAGGAAACGTGCGCCCGGTTTTACTGGCTTTGGAGGCGGCGGTTTTAGCGATCTGGTTGATTGCCAGCGTGAATGTCGTGGGTTTGTTATTAGCGCGCGCGACGAGACGTCGTAAAGAAATCGCTATTCGTTTAGCCATAGGGTCCAATCGATGGCAACTGCTGAGCCAGTTTTTTGCGGAAAGCGCTCTTCTTTCCGGCGTGGCTGGAATCCTCGGGCTCTGGCTCGCTTTCGGAGCAACGTATCTTCTCCGAGCCTATCTTGGAGCAAGCTTACCCTTCGCCCACACCATCGGAATCAATCTTCCCGTCATCGGGATCGTTCTACTATTGTCCGTCATCTCGACGCTCGTATTCGGGATGTGGCCCGCCCTGCAGGCTTTCTGGTCAGAGCCACAGGACGCGCTCAGCGATGCCTCTACGCGCACCGGAACTAGCAAGCGTCAACGGCGGGTGCGGGACCTACTGGTCGTCACCGAAGTCGCACTCTCGCTGGTTCTGCTGTTGCACGCCGGACTGCTGCTGCGCAGCGTCTATAACATGCGCAACGTCCCTCTCGGATTTGTGCCCGAAAATCTGATTGTCGCGCAACTGCCGCTCTTCCAGGAAAACAATCCCGGAAGGGATGTGATTCAGACTGTCTACAAACCTTTATTGGAGGAGCTGCAGCATACACCGGGCGTGCAGTCCGCGGGCATCTCGTCCATCTTACCGATGAACCCTGACTCCAATGCGCAGATTCCCGTCGAAGTCTTCGGAAGATCCGAGTCTGGGGACCAACCTTCGATGGCCCAACTGCGTCTCGTCAGTCCGGACATCTATCGTGCACTGGGCATTCGTGTGTTGAAGGGCCGTTCCTTCGCGGACACTGACTCGCGAACTTCGCCCTGGGTCGTCGTCGTTAACCAGAGATTCGCTCACAAGTATTTCCAGAATGAAGATCCGATAGGACAACAAATCAGGACTGCCGGCGACGGGCCGCACAAATACTCAACGATCGTCGGCGTTGTCGAAGATACACACCAGAAATCTTTGGACGAACCGGTCGAGCCGGAAGTGAATCTTTGTTTTGCGCAGCTCAAGCCGGATGACGATTTTGCCGGGATGCTCAGTTTCTTCGCAGAGGTAGCCGTCCGAGCTGACCAGCAACCGGCAACTGTTATACCCGCTGTGCGAAAGCTACTACAGCAGATCAATCCTGAAGGAGCCTACACGATCTCGACTATGCAGGAGACAGTGGATAAATCGATGAGCACCCAGACTCTGGTCGCACAGATGGTTTGGCTTTTCGCCGGCTCCGCTGTGGTCATCGCCCTCATCGGACTGTACGGCCTGCTCTCTTACAACGTGAGCGTATCCACCCGCGACATCGCCATTCGTCTAGCCCTGGGTGCGACCCGCTCTAATGTGTTGGGCATGGTTCTAAAGCACGCGTTGTTGGTAGTGGTGGCCGGGCTCGTCATCGGATTTTTCATCTGGCAGCAAACAGCGAATTTGCTCAGAAACTATCTTTACGGCATAGGAACACACGACCTACCGACTATCTTCGCCGTGGCTGGCGTGTTGCTGGCCTGCGGTCTACTGGCGGGCTTTGTTCCCGCACGCCGCGCCTCGTTAGTTGATCCCATAAGGTCACTACGCCACGAATAAAAGGATGTGGATATGAGCAAGAGCGAGACAAGCGTATCAAGTCACGGAAGCGCGCCGGTGTCGTCAGATAATGTGGCACTGTTGGAAAACGAGGTTGCTGTTATCACTTCTCTTCCGAGTTTTCTGACTTGGGAAGCAGGCAGCGATCTCATTCGCACCGCTTGCGAGATTTACGTGGGATACGCCTACCATCAGCTACGAACGTGGGCGCAATTCGCGGATTCCGATGTCTTTCAGACAGTCCTCGCACTGCCTAAGTCCAACCAGCAGCGTCTCCTTCTTGCGCCGCGGGTATTTCGCTTACTGGGATCCAAACCTCAACCGGGCGCAGAAGAAATTGAATCTTTGAAACAGTTCATAAGGATGGAACAGTATCTCTGTAACCAGAGAGCAGACCACCCAGGCATCTCCTGGACGGCACTCGGCGATTTTTACCGACCGGCTGAAGGGCGTGAAGGTTCACTCACGCAGCCGTCAAGTAGCTGGAACGCAGATCAGAACTATCAGGCTCCGGTCTTAAAAAGCACTGTCCTGGATGCTTATAGTCCCATTCCCACCGATTGTTATCCGGACTATTACGGTGAAGTTGCCCAGCACACTACAGAAGAGCTGGATCTCATCAAGCAGAAATTGGCGGAGAGCCTGGGCCATATTCAATATGTCAGCGCCACGGCCGGCTCTGCGGTAACGGCCGCAATTCAAGTCATGGCCCTTGTGTCTGCGCCAACCCTGACCGAAGGTACTCATTCGTTCTCGACCCGGTCCACCATAGGACAGATGGGATTGGTTAATGTGCATTCCCCTCAGTGGGTCACTGAGAGAATTTCCAATGCCATTATCCATGAGTCCATCCACTCACTAATTTACAAACTACAGCTAAAGGTCATCAACGATTTGTATACCGATGAGGAATCGGCAGAGCGTATTAGCGCCGTCTCTCCGTGGAGCGGCCGAACTCTCTTTCTTCATTCAATTGTTCACGCGTGCTTCGTGTGGTTTGGGCTGTGGTCTTTTTGGAGCCTGAGTCCGATCCAGGATGACGGGACGAGGGCTCTGAAGAAAAAGGCGGCACAGGGATTCCTATCCGGGCCTCTCCAGTCTCGTTTGAGTTCTGAGGCTTATGAATGCATTAGACCGGACACTCGCGTTGCGATTGACGAAATGTTCAAGAGAGTCAACAACGCGAGTCACTAATGCGCGACCGGATGCTTGCATTGAGGAGTAGTGCTCTGAGTCATGAAAAGAATTGTTCTCTTCCGATTTCACGAGAATCAAACAGTCTGTCGCAATCATCTGGAATTGCTCAGGCGATATAATCCCGGCACGGCAATCTATGGAATGTATGGTGGCAACGAGGACGTCTTTCCGAGGGTGGAGCATAGTCTCGGACAGGAATTCTCGCACTTGTATTGTCTGCGAGGTAAGACCAAAACGTGGAAGTGGCTTCACGGCGACCTGGCAGTTCGTGAGTGGCACCAGATGATAGGCAGAGAACTCGACTTCGATATGCTTCATGTTATCGAGTGGGACTTACTTCTCCTCGATTCTCTGGAGAAACTTTACAGCGCCGTTCCAAAGGATAGCCTGGGCATCACGGGCCTTATTCCTCTTCGGTTGGTTAGTGAGAGTTGGGGCTGGTGCAAGCTTTCGACCTGGATTCCTCAATGGGAACGCCTGTTGGCCCATTCACGGGAAAAGTACATGAACCATGCGGAACCTTACGCTTCGCTCGGACCGGGACTGTGTTTGCCGAAAGAATTTCTGGACCTTTATGCCGACAGCGAGGTCCCAGCTTTATGTCACGACGAAGTGCGCCTGCCCCTGTTCGCTCAGAATCTTGGTCTTAATCTCTGCGACACCAATTTTTATCAAGGATGGTTCGATGGGCAGGATGAGATTTTCTTTAACTGTACGAATAAAGAGATCGAGTTGGAAACGATCAAAAGGGAGCTGGGAAATCCCCTCGGTAGGCGGGCGTTCCACCCCTTTCGTCAAATTCTTACTGAATCACCAGCCGAGTCTGTCAGAGCGAGCGT
This sequence comes from uncultured Acidobacteriota bacterium, assembly GCA_963748155.1. GTDB lineage: Bacteria > Acidobacteriota > Blastocatellia > Pyrinomonadales > Pyrinomonadaceae > PSRF01. Next base: position 443,790 of record CAVVHV010000003.1, on the reverse strand, counting down.
CTGAAGGCCGATGTATGTATGCAGCATAAGAATATGAATTGTACCTTGCTCTTGCTTGCTGGCTCGCTGGTTACCATCGCTGTGGCCGCTGTTGTGATCGAAGCTTTTGAGCAGGACCAGGATAAGCACATTGGCGAGATAGAGTTTTACGGATACGGCGGCATCGATGTCCTGAAGGTTCGCGCGGCGCTGCCGCTTCATGAAGGCGACGAGTTCCCTGCATCGTCCGAGGCGAATCTGGAGGTGGTTGAGAGGATAAAACAAACTGTTGAAAAGACCCTCGGTTACGAGCCTACGGATGTCGAGGCAGTCTGTTGCGATGAACGAGGCGAGGGGATGATCTACATCGGCCTGCCGGGCAGTTCGAGCAGAAGCATTGCGTATAGCCGCGCGCCGCGGGGCCGAGTACGACTGCCGTCGAGAATAGTGGACCTTTACGAGCAATACCTGGATGCCCTGAGGGAAGCTGTCACTCAGGCTGAAGACCACTCGAAGGGTTATGCGCTTTCGCTGGATCCGTCCCTGCGCGCCAAACAACTTGCCATACGCAACTACGCCATCCACCACGAACGCCACGTGAGTCGCGTTCTGAAGCTCTCCTCCGATGCAGAGCAGCGAACAGTCGCGGCACACGTCCTTGGATATGTACACCAATCGAAGGAACAGATCGCTGCACTCGTGCGCGCCAGTCGTGACGCCGATGAAGGTGTACGCAACGATGCAGCTCGGGCCTTGATCGTTCTCGCAGAGTCGGACCCGAAAGTGGCATCGCTCATTCCCTCTTTACAGTTTATAGAAATGCTGAGTTCCCCTTTCTGGACCGACCGCAACAAAGCGAGCAATCTGCTGGGCGTGTTGAGCAGAAATCGAGACCCAAAACTGCTCGAACAATTGCGAGCGCAAGCACTGCAACCTCTTATCGAAATGGCCCGATGGCGGAACCCGGGGCATGCTTACTCTGCGCAAATCATGCTTGGGCGAATTGCGGGAATTGAGGAGATGCGTCTGTTGCAACTCCTGCGTGACCGGCAGGTCGAAGCAATTATTAAGGCAGTGGAATTTCCGGCGAAGTGAGAGTTATGCAAGTCAATGACCTGATCGGATCGACAAAGCGTCAACGCACACAGAAGGATGCTGCAGAAACTGCTCCGCACGTAGAACGACCCCGAGTTGAGATTCTTGAACAAGTCGCCGGGCTTGAAGAGAAGGCGGCTCAGCTAAGCGCTTCCCATCACGTGTCCAGTAACGGGCGGGCCCCAGAGCAATTGCTGGTGCCTTGCATGATAGAGAATGTTCAGCGATTGCTTGCAGCCCATCAACAGTGCGTCACGACTAAGCAGCACAGCCGCCTCTCGTCTGCGGCAGAGTGTCTGGTTGATAACTTTGAATCTCTGAACCCACACTTGGCTCAGATTTCCGCGAACCTCAAACCCGGGTATGACGATGGTCTACCAAAACTCGAGGGCGGGCCGCTCGCAGGTTATCCACGCATCTATGCGATAGCGCACACGATTATCAGAGACACCGACGGCTGTCTCGACGCGGAGATGTTGCAGCGATACTTCCGTGCCTATCAACGCACGGCTCCGCTATCCATCGGCGAGTTGCTTGCCGTTAGGGCCATGCTGCGGCTGACTCTAATTGAAAACTTAAGTCAGATAGCGACCCGCATGGTCCAGGCGCATGAGGAACAGGAAGAGCGCGTGGCGCTCTCTGACAGCTTGGCAGACACAATCAAAACTTGTGTCAGGAGTTTACGCTGGCTTTCTACATTCGACGCCAATGGATTTTTTGAAAGTGTCAGCGTGGTTGAACTCATACTCCGAGAAGACCCATCGCGTGTGTATTCTTCGATGGAATCCGCGACACGCGAGCGCTATCGAAGCGCGGTCAGGAATATCGCCCGCAAAGCCGGTTTGACGGAACCGACCATTGCGCTAAGCGCTATTGAACTGGCTAAGGAAGCGTTCGCCTCGCAGCCGAACGATAAACGGCTCGCGCACGTCGGCTACTACCTTATTGATGAAGGTCTAATCGCTCTTGAGTTGAGCCTTGGATACAAACCGCACCGGCGCGAGCGGTGGTCGCGTGCCTTGAAAAGAAGTCCCTCCTTCTTCTATCTGGGTGTGCTGGCGTTTCTCTCGACGCTCATTGCTGCCGCATTTATTTCTTACGCTGCTCACCTCGGAGCATCAGTACTCACACTGGTCTGGTTGGCAATTCTGGTGGTCGTGCCTGTCAGTGACCTGGTGTTGAGCGCTCTCAACGCCGTCTTACGTTTGCAGCCGACTTTGCTGCCCAGGATGGACTTCTCCAACGGCATCCCGGCTGACGCGCGTACGATGGTTGTGGTTCCTGCCATCATTTCATCCGAGACGGTCGTGCAGGAACTGCTCGAGACTATTGAGGCACACTATCTCTCCAATCAAGACGGTCAACTCTTTTTCGCGCTGCTTACCGATTGGAGCGATGCCACGCAGGAAAATGCACTTGATGATGCGACGTTGCTTCAGGCAGCGGTGAGCGGCATCGAAGAGTTGAATGAGCGTCACGCGGGCGGCACAACCGATCGCTTTTATCTCTTTCATCGTCGCCGGAAATGGAACCAAAGCCAGGGGAAATGGATCGGCTGGGAAAGAAAACGCGGAAAGCTAAATGAGTTTAATCGACTATTGCGCGGTGCACGGGACACTAGCTATTTCGGAGTAAGGACAAACAGCAATTTTCTCGCGCGAGTTCGTTATGTCATCACGCTCGATTCTGACACGCTATTGCCAAGAGATGCCGCGCGAAGGCTGGTGGGCACAATCTCTCACCCGTTGAACCGGCCACAACTAGACGTGCTCACAGGCCGCGTTGTTCACGGATATGGAATCATCCAGCCGCATATCGCCATGCTGCCTCCGGGCGCGCCGCGTTCTTCCATCCCGGGGTTTCTCAGCAATTATTTCAACATCAATGGCCCTTCAAATGCCCCGTCAAACCTGTACCAGGATTTATTTGGCGACTGTACCTACGTCGGCAAGGGGTTGTATGACGTTGATGTCTTCGAAGCGGCTCTACGGAATCGCATTCCTGAAAACTCGCTTTTGAGTCATGACCTGTTTGAAGGGTTGTATGCGCGTCCCGCCTTTGCCGCTGACATCAAACTATTCGATACCCCTCAATTAAATTATGAGGCAGTAGCGAAAAGACAACATCGATGGACTCGCGGCGACTGGCAACTCTGGCCCTGGCTCCTGGCTCGCGTCCCGGTCGAACATGGACCTGACGCGCACAACGTGCTGCCGGTTATCGCTCGCTGGAAGATACTCGATAACCTGAGACGCTCGCTGGTCCAGACTTCCTTGTTGCTCTGGTTGCTGGCATCATGGACCATCCTTCCGGGTTCAACTCTAATCTGGACGCTGCTGGTTATCGTGACCATCTTCGCTAAACTAGCGTTCTCGATCGCGCCGAATTTCAGCTTAATCCTGCGTCAAACTCCACCGGGCAGTCTCTCCAGGAAGACGAGGTACATTGTCACCTCAGTCACTAAACCCTGCGTCGCATTGGTCGTACAACTCCTAGTCGCAATTGCTTATCTTGCGCATCAATCGTATTTAATGTTTGATGCGATCGCGCGAACACTTTATCGCACCGTGATCTCAGGGAAGCGCCTGCTTGAATGGCTCACCGCCGCGCAGGTCCAAAGGGATGCCGGACACAGTCTGCGCTCAACTGTGCGTTACATGTTGGCCGTCGTGCCGATTGCGGCAGGCGCCGGCGTGGTGGTCCTCATAGTCAGGCCGGAAGCTCTCTGGGTAGCTGCACCATTCCTGTTAGCGTGGGCTCTCTCTCCATTTCTTGTTTATTACCGGAATGGTCTTATCCAGACCCGCTCTCTGGGGCTTGATTCAGTGGTGGAACACGCGCTACGCCTGAGCGGACGCCGGATGTGGCAAACTTTAGAATCCTTCCTCGGCGTTGATTACCACTCGCATTCACTTGATAGTGTCCGGAGCCAGACCGCGTATGTTGCACCCGTCCGCTCCTCGCCTGTCAATCTCTCGCGACTCTTACTTTGGACCACGGCGGCATACGAGCTTGGGAGCATCGGGACTACGGAACTGGCGGAACGACTTGAGCTAACTCTGGAGGAGTTGAAAACGCGTCATCGTTCTAGAGCAGAACGTCAGGCATCACCGGCAGCGCTGATCGATGGTCCACGCGCACCCGGCTTCATTCTGCAAGCTGAAAATGGCAACCTGGCCGGCCATCTACGCATGCTCAAACACTTCTATTCAGAGATTGAGGGGCGTCCACTCTTCGACGAGCGTGTTCTCAAAGGCCTTGCTGACACAATCTCACTCATGAGCGATGCGCTTAAACGCACCAGTATCACTGCACCGGTGAATGGCGAGGTAATCCTCATTCAACTGGTCGAAGAGTTTAAAATGTGCGCGTGGTTTCTGTACCAGAAGAGTCAATCGGACGCTCCACAAACACACACTGAATGGCACCGGATATTAAATACTTTAGCCCAACGCGCTGCCATCGTCGAAATCACATTACATTCCTTGTTGCGGAAATATCCGGCGGCTAATGTCGCCGAACTGGGATCCTGGACCAATTCTCTTACTTATCAAGTGCGTGGATTAACTTCGGACCTACAGCAATATGCTCCGTGGACGTCGGGAGGCTTTACGCCACTGGCTCCTCTCATTCGCAAATATGACTCGTCAGCGTTGGCGCTATGGAATCGCATCATCGAGATGCTCGATCGTGTACCCCCAATCTCTCGCGTACCGGAAACGCTCAAAGTGGTACTCAGCGAACTCACGCAGTTGGCTAACCAAATGGACCAGTTACTTCCCACAAACACACATGACAGAGCAACCATTCTGGATGGATGCGCCAGGCTGAGGAGTTCCGTCGACACGGCATTGCGCGCGTCAAACGACAGGCGGTCGCGTTATGTTGATCTGGCGGGTCAAAGCGCAGCCATCATGGATTTGCCAGCTCTTGGATTTCTCTTTGATGAAGAACGCAAGGTATGAGGAACCGCTTTCCGGAAAAGATGAGATAGGAAATCTGACTAGAAATATTGCCCTTATGAAATTCCGTTTTGACCATTTGCGACGGCCGCCCCTCAGAAGCTTTCACGCTTATTGTATCGGAGCTCCAAAGTCCGGGACGCATTCGATAGCGCGGATGTTTGGCAAGAGACACCGCGCCGCGCACGAACCGATTTATGAACCTGTCATCGCTGCGATACTCGCTGCGGCAGACGGCTCTGCCAGTCGTGATCAACTCGTCGAATTCATCAGGTCACGTGACCGTTTGCTCCAACTGGAAATGGAATCTTCGCACCTGCTCGTCTATTTCCTGAATCTCCTGCTGGCGGAGTTCGACGACGCAAAATTTATCCTTACCATCCGTGATTGTTATTCCTGGCTCGACTCACAAATAAACAATCAGTTGGCGTATATCGAACCCGACCACTGGAAAGACTTCGGAGAGTTCAAGTATCAAAGCGACATCCGCCGCCACCCGAAAGAAGAGCAGGTGCTTGCCAGATTCGGGGTCTATACCCTTGATGGATATCTCTCGGCGTGGGCCTTTCATAACCATCAGGCTCTCGCAATTGTCCCCGCGGATAAACTGCTGGTTGTGAGGACTGGGGAAATCTCTGGGAGCCTGAAAAAGATCGCTGACTTTGTAGGCGTGAAGGCAAATCAACTGAACGCTCTCAATGCACACTCATTCAAGACGGAAAGAAAGTACGGGTTGATGGAGCAGCTTGACGAGCATTACCTTGACGATCGGGTCAACGCTCACTGCCGAACGCTGATGGATACGTATTTTCCGAAGATGGAAAATTTCAAGGCCTGGAAATCATCTCAAAAACGAAGTTAGAAGAAGCAGTCTCGATTACAAGAAAGCAATCCTATGATGGAAGTCACTGAACAAGTAGAAACCATAATTGAACCTTACGGCGGCGACCTCGTTGACCTAATGGTGGAACCCCAGGAGAAGGCACGGCTTTTGGCCCACGCCAATCAACTACCACGCCTGCAGCTAACTCCACGCAGTATCTGCGACCTCGAACTACTGGCCACAGGGGCCTTTTCCCCACTACGGGGTTTCCTTGGCAAGGAAGACTATCAGCGCGTCCTTGCAGAGATGCGTCTCGCTAACGGCACACTCTTTCCGATCCCAGTGACCCTGCCTGTTTCGCCAGTCGCTGGTCTGCACCTCGACTCTGAGGTGGCACTCGCAGACGACCACAATAATGTGCTTGCCATCATGCGCGTCCAGGAAGTGTACGACTGGGACATTGAGAGTGAAGCTCAACAGGTTTATGGCACGCGAGACCCACGCCACCCACTAGTTGCCGAGATGAACTCGTGGGGCAAGTACAACTTGAGTGGCGAGCTACGCGTACTGGCTTTGCCGAGCCATTATGACTTCCGCGCGCTACGGCTGACACCTCGACAGGTGCGGCAGCGTCTGATTTCCCTGGGACACTCGAATGTCGTCGCGTTCCAGACGCGCAATCCCCTGCACCGTGCGCACGAAGAGTTAACGACACGAGCCGCGCAGGCCGTCGATGGCACGCTGCTGTTGCATCCTGTAGTCGGGCTGACCAAGCCGGGCGATATTGACCACTACACACGAGTGCGCTCGTACCGCGTACTTGCCGAACGCTATTACGACCGGCGGCGCACGTTGCTGGCGCTGCTGCCGCTGGCGATGCGCATGGGTGGGCCGCGCGAAGCGCTCTGGCATGGCATCATCCGGCGAAACTTTGGGGCGAATCACTTGATTGTCGGACGCGACCACGCCAGTCCCGGCCGTGATTCGCAGGGCCAACCTTTTTATGGTCCATACGAAGCCCAGGAATTAATGTCGAAGCATGCCGGAGAGATTGGAATCCGTTCAGTCCCCTTCTCGGAACTGGTCTATCTGCCGGAAGAGGACCGTTATGAAGAGTCTTCACAGATCCCCGCAGGCAAGCGGACGAGTTCTTTGTCGGGAACAGAAGTTCGAGAGAAGTACTTGCTGAAAGGTCAGCCGCTGCCGGTTTGGTTTACGCGGCCGGAGGTTGCCTCGATCCTGGCCGAGGCTCATCCACCACGCCATCAGCAGGGGTTTTGTCTCTGGTTCACGGGTCTGAGCGGAGCGGGAAAATCAACGACGGCTGATATTTTGTCCAGCATGTTACTTGACTATGGACGGCAAGCAACCGTGCTTGACGGCGATGTAGTCCGCACGCATCTTTCGAAGGGGCTGGGCTTCAGCAAAGAAGATCGGGACATCAACATCCGAAGAATCGGTTATGTGGCCTCTGAGATCGCACGACACGGAGGAGGCGCAATTTGTGCGGCTGTTAGTCCATATCGGGCCACGCGCAATGAGTGCCGCGCGATGGTCGGCACGGAAAGCTTCATTGAGGTCTACGTGAACACGCCATTAACAGTATGCGAAGAGCGCGACACGAAAGGGATGTATGCGCTGGCACGAGAGGGGAAGATTACGAACTTCACCGGAGTTGACGACCCTTATGAGCCGCCGCATAACCCTGAGATTGCACTTGATACAGTCTGTCATACGGCGGAAGAGAATGCCGATCTGGTTATCAACTATCTTATAGCGGAGGGATTTATCCTTCCTGCTTCTCCATTGGCAGATCATGAAGAATTTGGAATGCACGGACCGCAATGAAAACAGGTCTCTCTTGACCCGCTGAGGCCAACGCCGGAGGCGCTGACCTCAACTGCTCACGCTACACGAACGGCTATTCATCCGGCGCGAGATAACCCATAAGGTAAAGACTCCCTAAGGCTCCCGAAGGAGCAGTCAGGTGGGCAGTAATTTTCGCCGCGGAGGAAACGGCAATGCCGGCCGTCAAACGCTCATTCACTCCATTTACTCCAGCGCTGTTGAGCGTCAACACAGAGTTGTGGACATTGCGGATAAAGATCGGGTTTGCAAGATTCTCGATTCTAAGTAACAAGCGTGCAACAGTTCCGGGGTTCCCCGAATCAATCTGCCAGTTGACGTCCGTTATGATGAGCACCTTGCCAGCCGGAATGGTGAATGATGCGTTGGCGGTGCCGTCAGGAAGTGTTCTCATAAAAAAGATCTCGCCGTTGGCATTGAAGAGTCCGCTAAGGTTAACGATCTCGCTGGCCTTTCGACCGAGATGCGTTGCCGACGCAGCGTTTACGTCGCGGACCAGGGCGGGAGCGGCTGCCGTATTGCCAACCAGAATTGTTCCGGCGACCTTGGTAGTCCCTTGTGCCACCGTCGGCACGGGCTCGGAGGTTGAGTTGGTTACGATGACCTTGTCCTGGCTATAGGCCGGGGCGGCAGCGAAGAGTGCGAATGCGGCGAGGGCGAACAACATAATTAACGAGTTCTTGAACTTAATTTGGAACATCATCAGTCTCCTTCAGAATCTGTGTGGAATTTCGGGCGCGGCGTAGTCCGCGGGGTTTCGAGGCGCGGAAGATACAGCGAGGGGACGGGAAAGTCTTGAAACTGGCGTGAATTCTTTATGAAACGCTATGAAGGAATTATGAGAGAACGAGGGTTGGATTTCTCTCGCAGAAAGAAGTGCGCCGCGATTTCGCAAAAGTTGCGTGGGAGAGCCACTCAAGCGTAACGTTAGGCGACTATCAGTCCGACTAGCGTTGTGAATATCGCTGAGGAGCAGAGCACGAAACCATGAGCCAGGACGTCAGTCTCCAGTCGGGGGTACTCTCCTCACCAGCCGACGAGATGTTAGCTTGCGCCATTTCCGAAACCCTCAGGGCGCCAGCGAATGATCGCGCCCGGCTCTTTGAGCAGTTTGTCCGAGAAATCGAGGACTACATGGCGGCTCATCCAGAAGAACGCCCCTGGACCTGCATGGTCTATACTGGAACCGACGGTTCGCGAATATTTCGCGGCGGCATCGGACATTCACTTGTGATCGACGCGTATGGCCGGCTATGGCGCGCGCGCAGCTACGAAGACTTCGAGACGACCTACACATTCAGCGAAGGGAAATGCGAGATCGGCACGCTCACGCCGCTGTTCGAGCAGATGCGCGAGTACCAGCCTCGGTGAGGAATAGCCTGTTTAAGTGACAATCTTCTGCTTTCACAGTCTGGGAATCTTCGAATGATATTTTCTTAGCGGTCTTCGCATTTCTAACATGAGTCATACTCCACCAATCAATCAGTCCCATGATGTATTCATTAGCTATTCGGGGAAGGATAAAGCCACGGCGGACGCAATATGCGAATACCTGGAAAACCAGGGCATCAAATGTTGGATAGCACCCCGAGACATCCCATACAGCGACACGTATTCCGGAGCAATTGTAAAAGCGATAAAAAGTTCTCGGATCTTTATCCTTGTGTTTTCGTCTAATTCAAATAAATCCAACGACGTCATACAGGAAGTGGAGAGGGCTTTTCAAAATGAAATCCCGATTCTTCCGTTCAGAGTAGAAAATGTGCAGCCTTCGACGGATCTTGAGTATTTCCTTTCCACGCCTCAGTGGCTGAATGCTTTAACGCCTCCTTTAGAGTTTCATCTCGATAATCTTGTCGACACGGTAGGCGCATTATTAAAGATACCGCGTAAAACCAAACGCAAAGAGATTTCACGTCTCAATTCGATTCCAAAAAAAATACCTGTGGGCATCGCGCTGGCCCTGGTTATCGCAGCGGTGCTTTACTTCAGTGTATCCAAACTATTCTCCTCGGGTGTTGAGAGTGAAAAACCCGTCTCTTTTGAAGCGCAGTTCAACCTTGCCGTCGACAGGCTCAGTTCTGCCAGTACGCAAGAACAAGTTGAAGGCGCTAGATTACTTGACAAGATTGCTGAGACAGGTGGTGAAGACTGGTACTGGAAAGTCATGGACCAACTGACGAGCTATGTCAGAGATCATGCTGGTTTGAACGGGGAAGGCTGCTCCAACCAGCCTCCGAAAACAAGACCAGCAGCTATGCAATCGATACTTGAAGTCATATCAGCCAGGCCACCTATGTACCCTGCTAATTTTACTGACCGAGACAGGGATAAGAAGAAGCGTGATCTAAATGCACAGATCTCAGCGGCTTACGATTGGTTAATAAAGCACATCTCGAATATGTAGACCTGGAGCGCTCCAACCTCGAGGGCACCGTCCTCACAGGCGCAGATTTCAAGGGTTCCATATTAAAAGACGCAAGGCTTGTAAATGCGGATCTTGGTTTGACATCCTTAGAAGGAGTAGACCTTGGGGGCGCAGACCTCGACAAGACGAATCTCAGAGCGGCAAAAGGGCTTGATATAAACAATCTTTTTCTTGCACACCGCTGGCACTGTGCGGGTTTATCGGATGACGTTTGGAATCAAATTCGAGAGGCGCTGCGGAAAGAGCAGGAAGAGATGCCCGAGGAGAAATGCAGGTGATGCGGCGTCCTCCCGGACCAGCGACTACACTTTTACGTTAACGGCCGATTTTTTAACATCAAAAGTGAGGACAAAATGAAAGTCGTAAAGAGCCGCTTAGTTGCGAGTTCAGTGTTGATGTGGTCTATCTCGCTTACTCCTAGTGCGGGCGCTAAGGCAGGTGGGGTTAGTTACCAACCTACTCCGCTCCCATTACCGGAGCAAACATTACAGGAGCCGGCTCAGCCTCCAAGATTCGATGAGTACGGTGACATTAGGTTTAACGATGAAAAAGCCCGCCTGGATAATTTTGCCATCACGCTACAGAATGACCCGACATCGGTGGGATACATAATCGGGTATGGCGGGAGCACATGTCGCGTACGAGAAGCAATCGCCCGAGCTAACCGCGCCAAAGACTACTTGACCCACTCACGCAGCGTTGATGCCGGACGTATCATCACTCGGAATGGCGGCTACCGTGACGAAGTAGGCGCTGAACTCTACATTGTTCCCGCAGGAGGCGCCGAGCCACCTCTGCGTCCGACAATTCCTCAGTGCAAAAAGCCCAAGCCCACAAAACATAAAAACTCCGGCAAATCTCTTGCTCACTAAAGCCTTGCACTGGCCTTGCCTCAAAAGTCTGTGATCGATCTTGGACACAGTCAGTACCACCTGCGATAGCGGGTGGGTCAACCATCCAGACTCAAAATCAATAGGAATTCCGCATGCTGATCATTTACCCACCCGCTATCGCAGGTGGTACTGACTGTATCCAACAATGTTTTTGGACTTTTGAGGCGAAGCGCAACACACTCGGCTTGTTTGAGTGCAAACGTCGCTTAAACGGCACACGAAGACCTTGCTGATGCATTTGCATCAGCCTTTGTAACCGCGCATTTCCTAACGGTCGAGTTTCTGCTACTTACTGGTTATCGACTCGTCCCTCGATTACAGCTTGAATACCAGAGGATACGTTGGAAAAGAAATCGAAGCCCGTAATCGCCTCGACCTGATCCACGCTCACCCGATACGCTCGCCAATCACTGCCAATCGATCCCGAGTTAGGCATTACCACCGCAATCGTTCTCGTCGATGTAGTCACTCGTGAAACATCGTTACTTCCGACGGGCAATACGATGATTACCTTCCACGTTTGAGCGGGCACGGCCACATGACCGTTCGCAATGAAGTACTGTAATCCATGACCACCGGAGATGATGTAAAGTTCGTTGCCTTGTGAAACCAACGTTCGGCTGTAGCTTTCCAGATTGGCCCACACGCCCTGATTGTTAGCTGGAAGCTGCGGAATCATGTTGGTCATCAGGAAAGTGGCAGAGTTGGCGGTGACAGTCACGGTGCGATCTGCTGAAGGGCACATGTGGCCTCGATCAAAGCCTGAGCCGGAATAATCTGTCCCTTGCACTCGATACCAACCGGCTGGCAGAGTCGTATCTGCGCGAAAATCATCCTGGCGTGGTGCACTTCCCAGCCACGAGGTGTCCAGGTGCCAGCTCACCCAGTTTGGCCCACCGTTATCGCGACTGTAAGACATCGAGTACTGCGGCTTCTCCATCAGGTAATTGTTCGGCTGCAATACGTTGGTAACCGCGTTGCTTGGGTTTCCCATCGTGAGATGTTCGCTGGTAGTTGGTGTAGGAGTCGGCGTCGGAGACGAGAAATCACCAATCTGGATATTGTCAACGTTGATGCGATTGGCGCCGCCGGAGACTTTTCTGATCTCAAAACGAATTGCATTGCCGTTGTTGACGGTAAAAGTTGCTGTCTGAAGTGTCGTCGAACTGGTAGTCACTGTTGGACCAACCTGAGTCCAGGTGCTCCCATTATTTGTTGACGACCACAACTGCCACGTGCTTGAACCATCGGTGCCGAACACTGCATGTTGAATAGAAACAGTTCCCGCGCCAGTCTTATTGAAGTTCATGTGCATAAGACCGGTGTTCCGAATGCGGGCGGAATAAGCACCTGTCTTTCTGTCAGTAGAGAGATTGCCGGTCAGCGCATCGTCCATGAGCCACGACCCGGTGCCCAGCGTTACGTTAGCCGCCGCGTAGGAAGACTTGCCGCCTGCTTCGAATCCTTCGCTAAGCGGCGCCATCGTTGCGGTTGTCAGGGAAATCGTTAGGACGATCAGCCCAGCAGAAAATGCAAGCAGCGTTTTGGCAACAATTCCTAACTTCAACTTTTTCATCCTATTTGCCCCTTTCCTCTGTGGTGGTTCGTCAGCAGTCACACACGTTGAGGTGTATGCCGGCTGGCGACAGCGGTTGATAACGGAGTACGCAGATCGATCCGAACTGCATACGTTTCTGGTTCTGGACTGGGAGTCCCCTTTGGCGCTATGCCGTTGGGGTGGGAGGGCGAGGGATAACGATCGCGTTATGCTCTAACTACGCAACATGGTACGCAATCAATTAGTTCAATCAGCCTTGTTGGAAGTGCACAAGCATCACGCTGATTGCGCGGCTTGGTAAGGCGGTTTATATCACGGCTTGGCTGGAGATGAATAGCTAAGTCTTTGTTAACTTTTTGAGGTTTTGTCCTTAGGTTAGTGAGGTAGTGCTGAGTGCTCATACTTCGCGGCGTGTTCTTAGCGCCATAAAATCTCAATGTACTGACGCAGTATTGTAATAGTCAGTATTAGCCAATTCTGGTAATCTATCATCTCCCTTCTGTGTATTTACAAAAGTTTCCTCGCTAGTGGGTGGGGGACCGGTGTACTTGAACAATGGTCGTGGGCCCTCATGAACTCTTTGTAACAGGTATCTGAAGAAAACGATCGTTGGGAGGAAGACCAACATGACTACTCAAACTTCTGCTCGCCTAATCATCGCAACCGCGACCGTGGCTTTGCTAGCATCGCTGCTTTTTAGTGGGACGACAGCATATGCTGGGAAGGCCGATAAATTGGCACCGACGACGCCAACCAACCTCGTCGTGACCGCAATCACGGAAAACACAGTTACGCTGAAGTGGAATCCTGCCACAGATAACTCTGGTAAGCTTTCTTACCGAGTCAAAGTCAATTCGCTGAACAGCTCCTTCAGCGTGCTGGAGACGGCGTGCCAGACGCAAACCACTTTCACCGTGCGGTACCTGGCGCCATTCGGCAATTACAGCTTTTCCGTCTATGCCGTCGATGGAAGCGGCAATCGCTCGAGCGACAGCAATCTTGTTACCGCCGATACTACTGGGGATACCATACCGCCGAGTGCTCCGGTCCTGCAGGCTACCACGCTTGGACCATCTCAGGTGCAGTTAACCTGGACCAAGTCGGTCGACAACATCCCTAACTATTGCTGCTCTTACGCTTTTAGTAGGAACGGCAGTCCACTGACGCAACACATCAACCCGGCTGCAGCGCCGAGTGGTTCCATATCAGTTATCATTCGTCACTTACCGCCGGGCACCGTCAATACATTCACCGTCACCGCCATTGACTACACCGGAAGGAACAAGACGACCAGCAACAGCGCGAGCGCCCAGACATGGCCCAGCAACGATCACACACCGCCAAGTGTTCCCACTAACTTACACGTGATCAGTTTTGATACTGGTGGCGGCGAAGGGTGGTTGGGATGGACACAATCAACTGATGATACTGACGCACAAAACAATATCGAATATGAGTTATATGTAAATGGGGTGTTGAGTCCACTTTCTGTTTCGGCTGGGGTCGACTTTGATTTCGTCTACGCTTTGTCGGGGGTGTGCGAGAACACCTTTACTGTAAAAGCGGTCGATCAGGCGGGCAATACGTCGGCAGCCAGCGCTCCAGTCATAGTAAAGCTTTGGGTGTGTTAACCCTGGGCAAATCTTGTAAATCCTGAAATCTTGAAATCCTGTCTACGTCTTCCACAGGATTTCAGGATTTACAGGACGAAATCGTAATTTCAATATCACAAATCTACACGTTGCTCGTCTTCTCAAAAGAGCGATAATACTGGGGTGGCTGCTGCATACCCAGCTAGACGTACCGCCGTGTTCGAAGAACTTAGAAGGCGGCTTTTTGGCATCGCCTATCGAATGATTGGAACGACGGCGGATGCGGAGGATATCGTTCAGGAGGCTTATTTACGTTGGCATCAGGCAGACACCGAAGAGATTCGATCGGCCGAAGCCTGGCTTGTCAGCGTTGTTACCAGACTCTCGATTGATAAACTGCGCAAGGTTTCAGTTGAGCGAGAGAAGTACATAGGCCCGTGGTTACCGGAACCGCTCATCGCCAGCACCTCACCTACTCCAGAAGAAGAACTCGAAACTGCATCCAATCTCTCGATGGCATACATGGTTCTACTCGAGCGGTTGACGCCGGTTGAGCGCGCAGCGTTCCTGCTGCACGACGTCTTCGATTGTGCCTATCCCCTGATTGCGAACATCCTGCGAAAGAGTGAGGCCGCCTGCCGGCAAGTTGTCCATCGCGCGCGTCAAAGAGTTCGAAGCCAGCAATCCCGGTTCAAAGCCAGCGACGCCGCTCTTCGTTCACTGATCAATCAATTCATGGCAGCAGCAGATGCTGGAGATGACGTCACCTTACTATCGCTTTTCGCAAAAGATGCGACTCTTACGAGCGATGGCGGTGGAGTTGTTCCCGCGGCGCGTAAAGTTGTTCATGGACGTTCGCGCATTGCACGTCTGTATCTAGTTCTTGCAAAAAAACTAGGGACTCGACTCCGGAAAGAAATCTTGACGATCAACGGCGAACCTGGTCTCGTCATGTATCTCGATGGCGCGCCCCTCGCAACTATCTCGTTTGAGACCGACGGCGAGTCGATCACGGCTCTCTACACGGTACTCAATCCCCAAAAACTTCACCGACTCTCCAGCGTCAATTAGCCTGTCACAAACTTCGCGCCAGCTTCGTCTTTATTATTGGAAGCGCCGATTTCGGTTGCAACACGATTCAGCCGCGACGCATAATTTTTGATTCAAGAGGAGTTAGCAATGAAACAAAGACTGGATTTTCTCGCAACGACACCAAATGTGGTGAAAGCTATGTTTGGATTGCATAAACCGCTGTCACAAAGCGGGTTGGAGAAGGGCTTGCTCGATCTCGTGTACTTTCGCGTCTCTCAGATCAACGGTTGTGCATTCTGTCTGGATATGCACTCCAAAGATTTACGAGCAGAGGGCGAAACTGAGCAACGACTTTACGTGCTCGAAGCGTGGCGCGAGAGCCCGTTCTATTCGGATCGTGAACGTGCGGCACTTGCATGGGCCGAGGCTGTCACGACACTCAGTGACAAAGATGTTCCCGACGACGTCTACGAGCAGGCCCGGGCACAGTTCAGCGAAGCAGAGTTAGTGAATCTGACTTTGGCCGTCATAGCGATTAACGGCTGGAATCGACTCAATATCGCTTTTCGCACGACACCGGGCACGTACGAAGTTGGCATGGTTTTCGCCGCGTAAAGCCTCGTTTGAAGCAGAAGTCAGGCGGGAGAGCGATTAACCCTCTTCCGCCTGAGGGTCGGGAGTTTCAAGGGTTGAAATGACACTAAGAGAGGAGACATCAAAAGCAACACAATCCATTAACCTGATTATCGCGTCGGCTTTTATAGTTGCGACGATGATCATGGGATACAGAAACATCGGAGTTCCACCGGTGATCATAGTCGGAGGCTCGGGAATTGTGGGCCTCATCATGTGGTACAAGACTTACTTAAAACGTCCGCTCGATCCTCAGATCATTCTGCCTCCC
The DNA here is from genome assembly GCA_963748155.1 of uncultured Acidobacteriota bacterium. Lineage (GTDB taxonomy): Bacteria > Acidobacteriota > Blastocatellia > Pyrinomonadales > Pyrinomonadaceae > PSRF01. The sequence continues at coordinate 427,658 of CAVVHV010000003.1, read as the reverse complement.
TTCCTTCTGACAGTGGCAGGGCTTGAAGTGCATATGATCGAAGAGTACCTGACGCGATTCGGTCCGGCCATGAGTCGCCTATTTAATATCAGCTGGACTGAAAAATCTTTCTTGCTTGTATTTGCATTCATCGGTCCTGCGTTGTATGCGCTAACTGCACTTGGTCTCTACTACAGAATTCCGTTGGCCGGGTTCCTCGCGTGGTTTATCTTCATTGGGCCAGGACTCGCTGAGTTCACACACTTCATCTTTCCGCTTCTGACACCCGCCATTGAACCACATTCAGTGGCTGATGTTTCGCAAGTTGTGGCCGGCAAGGCTTACATCAGCAACATGCCAAACTATTTCTTTGGGACAACTGGTCGCTACTACTTTTCGGGGTTGTATACAGCGGTGTTGCCGATGATTCCAGGTGTGTTCGCCATCTATCGGGTGGTGAAAGCGAGCAGGGATGCGCAGAGTTCCCCCACCTCACCTTGAAAGTTTTCAATTACACGCGGACCAGTCTTCTCTCGAGGATTTTCACTTCTTCCCGATTTTCGAAATAAGCCGTCGAACAACATGCCCTTTCCACATCCAAAATCCCGAAAGAGCAATCAGAGGAAGGAATACAAACCGAACCGCGGGGGCGTAATTTGGAATTTCTTCAAACGGACTGTAAATGTAACCGATTATCGGAATGGCAAGGATAAGGTGAATCAAGCGAACAATCGAACGTTTGGTGGCCTCCTTCATTATTCGTCACTCCTGAGTTGTGGATTGTTTGGTTTGTAAATCTATTTACCGGCGACCGTCAAGTGTGGACCAGTTGAGGTAGTGGCCTAATTTGAACTCTTCTCTGTGCATCCTCTGTGTCCTCTGTGTCTCTGTGGTGGTTTTCCCCGCGGAACAGTTAACCACAGAGGCACAGAGGACACAGAGGGTGCACAGAGAAAGCCAAAGTTAAGACACCACCCCAGTTGACCCAATCACAGAACTGCGGCAAAGTTCACACGTAATACGCCTCGCAGGTCTGGCTCGCAGCTCTAAGATAGAAATGCAAACAGTTCCAACACAGGAAGTGCCGATTGCTGCGCCGTTTGTTGAGGCTCCCAACGACGCGAAAGCGAATTTCTTGCGACGGACGTGCGCAGCTCTCTTCAACCCAGTCGATATCTCATTCCTGGTCTTCTTCCGCATTGTCTTCGGCGGCATCATCCTATGGGAAGTTTACCGCTACTTCACTCACGGCTGGATCACCCGTTACTTCGTTGAACCTGCTGTCACTTTTACTTACTACGGGTTCAGTTGGGTGAAGCCATGGCCGGGGCGCGGGATGTACATTCACTTCTTTGTGCTCGGTCTGGCAGCGGCTTGTGTGATGGCGGGGTTCCTTTACCGCATTGCCGCGCCAATCCTTTTTCTCGCTTTCACATACTTTTTCCTGCTGGACCAAACGCGTTATCTGAATCACTTCTACCTGGTCTGCCTGATCAGTTTTCTGATGTGTTTCCTTCCGGCTGAACGGGCCTTTTCCGTTGATGCGTTGCTGCGTCGAAAAATCCGCTCAGACGTAGTTCCGGCGTGGACGTTGTGGCTCTTACGAGCACAAATCGGAATACCATATTTTTACGGCGGAATTGCCAAACTTAACAGCGATTGGATACCTGGCGGCGAGCCCATGCGCATATGGTTAAGTCCTTTGGCGAGACTGCCAAAGTTTGGCCATATCTTCGCGGCTGACTGGCTGGTTTACAGTTTCGTGATTGGCGGGTTGATGATCGACCTACTCGTGGTGCCGCTCCTCCTGTGGCGACGCACGCGACTCTTCGCATTCGCAGCGGCAGTTGTATTCAATCTCATCAACGCCGTGATATTCGAGATCGGCATTTTTCCGTGGTTGATGCTGGGCGCTCTCTTGATTTTCTTTCCGCCTGACCTTGTGCGACGCTTCGCGCGAGGGTTTATGTCGCCAGGAGAGGAATTTGAAGAAGCGAAGCCGGCGCAAGCCTCCGTAAAACCTAAGACAATTGCGGAAGCAACCAGTTGCCCTTCCCTATTACCTTCGCAAAAATTAGTTGCCGGACTGTTGGCAGCCTATCTTGCTGTCCAGCTTCTGTTGCCGCTTCGCCATTACCTCTATCCGGGCAACGTAAGTTGGACCGAAGAAGGACATAATTTTGCGTGGCATATGAAGTTGCGAACAAAGGCTGGTGAGGCAGTCTTTACTATTACCCATCCGCGAAGTGGACAAACCTGGACCATCAAGCCGGAAGATTATCTGGAATCTCATCAGGTGATGAAGATGACTACGAAACCGGACCTGATTCTGCTCTTCGGACATTATCTGGCCGAAGAGAAGAGGCGTGAAGGTTACGATGAGGTTGAAGTACGGGCTCGCGTAATGGTTTCTCTTAACGGCCGCCAACCGCAGTTGCTAATCGATCCTAACGTAGACCTGGCAAAAGAATATGTAAGTTTGTTACCCACGCGCTGGATAGTGCCGCTAACGACGCCGCTCGGAACCCAAGGGACAGGAAGTTCCCCGCCAAACAGTTCCGCGCCCACCATTGATTGAGGAAGATTGTCACACTCACGGTAGTCAACTTCCTCCGATCTCCTGAATAGCCGCAGCCAGTTTCAGTCCGTCCAGCTTGTCCAGTGGAAGCGATGTGAATAATTGGAGCCGGCGGTGGATCTGGTAAGCCACTTCCTTAAACGCGCGATACTTTTCCGCATCGGTTCCCTCTACGGCAGCGGGATCGGGACTTGACCAGTGCGCCACGATTGGCTGACCCGGCCAGATCGGACACGTTTCGCGAGCGTTGTCGCAAACAGTTACGACAAAATCAAATTCTACATCCTTAAACTCTTCCCACGATTTGCTCCGCGCTTGAGAGGCATCGATATTGTAAAGGTCCTTCAAAACCTGAATGGCCAGAGGATTCACTTTGCCCGTGGGAAACGAACCAGCGCTAAACACCTGAAAGCGCGATCCGCCAAGACGTCTTAATAGATATTCGCCAATGATGCTGCGGGCGGAATTCCCAGTGCACAGAAACAAAAACTTGTAGGGCTTGCTTTCCATCATGTGTTTACTCGTAATCAGCCGGCATAAGCCATCGAAACAGGACGATTGCGGCTAGACCGCCTGCGAGTTGGGCCAGGACAAACCCGGGCGCATCAGCCGGTCGAATCCCCGCAAAAGTGTCGCTCAACGAACGTGCGACAGTCACTGCGGGATTAGCAAAGGACGTTGAAGCCGTAAACCAATATGCTGCGCTTATGTAAGCTCCAACGGCAACCGCGACAACGGCAATGGTTGAGCGGCTGGTTGCCAGAATCACACTTAACAATCCGAGTGTCGCAATGAACTCGCTGAATAGTTGGGCCATCCCCGTTTCTAGGGTGGTTAGACGCAAAAACCGCCGGCAAACCGAACATCAGATTTGCCGCAATAACGCCGCCAATTCCACCCACGAATTGAGCGAGCAAATAGAGTGGAACATCTCGCCAAAACAGATCGTGACGAAAAGCAAAAGCGAGCGTCACTACCGGATTGAAGTGCGCGCCTGACATTGAACCGAAACTTATAATCAAAGCGACAAGCGCGGCTCCTGTGGCCGCAGTGTTGGCGAGCAAGGCTAGCGCGGTATTTCCGTTTGCAAGTCGCTCAGCCATGATGCCCGATCCAACAACTGCCGCCAGCAGGAAGAACGTTCCTAATGCCTCAGCAACAACCCGCTTTGCTAACGGCTGACGCATTCGTGACTCCAATCGGTGTTGGCGCACAGCACGCCGCCGCGCTTTCAGCTTTCAATGTGCTCGTAGTGTCCTCAAGCTTTGTCCCGCACTCGCAGGGTGCAGTTTCGGCAAGATTGTCCTCGAGCACCACGAACACTTCCCACTCGTTTCCATCCGGGTCGCGCACCCACGTCTTGTCTTGCAATGCGTAACAGCAATTAGTTTGCATTTCGTCACGTGTTAGCAAGCCCGCTTCAGTCCAGCGCTCGCGAATGGCGAGAACATCGTCCGTAGATGCCACCTGAATTCCCAGGTGCGAGAGTGCGCCGCGCTCGTTAAATACGTGCTGATTAAGCGTCAGATTTAACGGCGGATTTTGAACGTCGAATTTCGCGTAACCTGTTCGTACCTTGCTCGGTTCAATGCCCAAAAGCCTTCGATAAAACTCAAGACTCGCTGCTACGTCTTTGACGTTCAACGCCAGGTGCGCTTTCAGGGCCTGAACCGGTTTTTGTTCGTTCTGCATTTCAACTACTCCTTCCTTAATTCACATATACGTATAAGCACATATGCGACGCAGTATCCGGCAAAAGTAGACATATGTCAAGGCGTATGTGATTTATGTTATTATTCGGGCGTTATGACAAGGAAAGAGAAACCGTTCGATCGTGAGTTGTTCTTTCGGGCATTGGCAGATTCAACCCGGCTGCGGATCATTAACCTGATCGGGGATCAAGAGGTCTGTGTTTGTTTTTTCGTGGAAATATTGAAAACAAATCAGCCAAAGGTTAGTCGCCACCTCGCCTATTTACGCCGGGCGGGTATTGTCGCTGCGCGACGCGAGGGAATCTGGATGCACTACAGGATTGCGACGCCGAAGGATGAGAACGCGGCGAAAGTGCTGATGGATGTGCGGGAGTGGCTCGCAAACGATCCTGCTATGCAGCAGGATCGGAAGCGTTTAGACAAGATTTGTTGTTCACCAGAGCTTCCGATCCAACTGCAAGGCAGTCCGAAACCAGTACCTATACAGATTTAGTTTGGTGGGACGGTGGCACGCAGGAGTCCTGCGATAGCACAACGTTCACTTCTGCAATTGCCCCAGGAAATACTCCAGATCAAAGAACTCTCTCTCCAATTCGATCTTCCCTTCCTGGTTCAACTTGAAGAAGCCGATGCCTTCCAGGAAGAAAACATTTCCGGTCCTGGTCGTAAAACGTATCCGCCATTTGACGGCGGCTTCCTGACCACGCACCTTGACGTCCAGGGAGTAGAGTTTCATTTGACTGAAAATCGTGGGGAACGTTTCCAAATAAGCAGTGATCGCTTGTGTTCCCTGCATCGGCGGAGTTCCGACCGGGTCTTCCAGCACAGCGTCAGCGGCGAAATTGTTTATGACCCGCGGGACGTCGAACGTAACTAATCCGGCGAATGCGTCTTCAATCACCGCCTCGATCTGCTGAGGGGTCAGATTTTGCGTTGGGGCCGCCTCAACGCGCGTGACATTCGTAGCGACCAGGAACATGAGCGCCAGCGCTAGTGCGGTCACCTTTTTTATGAACAGACTTTGATTTCTCATTCTCTTATCCTTTTCGATGTGAGTTCATTTGAGAGGAACACCGCCCTGCCATCTGATTGATGGCCGCGATGATCCGAAAAATTACTGCTGTACGGAGAAGTTGCTGAACTCTTCACCGTATTACTGCGGCGCAGAATTTTTCGTTTGACTCAAAGGCAGGAATGACAGGATTGTGAAAGAATGTACGACGTGGCTTTGCCTCAAAAGTAGGAATCGCACTTGGATCGAGTCAGTACAGGGAGCGGTAGCGACCTGGTCAAACCATGGGAGTCAAAAATCGTTAGGAATATCGCATGCTGATCACTGACCAGGTCGCTACCGCTCCCTGTACTGACTCGATCCAAGAATGATTCCCGACTTGTGAGGAAAGGCTGTACGGCGTTAATTGCCAGTCAGTTAAATTTGAACCTGGAGATCTCGCTCATGCGCTTTAACTCGGTCTGTATTCTGCTTCTCTTCTCCGCGTTAGCCTCAGCATGCGCAAAATCTACAAGCACTGCTGAATCAAGAAAGAACAATGAATCTCCGTCCCCTGTAGCTACTGGCGCACAAACCCAGCCGGGCAAAGTCGAACAAGAACTCGAGCGGCGTCTAAAGACCATCTGCGATGGAGCACAAGGAACAGTCGGTCTCTCCGTTGTTCATATCGAAAATGGAAAGACGATCTCCATCAATGGCAATTCTCAATTACCTCTCTACAGTGTGTTCAAACTTCCGTTGGCGATTGCTGTCCTTAAGGACGTAGAAGAGAACCGGCTGCGGCTCGACCAAAAGATTCATGTGACACCCGCGGAAATCGTCCCAGGCGCGCCCGAGAATACAGCGCTTTGGCAAAAACCAGTTGACTTTACCATCGAACAGCTCATTGGTTTTTCAATCTCACGTAGCGACAACACCTCGACCGACAAACTGCTCCAACTTGTTGGTGGTCCAATCAAAGTCACTGAGCGAATGCGTTCCCTGGGTTTTCAAAATCTTGACATTCATTCAACCGTCGCGGAATTCGTGAAGAGCCGCACAAATCCAAACACTGGCTCGGCGGAAGATCTTGCGAAACTCCTCGTGCAACTGCACCACGAAAAATCCTGCAGTCTGCTCAACAGAACCTGCTAACCGGATTCATGCAGCGAGCAACCACAGGTTTGCATCGACTGCGCGGAGATTTGCCGACCGGCACAATGGTCGCCGACAAGACTGGTTCGGGCGAGAAAGATGAGGCTACACGAGTGGCGAAAGCTACAAACGACATCGGTATCGTCACTCTACCTTCCGGTCGAGGTCATCTTGCGATTGCGGTTCTGGTGAGTGGATCGAAACTGCCTGACGCAGCTCAGGAAAAGTTAATTGCTGACTTGGCGCGAGCAACGTATGACGCGTATTCAACGCTCCCTGCGAAATGAGCGTGCGTCACAGCCTACAACGAACCACCCATCGGCGAGCACAGAATGATAAAGGCAGCGACATTCATAACTACCGTGACCCAAAAGACCGAGCGGAATTCAGCCTTGGCAGACTTATGCCTCAAGAGATGCTGAGCGAGAAGAGCACCAGGCCAGCCTCCTGCAAGGGAAAGCATATGCAAGGTACTTTCTGAGGTGCGCCACACCCCACGCTGGGCGCACGACTTGTCGTTGGCGTAAGCCAAAAAGGTGATGACACTTGCCAATAAGTAGATGAGCGCGAACCAGAGTGGTGGTTCCCACAACAAACTGGCAACGACGTACACGATAACAAATGCCGGAATAGCGATGAGTGTGCCGGTGCCTTGCTGGTCTTGTGAGTTGCGCCCGAACTGGATCAACTCCACATTTCGGGCTCGTTTTCCTTGTGGATCCAGTTCAACTTCGAATAAGACGCATTGGCTGACCTGCGGACGGCCTGCGCCGCGGGAAAACGCTTTGATATGAACAAAGATTTCCTGCCCGCCTTGCGTCGGCTTGATGAAGCCGAAGCCTCGCTCATCGTTCCAGGACTTGATCACGCCTTTCAATCGCATGGTGTTCTGTATGGGTGTGAGTTTTGATAGGACGATTGCTGGGCAGCGGCTTGTGCCGCGTATGCCATAGCCCAAAGTAGCGTGGTCTGAATCTCAGTGTCAATCCGAATTTTATCCGTATAATCTGTAGTTACGAGGTGTTGGTCTAATGAAGAATGAGTTTCCGGCAGCAGTGCCTGAGATACCGGTCGCCGATATGAACGCGGCGCTGGATTACTATGAGGGCAAACTCGGTTTCAACATAGATTGGGGCGGGGCCGACGGTGGCATCGCCGGAATCTCAAAAGGCGATTGCAGGATGTTTCTTACGGACCGCGATTTCCGCGCGCATCATGGCAACGTTGCGCCCGTGATGATCTGGCTCAATCTCAATAGCAAAGAAGAGGTAGAGGAGCTCTACGAGATCTGGAGTGCCGGCGAAGCTAGAATCATCTCACCTCCAGAGTCGAAGCAGTGGAAGCTGCATGAGTTCACAGTGTCCGACCTGGACGGCAATCTATTCCGCGTTTTTTATGATTTCTCCAACGACCCCTAACTTATAACGGAGGACCTCATGTCGGAAGAAAACAAACAATTACTACGTCGCTGGTTTGACGAAGTCTGGAACAATGGACGCGCCGAGGCGATCGAGGAGCTGTTCGACGAAAACGGTATCGCGCACGGTCTATCGGATGATCCCTCCAACCCGATCATAGGTCCGAGGGGCTACAGACCGTTTTATGAAGTGTTTCGCCAGGCCTTTCCAAACCTCATGATCGTTATCGAGGACATGGTGGCTGAAGGTGACAAAGTCGCTGCGCGTTGCTCGGTGCGTGGTAAGCACGAAGGAGACTTCATGGGAAGAGCTGCGACTCAAGCCCCGGTCGAGATTACGGGCATGACGATAGTGCGGATCGAAAACGGGAAGATTGTTGAGGCCTGGAATAATTTTGATTTCATGTCGCTGCACAAGCAGGTTGGGCTCCTCTCGTAATGCGAATTGATCGTTGGCAGTTTTAATAGACAGGATTTACAAGATTTTTCAGGATGAACAAGATAAATCCTGTCAATCTTGAAAAATCCTGTAAATCCTGTCCAACGGCTGGTCATTAATTTCCCGCCATTCGTCACACTGCTGCTCCCGTACATACCTGAGTTGCTCCTGCCTCGAAAGTCTTCTGATAAGGTTTGATGGAACTTGTAGACGTACGAGGAGAAGGCCATGTTCACTCAGCGTTTCTGCTCACTTTTAGTCATCATCGTCTTACTTGGTTGTTTCATAGCAACCGCCAGCGCGCAGGTTTCCGACACTGTCATCCCACTTGAAGGCCTCGATCCGGTCATGCTTTCGCAGGGCAAAGAGGTCCAGGGAGACATGAAGTACAAAGTGACGCGAGGCCGGTTCCAGTACCTCTTTGCGAACGAGGAGAACAAGGCAACATTTGAAAAGGATCCTTCGAAGTACGAGATCCAGTTGGATGGCCATTGCGCGCGCATGGGAGCACCAACTTCAGGAAATCCAGACCTTTATCTGGTCCACAAAGAGCACATCTATATCTTTGGATCAGAGGAATGCCAAACGCTTTTCAAGGCTGCTCCCGAGAAGTATCTGGAAGTTCCACCTGCACCCAAATCACCACCCAGCGCGGAAATGGTCAAACGCGGACAAGAGCTCATCGCGAAAGCGGTTGGAGTTTTAGGTGCTGAATCAAAACTGGACCAGCTTAAAACTCTTCAAAGGACGGAGCTGAGAGGAAATCAGGTCAAGAATATCTTGACGTTAGCGTTCCCTGATACGCTCCGACAGGAAACAGTTAGACCAAACTTCACTCTGACCTCCGTCATCACGCCGTCTGAATCATTCGTCCAGGTAAACAACACTGCCAGGCCGATGGCGGAAGCCAACCGCAAGGCAATCTATAAGGAACTAAACCACGACCTTATCGTTCTGCTTCGAGCCCGCACTCGACCAGATTTCAAGGCGTGGCTCTCAACCAATGCTCGCCGAAGAACGCGTTGACATTGAACTGCCGGACTTCACCACAACGTTAGGCATTGATCCCGGAACCGGCCGCGTAGTTAACCAAACATATACGGGACGTGGGCCGGGCGGTGTGGTGGGCCAGATCGTGATCAACTATTCCGATTTCCGAACGGTTGAGGGGTTGTCGTTGCCATTCAAGACGACTGCAACTTTTGATGGTCAGCCTTTCCCTGCTCTATCAGCAACAGTCGAAGCCATAACAGTCAACGGTCAAATCGATCCGTCCGCCTTCAAGAAACCACAAGCCCCGCAATAATGTGTGAAAGAACGATGTTCGCACACTAGCAAAGGATCGTACTGCTTGCGCTGTTCTTGTTGACGACAAAAACAGCAACTCTCGCGCAATCGTCTGACTGGGCGCAATGGGGTGGACCACACCGCAACTTTACATCCGAGACAAAAGGTCTGGCGACAACCTGGCCGGCCACGGGACCGCGGCGGCTATGGCAAAGAGAGATTGGGCGAAGGATATTCCGGTATTGCGGTAGAACGCGGAATGCTCTTCACCATGTACCGAAAAGGCGACAACGAAGTCGTCATTGCCCTCGACGCGGCAACCGGCAAAACGGTCTGGGAATACAGTTATGCCGCACCCTTTTCGCCCGACTACGACATGTCAAATGGTCCAGGTCCTCACGCAACACCTTTAGTCACCAACGATTTGGTTTTCACTTCCGGCGCCACTGGTAAGTTGCATTGTCTCGACAAGAAAGACCGGCAAACGTTTGTGGTCCCATGATCTAATCAGTGAGTTTCACGGCACCCTGCGCGTGAATGGTTATTCCTGTAGTCCCATTGCTTACAAAGACAAGATCGTAATGATGGTCGGCGGGCCGTCCAGCTCACTCGTTGCTTTCAATCGCAAAGATGGTTCAGTGGCCTGGAAGAAACATGATTTCAAGAATTCCACTTCGTCTCCGATCATCATCAGTGTCGACGGTCAGGATCAACTTGTCGCTTTCATGTGGAGCGAAATTGTTGGCGTCGATCCGAACAACGGTAATTTGTTATGGAGTCACCCACATCCGGTTGAGTTCGGCTTGAACACCAGCACGCCTGTTTGGGGGCCTGACAATTTACTCTTCATTTCAAGCGGATACGGTGGCGGCAGCCGTGTCTTAAAACTCAGTCGCGCTGGAGACAAAACGAGCGTCGAGGAGTTGTGGGCGAATAGTCTGATGCGAATTCATTTTACAAACGCGATTCGCGTCGGCGATAGGATCTACGGCTCGAGCGGCGACTTTGGACCAGCACCTTTCACCGCAGTGGACGTTAAAACGGGAAAGATTTTGTGGCGCCATCGCAGTTTTCCTAGAGCCTCGTCCCTGTTTGCGGATGGCCGTTTCATCATTCTCGACGAAGATGGCCATCTATTACTCGCCACTGCGACGGCTGAAGGTTTGACGGTGACGTCGAAAGTGGAACTGCTTAGCGATCAATCCTGGACCGTGCCTTCGCTTATCCGGCACGCGCCTCTACGCGCGCGACAGGAAAAACATTGTGGCGGTGGAGCTTGGGGCGCAGTGAGTTTCCTAAACGAACAACGATTTTCGCTTTGCCTTAAAAGTCTGAGATCATTGTTGGACCGGGTCAGTACCACCTCGCGGTAGCGGGTGGGTGCGCAGCCGTGCGGCGACTGACATTATCACGGCAGGCCAAAGGGCTGCGCACCCACCCGCTACCGCGAGGTGGTACTGACCCGAACCAAGTTCGGCTACTGTCCGAACGAGAATCTGTACACGCCTTGATTGCTTACATAATTCGTACCCAACCTCGTTCAAATTACGCTCGTGTACTGTCAACGATTTGTTTATTACAATCACCCAACCTTGTTGAGCTTAGCTGCGCAACATCTATGATTATTCACATCGGACATGTTCATGAACTCGTGCGGTATCCAGTCAAATCGATGGCGGGTATCGCGACAGACTCTGCCTTTCTCGGCTGGCACGGTTTGCAGGGAGATCGGCGCTTTGCGTTTCGTCGGCTGAACGATAAGAGTGGCTTTCCCTGGCTTACGGCAAGCCGGCTTCCTGAGCTTCTTTTGTACCAGCCGCTAGGTCTTGATGAGAATGCGGACGAGCCGGCGCCTACGCACGTCCGTACGCCGGAAGGGTTGGACCTTGCGATTGGAAGCGCTGAACTGCAAGACAATGTCGCGGAGAAATTTGGAAGCGCCGTTGAGTTGATGAAACTCAAGCATGGAATTTTCGACGAGGCGAACGTGTCGGTGATCAATTTAGCGACGATCTCCGCAATCGGCCGCGAGGTCGGACAGGACCTGGACACCAGGCGATTCCGGGCAAATATCGTAATTGCGACAGACTCAACTGAACCATTTCTCGAGGACGGTTGGATCGGCGGCAGGCTAGTGTTCGGCAACGACGAAGATGGGCCAATCGTCAGTATAACGATGCCCGATCCGCGCTGTGTGATGATTAACCTCGACCCGGACACGGCCCAACAAGACCCGCGCATCATGAAGGCAGCCATACGTCTCAACAACAATAACGCGGGAGCCTATGGAAGCGTCGCGCGCACCGGTCAGATCAGCGTCGGGCAACCAGTGAGTTTGATAATCGAAACAAAAGTCTGAATCACCCGCCAAAGCCTCATTCAAGGGATTGACTTTCGCTGCATCGAGGAATATGTTTGCGCCGTTAAGAACACGGCTGAGTAACTCTGTATCCTTGCACACTCGCTAATCCAGCTGCGAACCAGGTTCTTTATTCAAAATCGTAAGGCTGATCGCTAATCCCTGTTAACCAAGGAGAGGCGGTGATTGTCTTAACAACTTCCGCCAGGTTTTCTTCCCAGCAACCCCGCAAATCGCGAGGTGTCTAATCATGTGCGTCTTCGTTTCCCAATTAACAACAACAGTAATTCTTTGGATTGTAGGATTCATCGCTGTAATCATTTTTTTCATCTTCTTTGTTCCCTGGCTGCGTCGTTTTATCAATCCTTCTAGTGCTGAAGAGAAAAAAGATTTTATCCAACTCATATTCCAGGCGGTGGGTGGGGTCCTGGTGATCCTTGGTGTTTATGTAACCTGGCAGGAGTTCAAGACCTCGCGCGCGACCTTGGCTAACTCTCAGGAGACGTTAAGAACTACTCAACAAGGCCAGATCACTGATCGGTTCACGCGAGCTATTGAGCAACTAGGCAAATCCGATGACCCTACAGGCAAGACTAATAATCTTGCCATCCGTTTAGGCGGCATCTATTCGCTCAGCGGATTGCGAAAGATTCATGGGAATCCGATCAGAGTTCCGGAAAGAACAAAAGTAAAAGAGATCGCTGGGTAATCATAGAGATACTGACTACGTACATAGCGAAGAATTCTCAATGGACTCCGGAAAAAGAAAAGGAAAGAGAAACAGATTCTACGATTCCAACATTTCCAGCGGACATTCAAGCCATTCTAACGGTCCTGGGCAGTCCCGAGCTCAGATTTCAGGACGGTGAAATCCTGAACATTCTCCTGCAAGGAACGGATTTGCGTGGTGCGAATCTCAGCGGGGGCAATTTTAATGGCGCCGACTTCGAAGGAACTCATTTAGAAGAAGCTCACCTCAATAACGCCTCTTTGAATGACGTTAATTTTAGATATGGCTCTCTTAAAGGAGCTTTCCTTAATTCGGCGCAACTGAAGAACGCAAATCTCCAGGGCACCGACATGAGTAACGCTGAGCTGACTGGAGCAAACTTGTTTGGAGCGAATTTGACCGGAGCAGGTCTCACGGGCGCGGACTTAAGCGGCGCGGATCTGACGTGTGCAATCGTGGAGCCAGAAAAACTCAAGTTTGCTCAAGTGAGTCCCCAGACCAAACTGCCAACTCCTCAAATGAAATGCCCTGGCAAATAGATCTGCACTTAATAGAACAGTAGCGTTATACACGAAGGAGGTGAGAACGATGAGAATGGTGACGATATTGCTGCTGGTTTGTATGTTGCTGGGAACACCAGATGTTGCACCTGCGACAAAAATAGAAGCAGTCGCGCCGGTAGAACCTGAACCTCTCGCTGTTGTCACGCATATAAGTGGTGTCGTTATGCTCAAACCGGCTTCTGCCGATAAAGCCATGCAAATCAATTCAACGGTCTTTCTTTTTGAAAACGATGAGGTTTCCACCGGACAGGCGGGTGAAGCAACGCTTCTTCAGGTGAACGCCACGGCGCAGCGATTAACCGGGAACAATAGGAGAATTATCAAACCGCTATCACCACCACCACCAAGGGGAGCATTCACGCGGGAGCAGATGAGTCGCTTCAAGCAGCGATATAGAGGGGCGGTGTCAAATATCCCTCGCGAACCACCGCGTCATAAACGCAAGAAGAAATTGTTAACCCTCCTTACACTCAGAGCTGGTCTCTTACTCGATCCAAGACCGATTCTTGCCTGGACCCCAGTGAGAGGAGTCCAGACTTATTTTGTCAGGCTTCTCAATAACGACAACAAAGTCATCTGGAGCCAAAACACCAGTGAGCCAAGAACACTTGATGCTCCTGCCTTAGCCTCTGGAGAGTATAAGTGGGATGTCACGGCAACAACGAAGGTAGACAAGCCCCTCTATGATTTCACTGTTTTTACGGCCGTCGCGGGCGACCAAGCAGAAGAGATTAAAAAAGAACTGCAAGAAGCTAGAGAAGTTACAGGTGATTCTGAGGGCGCCAACCTGTTATACGTGGAACTCTGTCTCCAGTATAAACAGTATCGCAAGGCCGAAGACGAATTGAAAAAAGGGTTGCGAAAGACGCCGTCGGACACGTTTCTGTGGGCTCTCCTGACAGAGACCTATCAGGCGATGGAGCGCTGGGATGATCGTGAAAAAGCAAAGAAGTTTTTTTCGAACCCGAAGTCCAGCGAAAAGCTTCGGCAGTTTCTCTCTGAGAAAGACGCAGCGGCTGCTTTGCAGTAATAATGAATTAACAGAAACCTGCCTTCAAAGCTGAAAGTCGCTTCGTTGTCCCTTCGGCATTGATCTCCGTTTTGTCTGCCATTAGACTGCCTAGGAACTCCGCAACCTAGGGGCGACGATTATGTCGAGCATTAAACTTTTCCTGCTATCAGCGACCTGTTTCTTTCTGTTCCCTGCCCTGGTCTTCGGCCAGACAAAGCCTGAGCAAAAACCCGAGCCGCCACGCAGTGACACGGATGATGTTATTAAGTTTGAGACATCACTGGTGCAATCTGACGTGATGGTCTTTGACAAGAACGGGCGCTTTGTTGATGGACTGAAACCCGAACAATTTCAGTTGAAGATCAATAATGCGCAGCGGGAAATCTCCTTCTTTGAAGCCATTAGGTCCGGCGCTCTTCCGGAAGTGCAGCCCGGGCAATCAAACCCAGTCAACAGACCTAAATCCGATGCACAGCGCCGATCCGTCTTATTCTTCGTTGACGATCTGCATCTCGCTCCAGACAGTCTCGTGCGCACGCGACAAGCGTTGCTTGAGTTCATCGATCGTGGCATCGGTGAGAAAGATCAAGTCGCCATCACTTCGCCCAGCGGACAAGTCGGATTCCTGCAACAGTTCACTGCCAATAAAGACGCATTGCGTACAGCCGTTGCTCGTTTGAACTATCGCGCAAATCCAAAACTGGACATGGAAAAACCTCCAATGTCCGAGTACCTCGCAATGAAGATCCGCGAGGGCGATGAACAGGCAATCACCTATTACGTCCAGGAGATTCAAAAGCAAAACTGTTTTCGCGCACGCGGCGAGATGATCTGCCCTGTGTCGCCTCAATCTGCAAGACAACTAGTCAGGAATCGTGCACAGCAGATCGTGGTGGAGTCTGCGCCGGCGACAGACGACACGCTGCGATTGTTGGAAGGACTGATGCGCACTGCGGCCCAGTTGCCCGGACGCAAACTCGTGTTTCTGATTTCCGATGGCTTCTATCTAAATGATACTAAAACAGGTTCGATCGACAGGATCAAGAAAGTAACTGATGCAGCCGGACGCGCAGGCGTTGTGATTTACACGCTCGATGCGCGCGGCATTGTTGGCCAGTCGATCGACGTCAATAGGCCGGCAGACATTAGCGGGTTTTTAACTGGAGCTTCGATCGGAGAAATCTCCTCTTCACAGGACGGCCTCAATGCGCTCGCGAAGGACACTGGTGGCCAGGCGTTCCGAAACACAAATATGCCTATGCACCAGTGGGTTGAAAAAGTAATGGACGAAACGTCCAACTACTATTTGCTCGCCTGGAAACCTGATGACGAAGAGCAGAAGCGCGGTAAGTTCAAAAAATTGACATCAGCATCCTCGGCCGGCCCGATCTCAAAGTTCGAATGCGTACCAGCTACTTCAAGTCAGCCGCTCTGCCATTACTAACGACGAAGAAAAAGCGAGACAAGGATCCGACCAAAGCGCGCGACGATGACATGCGTCTGGTCGTCGATGCACCTGTTTCGCAACGTGAGATACCGACGACAGTAAATTTGCACTTCAATCAAATGCCGGGTTTCGGCACCAACGTGGTTGCGACTATCGCGATAGACGATGCGGCGCTGACGTTTGATCTTATTGACGGAAAGCTCGCGGCTGATGTGGACATCGCTGGGATCTTTTACGACGACAAAGGCAAACCCATCAACAGCTTTGTCGGACGTCTGCGAATATTTCCGAAGAGCTCGACTACCGAGGGCGCCGCGAATAAACCGAAACGATCGATATACCAGTTCAGCACCCTCGTGCCCGGCGGTCTCTACCAGGTCAGGGTCGGGATTCGTGATTTAAGGACCAGTCGCAGTGGTAGTGCTGAAGATTGGATCACAGTGCCGAAGATTTAATGCTACTGGACCAGGCGCCGCACGGCTACGCACCCACCTGCTACCGCAGGTGGTACTGACCTCGTCCAAGTTCGCGCACTAGATGGTACGAGGTCAGTACCACCCGCGGTAGTGGGTGGGTGCGTAGCGGTGCGACACTGAAGGAAAACTCAACCTCATGCCACGAGGGGAGGAGAAATGAAGAGAACTCCCTCGATTCCTGCACAGCCTTCCTTAACTAACGGAGAGGACCGCAGGCGCTTTGAAGAGATCGTGAAGTCCAACGAAGCGTTGCTGCGGTTGTTTATCAAACACACACCTGCCGCCATCGCAATGTTTGACACTGACATGCGTTACCTTCAGGTCAGTGATCGTTTTCTCACAGACTACCAGCTCGAAGGACAAGATCTGATTGGTAAGTCGCACTATGAAGTGTTCCCCAACCTTCCTGTTCGGTGGCGGGAAGCTCATCGCAGGATCCTGGCGGGCGCAGTTGAACGATGCGAAGAAGACTCCTACATCAGCTGATGACGGCAGCGTCGGATGGCTGCAATGGGAAAGTCTTCCCTGGCGCAACGTTAACGGTGACATCGGCGGACTGATTTTATTCACCCAGGTCATAACGGCGCGAAAGCGAGCCGAAGAAGCATTGCGCTCTTCGGAAGAACGATTTGCCAAAATCTTTCACCTTAGTCCCTTCCGTATGGGTATCCTGCGGATCAGAGATGGCATAGTTTTAGAAGTTAACGATACCTGGATAAGAGAAACCGGGTTCTCACGGGCCGAAGCTATCAACCAATCGATTTTTAAATTCTCATCATTGATGGGAGATGGCGTGGTCGAAAAAATCCGCCAGGTACTGAAGACTCCAAAACCCGTCCTGGATCTGGAGGTTCGCTTTACATCAAAAGATGGTCGCGAAGTGATCGCTAATACTTCAGCGGTGATATTCAATCTCGACGGCGAACCCTGTTATCTCTGGGTGGCTAACGACATCACAGAACGCAAGCACGCCGAAGAAGCGCTGCGAGCGCTTTCTGCCAGGATTCGCTCGACACGAGAAGAAGAAGGAACACGCATCGCACGTGAGATACATGACGAGCTCGGCGGCGTCCTGACGGGGCTGAAGTGGGACCTCGAAAAAATAGACAACACTCTGACTAGCTCCGGCGGTGGTCCAGAGCTTTCCGAAATTCGTGAGCGGATCAGCAGTATGACGGGGCTGATCGAGACGACCATAAGCACGGTGCGACGAATCGCTTCGGAACTTCGGCCTGGCGTGCTGGACGATTTAGGTCTGGTGGCTGCAATCGAATGGCAGATAGAGCAGTTTCAGTTGCGGTCGGATCTCAAGTGTCACTGGACCAACAATGCCAGCGAGATCGAACTGAGCCGGGAAAGAGCGACCGCAGTTTTTCGCATCTTGCAGGAAATACTGACAAACGTTTTGCGCCATGCGCGTGCTGCTAATCTTTACGTCAGGCTGAGGAGCAGCAAACACTATTTCGAATTGGAAGTTAAGGATGACGGTCAGGGCATTACCGAGAGTCAAAGAACGAACACCCGGTCTCTCGGCTTGTTGGGAATGAAGGAGCGAGCGCTGCTGGTAGGTGGTGAAGTCCGCATCACCGGAAAAGAAGGTGGCGGCACTACCGTCGTCGTGCGCGTTCCACTCGACGTATAGATTGGAATAACTATGCTTAAGATCCTTACCATCGATGATCATGAAGTAGTTCGCCGCGGCCTCAAAGACATGTTCACTAAGGAGACTGCGACGTTTGGTGAAGCTCGTTCCGGAGCGGAGGCTATCGCTTTGGTCAAGAAACAGTCGTGGGATATTGCGATTCTCGACATTTCTCTAGGCGGTCGCAGTGGTTTGGAAGTGCTGAGTGAGCTAAAGCAACTTCGTCCTCGAATGCCTGTCTTGATACTCAGCATGCATGCGGAAGAGCAATATGCAGTGCGGGCTTTTAAGTCTGGGGCTTCGGGTTACATTAACAAGGCCAGTTCCGGAGAAGAGTTACGCGGGGCGATTCTAAAAATCATAAAGGGCGGTCAGTACGTTGGCCCATCGTTGGCCGAGAAGATGGTTCTTCAGCTTTCGCAGCCAGGCAAAGTACCTCATGAAAGTCTTTCGAATCGTGAATTCGAAGTGTTGTGCTCGATTGCTTCCGGCAAGACCGTGACAGAAATCGCAGAGCAGCTATCTCTTAGCAACAAGACGATCAGCACTTACCGCCGTCGCATCCTCGACAAAATGGACATGAGGACCAACGCAGAATTAACGCATTACGCCATCCGCAACCGACTGGTGGAATAGCCACAAAAAGGCACAAAAAGCACAAAGTAAGAAGTTTAGAGTTCAAGCTTTAGCTTGGTGATCGCAGCCTAAGGCTAAACTCTGAAAGTTCTATTTTGTGCTTTTTGTGCCTTTTTGTGGCTAATTTTTGTAGGACAAAGACTGACAAGGCACCCTCACTTGATTACAAATCATTCAGACCTCGCCCGATACTGCACAAAAATAACCTCCGCTATATTCATCTATTCTGATCGTTGATCGGCTTTTGGGGCATAGACACCGATCAACGATGACGCACGCAGCGGGGCGTTACCCCGTCGTGGGGCTGCGTGCGCGTTGAGGGCGTGGACGTCCATTTCTAACACACGAGTGGACGCCCGCGCTCTCTTCTGCCCACTTAGAGATAGCTATTTATGGATACTTCACATCTGAGCCAGAGTGAAGAACGATATCGCGACTATTTCGAGAACGCGAAAGACGCAATTTACGTCCACGATCTGAATGGCCGCTACATCATGGTCAACAAGGCGGGCGAAGAGCTGATCGGTTATTCGCGTGACGAAATACTACAAATGAGAATCTCCGATGTCGTTCCTCGTAACTATCTCGATGATATTCACGCAAGGTTGAAGAAGAAACTCGCTGATCACTCCCTGACAATCTATGAAGTCGAAGCCATCAGAAAAGATGGCAGCCGCGTTCCGATCGAAGTGAGCAGCCGCCTGGTCTATGAGAACGGCGTGCCCGTGGCCGTGCAAGGCAGCGCCAGAGATATCACGGAACGCAAGCGTGCCGAAGAGGCGCTTCGTGCCAGCCAATTTCAACTTCAGCAGTCGCAGAAACTCGAGGCCATCGGACAACTCGCCGGCGGTGTGGCCCATGACTTCAACAACATGCTGACAGCCATTATCGGCTACACCGATCTGTCGCTCAGACGAGTCGGATTGGAAAACCCCATTCGCCGGAACCTTGAAGAGACGAAGAAGGCGGCCGAACGAGCGGCCTCCCTGGTTCGCCAACTGCTGGCCTTCAGTCGCAAGCAAATCCTCGAGCCGAAGGTGCTCGATTTAAATGACGTGGTAAAGGACATGGAGAAGATGCTGACGCGTCTGATTGGTGAAGACATCAAACTTGCCACGCGGTTGGAAGCCGACCTGGGAAGCGTCAAAGCTGATCCATGTCAGGTCGAACAGATAATCATGAATCTCGTCGTCAATGCACGTGATGCGATGCCTCGCGGTGGGAGAGTGACTATCGAAACAGCAAACACCACGCTTGATGATCAAACTGTTCTGAGGCACGTTTCCGTCGAGCCGGGCGAATACGTCATGCTGGCGGTTAGCGATACGGGAAGCGGTATGGACCAGGAAACCCAGCGGAGAATCTTCGAACCCTTCTTCACAACTAAAGACGTGGGTAAAGGTACGGGCCTGGGCTTATCGACTGTCTACGGTATTGTGAAGCAGAGCGGCGGCTACATCTGGGTTTATAGCGAGCCAGGGCTGGGAACGATGTTCAAAGTCTACTTGCCGCGTATCGACGACGCTACCGCCATGAACGTTGAGAAGCTGGCAGAAACTACTACTGCGCTGCGAGGATCCGAGACTATTCTGCTGGTCGAGGATGAAGAGGTCGTACGTGGATTGACACGCAAAATCCTGATGCAGGCTGGTTACAACGTACTGGATGCCAAAGGTGGCGAAGAGGCGATTCGTTTGTGCCGGGCGCATAACGGTCCGATCGATCTGCTGGTAACGGACGTAGTGATGCCCGAGATCAGTGGGAAAGAAGTCGCCGATCGGTTGCTGGAATTACGACCAGCGATACGGGTGCTATTCATGTCGGGCTACACCGATGAGGCCATCGTTCAGCACGGAGCGCTGGACGCGAATGTGGAATTCATTCAAAAACCGTTCACCTGGATCGGACTCACGAGAAAAGTCAGAGACGTGCTGAATCGCAACGCGGTCAGCAACCCACCGGCGGAAGACTAAGACTCAGTCATTTCTTAACTCCATTCGTCAAACGAAGAAAGGCATCGTCGCCTGCTCACTTCATGCGCATAAGATCGCTCAAATCCATGCCGTAGTATTTCGCTAATTTTCTGTAAATGGTCCCGACGTGGGAAGTGAAGAGGTTCCACTGCACCTTCTGATAGAGCAGCACCAGGATTACTGCGATTATGAACGCCTTGAAATAAGTTCCGATTCCGATAGTGGACATTGATTTCAGATTGAAGAAGCTAAGGCCGTCAATGAAAAAAGCCAATATAAATGCCACTGGAGTAATCATCTTCCGCCATCTCCATCCGGTAAACCCGGGCGTGACCAGACGAATTTGTTTGTCGAATTTGTCGGGCGCAAGTCGCGACGGCCCGCCATATGACGGATAAAACACTCCGACGATAACGATTGCGAACCAAAGTAATGACAAACCGACCCACGGACGAAGGAAGAGGTGACGAACAGTATCCGCGGTTGCAGCAGGTAGTAGCGAACTCACCAACAGCACAGTTACCGGTGATATCAACATCGCGATGCTCAACAGTGCCGTGACAAATTGCTGTAGCCTGAAAGTTATTCGATAGCGGCGCGATGGTTTCAGAATTCCAGTGATCGCAGCGACGTTCTCATCAGGATTGCGGCGCGCATCGATGATGAAAGCCTGGGGACAGGACATCAAACGGTATGCCCATAACGGCAGCGGAAAAACTACTCTCAGAGGATCGTCGCCTGACACCCAGAAGATAATGATTCGATAGGATTTGAGAAAGCCCTCCACGGCTTCCGATAAAACCCAACGACTTTCGTTAGCGTCATTGGAAGCCATAATCACGAACGTACAACCCGGTTCAATTCGTTCTGCGAAGCGATCGGTCAGCCATTTGTACTCGTGTGGTGAACCCGCGGCGAAGGGTATCCGCAGATATTCTTCAATGGTGTCTGAGGTCCAGCCGGCAGCCTTAGCTGCTTCCGAAATCTTCAAAGCGAGGTCCCTGCGTGAACCGCGATAGCTTACGAAGACATGGGGGATTTCTTTCGTGAAGGCCATCTACTTGTTCGCGGACGCACGGTCGGGCGAGAGTGTGCGTTTGCGGCTTATCTTACACCACGCTTACGCGGCTGAGCGACAAATAGGAGCGGTAGGCCTCGGGCCTTCTTACAGGTGTCTTCTTACCCATTGACAACCGCTGATATTAGGCATAAAAAGCTACTCACCCAGTCTAGTTTGCCCTCCCAACAATTGAAGACAACTCACTTCCCCCGTCCAATCAACTCCTAGCATCAAGGAGCTTTTATGAAGTCTACTCGCAGAATCCAAACTGGTCTCGGACTCTTTGTTTTGTTGCTGTGCATGGCGCGCGTGGGCGCTGCACAGACTACTTGCGCTTCGCCGTGGAATTCCACTTCGGTCTATACGGCCGGCATGAAGGCGAGCCTTAACGGAATCAACTACACCGCAAATTTTTGGACCCAGGGGCAAAGCCCCGCTACTAACAATGGCGGAGCCGGCAGTGGTCAGCCATGGACCAGCAATGGCCCATGTAGCGGATCGGGTGGTGGCGGAGGTGGCGGCTCGTGCGCGGCAACCTGGATCTCTACTACTGCTTACACTGGTGGAATGACAGCAAGTCTTAACGGCGTGAACTATCAGGCTAACTTTTGGACGCAGGGCCAAAACCCTTCCACAAACAATGGTGGACCAGGAAGTGGGGCGCCATGGACCATCATCGGAACCTGCAGTGCTTGCACTACAGTTCCCAGCGTGCCTACCGGACTACAAGCGTCGGGAACCACAAGTAACAGCACGAACCTGAGTTGGACCGCTTCGACTGTTGCCGTCAACTGCGTTTTAACCAGCTACACTGTCTTCAGGAACGGTGTTGCGGCCGGCACTTCAACCAGCCCCAACTTGACAGTAACCGGCTTGTCTCCCTTGACCACTTATAGCTTCAGAGTTGCAGCCACAGACGCTGCGGGAACTTCCGCACAGAGCACAGCGATAAATGTAACCACGCTGAATGGTCCACCTCCGCCACCACCCTCCGGGAAAGTGTTTGCGCCTTATGTGGACATGGGCCTTACTGTTGATTGGCAACTTCTGACTATTCAGCAGCAATCCGGAATCAAGGTCTTTACCCTCGGATTCGTGGTCGGTAATGGCGGCTGCACGCCCACCTGGGGCGGTGTGGGAGCCACCGTCGCGAATGACACGCTGCCCAATGGCACAACGATACTCTCGCTGGTCCAGGGCATACGTGCGGCCGGAGGCGATGTAATCATCTCGTTTGGTGGCGCTTCCGGAACTGAGCTGGCACTGGGATGCACCACCGTATCGAGTCTACAAGCTGCTTACCAATCGGTGCTGAATAAATACCGTGTGAACAGCAGTACCCCTGTGAGACTGGACTTCGATATTGAAGGTGGAGCGACTACTGACACGGCCTCGATCAATCGTCGCAACCAGGCGTTAGTTGGACTCAAGAACGCAAATCCAGGTCTCGTGATTTCCTACACGCTGCCCGTTCTACCGACGGGATTGGTGGCGAGCGGTGTGAATATTCTGAATAGCGTGAAAGCTGCGGGACTCAACGTGAACGTCATAAACATCATGGCCATGGACTACGGGTCGGCCAACGATAATGGAGGTCAAATGGGACTCAGCGCTCAACAAGCTGCGAGCAACACCCATAATCAGGTTGTGGCCGCGGGCTTGACCGCCACTATCGGAGTGACTCCCATGATCGGAATTAACGACGTCAACACGGAGATCTTTCAACTGGCCGACGCGCAATCGCTGTTGAACTTTGCCAACGCAAATAGCTACATCACCCGACTCTCGATGTGGTCAGTGGCGCGCGACAATGGGAGTTGCCCGAACCAGGGCTTTGCCTCTCCTGTTTGTAGCGGCATTACGCAGAGCAATTGGGCGTTCTCGAATATCTTCAAGCCGTTTCAATAACTGGTTTTGGGGCCGGGTCAGCACCAACTGACCCGGCCCCGAATCACGTTGACAGCCAGATTTGAACTCTAGTAGATTGTGCCCGCTCTAACAACAAGGAAGTACACACGATCGTACGGTGTGACGCACCGCGACGCTAATGTGGGTGGGTATGGTCACAACGCCCTTTGATCACTCCTATCCTTTCTCTTTCTCACACTAGGACCCAATCAAGATCAAGGAGATAACCATGAAACGTAGCAAGATTTTTCTTTTTGCCGGGTTGTTAATTGCAGCCATGGCTGGCACAACCATTGCGCTGCGGTCGACGGCGGCGGCAGCGGCAGGACCATCCGCCTCAGGACACGGAACTATCCTGCTTCAGGATACGGAGGGTAAAACGGTCAGAAGACAGTTTTCCTTCAGTGCCAGGATCAAATCAGATGGCACCGTTCAGGGGACTGCGATACTTCACAATCCGTCTTTTGACCCGAAGTACAGTACCCAGATCGACATCACTTGCCTTCAAGTTGTAGGAAACCGGGCCAGTTTCGGCGGTTCCATAAGAAAGACAACTGATTCGGTTTTCAACGATGAGTTTGACGCCGCCTTCTTTACCGTGTTTGACAACGGTGGCCCAGGCGAAGACACGATCAGCGAGGTTTTCTTCGACAACGTGGTCGAGCCGAGTGCGTGCCAATTTATTGGTGCTGATGATTTCCCGCAGATACCAACCGAATCCGGCAGCGTAACGGTCCGGCCGTAGTGAACAAGTTTATCGCGTTGCAAATTTCGCGTAGAAGAGGCTCGTCAGATACGGGCCTCTTCTTTTTCTAAGTACTTACTTTCAGTGTTCTAATTCGCTAATTTCAAGATTCCGGTGTTTTGTGTCTATACCATCGCTGGCTTGGATGAGGTCAGTACCAGTATCGCGGAAGTACTGATACTAATGCGTGATGATTGAGCAGTCGCCACATGGCTACGCACCCACCCGCTACCGCAGGTGGTACCGACCTCTACCATCCGGTATGGCGTGTCAGCACCACATTGGGAACCGGTGGAGGCGCAGCGGCTTTGGATGAGGTCAGTACCAGTACCTCGGAAGTACTGATACTAATGCGTGGTTGAGCAGTCGCTGCATGGCTACGCACCCACCCGCTACCGCAGGTGGTACCGACCTCTACCATCCGGTATGGCGTGTCTGCACTACCTTGCGGGAACCGGTGGAAGCGCAGCGGCTTTGGATGAGGTCAGTACCAGTACCTCGGAAGTACTGATACTAATGCGAGGCGATTGAGCAGTCGCTACATGGCTACGCACCCACCCGCTACCGCAGGTGGTACCGACCTCTACCATCCGGTATGGCGTGTCTGCACCACATTGGGAACCGGTGGAGGCGCAGCGGCTTTGGATGAGGTCAGTACCAGTATCGCGGAAGTACTGATACTAATGCGAGTTGATTGGGCAGTCGCTACATGGCTACGCACCCACCCGCTACCGCAGGTGGTACCGACCTCTACCCTCCGGTATGGCGTGTCAGCACCACCTTGCGGGAACCGGTGGAGGCGCAGCGGCTTTGGATGGAGGTCAGTACCAGTACCCCGGGAGTACTGATACTAATGCGAGGTGATTGAGCAGTCGCCACATGGCTACGCACCCACCCGCTACCG
Organism: uncultured Acidobacteriota bacterium; assembly: GCA_963748155.1. Taxonomy (GTDB): domain Bacteria; phylum Acidobacteriota; class Blastocatellia; order Pyrinomonadales; family Pyrinomonadaceae; genus PSRF01. The sequence goes on along the minus strand of CAVVHV010000003.1, from coordinate 402,645 downwards.
CAGGTGGTACTGACCTCTACCATCCGGTATGGCGTGTCTGCACCACCTTGCGGGAACCGGTGGAGGCGCAGCGGCTTTGGATGAGGTCAGTACCAGTACCCCGGGAGTGATACTAATGCGAGGTGATTGAGCAGTCGCCACATGGCTACGCACCCACCCGCTACCGCAGGTGGTACTGACCTCTACCATCCGGTATGACGTGTCAGCACCGCATTGCGGGAACCGGTGGAGGCGCAGCGGCTTTGGATGAGGTCAGTACCACCTGCGATAGCGGGTGGGTGCGTAGCTCAAGTCAGTCATCAAATTTCGGTAGCTCATCGCCTTGGCCGTTCAGCACGTAATTGATTGCATTAGCCACACTACGTTCGTTCCATAATCGTATTTTGCTGCCCTTATCGGCCCAGGGACTAAACTGATGCGGCCACAAGCGATCTTCTCTCAGTTGCCGCGTTGCATTTGCTTTGAAAGCATTTAGAACCAGTTCGGGATTGCGGTTGGCCGTTACAACCGTATGTACATGGTTCGTTCGCACGTTGAGTGCCTGCAAATGCCATTTCCGCAGGCTACACGTCTCGCGAATAGCCTTTTGCACCGATTGTCTCTCTGTGGCTCCGAGGATGAATGGATCGGCCTTGCGTTGTTTGCGATTGTGACGTTCCCATGCTTCGCTCTGAGGCATGTAGGGATCACCGTAACGATTGTGAAAGCGATCGATGGAGCCGCGGTTGTCGCCGTGTAACCACGTGCCGTAGCTGCGAAAAGAAATGAAATAGGCGAGAGGAGTATCGGTATCGTTCCACATGATGAGGATGAAGAACCTTTCTGAAATATGGTGCGATAGTGTCAAAGCAATTCGGGGATGTCAACGTAAAGTGTCCACCGCATTGACCCAATGCGAGGTGATTGAGTAGTCGCCGCACGGCTACGCACCCACCCGCTATCGCAGGTGGTACTGACCTCGTACCATCCAGTACGACGGGGTGGTACTGACACTAATGCGAGGTGATTGAACCTGCCACGAGGTGGAGTTGACCCGATCCAAGCATAGCCGAAGATTACGGTCCGAAGCGGCCGCGGTATTCGTCTGAAAAGATGAACCCGAAGATCATGTGCCGGAAGTTGCTTGGGTCGGCGGTTAGCGTGGTGACCCAGTTGTCGTATCCGATCGTGTCCGGATCGCGCCGCAGGTAGCCAAAGTACTGCATCGCCACGAACGCGCGGATGAAGAACTTGTCCGTCACGATTTGCAACTCTACTACCTCACGCAGCACCTGCGCTCGCGTCTTCTGATTTGCATCCAGTGCTGCTATCAACGCCGCTTTGTTTGCCAGCGTCACTTCCGCATTCGTCTCCAGCGCATCAATATATCCGCTATTCGACAACGCATCGTAGCGATTCTTGAATTCCTGGCGCTGCACGAACGCCTCTGTGTAGGCAGCTTTGCTTATTGCTTCAGATGCCGGCGACTGCGGCCCACCTACCAACGCCATGTCAGGCGTAAACTCGGCATACATCGGTCGCCGATCGAAACCCACTTCATAGAACTTGTAAGCAAAGTAGCCGCGCCCGCGGAACTCTTCGGAGAGGAAGAAGCCGGCCGAGACGTGCACGCGATCGCAGGTCGGATTATCAAACTCACCAAAACCGCCGTTGGGACAGTTACCCAACGTATCGGTCCAATTCGCGAGACCGATTGTGTCAGGCAGGCGGCCCAGAAAATCGATGTACTGCTGCGTGATGAAGAAGGTAACGCCATCAATCGGGTTCTGCGATGCGGGTGATCGAATCGTTATCAACGACGGTGATTGTCGCGGTGTTTGCTCCAAGAGTGGCCCCCGTCGGAGAGCTCAGATTCACGGTGAAGGTCTCGTCACCTTCGACGAGCGCATCATCCACTATCGGCACGGTTAACGTCTTCGCTGTTTCTCCAATGGCAAACTGTATTCTTCCCACTGCCGTGCCGTAATCGCAGCGTTCCGACGCTTTGCCGTTAGCGAGCGTGCAACTCTGCAAGCCCGCTGTGTCAGTTGTCGAGTAAAACACTGTAGCTGCTCTCGACGTGTCGCCCGCGCGAGTAACGTTAATGGTAGCGAAGCCTGCCGCTTCATTCACGCTGAACGCATTGTTACTCAGTTGCACCGACGCGTCGTCGTTGAGAATGGTGACGAACGCACCGGAGCTACCAAGGAAACTCACGTTTGTGGCATTGCTCAGAGTTAAGGTGAAGGTTTCGTTTGGTTCAACTGTCGTGTCGCCATTTATCGGAATACTAGCGGTCGCGAAAGAAGTTCCAGCCGGTATGGTGATCGTGCCAGACGACGCTACGTAATCACTTCCCGCCGTAGCGGTGCCATTCGCGGTTGCATAGTCGACCGTTACGGTCTGGACCGACGGGTTACTCAGATTGAGCCGGAAGGTGAGATTCGTTGTACCTGAATCACCTTCAGCGAGAATAAAAATAGTACTGGAAGAAAAGGAAACGAAAGGCTTGGAGTCGTTATCGAAAATTGTTACGGTGGCCGTTGCAGGCGTCACGAGCACGGCCGAGTTGGTCGGGTTACTTAAGGTGAGGTTGAAAGTTTCATTTGCATTCTCAAACAGATTATCGTCCGTGACGGGAATGGAAATGAATTTGGTTAACTCGCCTGGTGCAAAGGTGAGCGTACCACTCGTTGCAGTGTAGTCAGATCCGGCGGTTGCAGTTCCGTTGCTGGTAGCATAATCAACTGAAACGGCGGCTGAGTCGTCTCCGGTTCGCGTAACTTTGACCGGCAATGGCGAGGTGAATTCAGAGGCGGAAATTTGATCGCGCTCAAGCTCGAGCCCGATCGGTATTGACCCTGCATCAGACACCAGCTCACTCTGCACGAGATAAACTCGGCTCGGTTCTGTGAAACCAAAAGGCGGCACAGTGTTGAAGGCAAGACCATTCACTCCCCACCGCACCAGGTTCACCGGTATGTTAGTAACGCCGGGCACGTTTATCGAACCAAGCGGCAGAAAGGTATTTGAGTCGAAAGCCCGTATGAGGGTCCCACCCGAAAACGTGGTGGTCGCATAGAACACGCGATGATTCGCGGCATCGACGCACATCACTTGAAAACCACCGACCTGGAATTTTCCGAGCCACGTCTTGCTCTCCGGATCGACTACCCGGCCCGAGCCCGTATACAAGAGTCCATCAATAAACTTCAAAGCATTCCCAGACTCAGGAAACAGTCTTGGCGTAACAACGGATGTCGTAGCGCCAGACGCATCAACCAGGAACTTCACTAGATCAGCGCTGTCATTAAAATTGTTATAGCCATACAAGACCGACGAGCTGGCGCCAAACTCGATTGGTCCAACACTCGGAATTGTATTCCCAATGTTTGGACGTTTGACGCCGCTATCATAAATCGCGACGCCGCCGCCGGATTGGCCCATGCTCAGCACTACTGAATCCGGACTTCCCGGAACAACTTCCATGTCAGTGGCGGTACCGGGCTGGTCGTAAATTGCAGGCCCGGAGTTTCAGTCAGTATGTCGAAGCGGCGAGCCGCATTGGCGCCATTCAGATGCACCCACAGCGTTTGGCCGTCGTTCGAAATCGCCATCCGGTTTGGCTCGCTGCCAATGAATACGGATGGTCCAACTACTGCGGTTTGAGGATTTATCTTCGTTATGCTGTTGCCGTTCGCTCCCGCGCTGGCTGGTACGCTCGCATATAGGGCCTGCGTTGCTTCACTCATGACAAGATTGTTTGCAGGTAAATTCACGCGCGTAATAAACGTTGGAATGTACGGTGGAGACGGTGACGGCGTAGGCGATGGAGTCGGGGTCGGACTGGGAACAGCCACACTCGCATTGACCAGAGATGTTTCAATCAGGACAACCCTCCGGTTATCGGTACGGAATGCCAGTCCATTCGTGCCCCATCTAACCAGATCGCGTGGAAACCCAACTGTGCCCGTGATGTTGACGAAGCCGAGCAGAAGGAACGTGTTGATATCGTAAGCCCGGATCTGTAGACCCGAACCGGTAGATACCAGGAAGAACGCACGGCCATTAGCCACATCGACGGTGTGAATCGCGTTTGACAGGAAAGGGCCGCTAAAAGTGCCGACCAACTCCCCTGTTGTGGGATTGATCACCTGACCAGAAGAACCGTAAACGAGGCCATTCGCAAAAATTATTGAGTTGCCGTCTACGAAATGGTTTGTACCGGTAACTGTAACTCCCGAATTGTCAACCGACATGGTCGTAAGGCCCTGGTTGCCATTATTTCCGTGAAGCACGGAGGAAGAGGCAAAAGCAATAGATCCACTTCCGTTGAAGAAAGACGGGCCTGTGTTTGGGCGCTGCACTCCGTTGTCAAATATCGCTACCCCCGCTTCCGCCGGCGAAGCGTTCTGCCTCGTTCGTGCCACGGCGATAACCAATGGATTGCCGGGAGTCACGGCAATGTCGCTGAATCCATATGGACCAAGTAGAGTTGTCTCGCCCGATAACGAATTGCGCTCCGGCGGTATGGTTGAGGATGTTGTAACTGCGTATCGAAGCCGCGCCATCCAGGCCAACGTAAAGCGTCGCACCATCATCTGCCTGGGCCAACTGTGCCGGTTCGCTTCCCACAAATGTTTGGTTAGTGACGGTGGCCGATACCGGATCGATCTCGGCTACACTGTTGCCGGTGCTGCCTTCACTGCTCGGAACACTCGCATAAAGCTTTTGCGTCGCCTGACTGAATACAAGATCATTCGTGCTCAACGTCATCTGTCTGATGAAAGCGGGCGCTCCCGGCGAAGGCGAGGATGGAGTTGGCGAAGGTGTCGGAGTGGGAGTCGGTATCGGTTCCGCTGACGGAATCAGAGACGTCTGAATGATGAACAACTCGTTATCGGTGCGAAAAGCAAGACCGTTCGCTCCCCAGCGAATCAGCGAAGTGGAGCGGGACTCTCGCTAACGCCGTTAATCGTGAGCGATCCCAGCAGTACAAAAGTATTTATGTCAAAAGCTTTGAGACTAAATTACCGTGTTCGAAGGATGGACCAGGAAGTTAAATAGTACGCACGTCCAACGGAGCTGTCGATCGCAAAGGCGAGAGTGTTGCTGACGGCAAATGTACCGAGAAGAGTATTGGTGTCCGGGTTGATAACCTGGCCCGACGAAGTGAATAGCAATCCATTACTGAATTTGATTCTCGTGAACTGTGCCAGCGAGCTCGTGGAACTGACGCTCACGCCCGCTGCATCAATAGCCATCGTCTGAAATCCGCCGCCTGGTCCCGTGCCATATAGTTTTGAAGCAGAAGCGGAAAAGGCAATGGAGTCAACGCCGCTCGAGCCGCTCGGCCCAACGTTGGAGCGTCGTACGCCATCGTCAAATATTGCCACTCCCTGCGGCGCGCCAACGTTGATGATTCCCCGCGCGACTGCCAGCACACTCGGATTGGCCGGAGCAACAGCGAAGTCTCTAAAGGTGAAACGACCGTTCGTTGGATCCTGACCCATGGAGAACTGAAGGCCGGGAGTGTTTGTCAGCGCGTCGAAACGCCTGAACATAAGTGACCCTTCAAGCCAGACATATAAACTGTGCCCATCATCTGACAGCGCCAGCCTCGTTGGCTCGCTACCGATGAAAGTAGAGCTGCTAACCAATCCGGTCCTTGGATCAATAGCCGCAATGCTATTGCCGCTACTCCCGACGCTGCTTGGCAAGCTGGCGTGAATCTTTGCCGTAGTGCTGCTGTAGACCAGATCGTTCGTCGCCAGCGGGATGCGTCTGATGAAATCCGTTGGTCCGTCGAAGGGACCAAGCGGCGCGGCTTCAACTTTCGTACTGAATCCTGCGAAGAACGGGGAGGCGATGAAGTTAAAGATACTGACGATGAGGAGGAATGCGATTCTCCTCCGCAGCTTCCGGGCAGATTGAGTGTGATTCATGGGGGTCACTTTTTAAATTTACAAAATGGACCTTAATAAGGACGGCTGTTTCTTTTGTTGAGGAGAAGCAACAGCGAGCCTTGACCTCCGTTGCGTGTTGGGATTGGAGGTCGCGTGCAAAGATACCAGATCTGTTGGTTCGATTCTACGGTCAAAAACTAACCACGATCTGTGTAACCACCTAAAAAAGATGACTCAAAATGCCGTCCCGGCGGTGTTATCCCAGCAGAAACCAGAAAAATTGAAAACGACCAGTTAACAAAGTGGGATCTTGATCGTCTTCAAAGTGGAATTACTTTACAGCGCTGACACGCAGCGCACGAATACTGGGGGGATTATGTTGAAAGTACACGCCAAAAGATTGGATTCGGCTGAGGTTCTTTGCCTCGAAGGCAAAATCGTAAATGGTGACACCGAAACTCTGCGCAACGCCGTGCAGTTAGTCTCGGACGCCAGCGACATCATTCTCGACTTATCAAACGTGACGCTCGTGGATGCCCACGGACTCGGCGTCTTGTTACAACTACGCGAGCAGACCGCGGCAAATGGAATTCACTTCGAATTAATGAACGTGAAAGAAACTCTGCGCAGAGTATTCGAAATCACACGGCTCAATACCGTTTTCGAAATTCGCTCGACCAGTGCATTCGTCCCGAAGCCCACATATGCGCCGCGACTGCTCTGGGCTGCCTAGCTAAGACGGCGTCACTCCGAGCGCAGCGCCACGAGGGGATCGACTCGCGTTGCGCGACGCGCCGGGATGTAACAGGCCACCAGTGCCACTACTGCCAGAGTGGCGCCAGTTAACGCGACGATCAGCGGGTCGCGTGTTGGCAGTGACGGAATGAAGGCGAGCAATAGCCTCGATACGCCGTACGCACCTGCGATCCCGAATAACCCTCCAATCAGAATCAGAACGGCGCCCTTTCCTAACACCAACCACAGAACATTGCGAGTCTGCGCTCCCAGGGCCATGCGAATTCCGAGCTCGCCAGTGCGTTGGACCACCGTGTACGACACAACACCGTAAATCCCAATTGCCGCAAGGATCAAACCGACTGCCGCAAACGCTCCGAGCAGACTTCCCAACAACGAAATACTGCCCAATCCAGAGTTGACTGCAGATCGTGCAGTTCGAATTCGCCAAACCGGTAGATCAGGATCGAGTGACGCTATCGCACCACGCAGTGTGTTACCGATCGACTCCGCACTCGCAGAGGTGCGCAGAATGAGCGTGAGATACGCCGGAGCAGTTTGCGTCATAGGAACAAACGCTGCAAAGCGCGTGTACGGTTCTCCGAGGCTGCCGGGAAAGGCGAGGTCATTAACTATGCCGACGATTTCATAGTAGTCCTTCTTTGGACCAGTGCTACTGATGCGCTTTCCGATTGGACTTTCGTTGGGCCAAAACGTACGAGCCGTTGTCTCATTGATGATAATGACTGCCGGGTGATCGGCCGTGTCCGCTGCGTTAAAAGTACGTCCTTGCTGCAAGCGAGCACCGAGCGTCGCGAAATAGTCGCTACTCGTTGGTTCGAAAAACATTTCCGGGTACTTGTCAGGCGGCGGCTCGGGTCTCCCTTCGACGAGGAACGAACTACTGCTGTTGAAACCAAACACCGGACTCGAATCGGCAATCGCAACGTGCTCGACACCGGGCAAACTACGAAGTCGATTTTCGAGCTCGGTCAGGAAAACGACGCGTTGCTTGTCCTCTTTATATTTTTCGCCGCGAAGATCCGTCTGCACAGTCACGAGTCCATCAACCCGCCAGCCCGGATCTGAATTGATGAAGCGTTGCAAGCCACGCAGAAACAATCCAGCCGCCGCGAGCAAGACCATTGCAAACGCGACTTCACCGATGATTAGCGAGTGTCGCAAACGGTGTTGCGAACGTCCGGCGGTGGAGCCTCGAGCGTTATCGCGGAGCGCCTGGTTCACGTCTGCGCGCGAAGCGAACCACGCTGGAACTGTCCCGAACAATATCCCTGTCAGCAGTGAGCACAAGAGGGCGAAACCGAACACTTTGTAATCGAGTTGCACACTTGCGCCGGGCAAATTAGTGAAGAGCCGGCCACTGATGAATCGAACGGCCGCGATTGCGATTACAAGACTGACTGTTCCACCGATTAGTGCAACAACGATGCTCTCAGTCAGCGAGGATCGCAGCAGTCGCCAACGACTCGCACCGAGTGCTGCGCGAACGGCCAGCTCACGCGATCGACTTGTCGTGCGAACGAGTTGAAGGTTTGCGAGGTTTGCGCACGCGATCAGCAACACAAAACCTGCGAGTCCGAATGTAAACCACATGACGGTTCGGCCGATGCTGTCGGACATCGAGCGATTGAGCGGTTCGAGTCGGAGGCTTTCGCCTTCGTTCGACGAGTTTTGTTTGTGAGATGTTAGCAGCGAGAGCAACCATGCTTTGCTCTGCCTGTTGAATTGTGACGCCGGGTTTGAGGCGACCAAACGAAGAGAGATAGTTATTGCCGCGGCTGGTTTTTCGTTCTGGAGTAAATGCGAGTGGCTGCCAGAGGTCGATTGGGCCCCAAAGGATAGGATGTTCGAATCCGGGCGGCATCACGCCGACTATCTCGACTGTCTTACCGTCGAGCTGAATTTTGCGTCCGACGATGTTTGGGTCGCTTCCGAAACGGCGCGTCCAAAAGCGATCAGTGAGGACGATGACGTTGTCAGCTCCCGGCTCAAACTCTTCGGGTTTGAACACGCGGCCGCGCGCCGGAGCGACTCCCAGCATTGGAAAGAAATCGGCGGTTGCTGCGAGGCCGAGCAGACGTTCTGCTGTTTGGCCCTGTTCGGTCAGATTACGGCTGGTGAAGTTGTATGCCGCCATCTTTTCAAAAACCGTGTTCTGGTCGTGCTGGTCGAAGAAGTTTGCGGCTGAGAACGGCCAGGTCTGGGAATGTGGCGACGTGCGCCATACCCTCATCAACTGTTCGGACTGCGGGTAAGGCAGCGAGCCAAATAAAAACGTATTCAGCACGCTGAACATTGCTGTATTGATGCCAATGCCGAGTGCGAGCGTCAGCGCGGAAACGATCGTAAAACCTTTGTGCTTTAGCAGCATGCGCAGGCTATAGCGCACGTCCTGTGAAAGGCTCGTCATACCGTTTCTCCGTTCGTTTGTGAATCAAGCAGTCGTTGAGGGTTTCACTAGCAGAACACCTCGCACGCGCCGATTGTGACAGCTAATTGCTCCGAACCCGCGAAGCGGGCGACAGCTATTGCTCCCTAGCCCGCGCAGCATTGCGACAGCTATTGCTCCGTAGCCCGCGAAGCGGGCGGCAGCATATAGCCTGGGGCGCAAGCCCCAGGATCGCTATCAAAAACCAAGCGAACGAGCCCGCGAAGCGGGCGACAGACGCAACATGCTATGGGCTGTCGCCCGCTTCGCGGGCTCGATTGCTTTTCAATTTTCGATCCCTGGGGCTTGCGCCCCAGGCTTTATGCTGCCGCCCGCTTCGCGGGCTCGGCGTCCTCGGACCAAGTTGACATGCAAACCATTATGCTTGTCCCTAATGCTGAATTGAGCGTTAATACCACCGGAAGACACTCAGTATATTTGAGAAATCATCGGTCCACGCAATCGATTCTGTTCGTCCCTCGAGGCGTCGCCAGTTGAGGTTTTGGGCGAGGGTGTCAAAGGCGGGTGAGTGACGTGCGATGACGACCCACTCGGAAGGATCCTTGCCTGTTATCGGATTATGCTCTCCGTCAACTGACCTTAGACCAATCGAATCACTGCGTCTCGCCAGATCCGCAAGAACGGCGTCGAGCTTCAGGCTACGATTGGAGACGTGAAACGCCAGCATCCCGCCGCTTGCCGAGCTTCGACGTATACAGAGCAATCGCTTCCTGCGTCATGAGGTGAATCGGAATGGCATCGGAGTTGAAAGCATCGAGAACGATGAGGCCATAATGTTGGTCCGGCGCATTCTGCAACTGGAGTCGTGCGTCACCCAAAATTATCCTGGCAGGAGCAGCGGCGCATTTCTGCAGGTAGGTAAAATACTCTGTACTTTGCGCGATGCTGATAACTGCGGGATTGATTTCGTAAAAAGTCCAATCCTGATCCGGACGAGCGTAGGACACCATTGACCCGGTTCCCAGTCCAACAATGGCAACGTTGCGTGACGCAGCATTGGAGTTGAACGCCTCGAAGATCTGTCCCAGTGGTCCTTCTCGATGAAAGTATGAAAGTGGCTCACACTGAAGATTCGGATCGCTAAACTGACGGCCATGTATGGTATTGCCATGGTAAAGAGTGCGAGTAGCACTTGCCGGATCGAACCTCACACTCAAGGTACCAAAGAAATTGCGGCCAACATGCAAAGTGCGGTTTTGAGTTTCGGAATAGACGACGCTTCCAAGCATGACCGCGCCAATAGCCAGGGCAAACCGAACCGGCCGGCTCCGGAAATCGGTGATTGATGATCACTAACGGAATACCAAAAACAATGGCGACACCGGCGACGGTGCTGACGTCATAGCGGTCAATAAGAAGGGCCAGCCCGATCGTGAGCAGGCCTATGCACGCCGGCAAAATAAGATCGAAGCGATCGACCGAGAACTTGTCGCGCTGCCGGATCAAGCAGGCGAGCACAATCACGAGGGGATACTCAACTATCGTGTTGAATATCGTCGGAGCTATTAACGTGTTGAAGAGTCCTCCAATCATTCCTCCGATAGCCACGCATAAGTAGAATTCCGGGAGGCGTGAAGCATCTGGTCGATCACTGGCCAGCCTGTTGTGACACACCATTCCAGCGACGAAGAGGAACAATAGATGCAGTAGCACTATGACCGCGGTCGGTTCCGTTGCCTCTGCCGCGAGTGTCAACGTAAGCAGCAGGGCCAAGCCAGCGAGCGCGGTGCTTGCGAGTTTGTTCAGGCAACAATTTCCTGCCCGCGAACGCGAGAATGAATGTCACGAGGTAAAGCGCCAACGGGATGGTCCATAGCAGGGGTGTAGGCGCGACTTCAGTGGTGATGTAAGTTGTGGCACCGAACAGCAGGCTTGAGGGAATAAATGCTAAGAGAATCCAGTAGAGACGCCGCTTGAGCGGGATGGGAACAGAACTATCAGGAAGGGCGGCTTCCTGACTTGTTCTATTCTGGCTGACGACTTCCATAACACAAACATACAAGCGAGGGTCAGTATTAAGAATACGACATACATCACAACCCAGAGTTGATTCTGGCGAGACAGAGTAAACGAAGGTTCGAGAATTACCGGATAGCTGAGTAACGCGAGGAGACTACCTCCATTACTAACCGCAAACAAGAAGTAAGGATCGGCTGCTGAAGCGTGACCAGTACGTGTAAACCATTTCTGCAACAACGGGCTGGTAGTTGAAATAACAAATACCGGCAACCCTATCGCACCCAGGAGGTAAACGAAGAGCGACAGTGCCGGATTGCTTGCGTCGGAGAGAGAGCCAAGATTTCCAGCGAACGTAAGCGACAGGTAAAGACATGAAAGAAGCAGGATCGCGCCATGCAAAACTGCCTGCTTACGAACTCCGAGCCGCGCAGTTGTAACCAGTACGTAGGAATATCCCGCCAGCAGCAATACCTGAAAAAAGAGCATGCAGGTGTTCCACACTGCCGGCGTCCCACCGAGTCGAGGCAAAAGCATCTTCGCCATCACCAGTTGAATCCAGAACAGCAGGAGGGCACTGAGGAAGATGGTAGCTGCAAACAAGTAAACCATATTTCTCGGCCACAAAGAGGCACATAAAGCACAAAATAGCTTTCGCTCGTTTTATGTGCTTTTTGTGCCTCTTTGTGGCAAAAGTTTAATTGCCTGATTTACGTGTGTCCTTAGCCGGCTGCCCAGATGTCGTCGAGCGGCCGTTGTGATAATTCGGATACGCCGGTTTACGTGGCTTCTGCAATGGATTTTTCTTAAGCGCTTCCATCACGACTTCCACCGCCTTTTCAAGCTGCGGATCGCGACCAGCACGCCACGCCTGCGGATCGAGCTCCACTTCGATATCCGGTGCGGTGCCGTAATTCTCGACCTCCCACTCACCCTGAGGATTGTAAAAAGCGACGCGAGGAGCTGTTACGGAACCGCCATCAATCAACTGCGGATAGTCGTAGATCCCCACGAGGCCGCCCCACGTGCGCTTGCCGATTAGTGGTCCAACATTCGCTTTGCGGAAGAGCCACGGCATCAGGTCGCCTCCGCTCCCCGCGAACTCATTAATGATCATTGCCTTTGGACCATAAATCGATCCCACGGGTGTCGTGAAATCCTTCCCTTCTCGCGTGGTCCACATATTCATCAGCGGACGCCGCATGTAGTCGATAATGTAATCGGCTGCGCTGCCGCCACCGTTGAACCGCTCATCGATCACCGCTCCCTCTTTGTTGATCTGCGAGAAGTAATACCGGTTGAAATTGGTATAGCCGCCGAGCGCAGTATCCGGCAGGTAAACATAAGCGATGCGGCCCGAGCTTAGTGTGTCAACCTTGCGACGGTTGTCTTCGATCCAGGCCAGATTTCGCAGACCCCCTTCACTCTCAACCGGCACAACCGTCACCTGGCGCGCGTTTGTTCCGTCCGGATTCGGACCGACGCGAATCACCACCGACTTGCCCGCCGTCTGTTCGAAGAAGGAATAGACACTGTCACTGGCGCGCACTTCGCGACCGTTCACCGCAAGCAAGTACTCGCCGGCCTTCACGTTTACTCCAGGTTGCGTAAGCGGCGCGCGCAATTGCGGGTTCCAGTTCTCGCCGTTGTAAATGCGGGCAAAGCGATATCGACCATTCTCAATGCGATAGTCGGCGCCTAACAAACCGCCTCTGGTTCTCGGTGGCTCCGGCAGATCGCCACCACCGATGAAAGTATGGCCCAACACCGTCTGGCCCAGCATCTCTGTGAAGAGGTAATTCAAGTCGCCGCGATGGCCGAGTGAATCGAGGTACGGCCGGTACTGAGCTTCAGCGGCTTTCAAGTCCAACCCGTGCAGGTTCGGGTCATACATAAAATCGCGTTGAATGCGCCACGCTTCTGCATACATCTGCCGCCACTCGGCCTTCGGGTCAACATAAACTTCCAGATCTTCGACCTTCAATGCGCCCTCGCCAGGCTTGACCGGCGTGGCGGTCGGTACGATGAACCACGCGATACTCTGGCCACCACCCAAACGGTAGAGCATCTTTTCACCGTTTGCTGAAAGCGCAAAAGCCGTGATGCCGTCGAGCACTTTGTCAGTCTTTCGCTTTTCAAGCTCGAACTTATGTAAGATCACGCCGCCGCCGGGTAACACTCCGACGTCGGCGGAGTCTCGACGAGATAAAGTATGCCGGCCTTGCCTGAAGTCATGCCCGAATAGTTACGCGCAGGTATCGGCGCTGTCAGGATTCGCTGACCGATGTCGTCGAAGTCGATGTCTACTTTGACGTCTTCCTTCTTCGGCGCAGGAGAAGGTTGAGCGGCGGCGGCGGCATCGGCTGGCTTCTTTTCCTCTTTCTTTTCTTCCGCCACCTTCTCTTCATCACTTTCCGGCGCAATCGGCGACGGTAGATCTTTGCGTAGCACGACGACGTAGACACTGCGAGTTATCGGTCGATTAAAACTCGACATATCGAGCCATCCCGTCGCTGGTCCAGCGTCGGTACTGGCCGTGAAGTAGAGGTGCTTTCCATTCCTGTCGAAGTTTGCAAAGCGAGCGTCGCTCATTCCATCCGTGATCTGATTAGTCTTCGCCGTCTCGAGTGAATAAATAAAGACCGCGCCCAGCCGGTTATCGAGTTGCTTCGTATAGGTAATCCAACGGCTATCAGGCGACCAACTCGGATCCATCACGCGAAACGGATTTTCGTAAGTGTTGGTATCAACTTTGACCGGCGTGCCTTTCTCGATATCGACGTACCAGAGGTTCAAACGTTTGTCGGTGTAAGCAATTTTCTTGCTGTCAGGCGACCACACAGGGGAATAGAAGAATGATGGTGGAGTGCCGAGATTGATCTTCTTCGCTTCACCCATTCCCGTTTGGTCGCGGAGATGTAAAGCATATTCACCTGATTCGTCTGAGAAGTAAGCAATCAGTTTTCCGTCAGGCGACCAGGCGGGATAACGCTCAGCAGCGCCCGGCGTGTTGGTGAGATTGCGCGCGTCGCCTTTCTCAGCGGGCACGGTGATGATTTCGCCGCGAGCCTGGAAAAGAGCGCGCGCACCGGTTGGCGATAGCGCCGCTGCGGAGAGGTTCCTGGCGACCTTCACATAGCGCGGGCGCACGCCGGGTAAATCACCGGAAACCGTGATGTTCAGCTTCCGCTCTTTGCCGGACGCGAAATCGTAAAGATGCAATGATCCAAACTGCTCGTAAACAATCCCGCCTGGACCAGCATTGGCAGACTTGATATCCAGTCCATCATTTTTGACTAGCTGAGTGACCTTCTTTGTACTCGTGTCGTAAGCAAATAACGATACCGATCCGTTTCGATCTGAGAGGAAGTAGACCTTGTCGCCAACCCACATCGGGTTCGAATCGTTTGAATTGTCGCGCGGCAACTTCTCGACGTTCGAGTCAGAGAGTTTGGCGATCCAGATCGGAGTTGTTTGTCCACCTCGATACTGTTTCCACGCATCCTGGAATTTTATGGTTGGCACATAGGCGAGGCGAGTGCCGTCCGACGAATAAGATCCCGTGACGCCCATCGGCAAAGGGACTTCCGTTGGAAAGCCGCCGTCAACTGGAATGTGTGAACAACTTCGGCACTGGGTTGGTGCTGGTGCGCCCCGAACGAAACAGGATTTGTTTGCCGTCGGGAGTCCAGCCGGAAACCAAATCAGCCACCGGGATGGTAAGTCAGCCTGCGTGGCACTCCTCCAGTTGCTGGTACGACATAGACATCTACGTTGCCGTCGTACTCACCCGTGAAAGCGATCAAAGAACCGTCCGGCGAAAATTTCGGATCGGTTTCAACGCCTCCACCTGTCGTCAATCGCGACGCGGTACCGCCGTCGCGGCCGACTATCCACAAATCGCCTGCGTAGACGAAGACGACTTGAGTTCGGCTTAACGTCGGCTTCTGGAGTAGCGACGGCTCGATGGTTTGTGCCTGGCCAACGGCGGCGATCGCGAACAAGAAAGGTATCAGGAGGAGTGTCTTAATCATTTCAGTTCCCTTTCAGCGATATGTGGTTCAGCTTGGACGAGCACCGAGATTGCTTGAGGCTGCGCACCCACCCGCTACCGCGGGTGGTACTGACTGTGTCCAACGGAGATTCTGACTGTGGATGTATACTTCAAACAGTCCATATTTCGCCAGCGTTTTACGAGGTCGTTTCAGGACAATGTTTAATAAATTGGATCGGAAATCCAACGGGTCGCTTGCAAGTCGGGTTAGTCTCCGTTTATACGTGCGAACGGCTAATAGGTTGCTTCCATCAGGAATAAATATATGCGCACCTTGAAACGGATAGCTTTAGTTATCGTTGCATTTCACTTCGTGGTGGTGGTTCTGCATTCGGTCGCGCATGAGTTGTTGGCGGTGAAAGCGAGTCCGGCACAGTTAGCATTCATCTTCCCCGTCATAATCGTCGCCCCGGTGGTCGCTGGATTCATGCTGCTAAAGTCTGAGAAGTTCGGGACGGTGCTTTTGACCGCTTCGATGTTCGGGTCGTTTGTCTTCGGAGTCTATTATCACTTCATCGCCGAGACGATAGACCACGTGGCCCACGTCGCGCGTCTGGAGCCGCATTTTTGGTCACAGATGTTTCTGGCGACATCATACCTGCTCGCGATATCCGAAATGCTCGGCGCGGCGGTGGGGCTGATCTCGCTTCTGAGGGCATGTACAACCCAAAATCGTGGGAATCCCGCTTTTTGATCCGGTTGATGTTCAATTACTCTTTAGACCGTACATTCGTGTATGAGAAAGATCGCGAAGACAGTCTCAATCATATTCTCCGTCGCAGTGCTGGCGGCGGGTCTGCTCGCGTGGCGTATTTACTCGTTCGGCAATGCGACGTCTGACGCTCGGGCCGATGCCGCAGTGGTATTGGGTGCTGCCGTCTGGACCGAGGAAGTCTCGCCTGTCTTCCGGGAGCGAATCAATCATGCGATCAATCTCTACCGAAAAGGCCAGGTGCGGAAACTGATATTCACCGGCGGCCAGGGAAACCCGGGCGAGCCGACCGAGTCTGCTGCTGCTCGCGACTACGCACTACAGAGCGGAATTCCGGCGAGCGACATCCTGATCGAAGAGAAGTCACATACAACGTATGAGAACATCCTGTATGCGAAGCAGCTCGCAGACACACATGGCCTAAAGAGAGTGCTAATCGTGAGCGATCCGTTGCACATGAAAAGAGCGATGGCGATGGCAACGGACGTTGGCCTCGCAGCCGATCCGTCACCGACGCCAAGCACCAGGTATCAGGGTATTAAGAAGCCAGATCGGTCTATTGGCCCACGAAACGTATTACTACATTGGTTATCTACTGAGCCGCCCGTTTCTTTAACGCCGAAGGCGTTGGTAATCGTTAACGCCGAAGGCGTTCGCTAATGTGAGCCCAGGGTTGGAGCGCAGCGACAACCCTGGGATAAATTTCAAAATAGCGACGAAACCCTGAAAGGGTTCGCCAACCGCCGAACCCTTTCAGGGTTTAATCCCCTATTTTTTTTATGGACCCAGGGTTCTCGCTGCGCTCGAACCCTGGGCTCACATTAGCCAACGCCTTCGGCGTTAAAAATCACTAACGCTTCGGCGTAATTCATTTCTTCTCGCTGAGAACTTTAGAACCGCTGCGGGGCGCCGCTCACGACACGTACTGCATCACGAGCGATCAATAACTCTTCATTCGTCGGGATAACGAAAACTGCGGCGCGAGAGGTGTCGGTGCTGATCTGACCGCCTTTGATCAACACCGTGCTTCGAATTGAGTTCGGCATCGAGCTCCACTCCCAGCCAGGTCAGGTCAGAGCAGATCCTCGCGCGGATCTCCGCAGAGTTTTCACCGATCCCACCGGTAAACACGATCGCCTCGGCGCCGTTCATAGCCGCCAGATAACTCCCAATATATTTACGTGCGCGGTAGCAGAAGATCTCAATCGCCAGGCGCGCTCGACGATCGTCGTGCTCACGTGCTTCGGCAAGCAAGTCGCGCATGTCGTCAGTCAGTCCCGAGATACCCAGCAGTCCTGATTGTTTGTTGAGCAGTGTTTCAACTTCACGCGAAGACAACCCCTCTTTCGTGGCGATTAGATCCACGATCGATGCATCGAGATCGCCAGAACGCGTGCCCATCACGAGACCTTCCAACGGCGTGAATCCCATTGACGTGTCGATGCTGTTTCCGCCTTTGATCGCAGCGATGGAACAACCATTACCGAGATGCAGAGTAATTATGTTCGTCGCGTCGCGCGCAATCCCTTTCAGTTTGCGATAACGGTAAGCGACGTAACGATGCGAAGTGCCGTGAAAACCGTAGCGCCGGATGCGGTGACGCCGATAGAGTTGATACGGCAAAGCGTAGAGAAACGCGTGTTCAGGCAGCGTTTGATGGAATGCGGTGTCAAACACAGCGACTTGCGGCAGCGCCACGCCTAATGCTGTGCGCGCTGCGACGATGCCCTGAATGTTTGCCGGATTGTGTAACGGCGCGAGCTCAATGCAATCTTCAATGGCGCGCAACACCTCATCTGTTATCAGTACCGATTTAGTGAAGTGTTCGCCGCCATGCACCACGCGATGGCCCACGGCATGAATGTCTGCAACACTCTGGACCTCGTTTATTCCCGACTCTTCCGAGATGGCCCAACGAAGTATCATCTCCACTGCCGCACGCGTGTCTCTGATCGGCTCGGCGAACCGCTTCGGCGCCTGACCTTCAGCCGTGAACGTCACGATGCCCGCGCCGCCGATCCGCTCAATCAGCCCGTGGGCCAGACGCTTGTCGGCGTCCTGCTCAATTCGCTCGAGGTCAGTAGCGATCAATTGAAACTTGACCGACGAGCTGCCGCAGTTAAGAACGAGTACGTTCATAAATTAGTAAGGCCACTTCCAATCGCGAATTTCGGGCATATCCTCACCGTGCTCGGAAATATAACGTTTGTGCTCGAAACGCTTGTCGCGCATCTGCTGCAACAGGTGCGCGCCGATCGTTTCCAGCTTCGGGACGCGTTCAATAACATCCATCACCAGATGAAAGCGATCGAGGTCGTTCAGCACTACCATATCAAAAGGCGTTGTAGTCGTGCCCTCTTCCTTGTAACCGCGCACATGCAAATTCCGGTGGTTGGTTCGCCGGTAAGTCAGGCGATGAATCAGCCACGGATAACCATGAAAAGCGAAGATGATCGGCTTGTTTGTCGTAAACAGTGAATCAAACTCTTTGTCGGGC
Source organism: uncultured Acidobacteriota bacterium (assembly GCA_963748155.1). Taxonomy (GTDB): domain Bacteria; phylum Acidobacteriota; class Blastocatellia; order Pyrinomonadales; family Pyrinomonadaceae; genus PSRF01. The sequence continues at coordinate 384,336 of CAVVHV010000003.1, read as the reverse complement.
AATCCATGCGGATGTTCGCTTTGCGGCTGTAGTGTCATCAGATCTACAACGTTGATTACGCGAATCTTTAGGTCCGGAAACCGCTGCCGCAAGATATCAACAGCGGCCAATGTTTCCAGCGTGGGCACATCACCCGCACAAGCCATTACGACGTCAGGCTCGGCGTCGTCATCATTACTGGCCCATTGCCAGATCCCGATTCCCGCGGCGCAATGCGTCATCGCGGCGTCGATATCCAGATACTGGAGCGCCGGCTGTTTGCCTGCAATCACGACGTTGATGTAGTTACAGCTCCGCAGACAATGGTCCATGACTGACAACAAACTGTTCGCGTCAGGCGGAAGATAGATTCGCACAACGTCAGCTTTCTTATTCACGACATGATCGATAAAACCCGGATCCTGGTGACTGAACCCGTTATGATCCTGTCGCCAGACGTGTGACGTGAGCAGGTAATTCAGCGAAGCAATCGGCCGCCGCCAGGGAATATCGCGTGTCACTTTCAACCATTTTGCATGCTGGTTCACCATCGAATCGACGATGTGAATGAAAGCCTCGTAGCACGAGAACAAACCATGACGACCAGTCAATAAATAACCTTCGAGCCAGCCCTGACACAGATGCTCACTAAGAACTTCCATGACGCGGCCATCCGGTCGACTCGTGTTCATCGACTGGAGACGTTTTTGCCATCCAGACTCGATCAGTAACTTCAAACAAAGCATCCAGACGGTTCGACGAAGTCTCGTCTGGTCCAACAACACGGAAGTTACGCTCATCCATGTTGAGTTTCATCACGTCGCGCAAGAACCCGCCGAGAATGCGCGTTGCTTCGGCCTCAACGGTTCCTGGCGTTGGAACTGGCACTGCGTATTCGCGGTAGTCCGGCAGCTTCAGACCTTTGAGAAGCAGACCGCCGTTCGCATGCGGGTTGGCGCCCATGCGGCGATCGCCTTCAGGAGCCAGTTCAGCAAGTTCAGCTCGCAATTTTCCGGTTTCGTCAAACAGTTCTTCCGGCTTGTAGCTCCGCAACCATTCTTCCAGCATTACGCAGGTGCTCCGGGTTCTTTGCAGGTTGCGACAGTGGGACCTGGTGAGAACGGAACGTTCCCTCGACCGGCTTGCCATCGACGAACTTTGGTCCAGTCCAGCCCTTCGGCGTGCGCAACACGATCATGGGCCACTGCGGACGCTCAGCGACATTACCGTCTCGTGCGTTTGTTTGAATCGTGCGGATCTCATCAAGGACAGTGTCGAGAGTTGCGGCCATGAGCTGATGCATTTGTTCAGGCTCATCACCTTCGACGAAATAAGGTTTATGCCCGTAGCCAACGAGTAAGCTCGTGAGCTCCTCTTTACTGATGCGTGCGAGCACAGTTGGATTAGCGATCTTGTAACCGTTCAAGTGCAGAATCGGCAGCACAGCACCATCTCGAGTGGGATTCAGAAACTTGTTGGAATGCCAGCTCGCTGCGAGCGGCCCTGTTTCCGCTTCGCCATCACCCACAACGCAAACCGCCAGCAAATCAGGATTATCAAACACGGCTCCGTACGCGTGGGCCAGCGAATATCCGAGCTCGCCGCCTTCGTTGATTGAACCGGGAGTTTCCGGAGCAACGTGACTCGGTATGCCGCCGGGAAAAGAAAACTGCTTGAACAGTTTCTTCATTCCCGTCTCGTCTTGAGAAATGTTTGGATAGAACTCGCTGTATGTGCCTTCGAGATAAGTGTTAGCGACTAAACCCGGTCCGCCGTGACCCGGTCCGGTTACGTAGATCACGTTCAAGTCGCGCAGCTTGATGACGCGATTCAGATGAACGTAAATGAAGTTCAATCCGGGCGTCGTTCCCCAATGTCCTAACAATCTCGGCTTGACGTGTTGGAGCTTCAGCGGCTCGCGCAGTAATGGATTGTCGTAAAGATAGATTTGCCCGACGGAAAGATAGTTCGCGGCGCGCCAGTATGCATTCAGTAGCTGGACTTCTTCAGCCGATAATTGCTTCACGTTGCTGTCCATGGTATTGCTCCCTATCGTTATTTAGCCACGGATTTACACGGAAAGCACGGATGGTCACATGAACGAGGAATTACGTGCCGAGCTGATGCAGATGGATGCTGAGCCTTCGTTGAACGCGGAGAAAGCACGACGCCTCGAGGAACAGGAACTCGCCTGGCGCAAAGCCGTCGGCTGGATGCGTCGCGCTTAAACTTAAAACTCAACGCACTCGATGGAATGGTCGACACTCCGAGCAACTGTAGGGGCGGCCCTCTGTGGCCGCCCCAGGTTTCCACATTGTGTTTCTGAGCTGGGGCGGCCACAGAGGGCCGCCCCTACAGTTGTTCGTGACACTTTTGAAGCTGGTTGCCAGTCGCTGGTCAATGTGTATATTAGTCCCATGACCAGCACTTTGGAGAACACGGATATTTCGCGCGCTCCGGCGGATAAATCGGCATTTCGGAGCTTTTGGATGGGCGGTTTCGAATGTTCGACGCACCGTCTGCCGCGGCGGAAAGCGATGGGGCGCTTCGCCGGACAACGACTCGACCTCGTCTCATCAACAAGGCACGACGAGTTTGCCCTCGAAGATTACACGCGGCTCCAGGAAATGGGAATGCGGACGGCGCGCGACGGTGTGCGCTGGCACCTGATCGAGAAGCCGGCTTCACGGTACGATTTTTCGAGTCTCGTTCCGATGCTGCGTGCTGCGCGCGAAACGCAGACACAAGTTATTTGGGATCTACTCCATTACGGTTGGCCAGATGGGTTAAATATCTGGGGCGCCGCCTTCGTCGAACGCTTTGCACGCTTCGCACGCGCCACTGCCGAAGTCATTCTCGAAGAGACAGGCGGACCGATTTACGTCACACCAGTAAATGAGATTTCATTCGTTGCGTGGGGTGGCGGTGACGCGGGTTTCCTGAACCCGTTCGCCAAACGGCGCGGACCCGAACTGAAGGCGCAACTCGTGCGCTCGGCGATCGCTGCGATCGAGGCAGTGCGCGAGGTAGATCCCGGCGCACGCATCTGCCACGCCGAGCCTATCATTCACATCGCTGTTGACCCTGACCATCCAGAGGAAGCGGCAGCCGCCGAAGGCTACCGGCAGTCGCAGTTCCAGGCGTGGGACATGCTTGGGGGAAGATTCTGCCCCGAGCTCGGTGGTCGCCCCGAGTATCTCGATCTCCTCGGCGTCAACTATTACTCGAACAACCAATGGATTCATCAGGACCCGCACACGCCGGCATCGCGCCGGCGAAAGGATGTCCTGTTACCGCATTCGCATCCGCTGCACCGGCCTGTCCGCGATATGCTACATGAGGTATATGATCGTTATCGCAGGCCGATTTTTATCGCCGAAACCGGCATCGAAGGCGACGCACGCGCGTCGTGGTTACGCTACATCGGTCAGGAGGCGCGCGCGGCTGCGGCCGCGGGCGTCGAGTTCGAAGGGTTGTGTCTCTATCCGATCATCGACTATCCCGGCTGGGGCGACGACCGTCACTGCTACAGCGGCCTGTGGGGCTACGCTGACGATGAAGGCCGCCGCGAGATCTACGAGCCACTCGCACAGGAACTCGGTCACCAGCAGCAGCTTTGGGAAGTTCAGCGTCGCGATCATCGTGCGGTTGAAGAAGTTGTTAACATGGACAAGATAGATGAAGCCGCGCACGAAGTGGACGTCGCCACACAAAAGAGCCGCACGAAGCGACGGGAGTAAACTTAGACAGGACTACAGGATATATCTTGAAAATCCTGTAATCCTGTCCAGGGATTTATAATCGACGGAGGGCGATGTCCCCTAAAAGCTCAAACGAACAAATCCTTGTGGTCGATGACGACCAGATGATTCGCTGGACGCTTCGCGAAGCTTTGCAGAGTTGGGGCTTCGCTACCGTTGAAGCAGGCTCGGCGGCAGAAGCTGTAAAACAGTTCCAGGCCGAACTACCCGCCGCGGTCCTACTCGATATCGATCTTCCCGACGGCTCCGGCCTCGACGTGTTACGTGAGATCAAACGCGAACATCCGGAAGCGATCGCGATCATGATCACCGGGAACGTTCAGATCGATAACACCATCTCAGCTCTGCGCGGCGGAGCATACGACTTCATTGCCAAGCCAATTAACCTCGAAGAGCTCCGCGTCACACTCCGAAATGCGATTGAAGCTCGCCACTTGCGGCGCGAAGTAGCGCAAGTCAGAAAAGAACGTGCGCGCGAGTTCAACTTCAAGCAGATCGTGGGCGAATCGCCTACGATGAAGAAGATGCTCGGACTCGCAGCCAAAGTGGCGGAGAGTGAAGTCTCATCTGTTTTACTCCAGGGCGAATCGGGAACAGGCAAGGACCTCGTTGCAAAGGCGATTCACTATGGATCGGAACGAGCCGAAGGACCTTTCGTCGCGATCAACTGCGCCGCCCTTCCCGCTACACTCATCGAGTCGGAACTTTTCGGTTACGAAAAAGGCGCGTTCACAGATGCGAAGGCGCGCAAGGAAGGATTATTCGAGCAGGCTGAAGGTGGAACGCTTCTGCTCGATGAGATTGGCGAGCTCGAGCTTTCTCTCCAGGCCAAGCTCCTGCGAGTTTTGGAAGAAGGAGCTTTCCGTCGTGTTGGTGGTCTCAAGGATATCCCACTGGACGTGCGTGTACTTGCAGCATCCAATCGCGATCTAAAAACCGAAAGTGAAGCTGGCAGATTTCGTCTCGACTTGTATTATCGTTTGTCGATCATTCAGATCGATATCCCACCTCTTCGCGAACGAGGTGACGACGTTTTGCTCTTGTCGCAACACTACATCGATATGATCGGAGCAAGACTGAAGCGAAACAAAGTCACCGGCTTATCATCGGACACGGTAGAGGTGTTCAGGAATTACAACTGGCCGGGCAATGTTCGCGAGCTGCGTAACGTGATCGAACGCGCACTCATTCTTGAAGATGCCGACAAGATCACAACCGAATACTTGCCCGGCGGATTACTTGCGCCGGCGCACATTTCGAAATCTTCCGCCGCAGGAGGAAACAGCGAGTCATCGACACGCTTTGTCTTACCGGAAGAAGGAATTTCTCTCGACGAAGCTGAGCTCTCGTTTGTCAGACAGGCAATCCAACGTAGTGGTGGTAATCAAACACGTGCAGCCGAGCTCCTGAACATCTCGAGAGACCAGCTTCGCTACCGTCTGAAGAAACTCGAAGAAGCGCAAGTCGACAGTCCTGACTCCTGATTCTGGTAAAAGCAATGATTAATTTTGACCGTGAGCCGAATCCTCAAGAAGCGCTGGAGCACTCAAAGAAGGATCTGGCTGACATCAAGTTTGCGCTCGATGAATCGGCGATAGTCGCGATCACTGATCAGCGCGGGATCATCAATTACGTCAACGACAAGTTCTGCGAGATTTCCAAATACTCGCGTGAAGAACTGCTGGGTCAGGACCACCGCATTATCAACTCGACCTACCATCCCAAAGAATTCATTAGACATCTGTGGACCACGATAGCGAGCGGGAAAGTCTGGCGGGGAGAGATAAAAAATCGCGCCAAAGACGGAAGCTATTACTGGGTAGACACAACGATCGTTCCTTTCCTCAACGCTGAAGGAAAACCTTACCAATACATCGCCATTCGCAGCGACATAACCGAGCGGAAACGTGCCGAAGAGCAGATTCGCGAGCAGGCCGCGCTGTTGGACCAGGCGCAGGATGCCATTCTCGTCCGCGATCTCGCCCAGAACATTTTGTTCTGGAACAAGGGCGCCGAAAAAATCTACGGTTGGTCGGCTGAAGAAGTGACTTGGCAAAAACGCTGAAGCACTCCTTTTTAAAGACCGTTCCGGGCAATTCGATGCAGCGCGCCAGGCAATCATTCAAAACGGCGAATGGAAGGGTGAAATGCATCAGGTGCGGCGAGACGGCAATGAGATCATCGTCGAGAGCCGTTGGACTCTGGTGCGCGACGAACAAGGGCAGCCCAAGTCGATCCTGATCATTAATACTGACATCACTGAAAAGAAACGGATGGAGTCGCAGTTTCTTCGTGCACAAAGGATGGAGTCTATCGGCACCCTCGCCGGCGGCATCGCGCACGACCTGAACAACGTTCTTTCTCCGATCTTGATGGCGATCGACATGTTGCAGTTGAGGGTTGCTGACGAAAACAGCAAGAAGTGGTTCGAAGTTTTGCGAGCGAACGCTGAGCGTGGCGGTAACATGGTCCGACAAGTGTTGTCGTTTGCGCGCGGCGTCGAAGGTGAGCGCGTGGCGTTGCAGCCGAAGCATCTCATCAAAGAGATCGTCAAGATCCTGCGCGAGACGCTGCCGAAGTCGATCGAGATCAGCTTTCACATACCAGGTGACCTTTGGATCATTTCCGCCGACGCTACGCAGGTGCACCAGGTGTTGATGAATCTGTGTGTGAATGCACGCGACGCGATGCCGGAAGGTGGATCGATCTCAATCAAAGCTGAGAATGTTTTTGTAGACGAAAACTATGCGCGCATGCATATCGAGGCCAAGGCTGGACGATTTGTTGTGATCACAGTTTCGGACACAGGGCCCGGAATGAACGCGGATGTTCAAAGCCGCATCTTCGAACCGTTTTTCACGACGAAAGAGATGACCAAGGGAACAGGTCTCGGTCTCTCAACTGCGTTGACGATCGTGAAGAGTCATGGAGGCTTTATCAACGTCTATAGCGAGTTGCATAAGGGGAGCCAGTTTTCCGTGTACCTTCCCGCGCTCGAGACGCCTGGCACGGTCGATTCAGCCGCAGCGCAAACAGATCTGCCGCTAGGCAATGGCGAGTTGATTCTGGTCGTTGACGACGAAGAGTCGATACGCGAGATCACGCGCGGGACGCTTGAAACTTTTGGATACACGGTGCTGACCGCCAGCGACGGCACTGAAGCGCTGGCTCTTTACGCAGACAAGAAGAACGAAATCGCCGTCGTTCTCACGGATATGGTGATGCCGTTCATGGATGGTCCAGCGACAATTCGCGCGCTCCAGCGTATGAATCCTAAGGTGCGGATTATCGCGGCCAGCGGCCTTGGAACCGGACTTCACGCCGGCGAAGGAACGCTCGAAGGCGTCTCCGTCTTCCTCAACAAACCCTACACCGCCGAAAAACTACTCAAGACCCTCGCGGAAGTTTTGCGGAGTTAGAATCGCTTCCGGGATCCAGGGGATCCAATCAGGATCCGCGAGATCCTTTTAAGGAACGTGAACGACAACCCGGCCGTTCCTCAGAAACTGCTTCCTGGATGCACGAAGTTCTATCTGAGCTTTTACAGGTATGCTTAGGGTTCGTTGAGAACTGAAAGGGTGAACGCTAAATCCCACATTAGGATTCCAAGAGACATGGATGGTTCTTGTCGATCCCAATCATCCTTTCGGAATTACCAACCGCAATTTACCAGAAACCGGAAAGGTAAGCCGCAGATCCCCGCAGATAACACCGATTCAAATCTGCGTTTTATCCGCGAAGAGTTGATGGTCCAGCATCGAGCTTCGCCTTTTCGAATCCTATTTGGGGAGAGATTGGCAAAAGAATGGGACACAGAAGAGTGGGACAAGACGCTCGAAAGAACGCCGGATGTGTTCTGCCTTTCTGCTTTGCTTTCTCTGACAGCGTGTAATAGAGTGTGCCGTGGTTTTCTTGACTCTCACTGCATAAGGAAGCTCACATGATAGCCCTTACTACGGTACCCGCGGCTTCTCGGCGCGTACTGGCAAATACTCCCAACTAACAACAACCAAAATGCGGTTCGCTGATTGGAACAGACAGGTCGGTCCTTTAGCGAAGCCGATTTTGTATATGGAACCGGATAAGACAGCAAGGCGGTCGTTCAAGACGCCACAAGGCCATGAATAAACAGATTGGCGGAATGGAGCCGCTCCTTTTTGTGCTGATGGCAAATGAAGGCTAATACCGCGTCCCGAGCTATCCAATCAAGCTACTCATAGTTGGGCCGCGCATGAGAATTTCCAGATAGATGAGATATTACGTGTACATTTCCGACAGCAAAGTCGATATGCTCCTGCCACAGATTCCACATGACACAAAGCGGAAGAATCGCCACTGAGTTCAAACTCGACATCAAGGTTTTTGGAGCCGCGAGGAGAACTGAAACCGAAACACAGGAAAATCGCATTTTCAGACTCGAAACCGTCGCAGAACATATTTATTCCAATGAAGACGTAGGAACTATCGATCAACCAGCCACATATTTTGCAGGAATCCTGCCGATGCGGTGGGGACCGTTCGGACTAAATCGATTCGGGGCTGATCGAGATGAGAAGTCTCCAATCGTGTATTTTGCAGGCTCAACCGGACAAACGCTCGTTGGCTTGGGCGGATCCTCAAAACATGTGATCGGTAATGTGGGCCCGTCCAACCCTACTGATTGGTATGGGTCGGTCGCGCCAATATTGTTCCAACTTCTCATGAACAGTACCACAAACGAAGAGCATGAATTGAATGATCAAGATGACGAGAATGCTACAACTAATCTATATATTCTCGGCCGTAAGATGACGAGCGCCTTCGAGGAAATGGGCGGTCCCGATCAGCACCTAGAGTTTCTCGCAAGAAAGATATTGGCCGGGGAAACGATGTCTGACAGACAGCATGGTGAGCGCTTTCTTACTTTGGGAACACCTCTTTACGTCGCGTTGGCTGAATAGACGGCCCAACAACTCGTTGAGCGGCGGGGGGCGTGTTTCTCAAGATGGATGATGCGGCGACCGCCAAAATACCAAAGGAAATAGGCATCTGATAGGTGATGGAATCGTTGTCGGCTTCTCGCAACTTGCTTAGTGCGGATCATTGAGGCTGCATGTCTCGGTCCCTCCGCCGGCTGGTGAAAACGCGGCGTTCGGGATGACGCCGTGTAGGACCACATGAGGGGCAACGCAAACGGCACGACTCAAAGACCGGACGTTCACCAATCTCCCATTCGTCGAAAACCTTGGAAATATTCCGTCTGTCCCCGGTTTTCCGCGAACCCCTGTTCTGTTAAGTTTCGTGAAAAATGCCGAAGATTGCTGGCATCAATAAGACGGCTCTGTGGAGCACATGGAAGATTATACGCGCTGAGATTCGCAACGGAACCGTCCGTGATGTTATCGACTTTGTCGATTACGACGTAGACCCTGACGTTTGGATCAAGAGGCTGCTCGAACAGATCGCAAGCGGAAGGTATGAACCAGCTATCCCTTTTCGATTCACTATCGGAAAGTCCAACGGATTTAGTCGGACCATGACTCAGCCGACTATTCCCGATCTCGTCCTGTACCGCACCATCGTTGATATCCTGTATCGCAAAACCCTTCGCCGCGAGCATTCGCATGTTTACTTCAAACGCGAGCGATTGCAAAAAGCGCAGGCGGCAGCTCAGCAGCAGGCCGCGCAACAGATTCAATGGGCGGACCAGTACCGCATGACCAGTCAGCGCAGCTTTCATAACTGGCTGCGCTTTGCGCAGTATCGCAAGCATTTACTCCTTCAAGCAATCCATCCTTACCTGGTGGTGACGGATGTCACAAATTTTTTTGACAGTGTATTGCATTCCCATGTGGAGGAAGCGCTTCGCGGAATTGCGGTAGCCCCGAGAATGTTGGGATTGCTCTTTTTTCTTCTTGAGAGGCTTTCCATCCGGCAGGACTATGCGAGCTCTGCCGCGATTAGCCTGCCCGTAGACGAATTTGACTGTTCGCGCACGCTCGCGCATATGACGCTCTTCACGCATGACGACGCTATGGTTGAACTCGTAAGCGAGGACAATTACGTGCGCTGGATGGATGACCAGAACTTCGGTGTTGTGTCCAGGGCACAAGGCCTGAGGGTACTGTCGGAGGTCGGTAAGTCACTCGCGAAGCTTCACCTTTCGCCAAACACAAAAAAATCGAAGATACTCTCGCTTTCCGAAGCACGCCGTCACTTCCATCTTGATCTCAATCACATGCTCGATGCCGCTGAGGTTACCGCTGCTGCAATTAAGACGCAACGAGATCGCCGTTCCTTGACGTTGCAACTGCGGCGAGTCTGGGCCAAGGCGCAAAAGCACGATGGTATCGGCGAATTCGAGAAAGTGCTAAGGCGCCTTTACCGGCTCGCCGGCGTTGCGCGCGCGCGATTCTTGAGGCGGCGTGCCACCGCCGATATTCTGTCCAATCCCGGCTTGGCAGACCGTATCGCTGACTATATGCGGGCTTCAGGAAGCGCCGCGGAATATTTGCTATTTTCCGATACGGTCAAGGAGCATCCGGAGCAGATTTATCCTGACTTGGACCTGGCGCTCACGGAGGGACTTCTCAGGATTGAGGGGGATCGTTTTATCGGCCGTCAGGTCCGGGCGACTGCAACTCGCCTACTCTCTGGAAACCAGGTGCCCTCTCAGGCGCAGATGAGCAGGATGGTGTCCCCCCTCCTTCTTATGAGGTTCGGGGATCGCCGTTCGCTCCCTTTGCTAGAACGATGTTTTCGCGACGAAAAATCGTCCTCGCCAATACCACTGTTGCGGGCAGCCGCGATTGTATTTGCCAGCTATGGTGAACGCGAATTCTCCCAAGTGCGTAAGTCAGCCGCGCGATGGATGAGAAATGATCTTTCGACCGTGGTTAAGCTGATTGAGCGAATCAGGAAATACGATGACGTTCCCAACCGGTACAAATCACGATTGAGGCCTAGGTTTGATCCGGTTGCTGGTATTAAGTACGTCGATTCGCGTGCATTGCTGACAGTTCGTCTTCTGCGACTTGCAAAGGCCGCACGAGTTTCCAAATGGGTCTCCGACTGGAAGGCAAATACCCTCGCGGACTCCGTCTCGGCATTCGATAAAGCATTAGTACGACGACTCATATGAGAACAGTTATCGAGGCCGGCCACGCTTTGCAAGAAACTGAGCATTTCTGCTGGTAGCGCCAGCAAAAGTTGCGAAGATTGTCCTGTGTGGGCTACCACGGATACACGCTGCACTGATCGGCGCTTTACGCGTCAATGAGGTGATACGTAATGGCAAATCCAGAACATCTCAATATACTTAGGCAGGGAGTAGAGTTATGGAATAAGTGGAGAGTTGAGAACCCAAGTACTTTAATCGATTTGCGAGGCGCGGAGCTTAAAGATACTGACCTGAAGGGAGCTAACCTAAGTCACTCAGACCTTGATGGGGCGAGATTCAGTGGGGCAGACCTCACGGGCGCAAACCTTTGGTATGCGGAGTTAACAAACACTCACTTTGAAGAAGCCCGTCTCGTTAGTGCAAGGCTGAATGCCTCAATTGGCGGAGAGCCAAGATTTGATAAAGCGGACTTGAGTTATGCGGACACTTCCAATTCAATCCTAGGTGCGTCTTCAATGAGAGGTGCCATTCTTGTAGGTGCAATCATGTGGCACACCGATTGGAGTCACTCTAATCTCGAAGATGCCGACCTTACTCGGGCTGATCTTCGTAGCACAAATCTTTCAAGGACATATCTCAGTGGAGCTAATTTCGATCACGCACGATTGGGACACACTGTTTTAGGAGACACCGATTTATCTAAGGTAAAGGGATTAGATTCGTGCGAGCATTTTGAGCCAAGCATCTTGGACATTTCTACTCTCGCTAGGTCTGGAAGGCTCCCCCTTCCTTTCTTGCGTGGGTGTGGATTGCCTGATACGTATATTGATTACCTACCATCGCTTCTGAATGATCCTATTCAGTTCTATTCCTGTTTTATCAGCTACTCCAGCAAAAATCACGAATTCGCAGAAAGATTGTATGCTGACCTTCAAAACAAGGGGGTTCGCTGTTGGTTTGCTCCTGAAGACTTAAGGATCGGAGACAAATTTCGTCAGCGCATTGATGAATCAATCAGGCTGCATGACAAGTTACTTTTAGTCTTGTCCGAAGACTCTATATCGAGTGCCTGGGTTGAGAATGAGGTGGAGAGCGCCCTCGAACGAGAGCATAACGCCAAGAGGTTGGTGTTATTTCCGATTCGTATAGATGAGGCTGTAGTAAATACTCAAATGGCTTGGGCTGCATCGCTCAGGAGGCAGCGCCATATTGGAGACTTTACAAGCTGGAAAAATCATGATGCTTACCAGCAATCATTTGACCGTTTGTTACGTGATTTGAAGGTGCTTGGTTAAATAGGAGGGTCTAGCGCGTCGCGGTCAACTTTGCACGAAACTGAGCATTTCTGCCGGTAGCGTCAACAAGAAGTTGCGAAGATTGTCCAGTGTGGGGAGTCTTAGTGGTCTGCCTTTCGCTTGGATTTCTGTGACGGAAGTGTAATAGATTCTGCCGTGTTCTTACTGACCCCACTGCATAAGGAAGCGCACATCATAGCCTTGCCTAACGAAATCGAACCATCCGAGCTAGAGGAGAAGCTACGAGCCGCCCTTGCCGAGCCGGGAGCGGTTCTGGACTTCTATAGAGCCCTGCTCGGTGCCACTCTATTTGTGGGTGGTCAAGCCCAAGGTGAAGACGGGTTCAATCTGAACCTTTTCTTACTAGAAGGCAATACCGTCTTCTCGATCTTCACGTCGCGGGAGCGTTGCGAAGGATATTTTCCAGATTTGCAGTGCTTCACCGTGACTCTTCACGCGATGCTGCCCACGCTTCCGAAGGACTCACATATTTTGGTCAACCCTGACGACCCCGAATACAGTTACGTGTTCAACGATCTGCTGGTCCAAGCGCTTTTGACAGGCGCGATGTTTCGGGTGGACGAGCAGAGCTTCAACGGCGCTTTTTATACGGGGCCGTTACAGGAACCCAAAGCGGCGCTCAAAAAGTTGCTGCGAGATATTCTCTCGCGGCACGAACAGGTCGAGGCCGCATTCATGACCGTCCTGTACCAGCCGCATTCTGCCTACACACCGCATCCGGCCGTCGGCCTCGCGTGCGACGGAGACCCGCAGCCGGCCCTTCAGCATTGCGCGGCGGAGATTAAAGCCAAGACGGAGGATCGGGTAGCCCTCTACGCGATGGGCAACGACGCCCTGTCGCACTATGCGGCCCGGAATACGTCGCCGTTTTACTGGAAGAGCCCGCCGGTGCCGGAATTACCGGAGCCCCTGCCGCGCGAGGCGTTGATTGCTTTACTGAAAGCCATGTCGGACAAGCCGTCGACAGCCAACAGCATGTTTCAACAGTACCTCAATGCGGAGCCGACAGATAATGAGGCGCGGGCCGCGTGGTTCACATTGGACCCGCAAGAGCGAATCAAGTTCAAGTCCTTCGAGAATTTTTTCCCCTACTACCTTAAGATGAAGAAGCAGGAAATCGAACATTACAGAGCCTTTTCTACGCACGCCGAAGCGCGGCGGGTGTTCCTCGATGCTTTGACGAAGGACGGCCGGTTCTGCCTTTTTCTGCACGACTTCGCAGGTGAAGCCACCCAGAGACTTAAGGATGTGTCCGGTACGGGATTGAAGCGGATTCAATTGTTTACGCTCCCCGAGCGCGCCGTCGACGACCCTTTGCGCAGGTTTCTCCGCTCACTGCCCTGTCCGGCAGCCGGTGTGGCCAACCCTCAGGAAGCGATTCGCCCTTCGCCGGTTGTGCCATTGCTCGAATTGGCTGACAGTGAGTGGGTGGTGGTGGTGGTCAGTCTTATTGCGCTAGCCGAGTCGATCGTCTTGGTTGTTGAAAATAATCCCGGGCACGGTCTCCTCCATGAATTGTTCGCCATCCAGAAACTCAGTCGCGAAGACCAAACGCTCATTTTGGTGCCGGATGAAGAGTCAGAACAGAAGCGGCGGAAGACGCTTGACATATTTGCCAGCTTCGAGGGGCACACCCCCACAAACACGAAACCAATGGCTTCTGCTTTGTTAGGCTTGTTGTCAACGTATGGTTTGGTCGAAACGTGGTCTGAATTTGCTCGAACGGTAGAGCACATGGAATCGAACGATAATCCTTGAATGCCGACTACTACACCTGCAAGATTTGAAAGAAACTGAGCATTTCCGTCATTGGCGTCAGCAGAAAGTTGCGAAGATTGTCCAGTGTGGGGAGCACTATCCCTAATCAAATCAAGAAGAGGCCACCTTGCGGTGGCCCAAAGTCTTTACCTGATCGTAATCCTCACGATCTAAATCTTCTCGAGAGTTTGTTGATAAAGCGTGGGTTTACAGGGCTTCAGGTGACGTTGACTTTTCTTCTTATCAGGAATAACCTGCCCCCGCTGTTTAGTCGAAGGCTGCCCCGAGCCTCTGCGTCCTTGCAAACTCGCTAACTACAGCCTTCACCGATGTACTCCGCAACAGTGACATATAACCCTTGCTTCCACTCTCAAGGCACAAATGATCACTGCGACTGCGGTGGTTAAAGACGCCACAGTGCCATGAACAGACAAATTGGTTATTGATTCGAAGGTTGCGCGCTTGCGCTCGCCGCCGCTCAATTTCCAGCGTTAAGGACTTCGCGCCCGGAATGATTACCGTAGAATACGGAGTTCAGAATGCCCATTAAGATACTCCGCCACGGCTCTTCTGAGGAAGCGGTCGGGATGGAACTGATGATCGACACAATTGAAAAGAACCGGGATCGCATTCGTGAAGTCGCAAACATGTCGCTTACGGTTTCAGGCATTATGGTATCTGCAAGCATTGCGATTGTGTTGTTTTGTGCAGACAAGCACATCGGTGGGAAATATCTGTCGCTTTCCCTTTGCGTGGCGTCTGTTTTCTTCTTTACATCTGCTTGTTTGAGCCTGTATTCGAGCCTTCTTCGGAAGAAGTACGCGATTTCGAGCAAAGCACAGTTTGTGGAAGATCTGCTTTCGCTTTATTACTCCGAGCTAAGATTCATGCGAGCTTCACTAGTGCCTCTTTTTCTTGGCTTCTTCACCATGACGGTTAGTGTGATCGTCTTCTCCGTTTTGACCTAAAGGAGTACATTCATGACAGAACAACTACGCACCAAGGACGAGACCTACAGGGCCGTTCTCGAATGTCCCCTCCGACAAGGATTCATCTGCTTTGAGTTCCACGCTGGTGACCTCGTCTCCGATCTCAAACACAAGACTCAAGAGATATGGGGCGCGCCACGATCCGGAATAGATGAACAGCTCAGGCGGCATGGCTATTTCTGGGATGCTAATGCGTGGGCGATTTTTTGTGAAACACGAGATGGTTCCTACGTTCCACTTTCTGACTCAGAAAGAATTCCGATTTCACCCCCTCCTGGAAGCGGCGAAGCGACCAAAAACCTGATGGATGAGTGGTCACGTGATCACGGTTTGGGTTGGAAGGGACTTGTTCATGAACATGACATACGCGATCGAGGCGGCTTGATACTGGCATTCGACAAACATTACAAAGAGACAAACGGGGAACACATCGACATCAGGCTCGTTGCTCTCGTGGCCATCACAGGAGGATGACTGACGTCATCTAACCAAAGATCACTTTGAAGCGAACGCGGGACGGCAGTTGCCAATGCGGACGCACTGGGCCGTCCGCGCCGTTCAGTTCCGCCGTTAGCCTAGCGACTAAGATCTGGCATCGCTCAGGTGATGTCTCCTACTGTGGTAGGCCGGAAGACTCACCCCAAGGAATTCGCTACTTCGCTGGCCAGCAAGAGAACTCGCAACATAAGAAATTGTGACCGCTTTGTGAACAGAGTTCGCAGCACAACGCAGTGAGGCGCTGGCAACGAATGAGACAGAACGGCAAGACTTTGATTTTCTTGGTGGCTGCAACTTTAGAAAAGACAACACTTAGGTTTTTGTCGAACCTATGATCCGGGACTATGAAGTCCAAGGAGAGGGCACCAATATGACAATGTGGTTGTACCAGATGGACCAGCGCCAATGGCCTCCAGGCAGCTATCGTGTCGATATCTGGGAGAATGAACGTTGGTCGTGGCAGATTGGCCGAAAAGCTACCACGGCCACACCTCAGCCTGGTGATCGTTTGGTGTTCTTCTATGCGCCATCAGGAGGTGACGAGCCAGGGTTCTATGGATGGGCAATCGTATTGACAACGCACGAGGACGAAAGAGGTATGTACTTCCGGCCTGTAAGTCCCAGCGATCACTTGAAAATGCACCCTTGGTGGAATGACGAAGCAAAAGCACTAGCCAACGAAATCAGAGGCAAGGTAAAGCAAGGAACTCTTTGGCGTATTCCTGACTTGCTGGCCACTCGTATCTCCTCGGGCATTACCTCGTGGCTCGCAGCAACAAGCAATCGGTCGCAGGAAGCAAATGAACCGCACGCCTAGATGCCTGATTTGGCACCGTGGTCCATTTTTGACTTGCCGGCCTAGACCGCTCTCGCAACTGCTCGCAGAAACTGACCATTTCTGTCGGTGGCGTCAGAAATAAGTTGCGATGATTGTCCACTATGGGCCGCCTCAGGACTCTTTTGAAGCTCTTGTGTCTTGTGTGCAAAACTACTGCGCCCGCGAGATTTGGAAGAAACTGAGCACTTCCGTCGTTGGCGTCAGGAGGAAGTTGCGAAGATTGTCCAGTGTGGGGACCAAAACACAATTAGTGACCCCTTCCGCGGAAGCTCAAAGGTATCTTCATCCACAGCAGGATAGCATCGCTTTTCCATTATTATCCTGGCGTCGTAGATTGAAACTGTTCGCCCGAGGCTGGTAATTCCGGGCGTTAGCCACTGCCTCAATTAACCAAAGCAATTGATGGAATCTAGCCAGGAGCTATAGAATCTTGCAAGCATTCTCATAGGTAGATCCGGAAATTAATAGGATACATAACATACGAATTGAGGTACACGGGTTTAACGGTATTAATGAGCTCTTAGCTAACCCGAGCAGCGGCTTTAAAGCTGCTGAACATAATCAAGCCTATGAGTTCCGTCGTCCCGATGGAATCGCAGGTTGGCGATATAGTCGCGATTGCCGGACTGATCATTAACGCGGCACAGTTAGCCATTGTGCTTTTCGGCATATTGCACCCGAAGGGCGGATTCAAAATCGTCTGACTCAACAAGATTCTGCCAGTATTTATGTCGAAACCGCCAAGAGGACTCGAAAGCTTTCCGGTGACAATGTGGAACAAATCAGAGCCATTGTAGAAACGCTTAGCGATGATGATTGAAGACTATTACGGGGCCTTCAGAAAGCCTGCTTACAATATGTTCGATAGCAGGCTGACGCCGCAGGTCATGGGGCAATTCGATCCCATGAACTTTGTACTACGTGTAGATTCATCAATATATGATGTTTTAAGTTCAGGTGGGCCAACCCAGGCGTTTTTTACTCAACGCGGAGATCCGCGCGCCTACGCATTCGCAACATATCTTCACGAGATATTTCATTGGTGGCAACATATCGGAACAACCATTGGCTTGCTTACGGGTCTGAGCATCCCAGTGCAAAGCCATATGAATCAGAGGATATTAAAAGAGTCTTTCAATGAGATCGGGCCGTCGAAACCACTCGTTCACCAGGCATTGAATAATAAGAATAACCCTGCCAGCCTTAATACCGTTGTTAATAATTGGATGGATGTTGAGTTTAGCTATGGTTTGTTGAACTATCCGGAAGACAAAGCCAGGGATATCGTTAATAGTCCCTTCTTTGAATGTTTCGGCCACGCACTAGAGGTTCACCTTGTTAATACAGTTGGGCTTCTTTCCGCTTGCTTTGATCCTGACTTTACCGCGCTTCCAGATATTCGGAATTTCGAGAGCGGCTTTGAACTTCTAAGACAGAACAAAGTTCCGATGCACTATTATGGGTCTAAAACCATCCTTCCGCCCGTCGGAATGCACGACATATTAGAGGGGCAAGCCAGGTTTCAAGAATTGCAGTATCGCCATATCGCCAGCAAAGCGAAATTATCCTGGAACGATTTCGAGCAACAAGGATTGATGGGCCAAAGTTATACCAAAGCCTTTAGAGCTTTTCTCGAAATAACAAATTTTCCATTCCCACGCGATCCGATGTCCGAAATAGTAAATCTGTTTCTTCTGCTTTGTGATATCTCGCTCAATCCCAGTTGCGGCTATCCTGATGATATAACCGATTACGAGCAGTTCATAAATGATATAAGTCCCGGCATCAGGTTCATCTCTGCCGGCCATGTCGTGCGTGCGACCCCCGAATTGCTGCACCACACTGTATTTCCGGACAAGGATGATTACGAAAAGGTCACGCAAACTATATGTCATTCTTTAGGGTGGAAAACTCCCGGTGAGGTGAGCGCTTCCATCTCTTCATTATCGAAACGCCTACCTGGCATACAATCATTGGAACGGGAAGCACTCAACTGGCAGTTTACGCCGGCAGGTATGTCGGTTCAATTCATTTACGCAAAACATTTGGGTTTGATGAAAGATAAAAGTCTATATCCCGAATATTTTTGCTGGCCCGTAATTTATTTTTCGGATATTGGGGATAGACCCTCTGCACTAAAACTGGCCCTCATTGAACGGCATAACCCACCATTTATTGCTGAATCCATGGACGGAGAGGTCAAGGCTAACTTTCTAGGTTGTCCAGATTCTTCCAAAGAGGTAAAGGTGCTATCCACATATTTTCTGTCGCAAATCATGTATGACATCACCAGACAATGGATTGTAAAACCAGGAAAATTTTTGTTTAAGTATCCGTGGAGCGGAGACTTTCGTGACGATGAGTTGCAGGCAATATTAAATAGCTTCAGGCTCAACTACGGTTATGACTTGGATTCAATTTCGCCTCATCCTACATGAGTTTAGTTAAAGTACCTTTGTGCGGCATCAGGCATGGTCCGATTCCGTTTAAGCTTGATCGCGAGGGGGAAGATTCTTATTCGTATTAAACTGCTTCTCGTAACGTTGCAAGAACCTGAGCATTCTGCCGTTAGGGCCAACAGAAAGTTGCGAAGATTGTCCACTGTGCGGAGCATTTTATTTTTGTACTCGATTCCCTACTAGGTGGCTTCTTTACTTACTCTAAATTCTCGTTTCCCCTGCGAATACAGCCTTACATACCATGGTTTGGCTGCTTCTTGTACTTTTTGACCCTAGGTCTGGCCCGGCCGTAACCATGAGCGACAGCATCTGGAAGGCGGTCTAGGTATGGTCAAATTAACTCGGTTTCGGGTTTGAATCGTCAGATTCAGCCACCATTGATCCTCGGTGAACACCTGAAAACCGGCCATACATGTACACCTCAAAACCGGCCAATGAGAGTCGGCCGGGACGAGTGGTTTTTACGCTTTCGTTAGCAGCTTGTCCATTGGATTTTGTCAGCTCGTTCAGCGGTTTTGTATTTTTCTTTTCGTAATCAATCTATCCAGCCGCAGAGGTTGTGGGAACTGTGGGAAACTCGGCTGTAGTTTGCCGAGTTTTCCAAGCGCGGTGGGAACAGTGGGAAACATGCGGTTCGTTTTCCACGGTTTCCACGGCGCGGCAGTTTCCACAACCTGAGAGTCACCAAACAACATTTTCTTGAGCTAACGCCGAAAAACATGGTCCATATTTGACCTTGAACGAGTTTTTGACCATTGGCGCAGGGTCAAGGTTGCGCTTTGGGAACATACTCTAACCACTCACGGCAGTTGCAGCGGCTGTTAACTCTGTCTTGGTGCGCCAGCTGCGGGGGCCAAACTTCAGCACATGGCCGTGATGTAACAGGCGATCGAGCATGGCACCGACGGCGGCCGCATCGCCTAGCAGTTTGCCCCAATCTTCCACCGGGCGATTGGAAGTGACCAGCGTACTAACCCGCTCGTAACGACGCATGATGATCTCCAGTAGATCTTCCGCCGCCGTCAGTGGCAGCTTGCGCATGCCCAGATCGTCGATGATCAGAAGGGGCAGGCGACCAGCCACTCCATGAACTCTTTGCGCGAGCCGTCGATGGTGGCTTCGGCCAGTTCATCCAGCAGCGTATGAGTCTCGCGATAGAGCACGCGATAGCCCTGCTGAATCACCGCCTGACCGATGGCCTGCGCCAGATGACTCTTTCCGGAACCTGGTGGTCCTAAGAAAAGCGCATCTTCACGGCGCCCGATAAAGTTAGCTGTAGCCAGTTCGAAGATCAGACTGCGATTCATCTTCTTGTTGAAGTTGAAGTCGAAGTTGTCGAGTGTCTTGAGTGGATCACGAAAGCCGGCCTGCTTTCGCCGCCGTTCCAGTAAGCGATCACCACGACGCGTAAGTTCATCGGTTACTAAACAGGAAATGAGATCGATCGGCGCCATGGCTTCGGCCTGGGCCTGATGCAACCGCGTTTCGAGCACAGCGGCCATGCCACCGAGCCGTAATTGTCGTAAAGCCTGATTCAACTCAATCAGATTCATGTCGTTCCGACTCCTTTAGTCTTTGCTGAATGACGTCGCGATACTGCTGCAGTTCGCGGATCAAGGGATCAACTTGCTGGAGCGTGAGTGGCAGCGACGGTTGATGCTCGAGATAGCGACGCACGAAGTGATACTCATGCACCCCGAGTTCGAGTGCGGCCGCACAAGCTTCTTCAACCAGCACCGGGCCAAACCGCTTCGCTAACGAGAGCACGCCGAGGATGCGGCGCACGCCAAGCTGACCTTGCCGTTGATGAATCGCCTCACACAGCTTGCCGATGCTACTGCCGGCGCGGCTGGCGCGGTCAAGTAACTGCACAGTGGAAGGTGGTGTGCGGGGTGAGCGATCCTGCTCCTGAATGCGATAGCAGCCGCGTTTCTGGCGCAGGTGTTCGCGCAATAGTTGCCCAGTTTGCGGATGCAGCAAGCGCACATAGAGACCATCCCATTGCACCGGCACGCGGCGGCCGAGCCAGCCCGGCGGCGCACTGTAATAAGCGGCTTCCACTTCCACACAACCGTCCAGGTTCACGACGCGCTGACCGTATTCATAAAAGCGGAAGGGCTCCAGTGGAAGTGGCAACAAATGCGGCCGCTCTTCGGCAAACATCGCCGCCACTTGTCGTTTGGTAGTGCCGTGAATGCGCGTGTCGGCCCAGTTCGTCTCCCAACGATCCAGATAAGCCTGGGCGGCGTCCAGACTCTCGAAGCGTTGCCCTTTGAGTGGCGTTTTCTTGGCGTGGCCCACTCCCGCTTCTACTTTCCCTTTGCGATCCGGATCGTTGACGCGACAGGGCAGTGCGACCGCGCCGTAATGGGCCAACACGTCACGATAGAGGGGGTTGAGCGTGGGATCGTAAATGTCAGGCTGCAGCACTCCTTCTTGCAGATTGTCGAGCACCACGACACGCACACTGCCACCCAGTCGGCGAAAGGCTTTTTCTGGAGTTCGGCCCAGACACGAGCGCTGGAGCGAAACACCAGCAGCCGCACGCACTTGCGACTGTAGCCAAGCGTCAGCACAAACAGGCGCGGGCGCCGATATTTGCCGCTTTGTGGATCGCGCACCCAGGGACCAGTGCCGTAATCCACCTGTGCTTCTTCACCGGGTTCCGTGACGATCACGACGCGCGCTGGCTGCACGACACGTCGGTTGCTGTTTATTAATGAATCGCCTGACACTTTGATAGCTGTGCGCAAAGCCATAATCGCTCACCAGGTCTTGCCAGATGGCCATCGCATTGCGGCCACGCTGCAAGCCCACTTCGATCAACTCGCGATAAGGTTCGCAGCTGCTCAGGGTCAGCGCTTTGTCGGTCTGGGCGGAGGGCGTCAGCGGCCGGTTTAGTGAGACCAGAGTCGGTGAACACCTCTATGGCCGGTTTTGCCACTTCAGGCTTATTATCTGGAGGATTGACCCCTTTTGCCGGGTCAGAGTCGGTGAACACCTCTATGGCCGGTTTTGCCGCTCGCCTCCCCGTTCCCGGGCCGTCGCACACTGATCCCGGCGGCCTTTAGATAGGCGCTGGCCGTCTCGCGGCGCACACCGGTGGCTTGCTCGATCCGTCGCAAGGACCAGCCAAGTCGACCTAAAGCGATTATTTGTTGTCGTTTATCGTCGCTCAATACGTTGCTCATGGCGCCGGAGGCTACCTTGCCTCCCGGCGACGTCAACGTCCCTGCGCGACTACTTCTCTTTGGCCGGTTTTGAGGTGTTCATGAATGGCCGCTTTTGGGTGTTCACCGAGGCCATTGACAGTTCTCGCAACCTTGTGTTAACAGTTGGGCATCGCTCACGAGACCCTTCAACAGCGTTCTCAAATCTCGATTTAGAAGATCTCAAGCGCTACCTCAACAATAACCTGTTAGCGCGATTAAAAAACTATGAATAAAGGTAAAGAGTTTGAGCTTAAAGCATTCGAAGCGCTCAGAAGAGTTTTGCAAACCAATCAGCTTGGCCTGTTGCCGGACTCGTGCAAGATCTTTCATCGAAAACATTTCTCTCGGGACCGTGACAGGGATATCGAAATTGATATTTCGATCGAACTCCACCTGCCCGATGCGCCCAATTGGAGTTTACTTTGGGCTTGGGAATGCAAGGATTATCAGGGACATATTCCGGTCGACGATGTTGAAGAGTTTTGGGCTAAACTAACGCAAATAGCCGGCGCGAACGTTAAAGGAGGACTAGTGATATCAGGGGCGCTTCAAGAAGGCGCGCTCAATTTTGCAAGGACCAAAGGCATCGCAGTAGTCCGACTTCTTCCCGAAAATCAAATTACGCACATTCTTTGGAGCCGCGGCCCTGGGCCACAGCTCTCGCCGAAGGAGATAGCCGAGCAAAAGCTGGCTGAAGTTGTGAAAGCTATAACGGATTTGGAATTTATAGCCGACCATCAGGAATTTTTTGGCTTATACGATGATGAGTCAGCTTTCGAATGGGACTCATTAGTCGAAAATGTATTAGGCGAAGCAGATGAGATTCGAGAGATAGGTGGTTTGTTCGTTCAGCGCATTGAGGATGTATTTAAAAGAGCAGAGACGGTGATAGTCTGTGGCCCTGTATTAATGGGTAAGATTGTTGCTGGAGAACGCGTGACGCTTCTTAGCAAAAAGGCGAAATACGTTGCAACGGTAGCCGGCATAGAGATCTTTGCGAGACCATTTGAAGACGCAAAGGCTGGAGACAACGTTTGTCTTCTTTTCTCTGATCTGCCACAAGGAATTATCAGCAGAGACTTTGTAGTTGCAAACGATAAAGCAATTCCCCTGCTCGATTTCGGTTAACCGAAAGCTCTTGATAAACAAACTATACTGCCGCCGATATGAACAGGGCCCCGATAAGAGATCACTACGGTAAGAGCTGATTTGTTTCGGTTTTATCCGTTTCTGTATATCAGCAAGAGCGCACTCTCAGGCGCTACGTTCGAAAGCTCGCGACTCGGAGCGACTAGCAGATTTACGGCGCTTCTCACAACTGCTCGAAGAAACTGAGCACGTCTGTGGTTGTGGTCAAAAAGAAGTTGCGAAGATTGTCCAGTGTGGGGAGCATTAATCCTTAATAGTCGAAGAAGAGGCCACTCACAAGGTGGCCTCAAGTCTTCACCTGATCCGACCTCACGAATAATTCTTCTCGAAGACTCTTCTCGGAGAAACCGCGTTGACTTTTTATTACTAACAGCAATAATCTCCCCGCGTCTTATCTGAAGGCTGACCCGAGCCCATGCGTCCTCGCAACTCGCTGCTGCCTTCCATTTCAACTCTGACAATCTGAGGTGAGATTGTAAGCCTCCCTTAAAACACCGCCATTGAAAACTAGAGGTTTCCGGGCGACTATGACGCCAGGAGGCCTCAATGCGGAAGAGCAAATTCAGCGAACATCAGATCATCGCGATCTTGAAAGCGGTGGAAGCAGGACGGACCGTAAAGGACGTCTGTCGCGAGCATGAGATCAGCGACGCCACCTATTACCAGTGGAAGTCAAAGTATGGTGGCATGCAAGCTTCAGACATCAAGCGGTTGCGTGAATTGGAAGAAGAGAACCGGCGCTTGAAGCAGATCTCAGCTGACTTGTTACTGGAGAATCGGGCGCTGAAAGAGGTGATCGCAAAAAAGCTCTGAAGCCAGCCGCGAAACGTGAGCTGGTTGCTGTTTTACAAACAGCGCATGGATTGAGTGAACGGCGCGCTTGTGGTGCCGTCGGTCTGCAACGTTCGGTCTACCACTACGAGCCGCGACCAAACGCCGATGGACCAATAATCAAACTGCTGCTGGAACTAGCCTGGCAACGACCGGAGCAAGGATTTGACAAGTTGTTCAGGCGGCTGCGTCGCCTGGGTCACGGCTGGAACCATAAACGGGTCTATCGCATTTATTGCAGCCTGAAACTGAACAAAAGACGGAAAGGCAAAAGACGTTTGCCAACAAGATGTCCCGCTCCTCTGGTGGTGCCTGAAGCAATGAACGAGTGTTGGTCCGCAGACTTCATGAGCGATGCGTTGTGGGGTGATCGTCGCTTTCGCACGTTCAATGTGGTGGATGATTTCAATCGTGAAGGCCTGGCGATCGAAGTGGACTTCAACCTGCCGGCACCACGCATCGTGAGAACGCTCGAGCGGATAGCCGCTGAGCGCGGCTATCCGCGCAAGCTGAGATTAGACAACGGCCCAGAAATGGTCTCTGTGACGCTGGCAGATTGGGCTGAGCAACATAACGTGTTGCTCGAGTTCATCAAGCCAGGCCAGCCGATGCAGAACGGCTTCATCGAAAGATTCAACCGCAGCTACCGTGAAGCGGTGCTCGATATGTTTGTCTTTCAAAGCTTGTCGGAAGTGCGCGAACAAACAGAACTGTGGCTTAAGGAGTACAACGAAGAACGACCACACAAGTCTCTGGGGCATCTAACGCCCAGAGAATATTTGTTAACCCAAAAGCCGGAAATCTCTAGTAACTCGTGGGTGTAATCGCGGGAGGCTTACAAGATCTCTATTTTTGCGCAACTTAGATCGCGCTACTGGGGACGTATTTACGGCTGACGTTACTCACACACAAGCACATCTTTTCCGCCCGAAATAGTCGTCGCTGAAAATGAGAGGTCCATATCCTAAACAATTTGTCACCATTGCGATCATCCAGCTATTAGTTACGGGTTGAGGAGGTGGCGGCTCCATGGTATTTCGAAGCTCGGGCGAAGGTAAACACTCGGGAATTTTGAAAGGAGATTTAGAGGTTTATGGCTACGTTTACTCTCTTCATAAGTAGCACCTTTTACGATCTTAAGCACGTAAGAGGCTACCTCGATGCATTTTTTTCCAGTCTAGGCCATGATGCGGTGATGTTTGAGCGTGGTGATATACCGCATCTTGGAGAAACTCTGGATAAAGAATCTGCCGCTGCCGTGGCGTCCGCTGATGCTGTAATTTGTATTGTAGGAGGCCGCTATGGGTCCGAGGCGTCTGACCAGCAAGTATCTATTACGGAATCAGAGATTCACACGGCCCTTAACCATAATAAGTTAGTGTGGGTTTTTGTGGAGAGGAACATATATGCCGAGTTTCAGACCTATAGACGGAATTCATCCAATGAAACCATAGATTATGCGCATGTCGACGATGTAAGAGTGTACCGTTTCTTAGAGCGATTGCATCGTTTCCCGTTGAGTAAGCCGATTGTTCCCTTCGATACAGCAGATGACATTACTGATTTCCTTAGGCGGCAGTTCAGTGGCTTGTTACACGATTACGTTGTCGCAAGGGGAAGCCCAAAATCCTATGCTTCCGATCGTGTAGTCTTCTCAAGTGCGATTGAAGCGGCTCAGGAAATCGAGGAGCGGTTAAGAGAGTGTTTACAGCGTGATGACACAGTGTTTATCAGATGGCTGGGGATGTCTATGTTTAATGCATGGAATACTCTGAGTACCGAACTTGAAAAAGTCCTTCCTGAAAGCTGCGCTTCGAAAGTTTATGTTCAAATAGCAATGCTTGATAGCAACTGGAAGGATTTTCCGTCTATTAATCCGGTATGGGCAGGCCAAGCAGATACAGTATGTCGCCAGATAGAAACCTTTCAAGATAGACCATTCATGCAGAAGAAGGGCTATACCGTAGAAGTACGTCGTTACAATCACATGCCGTGTGTACATGGGTTACTTATCAACGAGCAGTACGTGATTATGGGCAACTGTTCTTGGGAACATGGCGTTATGTATGCAGGTACGAAATGGTACGAACTCTTTGATGCAGCCGATATATATGGCCGTTCGAGAATTTCATTATTCAAGGGATGGTTTGATTACTGCTTTGATGGAAATTCTCCTGTACGATCAGCTTGAGCCAAATACAGCGTTAAAGGCAAATGAAAACCGTTTAGAACAGTAAGAAAGGAATATTGGGAGAAGCGGTTGAGTCACTGCGCGAAAACGGTTCGCCCGAGATTCCGAGACTCGCTCAGTTCGGAAACTCTCACGCAACACGCCCCCACATTGCTGTTTCAATATTGCCACTTGCGGCCGGTGTAGAGTTGCAGCCAGGCGAAACGGCTACAATCGTCAGGGCTCAGGCTGAAGATTCGCAGAAGCGGACGTTTCCTTTGTCGGTCGAGTATGTTGGCAAACTCGTAGACGTGAATTGGCTAACGCAGATTAATCTAAGAATGTCTGACGTTGTTTCCAATCTCGAGGACATAATGGTGAGCATCCGTGTGCGCGGCGTCACGAGTAACAAGGTGCTGGTTAACTAATTCCAAGCAATTGAGACAGCCTTGGGCGATAGTCTTGTTAAACTTAGCGACGGCAGACCCAGTGATCCCTCAGGCCAAAACCTCCGACCCGTAATAAGGCTAATAGCCGCCCGCCGATTCGTGGGAAAGCTGTGCTTTTACCGTTTCCGGAACCTCGTCATGCCGTCGTTTTTAATCTGCCTGAAAAAAATCGTGCCCGCATGATAGTTCTTCTCTGTTTCGAACGCCTTTAAAGGTAGCCGCGAAAATGCGGCTAGGTAACTAAGAGGAGAATGTCATGAAAAACTTATTTACAGCAGTTATTTTGGGAATTGCGTTTGCGGGCGTTTCGCTCGCCCATACTTCGTCGGAAGAAAAGGCCGGTGAACGGCAGGCAGCAAAGGCGGCCGGGGTGAAGGTGGCGGTGATCGAATTCAGCCCGGGGCCGAATGCCTCCGGGATGACCGCCGAAGCCAAGCGACATCTTCAGGCCAGCCTGGCGTTCGCACTTTTTGAAAGCGACAGATTCGACGTCGTGGATGTAAGGCGGACGCGGGCTGCGTCAGCGGGCGATCTCGCGGCCCTCAACGGCGGTTCTTCTGCCGCGGCGGTAAAGCTCGGCAAGCAGCTCGCTGTGAGCTATGTCCTGACCGGTACCGTGGTGGAATACACGCCGAAGGGTGCAGACGGCTTTGGTCTTGTGATCTTGAAGACCCAGCTCATCGAGGTGGCCACCGGCAAGGTCAAACACGCGGGCGAAACGACGCAGCGGAGCACGAGCGCAATGAGGACAAACGGCGCCGCCGAAATGCAAACGAAGGCGGTGAGGCCCGCCATCGAGAAGCTGACGGCGACGCTTGCGGGATTGACGCTTTGATCGCAACAAGAGACTGGCAAGCATGCCTGCTTGCCAGTCCCGCCGCGTCTAACTATGGGATGGACCGGAGCGCGCGAATTCAGGTTCCACATGGATTCGGAGTATTTGCCGCGCGCCCGGTCATCCCAATCGTTAGGCTAATAACAATCAGAGCGGTGCATGAGCAGAATTATCGCAGTACTCATCGTCTTAGGACTCACCGCTTATCATTGTCATTCATTTCATAAGACTGGAGATACTACTATGGCTCGATCAGATTTTAACTGGATACCTTTCACTCACACCTTCACGGCCAACAGTCCCTCGTTCGGTGTGGACTTCCCAATCGAGGGGACTCCGATTGACGATGCGTACCTGCTCATCACGGCGCATAACGTTGCGTGGCAAGACCACCAGATCTTCATCAACAATCAGGAGCTACCTGGTTGGGACATTCCTATAAATAATCCTGGCTGGCAGACGTGGATGGATCATATTCCGTCTGGGTTTCTCCACTCCGGGATCAACTCTATTATGGTTGTTCGGTCAGGAGGCGACGACTTCACGACTAAGGACATAGTCGTGCACTGGCGAGAGTAGGCTGGTTTGTTGGTGCTTTGTGTATTTTTAAGCTTTCGTGAGCCGCGCCCAGTTAGCTTTACGTTAGAGCGCATGAAGACACAGCTCGTGATAGAAGTTCGCTGGAGCACGATGGCGATGGCATGGTGCGATATCATGTGTCTGCCGATTTACACCGATATCACGTGTTGGAAGAAACTGAGCATTTCCGTCGTTGGCGTCAAAAACAAGTTGCGAAGATTGTCCACTGTGGGGAGCATTAATTTCTTAGTAAAATCGACGAAAAGGCCACCCGCGACGGTGGCCTTAGACTTACTAAAAGCAAGGTCCAGCCTCATTCAAGCACAAGCTCGACAGTCACCCGAACTACGGGTCTACGGCGTTTCATTGAAGTTGAATTGTCGCCGACCGTCTCTCAGCGCCGAAGCAGGATTAGCAAACCGGCTGCGATCGCAAGCACTGCGAGTACCGTATTGACTGTCGTTGAAACTCGCACATTCAGTAACGGTAAGAGACCGGTGAGAATTAACCAGACAGCGAGTAAGATCATACCGAGATTTTTACCTGCCAGAGTGTTAGTTATAGCCAATTTTACTTCCTCCTCTCTAGTTTCGTGATGGATTCAGGGGTAATCAGTTCGGCGGACAGGGGTTCTGTTTCTTCGTGCCAACCGCGACATAACAACCGCCAATGAGAGAAAAGCCACCCACGAGAGTAGCCTTTAGTATTTGGACTTCCGGCGCTAAGTCAACACAAATGATACAAGTGTCTGCCCACTATCCGATCCCATTCCGCCAGTCATTTTCTTGAGGCCTACTCCCAGGATCACCTGGTTAGGCCAGCCCGTAGTGTTTCTGCAAACCACTTCATAGTAGCCATTTTTCAAATCGTTCACCGCAACTATTTCCGCCTTCTGAGGGAAGTTTTTGCCATCCGCCTTGATATTAACCGGGTGTAATAGCTGAAGTTTGAAGTGCTCCTTTGTGTATCCGGACGCTCCAATTCCAAGCTCATTGCTTAATGATACATAGAGGGAAATATCTGTCTGATTAACTCTAAACTCCGTTGCGGCGAAAGCCATCATGCTGATTCTTCCAGGCATGAGTGTCTCCTTTTCTTATTCTGGCAAAAGCGCCAGTTTTGCTTCGTGGTACGTGAAAGCAATAGGTAAAGAGAAGCACATTGAAACAGGCGTTTCATGTGCCAGTCTCTTGCGGTTGAGCAATCAAATCGTGCGAGGAAAACGCGGGGCTTATATCACCTGACACAATCTAAGTTCAAGGATTGGCCAGCAACTTCGCGATCATCCTTTTAGATAATTTGAGCCCTCATTGCGGGAAATTTCCGGTGAGCTGCGAAATACCTCGCAATCCCAGTCCTCTCCACCGTTGCTAAACCTTCAATAAACAGGTGGTACGGGTCGTGCACTGACCCCAGCCGGGGAGAACTGGTGATGGCGAAAGTTTTGATCCTGGGTGGCGGGTTCGGTGGTGTGGTAGCCGCAGAGCGTCTCGCCGAGCAACTCGGCAACGAGCATCAGATTACGCTCGTGTCGCGGAGCCGGCAGTTTGTTTTTTATCCAGCACTTGTGCGGCTCGCTTTTGGGAAAGCGGAGCCAGCCGACGTCTCATTCGACTTGAGACATACACTGCTGAACCGGCGCATCAACTTCATTGAAGCTGAAGTTGCTTACATCGATCCTTTCGAACGAAACGTCACGATTGCACACGGCCAGGTCGAAGGAAAGCTTCCTTACGACTATCTCGTGTTTGCACTCGGGCGACGCCTCGCAACCGAACGCATCACCGGATTCTACGAACACGCTCATCATCTTTTGAATGTCGATAAGGCAATTAGTTTCGGTAAGGCAATTAAGAAGTTCCACGAAGGACGAGCTGTTTTTGGTCAATGTCCTGGCGCCCGCTTGCCGGTGCCGGTTTACGAAAGCGCCTTTGCCCTCGCCCGCAGGCTTGAGGACGAAGGTGAACGTGACCGCGTTAGGATAACAGTCGTCAGTCCGACCACATTGGAATCAGAGATTGCGGATCCTGCCGGCGCTGCCGCACTTAAGAAGGCACTTGATACTCATCAAATAGAATTCCTGCCCAACCTCAGTATCGATTCATTGACGCGAAACTCAGCCATGACGAAGAGTGGAAACGCGATCGATTTCGACCTCCTGATGCTCGTGCCACCGTTTCGCGGTTCTTCGGCAGCCTCATATCTCGGGATCACGAACGAAGAAGGTTACATACACGTCGATTCGACCATGCGTGTTGCTGGTTTGGAGCGGATCTACGCAGTTGGCGACTGCACAAACTTCGATGGACCAAAGATGGGCCACATGGCCGTGCGGCAGGCTGAGGTAGCTGCCACAAACCTTGCGGCCGAAATCGAGGGACGCGGACCTGCTTCACGTTATCAGCACGAGATGAGATTTGTGATCGATGAGATCGGACCTGACAGTCTTTACCTTCATAAAGATCTCTCGACAAATGAACCGGCCACTGTCAGACAAGGTCGTTTCTGGAGTTGGGCCAAAGAGTCTTGGGAAGTTTCGCATTCATATTCATTGAAAGGAGGCAAATCATGCGCGAAGAACGGTTTGCATGGCGATTCATGGAGAGCGCAGGAGATCTGCGAGTCGTTGCTCAAAGAAGACTGAAGGCGCGTCTGCAGATGTAGACGACGCTCTCGATCCTGATGTCGGACATCGGATTACATCATGATCAATATCAAACGCATTCTTTGCCCTACTGATTTGTCGCCCCACTCCGGCAAAGCGGTGCGCTATGCACTGGCGCTCGCACGTGCGCATGAAGCGGAAGTGATTTTCTTTTATTGCACGCCGGACATCGATGGCGAAGAAAAACTGAAAACATCCGTGATGGAACACATCGATCCGTCTGACTCGCGCTGGCGTCTGGTTGCCAGGACCGCCGGTGACATCGGCGAGGCGATCATGATGCAAGCACAGGTCGAGAATGTCGATTTGATCGTGATGCGCTCGAGACGTCGTCCTCATCGCGCTGCCCTGCTCGGTTCTACGGCGGAAACAGTTTGTCGCAGTGCTCCGTGTCCCGTGCTGGTTATGCACAACGACGAGCACGAGTTTGTCAGCAACGACTGACTGTAAATATCGAGCGAGTTTTAGTGGCGTATGACTTTTCTGATTACTCAGAGCTGGCGTTGAAATATGGGTTGTCGATCGCGCAGGAGCACCAGGCAGAATTGCATTTGCTTCACGTGTTGCCGCCGCGCTCAGTGAATGAGCCTGAAATCGCGTGGTATCCGGCTAAAGGCGAATCCGCTTACCACACTGCCGCGCGTCGATTGCAAAGAGTTGTGCCGGCTGAAGTCCATCTTTGGTGCGACGTCAAAACTGCTGTCAGTGAAGGACATCCGTATCGAGAGATCCTGAACTACGCGGAGAAAAATGAGATCGACTTGATCAGCGTAGGAGCACACGGAGCCGGGTTTGGAATGCGTGCTTTGTTTGGCTCGAATGTGGACCGCGTACTGCGCCAGGCGCCTTGTCCGGTGCTGGTTGCGCGTCCTTTGCGACCAACGCTGAGCAGGAACGAAAAGTCACATCTTGTAAATCCTGTAAATCGTGAAATCCTGTCTAATGACTTACCTATCGATAGCGGAACACATGGGCGAACATCAAGTCGAACAACACGTGGATGAGAAGAAGGCGCACGCCTTCATGAAGGCATTACTCGAAGACCTGCGCGCACTCGCGTTCATGCTCGAGGATGGTCGTGTCGAGAGTGGTGTTACGCGTATCGGTGCAGAGCAGGAAATGTTTCTGATCGATCGTTACCTGAGGCCGGCTCCGGTTTCACTCGAAGTTCTTAAGCAAGCCAATGACCCGCGACTAACCACCGAGATCGCGCGTTTCAATCTCGAAGCTAATCTCACGCCGCTCGAACTCGACGAACAACTGTTTCACGCGGATGGAACAAGAGCTCAACGAAGTGATCGAGTTGGCGCGCGAAAGTGCCGCAACTCAGAACGCTGACGTTCTTCTCTCCGGCATTCTACCAACACTGCAAAAGTCAGATCTGACGCTCGACAATCTCACGCCCGTCGCGCGTTATCACGAGTTGGATCGAGGCGTGATCCGGATGCGTGGTGGCCCGCTTTCAATTCACATCAAAGGACTGGACGAGCTGCAACTGACGCATGACAACATCATGATGGAGTCGTGCAACACGAGTTTCCAGGTCCACTTCCAAAGTAACGCCAAAGAATTCGCTAACCATTACAACGTCGCGCAAGCGATAACTGCGCCGGTGCTGGCTGTCGCCGTCAATTCCCCGCTCTTGTTTGGTCAACGCTTGTGGCAGGAAACACGTGTGGCCCTGTTTCAGCATTCGACTGACGAACGCTCGCGTCCGCAACTGGCACGGAACCAGCCCACGCGCGTCAGTTTTGGCGATCGCTGGTTACAACATTCGGTCATCGAGCTCTTTCACGATCAGATCACTCGTTTTCGTCCGATCATGATCACGCAACCGGACGAGAACCCGTTTGAAGTGCTGGCACGTGGCGAGACGCCTTTGCTTTCAGCGTTGCGAATGCACAACGGTACTGTCTGGCGCTGGAATCGCGCCTGCTATGGCGTACATAACGGTGTCGCACATTTGCGAATTGAGAATCGTGCGCTGCCGTCTGGTCCAACAATCGTCGACGAAATTGCCAATGCGGCTTTCTTTACTGGCTTGATGCTCGCCGTGCCACAAACATACGGCGAGATCGCGACGCGAATGGCTTTCGACGATGCGAAGTTAAACTTTTTCCGCGCCGCCAGGCATGGGCTCGATGCGCAATTCCAATGGATTGATGGGCGAAGTCATAACGCAGCTTCGCTCATCCTGGACCAATTGCTTCCACTCGCACGGCAGGGATTGAGGTGGTGCGGGCGTAGCGACTGAAGACATTGATAAGTATCTCGGCATCATCGAAGAGCGAGCGCGAAGCGGGCAAACGGGAGCGCGCTGGATAATAAAGTCGCTTTCCGCGATCGGAAGCTCAGCTTCGAAAGATGCGACGCAGAGAAGATTGACTTCCGAGATCCTCGCAAACCAGAAGCAAAGTCAACCAATTCATCTTTGGCCAGTGATCGAGAAGTTGGACTCCGAGGAGTGGGAGCACGGGTATCGCACTGTTGGTCAGTTCATGTCGACGGATCTTTTCACGGTCAGTCCTGACGACCTGATCGATCTCGCGGCGAGTGTGATGGACTGGCGACACATCAGGCACGTGCCGGTCGAAGATCAGGAAGGACGGCTGGTAGGTTTGATAACTCATCGTGGCCTGCTTCGCATGATGATTAACAGTACGAAGCTAACTACGGTGCGCGAGATCATGGTCACCGACCCGGTCACCGTTTCACCTTCAACCTCATCGTTGGAAGCGATGGAGATCATGCGCAACAATCGAGTGGGCTGCCTTCCGGTGGTCGATGGCGATCAGTTAGTCGGCATCATCACCTCCTACGACTTCCTCGAAGCCACCGCCAAACTCTTCCACCAACACCTCTCGGCCACGGAAGAACCACGAGCCGCACACGTGCCTCAAGCGCTAGTCAATTAAGCCATGGATGAGCATGGATTTATACGGTGCAATCTGTGTAGTTCGCGGCTAGTCTTTCTCGCTTTATCCCGGTACCGACCGGTGTATAATGTCAACCTGGAGCGCACATGACCAAAGAGATTGAAGCAGTTTATGAACACGGCATGATTCGCCCGCTGCAACCGCTTGAGTTGCCGGAGGGGGCACGGCTCGATCTAATTGTTATTACTCACGAACCACCTAAAACCAATGGCAACGCGGCCGAAATCCTCGCGGAAATTGCAGCTCTACCTCTAGAAGGCTCAACTGACACTTTTGCAGGCCGCGAACACGATTCGATTCTGTATCCAAGTAAATAGGAATTAAATGATCTTCGTCGATACCGGCGCCTGGTACGCCTCACTAGTACCTTCTGATCCAGATCACGCAACTGCAGTGCAATGGCTCGCTAGTAAATCATTCTCCATTGCTCACGACAGACTACATAATTGACGAGACACTTACGCTGCTCAGAGCTCGCGGTGAGAGAAAACGTGCACTAGTGTTAGGCGCGAGGTTCTTCCATCATGGTCTTGCGGAAATACACAAGATCACATCCACTGATTTGACGCTTGCGTGGACAACATTTGAGCAGTTCGACGATAAGAACTGGAGCTTCACCGACTGCACCAGCAAAGTGGTCATGGAGCAACTCAGTATCAAAGTGGCATTCGCCTTCGATCATCACTTTCATCAGTTTGGAACAATCCAAGTCGTACCCTGACGAGGACTGCCTCAATAAGCACCAAGGACAAACGTAGCAGCGGCCACGCAGGGCCAGCCCAATAGTTATGCGGAACTTTGCGCAGAGACACGCTTGCCTGCGGACTATTCCGCGTGGTCTACCGATGAAAACCGCATTTAGGCCCATCTCTCACATGGCATAAGCGTTGCGCTTGTGATCACTGACCGATCCTTTCAGCGGGAGGCTCACGATGCCGAGCGCGCAACAGATAGAAATAGATAAGCCAAGCGGTCTGGCGATGAATAAAGCAGGAGCAGATTTCCCGTCGTTCCTGCAAGCCATTCACGCCGCCAATGTCAGCAACCTGAGTCTCCTGCACCCGCGCGGAAAGGTCCTGTTTGCGGAAGGCGAGCCCGCCCGAGGTGTCCATGTACTGCGAACGGGCCGAGCGACCGT
Source organism: uncultured Acidobacteriota bacterium (assembly GCA_963748155.1). Lineage (GTDB taxonomy): Bacteria > Acidobacteriota > Blastocatellia > Pyrinomonadales > Pyrinomonadaceae > PSRF01. Next base: position 349,675 of record CAVVHV010000003.1, on the reverse strand, counting down.
GTCGATCTCGTCGCGTGAAGGACGCGTCGTGATACTGCGTCTCGCGCAAGCAGGCGAGGTGCTCGGGTTGAACTCAGTATTACGGAACGCTGCTTACGAAACGACGGTCAAGACGATCGAACCGTGCCGCACGGATTTCATCTCACACACCGAACTGATCGAACTCATGGGAAAGAGTCAGGCCGCCACTCAAGCCATACTAAAAATAGTGAGCGGCGAGTTGGCCGAACTCACAAATCGGGCCAGGTCATTAGTTTTATCGCAAACGGCCTGCGCCAGGCTCGCCAGCCTGCTACTCGAATGGACCAGACAAAACGGACTCGAGACGTCGCACGCAATGCGACTCGATAAGGTTTTTACACACGAAGAGATCGCACAAATGATCTGCTCGTCGCGCGAGACAGTGACGCGCATGCTTGCAAGTCTTAACAGGAGTCGACTGATTCGCATGACACCCGGCAGCATCCTGATTTGCGATCGCGCCGCCTTGCAGAAACTGGCTGACGGTTGAAAACGTCTACAAACAACTGTAGGGGTGGCCCGCTGTGGCCACCCGCCGTTTGAAATTTACAGAAACGGGTGGCCACGGAGGGCCACCCCTACAGTTGTTTGCTCCGGGCCATGTCAGCCCAATCCTACAGCGCCAAACAGGACCCGAATCACACCAGCGCCGAGTATGACCCAGAATGCATTCGGCCGAAATCGCACGAGCGTGAAAATCGCGACGATCATGATCGATAGCCCAATCCACGAGTGAATTCCGGCGCGCCCAACACTTAAAGCCGCCGCAACCAGCAACCCCACAACAGCCGGCGAGATGCCCCTCAAAAATGCCTGCACTTGTTTGTTATCACGAAAGCGCCGGAGGGAAGATGCGGCAGCAATCGTCATCAGAAAAGCCGGAAGAAAGATGCTGATCGTCGCAACCAATGCCCCAAGCGTGCCTGCTACTCGATACCCGACAAAAGTAGCCGTAATCAAAACCGGCCCCGGTGTAATCTGGCCCAGCGCAAACGCATCAGCAAACTCCTGATGTGTTAACCAGTGATGATTGTTGACTACTTCGGACTCAATCAACGGCACCATTACCAAACCACCGCCGAATGTGACACTGCCGATGCGAAGAAAGATCGCCGAGAGAGTAAACAGCAAAGCAAGCTTCGCAGCCAACGGCATCGCGACAGCAACGATGCCGATCGACCGAAGAGTCGTCGATTCTTCACGTTCTTCGTCGCGTACCTCACGCTTTGCTGGACCAATCGACTGTGTCGCCGGATACGTACGAACAGAAGTTTCTTTTCGACTCCGTCTTCGCTTTGCGAGCCGTGCGCGAACACGAGCACGTCGCCGAGCAGCAATCGTGCCCAGCTTCCGCAATCGCCGCAACTGCGTTTCAGCAAACGAGTCGATGTAGATGCCGATGAGACCAGCCACCAACACGACTTCCAGCACGGTGGCGTCAAATAGCGCGACCGTCAAAAACGCCAGCACGGCCACCCACCACTGCCAACGTTGCGTGAGGATGTTCTTACCCATGCGCCATGCCGTTACGAAGAATCAATGCGACCACGGCACCATTCAAACCGTGGAAGAATCGCTGTGTATCCGGAAAAGCGCGGATGTGCTTGTAGATGATCGCCAACCCGATCATTATGAGCATTGAAGGCAGGATAAATCCGGCCATGGCCACCGCGGCGCCACGCCACCCGCGCAGGCGCAGTCCGATATAAGTAACGGAATTCCCCGCACTCGTACCCGGCAAGCTTTGAGCGAGGGCCAGAGCTTCAGCAAACTCCGAATCTGTCAGCCAGAGACGCTTGCGTACCGTGACGGCGCGGATTTGTGCCAGTACGGCGACACCGCCGCCAAAACCAACAAGACCGATTTTCAGGAAGGATAAGAATAGACCGCCAAGGGTTGCAGTTCGAGAAATCCGTTCGATTTGTCGTCGTGCGATACGGACGCGGCGGCGCATGTCGTGTGCACGCGCCCGAATTCTATCGGTTCGAACTGCGGTTTGGTTCACTGCTCTAGTTAAAGAGTATACGACACGCTGGTGTTCACGTCCTCACGGCTTCATGAATTTTGCGACACCGTTGATGAACATTTGGACCGCGAGCATCACCAGCAGCATTCCCATCAATCGCTCAACTGCGATCAATCCTCTTTCCTTCAACAGCCTGTAGAAGACCGTTGAAGAAAGCAGAATCGTTGCCGTGACAGCCCACGCGAGCGTTACAGCAGCCCATAGTTGTAATGTGCTGTTTGGACTCGACTGCAACAACAGCAACGAAGCAAGCGTGGAAGGACCAGCAATGAGAGGGATTGCGAGAGGCACTAAAAATGGCTCTCCCGCAAGCGTGTCGCTGGCGGGGCGATCGCTCGGGAAGACCATTCGCAATGCAATTAAAAACAGAACAATCCCGCCGGCGATACTGATCGTCTCTTCCTGAAGACTCAGCAGTCTCAAAAGATATTTTCCGAGGAACAGAAACACCAGCAACACGAGATAGGCGAACAGTATCTCGCGGACCAGCACTTTGCGACGGCGGTCAGGCTGTACGTGTTTCAGGACAGAGAGGAATGGCGGTATGTTACCCAACGGATCCATGATGAGTAACAAAGTGATGGCGTTGAAGAAAATCTTCGTCGTCACATTTGCATCACTCCGAATGCCATCTGAGACGAGGCTTGCGGCTGTAGTAGACCTTTCACTATCAGCAACTGCGCGAGAAGTCTCAACTCATTACGGTCGAAGCGATCGGCGAGGGCTCGTGTGCGATTGAAGTCTGTCTTAGCGAGTGCCGCCACACCTTTCCCATATTTGAATACAAGGAAATCAAGCGGCATTATCCCTGCATGGTCCAGGATGATTTCACTCTTTTTGACGGCCCCGCTTTTGACGACCTTGTCAAGCAGCATGAGTAACGAGATTTGACTGTTGGCCTGGTCCACTGTTCGTTCGGCCAGTGCGAACGCCTTTGCAGGATCAATTACGGCATACGCACACAACAATGAAAGCAAAGCGTTCGTCTGTCGCTCGTCTTTTAGATTTGACTTGATCAGCGTTGCAGCGTCGTCAAGCACGGTGCCGGCTTCCGCATCTTCGCCTTTCTCTTTCAGCAACAGCGCAAGCTCGGCCATGGCGCGCGCCCGATCTTCCTTGCGTTCGATCTGCGGCAGCAGTTTTCGCAGGTGGTCAAGCTGTTTGCGACCCGCAGCAGCGCTAATCTCTTCTGCATCGAGGAGGTCGAGAATCTTCCGGCGGTCTCCAGTGTTGCTCACTTCCTTGTTCAGGAACTCACGAAATGCATCTGTATTCCCGCGAGCGACCGCGATTATCGCCGCTTGCCCGTAAAGGGACTCGCGCGTTTGATTATCCGCTGACGCAGCGACACGGACGAGTTCTTCCTGCATGCCACGGCGAATCAACGTGTTGTAAGTGTTCTGGTCTCGCTGTCCTCTGCTTAGCGTTTCATTGAAAGCGGCGAGCTTTCGTTCGAGGGCAGCTCGTCTTTCCGGAAGAAACTCCTCGATCTCCGGCATTACTTCAGTGATCTCAGAAAGAAGATTTGAATTAGCCGACGCGCTCAGCGCCGCGTCTGTCAAAATCTCGACCAGTTGACGCCTTTGATCATCACTTAGGCCCAATGCTTTTGGGCGTCCGGCGGGGAGTTCATTCGCCGTCTTAGATTGCCTGCTCGCTTGCAGGAGGTGAAGCGCGATAACTGACGCGCGAAAATCGGTAGCTACGTTGCTGGTTTGCAGTTTCGTAATGATGTCGCCCGCAAACATCGAAGCTTTCTCAGAGTCGCGCTGCTGGAGTTGCTGTAAGAGATTCAACAACTCGAGCGTAAGTCCTTTCGCCCAACTCTGACGTGCGAGCTGCAAGGCCTGCGCTGGATCACGCGCGGCGATCGCGCCGGCGATTTCCTGTTCGAACCGGCGATCGTCGAAATAGAACCTTTCTGACGCAAGCTGTGGTGGTGGAGCTTGTCGCGACGCTTGCAGCATCTCCATTGCGAGTTGAGAGTTTCGACTTGCGACTTGTCGCAGTAGTCTCTGTTTCAACATTAAGTTAAAAAAATATACCTGTGCGATCTTTTCTCGTTCAGCCTTGGACACGGTTTCGCCGGTTTTAGGCGTTGCCACACTCATCGAGTTGATGGAGTTGAGCGCTTCCCAATAAAGATTCCGCGCGCGCTTCTCATCCACAGGCCAAAGTAAATCTGCGGCGCTCGTCATGATGAAGATGCGATTCTCCGGCAACTTCAGGCCCCATGCACCTGACGCGATCTCGTTCAAGAGTGCGAGCGTTTTCTTTTCGAGTTCCAGACGTTCCGCTGTTTCTTTTTCCTTTTCAGCCATAGTCGCAGTCTGCGCGCGGCTGGTTGGCGGAATTATGGTGGAGATGACCAGCGCGATGGTCAGACAAAGGAGCAGAGACTTTGATCGATAAATCATCATTTGACTCCGTCGTGAGAAGAGCGAGTCTTTTCGTTTTTCAGGCTGGACCATTGTATAACGGTTTGCGAAAGTCTTCGAATCCATTCAGGGGGTCAAAATGGCAATGATTAAAGTAGCGCCTGTCAAACCGTCCATCTCTTTCGACGTGTTGGAGAAGGTTGATATACGTGCCGGCACTATCACGCTCATTGAAGACGTCAAAGGCTCGGACAAGCTTATTAAAATGACTGTTGATTTCGGCGATCACATCAGGACCATTCTGGTGGGGATGAAGAAGGAACGAGAGGAACCAAAGCAGCTCGAAGGCGTGCAGGCATTGTTCATCGTAAACCTCGAACCGAAAAAGATTATGGGTGAAGTATCAGAAGGCATGCTGCTGGATATCGGATACGCGGACGGAATCAAACCAGCTCTCGCCTTGCCTGAAGAGAGAGTGCCGAATGGAGCTCGGGCGGGATGAGTCATGCTTTAATCTTGTTCATCCTGTAAATCTTGTAATCCTGTCTCTAACTGACGTTAGTTTTAGACAGGATGACAGGATTTACATGATTAACAAGATAACGATTGCTAGACTGAGCTAAGATTTTGTCGGAGGAGAGCAACTATGCGCTCGGTTGTCTTACTTTTTGGAGTCGTAATTCTTCTTTCATTCGCAAGCCAAACTGTAACGGCGTGTTCTTGCGGTGGCCCCGGCACTCCGTGTGAAAGTTTTGGCTCGGCTGCGGCTGTTTTCGTCGGCACAGTCACCGGCGTGCGAGAGAACGAACGAAGCGACTTGAAAACTTTGAGCGAACGACGCAAAGCGGAGGACCTGGGCGAAATCGATTGGGCTCCGAGGGCGTTTAAATTCTCCGTCGAGCAATCATATCTTGGTGTTGCGGGCTCAGAGGTCGAGATATTCACCGGACGCGGCGGCGGTGACTGTGGATTAGTATTCCAAACGGGTCAGCGTTATCTCGTCTACGCATATCGCTCCAAGGACAAGCTGACCACGAGTATCTGCACGCGCACAAAACCTTTCAGCAAGGCAACTGAGGATCTGGCATTTCTCGGCACGCTGTCATCTGCAGCTCCAGGGGTAACGATTTACGGCCGCGTCAGTCGCCATCCGGACTACGAACCAAAACGTTCAGAAGTCAAAAGTGAACCTCTCAGCCCGGATATTCTGATCACGATAGAAGGTGAGTCAGAGAAGAAAGAGATTCGTCCCGATGCTGAAGGACGCTTTCGTGTCAGTGGTCTTCGACCAGGCAAATACCAACTAGCGTTACGCCTGCCGGAAACACTTACCACGGCACGGAATGAAGAAGTACTAAACTTGTCCGATCGCGGGTGCGGGGCTGTCGGTTGGTATATCACCGATAACGGACGCGTCAATGGTCGCGTTATCAACGCTGACGGTGAACCGGTAGCGCGCATACTGGTGTCTCTTGTGAATCCGGGCACCGATGCCACGGAATACCCCGTAAAGCTCGAACGTACTAACGACGACGGATATTTTTCGTTTTCAGCAGTTCCCCAGGGGACCTATCAGATTGCTGTTAATCGCAATCGCTTTCCGGATCCGAGAGATCCGACCAATGCTTATCCACCATCGTTCTATCCCGGAGTCGTTGATCAAAGGCACGCGCAGACAATCAATGTCGGAGCTGGTGAGAAGTTGAGTGACTTTGAGATCCGCATACCTTCGAAATGGCCGGCTAGTACGCTGATGGGAACTGTGGTGTGGTCCGATGGCTCACCCGTTGCTAACGCTCAACTAAGCGTCAAGGATGTGACGCAAACTGAAAATAGTTCGCATTATGGTTTGTCGGCGGACGCGCAGGGCCAGTTTAAGATCGATGGCTACACCGGTCAGAGGTTGATTATCGAAGCACGAAGCGACCGCCCTTACGTACCACCACCAGGTGGTAGTCGTTTTGAGCCGATGGAGCGTGCGGAGACACTAAGGATCAGGTTAGAACGCCCGACGCACACGGTCCAAATCGTGATCACGAAGCTTCGTTAACCCGTAACACGTTCGGCCGGTGATGGACGAGTTCGCCAGTACCACGCGACGGCCACAAGAACGCCGATCATGCCCATCAGCGTTGCCGGTGGACCCATGACCCTTAGCGCTGTGGCTGCAATCGTGGCGGCAAACATAAATAACGCGGCCAGTAAAACTATTCCCCGCGCGTTACGCCCGCGTAGCCACAACATCACTCCGGCAATGACGAAGAACAGGCTGGCTGGAGTCGTAAAAACGCCAACCCAAAATTGTTCCGCTTCAGGTCCGAAATATCGAAATTCCTGTACTGCACCCTCACCTATAACAACTCCGATCAGAACCATCAGGACTGCAACAGCCTTCATGACTAATCTCCTTTTGGTTGAAGTTGGAGATTAGACTCCGGCGACTCCTACATGTTCCGATCGGGATTGCCTCGCGTCCCGTTAAAGGGCTAACATTACGGATCCATAGCCTCCAACAGCATTCGGGTTTGATCCTTGTCCAGAAAGATCCCTTCGGGGTAATTAAGGAGAACTCTCAGGTGAAAACAAACTACACTCTTATGCACTTACTGGCTCTATTAGCCGTCCTAACAGGGCTATTCAATATATCCTCTGTCCCTGTTTCTTCTTCGTCAGGCTACGGCTATAAAACTCCCGCCGTTCGTTCTGACTTAGCAAGGGTTAAAGAGTCGTACTCCAGAATCCCATTGAGCTTCATGGCCAATTACGGCCAAGCCGACAAGAAGGTAAAGTTCACATCTCGTGGAAGCGGCTATAGCCTTGCGCTTGCCCCGACTACATTCACCCTCGCTGTTGCGGACGCGCGCAACAAGAACAAAAAAGAGTCACGCGCATCCTCTGTGATGCAGGCAACTCTGCTGGGCGGCAATGCCGCCGCCAAGCTAACCGGGCTTGAACGACTGTCCACCAGAACGAACTATTTCATCGGCAGCGATCCGCAGAAGTGGAAGACAAACGTCCCGACTTACGCGAAGGTAAAATATTCCGGCGTATACCCTGGTGTCGACCTTGTTTTTTATGGGAACCAGAACCTCCTGGAATACGACTTCACAGTTTCTCCCGGCGCGGATCCCGGCGTCATAGCACTCGCGTTTGAAGGTATAACCGACCTGCGCGTAGACGAGAAGGGCGACCTTATCCTGCGCACCGATGCGGGAGAGATTCGACAGAGCCGGCCCGTTGTCTATCAACAAATTAACAATGCGAGGAAATTTGTACCGGCCAGCTACCTCATCAAAGGCAAAAAGCAAATAGCATTTCAAATCGCAAATTATGATCGCAGCAAGCCGCTGGTCATTGACCCGACCCTTGCTTTTTCTACCTTCCTTGGAGGCAGCGGCCGCGATAGAGGCAACAGCATCGAAGTCGACTCGGCGGGCAACGCCTACATAACAGGCGAACACAACATCGACGAACTTCCCTGTTACGCCGGGTGCTTTTCAGACTGAGAACACCGACTTCGACACTGACGCCTTCGTAACAAAGATGAACTCTACGGGCACGGCCCTCATCTACTCGACATACTTTGGTGGTGATAACAGGGACATAGGCAACGACATCGCTTTGGACGGAGCGGGCAATGCCTACGTTACAGGACTCACCGATTCGGGCAACCTCCCGACAACGCCCGGCGCATTCAGGACCACGATAGCCGGCGGCGACGAATTTAACTCATATGCAATGAAGCTCAACGCGACGGGGACGGCGCTTGTCTACTCCACCTATCTCGGCCCTGGCATAGGTAATGCGACTGTAGTGGACTCGGATGGCAACGCTACTATAACCGGCCAAGCCGCTCCCGGATATCCCACGACCCCCGGCGCGTTCCAGCCTGTGTCTGGTGGCAGTAGTGATGGGTTTGTAACGAAGCTCAACTCGACAGGCACGGCTCTCGTCTACTCGACCTTTTTGGGTGGAAGCGGGTTCGATTTCGGTGCGAACATTGCCCGCGACTCCGGCGGCAACGCGTACATAATAGGTGAAGCGGGACCCGGTTTCCCCGTCACGCCAGGGGCTTTTCAGACTTCTTCCAATGGTTTGAGGGAAGCGTTTGTAACGAAACTCAACGCCACAGGCACGGCACTCGTCTACTCAACCTTTTTGGGCGGAAGCGGAAATGACAGTGGCAATGGCATTGCGGTTAACGCGGCGGGCAACGCATACGTTACAGGCACGACTGACTCGTTAAACTTCCCCGTTACGCCCGGCGCTTTTCAGAGTATGAAGGCTGCGGGCCAGGACGTGTACGTCACGGAATTAAACACGGCAGGCACCGGCCTCGCTTATTCAACCTATCTTGGCGGGGACGCGACTGATTTCGGAAATGGTATCGCGCTAGACACCGAAGGGAATGCAACTGTTGCAGGGCAGACCAGTTCATCCGATTTCCCGACAACCGCAGACGCGATTCAGAGCGATTTCGCGGGAGGCCAGGGTGACGCTTTCATCACGCGATTAAACGCAACTGGCACGGACCTCGTGTTTTCGACCTACCTTGGAGGCAGCAATACCGATGCGGCGCTTGGGATATGGGTCGACCTTGCGGGAAGTATTTACCTTACGGGGACTACCTTTTCGGCCGATTTTCCGACCACTCCGGGCGCGTTCCAGACTGTGTTTGGGGGGAACTCTGACGCTTTTGTCGCCAAAATCGTGTTTTCCAACTTCGACGTTTGCTTCACCGATGATGGCAATGGGGATTCATTCCAGTTCAACTCGACAACGGGCGAGTACAAATTTACGCAGTCCGATGCGGGTGGGTTAACCGTGACCGGCACAGGCACGCTTAGTCAACAAGGATGTTTGCTCGTACTCGAAGACAATCAATCCGGACAGCGAGTCAAAGCCCAGTTCAACCACTGCAATAACAAGGGCCAGGCAGTAATTCAGATAGAGTCTGGAAAGAAAAGAACTTTTGTAATTACGGACAAAGACACCTCTGATAGTGACTGTGCACCGTAATTAATGAGGAGCTCATAAACAACTGTAGGGGCGGCCCGCCGTGGCCGCCCCGTGTCAGCGCATCACACTATCACGGTTGCCATCCAGTCGTGGCTCGGCGATGGGTAAATCAACCATTATCGGTGCGTGGTCTGAAATACGATCACTCGGCGCTTCGTTGAGTAGTTTCAGAGTCCTCCCAAAATGCGGAGCAAACCGGTGCGGCTGATCCTTCGCGTAAGGCTCGGTAAGCCCAAGTGGCTTGACGAAAATCCAATCCAGCTTGAACTTCCCGACAAACGCGATCGTTCGCTCGACTTCGAACGTCGTGATAAATCCCTTGTCACCTCTCTCATTCGAATTTGCCAGCGGATCGTCTTTACCACCGATCGATCGATCGCGCTCACCGCGGAAGTCGAACGCGTTTCCATCCGCAAACCGGAAGTCTTTTAACTTTTCAAAAAACTCTGCCTCCGGATTCGAAGCAACGACCGGAATGCTCTTCACAGTCGGGTCCGCCTGCATCCGGTAAGTATTCATTCCCGTAAGCAGAAGAGTCGGCAGCTTCACTCCGGTCAGAATTCCCAACGCCTGCCTGGCCCAAAAACTCTTGCTGCCCAAGCCGGTTCTTCAAAGCACGTTCAATCGAGAGAGGCGTGCCGTCGTGTGTCGAAGTGTTCATATCGCCAGCGACGACCACAGTTGCATTCACCGCGCTGATGCGGTTCAGCAATTCTTCGAGTTGTTTGCGCCGTCCTTCGGGTTTGGTCTTGTCTTCAAGATGCGTCGCGACGATGGTCATGCGTCCTTCGGGAAAACGCTCGTCCGCGATCTCTGCCGTCAACATCATGCGACCACCGCGACGGATCTCACGTTGCACTTTTTCGCGAAACACGAGCTCGCTGGCTTTGCGTTTGCCTGCCTCGAGCGGCTGAACGCTCTCACGCTCTTGCTTTATACCAATCATGCGGTTGATGCTCGAATGGTTGCAGCCGCACATTCTCCAGAGGAAAGCGACTGAGAATTGCCGAGCCGTGCAGTCCGCGATAGCGAGACTTATCGACAGTGATGTGCGTTTTTAGTTTTGCCCTGTCTTCATCCGAAACTTCCTCAAACTCTTCTGTGCCCAGCGCGATCGGATCGACTTCAACGAATTCAACACCGTACGCGTAATTCATGCGGAGCGCCGTGGCCAGATCTGCCGCGACGTTTCGATAGTCCGTCCGCTTCATGCCCCAATCGACTTCGTTGAGCACGATTACGTCCGCGTGCTTCAGCAAGGCAACTTGTTGAAGAATCAGTTTTCGATCGTCACTGGAGCGCGGGTAGGCCGCTGGATCAATGAGTCTGGCAAACTGAGTCGCGTCGGTAAGTGCGGCGCGGATCGCGTCGAACTCGATACCTCGTTCGATGTTCCACTGTACGACGCGAACAAAAGTACCAAGCTGCGGACTTTCCGGCAGTACCAACTCGCCGCGACGCGCAGATGCAGCGTTACTGACGAAAGGCGTTGTCAGCAGACGGTCCAATTTAACCTGCAAATTGGCCGGCAGGTTTTGCGTCTCATATAACTGGATCAGTTCAGCGTAGGTAAATAACTCCGGCGCCGGTTGTCCGTGGACGGCTGAAGTGCATGTTAGAGCTGCAATTATCGCAAGTAGTAGGAGTTTCAAAGCAGACCCGCACCGCGTCCGCAGAGTAGTCGGGGTTATTCGATTCATGTTCCTCGGTTGTCATGTTGTTTTTGGTAACGGCTCTTTATACAAGAAATTTGAGACGGGATGACAGGATTTTCAGGATTTACAGAATGAATCCTGTTAATCCTGAAAATCTTGTAATCCTGTCTAAACTAAGTGTTTTCCTGTGAAATCACTCACTATTTCTCATTATTGTTAAACCAGAATAGTCATTGACAAACACTTTGACGGCCACCTATCATGCTTGGGCGGCCGCTGATGTAGGGTTAAGTGGGCCGCACGACGCTGCTTGAATCCCAACCGAGCTATCCCCTATTAACCTCTTTCCTCAGTCTCCTTCACAAAGACGACTTGAGCCTACTATCCCCAACCATAGAGGAGTAACGACATGTTTAAATCGACCAAGGGCATTTTAACGACCCTGGCAATTACAGCCTTGCTTATGATGAGTGCAGCGGCTGCGTTCGCTCAGACCACCGGCTCCGTCACCATGAACGCGACAGTCTCGAATTTCGTTGAATTGACTTCCGGTGGAGCAGTCACGCTTACCGGTAATTCGGGTGGCAGCATTATCACCGACGGTACCGCAAACAGTCCCCTGGCAGTGGTTGTCAACCTGGGCGAACTCGGACCAAGCAACACCAATAGTTTTGTGAAATTGAGCGTGCCGGTAAGACTTCGCAGCAACGTAGCCTATCAACTCAACATGGTTAGCAGTGTTGCCGGTGCAGGTGCGACAAGCTTCAGTCTGAAAGATACTGACGTTGGCTTTGGTTTGACTCCGGCCGCGCGACCCGCGAATCTCGCGGCAGGCGCAGACACCAACGCCACTCCGGGTGATCCGACCGTCGGTGGCAGCACGGACGCTAATGGACGCTGGGTGTTTGCAGGAGCAAACTCCACTCTCGGTGCATATGCTGTATCGGGCGCAGGTTTTGACTGGACCACGCATTAACCAGGCAGTCGCGGCCAACAGCGCCACCAACCTGACGGTTCCCGCGATCTTCGCTATCAAGCCGCAGTTCTTTGATCCCGCTCCGGCGATCACGATCACGGCTCAGTTCACCGTCGTAGCACTTTAATCTTTAACGTCTTTCCCTACTTTAAGTGGCGCCGGCCGTCAGTCTCCCGATTGACGGCCGGATGACCATATCTCACGCCCCCCTTCAAAGGACACTCATATGCCCCGCAAACCTTCAAAAGTAATCATCAAATCCATTCTGCTCACGGCGTTGCTCGTCGTCTCTGCTGCTACCTGTTTAGGACAGTCCACGACGGGAACCGTCACGATGAGCGCAACAGTATCGAAGTTCGTCGAGATCAACTCAGGCGGCGCCGTCACTCTTACCGGTAATTCGGGTGGAGGCGTTACGACGGATGGAGTAAACAACTCTCCGCTCGCCGTGTCGATCAATCTGGGTGAGCTTGGTCCAAGCAACACCAACAATTTCGTAACGGCGCAAGTGCCGCTCAAACTGCGAAGCAATGCAGCTTACGTCTTATCGATGAGCGCAACGGTGACCAGCTCCGGCGCGACGGCCAGCAGAATCGGCGCCGCTGATGTGGGTTTCGGTCTGGGAACAGTCTCGAGAACGGGACTTGGTGTCAATGCCGGCGCAGACACAAACGCGACTTCCGGTGATCCGACTCTGGCCGCGAACGGATCTGTGAACGGAACCACCGGCCGCTACGAATTCACCGCCGTGAGATCGAATCTCAACGCGTTCTCCTCCGCAACGACTGCGCTCAGTGGTCCGATCATCATGAACGCGGTGCCGCGCAGTAATGCGAATGGATTGACCGTGCCTGCATTCTTTGCCGTGAAGCCCCAGTTTTTCGAAAACGGAACCACCACGATCTCCGTCACATTCACCGTGACCGCACCATAATGCGTTTACGTCACTTCACATTCTCACTTCTTACTGCCCTGATTCTCATTGCTGCCGCCCAAACGATCTCCGCACAGGCGCTGGATATCAGCAGTGGAGGTCGACCGACAATCACGGGCGCGGTGAACGGGTCTGTAACCGGCAGTGCGAGTGTCTTGAATGATTTGATAGTGACTGTAAATTTCGGTGAGGTCTCGCCGCTCAATACGAATTCGATCGTGAAAGTAGTTGTTCCGATCGCGCTGCGAAGCAATCAACCGTATCAAGTCTCGGTTTCAGTGAGTGGCCTCAACAACGGCAACGCCCAGGCGCTGCAAGCGTCAGATATCGGTTTTGGTCTCCAGAACATTCGCAAACTGGGCGGCGCCGGTCAGGATTGCAATCAGAGCACTCATATCATTCGCTCGCCCTTCGCCAATGATCCCGCGCTTAACGCAACGGTCGGAAGCAATGGCCGTGTGACCTATCCATCATCGCTGGCGAATATATCCGGTTCGACCATCATTCTCAGCGGTCCGGAACTTTCAAAGAACAACAGCATTAAGCGCCAGCAAAGCGATGGATATGTTTTTGACGCTATCTTCGCTCTGACACCTCAGTTTTTCGCTGCCGGAGTTTCTTCCGCAACTCTCATCTTTACTATTTCGCCTGGTCCAAACGTTCCCTGCTGAAAGGTTTCCAGATCGATGTCGCCTGCAAATAACATTTGCCGATTCACTGCAAACATAATCTGGTTGTTTATGACTGTGGTTTGCGTAAGCGCGCAGGCCCCGGTTCCCGACGCTACGCCGAAACCTGCCAGCAACGGCATTTCACTTGCCCCGGCACGACTCGAGCTTGAGATGCAGCCGGGATCGGAAACAACAGTGGTCGTGAATCTCGACTATCACAGCACGGCGGAAAACTCACAACCGGTTCGCATAGTCGCGAGCTTGAATGATTGGACCATCGATCGAGACGGGCAAGTGAAATTTGAGAGAGCAAACACGTTACCAAACTCGGCAAGCCCGTGGCTCATTTACAGTCCGGCTGAAACAACCGTGACACCCGGAAACTTACATGCGATCCGAGTCACCGTCTCGGTGCCGAAAGATGCGACTCCGGGCGATCACCTGACAGCACTGATCGTCGAGCAACGACCAGACAACATCAAGCTCAATGAAAATCGTCGTCAGATGGTGATTCGCTACCGGATGGCGGCAGTGTTCTATATCAAAGTGCCGCAACTGCGCCGGCTTGGGATCATTGGAGAGTCTTCGCGCTGAGACGAAGGACGATCAGATAGTCGTGACTCCCCTGCTCAAGAACAGCGGCAACAGCGTGGTTCGTCCTCTTACTTCATTAAAGGTGACGGACAGCGCGGGCGTGTCTGTCGCGGAGTTGCCGCAAAAGGAATCGTTGCCGTTGCTTGGTGGTGCTGAACTGGTCCAGCCGCTCGTAGTCGAGTCGCGCCTTGCACCCGGCACCTACACCGTGAAATACCGTGTCGATTTTCAGGACGGCAGCAGACCCACGGAAGGGGTCACTGAATTGGTATCCTCAAAAGTTATGACGCAGTTCCAGCTTCGTCGCAACGAAACGTTAATTGAGCCGTCCACTGCTGGGCTGGCGGGCTCAAACGAATGAGCACGGTGATTTGCAATGCGTTGTTTGGAGAATTGAGAGTGCCGCCAAGCGAAACGCGTGGTCCACTGAGAACGAGCAAGGGTTGGGAAGTATCCGGATCAAACTGTCGACTTGACATCGAGTGCATTAACTAATCTGCGGAGAAACTAACCTTCCAGTCGCCCGCACATCAGTCACCGATAGTTGACTCAACACTGCCGTTTTCTGACTCGAACAGTGCGGAGATTTTGAAACTGCTATTTGAACGAACCAGCAAAGGCACACGAATAACCGGAGACTTAGCACCAGTCGCCCGACAACGTTATTCGCACAGTGTCCACCGCTGCTCACCACGCTCATATTAACATCTCGGATGGAACTCGGAGAAACAGAAAGAGTGACGGTTTCGCTGACCGTGCCTTTCATTATCACAGAGCTTTGTGCTTTTACACCGGCAGGCACAAGAACCCCTACGGCAACGAGCGTGAGCAGACGACCCCTCAGCCTCATGTGAGAACTCCTTTTGTTAGATTCCTGAGCCTTATAACACAAGTATGGCAGCCACTAAAAAGTACAAACGTGTCTCTTGAATCCTTTTGTGCTTTTTGTGCCTTTTTGTGGCTAAAGTCGTGGCCCAACAGAGCTCAGTAATCATCGTTAATGAACGCGCCCTCGTTGGACCAAACAGTGCCGCGCAATTACGTGGTGGACGACTCTTTCTTCCCGTTGCAACCGTGGCCCAGGCACTCGGCGACACGCTCAACTCCGATTCCGCACTGCGCATCGTGACGATCCGTCGTCAAAACGGCACGACCGCAGTCTTCAATGCACCACTGAATGAAGTGCGCGAGAATGGCGCTGTTATTCTCACCGTTTCCGGCACGGCCGACCTCGTCTTCCCCCAACGCCGAACGAGCTCATGCTCCCGGCCGAAATCGTGGCCGCACTGCTCGACGTCGTGGTCCGGCGCGATGAAAGCCAGGCTATCGTAATCAGTCGCAAAGACATTCAAGCACAGACGATCCGCACCGGAGCAAAACATGCGCCGTGGCAGATCTTTCAGATCGAGTACGATTACAACTTCAGCCGCTACACAACGTCCGGCGATCACAGTCTCGTTCTTCGCGGCACTGGCCGCGTCGGCGACGCGAGGTTGAGCTTCATTGCAAACTCCTCGGTCGGCACGCCGTTCACTTCATCTCGCGCGAATCTGTTAGGTGGGACTGTCAGGCTGGATCGCCCAAACGGTCAAAGCTTTGTTGGCGGTGAATTCGGTACCGGCACAGACCTCGAATTCCTCAGTGCGGCCGTGCGCGGCGGACTGGTCCAATTGCCTTTTCATCGCGTGCGACTTGATTTCTTTGGCGGGCAGGCGACTTCCGGAATCTTCGATTCACCTCCGAAGCCGGATGATGTTGAAAGTATGAGTCCATTCTCACCGCTTGCCGTCCGGTACGACACGAAGATCTTTGGCGCACTCGCAACCACTGCCAGCTACGGTCCACGTCAACCAGACTTCACGTTTTCAGCCGGCGCGATGCACTTCGGTCGCTCGAACCGCAAAGGCAATACGCTCGCTGGTGGCGTCAAGTACATGTCCGGTCTTAATCGTTTCGAGGCTGATGTTGCCGCAGGTCAATTCTCGGGAATTAATCGCGATGGAACTAAAACAAACGGATCGGACATAGCGATCAATCTCACCGGCTCCTATCGCCTGACAGATCAAGCTGCTCATGCAAGGCCGCTATGCTTACGTTGGTCCAACTTTCCTGGGCCCGCAAAGCGGACTACACCAACCTACCAACCTCACGGCGGCAGGACTGAGCTGGCAACCGAGACGATGGGTTACGGCAGCAGTCAGTGCCAGCTCTGCAACCACACCCGGAAAGCTGGGCCAATTCAATCGCTACATAACTGCGACGGTGAGTCTCGCGCCGGACAACGCAATGCCGTCGCTCTTTATCTCTCACACGCAGAGCGGTACGGAACAACTGCGAAACTCTGCGTTCACGTTGATTACGGCGACGAAGAAATTCCATCGCTGGCAGATGTTTGTCAACGGCTCGCGCATCAAGACATTCGGCGATACCGCTCTCAACGTGCAAGGCGGTGGGAATATCAGGATCAACGAATCTAATAGTCTCGAGGTGAGCCAGTCGTTAGGCAGTCGAGGACTTCTCAGCGGCATGGCGACGTGGCAGATGTCGAACCTGTTTCACAATCACTTCAGTTTCAGTGCCGGACTGGGTTACACACGAAGCGATACTGCGGCCCGTTTATACGTCGCAACATCTCTCAGCCTTCGTTAAATTGCCGCGGAACAACACGCTGCAATTCAGCTACTTAAAAACGCAAACCGGCACGACCGCACTGCTTACTTTGCACGGCTTGTTCTTCTCATCCAAACGAGCCGAACGCGCGATCAATGGACCACTGGCGGAGTTGAATTCCTACGCGTCTGTTTATGGTCGTGTTTACCAGGACGTGAACCTGAATGGACGATTTGATCCCGGTGTCGATCAGCCACAGGCGAATGCGAGAGTTCGTGTCGATGGAAACCGTTACGTGGTTTCAGATGCGAGCGGCAATTTTAGAGTCGAAAGCGTTGCGCGAGGTGAGCATTCGGTCTATCTCGATCTGTTATCAGTGCGGGCTGATCTGACGTTGTTGGACCAAACACAGCAACAGATCACGATCGAGTCGACTCGTGACGTTATCGTGGACTTTCGCGTCGTGCGCACCGGCCGCATCAGTGGACTCGTTTGGTTTGATACCAATGAGAATGGACGTCTCGATGAGGGCGAACAGCCGTTATCCGACGTCCGCGTTGTAACAGGTAGTGGTCGCGACACCCTCACGGACGACAAGGGCTATTTCATCATCGGCGACCTGCCCCCGGGCGAGCACATCCTGTTGCTGGATGAGAAGACCATTCCGGAACAAACCCGATCCGTCGCAGGCTCCCAAACGATCAAAGTAGCAGCCGGCGCCGAAACCTCCACCACTTTCCCCGTCACTCTCCTACCCGCCCAGATCAAAAAATTCCCGCGAGATTAATTCGAGCTTCAAGGAGTAACTGTAGGGGCGGCCCTCCGTGGCCGCCCCAGTTTCCCACATTGTGATTCGACGCTGGGGCGGCCACAGAGGGCCGCCCCTACAAATGCTTTTTACTTGCTTCTTGGTCGTCTCTTTTAGTTTGGCGTGGACTCGTTCGTAGTTAGTCTTATAGATCGCAGTGTTTGGATCGTTGTTCTGCTCACCGAGAACGCGCGCCTTATCGTAAAGCGGTTCCGCGAGCTCGATTCGTCCGCCTCGTTCGTACGCTTCAGCAAGACTGTCGTAGACATTCGCAGACGCCGGATAACGTTCGACATTCGTCTTGAACACTGCGATCGCTTCTTCCGGTTTACCTGCGAAGATTAACTGGTAACCAATCTGATTGATCAGGTTCTCCGGCGTGGGAATGGAGTAGCCGAATTTCGCGCTGAGTTTTTTGTAATGCTCATCAGCCCCCTTCAACCCGCCGCTTACTGCTCCGCTATCCGGATCTCTCGGAGCCTGCCAACCGTCGAAAACCTTTCGCAACCCGAAATAATGACTGCGAAGCACGACTGACCCGTGGTCTTCATCGGCCATGCGCTCAGCCTGCCACTCGAAACCCTTGATGTTTGATTTCGAAAGCAGGTCTTTAAGCTTGTCGAAGTCGTCTCCAATTGCGCCCGGCTCATTGCCTATCGACGCAAACAGAGTCACTTTCGCTTCCTTCTGATTCTTCAAGAAGTCTGCGACGCGTTTCAACTCTTCGCTGTTCTCCCATTGCAACGAAGGACTAACTGCAACGTAGGAATTGAAGAGTCCGGGCTTGCTGATCATCGCGTGAATTGCGAATAGACCACCGAGCGAATGTCCGGCGAAAATTCGATACGGCTGCACTCGATAAGTTTTCTCGATCTCAGGAATGAGCTCAGTCTCGAAGAACTTCAGGAAGTTATCCGCACCGCCACTGGTCGGAAATTGCAGCTCGCCGGCCGGGTTTTTGTTGCTTGACTTAGCTGGCGTCAGATCTCGAGTGCGATCAGTGTTCGTGACGCCGACTACAATCAAATCCGAGATGCGACCGTTCTGGGTAAGGAATTCAATCGTGCTCGCGGTGTGGCCCATATGACGCGTCGCCGTCGGTCATGTAGAGTACGGGATAACTGAGCTTGTTCGTTTCGTATCCCGCCGGAGTACGCACTAACACGATTCTCTCTTCGCCGAGAACCGTTGACTTGATTGCAAATCTTTTTACCGTGCCGCGGCAGGCTGTGCGATTGCCGCGGATGCGATCACTAATAGAACTGCAACGCTGGACAGCAAACGGATTAGATTTGATAGACGCGTCGTGGCCCATGTGGAAAGAGTGGTCATGGTCTGAACTCCAAAAAAGTGGATTATCTACTTTTAGAAACGTGCAACGCAGTCTGGGGAGCGTGGATATTACTCGATCTACTCGCTCCAGCCAATGTTCTTTACGTGTGGGTAGAGATGCCGTTGGAATTAACGCCGAAGGCGTTGGCTAATGTGAGCCCAGGGTTGGAGCGCAGCGAGAACCCTGGGAACAAAATCACGAATTCATGATTAACCCTGAAAGGGTTCCGCGGTTGGCGAACCCTTTCAGGGTTACCTGTGTAGTTGGGGGTTATTTACCCAGGGTTGTCGCTGCGCTCCAACCCTGGGCTCACATTAGCGAACGCCTTCGGCGTTAAAATACAAACTGAATCTACCTTACGTGCGCTTGTGATTCGACGCGCTTGCGATTTGACTTCTTACGTGCGTTTGCGATTCGACTTGATTGTGGCGCGCTCGCGAGTGACGCGGCTCGTTCGTGTATATGGGATGAGACTCGATGGATCCACTTTTAATTCACAGGTGACACTCGTGATCGAGGGATATTTATTCAGCAACAGCGAGGTGATTTGCTTGTTTACGATTTCCCAGTAGTCGTCTTTGTTTGGATAGTTGCCTAACAATGTCTCTACATCTTTAGCGAGCCAGCGAAAGTCAGGATATTCAGACTTCTGGATGTTGACCATATACCGGTACGAGATCGAAATGTTCAGGTTGTTAGTTTGCGTTTGGTGGTCCATCTTGAAGTCTTTGATCTGGAAGGAAAACTCTTCTACTAACGACTGTGAATGGGCAACGGAAAAGCATGTGGTCAATACAAAGACTGCCGCCAGGGCGCGCATTTTCTTCATCGGGTCGTGTCCTTTGTCGAAAAAATTAGCCGCGGATTACGCGGGTCCGCGGCTAATTTATCAGATCATCAGGTCCACCAACGCCAACTTACGTTATAAGCCTCCGCTAAACGACGCAGGTCCTGGCGAACGGCGTCCCAGTCGCGTTCAGCTCTTTCGCTGGCAAGACGTCGCGTCATAAAACGATCGACCTCGGCAGCGCCGTCCAGAACAGCTTCCACGTCAGCGCCCACGGACTTGTTGTCTTTGAACCGGCTGTAGAGCCGCTCCGTGGCGTCCTCGTAGTTCTTCAGAAACCGGTTGATATCATCTTCGCGGTTTGAACCGTTCAAGCGGCTTCTGTCGAGCGAAGAGTCGAAACTCTTGCGAAACTTGCCCGTATCTTTCTTGAGCTGCGCCATCAATTTCTTGACTTCCTTATCGTTGAGCCGGTAAGGCGTATCCTGCGCTCGCGCGACGACGACGAAACTCGCTACTAAAATCAATACATGAATTATCGTGAACACCCGTTTGTTAACCATGATCTTCACCCTCCTCGGAATTTCTAACACGAGGAGCATTAACGAAATTCGTCGTCGAGGTCTTTCATAGTTGTGACGTTTTATTGCTATTGCATCGTGTAAATCATGTAAATCCTGAAATCCTGTCCAAAGTCTTAGACAGGATTACAGGATTCACAGGATTCACAAGATTATTCTCATTCCAGGTCCATCAACCAGATGTCGCTTTCTGATGAGTAGACCGCGTAGTAAAGAAGCTTTCCGTCCGGCGAAATATCGACACTGCGAATCTCATTCTCGCCAGTCGAGAATATCTCGCGCACTCGCTTGGTCTTCACGTCGCAGAGATAAAGCTTGTTGTTGGAGAAGAAGACGAAGCGAGTGCTGTCCGGCATCCACATCACACCGCCACCAAATGCACCAGCAAACTCAGTTAACTTCTCGTACTGATTTGTCTCAAATGAGTAAGTCGCAACGACCGACGGTGGCCCACTCAGAATACCAATCACGCGCTTCCCATCGGGCGACCAATCCCACGCGACAAAGCGTTGATTATCAGGAGGCATTGGCAGCAGTCGCAGGTTCTGCTCGGCCCACGGTTTATTCACGTCGAGTATTGAGTTTACGAAGTTGCTGCGGAAGAGTATCTGGGTACCGTCCGGAGACCAGAGCGGAAAGCTCGTATCGCCACGGACTGTCGAAAGTGAGCTGACGAAGATTGGTCGCATCAGCATCCAGCACCCAGATCTCATAGCGACCACTGCGATCGGAAGTAAAAGCAATTTTCTTCCCGTCAGGTGACCAGCGTGGATAACGATCGAAAAACTTGTCGTTAGTAAGGTCGCGCCACTGCGTGCCGTCGCGGCTGACAACAACGATGTCATCCTGCGTGCGACGTGATGCGCGCATGACGAACCGCGTGCCGTCAGGTGAAAGCTCGGGACGCACGATGTGCCGGTCGCCGCGCGTGATCCAGAAGGGTTCGCCTACAGTCTTCTCGGCATTCGAATCAAACTTGATCGCTTGAATGTTTGCCTGCTGATCAGTTTGGACGTAAATCATTCGCCGGCCATTAGCCGAAAAGCTCAGGTGGCGATTGAAATTTGCGGGAGTGGAAACAGCTTCCGCTTCGCCCTGTACTTTCCCGGTCTTCTCGTCGATCGCAACTCGCCAAAAACTCATGTTGCCGCTGCGATCGCTGGCGAAATAAAGAAACTTTCCGTCGGGCGACCAAACCGGATTCCAATTCGTGGAAGCATCTTTCGTAATGACTTCGATTTCGACCGCCGTTGCGGGAAATCGTCGCGATGTCGCTGCGGCCGGCACTCGGAGGCATGAACCAGAACGCGATGCGATCTCCGTTCGGCGACCACGATGGCTGCATCGCGTCGTTTTCACACAGGAAACGTTTCTCGCCTGTTTCGACATTTGCGATCCACAAAGCACTGGGCAAGGTGTTCCTCGTTGTCGGCGCTTCTACATGACCAGCCGTGCTGCAAACGATTTCCCTGCCATCAGGAGACCACGACGGGTGATGGCAACCCGCGACAACGAGCCTGACATTCTCGCCACTCGCTTCCATCACATAGACACCCGCAGGCTCGCGAGTCGATCGAAAAGCGATACGTTCGCCATTCGGTGAAAATACCGGCGCGATCTCGTTGGAGGGCGTGTTCGGCGTCAGTGGCGTCGCATTCTTGCCGCCCACTCTTTGCACAAACAGATCGAAGTTGCCGTTCAGTTTGCTCGCGTAAACAAAACTTTTGCCGTCAGGCGCAAGGCTCGGAAAGAATTCGGTGCCGTGTTCGTTGGTGAGTTGCAGATGTGCGGCGCGCGACCAATCAGTCGTGACTGCTTGTAGCCTTCAGCCATACCGACCACGCGAAGATCGCAATCGTCAAGATCAGCAACACACGCGACAGCGGGCCAGAGCCAGCGACGTCGCATGAACTGCGGCACGCGCACGAGCTTCGATCCCGACCCGGAAACACTGGGCGACGAATCAATCTGCCGCAGCAAACGACGAATGTCCGCGCGGAAATCGGAAGCGGTCTGGTAACGCAGCTCCCGATCTTTCTCGAGCGCTTTGCTGAGAATCGTATCCAGCTCAGCCGGCAGGCTGGCGTCGATCGTAGTGGCCGGATTTGGCTGCCCCGAAAGGATTGTGTTGATGATGGCTTGTCGCGTCTCTCCGGTAAAAGGTTTTTGACCGGTGGAGAGTTCGTATAAGCACTACGCCAAGACTCCAGATATCCGTGCGATGGTCCACCGTCTCTCCCGAAGCCTGTTCCGGCGACATGTAGGCCAACGTTCCCATCGCCACGCCGAGTTGTGTCTGTGCCGCTGCGCCTACCGGGGCGGGCTCAACTTCCGCCAGTTTCACGAGACCAAAATCGAGCACCTTCGCGTAGCCGTCAGGCCGGACCATCACGTTGTCAGGCTTTACGTCGCGATGAATGATCCCTGATTGATGCGCCGCGCCCAACGCTTCCGCAACCTGGGCAACGATCGACAACAACTCCTTCAAGCTCAATTTGTCGCGCAGCGACGAAAGCGTTTTGCCCTCGACCAATTCCATCGCGATGAAGTGGAGACCATTAGCTTCCCCGACTTCATAAATCGTGACGAGATTCGGATGATTCAAAGACGAAAGCGCGCGTGCTTCGCGTTGAAATCGGCTCAGGCGATCGGCATCGACAACAAAGTGGAACGGAAGAACTTTGAGCGCGACCATGCGACCGAGCTTGAGATCACGCGCGAGGTAAACTTCGCCCATGCCACCGGCGCCCAGAAGTTTCTCGATCTTGTAGGTTGCGATCTCCTGGCCAACGAGGGTAGAAACAATCGTTGTGATCTTCGAGTCCTGCGCGAGCGCATGGGCCGCGACGTTCATCGCTGAACGTTCCATGAACTTCGCCGCCTGCGCCTGCGCCTTTAGCAGACTCAACACTTCATCGCGCAAGACTCGATTGTCCTGCGCTGCTGCTACGACGAACGCTTCGCGCGCTTCGGGCGGTTGTTCGAGTGCCTGCTCGAGCAGTGCGTCAACTTGTTTCCACAGCTCGCGGTCCATTTAGTTATTGCTGAGTTCGCGATAGAGCCACGCTTTGGCTTTGTTCCACTCGCGTATGACAGTGATGGACGACATCTTCATGACTTCCGCGGTCTCGTCCACACTGAGACCGCCAAAGAAACGCAGCTCGACAATTCGACTCTTGCGTTCGTCAATCGTCGCGAGACTTTTTAGCGCTTCGTCGAGCGCCAACAGATCGGGTTCTCGTTCGCTCGAGATCGTCATCGCCTCATCAAGCGACATGCGAATCGCTTCCATGTCTTTGTCGACACGCGGACGGCGTCGCGCGAAGTCAACGAGGATACGTCGCATGATCTGCGCGGCGACGCCGAAGAAAGTGGGCGCGATTCTGCCAGCGCACTGCCTTCCAGTCGATCAAGCGGACGTATGCTTCGTTGATGAGGGCCGAGGTTTGGAGTAAATGGTCCGGCCGCTCGCGGCTCATGTAACGCTTCGCGAGCCGGTAGAGCTCGGCATGGACCAGCGGCGCGAGTTTCTCGAGGGCTTCCTCTTCGCCGTCGCTCCAGGCTTCCAGAAGTTGGGTAAGTTCATGAGTCCCAGGCTTGTCCATGGGGTGAGGAATTTATCATATTGTAGGAGTTTAGCCGCAGATTTTCGCGGATAAACGCTGATCCGATCTGCGTCTTATCCAAATCACCAATAACAAAATTGGACCAAAGATCAATATCTCGGCGAGACAAATCGTCAGCACGTCGAGAAGAGTGTCCAACAGTGACGCACGGCTCCACGAGTACTCGATCGGACCCGGCAGCCGGAGCTTGTATCTGTAATTCGTGAACGGCCACCAGAGCGCCACTCCACGAGATTCAGTGAACATAAGGTCCAGCAGTGTGTGCGATACATAGGCGCCGGTAAAAACGAGATAGCTGCGCACGCGCCAGTCCCTGAAGATGGCGATCATCACAAGGCCGACGACGAGCGCGAAAGGTATTGAGTGAGTAAAGCCGTGATGCCAGCCGCCCCGATCAATCCGCAGCCAGTTCAAGGAGTAATCGAAATCAGGAGAGATTGCGAGAAACGCGCCGAGCAAAAGCAGCTTCACTGATCGTCGTTCAGACGATGGACGCAAAGCTGCCACGACGCTCGCGCCAAGCAGACCATGTGCTATCGGAAGGGCCACTGTTATGAAATCAACTTAATTGCTAATTTGCTTCTTCGCCAGCACCGGGGTGACCCAGTACCGAGCGCGGTAGCGCCGGCTCAACTTCCGGACTGAGCGCGCTTGGCCGATTAGCCCGGCGCTACCGCGCTCAGTACCGACCTCGAGCTATTCTCCGCGACTGTCTTCGCCCTCGCGCGAGATCGTTTCTCATGGGCGCACGGCCCGGAAGTTGTCGAAAACAACGGTTCCCGGCGCGGTACCCTCCGCTTGCCACGTACCGGCTTTTATCTCAAACAACACAGACGATATTGGCACGGAGGCTGTGTCCCACGGCTCGTTGTAGCGGACTACCCAACTCGCTGCGACGTCAGGATTGTCGCTTGCGGTTTCAAACACAACGCGTCCCGTGGATTGATCGTGACGAATACGCCACCACTTGTGTACTGAAGAGCTGTAGGCTGCTGTAAACAGGTTTCTCTTGGTACCACCTATTTTTGCCTGGCAGATGAAGATACCCTGTTCGACATAGATGCGATAGTAGTTTTGCGGATCCTGGCCGATCGTGAACATCGCATCGGCCGTGGTTGACGAAGCCGGTCCCTGGACCAGCTCAACATAGCTGTAAGCACCGGTGAAGTTGTAAGCCGCCGCGGACCTGAGGCCGTTGTAGTGTGAACCAGACTGTCCCGAGAACAACGCGCCTATTTGCAGCAGCCCTGATGTTTCAAGTGTCTGCACCGCAGTATCAGTGAATCCACTGAAAAGATTGTTCGCACTCCACTTCGCGAAGTTCAACGAATTGTCGTTGAAGTCATCTTCCAGAATGATGACTGGCTGAGCAGGCGCCGTGTAGGTGAACCCATTTGTCAACGTAGCGCTCTGGCCATTCGGATTCGTGACTACTACATTAACTAGACCAGCAGCGTGCGGCGGTGTGGTGGCAATAATAGAAGTGCTGCTCACGACCGTGACGTTTGTCGCCGCGGTCGTATCAAACCTCACGGTAGCCCCGGAAGCGAAGTTCGTGCCGGTGATCGTGACTGACGTGCCTCCCGCGGTCGATCCGGGGCTAGGAAAAACTGACGTCAACGTCGGTGGTTGTGGTTGCGGTGTGCCGCCACTCGATGCGGGCAAGACAGTGTTGTCGTTTTTCAAAGCGCCCGGTGAAGTGAACAAATAGGTAGACGGCGACAACACGATCTGATCGATCGAGATTCCGTCTTCCCTACCCTGCACGCGGATCGTGTGTGTGCCCGTCGATTGAAAGAATATCTGCGGGCCGAGGACGCCGACGCCCCAACCGTTGTCCTGCCATCCCCAGCCGCTGAGCCCGCAACCGGAACAGTCTTCCAGATTTATTTCAGTGCCTGTTGTAGTTCCGATCCGAAAGACAGCACGCGCCGCCGCTGTTTACGCTATCTGAAAATTGTACCCAGACAGAGTCGTTACCCCAGAAGTCGCTCTCTGCTTTGGCCCTGATCCAAAGACGATATGGCCGTCCGGCTTCGGCTGTGAACGTCATCTCGAAGTAATGTGGCGGGTTGACGAAAGGTGCAGTTACTTTCGGCACGCCCGCATCAGCGTGATGAATGCGAATTCCCGCCGCAGCGCTTATGTCTGAAATGGTGGACCATCCGCCAGCCTTTACCGGTGCTTGACCAGCATAGAGAACCACTTCAGCGGAAGATGGCGGAGGTGGAGGTGGTGTCGGTGTCGGCGTCGGTGTTGGTGTTGCAGTTGGCGTTGGAGTTGGAGTCGCAGTTGGAGTTGGAGTCGGCGTGGGTGTCGGTGTTGCAGTTGGCGTAGGTGTCGGCGTGGGCGTGGGTGCAGAACCCGACGTTGTGAACCGCCACACCGGGCCGCTTGCCGACTGGTTAGCCATCGTCTTGCTGACAATGCGCCAGTAATACGTAACTCCTGACTGCAATCCGGAAATCAAATAGCTTTCCGAACCCGCTGATCCAAACGTACCTGTGATCACGTCGGAGGTAAGAAGATTCAGGCTGTTCTCGTTAGTGCCTAGATAAACATCGTACTTATGCGCCCAACCTCCTCCTTCCCAATTCAGCATTACCGAGGTGCCGACCGTGTTGAAGTTGCCCGGCGATAAATTGGTTGGAACACTCGGCGGCAACGGCACAAACGCTTCATACTCAGTCGCTGAATTCCACTTTCGATTGAACTGGTTCACGAACCACTGAAAGAACCACGTCTTGTTCGTGAAGTAATTGTGCTCCTCCTGGTAATTGAATGATTCCCAGCTCCAGTTGGATGAGCCGAAGATCGTCATCCCCAGCCCATAGAGTGAAACCGACTTCTGATGATTTAGTCCCAGATGTTTACGCATGCGAACCTGGACACCCGCCGCATACAGGCGATCGACGTTGTAAGGCCCGGTGAATTCGGCGCCCAGCCGGCTGGCGTCAAACCGGTATTCGTGTGGCTCGGCAAGCAAACGCACGGGCACACCGCGTGCGACAGCGCTCGCAGCAAAGCATCGCAGATCGCGTTGTCCGTCACACGGTACATAGTGAGGTCGATCTTCTGCGTTTCCTGATCGATTAATGCAATCGTGCGTGCACCGTAATCCTCTGCAAGATTGTTGTTCGGCACGAAGTTTACCGCTGGATCGATCGGAAAAGTCGGGTACTTGCGAGTGAGTGCGCCGGAATGTTGGCATAGTTTCCGTAAGTCGCCGTGTTAGTCCAAACGTCGTCATACCTCGTCTTGAAGCTGTTAACAACTGCTGGATCATCGCTGAAGTACCATGCTCCATCTACATAATTGACGAAAGGATCGTAAGGACGAACGTCGCCATCGCCGAAGTTTGAACCAGTAAAGACTACTTTGTTCTGAGCGGCGAGCAGCATCAACTTCACGTGAATAATGCCGTCGCCGAGCTTGTAACGCATCGGAATGCCGGCAGCTTTGAACTGGTCGATTATCGGTTGGTTCATCGGAAACTTCAGATTGCCGCGCGGCTCGACGACTAGCCGAACCGGAACACCGGCGCGATGCCTGGCGATGACTGCGTCGGCAAGACCCGGCAGCTCGATCATATAAAAGGACATGTCGATGCCAACGGTCTCAGCGTTAATGAGCTGAATCAAAGGCGTGTAGCAATCTTCGAATGAGGGATCGCACAGTCGTTCCTGTGCTGAAGACAATCGTGGTGCGAGTAGACAAAGAACCAACAATCGCCCAGAAAGTGACTACTAAACGGCTTGTTCTGAACATTAGATACTCCAGACCGACTGACTTTGGCGTGAGGACTCTATTGACTTGGCATGTAAAAACTCTGTCGAGATTATCTCGGAGAGTTGGAGACGTTAGTTTATTCGCTCGGAACGGCTTTAACGATGCGCGCCATTAC
Organism: uncultured Acidobacteriota bacterium; assembly: GCA_963748155.1. GTDB lineage: Bacteria > Acidobacteriota > Blastocatellia > Pyrinomonadales > Pyrinomonadaceae > PSRF01. The sequence goes on along the minus strand of CAVVHV010000003.1, from coordinate 321,752 downwards.
GGCGAGAACGCCCAGATGGTAAGCATTATGATCTGCAATCAAAAGCGCTTCCCGCAAAATCGTCTGCCCGTCGCCATGCGGTATTTTCGCGTGCAGATCTGTAGACGGATCCTCGACTAGTGCTTGCATATGTTGCAGATCGTTACGAAACTGATCGACTGTTTGTTGCCACAACGTCGGATTCCCAAGGTCATCCGGCTTCGGCCAGTAACCCTTTGGAAACTCTGGTGAGATGTGATCGGGATCGCGGCTGAACTCGAGTATGTCCCACTGCGCGAGGCGCATGTGTTCCAGCACTTGCCACGGCGTGTAAGGCAGTCCTTCAATCTGCCGGTTGCACAGGTCGGGCGGAAAGCTATTCACAAAATCGTCGAATGACAGGTGAGCGCCGCCGCCTCGCAGAAGGTAGAGCACGTGCTTTCGAAGTGATTCATCGCTTTGGTCTTGCGCCATGGTCGCTATATCTTAGACGGAATGAAACCGATCTCAAAGACTGCTTTTTACTGTTGTGGCGTGCGCATGCAGGATGCTGAACGCGACAAGCCAGTTTGTGGTGACACGTACGCCAAAGTTTTCATGAACGAGCAAGGGCTCCAGATCCTCGAGACCTTCAAAGACGAAACCCGACCAAACATCTCCAATGTCGCGCGCCATCGCCTTATCGACGACTTACTGCGACAGGAACTCACTGCCAATCCGAATCTGACCGTAGTGATTATCGGAGCGGGCTTTGATACTCGTGCCTTCAGGCTGAAAGGCGGAACGTGGATCGAGCTCGACGAACCGCAAGTGATCGCTTACAAAGACGAGCGATTGCCGGCTGCGACCAGTGACAACGAGCTCCAGCGTATCTCGATCGACTTCGCTACCGACTCACTCGAACAAAAGCTGGCTGCGTTCTCGGGTCGCAGCCCCGTTACCATTGTGATCGAGGGCGTCTTGGGGTATCTCGAGCAAGCAGCAATCGAAAAACTACTTGAGACACTACGCCGCCTCTTTCCGCGACACAAACTGATTTGTGATCTGATGACGAGGGACTTCTTCGAGAAGACCGCAACCACGATTCACGAGAAGCTCACCGGGATGGGCGCAACCTTCAAGTTCACGATCGACAACCCTGAAGAAGTGTTTTTGAAGAACGGCTACCGGCAGCTCGAGAAGATCGAAGTAGTTGAGAAGGCAGTATTATTCGAAGCAGGAGAGATCCCATCCGACGTCTGGCAGACAATCCAACCCACGCTCCCCTACGGTTACGCCATCCACGTATTCGAGAAATAGCAGTCTGTCCTGGAGCTTGGAGGAGGTCAGTACCACCTGCGGTAGCGGGTGGGTGCGCAGCCGTGCGGCAACTCACCTCCTTAGAACAACTCTGAGGACACTTTGCGTTGACAGCACCGACCTGCTTGAGGGCTGCGCACCCACCTGCTACCGCAGGTGGTACTGACTGTCTCCAACCCTGATTTGAGCCTTATTTTGGCTTACGCAAAAATCTTCTTAGTATCCAGAATTATTGTCTTCGCGCCGCGCTCCTGCGCTTTCTGGACCATATCAGCGGTGCCTCCTGCTCCATCACCGCTCGCGCCGTTCCACAACGCGATCAGCGTCACATTTTCACCGCCTACAGCAGCGAGCGCGTTGTGCAGGTTCCACAGATTATTGCGTTGCCAGATGTTGTAATTAGGCTTGTCCTGGAGCCAGCGTGGCAGCTCCGTCGTATCACAGAGCACTCGCACCTGACGTGGTGGTTTCAGCAGACGATTAAACTCTTCGATCCAATGCGGTTGTCCCGCAGGTGCGACAGACTCGCGGATATAAAGCTCGCGCGGCACTGCAAGGAAGACGCGAGTCGGAATATTCATCGCTTCGCAAACCTGGTGGAAAAGAATGTCGCCGCCACTCGCACCTCCCGCAATACCGTAAGCAATCCCACCTGCGATCTTCTGTTCCTCAGCAACAGCTTCAGCGATCTTCTGTTTAGCCACGTCGACCTTGTCGGGCGGAAATCTCGGCTCGGCCCGTCCGGGAGCGTCGATCATGTGACCAGTAAACAGCAGCACGCGTTTTGGACCAGAAGTAACGGGCGCATCAACCGCAGCAGGCTCAAGCACTGACAAACCCGCTTCGACGTTCTCTTTGAGCAAACCAAGATCCTGATAAAGACCGAGCTGACGGCGAACTGCATCACTTGCAAACGCGGGGGCATCAACGAGAGCCTTCCGGTAAGCATTCGAAACTTTCGCCGCCCTGGTCGAAGTAAGAAAACAATGATCGGCTTCACTGATCTCCGCCCAAACATCCGTGCGCTTCTCTCTTTTAAGGTGCTCTGCCGTTGCTTTCAGTGAGAGATCGGTCGATGCTGAGAGCCTTTGTATTTGCTTCTTTCGAGAGTTCAGCTCACGCTGCGCGTCTTCTTCCTCGTCAAACCGCTCCGCCCAAACTTCAGGCATCAATTCCGCTAACTTAGTCTGGATCGTCAGCATCGCGAGTGAATTTAGTCCGGAGTAAAAATGGTTGAGGTCCTCTTTGAAAGCCGCGTCGTAAGCCTCGAACGATTCATCGAGATAAGGCGACACCAGCGCACGTCGCTGACGGTCCGGTAACGACGCCACCTGTCTCCACTCGTCAGTCCAATGAGACTTCGCGTTGCGACCCAATAACGAGCCCACTTCCGCTCGGCCCTCTTTGTCGAGACCACTACGACTGAGCACGCGCTTCAAAGCCTGATCCGAGCCGGTGAGATCGCCAAGACGTTGATAGATCGTGCCCAGCAACGTGTTGGCATCCACGTCCAATGGATCCTGCTTGCGCACGGCCTCCCACGTGGCGCGCGCACCCTCGAACGCTTTCAAATTAAACTGCGCACGGCCGACCAGACGCAGTCCTTCGATCTCCCACTCGAAGCCACGCGCCTCAGCCGCAAGCAACTCCAGATCGCCAAGCTCTTTCTTGTGTGTCGCACGTTCAACTTCCTCGCGAAACTCACGTGGAATCGGAAGAAATCGCGCGCGGTCCTGCTCGGCGAGATCGGGCAGCATTTGAAAGACCGGACTATCTGCTGCCTCGGAGTTGATCGTCTGTCGCAGACCCTCAACGAGTTCATCGACACTCGACGCGGGATTTACACCATCGTAAGTGAGATAGCGATCGGTCTTAATGTCGAAAGGAACTTCGTCCGTCTTGATACTCGCTCCACGCCCGCGAATCATAAACGTGTGTTTGCCGCGCAGCGCGTGACGCACGCCGAGCTCGTAGTAAACGTTCGCGTTATGAATGGAGATGTCGGCGATCACGAGGTCGGCCGTGAGCAAACGTTGAAACATGTCGAGACGAATGTTCCCCTGCCGGCGGATCTCCATTGTCGTCCGGCCAGTGACCCCCAACCGGGTGAGTGCCGGATCGATCAGCTTTGACTCGACGTCGTCGAAGTTGATCTCATTCTTCGTGCCGAACGGCCGGATGATGAACGCTCGCATTTGTTGTTACTCCTCACTTCACTGGTAGAACTGCCCAAAGTGATCGAGCCGGAAATGTTCGATCTTCACTTCCTTTGCGAGTGCTTCTCCGACCCTGATCAGATCGGGGATGGCCTCGATTGAGTCGAGCTGGGCCACTTTCGCAGGTTCGACGTTTCCGAGTCCACGCTTCTTGAGCCACGTCTTCGACAGCTCTGCATTGTACCGGGCATAAGTAAACTGCCGGCCTAAATCATCTGGAATCGGATCAGTCCGATGTACGAGATCTCCGACCTCACGATCGATCTCCGTGTCACAGCGACCGAGCTCTTTATCAAACTCACCGCCGTGTATGCAGCGGCCGATGACCCGGCAGTTGATGTCCTGATCGACGGCGGAGCCGTACATCAACGCGCCTGGAAAGCTAACGAGATTCGAGAAGGCGTTTTTGCCGCCGCTGTAAACATCGGCATCGACTGTAGGAGCAGAGCCAGTACCAATTGACATGACGAGCAGGTTCTTCTCGCCAGTGGGCCAACTGAGCTTGTACGCTGGATGCGTCGCCATTCGGGCAATTAAAAACGCGGGATTGTTGTACGGCGTCAGGCCGCCATCTTCAAATAGGAATGCTTTCGAGGGATCGTTCGGATCCCACTGCACGACCTCGGGCGGGAAAAACACGGGCGCCGCTGTGCTTGCGCGTACGAGTTGCCAGAGCGGGATCTGCGTATTTCGATCGGCGCGATCAGGTGCGTTGTACTTTGCGTAGGGATTAGTGCTGATGGGCCAGGGAGAATCCGTCGTGACGTTGCGGGTAACGACGAGCAGCAAAGACTTCAGCTTGTCGGAGTCGAGCGTCGTGTTCGCGCCAAACACTTCTTTGAGCTTTTCTGTCAGCGGCTCGCTTTTGTAAAGATGTTTGAGACGGCGGAGGATGAAGGCTTTCTCAAACATTGCTGGTCCAACTTCCTGGTAGAAGTCAGAGAGAAAACGCGCCGACTTGCCGATGGCAAGACCCGCGGCAATGATTGCGCCCGTGCTCGTGCCGCCGATGTAGTCGAAGAAGTTGCAGAGACGAAAGTTTTCGCCCTGGCCGCTCTTCTCCGCGAGCATTTCTTCCATTCGTATCAGGACTTGCAATGTCAGCACACCGCGAATCCCACCGCCATCGAGTGCGAGCAGTTTTCGTGGTCGTGGCGTGTTGTATCTATCTTCCAGATGACCCCAAAGAGACATAATTCCTCCGTTGTAGTTTCTTCACAATTACTCGAGGAGTTGTGAGTATTGATTGAACTGCGTTAAAAGACAAGTAGAGGAATGTCAGCAACAGACACGCCGATAGTTTTGATTATAAAGCACACGCCTGCTCGAGTTGTGGGCTGGATAGGTGTTGTTTTGTTTACCTTCGGTAGCGCGGGGGCATTGAGCGCAGGGGCTTACGGCCCGTCTCTCTTGTTTCTTGTTTTTGTCGCGCTTGGTGGCTACATAATTCTGGCCTCCGGGTCGATGCAGATGACCTCTGATTTCATAACATACCATTTGCCCTTGCGTAGTTATCAGATTAAGTGGAATGAAGTGCGGTATATCGAGATTGATGCCGGCGGTGGGAATATGGTCTTTGTGGGAGATGATAAGAGACTCGCAGTGCTTGGACCAGCGTTCTGGTCCGGCAAAGACAAGATCTATTTGAATGAGTTCATGGGTAAACAGTTGGATAAGTACGACATAGAAGTTCGAGTAACTGCCAAAGCAATGTTCCGATTATCGAAGAACACAAAACTCAACGCATAGGTGTATACGCTTCGTCGGCTTCACCACACGGGCGGCCACGGAGGGCCGCCCCTACAGTTGTAGTCGATCACGCAACTTCCCTGGAGGCGCTAGATAAGCAACAACTGTAGGGGTGGCCCTCCGTGGCCACCCGTTTTACAGACTCAGCGAATGATCGTCGGAGTCAAATTCAATAGGAAACTATCGTGAAAAACAGCGAAGTGCCTGCACCTTTGACCACCATCTCAAACAGATATCGCCTGGATTACGAGAGTGGACCAAGCTTATCAACAATCAGAATCTGCGAGATAATCCTGTTAATCCTGAAATCTTGTAACCCTGTCTAACCTACTCGTTGTTTGTGAAATCATCACGCGAATCTGTTCGGATTTAGCCATTCTTTTGTTTGACCTTTTCCAACGTGCCCAGGCTCAGGAACCGTTTGTCGAAGATGTAGACATGAAGTCACGGCAGCGACAAAGCCGACCGTGCTCAGGATAGCCGCCACCGCTATTCGTCGCACAGTGTCTTTCCAACGCACTAACCCGATGGCGTATTGAGAAACGAAGGTGCCAAACAGCGCCGTGAGGACTTTGGCCAGCAGACCAAAGACGAGCATCATCACGACGGCTGAATAGATGTACTTCACGACTTTCTGAAAGGTAAGTCCTCTGACAGCCGTCGCTGACGAAGTCGCGACATCCGTCACTCGCTGCGCAACCGACTCGGGTAAACGGTGTGGTCCACCACGAATAAACCAGCGCAACCAGCGCGACGGCGATTAGCACCAACACGACGCGCGCCGCGTTCTTCAGAATCGGATCGATCTGCCAGACTTTGAAGGCGCCGCTACTGCCCGACAGTAAGGAGTTTTTTCAGGTACTTGTTTCCCTTCCCTGAATCCCTCATGAAATCTTCGATCTCCAGAAACTTCCACGGCTCTCTCTCCACCGGATCAAAAAAGTCTTCCACGCATCTTTCTTGTTTGAACTGAAACTCAGTCATGCGATACCCGCTCGTCATTAAAGCGTAGGCTTCCGCTTCCGAGAAAGAATCAAGATCGGTGCGCAATGCCGAAAGGAGTTGCTGAACATCTTTGGCGATGCCGTAACGTGTATACCGATCACGACGCCAGAGAGGTTGCACGTCTTCGCGCGGATCGTAGGGATCCAAACAGTCAAGCCAATCGATCGGATCGACGTTGAGATCGCCTTTCAAGTGAACGAACATGAAACCGCGCAGGAGGTACGAACGACGACGGCCTTTCAAATCGTGATATTCAGCTTCACGAATTCGCGCCTGGAAGATACTGTTCGTGCGCAGCAAGACTCCCACGATTCCCTTGCTGGAGGCAGGTTGCGATTCCATTTGGCCGCTCGCATCGCTGACGAGAATGATCTTGCAATCCTGCTCGAGCAATGTGGCAACGCCCTGGTTATCGGCGATGCCGCCATCCGCAAGCCGGATGATGCGATCCGGATAAAGATGGTCCATCGTCATCGGTTCAAAAACTCCGGGCACCGCCGCGGATGCGCCTACTGCCTGACCGAGTCGAACTTTCTGGTGTTGCTCAGGCGCGTCGCGGTAGTACATGCGACGCAAACGATCGTTGCCGTCAATCTCGCTGTCGATTCCGGCCGGCGCTTCGCCCATCCACGCAGCTGTAAATTGCCACGTGTGACCCGTGTTGAGTGTGGCGGCGTTGAGCACGAGGATTGGCACTTTCGCGTCGCGTCGCCAGTTTTGATACTTCGGCGAAAACGATGGGTCGTTGCCGATCTGACCATTGGTTTTTGTTCGTGGTGCGATCGTCAAATCGTTCAGCCAGCGCTCGCCTTTGTCGTGGCCATCCTTCACTCTTGAATAAAGGTGCTGCTCGTACAGTTCCGCTGCCCTGAATGTGCGCGAGTACCCACTACTCCAAAACATTCGAAAGTTCTTTATCGGATTGACGGCGACACGAGTGCGGATATTCATCTGCACCCCGCGCGACGAACTCGTCGATCATGTCTCGGACAAGCTGGATATAGTCTTCACGAGTAATCTCGGCATCCGTCTTCGTTTGCAGCAGGTGACGTACTTTCAAGTAGTAGTGAGCCCCGGCGATCGATCCGCCTGAGACGCATGACAAGACTTCGACTCTGCGCAGCATGTCGAGCTCAGCGAGTTGCGCAAGCACGCCGAGGTGATACAGCGACGCGCGAAAACCTCCACCTGACAAAGCCAGACCTACTTTTCCTGTGAAAGCTGAACGTGGTACCGCAGCAACGCCGAACGCACGTTTGATGGCGTCCCAGGCTGGCTCCAGATCTTCAACTGGCTGAAGACAAGCGATAGAAGCGAGTTGACGCGAGCAGGTTTGGAGCTCCCATTCATAAACTTGAGGGACGGCCGCGAGGCCTTTCTGTATCCACTTAACTGCGTCGTCGTACTGTTGCAATCCGAAATGGGCTTCGGCGATGGTTGCGTAGTACCACCATTTGTCATTGAGCCATTTATGATCGGGATCATCGATTAACGCGCCAACTTCTTTCGCGATCTTTTCTCGAATGGAACGCGCTTTTTTACGGCTCTCAGTATCGATAACATCGCGGCCCGCTTTTCTCGCTTGCGCTTCTTCGAGACTCGCGAGGCGATCGAGGATGTATGCTGCATTGATTCCGGTATATCCCTGATCGTTGCGTGGTCCCTGTTCGTAACCGCGCTCGTAATAGACGAGGGACTGTTCGAGGTTCTCTCGCTGGTTGTCGATCTCCCATTTTCGCTTGTATACCGCTGCGATCAGACCGAGCGTTTCCTGGACTGTGGTCGTTTTGAAGTCCGCTATCTCGCGCAATAACTCGAGTGCGCGCTCGAGTCTCTCGTCGGCGGGCAAGTCCTCATCTTTGTAAGTGCAGAGGGCGAGCTGCTGGTAGATCTTCTCGCGCAGTTTCTGATCGAGTGAGGTGTCTTTGTGCTCAGTAGCGCGTAGCAGCAGCCGGCGCGCGTAAGTGAATCGCAGCTCACCCTTCAGTTTTGTGGCGAGCTCCAGCATCTTTCGTGGCCCTGCCTGGCCGCCACGCAGGATTACCAGCGCTTCCTTTACGTAGTCGCTGACGCGCGGAGGAATGACCGCGTGCTGAGCAGAGACCGAGGGCTTGGTCCCATTCCCGTAAGCTGATTTGGGCGATCCGTTTTCAGGTACTTCGTTTACTTTGGCGCTTGGATTGACGGCGACAGTGGTCTCTTTATCGGCCATGGGGGACTCCTTTGCGGGATGGCTCGGTGTTGAGCTATTCAGATGGGCAATGAGCGAACAGTCGCGACGTTAATAATCGAATGTGAGGCAGTAGTCAAGGTTTGTGCGGAGATCCTTTGGTCAATTACAAGCTATCCAAGAAACGGGTACTACGTCAGTTTGAAAATTTGGAAATGAATACGCCGAAGGCGTTGGCCAATTCCAGCCCAGGGTTCGAGCGTCGCGAGAACCCTGGGATATAAATCCCAAAATCGTTCCAAACCCTGAAAGGGTTAGGCGGTTGGCGAACCCTTTCAGGGTTCAATAACTATTTTAACGGTCTGATCCCAGGGTTGTCGCTGCGCTCCAACCCTGGGCTGAAATTAGCGAACGCCTTCGGCGTTATTGCTGGGCTGGAATTAGCGAACGCCTTCGGCGTAAACATTACAACATAACACGCTCGGTTTACGGCATCATTGACCACTTGAGGCAGCGCCCTCATCATCTCGTCACGCTTGGCTTTAAATTCTGATCCGGCTTTCCATTCCGGATACCTGTCGCCTTGCGCCACTCGATATCCGATCATCGTCAAACAACTGTGCGTCATCAACCGCTCCTTTGAGATCCCAGTCAGTTTTAATCTCATCGGAAACTTTGTGGTAGTCCTTGTTTGTGTGAGTGGTCGCGTGACGATTGAGGGCAAACCCGCCGAGGGTATTAGAGTCATTCTGATTCCCTCCATTGAGAGTCGGAATTTTAAACTCACGACATGGTCCAATATATCGACGAGGTGTCACGTCCTTCCTATGCACCCTGGGATATTAATAACCCTATGCCGATTGTGGGTCTCGCTTTCGTGAATGCATAATGAATTTGACCAGTCCTGCCAGGACTGACCAAATCATCATTGGGTATAGCAACCAATTGGTGGGGTTTTCTTTATGGGCGATCAATAACCAGATACTAATTCCGAATATGATGGCGTAAATCGCAATGTAAACGACCAAATTCGGAACCTGTGTTTTTCTATCAACTTTCATTGAAATTATCTCCAGGAAGGGTTGCGAAAGCAGGCGGTGAAGCATCCGCCGAGAAACTAAAGATATTAGAGTAGGTTTAAATCGGTTTCGTCAAGAAGTTTCTCGTTTCTAAAGCGAACTGGCTTTACCAGGTCGCTACCGCTCACTGTACTGACCGATCCACCTATGATTTCCGACTTCTGCGCTTGTCACCGGAGTAATCAGCGGAGTCCGCTGTCCCTGTACCATGGCGTTTTGAATCGCAGTAGATTTGCAGTGGTCCGCGTCGGATTGAGGAACATCCGAAGGGCAACCTTAATAGCGAAATTTCCGGAATTGCGTCGTTCAATCATGCGGATGATGTTCTGGTCCACAAAGTCTTCCAGCACCTGCAATCCAAATCCACTTATCGGCGTCACGACCATGTCGACGTAGGTCTGTTTCCCGTGCAACCCCACATTACCAATTGACGCCTGACTGACGGGGCCGATTTCGAACTGAGTGCTCCAGGCTGCTGACCACGCGAGGGCCTTGAGACGGCTCCGCCAATAAGCCTTCGATTCGTTGTACGAAAGATTCATTCCTTTCGGGTCGTTTTGAACTTGAATAAATCCTAGAAGGGAGCCTTGCATTGGATGCGCGAGGTAGTTAGTAAAGAACCGGCCCCCGTCGTCCCAACCGCGTAGCGACTTGACTGAGCGAGCATAGTCCTTAAAGAAAGGGCCCTTGAGATCTTGACGAGTTTTTGGTTGCGTCAGAGCGTAGCCGTGCTGCACGCCAAGAAATACCATAGATTGTTTGATCGCAGTCAACCACTGAAAGCTTTGATCACTCGCACGCGGTTTGCCCGGATCATTCAAGGCTTTCTGAGGTATGTCGAGGGTCGATGTCGGGCAGGACTCAAGAAAATCGATGAACGGCGTCGAACAACGGTTGAAAGCTTTTGGCTGCAAACGCCAACGTGACTTTGAGCCGATGCTGGTGAGGGGTATCGCTTCTGATCCCTGTTCTTTTTTGTTTTCAGAACCTCCGTCCTGGGCTGCCGTACCTACCCTAACGAAAGCAATCAATATCGCACAGAATATTAAGTGTCTCACTCTGATCCCCTTCCGCCTTGAGTAATAGTTCCTGGCCTTTGCTCCGGGTGCGGTGTAGCGAAGGCAAGAAAATGGGGAAAATGAATGGACGGCGGGACTATGATAACTCAGAAAGTTCTTTCCGCTAGTGTCAGATTGACAACTACTCGCGAACCTGAGAAGCGACGGGCAAGCGTCGCGAGGTATCAGCTAAAGCTTCTTGAACCGTATATCCTGTCCGTTGCTATTCAGAATCAACTCCGTCACGCGTCCTGATGGGTCTTTCACAAAGACAAATCCCACTGGCCTCTCTCTTATGAAGAACTTCATTTCTGATTCGGCAAGCATGTCAAACTTAACTCCGTTGGGATTTTGGGCTTTCAGCTTCCCATCCTCGATTAAAATCCTGTACCTGGCCCCATTGAATTCATATTCGCCGGCGTAGCCATCTAACTTTTGCAGATCAACCTGGACGATCGTTTTTTCTGTAAGGTAATCTGCCCAACCGTATTCTCGCGCGATACCGCGAATTATCTCTCCGCATAGCGCATCACCTTGTTCCGAGTTAGTCATCACGATTGCGCCCTGACCTGTTGCGGCATAAGCGACCATGCGAGTTCGGAACCCCGTATTAGCGCCGCCGTGAGAAAAGCGAAGGGCTTTGTCTCCGTCCCCGTCGAGTGTGATTCCGAGTCCCCAGCCACCGGTCTGTTTGGTGAGCATCTGTTTGACCATCTCCCGAGAAAGAACTTTTTTGGATTTGCCCTGATACGCTCGCTGTAATTCAATCGCAAAGCGAGCCAGATCAGAAGGCGTGGTCCACAATCCTGCGGCAGCCATTTCGGGGTGAATGAACCATTTGAATGGAGGTCGCTGGCCTCCCGGGCCGTAGCCGATAGCGGCGTGTTCGGAAAGACCAGACGGCAAGAGTTGCTGATATGTGCTGTGGTTCATTTCGAGCTTCTTGAGCACTGTTTCATCCAGTAACTCCGGAAACGATTTCTTCGACACGTCTGTCATTAGTAATTGCATCACTGTGAAGCCGCCGCCTGAATAGGACCACTTGGTCCCCGGACGTTCAACCACGCGGACAGCTTTGGTGTTAGCAGGCGCGCTTCCGTCGAGTATCTGAGGAACGCTGGGCAGCGACTTTGAATCAGCAGGGTATCCACCAAATCCCCAGATGCTTGTACCGGCACTGTGACTCAACAGTCCACGCAGCGTAACTTTCTGTTCCTTCGTAAATTCATTTTCCGGTATCTTCCAACTGACAAGTTTCAGATTTACGTCTTCGTCCAGGCTGAGTTTGCCGTTCTGAACCATTTTCAAAGCTGCCATTGCTGCCACTGGCTTACTGACGGATCCAGCTTGAAAAACAGTATCGACAGTTACCGGGAGGCCCGCGTCAGTGTCCCTCACGCCGAATCCTTTCGCCCACTCAATCTGTCCGTTGTTGATAACGGCAACGCTCACGCCCTTTACGTTGTAGTGCTTCATTCGATCTGCGAGGTTCATTGGGCTGACCGGTTCCCCTTTAATGAGAAAGGGAGGAAGCAAACCGTTCTCGACGCGGTTTATTCTTTCCTGAACTTGAGTCCAACTGGTGGATTTATCAGCGGTGAGAGTTTGAGAGAAACTGACGCTGTTCACGGACTGAGTCGAGAGGATCAGCAACAAGCACACGGCTACGAGCTTTAGTCTCATTAATTCATTGCTCCTTCGGTTATTAAAGGTTTGGGCACACAGACTGGTGCTTAAAGTGCGTCCTATACGCTATAACGATCAAACGGGGCGATTCTTAACATCACTCTTAACATCATTGAGCGCAATCAGGCAGTTTTATGTTATGGGACGAGCATGAGGCGGGCGGTGATGCCCTTACCGTTTGGCAACGCATCTGCCCCACGAGGTAGATTGGGCCAGCAGATCGGTTGTCAACCGTTGATGGTTAATTCGATGTAGAGACACTCCGGCGGCGTTCCGGGAGTTTTTACGAGTGAACCAACAAACTGCACGTTATTTATAAAGTGCTGGTCTCTGCATCTCTCCTGAAGTGCGGTGTTCTCGTTTTCATCGGCCAAAACCACTCGGCCTCTTGTCCGTTCCAGTAACCGCGCAAACAAGTTCTTTTCCGGCATTTGCCAACCCTTCTTATTTGTCTTACTTACCTTCGCTTCAGCTTGTTTGCGGTTGACCGGAATCATCGCAACGAGGTCAGGACTCGTCATCATCTCGAGGCCGTTTTTCTTCAGCGTAGCGTTATGACTGCCATGATGTCCGACTTTATAAAAGACGGTGCGCTCCAGTAGGTTTTTCGTAGTGACTTTCTCTTTGACTCCAGCGGTGCTCGGAATCTCCCACTCAAGCTGCTGCCACGAAAGCCAATTGGAGTATTGAGCGTCACCCGGAAACAGTAGCACTTTCTTACTGCTCACGAATTCGATCGCGAAGGCCAGACAAGTATTATTCGTGTAGGTATCGAGATTCAACGCCAGACCGCCCGCAAGTGAGAGCCAATCGTTGTCGATACGCCGCCAGTCCTCCGAACCTTTTTTCTCAAAACCATAGTAGTCCCGGAAAAACTTGTCTTCCTCTGCGGTCTTGGGCGTAACTCGCACGCGTCCTTCAAAAGGTTGAAACAACTCCGACGCTCCCTCACTATCACCATCCACAGCCGCAAAGAAACTGTCCATTATCGCGAAACCTGCTCCCTCATCGCGATAGGTGTCATCAGCCTTTGGATTAACCCTGGTGAATGACAGATAGTCTTCAGAGGGACCCAACATGTAGACCCTTATGTCGTTAAATCCCGCGAGAGGAAACATCGTACCCGGCGTGAAAAATTTCGGCGGAGCCGTCGATTTGGACAACGCGTACTGCCACGCTGACGATCGACCGCCAGTCTTACTCGCCGGCAGAACATCTTCTTCAAAAAACTCTGTCAGCAGAAACTCGACCGCCTGTTTTATGCCGGTCCGCTGATCGGATTGCATTTTAGTGAGGGTGGTTTTTAGTCCGGCTATCTGTTTATGAAAACGTTCGCGCACCAGTTTGTATTTAGGATGGCCTTCATCATCCATCCACGCCGCCCATACTTCACCGAATTCAATTCGCTCGAAGATGTCCCTGGCGTGCGTGAAACCTGAGATGTGATCGGCGTGCTCGTGAGTCAGGACCACGATGTCAACAAATTTCTTCTGGCTGTCGGTTGGCGAGCTTTTCAGCTTGCCTTCGATATCGGCAACAACCTGTCGCATGATCTCTCTGCCATTCGTAGTGTTCTGCAAAAGGCCACAGTCGATCAACATGTTCAATTCTTCTTTGCCGGTTTCTATGAAGGTGAGAAGAAAACAGTCTCCGAGGCCCTGGCGGTACATTCGAATTCGTACTGATGGGTTGTGATTGTTTGGCAAGCTCGGCCTCCTCATCAAAGCTAAAGGTCCGTGTGCAAAAAGGCGAATGGCTCGGTTTTTTCGGCCGGACCGAAGTACGTCATGCGGAGAGAAGCTAATCCTTCGCCGGTCCGGTAGATACGTTGGCGTTTCAATCGATCGTCTTTGTCGTCGATTCGCTTTATGATTCGATACTTCAGTTTCAACGTATTCAGGTCGAAAACCAGCGTACAACCGCCGCGAAAGAAAAATTTCTCCGGTTTAGGACCGGTTGGTTCCTCCTCCAGCGTCACCTTCCGTTTTTGAGTGATCGAAACAATGACACGGTTTACAGGCGAGCCATCAGGGGCAGTTCTCTGCGCGCCGCGAAACGAATGCACTTCAAAGTTGTATTTTCCATGCATGCTACCCATGCCCGTGAGAAATTGATCTCTTTCGGGCTTTTTATAAAGATAGAGTCCAGTTAACCGCTCGAACTCCTTTACTTCCTCAGTACCGGCGTCCGCCTTGAAGTCAACGAGCCATTTTTCCAGCGCGCGTCGCGCGACCGTTGTCAGGTTGAAGATCTTTTCCCGGTCAGACATCGTCTGCCACACTACTGTTGCGGCGTTAATCTGCTCCGGAGTCAAAGTCTCCCACGAGTCGGGAGTGGGATAACCGGAATTTGAAGACCGGGCTACAAATTGTTCGCGGGCAAACAGGTTATTCCAAATCTTGATACGGTCGGCGTCGGGAATTGCTTCCCACTGCTCTTTCAAATCGGGAATGAGGCGTGGCTGTAAGTACTCCGCTACATAGCCTTGCTCCAGATTTAATTGATCCAATCTGGGGTACTGGTCCAGGTAAGTGAAATGATAAACAAAAAATCGCAGACAATTGGCAAGGAACTGAAACACGACTTGCTGATCTTCTTCGTGAACGGTTTCCCACGACAAACTTTCTTCTGAAAGCGTGCGAATGTTACGCGGGTAAATACCGCGCCGGCGAAACGCTTCGATAAAGGCGATTCGATAACCAAGCTCATCCTCACAATACAGGTCCATGTCCGCAGTGATAATCGCGCGCAGGTAATCGCCAAAGCTGATGTCGACAGGCGGGCAGTAATCAAGCGCCCGAATACACATGTTCAAGACGTGTTGGGCAGATTTCGAGGCCTCGTCCGCTAAACGATTGACCAGATCCGGATGGAGCTCGCCGGGCGTCAGTACACCTGTGCCGTTGGAAGCAATTCGCAGCAGGTCAGTAATGCGACACTTGTAAATCGAAAGAAAGGCCTCGAAAACAGCAGCAACGAGAATTGCGCCGCGAGCGTGAGGTTCCAAAACAGTCTGGTACTCGGTTGGATCTGGTTTGTGAGGCGTCCACTTCTCTTCCTTCTCGTCATACTTGCCAATGGCATCACGGAGAGCGCCATAGTGTCCGATTGCTTTGCCGAACTGCTGAGCCAATTGACCCAGTAAACTCTGCGAGGCGAGATCTCCACGCGTCTTTGCGATCTGCTGCCGCAGCACTTCGGGAAATGAAAAGTGTTGAAATAACGCCACGATGTCCGCGAACGCTTCATGAAACGCGAGGGTGTCGCGATGACTATTCTCGATAAAGCGGCGGTGCATTCCGTCCAGGAGTGCGTGAGTGGTTTCGTGAGCAATGATGTCGTGTGACAGGCACGTAAAAACAATTCCGTTCGGAATATGATCTCCAGGAGCGCTGGAAGACGCCGGAAAATAGCCGAACAGCAAAGCCTTCTTGTCAGGACTGTAGTACGCATTTGCCTGCCGCAGAGCGTGTGGATAGATTCGCAGGCGCTGGAGAAAATCTCTCTCTTTGCCACGACGGTACGACGACCACAGCGCCCTTCGGCCCAAGGCTCTTTCGAAGTTTTGAATCGTCGTCATCGTCACTGCATAAACCATCTGCTGGTGAAACTGAGGGTTGCTCTCGGAGGGCATCAGTCCATCCTGCGCCAGCACGTACGGATCATCGAGATCCACCGGCGCGTAGAAGCATTGACTGGCCGGGTCGTAATCGACAACCTCGACGTACTCTCCCACCGGGCCTTTTTCTAATTTTTTCTCCCAGCGAACCTTGAAGACGGCTTCATTAACCAGCGCGGTCTCCAGTTGCACCGAAAGGCTTGGGTCAAAACTGTAGCCACGCAAGCGTCTGATATTTGGAGTTGATACACCGTTATTTAACATCGACTCTCCGTCACACTCCTGTATCCGGAAAGGGAAACACATTCGCGTGTGGCAGTGATTTGTCGTGGTACTGACCGTACCGCCAGGACGAGGATGCATATCCCCAATTGATTAGTTTCTGCTGAGTTGTGCGATCTATTTTCTTCAGTCTCGTACCGATTTCAGCAAGCTTACAAGTGCTATCGAACGGACATTTCAAAGGATTCTGCGCGGCAAAGACATCCAGGTCTTCACCGATCGACCAGTAAGCACCCGACCGGATCCCACTCAGGTAAGCTCCGACGATCTGTCGTTTGCGCAGGCTCCTGACCTGGTTATCGATAGTAAACAGAACTCTTACTGCATGCCTCACCCAATCGCGGCTTGGATTTGCTTCCGCTGCAAAACCACCGCCGGCGTCGCTAACAAAGATCGTCTTGTATCGCTTCCACGCGGTCTCCAGCCCGAGATTGTCGTAGACGCCGCCGTCCGTAAGAATCACGTCTCTCATGAACTCGTCCTTATGCAAGGGCGTACCGCTATTTGGCGTGAAGTCTTTCGGATTCAGCTTGAGCTCAACTGGAGAGAGCACAGGAGGAAACGCTGCCGAGGCGGCCACAACCTGCGCCAGCGAAACTTTCGGATTTTTCACTTCACCGACACGGTAATCTCGCATGTAAGGCTTCATAAAACGCCAGAGCACACCAGACTGGACGTTGGTTGCATTAAATACAAAGCGAGGGGAAACGCCGGGGTTTTCATCCACGATGTCTTGAAGCGTGGTGTCTCCAAATAAGTGCTTTCGGTAAGACTTGATAAGCTTGTCTCCAATACTGCCAAACCAGAAGGTTCCGCAGAGCACCGAAGGCACGTCGATCGTTCGATCGGCCAGGCGCCTGATTGGGTTTACGATCTCTTCGACGAAATTTGTCGCAATGCCGTTTTCAAACCGCAGCGCTTTCTGCCATTTCAACGCGAGTAGAGCAGCCGTGATCGTCCCTCCCGAGACACTCGAAATCCTATTCAGCTTCGGCAGCAAACCGATTTGGTTGAGGCGCCACAAGACACCAACGTGAAAAAGCATCGCGCGGTAACCGCCGCCCGACAGGCATAAAGCCATTCCCTCTTCCAGCCGTTCTCTTTCCGCCTCGACGTAGTGAACGGGCTCGCCCAAGGTCGGTTGTACCGGTTCAGGATGCGTAAGTGGTTCAGACATGACGGGCTCCTTCTGTCACACTAGTACCTAACTAGAATGTCTAAAGTGGCTAAATTATTTCAGACGCCGAACAGGATTTGGTCAGTAGCTCTTAGCCGTCACCGGATTGCGAATGCGATTGGATTACTTCGTATACCCGAAACTGCCAGGGTAACGGTGAGATCTCCATGAAGCGACAGGTCCTGAGGCAGGATGACGATGAAACTCGTTACGGAGTCTGCGCCCGGACCTTTTCCCGCGTACTCAACGGGCAGTTGATACTGCGCGCCGGTGCTACTCACTGCGGTTACAACCCACGTATTGCGTGTGGCCGGATCTAGGTTGTTAGCAAACAGCATGACCCGCGTGCGCTGATCTGACGACATGTTCAAGAGCGTCGATGGAGCAAAAGGCTCTCGAGTGAATAAGGGTGAGTGCAGCACGAGGCCACGGCCTGTGGAAGCGTCGGTGAGAAGCACGGGAGTTGGAGTCGGCGATGGGGTGGCGGTACCTTGCGTCGTGAAACTCCACGTTGGTCCATTTGCCGTCTGGTTAGCGATCGTCTTACTCACGATACGCCAAAAGTAAGTCGTGCCTGCCTGAAGCGTGGTTTGGAACTTGTAAGACTCCTTGACGCCATCGTCGGGAGATCCGGTTTCCAAAAGCGGCTCGCCCGGCTGTGCGCCACTTTGAATCGTGCTCGCGTTCGCGACTAACAGCGGTGGATTCGAAGAAGTGCCAAAATAGATATCGTATTTGTGGGCCCATGGTCCGCCTTCCCATTGCAGAGTCATCGTCGTCGGTTGCGCTGTTGCTCCGTTAAGCGGAAGAAGATTCGCGGGCTGACCCGGCGGCAGCGGCACGAACGGTTGATTCTCAGTCGTTGACTTCCACTTGCGCTCAAACTGATCGACAAACCACTGGAAGAACCATGTCTTGGTAGTGAAATAGTTATGCTCCAACTGCGAGTTTGATGAAGGACCGGTCCAATTCGACGATCCGAAGATAGTCATCCCGCGGCCGTAGAGAAGAACTGACTTCTGATGGTTCAGGCCCAGATGCTTTCGCATCCTGATTTGCACACCTGCCATAAACATGCGGTCCACGTTCCAGGCGTCCCACTGTCGCTCAGGATTGCGATACTCGTCAGGCTCGTGAATGAGCCGCACGGGTACTCCGCGCTTTACCGCTGCAATCGTGGCGTCTGTGTATCCCTGGTTTGTGATTCGATACATGATGATATCGATCTTCCTCGTTTCCGCATTCAGGTTTTGCTGCGTGCGAAGGAAGAAATCCTGGCTTGAGTCGAGTGAAGGCGGAAAGTTCAACTCGGGATTGATCGCAGACGTCGGATACTTGCGCGTTAGTGGTCCATTGATGTTCCCAAAGTTCGCATACTGAACAGTGTTGGTCCAAACGTCGTCATACTTCGTCTTAAAACTCTGAATGAGAGATGCATCGTTCGAGAAGTAAATCGCTTCATCGAAATAGTTTGAGTTTGGGGCGTCGGGGACGAAGAAATTTCCGGAGTAATTCGCGCCGCTAAACTCCACTCTGCCCTGACCTGCAAACAACATCATCTTCCAGTGCAGTATTCCGTCGCCCACCTTGTAGCGCATTGGAATCCCGGCCGCCTTCAACTGATTGAGAACGGCTTCGTTACCGGCGTAGGTCGGATTTGCGCGCGGGTCTACGAGGATGCGTACGGGGACACCGGCTTTGAACCTGTTGATGAGCTTGGTCGCGTAGGAGGAATCCTGCATGAACCAGAACGCGACATCGATGCCGACGGTTTCTGCGTCGATGAGGGCCCACAGAGGAACACGGCAATCTTCAAAGGCCGGGTCACACAGACGCTCCTGTGCCTGCGCCCTCGTTGCTGCCAGCATGAGGACAACAAAGACTAGTGAGCGTAATACTTTGCCACGACTCATAGTCGCATGAGCCCAGTTCTGGGACCATTTAAGGCGATGGCCCAATCTATCGTTGTCTGAATAAGTCCGTCTTACACCGTTTCCGGCAATACGTCAACTGGGAGGCGTGATCGACCTCCGTCGGGATGATTGCGTGCAGGAGAAGGGAGAAAAGGGTCTGTAGCTTATACTGAAAAGCCGTGACAAAAACGTCAATACATCATCGCGTTTCTGTGGCGAGGTGGTCCCTGCGAAAGTTCTAAATCGGAATGTTTGCTGGACAGGATTTCAAGATTTGCAGAATTAACAAGATTCATCCTGCTAATCCTGAAATCCTGTCATCCTGTCTAAAGACTTACCTGCCAGGCTGGCGATCAGCCGGGAACCAGTTCGGCTCGGTCCCCTCTGGTGCAAGAACAATGCTCGGTAATAGAATAGGGCGCAATGTATTCGGCCCAGATCACTCGCGCAAACCCCACGTGTATTATTCTTCTGATAGATCAATCAGGGTCGATGGGCGACTCGTTTAGTGGCGACGGAGTCCGCAAGAAGGCTGAGTTCGTCGCCGAGGTCGTCAATCACACCCTGCATGACCTCGTAATCCGTTGCACCAAGACAGAGGAAGTCAGGAATTACTACCACGTGTCCGTAATCGGGTATGGACGCACCGTGTCAACCTGCTTCTCCGGTCCACTTGCGGCACGCGACATGGTGCCGATCTCGGAGGTTGCTGATTTCCCGCTACAGGTGAAGAGTAGTTACAAAAGGGTCTCCGACGGCGCCGGCAGTTGGGTTGAAATACCGGTACGTTATCCGGTTTGGATTCATCCTACCGCTGACGGAAAGACTCCGATGTGCGAAGCGCTGACAAGAGTAAAAGACATCCTCCAGCGCTGGTTGTATGAGCACCCGCGCGGATTTCCGCCAACGATTTTGCATCTTACAGACGGCGAATCGAGCGACGGCGATCCCGACGAGATTGGCCGCCAGATCATGTCACTCGGCACAGACGACGGCGCTGTCCTTTTATTTAACTGCCACATCTCCACACGCCGGTCCTCGAAAATCGAGTATCCCACTGAGGAGACTGCTCTTCCCGACGGATTTGCGCGCTCGCTGTTTGCGATCTCGAGTCGTTTGCCGACCAACTTTCTCGCCGCGGCAGCGCAGCTCGGCGTTCATGCGCTCGAAGGCTCGCGCGGGTTTGTGTTCAATGGAGATCCATCGTCGATCGTTCAGTTCTACGAAATCGGTACCAGCCTGACCGGCATGACTCCCTACAAATGGATGGATAGAACGGAGACGTCTTGAGTTCTGCCAAACAGAGCGCTACGTGGGACCTGCAACTCCGGCAGTTGCTGCTGCCGAAGCTGGGCCACGACGCCTCTGAGTGTGAAGACGCGATTGCCTTCGACATCCACACCGCCCGCTTCGCTGTCACCGACGGCGCCACTGAAGCATTCCACGCACAACAATGGGCGAGGAACCTCGCCGAACACTGGGTGCAAAACGAAACAACTCTGACGATCGAAGAGTTTCGCAAGTGGGTCGCGGCTGAAGGCCGGGAACTCCACGACTCCTGGAATGGTCTAACCCTGTCGTGGTACTCCGAAGAAAAAGCACGCACCGGATCGTTCGCGGCGTTCGTCGGCGTCGAACTGGATCTTACAAATCGCGACCCCGTCGTGGAAAGCAATCGCGCTCGGCGATACGTGTCTCGTGCATTGTCGCGGTGGAGAGCTTTTGAAGAGTTTCCCGCTCTCGCGCTCCGAAAGTTTCAATTCAAATCCAGTACTCGTCGCGTCCAATACGGCGTTGTACGAAAACACGATGCAGTCAGTCGTATTCGATTCAGGCAATTGTGAAAGCGGTGACGTGCTGTTCCTGATGTCAGACGGGGCTGCGTCATGGTGTTTGCAGCGTTTCGAGAACGGCGATTTTGACCCCAACTTTTTGAGCGGGAAAGACGACGAGGAGCTACGCCGATTCTTTGACGAGGAGCGACAAGCTGGCAGAATAAGAAACGACGATATCGCCGTCGTGCGAATCGAAATCAAGCGGAGAATTAATTAGTGGCAGTTTCCTCCTCACAAACCGGCGCAGTCCCGAGGAATTGGCCTTCGGCAAGGTATTTCACTGAAGCCATCCAGTGCCCGTCGATCTGTTTTGCCCATCCGCACCTGCGCGACACGCTTCCGGCTGTCGATCGTCTGGGAATGCCGCTCGTGACCTCCGGCCAGTTTGCCTACGTCTACAAACTCAACTCGATGAACGGCAACGGCGACTTCGCCGTGCGCTGCTTTCGTGGCTACCTCGGAGATCGCGATCAGCGTTACAGGGCCATCCAAACGCATCTCGGAAGCTCGCCGGTTTCATATCTTTCAGATTTCACTTACGCGCCTGAGGGAATTCTTGTCGGCGGCAACTCGATTTCCGATCCTGTTTATGAAGTGGATCGAAGGGCCGACGCTCGATCTCTACATCAGTGAAATGCTGAACCGTCCCGACGTGCTGCTGCATCTCTCGGAAGAGTGGTTACGACTGCTGGGTGCTTTGCAGAGCGTCTGGTATTGCGCACGGCGATCTGCAACACGGCAACATCATCGTCGAACACGGACAATTGCGTCTCGTCGATCACGATGGAATTTTTGTGCCCGCGATGGCTGGATGGACCGCGAGCGAAGTCGGACATCAACACTACCAGCACCCGCGCAGAACGGCTGAGCATTTTGACAGTAACCTCGATAATTTCTCTTCGCTCGTGATCTACCTGTCTTTGTTGTCACTGGCCGAGCGACCCGGTCTTTGGCAGGAGCATCACGACGAGAACCTGCTTTTCACCAAGAGCGACTTCGCCGATCCGGCGTCGTCTGAGCTCTTCAAGAAGATTCGCGAGCTTGGACCAGAGCATGCCAAGCTTGCAGATGTCCTGGCGAATGCCGCCAGCGGACCACCTGATGAGGTTCCGTCCCTCCTCGATCTCGTGCAGGCAAAATCCAAGCTGCCGTCGTGGATGACGGCGCCTGCGGATCTCGATGCGACGACAAAAACACGCGAGGTCGTTTTACCGGAGGCTCGTCAGAAGAGAGAGCCGGTTCGTTGGGTGTCATGGCAGGAGAAGAGTCGCGGAGCATCAATGCCCTCGACGCCGGGATCACCGTTTCTACAGTCAGTCTTCAGTACACCAACACCGGCGCCCGCATCACTCATCAAGGACCCGCACGACGTGATGGCCAACGCGATCGTGTTTTCGAAAGAGTTTATGCGGAAGTACTTTCTGCTGTGGTACTGGGCCAGTTACACTGCGATGCGGGGATTTGGATTCGACTTTGGGATCGCACTGTTTGGTGCACTGATCTGCATGATCATTGGCTGCTTTACGTATGGTGTCGTCAAAGCAAGGGAGGAATTGCGCAAAGCAAAGGGATTAGCTCCCGGTGTGGCGTGGCAACCACCAGGCGTCTCGGCATCTGCGGCGTCATCGCTTTTTGGGAGTTCATCAACCGGGCCAACCTCGATCTCAGCGCATTCTCCGCCCGCGCACGGAGCGAAGTCATGGCTGCCACCGCCGGCGATTTCGGCGCCGCCGCCACAGCAGGGCAGTCCATGGACGCCACCTGTTAATGCACCAACGCCGACGGCCATCACGCCTACGCTTTCGGATCCGTTCGTCGGGAACATCGTGCTTGGGATTTATCACGTGGAAAACTGCGATTGGGTTAATCACATCTCTACGAAGAATCGCGTTGGTTTTTCAACGGCTTCGGAAGCTACATCGCACGGCTTCAAACCATGCCGCATCTGTTCGCCGGCGACTTGACGAGCCCAGCCCGCGAAGCGGGCGAAGGCTTACAGGTCTCGATCTGTCGCCCGCTCCGCGCGGGCTAAAATTATGTTTGGTTCACAGTTCTGGGGTTTGCACCCCAGGCTTTATACTCTCACTGCTTCGCAGGTTAAACCTTTTGCTTTTCGAGCCCGCGAAGCGGGCGGCAGCATAAAGCCTGGGGCGCAAGCCCCAGGATCGCTATAAAATAAAGACGGATGAGCCCGCGAAGCGGGCGGCAGCGCTATCAAACCCTCTGTCGCCCGCTTCGCGGGCTCGAAAATATATTTTCTACTGGTCCATGGGGCTTGCGCCCCAGGCTTTATGCTGTCACCTGCTTCGCAGGTTAAGAGTGGCCGATCTGCTTCGCAGGTTAAAATTTTTCCTGTATCATTTTCCCGCGACACTCCGCCGGTTTTGACTTCATCTTTCCGCGTCTCCTGAGAACACGCAAATGCCGTCTAAGTACGATATCTTTATCAGTTACGGACACCTTGACGACGACGATCCAGCCGGCGACGTCAAAGGCTGGGTCGATCTGCTCGTCGAACGTCTCCCACGTCTCATCAGCAGCACTCTCGGCTACCAACCAAAAGTCTGGCGCGACGAACGCAGTCTCACCGGAGACGCTCTCCTCCGCGCTGCAATCGAAGAAGGCATCTCGAACTCGTTGATATTCATCCCGATCGTTTCTCCACGTTATGTGCAGTCAGACTGGTGCCTGCGCGAGCTCGAAACATTCTGCAAACACCCACCACTTCCGAACGCGCCCGCGCATCGTTCGCGCATCTTCAAAGTGATCAAAAGTCCATTGCTTTTTCATCTCGCGAAAAAGGAGCCGGATGCGTTACGCGAGTTGATCGGTTACGCCTTCTACGAAATGGAAGGCGACATGCCGGTGGAGTTCAGTCCGGACGTCGTACCCGCAAAAGATCCGCGCTACTGGACGGTGCTGCGACGGCTCGCCTGGGACATCTCGACTTTGCTCGCGGTGGTGAAGGAGCCCGATAAACGTGCGACTAAGGAGTTACCCACGGAGGGCCCACAGAAGTTTGTCTACCTCGCCGAAACAACTTCTGACTTAGCCCAGGAACGCGAGCTTGTACGCGACGAGCTGCGACAACGTGGTTACGGTGTGGTGCCCGAAGAGAAACTGCCTACCGAGGAGCTGAAGGAAACTGAAGCAGCGATACTCAAGGCGCTCGGCCGTTCGATTCTCTCCGTTCACCTGATCGGCAAACGTTACGGCGCCGCACCGGAAGACGACCCACGCTCGATCGTTTCGATCCAGGAAGATCTCTCGGCGCGACGTTGTACTACCGATTCTTCATTCACTGCGTCTGCTGTGGATGCCGCAGGGCCTGATGACGCCCGCGCTCGAAGTCACGGACGAGCGTCAAAAAACTTTCATTACGAATCTTCAAAACCGCATCGGCTGCGGCGCCGAGCTGCTGCAAACAAGCATCGAAGATTTGAAGACGCGCATCGTCGAAAAACTCAACCCGCCGGCGAAAACCGCGGCACCGTCGAAACAAAACGGTCGCTCAAAACTGAAACAGGTTTATCTCATCTGCGAGAACCGCGATCGCAGTCTGGTGCGACCTATTAAGGAATATCTCTTCAAACAGAATATCGAGGTGATTACGTGGTTTGACGGCGACAGTGCCGCAACGCTCATGGACTATCATCATAAAAACCTGCGCGAATGCGACGCCGCTCTCGTCTACTTCGGCAACGGCGATGAGCCGTGGGTACGCAAGAACCTCGAAGATCTTGAGAAGGCTTACGGCTATGGCCGCGAGGATGATTGGAGTGCGAGTGCGGTTTACGTGGGCGCGCCGCAGAGCGATCAAAAAGAAGACTTTCTCACGCACCTCGTGCCTTATGTTATTCGCAATTATGAGTCATTCAATCCCGAAGACCTGCGCGATTTCGTCACCGCCGTGCATTCCTCGGAAGGAGGGCAACAATGATCCAAAAGAGACCGATTAAGAATCCCTTCCCCGGTCTGCGCCCGTTTGAAACGGAGGAATACCGGCTGTTCTTCGGTCGTGAAGGACAATCAGACGAGTTGATCGCGCGGCTCTCACGCGCGCGCTTTCTCGCGGTCGTCGGCACTTCGGGCAGTGGCAAGTCTTCATTGATTCGTGCGGGTTTGATGCCGGCGCTGCGCGGCGGAATGATGAAAGGCGCCGGCTCAGGATGGCGCATTGCGGTGATGAGACCAGGCGGCAATCCGATCGGAAATCTCGCGGCTGAGCTAGCAAGGAAAGATGTGCTTTCAGAAGCAGGCATGGGCATGTCTGATGAAGAAGCAGAAGCAGTAATCGAAGCGACGCTGAGAAGCGGTTCACTCGGAATCCTGAACGTCGCTCGCGAGGCTCGACTCGGGGAGCACGAGAAACTGCTTGTCGTCGTGGACCAGTTTGAGGAGCTGTTTCGCTTCCGCGCTACGCAGGAAAGCGGCAGCGGGGACGAAGCGTCAGCTTTCGTAAAACTACTGCTTGAAGCTGCGCAACAGCGTGAGCTGTCGATCTACATCGTGCTCACGATGCGTTCCGACTTTCTCGGTGACTGTGCGCAGTTTCAGGGTCTGCCGGAAGCTATCAACGACGGGCAATATCTTATACCGCGAATGACGCGTGACGAGCGTCGCTTCGCGGTGACCGGACCGGTTGGCGTCACGCGCGGAAAGATCAGTGAGCCGCTGATCAATCGTCTGCTGAACGACGTCGGCGACAATCCCGATCAACTGCCGATTCTCCAGCATGCATTGATGCGCACGTGGGAACACTGGCAAGCGAATCGACGCGACGGCGAACCGATCGGACTCGAACACTACGAAGCGATCGGCACGATGAGTGACGCACTCTCGCGTCACGCAGACGAAGCATTTAATGAGTTGCCGGACGAGCGCAGCCGCAAGATCGCGGAGGTATCTGTTCAAAGTCACTCAGCGAACGCGGCGCTGACAACCGCGAGATCCGGCGTCCTACTCGACTCGGCACGATCTGCAAGATCACTGGCGCGAGCCTGCGCGGAAGTGATCGCGGTCATTGATGTTTTCCGTGGCGGTGGTCGTTCGTTTCTCATGCCACCGATTGGCACGGAGCTACATGCCGATTCTGTGATCGACATCTCGCACGAGAGTTTGATTCGAAACTGGCAACGACTGAAAGACTGGGTCAACGAAGAGGCGCAGTCAGTAAGAATTTATCGTCGCGTCGCTGAGACTGCCGTGCTGCACCGCGAAGGCAGCGAAGGTCTGATGCAGGAGCCTGCGCTCTCATTCGCACTCGACTGGCGCGATAAGTCGCATCCGACTGCGGCGTGGGGCGAGCGTTATCATCCGGAATTCGAAACGGCGATGACGTATCTCGAGCAAAGCCGCATCGCTCGCGAGGAAAGACTCGCTGCCGAAGAGAAACATCGCCAGGAACAGATCGAACGTGACAAGCGAGAACTCGAACAGACGAAACTATTCGTCGCTCAGCAAGCGCGTGCCGCACGTCGCATGCGTTTGCTGATCGCCGCGCTGTGTGTGATCCTGCTGCTCTCGGTCGCAACCGCTGGTTTCGCGTGGACCCAACGTGCTTCAGCGCTACAGAGTCGCGAGGCAGCAGACCAGGCCAGAAAAAATGCTGAGACTTCTGCTGCGGCCGCGAGAAGTGCTGAAGAAGACGCGCGCGCGCAGGCATTGTCGGCCCAAGCCAGTCAATACGAGGCAGTTAAGGCCCAAAAGGTGGCTGCCAACGAAAAGGAACGAGCAGAAGAAGCCGCTAAACTCGCTACCGAACAAAAAGCCGCCGCCGAAGAAAATCTCCACGCCGCACAAAAGGCGACCGCAGAAGCGAAAGCAGCCACCATTCGGGCACAGGAGAGTGCGCGGCAGGTTGCCAGCGCACTCGAACGTGGCGAGCTAATACGCAGCGGTCTGGAAGCGTATCGTCGTGAAGACTTCGATAAAGCGCGTGATTCTTTTGAAAGGCTCGAAGAAAAGTTGAGAAATCTTCAGCCTGGCGTTAATGGCACACAAAACTTTACGCCCGAACAAGCGAAACAGGTTACCAGAGACTACGGCTGGACCATGTCGCGTCTCGGCGCTACCTATCACAAGCTGCGCGGCTTTGAGAAAGCAATCGAGGATTATGAGAAGAGTCGCGTGATCCTTGAAGGAGTATTGAAGGACGAGCCGGCGGCAATCCTCTTCGAGACGTATCACGGACTTGCTCACGCGTATCACGATAATGCTACTGAGCTAACGGCTGGTCGACAGCCTACTGCGAATGGTGTTGCCTATAGTCCGGCGGAGCAGTTATCGAAAGCTGAAGAGTATTACAAGAGAGCCGCGTCGTATCAGCAGAAGATTAAGTCAGACAATCCGCTCCTTACTGTGGCCAGTCTCAGGAATCTCGCGCAGCTTGACCTGGATATCGGCAAGTACGGCGACGCTGAGCAGAATTTGAAGAGCGTGGTGGATGCCTACAAAACGGTCGAGTATTACCCGGGAGCAGGTGTTGAGGGCGCGCTCAAAGAGTTGGCCGAATTCTATCGCGATCGGAGCAGGTTTGAAGATTCTGCGCGCACCTATAGCGAGCTGATCGATCTTTATGAAAACGTGGAAAACTTTTATCACCTGGAGCCTCAGCGCGTGCGTGAGCTGGCGGACAACTATGGCGAATTAGGTCAGATTTACATCGCCATGAAGGATGAAAACCGGGGCGATGCCGCATTTGATCTGGTGAGGGCGATCCAGGATCTGCAACTCAAACTGAAAAAGAAAGGACCGGTGCTGCCCACGGATCCGGCCAACACTTTCGACGACGATTTGGATCGCATAGGAGACCTTTACATCAAGCTGGGACGTGTTCCACTAGCGCGGCGTTCGTATGAGAAAGCGCTCGAAATAAGAGAAGGCGTCGTGGCCGAGAACGACTCACGCGCTGCCAGTTATTTGAAGCTGGCAAATCTCTACCGCGATGAGTACAGCGATTACGAGAAGGCTGAGTTGTACTACAAAAAGCTCATCGAGAATCGCAGGAATGTCAAAGGCGGCCTCACGGGGCCAAACGATCCGTTGTCGCAGTATGTGGAGGGACTGCGGCGGCTCGCCCTTCTCTACATAAACGATACGAATCAACTGCCTCAAGCTGAGGCACTGTTGAATGAGGCGCTGACCGTGCTCAGTCCGATCCACGCGCGACTGGCGTGGGATGACGAACAGCAGATCTACTCGGCGCTGATTGGTCTTGCCGAAAAACAACAGAAGTCGCCGCAGGAGATCCAGGCTGTTCGTATGCGCAAGTTTGATACGATGACGAAGCGTCGCGACGCATTCGCGGCGCTCTACCGCGCACCTGATCACGCGAAGTTCATGTCAGCTTATGTGAGAAGTGCGGGGCAAGTCGCCGACTACTACGTGGGCCAAAACAACAAGGCAGCAGCTGAGGCGACGTACGCTCTAGTATTTGACAAGCTAAACATCACCACGGGTTATCTCAAACTTGACGAGCTGGACAACTACCTGACGAATCTCGAAAAGTATCAAGCGTTACTGCGCGAGCATAAGAACGATGCCAAGGCCGCACAGTGGGATGTGACTGTCAGAGAAGGTCGTGCGTTGCAGAAACAGTTGGAAAACAGACAGAAGGAACCGGACGGCAATCAGTAAAAGATTCGTGTAATCCGTGGCTATCGAGAAACAAGTAGACCGGCTCGTTTCATGAATTGTCAGTGAGGAGTTCAGGCAGCCCGCAAGACCAATGTTTTCTCGAGTAACTCTCCCGCTGCTGGAAAAATTTTTTTCAAATTCCTCACGATTAGAATTGAGGATCAACTCGATAGCTTCACCAAGATTTTCGCGCACTTCTTCAATAGTCTCGCCCTGAGTATTAGCTCCTGGGAGTTCGGCGACATAACCAATATAGCCACCTTCCTCCGCCTCCTCGAAAATCGCTGTTAATGTGAGTTCAGTCATAGATTGTTGGGATGGTACTCCGATCTGTGCAGCCCATCAATCAGATTAATATTTACCATACCTAAAGAAACCGATTAACATTCCTGCTCGTGAACCTCTGGGTCGGCATAACTGATTTCGACTGGTTCAGTCTTCACGCATCAAGGGATCACGTCGAGGAAGTTAATTTTTGGCGGCCATCAGCTCGCCAGGGATTTCGCGCGCTTCAACCCGGCGGTCTCTTCTTATTCAAGCTGCGCTCAAGAAAGTTCATAGGCGGTGGAGGGTTCTTTGCAAAGTATTTGCCGTTACCATTGAGTCTGGCGTGGGATGCATTCGGTGAAGGCAACGGTGCAAAGTCGCTTGATCAACTTCGCGTACTGATCGCACGCAATCGTCATGAGCCGATTGGTCCTGCGGAGAATCCATACATAGGCTGCATACTTCTTGAAGAGCCTTTCTTTTTTCCGGAGAACGACTGGATACCGCTACCCAATGACTTCAAGCCCGGGATCCAAATGGGAAAGACCTATGACATGAACACCGGAACAGGTCTACATCTGTGGAACGAAGTTGCAGAACGATTGCCTCACACCCGGATGAAAGTATTGGGACCAGCGACAGAGGCAACTCAGGAGCAAGCTCGGTATGGCAATCCCGTCCTCGTCGCGCCTCGTCTGGGCCAGGGCTCATTCCGAGCCATGGTCACCGACGCTTATGACTATCGCTGTGCTATTACAAGAGAACGAACGCTTCCTGTTCTTCAGGCCGCCCACATCCGGCCGTACGCGGAAGGTGGGCAACATCAACTCACAAACGGTCTATTGCTGCGCAGCGATCTTCACACGTTATTCGATAAGCACTACCTGAGCATTGAACCAATTAAAAGAATCCTGGTTGTTAGCACACGAATTCGGGCTGAATTCGAAAATGGCCGGGACTACTACGCGTTGGCCAGCCGTCCACTCGCCCAGCCCGCCGATAGGCTAGCGGTACCTACAACTGAGAATCTGACCTATCACTTCGACCGATTTTCAGCACTCGAATGCACGTAAAAACAATTGTGATCTCTTTCTGGCTAGAGTCATTCATCACCGCAATCCCATAGTGTCTTGTATCACGGGCGAAGGCGTCTGGCCATTAGCCCTTCCGGCATTCCTCAGAATGCGCGTTTCCTATGCATTTACTCACCGTTTGTCGCTAATCGCTGCAGCCGCAACCAAAAATACCGCTCCGACGATGAGGACGGCCCAACCCCATTGAATCTGAATTGACTGCATTGCAACGTCTGCTATCCCTCTAAAGGGATTCCCCGCAAGTTTCTTCTCCATTTCGTCTTTCATCTCCGACAAGCGAATTTGAAAGTTGACGAAGGTAAAGAGCATCACTCCGAGTGATCCAACTCCTGTGATCCATAGTCCACGATATTTCTTGCTAACCGTTAATACAATCGAGATTAGAGCGAATATGAGAACGATAACCCCATCGCCCCTTCCGTTCTGAAAGTAATTGACACTGCCAACAATTGGCAGACTGATAATTGGTGCGAAGACTCCAATGAACAACAGAATCGACCCGATGATTCCATACAATTGCCTTCGCTCACGAGTCTTGTTCAAAGAATCTAATTGAGTTCGATTCGTCGCAACAAATTCTGTTGTGCCCGAACCAAAATACTCCGGCTTCTCGCGAGTCTTCCGTCGAAAGTTTGCTTCGTAAGTTTGCAAATTAGCTCCGATATTTTCGAGGTCCCAATAAGGATGGGCAACATCCAAATGTTGCTTCATCCGTTTATGCTGTTCTGCGATCGAGAGCGACTCATCTGTTGAGAACGTTTCGCATCTGATGCATTCAAAAGCAGTGAGTTGGTCCCTTGAAGTCATAGTGTTATGTGGCGAACTAATCACAAGGATCCGTTATTTTATCTTTTCAATGATGAGTGCTGTGAGGAGTTTGGCGCGCACCATTGTCATGATGTCGGCGTTTTTCAGCGTCGTGAAAGTCTCTCCTGGGCGAAAGCGAAGGAAACGCAGGAAAGAGAAAGCGCCAGGGCAAGGAGAACGGACAATAGAGATTTGGGCATGGGGGATCCTTTCAAACAGACATTGGGATTACAGTTCTGCGTGCATAGTTCTTTTGAAGGTTTAGAGGTCCAGCCCTACTCCACCGATTGCCGAGTTAAGCTGGGAGAAACGTAAGGCTAAGCACAGCTATGCACGTGGAAAGCTCAGCAATGATCGTGCCGTTAGATTGTTAAAGTTTTTATCGTTCTCGCATGAAAGGCTGCTCGCTGGCGAGCAGATGAAGCAAAATGAGCACAATCGGTGGAGGAGACGAAATAAATTTGGTTTTACTGAACTATGGCATGTCACCGGCCTTTGAAGCCGGCTTCCTCGACGTTCGAATTTCGTGACCCGTGATTTCATTCCGCAGACACTTGACACGCATTCATCAAGCAGGGTTTGGTGGTCAGTGAGGATTCGCGCTGCTTTACTACGACTGTTCTAGCGGAGTATCTTCGCTAAACGTGAAGAGGGTGTTTCAGCTACTGAATCACATGACCCGCGACGGCGCAATCTCCAACTACGCCATTGGCGGTGCAATTGGAGCAGTCTTTTACGTTGAACCGTTTGCTACTCAAGATATTGACGTTTTCGTGCTGATGGAGGCTGAACAAACTGTCGTGGTAACAGAAATACCTGGATGGGAATACCTAAAGGAGCACGGCTATACACAGATTCGTGGAGAAGCAATAGTTGTGGAGGACTGGCCGGTCCAATTCGTTCCAGTTAGCAATGCCCTTGAAGAAGAAGCCTATCTAAACGGAGCCGTTCACGATTTCGACGGCGAACCGGTTCGAGTGATGTTGGCTGAACATTTGGTTGCTATCATGTTGAAGATCGGTCGACTGAAAGACTTTGTGCGAGCTCAAATGTTTTTTTCTCAGGAGGCTGTTGATCGCGACCTACTCCTCGATGTTATCAACAGACACGGCTTGGCAGAACAGTGGGCAGATTTCCAGACTAAATGATTTGCAATGAGTGACGATAAACGCAGACAGAACTATCCGAACCCGACTGAACTTTTTCGCCGGAAGCAAGCTAATCGAAAAACCGAAGCGACGCGGTCGATGACGGAAAAGATGGCAGCGGTTGCTCGACTGCGGGACTTTGAGCGAAAACTGGAAGGCATCCGCAAAGTAAATCGGGCCAGGCGGGCAGCAAAACAAATCAAGATAGAAATCAAGACTCGTTAGAATTCCTAAAGGGTCGTGGCTTGTTGCGATCACACACATCCGGCACGTGGCCGCGACTCTTAAGGGCAACGAGCATAGGCTTAGCTGATCCTTAAAGCGGATCGGATACTTGCAACAATTTTTTGGGCACCGAATTGATTGGAGATCGTGAAGATGATATGAGCCCTGTGACCATCATCTTACGAGTTATCTTCGGCGTCGTTCTTGCGGCGGTTTGGTGATGTGGCGCGGAGTATCGTTTCCGATCGACATTGTATTTGTGATAAGTGTGGGCATCATGGCCGCATTGTGGGGCGACAAGTTCATCCTCGGGTTCATGTCATTGATGCGGTACTTCAGGTAATGCAAGCTATCCTGTAAAATCCTGTGAATCTTGAAATCCTGCAAAGACTTACGCACAGGATTACAAGATTTACAGTGTATTTACACGCTGCTGAAAACTATCAAGAATGCGCAGTCGGGCGGGAGTGTTTGATGTGACGCCAGACCCACCAGACGATGAAGAGCAGACCCGCGATGCCGATCAGAAAATCGAACCGGTGAAACCACGTTTTTAACGTGTCGTCTTTGTCCCACTGCTCGCCCAATTTCTGCCCCACGTACGCCAGCCCCAAACACCACGGCAGCGATCCGGCAAACGTGTAGATCACGAAACGAGTCAAATTCATGCGCGCCACACCCGCGGGAAACGCGATGAACGTGCGAATCGCCGGCAGCAAACGGCTCACGAACACAATTATCTCGCCGTACTTCGCAAACCATCGATCGGCGATATCCAGATCGTGCCGCGAGAGCAGAATGTAGCGCCCGTACTTCTCGATGAAAGGTCGCCCGCCATACATCCCAACCCAGTAAGCCACGAGCGAACCGAGCACACAGCCAACCGCGCCCGCAACGCCAACCCACCAGAGATTCATCTCGCCTTTCGAAACGAGATAACCGGAAAACGGCATGATGATCTCCGAAGGAAGCGGTATGCAGGCTGACTCGATGGCCATCAAAAGAACGATGCCCGAGTAGCCCATCGTTGAAATTGTCGCGACGATAAAACCGGAGAGTATGGTGATGATTTTTGCAACCATATTCGAGTAAGTTTACCGATCGGACCAGCCGTGCTGGCCGATTAACGGTACGAAAGCACATCCTCCATGATCTTCTTCCTTTCGTCCTTGCTCGGTTTTGATTACTCGAATCAATCGCTGACTCTCGCGCGATTCGCCAACCGGCACAACCAATCGACCACCGATTTTTAGTTGCGCGATCAGCGGTTCCGGAATTGTTGGACCACCAGCAGCAACCAGGATCCCATCGTAAGGCGCGTTTGCCGCCCAGCCGAGTGTACCGTCAAAACACTTTACCGTCGCGTTGTAAATTCCGAGCTCGCGGATGCGCGCCTGCGCTTCGCGCGCGAGATCGCCGATGCGCTCGATGGAGTAAACCTGGGCGGCGATCTTCGACAACACCGCGGTTTGATATCCGGAACCGGCGCCAATCTCCAACACGCGACTATTCGCATCGAGCTCGAGCAACTCCGTCATCTTCGCGACGATGAAGGGTTGGGAGATCGTCTGGTTGGCACTGATCGGCAAGGCGTGATCGCCATAAGCGCGACTCTGCAATGCTTCAGGCACGAAGAAATGACGCGGCACAGCTCCGCATCGCCTCGAGCACTCGCGGATCGCGGATGCCGTAGTGATCGCGCAGGCGTGCAACCATGCGCTCTCGTGGAATGGAGTATTCCTGGAGTGAAGCGGAGCGATGTCTGTTTGCTGGCTGCACCGGAAGCGAATTTCTGCTGTTAACTCTTGTGGAGTAGTTCGGAGTCTTTCAGATAATTCCAGGTCTCGATCGCCGTTAACGCCTTATGGTCCGTCATGTCGCTGCGAAGCGGCGTCACGGAAACATAACCTTGTGCGACCGCGTGATAATCAGTGCCCTCAACCGAATTCGCATTGAAATACTCTTCGCCGATCCAGAAGTACGGTTTGCCGCGGGGATCGATGTGTTCGGTGATCACGGGTCGCGCGTTTTTGATTCCCTGCCGCGTAACTTTCACGCCTTTGATCTCGCCCGGAGGCAGGTTGATATTCAACAGCGTGCCTTCAGGTAAACCTTCCTCCAACACTTTTCGCGCCGCGACGACTGCAAAAGCCGCCGTCTTCGAAGTCGAAATTATCGCGCGCAACCAGACTCAACGCCACACCCGGCACGCCGAGAATCGTCGCTTCAAGTGCACCGGCGACTGTGCCTGAATAAGTCGCATCGTCACCGAGATTGCCGCCGTGATTGATGCCGGAGACGCAGATGTGCGGTTTTTGATCTTCGGAAAGAATTTTGTTCAGCGCGAGTGTGACGCAGTCAGTGGGTGTGCCGTCGATGGCCCAGTGACGATCGTCGAGCTGGCGGATGCGAAGCGGGCGCGCGAGTGTGAGACTGTGGGACGCGCCGCTCATCTCCGAAGCCGGCGCCACGACATAGACGTCACCAATCTGCTTCAGGGCTTCCTCGAGTTTGATGAGCCCATCGGAATGGATGCCGTCGTCGTTTGTGACTAAGATCCGAATCATACGAATTGCCGATTGCCGACTTCCAATTGCCAATTCCAACGGTCGCTCAGGCCAGGACCGTCAGATTGGCAATTGGCAATCGCAATTGGCAAGACGACTGGTGAGATAAGACGGCGGCCTGTAGTTGTGCAGGAATAACTTAGTCGCGAGGGATGCGCATGCGGCCCTTCTTCTTATTGCGTTTGCGTGCCAGCGCCGACTTCAACTTCGCCTTCTGACCAGGGGGAATGAAAAACGCGTGTTTCTTCGCGTCTTTGATGATCTCCTCGGTCATCACTTTGCGCTTGAAGCGGCGCAACGCGCTTTCAATCGATTCACCCTGATTAACGGTAACTATTGCCATTCGTTCTCTGCTTTCCCTTTCATTAGATCCTTTGCAGGCGGATTATTTAACCACAAAAGGCCCGAACACACAAAAGTATAGGTCCTATAGAAGTCATAGGACCTATAACCTCTTCCTCCTGTAAAAATTACCCTAAACCAGCACAGCTTCGGCCGGCTCTTCTTTCTTCCGGCTCAAGCCTTTGATCTGCACTGGCTTGTCGGCCTCCTTGGTGTCGAGCTGTTTCTTCAACACCATCTCCTGGTAAAGCTTGCGCATCATTACGGCTTCTTCATGCGCAGTCTTCGGTCCCTCCATTTGCGGCTTGTTGGGCCGCATCAAATCAACTTCATTCAAAATCATGCCGTGGGCTCTTGTCCGCCATCTCGACGTTCTTGCCACCGGCAAAAATCTCGTGACGACCATGCTCCTGGTACCACTTCGCGACGGTCGCGTTCTGGTGCATGTTCTCGATGATGTTTCTCCAACCGATACCGGTGTTGTAGGCGCAGAAGGAAATCTCGCCTTCCTGCGTGCCGTACGGAATGATGCACATTTCCGTGCGGCGGAAGTCGTAGTTGAAGAGATCCTGGAACCACATTCCCGCGATAAACAGGAAGTTCCAGCGATCCGAACGGCGCTTCTCGATGTCATCTTTACTACGATCGCCACTGACTTTGCCGTAATCCTTACCGGTCAAGCCAAACGACTTGTCGAACTTCTTGAAGAGCTCGTAAAGCGTGAACTGCGACGGCGACTTGTACGGGTTGTAGTGCTTCAAGAGCGTCAAGACCCATCATGACGTTCGACATCCACTTGCCGCGCGCCGCGTCCGTGATCTTCTGCATGTCTTTGACGAGACCCGGAATGTTCAGGAACTCCGGCACCGGACGCATTTCTTTGAGTTCCTTATCGATCATCACCGCGGTTCCGACACCGCAGTTCGGGTGACAACCGCAGGAAACCTGGCCCCACTCGGCCTGTGGACCGTGCACGAGATCCGCGAAGTCTGCGAACGCGCCCATTAACGAAAGCGGGAACCAATCGCGTGTCGGCTCAGTGATGCCGACCTGATTCTTCACGTCGTGAGCGAGGTGCGAGAGCGTGTAGCGCTGTTGCAGACGACGCTGCTCGGTGATCTCTTCGTCGCGACCGGTAAATGAAACCGGCTGGAACGACAGGAACGCGATCTTCTTCGGATTGTCGAGTGCGAAGCGAATGATCGAGCCGACCTGATCGTTGTTGATGCCGTTTACGAGCGTCGTGACGAGCACGATCTCAACGCCCGCTTCGTGCAGGTTGTTGATAGCGCGCATCTTCACGTCGAAGAGGTTGCCGACCTGACGATGGCTGTTGGCGTCGTTGCCGATACCGTCGAATTGCAGGTAAACGTAACGCAGACCAGCTTCAGCAGCCTGGCGGCAGAATTCTTTGCTCTTGGCGAACTCGATTCCGTTCGTCGCTGCCTGCACGCTGTTGTAACCGACTTTGCGCGAATACTTGATCGCTTCGAGGAAGTGCGGAGAGATTGACGGCTCACCGCCCGAAAACTGCACCGACATCTGGCGACGCGGCTTGATCGTGATCGCGTTGTCGAGGATCTCCTTGATCTCATCCATGCTCAGCTCATGAACGAAGCCAACCTGGTTGGCGTCCATGAAGCACGGGTCACACATCATGTTGCAACGATTGGTAAGGTCGACAGTCAACACTGCGCCGCGACCATACTTAACTGTGCTGGAACCGTGATTGTGTAGTTTCTCGTCGTTGTGTGCGTCGATGTCGCGGCCGGGAAACATCTTTTCGATGTGCGTAAGAAACTTCGAATCGATGGCCATCATGTCTTCGAAGTGACCATGGGTCGGGCAATCTTTGATCATCCAGATTTCGCCGTCGCGCTCGATGATCTGTGCTTTGATCTCGCCGACTTTCTCGTTGATGAGAACGCTGACGTCTTTCTTGCCGCTGATGATCGCTTCACGCGCTTCGATGACGCAGTTGGGACAGAGGGAATCAGTGGTGCGTGGCCAGCCCAGGGTTGGCTTGCTCTTCTGCCAGGATTTCAAAAGGGGCTTGTCTGACCATTTTGGAGTAAAAGAAGGATTGGGCTTGTACTTATTTACCGACTGAATTGCATTGAAAAGGCCTCCTGCTATTAAGGTCAATCCTCTCTCCGCGTGCTTGATAGGTCGCATCGTCTCTCCGTCCGTTTTCAAATTTTATGGCGTGCCCTGGAAGGTTAAGACAGACCAAGGCCGGAAGGCTATGAGCAATGACTGTGCCGAGGAGGGTTGAGAGGGGTTAAGTTCAAATATTCTTTCAGTTAGCAATAATTGAGCGCGTCAGTCACTTACCCGCAGATCTGTGTCTTCATGCTACACGTGCCTTAAAATCGGCCGGCCTGTAACATTTTGGCCGCGAGTCGGCGAAGCCACGACGCTAAAGCGGGCGCAAGCCAGACGAAGAGCAAACAAAAGAAATTTGAGCCCGCGAAGCGGGCGACAGCGCTTATGGACTGTCGCCCGCTTCGCGGGCTCGTCGGCTTTTTTATTTATTGATCCTGGGGCTTGCGCCCCAGGCTTTATGCTGTCGTCGGCTTCGCCGACTCAACCGTCAAAACTAGCACCTACTTGCCGCCCATCGCGGTTCGCATGGCGGCGATGATGGCTTCGGTGACTCTGCGCTTTAAGAGTTCATCGACCTTGGCGGGCGAGAGATCGAATTCAACTGGCGACTCTTCGATGCGCTTAATGATCGTCCCTTCTGAAAATCCTGCTTCGACCAGGCGATCACGCCTTCGTTGTTCAGCGTCGGCGTCTTCTCGAGCTTGGGCGGCGCGCTTCCACCGGCTTCCGTCGGTGGCTTGATGATGCGCACTGTCGCTGACCCGCTGACGTTTCATTCGTTCTGATTTCCACCAAGCCCGCCTCGCGAACGACGTCGACGACTGCGAGCTCGAACCCGATCCGAAGATACTTTCGCCGCCCTGCGCTTGCGAGTCGCCGTTGCTCGGCCTCTTCAAGTCTTTAAAGAATGATCGCTCGACCACTCATCCTCATCGATGATGACAGTGCCCATCTGCGACGACAGCATCGCGAGAATGATGTTCTCATTGACGCCGCTGCGCTTCAAGCTGATCAGTTGTTCCGTATCGAGTTTGAAGTCGCTGGGACGGTTGTTGATGATTGCGATGATCGTCTTCTCTTTGAAGCCGGCTTTGACGAGTCCGACAACCGCTGCATTCGTGAGTGGACCATCAGGCTGTTGGCCGGACGCGCCGGTCACGAATCGAAAGGCACAAACACGTGGCAACGAGTATTCGCTTCATGATTTCTCAGCGGGTTTCTTTGTGCGCGCAATCGTGCGCTTGTAGCGATAACCGATCTTCTTGACGTAGTTGCGAGTCTCTCGATACGGCGGCACCCTGTTACCATACTTCGCCACCGCGCCTTCGCCGGCGTTGTAACTCGCAAGCACGAGATCCACACGATTATTGAAACGATTCAACAGCTCGCGCAAGTATCGCGTGCCGCCGGAAATATTTTGCGCGGGATCGTGCGGTCGTCGCACGCCAAAACGCGCCGCCAGTTCCCGGCATCAACTGCATCAACCCACGCGCGCCCTTCGGCGAAACTGCGTGCGTGTTGAAGTGCGACTCCTGCTCCATCACCAGAAAGATCAGGTACGGATCGACTTTATACTTGTAACCGTTCTGACGAATCAGAGCTATCGAGCCCGGGGCGTCCAGTGCTCCAGCCACGTTCTTTCTTCCCGGACTTGGCAACCGTTTCCGGATCTTCAACTTCAATTCGATCGACACGAGCCGCGTCGATGAATATCGACATCGCGCCACGCTTGTACCAAACGCCGGCAGGAGATTGCGTCGCGCTGTCGGCTTCGACGCGAGCGCCGCCTTTCAAATAGATCCAGGCGGGCTGGTCGTAGGTGCCGTTGTTTGGCGGCGGTTGGGCGACGACATTCCGGAACTTCGAAGTGGTCGTCGTCATTGCTGCTCGCGACCGGCGCACGGCGCAGCCGCAGGCGTGCGGCGTGTTTCGCTCGATCTTCTTGACCCTTTCTTTCGGCGAGCAGGTGGCTGAGCCCGCCCTTCGATACCAGACTCCCTGCGGCGATTCCCAGGCATCGTCGACCGTCATGTACGAACCGTCGGCAAGCTTCAGCCTGATCTGCTCGGTCTGCGAAAGCACTGACTCGAACACACGAGTACGATGAACAGACAGACAACGATAATTCGGTTGGTGTCGTGGCGAGCATCGTAGTCTTTTACAGGATTACAAGATTGACAAGATGTACGAGATTACAGTTCCAATGGATCGGACTGCGGCTGGTTTCTCGCGGCCTGCTCCTGCTGCGCGAACGTGTGCGACGTGCCGAAGTAATTGCGCCAGGCAATGTCAACGATGTGCGGCGTCAATTTCAGGCTGTGCTTCTCAAACAGGCAGATGTCTGTGGCGCGATCGAGCATGTCGCGCGGTTCGCAACCCTTCATCTGCCGTCGCTCCACTCGATACTTCGTCAGAATGTGGTCCAACACCGGCTGCTCGACTGTGATGCCACGCCGGCCGGCCTGGTATTTAAAGATCGACGTGTACGCCGCGGGCGTGGGCGGCTCGACGCGCGCGCGATAACCCATGCGTCGCAGAAACGCCTGGTCCGCGAAGATCCTTCTCATCGAGGTTCGTCGAAAACACGACGAGCTGCTCAAACGGAACTTCAATCTTCTTTCCGGTGTGCAGCGCGAGATAGTCGACGCGTCGTTCAAGCGGCACGATCCAACGGTTCAACAGATCCTGCGGCGCAACTCGCTGGCGACCGAAGTCGTCGATCACCAACGTGCCGCCGTTTGATTTCATCTGGAATGGCGCTTCGTAAAACTTCGCCGCCTCACTCCAGGTCAGGTCGGCATTCTCGAGTGTCAACTCACCACCGACCACGACGAGCGGTCGTTGAATCAACACCCAACGATGATCGAACTCAGTCGGAGTTTCATCGGCGGGCAGTTGTTCATGACAGTGTGAGTCGAAGACGCGAATGATCTGCCCGTCGATCTCCACCGCGTAAGGAATCCAGATGCCGCCGTCCAACGCGTTGTTGATGCGCTCGGCAACGGCAGTCTTTCCTGTGCCCGGCAATCCGGTGAGAAACAGCGAGCGACGTGAGTTGATGACGCAACCCAACGTTTGCAACAGTGATTCCGGCAAGTACCAGATCGTGAAATGCCTGGCGCACAGTTTCCATCGACGCCGTGTTGGACGGGATCGATTGCAGCTTCATCATGTGCGAATAGTCGCGCAGTGAAACCGGCGCCGGCCCAACATAACCGCAAATCGACAACAAGCGCGTCAGACGATCCCAGCCGTG
Source organism: uncultured Acidobacteriota bacterium (assembly GCA_963748155.1). Classification (GTDB taxonomy): domain Bacteria; phylum Acidobacteriota; class Blastocatellia; order Pyrinomonadales; family Pyrinomonadaceae; genus PSRF01. The sequence goes on along the minus strand of CAVVHV010000003.1, from coordinate 281,235 downwards.
GTCCAACATCGCGTATCGCGTCGAACCAATCGCCGACTGCATCTTCACTTCGATCAGCTTTTCGCGATACAGCTTTGCAGCAGATCCTCGGTGAGCGTGCGTGGAAGATTGATGCGTTCAGAGACGGCGGTGGTCGTCGGTTCGGGCAGCATGGCCACGTGCTTCAACGCGAGATCGCAGAGAAACTGCTCGGAGATACCGGTGTCGGCGATTTCCATTCGGGAGCGGCGGCCCCATGCTTTCGATTTCCGCGCGCGTCAGAATTGCGGTGTGCGACATGTGAGTTTTCTTTCTTTGAAATAGGACCAATAGGTCCTATAGGACCTATATCAACTCGAGCTATTTACCGGTGTTGCTAGAGCCGTTGTTCTGGGCGAGTGCGAGCGCGGCGCGAGCAGCTTCTGATTCCGTCGCTCGGCCCACGCGCTGGTAAAGATCCGCCAGGCGCCGCAGCGCGATCGTGTTGTTCGGATCGATCGCACGTGCCGCTTCGTAGTAACGAATCGCATCGTCTTCACGACCAAATCGCTCGAGCATCTTCGCAGTGTTGAGATTGCCGGTTAACGGACCAGTGGCGCGTGCGAAGGCTTTGTAAGCTTCGTCGATCTTGCCGAGACGGCAATACGCCAGGCCGAGGTTGTTCAGAATGCGCTCGTCATGTTGGCGCCAGCTTCGCAGCACGCTTCAAACGATCGACGGCGGCGCGATAGTTACCATTCTGATACAGCGAGAAGCCGAGGTTGTTGAGCGTGTCGGCATCCTCTTCGATCTTCACGGCACGTTCGAACGACTCCTTCGCACGGTCGCCAAAACCCTTCTTGTCGTACGCGACGCCTAAAAGGTTGTGAGCTTCAGTCAACTTCGGATCGAGCGAAACAGCCAGCGACAACTCGTGATCGCTTCGTTGTAACGACCTTCAACCAGATACTCGCGGCCGGCTTCCAAATGCTCTCGCGCTGAAGCCTGACGAAGTGTCTCGCTTCACTGACTGGTTACGCGCATCTTCAATCTTCGTGACGCCGACACTCTCAAACCGCTCGGCATCTTTCTCCGTCATGCGCTGGACTCTTGTTCGTATCGTCACCGCCACCAAACAGTCTGCCGAACAGCCTTGAACGGCGCTGCCAGCACCTTGACGACTTTGTTTCCGCCCTTTTTCTTCGGCTGATGCTCGCCACCTGCCTCAGAACCCGAATCCTCAAGCACGATCGCGTCCGGATCACCCTCGCGCTGGATCGTGGAAGCACTCCACATCGCAGTCGCGGCGATGGTCAATACAAAAGCGATTAGAACAGCAATGATTCTACGTTTGTTCATTGGTCCACTCCTCTACATCATGCCGAGAACGTCCATGAGGTTAAGGGCAGCAGGGCCAAGGATTGCGATAAAAAGTGTCGGGAACAGGAAACACGCGAGCGGGAACAACAGTTTGACCGCGGCTTTCTGCGCTTCCTGTTCGGCGCGCTGGCGTCGCTTCGTGCGCAGTGAATCTGAGAACACGCGCAGGCCTTTAGCGATCGAAGTACCAAACTTGTCTGTCTGAATCAGCATCGCGACGAGACTGCGAAGATCGTCAACGCCCGTTCGCTCTGCGAGATTGCGCAGTGCTTCGTCACGGTCGCGTCCGACTCGAATTTCGAGATTGGCGAGTTCGAATTCGATCGCGATCGCTCTGTGCACCTCTCTCAACTCAGTCGCGACTTTCATCATCGCCGCGTTCAACCCAAGACCTGCTTCAACGGAAACAACCATCAGGTCGAGCGCATCAGCCAGTCCCCAACGCAGCTCTCGCTGGCGGTTCTTGGTGATTCTTCCAGGAAAAAACGCGGCAGGATAAAACCCGCGACGAACGCGATGATGATGTAGACCAGCGCACTGCCGAGCGGCCGTGCCAGTCACGGCGCAAACGCCCGCCACCATCAGCGGAAGCCAGCCATCGAGCGAGTTGAATCGCGCGATAGATGATCGGCGCTTCCGGCGAACGGAAACCCGCGTGCATCAGTTGCTTTTGCAGTTTCTTTGCTTCGGTCGCTGACGGCGGCAGCAGCTTGTTCAGCGGCTTCGCGAGGCGCTGCGCGATTTCTGCTGCCGGACTGTCATCGGGAATGACAACCGACTGCACGTGCCGGAGCATGCCGCCCTCCTTACCACCCAGGCGGCGCAGCCTTTCAGTGGCAGCACTCTGCGGTTTGTAAAGCAACCAGTAAATACCCAGCATTCCGAGGGAGATACAGACGAAAGTGGAGATGGCGATTATGATTAGCATCAGCTTGCTCCGTGTTTGTCCGTGGCTAAATCTTGATCTTCAAGATCTTTCTCACAATGAACATTCCGGTGATCTGCATCATCAACGCGGCGGCGATCAGATAATGACCGCGCGGATCTTTCCAGAGCACGCTCATGTATTCAGGATTCATCACCGTGACTGCCAGCGCCACGAAGATCGGCAACGCGCACAGCAACCACGCAGACATTCGCGAACTTGTCGTCAACGTCTTCAAATCACCCATGATGCGGAATCGCTCACGAATCGTGTAAGCAACTTTCTCGAGAATCTCGGCGAGGTTACCGCCCGTCTCACGCTGAATCAGGATCGCAGTCACACACATCTTCAGATCCAGCAACGGGATTCTCTGCGTCAGGTTTTCGAGCGCGAGTTTCACTGAAAGACCGAGGTTCTGTTCTTCGTAAGCTTTGCGAAACTCAGTCGCGATCGGCTCCGGCATTTCCATCGAAACCATGTGCAGCGCTTCAGAGAACGCGTGGCCCGCGCTGAGCGCGCGGCTGATCAGGTCGAGCGCATCCGGAAGCTGTTCGAGAAAAGCGTCGAAACGCTTCTTCCGTTTCCACCAAACGTGCACGCAGCGGAATCGAAGCACATAACGAGCCCGGCGAGGATCATCAACGGAATAAAAACCGTCAGACTGACGCAGCCAGTGCGCCAAGCATGCCCGCCATGAACGAAAACATCAGCAGTCGCGAAGGCGTGATGTGCAGGTCCGCCTGGTCCAACATGCGCTTCAACTGCAACGCCGCCTGAATGTTGATCATCGTGCGATTGACCCAGGGGATCTCGCTCATCAACTCGTTGCGAGCGAGCACTACGTCGATGTCTTCGGTGTGCGCCGAATGGAGCAGCGCCTCAGACAGTCTCTTCTGCAGCCGCGCACGCTTCTTGTCGGTGCCGTGCGTAGCCAGCAGATAAGCGCCCAGGACCAGGAACAGCGCAAACACGAATACGAGAAACGATATGATCATTGTGATTACATCTCCTCGAAGAAGACGCGCGGCAACTGCAAACCGCAGGCTTTCAACCGTTCGGCGAACCGTGGGCGAATACCGGTCGGGCGGAAGCGTCCGAGCACCTGGCCCTGCGCATCGACGCCGGTTCTCTCGTACAGGAAGATCTCCTGCATGGTGATTGTTTCGCCTTCCATGCCGGTGATTTCAGAAATCGACGTGACGCGGCGCGAACCGTCAGACATGCGCGCGACCTGCACTACGAGGTTGATCGCCGACGCGACCTGCTGGCGCATCGCGCGATCCGACAGACGCATACCGGTCATCTGGATCATCGTCTCGAGTCGTGCCAGAGCGTCGCGTGGAGTGTTGGCGTGAACCGTGGTCAAACTTCCGTCGTGACCGGTGTTCATGGCCTGAAGCATGTCGATCGCTTCACCACCACGGACCTCGCCGATCACGATGCGATCGGGACGCATACGAAGCGCGTTGCGCACGAGATCTCGCTGCGTCACTTCACCGCGGCCTTCGATGTTGGGCGGTCGTGTTTCGAGTCTGACGACGTGCGGCTGCTGGAGCTGAAGTTCCGCCGAGTCTTCGATCGTGACGATACGTTCGTTCTCCGGAATGTAGGCCGAGAGCGCGTTGAGCAATGTCGTTTTACCGGCGCCGGTACCACCCGAAATCAAAACGTTCAGGCGCGCGTGAACGACCATCTGCAGCATGTCGGCGATGTCTTTGGTGAGCGCTTTGTATTCGATCAGCGAACGACATCTTCAGCGGATCGGCGCCAAAGCGGCGAATCGATAATACTGGTCCATCGATCGAGAGCGGCGGGATGATCGCGTTGACGCGCGAACCATCCTGAAATCGCGCGTCCACCATCGGCGACGACTCATCGATGCGGCGGCCGACTGACGAAACGATTCGTTCGATCACGCGCATCAAGTGCTCGTCGTCTTTGAACGTCACGTTGGTCGTTCGATCTTGCCGCGACGTTCGATGTAGATCGTGTCGTGCGAGTTAACGAGAATGTCGGAGATCGTCGGATCTTTCAGCAGTGGCTCGAGTGGTCCAAGTCCGAAGAGTTCATGCTGAACGTCGTTGACGAGTCGCTCGCGCTCGGACACGGACAACGGCATCGCTTCCTGGGCAAGAACGGCTTCGGCCAAACGCGAAACTTCCGCATGGACCTGTTCCGGAGTCAGAGTCTGACAGCTTGGTCAGATCCATCCGGTTGATCAGCGTCCGGTGCAGACGCGACTTCATTTCCTGGAACGAATGCTGGCCGGTGCCGTCCGCGACGGTTCCCGGAGCGTTGCACGTTGTTGCCGATTAATCTTTCACGTAGTGCCATGATGTTTGCTCATCTGCGGGGCTGCCGCTCGTTAGACCTTTTCCATTGAGGTTTGAAGTTTGAAATTCGGTTGGGCCGACTGCTTCTTCAGTAACGAGGCCCAGAAAGGACGGCGTTGTTTCGACTCGTCGATCGGCGCCACGCCCAAGCGACATCTGCTGCGCTATGCGACGAATCTCGAGTGCGATCTTTGAAGTCGGCTCAGCCTGCACGAGCGGCGTGCCGAGATTGATCGAACCGACTGCTGTCTGGTAGTCGCTGGGCACAAAACCAACTACCGGTTCGCCCAGAAACTTTTCGACTTGCCTGAGATCGAGATCGATCTGCTTGCTCCAGCGATTGACGACGATCTTCACTTTCTTGCGCGGATAACCCAGCCGGTCGAAGATCTCGAGCGCTCTTTGCGTGCTGCGGATCGCGGGAATATCGAGCGTCAGCATCAGGACGATCTCGTCAGACTGATCGAGCGCCGCGAGCGTGATCGAGTCGAACGTGTGCTGCGGATCGAGCACGACGTAGTCGTAATGCTCGCGGAGTTTCTGTAGCACTTCAAACATGTGTTGCGGTTCGATCTCGTCGGCGGAGTCGGCTTCGCGTGGAGCTGCCAGCAAGCGACAAGTTCGTGCGAGTGTGGAGTTACGAGACTGTTGATAAGTGATTCATCGAGACGCTGGCGCTTCTCAACCATGTCGGCGATCGAATACTTCGCTTCGAGTCCCAGAAACAGCGGCAGGTCGCCGGCCTGAAGATTGAGATCGACGAGAACTGTTTTCGAAGCTGGTAGCTGCCGCAAGATTGGTAGCGATGAACGAAGTGCCGCATCCGCCTTTGCTGGAAAACACGGCGACCATGCGGCCTTTCTTTTTCGGTGTCTCAACCTGTCTGGTGCAAAACTCTGAAACGCGATCGAGCACCGTGCGCAGTTCATCCGCGCTGATCGGAATGCGCAGAAACTCACGCGCGCCGGCACGCAAGCTTCGCAGAATCAGATCGGGCGATGCGTCCTGGGCGGCAGAAATGAGGGCGGTTTCCGGACATTCGGCATTCAGCCTTTCAATAAATTTGACCGCGTGATCGGCATTTGGGCCAAGCGCGATGATCGCGGCGGCGGGCTTCAAACGAACGATCTCTTCGTAGAGCTGATCGGCATCGTTGCCGCCGGCGAGCAGTTTCACGCGCTGTTCCGCAGTCAGGGCCCTGCGAATGTCTTTGAAGTTATCGAGTCCGGTGCTGAGAACTACTACTGAGATTGGTTCGGTCATCTGTTCCTCGTGATTCGTTAATTCGAATCCCACTGCCGGCGGCTGTCTGTGAATTGAAGTAGTGACAGAGTGCCTGGGGTTACGGTAGGACCATCGCAATGTTGCAAGGCCGGTTAATCCGGAGCGATGTTCGAACGGCTGGCGTGGTACTGGCGCCATCCGGCAGTGGATTCGAAACTTGAGACTGGCTTTGCTGTAGTCAAACTAAACTCCTACCTTGCTCAACTAACCACTCCCACTACATGTTGTCCGGAATAAACCCGCATTTTCACCTGTAAGCGTCGTGGTGTAATTGGGCATCGTGATCGTGGTGCCGACTATCGGAATCACAAACTGGAACTGATAATTGGTCACGCTTACCGACGCCGTTCCCTTGTTTAATGCAAAGTCAGTATAGGTAACCGTTACGTTGGCAGTGGTTAGATTGGGGACCACAGCCTGAGCGCCTCCAGCCGGATCTCCGTAGACGACCATGTTCTTCACCGCATCCGTATCAGCAGATGAATGAAGCACTGCGTATCGTGCTCCGCGACGTGCCGCGTCGGTAAGAGCGTTGTGCACCCAGAGAGCACGTCCAAATTCCATCACCGCAAACATCGCCGTCAGGAAGACCGTCAACGCGATCGCAAATTCAACCAGCGTTGAGCCGCGCTCACTAGAATCCGAACAGTTTGATTTGCTTCATGATCTTTACCCCTCATTAAATTGGGGGAGGTTGGGTTAACAGATAACGCATCGTCACGCTCGGCTTCACATCAACGTTCAAAGAGAGCCCCGCATTTTTGGTTAACGCTCCCAAATCGAAAATTGATTGATGCTGGTACCCAACGATCTGAACAGTGACTGTCTCAGGTACCAATGTAATAGCGACCCTCACGCGTAATGATCGACGTGTGAAGGCAATAACCCCGGCAAGATCGGCGATCCACTGCCGGCAGTATTTCCGTAGACGACGATGTTCTGGGCCTTCGCGTCTTCGATGGCTTCGACGGGAGCCGTAGACAGGTAACGACTGCCAACCTGTGCGGCCTTCGCCAGAGTCGTGTACTCGTAGAAGTACCGGCCAAACTCCGCGGTCGCTGCAAACAACATCAAAAAGATCGGAATAACTATCGTTGCCTCAACCAACTGAATACCACTCTCATCTCGACCGAAACGATGCAACTGCAGCAATCGTCTCAATCGACGCCGGCTTCGGATTCTTCGGATTCGTGCATGCATGATTTCACCTACTTGTAGAGAACGGAACAGTCAGGTTGGAATTCGTTGCGCCAGCTCCGGGAACGTAATAGCTGTTACCCGCGAATGCTGTGTCATTGATGTATTCAGCCTTCAGCTCACCACCGGTGCCCCCACCAACGGAGGTTTGCAGGAAGAAGACGCCGAATCTGTCGACGATAATCGTGTCTCGACCTTCTCCGGGTAGTGCTGTGGCAATTGGAAGAATACGATTCGACGGCCTGTGACACCCGGATGTGATGGCTCTTTGACAACCTGTTTTTCGTCGTATTGATCGTGGGTGATGTTTTCTGCGATGTTCGTATCGGGTGGCGATAACGACGGGTCCATGCCGGCAGCAATAGATATCAAAGCGCGTGTTGATACCCTGCCGAATCGCACCAGATGTCACACCTGGTTTTGTTTCAATCTTCTGTACCTGCGGAGATACACCAGTTGACTCCGTTCGCCATTCCTTCTCGATCACCGCTACCACCTGATTGCACGGGAGCCAGCAGTTGATAGTTTCCTGGTGAAATTGCATCACCGGACTCCAGACGAAATGTGTAAGTCCTACCCGCCGTGATCGGGTCAGCAGGATTGTCAAGCACGAACGCGGGCAGCCACGGGCAAATCACATTCAGCGGAACGGAAAGACCTGCCGTCGCTGTCGCCGACAGGTTCTTGTTGTTACCCAACACCATAGCAGCGAAAGACATGCCCACCGGCAACTCGGGAGTCGTCACTTGTACGAAACGGATGTTGGTCGGCGACAGGAACGCTGACGCCCTCGCTCATGTATGGACCATTCAAGATTGACTGCAAATACAACGTTCGCGCGGGGGAAAGTCACGCCAGTCTTGTTGAAGTCGTACTTGTTCATTGCCTTTACTGCGCGATCCGCAGCCTCTGTGATGCCCGGCGGCTCGTCCGTTCAATCCAGATACGCCGGCCAATGCAGCAGCATCGGCGGCGTTCTGGAGTTCTGCTTTAGACAGGTACAACCTGCTGATGTCGATGCCCATTCCGACTGCCAGCAGCACTGCCAACATTCCGATTGCGGATGTCGCCAGGATTGAACCTCGTTCTCGTTTTCGTTTCCGCTTGTTCTATTGATCTCTTCTTCATGTTTTCCCCCTGCTACATTCGGACGAAGATCGGCTCGAGAAAAGAGGTGTAGTTACCAGGGCCTGACAGTATTTGGATTCGAATCCATCGTTACTGCTTTGGCGACTGGCAGGGCAGTATTATTGTTGCGCACGCTGCTCGACTGAGCCGCTCGTGCTGGTTTGACGTAGTCGTTTCGACCTTCTTCGTCTTCGGCTCTTCGACCTTCGCCGGCGCGGCTACTGGAGTCTGCTTCGTTCTGTCCGGAGACTTTGTAACCAGTCTTGCCTTCGACGCCTTCGCCCTTCGGCTCAACACCCAATGGCGAGTTGCCCTTCAGACCATCGATCCCGCGCATGTTCGGCAGGTCGTCTGGACTGACTGGCTTAACCATGTGCGCGGTCACGAAGAACATCAGCTCGGTCTCTTTCTTCTCGAATGACTTCGATTTGAAGAGCGCGCCGATGATGGGAATGTCGCTGATGATCGGAATTCTCGACAAAGTCTTGGTTTCGGTGTTGTCGAGCAAACCTGCGAGTGCGAACGACTGACCATCACGCAGCTCGACGCCGGTCTTGGCGCGACGAGTGCGCAGTGCGGGAATTACGAAACCGTTGAAGCGAATGCCGTTGTTAAAGTCGATGGTGGAAACTTCAGGTTCGAGTTCGAGACGGATGTGATCTTCGTCGATGATCGTCGGTTTGAAGTTCAGACGAACGCCATACTCTTTCCAAACGATGGTGATGCGCCGTTGCCCGCCGCGTTCTGAAGCACCGGTACCGGGAACTCACCGCCGGCGAGGAAGCTCGCCTGCTGGCCGTTCATGGCAATCAGGTTTGGCTCAGCCAACTGGCGGAAAGCACCTTCCTGGCGGAGCATCCTGAGGAATGCGCCGGTATTGATTTGGCGATTGAAGAGGAAGAGATTAAGCGCCGGTTGGATCAGGGTGAAAGAGCGCTGCCCAATGGGCTCGATTCGACACGGTCCAGAACGCTTGGGCCACCACCACTGTTGATGTAACCACCGGTTCCTCCGTTCGGCTGCAGTGGTGTATGACGTGCCGTAGTCACGCAGTTTGTTGCGATTAACTTCAGCAACGCGAACCTCGAGTTGAATCTGCGTCGCGTTCGAAATCGGCGACGTCAGCATGTTCACAACTTTGAAATTCGCGGCTTCAACAACGCTCTGCACCTGCGCGGCGGTATTGGAATCCTTCACGCTGCCGGAGATCACCACGGATCCATTGGCCTGGCTGAGACGAATGTCGTCTTTCGGAAACAGCGCGCGGATCTGCGAGTCGATCAGTGAAAGATTCGCGCGAACGAAAACGTCAAACACTAAAAACTGACCGCCGGTCTGCTCCCATGCGATGAAGTTGACCTGACCGAAAGCTTTTCCATTGACGAGCACCTGGTCTGGCGTGACGAGCACGGCTTCAGCGATATCAGGATTCGAAACCGAAAAACGTCCGACCGGGCGATCGAAGTTGATCACGCGCGACTGTCCCACCAGAACGTTGACGGCAATCGCCTCTTTGTTCTGACTGAACGACGCCTTGTACGAGGTTTCCTGGGCGTGCGCGATGGAAGTGGCAAAAATGGTAATCAGTGACGCCAGCAATAAACTCAGTCGGCGTGAAATTGGGGAACGGCTCTGCATGATCTTATGCTCCTTTGTTTCAAGCGATCGTCGATGCGATCAACTTCAAGTAGTCTGGGTTAAGTGATCGAGTGATCTATGGAAACTCGACGTTGCGCTTCTTCGCGCCTTCGATCATTTCCACTTGCGTACGCGGAGTAGGCTGAGGAGCTGGGGCCGCTGCCTGGACTGGTTTCGGCGTGGCCGCTGCTGATCGGCGAACTGGCTTCGATTCAGTCTTCGGCTGTTCACTCTTCAGTGAACCCGGCTCAGGAGCCGGCGTCGCCTTTTCGCCACTCAACAAACCGCGCTTGTTGACGCCCGGCGTCTGTTCGTCACCCTGATCGATCTGGCTGCGCATCATGAGCTGGAGTTTGCCTTCGCTTGAAGCGAGGGCCAGTTTCTCTGCCTGCTCCGGCAGTGACCTGAAGTGTCACAGCCTTAACGCTGTTCGCTTCGCGCTCATCTTTCGGCTTGTCGATGTTTTGACCGTTGGCCAGGACCTTGATGTTCTGCAACACGATCTTCGAGATCGGGTCCTGCATGCCGGAGCCTTCGCGCGGATCGATCACAACGACCACGTCGACCATAGTGCCGGGCATGATGAAACCGGAGATACCCGCAGCGTCGTCGACCTTAACCGTCATCGCGCGATAGCCTTCAGGAATAATCGCGGAGAGTCCGGCGGCCGTGCCTTCGGGCGCTAATCTCGCTTCAGTGATCGGCTCGCGAGCGGCGATGTTCGTCACAGCCACGCGGCCGGCCAGTTTTTCAGGAGAGTCGAAAGCTCCGTCGGGAGTTGATTCCTTTGGAAACTGGACCACCATGATCTGCTCGGGAATGATCTTGCTCCCGATCGGGATCGCGACCTTGGCCACCGCAATCTTGTTCAGGTTCTTGGTGTAGGCCTGTGCGCTCGATAAATATTTGCTGACTGATACGGCAGCGAGCACTCCAAAAATCAGCGCCCCTACCAAAACTAAGAAGAAACGTTTGTTTCGCATGGGAATCAACTCTCCGTTCTCGCCAGGTCAAGGCCTGGTTGATTGCCGCTGTTAAGCGTGAAAGATCGCAGTTGCGATGATGGCGCCGATGGTGATAGCCACACCGTATGGAATGGTGAGGCGACGATCAGCAGGGACGCTGAATTTCGGCATCTGCCAACCTGGTAACAAGCCGACGAGAATTTGCAGCACACGATGCATCGTGGTTGTGAAAACTCCCGAGCGCACGACGGAAACCAGGGCCAGCACACCGCCGGTTAAAACGACGATACAAAAGTCGGAAGCACGAGTTGAGCGCCGAGTACTGAGCCGATAGCGGCGAACAGTTTGACGTCGCCTGCGCCCATCGCTCCGAAAACGTGCAACATGAACATCAAGATAAAGGCGAGCACGCATCCACCGATGCTGTTTAGACCACCCTGCAAACCTCCCATCGACAAGGTTCAGAGTGAGTCCGCTGATCAGAGTTGCGAGTACGAATGCGTTAGGAATACGGCGATACCGCACGTCGTGATAGATGATCAGCACGGCGAGCGGCACGAGAAAAACTTCAACAATGATTGCGGTAGGGCTCAGCATCTCTATCAGGCAATGTTTTCGGCGGATTAGCAGAAAGGTGGCGGCGCACCTGTGTAGTCAAAACTTCACAAGGCGCGCCACCCGGCATGGCAGTTCGCTGGCTGACTTACTTGATGTAGCCGGCCAGGGTATTGATGCGCGAACCGATGTTGGTTCCGAGTAGCTGGAACGCAGCCACCGCCGCCAGCGCCACAAGAGCTGCGGCGACGGCATACTCAGATAGCTCAAGCCCTGTTTCGTCTTTCAAAAATTTCTTGAACATGATCGATTCCTTTCTTTGAAGGAATTGAAGGCTTGAGCCTTCCCTTCGACTACTGAAGCTTTCCGGCGAGTTCGTTAATCTTAAGGGCGATGTTTCCACCCAACAGTTGGAAAGCGGCAACGGCTGCCAACGCGACGAGCGCTGCGGCAACTGCGTATTCGGAGAGTTCCAAACCACTTTCGTCTTTCAAGAATTTCCTGAACATTCGATCAATCCTCCTCAAGCAATTGAAGGCTTGCGCCTTCTCTTCAGCCCGGCAGCACATCCTCGCTGCTGCCGGGTCAGTGAGTTCACTAAGAACTACTTAATCTTGCCGGCGAGTTCGTTGATCTTGGTGCCGATGTTGGTACCCAACAGCTGGAAAGCGGCGACGGCTGCCAACGCGACGAGCGCTGCGGCAACTGCGTATTCAGAAAGTTCAAGACCGGTTTCATCGCGGAAAAATCTCTTAATCATTTGGTTGCTCCTTTAGATTCGATTAGGCGTTGTTGCTCGAACGAGCGGACAAATGAAGGCGGGTGCCACTAACTGTCTTTGCTGTCGAAAATGGAATCGCTGTGGACGTGCGTCGTCCAAAGCCATTGATGCCACTGAGAACAGCACTCGACAACGTGAGCAGCAGTAGCAGTACTTCGTTGTTCCTGATTCCCGCGGTCTTGATGCTGACGAGAATCGCCAGCGCCAGGAACGGAGTAAGAACAACGAGCATTACGACTGATGCCAGGTTTGTTGTGGTGTTAGCTTTCATTTAGGTTGTCAGCTCGACCAGTGATGCGATGCGATTGCTTCGCGGACGAGGATGACGTTTACAACCGGTGTGCCAGTGGTCCAATCGAGGTTTTTGGGGCTTTCTGGTGTGATTTGTAGCCTGCGGTTGACAAGCCGCGGGGTAAAGACGAGAGTGGATTAGGCGTGGAAGGTCTGTTTTTACTAGCGATGGACCATTGTCGCCCGCAGTTGACAACATCTATGGCCCATCGCCGGGCAGTTAACAGAAACTAATGCCGAGCGCGAAGCTAACCACAAAGCCCGCGAAGCGGGCGGCAGCATAAAGCCTGGGCGCAAGCCCCAGGAAAATTGAACAAAAGCAAACGAGCCCGTGAAACGGGCGACAGCTCATATTATTAATGGACTGTCGCCCGCTTCGCGGGCTCCGTTTCTTTTTTATTCGGCGATCCTGGGGCTTACGCCCCAGGCTTTATGCTGTCGCCTCTTGTCTTCTTTGTGGCTATGCCCGGAACTGCATGCCGGGTTCGGTGTCTTCCTGTAAGAAATCTCCGATATCGATCGCGAGTCGCTTGAGCTTCTTATATAAGGTCTGTCTCGATCCCAGCCCGAGGGCTTCGCTCGCCTTCGCGACGTTGCAATCGTGTCGCTTCAAAGTCTCCGTAATTACACGTCGCTCATAGCTCTCGAGCAGATCGTCTAACTTTGCGGCCGGAGCTTCGCTCGGCGTGCCCTGCGGGTGAATTCGGGAGCCGATGTTCTCCGGTCGAATGTAGCCGTCGTCCTCTGCATACAAGACGAGCCGCTCGATCTCCGCCGCAAGCTCACGAATATTTCCCGGCCATGAGTACGTCTCGAGAATCTGGATCGCCTCCGCAGTAATTCCAGAAATCGGTCGCTCATTCTTCCGCGCGTAGTGACTGACGAAATGTGAAATGAGCGCCGAGATGTCTTCACGTCGCTCACGTAGCGGCGGCACTTTCAACGTCAGCGTAGCGATGCGGTAGTAGAGATCCTCACGGAAAAGATTTTCACTGACGAGCTTCTCGAGATCCTTGTGCGTGGCCGCAATCACGCGCACGTTGACTTTGCGCGGCGCGCGCTCACCGAGCGTATGAATCTCACCTTCCTGCAGAAACCTGAGCAGCTTTGGTTGAAGCGGAAGCGGAAGGTCGCCAATCTCGTCCAGGAACAATGTTCCGTTCTCCGCGGACCGGATCAAGCCGGCCTGGTCTGACATCGCGCCGGTAAACGTTCCGCGACGATGACCAAACAACATGCTCTCGATCAGCTCAGCCGGAACAGCGGAACAGTTAAAAGGAATAAACTCGCTTTCAGATCGCCGGCTGAGTCGATGAATGGCGCGCGCGATCAATTCCTTACCGGTACCCGATTCTCCGGTAACGAGAATCGTCGAATGCGAATCTTTGATCCGCTCGACGTTCCGCGCCACGTCCGCCATAGCACGACTATTGAAAACCATTCCGGGCAGCGAGCTCGTCGAAGCCGCGCTCACAGGTTTGGTCCCGGTTGGAATCACGTTGGTTGACTGGTGTGAATGGGCCAGGTGCGCGACGTCACTGAGCGCGTTGAGCTCTTTTGCCTGTTGGCTGGTTAGTGGTCGCACACAACGACCATATAGTGCCGCGCCTTCGCGGCCGCTGGACGGTAGCGCAAGCAAAAGGCAGATTGCGTGGTCTCCTTCCGCCGCGGGCTCAGGCCGGCCCTTGCTGGCAAAGCTCTCCGCAACGGCGCGTTCGCCGATCGCGATCTCCTGCTCCTCGAGCCCTTCCGCCCAACGCAGGGTTGGTTTACCCGAATCACTGTGGCCCAGATTGATAAGCCGTATGTCGGCGCCGTCGCCTCCACCATCAGGCTCATCTTGATCATCACTTCGTAAAGCAGGTCGGGACCACCGCTTGCGGCCTGGCAAACCGCCCTTACGATCGAGCTGATTGGTAGTTGCGACTCGGAGGCAGGGGCATCCGGGCTTGTGACCGCAGAGTCAGACATCAACACGCTTCCTTAATGTACTTGAATACTTGTGGGATCCTTTTAAATGAGGGCCGCAGGGCAAGGGGCTTATAACTTTGTCGCCCACAGTTGACGAGTCTAGTTATCGAAGGGCAAGGTGTCAACAAGTTTTAACAATCTGGCCACTGCGAAGGCGGATGGTGCACAGCAGTGCGGCTACTGCGTGAAGCTGGCACCCACCCGCTATAGCAGGTGGTACTGACCTCTTCCAACTCACGTACTGAGCCAAACCTGCCCCATTGATTTTGTTCGCCGCCTGTTCGCCATTTTCGCTTAAGCATTGCTTAACCTCAAGTAAATGTTCAACTTACGGACCTAAAGCGTTGAGGAGAAATATCTTTACACACTTTAAGCAAGTTGTTACATTCCGGCGATATCGCCGCTAAGTTGTTGAGCGGCAACAGATTGACAAGCCGGAAAGCACATTCAGTTGGGGCTGCGGGTCATCCATAGTCGACTATATTGTGGCCTAACCCACAGAATCAGTTAAGCAGCCTCTTAACTTTGAGCGCAATGACAATCTACTCGGGACATGGGATGGAAGGCCGTCCAAGCGACGCCTTCACCTTTGCCGCAGTTGGCATGGAGCTGGAAAGTTCGATCTGAGAGGAATCTGAACGGCAAAGGAAGCTGGGAGGTGTTGAGGTGAGCAAGGTCGCAAACACTTATTGGGTTGACGAAAGAATCAGGTCGCAGCGTGTGTCCCCCCGCGCGAGTTCTCTGGCTTCGGTGCAACAGATCTCGATGGAGATCATTGGAACGCGTACGGAGGTGCGCCGCCGCGGCGGAATAATTCCTTCCTGGGTAGTTTTTGGAATGATTTTGCTGGCGACTTTCGCCGTTTGTGTGACGGTGAATATGCGAACGCGAGCCAAAGTTCACGTTGCAGCGCAACAACTTACGGCTATGCAAACGGATGTCGAAGCGTTGCGCAACGTTAACCAATCGTTGAAATCGGAGTTGGAAAGACTGCGAACAGATCCACGGACTATCGAGCTGGCGGCACGCGCTCGCCTGAACATGGTCCGCAGCAATGAGTTTGTTGTTCCCGTTGAATGATTATGACGAATAACGGAGGAATCGATTTCTATGCCTGCCGAAACCTGCCCATAGTTGTCCCCTGCTCGACATCCACGCAACCGGGTTAACCTTCCGTGTTGGCGCGGCTGTGACTGCCATCGCAGCCGCGCTCCCCTCTTAAAAACTTAGCCGCAAAAAGGCACAAAAACCACAAAAGAGAAGACTGTTATTAAGGCGTTCACTCATAATGTTTTTGTGCCTTTTGTGCCTTTTTGTGTTTTTTGCTAATTTGCTAATATGCGAGCGATGCCTGAAACAAAGGAAAGCTCACCCGCTGAAGTAGAGCGCGAGCGTTGGGAGGAGGAGACTCTCCAGCCGGCGCTGAACAAACGTCCCGAACGAAAGAAAAGTTTTCAAAGCGTTTCACTCGAAGAAGTCGAACGCTTGTACACGCCCGCCGATATCGAAGATCTCGATTACGCGCGCGACACCTCCTTTCCGGGCGAGTTTCCTTACACACGTGGCATCCATCCGACCGGCTATCGCGGGCAAGCTCTGGACCATGCGCCAGTTCGCTGGTTTCAGCACTCCGGAAGAAACAAACGCGCGCTTCAAATACTTACTCGAACAAGGCCAAACCGGTCTCTCAGTCGCCTACGATCTTCCAACTCTGATGGGATACGACGCTGACTCACCTTTATCTGAAGGTGAAGTCGGCAAGTGCGGCGTGGCGGTGTCTTCGCTCGCCGACATGGAAGTTCTCTTCGATGGCATTCCACTCGAACAAGTCACCGTTTCCCAGACGATCAACGCGCCCGCATCAGTACTGCTCGCGATGTATCTCGTGGTTGCGGAAAAGCAGGGAGCGCGTTGGGACAAGATCTCGGGCACACTGCAAAACGATATTCTGAAGGAATACATCGCGCAGAAAGAATGGATCTACCCGATCAAACCGGCGATGAAGCTGGTGATCGACACGTTCGGTTTCTGCACTGAACACGTGCCGCGTTATAACCCGGTTTCGGTAAGCGGCTATCACATTCGCGAGGCCGGCGCGACCGCAGTACAGGAGCTCGCCTTCACTTTGCGTGACGGCATCGAGTATGTGCAGTGGGGCGTCGACGCCGGTTTAGACGTGGACCAGTTCGTGCCGCGCATGTCCTTCTTCTTTAATGCGCACAACGACTTCTTTGAAGAGATCGCGAAGTATCGTGCAGCGCGTCGCATCTGGGCGCGTGAGATGAAACGACGCTTCGGCAGCGACTACGAACGCACGCTCCAGATGCGTTTTCACACTCAAACCGCCGGCGTCTCATTGACGGTCCAACAGCCACTCAACAACATCGTCCGCGTCGCGATCCAGGCGCTCGCCGGTGTTCTCGGTGGCACGCAGAGCTTGCACACAGACGCTTACGACGAAGCACTTGCACTGCCGACAGATCGCGCGGCACTGATCGCGCTCCGCACCCAACAGATCATCGCGGAAGAAACCGGCGTCGTGAACACAATCGATCCACTCGGCGGTTCCTACTTCCTCGAAGCGTTGACTGAAAAGATGGAACAGGAAGCACTCGAGTACTTCCGCAAGATCGACGCGATGGGCGGCATGGTCTCTGCAATCGAGAAAGGATTTCCGCAACGCGAGATCCAGGACTCGGCTTATCAATATCAAAAGGCAGTAGAACGAGGCGAGCAGGTGATCGTCGGAGTCAACAAGTACACGATGACCGACGAGCTTTCAGAAATTCCGATCCTCGTGATTGACGAGTCAGTGCGCGCACACCAGCTCGAGCGGCTCGAACAAACACGTACGCGCCGTGACCCCGCGGCAGTCGCAAACGCACTCGATAAACTCAAAACCGCGGCGCACAAACACGAAAATACGATGCCGGCGACGATCGAAGCAGTTCGAGTTTATGCAACGCTCGGCGAGATCTGTTCGGCGCTCAGAGACGTCTACGGAATTTACGAAGAGCCTGCCTTCTAGTCCGCACCTATGCCCAATCGAAAGATTAGAGTTCTTGTCGCCAAGCCCGGACTGGACGGTCATGACCGCGGCGCAAAAGTCATCGCTCGCGCGCTCCGTGACGCGGGTATGGAAGTGATCTACACCGGACTGCGACAGACGCCGGAGATGATCGCGGCCGCCGCGCTACAGGAAGACGTTGACGCTGTGGGCGTCTCGATCCTGAGTGGCGCACACAATACTCTTTGCCCACGCATCGTTCAGTTGCTTCGTGAAAAAGGAATGGATAACGTCCTCGTTCTCGTCGGCGGCATCGTCCCTCAGGAAGATCTGCCGAAACTGAAAGAGCAGGGCGTTGCCGAAATCTTCCTGCCCGGCACCTCCACTGAAGACATCGTCAAGTTTCTTCAGGACAACGTAAAACCCCGCGACTAGACCAACCGCAAAAAACACAAAGGCCCAAATAGACCTTGTGCTCTATGTGCCTTTGTGGCTATCACTTCAAATTCGTGGAGCGCTGTCCCGTTTTTTGGATACCAGTCTGGCCCAATTAACTCTCAACTCATCGAAATGGGCCGAAATCCGCTAATTTCCTCTTACGGAAACAAGAGGCATGTTTATTGCGACTGTGAAGTTCCGCTACAGACTTACGGAACTTGCTGTCGGTCAAAGGTTTCCCCGGCAACTCACCTCTTTCCAGGAGACGATTACCATGAAGACTAGCTATTTAAATAGATGGCTTTTTTCGGCCTTCCTGATGGTGCTGTTCGCGGCAACGTCGGCTATGTCGATTAGCGTTTTCGGTCAAACCTCCAACACAGGTACGCTCACGGGAGTAGTCAAGGATGAAAAGGGTGGTTTAGTTCCCGGTGCTGCCGTAAAGATAGTGAACCTCGGCACCAACGCTGAACGCACCGCAACAACGAGCTCAGATGGTGTTTACGAGATCACGCAGCTCGTACCCGGCAACTACCGCTTAGAAGTAGGAGCCCAAGGGTTTTCCAAGTTCGTCCAGGAACCCGTCGTCATAAACGTTCTCCAGCGCACGACCGTCAACCCCGATTTGAAGGTCGGTGGCATCGGGGAAACAGTCACAGTCACAGGCGAAAGTACGGCACTTGTCGAAACTACGAAGACAGACGTCAGCGGTGTCATAGACCAGCGCCGCCTTGAAAACCTGCCTGTGAACGGACGCTCATTCGCGTCACTTGCAATCCTCATCCCCGGCGCGACACTGCAACCATCATTCGATCCGACAAAAGCGCGCGTCGGAACGTTCTCTGTCGGTGGTTCCACGGGTCGCAACCTAAACGTGACCATCGATGGTGGCGACAACAAAGACAACGCAGTCGGCGGCATACTCCAGAATTTCTCAATGGAAGGTATTCAGGAGTTTGCTCTTTCAACCCAACGCTTTTCAGCAGCGAATGGCCGTTCGGGTGGCGCACTGTTGTCAGTCGTTTCCAAGAGCGGCAGTAACGCGTTTCACGGCTCAGCATTCGGCTTCTTCCGCGACGACGTATTAAACGCAAACGCGCCAAAGCTACTCGCCGAAGCCCGAGGCGACTCGACCACCGGTGCAGAAAAACCTCCTTTTAATCGCCAACAGTTTGGTGGGTCCTTTGGTGGTCCAATAAAGAAAGACAGGGCGTTTTTCTTCGGCGCAATCGAGCGCACGCGCGAGCGCGGCAACTCATTCGTTTCGGCCGAAGACCAGGCGAAGATCGCCTTCCTTGAACCTTTCGGCTACGAGGCTGTTCCCTTGCTACCACAGCCATTCAACGACTGGCAATATACAGTTAAGGGTGACTTTGTCCTTTCGCCCAACCACCAGCTCGTCGTTCGTTTCGCCGGACAGAACAACGATGCCCTGAACGATCAGGCCGGCTTTTTGATCGTACGCACAGATTTATCCGGCGGTAATGAGTCCCTGAATACTCTCTACAATTTTCTGACTTCGCTGAGCTCGACGTTAAATGCGAGTACAGTCAACCAGTTCACCTACCAGTATCAGACTTTCGACAACCGCATTAACGCAACGACAGACTTGAATCTGCTTGCTTTTCCCGACGGTCTTCTCGTTGGTCGCAATGGCAACGTGCCGCAACAGACGCTACAGAAGAAGCATCAGTTTCATGACGATATCTCATGGAATCGCGGCAACCATGGTTTCAAATTCGGCGGCGACTTTACCTACGTACCCACACTCGGTGGACTTTTCGCCTTCAATTCCGCTCCGGAATATGACTTCAACTTCAGCGCAGATGAGATCGCATTGAACCCTGGCCAGTTTCCGCAGGGATTTCACACAACCCAGATTCAACCGGGACCGATCACCTGTGCGGCTTTTGCTGATAGGCCCGATTGTACGGTGGCTGACGAACTTGCCGGCATTGGTGTCGTTGCTCAAGTCGTTCTCTCAGGTGGCGACCCGGCTTTCGACTTGCGAGAAGGTGCGAAGCAGTTCGCTTTCTATGCTCAAGACGACTGGAAGATTACGCCGCGACTCACACTTAACCTTGGAGTGCGGTACGACGTGGATCTCGGTTTTGTCGACAATGCCCACGCTGCGGAGAATCGAACCTTCCAGGCGCTCAGGATCATCGGGAGCCCATTCGCACACAAGGTAGTAGAAGACGACAAAAACAATATTAGTCCGCGAATCGGGTTCGCCTGGGACTTTCGCGGGAATGGACGTTCTGTGATCAGGGGCGGCTATGGCATTTACTATGACCAATCGTTTTTGAATGTACCGCTTTTTGCGGTGCAGCAGGCAAACCCGGAAATTTACGCGACGTTCTTCAACGATGGTCCTAACCTGAGTATCGATTCACCAGCACCTGTAGTTCCACGTCCGCTCACCAATCCATTGCCAAATACGCGGGGCAGAATGCTTGATCCTGATTTCGAGTCACCGTATACGCAGCAGTGGAATCTCGGTTTCGCTCAGGAAATTGGCAGGAACATGGCTTTGGAATTCGACTATGTCCATATTCTTGGCTTACACGAGTTTTCAGGTTTGGATATTAACCCGCGGCCTGGTCCATTACTTGGTTTAGACCGCAACGATCCGATACCTCCGAACTCAGCGCGAATCCTGGCGCCACAGTTCGCTGCTCACGCTGCTGAACTAATTCAGGCATTCGGCACGGCAACGCCTTTCGCACGCATCTCCGTGGCCCAATCTGACAGCCGCTCGCGTTATGATGCCTTCACCGTAGCATTCAAGAAGCGCTACGCGGACAAATTTCAATTGAACGCGCATTACACCCTCGCGAAGTCTCAGGCCTGGTTTGGTTCAACGGCGGATTTTGGTCTGGTCCCGCAGAACCAGTTCGTCAAATTCGACCCGATTAACTTCGGACCAACAGCCGAAGACGAACGACATCGCTTCGTCTTGTCGGGTATCTTTGACCTTCCGTGGGACTTCCAGGTCGCGCCGATCTTCCAACTGGCATCGGCTCGCCCTTACAGCATTCTCCCGTCGTGTGCTTGTGATGTTAATAGGGACGGCGTTACTAACGATCGCGAAACCGTTAATCCGACAGTCGACGATCAACACCCGTTGCCGTTGAACGACCACCGCGGCGACAACTTTTCACAGTTGAACGTGCGCGTTTCGAAGTTCTTCAACTTTGGCGAGACCAAAAAGCTCGGCCTCTTCTTCGAAGCGTTCAATGTTTTCAACACTGGAAACTTCGGCAACCAATTTCAGAACACGACAGGCACATCTGACTTTGGTAAGCCCATCAACTTCTTTGGCGCGACCGGCTTCTCTGAGCCTTTGGGAATTCCGTTTCAGGCCCAGTTAGGCGTCCGCTTTAGTTTCTAATTTTTGAAGCCACGGATGGACACGGATTTACACGGGATAAGATCCGTGATAAATCCGTGTACATCCGTGGCTAAAACTTTTATATGAAATTCGCGGTTGTCCTGCTGTTGGTTCTCTCCTCGTTCTCTTTACCTTTTGCTCAGGGTGCGAACGTGCTTGAAGGTAAAGTCGTCACGCCTTCAGGTACTCAGCCGGCAAATCCGGTTCGAGTGAAACTCACCTTCAATGGCCGAGCGATTCACGAGACCTTTACAGATCTCAGCGGGCGCTTCTCCTTTCCCGGACTTTCGCGCGGCAGGTACCAGCTCACCGCCGAAGGCGATGGAATCAACTTCGAAACCACTTCAGTTCAAGCGGACATCGCCGCGTTCGGTCCAGCGCCACAAAGCTTCACTCAGGACATTCAACTCCGTCCCATTCGTCACAAACCAACCACGCAGCCGGGCGTTGTGAATGCTTTCAGTCAGAACGTTCCACCGGCAGCGAGACAGGCGCTTGATGCGGGACTGAAAGCGGCTGAAGAAGGAAAGGCGCAAGCAGCAATCGAGAACATGCGGAAAGCGATCCAGATCTTTCCCGACTATTTCGATGCTCACCTGCAACTCGGCAACGTATTTCTCAAAACAGATCAGTTACAGGAAGCGATCGCCGAGCTCGACAAGGCGCGCGAGATCAATCCCAACGATGAGCGCGCTTATCAATCGTTTGGTTTGTTGCTGATGAAGCAGAAGAATTATGCGGTGGCGGTGGCCGTGTTTGCTGAAGCGGCGCGGCTGAATCCGGAGAATCCCATGAACGCCGTCATGCGCGCCACCGCTCTGATTCACCAGGCTGCGAGGACAGATGAATCTGCCCCCGCGACTGAGAGTCGAAGCTATCTACTGGGACGAGCAGAACTGGCGATGGGCCAAGCGGCGAGTTTGAGCGACAACAAACTCAAGCCCGATACGATGACGATGGCCTTATTTTATGAGCTCAAGGGCGAGCCCGAGCGCGCCGCCACCGAGCTCGAGGCGTACATGAAAAAGACACCGCAGCTTAAAAACTCCCCCGCCTTACAGAACGAGATCAAGCGCCTCCGCGACAAAGCCCGTAAATCCAATCCGTAAGCCGCGGATTTCCGCAGATTAACGCAGATCTGCGTTTATCAGCGTTCATCCGCGGCTCAAAAACTTTGCGACCTTCTGTTGGCAGTCGTCTGTGAGGCGGGCGATCACATTTACGTCGGCTCCCGTCTCGAGCGCCTCCGGGAACGCGAGACCATCCATCTGGTAAAGCAGCGTCTTCGTCAATCCCATCGCCGAACGCACTCATCTTCTCAAACTCACTGACATACGCGCGCACGTCAGCGTCGAAACTCTCGTCGGCAAACACCTGATTCACAAGACCAAACGCCATCGCCTGCTCGGCGCTAATCTCAGCACCGCGCGTGATCAATTCGAAAGCGCGTTTCTCTGACACGTTGCGCCTGAGAATCGCCATCACCATCGCCGGGACAAAACCGATCTTCACTTCCGGATATCCAAAACGCGCCGACGCAGACGCGAGCACGAGATCGCATGCTGTTGCCAAACCACAACCGCCGGCCAGCGCTCGGCCCGTTACCGCCGCGACGACCGGAACCTGAAGCGCACGAATCAGCAAAAACAATTCGAGCAACGAGCGTGCGTCTTCAGAGTTTTCCGCGACTGACGCGCCGGCGATCTTCTGGAGCGCTGAAAGATCTGCGCCGGAACAGAAATCCTTCCCTGCCCCGGAGATCACAACCACTCTGACATTTTTATCCGCCGCCGCATTCTTTAGCCCTTGCTTGATCCCGGCGATGACCGCGTCGTTCAGCGCATTCCGTTTCTCAGGCCGGTTGAGCGTGATGCGCGCCACCGATCCTTCAACCGAATAAAGAACTACCTATTCTCACTCATCTCTGATCCGTGTTCATCCGTGTAAATCCGCGGCTTCCTTCTCGGTGATCTCGATCTCCATCCGCAACAGCGCGGTCGAAAAAGTCTTCCCCTGCGCATCAGTCATCAACGACAACGTGCCACCACCACCCAGACTCTCATGCAGCAAAAAATTCAGCGCGCCGAGGTTCGGCAACTCAAACCTCTCCACGTCACCGTGACAAATACCTTTGAAGTGCTGCTTCACGCGTTCCGCCGTAACCTCGCGCACGAGGATCGGATAAAACTCATCCTGCAGAGCAATCAATCCGACGTTTGCCGTATCACCCTTATCACCCGAACGCGCATGGGCCAGTTGTGTTAGTTTTACTTTCAACGCTTCGAGCACCTCAACCGACGGGCTGTGATCTCCTCCTTCGGGATCAGCGCCGGCCAGTAAGCAACGATCTCTTCCACCTTCGGCCGCCCGCCGGCAAACCCAGTTACGGCCGGTGGTCCAGTAAGAATCAGCGGCGCAATCTCTTTCGTGAATCGTTCAACCGCACTCCGATCCTGGCCACGCACACCCACACGCAACTGCACTTCAGGAATGTCCGGATCCGGCGGGTCCGCGAGTGGACCATGCGTCGCATTCACGCCCACAAACTCCGTCAATATCTGCTCAAACTTAAGCCCAAGCCGATCGAGACGACGACGCAGTATCCGATCTGCCGCCTGCGCTTTGTCGTAAGCATCAGGCCACGCATAAACCAGCGTTCCAACAGCCTTGAAACCAGCCGAATAACTGATCGACACTTTCAAAAACTCCGTCGCGGGTCGCCCTTCGATACCGAACACGCGCACGCGATCGCGACCTTCGTACTCCAAGTGAATCGTCGTGAAATCAGCGACGCAATCCGGCGTGATGTACTCGCGCGGATCGCCCATCTCGTAAACCAGTTGCTCTTTGATACCCGGAATGATGATCCAGCCGCCGGTTCGCTCGTGCTTGGTAATTACAAACGTTCCGTCCGGCGATGCTTCAACGATCGGAAATCCCACGTCCGCAAGATTCGGAATACTGCGCCACTCGTACTGGCAATTGCCACCCGACGCCTGTGCGCCGCATTCGATGATGTGACCCGCGATCGTTCCCGAGGCGAGGCGGTTCCAATCATTGTTTGACCAGCCAAACTCATGAATCAACGGCGCGAGCGTCAAACCGGTGTCTGTGGCTCTACCCGTGATGACGATCTGCGCGCCCTGGTTCAACGCCTCAACGATAGGCGAGGCGCCGAGATAAGCATTGGCGCTCTGAATCTTGTCGCGCACGGTCGAGAGCGGCGCGCCTGTATCCATGTTGCGCAACTCGATACCGCGCGAGAGCAGTTCGTCAAGTCGCGACATGATGTCGTCGCCAGTAACGATTCCGATGCGGAGTTTTCCTGCGAGGCCAAGCTCGCGCGCGACCTGGATCACCGCATCCGCACACCCGCGCACGTTAACGCCACCCGCATTAGCAGTGACTTTGATATCGCGCTCGACGCAAGTTGGCAGAATCCGCCGCATAAGCGGCACGAAATCCTTTGCGTAACCAGCATTCGGATCGCGTGCTTTCTGTTTCTGCATGATCGACATCGTCACTTCCGCGAGATAGTCGAGCATGAGGTAATCGATTGGTCCACCTTCGACCTGGCGAACAGGCGCGTCGAGGAGGTCTCCCCAAAAGCCCTGTCCGGCTGCGATGCGTACTTTCTGTTTCATGAAGTTGGCAATGTTGCCACAAAAAGGCACAAAAAGCACAAAGGATGAGCTCAAGTAATTAACCTGCACTCATCCTCTTGTGCTTCTTCGTGCCTTTGTGGCTTAGTTTACTTACATCCGCGGGCTGGGGCTTGGAGTCGGCGTCGGACTTCCACCCGGAGTCGGACTTGGCATTGGCTCACCGGCGACGGGCTCGGTCCTGGTGCTCGGGCTTCCGCTTGGGCTCGGATTCGGTTCCGGACTCGCCTCAGGACTCGGACTCGGCGTTGGCGAAGGACTCTGGCTCGGCATCGTGCTCGGCGATGGTCGACGGATTGCTACTTCCGTTCCTGTCGCCGCGGGCGTGCTTTCCTTGCTCGCAGCAGCCTTAGCACGTTGTAAAAGTACACTGCTGCGTCGCTCCCGCAATCGGTGTCAGAGTCAGCTTGTTGCCACTCTTTTTGTCCGCGAAACGAAATCACCGGCGAACCTGGCTCCCGACATTTGCAGAGCCACGGCGGTATATCCCCTCGTCTTCGAGGCTATGATCCGCCCGCTCTTCCCGTCGGCAGTCGTAAATTGGTTTCCGGTAATCGTCAGCGTGGTATCGCCAGTAAGACCGGCAGCGTCGCAATTAACAAACGTTCCGGCGTAGGTCCCAGAGAGATCTACCTGAGACGTCTGACCGGAGTTGGTTGTTGCGGCGTCGTGGTTGTGGTTGGAGTTTGCGGCTGCTGGATCCTGGGCTCTGAGTGCCCAAAACCCGCCGAGTGCCAGGAAATTTCCCAGCATTACTAACAAGAACATCTTTCTGACCATAGTATTCCTCCCATGCCCGTTCTTGCGCACCTGTTCCGGCGCACTTTCGGCACTCGTATCTTCAGGGGGTTGACTACAAGAAGGAGGGAACACTAATTTTGTACCACTCGGAGCGCGAAATCTCAACCATATTTCGACCACCAGGCAGTTTATTAACGCTTTCTCTCTTGGTGTCTTTGTGGTAAACATCTTTTGCGTACAACCCAAACTAACTACCGAGGAAGCCAATGCGACCAGAAAATTCCATTCGACTGATCTCCGTCTTTGTTTGCACGCTGCTGTTCACGTTCCTGCTTGCAAGCTGCCAGCCTGCGCCTTCCGGCACCAATACCGCGCACTGGCGGCGCCGGAACAAAGCACAAACTCGCTTTCGTGACCAACAATGCTTCCGACTTCTGGACCATCGCGCGCAAAGGCACTGAGAAAGCCGCGAAGGACATTCCCAACATCGAAGTCGAATTCAGGATTCCGGCTGACGGTACCGCCGCGGAACAACAGCGCGTCGTCGATGACCTGCTCGCAAAAGGCATTCACGGCATCGCCATCAGCCCGGTTGACCCGAAGAACCAAACGCCGATGCTGAATCGCGCCGCCGAGCCAACGCTCGTCGTCACGCAGGACAGCGATGCGCCTGACAGTAATCGCACCTGTTATATCGGAACGGACAACGTCGCGGCAGGACGTCAGGCCGGCGAACTGGTCAAAGAAGCTTTGCCACAAGGCGGCAAGATCATGGTCTTCGTCGGCGTGCTCGACGCGGCCAACGCTCAACAACGTTACCAGGGTTTGAAGGAAGCGCTCGACGGGATCGAATGTGACAGATCATCGACGTGCGCACCGACAACACCGATCGCGTGCGCGCGAAATCAAATGCGGCCGACACGCTCGTGAATAATCCTGACATCGCGGGAATGGTCGGGCTCTGGTCATACAATGGACCAGCAATCCTTGCGGCTGTCAAAGAAGCGAACAAAGTCGACAAAGTGAAGATTATCGCCTTCGACGAAGAAGACGAAACTCTGAACGGAATCAAAGAAGGCGCGATTTATGCGACGGTCGTGCAGCAACCGTTTGAGTTTGGCTACCGGTCGATGGAACTGATGGCGAAGATCCTGAATGGCGACAAGTCGCAGATTCCGGCCAGCAAACAGATCTTCGTGCCGACGATTGGCGTCAAGAAAGCTGACGTCGAAGAGTTTACGAAAAAGATCAATACACTCCGGGGACGCACCAGTTCAAACTAGCCTGTGGCAGCAAACACCCCAATCCTCGAAATGGAGGGAGTCAGCAAACGATTCCCAGGGGTTGTTGCGCTCGATAACGTTAGCCTGACAGTCGGCGCAGGTGAGATCGTGGCGCTGATCGGCGAGAACGGCGCCGGAAAATCGACGTTGATGAAGATCCTCGGCGGCGCGATCGCAGGCGACGCCGGCACGATCAAGATCAACGGTCGAGCCCGTTGAGATACGCTCACCACGTGAAGCCAGCGCGCTCGGCATCGAGTTTATCCACCAGGAGCTCAGCGTCCTCGACAATCTCGATGTCGCGCGCCAACATCTTTCTGCGTCGCGAGCCGACCATAGGCGGCCTCCTGAAGCTGATCGATCGCAAACGCATTTATCGCGAGTCAGACGAAATTCTGCGCAAGGCTCGGTCTCGACGTTTCGAGCCGCACTCCACTCGGTCAACTCTCAATCGCACAACAGCAACTCGTCGAGATCGCGCGGGCCCTCAGCGCGGGCGCGCGCATCATCATCATGGACGAGCCGACGTCGAGTTTGACGCTTACAGAAACGCGACGCCTGCTCGAGCTCGTCAAAGATCTGAAGGCTGAAAACGTCAGCATCATCTACATCTCGCATCGCATGCATGAAGTCGAAGAGATTGCCGATCGCGCAGTCGTGCTTCGCGACGGTAAAAATGCGGGCGAGATTCAAGGCGGCGAGATTACTCACGAACGCATGGTGCGCATGATGGTCGGGCGCGATCTGAAAGACTTTTTCAAAGGCGCTTCGCGCTGAGCGAACCGTTGGAACCGACGGCGGTTTTGAAGTGCGGCGATTGCGCACGCTGCGTTATCCGAATCACCGGATCGCATTCAACGTCGCAAAGGGCGAAGTGCTCGGTTTTGCAGGACTGGTCGGCGCCGGTCGCTCGGAAGTCGCAAGAGCGATCTTTGGCGTTGAGGAAGCACTGGAAACTGAAGTCGCGCTCGACGGTACAGGCATTGCGAATCAAGGGTCCGCAGGACGCGATCACTCACGGCATCTATCTCGTTCCTGAAGATCGTCGTCTGTCCGGGCTCATCGTCGATTTCAACGTGCGCGAGAATATCTCGCTGCCGAACCTCGAGAGCTATTCGTCGGCGAAGATCATCAACCGCGCGAAAGAGATCGAAAGCCGCGCGCGATGCCTGTAAAGCAATCAATATCAAGACGCCGACGCCGGAGATGCGTGCGGCAAATCTCAGTGGCGGCAATCAGCAAAAAGTGGTGCTGGCGAAGTGGCTGACGTTTGCGCCGCGAGTGCTGATCTTTGACGAGCCGACGCGCGGGATCGACGTGGGCGCGAAGGCGGAGATCTATCAACTCATCCGCAACCTCGCCGCGGAAGGCGTGTCGGTGATCGTGATCAGTAGTGAGATGGAAGAGGTGCTCGGCATTAGCGACCGCATAGCAGTGATGCACGAAGGCCGGTTGACGGGAATTCTCGATCGCGCGCAGTTCAGCGAAGAGGCCGTCATGCGTCTCGCCACCGGCACCGAAGGATAGCCACAAAAAGGCACAAGAAGCACAAAAGTGTAAAGGCGTCATGTAAGCGCCGTTTCGAATGTTCTTGCTTTATGTGCTTTTTGTGCCTTTTGCGGCAAATTTCTGGCACGAGGATAGTGAGCTTATGAAAAAAGAGCTTGGCATCTTTGTCCTGCTGATCGTTCTCTGCATCATCGTCTCGAGTCATCAACCCAAACTTCCTGCTCCGCGATCAATCTTCAGAACCTCGCGCGGCAGATCGGCGCGTTTGGGATCTTCAGCATCGGTCTCGGGCTGGTGATCATCACCGGCGGCATCGAGCTCTCAGTGGGTTCGATGATGGCGCTGCTCGGTGTGATGTTGTCGATGATGCTGACGGAGTGGGGATACGGCGTGGCCGCTGGCAGTGCTCGCGTGCATCGGCATCGCCATGGTGCTGACGTTGGGCCACGGGCTGCTGATCACACGTCTCAACATGCAGCCATTCATCGTCACGCTCTGCGGGCTGCTCTTTTATCGTGGCCTCGCGCGCTTCATCACCAACGATGAAACGAAAGGATTCGGCACTGTTGCAGGTCTCGATTTCCTTCGCTACCTGGCAAACGGAAATCTCGTTCGGCATACCGATGCCGTTTGTGCTGCTGCTGATCATCAGCTTGATTACGTGGGTGGTGCTGCATCGCTCAGTTTACGGTCGTTACCTTTTCGCCACCGGCCGCAACGCGGAAGCAGCACGCTACGCGGGCATCAACACCAAACAGATCATCACCCTGACTTACGTGATCGCAGGCGCGCTCACCGCCATCTCGGGAATTATCTTCGCCTTTTATACAAACTCAGTTTCACCGGCGAATCACGGCAATGCTTACGAGCTCTACGGCATCGCCGCGGCGGTGCTGGGCGGCTGTTCGTTGCGCGGCGGTGAAGGCTCGGTGGTCGGCATACTGATCGGCACTGCGCTGCTGCAAGTGCTGCGCAACCTCGTTAACCTGCTCGGCATTCCGAGCTCACTCGACTTCGCAGTGATGGGAGCGGTGATCTTGATCGGCGTGATGGCAGATCAGATCTTCACTGAGCGACGTAACCGACGACAAGTTGCGCATAATGCGCGAAACAGCCAGTGCGCTGCACTTGCAGGAGAACAGTCGAATGAGACATACATCGAAATTTATCGACGTTTGTATTCGCTGCTGCTGCTTGTTGCTGTCGGTGCGTCGCGTTCGCACAGGCACAGACCGTCACGAAACAGAGCTTTGGCAAAACCGCCGCCGGCGAAAACGTCGATCTCTACACGCTGCGAAACGCCAAGGGCGTCGAAGCGAAGATCACGAACTATCGGCGGCATTCGTTGTCTCACTCAAAGTTCCCGATCGCAATGGAAAGTTTGACGACGTCGTGCTCGGCTTCAACGATCTCGACAGCTACCTAAACCACGATCCTTACTTCGGCGCGCTCATCGGCCGCTACGGCAATCGCATCGCGAAAGGACGCTTCACGCTCAACGGAGTCGAGTACAAGCTCGCCGTCAACAATGGCGAGAACCACCTGCACGGCGGGATCAAAGGCTTCGACAAAGTCGTCTGGACCGGCCACGAGATCGAGAACGAAAGCAGGACCGGCGGTTGTCCTGACCTACCTCAGCAAGGACGGCGAGGAAGGTTATCCGGGAAATCTTAACGTCAGAGTTGTCTACACACTAACCAACAACAACGAACTCAAGATCGACTATTCCGCCACAACCGATAAAGACACCGTCACGAACCTCACGCATCACTCGTATTTCAATCTCGCCGGCGAAGGCAACGGCGACATTCTCAATCACCGGGTGACGATCAATGCAACTCGTTTCGTGCCGACCGACGCAGGCTCGATTCCGACCGGTGAATTAAGAAACAGTGGCGGGACGCCGTTCGATTTTCTGAAAGCCGACTGCGATCGGCGCGCGGATCAATCAGGACGACGAACAACTGAAACTCGGCAACGGCTACGATCACACGTGGGTCATCAACGGCCGCGCCGGGCGCGCTGCGGCTCGCGGCGACAGCTTTCGAGCCGACCTCAGGACGCATATGCAAGTGTGGACCACCGAGCCCGGCATGCAGTTTTATACGGGAAATTTTTTGGATGGCACGTTAACGGGCAAGTCAGGCAAGATCTATCCGCGGCGGTATGGTTTCTGTTTCGAGACCCAACACTATCCCGACTCGCCTAATCAACCGTCGTTTCCGACGACGACGCTGAGGAAGGGCGCAGACGTACAAATCGACGACGATCTATAGATTCAGCGCAGACGTTAGACCAGGATTCACAAGATCGCAAAGATTTAAAGAAATCTTGAATTCATCTTGTAAATCCTGTGCTAAAACTACCTCGTCAATCACAACGGCAATCGCAGTCGCGCCTCGCAGCCCCGAAGCTGTTGCCGATTCTCGAGCGTCAACGTCCCGCCGTGCGCTTCGGCAATCTGCCGCGACAACACCAATCCGATCCCCGATCCCTGCGCCTTCGTCGTAAAAAACGGCACGAACAGGTTCGCGGTGCTCGCCAGTCCCGGTCCTTCGTCGCGCACCCACACTTCGACCTGCCCGTTCTTCTGCTGCCAGCCGACATCAACACCTGCCACGCGTCTCCATCGACGCATCGACAGCATTGCGCACGAGGTTGATCAGCAACTGTTCGAGCTGCACGTCGTCTCCCTGGACCACCACATCCGGACCTGAAACGACATTCACCGGCAATCGCGTCTCCAGACTCGCCACGCGCGACACGAGCGCGCCGATCTTCAACGGTTCGAGTCGCGGTGGCGGCAGTCGCGCCAGCTTCGAATACGACTCCACAAAACGCGCCAGCGAATCAGCACGCGAAGAGATCACCGCGAGACCGCGCTGCATGTCTTCGCGCCAGTCCGGCGGCTCCGGTTCCCTGCCCATCAAGTCAGCCAGACTTCCCGCCACCGATTTGATCGGCGCCAGCGAGTTGTTCAGCTCGTGGCCCAAGCACGCGCAACAGTCGTTGCCACGCGGTGCGTTCCTCTTCACGAAGTGTCTGGCTCAGATCAGTCAGCACCAGCAACTGATGTTGCGCGCCGCCTTCGCGAAAAGTGCTGCGACGAATGTCCCAACGTCCCACGCCACCCGGAAAAACCATCTGCATCGTTTGCGGCGCCGAGCCTGCGGATGAGTTGAGACAAGCCGAGAGTCCGAGCTCGTCGGCGGTGCGGCCTAACAAACGCGCCGATGGTTGGGCCAACAGTCTTCTCACCGGCGCGATTGACGAGTTGCAGGCGTTGTTCGCCGTCGAAGGCAAAGACGGCGACGTCGATCTCGGCCATGACGGTGCGCAACAGCGCGGTTGCTTCCATCGCGCCGAGTCGTTGTTCGCGCAATGTTTGGCCCAGGTCGTTCACTTCGAGCATCACTTCGCCGAGCGCGTCGCCGGTGAGCGCGCGGCGGCCGCGAATCGAGTAGTCGCCTTCGCGAATGGCGGCAAGAATGTTGGAGAGTGTTTGCAGCGGACGGACGATGCGCGTCTTGAGATTGAACGAGATGCCGAGCCACAGCAGGACCAGCAGCAGATCGACGGTCCACTGCACCTGGGCGGAGTAGCCGTCGTACCAGAGCAGGAACGCACACAAAGCGACCGCAGGGAAACCCGGCGGCAGCGAGAGCAGAGTGATCCGCCTTTCGAATTTCAGACGATGCCGCGTCTGCAGTTCGGGATCGAGCGAGGAGAATGACAGCGGCCTGTTTTGGTGGGCTTAACGGGCGTACTCACATGAGCAATATAGCCACAAAAAGGCACAAAATGCACAGAATAGTCGATGAATTACAGAACGTGAACATCCGTGTCTTCATCATTTGTGCTTGTTTGTGCCTTTTGTGGCTAAGATCCGAGGCCGTATTTTTGCAACCGGCGATAGAGCGCGCTGCGGCTGAGGCCGAGGGCTTCGGCGGCGCGGTTGGCGTTGCCCTCAAATCGCGCGAGGGCTTTTTTGATCAAGCAGTCGCTCGGCATCTTCGAGGCTCATCTCTTCGAGGCGCGCCGACAGACGCGCGTCGGGAGTCGCCTCGAGCGCGAGATCGAAAGCGGTCACGATGTTTCCCGGACTCATCAGCACTGCGCGCTCGATCACGTGGTCCAGTTCACGCACGTTGCCCGGCCACAGGTGTTGTCGCAAAGCATCGAGCGCTTCGGGCGTGAAGCCCATGATCGGACGGCGATAACGCTCGCGATGCAGTTTCAAAAAATGTTCGGCGAGGATCGGAATGTCTTCGATGCGATCGCGCAACGGCGGCAGACGGATCTCGACCGTGTTGAGACGGAAGAGCAAGTCCTGACGAAAACGTCCCTGCGCCACCTCGGCGTGCAGATCGGCATTCGTCGCCGACAACAAACGCACGTTTACCTTCTGCGTCTTCGAAGATCCGACGCGCTCAAACTCACCCGTCTCCAGCACGCGCAGCAACTTCGCCTGAAGATTCAGCGGCACGTTTCCGATCTCGTCGAGAAACAGCGTGCCGCCGTCGGCGAGCTCGAAACGCCCGACACGATCGCTCTTCGCGTCAGTGAACGCGCCGCGCACGTGGCCAAACAACTCGCTCTCAAAAACTCCTTCGGCCAGCGCGCCCGCGTTCAAAGAGATCAGCGGCTTGGAGCGTCGCGACGAGATCGAGTGCAGCACTCGCGTGATCACTTCCTTGCCGGTGCCGTTCTCGCCCGTGATGAGCACGTTCGCATCCGCCGGACCGATACGCTCGACGAGATTCAGCACCGACTTCATCGCCGGCGACTCAGCGACGACTCTGCGGCATACTCACTCGACGACTCGGAAACACTGTCGCGCAGCGCGATGTTTTCAGCTTCCAGACGCCGCCCGCGCCGCAACGCTTCGCCGAGTTCGACCTGCGTGCGCAATACCGCGAGCAGGCGCGCGTTGTCCCAGGGCTTTTGTATGAAGTCGCGCGCGCCGCGACGCATTGCTTCGACTGCGAGATCGACGCTGCCCCAGGCGGTCATCACGACGACCGGCAGCGTCGGATCCGCGGCGCGAATGCGCGTCAGCAAGTCCAGACCTTCGCTGCCGGACGTCGTATCGCGAGCGTAGTTGAGATCGATCAGCACGACGTCGAATTCGTGCGTGTCGATAGATTTGAGCACACCTTCGGGCGACGACGCGCTTTCGAATCTGAAAACGCTCGCCCTTCAACAGCAGACTCAGTGCCGCAAGAACGTCAGCCTGATCATCGGCAATTAGAATGCGAGGCATAGATTGTGAATAATTTGTTACGTCAATCTGTGAAATCTGTGACTACTCATAGCGCAGTGCAATGAGCGGATCGACTCGCGTCGCGCGGCGCGCGGAATCGAACAGGCCAGCAGCGCTGCGCCAAGCGCAACGAGCAACACGATCACATACGTCGCCGGGTCAGACGCCGAGATGCCAAACAACAGCTCGACATCCAGCGCGTCAGCGCAAACGCACCGGCCAATCCGATCGCCGCGCCGATCAGCGTGAGTACCATTCCCTTTCGTAGCACCATCATCAGTATCGCCGGCCGGTGCGCACCGAGCGCCATGCGAATACCGATCTCCTGCGTCCGCAATGTAATCGAATACGAAATCACGCTGTAAATCCCAACGTCGCCAGACAAGCGCGATCGCCGCAAACACACCGAGCAACAACGCATTGAACCGCCGCGGCGCAGTCGTCGTACCGATCACCTCCTCCATCGTCTTCACACTCGTCAACGGCTGATGACGGATCGATCGCCGCCACCTCGTTGCGGATCGCGGCCGTGAACGTTGACGCAGGCAGCGCACTTCGCACAAACAGGTAGCGATGTCGTTGCGGCGACACAACTCGCGACGCGTACCAGTCAGGCTCCGGCTTCGAATCAAGCGCACGATGCGGCATGTCCTTCGCGATCCCGACGATCGTGATCCACGGATTGTCCGGACGCGGCAAGCCGAGCGTGATGCGACGTCCAATCGGATCTTCGTTGGGCCAGTAACGCGCAGCCATCTGTTCATTGATGACGGCGACAGGCGGGCGCCCGGCTGCATGTCTTCCGACGTCAAATCACGTCCTTTAACTAGCGGAATACCGAGCGTCTTGAAATAATTTGCGCCTACTAGCTGCCAGCCCGCCGAAGTCAGCTTCGTCGGATCGAGTTTCCGTCCTTCAATCGCAAACGGATCGCTGCGCGCATTTCCGCTCAACGGCTGCTACTGTTCCAAAACTCACCGATTGCACGCCCGGCAACGACTTCAACCTGGTGCACCAGCCGCGGTAAAAATCCGACGCGCGCTCGGCTTCGCCGTAAGTCGTTGCGGAGAGATCAATCTCAACACTCATTAATTCTTCGGCATTAATTCCCGGGATTCGTCTGTTGTAAGCGCAATATACTCTTTGCGAGTAATCCAGAACCGACCAGCAACAACACCGCGAGCGAGACTTCAGCAACAACCAGCACATTGCTCCACTGTCGCCGCTGCACTCCACCCGCCGGCGGGTGTTCTTCAACGTTTCATGCTAAATCGAGCTTCGAAACCGGCCTTGCAGCGACCAGACCAAATCCAACGCTGATCGCGGCGACGGCCAAGCCATGAAAGCAAACACGCGCGCGTCGATGCTGACTTCCTGCGCACGCGGCACGATCGATGGTCCAAGCGCGGCGAGCAAGTCGATTCCCCAATTCACAAAAAGAAGTCCGAGAGCTGCCGCGAGCGTCGCGAGCACAAGGCCTTCAACCACCAACTGCCTCACGATCTTCCAACGGCTCGCGCCGAGCGCCGCACGAATCGCGAGTTCTTTGTGACGCTTCGCTGAACGCATCAACAGCAGGTTCGCGACGTTCGCACACGCAATCAGCAGCAGTAAGCCAACCGAAAACAGCAGCACCAGCAACGCGCGTCGGCTGCCGCCGACGATCTCTTCCTGCAACGGCGTGACCGTGATGTGCCAGCCACCATCCTCACCGTTTGGACCACGATAACCACGCAGCTCGCGCTCGAATCGTTGCGCGAGCGCATTCATGTGTGAGCGCGCCTGTTCGAGCGTGACGCCGGGTGTGAGTCGCGCGAGCACGTTGAGAAAGTATGGACCACGACGCTTCGTGACCTGGTCTGGCGTGTAAATCAACGGCACCCAAATTCTGCCGGCTCACCCGACGGAAAACTCGGATGTGGAAACTGAAAGCCCGCCGGCATCACGCCGATCACCGTGTAACTTTCGTTGTCGAGCGTGACGGTCTGATTGATGATGCCGCGATCACCAGCGAAGCGGCGTTGCCAGAATCCATCACTCAACGACCACAACCGTGTTGCTCATCGCCTGTGAACACTCGTCCCGCGGAAGGCTGCGCCTCGAGCATCGGAAAGAGATTTGCCGAAACGTAAGCCCCGCGAATGCGTTCAGGCTCCGAGCCGGTCGACACGTTGAAACTGTGATTTGCATAAGCCGCGACCGAGTCGAAGACCTGTGTCTGCTTCGCATAGTCTTCGTACTCGGCGGCCTTCGCGGGCAGGCGTTCGATGTTGAGCGAGCGGTAGTTACCCCAGACCACTTGCAGCGCTCGGAGTGTGGAAACGGAAGCGGCCGCAGCAGCACGGCATTGACGACGCTGAAGATGGCCGTGCTGGCGCCGATTCCCAGCGCGAGCGTGACCACCACCACCGCCGCAAATCCCGGCTGCTTGAACAGACTTCTGAGAGCGTAACGCAGATCGTATCAGTGTATCTCCACCTGTTATTGGTCCTATAGGACGTATAGGACCTATTCGTATCGCAACGATATCGTCGGTTCCACTTTTGTCGCCCTTCGTCCCGGCAGGTAACACGCCAGCAGCGCCACCGTGATCAGCAGGACCGAGATCCCACCAAACGTCGTCGCATCAGTCGGCTCAACGCCGAACAGCATCGTCGCCATTAATCGCGTCAGCGCAAACGCACCCACCAATCCGAGCGCCACACCGATCAGCGCGAGCTTCATCCCATGGCCCAGGATCATCTTGAACACGTCGAGCGGACTCGCGCCAATCGCCATGCGAATACCGATCTCGTGCGTGCGCTGCGTCACCGAATACGACATCACACCGTAGATGCCGACAATCGCCAGCACCAACGCGATGCCTGCAAACAGACTCAGCAACGTCAAGTTCAAACGCTCCGGCGCGACCGACTCCGCACGAATCTCATCCATCGTGCGCGGGTTGTAGATCGGCTGATCGGGATCGATCTACTTCACCACGCCGCGCACCGAAGAGATCAACTGGTTCGGATCGGAAGCGCCCTTGATAATGACCGTCATGCCGCCCTGCGGGGTCTGATTGAACGCGAAATAACCCTGCACGCGATCGCTGTTCTGATTCAGACTCTCCATCTTGACGCGACCAACCACGCCGAGCACTTCGAGTACCGGCGCATCAGCCGCAGTGCCCAGCTTCACGCGTTTGCCGACCGCATCTTCGTTGGGCCAGTGCTTCTTCGCGAACTCCTCGTCGATGACGATCTTATTCACTCCCGCTATCGCTCGCTGGTTCTCGTTCAGCTTGCTGAGATCTCGCCCGGCAAGGTGCGACCGATCGTCACGATCGGTGAACACTCGCCCACGCAACACCGGAATATTCATCGCCTTGAAGTAATCCGGCGTCACCAGACATGCTTCCATCAGTGGCGTCTGCTCGCGCGGCGGTGGCGGTTGCCCGTCGATTACAAACGACGTCTGCCAACCATTGTTACCAAGCGGCAATCCCGATGCGGCTGCGGTTGATTCAACTCCCGGCAACGCGCGAATGTTCTCGAGCAAACGGTTGTAGAATGACTCGCGCACTTCATCACTCGCATACTTCTTCTGCGGCAGCGAGATGCTGAAGCTCGTCAGGTGCTCGTGCGAAAAGCCCGGATTCACTTTCTGAAGCATGTAGAAACTGCGAATCATCAGTCCCGCGCCGATAAGCAACACGAGCGTCGTCGCGACTTCAACGACCACGAGTGAGCTGCGCAACCACTGTCGCCCGCTTGTGCCGCGCCCGGTCTCCTTCAACGTTTCATGCACGTCGACGTCACCAGCCTGAATCGCCGGAATGAGTCCGAAAAGAATGCCGGTAACAAACGAGATGCCGATTGTGAATACGAGCACGGTCCAGTCGAGACCGATCTCACGCGAGCGCGGAATCGCGTTCGGACTCACGTACAAGATCAGTTGCACGCCCCAGTGCGCGAGGGCCAATCCGATCCCGCCGCCAATGAGCGACAGCAAAACACTTTCAGTCAACAACTGCCGCACGATGCGCCAGCGGCTCGCACCGACGGCAGTGCGGATCGCCATCTCCTTCCGGCGTGCAGTCGCGCGCGCGAGCAAAAGATTGGCGATGTTTGCACAGGCGATCAGCAGCACGAATCCGACCGCGCCGAAGATCACCCACAACGCACGACGAGCGTCAACGACAAAGATTTCCAACAGTGGACGCAGCCGTGGACGAGTGGACGCGTTCGTGTCGGGATATTGTTTCTCGAGGTTCGCGCCGACGTTGTTCATGTCAGCGTCTGCCTGTTCGAAAGTCGCTCCGGGTTTCAGACGCGCAACACCATACAGACCCGGATGATTGCCACGATTCTGCCAGCTCACCTGGTCTGATAGTTGGCCCACCGGCACCCACATCTCGACGCGGCTCGGATACGCATACGACTCAGGCATGATGCCGATAACCGTGTAGCTCTTGCTGTTCAAAGTGATTGGCTGGTTCAGAATGTTCGTCTGTCCGCCGAAGCGACGCTGCCACAAACCGTAACTCAAAACGACGACGGGCGTGCCGCCGGGTTTGTCTTCGTCGTTTGTAAACACACGGCCGTGTAGCGGATTCACGCGCAGGACGGAAAACAGATCCGCAGAGACCTGACCGGTGATGATGCGTTCCGCTTCGCCAGCGCCGGTGAGGTTGTAACTGGCGCGATTGTAGACGCCCATTTTTTCGAACGTTTGATTGTGCGCACGCCAGTCGAGGAAGTTGGGATAGGAGATCGACATCTCATCGAGCACGGGACTCTTCTCGTTAAGAAAGACGAGCCGTTCGGACTCGTGGTAAGGCAGCGGGCGAATGAGCACCGCGTTGACGACGCTGAAGATCGCGGTGTTCGCGCCGATGCCGAGCGCGAGCGCAATGATCACGATGATCGTGACACCCGGGTTTTTCACCAGCATTCTCGCGCCGTAACGTATATCCTGCCAAAATGTGATGCCATCGAAACTCCTTTATCCACAGATTACACAGAAATATATTTCTGCGTAATCTGTGTAATCTGTGGACTCTACTCGTATCTCAACGCCTCGATCGGATCGACTTTCGTCGCTCTTCGCGCCGGGATGTAACACGCGACCAGCGCCACGAGCGCCAGCAAGATCGTCACGCCCGCGAACGTCAACGGATCCAGTCGCACTGACCGGGCAACGGCAACTCCAGCTCGAGCAACGAGCTCGTCAACACTCGCGTCAACGCGAACGACAGTACTAACCCCAGCGCGAGTCCAACGATCACCACGATCATTCCCTGCCCAATCACCATCCGCAGAATATCTTTTTGCAACGCGCCGAGCGCCATGCGAATACCAAGCTCGCGCGTGCGCTGCGCCACTGAGTAAGAAATGATCCCGTAAATTCCCGAGGGTCGCGAGCAGCAACGCCATCACGCCGCAGCCACCCATCACGACCGCCAGCATTCGAAACGGAT
Organism: uncultured Acidobacteriota bacterium; assembly: GCA_963748155.1. GTDB lineage: Bacteria > Acidobacteriota > Blastocatellia > Pyrinomonadales > Pyrinomonadaceae > PSRF01. The sequence continues at coordinate 242,071 of CAVVHV010000003.1, read as the reverse complement.
AAAGCCCGACACTGAAGTAATCGCCCAACGTTTGCACGTCAGCCAGCGGGATCTTCGGATCGAGCTCGCGGATCGCGTTACGCACCGGCACCGATCAAAGTTCTTCGGATCGCCACCGGCGCTACTGACCATGAGCGTAAATTGTTTTCGTTCAGTCTGTTGCAGCGCGAGTGCGTAGAACGGGCGTACTTGTTTCTCCAACGATTGCCATTCGTTATCGCGTATCACGCCGACGATCTCGCACGGCACTTTCGGCGCCTTCGGTGCACCGCCGTATTTCATGAGGTGCTTTCCGAGCGCAGTCAGCTCCGCGAAAGTATTTTTCGCCGAACGCTTCATTGATCACCGCCACACACGGCGCCCCTTCACGATCGCGCTCCTCGAAATCGCGGCCCTGCACGAACGGGACTTTCATGTTCGTGAAATAACGCGGACCGGCGAAGACAGCACTTGATCTGCATGTCCTCATTTGCGCCCGGCTGATAACCTTCGATCTCGATGCTGCTCCGGCGTGACCACCCATGAAGCCACCGGGCACGTCAGTCGACGAGACTCGCGGATTGCACTCCCGGCAAAGCAGCGACTCGCTCCGACAGTTGCCGGTAAAACTCCTGTGTCCTGACCCGATCGTATTTCGCTTCGTCCAGCGTCACCGGCGCCGACGAGCATGTTCTCCGTGCTGAAGCCCAAACGCGTTGGTCTGAATCTTCTCCAGACTGCGCAACACCAAACCCGCGCCAACCAACAGCAGTAACGAAAAAGCGACCTGGACCACCACCAGCGCCATTCGCAGCTGCGCGACTTGCGATAGAAGCCCGTGAACGAGACTCGAATCGTCTTTCAACACAGTCGAGACGTCGGCTTTCGAACTGTGCAGCGCCGGCGCAAGTCCAAAAAGAATTCCCGTGATGGTTGAAAACGCGATCGTGTAAACCACGACGCGCCAGTCGAGACGAAGATCGAGTGCGACGCGAATGCCTTCCGGCAATGCCGGCATGAACAGCGAGTAAGCAAATTGAGCAACCAAATCGCCAGCAATATCCCGGCGGCGCCGGCGATTAACGACAACAACACACTCTCAGTCAGCAACTGTCGAATGATGCGGAAGCGACTTGCGCCGAGCGCGAGCCGCACTGCCATCTCTCTACGTCGCGTGACCGCTCGCGCCAGCAACATGCTCGCGAGATTCATGCACGCGATCAGCAGCACGAGGTTCACGATGACGAAAAGCAAGCGCAGCGACGCCGTATGCGGCTGACTGCATGCACCGGGATGAATGCGCGTCTCACTCTCCGGAAGGACAGTGATCGCCGACCACGCACGTGCGTCCTGTCGCTTCGTTTTTCGACATCCACTCTTCGGGATGCGCCGCCTGCATGTCGCGCGTGAGCAGATCGAAACGCGCGCGTGCCTGGGCGAGAGTTGTTTCGGGTTTGAGACGTCCGACGAGGATCATGCCACGGTTTCCGCGACTCGTTAACATACGTTCGCCGCTGCTGGCTCCAGCACAGGCATCATCACCATCGGGACCCAGATCTCGATCGCAGAGTCCGCGGATCATTCCGGTGTATTGCGGCGGCGCAATGCCGACCACAGTCAACGATTGATCGTTGAGAGTGACCGTCTTCCCGACGAGCTCAGGATCGGAATTGAATCGTCGTTGCCAGAGACTGTGGCTGATTACAGCAACCGGATTCCGGCCCGGCACAACATCTTCTTCGGCTGAGAAACGTGCGGCCCTTGTGCGCGGCGACACCTAACACGTCGAAATAGTTTCCAGATACTGCTTCGCCCCAAATCTGCTCGACCTCGTTCGACGTCACCAAGCTTGAACTGCTGGATGCCGTAGGCAGCGAGTCCGCTGAGAGCACCTCGTTGTGATCGCGCAGATCGAGATAGCTTGGATAGGAAGTGGTGTGATAGGGTTGTTCGCCTTCGCCGACGTAAAGCTCGACGAGTTGTTCCGGGATGCGACACCGGACGCGGGCGCAGCAGAATCGAGTTGACGAGACTGAATATCGCGGAGTTCGCGCCGATGCCGATCGCCAGCGAAACCACAGCGACAATCGTGACGCCCTTACTCTTCCAGAGCATCTTCGCGCCATAGCGCAGATCATTGAGGATTGTTTCAATCATGGAATTTCGACTTTCTTATCCACAGATTACGCAGATTCTTTTGTAATCTGTGAATCTGTAGATAAATTCATTCGTAACGCAGCGCGATCAACGGATCGACTTTCGTCGCGCGCCGCGCCGGAAGGTAACACGCCAACAACGCCACGATCGCCAACACCGCAGCGACTACGACAAACGTCGTCGCATCATTCGGCGTCACTCCAAACAACAACCCACGCATCAACCGCGTCAACAGCAAACGCCGCCAACTAATCCAATCGCCTCGCCCGCAAGCGCCAGCATCATTCCCTGCTTCAGCACGAGCTTCAGCACGTCGCTCACCTGCGCGCCGAGCGCCATGCGAATTCCCATCTCCTGCGTGCGCTGCGTCACTGCGTGCGACAACAAGACCGTAAATACCGACCGCCGACAGCAGCATCGCCAGTCCACCAAACAATCCCATCAGCAACATGTTCAAACGTCGTTGCGCGATACTCTCGTCAACGACTTTCTCCAGCGTGCTGACATTCGAGATCGGCTGATTCGGATCGATGGACCAAACTGCCTGTCGCAAGGCGCCAACAATCGAAAGCGGATCGGTAGTTGTGCGCACCAGGAGCGTCATGTCTTCCAGCGGCGCTTGCGAGGCGGGTATGTAGTAAGCCGGTTCTGAAGGCGCTTCGAGACCTGCGAGTTTAACGTCGCGCACGATGCCGACGATCTCAAAAGAAGTCAGCTTCTTGTTCTCCCAGATTCGTGCCGGTGGACCAAGTCTCATCCTTTGGCCCGAGCGCGTTCTCGTTGGGAAAGTAATGTTTGACGAACGACTCGTTGACGAGCGCGACGCCCGGATGATCCTGATCGTCCTGTGGCGTGAATCTTGCGGCCGGTGACAAGCTTCAAGCCGACAGTGTCGAAATACTCTGGACCAATCGGAACAAAGTTAGCGGACTGCGATCGACTATCAGGCGGCAAAACCCTGCCTTCGATTTGAAATGAATCGACCCAATTCGACGCGAGCGGATGATCGTAGGCGATGGTGGCGTGCTTCACTCCCGGAATCGCAGAAACACGCTCGAGCAACTGCTTGTGAAAGTTGTTGATTTGCTCCGGTTCGGAATACTTTGAAGTCGTCAGAGTCAGCCCCGCCGATAACACTCGTTCGCTTTCAAATCCGGGATCGACTCGCTGCAGCAGCCAGAAACTCTTGATCAGCAGGCCCGCGCCGATCACCAGCATCACCGCCATGCTGATCTGAAACACAACCAGGAACTGCCGGAAGCGGAGCCGGCTGGCTCCCGGACCCGAGGTGCGACCGCTCTGTTCCAGCGCACTGTTCAAGTCGGGTTTCGAAGTTTGCCATGCCGGCACCAAACCAAAAATCAAACAAGTGCCGAGTGCAATCAACATCGTGAAGCCAAGCACTTGCCAGTTAAGACTGACTTGCGCGAGACGCGGAACGCCTGCCGGCACAAACTGCAACAGCACCTTCGTTCCAAACGCTGCCAGTGCGAGTCCGGCCGCTGTTCCAAGCAATGAAAGCAACAATCCCTCGATGAAAAACTGCCGCACTAAACGTCCTCGACCCGCTCCCAGCGCCGCGCGGATCGCGATCTCTTTACTTCGTCCGGCATGTTGGGCCAACAGGAGTCCGGCGACATTCGCGCACGCAATCAACAACACAAACGCAACCGCGGCCAACAACGTCAACAGCGCCGGTCTGACATTGCCAACCACCTCGTTTATGAATGGGCTGACGAGAACTCCCTCGCCTCGATTCTCGGCATACTCCTTTTCGAGGCGCGCGCCAATCGCATTCATCTCTGCCGTGGCTTGCTCTATCGAGACTCCGGGTTTGAGGCGTGCTACGACGCCGAGCACGTGCGCCGTTCGCACAGCGGCCCACTCGGCGGTGAACGACATCGGCAACCAGAAGTTCTGTTCCTGCTCGTCGAAAGTGATGCGGCCAGGGTTTAGTGGCGAAACCGGATAAAGGCCCGGAGGCATTACACCGACGACTGTATACGGCGCGCCATCGAGAGTGATATTGCGGTTGATGATGTTGCGGTCGCCGCCGTAGCGACGCTGCCACAAGGCGTGGCCCAGAATGACGACGCGTCCTTTTCCCGGTTCGTACTCTTCCGCAGTGAAAGCACGACCGATAAACGGCTCAACGCCAACGACTGCAGAAGTATCCGGAGCTCGCGCGCGCGCCCACGAGTTGTTCCGGTTCGCCATCGCCGGTGAGCGTCAATGAGTTCCGGCCAAATGCCGCGACGTCTTCGAAGACGGTGTTCTGCTTTTTCCAGTCGAAGAAGTTAGCCGGCGAAGTGCGCCAGCGGCCGTGGCTCGGAACGTTCTCCCAGAGCGAGACGAGCCGATCGGGTTCTCTGTAAGGCAACGGATTCAGCAAGACCGCATTCACGACACTGAAGATCGCGGTGTTCGCGCCAATGCCCAGCGCGAGCGTGATCACAGCAATCGCCGTCACGCCCTGTGCTTCATCAGCATTCGAACGCCATAGTTCAAATCCTGGAAGAGTGTTTCATGCAGACCTCTGTGGAGTATTCCGACAGAGGCTTAAACGCAGATTTCTGTGTAATCTGTGCGATGAGCTTCTTCATTCGTAGCGTAAGCGCCACAAGTGGATCGACCTTCGTCGCGCGACGCGCCGGAATGTAGACACGCCAGCAACGCCACGAGCGCAAGCAGCAACGGCACGGTCACAAACGTCAACGGATCCGACGCCTTCACTCCGAAACAACAGCGAGCTCATCAAACGTGTCAGCGCAAACGAAGCCCCGAGACCGATCACCACACCGACGAGCGTCAGTCCCATTCCCTTCTTCAACACGAGAAACAGAATGTTGCGCGGCGTTGCGCCGAGCGCCTGTCGCACGCCGATCTCGTTCGTGTGTTGCGTGACGAAGTAAGCCAGCACGCCGTAAATCCCGAGCGACGCGAGCAACAACGCCAGCGCCGCAAATCCCGCCAGCATGATCATTCCCATGCGTCGCTGCGCGGCTTCAGTGCCGAGCACTTCCGCCATCGTCGCAACGTTGGAAACAGGCTGGTCCGGATCGACTTCACGAATGATCTGTCGCACTGAACCCACGAGGTTCGACGTATCACCAGTCGTGCGAATCGCGAGATCGCGCGGGATGTACCACGGGTCAGTCGTGATCTGCTGGTAAGGCAAATACATCTCCGCCTTAACGGGCTCGTCGAGTCCCATCTGCCGCACGTCCGCGACGATCCCGACGATCTCCATCCACGGCGTTCCGGCTCATCCGGATCGCCGATCTTGAAGCGGCGGCCGAGCGCGTTCTCGCCGGGCCAATACTGTCGCGCCATCGTTTCGTTGATGATCGCGACCGGCACAGACTGCGCGTTGTCGCTGTTCTCGAAGTAACGCCCCTGGCGCAGCGGAATGTTCATCGCCTGAAGGTAGTTGGTACTGACCTGACGATGATTCGAGTCGTAAGCCATGCCCGGAATCGGCGCTTTCGAGCCCTTCCGGATAGAAACCGCTCGTGCCGCCTTTCCACGCGAGCGGCACCGAAGTGCTGTAGCCCGCCGCGACCACGCCCGGCAGATGCTCGACGCGTTGCAGCACCTGCTGGTAGAAGTTGTCGCGCTGTTGTGGCTCTTTGTATTTCTCGCGCGGCAGTATCGTGCGCATCGTCAGAACCTTCTCCGGCTCGAGCATTGAATACTGCCGGAACAGTTGAAACAGCGTTTGAATCAGAAGACCCGCGCCAACCAGCAACACGAGCGACAGCGCCACTTCAAAAACGATCATCGCGCTACGCAAGCGCCCGGTCGAAGTCACACGTCCACTGCTCTGCTTCAACGCCTCGTTCAAATCGAACTTCGCAGACTGAAGCGCGGGCACGAGTCCGAAGATGATTCCAGTGACGATTGAAATCGCGATCGTGAAAATGAGTATGCGCACGTCGAGCTTCAAACTCGTCGCGAGCGCCATCTCTTCGGGAATGAGTCCTTGCAGGAACGTAAAACTTCCGTAGGCCAGCAACGATCCGAGCACGCCTGCCGCAGCGGCGAGCAACAAACTCTCCGTCAACAGTTGCCGGATAACGCGACTGCGTCCCGGCGCCCAACGCCATGCGCAACGCGATCTCTTTGCGACGGCCAACCGCACGCGCCAAAAGCAGTCCCGCGACATTCGCACACGCGATGAGCAGTACAAACGCGACTGCCACCAGCAACACGATCAGCGAGCCACGCGCATCACCGACAAACTGATCGCGCACCGGCAGGACCACTGCGCCGAGTTTCCCTTCCATCGTCTGCGCCCGGATGGTCCATCGCGATCCGGCGCATGATGCCGTTCATGTCAGCCTGCGCCTGCGACTACGGACACGCCGGGCTTCAAACGCGCCACCACCGTTAGATAGTGGCCACCGCGATTCGCCCAGTCTTCCTGATCGAGCGCGATCGGCACCCACAGCCGGGTGTCCTTCTCGAAAAACTGAAAACTCGCCGGCATCACACCGACAACGGAATGCTTCTCGCCATTGAGCAGAATCGTCGCGGTTGAGGATGTTGCGATCCGCGCCGTAGCGACTCTGCCAGAGGCTGTAGCTGAGCACCGACGACCTTGTTCGCGCCTGGTCGATCTTCTTCAGTCAGAAAACTGCGACCGAGAAGTGGTTGCACACCGAGGAGCGGAAAGAAGTTTGCCGTGACTGAATATGCCGAGACGCGTTCGGGCTCGCCGTCGCCAGTGAGATTGAAACTGGTCTCATGACTCGCGGCCATGTCGGCAAACGACTGGTTCTGAGTTTTCCAGTCGACGTAGTTTGCAGGCGCGGGCGTGTTTCGTGGAAAGCCCGCGAACGTCGCGTCTTCCCAAACGATCACGAGCTCTTCCGGATTTTGAAACGGCAGCGGCCGGAGCAACACTGCATTAACGACACTGAAAATCGCGGTGTTCGCGCCGATGCCAAGCGCGAGCGTGATCAGAGCAATAACCGTAAACCCCGGCCTTTTTAAAAGGCCTCGAATCCCATAGCGAATGTCTTTGATTAAAGTTTCCATACCTTAGTAACACCGCGGGAACGGAAAATGTGCCCGTGAGTATTCGGAGGTTTAGAGTTCAGCCTTTAGGCTGCTGTTTACGAGAGCAAGCTAAAGCTTGAACTCTGAACGTTTATCTTCAATGCTTCTAATGGGTCGATCTTCGTGGCTCTTCGCGCGGGAACAAGACACGCAACCAACACAACGAGCGCCAAAACCACAGCGACACCGATGAACGTCACTACATCGATCGGCTTCACCCCGAACAACAACGTCGTCAAGTAACGCGTCAACGCAATCGCACCAGCAACACCGATCGCGATCCCAATTGCGGCCAAGCATCATTCGCGCGCTCAACACGAGCTTGAGCACGTCAACAATCTGCGCGCCGAGCGCCATGCGCACACCGATCTCGTGCGTCCGTTGCGTGACGTAGTAAGAAGTGACACCGTAAATTCCGAGCATCGCCAGCAACATCGCCACACCCGCAAAACCACTCAACAACAACATCGGCACTCGTCGCGACGACGCTGAAGTAGAGACGACGTCGTTCATCGTCTTCAAGTTGTAATTCGGCACCGCCTTGTCGACCGAACGAATCGCTTCGCGCACAGAACCAGCGAGCGCCGTCGGCTCACCGTTGGTCCGGACGACCAGCGACATGCTGCCCCACGTCGGATCCTGCGCGTACGGCACGTACATCTGGTTGCCCGGCTTCTTTATCAAGCGACTCCTTCGTATCGCCGACGACGCCGACAACTTCACGCGGAAACTTCTCATCACGCCAGACTATGAAGCGACGGCCGATCGGGCTCTCACCCGGCCACAACGTCGCGCCATCGTTTCGTTCACGATCACGACTTTCGTGGTCTCAAGCGTGTCCTGGTCCGTAAACATGCGTCCTGCTTTCAGTGGAATCTGAAGCGTTTGAAAGTAATCAGGTGTGACCGGAAGATGCTGCGCATTCGTCTGCTCTTCCGGCGTCAGCGGACGACCTTCACGGATCACTCCGCGCCAAACTCTAAACGTGTCGCCGCCCAACGGTAAACTGAGCACAGCGCCTGTCGACTTCACCCCGGCCGTTGCTTTCACCTGATCGATCAGTTGCTTGTAGATCTGCGCGCGCGGTTCACCCTGCTTGTACTTGCCCGGCGGCAGAGTCAGACGCATCGCTAGAACGTTGTCGGCATTGAAACCGGGATCGATCTCTCTCAGGTGCAGGAAACTCTTGATCAGCAATCCCGCGCCCGCGAGCAAAATGAAAGAGAGCGCGATCTCGGAAACGATGAACAGGCTGCCGGCGCGATTGCGTCCGCCGACTGCGATCCACGCTGGCCGCTGTCTTTAAGTGTTTCGTTCACATTGGGCCGCGACGTTTGCAGCGCGGGAAATAGTCCAAACAACAGACCAGCAAGGACCGCCACTGCAAGCGTGAAACTAAATACTTGCCAGTCGATTCCGATCTCGTCTACGCGTGGTGTGTTAGGCGGACTGATCGCAATCAGCAATCTGATCAACCCGAGACTGAGTGTGAAACCGACTACACCACTCACGATCGAAAGCAACATGCTTTCAGTCAGGAGCTGTCGCACGATCCGCATGCGACTCGCGCCCAGCGCTGTTCGCACTGCGATCTCTTTTTGACGATAGATCGCGCGCGCCAGCAAAAGATTCGCAACGTTCGCGCACGCGATCAGAAGGACGAACGCAACGGCGCCTAACAAGATCAGCAACGATGTTCTGAGATCTCCGACGAGACTCTCACGCAGCTCGACAAGTCGAACGGACCAGCCACTGTTTGTCTCACCGTAGTTCTGCCCGAGACGCTGGTTGATCGTGTCCATCTCAGTCTGCGCCTGCGCAACGAGACATCAGGTTTCAGGCGCGTCACGACTGACACGAAGCGGTTGTCGCGCGGTTGGTTCGGCTCGTTCAAGGACAACGCCGTCCACGCCTCGTTATCCGATGGATAAGCGAAGCCCGCGGGCATGATCCCGACGATCGTCGCTGCCTTGCCGTTCAGCGTCACTTTGCTGTTCACGACTTCCGGCGCGCCGCCGAATCGTCGCTGCCAGAGTGCGTAGCTGATCACGAGCGCCGGCTCAGCGCCTTGATTCGAGTCGGCAGGCTGCAACGTGCGACCGTGAATCGGATTGGTTTTGAAGAGTGGAAAAAACTCCGGCGAGACGCCGGTGCCGCGCACGCGTTCAGTTTCATCGCCGGCAGTCAAAAACAAGCCGCCTGAAACGAACCCGGCGATCTGTTCGAACGACTGGCTCTGCTGTTGCCAGTCGAGGATGTCGGGCATCGACATGTTGCTCTGCGTGATCCCCTGTCGCGGATTTATTCCGTAAAACAGAACGATTCGTTCCGGCTCCGGGAATTGCAACGGCCGCAGCAAAACTGAATTGACTACCGTGAACATCGCCGTCGTCGCGCCGATACCGAGCGCGAGCGTTGCGACAGCAATCACCAGAAATCCCGGCCGCTTGAGAAAACTTCTCACGGCAAACGCACGTCTTTAATCAGTGTCTCCATCCTTGTACCTCAGAGTGCAACTGTAGGGGCGGCCCTCCGTGGCCGCCCAGGTTTCCACATTGTGTTCCCGGGCTGGGGCGGCCACAGAGGGCCGCCCCTACAACTGCTATTCGTTTCTTAGTGCAATCAGCGGCTCCACTTTTGTTGCGCGACGCGCCGGAACGTACGACGCAACGAGGGCCACACCAATCAACAGCAACGACACAAAACCAAACGTCAGCGGATCAGTCGCACTCACTCCGTAAAGCACACTCGTGATCGCGCGCGTCGCGAGAAACGCGCCAAACAATCCGAGCGCGGCGCCGATGATCGTCAGCTTCAATCCATGACCGAGCACGAGCTTCAGCACGTCGCCTAACTGCGCGCCGAGCGCGAGTCGCACCCCGATCTCATGCGTGCGCTGCGCGACTGCGTATGACGTGATCCCGTAAACTCCGATCGCAGCGAGCATCAGCGCAACGAGCCCAAACACGCCCAACACCGTCGCAGCGACTTTCGCCGGGAACAACGCGAGCTTCATGTGCTCAGTCAACGTCTTGACGTCGAACAGCGGCAGGTTCGGATCGAGCGACTGCACCTGGCTACGCACCGCGCCAAACAATCCTTCCGGACTGCCTTTCGTGCGGACGACGAGAATGCCGCTCGAGTTGTAGTCCTGCGTCATCGGCGTCCAGACAAACGGGCGCGGCTCTTCCGCGATATTGAAATACTTGCCCGCTTTCGCAACGCCGACGATGCGCATGAATGGTCCACCCGCACCCTGGAAGCTGAAACGCTTGCCGACAGCTTCAGCATTCGATTGCAGCTCGGGCATCAGGCGGCGCACAAAGTATTCGTTGACCACCGCCACCTGTTCAGACTTCTCCTGGTCCTGTTCGGTAAACTCACGTCCTTGCAGGATCGGCGTGGCCATCGTTTTGAAGTAGCCTGGTCCAACACTGGCATTCATCGCCAGCGGCACGTTCTCGCCACGCTCGGCGGGTTTGCCTTCAACAAACGCATTGCGACTGTTGTAGTTGAGACTCAGCGGTATGTAACTCATGACTGCCGCGGATTCGACTCCGGGCAGCGATTGCACACGTTCGTTCAGTTGACGATAGAACTGCTGCCCGCGCGCCTCGTCGTAGCCCTGCAAGCCGAGGTCGAACGACATCGTGAGCCCGTTTTGTGTGTCGAAACCCGGATTCATCGTTTGCAGTTGCTGCAACGTGCGCACGACAAGTCCTGCGGCAATCAACACGACTAGCGAGATCGAGATCTGCGCGACCACGAGTACGCTGCGCAGTTTCGCCTTCACAGCGCCACCCTGCGCGGCCGTGTCTTTCAACGCGCGCACGAGCACTGGTCGCGTGGCCTGTAACGCCGGAGCGAGACCGAAGAAAGCACCTGCAATTACGGAGACGGCAAGTGAAAACAGCAGCACGCGCCAATCGATACCAACATCGAGCGCGAGTGGAAAATCGATCGGAGGCTTGAGCGCCAGCAACACCTTCACGATCCAGAGCGCCAGCAACAAGCCCGCGATGCCGCCGTGAAACGAGAGCAAAATACTTTCAGTCAGAAGCTGCCGGATCAGGCGAAGACGATTCGCGCCCATCGCGAGACGGATCGCGATCTCTTTGCGTCGATCAGTCGCGCGCGCGAGCATGAGACCGGCGAGGTTCGTGCAAGTGACGAGCAGCACCAGTCCAACCGCTGCCATCAACACCCACGTGAAGCTAACCACCGCGCCACGCAGCTCAGGCAGGATGAATCCCGGTGCATCGATCTTGATCGATTGTCCTTCGTTCGTATCCGGATACTCTTTCGCGAGCTGTTGGCCCAGGAGATTGAGCGAGGCTTCTGCCTGGCTCGCGCTGACACCGGGCTTGAGCCGGCCGATACCGAAGAAGTTTTTAGTGCCGCGATCGTCGATCCATGTCGCGCCGGGCTCGGCCCATTCCATCATCGACGCCGGCAGCCAGATCTCGGGCGAGTAGACGAACTCGGTACCTTTGAAACCTTCCGGCGCGATGCCGATGACTTGAAACTGGTGATTGTTGATGAGGACGTCTTTGCCGACGAGGTTCGGATCGCCCGCGAAGCGTCGCTGCCAGCAGTCGTAACCGACGACGATCACAGGATGCGACAGCTTTGTCTGGTCTTCTTCGGGAAGAAACGTGCGGCCGTGAATAGCCTTCACGTTGAGCACGTCGAAGTAATTGCCTGATACTTCGTAACCCCAGATACGCTCGTTGTTGCCACCGCGACTCAGGCTCAACGGAACAAAGCGGTAGACGAGTAGACCGGAAAGCACTTCGTTGCGATCGCGAAAGTCTTTGTAGTTGGGATACGAGAAGGCCGACATTGAATCGTCCTTGCCGCGGACCGCAACGGAGACAATTTCGTTGGGACGATCGACCGGCAGCGAGCGCAACACGACCGTATTAACGAGACTGAAGATGGCGGTATTGGCGCCGATGCCGAGCGCGAGCGTGATCACCGCAATCGCGACAAACCCCGGCCGCTTGCTCAAACCCCTGATTGCATAGCGAATGTCTTTGATTAGAGAATCCATAATCCTTTTCCTATCCGCGTTAATCCGTGTTCACTCATACCGAAGAGCCACGAGCGGATCGACTTTCGTCGCCCGGCGCGCCGGCAGGTAACACGCGACCAGCGCCACGGCCGACAACAGCACCGGCACGAGAATGAACGTCGTCACGTCGTAACCGCTGATCCCGATCAACAACGACGACAACACCTGCGCGAGTGCGAGCGATAGCAACAATCCGATCACGACGCCAATCGCCGCGAGACGCATTCCCTGACGCGTGATCATCTTCATCACGTCACTCCGGTTTGCGCCAAGCGCCATGCGAATGCCGACTTCACGCGTGCGTTGCGAAACGACGTAAGCCATCACGCTGTAAAGTCCAACCGCACTCAACAGGATCGCCACAACCGCAAACGCCACCGAGAAACTCGCCGCCATATTCGGCGCCCAGAGCGCGTACGTCTTGTGATCGTCCATTGTCTTAACTCCTGACAACGGCACACGACGATCAATCGCCTGCACCTGGCCGCGAATCGCACCAACCAGCGATCGCGGATCCACATTCGCACGCACCACCATCGCCATCGGACTTGGGCGGCGTTGGCCCGTCGAGTAATAGAAGAACGGCTTTGGATCTTCCGCGAGCGTGCGATACTTGCCAGTCCTGGCTACGCCGACAACTTCCCACGCATCGCGGCTATCAACGCCGATAAAGATCCGTTTACCAACCGCGCTCTCACCGGGCCAAAGCATCTCAGCCATCTTTTGATTGACGACGACTACGCGCTGTGTTTTTGCCTGGTCTCGGTCGTCGAAGTCGCGACCTTCGACGATCGGAATCTGCATCGTCTTGAAGTAGCCGGGACTGATCACCGTCGTCATGATCACGCGTCCGGCACTACCTTTCGCGAGAGTCTCGCCTTCCTTGAGAATCGGACCGTTGGAATTCGAGCTATCCCCAAGCGGAAGCGTTCGCGCGAACGAAACAGCCTCAACACCGGGAACAGTCGAGACCCGTTCGAGCGCATGTTTGTAAAACTGTCTCGACTGCTCATCTTCGTAACCAATCAATGTCGGACTCAGCGAAACGATCAGTCCATTCGCGTTATCGAAACCCGGATCCATCGTCTGCGCTTTGCGGAAACTCTTGATGAACAGACCACCGCAAACGAGCACCACGAGCGACAACGCGACCTGCGCCACCACGAGGACATTTCGCAAACCAAACGCTCTCCGCTTTTTTCGCTGCGTGGCTTCCGCCTCGCCCTTTAAAACCGGCACGAGGTCGGGATTCGACGAATGCCACGCGGGGGCGAGTCCAAACACGAGTCCCGTGGCGAGCGAAACGATCAACGTGAACACGAGCGCGCGCGAATCAAGCGCGAAGAAGTTTTTGACGATGTTGTATTCGAGGATTGGAATGAAACCTTCCATCAGATCCGTGACCCAGAAAGCGAGCAGCAGTCCGAGCGCGCCGCCGGCAATTGAAAGCAGCAGGCTCTCGGTCAAAAGCTGTCGCACGAGCCGCGCGCGATTGGCGCCTAACGCCAAACGGATGCCGATCTCTTTCCGGCGCGCCGCCGCTCTCGCGAGCATCAGATTCGCAACGTTCGCGCATGCGATCAGCAGAATCAGTCCGACGATCGCCATCGCGATCGCACCTGCACTCTTGAACACGCCTCCCATCTCTTCCCAACGACCTTCGATCTCCGGGAGCACGCGAGCCTGTGTTGTGGTAGCGCGATTGTCGGGATAAGCCTGATTCAAACGCGTGGAAATGGTGTCGAATTCAGCCGACGCCTGCTCCATCGAAACGCCCGGTTTGAGCCGGCCAATGATGTTCATCCAGTGACTGCCGCGCTCGGCGAGTACGCCGGGGTCACGGCGCAGATCTTCAGCCATCGACATCGGCGTCCAGAAATCGAGCGCGAGTGCAAACTTCGTCCCTGCAAAATATTCAGGCGCAACACCGATCACCTGGTACGCACGATTGTTGAGTTGGACCGTCTTGCCGACGATATTCGCATCGCCAGCGAGGCGCCGTTGCCAGAAACTGTGGCTCAACACGACTACTGCATTCGCGCCGGACGTTTTGTCTTCGTCGGGCAGAAACGATCTACCGAGGATCGGCTTGACCTGAAGCACATCGAAGTAGTTCGCGGAAACAACCTGGCCCCAGATCACGTCGCTCTGGTTCTCAGCGTCCACGGCGGCGGAAATCATGTCTTCGGCCGCCATCCCACTGAAAGACGTAGCCTGGTTGCGGTATTCGAGGAAGTCCGGATAGGAAAACTCATCGCTCGGGCCACGGTCTTCCGAGATCTCCATCGGCCGGACCAGCCCGCCCGCATCGGGCACGTTGAGTGGCCGCATGAGAAACGCGCTCACGCCACTGAAGATCGCAGTGTTGGCCCCAATTCCCAGCGCAAGAGTGATCACCGCAACAAGCGTCACGCCCGGATTCTTCATCAACATCCGAACGCCATAGCGAATGTCTTTGATTAAATTTTCCATATTCTTATCCGACTTGGACCGGGTCAGTACCACCTCGCGGTAGCGGGTGGGTGCGTAGCCTTTAGGCCTGCGGGATGAGGTCAGTCGCCACACGGCTGCGCACCCACCCGCTACCGCGAGGTGGTACTGACCCGATCCAACTGTATAAGCTCTCAACCAATTTGTTTATTCTTCAAGAGCGCTGATAGCACTCGGCCGCGCTCGTAATCCGACTTGATCGTCTCGACCGCTTTCAAGAACAAACCCTTCAACCGCGTATCACCCGTGTAAACGTTCGACACCTCCATCAGAAGCGTGGCCTTCTCATAATCAGACGACATCGCCGAAGCCGAATCGAGCAGCAGCCGCAACACTTCCTCACTCTGGTTCTTCGTCCTAACCAGTGCCGTCAACACACCACGTCGCTCGTAATCTGACGAGATGGTCTGGGTGGCAGACGCCACGAGCACGAGCAAGGCACTACTCGGCGTGTTCTGCTTCATGATCGTCTTGAGCACGCGACCGCGCTCGTAATCCGATTTAATAGTTGCGACCGCATCAAAGAACGGCTGGAGCGCGGCTTCTTTGCCGGTAATCATCGGCGCAACAGCCGTGAGCAACTGCGCCTGTTCGTAATCAGAAGAGATGTTGCGCGCCATCTGCCGCAACACGTCACGCAAAGCAGTCCCGTCGAGATTCGCCTGCTTGAGGAGTTGTTCGTAATAAATTCGCTTCGCCCAATCACCGGAGATTTGATCGATCTCCGCCAGCACGCCCGCAACACCGCGTTGGGCCAGGATCGTCTTAACGCGTCTTTCGGCGTCGTAGCCGCCCTGTCGAACCACATCAAGCACGAACTTCGCGAGCCACGCCTTCGCATTAGCATCAATAGGTTGCGCCGCGCCGTTCACGTAGAAGAGGCGCTGCAACTGACCACTCGCATCGTGCCTGACTTCGTATCTATATGACTGTCGATCGCGGTGTTCTTCGATAATCGCCCAGCCGTTTTCCGAAACGTTCCTGATATCGGTGTAGTCGTCGGTAAACTCGGCTTTGCCGCGCGTCTCGAAGCGTCGTTTCAGTCCGATCTCGGTGTCGGTGTGCTCCCAGCGCGTGACACTCTGCGTTTCGTCACGAGTCTTCTGCGCCTCGAGCCGCGGCAGCGGCGATGCGATTAGAATGGCGAAGAACGAGGCGAGCAGCCAGAAAATTCGCGCTTTTATCGAGTGCTTGAGCAACTTCATAAATCATCTCCTCGTCTGTAACGTGTTTGAGGCTTGCACGTTGATGTGGACGCGCAAGCGGCGGCCGATTATTCCGCGCCCGTAGTTGATGCCGAAAGCACAACGATCGAGCTCGGTTGTTGCGCTGTAGTAAACATACTCTTCGCCGCTTGGTGAGCGACTCCGATCCATTTCGTTCACGGCAAGAGCGATGGGCACGGTCTTGTCTTTGATCGTCAACTCGCCTTCGAGCTCCAGCGAATCGCGATCCTTGCCGCGCCGGATGCTCGTGCTTTTGAATTCAATCTCGGGAAACTTCTCCACATCGAAGAAGTCGCGCAGAAGCAAATGCCCGTCACGCCGTTTGTTGCCGGTGTCGATACTGGCGGCCCTGATCGTTGCGGTAACGGACGACCGGCTAATGTCGTTCTCATCGAGGACGAGCACGCCTTCAAGATCCTTGAACCGGCCTCTCACCTTGAACCACAGGTTTCTGATTACGAACTCAACCGTCGTGTATGCCGGATCGAAATGCCAGACACACTGACTCTGACGTTCACTCATTGCCATCTTTTTAATCCTGCTGATTTGTATCCTGTAGAAGGCCTACTCGTACCTGAGCGCCTTCAACGGATCCACACGCGTCGCCCTCCGTGCCGGCAGATAACAAGCAGCGAGCGTCACGAAGAACAACCCTAACGACACGGCGACAAACGTCGTCGTATCAGTCGCAGTAACTTCAAAGAGCAACGTAGATATCAATCGAGTCAACGCAAACGAAGCCACCAGTCCCGCCACGACCCCGACAACCCCGAGCACGATTCCCTTTCGCACCACCAGCTTGAGCACGTCGAAACGTTGCGCACCGAGCGCCATTCGCACACCGATCTCATGCGTGCGTTGCAACACGGAGTAGGACATCACACCGTAGATCCCGACCGCAGCCATCACGAGCGCCACGAATGAAAACACCGTCAACAGCGACGCACTGAATCGCGCCCGCGCCACTGAAGTCGAAAGCAACGTCTCCATCGTGTTGACTTCGCCGATCGGTTGTTGCGGATCGAGTGTGTGGATGACGTTGCGCGCCGCGCCAGCAACTGCACTCGCATCGCCGCGCGTCCGCAACATCAACGTCATGCCCGGATAGACCAGTTCAGGATGTGGCCAGTAGACCACCGGCTCGACGGCGACATCGAGTCCGAGATGTTTGTGATCGCCAACGACGCCGATGATCTCTGACGGCACGTTCTCGTCTTTCATGTAAATCGTGAGTTTGTGTCCGAGCGGATTCTGGCCGCCGAGGTTCTGCTTCACAAACGTCTCGTTAACGAGCACGACGTGCCGCATCTCAGTCGCTTCCTGATCTGTGTAAAGACGACCGAGCTTCAGCGGAATCTGCATCGTCTCGAAATAATTTTTGTCGGTAACGCACGACGCCGGTTTTCAATTCCTGATCGGGCGGAAGCTTCTGACCATCGACATCGACACCCGTGCCGGAGTAGAGCCCTGTGAACGGAGGCGAATTGATCGCGCCAGCCGCCTCGACACCCGGAATCGCCTTCATCTGCTGGACTGCCTGCTTGTAGAAATCGATGCGCTTCTGATCCGTGTCGTACTTTCTCGGCAACAGATTCAGACGCACGGCGAGAAGATTGTTTGCATTGAAACCTGTATCGACAGACTGCAGACGATTGAGACTCTTGACCAGCAGACCGGCGCCAACAAGCAACACGAGCGCGAGCGCGACCTGCGTCACCACAAACACATTTCGCACGCGATGACTGCCAACGCTGCCACCGACACTCTTGCCACCTTCTTTGAGTGAATCCTGAAGATTGAAGCGCGTCGCTTCGAGCGCGGGAACAAGTCCGAAGACGATTCCCGTGACTACTGACAAACCAAGCGTGAATGCGAGCACAGGCAGGCTGACGCCGACGGTCTTGAGATCAATCAATTGCGGCGGGCTCAATGCGACGAGGGCCTTTGTACCCCACCACGCGACGAGCACACCCAGCGTTCCGCCAATCAGCGAGAGCATCACGCTTTCAGTCAACAACTGCCGCGCAATGCGCCAGCGACTCGCGCCCAGTCCTGCACGCACGGCGATCTCTTTTCGTCGCGAGCTCGCACGCGCGAGCAACAAATTCGCGACGTTCGCACACGCGATCAGCAGTACGAAGCCAACGGCGCCCAGGAGCATCAGCAACGGACGTCTGATCTCACCCGTCATCTGTGTGCGCAGCGGAACGACGTTAACGCCCCAGTTAGTGTTGAAGTCCGGATACTGCTGGGCGAGGCGCGTGCCGATCGTCTGCATTTCCTGCTGCGCCTGGTCCATCGAGACACCAGGCTTCAAACGAGCGACAGCGGAGGCGAAGCGCCCGCGCCGTTGGCGCAGTTCGTTCGTGATCTGAAACGGCACCCAGATATCGGCGGGCTTGGTCGCCTGTGTTCCTCGTTGAATGTGCCAGCCGAATGTGGCAGGCATTACGCCGATGATCGTTGCTGGTCGCTCGTTGACTGAGATCTGGCGTCCGACGATCTGCATGTCGCCGCCGAAGCGTCGTTGCCAGAGGCCGTAGCTCAACACGATCACGCGCGGCTGCCCTTCGCCTCCTTCGCCCTCGACAAAAGTGCGGCCCAGAACAGGCGTTGGTCCCGAGCACCGAGAAGAGATTCGTGGTGCCAAACTGGCCCGTGACCTCTTCCGGCTCGCCATCGCTCGTGAGATTGAAGCTGCGATCGAAGAAGACAGCCATGTCGGTGAAGACCTGGTTCTGATCTTTCCAGTCGGAGAAGTTGCCGAGATTGATGACGTTTTGATCGGTGCGCCCGCCCTGTCTCTTTTCCCACACGAGCACGAGCTGCTCCGGATCCTTGTAAGGAAAGCTGCGCAGCAGCACAGCATTGACGACACTAAAGATCGCGGTGTTCGCGCCAATGCCGAGCGTGAGCGCAAACAACGCAATAAACGTCATCATCGGGCTCTTCAAAAGCATCCGCACGCCAAACTTAATGTCAGCCACTAGTGTCATCAAAAGATCTCCTTGCCACAAAAAGGCACCAAAAACACATAAAATGATTTATTGATTTCGTTTTGTGCCTTTTGTGATCTCATTCGCAACGGAGCGCGTCCATTGGATCCACTTTCGTCGCGCGCAACGCTGGGATGTAACACGCCAGCAAAGCGACGATCGCCAGCAACACCGCCACTGCCGCAAACGTGAACGGATCCTTCGCCGTCACTCCAAACAACAAACTCGCGATCAGACGCGTGAGCGCATACGCTCCCGCCAATCCAATCACAAGCCCGAACAAAATCAGCGTCGAACCCTGCTTGACGATCATCAGCAACACGTCGCGCGACTGCGCACCGAGCGCCAGTCGTAATTCCGATCTCGTTCGTGCGTTGCGCGACCGAGTAACTCATCACGCCGTACAACCCAACGACAGTCAGCACCAGCGCCACTGCCGCAAAGATCGAAAGCAACGTCGTGCTGAAACGCGGCGCCGCGACCGATGACGACAGGTACTCCTCCATCGACTTCACGCCAAACAACGGAATGTCCTGGTCCATCGCAGCCACCTCCTTCGTCACTGCAGAAATCAGGCTGCGCGGCTCGCCCGCCGTCTTCACCACCACGACCATCTGGCTGAACGGCATCTGCGATTGCGGCAGTAGTAAGCCGGCTTCGGCTCGGTGCTCAGACTGCGGTTTCTGACGTCACCGACGACGCCGATAATCTCCCGCATGGTTGAATCTTCGTCCTCGTATAGTTGAGATGCCGGGATTGATACGTTTTCCGATGGGGTCTTCGTTCGGAAAATACTGCCGCGCAAACGTCTCGGTGATGATGATCACCGGCGTTGAGCCGTGTTTGTCGCGATCGTCGAAGTCACGACCCTTGATCATCGGGATGCCCATCGTCTTGAAGTAGCCGACACCGGTGGTGAAGAAGTCGGCGGAAGGATGATCCTTCGGCGCCATCGGCCGTCCCTCGATCTCAAACGAGATACGAAACGGTCGCCGCTCAAAGGCAGCGGGATAGATCGTGCTCGCCGATTGCACGCCCGGGCGTCGACTCGAGACGCTGCTTCAAGTCGATGAAAAACTGGCTCTGCCGGTCGCTCTTGTACTTGATCTCAGGCAGGACTACGTTGAACGTGAGAACGTTCTCAGGTTGCAAACCGCTGTTCACTTTTTGCAGACGCCAGAGACTCTGGATCAACAGTCCCGCGCCGACCAACAACACCACGGCGATCGCGAGTTCGACCACGACCAGCACTTTGCGAACGCGATTGCGACGCGCGCCTTCGCTCGTACCGCGTGCCGCCTTCCTTCAACGATTCGACCAGTTCAGTCTTCGAAGAATGAAACGCGGGCGCCAGTCCGAAGATCAGTCCGGTTAACAGCGACACGCCGAGCGTAAATCCCAACACGCGCCAGTCCATGCCGACGTGGACCGCGCGCGGAATGTCCTCTTTGCCGAGCGCAACCAGCAGATCGGACCACCACACTGCCAGCAGCAACCCGATCACCGCCACCAACCAGCGACAGCAACACGCTCTCAGTCAGCAACTGGCGAATCACGCGCATGCGGCTGGCGCCGAGTGCGGATGCGAATCGCCATCTCTTTGTGACGGCTCGTGGCGCGCGCGAGCAGCAGGTTCGCGACATTCGCGCACGCGATCAGCAACACGCAGGCAACGGCGCCGAGCAGTATCAGCAATGCCGGACGAATGTCGCCGACGAGTGCCGTCAAAGCGGACTCGAAGTCGCAGGCTCCTGCTGCGTGTTCGTGTCGGGATACTGTTGCTCGAGACGCGAGCGCGATCGCGGTGAGCTCAGCCTGCGCTTGTTCCTGTGTGACGCCGGGCTTGAGACGCGCCGATCACTTGCAGGAAGTGCGCGCCGCGCTGGCCGGTGACCGGCTCGCTGCCGGAAGCGTCGCCGGCAATCGTGGTCCATAGCTCGACCGGATCGTTCTGAATCGGAAACTCGAACGACGGCGGCATCACGCCGACGACGGTGAAGCTGATGCCGTCGAGAGTGATCGGCTTGATTGATAATCGACGGATCGGAGTTGAAGCGTTGTTGAAAAAGTGCGTGACTGAGAATCACGACGCGGCCCGTCTCGATCGGCTTGTCTTCGTCGGGTAGAAACGTGCGACCCAGCATCGGCTGCCACGCCGAGGAGCGGAAAGAGATCCGCAGTCACAACGGAGCCTTGCAGGCGCGCGGGCTCACCGCGGCCGGTCATGATGAAGTCGCCGCCGCGATACGAAGCGACGCGCTCGAAGACCGTGTTCTGCGCGCGGAGGTCGATGAAGTTTGGATATGAATGCGACCCGCGCTGCTGGCCGCGCTGCGGGTCGGTTTCAAACACGGCGACGAGCGAATCCGGATCCGGAAACGGCAAAGGACGCAACAGCACCGCATTCACAACACTGAAGATCGCGGTGTTGGCGCCGATCCCGAGCGCGAGCGCGATAGTGGCGACGATGCTGACGCTCGGCGACTTGAGCAGCATGCGCAGTCCAAAGCGGATGTCTTGAAGTAATGTGTTCATAGTTTAAATCCTTTAAGTCCTATATGGACCTATTCATCCCTTAACGCGACCATCGGATCGACGCGCGACGCACGCCGCGCCGGCAAATAACCCGCCAACAAGCGCGACCGCCGCCAACAACAACGTCGCTAACGTGATCGTCAGCGGATCGTTCGGCTTCAACTCGTACAACAACGTCGCCGCGGTCTTCGTCAGCGCCAGCGAAGCAAGCAAACCAACCACCAGCCCGATCACGACGAGCACCAACGCTTCACGCAACACCAGCCACAGCACACTGCGACCACGCGCGCCGAGCGCCATGCGAATGCCGATCTCGTTCGTGCGTCGCGCCACACCGTAAGACATCACCCCGTACAGCCCGACACACGCGAGCAACAACGCGAGCAGTCCGAAGAAAGTCGCGAGCCGCGCGACCAGTTTCTGCTGCACGAGGGAACGACCGATGTGATCCGAAAGACTCACCACGTCATCAACAGGCAGATTGCGATTGATCTGCTTGATCGTCTGCCGCACCTGCGGCACGACCGCACTCGGCGGCCCCGAAAAACGCACGACGAGATTGCCGAGTGCATCCGGTAGTCTGTGAATGCGGATAAAAAGCCATCGGTTTCAACTGTTCTCGGTCAGATTTCCGTAAACTTCGCATCCTTCACTACACCGATAACTTCGATCGCTTCAGTGGAGTTAGGGCCATCGATTCCAAACCGCTTTCCGACCGGAGAGCCATTCGGGAAAAACCGTTGGGCCATCGACTCGCTAATCACCGCCACTTTCTGCGAGTTCTCTGTGTCTTGCGGGCCAAAGCTGCGGCCCTGCACGACAGGAATACCCATGGCGGCAAAGAAATCCGGACCGACGATATTGTTTCTGATGCTGCGGCTCTGCCCTTCAGGAATATCGTCGCTCACGACTGTGAGCGCGGCTGGTCCAGAACCCCTGGTTGAAGATGATGAACGCAAACGAAGCAGACTGCACACCGGGAACCGCCTTCACCTTCTCCTCAACCTCGCGCAGTAATGCCGGCAGTTTCGGATCGTCGTCCTTGTAACCAGTCGCCGAAGTGTCCACCTGAAACAGCATCGACATTCTCCTGGTTGAATCCGCTGGGAATGCTTTGCAGATTGATCAGCGTGCGCACGAAAAGTCCGGCGCCGACGAGCAGTAAAAGTGAAAGCGCCACTTGCGCGACCACGAATGCTTTGCCGAGTGGATTTCGTAAGGCACTTAGAGCGGAGGTCTTTCCACCTTTGAGCGAAGTGTTTGGTTCAATTCGCGAAGCACGCAACGCAGGCGCAATTCCGAAAATCACCGCGCACAAGCGCGAAACGCCGATGGTGAATGCAAGAACACGAATGTTTGGCGTGACGTTTAACGGAAGTGCTTCTGGACCATCCGACGCCATCAGCAACAACAAACGCGCTCCCCACCAGGCAAGCGCAGTACCTGCTATTGCTCCAAGCACCACAAGCAACGCACTCTCAGTGAATAACTGCCGCACCAGGCGCAAACGTCCCGCGCCTACAGCCATGCCGCACCGCAAACTCTCGTTGCGCGCCGCGCCATGGGCCAGCAACAGGTTCGCGACGTTAGCACTCGCGATCAGCAACACGAGCGCCACGACTCCCATCAACACTTTCAAGGAGAGTGAAAACTGCTCGCGCAGCGACGACAAGCCCCGACTTACAGGCGTCAGCTCGATGCTCGCTTTCTCAATGTCCTGCAGTGTTTCGGCAGTCGCTTGAGCACCGGCGTTCGCCCGCAGCGATTGTTTGAAGAGCAGATTAGCCACCGCATTGGCCTGCTCTGCCGTAACCCCATCTCTTCAAGCGCCCGATGACGATACAGCGATTGAAAATTGTCATTGCTTCTCCCGTCCCAATGCGCGGGCGGCAATTGCTTTTCCATCGCCAGCGGAACCCACAGATCAGGAGCAAAACCAACTCGTGGTGCCGAAAAATTCTTTCGGCGCAACACCGACTATGGTGTAAGTGACTTCATCGATCTTGATCGTCTTGCCGATCGCGGAAGGATCGCCGCCGATTCGCTGTTGCCACCACGCGTAACTCACGACTGCAACCGGATGCGCCGCCTTGATTTGATCGTCAGCTTCAGTTAAGACACGGCCGAGACCAGCATTGACACCAAGTACGGGGAAGTAAGTGCCAGAGACGAGTTGCACTTGCATCTGCTCGATGTCGCTGCTCGTATTGACGAAGCCATGTACGGTCCAGGGCATGCTCAAGCAGGCCCGCCACTCCTGAAAACAGGTCGGTTCGTTGTTGCACCTGCCGGTAAAAACGGATAGGAGAAGAGATCGACGCTCGATCAGGCAAGCCGATCGATCGCTCCCTGATCCTCGCCTTTGCCGAACAGTACTAGCTCCTTCGGTTCCTGCACCGGCAGCGACTTGATCAGCACCGCATCAACCAGACTGAAGATCGCGGTGTTCGCCCCGATCCCGAGCGCAAGCGAAAGCACCGCGATCAGCGTAAACCCCGGCTTCTTGAGAAGCATTCGTATTCCGTAGCGAATATCCTGGAACATGTCTTTCTCCAATCAGGGCCGAAGCGTTCGCGAAATTTTGAAACCCTACTATCTGCAATTAACGCCGAAGGCGTTCGCGAAATTTGAAACCCTACTATCTGCAATTAACGCCGAAGGCGTTCGCGAAATTTTGAAACCCTACTATCTGCAATTAACGCCGAAGGCGTTCGCGAAATTTGAAACCCTACTATCTGCAATTAACGCCGAAGGCGTTCGCGAAATTTGAAACCCTACTATCTGCAATTAACGCCGAAGGCGTTCGCGAAATTTGAAACCCTACTATCTGCAATTAACGCCGAAGGCGTTCGCTAATTTCAGCCCAAGGTTGGAGCGCAGCGACAACCTTGGGTTATCGTGCGGGAAAATCGTTACAACCCTGAAAGGGTTCGGCAACTGGCGAACCCTTTCAGGGTTTATTCGTCTTTTATGTTCGGACCCAGGGTTGTCGCTTCGCTCCAACCCTGGGCTGAAATTAGCCAACGCCTTCGGCGTTATAGCCGCACGCTCAAACGCTAATTGCAGTGAGCGAACGCCTTCGGCGTTATGCCTGGGCTTTCACTCGTACCGCAGCGCCACCAGCGGATCGACTTTCGTTGCGCGGCGGGCGGGGATGTAGCAGGCCAAGAGCGCCACTGCGATCAGGCCGACCGAAACACCCACGAGCGTCGTCACGTTGTTCGGCGTCACGCCAAACAACAACGAGCTCAACAATCTCGAAAACGCAAACGACGCCCCGAGCCCAATCGCCACGCCAACACCAACCAGGATCACGCCGCGAATCATGATCAACCGGAACACATCGCGACGTTGTGCGCCGAGCGCGACACGAATTCCAATCTCGCGCGTGCGTCGCGCGACTGAGAACGTCAACACACCGTAAAGCCCGAGCGCTGTCAGCAACGTCGCGAGCAGTCCAAACGCGGTCGAGAGCCACGTCACCATCCGTTCCTGGATCAGCGACTCATCAATTTCAGTCGAAAGCGTCTTGATGTTGTAAAGCGGCAGGTGTGGATCGAGCGCCTTCAACTGCGCACGCAATTGTTCCGCAACGACATTCGGATCACTCGAAGTCTTAACGTGCAACGTCAGATTCGTGAGTGTCGAATCCTGTGTCGTCGGCACGTAAAAATGCCGGCGCAGGCTCTCACGCAGATTGATATATTGAGCATCCTTGACGACTCCGACGATCATCATGTCGGGCACGTCGTCCAGCCCGATGCGTTTTCCGATCGCGTTGGCCGTGTTGCCGAAGAAGTGCTTCGCCATCTTCTCGTTGACAATGACGACCTTCGGCGCGCCGAGGCGATCGCGTTCGTCAAAATCGCGTCCCAGCAGAAAAGGAATTTCGAGTGATTTGAAGTAATCACTCGAAACATACGTGGCATCGCACGACATCCGTTCGCCTTCGCGCGGCGTGTAACCTTCAACGACGATGCCGTTTTGATCCCAACCACCGGAGATCGGCGAGTCGGAAGCAAGGCTGGCAAACTTGACGCCGGGCAAAGCGCGGGTCTTTGCCATCAACTCGTCGTAGAAAGCGGCCGTGCGTTCTTTTGAATAGCCGTTGAGCGACGGGTTAATACTGGCGAGCAGTACGTTTTCCTTTCCGAATCCCGTATCGAGCGCACGAAGGTTTTGCAGCGTCCTTAATAAAAGTGCAGCGCTCACGAGCAACGGCAGCGACAGCGCGACCTGGACCAGGATCAAACCACTACGCAGGCTCAGCAGCTTGCCGCCTGCAGTAAAACTGCGCGACTCGAACCGCAGCCCTGGGGCAAAAACCTGTCGCGCCGCTTGAATCGCCGGCGCCAAACTAAACGCGATCCCCAGCAGGATCGACACTCCGAGAATGAATGCATACAGGCGCCAGTCAAAACTCGCATTCAAATTCTGACGGTAATCCGGCGGTATGAATGCAATCAAACCGGCCTTGATCCAGAGCGCGATAAAGATCCCGACCACACCGCCGATCGTCGACAGAACGACGCCTTCAGTCAGCCACTGTCGCAGCAGACGCAATCGACCGGCGCCGAGTGCGAGCCGGACGGTTATTTCCTGCGCGCGCACAGTGGCCCGCGCCATCATCAAGTTTGCGAGGTTCGCGCAAAGAATAAGCAGCACCGCGCAGGTCGCACCAAAGAGCAGCCACAACGACGTGCGCAGCTCAACTTGCAAATAACGAAGGCCCTGATCGCCGGGTATCGCAGCGATGCGTTGCGACATGAAATCGCTCACGATTGAATGTCGTCCCGCTCGCAGTCAATTGCTCCGCTTCGGATTGTCGAATCTGTTGATAAGTAACATTCAGCGAAGCCTGCGCCTGTTCGGGAGACACATCCGCCTTGCGACGCGCCATCACGCTCAGCCATTGATGACGCCGGCTTTGCAGCCGCGTCGCCGGTAGCGGATTGAAGACGGGCGTCATCATCAACGGCACGCGCACGTCAGGATTGTTTGAAAGGTCAACGCCGTAGAAACCCGGCGGCGTCACGCCAAGCACAGTCACAGGTTGTTCATTGACGAGGATCGTCTTGCCGATCAGGTTTGGATCTTTATTGAATCTGCTTTCCCAAAACTTGTAGCTCAACACTGCGACCGGATGCGCGCGGGGCGTGCGATCGTCTTCCTGTGTGAACAACCTGCCGGCCCACGGACGAACACCGAGCACTTCGTAAAAGTTTCCACTGACGAGCTCACCGCTCACGCGCTCCGTCTGGTCGCCGTAGCTGACGTTCATCTGCGTGCCGCCACGCGCAATCACGCCGGAGAAGGCAGAATTTCTGATCGCGGAGATCCTGGTACATCGGATACGAGAAGGAGCTGTCGGTGTCTGGTTCCTTCGCTTCATACACCGAAAACACCACGAGCTGATCGGGATTCGCGACCGGCAGACTCTGCAACAGCACCTGATCGAGGAGAGAGAAGATCGCGGCGTTCGCGCCAATGCCGAGTGCGAGCGTGAGCACCACGACGCCGGCAAACGCGGGGTTCTTCGTCAGCATGCGCAGCGCATAACGGATGTCATTGATCATTGATTGCTCCTAAACCATCACTCATACCGAAGCGCGATTAGTGGATCGACGCGCGTCGCACGTCGCGCCGGCAGGTAACACGCAAACACGCCCACCAGCGTCAATCCCACCGCAACCACCACAAACGTCGCCACATCAGTCGTCGAAACTCCAAACAGCAAACTCGACATCAAACGCGTCAGCGCAAACGCGCCACCCAACCCAATCACAAGCCCCAACAACACGAGCCGCATTCCCTGGCCGATAAACAACCGCAGCACGTCGCGCTGTCCGGCGCCGAGCGCCATGCGAATGCCGACTTCATGTGTGCGTTGTGAAACTGAATAGGAGAGCACGCCATAAACGCCCGTCACCGCGAGCACGAGCGCGAGCGCGGCAAAGATCGAAAAAAGCATCGCATTGAAACGACGCGTAGAAGATTCGCGCGCCGAGGATGTCTTCAAATGTCGCGACCTCAGCGATCGGCAGATCCTTATCGATCTCCTGCACAGCGCGCGTGACCGCAGCAGTTAAAGCTTCCGCGTCACTCGTCGTCGGCACGAATCGACAGCATCACATTGCGCTGCGGAAAGCGACCCATCGGCGTGTAGATCCTGATCAGCGGTGTTTGCTTCAGAGCCGTAAGCGTTCTAACTGCCGGAACGATGCCGATGATCTCGTGCCAGGTGGGACTGTCGTACGCGATGTGTTTGCCGACCGCCTCTTCGTTGGGCCAGAAACGCCGCGCGAGATTCTCATCGATGAGGAGCACCGGTTTGCCTTGTTCGTCTTCGTCTCTGGTGAACGTGCGCCCGCGCAGGATCGGGATCTTCATCGTCTCGAAGTAATCAGGTGTGATGATGGACCAATCGACGTTGATGATCTCGCCCTTTTTCTCCGTGGCGATAACCTTCGAGCCGCGATATCGGTTTGCCAGCCGTCGGTGATACCCGGAAGCGCTGCTGAAAGCGTCGCCTTTTCAACACCGGGCTGAGATTGCACGGCTTGTAGCACCTGCTGAAGTAACCTGCTGAGCTCCGCGCGATCGCGGTCACGGTTACGCGAGACCTTGAGCTCCATCGTGAGCACGCCGTTTGGATCGAAGCCGTTGTCGGCGCTCAACAACAGCACGAGGCTCTTCACCAACAATCCCGCGCCGACCAGCAACGCCACGGAGAAAGCAACTTCAGCGACGACGAGAGTGCCGCGCAATCTCTTGCCGGCGCTGTCAGTCGTTGTCGAGCTGCTGTCTTTTAACGTTTCCTGTAAGTCTGTTTGCGAGGAGCGCAGCGCAGGCAGACACGCCGAAAAGTAATTCCGGTGAGTAGAGAGACTGCGAAATTGAAGACGAGTACTTTGCCGCTGAGCTGCACGCCGGTCATGCGTGGAACTGTCTCGTGCGCCACGCGCGAAAGCAGGAGCACCGTCCATGAAGCAAAGAAGAACCCGAGCACACCGCCAGCGATCGACAGCAGCAGACTCTCAATCATCATCTGCCGCACGAGTCTGAATCGCGACGCGCCGAGCGCTGCACGTACGGCAAACTCTTTTCGACGCGCAGCAGCGCGGGCCAGCAGAAGATTCGCGACGTTAGCGCACGCGATCAACAACACCAGCCCGACTGCCGCGAAAAGTATCTTCAACGCAGTGCTGACTCGCTTGTAATACTGTCCTGAAGCGACACGACGTTGACGACATTCGCGCCTGCATTCGCGATCGGATGTTCCCGGCGCAACTGTTGCGAGATGCGGTTCATCTCGTCGCGCGCCTGATCGATCGTCACGCCCGGCTTCAACCGTGCGATTACGTTTCCACCCGTGCGCACGTCACGATTTTTCCAATTCAGCGGACCCATGAGGACCCATAACGGCGGTGGGCCCTGGTGCACGAAGTCCTGGCGCGTGACGCCGATTATCGTGTGTGACTTATCGTCGAGCAGGATCTCTTTGCCGACGATATTTGGATCGCCCGCGAATCGCTGTTGCCAGAATGCGTAGCTGATGATCGTGACTGGAGCTGCGCCGGGCTTGTCGTCTTCGGCAGTAAAGTCGCGGCCCAGCATCGGCGTCGTGCGCATTACCCTGAAGTAATCAGCAGTAACGATCCTCGCGTCGAGAGCTTCAGGCTTGTCCGTGCCGGTTATATTTGCCGACCAGCCACGAAACGTTGACATCGACTCGAAGACCTGATTGCGAGCGCGCCAATCGACGAAGTTCGGGTAAGAGACGTGCCGGTTCTGGACTTCCGGTCCCGACTCATTCATCCACACGATGCGATCGGCTCGGGATAAGGCAGCGGCTGCAACAGCACCGCATTGATCACGCTGAACATCGCCGTGTTCACACCGATGCCCACAGCCAGCATCAACACCGCCAGCACCGTGAAGCCGGGATTCTTCCTGAGCCAACGCAAGCCGTAAATGAGATCCTGAATCAACTGTTCCTCCAAATCATCCACAGATTTCGCAGATTATTTCTCTGTGTAATCTGTGGATGGCATATTCATTCGTACCGCAGCGCCACGAGTGGATCGACCTTCGTCGCGCGGCGCGCCGGGATGTAGCACGCGATCAGCGCCACCACCGTCAACAGCACCGCAATCACGCCGTACGTCAACGGATCGTCAACCTTCACGCCAAACAACATCTTCGACAAACTGATCCAGCTCTCGAGATACTTCGTGAGCACGTAAGCACCAACCAATCCGAGAATCACGCCCAAGCACAGCGAGCATCATTCCCTGCCTCACGATCATCCTCATCACGTTCGCCGCGATCCGCTCCGAGCGCCATGCGAATACCGATCTCGTGTGTGCGCTGTGAAACCGTGTAAGCAAGCACGCCAAACAATCCGATCGCCGCGAGCTGTTGGGCCAAGAGCGCAAACAGCGTCAACAACTTCGCAAACAATCGCTCCATGCGAAGTGTTTCATCCGCCTGTTCGACCTGCGACTTGACGTTCATCACCGGCAGGTTTGGCTCGATCTCGCGCACCACACTACGCACGCTCGCGATCGTCGCCGCGGGATCGCCCGTAGTTCGGACTTCGAATGCCGCGCTCGCTAACGGACGCTCTTGTCGATACGACGAATAGATGGTCGGCGGAATTTCGTCGCGCTGGCTGGTGTACTTTGCGTCTTTAGCAACGCCGACGATCTCGAGCTCATCAGGTTTCGTGGTGTCGTAGGTGAAGCGTTTTCCGATCGCGTTCTGGTTAGGGAAGAACTTATTCGCGAACGTTTGATTCACGACTACGACTTTCGGTGAAGTCGTGTCGTCCTGTGGTCCAAACGTGCGCCCGGAAAGCAATGGAATACCCATCGCCTGCAAAAAGTTTTCGCGTACGATGAGCCGCCAACCCTCGCCACTTGGCGTAATGCGTCCTTCCGAATCCGGCGTTGCGTTCAACGCTTCGCGCAAAAACACGCTGCTCGTGTGTGACGACTGCGACAGCAACGGCATTCGCGAGAACGTGACGGCCTGCACGCCCGGAACAGCTTCGAGTCGCTCGCTGATCTGCTGCGTAACTCTGGCGCAGCTTTTCGTCTTTGTAACCAATCAGCGCCGGCTCAACTTCAAACAGCAAAAGGTTCTGCGTATTGAAGCCGGGATCGACGCGTTGCAGGTTGAGCAACGTGCGCACAAACAGTCCCGCACCAACCAGCAGCAACAACGACAACGCCACCTGGACCACAACCAGGCCACGGCTCAGAAGAGAACGATGAATAGCACTCGATCCGCGTCCGCTGTCTTTCAACGAAGGCGTTAGATCGACTCGTGTCGTGCGCCATGCTGGCGCCAGTCCAAACACGATTCCGGTCAGCAGTGAGAGTGCGAGTGTGAAACCGAGCACGCGCCAGTCAAGACTGCGGCTCGAGTGCGTTCATGCCGCGGCCGCCCCAATCGCTAACGGCGATCAGTCCGTCCTTGATCCAGATCGCGAAGATGATTCCGAAGAGGCCGCCGAGGACTGCAAGCAACATGCTTTCAGTCAGCAGTTGACGAATGAGACGCGAAGCGACTTGCTCCGAGCGCCAGTCGCAAACTGATCTCTTTTTGTCGTCCGGCTGAGCGAGACAACAGGAGATTCGCAACGTTTGCACATGCGATCAGCAGCACGAGCCCAACGACACCGAGCAAAAGGTAAAGCGATGGTGCGTAATACTTGCGCCGGTACATCTCGCCCTGCCCGCCGGGATCGGCGACGAGTCGCGGATACTGGCTTCGGATCGAGATCGCTGATCGTGTTGCCGCCGCTTGCCTGCGCTGCGGCCTGCCGCGCGGCGCGATGTTCCAACACTGATTGCAGAAACGCGTTTTCCAACTGCGCCTGTGCTTGTTCCGCGAGTGACGCCGGGCTTCAAACGGCCCATGACGCGCAGCCACCAGACGCCCGCGCCGTTCATGTAGGAGCGTTGCTTGTCGGCGTAGAGTTGCGGCTCGAGAGTGACCGGGATAGAAACGTCCTGCGATGAGCCGACTCCCCTGGCGCCGTCAAAACCTTTGGCCGAGACACCGACAACCGTAAACGAGACGTTGTTGAGATTGATCTGCTTGCCGACGACCGATGGATCACCGCCGAATCGTTTCTGCCAGTAACGATGACTCAGAACAGTAACTGGCGCGGCGCCGGCTTTGTCGTCTTCATCGGTGAGCACGCGACCAATCGCAGGCTGCACACCGAGCGCTGCGTAGTAATTCCCGGTAACAGCCTGCC
Source organism: uncultured Acidobacteriota bacterium (assembly GCA_963748155.1). GTDB lineage: Bacteria > Acidobacteriota > Blastocatellia > Pyrinomonadales > Pyrinomonadaceae > PSRF01. The sequence goes on along the minus strand of CAVVHV010000003.1, from coordinate 210,283 downwards.
CGTTCGCAATCTCCGCCTGACCGTCAGCAGTGAGATTCAGTCCGATATTTCCAAACGCGAAGATGTCTGACATCGGTCCGTGTTGCTCGCGCAGGCGCTGGTAAGTCTGATAGGCGAATGAGGTTCGGTTAGTAAGGCCCGTTTGCTGATCGCGGTTGGAGCTTCCGTTGTAGCTGCCGACAGAGAACTCTTTCGGGGCGACCGATTTGAACAGCACCAGACGATCGGGCTCTTTCACCGGCAACATCTTCAACAGCATCGCATCGACGATACTGAACAACGCCGTATTCGCACCGATTCCAAGCGCGAGTGAAAGCAGGCAACAATCGTGAGCCCCTTTTGCTTGAGCAACATCCGGAACCCGTAGCGTAGATCTTGTAGAAGTGTGTGCATTCTTAGTCTCCTTCTGGATAGGATTTACAGGATTTTCAAGATTTACAGGATTCGAACCATCATCATGTAAATCCTGAAAAATCTTGTAAATCCTGTCTAACTTACTCGTAGCGCAGCGCCACGAGTGGATCCACTTTCACTGCCCGCCTTGCGGGAATGTAAGAAGCGACAAGAGCAACGACACCGAGCAGCAGCGGCACTGCCACGAACGTTAAGGGATCGGTCGCTCCTACGCCGTACAGAAACGCTGAGATCACTCGCGTTGCTGCCGCAGCGAGCAACAGGCCGATCGCGAGCCCCGCGCCTATTACAATCAAACCATCCCAAAGCACGAGCCCAAGCACATCTTTTTCTTTAGCGCCCAGTGCCATTCGCACTCCGATCTCGCGTGTGCGCTGTGCCGCGCCATATGAAACGACACCGTAGATCCCGATTCCCGCAAGCAGCAGCGCCAGGGCGCCAAAGCCACCGAGAGTCCATGCGGCGATTCGCGAGGGAAGCAGCGTAAGTTCCAATTGCTCACGCAATGTCTGCACGTCTGCGATCGGAAGGTTTGCATTCAGCGCGCGTATCTGTTCACGTACAACTGGCGTGACAGCCTTTGGCTCGCCCATCGTGCGGACAACGAGAGTCATCTTCGGATCGTAGGATTGCTGAAGCGGTAGGTAGACGTAAGGGCGTGACACCTCACCCAGCGATCGATACTTGCTGTCGCGCGCGACGCCAACTACCTCCAGAAATGGACCTTCTGGTCCAGTGGTGCTAACGCGTTTGCCGAGGGCGTTTTCATTCGGCCAGAGTCTTGCTGCGAGCGTCTCGTTTATTACTACTGTGCCCGGCGCGCCCTCGCGATCGATTTCTGTAAACTCACGGCCGCGAAGCAACGTAGTTTCCATCGTTCTAAAATAGTTTGGACCGACCACGTTGAAGCCGGCGCTCATGCCTTCGCTTGCCGGTTCACTCCCTTCCGTGAAAATCTGAAACTGCGCGAAGGAGCCGCCCATTTGCGGGAAGCGAACGAGCGTGACCTGCTCGATTCCGGGCTGCGTTTGGATTCTCGCCAGCAAATCGCTGTAAAAAGCCTGGCCTTCCGTCTTGCTGTAGCGCAACAACCCGAGGTTGATTGGCACAATCAATGCGCGCTCGACGGTGAAGCCTGGATCGATCGAGCTGGCACGCTGCAGTGCCCTGATGAAGAGACCCGATCCCACCAGCAGCACGACCGACAGTATTAGTTGGACCGTGACGAAGGCATTGCGCAGGTATGAGCGATGAGCGCCGGGAACTTTTAACGCGTCACTCTTCAGCGCCATAACGATGTTCAAACGCGAGGCCTGAAGCGCTGGAGCAAGTCCAAAGACAATCCCGGTTGTAACTGAGACGACCAGAGTGAATGCGAGTACGCGGTAATCTAAACCGAACTCGAGCGAGGCCAGTGGTGTTGACTGGAGTTGGGAAACCAGAAGCTGATTGGCCCACACAGCCAGTATCAAGCCCGATAGCGCCGCCCGCAATGCCGAGCAGCACGCTCTCTGTCAGCCACTGGCGAACGAGTCGACGGCGAGTCGCGCCAAGTGCTTGCCGGATGGCCGTTTCTCGTCTTCGAATTGCGGCTCGCGCCAGAAGCAGGCTTGCAATGTTCGCGCACGCGATCAGCAGCACGAGCGCGACTACGCCCAGCGCGATTCCGGCAACCGGCAAGACCTCTTCCTGATCTCGAGGATCCATGCCACCACTCATCCGCAGCAGTTGCACGCTCCTGAGCGTCTCGGCATCAACCTCACCGCGGAAGTTTTCGGCGACGCGCCGGGCGATTTCAGTTAACTCACTTCCGGCACTCTCACGCGAGATATCAGGTTTCAGTCGTGCAAACACGGCGAGCCAATGCGTATCCCGGTTATCGAATCGACTCGGTCCCGGATCCACTGTTCGCGCGGTCCCCGGCGGGTTTAGCAGCCGGTACGTTGAAAGCGGCAGCCACAGTTCGCGATTAAGCCCGACTTCAGTGCCGGTAAAGTTTTTCGGCATCACGCCGACGACAGTGAAGCCGAATCCGTTTAATGAGATCTGCCGGCCGATGATGTTCGAGTCCGAAGCAAAGCGCGTTCGCCAGAGGTGCTCGCTAAGGATGACGACCGGCGTTTGCGTCTTTCCATCTTCCTCGACGAAAACACGTCCCTTGAAAGCGCTGACGCCGAGCAAGTCAAAATAGTTCTCAGTGACATACTCGCCCTTGACGAGCTCCGGCTCACTTCCCGAGCAACGCTAAAGTCCTGGGTGCCCGTGATCGCCGCCATCCCTTCGAAACTTTGTGCCTGGTTTCGGTAGTCCAGATAGTCGGGGTACGAGATAGGCGCACGAAGCCAGACCAGACGGTCCTGCTGCTTCACGACTGGTAAGGGACGAATGAGGATCGCATTAACGATGCTGAAGATCGCCGTGTTTAGACCGATACCGAGCGCGAGTGAAATCACAGCGACGAGTGAGAACGCAGGCGTCTTCAGCAGCACCCGCAGCCCGTAACGAAGGTCTTGTAGAAGTGTGCGCATGTTCGGTCCTCTAAATCTTGAAGAATCCTGTAAATCCTGTCCAAAACTCACTCGTAGCGCAGTGCCACGAGTGGATCCACCTTCGTCGCCCGCCTCGCCGGTATGTAGCATGCGAGTAACGCCACGACCGTCAACAGCACTGTTATCAACGCAAGCGTCAACGGATCTGTCGCGCTGACTTCAAACAAAAGCGTTGACATCAAACGCGTCAAACCAATCGCAGCAGCCAGACCTGCTACGACTCCAATCAACACCGGAACCATTCCCTGCCGGATCACCAGCCACATCACATCGTGCGTCTGTGCACCCAGCGCCATCCGCAAACCGATCTCATGTGCGCCAATCTAGACGCAATTCGTGGACAGGATTTACAAGACTTTTCAAGATTTACAGGATCGAACCAACATCATGTGAATCCTGAAAAAATCTTGTAGAATCCTGTCTAACACTCACTCGTAGCGCAGTGCCGTAGTTATCCGCGTTACTCGTACCGCAGCGCTTCCAATGGCTCGACACGACTGGCGCGCCATGCCGGAAACCAACACGCCAGCAACGCCGAAACGATCAACAAAGACGCCGCCGCACTGAACGCACGCATGTCAAACGCATCGACACCAAACAACATTCCCCGCATCGACACGCCCCACGAGATACGCGCCACTCAATCCGATCAACGTTCCCCCCACCGCGAGGATCGTCCCCTCTCTCAACACCATCTTGATGACGCGCGTGCGTTGTGCGCCGAGCGCCATGCGCACTCCAAACTCGTGCGTACGTTGCGCGACCGCGAACGCCATCACGCCGTAAATACCAACCGCAGCCAGCAACAACGCCGAGCACACCAAAACTCGCAAACAACACGACGCTAAAACGATCGATCGCCAGCGACTCGCTGATGATCTCGTCAACAGTTCTCACACCTGCGAGCGGCATATCCGGATCGACTGAATTGACCGCCGCCGCAATACTCTTCGATCAGTCTTTCGGATCGCCCTCACTCCTTAGCACCATCGACGCCTGAGGCCATGGACTCTGCGCAAACGGTACGTTGATCTCGGGATCAGGCTCACGAAATCCAGCCGCTTGCACGTTGTGAAACACGCCGACGATCTGCCATTCGACCGGCTTCCCTCGCGGCCCACCCGGCACAAATTCCTCAAAGAGATCTTCTGCGTGAGCGGATCGACGCCGGTCAAAAAGCGCTTCACAAAGCTTTCATTAACCGTCGCGACACGCATGCTCGTCGACGTGTCCTGCTCGCTGATGCTGCGACCACGCGTCATCCGAATTCCGAGCGTGTCGACGTATTCAGGAGTCACCATCTGAATGCCAGAGCCGCGCCGTTCGGAAGGATCCGGTGGCGGCTGGCCCACAATCGTGAAACGCGTGCCAATTGACTGGTCCACGAGCAGGCACACCAGTCGTCAAAGCAGCCTTCGTTACACCGGGTAAGGCCTGGATCTTCTCAAGCATTTCGCCGTAGTACGCTCTGATCTGATCCGGACCATTCAGACGTTTTTCAGGAACCGGCAGTCGGAACGTCAGCACATTGTCAGTGCGAATGCCGAGATCGATTCGCGTGAGATTCCAGAAACCGCGCAGCGCCAGACCACCAGTCGCCAGCAACGTCAACGCGAGTGAAAACTCCGCGACGACGAGCAATCGCAGTCCTCTGCGTCGCATGCTGCCCGAGCCAGTGCGACCGCCGAGTTTCAACACCTCATTGAGATCGAGTCGAGTTGCCTGCCAGGCAGGCGCGGCGCCAAACAAAAGTCCGGACAGCGTCGTCACCGCAATCGTGAAGAGCAAAACCGGAATACTGATTCTGATGTTTGCTTCAGACGGCAACATCGTGCCGACCGGCGGCATCACTGCCGTTATCGCGTCGATGATCGCGCCCGCGAGCACAATGCCGAGCGCACCACCGAGCACCGCCAGCACGAGACTCTCGGTAAGAAACTGAGCGAATAGACGCGATCGCGAAGCGCCGAGTGCTGCTCGGAGCGCAATCTCTCGCTGCCGCGAAGTGCCACGCGCCATGCAGCAGGTTGGCGACGTTGACGCAACCAATCAACAACAGGAACCCGACGGCGCCCAGCAGCAGCCAGAGATTGCGTCGCGTTGATTCAGTCACAAAGTTGAGGTGCAATGGCTCGACGCTTACACCGCGATTCGCATTTGTCTTGGGAGACTCGCTCTGTAGCTGCGCGGCGATGCCGTCCATCTCCGCCTGCGCCTGTGCGATCGAGACTCCGTCTTTCAACCGCGCCATCACGGGCATGAAGTTTGAATCGTGCGTGATCTCTTCGGGCCTGAACGAGAGCGGCACCCACAACTGTGAGTTGAATCGATCGTGCATGCCCGGAGGTAACACGCCGACGACTGTGTAAGGCTCGCCGTTCATGCGAATCGTCTTTGCCGATGAGATCGCGATTCGAGTTGAAGTGCTCGCTCCAAAGTCGATGACTGAGAATCACGACGTGATCTCGACCCGGCTCGCCTTCTTCGGGAAGGAAGTCGCGGCCCAAGAAAAGCGGCAGTCCTTCGAAGCTGAAGAACCCGGGTGTAGCGACGTGAACCGGGGACCTGCTCGGGCCGATCGTCAGTGGCGACGTTGAACGACGCGCCGGTCCACGCGCCGATGCCCTGGAACGATGTGCTCCGTCGTTGCCACTCGATAAAGTCGCCGGATGCAACAGAGTTGCGCCCGCCGCGCCCTCTGGACCACACCATCACGAGCTGATCCGGGTTTGGATACGGCATCGGCTCGAACACCGCATAGACCACGCTGAAGATCGCCGTGGTCGCTCCGATTCCCAGCGCGAGCGTCAACACCGCCGTGATCGTGAAGCCCTTGTTTTTGAACAACGTGCGAATTGCGAAGCTGATGTTTTGTTTAAGAGCGCCCATATCTTTACTCGTCCCTCAACGCCTCTAACGGATCGACCTTCGTGGCCCTTCGTGCAGGCGTGTAACAAGCAAGCAACGACACCATCACCAGCAACACCGGTATCGCCGTGAACACCAACGGATCCGTCGCACTCACTTCAAACAGCAAGCTCTTGATCGTTCGCGTTAACGCGAGTGCTCCTACGACGCCGACAACAGACGCCCACGCCCGTCAGCCAAAGCCCCTGTCGCATCACTGCACGTCGCAACGCGCCCGGTTGCGCGCCGAGCGCAAGCCTGATCCCAAACTCTTTCGTACGACTGCCGACGTAAACCGACATCGTGCTGTAGATACCGACGGCCGCGAGCGTCAAAGCGATGATCGCGAATGCCGTCAGCAGGAAATTCGTCAGTCGTTGGGTGCTGAGTGTTTGTCCGATGATGTCGGTCATCGGCCGCACGAGATACAACGGCATGTCAGGATCGATTTCCCTGATGGCGGCTCTGAACGTAGGCGCCGCGCTTAATGGTGGTCCATCAGTACGCACGACAAACGAAGCGCGCGGTGATGGATACTGCGCCATCGCGAAGTAAATATGCGGCCGCTTCTCTTCCATCAGACTGATGTGCTTCACGCCAGCGACAATGCCGACGATCGTCAGCCATTGCCGATCACCGGTGATCTGTATGCGCCTGCCGATCGCATCGCCGGCGGGCCAGTAACGACGCGCCAGCGGTTCATCAACGATCGCAACGAGGGGTGATTTGGCGTGATCGGTTGTCTGAAAATCGCGTCCCTGCAAGAGCGGGATTCCGAGTGCCGTGAAACGTTCCCGGCGCGACGCTTTGAACCTCAGCCTGTTCGGCTTGCGAGACGTTTGCGCCTTCCGGCGGCGCTTGTCCTTCAACGATGATGCCGTCAACGTTCCCGCCGTCACCAAAAGGCAGATTGTCAGTCAGACCGACTGCATTGATGCCGGGTGAGTTACGCAGTCGCTCCATCGCAGTCTCGTAGAAGCGCAACGCCTTCTCTTCGTTGTCGTACTTCGACTGCGGCAACGTCGCGACCATCGTCAGCGTGTTTTCAGGATTGAAGCCGAGATCGACTGACTCGAGTCGCTGAAAACTCTTCAGCAACAAGCCGGCGCCGATCAGCAGCACGAGTGAGAGCGCAAACTGCACGGCGACGAGTGCGCTGTTGAGTCGACGATGCGAAACGGTGCCACGCGCGCCTTCACGAATTCCGCTCGCGAGTCCCATCGCATACGCGCGCAGTGCCGGCATAAAGCCAAACAGCAAACCGGTGAAGACGGTCAGGCCGGCGGTGAAGGCGAGCACGGTACCGCTCAAACGCACTTCTTCCATGCGCACGATGCCGCTGATGGGCAGCTTGTCGAGCATGCGAATGCCAACACCTGCTAGAGCAACACCGACGCCGGCGCCGATGAACGACAGCAGCACGCTTTCAGTTAAGAGCTGTCGCGCGACTCGCGCGCGGCGACGCGCCTAACGACACGCGAACAGCGATCTCTCGTGTGCGTGAAGTCGCACGCGCGAGAAGAAGGTTCGCTACATTCGCGCACGCGATGAGCAGCACGAGCGCAACCGCGGCGAGCAAAACCAGCAACGGCTTCTCAGTCCTGCCGAGCATCGCTTCTCGTACTGGCGTGACGATCGTCCGTGGTCCATTTCCCTCACTCAGTCCGACAGCTTCGCTCAGGTTCGGATGCTGGCGACCGAAGTTCTGAAGCACTTCAGTCGTGTCAGTCTGTGCCTGGGCCACTTGCATGCCTGGTTTCAAACGGCCCACGACGGCATAGAAATAAGGCGCAGTTCGCTTGGGATCGTGTGCGAGCGGCGTCCATAGATCGATTTCGTATCGCGGAAACTTAAACTCAGCGGGCATGACGCCGACGATCTGTGTCTGCGTGTTATTCAGACTCAGCGTCTTGCCGACGACGTTCGGATCGCCCGCCGAAGCGACGTTGCCAGAACGCATGACTGATGACGCACACCTGGTTCTTGCCCTGAGCGTCTTCACCTTCGGCAAACGTGCGACCGAGCAGCGGGTTGACACCAAAGACTTTGAAAAAGTCGGCAGTGACGACTGTCATCGGCAGTCGTTCTGGCTCGCCCACGCCGGTGAGGTTAGTGGCGGTCGTGTTGTAAATCGCAATCGATTCAAACGAGCGACTCTGTTCGCGATAAGCAGCAAAATCAGCCTGCGAAACACCCCACGGACGAGAGGCCAAGCTTCGGGCTCGCCTGCATCATTCTCACGAGGCGATCCGGATCGCGAAACGGCAGCGGTCGCAGCAGGATGCTGTTGACGAGACTGAAGATCGCGGTGTTCGCACCGATGCCGAGCGCGAGCGTGATGACCGCAACGATGGTGAAGCTGGGCTGCTTCAACAAAATTCGCAATCCGTAGCGAATGTCTTGAGATAGAGTGATGCTCCATAATCTTGATAGTCGTCCGTAGGTCTATAGTGCCTTTCACTCATATCGCAATGCGATCAACGGATCGATTCTCGTTGCGCGTCGTGCCGGGATGTAACAAGCAAGAAAAGCCACCACCAGCAGCAACACAGGCACGCCCGCAAACGTCAACGGATCCCTCGGCGTCACTCCAAACAACATGTCTGTCAAAACACGCGTCACAAACGTTCCCGCAACAATGCCAACAACGAGCCCCGCAAAGGTCAACAGCATTCCCTGCCGAATAACCAGCCTCAACACATCGACAGGCTGCGCGCCCAACGCCATCCGCACGCCGATCTCATGCGTTCGTTGCACCACCGTGTAAGAGATCACGCCGTAGAGCCCGACGCACGCGAGCACGAGCGCGAGTGCCGCAGACAAGCCGAGCATCAGTGCCTGGAAACGTTCCTGCGAGATCGCTGCCGCGAAGACCTGGTCCATCGTGCGAACATTCGAGACCGGCTGGTCCTTATCGACTGCCCACACCGCCTTCCGCACCGCGGCCGCGATCGCCGCAGGATCAGCTTTCGTGCGCACGACCAGATCGCGAGGCGCCATGAACGAGCGGCGCTCCTGCATGTAAGGCACGTAGAATTCCAACTTCTGTTCGTAGAGCCCCGTTTGACGCACGTCGCCGACAACTCCGGCAACAGTCAGCCATGCATTAGGCGAATCGGCTGGTCCAACCTTGAGTCGTTTTCCGATTGCGTCTTCGCCGGGCCAATACTGTTCCGCGAGACGGCGGTTAACGAGGGTGACGGGCGTTGAATCGGGAGAATCGTGCGCTTCGAAATAGCGTCCACGCAGGAGCGGAATGCCCATCGCGCGAAAGTAGTCGGGACTCACCACGCGAAACAGCGCGAACGGCAGCTTCATATCGCTCGGCGCGGCACGTCCCTCGACTGAGAAACTGAAATTCATTCCATTGAACGAGAGCGGCAGAAACGTGATCATTCCCGCGGCTTCAACACCGGGCGTCTCTTTCACCTGCCGCAACACCTCGTCGTAAAAGGCGCGCCGGGCTTCCTGCTTTGCATACTTCGGAAACGGCAGGACCATTCGCATCGTGAGGGCGTTCTCGGGATTGAATCCGGGTTCAACTTGTCGCAGTAACTGGAAACTGCGAATCAACAAGTCCGGCGCTCACGAGCAGCACGACTGCAAGTGCGACTTCAGAAACCACGAGCACACGCCGGACATGACGGCCCGAAGTTCCGCCCGCCATATCTCTCGCAACGTCACTGAGTGTCGCGCCCGGCGTCGTGCGTGAAGCAAGCAAGGCAGGCAGGCCACCAAAGATGATCGCCGTAAGCACACTCACGCCGAGCGTAAACAACAACACTCGCGCATCGATGTTTATGCCCTGTAGTTTCGACAAACTCTCGGGAAGAAACGTGGTGAGCGCCTGCACGCCCCAGAACGCACCGAGCACTCCGAGCAGACCACCACCGCAGGCGAGCAACAGACTCTCGACCAGCATCTGCCGCACGATGGTCCAACGTCGCGCGCCGAGTGCGATGCGAATCGCGATCTCCTTTCGTCTCGTTGTCGCCTGGGCCAACAGCAGGTTCGCGACGTTTGCACACGCAATCAGCAGCACGAGCCCAACCGCGCCAAACAGGATCAGCATCGGCAAACGAAGATCGCCGACGTAATCGCGGTGTAACGAGCGCGCGATAAAGCCGAGTCCTTCGTTTGTCCGCGGGTATTCAGCAGACAATCGCTGCCCGATCGCTGCGAGATCGGCATTCGCACGTTCAATGCTGACATCAGGCTTCAAACGAGCGACGAGTCCCAGATAGTGGTCGCCGCGTCCACTCGCCTGATCGGGTTCCATGGCCCACGGGACCCACAATTCAGTCTCACGCAGCGGAAAGAAGAAGCCGCGCGGCATGACGCCGACGACCGTAAACGATTCGCCATTAAGCGTGATGTTGCGATTGATGATCGAGGGATCGCGATTGAAGCGTCGCTGCCAGAGCGCGTCGCTCAGCACAACGACGTGCTCCTGGCCTGGTTGATCCTCATTCGCGAGGAACGTTCGGCCGAGTGCGGGTGCGACCCCCAGAATTGAAAAGACGTTCGCACTCACGAGTTGGCCATCGAGCCGCTCGGGATCACCAGTACCGGTGAGATTGATATCCAGTGGTCCATATGCACCGAGCGCTTCAAAAGACTGATTCTGATTACGCAGATCGAAGAAGTTCGCAGGCGCTGCCTGGTTTTGCTGTATTCCGAGTGCCGGCGTCTGTTCCCAAACAGACACGAGCCGGTCAGGATCGTTGAACGGCATTGGCCTCAGCAGAATCGAATCAACAGCACTGAAGATCGCAGTGTTTACACCGATCCCAAGCGCTAACGTCACGAGGGCAATCGCCGTCGCTCCCGGTCGCTTCAACAAACTCCGCAATCCATAGCGAATATCCGTGATGATCGATTCCATATCAGTGTCATCCGTGGTTAAGTCTTACTCGTAACGCAGCGCCCTGAGTGGATCGACTTTCGTCGCCCGTCTCGCGGGCACCAGACACGCGATCAACGCAACAACGCCCAGCAACACCCCGATGAACGCGAACGTCCACGGGTCTCGCGGCTCAACACCGAACAGCATGCTCGTCAAACTCTCGAGATACTTCGTCAACACATAAGCTGCTACTAACCCGATCGCGATCCCGACAAGCGTCAGCACCATTCCCTGTCGCACTACCATCATCAGCACGTTGCGACGATCCGCGCCGAGCGCCATGCGAATGCCGATCTCATGTGTGCGCTGCGACACCACATAAGCCATCACGCCGTACAGACCGATCGCCGCGAGCTGTTGCGCGATCAGTCCGAAGAGCGTCAGCAACTTCGCAAACATCCGCTCCATCGCGAGTGTTTCATCTGCCTGTTGCACCTGCGTGCGGATGTTGCTGAGCGGCAGATTGCTATCGACCTCGCGCATCGCCTGTCGTATGCCCGCGATAGACGCCGCTGGGTCGCCTGCCGTGCGCACTTCGAACGTGGCAAAAGTCATCCTTCGCAGCACCTGTCGCCACGATTGATAGACCGTCGGCTGGATCCTGTCTCGCTGGCTGGTGTATTTCGCGTCACGTGCGATACCAACTATCTCTATCTCGTTTGGTTTGTCAGGATCGAACCCAAAGCGTTTTCCAATTGGGTTTTCATTCGGAAAGTGAGCTTTCACAAACGTCTGGTTTACGACGGCAACGCGCGGGGCGCGCGCATCGTCCTGCTCAGTCAGACCGCGGCCCAAAAGCAGCGGGATCTCCATCGTGTTGAAAAAGTTCTCGCGGACAGAATGCACCTTTGCGTCGCTGTCGCGCGGCTGGCCGTTCGCTCCGATCTCACCCGGTATATAGACTGAGCTGGTCCAGGCGCTCTGACTCAACAATGGACTGCGTGAAAAAGTAACGGACTGCACACCGGGTACTGCTTCAAGGCGACTGAAGGATCGTTGATACAGATCGGCAAGCTTCTCGTTCTCGTACCCGAGCAAGCTCGGCTCCACCTTGAAGAGCAGCAGGTTGTTCGCGTTGAATCCTGTATCGACGTGTTGAAGATTTCTGAGCGTGCGAATAAGCAGTCCCGCGCCGATCAGGAGCAACACCGACAGCGACACCTGGACCACAACCAGCGACTTGCTCAGCCACGAGCGGCCAATCCCGCTCGAGTTGCGTCCGCTGTCTTTGAGCGCTGGGGTCAAATCCAGATCAGTCGCACGCAGTGCGGGCAGGATCCCGAAGATAATGCCGGTGAGAAACGAGAGACCGAGTGTGAAACCAAGCACGCGCAGATCAAGCCGTGGACTGAGCGCACTCATCTCGCGCCCGCCCCACTCAGTCACGAGCAAGAGCCCGTCTTTGATCCAGAACGCAAAAAGAACTCCGAGCGCTCCACCCACCGCCGCGAGTAAAACGCTTTCCGTCAACAACTGTCTGACCAATCGCCAGCGACTCGCGCCGACAGCAAGTCGCACTGCGATCTCCTTCTTTCGTGACGACGCGCGCACCAGTAACAAGTTCGCGACGTTTGCACACGCGATCAGCAGCACGACACCAACCACTCCGGCTAATAACCGCAGTGGCGACTTGAGCCAGCGCCGCGAATTCATCTCACCCTGGCTCCCCGACTCGACACCGAGCTTCGGTAGATCCTTCGGATCAAGCGTGCGCAGTGCAGTTCCTGCGTCGGTCCGTCGCAGCGCGCGGTGTTCGAGCACCGACTGCTGAAATGGACCAGCCAGACTTGCTTCCGCCTGTGCCATCGTCGCGCCGGGTTTGAGCCGTCCCATCAACCGCAACCACCAGACGCCCGCGCCCTCGAGGTTGCTGCTTTTAGCATTGATCTGCGGCTCCCATGCGAGCGGAAGCGAAACGTCTTGCGAGCTCCCTACTTGTGAGGTCCCTGAGAAGCCTGGAGGAGTAACACCCGCAATCGTGAAAGCAACGTTATTAATATTGACTTGCTTACCCAGCGCCGCCGGATCCCCATTAAAACGGCTAGCCCAGAAGCGATGACTGAGAACAACGACGGGAGTTGCGGCCGCGTTGTCGTCCGCTTCTGTAATCGTGCGGCCGATCAGTGCCGGCACACCGAGCGCGCTGTAGTAATTGCCGGAGACCACCTGGGCGGTGACGACCTCTGCCTGACCGCCCGCGTTGAAATTGACCTCCATCGGTGAGAACGCAAATACGTCAGAAAGCGTTTCCTGTTCCTGGCGCAGGCGCGTCAAAGTTTGCATGGGAAATGACGTACCGACGGAGAGACCGGTCGCCTGATCGATCAGGTTGCTGCCGTCATAACTGCCTGGCCCAAACTTCTGGCCGTCCCAACTCGCTTTGAGCAGCACCAGCCGATCAGGATCCTTCACCGGCAACTTCTTCAACAGCACAGCATCGACGACGCTGAACAGCGCGGTGTTTGCGCCGACGCCGAGTGCGAGCGTCAAAACAGCTACCGCCGTGAACCCCGGGTTGCTTCAACAGGCTGCGCAATCCGAAGCGAATATCCGTGAAGATCGATTTCATTTCCGTGTCATCCGTGGTTAAGTTTTACTCAGCACGCAGAGCTTCAAGCGGATCGACTTTCGTCGCCCTTCGCGCCGGAATCCAACACGCCAGCAAAGCAACACCAACCAGCAACACAGCGATCACCGCAAACGTCAACGGATCGCTCGCGCTGATGCCAAACAGCAAACCCTTTCAACAGTCGCGTGAAAGCGACCGCCGCCAGCAATCCCAACGCAACACCAACCATCGCGAGCCTCAATCCCTGCCCCAGGATCAACTTCAAAACGTTCGACGTCTGCGCACCCAGCGCGAGACGAATTCCAAACTCACTACGGCGATTCGCGACGTTCAGCGACATCACTCCGTAAATTCCCGTCAATGCCAGCAACAACGCGGTCGCAGCAAAACCAACAAGCAGCGAATTGGTGAGCCGGGTCGTTACGAGCGAGCGATCCATTGCCTGCTGGATCGTGCTCACGTTGGAGAGCGGTAGTTCGGGATCGAGTTTCGCGACTTCCTGCCGGATACCGGCAGCGATCGACGTGGGATCGATCGCAGCTACGCACGACGAGCATCGTCTCGCGCCTGACCCATTGGCTGTAGGGGCGATAGACGTACGGCCATGCTTCTTCGTCGAGCTTGCGATTCTTGACGTTTGGAACGACGCCGACGATCGTCAGCCATGGTCCATCACCGATGCGGATCCGCTTGCCGACCAGATCGCCGTCTGCGCGAATACCTGCGGGCGAGGCTCTCATCGACGATCGCGACCGGCAGCGACTTTTCCGTGTCAGACGATTCGAACGCGCGGCCTTTGAGCACCGGCATGCCCATCGCCGCGAAGTATCCGGGCGTCGAGCTTCGCAGCCACGCGACTTTCGATTGCTGCTGCTCGAAACCTTCGACCGTGAATGGTCCACCTCCGCCGTCACCGCTGAACGGCACGACCTGGCACAACTCGACCGCCTGCACGCCCGGCACGCTGCTCACGTCTGGCGCGAACCTGGTTGTAAAAGCTCTCGACCTGCGGTTTCTCTTTGTATTTCGTTTCAGGTAGCGACAGACGCGCCATCAACACGTTCTCAGCGCGAAAACCGGGATTGACCGACAGAAGATTGCGAAAGCTTTGCACGAACAACGCCGCACCGATCAGAAGCACGAGCGAGAGCGCTAGTTGCGAAACAACGAAGACATTGTTCAATCGTTTGTTGGAGCCTGATGCGGAACCGCGTGCGCCTTCCTTGATCGCGTCCTGCAAATTGATGCGGGCGGCGCGCAGCGCAGGGGCTAGGCCACACAGCACACCGGTGAGCAACATGATCGCGACCGTGAAAAGCAGAACAGTTGCATCAACCTGCGCGGTTTCTACATGCGGTATTTGTGACGACACGAGGCTCTTGAGAGCAGTCACGATCCAGACTGCCATCAGCACTCCGACGACTGTTCCGCAAAACGAGAGCAAGAGACTCTCGGTAAGCATCTGCCGCGCAATTCTCGTCGCACTTGCGCCGAGGCACTGTCGCACTGCGATCTCTCGCGTGCGCGCTGAAGCACGCGCGAGCAGCAGGTTCGTTAAATTCGCACAAGCGATCAGCAGCACAAGACGCGATCGCGCCCAGCAACACGAGTAGAGGTCGTCGCACTTCGCCGACGATGTGCCGCTGCAACGGCAACATGATCGTGGTAACACTCGAACCGAGCGCGCCTTCGCCAAGTTGCTTGCCGTAGTCCTTAGAGAACGCCTCGAACAACGCAGTCATTTCTTTTTCTGCGTCTGACTGAGTTGCGCCGGGTTGCAAACGGCCCACTGCTAAAAGGTTCCACGACGTTGCATCCTGCGGGTCGAGTCCTTTCGGCACCCAGAGCTGCATGTGACCTGAGCTATTTGCTCGTTCGGCAGGATCGGGAAAATCAAAGTCGGCAGGCATGATTCCCACGATCGTCACCGGCGCGCTATCAAGATTAATTGATCGTCCGACGATGTTTGGGTTGCCACCATAGCGGCGTTGCCACAAAGCGTAGCTGAGTAGCGCAACGTGGTTGTTGCCCGGAGTGTCTTCCTGCGGCGTGAAGGTTCGGCCGTACAAAGGCTCACGGCCCAGCACGTCGAAGTAGTTGAAGGTAACGATCGCGCCGGGCACAACTTCAGGCTCGCCGCCACCAGTGATCGCGAAGTTACCGGTTTCGTGTGCAGCCAGACTCTGGAACGTGCGTGTGCGATCGCGGTAGTAAGCAACTAACGCGTCGTTGAGATCGAGGTGTTTCAAACCTTTGGCCGGCGCGGAGTGCCAGAAGGTCATCAACCGATCGGGATCCTTAACGGCCAGCGGCTTCAACAACACCGCATTAACGACACTGAAGATCGCGGTATTCGCGCCAATACCGAGCGCAAGCGTGAGCACCGCAATCGCCGTAAAAGCCGGGCGGCGTAAGAGGCTTCGAATACTATGAAGCAGGTCTTTATTCATAGTTAACTTTTAGACAGGATTACAAGATTTTTACAGGATTGACAGGACTGATCTTGTTCATCCTGTAAAATCTTGTTCATCCTGTCTCAACTCACTCGTATCGCAGCGCCACGAGTGGATCGACCTTCGTCGCGCGTCGCGCCGGCAGGAAACACGCCAGCAGCGCCACGAAAAACAACGTGCCCGTGACGATCGCAAACGTACTCACGTCAGTCGCGCTCACCTGGTAAAGCAACGTGCTCAACAGACGCATCAGACCAAACGCTGCCCCAACGCCAATGCCGACACCCAAAAGCGCCAACAACAATCCCTGCTTCAAAACCATTTTGAGAATGTCAGACGGGCTCGCGCCGAGCGCCATGCGCACGCCGATGTAGTGCGTCTGCTGGCTGACGGAATAAGACACAACGCCGTAGATCCCGATCGACGCCAGCAACAATGCGACACCCGCGAAGATGCTGATCAGCAACGCCGGAAAACGTCGCATAAACGACGCGGGCGTCTGCGCGATCATCTCGTCCATCGTGCGGACGTTGAGAATCGCTGCGTCAGGTTCGAGGTTACGGACCTCATTGCGAATCGAAGCAGCGAGCGCAGTCGGATCGGTGCTAGTGCGCGCGACGAGATTGGCGAACGTTGAAGAGCTCTGGCGGAACGGGTAATAGAGCACCGGTCTGACCGCTTCATCGATCCCGGTGATCTTCACATCGCCGACAACACCGACGATCAAGTCCGGCTCACCCTGGATCGATGAATATCTAATCCGCATTCCCACCGGATCGCGACCGGCAAACATGCGATCCGCGATCGTCTTGCCGATGATCACAACACCGGGCTGTGTCAGGCCCTGTCGCGCTCGTCAAACATGCGACCGGCAAGCAGCGGCACTCCGAGAGTTTTGAAGTAATCGTCACTGACGGTGCGAATGTTGGCTTCTGTTTCCTTGCCCGGCGCGGGAACTGGATCGCCGTCGATATAGAAACGCGTCGTGTTGCCGGCATTGACCGGCAGAATGTTGACTGTTCCCGCACCCGCCACACCCGGCAATGATTGCACGCGTTGGCGAAGTTGATCGTTGAAACTGATCTGCTGGTTGGCTTCGGTGTATTTCGCCGGCGGCAAAATCACCGTCATCGTCAGCAGGTTTTCAGTGTTGAAGCCGATGTTCGTCTGCAACAGTCGCAGCAGGCTCTTCATCATCAGTCCGGCGCCGACTAACAACACGACCGCGAGCGCGATCTCGGTCACAACCATCGCGCTGCGCAGACGATGACCAGCGCCTGCGGACGTCTGACGCCCACCCTCTTTGAGTGCTTCGTTGAGATCGAGTTTCGAAGACTGCAGCGCCGGCGCGAGGCCGAAGACCAGACCGGTCAGCAATGAAAGGCCGAATGAAAAAGCCAGAATCGACGCGTCGATATGCAGCGACTTGAGAAACGGCATCGCGTTCAATTGGCTCTGCGGCAAGACCGCAACCAACGCGGGCACGCCCCAGAACGCAATCAACAAACCCGCAGTACCACCCGCGAGCGACAGCAGAAGTGACTCCGTGAGCAGTTGCCGGATGACGCGCCATCGACTGGCGCCGAGTGCTGAGCGGATCGCGACTTCCTTCTGTCGCGCAAGTGATCGCGTCAACAACAAGCTGGCGACGTTCGCACAGGCAATCAGAAGTACAAATCCAACCGCGCCAAGCAGCACCAACAGGATCGGCCGGACGTTTCCGACGATCTCTTCCTGAAGCGGAACGACGCGCGCTTTTACACCGGCATGCGAATCGTTGTGCTGCTGCTCGATACGGCTGGCGATGAGATTCAATTCTGATTGCGCTTCAGCGGCAGTCTTATCAGACTTGAGCCGCCCGATGAGGTTCGTGCCGTGCATGAAGCGACGCGTCAGTTGGTTTTGAGTCGGTTGATAAGGCAGCAAAAGGTCTGCCGGTCGCAGCGCGAACTGAAAACTCGCCGGCAACACTCCGATGACGGTGTAGCTGTCGCCATTGATCGTGAGCGCCCGGCCGACGATGCCCGGATCGCCGCCGAATCGGCGTTGCCACAATCCGTAAGTGAGAACTGTTACCTTTGGACCACCCTGCTTGTCTTCACCGGTCTGAAATGTTCGTCCGAGAAACGGATCGACGCCGAGCACTGAGAAGAAGTTGCGCTCACGCGCGGCGCGCCAAACTCTCCGGCTCGCCTGAGCCGCTGAGGATCGCGCCGCCGCCGGTGTAAGCGGCGAGACCTTCGAAGACGTTGTTCTGCTGGTAATCCTGGTAGTCGGGATATGAGAACTCGCGTTTCGGAAACTCCTGTCCTCGGAGTCTGCTCCCAAAGGTGATAGAGGCGATCGGGCGACTTGTAAGGCAGCCCACGCAGCAACGCCGCATTAACGACGGTGAAGATCGAAGTGCTGCCACCAATGCCCAGCGCGAGTGTAACCACCGCAATCGCCGTAAATGCGGGATGCTTCAACAACCCACGCAGCGCGAAACGTAATGTCTTTGATTATTGAATTCATCTTGTTAATCCTGTAAATCCTGTCATCCTGTCTAAGATCTTCATTCGTACCTGCAGCGCTATCAGCGGATCGACACGCGTCGCCCGCATCGCCGGAATCAGCGACGCGACCATCGCAATCACAAAAAACACCACCGACACGACCACAAACGTCACGCTATCCGTCGGCGTCAACCCCAAACAGCAGCGTCGTCAAGAAAACGCGTCAGCCCGAGCGCGCCACCGATCCCAATCACAATTCCCGTCAACACGAGCGTCAGCCCGTTCTTCATGATCAAACTCAGCACGTTGCCCGCTCTCGCGCCGAGCGCCATGCGAATTCCGATCTCGTGTGTTCGTTGCGTTACCGAGTAGGAGACGATGCCGTAAATCCCGACCGCGCCAAGCACCAACGCCAGCAACGCAAACGCCGTAAACAACACCATCAACGAACGCGAAACAGCGACCGCTTCGTTGACGCGCTGCGCGAGTGTCTTGACGTCATAGATCGGTTGGTTCTTATCGATCGCCAACACTTCGTTGCGCACGGCTCTGGCGAGCGCGAGCGGATCTGAATCGGTGCGAACCAGCAGCGTCATGCCGTTCATCGGGATTTGCGCGAACGGCACGTAAATCTCGGGTATCGACTTCGTCAGTGATACTCTCCTGTCGAATGTTGCCGACCACTCCGACGATCGTCCGGCACAAACCTTCCGACTCTTCACAACCAAACGAGACTCGCTTTCCGAGTGAATCGCCATTCGGAAAGAACCGGTTTGCAAATGCCTGGTTGACGATCGCCACTTTCTGCCCGTCTGCTCCATCGCGCGCGTCGTATTGACGACCGCTCAACAGCGGTATCTTCATCGTCTGAAAATACTCGGGCGAGACCGTGCCGATTCCGATCGGCGGATCTTTCTTTTGGTCGAGTGGCGGATTTCCTTCGATCCCGATGAAGGCGATCATCCCGAAGCCGCTGGAGCGGCGTGTGGTTGATCGTTCCGGCTGATTGCACTCCCGGCAACGACTTCACGCGCTGCAACAAGTCTGTCATAAAAAGCCTGGTACTGCTGCGGCTTCGCATAATTTGAGCGAGGCAGATTGATGCGAGCGGTCAGCACGTTTTCGCGATCGAAGCCGAGATCGACTGCCATGAGTTTGTTGAAGCTTCGCACCAGCAGACCCGCGGCGAGCAGTAACACGACTGCGAGCGCGAGTTCGGCGACGACGAGCCAGCCACGAAAGCTGCGCAGTCCGAAACTCATCAGTCCATACGAGCGGCTGTTGCGCAGTGCGCTGATCAGATCGGGCCTTGAAGCAGTCAGCGCCGGCGCTAATCCAAAGACGATTCCGGTGAGAACTGAAAGACCGAGCGTGAAGGCAAACACGCGCCAGTCGAGGCGAATGTTATTGAGATCGTAAACAGAGGTCGTGAAACCTTTCGGGAACGAGGCTGCGCAATCGCGCGCGTGCCCCACACGGCGATCAGCAATCCCAACGCGCCACCGGCCAGACCAACGAGACGCTCTCGGTGAGTAGTTGGCGGATCAGTTGCCAGCGACGTGCGCCGACTGCTGCGCGCACCGCCATCTCGCGTTGTCGCGCGAGTGTGCGCGAGATCATCAGGCTCGCGACGTTGACGCACGCGAGCAACATCACCAGTCCGACCGCGCCCCACAACACCAGCACCGTCAAGCGAACGCCGGCAACGAGTTGCTTGTGCAGCGGTGCAACTTCAACGGCGCGCGAGCGGCAACGGCTCGCTTGCCCTGCTCCGACGCTTGTCGCGCGATCAAGCTCAATTCACTTTGCGCGCCTGCGAGATTTGCGTTCGGTTTGAGACGGCCGACGACGTCAACGAGCTGAAACATATCGCCCTGGATCTCTTTCACGGGATCGAGAGCGAGCGGCAGCCAAACGTCAAACTCGCCGGGAAAACGAAAACTGGCAGGCATCACGCCGACGATCGAGTAAGGCTTGTTGTTGAGCGTGAGCGTGTTTTGCAGGATTGCTTCGTCGCGTCCGTAAGCGTCGTTGCCAGAAACGCTTCGCTGACAATCGCGACGTTGTTCGCGCCGGGCTTGTCTTCTTCAGGAGAAAGAAACGACCGCGCACCGGTTGCACTCCGAGCGTGGTGAAGAGACTGGCGGTCACCTGCGCGCACGAGATGCGCTCGGGTTCGCCGTTGCCGGTGAGGTTGAAGTTGTTGTCGGTGAATGCGGCGAGATCGTCGAAGTTCGTGTTCTGATCTTTCCAGGCGAGATATTGATAAGCGGCGATGCCCGGTAAACCACCGGACCTGGCGCTTTGTTAACAGAGACGAGTTGCTGTGGATCGCGGAAAGGGCAACGCTTTCAACAGCACCGCGTTGACGACGCTGAAGATCGTGGTGTTCACGCCGATAGCGAGCATCAGCGTGATGACCGCCACCGCCGTAAAGCCCGGATGCCGCAGCAGACTTCGAATGCTCTGACGCAAGTCTTTAGTCATAGTTTGTTCTAGACAGGATTACAAGATTTACAGGATGTACATGATTTATCCTGTTAATCCTGTAAATCCTGTCATGCTGTCAAAACTCACTCGTACCTCAGCGCCACTAACGGATCGACGCGCGTCGCTCTGCGCGCCGGTATGAAGCACGCCAACAACGCAACGCCGATCAAAACCGCCGACACAACGCGCTATCGTCAACCCATCTGTCGGCGTCACTCCGAACAACAACGTCGTCATCAAACGCGTCAACGCGAAAGCTCCCGCCAACCCAATCACCACACCAATGCATCACCAACGTCATTCCATTGCGAATGATCAGTTTGAGCACATCGATCGTGCGCGCACCCAACGCGAGGCGAATCCCAATCTCCTGAGTTCGTTGCGTAACGGCATTCGACATCACGCCGTAAATCCCGATCGCGGCCAGCACCAAAGCCAGACCGGCAAATAGAGACAACAGCGACATGTTGAACCGGCGCGCGGCAAATGAACTCGCCGCAACTTCGCTCATCGTCTCGACTCTCGTTACAGGTAACTGCGAATCAACTTTCCAGATCTCCTGTTTGAGTGCCTGAGCAGTGCCGGCCGCGTCGCCTTGCGTTCGGGCGGCAAACGACATCCATCGTTTCCACGGATTGATTTGCGTGTAAGGCGTGTAGAGCGCCGGCTCCTCCGGTAAATCCAAACCGAAATGCTTCACGTCTCCGACGACGCCAACAATCGTGATCCACTCGATCTGAGGGTTGCGCGCCCAACGGATTCGTTTGCCGAGCGGATCTTCATTTTGAAAATACTGGCGCACGAGCGCTTCATTCGCGATGCCAACGCGTGGCGCTTTCTCGTCGAAGTCCTGTGGCGCAAAATCGCGTCCCTGCTGCAAAGGGATCTGCATGACTTTGAAGTAGTCGCCCAGCACGCTGCGAGTTTCCAGACTCGGCTCGTCACCGGGCGCGATTGGCGGCCGGTTCTCGATTAGAAAATCGTGATTGAGAGAGTCGCCGCTGAGTGGAAGCTCACTGATCATCGCGGCCTGCACGCCCGGCAGTGAGTTCATGCCGGTCGAGGACCTGTTTGCGAAAACGCGTTTGCGGAGCAACGTCCTTGTAACGAGTCTCAGGCAATTCGACTCGCATCGTGATCAGGCGATCGGGATTGAAACCGGGCTCGACCGAACGCAGTTTCCAGAAAGTTTTGATGAGCAGACCGGCGCCGACGAGAAGAACGAGCGCCACTGCAAGTTCGGCAACTACAAATGCGCTGCGCAATCGTTGTCGCGCACTTCCAGCCGTAGCGCTGCGGCCGCCTTCCTTGAGTGCATCACCTACTCGACCGCGCGAAGCAGCCCAGGCAGGCACGAGACCAAAGATCAGTCCGGTCAAAACTGAAATGCCGAGTGTGAAACCAAGAACTCGCCCGTCAACTCCGATCTCGGCCAGGCGCGGCAGGTTCTCCGGCTTGAACGACACCAAAAGGCTCGTGCCCCAAAACGCAAGCACAACGGCCACAGCACCGCCGGCAAGCGATAACAACACACTCTCCGTCAGCAACTGACGCATCAAGCGCCAGCGACCCGCGCCGAGCGCACCGCGAATCACAAACTCGCGTTGGCGCTCGGCGGCGCGTGCCAGCAACAGATTCGCGAAGTTCGCACACGCAATCAGAAGCACAAAACCTACCGCGGCAAACAAGAATGAACAACGACCGCCGCGTCTCGCCGACGATGCGTTCATGCAATGCGAACAGAACTGTGCTGCGATTTTTATTCTCGGCGGGATATTGCTGCGGCGAGGTTCTGATCGATGACCTGCATTTCCGCGCGTGCCTGCTCGATACGTCACGCCCGGCGCGAGCCTGTCCGTAGGTTCGGAGAAAATGAACGCCGCGGAAATTTGCTGCGACCGGGTTCGAGACGTGTACCGGCGTCCACGCTTCGGTGTTTTCACGAGGCGTGACAAACGTCGCGGGCATCACACCGATGATGGTGTACATGTTGCCGCTGAGCGGAATCGCTTTGCCGAGGATCTGCTCGTCGCTGTTGAACTGTTTCACCCACAAGTCGTGGCTCAACACCACCACGAACGGAGCACCGTTTTTGTCGTCCTCGTTGTTGATGAAACGTCCGCGCTCAGGTCTTACGCCAAGAGTTTCAAAGAACCCGCCGGTACTTGTCCGATCTGAAATTGAATTGGTTCACTTCCGCCCGTGTAGGCCAACGGCTGCATGACCATGCCGCCAAGTCTGCTGAACGTCTTGCTCTGCGACTCAACGTCAGCAAGATCAGGCGCCGACTGGTTCGATCTGAAACTGATCAATCGGGACGGATCGTCGTAAGGCAATGGTCGCAGCAAGACGGCGTTGATGACACTGAAGATGGCGGTGTTCACGCCAATGCCAAGAGCGATTGTGATCACAGCGACAGCCGTGAAAGCAGGTCGCTTCAACAAGCTGCGCAGACCGTAGCGAATATCTTTGAGTATGATCGAATCCATCATCCGTGCATTTCATAGGTTCTTTTCTGTAGTGATCTGTATATGGCCCTATTCAGTATCGCAGCGCCACCAGCGGATCGACCTTCGTCGCGCGGCGCGCAGGGATGTAGCAAGCGATCAGCGCCACCAGCACTAACACGACCGTGATCGCCACAAACGTCAACGGATCGTTCTCACCAACACCAAACAACAAACTTCTGAGCAAACGCATCAACGCAAACGCCGCCACCAGCCCTAGCACCAGCCCAACGCCAATCACCGCCATTCCCTGGCCCAGGATCATCTTCAACACGTCACTCACCTGCGCGCCCAGCGCGAGACGAATGCCGAGCTCGTGCGTACGCTGTGTGACCGTGTAAGCAGTCACGCCGTAGATGCCCGCGGCCGAAAGCAGCATCGCCACCGCGCTGAAGAGTCCGAGCAGAAAGAGATTGAAACGCGGCTGAGTGATCGACTCGCTGACGACGTGGTCCATCGTCTTCACGCTCGACACCGGAACGGATTTATCAACCTCGTTGACGATCTGTCGCAGCGAAGCACTCAAACTCGCAGGCTCAACAGCTCGAACGAACCACGAGCGACATGGCCGGCCAGAAATCCTGCAAAGCCGAAAAGTACAGCTCCGGCATCGGCTCCTCGCGCAGCTCCAGACTGCGAACATTTGCGACAACACCGACGATCTCAAACCAAACCGGCTGCTGATTACCGTCAGCATTTCCAAAAGTGATTCTCTTCCCGACCGGGTCCTCGCCTGGAAATATGTCGCGCGCCAGCTTGCTGGTTGACGATCATCACGCGCGGCGCGTTTTCATTATCGCGATCCGTGTAAGCGCGACCTTGCAAGACGGGAATACTCATCGCGCGAAAATAATTCGGACTAACAACGCGATAGTTCACACTCGGCCACTTGTCAGGAGTGGTAACCGGGCGTCCTTCAACTCGGAAATCCCGACGTTGGTCCTTTGTCCAAAGGCAGCGTGTTGATGAGGCCCGCATCCTGCACACCGGGAACGGCGCTGACTTTCTCGAGCACCTGGTTATAAAACTTCGCGAAGTCAGAATCGTTCACGATAGTTTGTTCCTGCGGGCGTCAGCCTTGCAGTCAACACTTGTTGCGAGACGAATCCGGTGTTTACTGATTGAAGCTGGAGGAAACTTCTGAACAACAGGCCTGCACCGGCGAGCAACACGACCGACAAAGCCACCTCGACCACGATGAGCGCCTGGCGAAAACGACTTTGACGACGACTTCCCGATAGTTCCGCGTCCGGTTTCCCTGATCGCTTCCTGAACGTCGGAACGCGAGATTTGCAGTGCCGGAGCGAGACCAAAAAGTATTCCGGTGAGCACTGACGCAGCGAACGTGAAACCAAGGACGCGCAGGTCCATGTGAATCTCGTTCAAGCGTGGAAAATCCGCGGGCAGGAGTTTTGTAATCGCCGCGAGTCCCCAAAACGCGATCAGTAGACCAACAGCGCCACCAGCGAGCGCAAGGATCGTGCTTTCGGTAAACAACTGGCGCATCGACTCGCCAGCGCGACGCACCGAGCGCAGTGCGAATCGCCATCTCCTTTTGTCGTGAAGCGCCGCTTGCGAGCAGGAGATTTGCGACGTTCGCGCATCCGATCAGCAACACGAACGTAACGGCGCCGAGCAGCAACCAGAGAAGTTTGTTTGTATCGCCGACGAGGTGTTCGTGCAGTGAAACCACTCGATTGAAACGACGGTTGTTTGTGTCGGGATACTGCTGTCGCAGCCGTGCAGTGATCGTCTCCATTTCACCCGCGGCCTGTTGCAGCGACACGCCTGGTTTCAACAACGCGACGGCAGTGAGGTAACCCATGCGACGCGTTTGCGTCACGTCCTGGTCCGGGTACAACTCGGGCACGAGTCTCAGCGGAGGCAGCCACAATTCGGTTTTGTCCGGATATTGAAAACCGGGCGGAGCAATACCGATGACGGTGTAGTTTCTGCCATCGAGTGTGATCGGTTTTCCGACGAGTGATGGATCTGCGCCAAAGCGTCGCTGCCAGAGCGCGTGGCTCACAACGACGACTGGCTCGTGTCCCGCCTGTTCGTCCTGCGGAATAAACAGGCGTCCATACTGCGGCGTGATTCCGAAAACATCGAAGAAGTTTGCATTCGTTTGCGCGAGCTCGATCCGCTCCGCTTGATCTGATAGCGCGAGGTTAGTGGTGGTGGTTTTGATCGCGGCGAGGTGTTCAAAGACTGTGTTCTGCGCGCGCCAGTCGAGGAAGTTGGCCGGACGTTACTTGGCCGCGTTTGCCGTCCGGATCGAGTTCCTGAATCGCGACGATGCGCTCCGCGTTGCGATATGGCAAACGGCGCAACAACACGCTATCGACGACACTGAAGATCGCAGTGCTCGCGCCGATACCGAGCGCGAGGGTTATCACCACGATGGCCGTGAACCCCGGATGCTTCAACAACCCCCGCACGCCATAACGAATGTCTTTGATGTATTGAATCCATTTCTCTTAATCCATTTACAGATTTCAGCCAGATTGCTTTTCTAAATCACAATCTAGCTGGAACTGCAACGCTCTTCATTCGTACCGCAGCGCCACCAGTGGATCGACCTTCGTCGCGCGCCGCGCCGGGACGAAACACGCGACGAAAGCCACCACAATCAACAACGCCGCCACCACACCGAACGTGATCGGATCCTTCGCCGTCACTCCGAACAGCAACGTCGACATCACTCGCGTCAACAGAAACGCGCCGACCAAACCCAGAACACGCCAATAAGCGCAAAATCATTCCCTGCCGGACCACCAGCTTCAGCACATCAAACTGTCGCGCGCCCAACGCCATGCGCACACCGATCTCGTGTGTTCGCTGCGCGACTGAGTAAGACATCACACCGTAGATTCCAGTCGCCGCGAGGATCATCGCCAGCGCCGCAAACAACGCGAGCAACATCGTGCGATAACGCGGTGCGGCAACTGATGATCAACCCAATGCCGTCATCGGTCTGACTGCCGCGATTGGCTGGTCGGATCCATTGCGAGCACCTCTTTGCGCACGGCAGCCGACGATGCTCAACGGATCGCCCTGTAGTGCGAATCACGACATTGTTAAATCCCGGTCTGCATGAGTCGGGAAATACATCGCGGGAGCTGGTTGACCTTGCAACGAGCGATGACGAATGTCGCCGACGACGCCGATGATCTCGTAGGGGGCGTCGCTGAGCGCGGGGATTAATCGTTTGCCGAGTGGTTCTTCATTCGGGAAAGCTGCATCGACGAGTTGCTGACTGACGATGACGACCTTGTCGTTTTGTCGGACCTCTTGCTCGGTAAAATTGCGCCCACGCAAAAAGGAATTCGTAGCGCGTTGAAGTAGTTCTGGTTTACGCGACGCCAGTCAGCGCCAAAACCCTGGTCAGGCGAAACCGGTGGGCGGCCTTCGACGGTGAAAGGTATGTCGTTGGGTTGGCCGCTCAGCGGAAGCTCAGTGATCAGATCCGACCGTTTCAACACCAGGTAAGTTGCCGACGCGCGTCTCGAGTTCGTTAGAAGAAGTTTGCCGCTCTTTTCTCCGTGTGTCGTATTTGTTGCGTGCGAGGATCAATTGCGCAGCGTCATTACGTTGTTCGCGTCGAAACCCGGGATTCACGTTTTGGAGTGCGATCAAGACTTCGCACCAGCAAGCCTGCTCCGATCAACAACATGACCGCGATCGGCACTTTCGAACGACAACGAGCAAACTGCGCGTGCGATTCTTCAGTGTGTTTTCGCCGCCCCCTCTTACGCCTTCCTTCAACGAATCGATGAGGTTCACTTTCAGAGTGCGAAATGCGGGCGCGAGGCCAAACAATAGACCGGTAAGGAGCGAGATCAGGAAAGTGAACAGCAGCACGGTCGCATCAATCTCGGACCGTCACCGTTGGAGGAATGACTGTCCTGGCTCAAACCAACGAGCAGTTCAACTCCCGCACGCTCGCCAGTAATGCGCCGAGCGCGCCGCCGACGATCGCCAGCAGAACACTCTCGGTGATCATCTGGCGGATGATGCGAAATCGGCTCGCGCCGAGTGCGGTGCGCAAAGCAATCTCTTTCTGGCGCGCAGCCGCGCGCACGAGCAGCAGGTTGGCAACGTTCGCGCACGCGATCAGCAGCACGAGGCCGACAGCGCCGAAAAGAATAAAGACATAGTCGTGCTTCCGCCCAACAGTTGTTCTCGCAACGAAACGAGTCGAAGGCCCCAGCCGGTGTTGCTGTCGGGATAACTGTTTTTCAAGCTGGGCTGCGATCACATCCATGTCGGCCTGCGCCTGTAACCTGGTGACGCCCGCTTTTAATCTGTCCTACTGGACCGAATAAAGTGCGCGTTGCGCTGTTTCATCTCCGGGTCGCCGTCGAAGTTCATCGGCACCCACAGCTCGGCGGCCTGAGGCAAACTTATGTCTTTGCCCATCACGCCGACGACCTGCGTACGCTTTGCCGTTCGAGAATGATCGTCTTATTGATGATTCCGGGATCGCCGGCGAAACGTCTTTGCCAGAACGCGTAACTGAGGATAGTGACCTGATCCTGACCCAGCTTTTCGTTGTCGAGTGTGAAGCCGCGACCGATCACGGGAGCGATTTTGAACGTGTCGAAATAGTTGCCGGTGACACCCGATGCATTGAGTCGTTCCGGATCACCGTTGCCCGTCAGGTTTACGACGCGAAAGATCGTGTAAGTGGCGGCGAAGTGTTCAAATGTCTTGTTCTGATTGCGGTAATCGAGGAAGTCGGCCGGCGAAACGCTCGCGCGATTGGTGCCGTTACGCATGTTTCCCCATACCCAGACAAGTGGTCCGGATCAGGATACGGAAGTGGACTGCAGCACAACTGCATTTACCAGACTGAAGATCGCAGTGTTGGCTCCGATGCCGAGAGCGAGCGCGACGAGGGCGATCGCCGTGAATCCAGGCCGCTTCAACAAACTGCGAATCCCGTAGCGGATGTCTTTGAATTAGTGAGTCCATCTTTGTGACCTCTTGTGCCTTTTTGGTGGCTCTCATTCATATCGCAGCGCGTTCAGAGGGTTGACGCGTGATGCGCGGCGCGCAGGCAGGTAGCCTGCGAGCATCGCCACCAACGCCAGAACGATTGCTGCTCCAATCAGCGTCAAAGGATCGGTCGGGCTCAATCCAAACAGTTGCGTTGAAATCAAACGCGCCCCAATCAATGCCGCCGGGACACCCAAAACAACTCCGGCTAAAACCAGGTAAAGCGTCTCTCGCAAAACCATCCATGCGATGTTGCCGCCCTTTGCGCCCAGAGCCATGCGTATGCCGATCTCGTTCGTGCGACGCGCGACGCCGTGGGCCATCACGCCGTACAGACCGATGCACGCGAGTATCAACGCGAGCGCGCCGAAGAAACTCACGAGCTGCGCAATCAAACGCTCCTGGCTCAAGTTTTGGTGCAGCTGATCGTTGAGCGTCGTAACACCGAAGACCGGAATCTTGTCGTTGATCTGGTTGATCATCTGCCGCACTTGCGGCGTGAGCGGCGTGGGATCAGAAACGGTGCGGATGTGAATGGTGCAGGCATAGGCACCCTGATCCTGGACCTGAAGAATCGGACGATAAACAGTTGGCTCTGGTTTCTCTCGCGCATCTTCGCCTTTGAGGTCGCCAACGACGCCAATAATTTCGATCCACTCCTGCTTGTCTGAGTCGTCGTCAAATGAAAAGTTGCGGCCGATCGGGTTTTGATCCTTAAAGTAACGATCGGCGAAAGTTTGATTAACGACAGCGACCTGGCGTTGCGGAAGCAGTGTCGCGCTGATCGATCTCGCGACCGCGCAACAACGGCACGCCGAGTGTTTCGGCATACTTTGGTCCGGTCAGGATATCCTGCGTTGTCAGATCTTCGCCGGGCTGTGGCGTGTATCCACTTACCTGGATGCTGCTGCTCCGCCGCGTGCCGCTCAGGGGTGCGTAAGTCGCCACGGACACGTTGCGCACCTGTGGCAATGTGCTGAGGCGTTCGATGATCTGCTGGTAGAGTGTGGCGAGCTCAGTGGGTTTGTAACCTGCCAAACGTGGATCGATACCAAGCAGCAGCACGTTATTGCGATCAAACCCCAAATCCTCGCTCTGAAGTTTCATCAGACTGCGGGCAAATAAACCACCACCAGTGAGCAGGACCATCGAAAGACCGACCTGCAACACCACCATCAACGACGATGGGCTGAGTCGCATGAAGCCACCTCGCATGCGATTCTTTTCTTTCATTGCAGAGGAAAGATTTGTGCGGCTGGCCTGCATCGCCGGAATCAGTCCAAACAAAACGCCGGCGAGGATCGATACGCCTGCGGTGAATAAAAGCACGCCGGTATCTGGTCGCGTATTGAGCGGGGCTTCTCTTGCAACGAGGCCAACCAGCACCGTCACGGCCCACTGCGCTAACAGCACGCCACACACGCCGCCGATGAGGGCCAACAACATACTCTCAGTAAGCAGTTGGCGAATGATTCGCCAGCGAGTGGCGCCGAGCGCCATACGTAGAGAGATCTCGGCTTTGCGTGAAGCCGCGCGCGATAACAAGAGACTGCCAACGTTGGCGCAAGCTATCAGCAAAACCATGCCAACGATCGCCATCAGCATGTGCAGCGGCTTGGAATAGGCCCTACGCAAACCCGAGATGCCGCCCTCGTCCTTCGACTAATGTCGCGTAAGTGTTCTGAATTCCCTGCTGTCGTTCTTCAGTGAGCTTGCTGCCTGCTTGCTCGGTTAGGAATTGTCGTAACGCCAGATTAGTCGTGGCCTCCGCCTGTCCGAGGCTCGTGCCGGGCTTCAGACGGCCCATGACCATGAGGAAGTAAGCCTGATCGTTGGTCAGGTACGATTCGCGCAGCTCTATCTGCGGCTGCAACGAGAGGGGCAACCAGAAATCAGGCGGACGCCTCACGCGTTCGCCGAAGAATTCCTTTGGAGTAACGCCGACAACGGTGAAGTTCGTGCCGTTAATGATGAAGTTCTTTCCGACAACTGACGAATCGCTGTTCAGTTCCTGTTCCCAGTAGCGGTGACTAATCACGGCGGCTGGTTGGGCGCCGGCTTTGTCATCTTCATTGGTGAGCACGCGACCACGCGCTGCGCGCACACCGAGAACGGAAAAATAGTTGCCGGAGACAAGCTGTCCCGCCGCTCGCGCGGCCGCTTCCGAATCAGGCCGGCGCACGCTCAGGCGACTAGTTCCGCTGCGTAACGCAGCGATGTCCTGGAATGATTGATTGTGATTGCGGAAGTATTCGTAGGACGCGAATGAGAAAAGGTTCCATTTACCGGTACGTGGAGTGTCTTCGACCGATGTTCCCTCGCCGGTCGCGTCACTGAAGAGAACCAACTCCTCCGGCTTTTCAACCGGAAGCGACTTCAGCATCACTGCGTTGACGAGTGTGAAGATGGCGGTGTTAGCGCCAATACCGAGCGCGAGCGTGAGCACAGCGATCGCGGCAAACCCCTTGCGCTTCACCAACCCTCGCACGCCATAACGAATGTCTTTAAATAATGTCTCCATGATCTCTACATCACAGATTTCACAGATTATGTTTCGTGTAATCTGTGGATTGCCTTTATTCGTATCGCAGCGCTACCAGCGGATCGACTTTCGTCGCGCGTCGCGCAGGCAGGTAGCACGCGACAAACGCGGCCACCAGCAAACAAAGCGATACCAAACTGAACGTCAGCAGATCCGTCGCCTCAACACCCACCAGCATCTTCGCGATAAACCGCGTGAGCGCCCACGACCCTGCCAAGCCAATCGACGATCCCAATCAACGCCAGCTTCATTCCGTGCTTCACCACCAGCTTCAGCACGTCTGCCGTTCGCGCGCCGAGCGCCATGCGAATCCCGATCTCCTGCGTGCGCTGCGTCACCGCAAACGCCATCACGCCGTAAATTCCGATTGCCGCCAGCACGACGCGACGCCCGCGAAGATCGCCAGCATCACCGACGAAAACGAGTAAATCGCTACCGAAGTCGATCGCACTTCCTGCATCGTCTTCACGTCGAACACCGGCTGGTCCTTGTCGATGGCCCACACTTGTTGTCGCAGTGCAGACGAAAGCGATGCCGGATCGACACTTGTCCTCGCCACCAGCACCATCGCGTTCCATGAATCCTGCGCGTGCGGCAGGTAGTACTCAGGCTCGACCGGAATATTCGAGTTCGTGCTTCACGTCTTTAATGACGCCGACGACTTCCATCCACGGCGCTTTGTCGAGTGGTCCATAGAAGCGAATGCGTTTGCCGATGGCATCCTGACCGGGCCAGTGCTGGCGCGCGAGTGTTTCGTTGACGATGACGACCGGCGGCGCGCCCGCTTTGTCCTGTTCGGTAAACGCGCGACCGCGAACGATCGAAATCCCCATCGTGCGAAAGTAGTCGGGCGTGGCGACGCGATAACGACCGGTATGCTCCTGTCCCGGCGCCGGCTCCGGCTCGCCTTCAACCAAATAAGAATCTGATGAATTCGCACCACCGAGCGGCAGGTAGTTGACGAATGCCGCTGACTCAACCCCGGGCTGCGCTTTCACGCGTTGGACCAGATCGTTGTAGAACGCCGCACGCGCCGGTTCGTCTTTGTACTTCGCCGACGGCAGCACGAGATTCATCGTGAGCACGTTGTCAGGATTGAAACCGGGATCGGTTCTAAGCAGTGAAAGAAAACTGCGAGTGAGTAGTCCGGCGCCGACAAGCAACATGAGCGAGAGCGCCACTTCAAAAACGACGAGCGAGCTGCGCAGCCGGTGCGAGTTGCTGGTCGCTCCGCGCGCTCCTTCTTTCAGCGAATTGTTGAGATTCGGCTTCGACATCTGCAAAGCCGGTGCGAGACCAAACACGATTCCGCTTACAACCGAAAGCCCGAGCGTGAACAACAACACAGTCGAAGTTAATTCCGAGTTGATACCAGCCGGGCGCATACTTCGCCGCGTCGCCGGGATTTGAGGCGCGCAACGCATCGATGCCCCAGAAGCCGATCAGTATTCCGAGCGCGCCGCCGATCAGCGCAACGATCACGCTCTCGGTCAGCAACTGACGAACGATGCGCCAGCGACTCGCGCCCAACGCAGTT
Organism: uncultured Acidobacteriota bacterium; assembly: GCA_963748155.1. Lineage (GTDB taxonomy): Bacteria > Acidobacteriota > Blastocatellia > Pyrinomonadales > Pyrinomonadaceae > PSRF01. The sequence continues at coordinate 177,913 of CAVVHV010000003.1, read as the reverse complement.
CGCACGGCAATCTCTTTTTGCCGTCCACTCGCGCGCGCGAGCATGAGGTTCGCGACGTTCGCGCATGCAATCAGCAGCACGAAACCGACGGCGGCCATCATCACCCACAGCGCCGTGTCGTACATGCGCACGGTGTCGGCGACGATCGGAAAAACAGTCGCGCCCCAGCCTTTGTTGGTTTCGGGAAACTGCTGTTCGAGCCGCGCCATTATGTTGTCGATTTCAGCCTGCGCGCTCTGGATCGACGATCCCGATTTCAACCTGCCGATTACGTAATAACCATGACTGCCGCGGTTCTTCATCAGCTCCGGCGTCATTTGTAGCGGCGCGTAAACTTCAGCGCCTTTCGGATAGTTGAAACGCTCCGGCATCACGCCGACGACTGTGCGGACGACGCTGTTGATCGTGATCGTTTTGTTGAGGATGTCTGGGTCGCCGCCGAAGCGTCGCTGCCAGAGACTGTGCGTGATGATCGCGACCTGGTCCTTGCCGGGTTGATTCTCTTCAGGCGAGAAACTGCGACCCATGATTGGCTTTATGCCGGTTACGTCGAGGAAGTTCGCAGTGACGAGAAATCCCTGGATGCGTTCGGGCGGATCGATGCCGGTGAGATTTGCGCTCCACCAACGATAAAGACCGAGTTGTTCAAACGATTGGGTCTGCGACTGCCAGTCGAGATAGTTTGCGACTGCGACTTCGTTGTGCATGACGCCGCGAGACGGCAGCTTGTCCCAGACTGCGACAACGCGATCGAGCTCGGGGAACGGCAGTGGTTTCAGCAGGAGGGCATTGATGGCGCTGAAGATTGCGGTGTTGGCGCCAATGCCGAGTGCGAGGGTGACGACGGCGATAAGCGTAAACGTCGGCCGCCTCAAGAGATTTCTCAGTGCGTAACGAATATCGCCCATGAGCCGCTCCTTTTTGAGCCACAAGAAGCACAAAAGCACAAAGAAAACTTTTATGTGCTTCTTGTGCCTTTTGTGGCTAATTAGCGATTACGACCATCAGTGTGGCGTCGTCGTCGAAGTTGCCGGCGCAGAACTCTGTGACCTCGTCGAGGATCAGTGTTCTTAATTCAGCCGCGTTGCACCTGCTGTACGATCGCAGGCACTCCTGCAAACGCTGCTCGCCAAACTCTTCGCCATCGGCGTTGCGCGCTTCAGTGACGCCATCTGTGAACAGCAACAACTTGTCGCCTTCGTAAAGTTGAATCTCTTGTTGTGTAAAAGTTGAATCGCAAAAAGCGCCGATGACAGGTCCGCCTGCATCAAGACGAATGCAATGGCCATCGCGACGCACCAGCATCGGCGGGTTGTGCCCTGCATTGGTGAACGTCAGCTTGCGTGTGACCAGGTCGAGATCGCTGTAGAAGCAAGTGATAAATTTGCGCAGCGGCGTGTTCGCGCACATAAGCTTGTTTAGCTTGCCGCACAGCTCACTCGGGGGGATGAGTTCCGAAGCCCACGACTTCAACACCGCCTGCATGTTTGACATCAACAGCGCCGCTGGGACTCCTTTTCCTGCGACATCCGCAACACACAAAGCCGCGCGCGCGTCGTCAAACTTGAACGCCGCGAGATAGTCGCCACTCACACCACGAGCAGGCTGCCACGCATTCGCAATACTAAAACCGTGCAGTTGCGGCATCCTGCGAGGCATCAACCCGCGCTGAATCTCGCGAGCTTCGTCGAGCTCGAGTTTCAATTGGCGCTCACGGCTCTGCGTCGCTGCTTCACGATCGCGCAACCGGCGACCGTAATCGATCTGAGTCTTCAACTTTCGGAGCAGGCGTGAGTTTTCCCATGGCTTCTGCACGAAGTCGCGCACCCCGAGTCGCATCGATTCCACCGCGAGATCGACAGTGGCCCATGCAGTCATCACGATGATCGGAAGATCGTGATCGAGTGCGTGGATTCTCTCGATCAGGTCGAGACCTTCCTGTCCGGACGTAGTGTCGCGCGCGTAGTTAAGGTCCATCAGGACGAGATCAAACTTCTCGTGCTTGATCGCATCGAGCACTGCCGCGGGGGAATCGGCTGCTTCGGTCTGGTAACCGGCGCCTTTGAGCAGCAGCCGCAGCGCGGCCAGAACATCCGGCTGATCGTCTGCGATGAGAGTGCGGGGAGCCTGTGCTGCTACTGTATTCATCATCCTGGTAATCCTGGAAAATCTTGTAAATCCTGTCCTACAACTAACGGACACACCTGTGACGTCAACGTAGAATTCATCCACGTTCAAATTCACAACCACTTGTTGTTGAGCAACTACAGGGAAACTTAAACCAGGCTCGACCCGTCGGGAGCAGCTAACCGACCGCGGTTCTCTGCTCCTGTTCCGGATTAACAATCCAACCATCTTCAAGCTGCACGATGCGATTGCCGTATGAGGCATTCGTCTCCGAGTGCGTTACCTGCACGATGGTGGTGCCTTCGTCATTCAACCGCTTGAACATGTCCATGATTTCCTTGCCCTGCGCCGAATGAAGGTTTCCAGTCGGCTCGTCGGCGAGGATGATTCGTGGACTCGCAACAACCGCGCGAGCAATGCCCACCAGTTGCTGTTGGCCACCTGAAAGCTGAGTTGGGAAGAGATCTTTCTTGCCTACCATCTGAAAACGATCAAGCGTGTCGCAAACGATCGACTGCCGGTCTTTCTTGCTTACGTCCCGATAAGAAAGCGGCAACTCGAGGTTCTCGAAAACGGTCTGATCGTCCAGCAGGTGATAGCTTTGAAAAACAAACCCGATGTTCTGGTTTCGCAGCGCGGCGCGCTTCTTTCCATCCAGTTTGTGGACCGGGACGTCGTCGAAGTAATACTCACCGCTCCACGACTGGTCGTGCATGCCGAGAATGTGCAGTAGTGTCGACTTCCCTGCTCCCGATGGGCCCATGATCGACACAAACTCACCTTGCCTGATGTCCACATCGATCCGGCGCAACACGTAAGTTCTGGTCGGACCGTGCGGAAACGACTTCTCAACGCCGCGCAAACTGATCATTGAATCGCTCCAAAGCCACTCTCGGCCAATTCGCGTTTCGCTTCCTGAATCTCGCGACGATCGGCGCCGGCTTCTTCCTCGACAATCAAACCGTCGAATAAGTGCACGATGCGATCTGCGTGCTGTGCGTAGCGCGGATCGTGCGTCACCATGCAGATGGTCGCGCCCGCGCGGTGCAGTTCGCGCATCAACTCCATCACGGCTTCACCATTGGTCGAGTCGAGGTTTCCAGTCGGCTCGTCCGCCAGCAGGATGCTCGGCTCTCCACCAACTGCACGTGCGACTGCGACGCGCTGCTGTTGACCGCCGGACAACTGGCTGGGCAGGTGTTTCGCGCGGTGCGCCATGCCCACGCGCTCGAGCGCATCCGTGACTCGCTTCTTTCGCTCCCCAGAGCTCATGCCGCGATAGGTCAACGGGAGCTCAACGTTCTCGTAGACCGTCAGGTCGCCGATCAGGTTGAAGCTCTGGAAAATGAAACCCACTTCGCGGTTTCTGATTCTCGCTCGCTCCGAGAGCGATAGGTTCTCGACCGGATGACCGTTGAGGATGAACTTACCGTCAGTCGGCGTATCCAGCAGGCCAAGAATCGAGAGAAGAGTGGATTTACCGCAGCCCGAAGGTCCGGCGATGGAAACGTATTCACCTTGTTTGATGTCGAGATGAATACCGGAGAGTGCGTGTGTCTCAACCTCGTCTGTGTAGAAGACCTTCTTCACATCAGCAAGGTGGATCAGGGGCTCGGAAGAACTCATCATTCGCTCCTTAACGGATTTATGGACTAGATCTCTTTAACTGAACACCGCGGACCGGGCTTTTGTGCCTTTTTATGGCTCGGTTTTACCGGACCCGGATGCGGTTGTAACTATCCAATGCCGAGGTATCGGAAATAATGACCTGGTCGCCTTCCTTCAGCCCTTCGAGAATCTCGATCTGGCTGACGGAGTTGCGCCCGAGTTTCACGGTGCGGCGCTCCGCTTCACTCCCGTCAGGACTCAGCACAAACATTCCGATGGTTTGCTGTGCCTGTCCGAAGGCTGGCCGCCCGACTTTCAAGACGTCTTTGAGCCTCTCCAGCTCGATTGTTCCGTCCACGCTCAAATCGGGACGTGCGCTCGGCGGCAACGGACCAACTAACGAGGCATCGATCTCAAACGTTCCTTCGCGAGCGGCCGGGTCGATGCGCGAAACTGTTCCCTGGATCAAACCGTTGCGCGTGTCGACAATAACGGGCTGACCGATGCGCACGCCGGAGATCTGCGTTTCAGCCACTCTCAAAACGGCCTTCAGCGAGGCCGGATCGGCAACGCGAGCAATGTTGAATTCCGGGCGTGCACTTGCTGGCCTTCCGTCACGAGGACTTGCTGGAGAACGCCGCCGCTGCCGGCGCGCACTTTCAATGCATCAACCTCCTGACGCCGGAGGGTAGCGAGCGCGCGTAACTGCTGGAGGCGTGAAGTCTGCCGCATTCAGTTGTGCCTTCGTCGATTTCGAGCTGACTGCCAGTCGTTCCTGCTCGACTTTGAGCCGGTTCGCCAGGTCCTGAACAGTCACACGAGAGATCTTCAAGGTGAGATCCGCCACCAGTCCCTGCTTTCCCAGCACTTCGTCGGCATCGAGTTGTAACTTTGCCTGACTGTATTGCGAGTTGATGGTGGCGATGGCGGCTTTCTGAGTCATCGAATCACTCTCGAGCCGCACTTTCAGGTTCTCGCGGTCAGCCTCAGCCGCTTTGACCTGAAACTCAGTGTCAGTGGCTTGCTGTTCGAGCTGGGGGTTTGAAAGCTCGACGATGACCGTGGATGGATCAACTTCAACGCCCGCCTTCAGAAGAATTTTCTCGACGCGTCCGTCAGCCGGGGCTGGTACCCAGCGAGTGACCTCGGGCACGAGCGTGCCGTTGCCGCGGACGTCGCGGACCATCTCGCCGCGTTTGACTGTCTCGATGACTGCCGTTGAGCGGTCGAGTGTCGGCGCAGCCGGCTTCAACTTGGTAAGGCCGTAGGTGATGCCGCCGATCGCTGCGATTCCGATCACGATCATGACGGCGTTGCGAATCTTCTTCTTGATTTTCGATTTAGGGGGTCGCTTGATATCCATAGTGCTTCACTTCATAGAAATTTTTGGAGAGCTGTAATAGCCATTGTTGAGAGAGCGGCGATGCGCGCGCGAAGAATGAATTGAACGAGCTAGGTACAAACTTCACGCACAACTATACAGTTCTCCGCGTTGGTGCGATTCAAAGCCCGTGCCAGCAGCAGAATAGAACGTAGTTTGCGCCTGAAATGTTCTAAAAACAAGGGAATCCGGGAGGTTGGAGAGTGAGGGGTGGTCGCAAACTCGGATGCACGTTCGAAAAAACGTAAACGATCGTTTCGCTTGCGGGACTTTCGAATCCCACTTTCGAAATCGAGTAACCAGATCCTGTTAATCCTGTTTAAATCTTGCTAGATCCGTGTCTCTAACTGGTGGGGGGAGTCAAGAGTTGATGAAACGATAGGTCGCCGATCTTCTTCACCAATTCACGAACCGCCGGTGGTCCTCTGGCCCGTGGTGGGCGTGTGCAGGCTGAGGCGGGTGCGCATGCGTTGCTGCCACGCGCTCTGCTTTCCTTCGCCTTCTTCAATTTGCGTCCAGACGCTGGGCCAGCGACTCGCCGCCAAGCTGGCGCATCTTGACGTAAAGCAATGCCGGCACGATCGATATCAGCGGGATGACGAAGATGTTTACCATATCGAGAACCTGCTGAAAAATCTGCGCCGAAATTGAGTTCTTCTCGACTTTTGATCGTCCTGCCATGAAGCCAACTAGGGAACTGACAATCGCCGGGATCAGGAACTGGAGTATCGCAACGATTATGACCGTCTTCCACGACCGAGACGCAAGCTCGCGTGCGCGTCGCATCGCGGCTTTGCCTTGTAGTCCCTCGATAAGCACTACCGGAGCGTAGAGTGAGTAACGCATCCACATCACCATGCCCGGGATGATCAGCAGGATCAGCCCGAGGATGATCCACAGCGTCACCCTGATCAGTGTTTTCAGAAACGGGCGCCAGCGCTTGCGCAAAAGCATGAACGCCTCGCGCAACTTCACTGGCCGCAAAGGCGCTGCCGTGAGTTGAACGATGATTATGGCCGTCACTCCGGAGATAACGCCGGCGGATACAGTTGTCGCCACAAACTTCAACAAACTCAGAAACGCGATCAGCTGAGACCATCCACCACCTTGTTGAACATTTCCACCGGTGGCCATTTCCTGTACCAGAGAAACGCACTGACCAGCAGAATGCTGGTGATGATCATCGGCACGTGCGCGATCAGGCTGAGCTTGAGAAACTTCGGAAAGTATTCGCTGTAAAGAGCAAAAGCGCGACGATACAGCGCTCCAACTCCTTCGCTTTGCGCGCGCAGCGCACTCGCAAACGCAAAAGCAGTTGGCGGACGTTCGGCAGGGTTCTTCGACAACGCAGACATCACCACACCGGCAGCGCGTTTCGGGATCTTGGTCACGTGTTCATGCAGATCTTTCGGCTTCTGCTCGCGATGCGCGCGCATCACGGTCGAAGTATTGCCGGCGAATGGCGGCTCACCGGCGAGCATCTGGTAAGCGATTACGCCGATACTGTAAATGTCTGAACGTGTATCAACGTGGCCACCACCGCATTGCTCGGGCGACATGTAAAGCGGCGTGCCCATGATCGCGCCGACGCGAGTCAGCGCAGCGCCCTGCGGAGAAGTAGCGATATGGGCGGTGTGCCGTCCGCCGCCATGCGTTTCCTGATCGAAGAGCAGCGTGCCGTCATCATCGACTGCGTGATCCGTGCGATTGAGCAAAGGATTCGTCAGCGGATCCTGCAGTGCTGTACCGACAGCTTCGGCTTTGACTTTGAAGTTCTGTGTTTTGGCCTCGTCGCCGGCTGGCCGCATCAGCGTGTCGTTCTCGAGTTGTGCGCCGCTGAGCGCTGCCGCCGCGGCAACGTCGTCGATGATCGTGACCGCCGGATCGTCATCAGGTGAAGGCGCACCAGCCTCGCCGAGCTTCGCGATGCCGAAATCGAGAACTTTGACGCGATAACTGCCGAGACGATTCGGCTCGAGCCAGATATTGTCAGGCTTCAAGTCGCGATGGATGATGCCCTGCTGGTGAGCTTCGTGAACTGCGGAACAAACCTGATCGAGGATATCAGCGACCCACTCGAGCGGCAGACGCTTCTCTTCCGCGAGTACGTCGCCGAGCGTGCAGCCGTCGAGATACTCCATCACGAGGTATGCAACCTGTCCCGCTTTCACGCGCGCGAAACCGAAGTCTGTTACGTCAACTACGTTCGGATGCCGCAGGCGTCCGGCGGCACGCGCCTCGCGTTTGAAGCGCTCGACGAATTCGTTGTTGCGCATGAACTGCGGTGAGATGAGTTTTAGCGCGACGTAACGTTCGGTGCCGAGATGTGTGGCGAGATAGACGGCGCCCATCCCGCCCTTTCCGAGCAGGTGTTCGAGGCGGTACTTCTCGTCAAGCACCTCACCAACGTATTCTTCGGGACCTTGCATACTCATTGATGTTACAGCAAGTATTAACCACGGATAAACATGGAACTAAAACACGGATTTACTACGGATCAGCAACCAAATCAGTTTCGATCCGACGACATCTGTGTCCATCTGTGGCTGCAATCGTCGTCGGCGCGTCGACCACCAGTCCATGCCGATCGGCTGGCCGTCGGGTGGTTGCTGTGCGGGCGTGATGTTCGCTTTCTTCGGATCGTCCTGGAAGCGCTTGATCTGTTCGATCGAATAAAACAAAAACGCACGCCGGTTTTCATCAGTCGCTAATCGACTCTGCGCCGTGAGCCACGTTTTCAACTGGTCCAATTTCCATGATGCGATCGCGCGCACCTGATTCGACGCACGCTCAGCAGCAGCAAGCGCCATCAGATCAGAAAGTATTACCATGTCGACAGTGCGCTGGATCTCACCCGCATAACCCGCAGCCGCCGGTGCTTTCCACGTTGCCGCGAGTATCTTGTCGATCACTTCGGTGAGACCCGGGTTGCGCGGATCGCGTGCGTGAAACTGGACCAGGCGCGCGGCCCGTTCCTGATTCAAAAGAAATCCGCTGACGTGATCGGCAACCGCCTCCGCAGGCGCAAGCGCGTCGAACACCGGCTGCGTGCGAATACGAAAGTCCTCACGCGTGCGCGGGTAACCTGTCGGCCGCGGCGGAATCAAACGCAGCAACGATTCGGGCACCGCAAGCGCATCCGGCTTGATCGTCTCGAGCACGGCAGCGAGCGCGCGTCGCTGTTCTTCCGGCGCGACGATCTGCGGATTGCGATCGCCTTTGCCTTTCAAACTGAACGTGTAATCCTGCCCGCCAATCACCTTCGCAGCAGCTTCAACCTGGTAACGGTGGTACATGTAGATCGGCACGAGAACTTCTTCGATCGTCGCCATCGGCGCGCCTTCACGAATGTTGTTTTCGCCGAAGCGTCGCAGCGCCGCAGCACGCACCTTCATCACGTTTCCGAGCTCTTCGATCGCGTTCGTACCGTTGTCCCAGAGATGGGCCACCGAGCTCGCGCTGCCCGGCGCTCGTGCATCCTGATCGGTCAAGTACATGAGGCCACGTGTAAACGCGTCGCTTAAGGTGCGATCCAGTGCCGCGTTTTCATCAGTTCCCGGAGCAAAGTCCTGATAGCCGTAAGCGATCGCGACTTTGTCCCACTCACCGATGCCTTTAGCGTACGCATCCGATAGATCCGGAATTCCATCCGGGCCAAGCTTCGCGCGCGGAGCGGGATAGTCCATCACTGAAGCACGACCGACCGGACTCGCTGCGTAGTTGTGTTGCAGTCCGAGCGTGTGGCCCACTTCGTGCGCTGAGAGTTGTCGCAGGCGCGCCAACACCATCTCGAGAAGCTTTGGTGACGCAGTGTTCGTTTTGTCGTACGGGGCGAGCAGACCTTCCGCGATCAGGAAGTCCTGGCGATCGCGAAGCGAGCCGAGCGACACGCGTCCCTGAATGATCTCACCTGTGCGTGGATCGACAAGCGAGTTGCCGTAGGACCAACCGCGCGTCGAGCGATGCACCCACTGAATCACGTTGTAACGCACGTCCATCGGATCGACGTCGGCGGGCATCACCTCGACGCGAAATGCATCCTTGTAACCAATCGCCTCGAATGCCTGGTTCCACCAGCGCGCGCCTTCGAGCAACGCCGAGCGCACCGGCTCGGGCGCGCCGCGGTCCACGTAGTAAACAATCGGCTTCACCGCTTCACTTACACGCGCACTCGGATCTTTCTTTTGCAAACGATGTCGCGCGATTAAGCGCTTCGTGATCGGCTCTTCGATCGGCGTGGCGAAGTCCATGTAGTCGATAGCGAAGTAACCGGAGCGCGGATCGAAAACGCGTGGCTTGAAGCCAGGCGAGGGCAGTTGCACAAACGAATGACGCTCGCGAACCGTGATCGCTTCGGGCACCGGCACGACCTGCCTGACGTATTGGCCCGCGGGCTCACCAGTGAACGTCAGCGTGGTTTCGACTTCCGTGTTCTGCGGAAAGTTTTTTGTGTTTGGCAGGTAGAAAGCGCTGCGCGACTCGTCGAGTCGATAAGTTCCCTGCTGTCCGCGTTGAAGTGTTTGCGTTACCTGGTGAACGTCGCGCAAATAAAATTTGGTCGCGTCAACCAGAACGCGATTGCCTTCTTCAGCGGCGACCTCGAAGCCCCACAGCGTCGACTCTGCAAACGCATCACGCACCGCCAGTCGCTCGTCGGCGTTGTTGCTGATCGCGCGAAAGTTGTAATTCGGCGCGACCATCAATACGCGTGGGCCAGTGCGATCGAAACGAACGATGGCGCTGTTGCCGAGTTGACCGCGATCCAGACCGATATCGTTTGAGCCGATGCCTGCCGGCAGCGATTCGACGTAAAGAAACTCGGTGTTCCACTTATCGATCTCGAGCCAGATCTTTCCGGCTTTTGCGTCCCAGTAAAACGGGAAGAAACCGGGAAACTTCTCCATACCCGCGACTTTCTCGGAGAGGGTTTGCGGTTTCTGGGCCTGGATCGTCGAGAAACAAAACAGAACGAGCAACAAGATCCCGAAACGCTTCATGTCAGATCTCCTTTAACCACGGATTACACGGATCTGTTACTGATTCTTCCACTCGGGAACGCGACCCGGAGTCCACGGAGCGCCTGCGGCCTCGAGTTGTTTCTCCAGCCGATCCAGATCGACTTCGATCAACTGCCGCAACTGGCCCAACACGCTTTCGAAGTCCTGCGCGGCCGCGTTGTATTGCGCGATGCTGAGTTTGAGTCGGACGCGAGATCGACATGCGTTGCGCGCCAACCACATAACCGATGCGATCGTTGATCGACGGCGGCGTATTCATGTTGCGTTGGCGCGCTGCTGTATCACCACTCAACGCACGCAGGATTTCGTTCGTGCGTCGATCCAACGCAGTCGCCTCATCCTGCAAGCGCTGCGGCAGTGACGGCGTTTCGTTGATTGCTCGTTTGATTGCCGCCAGTCGCGGCCTGAGCTGGTTGGCCGCTTGGGTCGCACCGCGTTGCTGCACGCTGTAGACGCACGGCCTTCGTCTGGAATTCCACGAGCGCGGTGTGGTCGGCAGTCGACATGTTTTCCTGCCCCTCGACCGACGATCTGAAACTGCTGTGGTGGACCAAGCTGCGTGACTACACCATCAACACGCTTTGACACCGTAGCCTTGTACGTGCCCGGCATCACGAGTGGACCAGACGGCGGCTCGAAATCAAAATCCGCATCAGGCGGTGGTGGCGCGGAGAGATTTGCAGCGGGATAACGCAGATCCCACGTCACTCGCTGAATTCCCGCGCCGACTGGTCCAGTGAGTCGGCGCACGACATTGTCAGATGCGTCAGTGATCGTGACGATGATCGCCGGCGCTTCTTCCTCTTCTTCAGCGCGCAGATCGGCGCGCGTGGGCCAACCGACTGGCGCGCCTTTTCGTCCAGCCTCGCGCTCGCTCTCCTGCCGTTTCTCTTTCTTCGTCTTGATGGCTTCTTTCAGATACCACGTGACGGTCGCGCCGTATGGCGGATTATCGGCAGTATAGAAGCGCTCACCCTGGAAACTCTTGCCGCGACCGCCGAGGGGCTGCGATTGGATGTACATCAACGCGTCCTTCACCGGAAACACGGCTGCTTCCTGTCGCAACGTTTCAGGCTTGATCAGACGCAGCGGCGTGTAGTTGTCGAGAATGTAAATGCCACGACCGAATGTCGCCGACGACGAGATCGTTTTCTCGCTTTTGAATATTGAGATCGCGCACCTGCGATCGTGGGCATTCCACCTTTGAGCTGAATCCACTTCTGTCCGCCATCGACCGAGAAGAACAAGCCAAACTCAGTGCCTGTAAAAAGCAGATTCGGATTCACATGATCTTCGGCGATGGCCCAAACTGGTCCATTCTTCGGCAGGTTTGCGCTGAGCGAAGTCCACGTTCGGCCCGCGTCTGTCGTCTTTAAGAGATAGGGTTTGAAGTCGGTGTTCTGGTGATTCTCGAAAGCCGACGTACGCGGTGTTCGCATCGTGATTGGACGTGATGATGCGGCTGACGTAAGACATGTCCGCGACGCCGGGAAACTTCTCGATCTTGCGCCAGTTCTTGCCGCCGTCTTCAGTGATCTGGAGCAGACCATCGTCAGTGCCGACATAGATCAGGCCATCCTTCTTCTGCGACTCGGCGAGCGCCGAGGCATTGCCGAAGAATGCTGTCGAAGCGTTTTTCGCAACCGCGTCGATGCTCCAGACTCTTCCCATCACCGGCAGCTTGTCGCGATCGAGTGCGCGCGAGAGTTGGCCGCTGATTACCGTCCACGTCTCGCCACGATCGTCGCTGCGATAGAGCTTGTCGGAAGCGATGTAGAGTCGCGTGCGGAGAGTGCGGGCTGATGATGAATGGCGTGTCCCAGTTCCAACGCGGGGGATCTTCGTCGCGACCGGGTTGCGGTTGAATGCCGATGCGTTCCCCTGTGCGCTTGTCAAAACGGACGATTACGCCGTGCTGTAGCGTCGCGTAAATCGTATTTGGATCTTCCGGATCGACCTGCGAACGAAAACCGTCGCCGCCGTTTGTGACAAACCAGTCAGCATTAGTGATGCCGGACGCGCTGCGAGTGCGCGATGGACCACCGAAACTGAAGTTGTCCTGCGTGCCGCCGTAGATGTTGTAGAAAGGCTTCGCGTTGTCGGTGGTGATGTCGTAAAACTGTGGCACCGGCAGGTTCTGTTTGAAATCCCAGTTCTGGCCGCGATCGTAACTCTCGTAAATGCCGCCATCACAACCGACGAGGTAATGATCCGTGTTCGCCGGATCGATCCAGATGTCGTGATTGTCGACGTGCTTGTTTTTCTCGCCAAGCCGGCGCAGCGTGCGGCCGCCGTCATCTGAAACCATCAGGAAAACGTTCATCACGTAAATGCGATCGACGTCTTTCGGATCGGCAACGATGCGCGAGTAGTACATCGCGGTGGAATCAAACTCGTTGCGTCGTTCCCAACTGCCGCCGCGATCGCTCGAACGAAAGATGCCGCCTCTGCGGTCGGCGGCTTCAACTGTCGCGTAGATCACGTTTGAATCGACCGGTGAGATCGCGAGTCCGATACGACCCAGCTCGACAGTCGGCAAGCCGGCGCGCAATTTGTTCCAGGTCGCGCCTGCGTCTGTCGATTTGTAGATCGCGCTTTCTGGTCCACCGTTGATGAGCGTCCACATGTGACGGCGACGTTGATACGAAGCACAGTAGATCGTGTTTGGATCGTTTGGATCGATGACGACGTCCGTGACGCCGGTGTTCTCGCTGATGTTGAGAATGCTCTTCCAGGTCTTGCCGCCGTCGGTGGTTTTGTAAAGTCCACGCTCGCCGCCCGGTCCCCACAGTGGACCTTGCGACGCGATGTAAACGATGTTTGAGTCTTTCGGATCGATCGCGATGCGGCCGATGTGTTCGGAAGTTCTTAAGACCGACGTTTCGCCATGTTCGCCCGCCGTCTTCCGATTTATAAACTCCGTTGCCGTAAGAGACGCTGCGCTGGCTGTTGTTCTCTCCAGTGCCGACCCAAACGGTGAGCGGGTTCTTTGGATCGAGCGCGATCGCGCCGATCGAGTAAGAAGCTTCGTTATCGAAGATCGGTGTCCACGTGATGCCGGCGTTGATTGTCTTCCAAACACCACCTGAGGCCACGGCAACGTAGTAACGAGCAGGGTTTGACGGATCGACTGCGAAACCGCTGACGCGTCCGGAAGTGAATGCTGGACCAATCGAGCGCATTCTGAGTCCATTGAATGTCGGAGTCGACATCGGATCGCGTGGTGTTGGTGATGCTTCGGGCGTTGGCGAGGGGCTCGCTGTTGCGGTTGGAGATGGCGACGGCGTCGCCGGCGGTCGCGGTGGTTCCTGCGCAACTACGCGCAGCGGCAGTAGAAACAGGAGCGAGATCACAGTCAATGCGCACGAAGACATGGTCATAAACAGTTTCCTCTTGGTTGTGATAGAGATGGAGCTTGTAGAGTACGGACCTTACAGGTTTATTCGCCACAGATTAACACGGATTACGCCGATAAATGTCTCGCGAAGGAACGCGATTGTGCGCCGCCACGCATCGGCCGCAGCTTCGGCGTTGTAAACTTCCGGACGCGTGTCATTAAAGAAAGCGTGATCCGCACCGGGATAAATCATGACCTCAATCGGCTTGCCGAGCGCTTTCACCTCACGCTCCAACGCACGAACGGAATCAGGCGTAACAAAACCATCTTTCTCAGCGTAAAGACCCAGCACAGGTGCGTTGAGGTTCGGCAGATCAGGTTTTACGTTTCGGATGTCCACCGTAGAAAACAACACACGCGCCGACGTTCTCGTTCTTTGTCGCTGTGTAGAGCGCGAGCGCGCCGCCCATGCAGAAGCCCACGACGCCGACCTTTTCGCTGGTCGTAGAGTCTTGTGTCGAAAGATACTGAACGGCGGCGCTCAGATCTCTTTCAGCCTCGTCGATGCGCATAGCCATCATCAGCTTGCCGGCTTCGTCAGGAGATTTTGTCGTTTTACCGTGATAGAGATCGGGCGCGAGCGCAACAAAGCCCTCGTCCGCAAATCGATCGCAAACGTCTTTGATGTGATCCACAAGTCCCCACCACTCCTGAATCACGATGACGCCCGGACCACTGCCCTGTTTCGGAGTCGCGAGATATCCGCCAGTGTTGCCGCCGGCAAACGGAAATTGGACCATTTCACCCATGACTTCTCCTGATTTAGACATCTTGTGATTCACTGTCAGCTTCGATCGCTTTCTGATCCAGCATCACGCCATCCCAGCGATTCATCACGTCGAGATGGATATCAAACTGATCGATCACACGCATCGTGATGTGATTGATCATGTCGTCGAGATTTTGAGGATTGTTGTAGAAAGCGGGCACGGGCGGAAGAATCACCACGCCCATGCGCGCCAGCTTCAACATGTTCTCGAGATGGATCTCGTTGAACGGCGACTCACGCACAACCAGCACGAGCTTTCGTCGCTCTTTTAGAATCACGTCGGCGGCGCGATGAATCAGATTGTCGCCGAGGCCATGTGCGATCGCGGCGAGCGTGCGCATACTGCACGGCGCGATCACCATTCCGAGTGTCACAAACGAGCCACTCGAGATCGCAGCGCCCTGCGCGCCGATACCGTAGCTCTGCGTCGCGAGGCTTTGTACGTACTTCAGTGAGTGCGGAGTTTCATGTGCAAGCGTGCGCGCCGCCCACTTACTCACGACCAGATGTGTCTCGACCCCCGACCCGTGCAACATCTGCAAAAGTCGCACACCGAAGATCGTTCCGGTCGCGCCGGTGATGCCGACGATGAGACGCGTGGGCTTTGTCTGTTCCATGCAGCGCTCATTTTAGCCACAAAGAGGCACAAAAGCACACAAAGCGAGTCGGAGTTATTGCGTGTAATCTGTGGCGCGAGATAAGGAGGTTTAAGCGGCCTCGATGTAGTCGGCAAGACTGGTGGGCTCGGGAATCGGCAATCCATCTTCGCGCATCCCCGCGATGTGAAGTTCAATCGCTTCGCGCATGCGTTTTCTGACTTCTTCGATGGTTTTGCCCGTTGCAACACAGCCAGGGAGGTCAGGCAGGTAAGCCGAATAGTTTTGTTGGCCCGTTTCGATGATCATCCCGTAACGCATATTGGAACTCTATTTCTTCAATCCTGCCTGCGTCAAGATGCTTTTCAAAGTCTTTGGATGAAGGTCGTCAGATAAATGCCCAGCAACTGTGACTCGGCCTTCCGGCCACATGTGTATTAGTGATAACCGCGCTTTAAGACGCACAAAAAAGCCGGGCGCGAAACGCACCCGGCCTTTCGAAGTAGAATGTCTTAACGTTAGACGCCGCTTTCACTGTCACGTACTTCTCGATCATTCTCGTGATCGATTCTTTACTGGTCGCGCCGACAACGCGCTCGACTTCCTTTCCGTCGCGGAAAAGAATCAGTGTCGGAATTCCCTTGATACCATAGCGTTGTGCGGTTGAGGGATTGTCGTCCACGTTCAACTTCACCACGCTCGCGTTATCACCATAATGCTCTGCGACAGCCGCAACGGTCGGCGCCAGCATGCGGCAAGGGGCACACCACTCAGCCCAAAAATCAACCAGCACCGGCTTACCGGAACCCAATACCTCTTTTTCAAACGAGCTGTCGCTCACGTCCTTCACATGTTCACTCATTATTAGTCGCTCCTAAATGTAATCTTTCCTAAATCTTATTGCCCCTCGCCTTCGAGGAAATTCTTCAGTAGCCGCGCACGCGACGGATGACGCAGTTTGCGCAGCGCCTTTGCTTCAATCTGGCGAATGCGTTCGCGCGTCACGTTGAAGTTCTGGCCCACTTCTTCCAGCGTCCGCTCGTGACCGCCATTGTCGAGTCCGAATCGCAAACGAATCACACGCTCTTCACGCGGGCTCAACGTCTGCAACACGTCGCCGGCGATCTCGCGCAAGTTTGAAGTGATGACGCGCGCCGCCGGGCTCTCGCTCGACTTGTCTTCGATCAAGTCGCCCAGCTGCGAATCGCCATTTTCACCGATCGGCGTCTCCAACGAGATCGGATCCTGCATCAACTTGCGCGCCTTGCGCACTTTATCGACTGAAGTATCCATCTTCTTCGCGATCTCTTCAGTCGTTGGTTCGCGACCAAGCTCACGCACCAGCTCACGCGAAGTGTTCTTGAGCTTGTTGATGACTTCGATCATGTGCACCGGAATACGAATCGTGCGCGCCTGATCGGCGATGGCACGCGTGATTGCCTGGCGAATCCACCAGGTCGCATAAGTTGAAAACTTATAACCACGGCGCCAGTCAAACTTATCAACGCCCTTCATCAAACCGAGATTGCCTTCCTGAATCAAATCGAGGAACTGCAAACCACGGTTCTGATACTTCTTCGCAATCGAAACCACCAGACGCAGGTTGGCTTCCGTCAGCTCATGCTTCGCCTGTGCCGTTTGCGCTTCGCTGATGGCGATCATCTGGTGTGAACGCTTGATCTCGAGCGGCGACAGGTGATGCTCGAGCTTCGATCTCCTTCAAACGCTTGCGCGCAGTCGCGACGTGCTTCCGGAATTCCTTCTGCTTGTCAGCCTTCACACCTTTGCGCCGTAGCTTTTCATTATTTGACTTCGATCTCGCGCTCGAGATTGCGCGTCTCTTTGTAGACGATGCCGATCGCGGCGATCAGTCGCTGTCGTGCCGCTTCCTTCATATGAAGGCTTCTGATCTCGGTGGCGATCTCAAGGCGTGTGCGCGCCAGTTTGCGCCGGTAGCGCAGCAGTTTCTTCGAACGCTTGCCTCGCGAAGCTCTCAGCTCCTCGGCAAATTTCTCGAACTCCTTCAAGCCCTCGTTTGTAGAGCCGGCGAATGTTGTTAAGACCTTCGATCGTCCACTGCAAATACTCTTCACTGCGATCTTCGTGTTCCTCGGTCTCCATCTGATCCGAGAAAGCCACGACGTCGCGGATGTTGAGCGTTCCGGCAGCCAGTTCGTCACCAATCCGGAAAAGCTCAACTACTGCAATCGGCGAACGTGCGATTGCTTTCTCCGCACGCTTCTGGCCGCGCTCGATGCGCTTCGCGATCGACACTTCCTGCTCGCGCGTCAGCAACGGCACGACACCCATTTCGCGCATGTAAACGCGGATGGGATCCGAAGTCTTATCCATTTCGCCGGCTGAGAGGTCGAGTTCGACCTCCTCGTTCATACCCTCTTCGGATTCGACCGCAGACGAGGACTCCTCGATCAAAGGCTCCTCGATCTCGGTTTCACTACTGGTAGCTCGTTCGAGCGTTTGTAGTACCTCGTCGATATCCTCAATCGACACGGCGTCGTCAGTCAGTTCCTCACTGAGGTTGACAAACTCGCCCTTGACCGAATTCATGAGCTCGATACCGCTTTGATCTTTTTCAAGCCTGGACAAATTAATATTCCTTTCTCGCGGTTTATTTGCGCAGTTCGGAGGACCCGTTTCCGTTCCCCCGGCTCTTCGCCCCTGCTCGCAGCGCGGGCAAAGCTATCTGCTTCTGTTCGTAATGCTTCTTCTTCCCATTCATCGCTACAGACTTCGATGCCGTGGCAGCACCACAAGGTTTCAATCGCCGCACGACGTCGTTAATTGTTATGTTTTGCAATACTTTTTCAACCGCAGTATCAACTTCCAGCAGCACGTCTCCCAGGACAGTTTCGATATTCACGCCTACGGGGCAATCACGACTCGGAGGGGCACGATGCAGCGAAAAAACGCCGCCATACTCGAGCGCCTGGTAGACGTCGAGCAGGGTCGTTTCAGCCGGGTCATGCGCCAGCCTGGAGCCGCCCAGTGAACCGGTTTGAGACACAACCAGCCCCGCTTCGGCGAGTTCCTTCAGAATGCGCCGGATCACGACTGGATTTGTGTTTACGCTTTCTGCAACCTGTTCTGATTTAAGGGGTTCTTCGCCTGACCAGGCCATCAAACTTAAAACATGTACCGCTACCGCAAACCTGCTATTTGTCGACATATCAAAGCTACTGGGGAAACACGAGCCGCTATTTTGTAACCATTATAGTTACAAATTTGATTTTGTCAACTATCTGTGTGTGTTAGGTTTTTGGTGCGGGGGGCGCACAGGTGTAGAACCACTCAGCGGACGCGGGACGAAATCAAGCAGCACGCAGCAAAGATCTTTCTAGCGCCTGAGGCAATTCAATAAATACAAACCAATCCGCTGGGTAAATATAATCTTCGCCGCTCTCATCAATCACTCGGAGATCTCCATCCACTTCGACATCTTCGTCTGGAATCACCCGATAGATTTTATGAAGCTCCAGCGACGCTTCGTAATCTTCATTGCTTATACAGACCGCAAATCGAATGGCAGGGTTCTTTTGACTCATAACACCTAATCTAAATAGCGCTTTCGTTTCATTTGTTTTCGGCCAATTCCGTGGGCTTCATACCAATGCAATTCAGCTAACCGTATTCTACCGCTCCTGAGACGTACTTGCGCTATACCTTTCAACTTTCGCCATCGGCCAGAGCCATACTTACGCCGCAATCTGGCGAGTTCGCGAATCTTCGTACCAACTGCGATTGTTTCAATATCAGTAATCTCGCTGATGATCTCGAAGTTCATCCGCCGCTCATTTAATCAGGGACTCTCAAATGACTCAAGTTTCAGTGCCCAGTGGTACGACCGTCAGGCTCGGTTTATTTAACGACGGGAGCTTTCAGGTCGTTGATGAGGTTGAAGAGGACGTCGACGTCGATGGGTTTGGGGACGAGGGCGAGGTAGCCGACGGCGAGTGCGCGCTCGCGGTCTTCTTCACTCGCATAACCGGACACAGCAATCGCAGGTACATCGCCCAGTCCGGGCAGGAGGCGAAGTTGTTCGAGGAGCTGATACCCATCAACATCCGGCATGCCGATGTCTGAAACGATTATGTGTGGGCGATTCGTGACCGCGCGACTCAGGGCCTCGGCCGCTGAGGAAGCCGTCGTTACATTCGCACCTTCGCGCCGAAAGATCGTGCTCAACAGCAACAAAGTGTCGGGCGAGTCTTCGACGATCAGGACTTCCAAGCCCTCGAGTGAGTGACGCTTCGTGTCTACCGGTTCCGGAGCAACTCTTTCAGTCGGCGCTAATTCCATTCGCAATGTAAACGTCGCGCCTTTTCCAACACCGCCCGACCTTGCCTCAAGATGACCACCATGCATCTTCGCAAGCGCATCCGCAATCGCGAGCCCCAGGCCTAAACCGCCGTGCCGGCGCGAAGTCGAGCCGTCTGCCTGACGGAAACGATCGAACACGTGCGGCAAGAATTCGGACTCTATACCAACGCCCGTATCCACCACGGTCAGCAAAGCATGTTTGCCGTCGAGTTGCGTAGTAATGTTTACCTTGCCGCCGGGATCGGTAAACTTGATCGCATTCGAAACGAGGTTCCATGCAATCTGCTGTAAACGAACAGGCTCGCCGGCCACTGTCAAACTCGACGGCCACAGCGTCATCGATAGATCGAGATTACGTGCCGCAGCAGACGCGCGCACCGTATCGACCGCAGCCTTAACGGCGACGTTCAGATCCGTCGGCTTCGGTTCGAAGTGGAGTTTGCCGGTCGCGATGCGAGACGTATCGAGGAGATCGTCGATCAATCTCGACTGCAACCACGCGTTGCGCTCGATTGCGTCCAGGGCCTGCGCAACGCTCTTCTCGTCAAGCGTTCCACTGCGCAGCAGTTTGATCCATCCAACTACCGGCGTGAGCGGTGTGCGCAGCTCGTGCGAGAGAGTGGCAAGAAAGACGTCTTTGGCCCGGTTGGCGTCGGCGAGTTCGACATTGAGTCGTTTAAGCTCCGCTGTTCGCTCCTCGATTCTTTGCTCGAGATCGAGATTTAGCTGTTGCAGATCAGCTCGTGCTTTCTGTTCGGCCAGCATCAAACGCCGGTGCTCGACACCTCTGCGAATCGTGTGCTTCATGCTCTCGATGTCGCAGGGCTTCACGAGATAGTCGTAAGCGCCTTCCTGCAACGCGGCGATGGCCGATTCGACAGAAGCAAATCCGGTCAGTACAACTGAGATCGTGAGTGGCGCCTGGCTGCGAATCTGATTGAGTACGGAGAGGCCGTCGCCACCTTCCATGTGCAGGTCGGTGAGCACGAGGTCATAGTCTTCCTTACTGAGAAGAGCTATCGCCTCGTCTCCACTCGACGCGGTATCAACGACGTAACCTTCATTCTCAAAGATCGCCGCCGTCGTGATGCGCAGACTCTCCTCGTCGTCCACGACAAGCAACCGGGCAGCCTCGGAAAACAGAACAAAGCCACCCGCATCATCACGGGGCGCGCCGTTTCCTGATTGGTTGAATGATTGACTCATCTGGTCGTCGATCTGGATTCGCTCTGGTCTTCTAAAATCGGGGATTCAACCTGAAGCACGATACTAAAAACCGTGCCTCGACCAATCTCACTGCTCACTTCGATGCGGCCACCGTGTTGTCTCACGATGTCCTGCGTGACCCACAAGCCCAGCCCGGTTCCTTTCTTGCCGGTGGAAAAGAACGGATCAAAGATGCGCGTCAGATCGTCTTCGGCGATACCGACGCCACTGTCAGCTGAGTTGGACCACAATCGACGGCTGCAATGCCTGTTCGTAACGGGAGGTAGAAATAACGATCTCGCCATCACCTTCAATCGCCTGCTGCGCATTGATAATCAGATTTAAGAAATACTTGTCGCAACTGATCGGCGCGCGCTCTGACGCGTGGCAGGGAATCGTCGAACGACTTGGTTATTCTAATGCGCAACTGGCGCATTTTCTTTTCCAACAGGACGAGGGTCTCTTCGAGCAACTGGTTAACGTCGACCCAGTCAACTTCACCCGGCCGGCGAGCAAAGCCCAGCATCTGCCGGATGATGTGCGAAACTCGCTCGGTCTCTTTTCTCGCAATCTCGAGAAAGCGCGAGTTCTTATCGCCTTCGGCGCCAGTCTGCATCAGGTAAAGCGCGTTCTTGATCGCTTCGAGAGGATTGTTCACCTCGTGAGCGATCGATGCCGCGAGACGTCCGACAGCCGCGAGCTTCTCCGATTCAAACAATTGCTGCTCGACGCGTCGTCGCTCAAGCTCACGAATCTCAGTCAGGTCGTGAAGAATCGAGACTACGGCAGTCACCTGGCCGGTTGCATCCAAAACTTCGCGCGCAGTGATCTCCATCGGCAACGCCCGGCCGTCTTCCGGATCGATCAATTCGATCTCTGCCTGCCGGCCTGTTTCAGACGCTGACGCAAGTGTGGAGATAAAAGAAGTGAGTTTGACTGCATTCGTTCGCACCGCAGCAGACGCCGAGGACGGTCTCGTTCTCCTGAAACAACAACTCCGCGCGGCGATTGAACAGGATGAAGTTACCGGCTGAATCGCAAACGACAATCGGATGACCCACGTTCTCGATAATCAGGTCGAGACGATCGCGCTCGCGACGTGATTCAGCTTCCGCTTGTTGCAACTTAACGAAGTTACGCGCGAGCTCTTCATTCGCCTCGCGCAGATCAGTTACGTCGCGAAAGATCGAGACGAGGCCGAGCGGCTCACCGCGTGAATTCGCAGCGGGTGTCGAGATTACTTCGAAGTGAATGTCAGAACCCTCGATCGGATCGACGAGGGTGATATCGCGTTGAATAACTTCCGACGACGAGACTGTTGCGCTGGAAAGATACGCAGAAAACAGAAGGTCGTTCATCTTCAACGCGCGGCGTTTGCCTTCACCGGCGTTGGCGGAACCGCTGAACAATTCTTCTGCACGACGATTCTGCAAAAGTATCTGGTTGTCGAGATCCGTAAGCACGATCGGATCGGCGACCGACTTCATGATCGACTCGATCCACTGTCGCTCGCGCTGGAGCTTCGTGACGGTGGTGACAAGTCGTTCCTGATGCGCTGCAAGTGAGGCTACGATACCGATACGCTCGGCAAACCGTTTGATAAGCGTTAACGATTCCGAATCAATGTTCTCCTGGTTTGCGCCGACATATAGCACACCCATTCTCGCACCAGGTTCAAACGCCCAGTATTGATTACTAGCTCTTACGGCTCCAGGACGTGATGTGATCTCCGAAATGCCGAACAGCGGGACAGCGAGTATCATCGGATTGCCAGTTCATGTTACCGAAGAGACTTCGTGAGGCTTCGTCTTCTTCCATCGAGATCCACAGCGACTGAGCATCGTGGATCACACGCACACACGCGGCACTCGAATCGAGCGGCATTTCAACTCGGGTCGCCGCAGGATCTGCTTCAAAGCCAACGGCAGCACGAATCCGCAACTCGGCTTCTCTCTCATTAATGATCGCTATTGCTGCTTGACGGTGGCCGAAGTTGGTTGAAATCGCTTCCAGCGCGAGGAGGAGTCGCTCCTGAAGCTTGGGAGTGGCCAGCATTTGCGTAGTCGTCTCGATAAAGACGTCATACTGGCGCGCGCGCGAGCTGGGCCGCTCAGGCTCCGACAGGGATGGGGCCGTTCGAAAGGCTAATTCTGAGGGAACTTCTCCCATAAAAGATTCCCGATGTTCGATGACCGTCTACTCAGCCGAGTGGCGTACCTTCACTTCTTGTCCCGTTCGGGTTTCGCGGCGCCGCGTCTCAGTTTCTATCAGTTTCGCCTCCCGGCGTCAGGGCCGGGCGGGAGACTGCCGGCGTCAAGCCTACGGCTTCAGCGTACTTCAAGTACGTATCGATTGACGCAACTACCACGCGGGCTTCGATCGTAATCAAGTCAATACCCACCAGCGAGATTCTCACCCATGCGTCGATCACGATACCCTTGTCGAGTACGCGATCAAGGACGTCAATTAAGCTAGTTCCGCCTGGTGCTCTTTCGACAGCCATTTGCTTCGGTTCCTTTTTTAGAAGTTTATACGAGCTCACGCGAGGTTTCACGTCGCCCACTGCTCTTCTCAAAAAACCTTTTCGATTCGACTCAGTTATTTATTTGCGGCGCTTCGCTTTTGTTTTGCGCCCCGCACGACGGCTACTAACAACTTCGGTCGACTCAACACGAGCCGCAGCAAGATTCGCGGCGGCGAGTTTTCTGATCTCCTGTTCAAGCTCGGAAAGCCGTTCGCGCAGCTCAACGTTTTCCGCTTCTGCGCGCTCGGCGCGTGTCGTCAGGTTGGTATCGTAGCGCCACCAGTTCAAACCGATCTGCTCGGCCTTATCGATCGAGCAAACCAGCAGACGGATCTGCAATGTCAATAGCTCTACGTTCGCCAGCGACACTTTGATGTCACCCGCGATCACCAGTCCTTTATCAAGAATACGGTCGAGAACATCAACCAGGCCCGGGGGACGGGCCGTTATCAGGGTAGACCGCTCGCTGGACACTTTCGCCCTCCACTATCAGGGGGCGGCTTTACTCAAAAAGCTCAGATGGCCGCCACCATCGTATGACTCCTGCCGAGCAAGATGCGTACTGCTAAATCAAGCGCCCGATTGGACCGAGATCGAGATTGAGGTCTTCATTTTCTAATCCGAACTGAGTTTTCAGCTCCTGGAGCTTGGCCTCCAACCTCATGAGCGCCAACCCCAACTCTTCGATCTGTTCAGGTGAGAGATCCCCGCCCTCCATGCGGCGGACCGCCTGCTTTTCCAACAGACGGCGGATGAACTCGATCAAAGTTAGTACCAGCTTCGCCAGACCCTGTTCGACGCTCTGCGCATCGATATTTATTCGCGAAGGGAGGCTGTCTGTGACACAACGAAGTTGCTCCACAAACTCGTCCGCGTGCGAAGTTTCGATCTCCGGCTCAGCCGAAAGGGGATTTTCGGGGGAAAGCTCCATCAGCTTACTCCGAACTGCCTGCTAAACTCAAGCTCAATGTTTGCAAAACTATACGGCGGCCACGGCCCGCTCACCATAAAGCGAATCTCAGGTCGCTCCTCCACCGCTTTAGCCATCTTTGTTCGATACTCCTGAACGTTGACACGTTCGATGAGGTGATCCGCCCTGGCCAAAATTACTGTTTGAGAGGGAGTAAGAGAGATTTTCTCCTCTTTTATTAGATTACCAAGTTTTTCGTGCAGCCATGCGGATAATTGCCCTTTTTGAGCCACTCCGGCCTCCTCGCCGAGGATCTCTTTGCGCTTTTCAAGCAGGAACGCCGTGCCGGGTCCCGGCACATTATCATTTTCGACCTCCTGAGATGTGTCTGCGCCGTTGATTGTGCGGATCATTCTCACATTCATCTCAACACCACCACGCACATGCGCAAGTTTGGCTTTGATAGCCTGATGGTGTGTTGATACATAATTCGAGAGCTGTTCAACTGTGACAAGCGTTCCAAAGCGAGCGGGCAATGGCGTTGTTTGCTCAGTGATACTGCGCACGACTTCGTGATGGGCGAGCGCGTTTTTCCGAGTGACCTTAAAAGCGTCGGATCGGCAAACACTCACGAGGGCTGAAAGGTCTTCGAATTTGACGATTCGTACCGGCTCACCGGAAACACCGCGCGGAGTTTTGTTTAGCCGGTCGACGCCCTCGGCAAGGCAGTAAACGTATAGCCTCATTCCATAAGTCCGCGCTTGCGTAGGACTTCGTTTGCGGTTTCCACTGAGCTCACCAGCACGTTCAAGCCGACGAAGATGAGATCGATGTCCGCGACGGAAATGGTGATCTCGCCCGCGATCACGAGGCCGCGGTTAAGTACGTGATCCAGTGTTTCCAGGAGGGATAAATCCGTTTCTTCCCACTCCTCACCAACAACTATTTGATCGAAGTCTGCCATGTATCTTGTTAATTCTGTAAATCCTGTAATCCTGTCAAAAAATTGTATGCAGGCCATGGTCCTGTTAATTCCAAACGAACGCCAGCCTCCTGATGCTCCTGCGCTAGCTGCTCCGCCGCATTACGAAACTCGTCAAACCCGCCTCGTTCTATCAAAAATGAAAACTTCGCTTTCAACTCACCATGCTCGGTCGTCTCAACCTTCAGAATTCGCAGACGCCGGGCGTCATCACTCTGCTGTTTTAGTCTCTCTTCGATCTGGTCGACGATTCGATTTACTGCGGTGCGTGCTTCGTCAACCTTCAACGTCTCAATCTTCTTCTGCATCAGGTACGACTGTCCGGGCGGCGCCTGCTCGGCACGGTGGACGAGGTCGCGCAACACTGGACTCACGGAAGTAATACTCGATAACAACACCGCGCGGTCAACAAAAACATTAACGCCCCACTCTTCGCGCCCACGCAGCTGGTCGATGATCGATTCGAGTTCCCTGCTCTTCTCCGTCAGCATCTCCTCGACGCCGCTGCGCTCGAGATAGATCGTTCCGAAACGAAGTGGAATCGCAGTCGCGCGCTTCGCTACATACTCAACGACTGTTTCGTGCCGCATCGCACGAATGGCAGTCCAGGTCGCGTCGGTTAAATGTTCCGCGAGATTTTCTTCACTGTAAGTCGCTCGCGGGACCTGGCTGGCCAGTGCCGCAAGAGTATCAACTGAGATCCACTCGAGTTTTGAGTTTTCCTCGATAGAAGCAGGGAGCGAGTCAACCGGCAATTCCCTGGCTGCCGCACTCTCGGCGATGCAATAGACGTAATAAGCAAGGTCGGCCATTGACGATATATTCTCCCGCAAAGCCCCTAACGCGCAAACGCACAAATCTCGAAGGCGCCAGGTGCTTGGGCCGGGTCAGTACCACCTCGCGGTAGCGGGTGGGTGCGTAGCCCTGAGGCGACTCAATCGCCTCACATCGGATGGTACGGGGTGACTTGGTCCAAGTTGCTGCGCACCCACCCGCTACCGCGAGGTGGTACTGACCCGGCCCAAGTTCGGTCCTGACTTCTGCGGTTTTCTTTGCGCCTTTGCGCCTTTGCGCGAGAGACTTTCCCAGGTTTTGAAGTGCTCCTGAAGTCCTTTCGCGCCTGTGATCTCGTGCGGTTGCTGTGGCGCCACAAAGATCTCCACCGCGCGCCGTCGAAACTTCGCCTGAAACTCCTCCACCACCTGCTCCTGCATCTTTCGCCTCGACCCGCAAAACTTGCAGTCATTCGACGGCACCACACCGTTGATCAGTAACTTACCCATCGGCACTTTCAACTTCTCGAGCGACTTCGCGAGATCAACTGTCTCTTCAAGACTCATCCGCTCCGGAATCGCCACCCCAACAAACTCACACCGCTCCGGATCGGTCAACAACGCAATCACCTTCTTGATACTCTTCGACAAAGCTACGAGCTCTTCCGCCACCTGAGTCGCCTGCATCACGTCTTTGTACTTCAACAACAACTTCATGAAGGTTCTGATCCACGAGAGCGCAACCTGCGGCAACTCGAGGAAACGGATCAGGTGACCAGTCGGCGCTGTGTCGAGAACAAGCGTCTGATAGCGTTCAAGATCGAGAAGGTCGCTGATCGTGCCGAGGGCGGCGATCTCATCGATGCCCGGCGGCGTTAGCTCCACAAGCTCGCGCATCGCTTCGCGATCGAATTTGATCTCCATGCGCGAGCCGCCGGACAACGACGCAAACAGCTCGTCAGTCCACGTCCGGTAACGCTGCTTCAACTCTTCAAACCACTTACCCGGATCGATCTCCATCCCGTCGAGATTCGCATGACCCGCGACGCCGTTCTTCTGCTCACCAATCTCTTCATCAAAACTGTCGGAAAGCGAATGCGCGGGATCGGTCGAGAACACCAGTATCTTTTCTTTTGGATTCGCTTCAGCCAGCGCGAGCGCATACGCCGCCGCCGCAGTCGTCTTCCCAACTCCTCCCTTTCCACCAAAGATCATGATCTTGCCGCGCTACCAAAGGAAACGAAGCCTTAACCGCGGATGACACGGATCTGAAATCCGGATTTTTCCGTGTCATCCGTGGTTTCATTTCATCTGTCCAGATCAACTTGCCGATTCTTTTCAAATCATCGATTCCGCGCACTTCCTTAGGCTGCAAGGGGACGTAATGAAGTTTTAGATCGCTAAACATCGAGGCAAT
Organism: uncultured Acidobacteriota bacterium; assembly: GCA_963748155.1. Classification (GTDB taxonomy): domain Bacteria; phylum Acidobacteriota; class Blastocatellia; order Pyrinomonadales; family Pyrinomonadaceae; genus PSRF01. Next base: position 150,867 of record CAVVHV010000003.1, on the reverse strand, counting down.
CTCTTTCAATCCACGGCCGCTGGCTCCGCACACGCGCACGACAATACTCACACGCATCATGCTCCTGCTCGACACGATTCACGATCAGATCGCGCACCGGCACACCTTGTTCGCTGAGCACCTCCAAATACCTCTCCGTCTCACGAACACTCATCGCCTCGGGAATCGTCACGAGCGTGAAACTCGTCTGTTCCTTATCGTGCAAGAGCTTTCGCACGGCCTCGATCCGCCGGCTCAAATCCTGAAGAAACAGATCAACTTCATCAGCCACCGGCCGGCGCCGCGCAAAATGCGCGACGATGTAGCGATGTTTGTCGCCCATCAAATCGAGCGCCTTCACCATCCGCTCGAAAACTTCCGGCAGACGCAACAGACGCGTCGTGTGCCCTGACGGCGCCGTATCAACAACGATGTGCGCATACGCGCCCTCGCGATCAAGCTCACTCAATTCAAACAGCGACATCACTTCGTCCATGCCCGGCAACGAAAGACTCAACAACTCATTGATGTCGTCCTCGTCGAGCAGTGTCCCGCGCTCGGCGATCTCCGCCAGCACTTTGCCGTGCTCAGCACGAAATCTCTCGAGAGCCAGGCTTGCATCCATCTCGTATGCAAACAGGCGCGCGCCGCGATGTTGTTTCACTTCAACGAGGCGATTACCGATTTTTACGTCGAGACTGTCGGATAAAGAGTGGGCCGGATCGGTGGAGAAGAGGAGAATCGAATCGTCTTTTTTTAGTTTATTGAGGAGATAGAGTGCAGTCGCAGATGCGGCAGTCGTCTTGCCGACGCCACCCTTGCCACCGAAGAAAAGGTATCACGCGGCGTTCAACCTTTGTCGCGGAACTCGCCGTGATCGTCTCCGCCGACTTCGATAACGAAACTCGACGACTCAGCCGTGTGCGCAGTCGCTTCGTGCATCAGATCGAGCTGCCGCATCTTGATCACTCGCAGGCGCGCAAACAGCTCCGCTTCACGCTCGCGGAATTCCTCGTCGGAGATCTCCTCCAACTCGTAGCGCATCTGCAACTCGAGCAGTTGCTCCTTGATCATGCTGTCGTCGTTCAACTCCTGATCGGCCATCTTCTGAATCTGGCCGAGGATGAACTTGAAACCGTTGACCGGCGCCAGGAGTAAGTCGTCGATTAAAAACATTAGCTGGCTACTGCTTCGGTCGCGCCTTCACCGCGCTCTAGCTTGAGACGAATGTGAACGAAATTGTATGGGGGCCACGGACCAGTGTACTTGAACGAAAGCTTGCCTTCGTACTTCGACGCGATCTCTTTTACCTTCTGGTCAAACTCCGCCTCGCGATCGCGCTCGATCAAAAAAGCCGCGTTCATGATCATGCGATCGCCGATCGGTTTGTTGGCGCGCGAAGCGACCGCAGTGTCTCGCAACTGTGAATAGACCTCGCGAATATAAGCATCAGCCTGATCAGTTAAAGCGGTCTCGATCAAACGGCCGAGCTGCATGCGCGCGAAATAAGTCGAACCCGTCGTGCGCGAGACGATCTGCTCTTTGAGGTGACGGATCTCGTCGTCCTTCTCTTCCAGTTCGGAAGTGACTCTGTCGCGATCCCAGTTCACCTTCAAACCAAACTCAACCTTGCCTTCCATCTTCGCGAGCACATCGCGCAACGCGTCGTAGGTGCCGCGAATCAACTCGACAATGTCTTCTTCCGTACGGAACAACGCGCCAAACGCCATCGGCAGAACCGTAAACTCGCGCATCACCGTCTCGTTTACCTGTTCGTGTGCAAACACGTTCTCGCGTGTCGGGTCGTAAACAACGAGTGGTGTGTTTGAGACGACCGCCGCCAGCCCCTTGTGGTGAATGGTGTAAACGTCGTCACCGCGGGCGCCGATACCCATCGGACCGAACGAGCGTGGCTCGGACGTCTCGATGATGCAGTAAACGTATTTGCCTTCAGAGGCTGACTCGACTGGGGGTTGTTCTGCTCCACTCATTTTTGTTTTTCCGAATAGCACCGCGCTTCGGGATCGAGCGGCGCCGAAAGGACGGGATTTAGACTACGCTATGAATAATAATTGGTTTGTCACGATCTGTTCAAGCGTTATTGGATTAAATCAAAACATAACGCGTAGGCGGGATCGAAAACCGGATGATTGTGATGCAGGAGCCTCGCATTTGACGAACCAAAGTGGTTGTTTTGCGGGTTGGCATGGACGTTGCTCGTTTTGAGGTTGCTTTTCGTAAAAGGGCTGAGACAGTTTCAAGAAGGAGATTTCGATCATGCTGTGGACAATTCTGGTAATTCTGTTGGTCTTGTGGCTGATTGGGTTGCTATCAAACGTCGGCGGCAGTCTCATTCACCTGCTGCTGGTAGTTGCGGTAGTGATTTTGATTATCAACCTCGTGACCGGACGACGCGCCGTTTGAAATCATCAAGATCCGCTGTTTTCCGCGGTTATAAACCGCGGATGACACGGATCTGCGATTTATCCGCGTTCAATCTGCGGCTAAATCGCTATTAGCTGGTCCCTGATAAACTCGCCCTTCAGCACTGAACCGTGAACCGTGACACGGGCAGTCCCACGTTTGCTCCGTCGAGTTCCACGCGACAACACATCCGAGGTGCGGGCAGACCGCTGAGAGTTTGTGTATGTTGCCGTTTTCATCGCGCCGCACGGCAATCTTCGAAACACCATCGCGCATAATCGCGCCCTCGCCGGGCCGCAGCTCTGACTCTGACTTGATATCGCCCGCCGTTACGTAATCTGCGTACTGTCCTGCGACGTTGATGTTCTCCGAAGCGTATTCAGGCAACGATCTCAACCGTATTCGCGACGGGCTATACAAATCTTCCCATTTGTTCTTCCGGCCCTGAATTAAGTCAGCTCAACAGCATGCCGGCGATCGTTCCGTGCGTCATGCCCTGACCGGAATCGCCCGTCGCAATGTAAACGTTGTCATCGTCGAGCGGATTGCGCCCAATGAAAGCCAGGCCGTCGACAGGTTCCATCACCTGTCCCGACCAGCGATACTTAACTTCGAGTGACTGCGGAAAGCGCTCGCGCGTCCACTGCTCGAGCTTTGCGAACCGCTCGTTGCCATCGTTCGCCTGTCCAGTCTTGTGATCTTCACCGCCGACGATCAAAACGTCGTGATCGTTTTCACGTTGTAGTCTGACGTAGTGATACGGATCGCCTGTGTCCCAGTAGAGCGCCTGCGTCACTGAGTTTTTTGGAACTTGTATGCCGATCACGTAAGTGACGTAAGGCGCCTGCTTCGTATGAATCGCGACGAGATCGTTTACGGGAGTATTCGTCGCTACTACAACGACATCGCTGGTCACGACTGGACCATGGCTCGTCTCAATCCGTGCTTGCGAGCCACCCTCGATCTTCGTTGCGTGTGTTTGTCCGAACACGCGACCACCGTCACGCATGATCGCTTTGACGAGACCGTCGAGATATTTGAGTGGATGAAACTGCGCCTGTCGTGGAAAGCGCAGTGCCGGCCCTGTATTGAATGAGTCAACTGGAGCTCGCGCAATCTTTTCGACTCCGGTAAGTCCGGCGCGATGTGACGCGGCCAGCTCGTCGTCGAGTAGATCAACTGAGTGTTCCGGTGCGCAGAAGAGAAACCCGTCGAGCCACTCGAAATCGCAGTTGATCTGTTCTGTTGAAACGATCTGGCTGATCTTCTCGATAGCTGCGGTGTGACTCTCCGCGGTCAGGCGTGCGCCTTCCTCGCCGTGCAGCTTTTCGATTTCAAGATAGCGATCGTCGTAAGCGTTGGTGAGATGGGCGGTGGTTCGACCCGTCATACCACCGCCGCTCACACCGTCATCCAGCACTACAACAGATCGACCCTCCATTCCGAGCAGGTAAGCCGTCGTCAACCCGGCGATGCCCGCACCGATGATACAAACGTCGGTGCGAATACTTTCTTTTAGCCGAGATTGAGACGGCGTATCTGCTGTAGCCATCCAGAGGGATGTGCTTGCCTGTGAATCGTCCCGCATCTTACTTCGCTGGCGTTCCGATGTTCACATCGATCCGCTTGTTGCCGCCAAACCATCGTCCACCAAACACGAACAACGCGCCGACCACCAGGATCACGAAGATCACGAGAATTGCTATGATTCCGGTGCTTGCTGTACTGCTACCATTGTCTGCCATCTCTTTTCCTCCTGATTGATTGAGCGACCGCTACCGCACTTAGGCCGCGGTTGTTTCGCCTCCGAGTAACGTTAAAACTTCCCCCGTGACATAACTCGAATCCACTTCCGATGCGAAATAAACGAAAGCCGGCGCGATCTCTTCCGGCTGCGCCGGACGCTTCATCGGCGTGTCTGCACCAAACTCGGCTACGTCTTCCGGATCCTTATCCGACGGATTGAGTGGCGTCCAGACTGGTCCAGGCGCCACACAGTTCACGCGAATACCACGCTCGACGAGGTTCTGCGCGAGCGACTTCGTGAATGCGTGAATCGCGCCTTTCGTAGAAGCGTAGTCAAGTAACTGTTTGCTGCCTTCGAGTCCGGTGATCGATCCAGTGTTAACAATCGCGCTTCCCTCTTCGAGATGCGGCAACGCCGCTTTCGTCATATAGAAGTACGCATAGATGTTTGTCTTGAACGTTCGGTCCCATTGTTCTTCCGTCACGTCCTCGAGACTTTCCTGGTGCTGTTGAAATGCAGCGTTGTTGACCAGGATGTCGAGCTTGCCAAACTTGTCGACTGTCTGCTGCACGAGCTTTTTGCAAACCTTCGGATCGCGAACGTCGCCTGTTAACGGAAACGCCTCCTGGCCCTCGGCTTCGATCGCGCGCTTCGTTTCTTCCGCGTCCTGTTTTTCTTCTTTCAAAAACGTGAACGCGACGTCAGCGCCTTCGCGCGCAAAGAGCACTGCGACAGCACGACCGATACCAGAATCACCACCCGTGATCAGCGCGACTTTCTCTTTCAACTTTCCAGCGCCCTGATACAAAGGCGCTTCGTAACGCGGCCGCGGTTTGATCTTCGCCTCAATACCAGGCTTCGGCTGGTGCTGCGGCGGCATCGGCGATTTCGGCTGTTCGAGTTTGCCGTTAGTCGCACCGCTCTTCTTTGTACTGCCACGACTCTTCGTCGCTTTGGTCTTTGCTGCGCTTCTACTTGCCATTAGTTTTCTTTCTGCCCTTGTTCGTGTGACCAGACCCGATTTGCAAATCACGATCCGGCATGCTGAGTTGGGAAAATCTGGTTTAAACCGGCGCGATTTTGCGTCGTTTTTGTGCTGGCATCCTGATTGCGCGAAGGAAAGAATGTGTAGCGAAATAGGAGTTAAGTGCCCCGGAACTAAACAACGCGGGGTTACGGCTGTACAGGAAACCTACACTTTTATAGGGAGGTCATAAATGGCAAAGAAGTCAGAAAAAAGTCATCGTGAGTTAATCGACACCGGTACAGACAAACGCTTTGTGAGGCGAAATGAGAAGGGGCAGTTTGAAGACGTGACGGACGTGGGACGCTCACTTGCGCGCGATCGTCAACAAGAGGCGAAGACCAAAGTTCCACCGGGGCAAGGCGACCGCGGCGATCAGGAGAAGAGTAATAATATTAGCCGCGGATTTACGCGGATGAACGCAGATCATAAGCAATTTCTTATCCGCGTTTATTCGCGTGAATCCGCGGCTTCTTATTTATCCGTTGGAAATAGTCGTTGAGCATTCGAGCATGACAAATCAAACACATCTGCTCCGGCAGCTCCACATTAGTCGACCTGATCAAGGCGCCGCACCACGAACAGATGATGTCGAATGCCGGTTTCGAACGCTCCAGATTGCTATGGACGAGGATCAATACGCTTACTCAAAGTTAACCTTCCTGACTGACCTGATATCGATTCAAAAAAATGCGCAAACAAATCCCGTTCCCAGGTAAAACTTTACACCCGCTCCAATGACAAAGATCGAACGTCTGCAGAACATCGGCATACGTCGACTCGGCACTCCCAAACGCGGTTTTCGTTACAAGCCGCAAAACGGTCGTCTCACGAAAGCCGACCTCGACCGGATTAACGAATTAAAAATTCCTCCGGCGTGGACTGATGTGTTCATCAATCCGGCAGCAAAGGGACGAGTGCAGGCGATCGGAAAAGACACTGCGGGACGCTGGCAGTATCTCTATCACCCGAACCACACGCGCACGCAGGAGCTTCGTAAATTTCGACGAATCACCAAATTCGCGAAAGCGATTCCGACAATGCGCGCCACCGTCACACGTCATTTACGCCAGCCGGGTCTGACTCGCGAACGCGTGCTTGCGGCAGTGCTGCGTATTCTCTCGACGTGTTACATGCGACCGGGCAGCGAGGTGTATGCGAATGAGCACGGCAGTTACGGCATCGCTACGTTGCGGCGCAAACACGTCACCGTCAAAGGCGATTTGATCGAATTCGATTTTCCCGGAAAGTCAGGCGTGCGACAGCAACGCCAATTGCGCGACCGGCAAGTGGCGCGCGTGGTTCGCGAGACGATCAAAGCTTCCGGGTTACAACGTCTTCAAATATGAAAATGGCGACGGCAAGCCAGTGGTTGTGACGCGACGTCACATCAACGAGTACATCAAGGAAGTGATGGGCAGTAGTTTCAGCGCGAAAGACTTTCGCACGTGGGCGGGCACACTCGTTTGCGCGTGCGCACTCGCGCGAGACGGTGTGGAGATTGCCAGAGAAGAAGACGGCGCGAAACAAACGAATCGTCGCAGCGATCAAAGAGACGGCGGAGGTGCTCGGCAACACGCCGGCGGTTTGTCGTGGCTCTTACGTGTGTCCGGAGATCATCAGCTCGTTTGAGAAGGGCCAGGTGATCGACGCCTGTATCACAAATCTCGACGACCTGATCGGCTTTCGTGGACGTGGTTTACACAAAGCTGAACAGTCGTTGCTGAAGTTTCTGAAAAAGGGTGTCAGGTGATGTCGCGAGATTGGCACTGTGATTGCCGAATGAAGCGGCGAAGTCATTTAACTGTTTCGATATCACGCGGGAGGTTAATCAATGGAAGGTCCGTTAAGAGGAATACTGGCAGGCGCAGCAGCGTGGAAGTTTGGCGGAGGATGCATTTCCACCATTTTGATTTTTATTATTGTCTTTTGGGCGCTGGGATACGTTAACTGTTAACAAAGTCGTTAGACAGGATTTACAAGATTTTTCAAGATGAACAGGATTTATCTTGTAAATTCTGAAAAATCTTGTGAATCCTGTCTAACGACTTACTACCTTTACCAACTGACAACCAGTTCTTCCGCCTCTTGCCACACCGGCAAGTTCGGACGGATCGCACAACGATACAGGTGATCGGGTTGGTCCAGCAGGATACCGGCGCCCATCACGACAGTGCTTATCGGATCTTCCGGCATCGTCGCGCGCAGCTTCAGTTCACTCTGCAAGCGACTCTTCAATCCCTTCAGCAATGAACCACCACCGGTGAGTATCATCCCTGAATAATAAATATCAGCGACTGCTTCCGGTTGCGCGTCTTCAATCACGCGCCGGATGCCCGTCACGATCTCATTGATCACCGGTTCGAGCGCTTCGCGCACTTCTTCCGCAGTGATCTGCACCGCGCAGGCGTAGCCATCGCTCAACTGCTTGCCGACGAGTTGAATCTTGCGCTCGTCAGACGGAATATCTTCATCGTTAAGTGCGCCGAGTTCTCGCTTGAGCGCTTCAGCAGTGTATTCGCCGATCTGTAAACAGTAGTTGGACCGCACGTAATCGCGAATACTGTCGTCCATCGCGTTTCCGGCTGCCTGCAAACTCATCGACGAAACAACGCCACCTGACGCGACGATCGCGATGTTCGTCGTGCCACCACCGATATCGACGACGAGATGCGCGCGTTCATCGTCGAATGCGAGACCAGCGCCGATTCCGGCGGCGAGTCCTTCATCGACGAGATCGATGCGACGACCACCAGCATCGTGCGCCGCATCACGAACTGAGCGTTGCTCGACCGCAGTCGCTGAACCCGGAATGCCGACGACAAAATGCCCGAAGCGAATTCCGTCGGTCACCTGCGCCGATAAACTGGCGCAGCATCTTCCGCGTGACTTCGAAGTTGAAAATGGTGCCGCTACGAATTGGTCGTGTACTTCAATGCCGCGCGGCTCACGGCCCAGAAGTTTTAGTGCCTTGTGACCAACGCAAACGACCTCACCATCGTAGCGATCGAGCGCGACAACTGAGGGCTCGTTCAAGAGGATTCCTTTGCCGGGTTGATAGATGAGTGTGTTGACAGTGCCCAGATCTATAGCTAGCTCGTTTTTGAAAAACTTCTCGATAAACCTCACGGCGACGGTTCCTCCTCCAGAATTGGCAGGTTTCATGGAAGCGAGTGATCGCATTCCAGCGGCAACTCGTATGCCTGACGAAAGAGCAGTTGTCTCCTGGGGGATTGTCTTTGGAGTTTATAAAAGATGAATAGGGCGGGGTTTCCAGTGCCGTATGACAATTGTGCGGTGAGGGCGTGAAACGTATCAGTTCCGCGCGTTCAATTTGACGAGAGTGAGCCACAAAAAGCACAAAAGGTCATTTGCGTGCCTATCCGCGGCTAAAGCTGCTTCAGAGCGACGCGAAGTCCAGCCACAGTATTGTCTCCGAGATCGATCCCGATCACGCGGCGGCCGCGCTTCACGAGCGCGCGGAAGTCGCCGAGCGCCTGGGCCTGTTTCAGGATGCTGAACGTGTAAGGCTCGCCGGGAATCGCGAAATCAACCGCGTCGTTGGCCATGATCTGAAAGAACACGCCCGTGTCTGGACCACCTTTGTGAAGCTGTCCGGTTGAATGCAGGAAACGTGGGCCATAGCCGATCGTAGTGGCGCAGTGGGTCTTGTCGCGCAGCTCGGTCCTGAGCTCCTGAAAGAGCCGATCGATCTCGGGTGTCTCTTCGATGTAATTCAGAAACGCGATGTAATCGCCCGGCTTGATCGTCGCTAAGTGGCTACTCAAAACTTCAGCAACCGACTCTGCTTCCGGCGCATCGTCAGCCCCATAAATTGCTATCGACTCATCGGAAGCCACCGTATTGCGCGGATCCAGTTGACCACGACGGGCAAACGCACTGAGCAGCTCTTTCGTCGCGTCTTTCGCTTCCTGAACGTTTGGTTGATCGAACGGATTGATTCCGAGTCGCCAGCCCGCCACCGCAGTCGCAAACTCCCACACGAAAAACTCCGCGCCGAGATCGTACAGATCCGTTAGCTCGCGATAGACCACCGGATGGCCCGCCGCAGCCAGCGCGTCGAGCTTCGACTTCGTCCTGGAAACGCTGCCGAGCGAGATCGAGACGAACAAACGATCGTCGCCGTAAACGTCAGGAGCGCCAAGCGGCTCGCCATTGACGGGAAGTATTCCTTTGCCTTCCTTGCCGGTGCTTTCGGCGATGAGTTGTTCGATCCAGAGTCCCAACGTTTCGAGTGATCGATCGATCACGAGCGTAAGCTTGTCGCGTCCGGCAGCGGCGCTCTCGCCCATCGCGACACCCAGCTCGACGGCCTCATCGTTCGACTGCCGCTGCTTGTCGTGCTCCTTCGAGAAGCTTGCGCACGTCGAGTCCCATCAACGCCGCGGGAACCATACCGAAGTAAGAAAGCGCCGAGTAACGTCCACCGATGTCAGACTGGTTGAGAAACGTGCGCTGAAATTTGAGCTCTGTTGCAGTTTCGACGAGTGGCGAGCCCGGATCGGTGATCGCGATGAAGTTGTCGCCGGGATTCTCCCGCAGCTTGCTTACTTCTTCGTACCAATACTTGTAAAAGACATTGGGCTCGGTCGTGCTTCCCGACTTCGAAGCGATCACAAAAAGACAACGCTCGACCTCGATCCGTTCTTTGAAAGCAGCGATCACGTCCGGGTCGGTCGAATCAAGCACCAGCAACTCGGGAAATCCAGCCTGCCTGCCAAACGTGCGCGCCAGCACTTCCGGGCACAGCGATGAGCCACCCATACCGCAGACCATCACGTGTTGAAAACCACGACTGCGAACTGACTCGGCAAACTCGACGAGTTCATCAACAACGCCTATCATCTCGTCGGCAACAGTCAACCAGCCGAGCGAGTTTTGATGATCTTGATACTGTCTGGATCAGACTTCCAGAGCGACGCATCCTTCTGCCGGATGCGTTCAGCGACATCGTTATGATTCATGGTGTAAGGAGTGTAACATTGCATCTTGTCAGATCATGTAAATCCTGGTAATCCTGTGAAACGCTATGACTGAACCAGAAACAGGCTCTCCTCGTTGTCGACGTCAAAACGACTTCTGCCCCGGCGGCACGTCTCGCCGTCCCGCACGGCGACGAAGTCGTCGAGCCTCTGAACAAACTCATCGACGAGTTTCTCGAGCGTGGCGATCCTGTCTACAAGAGCCGCGACTGGCATCCACCAACGACAAAACACTTCGCAGCGTACGGCGGCACGTGGCCCGTGCACTGCGTGCAAAACACCGAAGGCGCGGAGTTTCATCCCGCGCTGCGCGACGATCCGCGCATCACAGTGATCTCGAAAGGCCTCGGCGACAAAGACTGCTATTCAGCTTTTGACGAAACGGATCTCGCCGCACAGTTACACAAGCAAAACGTCGAAGAAGTGGTGGTCGGCGGTCTCGCTACTGACTACTGTGTCAAAAACACCGTGCTCGACGCGCTCAAACACGGATTCAAAGTCAAAGCGGTCGAAAACGCCATGCGTGCTGTCGATCTTCAACCCGGCGACGGCGAACGCGCCATCGACGAAATGCGCGCCGCCGGCGCCGAAATAGTAAGCGCGAAGCGGGCGACAGCATAAAGCCTGGGCGCAAGCCGCAGGATCGTTTGATAATAGATTTGAGCCCGTGAAGCGGGCGATAGCGCTGCCGCACGCCTCGCGCGCTTAACCGTATTTTTGCTTTGATCCTGGGGCTTGCGCCCAGGCTTTATGCTGTCGCCTGCTTCGCACTTCAACTGATGGGCACTCTCAATATCGATCGTTATCACGCCGCGATGGGCGACGCGTCGTTTAAAGACGTGACGCGGCTCCACGATCAGCGACTCAGCGATGCCGAAGCCACTTTCTACGTCACTCAACGCAAACTTCCTTTCGCACCATGCCTCGGCCACGAGCGACTCGTGCGTCTGCTCGTCGATAGCCAGATCGATCGCCCGCGTCTTCGTTTTCTCGAACAGGATCGCGGCGGCCTGCAACTCTTCGCCAAAGCCATCGAAGACATTCAGTTCGTCGGCAAGATCCGTACGGTGCGTCCGGGCACGATCGTCTTCGCACAGGAACCTTTTGCCGACATCAGCGGAGCGTTCGGACTGACGCAGGCGCAGGAGATCAAATTTGAGCACGCGTTTGATCTGCCGATGACGACGGCGAGCACGGCGATGCAGTTTCGCATGGCGGCCGGCGACGATCGCTGGCTTTCAGACTTCTCGCTGCGTCGCAACGGCGACATCGAGCGCGCCGTCGACATTGCTGTTTACGCATTCATCGGCGGCTTCAACGACACTTCAAATCTCGAAGCCGCGCACCGTCTCGACATTCCCGCCGTCGGCACTGAAGCTCACTACTGGCAACAGGCGTACATCGAGTACATGGACCAGCCGGAGATCGATCCGCGCACCGGCAAACCAAAACACTTCGAACAAGTCGCTTTCGAACGCTGGCTCGACGCGAATCCAAACGGCACGACGCTGCTGCTCGATACGATCGACGTTTACATGGGCGCGGTCCATGCGGCGATGGCTGCGACTTCAACTGAAGCGCGGCGTCGTGCGTTCAAAGGATTTCGCGTCGATTCGGGAAATCTGGCGGAGCTCGGCGAGTGGTGTCTGCGCTTCTTTGCAGCGAATGGCTTGTCCGGACTGCGCGCGAACCTCACCGGCGATCTCGACGGTCGAAAAAGTCAGAACAGATCGTGGCCGAGTTTCCGGAAGTCGCCGGCTTTGGCATCGGCACGAAGTTGTCGAGCGAAGTGCCGGCAGTTGCCGGAGTGATCTTCAAGCAGTGCGTGATGAAGGGCCGGCCGACACTCAAGGCCTCAAACTCCGAAGAAAAGATCACGCTGCCGGGACGGCTGCAGTTGTTTCGTGGCAGCTGATGCCGACGGAATGTACGTCGGCGACGTGATCGGACTCGATAGTGAGGACGTCGAGATTCCCGGCGCGATCAAAGTCGAGCGACTGCTCGTCCCGTTCTGGGAGAACGGGCAACACTCGGCAATCCCGTCGATCGAGAAACAAAAAGTTTTCGTCGAAGAGCAGCGACAACGCTTCGCCGACATCGAGAACTATCCGCACCAGTTAAGCGCATAACCTGCGGCAGCTTCGCGACGATCTGGTCGCAGCGAATGCGCGCCGACAATTCCGGTTGGGAAGAGATCCTGAACATGCCTGAACCCGAACACGTTCAGCAGGAAACGAAAGGATGACTATGAGTGCTACCTGAGGTGAAGAAATCCAACGTTCGCGATCTGGTTTCGCCGGAAGAGTGGCAGGTGCGCGTGGATCTCGCGGCTGCGTATCGCCTCGTGGCGGATTACGGTTGGGACGATCTGGTCTTCACACACATCTCGGCGCGCGTGCCCGGGCCCGAACATCATTTTCTGATCAATCCGTACGGGATGATGTTTGAGGAGATAACTGCTTCGAGTCTGGTGAAAGTCGATCTCGATGGGAAGATCGTGATGGACTCGGAGTACAGCATCAACCCGGCGGGATTCACGATTCACAGCGCAGTGCATGCGGCGCGCGAAGATGCGCTGTGCGTGATGCACTTGCACACGGATTACGGCATCGCTGTCTCAGCACAGGAAAAAGGATTGCTGCCGATCTCGCAGCAGTCGCTGTTTGTTCTCGCGTCGCTTGGTTATCACGACTACGAAGGTCTCGCGTTGAATGACGAAGAGAAGCCGCGCCTCGTTGCAGACTTCGGCAGGAAGACTTTTCTGATTCTGCGAAATCACGGGTTGCTGACGGTTGGACCAACAGTCGCGGACGCGTTTCTGTCGATGTTTCTGCTGGAGCGAGCGTGCCGGATTCAGATCCTGGCGCAGTCAGGTGGCGGAAAGCTCGTGCCGATTGATGAGAAGATCTTCGCGCAGATTCCGGCGCAGGAAGCAGGTCGTGACGCAAGGTGGTGGTGGACGATTGGTCTGGCCGGGATTGTTGCGGAAACTAGATCGAATGAACGCGGATTATCAGGGATTAAGTCGCGGATATGCGCGGATCTGGAAGCTAGTCTCCGCTCTCTGGTCTTGGCTCAGGCGTGGCTTCGCGCAGCGGGTTTGCGGCGCGGTTTTGAATCTCTCGACTATTGCGTGGGTAACGCCGCGCAGTGCTCTCCGCAAAGCGGCGCCAGCGCTGAGTCGCTTTCAAATCGTCAAGCAATGAATAAACCACCGGCGTCGCGATCAACGTCAGCAGCAGCGAGAGCGTCTGCCCGCCAATCACTACGATCGCGATCGAGCGTCGCTCCTCAGCTCCCGGACCGGTTCCCAACGCCAGCGGCAACATGCCGGCAACCAGCGCGAGCGTCGTCATCAGGATCGGGCGCAGACGATCGCGATTGCCCTGCATGATCGCTTCGTATCGTTCCATGCCCTTCTCGCGCAGACTGTTCATGTGATCGATCTGCAAGATCGCGTTCTTCTTCACCACGCCAAACAAGACGAGCACACCGAGCGCCGAATAGAGATTGAGCGTGTCGCCCGTGCCCCACAACGACAGCAACGCAAACGGCACCGAAAGCGGCAAGCTCAGCAGAATCGTGAGCGGGTGCACAGTGCTTTCAAACTGCGACGCGAGAATCATGTACATGAAGATGATCGAGAGGATGAAAGCCCAGATGAACTCGGTAAACGTTCTCTCGAGCTCGCGCGCGCGACCTGAAACCGTCGTCGTGTAAGCAGTCGGCAGATTCATCTCGCGCACCGTGCCTCGCAACGCTTCGATTCGATCCGCGAGCGCGTAGCCCGGCGCCACCGAAGCGCGCACCGAAACCTGTCGCTCGCGATCGAGACGATCGATTCGCGAAGGACTCGTGTCGCGTTCGATCTTTACGAGGTTATCGAGCCGAACCAGTCCGGGTCCGCGACGGTAGACGTGCCGCCTGCTGTTGTAGACCCGCCGCCACCGCCTCGCGACGAAGGAACATACAACCGCTTGATCGTTTCTGACGTCGCGGCGGTCTGCTTCCGTCAAACGCAACTGCACGTCGTAGTCTTCGTTGATCGATTCATCTCGGAAGCGCGACGCTTCTTCTTCACCGCCGACCATCAGTCGCAAGCTCGTGGCGATGTCGGAAGTGTCAACACCGAGATCCGCAGCGCGGTCACGATCGATCACGACGCGCAACTCGGGCTTGTTGAGTTTCAGAGTCGTATCCGCGTCAACGATGCCGCCGAGGTTCTTTGAACGCTCGACGAGATCATCCGCGTATCCGGCGAGGGCGACGATCTCCGGTCCACGAAACACGAAGTCGATGTCAGTGCGGCCGCCGGCGCCGAAGTTGAACGACTGCGCGTTGCGCACACCGATGCGCATCGGCGCGTACTTCTGAAGTCGCCGGCGCACTTCGAGCATCACGTCCTGCTGCGTGTAGTTTCCTCTGAACGCGTTGAGCGGATTTCCCTTCTTCAGCTCAGTCCAGAACTTGCCGAACGAGAGCGTGCGCTCTTCGTGCGGCGCGATGCGCACGTACGCATTGCCCTGATTTACGCCGCCAAGAAAACCGCCGCCCGCGGACGACAGCACGAGCCGCACGCCCGGCGTCTCGAGAATCTCTTTCTCCATCGCAGTGATGACTTCGTTCATCACGGCGAGGTTTGTGCCTTCCGGACCGTTGACGCTGACTTCAAACTCCGCTTCATCGACGTTCGTCGGAATGAACTCCTGCTTCACCGCGCGATACAGCGGCACGCTCGTGAGCACCGTCGCAATCGCAACGAGTGCAACGGCGAGACGATGTCGCATCGCAAACGCGAGCATCCAGGTGTAAGCACCATCGATATAACGATAGAAACCGCGTCGCGAAGCCGGCTCATCGTGGCCGCCCTTCGCATCACTCACGCGAATCAAACGCGAGCTCATCATCGGCGTGAGCGTGAACGACACGAGCAAGCTGACCATGATCGCGACGGCCGCAGTGATTCCGAACTGGTACAGGAAGCGTCCGGAGATGGACGACATGAACGACACGGGCAGGAAGATGACTACGAGAGACAGAGTTGTAGCCAGTACAGCGAGACCGATATCTTTCGTCGCTTCTCGCGCCGCTTCTTTCGCATCGATTCGCTTCTCTTCAATGAAGCGGAAGATGTTTTCGAGCACGACGATCGCGTCGTCGATAACCACGCCGACCATCAACACGAGCGCCAGCATCGTCACGCTGTTGAGCGTGAAGTTGAGCGCCTTCATCATGCCGAAGGTCGAGATTACCGAACACGGGATCGCGACTGCCGCGATCAGTGTCGAACGCCACGAGCGCATGAAGAGCAGCACGACGAGACTCGCGAGAATACTGCCGAGGACCAGGTGCGTCTGAATTTCGTGAACGCCGCTTCGATGTAGCGCGACTGGTCGCGAATGATTTCGACTTTGACGTCTTCGGGCAATTGCGAAGTGACGCGCGGCAAGGCGTCTTTCAGACCCTTGATGACTTCGACGGTGTTAGCGCCTGACTGTCGCCTGATGTCGAGCGTAACCGTTGGAACACCATTAAGACGCGAGAACGATCGTTGTTCCTTGGTTCCGTCTTCAACGCGTCCGACGTCGCGAAGCCTGACCGGAGCGCCGTTCACATTCGCAATTACGAGTTCGTCAAACTGGCGCGGGTCGGTGAACCTTCCGAGTGTGCGCAGCGTCAGTTCTTCTTTGCCGGTAGTTACATTTCCGCCAGGCACGTCGGCGTTCTGACGTTCGAGGGCCTGTCGAATTTGCGAGATCGAGATCTGGTAAGCGGCGAGTCGTTCAGCATCGATCCAAACGTTGATTGCGCGATCGAGACCGCCAACAACGCGCACTTCGCCAACGCCACCGATGCGCTCGAGTTGCGGGCGCACAGTCTTGTCAGCGAGTTCGGTCAGTTCGCGTAATGAGCGATCGGCGGAAAGCGCGATGGTCAGAACCGGCGTGCTGTCGTTATCAAACTTCTGAACAACCGGCGGCGTCGCGTCTTCCGGCAGACGACGGCCGAGAGTGTTGACGCGATCGCGCACGTCCTGCGCGGCTGATTCGAGATTCCGGTCGAGTTTGAAAGTCGCGATCACGAGCGCGGTTCCCTGCCCGGACACGGAGCGCAACTCGCTGATTCCGTCAACGGTGTTGACTACTTCTTCGATTTGTTGCGTGACTAACGATTCGACTTCTTCCGGCGCGGCGCCGGGAAGACCAACGCGTACGGAAACAGTCGGAAGATCAACGGAAGGAAAACGATCGACACCCAGCCGGAAGAAACCCGCCGCACCCACCACGACCAGCGACAGCACGATCATGGTCGCGAAGACAGGACGGCGAATACAGATTTCGGCTAGTTTTTGCATTAAATATAGGACTTACAGTGACCTATTTCAGTTAGTCGACAACTTCGACAGCCTGACCCGATTGCAGGTTGCCCGGATCAACTACGATCTTTTCCCCAACATTAATTCCCGAAACAATTTCCGTAAACTCATTGTTACGCCGCCCGGTTGTGATCGGCTTCTCCAACGCTTTTCCGTTCTGAACGACGATCACTTTCTCGATACCGGCAAACGTCACGATCGCGTTGTTCGGAACTGTCACCGCCATCTTCGCATCATTGGTCACGATCTCCGCGTGCGCGAATGATCCAGGCCGCAGCTTTCCATTATTTCGTACGTCCGCTTCAACCATCAGCACTCGGTTCTGCTCGGCGATCACCGGACTCAGTCGCATGATCTTTCCGAGATAGACAGTTGTATCGCCCTCCACCGTTACACGAACATCCTGACCGGTGCGAACAGTCTGCGACTCGCGCTCCGGTATTTCAGCACGCAATCGCAACGGATCCATTCTGACGATGTTCACGACCGGCGCGCCCGCCGCGAGATATTCACCAACACTCGTGCGCTTTTCCTGCACGATGCCATCGAGCGGAGCAACGACCGCGGTGTCTTTTAACTGTTGTCGCGCTAGTGCCAGCTCGGATCGTCGCTGCGCAAGCACGCCCTGACGGTTGCGAATCTCTTCGTAAGCGTCCTGATAGCGACCTTCCGCAACTTTGAATGTCGCGGTAGCGGTGTCGAATTCGGCCTTCGCAATCACGCCCTGTTCGACAAGTCTTGCAGCGCGGTCACGATTATGACGAGCTTCGTCGAGCACGGCGCGCGCCTGGCGCACTGTCGCAGTCTGTTCCGGATCGACGCGATCGTCGGTGCCGTCAGGCGCCAACCCGAGACGTGCACGCGCCTGCGCGAGCGAAGCTTCGGCTTGTTGCACGCGGAGACGATAGTCAGCGGAGTCGACGACGGCGATGACTTGTCCTCTCGAGACGACACTACCGAGATCGACAGAGATCGTGCTGACGCGTCCCGGAACTTTTACGCTAACTGTTGTTTGATCGTAGGCGGCGAGTGTGCCGTTGGCGGTTACCGTTTCGCCGAAGGGAGTTTCAGCGACGGTCGTCGTTTTGACTTTACGCGCTGGGCCACCCTGGCCGGGACGTCCCTGCCCTTGTCGTTGTGAAGCCTGGTAATCACTTTTGCAGGACGTCAAAAAAAGCGCCGCCAGCAAGAGCGACACTCCTGTTAAGAAAATCCGGGTCTGACGCATCGTTTGCAGTTTAACACGCGGGCGATAACGAGTCCCGAAAAGCCACAGCGATTTACGTAAAGTTATGTAAAGTTACGTAAAGCAATTGTAAGTTTTTGGGTTTGAATAACGCCGAAGGCGTTCGCTAATTTCAGCCCAGGGTTCGAGCGTAGCGAGAACCCTGGGTCAGCATCCAAAATTTTCGATTAACCCTGAAAGGGTTCGGCAACTGCCGAACCCTTTCAGGGTTCAATTCAATTTTCGGTTCGCAACCCAGGGTTGTCGCTACGCTCCAACCCTGGGCTCAAATTAGCGAACGCCTTCGGCGTTAATTCAAACTGCATCACTACCTAATTTTTGAAACTAGAACCCCTTCCGGATCAAATACGACGCCTTGATAAAGAACGTGCGCGCGTTGCGGCGGAAGCCGGGGACGATCTGCGTGGTGAATGGATGTGGGCTCGTGTAGTTCAAATCGTCGTTGTAACCCGCGTAGAAAGCCGTGCCGGGGCTCGGCGTCCAGCCCAAGCAGCGCCTGCGATCGAAGTCTCGAGTTGAGCGTGTTGTAGTCGAGAATCAATCGCGTGAAAGTGGCTTTCGTGAATTGATACGTACCGCGCAACGTCAGGATGTTGATGTTAAAAGCGACGCGATCCGTATCGTAACGCCGCAAGCGTTGCGAGTTGATGCTGAACTGCGTGCGCAGCTCGTTCGTCGGCTGGTAAGTGATGCCGCCGTTGAACTGAAGCAGATTGCCGCGTCCGGGATCGAGCGGCGCGTCCTGACCGAGCGCGAGCGCCGCTGGACTAACGCGCGGATACTTGCTGCCGTTGCCGAAGTCGAGATCGAAGTGACCCCAGCGATGCGTCACCTGGCCGTTGAACGAAATCTTCTTGCTGTACTGCGAGCCGGCATAGAACGATAGGTGCTGCTTGATAGAGGAACGCTCGTTACTCTCACCGTAGAACGTACACTTGTTCGTCACCGAGAACGGATTGCACGGCTTGGCTTCACGCGTTGGACCAAACTCGTGATCGAACAGACGCTCATATCCCGGTTCCCACCACACGCCCACCCAACTGTTGCGCGGCAACTGTAACTCAACAAGGTTCTCTGCCTCCCACGTATACATCCGCCCCTGCCAGTCGTAGTCGACGTGGGTAAAGGTGTGAACGTGATACGAAATGATCTTCTTCTTGGGATTCGCATCGGAGTTGTAACGAATGGAAGCCGGAGTTGAAGTTTGAATTCGTGCGCTGAACGAAGCCGACGTCCGCGCGATAGTCCTGCGTAAATCCTTCGCCGTAGATCTCCCAGCCCCAGTTGCGACCGGAAACGTTGTAGCTCGTGGTGTAACCGAAACCGTTGCCGGTGCGATAACGCGTTACGCCATCGTTCGGATCGAAGAAGAAGTTGCGCGAGGTGGTTCCGAGTGTCTGGAACGTCAAGGTCGTGATCTTGTCGAGACGAAAGCGACCATCGATTCCCAGCACCTGGTTGTGTTTGTCGATGAAGTTGTAACTCGTGGCGACCATGCCGAGCGAGTTTTCCTTGCCAACGTCGCGCTTGAGTCGCAACACGCCGATGTAAGCGTTCTTGTCGAGAAGCGCTCGTTGTTGCAATTGACGCGCGGATCGAGAGCACGACGATCGAGACAGCGCATTCAACGCGCCGCGATCGTCAGCGCTTAAGTTTCCTGGTCCATTGTCACTCGCAACCATCAAACCGAACGTATTGCGCCCCTTCTTGCCGGTTGTCTTGATGGCCACGTCGGGATCGACGATCGCGCGCGTGTGAACCGCAGTGATCGGCGTTTGAAAGATATCGATGCCTTCGAGGAAGAACGGTCGCTTCTCAGGAAAGAAGATCGGAAAACGCTGGTTAGCAGTCACGACGAGCTGATCTGCTTCGACCTGCGCGAAGTCAGGATTGATAGCAAGATCAACTGTAACGGCCGAGCTGGGGATAAATTTCGCCGTCAATCCCAGATCGAATCCCACAGGTTCATGCACGATACGGCCTGGATCGTTCACACGTGGAATTCCGCCAAACGTCGGCACGAAGCGGCTGTTCTGCGACACTGTCGCACTCGGTATCAACTCGATCGTGCGCTCGACGGAGATTCCTTCGAGACCTGTCAGATGGCCTGCCTGGCTGAGGTTGCTGTCGATGCTGCGCGAGAAAGGCATCCACGAATCGAGCTCGCTTTCAAAACGCTGGATGCGACGGAAGAAATGCGCGCCCCAGAGTTTTCCCTTGCCTGCTTCGAAACGCAGAGACTTGAAAGGGATCGCGATTTCGACGTTGAAGCCTGTCTCGTGAATGATGCCCTTCGACTCCAGCAACAGGTCCACGCTGAAGTCTTCGCCACGACCTTCAGTGATGATGCCGTCGCCCTGGATTCCGAGTGGATTGAAAAAGACTTCGAAGGCTTTACGTTTGTCGTTGAACGTGTCGAGCATGAACCCGACGTAGTCGTCGTTGAAAATGTTGTCGCGCTTCGCGACGGTGGAGCGGATCTTGTCGGGCTCGTCGGTGGCTTTGAAAGCGATGTAGAGAAACTTCGGATCGAAACCGAGCAGGACTTCTGTTGGTTTAGAAGGTGGCGTGTTGTCGCCTGGACGAATCTGGTAGAAGTCTTTCAGCACGACGGCCCTTTGCCAGACTTCTTCGTCGAGCTTGCCGTCGATCGTTGGGGGCTTGTCGAACTTCGGGAGAGTGATGGGTTGTGACTTTTCCGGGGGAACGACGATAGCTGCTGTGGGAGTCGATGCGTTCTGCGCGTTGATACCGATCGAGGCGCACAAGATAAACAGGAGTGGGAGGTACTTAATTCTCATAGATAGCGCTGACCAACGTCAGTCTTAGACAGGATTTACAAGATTCAGACAAGATTTACATGTCAATCCTGAAAAATCTTGTAAATCCTGTAAACGACTTACTCTAAACTTAAAAACTCCGCCGGAATAAATAGGACATCTTTATAAAAAACGTTCTTCCATTACGCCGAAATCCCGGCTCAAGTTGCCCTGTAAACGGACTAAATCCATTGCGATTCATATCATCGTTGTACCCGGCGTAGAACGCCGTGCCTGGATTGGGTGTCCAACCCAGCAAAAACTGCCCTTTGACGTTGGAAGCTAGCGAGTCGTAATCGACGCGGCCGCGTGCAAAAAGGAAGCGTGTGAACTGGTACGTTGTGCGGAGCGAAACGATGTTTACATCGAACGCGATCCGGTCGGTATCATAGCGTGTGAGACGCTCTTTTGTATAACTAAGTCTTGCGTTCAGCGCGCTCGTCGGCTGGTAAGTGATCCCACCATCGAAATGCCAGAAGTCACCTGGCCCAGGATCCTGAGGTGCACGACAGGCCGACGGCAGCGGGATCGTATTGCAAAGACCAGCGTCACGCGCCGCGTTTGCTGCGAGCGCCGGCGGACTCACGCGCGGATACTTCGATCCCGCACCAAAGTCGAAATCCATCGCACCCCAAACACGGTTCACAAAGAAATTGAAGTTGTACTTCTTGGTCGGCGCCGAACCACCAAAGAAATACCAGCCCGTAGTCGGCGACGATCGCTCGTTATCTTCTCCAGCAAACGTACACGTGTTCTGGACCACGCAATCCGATCCCGGCTTTCGCTTTGGTCCAAACTCGCTTTCGAATATTCGGTCGTAACCTTTATCGACACCCGTGCCGAAATACGTCTGACGAGGCAGTTGAAACTGGATCTGCGTTTCGTTGTTGAAGTTTTGCGAACGTCCCTGCCAGTCGAAATTGGCGTTGAAGTCTGTGTAGACGCGCCACGAGATCAGTTTTGCTTTCGGTTTCGGCTCGGAGTTGTAGCGAATAAACCAGTTTGGGTTGTTGGTGTTGGGACGACGATTGAAGCCGACATCGGCGACGTAGTAACGCGTGCGGCCCACCATCGTAAACTGCTGACCGAAATGCCGGCCGCTCTGGTTGTAATCGAGTGCGTAAATGAAACCGTTCTGCTTGCTGTCGCGAACCTCACCTTCTTCGGGAAAGAAGAACTGATGACGACTATGAGTGCCGAGCACCTGCCAACTGAAGGTTGTTTGCTTATCGATTCGAAAGCGACCGTCAAACCCGCCGAGCTCGTTGTACTTGTCGACGAAGCGATAGTACGTCGTCAGAAAACCGATAAACGAATCTGACTTGCCGATGTCGCGCTTCAAACGCAGGATCCCGACCGCGGCGTTCTGGTCAACGAAGCGTTGTATGCCGGGAAAGACGTTCGGATTCGTGCGATCTTCTTCGGTGAAGTTTCCGGGAGCGTTGTCGGAAGCCAGCAACAAACCAAACGTGTTTCGATCCACTTTGCCGGTGAGTTTCACGGCGTAATCAGGATCGACGATCGCGCGCGTGTGAACGGCAGCGATCTGCGTGTTGAAGATGTCGATGCCTTCGAGAAAGAACGGTCGCTTCTCTTCAAAGAAGATCGGAAACCGCTGGTTCGCAGTCACGACTAACTGGTCTGACTCGACCTGAGCGAAATCAGGATTGAGCGTGAAGTCGAGCGTGACTGTCGGCGTGAGAGTGTATTTGCCGGTCAAGCCGGGATCGAAGTCGATCGGTTCGTTTACAAAGCGACCGGGATCGGGAGTTCCGGCAAGCGTGTTGAACGGGAGCGCAGTTTTTCGTTTGCCGGTTTCGGAGATAGTTAAACTCGGAATCAGCTCGAGTGTTCGTTCCGCTGAAATACCTTCGAGCCCGGTGAGGTGTCCGGCCTGTGCAAGCCAACTGTTCTTGTCGCGGTCCATCGGAATCCACATGTCGAGCGAATTGTTTAAACGCTTCGTGCGACGCCAGAAGTGAATTCCCCACAACTTGTCTTTGCCCGCGACGTAACGCAGCGACTTAAACGGGATCGCGACCTCGATCGTGTAGCCGTCGCTCGTTACCATTCCCTTCGACTCCATCACGAGATCGAGACTGAAGTCTTCGCCCTGGCCTTCAGTCCAAATTCCATCGGCCTGAACGCCGAGCGGATTGAAGTCAAACTCGTAAGCGCGTCGCTGGTCGTTGAAAGTGTCAAAGAGAATGCCTACGTAATCGTCATCCCAGATGTTGTCTCGCTTTGCGATGTTCGCGCGCACTTTCGCGGGATCGTCGAAACAGTGAAAGGCAATGTAGAGGTAGCGGGCGTCGTAGCCGAGCATCACTTCAGTGCGATTTTCCGGGATGAGATTGTCGCCGGGTTGAATCTGGTAGAAGTCTTTGAGTACGACCGCAGTTTTCCACACTTCGTCGTCAAGTTTTCCATCTATTACCGGCGGGTTAGCGAAGAGAACTGCTTTGACTGGGTTGGCTTTTTCGGGTGGAAGTGCGAGAGCGGCTTTACCGGTTTTGACACCGGGCGGCGCCGCGGGAGAAAGAGATTGGGAATAGGCCGCGAGGCAGCATAAGAAAATCAGAGCAATGCAGAGCAATGCGGCCTTCATGATGGCGTTTCCCTATCGCAGTTAGGCGAGCTCTCGAAAGGTTCCCGCTCATTGGACGGACGCGGTCCAAAGAATCTTCCCGAGCACAAAGACTATTGAAGAAGCTTCGTACTTGGGTCGGGTCAGTACCACCTCGCGGTAGCGGGTGGGTGCGCAGCCGTTGCAGCGAGTCGCTGCACCGGCTACGCACCCACCCGCTACCGCGAGGTGGTACTGACCCGACCCAAGTAGCTTTTCTTACTGGCGGGGTCGCAGAAGAATCTTCCCGTCGCCAGTTCTGAGTATGAATACCTTGCCGCCGTTGCCGATTCTCCAGCGCTTCACGCGCGGCGAGGGGGTGATGTCTTCGTTAACGACAAAACCCTCGTTAGCGAGGTCTTCCATTGAATTGGTTTCGATGGTGAAACTCGAGCCGGCCGGCACAGTTAGTGAAATCGTGCCATCGCCGGTTCGTGCTGAAACCGCGTTGAAGGTTCCGTCGAGCGCGATGGGGCCGTCGCCGGTGCGCGCATCGACCTGCCCGTCAAACTTGATGACGCGAATGAGGCCATCGCCGGTGTTCACCTGAAGTTGTCCACCGCCATTCGCGACTTCGATCGGACCATCGCCCGAGCGAAGCGTGATTTGTCCGGTGACTCCATCGAGGTTCAGCGCGCCATCGCCAGACGAAACATGCAATGTCGATTGGCGCGGGACGTAAACGTCGAAGCTCACGCGGCCGGGTAGGTCTTCGGTGTTGATGGTGCTGATCGAGATTCCGTCTCCCGTCTGTTGCGACTGGATCGAGATCTGTTTCAGCGTTTCCTCGTCCGCGGCGCCTTTGGTCGCGGTGTAGCTCACTTCCGGCTTGTCCCAACCGCGAACGGTCACCTGACCGTCGAAGGTCGATAACGTAATACGCGGCGCACTGCCAACACTGAACGTGCGCGACTCTTTAGCAGTGAATCGCTCACTGTTATAACCACCACTGCCACGCGCGATCACTTTCGAGCGAACCTCCATTCGCTCTGTACGAACACGTTCGCGTTCGATCTCGCGCTGGGCCATCTCGATTTCACGTTGGGACTCACGCATCGCCTGGTTCACTTTTATTTGCGCTTCGCGCTGGGCCTGACGAACCTGGCGTGCAGTTTCCACCCGCGCTCGATTCGCATGTGCGGCCTCCGCCGCCGCGACTGCCTGACTGATATCAACCTCAATCACTCTTTCAGCTTCCCGAACCGACACGTCACCCTGAAGTGACGCTGCCGGACTCAGTGGTAACCCGTCCTGGGCGTGAGTGATCTTGATTCCGCCGTTCACGTTCGCAAGCTTGATGCGTGGACCACCGGTTCCGATCTGGCCGTCCAGACTGTGTCCCACATACTCACCGTGTTTGACCTTCAATCCGAAGTCGCTGCTGATTCCGCCGTGGACCGTGCCCGCGCGAATCGAAGCATTCGCGTTGGATGGAATGACGAGAGTCACATTGCCGTTGACCGAACCCAGCGAGATCGGCTTAGTTTCATCAAGCTGCGTGAAGGTCGCGGTCAGTGGGCCATTGATAGTCGACAAGCGCACTTCACTAACAAGACCGCGTGCATTCACACGACCGTTAATCGAAGTGGCTTTGACGTTGCCCTCAACGCCGTCGATGTCGATTGAGCCGTTCACGAGCTCGATCGACTCG
This sequence comes from uncultured Acidobacteriota bacterium, assembly GCA_963748155.1. Lineage (GTDB taxonomy): Bacteria > Acidobacteriota > Blastocatellia > Pyrinomonadales > Pyrinomonadaceae > PSRF01. The sequence goes on along the minus strand of CAVVHV010000003.1, from coordinate 125,972 downwards.
AGTATGGCCTTGCGCGGAACGGTTAGTGAATACTCGACCGTTGCCGGATTATCGTAACGTCGCTCGTCACTGCGGAAGTTCTGGTTCTCGTGTGGATACTCGGTTTTGATTCTGATGTTTTCTTCGGTTGCGTTGACTTCGATCTTCGCTTCGTTCAGACGGTTTTGGCGATAGGCTTTTTTGATTGCGTCAACTTGTACTGATGCTTGATCCCAAACTTTGATCTGCACGCCACCATTGATGTTTTCGAGACTGATGCGACCGGTCGGCGATAGTGGATACGTTTGATGAAACTCTTCGCGCAACTCTTCGCCCGTTTCACCGGCCGCTGTCGTGGCATCTGCTGCTGGAACAGACGGAACGGGTCTCAGATCCTGGCGAAGCGCGCTTGCTACTGCCGGCCCAGCTCCGTTGCTGGCCAGCGCGATAATCAGCAGAGCTACACTAATGAGGCTTTTCCTTAACATTGGTTTTTTCGTTTCCTATTAAAAAGATTATTAACTGGCAATGCGTAGATTAATACTACGGTTCAACGTCTTCAAAAGCATTTCACGATCGCGAGGGTTTATTTTGATTGCACCGTGCTTGCGAGCTCTCGCCTTGAACGTAAACGACGGTGTCTCAGTGGCGACTGGCTCTCCGGCTTCGGGGAATGGAACGTTCGGTATACGTACCTCGAAACTCGTCTGCATCGATATCGATGCGCTGGAGTTTCTGAGCTTGGCGATTTCAGCTTCGCTGGGGATTGTTAGTAACACGTCGCTCGATCCTCTGGATCTTTGCGTTGTTGAGTCCGATCCGGCGCTACCGCGCTCGGTTCTGTTTCTTCGGCGTTTAGCCACCGGGAAGTTCGACCGAAGGTGCGGACTGTTTGCTGTCACAACTTTCGAGCTTTTCGATTCTGACGACGTTGGGGGTCTGCGGGATCTGCGGGATTTCAGCGGGAGTGACGTTGCCGGACCATTGTGCGACTAACCGGCTCGCGTCCAACGTCAACTGGTGAATTTCCGTCAACTCCTTCATGGAGTGCGAGAATGCGGTCAGGCCCACCACCAAAAGCAGCTATCACGAGGTATCCTGAATTTTCGTTATTTCGTCCCGTGCTGTTCATTCCCTTGACCTCTTATTTTTAGGACCGAGAGCAGTCAGTTCTGAAGTAACTAGTTCCAACCGCCCCCGGCCCTTCTGCGTTGCTCTATAGTCAATACACCGGCCCTCGGGAGGTTGTGGCAAGAAAGATTAGCCACAAAAAGCACATAATAGAGATTGGAAGAGATCAGTACACACCTGCGGTAAGCTGTTTGTGCTTATCTGTGCCTTAAACTAAATCTTTTTGAGGTGGACGGTGCCGCCGAAGGAAGCGATTGAGATGCTGGCGTCGCCTGTTCCGCAAATGGCGTTCACGCGTCGCAAAACATACGGCGTTCGCAACCATCACGGCGGGCTTTTGAACGACGATTGGCGCCACGATTGGTCCGGTCCGGGGTAATGCTTTTCCCTTTGCTTCTGGCGGTTTAGGCGTAGGCCTTCCGGCGCAGGAGTTCGAGGCTTTGCCGGCGGCGGTGCCGGTGTCGCTTCGCTCAAGTATTTCAACGCAAAATCCGAAACAATGTCGTGCTTCTCTGACACTTTCGCATTTAACCGGAACGATGCGTCATGCGGCATTTCTAAAACCACGTCGCCAGTCATGTTGTGTAAAGTTGTACGAACCTGCTTTCGCCAGTGGCCCTGTCATCGTAACCGTCCCATTCACAGACTTTGCAATGACTTTCGGATTACTTACGCGGTTCAACAGGATGTCGCCACTCACAGTACCGACTTCAAACGTATCGTCATCCGCCGCCGCGCGAACATTCATGACCTCGAGCACGCCGCTCACCGAGCTCAAATCCACGCGACCACTCGAATCTTTCAGGAAAATGCTGCCGCCAAGACTTCCCACCTCAACCAGTTTCGTGACGCGTTCAATCGTGATGTCGCCATTTTGAGAACCTGCGTAAGCACCTGCGACTCCCGTGATCGTGATGTCGCCATCGCGTGTTTGCACTTGCACGGTCGCGCCTGCGGGCACGTCCATTTCCACACTTGCAAGCGCCTGGCAGTCGAGTTTCGGATTAGCCCCAGTGACCTTATCGAGCACCATCACGTCAACACGGCGCGCCGGAATCGACATGTCTTTAACTCTGTCGATGCGCCGAAATTCGATCTGCGCAGCGTCAAGCGAGCGCACGTGAATCTCGTTCTTGTCCCAGCCGCGCACCTTGAGCGTGCCGGAAGCAACACAAAGCGTGACCATCGCTGCGGGATCGACCGGCATCGAGCGGTCAATTTTCTGGCCTGGTTGGGGATCTGAGTTTTCGTGAGCGGCGGTGGAACCTGCCAGAGAGAGAAGGAGGCCGATTACTGCCCAAACTGCAAACAACTTCTTTGTCAACTTAGGCCGGCCTTTCAGTGTCCGCGACCTCCGCCGACACGGGCATCGGCGATCGTATTGAGGAGGTCTACTTTGCTTTGATAGGCAGCAAACATGAAATCGGCCGCGTCGGGATCATTTGGATTGCTCTTAACTGCGCTACGAGTGGCTGCGATAGCGCGATCGACCACTGCGAGATTACGCTCATACTCAACCTGCAACCCAGGTCTCATGCTCTTCTTGTTCGACTTGATTGTGGAATCCAGCCGCGCGATGGCTTGCAAATAGGAGCGCTCGCCCGGAATCAGTTTCACTGGAGTAGGCTTCGGCGTCGTGCTTACCGGCGCAGCTTTGCTATAACGAACAGGCACAAAACTCTTCGGTGTTTCGCGTACCCCGCTCTTGACTTCTTGAATCGGTGTCGAGTCTGAAACCGGCGGAACTTGCGCAATTTGGTTGTTATTGTCGGGCTGTTGTTGATTGCCAGCCTGGACGTTTGCCTTATCAATCAGACGTCGGCGCGGTAGTAGTCCTCATTTTCACGACGCCGGCGATAGCGGCAAACGCCAGGATCACCGCCAGGCTGGCAAAACCGAGTGTGCGCTGTGTTCCGAAATTGAGTAGACCGGAGAAGAATCCTGCCAGACCCCCGACTTTTTCTGTTGACTGCGCGCTTGCGAGACGATCACCCAGGACCGCCTCGTTGATGCGTTCGCGCAACCGTTCGGTCGGTACGCTCGCCTCAAACTCCGCTGCGAATGCCGACGTGAGGAGTGCCGACTCCTCTTCCAGCTCGCGCGCCGCAGCCGCACAGGTCACACATGAAGCAAGGTGCGACGTCACGCTCTCCATCATCTCGATGGAAAGCTCACCGTCGAAATAGCTTTGCAGCTTGCCCTCGTCCAAACACCGTGTCATCGTTTGCCTCCGATCTTACCGTAAACCCTCGCAAACTCTTTGCGCCCGCGCGCCACGAGGCTGCCGACGTTTGTCTCTTTGAGCGACAAACTGGTGGCGATCTCGCGGTATGAGAGTCCCTGCTGTTTGAGCAACAGGCAACTTCTCATCGGCTCTTTGATTTTGTCTAAAGCGCGGCGAGCTTCTTCGATTGCCATTCGGCGTTCGTAGTCCTCTTCCGGCGCTTCGACAAAAAAGCCGTTTTCGGCGGAACTCTTTTGATACTCGTTATCGCGAACCATCGAGCGGCTTTGACCCCGCAAGGTGTTTCGCGCCACGTTAAGAGTCACACGCAGCAGCCACGCCCGGAGCAATTCCTCACCCGGGGTGGCGTTGAGATTGCGATAAAGTCGTAGAAACACTTCCTGCGTCACGTCTTCAGCCAGGGCTGAATCGCGAACGACAGCTCTTGCCGTCCTGAAAACGGCGCGGTGATGGAGGGTAAACGCTTCGTCGAAACTGAGCGGACCTACCGCCTCAGTTCCGATGTCGTTAGACATGGAATCGATCAAAGCTCTAGCTTGTCCGTTCATCAATCACCGCTCTCTCAACAGTGCAAACACCGCAAACCGGAAGAATGTGGCAAGAATCTGCCCCGGCCTGACAAACTGCGGCATTTTGGAGGGCTATTGTATTCCCGAACCCTGTTTTGCACCAAATTTTCGAGCGGCTACCTGTTGTTAGTGACCGAACGGGGGAATTCGTTGCGGTTAACGTGGAGACGGTTGGGAAAGTTCGAGTGTTAACAGGGTGGGTGGGGCGATTAGGTGAAATCGATCGCCATATTCGTTTACGCTGAGATAATGGGCACCTACGTTTGTGGCGATTGCGTGGACGACTACGCTTTGAAAGATTTTATCAAGCGTAACGCAGAAGTGTTGAAGTCCAGCAACTTGTGCTGCCTTTCCTGGGAGATTTCGCCACGTTCATACCAATGGATTGCACCGCGAGACGCATCTCGTTAGCGAATTGGTCCGGAGAACGCCGAAGCGCCGAAAGAACGTCTTCCTCCAGCTTCATTATTATTTCAATCATGCGAGGCCGGCTCCGCTCCCGTGACGGTTACGTCATCGGGCTTAATAGTCGGCACATCATGTCCATCTCAAATCGAGCGAATCCCACTTTTAAGTGACTGACTGCTATATCCTCGAACCCCTCCAAACAAAGAAGGGGCTGACCTGTAGTAACTCACAAACTAGGACCGCAACTATCATGAATCCTCTTAACCGAGAGCGGGCAATCCTAAATGATTCATATGAGAATAACCACGGGTTGCTTCACCTAAAGTGAAGAGATTTGTGTTGGAGACTGTCAGTACAACGCTGTACCAGATGGTACGAGGTCAGTACCACCCGCGGTAGCGGGTGGGTGCGCAGCCGTGCGGCGACTGCCCAATCGCCGCCCATCTCATTACGCTGGGGATCCTTTGCGTTGACAGCACCGATCTGCTTTGACACTATCGCACCATATTTCAGCAAGGTTCTTCATCCTCATCATGTGGAACGATACCGACATTCCTCTCGCCTATTTCATTTCTTTTCGTAGCTACGGCACGTGGTTACATGGCGACAATCGAGGTTCCATCGATCGCTTTCACAATCGTTACGGTGATCCCTATCTGCCTCAGAGCGAAGCGTGGGAACGTCACAATCGTAAACAACGCAAGGCCGATCCATTCATCCTCGGAGCCAAAGAGAGGCGATCGGTGCAAAAGGCGATTCGCGAAACGTGTAGCATTCGGAAATGGCATCTGCAGGCACTCAACGTGCGAACGAACCATGTACATACGGTTGTAACGGCCAACCGCAATCCAGAGCTGGTTCTAAATGCTTTCAAATCAAATGCAACTCGACAACTGAGAGAAGATCGCTTGTGGCCGCATCAGTTTAGTCCTTGGGCCGACAAGGGCAGCAAAATACGCTTGTGGAACGAACGAAGTGTGGCTAATGCGATCAATTATATGCTGAACGGGCAAGGCAATGACTTACCGAATTTTGATGATTGACTTGAGCTGCGCACCCACCCGCTACCGCGAGGTGGTACTGACCTCTTCCAAGCCGCTGCTTACTCACCCCGCTACTGCGGATGGTACTGTCATACCCCGGACTTTTGAACGCAGCACTAATACAGGTAAGCGTTGGACAGCTACTCAGGTAAGACAGCTTCGCCAATTAGCTAGCCAAAAATACGCCCCGCGAGTCATTGGACTAAAGTTGGGCCGTACGGAAAACGCCGTAAGAACAAAAACTAGTGAGAAAGGCGTTTCACTTTGCTCTCATGGGAACGATGCAAAACTCTAGCGAGCCCGAAGCACTGGCAAACACAGTGAAGCACTTTGCCTTCACTCGCTGTGGTGAGTTGAACGTCTTCGGAATGGTTGACGCTCAGATCGCGGTAGTAGAGGGCAAGTTGTTGGCCCATATGTCCTAACTTATTAGCCGCGGATGCACGCAGATTAACGCAGATCAGATCCGCGTTCATCCGCGGCACAAAAAGTACAGACATTTAGCGTGACGAAAAGTACATGAATTTCGGCTCTCTATTTTCTTGACTCGCCTATCTCCCGGGCGTATAAGGCGCATTACCTTACCAGCAAGACTCACTCCTTCGAGCATGTAGTCTCGCTCCCGTGAGCTTGAACTAAAACCCCCCAAACCACAGAATTGGTCTTCGAGGTACCCTCACCGTTGTGGGCCACTGCTGTACTTACAAGGAGGTAATTTCATGAGGCGTAAATCACTTGGCACCTGTGTTCTGCTGCTGGGGTTGCTGGTTGGCACATCGTTCGAACGCTTTTGCGGATACGATTTCACTAACCACAGTGAGTTTGACTAACTTTCAGATCGTTCCTGCATCCGGAACCATCGTGTTCTCCACACCGCAATTCGGATCGCCAACATCAGCTTCTGGGGCCGCGGTAAATAGTTTGGAAGAGGAGTCGGGAGACTTACAATTCAGTCCGACCTTTTCGCAGGCCTTTACCAGTATCACGTTTGCCAGTGCGGGTGGGGTGTCCGAATTAAGCTCGATGGGCTTGAGCGGAAACACCAACGTCACGCTTCCCGGCTGTATTTGCTCTGCTGAGACCGAAGGGCAGGCATCTCTAAGGCTAAGCTTCATGATCGTCGGGGGCAGCGGCCCCGTTGATGTGACTTTCTCAGCGCTGGCGCAAACGATCCAGAATTTAGTGACAGACCAGTTCAGTACGTTTGCCACGTCGGAGACCCGCATCTTCCTGAGCGTGATAGATGTTGCCACTTTTTCTTTCGACACGAGGTTCCGTATCGGGGCCGGCGACGAGGCTACAGTGATAGCGACGCAAAGACTAATCTCAGAGGTAGTCACCCTGCAATTCAATCAGCAATACAATGTTCTGCTGTCCGGTCTTGCCGTCTCACGGGCAGGACAAAATGAGATTCCAGAACCGGCGACCGTAGTCTTGCTCGTTTCAGGGCTCGGGTTCATGACGGGCTTTGTGAAGAAACGCCGGGCGATGAGGGTGAAGCAGTGAATTTACTACGCGCGTAGTATAATTCGCGTCTTTTGGATCAATCGTTACACAACAGCGTGTTCATGCGGGCGTGCCGAAGAGAGCCGGTGCCTTATACGCCGATCTGGTTGATGCGGCAGGCGGGGCGATACATGCGCGAGTATCGCGAGGTGCGCGAGAAGACGACGTTTCTTGAGCTCTGCAAGAATCCGGCGTTGGCGGCAGAGGTGACCGTCACGGCAGTCGAGAGGCTGGGTGTTGATGCCGCGATAATCTTTGCCGACATTCTGCTGATACTCGAGCCGCTTGGCATCGAGCTGGAGTTTGCAAAAGGCGAAGGGCCGGTTATTCACAATCCCGTTCGTAAGCCTTCGGATGTGGATCGACTGCGCGAGCTCGAAGATCCCAACGCGCTTGAATTTGTTTACGAAGCGATCAGGCAAACACGTAGTGCGCTCAAACCGGATATTCCGTTGATCGGTTTCTGTGGCGCGCCATTTACGCTCGCGTCTTACATGACCGAAGGTAGTGGCTCGAAGAATTACATACACACGAAGCGATTGATGTATGACGACGCGGGCGCGTGGCACGCGATGATGGCGTTGATCTCGCGAGCGCTCGAGAAGTACCTCAACGCACAGATCGCGGCGGGCGCACAGGCGGTGCAGTTGTTTGATTCGTGGGTGGGTTGTTTGAGTCCTGACGATTACCGCGAGTTTGTGTTGCCGTACACACAAAGTGTGATCCGCGGTGTAACGCCGGGTGTTCCGGTAATTCATTTTGGGACAGGGACGGCGACGCTGTTGGAACTAATGCGCGAGGCGGGTGGCGATGTGATCGGATTGGATTGGCGGGTGCGTCTCGATGAGGGCTGGCAGCGTGTTGGGCATGATGTTGCTGTGATGGGAAATCTCGATCCGGTTGTGTTGTTTGCAAAGCAGGATGTGCTACGTGAACAGGCAAAGCGGATATTGGATCAAGCTGGTGGAAGACCTGGGCATATTTTCAATTTGGGACATGGAATCCTGCCGGAGACGCCGGTGGAGAACGTGATCGCGCTCGTTGAGATGGTACACGGATGAAGACGGATTATGATGCACTGTTGGTAGTGTCGTTTGGCGGGCCCGAGGGAATGGAGGATGTGATTCCGTTTCTCGAGAATGTTCTCCGTGGGCGAAACGTGCCGCGTGAGCGAATGCTTCAGGTTGCGCGTCATTACGAGATGTTCGGCGGTGTGAGCCCGATCAATCAGCAGAATCGAAATCTGATCGCGGCACTTGAAAAAGAATTAGAGCAGCATGGGCCACGGTTTCGGATTTACTGGGGCAATCGCAACTGGCACCCGCTTCTGCCTGACACGCTGCGTCAAATGGCTGCTGACGGTGTTCGCAATGCCCTGGCATTTGTGACGGCGGCTTACAGTTCGTATTCGAGTTGCCGTCAATACCGTCAAAACATCAGCGACGCACAGGCCGCGGTTGGACCAACGGCGCCACACGTTGAAAAGTTGCGCCTGTTCTACGATCACCCGCTGTTTATCGAAGCGAACGTGGATCACATTCGCGCTGCTTTGAGTCGGCTGGACGATCCATCTTCGGCGCATTTAGTTTTCACTGCGCATAGTATTCCCGAGGCAATGGCGGCAAATTGCGATTACGCTCCTCAACTTGATGAAACAGGAGGTCTGATTGCAGACGCGCTTCAGATCAAAAACTGGCAACTCGTTTATCAGAGCCGCAGTGGGTCGCCGATGCAGCCGTGGCTTGGGCCGGATGTTTGTGATCATCTCAAGGTTTTGAGGGCTGAGGGTGTGACGAATGTTGTGATTGCGCCGATCGGGTTTGTTTCGGATCATATGGAAGTTGTTTACGATCTGGATGTCGAAGCGCGACGAGTCGCAGATGAGATCGGCATGAAGATGGTGCGTGCATCGACGGCGGGAACGCATCCGTCGTTCGTGAGGATGATTAGGGAGTTGGTGATGGAGAGGATCCAGAACGACGTGCCACCATGCATTTGCCTGCCCGATTGTTGCCGCATTAGTTAGACAGGATTACAAGATTTGCAGGATGAACAGGATTGTCATCATTGGTGGTGGTATTTCCGGACTCGCAGCGGCGCATCGTGTTAAAGAACTAAATCCAGCAGCAGAAGTCACTATCCTTGAAGCATCAAACAGGCTCGGCGGGACTATCAACACCGAGCATCGCGACGGCTTTCTCATCGAACGTGGTCCAGACTCCTTCATCTCTGAAAAACCGCAAGCTATCGCCCTCGCTAAACGATTAGGTCTCGAGTCGCAACTGATCCAAACAAACGAAGAATATCGTCGCAGTTTTATTGTGCGAGATGGTCGACTGCGAGCTGTGCCGGAGGGATTTCAGTTGATGGCGCCGTCGCGCATGTGGCCGTTCATCACGAGCGACATTTTCAGTCTGGCGGGCAAGGCGCGCATGGCCGCCGATCTGTTGCTGCCGCGCAAGACGGCGAACGGTTCGACGGACGAGAGTCTCGCAAGTTTTGTGCGACGGAGGCTTGGTAAAGAGGCGCTCGCGCGTATGGCCCAACCGATGGTTGGCGGGATTTACACTGCCGATCCGGAGACGCTGAGTTTGCGCGCCACGCTGCCGCGCTTCCTGGAGATGGAACAGAAGCATCGCAGTCTCATTCTCGCGATGTTGCGTCAAGGCCGTGCGCAGAAGATGGGGACAAGTGGCGCGCGTTACAGTTTGTTTGTGTCGTTCGCGCAAGGGATGCAGGTGCTTGTTGACGCGTTAACACAGGTAACACGGATTAACGCGGATCTTCGCGTGAAGACGCGAGCGCAAAGACTAACCTTAGATCGAGGGTGGACGATAAGCACGGATAAAGAAGAAGAGATCAAAGCGGATGCGGTGTGTTTGGCGGTGCCGGCTTATGTCGCCGCGTCGCTGTTGAAAGATACACACGAACAGCTCGCGCAGAAACTCCGAGCGATCAAATACGCGTCCACGGCAACGATCAATTTCGGGTACAGGCGTGCAGCGATTGCTCATCCGCTAAATGGATTCGGGTTTGTGGTGCCGTTAATCGAAAAGAGATCTTTAATCGCGTGTACGTTCAGCAATGTGAAGTTTTCCGGGCGCGCACCGGACGGTCACGTATTGCTGCGCGCGTTTGCGGGCGGCGCGTTACAGCCGGAGATCTTTGCGCTTAATGAAGCGGAGATGTCGAGAAGAGTTGAAGGTGATCTGCGTGAATTATTAGGAATCAGCGAAGAGCCGCGATTTATTGAAGTCGCAAAATGGGAAAGGTCGATGCCGCAGTACGAAGTGGGCCATCTCGATCGAGTTAGTGAGATTGAAAAGCTTGTCAGCGAACTGCCGGGATTGAGTTTGGCTGGTAACGCGTATCGTGGGGCGGGAATTCCGGATTGTGTACGAAGTGGGGAAAACGCAGCGGAATTCCTGATGAGGGCGTGATTTCGAGGGTAGATGTTAGACAGGATTACAGGATTTACAAGATAAACAAGATAATCACCGCGCGAGGGCCTGAACCCAGTCGGCGTTGGTTTGCATTAATGGTCGAAAAGCTTCGCGTGGGACGGTCATCTCGATATGCATGTTGTCGTCGGTGTTGATCTTCGCGCCTGCGACTGCTGGTCCAAGACGTGACTCGTCACATAAATACCAGCCTCGAATATCAGCTTCTGATTTCAAGTCAACTCGGGCTAGCTCCGCCGTCATGCGCGGATCCCTGAGGCGCTCCGCTAATCGATCGAGATTCAAAGGCCGGTTACTTCCCACCAGCAGCAGATCCTTTCCGTTGCTGAATCCACCCACACGAAACACGAGCACGTGTGGAAACACCTTCTGATACGTCGCCAGCACCGATCGCAAACTCTCCGTCGAAAGCTGGTAAATCTGCACCCACTGCACCCAGATCCCATCGTCGCTCAGCCGCGCGCGACCAAGTTCAAAAAACTCCTGCGTGAATAAGTTCGCGACGCCCGGCACCCACGGATGGCTCGGCTCACTCACGATCATGTCGTAACGATTCGGCGTCACACGCAGAAACGTTCTCGCATCGTCGATGATTAAAGTCGCGCGCGGATCGTCGAGCGGTCGATTGTTTACGTGATTGAAAAACTGCGAGCCGGCCACAGTGCCTGGCTCAAGCTCGACACACGTCACTGACTGCACCGGCGACTGCAACATCGCCCCAACCGTCACGCCAGTCGCGTAACCGATTATCAACCCGTGATCGATCTTCGGCGCGACCAGCAACGGAAGTTGTCCGAGCATCACCTGCGTCGGCATGTCGTAGATACTGTCAGACGCGTTGGTGCGTCCATTGATCGCCATCGAAACAGTGTTTTGATCTCGACGAACAGAAACTGTCGCGGTCGGTCCTTCTTCATACATCAACAGCTCGTGCACGTTCGGTCCTGCTTCGGCTTCTTTCACGCCTTCGCGAGTTTGGGCCAACACACGCACGAGACTGTCGTACGCACCGATCGAGAGGTCTGCAAGATTCATCGGCGGCGCGATGATGAAAAGCACGATCACGAACACCGGGATCAACCCGATCGCGAGGCTACGCTTCAACGCCGGATCGCGCCCAGATGGTCGATATGCAACTGCGGCGACGACCAAACAACAGATGGCAGCAAGCAACAAAGTGAATCGCGTGCTCGTCTTCGGAATCAGGATAAAACCGGTAATAAACGCTCCTGCGATCGCGCCGATCGTATTCACCGCATAACTGCGTCCCACGCGCGCGACTGCGCCCGCCCGATCGCTACTGGCCCAAACCAGCACGAGCGGCATCACCATTCCCATCAATATCGCAGGGACAAGTATCAGCAATGTCGCTGAAACGATCTGAAGCGCAAGCAGCCCGGCCCAGGAAGAAACGTGGAGACGCAAGCCAAGATTGATCAGCAGCCCCGGAATCTGGTTCAGCACATACAAACTGAGCAGCAGACTGAGCGCGGTGACCGCTTCGACCTTCAGGATCGCTGAACGCAATCGCTGCGAGCGATCCTTTCGTGCAATTAGCCACGCACCGATCGCGAGGCCGATCAGAAATAGGGCGACGACGATGCTGAATGCATAGGTGCTCGAACCGATGATCATCGTGAGCGTGCGTGTCCATGAGACTTGTGCGCTGATGGTAACAAAGCCGGATGCGAGCGCTGCGAAGTACCAAAAGTTGCTGACAGGAATTACAGGATTTGTTTCAAGATTTGCAGGATTCGGTTCGTGGTCCGTACGGGCCTTTGTTTGTCGCTGTAAGAAGATGGCGATCACGCCGACGATGACGTTCAGCACTGCCGCGACTGCGATCGTCATGCGCACTCCGAGCGTCGGCAGCAACACAAATCCCGCTGCGAGCGTTCCGAGGATCGCGCCCGCGAGATTGCACGCGTAAAGCCTCGTCACAGAGTTTGAATCTCTTTCCGACGAGCGCACCAGAGCTACAGCAAGCACTGGAAGCGTCGCGCCCATCAACGTCGTGGGCACAAGCAGCACGATCGATGAAAGCAGGAAGCGCCAGAGACTGAACGTGAAGTATCCAGGTTGAAACTGTTGCCAGATCAGCGCGTACAGGTCATCGATCCAGCGAAACAGAAACGGCACGAGCAATGCGTAGACGGCGATGCCGATCTCCATCAGTCCGTAAGTGCTCAGCGGTTTTCTGATCCGTTGGGCCAACTTCCCCGCCAACGCACTCCCAAGCGCGAGGCCGCCCATGAACGCCGCGAGCACAGTACTGACCGCGAGCGTCGTCGCGCCAAAAACCAACCCGAGCATCCGCGCCCACAGCACTTCGTAGATCAGTCCCGTCGCGCCGGAGAGAACAAAGCACACACCGATTAATTTTAGAGATTTAGACACGCAGTATTTGGAGAAAGTTTCTCGCGCTCAGGCGCAAGGTAAAAGTTCAGAGTTCAAGCTTTAGCTTGCTGGCTTAAACTCCGAGTCTGCAGCCTAAAGGCTGAACTCTGAACTTTTTTAAACTTACAAATAAATGACGTGGCTCGTGCGCCAGATGTTTGCAGGTATCGATCCCGGCGCCGCGGCGGTCAACAGAATCGCGTAATCGTGCTCAACTACATTCCAACTAACGTTCGCCAGCCCCGGTCCCTCACTAGCGGACGGAATCACCACAGCAAGTCGACGTAAACAGCGATACAGTTGCTCCGTTCCCGAACCAAATGGCCCAACATCGTCACCCAGCACAAGCCTGACTTCCGCACGCTCTTCAATGAAATGCTTGATCAACGATGCCGCCTGGACCACACCACGCTCAAACCGCTCCAGCAGATCACTACCCGCGCCGTGCGACAAGCGCGTATCAAGCACGATCGTGATGCGCCGCTCATCTTCTGACGTAAACTCGCGCACCGTCAGCCGTCTCGATCTCGCAGTCGCCTTCCAGTCGATGTGACGCAGGTCGTCCTGTGGCTGGTAGTCGCGCATTGAAAACAGATCGTGCCCCGCCCCACGCCGCATCGCAGGCATTCGTCCTGCATACATCGGCAGCAGGTGCAACTCGTCGCTGATCATTTCAGGCTTCGGATAAACAACGATGTCGACATTGCGTGCGCGCAAACGGCGACGACGTCGAAAAAATCCAAACGGAAACCGAGTCGATAATTCAAACCCATCGATGAGCACGTGCCCGCGCGTGGGAAACAGTTGCTCCACTCTCTGTTCCGCAGCCGCATGGTGCGGAACGTAGCTGAAGTACGCGAGCAGCCGTTTGACGTGACGGCGACGCTTTTTCGGATCGACTTCGTTAACGGGACCACGCGCCTCAACAAGGATCGAAAACGACGGCAGCAAACGCTTCGTGTTGCGTAGTGTCACGATCACGGGCGCCGCCTCTGCTGCAAAGATGTGATCCGGAAAACGCGCCGAGACAGTCAGGTCGCGCAATGAAGTACCTGCGTGCACCCAACCGACGAAGAGCGTCGAACAAAGTAACGAGAACACGAGAAACAGCAGATTGTTTCCGGTGTTCCACGCCGCAAACCCGACGACGATAATGATCACCAGAAACACGCCGCCACCACTCGTCGGCTCAAAAGGAACATCCAGATTTGCAACTTCGACTCGCGCAGAACGCGCCAGCGGAGGAACGATAAAGACCGTGAGCAACAACGCGATCAGCAACGACAAGATCGCAGCCGCACCCGCCAGACTATTGTCACCATTGCTACGAGCCAGCACCGTCACGAGTGCAGACGTAAGCCCGGCAATAACCAGCAACGTTCCGAGAATCACGCGCAGCATTGACGCTTTCTGAGGAGCCGCGCGATCGATCTTTGCCTCTGGCTTCACAGCGGAACGCTAACAGTTTTCAGGATTTCGTTGAGGACGGCTTCTGCTTCTTCACTGCGGCGCAGCGACGATGCGAATCGCGAGCTGACGACGATGCGATGTGCAAACACGGGCACGACGAGTCGCTTGATGTCGTCGGGAATGCAGTAGGTGCGATCTTCGGTGAGCGCCAAAGCTTGCGCGGCGCGAAACAGCGAGAGCGTTCCTCTCGGACTCACGCCGAGATCCAGCATCTCCGAAGTGCGCGTCGCGGCAACGATCCGCATCAGGTATTGAACGAGTGCGTCGTCAACGGCGACACTTGCGACAGTCTGTTGCAGCTCGACGACTTCGCGCGCAGTCATCACTGGCCCGAGATCGTCTAACGGATCTGCATACTCACGATCACGCAGGATTTTTTGTTCGTCAGCAGGAGCCGGATAGCCGATGCGCAAACGCAGCATGAACCGATCGAGCTGCGACTCCGGCAGCGGATACGTTCCGTGATGCTCGATGGGATTCTGCGTCGCGAGCACGATGAAAGGCGCCGGCAAATTGTGCGTCATGCCTTCAACTGTCACGTGCCGTTCGGCCATCGCTTCGAGCAGTGCCGATTGCGTCTTCGGAGTGGTGCGATTGATCTCGTCAGCCAGTACGACGTTGGCAAAAACCGGACCCGGTTTCCAATCAAAAAGGCCGCTGTGCTGGTTGAAAACGGAAAGGCCAATCACGTCTGACGGCAGCAAATCCGAAGTAAACTGAATACGCTGAAAAACGCAGTCGAGCGCGCGGGCGAGCGCGTGAGCCAGCGTCGTCTTGCCGACGCCCGGAACGTCTTCGACCAGCAGGTGTCCACCGGCGATGAGGGTGACAATGGCCAGTCGAATCGCCTCCGGCTTGCCCTTGATGACGGTTTCGACAGCCGCCTGGAGTCGTTCGATCTGCTCGACCGCATTGGCGCTGGCTATCTGTTCGCTGGTGATTGGCTCGAGGTTCCGCATGAATTGGCCTAATTCTACATGCTAAGAGCACGCGTCGCACGGAAAAGTTGGCCGGTCCTGCGATGTGACCGCCAATATGACCTTCGCACGCTCCTGTAGTAGACTAAGCGCGCGTAGCAGAGGACGGGCAAGCGTAAGCAGAAATCGGAACTGAAATTTAATCGCTTCGTGTAAGTGCCCGAGGAGAACTTATGAAACCCCTGAATAATACCAAAAAGAACCAGCGCGGCTTTTCGCTGATCGAATTGATGATCGTTATCGCCATTATCGGCATCCTCATCGGGGTCGGAATCGCGGGATATCGTTCGGCTATCAAAGCGGCAAACGAGGCGGCGGCGGTGAAGACGCTGCGCTCGATCGCCGAGCAACAGATGCTCTATTACAACGCTCACCAGCGCAGTTCGTTTGGAACATTTGAGGAAATGCGCAAAGAGAACCTGCTCGACAGCCGGTTCGACGGCACCACGCCCGTGGTCGATGGCTACGTTTACACGTTGAAGGTGATTCCGAAGTCGACTTCGTCTCAGGCTGGTTACACGATCAACGCCGATCCGCAGGTGCCGACGGGAGTTTCAGCGACGGGCAAGAATTTCTACTACGTCGATTCAGACACGAACATCATTCACGTCAACCCGAACCAGCAGGCCACAGCGACCGATCCTCCGATCGGGCAGTAATTCCGTGATAAGTTAGACAGGATGACAGGATTTACAGGATGAACAGGATTCATCTTGTAAATCCTGTAAATCTTGTCATCCTGTCAAAGACTCTTTTTCCCCTCCACGCGCTCTAATCTTTGATCAGGCAGCGGCCAGCTCTGCTGAACACTAAAATCTGTAACATCCCTCAATACGAACGTCGGCACTCTCACGTTGCGCTTTGACGTGAATAAACTCCACATCCTTCACATCATTCAACCAGAAAGCCGGCCTCAGATCGGGACTCAGATAACTCACCTCAACATCCCGCATCTGCAAGCCTTTCACGTGCCTGATGAAGAACCCGTACGCCGGCAATTCGCCAAACATCGCCGGTTCGGGATAAAGAGCCTCTCGCTCCGGCGGGTCCAGCGCCGCCTGCTCTTTCGTTCCACCACCCTTCGCATAGACGCGAATGTTGCTCAGCAGCACGTCTTCAATTAGGTAACCCGGTATCCCGCTGATGATCGACGAGTATTTCGGATCAGCGTTGTAAACAACAACATTGCTGATGATCACGCGACGCATTGCGCCGGTTTTGGTCGTCTCCTTCGGTCCGCGGTTGCGTGATCCGAGTCGCAGGAAGATCGGCGAGTTGCTGATGTCGCGCATCGTGATGTTCGAGATCGTCACGTCTTCGAGCAGCGCACCATCAACCGCTTCGAGAGCGAGGCCACGCGAGTAATCAAAAACACAGTTGGAGATAGTGATGTTCTTGAAGCCGCCGTTCGACTCGGTGCCGAACTTGATGCGTCCTGTCGGGCTGAAACGTGCCGTTCGCGTTGCGGAAATCACGCTTGTAAGTGCCGTCGAGAAGCGTGCCTTCGTCGTAACCGCTGACCTGGCAGTTGGTGATCGTCACGTTTTCCGTGACGCGCGCGTAGCCGAGTGCGTAGGAACTCTTCGGGCAGATGGCGTCGTCGAACGGTGAGTTGATGGTGCAGTTGGAGATACGGACGTTGTTGCATGCATCGATGTCGATGCCGTCGCGGTTCGTGTCGATCTTTACGTTGTCGATCGTGAGGTTGTCGACGCCGGTGGCGAGTATGGCGAAGTGTCCGCCGTGAAGGATGCTGATGTCGCGGATGATGACGTTGCGCCAGAGTTTCAAGCTGATCGCCTTGTTTCCCCAGCCGGGCTCGACTGCATCGCGCGCATTTGGATAACCGAACGGACCGGATTTTGGATCCGGGCCCTGTTTCTCGAGTGCGTCGTTCTGCTCTTTGGTCCGCGATTGCGCGCCAGTCCGCACGAGGCCTTTTCCCCAGATTCGACCGGGACCAAGGATCGAGATGTTTTCGAGGTTCTCGCCCCAGATCAGGCTGTTGTGCCAGTGGCTGTGACCGAAGTCCTGATACTGATCCCACGGGTTTGGCTCCGGCGGATCGTATTTGCCGTCACCGTCTCGTGGATCGGCGGCGAGGATGGTCGCGCCCTGATCGATGTAGAGAGCGACGTTGCTCTTCAGGCGAATCGAAAAGGAACGATACGTGCCGGCGGTGAACAGGACTGTGCCGCCACCCGCAGCCGCTGCGGCGTCGATCGCTTTGTTGATGGCCGGACTGTCGAGAGCTTTTCCGTCGCCTTTTGCGCCATACTTTCTCACGTCAAACGCACCGGCGAACGGAGCGGTCTTCTGCGCAACGGCGGTTGTGGCGGTCGAGTGAACTGTCTGGCTGGAAGTGAAGGGACAACAAGCAAGCGCTAGAATCAGTAGGGAGATCCGGAGTGGTCTGATCATGGAGCGGGAGTTTCTCAAATTTTATTCAGCAACGCATGCGTGAAACTCTACTCAGCTTTCTCGACGACTGTCGCAGGCACGGCGAGCAGACTGCCGTGGCGCACGAGGCGGGAGTGCGGCTTTCACGCTGGTCATACGCGCGTCTCGCTTCTTCAGCGTTTCAGTTCGCGCGTGAGCTTGAAGAGACGAGGTATCGGCGCGGGTGACCGTGTGCTCTTCTGGGGCGAGAACCGTCCGGAGTGGATCGCGTGCTTCTACGGCTGCCTGCTGCGCGGCGCGGTGGTGGTACCTCTCGATCTAAAATCGGCGCCTGACTTCGTCGCGCGTGTGCAGCAACAAGTCTCCGCGAAACTGTTACTCGCAGACGAACCGCAGCCGCAACTCGACGTTCCGCGCCTCGCATTTAATAGCGTCACAAACCTCACGCGTTCGGACTTACCTTACGCAAGCGGCCTGATCAAACCCGACGATCTGGTCCAAATCGTCTTCACTTCCGGCACGACTGCCGAACCGAAAGGCGTCTGTCTCACGCATCGAAATCTCCTCGCCAACATCGCGCCCATCGAGAAGGAATTCAACCGCTACAAGCGCTGGGAGAGGTTCGTACATCCGCTACGTTTTCTCTGCCTGCTACCGCTGAGCCACGTCTTTGGACAGATGATGGGCATCTTCATACCGCAACTCCTCGGCGCCGAAGTCTACTTCAGCGAATCATACAAACCTTCGCAAATCATCAGCTCAGTCAAAGAAGCAACGAATCAACGTCGTCGTCACCGTTCCGCGCGTGCTCGAAACGCTGCGCGACAAAATCAAAAGCGAACTAACAGACGAACAGATCCGCGCGGCCAAAGGACGTCACTTCCTAAAAAACTGGTGGGCCTTCCGAAACATACATCGCCAGTTTGGATGGCGCTTCTGGGCCTTCATTACCGGCGGTGCAACTCTGGAAAGCGACACGGAAACCTTCTGGCGCGGCCTCGGCTACGCAGTCATTCAGGGATACGGCATGACGGAGACGGCTTCGCTCACGAGTCTTTCTCATCCGTTTCGCATGCGACACGGCTCGATCGGAAAACCCGTCGCGGGGCAGGAAGTGAAGCTGAGCGACGACGGTGAGATCCTTGTGCGCGGTGAAAACGTCGCGGCGGGATACTGGAAGAGCAATGGCGAATCGATCACTGACGACGAAGGC
This sequence comes from uncultured Acidobacteriota bacterium, assembly GCA_963748155.1. Taxonomy (GTDB): domain Bacteria; phylum Acidobacteriota; class Blastocatellia; order Pyrinomonadales; family Pyrinomonadaceae; genus PSRF01. Next base: position 107,173 of record CAVVHV010000003.1, on the reverse strand, counting down.
TGGATTCACACGGGCGACATCGGCGAGTTTGGCCCAGGAGGCCACATATATTTCCGTGGCCGAAGCAAGGAGACGATCGTCACTGCTGCGGGGCTGAAGATCTATCCCGACCGATCTCGAAGCTGCACTCGATCGTCAACCGGAGATCAAAGCGAGCGCTGTGATTCCACTTTCCGGACGCAAAAGGCACGGAAGCGCTGGCGGTGTTGATCCCGCACGACGAACATGCGGATCTAAACGCGGCCGTGCAACGCGCAAATGAGTCACTCGCGGAGTTTCAGCGAATTCGTCACTGGATTGTCTGGCCGAAAAGCGATTTCCCACGCACACCCGGCACACGAAAGATCATCAAGAACCAGATCGCGGCGGTGGTCCAGACGATGCTGAAATCGTCTCCATCCGCAACGAGTGATAATGATCTTGCGCCGCTGAGTCTTCCGGTCATCAGTCGCATCGCACGTGTCGAGCCCGCGGCGCTCAGTGCTTCAGCAAATCTCGCAGACGATCTGAAGCTCGACTCGCTCGGCCGAGTCGAGCTGTTGAGTGCGCTCGAAGACCAGTACCAGATCGAGCTTGACGAAGCCGCGATCACGGAAGCGACCACGATCGCCGACATCGAACGCATCGTTAGTCATGGGAAATCAGAGGCGCTCGCTTATCCATACCCGCGTTGGGCCATGCGTTTTCCGGTGACGTGGATTCGTTTTGTTGTCTATCACGTATTTCTATTGCCGTTGACGCTGATCATGTGTCGTGTACGAACGATCGGTGTCGAACGATTCGCGAAAGTGAAGCCGCCCGGTGCTTTTCATTTCGAATCACGTTACTGATGTTGATGCCGCATTGATTCTTTCTGCGTTGCCGTGGCGCTGGCGTTATCGAATGGCGATAGCGATGGCGGGCGAAATCCTGCGCGAGTGGCGCGTGAACTGCAAAGGTGAAGTACGCGCTGGGCGCGGCGCTGTTTAATGTCTTCTCGTTGCCGCGGCAGAGTGGGTTCAGGCAGAGCTTTGCGTATGCGGGTGAAGCTATGGATCGAGGCTTCAGTATTTTAATTTTTCCGGAGGGAACAGAGACGAACGGATGGACGGATCCAGCCGTTCAAAGCGGGGATTGGGTTACTGGCCTCGGAGTTGAAGGTGCCGATCGTGCCGGTGATGCTGCGAGGATTGTTTGAGGTGAAACAGAGAGGACAACGGTTCGTCAAGCCCGGGACGGTGTCGGTTACTTTTGGGGAGCCGATCACGTTCACAGCCGGGGAGAGCGCCGCTGAGATCACAAGTGAGTTGGACAGGATTTACAAGATTTTTCAAGATGAACATGTAAATCCTGTTTAAATCTTGTAAATCCTGTCTAAGACTGACTTCGTATCTATGCGACCTGATCACCACTCACCGCGCGCACGTTTTGCAGCGCCGCTTTGCAGCCGTTCACTCGAAACAATCGCCCGCTTGTGCCATCCTCGACCAACTTCACCGCCTTTATCGGCGCAACTAACTTCAAACAGAAAAAGCTTGCCTTCACGACCAGCGTAACGGGCGGTCGCGGTGACTTCCGCGCCCAGCGGCGTCGGTGCGGTGTGACTTATATCGACAGTGACACCGACAGACAACTCTCCTGGACCACACAAAGGCTGGAGCACGCGCGACGCGGCTACCTCCATCAGCGCCACCATGCGCGCGGTCGCAAGGACCGGCGGGAATGAATCTCCTGTTTCGCTTGAAATCGAGCTGGCGAGATCGTTTGGACCAACTATGAGCGTTGCGGTGCCTGTAGCGTTTGCTTCGGGTTCATTTGACATGAGGACATTTTAGCCACAGATACACGGATGTAATCCGTGGCTAAAATATTTACGACTCAACGACTGCGGGTTGCTTCTGCGATCTTCGTGAACGGAAGAATGACGTGCGATCCAGAACCTTTTCCTGAAACTGCTCGAGGTAAAGATAAATAACCGGCGTGATATACAGCGTGATGAACTGCGAAACCACGAGCCCGCCAACGACCACGAGCCCGAGCGGCCGCCGCGAAGAACCATCCGCTCCGTAACCGAGCGCGATCGGAACAGCACCAAACACCGCCGCCAGCGTCGTCATGAGAATCGGCCGGAATCGATCCATACTCGCGTCGTGAATCGCCTTATCGGCCGGCTCTCCCGCTTCAACGCGATGGCGCGCGAAGTCAACGATCATGATGCCGTTCTTCTTCACGATGCCCATCAACATGAACATACCGACGAACGCATATAGCGACGCCTCCTGCCCGAACACGATCAGCGTCAACAAACCACCAACGAGCGCTGTCGGCAACGTCGACAAAACAGTCAGCGGGTGAACGTAACTCTCGTAAAGGATCGCGAGAATCACGTACATCACAAACACGGCGAGCGCCATCAGGATCGTCAAGCTCGTCACCGTGCGACTAAACGTCAGCGCCTCACCCTGCAACTCGCCGCGCACACCCGACGGCACCGTCTCAGCCGCTGTTTTAGTGATGAAGTCAGTGGCATCACCCAGCGCGACTCCGGGCTTAAGGTTAAAGGAGAGCGTCATGCTGGTGAACTGATTCAGGTGATTCACCGACTTGTGGACCAAGCGCCTGTTTCCACGTTACGAGCTCACTCAAAGGCACAAGTCTTTGACCGTCGTCTGACTTGATGTACAGCAAAGAGAGATCTTCAGGCCTCTCGCGTACGGAGTCTTCCATCTCGAGAATAACCTGGTACTGGTCCTCAGGCTTCTTGATCAGGTAGGTATAGTTTTGCGAGTAAGCATTGCGCAGCAACGTCAGAATACGGGCTTCAGACACGCCGTAAGTCTTGGCCTCATCGCGACGGAGCTCGATGTTCAGGTTGGGCGTGTTCTGGTAGTAGTCTGATGACACGCTCAGGAAACCCGGATACGTCATCAACTTGGCCATCAGCTGCTGGCCCGTCTCGTAAACCTGGCTCGGATTCACGCCCGAGACCGTAAACGCATACTGCCCCTGATTCTGATTGGTGACGCCCGTGCTGATCTCCAATACCGGAAACGGTCGCAGGAAAGTCATAACGCCGGGAATCGTGTTGAGCTTGCCCATCATCTCGGCGGTTACTTCGGCGATCGGTTTCCGATTGTCCGGTGGTCCAATGAACGTAAACGTGATGCCCTGGTTCGACGCGAGGAAGCCGGTCGCGCCTGTCATCGTAAAATCAGTGATGACGTTCGGATCCTCGTGCAGCATCTTGTCAACTTGATCCTGGTACTCCTGCATCTGTTTCGGCGATGAGCCTTCCTGCGCAATGAACGCGCCGAAGATCACACCGCTGTCTCCCGGCGGCAGAAACGTTTTTGGCACGAGCATAAACAACCAGATCGTGCCCGCTAAACAGATCACCCAGATCACCGGCGAGATCCAGCGATGACGCAGGAACCACCAGAGCGAGCCGCCATACACAGCCAGAACTCGTTTCTCGATGCCGCCAATCACGCGCTCCATCCACGTCTTTCGTATCCCGTGGCCACGGGCTTTCAGCAATCGAGCGCACATCAACGGAGTAAGCGTCAGCGATACCACACCGGATGCGAGAATCGCGATAACGATCGTGACGGCAAACTCGCGAAAGATGCGGCCGACGAGACCGGACATGAACAGAAGCGGAATGAATACCGCCGCGAGCGAAATCGTCATCGACATGATCGTGAAGCTGATTTCTTTCGCACTGCTGATTGCGGCTTCGAACGGCGGCTCGCCGCGCTCGATCCGGCGCACTGTGTTTTCGAGAAATACGATCGCGTCGTCAACGAGAAAACCGATGGCAAGCGTCAGCGCCATCAGCGAAAGATTATCGAGACTGTAACCAAGACCGCGCATCGCGATGAACGTGATCAGCAACGACAGCGGCAACGCGACGACGGGAATGAGCGTGTCAGTCACTCTGCCAAGAAACGCAAAGATCACGATCACGACGAGCACAAACGCGATGATGAGTGTTGCCTGCACGTCGGCGACGGAGTGAACGATGCTTGCCGAACGATCATAAATCGGCATGATGCTGATCGAGCCCGGCAGCTCCTGTTGAACCATCGGCAGGACCTGGTAAATCGACTTCGACACTTCGACGGCATTCGCGCCCGCGCGACGGTTAACGGCAACGATCACTGTCGCCGTCGGCACTGTTCTGCCACGCACCCAGAAGCGCATGTTTACGCGCTCGTCCTGGACCGAGTCTTTTACGGTCGCCACATCACGAAGATAAATCGGTGAGTTGTTCGAGCCACCGACGATCAGATTGCCGTACTGCTCGGCGGTTTCGAGCTGACCTTGCGGCCGCAGGATCGCCGTGCGTGAGGGACTATCCAACTGGCCCGCGCCCGTGTAGCTGGTTCCCTGCCGGATCGCGTTGTTCAGATCGTCGATCGAGATTCCGCGCGCCCACATCGCCGATGGATCGGCCTTAATGCGAATCGCCGATTTTGTGCCGTAAACGTTGACCTGCGACACGCCCGGCAGAATGCTGAGACGCTGGCCCACCTGCGTGCTCGCGTAGTCGTAAAGTTGACCAGGCGTGACCGAATCGCTGGTCATCGCGATGTACATGATCGGCTGATCGTTCGGGTTCGTCTTTGAGTAAGTCGGCGGTGAAGGCAGGTCAGCCGGAAGACTGCCCGTAGCCTGCGAGATCGCGGTCTGCACGTCCGTGGCGGCAGCGTCGATGTTCTTCTCGAGCGCGAATTGAAGTGTGAACGTCGCGACGCCCTGAGTGCTCTGCGAAGTCACGATTTCCAGTCCGTTGATCTGCATGAACTGGCGTTCGAGGGGTGTCGCGATGTTGTTGGCGATCGTGTCGGGACTCGCGCCGGGATAACCGACCGTCACCTGAATCACCGGATAGTCGACCGCCGGCAGATCGTTCACGGGGAGCTGTGTGTAAGCCATCACCCCGAAAAGGATCACGGAAAGCGTCAAGACCGCGGTCATTACTGGCCGCCGGATGAATGGTTCAGAGAGATTCATTTCGATCCACTCGCTTCGGCTGTGGCCGGATTGGCCGGTGGTTGCTGAATTACGACTTTGCCGCCGGGTGTCACGCCGAGTTGTCCGTTGACAACTACCTTTTCGCCCGCCGCGACACCTTTCTCAACCACGATCAAATCGCCTTGTCGCTGGCCCAACGAGACTGTGCGCTGCTCGGCAGTCGACTCGGGCTTGATCACATAAACGTAATTACCGGCTGCTGACATTTGTGGCGCAGTTGCAGGCACCAGCACTGCGCCCGTGAATTGTTCCCAGCATCAATCGAACATTGACGAAGCGTCCGGGCCAGAATCGATGTCCCGGATTCGGAAGCGTGGCGCGAAGCGTTACCTGTCCGGTTTCGGTCTGCACTGCGTTGTCGACAAATGTCAGTTGTCCAAACACTCCGTCATCTGGTGAATCCGGCAGTCGGACTTCTGCCCTGAGACTGCCGGCGCGCATCTGTTCCTGCACGTGCGAAAGATTGTTTTGCGAGATCGTGAAATCTGCGTAGATCGGATCGAGTCGCTCGATCACGAGCAGAGCGTTACTCGGAACTCCTGAATTCGAGTCTGAAATTCCACCACCGGGATTCACGACGTTGCCGAGGTCTACGAGTCGCTGGCCGGCGCGGCCGTCGATTGGCGAATGGATGTAGCAGTAACTGAGTTGGACCTTCGCTGTGTCGATCGCTGCGCGATCTACTTTCATCGTCTCATCGGCGCTGCGCACTGCGGCGCGCGCGGCTTCGGAATTGGCTTTAAGCGTGTCGTAGTCGGTACGGAGCTGTTCGTACTGCTCGCGGGCCACGACGCCTTGCTCGACCAGAGTTCGATAACGTTCGACCTGGTGTACGGCCCCAGTTCTCACGCGCGACCTCGCGCGCAAGGTTCGCTTCCGCTTGTTTCTTGGCGGCGGTGTCTTTGGCGAGATTGGCCTGCGCTTGTTTCAGGTTCGCATCGAACGGTCGCGGATCGATCGTGAAGAGCAGTTGGCCCTTTCGGACGTTCGCGCCGTCAGTGAAATGAATCTTTGTCGATGCGTCCGGAAACCTGTGGCTGAATCGCCACCGTTTCACGCGCGACGATCTTGCCGAGCGCGTCCATATAGTTCGAAACGTCCTGCGACACGGCCGTACTGACGACCACCGGCGCCGGCGGACGCTCAAAATTGGGTTGCGCCTTATTCACACAACCAGCAAGCGCAGCGCTGATCACCAGGACAATTCCCAGACGAAAACACAAGCTCTCGTATTTCATGGAATTCATTTTGCCATTATACGAGGAGAATTCTAAGCGGGGTTCGGGAGACTTGTGTTAAGGACAGGTAAAAATTTGTTAAGAGATGTGAATTGAGCCGCGCATGCCTTACTCATTTACGCCGAAGGCGTTCGCTAATTTCAGCCCAGGGTTGGAGCGCAGCGACAACCCTGGGTCATTAAATATGAAAATATTGAAACCCTGAAAGGGTTCGGTGGTTGGCGAACCCTTTCAGGGTTAATAAATAATTTCTGTCCTGTACCCAGGGTTCTCGCTGCGCTCGAACCCTGGGCTGACATTAGCGAACGCCTTCGGCGTTAATTACATCTTGTCCAGCAGGGTGATCAGGTGGGGTTTCGTTTTCGTCAACGATCACGACCTTTTTGGCGAACTTCGGGTTTTCAGCGAAGAAGGCGACAAGCCCTTGCTTCTTCGGTGACCAGGGTTTGCCCTTCTTTTTCTCTTCGCTTCTTCGCGTCAACATCGATCTCGGCGATCGGATACGTTAAGTGGACCGTATACTTTTCATCACCGCGTTCACCCAACAACATCTCCAACGTCTCGCGTGCGGGATTGCCGTGCTCACCGTTTCCCGAAAACACATAATGGTCCGCAGTAATGCGACGGAAAAGAATCGGATCATTGTTACGTTTACTTCCGTGATGTGGGCATTTAAAAACATCAACGTGAATCTTACTCTTGCCGTCCTTCTTTAACAGACCCACGAGTTCGAGACCTTCGAGGACTTTGTCGCCACGCGCGTCGCCTGTGAGCAGAATTCGCTTCTTGCCCACCTCGGCTAAAACCACAACACTCGAAAGATTCGGCACCGACGTGTCCGTGAATGCTGCCAGCGACGCTTCACTCTTCTTCCCCTGCTGCTTCTCGAGAAACTCATCGTGCGCTTGCTGTAAGGCGAGTATTTCATCATTCATTGGCCCAACGATTGTAAACTTGAGCCCCTTACCCATGTCGACCTGTTTACCGTTCTTCTTCGCGATTACAAGCTTGCCTTTAAATTGCGGATTGATCCGGAGCTTGAGCGCTCTTGAATCGTCGCGCAGCCGAAAGCCCTGGCTGACACTCGCAAGCACTTTCGCCGCATCGGGATCGAGGCCTTCGACTTCTTCCGGGTCACCCGACAGTGAAGCAGGGCCGAACGCAGCCGTCACTGCTGCGCGCAGTTTGTCGGGATTGTTTCCGATGATGTCATCGAACGTGTTGTGCCATAGGCCATTGATCTTTACGCGGTTTTGGGCCCTGCGCCTCAATCATCTCTTTCGTCAGCTCCAGAACGCCTTTGATGTGATCGTCGTCTATATGACTGACCATTAACAGATCGACCGGAAGCGTCGCATTCGCAGCGAGCCCGCGCGCCTTCCGTATCTCGGCCAGTCGCGGCTTGAGATGTGGTTCATAAACGTTTGCCGGACCACCATCAATCAGCATCAGACCAGGCTCAGTTTTCGATCCGTAGTGAAGAATCAGACAGTCGCCTTTGCGAGCGCGGCGCACGTCGAGTGTGAAGATCATGGGTTTTCTCCTCAAATAGGTTAGATACTTTGAAAGGCCCGCAGCACGTCGAGCATGCCGTGGCCCTGGAAGCTGCGCTCGCGACCAAGATCGGTCGCGCTCTCGCAGAGGATGTGTTTGATACGACGCGGTTCACCGATCAACTCGTCGTAGCGAGCCATCAGCATTGCTGCCGCTCCACTGACGTGCGGCGCTGCCATGCTCGTGCCGTCGAGTTCTCCCCATTCACCTTTCGGCAAACACGACTCTATTCGTTCGCCCGGCGCCACCAAATCCGGCTTCAGACGACCATCACCGGTTGGACCACGACTTGAAAAGAAGCTGACACCGTATGTATGCGGTTTATAACGGTGAGTGGCGCCGACTGTGATCACTCCATCAGCGTTGCCCGGATCAGTAATACTGAAAGCAGTGTATCCCTCGTAAGAACCGTCCTTGGTCTCAAAACTCTGATAACCGAGATTTCCGGCTGCGGCAACGACGACGACACCACTCTCAACCAGCCGCTCGCATTCGTTGCAAATCGGCGTGCGTCCGCAAGCGAAGTTTCGCACGTCGTGCGGAATTGAAAGACTCAGGTTCGCGCCATGAATCGTGAGATAAGTGTGCCGGTCGTTTAGATAACGCAGATACTGTAACGCTGCGATGATCGCGAATTCAGTATCTTCCAGCGTCTTCGCGAGCACACGGAAATCGTAGAAATTGATGTCCGGACACATTCCATCAGCAAAGCTTGTCGTGACCTTCTTTCGACTTGTCTGATTTCCGGAATTTGCGCCGATGATTCCGGCGACGTGTGTGCCGTGACCGCCTTTGGGTTCGGTAGTGGACTTGATTTCAATCAACGGCTCGACCAGTTCCCAGTGAATCGGACGATCGTTGGCGGCATCTTCCGCGAGCTCCTGCAAGTTTTCAGTCGCCTGTTTCGCAGTGATCGGGATTCTTCAACTGCGCCTTCAGCAGATTTTTCAGCCGTTCCTTAAACTCGGGTGTCTTCGTATCGTCATTATCGAGACTGACGATTTCGCGAATGTTGCTGAAGTCGAACGACTTGATGATTCGACTCTCGCCGTCGTTGTCGTTGAACGACCGGATGAGCTACCGTCGATCCCGGAATCAAAAACGGCCCAATTGATCTTGCCTACAGTTCACATTGAACAACGTGCGGGCAGCATCACCTTTGACAGCCGGAACGGATCGTTCGACTGCCGGCAAGGCTTTTCGATTTAAGGAAATCTGCCAGATCTGCGGCTTGACTGTAGCCGCGCGTTTCTGGGTCAGAATCGGTTCGAACACTTCCTGCAAGCCGCTCAACGACCGGGTCCGGAGTTTCTAACTGCGATAACGCATCACCCGCGCCGAGTGACAATTTTTTGGTTTTATTTTCCGTCGCTGCCCACAGAATGATGCCGGCCAGGCTTATATATCGATCGAGGGCTGTGAAGGTGGCGAAGTCGTCTGCGGGCAGCGTTGTCGGATCTTCGTCGGCCTCCGCTCTGGCCCAATTCATGATCGCCTGTATTTTTTGTGTCAGGCGGCCGCCTTTCACGTAAGCCTGGAGCTGCTTCTGAATCTTCGGATCGTTCCACCACTCCGTCATCGGCACGATGACGCGAAGTAGCTCTTCGAAAAAGAGTTTCGCGGCAACCAGACCTTGAAGATACGCGATCTTCGACTCCTCGCTTTTCACGCGTTTCATCTTCAACGCTCTGATTCGATCGGCGATGGCCTTAGCGACAGGACCGGCGGGAGCTGATTTGTGTGGCGTGATCAGAAGATCTATCGCCGCAGCGGGTTTGACGGCATAGGCGACCCAGACGTCGCCGAGCACCGGCGAGTCTTGTAACTGTCGGCGGTCGTTTGTTGGACCAAGCAACACCAACTCGACGAGGGCGCGAGAAGAAACAGACATGACAAAACCTCTTACGGAAAATGTGAAGAACGTTGATGGCGTGCTAATTAAATGACAGGATCACGGAATTGACAAGAAAATCCTGTCAATCCTGAAAATCCTGTTAATCCTGTCTAACTTTGCGCTCGTAGCGCGGCGATAAACGAAGCACTGCGGCGTCGTGAGATCGGCACTCGCACACCACTCGCAAGCACCGCAACAGACGCACCGGCACGAGTGCGCGTCAACTCTCGCACGCCATCGAGACGCACGAGCGCGCGCCGGTGCGCACGAATAAAACCGTTCTTTTGCACACGCTTTTCCAGCAGTTGCAGCGACTCGCGCAGAAAATAACTGCGCGTGCCGACCCACAATTGCGAGTAGTTCCCTGCTGCTTCAATCCAGTCGATCTCATTCAGGTGCAGCACTGTTGCGCCGCGCGATGTCGTAACGACGATCGTCTCTTCACGTGTTGAGCTCGAACGCGACTGCAAACGCTTCACCAGTCGCTTCATCGTCATCGCAAAACGCGCTTCGCTCACGGGCTTGACGAGATAGTCGAGTGCTTCAGTCTCGAAAGCCTTGATCGCAAACTGATCGAACGCGGTGAGAAAGATGACCGCCGGCATTCGCTCGACAGTTCGTCGCTTGATCACTTCAAAACCATCGATGCCCGGCATTTGAATGTCGAGGAAGATCACGTCCGGCGCAGACTGTGTTCAAAGCCGCAAGCACTTCGGCGCCGTTACGACACTCGCCGGCGACAACAAACTCCGGAAAGCTCGCCAGCAGTTGGCGCACACCACGGCGCGCAGCGGGCTCGTCGTCAGCGATCAGTGCTTTCCACTTAGCTTGTTTCACCGTTTGGCTCCGGACGCAGCTCGCGATACGGCAGTTTCAACGTCGCGATTGTACCGCCTTCAGGACGTCTGGTGATCTCGAGTGACGCTCGTTCACCATAAAGCGCGCGCAGGCGTTCCCGCGTGTTGTCGATTCCGTGACCCGGCGGCACGGGCGCCGCAGGATCGATGCCGACGCCATCATCGATGACAGAGATCTCCAACACGTCACCCGATCGCGTTGCCGTGATCAGCAGGAGACCTGCATCTGTGTGTTTTGCGATACCGTGGCGGATCGCGTTCTCGACCAGATGTTGCAGCGCGAAACTCGGAACGGCCGCAGACATCAGCGACTCGGGAATTCTGAATTCTGGTCGCAAACGATCGGAGAAGCGCGCCTGCTCGATCGCCACGTACTGCTGCACGAGATCGAGTTCTTCGCCGAGTGTCACTTCGTTTGCGCGATGACGCGTTAGAGTGCGTCGCAGCACCTCGCTCAGATGTTCGATGATACTGACGGCGCCTTGTCGATCGTTGTCACGAACGAGCACGGTGATCGTGTTGAGTGTATTGAAAAGAAAATGAGGATTGAGTTGTGCCTGGAGAGCAGCAAAGCGCGCGCTGGAGAGTTGTTCCGAGAGCCGTGCGACTTGCACTTCACGCTCGCGCGCATCGATGAAGTAACGCGTTGCGTGCTCGATTCCGACGACGCAGAGATACACCGCAACACCGAACGGAAGTGTCGTGAAGATCCAGCCGAGCCATTCGATACCAAATCCGAGCCAGAATTTAGCCGCGCCCTCCTGCATTGCGGTGTGATAAATCTCTGGAGCAAAGATCCTGATCAAAATCAGTCGCAACACCTGGCCGCAGGTGGCCCACGCGACGCAGAACAAAAGTGAAAAGAAGAAATGCAGCATCGCGCGTCGAACGAGATGTGGGCGTGTGAGTGGCCACCTTTTCGAGATTACAAAGACGCCGGGCGTGAGAAACGCGTAAAGGAGCCAGTCGCCAAACTCAAACAGCAGCTCGCGCAGCGTCGCCGGTTCCCAACCCTGCAGGCGTGCCTGCGCGATGCGATTGATGACTGCGAAGACGGCGGGCACAATCCAGGCCGCCGACACAATCATCCAGGGACGCAGGCGTGGCAATCGCACGCTGCCACAGTATCGCTGGACCAGCATGAGCCGCAATACCGTTCACGTCAGGAGAGACGCCGCTCGCGTATTTGTTATTGAAAGCCAGCCACAAAAGGCACATAAAGCACAAAATTGATTGAACGAGGAGTTCGAGAATGACTTCGAAATCTCGAACTTATCAGATCAATTCTCATTTTGTGCTTTTTATGCCTTTTTGTGGCTAAAGCTTCGGCTTCAGACGATCGCGCGGCTGATGCGGCTGCGATCCGCGCGCACATCGAAAGCATCTTTCAGGCGTTCATCGATGGCGACGAAGAAAAGATCTTCGCGACGCACTCTGAAGACTGGCGCGGCCTTTTAGAAGGCACTCGCACGCCGATCAAAGGCATCGACGAGTACATGCGAGCCAACGGCATCGACTGGCCCAGACCGGCAAACGCACCGAAGTCGACTCCGTACTATCCCGCGGGCACGACTTACAAGATGTTCGACTTCGACGTGCACTTCTATAGCCCGGAGCTCGCGGTCGCGAATTTCTTTGGTGAGTTCCAACGAAAAGACGGCAACACGACGATCACGTTGCGGCGTTTCCGCATCATGGACATCTACGCCAAACGCAAAGGCAGTTGGATTCAAGTGGCATCGCACACTGTCGTGGATCCGGAGTGGCGTGCGGAACAGATGTCGCAGCCGATGAACGTGACGCCGCAGATTCGCGAACGAATACTCGCGGCGCGAGAAGCAGTTTGGAAAGCGTGGTTCAGTAACGATCGCGCGGCGTTGGAGCGTTTGATTCCGGAAGAGACGATCGCGATCGACAACGGGCAGGAAGGCTGGTCCGATCGCGCTGCGATCCTCGCTGGCGCGAAGAGGTTCGCCGAGAGCGGTGGAAAACTCTGTGAAGCTGGAGTTTCCGAAGACCGAGATTCAGGTCTACGGAAACACTGTGATCATTTACACGACGTATCTTTACGAGACTGAGGTGAACGGGCAACGTTCGACTGCAAGCGGGCGCGCCACGGAAATGTTTGTGAGGCGTGGCGATGAGCTCGTGAATGTCGGTTGGCACATGGACTCAGGAAAATAATTTAGCCACCAAAAAGCACAAAAGGCACAAAATGATTTCTGCGCTTTTTGTGCCTTTTGTGGCTTACTTTATATCGATTTCGATCGGTGAGCGCAGTCGTTCCGCAAATTGATCGACGTACGCTTTCCAACTTTCCGCTGACGTGATTTGTCCCGCTCGATCCCACGCGAAACCTGCCCAGTATGTGATCGGTGTCGCGACGCCTGGTTTTAAAATCACTAAGTGATTCAGTTTATCTTCAGCAACCTTGTCGACTGCGCTCGGATCGACAACGACCGCCAAACCCTGCATGCCGAGGTTTTTATCAACCGGCTCCCAGATCGTTAACCAGCCTCGACTCTGATTGAACTCTTTCTGCTCCTCTTTCACCTTTTTCAAATCCAACCGCCAAAGCCAGCGACTCACTTCCCCCACCCGCCTGCGATGAAACACGAAAGCGATTCAACTGGCTGCCCGCATCCAACGACACTCGCAACACCTGCGACACCTTGACACCATTCACATCGAACGGCTCGTAAACCAGCTCAAACATCACGCGAATCGGACCATTCGTCAGCACACGCGAGTCGACAAAGTTTGTGGGAATGTAAAGTTGTCCGTTGGACCAGATGCCACTGCCGCCGCATCCGCGCGTTGGACCGGCAGAATACGCGTCGACACCTTCACCGTGATCGGCGTGATAGTTGTCGACCATGTACCAGTCGTTGATGACTAACTTCGTCGTGCGCTTGGACCAGATGTCGATCGCGCTGCTGGTGAGTGGTTCGCCTTTCCATGTGATCAGTGCTTTTCCGTAAGTGCGGTGAGCGATGCGGTCGTTTTCCCAGGCGAAGTCGTCAAAACGCTCGCGCACGAACCGGCCGTAGGCGCGAAAGTCATCCTTCGAGTACTCGCGCTTTGCGCCCGCCGTCAGCGTGAAAGTCTTTGTCTCGTTTGGTCCGAAGTCAGCCTGGAAAATCAGCATGTCAGGCCTGTGAAAATCGTCATAATCGGTATCGACTGCCTGGGCCAACACCTCCTTGCCCGCACCGATCGCGCACATGGATCTTCATCAAATCCTTTTCACCGAGCGGCGCAAGCGCATCCGCCGTCAGCTCGATCGTCTCACTCTGCCTCGCGGTTTTAAGTTTATTAACTGCGGTGACAGTGAGCTGACGTTGCGCAGACACCTGCGCCATAGCTGGGCACGCAATTACCAGTACGAGCAGCAAAACAGAAAACGAAGTAACCTTCATCAGTCACCCCTCAACCAAACTCTGATAGAACGGCTGAGGATTCTACAACTTTGCCTCAAAAGAAGGGATCCGCACTTCGATCGGTCAGTACAGGGAGCGGTAGCGACCTGCTCGAACCCTGGGAATCAAAATCCTTAGGAAATATCGCATGCTGATCCCTGACCAGGTCGCTAGCGCTCCCTGTACTGACCCGATCCAAGAATGATTCGGACTTTTGAGGCAAAGCAATTCTACAACGTATTCTTGAAAATCGTGATAATCCTGAAATCATGTCGAACTCCCTCCACTGGAAACTGGACCGCATTTCGTTTACGGTTGAAATGATGAGAGACCAGGTTGACCAGGCGCGTTGGATTGCCGTGCTGGCCGTCACAGCGATTGCGCTTTACTTTGCTGGCTCATGCTCCGGCCGTTTTTGGGTGTGGTGGCGTGGGCGGGCGTACTGGTCGTCGTCTTTTATCCTGTTCACAAAAGAATGGTGGAACGCACGGGACGGCGCAGTCTGAGCGCACTGATATCCTGCTTGTTAGTCGTGCTGATAGTAGTTTTGCCTCTCACCCTCGTCACCGCCGCCGTGATTCAGGAATTCGCCAAAGTCGCCCCGACCCTCCCTACGAACCTTTCCCAACTACTAAGCCAGCAGCCCGCGATTCTCGGAAGAGTCACAGGATGGGTGCAGAATCGTTTCGGCATTGACCTGCTCAGCTTCCAGGACTTTTTCATCCAGCAGTTCCAGAATGTAAGTCAACGATTGCTGGGCGCTTCTTTCGGCCTGATGGGAAACATCGTCACCGGCATCGTCAAAGCGTTTTTTGTCTTGTTCACGATGTATTACCTGTTCCGAGACGGCGACAAAATCGCCAGCAGGCTGCCGGACGCACTCCCTCTACACCCGGAACAAAGCGTAGCGCTCATCTTTCGAACGAAGCAGGTAATCAGCGCGAGCGTGTACGGCGTCGTGACGATTGCCGCACTTCAGGGCCTTCTCGCCGGCCTCGCCTACTGGATAATGGGAATTCCTTCGCCAATTTTATGGGCCGTGCTGACCGCGTTCGTATGCATGATTCCACTCGCAGGATCGTTTCTAGTTTGGCTGCCACTCGCGATCTACCTGATGATTAATGGATCATTGGACCAAAGCAGTGCTGCTGATTATTTGGGGTGCAGTTGTGATCAGCACGATCGACAACTTCTTACGTCCGAAGCTCGTGGGAAATCAAACGAAGCTACACGAGCTATTCATCTTCTTTTCAGTGCTCGGTGGGATTAGTGTGTTTGGACTACTCGGTATCGTGCTCGGACCAGTAGTGCTGGCGATCACACTTGGCCTGCTTCAGACTTTTCAGCCGCGGAGACACGCAACCGATTACGCGGCTTGAGTGCGCTTTTTGATCGCGCGAATCGCAATTCCCTCGTTGGCTTCGTAAGTCCCTTTAACGCCATCGATTCTCGTGACATTCGGGCTCCCACCATGATGTAGCGCTACAACTCTCCATCTCTCCGACTCAAACACCGGACTACCGGAGCTACCGGGTTCAGTAGGCGTGCGGTAGTGAAGCAAGTCGTCATTACATGCCAACAGGTGGTTGTCCTGGATTGAAAACTCAATGTCGCGACCCATCGGATGGCCAATAATGTAAAGACGTGGCGCCTGATCGGGCGGCTGCGGCACTTCCACAGCGGGTTCGTGAAGCTCCAGAGGTGGAGCTTTGGGTTCTCCTTCGAGGGTCACGAAAGTCGCATCAAGATCTTTATAACGAACTGGACCACACGATTTCCTTACACTGCAAGACCTCGCCCAGTGCCTGGAAGTTTGCCTGCGCGTCGCGAGGAGGAATGGCCTTGGCCGGATGTTTACTAACACCGCTGATCACGTGCTCATTGGTTAACAGCAGCACTCCTTCACGACCGGGAAAGAAGTCGCTGGCTTTCACGAGCCAACCTGTTCCAATACCTCTTCCGTCGAGGTCCTTCGATGCGCGCCACCGAGTTACATTGTTCGAGACCTTTCTTGTACCACCTGAGCGTAACTGTGCGCGCCTTGCCGAATTGTGATTCAAGATCGTCTACTGCAAGCCCCACGGCTTTAGACTTCCGCCGCGACCTTCTCCGGCTCTGCGATGAGAGAAACCTCCCTCTTTGCTCAGTTGAGCGGCCTTAAGAAGCGGCAACAGATGTTTGCCGGGGGTTTGTTATAGTTTAGGCTGCCACACCTCCTCGAGTTGCCGGATCGTGCTCTTGATCTCAAACGCGTCCGCGTCGATGCTATCGACGTATCGCAAAGCGGAACTATCAGCATCGTCGTACTGGCCCAGGGCCACATAGGCCTCCATTCTTGTAGCCTCGTCCCAGGCATAAAAGTGGGACCGTCCATTGTTCTTCCTTGTCTGCGATCGCAGCCAGAATTTCTTCGAGCCAGTGCTGATTCATTCGGCATTCCCTCGAATGACAGACCATCACGACGTGCACGGGCCGACTAAAGCGACCGCGTTGATCCCATGCCACAGATTCTCTCTGCGGGTTGAGAAGATAAGTCTCGTAATACAGTTCCAGCGCGCGCCGCAGATTTACAGCGTTCTCCTCGGATGGAGTGTTGCTGTTGTTTACATATCGCTGCTTATAAATGCGACCGATGAGGCCACGTGCCTCCACTACCTCCGCCGGCATTGCGTCGTTGAATCCTGAACGATCGCTTGAGGACGCTCTCAGCTTCGTCCAGTTGTCCGTCATCGATTAACGCCTGCGCATACTGCCGCCGGACCTGAGGTGCCCGTACACCTGACCTGATGATTTCGTCAGCCAGTTGCCGCATCAGCGTGAAGCGACGTTTACGGCGGAAGCTCACCATTAGTCGCTTCGCTGTGTTCTCCGGGATCTTGTCCTCAGACTTTTTTATCCGCTCGATGATCTCGTTACAGATCGCCGGCAGCCCCCTGCCAGTCAAACGCATTGAGCGCCTGATTCAATCGACTCTCAAGTTTAGCAGCGTCTTCCCACGACATACGTTAGTCTCCTTGCATACAAGTCAGTACCACCCCGCGGTAGCGGGTGGGTGCGTAGCCATGCGGCGACTGCTAAGTGGCTACGCACCCACCCGCTACCGCGAGGTGGTACTGACCTGGTCCAACTACGTTCTAACGAAGGTTCAACCCTCCAGATATTCTGACAGAGTCATACGCACAAACCCCGGCGGCGGCTCAGCGCCTTCGGCAGGTCGCACACCTTCCGTGACGGCCTCATCGAGTCGCGGTTCGCTCGCGCGCTCCCAATCGATCTCGAATGCTTCCCTGTAGTACTTCGCCACTTCCTCGTCGTCGAAAATGAGACTGGCGTCTCGATTCAGAGTCACACCAAGTGAACTCCAGTTGTGACTTCCAATCAGCACCTGTTCCCCATCAACGATGACGCCTTTGGTGTGCGTGTTTGATAACACTCGCACCTGGTTTTCCACATCGATTCCGCGCCGTTTCATCTGCGACAGATCAAACTGAAGATTATCGTTTTCCTTGCGCACAATGATGCGGAAATCGTCGAGCTCTTCCGACTTCTCAACCAGCGCATCGACGAGTTGCTTCAGGAAACCACTGTCAGCGCCTTTCATGCTGATGTACTGGTTCTGAAACAGCAGTTGCCTTTCCGCCGATCGTACGAGTCGCAGCACGGCGCGGCTGAAAATTCCGCCCTTCTTGTCGGGCGTCAACAACGGCTTCACGCGAACCTTACGACTGATCTTTAGCGGCTCCAATACTCTCGCGGCAGGCCCTTCCAATTCCACTGCCTCGAGAACAGCGAGGGGAACGTCGACGAGCGTCTCGTCCTGCACGGCTTCCAGAGTTCCGCCGAGCGCGCGCGACTGCTCGAAATCAGCCCTGATGTGATTGCGGAAGCGTTGGGCCAGCGTCTCGTTTTCGAGTACGACGTGCCATTCGCGATTTCCCGCTTTGCTGGTTACCTTCGGATCGTCGAGACTGCCGGCCGCAATCAGTGGCTGGCTCGAGCGCTTCCAATTTCCGCTCGACAACCAGACCTTCGAGTTGTCCGCCACAGTCACTTTAATGTGATACGACATGGCAACGAGCCCATGTGCTCCGAGCGGAACAAAAATCCGGTCGAACTTATTCGCGAAACTCTCTTCCCAACGATCGAACGTTTGACTGCGATCAAAATCACCGGGGGCAATCTTGTTGTTACTTGGATCGCGACTCTGCCGCGCCAGCACGAGCTGCAAAGACGCGCCTTCGTCAAGCTCCTGCTCGATGGCATTAGCAATGTGCGCGGCGTGAAACTCGTACATCGACGAAACGAGTTCTCTCTTTGCATTCTTGAGGAACTCCGAAAGAACGACCCAGCTTCTTTCCGGTCCGACGTGCAGAACGACAGTCATCTGTTCGTTAACCCAGTCGAAACTGAATCCTTCACCGGTGCGATCGTCGTCGTTGTAACTGATCGAGCTCACGGCCTCAGTGATCAGGCCCGCGGCTTCCATCATCTCGCTAGCCGGCGCTGGGCGGACTTCCACCGGATAACCCGCAAATGTGGCCGGCACGGCTTTGCGCACAGTTTCCACTCGCTCAGGATGAGCTGAGACGACGAGGCTTTCGACGTCACTAAGTTTGCCGTTTTCGATTTTGTAACCGGGCCAGACTGAGTAAATAGCTTCGGTCGAATGTGCGCGGTGGAGTTGTTGTGCGGCCTCATTGATGTTGCGAGGCGCAACCGTTGTTGCGGCGCCTGCGGAAGCTGTCACTTCAGCGCCAGTCCCGGCAGGTGCGCCAAGTGAAACAGTAACAGTAAGCGGAATCGTAACTGTTACCTGTCCACGCTCAAGCCGCGTTTCAACTTTTGAACTCGCAACCGGCGGGGGCGTCTGACGTCACTGGCACAGTCGTGGACGAAGCGGCGGCTGATGTGCCGTTCGAAGGTTTCACGGCCGCTGCTACGCTCTCACCGTGCCACGGTCGATTCTTCAAATACTTCCGGATCGTGGACGCTGGCACGGCGTAGTTTTCAATCATGTAAAGACCGGCAAAGTGCAGCGCTACTGCCTCGCCCTTGTTCATGTTGACGACCACCGAGCCGGAGTTGCCGCCTAATGTGGTGCAATCGTGCGTGGCCCAGCCACGACTGATAGCTCCGGCCAATCCTGGCGCGATGCGCTTTACGTCATAGGTGCTACTGTAAATCTGATCCATCCATTGCTGGTTTGGAATGATGTGCGCCGGGGCCTTGGCCGGGTAGCCGATCACGACGACTTCGCTGTTTGGATCTGCATCTTTTTCAGCGAGCGTTATAAACGGTTTCGTCGTTCCATCGGTGGGGCGATCCAGCTCGAGGAAAGCGATGTCGGGACCATCGGGGTCAGGCTCGATCCAGATGACGCGCCGCACGCGCACCGAGTCCTTCGCGTTCAGGCCCATTTCGTGGCGATAGTCGACATTGACTCGAAGCTCTTCGCCGAGACGTCCGGGGCGAAACTGAAATTTTCCGTTGTTGTTTCGAGCAATCAGGTCAGCGACGTGACGATTCGTGACGGCGACGTTGGTGTCGACCAGCCACGCCGTGCCTACGAACGTCAGCGCAGTGGGAAAATTGTCGACGTCCACACGTCCAACCAGCGGAATGCACGGCTCGATGACTGCCGCCGTTTCCCGCAAGCGTGCGACTATAGTGTCCGCAGCAGCGTCAACAACGGCGTTTTGGAAAGAAATGCGATTCTCCATGATGGGAATTGCGGGACGGCCTTCGCGAACGATCGTCTCGAGCACGAGACCTCTGACGTCTGCGCCAGTCGATTCCTCCATGCTTTCCAGACTTACGCCGCCCAGGCTGACTGATTCAGGGCTGGCGACGCGTTCGCGGAGACGTGTTTGGAGTTCATCGTAAAGAGCCGAGTCTTTCGAGCTCAACGATGAAAACCATTTCTCAAAAACTGATTGATCCGGAGCCACATTGGCTGCCATAAAAATCTCCTCTCTCGGGTTCCACGGCGTGGGGAACACTCGTTGAAACTGCAATCTGATTAGTAGTTTTTCGCCCGTCTCTCTATATCTTCGTGGACGATGAAAACAGCGGAGTCACCGAGGAGTGAGTCCGGAGCGGCAACTGCGTAAGTGAACAACGCTGGGCAAAAACATCGGCCTTTTACACCCACCACCTCTCATTGTCAATGACGAAAACGGCGGATTTGTTTCCGGCCAAATGACTTTTCCCGATGTTTATTCTTAACTGTAAAGGCGGCCCTCGGTAGCCGCCACGGTGGAATCATCAATGCCATGAGTTACATCGACCAAATTGAGCGAGACGGGTTTGCGATTCTCGAGAACTCGATCGACAACCACACCCTCGACCTTCTCGAAAAAGAATTTCAGCACGTCGAGACCGATCACCACGCCAGTCAGCGAGCGGGAAAAGCGTTCGGACTGCGAAATCTAATGACCGCAGTGCCCCTCACACGAGAGCTCGCGAACAGCGAATCACTGAGATCAATTGTCGAACCTGTTCTCGGAAGCAGCGCGCGGGTTGTGCGAACGATCTATTTCGACAAGCACAAGGACGCGAACTGGAAAGTCGCATGGCACCAGGATCTGACAATCGCAGTGCGAGAGAAGGTCAACGTCGAAGGATTTCGCGCGTGGTCAATGAAAGCTGGTATTACTCACGTGCAACCTCCAGCCAGTGTACTGGAGCACATGTTGACGATCAGAGTCCACCTCGACGACACCGGTGAAGCTAATGGCGCTTTGCGTGTTCTGCCGGGAACACATCGCTTTGGACGACTCGAACCCGCTCAAATTCAGCACTGGAAACAACATCAACAGCTTGTGATGTGTTCAGTCAAACGTGGCGGAGTGGTAGCTATGCGACCATTACTGCTTCACTCCTCTCTTACGGCACTCAACCCAACGCACCGCCGCGTGCTCCACTTCGAATACGCCTCGCTCGATTTACCCTCCGGGCTCGAATGGTTTGAGAGTTCATCCCTCTGAATCCGTATATCAGTCCATTCGTGGTCCGTTTTCGGCTATCATCCGCACGATATTCAACCCTACTTTTGAGGGAGTGGAATTATGGGATGCGACGTCGGGTTGTTGGCGGGTATTGAATTCTTTGCATTGTTAAAGGAAGAGGATCGACAGGCACTCGCAGACGTTGTCGATTCGATAAAACTAAACGCCGGAGACACGCTCTTTCACGCCGGTGAGCCGGGTGAATCGTTATTCGTAGTTCGCTCCGGTTCCGTCGAGCTATTCATTAAAGACACGGTGGGCCAGAAGATCGTGCTCACCATCTCCGAAGCAGGCGATCTGTTCGGCGAGCTCTCGCTACTCGACAGTGGTCCCAGAACTGCGACCGCTGTCGCCCTGAGTGACACAGAACTGCTCATGCTCGATCGCGATGATCTGTTACTGCTCTTTCAGAAGCGACCGGACGCAGCGCTCAACATGCTGGCGGCGATGAGCACGATGACGCGTAAGGCTGACGAACTACTGCGCACGCGCGTCTCGCGCAACGTCAACGAAGAGATGGAAGAGCACAGCACGCCTCTACAGCGCGTTGCTGACTGGATTGCGTGGTTCAGCGGCAGCATGCCGTTTCTGCTCATTAACGCGGCGTGGTTCATCATCTGGATCGCCATCAACACGCTTCATCTCGGCATTCCGGAATTCGATCCGTACCCGTTTGGCCTGCTCACGATGATAGTTTCACTCGAAGCGATTTTCCTGTCGTGCTTCGTCCTCGTCAGTCAGAACCGTCAGGCTGAGAAAGATCGCGTGCGTGCAGATATCGAATACGAAGTGAACGTGAAAGCGGAGCTTGAGGTCAGTCATCTTCACGAAAAGACTGATCGAATCTACGAAAGCATGCTGGCGCGGTTCGCGAAGCTCGAAAAACTGATGCAGCCGGGCAGAGTGGCGTGACTAAAAAACAATTCTGCTGACACAAAGCCGTAGGCCGTTTTCGCAGACAATACACTCCACCGGAAGGAGCAAAACTATGCGTTGGAGAGGCGAACGGCAAAGCACGAATATTGAGGATCGGCGCGGTATGTCCGCCGGCAGAGTGGCCGTCGGCGGTGGTCTGGGAACAGTCGTGATCATGATCCTCGCGCTGCTTTTCGGCGTGAATCCGCAGCAGTTGTTTGAGCAACTGCCTTCCGATCAAAACCAGCCGGGCGTGCAAAGCCAGCGTCCACAAAGTGCGGAAGAAGAAGAGCTGAAACAGTTTGTCGGGGTAGTCCTGGCGAAGTCGGAAGATGTTTGGACTGAGGTGTTTCGGAAAAACGGCAAGCAGTATCGGGAGCCAACGCTCGTGCTCTTTAACGGTCAGGTAAGCTCTGCGTGTGGACGTGCCGGTGCTGCTGTTGGTCCATTCTATTGTCCGGGTGATGAGAAGGTTTACATCGATCTCTCCTTCTATGAACAACTGCGGCGCGAGTTCAACGCGCCGGGAGATTTCGCGCAGGCGTATGTTGTGGCGCACGAAGTTGGTCATCACGTGCAGAAGCTTCTAGGCATTTCCGATCGCGTCGATTCGTTATCGCGACAAGTGGGTGAACGCGAAGCGAATCAGTTGTCGGTGCGATTGGAGTTGCAGGCCGATTTCTTTGCGGGTATGTTTGCGCGTTACGTGCAGAACCAGGGGATGCTCGAGGCCGGTGATGTTGAAGAGGCGTTACGAGCCGCGAGTGCAGTTGGTGACGATCAGATCCAAAAACGGACCGCTGGGTATGTTGTGCCCGATTCGTTCACACACGGAACGTCAGAGCAGCGACTACGTTGGTTTAAGAAAGGTTACGAGACGGGAGATATGCGGCAGGGAGATACGTTCGGCGCGCGTGATTTGTGAGTAGATCGTGTATGAAAGCCGTGTTTATCCGTGGCTAACTAGCTCTTTACATAACGTCGCGGCGAGTGAATTCAAAGCAGCCCAACACGGCTGCGACAATTCCCCCACCAACGCCAAGCAGCAACGCCATCGCGAACCTACCGTCGACGAAGATGTTCATCGGCAGCAGCCACGGGTAATACTTACCGAGCGATGCACTGGCTGCGAAAAGCGCGAAGAACGTTCCACCAATCCCAGCGCCCAGCGCGATCGGAAACCCGGACCACCGCATGCTGATCCACGTGTGAATCGCGATGATCAGCCAGCTCGCGAGCCACACGAACGCAACCTGCTTCAGCAGCCAAACGTACGGCACCGGTCCCGCATTCGCGAGCTCTGGTCGCAAGTACATACCAGCGACACCAACGATCGCAGTAAACACAGCCAGAACCAGCGTGCTGGTCAAAATCAATCCCTGCGCCACAATCAATTTTGCGAAGTACACAGCCCCGCGCGGCACAGGCAACGCGAAGAGATGCTTCCACTGCTTGTCGCTGTGCTCGATCCCGTTGAGCAGCGCAGTGACCAGAGCGATCAGGAGGGGCATCATGAACACGGCCCAGATCTGAAACGAGTTCGTCGGGTGCGTCTGCCAAAGGTTAAAGCCCGGCGCGTACTTTTTCGTTCGCAGGATTACGAAGAACTGGAGCACCGCAATCAGCAGCGGCAGAACGAAGACGACGCGAAATGCGAGCGTGCGTTTTAGTTTCAATAACTCAGCGTTGAGCGCGCGGAATAGAGAAATCACATCGACCTCCCCGCACCATTCGTCAGGCTAAGAAAAATGTCTTCCAACGATCGCTGCGACACTGCGAGGTGAAACACGTCCAGACCACGATCGACTAACAACTTATTGATTCGAGCCGCATCGTCAGGCGCTTTAGTGGAAACGTTCAGCAAATCATCGACGGACCGCTGCACACTCCAGCCGCTCTTCACCAGAAACTCCGTCGCCTCGCCGAGCTGCTTAACGCCCACGGTCAATTGTGTTTGCTGTTTCGACTGTAGCTCGGAGAGTGTGCCCTGGAATAAAAGGTGACCTTCGTGAATGATACCGATGTGAGTAGCAATCTGTTCGACTTCGCCGAGCAAGTGACTCGAAAGAAAAACTGTTACTCCAAACTCATCGGGCAGGCGCCGGATCAAATCACGCATCTCGTGAATGCCCGCAGGGTCGAGACCATTTGTCGGCTCGTCGAGGATCAGCAACTCGGGATTGTTTAGGAGTGCAAGCGCGAGCCCGAGTCGTTGACGCATACCGAGAGAGTACTCGCGCACACGGCGATCTGCGTCTTTCGTGAGTCTGACGGTTGCGAGTGCAAGCTCGATTAGATTTCGACCGGAACCGAGTAGACGGCGTGTGACTTCGAGGTTTTCTCTTCCGGTCAGATGCGGGTACAGCGACGGAGATTCAACCAGCGCGCCAACACGACACATCACCGAGCGATGATTGCCGTTGAGTGATTGACCGAACAGGCGCACCTCGCCTGCATTCGGCCTGATCAGACCGAGCAACATCCGGATCGCCGTCGTCTTCCCCGCGCCATTTGGACCAAGGAAGCCATAAACTCCCGCTGCGGGTACGAGCAGATTCAAATCGTCAACAGCGAGTTGGGAGCCGAAACGGCGCGTCAGCCCGCGCGTCTCGATCAGGTAGTTGTCTGTTTGCGTCACTTAAAGTAAACGCAGCCGGATTGAATTTATTAACGTGTGACTACGCGTCATGAGGCAAATTTGTTTTGTGGCTTTTGTGCTTTTTCGTGGCTAAACACATGAAACAATTTCGAGGCGCCGGGAGTATAGAGGCGCATGACTTCCCCAAATCTCCTGCGAGTTTGGCCCGGCGTCGTGGCCGTCGCACTCCAATGGCTGGCGCGGTTCGGTATCAAAGCCGTCATCCCCGGAATCAAAGGCTTCGGACGAGGCATGATGATCTCGTTCATTTTCACCTTCGCGCTCATCGTCTGGTGGGCCTTCTTCAGCCGCGCCAGCCGCAAAGAACGCTTTGGCGCTCTCGGTCTCATGGCGGTCGCGCTCGGCGCAACGTGGCTGTTCCGGCACGACTCGATGTGGCTGCCGTGGTTATTCGCTTATGCCATTCCCTTTCTGAGTCTCGCCTTCGTCATTTGGGCGGTAGCGACACGTCGCCTGCCAGATCGAATTCGACACGCAACGATGGTTGCGACAATTCTAATCGCCTGCGGCGGGTGGTTGTTCGCCCGTCAAAACGGCATTAACGGCGATCACCAGGCTGAGTTTGGCTGGCGCTGGTCAGCAAGCCCTGAAGAACGACTGCTAGCCGAAAGCGCAAACGAACCAGCACAAACTGCCGCGCCGGCAACAACAGCTCCTGCAACAACAGCAACACCAACTGCATCACCTTCGCCATCCGCATCACCTGAAGCTTCGAAGAACCCGGCAGCGCCCGCGCCCGTCGCAGAGACAAGCGCTGAATGGCCCGGCTTTCGCGGACCACGACGCGACGGAATCGTTCGCGGCGTGCGTATCGACACTGACTGGTCAGCCAAACCGCCCGTGCAAATGTGGCGACGCCCGATTGGACCAGGCTGGTCGTCGTTCGCAGTCCGCGGCGATCTTTTCTACACGCAGGAACAGCGCGGCGATAACGAAGTCGTGGCCTGCTATAAAGCGACCACTGGCCAACCTGTTTGGACGCATCGCGATTCGGCACGTTTCTTCGAATCGAATGCGGGCGCCGGCCCACGCTCGACACCGACACTCAGCAACAATCGCGTCTACACGTTCGGCGCTACAGGAATTCTCAACGCGCTCGATGCCAGCAACGGCTCGGTTTTATGGACACGAAATGTGGCGTCCGAGACCAGTACAAAGATCCCGTTCTGGGGCTTCTCGAGCTCGCCACTCGTGATCGGCGATCTCGTGATCGTTGCGGCTTCAGGTCAACTCGTCGCATACGATGCCGCAACTGGCAACCGTCGCTGGCTTGGACCAAATCCCGGCGGCAGCTACAGCTCACCACATCTCGTAACGATCGACGGCGTGCAGCAAGTGCTTCTCGTAACGGGCGGCGGCACGACCAGCGTTACACCCGCAGACGGCAAACAGCTTTGGGCAGACGCGTGGTCAAGTAACAGCATCGTGCAACCCGCACTGACTGCGGAAGGCGACGTTCTGATCACAAGTCAGGAAAACGGCACGCGCCGGATCGCTGTCACGCACAGTGGTAGTGGCTGGTCCGTGCAGGAGCGTTGGACCTCCAACGGTCTCAAGCCATATTTCAACGACTTCGTGGTCCACAAAGGTTACGCCTACGGCTTCGACGGTCGCATTCTCGCGTGCATCGATCTCAAAGACGGCGAACGCAAGTGGAAAGGCGGACGCTACGGCAACGGGCAGCTCGTGCTATTGCCCGATCAGGATCTGTTACTCGTGTTGTCGGAAGAAGGTGAGCTGGCGCTCGTGGGCGCGACGCCGGATCAATTCAACGAGCGTGCGAAGGTGACGGCAATTCAAGGCAAGACGTGGAACCATCCGGTGCTGGTCGGCGACATCCTACTGGTTCGAAACGCCGAAGAGATGGCCGCGTATCGCCTGCCACTTGCACGTTAAGATGTTGATAACAACTGTAGGGGCGGCCCTCCGTGGCCGCCCGTTTCACGGATACGCGTGTTTTCGAATAACGGGCGGCCACGGAGGGCCGCCCCTACAGTTGTCTGTGACAGCGTTCGCGACTTTTATGGCTCTGATTACAGAATGGCGTTCTCGATCTTTTCGAGAGCGCCTTCGAGTATGTTGTCCTCACGCGCGATACAGAGTCGCATGTAGTTGTCGTGCTCGTTGCTATCAGCGAATGCGCCGCCAGGGACGCCGGCTACGCCTTTGCTGATCAACATCTCATTGAAATCGATCGCGTCGCCGAAGCCTTCCGGAATTCGGGCCCAGACGTAGAACGCCGATCCGGATTCGTAAATCTTGAAACCCACTTTGCTTAGCGCTTCAACGGCCGCCTTCCGCTTCGCCATGAACTTATCGCGCAGCACGTTGTAATAGTTCGGATCCGACATCAACACGTTAGCGAGCGCGAGTTGCAGCGGCGTCGGTGAACAAACGTAGAACACGTTGTTTGAATTATTCAGCGGCGCAATGAGCTTCGAGGCGCCGTACACATAACCGAGTCGCCAGCCGGAAATGTTCCACGACTTCGAAAACGAATTAACAGTGATCGTGCGATCCCACATGCCCTCCAACGTCGCAATCGACGTGTGCGGGTTCTCGCCGACAACATAGTGCTCATACACCTCATCGGCGATACACAGGAGATCAAACTCCTGGCATACCGCAGCAATCGCTTCGAGCTCAGCGCTCGTGAACACTTTGCCGGTCGGGTTCGCCGGACTACATGCGATGATGGCTCGCAACGGGAATTGTTTTTGATTCTTCCATTCACGACACCGCGCGCGCAGCTCGTCTACATCAAGCTCGAGGTTCGGGCCGTGCAGAGGCAGAACATGTGAGTGACCGCCGAGCTCGTCAAGTATGCGACGGTGGTAAGGATAATAAGGCTCGAAAACGAGGGCCGATGAATTTTTCAGATGCGTGTGCGCGATCGCGATCAGTGCTCCGGTCGCACCCGGCGTAATCAACAACTCCAGCGGCGTCGCTTTTGGATCAACTTGAATGTTGTTGAAGCGCGCAATCTTTTTCGCGACAGCTTCACGCAACTCACTCACGCCTTCGGCGGGACTGTAATGATTGCGGCTCGCCTTGATTAACTCCTCGGCAGCCTGCGCCAGTTTCGGATTGATGGCTAACTCCGATTGGCCCTGTACAAGGTTTCCACTGGGCGGAACTAGTCTGGTAATGGTTCTGATTTCAGGTTGGACTTTAGGTTTAGGGGTCATTTCGGTGCCAGATTATAGCCACGAAGCGGTATAAAAAGCACAACCACAGATAACACCGATGTAAAAACGGATTTACACGGATAAATCTGTGAACGGAGTCCGTGTAATCCGTGGCTCCTATTGACATTCTATACGAGCACTGGTATCTATCCTGTATCGATTGTCTATAGGAGATAGAATGAAGAAGTCGAAGAACGATCTTTTGCAGGGCACGCTCGATCTTTTGGTGCTCCAGTCACTCAGCCTCGGCCCGCTGCACGGGCTTGGTGTTTCCGATCGCATCGCACAGATCACACAGGGCACTTTCAAGGTTAAGCCCGGCTCACTCTTCCCTGCCCTGCACCGGCTCGAAGAAGCAGGCTGGCTCAAGTCTTCGTGGGGCGAGTCAGACAATAACCGCCGCGCCAAATATTACCGGCTCACCAAAGCAGGCCAACGACAGCTCAAAGTCGAAACTGAAGGCTGGCAGCGTGTCTCGTTCGCTATCACCAGCGCGCTCAAAGCGACGTCGTAAGGAGAAGTTACTATGCCATTCCTTTCGCGCATCGCCAGTACGTGGCGCAATCTGTCCAACAAAGACTGTCGTGGACCAGGAACTCACTGAAGAGCTTCGCGCCCACGTCGATTTACTGACCGACCAGAAAATTCGCGACGGTCTCAAACCGGAAGCAGCACGACGCGCAGCACTCGTGGAAGTGGGCGGCGTCGAGCAAGTGAAAGAAAGAGTTCGCGAGGTGCGAATGGGACGCCCGCTCGAAGATCTCTCGCAGGATTTACGCTATGCGTTGCGCGGCTTGCGCAAGCATCGCGCGTTCACGGCAGTGGCAGTGATCACACTCGCGCTCGGCATCGGCGCCAACACCGCGATTTTCACCGTGATCAATACGGTCCTGTTGAGGCCGCTTCCTTACGAGAAGCCCGACGAGCTTGTTGTACTTACCGAAACTGTTTCAGAGCGACCTGCCGGAGTTTCGTATCAAAACTTCGTCGACTGGCGAAACCAGAACACGGTCTTTGAAAACGTTACTGCCCTTCGCCCGCGTGAAAGTTTCAACCTGACCGGCGCAGGTGAGAGCGAGCGCCTTCAGGGACGCCTCGTCTCAGCAAACTTTCTCGCAACACTCGGTATCAAGCCCATTCGCGGGCGCGACTTTCTCGCCGAAGATGATCAGCCGAGCGCGACTCCGGTCGCGATCATCAGCCACGCACTCTGGCAGAGACGTTTCGGCGCCGATGAAAGCATCATCGGCAAACAACTCACTCTCAACGGCCAGCAATTCACCGTCATCGGAATCACGCCGGCAAACTTTCGCTTAGGTGCCGAAGCCGATCTGACCGTTCCGATTGGACTTTCAGCCGAACGCTTCAAACTGCGCGGCAAAGATCCCGGCATCAGTGCATTTGCACGACTGAAGCAAGGAACATCGATCGACAACGCAAACGCGGAGATCAACACGATCGCCGCACGTCTCGAACAGCAGTATCCCGACACGAACTCCGGACGTCGTGTGCGAATCGAGTCTCTTCGTGAAAGCGTCGTTGGTGACATTCGTCCGACACTGCTGACACTCCTGGGCGCGGTTGGTTTCGTTTTGCTGATCGCGTGTGCGAACGTCGCCAATCTTTTGTTGACGCGATCGGCAGGACGCCAGCGAGAGATGGCGATTCGCACTGCGCTCGGCGCGGGACGCATGCGCATACTGCGCCAGTTGTTCACTGAAAGCATCGTTGCTTGCGCTCGCGGGCGGTGTCGTCGGATTGCTGCTCGCGATCTGGGGCACGAGCGTGCTCTCGTCTTACATTCCCGAAGGCATTCCGCGGATGAGCGAGCTCGGTATTGATGGGCGCGTCCTGGCGTTCACTTTCGGTGCGTCGCTTCTCACCGGCGTTTTCTTTGGGATCGCTCCTGCACTCCAGTCTGCGAAGACAAACCTCACCGAAACACTGAAAGAAGGCGAGCGCAACTCTTCTCCGAGTCACAATCGCGCAGGCAAGCTGCTCGTGATCTCCGAAGTCGCACTCACGCTCGTGCTGCTTGTTGGTGCGGGTTTGCTCGTGAAGAGTTTCTGGCGCTTGAGCCAGGTCGATCCCGGTTTCAATCCGCAAAACGTGCTCGCGATGCAGATCTCCATTAACGCTCGACCGGAAGAAGGTCCGAGGGTTGATAATTTCTTAAGCGGGTTGCAGCAACGCGTCCAGCAACTGCCGGGCGTGCAATCAGTTTCCGTTTCGAATGGACTTCCTTTTGAAGGCGCAAACTTTCCGCCCATCGTGCTCGAAGGTAAGCCCGCTCCGCCACCGGGCCAGGATCCAACCGGGCTGCAATACATCGTGAGTCCCGATTACTTTAAAACGATGGGCATCGACCTTGTTCGCGGTCGTCTCTTCTCGACTGAAGATCGCAAAGACACGCCGCAGGTCGCGCTTATTGATGAGGTGTTCGCGCGTCAGTATTTTCCTAACGAAGATCCGATCGGGAAGCGTTTCAGACCCAACACGCCGGGTGCGGAGAGTCGTGAAATTGTAGGCGTCGTGCGACACGTCGAGCATGCGGGGCTCGAAGGACAAACTGCGAACACCGCGGAGTTCTACTTCAACTTCGATCAGCTTTCAATAGCCTCGTTGCCGAGATACGTGCGGCGCGTGAATCTTCTGGTGCGGACGACAGTTGAGCCACTCAGCCTTGCTGGACCAGTGCGAAATCAAATCTCCGCACTCGACAAGGACCAGGCTGTATTCAACGTGCGCACGATGGAGCAGGCTCTCGCGCAGTCGGTTGAGGCGCGTCGTTTCTCGATGATCCTGCTGGCCGTCTTCGCACTGCTGGCGCTGACACTCGCCGCTGTCGGCATCTACGGCGTCATCTCCTATTCAGTCGCACAACGCACGCGCGAAGTCGGCATTCGCATGGCGCTCGGCGCCAAGACGATCGACGTATTGAATCTCGTAGTGCGTGACGGACTGAAGCTCGTGTTGATTGGCATCGTTGTGGGACTGGGCGGCGCGCTGTTACTCACACGATTGATGACGACGCTTCTCTTTGGTGTAACCTCGACTGACGCCCTCACCTACGTAACGGTCGCTCTTGGACTCATCGTTGTCGCCTTCATCGCGTGTTGCATACCGGCGCGGCGCGCAACGAAAGTCGATCCGCTCGTCGCCCTCAGGTTTGAGTAGACAGGATTACAGGATTCTCAAGATACATCCTGTAAATTCTGTTATCCTGTCTAACTCTACCTATGAATCACACCCGCGAAGGACTGTCATTCGTTTAGTCATTCTTTGTGGCTCCTATTGACAGCCAATAGGAACAGCCGCTAGACTTCCGCCTTCCTATTGGCTGACTAGAGGAAGGCATGAACAAACAACAATCTGACCTGTTCAAGCAGGGCACCCTCGAACTCTTAATCCTGCGACTGCTCAGTTCCGGTAGTCTGAACGGTTGGGACATCATGCAGCGCATCGAGCTGCTGTCCGGCGACGTGCTCACCGTAACTCCCGGCGCTCTTTACCCTGCTCTCCACCGCCTCGAAGCGCGCGACCTCATCTCCGCTGTCTGGCGACCCTCTGATAACAATCGCCGCGCAAAGTTTTATGGCTTAACCGCGCGCGGGCGCAAACAACTCGAGTCGCAACGAAAGCAATGGGAGCGATTCTCCGATGCAATCGCTCTGGTTTTACGAGATGCGTGAGGATTCTCCGTGAACTTGAAAGATTTACTACGTCGCTGGCGCGCACTAACTCATCACGACGAACTGGACCAGGAGCTCGACGAAGAGTTGCGCTTTCATCTCGATCGCCAGATCGAGCAAAACATCTAAAACGGCATGACTCCTGAAGAGGCACGTTACGCGGCAATGAAGAAATTCAGTCGTGTGGACCAGTCGAAGGAAGAGTGTCGTGACGCACGTGGCGTCGGACTCCTTGACAACCTGCTGCGCGATGCATCCTACAGCGTGCGCATACTGCTCAAGAATTATGCGTTCACGATTGTCGTCGTGCTAACGCTCGCGCTCGGCATCGGCGCGAATACGGCGATCTTCAGTTTTGCCAACGGCATTCTGCTGCGACCGCTTCCCTATCCTCAATCCGATCGACTTGCTGTGCTCGATGAGACCGCGCTTAAGCGTGGCATCGATTCCATGAGCGTCTCGTTTCCAAACTTTCTCGATTGGCGTGAGCAAAACAAAGTATTCGAAGACATCGGTGTCTACTTTGGCTCGAGCAGGTTTTCGTTGAGCGGTGCGGGAGAGCCGGTCGAGGTTCGTGGCTCTTTTATTTCACACGGCCTTTTCGAGATCCTGCGCGTGTCGCCACAGTTGGGTCGAACGTTTACCGCAAACGAGGATCGGCCCGAGGAAGATGCGGTCGTGATCCTCGGGCACAATCTCTGGCAACGAAACTTTGGTGGCGACGCAAACATCATTGGTCGCAAGATCATGATCAGCAATCGCCCGCGCACGGTGGTCGGTGTCATGCCGCCGGGCTTCAGGTTTCCGGACGTTGCGGAGCTGTGGGCGCCGGTTGCGTTAACGACCAGGATATTTACGCGAACTGATCACGGCTTGAGCTCGATTGCGCGTCTGAAAGATGGTGTGACTCTTCAGGAAGCGCAGGCTGAGATGACCAACATCGCCGCGCGCATCGAGCAACAGAATCCCATCACCAACGAAGGTCTGGGCGTTAAGGTGATGAGCCTGCACGACACTCTGACCGGTGATTATCGTGAGGGTCTTCTGATTCTTCTGGGCGTCGTTGGTTGCGTGTTGCTGGTGGCGTGCGTGAACGTCGCGAACCTGATGCTTGCGCGTGCGACTGCGAGGCAGAAAGAGTTTGCATTGCGCGCGGCGCTCGGTGCGAGTCGTTGGCGAATCATGCGCCAGCTTCTGGTTGAGAGTTTGTTACTCGCGCTCGTAGGTGGTGTAGTCGGGTTTTTCCTGTCGATCTGGGCGCTTCGTCTGTTGTTGACCGCAATCCCGATCCAGTTACCGTTCTGGATGAACTTCGGAATCGATCTGCGCGTGCTCGGTTTCACTGCTGCCATCACGTTGTTGACCGGCTTGATGTTTGGCGCTGCTCCGGCGCTGCAAACCTCGCGTGTCGATCTCAACGACACACTTAAAGAAGGCGGTCGTGGCTCGGGCGGTGTGCGCGCACGTGCGCGCAGTCTGCTGGTCGTGGCGGAAATTGCACTCTCGCTCGTTGTACTTGTGGGCGCAGGGTTGATGATTCAAAGTTTCCTCCGTCTGAAACAGGTCAACATCGGACTGAACGCGCACAACGTTTTGACTGCGAGCGTTAGTTTACCGCGTGCGAAATACAAGGAAGGCGAGCAACGCGTTACGTTTTACAAGAACTTATTAGCACGTGTGAGCAGTCTTCCTGGGGTTGAGGCCGCGAGTGCGACGGCGACGGTGCCGCTAAGCGGTGACGGCTGGGGACGCAGTCTGACAGTCGAAGGTTTTCCGGTAATGTCGGTTGGCCAGGCGCCGATGATTCAACACACAGTTGTGACGCCAGGCTACTTTCGCACGATGGCGATCCCGTTGCTCGCCGGCCGCGACTTCAACGATGCTGACGCGAAGGAGTCTCTCGATGTGACGATCATCGATGAACGACTCGCGCGTGAGTACTGGCCCAATGAGAGCCCGATCGGTAAGCGCGTTCGTTTTGGACCACCTGAAGATAACGAGCCGTGGCACACGATCGTCGGCGTAGTCGGCACAGTCAGGCATCAACGGATGCAGGAAGACACGCGAAAGAGTGTGTACTTGCCGCACCAGAAGATTACGGTAGGCGGGCTGACCCTCCTCGCTCGGACAACTGCAAACCCCGAGGAACTGGCGGGCGCGATTCGACGCGAGGTTGCACAACTTGACTCGGACTTGCCTCTCAGTTTTTCGACGATGGACGAAGTAGTGGCGGAGTCAATCTGGCAGCCGCGACTGTACGCAACGTTGTTTGGAGCGTTTGCGGCAGGCGCGTTGTTGCTGGCGCTGATCGGGATTTATGGCGTGATGGCATTTCTGGTCCAGACGCGAACACATGAGATTGGAGTGCGCATGGCGTTGGGCGCCACGACGCGGGATGTCTTCAAACTGATTGTTGGACGTGGAATGAAGTTGACGGCAGTGGGCGTTTTGATTGGCGTGGGCGGCGCGGTCGCGTTGACGCGCCTGATGCATAGCCTGCTCTTTAACACGAGCGCGACCGATCCAGTAACGTTCATCGTGATCTCGCTACTGCTATCCGTCGCGGCCTTCCTCGCGTGCTACATTCCCGCGCGGCGCGCCGCGAAGGTTGACCCGTTGATAGCGCTGCGATACGAGTAGGATTATGTCTTGATAATCATGTAAATCTTGCAATCCTGTCCAACGCGCCGCGTCAATTGACACGCCTAATCTCGCAGTCTAGACTGCAACCCTCTTCCCATAATTACCCTCTAATCGCAGCTAACATTTTCTCGCCGGGGCTACTAGAACTATGTCTGATATCCTGAATTTAATCCGCACTATCTGCAAGAACGGCGAGAGCGGTAGGCTCGAGATACTCGCTGGCGCGATTCAAGGCGAACTATCGTTCAAAGGCGGCAAGCTGGTCGACGCTCGCGTGGGTCACCTCACGGGGTTTCAGGCAATCAACGCCGCCGCTTCCATGCAGAACGCTCGTGCCAGTTTCGATCCGGGGTTCGAGACGTTGGCTTCCAGCTCGATAAGACCTAGCGAGCAGAGTCGTGCTCAAACAGTTCTTCGGAATCGAGACTGAGGCGGCTACTGAACCTATTTTGAGCCTGCGGTTATGAGCCGGCCAGAGGTAGCAGCGCCGATTTTGCCCCCGGTACCACTGCCTGAGCCGGCTGATGAAGTCACGATCGTAAGAACCAATAGCGTTCCCGGCAGTGTCCCCGCCAGCTTGCTGCACGCTCCGCGACATTCCTTTCCACACAGCGTTGGTATTTGCGGCGTTGATAATCGCCATGATCGGCGGAGCAGTTGTTCTGATAAATAAGTTACGTGAACGCAGCACGCCCGCGGTGGTTGCCGGCAGTCGAATCATCATCCGGTTCCGTCGCTGCGTCGGAGCAACAACCCGAATCACCTGCTGAGCAACCGGCTCCTGGTGCGCCGGTTTCTGGTGCGCCTGCTTCCGGTGCCCCAAAGTCAAAGAAAATCTGAGCCACCCACGCATGACGGCGCAAAACCTGTCCGGCAAGTGGAACCTTGTTAATACCATCGAGACAACGTCTTATCAGACGTTCAAAAACATGAAAATCGGTTTTCATGTCTCGATCGATCAGAATGGTACCAGCTTCACTGGCAGCGGCCACAAAGTTTCAGAGAACGGCCGGCCCTTACCCGTGAAGAGCAGAACTCCCATTCAGGTGAAGGGATCGATCAACGGCGACAGGATTGAAGCGACGTTTTTTGAGGAAGGCACAGCGCGAAAGTCCAACGGCCGGTTTGTGTGGCGCGTTGACAGTGCGGGCCGTGGCCTGACGGGAAGCTTCGCAACCACAGCCGCGCGCTCGCGTGGCAAATCAGCCGCGACGAGAGCACTTTAAATCGGTCTGTGAGATCCGTTGCTACTTGATTCGTTTTCCGAGCGTGACTCTCCCATTCTGCTCGATCCGAATCGTGTTGACCTTCCCATCAGCGTCTTTCACAAACGTCAGCTTCGCCACGAACGCGCGCGGGTTGAACGTTGTTTCCGACTCGGGAAAGATCTCAAACTTATCCTGACCAGTGGCTTGCGTCATAAACTTGTCTCCCTCACGGAAAACGCGCATCACGAAACCTGGTCCAACTTCATACTCACCCACATACATATCAAAAAGCTTCGCATCAACAACGACAGGCGCCTTATCGAGTCGTTTCAAGATCTCGGCGGCGTTCGTGTTGTTCGGGTTCAGCTCAAGTGACTTCTTGTAGTTTTGTGCCGCCAGCTCGCGCTCGTTGATCGTCGAGTAAGCCTCGGCAAGACTGTCGTAGGTGTTAAAGCCCTGCGGGTACGCTTCGACGTTGAGCTTGAAGATCTCGATCGCCTCTCTCGTTTTGCCCGTTCGCAGTAGCTGGTAGCCAAGCCGGTTCAACTCAGGCTCGGCGAAGTCGTACGTCGCGGCCTGCTTCGCTTTGAGTTCGCGATACTGGGCGATGCCGGCTTCGATTCCTTTCTCCGCAATCGTCTTGTCGAGCACGGACACAATCGAGATCTTTGGCGGCTCGTAAGGTTGGTTGTAGAGAATCTTCGCGATCGAATCACTCAGACGATCGAGATACTCGCTGCCGGTGTTGTCAAGCATCACGATGAGGTTCTTTTCGTTCGGAAAGCGCACGATGGTGGTGCTGAAACCATTGATTCCGCCGCCGTGTCTGATCACCTGCACCGGCTGATCGTTTTGCTTGAACGATGCATTTGTGACGACCCAACCATAAGCGTAGTTGTCGAGGGCCGGTTTGTACATCAACGCTTTCGATTGCGCTGAGAGCACTTTGTCTGTGTAGAGCGACTGGTCCCACAGATACAGGTCTTCGACAGTCGAATACAGCGAGCCGGCGGCGTAGGGGATCGACATGTCGAGGTAGGGAGCGTTTATGTAACCGTCGGGCGTCTTGCTGTAGCCGGTGGCGCGTTTGGGAAGGATCGTCGCGTGACGATCGTAGCCGGTGTTTTTCATGCCGAGCGGATCGAAGATGTTCTGCTTCAATACCTGCTCGTAAGGTTTACCCGTGACGCGCTCGATGATAGCGCCGAGAAGAAAATAACCGGAGTTGTTGTAGGAATATTTCGAGCCGGGCTCGAACTCGAGATTGCCGCTCGCATACTTCTTCACGAAGTCATCTACTTTGTAAGAATTGCGGCTGACGTTCTCAAAGAAACCAGGCTGGCCCGTGTAACTCGGTATGCCTGATGTGTGCGTGAGCAGGTGATGAATCGTCACCTTTTCGCCGGTGTCTTTTCGATACTCGGGCAAGTAATCTGTCAGCTTCGCATCGATTTTAATTTTTCCTTGCTCTACTAATTGCAGGATGATGGTAGCGGTGAACTGCTTCGTGATCGATCCGAGCCGAAACTTCGTATCGGGAGCGTTCGGGATATTCCACTCCATATTCGCCCCGCCGAACGCACTCTTGTAGATGACCTTCCCATTCTCCGCCACGAGTGCCGAGCCATTGAACTGCCGGTACTTGTGAGCGAGCGCCAGGACTTCCTGAATTTTCGCTGCGTGATCCTGCGCGACGATGACGTTTGGGGAAACAAAAAGGATGATCGCGATACACAACCACAATCGATTTTCTTTTCGCATGTTATTAGTCCTTATTTAGTTTTGCTGGGCTAGGTCCGGATGGATTGTACTAAGTGAAGTGTTTTTATTGCCAAGCGAAAATCGGCCCGTTAAGTTGCAGTAATGAACGCCATCGGGTTTGCCCCCGTGCCCTCCGAAGACTCTGAGCTCGACCGGCTGCGTGAAGCGTGTAAGCGGTTGAACTTCGCTTTGCGGGCAATTAAGGATGCGCAGGCATCTCTCAGTCAGATGAATCTGGGCCAGGCGCGCGAGCGGCTGAATAATGCGCAGTGGCAGGCTCGAGAAGCGAAGAAAGTGCTGGCGGAGGTTGGGAAGACCAAGAATCAAACATCGTTTCAGCGAAAGCGCGGTTAACTCATCCGCGACTCGAAGAATTCAGCTTTGATTTCGTCCCACGTACGCCCTTGACCCGGATTGTTTCTGACCCACTCGACTCGTCTATCGAGTTCCCTTTTCTGAGCATCAGTTAACTCGAAAGCTTCGTTCTCTTCCGCGATCGTGTCCCAGATTTCTTCGACAAGGCGAATTCGATCTGAAACGCTGAGCTTCTTTGCTTCTTCGACCAGGTTCATGCGCATGTTAATAAGTGCAGTATAGCAACTGCTCGGGCATTGTTAGGCTAGAATGAAATACATGACCACACTGCTTGAAGAGCTGAAGAAGCAAACGCGTCGCCTCACCACAAGAAAAAGCGACACTGGCACGCTTTCTGATAGCCAGTCTTGACGAACCAAATGCTAATCAGGCTGACCAGGTGTGGATTGCTGAGTCTCAACGTCGTTACCAAGCCTATCAAAAAGGCGAAATTGAGGCTTATCCGGCGATCAAGTTATGACTCGGGCACGCGATCGGCTCAAATAATTTTGACAGGATTACAAGATTGGCAAGATTAACATGACAAGATTGGAATCATTGCAGCAGATCACGAAGCTCTGGATGGCCGCCATAGTCGGCCCAGCCGGATGCGGTTGAGCCGACCTTCGTGTCCTTCACGTTACGATCGGCGCCGTGGGCCAGTAAGAACTCAACCATCGGACGATGTCCGTTCAGCGCTGCGTAATGTAAACCAGTGCCCGCGTAATCGAATCCACCCGGAATCACGTTGATCTCAGCGCCTTTGTCCAATAACAGCTTTGCCGAGTCGATGTGGCCGTGCATGCACGCGTAGACAAAAGCATTGTTGACGATGCCCTGCTGGTCCTGCGACCACGCGTTTATATGATCGGCCCGCAACTGCTTGCCTGCCGTATCGTGATTCGAGCTGGCGATGCTGTCGAGACTGCCAAACGGCCAATCGATCCTGCCAGCCTCGGGTTTCAAACTTCCATCCGCATTGAAATAACTTTCGATCAAATCGGTGCGACCCAGTGCCGCTGCGGTGCGCAGGTTCTGCACCTTCGCACCACGTTCCAGCAATAACGCCAGGGTGTTCCGACTATTCCAATACAAAGCTTCTTCCAACGGCGACCAGCCACCCGTGCCGTCAATTGCCGCGCCGTGATCGAGCAACAGTTCAGCGACCGCACGATTGTCGATACTACCTGCTGCGACGAGTGATTCGTTCAACTCAGCACCTGCATCGATCAGCACCTGGGCCATTTCGACATTGTTCGGTTTATCTTTTCCATCCAACGCAACGGCCTGCAACAACGTGGGATGACTTCTCGACGATCGCGAAGTGGCGAGCGATGGATCCGCAGCGACAAGTGCTTTGAATTTCTCCGCGTCGCCTGCGCGTATGGCTTTTAGTGCCGGATGAAATTTTGCATTCATGCGACGAGTTTACTAAACGACTACGAGCACCGCTATAATCCTCATATATGGCACCCAAAGATCCGTTAGCCACGTCGGGGCTCCCGACTCTCAAGGAAGATACGTCTTCGCGCGAGGGTCAAACCACGGAGCCAAAATTTCTGATTCTCGTGGTTGACGATTCGGCCGACAACGTCGCTGTGATCAGCCTCGATCTTCAACAACAGGGTTATCGAGTAGTAACAGCGAGTAATGGTGAAGATGCTGTTGAATGTCGCGGCACAGACGTTGCCCAACCTCATTTTGATGGACATCAACTTGCCGACACTGGACGGCCTCGGAGCGACGCGCAGAATTCGTGAAACCGACGCGTTACGAGAGGTACCTGTCGTGGCGATCACCGCGTTCGGCACGGAAGGTTTTCAACGCGCGGCTTACGACGCTGGCGTCGACGGATACTTAACAAAGCCCATCGACTTCGACCGAATGCACCAACTCGTTGCGCGGCTCCTCTCGCCTCCAGGGTCCGGCAACTTAACCGGCGGAGTTAATTCTTAAGCTCAACCAACACAAGTCGGATCGTCGTGTCGCCGGTGTTCTCGGCCCAATGCTGTGTTACAGCGTCGCGATAGATCACGTCGCCCGTTTTGAACTCACCGTCAGTGACGGTGCCGTCGACAGCATGATTACGAAACTTGCCGCCCGCGATCACATAGATCACGTAAGCGGGATGTGAGTGTGTGTTCTCCTTGTCGCCGGGTTTAATCGTTGCTTCGAGCACACGGACGCGTGGGTTCTCGAGTTTCAGCGCGATCGTTTTTGAATTTACTTGGACCGGATCCTGGTCACCACGCACCAGGCCCGCAGCCAGCAACAGACAGATCAAAATGCAGATTCGTTTCATAGTTGTCTCCCTGGACCAGATTACACAAATAGACGATCTGGTGCTATATTACTCTCACTTATGAGTAAAAAACCTCAACAAGTCTTTACAAATCTTCGAGGCCGTTGGAGTGTTAAGTCGTATGGCGCTTCACGTGCTACGAAGAGCTTTGATTCGCAAACCGATGCACTACTGTGGGCAAGATCAAAGTGTAAGAGAGAAGGGTTAGAATTGGTTGTGCATAACCGGGATGGGAGTGTGCGGTATATGCATACATACAAGAAGCACTTATCTCAGCCTAAATAGAAATCACAAATAAGGAACAACACAATAAATGCCTGGTCCTCACCCGGGATTCAACAAAAACGTATTTATCAACTGTCCTTTTGATGAGAAATACAATTCTCTGCTCAAACCAATCCTCTTCACCATCATCTACCTGGGATTTACTCCTCAAATCGCTTCGCAAACAACAGATTCTGGCGAACAGCGAATAAACAAAGTTCTTTCGCTAATTCTGAAATCGAGGTATAGCCTTCACGACCTTTCCAGAATAAAGTCACGACGACGAGGTGAGTTCTTCCGACTAAACATGCCCTTCGAGCTAGGAATTGATTATGGATGCCGCCGCACATCGACCACACATCTTCGAAATAAGAGGTTTCTGGTATTAGGAGCGAAGCCTCACGATTACAAGCAGGCTCTATCAGACCTTGGCGGTGTTGATGCTAAGTCACACGGAAACGATCCACAGAAGCTGGTACTGGCTTTACGTAACTGGTTTGTTGAAACCGTTCATCTGAAAAAAACTCCTTGTGCGAGCGCAATCTGGGAAAAGTTTCTGGATTTCAGTCAATACTTTTATGCTGAAAGAAAAAAGGACGGGTTCTCCAGGCAAGATCTCAACATGATGCCTGTTCGCGAATACATCGCTTCCATCCGGCATTGGCTAAAAACACACAGTTGAGGAGCCAACGAAAAGCAAAAGCACAAACCGGATCGAGCTCAGGTTTGTGCTTCTTGTGCCTTTTTGTGGCTAAATTAAGAGACTGGTTTCTTCGTGCTGTAGCGCTTCAGGATGAGGCGCACATAGTTGCGTGTTTCGGTATACGGTGGAATTGTGTT
Organism: uncultured Acidobacteriota bacterium; assembly: GCA_963748155.1. Classification (GTDB taxonomy): domain Bacteria; phylum Acidobacteriota; class Blastocatellia; order Pyrinomonadales; family Pyrinomonadaceae; genus PSRF01. Next base: position 66,362 of record CAVVHV010000003.1, on the reverse strand, counting down.
GCCGTATTTCATCACCGCACCCTCGCCCGCGTTGTATCCCGCCAGCGCCAGGTCCACACGACCGTTGAACATCTTCAGTAGATCCTTCAAATAGCGCGTGCCACCTTTGATGCTTTGGGCAACGTCATAAGGATTCGTCACGCCATATCGAGCTGCCGTGCCAGGCATGAGCTGCATCAACCCCTGGGCGCCCTTCGGACTCGTCGCACCAACGCTGAAACTCGACTCCTGCGCCATCGTGCAGTAAATCAAGAAAGGATCGACTCCATACTGAGCGCCGTAGTAACGAATCAGATTGTCGATCTTCACGTTTCCCGTAGACCAAACCTGATTACCCGCTGCTACGAGATCGGAAACAACTTCAGGAAGCGTCTGCGCCGGGTGATTCACTGCGGCGATCTCTTTCGTGATCTGCTCAACTTTGGCGCGAGCATCGGCTAACTCTTTCTCGCCTTTTTCAAGGTCCACACGAGAGATGAGTCCGTCGTTGTAGAGTTGTTGCGACTGTTGGTTTCGCTTCTCGAGCTTCTCGACTTCGGTTTTGTACAGATTCGAAAGATCGGTGAGACTCGACGTGATCTCACTTTTGGGATTTGTGGCTGCGGGTTCCTGGGCCTGAGCAGATGCAGCCGAAAAAACCCCAATCACGACAAAGCCGAGCAAAAGCGCGGCTTTTTGAAAACCAGAAAAAATGGCACTAAGAATCAAACAGAAATCCTCCACAACAAGCTAGACACCCAAAATGAACGGCCCGTTACGATGTTTGTAGGCTAATTCGAGTTGCCGAACCCAACCACAGACTTGCCAGATTACGCACATATTCACGCTATGGTTCGGCATTTTTTCCTGTCGCCGGTGATTTCCGGTATGATTTCCGCACCAACCATCAGTTGTAGTCAGGATTACAAGATTAACAGGACTATTTCGCAGGAGGATCACGTATGTTTTCCACACGACCCCACAGGTACTCTTTCTGGGTACTGATCGTCATTGTTCTAATTTCAGGCACTTGGATGAGCATTAGCGCCCAGACCAGCAAGGCGCCGCTGACGCACGAAACAATGTGGATGATGAAGCGTGTCGGTGCGCCTGTGCCGAGTCCGGATGGGAAGTGGGTCGTGTTCTCGCTAGTCGAGCCCGCCTATGACGAAAAGGACCAGGTGTCGGATCTCTGGATCGTTCCCACTGACGGCAGTACGAAACCACGCCGGCTGACTTCGACCAAAGGCGGTGAAAGCGGCGTCGCGTGGAGTCCTGATAGTCGCCGGATCGCATTTGCAGCGCGACGCGACGGCGACGAAGTCAGCCAGATTTACGTGTTGGATGTGGCTGACGGTGGTGAAGCAGTGCGAATGACGTCGCTTTCGACTGGCGCGCGCGCTCCGCAGTGGCGACCCGATGGACAAGCGTTTCTGTTTGTCAGCACGGTCTATCCCGGCGCCGCTGATGACGAGGCCAACAAAAAGATTGCCGCGGAACGAAAGGCACAGAAGTATCGCGTACGTGTCTACGAGAAGTTTCCCGTTCGAAACTGGGACAAGTGGATCGAGGACACACAGGCGCACGTGTTTGTTCAAATCGCGCAGCAGGGTGCGAAGGCGAAAGATCTACTCGCCGGAACAAAGTTGGTTGGGGAGCGAGGTTTCGCTGGTCGCTTCTCAGACTCCGGTGAAGAGCTCGATCCGGTTTGGACACCTGACAGGCGACGCAATCGTCTTCGTCGCGTCAACAAACAGAAACGCCGCTGCGTACGCAAACACAAACACGTCGCTTTTCAAAGTAACCGCAACTGGTGGTGAGCCAGTGCGTCTCACGACGAGTAACGACGGTTTTACCAATCCGGTTTTTCGACCCGATGGCAACGCGCTGTACGCGCTGACGGAAATCGAAAGCGACAATAAGGTTTATCACCTCGGTCGACTGGTGAAGTTTACGTGGCCAAACGTCACCCAACCTGAAGTGCTGACTGCTAAGTGGGATCGATCGGTTAATGGCTATGCATTTACGCCCGACAGCAAGTCGATCTATCTCACAGCGGAAGAAGCCGGCAACGAGAAACTCTTCACGCTGCCTGCGGATGGTGGCGAAGTGCGCCTCGCAATGGACATGACGCGCGGCGTTTACACTAACCTGCGAATTCCATCAAAAGCGCCATCGACAATCGTAATCGCGAGTTGGGAAAGCGCTATCAATCCACCGGAAATTTTCAGGTTAAACCTGTCATCGAAAACGCAAATTCCGCTTACGTTCTTCAACGCCGACGAAGTCGCAAAGATCGATTGGCAACCGTTGCGTCACTTCTGGCACACCAGCAAAGCAGGTAAACGCATTCACAGCATGATTGCGCTGCCACCAAATTTTGACGAGCACAAGAAGTATCCGCTGTTTGTTGTAATGCATGGTGGACCACACAGCATGTGGCGCGACAATTGGGGACTCCGTTGGAACTATTTCATGCTGTCGCGGCCGGGATATGTCGTGCTGTTAACTAACTACTCCGGTTCGACGGGATTTGGTGAAGCTTTTGCGCAGAGTATTCAGGGAGATCCATTCAAAGGACCAGCAAACGAGATCAACGAAGCTGCGGATGAAGCGATCCGGCTTTACCCGTTTGTCGACGGATCACGCCAGGCTGCGGCGGGCGCGAGTTATGGTGGTCACATGGCCAACTGGATGCAGGCAACGACGACGCGCTACAAGGCGCTGGTTAGTCATGCGGGCTTGATCAATCTCGAGTCGCAATGGGGAACGAGCGACACGATCTACTCGCGTGAAGTAAACAATGGCGGACCAGTATGGGAACAGGGACCAGTGTGGCGCGAGCAGAATCCGATCCGGTTTGCGAAGAACTTCCGCACACCGATAATGCTTTCAGTCGGCGAGAACGATTTCCGTGTGCCGCTAAATCAAACGTTGGAAAACTGGAGTGTGCTGCAACGGCTGCGCATTCCGAGTCGTTTGATCGTCTGGCCCGACGAGAATCATTGGATATTGAAAGGTGAGAACAGCCGTTACTGGTATCAGGAACTTTACGCGTGGCTCAAGAAATATATCGACGAGCCAAACGGCGTGACCTCAGAATCACGTTAAGACAATCCTGAGTCAATAACGCCGAAGGCGTTGGCTAATGTGAGCCCAGGGTTCGAGCGCAGCGACAACCCTGGGTAACTAAACAAGAATAAAATAAAACCCTGAAAGGGTTCGCCAACCGCCGAACCCTTTCAGGGTTGATTTGTATTTTGCGATTTTATTCCCAGGGTTGTCGCTGCGCTCCAACCCTGGGCTCAAATTAGCCAACGCCTTCGGCGTTAATTCAAACGCATCACTACGCCGTGGCTACTTCCCGGTGAGTTTGGGCACCGAGAAGTTGCCGCCTGACAACTGAATTGGATTGAAGGTCAAATCCACCACGATGTTGCCACCGGGATCGGTGACCCGCAGTCCAAACTGATCGTTAAATCCAGACTCGCTGTTGTCGAGGACTCGGGCAATGAATCCGTAATTGCCAACACCATTAACGTTCGCCTTACCGGTCGGCACAGCTTCGTTGCCCACAATCGCCATTGTGCCGATGGCATTGCTCTTGACTACAACGTCACCACTTGGTCTGTGTTCGATGTAAAGCAGTGAACCTTGAGCGTTGCCGTTCTTCAGGTACTTGATATTCACACCGACACTGGCCTTAAAGCCGTTGTGAATCAGGTGGCCTCCACCAGCTACAAATCCCAGTGAAGGATCGTAGACAGCAAGCACCGTGTTACCGGAACCCTGGTAGAAGCTGCCATTGATTGTCAGCATTACGTCGTAGACATTCACTGGCACATTGTTCAGAGTTACGCAGGCAGTACGTGTTGCTCCCACACCGCCGCCGCCTAAGGTTACCGGGCCTGATGAAACAGCGGATCCGGTACCGATGGGCACGATGTTGACAGTCACACTCGTGATGTTGGCAGTGTTGCCCGGACTGCCATCACTTACTTCATTCATATCGAAGCAGATCGTGATTGGACCACCAGTGCCTCCGGGCGAATTGACCTTAACCGCAAACGGATTGGTAGCTGCGGGAGTGACACTCGCATCTTCCCTCGACACTGTCAGCGTGCCGGTGTTACTGCTATTCAGGAAAGCACTGTTCGTGCTGCGTGAACGCCGCCGTAATGGTGTGCGGTCCAGCAGGTACAGTAACCGTGTAGCTCGTGGTCGCAACTCCGCTCGAATTGACAGCAACAGGACCGCCAACCGGATTACCATCAACTGAAAACTGCACGTTACCCGAGATGGTCTGATCCAGATACGTTGCCGGACTGACGGTGGCCTTCAACGTCGTCGGGTCACTGTAGACGCCGGCAGCGGCATCGACAGTTACCGTCGTCGCCGTCGGATCCTGCGCCGAAAGAATCTGATCGTGGCCTCCAAAGGCGTTGTGGTGATGCAGTAACAACACACCCTGTGAGTTGTTTGCAAGGTAGTTTGCCTTGTTGTAATTGACCGGAATACTTGCACCATTCAAGTCGGTATAGATCGGCAGTCCGGTAACTCCGCCGGTCAGATCGAAGCCGGGATTCGCCGCATCGTAAGTGCGAGTGGTCAGGGTATCGATGGTGCCACCGAAGCCACGACTCGATGGTCGTGATGCGATAATTGAATTTCGCATTAGCGGTAGTCAAACCGAGTGCCGCCGCACTAACCGGAATAACCATCATGTTGGTGTTGTGAGCCACCGTATCGAGACCACTCGGCGCTATGTTGTTGATGAAACTATCCGCAGTGAGCCCGCCCGTGAAAGGCGCCGGCCGTCGCGCAGATACAAAGACGTCAAACAGGTTTCCGGCCGCGTCCGCAAAGGCGGTATTGACGATTTGAAAATCGTCAGTGCCGTTCCGATCGCGATCGATAAAGATATTGAACGTCACGTCGGTCGGAGTGGACCATGCGCCGTGCGTAGCGATCGCGAAGAAGAGCTTGGTACTGGCGCTGACAGAGTTTGTGGCTTTGAAGTCACTCGTCACACCAACGGCCTTCAAATCGGCGTTTCGGGCCCCGCTGGTGGCCGGTACGTTGGCCGGACTGGTTCCCTGTAACTCGAAGGCACTTACGAGTGAAATCTCATCAACTGGGAAAGCCGCGCCCGTGTTGACATGCTGTCCGGTCAGGCCGATGTTGGTCGAACCCGTCGGCGCTGTGAACAGCACGTAATCATGTGTCGTTGTCATGTTGGAGGCCGGGCGTGGCGCCGCATAGACCGGCAGACGCAAGCTCGTGCCGCTCGGCGGTGTTAGCGTGATATAACCCGATTCCTCACTCAGGTAATAACGAGGATTAGCTCCCTGAACAGCCGCCATGGTTGCGTCGCGCGGGTGCTTCATCGCGGCCGCATTTGCGTCCAACTGTATGGCAAACGTGATTGAACCACCGGCAGGGACGACTATACTTGGACCATCGGGGAACGAATAGTTAACCCCCGGCACATCCGACAGACCCACGTAACCCACATTGTAGGTCGCATCCACAGCGCCTTTATTTACGACGCGAACAGTACGGGTCTCGGTATCACTGCCCACTACTTCGGGAGCACCAAAAGAAACACCAACGCCACCCGTGTCGTCATCGAGGAAAGCGATGACCTCAGACTCACTCGCGTCCTTTAGATCGGCGCGACCGGCGCCGATGCGAGCCACAGCAAACTTAGATCCCGTGCCGCCAGGGCCAGTAAAGAGATCGTGGTTGGCTGTGTTCATGATTAATGCCTTCAACTCTGCCACAGACCACGTCGGGTGCAACTGGCGCAGCAGCGCCATTGCCCCGGCGATATGCGGCGTAGCCATTGAAGTGCCGCTGTTCGTCAACGGCTGATTGCCGGTGCCCATACCAGTAGAAATGATCGAGGTACCGGGCGCGGATATATCTGGCTTGGCACCCACGTCATTGCGACGCGCGCCCCGCGAGGTGCTGCCGCTGACAGTGTCCCCCAGCGTATTGAAACTGAGGGTTGCGTTTACGCCTCCTGCGAGTTGGGCCTTAATCGCGTTGCCGTCGGCCAATTGGATCGAGAGCGACAGGATCGTGATCGTGGGATCGATGCCACCCATTGAAATCGTGCCCGCAACGTTGTTCGCCACAATTACACCGGTCGCGCCAGCGTCTTGCGCGTTCTTCACTTTAAAGGTGAAACCGCAACCGCCGCCGCGATCGACGAGCGCGAGTTGTCCGGTGAAGAACCCCGCCGGAAATGTTTGGCAAGCATCAGTTGTCGTGCCGACTGTGCCTACTGGAGAGCCTGGGAATGGATCCGTCGAACCATCGTTCGCGAGCTTGACGCTCCCGGCGATATTCGTCGCGCCTGCGATCTGGGGATTAAAAGCCGCCGGGAGGGCCTGCTTATTTCCGGCGATTGCAGCCGGAGAAGTAACTTGCAAGACCGCGTTCTGGATACCTGAATCGACAATGTTACCCACGCTGATGGTGCGCGTCGAAGTAGAGGGACTGCTGACGATATAGTGGGTGTCGCCCGCGTTGCCGGCAGCAGCAACGACGATTACTCCAGCCAGGACCGCATTACTGCTGGCCACAGCGCTCGCATCGGTCGACGTGCCGAAATTGCTACCCAACGACATGTTAATGATGTCTACGTGATCCGAAGGATCGCCGTCACCGTTGGGATCGACCGCCCAGTTGATTGCCTGCGTAGTAAGGCCGGTACTGCCGGCGCAGCCGAATACTTTCAACGCGTAAATGTCAGCTCTTGGCGCCACACCTGGTCCGATGAGGAAAGATGAAAAGGGCGTCGTGGCGTCAAATGGACCAAGGAAAGTCGTACCATCGCCATTGACGCCGAACCCGCCGGCAGTGCCGGCGACGTGTGAACCGTGGCTATTACAGTCGAGCGGATCAGGATCGGGGATGGGAACGTTGGCGCCGGTATAAGCGTCGCCGGCGAAATCCATGCCTCCAACAACTTTCGCGGTTGGGAATGTGCCGGGTTCGATGATGGCCCGATTGTTGGCCGTGTAAGCGGCGGCAGTGCCTGGACCGCCAAAGTTTGCGTGAGTGTAATCAACGCCTGTGTCGATGATTGCAATCTTAACTCCCTGGCCCGCGTTCCCGCCGGTCGCAGCCCATGCGTTGACGCCTTTAATAAAGGGCACGCTCGTCGAGTTATCGATCTTATGGATCGGCAGCCGGTGAACTGCCACGACATCTGGGTTAGCCCTGAGTTGCGGCAGCGTACGGGCATCGATTTTGGCGGCGATGCCGTTGTAGGCCGTCTGCACGCTGTAAAGCACTCTCGCGCTTTGACCAGCGCCTGCGAGCTGTGCGAGCACACGCTGTTGTGCGCCTCTGATTCTCACCAGTTGTGCGCGTGCGGCTCCTCTGGCCGCCGCCTGTTGTTGCGGGTTGGCGGCACGATCGCTCTGATTGCCTAGAGCCTGAGCATAGACTCTCGCGGTCGGAGCGTCGAACAATTCGATCATTACGTCGACTTCTCCGGTTTCAGGAAGCGAATCTTGCAGATCACCGACGGGATTATCGTTTGCGTACTGCGTCCGATCGAATCCGTCGCCTTGCGCATGAGTGACGTCATCGTTGCGAGAAACTAGATATATGAATAGGCCCATGGCCATTAGGAGTGAGAGTATTTGCAGTGAGATCCTTTTTGACATCGTTTTCACCTTTCGATTCGTCGAGTTAAGACTTAGGGCCTTGAGTTGCCGCAAGATCTCGGGAGTAGGGGAAGACACCCGGGAGATCAACTCAACAACACACTGCCAGCAGAGATGGGAGAGCAGAGAACGGTAAAGTATGTATTTAGAGGGACGAAGGATCAGCACTCAAATCTTCGTCACCTAACGCTACCCTGACTAGTTGAAGTATTGCGAAGTACTGCTCTAAGAATGGCTCGACAATATATCCGAGCCACGCCGGATCTACAAGGAAGAGAGCGCTGTTTTTATATATTTTTTGGCTGGCAGGTAGTACTCATGTAAATCCTGTAAATCTTGTAATCCTGTAAAAACTACCGTGGAGTCGGACGCTCAGGCTGGACCGAAGACTACCTGCCGCCAGCCTATGCTTTTCATTATCGTTTGTGGCATAATGCCGCCCCCTTACTGCAAGCGGGTTAAACAGTCAGTCAACTAATAAGCCTTTGCCTCTTCTCTCTTACGAACGCCGATAGGAGAAGAGTTCGGTCCTAAAAATCGTCGCTTCACACTGAAAGGATACAACCGAAGTTTTATGCGTAGACTCTCAATATCGATTACCTTGATCTGCATGCTCCTGCTAAACGGAGCAACATCCCTAGCCGCAATCAAACACTCCAAAGGACAAAAATCACGTGTGGAGCGCAAGGGCTCTAACAGTTCTGCACGCGCGAAAGAGGCGCGTGAAAAACGGGAATCACGCAAAGAGGCCGCGGCACGCCGCGCCGCCATCAAACGCAACCCGCGCGCAGCCGCGATATTTAAGGGAGAATCCGACGATCTTGACGGCGAGCGCTTCGACAAGCCACGCGAGGCACTCGAATGGTACCTGCAAAAGCGCCTGCCTAAAGGCGAAAAGCAGTTGCCGGTTGAGCGCTACTTCGAAGCCAAAGAAAAAATCAAACGCATGAAACGGTTCTCGACCGCCAAGGGCAAGAACCTCCCACCACAGGCTAACGCAAACGAGAACGAGGAAGTATTCGACGGCGAGGACGGCGAGTTTCCGGGCAGTACTGGCGGCGGTGGTGCCGGCGACGGTAGCGCTTCAACAAGCGGCGCGCTCGGTACCTGGCAGTCGTTAGGACCAGGCAACGTCGGTGGTCGCACGCGTGCGCTGCTGATCGATCCGAACGATGCGAACATCATGTATGCGGCAGCAGTTGCCGGCGGTATCTGGAAAACGACTAACGGCGGTACCTCATGGGCCCCGCTCGACGACTTTCTCGCGAACATCGCCATTACCTGCATGGCATTCGATCCATCCAATTCCAGCACGATCTACGCAGGTACAGGCGAGGGCTTCTTCAACGCAGACGGTGTTCGCGGTGCGGGCATCTTCAAGTCAACTGACTCAGGCGCACACTGGACGCGCTTGCCCGCCACGATCTCGAATTCAAACTTCTTCTTCATTAACGACATCGTCGTCAGTCCATCAAATGGCCAGCACGTTTACGCTGCGACGCGAACCGGTGTGTTTCGCAGTCTTGACGGCGGCAACTCGTGGAACCAGGCGCTCGTGTCGAACGTCGCGAATGGCGCAAACGGCGCGATGGACCTCGTTATACGTACCGATCAGGCGACTGACTACATCTTCGCCGCTCTGGGCACGTTCTCCCGTGCGCACATCTTCCGCAACGTAGATGCCGGCGGCTCCGGCGTCTGGGAAGATGTTTTCTCCGAAGTGAACCAGGGCCGCACGTCGCTCGCGATTGCGCCCTCGAATCAGAATGTCGTCTACGCGCTCGCAACCTGCAACGCGTGCGGCGCCGGAACGAATCCCAACTTCCCAACCGCAAACTACACCGACGGTCTGCTCGGCGTGTTCCGTTCGACGACCTCCGGCGACGCCGGATCGTGGACCACGCAGACGCGTAACAACAGCGCGACCCTCCAGGACACGTTGTTGCTCAGCAACCCGGTCAACGGTGCGCTAACGCAATGCGGTCTCGGCACGAGCCAGTTTCTCAATCAGGGTTGGTACGACAATGTGATCGCTGTCGATCCGACCGATCCAGATAAAGTTTGGGCTGGCGGTGTTGACGTGTTCCGCTCAGACAACGGTGGCGTTAACTGGGCCGTCGCGTCGTACTGGTGGTTCCAGGGCAACGGCACTCCACCAAATAATGGTGATCCGCAGCTCGTTCACGCTGATAACCACATCATCGCGTTTCATCCAAACTACAACGGCACGACTAACCAAACGATGTTTGCCGGTAACGACGGCGGCATCTACAAAACCGATAACGCCAAAACCGGTAACGTAGGTTACTCCACCGGCACAACCGTGGGCGGCGGAAATATTACTCCCGCGAGCCCGATCTGCGGCGGTGCCTTCGCGCCGGGCGCTTTATTCACAGTTCCCGATCCCGTGATCTGGGGTCCTTTGAATAATAACTACGCAGTCACCCAGTTCTATCACGGCCTGCCTTACCCGAACGGACAAACTTACTTCGGCGGCACGCAGGACAACGGAACCAATCGCGGCACAGACGCCGCTGGTCCAAACGCATGGGCCCGCATCAATGGCGGTGACGGCGGATACGTTGCCGTCAATCCGGCAAACACGAACACGATCTTCTTTGAAACGACTGGTTTGTCGTTGCGTCGTTCTACAAACGGCGGATTGAGTTCCGCATCCGTCATTAGTGGAATCGCAGGCGACGTGTTCCCCTTCATCACAGTCTTCCGAATGGATCCGAACACGCCGACTCGCTTGTGGATCGGCGGTCGCTTCATGTGGCGCACTGACAACAACGCCACCAACTGGACCAGGACCAGTAACGCGCAACAAACCGGCGGATCGATCACGTCAATGGCAATCGCCCCCGGCAATTCCAACATCGTGATCAACGGTGCAGCATCAGGACAACTTCGCCGCACCACGATCGGGCTCACCGCCAACGCGGCGAGTGTGCTGGCAACCACGTGGCTACAGACATTCACGCCGCGCGGCAACGGCAACGGCACGATCTCGTGGGTCGAGTATGATCCCTCGAACATACAATAACGTTTGGGCCACGATCTCAAACTTCAACGGCACACCAAACGTGAACGGCACGAGCGCCGGTCACGTGTTCAAGAGCACGGACGGTGGCAACACGTGGACGCTCGCTGACGGAACGCAAACACCCGGCAACGTCAATGCGATTCCTGACATTCCGGCGCACAGCGTTGTCATCGATCCGAATGACGGTCAGCGCATCTACGTCGGCACCGACCTCGGCGTGTTTGTCTCGCTCGACGGCGGCGCGAACTGGGCTCGTGAGACCACCGGCTTCTCGAACACAGTCGTCGAGTCGATGACGGCAGTGAACAATAACGGCGTCACAACGCTGTTTGCATTCACTCACGGACGTGGCGCATTCAAGGTCACTATTCCAACGTCGTGCTCGACAGTGTCACCACTGAATCAGGCATTCTTCTCGCCGGGTAACACGGGCAGCGTGACGGTGACGAGGAGCCTCGCGGCAACTGCTCCCTGCGATTGGCAGGCAATGAGCAACAGCTCGTTCATCACGATCGATTCCGGCGCAACAGGTACTAACAACGGCACTGTGAACTTCACCGTCGCGCCGAACACAACCGGTGCCGCCCGTGTCGGCACGCTTACCGTTGCTGGTCGCAACGTCACAATCACTCAGGACGCTGCTCCAACGGCTAACAACGACACCGCAACCACCGACGAAGACACACCAGTCAACGTCAACGTGCTTGCGAACGACGTCGAGCCGGATGGCGACACGCTAAGCGTCGTTTCAGTCACGCAGGGCGCGAACGGCGCCGTCACGATCAATCCTGATAAGACGGTCAAGTACACACCGAACCTGAACTTCTTCGGCAGCGACTCGTTCACTTACACGATCGATGACGGACACGGTGGTCAGTCAACTGCGACTGTCAACGTGACTGTCAACGCGGTGAACGATGCACCGACCTTCACCATCAACCTGCTATCGCAGACCGTGCAGTACAGCGATCCGATCACGACAGTGAATGTTTCCGTTTCGGACGTCGACGATGCAACGGCGGATCTGACGTTGACAGTTCTCTCGTCGGTTCCGGCGGGACTCACTGTTACGCCAGGCGTCGGCACGTTAACGATCTCAGGAAATCCGCTGGTTGTGGCGGGTGTCTACCCGATCAATCTGAAGGTCGAAGATCCGCACGGTGCAGTTGCGAATGCGACGGTTACAATCACAGTGAATAAGGAGACGGCGGAAACCACGTACATCGGTGATATGGGTGTCGTGACTGCCGGTCCAACCATCACTACTGCGACCGTGCGCCTCGCAGCACATTTGACTCAGGATCCAGATGGAGCACCTGGCGACATCTCGCTCGCGAAGGTGAGGTTTGAGATCTTCAAGTCAAGCAACATGGGCAGCACACCCGATTTCATAGTCGGGAACGTGGCAGTTGATACCAACGGCGATGCACTGGCATTCCTGCCGGGCCTCGCGGCTGATACGTACGTCGTCTATGTCAAGATCGAGGCGGCGAATGGCTACTGGACCGCGAATCCGGTTGGCCTCGGCACCATCAACGTCGCTATCGGCTCGAACGATACGCAGACGAACGGTGGCGGTTGGGTCCCCGATGCCGGCAGTGCAAACGGTAAAGGAAACTTCGGTTTCAGTGTTCGCAACGATAAGGGGTCGCCGAAGGGTAGCTCGATCTATCTCTTCCGCGGCACCGATGGTTTCAACTACATCGTGAAGAGCAACAGTTGGGCCGGTGGGTTCCTGAACTTCTCGACTGAGCCCGGGACGAGCATCTTGAATCGCTCGTCGTTCAAGGCCAGGTGCGTGGTTCAGAAGATCGATCGGAGCACAGGCGCGCTGGTCCAATCGTTCGGCAACTTCACGTGCACTGTGGATGCCCGTGATGGCGACTTACTGACGCCACGGTCATTCGACGCCTACGCGATCACGATTCTCGACAATAACGGAGTGATCTGGCGCCGAGTCGGCACCAACACCGCGCCACTGCCGCTTGGTGGTGGAAGCGTGATGGTGAAGGCCAAGTAGCCACCACTTAGTTTTAGCCACAAGAGGCACAAAAAGCACGGATAACTTCTGTGCTTCTTGTGCCTCTTCTTTTTCTGAATCCTGTAAATCGTGTAAATCCTGTCATCCTGTCTAACAGTTGACGTAGTTATAGACAGGATCACAGGATTTTCATGATTTACAGGATAAGACCGCGCTGGATTGGTCTTACCACACTCTAGATAACACTCCGAGTGGTAATAATTATCTTGACACTCAAAATCCTTCTAAGGCAAAATACGCCGCCTGCTAAACCATATTGCCAACCCTAGTTGAATCTTGGTCATACCAATGACCTAAAGCCGGGTCGACGAGCTGCAATCCCAGCCGTCGCCATGATGGAGAATAAAGCTATGACTACAGCGAACCCGAACGGACGAGTCTTTTGGGCTGGTTTGCTCCTAATTCTTGCTGCCTTTACCGCAACCGCTCAGGAGTTTAGGGGATCACTCGCCGGGAAAATCACCGATCCAAACGGCGCCGTCGTGCCCGGCAGCAAAGTGGAAATCAAAAACATCGACACCGGCATCGTCTCGAGCGCCACGACTGGAGAAGATGGCGCTTACAGTTTTCCATTGCTGCCACCCGGCAAATACGCGCTCACCGTCACGAAGGAAAACTTCAACACCGCCGTCCGTGAGGGAATTCAGGTTCGCGTTGCCGATCGATTGACCCTCGATGTGCAACTGGAAATTGGTGTAACCGCAATGGTGACGACAGTCGCCTCCGGTCTCACACTCGACACCGGCACCGTCAACACGGGAACGGTCGTTACCGGCAAACAGATCAGCGAGCTGCCACTCACCGAAGGCAGCGCATATCAATTAGCGACACTTGCTCCGGGCATCGCTTACACAGGCAACCCACTTTTCACTGGACCAACTTCGAACGGCAACCTCGCTGCCTTCCGGTCCAACGGCGCCACAGGCGCAAACCAGATCACGCTTGACGGCTCTCCTAACTATGCGTTCGATGGCGGCGTCGGTTTCTCGCCGCCGTCAGATGCCGTGCAGGAATTCAAAGTGCAAACAAACACTTTCGACGCCCAGCAAGGCTACTCCGCCGGCGCGACAGTAAATGTCGCGGTGAAGAGCGGCAGCAACGACGTGCACGGCTCGGCCTGGTATTTCAATCGTGATCGAAGTCGTACGGCGAACAACTTCTTCGGCAATGCCAGCAATCAATCGCGACCGATTAGGACGTATCACCGCTTCGGCGGCGTGTTCAGTGGACCAGTGGCTTTGCCGAAGATTTACAACGGCACCGATCGCACGTTCTTCCTCGTCTCGTACGAACGACTCAAAGACAATGTCGCCGAGCCACAAATCTTCACCGTGCCCACAGAAGCAATGCGGCGCGGCGACTTCTCTGCCCTGATTGTCAACCGCAACAACATCGCCAACGCTGCGAATACGGTTATCTTCAATCCGTTCTCTGGACAGCAAAGCGGAAGCAATGTCGTTCGCAGCTCATTCGGCTGTCCGACGTCAGGCGCAGTGGCAGCGAACTCGACCTGTAACATCATTCCGCTAAACCTGATCAATCCGGTCGGGGCAAACCTGATCAAGTATTACCCGCTGCCGAACATCGCGGGCGTCGCGGCGGGCACACAGAACAACTTCTTCTCGAATCAACTGCGACACCAGAACTATCGCGCGTGGCTGACGCGTATTGATCACCGCATCAGCTCGACGCAATCGATCTTCGGCAAGTACTACCACAGCTTCAACCCGGAAGATCGCCAGGATTGGGCGGGGGTCGTCAACAACTTTCCAATTACGCGCGGCTTTGAGTATCGCACCAACGACGGCGGCAATATCGATTACACAAACGCGATCAACTCAAACGTCGTGTTCGATATTCGCGTCAGTCTCAACCGGTTCGTACAGGAACGTCGACCGGCCGAGCTCTTCGATCCGGCGACGCTCGGTTTTGCACAAGCTTCACTCGCCGCCATGCGTGGCTATCAATACCTGCCGCGCATCATGATCAGAAACCTCGACGCCACGCGCCCAATTAGATCGACGCTCGGCTCGACGAGATCAGACTGGAACGAAGGCCGCATTCGCCCGTTCTACATGGGCTCCCTGCAACCGACGTTGACGCAAGTCGTCGACAATCACACGCTGAAGTATGGCTACGACTTCCGCGTCGTGCGCGAGAACTTCAGCACGGACGCATACAAGGGCGGACAATTCTTCTTCGACGGCACGTTCACGGCGCCTGCTTCGAACTCGTCGAGCACACTACGAAATGTTTTTGGACGTGACGTCGCTGCGTTCCTGCTCGGCGTTCCGACGACGGGTTCTGGTGGAAACGCGAGCCAGATCGATAATTCGATCAACTACTCGGTCCAGTCTCTCTATCACGGGATGTTTTTCCAGGATGACTGGCGTGTCTCCAGAAAGCTGACGCTCAATCTCGGTCTTCGTTACGATCTCGAACAGGGACTGACTGAGCGTTTCAACCGCATCCTGCGTGGCTTTGACTTCGGCACACCAAGCCCGATCGAAGCGCAGGTGCGCGCTGCTTACACGACCGCCTTCAACGCAAACCCGGCGAACTTCGTCGTGACGCCGGCCAACTTCCACGTGCTTGGCGGCTACACTTTCGCCAACGAAGACAATCGCAACGTTTGGGAAGCAGATCGCAGCAACTTCCAACCGCGCATCGGCGCTTCTTACCAGTTGACTGATAAGACAGTAGTCCGCGCCGGTTTCGGAATTTTCATGGCGCCCTTCCAGATCGAAACGCCGCAACAGATCGGCTTCGCAGGTACGACGCCGTTCGTCCCCTCAAACAACAACGGACTGACTTTTGTCGCAACATTGACGAACCCGTTCCCGAACGGTCTGAGCGCGGTTCAACCTTCATTCGGATCGAGTCTCGGTTTGTTGACGGGAATCGGTTTAGATGTTGCCGCTGACACGGCTCCGATCGTTGGCGTGCTGCGCAAGAATTCAAAATTCGCGCGCTTCGTCTTTGGCATTCAACGCGAGCTGCCGGGCCAGATCGTCGTTGAAGCAAACTTCATTCGTGCCACTGGTTACGATCTGCCGGTCAGCCGCAACCTGGATTTCGTACCGCGCCAGTTTCTTGGCGACAACCCGACGACGGATGCAGCCGCGAACACTTTCCTGACCGGGACGATTCCCAATCCGTTCCGCAATCTCGTTCCCGGCGGCAGTCCGTTCAATACAGCGACGACGATCACGCGTGCGCAGTCGTTGCTCCAATTCCCACAGTTCACGAATCTATGGGTGCAGGAGTACAACGGTACGAACCGTTACCAGTCGTTGCAGTTGCAGATCGATAAACGCTTTGTGACCGACGTGTCGCTGACTGCGACTTACACGTATTCGAACCTCCGTGAAAAGATCGGATACCTGAATCCCGGTGACACTGTGCTCGAGGATCGCATCTCGCAATTCGATCGACCGCACCGCTTCACCTTCGCGGGCGTCTATGAGTTGCCGATCGGCCGTGGCCGCATGTTGGGCAACAATATGAATCGCGTGCTCGATGCGGTCATCGGTGGCTGGCAGTTGAATGGTACGTACGAGTGGCAGAGTGGTGAACCGTTCGTGCTTACCAACAACCTTTACTTCCCCGGCGACCCGACGACGATCACGAGTCGACTCGGTGACGGCGATGGTCAGGGCGGAAAGTTTGGTATCGATCGATCGGCGTTCGATGCGCCCGGCCTGGTGACGCTCACTGCGTTTGGCATTCGCAACGTTCCGACCACGCTCGACAACTTGCGCAACCAGCCATACTCAGTGGCGAATGTCGGGCTCACGAAGAATTTCAAATGGGGTGAGGGCCGCAGGATTCAGCTTCGCGCCGAGGCACTGAATGCTTTCAATCACCCGTACTTCGGAGCGGGCATTGGTCTGAATCCCGGCACGGCAGCGGCGCCAAACGCGGCTTTCGGGCTCGTGACGACGCAGCGCAACAATCCGCGCGACATTCAGTTCGGCGCTAAGTTCGTGTTTTAGGTTTTAGCCACAAGAGGCACAAGAAGCACAAAAATGCGATTGATTGGTCCAGCAATACTTTTGTGCTTTTTGTGCTTTTGTGTTGTTCATGGCCAGATCGTGGTCGCGGCCGACGGGTCGGGTGATTTCCGAACCGTGCAGCAGGCGGTGGACGGGGTTCCCGACAACAACAACAAACGCGTAGTGATTCACATCAAGCCGGGTGTTTACCATGAACAGGTACGAGTGAGCGCCGGCAAGCGTTATTTAACTTTCCGCGGCGAGAACGCACGCAACACCGTGCTTACTTACCGCCTGAGCGCGCAACAAGCCGGCAACACGCGACTCGCGTTCAGCACATTTATCAATGCAAATGATTTTCGCGCGGAAAACCTGACATTCGAAAACTCATTTGGCACTGGGCTCGCAGGCTGTGGCGCTGTTCGTTGACGCCGATCGAGCAACGTTTCAGAATTGTCGA
Organism: uncultured Acidobacteriota bacterium; assembly: GCA_963748155.1. GTDB lineage: Bacteria > Acidobacteriota > Blastocatellia > Pyrinomonadales > Pyrinomonadaceae > PSRF01. The sequence continues at coordinate 49,159 of CAVVHV010000003.1, read as the reverse complement.
TTTCTCGGATGGCAGGACACGTTGTTTGTTAATGGCAGTCGTCATTTTTTCAAAGACTGCTACATCGAGGGTCACGTCGATTTCATATTCGGCACGGCGTCAGCGGTCTTCGAAGATTGCACCATTCACAGCAAAGGCCCGGGCTACGTGACCGCGCATTACCGCACGAGCAATGAAGAAGACACGGGCTTTGTTTTCGTGCGTTGCCGTTTAACTGGAGAGAAGGTGAGCGGCGGAGTTTATCTCGGCAGGCCGTGGCGGCCGTACGCGCGTGTGGTTTTTATCGATTGCTGGCTCGGAGATCACATTCGGGCTGAAGGTTGGGACAACTGGCGCGATCCCGCACGAGAAAAGACCGCCTGGTTTGCTGAGTACAAATCGAAGGGGCCAGGCGCGAATCCGTCAGCTCGTGTCGCGTGGTCCAAACAGCTAACTGACCGAGAAGCGGCGGAGTTTTTGCGGGCGCGGTTTTTTAGTCGTGCTGTTCGTGGACTTTCAGGGAACGCGAATCAAGCGGTGGGCACGATCGCGTGGGCCGATGCGCAAAACAAGCCGGACGAGTGGTATGCGAGTGCTGAGGCTCTGCGCATCGCTGACAACGTCTTACTTTATCAACGCAGCTCCGGTGGTTGGCCCAAGAACATCGACATGGCCAAGCCGCTCAGCGATTCAAACAAAGCTTCCCTGCTCCGGGATCAGAAGAAGATTGATTCGACGATCGATAATGGCGCGACGCACACGCAGTTCTCGTTTCTCGCGCGCGTCTACACGGCACAGCGTCAGGAACGACATCGTGAGTCGTTTTTGAAGGGGCTTGATTACCTGCTGGAGGCGCAGTATGCGAATGGTGGCTGGCCGCAGTTCTATCCGGATCTGTCCGGGTACTACAAGCACATCACGTACAACGATGATGCAATGATCGGCGTGATGAAACTGCTGCGCGACGTGGCGAGCGCGAAGCCGGTTTATGCGTTTGTTGACGAGGCGCGTCGTGGTCGTGCGGCGCGTGCGGTTGAAAAAGGTATCGAATGCATTTTGAAGACGCAGGTGATTGTGAATGGTAAGCGCACCGTGTGGTGTGCACAGCATGATGAAGTAACGTTCGCGCCTGCGGCGGCGCGCAAGTTTGAGGTCGTATCGTTGAGTGGCGGCGAGAGCGTGGGGATTGTGAGATTTTTGATGTCGATCAAGGAGCCGTCGGCGGGGGTTATCGATGCCGTGGAATCCGCGATTGCTTGGTTTGAGCAGTCGCAGTTGAAAGGGATCAAGTGGGTTGAGAAGCGGGATGACCGCGTGGTGGTCCAGGATCCTGAAAGTGGACCGATATGGGCGCGGTTTTACGAGATCGGGAGTAACCGGCCGATCTTTGTCGGGCGCGATGGCGTTGTGAAGTACAGTGTCGCGGAGATCGAGCACGAGCGGCGCACGGGTTATAACTGGTACGTCGATGCGCCTGCGAAGCTGATAAAGAAAGACTATCCGAAGTGGAGAAGCTGGAGGTAAAGACAGTCTTAGACAGGATTAGCAAGATTTGCAGGATTGACAGGATTTAATCTTGTACATCTTGTAAATCCTGTAATCCTGTAAACAAACAAACGATAAATGAGGACGCGCAGAGAATTCATCAAAGTGCCTTGCACTCAGCGCCGCAGCGATCACGACTCTGCGCCGCGTCTGGTCACGGCGTCGACCGATCCATGGCAAACAGTTTTTCCCTCGCTTTTAGCCCGGATCAAACCGCCACGCTTCCCAAACCGCACCTTCAATCTACATCGCTTCGGCGCGAAACCTGACGGCCGCACCGATTGCACAGCCGCCTTTCGCAACGCTATCGATCAATGCTCGAAATCAGGCGGCGGCAAAGTCATCGTCCCATCAGGCACATATCTGACAGGCGCCATTCACCTGAAGAACAACGTCAATCTCGAAGTCTCCGAAGGCGCGACGATCAGGTTCAGCCAGAATCCTAAAGACTACCTGCCTTTAGTTTTCTCGCGATGGGAAGGTGTCGAGGTTTTCAACTACTCGCCTTTCATCTACGCCTTCGAACAACAGAACATCGCCATCACGGGCAAAGGAACACTCGACGGCCAAAGCGACAACGAGCACTGGTGGCCGTGGAACGGTCGCCCCCAGTACGGCTGGAAGGAAGGCATGACCCATCAACGCCCGGATCGAAATGCCCTCTTCAAAATGGCGGAAGATGGCGTTCCGGTGCGCGACCGCGTTTTCGGCGAGGGTCATTACCTTAGACCGCAGTTCATCCAACCATATCGTTGCCAGAACGTGCTCATTGATGGCGTCACGATTCAAAACTCGCCGATGTGGGAGATCCATCCGGTGCTCTGCCGAAACGTGATCGTGCAGGACGTGAAGATTAACAGTCATGGACCAAACAACGACGGCTGCGATCCTGAATCATGTGCGGATGTGTTGATTAAAGACTGTTACTTCGACACCGGTGACGATTGCATCGCGATCAAGTCGGGACGTAATGCGGATGGACGGCGGCTGAAGGCGCCGACTGAAAACATCATCGTGCAGGGTTGTCGCATGAAAGACGGGCACGGCGGGATCACCGTCGGCAGCGAGATCTCCGGCGGCGTGAGAAATCTTTTCGCGGAGAACTGCCGGCTCGACAGTCAAAACCTTGATCATGCTTTGCGGGTAAAGAACAATGCGATGCGCGGCGGGCTGCTGGAGAGCTTGCACTTCCGAAATATTGAAGTCGGGCAGGTCGCGCATGCGGTGATCACGATCGATTTTAACTATGAAGAAGGCGCGAAGGGTGGTTTCGTGCCTGTCGTGAGGGATTACACAGTTGATAATCTTCGCAGCACGAAGAGCAAACACGCACTCGACGTGCAAGGTTTGAACGGTGCGCCGATCGTCGATCTACATTTGAAGAACTGTACGTTCGAGAATGTCGCAGAAGGCAATATTGTCAAAAACGTGAAAGACGCAACGCTGGAGAATGTGAAGATCAACGGAAAAGTGGTAGCGAGTTCAGAGTTCAAGCTTTAGCTTGCGTGCGTCTCAACACAGCAGCCTAAAGGCTGAACTCTGAACCTCCGCCTTGTTACGTTTACAATGCTGACTAGACATCTGATTTCAACCATTTTGATTCTTGTGCTGAGCGTAAGTGTCACGCCCGCGCAAACGAAACCACTCTCAGAACAAGCCGCCGCGACCGCGATGACCGCGCTCTGGCGTGACGCGGCGAAGAACGAATCAGGCTACCCCGCGAAGTGGACCTACGATCACGGTCTCGTCCTGAAAGGCATTGAACGCGTCTACCTCACCACCAACGACAAGCAATACTTCGACTTCATCCAACGTAGCATGGATCACTTCGTCGCCGACGACGGCTCGATCCGCACCTACAAGATCGACGAGTACAACATCGACAACATTCTTCCCGGTCGCAACCTTCTCTTCCTTTACAAAACCACCGGCAACGAGAAGTACCGCAAAGCCGCTGCTCTCCTGCGCGAACAGCTAAAGACACACCCGCGCACTTCCGAAGGCGGCTTTTGGCACAAGAAGATCTACCCGTCGCAGATGTGGCTCGACGGTCTTTACATGGGCGAGCCGTTTTATACCGAGTACGCCGTCACCTTTAAGGAAGATGCCTTCGATGACATTGCGAAGCAGTTCATCCTGATGGAACGTCATTCTCGTGACGACAAAACCGGACTGCTTTATCACGGCTGGGACGAATCGAAGCAGCAACGCTGGGCCAACCCGACCACCGGCCGCTCGCCGAACTTCTGGGGACGCGCGATGGGTTGGTATGCGATGGCACTCGTCGACACGCTCGACTACTTTCCGCAGAAGCACGCGCAGCGTGCTGAGTTGATCGCGATACTCAATCGTCTCGCGCGCGCAGTCGCGAAGTATCAGGATTCGCGCTCGGGCCTCTGGTATCAGGTGCTCGACAAAGGCGGCGCGAAAGGAAACTATCTCGAGTCGTCGGCTGCGTGCATGTTTGTTTATGCGCTCGCGAAAGGCGTGCGCAAAGGTTACCTGCCCGCGAATTACATGAAGACCGCCAACGATGGTTATCGTGGCATCCAAAGGGAGTTTGTTAAGTACGACGCGAGTGGGCGCTTCAATCTCGCAGGCACGGTCAGTGTCGCAGGACTCGGTGGAAACCCGTACCGCGACGGCAGCTACGAGTACTATCTCAGCGAGAAAGTCGTGACCAACGATCCGAAGGGTGTGGGCGCGTTTTTGCTGGCCGCGACCGAGATAGAAGCGGCCGCCAAAACCAACCGCGTTCGCCGTAAACGATCCGAAGCTTTACAATAAGCAAGTAATGAGCGAATCAAACGCCAACATCTTCAAGACCATCGATGCCGAACGACGCGGGACGAGTTTCGAGGAAGTCGTCACACAGCTTCGCGAGATGATTCACAGCGGCGAGCTGCGACCCGGCGATCGACTGCCGCCCGAAAGAGATCTCGCAAAGCTGCTCGGTGTTAGTCGTCCGACGTTGCGCGCAGGAATCAGCTCGCTCGCGGCAGTCGGCGTGTTGCAGCCGCGCCGCGGTGCGGGAACGTTCGTCGTCGAAGCCGAAGGTCCACCGGAGCTCGATAGCAGTGCGCTGCGTTTGATGGCTTCGCTGCAACGCTTCACGCCCGCGGAGATGTTTGAAGCGCGACGATCGTTGGAGATGGCGATTGCTGCACTCGCCGCGGAACGCGCAACTGGTGACCAGATGGCGGAGATGTCGGAAGAGATTACGGGCATGTTTGCTTCGCTCGACGAGCCGGAGCAGTTTCTCGTTCACGACATGCACTTTCATCAAACGGTCGCTGCTGCGTCGGGCAATCGAATACTCACGGCGCTGATGAACATGGTCGCGACGATCCTGTTTGAAGTGCGCAGCAAGACTGTGAAGCGGGCAAGAGATTTGAAGGAATCAGCGGAGATGCACCGCAAGATCTATCGCGCCATTCGCGATCGCAACCCCGAAGCCGCGAGCGACGCCATGCGCGATCACCTCATGCTCGCGCAAAAAGCTCAAGAGGAAGAAGAAGAAAATTAAGCCACCAAAAAGCACAATAGGCACAAAACTGATTCAGAAAATCCTTTTGTGCTTTCTGTGCTTCTTTGTGGTCAAAAACGTTTTTGCGGCTGACACATACACCAATCCGATCATTGATGCTGACTATTCCGATCCGGACGTGATCCGCGTCGGCGACGACTTTTATCTCACTGCATCGAGCTTCAACAGCGTTCCTGGTCTTCCGATTCTGCATTCCAAAGATCTCGTTAACTGGAAGATCATCGGTCATGCACTGCAAAGCTTGCCGCCGGCCGATGTCTTTGCACGCCCGCAACACGGTAACGGAGTGTGGGCGCCTTCGATCCGTTTTCACGACAACCAGTTCTACATCTTCTACGGCGATCCGGACTTTGGAATTTACATGGTGAAAGCGCGCAATGCCGCGGGTCCGTGGTCCCAACCTTTATTGATTAGGGCTGCAAAAGGGTGGATCGATCCGTGCCCGTACTGGGACGACGATGGAAACGCGTACCTGGTTCATGCGTGGGCAAACAGCAGATCCGGAATCAAAAGTATTCTCACGATCAATCGCATGAGCGCCGACGGCACGAAGCTACTTGACGACGGAAAAATGGTCTTCGACGGGCGTGTCGCGCATCCGACGATTGAAGGTCCGAAGCTCTACAAACGAAATGGCTACTACTATATCTTCGCGCCAGCCGGCGGTGTGCCAACCGGCTGGCAGACAGTTTTGCGCTCACGAAACATCTACGGTCCTTACGAAGATCGCATCGTGATGGACCGCGGCCGCACGGAAATTAATGGCCCACATCAAGGTGGCTGGGTCGAGCTGAAGTCAGGCGAGTCGTGGTTCATCCACTTTCAGGATCGACGCGCCTACGGGCGTATTGTTCATCTCCAACCTGTGAAGTGGATCAACGATTGGCCCGTGATCGGTGTCGATCCGGATGGTGATGGAAAAGGAGAGCCGGTTGCGAGATATCGCAAGCCAAACGTTGGTCGCAATTATCCGGTCCAGACGCCGCAGACAAGCGACGAGTTTGAAAGCAACAAGCTGGGTTTGCAATGGCAATGGCACGCTAACCCGCTGGATGGCTGGCTGTCGTTTTCTACGCGACGTGGCTGGTTGAGGTTGAATGCAATATCCCGGCCTGCGGGGACGCAGAATTTGTGGTCAGTTCCGAACCTTCTGCTTCAGAAATTGCCCGCACGTGACTTTACGGTTACGACCCTTGTCGACGCATCGCACCTCAAGAACGGTGAACGAAGCGGTTTGTTGATGATGGGCCGCGACTATTCATACCTGGCTGTTGAAAAAACATCCACTGGCGTGCGCGTCGTTCGCGTCATTTGCCTTGATGCTCCGAAAGGCGCAGCGGAGACGGAAGTCACAGTCGAGGTGAAAAGCCAATTGGTCTATTTGCGCGTTAGCGTTGTGGGTGAGGCGATTTGCAATTTCAGCTACAGCACTGACGGCCGCCGGTTTCAGTCGGTAGGAGACATATTCGTAGCTCAGCCTGGTATGTGGATCGGAGCGAAACTGGGATTGTTCGCTCTCGCGCCCGACGGCGCGACCACCCATGGTTATGCGGACTATAACTGGTTCCGATTTAACTTCTACGAATCAAAAGGAACGATGCAACGATCCCGATGACCGCGCCAATTCCGCCGCCAATCATCATGTACTCAAACAGTGTTTGACCGCTGACGTGAGACAGCAATCCCGTACACCAGCCTACGAACGAACCAAAGATCAGACCGATGAATCCGAAACCCACGAGAGTGCCGGCTGAGAAGACACTCGTAGAAGTATGTTCCACGTCTTCAACCGGCTCGAGGTTTGGTGCAAGCAGGTGAATCACGAGCAGCGCGACGAGATAAGCAGTTCCCGCAATCATGAAGACGATCGAGTAGTTCTGACCGGTGCTTTGCAGTATGTAACCCGTGGCGACAGCCATCGTCGCGCCGCCGAGCGCGCCCGCCATGCCACCGATTCCCACCACTGATCCGACTGCGCGGCGCGGAAACATGTCTGACGTCGTGGTAAACAAATTACACGACCAGCCTTGATGCGCCGCCGCCGCAAGACCGATCAACCCGACTGCCACCCACAAATTCTTCACGTTCGCGGCAAAGATGATCGGCGTCACCGCGAGCGCGCAGATCAGCATCGCGGTCTTGCGCGAACGATTGATGGTCCAACCGCGCTTGATAAACGTCGACGAAAGCCAGCCGCCGCCGATACTGCCGATGTCGGCAATCAGGTAGATCGCGATCAGAGGCGGCCCGATAGTGGTGAGATTGAGGCCGTGGTTATCGCGGAAGAAATTGGGAATCCAGTAGAGATAGAACCACCAGACCGGATCGGTGAGATACTTTCCGATCGCGAACGCCGACGTTTGACGGTGCGGAATTAAACTCAACCACGGCACTTTCAGCGCCGGCGGATCCGGTGGATCGCTTTGAATGTGGTCCAACTCAGCTTGCGAGACTTTCGGATGCTTCTCGGGACGTTTGTATACCGGCAACCAGAACAAGAGCCACACGAACCCGATCGCTCCCGTGAGCACAAATGCCCAACGCCAGCCGAGATTCACTGCGATCCACGGCACAGTTAACGGTGCGACAATCGCACCGACATTCGAACCCGCGTTGAAGATCCCGGTTGCGAATGCACGTTCTTTTTTCGGAAACCATTCGGCAACAGTCTTGATCGCAGCGGGAAAGTTCCCTGCTTCACCGATGCCCAGCGCCGCACGAGCGACACCAAAGCCAAAAGGCGTGCGTGCAAGCGCGTGGCCCATCGCGGCCAAACTCCACCAGATGATCGCGAGGGCGTAACCGGCTCGCGTGCCGATGCGATCCATCAAACGTCCGGCGAGTAGAAGTCCAAACGCGTACGCGGCGTTGAAGGCGGCGACGATGTTTCCGTAATCAACTTCGGTCCAGCCGATGGCGAGCTTTAGATCTTTTGAGAGGATGCCGAGGACCTGGCGATCGACGTAGTTGACGGTAGTCGCGAAGAACAACAAGCCGCAGATGACCCAGCGATAACGTCCGATGCGTTGCCCGACTGATTCAACCGGAGCGGCAGTGGCGATCTCCGTTACATTGTTCATCTTCTCGACTCCGCTGCGAGTTGTTTTACAGGATTACAGGATTTGCATGATTTACAGGATTTATTGATTCACGCCGCTCGCCAAAAAGCCGCCGTCGACGGTGATGATCTCGCCGCTGACGAAGCTCGCAGCGTCCGACGCCAGAAAAATTGCGGCGCCGGCGAGTTCAGCGACATTGCCGAAGCGCTTCATTGGGGTGCGCAAAAGAAACTCGCGACCACGTTCAGTCTCGTCCAGTAATTTTTGATTCAGCGCGGTGCGAAAGACACCCGGCGCGATCGCATTCACGCGCACGCCACGACTCGACCACTCGACCGCCAGTGACTTGGTAAGCGAACCGACTGCCGCTTTACTTGCCGAATACGCAGCCACCTCGTGGAGGGCAACGAACGTCGACAGCGAAGCGATGTTGATGATGCTGCCGGATCCTCGTTCAAGCATGTGCCGGCCAAACACCTGGCACGCCCGCAGCGTTCCTGTCAAATTTGTATCGATGATGCTGTTCCAGTCGTCTTCGGAAAAGTCGATCGTGGGCGCGCGCTTCGTGCGTCCGGCCGAGTTGACCAGGATGTCGACCTTGCCGAATGCCTCGATCGCTTCGCTCAGCACATGCTCCAAAGACGCCGCGGTCAGACACGTCAGACGTGATTCGCAGCGAGCGTTTCCCAAGCTCTTCGATCTCCCGAGCCGCGATTTCGACCTGCTCCGCGCGACGCGAAGTCGGAATCACATCGGCGCCTGCCTCGGCAAATCCGTGGGCGATGGCGCGCCCGATACCGGAAGTGCCACCTACGACAACGGCTACCTTGCCGTTGAGTTCGAGTTTGGAATAAGTCATAGGAAAGGTTAGACCACTTGGAAAAAGCGGGATACTGTGTATCACCGTAAGTCTCTCACGGTCAAGCAGAATCTTGCTTGTATACTTGTGTCCCGCGTGTTAAAGTCGAGCGTTCTTCTCAAAATTGGTAATACCAAAATGTCGGCAACGAGAAAACAGACAATTCAGCGACATGCGGTGGGAGGAAACATCTGGCTTGCCCACGACGCCCCTGATAGCGAGTATCTCGCGACGCTTCCGGTCCGAGATATTCCCTACGAAGTGCTACCGTCTGAAGAAGCGGTCGGGCGCGCCATGCTTCAGGAAATCGAGAACGCCGCGGCTGCGAAAGAGGGGCCGCTTGTGATCGTGATCCTCGGCGGTCGTGGCGGCCAGGCGTTGCACCGGCTCCTTGGCGCGATGGCGAAAACGAGCGATCACGATGCCCTCTTCAGTCGTCTTCACGTTTTCACGCAGGACGCGCTGGCGCCGCTGCGCATGGATAACGGCTTGAGCTTCGTGCGCGATTTCGAGCGCTTGCTCGGCGACGATTTCTTTCGCAAGGTGAATAGCTTCACGTCGATCCGAACCGACGCCGAGGATCTCGAGCAGGAACTCGTTCGTTACATCGAGCGACTCGAATCGCTGGGCGGCATCGATCTCTTCTTCCTCGGACTCGGTCCTGAAGCCGGCGGTGCTTCACACCTCGCGTACATCAAACCCGGTTCTGGCGCGACTTACAACGACGTCGCCGGACTGATTCCCATTTCCGCATCGATTCTCGAACATCACATCAACAAGTTCAAAGCCGGAGGCACGGCAGTGACAGAAGCTGACGAAGCCGAGTGTCGCGCCGCCAGACACATTCTGACGCTTGGCCCGGCCGCTATTCTCGGCGCGCGCAGAATCGTGCAGTCGATCGTCGATGCTGACACAGCGCCAGCGAAGGTTGAAAGCTATCGTCAATTACTTACCACAAAGATCGCGGCTGATGCGGAAACACGTCAAACACAATTCGATCAAAACCCGGGACTCTGGTTGCGTGTACATTCAAACGTCCGCTCATTAATATTGCCGAACGTTTTAGATGACACGAACTTTCAGGAGAGGCCTTGGTGAAGCAATAACGTAGGGGCTCTCCGTGGCCCCCCCTTTCGATTTAGGAAACTGATTTCACATGTCGAGCGTTCAAACGCCCAACGCTTCTTTAAGTGAGTTCGCGATCGTCGTCGATCCGAAAGACAACGTTGCCGTAGTTAAGAAAGCAACGTGGCCGGGACTGGAGCTCGTACTCCCAAACCAGTCGCTGATCGAGGTGCGCAGCGAGATTCCACCGGGTCATCGCTTCGCGACGCAAGACATTCCTGCGCGTGAGTTTGTACTTCAGTTTGGACAACCGATCGGAACCTCACTCGGAATCAAGCAGGGCGAACAGATTACGCACGACAACATGTCGGACGAAGTTCCTATTGTTCGCGAGCTTCCTGACAATCTGCACACTGCGCCACCTGATTATCTTCCGATAGATGAACGTGGCACGTTTCTGGGTTATCGACGTCCGAATGGTCGAGTCGGCACGCGCAATTACGTTCTCATCGTGCCGACGAGCATGTGCGCCAGCCACGAAGCCTCGCAGATCTCGATGATTGCTGAGTTCACGCTTTACAACCGCGACAAGTATCCAAACGTCGATGGCGTCGTTGCGATTCCGCATAATAAGGGCTGCGGCTGCCAGGACGGATCGACGGTCGACGTGATGCTGCGAACGCTGTCGAACTACGCGGACCATCCGAATGTCGGTGGTGTGCTCCTGATCGATCTCGGTTGTGAAAAGACGAACCTTGAGCAAGTTGAAAAGTACCTGTTCAAACGCGAGAAGTCGTTTGATAAGCCAGTGGCGAAGATCGGGATTCAGGAAGTTGGCGGCACGCAAGCGGCAATTCAACAGGGTCTGAAGGAAGTCGAGCAGATGTTGCCGCTCGTGAATCTCACGAGTCGTGAAGAGTGTTCGGTCAGTGAGCTCGTGCTGGGTGTTAAGTGTGGTGGCTCTGACGGCTTTTCCGGTATCTCCGCTAACCCATCGCTCGGGCGCGCTGCTGATCTGCTCGTTCGTTCCGGCGGAACGGTTTTGATAACTGAAGTGCCTGAGTTTTGTGGCGCCGAACACCTGCTCGCGTATCGCGCGAAAGACGTTGAGACGGGCCGCGCGATTTATCGCATGGTTGACTGGTACAAAGATTATGCTTCGAAGTTTGGCGCGGTGCTCAATAACAATCCCAGTCCAGGGAACGTTGCGGGCGGACTTCTCAACATCACGATCAAATCGTTAGGCGCGATCGCGAAGGCAGGAACAACGCGCGTTGAAGGCGTAATCGAATACGCTGAAACACCAATGTGCCGCGGCTTAAATCTCATGCAGGGACCTGGCTACGACCAGGAATCTACGCCGGGCCTGGTTGCCGCTGGTGCGACCGTCGTCGTCTTCACGACCGGACGCGGCACTACGATCGGTAATGCGATCGCACCCGTGATCAAGCTCGCCTCAAACACTCCTGTATACGAGCGCATGTCGAACGATCTCGATCTGTCTGCCGGCGGAGTGATCGATGGAACTGAAACGATCGACGAAGTGGGCCAACGCGTATTCAAACACGTGATCGAAGTCGCGAGTGGCCTGCAAGCCAAAGCCGAGATCCACAAACACCGCGAATTCCAATTCTGGGCCGAACAAACCGTATCTCTTTAGCCACAAAAAGCACAAAGTTTAACCTCATATCGGCGTTACTCTCCGCCCGAGGAATATTTCGACCGCAAGATAACCGAATAGGAGACGTGATATGAAAGTACATTGGTTGAAAGACGCTGACGCAGCACTCGCGGAAGCCAAAACTCAAAAGAAGCCGCTGCTAATCGACTTCAGCGCTGCTCCCGCCTGAGGCGCATGTGTTCGGCTGGAAGCCGAATCGTACAGCGACGACGAGACTGCTGCCTTTATTGACAACAACTTCGTGCCGCTCGAGGCACACATCAAAGAACATCCCGCCTACTTCCATCGCTTCGACGCTTTGTGGACACCTTCCGTGGTGATACTCGATCCAAACGGAAAAGAGAGATTTCGCATCGAGGGCTATTTGCCGAAGGACGAATTTCGTGCACAGTTGGAACTGGCGCTCGCGCGTGTCGCATTTATGAGTAAGAACTGGGCTGATGCAGAACGCAGGTACACCGAACTGCTCGAGCGTTATCCGGATTCGAAGTCGGCGCCCGAAGCGCTTTATTGGAAAGGCGTTAGTCACTACAAAGCGACGAACGATCACACGGTGCTCGGCGAGTTGCCCGCGCAGTTTCAAGAGGATTACCCGGACAGTATCTGGGCATTGAAAACAGCAGCCTGGGTTCATTAGCGATCCGGGAGGACGTGACAGGGAGGACAGCAATGAAGGCTCAAATCAAACTCGGGCGTATTTTTGGCGTCGAGATCGGGCTGCACTACAGTTGGTTCATCATTGCTCTCCTGATCACGTTCTCCCTTGCTGGACATTTTCAGGAGAACAACCCCGGCTGGAGCGACGGCTTACGATGGGGCGTCGCAACAGTCACCGCGGTTCTGTTCTTTGCGTCAATCGTGATTCATGAACTGTCGCACGCGCTTGTCGCGAAGCTTCGCGGCTTGCCGGTGCGCTCAATCACGCTCTTCGCGCTCGGCGGTGTGGCGCAGATCGAGAAAGAAGCCGCCGACGCGAAGACTGAGTTTTGGATGGGCATCATCGGTCCGATCACGAGCTTCGTGATCGGTGTTTTATGTCTCGCGATCACTGTCGCGCTTGGCTGGACGCCACCGGAGTTTCCACAAAGACCGCTGCCGGCGATGTTTATGTGGCTGGGTTACATCAATATCGGGCTCGCGATCTTCAACATGATTCCGGGATTCCCACTCGATGGCGGGCGAGTATTGCGAGGCATCATCTGGTGGATCACAGGCAATGCAAAACGTGCGACAACGATTGCGGCTCGCGTCGGTCAGGGGATCGCGTTCCTGATGATCCTTTACGGTATGTTGCAGTTCTTCCAGGGCGCTGGATTTAACGGACTCTGGATCGTGTTCATCGGCTGGTTCTTGCTCAGTGCGTCACGCGAGAGCTATGCACAGATGGTCGTTAGCGAAGGGCTGCGCGGACTGCGTGTCGGAGACGTGATGTCGCGCGACATTCCCGTCGTTGATGCAAATGTGAATCTTCAGACTTTCGCTGAAGACCATTTGACGCGCACTGGACGGCGTTTCTGGGTAGTGACTCTGAACGGGCAGCCCGAGGGGATCATCACGCCCAACGAAATCAGCGCGGTGCCGCGTAATCGCTGGCCCTACACGACTGTGGCAGACGTGATGCGACCGCTCGACGCGACACGCACAGTCAACCCAGACACACCCGTGACCGAAGCGCTCGAGCTAATGGCGGGTCACGATTTGAACCAGTTGCCGGTCATGAACGAGCAAGGCTTCGCCGGACTGATTTCGCGAGCACACATCCTGCAATTGATTCAAACCCGCGCCGAGCTGCACCTGTAAATCTTTCCTGTGTGTTCCGTAACGTAATGATCTTAGACAGGATTACAGGATTTACAGGATTATCATGATAAATCCTGAAAATCCTGTAATCCTGTCTAAGCTTTTGGTAAAAGGTCATGAACTGTTACACATCGTCGGCATGGTTGGTGACGTGCACGACTACGGCGTGGACGTACGAGTAGCGTTACGAACGCGCGGCCCATACCAGAAAGGGCTTGCCTCAAAAGCCGTTCTGAAATAAAAATTCACTAATCCGCATATAGCCGTAGGGGTCCTTTAAGCCAACCTCCAGCACATTCAATCCAAAAACAAAAGGAGACTTATATGGTTAAGACCGGAAGATTAGAAATCGATCACAACAATGGCAGATCACGGCTCAATGCGGGTCCGGGAGACAGGAAACGGCTCGCGAAGGATGAGGGAGAAGGTGATCCTTTTGCAAACGCAACTGAATTCCTGGTCAGCGAGCGCGGACTCAGTGATGGCAATTTCATTTTTGTAGTCGGCGTGGACGGTACGCACAGCGGAGTCGCCGTGATCTTTATCACTGACGCAGGTCTCGCACAGGAGGCAGTTGGAGTAGTTTCCGAAACAGCCGCGGCAACCAGATCTGTAACAACGAAGAAGAAACCAGCCAAAAAAGCCAGCAAGAAAGCCAGTAAAAAAAGCCGCAAGAAATCGAACAAAAAATAATGGCTCTCAAAATGGGAAGGATGAAACGATGAGACACCAAACTCAAAGGCTTGCTGTCGCTACACTCGCGATTCTATTCGCGTTCGCGCTGCTTTACTTTAATCGGCAGGTCGTCGCGGGAAGCATTGAACATTTTGCTCAAGACCCTGCGGCGACGCCGGCTCAGTCGCCCGCTCAGACGCAGATTAACCCCACTCCCATCCCATCTCCTGAGACAGAGGAAAGCATCAGGCAACGGGAGCAAAAGAGAAAAGGCATCAATGTCGAGCAACCAAGGGTTTATGACGATGCTATGCTGCAACAAATGCTTCAGGTCGCAGAAGCTCGTCTTGCGCAACTCCAACTAATCGACCAGAACTCAATCGCGTCGCGGTTAGGCGCCGTCACCGGAGCTTCACAGCGGATCTCCAGTTTCGGTCTGAACGTGCAGGGATTGCCGTTGCCGCAAGTGGTAACCACGGACAAAGGCGCGACCGGTAGCACGACTCAAACCGATCAAACAACAGGCGCCACTTCTTTGTCGCAAACAATCGCACCTGCGGGAACTACAACCCAATCGGGTCTGACAACTGGGACCACAGGGACCACCCAGACGGTCAGTGGACTCGCGTCGCAAGACGTCGTCACCACCAGAGGTCAGTTTGGTCCGCCGGGAGCCACGGCCCCTTCGCCGACAACAACGTTGCCGTCGTCGGGTTTCTCGGTCTCCTCGTCCGACATTCTGAACGAGCAGATGCAATTGACGGCTGAGATCAACGGGCTACGGCTGATGCTCGCCGGGGATCTATCTGGTCACTTCCGTCGATATACCGAGATGACGAAACTTAAAACCACGCTCGGTTTCCCCATCACGATCACACCGGATCCACAATACAAGGACAAGGTGGCCGTCGTGGAGGTAGAAGTCGAAAGAAGTCGACCTGGTGGAAGAACCGTACAGGACGAGCCACCTTTAATTACAGCACTGCTTCCCCGTGAGAAGACCTACAATGTGGCCTCCATTACGGACAAGAGCGTCTCAATCGGTGGAGGTGTGGCAACTCAGATTTTAGGCGTCTCAGGATCGTGGCTACGTGGTCACAAGACTTACTATCTCGTTCAGGATCAGGACACGGTGGCCTCGACATTCCAGCCGACCACTCCAGAGCGAATCGGCTTTATCTGGGAGTTTCGGCCCGTGCTTGGTCAACACTACGTCAAATCTGGTTTGAAACAAACCTTTGTGCAGCTTGCGTTTGATGCGCCGGATGATGCGGAGGAAGGCGAAATTGGAAGAGTATACGTTCGCACTTATTGGCGAGATTATGATCGCAAGCGCGGAATTCACAAAGGGATTGTTCCCGGCAGCTTACAGTTAGCCATGCAACCATTTGACATACCGCGCTATAGACTCGCGTTTAATGCCACGTCTTTCACCGGCAGAAATCTTGAAGATATCGGCGATGGCCAGGTACTTATCCGTCTTACAGGCCGTCATTTGCCGGGAACATATGTCCGCATCGGCTCACGAATTATCAATGGACTGCCTGAACTCTTACACGAGCACCAGTCATTACGTTTCGTAGCGCCAATTGGCTTGCTCGCTACACGGCCGGTATACCTCGTTGCGCACGATGGTACGGAGTCTCAATTAACCCTGCGCGGTTGTGGCAAACAAAGAGACGGAACCACAGTTACTTACGTTCCAAACGGAACCCCCACCATTACACCGAAGGAAACAAACAGCGAGGTCAAGATCAAATTTCGCAAGAAGACAGAGACAAGTGCGGGCAACGTACAATATGCAACTCCTGCTGACGAGATCGATGGCCTGGTTATAATTGTCGGCGGCCGCGTTTTTGGATTCTCTCAACTGAAGCGCAATGGCGACGAGTTAACTGTCGTGCTTCCGACGGCAGACCTTGTTGCTAACCCGGAATTGTCTATTCAGAAGCTGTTCCCTGCAACAGATTGTCGACCCCAGCCGGAGTCAGTGGAGGCACACATACCTCCAAGCCAGACCGAACGTTTGATCGTGCTCGAACACACTGAACAGCAGACCAAGTTCCTCCTGTTGGGCAGGGGCCTGGACCAGATGGCAGTGCTTTCGCCTGACAATCCGAGACCGGCACTCACCCCCGTCAGCTCGACGACTGACGCCACAAAGATGCGTTTGATCGGGCTCACCGCTGCGCAACTTCAGAGTAACAAACAGATACTGGTGCAGCGCGGCAGCGAGAAGCCATTTCTAATTTCAATTCCTGAAATCAATCCCCAAATCGCACCGCCGAAACCTAAAGAAACAATATCAACTGGCGAAGACGAAGCAAACGTTGAAGGTGATGCAATGAAACAACTCGAGAAAGTCACCTTCAGGGGAAAGAACGTCGAGTTTGAAGTCATTGACGACAACAGCGTGCGGTTGAAAGGACTCAAATTACTCGGCGCAACTTCATCCCAGATGACGCAGCGTTTTGATTTCAAGTTCAAGAATGACCCTAAAACAAAAAAGGTTGAGATCGTGGTTCTCGGAGGAAAATTCGAAGTGCGATGAGTCTTTTATTCGGGCGCGGGTTACTGAATGCAACGGATTACATCCGGTTTGCTGATTGATACCCGCGCCAGAGACTCACCGCCGCAACCAGACAGGCAAGTGGGCAGAGCAACATCGAGTAGCGCATGTTGAGTGGCGCGGTGGTGGCGCCGAGCCAGTCGTTGAGCTGGCCGATGACGAGAGAGCCGATGCCGTAGGCGATGATCACGGCGAAGAAGTAAACGCCGATGCCGAGGCCACGCAGCTCAGGACCTGCTATGTCGTGAACGTCTGCCGCGGCTGGACCAAGCCACACGAGCGACAGCGCGAGCAACACCAGATTTGCAATCAACAGCAACAACAAATTTCCTGAAAAAATAAACAACAACCAGAACGGCACGGCGATCAGCGCCGCAATCGCGCCGAACAGCATGCGACCGCCGCGTCCGAAGCGCCGAAATTTGTCAGCGAAATAGCCGCCGAGAATCGTCCCAGGCACACCTGCAATCAACGTCAACACGCCGCCATAAAAACCGATCGTCACGAGGTCGAGCTTGTAGACGCGCGTGACAAACGTCGCGCCCCAAAACGAAAGATTGTTTGCGGCAAGACCAAAACAGCCGTAGCCAAGGTAGTGATATCGAAGCGGTACTGAGTTGAAGAGAATCCGCCAGTCGCGCGCGGTGTATTTCGTTGTTGCGGCCTCTGTCGTACCGCGCGGTTGCTCGCGCAACAGGTAGACGAGCACGGCGATCACGAGACCCGGAAAACCCAACGCGTAAAACGCAACGCGCCAGCCGTAGTACTGCCCGAGCCAACCGCCGAGAAAGAAAGCGAGACCGGCGCCGATCGCGATGCCCGAAGAGTAGATGGCCTGCACGGTCGCGCGCACGCGCGGCGGGAAGTAGTCGCTCAACAACGAGAGCGCGGCTGGTCCAAGTGTCGCTTCCCCAACCCCAACCATCACACGACACAACAGTAGCGACCAAAAGCCGTTTGCAAATCCAGTCAGACCTGAAAAGAGACTCCAGACCGCGAGACCAACGGCGATCATGTTTTTCCGTACAGCGCGATCGGCTAAACGTCCAAACGGTATCCCGAGCACCGTGAAAAAGATGACGAACGACATGCTGCCGAGCATTGCGAGCTGCAAGTCGGTAAACGCCATCTCTTTTTTGATGAGGGGCAGCAGGATGTAAATGATGGTGCGATCGAGATAGTTGAAGACGTAAACAAGCGTCAGCAACCAGAGCGCATACCACGAATACCCGCTCACCTGGCTCTCTTCTTTAATCGACTGTATCGGCGTTCCATCTGTGAATCTGTTTATCCGCGACTCAAAACAGTCGCTTCACCGCGTACCACAATCTCCTCGCGCTGGTTCACACAAATCGTCTCGAGTTTCACGATCGGCTTGTCTTCACGAATCTCTTTTACGGTGACGCGCGCCGTGATCTCGTCGCCGGGAAACACGGGCGCAACGAACTGTAGTGTCTGCCCGAGATAAACACTTCCCTTACCCGGCAACTTGTTCGCGAGCACGGCGGAGATGAGCGATGCAGTCAACATCCCGTGCGCGATCCGTCGCCCAAAGCGCGTCGTCTTCGCAAATTCCTCGTCGACGTGAACCGGATTGTGATCGCCAGTCACAGTCGCAAATGCGTCAATGTCTGACTGCTCGATCTTCTTTGTGATCTCAGCGCTGTCGCCGACTTTTAATGTCATGTTATTGAGCGCTTTCAGTGAGAAACTTCAGGACTGCGGCATTGAACTCTGCCGGTTTCTCGACGTTGGGAACGTGACCACACTGCTCGATCACGATCAATTTCGAACCAGCTATGTCTTTGTTGAAACGCTCGCCTTCAGTGAGCGGCACGAGTCCGTCCTGGCGTCCCCAGATGAGCAGCGTTGGCCGCTTGATCGTTTTGACGATGTCGTCGAGGAAATCTTCGCCGCGGATGATCGACTCGGTGATGCTGTTGATCGTGTAGCCGTCACCGGCGGCGAGCCGGGCTGCAATCGCCAGCTCGATAGCGGCGTCAGTCTGGAATAGTTTGTTGTAGAAGACTTTCGAGGTGAGGAGTTTCATGCCTTCTCGTGTCGTCGGGTTCAAAGCAAAAAGAGTGCGCATATCGAGATCTTTAGGCGGTGCGTAACCCGCGGCATCCACCAACACAAGCTTTTCGACACGATCCGGGAAAGCAGCCGTAAACATGGCCGCGATCCACCCGCCCATTGAATTCCCGACGAGCGTGGCGCGCTCGATCTTCAGTTGTTTGCAAAACTGATCGAGGAAATCGACGTATGTGCGAATACGATAATTGACGAAAGGCTTGTCAGACTTACCGAAGCCGATCTGATCGGGGACGACGACGTGAAACTTCTCGGCGAGTGCGGCGATATTGAACTGCCATGCTTGCGTCGAACCGCCCAGACCGTGCAATAGAATTACAGTTGGCCCGGAACCAGCTTCGACGTAATGGATCTTCTGGCCAAAGACGAGGACTTCTTTCGAGGTCTGCGCATTGGCCCAGGTCACAACACAAAACGTAATCGCTATGAGAAATGTGATCCGTGTTTTCATCTGCGTTCATCCGTGGCTAAATAAAGCGCATCAATCACGTTACGAAAACGATTTGTAATAACGTCCCGCTTTAGTTTCCCTGTCGGCGTGATCTCGTCGCGAGCGATTTCGAAATCACGATCTAAAATCGCAAAGCGCTTGATCGACTCCGTAGACGAGACGCGTCGATTAACGTTATCGACGATCGCCTGAATAGTTTCTCGCGGCGCAGTGGAATTCAAAGTGATCAACGCAACGAGAAACGAACGTCCTTCGCCGTAAACCATCGCCTGGCTGATCACGTGATGCTCCTTCAACATGTTCTCCAGCAATGCCGGTGCGACCTTCTTGCCTGTTGAAGTAACAATCAACTCCTTCTTGCGCCCGATGATTTTCAGAAAACCATCTTCGTCCAACTCGCCCAGATCGCCCGTCAACAGCCAGCCATCAGCAAACATCTTCGCCGTCTCTTCCGGCGCTTTGTAGTAGCCGCTGAACATCATCTCACTGCGAACCAGGATCTCTTTGTCCTCAGCGATGCGAACTTCACAGCCAGGCATCGGTGGTCCAACAGTGCCGAACTTGTAATTGTCAGGACGATTGAACGCCACGCAGACGTTTTCCGTCAGTCCGTATGCCTGCAAGATTGGCGAACCCTGCCGCCGCGAAGAACTCAGCCACTTCCAGCGGCAACGGCGCGCCGCCTGAGGTCGCGAGTCGAATGCGACCGCCAAAGTAGTCTTTGACTCGCGTGGAGCCGTCCGCAATGATGCGCGCGTGAATCTTTTCGAAGAAACGCGGCAGGCTCGCGAACACAGTCGGTTTAACTTCGAGCATGTACTCACTCAAACGCGCGAGATCGTCGACAAAATAAGCGGAAGCACCCGCGTAAAGACGGTTGTAAAGTCCGGAGATCCGCTCCGCCACATGACAGAACGGAAGATAAGAAAACGAAACGTCAGTGTCGTAAATCGGAATCGTCTGGCGCAGTGACTCGACACTGTTGATGATGTAACGATGACTCAGGCACGCGCCCTTGGGCGCGCCGGTCGTGCCTGACGTGTAGACCATGATCGCGACATCGTCAGGCTCCGCGCCTTCCGCGCGTTCTTTCAACATCGACGCGAGCCGCGAGCGTTCTTCACGCCCGCGCGCGATGAAATCGCGATAGGGGATCACGTCGCTCGAGCCGTCTGCGTCGAGAGCGATGATGTGACGCACTTTCGGAAGCTGGTCGCGAACGCTGAGCACCTTCTGGAGTTGCTCACGCGTGTCAACCAGCACGAACTCAGCATCTGAATGATTAATGATGTAGGCAATCTGTTCGGCGGAACTGGTTGGATAGAGCCCGACACCAACGCCACCGGCCATGATCGTGCCGATATCGCTGATGGGCCACTCAGGCACGTTGCCCATCAGGATGCAGATCGATCCGCCACGCTGTAAATCGAGCGACAACAGCGCCGTGGCAAAGTCGTAAGTCTCCTGCTCGAAGCGCTGCCACGAAATCCCCTGCCAACGATCGTTCGAACGAAAGTAGAAGACATCCTTCGGCTCAGCATTCTCCGCCGCATACCTGCTAACGCGATCGGCGAACAAAGAATAGACTGTCGGATGATCCATTTGTGCTTTGTGCCTTTTTGTGGCTCACCATTTAAAAGCGACACAGGCCATGTTGAGGCCACCACCCGAGGCACACATGATTACGTTGTCACCACGTTGAAGCTTGCCGGCGCTAACAGCATCGTGCAGCACCATCGGTATGCACGCCGAACCGGTGTAGCCCCACTTCTGCATGATCGTGTGCGTGCGCTCCATCGGCAGCTCGAGCTTCGCCATCACTTCTTTGATCGTGCTCAGGTTAACCTGCGTGAACAGAAACAGCTTGATGTCCTCGAGCGTGAGCTTCGCCTTCGCCAGTACCTCTTTGACAATCGCCGGCCAACCTTCAGTATTTACTTCCGCCGGATACTTCTTCGCGAAACGTACCTTCGTCCACATGCCCTCATCGAGCAACTTGATTGGTGATCGGCAGGTGAGTTCCGCCCGCGTAGATTCCCATATGATCGTGAAAGCTGCCGTCAGCGCGAAGTTTTCCCGCAAGGAAACCTGGTCGATCATCGCTTGCCTGCAACACAACGGCCCCCGCGCCGTCAGCAAAGATCGTCGCCGTCTTCTTGTCATGCCAGTCGAGATACTTGCTGATCGCGTACGCACCCACGACGAGCACGTTTCGATAAGCCGAATCGGCAATGATGAACTTCGACGCAGTGTCCAACGCCGTCACGAATCCCGCACAGGCACAGTTCACGTCAAACGTTCCCGCATTCACGGCGCCAAGCCGATGCTGCACGACGACAGACGTCGCAGGTGAAAGCTGCTCGGGCGTATCAGTGGCGAGAATGATCAGGTCCAACTCGCTTGCATCGAGTCGAGCCGTTTCGAGCGCCTGGCGGCTTGCGTGTGTGGCCAGATCGGCAGTGCTTTCGTTCTCGGCAGCAGACGTGTCGCTCGTGAATCCCGAGAACGTTAGTGACAAACTCGTTGATATCCTCGCCGAGAATGCGACTCAGATCATCGTTCGTGACGATCTTTTCCGGAACATAGATACCGGTACTGACAATATTCGCAAAACATCATCCGTGTTCATCCGTGTAAATCCGTGGCTAAAAATTCCGCTAACGATGCGATTAAACTCCCCGGCTTGTTCAATGAAAAATGTATGACTGCCACCCTCAATGATCTCAAGCCGCGCGCCGGGAATCTTCGCCGCGAGATTGCGCGAGTTTTGCACGGGAACGATGATGTCCGCATCACCACTCAACACGAGTGTCGGGCTCTTGATCTCCGCGAGTCTCGACTCCGCATTGAAACTCATTGCCGCCTGCAACTGGCTCAGGTAAATGTGCTCAGGCACCTCATTCGTCGCACGCAAATGAACGATGCGATCAACTTCAGCCACTTGCGTTCGCACATACTCCGGCGTGAATGCCAGCAACAGATTTGCTCGCATCCGGTCTTCACTGTTGAGCCCCTTGGTTGAAGCCAACGCCTGTAAAGTCTCGGGCGCGGGCACAACATGATTTGGACCACCAAAACTCGTGCAGCAAAGCACGAGCTTTCGCGTCATCGCCGGATACTTGAGTGCAAACTCCTGTGCGACAAAGCCACCAAACGAAGCCCCAACCATGTGCGCACTCTCAATCCCGATCGTCTCCAACAAATGCGCGATATCGTCAGCGAGCAGACTGATCGTTTGCGCGCCTTCCGGCTTGTCAGAAGCCGAAACGCCCCTCGGATCGAAGATGATGACGCGGAAGTTGCGCGCTAGATCGGCAGTTTGCTTGAACCAGATCCAACGACCGGCAGCAAACCCCGGAATCAACACAACCGGCGCGCCATCACCTTCGATCTCGTAATAGAGCTTCAGACCATTAACGGATACTTTCGGCACACGTAATTTCTGCACAAGTTTAGAGTTCAAGCTTTAGCTTGTCTGCTCCGAAAGAGCAGCCTGTAAATCCTGCTCTAATGACTTAGAAATTCACCTTAAACGCAAACTGGATCACTCGCGGTCCGGCACTCGTCGCCGTAATCTTTCCAAACGTCAACGGCACGGCGATGTTGTTGTTCGGATTCGCGAAGTTGGCCCAGTTGAAAAGATTGAAAAACTCCGTGCGAAACTCGCCTCGAACTCTCTCCGTGATCGGAATGAACTTGACCACCGAGAAGTCCATGTTCTTCTGTCCCGGACCGTAAAGGAAATTGCGCGAAGTATTTCCAAACGGATTGTTTGGATCGAAGTTCGGGTTGTTCGGCGTTCCGAGATTCGTTCCCGCAAGAATCGGCCTCGACAGCAACAAACGCGTTGATGTTAAAGAACGAGTTCAGCCGCTCCTGCGTGCTTCCGCTCGTCTCAACGCTGCCGGTAAATCCTGACGCGAAATTCGCGCGCTGAATGATGTTGTTGCCGACGATATCGACAATGGAATACGGAGTTCCTGTTTGCAGCGTCAGGATACCGTTCAACTGCCAGTTGTTCAGAATCACTCGTGCTGAGCTCGACTCCGAAACGAGTTTCGGCAAGTCGTAAACGAAACTGGTGACGAAGCGATGGCGCCGGTCAAAATCCGATGGTCCATAGTTCGTTTTCCAGTTGAACTGATCGCCTGCGACAGCAAACAACTCATTGATCGTACCGCCCGAATAGTAGTCATTCGACTTTCCGTACGTGTACGCACTCAGGAATTGCAAGCCGCGACTGAAGCGCTTCGTGACGCTGAGCTGAAGCGAGTTGTAATCGGAGTTAGAGGTCGACTGCACCTGTTGAATGCCACCGGCAACGTTCTTCTGCGTCGAAAGCGCAGTGCCAAATGGCGCCACGAACACGTTCGCCGCGCGGTTGTAAACCGGCTGGTTCAACGTGATCACCTGTAACAGCTTCGTTCCCTTCGAACCCACATAACCGGCTTCGAGCAGGAAGTCCTTCGCAAACTCCCACTGCACGTTTGCGTTGTATTGCTGGATGTATGGCGTTCGCAATTCGGGATCGATAAAGATACCGCTGATCGGCACGCCGACGATTGGCGACAACGGTGAGAGCGGCGACGGGATCGTCGGGTTCACCGGAAACTGGCCCGGCTGCGGCACCGGAATGAACGGGTCAGACATCGTGCGAAGAATGCCCGGCAGTCCAACTGCCAACGCGAGATACGGGTAGTTGAGCAACTGTGTGTTCGCGTAACGAGTCGAGAACCGATCGTAATAGATGCCATAACCGCCACGCGCGACGAGCGTGCCGGAATCGTTCAAGCGATACGCAAAGCCGGCGCGCGGAGCAAAATTGTTTTTGTCAGTCGGAATGAGCGTGTCTTCAACCGTGGGCACCCCGGCGAGCGTTCCGTTGCCCGCTTGCACAAATCCATTCGGTGGACCAGCAGGCACGGCAGTAGTTCCCTGGCGAAACTGATCCGGCAGGAAGTTTACAAGTCGCCCGCGCGTATCGACTGGATAACCGTAAAAGTCGTAGCGCAGTCCGAGGTTCAACGTCAGACGCGAGTTGACCTTCCAGTCATCCTGTACAAATCCGCTCCAGTCGTTGACGCGCAGCGCGCGATCAAACACGCCCGAGCCGATGATTGATACACCGTTGCCGATCAGGAAGTTGTTGAAGGTTGAAAAGATCACTTGCCCGCGCGAGAACGCATTGAAGAAGAAGTTGACCTGCGAACGTCGATACTCACCGCCGAGACGCAAACGATGATTGCCCGCGACGATCGAGAGCGTGTCGCCGTAAGTGAACGCGTTGATGCGCGACGATTGATCGGCGAATGGCGACGAGCCGGTCGTGAACAATCCAGTCACGGTCAACGTCGGCATGCCGGGGAAAAGATTTCGCAGTGGGCTATTGATGCCAAACTCCGCCGCCGTGAAAGGCTCTTCGGCGGCGGACGTCACGCGCAAGCGACTGAAACCAAAACGAGCCTGGTTGACTACGTTTGGCGAGAAGACGTAAGTGTCGGTGATCGAGTTGAGATCCTGAATGATCTCGAGTGAGCCACCGGTTCCGGGCAGTTGCGTGACGCCATTGCCGAGACCGGCGAAGTTATAGTTGGCCTGAAAAGTCGGGTTACTCGCAAAGAAGTTCTTCGAGCTGATCGTGTGCTTGTCGTTGAGACGCCAGTCGAAGTTCACGTTGAATTGGTTCTCAGTGAAACGCGAGAGACCGGAGATCGGAGTCAAACCGCCGGCGGTTGCGGCTGACGGAATCAGAAACTGACCGTTTGGCAATCGCGCATTGAGCACAGAGAGGATCACCGGATTGATCGACGCGGCCGGAACGCCAAAAGCCGCGGACAAACCGGCGGCAGTGCGATTGTTATCGCGCAACGCGGGCGGAATAAACGGAGACATCAAACTGTTATTCAGCGACGCGCCGTTGCGTTCGCGCGTGCCCTGGTAAGAGCCGAAGAAGAACAGGTGGTCTTTGACGATTGGACCACCGAGCGTACCGCCAAACTGGTTGCGCTTCAAAACAGGTCTCTGACGGCCGGCGGCATTCAGGAAGTAGTCGTTTGCGTTCAATGCGTCGTTGCGCAGGAAGTAGTAGGCATTGCCGTGAAAGGCATTCGCCCCCGACTTCGTGATCGCTTCGACGTTGCCGCCCGCGTTCCGGCCCTGCGACGCATCGTACAGGCTTGTTTGCACGATGAACTCCTGGATCGTGTCGGTTGCGGGAACGGCGATATTTGGCGTTGAGTTTGTGCCGATAGAGTTGGCATCGATGCCGTTGATGCGGACGTTGTTGCTGGTCGTGCGCTGGCCGTTCACGGAGATGATCGCGTCGCCGCGCCCGAGTTCCGTGTTATTTGCGACTGACGAAGATGTGCCCGGCGAGAGAGTCAGAAGCTGTTGAAAGTTTCTCGTGGGCAGCGGCAACTGTCGAATAGTTTGCTCATCGATCGTACGGCCGACTTGTGAAGTTTCCTGCTGCACGAGCGGCGGCTCGGCGTTGATCGTGACCATGCCGGAGACTGCCGCTGCGTCGAGACGAACAGGCAGTGTCGTGGTTTGCGTGACGTTGATCTTGACTTCATCAACGACCACGGTCCGGAAGCCGGTGGCGGTGATCTCGAGCTTGTAAGCGCCGGCAGGCAGGAGCGTGAAAACGAAATCTCCCGAGTCGTTGGTTGTCGCCTCGCGCTCTTGTGCGGTGACGAGGCTGGTGAGCTTGATGCTTGCTCCAGCAACGACGGCCCCGTTGGCGTCAACGACACTCCCGCTCAACTGTCCGGTGCCACCCTGTGCAAACGCACTGGACACGGTGCACAAAATGATAAAGAGAAAACTGAGAATCGACTTATGCATGACCTTCCTCCTACAAGTCTGAAGCCAACGTCTGGGGTGATCGAAAACAATCGCAAAAACAACGAACGTTCGTTTTTCTTTTAGCTGCGAAAAAGGCAAAAAGCACGAACAACTTAGCGTTAGGATTTGCGCTTTTTGCGACTCTTAGTGGATTGGGAAGACTTAGTCGAACCACCGTTGTGGTTCTGCAACAAACCGCGACAGTACATGTCTGTCAATTGCGTGATGACCTGCTCATCCGTCAAACCGAAGTGGTGATTACCACCAAACAACTTCTCTACCAGGAAATAGTTGAAGAACTGCATGTAGAGGGCGGTGAAACCGACGGCCGGATCGATGTCACCGTATACCGCGCCGCAGCTCTTCAACTCGGCAAACTGCGTGGCGAAGCGACGCCGCAGGTTGTGAACCAGCCCTTCAAACATCTTGCGAAAGTGGAGGTTCTCGAATTCGAGTACGTCGATGTACATCAGCAGCCAGAAGTCGTGGTGATCGTTCACCATCTTCTTGATCTGCTGGCCAAACCGGACTAGCGATTCGGGCTTGAGCGGCTCGTCGATCTCGTCGAAGATCGAACGCAGGCGACCGTCGATGGTCGTCTGATACTTGCCGATGATCGAGCCCAGGATCTCTTCTTTAGTCCGGTAATAGTTATAGACGTTGCCGAGCGACGTCCCTGCCCTGGCGGCAATATTGCGCATCGAGGTAGCGTGAAAGCCTTGCTTGATGAAGAGTTTCTTGGCCGCTTCCTCGATCCGACTTTTGTTCTTTTCGATCGCGCTGGGACTGAGTTTTGGCATTCCGCCTATAAAAACGAACGTCCGTATTTTTATTTATCCCGCGGCCGGGTGTCAAGTTAATCGTGTAATCCGTGGCAAAGTGATGACCCAAAAGTCAGCAAAACTTCGCGTTAGAGGTAGCGAGGATTGATTTCGTTACCGACAAGGAGCCCCATGAAGCTCAACGCGAAGTACGTGACACTTTCCGTAATTGCACTGGCTAGTCTTTACGTCCTTTATCACAACGAACGCTTTCTTATCGATGGATCCCATCCGGCGTGGCAACGCTACGAGGCTTTCAAATGGTGGCTGCTCCCACACGGCATTTTCGGCGCCATCGTCCTTCTCTTCGCACCTTTACAGTTTTCCGATCGGCTGCGACAACGATTCACCAAAGCACACCGCGTGATGGGCCGGCTCTACGTCGTCGGCGCGTTCGTGCTCGCCCCGCTGGGCGCGTACATTCAGTATTACCAGGAGCGCATGGGAGCGCCGCGCTCGTTTACTGTGCTGGCGTGCGTTGACGCCGCGATGTTGATGACTGCCACCGGACTCGCATTCCTGTTTGCGTTCAGACGCAAGATTGCGTTGCATCGACAGTGGGCCACGCGCAGTTATGCGCTCGCACTCGTCTTCATTGCCGGGCGCTTCGTGATGGGAGTCACTGGCTGGGAAACTCTCGGAGTCGAGATCGTTCAGGCAATTATCTGGTCGTGTCTCGCGTTGGCACTGGTCTTCGCTGACATCTCGATTCACTGGCGCGAGCTCAAGTCTGCTTTGTCGAAACCAGTGAAGCCACCTGTTGCGACAAAACAGACCGTGCCCGAGCGCGTCGTCCGAGCCGCGTAATCTGCCTTCGCAATAAAGCCACAAAAGGCACAGAAGACACAGAATAGAATGCCCTTCTATTTTGTGTCTTTTTGTGCCTTTTTGTGGCTACAATCGTGACTGCACTGAAAGGAGTAACAATGCAGAAACGAACACTCGGTAACAGCAAGCTCGAAGTGTCAGCGCTCGGGCTTGGCTGCATGGGGATGAGCGCCTCGTACGGCCGGACTCCAGACAAGCAGGAAATGATCTCGCTGCTTCGTGCAGCGGTCGAGCGCGGCATAACATTTTTCGACACTGCTGAAGTCTATGGTCCATTCACTAACGAAGAGCTCGTCGGCGAAGCTCTTTCGCCTGTACGCAACGAAGTGGTGATAGCGACGAAGTTCGGATTCAAACTCGATCCGACAGGACAGCGTACGTGGCTGGGCGTTGATAGTCGTCCGGAGCACATCAAGGAAGTCGCTGACGCATCGCTGAAACGACTCAAGACCGACTACATCGATCTGTTCTATCAACATCGTGTAGACCCTGACGTGCCCATCGAAGACACGGCCGGAGCTGTGAAGGAGTTGATCGACGCAGGTAAAGTCAGGCACTTCGGACTTTCTGAGCCGGGACTTGAAACCATTCGTCGCGCACATGCAGTGCAACCGGTAACAGCAATCCAGAATGAATACTCACTATGGACCAGAACACCGGAAGCGGAAGTATTACCATTGCTCGAAGAACTCGGAATCGGCTTCGTTCCCTACAGCCCGCTCGGCAGAGGTTTTCTGACCGGAAAGATCGACGAGAGCACAACGTTTGAGAGTTCCGACTTTCGCAACATACTGCCGCGCTTCAGCGCTGAAGCGCGGAAAGCGAATCAGACCCTCGTTGATCTGCTGAAGTCGATCGGAGAGCGCAAGAACGCCACGCCTGCTCAAATCGCGCTCGCCTGGTTGCTCGCGCAAAAGCCCTGGATCGTCCCGATTCCCGGCACCACGAAACTAAACCGGCTCGAAGAGAATATCGGAGCAGTTGAAGTCGAGCTCAGCGAGAACGATCTGCGTGAGATCGACAGCGCCGCATCAAAGATAACTGTGGAAGGCGAGCGTTATCCCGAAGAACTTCAGCGAATGACTGGTCTATGAGCCACAAAAAAGCACAAAAGTCACTAAATGATTTTGTGCTTTTTGTGCCTCTTCGTGGCTGATCTAAATTCGTGACCACCAGCCATGAAAAGTTCCGAAGGAGTCGAGGGAAGGCAACACATATTGTTGCTCACAAAATATTCACGGCACGGCCGGCCAGGAGCGCCAGTACCAATAGCGAGATCATGGCCTGGATCATCATTAGGAGCTTGGCCCAACGGGAGAGGACGGGGACGTCGGTGGGTGAAAAAGCTGTGCTGGTGTTGAAGGCGAGAAACAGATAATCGACGAAGTTGGGTTCCCAGTCGTGTTCGCCCGCGGCGATCTTGGCTTCCGGGTGCATTGTCATTTGTGGAAAGAGGAACGCGCCGTCATCGTGACCGGGCGTGCGAGCACGCTGGTGTGGTCCACCTGCATCCAGTCGCCAGTACCACGAGGCGAACACCAGAAAGTTTGACACCCACAGCGCCCCAGCAGAACGTAACAACTGCGGCGGTGTCACTTTGTGTTCCGTCACGTGCCAGATAAGGAGCGCGAGCGAGAAGATCATCGCCGCAGTTACGACGCTGTTAAGGACGTAACCCAACACCTGGCCGAGGTAATGATTGCCACTGCGATGTGAAATCAGGATCGGCGCGAGCAGCCCCAACACGATCACTACAAGTAGCCAGCGCGGCGCGCCGCCCAGCAGACTCGGGGGCAACGCTGCGTACAAACCTGCGACAGCCAGCATTGCCACAAACGGTGGCCAGAGAGGTTCAGCAGGCCAGTGGTGTTTTCGGGAGATATCGACTGTGCCGGCTGTCGCTCTGTTCATCTTCTCGGTGCAACCTCTGTGTTGTCTGTGCCTCTGTGGTTATTTTTTCCAGGAATAGTAAAACACAGAGACACAGAGAACACAGAGGTGCACAGAGAAGCAGTTCAAGTTACGGCACTACCCAAGAACACAAATGATAAATCTTTTGCGTGTTTTGTGCTTCTTTGTGGCAGCATTTACCTGAACTTCGCCCTTGTAGTTACCGTACTTTCGTCGGTTCGGCTACAATCACACCCAACTTGAGGATTTATGTACTGTCCTAACTGCGGTCAGCAACAGGTTTCCGGTGAGATGAGGTTCTGTTCACGTTGTGGCCTCGCCTTAACCGGATTGGCGGAGTGGCTCGCGGGTGGCGGCCTGCCCGTAAGACGTGCGGACCCGGCACAGGCGCCGGAACTCTCGCTGCGCCGCAAACACATACGCCGCGCACAAAAGTTGATGTTCTTCAGCGGCGTACTCCTTCCTGTTTTCTTCCTGTTCTGCGCCGCAATCGAAGAAGGCGGACCGATGATCGTTCCGGTCGGGACCCTTCTTTGTGTCACTCGTATGGATGCTCTACGCCCGGCTCTTCATCGATAAAACTACACCCGCAATCTCGCCAGCCGTTCAACCACCGGCGTTCGGATCAATCCCAGCGCGCGGCTCGTTACCTCCCGCAGCTAACAATCCGATGCCTAACATCGGACGGCAGCAAGTGAGAACAAACGAGCTGGCCCAACCGCCGAGCGTCACTGAACACACCACGCGGCTGCTCGATAACGAATAGCGGCTTACCAGGAGTAAAAAATGAAAACTTTTCACCGTCTGTTAACCGGCATCGCGCTGCTTCTTCTAACGTCGCCCGCGGTTTTCTCGCAGCAGAAACCGGAACCTAAGAATGAGCCGGCACACAAGATGGTTGAGTTTCACATGGCGCTGCTGAAGCGCGGGCCGAAATGGAGTGCGGCCGAAACTCCGGAAACGAAGCGTTCGCACGAGGAACACGTCAACTACGTGCTTGCGACGCTCGACTCGGGTAAGGCAGTCTTGGCCGGGCCGTTTACTGATGGTGGCGAGATAAGTGGAGTCTACGTTTTTCGCGCGCCATCGGCGGCCGAAGCGAAAGCCTGGGCCGAAGCGGATCCGTCAGTGGCGTCGGGTTTCCACGTCGTGGAAATGCACCCGTGGTGGTCGGAAGACATATTCGGCAAGCCGGCTAAACCGCTGAAGCTCGTGCCGATGTATTTTGCGTTTCTCACTCGCGGTGAAAAGTGGACGCCCGAAAAGACACCCGCAACGGAAGAGATTCAAAAAGGGCACATGGCAAACATCAACCGGCTCGCGGAAATGAAGAAGCTGATCGCCGCGGGACCGTTTGGTGATAATGGACGCTTGCGCGGCATCTTCGTGTTTCGCGTAGGATCGTTGGAAGAAGCGAAAGCGTTGACGGCGAGTGATCCGGCTGTGCAGGCGGGAAGACTGGCGATGGAGATTCATCCGTGGATGGTGCCGGAGGGCGTACTGCCATAAGCGCGTCCGGCAAGTGAGTCAGTCGTTTACAGGATTTACAAGATAAAACAAGATTTACATGTAAATCCTGAAAAATCTTGTAAATCCTGTAAACGACTTATCTGATAACAGTGATCCTCGTGACAGGATGTATCTCCCAGGCAGTGGCGCGCCAGTTGTCGGGCTTGCCGGGGAGAGATGTTCTCGGATTCTTCCGCGTGACCGAGGTCGAAATACAACCATCCTTCAAATTCACACCAGTGGCCCACTAACTGCGCTTGCAGAGTTTTTTCCGACCAATCAATTCCCTGTCCTGCTGCCCAGTCGTATAGATTCGGCGTGACCTCGACCACGACGTGCCCGCTCTTCGCGACGCCTTTCCGCGTTGCGATGAGGATGTGGATGTCGCGACGACATGGGTTGAAACAATTAGTTGCCTCAGCGCCCGCGTATGCGACGTCGATCACTTCACCCTGAACTTTCGCAGCGCGACTGGTGGACCAGCGATTAGTATCGTCGCCTGGTTGTAGCAACGCATCGAGTGTGATTCGTGAGTCGAAGTCAGTAGGTTGTGGAAGTGATGTTCGATTCTTCAGTCGATGAAGGTCGCGGGCTCGAACCGTGAGAGCAATGCCGGCGCTCGGACAATTGAGTGCCAGGATGAGCCAGAGGAAAATGAGAGCCGCGAGGAGGAGGGCGATGACGACCAGGAATGTTCGACGACGCGGCATTTAAGACATTGTTAGCCAGGATGACAAGATTTACAGGATTTACAAGATGGCGGCTTTGTATGCGTACCAGATACCGAAGCAGATACTGAAGACTGCGGCAAGCGTTTGGAGGCGCTGGTGGAGGTGAGTCAGTTTTCTCGAGCTGAACGCGAAGGGCAAGCCGATCAAGCCCGACATCAAAAGCATTCCGACAATCGAGCCAAGGCCGAAAGTCGCCACGTACAAAAAGCCAAGCCACGGCGAACTGATCTGCGTGAGCACCAGCAACATCAATGCTCCAGAACCCGCCAATCCGTGCATCATTCCAATCAAAACCGGCTTCCATCCGAGACGCGACACCGAATGTGAGTGACGGGATTGCACCGCCGGCTTGTGCTCTGTTTCGTTTTCATGAAAGTGAATGTGCGTGTGCGCTTGACCGTTGTGACTATGCTGGTGCACGTGAACGTGCGCATTCTGCTGCAATGTTTTCCTGAGCGCGCTGATACCTAAACCAATGATCATGATCGCGACGCCAAACTCCAACCAACCGCTCACTCTTTCCGGAATCGCGATGCGCAAACTCAATACGATCGCGGCGACAATTAGTAACGATGCGGTATGTCCGGCACCCCAGAGTGCTCCGACCACGGCTGAATGAAAGATGTTCTTGTGCCGGCTCACAATCGTCGAGATGGCGACGACGTGATCGACTTCGGTCGCGTGTTTCAATCCAAACACGAGTCCGATACTCAGGACGGCCATCATGCTAAGTGAGCCAACGTTGTCTAACATATGCGCGGTAACTGTTCTCCTACGAGCATATCTACTATACGTGTGCCGCCAAAGCCAGTCCGCATCGACACTATTCCGCCCGGCTCTGATTTAACTTCACCGATAATGCATGCCTGAGCGCCGTACTGGTTCTGCTTCATGCGTGCGACCAGCGGCTCTGCTAAATCGGCGGCAACTACCGCAACCAGCTTCCCTTCGTTCGCCACGTAAAGCGGATCGAGGCCGAGTATCTCACATGCGCCTTTTACTTCCTCACGCACCGGAATCCGATCCTCTTCGATCTCGATGCAAACTTCGGAGCTGAGTGCGATCTCGTTGAGAGTCGTAGCAAGACCGCCGCGCGTTGGATCGCGCAAACAATGGAGCGCATCTAAGACATCAAGCTTGTTGGCCTCATCGATCATTTCCGCAACCAGCGATTGCAAAGGCGCGCAATCGCTCTCGATGTCGGTTTCCAGTTCCAGCTCACCACGAGCGATCATGATCGTCGTGCCGTGATCGCCCAGCGTTCCACTCAGAATCACTTTGTCTCCTGCGTTGCGCGCGTGTTGCGGACGAGATTTAAGGGATGACTCAATGACGCCGATGCCGGACGTGTTGATGAAGATCTTGTCCGCGCCACCCTTTTGCACGACTTTCGTATCGCCCGTTACGATAGTCACACCCGCTTCGGCAGCAGCGTCGCGCATCGAGGTAAGTATCTTTTTTAGATCATCGATCGAGAAACCTTCTTCGAGGATGAAGCCTGCGGATAGATACAACGGGCGCGCGCCGCTCATCGCCAGATCGTTTACGGTGCCGTGGATTGCAAGTTTGCCGATGTCGCCGCCGGGAAAGAAAATGGGCGAAACGACGTAGGAGTCAGTGGTGTAAGCGAGTCGTGATGAGGCGTGGCCGTTTGTCGCGACGTCGAAGACTGCCTGATCTTCGAGGTGCTCGAGCAGTGGGTTGCGAAAGTAATCGAGAAAGAGTCCTTCGATCAGCTCGTGCATGGCGCGTCCGCCGCTGCCGTGAGCGAGCGTGATGTGTGTGTCGGTGAACTTATGTTTCCGCCTTCGCGCGCGTTCGACGCGTTGGAAGAGTGGGGAAGGTGAAAAGGTGTGGACATGCGTGTTGACGAGTCAATCGTTGGACTGGATTTACAAGATTAGACAAGATTTACATGAACCTGAAAAATCTTGTAAATCCTGCTAACTGACTCTCGCAGCCGAGCGTTCGGCGATCTTCGAGAGTCTTCCGAAATTGTAATACGCCGCGCACGCGCCCTCCGACGAGACCATGCACGATCCGATCGGTGTCTCAGGCGTGCAGGCCGTGCCAAACACTTTGCACTCCCACGGCTTCTTCACGCCTTTCAGTATCTCGCCACACTGGCACGCCTTCGGATCCGCCACGCGCAATCCCGGCACGCTGAATTTCAGCTCCGCATCGAAGCGCGCATACTTACTCTTCAGTTTCATGCCGCTATGCGCGATCGAACCCAGCCCGCGCCACTCAAAATATTCGCGCGGCTCAAACACCTCCGACAAAGCTTCGAGCGCCCGGCGATTCCCTTCACGATACACGACGCGCGCATACTGATTCTCAACCTCCGCCCGCCCTTCAACAATCTGTTTCACGATCATGTAAACTGACTGCAGCACGTCGAGCGGCTCAAATCCAGTAACAACCAGCGGCTTGCCATATTCACGCGGCACAAACTCGTAGCAACGCGTACCGATGACCGTGCTGACGTGACCTGGACCAACAAAACCATCGAGCTTCAGATCCGGCGAATCGAGCATCGCCTTCAACGCCGGAACGATCGTGATGTGATTGCAGAACACACTAAAATTCTCGACACCATCCTTCGCGGCCTGCAAGAATCGTCATCGCGGTCGAGGGCGCAGTGGTTTCAAAGCCGAGGCCGAGAAACACGACGTGTTTGGCGGGATTCTTCTTCGCGATCTTCAGTGCATCGAGTGGCGAATAGACCATGCGCACGTCCGCGCCGTCGGCTTTCGCATCGAGCAAACTCGTCTTCGAGCCGGGAACGCGCATCGCGTCGCCAAAAGTCGTGAAGATGACATCCGGCTGTTGCGCGATCGAGATCGCATCGTCTACGCGGCCGAGTGGAATCACGCAGACCGGACAACCCGGGCCATGAATCATCTCGATGTTTTCCGGCAGCAGATCTTCAATGCCATATTTGAAGATCGTGTGCGTGTGGCCGCCACAAACCTCCATCAGCTTCAGCGGCTGAGTGGTCAAGTCTGCGATCTTCTTCGCAAGCGTCACGGCCAGATCGCTTTGCCGGTATTCGTCGATGAATTTCATTTACAACCGTCATGTTTCCGCATCATTACCGCCTTCTATGCTTTGCAGAAATCGTGTGCACCATGTCCCACATGATGTGATAGAGCGCGACGTGTGTTTCCTGAATACGGTGAATACTCGACGTCGGCACTGTCAGGCAGTAATCGAGCAAACCGCCAAGCGCGAGCTCCGCCATCTCGCCACCATCGCCGCCCGCAAAACCAATCGTCATGATCTTCAACCGCCGCGCAGTCGCAAATGCGTGTATCAAGTTCTTTGAATTGCCGCTCGTCGAAACTCCGAGCAACACGTCGCCTTCTTTTCCGAGCGCGATGATCTGGCGCGTGAACACATCATCGAAGCCGACGTCGTTTGCCACCGCCGTTACCATCGCCATGTCGTTCGCGAGACAAATCGCCGGGAGCGCCTTTCGACCGACAGTGATCGGATGCATGAACTCAACCGCGATGTGTTGCGCGTCAGTCGCAGAGCCACCGTTGCCACAGACCAGCAGCTTGCGCCCGCGATGAAATGCCTTCGCCATTTGCAACGACGCTGCGAGAATCGTGTCTTTGTTGTCAGCAAAAAACTGCGTCTTGATCTCAACGCTCTCGCGCGCCTTTTCGAGCAGAGAGAACCCGAGGTCCTCCATTAGTTTCCCGTCGTCCGTTTCCTCGTCGTGCAGAAACGGATAAAACGCACGGGAAAAGTTGTCGACATCCGGTTTCGTCATTGTTCTATTCAACCGTCGATCTGAAACTGCTCAAACTCATTCTGATATTCGCCAAGCTCCTTGAGCACGCGCAACGTCTCCTCAGCTTCATGCTCGTCAACCTTGCTCATCGCGAAACCAACGTGAATCAAAACGTAATCGCCGATGTGTGTCTCGTCTTTCAGGAAGCATGCCGATGTTGATGTTGCGTTTGACGCCGCCAACTTCGACTTTCGCGATCCGGTTTTCGACGTCGACGATCTCAACGATCTTTCCGGGTATTGCGAGACACATTCAGCTTGACCTCCCACGTTGAATTCGCGCGTTCGCGACAGCCGCCTGGCCCAACGAAATCCCACCGTCGTTGGCCGGAACGCGACAATGAGTAAAAACCTCGAACCCGTTTTCGCGAAGTAACTGCGTGACTCGCGTCAGCAACCACATATTTTGAAACACGCCGCCAGAAAGCACGACTCGGTTCAGATGTCGATCTTCTCTCGCCTTCTGCGCGACGTCTCAGATCAGCCGGGCCACACTGAGATGAAAACGCGCCGAAATCTGCCCGACCGGCACTTCGTCAAGTAAGTCTTCGACGCACCGGCGAATCACAGGTTCGGCAGAGATCTCGTCGCCTTCGATTTGAAACTCGTAAGCGTCGGTACGCAACCGAGTCCGCGATGCCTTCCAACTCGATTGCTGCCTGGCCTTCGTAGTTAATCGAACTTCTCAAAGTTAATAATCCTGAAATTGCATCGAAGAGCCGTCCCATACTCGACGTTTCAGGACAATTCACTCCGGCCGCGATCATGCTGTTCAGAGTTGACCAGCGACTTAGATCGAGCTCGTGGATGAACGGCAGATGTAGTTCGGTAAACTTATCGCCGAAAGTTCGCTGGAGATAAACAGCCGCAAGCCGCCACGGCTCGCGTATCGCTTTAGCGCCGCCGGCTAACGGAACATTCGCGAGATGTGCAAAACGTTCGGCGTCGCAGAAGTCAGCAATAAAGAACTCGCCACCCCAGAGCTTTTCGTCTAAACCGAATCCAAGGCCATCAAACGCAACTCCGATTACCTCACCATCGATCATGTTGTCAGCCATACAACTCGCAACGTGAGCGTGATGATGCTGGACGGCCATCTTCGTCGAGACATCGTCGAGGGACAAAGCAAATTTCGTTGAGAGATATTCAGGATGAAGATCGTAGGCGACGACCTCCGGCTGGATGCCGAATAGCCGTTTGTAATGTTCGATGCCTTCGGTGAACGAACGAAGTGTTTCGACGTTTTCGAGATCGCCGATGTGATGACTCACGAACGCACTGTTTCCGCGTGCAAGACAGAACGTATTCTTCAGCTCAGCACCGCACGCCAGCAGGTTGCGCTCAAACTTAAACGCAGTGCGAACGGGCGCGGGCGCGTAACCGCGCGAACGGCGCACGACCATCTCGCGCTCTTCGAAGCTGCGCACTACAGAGTCGTCCGTGCGAATGTGTATCGGGCGATCGTGAACGAGAAAATAGTCGGCAATCGAGTTCAGTCGCTCGCTCGCTTCGTCATCGCGAAAACAGATCGGCTCGTCAGATATGTTCCCACTCGTCATCACGAGCGGTCGAGTCGACCCTTCGAGCAGCAGGTGATGCAGCGGAGCATACGGAAGCATAAAGCCCAGAGTGTTTACGCCGAGCGCAACGGATCTGCGGGATAGCTGTTCCTCGTTTTCTTTGCAACAGGACAATCGGACGTGCCGCCGATTTGAGTAACGCCATCTCATGTTGCGATACACGGCAATACGGCCAGATCGCCTCGACCGATCTGGCCATCAGACGCGAACGGTTTGTCTTCACGGAATTTTCTACTGCGCAAGCGTGCGACTGCTTCCTTCGAGAGGGCGTCGCACGCGAGATGAAATCCACCGATGCCTTTGATTGCCAGGATCACGCCACCGCGCAAAAGATCGATCGCCATGGCCAAAGCATCGCCCGAGAATGCTCTTCCCTGCTTATCGAGTAAACGCAAGCGCGGCCCGCAAACTTCGCAGGCCGTCGGTTCCGCATGAAAGCGTCGATCGAGTGGATTTTTATATTCGTCCCGACACGCCGTACACATTTCAAACGCACGCATCGTCGTGTTTGCGCGATCGTAGGGAATGCTCTCGACGATCGTGAAGCGTGGTCCACAGTTCGTGCAGTTGATGAATGGATAACGATAACGACGATTGCGCGCATCGAACAGCTCCCGCAAACAATCGTTGCAGGTGGCGACGTCTGAAGAAATGGGTACGAGTTTCTGGCCGGCGTGATCACTTTCGACGATCTGAAAGTCGAGATAGTCGAGCGGGACGAGGTTCTCGAGTCGCTCGATCGATTCAATCGACGATAATGGCGGCGGGTTAGATTCGAGCTCGCGAACAAAGTGATCGATGTCAGAGGGGTCGCCTTCCAAATCAATTAGAACGCCGACTGCGTTATTCAACACGCGACCATTGAGTGATCTACCGTTTGCTCGCGAATAGACGAAGGGCCGAAAGCCGACGCCTTGAACGATTCCTTTCACTATGATTTGTGCTCTGGTAGTCACACGTTTTACAGGATTACAGGATTTGCAGAATGAACAAGATTCTCCTGTGAATCCTGTTTCATCATGTAATCCTGTAAAAAGCTCAGATAACTATCCACGCCCTCACCGCTCTTCACAGAAACTTCAATGACATGCATCCCGGGCCGCACCGACTGGATGTTTTCTCTCGTCGCCTCCAGATCAAACTCCACCGCTTCCGCAAGATCCATCTTCGTAATCACCGCGACGTCAGCAGTGTTGAAGATCGTCGGATACTTCAATGGCTTGTCTTCGCCTTCAGTGACGGACATCAGCACCAGTCGCAACTGCTCGCCTAAGTCGTAACTCGACGGGCAAACAAGATTCCCGACGTTCTCGATAAACAGAACGTCGAGATCGGATAACCGCCAATCGGTGAGAGCGTTCTGGACCATACTCGCGTCGAGATGACAGATCGTTCCGGTGACGATCTGCTTCACCGGCGCTTCACTGCGCGCCAGCCGTCGCGCGTCGTTTTCTGTGGCCAGATCACCCACGAGTGCTGCTACGCGCAATCCACCGGCACGCATTCGCGTAAGTGTGTGTTCGAGCAGCGCCGTCTTGCCGGCGCCGGGCGTCGAGACGAGGCTGATCACAAGCACGCCCGCGTCCTCAAAGCGTCTCCGCAACGCGCGTGCAAGCACGTCGTTTTGCTTGAGAACGTTTTGCCTGACTTCAACGAGGCGCGGCTGAGTCATGACACCAGCTCCTCAATTTCTTCCAGCTCGAGCGCAACCACTTCCAACTCCCGGCCCTGCAACACTTCAAAGCTGAACTCTCCACAGCGACGACAGCGAAGGCTTTGTATCGAATCGGCCTCATCGTCCTGCCGGCATTTCGAGCAATGAATGACTACGGGCACGTC
The DNA here is from genome assembly GCA_963748155.1 of uncultured Acidobacteriota bacterium. GTDB lineage: Bacteria > Acidobacteriota > Blastocatellia > Pyrinomonadales > Pyrinomonadaceae > PSRF01. Next base: position 9,969 of record CAVVHV010000003.1, on the reverse strand, counting down.
TTCGATAATGAGTCGCGATCCTGCGAGGCTCGTGCCGACGCAGGCGATCTCGTAGGAAAAAGTCAGTGCCTCTTTAACAACGCCCGACAATGGACCAAGTTTGAGATGCAACGCGGTCACACGTCCTCCGCCACGGCGATCGACTTCCTCACTCGCCATCTCGATCATGCTCAGTGCTATCGAGAGCTCATGCATCTGACTTACCCGCGTCACGCGCCACCAGATCGAACGAACACTTCACTTCGTTCTTGATCTTGAGTGTGCCGCCCGCAACTGAGACCAGCTTGATTTTGTAATCCGTTTGTTTGAGTGGGAGATCGCCTTTCACTCTCAATCCATCGGGACCGATAGTCACTTCGCCGCTGATCCAAAGATTGTTCTGCGTAACGCCGTGCAGCGTGAGATTGCCGATTACGCGCGCGCGATAAATTCCTTCTCGTAAGCGACTGAGCGTGATGTTGTTGCTTTGAAAAACGATCTCAGGATATTTGCCGATCTCGAGCACGTCGTTGCGCATCGTGCGCTCGATCTCATCCCGATCTTTTTCTTTGAGATCGTTGACGACCGTCAACGAGTTTGCATTGACCGTTAACTTTAACGACGCGTTTTCAAACGTGCTGGGAACAAACGCCGCCTCGCCCTGGAAATCTTTGACACCAATCACCGGATCGTGACCGAAGGCGGAGAACAGTCCTTCCGCGAATGCCTGCACGGAAAACGTGCTGGCGGCGGCATCGAGACGGTATTGCGCAAGTTGGGCAGCATCAGAAGACATGATTTCATGTATCTCTGAAATCAGGCCACAGTAGAAAGCCACAAAATTAGCAACCGGCGATACGGTCGAGACTTTCCGCACCTGCCGCCGCACGCGGATGGGCCATGATCAAAAGAGTTAATTGAGCGCGTCCACTAAAACACTTTTGTGCTTGGTCGCCAGCATCATTGTTTTGTGGCCTCTCCTCTACGAGTTCACATCGTCCTCATCTTTATATAGCGCCGGATGTCGTGCATTTGTGTGAGCACGCCCACCGCCAACAGCGCGACCGTGATACCACCGATGATTTTCAGAAAACGAATGCCGCCTCTGTGTTCACATCTTTCGTTTCTATTACCCATTATTTTTTCCTTTGTTATGTCTCTAAGCAGTCGCTGCAACCGACGCTTCGAGATGTTTAGCAACCAATGATTCAACTATCTGCACCGCTGCGGGCACCGCTGCTGCAACCGGCTCGCTTAGACCCATTAATCCTTCTTCCGGCCCGAATGTTTCTGGCTCGCAACCGACAAGCATGACCTTCTTGAATTGACCGCCCATCGATTTCACGAGGCTCAGTACTCTCAACGGATTCATGCCATGCGTTTCGACAACGACCGCGGCCGCGTCAAGTGTGTCCAGCTCATCCAGCTCGGGCTCAATCGTGTAGACCGTGCCCGGCGCTTCACCGCGTGGAGTTGCGTCGACGAGAATCGTCAGGTCGAATCCTTCCAATAGCGTGTAGGCAAGATCAAACCCGCGTATTCCGAAATCAACCACTCGCACATTCTCGGGCCAGCCACGTTGGGCCAGATGTTTCAACACTTCGCAGCCGAACGCATCGTCGCCGAGAAAGATGTTTCCGATGCCTGCGATGAGTACCGACATTTATTTCGATTCCGATCTGACGGGCGGCCACAGAGGGCCGCCCCTACAGTTGTTGGCCATCACGCCAACTCTTGGACGCGCCAGATTGCAAACAACTGTAGGGGTGGCCCTCTGTGGCCACCCGTCGATTGTGACATCAGGCTTTTTCCACTTCTTCCACAGAGAAAAAGAACCGGTGGCCCGGCTGCCGCAGCATGCCGAGGTCGCGACCCGGATCGTCATCAAGAACAACCGCCAGGTGTGCGTGGCCGTCGTAGTCTTCTTCAATCGCTTCGATCACTGCTGTTTTGCCTGCGAGCGCAAGATCGAAGACGTCGCTGCGCTTACGAGGTTTAAGACGAACCCGATCGCCTTGCCTGAACTCGACGCCGTTTACTCGCACCACATCGAGCAGCGTTCTATCTTCGAGTAGTTGCCATTCCCATTCGTTCATTTGCCATTTTCAGCCTGCGAAGCATGCGACAGCATAAAGCCTGGGCGCCAGCCCCAGGATCACAGCAAAAGCCACCGTTCAAGCCCGCGAAGCGGGCGGCAGCGGCTTTCGCCCGTTTCACGGGCTCGCAATCTAAAAATTATCAATCTCGATCCTGGGGCTTGCGCCCCAGGCTTTATGCTGTCGCCTGCTTCGCAGGCTTAAACCTTCTTCATCACGCCGTGCAGGTTCATCAACTGTTCGGGTGACATGGATTCGGTTCGTTCCAACAACCTTCGCGCGAGATCATCAGCGCTTCGCATCTCGCGTTTTTCATCATCGGTCAAAGACATGATCCGCAAAGTCAATATCTCGTCGATCTCAGTTCCATCGAACAGATCGCCCGCGCTCTCGGGCGCGATCTGCGGGTAGTCGTAAAGAATTATTGGCGACGAAAGGACACACCCGCGGTCCCCTTCGTCGCCAACCAACACGGGATAAGTTCCCGTGTTTATGCAACACGAAGCGGCGGCTTTATGTGATTCAGGAGGATCGAGAAGCGAAACAAAGGCGCCTTGTTGTGCTTCCAGGATCGTGTGGGTCGAGACAAATGAATGCATGAGCGCGTCATCACGCGTTCTGGCACTCGCAGCTTCAAATTCAGTGAGGTTACGAATAACGACCGAAAGCTTTATCAATTGTTGTAAACGCGTCGCCGTGATCTCAATCTCGCCAGCAATCGCGTGCTGAGTTCGCGTGACCAACGGCTCCGTTGTTCTGCTCGCCGGAAAATCAAACATCACGCACTGCGGCGATTCAAGCTTAGCAACCTTTACGCCTGGGATCGTCACTTCACGCGTGACAGCTTCCTGCCATGCTCTCTCCGATTCGCGCAGCAATAGATGGAGAAATCTCACACGCACATCGACCGTCGTGGACTCATCAGCCTCAATCAAACACTCGGTCCGCATGGCCGAAATCTCGGTGCCCTCATGAACTCTTTCATAAGCCTCAGGACAAACCACACCGAAATTCCAACGCTGCTGGTTCTTCACGGACGATGGCCGATACGGATAAAGAATGTAGCCCTCGTAGAGCACCGCATCCGCGATCCTCTCGACGAGACTACTGCTCTTCCCCTGGCCAGCCACAACATTCACGACGGCAAACTCCCTTCCACCGCAACCTCTTCTTCAACCGGTGCGGGCATAACGGGAATAAGACTTTCAATCGCCTGTTCCCACGTCGGAATTGCGTTCTCCATCTTGTATCGTGACAGGCGGTCGAACACGTCACGGCGCAAACACAACCACGCAGTGTTCGGGTAATAGTGGTCCATCATCTCGCGCCAGACGCGGATCGGAAGTCTGAATTGCGCTTCCTTGTCCCACGAGATCTGTTCGATCTGGAGCCCTGCGTCTTTGCTCTCAAAGAAGACCGTGCCGCTAAACATTAGATTCAAAGGCACCTCGCCATCCTCGAGCCCGGCAAAATACTTTGTCGCCGCCACGTTGAAATCAAACGTACAAGGCACCGGTAGATCGATCGTTGTTTCACCTTGAAACGGCGGCACGGTCGCGCTCGTGTGAACCCACAACATCGCCCTCAAAGTGCGGCCCCAACGTTCCGGCTCGCCGAAGAGATCTAACAGATGCGTCTGCTCGGTTGCTGAGTACTTCCGCTTCGTAGTTTCCAGTTGAACCTGACAGCGCAACGCAATCGACTGAATTTTTTGGCTAATATCGGCATTTCGGATCTTCAACTTGAACGACAGCAGTGGTGACGCAGCGAACGACACCGCTTCAGCACTTTCAACTGAAAAATCCAACTCAGGCATGCGCCACCTCAACCACCTTCGCTCGCTGTTTCAACTCCGCAAAGAAACTATTGATCGCTTCCCAAACTTCCGTACCACCTGAGAGCCCTTTCCACTTTGTTCGAATCAACCCGACAAGCCGGTAGCATTGATCGATCGGGACGATGAAATGATCTGACGCGCCCCGCACGCGGTTGACGAGCAAAGCCTCCGTATCAGGTTCCATGGTCTGCAACACCGGATTGCTTTCGACGATCTCCTGCCACGATCGAAAATCGAGTAACGATTCAGTGGCGCCCGCCGGACTCGGATACAAGACGATGATCTTCTCCGCAGCGCTGCTGTAAAAAAAGAAGGCCATGTTGATCGGAATCATCAGGCCTTCCCATTGCGCATCAGTCAACTGAAAGTCCGACAAGTACCGAACTGTTTGCGGAACGCGCCGGTACTTCGTCTCAGCCCCATTGCTAAAAAGAATCGCGCAGGCCTGACAGGCACAGACCAACCTCCGTGTTGCCGGCTCTACTAAATGAGCATGGTCTGGCCCCAGTGCGATGCTGCACATGTCGCAAGACTCTGCCGTGACAGAGCGTTTGCGTACAAACCGTTTCAGAATGTCGAAATTAGATCCGCTTTCCACGGGCATCCTTTCAGGCCGGCGGCATTTCTGGTCCACCTGTTTTGGAACCTACGTCGTCCGGATTGATCGCGGTTGAATCTCTCGGAGTTCTTCCCCCTGCGGGACGTCCGGCGTGCGATGTTCCCTTGTCCTCACGCCCGGGCTCCCTGCCTTCATGTTGAGTTATCTCTTCACCTTTCCGCGTGCCAGGAGCATGTGCCGGCTGATCCGTAGATGTATCGTGTCCCATGTTCGTCCTCCTCACCTCTAAACTCGTAGCCGGGGGGCTAAGAGGTTTTCAATCAACAACAGGCAACTGGCAATCAGCGATCGAGTAGCGACCGTTGCCATTGCTTGAGGCTGCTTTTGCAATCTGCACAAAACCGGCAGACGAAGTTGCTTCGAGCGCGCCTTCAGCTTCGATCGACACAACGTCGGGCGCCGCTTCGGAGATTGCTGCCTCAATCGCGAGCTTCAGTGTCTCTGCTGATGAAGGACAACCGTTACAACTTCCGTGAAGACGCAAACGAACCACGCCTTCGTTTATCCCGAGTAATTCGACTTCGCCACCGTGCGAATGAAGATGCGGCCGCACCTTCTCCAACGCCTGTGCTACGCGTTCATCGAGCGTTAACGGATGCAGCCCGTACACGAGAAGCAGGTTGCTGATTAACTTATCGCCGCTGAACTTATCGAAGATCGCGTATCCCGTTTCACCTTGTGAAGCGACAATCTCCATGAGTCGATCGAGAGCCTCGGCATGGAAGTCCATCAGCGCCTGGACTAAAGCCAACGCACTGGCCCGCGCCGCCGGATCAGGCAGACTCTCGATCGTCCCAACCAATTCTTCGATCCTGTCAACAGAAGACATTTTGTGCCTTTGTGCCTTTTTTGTGGCTCACTTAACCATGCCAAACATCGGCGAATGGTGAGTCTCCAGAACCTTGCCGTTGCCCAGGTACATATGGACGCCGCAAGGCAGACAAGGATCGAAGCTTCGCACCGCGCGCATGATGTCGATCCCTTTGAAGTTGTCGGGGCCGTTTTCTTCGAAGATCGGTGTGTTCTGCACGGCATCTTCATATGGACCAGGAGTGCCGTAGATATCGCGTGGATTTGCGTTCCACGGAGTCGGCGGATACGGATGATAATTTGCGATCTTGCCATCACGAATCACGACATGATGCGACAGCACTCCGCGAACTGCTTCGTGAAATCCGCATCCAATCGCTTCGTCCGGCACCTTGAACTCCGACCACGTTTTCGTTCGTCCGGCGTGTAACTCTGCGAGCGCCTGTTCCGCGAAATAAAGCGCACACGCGGCTGCATAAGCCTGGAAGTAAGTGCGCGCGCGATCGCGTTCGATGGCGTTGCTCCACTTCGGAATCTGCCACTCAAATTCCACCTCAGGCTTCATCGCCGTCTTCGGTAAGTAAATCTTGACGCTGTGTCCGGTTGCTTTGACGTAACCGATATCGACCTTGCCGGCGAGTGCGGTTGCCCAGAAACGTGCGATTGGACCACCACCAGTATCGAGCGCAAGATATTTCTTGTCGCTCTTTTCACCTTCGTGATACCAGCGCGGCGACATCACCCACGTGTACTTGCCGTCGAAGTCCCGCTTCTGCGGACGCGGAATCGTTGTCTGGTTCCACGGATGACGTTTGTCGACAGGATTACCGAGCGGATCCGTGTTAACAAACATCTCTCCGAGTTTCCCAGTCGTCGTAGTAAGAACTGCCGAGCAGAATGCGAATGCCGAGATTGATGTCGACGAGATCGGTTGTCACCAGCTCGCCATCGACGACGACGCCGGGCGTCACGTACATCGCATTGCCCCACTCGTTCATGTTCTTGTAGGTGTAATCGCAAACTGACGGATCCTGGAACGATCCCCAGCAGCCAAGCAGAATGCGACGCTGTCCTACCTTCTCGTAGCCCGGCAATGCTTCGTACATGAAATTGAACAGATCATCATGCAGCGGCACGACTTTCTTCATGAACTCGCAATACCGCATCAGGCGCACGATGTAATCAGTAAACAACTGGATCGTGGGCACAGTGCCGACGCCGCCCGGATAAAATGTCGAAGGATGCACGTGTCGACCTTCCATCAAACAGAACATCTCGCGTGTATAGCGACTGACGTGCAACGTCTCGCGATAAAACTCACCGCTGAAAGGATTCAACGCCGTCATGATGTCGGCAATCGTTTTATAACCGTGATCGGCTGCGTGCGGCGCTTCAGTGGTCTTCGCTTTTTCCCAGACGCTCGGATTTGTTTCCTTGACCATCTGTTCGCAAAAATCGACGCCGACGAGATTGTCCTGAAAAATGTTGTGGTCAAACATGTACTCGGCCGCCTCACCGAGATTCACGATCCATTCGGCCATCGCCGGCGGACTGACATTGAATGCCATGTTTTGCGCGTAAGTCGCGCAGGTGGCGTGATTGTCGCCGCAGATTCCGCAGATGCGACTGGTAATGAAGTGCGCATCGCGTGGATCTTTGCCTTTCATGAAGATGCTGTAGCCGCGAAAGATCGACGAAGTGCTGTAACACTCCGCCACTTCACGATTCGCAAAATCGATCTTTGTGTAGATACCGAGACTACCCACGATGCGAGTGATCGGATCCCAGTTCATGTCAACGAGAGTCCGCGGCTTGGCAGGTACTTGGGTAACTGTTTGGGTACTCATGACGCTCGCTCCTTAATCTGCGGGTGGCGGTTGATGGTAACCAGTCGTCAGCTCGGGCCGGTTATGCCGCCATTTCGGTTCCTTGTTGACTGTCGCGTTAGTCAGGCTGCGCAGTTTTCTAACCGCGGCTCCGTAAATCCCGATCGCAGCTCGACGAAATCTTTGCGCCCGGCGGCTCGTCCATGAACGGCATAAACTTGTCTGGGAAACCCGGCATCGTGCAGCCGATGCAAATGCCACCCACGTTCGGACAACCACCGATGCCTGCCATCCAACCGCGCTTCGGCACATTGCAGTTCACAACCGGTCCCCAGCATCCGAGCTTCACGATACACTTCGGCGAGCCATACTCTGTTGCGAATTCACCTTCTTCGTAATAACTGCCGCGATCGCATCCTTCGTGCACAGTTTTTCCAAACAACCACGTCGGACTGCCCGCCTCGTCGAGTGGAATCATCGGCGCAAGTCCGGCCGCAACGTAAAGCAGGTAAAGCACTGTTTCCATGAAGTTGTCAGGTTGAACGGGACAGCCGGGAACGTTGACGATCGGAATGCCTGCCGATGATTTCCAATCCCAACCGAGATAATCAGCGAGGCCCATGCAGCCGGTCGGATTTCCCGCCATCGCGTGAATACCGCCGTAAGTAGCACACGTTCCAATCGCAACCACCGCGAGCGCTTTGGGCGCGAGGCGATCGATCCATTCCGTGGTCTTGATGGGCTCGCCAGTCATCGCGTCGGATCCCATTGCAGCCCAGTAGCCTTCGCCGCTGAGGTTCTCATTGGGAATCGATCCCTCAACCACCAGAACAAACGGATCGAGTAGTCCTTGCTCAGCCTGGTAGAAGTATTTCAGGAAGTCGTCACCGACTTCATAGGCCAGCACCGGATTGTGTAAATGAACTTTTGGGAGTCCCGGTATGGCTCCCATCACTACATCTTCGACGCTTGGCTGAGTTGCAGCAGTGATCGAAACTGAATCGCCGTCACAACCGAGTCCTGCCGTAATCCACACGATGTGAATGTCTTTGACCGCTGGTGGTCGTTGCGTGACACGACCATACGGAGCAGTTTCTGCTGCCATGGGCTTTCTCCTCTCTCAGGTGGCGAATACAAATGAAACTTGTCGCAGGGAGGTAGGAATTATTATCCGGGGATGAGGCTTCGTCTATTCGTAGACCTACGTAGATGAAGTGCAGAACTTCGGTATTTTCTGTGCCAAAACGGTGTCGACTACTCTTCGATGGGAATAATGCCCCGTCGCAAAGCAAATCGAATCAGGTCTGCTTGAGTGTGAAGATCAAGCTTGTGCATCAAGTTTGAACGATGTGTTTCTGCTGTACGGGAACTAATGCCGAGACGAGATGCGATCTCATTGTTTGTAAGACCTTCAGCCGCGAGGTGCAGCACTTCGCGCTCGCGAGACGTGAGCGTTTCATACCGGTCGAGCGTAGCGGCTTTGGATTTTTCCTGATAAGCCTCGATGGCGCGCGCGGATAAAGGCGGGCTCAAATAGCGTCGACCAGCAGCAGCTTCGCGAACTGCCTGAACGAGATCGGCGGAGCTTGAGTCTTTTAAAACATATGCTGAAGCACCGTTGTTCAGTGCTTCGAGCACGTAGGCCTCGTTTGCGTACATTGAAAGAATGACGATGTAGGTCTGTGGTGAGCGTTTCTTGATCTGTTTGAGAACGTCGAGCCCGTTCAGTCCGGGCATCATGAGATCCAGAACCAAAACGCCGGGATTCAATATTTCAACGTTACGCACTGCTTCGATTCCATCGCCAGCTTCGCCAACGACTTTCAGATCGCTCTCTACTTCGAGCAGCGCCCGCAAGCCCTGCCGGACAATGTGATGATCGTCAGCGAGAACAATCGTAGTCATGATCGGTCGAAACAGTCTTTTTAGGATCTACATGTTAATCCTGAAAAACCATGTAAATCCTGTCAAATTAACTTTCGTATAATACTCAACTCAGCGAGCAATCTCGTTCCCTTACCTACCTGCGACTCAATCATCAACTGCCCACCAGCCAACGTCGCCCGTTCACGCATTCCAGTCAATCCACTCGTCTCGCGCGCCACTACACTCTCCAGATCAAACCCCTGCCCATCATCCGCAACTTCGATCGAAAGTGTATCCTGATCAGCCCACACCCGCACCGTCGCCTTGTTCGCATTCGCGTGCCGCGCAACATTCGTCAGCGCCTCCTGCACTACGCGATACGCAGCAGTCTCAACTTCCGGCGCAAACCTTTGCCGCTGGAGTCCACTGTGTTTGAAGTTTACCTTCACTTGAGTCTGCGCCGTATAGTGTTCGATTTGCCAGAGCAGCGTCGGCAGCAATCCGAGATCGTCCAACATCGCTGGTCGTAGATCGAGCGACAACTTACGAACACGCGCCATCAGCTCATTCACGAGACCACTAGCTTGCGCCAAGCTGTCGCCCACTTCCGCAGCCGGTAATTTTTTGCTGACTTCAAGCGTCAGTTTGAGACCGGTGAGCACCTGTCCAATCTCATCATGCAGCTCGAGCGCGATATTGCGACGCTCCAGCTCCTGAACTTCCATCAAACGTCGTGACAGCGTCTGCAACTGTTCCGCACTCTTCTTCAGTGCTTCTTCAGCGGTCTTTAGTTCCGAGATATCGAACGCGACTCCGTGAATAAACCATGGACGACCATCGTGATTGCGGACCATCTTGGCTTCACAGTGAAACCATACGACACGACCATCACGTGCAATCACTCGATATAGCGACTTCAACGGATTGCCCAGCAGA
>CAVVHV010000002.1:0-312657 GCA_963748155.1 uncultured Acidobacteriota bacterium | reverse complement strand
GTCAACTATGGAATTCGCTGGAGACGAAAAGAGAATACAAGCGCTGTTCTCTGAGCTGTCCCGCGAAGATCAAAGCCGCACGCCGCGCTTCGAGAAACTGTGGCAGCGTGCAAAGACAAACGCGCGCGTGCCGGGCCCATCAGCATGAGATCGGTGACTGTGTTCGCGGCGATCGTGGTTTTTGCTGCTGTGTGTTTGATCGCAACGTCGTCGTGGTACGGAGCTGCTGCTTCGGAACGTTCCACCGCAAAACATCCCAACAGCTTCCGTCCCGCGGTAATGACAGACTGAACAACTCCTGTCATCTGATGCAAAGATTGCGCAGCGATCGTCAACGAAGACCGGTGCGACGACGACAAACAGAACGCGTAACGACACAAGAAGCCGTAATGCTTTCAAACTGGCAATCGCCGACGAACTTCCTCCTCCATTCGCCCACCGCGTCTGTTTTGACCGCGTTACCGCAACTGAATCAATCAGCCCGCGAGCTTGAACAGTTTCTGCCGAAGAATAACGAACGTAATGAAGGAGTCGAATCAATGAAAGCTAACAATCGCCATCGTATTTGCAACAGTATTTTGGCTGCCAGCGTCGTTACGGGCTCAACAGCCTCCGCCTCCGCCGCAGTCGCCAGATGCGCGCGGAGCCGACAAGATTCCGAACCTCCGCATCCGCCAAGTCCTCCCGATCCGTTGGCCCATCTCATGTTTCCGCCGGACATGATTTTAGGTCATGCACGCGAGCTCAATCTCACGGACGAACAGAAGGGTTCATGCGAGCTGAAGTTCAAAAAACGACGGCGACGTTTCAGGAGTTACAGTGGAAAATTCAGGATCAGACGGAGCTGCTCCACCAAACAATGAAATCGACGTCCGTGAACGAGCAGCAGGCGCTGGCGCAACTCGATAAGGTGCTGGAGATCGAGCGCGAAATTAAACGTTTGCACATTGGTCTAGCAGTGCGTCTGAAGAACCGGCTGACACCTGAGCAACAAGAGCAACTACACAAGATGCGAATGGACCATCATGTGGGAATGCCGGCACGTCCGCCAGTCACCGATGGTCGTCCGCCGATCGAGTAGCGACAGTTGTCACTCATGGAGCCTTCGGGGAAGTTGTGTGATTGACAACAACTGTAGGGGCGGCCCTCCGTGGCCGCCCGTCCGGAGCTATTGCAGGGCGCCGTTCGCGAGGGCGGCGTCTTTGAGTTTCGGATTCTTTATCCAGTCCTTCGCAGAGACAAAGGAAACTTTATCGTACACGAGCACGATCGTTCCCACTGGCAGCAAACGGCTCACTTCACGCGCAGCAAACATCGGTATGCGAATACAACCATGACTCGCGGGTGTAGTCGGAACACTGAGGTATCCATGAATCGCCACACCGCCACTAATGTAATTCGCGTAATAAACTGATCCGAGGTCTCCATTCTCCCAGCCATACGTCTTGTCGTAAACAACGAAGCGACCACGCGGCGTGTAAGCAACACTCATCTGGCCCTGGTCCATGAACGGCTTGTCACTACCGGTCGAGACGGGAAGCACTCGCACGCCACCTTCTTCGTTCACAAGCATCAACACTTGCCGGTCGACATCTACCTCAACGTGCTCGTATCCACCGTCTCTTGGAGTTGGCGAGACGCGGTTTTGATAGCCTCCAGCTCTTCGCCCGTCAGCTTACTGGTAATCGCTCGCCCTTCCCATTTCTGAAAGGCGATTAACGCAGACCGCGTGGCCTCATCGAAGACGCCATCAACTGGTCCAGTCCAGTATCCCAGGTCGGCGAGCCGCCGTTCCGCGGCTTTGATTTCCGCGCGCGTCAATGAGACGCGCTTCCGCTGTTGTGCGCTCGCAACCGAGTACAGCGAAATGAGCAGTAAACAAATTGCCGAAACTACTCTCATACCCATCCAGCAGTTTCCGTTAGCCTTAACCAAGCCGTCAAGTAGATGGTGCCCACTTAGATACTTCGTTGTAGTATTCGCATGTGAAACAAACACGTCGCAAGTTCATAAGTGGCATTGCCAGCAGTGCCACTCTGTTGCTAACCCACGACAAAATCAATTTCGCCCAATCGAGTACTAAGCCCTCACGCCCGAACGTCGTTTTTATTCTTGCGGACGATCTCGGCTGGGGAGATCTCAGTTGTTATGGCCGGCCTGACTATCGGACTCCTAACCTGGATCTTCTCGCTTCGCAAGGCATCAAGTTTACCGATGCGTATTCAGCCTCAGCAGTTTGCACGCCGACGCGCTGTGGTTTAATTACGGGCCGCTATCCCGCTCGATTAAAAATCGGCTTGATTGAACCATTACCTTCCACGAACCATCAGGTTGGTCTGGATCCACAAATTCCAACGATCGCTTCACTCCTGAAAATGAGTGGGTATGAGACGGCTTTGATTGGAAAGTGGCATCTCGGATTTCGTCCCGAGTGGGGACCGAATGCACATGGTTTTGACGAGTTCTTTGGAGTGCTGGCTGGCGCGGCTGATTATCATCTGCACAAGAACGGACTGGGCGAGCCCGACTTGTACGAGAATCTCACTCCAGTTGAACGCACTGGATATTTAACCGATCTTCTAACCGCTCGCGCGGTTGATTACATCAAGCGACGTCGATCTAAGCCGTTTTATCTAAGTCTTCATTACACGGCCCCGCATTGGCCCTGGCAAGATCGCAAAGGCGGAGAGCGAGTCGCATTTACGAACAAGACGATCGAGCCAGTGACGATGGGTGGTGGTGGCTCCCTCAAGCTCTACGCCGAAATGATGCGCAGCTTAGATGACGGTGTAGGACAGGTGATGAGAGCGTTGAAGGCTGCCGGCCTTGAGAGAAACACCCTCGTGATCTTCACAAGCGATAACGGAGGCGAGCGATTCTCGTATCAATGGCCCTTCTCGGGAGAGAAAGGCGACCTATTGGAAGGTGGTATTCGCGTGCCGGCAATCGTTCGCTGGCCCGGAGTTGTTCCGGCGAAAAGCGTGACGAACCAGATGGCGATCTCAATGGACTGGACGGCGACGATTCTTGCCGCGGCTGAAACCACAGCCGCCAAAGATTATCCACTGGATGGAATTAACCTGCTACCGATCGTGAAGGAGCAAGCCCGGTTCATGATCGTACGCTCTTCTGGCGTATTTACGATCAAGACGCCGTGCGGAAAGGGAATTGGAAATACTTTCGCGACGGCACGCAGCGTCGGCTCTTCGACTTATCCTTCGACAGCCATGAGCAGGCGGATTTCAGTCAGCAAGAACCCGGAAATGCTGAAACAGCTTGCGGCTGAATTTGAACAGTGGGATCGGCAGATGCTTCCGCGAATAAAAAGATAACGAGTCTTACGTCACCGCCTTATGGCGGAACTGGCGCAGGCCCAGAATCAGAAACAGCGAATCGAAGATTAGCAGCCCCAGTAAGACCGCAACGATCGGCAGATGCGGAAACTGCGGCACGAGCGTTCCTCGCAGTCCTTCACTCGCGTACACGAGCGGATTGACCAGTACGACCTTCTGAAGAATCGGGAAGTTTGCAAGCGCGCTCCACGGGTAATACGTGCAACCGAAGAAGATCATCGGCGTCAGCACCATGCTGAACATCAATCCGATTTGGTTCTGACCAACACTGCATCCAAGCGCCAGGCCACCACACGCAGATAAAAGCGCCACGAGCAACGTAACGATCGCGAATGTCAGCGGTGAAGGGAGGCTCAATTCCAGTCCCGGACGCAACAACAGCCACGCTGCCGGTATGACCCCGAGTCCTGCCACTACCGCCTGAGCCGCGCCAAACAATACTTTTTCGATCGCTATCCAATCGTTTTCAATCGGCGCCAGCAGGCGATCTTCGATCTCGTGAGTAAACTGAAACTCAGCGATCAGTGGCATCGCCACTGCCCACACGCCCGTGAAGATCATCGCTGATAGCCATGATGCCCGGCAGCAGCACGATTCTTGTACTGCCGTCTGCATCATAGCCGCTGCGCCTCATGACGCGTCCGAAGACGAACATCGAACATCATCGGCTGCAGGAACGTCTGCAGCAGGAGTCGGAACCAAGTTGCGCCGCGCGACGTGCGCATCGCGCTACAGCATCGCGAGAAAAGTCTTCCAGTTCACTCCCGTAAGCTCCGTCCGGTGTGGTGCAGGAACAGCGTTCTCGAGACTCGGCTCCGAGATGTGTACATCGCACAGCTCGGCAGACGTCGCCTGCAGCGACGATTCGCAATCTCCGCCATACAGCGAGCCACCACGATCGGCGTAAACATCGGCATGACTATCTCGATCGTCTTACAGCGCGCACTTCGCTCACGCCGGGCAGCACGCGTCTCGCGTCGCGTACAGTGCCGTCGAGTGCGCGGTCGAATCGCAGCCGCAGCAAGTAACCCGCCCGGAATCGGACGACTTTCAACTCCGCGGCGTGCCGTCCGCGATCTTGCGTCCCGTGGTCGATGATGGCGAGGCGCTGGCACAGCGCATCAGCCTCTTCCATGTTGTGCGTGGTCAACAGAATCGTCTTGCCACTGGCTGATTGTATTCGCGAATGATTTCCCAGAGCAGCAGACGCGTCTGCGGGTCGAGACCGGCGCTACGGCTCGTCGAGAAAGAGCACTTCGCGGATCGTGCATCATCGCGCGCGCGAGCGAGAGACGTTGCATCATGCCGCCGGAAAACCCGCGGCACTAACTGATCGGCGCGGTCGCTTAGTTTGAAACGATCGAGCATCTCTGTGGCGCGCGCGGATCGTGTGCGCGAGTCGATGCCGAAATACGCGCCGTGGAAAAGCAGGATCTCGCGAGCAGTGAGTGAGAAGTCGAGGTTGGGACGCTGCCCGACCACACCGATCAGTCGCTTCACTTCAACTTGTTGCGCCCACACGTCGTAGTCGCCGATCCAAGCCTGCCCACTCGTTGGCTCGCACGCGTGTCGTAAGAATGCCGACAGTCGTCGACTTGCCGGCGCCGTTTGGACCAAGCAATCCGAAGATCTCACCGCCGCGGACGTCGAGTGATAACCCATCGAGCGCAACGATCTTCGCGCGCCGGTTGGTTCTTACTTCTGCGACGTGGAACAAACCCACCACCTGCGGCAAGTGGCGGCGCCGATGTGTAAACTTTGCGGAGGTCGCTTGTGCGAATACCGGCTGGCATCGTGTTCGTCATTCTAGCCCAAGGTTGCACTTTCGCAAGTTTCGCCGCATTAGGAGGCCAGTCCGAATCGGATAGTGTGCAGTTTTGAATCCACTAGCGGCGCAGTCTGAATAACGCCGAAGGCGTTGGCTAATGGGAGCCACCAGTTTGAATCATCTGGCGCCGCCGGTTGAATTAACGCCGAAGGCGTTGGCTAATTTCAGCCCAGGGTTTGAGCGCAGCGAGAACCCTGGGTACATACGGAAAATAGGAATTTAACCCTGAAAGGGTTCGGCGGTTGGCGAACCCTTTCAGGGTTTCATCATAATTTGGTGGTTCGGTTCCCAGGGTTGTCGCTGCGCTCCAACCCTGGGCTAGAATTAGCGAACGCCTTCGGCGTTAATCAAAACGGCATCATTACTCAAGTTCCCGGGGTTGTCGCGGCGCGCTCCAACCCTGGGCTAGAATTAGCGAACGCCTTCGGCGTTAATTTCAACCAATCCCTATGAAACCCATTCCACTGCTCCTTCTTTTGACCACATCTGTGTTGTTCGTCTCTGCTCCTTGTCCGGCTCAACAAACAGATCGCGCGGCGGCAGTGAGGATTGATCGCCTCGTCAGGCAGCAGATGGCTGAAAACAAGATCCCGGGCGTGTCTCTCGCCGTTTTGCGCAACGGCAAAATGCTGCTCTTAAAAAGTTATGGACTGGCAAATGTAGAACATCAAGTGCCGGTCAAACCGGAGACAATTTTTCAATCCGGATCCATGGGGAAGCAGTTTACCGCCGCGGCCGTGATGATCCTGGCCCAGGAGAACAAGCTCTCACTCGACGACAAGATCTCCAAATACTTTTCTGACGCTCCGACGAGCTGGAAAGACATCACCATCCGGCATCTGCTACGCACACTTCAGGCCTCAATCGCATCTGCATACTTTCGTACCTCCGGACCTTCTGGCATCGCTTGCAGTATAAAGACTGGCTCAGGAAATCGCCCCGCGAGATCTCAACCAACCGAGCGCGTGCTCGAGCCCAAGCATGAGGCTCACTATCAACACTGTGAGCGCAATCGTAATCGCACCCGGCGCCGCGACGACACCCCAAACCGCGCCCGCTAACACAATCACGGGACGAATGAAAGTAAAAGGCCCGAATATCAGTACGCTCGTAATACTTTTGATGTCGACCGACGGTACCGCGCGAATACAGAATGTGATCAGAATGATGAGCGCGTAAGGTATGTACACGGTCAACATTCGTGCGCCAACTAATTCAAATTTTGAAAACAGCGCGCCGGCATCGCTTGAGCTGAACAGGACGACCGCCGTAATCACACCAACGATCAGAACCGCAAGTTGACCAAACAGCGCGCCTCTGACGAGAGCGCGACGGAAATAAGCGCTCTTCTTGATCAGCGCATTGCGGCCTGCCGCTTCTCTGTAGCCGATGAACGCGGAATCAACTGTGGCCAGCAGCCAGAGCAAACCTGCAATCATTCGATCTTTCCCAGCGATGCGATGCGTGTTCCCATGTTTCTGATGAAAGCGTCACGATATTTCGGGCGAATGCCGACGAGTGAGTGAAAGACTCTTGGAATCGGCATTCGCCATAAACGTGTGCCGTAGATCGCGGAGACAAACTCCGGCGCCGCACTTCTCGTGACCTCCAACAGGTATCTACTCTTATGCGCGCGCACCGCGGAGAGCACGCCGTCGTGTCTTGCTAAAGTCTCGCGCATGCGCACGACGTGGAAAAGCCACGATCCAAGCGGCGCCATCGGCGAGCTATGAAAGTCGAAATGGACGAACGCGCACGTTTCCGGACGGCAATGCTGTTGCAGAAGATAAGTGAGACCTTGATCGCGGAAGTGATGAAGAATGCCGGTGGAGATGAAAACTGTCGCGGGCTCGTCGAGACGAAAGGCATTGGCCACTTCAAACTTGCAACGAAGGTTCTCGATCGCTGCCAGCCGCGCAGCTTCGTTGAGTAGCGCGACATTGAAATCGACGCCCATCAATTCAACATCATCACCAAGCGACCCACTCGCCGCGAGCCAACGAATCACGAAGCCTGTGCCGCAGCCGATGTCGACGATGCGAATCGGGTTTTGCACGCCACCTTCACGCAACGCATTCAAAATCGGTTTCAGCAGTTCGGCAACACGTTTCCCATGTTGAAACTCTTCCGACATGCGCTGCATTTCGCAATGCGAAGTAATGAGGATCTTATCGACTGCCGCCGGATCGAGCACACCATCTCGCTCAGGTATCTGCTCGACGATTCTGACTGCTTCGTGATTGCGCAGTTCTCTGAACTGGTCCAGGACGTCGGCCTTCTTCACTGGGTGGCGCTGAAGTGTAAGTTGGGATCAAACGACACGATCGCATCGGAGATCTCCGGACCGTGACGTGTGATGGTAGCGAGACTCATGCAGTCTGTCAGTCAAACGGTATCGTTGGCTTCGCGTCGGGGACGACAACGCCGCCGCGATCGCCGGGCGTAATCGAACCGAACCGCTCCGCGTAAACTTCCGGCAGCGGACGCGCGCCTGGCGGCGCCAGCCACAGTCGCAGCAGGTGTCGCTTGCGCTCAGGCTCAGGATAATCTTCGAATGCGGTTCGATCGTGCAGAATGGTGTGATTGTGCACGAGCTGAATATCGCCGGGTTGGAGTTCCATCATCAAGTTGAGCTTCGGATCGTTTGCGAGTTGATCGAGGAGATCGAGTGCCTCGATCTGAAGCGGGCTGAGTGGTTTGACGCCCGCAAAGCGCCGCGCTGACTCGATGTACTGTCGCTGATAAATCGCAGATACTAACCCGTCGTGATAGTTGAAGACGGGAATGTTGAAATACGGTTTGCTGCCTTCGGGAACTTCACCACGCCGATCTGTTTCGATCGGTTCCAGTAACACTTTGAGTAGATCCGGCCTGCGCCGTCGCATCTCGTTGAAGATCGTCGTTGACGATACAAGGCTCGACAGTCCACCCGACTTTCGCCGTTTGTAGACACATCAGACCAACCACATCACAAGAGTCAGTGTGATGCGTTTGACGTTCACGGGTCTGGTAAATCCGCGTATTCGGATCATCACTCGAACGCCCCAAATCCCGCACATGCCCGAGCAAGTGTCCCTCCGCATTCTGCATCCGCAGATTCCCGAGTTGAACCCCAATCGCCAGAAACGCAATCGCCGCCTCCCGCCTGGTCCACCGCTCGACCGGCAACCCTTTTATCAGCACAAACCCCCGCCCATTCAGCACCTCATCGAGTATGTCCTGCAATCTCGGCGCGAGCGTCGGAAGCGGCGCATCCTTGCCGGTGATCTTCGTGAGGTCCACCTCTGATCTTTTTAACCCACCGACCACCTTTTCCACTTCGGCTATCTCTGCCTCTGACAGCCGCTCAACCCAATCCCCACGCCCGGCAAGCTCCGCCCCGTACCAGTCCGAACGATCATGAATCTCCGGCGGCAATGATTCAATCGAACGGAAAACGTTCAGTTGTTGTGCGCGCGACATAAAATTGGGAAACGCGATGACATCGTCTAGATCCCCAGCGAACTGTGTCATGAATGCATAGGCCCGGGATTAATCATTCTTCGGCTGCAGCCGCTTGCGCTGCAGGTTGCTCTTATAACTGTCCTCCAAATACTCCGCCCCATCCGCAGTCAAATACATCCGCGCGTCGTCGGTGTTGATGAATTTCTTTTGATTCAGATACCAGATTGTGAACTCCAAATGCTCGCGGGGGCGACCGATCATGCGTTCCAGCTCGACGAGGTAGATGCCCGGGTTTTGCGGGTCGACACGGCGCTTCGTATACAAGGCTTCCAGCACGGTGAGACGGACGACCTGCTCCATCTCGAAGTCGTTCTCCGTTTGCGCGCCGGCAGCCACCAGTCGCCACCGATCCTTCTTTCGTTTCTGATTCGTGGCGTCGTATTGAGCGCGCTTCTCAGGAGTTGAAAGCACCTGGTAAGCCTCGGTGATCGCGCGGAAACGAGCTTCATTTCCCGTCTCCCGATTGTCAGGGTGATAACGCTGCGCAAGCATGCGATAGACGCGATTGATCGTCTCGGGCTCAGCGGCGTCGCTGACCTGAAGCAGCTCGTAATAATCCTCGACTTCACTCGATGACATCAGGCACGTTTCTCCTTCACAATTTGATCGAAATTCTCACGACCATTCGTCAGCGACGACAGCAACTCCAGCAGCTTGTCGTAATCAACCGGCTTCACGAGATGCCCGTTGAACCCGGCCTCCTCGGATTTGCGGCGATCGTCTTCCTGTCCCCAACCAGTCAACGCAATCACGATGATGTCTTTGCCCCACGGTTGTTCGCGCACACGCCGGCACACTTCATGTCCGTCCAGCCCCGGCAAACCAATGTCCAGCAACACCACTTCCGGACGGTACTTCTCAACCGCTTCGACGGCTTCAACACCATCATGGGCCATGTACGTCTTGTTGCCCGTGATCTGCATCAGCATCGCAAGCGAATCAGCAGAGTCGCGATTGTCGTCAACAATAAGAACGCGCCGCTGTGGTCGCGACTCCGACGCAGCGTCTGGTCCAGTCGGAGCTGCGACGGCCGGTCGATTGAGAACCGGCAGACGCACAATGAACTCGCTGCCTTGTCCCTCGCCCGCACTGCGCGCTTCGATCGATCCACCATGCATCTCGGTCAAACGTTTTACTAACGTCAGTCCGATACCGAGCCCGCCCTGCGATCGCTCCGACGTTCGCTCGACCTGCATGAACATATCGAAAATACTGTCTAACTTGTCCTGCGGTATCCCGGCGCCGTTGTCCTTCACCGTCACCACGACCTCGTCGCCAACTCGCTCCGCACTCAGCGAAACAGTCCCTTCCGGTCTCGTGTACTTGCAACTGTTGTTGAGCAGGTTGCCAAACACCTGCGCCAGTCGCGCCCGATCGGCGTTCAGGTAGATTGGCTCGTCGGGCAAATCGATAGTCAAATGATGGCCGGCCGAATCGACTAAAGGCCGCGCCACTTCGACCGCCTGTTGAATCACTGACGACAACTCAACTTCACTGCGACGCAACTCGAGACGATCGTGAGTGACACGATTCAAGTCCAGAAGATCGTCTACCAGACGAACCATCTGGCCCAACTGGCGCTCGAGCGTTCCGTGAGCTCGTTTGAGAACTTCACTGTCACCGTCCGCACGCTTCACAACTTCAAGCATGTTGCTCATCGGCGCAAGTGGATTTCTGAGCTCGTGAGCAAGTGTGGCGAGAAACTCATTCTTACGGCGGTCAGCATCTGAAAGATCTGCCGCTAATCTTCGCAAGTCGTCTGCCAGCCGTCTTCGTTCGGTGACGTCCTGGCTTACAGTCGCAAACGCAATAGGCTGGTTAGCAGCGTCCGTTAGCGCCAATACTTTGTAAGCCATCCAGCGAGCCTCACCGGTTTTGAAGTGACGAAAGCGAATCTCGATTTCGCCGTGACCGTTGTTCAGCACGGTGGGAAAAAACTCGTTCATGACCTTCGCCTGGTCTTCAGGAAAGAAGAACTCCTGAATCCCGGTTTGCCGAGCTTCGTCAATATCTTTCAGACCGACCATGTCGAGTCCGGCGCGATTGACGAAGAAGGGAATACCTTCAAGATCGCAGATGCCGATAAAGTCAGTGCTGTTTTCGACGAGCGTGACAAACATTTGCCGATCGCTTTCGGCGCGCTTCCGCTCAGTAACGTCGCGGACGATCTTCGACGCGCCGACGACGTTTCCTGACTCATCCTTTATCGGCGAGATGGTGAGCGAAACAGTAATGCGTTGCCCGTCACTGCGCACTCGCTCGGTTTCGAAGTGCTCGATTCGTTTTCCCGCACTTAGGCTGGCGATGATTTGATCCTCTTCGGTCAAACGTTCGGGCGGGATGATGAGTGAGATGTGTTGGCCCACAGCCTGCTCGGCAGTGTAACCGAAGAGCTGTTCCGCGGCGGCGTTCCAACTTTGGATAATGCCTTCGAGTGACTTGCCGATGATTGCATCGTTTGACGATTCGACGATCGATGCGAGCAGTCGCGCGGTGTGAAGTTGATTGGCCTTATCACGCTCAACGAGACGCTGCGCAGTCACGTCTCGAAAGATCAGAACGCATCCCGAGACGTGTCCCTCCTCATTACGGATCGGCGCAGCGCTATCGTCGATGGGACACTCCGTGCCGTCTTTTTTGATCAGGATTGTGTGGTTCGCAAGGCCGACAACCACTCCCTGGCGCAATGCTCTCGTCGCCGGATTCTCCACCGGCAGACGCGTGGCTTCATTGACGATATGAAACACGCGGTCGAGCGGCTGCCCGAGTGCATCCTGAAGTGACCAGCCGGTCAGCGCCTCGCCAACACCGTTGATGTAGGTGATGCAGCCTTCCGTATCGGTGGTGATCACGGCGTCGCCGATACTTCGCAGCGTGACTCGAAAAACTTCCAGTCGCTGATGGGCGCGTGCCTGCGCGATACGCGCCGCTTCGCCGAAAAAGATGATTAGAGTACACGTGAAAAGGTAGGCAACTAACCCGACGACGTCCGCGAAACGATCGAAATCGATTTGGCCTCGCGGCGGGATGAACAGGTAATGACAGGCCAGGTAGCCGAGAACGGCAATTGGGATCGCCAGGCGATACCCGCCGAGCCACACCGCCGCCGCGACTGCCCCAAAGAGCGTGACCAGAGGCAGCGCGTCGCCCATCAGAGGATCGAGCAGCCACCGCAACAGCACGGCTGCCACCAGTGCAACAAATCCCAGAATGTAATTTTTCAGCGAACTGCGCACCTTGCTCCTCGGGAGTGTTGAAGGGGAACGCGCGACGATTGACGCGCCAGGAACTGAATGGATTTTAATCGTTGAAGATTGAGTGCGTCTATGGTTTAACGATTTATTTCCAAACTCACCTAACTTTTTCCTCGTACCATGTCTCTATACACAATGAAGGATGTTTTGATCGAGACCTGGAGCAGCGATGAGTCCGCCTGAGTCGCCTGACGAGCTGCTTGTGGTCGCGGCGATTCTGGGCAATCTAGAGGCGTTTGAGGAACTCGTCCTGCGCTACCGGCCGGCGGTCGTGAGATTGGCGCGGACAATCGTCGGCGCCGATTACGCCGAAGATGTCGCGCAAGACTCGCTACTGCTCGCTTTCAAGGCGCTGCCAGGTATCGAAGAGCCGCGCAAGTTTGGTGCATGGCTGTCGGCCATAACGCGTCATCGAGCGCTGCGCTTCAGTAAAAGCGAAACGACGCACACGAATAAGCGTGTGCCTTTGGACGAGGCATTGCTCGAAAAGATCGAGGCGCTGGCAAGGCCGCTCGCGGATAAAGAACGTGACGAAGAGATGATTCACGCGTTGGACAGTTTACCTGCGGATTACGCGATGCCGTTGCGACTGCGCTTTCTCGACGAGATGCCACTCGACCGCATTGCCGCGTTTATGGGAGTTCCACTCTCGACCGTGAAGTGGCGAATTCATCACGGCAAGAAACTGTTGCGGGCGAAAGTTGAAGCGACAAACTAACGAAGTGTAGGTGGTAGTTTTAGAAGGATGACAGGATTTACAGGATTAACATGATAAGTCAGGAGTGAAGATGGAAAGAGAGAAAGAGTTAGTTAAGTTGATTAATGTGCTGCGACGCACGGGACGCATGGCGCTGCAATCGGAGTGGACCGGCGGGAAAGAAGATGCGGCGGCGTTTTGCACTGAGCAGTACAACCGCGTGCTCGCGCGTCTCAAAGAGATGGATCCGGGCGTCGGTGTGATTTTTGAGCCGCTGCCGGCGGGTAGTTCGTTAACTGTAGTCGCGATGGCTTCGCGACAGCTCGGGGCGTATTACGAAGACGAGCTTGGGTCGGGGAAGGGGTTTGGACGCGGTGGCGCTTATGGGTTCGGGTTTGATTCGAATAAGTTCAAGGAGTTCTGGGAGAAGTCGTCGCGCGAGTTTGAAGATATGGGCGAGTTCATTCGCGAGAGCATTGATGAATGGCTGCGACACAAGAAGGAAGCGAGCCGTTCGCAGCCGAAAGACGAGAACCCTTCATAGATAGTTTAGAGTTCAAGCTTTAGCTTGCTTGCTGAAGCCCGAGACTGCAGCCTAAAGGCTGAACTCTAAACTCTTTCTTAATGAGCGGAGTAGTTGACGCGAATGTTGTTGGGAAATGCGGCGATGCCTGAGCGTGTTACTCTCGGGCTGTTGCCGACCGAGATTTCACGCAGGCGAGGAAGAGTCGCAAGCGAGGCCAGTCCAGCATCCGTGATCCATTTGCATCCTTCAAACGACAGTTCTTCAAGTGAACTCATCTTGCTCAACAGCTCGAGGGTTCGATCGGTTATGCGTGTGTAGCCTGCGTGATACTTCTTCAGGTTCGGCAATGCCTGGATGTGTTCGGTCGCAAGGTCAGTCGTGTCACGGCAGTACATCAAAACCAGTGACTCAAGCTGCCGGCAACGCGCGACGTGACGAAATCCTTCATCACTAACGTCCATCGGCATTAGTTCCGTGAGCGCGGGAAAAGCCGGCAGGTTGGCGAGTGCTGCGTCGTCAACAAACTTACAACTCACTGCGAGTCCTTTTAACGCCGGCATTTCCGCGAGCGCAGCGAAGCCGGCGCTGTGGAGATTCGGACACTCACGTCCCCAGATGTATTCAATCGTCTCTGATTTACTTAAGGCTCTGAATCCCGCCTCAGTTGCAACTGTGCCCTGGGCCATCAGCATGCGAAGGTTTGGGAGCGCCGCGATTTCTCGCATTGCATCGTCGTCGCAAATCTCACCGGGACAACCGAAGAAGCCGAGGTTTGGCATTGCGGAAAGCGACTGAAGATCGTCACCGCGCAAACTCGACGTGTGCCGGAAGAAACTCAAACCAAACACTCCATCGAGGCCGCGCAGGTTGTCGAGTCCGTTGCGTGTAAATGGTCCATCGATTAACAGGTTTGTAGGATCGGCGCCAAAAGACATCAAGCCATACTTAACTTCGCCTCCACCCCACATCTTGAATGCCGGAAACTGGTGCAGCAACGAGAGTCCGTCGTCAGTAACATTGCGGCCGGTCTTGAATTTTCGCAGGTTTCGGTTTTCCTGTAAGCGCTCGAATCGCAGCGTCGCCAGTATTAGTTCCCATGAGATCGACTTCTTCGAGTTGGTCGCAGTGACGGAGATTCGCGATTCCGTTGTCAGTGATGCCGCCCTGCCAGCAGATTTCAAAGACGCGCAGCTCGCGCAGGTGTTGCAGCGCTTCAAGACCGCGATCGGTTACGCGGCCGCCGGGAAAATTGCTCAGGCGAAGCTCACGGAGTTGCGGCATGCGTGCGAGATACTGCAAGCCTTTGTCTGTTATGAACTGCGAACCGCTGAAGTCGAGTGACGTTACCTCGTCGAGTTGCGAGAGTTTCTCGAGATCCTCGTCGCCCATCATGTTGTTAGCGTAGACGGCGGTCAGTCCCAACTCTTTCACGACCGCGAAGAGATCCTCCCAGTCTTTGTTTGACATGGGCTGGCAGGGATCAATGCTCTTCTTCGTCCAGTCGATGCGGAAGAACGGAGGTGTGGAGCTGAGGACGATCGGAGCTGAGCGCAGATCGCCTCGTGGTTCGTTGATGGAATGTTCGAAATCGGCCCAGTTCTTAAAACCGTAGATACTCGCGAAGAGTTGTTGTGCGTCGGCGAGCGTCAACACGTCGAACGTGTGTTGCTCATGGCTCGGAAGAAACATCAGTCTGTCACGCACGAAGTGACGAATCTGTTCGGCGTTGATGGAGCTATGGAACAGATTGTTGAGCCGCGCGACGGCGTCAGCGTCGGAAGAGTTGTACGCCGCGACCAGATCTTCGGCGAGACTGAATATGTTGAGTCGAGATTACTCATAGTGGCGCGGCAGGTCGATAGTTTTAGACAGGATGACAAGATTTTTCAGGATTTACAAGATGAATTCTGTCAATCCTGCAAATCTTGTCATCCTGTCTAAAAACTTCTATCACCACGGCACTCCTCTTGCCAACAGCCACCAGCACGGCTCGATCTGTTCCGAATGAATGCAGCCGCCCAAAAACTATGAGCGCTCTTGTCCCGAAAGTCACTCGCGAATTGACGAAGATGAAACGCACGCTGCGCGACGTCTTCAATCTCGACAAACTACGCCCCGGCCAGGCCGAAGTCATGCGCGCGGTGCTCGAAGGCAACAACACGCTCGCGATCATGCCGACCGGAGCAGGGAAGTCGCTTTGTTACCAACTACCGACATTGCATCTGCCCGGCACGACTGTGGTCGTCTCGCCGCTCATCGCCTTGATGAAAGATCAGGTCGACAAGCTGGAAGACGCCGGTCTCGAAGCGTCACAACTGAACAGCGCACTCACCACACGCGAGCATGAGGAGAACCTGGAGCAGATCACGGTCGAAGAGTTAACCGGATTGGCTTAAGAGTTTCGACTTCAAGATTGAGAAGTATCACGGGCGTCCCTGAAGGCAACGCCGAGCGCAACGGAGAAAACCAGGAAGCGTTCATGGCGGCGTGAACTGAAAAGCCCAATCGTGGCGAACGAACGCTTTCGGCATGGGCATTGAGTAAGCCTGACATACGGGTTCGTCGTTCACTACCTCAAATGCCGCGGCTCGACTCGAAGCTTATTATCAGAGAGGCAGGCCGCGCCGGTCGTGACGGTGAAACGGCGAGTCTGTTCGTCTCATTCTCTCCGTCGTATATCAATGCCCGCTGCTGGAAGCGTACTCGGGCGGCGCGCCGGTCGGCGGGACCGGCGCACTCACACGTCTCTTCCTCGGCGGTAAGCATCCGAAGTTCGACGACATCCTCGCGGTCTATCAGGCATTGGAGACGCTGGGCGCGTCTGAAAAAGCAGTAACACTTTTAACTTTGCAGGAACATGCGAACACAGTCTCTGATGGCAAGGTGCGTGTTGTTCTGTCGCTGCTGAAAGATGAATGTGAAGGAGTTGCGCGGCAGTCACGGTGGCAGATGGAAGCCGCAGCGGAGCCTTGCTGGGCGAGGCGGTGGGTGAGCAGACTGGCGTTCATCCCTTGGAAGAGCAGGAGTCCTGCGTCGTTAGCCACAGAACTTCACCTATGACACAGATCAATGGACATACTTAATGCAATCCAGTGGCCGGCGATGGTCGTGACGGTCATCGCTGCGTGGATGGTTGGATCTCAGAAAAAGTTTAAGCGCAACTGGGGGTTCTGGCTGTTTCTTCTCAGCAACGTGCTGTGGATCATCTGGGGCGTGCACGATGGTGCGTACGCGCTTATCTTCCTCCAGCTTTGCCTCGCGTTTCTGAACATCCGCGGCGCTATGAAGAACCAAACTTGAGTTTCAGAAATTGCACGGCGACTCGAGCGCAGGCACTTTTCGGTGGCACTCTGTCTACGAACTTGATCGACTGTCGTCGCAGATCAGCGACGATCATTTCAACCTGTGCAGGCGTTAAGCCCACCGCCGGCTGAAAGAAAACCCAGTCGATGTCTTCCTCGTATTTGCGCATCTCTTTCGCGCCGATCATTCCGTCACGAATAAACCAGAGATTGAAATTGATCGACATCGTGTCTTCGGGATAATACTCACCACCATGTTCGACATGTAACTTGCCGTCGATGAAATACGTGACCTTGCCGCCGGTGACCTGAGTAACGAGCGTATGCCAGCCGCCCTGGTTGCCATTTGTTGTTTTGAACACGTTATCTTTCTTCCAGTTTGGCTCGGGGCTGAAAGTCTCCCACGTTGTTGAATAGAGTGTTGGACCATCGATTCCCCAACCGCCGTTCGGCAGGTATTCCCAATCCAGCTCGCTGTAATCGAGATCCATCGGGGCTTTCAATGGGCTGATGGTGTAAAAGCTTTGCACGAGCTGATCGCCGTCCGGTCCTGAAATTGGCGCGTCGGAGAAACGAACACGAGCAGCATAAGTGCCTTCGAGATATTTGCGTTGATGACAGATCTGTGTTTGCGTCGTGTTCTCAGGAGTGCCGTCTGTCGAAGACGTCATGCGCAGGATCCGGTTCTTCGCGTTCTTCGGATCTTTGAGGAGCGTCACGTTTGTGTCCAGCCACTTCGCACCGGGAACGCCTGGCCAGCCGGGCACAGTGCGAACGATCCAGCCGTTCTTTTTGAGTTGTTCCTGGTTGGTGTAGCTGAAGTCGTCGAATAGTATCGGAGTCAGCGGCCTCGCGTTTTGTGCCGTTGCGCCGGAAACGCTGAGCATTACTGCAATCACCAATACGATTGCGCATAATGGGGCGAGAAATGGTTTGTCTTTGGTGTGCATTTTGGGCCTCTTTGTGGCTAATCCTACTATATGCGTAGTGCCGAGTGAGTTGTTAGACAGGATTTACAAGATTTTTCAGGATGAACAGGATTTATCTTGTCAATCCTGAAAAATCTTGTAAATCCTGTCTAATGCCTTCACTTAAACGGATTGCGCTGCGGTGGTTCCTCATGATCGTCAATCGTGTGCAATAGTCCACGCACGATCAGATTCAACATCGGAATGCGGTGACGTATCCAAATACGCATCGGATCTGGTCGAGCCCCGAGACGCGCTTTGGGCTCGAGCGCGGTGCGGCCGAGTGAGAGTCGTTTACATCCAAGCGCGATCGCATGCCCGACAACTGATTGGAGTAATCGAAAGTAGATCGGAATATCTTTATTCGCTTTACGATCGAAGCCGATGTAGTAACCAACTGCCGTCTCACCATCTTTAACAGTCGTTACAAACCCGAGCAGTTCGTCATCCCTTCGCAAGACGGTGAAGCGCATATCGTCGCCGAGTTGCTCAGCCAGTGCCGGTAGAAACGCGACCGGCAACGTCACGAGCCTGAGGCGAGCATTCTTGTGAGTCTGCAGATAGAGCGCGTGTATTTGTTCGGCGTTGCGCACGATCTCCCCGGTCTTGATCTCTTCAACCGTGCAGCCGGCGGCGTCGACTTCCTTCTCGATCTGTTTGGCCTGTTTGCGATATTTCGATGTGAGACTCGCCATGTAGTCGTCGTAAGTTTTCCACTGCGGAGAGATGTCCAGCACCATGTTGGGCTCGGTTTCGAGCTCTCGATACGAGAACCGCTCGAGTGCTGTCGCGGATGAGGCGTAAGCATCGGGAATGTCTTTGACCATCACAAACGCTGTATCGCCGAACAGCTTGTCGACGCGACGCAGTCGATAGATCGCTTCTGCGACAGCGGGCCAGAGTGTTTGTTGGTCCACGTTCGGTGCGAAAGAGATGCCGTGCATGCCCCACGAAAGCAGGTTGCCGCAGACGAGCATCTTCTCTTCGTGACGACTGACCGGATCGTTTGCGGTCGAGGTTTTGCGGAGACGCGCAATCGAGACGGACACACTCTGAGCCGCAACAGCCGCCACCGGTTCTTTTTCGCGGAAGATAAGCGCATAACACTGCCGCAGGTTGTCTGGTCCAGCTTCCTCCAGCACGCGCAGGTAACGCGGCGAGAAGAAAAGCGAACCCTCGGGCGTCACTTTCTGCCAGTGCGCCTGGTCGAGATAGTCGATGCTGTCTGCGAGTGCGAAAGCAAACCCGCTGGGCGTGTGACGTTCGCGATGGTGCTCTCGCAGGTTGCGTGCTTTGGTGACGAGTTTGTCGATGGGTTTTATCTTCGGCATGCTACGGGGTTCTGCGATTTGTGCTCAGGCCTTCATGCGGGTTCGCTTTGCACAGAATCCCACCCACGGCAGTGGGTGGATTGTTTCAGCTCCTATCTACAAACAGCTCCTGAAGTCAACTGTAATCCCACCCACGGCAGTGGGTGGATACTTCAAATCCCTTCTTTAGAGAGAACTTGAACAATCCACCAACTGCCGTTGGTGGGATTCCAATAGCCACAAAGTAAGTCTCGTTTAGAAAGCATTTGAATGATCCACCCACTGCCGTGGGTGGGATTCAGAACTTTTGTGCAAAGCCATGCGGGTTGAGATTTTTAGTTGGGCGACACCCTCAATAAAACCATCCAATTTGCGGATTCTTTCTTCTGGAGTGAGTTTCAGGTTGCCTAGTGTGAGTGTGAGATCTATTCCAAACTGAGCAGCACGCGCGGCCGCTGAATCAGCGGGGGGGTGGAGAAAATAATCTTCGATTTTGGCGCGCATGGCGCCTTCAGTATAACATCGCAATCCGCGTTTTTAATCTGCGTCATCCGCGGCTAAGATTCTCCACCGATGAACCATCTCATTGACTGGCGACCGCCCGAACACTGGACGCGCGTCACCACGATCGATATGCATACCGGCGGTGAGCCGCTTCGCGTCATCGTCGATGGACTGCCGCCGATCGAAGGCCGGACCGTACTCGAAAAGAGACGTTACTTTCGCGATCACTACGACCACCTGCGCACAGGTCTGATGTGGGAGCCGCGTGGTCATGCGGACATGTATGGCGCGGTCCTGACTTCCTCCGCTGACGCCGATTTCGACGTTTTCTTCCTGCACAACGAAGGCTACAGCACGATGTGCGGACACGCGATCATCGCGCTCACGAAACTCGTCGTGGAAACACAACTCGTCGATAAGCACGAAGTAACTTTCAACGTGCCCGCCGGTAGAATTCTCGCGCGTGCTCGTCTCATCTGATGGCAAAGTCTCAGAATCTTCGTTTCAGAAACGTCCCTTCTTTTCTTTACCTGCGCGACCAGCATGTCAATGTTGAGGGAATCGGCTCGGTCGAGTTTGACGTTGCTTATGGCGGCGCGTTCTACGCCTTCGTCAAGCGCGCAGACCGTGGGACTGCAACTCACACCCGAACACTTCGATCGGATCATCGATTACGGCCGGCGGATCAAACGCGCGGTGATGAATCACTTTCCGATCAAACATCCGTTTGAGGAAGACTTGAGCTTTCTCTACGGCACGATCTTCACCGCACCGCAAACGATCCCACACACCACAGCCGCAACGCCTGCATCTTCGCCGAAGGTGAACTCGATCAGATCAGCAACCGGCAGCGGCGTGAGTGCGCGTGCAGCTTTGCACTTCGCAAAGGGCGAGTTGGGATTGAATGAGCGTGTGACGATTGAAAGTATTCTTGGCAGTACGATGTCGGTCGAGGTCGTAGAAGTGACGAAGTTTGGAGCTTACGACGCCGTCATTCCGGAAGTGAGTGGCACCGCATCAATCACCGGCCGCAACGAGTTCTACTTCGATCCCGACGATCCGTTTCAGAAGGGATTTATCTTCAGATGACTGCGAGATACTGCATCTTATGCTTTCTGTTTCGTGTACTTGCCAGGATCTCGTAGGCGCGGCTGCCGCGATTTGCGATGTCCTTGAAGAAGTAGAACTGCTGTTGTTTTCCACTCGTGCGAATAATCCAGCCGATCGAAGAGAGCCGTTTCTTGAACTGAATATCTTCAATCGTGCTTCGCTCAATCTGATGATCGCGAACGCGGAACATTCGCTTCGTCACAAACACCAGACTGTCATCGTCGATTTGCAAATAACCCACTGAGTGCCGCAGCTTCTTCACGCCTTTTCCGGCAGTGCAACGAATAAAAAATCGCCGGCCTCGTGATCCGTTGCCTTGTTATCGAGGCGATGCAAGATGTGCTCGGGAACGTCGTCACTGTTTCCGTCATCAACTACTGCATTCCCCACTCACAACATTGACGGGCACCGTAAACTCCGCACCAACCGCCGCCAACCTTCGACGCTGACCAAAACTCTGCACGTACTGCTTTGCAAGCAAGTAAAACCTCTTCAGTAACGCAAGACTCGCAAGATATTCAACTCTCATTAACCGGAAAGCCTTTGGCGCGAACCAAATAAACGCGATCAGGAAGATCGCAACTATCGTCACCATGATCGCCGGA
Source organism: uncultured Acidobacteriota bacterium (assembly GCA_963748155.1). Taxonomy (GTDB): domain Bacteria; phylum Acidobacteriota; class Blastocatellia; order Pyrinomonadales; family Pyrinomonadaceae; genus PSRF01. Next base: position 291,696 of record CAVVHV010000002.1, on the reverse strand, counting down.
TGCCGGAGCGCCATCCAACTCCCAATCACCACCAGAAAGTCTTCAACTAAGCTGAGTGCGATATTGGAAAATGGTTCCGGACTATGGTTCGCGAGCAGTCGTGTTCCGGCCTTCACTGAATGACCGGAAAGAGAGACGCCCGCGCAAAGAGCTGCGATAACGGCTGTTTGCGGCTCGACTGCGCCGATTGCCGTCGCTCCAATCACGGCAGCGCCGAGCGGTCTGATCAACGTATGGACGCTATCCCAGATGCTATCGACCCACGGAATCTTGTCCGCGAAAAACTCCACGAGGTAAATCACGCCTGCGGCAATCAACACGTAAGGACTCGCGAGAACCTCCAGCCCGGACAGCTCCGGGTTCAGCGTGATCAGCCCCAGGCGAATTCCCAGGCCGACGGTGAGAACGGTCGCGTAGAGATTCAGCCCCGACATCAAACCGAGGCCCATTGTCGATCCGAGTAGGTTGATTGCTTCCATTGCGGTGATCTACGAACGACATGCCCGGGAGGATGCACGAAAGCTAATGATTTTGGCCAAACGTTAGTACACGTTCAACATTAGAAGCAAGCCAAAGGTCGCCGTTTGCTAGAATGGACCGGTATGCAGTGTCCCAGGTGCAAGAGTGAGCGGATTCAGCGAGATTATGACGATGCGGTCTTCTTTTTACGAATGTTCGGGTTGCACAAACTGCTCTGCAACAACTGTGGACTCGTTTTCAAAGGCTTCGATCCGCTCAGCACACATCAACGAACGCCGTCCGAGAAGCCGAAACAGGTGCGAAACCGCCGTCGGGGCGCACGGTTTTACGCCCACCTTCCTACGGCGATATCCCTGATTGACCGAAACGCTCGGGTCGGAAAAGTCTCGTATTCCCAGCCATCGCGAGGTCATTGCGAAACAATCAGTAAATTCGGGATGAGACTGTCGCTCGTCGGCACACGGTTTTCCGAAGCGGATTTGTCTCGTTTCGGAGGGCTGCTGTTCGTCCGCGTCGACTTGCCTGAAGGACCGGTTGAAGCTGTCGTCAAGATAGTTACGTCAGAGCGCGCGGGCGAGGAAGGGAAGAAGAAGTGGCTGCTGGGTGTGGATATTCACCAGATGTCCGATGAGGATCGCGAACGGCTGACGGCGTACCTCGAAAAACGCCGCCAAGGCGAGCCGGTTGTCCTTTCAGATTAGCCACAAAAAGGCACAAAAATCGCAAAAACGATAGAATGCCCAACATGTCACTAATGTTCAGATTGCGGCTTATCCTGGTGCTTGCCCTGGCGTTGTCCTGCTTCCAGTGTCAACCGTCCGGCAGTAACAGCAGTTCCGCCAATAAAACGACCCCGACTCCAAACGGTCCGGCGCCAAAATACGGCTATCAAATCGTCAATATCTGGCCCCACGACAGCAACGCTTTCACGCAGGGGCTAATCCTAATGGACGGAAAACTGCTGGAAAGTACGGGCAACGAAGGCTTCTCCAGTTTGCGACGGGTCGAGCTCGAAAGCGGCAAAGTCCTGAAAAAAGTCGACGTGCCTGAGCCTTACTTCGCGGAAGGCATCACGGTGCTGAATGGAAAGGTGTACCAGCTCACCTGGCAGCACCAGCTCGGCTTTATCTACGATGCGCAGACGTTTGACCGTGTGGGGCAATTCAACTATCAGGGCGAGGGTTGGGGACTGACGACGGATGGCCAGTCGCTGATACTGAGCGACGGCTCGAGTAGCATCAAATTTCTCGACCCGACTAATTTTCGAGTCACGAGAAGTATCACAGTAACAGACCGCGCCCGGCCAGTTAGAGAGCTGAACGAACTGGAGTATGTTAACGGCGAGATTTATGCGAACGTGTGGCACGACAACCGGATCGCCACGATCGATCCGCAGAGTGGGCGCGTGAATTCGTGGATCGATTTGACGGGGTTGATGCCCGAAGACGAGTTACCGGATCCGGAAGCGGTATTGAATGGAATAGCGTACGATCAGGCAAACGATAAATTGATCGTCACAGGCAAGCTCTGGCCGCGAGTATTTGAGATCAAGGTAAAACGTTAACGCCGAAGGCGTTGGCTAATTTCAGCCCAGGGTTGGAGCGCAGCGACAACCCTGGGAATGAAGAATAAAGAATTAACTAAACCCTGAAAAGGGTTCGGTGATTGGCGAACCCTTTCAGGGTTCTAGAAACATTTATTGGGTTAACCCAGGGTTCTCGCTTCGCTCGAACCCTGGGCTGAAATTAGCGAACGCCTTCGGCGTTATTCAAAACGAAGACCTTCGGCGTTATTCAAACGAGCCTTAGGTCGTCATTCAAAGCGAACGCCTTCGATGTTGTCGATTATGAGTTTTGGGACGTATTTTCGAGCATTTTCTTACGCCATGATCGCGGTGGCGATGCTGGCGCTCGTCCTCGCCGGCGGACTGAGCGCCGGTCTTGCCCTCGTATTCGCGATGGTGATGATCGGAAGCTGGCTGCTCGAGGATACGAAGTGGCAGTTACCGGAACGCTACGGCCTGGGAATCGTGCTCCTCTCGATCCCACTGTTCTATCTTGACTGGCAGTACCAGAAAGCGATCGGCGAACCAACGGAGCGGTTGGGAGTCACGGCGCTCGCGCACCTGATCGTTTTCCTCTCGGCAGTAAAACTTCTCCAGGTAAAGAAAGATCGCGACTGGGTTTTTCTCTACCTGATCTCATTCTTCGAGGTTCTGCTCGCGGCGGGCTTGAGTTTTAGTCCCGTTTTTCTCGGCACACTCACGCTCTACTTGTTGTGTGGCTTATCGGCTGTCACTGCCTTTGAAATTCAAAAAGCGCGACGCTCGCTTGCTCCCACTGAAACGCGTCTGCTCGTGCCGCCCGATTCGCGCGTCTTTAAGAAGTCAGGACAACGTTTGTGGCGCACTACCGAAGCCGCTCGACTGCCGTTTGTCGCGTTAGCGTTGCTGCTTTTGATCTTCGTACTCGCGCTGCCGCTGTTTCTAATCGCGCCACGCTCGGGCGCCGCGGCACTAACTCGCAGCGGCGGTCCACTCCAAAAGTTCACCGGATTTTCTGAAAACGTCACCCTCGGTCAGATCGGACTACTGAAGCAGACCGATGGCATCGTCATGCGTGTGCGCGTTGACGAGACACAGCCATTACGCGACTTGCGCTGGCGCGGTGTCGCACTCGACGAATTCACCGGCCTTGGCTGGAGGAAGTCAGCGCAGGCACGACAGTTAGACGTAATCACGGAACGCGGAGGATTCTTCAAAGTCGACACGACTGAAGCGCTCCACCGGCTCACAACACAAACGTTCTTTCTCGAGCCGTTGGAATCTCCCGTGCTCTTCGCCGCACCGCGCGTAGTCGCGCTTCAGGGAGACTTGCCTTTCGTTCGCGTTGACGAAGAAGGATCGGTCCAATCGCGCCGCCACGATTTCGAGCGGCTCATGTACAAGGCACTCTCCGACACGAACGAGCCGCGCATGGATCAACTGCGCAACGACGTGCGTCCATTGCCTCTGCCTTACTATCGTTACCTGCAACTACCCGAGAGGCTCGATCCACGCATTGGACCACTGGCAACGACGATCATTCTGCACGCGAATGCGAGTAATCGTTACGACGCCGCGAAAGCGATCGAGTTGTACCTTCAGCGCGAATATGGTTATTCGTTAGACATGAAAGCAACCGGGCCGGAACCCGTTGCTGATTTCCTCTTCAACGTGAAGGCTGGTCATTGCGAGTATTTTGCGACCGCGATGGTTGTGTTGTTGCGCACTCACGGTATCGCGTCGCGCCTCGTCAATGGCTTTACGGCAGGCGAGTACAACGACGCAGCAGACGCTTACACGGTTCGTCAATTCAATGCTCACTCGTGGGTCGAAGTTTACTTTCCGGAAACACGTTCGTGGGTAACGTTCGATCCGACGCCGCCTGCTCGGACGCACCGAACCCGTGCGTACAGGTTTCGCGGCGCAACTGCAAAAGTACGGTGAAGCACTCGAGCTGCTGTGGTTTCAGTACGTAGTCGGTTACGACAAACAGGAGCAGCGCTCGCTCGCCACGTCTTTACACAATCGCGTGTTCGATTATGGCCGGATGGCGTCGAACATGCTCAACACGATCAGCCGGTATCTGAATGGCAACGTGCTCGTAGTCGCAGCCGGCACCACAGTGTTTGCCCTTACGCTTTTACTCGTTTTCTATGGCAAACGGATCTGGCGCTGGACCCGCACGGGGTTGGTCAATTCGTCCGCGGACGGGCGCGCGTTTTCGAATGTTCAGTTCTACGAACGTTTGATCTCGTTGATGGAGCAGAGTGGCATTTCGCGTGAGAAGCACCTGACGCCGCTCGAATTTGCAAACACGTTGAGATCAAATGACGTGATGGTGATCACGCGGGCTTACAACCGTGTGCGATATGGCGGGCAGAAGCTTTCGGCGATTGAGCGGAAAGAAGTCGAGCGCGCGCTGTTTGCTTTAGAAGGAAATAACGAAAGAGTTTAGAGTTCAGCCTTTAGGCTGCTGTTTTGGAAGTAAGACAAGCTAAAGCTTGAACTCTGAACTGAAGACGCAGATGAAAAAAGTCGGATTTATTAGCCTTGGCTGCCCGAAGAACCTTGTTGATAGTGAAGTCATGATGGGGCAGCTTCAGCAACACGGATATCAGATCACAGCGAATGCCGAAGATGCTGACACGGTCGTAGTTAACACGTGTGGATTTATCGACTCGGCGAAAAAAGAATCGATCGACACGATCCTCGAGGCAGCCCAGCTCAAGGCGAACGGTCAGGCGAAGCGATTGATCGTCGCTGGTTGCCTGGTTGAGCGTTATCGAGACGAGTTGAAAGCCGAGATACCCGAGGTTGATGCATTCATCGGCACCAACCAGATCAACGACATCCTCGCGGTTTGCGATCCAAAGACGAACACGCGCTCGCTGCCCGTCGTTCCGCTCGGAAACCAGAGCGCCACTTACCTCTACGACGAGTCAACTCCGCGCGTACTCGCGACCCCGTCACACTACGCGTTCGTGAAGATTGCCGAAGGCTGCGATCGCCCGTGTGCCTTCTGTTTTATTCCGCAGATGCGCGGACACTTTCGCAGTCGTCGCTTCGGATCGATCATCGCCGAAGCACATCAGCTTGCTGAAGAAGGTGTGAAAGAGCTCATCCTCGTGGCCCAGGATTCGTCGCGCTACGGTGAAGATCTCGGCAAACAGGATGCACTCGCGCGGCTGTTGCGCGAGCTGTCGCACGTCGACGGCGTCGAGTGGGTGCGCGTGATGTACACGTATCCGACGCACATCAGCGACGCTTTTCTCGACGTGCTCGCCGAAGAGCCGAAGGCGGTGAAGTATCTCGACATGCCTTTACAGCACGCCTCGCAGAACGTGCTGAAACTGATGAAACGTGGTGGCAATCGTGGCAGTCTGGAACGACTGATTGAACGTGTGCGGAAGCGAGTGCCGGGGATCGCAGTGCGAACGACGTTTATCTCGGGTTTTCCGGGTGAGACTGAAAACGATCACGAGGAGTTGCTGGGTTTCATCAAGAGTGTCGAATTTGATCGCGTCGGTGTTTTCACTTACTCAGACGAGGAAGGCACCGGCGCGTTCGACCTGGCTAGTAAAGTTCCGCAGCGCACGGCGGGGCGACGTCGCAACAGTCTGATGAAAGAACAGGCGAAGATTTCGCGACGGAAGAATCGAGCGCGAGTGGGCGATGTGGTGCGTGTGCTGTTTGAGGGCGAGTCGAAAGAGAGCGAGTTGTTGTGGCAGGGAAGAATAGAGACGCAAGCGCCGGACATCGATGGTTGTGTGTTGATTAATGACGTGCCTGACGGTGTCGTACCGGAGAGTGGAGAGTTTGTGAACGTCGAGATCACGGAGGGTCACGAATACGATTTGGTAGGGAGAATTATTTAGCCGCTGATCACACGGATGAAACCCACGGATTATCTGGCGCTGGCGATTGCAACGTTTGGGGTTGGTTATCTTCCGCTGATGCCGGGTACGTTTGGCTCTTTGGTTGGCGTCGGGATGTTTTTGTTACTGGCGCGGGCGAACATGCCGCTGGTTGCCGTTGTCGTCGTTTTGATTCTCGCTGTCACGTTTGCGGGCATTTGGGCCGGTTCGAGAATCGAGCAGTTGTCAGGTCGAAAAGATCCGGGCAAGGTCGTCGTTGATGAAGTCGCGGGCCAGTTGATCGCCCTGTTCCCGTTAACTCTTTTCGCGCGATGGTCCACGGTCGCAGTCATTCTTTCGTTTATACTTTTTCGCTTTTTCGACATTGTTAAGCCGTATCCTGCAAACAGGTTGCAGGAGCTCGACGGTGGCATGGGAATCATGTTCGACGATCTCGTGGCTGGCGTTTATGGCGCAGTAGTTGTTTCAATCTTTTTAATAATCTTTTAGGAGCGAGTTTATGGAGCGTAAAGAGTCGATTGGCAAAGACGCCACGAGTAAAGAGACGTTGAAGGATCTGGAAGAAAACGAAGCTTCAGTTAAGGACACGTCTGACGATTCGGAGATGCCGAGTCCTGACGGTGCGTTTGACGAATCAGACGAGTTGAAAGACGCGGATCCGGTGTGATCACCTTTCCGGCGTTTCCTCTTCTTCTGAGCTGCCGCCAATCCAGCCGCGCCTTTTGAAGAACAGCAACATGCCGACCGCTACGACGAGCATGATCACCCAGACCGCGTAATAGCCATACCTCGAATGCAGCTCCGGCATGTGGTCGAAGTTCATGCCGTAAATCCCCGCGATGAACGTCAACGGCAGCATGATTGCCGAAAAGATCGTCAGCACTTTCATGATCTCGTTCAGCCGGTTCGAAACCACCGACAAGTAAGCCTCCAGCGACCCGCTAATCAGATCGCGATAACTCTCCGCCAGATCGACTACGCGCACGAGGTGATCGTAAACGTCGCGATAGAACGGGCGCATGTCTTCAGGTATCAACGCAAACTCACCGCGGCTCATGCGATGCAGAATGTCCATCTGCTTGACCGAGATGCGTCGCAAACGCAACACACTACGCTTCAGGGCCATGATCTCTGCGAGTATCTTATTGTTGGGCTGTTGGAGTATGAAGATATCGTCTTCGAGCTTGTCGACGCGATCGTCGAAGTCGTCGAGCACGGGCGAATAGAAATCAACGACCTGGTCCAGGATCTGGTGCAGCAGGAATGCAGGGCCGCGCTGGCAGGCGATGGGCGTCGTGCGCAGCAGTTGCTTCACGTTGTTGATGCTGCGAAACATGTCGTGGTGATATGTAATGACGTAGTTCGGCCCGAGAAATCCGTCGAGCTCGATCGTGTTGAAGCGATCGGGGCTCGTATCGGCGCGCACGCCGTGCACGATGAAATAGATATAACCGCGAAACTCTTCGATCTTTGGGTAGTGGCGATTCTCGCGACAATCTTCCACCGTCAGTGGATGGAACTTAAAGACGTCGAGCAGCACTCGTTCGTCGGCTTCGGTGGGCGATTCCATATCAACCCAGATCACGGCCGACTCGTCCTTCAGCAGCTCGGGCAGGTCGTCCGCAGTCAAGCCTTCGATAATCTTCTGATTACCTTGTCGATAAACGAGAATCTCCATCAAAATCTCCTTAGCCACAAAAAGCACAAAAAAGAGTAGCCACAAAAAGGCGCAAAAGACACAAAATATACTTCAGGAGCTGGTGCGCTTTGTAAATTTTTCTCATTTGTGCTTTTTGCGCCTTTTGTGGCTAATATACGGAACCTAAATGACAGCAAAAATTTTTGTGGCGGATGATGTGAGCGAGAGTGGACTAGGACCACTCCGCTCCGCAGGTTTCAGCGTCGAGAAACGACCCGGACTCGCGCCGGCAGAATTACAGGCAGCACTGCAAGATTGTGAAGGACTCATCGTGCGCAGCGAGACGAAAGTCACTGCGGATCTTCTCGACGCAGCGAACAGCCTGCGCGTCATCGGACGCGCGGGAGTCGGAGTCGACAATATCGACGTGACAGCGGCAACGATCCGCGGTGTCGTCGTGATGAACGCGCCTGACGGCAACACGATCACGACTGCCGAGCACACGATCGCAATGCTTATTTCACTCGCGCGCTCCATTCCGCAAGCGAGCAGCAGTCTGAAGTCAGGACGTTGGGACCGCAAGAAATTTATTGGCGTTGAGCTTCAGGGCAAGACGCTCGGCATCGTCGGTCTGGGACGGATCGGTCGCGTAGTCGCCTCGCGCGCACGCGCGATGGGCATGCTGATCGTTGCCTACGATCCATTCATCGCGCCCGAACAGGCACGCGATCTGGAAATCGAGCTGGCGCCGCTCGATGAAGTCTATGCACGCGCAGACTTTCTCACGGTCCACACGCCGCTCACGGCAGAAACCCGCGGCCTCGTCGATCGCGAAGCAATCAGCAAGATGAAAAAAGGCGCGCGTATCATCAACTGTGCTCGCGGCGGCCTCGTTGACGAAGACGCACTTTATGAAGCGATAACGAGCGGCGCGATTGCCGGCGCGGCGCTGGACGTTTTCAACGAGGAGCCACCGCCTTCCGATCACAAGCTGTTGCAACTCGAGCAAGTGATCGTCACGCCACACCTCGGAGCCTCGACGAAAGAAGCTCAGGAGGGCGTCGCATTCACTGTGGCGGAACAGATGCGCGATTACCTTTTGACTGGAGTCTTGCGTGGCGCTGTGAATGTGCCCGCGATCGGCATCAAAGAGTTCAATCTGGTCCAGCCATACGTTAAACTCGCGGAAAGTCTCGGACGCTTTCAGGCGCAGCTTGTTGATAAACCTGTGAGCGAAGTGAGAATCGAATTTGCAGGTGAGATAGTTGACCTGGATGCCGCGCCGGTCACGCGCGCGTTTCTTGCCGGACTGCTGCGCGACGTCAGTGCTCGTGTAAACGTCGTTAATGCATTTCTGATCGCTGAAGAGCGCGGCATTAAAGTGACCACAACTTACATTCGCACAGCAGGCGACATGTCGCCCGCCATTCGTACGGAAATAAGCACGGGCCAATCAACGCAGAGCCTGGCCGGAACGCTCTTTGGCTATGGCGGACAACGCCGCGAAGGACGTATAACGGAGATCGACGGCTTTCATCTCGAGGCGACACCGCACGGCCACATGCTCGTGACGCGCAATCACGACGTTCCCGGCGTCATTGGCGGCATCGGCACGATCCTGGGCCAGGGCGGCGTGAACATCAGTCGTTTTCATCTCGGGCGTCGCGAGCGCGGCGGTGAAGCGATGGCAGTGATCGAGGTCGATGCGCCATTGAACAAAGAAACATTGCAATCACTGCGCTCGCTCGAACAAGTCATATCAGCACAACCGATCGACTTATAAACAAGTTTCAAGATGCATCGACTATCCTGTTAATCCTGTAATCATCTTGTAAATCCTGTCTAAAACTATGCCCCTCCACCAACCGGCGCGCTTGATTCAATCGATCTGTTGCGCGGCATCGTGATGGTGATCATGATGCTGGACCACACGCGCGACTTCGTTCACAACGCGGCGCTACAGTTTGATCCGACCGATCTGTCGCGCACGAACGTCGCCCTCTTCCTCACGCGCTGGATCACACACTTCTGCGCACCTGTGTTCGTGTTTCTGGCGGGCACGGGTGCGTACTTGCAGCTTGCCCGCGGAAAGAGCAAAGCGGAGTTGTCGCGGTTTCTGGTGACGCGCGGGCTCTGGCTGATCTTTCTCGAGCTGACGATCGTGAAGCTCGGCGTCTTCTTCAATCCTGACATTCGATTTCTCGGTTTTCTTCAGGTGATCTGGGTCATCGGCGTGTCGATGATCGTCCTTGCCGCGCTGATCTACTTGCCGAAGAGCGTGATCGCCGCGATTGGGTTGTTGATGATCGCGCTTCATAACCTGCTCGACTCCTATTCGCGTTGAAGGTTGGCATGGACCAGGCTCACCAACTCCCGGGCTTAGCGAGAAGCTTTGGATAGTCGCTGCACCAGGCGTTTTATGCTTTTCCGATCCTCGGTGATAACAGTCCGGTGATTGCGGTGATCTATCCGCTCATTCCGTGGGTTGGCGTGATGGCGGTGGGTTATGCGTTTGGCGCGCTCTACCAGCTCGACGCACAACGACGACGACGTTTGTTGCTGATCATCGGCGGCGTGGCGACCGCGCTCTTCATCGTTATACGCGCTATCGACATTTACGGTGATCCGTCTCAGTGGTCACAGCAGAAGAACTTCGTTTTCACTGTGCTCTCGTTTGTGAATACGACGAAGTATCCGCCGTCGCTGTTGTTCCTGTTGATGACGCTCGGGCCGTCGATTCTCGCGCTCGCGTTGTTTGAAGCGAAGGCTTCCGGCGGTGCGATACGAAAGTTCTTTGTGACGTTTGGACGTGTGCCGCTCTTCTTCTATCTTCTTCAGTGGTACACGGCGCATCTCATCTCGATTCTGTTGCACCTTGCGTTTGGTAAACCGGTGAGCTGGTTGTGGCAATCGCCGATCGAACTTCGGGACAGCCGCATCCGGGAATCGGGTTCAATCTCGCGGTTGTTTATCTCGCGTGGATCGCCGGTGTGTTGCTGCTTTATCCGTTGTGTAAGTGGTTTGCGGGCGTGAAGCAGCGGCGAAGGGATTGGTGGCTGTCGTATTTATAACGGCGTCACCCTTGAGAGGTCAGTACACCGCTACGCAGGTGGTACTAACCCGATTCAGCGGATTCTTTCAATTCACGAAATAGGCGAGCCAGGTCCGCGGCCTGGTAGTTTGCATTCAGGCCGCTGGGATTCGGGAGGACCCAGAGCACGGTGTTCCCGATCGATCTTCCTGCCGGCCCACGACTGGCTTTCGGTTGATTGAACGCGGTGCGATACGCGCCGACGTCCCAGCACGGCCAATATGCGTGGGCGATAACGAAGCACCTTCGCTCGCAACCGCTCTCCACCAGCGACGATCTCTTCTTTTGTCAACAAGTCTGCCGACGCGGTCGTACGCGGCACGACATTCGTGATCCCATAACCACTCTTCAACAACTCGCGCTCGTCAAACGGCGACAACACACGATCGGTAAATCCTCCGGCATAAAGCGCGGGCCAGAAACGATTGCCCGGACGCGCGAAGTGATGGCCCACGGCAGCAGTGTAGAGTCCCGGATTGATGCCACAAAAGAGAACGCGCAGGTCGGGCGCAATTACGTCGCGAACCGTCTTGTCCACGGCGGCGAGAAGTTGCTCTTTGGTCGGTTTCCAGGGCTTGGTCACGCGAGGTCAGTAGACGTCGAAATGAGTTTGTCGTGAGGTGCTTTGCTTTGACACGCGATCGATGAGAGTAACATTCAGCATATAACGACCCGGCAACAACTCGTTCAAAGGAATTTCCGCTGCGTAAGGCAGTCGCGCCAGATCGGCTATACCGTCAGTGTTTATTTTTCGCAAAGCGGTCGTGAGCACGGGCTGATTGTCACGAACCACCTGCACCTGCACCGCGACGTCGGGCTTCTGGTCAGCAGGTGAGAAAGCGCTGTTGTAAGCGAAGAGCAAAAAACGCAGCGTCGATTCACGCTGGAAGCGATGACTCGCACTGAGCGCGACCGGATCAACACCGCCGTTATTCGAGACGTTAGCCATCATGGCCTGCGTACGCTCACCCAAAAGCAAACTGCTCATGGCCAGCTTCTTATTTGCCAGATCCGGTATCTCGATCCATGCGTGAGCGCTTCCCACCTTGCCGCTCTTGTCGTCACGCGCTGCGACGCGGACCTGATAAATCCCCGGCGGCAACTTCGCCGGATAAGTGAACATGAGATCGTTATTGTAAGTCTTCGCCTTTTCGAGGGTCGGGGCGGTGGTTACGATCCGCTCCATGACACTATTTTTGACCACGCCCTTCTCGTCAAAATAGACGGCACTCAGATCGATAACGGCCTGGATCTTTCCGTCAGGTTGTTCACCAAAGACGAGAAACTCACCGGGAATGTGAATCGCGGTCGAAAGCGCCGGTCCTTTATTCGGCACGTCGTAATAGTCGGCGCTAAGCAGAATCGGCAGTCCGCGCTCGGGATATGGCGACGCGATTGCTTCGCGGAGTTTTGCGGGAGCGGTTTTGGTGGGCGTTGGTTTCTCCTTCGCGACGGCCGGCGGAGGAGTCGGATCGAGATCGAAATAACCCTTTCCGCACTCGCACCGTAAGATCAGGACGACTGATCAACTTCACCTCGAGATTTCTAAACCGTCGTTCGTTTTTCCGACTCCAGCATCAGGCTTCCACGCCAGCAGGTAATAAGTTGAAGTTTCTTTTATCGCGGGAGCCAGTCCTTGTTTCAGATCGTTTGTGTTGAAGATCGCTTTGCCGCCCGTATCGACAGCGAGAGCATGTAGACCATCCTGAGTTGCGGCGAGCTCCTGATGGTTCGACGAGGGTCATTCGGCCCGTTGGATCGAAAGGCTCGTGCGTCAGCGGGGTCTTCGAGCGACGCCACCAGACCACGTGTATCCATCGAATAGATAACAACGCCGCTCTTCGCCGCTGCGTTGGTGATTTCGCGCAGTTTGGAAAAAGAATCGCTATGCCGGTTCTCGATCAGGAATCCGCCCGAAAGAAAGAACACGACCTTTCGGCCGGGAAGATTTCTGGCAGATTTGACCAGGCTCTCGAGACCGGCGAACGTGTTCTGGTTGAAGCGAGCCGCTTGTGCCTGCGACGCCGATGCGCGGCCACGCACGAGCCCCGCTGCAACATCGCGAGTCATTCCCGGATTTGGCCGGACAGTTTCTGTAACGAAGAACTCGAAGACATCACGGTCCAGGCGCTCGATCAGGTAAGCTTCATACTCGCTCATCGGCGGACGATCGAAATCGCGGACTGAGTAGCTTCGCGGAGAAAGCCGGTCCAACGCCTTGCGCAGTATCATGCGATCGGTAGTGAGTTGTTGCAGAAAGCCGATTTGTCCGGTAGCTGACGTGATCGCCGCCTGATCGTTTTGGCCCATCTCTTTGTCGAGAAAATGGTTGATTACTTTCTTGGCGGCGACGAGGCTGGCGAGATCCATGTGAAAGTCGTCGATGTAGAAGAAGACGATGCGACCGCGATCGAGCGGCACCGGACGTTTGAGATTTATCGTAGTAGACCCACGCGCGGCAGCTAGCTGGCTTTCTTCGTCACTGCCGGCGGTGATCTGTTCGAACGCCTGGATCGTGCGGGGCTTGCCGTCGACGCGCAACTCGAAATCCTTCGCAGTCAGGTTGTTCACAAACTTTCCCTGCTTGTCGAACACCATCACGTCAGTCTGGACCAGTTCGGTGTAGACACGTACAACGTCGTCCTGCGGCTTAGGTGTTGGGGAAGGCGTGGGAGTCTGAGCCGGTGTCGCCGACCAGGCGGTCAGAACAAACAGCAAGAGCAGCAAAATATTGAGGCGTGTCAACATAAATGGTCGATTTACCGAATTTGCAGGGGTGACGTGATGTAAATATGTATCAGATAAGGTTCTTGTGGCAATGAAAAACCAACATTTGTTAGGCTTACTCGATTTAGCCGCAAAAAGGCACAGAAGGCACAACAAGAAAAGAGCTAAATGGCCGCTAACGAAACAACGGTAAAACTGGATGGGGTGAGCAAGAGTTTTGGGGAGTTCACGGCGGTCAGGGATCTCAGCCTTACTGTGCGCGCGGGGCGTGTGTTTGGGCTGCTCGGGCCGAATGGCGCCGGTAAGACGACCACGATCCGCATGATCGTCAACATCACCGCGCCCGACTCCGGCACCATCCAGTTGTTTGGCCGCCACATCGATTCAAAGTTGCAAGACCGCCTCGGCTACCTGCCGGAAGAGCGCGGGTTGTACAAGAAAATGCGCGTCGCCGATCAGTTGCGATTCTTTGCCGAGATAAAAAACATGCGCGGCAAGGAAGTCGAGTCGAAGATCGACGAGTGGCTCGCACGCGTAAAACTCTCCGAGTGGAAGAACAAACGCTCGATGGAATTGTCGAAAGGAATGCAGCAGAAGATCCAGTTCATCACTTCTGTGATTCACGATCCCGATCTGCTAATCCTCGACGAGCCTTTCTCCGGTCTCGATCCAGTCAACGTTGAATTGTTGAAAGAGATCGTGCTCGACCTCAAACGCGCGGGCAAAACGATCATCTTCTCAACGCACCAGATGGAAGTGGCCGAGAAGATCTGCGACGACATTTGTTTGCTCAACCGATCGCAAAAGGTTTTTGAAGGAAGCCTGCGTGAGATCAAGAGCAGCTTTGGGCGAAATTCGGTAGCGGTGCGCTGCGAAGGTGGCGACGGCGTGCTGGACGATCCGGCGCTCGTCAGCAAGCTCGTGCGACATGCGGACGAGGCGCAGGCGCTACTTGCTGCCGGGAGCCGACGCACAAATGCTTCTGAAACGTTTGATCGACTCTGGCGCCGTCATCGGCAAGTTTGAGATGGTCGAGCCGAGTCTGAACGACATCTTCATCACGAAAGTGACTGAACCTGCATGAAAAAGTTTCTGTCGGTCGTAAAGCGCGAGTATGTTCAGCGTGTACGCGCGAAGATGTTTATCGTCTCGACGATCTTGTTGCCGGTGGTGATGTCGCTCTTCGGCCTCGTGCCCGCGATTATTCTCAGCATTGAGACGCCGCCGATGCGCGTCGCGGTTGTGGACCAGACGGGCAGGATGTATTCGCAAATACGCCAGGCCATCTTCAACGACCAACAGGAGTCGGACACACAAAACGCGAATGCGGCTGCGCCGTCCACGACTCCGCGCCGGAACTTCAGCAGGTTTGTGTTGGAGGAAGTAAACGCCACCGATCAACCGCTCGATCAAATTCGCGCGAACCTGGACCAACGCCTGCGCGCGCGCGAGCTCGACGGCTACGTGATCCTGCCGCCGGATTTTCTCAGCCGCGGGCAGGCCGAATTCTTTAACCGCAATCCCGGCGATCTTTTTTCGCCTCGAGTGCTGCAATCAGCCATAAACCGCGCCACACGAGAACAACGAATGATCGATGCGAAAGTCGACACGAAAACGAGGCAGGAGCTTTTCAAACCGGTTGAGTTGCAATCGGTGAAGGTCGGGGAGGCCGGTAGTCAGCAGCAGCCTGATTCCGGCGGTAGTTTTGCGGTCGTGTTCGGCGTCGGGTTCGTGATGTACCTCGCAATCCTGATGTACGGGCAAATCATCCTGGGCGCGGTTATTGAAGAGAAAGAGACGCGCATCGCTGAGATCCTGTTTTCTTCAGTTAAGCCGTTTACGTTGATGATGGGCAAGCTGGTTGGTGTGTCGCTCGTGGCGTTGACGCAACTCGCGATCTGGGGGACAGCGTTCAGTGTATTTGCTTTGTACGGAGTCGGGCTGCTCGCGTCGGAGGGCCTGAGAGCAAACATTCCCAGCATTCCGTTTTCGCACTATATTTACTTTGGCCTGTTTTTCCTGCTTGGCTATTTCATCTACGCGACGATTTATGCGCTCGTTGGATCGATGGTGACGACGGCGCAAGAGGGCGGGCAGCTCGCGATGCCGATCATTCTCATCCTCGTCATCAGCTTCTACTTATTCTGGCCCGTGAGCCGCAGTCCTGATTCGCCGTTCTCATTTTGGGTGTCGATGATTCCGTTCTCAGCGCCCGTGGCGATGCTCGTTCGCATTGTTACGCAAACACCGCCATTCTGGCAGATTGCCCTTATCGCTGTTGATTGGATTCAGCAGTGTGCTTGTGATCATGTGGGTAGCGTCGCGCATTTATCGTGTGGGAATGTTGATGTACGGCAAGCGCGCCTCGATTCCGGAAGCAATACGCTGGGCCAGACAAGCATGATCGAAGTCGAGAAAAAATTTCGACTAACTAAACGCCAGCGAGATGCGGTGTTGAAGCGTCTTCCTGAAATAGGCGCCGAGCTGGAAGGTGAAGAATTCGAAGAGAACACGCTCTTCGGTGGCAAGCTATTGGAGATTGCTTCCTCTGTTTTGCGACTTGAGACGCGTCGGAAGCAAAGCCACACTGACGTTACAAGAAAGCGTCTTCCGGGAGCGTCGGCGATCAAACAACGACGCGAAGAGGAGACTGCGGTCGCCGATCCTGAGGCAATGGAGGCGATCCTCGTGTCACTCGGTTTCACGCCCGCGCTGGTCTATGAAAAGCGGCGACAGACGTGGCGGTTGGGAAAGACCGAGATCGTGATCGATGTGTTGCCGTTTGGATTGTTCATGGAGATCGAAGGACGAGTGAGCGATATCAAGGCAGTGGAGCGAAAGCTCGGATTGAAGGGATTACGCGCAGAACACGCCACCTATCCACAACTCGCGGCGAAACACGGGAAAGCTTACGACGGTTTGATCGAAGCAAGGTTTTAATCGCGATCAGATCAATAGGCCGGCGATCAACTCTTTGAGCCAGTTCACGTCGATCGGTTTGGTGACGTATGCGTCGAAGCCGGAGGCTTTCGCATCCGAACGGAAATCGTCTTCCTGGTGCGCTGTAACGGCGATGATGGGAACGTTTTTGAGTTGCTCGTTCTGACGAATGAGTTTCGTAGCGGTAAAACCATCCATCAGCGGCAGCGTCAGGTCCATGAGAATCACGTCGGGCTTTTCGCGGGCCGCCGTTTCCACTGCGACCTGTCCGTTCTCAGCTTCAAATACGATAAAGCCCTGTTCTTCCAGCTCGAGGCGCATAAAGAGGCGCGTGTCGTCGAAGTCCTCGACCAGGAGAACTTTAAGATCCCTTGAATCCCGTTCAGGCATAGTCTGCCGACTCTATGTCCCGCTAAACGCGCTGTCAAGGTGGCCATTCCTACGAAACAAATTTCCCCCGCCTGTCGTTAAACCCTCCGAGTGTCATTTTTACTTCCTTCTTGAGGCCGGAAAACAATGAAACGCATAGTGATTTTGATCGTTCTGGTGGCTATTGCCGGTGTTGCCGGCGTGGTGCGGTCTTCGGTGGGTTCTGTCGCGGAACTGCGCGGGCTTGTTTCGCACAAGAATACTGCTGATGTGCGGCAGGAGATCCGGCAGAGCTACGAGTTGGCGCCCGGTGCGCGGGTCGAGCTAAGCGGTCTGAACGGCGCCGTCAAGATTGAGACGTCTGACAGCAAGACTGCCGAGATTTACATCGAACGCACTGCGTCGACTCAGGAAGCAATGGACCGCCGCAAGGTCACGATCGAAGCTGATGCGAACAGCTTGCGTATTCGTGGTGACAAGTCAGAAGATGCGGGCTTTTTCTCGAGATTCCTTGGTTCGTCCGCAAACGAACGCACCACGCTGAAGCTGCCGCGGCAGATCGCGCTTTCGGCGAAGGGCGTGAATGGATCGTTTATTACGAGCGATATTGATGGTGCGGTTGAGATAACAGGTATTAACGGCCGCGTGCAGGTTGGAAGCGCTGTCGGAAGTGCGAGGTTCAGTGGGATCAACGGCAGCATGATGGTCGGGCTGAAGCGGATCGATGGAGAAGGCGTGACGCTCAGCGGCATCAATGGAAATATCGAGTTGCAGCTTGGTGCGGATGTGAATGCTGATTTTGACGCGCGCGGATTGAATGGACGCGTCATTTCGGATCTGCCGAACGTTGAGATCGAGAAGAGCAAGCGCCGCAGTTACTCGGCGCGCATTGGTAGTGGCGGCGCCGGGATTACGGCGAAGGGAATTAACGGGAATATCCGGTTTACACGCGCCGCGACGAGAGACTGCACCCGCGGCTGCCAGCTTCTAATTTAGACAGGATTAACAAGATTTACAGGATTGAACAAGATATCTTGTTCATCCTGTAAATCTTGTAAATCCTGTCTAAGGTCTTATCTTAAAACTCAATCGGCTTACGAGTTGTCAACGTTGGCGCATTCCACGCGCGCAGTTTCTCATTCCACTGCGGCAACGTATCCCGCAAAAACTTATTCACCTCTTCAATCCGCGTGCGATATACCGGTTCAATCTCGCCGAAGTACTGCTTCTGGCCCAGTGTTGGCCCAAAGTTCGTATCGAGTGAAAAGAACAGGCTCCCGATGTCATCGATCACCTGATCCCGCCCCGCAAAGCCGAGTCCTTCATTGCGCGCCGACAATCGATCAACGAGCGTGTCAATCTCTTTGATGTAGCCTTCGAGCGCCTTCATCAGATCCTTGTCGGGCTCTTTCTGCAATCCCTTCATCGTCGTCTGCGCCTGCTTCAGTTGCTCCTTCACACTGTCCAGAAATCGCAGCGACGTATTGATGTTCGACTGCATGTCGCGCAATTTCACCTGCATGTCGAGCGCTTCCTTCAAATCCGCAACCGGGACATTCACAGCCGGATCCAGCTTCACTTCGATACGCTCTTCGAAAGTCTTGTCATTGACCGTAAGCTTCACCGTGTAAGTTCCCGGCAGCACCTGTGGACCACGCGACCCGCCAAAAAACGCGAGCTGCTCCTCACTCGGCGGACGGCGCACTTCCGGACCACCAAGCCGCAGGTTCCACGCCATTCGATTCAATCCCTTTTCACGCGACGGGCGCTCGATGTCCTGCACGAGCTTGCCGGCGCTATCGAAGATCTGAAGCTTGATCGTCGCTTTTTCGTCGAGCTTGTCTTTCAGGTAGTAAGTAATCAGCGCTCCGGCCGGTGGATTTGGTCCGGCAAATTGCTTATCGCCGATGCCGTAACGCGTAAAGCGGCTCGTGTATCGCAGCGCCGGCCGCACCGCAAACAGGTGCGCATTGTTACTCATGATCTGCGGCGTCATCTGTTGAATGACGCTCGCATCGTCGAAGATCCAGATGCTGCGACCGTGCGTCGCGAGAATCAGATCGTTCTCACGCGGATGCACGAGAATGTCGTGGATTGCGACGTTCGGAAGGTTCTTCAGGTTCAAAGGAAACCACTCCTTGCCGCCGTTGTACGACGCAAACAGACCGAGCTCAGTGCCTGCGTAGAGCAGGTTCGTGTTCTTCGGATCCTCGCGCACGACTTGCACGTACGCTTTCGCCGGCAGGTTTCCGGAGATGTTGGTCCAGGATTTTCCGGTGTCGGTCGTCTTGAAGATGTACGGCTTGAAATCGTCGAACATGTGACGGTCAAACGACACGTATGTAGTATTCGCATTCGTTCGCGACGGCTCGACGTGCGAAACCGGAGAGTTTGCACCTACACCTGTTAGGTTCTTAATTAAATTCGCCCAGTTCTTTCCACTGTCAGTCGTGAGTTGCAGGTTGCCGTCGTCAGTGCCGGCCCAGATCTGTCCTTTTTGCGCCGGTGATTCCGCGATACTGATGATCGTCGAATGATACTCGGCAGTCGAGTTCTCAATCGCAATCGGACCGCCTGCGTCTTTCAGTTTCTCGGGATCGTTTGTAGTCAGATCCGGACTGATCTGTTGCCACGTCTTGCCGAAGTCGGGCGTCCTGAACACGACGTTGCCAGCGAGGTAGACAGTCGTTTTCTCGTGCGGTGAGAAGACAATCGGCGAGTTCCAGTTGAAACGATACTTCTGTCCCGCTGCTGGACCACCACCGCTCCCGCGTCCCCATGGATTGACCAACTGCTGCTCGCGCGTGGTCATGTCGGTCCAGACCATGTTTGCGCCCTGCGACTCCGAAAGATACTGATCGGGATTGTCGGGATGTTGATGACGTAGAAGCCGTCGCCGAAACTAACCATACGCCAGTCTTCGTTCATGATACCGGCAGGTTCGCGCGTGCGACTCGGCCCGGTCCACGAGCCGTTGTCTTGCAGTCCGCCCATCACGTTATAAAACGGGAGGCGATTGTCCGCATGGATCTGGTAGAACTGGCCGAGCGGGATGTTATAGACCGCTTCCCACGACTCACCGCCGTCGTAACTAACGCCGATGCCGCCGTCCTGACCGTGCCACATTCGTTTCGGGTTCTTCGGATCGATCCAGAGGGCGTGGAAGTCGATGTGTGTGCGTCCGGTGATTGAGCGAAACGTCTTGCCGCCATCGACTGATGTGAACAACGTCGAAGCGACTGCGAAGATGTGGTTCTCATTTGTCGGATGGACGCGCACCGTCGTGTAGTAGAAACCGCGTGAGACGATGGCGGTATTCTTCGAGACATTCTTGAACGTCTCGCCGCGATCATCTGAGCGATAGAGCGTGCCGTCTTTTGCTTCGACGATTACATAGACTACGTTTGGATTGCTCGGCGCGACGCGAACGCCGATGCGGCCCATTAACTTTGGCAAACCGTTTGTCAGCTTGTTCCACGTGCGGCCGCCGTCAATTGACTTATAAACACCGCCTTTTTCACTGCCGCTGCGATGCGTCCACGGCTTGCGCTCGAAACTCCACATGCCGGCGTAGAGAATGTTTGGATTTGTCGAATCGATCTCGAGATCCGCAACGCCATGCTGGTTATCGATGTAGAGAGTTTTGGTCCAGGTCTTACCGCCGTCCGTAGTCATGAACACGCCGCGTTCCTCGTTTGGACCAAAAGCGTGTCCGAGCGCGCCGATGTAAACGATGTCAGGATTTTGTGGGTTGATGACGATGGCGGAGATACGTTCGGTGTCTTTGAGGCCCATGTGCTGCCAGGTTTTGCCGCCGTCAGTCGATTTGTAAACACCGTCGCCGAACGAAACACTGTTGCGAACGTTTGACTCACCAGTTCCCACCCAAACCACTTCCGGGTTACTCGGCGCGAGTGCGATGTCGCCGAGCGAGAGTGTGCCCTGTCGTTCGAAGATCGGCTTCCAGGTGACGCCGCCGTTCGTCGTCTTCCACAAACCGCCGGATGCACTCGCGACGTAGACCACGTTCGTGTCACCCGGGACGCCTTCAACATCGGAGATGCGGCCGCCCATGATCGCGGGGCCGATGCTCCGATATTCGAGACGAGAAAACGCTTCTTCGTATGGCGACTTTGCGACACCGCCATTTTGTGCAAAAACGGTCGATGCGAGCAGACAAATAACCAGCAGGGGCAGTGGAAAACGCATATTATTCTCCTTAGGCCAAAGACTAACGCGGATAATACTGATCTGTGGCATATTTACAACCATGACATTCACTCAAACCGAGCGCACGAAGCTTAAGCGACTACCGAAACGCGGTCATTTCGATCGCGAGACTGTCTACGGAATTCTCGATGAGGGATTTATATGTCACGTCGGCTTTGCGTCGGAAGGACAGCCGTTTGTTATCCCGACTGGTTATGCGCGCGATGGTGACACGCTTTACATCCATGGCTCAGCGGCGAGCCGGATGTTGCGAACGTTGTCGGGTGGTATTGATGCGTGTGTGACGGTAACGATCATTGATGGGCTCGTGCTGGCGCGATCGGCGTTTCATCATTCGATGAATTATCGATCGGTAGTGATCTTTGGGCGTGCGAGGTTGGTTGAAGATGGTGAAGAGAAGATGTCGGCGCTACTGGCATTGTCGGAGCACATCATTCGCGGGCGCTGGGCGGAGGTTCGTGAACCGACCGAACAGGAGATGAGAGCGACGACGGTGCTTTCGTTGCCGCTGATGGAAGCGTCGGCGAAAATACGCACTGGGCCACCGCTTGATGATGAAGAAGATTATGAGATGAATGTGTGGGCGGGGGTTATACCGTTGCGATTGGTGGCTGGCGAACCGATTGCCGATCCGCGGTTGATTGACGGGGTTGAAGTGCCAGCTTACGCGCGTGAGTACAAACGGTAGTGTTAGACAGGATTTACAAGATTTTCAGGATTTACATGATTTTTATCCTGTCAATCCTGAAAAATCTTGTAAATCCTGTCTACGTATGTCTCACCTTTTGAGCGCTTCAATCAGCACGCGTCCCGTCGAATTACTCGGCGCCGTTATTCTCAACAACGCAGACAACGTCGGCGCGATATCAGCCGGCGTCGCTGCCTCCATATATCTTCCAGCATTAACCCCCGCTCCCATGATGATCGTCGGCACGTGCGTGTCGTACGAGTAAGGCGAGCCGTGCGTTGCCGTGATCGTCTCGGCGATGTACTTGTAAGGCTCCGCCACCATCACCACATCACCACTGCGCGCAGGATAAAACCCATGCAGCGCCCGCCGCTCGATCGGATCGGTCACTGACGTCGCGCCCCTCAACAACTGCAACCTCGAAAAGCACCGCGCAATCCCCGGCACACTCAATGCCGCTCTAACCACCACCTGCGAAAGTTCCTCGACATCGACTCCATCACGTTTCAACGCATCGTAGTTGAAGTAAATGTTGCTATTGATGAACCACTCCCGCCACGTATTGCCTTCATTGAATCTCAACAGGTAATCAGCCGTCGGATCGGGTGTCTTCCCCTGCGGGTTGTAGCGCGCGCTGATCGCCGCCTGAATCTTCCCCATCACCGTCGCGAAAGGTATTCGGCCGCCTCCCAAACCAAGCGCGGCCGCATGTTCGGGAATCGGCGAGACGCCGTGATCGGCAGTGAAAGCAACGAGCGTGTTTGCAAGCCCAACGCGCGCATCAACGAAGTCGAGCAACGTAGCGACATTCCGATCCGTTCGCACCGACACATCCATCACTTCCTGGCTGTATGGACCAAAGCGATGACCAACGTAATCGTTCGCAGAAAAACTAACCGTCAGCACGTCCGTATCGTCGTCCTGTCCGAGCTGCTCGTTAACGATCGCCTGTTGTGCAAACGAAACGAGCATGTCGTTTGTGAACGGTGAATAGTCGAGCCCGATGTAGAAATTTCGTCCCGGCGCAGTCAGCCCGCCGGTAATCGTGTGCGGAAAGGAATTAGTGTCGCCCCAGCCGGTCACGTTTTCCCAACTCGGATTATCAATACCAACACGCTTGCGGTATTCGCTCTTCCGGCAGCACGCGTTCCCATTTTGCGTTCCGAAGTATTTGTCTGCGGGCTTCGTGTTGTTGAAGTTTGTGACCCACGCCGGCAACTGGTTGAAGTAGTAAGTCGACGAGACCATCGTCCCGGAACGTGATGCTGAACCAGTACGCAGCATTCGCATGACGACCGGCGGGCAGAATCGCGGAGCGATCTTTCACCGAGATGCCGATCACTTTGGCGCGATCGTTAGTCGCGAGACGTAGCTCGTCACCGACAGTCGATGCCATCAGCCGTGAGGGACTTGAGGCGGGATCGGTTGGAATGCCCCCAAGCAATTTCACTGACTCGTCCGAAACGCTCGTGATTCGCTTGCCGGTGGCGCGGTCCAGCCATTCATTGCCGATGATGCCTGACTCAGCGGGATAAGCGCCGGTCATCATCGTGCCGTGACCGGGCGCGGTGTAAGTCGGCATGTGATCGTAGTTTGACTGGGTCCACGACGCGCCATCGCGTATCAACCGGCGAAAGCCGTTTGGACCAAACAGATCTCCGAAACGCTCCAGGTAATCGTAGCGAAACTGGTCGACTACGATGAGCAGGACCAGTCGCGGTCGTTTTTGAACAGAGGGTTGTGTTCGTCGCTGAGCAAAACTGACGACGACCAGGACCAGAATAAGAGAAACAGCAAGTATGCGTCGGCTCATGCGACGCATACTATGCCACATCCGTCTTCATCCGCGTAGATCCGTGTCCAATTATTCGTAGCGCAGTGCTTCGATCGGATCCAGCGACGCGGCTTTGCGTGCCGGATAGTAGCCGAAAAAGATACCGACCGCCGCAGAGAAGAGAACTGACCCGATAATCGCCATCATAGACACAAGCGTGGGCCAACCAAGAAACGCCGGTATCGCGAGCGAGAGCACGACGCCGAGAACGATTCCCACTGCGCCGCCCGTCAGACTGAGCACGATCGACTCGATCAAAAACTGGCTCCGCACCGCAGACGAACGCGCGCCAATCGCCATGCGAATACCGATCTCGCGTGTGCGCTCGGTAACGGAGACGAGCATGATGTTCATGATGCCGATGCCGCCGACGAGCAGCGACACACCCTGCGATACACGCGAGCAGGATCGTCATCGTCTTGCTGGTCTCATTTGCAGCTTCCGCAACGTCAGTCATGTTTCGAACCGTGAAATCGTTCGGCTCACTTGCAGTTAATTTGTGACGCTGGCGCAGCAAGTCAGTAATCTGCGACTGCGCGGTGTACGTGGCGTCCTGCGAAATCGCGGAGACGAAAGCGATCTGAATACGATCGCGCCCGAGTATCTTCTTTTGTACGGTCGTGAACGGCGCAAACGCGACATCGTCCTGGTCGCGGCCCTGCGGATCCTGCCCTTTGCGGGCCATCACGCCGACGACGCGAAACGGCAGATTCATTACGCGAATGTCCTGTCCGATCGGATCGGCGCCGGGATAAAGACTGTCTGCAAGCGTTTGCCCGATGACGATGACGCGCGCTGCGGTGCGCACGTCTGCATCAGTAAAGAATGAGCCGCTTGCAACGGGCCATTTGCGGATTTCCGGATACTGTTCGCTGACGCCTGTGACCGAAGTATTCCAGTTCATGTTGCCGGCAACGAGCTGCGAGCGCGCGTTCACGTTTGGTGTGACCATCGAGACGCTCGGCACCTCGCGCTTGATGGCGTCAAGGTCGTCCACCGTCAGGGTGTTCGTACCGGTATCGCCTGTACCGCTACGAACACCGCCGACGTTTTGGGCACCCGCGCTGACAAAAAGCAGGTTCGTGCCGATGCTCTCGATCTGTGCCTGAACAGACGCCGATGCGCCCTGGCCGATACTCACCATCGCGATCACAGCGGAGACGCCGATGATGATGCCGAGCATGGTCAAAGCCGCGCGCATCTTGTTACGAATAAGAGCGCGAAACGCGACGCGAATGATCATTAAAAGGTTCATAATCCGTATCTATCCGTGTAATCCGTGGTTACTCTTCGTCGTCATCTTCATCTTCGATGACGGGAAGGTTCTTCAGTTCTTCCGCTGCGTTACGCCGGTGCTCGACAGGACGATCCGACTTGATCTTTCCATCCTTGAAAACGACGACGCGGTCAGCGTATTCCGCGATATCGGCCTCGTGCGTCACCAGCACCAACGTTATCCCGCGCTCGCGATTCAAACGCTGGAAAATCTCCATCACTTCAACTGACGTTCGCGAGTCGAGATTACCGGTCGGCTCGTCCGCGAGAATCAATGCCGGGTTATTGACGAGTGAACGCGCGACAGCGACACGCTGCTGCTGTCCGCCTGACAACTGGTTCGGATGGTTCTGCTCGCGGTCTGACAGTCCGACTGCGGCGAGGGCTTCGAGCGCGCGCTGGTGACGCGTCGCAGCATCAACGCCGAGATAAAGCATCGGCAGCTCAACGTTCTCGAGAGCTGAAGTTCGCGACAGCAGGTTGAATCCCTGAAATATGAACCCGATCTTCTGACAGCGAATGTCGGCGCGCTGATCTTTCGACATCTCCGAAACGTCTTCGCCGTCGAGGATGTAAGTGCCGCGCGTTGGTCGATCGAGACAGCCGATAATGTTCATCGTCGTCGACTTTCCTGAACCCGAGGCACCCATGATCGCCACAAACTCGCCTTGCCGGATCGTTAGTGAAACTCCACGGAGCGCGTGAACTTCAACGTCGCCCATCGTGTAGGTTTTGTGAATGTGATCCAACTGGATCACCGTACGCGCTTCGGGGGCTTGCGTTGCTAACCCGACGGCTGGTTGGAATTCCTGTGGCTCAACTGCAAACGTCGTAGACATTGTTTCTCCTGAATCTTCTTTGCCTGGGCGGCCACGGAGGGCCGCCCCGACAACCATCCAAGTTTGGTTACCTGCGGCCGCCACCGCCGCCCGTCGTTCGCGGCGCGTTACCGAATCCTGGCGGTGTTGACTGCGTGTTTGCACTGCTGCCACGAAATCTGCTGACCGGTAATGACCATTTCGCCTTCCTTCAGATCACCCTCGACAACTTCAGTCGCCGACCCGTCACTCAGACCTGTAGTGATCCTGCGACGCTCGGGCTTGCCGTTCTGGCCCATCACCCAGACAACTCGTACCTGACCCGGCAGCACAGGAGCTGACGCCGGCGCGAACCGGCTCTCACCACTGTTTCCACCAGCAGCGTTATCGCCTTGCTGCTGCTGTCTGCGACGTTGGCCACCCTGTCCACCTTGCCCCGCCTGTCCACTCG
Source organism: uncultured Acidobacteriota bacterium (assembly GCA_963748155.1). Lineage (GTDB taxonomy): Bacteria > Acidobacteriota > Blastocatellia > Pyrinomonadales > Pyrinomonadaceae > PSRF01. Next base: position 265,736 of record CAVVHV010000002.1, on the reverse strand, counting down.
CGCCCGTGCGCTGCGTGTCCTGCGGCGTGAAGCGAAGCGCCGAGTTCGGAACCTTCAATACGTTATTTCGCTCATCAATCGTGATCGTCAGGTTCGCCGTCATGCCCGGCTTCAACTTCTGGTCCGGATTGTTAACATCGATCACGACGTTGTAAGTGACAACGTTCTGCACGTTCACCGGATTCAGACGCATCTGCTCGATCTTGCCTTCAAACTCCTTGCCCGGAAACGCATCGACACTAAACTTCACTGATTTCGCCTGCTCGACTAGACCGATATCAGCCTGGTCTATGTTGGCAATCACCTGCATCGCCGTCAGGTCGTTTGCGATCGTAAAGAGCGTCGGCGCCGACAAACTCGCAGCTACAGTCTGGCCCACGTTCACGTCACGCGAAACCACAACGCCATCGATCGGCGAAGCGATCGTCGTGTGACTCAGATTTACTTCAGAAACGCTGAGCGCGGCCTGTGCCTGCTGTACTTGCGCCTGCGCCTGCGCACCTGGGCCTGAGACTGTTGTACCTGCGCCTTCGATTGCTCAATCGCAGCCTGCGACTGAGCTATGCCGGCGGTCGATGAAGACTGTTCGGATGACTTCGCCTGGTTCAACTGCGCGACGGCCTGGTTGTAACGCGCTTCGGCAGTTCTGTAAGCGGTCACGGCAACGTCGTAATCACGCTGCGCAATCACACCCGCTTTCAACAACGACTCCTGTTGTTTCAGAAGACTCATCGCGTCGTCCTGTTGCGCTTTCAAAACAGCAACGTTTGCTTCCGCACCGGAAACGCCGGCCTGAGTGTTCTGCACTGTCGACCTCGCCGCGAGACTTTTAGCCTGCGCGTCACTCACGCCCGCCTGAGAATTAACAACCGCCGCACGAGCATTCGCGAGACTCGCGCGCGCTTGTTCAGCAGATTCGCACGCGCCTGGTCCACTTGTGCTTTGGCTGTGGATGGATCGAGCTGCGCGATCACCTGGCCTTTCTTTACGACTGAATTGAAGTCAGCATAGAGTGCCGAGATCGTTCCGGAAGCCTGACTGCCGACTTGCACGGTGGTCACTGCCTGGAGTGCGCCGGTTGCGGTCACGGTGTTGCGCAGGTTTCCGCGCTCGACGCGTGCAGTCATGTACTGCGGCGTGCTCGTGTCGTCGCCCCAGAAGTAAAAACCTGCGAACACGACCGCGGCCATGAAGCCACCGCCGAGCAGCAATTTTTTCTTACCAAGGAGTAACTTTGCCCAAAATTGTTTAAGCCAGCCGGCCCAAGTGTTTGTTACGGCCTGTACTAATTCCACCCACTAAAGGTTGTTTAATTGTTTGAGTCGACATGCGATTCCTCGTGTTTAATAACGTTTCCTATGTTAAAGGCAGCTTCCGTACCCATGTCTGCTAGACACGGGTGTGGCATTTTTGGTTACACGGAATTAGAAGGCCACGGTAGGATCAGGTCCTGTACCTTGCATTCTTTTGTAACCGTCTCGCGACCTTGGGTGTCTTAGTGGTCAGGAAACTCCCCTGGTAATTAACAAGGATCACTTAGGAGTCAGAAAAATAGAGATGAACAAAGGACGCTTTAAGACATTGGCAATAGCTTCTCTCTCGGCAATTGCTTTGGCAGCCTCGATTGCTGTCGCCCAAACGGTTACCACCGATCAGGGCACGCAGCAGGGTACGCGCACGGAACGACGTGGCGGCCGAGGTGGACACAAAGGACATGGCTGGGGAGGAATGCGCGCAGGTGGATTCTTCAGACAGCTAAATTTAACTGAGGACCAGAAGACTAAGATCAAACAGATCCGCGAAACTTTTGCCCAATCAAACAAACCCCTGCGCGATCAGCTTCGTGCCAAGCGTCAGGAGTTGCGTCAGGCGAACGAAGGCGGTACGTTCAACGAAGCACTGGCTACTCAGAAACTGACGGAAATGGCGAGCCTTGAAGCGAAGCTCATGGGCGAACAGCACAAGCTTCATCAGGAAATGCTTTCCGTCTTGACTGCTGAGCAGAAAGCCCAGTTGGAACAGTCGAAAGCGCAGTTCAAAGGCCGACGTGGCAAAATGCGCGACAACGACAATCAGTAAGCGTTTCCCCCACGGAGTTGGCGGATGATTCGAGATTTTTGTGATGAGTCCGCCATCCGTTAAACCATATGAGGACCGCAACTGGCGAGTGGGCTCGAACAGGCCTTGGACTTGGACCTGGCGCGGCAGGCGCAGGATGGCGACGAGTCTGCCTTTGCGGAGATAGTAAGACGTTACAGCCCGCGCGTGTTTAGTGTGGCGAGCCGGTTCTTTCGACAACGAACTCTGGTTGAAGAAGCGGCGCAGGAAGTTTTTTTGAAAGCGTTCACGCAGCTTGGAAGCTTTGAAGGTCGCGGCTCTTTCGAGGGCTGGTTGACACGAATCGCGACCAACACGTGTCTAAACATAGTGAGAAGTGCGAAACGGCGACCGGAGTTTACCGTTTCCGATCTCACTGACGATGAGCAGAGCTGGTTGGAACACCAGTCGGCTGGTGACGGTGGCGAGCCGGCGTCGGTTGAGAACAGTGTAGTGGCGACGGATCTCGCCGATCGATTGTTGTCGGTTTTGTCGCCGGAGGATCAGCAGACGTTGTTGATGATTGATGGTGAGCAAGCGTCGGTCAAGGAAGTGGCTGAAGCGACTGGCTGGTCGGAGTCGAAGGTTAAAGTGAGAGCGTTTCGGGCGCGGAATAAAGTTCGTGAAGCGATGGAGAAGTTATTGAGTTATAAAAGGCGGTCGATGGCTCAATAGGCTGAGTGATAAAATGGCAGGTGATCAAATGGAAGACAAGCACATCACTGAGATTCTGGACCGAGGCGTCGATCGCGATGCTCTCCGAGAGCGAGCTCAACGAGATTCGCGTGCATGCGCTGGAGTGCATGTCGTGTCGCGGCGCTTATGAAGCTGCCCGGCTTTCGGCAGTGGTTCTCAAGACCCGTGCGGAGGCGACGATTGAGCCTTCGCCATTCTTTCAAACACGTGTGATGGCTGCGTTGAGAGAGCAGCAGGCGGTGGAAAGCGTGCCAGCAATGTTGCGGCTATGGAGATCGGCGAAAGCGCTCGTATCAACCATGGCCGTGACCACCGCCGCACTCGCAGTTGTTAGTTTCATGCAACCGTCGCAAACGACAACGACGCCGGAGCAAACAGCGGCCGTTTATTCGGAATATTCAGTGATCATGGACCAGGACGCGGACGATCAAATGAGCTACGAGCAGGTGCTCAGCACGATTTACGAAGATGACGACGATGCGAGGTAATTATGAATAACGTTACTAAGAATCGATGGCAGGTACGTGTTGCGGCCATGATCATCTTCGTGCTGGGATTCACGGCGGGAATCCTTGCGCTCAATGTGTATCGCGGAGTGCGTGGTGGTGGTGGCGGCCGGCAATCGGATGGATGAGTTGTCGGAGCGACTGCAACTAACGGCGGATCAAAAGACGAAGGTGCAGGAGATCTTCAACGACACTCGTGAGCAACTGCGTGCCGTGCGACGCGAGACAGAGCCGCGCATGGAAGAGATTCGACGACAGGCGGATGGTCGTTTGCAGACCGTGTTGACGCCGGAGCAGTGGGAGCAGTTTCAGCGCATTCGCCAGGAGCGGGGCGACGCGGCGCGGCGGACGCGGTGGGCCAGATGGGCGATAGTTATAAGTTCAGAGTTCAAGCTTTAGCTTGCATACGTGGGAGTCGAGCGAGCAAGCTAAAGCTTGAACTCTGAATTAAGGACGGATTAAGGCTTTAATTACACGTCCCTCAGATACATCTGCGAGCGCTTCGTTTGCTTGTTCCAATCCGTATGAAATCAGTTTCATCCGCGACCACGATTCCGATCGTTGCGCAGCGAGTTGAGTAGCACGATAGAAGTGCGAAAACTCCGATCCCCAACAACCACGCACATCCAAATGTTTCTTGTTTAGATCGAGATGCGGATTGAACTGACGTCGATCCGTGATCCGTGTACTGCCCGACAACAACCACAGTTCCCGCATCACGCGTAAATCTCATCGCCTGAACCACAGCCTCAGGCGCGCCGGTCGCTTCGATCGTCACATCCGCGCCGCGTCCGGCAGTGTTTTCCAACACCCAGTTTAGTCGTTGCGTCTCATCGTGTGTTTCGATGTTGAGCGCAGCGTCAGCTCCTGCTTCAATCGCCGCATCGAGTCTTGCTTGCGGCGCACCGATACACAGCACTCGCAGCGCGCCACGCATCAGCGCGAGCACGATCGCATTGATGCCAACCGGACCAGATCCCAGCACGAGCACTGTGTCGCCGATCTTTATGTCTCCGCGCTCAACCGCGTGAAGCGATGTCGGCAACGCACAACCGCCGGCCATAAACGTCTCTGGTTCCGCGTCGAGCCGGATACAACGCGTGCCCGGCTTGATGTAGATGTGAGTGGCCCATCCGCCGCAGAGACCGTCATCAAGACCGTAAGTGATACCGTAAACTTTGCGCTGCGGGCATCGTGTGCCGGCTTTGGCGACGAGGCAGTACCAGCACGCATTGCAGGTGCGATGAACGTCGAGAAAGGTGATGCGGTCGCCTTCGTTGAATCGTCTGCCTTCAACGTCGAGTAGTTCACCGTGGATCTTCTGCAAACGACCGACCGACACATGTCCCGGAACTAAAGGGTACGGCACACCCGCGAGACGGCCTTGTTGCAGGTAAACATCCGTGCCGCAAACTTCCGAGACCTCGACTTCGAGGAGTGCGGAGTTCAGCTTCGAGATCCGGTTCGGGAATTTCACGGACTTCGACCGGTGCATTCGGTTCAGGAATAACGGCGACGAGTGGCATATCCTGTTTATCCTGAAAATCATGTAATCCTGTCAACTGCTCTTTGCGACTTTACGTGCGAATACTGTATAAGGAATTCCCGCTGACTATATTAGAAAGGTTGTTCCCTCTCGTGCCACAAAGTCGACATCGAAAAATAACAAAGCCCGAAAGAGACCAAGAGTTGCCCCATTCAAATCCGCACTGCCTTGCGCCCGAAACTCCGCCGAATAAGCGGAATACTACGACTCGGTCGCGATCATCCTCGTAGTCGCATCGTGCTCGCTGCCGTCGCGTATGTTGTCTCGCGCTTCGCTGAGACAAACGCTGCCGCCAATGTGATCACGACCGCTTCAGGACTGAAATACCAGGATCTCAAAGTCGGTGACGGCGCCAGCCCGCAGATGGGACAGACCGTCTCAGCCCACTACATCGGCCGGCTTGAAAACGAAAACGGCAAAGAGTTCAACAATTTCACCACGGGCAAGCCGATTGATTTCAAGCTCGGCCCGGGGCTTATTCCGGGTTGGAACGAAGCTTTGCCGACGATGAAAGTTGGAGGCAAACGCAGGCTCTGGATTCCGAGCAAGCTCGCCTATGGTCCAGCCGGCAAGCCCCCTGCAATCCCTCCCAACGCGAATCTATATTTCGAGATTGAGCTGTTGGCGATTAAGTAAGGTTTTGTTGTGATAGGGTTGTGATTTAGGTCCTGGTAAACGTGCCTCGCCAGTTGTAGTAGAGTTAGACAGGATGACAGGATTTACAAGATATCCTGTCATCCTGAAATCCTGTCTAAAACTCTCTCCTCAAAAAGGAGGCATCCATGAGTAAATTAATCCTTCTGACCTTACTGGTCCTGGTGCTGGCAACTGGAGCGTTCGCACAAGGCAAAGGCCGTGGCGGTGGTGGCGGCGGCGGTCGCGGCAGTGGCGGTGGTCCACCGACAGGCACCGGCGTGACCGCGGTTTGGGTAATGCATCGAGTCGTTCAGGTGGTCGTTCCGACGATGGCTTGAGCAACGCATCATCGAAGTCAAACGGTCGCTCCGATGATGGTCTCGAACGCGCACGGCGTGCGAGCTCAAACATGCGCAAAGCCGACGACGATCTGAATGACCATCCGGGTCTTCCCAGAGCATTGCACACCAATGCCAACGATCTGCGCGCGGGTTACCAGTCGGCGCTCGCAACCAATCCCGATCTAACGTTTGGCAACTACGTTTCCGCGACGCGGTTGGGCCAGAACTTAAATCGCCGCTTTCCAAACGTCACTCGTGATGCAATTCTCAGTGGTCTGGCATCAGGACGAAGTCTGGGTCAGACGTTGCAGGATCTTGGCTTGAACAACGACGAATCTAAAGCCAGCTCGCAAACAAGCCGAAGCTGAAATCAAAGCAGCGCGTAAGAATAACTAGCTTCAGCTCGATGGGATGACACGGATTTTGATCTGTGTCATCCTCCTACCATGAGCGAAGACAGCTTAACTATCACCGATAATCGCACCGGAAAGCAGTATCAATTACCCATTCAGGACGGCACGATCAAGGCCATGGATCTGCGTCAGATCAAAGTGTCTGACGATGATTTCGGCCTGATGACATACGATCCCGCATTCATGAACACGGCGTCATGCAAGAGCCGTATCACTTTCATCGATGGCGACAAGGGAATCCTTGAATATCGCGGTTATCCGATCGAGCAGCTGGCGGAGAAGAGCACGTATTTGGAAGTCGCTTACCTGTTGTTGAATGGTGAGCTTCCCACCGCAGTCGCAGCTCGAAGGATGGACCAAAAACATCACCTATCACACGTTCATCAACGAGAACATCAAGAAGGTCATCGACGGATTTCACTACAACGCGCATCCGATGGGCATGTTTGAGGCGACCCTCGGCGCGCTCTCGACTTTTTATCCCGGACGCAAAAGACATCTTCAATGTCGAGCTTCGTTGTAAACAGATTTATCGGCTGATCGCGAAAGTGCCGACGATTGCGGCGTTCGCTTTTCGTCATCGCATCGGCATGCAGTATTCGTATCCGGATAACGATCTGAGTTACGAAGGCAACTTCCTCAACATGATGTTCAAGACGACGGAGCTGAAGTACACGCCGAATCCAGTGCTCGAAAAGGCACTGACAGTGCTCTACATTCTCCACGCCGATCACGAACAGAATTGCAGCACGAATGCGATGCGCAGTATCGGCAGCGCGCACACCGATCCGTTTTCGTCGCTCGCGGGCGCGGCTGCGGCGCTCTATGGACCACTGCACGGCGGTGCGAACGAGATGGTGCTGCGCATGTTGAAGGAGATTGGTTCAGTTGCGAACGTGCCTGATTACATCAAGCGCGTGAAAGCCGGTGAGTTTCGACTGATGGGCTTCGGGCATCGTGTTTACAAGAACTACGATCCACGCGCGCGCATCATCAAGCAGGTTGCTGACGAAGTGTTTGAAGTGACGGGCAAAGATCCGCTGCTGGACATCGCGCTCGAGCTCGAGCGAATCGCGCTCGAAGACGATTACTTCGTCAAGCGCCGGCTGTATCCAAACGTCGACTTCTACTCGGGCATCATTTACCAGGCGATGCGATTCCCGGTCGATATGTTTCCGGTGATGTTTGCGATTCCGAGAACGTCAGGCTGGCTCGCGCAGTGGGTCGAGACTGCTTGAGGATCAGGATCAGAAGATCGCGCGTCCACGGCAGATCTATCTCGGTGACAGGACCAAAGAGTACGTGCCTATCGAGCAAAGATCCGTGTAATCCGTGGTTACTCCAGCATCTTTGCGGCGATCTCTTTGAAGAGTTTTGCGCAGACGGTGCCGGTGACGTGAAGCGGATCCATGCGTGGATTGAATTCGACGATGTCTGCGCCAACGACTGTTCCTTTCAAGCGCTGAATCAGATCGATCGCCTGCCGTGTCGATAATCCACCCGGCTCGCGATGCGACACGCCGGGCGCAAACGCCGGATCGAGCGCGTCAATGTCGAATGAGATGTAAACCGGCCCATCAAACTCCAATTGCATGTTGCCGATCAGGTTGCGCATCTCGATCGATTCAACCCCAAACTTTCTCACCTGTTCACGCTGATGTTCGCAGTGAACGTTCTGATCCCGACCTGCACCAGCCGCTTTACCAGTCCATCTTCCATGATGCGCGCAAATGGAGATGCGTGCGAATTACGATTGCCCTGGATAATTGTCGTAAATGTCGGGATGAGCATCGAAATGAAGAATACTCAGATCCTTGTACTTGCGCGCGAAGGCTCTCACGATCGGGTAAGTGATCGAGTGGTCGCCGCCGAGTGAGATCGGCATCAAGCCGTCAGCGATCAGCGTATGGACTGAATTTTCGATCAACGCAGACATCTCACTGCCCGTGACGGGCTCGATATCACCTGCGTCGAAGAAGATCGAATCGCCGGAAAGATCCGTTCCATTTTCACTGGTCAGGTTCCACGCATCAGAACGCAAGGCGGCACGAATCTGCGGCGGCGCATCCGCCGCGCCTTTCGTGAATGACGAGTTTTCGTCGTAGCGAATTCCGATGATGGCAAGTTTGGGGCGTTGTTCTACCTGGTTGGCTGAGCTTGAAGACATTTTGATCCTTATTCCGGGCTTTCGGAGAAGAGTTACTTATCACGCGGGGTGGGACGGAGCATACCCTCCTGGAGTTCCTTTAATCTCCTATAAAGCAGGCCCGGCGACATGCCGAGCAGTCGAGCTGCCCCCCTCTTATTGCCGCCGGCAAATCTCAATGCACTTTCTACGATCATGCTTTCGACGTTGGCTTTAACTATTCTGTAATCCTGTTCGCTGGGCTCGCGCAGCGGCAGGTCAATCGTCACGACGCTCAGCCGGTAGAAGAGATCTTCCCGGAAACGTCCCTCCTTGACATCCAGCAGTAGCGGGTGTGGCGAGTCCGCAATCACGCGAACGTTAACGCGCTGAGCTTCGGTCGAGCCGATGCGATTGATCTCTCTCGTTTCAATCGCGTGCAGTAATTTAGATTGAAGTGCGATCGGAGTTGCCGCGATGTTGCGGAGAAAGATCGTTCCGCCCTCGGCCGCCTCCCAACTCGCTTGCCGGTCGTCCATGGCTCCAGTGAATGCGCCTTTGACGTGGCCGAACATCTCATCCTCCAGCAGTGTCTCGGGCAGCGAAGCGCAGTCAACAATGACCCACGGATTGCGCGCTCGCGGACTCTGGTTGTGGATAAGGCGCGCCAGCATCTCTTTTCCAACCTCTGATCCTCCCGTGATCAGCATAGTGCTATCAGACTTCGCGATGGCATCAAGTTGGGCGAATGAAGGAAGTGCGGAAGATGAGCTGAGCAACGGGCCGCCGGCGAGTGTTGATGGTGGCTCATCTCTGCCAGACTTTAGCAGGCGCATACCGGCGGTACGTACCACTTTGATGAGATCGTCCGGGCTGAACGGCTTAAAAACAATACCCATTCCCAGCTTTCTGAACCGTTCGGCAATATTGAACTCTCTGAAGCCGACGATCACAACTATCTCCGCCGAGGAATATATCTCTGACGCGGTGTAACAACAGGTCGCCCAGTTCTCGGTACTCAACTGAGAGGTCAACAATTAACAACTCAGGCTTGAAACTCCTCAGTTTGTCCGCGGCCTCCACCATAGATACAGCATCTACGAAAAAACCCTGGCTCCTCAAAACCGCACTTACTAACTCAACCTCCTCTTTTGGAAAGTTGATTATGAAGACAGGAGGCAAATCGCTCCAATTCAAATTGTCAGGTGTTTCTGGAAGAACTTCTGGCGTACTGAACGTGGCCGTAAGAGCTTCGCCTGCCATTCTCTCTTCGCGGACCTCTGCTACAGAGTATTCCGAAGCCGACGCCGTGTGACGTCGGATGTCAGTGATGACGATTGAGGCCGCGAAGTCGATATCGTCGCCGTAGCGAACATCGGCGATCTCTTCGCTACTCAAGCCGTTGGGTTCACGACCGCCGGCGGCCTCCAAAGACTGAATAATCCTGAGCGCCTCGCCGCCAAGCCCACCGAGGAGATACGCCGGCCCCTCCTTGTGGTGATCGATGAAACGCTGATACTCGTCACGTATGCCTGGAATGCCGCCGACGTTTGATTCAACCTTTCCGCCGAGGAAGATTCCGGCGCGCGCCATCTTCACCATCCCGTCCCGCATCTCGGCGAGCTCATCTCGAAGTGCAGTATCGTAAACCGGCTCGCCCCCCACCCATATCACTTTCCCGAATATCTGTTCGTCATACGCTTCCTTAGGTACGTCCCCCTGGAATCTCCTTAACTGGAATAGCGTCATCCTCGGATCTTTGAAGTTGAAGGAGCTGGCAACCCGATGGACCAACGGGGTGACAGACGGATGACCACCGAGGACCAACGTACCGTTAGCTGACAGCACGCCGCCCACTACCGCGACGATAATGTCGAATAGCTCCTGCGCCCTGCTTGTGCCCACCAGGTCTTGAGGCAGGCTCGCGGACAGCATTACGGGAAGGCCGTGCAGATCTGGAAGCGATAATTTCATTTCAGTTAGAACAGTTGGTCCAGTGCTGCGTACAAGTCTGCCAGCGAAAGAACCTCCAACGCCGATCTGCCGCGCGCCCAGAGAACTGCCTCGCGCGTTAGTTCCAGCACCGGCTGATCGCCACCAACGAAGATTGCTCCGTTGCAGCGCTTCTGCTTCTTGTAGCCCAGGTAAAGGCGATGCAGACGCTCCAACGAGATCGCAGAGTCTTCATACTCGAGGACGAGTCTTTTCGTCCCACCGGAGAGTATAACGCGCCGCTTGTCCACATCGCGCAATTTCAAGTTCTTGCGCTTAACCAGCTTTTGCAACGTACGGGCGATCTTTCTATCGAGCAAATCGCGCGACGCTATACCGCGCGCGACCATGATCCGCACGCGTTCCAGGTTGTCTGGGTCCGAGGCGTCCCATGATATCCGCTTGAAATCGCGGACGAGTTGTAAATTCAACTTGTCGGTGGTTAGCACAACGCATATCGGGACGCGGCGCGCACCAGCCTCAATGATCTCAGCCTTAACCCAATCCGACAAGGCGGCCTCGGGCGAGTCTACGAGCAGCACCATGTCTTTATCGGATATTTCCCACTTGATGCGGTCTTGCACTACGGCGCCGCCCTCAATCAGGTATAGGTCCATGAACACCGCATAGCCTTGACCCATTAGAAACTCGTAGATCTTCTGGGCGGGCTCGATCCCGTCCGAACGATTGTAGGATATGAATACTTTCCTTTTGTATACCAAAGGCGCCAACCCGAGATAAGCCTGGACAGTCTCCAGGAGCGAAGGCCCAAGACTGGGTTTTATGCCTCTGGCGTTACGCTGCCACAACACCCCGAGCGCTTTTGGTAAGGACTTAAAGTCGTAGGCAGTGATGTCCTCCACCACTGGGACCAACGGAATATCCTGCTCCACCACCCACTTGGCGTAATCTATACAGGACCGGTTCTTGAGCAAATCGGGTGTCAGGACGAAGAGCACAACGACGTCGTCCCAGGGTTTCAGTGAGTGGTCCAAACCTTCGCGCATTTCGAGCGGCTGGTCGCGCAGCAGTTCCCTGATGCTGGAGACTATATCGACTCCGTCCGGCGTGTGTGCGGTTATTACTTTCCCCATAACAGTGTTTGTTTACGTGGCGATGAAATTACTCTGACGCCGCGTCGTCTGACCCGAGCTTGTTATGGTGTCGGAGAGGACGATGCCGGCGGGGGTTTGGAGGTCGTTTCCGCAGGGACGCCTTTGACCTGCGTGAACGTTACGATCAGTGTTAACAGTATGACACCGTAGAAGGGCCAGATTGCGAACGACCCAAGACTGGCAGCAGTTGCCTTCAGCCGCTGAAGGAAACATGCATTCTGCGTAGTGAGCTTGAACGCGTCTTGAACCTGAGCTTTACTTTCCTGAAGCTTGCCGACGAATTCCTCATAGACGGCAATGAAGTCGCGCTCGAGCGACAGGTAGTACGCGTCGAGGAAACAGAAGAGCGCGAGGGGGAATATTCCGAGCAGTATGGCTGCGGGTTTGTTCTTATCAATTGCCAGCGCGAACAGTGCGGTCACAAGCGTGACGCACCAGGTCTTACAGCTGGCGCTGTTGGAAGCCATCCGGCTGATCACGCTCTGAATCATTGGCAAGTAAAGCTTCACTTCTTCGGAGTTCGTAGCCAGCAGCATTTCGAGCGGTCTCCTTGGCACTGTTCAGATGAGCGGTGAACCTGGGTTTGCTACAATGAGGGCGCCTTATGAATGTCGTCTGAGTTTGTGTACGCGGCCAGTCTGCCGAGTGCCGCGGCCCCGCCGAATTCTAACACCGGCGACGGTTAGTTCAAGTATTTCTGAGCACTCGGGCGTAGTGCCGCAAGTCAACCCAGGCATATCCCAAAATCGCCGAACTCCGTGCTGATTCTGAGATAGCCTCACGCAAACAATTTGTTTCGGCTGACCCAAAAGCCAGCGCGTACAGAGGTGAGCAACCCATGCCTTACAAGTGCTTTTTCAGCTACGCGAGACACAACACCGACGAGTATCTGGAAAGATTTTACAACGATCTTCGGATGGAGATTGCCCAACAGGCAGGCCTCCCAGCGGGAGAAACCCTCTTTCGCGATACGCGCCTCGAGACCGGTGATAACTGGGACGAAAGGTTGAAGGATAGTCTCGCCACGAGCGACGCCTTCATTTTCCTTGTTTCGCCGACCTTCGTTGGCCGTGAGTTCTGTGGTAAGGAATTCCAGATTTTTAGTGAGCGCGTGACCGCGGCCAGGACCACACACGCCAACGTGCCGAGCGTTATCTTGCCGGTCCAATGGATACCGGTTAAAGGTGACATGCCGCACTCGCTTGACAGGCTCCAACACTACCTTGATAAGGACCCCGCCGAATACAAAGCCGAAGGGCTTCGTTATCTGTTGACACTGGGAAAGGAGGTTGAATATAGACTTTTCCTTCATCTCTTCGTAAAGCGGGTGCTTGACGTAACTCCTCCCTTGGCCTCGAAGCTGCCGCCGCTGGATTTCGTCCGGGACTTCGAAGACGTGCCGAGCGCTTTCCACATGCGCCGCGTTCCGTCAGTTGTTCCCGCTCCCAGACAAGACACTGGAGGGCCGAACAGTGTGAAGTTTGTCTTTGTAGCCGCGAAGTGGCAGGAGATTCAATCCGTCCGGCAAGGGGCTCAATGTTATGGGAGCGATGGCGGCTGGTTCTGGCGTCCCTTCGACCCACCGGAACAGTTGACTGTGGGAAAGGTAGCGCAGCAGGTGGCCTCCGATGAAGACCTGCGTTACGACGAGCTCCCCGTCGATGGCGACATCCGCCAACAACTCCAGCTCGCCGACGAGAAGAAGGAGATCATCGTACTAGTTGTTGATATTTGGTCAATTACACTCGAGACCTATCAGGAAGTGATGCGCCACTACGACAAAGCCGGCTCCCTGAACTGCGCAGTCTTAATCATCTGGAATGAGCAGGACAATGATACGCAGCAGAACCTTCAGCGGTTAAAGGATCTGGTAATGGTTACTTTCAGGTTTCGTGCTTCGCTCAAAGGCACTACCTATTTCAAAGAGTCAATACATTCCATCGAGGAGCTGAGGAGCAAGATACGAAACACGGTGACTGAGATGAAGTTGAGGATTATCGCCCTCGGTCAGGCCCAAAAGCGTATCGCCGGTCAAGCCGTCTCTACCCCCGTCCTCTCCGTACCGACCAGGAACTCACCGTGATGCCAGCACAGAAGCGTCCGGGCAAAATCATCAGCTTTTACTCTTATAAAGGTGGGACAGGACGCTCGATGGCCCTGGCTAATGTGGCGTGGGTGCTCGCGAGCAACGGGAAGAGAGTGCTCGTTGTTGACTGGGATCTGGAGGCGCCTGGGCTGCATCGCTTCATTCATCCGTTCCTCGAGGATAAAAGCCTCTCTGCCTCAACCGGCGTCCTTAACTTCGTGGTTGATTTCGCTGCCGAGGCCATGACCCCGCAGAAAAATCCGGAGGTGCCACTACCGGACGACTGGTATAAGCCGCATGCCAACATCCTGCGCCACGTTGTGCCGCTCAACTGGAAGTCATTCCGCAAGCCCGGCGCGCTCCATTTCATTCCGGCTGGAAAGCAGGACTCTGCGTACGCGAAGAAGGTCAACGGCTTCAACTGGCAGAAGTTTTACGAAATGTTCGGTGGCTTCCGCTTTCTGGAGGCCGCCAAAGAGAAGATGAAGGCCGAGTATGACTACGTACTGATAGATAGCCGCACAGGCGTTAGCGACACGTCCGGTATCTGCACGGTCCAGATGCCGGATGTTTTGGTTGTATGCTTCACACTCAACAGCCAAAGCATTGAGGGCGCTCGCGCCGTGGCTGAATCGGTGACGAGGCAACGCAGTACCAATTCCGGTACGCCCAGCCTGCGCATCTATCCGGTCCCGACGCGGGTGGAGACGGGCAGAAAGAGAGGCTCGAGCTCGCGAGGGCCGAGGCTAGGAGCAAGTTCTCTCACTTCCTCTGGCACCTCGCGGGAGACGAAGTAGCCCGCTACTGGGGCCAAGTCGAAATTCTTTATCAGCCCTTCTACGCCTACGAAGAGGTGCTGGCAACTTTCGCGGACAAGCCGAACCAAACGCACTCCCTTCTGGCATCGGTCGAACGCCTGACCGGCTACGTAACCGATGGCGAAGTGACGCAGTTGGTCGCACCGGACGAGCAGGAGCGGCTGTTGGTCCTCTCGGAGTACGCTCGGCGAAAGCCAACGCCCGAGCCCGTCGGCGACGAGACGGCAGCAGGCGAGTTCTGGTTCTACCTTAGTTACGCCGGAAGCGATCTGGATGAGAACGTGGAGCGGTTCTACAAGGACATCTCAGCCGAGGTGCGGAGCCTGCTGGGTTTATCGCAGGAGATCGTCGGATGCCTCCCACGGCGGTGGCCGAGCACCAACCAGGATGAGTTGGACCGCATCGAGCGAGCGCTCCTGAACAGCCGTGTGCTGGTGCCACTTTACTCACCGGCCTACTTCGCGAGCGAGCAGTGCGCTCGGGAGTTGAACTTCTTCTCGCTTCTGAGTGAGGAGCAGACCGATAAGTCCGACCCGGTTAGCAAAGAGTTGCAGATTCTCCCGATCAATTGGATACCGTCTGACTCCCTTCCTCCAGGCGTCCAGGGCTACGAAGAGTCATCAAACGGAGCAAGCGAAGGACTCTCTTATCTCATGCGGCTCAAACGTCATGAGGACGATTACCAAAAGTTCGTTATATTGTTCGCACGCACCCTGGTTAAAGCCGGCGAGATCAGAGCGCCGAAGCCCATCACACCCCGTATTCCTCTCAGACATGCCGCAGCATCGTTCGCCAACTTGAAGCGCAAGAGCGTGTTTATCAGTTACGGACTTGGGGACAAGATAGCGGCGCACTCAATCGCCGAGAGTCTGACCAGTGCCGGGTTCGAGATACTCACCAGGGGGTCGGTGCCCAAAGGTCGATCGTGGTTGGAATCGATCGACAACTACATCCGCAGTGCGAGTTGCGTGCTCGTTCTGATTGGCTCGGGCGACATGAGCGTGTGGCAGAAGCGCGAGATCAATTTAGCCCGCCAGCGGCAGGACGAAGAGGACGGCCAATCGTTTTACATCATCCCTGCACTGCTTCCGGGCGCCGAGCCCGCTTCACTAACCGAGTTCTTACCTCTCCGCTACTGGCTGGATTGGCGAAGCGGCTCCGTTAAAGTGGGCGAACTGTCCGACGCGCTAGCTCAATACCAGAAAGGTCAGATTACACCCCCTTCGCAACTCTCAGATTTCGTGTGCCCTTATCTCGGACTGAAGGCATTTGACGAGGAGGACGCGCGTTTATTCTTTGGGCGGGAGGCTCTTTCACACGACATATACGAGAGACTAAAGAGCGTAAAGCTCGCGGTGATCATCGGCCCTGCCGGTAGTGGGAAGAGCTCTCTGGTAAGGGCGGGGCTGTTACCCATGGTTCGGCGCCAGCGACCTTCCGAGTCCGGATGGGAAGTCTTAGTCATGCAGCCGGGAGAAGATCCAGTTCTTCATTTGGCGTCTGGGCTGTACACCTTGTTCCGGTACATGAGGCAGGATGAAACGCCGCCAGAAACAGTAATGGCGCTAAACACGGCGCAGGTATTGAGGGAGGATCTAACACGGGGCCATTTGTCTCTAGACGCTGTAGCCCTCACGATCCTCGAACAATCAGGGTCTGACCGGTTGCTAATTGTGGTAGACCAGTTCGAGGAGTTCTTTACTCTGACTACGAGCGATGAAGTCAGACAAAAATTCGCCTCATTGATTTTCAACCTTCCGTACGACTCGCCAGTGACAGTCCTGCTTACAATCCGGTCCGAGTTCTACGACCGTTTGTTAACCCTTAACAGGCAGACTGTCGATCTGTTAGCAGACGGTTTAGTCGCTCTACCCCGGATGTCGGGGGATGACTTGCGCAGGGTGATTGAGAATCCCGCCTGGCTGGTTGGCCTGAAGTTTGAGCCGGGACTCGTTGAGCGTATCACGGACGATTTTAATGGGGAGCTGTTCAGCTTGCCTCTACTTGAGGCGACGCTCATGAATCTCTGGGAAAAGAAGGAAGGCGACCTCCTCACGCACAAGGCCTATCAGGACTTAGGAGGAGGTCGAGGTGCGATTGTGCAAATCGCTGAGTCGCAGTTGGCGCGCATGTCAGAGCCCGAACATCACGTCGCGCTGAGCGTTGTTACGCGCATGGTGAACATTTCAACCCTCACCAGTCAGCGCATAAATTTAAGTGAGTTGAGCGCTGCGGAGCTGAAGGTTGTGGACCAGCTTGCAGGTGCAAGGCTGGTGACGATTGGCAAAGGCTCAGAAGACGAAAGCTGGGCTGAGTTGGCGTTCAACGCGCTGGTTATGAACTGGGAGCGTCTCATACGGTTTATTACTGAAGACAGGGACTTCATTCTTTGGCGGCAGACTTTACGAGCCAAGATAAACGACTGGAAGCAGACTCAGAAGAGTTCCGCCACATTGCTGACCGAGTCGGACGCGAAACAGGCCGTGTTTTATCTTAAGCGGCGCGGAACTGATCTGAACGAGAACGAACGCGCCTACGTGGAAGCGAGTCTCGAACGGTTAAGAAGAATCTCAAGGCGCGAAATTATGCGGACGGCGGGAACAGCGGCGGCGGCGGTTGTTATAACCTCAGCGATCGGGTATTGGCAGTTTTTGTCCATGAAGTCAAAACGTACGATCTCGCTGACGGGTCGTGTGGTCAATGCCGACACCGAGAAGCCTGTAAGCAACGCGCGCGTTGTGGTAGGAACTGAAAGCTCCACGCCAGTTGTCTTCACGGATCAGGATGGAATATTTTTCGTTAAGGTGCCGGAATCGACCGGACCTGTGAGGGCTTTGGTGACTGCCCAATCCTATGAGTCCAATACGGTCTCGGTGCCAGTTCCGGGGTCGGAGATTGTGGCCATCCGGCTGCAACCTATCGCGGAGGCGCAACCGCGTATTGAAATAATAACTCTCCCAGCTTACGGGGAAGGAGGGCCCGAATCTTTAACCTCTATCCAAGGGCGTGTTAACGCCGACAATCCGGAGGATTTTCGCGTGGTTATCTATGCCTATTCGAACAGGTGGTACATCCAGCCGAACACTGCTTCGCCCCTGATTGACATTAAATCTGACGGCACATGGGAAGCAAAGATCCATCAGGGAACTCAGTACGCCGTGCTTCTGGTGCCATCCACCTTTACGCCGGAAGCTGTAACCGACAAGTCACCTGAGCAGCTCAGCGATCGAATTATTGATTCTCGTATTCTACGACAGTAGCGTTGATATCGTTGGTGCACCCAGCAGGGCTCGAACCTGCGACCTTCTGATCCGAAGTCAGACGCTCTATCCAACTGAGCTACGGGTGCACGGAAGGAATGGTGCCACAAAGAGGCACAAAAGCAAAATTAGCCGCAGATACACGCGGATGAACGCAGATCTGCATTTATCCGCGTAAATCTACGGCTAGTTTTTTACTTGCCCTGGAATTCTTTTCGAACGAACTTCACCAGATCAGCGATCTCCGCCTGCGTCATCTTGTCTTTGAACGGCGGCATTTCTTCCTCGCCGTTGGTGATCATCTTGGTGATTTGATCGTCGGTGTGCTTGAGCGCGTGTTCTGACTTTAAGGACGGAACTTTTATCTGCTTGTTATCGACTTTGACGAGTCCGCCTTCAGCGTTCGGGCCGTGGCACCCTTCGCAGTGCTTGCCGAAGTTGGCGCGCGCGGTGGCGAGTGGATCGGGTGTCGCGGTCGCAGCCGGAGCCGCAGGCGAAGCAGCCGTGCGCGAGGTGTTGGTGTTGGTTGGCGTAGCCGTTTCAGTGCAGGCCGAAACAACCAGGGCGATGGCGACACACGTTAGAGCAAGCGAAATTAGTTTCATCAGACAGTTCTCTCCGGATTGAATTGTTTTTATTTCAGGGGGCAAAGAGTATAGACATGATTTACAAGATTTCACAGGATTAGCATGATTTCTTATCCTGGAAATCGTGAAAAATCATGTCAATCCTGTCTAATCACCTCTTCAACTTCACAATCCACTCAGCAATCTCTCGCATCTGCTCTTCTGTGAGCTTGGTTGAAAATGATCGCATCGGAGGTTGGAGACCGTAAGCGGGCGGGTCTTTCAGCAATGCCGACGATGTCGTCGACACTTCGACGCGGTTTGGCGGAAACATCAAGCAGAGGCGGGAAGCGCAATGGCCCCTGTTGCGCGCCTTCGCCATGTGGGCCATGACAGTTAGCGCAGAACTTCGTGTACATGACTGGTGCACCACCGGATGCGGTTGCGTCTGAAGTCGACGTCGCGGCGAGTGTGATCGTTGCTGGTTTGAATGGCTCTCGTCGCCAGGCTTCTTCCGCTGCTGATTGTCGCGCGAGCTGTTTCGCCGTTTTCGGATCACGACGATCGCTGAGATACGAAGCGGTCGTCATGAGCACAACGAGCACGACGCCTGCGCCGAGTAGCGCACCCGCAATCAACCTTTGCCGTTTGAGCCACGGCAAAGCAACGAGAACCGCAAGAACAATTCCCGGCAAGACCACGCCGACAATCGATCCGAGTCCGCCCGGAATGTATTTCAACGACTGATAAAGCCACAGAAACTGCGCCCCCGGCCGAGGCAAATAATCCGCACCTGCCTCAGTGACTGCTGGACCAAGCGGCGCGGGATTTTTCAACGCCCAAAGCGCGAGCGCGAGAAACACCAAAGCACCTGCGATCGCATCGCGCGAGCCAAGTAGCCCCGCAATTTGTGAACGGAACAGTCGCCACACCACGACCGCACCGATCAGCGCCGGAATCACCAGCACGTGAAGCGCGAAGAAGCGTGAGAGCGTAATAGATGAGATCTGGCTGCCGCCGAGTAACCACAGGCGCGCGAGACTTCCGGCAAACGGAAGCCCGGCCATCAATCCTTCAGCCACCCGTGTACTGAAAAACGCGCGCGCGTCCCACGGCAGTGAATAACCTGTGCCGCCCGCCGCCATCACGAGGCCCAGAATCAAAATCGCAGCGATCCACTGCATTCTGTTCGCCGCGTAAGCACCTTTCAAAAATAGCCGGATAACGTGAAGGAAAATGAAGACCGTCAGCCACTGTGATCCGTAGTGATGCAGCGAGCGAATCCACGAACCTGACGACACGACTTTCTCAACGTAAGACACAGTCGTGTAAGCATGGTCCACAGACGGCACGTAATAAAACGCCAGCAAAACTCCAGTCAGAAACTGAACGGCAAGAAGTACGGCAACGATGCCGGTAGTCGTTTGTAACCACGCGCGAATGCCAGTGTCGCTTCTCATGCGCGTGTCGCCTGTTCGGTCGAGATGTATTGCACTTGCAGTTTTCCGTCCTGGACGCGCGCCGGCAATGCGTCGAGCCCGCGCGCTGCCGGGCCACTGATACGCGAGCCGTCAGCGGCGAAGTAACTCTCGTGACACGGACACGAAAAGCGATTCGTGTTTTGTTCCCACGCGACTTCGCAGCCTTCGTGAGGACAGATCGCCGATACGACCTGGTTGTTCTTTGCCGGTAAAACAAACACGTTATGCTCTTCGGTCGTGATGGCCCAACCTGTGACCTGCTCAGCGACTATCTTGCGGCCGATCGGTTGTGGACCAGTCAACTCGGTAACTGGTGCGACGTCGAGCCAGCTATCCGTGGCGGCGGAGATTCTGGGGCGAAGAAAGCGAAATGCGGCGCCACCGATCGAAGCGAAGACGGCAGCGAGTGGCAGGAACTTGAGAAACCGGCGGCGCGATGTGTCGATGTTCATGTGGTTACCTTCGCTACGTTTGACGGGGAAGTATCCGAATTTCTTCCGTTAGTTAGACAGGATTGCAAGATTTTCAGAATAAACAGGATTCAAGCTTGCAATCTCCGTCCCCGGTTGCAATCAGCCTTCAGACTGGGCAGAATAACTTCGCATCGCTGATTCTTCCAAGGTTAGTCACTCTGTAATCCAGACCTGAGGTAAAAAGAATGAGTAGTAGCGATAAGGATCCAGGTAATACCCCACGCGGTTCCCTTCGTCTCGCCCCTGCTTACGCGGAAGTGGAAGTGGAGAGGGGGAAGCTTCCCCGACAGTTTGTTAACTTCACGTTCTATCACGCGCGTCCTGAGTGGCGCCTGCTCGCTGACGGCGACAAACAGCGCTGTCGTGATGAGTTTGTTAAGACTGTCGATGAGTTTCGGTCCTCGTTGCTGATTCATTCTTATTCGACTATCGGACTTCGTACGAATGTTGACTTCATGATCTGGCGCATCGGTTACGAGCTCGATCCGATCCAGGAGATGACCTCGCGACTCAACAAAACCGAGATGGCCAAATACATCGAGCCGTCGCAGTCGTTTCTCTCGATGACCAAGCGCTCGATGTACATCGATAAAGATAATCCGGAGCACGTCGAAGATCGGCTGCACATTATTCCCGGCAAATCGCTATATCTCTTTGTTTATCCATTTGTGAAAACTCGCGAGTGGTATTCCCGGGACTGCCGAGCAACGCCAGGAAATGATGGACGAGCACATCCGCATCGGCATGAAGTATCGCTCAGTAAAACTGCACACCACCTACTCCTTTGGCCTCGACGATCAGGAGTTTGTCGTCGCGTTTGAAACTGACTACCCGTCTGACTTTCTCGACCTGGTCCAGGAGCTTCGCGAAACGAAAGCCAGCTCCTACACGCTGCGCGACACGCCGATGTTCACTTGCCGCCAGCGCACGCTCAGCGAGTGTCTCGAAGCCCTCGGCTAAAAGTTGATCCACAGATTACACAGATTACACAGATTGCACAGATATCTGCGTAATCTGTGGATAGTTCTGTTTGCACTACTTTCCGCTACTACTCTTTATTCCCAAACAACTACGCCGTTTGAGTACCTCTGGTACGAAGCGGAGAACATGCGCGGGTTCAGCACGGGCAAGCTTGGGGAGCCGCTGCTTAATCCTTCCGTATCTAAATCTCTCGCGCGAGAAAGCGCCGGGCTGGGGAATTAATGGGCCAGGAGTTTCAGCAGAGTGGACGCAGGGGGGCGAGAGTGAATGGAACTCCGCTGCCGCAAGCGCCGATGAGACGCGTGCCGTGCTTTATCAGGATCTCGAGATTCCGCGCGGCGGCGAATACAGGTTGTGGGTTCGTTACGCTGACTGGGCCAAACGAAGTGAAAACTTCACGATCACGATCGCGCAGGATGGCGCCGAAGTGTTTCGACATGAGTTTGGCGCGAAAGACGTGATCGATCCACACGACGAACTCAGCATGTACTGGAGCTGGGTCTTTGCGTGGGATAGCGCGAACGACGACGTTGAAAAAAGGCCCGGCGCGAGTGTCGATCGTGATCGAAAAAGCCGCGGAAGCACGACGACACGTCGATTGTTTGTTGCTCACGAACGATCTGGCGTTCAAACCGTCAGGCAGGCAGAAACCGGACTTCGCGGCGATGCGTTACCTGCGCACGTGGTCCACGACACGCAAGCCGTTGCAATCGTTGCTGAGAACTGAAGACGTGACGCGCGTGCCGGAAGCGTGGGTTCGACCGAAGGTTGCCGGGCGTGACTTCCTGATGCCCTGGAACATCGCGAAGGAATTCTGGCCGCTTCTCGACAAGCCTGTCGAGGAGCGACCGCTATTTCCGTTCAATGCCGAGCCGATCGAAGAGTTTGTTGCGAAGTACAAAGGCGCGCGCGATGTGCCGCTCTTTCAATCAAAGCTCGTAGTTCCCGTTATCTACATCAACAACCTGCCGGAGTATCTGAAAGAAGGCAGTCCGTTTCTTCGTTACCTGCGCGAGACGAAAGTGCCGTTCGCGATACTGATCAACTACGGCGCCGCGAAGCTCGAACCCGGCGGCGTGGCAACTTCTCAACGGCGAATTAAAGGATCAGTTTCTGGGTTTGATTTCAGGTGAGAGTGTCGGTTACGTGTGGGACTACGCACCGGCGGAGCTGAAGATCACACCGTCGATGTCGCGCCGTGAACTGCTCGAAGCGCACCGGCAGTTTTACTCGAACTGCGATCGCGCGAAAGTGGCGCGAGACGTTTCAAACTGAAACTGGGCCGCTGTGGGACAAGCTGATTCCCGCGCAATCGACGTCAAGCATTTCGTTTGCACACGCGTTGGCGCAGTGGGGCGTAAATCTGCTCGGCATGGAGACGGCCGCGGTGATGCCGATGACCGGAATGCGCATCGCTTTCACGCGCGGAGCGGCGCGACAGTTTGGCGGCGCGTTTCTTTATTACCACGCGCCAAACTTCGGCGACACCGCGACCACCTTCACGAAGCAACAAAACTTCGCCGGTCCGGATTTCTTTTATCACTCGCGCTATGGTCCAACGATGGGGCCGTCGCTCTCGTGGTATCGCAAGAATTATTACCTCTACTACATGGCGGGCGCTTCGGCGATCTATCTCGAGCAGGGACAGGACCAGTTCTTCAAGCCGGGACCGGGCGATCATCCGTTCCAGCTCAATCCGCTCGGACGCATCACTGATGAGTTCGTGCGGTTTGCGGAGAAACATCCGGAACGTGGGACGCCGTACACGCCTGTTGCTTTCCTGCTCGATCCGGCGCACGGGTTCGAGATGACGGATTATCCGCACTGGCCGTTTGAAGTGTCGCAAATTGATCGTGGGGATCGGGCGCTGAGAGAGTTGTTTGGCGTTGCGTACTATCCGGGCCTCGTAGTTGAAGGTGAGCCCGCGATCGCAGATCAGGCAGCCGTTTGTCTCCAGTGTTTTTGGCGACATCTTCGATGTGTTGACGGCGGCCGATGTTCAGGGGTCGAGATCGAAAGTGCAAACGCTCTTGCCGTCGTATCGCGCGGTTGTTGTGGGCGGGCGGATCGAGTGGTCCGATGAGTGGATCGCGAGGCTGAACGATTATGTGCGCAACGGCGGCACAGTCGTGATCAACGCGGCGCAGATCAAAAAGCTGCCCGAGCAGTTTTTAGGTGTGCGATTGCTGAACGACACGGGCGAAGCGCATAACGCTCGTTTGCCTTGCGCCGGGTGAAGAGCCGCAGGATCTGAAGGGTCAGATATTCCGGTATGAAAAACTCGAGCTCAAAGGCGCGACGGCGTTGATTACGATGCCGAGTGGCGAGCCGATCGTGACGGTCAATAAAGTCGGGAAGGGAAGCGTTGTGTTTGTGGCAGTGCCGGATCTGCTTGGCGAAGACGAGCGCATGACGCCGTTCGCCGCGCATATGCTCGCTCACGTGTTTGCTGATGCTGTGCCGGTGAAGGTCACGGGCGATGTTGAGTATCTGATCAATCGGACGGCGAATGGTTGGGTCGTGACGTTGCTGAATAACAACGGCGTGTTCAAGACACAGCAGGGAATGGCGCAGGTCGATCGCAGTGCTTACGTGAACGTCGACGATTACGCTGCCAGGCAACAGATAGAGCTGCCACCGAATGGACCAGCGACATCGACTTCTGAAGACCGAGAAATGGCAAGCCACCATTCAAATTGCCACCGGGTAGCCTCGCCATCGTCGAAATCCGTTAAACGCGGATTAACGCGGCATAGATACGGATTAAACCGTGATTGTCGTGCCGTCGAATTTCGTTAAGCTGAAGCCATTGAAGACTTCGTTGTAACAAGCTCGCTGATCCTTCAGAATCCCGATCGCGATTGCCTCACCGAGTTTCAACGACTCGGTTGCATCCGAGCGCCAGTGCACGCCGGCCGTGTTTCTTCCAAGCGCCACGTTCGCCGCGATCTTGTTGAGTTCACCGCCAACCGTAGATCACCCGCATCCGAACCCGCGTAAGGCACGAGACTCAAACCATCGTCAGTTGGTTGCACCGGATCGAGACCGATGTCGACCAGCCGTGTCGTTTCCTTGAACCACGCTTTGAGAATCGTGACGCATGCACCGGCGACGGTTGCGTGTCCTGCGCCGTAAGCCGGATGCGTCGGCGAGCCTTCGGGAAACGCCATCGGCAGCAAGCGCATTGCCCGCCGGCATGAAGCCCTTGAGACGATTTGAATCGTTGAACGAGTTGAGTATCTCCGGATGCACCGGATAACCAGCGCCCGCAAAAAGCGTTCGATCAACTCGCTCTGCCATCGACTTCCGGTCGCAGGCGTCGATGCACAAACCACTTCTGAAACCACACGGCTTTCAACGCGCGCGTTGACACTTCACACAGGAGCGTCGCGATGTGTGGTCCACCAAAAGTGCCGAATCCGATCTGGCGTGGGATTGTTGTTGTAGGGATTGCCGTCGTCGAACGGCGCGCCCGCTCCCGCGAGAATGAGAAACGCGTGGAAGTACGCCTGGAACAACACGTCGATGTGCACCCATTGTCCGATGTCACGGCCGTTGCGCATGTAGCGCGGCACCGGATCGAAAGCATCCGGGCCTTGAGCGATGCCTCTCTGGACTGCGAGCCACGTGTCGAAGTCAGTCATGTAATTGACGCCGGGCACAGTCGTCGTGATCTTCTGCTCGATCTTGTTCGCGCCGAAGTTGCAGTCCTGATAGAAGAATTGCGACAGGTATGGTCCAACGCGATCGCCGGGCGTCAGGCCGCGAAACAGAGTCGCGGTTGTTACTGCGCCGCCAGTCTTCGGCGCCCTTGAAATCAGCACCGTACAACGTCAGATCCGCGGCAGCCGCGTTCGCGATCGGATTTGCCGGCATACTGCGAGTAGGGAACGTCTCGCAGCAGAGCCATCCAGTAGTTTTCCGAGATCTCAGCGGCCTGTTGCGCGACTCGCAAATGCCGGCGCCGGTGGTTGCACGAGTGCGTGCGCGTCAGGGCCCTTGCATGTCGAAAGCCAAACCGGATTGAGGATTCGTCAGGCCGCGTGGTGCCGCCGAGTGGAATCGCGTCGAAGTCTGCGGGACGGCCACTGTTGATCGCGTTCAAGAGCGCGTTGTAAGCGCTTAGCACGACAGTGCCGTCGTTGTTGTGCGGCAAGCCTTTTGAATAGTTGCCGATCTTGTTTGGGTAGAGGTTTTCGTCCTGGTTGTTTGGGTGTTGCAGGTTCTGCGGTGTGGCTTTCAGTCCGGCCATGGCGGCGTCGCGACGGAGCTTCGCGCACTCGTTCGCGCGTTGATTGGAGCCGGTTGGGCGGCGTTGAACATTCGACATTGATGACACTTGCGGCAATCGTAGCGGCGCCCAACTTGAGCCTAGGAAATGTACGTCTGTTGGGTTGCATGGGAGGAACTTCCTTTTCTGATGGGATGTGTTCGGGGCGGGTATTCTACACAGGTGAGGTGGTGCGAGGGAAGGAAAAGGCCACGGATAACACGGATTTTGAATCCGGATTAAATCCGGATCTGTATCCGTGTTATCGTGGTTAGGTTTATGGCTTCTTGCCTTTGCCCTTTCCGCCGGCTGTAGCAGGCGGTGCCGCCCTTCGGTTCTGGGTTGCGGCTGAGCCTGCGCTTGCTGGCCGCTGGCGTTTCTGTTGTCGGCTGCGGTTGAGCCTCGAGCACTGGACCGCATGGCGCCGGTCGTGACTCGCCGCCGGTGCTGCTGCGCACGCGTTGCGGCTGCGTGCGCTGCACCGTCGCTGCTGCTGCTGTTTCGCTGGTCTGCGCAGCACGTTCAGCCTGCGGCGCAGCTCGCACGGCTTCGCTGCACGCTGCTGCGCTGCGCGTTGCTGCTGTCTGCCGCTGCTGCGGCTCAACGCGTCGTGCTTCACGTTGTTCCTGAGCGCGCTCCTGACCGCGACCTCTCTGCTGCTCAACCTGCGGCTGCTGTGCGTTGCTCAGGAGCCGGTGCTTGCGCGTGCCTGTTGTGGCGCACCTCGTCCCTTGACGCTCGTCACGGACCTTGAACTTCTGTCCCTTCGCGCGGTCAGAAACTGTTCACGCGCATCGATTTCGCGATGTCACGCCGGAACCGCGGTTCGACGGCGCCGTGCTCGTAATCACCGTCGTGTCGTTGAGCTTCCTGGCGATTCCCGGAGGAATGTCCTTCTTGCCACGACCCCACGCTGAGTTCACCACCGCATTTCGCAACGGCGTGAGCAGCAGTGGATCCAGCACCGGATTCACCGACGCAAGCATGTTTCGATCAGCCTTGCGTGCGCGTCTCCAATCAAAGCCACGCCCGAACTCGTCGACACTGACAACGACCGTCACTGCGCCCGGCACGTTGAGATTCACAACGCGCTGATACAGATTGTCACGCGTCAAGTAATACGGCTGCCAACTGGTGTTGTAGTAATGCGGCACGTAAACGTCGCCTGGTCCAAGCGGCACCCAACCGATCTGGTTCTGTCCGAACGGAATAAACGCGACCAGTGCCGGCGAGTAGACCGGCGCGACGTTCGTGCTGTCAGGCACCCAGTACCAGCGATCGCCGACGAACGCCCAGCGACCGTAGTGATACGGCGCATAGCCCCATGGCTCACTCGAAACCCACGTTGGACCATACGGATAGTCTGTGTACCAGTAACCCGATCTGATACGGCATCCATCCTGCATCGACGCGAGGCGACCAAGCGTATCCGTAGCCGTCCATATTGCGCCAGTCGCCGTAGTAGTCGAGATCATAGAGGCCGGGAATGTACGAGTTCACATACTGGTAACTGACGTTACGACGATAAGGATCAAAATAATATGGATCGTTTTGATAAACGTTGTAGTCGCGATAACGACCATCGTAGTACTGCGGATACTGATAACCGTAATAGTCGTCGACCAGATAGCCCGCATCGCGTCCATCAATCTGTGAAAGAACAACGTCAGCGGCGGTTGTGCCGACAAGAGTCAGCAATTCACCTTTGCTGATCTGTCCACTGCCGCCAAGACCGACGACTTGCGCGAGACCACTCAACACTGAAACCAGCACCTGACCATTGTCGATGCCGACGTTGTAAAGACCTGGTTGCTGAAAATCGACAGCGCCATACGGCGTCGCTACTTCAAACAGATCTCCCGACGTCGAGATAACCGACGTCGAATACGGCAGATCCGTCACGCAGCGCGAACTGCGTGCGCTCGTCGCTCAAGCGAAAGCACGTCGAGCGACGTGTTTGGATTGAGCCGCGCGAAATTACGTCCGGTAAATGCCAAACTCGCGCGCGAGTTATCGCGCGTGTAGATGCGGTCACCGACTGAAAAAGGTTGGTTCTCAGTTGCCGCGATCCATTGCTCGTGTTTGCGCATTTGCCGCGTCGCTGTTGTTAAGTGCGACGTCGCCTTCGACACGCTGAATACGCGCTGCATTTGGCATTGCCTCAGCCGAGGCGATACGATCATGCTCTCATCCATAACGCCACGCCCACGCCTGCCAGAACGGCAATCACCACCGCGACAATCGTGAGGTGTGGCCACACTTTTAGATTCTTCATAAAAGCCCCCTCAAGTTGTTTTTCAGGGGAATTTCGGCAAGGACCATGCCATGTCAGGAGCACACGAATCGTCTGGATTTGCATAACGGATTCGGACCTGATTAACCGATTCGCAATCTGCTTATGGCGCCAAACTATCTAACCCATATCGTTGATCCCTGAATCAATATCGTCTTGTAAACCTACACAGACCATCGCAATTTCTGCGCTGATTTTCACGTGGAATGAGCAGCTTGCCAAATAGCCGGAAGTCGACCTCTCTCCGCTTGTCAGTACTGAAAGGAAAACTAAACGTGAAATATTTAAAACAAATCGGATTGTCTTTGGCGATATCAGCCGCTCGTGCTGGGAGCGAGCGACGTCGCCAATGCCCAGGGACGACGCGGTCGTGGCGAGGAGCGGAGGCAGGAAAACCAGGCCGAGCGCGAACAACGACAGGCAGAACGACAGAACCGTCGCACCGAGCAACAAGCACAGCAACAAGCACAACAGCAGCAACAACAACAGCAACAACAGCAACGCTCGGAACAGCGCCGCCAGGAACAACAGCAGACAGTCAGGAACGGCAACAGCGTTGGGAACAGCAGCGCCAACAGCAACAGCAGAACAGCCAGGAACGGCAGCAGCGTTGGGAACAACAGCGCCAGCAGCAACAGCAACAACGCAACGCGCAACAGCAACAACAGCAGGTCCAGCAATCGCAGGAACGTGAAGAACGCTGGCAGCAGCAACGGCAGGAACAGATCCGCCAGTCGCAGGAACGTGAAGAACGTTGGCAGCGAGACCGCCAGCAGCAGCAACAGAACCGCGACTGGGATCGACAGCGACAACGCGCAGCAGCAGCAACAGCAGCAACAGCAACAGCAACAACGCAGGAGCAGCAACGTCGCCAGCAGTGGGATCGGCGAATCGCGACTCGCGATCAGAGACTGGAATGGCCGTCGCGACGACAACAACCGTGACCGCGACAACAACTGGCGCCAGCGTAACTGGCAGCAGGAACAGCAACAGCGCGCCAACCGCTATCGCCAGGACTGGCAGCGACGCCAGAGCTTCCTGTACCAGCGACAGCGATTGCTCGAGCAGCAGAGACGTCTGAACCAGTTGCGTTACCAGCAACGCTATCTCGAACGACTGCGACGCGATCAGTTGCGATTGCAGCAGTGGCGGTATCAAGACTACGGTCCATACAACTATCGCTATCGCAGAGGCGGCAGCTACTACGAGACCAACAGGTATGGCGCGGAGATGTTGCAGCGCGCGATCAACGATGGTTATGAGGAAGGCTTCCACGCCGGGCAGGCCGACCGTCAGGATGGCTACGGCTTCAATCCTCAAGAGGCTTACGGCTACCAGGACGCGAGCTACGGCTACGATGCTTACTACGTCGATCTGAACGAGTATCAGTATTACTTCCGTGAGGGTTTCAGGCGTGGCTATGAGGACGGTTACTACAGCCGTTCACAATACGGCCGCTACTCGAATGGAAGCTACAGCATCCTCGGTGCGATCCTCGAACAGATCCTTGGACTGCAGTTGTTGAACTAAGACTGTTGCTCGGACAAGATAGGTCGCTGATAGGACGCTATAGCGACCTATCCGCACTTCCTCGTAAAACGAACTCATAACTCATCCCAAGCGATCCACCCATCGCGTCCTTGCCGGTTCCGCTGATCTTCTTTCCATCGCTCGAAAGCTTTCCGACATCTTCGCCGAGACTCCAGCCTTCGCCACTCAAAACCTCAGTTTGCTTCATCGTCAGCGTTCGTGATTGCGAGTCGTAAGTTCCATGTGAAAGCGACGCGAACCGTGCCTTGTTCCAACGTGCCATCCAGCTTGTCGCCGTTCTGGTTCTTGATGACGAGCTTCGCCGCGAAACCCATCGGACCATAAGTTCCTGCCCATGTGCCTCGCAGATCCTCGACGATGAAGCCTCCACGACCGGCGACGTTGTTGTGACCGGAAGATTCTTCTGGTTGGCGATCTCAACTGCGCCTTCACGGCTCGCGCGAATGCGACTCACTGCAAACTGAATCGCGATCCCGACTCCGACGATGACAACGAGCGCAACGATCACTGCCGCCAGCCGCAGCGATCCATCTTCAACGGGCGGCGTCGTGTCGACAGTCGACGGCGAAGGCTGGTAAGTGACAGGCGCCGTCAACGCTTTCTTTAACTCGCGGCCCAACGCAATCGCATCCGACTGGACGTTGATTGCGGTCCTTTGCCAGTGCGCGCAGGCAGACTGACTCAATCGCCGGCGGCACTTGAAGAAATTCCGGAAACGGCGGCGGCGCTCGTGCAGATGTTTCGAGATCAGTCCGGCCAGATTGTTCGAGCGGAAAGGTGGACCACCGGTCAGCATCTCGTAAAACATCGCGCCAAGACTGTACACATCTGCGCGCGCATCAAGCTCCTCACCGCTGCACTGTTCCGGCGACATGTAATACAGCGTGCCGATAACAGCGCCCGTTTGGGTCAACGCGGTCGATGCAGCCACATCGCGAACTTTCGCGAGTCCAAAATCAACTACCTTTGCAGTTTCTTCTTCACCTTCGTGAGCTCGGCGGAACGACGATCACGTTGTCAGGCTTTAAATCGCGATGCAGCAGTCCCTGGCGATGGGCCACGCCGACGCCCGTGCAGATGTCGTGCATCAAGTGCACCGCGCGCTTCGGCGACATACGTCCTTCACGGCGAAGCAGATCGCCGAGCGACACACCCTGGACCAACTCCATCACGATATATGCTTCCGTCGCCTGCGCCCGCACCGTCGCTGAAATCGTGAATGCTGACGACGTTCGGGTGCCTGATCATCGCGGCCGCGCGGGCCTCGCGGCGAAAACGTTCGAGCGCCTGTTTCTCGCGCACGAGATCGTGATGCAGCAGTTTCACTGCAACTTCGTCGCCGATGTGCAAACGTTGCGCACGAAACACCGAGCCCATGCCACCCTGGCCGAGACTTTCGATCAGCTTGTACTTGGAATCGAGGATCAGACCGGCGCGAGGGTCGACGGATGCGTGCGTCTGTCGGTCGGGAGAATCGGCGTTGGTTTCCTGTGGCAGGTCGATCTGAGTTGCGGCGTCACTCGAATGGCGTGCGGTCGGCAGACCGCAACTGGCGCAGAACTGCGCATCGTCAGGCAGTGCGGTCTGGCAACTCTGGCACCTCATTAAAACTTCAGCGCAAATCCTTTTCGATGGATGTTCTTCACGCAGGCAGTGTCGAGGCCTTTGGTTGTTCCGCGTCCGATAAACTCCACGATCAGTTTGTCGATGCAGTCTGTCCCTTCGAGTCCGCCGAGCCCGTGGGCGCCGCTGCGGCACGACGACGTGAAGACTGTTCGTCAAAGTCTTCGCAGCGCGTTCACCGTTTGACGGCGGCGTCACCGGATCCCACTCGCCAGTCAGGATCAAAACCGGCACATCGGATTTAACCGGTTGCGCGTAATCACGTTCGATCTCCGCGCGTGGCCAAAGCGCGCAGGCTTCGCGTTGCTGGCGCAATCGATAATCGCCGAGAAACGTGTTAGCCGCCATTCGTTCGCCTTCGCCGGCTTTGATCCACGGCAGATCTTCGGCACAAGTCACGGAGAGATACATGCCGTTGCTGCCGCTGGCGACGAGATTCAGTCGATAACGAATTGCGGTCTGGGCCAACGGAACGTAATTGCCCTGAGATGCGAGGTGCAGCGCGAGTGGAACACGACTAGCGGGCACTGGGCTGTAAAGCATGTAACGAATCGCTTCCGCCGCGAGATCGCGAGAGAGTTTTACTTTGACGCGATCGCTCGAGTTTGGTTTTTGAATCTCAACTTCGACTGGTCCTTTGATGAGTTGTGCGAGTACTGCCTTCGTTTCCTCTTTGATATTCGGGAAGGCTTTGTTGCAAGCCTTGTCGGCGAGACACTCCGCGAGAACTCCCTGAAGCGCGCGCTCCGTCTGCTGTGGAAAATCGCTCGGCATGAAGTGGTTTGTCGGCGAAACGCCCTGGAGTATCGCGGTGCGCACGCGTTGTGGATGTCGCTTCAGGTAAGTGAGCGCCGCTCGTGTTCCGTAAGAGCCACCGAAGAGATTGAGACGCTCGTAACCAAGTGCCGCTCTGACTTCGTCCATATCGTCGCAGCGATCGTGGTCGTGTAGAGCTTCAGATCTGATTTGGTTTCGAGTTGCTCGCGGCACTTCTGAACGTCTTCGAGCGGGAAGAAGTAGCCAAGAGAAGTTTGCAGATCAGCGGGATCGTAAAACTTGCAATCGAGTGGATGCGAGCCGCCCGTGCCGCGCTGATCGACGAACAGCATGTCGCGATGTCGCGAGTATTTGCGGAAATGCCTGCGCCAGCCCGCCGGCGTCTTCCGTGGCGGCGCTGCCTGGTCCACCGGCGAAGTAGACGAAAGGATCTGGTTCGCGTTTGTCGCTCGTTGCCGGAATGAGGACGATCTTCAGACTGATCTTCCGCCCTTTTTCGTGGCGCGGTTTTCGTAGACGTCAAGCGTGCCGCACTTCGCTTTGCCGGCAAACCTCGGGATCTGGCAGTCGCTCAGGGTGAGTTTTGATCCATTTTGTCGGACGGCGCTAGCGGATTGAAGTGTAAGCAGCAGGAGAATGGTGATGAAGGAAAGTGTTTTAATCATTGGAGTGTGTATACGTTAAGTCAGTTTTTGACAGGATGACAGGATTTACAGGATTTACAAGACTCAGCGCAAATTTTTTTGTGCTCCTTGTGCCTTTTTGCGGCAGGATTTACGCGTTGTTAGTGTAAACCCTATGATCCCGGGAACCCAGATGAGCTCTGTCGAACCGGAACGGCTGCTGCTGCACTACCGCATCATCAATAAGGTAGGAGAAGGCGGGATGGGCCAGGTCTATCGTGCGGAAGACACGAAACTCGGCCGTAACGTCGCTCTCAAACTGCTCACGCCCGACGCCACTCGCGATCAGAGCGCCAAACGCCGCCTGCTATCGGAGGCGCAGTCTGCCTCGGTCCTGAATCATCCCAACATCGTTACGATTCACGCGATTGAAGAAGTCGATGGCATCGATTTCATCGTCATGGAGTTTGTCGAAGGCGAAACGCTGACCGCGCATCTCGCCAACAACGGCGCCCTGCCTTTGCCGTCACTGCTGGACGTCGGCATCCAAATAGCCGAGGCACTCGAGACCGCGCACTCCATCGGCCTCATACATCGCGACATCAAGCCAGCCAACATTCTGATCACGCCAAAAGGCGTCGCGAAAGTTACAGACTTCGGACTCGCGAAGATGGTCCGTCTCAGCTCTGAGGAGATCGATCGCGAAGCACTCACGCTCGCAGCAAACCTGACGGGTCCCGGCATCGTCCTCGGCACCGCTGCTTACATGTCTCCCGAACAAACTCGCGGTGAGACGCTCGATGCTCGTTCCGAGATCTTTTCGCTCGGCAG
Source organism: uncultured Acidobacteriota bacterium (assembly GCA_963748155.1). Taxonomy (GTDB): domain Bacteria; phylum Acidobacteriota; class Blastocatellia; order Pyrinomonadales; family Pyrinomonadaceae; genus PSRF01. Next base: position 232,636 of record CAVVHV010000002.1, on the reverse strand, counting down.
CCTGCTTTACGAATGCGCGACGCGAACGCGTGCGTTTAGTGGTCCAAGCGTGCTCGCGATAATGCACGCGATTGCCGCAGTAGATCCGCCGCCGCCGAGTAAACTGCGTCCCGAACTGCCGCGCGAGTTCGACATGATCATCGAGCGCGCACTCGCGAAGGAAAAAACACTCCGCTATTCATCGGCAAGCGAGATGGCGGACGCGTTGCGCAGCCTGCAGATCAACGATCACCGGCACGTGGTCAGGCATTCCGATTGTTTACGATGCTGACCTGATCGATCGCTCGGCGCCTTCGTTTGTTGGTCGCGAATCAGAGATACAGAAGCTCGAGGGCCTGCTACAGGAGGCAATCGAAGGCACCGGTCGCATCGTATTCATAACCGGCGAGCCGGGCATCGGTAAGACTTCGCTGTCTGACGAATTTCTGCGTCGCGCACGAAAACAGCAATTCGGGATTTTGATCTCTCGCGGACGTTGCGTCGAACAGTACGGCACGGGCGAGGCTTACCTGCCGTTTCTCGACGCGATGGGCGGGCTGCTTCAGGGGCCTGGTCGCGAACGCATCGCCGCGATCATGCGCACTTACGCGCCAACGTGGTGCATGGAATTGCCGACCGCGTTTGCTTCGAGTGGATCGCTGGAGAAGTTACAACAGGAAACGATTGGCGCGACGAAAGAACGAATGATGCGCGAGCTCGGCGACGCCCTCGGCATGCTCGCGACTGCGTCGCCAGTAGTGTTGTTATTGGAAGACTTGCACTGGGCCGATCCTTCCAGCGTCGATCTGCTGCGTCATCTCTCGAACCGCATCAGCACGCAACGTCTGCTGATTGCCGGAACGTTCCGGCCTGAAGACGTTGAACGCAGCAGTCATCCGCTCAAGAGTTTGAAGACGGAGATGCAGGTCCACAGCCTGTGCGACGAAGTTACGTTGAGCTCGTGGAATCGCCAGCACATCGCCGACTACGTCGATGCAACGTTCTCTCCAAATGACTTTCCTCTCGATCTCACGTCACTCGTTCACGAGAAGACTGAAGGCCATCCGCTCTTTGTCGCCAATCTTTTGCAGTATCTCGGCGAGCGCGGCGATCTCGCGAAGGGAAACGGGCTTTGGTCGCTGGTGCGTCCACTATCGGAAATGGATCTCGCGGCGCCCGAGAGTGTGCGCGCGATGATCAGCAAGAAGATCGATGCGCTCGAGCCCGAGGAGCGACGCGCGCTTCAGTATGCGAGTGTTGAAGGCACAGAGTTTCTCTCGAGTGTCACGGCAAAACTGCTCGGCGTTGAGGAGATCGATCTCGAGGAGTCACTGGCTCGTATCGGGAAAACTCACCGGCTAATTGAAATGCGTGGCGAAGATGAACTACCGGACGGAACACTCGCGACGCGCTATCGTTTCTCACACGCGCTTTACCAGAACTTCCTCTACGGCGATCTAGTCAATAAACGACGCGTGATGTTGCACCAGCAGGCGGGCGAGCAGTTGCTGCGTCACTACGGCAAGCGGGCGCCGCAAATCGCGACTCAGCTCGCCATTCACTTCGAGCAGGGCAGAGACTTTCCACGCGCGGTCGAATACCTGAACCACGCAGGGGATCACGCGGCGAAGCTTTACGGTTACGCTGAAGCTGAACGGCACTACACGCGTGCGCTCAATCTCACGCAAAAACTGCCGGAAGAAGACCAGCCGAAACATCTCTCGACGCTCTATCACAAACGCGGCACAGTGAATCACGCGTTGAGCGACTTCACACAAGCCGCGAAAGATTTCGCCAACATGCTCGAACAGGCGCGCGTGCTGGACTCGCTCGAGTTGCAGTCGACTGCACTCAACGCGCTCACGATGTCGCTCTTCTTCTCACATCGACTCGATGAGACCGTCGCGCGTGCAAGCGAAGCGCTTGAAGTTGCCGAACGAGCGGGCAGCGAGAAGCTGCGTGTCGAGACGATGTTTCTGATCGGGCTCAAACACCTTTGTTATGGCGAGCTCAAAGAAGCGCGTGGGTCTGCTCGACGAAGTAGTCGCGACGTCGCGGAAGCTCAACCACAAACCGGGCTTGCTGAGTGGATTGACGTGGCGTGCGTGTTTGCACTTCTTCCAGTCGGAATACGAACCGGCAGTGGTGATGACGAAAGAGGCACTGCAACTCGCTTCGGAGTTGCGCGATGGCTTTTTGATGCTGACGTCGATGTTCTTCCTCGGGTTGTCACAGGGAAACCAGGGCAAGATGTCTGCTTCGCTCGAAACGCTGAATGAAGCGCTGAAGAAGGCGCGTCGCAATGGCGATCTTTTCTGGCACCCGCGTTTCCCGAACTGCATCGGCTGGATTTATCGCGAGTTGCACGACTTCGAGTCCGCACGCAAGCACAACGAAGAGGGAATTGAAGTCTCGCGACGGCATCACGTGCTCGAAGCAGAAGCGAACTCGCTAATCAATCGTGGTATCGATTCCACGCGTGACGGGGAACACGAGAAGACGGCGGTCGGCTTTTCACAAAGTGAGAGACATCTTCGATCGCGATGCGTGGTTCCGCTGGCGCTATAACATTCGGCTTGAAGCGGCGATGGCTGAGCACTGGCTGCGGCAGAATGATCTGGAGAAGGCGCGCGAGTACGTTGATCGGCTGATGGCGACGGCGACCGAGCATGAGGTACACAAGTACATCGCTGTTGCCCACAACTTAATGGCGCGAGTTTCTATAAAAGCGGGTGACCTGCCGGCGGCGGAGAAGCATTTTGATGCTGCGTTGAATGAGTTGCGTGATTACCCGGCGCCGTTGGTTGAGTGGCGAGTTCACGCAGGCCGAGCGCGGTTGAAGTCGAAGATGGGTGACGCGGCGGGATCTGAGGAAGCTGCCGCACGCGCATCGGAAGTCATTAACTACATCGCCGCAAACGTAAAAGACGAGAATCTTCGAACGACATTTCTTAATGCCACTCGTAAACAACTGTAGGGGTGGCCCTCCGTGGCCACCCGTGCGTAGAAATGGAACGGGCGGCCACGGAGGGCCGCCCCTACAGTTGTTAACGAATAGCTCGAAGCAATTAGAACTCGCGGATGCCGAGGACGTTTATCGCCGGCCGAATCACGAGGGCGGCCACGGAGGGTCGCCCCTACAAATAGCTCGAAGCAATTAGAACTCGCGGATGCCGGAGACGTTCTGGCCGGATCCGAGCGCGGTGCTCAGCGCCGACGAATCGTACTGGATCGTTGAAGTTACCACCGCCGTTCGTGTGGAACGTCGGCGCGGTGAACCCCCCTGCCGTGCGATCGAACGCCGCGATCGTGATTCCACCAAGATCTCACCATTGCCGCCACCATCACGAATCAACTTGCCTTCACCAAGTACGAGGATCACGCCTTTGAAATTAGTATTTCCCCGCATCGTCAGCGTACCGGTGACGACTAGAAATCCTGAGCCATTCAGCAGCGTGCAATCGCCATCGACGAACGTGAACATCGAACTGTTGACTGAATCGTCGATCGGTCGTCGAGCCACTGAAATAACGGCCCGTTGACTCCGCTTTATTTTTCAAACTGCTGAGATAAGCACGTGCACGATCAGCACTATCGAGGAACGACGGTGTGTCAACCGTACCCGCCGTTGTTTCATCATCTCCGAGAACACCGATTTCAGGATCGACAACTGTGTCGTGTTTCACGATACCTGCATCAACGTCATCCTTGTCGCACGGCGAAACAGCGAAAGCCGGACGCTGCGGTTCCACTCCAGCATGGTCGATACCTGAATACCACTTCGCGCCGCTGCTGCCCGAGTCGAATGACAAAGCCGTGCAATCATCGGCGCCTTTCACCGTGAAGCCGGCCGGCATTTCAAACTCGAAATTCGCTTTATTAATCATCAGCTCGAGACGCTTCTCAGCGCCCTGTGGTCCAAAGCCGTAAGACTTGACCAACAAGCGCTTCGGATCGGGCGAAGTCACCTGGGCCGGAATGCTCGTCGTGGCGGGCGATGCAGTGTAACTAAGGTTCAGCACCTGCGTGCCACCGTCGAGATTGAGTGCGTACTTCGTTCCGTCAGCTTTCACGTAAGCTTTATCGAAAGTGACTTTGACGGTCGTGGCATTAGTGTCAACTTCACCTTCGAATGTTCCTTCGAGGTATGTGGTTGCCGCCCACGGCAGAGACTGCGTGATCGTGATTTCGAAACCAGTCTTCGAGATCGTGACGTCGTCCGCGGTGCTGCTGAGTGGTCTTTCAATAACGAAACTGCCGAGCGCTGAGTCGAGCGTCAGCGGAAAGTTTTGCGGATCGGGAGTCAGCGTCGTTGCTGCCTGGCCTTCGTAACGAATCGTCACTTCATCCGTTCCGCCCACCGTGCCGAACGTCCTTTGAAATGTCTTGCCTGAATCGCCATTGTCCATGATTGCAGAAGTTTGGAACTCAACGATGTGACTGTTGGGATCCATGTTCTCGACAGTGACTCTGTAACCGCCGGTCACGGCTCCGATATTCACGGGAACGAGACTCGCGGCATCTGTTGGATCGTTGTAGGGAAGCCAACCGGCGAAACGCGACGTGCCGCCATTGCCGCCATTCGAGATGCTCGGAATGATCGCAGTACGAAAACTCATTCGATCCCCTGCGACGAGCAAAGGCTTCGTGTTGCCACGCAGCACGTTCAGCGCTGATTGCATTCCCGATTCCGCAACGTAGTAGGCCTGCATCTCGGCGGTCGAGCCGACCGAGTTGTTTGCCGACATCATCGTGGTCATGATCAATGCGCCGCCCGCACCAAGAATAAGCACAGACACGAGCAACATCGTTACGAGCGCGGCGCCTCGTTCACCCGCGCGGTTATTGGCATTCATTTTCGAATCGCGTTTCATTGCTGGTATCAGGCTCCTTCAGTAAACGATTGAGTTACGCAGGACTACGTCGGACGTGAGTTGTACTTGTGACGGGGGCTGGTAACCGTCTGTGTTGGGACTGCCAACTGCCGGCAGCGTTACGCCAACGGCGATCACGACAAACTTGGCTGCGCCAGGCGAGACTTCGGTTTTATCAAGGCCCGCAGCATTCTTCACATTCGTGATGTCACAAATCTGATTGCCATCGACGGTCGTGATGGTCGTGTCGTAAGTAACTTTCTCATCGTAATAACGAAAGATCAGTGAATCGATGCGGTTCGCGAGCACGGTCGTTTGATTGCTGCTGTTCCTTTCGTAACGCACGATGTAGCGCTGACCGATAGCCGCATCGACGTACATCAAAAACTTCAGGTCTTCATCGGTGTCGTCAACGTCGCTATCTTCGAAAAAACCGTTGGCCGAATCAGGCATACCATTCAGATTCGAGACGATGCGCAGCGACTCGTTGTCGCTGTCGTCAGTCACGACGCCGTTCTTCGAAACGGCCCCGAGTTCGCCGGGCAGTTTCAAACCGGCGTTGGCGATCTCGCGCGTCATGATATTGAGCGCGCGCTGCACGTCGGCGACTGCGTCTGACTTGCGATCTTCGCGAGAGCGAACGCGGAAGCCGGCGGCGAGTAAGGTGGTGGCCAGGGTCATGATCGTGATGGTGATGCCCATCGCGATGAGCACTTCGAGCAGCGAAAACCCGGCCTGATTATTTGAACGTCGCGTCTTCATGGTGTTTGCCTTGTTATTGAGTAGGAGTTACTTGGGTCAACTGTAGGGGTGGCCCTCCGTGGCCACCCGTCAGTCGTGACGACGTAGCTTCCGGCGGCGAGTGTCGAGCGATATGAAACGAGCACGACGGGTGTGCGAGTCCAGTTTGGACCAGCCGCTTGCGGCGTCACCGTGACTGTGATTCGTTTCAACTGTTTCGGTGTGTTATCTGAATTGGTTTGGTCGGCAACGACTCGTTGCACGTTGTAGGTTCGTCCACCTGTGTTCACGGTCAAGTCGGTTGTCCCGGCCGTCAGCGTCGCGTCTTCATAGTTGACGCTTCGGATCTGTTCCAACTGCTGCTGGGCCACGGCCATCGAGAGGGCACGCTCGCTGCCGCCGACGTTGTTCTGTATTGAGAAGACAAACAGCGAGGAGCAGGCGAGCGCGCCTACCATCATCACGACCATCGCGATGCTGGTTTCGAGGAGTGTGAAACCGCCCTCGGCGTTTGCTGTTTTTGTTTTGGGAGTTCGGATTTTCATGGGGCCGTTCCTGTTTCTGTGTACTCGATGTTTAGAGAATGACGATGACTGGCACTGTTTTCGAACCGCAGGGAGCGCTAAACGTGACTGAATAAGTTCCCAGCAGTTTCTTTGATTTGACCGTGAACGTCGCGGAGCTTCCCGCGTTGATAGTTTGAGCTCCACTTACCTGCAAGTCCGATGGCTTGCTTGAAGTTGCCGTAATCGTAAGGCTCTTCGAAGAGCTATGGCTGACCTTGATCGTTCCCGTGCCGAGTAAGCTAAGACCTACCGTCGAGGGATTCGTCGTGATGCTGCAAACCTCTGGAGTCGGCGTTGGGTTCGGTGTTGCTCGCGGAGTTGGAGTCGGGGTTGGCGTTGGAGTTGGAGTCGGGGTTGGCTGGAGTTGGTGTCGGGGTTGGTGTTGGGTTGGACGTTGTTGTGTCACCACCCGTCGTCGGATCTGTTGGATCCGCCGGATCCGTCGGATCGGTTGGATCTACTGGATCGGTTCCACCGGTCGTATCAGTCGGTGGAGTTGTTGCTGTTGTGTCAGGTGTCGGGGCCGGAGTTGCACCGGCAGTTAGATCTCCTACATTGAGATGGACGTTCGGTACTTCGTCGTCGAAAACCTGGCTGTCGATCGTGATGTCGCCTGAGCCGGTGACGTCGATGGAGATTGAATCCGAGCCGTACTTGAGTGTGATTGAAACCTGCGCGTTGGACGTCGTGTCCGCGCCCACAGTGTTCCAGGTGCGTCCACGCCAGTCGAAGGCGATTGTCTCAACTGTTTCGAACTCCATTCCTGAGGGAAGATTGATGGTGCGCGAGTCCATGCCGCCATCACCATCGAGATCCATACTCACGTTGTAGCTGGTCTTATTGTCGTTGATCGCGATGTTGGCTCGCTCGCTCGCTTCGTCAGCGTGACGGCGAATGGAATAGAGTCGCGCCTTCTCGATATACGATGCATACTCGCGGGCTGAGCCGGAAAGACGAATACTGGCTTTAGCGCGGCTGATTCCCATCAGGCCCAATCCAGTAACGATCGTCAGGATCGTGGCGGTGATTATCAATTCGATCGTGGAGAAGCCGCGAAGCGTGCGGGGCGTTTGTTTGTTAGTTTTGCTCATCTGCATTTGCATCGTCATGGTCCAAAAAGAATTTGGTGGTCCAGGTGGAGCGACCACGGTTGGCCCATTGAGCAATCGTGATGCCACGGAGGTTCTTCCGTCAAAATTCCACATTGTTAGATCGGAGTGATCAGTGGAGTTGACTGAACTTCAATCAGATTGGTTTGAATTCGGTTAAGGGAAGAGTCAGATTGAAAGAGCCGCGCTCGGTTCGGTGCGTGATGGACCGGGTCAGTACCACGCTCGCGGTAGTCTGGCGGTCCAACGCGGTCGTGAGAGAAAATCACTTTGCTTGAGAGTTAGCACACTGACCGATCATTGACCGCCACGTGAGTTGGACCAGTGAGCGTGGTCCAGCCACGTAAATTACTCATTCATATAGCTTTCGAGGTTTCTTAACGCGCAGGCGCATGGGCGGCATATCGCTTGCTACCTGCGCATATGCCCCTCCTCTTGCTCTCCCCGAGCAACTGTATTGGAGACTAACTATGAAGAAGAATGAATTCTCAGAAGTCGCATCGAACCTGCTGATCTTTGGCTCAGTCTCGCTCGCCCTTGCACCGTTTCTGCTGGGCGACCGCTTGATCCTGATCGTGACGGGCTTGATGACAGAAGGCGGGGTCATGATCAACCAGTTCAGCAACTACCTGGTCTGGCTAGTCTCATAACCCCGCCCGCTCGTTGGATTTATCCTGTCAATCCTGTAATCTTGTAATCCTGTCTACGACTTTCTCTATGATTTGCTTACAACATTGCCCTCCGCGTCGTAGATCGTCACCTCACCAAACGGCGTGACCTGGTCCTTGACCTTCTCCCAGTCGCCAACAATTACAATCGCCGCGCGGTAAGTATCAAAGTACTTTGCCGCCACTCGTTGAATGTCCTCGGGTTTGAGCGCTTCAATCTTCGGACGGAAGTCGTTGATGAAGTTCTTGTCCAGATCGTATGTGTAGATCGTGCTGATGCGACCCGCGAGGCCAATCTGACTTGCCAGCTCGACGGAAAAGTTTCCAGTGCTGTATTCCTTCGCCGCGCTCAGCTCCTCATCAGTCACCGGGAGCACGCGCATGCGATCGAGCTCGTAAAAGATCTCGAGCAATGTTGGACCAGTTACTTCGTTGCGCACGAAAGCGCCCGCTAAGAATGATCCCGTCTTCGCGCGAGTGCTCGACGAACTGAACGGCGAATACGTGTAACCCTTCGTCTCGCGTATGTTGCGCGTCAGTCGCGAATAGAAAGAGCCGCCGTAGATCGTGTCGGCAGTGCGAATCGCAAAATAGTCTTTGTCTTTGCGTGGAATACTTGTGTTGCCGATGTAGATGGCCGACTGGATCGAGCCCGGCCGGTTCACGAAATAGATTTGACGCTTGTCTCGCTTCGGCACCGGCGGATTCTCATCCGGTGGCACCGTGCCACTCTTCCAACTACCAAAAGCCTTCTCAATTTCCGCGAACGTCTTGTCAACGTCGATATCGCCGACAACGATCAGATGAGCGGCGTTTGGAATGTAATACTTCGTGACAAACGCGCGCAGATCGTTTCGCGTGAGCGCGCTGATCGACTTCTCATCAGCCACGACGAAACTGTACGGGTGATTTCCGAAGACCGCCTTCTGAAAGCGCTCGTTCACGAGAAAACTCGGATCCGCGCGGCCGGCGCGAATCTGCTGGATCGTGTTTCCCTGGGCCAGCTTAACTTCCGTTTCCGGGAACGACGGGTGCTGGGCCACGTCGCTCATCAAGTCAAACAGGCGCGTGGAAAACTCTGACAACGACGTAGCAGTCATCGTTGTTGAGTCAGCATCGCTGCCCAGCCCGAGTGACCCGCCGATCGAGCGCAACTCTTCCTTAATTTGTTTGCTGGTGCGCGTGTCAGTGCCTTCGTTTGCGACTGATGCTGCGATCTGCGCTACGCCCGGATGCGCATCGCGATCGCTGGCGGTTGTGGCAGATCTGAACGTGAGCATCGCGGAGACTTTCGGCACGTTTGGCAACGGCGCAAGCACGACTGTCAACCCGTTGGCGAGTTTCTTTTCAGTGATCTTCGGGAGACTCAGAGGCCGCGCCGCGCCGGGCGGTGGCGGAGTCTTCTGTTGTGCGAATGTCAGTGACTGTCAACAGGATGATCGCAATTAGTATTTTCATATCGATGCCTTTCAGTGTGAATCCGTTTAATCCGTGGCTATTGATCGGTCTTGGGCTGCGTGGTCTTTGCTTCGGGAACGCGATCGATCACCGTGCGATTCGTCGCCACGAGATACTTCGCGGCCGCAGCTTTGACCTGCGCGGCAGTGACGCTCTCAAACGGAGTCAACAACGTATTGATCTGCTGCGGATCGTCGCGGAAGAGCGCAAGCGCTGACAGCAAGTGCGTTTTGCCCATGCTCGACTCGAGCTGATCGTACATGTTCGAACGATAACTGACCTTCGCGTCTGCCAGCTCCTTGTCGGTTATGCCTTTCGACGTGATGTCCGCTATCACCGCGTCCATCTCCTTGATGATCTCGTCCGCTGTATGACCGGGCTTGTACGTCGTGCGCGTAGTCATGATCATCGGACCGGTGTAGTCAAACTCGTTACCGAAGTAGTTGAGCCCGCCCGAGAGATCGAGTGTCAGTTCTTTCTCTTTCACGAGACGCTGGTACCAGCGCGAGCTTTCGCCGACCTGTAGAATTCGGACCAGCAGCGCCATCGCGGGAAAGTCAGGCGAGTTCTGGGGCGGCACGTGATAGCCGGTTGCGAGGGCAGGCAGGTTCGCGAGCTTGTCAGTCTGCGAGACTCGTTTCTCTTTTGTTTGCGGCGGCTCACTCAGATCCTCGCGGGCCGGCATCGGCTGACTCGGAATGCTCGCAAAGTGTTTTTCCACCATCTTCTTGATGTCGTTCACGTCAACATCGCCGACGATAGTTACCACAGCATTGTTTGGCGCGTAATAAGTTTTGAAGAAAGTGCGGACATCGGCGATGGTCGCGGCATTGATCTCGGCGAGATCACCGTAGCCGTTGTGGTTGTTGTTCCATTTGGTGAATGCGTTTTCCCACAGACTGATCCATTCGAAGAACTGGTACGGCTGGTTCAGCACGTTTACGCGAACCTCTTCACTTACGACTGCCTGCTGGTTCTTCAGGTTCTCCTCGCTGATGTCGAGCGAGCGCATGCGATCGGATTCCAGCCAAATTCCGAGCTCCACGCGATTGCTGGGCATCGTCTGGTAGTAGTTTGTGTAATCAAAATCCGTGTGGCCGTTCAGACTACCGCCGTTCGCCTCGACGAACTTCGCGTGCTCAAACTTCTTCACGTTCGCTGAACCCTGAAACATCATGTGCTCGAAGAGGTGCGCGAAGCCGGTGCGGCCCTTGGGCTCGAGACGCATGCCGACGTTGTAATAGACAGCGACGGTCACGACTGGAGCGATGTGATCTTCTGAGATCACGACCTTCAGGCCGTTCGGAAGTTTGTAATAGACGACAGGAATGTTGAGCGGTTTAGCCTCGGCACGAGAAACGGTAGAGACGTTGGCTATCAGCAGGAGCAGCGATAGGCAGGTCACGAGTAAGCGTCGCATATTTTGGGAGTCCTCACTTTTAAGCGATAAGCAAACAATAAGAGACCAGGGTTTGATCCGAGAATCAAACCCTGTCTCGAGAGAAAAGGAGACTGATCAATTACCCGAAAAAACGAAATGAGCTACGCAGATTTGGATGAAAGGTCGTTCTCACCCGCAATGAGCGTACTACGCGGCGATTTGTCAGAAAGTTTCTACCGGTCTTGCGCCTTTGCGTGAAACTTTCGTTGGGCCCTACAATGCCACGAGTCTTATGTTTATGTTTTCAAAGCAAAGCACCATTGGTTTTGTTGTTATCCTGGCAGCGACGTATTTCGTCATCACGAGCAATCAGAAAATGCAACGCATTCCCACCGGAAACTGGGGCGGCCAGCATATTAATATGAAGGTCGGCGCGAAGTCAGCGACGATTGAGTACGACTGTGCGAGTGGCGTGATTCAGGGACCGCTGATCATCGATCGCGACGGCAATTTCAACCTGCGCGGGACACATCGAATGCAACGCGGCGGGCCGGTGCGCGCTGACGAGACTCCGCAGGACCATCCGGCGACTTACACCGGATCGATCAAGGGCAACACGATGACGCTCAATCTCAAACTCAGTGATTCGGACAGTGAAACGTTCACGTTGGAGAAGGGAAAAGAGGGCGACCTTTTCAGGTGTAAGTAACATGCAGGGAGTAGCACGAAAGTTTTTTATCAAAGGTGAGGTTCAGGGAGTTGGGTATCGTTTCTTCGCGCAACGAGCAGCAGCGCGACATCAGATCGTCGGCTACGTGCGCAACTGCGCTGATGGAAGTGTCGAAGCATTTGCCGAGGGACCGGCCAGCAGCGTTGAAGCTTTCAAATACGATCTTGCGACTGGACCGCAGTGGGCCGTAGTCGATCAGGTTGAAGAGATAGTTCTCGAGCCGACAGGCACTTATTCTGCGTTTAGGATTGAGAGATAACTGTAACGATGGACCATCTAAAATCTTTGATTCGCGAAGTGCCGGACTTTCCGAAGCCCGGCATCAATTTTTATGACATCACGACTTTGTTGAAGCATCCCGAAGGTTTGCGCAACACGGTCGACGCGCTTGCTTCGGAGTATGAAGGGGAAAAAATTGATTCAGTGATCGGCGTCGAGGCGCGTGGATTTATTTTTGCGCCGGCGCTGGCGTATCACCTTGGGGCTGGTTTTGTTCCCGTGCGCAAGCCGCGCAAACTTCCGGCAGAGTGCGCATCAATCTCTTACGATCTGGAATATGGGCAAGACACCTTACAGATCCATCGCGACGCGATCGGTGATGGCCATCGTGTGATCATCGCCGACGATCTACTTGCTACCGGCGGCACCGCACGCGCGGTTGTTGATCTGGTCGAGCAGCTTGGCGGTGTTGTGGTGGGGCTTGTGTTCGTCGTTGAACTCGAGTTTTTGCCTGGCAGGGAAAAGTTGACAGGTTACGACGTACGTTCTTTGATCAAGTACCAATCTTAATTCTGTACATCCTGCTAATCCTGCAATCCTGTCTAAAGCCTTTGACAGGATTACACGATTTACAGGATTAACATGATACGATTCCCTCACATGTGCTCCCGTAGCTCAGCTGCATAGAGCGCTCGCCTCCTAAGCGAGAGGTCGCGCGTTGGAATCGCGCCGGGGGCACCACTTTTTACTGTCCGCACACACATTCGCACACATTGGGATCCAAAACGGCTCACGATTTTTCATAATTCAAGATCGCCGTTTACATAACGCACCCCGTGGAGTTCAGTGGACGATGGCAGCGAACGTAGCAATCAGATTCCATTACTAGAGTCTGGTGGGCTACTCGCTTGATTTATAGCCCGTTATCGATTTGACGAGCACTCTTTAACGAATAATGCAAGCGGATCAGCCGATACAAGGGTTAAGCGAAGACCGGTTCGGGCGTTCCTCGTTTGCTCAACGGATAGGGCAGACGATCGCCAATCGCTCAGACGCAGGTAGTGTAGTAGTCGGCATTCACGGTGCTTGGGGTGAGGGGAAGACATCGGTATTGAACATGATCGGCGAGGAGTTGACTCGTCACGAAAACGTGGTGGTCGTCAGATTCAACCCATGGCGATTTCCGGATGAAAGTCAGCTTCTGCATACTTTTTTCAGTACGCTGGCAGCAACATTTGATGCTTCTTTGGAGACGCGAGCCGAGAAATTGAGCGCAATCGTAAATAAATATGCTGAGGTTCTTTCGCCGGTTCCAGTGGGAGGCAAAGCCGCATCAGGTTTTCTTAAGGCGTTTACGAGTGATCGGCAGGCGGACTTGGAAGAGCTGAGAGGAAGAATAGAGCGAATCTTAAAGGATTCTGGAAAACGCGTGGCCATATTCATGGATGACATTGATCGATTGGATGATTCGGAAGTACATGCTGTTTTCCGACTAGTAAAGCTGTCTGCGGATTTTCCCAATACCGCGTATATTCTGGCGTTTGATGAAAAGAGAGTCGCCGAAGCCTTGGCGAAACAATATGGGAGTGTAGAAGCCGGGCGTAATTTCCTCGAAAAGATAGTACAAGTACCTTTACCTTTACCCGTCTCGTCGATTAACGCCCGGCGCGCGATCGCAGTTGATGGAATTGAAGCAGCCATGGAGTTAGCGAAGATCGATGTGACCGGCGACCAAAAACGAAGGTTTGCCGACATTTTCGACAAGGCATTCCTGAGCAGGATCAGCACTCCTCGTTTAGCGAAAAGATTCGCGAATGGGTTGACATTTATCCTTCCCATCATTGCAGGCGAAGTAGATCCAATCGATATTGTTCTCATGGAAGCTGTTCGCATTTTCTATCCATTGGTTTACGCATCAATCCGAGATAATCATGAAGTGTACTTAGGCGAAATCTTTGACGCACCTGGCGAGAGCATTAAGAACGAGGCGAAGGCTAAACTGGAGACGCTGATAAATGAAGCGCTGGTAGCTCTCGACGAAGACGACAAGCAAGCAGCTAAGCTAGTTATTCAGGAGCTATTTCCACGCACGGGCGTCAGTGGAACGTACGGGCCCGGAGGATATGGACCAGAGTATGTTTCCATTTGGGCGAAGAGCCAGCGGGTCGCTTCGAAGGATTATTTTCGACGGTACTTCAACTACGGCGTACCGTCTGACGACATTAGTGATCAAGAGTTACAGGAGTTCATCAATCACTTCGATCTTCTACCAAGAATGGGAACGCTAATGACGCCCGAAGTGGAAAAACTGGCCGCAAATGGTCGTGCAGACATACTGATACGCAAATTAAGACAACACGAAGATGAACTATCCGAAGTAGCGTCGGGCAGTCTTAGCCCAGGCCATCGCTGCGAGTGGAAAATTACTACCAAAGAGCCATCCAACAGATCGCTTCTTCGGGCTCGGCGCCTATGCTCAAGCTAATGCACTCATCCGGCATTTACTCAAAAATATTAAGGAAGAAACAGAGAGAGAGAAGCTGGCGATCGAAATAGCTACGTCGATAGCACCATTGCCATTGGCCTTTGAGTATGCAAGATGGATGCGACCGTTAAAGCAGACGGAATACTCCACGGAACTGGTTCCCGTAGTTTCGGCGGATTGTGAGAAGAAAATTAACGATATTATTGCTAACCGAATTGCGGCTGAGGCGAGTCAGAAGCCATTGGAGATTAGATACGATCTCTTGGATGCACAGGGCTTGTATCAATTCTGGAACGCACACGACTCGGACGGCATAAGAAATCACCTAATGCAGCGGTTCGAAAGTCGGCCCCGCGAAGTTATCAGTTTTTTAGCCGCAGTCTTAGGTGTAACACAAGAGCAGTCGACCGCAGAAGACCTAACTATGATCGAAGAAAAGGACTGGTACGAAACAATAAATCGGATGCTGCCAGCCGAGAACGTGATGGAAGCATTGGCACGCCTATTCCCCGATCGAGGTGCCTTGTTGACACCTGGCCGAAAAATTACTACGCAAGAGCGAATTGCAAAATGGTTTATCCAGCGTTATGAGGAACTGCCAATTAAAACCGACTCCGAACGATGATTACTCTCCGAACGCCAACTTAATTCTTGATGGGCAAACTGCCTGGCACACGTGACGGTCAGACATCGGTGTCCGGCCAAGTTGAAATCCTTATCTATGTCAATTGAACGAGTGCCGGCTGACTCTCTCGACTCGACTGAGATTCGCAGATCCCAAGAAGTTGCCATGAATTGGCTAACGGCTTACCGCGAACGGCAAAGACGCTTGTTCCTTTTCTGCGGGTCAGCTTTCGCGCGCTGGGTCGCCTCAGTTCGGGCTTGGCCTGAGCTGACGTTTTCTTTTCTCGGCGCTAATTCTCGCGGGCTTTTGCGTTCGCTTGAGTACGCCTGCCGTTGCGTTCGCAGTTGTTCAAGAACTCGGTTAGATGTTCTGCGCAGTAGAGAACTCGGGTGCCGATGCGAAAGAACCGAATGCGGCCAGCTTCACGGGCGCGAAGAAGAGTGATCCGAGCGATGCCTAAGCGCTTCGCCGCTTGTTTCTCGGAGAGTAAATTCGGGTAACTTTGTGTTGTTTCCATGCTCTAGCGCTGTCTCAAGACCTGTACCACTGCCAGCATTTATGGGAACAGACACGACCAACTGGGAACGAATCGCTTAAACTAAACCTGAATTTTACGACGAGGGTTCGAGTTCATTTCGATATCTTCGATCACGTTTTTTGTAAAACGCGACACCTAAACTGTATGTAGAATCCAACACTTCGGCTTGAATGTTGGATGCGCGAACGGCAAGATTGCGGTTAGTCAGTGATCTCGGAGACGTCATGGCCGTCTATTTGGCTTACTTTGCTTTCTCAACCTCAACGTCGTGCTTGATTTTCGCGATGACGCCGTCAACGTACTCTCTAGCATTGCCCGATTTCATATCGAAGAAGTTATTCATCGTCTCTTTGCTCTTGCCCTTCGCCATCCAGGGCTGCTCGACCAGTTCTTCAAATACTATTTCTCGACCCGAGCGCGCTTCGATAACAGCTTCCTTCAAAAGCCTTAATCCAACACTTTGCCGGGTAAAGACAAGCTCTTCCCGCTTAATCAACTTGAGCAACAAAGTTTGAAGTGTGTGCAACGTCTCCGTAATTCCCTGGCCGGGCGGCTCTTCCGAATCGGTAATCCCAGCCGCTTTCCGCCGGCGCGCGGTGAGCGCTTCGTCCAGCAGTTCGCGAATCACCGGTGCATCTTTGACTGCTCCGGTCGCTTCCATGATTGCCCGAACCTGATAAAACTGGTCCATATACATGTTGAAGGATGAGACTTTCTTAGACAGCGATCGCTGTCTTCCTCTTGGTCTTATTGCCATATGCCCTCCGCTGGATCGAAATGTTTTGCGGAGAGCAAAATTAAAGCCACAAAGTTCTGATGGTTGGGATGTTGAGTGAATCTCCCGGTTGGCCCAGTTTTTCTTGTGATTTGCTTTATTCTAAAGCTGCTGAAAGCACGAGGTTTAGGGATCGATAAAGTTCGACATCGCGTTGTATCTTGTCTGCTTTCCCTAGTTTGATTCTTTATTACCTTCGGCGAACTGCATGGGCCACTCACTGAAAGCGCTAACGCGAGGATGTCTTCACTGAGTCCCGAGCGACGGGACAATGTCAGTTGACGTCGATACTGTGCATTCAGACGGCGTGAGGTATTCAAAAGCACCGCGAAGGGCTTCTATCAAAGGAGTTCATCGGATCTCTTGCCAAAGACGCTGCGAAGCAGCGCAGAGGCCTCCATCACACCCTAAATGAGACATCTATTCGAAACTGAATATACCGGAGGAAAAAATCAATAGATGCCGGGCGTACGATAATCCGCAATTATGTTCCGGTGCAGGCGACGTGACACCGCAGGTGGCACGATGCCTGACTGACCAGGACATATTTTGCGATTATCGGATGACCGTCCGATATGCTGAACGCCCGCAAATGCTTTGATTTGCGTGTGTGATAACCTCCCTTTGAAGGAGTATCCATTTAATGCTTCCAACAACAATCGGCGACATCGATCGACTGATACGAGATGGCGTACAAGAAGATTTGCACCTCGACTACAAAGAAAGCCCGGCCATCGATCGAAGCAAACGGAATGAGCTAGCAAAGGATGTCTCCGCCTTTGCGAATTCAGATGGTGGGATATTGATCTATGGAGTGATTGAGAGTAACAACCTACCAGTGAGTAAGGACTCCGGGGTGGACCACACTGTATATTCGCGGGAATGGCTTGAGCAAGTCATCTCGAGCAACATAACACCCAAGATCGACAACATTCGAATAGTCTCCATACCGGTCTCAAGCAGTAACTCAATTTACTCTGTCGAAGTTCCAAAAAGCTATCGCGCCCCTCATCAAGCACCGGACAAGAAGTACTACAAGCGATTTAATTTTCAATCGGTACCGATGGAGGACTATGAAATCAACGATGTTCGCGGCCGACGGCAAATTGTAGTCCCGCTGATGAACTTTGATGTTGAGATCGAGCACGGCGTCATAGTCTCTATGGTTGTGTCCAACATCGGCTCATTACCCGCATTCGATGTGACATTTTCCTTTTCGAAGAAGCTCGGGTGGATGAACAGGACGGAAGATCCACCTTTGTTCAGGCGAGGCTCAAAATACTTTGCACCAGGAAAGGTTCATCGGTATCTATACAGCACGTATGCTGACGTCTTTAAGCCAAACAGCCCTTCCCCGTCAGATTTTGACGTCACAGTCAGTTATCTCCATCCTCAACATGGCACGCGCGTCAGCGATATATTTCACATCGATCTCAACGATTACAACGAGGCCACTGTTGTAGAGCCCGAACTCTATGAGCACGGCCAGATGATAAAGAAGGCAGTTAGTGAATTGGTTGGTGAAGTCAAGAAACTGAGAGCGGGTATTGAGTCGTTAGAAGCCATCGCTGGAGCCACCGGACTGGACATTTCAGTTACAACTCTAAAGAACCTTTCACACATCGCTCGGGGAGAAGATCGTATTGAAAAGATGAATCCCTACGGTCAAAACTATCGGGTGTTTATGGAGGTCCTTTGCGTAGACTATGTGCTGGCTTTGCATTTAATGACCTATTTCAGGCGTATTGAGGAAGGAAAGACGCTACAACAGGTTGACGGGATCACTTCAGAGATTATCGAGCGAATCAAGCTTTATTTTGAGATTGAGGTCTGAGCTCGTGAACTGTCATCCCGTCGTGAGGCGCTAAGAGTTGCTTGACTCCTGCCAGCAACTCTTAATTAGCTGGGACTTCGCTTCCGATGTGCGCCAGCCTTCACGAGATGCATCAAACACTCAACCAAAATACAGTGATCAAGGTCTGACTTCCCTCCGTTGACAAGCCCTCGCCTTTCTCGCGTGAGATCAAATCGGCAACGCGAGCTTTCGCCTCGACAGATGGGCGGAAGGGAATTACACCTTGCGGATTGTTGCTAGCAATGAAGTCGGCTACTTCGTCGTAGACGCTGTGCATCTCTCAGTTTACCAATTCGGCTGATTCCGATTCTAGAGCAGCGCCTTCGGCGTTGAATACATTAAGAGCAGCTGCGCGTTGGAATCGCGCCGGGGGCACCATTTTCTGCGCCAAACTAATAAACAATTAACTGTAAACCACACGGAGCGGCAATCTCAGTGGTAGTTACCGTCGCATTGTTCATGGCGGATATCGCAGATGCTGTCTTTCAGTTCCGGGCGGAGTGAAAAACGCTCTCTCCGCCCGGGGTGAGCTACTACCTGTTAGCAGAATGATTAATAAGGCTCCTCATGGACAAACCGTGATTGGCTCCAGGCCGCCACCACAGTAACAACCGGTGTACTGATAAGGATTGTAAGGATCACAATCCTGATCGTCATACCAGCCATCACCGTCACTGTCGGGCCGATCTCTGCCCCACGCCGTGACAGTTGCTGTCCCGACTATGTGTGAGTAGTAGCCCTGGTATGTCTTGTTTGTGACCCGTATCAGATACGTGCCCGAGTAAGCAGAGGAGAGATCCGGCACGTAACACTCCAATGAGGTGCCGCCCGATACCGAACTCGCATATACCGATCCAACTAGAAAGCCGGTCCCATCAAAATACTCGACCCTTGGCATGCCATAGGTCGTATCGAAACTCTGACCGGTTATGGTCACAGTAGACGGTGGGCTCTCCAGATTGATCGACGACGGGCTTGCTGAAAGAGCTATGTCCGAGTTGGTAACCTGAACGACAACTACATTGCCACAGCTACCGTTTGTCGAAACTGAAAGGGTTCCAGTGGAAGACGCGACACGGGTGAATGTTGTGGCAATTCCCGTGCTGGGATTGTTAATAACGACCAGGTAAGTTCCGTTAGGGACGAGGTTGCTGAAGGGACAACTGGTTGAACCGCCGCCACCGCAACCCGGTAGGACCAGTACCACAGCAAGGGGTAAAAGAAGCAATATCTTTTTCATTGCTTTTTACCTCCTTCGTTGAGGTTCAAAGTTTGTCGACAGAGTCTCTGGTGAAGAACACGTGTAGCCCTGACGGATGCAGAAAGCCGTTTGGCCCGTAAGGCAGATCGGAGGCATTCTTTTGCGCCTTCCGCTGCTCTCTCGTCACACCATCGTCCATTCTCTTCTGTATCAACATCTGCTTGATGTCGTCGCGCGAATTTGTCAACGGATCGTCCGTCGCCACGGAGTAGGCGATGAGAAGCGCTTGCGTAGGCGTGAGACCTTACGAGTCCGCGTTTCCGAATTGCTCCGGAAGGTGTGTACTGAGTGTGCTCACGCGATCGCTAACTTCTCCTTCGATCATTGAACGCAGTCCGATCTGCAATCCGGAATCACCACGCCGGCTCCATTCGCGGCCGGCTTTGGCCTGCTGAATTAAATCCCTCTTCGACATGACGCCCCACTTCGCGTTGGCGCGCGAGCGGATCTCGCCGTTGGCATCGGCTGATCCTTCGGTCGCCTGTTGGATCTCTTCGTCAGTTAGAGTCGCGAGCCGATCAACGACTGCTGCCGTCATGTCGTCAGTCAACTCGTTGAGGGAAATGTGTGGCGACTTGCCGCTCAGCACGTCGCTCTCCGCCTTCGCGAGTTTCTTCTTCAACTCGTCGGACAACTTCAGACCGGAGCGCCCGCGAATGAAGTTAGCGGCTGAAGCGACTGCTTCTTCTGCCTGCTCAGGCCTGTCCGCGAGGCGAACTTCGCTTCCAATGCCTCTGCGCAATTTGTTTTGTAACTGCTGTCTGTCTTCTGAAGAGGCTTTGGCCGGCAGCCTTGACGTCTGCCAGATAATTATTCCTCCGAGGACGAGGAAAGCGAGGACCGTTGCGATAGCTATAGATGGTCTTCGTTTCAGACCTTTCATCAAGCTCATAGTGAATCTCCTTTTAACGGGGTTTGCTGATCAAGAGAGACGCTGACAGTCGACACACTGAGAGGTGTCAGCCAGTTGGACAACTCTTGCTGATCAGTCGTGAGTGCTTGCGGTGAAACTCATGTGCGATGCGAGGCGCACAGAGATCGATGGTGCAGAACGCCCAGGTCCAACTTCAACGTGCAGCACTCCCTAACGTTTTGCAGTTCCTGGATGTTCGGTTGCGAATTATTTATCTGAAGGCTTGGACCGCGAGGATCATGCCTTATCAGAGTCAAAAAACTGTGAGAACACTCTGCATCTTGGGGGATGTGGTCAGGACGGCGTTACTCTTACACGTTCGCTACGTCTTGTCAATTAAAATTACTGGCGAAATTACTGGCAAAATTACTGCAAGGGTGCTTACTAAAAGTAACAGGAGTGAGGAAGATTTTCTTAACGTTCCGTCGTGTTGCGCCTGGTCCAGGTTTGTCTCTTTAGCAAGATTGGACAAGACAAAATTGACGTGTTTACGTTACATGGTAGCGCGTATCTATCCAATCATAGGTCGGCTCTGTGTTCCTGATAACTCACCTGCTGAGATTTTCCGTCAGACACCCGCGCGTCGTCGTCACGCTCGTCGGCGCCATCACCGTTTGCGCCCTTGTCTTCATCCCGCGTATTCAACTGCGGCTCGACGGCCGTTCCTTAATTCCTTCCGGTCTGCCGCAGTTTGCCGAAGGCGACCAGGCGGCGTCGCGTTTCGAGCTGCGCGACCTTGTGTTGATAGGCGTCGGCAATGAGGAGTCGGGTGTGTACACGCCCGAGACACTGCAACGCATCGCCCGCTTGAGTGATGGCCTTTCTCGGGTCGAGGGAGTCGTCCCAGACTCCGTCGTCAGCCTCTCCACTGTGCCGCGCGTCGCTCTCGTTGATGGCAAGGTCGACACAGAGCCCGCTGTTCCGACCGGAGGACCAATTAAACACGGAGACCATCCAACAACTGCGCCGGGAAGTGGTCAGGCGGGGTTATAACACCGGCTTGCTGGTCTCGGCCGACGGGAAGGGGGCAGCCATCATCGCGAAGGTGGAGCCGGAGGCCGATCGGTATCGCCTACTTGAAGAGACGCGCTCGCTGATCGCGGGCGAGTCCTCCGGCAAAGACTCGGTCTATCTGAGTGGGTCGGCCCTGGCGCAAGCCGTCCTTGGCGAAGCGACAGCCCGCGACCTCGCTCGCTTGATTCCTGCCGTAATCGCCGTCCTGGGCGTAATGCTGTTTCTGTCGTTTCGCCACCCCGCGCCAGCGCTTTTGTCGCTCACGGAAATTGGCGTGAGTCTCATCTGGATGTCGGGCCTGATGGGCCTGACCGGTCAGCCGGTGTTCGTCACGACGTTGGTGCTGCCCGTGGTCCTCATCTGCGTCGGCGTGTCCGATGACGTATACGCGCTCGGACATTACTTCAACGAGGCGGGGCGCGCCGAAGACTCGACGATCGAGGAGACGATTGTGGCGGCGTTCAGCAGTGCCGCTCGCCCCGTCGGCATGACGGCCGTCTCAACCGTCGTCGGACTGCTGTCGATGGCGGCCGTAAGTCTCAACCCGCTGCGCGTCTTCGGCCTGTTCGGCTCTGCTGCGATCATCTTCTCGACGTTGTTCACGTTCTCACTGCTTCCGGCACTGCTCGCGCTCATGAAACCGCACGTCCGCTGGAAAGGCGACGCTACCGCAGTCCTCGGCGGACGCCCCGCAACGTCGGCGCTGCGCTTGCTGACCGGCCGGGCGAGTCCGCGGCGCGTGGCCGTCTGCGCTCTCCTGGTCGCGGCGTGCGCTGCTCGTCGCGACCACGCGCCTGCGTGTTGACGATAGTTGGATCCGGAACCTGCCAACTGATAGCGACATCGTGCAAGGCGACAGGTTCTTCAACGAAAAGCTGGCGGGGACGACCGCGCTCGAACTGATGGTGGACGCAACACACGGAGGGTGGTTCAACAGCAGGGAAGGCATCTCGGCGCTCGGCTCGCTGGAATGGGTCCTTGCGAGAGTTCCCATGTCGGCGCTGTCAACTGCCTTTTCAACGACGTGGTGAGAACCAACTCGTCCCTCGTCTGGCTTAAACTACGCCGCCTACCGGGCAGCGCTGCGGAGCGGACGCCTTCCTCTCACGAAGGAGGACGTCGAGCCGGACATTGACGGTGCTCTCGCAATCGACGCAGGCGCCGATCCGCGAGAGGGTTGACGACGAGCACCGCTGGGCACGCGTTACGGTCTTCATCCGTGACGCTGACTACAGCCGCATCGACAACGTGCTGCGAGCCGCCGAGCGCGAAACGTCAGACCAGGGGCTGGGCCACAAAATCGTGCCTTTCGGCGACGGGTGGATCAGCTACCTGACGGTGCGCTTGCTGGTCGAAGGGCAGGCGTCCTCGATTGCGTTGGCGCTTGTGACCGATCTAATTCTCATCACTATACTGCTCGGGTCGGTGCGGATGGGACTCATCGCCGTCCTGCCGGTCGCCTTCAGTCTGCTCCTGGTGCTCGCCGCGCTGGCACTCGCAGGCACGCCGCTGGGAATCGCCAACTCGATGTTCGCGGGTATCGCGCTCGGCATCGGATTGGATTTTGCGATCCATTTGACGACGGCCTACCGGCAGAGGCTTAGTCAAGGCATGCCCGCGGGCGAAGCTCTGCGGAGCACGCTCGAACTCACCGGGCCGGCGGTCTGCGTCAGCGCCGCTTCGATCACCGCGGGTTTTTCCGTGCTGATGCTTTCTGAAATTGCCCCCAACGTGCAGCTCGGCGTCATGATCTGTCTGTGCCTTTTGACCTGCGCGGTCACCACGTTGTTGCTCATTCCCAGCCTGCTCAGGCTCTGGAAGGTCGTCCGATAATGCAGCACGCGGCCACAGATGCCTACAGTTGATTCGATTGCATGAATCCGGTGAATACAACTGTGGCGCTCTGTGCGCCGTTCGCGTTTGTCACTTTCAGCGTGTCAGCGAGCAAGAAAGGCAGAGAGACGAGGAGTGGTGGGTCGGTCAAGGCCATCGGTCGTAGGGAGATGTTGAATGGACCACTGGCTCTACCCTGTCGCACGATCACCGGCCCGTTCCACGCCCCCACTGAAAGGTTCGCGCTGTCAGGTAATAAGTAGCCAAGCGTGTCAGCGAGGCGCGGCAGGGCGGCGGCGAGGAGGTGATAGGTTCCGTCGGGAACCGGCCCGATACGGAAGGCGCCGGGCGACGTGAGCAGAGCGCCACCGACCGGGCGACTCTGCGGTATGTGGGCGAGGAAGAGACCGACGAAGATCGGCCCACCGCCAGGTTTGGGCGAGTCGACGAAACCCTCAACCGACGGCGCGAAGTGTCGCGCGTCTCTGTCAGCTCCGCGTAGTGGGCGCAAAGTGACTCGACGGAAGCGGGAGTGATCCGTTCAGCGAGATACCGGAACTCACGTGGTCCAAGTCCGACGCGTTGAGTGAAACGCCTGGTGAAAGTGCTGAGACTGTTGTAGCCAACCTCGAAGCAGATGTCTGTGATGCTCTGGTTAGTATTCAGGAGCAGCCGCTTCGCCTCGTCCAGCCGCATCGCCGAGATGAACTTGGCGGGCGGAAGACCCGTGATCTGGTGAAACACGCGATTGAAGTGGAACGTGCTGAGATAAGCGACCCGCGACATGTCGTGCAACGAGATGGGCTCACACAGCCGCTCACGCGCGGTCGTGATCACGCGCTCGACTGCCCGGCGGTGTGACGCAATGGTGTCTTCCCGGCACGCCGAATTCGCGCCGTCTTCAAACGCCTCGTTTCTTAACTGCTTCAGCTTGTTGCATATTCTCTCAACGCCTCGCGCAACTGAGGGGGAACGGGGACGGGAACCACCTGCTCGCCCTCGCGCTGCATGCAGGCGACCTGTTGCTCGCCGCGGGCCACCAGCTCTTCGCCGGCGGAGGTATGCCGCCAGTACTCGAAGTTCATCGTGATGCGGTTCTGTCCTAATTCACCGAGGCGCATGCGTAAGATGACCTCGTCGAAGGCGACGAGCTCCGCCATAAACTCACACGACACGCGTGTAGTCACCAGCACGAGACCGTGCTTGAGTGCTTCGATGACCTCGGGGGCCCGGTCACGCAGGAACATCTCGCGGCAGCGCCCCTGCCAGCGCACGTGGTTGGCGTAGTAAACATTTCCGATCAAGTTCGTCTCCTCGAACCCGACGACGTGCCGGTATTCATACGCGCGCATCTCCGCCTCCCGTTAGCAACGCTATTGCGAGTTCCTCTTTCTCACCGTCCCTCTTGACCACGCCCGAGGCAATTTTCAACTCGCCGGACGCGAGCAAAACCCACCCGTTAGGCGCCGCGCCGGCGAAGACGAGAGGCGCAGCCATGCCGGCGCCCGCTTTCTTCAGGCACTCAACTGACGTCCAGACGCGCGTCGCTGCCACGTCCAGCGTCTCTTGTGTTTCCGCGGCTAATGATCTCGGCAAGTTTGAATCGCTCAACGCCGAGCATGTCGCACCAGATTTCGGGTGGTCGCGTCACGACGAGTTCGAGATCGCAACCGACGGGAGAGTGTCCGGCGACAGCCATCGTGAGGTCGCCGCAGTGGGAGGCGGACACGTCGCGTCCGTCGCAAGCTTCTGGTTTTCCATCTGCGCGCCTGATGATGCCGCCGTCGCCGAGCGCGCTCTCAATTGCGCGTGTGCTGCGATCGCGACGGTCCGACGTTGGTCTGGCTCGATCGCGCTCGAATGCGACCGAAACGTTGCGCGCCAGGAACCAACTCCAGCAGACATCGTTCGACGTATGGCGTCAGCAAACCTTCCGGCCAGGGACCTTTGAATTCCGCGCCGCTGATGGCGCGCAAGTGTAGCCGCTCCCAGCGCTCTCGCACGCGCCCTTCGGTATCAGTCAACTCCACGTCGTACACGAAGCCGTTCGCGAGGCGCTCTCTTTCCTGTGCGCGCACGAATAGCCCGCCAGCTCTGCCCGTTCAGGCTGCCCGTTATTCTCTCGACGCCGATCGGCAGGAGCGTGATCTGCGGTACGCACGCCTGGACGGCGTGGATTGCAGCGTCGCGGGCGCCCGGATCTCCGAGCACCAAGCCACCCGGTAAGTATCGGCCGAACCAGGTGGTCGTCCCGTCGGGCATGATCTCGGCCGAGCACTCCGTGGCCTTGAGCGCGCGATACTCGCGGAGACGCCGAAAGCGCCCACTGTGGAACAGCACTCTGCCGTAGAGATCGTGCGCCGGATCGACAATCGACGCGCGTGCCGACGTCGACCGTGCGTGTGCGCCGGCTCCAACGGAGCGACTCCCGACCCGACACACCGCACGGAAATGGTCGACCTGAAAACCCGTCTCCGAGCTGCGCAAGACAACCTCCACGCAGCCCGGAGCGCGCACGAGCGCGGCGACGCGAATTGTAGTTGGCTGCCCCCTCGCCGACGACGACGGGCCGCTCGAACCTGACCTGCTCGAAGACCGGCGGCTCGTTCGTCTCCGCCAGCGCCATAAAGACCTGGGCCATCGCCTCCATGCCCATCACGGCGGGCAGCAGCCGCTCCCCGCGGAAGACGTGGTCGTCCAGATAAGGATCGGTCGTCGTGGACAACTCCGCGTCGACGACCAGCTCGATCCCCGGGTAGTAGACGCGCGGCTTCTCGAGGAAGCGCAAGAAGGGAAGCTCGGGCCTCTCGACTTTAAGCGTCGGCATGTCGCGTAAGCGCCCCATGACCACCGCAGCGACGTTTGCGGACTTTCGGCAGAGGAGTCTGCGCAACGCGTCCAGGCCCTTCTCGACCGGGATGGGGGTGATGCCCCTACGCGCCAACTCGTCTACCGTGCCGAGCCGCGCGCCCATGCCGACGCCCGACCAGACGGACCACTCGACGGCGAGGCAACGGCAGTGCGGATGTGAGATCTGCCAATGCTCCGTCAAACGGGTGAGCCATTCGTTAGCGAGACCGTAGTGGGCTTCGCCCGGCAGCCCTGTCCGCGCGATGATCGAGGAGAAGGTGATAAAGAGGCGCAGGCGGTCGGGGTTGATCGCCGCGAGTAAGTTCTGCGCGCCCCGAATCTTGGGCGCTAACGTCTCGGAGAACGCCTGCCGAGGTGAGATTCTCAATCAGGCACGGGACGTTTCGCGCCGCGCCGTGCAGGATGGCTGTGACCGGGCCTAAATCCTTCTCCACTTCACGGACCGCCTCGCGTGTTGCGGCGGCGTCCGTGACGTCAACACTGTAGTAACGGAAGTCAATGCCCGCCGCCTTCATTCTTTCGAGGTTCGAGACGATCTCGTCGTCCGCTGCCGGTTGGGAAAGACCGAAGATAGCCAGGCGTGCGCCGGATTCACGCGCAAGCCGAAGGGCGCATTCCGCCGTGATCCCGCGCGCGCCTCCCGTGACCACTAACACGTCACGCGCCGTGAGTGGCAGCTCGCACTCATCCGCTTCAAGCGCGAGCGGGCGCAGAACCGGCTCCCAGCGTTTGCCGTCCGAACTGTAGCGCGCTTCCGCGTAGCCGCGTGCCGCGAGCGCCTCGGCCAGCACCCACGCGGCCGCCTCCGGGTGTTCCGGAGGCACGACAACCACGCACGTGTTGAGATTCTTCGCTTCAAGATGCAGCGTGCGCGCGAAGCTGGCCGCGCCACCTGCATACTCGACAAGCACGAAACGGAAATCATCGCCACCTTTCAGCGCCTCGCGCGCGCCGTCCAGCAGGAGATCGACGTGACTCTCGTCGGGCTCGGGCGGGAGAAGGACGACGATGCCGCGGCCTGCGCCCGACTGTGCGAAAGATCTTTCTACGGCGACCTTGAGCGGATGATCTGGCGGGGCGAGTATGCGCCAGTCTCCTGCCTCGGACGGACCCTCTCGCCGGGGCAAAGCGCGTTCGACGAATTCGACGGAAAACTCTCTGACCCACTCGTCAATGCCGGTGGGATGTGCTTCTGCGTCCGAGTCGCCGTCCGCGCCTCCCGCGCGCGCGGCGGCCTCCATGGCTTTGGCGATTTCAGAGAGGGTCGCGTTTGCGTAGTGAGTCGGGGCTGGTGGAGGTGGAAGATCGAGGTGGCGGGCTGCTTCGGCCACGAGTTGGGCGACGCTGATCGAGTTCAAGTGAAGGTCGTCAAGCAGTCTGCTTTCGTCCTCAACGGTAGCGACGGGGAGTTCAAGCCGCTCTGCCACAAGTCGTCTCACAACTTCCAGCGGAGTGTCGAGTTTGGCGACTGGTCTAGGACCATCCTCTGTTGCGCGTATTTCGCTGGACTGTTCTGCGAGAAGCGTACCGTCCGCACGCAGGTCGTCTGTCGTCTCAGCCGGGGCTAGTTCGCACGGGTTGGCAAAGAAGCGCGGGTGCCAGTCGAGGTCGAACGGGCGCGCGAAGCGATCGGCGAACAACTCGTCGTGAGCGACGCGTGCGCCCAAACAGAAGCATGCGCCGACGGCACTCAAAAGCCCTCGAATTGAATTCCCGCCCGCATCCAGCGCCACGGCGGGCTCGTTACGGAACTGGCCGATCAGTCCGCAGAGAGTCTGGCCTGGGCCAACCTCGATCCACAGATCAACGCCGTCGGCGACTGCGGCATCGACCGCCTCCATAAAGCGAACGGGCGAAGTCACCTGCTCGCGGAGCAGCGCACGCAAGTCGGCATCTGCGCTGAGGTGTAGGCCTGTTACTGTCGAAAAGACCCGGCGCTGGAGTGGTCCAAACTCTTCGCGCTCAAGATGCGCGTACAAATGAGTCGCCGGCGGACGCGACCAGCGGGGAGTGGAACGCGTGGGAAACGCGTAACAACGTAGTGCGCAGCCCGCGCGCCTCGGCGCGGCGCGCTACTGCGCTGATTTCGACCGCCTCGCCCGAAAGAACTGTCTGCGTGGGCGAATTGAGACCGGCGATGACAACCCGTTCGCCGTTCAAAATCTGTTCGACCGCTTGTCTGTCTGCTGCCACACTCAGCATCGCCCCTGTTGGACCATCGACTTCTGCCATCGCGCGCCCACGCGCGCGGGCGATGCGCAGCAGTGAAGACTCGTCCAGAGATCCGGCCCAGTGGAGCGCCGTGAACTCGCCGAGGCTGTGTCCCACACCGACCGCCGCTGTATCCCTAACCTGGAGAGGACGCGAAGGGCCGCGACCGACGACGCGACGATCGCAGGCTGCGCCACTTCAGTCGAGACACCGTCGCCGTGCCACTCCTGCTTCGTGTAGGCATAAAGGTCTTCGAGGAAACTGAAGCGCCGCCGCCATGCGCCGCCATCCTTGTATGACGGCGACCCCTGCCCCGGGAAGAGAAAGCCGATGCGCGCTGACGACTGGTCCACACCTGAGAAAGATGCCGCCATGCGGATCGATCAACCGCGCCGCGCCGCTGCGCACGTGCGACTTCAGCGCTTCAAGACGACCCGACAGTTCTGCCGCGCTTGACGCCACCACTGCCGCGCGGACGGGAAGAGGACGAAGAGTCTCCGACAGACGTTTGGCAAGATCCGTCAACTCGCAACGCGAAAGGCGGCCGGCGTACGCGAGCACGCGCTCGATTTGATTCTCAAGTTGATCGATGTCCGGGGCACTGAAGAGAAACAACTCGGCATCCTGCGCAGACGTGAGTAGGGCGCGCTCCTTAGAGGTGAGAGACTGGCGGCGATCATCGTGTGTCGCTTCCAGAGTCACGTGCGTGTTGATGCCCCCGAAACCCATGGCGCTGACTCCCGCGCGCAGGCTCGCGCCGGTGGAGAAGAGTTCGCCCTGTTTGAGAGCGCGGAGGGCAGATCCATCTCGCTTCAGTTCTTCGTGCGGATCATCACAGCCAACTGTCGGCGGCAGGATCTGCGCGCCGAGCGCCATCGTCGCTTTGATCAGACCGGCGACTCCCGCGGCGGCCTTTGTGTGGCCGATGATCGCTTTGACTGAACTGATCGACGGCTGGCGAGACTTTGTTTCGCCTGGGCAACGTCCATCGCGTTCGCGACGCGCGCGCGTCAGCGCCTGAAGTTCAGTCGCGTCACCGACCGATGTGCCCGTCCCATGTCCCTCGAAGTATGCGACCGTGTCGGCGCCGTAACCCGCGCGTGCGTAAGCACGTCGCAAGGCGATGAGCTGGCCTTCAACCTCCGGGCGAGTAATGCCACCGCTGCCGTCCGATGAAACGCCCCAGCCGCGTATCACGGCGTAGACTCGTCGTCGCTTCATAAGAGCGTCCTCGTGACGCATGAGAACGACAAGACCGCAGCCCTCGCCGGGCCAGAAGCCCGCCGAGCGCGTGTCATAGACGCGCATCGCGTCGGCGGCGAGCGCGCCAGTCTTAGCGAACCCGACGAGTTCGAATGGATCGGTGCTCAGGTCAACTCCGCCGGCGATAGCCACTTCCAGATCGCCGGCAGCGAGCGACGAGCACGCGTTTATGACGGCGAGAAGCGAGGAGGCACACGCTCCGTCAACCGTGTAGCCGCCGCCCTTGAGGTCGAAGTGGTTACAGATGCGTCCGGCGATCGTGTTGGAGAGACCGCCCGCGAGTGTCTCCGCGCCGACAGGTGGAAAAGGTTTTTTGTAAAGCGACTCCATCTGGGCGAGGAGTTCACGCTGACGCTCCGGCGGGCACGCATCATCTTCAAGTACCTTCCTCACGACCCGCCGCACGTACGGCCAGCGCAGGCGCAGGGTATTCGCACGAGAGAACTCTCCAGTGAGTGTGTTGCCGACGAAGACGCCCGTCGTTTCACGCGGAAGTCCCTCACCTTCCGCGAAACCAGCGTCTTCGAGCGCAGCAGCAGCGACGTCCAGCGTCAGCCAGTGCGCCGGGTCGGCTGCGCGATAGGTTCCGCCCGGTACGCGGAAGCGCACGCGGTCAAACTCGTAACCCTCTATAAAAGCCCCTTCCGTCGAGTATGTTTGATCCGGGCTTTGACGGTCAGACGACAAGTAATCGTTGAGATTGAGTCGTTCAGCCGGGATCCGTCTGAAAGCGCGGCGTTGTGCGAGCGCATTTTCCCAGAGCTCGTCGGGCGAACGCGCGTCCGGGTAGCGACACGCCATGCCGACGATGGCTATTGCTTGTGCCATCTCACGCCTCCCTCACCATGGCAGGAGCCGCTGACGGTGAACTCAACGTCGCTGGTCCAGCGACGGCATCCATCTCTTCACGCTCACGGCCCCTGACCCAACGCATGGCGTACATGCACAATCCTCGCACGGCGCAGACGATTGTCAGGGCAAAGAAGAGTCCGAAGACTACATGGGTCACCATCAGCAGCCCGTAGACGGCGGCAACACTGAAACCGAATGCGATCTGATCCCGCCGCCCTTCCGGCGTTGTAGCCGGGTCGGTCACCATGTAGAACGTGTAGAGGATAAAAGCGACACCGGTCATCGGTACCAACGCCGCGCCAAAGGGAGTGTCAAGAAACAGACTCCGCAAGGCAGCTTGTGCGACAAAGCCGCCGAGCCACGCTGCAATTAGCGGCAGCCGGTGGGTGAAGCGCGCGTTCAGGAACGTCCCCGTGCAGACGATGACCGCGGGCAAGATCCAGTCGCCGACACCGGTCATGTTCTCCGTGAACTGATAAGGCGGCGCGACACTGACCCACGAGAAGGCGAGTAGCGTCACCGTGATGCCAAAGTTCGAAGGATTGAAGAAGTGACGCGTGCCGTTTCCGTCGGGAGCGCGCAGCAAGCACTTCGAGCAGATCGCCACGACCGAAGCAAAGACGACTGGTCCAAATCTCTCATTTGCGTACAGGAGCATGGCGCACGCGAGCCCGGTGATGTGCGCCGAGAGCAGAAAGTCGACAAACTTGCGCGGGCCACCACCCAGGAACCTGAGTGGACGGTGGTTGCAACGCGCGTCGATGAACTCGAGCAGTAGTTCGGCGCTGTAGGCGGAGGCCAACGCCACGAGTGGCTGGGCCAACGACTGTTCGAAGCCAAAGAAAGCGTGGCCCAAGATGTTGAGGACACTGATGGCGACCGCGAAGCGTCGCAGCCCTCCGAGGCGGTTCGTTCGATTATTAACCTCATGCGCACTCATTGATGACTCCCTTCTCACGACCGAGCACGATCGTGTACCAACCGCCCGGCAACAGTTGAATCGTTTCCTGTTGAAGAACTCCTCGCGCATCGCGCCAGCGCAGCTCTATGCTGACGAGCTTGTCTCCGGCGATATGGCCCAACCCGAACTGCAAATCGGGACTGCGCTTGCCTGAATGCCCGTTACCGCCGTCAACCTGTTGCACGAGCGGCGCACGTCCAGCCAGAAGCACACGTGCTTCGGCGCCGATTGCGGGGCGCGAAGGGATCGTGTTTCCGCACGACACACGCGGGTCTTCCCCACACCTTCTCCGACGGGCAGGCGGAGCCTGAGCCCGACGAAGGCGCCCGGATTGTTGCTCTCGTTGCGGTAGAAGTATGAAGTTCCCCACTGGTTCGCGACCGCATAGTCAAGACGGCCATCGCCGTCAACGTCTGCTGTCGCGATTCCGCGGGTGAGCAACGGCTGGTCGAGGGAAAGCTGTCCGGCGATGTCGTGAAAACGCCCATCCGGCGCACGCACGAAGAAGAAATTGTGACCGTTACCGCTGATGTCATCACCGGCTTGAAGCACAGGCCAACTACGCGGGTTGCGGAGCAGTTGATCGTTGCCCATGACAACCTCGTGTAGTTCGGGCCAACGGTTGACGTTGCCTTTAAGGAAGCCGGTCGCCTGCAACGCTTCAAGCACGCCGTCGTTGTTGAAATCACCCAGCCGTGACTCCCATCCCCAACCGCTACGCGAAAGACCCAGCGACTCGCTGCGATCAATGTAGGGAGCGACGCCTTTCTTCATGAGCTCGATGTGTCCCGTGCTGAGGAAGACGAAATTACTCTCTTCGAGCCCATACTCCTGCGTGATGTTGCTGACGTAGATGTCGGGCCACCCGTCGTCGTTCAAATCGCCGAAGTCAACACCCATGCCCTTGTACGAGTCGTGGCCAAGTACCTTCGACTTCGTCGTCGTTAACGATCGTCGTCCTTCCAACAACTCGAAGCGAGGATGACCGGGCGTCGAACGGTTGTGCAAGAGACGGTCGGGACCGAAGTCGTTGGCGAAATAGATTTCGGGGAGCAAGTCGCCGTCGAGGTCGGCCGCACCGATTGCGAGCGCCCAACCGTGGGCACTCTGCTCGTCAAGTGCGCCGTTGACTTCTTCGAATAGCGCGAGGTGCCGTTGCCCTTTCCATCGCAGGAGATGTTTTCGTCCGCCGTTTTGGGCTTTCGACATCGAGTCCTGCATCTCGTCGGGGACGTTGGACCGCGCGTCAAGGATGCGTGCTCCATCCGGGAAGAAGTTGCCGATGATCAAATCCGTGTGGCCATCGCCGTCGATGTCGGCAAGCGTCGCTGCGTTCGTGTACCAGCGGGCGCCGCCGGGAACGACTTCGGTCTGCGTGTAGCTATCGGCGTTGAGTGAGGTGCGGTCCTGTTTGATGAAGGCGACTGGAGTTCTGCCCCAGTAATAGGCGAGCACGTCCTGGAGACCGTCTTCGTTAAAGTCTCCCGGCAGACAACCCATCGGCGCCATCGTCGCCGCGTCGTAAGGAAGATTGATCGGGTCGAGAGTGAACGGCTGATAGCGCGCGGGAGTGCCCGGCACCGGCGCGACGATGACCTTATCGATTCTCGTGTCGACGTAACAGGCATCGTTCGGCAGTCCATCACCGTCGAGATCGTTCAGCGCTACCGCTGCCCCCACGGTGGAGATCCAGGCGGCAACGCGGCGCAACGATGGGTTGACGTCGCGGATTGTTTTTTGCGTTTCTCCGTTCAGTGTCGGCAGTGGCGCGGCGCTGAAACGGAACCCTTCGGCGAGCTTCGCTAACTCAGACTCCGAGGCCTCGGGTATGCGCGCAAAACCGTAGACTACGAGGACGAGAATGATCGCCGTCAACTTTGCAGCCTGGCGCCGGAATGCGCCCTCAGTAATCGTCATGTTCTTGTGACTCCCAGTGCGAGTTTTTTCTGAATGCGGCGGCGCCACTCTTCGTAAGCCGGCAAGCCGCCCTCTTCATGTAAGTCTTCCAGAGCAGCGTCAGTGATTGCGGCGACCTTTTCGGCAGACTGCCCGCAGATCACACGGCAGACACTCTCTGTGTGATGGTTGAGGTTCGCTGCGCGCTGGCGTGTCTTGGCAGCAAAGGCCACACCTTGAGCAAGCGCCGGCAAGTGTCCGGCAGCGGCGGCTCGCAACGACTTCACGGCGGCGCGTGAACAACCGCCGGCATAGGCGCAGGCGAGACCGGCTCCGCTCCACAGATCGTCACGTCGGGCGGAAGGGAAGGCGTTGATTGCAGTCGCGACTGCCGCGACGTCCGCGCCTTTCACAAACCAGATGCTGCGGCCGAGGCCCTGGTCGAAGACGCGTCGCTCGTAGCCGTCCAACCGGGCAGGAATTGCGCGTCGCTCGATGTATCGAGGCCAACCGAAATAGCCTTCGTGAAAACCGTAACCGTCGACCACGAGCCAACCCAGCAGAGGATCGAGCCGGGCTAAGTAAGGCGTGACGGATCGCCGCAAACGGGCGAGCGCCCAGCCCAATCCCACATGCATCATGTAGATGTGAGTTTGGGCCAGACGCTCGGTGAAAGTGCGCCAGCGGTCCTTCCGCCAGGGAGTGAAGCAATCAAGTAGCGCGAGGCCCATCGCGGCGCCCTCGAAAGCAAAACCTCGCAACTCTGCCTCCACGGCTGCCAACCGGCGTGATAGCGGGACGAATCCCGTTCTCCTCGAGCGCCGCATGATAGCCACTCAGAAAAGTGACGCCGATTTGTTCAAGGCGCTGGCGAGCGTGTCTTCACGCGCGATAAAGCCGCGTTTAGCAAAGCTTGCCTCAGCCGGTGAAAGACCGAGGAAGCGTCTGCGCGCTTGCCCTAGTAACGAAACTCTATACACAGCTTTCGCATGCATCTGCATATTTATTAATCCACGCACGAACACATCTACCGACGTTAACCATTCGAAGTCAAACACTCCTTACAAGGAGTGCTTAGGTTGTCAGGATCTGGGCTAGACGATTGGCGGAGAGAAATTCCAAATCTGGCGGTGGAGGTCGGGTAACGCCGCCTGTCCGATCGTCTGTATTGGGAGTGCAGAAAACAGTATGACCTTCAGTCGCAGAAACCGGCGTGGCAATTTTGGAAGCGATACGCGAGGCATGTTTTAGCAAGAATGAACTAGTACGTTCGCAAGATTGAACAAGTAATAGACTCGAAGGCGTGCTGAAATCCCCACGCCGAAATACACGGGGTGACGCAGCATGGCTGCAACGGATACTTGATCCGAAGCCCAGGCGCTCCGTTGAGTTCGGGACAAAGATTTAGTGAGGAGGAAAAGATCTATGAAAGAGATCACGCGGAAGCTTTACACAAAACCGGTCATGCTCGGCATGGCGTTCCTTGTGGGAATGGTTCTGGTGGTTGGCTTGTTCGTCACAACGAAGAGCACGGGCGCAGGGCCCGTTTATTCCTGAGGGGGACGACAAATTCGAGACCACCAACAACGGCGAAACCTATCACAACTTCGCGAATGCTCCGATAAAAGCGGGCTTCTTCACCTCTGTGGGAGGCTCACCGTCAAAAGCATACGCCGGCAACGTGCCACTCGAAGGCGTACCTCTGGGGGGCGAGTGGGCAACATTGACACAGTCATTCATCGGAACCGTGTTCTGTACCGTGCAACACAGCGATCCAGATGACTAAGCTTTATCTAAAAAGCATCAGCATGATCACCGTCACCTATCAGGACGACACCACGGAGACCTGGAATGTCAAAGTGGGCCTGTCCACCCTAAAGGCTTCGACCGGGACGATGGCAATTAATTCCGGCGGTACATTTGATTCGTCGCTGAGCGTTTGGCCGAAATTCACTTTCACGCGCTTATCCGACAACAAAACGTTGGAGTACGACACCGGCGGCTCGGGGCTGACGGTCTGACCTCGTCAGGCAGTCGAGTCTGACGTCGGAGATCGAAGCCGACGAGCCAGTGCCGATGCCCACTGTCGCGCCTGCACCGTGTACGCGTCGTGGTCAACGACTTCGATAGCCGGTTAACGCAAGTAGCGCTAATCTGTCCGCAGCAGGCCAGCTCCTGCGCACCGGTTACGCTGACTTCCACTAATTCACCATGGCAGATCTGCAATGGTCACTTCTGCATTCCGCGCCCGATCACGGAAGCAGAACTCTGGGCGAGCCATAACGCTTCGCCACCGGGAACCAAAAAAACAATTGCAGTAAAACAAGGGCAATCGCTGAGTAATCCCGTCACGTGAGAACAATTGTAGGGGCGGCCCTCCGTGGCCGCCCGTTATTCAAAACACGCGTATCGTAACGGGCGGCCACGGGGCCGCCCCTACAGTTCATGTAACAGCTTCGATTCGCTCGATCTCTTGCACTCCCACCCGCGGCTCCGATATGGAGCCGCGGGTTATGATTTACACCCCCCACCCACCGTAATAGAATCTCGGATCCGAAATGATGGAAATAATCCAGTCTCATAGATCGTTCGGTTCGGGATGGGCTCTGCGATGCGCAGTCGTAGCTTCGCTCCTGCTGTTCAGCGGGGCGGTGAATTCTACAACGCACAACAGGAAATCGTGTTAGCCAGCCGGTCGCGCGAGAAATGAGCGGAGGCGAAGAGCACTCGTATCAAGTGAAGCTAAGCGCCGGCCAGCACGCGCGCGTGGTGGTGGAGCAGAAGGGCATTGATGTCGTGTTGGTGTTGTTAGGAGCGGATGGAAAACCACTTTTTGAAGTTGATAACAACCTGAGCGGCACACGAGGCATGGAAGTGGTTTCGCTCGTCGCAGAAGTCAGCGGGGATTTTCGCTTGAATGTGCGCTCGCTGGAGAAAGGTGCATCGGCTGGACGATACGAGATACGGCTCGAGGATCTGAGAGTTGCCAACGATGCAGATCGCACACGCGTAACCGCCGAGCGTTCTTACTTCGCCGGCGCACAACTACAAGGCGAAAGGAAGGGTGAGTCGTGGCGCAAAGCCATCGAGCGTTACGGCGAAGCGTTGCGCCTGATGCGCGAGGCGGGCGATCGGCGCGGAGAAGCCATGACGCTCACCAACATCGGCAACGTCTATTACCTTCTTAGCGAGCCACGAAAAGCGCTCGAGCCACTTGATCAGGCACTCACTGTCTGGCGAGCCATTGGCGACCGTCATTTAGAAGCCATCACGCATACAATCAAAGCCAGGGTTTATTTCTTTCTGGGCGAGCCACAGAAAGCGCTTGAGTCATACCATCTCGCGCTTCCGGTTATGCGCGCAGTCGGAGATCGGAGTGGCGAGGCCGGCACCTTCACACAGATTGGTTCGGTTTACAGAGCATTAAGCGAGCCGCAGAAGGCCCTCGATTATTTTGCGCAAGCGCTGCCTTTGTGGCGCGCCGTCGGTGACCGTCGGAATGAAGCGTCGCTTCTCAACAACATGGGCACGGTCTACAACCTTCTGGGTGAACCGCAGAAAGCGTTCCACTACTTCGATCAGGCGCTGCCGCTAGTGCGCACGACAAATGATCGCCGGGTCGAGGCCGTGACGCTCGCCAACATCGGCTACGTCCACAACCTTCTTGACGAACCAACAAAAGGCGCTCGAATACCTCAACCAGGCGCTCACGCTCGCGCGTGACCGTAGCGACCGCAGGACAGAGGCTGTTGCCCTCACGCATATGGGAACTGCCTACAGTTCTTTAAAAGAGCATGACAAGGCGGTCGAATATCTGGAACGTGCGCTCCAACTGAGAATAGCGGTGAGTGACCGCCAGGGCGAAGCGATAACGCTCAACTATCTCGGACGCGCGCTCGCAGGTGGGGAACGAACCTCGAAAAGGCATTGGACTTCTATGAAAAGGCCCTGCGTGATCTGGCGGGCTATGGGCGACCGCAACGGAGAAGTCGCGGCCCTTTACGGCATGGCCCGCGCCGAATCCGATCTCGATGATCTTGTCGCGGCGAGTAAATGGACCGAGGCCGCGCTCGCCATCATCAATACACTACGCACCAAAGTCGCCAGCCGAGATCTGCGCGCCTCCTACTTCGCTTCGGTACAAGACTTATACAAGCTGCACATTGATCTACTGATGCGGCTTCATCGACGTCAACCAGCAGACGGGTTTGACGTCGCCGCGTTGGAGACCTACGAGCAGGCGCGTGCACGAAGCCTAATCGACGTGTTGGCCGAAGCCAGCGCCGACATACGTCAGGGAGTTGATCCCGATCTGCGCGCGCGCGAACGCTCTTTGCAACAGATGCTCAACGTCGAAGCGGACCGGCGGATGCGCTTATTCGGCGGTCAGCACACCGAGAAGGCGGCGGCAGAGGTTCAGGGCAAGATCGAGGAGTTGTTGACCCAGCTCCTCGCGGTCGAGGCCGAGTTGAAAGCCAATAGCCCGCGCTATACAGCGCTAACGCAGCCTGCGCCTCTCCGTCTGGCGGAGATCCAGACGGCAGTCACGGATGATGCGACGTTGCTGCTGGAGTACTCCCTGGGCGAAGAGCGCAGCTATCTCTGGGCGGTGACATCGACTTCCTTTTCAAGCTACGAATTGCCGCCCCGTGCAACGATCGAGGCGGCAGCCCGACGGTGCTATGAGCTCTTAACCGCCCGCAACCGGTACGTGAAGTTTGAAACTGCTGATGAGAAGCGCGAACGCGTACGACAGGCCGACGCTGAGTACCCGCATGCGGCAACGGCTTTGAGTCAAATGCTGCTTGGACCAGTCGCCGCACAGTTAGGGCGAAAGCGCCTGCTCGTCGTGCCTGACGGCGCATTAGAGTATCTGCCGTTCGCAGCGCTTACAGTCCCGAGCTCAGGCGTCGAGTGGCGTCGTTCGTGCCGCTCATGGTCCATCACGAAGTGACGAGCATTCCGTCGGCCTCAACGCTTGCGGTACTCAGGCGGGAGAGCCAGGGCCGCGCGCCGGCTGCGAAAGTCGTAGCTGTTTTCGCGGACCCTGTGTTTGACAAGAGCTGATGAACGGGTTAAAGGAGACGTGAGTCGCAACGCGGGCGGGCACCACGGAGCGTCAGCGGAGGACTGCCTAAGTGCCGCAGAGCGTGCTTTAGCGCGGCTCCCTTATACGCGACAAGAGGCTGAGGCGATTCTGGCTCTCGCCCCTGCAACAGGTCGAAAAGCTGCGCTCGGATTTGAAGCTAATCGTGCGGCAGCGATGAGCGACGACTTGAGCAAGTATCGCATCATCCATTTTGCCACCCATAGCTTCCTTGACAGTGTGCATCCGGAGCTTTCCAGCATCGCGCTTTCGATGTTAGACCGGCAAGGGAGACCGCAGGATGGGTTTCTTGCGTGCGCATGAAGTCTTCAACCTCAGGTTGGGCGCCGAGTTGGTCGTGCTGAGCGGTTGCCGCACCGGCCTCGGCAAGGAGGTGAAGGGTGAGGGTCTCTACGGAATGACGCGTGGCTTCATGTACGCCGGCTCCAAGCGCGTTATGGTGAGTCTCTGGGACGTGCAGGACCAGGCCACCGCCCGGTTAATGTCGGATTTTTATCGGGAACTCCTTGGACGGAAACGACCCTCTGCTTCAGCAGCGCTCAGGGCGGCGCAAATCGCAATCTGGCGTGAGGGTCGTTGGCAGGCGCCCTACTACTGGGCGGGCTTCGTGCTCCAGGGCGAGCCGAAGTAGCGCCGATTAAGCTAAGGAAATTACGCCGAAGGCGTTCGCTAATTTCAGCCCAAGGTTCGAGCGTAGCGAAAAATTTGATTGAACCCTCCTAAGGAAGTTAGTCTAAATTTTCAACAACAATTTGTCTATTGCATACCCTTGCAAAGGGTTCGCCAATCGCGGAACCCTTACAGGGTTATTTCGCACCTCTCCATTGATCCCCAGGTTGTCGCTACGCTCCAACCTGGGGCTGAAATTAGCGAACGCCTTCGGCGTAAAGATTCAACCGAACCATTACCCAAGACTCTACTGGCGGGTACCTCCGTCGCGGGCCTGCCTGATCTCGGATAATAAATCTTTGACTATCTCTGACACCGACTTTGGTGGTCTCGCCGGAATAACGACGACGTGCCTTCGGCCACAGCACTGTACCGCGCGCGTTGACGAGGAGTGCTGACGCTTCGATCTGCGACCCGCTTTGCGAAACCACGATTTTAAGAGCCGCATCTGCTTCATCTGCGTTGGTCGCTGCTGTAACTACGCCGCTCGATCCCAGGCGCTCAACGAGGTTGCTGCGTAATTCGTTGAACGCTGCGTCGCCGCGGATTTCTATGTAGATCTTCTTAACTTCGCTGAGCCTCAGATTGGCGACTCCACTACCACTGCGCGTCGCATCGTCGGCAACCTCTTCGTCGCGGGTCTGCGCCGGAGCGTCTGCGCGTGGTGAAGAGGGCGTCTTCGCCGCGAGTGATCTGTCGTTCTTAGTCCGTCGCGCTGGTTGAGATTTCGGTGCAGCCTCGGCCGATCCATTGATTTGTTGGTTCACCTGAGTTGGAGTTGCTGTCTGTACGACGACGCTGGTCTGGCTGGTCCATTTGTTTGACGCGACCTTAGTCTCACATACGCGAGATAGCTCTGCACGCAAATCACTACCACGCTGCCGAAGATGAGAATGTGTCGCGCTGATATTCTTGCGCCGCCCCACAAGACTATCTTGCTCCGTACTGAGACGAAGGTTGAGCCGTTGCCACCACAAACTCGCCGCTCTCCGCAGGCTCGTTTCCCGATAGCCGAACTTGACTAAGAGGTCGGCGCCGCCACTCGCCTCGCTTTTTCTCCTCGTAATACTGAGTGATAGTTCCTGTCCGCCTTCCAACTGGATTGAAGAGACAATTGCCGCGTCGTGTGCGTCTTCTCTCAAGGCGGTGAGCAGGTGCGTTGCGAGTAGGAGATCGCCGTGTTGGTCCGTCGTCTTCACTTCGATGATTTCTGCGTCCTCTTCGGCGCTAAAGCTAATGCTTGACTGTTCGGCAGGATTCAACCGGCCTCGTTCAATGCCATCGATTATGATGCGAATGACGGCGTCGGGTGACGAACGGCGGCGGCGCCCCGCCTGTTCGGCAAGCATGTGGTTAATCTCAGCCAGTTCTTCGGCGTTCAGCTCCTCTGGCGCGAACGCTGCCGCGGCGGAGATTGGTCATCCGTCGTGGTCCGAGAAAAAACGCGGCAACTCCATCCGCTCGGCCGGCGCGCGCGTAGCCGAAAGCCGCGACTAATCTCTCAAAACAAGTCCGGGTGCAAGACGGCGTGGATTCGATCGATTTCGACTTTGTTTTCCTCGGCGATAGTTTGTCGATGTCAGCGAGGCAATGACTGACTTGAAGCGGATCGAAGTCATGCGGCACGGGCATTGTGTGTCCCAGGGGGTGAACAGGCGGAGGCACTCTCGCTCCGAGAGACCGTAGTTCGCTTGAGCCTGGCTGAGTCTCGAACCTCTCTTCACCGCGCCGCTGGCGACAAGCTCGGATCAACTGACCAAAGCGCTGAGACATCTCATGCATCAAGACGGCTTTACGTGAGCGGTAATAATAGTCGTCCTTGACCCGCTCAGGCTCACCGATCACGGCGTTATAAATTTCCATAGTTTCAAGCGTGCTGTAGCTGTGTAGGAGGCGGCTGACACCAAGTGTGACGTAGAAGGCATTTCGTTTTGTCGTAATTCTCGCGAGGTGCTTGATGAAGTAAACGAGAAGGTCTTCGTCACTGGCTGGGTCGCCGACAGCGCGAACGCCTGATGGCGCGACCTGGGCGGTACGCTCCTTCTGGCGCTCATAAGGTTCGGATTCGACATAGAGCAGACGCTGAAGCAAATGAAGATCGCTGAACAGGGCTTTGTTGCGGATGGCGTCAGTCCGGCGCGACTCTCCGCGCGAAAACCTCCCGACGGGGTTGTAGTACAGCCGCTTATTCTGAACCGCCATCGCGACATTCAACTTGAGCGTGGCAGCCGCGACGATCCGGATCGCCATACCTTTGTCCTGATGGAGAAAGTAGGCGAGGCGGTATGCCTTGTTCAGTACCTGTTCTGTAGATACTCTGTTCACCGCTCGTGTTCCTGCGTCGAAGCGGATCCGTTCATGCGCATTTCAGCGCACCTCATACCTTGAGCACCGTGGCATTTTCGGAAAATTACAAAAGCCGAGGGGACGCGGAAAGTAAAATCCCTCTTGCGATTTTGTGTGTGGTAAGATGGGCCACTAACCTATAACCCGACCTCGCGACTCAGTCCTGATTTAGGAGAAATTCGAATGAGGAAGACGCTAGCTCTACTGCTCGCTGCCGCTGTTTTATACTTCGCGCCCTCTCATCCTCGGTCTACCAAAAGCCAGACTCTGGTTGCGACCAGCAAGTTCCAGACGGTCGCCAATCCCATACCCAACCGGTATATAGTCGTGCTGGCGACGACGGACCTCAGTCCCGTCGCCGATCCGGCCGCAACGCCAAAAGCAGCAACTTCAAAGTTCGGCCGAGGCTTCAGCCGCTTCGGCCAACCTCGCGATCTCTTCCGACTCGAGTTCGACGTCCTTCGTTGCAGCCCCAGCGCCTGATCCGGGTGTGGTTGCGACAGCCACTGATCTGACGTCAACGTACGGTGGCACTTTCTCTGTCACATGGAGCGTAGCGATTAAGGGCTTTCGTCTGCACGCTACCGAGGCGCAGGCGATAGCGATGAGCGGTGACTCGAAGGTCGCATTCATTACACAGGATGGCGCTATCGCGGTGGGGACGCCAGATACAGATCCGATTGCCATGACCCCCGATCCGCATGTCGGAGACATCCCGCAGCCAAACGCTTCATGGGGGCTCGACCGTATCGATCAGCGCCCTTTGCCACTTAACCGGTCCTATTGGTATCACAACGATGGTGAGGGCGTGAACGCCTATGTCATTGATACCGGCATTCTCCCTACGCACCAGGAATTCAGCGAGCGTGCCATCGCAATTTACGACGCGTTAGGGGCGAGGGTACGATCGGCGTCGACTGCAACGGACACGGTTCGCATGTGGCCGGCATCATCGGTGGTCGAACCTTTGGCGTGGCTAAGAAAGTGCGACTGTTCAGTGTGCGTGTGCTCAACTGTCAAGGCACCGGATCGTGGTCCGACGTCATCAACGGAGTCAACTTCGTGACGTGGCATCGCGCGCAGCCGGCGCAACAGGGTTATCCGGCGCTGGCCAACATGAGTCTCGGTGGAGACACCAACAGGGCCGCCGACGCAGCAGTTAGAAATTCAATCAGAGCAGGAGTGACCTACATAGTAGCGGCCGGGAATGGGAATAGTGACGCGAGCACTTATTCTCCCGCAGGCGTCTCGGAGGCGATAACGGTCGGCGCCACGAACGAGGAGGATGCTCGAGCAGAGTTTTCTAATTATGGGCCGACGTTGGATCTTTTTGCACCGGGCGTTTTCATCCCCTCGGCCTGGATCGGAGGCGATCTGATGTTCGCGTACGCGTCAGGGACGTCGATGGCAGCACCACACGTGGCCGGCGTCGTAGCGCTTTATCTTCAGACCAATCGGACTGCAACGCCCGCCGCGGTCCGTTCAGCGCTCGTCGGTACTTCAACCGTCGGGGTAATCCGGAACCCCGGCCAGGAATCTCCAAACCGGTTGTTATATACAGAGTATTGAGATCAGGCAGCTATCGCCTGTATTGGTCGTCGATGCAGCGAGCAACTGCAGGTGGCGCTTTCTTCTCCCTTTGGTGGGAACAGGTGATAGTACATTCCGATCATCATCGGAATGAACACAGCCGCGTTGTAGAAGAGATGTATTTCTACTCGAAACTTCGGAAGCAGCATTTGCAGGAAACTGACGGGCACCGGGGAGCTGAACCAGTAGTCATGTGTGAGGGCCTGCCATTGCAGCACTGCATGCTCGATATGATGCCAAAACTGGATCGCCAGAGCGATGGTCCACCATTTACGTGAGGTTCCGGAAAACCCTTTCCTAAGCGTCCAAAGACCAACCAGCATCACGATGGCATAACTGTAATGCATGAGCTCGGAACTCACGAGCCAGGGAAAAAACAAACCAAGAAAACCTCCCGCCTTTGGCCGAGGCCAGCCCAGTACATAAATCTGAT
Source organism: uncultured Acidobacteriota bacterium (assembly GCA_963748155.1). Lineage (GTDB taxonomy): Bacteria > Acidobacteriota > Blastocatellia > Pyrinomonadales > Pyrinomonadaceae > PSRF01. Next base: position 189,413 of record CAVVHV010000002.1, on the reverse strand, counting down.
AAGCCTGGGCCAGATGTTCGGCCCAATGAGCCAGCACTATGAACATGAACAAATTAAGTGCGCGCTTGTGCCAAACACTATTCAGCTTCTGATAAATACCAAAGTCGGCGACTGAGCCGATCGGCGCTGTAGCTGCTGACATGACGTAACTTCCTTTGATAATGTTCTGAGTAAGGGCTGGGCGGCACTGCAATCTAGCGCAATCTCACTTACCACCGTAGCGTCTCTACCAGACGAAGCTAGTAATTTGCCGGTCTGTACTCAAGGGAGGAACGCAAATATAAAATTTTTGTCTTTGGAATGGCGTGGCATTTTTTGCTTTCTTAATGCCGCGCCGGGGCTTGCCAAAAGTCAGAAACCTCTGTTGGACATTTGTTGTCGTTGAGGTATATTCGAGTATGGCGTTCACTCTGTGTAAGGTGTGAGGTACAGCTTGCCGTCGTAATCCACAAAGCCGAGGATCACGTGTTCGAGCCAACCAAAGCGGCCCAGGACGTATGCGCCTAATTCCATCATCAGAAGCAAAGAATGCAACCGTATTGAACTCAGAAGCCGCGACGCTCAAAGTAACTTCTTGACCGTATGCTACGAACATTCCTGTAGCAGTTCCGAATACCTGACGTAATCCAGTTTCTATGGAAAAGCCTAGTGCTTCACGCAAATGAAGCTCAAAGATGCAACAAAATGCACCGGTGTCAACTTTCACCAGAATCTCGATCGAGTTCCTTTGATTTGAGCTGAGCGGGAAGCGTGATGCCTGGTTGACCGGGGTCGTAATTAACGACTCTCTCAAATTCCAACTGATGCGCCATCGACTACCATCCGGCGAATAAAACATCACTTTCTGAGGTGAGATGCACGAGCAAAGGATCTTTCACGCCGTTCTTTCTGGCTTGATCGTTTGCCTCCAGCATTGTTCAGCCGTGTCAATCAGGCCTTACGCCAACTGATAGAGCAGCGTTCGCGATAAGCCCATTACCACTTAACGTCCGGAGCATGAGCGAGCGAGGGTCGTAGAATTCAAACGCTGATGTACCTGAGCAGCGGGGAACTCTACTTACGACACGTATTCAGGTCTACTAAGAATCGCAAAGTCCACCTGCTTTATTCTCATGGAAGGCTGAACAGGAAAACGGAACATACTTTGGATGAGCAGGTAAACGACGTCAACTTCATCGAGTATGGACCATATGTGGTAGCTGACAAGACGGTTTACAAGTATGACGAGTTTGATATGCCGGGAAACTGGACGAAGCGAGGAGTGTACAGAGGAATCAAAGAAGTGGAAGATAGTTTGTTTATCTCGAGCTCATCCGTGGAGAGTGGAGTATCGTGTGATAACGTACTACTGAAAGGAACCTCAAAATGCGAAAACTATTTTTAATGGCGGCCCTCCTGATTTGTTTGACTGGTGTCAACAGCTTTCGCTCAGGAGACGCCAGCCGTCGCAGAAAACGGCGACTGAAACCGAGCAGCCGAAGAGCGCAGTCGATCGAGCTGCTAGAAGAAGCAAAAAAGCGTGGCGAAATAGTCCTGGGTAGTTGTCTTGATAATGTGGTGAGAACGAAAAGATCGAGTGAAGACGTTGAGGTTGGTCACGTGATCGAGATGCCTAAGCCCACTTATCCACCGATCGCCAGAGAGCGCACGCATCTGGTACTGTCGAGGTGCAGAGTAATTGATCGACTTTGACGGCACCGTCATTGCTGCCGCAGCGGTAAGCGGACATCCATTACTTCAGGCAGCTTCAGTGGCGCCGCGAGGCAAGCTCGGTTTTCACCTACCAAATTGAAGGGTGAACCGGTGAAGGTAACCGGCGTGATCACCTATAACTTCATCAGTCAATAACTGCCTTAAGTTGCGAGCCGGACGATTGTGGCGCCGAGGCCGCCGGCTTCGGGTGGAGCGTCGGTCCAGTCGAGAACGAATTCGGTGCGCGCGAGAATTGAGCGCACCATCTCACGTTGCACGCCAATGCCTTTGCCGTGAATTATCCTCACGACCGGGAATCCTTTCTCGTGGGCGAGTCGCAGGTATTCTTCGACCACTGGCTTTTACGTCGCGTGGCGGAATCGTGTGCAGATCGAAGATGTCAGTGATCTCGATCTCCACGGGCTCGGGAAAGGGATTGTTGAAATCAATGTTGTCCGCCATATTTCGAGACCGGTTGTAGACAGGATTGCATGATTTACAAGATTTACAAGATTAATGGTAAACTCGCGCGTTTCAAATCCTACATTTAAATCAAAGGAAATAAAGCGAAATGGGTGCGCGAAAGAAGATTACGGTTGTGGGCGCAGGTAATGTCGGCGCGACTGCCGCACATTGGCTGGCGGCGAAAGAGCTCGGCGATGTCGTGCTCGTTGATATCGTCGAGGGAGTGCCGCAGGGCAAGGGATTGGACCTGGCAGAAGCCGCACCCATCGAGGGTTTCGACGTGCGTCTGATTGGCGCAAACACGTACGACGAAACGGATAACTCCGACGTCGTGATCATCACCGCCGGTCTCGCCCGCAAGCCGGGCATGAGCCGCGACGATCTACTCAAGACGAATGCGGACATCGTTTCGAAAGTTGTTGATGAAGTTGTCAGGCGCTCGCCGAATTCGATTCTGATCATTGTTTCGAATCCGCTCGATGCGATGTGTCAGGTGGCGTTGAAACGATCGGGATTTCCGAAGCATCGCGTGATCGGAATGGCGGGCGTGCTTGACTCCGCTCGCATGCGCTGCTTCCTCGCTGAGGCGTTGGATGTTTCGGTCGAGAATGTGACGGCGTTTGTTTTGGGCGGACACGGCGACACGATGGTGCCGTTGCCGCGCTTCTCTACGTGCGCGGGTATTCCGATTACCGAGCTGCTGTCGAAGGACCAGATCGATGCGATCGTGAAGCGAACCGCGGGTGGTGGTGCGGAGATCGTGGCGTTGTTGAAGACAGGATCGGCGTACTACGCGCCGTCGGCGGCGGCAGTCGAGATGACTGAGTCGATCTTGAAGGATAAGAAGAAGATTCTTCCGTGCGCGGCGTATCTCGAAGGTGAGTATGGCATCAACGGGCTTTACGTTGGTGTGCCGTGCAAGCTCGGGGCGCGCGGGTTGGAGCAGATTATCGAGATCAACCTGACGGCGGAAGAGCGGATTGCGTTGCAGAAGAGTGCGTCAGCGGTGCAGGAGCTGGTTGACGTGCTCGGAATCTAAGAAACAGACCTTAGACAGGATTTACAAGATTGGACAGGATTTACATGTTAATCCTGAAAAATCCTGTAAATCCTGTCTAACAAACTCTCACCCTTTAAGCCAGCCTAATAACCCGTGGATCACCGTCTCACGGTTTTCCTCGTAGATCGCGCGCGTCAGCGGAATATTCATCGGGCACGCCTTCACGCAGTTTTGCGCGTTGCCGCAATTAGTGATCCCATCCTCCCCCATGATCCCCTCGAGCCGCTCCGTGCGATTCATCTTGCCCGCTCGGATGCATGTTGAATAGCCGCACCTGCGCGATCGCCTGCGGGCCGATGTAGTTGTCACCCTCATACTGAGGACAAGCCTCCAAGACAACAACCACACGTCATACAACGCGAATAAGCATAACGCTCCATCACGTCGTCCTGGTCCATTCGCGGTCCGGGCCCGAGATCGTAAGTTCCATCCAACTCGATCCACGCGTTCACGCGACGCAGGTGATCGAACATCTGCGAGCGATCGACAATCAGATCGCGAACATTCGGAAACTTCGACATCGGCTCCAGCTTGATCGGCTGTTCGAGATTGTCGATCAGCGCGGAACACGACTGCCGCACACGCCCGTTAATCACCATCGTGCAGATGCCGCACACCTGTTCCAGACAGTTCATCTGCCAGACCGGCGGCGTCGTTCGCTCCCCAGCTTTGTTGACCGGGTTCTTCTGGATCTCCATCAGACAGGAGATGATGTTGAGATTCGGGCGATACGGAATCTCAAACTGCTCCCAGTATTGCTGCGAATCGGGATTCGCGCGACGACGAATATGGATCTCGACTGTTTTTGGTAACGGTTTTGATGACATATCGTTAACCCTTCTTCGCCTTGCTGTAGTCTCGTTTGCGCGGCTTTATCAAACCGACATCGACCGGCTCGTACGAGAAGACCGGACCCTCGCCGGAATACTCCGCGATCGTCGTCTTCAAAAAATTCTCATCGTCGCGATCCGGAAACTCCGGTTTGAAGTGCGCACCACGCGACTCGTTGCGATTCAACGCGCCGAGCGTAATCACGCGCGCAAGCTCGAGCATGTTGGCGAGATGGCGCGCGTGCGGCAACGCCATCGTGGCCCAAAGGTTCGAATCGTTGATCGAGATCTGCTTGTAACGATCCATCAGCTCCAGCAACTTGTTGTCAGTCGCTTTGAGCTTGTCGTTGTAACGAACAACGGTGACGTTGTCCGTCATCCACTTGCCCATCTCGTTGTGCAGCACATACTGGTTCTCGTTACCACTCTGTTTGATCAACTTGTCGTTGATCTCCTGTTGCATTTTCAACTCCTGATCGTAGATACGCGAGCCGTCGGCGCCGTTGCGCTCGATGTTCTTCGCGTACTCGATCGCAGCCGGCGCGGCGACAAATCCACCAAACACGCAACTGACGAGCGAATTCGCTCCCAAACGATTCGCACCGTGAATCGAGTAATCGCATTCACCAGCGGCGAGCAGCCCGGGAATATTCGTGCGCTGGTTATAGTCGACCCAGAGCCCGCCCATCGAGTAGTGCACGCCCGGAAAGATTCGCATCGGCACGTGACGCGGATCGTCGCCGACAAACATCTCGTAAATTTCGAGAATCGCGCCGAGTTTTCGATCGAGAACTTCAGCCGGAATGTGCGTCAGATCGAGATAAACCTGGTTCTGACCGCCAACGCCCATTCCTTCGATGCACACCTGAAAGATCTCACGCGTCGCGATGTCGCGCGGCACGAGATTGCCGTACGCCGGATACTTTTCTTCGAGGAAATACCAGCGCTCGTTCTCCGGAATCGAAGACGGCGGACGAACATCGCCTTTCTTGCGCGGAACCCAAACACGTCCGCCTTCGCCGCGCGCCGATTCAGACATCAGTCGCAACTTGTCTTCGCCCGGAATCGACGTCGGATGGACTTGAATAAACTCGCCGTTCGCATATCTCGCGCCCTGCTGGTAACACGCCGAGACAGCGCTGCCGGTGCAGACCATCGAGTTCGTCGATTTTCCGAAGATGAGACCCGGACCACCAGTCGCAATGATCACGGCGTCAGCAGGAAACGCTTTCAATTCGAGTGTCTGCAAGTCCATCGCGATCAATCCACGACAAACCTGGTGATCGTCGAGCACGAGCGACAGCATCTCCCAGTGCTCAAACTTTCTGACTTTGCCGTTTACTTCGTAACGACGTACCTGCTCGTCGAGCGCGTAAAGTAGTTGCTGGCCGGTTGAAGCTCCGGCGAATGCAGTGCGGTGATGTTTAGTGCCGCCGAAACGGCGAAAGTCGAGTAGTCCTTCGGGCGTGCGAGAGAAGGGAACACCCATTCGATCGAACAGGTAAATGATCGATGGCGCCATCTCGCACATCGCTTTCGCGGGTGGCTGGTTCGCGAGAAAGTCGCCGCCGTAAACGGTGTCGTCGAAGTGTTCCCACGTTGAATCGCCTTCGCCTTTGGTGTTGACGGCGCCGTTGATGCCGCCCTGCGCGCACACCGAATGCGAGCGCTTCACCGGCACAACGGAAAACAGATCGACAGCATGGCCGCCTTCCGCGATTTTCATGGCGGCCGCGAGACCTGCCAGCCCGCCTCCGACAATCGCGATTTTCATTCCGTTACTGGCCATTAATAAATAATTCCTCCTAACAGTCCGCCCGGACGTATGAATGCGACGGCGGCGTTGATGCCGACCAGCAGCAGCAACACTCCGAAAGCGATGCACGCATAACCGGTCAAACGTTGCGCGCGTTCACCAATCGTGATGCCCCAATCGACCATAAACAACCAGATGCCGTTAGCGAGGTGCCAGACGGTCGCGGTGATGCCGATCATGTAAATGATAAAGATCGGAATCATGCGAAACTCACCAGCCACGATATCGAACGCCTTCTCGGGATGATGCGCCACGGAGACCGTGTTCAGTCCCGGAATCATGCCGAAGCGGAAGTTGAGCACGTGAAAAGTGATAAAAAAGAAGAGAATGACGCCGGTGATTCGCTGGATCAGATAGAACCAGTTGCGCGAATACGGGTACGCGAGGTTGTTTGGCCGCGCTTCCATCGTGATCACCAGACCGTACACAGCGTGGTAGATCAGCGGAATGAAGATGCCGCCAATCTCGACGAAGAGAATGTACGGAATCGACTGGAGATCTTTGACCGCGTTGTTGAAGTCGGCCGCGCCCGTCAGCGCCTTTGAGTTAGTGTAAAAGTGTTCTAAAAGGAAAAATCCAAGAGGAACGATACCGGAAAGCTGATGCAGCTTGCGCAAGACGAACGTCCTGCTCAAACGAATAGCCAAGAATTCACTCCTTTGCCGTAAAGTTTACATCGACGGCGATCAATATTGGCCGGAAGGTTGTTAATGAGTCTGAACAGAGCAAATTGGATTATATTGGGAAGTTCACGAAATTCAAAACTGCGTTCAGAGTTCAAGCTTTAGCTTGTTGTTGACAAAGAGCAGCCTAAAGGCTGAACTCTAAACTTCGAACCTATGACGAATCTTGTCAGGCAGACGTTAGGGACCATTGCGGGGATGATTCGGAAGCGGGAAGTGTCGCCGGTTGAGGTGGCTGAGGCGCATCTGGAGCGGATCGCGCGTCTGAATCCGGAGCTGAATGCGATCGTCACGCTTGCGCCTGACGTGATGGAACGTGCCCGCGAGGCGGAAGCAGCCGTGATGCGAGGTGACAGTGTTGGTGCGCTGCACGGCGTGCCGCTCACGATCAAAGACACGATCGAGACTGCAGGCTTGCGCACGACGAGCGGCTCGAAGATGCGTCTCGACTATGTTCCCCAAACTGATGCGCCCGCGGTGGCGAGATTGAAAGCAGCCGGTGCGATCATCCTTGGCAAAACTAACGCCGCCGAGATGGCGATGGATTACACCGCTGACAATCCTGTGTTTGGCCGCACGAATCATCCGTTGAATCACGATCTGACGCCCGGCGGATCGAGTGGCGGCGAAGCTGTGGCGATCGCGACGTGCATGTCGCCGGGCGGACTGGGAAGCGATCTCGCCGGATCAGTGCGAATCCCGGCACATTTCTGTGGCATCTGTGGTTTGAAACCGACGACGGGTCGCGTTCCGGGTGAGTTGCAGTTTCCGCCGAGTATTGGTCCATATTCGCTCGGCGCCGTGATTGGACCACTGGCGCGGACGGCGGCCGACCTGCGCCTGCTGTTTGCGGCGCTCAGTAAAGATCCATTTGAGAGAAAATCGCATGACCTTCGTGGCGTCCGCGTCGCGTGGTACACAGATGACGGAGTTGCGCCTGTCACTGACGAGACGGCTCGCGCAGTTAACGCTGCGGCGCAGCGTTGAGCGACGCGGGGTTGATAGTTGAGGAGCAGCGACCGCCGCATGTCGAACGCGGCAACGAGCTTTGGTTGAAAGTGTTTTCGCGTGCATCTGTCGTCCAACTCCGCGGAATTTATAAAGGTCGTGAGAACGAGGGCGGATCATTCGTCAGTTGGCGGCTCGGCACGGCGGACCACACGCCCGCGCCGACGCTGGATGAATACATCGCCAGCTGGATGGAGCGCGATCGTCTGCGTGAAGAATTAGTGCAGTGGATGGAGACGACGCCGATCATCATCGCGCCAGTCGGCGCCACGCCGGCTTATCCACACGACACGCTCAAAGTCACGGTTCGCGATACAACAATGGGCACATTTCGAGCGTTCAGCTACGCGCAAACGTTCAGTGTCTTCAACTTGCCTGTAGTGACTGTTCCGGCCGGGAAATCAAAAGACGGACTGCCGATCGGTGTACAGATTGCCGGTCCACCGTTCGCGGAAGAGATGATTTTGGCAGCCGCGGAGATCGTCGAAACAGCTTTATCCACCACTGGCGGAAATTCCGATATATAATCCGCGCGATTCGGAAGGAGTCGACTAATGGATCCAGTCGCTACACTTCTGGCCTTTCTGTTTTTCGGGTTTATCGCCATCGTTTTACTGGTAATTGCAGTTAAGACGATCAGAATCGTGCCGCAGGCGACGGTCATGCTCATTGAGCGCCTGGGCAGTTTCCATCATCTGGCGCAGAACGGCCTGAACATCCTCTGGCCTTTTATCGACAAACCGCGCGCTGTTTACTGGACCAACACTCGACCCGGCACTGACTTCGATCGATCTGCGCGAGCAGTACATCGACCTACCGCCACAGCCAGTCATCACGCGCGACAACGTGACGATTCATGTCGATTCAGTGGTCTACTGGCAGATCACCGATCGCCATCAAAGGCAGTTTACGAGATTAACGATCTGGTTGGCGGCATCGTGCAGTTGACGATCACGGGCATGCGCGCGGTGATGGGCGAGATGGACCTGGACCACACACTCTCCCAACGCGATCAGATCAACGCGAAGTTGCGCGTGATCCTTGACGAGGCAACTGACAAGTGGGGTGTGAAAGTTACGCGCGTTGACGTTAAGAACATCAATCCACCGGAAGACGTGCGCATCACGATGGAGAAGCAGATGACCGCAGAGCGCAACCGGCGCGCGCTCGTGTTGCAGGCCGAGGGCGATCGGCAGGCGGCGATCACGCGCGCGGAAGGTGAGAAGCAGGCCGCGGTCACGCGTGCAGAAGGTGAAAAGCAGTCGGCGATACTTGCGGCTGAAGGTGCGGCGCAGGCGCGCTTGCGTAATGCCGAGGCTGAATCGGAGGCAATTGACTCGAATCGCGCAGTCGATTCCCGGTGGGGATCCTGGTGCAGTATCTGATCACGGTGCGATACATCGATAGTTTCCGCGACATGACGCGGAGTAATAATTCGAAAGTGATCTTCATGCCGGTTGAGACATCCGCGATGCTTTCGAGTGTGGGCGCGATTAAGGAAATGTTGTCGCAGACTGGTGAGAAGGACGACAAGGACCAGCCGCCACCACCGCCGCCACGCCCGCGTGAGCTGCCGAGGTAAATCTTGTGAATCATGTAAATCCTGTAATCCTGTCTAAAGACTGACTCGATGCCGCGAAATCGCAGTGTACTTTGACCCTTTCGGGCTCAGCTCGCTCCGAAACACAACGAGTTCCTTAAGATCTATCTCGATCGACTCGAACCGCATAGCCAAGATGAGCCTCTGCCAATCGTCGCGCGCCTTCCGGCTTGCGCAGACGCGCGATCGTTAAGTGCGGCCGATACGCGCGATCCTCTTTCTGCAAAACCCTCAACAGCGCACTCGTTTTCAAACTTCTCCTGCAAAGCACTCAACTGGCCTGACGAATCATTGACACCGATCCACAGCACCTGCGGACGACTCGCTCGCGGAAACACACCCGTTTCACCAACACCGATCTGAAACGCCGAGAACTCTTTCACCGCTCGCTCCGCAGCCTCAGAAATCCTCTGAATTCGCTTCACTTCCACATTTCCAAAGAACTTCAGCGTCAGATGAATGTTGTCCACACGACTCCAGCTCGCCGCCGCATCTGGAACCTCTTTGCGCAGTCTCACGATATGATCTTCCAGCCCTGCCCGCACCGCGTCTGGCAACTCAACCGCGCAGAACACGCGCCACTCATTTTGCTGGCTCAAGGACGAGCGTCTCCTTCGCTGCATTCGCAACAGCCGTTTGCGTGAATGGAAACACGCGTGGTGTTACCGCACGCCAGTCAGCAAGCTGATCGCTCCAGTGTGGATTCTTCGGCACGCCCGATTCGCCGAGCGCGATCCCCTGCTGCGTCTTGTCCCAATCACTCGGATCCGCAATCAGCCGCATCGACACAGACGATCCAACGTTCACCGTAGCGCCGATGAAACCACCTGTCCCGTTTTGCGGGAATGGCGGAATGGTGAACTGCGCGCCGATCAACGGCGCTCCACCAAGTGGGTGTGGAAAGCGCGCTTTGACCATATCGCCCCACGTCCACTTTGTTTCATCTGCACCGAGGTTCCTCGTCAGATTATTGATGGCTTCGTCGTAAGAGGCCCGCAGCAGATCGGCGTAGCTCGCGTATTCTTTTGGCAGCCAGGCAGCCGGTTGCTCCTTGATGACACGATCGAGAGTCGTATCGAAGTTACTCCATTGATAGCTTCGCACCAGTTCCTGGCCAAGCGCCGCGGTCAGAATCTTTGAACGAAAAGCGAGTCGCATCTGTGCCATCAGTGGAGCCACAGTAGACTCAGCGTTAACTCTTCCGTCCCATTTCTCGAACGCATCGAGGTGAGCTCTTAGTTTCTCATCTGCGGGCGTCAATTTTGGCCGCAGTAGTTTGACAACCTCTCGAGTGAATGACGCGCCGGCGATTGAGTAAACATCTCCAAGGATCCGGCGAAAGTCTTCGGACGTGAGTTTTGGTTTCTCATTGAGCAGGTCAAATATCCGGCGCGCGCGGTAAGGTTGGGCCCAATGATGTGAAAGAAAGTATGGATAGTCGGTACCGACAATTCGCTGGTTAGCAGTGACGATGATTCCCGAAGGCGGATCGTAGACTGTCGGCAGCTTTGACACGGGAATGTAACTGGTCCACTCGCCCGCGTCAGTCGATCCATCGTAGGGCACGCTGCCGTCGCCCGACTTCCTGATCGGCACGACGCCCGCGACGTGATAACCGATGTGGCCGTCTACATCAGCGTAGACGATGTTTTGTGTCGGCGCCGTAAACGACTCGACCGCGCTGTTGAACTCTTTCCAGTTGCGTGCGCGATTGATCGTGTAAGAAACGTCGGCGTTGTTCTTCGTTGGATCCAGCGCGGTCCAGCGCAGCGCATAACGCTTGCCGTCGCCCTCGAAGATGATTGGACCATGTCGGGTCACGGTCACGTCGTAGTTAACGGTGTCGTATTCAGAGCCCCCGATGCTTTTTCTAACTTTGATCTGTTCCTGACGGATCGTCGCGTCCTGCCAGCCGCCCGGCGTCTGGTACTGCTTCGGATTGTCGGGATTAAATTTCTCGACGTACAAGTCCTGAACATCCGGACCGACGTTCGTGAATCCCCACGCGATCCGATCGTTGTGACCGATGATGACGCCCGGCAATCCGGGGGAACTTACACCGGCGACGCGCACACCGGGCGCGCTCAGATGGACGAGGTGCCAGATCGACGGCGCTGTCGGGCGCAGGTGTGGATCGTTTGCAAGCAGCGGTTTGCCGGTGACGGTGCGATTGCCGCTCACGACCCAGTTATTGCTTGCGGCGAGCGCGTCAGTGTGAAAACCGATGCGATCGAGGGCAGCGGCCGCGACCTCCTGGTTGTGCGCGAGTTTCGCCAGTGCTTCAGTTGAAACCGGCTCGCGTTTTACGTGTGCTGATTTGCCTTTCGACAAAGGACTGTCTTTACCCACGACCAGAACATCGATCGGCGAGATTTCGGGCAACAACTCGGCGCGCTTCTCAGCCGGCAAAACTGATAGTGCCTGCCGCATGATGTCGATTCGCCACGTGTCGGAAAGTGCTTCGAAGAAAATTTTGACGACGACGCACGAGTCAGCCGGTGTCCACGGTCGAAAGCTGTATTGCAGGATCTGAAACTCCGGCGGCATCGACTTTGGATCGAGGGAAGCAGCGTACGCGTTCACGCCGCGTGCGTAAGCTTCGAGCATCGTCGCGAGTGCGTGGGGAAGCGGCGGCGACTTCCGCTTCGGCCGCTTGTGCGAAACCGTAAGTGCGATGCAGTTTATCCTGGTCCAATGGCAGGGTACTTAGTGAAATTCCAAAAACTTCAGCCAGCTCGCCGCGAGCCGTGCGACGGAATAGATCCATTTGCCACAGGCGATCCTGTGCGGTGGCGTAACCCTGTCCGAAGTAAAGATCCTCATCGTTCTGTGCTTCGACGTAAGGGATCCCCCGCTCGTCGCGGCGAATCGTGATGCGCTCCTTGATGCCCTGGATTTGGATCGCGTTTTGTTGGGCTGATGTTTGGACGTGGTGCGGGTAGCTGAAGAGACAAACAAGGGCCACAAAGAGGGCTGCGAAACGTTGCATATGTCGTTTCCTTTCGGCGCGCAAGAATACGAGACCCGTTGGACAGGATTACAGGATTTGCAAGATTAGCAGGATTTATCATGTAAATCTTGTTAATCCTGTAATCCTGTCTTAGAATCCCTCGTCAATGATGCGTCTCCTCTTTATTGTTGCCCTGCTGATTTCCAGCGTTACAATCGCGACCGCCCAGCAGCGCCCTCTCATCACGGAAGACGTCGACATCATCCCGCCTGGCTCGATCCGCATCGAAGCGGGCATCGATTTCATGCAAGGCGCGAAGTACACCGTCTCAGGCATCAGAGGCGATCTGACGCGCGTCGGTGTTATCGGCATCAGTTTCGGTATGGGACCAAACGTCGAGTTCCAGATCGAAGGCGTCGCGCAAAACTACGTCAGCATCAACTCTCGTGGCCTCTCAGCAATCCCGCTGGAACTCGTTCCCGGCGCAAACTCGACCAACGACACGGGCGACTTCACGATCGCAGCGAAATTCAAACTGCGCAATGAAACGCGTCGCGGTCCGTCACTGGGCTTTCGTTTTGGCGTGCAACTCCCGAATTCAAATGAGGCGCGCGGCATCGGCGTTAATCAAACAAACGCTTTTGGGTCGATCCTGGTCGGGAAGAAGTTTGGAGCTGATGGACGCTTCAACACGTTCGGCAATCTCGGCATCGCGATTCTCACCGCGCCCACCGAGTTATTTACTCAAAACGACGTGGTGACTTACGGGCTCGCCGGGATCTTTCACATCAACAAACAGTTCGCTATCGCCGGCGAAGTTAATGGACGCGCCAACACACGGCCCGGCAACGGCCCACTCGGCACGGAGTCGCAGGGTGAAGCACGGCTCGGAATGCAGATCCGGGCGTCGGGGCTGCGGTTCGACTTCGCGGGTATCAAAGGTCTCACCAGCTTCAGTCCAAACTCCGGCTTCACCGTCGGTGTCACTTACGACACACCTGCCGTTTTTGCACCTGTAAGATAGGCCGCGGATTAACGCAGATACACGCGGATTTTTATTTCCAGTGGCATCTATGCTTTCATTAGCGCCGCATGTATGACTGGTTAGCCGCGATCGCCCGCTGGTTGGAAGTAAACGTTATTAGTCTGCCGATTTATTACGCGGCGCCGGCGATGATCATCATTGGCGCGCTCGATTCGTCGCTTTTGTCGCTCCCCGAAATCAACGATTACCTCGTTGTCGGACGTTGTTTCAAGTATCCGAGCGCGGCGTTCTATTTCCCGCTCTTTGCCGCGATCGGAAGCGTGATCGGCTGCAATATTCTTTACACGATCGTTCGCCGCGGTGGGCAGGCGGTGCTGCGCAAGCGTTTCCCTTTGCATAGCATCAAACGAGTCGAGCGCGCCTACGAGCGGTTTGGTTTCCTGGCGATCGGCATTCCCGCGATACTTCCTCCGCCATTGCCGTTCAAGATATTTGTCGCCACTGCGGGAGCGCTGGAGTATCCGCGTTGGAAGTTTTTGTTGACGGTGATGATTGCGCGTTCGCTCCGTTACTACGTGGAAGGCATACTCGCTGTTTTCTATGGACGTCGCGTGCTGCTGTTCATGAAAGACAACGGGCTCGTGATTGTTAGTATCGTCGGGTCGTTGGTGTTGATTGGATTGATCATTTATTTGATCGTCAGGCAGCGCAGGAATGGGCGCGCGCCAGTAGAGGCCGAGGCCGAAGAAGTTTCTGAGTGAAAGGGATCTCTCTGATTGAAGTTTGTTACTAAATGGCTCACGCGTCTTTCTGAATACCTGATCACGTATGGCGCCTTCGGTTTGTTCGTAGTCGCACTGCTTGACTCGACGTTCGTGCCGTTGCCGAGCAGTGCCGATGCGTTGATGTTGTTGTTGTCGACGACGAATCCGAGCTGGATGTTGCTTTACGCGTTTATGGCGACGAGCGGATCGGCGCTCGGTTGCTTCATCCTTTATCTGATTTCACGACGCGCGGGCGCACGTGCCCTCAACCGCTTTTCCGAAGCCAAACGAAACCGGGTCAAGAACTGGATCGAGCGCTACGACATGTTCGCCGTGTTGGTGGCGACGCTTTTGCCGCCACCGTTTCCGTTCAAGTTGTTCGTTGTTACTGCCGGTGTGTTCAGGTTCAGTCTGTTGCGATTCATGCTGGCGATCGTCGTCGGGCGTGGATTTAGATTTCTGCTGGAGGGTTACTTCGCGGTGAGGTATGGAGCGCAGGCGAAAGAGATCCTGGCGAAGTATTATCCGTGGATCGGGCTCGGACTCGTGGTCGCGATTGTGTTTTTTGTGCTGTTGAGACAGAAACTGAAAAGGCCGGAGATCGCGACCGATCAGCCGTGAAGATTTGTGACTAATTCCGGGAACTGAAATCTTCTTGCGGCGCCAAGATCTTTGATCCCGTGAGTTTCTTCGAGGGCGGTGAGCAAGAGGATAAAGATCTCGGCAGTGGCGAGTGCATCGCTGCCGGCGCGATGGCGGCTTGCGATCGGGATCGAGAAGTGACTGGCAATCGTCTCGAGCCGGTGATTTGAAAGATCCGGCATTGCGCGCCGCGAAAGTCTGACGGTGCAGAGATGCGGGTTGACCATGCGATGTCCGGGATAAACGCGCGAGATTTCGTGATTGAGAAAGCTCGTATCGAACGGCGCGTTATGGGCCACCAACACCGAGTCGCTCACGAAGTCGAGCCACTGCGGAGCGACGTCCGCAAAGACCGGCGCGTCTCTGACCATGTCGTTCGAAATACCCGTCAGCGACGCAACGAAGCGCGGGATCGGAATTTCCGGATTGACGTAGTGATAGGAACTTGTCGACGATGCGTCCGCCGCGAATTCGAAAAGCGCCGAGTTCGATCAGACGATTTGGCGGCGTCTTGGCGCCGGTGGCTTCGACGTCGACGACTACGAAGTCGAGATCCTTCAATAGTCGCGAATGACTGTCATCCTGCGGCAGTTCGACGGTGTTGTTCTCGACGATCTTGAAGCGTCGATCGTTTCTGATGAGATCGGCTACGAGTTGTCCAGCGAGTTCGTCATCGATGTGAGAGAGTTTGAAGACGGCGTCGACGATCTCCGACGCAGCGGCGCGTCCGCCGGAGCAAGTTAAAAGGTCGATTGTGTCCTGAACGAAGTAGAATCAGAAACTAAATTCGGATAAGGCAACATTCGGTTCGGATTGTAGCATGCACATACTCCGCGAGGTAAGAAATTGAACGCTGAACAAGTGATCGATCAATTCAGAACTACCGGCGCGTTGCTGGAAGGTCATTTTCAACTTTCGAGTGGATTGCACAGCACGGTCTATTTGCAGTGTGCGCTGGTGCTTCAGTTTCCGGAGAAGGCCGAAAGCTTTGGACGCGCGATCGCGGAAGAGTTTCAGGGGCAGGGAATTCAGCTCGTCGCTTCGCCTGCGATTGGTGGCATCGTGATTGGTCACGAGGTCGCGCGCGCGTTGGGCGCAAGGTTTGTTTGGACCGAGCGCGAAGCGGGTGAGATGACGCTGCGCAGAGGTTTCACGGTTGCGCCAGGCGAAAAGACTTTGGTGGTTGAAGATGTGATCACGACTGGTGGCTCGACTCGCGAGACGATTGAAGCGCTTCGACAAAGCCGGGGCGGATGTTGTTGGCGCGGCGTCGATCATCGATCGTTCTGGCGGCAGTGCGGATGTAGGTGTGCCGCTCTCGTCGCTCGCATCGCTGAAAGTGTTGTCGGTTGAGTCTTCGGTGTGTGACGCGTGCAAACTCGGCGAACCCGTCGTCAAGCCCGGCAGCCGCACGCAAAAAAGTATTTCGTTCAGAGTTCAAGCTTTAGCTTGCTCATAGGCGGGATTCCTGAGCGGCAACGGCAACCTAAAGGTTGAACTCTGAACAGATTCTATGAATTACAAATTGCTTCTTCAGTACGATGGGACAGACTTTCACGGCTGGCAGATTCAAGAGCGGTCGCAGGACGGTTCAGGGTGAGTTGACCCAGGCGCTCTCGTTGATTGATGGGCGCAGCGTCAACGTGCATGGTTCGGGCCGCACGGATGCCGGCGTTCACGCTGAAGGGCAAGTCGCGAGTGTCGAGATTCAGCGCGAGATCACAACGACAAAACTGCGCGCAGCGATCAACGGAAATATTGGCCGGGATGTGCGCGTGTTGAGATGTGGAAACCGTAGCCGGAGGATTTTCACGCGCGCTATTCGGCACTCGAGAAGACTTACGTTTACCGGATCGTGAATGGGCCAGTGATCTCGCCGTTCTGGTGGCGCTACGCGCATCAGGACGCGCGTCCGTTGGATCTCGAACGCATGAAGGCGACGGCGCGAGTTGTTTCTGCGGCAAGCACGATTGGACTGCGTTCTCGGCGGCGCAGTCGGATGTTGAGGATCGTGTTCGAACCGTGACGCAGGTCGAGATATCGCGAGCGACCTGACGAACGATCGCACGACTCGTTGATCGAGATTCGCGTCAGCGCGAAGGGTTTTTACGTTATATGGTGAGGGCAATGGCAGGGACGTTGATGGCGTTGGGCCGCGGCGAATTGGATCGGGCGCGATTAGCGAGGCGCTTGAGACCGGAGCTCGACCAGCCGCCGCCGTGACGGCTCCAGCCTGCGGACTGACCTTGCTTTCGTGCGTTATTAATGATAGGTCCTATAGGACCTATATGACCTATATTCGATTTTTATGCTTTCTGACTTCACCGGGGTAATTCAAAAAGGAACACGAGAAGAGGCGCTGCTCGCCGCCGTTGCCTGGGATCGATTGCCGCGTCACGTCGCGATCATCATGGACGGCAACGGCCGTTGGGCCGCGCAACGCAGCCAGCCACGCATCGCGGGCCACCGCGCCGGCGTTGAGGCTGTTCGCGCCGCCGTCGACACAGGCGCGCGACTGGGTCTGGACGCGCTGACGTTGTACGCGTTCTCGACAGAGAACTGGAAGCGACCACGTTACGAAGTTGACGCGTTGATGCGCATGTTGCGTCGTTACATTCAGGATCGAACTCGACGAGATCGATCGCCAGAACATCAAGTTTCAAACCATCGGCCGAATCGGCGCGCTGGCGGAAAACGTTCGCAAAGAGATCGCGCGCGCCACCGAACAGACCGCCAGAAACAAAGGCATGATCCTGACTGTCGCGCTGAACTACGGCGGCCGCGCTGAGATCGTCGACGCCGCGCGCGCAGCAGTCAGGCGACTGATGGACGAAGGCAGCCGTCCCGATGAACTCACCGAAGAGCGCATCGCCAACGAGCTCTACACGCGCAATCTTGCCCGAGCTCGATCTACTCGTGCGCACGAGCGGCGAGCTGCGGATTTCTAATTTTCTCTCTGGCAAAGCGCGTACAGCGAGATCTACGTCACTGAAACCCTCTGGCCCGATTTTCGACGCGTCCACCTGCTCGAAGCCGTCGTCGATTACCAGCGCCGCGACAGACGGTTTGGAGGATTGAAGCTCGTGGTCAGTAAACCATAGGACCAACAAGACGGATTCCTGAATGAAACGAATCCTAACGGCGGTCATTGTTCTACCTTTCCTGATCGCCTCAATTCTCATTGCTTCTTTATGGTGGCTGTTTGTGTTGCTCGCGGCGGCCGCGATGGTGCTGGGGCTCTGGGAGTTTTACCTGCTCGCGAAAAAGCTCCAGCTAAAACCTGACCCCACGATCGGGTTATCTTGCCGGCGCCGCGCTGGTAACGATTCGCGCTGCTGAACGATCCCGCGAACGTGTTGCTGGTCCTGTTCGTAATCATCGCGTTAACGATCGTCACACTTGTTGCCGCAACGTTGCGTGGCGCGCCGTTCGACAAGATGATCGCGTCGGCCGGCGCGACGACTCTCGGCGTGCTCTATATTCCGCTGTTGGGCAGTCATCTCGTTTCACTGCGCACAGGTTTTCGACCCGACGCTCTCGGCGCACTTGTTGTCGTTCTTCTTTCTCGTCCTGATGGGAGCAGACGCGGGCGCGTATTACATCGGTCGCGCTCTCGGAAAACACAAACTCGCGCCTTCGATAAGTCCCGGCAAAACCTGGGAAGGCGCTGTTGGCGGCATTGTCGCAGCGCTGATGATGGCTGCGCTGGCCCATTTCTGGTTCTTTCGCGAACTCCCACTGAAGTACGTGCTGCCGCTCGCCGCCGTCATGACTCTAGTCGGAATTCTTCGGCGATCTCGCGGAAAGCGCGCTCAAGCGTGGCGCGGGCGCAAAAGACGCCGCAAACCTCCTGCCCGGTCACGGCGGCCTGCTCGATCGGCTCGATAGCTTGCTCTTCAATGCGCCACTCATCTACTATTTTGCACGCTTCTACTTCCAATAGCTGATCGCTAAGAAGAAAAGCCTGATGACCACGAAAGAAAATCGTTCTGATGTTGGTGGAGTGGTCCTCGTGCTTGGTTTTCTGGTGGTCTGTTTTGTGGGAGCTATTGTCGGTGTTCGCTCTGTATTCGGTGAGCAACAGCGAGGCGGCGTCGCGAGCGCGAAGGATTTTCTTCGCAACAACGAAAAGCTGAAGACGGACATCGGCGAAGTCAAAGACTTTGGCAGTATCATTACCGGCAATGTCAATTTCAAGCTAACGACAGTGGCCAGGCGACGTTGCACTTGAAAGTGATAGGCGAACGAAAGACTGTTAACGCCACTGTTGATCTGGTACTGGTGACAGGGAAGCGCCTGGCGCGTTAGTCGCGCCTCTTACGTTAACGAGTCAGGCCAAACTATCGATCTTCTGGACCCCTACGATACGCAAGTACTCATCCCCCTGTTAGTTGCATGACGGAAGTCATTCAATTCAAAGTCCAGGAGTCGCGATCCTTGGTTCAACCGGGTCGATCGGCTGCAATAGTCTGCGTGTTATCGAGTCGTTAACCACCACGCGCATGCGTGTCGTTGCGCTGGCGGCGGGGACGAACGTCGAGCGGTTAGCGGATCAGATTGCGACGCATTTGCCTGAAGTTGTTTCAGTCGACACGGAACTAGCGGCGCACGATCTGCGCGCGATGTTGTTCGCGCGTGACGTCGATCTGCCGCGCATCGTCACTGGTGAACCCGGACTGATCGAAGTTGCCACTCACCCGCAGGCAGATTGCGTGATCTCAGCGACTGTCGGCGCCGTCGGTTTTGTGCCCACGCTCAAAGCGCTCGAGATGGGCAAGCGAGTCGCGCTGGCAAACAAAGAAACGCTCGTGATGGCGGGCGAGTTGATGACGGACGCGGCGCGGAAGTCGGGAGCTGAGTTGTTGCCGGTGGATTCCGAGCACAACGCTCTGCACCAGTGTTTGCGCGGTGAACGGCGTGAAGAAGTGCGCCGGATCATCCTGACGGCTTCCGGCGGACCGTTTCGCACGAAGAACAAAGCCGAGATGGAATCACGCGACCGTGTCTGAAGCGATGCAGCACCCGACCTGGAACATGGGCGCGAAGATCACGATCGACTCCGCCACCCTGATGAACAAAGGTCTCGAGGTTATCGAAGCGCACTGGCTGTTCGGGTTCGGACCGGACGAGATCGACATCGTCGTACATCCCGAATCGGTGGTGCACTCGATGATCGAGATGATCGATGGTTCGGTGATCGCGCAGATGGGAATCACTGACATGCGACACGCCATTCAGTACGCGCTGACCTATCCGGAGCGACATTCGTGCCAATTACCGCCACTGGATCTGACTGCGATTTCCGGTCTTCACTTCGAAGCTCCCGGATCACGATCGTTTTCCGTGTATCAGACTGGCTTACCGGGCCTTACGCGAAGGCGGGACGCTTCCGGCGGCGATGAATGCCGCAAATGAGGAAGCGGTCAGCGCCTTTCTGAACGAACGCATCTGCCTGACCGAGATTCCGCAGGTCATCGAAGCGGTGATGAACAATCATTCAAATCAACCCGCAAAGGACATCGAAACCATCCTCGACGCCGATCACCAGGCCCGCCACGCCGCCCTCGCCACAATAGAAGAATTGTTAGCCACGAAGATTCACAAAAACACTAAGTCTAGACAATTAGAGTCTTTGTGCCTTTTGTGTTTCATGACCAATGCTTGACTTGTCTTCGTACGGTAAACTCGTTTTTGTGCAACCTGACTCGATATGGTCGAGTCTAAACTGTGGTATTTTGACGTAATGACTGTTAACAAGAAGGCTTTGAATGACTTATTTAATTTATGCGTTGGCATTTATATTCATACTCGGTTCCGCTGTTGTTCTTCACGAATTCGGCCATTTTATCGTCGCCAAGCTTTTTAAGATCCGCGTAGAGACGTTTTCCGTCGGTTTTGGACCCCGCCTGTTCGGTAAGAAGTGGGGACATACTGACTACCGCGTTTCAGCGATCCCTCTGGGCGGTTATGTAAAGCTCGGTGGTGATGAGTCAAACGCTCCACTCGAAGGCGCGAGCGCGCAGGACATTCCTCCCGAGGAAATGTACAACCTGCGTCCGCGATGGCAGCGAATCATTAGTTGCTCTGGCCGGCCCGGTGATGAACATTCTCACCGCACTGGCGATCCCGTTTACTGCGGCGTTCATGTACGGAGTTCCGGCGACACCGTCACCGGTTGTTTATTACGTTCAACAAGGTGGCGCGGCCGATCAAGCCGGTCTTAAGCCTGGAGATCGCATCGTCTCCTTCAACGGCACAGAGAATCCGAGTTGGGACAATATTAATGGCGATGCACTGCTTTCGCCGGGTCGCCCTTTGCCGGTCGTCGTCAATAGAAACGGTTCGGAAGTTTCGCTCACCGTCACGCCAACCACACGAACGGAAAATGGCGAATCCGCAGGTACTTTGGATTTCATTCCTGATTACGGTGGTTTGCCGGTTGTAGTCGGCGATGTTGACGCCGGGCTCGCCTGCGCAGAAGCTGCGGGCCTCAAAGAGGGCGATCGCTTCATCACAATCGGCGGTGAAGACTGTAAAGAGTTCGGAGCAGGTAACACAGTACATTCGCAGTCACAACGCACAGCAAATTCCGATCACGGTTCAGCGTGATGGCCAGACAGTACAACTCACCACCGCCGAACGTCGCATGGACGGCAAGTTGGGAGTCGTCGTTGCGAGCAATATCCACTTCATGCCGCCACCATCGGTTCGGCGGCGAAATACGCCTACGACCAAAACATTCAGATCCTGCGCCTGACCGGCAAGGCGCTCGGCACAGGTTTTCACCGGCCAACGTTCGGTGCGAAACACTTTGTCAGGCCCGATCGGCATCTACCAGGCCACGCAGAAATCGGTTGAAAGACTGGGCTGGGACGGCGTTTTCGGCATGCTGGGCTTTCTGAGCCTGAACCTCGGTATCTTCAACCTGTTGCCGATTCCGGTGCTCGACGGCGGCGCGATCTTCCTGCTGCTGATTGAAGGACTGCTGGCGCTCATCGGTTTGTCGATCTCATCCGCGGTGCGCGATCGTATTCAGCAAGTGGGCTTTGTGATGGTGCTGCTGCTGATGGTTTTCGTGCTCAGCAACGACGCTGCTGAAGACGTTTGGAGGTAGACGGTAATCGCGAACCGGAGAAACCGCCGGCGGCTCGACTCCTGCGCCCGCAAAATAGGTAATGCGCAAAACGCGACCAGTTCAAGTTAAGCATATTCAAATCGGTGGTGGCGCTCCCGTAGCGATTCAGTCGATGACCAAGACTGACACTTCGGACGTGGGCGCTACTGTGGCGCAAATCGAAGAGATGGTGCGCGCCGGTTGCGAGATCGTTCGGCTTGCGGTTCCGGACAACGATGCGGCGATGGCGTTGAAAGAGATTCGCAAGCGCGTGCCTGACGTGCCGCTCGTCGCCGATATTCATTTCCACTACAAACTGGCGTTGATGGCGCTGGAAGCGGGCATCGACAAGCTGCGCCTGAATCCCGGCAACATCGGCGCTCACGAGCGTGTTCGCGAAGTGGTCCGCGCCGCGCAGGCACAGAAAGTGCCGATTCGCATCGGTGTGAATGGCGGTTCGCTCGAAAAGGATCTGCTGAAGAAGTATGGCACTGCGACTCCTGAAGCGATGGTCGAGTCAGCGTTGCGTCACATTCAGATCCTCGAAGATCTCGACTTCACCGACATCATCATTTCGCTGAAAGCTTCCGACGTGCATCGCACGGTGGAGGCGTATCGACTGCTGGCGGAGAAGGTTGATTATCCGTTTCATCTCGGCGTCACCGAAGCCGGGCACTTCGTTTAGTGGCACGGTGAAATCGTCGATCGGGCTTGGCATTCTGCTCTACGAAGGCATTGGCGACACGATCCGCGTCTCGCTGGCTGCGGAGCCGCAGGAAGAAGTTCGAGTGGCGTGGGAGATCGTGAAGTCGCTGGGACTGCGAACGCGTGGCGTGACGGTTGTTGCGTGTCCGACGTGTGGGCGGCTCGATGTTGATGACTTTGTCGGTATCGTGACGGAGATCGAACGCCGGCTGGCCCACATTGAAGAGCCGCTGCACCTTTCGATCATGGGCTGCGCGGTGAATGGTCCAGGTGAAGCTCACGACTCGCAACTCGGGATCACGTTTGGACGTGGTGTCGGGATGATCTTCAAAGACGGCGTGCCGATGCGGAAGGTTGCGGGGGAGAATATTGTCGAAGCGTTCGTGATGGAAACCGAGAAGCTACTGGCTGAAATCCGAGCTGGCAAGGCATGAGTAACGCGGATTACCGGATCTCAGAATTAACAGGATTTATCTCGTTTATTCTGAAAATCCGTGTAATCCTGTTTAACGGATTTTCGGTCGCTTGCGTGCTGCAACGTCGCCCGCCATTACCAGAAACAGCGCGTCAGTCGTTACTTTGCGATTGACGTTGACGATCAGTTGCTCGCGCAGATCTTCGATCTGAAGGATCCAATCACCGGCGCGTCCCGGATCGAGCTTTTCGACTGATTTCCTGTCAATTCCGCTGTCAAATCCTCATTCACGAGCTGCGTCGGCTCGACTCCAAGCGACAACATCCACGCATCGCGAATCAACGTCTCCAGCACGTCCAGTCGCTCTTCAAACTCTTCCTTGTACTGCGCTTCGTTCAGTTGTTCCGCTGAACGCAGCAGTTGCGCGCGATCGTCGCTGACCACCAGCGCATTGAGCACTTTGAGCATCGCTTTGCGCTGCGAAGTGAACGTCACCAGATCGCCTGATAAGCGCTCGGCCCATGCTGCCGCCCGCCGCACGCGCTCGCAAACGCGCAGTCTTAGCATCGACGATTGTTCTTAATCAAGTGACTCTCGATCTCATGCCGGCGTCAACGGTGAGAAACGGATCATCTGGCAGCGCGAAAGAATCGTCGGCAACAACATCGCCGGACGCGCTGTGATCAGGATCAGATGCGATGTCCTCGGTGGCTCTTCGAGCACTTTAAGCAGCGCGTTGGCTGAAGCGTCGTTGAGTTTGTCAGCCTCGTCGATCAGAAACACGCGCGCCTTGCCTTCGAACGGACGAAAGTTGGCTTCCTTTTCGATCTGGCGCATCTGCTCGACGCGCAACACGCGCTTCGGAGCGACGACGAGCCCGACGTCCGGATGGTTCGTCCAGATTATCTGCGTCCACTCTTCGGCATCTTCACGTTGCGGATAGTTAAGCTTAGCGATGCGCACGCAGGACGAACAGACGCCGCACGCTTCATGGTCCTTCGGTGTGCGGCAGTTCAAAGCGCGCGCAACTTCGAGCGCAAAGAGTTTCTTGCCGATGCCTTCTTCGCCGGTGAACAGCAGTGCGCCGGGCAGCCGATCAGCAACCATCATCCGCTTCAGCGCCGCTTTGACTCGCTGTGTTTCCGGTCAGTTCGTCAAACATACATTGCCTGAAACATAGTTCATTGCGCAAGGTGGCCTCGGCTTTGAAGATACGGAACGATGATCTCTCTAACGCGCTCCTGTGTGCGTTCCACTGGCCCACTCGTATCGATCAACTTCACTCGCTCGGGTTCGGCCAGCGCGATCTGCAAATACGCATCGCGCACGCGAGTGTGAAAGTCGGCATTCTCGATATCCAGACGATCGCGTGGGATCTTGCCAGCATTCTTGCCGGTGGAACGGCGCGCAGTGCGATTGGTTGATTCCGTCGATCGAAAGATCAAAAAGCAACGTCAGATCCGGCTTCAGTCCTTCCGTCGCCAACTGAACGATCTGCGAAATCAGCTCGGGAGAGAAACCTCGTCCGGCGCCCTGGTAGGCGACTGTCGCATCGGCGTAGCGATCCGAAATCACAACTCTTCCCGCATCCAGCGCCGGACGCAGATGCGCCGCACGTGCTGCGCGCGGTCAGCGGCAAAGACCAGCAGCTCGGTCAATGGATCGACTTCCTCCATTGCGTCCAGCAATGCGGCTCGCAATCGCAGGCCCAGCGTCGTGCCGCCGGGCTCGCGCGTCAGTAGCGCATCACAGCCGTTGGCACGCAGGAAATTGCCCAGTAAACGCAACTGAGTCGATTTCCCACTGCCGTCGATACCTTCGAAGGTAATGAAAGTTCCAGGCACAGGTCCTCATATGTATCCAGTGAAATGCTCGCGAGAGTGTAATCGAATGTCACGCCTCAGGCGAGTTGGCATCGTGACTGCGAACTTCGCGCGGGTTGGCTTCCGCGTTGGCTTGCGAATGCAGTTCGCCGGTCGCACGTCGCGACTTGTGAGATCGTCGAGATGGCGTGTTTGAAGATCAGTTGTTCCTGTGAACCTGATTCGAGCAGGACCGAAAACTTATCGAAACTGCGGATACGGCCCGTCAGCTTGGCGCCATTCAAAAGGTAAACGACCACAGAAGTCTTCTCACGGCGCACCGTGTTGAGAAAGGCGTCCTGGATATTTTGTGGTGCCTGTTTGCCGTCCGACATGCTTGAAACCCGGGGGTTGGATTGTGTACATCGCGCGGTTGCAATGCAGATTACAACACCGATCTTTGCCTGACAAGAGATAGCTGGAGATGTGAGAGAAAGATGATTATTTGGACCGCGGACCAGCGGCGATGGATTTCAGAACCGAGCGCAAAACGCGGTTTTCCTCACCAAAACCGTCAAACCACTCGACTCCGCTTCATGGCGAAACCATGTCAATTGGCGTTTGGCGTAGTGACGCACGTCCAGTTTGGTCTGTTCGATGGCGCTCTCGAGGTCGCGCAGACCCTTGTAGATACTCGACAACGCGCCGGTATCCGTGCGCGCCGAGCGCGTTTGAATCGGGTGAGAAGCCGCGGGCCAGTAACAGTCGCGAACCTCCTCAACCAGCCCGGCGCGGAAATGTGCTTCGGTGCGCTCGTTGATTCGCTCGTAGAGCTCGGCGCGGGGCGGATTGAGGGCGAGAATGCGCAGGCGGCGCGAGCTTTCGTGTGGCTCCGGGCGCTCGGGCTGCTGGTCCACAATCGAGCGGCCCGTTTGCAAGTAGACTTCGATGGCTCGTTGGACGCGCGGCCAGTCGCGCGGGTAAAGCTGGTCGGGCGGCGATTGGATCGATCCGGCGGAAGAGTCGGTGCAGGTGTTCGGCCCCACGTCTTTCGCGGATTTGATTGAGACGCCGGCGCAGTGATTCGTCAGTTGGTGGACTGACGAAGAATGGTTGTCGCAGTGCGCGAAGATAGAAACCGGTGCCGCCGACGAGAAGTGGAACGCGACCGCGGCTTTCGATTTCTTCGATTTCTTTGCTGCTTCGCGGGCCCATTCGACGGCGGTGTAGTTGATGTCTGGAGAGACGAAATCGATCAGGTGATGTGGGACGCCTTTGCGTTCGTCGAGAGGGACTTTAGCGGTAGCTATTTGGATCTCTTTGTAGACCTGGACCGAGTCACAGTTGATGATCTCGCCGTTGAGTTGGAGGGCGACTTCGATTCCGAGCGTGCTTTTGCCTGAGGCGGTTGGGCCTACGATGGCGATGACGATTCGCAGAGGACGAGAAGTATAACGAGCCAGAGGACGATAAGCACTAACAGACCGCGCGAGGACCTGGTTACGTGAGAAATTCATAGACAGGATGACAGGATTTGCAGGATGAACAGGATTCATCTTGTAAATTCTGTAAATCTTGTAATCCTGTCTAATACATCCGTGTCAGTTCGATGCCCGAATAGTAACTCTTGAGTATCTGCTCAGCGGACCAGCCCTGCTTCGCGAGGCCGTAGGCGCCGACCTGGCACATGCCCAACGCCGTGCCCCCACCCACGACCAATAAATACGAACTCCGTAACTCGCCCGCTTGTCATCATATTCGCGATCGATCACGAACAATTGTTCACGCAAGCCCAGCGCGGATCGAATGCGACCACCGCGAACGTGTCGCAATACCGTTCGTCCCAACAATCTCCAGATCCGTGACTCGATGCGACGCGCCACGCGACGCCACCCGCAGATCCACAATTGCTCCAATACCCTCGCGCTGCACGCGCCAAACGCGCCTGCACCTGCGCGACACTCAACCCTTTCGTCCAATTAGCAAACGGCGAAAAACGATCCGCGGCCGCACCATTCGCCGCCGGCTTCACTTCGAGAAAATCGATCTGTCCATTCGCAGCGAGGTGATACGTCACCGGCTTCACCACCGACCAGCGCGACAGACGACACCGCATAAGGCCGCTCGCCGAGATATCGAAACAGAAACGCATCCGGGTTGACTCTGATCGGCTGATCTTTGCCCTTGCTGGAACGAAGAATCAGTTGCCCATCGCTCGCGGGCCGCGCGTTCGCTTTTTGCAGTTGCAGAAGATTTCGTGCTTCGAGAATGTCGCGAGATAGCGTGCAGTACGCGCGCTCGCGACAACGGCATGCGCGGTCGCAGCGTTGCATCGGGATAGACGGAAAGATGCCCATCACGCAGCAGCATCGCCAGGTCCGCGCGATTTAGCCGCGGGCACTTCCTGCGCATCTTTCACCGCCAGAAGATAATCGGCGTCAGCATCATTCAACAGTGTCCCCGCACGGCTCTCACCAAATACAGCGAGCGCAGAGTGCCGTCGCAAAAGCAGGCGGGCGATTCACGTCTTCACCAGTCGCCGGCGCGGTTTGACGAGCGACGCGGGCCACATTCGCAAGCCAGTTTCGCACTTCCGGCACAGTCGCATCTGCTGATAACCACGCATCGGAGACCCGCTCTCGCAACGTGCCGAAGTTCTGTGTCAGCAAGAGACTGACGTCACGTGCGAGCACTACATTCGAATCATCCTGCAACGCCGCGGGCTCGCGCGATGTCCTGATCACGAATCGATCGAACGATTGCCTCTCCGCAGCACACTCACGCGCACGCAGGTAGGGCACCGCGTCGTTGAAAATCTTCTCCGAGTCTTCAGTGCGGCCGCCGCACGTCGACGTGTAGAGCGCGTTTATCGGCTCGCCGTTGTAAGTCGCAATCACGCCGCGCGTTTCGTCAACAGCACGCGTCGAGAGTGGATTTTCGGAAGTTAGACCACGATAGACTTGCGAGCGCGTGGTCGGCAGGATGTCGAACCCCTGCGACATGAACTGCCCGCGATTCTTCAGTGCGTAAGTGCGAGCGGCGATGGCCTGGGCCTTTTGCGCCTCGATTGCCGGATAACCGCCGGGCGAAAGCTCGTTGGCGACAACGCCGCGCACGTAGTCTTCCAGTCCGAGCTCGTTTACAACGGTCAGCGAGCCGCGCAGATTTGTGAACACTTCAATGCGTCCGCGGTAAGGTCGATCGTTGAAACGCACTGGAGCGTTCTTCTCGTCGTCAGATGCAAATGCGACTGGCGCACTCGAACTAAACACTTTGCCTGCGGCAGACGAAGCGACTACTTCACGCGAGGGCAACGCTGGACGCGAAGTAAGACGCACCGGGCTGTTGCTTGCAGGCGACGTGCTTCTGCGCGACCGTTTGCGGTTGTTGTCCCTCGATCGTTGCGTCAATGCCTGCTGTCTTCGAGTCGCGCGCGTAACTCTTCCGCCTCTTCACGCGAAAGCTTGCCGCCGACAAACATTCCCCACGTTTTAGTTTCGGTGTCGTAAGCGGCGTGCGCGTCTTCCCCTGTGATCTTCTGGATCTCTTTCTCGTTCTCTTCCGCCTCTTCACGCGTTGCTGCGCCGCCGACGAGTCACTCGAAATCCGCCATCCTCAGTCGCGGCCGAAACCGGAGACAAAAGTCGCGGATCGACGCGAACACGCGACGTATCGAGGGCCAGCAGAGTCGTGCCGCCGCCACTCGCATTCATCAGGTGACCGGTAGTGGAAATAGTCGCGGAACGCGCGTCCGTAGTCAGCGCCACGCGAATCTTCGGTTCCGGACCAGTCAGTTGTCGTGAGTGTTGGCGTGGAAATGATCGGAGTCGTGGCAGCAGGCGGCGTCCAGACCGGTTGCGCCCGGCGTGGCCGAGTGGCTTCGGGAGTTTGTTGTTGACCGGATGCGATGGGGAGAAAAAAAGCCTGCGCCAACAGTAAAGCAATGGCTTTCCGCACGAGGGAACTACACATCGCCCCGCATACTACTACAAAAAAGACCCGGTGATTACACGGATTACGGCGGATTTTACCTATTCCCACGAACCTCAACTCTGTGGTATAGACGGTGCAACCCCCGGTAGCCAGGATTGAGCGGCAGCGGCTTTTTGGTCTGTCCAGAGAATCAGGAGGCCAAACGGCTTCATGAGGAAGACTACTTCCCAAAGCGTTCCGTTACTTGCGACCGCTGCACTCATCCTGGCGTTGCTCGCCGCTAGTTGTCTGCCAAAACCGCCAGGCGAAAGCGGCGACATCACGATCACGCTTTACGGTTTCTCGATCATGAAAGAATCGCTCGAGAAGGCGATCTTTCCCGGCTTCACTGCGAAATGGAAACAGCAACACGGCCAGACGGTGCAGTTTCAATCGTCGTTTGCGGGTTCTGAAACCGTAACGAATCAGATTTTGCGCGGCGCTCCCGCCGAGATCGCGATTCTTTCGATCGAGCGCGACGTGCAGCGACTGCAAAAAGACGGATTCGTGACTGCTGACTGGCATTCGTTGCCGGGAAAGGGAATCGTCAACAAGACTCCTTTCGTGATCATCGTGCGCCAGGGAAATCCGAAGGGAATTCAAGATTTTTCGGACCTGGCAAAACCGGGAATTCGATTGATCCATCCCGATCCGATCAGTTCAGGTGGCGCGCAGTGGTCGATCCTTGCGATTTATGGATCGGAGTTGAAGAAGTCAGGGAACGAGTCTGAAGAAACTGACAAAACAAAAGCACTGCAAACGCTGCGCGCGATCTGGAAAAACGTGATCTCAACGCCCGGTTCGGCGCGCGAGGCACGAACGACTTTCGAGCTCGGTAACGGCGATGCGCTGATCACTTACGAGCTGGAAGCGCTGCTGATGAAAGAAGCGAAGGCTCCGATCGAGTCGTTGTGCCGCAGTCGACGATCTTCAGCGAGCATCCGGCGGTGCGTGATCGACAAAAACATCACGGCGGCGAAGCGGCCGGTGATTGATGCGTTCATGCAGTATCTGTGGAGTGATGAAGCGCAGGAGGCTTTCGTTAAGTTTCATTTCTACTCGAGCACGAACGATGCGTTCAACCAGGCGAACAAGGCGTTTGGGCATATCGAGATGCCGTTTACGATTGAATATTTCGGCGGTTGGGACAAGGCGTATCCGGACGTGATCGAAGCGATCTTTCGGGATCAGGTGCAGACGAAATAGTTAGACTTCGTAAGATCGCTGATAACATCTTGCTAAATGCCTGTCTAACAAAGTGGCTGCGTTGGCGATGAGCCATAGAATCGATATGAGTTCGCATCGTTCCAGCAATGCGGCATGTGCGTGGGTTCGATGTGGCGCGACCGCTCAGTATCGGCATGCTCGTGTTTATGATGCTGCCGCTCGTGTTCCTGCCGCTCGCTTCCATCTTTATCTTCGGCACGAGCAACGGGCTCGATAAATTCTGGGCCGCGTTGATGGCGCCCGAAGCGATATTCGCGCTCAAGCTTTCGATGGCGACGAGCTTCTGGGCCACAGTCTTCAACGTCATCTTTGGTCTTTTCGCCGCTTACGTCCTCTCGCGTTACAACTTCTGGGGACGCAACGCGCTCATCGTCACGATCTCGCTCCCGACCGCGATCCCGACCGCTGTCGCCGGTTTCGCTTTGCTGTTGCTTTGGGGACCGTACGGCACGCTCGGCCGTCTGCTCGCGCCGCACGGTGTTCAAATCATGTTCACTGCGGGAGCGATCATTCTCGCGAATATCTTTGTCACGTTCCCGCTCGCGTTCGGCGTGATCAAACCCGTCTTCGACACGATGAGCCGCTCGCTCGAAGAAGCGTCAGCAACGATCGGCGCCACGCGCTGGCAAACGTTCTGGCATGTGACGTTGCCGTCGTTGCGCGGCGCGATCGTCTCGGGCGCGCTGCTGACTTTCGCGCGCGCGGTCGGCGAGTTTGGCTCGACGATCCTCGTTTCCGGAAATCTCGCCGGACGAACACAGACCGCGCCGCTCTACATCTTCGCGAAGTTCAACGAAGGCCAGATCGAAGCGGCGAATGCGATCGCGATCGTGCTCGCGTTGTTTTCGTTCCTGATCTTCAGCGTGCTGTTTTTCGCGCGTGACTGGCTGGACGTTGATTAAGATCTAATGGTGAAAGCGAAAGAAGTATTAATTCCGAGACACGAAGAGCCGGCGTCCAGCGCGCCGCCGCCGCCCGCGGCTGCCAGTGTGATCGGAATCAGCAAACGCTTCGGCAAGGCCAGCGTGCTCGAAGACATCAGTTTCGATGTCGCTGAGGGCGAAGTGCTGGTGTTGCTCGGCGCATCGGGCAGCGGCAAGACCACGATCCTGCGCATCATGGCCGGTCTCGAAATGCCGTACACGGGCAAAGTGATCCTGCACGGCAAAGACGTCACCGAGCTGCCGGCGCGCGAGAGAGGCGTGGGCGTCATCTTCCAATCGTACGCGCTCTTTCCAAAGATGACGGTGGAGAAGAACATCGGTTACGGCCTGCGCATCCGCAAGCGCAAACGCAAGGAGATTCGCGAAACGGTGAACGAGTTGTTGTCGCTGGTCCAACTCGAAGAACACCGCAAGAAATATCCGTCACAACTTTCGGGCGGGCAGCAGCAGCGCGTCGCGATCGCGCGCACGCTCGCTTACAAACCGGAAGTGCTTGCTGTTTGACGAGCCGTTCGGCGCGCTCGACACGCAAACGCGTGTTCACCTGCGTCGCGAAATACGCGCGCTGTTGAAAAAAGTGAACGTGCCGTCGATCTTCATCACGCACGATCAGGAAGAAGCGCTCGAGCTCGGCGATCGGGTCGCAGTACTCAACGTGGGCCATGTCGAACAGATCGGAACGCCGTTTGAGATCTACAATCATCCGGCAACGGAATACGTCGCGACATTTCTCGGCGCCGCGAATGTTCTCGACGCAGTAGTACGGCAGGATTTTCTCGAGGTAGGATCGCGCGCAAATTCCCGCGACATTGGACAAGGACGAAGTTCAAGCCGGGCGACTGCGTGAAGATTGTCTTTCGTCCTGAAGATGTATCGTTGAATCGTGGAGACTTCTTGCGGCCGGGGCACTCACGGCTCGCCAGCGCGCTGATCGAAGAGATCGCTTTTGTCGGCGCTTATGAACGAGCTGCGGCTGCGCATTGAAGCCGGCCGCGGAAGAATGCAAAACAGACGAGACTCCTTACTACCTTACCACGGAAACACCTGACCGGCAGCCTAGCAAATCGATCATCGCCACGCGTCCGAAGCCCGAAGCGAGCGCTACGCGTTTGCAGGTCGGCGAACGCGTGGTTGTCGCGCTGACCTCATTCACAGTCTTGCCGCCGCAAGGCTCAAAAGGTGCAAATTGAGAACGAAGCGGCGTACGCGTGCTTGCTGTTGCTTGTGCTGAGCGGCCTCGCGCCGGCACAGGTTATCGATCAAACGGACAATCAGATCTGGACTGATGTTCAAGTCGCGATTCCGGTCACGAAGGACAGTCGACTTCAACATTCTCGGCACGTTGCGTCTGGGTCGTGATATCAGCCGTCCCGTTGATGAACGCATCGGCGCCGGTTTCACGTTCAGGTTCGGACAGCACATACAGTCGCGCCGAACTATCTCCACATCGGCTACGCAGCCTGTTCGTAACCGGAGAGGTTGGGAGAGCCGGCTGTCGCTGCCGGTTACGTTGCGGTTTAATGTTGAGAAGTTTCGGTTGAGTGATCGGAATCTGTTTGAGCGTCGCATTCGAAATCCGGGAATCAACTCGACACGTTATCGAAACCGGTTTCAGATCGAGCATCCGGTCGGACCATCGAAGTGGGGCCTGTCGTTGTTTGTTGCGGATGAAGTTTTCTACGACTGGAGCCTCGATCGCTGGCCGCGCAACCGATTCGCGGTTGGTGGGAGCAAGGTTTTCAATAAGCACTTCACTCAGGACTTCTATTATCTTCGCCAGAATGACGGCGTCAGCGTTCCTGGCGACTTAATGTGATCGGCACGATCTTACGGCTCAAGTTATAAATCCGCGTTTTTATCCTGTGTAATCCTGCGGCGCTATAGTTATTGAATTGCTCGCCGCACCGCATTGATGTTCGCAAACGGCAGCGCATGAGCGTGCGTGCGGTTGGTGAGCAGGATGAATACGCGCCGCTGGCTCGGATCGATCCAGACACACGTTCCTGTGAATCCGTTATGACCGAAGCTATCCGGCGGCAGGTCCGCTCCTCCCGTTGAATCCTTCGTCGCCGCCAGTTGCCAACCGATCGAGCGTGCCTCTTCCAGCCCCGGCGTCATGTTCTCCCGAAACAGCTTGCACGTCTCAGCCGCGAGCAACGTCGTCGACTCACTCAGAAACTGCTGCGCCATCAGAAACGTCTCGCGCGCAGTCGAGAACAATCCGGCATGCCCCGCCGCGCCACCCAGGAAGTAAGCATTACCATCGTGTACTTCACCCCAGATCAAACGCTGCCGCGAATTCGCATACTCGCCCGCGTCCATTCTGTTTACACATGTCGGCTTCGTACGCGTTTCCCGTTTCGCACGCCGCAATCCCCGTCTGCAACGCCATCTCCGGATTGAAAAAAGTCTGTTGCAGCTTCAGCGGCTCGAAGATCTCGCGCTTTGCCATGTCCGCGAGACGCTGATGCATCATGCGCTCCAGCAGGATTCCCAGCGCGATGAATCCGAGATCGCTGTAAACCACTCGCGTGCCCGGCTTGTACTCGAGATCGAGACTCGCGATCGCGCCCGCAGCACGATCAGGCTGGTCCTCGGTGAGCAGGTAAAGCGGCCGCCACGCGGGCAGCCCGGACGTGTGCGTCAGCAGCTCGCGAATCGTGATCATCTGCTTGTCAGTGCGATCGAACTCCGGCAGGTAGTGAGAAACGGAGCTGTCGAGTGTTAGTTCGCCGAGCTCAATTCGACGCGCGCAGAGTAGAGACGTGACGAGTGGTTTTGTGAGTGAAGCGAGATCGTAGATGGTGTCGATCTTGTTTGCGACGCGATAAGGCTCGACAACGGAATGACCGAGAGCATCCTCGTAAATGATCTCATCCTGCTCGCCGACGAGATAAACAGCGGAAGGAAACTCACCGGCATCGATGTGCTGTTGCGAGGAGCGCCGAAAGTTGATCGTTGCGAATCGGCATTTTCAAATCCGTGTTGATCTGTGGCTGAATTTCGCTGACACCCGGATGCTCAGCGTGCTCACGAATTCTTTCAAGAGTGCGCAGCGCGAGACTCAACGCATTTCTCCCTTCAAGTCCGGACACCGCCGGCGGCGCGCCATCCCGCGCCGACTCCAAAAACGAAACAATCTCCGCGCGCAACGGCTCAACATCGATGATGTCGAGATGCTTAACGTGAACGCCAGGCCACGCACCGCTCGCTGCCGGTGGCGCGAGACTGCTGACCGACGCGCGCTTCGTCGTGTAATCAATGGCGATGTAGTCGTGCGGCTGGAAGAAACGCATCTTCCGGATCTTCTCTGTTCCGACGCGCGACGCCGTGATATTCGCCACGGCGCCGGACGAGAACTCGAGCCGCGCATTTGCCGCGTCGACCTTGTTCGTGAGGATCGCGATTCCAACGGCGTGAATGTTTGTGACTTCGACGTCTTCGCCGACGAGCCACTGCACGATATCGAGATCGTGAATCATCAAGTCGAGCACGACGTCGATGTCGAGCGAGCGCGCGGTGAACTGCCCGACGCGATGAATCTCGAAATAGACAGGTTTGCGCACGTGCGGCCGCAACGCGACCATCGCGGGATTGAAACGTTCGAGGTGTCCGACCTGAAGCATGGCGTTGCCGCGTTTGGCGGCTTCGATCATGCGGTCGGCCTCTTCGAGCGTGCGTGAGATCGGTTTTTCAACGAGCACGTGAATGCCGGCTTCGAGCAGGCCGCACGCAATCTCGCAGTGTGCTTCTGTTGGCACAGCGAGACTCGCGGCGTCGATGCGGCCGATCAGCTCACGCCAGTCTGTGGTCCAGTCAGTTTCTCGCTCGCTGCTGATGGCGCGTGCTGTTTGTTCGTTTAGATCGCAAACGGCGACGAATTGCGATGCGCCTTCCGATGCGAGATCTGCGTGGATGCGAGCGTGTTGCCGCCCGAGGCTGCCGACTCCGATGACTGCTGTGCGTAGCATTATGTGTTAAAACCTTTGACAGGATTTACAAGATTTTTCAGGATTAACATGTAAATCCTGTAAAAGACTGACTCGTCATAATCGGAGCCCGAATATACTTGCATCCTTCAACGCTTGCCAAGCGAGTCTACATTCTCCTCTTCGTCATCATCATCGCTTTTTACCTCTACGGCCTCGGCAAGCTGCCGCTGCTTGGTCCAGACGAGCCGCGCTACGCGCAGGTGGCGCGCGAGATGTTTCTCACCGGCGATTTGATTACGCCGACGCTCGGCCATCACACGTGGTTTGAAAAACCCGCACTGCTTTACTGGATGATCGCCGGGGCTTTCAAAGTCTTTGGTGTGAGCGAGTGGTCGGCACGTTTTGGTCCGGCGCTCTGTGGACTACTGACGATTGCGGCGGTTTGGTGTGTCGGACGCGAGATCGATCGCGAGGATCCGCGCGGCTTTGCATTTTGGAGTGTTGTCGTAACGGCAAGCTGTCTCGGTCTGATCGTGTTCTCACGCGCGGCGAGTTTCGATGTCGTTATCACGATGACGACCACGTGGTCGCTCGCGTTGTTTCTTTTACATGAGCTGCCGACGACACGAAACAAACGAGTTCTTCTGGCGGGTTTCTACGTGTTTGTCGGGTTGTCGCTGCTGGCTAAGGGCCTTGTGGGAATTGTGATCCCGTTTGGCGTGGTGGGTTTGTATTACTTGCTGACGACGCACGTGGCCTTCGCGATCCGTGATGCTGAGTTTGTTTTGGGGAGTGCCGCTCGCGCTGGCCGTATCGGCGATCTGGTATGGACCAGTTATCGCACGACACGGCTGGAGTTTCATCGATGAATTTTTTGTGCAGCATCACTTTGCGCGGTACGTGTCGAACAAGTATCACCACCCGCAGCCGATCTATTTCTATCCGGTAATCATCCTGATGCTGGCGTTGCCGTGGACGCCCTATCTCATTGTCGCGCTCGCGAAGGTGCGAGGCTGGAATTGGCGTGGCGACTGATAACCTCAGCATCGTTCGTGTTTTCTCACTCGCGTGGCTGCTGTTGCCGATCGTGTTCTTTTCGTTTTCAGGATCGAAGCTGCCGGGTTATGTGCTGCCGGTGATACCGGCTGTGGCGTTGCTCGTGAGCGATCGGTTGACGCGGATCTTTAATCCGAGATGGCCGTTGATCATTGCGGGCGCGACCGCGATCCTGGTTGTGATTGTTTTGAATTTCGGGGCGATGCGATATGCGGGTCGCGAGTCAGTGCGCGATCTGTTGTTGATGGCGGATGCGCGTGGATATGCGAACGCGCCGGTGCTCGCGCAGCGAAGTGATGATCGATCGGCGGAGTTTTATGCGTATGGGCGGGTTGTTTATGGGCGTGATGGTGAGCCGGTGACGTTTGATGAGGTCTCTGTTGAGCGAGGCGCGCGCGCGTGGCGGCAAATTCGTGGTGATGATACCGGCGGAGTATGTTGAGAATTTTAGAGGTGTGTCGACGATTGAGGTTATTGGGGATAATGGGAAGACGGCAGTCCTGGGGTGGACGCCATAGGACGACGGCATGTTAGACAGGATTACAAGATTTACAGGATTGACAGGATTTATCTTGTTCATTCTGTAAATCCTGTAATCCTGTCTAACGCAGGTTTCGGGCAAAGAACTCGATGACTACTCGATCGTACGCCTCACCTTGCTCGCCCGTCACCGACGGCAGACCCAAACCCACTCAACGGCAGATCGGTCCGCACTTCGACATTCGCCCCACTCGGAAAACACTTCTGCAACGACATCGTCGCATCACGCAACGCCCCGGCATCACTCCCCGACAGCAACAACACTTTCGGGTCCTTTATCCCTGCAGCAAACTCACACGCATTCGTATCGTCATAACCGCCAAGCATGTAAGTCTTCATCGCCACACGTGAGAAGTATTGAACCAACCCATTATCCAACCCGACACAACTCGATACCGCCGTGCTGAGCAAATCATTCGGCGACAGCACGACCGAGTCGAGCACGAGCACCTTCACGAGCGGCTCATTGCGTGCAGCTTTCAGGGCGCTGTACGCACCAAGCTCAACGCCATAAACCCCAACACTCTCTCCCACCAGCGTCTTCTGGCCCTCTGTTTTCAAACCGCGCAGGTACTTGATCGCCGCCAGCAGATCGTCTCCCTCTCGAACGCCGAGCGACGTCGATCTGATCAGCGGATTCTCACCATGACCGCGCAGGTCGGGCCAAAGGATCGTGAAGTTAGTCGTTTCGTTAATCTTGACGCCGAGGTTAAAGAGCCATGAGCGATCGCCGCCGTAGCGGTGAAGTAAAACGACTGCCGGCGCACCTTCAGCGCCTTTGAGCAGCCAGCCGCGCGCATTTCGTCCGTCGGCATTGGTCCAGGTCTCATCCGTGACCTTGATCGCGCGTCCACTGATTCTCGAGAACGATTCAGGAGTAACAACGTAAGGACGTTTGGTGGGACGCGTCACACAGTAGATGACGAAAGAAAGCGCGCCCACGACAGCCAGCACGATCACCAGTGCTATTGGCAGGAAAGACTTGACGAGTCTTTTACCAATTCTTCGTCGGGGCGGCATTAGCGTGAGTGTCCTCGGATCGCTTCATCATAGTCTGACGGCGTATTGATGTTAACAAAAAACCTTTCCGCCTGATCGAGATTCGTTAGCTCGTCGAATTGAACCCAGCGTGTGTTGACCGCGTCGAGCAGGTCCAACGGCCGCCTGCGTCCCGCTTCGATCAGTTCGGTTGCGCGTTGCAGGCAAGGGTCAACACGATAAAGCGCGGCTAACGGCTGCGGCCGCCCGTCCTGCTGAACCGGAACAACTGCATCATGGTCCAAACGCATTTCTGCGAGAAAGGAAAAGAGCTCCGCAGTCACAAATGGCAAATCGCAGGCGACGACGATGGCCCACTCGCTTTCGCACGTCGCAGAGCGCAGCGTGAAGACCACCGAGCGCGCCCCACTGCGGATAGATATCCGCGACGCGTGGGAAGATTCGATCCCAGACCGCCGACGAGTGTCACGGAATCAGCTACCTGCAACAGAGTTTCCGCGATGCGTTCGGCAAACGTTTGGCGTTCAATCAGCAACTGAGACTTATCAGTTCCCATTCTTCTGGAGGCGCCGCCGGCGAGGATAAAGGCTTCCATATCGGACGGGATTATCCTGTAAATCTTGAGAATCCTGAAATCCTGTACGAAAATGCTGAAATCCTGTAACTTGGCAGGCGGAGGTTGGTTAATGAATAGATTTACCCGCTTTGTTCTTATCGCGATTCTGATTGCTACCGTTTCGGGCCTTGCTAGTGCTCGACCAACCTGTTGCTCTGCCAAAAGGCCCTGAGTTGTTTCCCCTCGAAGACCTTCGCCCGGGCATGAAGGGAACTGCGCGGACCGTGTTCAGCGGTTCTGACACGCAGGAATTTGGCGTCGAGATTCTCGGCGTGCTGCCGGGATTTCCTGGTCCACGGCAGTCGGCCATCATCGCGAGACTCAGCGGATCGAATGTCGAAAAAACAGGTGTATTTGCGGGCATGTCCGGCTCGCCGGTTTACATCGACGGAAAGATCGTCGGCGCCATCGCGTTCAGTTTTCCTTTCTCAAAAGAGCCGATCGCGGGCATCACCCCGATCAAGCAGATGATCGACCTCTTCAACAAGGGCTCGGAAAACGCCAAACCGAAAGAACCGCGCGTCGTTTCGTTTTCACAGCTTGCGGGAACTGATTGGAAGCCAAATTTGCCGAAACCGGCCGTGGGATCAGTTTCACTTTTGGCGCCCGTTTCTGTTGGATCACCGCTGATGCCGTTGCTTGGCCAGCAAATGACGCCGATCGCCACGCCGCTCGTGTTCAGTGGTATCAGCCAGGAATCACTCGCCGCGTTTGCGCCGCAGCTAGTCGCCAGTGGACTGTTGCCGGTTTCGGGTGTTGGCGGTTCGGCTGCGATTACCCCACTTGCCGAGTTCAATGGCAACACATTTCCGCCGGGAAGCTCGATCAGTGTGCAACTGGTGCGCGGCGATTATTCACTCGCAGCCGCGGGCACGGTGACGTTGCGCGATGGAGATCGCATTTACGCGTTTGGTCACCCGTTTTTGAGTCTGGGCGCTTCCGATATGCCGATGTCAGAGTCGTCGGTTGTGACCGTCATCTCGAACATGAACAACTCGTTCAAGCTCGCGGTGCCGGGCCGGATGGTTGGCGCAATTTCGCAGGATCGAGCGTCGGGAATCTTTGGTTTGCTGGGTCAGGCGCCGAAGATGATCCCGGTTAAAGTGAACCTGCACACGAGCCGCGATCGGACTGAGACTTATTCGTATGAGATCGCTAACGACTCGTTCCTGACGCCTCTGCTTTTGAACATCACACTGTACAACACGATCATTTCGAGCGAGCGTGTGCTCGGGGATTCGACGATCAGCGTGAAGGGTGAGATCAAAGTGAAAGGCCAGGAGGCGGTTCAGATCGATCGCCGGTTCTCGGCTGCTAACTCCGCGATCATGGCTTCGGGCTCGATCGCCGCGCCGGTCGGCGCGTTGTTGACGAGTGGCTTTGACGACGTTCAGCTCGACGGAATCACGCTCGATATCGCGTCGACGGAGACGAAGTACGCGGGCACGCTCGAGCGCATCACGCTTGACCGCACGGAAGTTCGACGTGGCGAGAAGGTCGAGGTTCAGGCTTACGTCAGAACTGAATCCGGCAAGCAGTTTGTGCAGCGAATTCCGATTCAGATTCCCGAAGATGCAGCGCTCGGTCAGTTGCTGGTGTTTGTCGGTGATGGTGGCGCTTTGCAGGAAGGATCGCCGGCGAAGGCGTTCGTGCCGCAGGATTTGAGCCAGTTAGTGAAGGCGATTAATACCGTGAAGAAGAGTGATCGGCTGTATGTGAAGCTGTTTCGCATCACGAACGGTGCGGTGATCGGGACGAGCGAACTGCCGAGTCTGCCGCCTTCGATGGTGGCGACGTTGAACAGCGATCGGACGTCAGGTGGTTACACGCCGACAGTATTGTCGCCCGTTTGGGAGACAGAGTTGCCGCCAGCGGAGTTTGTGATCTCCGGGCAGCAACTCATCGCCGTTGATGTCGTGAAATAGTATTAGCCGCGGATAAATGCAGATGAACGCCGATTAGAATCTCTTTTCTGATCGGCGTTCATCTGCGTTTATCCGCGGCTAATTCTTAGCCTAGTTTCGCGAGCGCGTTAATTCTTTCCCTGATCGCACCCGTCAGTAGATCAACTTCCTCAGCCGAATAATTCGCCGACCGGAAAGCGTCCTTGATCTGATCGTCAGTCAAACGCTTCATCAGATTGCTCAACCAGCGCGCGTCCGCTACCGTCAGTCCCTCGAAGAGCTTCTGGTTCTTGCCGCTGTAACTGAAATCAATCACGTCGCCGTTGACCTTCTTGATGAACTCCGCTTTCACGTAATCAGGAACGTCGTTGCGGCTCCGCGAGAAGAACCCGCCAGTCTTTCCAAATGTCGCGCCAAGATCGCTGATGATGTAGCGCAACTCTCCCTCCCCGGTGGTGTCACCGCGCATCGCGAGGATCTCGTTGTTGTCGTCTTTCATATCCCAATTGTTGAGCATCACCATCAGGATCTTCAGACCGCGAAACTCAGGACTGGTTTGGAATGGATTGTTCTCCCACATCCAGTTTCCCCCTCGTTTCACGCTCGCCGGTCTGGCTTCGAGTCGAACGTTGTCGAATTCACCTTTCCCTTCGATCTTCAGGTGGGGAATGAGGTAGGCGATTTCTGTTTCATAGCCGAGTGCCCACACTAAGCGGTTTGCGGCGGTGTCTGTTTGCGCTTCTTTACCGATTTTCGCGACCCACTCATTGCCTTTCGCGTCCTTGACGCGATATTTCTTTGAGAAGCCGCCGGGTTGATCTCTGATGAAAGTGACTTGGCTGATGTCGGGCTTCATCTCTTCGCCGCCCGCGCCGAGGAGAAGATTGCGGCTCTCGAGGTTGGCCGGTTCACGCCACATTACCGGTTTGCCGGTAAGTTCTTTCTTTTCCTTTTTGTCTTTGTCTTTCTTGTCTTTGTCTTTGTCCTGGCCGGTTGCGGCGAAGGGAAGCGCCAGCATCAGAACCAGTAACAAGACGGACCAAAACGCTGATTTAGTACGCAACATGCTAAATACCTCTCCCGCGTGTAGTTTTCTGGTACAGACCTATCGGTTGGGAGATTATAAGGCAAATATTTAGCCGCGGATAAACGCAAATAGACGCAGATCAGAAAAAATGATCTGCGTCTATCCGCGTTTATCTGCGGCTTATTTATGGATTTGGTGGTGTGGCGCCCTGAGGCGTGATCCAAAGTTCTTTACTGAACTGATCTTTCTTTGGACCTTCGATCGTCCTGATACGACTCTTGTCGATCCCGCGTGAGTTAACAAGATAATCGATTACATGGCCGAAGTGGCCCTGGACCTCGGCTGCGTTTACTTGCGCGTCCCGGATAGACGATCACGTAGCCGTCGCTGTCGGATCGTTCTGAAGTTCGATACCGAAGTTGTCGAGTCTCGCCTTCTCATCGTTTCGGGCGATATTCAGATAGTCGTCAAACATCCGGCTCTCTCTCTTCGGCAGCGGAATCGAAACGGCACAATCAGCCGCACACTCGAGATTGTAGCCGCCCATCGAAAGCGACGCGCGAACAGTTTCTCCGGCCAGTCCCTTCGTATCGACCTTGATCGTGTCTGTTCCCTGGCCTTCGATGATCGTTCCCGCTGAAACGGTCCAGTTGTAGACAGGTGTGACATTCGCCGGCACGCCGCCTGAGTAGCGGGAGGTAAAAGTTAGCGGTTGATCGATGGCGACGTTCGTTGGGCATGAAATCTCGATTGCCGGACAAACAGGTCGGACTTCGGCACACGGGTTTACAAGGACGCTGATGGAGGAGAACGCCTGGCATGATCCATCGCTGCCGACGCTCTGAATGTCGAGCGATGCTTTGTGATAGCCGGGTTTGAGGCCCGCGAGGTTCCAGGTCACTGTCGGACCTTCACCACTGATCACACCCGCGCTCGTGGTCCACTTGTATTTGATTGGGTTGCCGCCCGGCGAAACTGCTTTTGCGATCAGTTGCACCTGGGGAGCACCGCTGTTGTCGCAGGCGCGTACAATGTTCGCATCGGTAGTTAAGCTGAGCGAAAGGGGAGCGTTGGCCGCCGAGACGACCTGCGGTTTCTGGGCAAAAACACTGGCTGCGGATAGGAACACGACGACCAGGGCAATTGGCGCGGCGTCCATTTTTAGTCCTTTCAGCCGGGGGAATTGATATCTAAACATTTGCACTCCTTGATTTAGCTGTTGTTAGGAGAAATTCGCAATTCGCTGGAATTTCCACGGGGTTGTTTGACTAGCTTACCCTTGTTGCGTTAGATAAGTTTGCTGCTTTCCCCAACCTACATGCTTTTCAGGCAGAGGTAGAGTTTCTACAGGATGAGATCAATTCTCATAATCTGCGCCGTGTGGCTAATGGTTTTGGCCACCGGTTGCAAGCGCAGCGGTCAGCAAAGCACGGATAATAGTGCCGGACCACCGCAAGTGTCCAATAATTTGCCTGAGGACCGCACGCGCGCGCGTGCCCAACTCGACAAAGGCAAGGAGCTCTTTCGCAACGATCAGGACGCTGAAGCAGTCCTCGCGTTTCAGGAAGCGGTCAGACTCGATCCGGACCTGGCGGAAGCCCATTTCCGCCTTGGGCTCGGTTACGAGTCACTAGGAAAACGCGAAGAGGCGGAAGCGGAGTATAAGAAGGCAGTCGGGGCTTACAAGAAATACTTCGAGGAAAATGAGAACGATGCCGAGGCCCATTATGCGCTCGGGCAGACTTATGCGAACCTTGGGCAATACAGTGAGGCGATACGCGAGTATCGAGCGGCGACGAAACTGAAAGAGGACGACCCGGACATTTATTACGATCTGGGCGTTGCGTACACGAAACTCGCTCAGTACGACGCTGCCGCGGCAGCGTTTTCGAAGTCACTGGAGATCGATCCGGATTACTATCGCGCGCAGGATGGGTTGGACGAGGCGAAGGAAGGCATCAAGCGCATCCGCGCCGGGCGGAAGCACCAGGAAGATTTGCTGAAGAAGCAGCAGAAGGAAGAGGAGAAGAAGGCTGCGGCCTCCCCATCTCCGGAGGATTAGCAATGGCTACGTACACACCACCACCATACTTCCCGCAGAGTTCGCTCGCCCCACCGGACAAGGGCCGTTACCGGAAGTTTAAGTTATTGATGACGCTGTTGGCGTTAGTGATTCTTGGGGTTATCGGGGCGGTTGGATATGGGGTTTGGTACTTGATTCGGTCGGTGGTTTAGACAGGATGACAAGATTTGCAGGATTAACAGGATTCATCTTGTAAATCCTGTAAATCTTGTCATCCTGTCTACGACTACCCCTCCCCACCACGCTTGACACAAAGCAATCACGCCCGTATAGTCTCCCGTTTCGGGCCAAAGTGTCTGAAGCAACAAAAGCAACGTCCGGTTGGTTCTGTAGGTGTGGAGGCGTTGCGTTCGACCACTAAGTATTAACGGTCGTTTGACAATTATTGTGGCGTAAATGGTACGCGTCGCGGCTGCTCGCCAGTCGTTCCAACGCTTACTCGCGCGGAAGGAAACTTCTCGCCCTTGATGCGACGCCACAGAAAAGTTTCGGCTTGAGGGAAGCCACGATCCACGCCCGCCGCTGAAGAAGCGAAATCAGAACGTCCCTATTAACTTAATTTCTAAACAGGGCAGCCGCCTGCGCTGACTGCCGGACAAGTTCCGGAAAGAGGTAGGCAGGGGGCCTTTTGCGCGCTTAACGCGCTCGCAGTAACGAGGAAAACAGTGCCGACGATTAATCAGCTTGTTCGCAAAGGCCGCCAGCAGGTGAAGTACAAAACGGCCAGTCCCGCGCTCCAGAGCTCCCCGCAGAAGCGTGGTGTCTGCACCCGTGTTTACACGCAAACGCCGAAGAAACCGAACTCAGCGCTTCGCAAAGTCGCTCGCGTACGCCTGACGAACGGTATCGAGGTGACGACTTACATTCCCGGCGTCGGTCACAACCTGCAGGAGCACTCGATTGTCCTTATCCGAGGCGGCCGCGTGAAGGACCTTCCCGGCGTCCGCTATCACGTGATTCGCGGCACGCTCGACTCGGTCGGCGTTGCCGATCGCAAGCAGGGACGCTCGAAGTATGGAGCGAAACGGCCCAAAGCAAGCGCTGAAATAGAAGTCGAGTGCCAAGTAACGAGAAACTAGTATGCCAAGACGACGAGTAGCCGAACGACGCGAAGTACTTCCCGATCCTGTTTACAACAGCCCGCTGGTGACGAAGTTCATCAGTGGCGTGATGTGGGAAGGCAAAAAGAGTGTGGCCGAGAGCATTTTTTACGATGCCATGCGGCAGATCGGCGACAAGACCGGCGAAGAGCCTTTGAAAGTTTTCAAACGGGCGATTGATAACGTGAAGCCCACGGTTGAAGTGAAGTCGAGACGCGTTGGCGGTTCGACTTATCAGGTGCCGATCGAAGTACACCAGGAAAGGCGCGGTGCCCTGGCAATTCGCTGGATCGTCTCCTACGCCCGCGGCCGCGGTGAAAAGACGATGACGGATCGTCTGGCGGCCGAGATTCTCGACGCGGCGAACAACCGCGGCAATGCGGTGAAGAAGAAGGAAGACACGCACCGCATGGCGGACGCTAACAAAGCATTCGCGCACTATAAATGGTAACGAAGGTATAGGTCGGATAGGACCTATACGACCTATTCAAAGCAATGGCTAAGCACGACCTAAGCAAGTTCAGGAATATCGGCATCATGGCCCACATCGATGCCGGTAAGACCACCACCACCGAACGTGTCCTTTATTACACGGGCATCACGCACAAGATTGGCGAGGTGCACGAGGGTACGGCGACGATGGACTGGATGGAGCAGGAACAGGAGCGCGGTATCACTATCACCAGCGCTGCAACCACCTGTTTCTGGGAAAGAAACGGCGTCGATCATCGCATCAACATCATCGACACTCCGGGCCACGTTGACTTCACGATGGAAGTGGAGCGTTCGCTGCGCGTGCTCGACGGCGCTGTCGCAGTGTTTGACGGTGTCGCGGGCGTGGAGCCGCAGTCG
The DNA here is from genome assembly GCA_963748155.1 of uncultured Acidobacteriota bacterium. GTDB lineage: Bacteria > Acidobacteriota > Blastocatellia > Pyrinomonadales > Pyrinomonadaceae > PSRF01. The sequence goes on along the minus strand of CAVVHV010000002.1, from coordinate 144,630 downwards.
GAGACTGTTTGGCGCCAGGCTGACAAGTACGGCGTTCCGCGCATTTGCTTCATCAACAAACTCGATCGCGCTGGTGCTTCTTTCGACCGTTCATTCGAGTCGATCATCACCCGTCTTGGCGCAAATCCAGTCGCACTTCAGATTCCGATCGGTCTTGAGGATCAACTCAAAGGCGTCGTCGATCTGGTCGCGATGAAGGGTTTGATCTGGAAAGACGAGACCAAGGGCGCTGAGTACGAAGTAAGTCGAGATCCCTGAGGATCTTAAAAGAAGCCGCGGTGGCTGCGCGCGAGAAGCTGATCGAGGCTGTTGCCAGCATCGACGACGACTTGATGCACAAGTATCTCGAAGGCGAAGAGATTTCAGAGGCGGAAATTCGCAAAGCTCTTCGCGCCGGAACGATCGGGCTCAAACTCGTGCCCGTCGTCACTGGTTCGGCGTTCAAGAACAAAGGCGTGCAGACGCTGCTCGATGCAGTAGTCGATTATCTTCCGTCGCCGCTTGATGTGCCGCCGGTTGAAGGCATCAATCCCAAAACGGACGAAGTTGAAACTCGTCCCCCGGATGCTGCTGCGCCGTTTGCCGGTCTTGTCTTCAAGATCATGGCGGACAAGCACCTCGGCCAGTTGTCGTTTGTGCGCATTTACAGTGGCAGCATCAAGGCTGGCTCTTATGCCTACAACCCGATCAAGGGTACCAGGGAACGCGTAGGCCGGCTGATGCGGATGCACGCCAACAAGCGCGAAGACATTGAAGACGCGAGCGCAGGCGAAATCATCGCCATCGGCGGTATGAAGCAGGTCACCACCGGCGATACGGTTTGTGATGAGAACAAGCCGGTTATCCTGGAAAAGATGGAGTTTCCGGCGCCTGTTATTCGCGTTGCAGTCGAGCCGAAGACGCGTCAGGACCAGGACAAGCTCGGCGTGGCGCTGAATCGCCTGGCCCAGGAAGATCCTTCCTTCAATGTTTCGACCGATCAGGAAACCGGACAGACGATCATCGCCGGTATGGGTGAGCTTCACCTCGAGATCATCGTCGATCGCATGAAGCGTGAGTTTGGTGTTGAGGCCAACGTCGGCAAGCCGCAGGTAGCTTATCGCGAGACCATTACGCAACCGGCGCCAGGCAAGGAGATCTACAAGAAGCAGACCGGCGGCCGCGGCCAGTTTGGACATGTGGAGATCGAGATCGAGCCGGCTCCGGGCGAGGGGTTTGTTTTCGAAAACAAGATTACGGGCGGCGCCATTCCCAAGGAGTACATCAAGCCCGTCGAGAGCGGAATCAGAGACGCGATGGAGCGTGGCTTCCTCGCTGGCTATGAGCTGGTGGATATCAAGGTGCGCCTTGTGTTCGGTAATTACCACGAGGTCGATTCGGATGAGCGCTCGTTCCACATTGCCGGTTCACTCGCTTTCCAGGACGCGGTGCGAAAGGCAAAGCCGGTGTTGCTGGAGCCCATCATGCGGATTGAGGTTGTCACCCCTGACGACTACATGGGCGCGGTAAATGGCGACCTGATGCGGCGACGTGGCCAGATTGAAAAGACCGAGCCTCGACCCGGCGGCGCGCAGGTGATTACGGCATTCGTACCGCTTTCTGAGATGTTTGGTTACACGACGGACTTGCGATCGGCGACCCAGGGTCGCGCAACCTCAACGATGCACTTTGAGCGCTATGACCAGGCGCCGAAGAACGTTGCGGAGGAAGTGATTGCAAAAGTCCAGGGGGTCGCAAAATAGCGGCGTAGGAGTGGCACAGGCTTACGAGTCTGTGCCTTTTCTTTTAACTAAAATCGCTTGCAGACTGTAGTCTGCGCACACGGGGAATAAAAAGATGTCGAAGGAAAAATTTGACCGTTCAAAGCCGCACGTGAACATCGGGACGATTGGGCACGTGGATCACGGGAAGACGACGTTGACGGCAGCGATCACGAAGGTGTTGGCGAAGAATAATCCGAAAGTGCAGTTTGTGGCCTTCGATCAGATCGACAAGGCGCCGGAAGAGAAAGCACGCGGCATCACGATCGCGACGGCGCACGTGGAGTATGAGACGACCAGAACCGTCACTACGCGCACGTGGACTGTCCCGGTCACGCCGACTACGTGAAGAACATGATCACGGGCGCGGCGCAGATGGACGGGGCGATTCTGGTGGTGGCAGCCACAGACGGACCGATGCCGCAGACGCGCGAGCACATTCTCCTGGCGCGGCAGGTAGGCGTACCGGCGATGGTGGTGTCGCATGAACAAGGCTGACGCGGTCGACGATCCGGAATTGCTGGAACTGGTGGAGCTGGAAGTGCGCGAGCTGTTGAGCGCGTATGAGTTTCCGGGCGACGACATTCCGGTGGTCAAGTGCTCGGCGTTGAAGGCATTGGAAGGCGATCCCGAATGGGAGAAGACGGTGCTGGAGTTGATGGACGCGGTGGACAGCTACATTCCGACGCCGGAGCGCGACATTGAGAAGCCGTTTTTGATGCCGGTGGAAGACATCTTCACGATTCAGGGCCGCGGCACGGTGGCCACAGGTCGCGTGGAGCGCGGCAAGGTGAAGGTGAACGAGACGGTGGAGATCGTCGGTATTCGTCCGACCACAAAGACAGTGGTGACGGGCGTGGAGATGTTCAAGAAGCTTCTGGACGAAGGCACGGCGGGCGACAACGTCGGTTTGCTGTTGCGCGGAGTTGAGCGCAAGGACATCGAGCGCGGGCAGGTGATTTCCAAGCCGGGTTCGATCACGCCGCACACGAAGTTCAAGGCAGAAGCCTACGTGCTGACGAAGGAAGAAGGTGGACGGCACACGCCGTTCTTCACGGGTTACCGGCCGCAGTTCTACTTCCGCACGACGGACGTGACGGGAGTGGCGCACTTGCCGGAAGGTGTAGAGATGGTGATGCCGGGCGACAACGTGCAGATGTCGATCGAGCTGATCGCGCCGATCGCGATGGAGAAGGGATTGCGCTTCGCTATTCGTGAAGGTGGACGCACGGTCGGCGCCGGTACGGTTTCGGAGGTTATTGAATAGTCGACATAGGTCCTACGGGACCTATATAATTCTTATGAACGAAAAAATCAGAATTCGCCTGAAGGCTTACGATCACCGCGTGCTGGACCAGTCAACGACTGAAATCGTCGAGACTGCAAAGCGCACGGGTGCTCGTGTCGCTGGTCCAATCCCTTTACCGACGGTGAAGAACAAGTGGACCGTGCTGCGCTCGCCGCATGTCGACAAGAAATCGCGCGAGCAGTTTGAGATTCGCACGCACAAGCGGCTGATGGACATTCTTGACCCGACGCCGCAAACGGTCGATGCGCTGATGAAGCTGGATCTGCCCGCAGGCGTTGACGTTGAGATCAAGGCGTTCGGCAGACAATAGGTCAATAAGTCCTATCTGACCTATAGGCCCTATTAACGGGATTGAGAAAATGATTAACGGGATCATCGGAAGAAAAATCGGCATGACGCAGATCTTTGCGCCGGACGGCTCGGTCACCCCAGTGACCGTGATCAAGGCTGGTCCATGCGTCGTCGTGCAAAAGAAGTCTGCGTCAGGTCCTGACGGTTACGACGCCGTGCAGCTCGGTTTGGTAGACGAGAGACCGGTGCGGTTGAAGAACGTCACGAAGCCGATGCGCGGGCACTTCGAGAAGACCGGCGGCGGCATTCCGCCGACGCGGATTCTGAAAGAGTTTCGTCTGACTGAGTCCGGCGACGGCACGAACGTCGGCGACAAAGTGCTCGTCGATCAGTTTTCCGATGGCGAGATGGTCGACGTGATCGGGCGTTCGAAGGGACGTGGTTTTGCGGGCACCATCAAGCGTCACAATTTCAATCGTGGTCCGGAGTCGCACGGTTCGATGAACGTGCGTGCGCCGGGTTCGATTGGCGCTTCGGCTTATCCGTCGCGAGTTATTAAGGGAAACCGCTCGTCGGGTCACATGGGCGACGTTCGCATCACCATCAAGGGGCTGACAGTGGCGCGCGTTGATGCCGAGAACAATATTTTGATGATTCGTGGCGCGGTGCCCGGAGCTAACGGCAGCGTAGTGGTTGTTCGCAAGGCGACGAAGAAGCGAGGTAGGAGTTGGGTTATGCCGACAGTCAAGGTGCGCAACATACAGAATGAAGAGATTGGTGAGGTCGAGCTGTCTGACGCTGTTTTTGGCGCGCCTCTAAACGAAGGATTGATTCACGCGGCGGTGCGCAATTTCATGGCCAACGCGCGTCAGGGCACTTCCGCGACCAAGACTCGTGGCGACGTTTCCGGCGCCGGCAGAAAACTCTGGAAACAGAAGGGCACCGGCCGTGCTCGCATCGCTTCGCTGCGTTCGCCGCTCTGGAAGGGCGGCGGCAACGTGCATGGACCACAGCCACGCGACTGGTCCTACAACATGCCCAAGAAGATGCGGCAGGGCGCGTTGCGCTCGGCGCTTTCGGAGCGCGTGCGTGAAGGAAGTGTGTTTGTCGTCGACGGCTGGGATCTTGAAAAGCCGAAGACGAAAGACTTTTCGCAGTCGCTGACGAGGCTCGGACTGGGCGGCAAGACGCTGATCGTCGATTCACTCGATAACGAGAACCTGCTGTTGTCGGCGCGCAACCTGCGCCACACGAAAGTGGTGAACAGCTTCGGTCTGAATATCTACGATCTGCTCTATCACGATCACCTGGTGCTTTCGCGTGCAGCGGCGACCGAGCTCGAACAGTTGCTCGGCAATGGCAAGGGCGAGGCAGCAGCGAGAGCACAGAGGAAGCTGGTAAAGCAATACCGAGGAGGCGGCGTAAAAGATGAGAACAGTTTGGGACATCATCAAGTCGCCGGTGATTACGGAAAAGGCGCTGGCCGCCAAGGAAGAATCACAGGACACGCGGCAGTTGCTGACCTTCCGTGTCGATCGACGCGCCACCAAGCCGGAGATCAAGTCGGCGGTCGAGACCATCTTCCAGGTGAAGGTGGACCAGATTCGCACGATCAACTTCATGGGCAAGATGGCGCGGCGCGGGCGTTTTGAAGGCCGTAAGCCTTCGTGGAAGAAAGCGTACGTAACTCTGAAGCAAGGCGAGAAGCCGGTTGATTACGGCGAAGCAATATAGCGGAATAAAAGATTACCGGATTAACAAGATGGGCATAAAGAAACTTACACCGACATCGGCGGCGCGACGTTACCAAACGTATCTGACGCGTGACGAGTTGACGCTCGGGGCAGTTCCCGAGAAGTCTCTGCTCGAGCCTAAGAAGCGGATTTCGGGACGCAACAACGATGGGCGTATCACGGTGCGGCGTCGTGGCGGCGGTCACAAGCGTTTTTATCGGATTGTCGACTTCAAGCGCGACAAGGAAGGCGTGCCCGGACGTGTTACGCAGATCGAATACGATCCGAATCGTTCCGCGCACATCGCGCTGATCACTTATCTCGACGGCGAGAAGCGCTACATCATCGCGCCGACGGGTCTGGAAGTCGGCAAGACGATCATGAGCGGCGCTGAGGCCGACATTCTTCCGGGCAACACGCTGCCGCTGATCAATATTCCGCTCGGCACGCAGATTCACAACATCGAGCTTGCGTCCCGGCAAGGGCGGGCAGATGGCGCGCTCGGCAGGAACGTTTGCGCAGCTGGTGGCGAAGGAAGGCGAGTACGCGCAGTTGCGTATGCCGTCAGGTGAAGTGCGGCGAGTGCCGCTCGTTTGCAGGGCGACGGTGGGCCAGGTCGGCAACATCGAGCACGAGAACGTTTCGCTCGGCAAGGCCGGCCGGTCGCGTTGGAAGGGTTTGCGTCCGAAAGTTCGCGGTGTGGCGATGAACCCGGTGGACCACCCGCACGGCGGCGGCGAAGGCAAGACTTCCGGCGGACGAAATCCGGTGACGCCGTGGGGCCAGCCGACACGCGGCTACAAGACGCGCAGCAACAAGCGCACGCAGAAGATGATCCTGAAGGATCGGAGAACGAAGTAATGGCTCGTTCAGTTAAAAAAGGACCGTTCATCGACAAAGGCATCGTGAAGGCGGTGGAGAAGGCGCGCGCCGGTGGGCAGCGTCCGCCGGTGATCAAGACCTGGTCGCGCCGTTCGACGATCACGCCCGACATGGTCGGACTCACTTTCGGCGTGCACAACGGCAAACGCCACCTGCCGATCTACGTGACGGAAAACATGGTGGGCCACAAGCTCGGTGAGTTTGCCCCAACGCGCACGTTCAAGGGCCACTCGGGAACGAAAGTCGAGAAGGCAAGCAAGGTCGCGGGAGCACCGGCCAAGTAAAGGACTGAGAGATGGAAGCAACAGCGAGTGCGAAATATTTGCGAGGTTCGGCGCAGAAGGCGCGGCTGGTCGTGGATATGATTCGCGGCAAAGACGTCAACCAGGCGCTGGCGATTCTGCGGTTTTCGAAGAAGCGGGCTGCCGGACACATCGAGAAGTGCATGCGTTCGGCGATCGCCAACGCCAACGAGATCGCCGAGAAGGCAAACATCTCGATCGATCCGGACGATCTCTGGGTGCGCACGGCGTTTGTCGATCGTGGACCAACGAAGAACCGGCGTCGCGTGCGTCCCGCGCCGCAGGGCCGCGCTTATCGCGAGCAGCGCCACTTTTGTCACGTGACGATCTCTTTGAGTAACGACGAGCGTCCGGCTGCCGACGGCAAGCAGCCCGACAGCAGAGGCGAAGCCGGCGAAGCTGGCGGAGAGCAAGCGACGCAAACGCGGTGGCGCCGCGGCAGCGCCGAGAGCAAAGCGCGCGACACCGAAGGCGGAAGAGACAGCGACTGAAAAGCCGGCTACTAAGAAAGCTTCGAAGCGGAAGGCCAAGACCGAAGAGGCCGAAGCGAAGAGTAAAGTTTAGAGTTCAGCCTTTAGGCTGCTTCCGCAGACAAGCTAAAGCTTGAACTCTGAACCAGTAATGAACGGAGAAGATTGTGGGTCAAAAAGTTCATCCATACGGTTTTCGACTCGGCTACAACAAAGACTGGCACTCGCACTGGTTTGCCAAAAAGCAGTTCGGCGAGTTCCTGCTCGAAGATCTGAAACTGAAACGCGATCTCAAGCAGCGCTTTGCCGGCGCGGGCGTGTCGCACGTCGATATCGAACGGGCCGCGAATCGCCTGAAGATCATCATCTACACCTCGCGACCGGGCATCATCATCGGTCGCAAGGGCGCTGAGATCGACAAGCTCAAGAGCGATCTGTCGTCGAAGACCGGCCGCGAAGTGCTCGTGTCGATCCAGGAGATCCACAAGCCCGAGCTGAACGCGCAACTCCAGGCGGAGAAGATCGCCGCGCAACTCGAGAAGCGCATCGCTTTTCGTCGCGCGATGAGAAAAGCGGTCGAAGAGTCGCTGCGGTTTGGCGCGCAGGGAATCAAGGTGAAGGTCAGTGGTCGTTTGAACGGCGCTGAAATCGCGCGCAGCGAGTGGCACTTGCAGGGACAGCTTCCGCTGCACACGTTGCGCGCCGACATCGATTACGGTCTCGCCGAAGCGCGGACGACGTTTGGCCAGATCGGCGTGAAGGTTTGGATTTATCGCGGCGAGATTCTCGATCCGAAGGCCGCGATGGCTCGCGGCACCGGTTCGGATCCGATCAACGAAACTCGCACCGGCGAACGTGAGCGTCGCCCGCGCACGCGCCGCGAACGTGAAGGCGGATCGGACGGACGCAGACCACGGAGAACATGAGCAAAAGCCAGGCATAAAGGATGGTAAAACATCATGTTGATGCCGAAGAAAGTTAAGCACCGGAAGCAGATGCGCGGACGCATGACGGGCGTCGCGACTCGTGGCAGCGAGATCAGCTTCGGTGAGTATGGGCTCAAGTGCCTGGAGCCAGCGTGGATTACCGATCGACAGATCGAGGCGGCTCGTATCGCGATGACTCGCCACATCAAGCGCGGCGGCAAGATCTGGATTCGCATGTTTCCTGACAAGCCGGTGACGAAGAAGCCGGCGGAAACGCGTATGGGAAAAGGCAAGGGCGCGCCGGAATACTGGGTGGCAGTAGTTAAGCCGGGCCGGATTCTTTACGAGATCGAAGGCGTGGATGAGCAACACCGCGCGCGACGCGATGCGTCTCGCGGCGCAGAAGCTTCCGATCAAGACGAAGTTTGTGACCCGCGCCGATCAGGAAGGAGGCGCGATCTAACGATGAAGAGACGAGAAGAGCTCGACAAGTATCGCGAGATGGGCGAAGACGAGTTGCGCGCGGAAGCAGCGCGTCTGCGTGAGTCGCTTTTCCGCTTGAACTTCAAACTGGCGCTGGGCGAGGTTGACGCGGTCAAGCGCATTCGCCAGGAGAAGAAAGCGCTGGCGCGGATCGAAACGATCGCCGGCCAGCGGAGTTAATCAAGAAGACTGAGAAAAGAATGGCAGAGAATCAAGAAAACGAGAGCGCAAGCGCAGCCGCAGCTTCTGAAGCGGCAGTAAAGCCCGGAGAGCCGTGCGAACCGTCGCAGAAAGTCGGGACCGTCGCGTCCGACAAGATGAAGAAGACCGTTGTGGTTCGAGTGGACCGTCTGGTTCGTCACCGCAAGTATCGCCGCTACGTGCGTCGCACGTCGAAGTTCATGGCCCACGACGAGCTGGGCGCGACTGTCGGCGACAAGGTGCGCATCGTTGAAACGCGTCCACTTTCGGCGCGCAAGCGTTGGCGTGTAATTGAGATCGTTCAGAAAGCAGCGAAGTAGGCTTCGCGGCGATGAGTCGGAGGTAACGACAGTGATCCAGATGCAAACCTCGCTGGAGGTTGCTGACAATTCGGGGGCGCGTCGCGTGGAGATGATCATGCCGATCGGCGGCTCCACCGGAAAGATTGCCAGCCTGGGAGACCGCATCAAGGTGACGGTCAAAGAGGCTTCGCCCGACGGAACTATCAAAAAAGGCACGGTTCAGGACGCGGTGATCGTGCGCACGCGCAAGGAAGTGCGCCGCGCTGATGGAACGTACGTCAGGTTCGATCAGAACGCTGCCGTGCTGATCAAGGAAGATGGCACGCCGATCGGTACGCGCGTGTTTGGACCAGTAGCGCGCGAGCTGCGCGACAAGAATTTCATGAAGATTGTTTCGCTCGCGCCGGAGGTGATTTAAGAGATGGCAGGAACAAAGCGCTCGAAGATCAAAAAGAACGATCAGGTGGCGATCATTGCCGGGCGCGACAAGGGCAGGCGTGGACGTGTGCTGGAAGTGTTGCCGACCAAGGGCAAGATCAAAGTCGAAGGCGCGGGCATGATCAAGCGCCACCAGAAAGCGAACCCGCAGGCTAATCGCGGGGGCGGCATTGTGGATAAGGAATCGTTTATCGACATCTCGAACGTGCAGTTGATCGATCCGCAATCAGGCAAGCCCACGCGTGTGCGGTATCAGGTAGAGAGCGATGGTTCGAAGACGCGCGTCGCGGCCTCCAGTGGCCACTCTTTGGAGAAGTAAAAGCGCCGTAAGTTGAATTCGAGGATCTGGACATGGCTGCAAGGTTAAAAGAACGATATCAAAAGGACGTGGCGCCGCAGATTGCCAAGGAGTTTGGCATCAACAATCCCATGGCTGTGCCGCGTATCGAGAAGGTCGTGATCAACATGGGCATGGGCGAGGCCATTGCCAACGCAGAAAATACTCGACACGGCGGCTGATGAGCTGCGCGCGATCACCGGGCAGAAGCCGGTGATCACGAAGGCGAAGAAATCGATCGCTTCGTTCAAGTTGCGACAGGGAATGCCGATCGGTGTGGTCGTTACTCTGCGTGGCGATCGGATGTATGAGTTTCTCGATCGGCTCGTGTCGGTGGCGTTGCCGCGCGTGAGAGACTTTCGCGGCGTTTCGCCGAAGGCTTTCGACGGGCGTGGCAACTACACGATCGGAATTCGCGAGCAACTGATCTTCCCGGAGATCGATTTCAACAAGGTAGACAAGCTGCGCGGGATGAACATCTCGATCGTGACCACCGCGCGAAATGATGAACAAGCGCGAGCGCTCTTGAAGGGCCTGGGAATGCCGTTTAGAACTTAAGCCACGGATTACACGGATAGATAGAACGATATGGCAAAGAAATCACTGATTGCGAAGGCGGCACGCAAACCGAAGTTTTCGGTGCGCGCCTACACTCGATGTAAACGCTGTGGACGGCCGCGAGGTTACTTGCGGAAATTCAACCTGTGTCGCATCTGTTTTCGCGAGCTGGCGCTCCAGGGACAGATCCCTGGCGTAGTTAAGTCGAGTTGGTAACTGGCAATTAATTACGGAGTTAATTCATGACTGATCCTATTGCCGATATGTTGACGCGAATCCGCAACGCCATTGCGGCGAAGCATTCGCGGGTTGATATTCCGGCTTCAAAGCTCAAACTCGAGATTGCCCGCATTCTGAAGGAAGAGGGTTACATCAATAACTTCGTCATCAAGGGCGAAGGGCTCAAGCGCACCGTGCGCATCTTTCTGCGCTACGACGCGCGCGGCACGTCGTCAATTACGCACCTGCAGCGCATCTCGACGCCGGGACGGCGCGTCTATGTCGGCTCGAGCGATATCCCGAAGGTGCTCGGTGGTTACGGTATCAATATCGTCTCGACTTCGAGGGTCTGATGAGCGGCAAGGCAGCGCGCCGCGAAAACATCGGCGGCGAGCTGCTGGCGCAGATCTACTGAGACAGGAAAAGCGTTATGTCACGAATTGGAAAAAAAGTAATCGCGGTGCCGAAGGGCGTGACCGTGACCGTTCACGAGCGCGAGCTCGAAGTCAAAGGCCCGAAGGGCACGTTGAAGACTCCGATTCCGCATGGGATCAGCTTCAAACTCGAAGGCGAGGAGTTGCGCGCCGAGCGTGCTTCCGACGAGCATGCCGCGCTGCATGGTCTCGCGCGCGCGCTGGCAAACAACGCCATCGTCGGCGTGACTGAAGGCTTCAGCAAGCAGATGGACGTGGTCGGTGTCGGTTACAAGGCCGACGTGCAGGGCAAGAAGATCGTCTTCTCGCTCGGCTATTCACATCCGATCGAGTTTCCGCTGCCGCCCGAAGTCGATGCGAAGGCTGAGCGTCTGACGACGAAGGGAAGTATTCAGCAGTACCAGACGACGCTGACGTTGACCAGTATCGACAAGCAGAAGCTGGGCCAGGTCGCAGCCGAGATGCACAAGCTTCGCAAGCCCGATGCTTACAAAGGCAAAGGCGTGCGTTACGCGGATGTGCCGATCAAGTTGAAGCCCGGCAAGACCGGAAAATAGCCTGGAAAATAGTTTTTGAATCGTAGAGGCCGAGATGGCAAACACAAATAGAGCAGAAATGCGAAACGCGATTCATTCGCGGATTCGCCGCAAAGTAAAAGGAAGCACGGAGAGGCCGCGGCTCGCGATCTATCGCAGCCTGAACCACATTTATGCGCAGGTGATCGACGACCGCATGGGCCAGACGCTCGTGTCAGCGTCCTCGACCGAGAAGGATCTGCGCAGTGGCACTGGCGGTAATCTCGATGCGGCACGCCGTATCGGTCAGGTGATCGCCGAGCGCGCGCTCGCGAAGGGAATCGAGCAGGTCGTTTTCGATCGCGGCGGTTATCTCTATCACGGCCGCATCAAGGCTTTGACGGACGCCGCGAGGGCAGCGGGCTTGAACAAGAACGAAGCGGTCGCCGAACCCGAAGCAGAAGAGCCGGCCGCGGAAGCGCCGAGCCCAAGCGAAAAGAAGTCAAAGAAGAAGAAACAAGAATAGACTATGAGACAACCCAAGCAACGCATTCCCGCGCAGGGGCTCGACCTGAAAGATCAGGTAATCTCCATCAATCGCGTCACCAAGGTCGTTAAGGGCGGTAAGAACCTCTCGTTCGCGGCGCTCGTAGTGGTAGGTGATGAGGGCGGGCACGTCGGTTTCGGCACCGGCAAGGCGCGCGAAGTGCCCCTTGCGATCAAAAAGGGAGTCGAGGCGGCGAAGAAGAACTTGATTCGCGTGCCGCTGATCAATCACACTTGCCGCACCAGTTGATTGGTGAATATGGCGCGGGTCGTGTGCTGGTCAAGCCGGCTTCGGAAGGTACGGGCGTTATCGCGGGCGGCGCGGTGCGTGCGGTGATGCAGGCAGTCGGGGTCAGAGACGTGCGCACGAAAGTGCTCGGCTCGACGAATCCGCACAACGTGGTGCGTGCGACTTTCGATGCGTTGTTGCGGATGAAGGATCCGATGGAGCTGGCTCGCTTGCGTGGCAAGCAGGTTGAGGAGATGTAAGTCATGCCGCGTAGAGAAAACAGCAACGCAGAATCACAAGCGACAATTCGTATCGAGTACTACCGGAGCTTTATCGCTGCGCCGAAGACGCACAAGGCGATCGTGCGGAGTCTGGGTTTGCGAAAGTTGAACCAGATCGTTGAGCGTCCGGACACCGACTCGATGCGCGGCGCAGTAGCGAAGGTGCCGCACCTGTTACGGATCGTTGAGTAAGAAGAAATACGGACCTATAGGACGTATTGGACCGTATAAGGGAGTTGATGATGGCGATTAGTCTTAATAGTCTAAAGCCGGCCAAGGGTTCGACGCACAAGAAGAAGCGAGTCGGACGTGGACCAGGCTCAGGTCTGGGCAAGACCGCGGGCCGCGGTGAGAAGGGACAGAAGTCGCGTTCGGGTTATTCGCGCAAGATCGGTTTTGAAGGCGGCCAGATGCCGCTGCACCGGCGCTTGCCCAAACGTGGTTTCACGAATATCTTCAAGAAGCAGTGGGTCGAGATCAGTCTCGCCGCTCTCGATCAGCATTTCGACGCGAACGAAGAGATCACGCCGGAGGTGTTGCACGATCGCGGCCTGATCAAGAAAGCCAAGCACGACGTGGTTGTGCTCGGAAACGGCGAAGTTTCAAAACCGCTTCGTGTTTCGGCCCACCGGTTCACCAAGAGTGCTCGTCAAAAGATCGAGCAGGCAGGCGGTGCAGTAGTCGAGATTGCCGGATAGACGAGGATCGCCGGCAGGAGAACAGTAATGGAAAAGTTTTTTGCCGCGGTTCGCAATATGTTCAATGTGCCGGATTTGCGCCGGCGCATTTTCTTTACACTCGGTCTGCTCGCGGTCTACCGCTTCGGCGCGCACGTCGGCGCGCCCGGTATCAACAAGGCGCGTCTCGATGAAGTTTGGCGCGACGTTGCGGGAACGCTTCTCGGCGTGCTCGACCTCTTCTCCGGCGGAAACTTCCGCACGATCTCCGTCTTCGCTTTAGGCGTCACTCCTTACATCACCGCGTCCATCATTCTTCAGCTCATGACCGTCGTCTCGCCGCAGCTCAAGAAGTTGCAGGAAGAGGGCGAGATGGGCCGGCAGAAGATCAACCAGTGGACTCGTTATCTGACCGTTGTGCTCGCTGCGATTCAGACTTCGTTTGTCGCACACTGGCTGCAGGTCAACGGCGTCGGCGCACCCGGTTGGGGATTCCGTCTCAGCACGGTTCTGACGCTGACCACGGGCACGATGTTCGTCATGTGGCTCGGCGAGCAGATCACCGAGCGCGGCATCGGCAACGGTATTTCGTTGCTGATCTTCGCCGGTATCGTGATCGGTCTGCCGAATGGTGTGCAGCAGGTTGCTGGGCGTCTCAGCGCTGGCGACACGATGGTCACAATCGGCGTGTTCGCGATGGTCGCTGCATTGATCCTGATCATCGCTTTCATCGTGTTTGTCGAAGCAGCGCGACGAAAGATTCCGGTCAGTTATGCGAAACGGCACGTCGGCCGCCAGGTCGTAGGCGGACAGCAAACGACTATGCCGCTGAAGATCAATATGGGCGGCGTGATCCCTGTGATCTTTGCGTCGTCTGTTTTGTCGATGCCGCAGAGTATCTTCGCGGCGTTTCCTCCGGATCCGGCTAATCCGAACACGTTGTGGGCGAAGATCTACAACTTCTTCGCGGTATTCCATCCGGGAGATCCGTATTACGAGTTGATCTTTCTGTCGTTGATTCTCTTCTTCACGTTCTTTTACGTCTCGATCGTTTTCAACGTCGAGGAAGTGGCTGACAACCTGCGCAAGCACGGCGGCTTCATGCCGGGTATTCGTCCAGGCCGGGCTACGGCTGAGTATCTCAATACGATCCTGACTCGTTTGACGACGGTCGGTGCTATCTATCTCGCGTTGGTCGCGTTCGTGCCGCAGTTCATGTTGAGCGGTTTCAAAGTCGGTCGATTGCCGTTCATCGGCCAGTGGCTGGAATCATTTGTCAGCACAACGCCGGGTCTCTCATGGATCCCGACGGGCATGGGCTACAACTTCTATTTTGGCGGCACGTCGCTGCTGATCCTTGTCGGTGTGGCAATGGACACCGTCGCCCAGATCGAAGCGCAACTGGTGATGCGCAACTACGAAGGCTTTCTGGGTGGTGGCGGTCGCCTGCGCGGGCGGCGCGCCTGATCTTCTATGGCAAAAATAATTGTGTTGATGGGTGCGCCTGGTGCCGGAAAAGGCACGCAGGCGCGCTTGCTTCAAGAACGTTTACATTTGCCTCAGATCTCGACCGGGGATATTTTTCGCGCGCTCAAACATGCCGACACACCGCTGGCGCAGGAAGTTCGGGATATCATGGAACGGGGACAACTGGTCCCCGATGAGTTGACAATTCAACTGGTCAAGGAACGCACGGCGCAGGACGACTGCAGGAACGGTTACATTCTCGACGGTTTTCCGCGTACGCCTGCACAGGCGCGAAGCCTGGAAAAACTCGCCGCCGAGCAGGGTAACGACACCATCGCGGTGCTGATTGACGTGCCGATGGAACTGCTCGAGAAGCGCATGACCGGACGGCGCAATTGCCCGGTTTGCAACGAGATTTACAATATCTATTTTAAGCCGCCGCGCAACGACAATGTCTGCGACCTGCATCCTGAAACACAGTTGATTCAGCGCGCGGACGATAATTCGGAGACGGTGCGGGCGCGACTCGCGACGTACGAGGAGCAAACGCGCCCCCTCGTCGAGTATTACAAGGCAGCGGGGTTGCTTCATACGGTTGACGGGACGCGCGAGCCGGAAGCGATCTACGATGACATCGTCAGAGTTTTTGCCGCGGCTGAACACGATTAAAATCGCGGATTAAGATGATTATTGGGAAGTCGAAAAAAGAGTTGGAGAAGATGCGGGCGTCGGGGCGCCTCGTCGGGCAAGTGCTGGCGCATTTGCGCGCCCTCGTGAAACCGGGGATCACGACGCTCGAGGTTGATCGCGTCGCGGAGAAGATGATTCGCGATGCCGGGGCTTTACCGACGTTCAAGGGTTACAACGGTTTTCCGTTTTCGATTTGCGCCTCAGTGAACGAGCAGATTGTTCATGGATTTCCGTCCAACTACGTGTTGAAAGAGGGCGATATCTTCTCGATCGATTGTGGTGCCACTCTGGAAGGCTTTGTGGGCGACACTGCGACCACCGTTCCTGTAGGTGAGGTGGATGAGGAGAAACTCAAGCTCATTCGCGTAACTGAAGAGTGTCTGGAGCGTGCGATTCAGCAGTGCCGCCCCGGAAACCATCTCGGGGACATTGGCTGGGCGGTGCAGCAGCATGCCGAAGCCAACGGATATTCGGTGGTGCGGGATTATGTCGGGCACGGGATCGGCCGGCGGATGCATGAGGATCCGCAGATTCCGAACTACGGCCGGCCAGGGCTGGGACCGAAGATCAAGGCCGGGTACGTGTTTGCGGTCGAGCCGATGGTCAATCAGGGGTCGCATTTTACGAAGGTTTTGGCGGATGGATGGACGGTCGTGACCGTGGATGGGAAGCCGAGCGCCCACACGGAGCACACAATTGCGATTACCGAAGACGGTCCGGAGGTGCTGACACTGGTTTCGTCGTCCACGCCTTTAGAGCCCGCTACCGCCACGTTATAGTTTTCCAGGATTTCAAGATTTGCAGGATTATCATGATAATTCTGTAAATCCTGTCATCCTGTAAAAAACTGCCGTCGGAACCAACCCGTCCGTCGCTTGGGTTGGCAAATACGCAATCTGCGTGCTATTATTCGCAGTTTGTCGGCAGCGTCGTAATTCCACTCAGAGAGGATATGGCGAAGGAAGAAGCGATAGAAGTCATGGCAAAGGTGCTGGAGACTTTGCCTAACGCTATGTTTCGGGTCGAGTTGGAGGACAGCCAGCATCAGGTGCTTGCGCACATATCAGGGAAAATGCGCAAGCATTTTATTCGCATACTTCCGGGTGACAGGGTTTTAGTGGAGCTTTCGCCGTACGATCTCAATCGTGGCCGCATCACTTATCGCTATAAATAGTTAACGAGGTTTCGTCATGAAAGTCCGTGCGTCAGTGAAAAAGATGTGCGACAAGTGCAAGATCATCCACCGCAAAGGCGTGGTGCGAGTGATCTGTGTCAATCCAAAACATAAACAGAGACAAGGATAACGAGAAATACAATGGCACGTGTAGCAGGAGTAGATTTACCGCCCAATAAAAGAGCCGAGGTTGGCCTGACTTACATCTACGGCATTGGCCGCTCGCGCTCTAGTTCTGTGCTGAAGGAAGCCGGCGTCAACGTCGACACTCGCGTGCGCGATCTGAGTGAAGACGAGCTGAGCCGCATCCGTGCCATTCTGGAAACCCAGGGTGAGATCGAAGGCGACCTTCGCAAGCGCGTTCAGATGGACATCAAGCGCTTGATGGATATCGGTTGCTATCGTGGTCTCAGGCATCGCCGTTCGTTGCCGGTGCGTGGCCAGCGAACTCATACAAACGCTCGCACGCGCAAAGGTCCGCGACGTGCGACTATCGCCAAGAAGAAGGCGCCCGGCAAGAAGTAGTTCTTAGTTTAGAGTTCAAGCTTTAGCTTGCACGTGCAAAGCAGCAGCCTAAAGGCTGAACTCTAAACGTGAGTTATCGAAACAAAAAGACTTATGGCTAAAGCAGGCGGAAAAAAGAAGATCTTTCGGAAGAAAGAGAAGAAGAACGTTCCCAACGGCATCGTGCATATTGCGGCGTCGTTCAATAACACGATGATCTCGATCACGGATCTTGAAGGGAACTTGATCGCGCAATCGTCAGCCGGCGCGCGTGGCTTCCGTGGCTCGCGTAAAGGGACGCCGTTCGCGGCGCAGCAGGCGGCTTACGAAGCGGCGAAGAAGGCGCACGAGGCGGGCATGCACCAGTGTGAAGTGCGTGTGAAAGGACCAGGCGGTGGACGCGAGTCAGCGATCCGCGCGATCGCGAATGCGGGCATCCGCGTGATGACGATCCGCGATACGACACCGATCCCGCACAACGGCTGCCGACCGCCGAAGCGACGAAGAGTTTAAGTTGATAGTGTGGCTTTGCTTCTGAGGAAGTTGGTTAACAAGATTTACAAGATCACACAGGATTTACATGTCAATCCTGCAAAATCTTGTGAATCCTGTCTAAGACTAACTCTGAAATAGAGCGCGCTTAGTGGCATTAACCCAAAGGAAGAAGGATCCTTCACTGGATCTGTAAACTTTTCCGGCCTGATGATCAGACCGGAGGCAATAGACCGGAGGCAAATAATTGGCTAGGTATAGAGACGCTGTGTGTCGCCTTTGCCGTCGCGAAGGCGCAAAGCTGTTTTTGAAGGGCGATCGTTGTTACAAACCCGCTTGCCCAATTGAAAAACGTGGTACGCAACCGCCGGGTCAGCACGGTAACTCGCTGCGCCGCGGCAAAGCACTGGTCGGCTACGGCCAGCAGCTCAGAGAAAAGCAGAAGGTCAAACGCATCTACTTCATTCTCGAAGGGCAGTTTCGAAACTACTTCGAACGCGCTGCGCGCATGAAGGGAATTACCGGCGAGAACCTCCTGTTCCTGCTCGAGCGGCGACTGGACAATGCCGTTTACCGCGCGGGCTTTTCGACCTCACGCCGGCAGGCGCGACAGTTGGTGAACCACGGTCACATTACGGTAAACGATCGCAAAGTAGATATTCCCTCTTATCAAGTGAAGCCTGGCGACGCCATCAGCGTGCGAGAGGCAAGCAGGAAGAACCCTCATATCGAGGGTGCGTGGCAAACTGCGTCTGGTCGTGGGCGCCCGTCGTGGATCTCCGCTGACGGCGGCGACATGGCTGCGCGCGTGAGTCCGGCTCGCCTGTGCGCGACGATATCGATCGCACGATCAACGAGCAGTTGATTGTTGAACTTTATAGTAAGTAATTAACCCGACCGGCAGTGACGCCGCCCATCGTCACTGCCTGTCCGTTGCTTTTTCTTAGGAACCTGAACGCTATGGCTATGGATCAAAATAATCTTTGGACAGGATTTCAAATGCCGCGACGCCTTGCGGCAGACGCAGAGACCCTCACCGAGCGATATGGCCGCTTTTCAGCGCAGCCGTTCGAGCGAGGTTTTGGTACGACGGTAGGTAATTCGCTTCGTCGTGCTCTGCTTTCGTCAATCGAAGGCGCCGCTATCACGGCCGTCAAGATTGAAGGCGTCGAGCATGAGTTTTCATCTATTAAAGGGGTGGTGGAAGACGCCACTGACGTTATTCTCAATCTCAAACAAGTACCTTTTAAGCTGCACACCAGCGAGCCCAAGACGCTGCGAATCAATAAAGAGGAAGCCGGCGAAGTCACGGCTGCCGATATTGAAACTGATGCTGACGTAGAGATCCTCGATCCGAGCGTGCACATCGCGACCGTGAGCGACGGTGGATCTCTGAAAGTCGAAATGCGCTTGAAGCGTGGTCGTGGCTACGTCTCCGCTGATCGCAACTTCGACGAGGATCTGTCGCTCGGATACATTCCGATCGATTCGGTCCACACGCCAGTCAAGAAAGTTAATTACAACGTCGAAGCAGCACGTCTGGGCCAGAACACTGAGTTTGACAAGCTGACGATCGAAGTCTGGACCGACGGATCCGTCAAACCGGAAGATTCGATCGGCCTCGCGGCGAAGTTGATCAAGGACCACATGTCGATCTTCATCAACTTTGAAGAGGACACGGACGATTTCGCGTACGCGAAGATGGAGCGTCCGCCACTCCCGCGCAACGATCAGTTGGACCGCTCGGTTGACGAGTTGGAGCTGTCGGTTCGTTCTTACAACTGTCTGAAGAATGCCGACATCCGCACCATTCGCGATCTGGTCCAACGCACCGAGCGCGAGATGCTGGCCACGAAGAACTTTGGCAAGAAGTCGCTCAACGAGATCAAGGAAATCCTGAACGGCATGGGACTCGACTTCGGTATGGAGTTTGACGAGCAGGGTAATCCGATTCCGGGCACGGGTGGCCGTGACGGTGCCGATCTCTCCGATTTTGAAGGCGACGACGAACAGTAGAAGGGATCTAAACTAACCACCCACTGCCGTGGGTGGGACTTTGGTTAGAGTCATGCGACACTTAAAGGCACATCGAAAACTCGGTCGCACCAGCGAGCATCGTCACTCGATGCTGCGCAATTTGGCGACTTCCCTGATTAACTCTCGCGAAGAGCGCATCGTTACCACTTTGCCCAAGGCGAAGGAGTTGCGACCGTTTGTCGAACGCGCGATCACTTTGTCGCGCAGGGCGCGCAGCCTGTCTGACAACGGTTCTGACATGCAGGCGCTGCACTTACGACGACAGGCGGCAGGTTTCTTTCACGCCGGTAATATGGCGGTCAAGGAAGTCACGGGCAAGCGTGGTCAACTGCGGCCCGAGCGCACGGCGGGCGTTGCAGCGCTGCGACGACTGTTCACCGAGCTGGGAGATCGTTACAAGGATCGGCCGGGCGGTTACACGCGCATCTTGAAACTGGGCCATCGCGACGGCGACGCCGCCGAGCTCGCGATCATTGAGCTGGTTGACAATCCTCGTGAAATTGAAGCTGCGGAAGCTGCGAAGAAACGCAAAGCCGCTACTTCGAAGAAGAAAAAAGGCCGCGACAAGAAAGTAGAAGACGAGGCCACCGGCAGCGAAGCCGGCGAGGAATAACAAAGGATCGCCACAAAGAAGCACAAAAACACAAATCCTGAATTTGTGTCTTATGTGCTTTTTTGTGGCTTAATAAATGTCTGCACCTAAAGAACAGAGTGAAACTCCAAAAGGGCGAAACCGCACGGCGCAAAAGCCGGCAGCATCCGTCAACCTGGAGGAACTTCGCGAGCTGATCGAGCTCCTGCGTGAGAATGGCCTCGCGGAACTCGAACTCGAAAACGAGGGCTTTCGTGTTCGACTGCGACGCGAATCAGCCGTTCCGGAACCAGCGCCTGTTGCTGCCGTTCCACCTCCTGCACCCGCTCCGGCACCTCCTGCTCCAGCGCCTGCGGCAGCAGGTCCGGCACATCCGGGGACACAAGCCACTACGGCCGCTGCCCAGGATCAGGATTTACACATTATCCCGTCGCCGATTGTCGGCACGTTCTATCGTTCGCCATCACCCACCGCAGATCCGTTTGTGAAGATCGGCAGCAACGTCGAGAGCGAAACAGTTGTTTGCATTATCGAAGCCATGAAACTCATGAACGAGATTCAGGCCGAGACGAATGGAGAAGTAGTAAAGATTTACGTTGAGAATGGCCAGCCGGTTGAATACGGCCAGCCACTCTTTGGAATCCAGAGTTAGCCACAAACAAGCACAAAAGGCACAAAAACGATTTGTGTCTTTTGTGCTTTTTTGCGGCGCATTTTTTTATGGCCTTTAATCCGCGCAAGTTCAAGAAGATCTTGATCGCCAATCGCGGCGAGATTGCCTGTCGCATCATCTGGACCTGCAAAGAGATGGGCATTAAGACGGTCGCTGTTCACAGCGACGTCGATCGCGATTCGCTGCACGTTCGCTTCGCCGACGAAGCAGCGTGCATTGGACCAGCGCCGTCCGCGCAGAGCTATCTCAACATTCCCTCCATCATCAGCACCGCGGAGATCTTCAACGTCGACGCGATCCATCCGGGCTACGGGTTTCTCGCCGAGTCGGCGTATTTCGCTGAGATCTGCGAAGCGTGCAACATCAAGTTCATTGGACCACCGGCAAACGTGATTCGCCTGATGGGCGACAAGATTGAAGCGCGCCGGGCGATGCACGAAGCAGGACTGCCGATCGTGCCGGGAAGTCCCGGTGCCGTCACTTCCGAAGAAGAAGGCCTCAAGCTCGCGCGTGAAATTGGTTATCCGATTATCGTCAAGGCTTCGGCCGGTGGCGGCGGCCGCGGCATGCGCATCGTGCGGTCGGAAGACGAGCTCGGGAAAGCGCTCGACACCGCGTCAACTGAGGCTGCGGCAGCGTTCAATGACGGCAGTGTTTACATAGAGAAATACATCGAGCGGCCGCGACATATCGAGATTCAGGTGCTGGCGGATGAGTTTGGCGAGTGCATCCATCTTGGCGAACGCGAGTGCTCGATTCAGCGTCGCCATCAGAAGTTGATGGAAGAGGCGCCGTCGATGATTCTGACGCCGGAGCAACGCAGGAACATGGGCGAGGCGGCGGTCGCTGCGTGCAAGAAACTCGGTTACTCGAGCGCGGGCACGTGTGAGTTTCTGCTCGATGCGCAGGGCAATTACTACTTCATGGAGATGAACACGCGCATCCAGGTCGAGCATCCGGTAACGGAGATGGTTACGCTGGCCGACATCGTTCGCAACCAGATCCGGATCGCTGAAGGTGAGCCGCTGAATTACAACCAGGACGATCTCCTGATTGTGGGGCACGCGATCGAGTGCCGCATCAATGCCGAGAATCCGGAGACGTTCGCGCCGTCGCCGGGAACGATTACGGCGTTCAATCTGCCGGGCGGACCCGGAGTGCGAGTGGATACGTTCGTTTATTCCGGTTACCAGGTGACGCCGTTCTACGACTCGCTGATAGCGAAGGTGATCGTGCACGCGCGCACGCGTGAACTCGCGATTGCGCGGATGAAGCGGGCGCTCGAGGTCATGGTGATCGAGGGGATCAAGACGACGATCCCGTTGCACCAGAAAATCATGGACGATCCGCGTTTCCGGGCTGGGGATATCGGGACGGATTTTATGGAGTACTTTTTAGCGCGCAACGGGAAGAAGGTGGCAGCCACGCAATAGACAGGATGACAGGATTTACAGGATTAACAGGAGAAATCTTGTGAATCCTGAAAATCGTGAAATCCTGTCCAAGGTTTGCGGTTTTCGGGCGCGATCCTTTATAATGCTCGACTTTTTATGAGGTGATTAACATGTCACACGCAGTTATCAAAGCCGGTGGAAAACAGTTCCTGGTCACGGAAGGCCAGACGATTCGCGTGCCTTCGATGGCGGCCGATGCCGGCAGCTCGATTGAGCTCGAACCATTGATCAGCTCGGGATCGCGGTGACGGCAAGATTTCGGCAACGGTGGTAGCGCATGGCAAAGATCAGAAGATCGTCGTCTTCAAGAAAAAGCGCCGCAAACAGTACAAGCGCACGCGCGGTCATCGCCAGGGCTACACAACGTTAAAGATTGATTCGATTGGGTAAAGACAATGGCACACAAAAAAGGTGTTGGTTCATCTCGTAACGGTCGCGACTCGCAGTCGCAACGACTTGGTCTGAAGAAATTCGGTGGCGAGCGAGTGCTCGGCGGCAACATCATCGCGCGGCAGCGTGGCACCAAATGGAAACCCGGCAACAACGTCGGCCGCGGCAAAGACGACACGTTGTTCGCGCTGATCGATGGCATCGTGAAGTTTGAAGACAAGGGCAGGTCTGGCAAGTTCGTCAGCGTCTATCCAGCGGAGCAAGCGGCTGCTTAGAAAAGTTTGTAAAAAGTTCGCGACGCCTGAGCAGCAATAAAGCGCGCCCGGGCGTCGTTTTCAATTTGGATGTTTATTGATCGCGCCAAGATTCATGTGCAAGGGGGAGACGGAGGTAACGGTGTTACAGCTTTCCGGCGCGAGAAGTTTGTGCCCCGCGGTGGTCCATCAGGCGGAGACGGTGGTCGCGGCGGCGACGTAATCCTCGTCGCGGATGCATCGCTGAACACGCTGCTGCACCTGCGCTACAACCCGCGGCACATCGCGCCGCGTGGCCTGCACGGTGAGGGATCGAATCGCTCGGGCCACACCGGGGAAGACTTGATTGTTCGCGTTCCAGTTGGAACCCAGATCTTTGAGGCTACGACAGGTGATTTGCTGCACGACCTGAGTCACGATGGCGATCGCTGGCTGGCAGCGCGTGGTGGCCGCGGCGGTTTTGGCAACGCACACTTCGCGACTTCGACCAATCGCGCGCCTCGCTATCATCAAGACGGCGGCAAGGGTGAAGAGCTGGACCTCCAGCTCGAGTTGAAGCTGCTGGCCGACGTCGGACTGGTGGGTTTTCCGAATGCGGGAAAGTCGACATTTATCTCGACGGTCTCTGCCGCGCGTCCGAAGATCGCGGACTATCCGTTCACGACCTTGGAGCCGCATCTCGGTGTTGTCGATCTCGGTGACTTCCGTACTTTCGTGATCGCCGATATTCCGGGACTGATCGAAGGCGCGCACACTGGAGCAGGTTTAGGCGATCGGTTTTTGCGTCACATTGAGCGGACGAAATTGTTGCTGCATCTCGTCGATGTTTCGTCAGTGTCAGGCCGTGAAGCCGTCAGCGACTACGAAACGGTGAATCGCGAGCTCGCGTCATATAACCAGGATCTTGCGACGAGACCGCAGTTCGTCGTCGCCACGAAGATCGACGCGCTCGATGAACCGGAGCGTTTGGAGTCGGTGAAGCAGAGCGCCTCGTCAGACAACAAACCGTTCTTTGCGATCTCTTCCGCGACCGGTGCAGGCGTGCGTGAGCTTGTGAATGCGATTGCCGCAAAGCTGGAAGAGTTGAACGCGGAGAGCAACCGGACTGACACGGTGGAGCTGGCTCTGTAAGAAATGTGTGCGCAAGAGCGGATAGCGTTGTATGGCGGGACGTTCGATCCGGTTCATGCAGGTCATCTCGAAGTCGCGCGCAGAGTTTCACAGTTATTTGAGATTGAGAAAGTACTTTTTATCCCGGCCCAGATGGCGCCGCACAAAATCGGGCGTCCTGTAACGGAGCCGATACATCGCTATGCGATGCTGGCCCTCGCGACGCAGGACGATCCGCAGCTATCGATTTCGACTTTCGAGCTCGACGCTCCGGATCGACGCTACACGGTTGAAACAGTTGAGCACTTTCAGCGAATGCTAAGTGACTCAACCGAGCTCTTTTTCATAATGGGCGCCGATTCGTGGTCCGAGATCACGACCTGGCGTGAGTGGGAACGTTTGCTGTCGATGACGAACCACATCGTCGTCACCCGGCCCGGCTACGAACCCGTAACAACGCACGTAGGCAAAATCAGTGAGCGCATCGTCGACGTGCGTGGCAGCGACGCGCCGCTTTTGTCGAGCGTGCAGCGCGAGAAGAAGATCTTCTTCACAGACGTTGTGATGAAAGATGTCTCGGCAACGAACATCAGACGTCTCGCGAGTGAAGGTCGCGTTAAAGAGTTAACTGGTCTCTTACCTGGACCAGTGCTTGAGTACATAAAGAAGTACGGAATTTATCGAGAACTGAATGAAGCAAAACTCAACAGTTAAGGAACAGTCGTTAAACCCGCAACCGAATGTGCGGGCCACTCCTCAACCTGCGGTTGCCGAACAGCTCGACGAGCGCGTCCTCGCTGCACTTCACGCAGCCGCAGAGAAGAAGGCGCTTGAGCCTGTTGTTTTGGACCTGCGCGAGATTGCCAGTTTCACTGACTACTTCGTGATCGTGAGCGGCGCCAACGAACGACAGGTGCAGGCGATTTCAGACGAGGTTTACGAGACGCTGAAGAAGGCAGGTCATGCGGCGCTGCGTGTCGAAGGCTACAAGACGGCCGAGTGGATCCTTTTGGATTACGGTGATTTCGTGATGCATGTGTTTGAGCAGAAGGCGCGGAAGTTCTACGACCTCGAACGTCTCTGGCGCGAGTCGAAGCGCGTCGAGCTGCCGGCGGAATTCAGCGCTGATAGTAGTGGTTCTTTGAGAAGAGAATCGTGATCGAACTTTTTGCGCGCTCTCCCGGAATGCGCGAGGCTGTTGGTCTCGCGGAGCGCGTAAGTTCAACCGATGCGAACGTTCTGATTACGGGTGAGTCGGGTGCGGGTAAAGATTTGCTTGCCGCTTTCATTCACTCCAAGTCCCGTCGCTCGCTTCAACCATTAACGAAGATTGATTGCGCGACGTTGCCCGCGGAGCTACTCGAAGCCGAGCTATTTGGTTATGAGCGTGGCGCGTTCACGGGTGCGGTTGAAGCAAAAGCGGGGCGCTTCGAAGCTGCCGATAAAGGCACGGTTGTTCTCGACGAGATTGCGCACCTTTCGACTGACGCACAGGCAAAGTTGTTGCGCGTGATTGAACGTCGTGAGTTTGAACGACTTGGGGGACGCAAGACGATAAAGCTGGATGCGCGTGTGATTGCGTTGACGAACGTCGATCTCGATGCGGCAGTGAAGGCCGGTCGCTTCCGGGAAGACCTTTTTTATCGTTTGAACGTAATAAACATCCGGCTGCCTCCGTTGCGCGGGCGCAAGGACGATCTTTCACAACTGATCGAGCATTTTCTGAGGCATTACTCCGCGAAGCACGGACGTGATGTTCAGCGCGTGTCGCCGGCAGCGCGGGCAGTGCTCAAGGCTTACGACTATCCCGGCAACGCGCGCGAGCTCGCGAACATCATCGAGCGTGCGGTGATCGTCGCGACGGGAAAGAAAGTTGAAGAAGAGGATTTGCCTGGCGGGTTGAAGGCCGCAGTGATTGCGCAACAGCGAAAGGCGAAGCCGCAGAGCCTCGCCGAAGTGGAAGCGGCATATATCTCGGAAACGCTGGCCTCGACGGGTGGGAACAAGGCAGAGTGCGCGCGCATTCTTGGAATAAGCCGCAAGAACCTCTACGAGAAGATCGCGCGGTACAAGATTTAGTCGATGCGCCTGCGGATCATCTGGACAGGGAAGACTCGCGATGCGAGGCTGCGCGCCCTCGTTGACGATTACGCCGGGCGCCTTAGTCACTTTGTACGTTGTGAAGTGACTGAACTGCGAGAACTTGGACGCTCGGACAAGTCGGGCATCGATAAGGAGACGAAACGCATCTCAGACGCTCTCCGTCCCGGCTCCGTAACGGTGCTTTTGGATCCCGAGGGCGCTGAGTGGACGTCGCAGCAACTCGCTGCTCACGTGCAGAGCTGGGAAGGAAGCGGGATTAAGGAAGTCGCGTTTGTCATCGGCGGGCCTAACGGTTTGGCAAGCGATTTCAAAGCTCGTGCAGACAAGCGTTGGTCACTGTCGCGCTTGACGCTGACGCACGAGATGGCACGAGTGCTGTTATTTGAACAGTTATATCGAGCGTACACGATCATTCATGGTTTGCCGTATCAGAAGTGATCGAAATATTGAAGACAGGCAATATCAAGTAGGGGTGGAGGATCAAAATAGATAATGGATAAGAGGCGCACTAAAATTTTTCGAGACAAATTATTGGACCGTCGCGAAGGCCTCGTGGGACAGGTGCAGGCGGCGGAGCTTTACAGCCGCGAGCGCGATGCGGAAGCCACGCAGGACCCGGCAGACATGGCGGCTAATGCTTATACCAAAGAACTGCTGGTCTCGATGTCTGACAACGATCGGCAGTTGCTGAATCTAATCGACGAAGCACTGGAAAGGATCGAAACTTCTGGTTATGGTAAGTGTGTTCACTGCGGTGAAGCACTGCCGGAGAAGCGTCTCGATGCGGTGCCATGGGCACGACATTGCGTGCGCTGCCAGGACTTGCAGGAGCGCGGGTTGCTGGGCGACGACGAAGATTAAGTTTCGTTTTGGTTTGAGATAATTTGCGGCCTCCTCGAATTTCGGGGAGGCCGCTTCGTTTATGGTTAACGCCGAGGCGTTGGCTAAGGGAAGGGCGCTTGGTTTATGTTAAACGCCGAAGGCGTTGGCTAATTTCAGCCCAGTGGTTGGAGCGAAGCGACAACCCTGGGACTAAATCAAAAATTGTGACAAAACCCTGAAAAGGGTTTGGCGGTTGGCGAACCCTTTCAGCAAGGGACGCGGGCGGCCCGCGTTATGGCCCTAAAAGGAACTAAACGCTAAAAATCGTGTTGTTGAAAACATTAGACTTACGCGTCTACTTCCTTAGGAGGGTTCAATAATTGTTTTACCTGCTGATCCCAGGGTTGTCGCTTCGCTCCAACCACTGGGCTGAAATTAGCCAACGCCTTCGGCGTTAAGACTGGGCTGAAGTTAGCCAACGCCTTCGGCGTTAAGGAAGATCAAGTATGTTCCTCACGCGTACTGCGCAGTTGTTTTACGATGCTGTCCTCACCCTTGCATATCCGCAAGTCTGTGCAATCTGCGGTCGAAGTGTCGAGCACAGAAGATTCGGAGTTGCGTGTGAGGCGTGTTGGAAGGAAACACGGATCTTCGCGGATGATGAACGGATTTGTTGGAAGTGTGGAGTGCCGGGGCCTGGTTGTGGGCGATGTGCTGCGCTTGCTTTCACGGCAGCGAGAGCCGCGGGAATGTACGAAGGTGCGTTGCGCGAGTCTTTATTATTATTGAAACGACAGCCATACCTGCCGCAACACGTGAGGAATCTTCTCGTGGCGACAGTGATGCGCGAGCCATTGAACGCGAGCACGCGAGTCATCCCGGTGCCGCTGCATCCAAAACGGTTAAAAACGAGAGGTTTCAATCAGGCGTCGATCGTCGCACAGGCGGTGTCGAAAGCCCTCAGGTTGCCGGTTGACGAGGTCAGCCTCGTACGTGTCTCGACTACGGAAAAATACCGGGCCGGGCTCGACAGAAAAGGTCGTAAGGACACGGTCGCTGGAGCCTTTAAGGTGAGCCATCCGCGCCTAATTGCCGGAGAGAATATCTTGCTGGTAGACGACGTCTTTACGACCGGCGCAACCGTCTCCGAGTGCGCCGAGGCCCTGGTGAATGCCGGAGCAGAAAACGTCAATGTTTTAACCGTGGCCAGAGCGTAACTCACTGGATAAAACGGCAGTTAACATAGATTTCCGAGGGCATACCGCAACATAATTTTGACACCCTCTTCCGGGGTCGCGTAATATCAGCGCTAATGAATGGCAGGGTTTTAGTCCTTAATACTTCCTTTGAGCCCATCAACGTGTGTACCGAAAGGCGCGCCGTAGTGATGATCTTCAAGGGCGTAGCGAGGGCGGAGGAGCACAACGGTCACATGCTCCATTCGCAGAAACTCTCCATCCATGCACCTTCTGTTATTCGCTTGACGGAATACATCCACATACCTTTTGAACGTCGCTCGCTCTCGCGGAAGAACATCCTGCTGCGAGACCATTCGACGTGCCAGTACTGCGGCACCCAGTACCCGCCTTCGGAATTAACGCTCGATCATGTCCTGCCACGCTCGCGCGGAGGGGAGTCCGCGTGGGATAATCTGGTTGCCTGTTGCAAGCGTTGCAATCATCGAAAGGGTAACCGGACTCCGGAGGAATCCGGCATGCACCTGTTACGCAGGCCTCGTGGGTTCTCACTGCACGTGAATCGACAGATCATGCGTTACCTGGGCAGAGCTGACGAGACCTGGCGGAAATACCTGTTCTACGAATCAGGCGATCGAGATTAATTTTGGCGAGAGTAGTTTGGCCCAACCCGGCGCGGCCCCTGGAAAAGAGGAAATTATGAATCAAACAATGTTGGCGATTGCGGGGCTCGGCACCCCCGAACTGGTAATCATCGTGCTCGTGGTCTTTTTGCTTTTCGGAGCCACGCGGCTGCCGCAACTGGCGAAAGCCCTGGGACAGAGCAAGAAGGCTTTTCGGGAAGGTATCGAAGAAGCCGAACGGCCCGAAGAGCGCAAGCTTGAGAAGTAGCGCTTGCCGGACAGACCCAACGCTGAAGTCTCCCGCCTCGTTTCAGTGTCGTTCAGTGACTGTGGGCCTTTTGTCCAACGACCAGTGTTGCTTTCACGGAAAGCGCGAACTCCGCCTCATGCCTCTCTTCGTTTATTAACCGAGAGATCTCATTGAACAGTTCGGCCCTCTTATCGTCAGGTACGAGGGCCAACCAATCGTGTATTAGAAACTCCGCTACCAGTGGGGAGCTTAAAAACTGCTCGCCCGACTCGAAGTCAAACTCCTCGATCCGCGTGAATGATTCCACATCGCGCAGGCCCTCGTCCTCGGCCAGTTGCTCGATATCTGAAACTGTCGGCAACTCAGTGATCAACTGTTCGACGTCTGACTCGTGATCGAGGAGTCCGTTGTTGTGCAGTGCTTCCCAGTAGATCGAAAAGAACTCGCCGAAGCTCGAGGCTGTCGGTAGTGTCAATGCGATTGTTGCGCCAGGCGCCGCGACACGCACGATCTCGGAAAACATTTTGCGCACTCGCTGGCGCGAGACGAGTGAAGCATTGCCGATTACTAAATCGAAACGGTTGTCTTTTAGATCGAGATTATCGAGTTGTGTGGTGCTGAAGAAGATCTGTTCGTTTGTTGCCGTTGCTTTTGCTCGCGCGAGCTCCGTGCACTCCGGGTTTTCGTCAACGCACAAGAGCTCGAGTTTATTCGCCCGCGCGCTCGTGTATTGCCATTGCATGACCGCCGGTACCGGCGGCGACGTAAAGTGCCTCGCCTTCTTTCGGCAGCTTTACGTGCTCGTCAATTAGTTCTGCAAAACGTTCGCCCCAATCGGGCGCGATGAATAAGTCCTGAAGGAAAGCGATTTCCTTGTCAGACTTCCTGTTAGTCGTCACTTCCTGATATCTCACCCCTTTGTTCCTGTTCTGGTAAATCCCGTTCTGGTAAGTCTCGCTCTGAAAATATTTTCTGCCTATGAGTTGTTCCGGTAAACATTCCATTTCTTCTTTCGCGGTTGGATCGCTGTGTACGTAACGATAATCTTTGCCGTAACCAACCTGTTTCATCAGCGGCGTGACTGCGTTTCGCAGATGCAGTGGCACTGGAATCCGGGCGGTTTCTTCGGCGTCCTTCGACCGCTGCGAAATACGCACTCTTCACTGCGTTCGACTTGGGCGCGCGTGCGAGATAGATCGTCGCCTGCGAGAGTGGAAACAGTCCTTCAGGCAAACCGATCAGTTGCACGATGTCGGCGGCGGCAGCGGCCTGGACCATTGCCTGTGGATCCGCGAGTCCGATGTCTTCAGAAGCGAGAATACATAACCGTCGCGCGATGTAGATCGGATCGGCGCCGCCCTCGATCATTCTCGCGAGCCAGTAGAGTGACGCATCGACGTCTGAGTTACGCAACGACTTAATCAGTGCGGAGACCAGGTTGTAGTGTTCTTCGCCGCCTTTGTCGTAGGCGTAGTGAGCGCGACCGAGCGCTTCGATGACAGTTTGTTCTGAAACTGTTCTGACGCCGTTTGCGTCTGGAGCGGTTGATTCAACTGCAGCGTCCAAGGCCGTGAGTGCAACGCGTGCGTCGCCGTTCGCGGAGTGCGCCATCCGATCCAGTAATTCGTCGGAGATTGAGGTATTGAAACGGGCGAGGCCGCGCTCGTTGTCAGTGAGTGCGTTTTGAAGAATCGTTTTGATCTCGTCTTCGGAGAGTTGGTTGAGCACCAGCACTCGCGCACGAGAGAGCAGCGCGCCGGTTACTTCGAACGACGGATTTTCGGTGGTTGCTCCGATTAGTGTGACGGTGCCATTTTCGACTGCGTGCAACAGTGCGTCCTGTTGCGATTTGTTGAAGCGATGGATCTCGTCGATGAAGAGCACTGTCCGTTTGCCGAAGCGTTGTTCGGCCTTCGCCTGCTGGATGGCTTCGCGCAGGTCTTTGACACCTGAGAAAACGGCGGAGAGCGCAATGAAACGAAGGCCGCTGCTGTCGGCCAGCAATCGGGCCAGGGTTGTTTTGCCTGTGCCGGGCGCGCCCCAGAGAATGAGCGAGGGCAGTGCGCCGCCGCCCGCGAGCAGTCGTCTCAGGATGCGACCTTCGCCCACGAGATGCGCCTGGCCGACAAACTCCGGCAACGAGCGTGGCCGCATGCGCTCGGCGAGGGGGACGCCCTCGACCGGCGGCGCGGTCTCAGGAGCGTCCTCATTAAACAGACTTGGTGAATTCCAGCGGTCCATGGCGCAAAAAGTATGTATAATTATCGCCGAAAAGAATTAAACAAGCGACTGGCCGGGTAGCCATTTTTACGGTTAAAGTATTCAGAATCTTCATTGGAACGCGATTGTGAGAATCTGCGTATAGTTGGCTGCAGGCGATAAACCCCGTATTTTGGGGCTCGCGAAAGCGAATGGAGAGCAGACGATGAAGGATGCGAGAAATGTTCTGAGAATCATAGGAATGATTCTTCTGGGTGTATTTGTTTTTGCCGTTGTCCTGCCGCTGGCATTGAAGGTGGTGGGAATTACATTGGGCATCATAATTGGACTGGCAGTACTGTTGATCAAGGTCGCCGTAACACTGGCGATTGCATACCTCGTCCTTGTCGGTATTCGTGCCCTGCTACGTTAGCCGGTTTAGTTAAGCCACAAGAGGCACAAAAGGCACAAAGAGGGTCATTCTCTCTTGTGCCTTTTGTGCTTTTTTGTGGCTGTGCCAGTTGACCAAAGTTATACGCACATGCGATCATGCCGCGGATTTTTCACCTCACCTGAAGGATGAAGGAAATGACACCAGAACAACGACTCGACGAGCAGAACGTATTTTGATTGCATGGTCAATCGCCGGCGCACTCGAAGCGAATGGCGTATAAAATCGACAACCGACGAGCAAATCAATATGCCCATGCAGTATCGATGGAAAGATCATGAGCAGTTAATAGAACTTCCGACCAAATAAATAGTTAAGCTGACTAGCGCAATCACGAGTACTAGGAAATGCTGACTAGAATCACAGGATTACCGACAAGCGTTGCGAGCCTTTATTGACAGTCTTCGCAAGGGTCGAACGGTAAAGACTTCGATTATAGGCTAGTATTTTTTTGCTTGCGCTTTTGTGGCTAAACGTTGAATCGGAAATGAACCACATCGCCTTCCTGCATGAGGTAGTCTTTCCCTTCGAGTCGTAGCAGCCCCTTCTCGCGGGCGGCGGCGTAGGAGCCGGCAGCCATCAATTCGTCGTAACTGACAATCTCCGCGCGGATGAAGCCGCGCTCGATGTCCGAATGAATCGTGCCCGCCGCGGCCTGAGCGCGCGTGCCCTGCGGAATGGTCCAGGCGCGAACCTCTTTCTCACCCGCTGTCAGAAACGACATCAAACCCAGCAGGTGATACGCGCTCTTGATCAGTTGATCCACACCACTCGTGTCAACATTCAGACTCTTCAAATAGTCAACCCGCTCTTCAGGCGGCAGCGCGACGAGATCGGCTTCGAGCTGTGCGCAGATGACGACGCACTCCGCAGCTTCCTTCGCCGCGATCTCACGCACCGCACTCACCATCGCATTATTCTCGAGATCAGCGAGCGCTGACTCCTCAACATTCGCCGCGTAGATCGTCGGCTTCGTTGTTAGGAGGAAAAAGTTACGTGCAACAGCTTTCTCATCATCAGTGAGCGCGACCGTCCTCGCGGAGCGACCCTGTTCGAGCGCCGGTTGAATCTTGTCGAGCACGTCCAGCTCCTGTCGCGCAATCTTGTCTCCGCCTTTAAGGTTCTTCTGTGCCTTCTCGCGGCGACGCTCTGCGGTGGCGAGATCTGCGAGTGCGAGCTCGATCTGAATCGTCTCGATGTCGCGCACCGGATCTACTGCGCCTTCGACGTGAACGATGTTCTCGTCTTCAAAACATCGCACCACCTGCACGACCGTGTCCGTTTCTCTGATGTTCGCGAGAAACTGGTTTCCCAGCCCCTCACCTTTCGACGCGCCGCGAACGAGTCCCGCAATGTCGAGAAACTCGACCGTCGCCGGCACGATCTTCTCCGTCTTTACGAGTCGCGCGAGCGGTTCCAGGCGCTCGTCGGGAACTGAAACCACGCCGACGTTCGGTTCGATCGTCGCGAAAGGATAATTTGCCGCGAGCGCAGACGACTGCGCCGTGAGTGCGTTGAATAAGGTCGACTTGCCCACGTTGGGCAGCCCGACAATGCCTGCTCTTAACATTATTTGCCTCGCGCAGAAACGTAACCGATTACTGCAAACGATGCAAAAGCCGTCTTTTAGCCACAAAAAAGCACAAATGAGCTTTTCTGTTTTGTGACTTATATGCCTTTTCGTGGCTATAATCCGAATCCGACCTGATGATCGCATCCTTACTACTGGCTTTATTAGTCACCCTAAGCGGTACCGTTGCCACTTACCTCTACGATGAGAACGCATCGTTGGGCGCGCGATTGTGCGCGGGCGCGGCGCTTGGCCTCGCGGCGCTCGGTCTCGTCAGCTTCGTCGTCGCTTCATTCATCGGTTTGAGCGGCATCGCTGTTTTGTTCAGCACTGCAATCTGCTGTAGCCCACTGGCATTACTGACAGACGCGAACACCCTAAAACGCTTCAAGCACGATCTCGACAGGAGTCTCGACTGCGACTCGACAATTACTTCGATTCGAATCATGGGCGGTCGGCTACTTTCTCTTCTACACCGTCGTCGCTGTGATCTTCTGGCAAGTGTTTAGTCGCGCCGTAATTGAGGACAACACCGGCCTCAGCACCGGACTACTGAACAACTTCGGCGATCTTCCATTTCACCTCAGCGTGATCACGAGTTTCGCTTTCGGAAACAACTTCCCACCCGAAGATCCGACTTACGCCGGCGTCAGGTTCACTTATCCATTTCTTTCCGACTTCGTCTCCGCGGTGTTCGTTCGCTGTGGCGCGGACTTGCGCGAGTCGATGTTCATCGAGAACTACATTCTCGGACTGGCTTTTGTCGGCCTGCTCCATCGCTGGGCGCTCGTGATGTTGCGCAACACGCTAGCAGCGCATCATCACGCCCTTGATAGTTCTTTTGAACGGCGGCATGGGCTGGACACTGCTCTTTGAAAAAGCTGGGTCGAACGAAGGCGGGCTCTTCGGCGTGCTGATGGATCTACCGCCTTCGTTTACGGTGATCCCCGAAACTACGTGGCGCTGGGGTAATGCTGTCTCCACTCTGCTGGTTCCGCAACGCGGGTTTCTGATGGGACTGCCGCTCGCGGTGATTGCGTTCACGCAATGGTGGATAGCAACAGACAAGACACGTCCGAAGCAAACTCGCTGAAAAAGAAAAGAAGAAGGCGAAGCAAAAGAGCGCGTGGCAAGAGCCGCAGGAGCAAACACGCTTTCCACTGAACACACGCCGCATGATCGCCGCAGGTGTCGCGGCCGGATTACTACCGCTCGTCCATGCGCACAGTTTCGTCGCAGTGATGGCAATGGCCGGATGTCTCGCGCTACTTCAGATTCGCTGGCGCGAGTGGATTACTTTTTTTGCCGTGGCGTCAGTAATCGCGATCCCGCAATTACTCTGGTCCACTATGCACAGCGCGGTCGACGCAGGCAGTTTTTTTGCGTGGGAAGTAGGCTGGGATCACGGCCAGGAAAATCCGGTGTGTTTCTGGTTCAAGAACACGGGCGTCTTTATCCCGCTGCTGTTAACGGCAGTGCTACTCAAAGACGGAAGCTATCATCGTTCCCCGGCGCGTGTTGATCTTCTATCTGCCATTCACGCTCTGCTTCATCGTTCCGAACTTCCTGAAGATGGCGCCGTGGATCTGGGACAACATCAAAGTGCTTTATTACTGGTGGCTCGCATCCGCGCCACTCGTGGCATTGTTGCTGGCGAGGTTGTGGCAGCAAGGCCAGATTCGACGCATCATCGCGGTCGCTGCTTTTTGTATGTGTGACGTTGGCCGGCGCGCTCGATGTCGCAGGGATCGCGATGCGATCGATCAAGTACCAGGTGTTTGACGCTGAGGGACTTCGCTTTGCAGAGCTTGTGAAAGCGCAAACAGCGCCGCGCGTCGTTGATCGTTCATGCCCCGGTTCACAACACGCCTGTGTTTCTTACCGGGCGCCGTTCGTTGATGGGCTATCCCGGGACACATCTGGACACACGGGCTTGAGTTTGTTCAACGTGAAGGCGAGATCAAACGCATCTATCTCGGCGCGCCTGATGCTGAGCAGTTAATTAGAAAGTACGGCATCGAGTATCTTGTAGTCGGACCGCAGGAGCGGATTGTGACTCCGGTTAACGAACCGTTCATCAGTCGCTTTCAGAAAGTTGGAGAAGTTGGTGAGTACAAGCTCTACAAAATCGGGCAATAAGAAGGCGCGCGCTAAAAACCGTGGCGCTCAGAGTAAATACTCGCGTACCGAGCCGGAAGTGCCAGTCGCGGTAGAGCAAGATATGCCGGAAAAAGCGTGGCGGATCGGCAGTGATCGCGATCTTCCTGATTGCCGCTGTGCTTCGTTTGTACGATCTGAATCTTGTGCCGTTGCACCACGATGAAGGAGTGAACGGAAACTTCCTGGTGCGACTGGTTCGCGAAGGAGCTTACACGTACGATCCGGCGAACTATCATGGCCCAACGCTCTACTACTTCTCCGCGATCATTCCCTGGATTACAAAACTTTTATTCGGCAACTCTGCTCGCGACAATTATGGCCTAACGACTTTCACTATCAGGCTTGTGCCGGTGCGTCTTCGGTCTGGCAACTATCGGTCTCGTATTTCTGCTGCGAAGACGATTGGGAACTATCGCAACACTCGCCGCGGGCTTGATGCTGGCGGTCTCGCCCGGCGCGGTCTATCTCTCGCGTTATTTCATTCACGAGACGCTTGTTTGTGTTCTTTACGTTGGGCATCGTCGTGGCCGCGATCTGGTTCTACGACGAGCGTAACCCGTCTTACCTCATCCCCGCTGTCGCTTCGGCGGCGCTTCTTTTTGCGACGAAGGAAACGGCGATGATCTCGGTGGGAGTGTTGACTCATCGCCCTGGCTTATGACGTGGGCTTACATGCGGCTGCTTCGTGGTAGCCGGTGTGTCTACAACGCCGAAACGAAGCAGGGACCACCAGGACTGAGCGCAGTTATCGATGAGATTGGGCGGCCGTTCAAGTCTGATCACGAATCGTTGTGATGGCGCTGATGGTCTTCGCTGCGCTTTAGGTTCTCTTCTATTCGTCGTTCTTCACAAACTAGCAAAGGCATCTGGCGATTCATTGCAGACGTTTGCCATCTGGGCGAAGACGGGAGCAACAGCGCATGTGCATCCGCGTACAACCTACCTCATCTGGTTGGCGAGACAGGAGTCGCCGCTCCTGTTTCTCGGCGCCCTCGGTGCAGCGTATCGCTGTTTTGAGACCGAAGAATTCGTTTGCGCTTATTCTGCGGCGTTGTGGGCGTTTGGTCTTATTGCCGGCTACTCATTGATTGGTTACAAGACGCCGTGGCTGGTACTGAACTTCGTCATTCCCCTTGCGCTGATTGCTGGATACGCAATTCAGGCAATTTACGAGTTGGATCAACGATCTGACTGGAATGGCTTCAGTGAGCTGGTTTTTGGTGGCTACGATTTTGGTCGTGTCGCTCGGAGTGGCTGGTTATCAAACTATCGATCTGAATTTCATCAACTACGATAACGACAAAGAGTATTATGTCTACGTTTACGCGCACACCAAGCGAGACACTACTCGATCTGGTTGACGAGGTCGAGCGGATCGCGAAAGAGAACTCTGGCGGCACGACGGGAATCACGATCGTGAGTCCTGATTACTGGCCGCTGCCGTGGTATCTCCGCAACTTCAGCCGGGTGGGATATTACGGGCGGATGGCCGCGTCGACTGAGCCGATCATCATCGCGAACGCGAACCAGAAAGACGAGATCGACACTAACTTCGGCCACCTTTACCAGCAGGTGCCCGGGCCTGATCCAGGCGGGACCTTTGAGCTGCGACCCGGAGTAACCCTTCTGCTCTACCAGCGAAGACAGTAGCCACCAAGCTTAACTTTGCTATGCACTTAAATTAAGCCGGGATCACTTTAAGTTGTGGTTGACATTCTAAGCGGCTCCCACTTATAGTGGCTACCCCGTAATGTTCAAACTTCAACGCCTTGAAATTACTGGCTTCAAATCCTTCGCCGACTACACTGAAATAATCTTCACAGGAGACGGAATCACCGCCATCGTTGGCCCGAATGGCTGCGGCAAGAGCAACGTTGCCGACGCGATCGCATGGGTCCTGGGCGAGCAGCGCGTTAAGCACCTGCGCGGCGGCGAGATGAAGGACGTCATCTTTCAGGGCGCGCGCAATCGTCCTCCGAGCGGCATGGCGGAAGTTGTCATGCACATGATCCGCGACGAAGTCGACGAGGTCGAGCCTGACATCGAAGACATCGATTCAACGCTCGAGCGGATCGACGATCGGCTCGTCAACATCGACGAGATTCTGCCGCAGGAACCAGCGGAAGCAGCTGCAGAACCGAGCGCCAGTTGAAGTCGCACCGGTCGAAGCGCGAAACTCGCAGCTCCGGAGACAACTGCTCCAGAACGCGCCGGCTCCCACACACGAAGATCACACACAAGCGACACTGGCGCCGTCGCAATCTCGCGCTCGAGTTTGCGCCCGGCGAAGCAGTTTCAGTTACGCGCAGGCTCTATCGCTCAGGCGAGAGCGAGTACCTGCTGAACGGGAAGATTTGCCGCCTGCGCGATATCCAGGATCTCTTTTCCGGAACGGGCCTGGCCGGCGGTCACTACGCCATCATCGAGCAGGGCCGCATCGGACAGATTCTTTCCGCGAAGCCGATGGACCGGCGCACCATCATTGAAGAAGCGGCCGGCATTACGAAGTTTCGCGTGCGACAGCGAGCGACTGAAGCGCGTCTTGAATCTGCGCGCTCGAATCTTTCGCGCATCTCCGACATCGTTTCCGAGATCGATCGACAGGTAAACAGTCTCAGACGGCAAGCCGCGAAGGCGCGTCGTTACGGCGTGTTGCGCGAAGAGTTGCGCGAGTTGCTGCGTCACGTTTACGTCGCTGAAGATCGCAAACTCGCTGTCGTCCTCGAAGAGACAAAATCGAAGCTCGCGGAGATCACAGAGACTCGAGCTCGGCATCGCGGACGATCTGAGTAAACGAGAAGAAGCCGCTCGTGCCGCGACTCAGGAAGCGCGCAGTCTCGAAGACGAGTTGACGACTGCTC
Organism: uncultured Acidobacteriota bacterium; assembly: GCA_963748155.1. Taxonomy (GTDB): domain Bacteria; phylum Acidobacteriota; class Blastocatellia; order Pyrinomonadales; family Pyrinomonadaceae; genus PSRF01. Next base: position 106,665 of record CAVVHV010000002.1, on the reverse strand, counting down.
GCGCCGCGGCCGCCGAAGCGGTGCTGCGACGCGATCGACAAGCACGCGAGTGTGTCTACCAACAGAGAGCAGTTGAGTGAGATCGAGAAGCGCAAGGGTGAAGTCACCGCCGAGATCGAGGCTTTGACGTCGCGACTCGTACTGATCGAAGCCGAATGCCGCCGGTTGCAGCAGGAAGACGCGAGGCTGCGCGAAGAGTTTGACCAGAGCGCGCTCGTGTTGCGCACGGCTGAAGAGTCGTACGCGGAAAGACTGTCCGCTGCGAACGCTGCTGAGATCGAGATCGAAAGCTCACGCGCCGATCTGCTTTCACAAACGGCGATCGCCGAAAGAGTTCGCGAAATTGCCCGGCAGCTCGAAACGACGCTCGAACGATTGTCGCAGCAGGCCGAAAGCCTCGCGCGCGAAGGCGATCGCGCCGCGAGCCAGCACGCCGAACGAAAGCTCGAAGCTGAAAAATATGCACGCGAGCTTGGCGATGCGCGTGCGCGTGTCGCGAAGCTACAGGCCGAACGCGAAACGGCTGTTGATGCTGTCGTGCGTGGACACGAGGCCGTCAGCGACACCGAAGCAGAGCTGACGCGCGTGCGTGATGAGCATTCGCGTGCGAGTCACCGTCTCGAGAGTTTGAAAGAATTGGACCAGCGACGCGCTTACTATTCGCCCGCCGTGCAGCTCATCTTTTCTCCGACTGAAACGCCGCGCGATTTTCATTTCATCGGCACGCTGGCCGATGCATTGAACGTCGATGCGAAGTGGGAACGTGCTGTCGAAGGCGTGCTCGGATCGTCTTTGCAGTCGATCGTCGTGCCGACGCCTGACGATGCGGTTCGCGCGGCGCAGTGGCTGCGCGAGAACAATGGCGGTCGCGCCAGTTTCCTCGTCGCCGGTTTGCACGGCGGCAGTGAAGAAGTCGAGGAAGTCGATACACTCACGGCGCTTACGTGCCGGCTCGAAGAGCGTCCAGCGCTTTCACTCGGTCCAATGGAAGGCTTTCGCGAAGACCTGCGCATCTCGCGATCTGCTCGGCGCACCGCAACAACTGGTCACAGTTCTCAAACGCACGCTGCCGCAAAAGATGAATGCGCGCATCGCCGCGAACCTCGAAGACGCGATGGTCAAGTCGATCGCGACCGGCGAGATGTACGTGACGTTGAATGGCGACTGGATCGCGAGCGGTCAATTCGTCAACGCCGGCGACGCACGCGATCTCGAAGAAGGCGCCGGACTGCTTGCCTTCAAACGCGAGCTGCAGGGAACTGGAAACACGCGCCGAAAGCTCTGGGCGAGAAGTTGATGCTGCCGGCGAACTCCGCGAAGGATGCGCGCGCGCGTATGGTCGAGCTCGAAGACGCTGTCGTGCTGCTAAACGAAGCGATCGGGCGCGAAGAACGCGAAGCGATGGCGCACGAGCACACGGCCACGAGTCTCGAGCAGGAAGTTGAACGAGCCGAGCGTCACATGCGCGTTGTCGGACAGGATTCCGCGCGCGTCGATGAAGAGCGACTCGAAGTCGAAAACCGTCGCGCACAGGCCCTGTTGGAAGCCGAAGCTGCTGAAACGGCAAGAGAAGCCGCGGCTGACAAAGTCATCAAAGCTTCGGCATTGCTGACTGACCTCAGAAGGGAAGCGGAGATCGAAAGCGAGTCGCTCGCACAACAACGTGCTGCTGCGGCTGCTGCTTCTGAGCGTCGTCGCGCCACTACCGCTGAACTGCGTCGCATTGAAGGTGAACTGGCTGACTTCGCTGCGCGCGTCGAGAGATATCGAATGGAGCTCGCCGAGATGGCCGGCCGCAGCGATGAGTTGAAACTCTCGATCGCCGATCTCGAGTTGGCGGCCAGTACGGTTGAAAGCGATCGCGCTCGTGAAGAAGAGCAGATTGCGGATCTCTCGAACAGGTTGCAGGAAGCTCGACGGCAGGCAGACGAATTCTCCGCTGAGTTGTCGGATCTCAATCGACGTGCGGCTGAAGTGCGCGACTCGCGCGGCGCGCTGGAAGTGCAGCGTGCTGAAGCCCAGGCGCGGCAAACGTTCGTTCACGAAAACTGCCAGACTGAGTTGGGCCAGTCGCTCGAAGATCTTGCGCGCGAGCTCACGTTCCCCGAAGAATTCGATCTTGAAGCGAGTCACGCGCGAGTTGAAGAGTTGCGCACGCGCCTCGAAGGCTTTGGCGGTGTGAACATGATGGCGCTCGAAGAGCTGGCCGAAGCCGAAGAGCGTTTGTTGTTCCTGACTGTTCAACGCCAGGACATCATCGAAGGAATTTCCGCAACCGAAGAAGCGCTGAGAGAGATCAAGCGTCGCTCGCGCGAGCGCTTCCGTCACGCTTTCGAGCAAATCAATAAAAACTTCAGCTCGTTGTTCCAGGAGTTGTTTGGTGGCGGACGCGGTGAGATGAGTCTGATCGACGCTGACGACGTGCTCGAGTCGGGCATCGACGTGGTGGCCCAACCGCCGGGCAAACGTTTGCAGAACGTGCTGCTGTTGTCAGGTGGTGAGAAGGCGATGGCGGCGCTCGCGCTCGTGCTCGGCATCTTCCATTACCGGCCCGCGCCGTTCTGTTTACTGGATGAGGTCGACGCGCCACTTGACGAAGCGAACGTGGGACGCTTTACTGATAAGGTCGTCCAGATGTCCGCGGACACGCAGTTCATCGTGATCACGCACAACAAGCGGACGATGGAGATGGCGCGCGCTCTTTATGGCGTGACCATGGAGGAGGCAGGTGTCTCGAAGCTGGTATCGGTAAAGTTTGAGTGAATAAACGAAAGTCATTGCTGCAAGGGCTCCCCGCCGCGCTGATGTGCTTGAGCGCGGCGATTTCATTTTGGCGCGGCGATTTCCATTTACGCCCAAGACTCGACCGGCGGTAAGCATAATGCGCGGCCGCAGCAGGCCGTCCCGGCGCCGACCGTTAACGGCGCGAGCACAGACGGATGCGGTCAAATACTCCTATGAGTTTTCGCAGCCGAAGTTTTACGTCAAACACATCCGCTTCGAACACGATGCGAATGGTCGTGGCACGGTTACGTTTGAACGTTTGAACGAAGACACACCCGTAACCGAGCCGCTCGAGCTCTCGCCCGACGCGCTGGCGCGCATCAACACAGCATGGCAGGGATTGCAGTTTCTCGAATCAGACACAGACTACCAAGCCGACAAACAGTTTCCTCATCTCGGCACGATGAAGATCGGCATGGAACGCGGCGATCGCAAGCGCGTCGCTGAGTTTAACTGGACCAATAATCGCGATGCGGAAACACTCGTGAACGAGTATCGCAAAGCGGCGGACCAGGCGATTCTCATTTTCGATATCTCCCTCGCGCGTGAGAACCAGCCGCTGAATGCGCCGAAGCTGATGGAATTGATGGAGTCGTTGTTGAAACGAGACGGGTTGTCAGATCCGCGCCAGCTCCTCAAGCTGCTCCAGGATCTCAGCACGGACGAACACGTCCCGCTCATCGCGCGCAACCACGCTTTGCGACTGATAAAGAAAATCGAAAAGTAGCCATCTTGTAAGATCCTGTGTAATCTTGAAATCCTGTAAACGACTCACATGGCAACCACGAAAGACCAGGTGATTGTTGAGGTTTGGGAGAAAGCGGCGAAGGACAGTCGTCGGCGCTTCGGACCTCAGTCTGATCCAGGACGCTCTTACCGAACGCTTCGGCGTCTGATCGAGCCCGGCATCGATCGCACGCGTTCTCGCCGATCATGGCGCTCGCCTCGGTCATCCGGAGATTCTTCAAGCCGATGTGCGCTGGCGCGAACGCCAACATCTCTTCACGCCCGACGACCTCGCGTTTGACACCATCAACGCCGCCAACGCATTGATCGACAAAGCTCGAGCAATTCCGGCAAACATCACGATCGACAATCGCTGCGCCAGTCAGTCCAGGCAAATCAAGACAGGAGCTCGATCTCCTCGCTGACCATCCCGACCGTACCGGCGACCAGACGCACAGTAGCCCGCGAAGTCGCCCAATGGCTCACGATTTGGCTGCAAAATCCGCAAATTTTCGCGCGAATGGCTCGACCTGCGCCGCTCGACTGCGGAATTCGAGGAGCTTTTTGGAACTTTCCCGCCGCCCTAAGCGAATACCTATGACCACCGGGCTCACATTGGCGCATGAAACTGAAAAGCGACCTCAACGATAGCGAATTATTGCGGTTGATGCTGGCCGGAGACGAAGAAGCGCTGGCGCTTCTCTATCGTCGCCGCCAGGGCGGGATCTATCGGTTTGCCCTGCAAATGAGCGGGTCGAAATCGATTGCCGAGGACGTCACGCAGGAAGTCTTCCTGTTCCTGATGCGCGAAGGTCATGTTTTTGACCCGGCCAGAGGCACGGTGAGCGCTTTTCTGTTGGGCGTTGCGCGTGATCCACGTGCTGTCGCCGTTTGCGCGCCGAGCATCGTCTCGCGCCTCTCGGCGACGACTCAGATGACGACGACGTGCCATTTTTGCAGCAGCAGCGATTTGTGTCCGCTCGAAGATCTGACGCGGGCTGAAACGATCGAGTCGGTGCGGAAAGCGGTGTTGAGTTTGCCGGCGAAGTATCGTGAAGTGGTCGTGCTCTGCGAGCTACAGGACGTTAGTTACGGAGAGACAGCAGAGATTTTGGGTTGCGCGATCGGCACAGTCCGATCGCGTCTGCATCGCGCGCGTGCTCTGCTGCTCGCGAAGTTAAGACCGGCTGCGGAAGTTGAAGAAACGGGTTCCGCGACTGTGAAGTCAGCGAGGTGTTTCGCATGAACTGTCAAAGATTCGAGAGTGTGGTGAGTGAGTTGGCGCGGGGCCAGATGATGGCTGCCGAGCAACGTGGCGAGGCGCTGGCGCACAGTGATGCGTGTGACGACTGCGCGGCGCGTCTTCAGCGATGAGGAGATGTTGACGCGCGGGTTGCAGTCGCTCGCGGCGGAGATGGAATCGCTGGAAGCGCCGGCTGAGGTTGAAGCGAAGTTGCTCGAAGCGTTTCGCGCGCGCCACGGTGGTTGTTCCGATTGCGAAGCGGCAATCGAATGCCAGTTACTGGCTGGCGGCAATTGCAGCGATGTTGTTGATTGCGATCAGTGTCGTGGTGTTTCGTTGGAGTAACCGAGCTGCGGATGAGCCTCGTCAGGCTAGTCAAGCAGGTAGAACCGCAAGTGCACGCCTGAAACTAAAGCGTCAGTGAACAAGTCGAACGAACAGTTTGCGCAAGATGTCGAGAAACACGCTGTCGAGGATTCGTTGCCGCAACGTCCGAAGCCGAAGCGAGTTCGTCCTGTTGGCTTGCGTCGACCTGAGAACTGCTTCAGTTGCGAATCACGTGACGAACGAGATCGCGACTGACTTCATTCCGCTCAGTTACATGAGTGCCACGAGTCTTCAGGATGGCGGACAGATCGTTCGCGTGCAGTTGCCGCGTTCGGCACTCGCGAACTTTCGGTCTGCCGGTCAACATGGATCGTTACAACGAGAAAGTTAAAGCTGACGTTTTATATCGGGGTCGATGGTATGGCCCGGGCCATACGTTTTGTTCAATAGATTACCCGGCGCTACCTCGCTCGGTTCTGTTATGTCGAGTTGGTGGCTATAGAACCGAGCGCCGTAGCAGCCAGTGAAGAGTGCAGAACCGAGCGTGGTAGCGCCGGGTAAGTTGAAAGGAAAAGATGATGAAAAGAATATCGAAACTTCTGTTTAGCGCGGCGCTGTTGTCGCTCGCATTCGCAAGCGTCGCGTTTGCACAACAACCGGCAGGCGGCATTGTTGATCAGGCAAGAGCGAATAATTCAGGGACCGGAAGGTGGGCCTCCGCCGCCGCCTGATGCGAACGTTGTGTTTTTTGCCACCGAGAGTTTCGGTGGCAAGGTCGTGAAGGGAGCGCCATACTCAGCAGAGGCAGTCACGGAAACTATCCAGACTCTCGGCGACGGCAATCGCATCGTCAATCGCATCACGAGCACGGTTTATCGCGACAGCGAAGGTCGCACGCGCCGCGAACAGAGCCTCAAAGGTCTCGGCATTTTCGGACGGGTGAAGAGCCGTTCAAGACGATCTTCATTAACGATCCGGTTGCCGGCGTGACCTTACTCGCTCGACTCGCGCTCACACACTGCGCACAAGAGTGTGCCGTTCACGTTTGAGTTCGAACAGCGAAGAACGGGTCGAAGGTCAGCAGCTTTGAATTCAAAGTCGCGCACGGGACGGGCGAGCGGCAAGTGGAAACGTGATCATGACTGCGCCACTCGGTGCAGGCCTGGTCGCCTGGAACACGCGTGCCGCATCCGCCGGTGGACCAGTTCACGCTGAGAACAGAGGCTGGAGTTGGCGAGACTTTTGTCTTCCGGACCAAGCCGAACAACGCGAACGAAGTGAAGGAGCAACTCGGCAAACAGAATATCGAAGGCGTTGAGGCCGAAGGCACGCGCACGACCGTGACGATTCCAGCGGGTGAGATTGGCAACGAGCGTGCGATAGAGATCGTCAGCGAACGCTGGTATTCACCTGAGTTGCAGCTAGTGGTGATGACGCGTCACAGCGATCCGCGCTCAGGCGAGACGACTTACAAGCTGACGAACATCAACCGTGCGGAACCGGCGAAGTCGCTGTTCGAAGTGCCGTCGGACTACACGATCAAGGAAGGTCCCGGTTTCGGTCCGAGAGTCGCGCCGCTGCGCAAGAAGCTGGCAAATCCGGAGTAAAACCAGCCGCTCACTAGCCGGAATTAAGGGCGTCCGTAAGTGCATGCCCAGTCTTACACATTTGTGCTTTCTGTGTTAATCTGTGGCTGGTTTTATTCTTCTTCTTCGCCGCCCTTGATGCGTCCTTCAGCGCGCGATTGCTCCACGATCTTCTGCGCTAGCTGGCCCGGGACGGGATCGTAGTGCGAAAACTGCATGTGGAACGATCCGCGCGCGGCGGTGATCGAGTTCAGTGTCGACTGGTAATTCAACATCTCCGCCATCGGCACCTGCGCTTTGATCACCTGCTGCTTGCCGCTCGTCTCCATTCCCTGCACGCGTCCTCGGCGTGAATTCAGGTCGCCCATGATGTCGCCCGCGTATTCCTGCGGCGCGGCGATCTCCACGTCCATCACCGGCTCAAGCAACGACGGTTTAACTTTCTCCATCGCGGCGCGAAACGCCTTGCGTCCTGCAGCTCTGAACGAATGCTCGTCAGAATCGACCGGATGGTACGAGCCGTCAACTAACTGCACCTTGAAGTCGACCAGCGGATAACCCGCGATCGCTCCTGACTTCGCCGCCTCGATAATTCCTTTTTCGATTGCCGGTCGAAATTGTTGCGGCACTGAGCCACCAAAGATCTTGTCTTCGAAAACAAAACCACCGCCGCGCGGCATAGGCTCAAACACACACTTGCAATCGCCAAACTGCCCGCGACCACCAGTCTGCTTCTTGTGCCGTCCCTGGACTTCCGCGCGTTGCGTGATCGTCTCCTTGTACGGAACCTTCGGCGGATGCAGCGTCACTTCAACGCTGTAACGCTTCTTCAACTTCTCGACAACCGTCTCGACGTGCAACTGTCCTGATCCAGACAGCAGAAACTCTTTCGTCTGCGAGTCGCGACTGAAATGAAGCGCCGGATCCTCTTCGAGAATCTTGTGCAATGCGACGCTGATCTTCTCCTCGTCCTGGCGCGACTTCGGCTCGATGGCAAACGCGATCGCGGCTTCGGGATACTCGACCGGGTCGTAAACAATCGGAGATTGCTCGATCGCAAAGCGTGTCGCCGGTTTGCGTCTCTTTCAATTTCACGCACGCGATGATGTCGCCGGCGTGAGCTTCGTTGACCTTCTCGAGTTGTTTGCCCTGCAACGCGTGCAGCGCGCCGAGACGTTCACTCACTCCGCGAGTGGAGTTGAATGCGTTAGCGTCTGTTCCCAAGTGGCCACTGATGATTTTGAAGATGTTGATGCGACCGGCAAACGGATCGGCGACGGTGCGGAAACAGTAAGCTGAGAATGGCTCGCTGTCGCTGTACTTGCGTCCGATGCGCTCGGCGTCCGGACCTGCATCGACTGGCTTGCCCCATTCAGCTTCATGGTGCGCCGGATCCGGAGCGTAATCGACGAGGCCGTTGAGCAACGCACGCAGACCAACCTGCGTGATACTCGACACGGCGAACACCGGACACAGTTTGCTCTGCGCGATCGCGTTGTTGATGTTCGGCAGAATGTCTTCTTCGTCGAGTGTGCCCTGTTCGAAATACTTCTCCATCAACTGATCGTTCGACTCTGCCACGAGCTCGACTAGTCGCTCGCGCGTCTTTTCGACGATGTCGCGGCCTTCGCTCGGAATGTCGATCTCTTTCGCCTGGCCGTCAGCGCCCAAGCTCGTAAGCTTTCATATGGACCACGTCGACAACGCCGCGAAAGTCTTTCTCTTTACCGATCGGCAACGTGAAAGGAATGATGGCCCTGCTGAATGTCTTTTGCGCGCTCTCGAGCGCGGTGCCGAAGTCTGCGTGTTCCTTGTCGAGTTTTGTGATCACCATCACGCGCGGGACCATGAACTCATTGGCGTAGGCCCACGTCTTTTCGGTCTGCACTTCAACGCCTTTAACACCGTCAACAACGACGATGGCGCAGTCGGCGACGCGAAGCGCGGGTCGCGCGTGTGCTACGAAGGCTGCGTACCCCGGAGTGTCTATAAAATTAAGCTTTGTATCGCGATGTTCGAGATGTGCGAGTGAGGTATTTAATGTGATTTTGCGGGCGATGGAATCTTCTTCGTAGTCGGTAACGGTTGTGCCTTCATCTACCTTTCCCCAGCGCGGTGTGGCTCCGGCGACGTAGAGAAGCGAGCTGACGAGCTGCGTCTTCCCTGCGTCGCCATGTCCAATGACAGAGAGGTTTCTGATCGCTTCGGTCGGATAGACTTTCATATGTTTGATTCCTTTCAGGCATGCGGATTTTGCGATGAAGCATACCTATCCGCGAAGGTCAAAGGCAAGTTGAGGTGTGTCTTTTCTATGCGTCTTCCTTGGCGACTTTGCACCTTTGCGTGAGCTTTTCTTGCAGCACGTTGAGAACCCGTCTCCAGCCATCTTTTGGTCCGTCAACTGCATCAGAAACCCGTTGGAATAGGAGATTGTGAAAGTCATGTACTACAGGAAGTTTCTCGCTTGGAGCTGTGGTGGTTTTGCTTGCGGTTTCGACGCTCGGAGTTGCCTCAACCAAAGCGAGTATCAGTAAAGAAGAGCAGAGAAGTTTACAGGGAATCGAGCCTTTGAATCTCGCAGTCCTGATTCAGGACGACCTCGTTTCACAGGTAGGTAACGAGCTTGGTGTGACACGCGATTTCATTCGCTCGCTGCCGGATGGATCGCGCGTGATGGTTGGTTACATCACGACCGGTACATTGCAAGTGCGGCAGCCATTTACGACCGATCTTGAGAAGGCTGCGAAATCGCTGCGAATACCGATAGCGGCTCGTGGAAGCTCAGCTTTCAATCCTTATGTTGAGGTGTTGGAAGCATTGAAGAAGTTTGACAGTAGTTGGACCAACGCGAACGCGGTGTTATTGATTTCTGATGGTCTGGACACGTCGCGTGGTTTTGATTCGACCGCAGCGGGTCACACGATCGATATCGATCGCACGATTGCGGATGCTAACAGACGTCACGTTTCGGTCTTCAGTTTCTACGCACCGTCAGTTGGTTTGACGAGCCGCAGTCGTTTGGCTGCGAGTTATGGACAGAGCTCATTGAACCGGTTGAGCAATGAGACTGGCGGTCGTGCGTTCTTTCAGGGCACGACAGGTTTTGTGACTTTTGATTCTTACTTCTCGCGCCTGCGCGAGACGCTGAATCGACAGTACGCCCGAGTGCGGTAAGAGAATCTCAGTCTGCAATCGAGCAATATAGGGGTTGCGCCCCAGGCTTTATTGTTCACCGCTATCGCGGGCTCGATCCGTGACGTTGCGTTGTGGTAAAGTTACGCCCGTCCCGGACACCTGCCGGCGGCGTTCTGTCCAGAAAATCGATCTACTCAAAAGTCCAAAGAAGTGCGCGAATATTGTCTCATCGTCGAAGGCGCGTATCTCTCCGAGTCTGAAGCCGAACACGCTCTGCGCGATCCGTTTATCGAAGATTGGGTTGAACAAACAGGCCGTTTCCGCATCCACAACATGGACGAGATCATTATCTGTCCTGGCGTTACACTCGGCTCACTGGGAGTCGTGATGCTTGACGACCGCGTTTTCGAGATTGCGAGCACCGATCCTGAGCACCCGTTGACCGAGCACAAGGCCAAAGGCGTCGCCGAAGCTCTGCGACGTCAGGACATGTTCGACGAAGTCAGAACTGAGCCACGCGGTGAGTGACCAGATAGAATCGTTTCTTGGCGGACGTGTTCTGCTAGTGGTTGGGGATATCACTCGCCAGGACGTGACCGCGATAGTCAACGCTGCGAACTCCACTCTGCTTGGTGGCGGCGGCGTTGATGGCGCCATTCACCGCGCCGGCGGCCCCGAGATCCTCAAAGAGTGTCAGCAGATCAGAAAGACTGTTTACCCTAACGGTTTACCAACCGGACAGGCAGTGATCACCACCGGCGGAAACCTGCCTGCGAAGTATGTGATTCACACCGTTGGACCAATCTATGGCCGCCAACCGGAACGTGAAGCCGAGCTCCTCGCCGCTTGTTATCAAAACTCACTGTTACTCGCGCGCCAGCACGGCGTCTCGTCCATCGCATTTCCATCCATTTCGACCGGCGCCTTCGGTTATCCAAAGACTGAGGCCGCGAAAATCGCCTCCGCAGCTATCAAAGACTTTCTGAGCGCGGATCAGCAAATCGAACAGGTGCGTCTCGTCTTCTTTCAGGAAAGAGACGCGCGCGTATTTCGCGAGTACCACGAATTTTAGTAGACTCTCCCACTTTGTTGTTGCCCCCGAACATGATGACCATTGAAACCACTGAAACGGAACAACGTGCGGCGCGGAAAAACGAACTGCCCGTTCCACTAAGCCCACTCGAACGTCTGGCCTGGAATTACTGGTGGAGCTGGGCAGCCGATGGTGAGAGTGTCTTCCGAGATCTCGATTCCGAAATCTGGGAAGAATGTGAACACAACCCACGACAACTCCTGGCTAAAACGTCTTCGTTTCGACTTGCCGAAGCTGCGACCGATCCGATCTACATGGAACGTGTGCGCCGCCTCGACGAGAGTTTTCAATCGTACCTCGCGTCGCAGCCACGCCTGCAACTCGACGCGATCACGAAAGACAGTCCGGTCGCTTACTTCTGCGCCGAGTTTGGCGTTCACACTTCGCTTCCGCTTTACTCAGGTGGTCTCGGCATACTCGCAGGTGATCATCTGAAGTCCGCGAGCGATCTCGGTCTGCCGCTCGTAGCCGTCGGGTTGCTGTATCGCTACGGTTACTTCCGCCAGCGACTACGCAACGATGGCTGGCAGGAAGAGCACTACGGCGAAACGTTCCCAAACGATCTGCCGATACATCTGATCAAGAACGACGACGGCACACCGCTTCGCATCGAAGTTTTGATTCGCGACCGCAATGTGTTGGCCCAGGTGTGGCGAGCTGATGTCGGTCGCGTCGCGCTTTATCTCCTCGATACAAACATTCCTGAAAACGCTGAGACTGATCGCTGGGTCACCGGACATCTCTATGGCGGCGATCGAGAAACACGAATCGTGCAGGAGATGTTGCTCGGCATTGGTGGTGTTCGCTTGTTGCGGAAGCTCGGCGTGTCGCCGCACGTCTTTCATCTGAACGAAGGCCACTCAGCTTTTCTCACGCTCGAGCTCGCACGCGAAATTGTCCAGACGGAACAACAACCGTTCGGTGCTGCAATCGAGAGAGTGAAGCAGCAATGTGTTTTCACGACGCACACGCCAGTTGCTGCGGGCAACGATGAATTCGATGCCGCGCTGGTCCTTCGTGCGTTTGGACCAGGTTATTTCAAAGAGCTTGGTCTGACCGAGGACGAGTTTCTTGCGCTCGGTCGCGTTGATCTGGGGAATAAATCTGAGCGTTACGGATTAACGCCGCTCGCGATTCGTATGTGTCGTTCGACCAACGGTGTGAGTCGCAAGCATGGAGAAGTTTCGCGGGCGCTCTGGCAAAAACTTTTTCCCGGCAGGGAGCTCGAAGAAGTTCCGATCAGTTACATCACTAACGGCGTTCATGCGCCCACGTGGATGTCGCCGCCGTTGCGCTACATCGTTGAGAAGCACGTCGGGCACGATTGGGATGCGAAGATTACAAATCAGGAAGTCTGGGCTGAGGTGATCGCGGGCATTCCTGATGAAGAGTTGTGGAATGCTCACGTGCGTCTGAAGGAACGACTTGTCGCTTTCATTCGTCATCGTTCAATGCAGACGCGAATCGCCGCGGGCGAACGCGCTGATTACATCGAAGCTGCGAGTACGATGTTCGATGCGGGGGCGTTGACGATCGGTTTTGCGCGTCGTGTTGCCGGTTACAAGCGCTGGAACTTGTTACTGACAGATCAGCAACGGCTGCTGCGACTCATCAACAATGAAGAGCGTCCGGTGCAGTTTGTCTTCGCGGGCAAGGCGCACCCGCAGGACGAAGGATCGAAGTTAGTGCTTCAGCAGCTCGCGCAGTGGAAATACGATCCGGCAGTGAGACAACGCGCCGTGTTTCTTGAAGACTACGATCAGGAGATTGCGCGGCAATTGGTCCAATCGGTCGATGTTTGGCTAAACGTGCCGCGGCGGCCGCAGGAAGCTTCGGGAACCAGCGGTGAGAAAGTTGCGATCAATGGTGGGCTGAATCTTTCGATACTCGACGGCTGGTGGCTTGAGGGGTATGACGGGACGAACGGTTTTGCGATCGGAAACGGCAACGATGGCGCGGAGGTCTCGAAGATCGACGCGCTCGATGCGGAGTCGCTTTACCGCACGCTGGAGTTGGAAGTCGTGCCGCTTTTTTATCACCGCGATACCGACGGAATTCCTCGCCAGTGGATCGCGATGATGAAGCGCGCGATCCAGACGCTCGCGCCGCAGTACAACAGCGACCGGATGGTCGAGGAGTACGCGCGCAAGATTTATCCATGATCGATACGGACGAGGCAGTCGTGACAGGATTTACAAGAATTTACAGGATTATACTTGTAAATCCTGAAAAATCCTGTAAATCTTGTCTAACGACTCTCTCTCACCATCAAGTGTCCTTACCTTAACTCGATGCCTCCGCGTGTTAGACTACTACGCCCCGAAATGAAATATTGCACTGCCTGCAAAGCGAAATACGACGACACCGTAACCTTCTGCTCGATTGATGGCGAGGTCCTCGAGGCCGATCCGGCTTCCATCGTCGACACCGTGCTCGACGGCCAGTACCAGATGGAAGCGCTGCTCGGTAAAGGCGGGATGGGCGCCGTCTATCGCGCCCGGCACATCCTGCTCGGCGATCGCGTCGCGATCAAAGTCCTTCCGCCCGAAGTCAGAACGAACGCCGAATGGCTGCGACGATTTCGACGTGAGGGCCAGGCCGCGCGTCGTTTTCGTCATCCTAACGCAGTCACCGTCTACGATCTTCGCACCGCTGCTGACGGCACGATCTATATGGTCATGGAGTATGTCGAGGGTCATACTCTCGACGTTGCCATCAAGACTCGCGGACGACTTCCTGCTGACGAATCGTTGGACATCCTCACGCCGATCATGAGCGTGCTCGACACGGCCCACTCGATGGGCGTCGTACATCGCGATCTAAAACCCGAGAACATCATGATTGGGAAGCCCGACGAAACCGGGCAGCCCGTAGTTAAGCTACTCGATCTCGGCATCGCGAAAATGCGTGAGATTGCGGGTGGCGATAACGGCGGCAACACTGCGCTGACAATGGCCGGACAGGTGCTCGGCACTCCTTATTACATGTCGCCCGAACAGTGGGGGAGATCCCGCGCGATGAGAGCAGCGAGATCGATGGCCGTGCTGATATTTACAGTCTTGGTCTGGTCTTTTACGAGATGATCGCGGGCCGTCGTTGCTTTGCCGGTAACACGTTGCATGAGTTGCGACGCGAGCATGTGCAGACGAGGCCGCGACCGCTGCATGAAGTCGTGCCTGATGTTCCACGCGGTTTCAGCGATGCGATCGAGCGTGCGACTGCGAAGGATCGCGGCGATCGACAACCGACGGCGGGCACACTCGCGAGCGAGCTGCGTGCAGGTCTTTCAACGCCGAGCGGCCGCACGTCCGTGAGTGCGCCATCACCTGCGCTCACAGAAACCGTTGTCGGAGAACAGCGCGACACAAACGCTGACGTTAACGCTCCGACGATACTCACTGTCGACGCCGCGCCGACTTCGCCTGCAGCCGGCCGAGCAGCGAGTACGCATGATGCGACTGTTTACGAACCCGCAAAACCGCAGCCTGCTGTTGCCGCCACTATTGCCGAGTCAGGAAGACACGCCGAAACGGTGACGGTGGTCCCGCACGTACCGAAGCCTGCGCCCCCGCCGCCAGTCTCCGTCACACCGCCAGCAGCTTCGAAGAGCAAGGCTGGGCTATTGATCGGTGTCGGGGTTGTGTTCGTGATCCTGCTGGTTGCTGGTGTTGGAGGTTTCCTCGTTTGGAACAAAATGAAGTCGAACAGCACGTCGACGAACACTACGAACGTCAACAATGGAGTGGCAACGGCTCCGGTTGAGGTTAGTCGATACTGGCTTGAGCTCGAGCCGGCTAAGGCAGGTGGACCAAAAAACAGGGTCGCGGCATTGGTGCCGATCGCTTCCGGGCAGGAGTATAAGTTTCATTTTACTTTCGCCGAAGATGGTTATCTTTATATCATTGGTCCGGGTGACAAGAATCAGCCGACCGCTTTTCTAACTACCAGGCCGTCGTCGCAAACCGGTGTTAAAAGCAATAAGGTCAGCAAGGGTGTCGAGTTCAGTTATCCGAAGGATGATGAGAACGATGTGCATAACCTGACGCTCGACACGAGTCCCGGTACAGACCACTTCACAGTCATTTTTGCGAAGGCGCCGCTTTCGTCGCCTTCATTTTTGAACGATCCTGTGACAGGTAATCCTTTATCCGCTGCTCAGCAGGCGGAGTTGAAAGATTTCATTTCCGGGCATCAATCGAAGCCACCCGTAACCGAGCTTGATGAATCAAACGCCCAGGCGCCCTTCGTCAGGGTGAAAGCCGCGCCTGACCAGACCAGCAATCCTATTGTTTTCGTCATCCGTATTCAGCACAATTAGCCGCTTGTGAGCACCCGGCAACGATAAGGAGATTAGTAATGCGATTGAGTGTGATGGTTTTCGGACTCGTTTGTGTTTGCGCGCTGGTGATTGGGACTGCCGCGCCGGTCGTTCAGGACGATGAGGACGTTCGTGGCGCGTTCCTGACCTCGCGGCCCAAGGATAAGCCTGCAAGCTCCGGCAATACGGCCAAGCCAACGAGGCGGAAACTAAAACCGGGCGGTGGGACGACGAACCCGGGCTCGAGTAAGCCCGGTTCAAACAAGCCGAACAAACCTGTTGACAAGACTCCGAATAAACCTGGTCCGTCGACGCCTTCGTCGCCGGCAACGCCTGTTAACGCGCCTCGCATTGGTCTTGGCGTAACCTTGTTTATGCGCGACTCGAGCGGTCTGGCCGTGCGTGTCGATCCCGAGCACGTTTTCCGCCAGGGCGATCGCGTGCGCGTGTTGTTGGAAACTAATTCCGACGGCTATCTCTACATCTTCAACACCACTGACGATGGCCCCGCGACTCTGATCTATCCGAGCGCTGAGCTCGATGAGGCCGGTAACTACCTCCAGGCGCACGTCCCGTTTGAAATCCCTTCCAGCCTCTCAGCCGACGAGCGTTTGCGCTGGTTTGCGTTCGATCAAGTCGCCGGCACTGAACGCTTGTTCTTCGTTTTTACGCGTGAACCATTGAGCGGCATTCCTATCGACGACGATTTGATTGCTCTATGCAAAGATTCGAAGGATCGTTGTCCCGTGAAACCGAGCAGTGAAGTGTGGGCGGTCGTGCAGAAGGAGATGCAGGCGCCGCTCAAGACTGACAAGGCGCAACAATTCGGGAGTGCACAAACAACCAATGAGCAGCAGGCGACCGCGCGCGGGTTGGGTTTGTCGAAAGAAGATCCGCCACCGTCGCTGGTGATGATGGCTTCATCATCGCGCTCAACACTCGTTGCCACGTTGGACCTGATTCATAAATAAATCTTCATTGGTGACTATTGTGCCTTGTGGCTATACAAGCTTGAAAGGGAAGTGAAATGAATTTCGTGAAGAAGATAGTTAATGTCTCGTTGGCTGCTGTGCTATTGATTACGCCAATTACCGCGTTCGCGCAGCAGGCTGATCAGGCGAGCACTGCTTTGCACGAGGGCCGGCGCTTGTTGAAGCGCGGTCAGGCAGATAAAGCACTCATTCAATTACGTAACGCGCTCAACCTCTACACCGCAGCGAAGAACAACAGCGGCATCGCCGCCGCTCACAATGAGCTTGGCAATCTCTACATGCGACAAGGGCAGTATCAGATCGCCCTCGACCACTACCAAAAAGCATTCGATGGGTTTTTCGCCGGCAATCCAAAACAGGATGCGGTGGCTTCCGGCGTTGCCTCGGCCGCGGCGCCGGCGGCTGTAACAACTGCGGCATCAGCGGCTGCGAGTATTGCCGACGACAAGTACAACGCCAACCTGATGCTCGCAAAGATCGGTGACGTAAATTTCCGGCTCGGAAAAACCGCCGACTCACGAGCGGCCTATAGCCGCATGGCTGTGAAAAAGCCTGAGGGCACAGCGTCGAAGGTGGGTAGAAGATTTGGCGGGTTGAGCGCGATTACTGGTGCGATTTCGACCGGAAAAGTAGAAGTGTCCGCACCGACGAGCGCGCTGACGGTTGCTCTCGAAGCAAAGAAAGAACTCGACGAGTATCGCGTATCGATCGTTTATTCGAGTTACGAATTGGGACTGGGCCGTCTCGCGTACGCCGACAACGATCTGGAAGAAGCGAGACAACACTTCGCTAACGCACTTGAAGCGTCGGGCAGCTCGCTCGCGGGAATTGCAAAACTCGGACAGGTCCGGCGCTTTCGCGCCGCGGCACGCACGAGTCTCGGGGACGTCGCGCTCAGGCAAGGCAAGTTCAAAGACGCTTCCAAGTTTTACAACGATGCGAAGAAAGGCGCGCAGGACGACAAGCGCTTGGATCTGATGTGGCCCGCGCAGCGCGGTCTCGGCAAGAGTCTCTGGTTACAGGCGTCACAGGAAAAAGACGCGAAGAAATCTTTGACATTGCGCGAGCAGGCGGTGGCCAACTACCGCGAGTCACTCGGCACGATCGAGACGTTGCGACAGGGAAGTTTGCGAGCTGATGAGTCGCGAACGACGTTCCTCGCCTCGATTAAAGACGTTTTCGACGAAGCAGCGGCAGCAAATGCGGCAGTCGCGCTATTGACGACTCCGGGAGCCACTGGCCCACTGAGCGGCAAAGCACTCGAATATGCAAGCGAAGCGTTTCGCATCAACGAGCAATCGCGAGCGCGTTCACTCCTCGACATGCTCAGCGAAACTGACGCTGCGATCACTGAAGGCGTTCCGGCAGAACTGCTGAAACGAAAACAGGAGAACCTCGATCGCCAACAGGACATCGCCGACATTCTTACCGGCGTCAACATCTCGACCGAGGAGATCAAAAAGAAACCATCTGAGCTCGATGCCGAGCTCGAAAAACTGCAAGCGGAGTTTGAAGAGATCGAGAACCAGATCCGCACCGCGAGTCCACGTTATGCGACGTTGACCGCCAACAAACCGTTGACCCTCGCAGAAGTTCAGCAAAACGTTCTCGACGATCAAACAGTGCTGGTCGAGTACGCTTTACAAGCTGACGACTCGTATCTGTTTGCGGTCAGTAAAAGCGCGGTAAATCTCGTCAAGCTGCCGCCACGCGCCAACATCGAAAAGCTCGCGATGGATCTGCGCGCGCAATTGATCCCGTCGAAGCTCCAGCGCCGGATTGTCGGCATCGATGTTGCCGAAGCAAACCGCGGCCTTGGCATCGCCACGACCGCACCCGAAGATGTCGCACCATTCATCGCGGCAGCCAACGGGCTCTACAAAATCGTGCTTGAACCAGCCGCGGCGATGATTGGTGAAAAGCGCGTGATGGTCGTCGCAGACGGCGCCCTCAACTACATTCCATTCGAGGTCTTGCTCAAGACTGCGGATGGCGGTGATTTCTCGTCGCTCGGATACCTCGTCAAAACAAACGAGGTCATTTACGCGCCGTCAGCGTCGGTAGTCGGTGCGATCAAACAGCAACGTACTAAGAACACCAGCAAAGCGATGCTGATCATTGCTGACCCGGTGTTCAACTCGAACGATGCACGCGCGCAGAAGAGGACCGCAGCGCCCGCGAGCGACGCTGAAGTCCGAGGTCTCGGCATTCAGAGCGCGCTCACAGACGTCAGCGGATCCGCTCCACCCGCGCCCGGCTGGGCAGATGGAAGGATTGCCACTCGCACGACTCAACGGCACGCGCACCGAGGCCGATCAGATCTCCAAGCTCGCCAAAGCCTCAGGCGGCCAGGCAGACGTCTGGCTCGATCTGGATGCAAACGAAGACAATCTCGGCACACGTGATGTCACGAAGTACCGGATCATTCACGTAGCCACGCACGGCTTGTTGAACGCAGAGCGTCCACAGTTTACCGGTGTCGTCCTGTCGCTCGTCGGCAACAAGACACACGACGGCTTCGTGCGCACCGATGAAGTCTTCAACCTGCGCCTCGGCTCGCCTCTCGTGATGCTTTCAGCCTGTGAAACAGGCCTTGGCAAAGAGAAGCGCGGCGAAGGCGTGATGGGGCTCACGCGCGCATTCATGTATGCCGGTGCGCCGACGGTCGGCGTCAGCCTCTGGTCGGTTGCAGACAAGTCCACTGCCGATCTGATGACAGACTTCTACAAACGGCTTTTAACCACCGGCGAAGGCACCACCTCCTCGAGCGCGCTCCGTGGCGCGCAATTAGCGATGATCTCCGGCAAGCGATACAGCGCACCGTTCTATTGGGCGCCGTTCGTGCTTGTCGGCGACTGGAATTGATTCGCAACAATTGTTGCTCATCTGGCGCCATCCACGATGTTATCCGATTGGCTACAACTGTAGGGGCGGCCCTCCGTGGCCGCCCGTTCCGCCATCCTCTTTCTTCGTCTGATTTTGTAAAGACCGCCTAACCCGCTCAACAACAACAACACACTTGTAGGCTCGGGAACCTCGGAACTGGCGGTACTCGTCCCCTCAACGACGATGTTGTCAATGCGATTGTTTCCCGTCGACGACGTTGCACCATTGAACACAATCCGGAAGGCGGCGTTTGGGTTATTGTTCAATCCCACAATCGCCGCGAGACTGAACACGATCGGCACAGAGCCAAACGCCGTCGCGGGCGTGAATGGTGAGCCGAAGTCGATAAACGAAATACCGTCGAGACTGTACTGAAACTGGTTGCTGTTAAATCCGGTACTGGTCCCCTGCGTCGCAAAACTCACGACGATATTCGAAAACCCGACCGTGCTGACATTGAAGGTAATGTTTCGTCCATTGTTCGCGGTACCTGTCCCACCTTGTAAGGAAAGCCCTTGCCCGGCCGCATCGCCCTGTCGTGCATTGTTGGTCGTTCCCGCAGCAAACGAAATGTTCGCGGTGTTGATGTTAGTGGTGAGTGTTCCGCTGCCGTGGTCCACGTTCAGATTTGAATCGTTGAAATTCCAGACTGCCAGCTCGTCGGCCATAGCCGCTTGAGAAGCAGCAAGGAAGATCAAGACAGCGCAGATGAGGTTGAAAGGGATTCGTCTCGTAAGACGAAAATCCGGCGTAATAAACATACACGTTCTCCTTTAATGAGGTTTTGGACACACGTGGTCCTTCCGTGAGAAAGCAGGAGAATCTGTTTCAGAGACTCGTGAGGCTCGTCGGTAAGTTAGGCCAGGCTTTGAGGACAGCCAAAGCTTTCTCGTTAGCGAGACGCACAATAAGCCGATTCTGTTTGCTCGTCAATAGGGAATTCTGCCATTCTTATAACGCAGCACGAAGATCACAGAGGAAAACATCGAGCTATGGGAAACAGCTTTTTCAGAATCGACGATCGCGCGACACTCGAGAACCTTTTGACAGACTCGACGAAGAAGCCCGTCATCGTCTTCAAGCACAGCAACGCGTGTTCGATCAGCGCGCGCGCTTACCGCGAGATGGAGAAGGTCGACGGCGTTAACATTCTCGAGGTGCAGTCGGCGCGTGATGTCTCACACGAGCTTGCGAACCGGACTGGTGTTCGCCACGAAACTCCACAGGTGATTATCCTGCGAGATGGCAAAGCGGTCTGGAATGCGTCGCATTTCGACGTAACAGCGGCCGACGTGAAGAGAGCAGTTGAATCGAACAGCTGAACCTGAGATGGAACGACGCGGTCCGGCGATTGAGCCGAAAGAACTCAAGCAGGTCGACGATTTCACCGTCAGCATTGTCTGGGGCGACGATAGAGGTTGTACCTATCGAGCCGCTGACCTGAGACGTTCCTGCCCGTGCGCCCAATGCGTCAACGAATGGACAGGTGAACGCGTGTTGAAGCCGGACACTATTTCTGAGAAGATTGAAATCCGCGACATCAGCATCGTCGGGCGTTACGCGCTCAACTTTCGCTGGAGCGACGGTCACGAAACAGGAATTTACAGCTTTCGATACCTGCGTGAACTATGTGAGAGTCAGGATGCGGAATCATGAACGAACGCGATTTCTTTAACGAGAAAGAAGAAGTAAAAAAGGCGACGTATAGCTGTCCTCACTGCCGCGAGCGCGGTGAATACGATGTCCGTTGGTTGAAGCGCACGAAGAAACCACAGTTGCCGCGCGGGGCGAATGAGCAGGATCGCGCGCGTTTCCAGAAGTCGCGAGATTACATGGTTAGAATTGATGACATGCTGGCGTGCCGGAATGCGCGGTGCCGGCGGCGTTTTGAAATCCCCAGCTCGCAGTCGGTTGTTTTTATTTAACCGCGGATTGAACGGATCAAAAAACAGATCTTCGCAGATCAAGCAAAAAGCCGACAGTCGTCGGATTCAAATTACGACTAATCCAGTTAAAGCTTTGAAATTCCTCACAAAATCGGTGGCGTGTGCGTTGCAGTGGCGCTTCGCGCATGATTGACACTCAGGAATTCGCCGGCGCGCACAAATCCAACACTTCGTTTCTGACCCCCTTTGAGCGTCGGCTCGCCCCACGGGTGCTGCCGCGCATTCCTTCCTGGTTGGAGACGTACCACTTAACCATGCTGACGCTCGTTTGGTCGTCGCTGATCCTGCTTTTTTCTTACTGGGCAGCGCGCGACCTGCGATGGCTTTGGGGAGTGTCGGCCATGATTGCCATGCAATACGTCACCGACCATTACGACGGCAAAGTCGGGAAGTATCGAGGCACAGGCCTGGTCAAGTGGGGCTATTACATGGATCACCTGCTCGATTACTTCTTCCTCTGTTCGGTCATTATCGGATATGCGTTCATTCTGCCTGAACGATCGCGCTTGCAGGTCCTGATCCTCCTTGCGATTTGTTCAGGCTATGAGGTCAGTACGTTTCTGGCGTTTTCCACTACCGATCGTTTCAAGATCAGTTATCTGAAGTTCGGCCCGACCGAGTTTCGCCTCGCACTCATCGTCATTAACGCCCTACTGGTGCAGTACGGCACACGCCAGATGATTAACGGGTTGAAATACGTGAACATTGGCGGCGCAATCGGGCTCGTCCTAATGGTTTACCGCACACACAAAGTCATTTGGGCGCTCGACATGGAGCAGAAAAACGCCCAACTCGTATCAAAATCGGAGCAACTGTCTGGGTGATTCTGTTTTCGTGTGTACGGTTTGCGATCGTCGCTACACCGAATAAGTTGCCGGGAAAAAAGATTTTCCCCTGGAAGTGGCCCTTTTTTCTGGCGGCGTGCGCGTTAGCTAATGTGGCCTCTTCTTTGCAAGCGTAATCGCAGTCCAGCGTTCTAGCTTTACTAATTTTGGGAACTGTGTGGCGAGAATTTCGTTGGATACATTTACAGATTCACGAAACTCGAAAATTTAGCAATGTCTGATAAGAAACAAATCAAAGTTATCAAGAAGGGCGAGAAACCCCGTCCGATCGTTAAGGTAAAAGCAGCTTCCGCACGTGAAACGGCGCGCGATATGGTTGGGACTGTGACCAACTGGGTCACGGAGTTTCAGCAAAAACGCCGCGTTGAGACAACGAATGCGTTGAGAATGCTTTCCAAGACGCCGCGGGGTAGCGAAGCCTAATCCAATTCAACTAGAACGCCGGAAGGAAACCACGGCGCGAGACGGCTTCAGCCATCTCGCGCCGGTTTCTTTTAGAAGGGATCTGAACTATCCCCCAACTGCCGTTGGTGGGATTTAAGGCTGGTGGGGGCCCTTGTTATAGAGACGATCTGAACAACCACCAACTGCCGTTGGTGGAATTGACAGAATCCCACCGACGGGAGTCGGTGGATGCTTTCAAATAGTTTCTAACAAAACCTCCGCCTCACATCACTCGCAATCCCACCAACGGCAGTTGGTGGATAGTTCAGATCTATTCTAGAATCGCGAGCGATCCGAAAAACTGAGTGGAGGCTGAGTTATGGTTAGAAAGAGTTCTCCACAAAAAGGAAAACGTCAGCCGGCGCGTCCTGTGTTCGACAGTATCCGCAAGCCCGGTGCGCCTCCCGGTCATCCGCTCTCGCGCGCAAAACCTGATGAAGTCGCGCGACCGGCAGGTCGTAAGGCCAAACACAAGCGACGCCCTGAATCGACGGACGAGGATGCCTGATTTAACTAAAACAGACGAGCACGCAACCGCAAGGCGCTTTTCTCGCCCGCGCGTCCGAGTTTATCCTCGGGGACTACCTACCCAAGATCGAGCGCTGTCTCGAAAAACTGAACGACGAGCAGATCTGGTGGCGCGCGAACGAGGAATCGAACAGCATCGGCAACCTCATCCTGCACCTCTGCGGTAACGCGCGACAGTGGATAGTGTGCGGCGTCGGATCCGCACCTGACGCGCGCAATCGCGATGCGGAATTCGAACAGCGCGACGTAATCCCTCGCAACGAGCTCCTAGCGCTACTCCGCTCAACCCTCTCTGACGTGCAATCAACTCTCCAATCCCTCGATCCCTCGACGCTCCTCGAGCATCGCAAAATCCAGGGCAACGACGTCGACATCCTCGAAGCCATCTTCCACGTGACGGAACACTTCTCGATGCACACCGGCCAGATCATCATGTTGACGAAGATGATGACCTCCGCTGATCTTCGCTTCTATGATTTCGACGCGGGTATGCCAGTCGAGCGCTGGCGCTCTGATCCATCCGGCTCGTCTTAAGGCGCCCAGAAGTGTGGTCCAATGCTTTTACTTCTCACTAATGCCGGCTTGTGCAGGCAGACAGTTTTGCTCCGATGGTCGCTAAATCGAGTCCCTTCACAAACGAAAGAAAGAATCAGTAAACGCGGGATTTACCTAGGTGCTTACTGACTTCAGAACTGCTCCCACCTCATTCGCACGAACTTGCAATGCACGCATCAATTTTTCGTAACCGTATTCTTCAAATAGGTTTACCCAGTGCCACCGGCGTAAGCGGTCAGGAATATCACATTGCTCAAGTTTGACTGGAATAAGGAATATAGTGCCCTCAGGTTGTTCATCCGCTATATCTAAGGCATAACTTATTTCCTTCTGGATATAGCCACTCTTGGTAACTGCTCCGTGAGAAAGGCAAACAACGACAACATCATTGCAACGGACAGCTTTGGGAATCTCGTGCTGCCAATCTTGACCAGGCAGCAGATTTTCTTCATCAAGCCAAGGGTCTATACCATCGCTTCTTAAGCGATGGTATAGCTGTCGCACGGTAGGTTTATCATTGGATGAGTGACAAAGAAAAACACGTAAAAGGCGCGAAGCCTTCGACGATTTTTTCGAATCTTTCATCACCCGAAGGTTGTGAACCGCTATGTTTTTCTCTTGATCAGTAGCGCCGTCCACTTCAGTGAACGCCATCGGTCCCTTGATCGCGGAGGGACGATCCTTGGCGGGCGGCAGTTCGGGCGGATTAACCAGCCGCCAGACGCGCACGACTCCGTAAACAAATGCGATCGCGCCAATCGCATACAAGGCAATCTGCAAACGTGTGATCCATTTGTCCTCTACAGAGCTTGCCGAGCGCGAAGCCTCCGGAAAAGCAAAGCGCCGCGACGATAGAATGCTACCTGGTCACGCCTGCGACCTTTCAACATTCGGATCACAGTTTTGACGGATAGGTAGAGATGTTCCCACTGACGATCATCGTCTGAAGCGGAATTGGGTTCTGAGTCTTTCGAGAAGTAGCGTTATGAACTGGTCATTATCCGAGGACGGAGGACTTTGCTACTTCGGAACTATAACAGCAGGTAAAAGCGCGCTAATTGTACATGATCAACTGCGGGAAACACAGGAAAACGAATAGCGTGTAATGATGTATTCAACATCCGTCACAAACCGTCCAGAAGGTGTTAACAACTGTGCACAGACGTCTTCTTTTGTGAACACCCTTCCTCGATGCATTTTGTTCCGCTCCACCAATAGTCCAGCATCATTAGCAAGTTCGTTGCATTAGGTATAGGTATTGCTAACCCTATAATCGCACCTAAACAAAACTCCGATCTCGTGACAGTCAAATAAGCGAACTCTCACCACACAGGGTCTCCACATGAATAGCGCTAAAGCCTCTCGTCCCTTTTCCTCAGCCCACTCGCTAGCCGAACTCGTGATCATACTCCTGGCGATATGCGCTTCGTTCGACGTGATAGCGATTGCGATTGGGGGCTATCAAGTGACGCTGCTTTCCGAGCAGGCAGATCTAATCACGAATAACGACATACCGCCGATCATCAGAACATTACAACTTGTAGCCCGTTTTACCGCATTCATTGTCTTCTTGATTTGGTTTTATCGGGCGCATCGGAACCTGCAAGCGCTCGGTATTCGGAGAGGTCGTTACTCCTCACCCTGGACCGTCTTCTTATTCTTAGTACCCATTCTCAATCTCTATTACGCATATGACCTCGTTAAAGAACTTTGGAGACAGAGCAGCCCGGACCTTGGGTTCTCGGACGCCTTCTTAAAACAACAGGCCTTCACGCTCGAGCATTACCCTTCGAAAACTGCCTTGATAGGGTTGTGGTGGGGTTTTACGATTGCGTCAGTTCTCGCTAGCGAGAATTTCTTTGACGATCATTTCACATAGTCCCAGCATTTCCGATCGTATGGCAGGCACGTCGATGGATTTGATTTCTGATGCTCTCGCGGTAGCGGCGAGCATATTGCTAATTCTAATAGTCAAGAATACAGATGCACGCCAGGAAGAGAAGCATAGACGGCTAACTCTCAATGCAGTCACACGGAAAGCTATCGATTTGGTGGTTGCTACCGAGTTCTCGCGAGCGCCTAAAGTGAGAAGCTAATTCATAAACTCGAAATACTTTCGTTTGCGGCGGCGTGGCGTTTCTGGTTAAGATTCGCGTGAGAGTTTCTCAAACCTTTCCGTTCAAGGAGTCAAAAGTTAAATGACTTACGTCGTGGCCGAGCCGTGCGTTAATTGTCGTTACACTGATTGCGCGCTTGTTTGTCCGGTTGAGGCTTTTCATCTCGATGACGACATGCTGGTGATCCACCCCGAGACGTGTATCGATTGCGACGCGTGTGTTCCGGAGTGCCCGGTCGAAGCAGTTTTTGCCGAAGCCGCGGTGCCGGCGGAGTGGGCGAGCTTCACGCCGCTGAACGCGGAGCGTGCCCTTAGCGGATTGCCGACCATCAGCGCCAGACTCGATCCGCTTTGCGAATAGGCGCTGTATGAAAGGTCGCACACGGTGGCTTCTGGGTGGACTGGCGCTGGGCGCGGGAGCCATCGGCGCCGTCAATGCTTACTGGAAAAGAAAGAACGTGCACACACAAAAGAAAGCTCCGACGTTTGGGCCAGACCGGGAATGTCGGTGACGTTCAGGGCTGAGCTAATGCCTGGTCGCGACCGCAACCAGCGCACGTTCCTTGTTAAAGAGTTGCTTCCAAGCGGGCGCGTGTCGCTGCATGGCGTTGACGGTGAGCACGCGGAAAAGGAATTTGAGCCGGTTCAGTTTGATCGGCCCGCGTATTGAGTACTTACCACTCGTAAACCCTGCCCGGTTCCATCGCTTTCAATTTCGGAATATTCAACGCGTTGAGTTGTTCGATTATTTCTTCGCGGTAGCTGGGCTTGAGATGTACGGCCATGATGTCCATGCCGTTGTGAGTTAACTTCTTCAACTCCTGGCCCAGAGTAGCAGGCGTGAAATGACGCGAGACGTGGGCGAGCTTCGATAGGCGATCGGGAAACGAAGCCTCAATCAGCAACGCGTCGAGGCCCTTCATCTCATTCACTATCTTCCAGAACTCCTCTGTCTCCGCAGTGTCTGAGCTGAAAGCCACACTCTTCTGACCATCCGATACGACTAGACCAATCGTCGGCACAATGTGATTCACCGGAACGGCAATAACGTTCAGATGGGCCACTCGGAACGGCTCGCCAATGGGAATAGGAATGTATTCCATCACTGGACCATAGTCGTTCTTTAAGTCAGAAAAGCGCGGGTAAACGTTCCAGTTGAAAACGTCACGCTCGAGGAGTTCGATGACCTCCTCAGTCGCGTGGATGCGCATCGGCTCTTTCAAACTCGGATAAAGATCGTCGATGAAGATTGGAAGACTCGCGACGTGGTCCATGTGAGGATGCGTCACGATTATGTCTCTGACTTTAGACCGTTGCTCGCTGTTGGTAGCGATGGCGATACTGCCGGCGTCAACCGCCACGCAGTCGTCGATGACAAAACAGGTCAAGCGTTGCTCAAGGTTTGCCACTCCCTGAGCGTCAAAGGTGCTGGGTAGAAGTTGGACTCTCACGAGCTTTCAGCTCTGATGAAATGACTACGCAACCGCGCCAAGTATAAGCCAGAAACTGGACGGTCAGCGAGCACTATTCGGGAGGAGTGTACGCTAGCGTCCCCGAAGTTCATTGATAAGACCCTGCAACGCATGCAAGTAGGCAGTTTCCTGCTCCAGCACGTCCTGGTCGGTCGCAGCATACGCCCCGCGCCACGCGATTGCGATGAAAAGCCAGTTCACTCGCGAGTTGATTGAAACGCCTGCGCGCGCGCCAGCCCTTTACACCGCTGCGAGAGAACGCGTTGTACGAGGAACCCATCCTTCCCAGAATCGAACCGAGTTGTTTGTACTCTTCGGCTGTTAGAAAACCACGCTCGAGATCGATCACGAGGTGCTCGCGCACTACTTGTCCTTCACGTCGCAAAGCAAAGCCGATCACGACGAGCATGATGATGAAAGCAGGAATCATCACGAGAGATGTAAATGAGTAGAAAACACCCGCCGCCGCCAAATACTGCGGAGCCGTTCCAAATACTGTGCATGAAGATCGCCATCATCAGACCGACGATCGGAGTCAGTATCTTAACGGCGATGTTGGAGGACTGTCTCGCCAGTCCCAGTCCGATGCCGGTCATACTCGTGAATAACGGGTGAGAGAACGGCGCAAAGAATCCACGAATGATCAGTATTAGCGTCAACTGTTCACCACCGCCGAGCGCGGCGCGGCCGTAGTACAGAATGTTTTCAGTCATCGCGAAGCCCAACGCGGCCAGTGAGGCGTACACGATGCCATCGACGACGCCGTCGAATTCATCTTTCTTCCAGAAGAAGAAGATGAAGAGGATTAATGCTTTTCCGGTTTCCTCAACAATTGGAGCAGAGATGACAGCAGCGAAAGCTTCGCCGGCTTTGGCGTTCGTCAAAAGAGTGACGATGGCTGCGGTGCGCTGTGTTAAGGAGAAACGCGAAGAACGTTGCAAAGAAAGCGCCCCAGAAGAAAGCCGTGGTCAGCATCCAGAGTGGCTCGGCTTCATAACGATCGATCCACAAAACGAGAGCTACGTAGATCGGGACCGGGATCGTCGCGGTTAGTAAACCGAGCAACAGAGCGATGGGTCCGGTCTCAATGCCGATCAGCAGCAGGACGAGTAGTCCGAGGAACAGTGCAACCAGTCCCGCAAAGATTGCGAGTACGAGCCGGATCGCGCTGATACGCGGCGAGGTGCGGATTACGATTGTTGGTGGTGGGGTGCTCATTCGGGCGGCAGTATAGCAGCCACAAAAAGGCAACTGTAGGGGCGGCCCTCTGTGGCCGCCCCAGCTCGGAAACACAATGTGGGAGACTGGGGCGCCCGTACAGTTCGATCTTATCGGGCGCAGGTTTGGGCGCGGCCTCCGTCGATGGAATAAGTCGCACCTGTGATCCACGAGGCTTCATCTGATGCGAGATACAGAACCAGCGACGCGATCTCCTCCGGACGTCCCGTGCGGCCTAAAGGATGTGTGCTCTTCGAGTGTTCGAGAAAGGCCGCGTAAGCTTCTTCACTCATGCCGCCGCGCTTGTGAATCTGCGTGACTACGACACCGGGATTGACAGCGTTCACGCGCACGCCTTTCGCCGCCAGCTCCAGCGAAGCACATCTTGTTAACTGGTCCAATGCCGCCTTTGAAACGCAGTACGCGAGCACGCCCGGAAACGCGCGCAGCCCCGTGACACTGGAAATGTTCACGATATTGCCGCGACGCTCGATCAGGCTGGGCGTCGCCTTTTGCATCAACACAAATGCGGCACGCACGTTCACGTTCATCATGTCGTCCCAGGCTTCGAGGGAAGTGTTTTCGATCGTGCCGCTGCTGATGTGACCCGCCGCGTTGACCAGCACGTCGATGCCGCCGAAAACTTCAACTGCGTGCTGGACGGCGCGCTCCGCCTCGTCCTCACGAGCGAGATCGGCGCGGATTGTTAACGTTTCCGTAGCCGGTTTCGCGGAGTCTTCTGTTCGAGTTCTCGCAGTGCGTCTTCCTTGCGACCAATGCACACTACTTTCGCTCCGGCGTGGGCAAAAGCTGTGGCGCACGCCTCGCCGATTCCCGACGTCGCGCCGGTAACGAAAGCCACTTTGTCCGTGAATTGTTTCTCGTTCATCATGTTTGTCCTTACTAAGCAACCAATTAATACGCCAAAGGCGTTCGCTAATTGCAGCCCAGGGTTCGAGCGCAGCGAGAACCCTGGGATTAAAAGAATACAAGGATTCAACCCTGAAAGGGTTCCCCGACCGCGGAACCCTTTCAGGGTTCGTTCGGAATTCAATGGTGATCCCAGGGTTGTCGCTGCGCTCCAACCCTGGGCTGAAATTAGCGAACGCCTTCGGCGTTAGTAACTCTATATTGACATCGCAATCCCAAAAAGCCGACTATTATCACCCTGACAGCGTGGTGAGGTCATCCCCCCGGATAGTACGGCACCGTTTTCATTGAGGATAGCAGTTGGGAAATAACTCGGCGGATCAGTTCTTCCCTAGAAACCCGCGATCTCATTCGCGTGCTCCTGACTTGCACGGCCGCGCGCCTCGCAGCCGCATGCCTTCGAGCACTGGATATCTCGTCTCAGCGATCGTCATCGCGGTGGCATTGTTCTTCGGGCTCTGGTGGATTCTTGTGAGCGGCGGTGATGAGGCGCCGTGGCTGCCCGCTGGACTCGCCGCGAGTGTTGTCCTGCTCGTGGCATTATCAGCACGCGAAGTCGTGATGCGACGCGCGTGGACGCGTTATCTCCTGGAAAATGGCATTAGCCAAAATGCTCCGAGTCGTTCTCGCCCAGGCAGCAGTCGCAGTCAGAAAAAAGGATTTTCCGCGTCGTTGCACTCCGCTGCACTTCGTGCGATTCAGAAACAGTCGTCCACTGCCGATCGTCCGAGTTCAACTCCAGAAATGCATCTCGACGTGGCGCAATTGTGCCACGACTATCTTTCCAGCACTGATGAAGCAATCAGATCCGGTAGTCATGGCAGTGAGAAGGGCATTGCACTGCGCGCCAGTCAGGAACGCGTGCGTGCGCTGCACCGGCATCACTTGTTGACGTGGGCGCGAGGACAGTCGCAGTTATTAACACACGAAGCGCAACAACGTGCCCGCACGTTCGACAAAATCGAGACTGCCACGCGCGCACATCGATTGCCTCGATTCAGCGTTACGGATTTATCCTGATGAGGCGGATCTCAGTGAGTCGAGAGTTGCGATAGAAGAGTTTATCGCGTCAGTTAAGGTGGCCCACTGGGTTGAGTTGGCAGAGCGTTCGGCGTTCAAAGGACATTACCGGCGCGCGATCGATCGTTATCGCGACGCGCTTTTTTACCTGAACCAGGACGTGGTCAAAGAGGACGTTCGCATTGCCGGAACCCAGAAGATCGAGGGGGAGATTGAAAAGTTAAAAGCGCGGCTGCGGCCCGGCAATGGCGCGCAGACGAGAAAGCCCGAGGACTCTGGTCCAAACAACGATTGATGATAGGCCAAAAGTGCCCGAAATGTGGTAGTTCGCAGATCCGCAGAGGATATAAACGAATGCCTTTCGTGCTGCGTCTGGTTGGCATCCATCACCTTTTGTGCGATCATTGCAACTTACTTTTTACGGGCTTTGTGGTGCCCGGAACCTTGCGCCGCCGGAAAAAGCACCGGCGACATAAACACCCGGAACAAAAACTTCAGCGTTGAGGTGGTGATAATGAAGACTAGTCAATCCTTACTCTTGGTGATCACGTTCGTGTGCGTGCTTGCGGGTTCTGTTTACGCGCAAGAGTCTCAACCGCAGCAGAATCTCAACCGCAGCAAACTTCGGCGCCGCCGCCGTCTCCCAGCATGGACATTCAGGGCATCAAAACCTACCTGCTTGGTCCAGGCGATGTGGTGGATGTGCGAGTGTTCGGACAGCCGGAGCTGAGCAGCAGTGCGCAGGTAGACAGCGACGGCAACCTCAGCGCGCTGCCGTTTCTCGAGACGCCGATCCGCGCAAAGTGTCGCACGGACAAGGACGTGCAAAAAGACATCACTCTCGCGTACGCGAAGTTCATCAACAACCCGCAGGTCAGCGTTCGCATTTCGGAACGCAACAGTCGCCAGCCGGCGACCGTCTTTGGCGCAGTTCGCCAGGCGACGCGCGTCGAGATGAAAAGAAAGGTGCGGTTGAACGAGTTGATGGCTGTTTCCGGTGGATTTACTGAGAAGGCAGCCGGCACGATCCAAATACTTCACACCGAGCCGTTGATGTGTCCGGAGCCGGGTGAAGAAGCTGAAGCAGGACCAATCGACGGTACGAGGATACCGCTTCAGATCGTCAGGATCTCGGATCTTCGTGCTGGAAAATCGGAAGCCAATCCGGTCATTCGTCCGGGAGATTACGTGTTGGTAACGGAAGCAGAGCCAGTTTACATTACTGGCGCGGTGCTGTCGCCCGGTGGTCTTTATCTTCGCGATCAACTCACGCTGAGTCGTGCGCTCGCAATGGTGGGCGGCGCGAGAAAAGAAGCGAAGCTGAACGAAGTGAAGATCTATCGTCAGGTTCCGGGTGCTACGAATTCGGAACCAATTTTGCGTAGATGTAGCGGCCATCAAGAAAAACCAGAAGCCCGACTTCGTGCTGCAACCATACGACATCATCGAGGTGGCTGAGTCGGGCCCGTTTTCGTCCAGTCGTATCGGACAGACATTGGTGGGTGCATTAACCGGAAGCATCACAGGCGCAATCTCCTCGACAGGAACCTACCTGCCGATGCGAGTAATTTATTAATTGATTCAATAGCCTGCGAAGCAGGCGACAGCATAAAGCCTGGGGCGCAAGTCCCAGGATCAGATCGCAATTTTAACGTTGAGCCCGCGACAGTGGGCGACAGCGCTATAGGAATAATATGAACCGTAAAACACTCGCCGGTGATCGCCGGCGCCGAAAATTAATCACCGCCCTCTGGGCATTGGGTACCACTGCCCTCGTCGTCACTCTTATCTATCTCGAAAAAACGGCCATCCTTTATATCCTTTCCACCGTCAGCATCGCAGTGCTACTTCTGATCGTGGCATTCTCAGACTTGGCCCACGAGCAAAAAGGTCAGGACCTGGCCCAGGCGACGGATTCACCCGGTGCTGCAAACAGGGAAAGATAACGCGTCAACAACGTCAGTTGAGACGAGAACAGAACCTCTTTCTCTGGCTCGATTGAAGTTGCTTATGCGGCCTATAAATTTTACTGTCATGCCCTCTCGCTGCAACGAATATTGCGATTTCCCTAAAACAAATAAGCAGGTTGAAAGTTTAGACGGACTATTGCATAATCCGCATGCGTTCACCTCCCCGGTGGACGAAGTGGTCGCGTGGGGTGAGGACACGTGGCCTTAGGGTGGGGGCTGTGGGAGGCCCCCGCCCGCTTTTTTTGTCAGGACAAATGCGCAATACTTGTGATTGACTGACATCATCATGGGGCTGCTTCAGAGATCACGACGTAAGTTTCAGCTCTGGCTTTTAGAGGGCCTCAAACGCGGCGGGTCGACCCGCGATTCCTCCACTACACACAAACAGCATTCGTGGTGGCAGGTGATGTGCCTCACCGGTGTGGACTATTTCTCCACGCTCGGCTACCAGCCCGGCATCGCATTCTTAGCTGCCGGCGCACTCTCGCCCATCGCAACTCTTGTTTTAATTTTGCTAACGCTCTTTGGCGCGTTACCGATGTACCGGCGCGTGGCCGCGGAGAGCCCGCACGGCGACGGCTCGATCTCGATGCTCGAGAACCTGCTTTCGCGTTGGAAGGGAAAACTCTTTGTTCTCGCTTTACTAGGTTTCGCCACAACGAGCTTCATTATCACGATCACGCTCTCGGCCGCGGACGCGACTGCGCACATCGTCGAGAATCCGTTTGTGATAGAGCACATGGATTTCCTGCACCATCGAATTGCCGTCACGCTCTTTTTGATTACAGCTCTCGGCGCCATCTTTCTACGCGGTTTCAAGGAAGCGATCGGAATCGCCGTGTTTCTCGTCGATGATTTATCTGGCTCTCAACCTGACCGTGGTTGCAGTAGGTTTTTACGAAATCGCTACACACCCGACCGTCGTCTGGAATTGGAAACAAGTTCTTTTTGGGACGTACAGCAACCCGTTTTTGATGATTGGAACCGCGCTGGTGATCTTTCCCAAACTCGCACTCGGCCTGTCAGGTTTTGAAACCGGCGTAGTGGTGATGCCGCTTGTCAAAGGCGACACGAATGGCACTCCATCGCACATCGAATCACAACACCTCACACGTCCCGGCGAATCGGCCGCGCAGCTAAGTGGTCGCATTTACAACACGCGCAAACTGCTCACTTCCGCGGCCCTCATCATGAGCTTCCTGTTGTTTGCCAGCAGCATCATTACGACCCTGCTGATTCCAGCCGAAGAATTTCGACCGGAGACAGCAACGCAGGAAGCGGGTGCTGCCAATGGACGCGCCCTTGCGTACCTTGCCCATTATTACCTCGGCGACGTGTTTGGCACTATCTACGACTTGAGTACGATCTCGATACTGTGGTTCGCGGGATCGTCAGCGCTTGCCGGACTGCTCAACATCGTTCCGCGTTATCTGCCGCGTTACGGAATGGCGCCAGGATGGGCAGGCGCAACACGCCCGCTCGTGGTTGTTTTTACGGTCATCTGTTTCATCGTCACGATTCTGTTTAAAGCTGATGTCGATGCGCAGGGCGGCGCGTATGCGACTGGCGTGCTCGCCCTCATGACTTCGGCGGCGATTGCAGTGACGCTTTCGGCGCGGCGTCACAATGAGCGTGTGCAGTGGTTGTTCATGCTCATCTCACTCGTGTTCATCTACACGACGATCGTGAATATTCTCGAGCAGCCCGAGGGTATAAAGATCGCACTGATCTTTATTGTTGCCATCGTCGTAAGCTCGCTCTTCTCGCGCGTATGGCGCTCGACGGAGTTGAGAGTCGAGAAGATCGAGCTCGACGATCAGGCGCGCGAGTTTGTCCGCAAAGCAGCAAAGGGAACGGTGCGCATCATCACGAACCGCTGCGATCGCGGCGACGCGCTTGAATACGAATCGAAAGAGAAAGAAAAACGCGCTCGACAATCACATTCCGGCAGGCGAGCCGATTCTGTTCTTCGAAGTGACGCCCGGAGATGCATCTGAATTTTCAGGCGTGCTGAAGATCAGGGGCGAGAGTGTTGATGGATTCAAGATCCTGCGCACTGAGTCGCCGGCAGTTCCGAATGCGATTGCGGCGTTCTTACTTTTTCTGAGAAATGAGACTGGAAAACTGCCGCACGTTTATTTCGGTTGGAGTGAAGGAAATCCGGTTTCGTATCTACTGAAGTACATCGCGTTTGGCGAAGGCGATACGGCGCCGGTCACGCACGAAGTTCTACGACAGGCGGAGAAGGATCCGGATCAAAGACCGATCGTGCATGTCGGTGGGTAACGTTGAGACGCCTTGCACGATTACACAGAAATCAGTGAAATCTGTGCAGGATTTGCTCGCTTGTTTAATCCGTGTAATCATGTCTAACATCTTGTTTGTTGAAAATTAATGTCTGCCGAAGTTGCTTGTGCAACGCGGGGGAACCACTGTTTCGTATATCGAAACACAGGGGCTAATCGTGAAGCGTGATTATCACGACGAACACTTCCAGTTCGAGTCCGACAGCTAACCTCGTAGGCTT
Source organism: uncultured Acidobacteriota bacterium (assembly GCA_963748155.1). Taxonomy (GTDB): domain Bacteria; phylum Acidobacteriota; class Blastocatellia; order Pyrinomonadales; family Pyrinomonadaceae; genus PSRF01. The sequence continues at coordinate 72,004 of CAVVHV010000002.1, read as the reverse complement.
AAGGGAAGGGCAGGAATGCTCGATTGGTTTATTGGTAGAACCGCAGAACGACGCTTCAAACTCTGGTTATTCAAAGGCTCCACACAACAAGACACCGCTCACGCCACTCCGCATAAACAACACTCCTGGTGGCAAGTGATGTGTTTGACCGGAGTCGACTATTTCTCGACTCTCGGTTATCAACCCGGCATCGCTTTTCTCGCCGCACAAGCACTTTCTCCGATCGCAACTTTCATCCTCGTACTGCTCACGCTGTTCGGCGCGCTGCCGATTTATAATCGCGTTGCTGAAGAGAGCCCGCACGGTGAAGGCTCGATCTCGATGCTGGAGCACCAGCTCTCGCGCTGGAAAGGAAAGCTCTTCGTACTCGTCCTGCTCGGGTTTGTCGCGACGGACTTCATCATCACCATTACTCTCTCCGCCGCTGACGCGACCGCGCACGTCATCGAGAACCCATTCACTCCGCAGATACTGAAACACCAGATCGGAGTGACTCTCGCACTCATCGCCATCCTCGGCGTGATCTTTCTGCGTGGTTTCAAAGAAGCTATCGGAATAGCGGTAGTGCTGGTCGGCGTTTATTTGCTTCTTGAACACGATCGTGATCTGCGTTCGGCTTATACGAGCTTGCTACGCATCCGTACCACTTTCCGGAATGGAAGCAGGCGCTCTTTACCCATCCCAGCGTTCATGGCAATCCGTGGCTAATCGTCGCAGTATCGCTGTTCCTGTTTCCGAAGCTGGCGCTGGGCCTTTCCGGTTTTGAGACGGGCGTGGCCGTGATGCCACTCGTCAAAGGTGACGCCGATCTGAGTGAGAGACGACTGGGCCAGCATTCAATCGACAAGGATCGGTCATGACGAACGTCAAAGTCGCCACTTGCTTCGCGGACGTATCCGCAACACCAAAAAGTTGTTGCGGTCAGCAGCTTTGATCATGAGCGTCATGCTCATCAGCAGCAGTTTCGTGACGTCGATACTGATCCCGGCGGAGAAGTTTGCCGATGGCGGCGAAGCGAATGGACGCGCCATCGCTTACCTCGCGCATCGAGTTCTTTGGAAACATCTTCGGAACAGTCTACGACCTGAGCACGATTCTCGATTCTCTGGTTTGCAGGCGCTTCGGCGATGGCTGGTTTGTTGAGTATCGTGCCGCGTTATTTGCCACGTTTCGGCATGGCGCCGGAGTGGGCCAGAGCTGCGCGACCCCTCGTCATAGTTATCATTGCGATCGCTTTTGCCGTAACTTTCATTTTCAAAGCCGACGTGGATGCACAAGGCGGCGCTTACGCGACCGGCGTGCTGGTGTTGATGACTTCTGCTGCTATCGCTGTGACTCTTGCGGCTCGGCGCAAACAGCAGAACTGGTATCCCTATTTAGTAATCGCTGTGATCTTTGTCTACACGACGATTCAAAACATTCACGAGAGACCGGAAGGCATCAAGATCGCTTCGTTCTTTATTCTGACGATCATTGCTCGCTTCACTGTTCTCGCGAGTGTATCGCTCAACTGAACTGCGCGTGGAAAGGATTGAGCTGGACGATCAGGCGCGGCAGTTTATTAAAGACGCCGCGAAGGGGACGATTCGCATCATCACGAACCGCAGAGACAAAGGCGACGCTGACGAGTACGCGCTGAAAGAGCACGAGAAACGCACCAGCAATCACATCCCCACTGGAGAACCGATTCTGTTTTTTGAAGTGACTCCAGGCGACGCTTCTGAGTTTTCCGGCACGTTGTCTATTCGCGGTGAGACAGTTGATAGTTATCGCATACTCCGAACAGAATCGCCTGCAGTGCCGAATGCGATCGCAGCGTTTCTACTTTACCTGCGCGATGAGATGGGAAAACTTCCGCACGTTTATTTTGGCTGGAGTGAAGGAAATCCGATTTCGTACCTGTTGAAGTACATCGCCTTTGGTGAAGGTGACACTGCGCCCGTGACGCATGAAGTGTTACGTCAGGCGGAGCGTGATCCCAATCGACGACCGATCGTGCATGTTGGCGGGTGATTGTCAGTTAGGTCGGGGTCAGTCGGGACTGACAGGAGTACAGTGCATCACCGCTGAGATGCGAGATGTCGAACTGAGCTATGCGACTTCTGCGTTGGGAGTCTTTCCCGCAAGAAAACAGGAGCGGCAATAGACCGGGCGTCCCTGCGATGGGTAAAACGGGACGGTAGTCTGTTGTCCGCATTGTGCGCACTGCACTGATACCTCGATGCGCTGTCGCACTCCCGACGACTGCGCTGCCGCGATAGCAGCTAAACGTTCGTTCTTAGCTTGCTTGCAGGGCTTGCACCGCTTTGGTTCGTTTTTTAGTCCCTTGTCGTGGAAGAAAACTTGTTCGCCCGCAGTCCAGATGAAGTTTTCGGTACAGTCAACGCACCTGATGGGGCGGTCCTGATACTCGCTTTCCTGAGTGCTTTCCATTACCTGAACGGCTTCCGTGTGTGCCATGATCTACTCCCCTTGGGTCCGTAACCTAGAATCATCATGCCGGCGGGCGATAAACAAATTAATGCGTGAACGAATACGCTCTTCGGTTGTAACCAAGTCACCAAGGAGGGTAAAGGTTCCAGCCTGTAGGGCCGCTATTGATAACTGGTATATAACTATGTCGAAAATGTGTCAAGGTAAAAACAGGTTACCTTGACAGGATCCTTGCTGAATGGCAGCATCCGCGCTTCAAAACATGAAAAAAATATTGATCATCGGCTCAGGGGGGCGCGAACATGCCATAGTTTGGGCGCTTCGAAAAACTTCACAGGAACGCATTCAGCTTTTCTGCGTGCCGGGCAACGCCGGTATTGCTGATCTCGCCGAGACGCCGAGTGTGCCGGTAAACGATCATGCGGCGCTGGCTGACTTTGTGGAGTCACAGCAGATCGATCTCACCTTTGTAGGTCCCGAGGCGCCGCTCGTGTCTGGGATCGTGGATCTATTTAACCAACGCAGGCTCAGAGTTGTCGGTCCGAGTGCTGCTGCGGCCCGACTCGAAGGAAGCAAGATCTTTGCGAAGGACTTCATGGCGCGGCACAAGATACCGACGGCTGCGTTTCGCGTGGCTGAAGCGCCGGACGAGGCGATTGAGTGTCTAAGAAGTGGGGAGTTTGGGGCCGGTTCGGTGGTCATTAAGGCCGATGGGTTAGCGGCGGGAAAAGGTGTGGTGGTGGCTTCGGATAGATCTGAGGCAGAGAAGGCGGTCGAGGATTTGATGGTCCATCATATCGCTGGACGCGAAGCCGCGCAGCGTGTGGTGATCGAAGAAGCTTTGACAGGAAGAGAAGCGTCGCTGCTGGTTTTTGCTGATGGGCGTGACTACGCCTTGATGCCTGCGGCGCGCGATCACAAGCGGATTGGTGAGAACGATACTGGTCCAAACACTGGCGGAATGGGAACCATCACTGATGTCTCAGTTCTCGATAAAGGTATTGAGGATCGAGTTGTGACGAGAGATTGTGGAACCGACGCTTGCTGGTGCTCGTGAAGAAGGTTTTCCTTTCAAGGGTGTGCTGTTTCTGGGCTTGATGCTGACCGAAGATGGACCAAAGTTGCTCGAGTATAACGTGCGTTTTGGGGACCCTGAGACACAGGCCATCCTGGTTCGCTTGAAGACAGACTTACTGGCGATATTTGAATCGATGTACAGCGGGACGCTGGGCAGTTTGGAGGTTGAGTGGTCTGAAGGTGCGTCGGCGTGCGTTGTCGCGGCGAATAAGGGTTATCCAGGCAAGTACGAGAGTGGCGCCATTATTGAAGGGCTTGAGGCGTTTGGCGAGGGGGCTGTTCAGGTATTTCATGCCGGCACGTCGCGTGACGCCAACGGCCGGATTATCGCCACGGGCGGCCGCGTTTTGGGGATCACAGCCGGGGCCGAGCACCTTCCCGACGCGCTGTCGCTCTGTTACGGCGCCCTTGAGAAAATCCACTGGCCGGGCATGCAATTCCGGCGTGATATCGGTCGTACATCCTGACAATCCTGTAAATCTTGAAATCCTGTGAAAGAGCTTTCTTGGAAGTAAGTCTTCTTACAGGATTCCAAGATTTACAGGATTATCAGGATGTATCAGTTATCTGGAAGGCTTTTCACAGTGCTGTTATACTCAAAACTCAGTTTTCGCCGGAGTTGAAACCGCCTGAACGTATGTGTCGTACATCAAATCGTCGTATAGGGCCGGAATTTGGCGTTAAATTGACTAGTGACTAATCGCTTTTGGATTTCACATCGCCTGTCGGAGGATGAGCGAGAATGGGACTTTGGACAAGAATGAAGCGCTCAGTGCGTGCCCTTTTCGGAGGGATAATCGAAAAGACTGAAGACCCCGAACTCATTCTTCAGCAAACCATCCGCGACATGCGTGACCGCGTGCCGGAGTTGAACAATTCCGTGGCGCAGGTCATGGCCACTGAGAAACTGCTCGCCAAAAACAAAGAACGTCTCGAGACCCAGGTCGTGGATCTTGACTCGAAGATCCGCGCTTCAGTGAAGATGGGTCGCGACGACATCGCCACTGCTTACATCGGTCAACTACAGCAGGCGCAGCTCGACCTGCAAAAAACCTCGCAGCAACTGGAGCATGCGAACCTCGCATCGAAACAGGCACTTAAAGCACGCGATAATTACGTGCTTCAGATGCAACGCCGCACCGCCGAGGCGATGCAGTTGATAAACCAGTCGAAGCAGGCAAAACTTCAGGAACAGCTTGCGCAGACAATGGAGTCTTTCGAGCTTGGCGACGACGCATCGACGTTCAACGAGATGCGCGACAAGATCGACCGGCGTGCAGCAGCGGCAGAAGCCAAGATGCAGCTGGGCGCCGCATCCGTCGATACGCAAATGCAGGATATTGAGCGTGAGGCGATGGACATGCAGTTGCAGGACAAGCTTCTCGCCTACAAACGCGACATGGGATTGTTAGGTGCTGGATCGAGTGCGCCGACACCGCAGGCCCTTCCCGCTGAAGGCGAAACGACGACGACGACTGGTGGTCAGAACGGCACTGGCGGGCAGTCGCACTAGTTACGAGGAGTAATCAGCAGTAATCCATTAGTCCGTGGCCTTGCGTATGGAATTCCCTAAGATCGACCTGAAGTACCTGAGAGAAGCGTTCAAGGAGCCCATAAACTTTTGGGGGATGGCCGGGTTTGCAGTGGCCGCTGCGTATGTGCAGGACGTTACGCCACTTGTCGCCGCATTAGCTACGGAGACAGTCTACCTAGCGACCGTGCCCGCGAGTTCTATATATCGTCGTCTGGTCGATAAAAGGGAAAAGCAGCGCTTACTAAAATTGCGCGATCAGCAACGCGAAGCGCAAATCAAATTGTTCGATCCGCGCGAGCGTGAAGCAGTCGAGTACTTGCGCTGGATGAAGAACCAGATCTACTCGAACTACAAAAAATTCACCGGGACCAAGCAGATTCCTCACAACATTCAGAGTCTCGATCAACGCTGGGAAGACTTCGTCGATCTGCTCGACGTGTATCGTCGACGCAAACATCACCTGCGCTCGATCAATCGCCAGGCTGTGCAAAACCAGTTGGTCCAGGCCGAGCGATCGGTTGAAGCCGCGAGAGATGAACGTGAGCGACGCATCCAACAGGCGAACGTCGAGATCCTCAAGCGCCGTGTTGCTGCCTTCAACGATATCGAGCGATCAGTAAAGCTCGTTGAAGGACAGCTACAGTCAATCGAAAACTTCTTCGGTCTTGTGAACGATCAGGTCGTTACGCTCCCGACGCCGGAACGTGTCTCTTCGCTCGACTTTGAGCAGCTCAGCGACTCGATCGCGATGACCAAGCAAATGCTCGAAGAGACGTCCGAAACCTTCGCCGCTCTCGACAGCCACAATCGCGATATCGGCAATTACCAGCTTCTTCTTTCGAACACCGGCACAGGCAAATAGGCACGCGTGCATTCGCGTTAATCTGCGGCTAAAATACACTCTATAGAGTGGCAAAAAAATAAAAGCCACAAGATATTGACACTGTCCCGCAAAGGAGTATATTCCGCTCCGCTCGACTTATGTATCAGAGCCAACCGGAGTATCCAAGCACAGTCTAAGTTGAAGGCCTGCGTAGCAATACGCCTGGCATAACTGTTTTTGAAACCCTAATCTACTTTCGGGCTCCCCGTTAGAAAGGCAGAGATAATGAGCGCAGCTATCGGCAAAACAGCAGGAAACAAGAGCGTCGGTTCCCCCGCCGTTTCCCCACGTCGAAAGTCACAGCAGCTTGGAATCAATGTCAGAAAAGTCGTTAGCAAGCGGTATTCACTGAAGGATTTGAAGGGGCGGCCGCTCGAAGAGTGGGCTGACATTGTGCGGCGTGTCGTTGGGCACGTTTCCATGGCCGAAACGGGCGAAAAACGAGACAAGTTTTTTGCGGCCATGAGCGAAGTGATGCTGGCTCGCGAGTTCATTCCGAACACGCCTTGTTTGGTCAATGCTGGTAAAACGAACGGTCAACTTGCAGCGTGTTTCGTTCTGGAAGTGCCGGATTCGCTTTCAGGAATCATGGAACACGCCAAGGCTGCCGCCACTATTCACCAGACCGGCGGCGGCACGGGCATGACGTATGAATTTCTCCGCCCGCACGGCGCGATGGTGAGCTCCGCAACTGGTGTTGCGTCTGGTCCAGTGTCGTTCATGAACATCGTCAACCAGGTGACAGACGTTGTGAAGCAGGGCGGCGTGCGTCGCGGCGCGAACATGGGCATGATGCGCGTTACACATCCTGACGTGCTGCGCTTTATCCATGCCAAGAATGATCAGCACTCGCTGACGAACTTCAACATCTCAGTGAACGTCACTGACAAGTTTTTGAAAGCGGTCGATAACAACGAGTGGTTTCAGTTGGAGTTCAATGGCGAGCCGTGGAACGAGCCGATTCACGATCCGGTTCGTGACGGCGAATACGTGGTCTATCGCACGCCCGATGGATCCACAGTGACTTTCTGCGATCGCGCCGCATTTCTCGCTGCCGATCTCTCGAGCTGCACGATCGAAGAAGCCGCCGCGACCGGGGATGATCTTCGCTCCTGACATTTGGAACCGGATTGTCGCGAGTGCTCACAAGTATGCTGAGCCGGGTATCGCGTTCATCGACGAGGTGAATCGTCATAACCACATGATGAAGTCGATGGGACCGATTTACTCGTGCAATCCCTGCGGCGAACAGTTTCTCCACTTCTCAAACTCGTGCAATCTCGGTTCGATTGATCTCGCGAAGTTTTACGATCCGCAGAAACGAATCGACTGGGACCGCCTGCGCGATGTGACGCACCTGTGCACGCGTTTTCTCGACAACGTAATCGACACCTGTGCCTGGCCGCTGCCGGAGATTCAGGATGTGGTCCATCGCACGCGGCCAGTCGGCCTGGGCATCATGGGCTTCGCGGATCTCTGTTTGAATCTGAACATCACTTACGGCTCACCGGCGTCGATCGATCTGATGGACGAGGTGATGGGATTTGTGCGTCGCGAGTCGTGGATGGAGAGCAATCGTCTCGGCGCGGAGAAAGGTGCGTTTCCGGAGTTTGAGCCGAACCGCGAAGCTTACAGCGAGTTTCTCTACAACCAGATCGGAATTCCGAAAGACATTCCGCTCACGCCGCGTAACTATGAAGTGACTACGATCGCGCCGACCGGAACCATCTCGCTCGTAGCGGAAACTTCGTCCGGCATCGAGCCAAACTTCTCCTGGGCCTATGTTCGCAAAGACACGCTCGGCACGCGCACTTACGTACACACGCTCGCGGCCCAGGCGCTCGGCATTGACGTGGACCAATGTGATCAGGAATCGATAGATGCGGCTGCAACTTACGTCGTGGAACACGAACACGAGTTGCCGCCGCACTTTATCTCGGCGATGAACATAAGCGCTGAGCAGCACGTTCATGTGCTCGCGGCTGCTCAGCGCAACGTCGATAACAGTGTGTCGAAGACGTGCAATGGCGCGGTGAACGACACGGTGGAGTCAGTCGATGCGCTTTATCGTCTCGGGCGTCAGCTTGGTTGCAAGGCTGTCAGTTACTATCGCGATGGTTCGCGTGATAATCAGGTGCTCACGTCGATGAAGGCGGAAGAGCCGAAAGGTGAAGTTGCCTGCAATCCGGAAGCAGTGGTTGAGCCGTTGGAAGAATCTGTGAGTGCTGCGGAAGCGACTGCGGCTGATGATGCGTCTGCGCGTCAGGAGGCGATCGCGCGCGAACACTCTGAAACGATCCAGGTGCCGGCTGTGACGGCGATTCGGATCGAGCGTCCACGCGAGCTTCGTGGCGCCACGTGGCAGATTCCTTTCGACGGCCAGAACCTCTACGTCACCGTCAACCACGACGGCAAGATGATTCAGGAAGTCTTTGCTACTGGTCCAATCAGCGGCGGCGTGGGATTGCTTGCGTCGAAGATGCTGCGTGGTGGATTTGACGCCGCGGAAGTCGCGTACAGTTTGAATAAAGTGACCGGCACACACGCCGTGTGGTTCAACGAGCGCCTGCTTACTTCACCGGAACAAGCAGTTGCGGAGTGCATCATGATCACCGTCCGTCGTGTTCAGGATCTACCTGACTCGGCCCGCGCAGTCGCCAATAAACAACACCCCCAACAGAAACCCGTCACCGGCGCCATCATGTCCAACATGATCGGCATCTGCCCCGAGTGCCACGGCCAACTCGAGCACGCCAGCGGCTGCGATTTCTGCAGGGACTGCGGGTATAGCAAGTGTAAGTAGTCTTTCAGACAATTTGTTGCCACAAAGAGGCACATAACGAAACTCGTCCCCACAAACAGGCCCAAAAAGCAAATTGCTCTCCCTATATTGCAGACTTACTCACAAAATTAACTACTTTCGAAAGACATCCTTCCCCCAAGGAGCGCCGACTAGCACTTACCTTGCAAATCTATTCATAGCATCCATTCAGGATGAAATCGTGGCTTGTTGTGCTGAGAACAATGTGGTTTTCTCGACTTGGGTTAGATGATTTGGCTTTTTCAGGTGCTAATGCTCCGCACGTGATCGAAACGGCTATCGCTGTTCTACAACGTGCAGGCCTCGCTGTATTCACATAAGAAACTCAAAGTAATGCGACCAGGAGTTCGTAAGGTTCTCAATGGTATCGTTATTGGAAAAGAACTCAACGTATCGTTCAAATATCGAAAAGACCTTCGGGCTGGCATTTATCGACTCAGAAGGGGTCAGGTTGCTCGTCGGATGCTTTAGATGAATACACGAGAAGTATGTTTGGACGAATCGCATATGTTTTGCGGTTTAATCCGCGGTTGGGGCAGCGATTCCAAGCGGAGTTCAGGACTGAAGTTCAGGTCGCCCGAAAGCGATTAGGTTTTAAGACAACGCGGTGAGCCGCTAACAACGTTAGAGCATTCAGGGTTTTGAGCAAATCGAAGCAATGGTGTTTATGAGTTTGTCCGAGACGCGCAAGATCTATGATGAGATTGTAGAGGTATTTGCCCGTGGCGCGTCATCTGACGAAGTGCTAGCTTTCCGGCCATCATCGGAAATCCAGGAGCGCGTACGTGACTTGCTGGAGCGGAACGCTGCTGGTGAACTGACAGAAGAGGAAGCGGCGGAGCTTGAATGTTTCGGCGACCTCGAACATCTCATGCAACTCGTTAAGGCTCGAGCTCAGGCGTATCTCAACACGACAGGACGTTCCCCTAGTTGAGTAAATAATCACTCAGCCTTTTCAGCAACCGTTTGTGTCGTTCAGGTGAGATCGCGCCGATTGAACCAATCACGGCACTTCGCGGTAAGACAGCGAGGAAGCCCAGCCTAATCAGTGAAACCGCTCGCAATCCGCTGGTCTGAAAATCTGAATCAACCAGTTCGATGACTTCGTCAAAGCCTTTCACCTCTTGATGTAATTGCGTGCTTATTCCGCACACAAGTACATCTCGATAAGGCGGCATTTCGCGAAGGAAAATAGCTGGACGATTCTTGAGGATCCCGTTGGCTTGAGGCACGGGTGTGAGGACTACATCACCTTGATTCATATTCAGGATTTGTTTCTTTGATTAGCTCCAAAGGATATTCTTCTTCATCTTCACCGTAGGCGTCCTCGAGTCGTTTAGCAGAGAGCGCACGCCATTCTTCACTCTCCTCATCTTTCGGCAGCACAGTTACGAGCAACTTCGTATTTGGCTCGAGTTCCACCGCCTCGTCGAGGAGAATGTGTTGACCGTCAAAATGAGCGGGTATTATTTGACTCATAATTTAATCACCCTGCGTATTCTACACTTTCGACCGAGGACCAAACCAGCCCAGAAATCGGTATCCTCCACACGAAAATTCCAAAGTTGACGGCTGATATACAGCTCAATAATATATCGCTATGCCATATAAGCTTTCGCAGATGCTGGACCGGGAGTTGAAGAAGGGGAGTGCGGAGTTGTTGATTCTGTCGCTCGTCGAGGATCAGCCGCGGCATGGATACGATATCGGGAATTTAATTGAGCAGAGGTCTAAGGGGAGGCTGCGGTTCAATGTCGCGTCGCTTTACCCACTGCTCTACCGGTTGGAAAAGCGTGGCTGGATTCAGGGGCGCTGGGTCGAGAAGTCGGGCCAGCGACGCCGTCGTTATTACCGCTTGACTGCCGAAGGCAAGAAAGTGCTGGCCGCACAACGCCATAGTTGGCAGGAGTTTGTCGAGGCAATCAACCGCATCACGGGAATTGAGCATGCCTGATTGGAACGACGAAGTTAGAAAGCGACTGTCGCGCCTCAATCTCGAGCCCGCACATGAGGCGGAGATTGTCGAAGAGTTGGCCCAGCACCTCGAGGATGTGTACCAACGATCACTCAGAGCCGGTGCGACTGAAGCCGAAGCCAAAAGCGTAGCTCTCCAGGAACTCGCCACTGACGATTTACTTCAAAAAGAAATGCGACGATCTCAAACACCATTCAAGGAGTCACCCGTGGCTGGTGGACCAACAAACCCAAACTTCTTAGCCGATTTCCTGCACGACGTGCGTTACGCCGCGCGCCTGCAACGCAAAAATCCCGGCTTTACGATCGTGGCTGTCATCGCTCTCGCGTTAGGCATCGGCGCAAACACCGCAATCTTCAGCGTGGTGAACACTGTCCTGCTGCGTCCATTGCCTTACAAAGATCCTGAGCGACTCGTAATGGTGTGGGAAGACGCGACCCGGCACGGATACCCGCGCGACACTCCCGCCGCTGCAAACTTCGTCGACTGGCGAGATCAAAATCAGGTCTTCGAAGGAATGGCTGCAATCGCCGACACGAGTTTCAACTTAACTGGCTCCGGTGACCCCGAACGCCTCGAGGGCCGGCGTGTTTCGGCGAACATGTTTCCGCTCCTTGGAGTCGAGCCACAAATCGGACGTGTGTTCACGGCGGCAGAAGATCAACCGGGCGCACAACGCGTGGTCCTATTGAGTTACGCATTATGGCAACGACGATTTGGCGGCGAGCCGGGCATCGTCGGCCAGTCTTTAACGCTGAACGGCGAGAGTTATGTAGTCGTTGGCGTGATGCCGGCGCGGTTTCAGTTTCCTTCGAGTGACGACCAGGCGTGGGTGCCCATAGCGCTCACTCAGCAGGAAGCTGGAAACCGCGGCCGGCACTATTTACAGGTGCTTGCGCGGCTCAAGCCCGGCGTCTCGTTGGCCCAGGCGCAAAGCGAGATGAGCACGATTGCGGCGCGTTTACAACAGCAGTACCCGCAATCGAACACGGATCTCGGCGCCGTCAGTGCAGCCACTACACGAACATCTTGTAGGCGACATCAAACCCGCGTTGCTGGTCTTGTTGGGCGCAGTCGGACTCGTGCTGCTGATCGCATGCGCGAATGTCGCAAACCTGCTACTGGCGCGAGCCGCAGTGCGACAAAAAGAGATTGCGGTGCGTGTAGCGCTCGGTGCGAGACGCTGGCGATTGATACGACAGTTTTTGACTGAGAGTGTCTTGCTATCGAGTTTGGGTGGGCTTGTCGGTCTTGTGATCGCTTATGGTGGATTGGTCGTGCTGAAAGGCTTTCATTCCCGAAAATATTTCACAGGCGCGCGACATCTCGATGGACTTGAAAGTCCTCGGCTTCACGTTTCTTGTTTCAGTTGCCACTGGCGTCATCTTTGGCCTCGCGCCCGCCGTCCAGGCTGCGCGTTTCAATCAAATCGAAACGTTGAAAGAGGGTGGCCGCGACGCTGCAACCGGTGGCAGCGGCAAACGGCTTGCGCGGATTGCTCGTGATGGGAGAAGTTGCTATCTCGCTCGTGCTTTTAATCGGAGCGGGATTGCTGATTAATAGTTTTCTGCGGCTGCGAAATGTCGATCCCGGCTTTCGTGCAGACAATCTTTTGACGATGAAGATCGTGCTTCCTGAGCCGAAGTACGAGGAGATGGACCGTCGTTCGGCGTTCTATACGGATCTAATTAACCGCGTTCAATCGTTGGCGGGTGTTAGATCAGCAGCAGTCACCACGAACCTGCCTCTCTATCGCCAGGGAAACTCGATCATCATCAGCATCGAAGGCCAGCCTGCTCCGCCGCCCGGACAGGAACGGATCATCGTCACGAGAATCGTAAGCCCCGGTTACTTCGACACGATGAGTATTCCGCTTCTGCGAGGACGGCAACTCAGCGAGCAAGACACAGAGACAACTCCGAATGTTGTCCTGATTAGCGAGACGATGGCGCGTCGCTATTGGCCGGGTGAAGAGGCTGTGGGCAAACGCATCGCCCCGGGCAGGGTCACATCGCCATGAAGATTGGATTCAAGTCGTTGGCGTCGTTAAAGACGTGCGGCAATTTGAGCTGAACGCCGAGCCGAAGCCGCAGATGTATCTGAGCTTACAGGCAGGCGGGTTTCTTTGAGCCGCGTGATCTCGTCGTCAAGACCGATGTCGATCCGTCAAGCCTCGCGGCGACGGTGCGGAAAGCGGTTTGGGAAATCGATAAGGACCAGCCGGTCTCGAACATCCAAACGATGGAAGAGATCCTCGCCGACTCGATCGCGCGACAACGTTTCAGCATGTTGCTGCTAGCGATCTTTGCTGTTGTTGCTCTCGTGCTTGCGGGCGTTGGAATCTATGGTGTGATGAGTTACTCAGTAGCCCAGCGCACACGCGAGATCGGAATTCGCATGGCGCTCGGGGCACAGACTGGCGCTGTGCTTAAACTTGCAGTCGGATATGGGATGAAGCTTGTGATTGCCGGGCTCGTCATTGGTTTGATTGCGGCGTTTGTGTTGACACGAGTGATGGCGACGTTGTTGTTTGGTGTTACTGCGACCGATCCAATGACGTTTACGTTGATATCGTTGTTGCTCATCGCGGTTGCTGTGATAGCCAGCTACATTCCCGCGCGGCGCGCGACGAGAGTTAATCCGATCATCGCGTTGAGATATGAGTGATTTTAGCCACAAAATGACAAAAAGTCAACAGAGATCTACAGGACAAATCGGCTTTGAATTACAAGTCGATCCAGTTTGAGCAAAGTGTGCAGCAAAACGTTTGCGCCGTTCGCGATGTCTTCGGGGTGAGAAAATTCGCGAGGGGAGTGGCTGATGCCGCCGACGCTCGGGATGAAGATCATGCCGACTGGGCCAAGACGGGCCATGTCCTGAGCATCGTGGCCGGCGCCCGAAGGCATTAGTTTGGTTGTTAGATTCAGATCACGAGCCGCCTCGGAGATTAGCGAGCGGATCTTCGGATCGGTTGGCGCAGGAATGTTGACGTTGATCTCTTTGAAGTCGAACTTCGTCTTGCTCTCTGCTGCTATCTTCTGTGCTTCGGCTTGAATCCTTTCGAACAACATGTTGATCTTTGCTGCGTCGAGATCGCGCAGCTCCAGACTCAAAACTACCTTCCCGGGAATAACGTTAGGTGCGCCGGGAAGTGCGTTTATTCTTCCGACCGTGCCCACTTGCCGCCCCGGAACACTCGTCACCACGCGATTCACAGCTTCGATAAACTTCGCCGCGGCCAGCAACGCATCCTGACGATTGTTCATCGCGGTCGTGCCGGCGTGATTTGCAAAGCCTTCGATCGTCACGTCCCACCAGTTGATACCCACGATACCTTCAACCACGCCGATGTTTATCTTCTCGGTATCGAGAATTCCGCCCTGCTCAATGTGCAACTCGAGATACGCCGCGATCTCACCTTTGCGCCGCCGGACATCAGCAAGCTTTGCAGGATCGCCGCCGATGAACTTGATGCCATCGCGAATCGTCTTCCCGCTGCGACTCACCAGATCGAGCTCTTTCTCGGTCAACTCGCCGTCCATCGCGCGACTGCCGATCAGTCCGCCTTCCTCGTTCTGAAAAATCACGACTTCAAGCGGGTGACGTGTCGTCACGTTGTTTTCAGCAAGTGTTTGTGCAACTTCAATCGCGCCCATCGATCCCACAACGCCATCGTAGTTACCGCCTTCAGGAACCGTGTCGACGTGGGAGCCGATCAGCAAAGGCGGCAGACCACTAGCGCTACCGGCACGACGACCGATCAGGTTCCCGGCCGCATCGATCGTGACGTCGAGCTTTGCAGCGCGCATGAGACCAAGCACGTACTCGCGCCCTTGTTTGTCTGCATCGCTATAAGCCACGCGGCTGGCGCCGCCCTGCGGGTTCTTGCCAAACTCCGCGAGCGCGAGAATGTGGTCCACGATCCGCTTGCCATTGACCGCAGAGCCTGGACCGCACCTGAAGTTCACGAAGCGGGAAGGCGAGTAAACCACCCACAAGCCCATAGTTAAACTGGCGTCGATTGATTTTCATGGCAGCGAGAGAGGCAGCCTATCGCATTGTCCCCAGGTCGGGCAACTTTGAGACTGTTGTTACATGGAGGTAGAATCCTCCCGTCCCGGCCATCCCACAAGCAGTATTCATAACGAACAAGGAGATTCTCGAATGAAACGATTGATCTGTTTCCTCGCGCTGACGGTGAGCTTGATAACTGCATCACTGTTGCTGACGCCCAAAACCTCGGCCATCACTTATGGTTTTGTTGACTCAAACAACGTCTTCAGCAATACCGGCGCATTCATCGTCAAATCACCCACGACCGGTCAGATCTTTCCGATCTGCTCGGGCACAATGATCACTGACAACGTTTTTCTCACCGCAAGTCATTGCACGGATTTTCTACACGCGTGACCTCGCGCTGGAAGGGTTCGTTGCGTATGTCAGCCTCGACCAGTCGATCCCGTTCGGTCCACTCACCAGCAACAAGACGCAGTTGTTGCCGGTCGCGCATGTGGTGACAAACCCGAATTACAATCAAAGCCAGAGCGATTCCGGGGATATCGGTGTGTTGATTCTGGATCGCAGTGTTCGTGGCGTGACGCCGGCGACGCTTGCCGGCTTGTGGGCTTACTGGACCAACTCGTCGCCCAAAACGGACTCAAGACCGCGATGTTTACCAACGCCGGTTATGGACTGCAAAATCGCGTGGTCGGTGGCGGTGTGCCATTCTTCCAGGACCTGAATCCGATCCCGCGCATGTTCTCGTTCTCCAGTTTCAACTCGCTCAATGGCGGTTATCTGCGTCTGTCGCAGAACTCATCGACCGGAAATGGCGGCACGTGTTTTGGAGATTCGGGTGGACCGAACTTCATGACACTGAATGGCAAACAACTGATTGTCGCGATCACGATTACAGGCGACTCAGTTTGTCGCTCCACGAACGTTGACTACAGGCTCGACACGGTTTCCGCGCAAGGCTTTCTCGCGTACGTGAATGCCGCGTTTGGTACACACATCCCGATTTCCTGCTGAAGTTGAGCAACAACAGATCAGAGGAACCACATTGAAAAACTTCAAACCCGTCTGCGTTGTAGTGTTTCTGGTCCATTCGCTGTGCATTCCAGCGGTAGCCCAAACACGCATCACGCCTGAGCCTCCGGTTGGAAAGGGCGTGGTCGTGCTGAAAGCTGCTCGGCTGATTGATGGGACTGGCGCCGCGCCGGTAAACAATGCAGTTGTCGTTGTCACTGACAACACGATTACGGCGGTTGGAGCGGCCAGCGCCGTGACGGTTCCGGCAAATGCCAGGATGATCGATCTCGGCGACGTCACGCTAATGCCGGGATTCATCGATGCTCATACGCACTTGATTGGGCGCGTGTTAGGCGATCCCGCTGGGGATAACGCTGCAGTGAGAGATTTTGAATCGTTTGCAGCGATCCTGAGCGTGGCACATGCGCGCGCGACTTTGATGGCGGGTTTTACCAGCGTGCGCAATGTTGGCGCGTCGGGGAAGTTTGACGACATGGCTTTGCGAAAGGCCATCGACGAAGGCTGGACCGTCTGGACCACGAATGATGAGCGCAGGTCATTCACTCGGCATTCGTGGAGGTCATTGCGATGACAATGGCTTTCGGCCGGGATTGTTTGATCGTGGAATCGAAGAGGGCATAGCCGATGGACCGGATCAAATTCGCGCGGCGGTTCGCTACCAGATCAAATACGGCGCTGACGTGATCAAGACGTGCGCTACCGGTGGCGTGTTGTCGGAAGGAGATGCAGTCGGCGCGACGCAGTACACGTTTGAAGAGTTGAAAGCGATGGTTGACGAGGCGAGCAAGTTGGAGCGGAAAGTCGCCGCGCACGCGCATGGCGCCGAAGGGATCAAGATCGCTGTACGTGCGGGCGTCTCCTCGATCGAGCACGGCTCGTTTCTCGACGAAGAGGGCGCGCGCTTGATGAAACAGCACGGGACGTTTCTGGTGCCGACGCTATCGGCAGCGGAAGGAGTGGAGCGCGCAGCGAAGACAGGAGTGTTGAAGGGATTGCGTGCTGAGAAGGCGTTGGCTGCTGCCGCGGCAGTGCGTCATGCGATCAAGCTCGCGGTGGCGAACAAAGTTCCGATCGCTCTGGGAACTGATGCGGGTGTTGTCCCTCACGGAACAAACGCGCACGAGTTTGTGTTGATGGTCCAATGGGGCGGGATGAGTGCCTATGGACGCGATCGTCGCCGGAACCTCCAGTGGCGCGAAGTTGCTGGGCTGGGACAAACACCTCGGAACGCTTGACGGCCGGCAAGTGGGCCGACATCGTCGCCGTCTCAGGCGATCCGCTGAAGGACATCGAGAATATTCAGAAAGTCATGTTCGTGATGAAGAATGGCGTGATTTACCGCAGCAAAGATTAATTAAACAGGATTTCACAAGATCATTTCGTATCTAATCGTGCTATTTTACTTCATCCCAGATCAGCGTGTGCCTGGTCTCTTTCAGCAGCAACGATCCCACGATGAATGTCAGGCTGGCGACGATGATCGGGTAATACAGGCCGGCGTAGATGTTGCCGGTTTTCGCGACTACGGTAGTCCAATCACCGGCAGTAAACCACCGAAGATGCCGTTGCCGATGTGATAGGGCAGCGAGAGCGATGTGTATCTGATCTTCGCCGGAAAGGCCTCGACCAGATACGCCGCGATTGGTCCATACACCATCGTCACGAAGAACACCTGAATAAAGACCAGCAAAATCAGTTTCAGCGCGACCGGTGAACTAATCAAGGAAGCAAAATCTGACTATAAGGCAAAACTTCCTGCGCTGGTTGCAGCACGCCGTTAACTTCCGTTTGCGGGATGAGGCTGATCGCTCCCGTGACCGGATGCGGCTTGGAAATCGCAGTCACTACATTCGAGCCCGCCGCACGCTGCATCGCGCCGTAAATCGGAATGTAAGACACTGCCGCGAGCAAACATCCCGCCATCATGATCCACTTGCGTCCGATACGATCCGAAAGTGCTCCCATGAACAACAAACAGCGGCATCGCCATCAGCAGCGCAATCGCAATGATGTATTGCGCGGAGCGCGCATTCACTTTCAGCACTGTTTGCAAATAGAAGAGCGCGTAGAACTGTCCGGTGTACCAAACCACGCCCTGTCCGGCAGTCGCACCAAAAAGCGAGATCAGAACTCGTTTCAAGTTGTCCCAATGCGTAAAAGCTTCGACGAGCGGCTTAGCCGAAGTCATGCCCGCAGTCTTGATCTGACTAAAGATCGGCGACTCTTTCATGCGCAGTCGAATGTAAAGCGAAATGCGCCACGAGAAAGATCGAGATGATAAACGGCACACGCCAACCCCACGCGCTGAATGTCTCGCGCGACATCGAGTTCTGCACGATGATACTGACCGCCAGGGACATAAACAGACCCAGCGTCGCGGTGATTTGAATGAAACTGGTGTAGAAGCCGCGCTTTTCGTCCGGCACGTGCTCGGCGACGTAAACAGCCGCGCCACCATACTCACCACCGAGCGCGAGTCCCTGAAGCACGCGAATCACCAGCAAAATTATCAGGCGCAGCGAGTCCGATCGTCGCGTACGTCGGCAGAAAACCGATCGCGGCGGTTGCGCCACCCATGATCAGTAATGTCACGAGAAACGCGTACTTGCGTCCCACAAGATCGCCGATGCGTCCGAAGAAGAGTGCGCCAAAAGGACGGACCACAAACCCGACGGCAAAGGTCGAGAGGTAAGCGATAAGCGCAAGTGTGTCGTTACCTTCCGGATAAAAGAGTGGTGAGATTGTTACCGCGAGACTGCCGAAGATGTAGAAGTCGTACCACTCGATCATGGTACCGACTGCTGAAGCGGCGATGACTTGCCACGGATTTCCAGAAACGGAAACGGATTCATCCGCGTTCATCCGTGGAGATCCGTGGCTCGTCTTCAGCATTAACGATTCTGTGTACCGGTCATATTTCGCATCGGCATCTGGAGCTTGCCGTCGGCGCCGCTCGTAAGCGCGAGGAACGCTGAATCCTGTCGCAGTGAATCAAACACCGCATCAACGCGCGCTTCCATCATCTCCTTCGCACGAACTGCCTGGTAACGCTCGTAACGGAAGAAGTGACGTTGCAGCAACGCGAGTGCTTCGCGACGGTGACCGGTCTGCGCGTAAATCGCCGCGAGATTGTACGACGCAGGCAGCAAGTTACGATTCTCACGCGCGATCTTCAGAGCTTCGTCG
Organism: uncultured Acidobacteriota bacterium; assembly: GCA_963748155.1. Classification (GTDB taxonomy): domain Bacteria; phylum Acidobacteriota; class Blastocatellia; order Pyrinomonadales; family Pyrinomonadaceae; genus PSRF01. Next base: position 53,043 of record CAVVHV010000002.1, on the reverse strand, counting down.
CCATATCCTGAAGCTGCCATGAACACTGCCGCGAACACGAGGTTGTAAGGATCCTTCGGATCGAGTGCGAGCGCCTTCTGCGTGTAGGCATTGCCCTGTACGAGATCGCCTTCGGAGTTCCAGTAGACCGCGAGATTGCGATAAGCCAGCGCGAGCGGAAACTCCTCCACTGACTGCTCCATCAACGACAGTCCTTTCTTAAACTCGCCATCGTGAATCGTCATCTTGCCGAGCCCGTGAAGCGCCACTGCGCGCGCGACGGCATCCGCCGGCATGTTGAGAATAGTGTTGAAGGCATCTCGTGCTTTGTCCCACTCCCCAGTGTGATGACGATAGAGCTCGCCGAGGTAACGAAGCGGAGTCGGATCTGCGGGATCCATCTGGTGCGCTTTCTGGTACAGCCGCAGTGCGGTGACATAACGCTCAGCAATCTCGGCCCGCAAACCCTGGCGCATTACGGCTTCGATACGCGCGCTCTGCACCCGATCCAATATCGGCGCGGCGGGAATGTTAGCCGATTTCCCCCACGCCCAGTTTCTTCAATTCCTTCGCCGCATCTTTCGCCTTCTTCGGAAACAGGCACGTCTCTTCAGCGACGGGCTTCAAAAGTGCAATCGCGTTCTGGTTATCGCCGGCTTTTATCTTCTCTTTCGCGTCTTTCAACTGCGTGTCGAGAGTGGTCTCGCGCTGCTTCATCTCCGCTTCGAGCACCTTCTCGACCTGTTCCACTTTGAGTTTGCCGCCAGTGTTTTCGATCTTTTTGATCGGAGCTCCGTCCGCGCTGGCCAAAATTGCAACGGGTAAAGCAGAGTCACCAATGATTGGTTGAAGCTCGGGCGTTTTCGCGTCCGCCACGGTCATTGTGACGCACTGCGAAGAATAGAGCGTGAGAATTCGCGACGCCCGCAGGCTCGACTTCTTGACCTCGTCGTTGTTCGCGGGGAACCAGTAGAGGACAAGTCCTTTATTAGGAGCACTGCGAGCTTCCCAGATCTTCCACGGCACCATGTACACGGCCGGCGCGGGGCCTTCGGTTCTGTTGCCGCCGCCGACACCGCCAGTTCCACCGCCACCGCCGCCGCCGCAGGTGGCCCATGCCGGCGAGAGGGAAAACAGTACGATTAAAAGGGTCGCTAGTGCGCGTGAAAGCTGAGTTTTCATAATGCTGGTATACCTTTTCGTTAATTCAGGCGAGTTAAGTAGCGAATTTTATAGCACAACGTTGCTTTGCTCAAAAGTCAGACATCAGTGTTGGAAACAGTCAGTACCACCTGCGATAGCGGGTGGGTAAAACGACGGTGTGCAAAATCCTCATTGATTTTGAATCCTAACGGTTAACCCACCCGCTATCGCCGGTGGTACTGACCGTGCCCAAGTTCGCGCACAACGTCATTTTTACACAATTATTACTCCCGCGATTTGGCTTTCGACGCGTCAACATCGTTTATACCATCTACAATGAAGATCCTGCTCGTTAACCCGGAATTTCCCGAGACCTACTGGAGTTTTCGACACGCGCTGCCTTTTGAAGGAAAGCGCTGCGTCTTTCCACCGCTTAGTTTAATGAGCGTTTCCGGTCTGTTGCCTCGTTCGTGCGAGCGGCGCCTCGTCGACTTGAACGTCGAGCGATTGAAAGACTCGCAGATTGAGTGGGCAGACATGGTCTTCATCACCGGCATGCTGGCTCAGAAGGAGTCGCTGCACGAAACGGTGAAGCGCTGCAAGCAACTAGGAAAATGCATCGTGCTCGGTGGACCATATGTCACCAGCACCATCGAGGAACTTCCGGACGCAGATCACATCTTCCAGGGTGAAGCCGAAACTACGCTGCCACAGTTCTTCATCGATCTGGAGCGCGGTGAAGCCAAACGCGCTTACAAAGCACCAGAGCGCCCGCCGTTATCATTGGCGCCGGTTCCGGACTTCGGCCTCGTCAATCTCAAGAAATACAGTTGCATGTCGGTTCAGTACTCGCGCGGCTGCCCGTTCTCATGTGAGTTTTGCGACATCATCGAGATCTACGGGCGTGTGCCGCGCACAAAGAGTAACCAGCAGATGCTCGCTGAGTTTGACGCATTGAAACCGGCTCGGCTGGCGTGGTCCGCTGTTCATCGTCGACGACAATTTCATCGGCAACAAGAAAAACGTCAGGCTGCTGATGCCTGAGTTGATCGAGTGGCAAAAGAAAAACGGATTTCCGTTTTCATTGTTGACCGAGGCGAGCGTAAATCTTGCGGACGACGACGATCTGTTGGACTCAATGAGAGACGCCGGTTTCCGTCGCGTGTTTCTGGGCATCGAGACGCCTGTCGAGGAGAGTCTCAAGGAAGCGCAGAAGTCGCAAAACCGCGGCAACCTGCTTGATTCCGTGCGTAAGATTCAGAGTCGCGGCATGGAAGTGATGGCCGGCTTTATCGTCGGCTTCGATAACGATCCGGACGATATCTTCGAACGGCAGATCGAGTTTATTCGTGAAAGCGCGATTCCGATGGCGATGGTGGGAATGCTCAACGCGCTTCCCGACACGCAACTCTGGAAACGACTCGAACGTGAAGGCCGGCTGCTCGGCTCCGATGCAACGGGAAACAACACGATCGCCACCGTCAACTTCATTCCGAAGATGGACGTCGACAAACTCATCACCGGCTATCAACGAATCATGCGCACGATTTACAAGCCAAGCGAGTATTACCGCCGTGCGCTCGAGTCGTTGCAACGCACGCCGCAGGATTTTCCCGAAGCGCACCAGTATCACGGTTTGAAAGCCGTAACAGCGTTTTTGCGCATCGCGTTCAAGCTGGGCGTGCTTGATGCTGAGCGCCGCGAGTTCTGGCGGTTCTTCATCGAAGCGGCGCGCAAACATCACGACCGCATGACTGAGTTGCTGCGTCATGCCGCCATGGCCTACCATTTCCGCAAGTTGAACGAGTCGTACGGCGATACGTGATCTCTTCCAGTCATTCGGCATTTGCTGCTTTACGTCACCGCGATTTTCGGCTTCTCTGGTTAGGCCAGATTGTGTCTGTGACCGGATCGCAGATGCAGTTTGTTGCGATCAACTGGCACGTCTACCTCCTCACTAAATCTGCATTTGCTCTTGGTCTCGTCGGACTGTTCCGCGGCCTGCCGATCATTATCTGCTCGCTTGCGGGCGGCGTCATTGCTGACGCTGTCGATCGAAAACGGCTGATGATCGTGACGCAGACCATCATGCTGTTGACTGCGGCGCTGTTAACTGCCGGAACTCTTGCGGGACTCGAGAGCGTTTGGCCCATCTACGTGCTCAGCGGAATAGCTGCGGCGGCACAGGCATTCGACACTCCCGCGCGCCAGGCACTCATGCCCACACTCGTACCTGACGAAGACTTTCCCAACGCCGTCAGTCTCGGAATCATTGTTTTCAATGTCGCCATCATCGTCGGACCGGCGATCGCGGGTTTCATACTCGCCGAAACCGGACCGGCAATCATTTACGGCGTTAACGCACTCTCTTTTCTGGCCGTGATCGCGCGCTATCATCGCGATGCGAACCGAGCGGCAAACCTGATTTGCAGCGTGGACGGCGAGAAGCATTGAGCTTCGGAGCGCTGAAAGAAGGGCTGCGATTCGTTTGGCACACGCCGATCATCGTGCAGACGATGACGCTCGACTTCGCCGCGACGTTCTTTGCGTCAGCGACTTTGCTGTTGCCGATCTTCGCGCAGGAACGTTTGCACGTCGGCGCGCGTGGCTATGGGTTTCTCGCGGCGGCGCCGGCGATCGGATCTGTGTTGACTGCTCTCGTGATGGCGCGTATCGGAACTTTTCGAAAACAGGGAAGACTCGTAGTTGCATCGGTGGCGGTGTTCGGCGTCGCGACAGCTGGCTTTGGAGTCTCGACGGTGTACTGGTTATCGTTGCTGATGCTTGCAATCACGGGTGCGGCAGACACCGTCAGCACTGTCCTGCGGCAGACGATCCGCCAGCTCGTCACGCCGAATCATCTGCGCGGTCGCATGACGTCGATCAACATGATGTTCTTCATGGGTGGCCCACAGCTTGGCGAACTGGAAGCCGGAAGTGTCGCGGCGCTGATCGGCGCGCCGCTTTCAGTTGTGATGGGCGGACTGGGTTCACTCATCTGCGCCGCAATCGCCGCAGTGAAGTCAAAAAGCCTCATGGAGTTTGAGATGTAGATGAGCTGGACGGCCGCGGAAACAAATAAACACCAGGATCACGTGATCGCGCACGTCATTGGCGCGACGCCGTTGGAATACTTCATCCACGATGAAACGGCGTACGTGCTGCTCGACATCGGATTCATTTGGAACATCTATCTCGATATGGAGATGGGACTTGTTGCCGGAACGTCTGGCGATGTCCGAGTTAGACGTTGATGCTGAGTCATTACAGAGGACGAATGTTGAGTGCGGCCCGATCGAGTCGGTTGAACTGTTTGAGGATGGACAAGAGAGACGTCTGGTTATTGAATTGCGAACTGGCCGCGTTGGTTATCGAAACATCATTAAGCCACAGATGGACGCGGATTAATCCGTGTCCATCTGTGGCTGAACTTACTTAAGCGATTACGCTGATCTGGTTATCGACTTCCTTCACACCCTTAACCTGCTTCACCACCCGTTCAATCCGTGTTTTCATCTCTTCCGTCTTCACGGTTCCCAACAACATCACCTTGCCATTTAGCACTGAAGCAGTGATGCCGAGTGGCGAGATCTCCGGATCGTCTGACAGCTTCTTGTCGACTGCCGTCTGAATCGTCGAATCCATGTTCACGCTTTCAGTCGGCACAGTGGAACCGTGCTACCGCCCGCTGGCGGCGTCACGACGATCGGTGCCGGCTGCGTTGCTGGCGCCGGTTGCTGAATGATCACCGGAGGTTGTTGTACTGGCGCAGGTTGCTGCACAACCGTTGGCGGCTGGCTGCGTTGCGGCCAGTTTGCGTTGTCCGTTGCCGGCTGACTGCTAATCCAAAATAGGACCAGCATTGTTATCAATGCGATAGCTACCACAACAAGTACGCCGACCATGCCCGCGGAGATGCCGCTGTTGTCTTCGCACCGACTGGGAATGCACGACCTCACGTCTTTCGTTTGGTGTTTCCACTACCACTCGGCTTCTTCTTGCTTCTTCTTCATCGTATGCCATCACTGCCCTCCGTTGTTCATACAGTTTGTCGAGATTCTAAATGGTTGAACTAACTGGTAACGTCTGTGATATTGGTTGAGAAAAGAACCTGCTGTCTCCGTTTTCGCGACGTGTTTTTGACCGTCTGCTGATACGAGCGTTCCGGTGACGACGAGCAAGGTCCATACGAGTATTAATGCGAGTAACCTCTTCATGCCTTTCCTCCCCTTGAACTCCGCTTGATGTTCATACTGACCTTGGTCTTCAGCTCTGGCATTGGCAAACGCTATTCCTCAGCTGTAAACCGTTGGATTTGTTTGAAGAAGATGCAGAAAGACTTGAGTAAAGCGTAGCTTGGTATGATCAGGGTAGATCTGCACGAGTGTTCGACTCGTTTCGAATTCGTACAGAAGTGATATTAGACAGGATTCAAGATAGTTCAGCAGTGACTGTTGATCTTGTCTAATCCTGTAAACTTGATGACTGTGTGGACAACAGATCGTGTAGATTGTAATTTGTGTTTCAACGCACATGACTACAGCAATCGTTCACCATCCAGTCTTTCGCGAACACGACACCGGACCCGGGTCATCCGGAAAACCCTTCCCGCTACACAGTGGTGATGGACGCGCTGCGGGGAGACGCGGACCTCTGGTCCAAGCTGCGCGAAGTCGAAGCGAGAGAAGCGCCACGCGGCGACATCCAGGCCGCTCACTCGCCACAGCTTTACAGACTCATCGAGAAAGTTGTCAGCGAAGGTATCGGTTATCTCGATCGGCGACACGATCGTCTCCATGCGCTCGCTCGACGCCGCGAAACGCGCTGCCGGCGCTCCGTGTCAGGCGATCGATCTGATCATGTCCGGTGAAGTGAAGAACGCGTTTGTGCCGGTGCGCCCGCCGGGACATCACGCGACTGAAGAACGCGCGATGGGCTTTTGTCTTTTTAACAACGTCGCGGTCGCCGCGCGCTATGCGCAACAGAAGTATCCCGAGATCGATAAGGTCGCGATCATCGATTGGGACGTACATCACGGCAACGGCACGCAGGGAATCTTTTACGACGATCCGACGGTCTACTTTTTCTCGGCGCACCAGTATCCGTGGTATCCGGGGACGGGCTCGCGTGGAGAGAAGGGAACCGGACGCGGTTTGGGATACACGCTGAATCTTCCATTGCGCGCGGCAACACCGGCTGCGGACCACAAACGCGCATTCGAAGCGGCGCTTGAGGAAATGTCGGCGAATTTCAGCCCTGATTTGATCATCATCTCGGCGGGATTTGATTCGCATCTCGACGATCCGCTCGGTCAGTTACGCCTCACCGACGACGATTTTGTCGACATGACACGCGCGCTGAAGCAGTGGGCGGATAGCAGTTGTAAGGGGCGACTCGTTTCGTGTTTGGAAGGTGGTTATAACTTACAAACACTGGGGGAAACGGTGCGTGCACACGTAGCTGAGTTGGAGACAGGATGACAGGATTAAACAGGATTTTCAGTGATGTAGTATCATTATCCTCACATGCCTGCCCGAGAGTCTGTAGCCAAATAATGAGCGGCCTGAACGTGTCTTTTTAATCGACTCGATGTCGCACATCTTTCGTGCGTTTTTCGCGCCGATGCAGAACCGCGCGGCGCCGCTCGCGACCTCGCAGGGCTTCGTCACGCAAGCCGTCTACATCTTCACGAACATGCTGCTCAAGCTGTTGCGTGAAGAAAAGCCCGACTACATCGCCGCGATTTTCGAGTCACGCGAAAAAACGTTCAGGCATGAGACGTTTGCCGACTACAAGGCAAACCGGCTCGAGATGCCCGAGGATCTCGCCAAACAGATGCCGTACATCTTCCGGCTCTGCGAAGTGCTCAACATTCCGGTCATTAACTTTCCCGGTTACGAAGCTGACGACGTGATTGGCACGCTCGCGCAACAAGTCGCCGAGAAGAAGATGCAGGTAGTCATCGTTTCGAACGACAAAGACATGTGCCAGCTCGTCCGCGATCCTTACATCATCTGCATGCGGCAGAATTCGCAGGTGGTGAAGCGCAAAGAGCCTGTGCCGCCGATCGAGTGGTGTGATGAAGCGTGGGTCGAGCACAAGTTTGGCGTGCCTGCTGACAAGCTCGTGGATCTTCTGGGTCTGATGGGCGACTCGATCGACAACATTCCCGGCGCGCCGGGCATCGGTTCGAAAGGCGCCGTGCAGATCATTCAGCAGTTTGGATCGATTGAAGCGGCCCTCGCGGGCTTTGAGTCAGTTAAGCACAAGACTTACCGCGAGTCGTTGCGCAATAACGCAGATCTCATTCGTCAATCACGCGAGCTGGCGCGCATTCGTTGCGATTTGGAAGTGCCCTGGACGCTTGAAGAGATCAAAACGCGGCCACCTGATCGCGTAGCCGCATACGAGCTCTTCCACGAGCTCGAATTTGTAAACCTGATGAAAGAATACGCTGACGCCGCAGTCCAACGACCGGCGACAGCCGAAGCAGCGCGCAACTACAAGATCGTCCAGACGAAGAGTGATCTCGACAATCTCGTTCGCATGCTTTTTGACGCGGAGAGCGTTGGAGTTGCTATCGCTGACTCAACACCGGCGGGTACAGGCGAGCAGGAGTGTTTCACTGAGCTGCAAGCGACACGCGGAATCGCTTTTGCGACGAAGCCCGGTGTCGCAGGCTATGTCGATCTCGAAAAATTTTCCGGCGGAGTTGATACTGCAATCAGCGCGTTGCGCGACGTATTGTCGAATGGTCTGATTGAGAAGTCGGTTCACGATATGAAACGCGCGGTCGGACTGCTCGATCGTTTCAACATCACGCTCGAAGGCGTAAAAGACGATACTTATCTCGCCGCTTATCTTCTCGATCCGACACGCAGTAAGTATGAGCTGAACGATCTCGCACGCGAAGCGCTCAACGTTGAGCACAGCACTACACCGGCGGCGAATTGGCCCGACACTGCGTGGCAAACTGTCGTCGCCGCTGATCTGACCGCGCAAACGGCGCACATTCTTCACAACCGAATTCTCGACAAGAGTCTCGAAACGATCTATTCGGAAGTGGAGCTGCCGCTCGCGCCGTTGCTGTATCGAATGGAGCGCGCCGGGCTGAAAGTCGATCCGAAAGTGCTCGCGGACCTTTCAAACTACATCGGTCAGGAGCTGCACAAGCTCACGGTTCAGATTTATCAACTGGCCGGGCGTGAGTTCAATATCGGATCGCCAAAGCAGGTGGGCGAAGTGCTCTCGGATCTGCATATCGACATTGGCCGCAAGACTTCGACCGGTCGCATCTCGACGAGTAAGGCGGTACTTGAAGAACTGGCGCAGCAGTTTGAGCTCCCGCGACTAATCATCGACTACCGCGAGCTCGACAAACTGAAAAGCGTTTACACTGACGCGTTGCCACACCAGATCGCTACGGATGGTCGTATTCACTGCCAGCTCAATCAGACTGTAGCTGCGACGGGACGATTGTCGTCGAGCGATCCGAACCTCCAGAACATTCCGATTCGCAGTGAGATGGGACGACGTATTCGCCGCGCTTTCGTTGCAGAGAAGGGCCACAAGATCATCTCAGCGGATTACTCGCAGCTTGAATTACGTCTGTTGGCCCACATCACGCAGGATCCGGTAATGCTCGAAGCGTTTCAGAAAGGCGAAGACATCCACGCTCGCACCGCGCGACTCGTGTTCGGTGCGAAGACTGACGAAGAGCTCAAAGAAGCGCGCCGGTTTGCGAAGATCGTCAACTTCGCTATCGCGTATGCGATCGAGCCGTGGGGCTTGTCGCAACGCGTCGGCATCTCTCGCGCAGAAGCTAAGAAAGTTATCGAGGACTACTACAACACCTACAAAGGCGTGCGACGTTACATGGAAGAAGTCCCGATCCGCGCGCGCGAACATGGATACGTGAGATCGATTTATGGACGCATTCGACCGCTTCAGGGAATCGCGGATCGCAATGCGAACATTCGCAAGGCCGCAGAACGCGAAGCGATTAACATGCCGATTCAGGGAACGGCCAGTGATATCGTGAAGATCGCGATGTTGAAGGTAGATGAGGAATTCAAACGTGCGGGACTTGAGTCGCGATTGCTGATGCAGGTGCACGACGAATTGCTGGTGGAAGTGCCGGACAAAGAGGTGGCGAAGGTTGGTGAAGTACTGAAGCACGAGATGGAAACAGCAGTTTCGCTTGATGTTCCGCTTGTGGCTGATGTTGGCGTAGGTGACAATTGGATGGACGCGAAGCCTTAGAGAATTCTTATGCAGCCCGCGCCAGAAAAACATGCTGAAGTTGTGTATCGACGCACGCCTGAAGGCGGCACGTCAGCGACACGACCGGGCCCCCTGGAATCGTGGAGACGGGTTTTAGCCCCAGCCGTCACCCCCCTAATCATCGGGTTTCTGCTGCTGCTTGCTCTTATCTCAGCCGTTGGCCTTCTGAGCGTTCGGCTCATGGATCAGGTTAGCAATGAAGCGGTTGATGTCAGCCGGCAGCGTGGGGCACGACTAACTCTTCTCTGGGATCTGCACACCGGTGTAACCAAGCTGGATAACGAAGCCCGAGCCCGGGCGCGATTTGAAGCTGTACGTGGTGGTCTCGCCCCTCCATTTGACTTGCAATTGAATACGGCAAGAGGCGAGGTTGTCGAAACTGTCCGCCGTTTGGATTCACCTCCGTTGGCAGAACGATCGCGAGTGGAGCAAGTTGCGCGAGGATCTGAAAGCCTACATTGAAGTCACCGAGGACTCGAAGCAATATAGTCTACATGGCTATGAAAGGTTTCACAGTGTCGATCAAGACCTCAACGGTCTGTTTCAGGCAGTGCAAAATGAAAAAGACAACATTCTGGATCGTGTCTTACTCATTCAAACAGCCTCTCGCAGATCAATCATAAGTTGGACCGTGATAGCACTTTTTGTCGGTGCTCTCGTCGCTGCCGGAACAATTTGGCAGATGCAAAGACACTTCAGCGACATGCGTCGCAGCATGTCGGAAACGCGTCGCGAACGTACATTCAATACGCAATTACTGCAAGGAATGGTTAGTGCGGTCGCAGCGATCGACAACGATGATCGTATTCGCAGCGCAAACGCAGCCTTCTTCCGAATCTTCCCCGGTGCCAGCATTGGCGCGTCTGTGCTTGAAAAACTTGGACCAGACGACGCAATGACGATGTTGGAGACGGTGACCGCGATTCGCGTGACGAAGGCGACTTATCACGGTCGTCTGGTCGCCCAAGTCGAAGAGGGAGAAAAAGCGTTCGATGTTTATTCGTCTCCGCTCGCCATTGACGACGAGCGCGGGCAAATCGTGACGCTCGTGGACGCCACTGAAGCGGCCGAATCTGAACGCACGCTGCGTCGCAGCGAATCACTCGCTGCTGTGGGCCAGGCGACGACGCAAGTCGCACACGAGATTCGCAACCCACTCGGCAGCATTCGTCTCGGCGTCTCCATGTTGCGCGACAGCGTGTCGGATCAAGAGGCGCTGAACACGATTGAGCTCGTCGAGCGCGGCATCAAGCATCTCAACAAACTTGTGGTTGACGTAACGCAGTTCTCGCGTCAGAAAGAGCTGGAGCGATCAACTGTCGACCTGCACGAGTCACTCGAGCGCAGTATCGACCTCGTCACTGAAAGAATCGCCGAAAAGAACACGACGGTAGAGAAACAGTTTGCTCCGCGCTCGATTCTGGGCCAGTGGGATCCCTACCAGTTACGACAGGTATTTGTGAACGTGATCGCGAACGCTGTCGACGCGAGCCAGGAAAATTCTGAGGTGCTGATCTCGACGGAGATTCTCGCACCGGAGACTAATGGTGACGGGCAGCCGCCGCGCAGTTACGCGCGCATCACGATCGCCGACCACGGCAGGGGAATGGACAAAACCACGCGCGATCGGATCTTTGAACCGTTCTTTTCAACGAAGAAGCGTGGGACAGGACTGGGACTCGCCATTGTGAAGCAAATCGTCGAACTGCATGGCGGGCGGATCAGCGTCGATAGCGAGCTAGGAAAGGGTTCCCAGTTCCGCATCGATCTACCGGTCTAAATCCGTATCAATCCGCGTTAATCCGTGTTAAGGCTTTTCGCGCTGCCTCGATAGTCTGCTCAATGATTTCGTCTGTATGAGCTAAGCTCACAAACCCCGCTTCGAACTGTGATGGCGCGAGGTACACGCCCTCCTCCAGCATCGCGTGGAAGAACTTTCCGTAGCGCTGACGGTCAGATTTGTTCGCCCCTTCCCAATCCACGACCGGCTCGCTTGTAAAGAAACTGGTCCACATTGAACCGACGCGGTTCGTCACCGTCTTGACGCCCATCTCACCAGCTGCGTCCGCCAGCCCATCACACAACTTTTTACTCGCTGCCTCGAGTCGATCGTAAACAGACTTGTCTCGCAACCGGCGCAGCGTGACGAGTCCCGCCGTCATCGATAACGGATTTCCAGATAACGTTCCTGCCTGGTAGACCGGACCAGCAGGCGCGATGTGGTTCATGATGTCGCGACTGCCACCGTAAGCCCCGACTGGCAAACCGCCGCCGATGATCTTTCCGAGCGTCGTGATGTCAGGCGTGATGCCGTAGAGCTCCTGTGCCCCACCGCGAGCGAGACGAAAGCCAGTCATCACTTCATCGAAGATCAGGAGTGCGCCGTTGTTCGCGGGTGAGTTTGCGCACAGCTTCAAGATAGCCGTCGCGCGGCGGCACGCAGCCCATGTTTCCGACGACGGGCTCGATGATCACTGCGGCGATCTCGGCGTGTTCAGCAAACACTTTTTCAAGTGCGGGAACATCGTTGAAGGGAAGTGTGAGCGTGTTTTGTGCCAGGGCCGCGGGCACGCCGGGACTGTCCGGAAGTCCGAGTGTGGCGACGCCGGAGCCGGCTTTGACGAGCAGGCTGTCGGCATGTCCATGATAACAACCTTCGAACTTCACGAGCTTGCTCCGTCCGGTCATACCGCGTGCGAGGCGAATGGCCGACATCGTTGCTTCGGTGCCGCTACTCACCATGCGCACCATCTCGATCGATGGGACTGCGTCGACGACTTCCTGCGCGAGTTCGACTTCGAGCTCGGTTGGTGCTCCAAAGCTCGTGCCTCCGGCTGCGGCTTCCTGCACGGCCGCGACGACTTCTTCGTCTGCGTGACCAAGGATCATCGGTCCCCACGAGCCGACGTAATCGATGTAAGTGTTTCCGTCGACGTCGGTGATGGTGGCGCCGCGTGCAGAGCGTATGAATCGCGGTGTGCCGCCGACGCCGCGAAATGCACGGACAGGTGAGTTAACGCCGCCCGGGATCAGGTTTTGAGCACTCGCGAATAGCTGGTCTGACTTTGTTTGCCGCATATTTTATGGACAGGATTTACAAGATTTTTCAGGATGAACATGTAAATCCTGTCAAATCTTGTTAATCCTGTCTAATAACGATCTCGTCACAACCGTGGCACAGACTCTTTTGGCTCGACCGTTATTGATCGGAAGCGCGAGAGGCGCACGAGGCCGGGCGCCGCGCCCTTCGGCTTCGATAAAAACTTCCGCTCAGTATAGTGCACCACGACCTTCGCATCCGTCACTCGCCTGACTGAACTTTCCGGCAAGCTGCGCGGCTTCGATGAGTGTGCGCTGCGGAATCTCCTTGCGCGTCGGATTGCGCACGACCACATGCGAGCCCGGATAATCGCCCGTGTGCATCCAGAGATCGTTGGGTTGGGCAACGCGAAACGTCAGGTTGTCGTTATCGCGCGCGGCACGCCCGACAAGGATCTCGTAGCCGTCCGTCGAAAGATATCGACGCACGCCACTGATCTTCTCGGGTTTTGCAGATTTCTTCGCCGCGACCTTCGGCGCAGGGGCGGGCTTTTCAAACGTTTCCAATGCCGCTTCATCGCGCGCCTGAATGATCGCATCGAGCCGTTGTAAACGGCGCTCAAGGTTTTCTGTCTCACGATCAATTTGCTTGAGCCGCTCCGCAATCTCCTCCGCTGCATGCTTCGCTTTTGTGTATTGTCGAAAGCGCGCGGCGGCCTCGTCCTGAAGCGAGCGATTCTCATCAACTTCCAGCTCGATCGACGGCGCGCCCTCGGCGTAGTAATCGGTTATTCGAACTTTGTTTCCGTCACGTACTGCGGTTGCGATATTGGCGAGCAACAGATCGCCGGTCCGCTTATGTTCTACCGGATCACCGTGGCGCACCAGATCCCCGCGCAGATGTTCTCGCAGCGTGCTTTTGCTGACGGATAGACTTTGTGACCCGCGCCCGTATCGCCTTCGCTTTCGAGTCAAACGCCTTCGCGGCGTCCAGTGCTGCGAAATGTTTGTCGAGCTGAGCTGATGGTGGTCCAGCTTCGAGCCGCAGCACTTCCGGCGGCTCTTTCAGCGGTCGTGGGGGCTGCCGGTAAACCTGATGAATCCTCGCCTGCGTCTGTTCGCGCAAAACCGCGACGATACGATTCAGCTCATCGAGAAGAAAAACATCAGCGGTCCTGCCGGTAAGTTGAATTACAAGTTTGCGAAAAATGATCTCGCCCGACTCGTCTTCGACTGCGGAAAGTGAGCCGAACAATCCGGTCTAAAGAATCTTTGGAAATGTCGAGAACATGCGCGCCACTAAGCTTTGACCGCATCACCTGGCCAAACGCATTCAGTGCGGCCGACTGCTTTTCCAGATCTTTCGTGCGGCGATGAGTCAAATACAAACGCGGGCTCGCCGGATCGACGCTTACAAACAGAAACTCACCCCGCAGCCCAAAATCGATAGCAAAAGAAACCGGCCCGAGCTGGTAGATCTTCCCGAAATACCGCCCTATCAGAACGTCCCGAAGCTCTTCAACAACGCGCTGCAGGACTGTCTGATTCATCCGCGTAAAAATCCGCGTTAATCTGTGGTTAAGTTTTAGGTGGTAACGACGGCGGTGCGGGTAAAGCGATCGTGGACCGTGTAACCTTCGCGGCTAACGAGAGCGAAAAAAATTCCAACGACCGTCGCAAGAGACATCAGGTAGAAGAACGATCGACCGATCGATTGTCCACCGGTGGGAATCAATCCAGTCTTAGTGTCGATCACGCGCAGTGACAGCAAGCGCATGGCCCACGTGCGACCAGTCAACGCAGTCAGCAGTGTCAAATAGAGAAACGTAATAACGATTCCACTCCCCGCGAGCACAACGATGGCCTGCGGATCGCGCAGGTTGCTGCCGGTGAGATACATCGCACCGGCAATCGGTGAGCTCAACAGCGCGCAGAAGATCAGATCGAGTAACGCACATACAAGACGCCGAAAAGCTGAAGCGCTGCGATGACTCAGCTCGTCGACGCAAAGCGTCTTCGAGATCGAATCGAGATAATTGAGCGCGGGATCGTTATCGTCGCGTATCAAACGCTTCGGCGCTTTTGGCGGTTCTACTGTGGTTGCGACAGGCTCGCTCACTGATACAACAGCGAGATGGTGCGTTTTCTCCACTGTCACCACCGGTTCGGGGTCAGGAACCTCCGGCTCAAAAGCGAGTTCCGGGGTTGAGGGAACCGTATCGCTCATGTCGTTATCTTCTCGCTCGGGTGCATACGCAACCGCAGTCGCCAACGTGGTGCGTGGTTGACGATGTTCGGATGGCGCTGCCTGGTGTGCTCTTTCGATTCGTTTGAGCGCGGCTGCGACCAGAGGATTCATGGCCGGCATTGGCGCAGGCGGCAGTAATTCCAACTGCGGTGTGTTAATTGCGGCCTCAATCCGTTGTCGCTCAGCTTCGGCAGCCTCGCGAGCAGCCTCACGTGCGCGCTTTTCCTGCACTTCGCGCACACGCTCGCTCAACTCTTTGCGCCACTCCGGCATCGAGTTTCGCGAAACACCGGGAAACTCAATGAGTGTGGATCTTTTTTCTGTGGCCCGAGTCGAATCGTTGGGGGATGAGTCCATATTCGAGGCCGAATACTACAAGAATAACTTTAAGTGGTCAATGAGAAAATAAAGCAGGAGTAGGAGTTAGTAACACGGATAAACGCGGATAATGAAGACGCGGATTAACGCAGATCATACTAAAGGGGAGTTCTTCCAGCGAAGCCGGCGTCGACGTCGTGCCACCATTCGAGCTCGTCGCCTTCGCCGAGTTGCCAGCAGAGCAACACGACGCGCCCGTCACGGAGTGAAGGAAAATCGACGAGGCCGCGCTCGAAGTCTTTCAGTTGGACGCCGAGAGCTTCCAATTCCGACAGTTGTACAGTGAGTTCTGTCAGAACTGCGGCATACGCGACGCCATCAGGAAATCCGCCGCCGCCTAGTTCGGCCGCTTCCGCCGCCTTTTTCGCTTCGTCGCGGTAGCGCGAGAGCCTTCGATGCGCGCGCTGAATCTTCCCAACGATCGTGCGAACGTCGGGAAGCAGCGCGTTGGCCTCTTGAACAGTGAAGATTTTCATTATTTAGCGGCTAATGATCGTCCGTGATCCGGATGAACTCCGTTGCCGCCTCAAACTCCGCAGCCTCTTCTTCGATCTCAGCCTCGATCACTACGCGCATCGCCTCCTCGAAACCGTTAGCAGGTTGCGATTTCTGCATTTCCAGTTGATCCTGGAGATACGGCGCGGGCATTGGGCAGTGCAAATCCCGCTCATCATACCGCGTTCCGTGCGAAATCTCCTTGCGCACTTTGTCTGCAATCTCGCCGAGATCGATAAAGTAATCAGAAACGTCGATCAGTTTTGGCGCCGTGTTTGAGCGAAAACCGGCAATCTCCACGCGACATCCTTTGTAAGCAACAGCATTGACTGCGTACACAAAATCCTCGTCGCCGGAAACGAGCACCGCCGTATCGTAACGCCCCGCGAGCGACAACATGTCTACGGCGATCTCAACGTCGAGGTTCGCTTTTCGGGTACCGTCATAGAAAGTCTTCAGTTCTTTTTGAATGACCCGGAAACCGTTGCGACGCATCCATAAGAGAAAGCCCTGTTGCCGTTCGGCGCCAATGTCTACGCCGGTGTAGAAGAAAGCGCGTAGCAGTCGCCCATCACCCAACAAAACCCGAAGTAATTTGTTGTAGTCGATGTCGATGTTGTGAAAACGGGCGGCATGGAAAAGATTATTACCGTCAATGAAAACTGCGACTCTACCGCGATGACCTAGCTGCCATGAAATGTTATTAGTGGGATCGAAATTGTGCATAAACTGACTCCGAACATACCCCTTGGTGTTTTGAAACTAGAATGCTGTTTTGCCGCCCACTGGTCAAGTTGGGACAGTGTTATGGACCGTCACTAAGATGTTGCAATTATTTCATCAGAAATTGCGTCCAGATAGACCTTGGTTATGGGGCCGTTTGTAACGTCGATTTCCCAGGCGAGCCGGATTTCCAGTCCGCTGGGCGGGTCTTTGGAGGGTTGGGCGTAGACTACGAGCTGCCGCGCCTCGACGGTAGCGTTCGCGGGCAGGGAAACACTTTGCTGTTGACTCCCCGCATTCAGGAAAGTAATCGGTGATGTTTTGATGTGATTTACAGCCTGGTCCGCCGTGATTTTGGGCGTCAGGGCGTTCAGCGTCGCCTGAAGACGATCAGCGTTGGGAATACAGTTGCTCGAAAATCCGACGAGCTGGCCATTACTGCGAAAGCGAATAACGAGACTGCCGAACCCTCCGCGTAGCGGATAGCGAAACGGTCTCTGTTCGTAACGAGCCACTTTGACTCCTGATGGCTCGTCAGTTCTTTCCACGAGCGATAGTTGATTAGGCTCTGCACCGATCAGTGTTTGCCATTCGACGATGAACCTTCGTAATGACTCGCGTGTGTCTTCTTCAGTTGGGACAGTTGGCGAACCGACCTTTGGGAGATACATGGGCGCCGGTAAATTCGCAGGCAAGCTCTCGAGTGTTGCTGTGTACGGATGCAGGTTCGCTTCGGTCTTTCCCGGTAGACCGTATCGTTGCGACAACTGGTACCAGGCGACAGACGCTTCTTCTAATCTGGGGCCGACGTCTGACAACCCGATCGGATACTGCGGGCGATTAGCGGCTGGACCGTTAGCGTCAGGCGGCTGGAATGCTGCGCACGCGCCGGCCGTCACAACTGCGACGAGGGCGAGTGTAAGTATCAAAAACTTTCCGATAAAAGAACCAGCCCACATTCTCTTCGCCTCGGATTTTCTCATCGTCGTATAATCAAAATACGTGGAGGAGCTGTTGCCTAAAGATAACGAAAACATTCCCTTCCTTGGACCAGTCGAACCTTCGGAGCCGCTTGGTTTCCCCGCAGAACAAATGATTCGTTGCGAGGAGTGCTTGAGAGCTAATCCTCCTACGCGAGTAAGTTGTCTATATTGTGTCGCTCCGTTGCCCCTAACAGAATCTGCCGCACGATTACGAAAACCGGTCCTGCGCCAACCTGAGAAACACCAGTTAGGTTACAACAACATTCTATTGCCGGTTGAATCAGAAGTATCGACTGAAATCGTTACTGACGTGGCTCAGCTTTTAAAACTCTCGACTGAGAATGTCCAGCAGTTGATAGCTCAACGCGTTCCGATGCCCGTGGCGCGGACGGCGAGTCGTGAGGAGGCTGAGCTCGTAACACTGAGGTTGCGAGATCTTGGATTGAAATGCGTGACTGTTGGCGATGAAGAGCTTGGACTGTCGTTTTCTGAAACGAGTGTGAAGCGTGTGAGAGCGATGAGTTTTGTTGATGAGAAGGTTGTCATTTATCACTCGGGCACGGAAGAAGCGAATATCTCATGGGCGGATGTGATTTTGATCTTACCGGCGCGGTTAATCGAAACCAGACTCGAGATCAAGGAGCGCATGACTCGTAAAAAGGAAAACGAGATTCTCGATACGAACGAGTTCTTCCGAGACGAAACGGTGATTGATTTTTACACTACGACGCATTCGCTCACTTGGCGTGTGGGTGCCACCGGGTTTGATTTCTCTTGTCTCGGAAGTGAGAAGGCATTAATTGCAAATGAGAATATAAGAAAGCTGGAACGCTTGATCGTCGAGAAAGCTGTGAATGCACGGGTTGATGATTCATACCAGCGTGTTAGAAATCTTCTCGAGCTGGTGTGGAGCACGCAGCCTGAAACGCAATCGAGTGGCTGGCGCCGCGAGCGACCGGGGAAGCTCAGTGTTGGCGTGGCGACGACGAAGAGTAATGAGAGTCAGTTCACACGCTACTCGCGATTGCGGTACTGGGAAGCGAGTCTTTAACAGGATTTACAAGATTTTTCAGGATTGACATGAAAATCCTGTCAAATCTTGTAATCCTGTACAACATTTTCCATGACATCCAGATCGCACAAAGGTCCTCAGGATCTAATCTATGGCCCAAACGCGGTGCTCGAGGCGTTGCGTGCGGGTAAGCGCCAGATCGAGACGATCACGATCCTTGAAAGCGCGCGTCCGGATCGTTTGAAGTCGCTTCTTGATCTCGCGCGCGAGAAGGGCGTGCCCGTTCATCGCGTGCCGCGCCTCGATCTCGATCGCACACTTGGCGATGTACGACACCAGGGCGTCGTGGCGCGTATCGCCGCTGCCCGTTACGCTGACGCGGACGAACTGTTGGACCAACTGGAAGCGAAGATCGGAACCGCCGATCCGCCATTGGTACTCGGACTCGATGGAATCGAAGATCCACGCAACATGGGATCGATGTTGCGCAGCGCAGAATGTGCAGGTGTTCATGGAGTCTTCATTGCCGAGCGACGCGCAGTGGGACTAACGAGTGTCGTCGCAAAGGTCGCGGCGGGTGCGCTCGAGTATGTTCCTGTGGCGCGAGTTACGAACCTCGTGCGTTTGATAGACCAGTTGAAAGAACGTAACATTTGGGTAGTCGGTGCCGCGGCTGAAGCAACACAGTTGTACACGGATTGGGATTGGCGACTGCCGGCCGCGATTTTTCTGGGAAGCGAAGGACACGGCCTGCACCGGTTGGTCAGAGAACACTGTGATACCCTCGTGCGTATACCTGTGGCGGGCAGGTTGGAATCGTTAAATGTCTCGGTTGCGGCAGGAGTGCTGCTTTACGAGGCGAGACGCCACCGAACCCTAAACGTGAAAGGCGGGAAATAGATGTTCTGTCCCAAATGCGCTACCAATAACCTCGACGGCGCGAGTTTTTGTCGCAGTTGCGGAGCGAATATCAGCCTGGTGCCGCAGGCGCTGACGGGGCAGCTCGCGCCGCCGCCCGTAACTGAAGCTGAAGGGGGCTGCCGAACGAGGCGTGGTAGGGAACTCACCCTCGAACAGCCGTTCAAAAACTTTTTCTTAGGCATTGCGTTTGTCATCATCTCGATTGTGCTATCGAGAACGATCGGACAGGGCTGGTGGTTTTGGATGTTGATACCGGCGTTTATGATGATGGCTACCGGGCTCGCGCAGTTCATTCGGTTGCAAGAACATGCAAAACGAACTTCCCTCACACCGCCACCGGGAGGTAGATCTTTTGTGGAACCGCCGCGTCCCGCTCAAGAGTTGAGGACTCCCGTTGGGAGTGTCACGGAAGGCACCACGCGTCATCTCGGAGTTGAAGCGCCCACCCGTCATCTGGATCACGAACGACGGTAGCATTTAAGAACAAAGTTCAGAGTTCAGCCTTTAGGCTGCGGTCTCGGGCTTTAAGCGAGCAAGCTAAAGCTTGAACTCTGAACTTTTCTTTTCTGTGGATCACAAACACATAGCCCGTGTTTGCGTCTCGGTGTGCGAGAAGGATCTCGGGGCACTGCGGAGCGCGTGTGAGCGAGCGGTCGAGTGGGCCGACGTGATCGAGCTGCGTCTGGATTGTTTTGAAGAACTCCCGAAGAACCTTTCTGACACAACTCAAAAACTCTCTTGTCCTTTGATCCTGACCTTTCGTCCTGCCGAACAAGGCGGACATCGCAACTTAACCCGCGAAGAGCGACAAAGTTTCTGGACCTCACTAGCTCCGCGCGATGAGTCGATCTGGTGGGACGTTGAAGGCGATCTGGTGAATGATCTCTCACCTGATTGGTCACGTGTCATCGTCTCACATCATGACTTCTCAGCCGTCCCTAACGATCTCGAACAAATCTACGAGCGTCTCGCGCACACGCCTGCGGCAGTCATTAAGATCGCCGTTCAGGCTAACGACATCGTCGACTGTCATTCCCGTCTTTCAACTTCTCGATCGCGCGCGAGGGGAAGGAAGAGAAATCATCGCGATCGCGATGGGCAACGCGGGAATCGCGACGCGCGTGCTTGGTCCATCACGTGGCTCATATCTAACCTACGGCGCTCTGGACGATGAGAGCGCTACAGCGCCAGGCCAGGTCAACGCTCGCAAGCTGCGCTCGCTTTATCATCTCGACACGATCGACGACGAAACGATGATCTGCGGACTGGTCGGTCTGCCGGTGATGCACTCCGTCTCGCCGCACATTCACAACACTGCTTTCGACTCGGCCGGAGTGAACGGAGTTTATCTTCCGTTTGAGGTACACGACGCCGTCCAGTTCTTCAAACGCATGGTCCACCCAGCGTACGCGAGAGTTGAACTGGAACCTGCGCGGCTTGAGCATCACTGCTCCACACAAACAAACGGTGATGGAATGCCTCGACTGGATCGAACCTGATGCGAAAGAGATCGGAGCTGTTAACACTGTTGTCGTGGAGAACGATCGACTGTTGGGATACAACACTGACGCGGCGGGCTTCGTCGAGCCGTTGCTCAGGCGATTTACGACTTTGCGTGATGCGAGGGTTGCGATCATCGGCGCCGGCGGCGCTGCGCGTGCAGCAATATGGGCTTTGCAGCGACAGCAGGCAAATGTGACGCTGTTTGCGCGTAACGTCGGGAAGGCCCAGGCGCTTGCTGACTTGTTCGGAATATCGTGTGTAGTCGCTCTCAGAAGCTTCGTTCGCTGGTTATGACCTTGTAATTAATACGACGCCGGTCGGCTCCGGAGCATACATCGATCAATCTCCAGTAACCCGAAAACAATTATCAGGCAGCCGATGCGTCTATGATCTCATCTACAATCCTGCGAAGACCTTACTCCTGCGCGAAGCTCAAGAAGCTGGATGCGAAACGCTCGGCGGCCTCGAAATGCTGGTTGCTCAGGCAGGAATGCAGTTTGAGTTGTGGACAGGGAAGAAATTTAGCGACGAATTTTTGCAGTTGAACTTGGATTTTATGCATTAAAGCCCGTTCGCAGCTCGATCAGTCCTTTTGGTCACAAAGATCTCCCCTCCGGTGTTACTAAGACATATACCGTTGGATTGCTCGGCGTTAGCATGCTCAGTACCTCCCGCGTCCCGCGCCGTTGAACCCAATGAGCGAGCCTGTCATGAATGATACAGAATCGATACTGTCCAGGCGGTCGGTACGTTATGGATTGATCTGGGGAGTGTGGACGATCGTCACACTCTTCTATACCTCCCAGGTCTACGTGATGAACTCCGCGAGTGCGCAGCCAAGGAAATACGGCTACGGTCGGGAATTCCTTGGGCAGGCGTCAGCCGGCTACCTCTGGGCGCTCGCCACGCCGCTCGTTCTCTGGCTCGCGCACCGGTATTGCATTCAGCGTCATAACTGGCTGCGGCGCGGGACTTTTCACTTTCTCTTCAGTATCGCCCTGTCGGGCGCGTTACTCGCGCTTCATTATGTTGCCCTAATGGTCATCTTTGAACGGACAGGAAGTATCACACCGTTCCGCGTCTTCGGTTTTGTTTACTACAACCTCGAAAAATTCCTGCTAGTCTACTGGACCATGGTTCTGATGAGTCACGCGTTCAGTTACTACAATAGTTACCGTAAAGGCGAGTTAAAAGCGGCGCAACTTCACACACAACTGGTACAGTCGCAATTGGAAGCCCTCAAGATGCAAGTGCATCCGCACTTCCTATTCAACACGCTCCACTCAATCTCGGCGATGCTGAGCAAAGACACGGAAGGCGCACGCAAGATGATCACGAGGCTGGGCGACTTCCTCAGGCTAACTCTCGAAAACTCCGGATCCATGGAAGTGACCCTGCAACAGGAGCTCGAATTTCTTAACGGCTATCTCGAAATCGAGCGTATTCGTTTTCAGGATCGACTCACTACTGAAATTCGCGTCGATCCCGAAGTGCTGGATGTGCGCGTTCCGAACCTGATCCTCCAACCGATTGTCGAGAACGCGATGCGCCATGCGATCGGAAACTCAAAGTCAGGTCGTGTTGAAGTTACCGCAGCCCCACGAAATGGCGTGGTTCGTATTGAAGTCAAAGACAACGGCCCCGGTATTGATGCAGACAAGATTCTCGAATCGCGTCGCGGCAAAGGATTGGGATTGGCAAACACACAGGCGAGGCTTGCCGGACTCTACGGCGCAGCGGCGCGATTCGAGATGCTTAACAATCCGACCGGCGGCCTGGTCGTCGCCCTTGAGATCCCGCGGCAGACTTAACAATTCTTAACAATTCGGCAGTAGTCTTCAATATCTCGCATCAACATCCACTTTCCCGTCGATCTAAAAATTTAAATCTCCTAACAGTATCTCAACGACGAAACTTGGCATCCAAATTTGTCGTAACCAGCCGATGAACGTCACAACCGATTTGACTGTGGTGTTCATTCACTGAGTGACCTCACTCACACGTTCATTGCGTTATTCACGTTTTGTTAGGAGGCAAAGTGACGAACGCAAGGAGTATTCGCGCGTTGGTCGTCGACGATGAACCACTCGCTCGCGATATGATTCGCGAGATGTTGGCAGAGGATTCAGAAGTCGAGATAGTTGCGGAATGTGCGAATGGTCGTGAAGCAGTAGACGCGATCAAGGCGCTAAAGCCGGACCTTGTCTTTTTGGACGTCCAAATGCCCGAGCTGGGCGGGTTCGAAGTGCTCGAGTCGCTCGACCCACAAACGACTCCTTATATCATCTTCGTAACTGCCTACGATCAGTATGCCGTGCGCGCCTTCGAGGTTCATGCCTTCGATTACCTACTCAAGCCTTTCGACCACGAGCGGTTCGACGCCGCCTGGCAACGAGTCAAGGACCAGATCAAACTCGATCAGAGCGGGGAACGAGACCGGCACATTCTTGCCTTACTCGAAGAGCTGAAAAGTGGACCGCGCCATCTGGAGCGACTGGTGATCAAGAACGGCGGTCGCGTTTTCTTCCTTAACGTGCAGGATGTTCACTGTATCGAATCGGAAGGAAACTACGTCCGCGTCTACGACAACCAGAAAGGCTATCTGCTACGCGAGACGATCAGCAGTTTGGAAGAACAACTCGACCCGCGGCAGTTCCGGAGGATTCATCGTTCCGCGATTGTGAAGATCGACCGGATCAAAGAGATGCAGCCGTGGTTTCATGGCGAGTACCGCATCATCATGGAAAACGGGAAAGAGCTCACCCTCAGTCGCAACTACCGCGCGAACTTCCAGGGCGCCGTCGGCAATACGATCTAGCCACAACTACGCCGAGGGTGCCCAAGCTTAACGCCGAAGGCGTTCGCTAATTCGAGCCCAGAGAGCAGGGTTGGAAGCGCAGCGACAACCCTGGACCAACAACATCAAAACGTGATAACCCTGAAGGGTTCGCCAACCGCCGAACCCTTTCAGGGTTAATCGCTTTTTATATGTCACAAACCCAAGGTTGTCGCTTGCGCTCCAACCTTGGGCTGACATTAGCGAACGCCTTCGGCGTTACTTCTTCGGCAGAATTAGCGAACGCCTTCGGCGTATTTCAAACTAATGCAACACCGAATTTTGTGTACTTCTTCATGGCGCGAATTTGCTCCGTTTTGCGTCTTTTTGCGGTTAAATACCGCTCCATCCCAATTATTGTCCGTTCCGTCACAGACCTGAATGTTTCCGTGAAAAGTCTGAGTATATTGTGTCCGCAGCCGTACCAAGGACTCCCCAAAGTCGGCCCAGGCGGTGAGCGGTTGCTGCCGCATATCTCTCGGAGGAAATATGACAAGCGAATCAGTTTTAGGGTTAGAAGAAAACAGGAACGACTCGGTCGAACAAACCCCCAGTGGCTCAAGCGTTGATGCGCGGCTTAACACTTTACGGGAAACGGTTCTACAACTCCTTGACGAAGTCGAGTCGCTGGCCATCTCAAGGCCGGTGGATATCAAGCGTGGGGCATGTTTTTCGGACGAGGTCAGGCAATTTGAAGTGAGTCTCATTCGCACGGCGCTCGGCCGCACATCCGGCAGCCAGACGCGCGCCGCGAAGCTGCTGGGGCTGAAGCCCACGACGCTTAACGCCAAGATCAAGCGCTACGGCATCATGGCGTAAGTCACGTCCGGTGAAATATCGAGCAGCCCGCGATACCGGGCGACAGATAAAGCCTGGGGCGCAAGCCCCAGGTTAGCGTCAACAAAATAGATTTAGCCCGCGATAGCGGGCGAAACGCTGCCGCCCGTTTCACGGGCTCCCAGGCACATTTTGCAATTCATTTCCTGGGGCTTGCGCCCCAGGCTTTATTCTGCCGCCCGCTTCGCGGGCTTGTTCGCTGCTATACTGACAGCGGTGGACGATCGTTACAGCAGACAGATTCTCTTCAGTGGAATTGGCGAAGAAGGGCAGCGACGGCTGCTGGCCGCGCGAGTACTGATTGTCGGTTGCGGTGCGCTGGGTTCGGCCCATGCTGAAGCGTTGGCGCGTGCGGGTGTGGGCCACCTGCGCATCGTGGATCGCGACTTCGTCGAGCCTTCAAATCTCCAGCGGCAGACGATGTTCACGGAGAGTGACGCTGAAAAGCGTCTGCCAAAAGCAATCGCTGCTGCCAACCACCTGCGGGAAATCAACTCCGAAATCGAAGTCGAACCTCACATCATCGATCTCAATTATTCGACTGTCGAACGTCTCGTCGAGACGTGTGATGTCGTTATCGACGGCACTGACAATTTCTCCACGCGTTACCTCATCAACGATGCCTGCGTGAAGCACGACATAAATTGGATTTACGGGGCTGCTGTCGGGTCGTATGGCGTCACGATGACGATTCGACCACATCAGACGGCCTGTTTGCGTTGTGTATTCGAAGAAGCTCCGCCCGCCGCGAGTGCCCCAACCTGCGACACGTCGGGAGTGATCATGCCGATCATCAACATCGTTTCGGCAGTGCAGGTTTCTGAAGCGCTCAAATTGATCACCGGACAAATCAACATGCTGCACGGATCGTTGATGCAGTTTGACGTGTGGCAAAACGAGTGGAGAAGAATCGGAACCGGTAAACGTCGCGAGGACTGTCCGACATGTGGTCTTGCAATTTACGAGACGTTGTCACGCACAGATGAAGGCGCGGCAGTGCTTTGTGGTCGCGACGCGATCCAGATCTCGCCGTCTCGGCCCACGCGCATCAACTTCTCTGCGCTCGCCGAAAGACTACGGCGCGCGGGTGAAGTTAAGTTCAACGAGTATCTGCTGCGCTTCAAGACCGGAAATTTCGAGCTCACCGTCTTTCAGGACGCGCGCTCAATCATTCGCGGCACAGACGAAATCGCCACCGCTCGCTCGCTTTACGCCAAGTACATAGGAACCTAGCTAACAGATGATCATTAAACGACTAACCACCCTCGCAATCCTGTTCACTTTTCTTTGTGTTACCTGTACAGGCCGGTCAACCGGTTGTTTGGGAGACGGCCGGCCGCACGGAACTGCTAAGGGGCGACTCGCGCGGAGTTTCGATCAGCGACACCGGCGTACTGATGCTGGCGCCAAAGCTCAATGAAGTTTTCAACACACAGCAAACGTATGTGTGGTCCAGTGCAGTGGACAATCAGGGCAATGTGTATCTCGGCACAGGACACGACGGCAAGATCTTTAAAGTTTCGAGCGCCGGAAATGGCTCGTTGCTGTACGACGCAGCGGAGTTGGACGTGACTGCGCTTGCGATTGCGCGTGATGGCGCGATCTACGCGGGCACGTCGCCTGACGGCAAGGTCTATCGCATCACTGCTGACGGCAAAGCCGACGTCTATTTCGATCCGGGCGACAAGTACATCTGGTCGCTGGCAGTGATGGCTGACGGCTCGCTCGCTGTCGGCACAGGCGACAGTGGCAAGCTTTATCGCGTGCGATCGGCAAACGCGAATCCGGAATCGTCTTTACTCGTCAGTACAAATCAAACACACGTCATCTCACTTGCTGTAACGCCGCAAGGTGATCTGATTGCTGGGACTGATTCGGGCGGACTGGTGTTGAGAGTCTCACCGGAGGGAAAGACATTCGCACTCTTCGATACACAACTGCGAGAAATCCACGCGCTTGCGGCAGCGGCTGACGGATCGATCTACGCTCTCGCACTGAGTGACGCAGCCGCGACAGCGCGTACACCTTCAACACCTCCGGTTGCGCAGCCGCAACCAACAGAAGGTGGTACGCCAACCACGTCCGTCACCATCACAGCGATTGACGAGAGCGGCGCGCCGATTCAAGGTCAGCCGGGCCAGATGCGCAGTCGTAGTGACGTTTCAACCGCGCGCAGCGCAGTGTTTCGCATACTTCCTGACGGCGCGACCGACGTCGTCTGGAGCTCAGCAACTGTCACCGCTTTCGCGATTGCTCCGGCATTGCAACCGGGCAGTGTGCTGATCGGCACGGCCGACAAAGGTCGCATCTACTCGGTCACGAATGACGGTCGCGACACGCTGCTCTTACAGTCGCCGGAAGGACAGATCTCGTCATTGCTTGTGAGAAACGATCAGGTCTACGCGGCTTCGAGTAACCAGGGAAAGCTGTTTCGCTTCGGCAACGAGCTCGTGACTGAAGGTACATTTGAATCGCCAGTCAGAGATGCAAAGCTGACTGCGGCGTGGGGTCGCATTTGGTGGCGCGGCGCTGGCGTTGTTGAAGTGCAAACGCGGAGTGGCAATGGTGAGCGACCCGACGCGACGTGGAGTGATTGGAGCACAGCGTATCGCAACCCGGACGGGAATCAGATCTCGAGCCCGCGTGCTCGTTTTATCCAATGGCGTGCGACTGTGCGCGCGTCAGGATCAACAGGCGCGCCGTCGTCGGTTGAAGATGTGAGTGTTGCTTACCTGCCGCGCAACGTGGCGCCTGAAGTTTTGTCGATCACGGCGTTGCCGATCGGAGTGGGTTTGCAACAGATCGCGCAGGTTATGGTTGATCCGAATGTTGAGTCGTCGGGGTTGGATCCGTCGGTGTTTGGTCCAGTGGCGCAAGTGCCGCCGCGACGTTTTTATCAACGAGGTGCGCGGTCGTTCCAGTGGCAGGCGGAAGATCGAAATTCCGATACGCTGGAGTATGCGATCTACTACCGTGCCTTGAATGAGCAGACGTTCCGTCTGTTGAAAGACAAGCTGCGCGACAACTTCTACACGATCGATGGCGCGACGCTCGCGGATGGTCGTTACGTCATCAAAGTCGTCGCGTCAGATGCGCCTGACAATCCGCCTGGACAGAAGCTCAGTGGCGAGCGGTTGAGTGAACCAGTCGACATCGACAACACGCCGCCGGTTGTCAAAGCCACCGGCCAACCGCAGTTGAAGGGCGACTCGGTGCGGGTGGTTTTTTCTGTTGACGATGCGACAGGAAAAGTGAAGAAGGCGGACGCCAGCCTTGACGGTGCGGCGTGGGTGCCGGTCTTTCCGGAAGATGGCATCGCCGATAGTGGCCACGAAGTTTATTCAATTGACTTCAGCGGTCTCTTGCTCCAGGCGAACACACGATCTCGCTGCGCACCTTTGACACGAGCGGCAACATTGGCACACTCAGCGTCACTGTTCGTCGTTAGCGCCACAAAAAGCACAAAAAGCACAAATGATTTATGACAGTGACGCTGCCTAAACAATAGATCATTTGTGCCTTCTGTGCCTTTTTGTGGCTAACCTCTCTTTGTGGCTCTTCGCACGATAAGGTGCGGCTCAATTCGAAACCGTGCGATTTTCCGCGCGTTTTGTTAGACTTTTCGTTCGAAACCACGTGGCACCTGTCTTGCTGCCTCCTGGTCAGCGCATCTCTTTCTCCCTCCTGCGCAGGAACTTGGCATGAGGAGAAAAAGGCTGAAAATGATTAAGCTACTGCGACAATTACTACTGGTCATAGCGATGCTCGGCGTGGTGTCCGCCGGGGCATTTGCGCAGCGCAAAGACCGGGATAAGAGGCCGCCGAAAGAACCGGCGAAAGTCATCACCAACGACCGGAAAGACCAGCGACCGCCGCGCAGAACACCAATCAACAACCTCCCAAACGAGACAAACGCGGCAGACCTGATTAAAGCCGCCCAAAAGAGTACCAACCAAAGCGCTACAAAAGGCACAAAAGCCACATATTAGGTTTTGTGCCTTTTGTGCTTTTTTGTGGGCTAGTATTCTTCTGCTACTGTAGGGCCTCACTGGATGACAACGTCTCGACCATCTCCCGTTAAGACCGTTCTAGCCTTCGCCGCGGTTTATGTGCTCTGGGGCTCGACCTACCTCGCCATCCGCCTCGCAATTGAAACTCTGCCGCCGTTTCTGATGACCGGGACCCGGTTTACGCTTGCCGGCGCCATCCTGTTTACGTGGGCAGTGCTTAAAGGCGAGCGCTTTATTCCGCCGCTCCACCTGTGGCGGCGTGCTTTGGTCATTGGTGGACTGCTGTTGCTTGGTGGAAATGGAGGCGTGGTCTGGGCGGAGAGATATGTCGCTACGGGTTTGGCGGCGTTGCTAGTCTCGACCGAGCCTTTGTGGGTAGTGGTACTCAACTGGGCAATCAGCCGCCAACGTCCGAACTGGAAAGTGCTTGCTGGGAATACTGATTGGCCTCGCGGGTGTCGCAATGCTGGTGGGTGATGGACTGAGACAGCAACGGCCATTCAATGATTGAGTTTGATCGGTGGCGGTGTGGTGTTGGTGGCGGCGTTCTCCTGGGCCGCGGGTTCGGTCTACTCGAACCGGCGACCGCTTCAGGTCTCGACATTGATGAGCGCGGGAATGCAGATGATCTCCGGAGGCATTTTGCTTTTACTGCTTGCCGTAGCGACTGGCGATCCTCAGCGCTTGAACCTCGCAAATGCGTCGTGGACTTCGATTGGCGCGTTCTTCTTACCTGCTCGTGTTTGGGTCGCTTGTTGGTTTCACTGCATACAGTTGGTTGCTGAACAACGTCACACCGCGCACGCGCTGCGACCTACGCGTACGTGAATCCTGTAGTGGCAGTGTTCTTAGGCTGGCTGATCGCAAGTGAACCACTAACGCAATGAGATGTTAATCGCGGCCGCAGTGATCATCGGCTCCGTAATCCTGATCACAACCTTTGGCCGCGAACAAACCCCAACCACCGCCCCCGCCCTCCACGACTCCGAGTGCCCCACACCACCATGCGCATAAATGCCAAGCAGTTATGACTACCTGGAGATGTACGCCGAAGGCGTTCGCTAATTTCAGCCCAGGGTTGGAGCGAAGCGAGAACCCTGGGACCAGAAATCATCAAAGCGTTTACAACCCTGAAAGGGTTCGACAACAGCAAAACCCTTTCAGGGTTTCTCTTTCTTGCTTGATGAAGTCCCAGGGTTGTCGCTGCGCTCCAACCCTGGGCTGAAATTAGCGAACGCCTTCGGCGTAATTGCTTTAGTACAATCTGTACCACTACCAATAAACTGAAAACGGGCGATTGATTACAGGATTCGTTTTAGAGTACGTGCGAGGAGCAGGGAGGGGTTGTCGGGGGTGAGGACGTGGCCGTCTTCGATGTCCCAGATTGCGGAGAGGATTGACTGCGCGTAGGACCAGCGGAGCGCGCGCGAGTAATCGAGATGGAGTAGCGGTTGTTAATGTTTCGAGACGGCGTTTTATTGTTGCGGGATTTGCAAAGAGTTCGGGCATCTCGACAGGATTGCGAAGTAAAGCGCCAACTTCGTATTCGAGTTCACCAATAACGCCTTTCGGATCGATCGCCACCCAACCACGCTTGTTATCAAAGAGAACATTGTAATGTTGCAGATCGCCGTGGAGCAGCATCGTTGTGCGCTGTGATGACACGAGTTTGTTGTACATCTCGCGCGCGACTTCGACCATCTCGCGAGGAATCTGCTCGTCACCACTTTGCAGATAACGATCGAAACCACGTCCCCAGTCAGCAACTGTCGGACATCCAGCTGGCGCCTCATGATCCGCAAGCTTCTCGATTACTTCGGCGAGGATCTTCGTCGCCTCGTCGTCGTCGCCACGCTTGACGACATTGACTAACTGTTCACCTGGTTCGAGTCGTTCAAGTAAGACGGCGCCGGTTTCCGACTCATAAACTCTCACCGCTCCATCACCTCCATACGCCTTCAACACCTCACCAGAATGCGACTCGTCGCCGATTTGCTTCGTTATCTTAATCACCACACCGTGCATCGTCACGCACGCCAAATCCAATCAGGGACGTAGGTGTTTCGCGAGTCTCGTCGAGGGTGACGTTCCACTCAGTAGCTTTAGCTTGCAATTGACGCATGATCGATCTTTGCTGATTCGACGGAAAACGGGTTATGTTCGACGAGCATGACTCGTTCGGAGCAGCTCGACAAGCAGATCGCGCGGTTGAGGCGCAGGGCTGAGTTTCTTAACGCGATTAGTCGGAAGTATTGGAACGCGCGGAGAGTCATCTTCGTTGCGGGCGTGTTGTTGGCCCTCGCGTTTTGCAATTTCGCCGGCAGCAATGTGGCGTGGTTTGTGGCGGCGCTGCTCGCGATCGTCTTTTCAGTCGTCACCATCTTTCATACACCGAGTTCGCGATAGCATCACTCGGAATTCACTTCTGATCGAGATCAAGCAGGTCCAGATTGCGCGTATCAATCTGGATTGGGATCGCATTCCTGCCGCAGACCCAGACTCCTCCCATCGCGGGCCATCCGTTCGAGAGCGATCTCGATATCACGGGCGAGCGTTCGCTGCATCGCCTGCTCGACTGTGCAGTCACTAAAGAGGGAAGTGAGCGGCTGAAATTCGTGGCTACTCAACCCTCGACCCG
This sequence comes from uncultured Acidobacteriota bacterium, assembly GCA_963748155.1. GTDB lineage: Bacteria > Acidobacteriota > Blastocatellia > Pyrinomonadales > Pyrinomonadaceae > PSRF01. The sequence continues at coordinate 22,015 of CAVVHV010000002.1, read as the reverse complement.
ATGCGCAGTCTGATGCAAGCACAGGCAAAAACTTGTTCGCGAGTTGAAGGACCATTCTGTATTCCGTGACAAGCTGCAATTGCTGTCCGCGTTTGCGCGTATCAGCACGCTGGACCAACACGTCGAAGAGCGGCCACTCACTGGAACTCGAGAATACTCGTCGACTGGATCGAGCAAAGCGGACCGAAGAAGTCTCTACTGCCGACGCTCATAGTTCTCACGATCCTCGCAGTCCTGAATCTCATCTGCGTATGGCTCTGGCTCTACGATCTGATCCCGCGCATCTGGCCCCTCGTATTTCTGATCTACTTTGCAGCGATCGCTCCTGAGCCAGCCGAAGATCGCGACTGCCTGGGACGAATTGCATGATCTCGAAAAGGCGTTGACGCACTTCAAAGCGGTTTTTGGTTACCTGGAATCGCGTTGTTATCAAAACACGCCGGGCCTGGCTGAGATCTGTGCACCGTTTGGGGATGAAGGTAAACGACCGTCAATCGAAATTCGAAAGCTGGGACGTCTTGCCGCGGCGCTGGGAGTACGCACCAACCCGATTACTGGCTTTATTGTTCAACGCTACTCGTGCCGTGGGATTTCTATTTCAGTTACCGGCTCGAGTTGGTCAAGAAAGAAATCGCGCACCTGCTGCCGCGCTGGCTCGATGCATGGCACGAGCTCGAAAGTCTTAACTCGCTGGCAAACTTTGCTTATCTCAATCCCGCTTACGTGTTTCCCGAGCTCACGGGCGAAGCAGATCACTTTGCTAGCGCGGAGTCTTGGACATCCGCTGTTGAAGCCCGATTCGAAAGTCTGCAACGACTTCGAGTTGAACGAAGACCAAAGGATCGTGATTCTCACGGGCTCAAACATGGCGGGCAAGAGCACGTTTCTCAGAACCGTCGGCCTCAATCTCGCGCTCGCTTATGCCGGAGCGCCGGTGAATGCTTCCAGCATGCAAACGTCGTTGTTTCGACTCTTTACGTGCATTAAAGTGAGCGACTCAGTGCAGGATGGGCTCTCGTATTTTTACGCTGAAGTGAAACGGTTACAGGCGTTGCTTGCCGCAACGGAAATCAGGATGACGACTTGCCAGTGCTGTTTTTGATCGACGAGATCTTTCGCGGTACGAATAGTCGTGAACGATTGATCGGCAGTCGATCTTATATTCGCGCGCTGTCGCAACGCAGGGCGATGGGTTTGGTCGCGACACACGATCTCGAGCTGATCAAGCTGGCGGACGAGATACAAGGGAGTGACAAACTATCATTTCCGCGAAGAAGTTCTCGACAGCAGGATGGTATTTGACTATCGCCTGCGATCCGGACCATGTCCGACAACTAATGCGCTGAAGATCATGCGACTTGAAGGTTTGCCAGTGGAGATTGTATAAACTTTAGCCACAGAGAGCACAGATGAATGAAGAAACTGATTTTACTTTGCATCTGTCTGCCGTGCTGACGTTCTCCGCCTGTTTCCAGCATTAACGCAGAATTGCAATCACGACCGAACCGTGCGCTTCAATATCACTTATCCCGCGAGCGCGAGTAAAGAAGCCCTGGACGGACGTCTGCTTTTGCTGATCTCCACCAACAAAGACGAAGAACCGCGCTTCCAGATCAACGAAGACCTAACCACACAACAAGTCTTCGGCATCGACGTTGACGCCTGGAAATCCGGTGAAACAAAGACTGTCGATCAGAGCGCCTTCGGTTACCCGGTCCGCAGTCTCGCCGACATCAAACCCGGCGAGTACTGGGTGCAGGCGCTGCTGCATCGTTACGAAACCTTCAAACGCGCCGACGGTCACACCGTCAAGTTGCCGATGGACCGTGGCGAAGGCCAGCAATGGAGCCGCGCGCCCGGAAATCTCTACAGCACGCCGAAACAGATCCGCATCGACGCCAACACGCAACCAATTTCAATCACGCTCGACAAAGTGATTCCACCGATCGAGCCGCCGAAAGACACGAAGTACATCAAGCACATCAAGATTCAGAGCGAGCGCTTAACGAAGTTCTGGGGCCGCCCGATGCATCTCGGCGCGCACGTGCTGTTGCCGGAAGGATTCGACTCGCATCCGGAAGCTCGTTATCCGCTCGTCATCTTTCACGGGCACTTTCCCGCCGACTTCGGCGGCTTTCGCGAGACGCCGCCCGATCCAAATCTCAAACCCGATTACAACGAGCGTTTCAAACTCGCCGGTTACAACCGCATCGCGCAGGAGCATGCACACCAGTTTTATAAAGAGTGGACTGGTCCAAACTTCCCGCGCTTCATGATCATCGAGATCCAGCACGCGAATCCTTATTACGACGACTCGTACGCGGTGAACTCCGCCAACCTTGGTCCATACGGCGACGCGATCACTTACGAGCTGGTTCCCGAGATCGAGAAACGTTTTCGCGGCATCGGCAAAGGCTGGGCGCGTTTTCTTTACGGCGGCTCGACCGGCGGCTGGGAAGCGATGGCCGTGCAGATGTTTTATCCGGACGAGTACAACGGCGCCTGGATCGCGTGTCCCGATCCGATCGATTTCCGCGCGTACACCGTCGTCAATATTTACGAACACGAGAACGCTTACTACGCCGACTCGAAATGGAAACGCATGCCGCGTCCGGGCAAGCGAAACTATCTCGGCGAGTTGTCAGCGACTGTCGAAGACATGAATCACATGGAGCTGGCGCTCGGAACGAACAGCCGCTCCGGCGGTCAGTGGGACATCTGGCAAGCGGTGTATTCACCGGTTGGCAGCGATGGTTATCCGAAACCGATCTGGGACAAGTTGACGGGGAAGATCGATCGCTCGGTGGCTGAGTACTGGCGTGAGAACTACGACCTCGGCTACATCCTGAAACGTGATTGGGCGAAGATTGGTCCGAAGCTCGAAGGCAAGCTGCACATCTACGTCGGCGAAGCTGACAACTACTTTCTTAACAACGCGGTGTATCTCGTCGAAGATTTTCTGAAGACTACGAAGAACCCGCATTACGCGCGGCGAAGTTGATTACGAGCCGCGTGCTGAGCACTGCTGGAACGGCGATCACACGCGACCGAATGCGTTCTCGCGTCTCAGGTATCACCAGTTCTACGCGCCGAAGATCGTCGAGCGGATTTTGAAGAGCGCGCCGCCGGGTGCGGACTAAAGAGCTGGCGATATTAGCCGCAGATTACGCGGATTAACGCCAGATTTTTCATGATCTCCATGTGGGCCTCGAGGATTCCGGTTGCTTGCTCGGGGTTGGGAGCGAGTGACCAGTCGTCGTGGTCCCATGTGCCGCCGAGAACGATGCCGTCGCGACGTGGAAACATGTAACCGCTGCCCAGATAGCAGTAGTCGATCTCAGGTTGCGGCAACAGCATCTCCAACTGACCACGCACGGGAATGAGTTCTTCATCGTTGAAGAGCGCGCGTGAGCCCAGTCCGGTGCAGTTGAAGATTACCGGCTCGCGCAGTCGCGCGATCTCCTGCCGGTTGCGAAACTCCTTCACGACAACTCTGCCGCCCGCAATGTAGAAATCGCGCAACAACGCGCTGAGATAGATCGACGGCTCGATCAGCATCGACGAATACTGCTCGCACGAATGGAAAGCCGAAATAGTTTTCCGGATCGCGATGGATTTCGATTTGCGGGTAGAGATCGTTGCCGCCCGGCAGTTCGCGCCCGAGCGACGCTTCGTGACGAATCAATTCAAACGTATCGATCCAGCGCACGCCGTATTCAGGCCCGACGAGCAACTGAAAAGCTCTATTCGAGATGCGGCACGCGTGGCGAAATTGTTCTTTGAACTTCGGAGTTGTCGTCTCGTAGACAGACGTCGGCGACCACCACGCGCCGGCGATGTTTGAGGTCGTATCCGGCGGCAGGTCTTTCGCGTAGATCGTTACCGTGCCTGGACCATTCTGAAATCGACGTTGCAGCAGTCGCGCAGTTGAGAGTCCGCTGACGCCGCAGCCAAGCACCGCGAAACCGCGCTGGCCGCGATCGTCTGTGTGCGATGAGAAAGTCGCGCGCCATATCGACTGCGAGTGACGCCGTGCCCCACGAGAGCGTGACGCCACCGCCACCATGACCGTAGTTGTGAACGAGCAGTTTGCTGCCGAAGCGTTGTGCGTCGACGACGAAGCCACTCGGACGATAAGGCCTCAGCCCGACGACCTCGCGAATGATGCGATTACGCGCGACCTTCACGGGCGCGAAATGGCGCTTCGTGTCGAAGGCAAACGCGGAGCGCGCGGCAATCAGTGCAGCGCTCGTCGCTGCGGCGCCACGCAGAAAATCACGTCGATTGATCGATGTACTCCATCACGATTACGCAGATTACGCAGATTTACTCGTCTCCGCAATGTGGGTAATACTGTCGCTATGACTGCGTTTCCGGAATGGCTCGTGCCGATGGCGGCGACTCTGACGCAGGAGCGTTTCAGCGGGCCCGACTGGATCTTCGAACGAAAATTTGACGGCATCCGTTTGCTCGCCTACAAAAAAGGCAACGACGTTCAGTTGTTTTCACGCAACCACCTGCCGCAGGACCTGCCCGCGATTCAACACGCAATCGAACGCCTTCCGCACGAGGAATTGATTCTCGATGGCGAGATCACCTGGCGCGGCGGAAAACTCGCGTATCACGTGTTCGACATCATGTGGCTCGACGGCCGCAACGTCACGACACTGCCACTCGAGGAGCGTCGCGATCTGCTCGCTAAGTTGCCATTCGAAGAGCCACTTCATCGCGTAGACTTTGATCGACGATCCGTCGCCGTGGGAATGCGCGCAGCGAGAAGGTTGGGAAGGCGTGATCGCGAAGCGTCGCGGCTCGATCTACGAACATCGCCGCTCGAAAGAGTGGCTGAAAATGAAGTGCGAGTTGTCGCAAAATTTTCTTGTCGGTGGTTTCACGGATCCGCAGGGGAAACGAGTCGGTCTCGGCGCGCTTCTCGTTGGTCATCATAAAGACGATGACTTCGTTTTCGCGGGCAAGATCGGAACCGGATTCGACACGAAACTGCTTTTAGATCTCCGCGCACGACTCGACCAACTCGAAATCCCAAAGTCTCCATTCACGAAAGCCAAAGGTCTGCCGCGTTTGCGTGCGCACTGGGTGAAACCCGAAATCGTGGTCCATGTCGGCTTCATCGAATGGACAACGCACGGCAAGCTGCGCCACCCACGCCTGCTCAGCGTCGTACAATGATCACGCATCCCGAAAAGATCTTGTTTCCCGATGACGGAATCACGAAAGGTGAGCTTGCGTCGTACTACGAAGCGATTGCGCCTGTGATGTTGCCGCACTTGCGTCGTCGCCCCATCACGATGGAGCGTTTCCACCGTGGCATCGCCGCGCCGGGCTTCTTTCAAAAGGATGTGGTGAAAGGATTTCCGGAGTGGCTCAAGCGTGTTGAGGTGCCGAAGCACGGCGGCACGGTCCATCATCCGATCGCAAACGACGTTCGCTCACTGCTGTGGCTGGCAAACCAGAACAGCATCACGATTCACGTTTGGCCGTCGCGCACGCCGAATTTGTACAACCCTGACATTTGTATTTTCGATCTCGATCCGTCGCAGGAAGACGATCTCGATACGTTGCGTGCAGCGGCGTTGCGGGTGCGAGAGGTGCTCGATGAACTAGGTCTGCCGAGCTGGATCAAGACTTCCGGCTCGAAAGGATTTCATATAGCGGTTCCGCTTGATGGTAAGTCTGACTTCGGCGAAGTGGCTGGTTTCGCGCACACGGTTGGAAGAGTTCTCGTGAGCCGCGATCCGGACCACCTGACGCAGGAGTTCATGAAAGTCGATCGCGGCGGGCGTATTTTGGTGGATACCGGTCGCAATGGTTACAGCGCGACGTACGCCGCGACTTACACCGTGCGTGCGAAGCCCGGCGCGCCAGTGTCTGCGCCTTGCACGTGGGAAGAAATTGAAAGAGGAGACGTTGGGCCAAGGACGTTCACGTTGCGAACGATGGCCCAACGCATTGCCGTTGCCGGCGACTTATGGTCCGACATGCTAAAGAAGAAACTATCGCTAAAACGCCCTATTCAGCGTCTATCTGTTATAAAATCCGTCTAATCCGCGTTAACTTCCTTCGTAAGCACGCTGCAACGGCTCAATATCGATCTTGTCCATTTTCAGCATCGCTTGCATTACTCGATTCGACTTCTCCGGATCCTTATCCGCCATTAACTTATTCAAAATCGTGGGCACGACCTGCCACCAGAGACCGAATTTGTCTTTGAGCCATCCGCACCGTGATTTCTCGCCACCTTCAGACAGTCGTTCCCAGTAATAGTCGACTTCCTCCTGCGTTTCGCAGTTCACGACAAACGAGATTGCTTCAGTGAATTTGAATCTTGGACCACCGTTGAGCGCGACAAATTCCTGTCCGTCCAGTTCAAACTCCGCGGTCATCACGGTTCCTTTCGGGCCCGGTCCGGCGTCGCTATATCTGGCCACGTTGAGAAGTTTCGAGTTCTTGAAGACCGAAACGTAAAAATTCGCGGCCTCTTCAGCATTATTATCGAACCATAGAAACGGGGTTATTTTCTGCATCACATCTCCTTCATCATGTTGTTAATCCTGTAAATCCTGTAATCCTGTCTCCAACTGCGTTGCCCATCGGGCGTGTTCATCTATCTGTTAATCGAATAGCAATCGCTTGGATCGACACTCCTCCTAAAAATTTTTCAACGCTCACCCCGCTCAAGATGCGCTCGCCCCCACACCCGAACACCTTCTACCAACGGCAGCACTGACCGCCCATACTCCGTAAGTGAATACTCCACGGGCGCCGGCACCGCGCCTTTCGCCTCGCGATTTACGATTCCATCACTTCTCAACTCCCGTAATTGCTGTGTCAGAACTTTTTGCGAGATGCCCGGCATCGCCTTTCGCAGTGCAGCGAAGTGCTTCGGCGATTCCGCCAGGAAATAGACGATGATCAACTTCCATTTACCGCCGATTGCGGCGAGTGCTGCCGTCAGCGGACACCCTTCAACCGGATTGGGCCGTGCGTGCTGCTGATGGTTACCTGAAAGTGCCTTCTTGATGGCGCTCATAAGTCGGTTTACAGTCCTTCATAAAAGAGAATTGGAGGTTTGCGAATGATAGTAGAAGTCCGCAGCTACCGAATCAAGCCGGGCAAGCGCGAAGAGTTCATCAAGTTGTTTGAAACGCGGGCGATCCCCGCGCAACGCACGTACGGCATGAAGGTTACTGGTCCATTTTTGGATGTCGAGAATCCAAACAAGTTTGTGTTTTTGCGCAGCTTTCCGTCACTCGAGGAACGTGAGCGCATGCGTGAGGCGTTTTATGGTGGTGAGTTGTGGAAGAACGAGTTGGAGCAACTCGCGATGCCGCTGCTCGAGAGTTATGACGTCATACTTTGTGAGGCCTCTTCGGGCTGCGTGTTTGATATCAATTGATCGAGGCGTTCTGGTAATCTGTCGGGCCATGAATATCACCAGAACCCTCGGGGTCGTACTCTTCGTTTTACTTCTCAGCCCTCTCGTTTGCGCGCAGTCAAACGAGAAGGTGCAGCAAACGTACATCGGTCCTGACGTCTCCACGCTGTGGGAGCTTCTGAAAGATCCGAAAACGAAAGACGCGCGTGTTGACGTGTTGAAGTTCACGCCCGCGGGTGATTCGGGCGTCGCGACGGCTTTGGGTGAGGCAATCGGAGCTACGCCTGAAGAGCGCGCGGCGTTGGTCCAGGCCTTTAAGGGTCTCAAGCAGGTCTATGAAGCGCAGGTGGCGCGGGAACTGAAGCCAAACAACCTCGCCGCGGCGATGGCCTACTTCATTGCCGCCAACGTGATGGCTTATCACCAGACGGAGATGCCATTAGACTCCTATATCACGAAGCTGATGGAGTCGTTGCAGCAGGCGATGGTGCGTATCCCGGCGTTTGCGCAGATGAGCGATCTGGAGAAGCAGAAGATGCACGACTGGCTCGTGTGCATGGGTGGTTTCGCGTTAACTAATTACATGGACGCGAAGGATCGTAAGGATGCGCAGGGGTTGGTGACGATGAAGCAGTTTGCCGACTACTCGATGCGCCTGGTTCTTGGTATCGAAGCGAAGAATTTGAAGCTTTCGGGCGCGCGAATTAGCGTTGATGCGCCGCCCACGACTGCTGCAAGCTCCGTCAATGGAAAGATTCTCGGCGCCTGGACCACGAGCTCGGCGATGAACGGTGGTCACTTTCGATTGCGTTACATCTTCAATGCCGACGGCAGCTACAGTTTCAAGTCGGAAAGAAACCACACGGCGCAGCGATGGTGGACCATCGAAGAACGTGGCACGTTTTCCGTCAACGGCGACACGCTCACGATCAATCCGCAAACAAGCAAAGCCACGCTTAGAAATCTCAACGGTGTAGTGCCATGAAACGCGGGCGAACCCGCTTGAGAAAGTGACCTACAAGTGGACCACGCATTTCTTCGAAGGCATCGGCGAGACCAACCTTGTATTGCAGCCGCCTGCGGCGACGAGTCGTGACGGGATCTTAGGGAGCAACAGTCTCTTTCCCAATGCTTACCTGTACACGCAGGGCGACAAACTGGAGTGGCGGTTTTAGGATTGCGGTTGGTTTAAATAAACCCACGCTTCAACGCCTGAATGCAGGTTGACGCGAACGCGTTTATAACCTTCAGGCTCGTAGGCGTCGGATTGTTCGAGTTCTTGTGGGGTGACGGAGAAGACTGTGCCCTCGACGAGGTCTGACGTGTTGCCGGTGAAGTCGAGATTGCGGTGATACTCAGCGCCGCTCGTGGCCACGAATTCCTGATCCGTAATCTGAATCATCTGCAAGCGGTATCCAACTAAGGCATCGGGACTGCCGTCGAGCTTCCGACCAAAAGTCGAGAGTTGGACGGTTTCTGTTTGCAGGGTTCCGTATGAAAACAAGCGTTCAGTTTCGTTCGGGTTCATGGTCCATACGAATCGCGATCGGATGCTGACGGCATTTGATCCTCTCTGACTCGTTTCACCTTAACACGACGTGCCACCGATTTACCCGTTTGTGGCGGTTTGCGGAAAAGATCACAGCGGACAAGTGAAGGCTCAAGCAAAACGGGCGACCGAGGTCACCCGTAAATGGCTGAAAATTGGTGCCCGCTAGTAGATTCGAACTACTGACCCCTCGCGTGTGAAGCGAGTGCTCTACCGCTGAGCCAAGCGGGCGTAAGTCCTTTAGAATCAATACTTTACAGGCATAAGCGAACCACCAAATCAGAGAGGTTTATCCTGTAAACGCCGTAATCTTAAATGATCTCTGCTCGCTTGCGCCAGCGGTAGTGCAGTCTCTTATACCGCGGCCGCCTTGCCGGAAATGCGCCCATCAATGTAAAAGTTATCGCCTAACCTTTGAACACGGCTTCACTGCGACGGTTTACTTCTTCCCAATTCACGTTCTGTAGAAATGCATCTACATACTTCGCTGCCGCGGCGCCGTAGTCCATGTGGTAAGCGTGTTCGTACATGTCGAGCACGAGCAATGGTCGACCCATCGGAACGTTGTGCATGTGGTCCCAGGACCAGTAATTGTGAAATTCACCCGTGTGCGCCGTTTTGCGCAAAGATCACCCAACCTGATCCACCACCGAGTGCATTCGCAGTTTTCTTAAACTCATCTTCCCACTGTTCGTAGCTGCCGAACCATTGTTTGATGACGTCGAGTACCTTGCCGCCGGGTTTTGGATCACCTCCGAGGTTTGCGAAGTACAATTCGTGAAGCACTACGGATCCGCTGCGGACCAACTCTTCTCGTTTGAGATCTCCGTACATGTACGCAGGAAGATCTTTTTCCTTGAGCATCGCAGCGAGTCGTTGCTCGACGGCGTTGAGCGCCTTCACGGCGCCACCGTAATTGTTCTCCCAGTGAGAACGAATCAGTTTTTCAGACAGTCCCTTGAGCTTTGCCGGATCGAAAGGCAATGGACGAGGTTGATGTTGGCCGCGAAATGCGCGCGCTGGCGTTGTGTCAGCGATTGAACTCTGGCTTGCAGTTACAAGCTCACCGGAAGCAGCTACTAATCCTAAACCGGCAGTGCCGGTTGCAATTCTCGTTATCGCTTCTCTTCTTGATATATCTTCCATCACCTTACTCCTTGCACGTCATTAAGATTGCTTTTGCCGAAGCGTTAAGCTTCGATTGGTCAGACACGACTATCTCACCGATCTGACCATTTTTCATTCGCACAATGCTATCGGCAAAACTCGTAGCCTCCGACTCATCGTGAGTTACGTAGAGCGTTGTCAGATTGAGCCGCCGTTGTAAAACAGAGAGCTCTTCGAGCAGAGTGGACTTGAGATCTGAATCCAGGTTCGATAGTGGTTCGTCCAGCAGTAATAGCTGTGAACGAGCGACTAACGCCCGCGCGATCGCGACCCTCTGTTGCTCGCCTCCGGAAAGTTGGCTCGGGTATTTGTAAGCGTGAGGAGCCATATGGACCATTTGGAGTACTTCGTTGATTCGGTCCTTACGCGTGCGCTTTTCCCATCCCTGCGATCGAAGAACGAAATCCAAGTTACCCGCGACGGTTAAATGAGGCCACAGTGCAAGATCCTGGAACACAAATCCAATATTACGTCCCCGCGGCGGAACAGTATTTCGTCCTTTTGCTGCGACTTTCTGACCTGCGATCCAGATCTCTCCATCATCTGGCGTTTCCAAACCCGCGATGAGTCTTAACAGAGTTGTCTTACCGCAACCCGATGGACCCAACAGTGCCATCGCTTGCCCTTCACGAAGCTCGAGAGAGACACGCTCGATCACAGAGCGTTCATCGAATCGCTTTGTCACCTCTACGAGTCTTAGAAACGCGCCGCTCACGCCGGTTTTCTCGCTCCTTTCTTAGGGAGGAAAACAGTGAGCAATACAAGCGGTACGAGCGTGATGCCCACTTGCATCAGCGCCAATGAAGCGACTTCAGATGAAGGTGTGTTCGCGATGAGTGTGTAAACGCGCACCGGCAAAGTTGATTCGCCGGGTGGGGCGACCAGTATTGTCGCTCCGAGCTCTCCAAAGCAAAAGATAAACGACACGACCCATGTCGCCGCGAGGCCAATGCGCAATTGCGGCAGAACTATGCTAGCGAACGTGCGCGTCCAACTTGCACCTGCTACTTCAGCCGCATGTTCACTTGAGGTGGAAATCTGGCGAACACCTGCTGCCAACATCAATGCGGCAACTGGCGCAAAACGCGCAATGTATGCGACCACGATTATCCATTGGCTCGAATAAACCTGGCCCATAACGCCGTCACGATTCCAGAGTCCAATTATTCCGATCCCAACCACTGTACTCGGCACTGCAAAAAGAAGAATGAATGCGGGATCGAAAAACATTCGAACACGGCTGCGCGCTCGCGCACGTCCATAGCCGAGCACCACAGCCAATGCAACTATTAATGTCGCCCCCGCAAACGCCAGCCATAAGCTGTTCGCGATTGCATGTCCTGATGTTGAAACCGCTGACGCGATCCGATTGATTCCTATTGTCTCGAACAGCAGTGCCGCAAGCGGTAAAAGAATTGATGCACGAAATTACAACAGCGATCCCGATTAGGATCGCAGTTCGAAAGGGCCGGCTGAAAGTCAAAGGAAGTCCCAACTGCAAACTTCGAGTTGTAACAAGTAATCGTTCACCAATAATGAACTTGATGACCACGCTGACAATCAGCGCCACCACCAGCAACGGCGCGCAAAGCGCGACGCCGGCGCCGAAATCGTAAAACGCGGCGAATGCGGTAAAGGCTTCCGTGGTAAACACGCGAACACGTAAAAGCGCGGGCACGCCAAACTCGGAGAGTGCAAGTACGAATACAATCAGACCGGCCGCAGCAACCGTTGGTCCAATCAGTGGCAGCGTAATTCGCCAGAGCACGCGACGCGGACTGGCTGCGAGCAGCGCCGATTCTTCCAGACGTGCGTCCACGCGCCGCGCCGCAGCCTCGGTTGCTAACATTGAGAGTGGATAGAAGGTTAAGCCAAGGACAACGATTGCGCCTGTGAGACTGTAGGTCCAATCTGACAAGAAATCGTGGCCGGCGGCCCTGGCGAAAAGTCCGACTGGTCCAGTTAACAGCACCCACGCGAGCGCCATGATGTAAGGCGGGACCACTAGCGGCACAATTAGCGCGAGACGCAAGAAGCGCTTAGCAGGCAGACGAGCACGCGCAAACAGCAGTCCCAGTGGCGCGCCCAGAACTGTTGCGAATATCGCTGCCCCTCCACCAAGCACGATGCTTGTCAGCATTAGTCCGCGCTGGCGCGGTTCAGTGAGTAACTGTCGATAGTTATCTAGAGTGAAACTACCTGCAGCGTCCGTCAGAGAGACGATGAACATGTAAACAACGGGCAAGACACAGAACAGCACAAATAGTGTTACGGCCAAACCGAGAGTAAGGGCACGCGCTGAAGGCAGGGCACGCGAATGACGGATCGCACTACTGTTTACGCGAGACATGTCTCCAACTTTTCTATAACCCGAGTATTGGTTGCAGGCGCTTCGTTACATCTTCCACGCGATCAGCGGCCTTGCTGTAGTCCAGCGTCATTGGTTTGAAGGACGAGAGCGGTGGGATGTTCTTTGGTCCTTCCACACCCGAGTGCAGCGGTATTTGCACAGCTTCCGATTGGGCCAGCATACGCTCGACTTCCGGAGATAGCAGATAGTCGATCAAACGCTTACCTGCTTCTGAGTGGGGGCCATTCGCAACGAGAGAGACCATGTTCGGCATAATCGGTACGCCCATACCGTCACGGTCGGGGAATACCATTGCTACTGGCTGCTTATCTTCGAGCGCAACGTTGACGTCATCAGTATCAGTCAAACCGACCTTGACCTCGCCGCGCGCTACCATGTCTCGCACCACGGAATTCCCAGGCAACGATCTTCACACCATTTGCCTTGAGCTTGCGGAAGAATTCCTCTGCGCGTTCATCGCCGACTTCTGCGTAAAGCGCAGCCACGTGAAATGATGTCGAGCCGAAACGGGGATCTGCGATGGCAACCTGATCTTTCCACTTAGGATCGGCGAGATCGAAGATCGATTTCGGAGCTTCGTCGGGCTTCACCAGGTTGGTGTTGTAAACGATCACACGTGAGCGTGCTGAAAAACCCGTCCAATAGCCCTCTGGATCTTTGAAAGTTTCCGGTATGCCTTCAGCATTGGGCGACTTATAAGGGGCGAGCACGCCGTTTCGTTTGAGCACCAGCGTGCGCACTGGTTCGTTGGACCAGAAGACGTCAGCCTGCGGTCGGTTCTTTTCGGCAAGCAGCTTGTTTGCGAGTCCCGTGGACTTTGTCTCCTCCGTATCGTACACAGCATTCACACGCACGCCGCTTTGTTGCTCATAAGCACGCAGGATCGGCTCAGAGAAGACACGATCCGTTGAGACGTAGACGGTAACTTCGCGCGCCGTCGTATTCGCTCCGCTCGATCCTGTAGGAGCCGGTTGTTGCGTGCATGCTGCGGAGACCAATACAGCGAAAAGCGCAAAGACGAGAACGTGTTGTATCCAGCGCCTCATGTAATCATCCCTTTCTCCAATCAGCTGCTCGATGGCTCGCTGCTCGCTATCATAATCGTTCATTCCTCTGACCATAATGCTTACGCCTATCCGCCCAGCAGCGTCCACGCGAGACCGATAAGACCACCCGCGAGCACCACCCACAGCACGTCCGCTTTGAAGCGGTAGAGCGCCACGAACGAACCGATCCCCATCAGCAGAGCAAACCAATTTGTCCCTTGAGCCAAGCCGCGCGGCCAGATCACAGCCGCGCCAAATACGATCGCGAGGTTCAGCACGACTCCCACCACCGCTGCGGTGACGCCGGTCAGCGCGCCCGTCAAGTTTTTGTTCCCGCGCAGCACCTCGATGTAAGGTGCGCCGAGAAAAATGAAGAGGAAGCACGGCAGAAACGTCGCGTAAGTAGTCACGAGCGCGCCCAACACCGCGCTTGTTGTCTGGTCGAGACCCTGCGGGTTGTTCCACCCGGCCATAAAACCCACGAACTGTAGGACCATGATGAGCGGTCCCGGCGTCGTCTCGGCGAGCGCGAGGCCGTCCACGGCCTGCGTATGTGTGATCCAGCCGTAAGAGCCGGCGGCGGCTTGTGTGACGTAAGCGAGCACAGCGTAAGCGCCACCGAATGTGACCAGCGCGGCCTGTGTGAAGAACCGGTACTCCTGCGCGTGAAGACTCCCCCAGCCGCGCCACGCGACCAGTGCAGCCAGACGGCAGCAGCCATAATATGAGACCGAGCGCGAGAATTTTCATGCTACGAGCGCGAGACGGAAGCGTGTGCGCTGGAGGCGGCGCATGGTCGTCGATCACGAGCGGCAGATCCACTACTTCCGAGTCCCCTTCTGTTTTAGTGTCCGCTTCTTTGGTTACGGTTTTGCTGCGAAGGTCCGCGGCCAGAACCGCACGCCCGCAAGTCCCACCAGCGCTGCGGCCACGACGATGAGCGGAAACGGGACGTGCAAGAAATAGATAGCGATGAAGGCCGCCGCCGCGATGAGAAAGTGAGCGCGTCTTTTTAGTGCTCTGCCACCGATCTTCAACACGGCTTCGACGACGATGGCGACAACAACTGGCTTGAAACCGGCGAGCACACCGGCGACCGCCGGCACGTTGCCATACGCCGCGTAAATGTATGAGAGTGCGAGCAGGATGAAGATTGAAGGGATGACGAAGAAGGCGCCAGCGACGATGCCTCCCCAGGTGCGGTGCAACAGCCAACCGATGTAAATCGCAAGCTGCTGTGCTTCGGGGCCGGGGAGCAACATGCAGTAATTGAGAGCATGCAGGAATCTCTCTTCACTGATCCATCGCCGCCGGTCAACCAATTCGCGGTGCATGATCGCGATCTGCCCTGCCGGTCCGCCAAACGATATAAAACCCAACTTCACCCAGAAGCGAAACGCTTCAGCGAAAGCAACGGTTCGTCGAGCAGTCTCGGAGTCGCTTGCTCGTGTTTGAACGATCTCGTTTTCCTGCCGGATGACCGGTTCTCCTACTGCCATGGTTGTCCGTTTCTTGCTTGTCGGCGCGAACAAACTACTTCGCCGTGACGCGCAGATCGTCGAAGTGCGTGACCGAGTCGGCTTTGGTCCAAAGGCCAACTTTGCCGCCCTCAGGGAATGTGCTGTCTTCCACCTCGTACAGTTTTTGGTTGTTGAGATACACCTCGAAGAGATTGCCCGTCGCAGTTACACGTAATTCGTTCCACTGCCCGGAAGGTACACTCGCTTTCTTACCGTACGTGCGCCCCTCGCCTTTGACGGGCAGGTCGGTTCGCTTGCCGCTCTGCACCTTGTAGAGGACCACGTTTCCTTCGAGCGCGTTAGCGCGAACGATGTAATAGTTATTTGCATCTTTCAAACGCCAGACGAGTCCTGCCGCCTGATCTACGCGACCGCTAATCGTTTTGAAGCGCACACTCAAATCCAGATCACGGAACGAACCTTCATCCGCGATCGCTAACGGAAAGCGATAGCTCGTCTTGTCAGCGGAAGTTTGAGCCAGCACATTAGGTTGTGAAGGCGCCGAAGTATCGGCCGTGACTGCCCATTGGCCCGGCGCGCCACTACCTGTTAATGCGGAATGAAATTTGGCCGGAAGCCCGCCCGCGGGATCCTTGTCGAAATTGTAAGTAAAACTTTTCCCTGGCTCCTGAGCCGGCGCCGGTGTTTCTGGCGAGACAGCGGTGTTTTCAGAACTAGTAGCCTGTGGATTACAGGCTACGACGATAAAGATGGCCAGCGCACATAGGCAGAGAGTCAACTTCTTCATGACTACCTCCATGGTTAAGGCACCGACTCAGAATTCCACTAGATATGGAATTCGGTGGATTCACGTTTTAAGCAGTGCGATAACAATAATCTCAATTTTGCAAAGAATCCATCCGTCCGCTACTGATTGTGGGATTGGATTCGATGCTCGCGTAGAGCGAGTCATAAACAAAAGCTGCTCGCACTACCGTGTCCTCATCATCATTCGTCACCAACGGAAAACCGTGACTGATTAACTGCAAACCACGGGCGGCTGGATGATCGTCGAGCTGGTCCTTGAAATCGGCCGCTTGAACAATCCGAGCCATTTCCATCAGAACACCATTGTCGGAAAATCGCTCACGAACTAAAGCAGCAAAAGAGCACAATCCTTTTTCATTCTTGTGCGGGTATGTCGCGTTCGGAGCATCAAACCCGATTGCTTCTTGCTGCGATTGAATCGAAGAGACCTCCGCTGGGTCGACAAAGATGAATTCCGCCTGCGCATCAATAAACCTGCGAACGAGCCAGCAAGTAGCCGTGCGATTGACTCGAATGTCTTTACGTGTGACCCACTTCATCTGAATTGCTCCCTTTAACTTGCGTACTTTTCTTCAACTGTTGCCGCGAATACAAACGTGCCGATCAATCCGATCACGCCTGCGACAATAAATGGCACTTCCGGAGCAATACTCCAAAGCAGTCCACCAACAAGCGCAGCGGGAGTAATCGATAGACTACGTACCAGGTAATAGAGACCTACCGAGCGAGCGCGCACATTGTCTTGTGCGAAATCGACAATCATTGCTTTACGTGCAGGCTCGCCGATTTCACGCAGACCGCCGACCACGAATGCGAGAATGATTAACGCGAAGCTCGATGCGGCAATAATCGCGAGTGGAAAAAGCGCAAAGCTCAAGAAGGTTGCCATCACGAACGGTTTTCGTCCAACGCGATCGGCAATCTTGCCCGCTGGAATGTAGACGAGGATTGAAGTAATCATTTGAATCGCGACAAGTGTGCCGTACTGCTTAATCGTGAAGCGCTGTACGTTGGTGACGTAAAGGATCGTTATCACACCGGTCATTCCTTCACACGTTCGAATGATCACGTCAGAAATGAGGAGTCGCTTTAGCGCCGTATGAAAAGTCTGCCAAACGCCAACGATGCTGGTCGTGTGCAAAGCATTAACGGTGATGTTGATTCTCGACACGAGCAACATGGTCACCAACGCAAGCACTAACGTGATTAGAAGTGAAACGTGAATACCTTTCACGACACCCAGCGAAGCGATCAAAACACCACCCGCGATCGGCGCAATCACAATCGGCACACGCTTCAGAATTGATTGCAGCGTGAAACCCATCGCCCGCCGTTCTCTTGGCAATGCATCGCCGATCACCGCAAAGATCGCCGGCGATGCCATGCTTTGCCACGCCATCACCAAGGCAAGACCCAGAAAAACAAACGGCCATGAAGGACTCAACAGGTAAACGACATATCCCGCTGAAGCAAGCGCCACAAAGATCAGAAATGCCATTCGGCGACCGAAACGATCTGCCATCCATCCACCAGGGTATTGGTAAACGGCGTCGAAGAAATCCTGCGCGGTCCCAAACAATCCAATCACCGCCGTAGTAGCACCCAGCGCTTCGAGATACTTCGGCAGGAACTTCTTCCACAGTTCTTCACCAAGGCCAAGGATGAACACTGCGGCTGACGCAATAGAGACATTCCGCTCGAGGCTCAGGTAGTCGACAACCTTACCGCGCAACGTGGATGCCTGCTCGATAGTCGCTGTTTCGTTCATTGTCAGCCGATCATTTCTTGCGCGATGTCTTTCGAGAGCTTACGCGTTTACTTCCTCGTGACTCTTTTTTGCCGGCTTGTTTGCCAAACAATGTGAATAGGCCATCAAAAATAGCGCCGGATTGTTGTAGTAGTTTGCGATCATCATGAAGACTCTCGCTCAATCCATTGATGATCGCGTTGAGGCCTACTGCTTCCAGTCGATTGAATTTGTCATCCTTCAGGTCGATGTCGTGAACTATCTGCGCCAGCTCACGCAGACCTGGAATATCCGTCAGCCCAAAGCGCTTCAGTAGAGTTTCGAACGTGCAGTCTTCCCCCTGATGCGTGAACTCTGCTCCGAACATGTCGAATGGGATTGCCCCTTCGATTGTTTCGTCGTCACCAACGAAATAGAAGCGCGGGCGCTTATCGATGAACTGCGAAATGAGCCAGGCCGATGCCAATCGGTCGATATGTAGATTGCGGCGCGTCACCCATCGTCGATTCTGAAAATCAGCAACGGATAACACTCCCGACTTCGCCGGAGCGGAGGCGGTTTTCTTCGCTGGTATTTGCGACTGGCGAATGGCTTTTTGGCAGCGGTCGTACGCGGTCAATGCCGCAGCACGGCCCTTTGCCTCGAAGAAATCGTTGGCAATCACGCGTTCCAATTCCCCATGCAACCTGTCGAGTTCTGTCTCCTGTGCTGACAATCGAGCAGGCGACAAATGCTTAGCACGAGATTGTTCGCGAATCCGGCCAGTTAGACCATCGAACTCCGCAGTGATCGCCGCAAACTCTTCGTCGCGTGCTCTGCGAAACGCGCCGATGATTTCGTCATCCGTTGCGCCCTCAACCGATCCAGCTCGAAAAACCGCAGCTTCGCCGCCCGCGGACTCGATTTCCTGTTTCAACCATTGAAAATCCTCGTTGGTCTTTTCGTTGGCTGGCAGGACGTAGACCGAGTTCTTGATTGCCACCGCGCCGAGCTTTTGCAGCTTGCGCCAGATGCGGACGCGCAGATTTGTTGGCTTGGGCGGCAGCTGATGGATCAGCAGTATCCACTCATGACTCGACGCGTTTCGAACTTGCCGTCTCTGTAACATCAAGCGTATAGTAACGACTGTTACAAATTCCGGCAAGTCCAGAATTGAAAACGAAGATGTATGAAAACAGAAATACTTAACCCAGCTGTGCACGTCGCAATCGGAGACAAGCTTCAGTCAAACTCCACGATCTTTATCAATGGATCTGATGTATTCCTTGTTGAAGCGATGGCAGCGAGGGAGGATGCTGAAAAGCTTCGCCAATACGTTGAGACTGAACTTAACAAACGTGTGCGCTTCATTCTGTGCACGAATTATTTCAGTGATCATATGGCTGCGTTGAAACTATTTCCGCACGCTCAAATCATCACTCACAAAGACTACTCACATACTTTTGCAATCGAAGCGTTTCGCTCCGCTGAAGAGTCAGATTTTTTCGTCGAGCCGCATATCCTGGTGTCCGATGAGTTAGTGATCAAATGGGGCGATGTTACTCTCAACATCTTCCACAACCCTTCACAGACGATGACTAACGTCAACGTTGATGTGCCCGAATGCGATTTGATCATCGCGAGCGACGCCGTTGTCGGAAACATCGTATATCTACGCTACTCATCCATGGATGTGCTTAATCGCGCGCTAAAACGTCTACAGCGCGCAGGGCGGAAGTATTTGCTCACTGGTCATATGGGTATTCGCAGCGTAGACGCGATCGACAATGCGCTCTTCTATCTCGGGCGGCTGCGAGAAATAGTCGTTGCTGCTCGAAATCATCAGACGCAACGAGTCTATACTGAAAACGGAATTGCAGACTTGCCTTCCTGCAGGAGTCGTAGCAACTGAGTTTGAGGAGAACTTCCATCGACGGAATCTCGAGACGATAGTCGGCCGACGGTTCGAGCTCCACTAAAGGCACAAAAATGAAAAACGAAAGTGCGAATAAGCGCGTGCTATTGATTAGCAACTCCACCCTTTATGGCAGTGGGTATCTTGATCATGCCGCAGCCGAGATTTGCGACTTTCTCGGAAGTGTGAAGAGCGTGCTCTTTGTTCCGTACGCTCTTTACGATCGCGATGCCTATGCCTTACTGGCGCAAAAACGATTTGAGAAGATGGGGTTCGATTTAACATCGATCCATACGGCATCCGATCCAGCTCAAGTCGTCAATGATACGGAGGCTGTGTTCATCGGCGGCGGCAACACTTTTCGTCTCCTGAAAGCTCTTTACGATTTTGATTTGATCGAACAACTTCGCCGGAGAGTCGCAGAGGGAATGCCTTATGTTGGCTCGAGTGCGGGCTCGAATGTTGCTGGCCCAACAATCAAGACGACAAAGGACATGCCGATTGTTCAACCGCCTTCATTCGACGCGCTCGGGCTCGTGCCTTTTCAGATCAGTCCACATTTTCTAGATCCGGATCCCAACTCGACTCACATGGGGGAAACACAGGAGGAACGAATTCTTCAGTTTCTCGAGGAGAACGATACGACTGTTGCAGGTTTGCGAGAGGGTGCAA
This sequence comes from uncultured Acidobacteriota bacterium, assembly GCA_963748155.1. GTDB lineage: Bacteria > Acidobacteriota > Blastocatellia > Pyrinomonadales > Pyrinomonadaceae > PSRF01. The sequence continues at coordinate 1,885 of CAVVHV010000002.1, read as the reverse complement.
TGGTGCGTGTAGAGAACGGCTCGACCACTTTGAAAGGATCGGCTGGCGCACGAATCTTCCGCAAAGGTCTGGAGCCGGTAGAAGTACAGCCGGGCGCTCAGCTCGACAGATCTTTTGGAGAGAATATGAAGTCCGAAGGCACGCTTTTGCTGTCGCGCAGCGAGGTCGCCGGCCTGCTTAGTATTGAGGAGTACATCGCAGCCGTCGAACGAGTGTTCCAGTTGTACGGTGAGGGCAAAACGCACCCGCCAGGGATCTTGGGAGTGCATGCGCACGATGGTGGGTTTCATATCAAAGCCGGGCTCCTCGAACTCGACAGATCATTCTTTGCCGCCAAAATCAACGCGAACTTCCCGCAAAACGCGAATCGGTTTGGTCTACCGCTCATTCAGGGAGCGGTCTTTTTGGCGGATGCGCAAAATGGCTACCCATTAGCAATCATGGATTCGATGGAAATCACCATTCAGCGGACTGGAGCAGCAACAGCAGTGGCGGCTAAATACCTCGCGCGTCCAGATTCAAAATCGATATTGATTTGCGGTTGTGGTAACCAGGGCCGTGTGTCGATTCAGGCTCTCTCGAAGATTTTTTCTTTGGAGCATGTCTTTGCATATGACATTGATGAGCGGTCAGGCCCAGCGGTTTGCGAATGAATTATCCGACGAGCTGAAGATAGCAGTGGAAACCACCGACGACTTGGCAGAAGCAATGAAACGCAGCGATATCTGCGTCACCTGCACGCCTTCGACTCGGTTCTTTCTCAAGCAAGAGTATGTGCAACCTGGCACTTTTATAGCCGCAGTCGGAGCTGACAGTGAGACTAAACAAGAATTGGAACCCCCGCTTCTGGCCCAACACAAGACAGTAGTTGACATCGTGGACCAGTGTGCGTCCATCGGAGAGTTGCATCACGCCATTGCTTCGGACTTGATGACTAAACAGCACGTACACGCTGAACTCGGCGAGGTCGTTGCCGGAATAAAACCGGGACGTACATCGTCGGACGAAATCATCATCTTCGATTCGACCGGAATGGCGCTTCAGGATGTGATCGCGGCGTCAACCGTATATAAGAAAGCTGTTGATAAAGGGATCGGTAGAACTCTCGATCTCGCGCAATAGCGATTTGTAACCTTTCGACTGCCTCAAACGTGTTATCGCTGTAAAAGCTTGCAGCTCATAAATTACCTGCAAGCGGAGGAGGCGATATGCTAAAGCGGTCTGTAACAGGTGTTGTTCTTTTCTTATCTCTCATCACGTGTGTGGTAGGTGTCAGTGCCCAAAGCAGGCATCGATTTACGGTGCATGTGCCCTTTCAGTTCGTCTTGAATGGTCAGACGCTTACCGTAGGCGAATACGTCATAGAGCGAACCGATCCCGCGAAACCAAATATCCTGACACTTAAAAGGGCCGACGCTGGCGTTGTTCGTGTGATCATTACTCAACGTGTTGAAAGGGATAAACCGAGCACCACATCATCTCTCATATTCATCCGGCGCGACGGAAAGCATTACCTATTTCAAGTCTGGAATGTTGGAGCAATGAACGGCAGCGAGATTCCATCATATGAAAGAGAACGTAGCGATCGGCAACGCAAAGACCTCACGCTTGTAACGCTGAAAGCCAAGGGCAACTGATTTTTAATGCCGTCGTCATGACCATCTCAGCGCAGACCTTTGATGAACACAAACGGCTCTTGTGGGGCATGTGCTACCGCATGACCGGAAGCGCTGCTGATGCCGACGACATCGTGCAGGATACCTTCGTTCGGGCATTGGAAAAGCCACCCACCGACACGGAATCCCCTCTGCGGCCGTGGCTCGTCAAGGTTGCAATGAACCTCAGCCGCGATCAACTCAGACGAAGACGACGACGCGAATACTTC
>CAVVHV010000001.1:0-140822 GCA_963748155.1 uncultured Acidobacteriota bacterium | reverse complement strand
AATGTATTGCTAGCAAGCTCGCGCTGTTTTTGAGCGCGCGATCCTGATTGCTGAACAGGCAGGTGACTCTGATAACGCGGGCATTAGCGCACTGACATTATTCGAACAGCTAGCCGAGCAACTTTCCGACGACGAAATATGCCAGATTCTCGAACATGCGCACGATCTCCTGAAGAATAACAAGAATTCCGCGACCCGTATTCGTCTCACCGACTGTGCGTTTCGCGCCCTCTCCATGATTCATACATTCCGACCGAATTGGGAGACGTTCTCGCTTGAGCAAACGTTACATCGACACGAGGCACGCTACATTCAGATGGCGCTCGAAGATGCGGGCGGCGTGGTTGCAAGAGCGGCACGCTTGCTCGGGTTGAGCGGTCGCCAGAACCTTCAGTATATGCTCAAGAACCCGCACAAGAATCTGCGCAATCTTACGACTTCGATCACTGAGCATGACGTTATTCCGAATGAAACGACGAGCGGCCAGATAAATCAGGTTCCGCAGCAAACGACTAAGGCGGTTCGGATTCTGCATGTAGAGGACGATCTGACGGTAGCGGGATTAGTACGAGAAATAGCAGAGCACGAGGGTTGGATCATCGAGCATTCGGTCGAGGGAAATGCAGCGCTTGATGAACTCGCAAGTGATGCCGATTACGATCTGCTACTGGTCGATCATGATCTACCGGGTTTGAGTGGGATGGAGTTGATAGAACAGGTTCGTAGCATGCTACATCGTCGTTATATGCCTATCGTGATGATGTCAGGCAGGCTCGACGAAGCGACGGCGCGGGAAGCTGGCGCAGATGCATTTCTGCGTAAACCCGAAGGCATTGGATCACTTGTCGGAACCATCATCCGCTTACTTGGGGAGCATGAGCGGGAGACGTGAGCATGTTGACAAGGGCGGGAGTGGGAAACAGGTCTGGGAGGGCCAGTTCCCCATTGGCAGAGGCATTCGTCGCGGCGAACGAAGATTGCGAATGCCTCTGCGTCGGTATCGAGAAAGAGGGGCAGCCTGAGGCAAGCGCAGCAAGGGTTAGCGAAACCGCTGGAAGATGATGGTGGGCAAGCGGGTGACATCTTCCAGAACAGGACCACTCGGCACGTTGGGCGGCGCGTGAGCCGGTTGCCGAGTGGTCCTGGGGGGCACATTTTCAAGAAGGAACCGCGACACGTAAGGCTCGCGGAGGTTGTAACCACGTAAGTGCCCGGAGAAACGTGGTGAAAGGGCTGGCAGGACTCCCGTGGCTGTCAGCCCACCTTAAAAACTTCGTGAGGTTATCGAGTTACTGAAAGGCTGCGAGGCGGTGACAGGCCACGCACTTTTCAGGGCAGAGCCACTCGTGCCGTGGGTCACGAGTGGCTCTGGTAACAGGCTCGCCATGTTTAGCTGGCGAGATGGGCCGACATTACCCGAGCGCCCAGACGTGTCGGCCCTTGCAAATTATTTGACAACACTTTTCGGTTGTCATAGCATCCGGCCCCTCGACAGTCTCAGTCGAATGCGGTCGGACCTTCTTCACGAAACGTAAAGGCCAACCCCTAACACCTTTACCTTTCACGGGTACTCAACCTGACTGCGCTACCTAGCGCAGCCTTCACAGAAAGGTTAACCGATGCGTCTCAGCTCAAATTCCTTGCGCTTATTCTGTTGCTTGTCGTTGCCACCTTTCCCAATTCGAGTTCTACAACTATGCTCTGGCTGAAGAACGGGAATCCCTGTTTGGAGGGTTGTGTAAGAGGAGAGCAAACTTGCACGGGTGGTTGCGGATACAATCTGAGTTGTGTCTCGGCCTGTAAAGAGAAGTTATCGGAAGTGTGAAGCCGGCTGCAAATGGCTGGCAGAATAGAAACGCCGAACGATTTGAACGGTCGTACGGGCACGTTGAGCGCCGCCGTTCGCTCAACGTGCCCACAAGGATTTGAGGATTTAAGGGGACGAGGCATGCAAACTACTAAAAGTCTATCGTTAGCTATCCTGATTTCGTTGATCCTTTGCTGGCCGGGATCACTGTGTAAAGCTCAGAAAAAAATCCCTGCTGCTGATTACGACTACTATGCTCTCGCGATTACGTCGATTACAGAGATAACGGGAGAGGCGAGTAAACTGCCGGACATCCCACAAAGAGTCAAAGTACTGATTGAGGCTGCAAAGATTTTGCGACCGGCAAAAAAGGAAGAATCAGTTCGGCTGCTTGAAATTGTCCTGCGTGACTTAAAGGAGTGGGGTTCCGCAGAGGCCGCGAGTTGGCGTCAACGAAATATGGCGGCAACTTTGCGCAACGAGGCTTTGGCCGTTTATGCGCTGGTGGACTCTGAAAAGGCTCTCGTTCGACAGAAAGAGCTTCAATCCTTAGAGGAACCAACTGCTAGCAACAGTCAACAGCTTTGAACTTAAAGAGCGATTCTTGGCGTGCTTATTTCAATGATCGACAAACTGCTGCTGACCAGCTGCTAAAGTTGCACTTTCACTGATTGACACCGAGCCTGAGAAAGCCTTGGCGCTAGTAGTCCAAAGTCTTCAGGGTGGAACTGTCTCAGGCGTCCTATTTGAAATTGTCGAAAAACTGATTCAGAACGGAAATCGCGCACTCCTTGACAGACTTGAAAACAATATCAGTCAAGCGTTGGCAAGCGAATGTTACGCTTGATCCCTCCAGTCTCAGTTCCGCCGCTACTCTCGGCCTGTGATCAGGACATGCCGCAAGCGGCAAAGAATGCATTTGCCAGCTTTTTTATGCGCTCACTTCAGGCGTGGGCAATGGTTGTCAAAGAGCCTGGGATCGATATGTATTACATTATCGACGGATTTCGTGCCTTCTCAGGAACACTATACGCTATCTCATTTCGCAGTATGCACCGGACCAGTTGCTTGGAGTTTGATTTGCTGTTGGACCAAACGGCCGCTTTTAGTTCCTGAAAAAATGCGAGTTGATAAAGCGAGCTTCAGCCCGAGACGTTGTCAGACCCGAAGGAGAGACTTGACGATATTCTAAAGGACCCAGTTGCTGGAGACGTGACCTAAGGCTTATTCGCTTAGTCTCTGAACTGTTGCGGAACGAGTCGGAAGACTCCGAGAAAAAATTTGACTTGGCTGCCGACGCCATCAACGGTTTTAGCGATACGGATGCCGAAATCAGCTTACACAGACCTTTTAACGATCATTCGCGTGGACGCGCTGGTGAAACAGAAAAAGATTATTGAGGCTCAACAGCTTGCGGGGTCGCTCTCTTCGGAAGAAACGCGAGCCTGGGCCTTGCTTGCAGTGGCAACAGAGGCCGCCAAAGAGGATAAGGTCTTAGGTTTTGAGTCGATCACTAAGGCACTGAAAGCATTGGACGCAGCTTCGCCGAGTCCATATAAATCTGAATTGGCATTACTGGCGGCCGCGATGTTGGCGAAGGATGACTCTCGCCGAGCATTTGAAACGTTGGCGGCCGCAGCAAAGTACGCTAATTCGTCAAAAGACTCCTCACGAACCAAGCCACCATTTGCCTTTGGGCTGGAAGCTAAGATCGGAGAAATTGAAACGAGGCTAGGCGTCGTCCCGCTGAAGCTGAGTGAAGTAAAAATCAATCCAACACTCTCGGCCCTTGCTACAAGTGATTGGTTTCGCGCGGCTCAAATAGTCGGGGAGATTCGTGAGCCTTCATTGCGACTGCGCCTAAAACTGGAGTTTGCAGGGGCGGTACTTGCAAAGGAATTGAAATCGAGAAAGAGCCAAACGGTTCCAAACCGGCGCGCTAGCAATTGAGTTTACTGCCCGTTGGTCCAGCTTCTCATCTAAGAACACAAACAAAAGGGCGATAGGGGTGCCATGCTAGAGGCTGAGAACTGGGCAATCGCACTGGAGCTTTATGAGGGCCATCCGATTCCCGCTTTACTTCTGGCGCGGCAACTCAACGCAATAAAGCAATGTCTCCAACGGGGACGAAAAGGAATACCGGACGCTATTGATGGGTTGGATATGGCGCTTGAAGGTCTTTACCCGCACACCGACTTCCACAAGATGGGCCAGAAGTTTTATCAACTGACAATCGAAGGCACACTTAAACCTGAGCAGGAAGATAAACTTCGCAAACTTGGCGTAAAGGTATAGTGCGAACGCGGCTTAGGAGTTGGCCCAGTCGATAGCCTTTCCGAGAAACATAAAGAAACCAATGGTCGCCGCGATACCCCCGATCGCCTTCCAAGCATTCCGATTTTCCTGAGACAGTCCCGGTTGTTGCGCTTGTATCTCCGCGTACTGCGTCACCACATTGCAGAGTGGACACGCGGCATGTGAGGCGGCACGAATAAGATCCTCTGTCTTTGACAAAGTAGGTATGGCGACAGTGACCGTTAGCACATTGAACGCTTTGGTAAATCGGGAATAGCATGAGTTGAAGGTTCCTTCCTTTCGTTGTTCAGTATCTGCCGCTCACGTAGACTCGTCAACACATTTTTGGAGACTGAACACGTTATGGGTACATAGGTGCATCCGGCCTATATAAACGGATTGACTTTGGGCCTTTCAACCCGTGAAAGGAAGCGTAATGTTTTTTCGATTAAATGTCGGCGTACCGGATCTGCGAATAATTGAGGGGCCGATTCCGTTTGAGCTCGACCACGAGGGTCATGTGGTCAAAATTCTTATTCGGGAGGTCACACCGGACCAGCCCGATTATTCTCATCTACCTTACTCGGTGGTTTGTGAAGCTACGGCAGAGATCAAGCCATCAAAGGCTGCGCTGCCCCTAGTTGATGCAGTGTGGCAGAAAAGAGTTCCAGAGGGATTTAACTTTGAGAAGTGGCCGGAAGCGCGACGCAAGGCTTATGAGGAGAGTGGAGTAACTGAAGGCGAGCTACCTTTGTCAGCACTGCCAAACTCACTTCAGAACTTGATCGAAAATGCCTACAGCACGATATTCACCGGCATCGATTGAGTAATCGGAGCATTATGCTGGCGAACAGGTCAGGCTGTTCCGACCTATGATTATCAACTAGGCCGTATGGAATGGTCGCTAGACGGTCAGGAATGGCGGCATTCTCCCGTAGATTTTGTAGCGTGGATGGGTCGTCCACCGTTTGTTTCGGGACTGGCAAGGCGCGACATAAATGAAATCTTGCTCAGTCAGTATGCGCCGCCTTTTGCGCGTGAGCTATTGCGAGAAGCGTGGTCGGAAGAAAATAAAAATCCGCGAAGTGCGCTTGTGATAGGAATAGCCGCGCTCGAAACCGGTGTTAAGGAACTGATAATAGCACTCGTTCCTCAAGCTGAGTGGCTGATAAGAAACCTTCCTTCCCCGCCGGTTTACCGAATGCTCGGTGAGTACCTTCCAGAATTACGAGCCAATAACCCGCGAGTGCTCTGCCCGACGCAGGAGATGGTGCAGGAAGTCCGAAAATGGATTAACAGGCGAAATCACTTGAGTCATGGCAAAGCCGCTGACATAAGCGTCGAAGAACTCACGAAGTTCTTACTGCTGGTAAGCGATCTGTTATATGCGGGTGATTATGCGCGGGGCTTTGATTGGGCACTTGAATTGATTCGGCCTGAGACCCGTCAGGCTTTAGGCGTCAACTGATACCGTCGAGTCCCGGCCTGGCCTGCAACTTACGACGCAGACGCCTTTCTACCGTTACGACAGTCGGAACACGAAAAGTCACTTTAGCGCATTTGACGATTGGCTTTGGCGCGTAGTTGAGCCTCTTTTGTATCTACGACGCTTGGATTGTGGCTATGCCGTGTCAGTGCTTCGATGATGTCCAGATACTCATAAACCTCGGCTGGCAAGTCATAGGCGAAGGGAAGCGAATTGGCGATGCTCTGGATTTTGTCCAGCGCTTCGTCCTTTGGGTCTTTAGGCATGAAATGGTCCTTTCGGCGAAGCGGATTTACGATGGCATTTCCGCCTCCATAGCGTTGCGGAGCTCCGATTCAATTTCCTCACGAGCACCGGGTTTAAGTATACCGGTCGAGTCCAGGCGTGCAATTAGTTTCAAGTAAAGACCCTTCTCGGCGTAACTGGAGCCACCCGGAACCCCGAAGCATTGGAGGAAGTAAGCGAGATTCGAATAATATCGTCGCCCCGGTGCGTCGGGCGGTGGCGTCTCAGCGGCAAGTTCGTGAGCCTCGGCGAGATTCTGAACCGCGTCGAGTTTCGGCGGAACACTTCCCACACGCGGGCTCAGCCTCGGCACGTTCTTGGATTTTTTGCGCTTTGGTCCTGCGAGCCATGAATTCGAGAAGTGGAGACGGTGAACCAAATTGTTATAGCGACAATGTGAAAAGCCGCTTGCATTTTGCAGTAATCCTTGCTTTGAATGAACAATGGCTAAGTGAGAACCGTGGCAAGCACTCCAACGCGGCGAAAGTGTGATTGGAACCATTTTGGGTCACAACCCCTTTGCTCCTGCCGCGTAAAAAACCACCGAAAAACCAATCACAGACCTCTAGGCAACGTCCTCGTGTGGTATAAGCGAAACCATGAATGGAAACTATCGAAGCAGCTATTCGAACGAAAGACATCAGTTGATAGTATGCGTATCTAAACACCTTTACGCGACCAAGAACGGACTAATTAGATACCAACGGAAGCCTTTCGATGTGAGCTTAATGAAAGTGGAGAAAGCTGAAAAAGTCCACCTCGTCCATTACTTGATTCGAGACGATTTCAGTGGTGTTTTCTACGCCGAAATCCATTCGGGTACACCATTGATTCCTATCGAAGAATTTCTATTCCGTGCGTGGTCGCACAAAGAAAACTATCTCTTTTGCGGAATGCCCGACTTTATCTCAGTACCTAAAACAGTCAGCGAAAGGTTTCCTACCGTTAAGCGGCTCATAGAAGTATACGGCGTAAAGACTATCGACGTTACCAGTGGGTTTCAGAGCGGAACGATACAAGATGTTAAAAATTGGGAGGATCTTGTCAGAGGGTTCTCAGGCGTGAGCAGACGCTCGGAGATGTTGCGGGAGTGGACTCCGCAGTCTGTGCCGGGTACTCGGCCCATCTAAACGATGGGCGAAGAAATAGGGATTCAAAGATTCGAGAGGTGGCGGTCTCGCGCAAAAAACTTGCAAGTACCGCCTTTAGAGGGTTGGTAGAGCAAAAGCGCCGCGTTGGCAAGAAGTACCACGAAGGACGGAACGAAATTGACAAGAAGGCCCTCGCATGAAACGAATCATTAGACAGGGTGGTCCGAAGGCTACGGATAGAGCGTTGGTCGCACAAAAATTAAGAGACTCTAAGATTGATATTTCCGACCTTACGGAGAAAGAAGCAAAGGCGATTCGTGTAACTGACTTTCACGATAGTGAGTACGAATACTCCATCAACCATTGGTTATCACGACGTTCACTGGCTCTACTAGAGGAGTTAGCCGAACTGGGAATCTATGGAGAGGACGCCGCTGAAGTAGGTGCGCGCTTTGTGGATCAGGCACTCAAACAATTCGCTCAGTATGATGTACAAGCTGAACAGTCGTTTGAAGAACAGGTTTCAGAATTTGAGTCTCCCCGGCAACACGGCGATTACGAGGGTACGATTAACTATACCCTATCGGCGCAATCCCTATATCTACTTCATCGGCTTGCCGAACTAGAAATCTATGGCGAGAGTATAGGCGAAGTGGAAGCACGTTTCGTCGACCAAGCTCTGCAAGGATTCGTTGATTGCCCATCGTTATAAGCCGAAAGCAGTCAAAATAATTTTCGAGGCACTGAAATATGACAATGGGACTGGCAATGATCTTGGACAAAACCGTAATGCTATGGGCCGATGGTCGAGTTTGCCGGTTTGATAGCCCCGGAATACCGGAGCGGGACGACGACGATAAAATACGACTAATTGGACCATATTTGGCAGTAATGACCAGTGGAATTGGATTGCTTGGTGAGAGGGTAGTTAAAGATATGGAATTTAACTATCACGTCGGACTTAGCCTGGCGCAGATCATTGATCTTGTAGAATTTTGTTTGAGCAACTGCTGGACAGATATGAAAGTGGCCGAAGGATTCGATGTAAATAATCCACATGTTAATTGTGGGATTCTGGCAGCGGGAGTTGCGCTGAACCAGCCTTTTGCCTTCCGATCGGGGTGCATGTATCAGAAAAATATTCCGACACAGATGACGAATAAACCCTATCAAATAGTTGTGAGTTCTCGGGACAGTGAGAACGCTTTGGCTATTGCTGATCAGGTCTTTTGGTACTGAAATGACGGGTGAGTTATGCGAAGGTACGTATGATGATTATTTAACGAGAGTTGAGCGCATCGGCCTGCTTACGATGGGGAGAGTAGCTAAGAATGACTCGTCCATCGGGGGGATAGTAAGGTGTGCCGTACTTAAGCCCAACTCCGTCTTTGAAAAGAAGATCCTTGGCGAGATTTAATTCGACAGGATCTCACGCCAAATTCTTGGCTGCGATCTGTTCCTCCAAAAATTCTTGAACGTGGCCGGCTTAGCCCTAAAAACGCCCTCTTCTGAGCCTTGCGGCCAACTGAATTACAGCATACCGAACACATCAATAGAGCCTTCCCGCTCTGGCGGGTGATTCATGGATTCTTTGTTCCCAGCCTACGCTGAGTAGTGTGCTGTATCGGTTTTGTATTGCCCATGGGCCGCCAACTGCGTGCAGGTTGACGAAAGCCTGGGTGGGAGAGGGGGCCTCAGCAGTGTGGGCTCGGGACAGTACGTTTCACCAAACGTCACGAACATGAACGGTAGAGATGCCGCAAGGAAAGGTTCTACCCAATGAAGGCGCAGTGAAACCTCCGTATGCGCCCCGGCTTTCCCACACGACGGATGTTCCTGCCCATGTACTTCTGGGATTTTGATAACGCGCAATCGAGACGTCCAGATGTCGTATTAAACCTCGTGTTCCCACAGACCACGAAAAAAGGGGACTCGGTTTGGTGATCTCTGGCCCGGCGGAGCATGCCGTTCGCGCTGCGAGGTTATTGTGAAACGGCCGAGAATCAGGAGGGGCTTCTACCAATTGTCCGGCGATCGAAACAATTCCTGTGACGTGATGGATACGCCGGTGCGATACGTCATGCCAAAAAAAACGTGAAATCGCTCGACGCCGTCGTTGTAAATAGCTACGGCAGGCTTTGAGGCGGCCAGATACTGCCGCCTATCATTTTGGTTGATCGCCGCTAATAGAACGCCAATCGGACCACCTCTCATTTGGATTCCGCGTCTGCCGTGTGTCGCTATCAAACATACGGTAATCGATGTAACCCTCTCGATCAGAGATGAATACATAAGTGTAATCGCCGTATGCCACGATTGCATCGGGTGCAAATATTGATATGCCGGCGAGGAAAGTGGCCCAAGTCTGTCCATGAACTCCAGCCTTGGCATCGACCGCCTAGTCCGGAGTGCTTGGCCGCATAGAGCCTCCAATTGTCCGACGAAGGAGCAAGGTTTGCGCTTGCGCTGACGAACAGCCAACCCGAAGAGGAAAAGGCAGGATGAGACACCTGACGCGCCGAAGGCGGCAAAGGAATCGTTGTTGTGCAGGCAATCCATCCGTCGGTATCACTATCTGTGATCGGGATTGAATGTACATATCGCCGTTAGGACGGCCTTCGGTATCCAGGGATACGAACGTGACGCCATGTTGACCGCGGCTGGCTGAAAAACTCACAGAAATATCGATGGCGCGTGAATTCAGCCCATTGATTTCATCGCCCAGGGCATTTGTTGCTCAGAGTAGCAGCGAGGCAATGAGGAAATAGCGGAGCATATCGAAACCTCCATGGGTGGAGAATGTCAGGAAGATTGTACAGCCAATGCGTTCAGCCCACCTAGGTCCTTTCGCAAGAAACTGAGCATTTCTGCCGGTGGCGACAGGAAAAAGTTGCGAAGAGTGTCCCGTATGCGCTGCCACAATATGACTCACGGTCGCTTGAATTAACCCCAGCGACTTTTTCTCTTTTCCAATCCGATGTTGCAAAGTTGTCGCACACATACTTTCCAACAACACCGCCCTCATCCAAGGTCGTTGCGAGGCTTGGATCAAGCGGTTGGCATTGATCGGAGGAACCAATGCGGACGTTTGTACAGAAACAGCAACAATCTCACCAGCGAAAGTCAGTTAACCTTACACGACCAAGTGTATAACCATCCGTGCGAGGTCACCGTATCCTGCACTTGCAGCGCACAATTGGAAATCAAGCAGTACAGCAGTTGCTACAACATAGAGCTGAAAAACTCGAAGCGGGTTCCACTACTACAGCGCCATCTCGGTTTATACACGATTTCAGCCGAACACCATTGCACGGTAAGGTACAGGCCGAAATTCAGCCAAAACTGACGGTGAGTACTCCGGGAGACTTATATGAGCAGCAGGCAGACCGTGTCGCTGACCAATTGATGCGCACGTCTGAACCGCAGCCACAGGGACTAATAGCGCATGAACCGGTACCTGTTATTCAGCAGAGGCGCAATGAAAATGCCTGGATTCAACGAGAAGAAGGACCACAAAGTTTCGCAGGTGCGCTGCCTGGCGCTGAAGCTATCGATCCTGTTCTTATGGATCGAAACAGAGTTATTGAGCAAGATCTTCTAGACACCGCAGAATCTTACTATCGTTCTGGCGACCTCCGATGGTTCTTCAGTTACGCTCATGGGATGATTACCCAGCAAATCAATAGAAATATTTCAGCGGTTCAGCGTCCGAACGCACTCATCCGCCTTAATATTCACTTTGCCGAAGAATTTATACGTGCTCTACAGGGTCAACCTCATGCAGCATGGAGACGTGCCTTTCGTTTTTGTCACTCACTCGAACGTGGTGCCGACCGAACATCTTTCCTTGTCGGTGAAGCTGAGTTCTGCGGTGCTGCAATGGCCAATGTGCATATACATGTTGATTTGGCTGCTGCCTTACGAGAAGTGGGATGTATTCCGCCATCTGACTACGGGAACATGCTTGTTTTCGTGAATCGCGGTTCTTTAGCTGCCTTGCTTAGATTGCGGGGGCAAGCGCTAGGTGCTATGGAAGCAATTCTGCAACATGTAGTCGCTCCGTTGGTAGATTTGGAAGTAAAAGCCTGGCGCACCGCTGTCTTCGAAAGTACTTGTAATGTGCATGTGCCTGCAGTTGAAACAAGCTTTAGTCGGGGCATTCGATGAGAATAGAAATAGAAATTCACCTTCTATTCAACTCTACGCGATACCTTCCTCCAGGTTAGTTTTTTCTTCTTGTCTTTGCTTTGGACTGGGGTGCGTGTTCTCTGTTGATAACAATCTTTACCGATTCGATTTGGGAGCGACTTTCAACACGACAGGTTCTTTCGTGGGCCGGTTCGACTCCAACGAATTTTGTCTCAAACTTTGATCCGCTGCCGACAGTTCATACTTTTCCTTCTCTGCTGCGAGCTCAAACGTATCAACCCTTCTTTGTAACCTTCCTTGCTCTTCCGCATCCTTCATGCGCTCTTCATTGTCTCTTATCAAATGGGCTTTCATATCCAAATCAGCCTTCATTTGGGCCACCCAAAAACCGAAACTGAACATTACAATTACTATTGTCACGCTCGTACCTATTACAGACCGGAAGTGTGACGGCTTCAATGATTCCACAATTATTCCAATAGTCAGGGAGTCCACGTTAGGATCTTTTTGGTGGGTCGACATTAGAGATTACCTCCGGGTTCCTTAAATAATCGGCACGGAAACCGCGTGCCTTGCTTAAGCGAATCGTATGACGCAATCTAAAACATTAATAGAAATTGTTTTTCCACTACTTAATGAATGATTCATCACCGCAACGTGTTGCGTGAATACCCAATTTGGTATACACGATTCGAAATTGTCGATCCTCGCGTATTCAGACATGCGAATAATGATGGGCTTAGGTTTAACTGAGGATTGTCGACTGATTAGATTGCGAGATCGCATGAATGTACCAAAGCAGAGTGAATGTAAAGGCAATCCGTCGTTTGCGGTGATTCGCCGCGCGCAGCCTTCGTGAACTTATTAAAATAAATAGTGAGAATCCTTTCGAAGCTTGCCCTCAAGGACGTACTTTTTAAATCGTCCGCTCGACTCGCCGGTGTCCAGTCTTAATTTGTACTCGCGTGAGCGCGTTGTTAAGCGTAGCGTTCAGTGCCAGGTTGATGATAGTCGAGTCGCTACGCTAAACTGCCACCATGGATGTAAAAGAATCGAGAGCGCAATCGCTGACTTGCCACCCTCAGAAATCGCAGAATTGGCGAAGTGGTTTGAGGAGTTCCATGCACAAATCTGGGACCAACAGATCGAGCGCGATCTGAATGCCGGGCACTTGGATTCTTTGCTCGAGGAAGCAAAGCAGGACTTTGAACGTAATCGCTGTGAACCGTTGTGAAGCACTTGGCCTCACCACGCTTCTGGCTGCATTATCGGTTGCTTCCTGAAAGCGTTCGGGATCTGGCCAATAAAAATTTTGAATTGCTTAAGGCAGATCCTTCATCATCCATCAACTACATTTGAAGAAGGTTGGCGAGCTTTAGTCGGTACGCATTGGGGCTCATTATCGAGCGCTGGGATTGGCTCGTCTCGATGAAATCGTTTGGTTTTGGATCGGCTAACACGCAGAATACGACAAGCTCATTTAATCGCGCCGAACAACTCGAACAAACCGACCATTTCTGACGTTCGGGTCAAAGGAAGTTTGCGAAGAGTGTCCACTGTGGGCTCGCCTGACCCCAATTATCTGAGGAGATCGGCTTAACCAGGGAGGGCTATCGTGGCTAGACCAAACTTCATCGAGTTGCCCGCGCGCGACCTCGCGGCGAGTCAGATCTTTTTCGAAACGGTGTTCGGCATGACGATGACCGGCTTCGGGCCGACGTATGCATGCACACTGACCGGGGACGTGGACATTGGACTCCAGGCAGACCAACAGGAGGCGACCAAAGCCCCCCTCCCCGTGATCGAGGTGAAGGATTTGGAGGCAACGCTCGCCGCGGTCACTGCGACCGGCGCGCCCGTCACCAAACCGATCTTCAGCTTCCCCGGCGGCCGGCGCTTCCACTTCCTCGACCCGGGCGGCAACGAACTGGCGGCTATGCAGGTGGATGCACAGTGACCCCCGCCTTGTTCCTCTTGTTTCGTGATTCGAAGATCAAGATGCCGCACTAAGCGCTTCTCGCGACCGTTGCATAAAACTGAGGATTTCGGTGGTTGGTGTCAGCAAGAAGTTGCGAAGATTGACCACTGTGGGCTGCCATACCGCTTTCTTGTAGACTACCACCTAGGTAACCCTTAATTGATCGGTTAGATGAACACTAATCATCGCAATTTAGTTCTTATCCCCTGGCTTGCTCTACCACTTGTATTAGCTAGCTATATTTTGCTCTGGGCTAAAATACCGCTTGAGATCGGCGTGCATTTCACGTTTTCAGGAGATCTCGTTACCTCGATGAGTAGTGCGGGGTACCTATTGTTCACCTTTATTACCTTGCTGCTTGTGCTCTCAATTTGTTCGTGGAAAGTATCGAGGTCCAATAAGCCTAACAGACTTCTGGTACGTTATTATTTTGCAATCATAGCCATGACAATCATCTTCTTAGGAATCTTGCTCTACAATATCTACCGACCACCAACGTCAATTCGTCCGCTGGCTCTGCGCCACACAAACTGCGAAACGCAAGTTCTGGGAGAGACTGTTTGGGGATGAAAAAACCACCTTCAGGAATACTTAAATGTCTTCTTCCGGCCTTGCTACTGGTATGGACCCAAACCGCGTTTGCACAGAAAAACAGAATCGCATTAATCGACAGATTTGTCGTCGCCAAGGCGCGATACCACGGTTTCAATGGGAACGTTCTGGTGGCGGAAAAGGGCCGAATTATTTATCGGAAGTCTTTCGGTTTCTCCCAGTTTAAGCTGAAAACGCCGCTCACGAGCGAAAGCGTTTTCAATGTCGCATCTATAAGCAAAGAGTTCACCGCTGCCGCTGTGATGCATTGCGTCGAACGCGGTCTAATAAATCTTGACGACGAACTGAGAAAGTACTTCCCGGAGATTCCCTACGAAGGCGTAACCGTCCGTCAAATGCTGACGCACACTTCCGGCCTGCCGGAGCAGAACGAGTTGCTCTATAAGCACTGGGATTCCGACACACCCGTTTCCAACAAGGACATGCTGAAGTACCTGATCCGGTACAAGCCCGACATTGCCTTTAGACCGGGTGAAGGATTCAAGTACTGCAACACAAATTACTCGCTTCTCGCGATGATCGTGGAAAAGGTTAGCGGTGAGACGTTTCAGCATTTCACTACCAAAAACATTTTCGGACCGCTCGGGATGACAAAAACTCGACTCCTCGATCTTCAGCAGGAGAATCACCGTTCAATATCCAACGCGACCGAGAACTATATTTTCGACGCAGAAAAAAACCGGTTCTCGATGCCGGAGGAAATCCCGCAATGGAAGAAAGCGCTCCCTCTCTCTGGCCTTTATGGCGCCGGTAACGTTTATTCGACGGCTTCGGACCTGATGAAATGGCAGGAAAGCTTGAAGACAGCGCGGTTACTTAAACCTGAGAGCATTCGAGAAATGCAAAAGGTGCAGGTGCAAGGCAATGTCGACGGTTCTGACGGGTACGGATACGGTTTTGCTATCAAATCAATCTACGGCGACACGAAAGTCTTCCATTACGGCGGCACGCTGGGTTATTGGAATGCCCTGCAACATTTCCAAAATGCCGATCGGACGATCATTGTGCTGTCGAACAATGAGAGCGAAAAGGGTCTAACGAACGCGATCGCGGCAATCCTTTTCGACCAACAGGTTGCCCTGCCTTCGGACCACCGAGAAGTTAAACTTTCGCCGTCGGAATTGAACAGATTCGTCGGGACGTATGAAGCCAACGGCCGCTCGTTCAGTATCGAGAACCGGAAGGATAAGTTATTCCGCATCGTCGAGGGTGGCGAGCCGATGGAACTCAAACCGGAATCGAAGAACAAGCTTTTCTATACCGGTGTGGACCGTCAGATCGAGTTTACGTTTACGGGAAAGAAGGTAACGGCATTCTTCATCGCGGATGGATTAAAGCTTGCTCTGACGAAAATAAAATAACAAGCTCTTCAGCGCGGTACTTTGTCGAGGTTTCGCGTGGTCTGCTCTGCTATTGAATTTACAATAACGTCCTTATCGTCAGCGGCGGGTAACGAATGTGCATCGCTTTGACCTGGCAAGGCCTTAGTTTTCTTTCCTGCCTTCAGTTTTTTTAGAAACGTTGTACCGACTGTAAAGCTCAATAGCTGCCAGGCACACACGAATCCCAGGAAGACATAGACCAGGTAAACGATCGGCGGCGCCGGTATGCCCGTTTTCGCATAAGTCGCATCGAAGTAACCCATCAGAAAAAACACCAGCAAGCCACTCACGATCGCCGTTACCAGGTCAATCGTCAAAGTGAACTTCACCTGTCTCTCGGGATTGCTTATGCCGAGTATCCGGTTCATCAAAGACGCATTGTTCGAAGAATCGACGAGATAATCACCACAGCTGCGACAGTAGCTGTCAGGAATTTGCTCGCCTTTTCCGCATTTTGGACAGAACATTCGTTGTCTATCTTAGCGGTTTTTAGACTTCTTTTCATTCTGGACTTCGCGGCGCGCTTAGGTACTCCAAAAAGCCATGGTTGTGTTAACCAGGTAGGGCATCAGTTTGAAAATACGCCGAAGGCGTTCGCCAATCTCAACCCAAAGTTTAACGCTGAAGTCGATCGCTAATTTGAGCCCAAAGTTTTAACGCCGAAGGCGTTCGCTAATTTGAGCCCAAGGTTGGAGCTCAGCGACAACCTTGGGATTAGATCACAAAAATACTCTTTGAACCCTGAAAGGGTTCGCCAACTACCTAACCCTTTCAGGGTTTGATCGTGATTTTAAATTTATTTCCCAGGGTTCTCGCGAACGCTCGAACCCTGGGCTGAAATTAGCGAACGCCTTCGGCGTAATTGCTCAAAATTCATACAAAGAGTAAGATTCGCCCGCTCAAGGCAGACATCACGGGTTCGAGTCTCGTATACGCTGCCATTTCCTCAACCCTTCAACCCAGGGAGTAACATCATGCAAAAAAGAAGTACCTTCCCAACGCTGGCTTTGCTTATCCTTGCTGCAATAGTTTTCACAACCCAACCATCATCAGCCGTTGCGCCGGACAATGGTCCTTCAGCTACTGGTCAGGGTGAATTTGACTTCTTCAACGGCATCCGTACTGAGCACTGGAGTTACACTTTTGACGTCATGGCCAACAAGAGCGGGCACGCGAGAGGACGAGCAGTTTTCGACATCACCGAAAATCTCACTCAGACGCAGGTAGTCCTCAGGGTTAATTGCCTCAACGTTGTTGGCTCGACGGGTCTCGCTGATGCCATCATGACAGGCACTGTTCTACACAGTGACGATCCGGCATATCCTAAAGGGGAAAACGTCATCTTTGCTGCGGTAGACAACAGCGCTTTTCCCACTTTTCGCGTGGACCTCATTACGCCGCTGTTTGTATTCGAAGGTGATTGCCATGAGGGCGCCTCCCCTCTAACTCTCTTTCAACAGAGCCCAGACGCTATTCACATCGAACTATGACGAGTTGATGGTCAGTCAAAATGGTGCGTCACTTAAATTTATGAAATGTTTCCTTACCAAAATTCATTAACGATGTAGGACTACGTCAAGGTCCAGGTTACCGCGATGAGCTTGATCTCACAGTGATCGCTCGTCAGGCGTCTCCCCAACTCATTAAAGGCCATGAAAAACTCCCCCAAACTCCTTCTCTCTTTTGTCTTTATCTCGATCGTTCTCTTAACCCTCGCTATTCTCGCCTGGCGCTCTCGTCCGAGTGCGCCGGCACACCCGAAGCCTCAACGTCTCGAACAGACAGCGTTGGTGGTCCAACAGCCTGAAGCGAGAGAAGATGCCCGCCGGTTACCACACGATCGCGGAAAGGTTGACTCGCGCAAGCGGATCGCAACTACACCTCGGCGCGAACCTGAGATCGAGCGTGAGAAAGAAGTGCGACCAGACCAGCCAGACCAAGCTCTCCTCTGGAGATCGCTGCAAATGGTGGATGAGAACGGTCTGATCCCCGAGAACGCTCTCACAAGGGCTTGGGAGCAGGCGCGCCAGATCCCCGTCGATCGGGCCATGTGGCCGAAGGAGCAGGAGCAGCAGAACCAGGAGACGATTAGAACTATCGATGACGACGGCGATCGCGACCCAAACATTGCCGGCATACAACCATCGGGCTGGACGTGGCTCGGACCCGGCAACATCGGGGGCAGAATTCGCTCAATTCTGATCCATCCGACCAATACTCAGGTGATGTGGGTGGGAAGCGTTACCGGAGGAATTTGGAAGACCACGAACGGCGGCACTAGTTGGGCGCCGCTCAACGACTTCATGGGTAACTTAAGCGTGACCTCGATGGTCATGAGCCCGAGCGACTCAAACATACTTTACGCCGCCACCGGTGAAGGCGTGTTCCTGACAGTCAATACCAACAAAGATTTAATTCGCGGTGCGGGCGTGTTCAAGAGTACTGACGGTGGCGCCACCTGGACGCAGTTGTCTGCTACCGCGAATGCTGACTGGCATCACGTCGGCCGGCTGGCAATCAACCCGGGTAACGGTCAGATCCTACTCGCCGCGACCAGCAGCGGTATCTGGCGTAGCACTGACAGTGGCGCTACCTGGACCAGACGGTCCACCTCTCCGATGTTGGACATCAATTTCCATCCGACCGACGGCACCAAGTGCGTTGCGTCAGGCACGAACGGCTCGGGTGCGCGATATTCAACTGATGGAGGACAAACGTGGACTGGAGCAACCGGATTACCGATCTTCGGTCGGGTTGAAGTGGCGTACGCGAAGAGCAATCCGGCAACGGTATATGCGAGTGTAGATAACAACGGCGGCGAGATTTACGTCTCGACAGACGGTGGCCAGACTTTTTCGCTTCGCAACACCGGTCAAAACTATTTCAACGCCAGCAACGGGATCGGCGGCCAGGGATGGTACGACAACATCATCTGGGTCGATCCCACAAACTCAAACACCCTGGTCGTTGGTGGCATCGATCTCTGGCGCAGCACGAATGGCGGCACGACGCTCACTAAAATCAGTCGCTGGGAGAGCATGCCTGACTCTGCGCACGCAGACCAGCACGTCATCGTCGAATCGCCGCTATTCAACGGCTCGACCAATAAAACAGTCTTCTTCGGTAACGATGGTGGTCTATATCGAGTAACGGATGTTTATACCGTCTCGCAAACGGATGGCTGGACTGAGCTGAACAACAATCTCGGCATCACACAGTTCTACAGTGGCGCCGGTACCCCTTCGAACGGACGCATCATCGGCGGCACGCAAGACAATGGCACACTGCGGTACACGGGTAATACAGAAACCTGGAACACGCCTTTCGGAGGTGACGGCGGCTGGTCTGCCGCCGATCCCACCGATCCGAACTACATGTATGGCGAGTACGTGTTTCTTAATGTTCATCGCAGCACCAACGGCGGAGTTAATTCTGAATACATCAGCGGTCAGTTTTGGAATGGGTTTGAGTGGGCATGGAAGAATGTGCCCTTCCGGATTCCGGATGCGTTCAGCCAACAGGCTTTGTTCATTGCGCCATTCGTTCTGGATCCTAATAACTCGAACCGGATTCTTGCGGGCGGCGCGAGTTTGTGGCGCACGAACGATGCGAAGACGGCCAACACAAACACGACCGGGCCTTCGTGGGCCTCGATTGCCGGTCCCACAGGTAACCTCATCAGTGCGATCGCGATCGCGAAAGGCAATTCGAATATCGTTTGGATTGGCTATACGAACGGTGACGTATTGTTCACAACCAACGGAACGGCTGCTGCACCAACATGGACGCGCGTTGATTCCAATTCCCCGGGCTTACCCAATCGTTACTGTACGCGCATCACAATTGATCCAACCAACACGAGTCGCGTTTACGTGACCTTCGGCGGATTCAGTCCGGACAACGTCTGGCGCACCGAGAACAACGGCAGCTCATGGACCAACATCACCGCGAATCTGCCGAGCTCACCTGTGCGCTCGCTGGCGGTGTGGCAACAAAACGCCAACAACTTGTATGTCGGAACAGAAGTCGGCGTGTTTGCGAGTGCTAATGGCGGGCAAAGTTGGTCAGCGAGTAACGATGGTCCAACTAACTGCGCGGTCGACGAGCTATTCTGGATGAACGACACGCTCGTCGCCGCAACGTATGGTCGGGGAATGTTTTCCATCAACATCACGGGTGGCGGCTGCACTTACAGTCTGAGTTCCACGAGTCAGAACTTTGGTTCAGCAGGAGGCAGCGGTTCGTTCACCGTTACCACATCTGCCGGGTGTGCATGGTCGGCAGTCAGCAGCGTGCCGTGGATCACAACCAGCAGCAGCGGCTCGGGTAATGGAACAGTCAACTTCACTGTTGCCAGTAACACCGGTTCTGCACGTACCGGAACAATCACCGTCGGCGGACAGACGTTCACGGTTTCACAGGGAGCGCCGAGTGGTTGTCCTTCAGCCGCAATCTCACCCGGACAAACCATCAACGCTTCGCTGACAACTTCCGATTGCATCTTTACGGGCACGACGCGCTATGTCGACGTGTACGAGTTCAGCGGCACGTCGGGTCAGCAGGTTGCGATCCTGATGGATTCCGCGATCTTCGATACTTATCTTTACCTCGTTAATTTGAACAACGACTTGATTGATGAAGACGATGATGGCGGTGATGGCGTGAACTCGCGCATTCCAGCCAATTCGGGATTCATCACTTTGCCCGCAACTGGAACTTACAGAATCTACGCGACCTCATTCTCGTTCGACGGCGTAACCGGAAGTACCGGCGCTTACAGTCTTACTTTGCTGACGTCCAACTGTAGTTTCTCGTTATTTCCAGCGAGTCAAATCTTTATTTCCTCAGCCAGCACTGGATCTTTCACTGTTTCGACCACTTCGAACTGCGCGTGGACTGCGCATAGCAATGTCGATTGGCTGACTACAAATTCCAGCGGCGTCGGTAACGGCACTGTAAACTTTTCTGTTGCGGGCAACAGTGGCAACACACGCACGGGCACGATCAGTGTTGCGGGTGAGACCGTCACGATCTTTCAATCCGCAGGCAATGGTAACGGTTGTCCGGCAACGACGATCACGCCCGGTCAAACTATCTCCGCGAACCTGAACACTGATTGCATGTTCACTGGTACGTCACGATGGACAGATCTTTTCGACTTCAACGGCACCGCAGGACAACAAATCGTGGTCACGATGACGTCGACGAGTTTCGACACTTACCTCTTTCTCGATGGGCCAAATGGACAAACCATTGCGCAGAATGACGACGGCGGTGGCGGTACAAACTCGCGCATCCCTCCGAATCTCGGTTCCTTCACCTTGCCCACAACCGGAACGTATCGAATCTTCGCTACGTCCTACTCGCCCGACGGTACGACGGGCAGCACGGGCACTTACAGCGTGAGTCTGTTAAATCAAAGCTCGACAAGCTCAAGCATTCAGCTCAGTGCATTGTCCTATAACGGCTCTGAAGGTGGTGGGAATATAACGATCACTGTTACTCGAACGGGTGATACGTCAGGCAGTGCAAGTGTCAACTTCAGAACGTCAGACATCGCGGGTTTACAGAATTGCACGTTGGCAAATGGTCGTGCATCGGAGCGTTGCGATTATGTTACCTCGCTCGGCACGGTAAGGTTTGCGGCGGGCGAATCATCGAAGACGATCAGCATTCCACTGATCAACGACGTGTTGGTCGAGGGCAATGAAACCTTCACCATCACTTTGAGCAGTGCGGTAGGAGCGACACTCGGCTCACCAGCCACAGCGACTTTGACGATCCTCGATAACGATTCCGTAGCACCAACGAGCAATCCGATCGATGGAGTGGAGTTCTTCATCCGGCAGCAGTATGCCGACATTCTCAACCGGCCACCCGACCCGACCGGACTCCAGAACTGGATCAACACGCTTGCGCCTTGTCCGAACGGCGGCTTTGGTGAACCTCCGACATCAAACTGCGATCGCTTGCACGTAGCTGCGGGGTTCTTCCAGTCTGACGAGTTTCTGAATCGTGGCTACTGGGCTTTCCGCTTCTACATGGTGAGTCACAACCAGCGGCCAACTTACGCGCAGTTTATTCCCGACATGGCCCAGGTTGGTGGACCAAAGTCACCCGCTGAAGAAGAAACGAGCAAAGTGGCGTTTACAGACGCGTTCGTACAGCGACCGGAGTTCACAACACGTTATGGCAGCTTAACTGGTCAGGCGCTCGCGAATGCGTTGTTGCAAACGGCCGGCCTGCCGAGCAGCACGTTCACCGTGACTGGCAACATGACAAACGGTCAGATACTCCGCGGGATCGTGGAGACTGCGGCAGTCTCGAACCGATTTCTAACGGAAGGCACGGTATCGATCCAATACTTCGGTTTCCTGCGCCGTGATCCCGACACGATTGGTTACCAGAACAATGTGAACACGCTGAACGCCAACCCGAGCAATCTACGGCACATGATCTTTATCTTCATCTACTCGACCGAGTACCGTAGTCGCTTCGGGCCGCCGTAAACCGTTGTCGTTCAAATCTAATACTGATCCGATCGCGTTTGTTGGGGCGACTGGTCAACCGGCGGATAAGCAGATCCAGTCGACTTGCGCCGGCGAAGTATCCAGATCAACAAAAACAACAACAGCAATAGGAGTATCGCGGCGGATATCCACCACCACAGGTTGCTTTTGGGTGGTATGGGATTCTCGCCGCCGCTTACCGGTGTCGGGGAAACTGACGGGCTTGGACTTATCGATGGGCTCGGAGTTGGAGTTGGTGTAACGGTGGGTGTCGGTGTCGATGATGAGTACCTCGGCGTAGGCGTGGGCGTTGGGCCGGGCCCGTCAGCGAATACCGCAGTCGCGCTGAGCAGGCACAAAATTGCCACGCTCATCAATATCGCGGATCTGTGGGTGGAGTACGCGTTCATGGGAGTTCTCCTGTCTTCATTGCGGCTTTGTCAGCCTAAACATTCCTCTACTTGAAATGTTTTTGCAGGAGAAATTGTTTCACGGCGAGGTAATCGTCCGATGTTACGGCGTGGAGTGAAATATTTTCCGTTCCAGCCTCATATATAAGTGAGACTAGTATAAGTGAGACTAGCGCGCTTGCCCTGACAATGAATGCTGGGCGCGCCTTGGGGCCGAATGCTCACGCCGCTCCCGCGGCAACGAACGTAACCCAGACGTTCACTTGGAGCATGGGCGAAGGTTTGGCCCCAAAGTTCGGTGGTGTCTTAATTTGGTTTTCTCTGTGCACCCTCTGTGTCCTCTGTGTCTCGGTGGTTAACTGTTCCGCGGGGAAACCACCACCGAGACACAGAGAACACAGAGGGTGCACAGAGAAGAGTTCAAATTAGGCCAACCAACGTTCTGTTTCGTTTCCTAAACATCCCCACAGGCGTATGATTGCGACATGCGGCTCGTGCTTCTCGTGCTTGCGGTGGCGTTGCTGCTCGTCGAATCGGGTGGCATTGTCAGGCCTGTGCGAACGACGAACGCCGCGCCCACAAATCCACCGGTCGCTTCCGAACCAAACGCGCGAGTCGATTTCGACACTCAACTCAAACCAATCTTTCAATCGAAGTGCATGCCGTGTCATTTCAGTGGTGGCAAGATGTACGACAGCTTACCTTTCGATAAGCCAGCCACGATCAGAAAACTCGGCAACAGACTCTTCACACGCATCAAAGAAGAACACGATCGCAAGCTGATCGAAGACTTTCTCACCCAGACGCCTTAACAAATACAGAAAAGTTGAGACATCCTGCAAATCCTGGAAATCTTGTAAATCCTGTCTAACATGACGACGAAAAATGATCGCCGTTGGGTGTTGCTGAGCATCGCCACAGCCCTCGTGCTGCTCGTATTGATCGTGTTACTGCGCGCCGAGGGACGAAGATTTCTGTGCGCGTGTGGACAGTTGGCAGTTTGGGTTGGGGACTGGTGCAGCTCAAACACGTCGCAACAGTTGCTCGACCCTTACAGCTTCACGCACGTGCTGCACGGTTTTCTGTTCTTCTGGCTGATCGCGTTGCTATTCAGGCGTATGCCGCGCGGCTGGCAGTTTTTGCTGGCGATGCTGTTGGAAAGCGCGTGGGAAGTTTTTGAGAACACACCTTTTGTAATCAACAAATACCGCACCGAAACAGCGGCACTCGGTTACACGGGCGACACGATCGTCAACTCGTTGGGCGATCTCGCGTGTGCTCTGCTCGGATTTGTTATCGCCCGACAACTCGGCGTGCGCCGTTCGTTGATAGTATTTGTTTTGATTGAGGCCATCTTAATATTTTGGATTCACGACAGCCTGCTGCTACAAATACTGATGCTCGTGCGACCAATCGAAGCGATCAAGATGTGGCAGATGTGCCAGTAGTCTCAACTGTAAAGAGTTGTTGACGAAGGTTTGGACGCGAAAGAAAACGGCCACCGAGGAACAACTCATCGATGACGAGCAACTGTAGGGGCGGCCCTCCGTGGCCGCCCCAGTGTTCCACATTGTGTTTCCGCGCTGGGGCGGCCACGGAGGGCCGCCCCTACAATTGCACCTTGAAGGTTCAATTAGCGGAGGAGGTCGTTGTTGACGAAGGGACGATCACGCGGTTGTTTAGATCCTTCAGGGCCGCGATGTTCTTTTCCCGCAGCTCGACAGCGTCTCGGCCCACCTGAATCCCAACGGATTGCGCCATCGCAATCTTTTTGAACACCGCGTACGGTATCTTCGCTTCGAGAACCTCGATTTTCGTATCCCACGTGCCTGACTGGTCCTTGCTGACCGGACTCATGCGACCCAGCTTCAATGTTTCCGTGTCAGTCACGATGGACAGGTCTCTCTGATCGGGTGCGTGGAAATGGACCCAGTCTTTGTTTTCAAACACGACCTGCAACGTGACGTGCTTCACATAGTTGACCTGCGTGCCCGGACAATGCAACGAGACTTCGATACTCACGCACGCGTCCTTGAACTTGTCTTTAAAACCATCGCAATTGACCTTCATTTTTCGCAGGCGCATGACGGTCTCGTAGTTGAAGCCGTCGTATCTCGTATCAATTTTGCCACCGTGTTTTACGGGCTCAGGCGACTGCGGCGATTGCGGTTTTGCACCGGCGGGTTGAAAGACAAGGACCGCGGCGCAGCTCAAGACAAGCAGGACTCTTTTCATAACGGCTCTCCGAACTCGAAATTCTGCTGAGATTGCGGTGAAGTACGGGGCTTGAACCCGTGAGGCGGCTCAAAATCACGATAGCGAAGCCCGCGAGGTGATGTCAATAAACAATTTCGGGTCTGATAGACTGTCGCCACACTTAAATTTGCGAGGACAACCATGACAGCTTCTTTTTCTGATGGCTCTCTGACTGATCTGACAGACAGCCTGCAACAGGCAAACGAAGAATTCACACGCCACTACCCGGGCGAAACCGGCCGCCGGCAGCCCGTTCACACGGTCTACGGCGGCGCGCACCTGTTCAAGTCTGACTCGGCCAAACGTCTGGGTTCACTGGCGCGGCGTTCGTTGGATCAGTTTGCGCCTGACTTTCTGACGTTTGCACGAGCCATCGACCTGCCAGGCGAGAGCGAGCTGCCGGATTCGTTCGAAGAAGCGACCGAGTTGCTCGCCTTTTTGACCGAAGAGCCCGAGCGCGCGCAAAAGGAAAAGAAGGGCGCATGGCTCGCACACACAATTTACCGTCGTGTGATTGAAAAGCTCGAACGTGAACCGGTCGAAGACTTTCGCATCGATTTTGAAGACGGTTATGGCAATCGTCCTGATGACGAGGAAGACGGGCACGCCGTTTCTGCTGCGGCGGAGACGGCCGACGGAAGTAAGAAAGGAACGTTGCCGCCGTTCATCGGCATTCGGATCAAGCCTTTCAACGAAGAGTTGCGGGCACGCAGTTTCCGTACGCTCGACATCTTCGTCTCCACGCTAGTCGATCTAAATCGCGGCCGCCTGCCGGATAACTTCGTCATCACACTCCCGAAGATCACGATTCCCGAACAAGTCTCGACGCTTGCTAAAGTGCTCGAGCGTCTCGAGAAGCACACGGACCTTCCGGAAGGTAGTTTGAAGTTTGAGATGATGATCGAAACTACGCAGTCGATCATCAATCACAACGGGCAGATCAATCTGCCGTTGTTGCTTGCTGCGGCTGAGGGACGTTGTGTCGCTGCTCACTTCGGCACTTACGACTACACTGCCGGTTGCAACATCACCGCCGCGCACCAGCACATGCTGCATCAGGCATGTGATTTTGCGAAACACATGATGCAGGTTTCGTTTGCCGGCACGGGCATCTGGCTTTCTGATGGTGCGACAAACATCATGCCTGTCGCGCCGCACCGATTTATCGAAGGCGGCGAACCACTCACGCAGGAGCAGATCGAAGAGAACCGTGAGGTGGTCCATCGCGCGTGGAAGCTGCACTACAGTCACATTCAGCATTCGCTTACGAACGCGTTTTACCAGGGCTGGGATTTGCACCCGGCGCAGTTACCGACGCGTTATGCGGCCGTATATTCGTTCTTCCTTGAAGGATTGGAAGCCGCGTCGGAGCGACTGAAGAACTTCGTCGAGAAGGCTGCAAAGGCTACGCTAGTGGGCGACGTGTTTGACGATGCCGCAACGGGCCAGGGGCTGCTTAATTATTTTCTACGCGCGGTTAACTGCGGCGCGATAACGGAAGAGGAGGCGGTCCAGTTATCAGGATTGACGCTGGAGGATCTGCACTCGGCGTCGTTCGTGAAGATCCTGAAGAATCGCCAGGCGTTATGATTGTGGTAAACTGCTGACAACTCACCAGCATCGGAGACTTATGATTACCAAACTACGACGTCTCACCATTGACGATTGGGATGCCATGACTGCGGAGGATGGCAATCGCTACGAAATAATAGAAGGAGAACTGTTTGTGTCCTGCTCACCAGGCCTCACACATCAAATAGTGTCTGACAATCTCGTCGTTTTACTGCGAAATTTTCTGAAGCTGAACACGATTGGAATTGCTGTCTCAACTCCAGGCTTAGTCCTAAGCGAATTCAGCGGTGTGATTCCAGACATCGTGTATTTCAGTAACGCTAGCCGACAAAGAATCGTCTCAGGAGAGCGCCTGACAAGTGCGCCTGATCTTGTAATCGAGATTCTTTCGAAAGGCGCTGAGAACACGAGACGCGATCGAGTCGTTAAGCGACAACTCTATGCGAAGCACCGTGTACCGGAATATTGGATTATCGATTGTCATCGTAGTGGCGATAGAGGTCTACCGGAACGACGGTCAGTCGCTCGTGTTGATAATGACCTTCGAAACCAATGATCAGTTCTCTACCACGACACTGCCGGGATTTTCCTGCTCTGTCAGTGAAATCTTCGAGCATATTTGAATAGCATTGAACCTATGACTTCATTGAAACTAATCATCTCTATCGCATTAACAATGGCACTACTATCCACCACGTTAACTGGTCAAAAGCCCGCCGGCGGCGACCCGGATCTCGCCCACAAGATCGCGCGCTTTGCCCCGACCACGCTGACTGCCGACACATCGAAGCTTACGCCGAAGGACAAGCAAGCACTCGACAAGATCATCGCCGCGGCGAAGCTGCTCGATCCGCTGTTTCTGCGTCAGGTCTGGAGTGGTAACGAAGCGCTCGAGAAGAAACTGCAAGCCGACAAGACTGCCGCCGGCCGCCAGCGACTCCATTACTTCTACATCAACGATGGTCCATGGTCGCGTCTCGACGATAAAGAGCCGTTCATCGACGGCGTCCCGCGTGAGAAGCCGCTCAACGCCAGCTATTACCCGGACGACATGTCGAAGGACGAGTTTAACTCGTGGGTCCAGACACTCTCCGACGCCGACAAACAAAAAGCGACCGGCTTCTTCTGGTTAATTCGACGTGGACCAGATCGAAAACTAACGATCGTTCCTTATAGCGAGGCTTACAAAGAATATCTCGGGCCCGCAGCAGCGTTGCTGCGTGAAGCCGCTACGCTCACGACCAACGCAACTCTTAAAAACTTCCTGAACAAGCGCGCGGATGCGTTCAGCTCCGATGACTACTACGAGAGCGACGTCGCATGGATGGATCTCGATTCTCCGATCGACGTCACATTTGGTCCATACGAGACGTACGAAGACGAGCTGTTTAGTTACAAAGCCGCATTCGAATCTTACGTGACACTCCGCGACGACGCGGAGACCGCGAAACTCGCGAAGTTCAGCGGTCACCTGCAGGAGCTCGAAAACAATCTTCCAATCGATCCGAAGTACCGGAACCCGAAGCTCGGCGCAGCCTCGCCGATTCGCGTCGTCAATGAAGTCTTCGCGTCGGGCGAGGGCAACAGCGGCGTGCAAACGGCGGCTTTCAATCTTCCGAACGACGAGCGAGTGGTGAAGGAAAAGGGCTCCAAGCGCGTCATGCTGAAGAACGTGCAGGATGCAAAGTTTAACAAGACCCTGATCCCGATCTCGAAAGTCGTTCTCGATCCGGCTGAGCAGTCAGCACTCGCCTTTGAATCGTTCTTCACGCACATACTCTGCCACGAGCTGATGCACGGTCTTGGACCACACAACATAACCGTCGGTGGCCAGGAAACGACTGTGCGCAAGCAGTTGAAGGAGCTTTACTCGGCCATCGAGGAAGCGAAAGCCGACATGACGGGGCTGTGGGCGCTCCAGTACATGATCGACCGCGGCATCATCGAGAAGAGCATGGAACGGACGCTTTACACGACCTACCTTGCCAGCATGTTTCGTTCAGTGCGTTTCGGAATTACTGAGGCACACGGGCGCGGCGTCGCGATGCAGTTCAACTATCTGACGGATGAAGGCGCGATAAAGTTCAACGAGGCGAAGGGAACGTTCAGCATCGATCACGCGAAGATCAAAGAAGGCGTAACAAAGCTCACGCGCGAATTGCTCACGCTTGAAGCAGAAGGTTCTTACGATAAGGCTAAAGCGATGCTGGATAAGTTCGCGGTGATCAGGCCGCCGATGCAGCAGGCGCTCGATAGGCTGAAGGACGTGCCGGTGGACATCGAGCCGGTGTTCCCGCTGGCAAAACAATAGGTCCTATTGGTCCTATAGGACCTATTTAAATTGCTTTCTAAAGAACGTCGCGATTTTCCACGCGTCGATTGCTTTCCACGGCAGCTCACCGGTGGTGTAGTGACCACACGGAAGCCAGACGATGTCGAGTGGAAGATTGTGTCGACGCGCCTCTGCAATCGCGTCGTGCGATAGATCAAGAGGAAACGTCAGATCGTAGCGGGCAATGATGAAGCGTATCGGTCGGGGCTCCATCTGCGCTACGCGCGGCATGAACGGCAGCGGACTGATCGGCGCCCAGTAGGCGCGCAGCTCGTCGAGCGTTAAATGATCTGCAAAGCCAGCCCGCACGTGCGCGGTCGAGAGTCCGTGCCAGACCACATCCGCGACGTAACCTGAAACGTGATTGAAAGCCCCCGCTTTAAGATCAGGCTCGTGTGCGAAAGCGAGAAACGCTATACATGAGCCGACACTCGTCCCAAGAATTCCGATCTGCTCATACCCCTCGCTCTTTAACCACTGAACAGCAGCGCGAGTGTCCAGCACTGCCTGTCTCATCGATTGGATAGTGCGCCCGATATTGGTGCTGACGAGATGATCTGCGCGTTCGAGCTCTGGCGGCTTTCGTTCGAGATGATACGGAAGTGTCAGGCGCAGCGCGGACATCCCGATCATATTGAAGATCCGACACGCTTCGACGTGACTCTGCGGTTGCGCGTTCCACTGTGGCAACACCACGACGGCTTTGCGTGACCGGTGGCCGTTTTTGGTTTTGGCGGGGAAGAATCGCGCTCGCGCGGTGTTGTTCTCGGGCGATGGCGTGTGAACGGCGCTGGTCCAGGTTAGCTGGTCACCTTCCAGACGATAGTCTGATACAGGCAGTAGGGCATAAAACTCGTCGCTGGCGGGCATCACGCGCGCGGTGTGACTGCGAAACATCTCGCGCGGATCGTCTCCATTCACATGATCGAAGACGTACGACAAACCCCATTCAAAAGGCCGGACGATGCGATTGTTATCTCTTTGGTGATACCAGCGCTCGCGCCGGTGCATGTAGTTCTGCCAAAACACGTCGCGCGATACTACGGCAAATCCTCAGGAAAAGTAAAAAGCGGGGGCAAGCCACCCTTCCTGACTTGTTCTGTCTTTTCTTCTCGAAATCTGGAAAAGAACAAGTCAGGAAGAGGGGCTTGCCCCCGCTGCTGATTGCTTTTAGTTACAAGTCGACAGCTTGAAGCTGTGAATGTACGTCGTCCAGTTGAAGTTTCCGTTGGCCGGTTGATACTGCGTCGTGAAAACCATTGTGCATCCATCCACCGGGTCGACGCTGATCGTACTGTAGTCGCCCCATCGTGTTAGGTTGCCGGTCTGCGATCCGATTCCCACCAGAGCCGAAGTTTCGTTGCCCATTGTTCCCGCCGGATCGGCCGGGCCGCGATACGCATAACGAATACTCGGAACGATGCTCCCGCTCGAGATGTTATAACCGATGGCAATGCCGCCGGTCTTATCGATAGCCGCGCTTCCCATCCAACGGAAATCATTTGTTGGTGCAAAAGTTCCCTGTTGGAAAAGTACAGGCGCCGCTGAGCCAAGGGTTTGCCCCGTAGCATTTCGCAGCTCATACCAACGAATTCCCGAGCCTGTGCCGCTGGTCACCGAATGATTGATCACGAGGGCTTCGTGATCGCCAAAGTTGCGATAACTCAAGCGATACATCAATCGATCAGCGAGTGTATCGAGACGCGTGGTGGTTCCTGGTTGTACAACACACGCGCCGCCACCGCAGGCCCGACTAAACGCTGCCACTCCCGAAACCGTAGTTGGACCAGTCAACGTACCGGTTCCGGCAGTCCAGTTAACTGCGAATCGCCAGAACTGTATCGTTGAAGTAGTCATACTCATCATCAGGTTTGGTGAACCGGCGGGCGGCAGTGTTGTGCCTTCGAGATCCGCCGGTTCAATGCTGTGGGCTGCTGTTGTATTGACGCAGGCTTGCCGCGCCGCTCCACCGACCAACATTTGAGCGCGTTCGAAAGCGCACACCGTGTTCCCGGTGAACGAACGGCCATTTCGAAACATGTTGTAGCTGATGTAATAGGCATCCGGCCAGACACCCATCTTCGGATAATCGTTGAAGCTTCTGTCGTATGAGAACGCGTAACGGAAATACGTTCCCGTGGGATCAGGACTCGTCGATACGGCCACGCACTGAGTGTATGGTGTGCCTGAGACCGCGAACTGGGTCAACACCCAACGATCGGCGAGCTGATCGTACTGAACAATTGGATCGCCGTCGTTGTCTGAACCGCAGCGACCGCCAAAGCCCTGCCACACGACCCCGCCGTTTTTGGGAAATCCAGGCACGAGGTTGAAGCCAGTGATCTCGTTATTTGCACCACCTCTGGTCAACGTGTAGATCGAGTAGCGCAGGTTGACCCATTGCACGTAATGATTGGGTCCGACGTCGCCAGTGGTGTCGGGCGGCGCCACGCGCGCTTGTGGATCGATCGGCGTGCCATTTGTGGATGCCTTGATCTCAGCGAGAGCAGATGGCAGTCCGACGCTCTTAGCGGCTAGGGGATCGTCAAATGGCGTGATGCGGTTTCCGACCGGCTGCGGCCGGCCCGGTTCGAAATCTCTGCCGCCGCGAGCAGGCTCCGGTCGTTCGCCGGTATCAAACATCTCGCGGAGCGGTTTTGTTGTTTTGTCGAATTTGATTGCGTTACTGATCTCGGCCCGGTGTTCCAGAGCCTTCTCGCTCTGGGCTTGGACCATCAGGGGCATTGAGCTAACTGTACAAAGGATCACCATCATTAGTAAGGCATGAATCTTTTTCACTGACATCCTCCAAAAATTCAGGGCTATTGTGAGTTACGGATAGCGGTAGTACCTGGGAGTGAACTACAGCGCCTCAATTTTGCGATTTACAGCAACAGCAGAGCGAGAAGGCAATTTGGGAGGCGGACAGTATACTACTATTTTGCTACGTATTGACAGGATTTACTCGCGTTTACCGGGGCTCAATTAGACGACGTAGGATTTTCGGTAGCAGCGGGATGGAACGAATAAGTGACCCGGTCGTGAAACGCCGGGCGAAATCGCGGAAGAGCTCGGCAGCGCGGGCTGTGTACGGAAACCACCACACATCAGCCAGTCCAGGCATCGCGTTCACGTGAATGTGCTGCGCTGAGACCAAGCTCCAGCAGTCCGAGACTGCCGTGCGTCCGGCCGTAGCCGCTTTGCTTTACGCCGCCCCAGGGCGTCTGCGCGAGCGCGTGGGTATAAACAACCTCGTTGACCATCACTGTGCCCGCCTCGATCTGCTCGGCAATCCGCTTCCCGCGGTCAAGATTACCAGTGAAGACGCTCGCCGTGAGCCCGTAAATACTGTCGTTAGCCAGCCGCACCGCCTCTTCATCGGTTTTGAACGTCATGATCGGCAAGACGGGACCGAAGGTTTCATCCCGCATCAATTTCATCGAGTGGTCGACTCCGGTGACGACGGTCGGCTCGTGAAACCAACCGGAAGTCTCGTCGAGTCGATGACCGCCGGCGCGCACATCGGCGCCGTGTTCAACCGCGTCGCTCACGTGATCTTCGACGATCTCTAACTGCTGTTCATTCGTCATTGCGCCGATGTCGATGTTGCCCGCCGATGGTTTGTCCTGTTTGAGTAGTTTTGTTTCTTTAACGACGATATCAACGAATTTATCGGCGATTGAGTGGTGTACGTAGCAACGCTCGATCGAGGCGCATGCCTGACCGGAGTTGCAAAAAGCTCCCCAGATTGCTGCGCGCGCTGCGTTCTCGAGGTTCGCATCTTCGAGAACGATCATCGGATCCTTGCCGCCGAGCTCGAGCACGACCGGCGTCAGATGTTTCGCCGCAGCTTCGGCGACGCGCTTGCCCGTGTTCACACTGCCGGTAAACATGATCTTGTTCACACCAGCCTCAACGAGCGCGGAGCCGGTCGAGCCATCGCCGGTGACGATCTGGAGCAGACCGTCCGGCAGTTGCGCTTGCTTGAAGACGTCTGCGATTTTGAGCGCGGTTAGAGGTGTTAGCTCGCTCGGTTTCACGACCACGGCATTGCCGGCCATTAACGCCATCACGACTTCATCCAGCGGAGTGGCCCAGGGAAAATTCCACGGCGAAATTATTCCCACGACGCCGAGTGGTTTGTAGACGATGTATGAAGTGCGGGCCATGAAGTTGTACTGGCCCAGGCCGATTCGTTTGCGTTTGAGGATCTTGTTTCGTGTTCTCGGCGAAGTAGTGCATAAGATCGAGCGTGGGCACGACCTCCATCGCGATTGCTTCAGTGACTGGCTTACCGGTTTCGCGTGAGATCAGTTTTGCGATCTCTTCAAGCTGATCAAGCACGACTTCACGCGCACGCAAGATGAACCGAGCACGCTCCTCGTAAGAGAGTCTGGCCCATGCAGGTTGCGCCGCACGCGCTCGGTCAACAGCCGCAGCAACTCCCGCCGCGTCGAGCAAAGGCGCACGCCCGATCTCCTCGCCGGTCGAAGGATCGACTGAGACGATCTCGCGTGTTTGCGTTGCGGCCAGAGTTTGGGTGCTCATCATGTTAGGTGATTATCTATCCAGTCTGGGGTCAGGTACAATGCAAAACACAAATCATTCTGTGCCTTTTGGGCTTTTGTGGCAAAAGTTAAGAGGAGAATTCGTAAATGATCAGGCCCCAACTCGAGGAGTTTCTGCGCCGGATGGCGCCCAAATCCGTCGCTATCATTCC
This sequence comes from uncultured Acidobacteriota bacterium, assembly GCA_963748155.1. GTDB lineage: Bacteria > Acidobacteriota > Blastocatellia > Pyrinomonadales > Pyrinomonadaceae > PSRF01. The sequence goes on along the minus strand of CAVVHV010000001.1, from coordinate 107,938 downwards.
CGGTGCACACGACACCACACGCTCGAATGACACGCATTATCGTTTCCGCCAGAACTCCGACTTTTTCTATCTCACCGGCTTCGAGGAGCCGGACGCACTCGCAGTAGTCAAACCCGAGTCAGACAAGAAGTACACGTTGTTTGTGCGGCCGAGAGATCCGGAACGAGAGATCTGGGACGGCCGTCGTGCCGGGGTCGAGGGCGCGAAGAGTGAGTTTGGAGCGACAGAGGCGTTTCCAATCGCGGAGTTTGAGTCGAAGCTGCGCGAATTTCTCGAGGGTGCTGACGTGCTTTATTACCGGCTCGGTGTGGATCGCGATCTCGACAACGTCATCATTAAAGAGATCTCAAACATGCGTTCATGGAATCGCAAGCCGGTACACCCGCCGCAGACGATTATCGATCCGGCGACGATCGTACACGAGATGCGCGTGCTCAAGAGTCCCGAAGAGATCGAGATCATGCAGACCGCTGCGGACATCGCTGCGGAAGCACATTGCGAGGCGATGAAGGCCGCTAAGCCCGGGCATGCAGGAGTATCAGCTCGAGGCGTTGATCGAGCAGATATTCCGGAGGCGCGGCGCAGCAGGTCCGGCGTACACATCGATTGTCGGTGCTGGTCCAAACGCGACTGTGCTTCACTACATCAACAACGACGGCGAGCTTCGCGACGGCGATTTGTTGTTGCTCGATGCGGGTGCTGAATACAAGGGCTACGCTTCTGATATCACTCGAACCTTTCCGATCAATGGTCGTTACACGAAGCCGCAGCGCGAGATTTATGACCTCGTGTTGAAGGCGCAGATGGCGTGTGTAGAGCTGGTGCGACCTGGCACGACGCACGATCAGTTGAAGCAACATTCGGTTGAGGTATTGACGGAAGGGATGGTTGAGCTTGGGTTGCTGAAGGGCAAACCCGAGGAGTTGATCAAGGAAAAGAAGTACGAGCAGTTTTACATGCACGGCCTCGGGCACATGCTCGGCATCGACGTGCATGATGTTGGGCGATACTACTTCGGGAAGGAGTCACGCGCGCTCGAGCCTGGTGTGGTGATGACTGTCGAGCCCGGCTTGTACATCGCGCCCGATACGAAAGACGTGCCGGAGAAGTATCTTGGGATTGGTGTGCGGATTGAGGATGACGTGCTGTGCACGAACAACGGCCCGAGAGTCTTGACGCACAAAGTACCTAAGCAGGCTGAGGAAATAGAGGCATTAATGAGACAGGATTAACAGGATGTTTTCAAGATGAACAGGATGTTTTCAAGATGAACAGGATTTATCTTGTCCATCCTGAAAAATCTTGTAAATCCTGTCTAATTCATCTTCTGAATAATCGCGTCCGCGAATTCCGCGGTCTTCGCCGTTCCACCAATGTCGCGAGTACGCACTTTGCCCTCTTTAAACACGTCGAGCATTGCATTCTCAACTCGGTCCGCGGCTTCGCGTTCGCCGATGTATCTCAACATCAAGATACCGGATTGCAACAGCGCCGTAGGATTCGCGATGCCCTGACCAGCGATGTCGGGCGCCGAGCCATGCACTGCTTCGAACACCGCGCCCTTCTCGCCGATGTTTGCGCCCGGCACTAGCCCCAAGCCACCCACGAGGCCCGCACAGAGATCAGAAACGATGTCGCCATAAAGATTCTCGAGCAGCATGATGTCAAACTGTTCGGGTCGCATCACGAGCTGCATGCACGCGTTGTCGACGATCTTGTCATCCGCCTCAATCTCGGGATAGTCCACACTGACGTTGCGGAAGCACTCGAGAAACAGACCATCCGACAGCTTCATGATGTTCGCTTTATGTACTGCCGTGACTTTCTTGCGCGACTCTTTCCTCGCATGCTCAAAAGCAAAGCGCGCAATGCGTGTCGAGGCTTTCTCGGTGATGATCTTCAAACTCTCAACCACACCCGGCACAACGATGTGTTCCAGACCCGCATACAAACTCTCCGTGTTCTCTCGCACGACGATCAGGTCGAGCTCGGGATAACGACACGGCACATTCGGCAACGCGCGCACCGGACGCAGGTTCGCGTAAAGATCCAACGTTTTACGCAGGCCGACGTTGACTGAAGTAAATCCTTTGCCGATGGGAGTCGTGATTGGTCCCTTGAGCGCGACCTTGTTGCGCAGGATCGAATCGAGCAGCTCTTTTGGCAGTGTTTCGCCGAATTTTTCGAGGGCTTGTGCGCCTGCGTAATGAGTTTCCCACTGGACCTCAACGCCCGCCGCTTCGATGATCCTCACTACGTTTGAGGCGACTTCAGGGCCGATGCCGTCGCCCGGAATCAGTGTGATAGCATGCATGATCACAGCATACAATAATAGGTCGTATAGGTCCTACAGGACCTATTTTTACAATGAAAGATCTGTACGAAATCGTGATCGTTGGAGGCGGCGTCATTGGGCTAACCATCGCGCGTGCGCTTGCGTTGCGTGGTGTGCGTGATGTTTGCCTCGTCGAGCGCGGAAATCTTGGCACGGAAGCATCGTGGGCGGCTGCCGGAATGTTGCTGCCGCAGGTCGAAGCCGACGCTCAGGACGAGTTCTTCAATCTCGCATGTCAGAGCCGCGATCTGTATCCGGATTTTGCTGCTGCATTGCGTGAAGAAACTGGCATCGACGTCGAGCTCGACACCACCGGAACGCTCTATCTTGCTCTCACCGAACACGATCACGAAGAGATCAAACGGCGATACGAATGGCAAACGCGCGCGGGGCTCTCAGTTGAAATACTGAGCATCGAAGAGACGCTGGCGCTGGAGCCTTGCATCTCCGAATCGACACTGGGCGCACTGCGGTTTCCAAAAGACATTCAAGTCGAGAATCGACGACTGCTCAGCGCGCTCGCGAACAGCGTAAAGAAACTTGGCGTCGACATCGTTACGCAAACAATTGTCGACTCTTTGATGATTGAAGGAAACCGCGTGCGCGGCGTGCAGACCTCTCGCGGCGCGATCAGTTGTCCAACGGCGGTGATTGCCGCGGGAACGTGGTCGAGTTTCATTAAGACTTCGCCGCAGTCGCCAATTCCGAGGATCGAGCCCGTTCGCGGCCAGATGGTTTGTCTCGAAGCGAAGCCGCAGTTGACGCGTCACGTGATCTACAGCCCGCGTGGCTACATCGTGCCGCGCCAGGATGGACGCTTGCTGGCCGGCTCGACGAGCGAAAACGCGGGCTTCGCAAAGTGCGTCACAGCAGGCGGAATCGCAACGATCCTGCGAAATGCGCTCGAGATTTCGCCCGCAATTTCGGATCTACCCGTCGTCGATACCTGGGCGGGGCTTCGGCCGCGTGCGTCTGACGGTTTGCCTGTAATGGGTGCTTGTGGTGAAATTGACGGGCTCTTTTATGCAACCGGGCATTACCGAAACGGAATCCTACTGGCTCCTTTAACTGGTGAACTGATTTCCAAAGCAATTGTTTCCTCTCAAAGATGAATAAAGTCATTTCTTCATTTGTTTTACTGGTACTGGCCGCTCTCTTGGCGTCTGCGCAGGGCCTCGCTCCGGCCGACAAACCCGACGGCAAGGCTGACAAGCGTCCGGCCCAGGAATTATTTGAAGAAGCCAACGGATATCTCGGAAAACGCTTTCAGGAATTCAACAAACAAAAACTTCCGTACGATCCAAAAATCGAAGCTCAAACGAAGAAAGAGCAGAAGGATCTCGCAGTGCGAAACGCTGCGACACTGCAATCGCGCGGATCTCTAAAAGGCGACGATCTTTACTATCTCGGCATGCTTCACCATCTCGCCGGCGACGCTGACGGCGCACTCACCGCGATGCGTCTGCTGCTCAAAGACGATCCGGATGGTCAAAAGCCGCAGGCTGCTCGTAACGTCGTCGTTCTTTACGCGATCAAAAAGGATCTTATTCCCGAAGCGACGGCAGCGGTCGATAGCGTACACGCGTCATCAACCACAAAGCGCAGACGATCTTTATCGCATGGAGCTTCTGATCACCGACGCGTACCTGCGCGCGAAAGACTACGCGGCGATGACGACGCACGCGAAACAAATGTTCGCTGCGTCGAAGAAGTTTATTGAGACAAATAAAGGCGAAGTCTCGAGACGCGACGAGATGTTGTTGAAGTCGACCGTGCTTCTGGCAGACTCTTACTTGAAAACAAATCAGAAAGACGCCGCGATCGCCGCGTTGACAGACTTGCGACGGCTGTCGATCCAGTTGCCGTCAGCAAGCCTCTACAAGGACGCGACTGTGCGACTCGCTCGTCTGAATCCCGAGTTGAATGTCGAAGACCTTTTCGATGGTAGTTTAGTGTCGAATGCTGCGTTGCCGGAGCTTGTCGCTGGGGAGTGGATCGAGCAGGAGCCGAAGAAGTTGACCGACTTTCGCGGGCAGGTTGTGTTGCTGGATTTTTGGGCGCCGTGGTGTGGTCCATGCCGTTACACGCTGCCGAATTTGGCGAAGTGGCAGACTGCATACAAGAGCAAGGGACTCGTGATCCTGGGCGTGACCAAGTACTATGGTCACGGCGGCGGAAAGCAGTTAAACGAGGCTGAAGAGCTTGTCTATTTGCGCGACTTCCGGACGCGGAATAAGCTGCCGTACGGATTCCTCGTTGAGGATGGGGATAAGAATGAATTCAACTACGGCGTGTTTTCGATTCCGACGTCGTTTTTGATCGATCGCAAGGGTGTTGTGCGTTATATCTCGCTGGGTGCGAGTGAAGATGAGATTGCGCGGTTGGGGGAGTTGATCGAGAAACTAATTGAAGAGAAATAGGTGGTAATCTCAGTCTTTGACAGGATTACAGGATTTACAAGATTTACAGGATTGACATGATTTAAGGCAATGGATCAGGGAATTAATCTACTTAACATCACGATTTCGTTTGCGGCGGGGATACTCTCGTTTCTCTCGCCGTGCGTTTTACCGCTCGTGCCCGGCTACATCTCGCTGATGTCGGGCGTGAGTATCGACAATCTTAAAGAAGGTGTGAGCAGCAGGCGCGCGGTGATTATCAACTCGCTCGCGTTCAACGCCGGTCTGTCAGTCATCTTTCTCGTGCTCGGCACAACGGCAGGTCTTGTCGGCGCCGCAATCACGAGCAATCCGTGGGTGCGAATAATCGGCGGCCTTGTCATCATCGCGTTTGGCCTGCAACTGATCGGCCTGCTGAAGATCTCTGCGCTTTACAAAGACACACGATTCTTTTCGAGCGACAAGCCACGCGGCGTGCTTGGCTCCGCGCGCTCTGGGTATGGCTTTCGCGGCGGGCTGGACGCCGTGCATTGGTCCAATTCTCGGCGGCATCATCGGTCTCGCAGCGACAAGCGGCGGCTGGCGCAGCGGCCTCGTCCTTTCAGCGTTTTACTCCGCGGGCCTCGCAGTGCCTTTTCTTCTGACGGGCCTCGGTATCAATCAGTTTCTCGGTTTCTACAAAAACTTCCGCAGGCACCTGCACAAGGTTGAAGTTGTGTCGGGTGTCATCCTGATCCTTGTTGGATTGCTGGTGATGAGTGGCCAATCCACTTTGCTGGCCAGCTCGAAATTTATGGCGCTGATTCCGAATGCGGAAGGTTTACTGAATCGTTGGTTCAAGCCTGCGCAACAGAATCCCGCAGAGTCTCCCGCGACCGCACAAAACGCAAACTTCGAAATGGCGCCTGACGTCGAGTTTCAAACACTCGCGGGCAAGCCGTTTCGACTCAAGGAACTTCAGGGCCAGGTCGTGCTGCTGAACTTCTGGGCCACTTACTGCATTCCGTGTCGTGAAGAGATACCCGCTCTGAATGCATTACAGCACGAGCTACAGCCGCAGGGACTGAAGATCGTCGGCGCTTCGCTCGACGACAGTGCGGACGGTGTGAACGCTTACCAGCAGGAAGTCGCGAAGTTTGAATACGAAGTCTTGCTAGGTGGCAGTGATGCCAAGGTAAAATTCCAACAGTCAGTGTTGCCGACAACTTATCTGATCGATCGCCAGGGCCGCATTCGCAAGAAGATAATCGGCGCCCAGGACAAAGCCGCGTGGGAAGCTGCGGTCAAGCCGCTGCTGGCTGAAACGCCCGCAACTGCCAGCGCCGCCAATTAAACGTAAAGATTTCGATGGAGTAATACCATGAAGAAACTCTTATTCGTCCTTTCCATTCTTGCACTCGCGATTTCACCGTCAGTTGCTCATGCGCAGCACACGAGTATTCGCCGCTGATCGAGTCAGACGGTGAACTACAAAAACTGGACGCTGCCAAGTCTCACTGCCGACAAGACGGAAGACTTGCGCGCGCTGATGGCGGGCAAGAAGCTCGTGATGATCGTTTACTTTGCGCCGTGGTGCGGAAACTGGAAAAACGAAGCGCCTATCGCGGCGAAGTTGTACGAGAAGTACAAGGCGCAGGGGTTTCAGGTGATCGGCGTCAGCGAATACGCGATCGAAGGACGACGTGCGCAACTATTTCGGCAAGGATGGACCACCGTATCCGGTCGTGACTGAGTCGGAGTCGAAGGAAGACAAGCAGAAGACCGCGCATTACGGTTATCGGCAGCTCACCGGCGACAAGCGCAACTGGGGTTCGCCGTGGAACATCTTTCTCGAGCCCGCGAAGGTCGCGGCTACTGGCGACGTGCTCACCGAGAAAGCGTGGGTTGTTAACGGCGAGCTGATCGAAGACGAGGTTGACAAGTTCATCGCCTCGAAAGTCGGTGGCGCCACCGCCGTCATTCAGCCGTGTAAGAATTGAGCCACAGATTTCGGATGAAACTGCGCCTCCTTTATCACGGTCACTGCTTTGACGGTGTCGCCTCGGCGGCAACTTTCACGCGCTTCTACAAAGAACGCATCCACCCTGAAGCGGAAGTCAACTACACCGGACTACTGCACCGGCCAGGCAATTTGTTTGACCCGGGCCAGTTTGATTCAGACGAGAACGCGATCGTCGATTTCAAGTACGCAGCGTCAGAGAAATTGACGTGGTGGTTCGATCATCACGAGTCGGCATTTCTGACGCCCGAAGACGAAGCACACTTTCGCGCTGACAAATCCGGACGAAAGTTTCTCGATGCGACTAGAAAGTCGTGTACCGAATTTATTGCGGACGTCGCGCACGAGCGTTTCGGGTTCAACCCGGAGCCGATCAAATCCCTGGTCCACTGGGCGCACATCATCGATGGCGCACTTTACGAATCACCGGCGCAGTGCGTCGAGCTGAAAGAGCCCGCGTTGCAACTGATGCAGGTGATCGAAGCTGATCCTGACGACTCATTCATCGAGCAAATCATTCGCGAGCTGACGACGCGATCGCTCGAAGAGGTGGCGACGAGTGCGGAAGTGCAACGCCGTTTCCAGCCGATACTCCAGCAACATCTCGAGACGCTCGAAGTGATCAGGAAGAAAGCGACGAGCGCGAACGGCGTGGTCCAGTTTGATCTGGTTGATGAGGGTTACGAAGGCTTTAACAAATTCATTCCTTACTACCTCCACCCGGAAGCGACTTACTCGGTCGCGCTCACGCGCGGGTCACAGCGAACGAAGATCTCGGTGGGCTCAAATCCATGGGCGCCCGATGCCACGCACACACAACATCGCGAAGATTTGTGAGCGATATGGTGGTGGCGGGCATGCGGTAGTCGGCGCGGTTTCGTTCAAGCCGGAAGAAGTCGAAGAGGCACGCGCTGCCGTAAAAGAGATTGTCGCCGAGTTGTCGCGGAAAGCGTAGACAGGATTTACAGGATTAAGACAAGATTTACATGTAAATCCTGAATCATCTTGTTAATCCTGTCTAAAAATGTTCTCTCGTGTCCACACAATCCTCATTGCATTAGTAACCTTCTCAATCCTTGCCCAGGCGCAATCACCCCCTAAAAGAAAAAAGCTCAAAGACTTTGGCTCCAGCCTCACACGACTCAAGTGGAACGCTGATAAAAACGCCGCAGAGATGAGTTCGGACAAGCGGAACACCAACTCCGACGAAGAGGACGTCATCCGTATTGATACGTCGCTGGTGAGCTCTGATCTTTTAGTGCTCGACCGGCAACGCCAGCGTGTCTCCGGTCTCACTGCTGAAGATTTCACAATCGCCGAAGACGGTGCATCACAGACTGTCGGACATTTCTCCATAGGCGACAACGTAAATGTCTCGCGCACGATCGTCCTGCTCATTGACTACAGCGGCAGCCAATTGCCTTATTTGTACAACAGTATCAAGGCGGCGAAGCTCCTCGTCGATAAGCTGGGACCGAAGGATCTGATGGCGATAGTCACTGACGACATTGCGCTGATTCAGGATTTCACGACTGACAAGAAGAAGTTGAAAGAAAAGCTCGACTCAGTGTTAGACGCCGTAAACCCGAGCCCACGTGTAATCGAAAGCGGCGGCGGAACTCCCGGTCTAGGTCGACGCCGCTCGCGCTTTGGTCAGAGCAAACAGTACAGTGCGCTGATGGCCACGTTGAATGAAGTATTCCAGGAAGAGGACGCGCGCCGGATAATCATCTATCAGACTGATGGTGATGAAGCCTTATACCTGCGAAATCCCGCGCTCGCATTAACGATACCGCCTGGTTTGCAGGGAGAGGCGCTCAAAGTCGCGCAGGAAAATTTGAGGTTTCACCAGCAGTCCTTTTCGAATAAAGAGACACAGTTCAGTCTCGACGATTTATACCGGGCCATCGAGCGAGAGCGCGCTACTATCTACACCGTAATTCCGGGAGTACGGCTCTGGGACTTGCCACTTGAAGAACGGTTGCGGAAGTGGAACCCGGGCCAGTTATCTCAAACGGCAGGCTGGATGGGTCACCTCTCGCGGAAGGACAGAGAGAAACTCATAAAGCGGATCGAGAAGAACAACCAAAACGTCGATCCGATTGTTGTAGAAGCGAACGTTGATTTAATGTCAAAGCAACAGGCAATTCTGGCCGGTGTGGCAATCATCTCCGGCGGATGGGCAGACTTTTTAGAAGTGCCCGAGCAGGCTGACGCGATCTATTCGCGAGTATTTTCTGACATAAATCAGCGATACATCGTGGGTTACTATCCGACGAACAAAGAGCGCGATGGGAAGCGACGAAAGATTGAGTTCAAGGTAAAGGGACATCCGGAGTACCAGGTTTATGGGCGGCGTTCGTATTTTGCACCAGAACCTTAGACAGGATTTACAAGATTTTTCAGGATTATCATGTCAATCCTGTTTACATCCTGCAAATCTTTTCCAACGACTGCTATTATTGCCCGGCCTCTCCCCGGAATTACCAATGCTCAAACAATCTTTTATTGCACTTATATTTTTATTGGCCTCTGTGTCTGCCGCTTACGCTGCAACTCTCCCAGCGGGCTTCACTGAAACATCAATCAGCGGCCTCTCGAATCCGACAGCAATGGAGATCGCGCCTGACGGCCGTATCTTCGTTTGCCAACAGGGCGGCAGCCTCCGCGTGATCAAGAATGGCGTGTTGCTCTCGACACCGTTTCTCACCGTGAGCGTCGATCCAAACGGTGAACGCGGACTGCTCGGCATTGCCTTCGATCCAAATTTCGCGACGAACAATTTTCTCTACGTCTATTACACCGTTCCATCCACACCACGACACAATCGCGTCAGTCGCTTCACTGCGAACGGCGACGTCGTCGTGCCCGGTAGTGAACAGATCATTCTCGAGCTCGACAATCTGAGTTCAGCAACAAACCACAACGGCGGCGCTATCCACTTCGGACCGGATGGCAAGTTGTATGTCGCCGTCGGCGAGAACGCGAACAGTTCAAACGCGCAAACGTTGAGCAACAGGCTCGGCAAAGTTTTGCGTATCAACTCAAACGGCACGATCCCGACTGACAATCCTTTCTTCAACACGGCCGCGGGAAACAATCGATCCATTTGGGCGCTCGGCCTGCGCAATCCATTTACGTTCGCCTTTCAACCGGGAACCGGCCGGATGTTCATCAACGACGTCGGCGAGGTTACGTGGGAAGAGATCAACGACGGCATCGCCGGATCCAACTATGGTTGGCCGAATACTGAAGGTCGTAACCAGCAATCCCGCGTTTCGCTCGCCGCTGCTTGCTTATCAACATGGCTTCAGTGCGACGACTGGCTGCGCGATCGCGGGTGGCGCTTTTTACAATCCGGCAACAGTGCAATTTCCGGCGAGTTTTGTAGGGAAATATTTCTTCGCGGATCTGTGCAGTGGTTGGATCAGAGTTTTCGATCCGTCGACGGGAACGGCATCGGGTTTTGCGACGAACATCTCGTCACCCGTGGATTTGAAGGTTGGCGCGGATGGGAGTCTTTATTATCTTGCGCGAGGTTCGAGTGCGGTGTTTCGTGTGCAATTCCTCGAACCGATGCTGATCTCGGAACCTGGGTTCGGATAGTGCGGTGGCGCTCGACTCGGTGACGTTCATTCGCGATCCGTTTCCGTTGACGAATATTTTCAACTTCAGCGGCGATCATCGGACGAGGTTGATGTTGTTTGGGATGAACATGGATCTCTTGCCGGGGGAGAATAGCTCGGCGGTAACGGCGCGAGCGGAGGATGCGTCGCTGAATGTTTATCCGTTAACGGTCGAGTTTGTTGGGAAGGTGCCGGGGATTGATGAGCTGACGCAGATTGTTGTTCGATTGCCGGATAATACGCCGACGGGTCAGACGTTGTTTGTGAGCGCGACGTTGAGGGGGAAGACGACCAACAAGGTCCGCGTGCGTATGCAATGACGGTAGTTGTTAGACAGGATTACAGGATTTACATGATTTACAAGATAAATCCTGTTCATCCTGCAAATCCTGTAAATCCTGTCTAACAACTATCTCGCCAATCACGTCCCGAAAGTATTCGCTATCCCTAATCTCTTGATCTTGCAGTTGAGCGTCGTCACCTTCACGCCCAGCAGTTTCGCCGCACGTCGCTGATTGCCGCGCGTGCGCTGTAGCGCCTCACGAATGAGTTCGCTCTCGTAGCGCTGCACTTCTTCCTGCAGCCCAAGCCGCACCGGTTGCGGTTCCTGCTGGCTCGCAAGCGATTCAACTTCGCGCAGCAACGTGATCGCAGCCTCTCTCAGCGTGTCGATATTGTGAATCGAACTACTCATCACATTAATCCTTGCTCAAAAGTTCTCTGAAGAATGCCACCGCGCGTTCATCGCCAGTTTGTCCGAGTACCTGAATCGCGAGCTTGCGCACCGCCATCTTCGGATGATTGCGCGCCGTCCGGATCAGGATCGGTACCGCTTCATCCTTCGGACGACGTCCAATCGCAACCACCGCCTGCTTCTGAATCTCAATATCTCCGTCGGCATCGACTGTGCTGGTCAGCGCGCCTAAACTCTTCTGTCCCGCAATGCGACCGAGATTAGCAACCGCACTCTTGCGCAGCTCGATATCTTTCTCAGATTCCGCAAGGCGAATCAGGTAAGTTGCGGCGGCGTCGCTGTTGTCGTTGCGCGCGATCCCGGTGAGTGCGCGTCGTTTGAGCTCGCGCGTGGTCATCGTCTCAAACAGGTTCTGTAGCAACGGCAACACAGCGGCCGAACGGCTCATCGCGAGCGCCGACATCGCGGCGTGTCGTGCTTCAGTGCTTTCCTGGTTGTTGCGGACGATCTCAGTGAAGAGAGTGTTCTTCGCGGCGGTTTCGGGCGTGTTGCCGAGCCAGTAAATCGCGCGCGAACGCATCGGCTCAGCGATAGGCCGGCGGATCATCTCGATCAGCATCGCATCGACACGCGCATCGTCGTGCAATGCAATCGCGAATGTTGCTCGCTCGGCCAGTCGATTCACTTCCGGCGCGGGAGCATCGACGATCGACTTCAGGTAGTTCAGACTCTCTTCGTTACTGATGTGTCCGGCCCAGTAAACCGGATAATTGCTGTACTCGCGATTGCGGCGCAGGTTGTAGACTTCGGCGCGAATGAACGCCTCGCGCGTCGTGTCGTAAAGAAGAAACAGGCCCAGCTCGCGCGTCTCGTGAGTCGGATTGAACATCATCGAAGTGCCGTCCATCGACATGTAAACACCACCGGCACTATCGACGACTTCGAAATCAACTCCGACCCCAGGCCTGACGTCGAACTGGTATCCGACCCAGAACCTGCCATTCGTCGCGTTGGCCTTACCCGCGATGATCGCGCCATCGATTTTGGCTTTCAGGTTCGCGCCGTCGACCGGGATAAAACTCTTCGTCTGCCCCAGCACGACGACGCACAACCCCAGAATTACAGCTAATACATTTCTTACGATTAACATGACAATCTGTGTTTGGATGCGAGTTTAGAGTTCAGCCTTTAGGCTGCCGCGTTGCCACCTACGCAAGCTAAAGCTTGAACTCTAAACTTAGGGCCTATTTAAGTAGTTCTTCCAAAAACTTGAGAACCTCAGGATCTTTACTCTTACTCAACCACCCGATCGCTCGTTTGCGACGCTCCATCGGCGCCTGTGGACTGCGTGCGATCTCGATCAGTTTGCGAATCACGCGCTGGTCTTCCATGCGGCTGCCGGCGGTTGTTGTGTAGACACCTTGTCCCGGCGCGATCGCGAGCCCGAGTACCGGCCCAGATTCCGCTACCGTATCCGAGTGAGTTGAGGATCTGATCTTTCAACTCCTCGTTCTTTTCCGTGTCGTAAAGATTAAGCAGAAACTCGACCGCTTTATCTCCACCGCGCCGCGAGATTGCACTGATCGCCGCTTTGCGAAGCTCGACATTGTCTGAGCTGCGTGCGATGTCGAAAAGCTTCGTGCCCGCACGGTCGCTCTTACGATTTCCGAAACCTGAGATAACTGCTCTGCGAATCTCGACCGTTTGCTCGCCGTCATAGATACGCAACAGCGCATCGACCGCGGGTTCGCCGGGACGAGTAGCGATGCTGGCAATCGCCACCTTGCGCTGGCCAATCGTCCTGCTGCCGTTCATGGCAAACTCGCTGAGCACAGTGATCGCTCGCTCGCCTGTGTGCTTGCTCAGTGCGTAGAGTGATGCTTCAACGATCGAGTTATCCGGCGAGCTCATTGCGAAGTCGCGCAGCGAATCGACCACACTGTCGTCGTTGGTCGCGCCGAGTGCGGAGATCGCGCGAGCGCGCAGTTTCAGATCAGCCTCATTGCGCGCGACGCCGAGAATCACAGGCGTGACTGTCTTGCCGCCATTGCGACCGAGCAACGTCAACGCCGCACTCTTGCAACGCACGGTCTGCGTCGATCCCGGTTTGAGCCATTCGGTCGCAGCCATGATTCCGCGTTGCACGTCGGTCTGAAATAACGCCTGGAGCACGACGATCTTGAATTCACACGGATCGTTGCTGTTTTCGTCGTCTGCCGAATCGGCTGGACCGAAACCAATCGCGGCCGGTGTGGCAACACCGTAGGCTTGGGCCACTTGCGCGGCGGGAGCTATCTGTATCGGAGGGAGCGTCACCGTCGGCGTGTAAATCACTGACTGTTCGATAGCCGGCCTTATTGTTGTTTGCACTGTTGACACGAGATCAGCGTATGCCACAGCAGAAGCGCCCGGCACTTGCGCTAACAACACGCGCGCGTCGTCTTTCCAGTTCGTGTCCGGATACTTTTGAAGAAGCCGATCGATCGTGGAGCGACATTGATCGTACTTCGCTAACTTCTGTTCCGCGTATGCCTTCCAGTAGAGCGCTGCGTCGAGGTTCTTCTCGTTCGGAAACGAAGTTACATACTCGTTGAACTTTTCCTGCGCTTTGGCCCAATCGCCGTCAGTGATGAGGTCGCGTGCGCTGCGAAAGACTGTCGTGGCCTCGCTCCCGCTCTGTTGGTAATAGCGGCCCAAACCGGAACCAGAGCCATTGCCGGAACCAGCACCTCTGCCCAAACCGGAACCGGATCCAGGGCCATTGCCCGAACCAGAGCCACTGCCAGAACCGGAACCAGATCCTTGTTGACCGGTAGCGATGGCCGCCGTCAAAACAAGCACGCAGAAGAGCAACGCGACGCGCTTCGTTGCCCGCGAGCATTCGCGCATAATCGATGTAAGGTTTTTCAACATTTCTTTAGCCTCTATTCTCATTAGCGATTGTTGGTGCCGCGGTCCTGGTAATCCAGTAACGCTGCCACGATTTCAGTCTTTTGCACACGCTCCTTAATTTCCCGCACGTCTTGAGGGCGTGCACGATCGGGCAGATTAGCGATGTCAATCAGGAACGGTTCCAAATCAGCGAGGAGTGTTTTAGTCGGAAACTTTGCTTTCATTTCTGCGTCGCGGCGCAAGACGACGTTTTCGTTCAGCAGCCGGCGCGAGAGTGCTTTGTCGTAAGTGACATCGATCTCGTCGTCGGTGTCAGAGATCTGAACGTTTTTGATCGAGCGCAAGAGCATCTTGCTTTGCTCGATGTGCCTGGCAGTGTCCTGCTCGTCGATGTCGAGGTAAGCCAGCTCTGTCGAAAGCACATCCGACTGATCGATTCTGTCATGAATTATTGCTGGTTTAACTCGTGATCCTGATTTCTTTCGTGACGCGATCGCTTCACGTTTTGGAACCGCGGATGGGACGGGTTGCGGACGCGGATTTGGATCCTGGACTTGCGATGGTGCTGTTGCCACTTCGGAGCTCTGGAGCTTTGTGTCTCGACAATAAGTAGACGATTCCGACCGCAATCGCGATGAACAATAACGCAACTGCACCGGCGAGCGACGGTGTGAAGACGCTGGCAAAACGGGTTCGCCAGCTCGACCGTGAGCCGCTTTCCGAAACTGTGTGTGCTGCGATCCTCGTCCAAAGGAATGGCGACACTTCGATCTCGCGATCGTAACGTGCGAAGATCTCCTGTTCCGCGGTCAGCGCTGCAAAGCTCTCAGAGCATTGAACGCACGCGAGCAAATGTGCGTCGACCTGCTCGCGACCCTGCGGCGCCAGCTCACCGTCCAGATACTCTTCCAACAACTCACTGCAAACTTCACACTTCATAACCAACTCCAGCGTACGGACTGATCTTCTTCCGCATCTCCGCGCGGGCGCGGTGCAAATCAGTCTTCAACTTCGCGAGCGAGAAACCTGTAATCGCGGCGATCTCTTCGTAACTGCACTGGTGCAGCACCTTGAGCGTGAACACCAGTCGCTTGTCTTCGTCGAGTGCGGCGAGAGAGCGCCGGATCAGGTCGTTCAACTCCTTGCTCAACAACCCTTCGACCGGCACCGGCTTGTCGTCGCTCAAATCCATAACCGACTTATCTGCGAGATCGACGTGCGTGTTCGCGCGGGCGCGTGCCCGGAGCGACTCACGCGCGACGTTTCTCGCAATGCCAAACAGCCAGGTTGAGAGTTTTGTTTCGGCGCGCATGGTGTGAATCGCGCGGAAGGCGCGGACGAACGTTTCCTGGGTCAGCTCTTCAGCCAGCCCGCGATCGTTGACCATGTCGTAAATGAAACTGATGACGGGCCGCGAATACCTTTCGAAAATCAGGCGGAAGGCATCCGCATCGCCCTGGCACACGCGAGTAACCAGGTCTGCTGAAGTGTTCATCAGTGTTCCCGCGAACGCGCCAGTCATCGCTCTCGGTAGGTAAGTGCGTGAGGAGGGTTAAAAGTTTCAGTAAAATCCGCGTAATCCGCGGTTAAATATTCTTCGGATCCACGATCTTTCCGGCAATCGCCGAGGCGGCGACTACGTACGGTGAGGCGAGGTAGAGCTTGCCGGGACCGCTGCGACCCGGAAAATTTCGGTTTTGCGCGCTGACGGTGACCGTCTCCGCCGTCGGCGACGCGCCCGGGCCCGGCGTTGATACACGCGCCGCACGACGGATCGATCAACTCGGCGCCCGCGCGCTCGAAGATGTCGATATAGCCGCGCTGCCGCGCATACTGCTTGATCTTCTGCGACCCAAACTGGATGTAGAGGTGTACGCCTTCCTTCACGCGCTTGCCATTCGCGAGCGCGTTTTCGAGCACCGAGGCATACATGTCCATATCAGCCATCTTGCCGCCCGTACACGATCCGCCGTAAGCCGCGTCGATGCGGACCTCGCCTTCGAGCTCCTCGATCGGAATACCGTTGCGCGGATCGCCCGGCGTCGCGACCATCGGCCCAATCTCGTCGAGATCGATCTCGAAAACCGCTGCGTACTCAGCATCAGGATCGCTGTAAGTAAATCCTTTGCGAACTTCGTCTGCGTCGAGACCGCGCGTGCGAACCACGTAATCGAGCGTCACTTCGTCGGGCTCGATAATTCCCGTTGTGCCGCCCGCTTCCACCGCCATGTTCGTCAACGTCGCGCGCTCGTCCATCGACCAGTTCTTCAAATCGTCACCGGCAAACTCCAACACCTTGCCGATGCCTTTGCTCGACTTCATGTACTCCGACGCGAGTATGAAAAGCATCACGTCTTTCGCAGCGACGTCGGCGCGCTTCTTTCCTTTCAAAACGTAGCGCACTGTCTCAGGCACGCGGATGCGAATGTCTTTCGTGTACCACGCGTTTGCCATGTCGGTCGATCCGACACCGAACGCGAAACAGCCGAGCACGCCGGCCATGCAAGTATGTGAGTCAGTGCCGATGACGATCTGTCCCGGCAGTGCGAGATCTTCGACGACCGCGTTGTGACAGATCGCTTCCGAGCCGCCTTCCGGACTCTCGCCGTAAAGCCTGATCTTCTGCTGCTCCGTGAAACTCTGCTGCGTCGTCGCCAGACCTTCGGCCTTTTCCAACAGACCCATCTCACGATGCTTCGGCGACATCACGCGCCCGAGAAACGTCAGGTGATCGCGGAAGGCAAACACTGATTCGGGTGCGGACACACGCGCATCAGCCCCGAGCGCCTGTTTGAAGAGTGACTCGGCCATCGGCGTCACGTACTCATGCGAGAAGCGCACGTCTGCGAGTGCGAACAACGCGTCGCCGGGTTTCACTGCTTCGACGCCGATCTTTCCGGCAGTGACGAATGCATGCCGCGCGATGATCTTTTCGACGATGGTCATCGGACGCGCGGCGGTTTCGCTCAGCGGCGGGGAGACTTTTCCGGAGAGCCGCGCTTTGTTGTAGTTGAAGAGTCCGCCATGAGTAACGATGTCCTGCGAGATCGGATCGAGTCCTTTAGTGAACTCGGTCAGCGGGATCTCCTCGCCGCGTCGAATACGATCGATGAGACTGAAATCGGTTGAAGTTAAGAGACCGATGTTTTGCGAGTTCTGCCCGTAGATCTTTTCAATACTCTGCGCGATGACGAGTTGCACGCCTGCAGCCTTCTCGGCGTACGGCGCGGTCTCGCGCGACGAGCCGCAACCCTTTGAAAGTCCTGACACGACGACTGCGAACCCGCCGTTTTTCACTTCGTCTTTCTTGACGGCGCCTTCGCGCATGCCGACGTAAACGTACTGGCCCAGCGTTTCGTCGTAGTAGAAACACACCCAGCCGGGCGTGATCTCGTCTGTCGAGATGTTGCTCATCAACGGCAGGACGCCCGCGCTCAGGCGCGAAGCGAGCTCGGTTTCGAGGGCGGCGGCTTCTTCGCCCGTGGCCTCGAGTTGCTGGCGGATAAGGGCGGTGTCGTCGGTTAGAAATAGAATGCGGCCCGAGAATTTGATATGGTCAGGGCGTCTTTCGGTCATCTGTTTAACTGGCGTCTCCCTGGGTCTGAAATTCTTATCATCCTGTGATATTTTCTGGGAAGCAGACTGATTATAACCCCAGCATGATAAAACCCTTAGTGGGCTCCCAGCGTCTAAAAGGCGCGTCTAAGCCTTTGGGTGTTCCGGAAGAAGGAGCGGAGGAGAGTGGATATGAAGTTGTTAGGAAAAAGATTGGGTCTGGCGGTTTTGCTGGCGCTTTCGGTGTTGGCACTTGGCCCGAGACAAATGGTGCTGGCGCAGGAGACGGACGATCCCGTCAAGATCGAGATCTATAAGCGGTTTGTCGATAATCGTCAGAATCGTCCGGCAGTGGCCTACCAGGCGGCGCGCGACTATCTTACAGAAATATAACAAAGACAAAGATCAGTACACGGATTACTTGTCGAAGTGGATCATGTTCTACGAACGTGATGAGCGTAAGCGAACCCTGCCGAGTCTCATCAACGAAAAGAAGTTTGCGGAAGCTTACAAAACCGGCGAGAAGATCCTCGCCGACGAGCCAAACTACCTGCGTGCGCAGATCGACCTCGGCTACGCCGGCTACCTGGCTGCGTCCGCGAAGAATGAGACTTCAACACCACCGCGCTCGATTACGCACGCAAAGCGATCAGCGAGATCGAGGCGGGTAAAGCACCGGCTGACTGGGCGCCATTCAAAGGCAAAGACGACACGCTCGCTTATCTGAATTACGCAGTCGGCTTCCTGACGCTCAAGACGAATCCCGATCAGCGCGATCGATTCGTTGCTGAAAGCAGCAAGGTATGACAGTGACATCAAGAAGACTCCGTCAACGTATTACTTTCTCGCCGCGGCTTATGAGTCCGGTCCTTACAAGACGATGTCAGCGGCTTACCAAACCGAATTTCGCCAATAAGCCTGAAACGCCGGACAGCAAGGCTGCGCTCGAGAAGCTAAATGTCGTCATGGATCGCATCATCGATGCGTATGCGCGTGCGATTGCATCGGCGGGTACGGATCCAAAGACGGACCAGAGTCGTAAAGAATGGCTGACGCAGATGTCGACCTACTACAAGTTTCGACATGAAGGCAGCGATGTGGGAATGACTGAGTTCATCGCCACGGCATTGCAGAAGCCTTTACCGCCGAAGCCATAGAATGAGAATCAAGTGGACCGATCGCCGCTTCAATTTTGATTTCCCCGCGGGCATTTACCCGGAGATGATTGAGCGGATCCGTGGCACGCCTGCGCGTCTCGAAGATCTGTTTGCCGGTCTCCCACCCGAAACACTAACCGCACAAGTCGATGGCCGCTGGTCCATGCAGGAGAACGCGGGCCACCTGCTCGATCTCGAGAGTCTCGTCTCGCAACGAATCGACGAGTATCTGGCCGGCCATTCGGCGCTGCACGCCGCCGACATGTCGAATCGCAAGACTCACGACGCAAACCACAACAACGTCACTGCCGAATCAATCCTGAAAGCATTTCGCACGGCAAGACACGACATCGTCGATCGCCTCGAGAGTTTCGACGCTGAAATTTTCGAGCGTTCCGCGCTTCACCCGCGATTAAACGTGCCGATGCGACTCGTTGATATGTTATTTTTCCAGGCGGAACACGACGACTACCACCTCGCCAGAATCAGCGAGCTCAAGAAGACTGCTTGCAAAGGCTAGAACCAACCTTTGGAGCGTACATTAATGCGGAAACCATTCCTCGTGGCTGCGGCCGTGGCCATTTTTGTGCTGCGACCGTCAACGCGCAACAACTCTCGCTCGATGCGATGATCGATCGCGACATCGCGTCGTGGCTAACGACTTACCGCAATCTCCACGCCGCGCCTGAGTTATCGCATCGCGAAGAAAAGACGTCCGCATTCGTCGCTGCTGAGCTGCGCAAGCTTGGATTCACCGTCACCGAACGCATCGGCAAGTTTCAAAATACGCAGTGGACGGGCTACGGCGTCGTGGCAGTGATGAAGAATGGACCAGGTCCGACAGTCCTCGTCAGAACAGAGCTCGACGCATTGCCAGTCGAAGAGAAAACAGGACTGCCTTATTCGAGCCAGGTGAAGACGAAGAACGACGCAGGTGTCGAAGTGAGTGTGATGCATGCCTGCGGTCACGACATCCACATGACCAGCTTTCTCGGCACCGCGAAGATGTTGACCGAGTTGAAGAGTCGTTGGAGTGGGACGCTCGTGATGCTGGGCCAACCAGCCGAAGAAACCGGCGACGGCGCGAATGCGATGCTGCGCGACAACCTTTACGCCAATTTCCCGAAACCTGATTTCGCGATCGCACTGCACGACAAGCCGGAATTGGAAACAGGCAAGGTGGGCTACACGCCGGGTTATGCGATGGCGAGTGCGACTTCGATCGACATCAAGATCCGTGGTGTCGGTGGGCACGGCTCAGCGCCCGAGACGACGAAGGATCCGGTGGTGGTTGCAGCGCAGGTTGTCATGGCATTGCAGACGATCGTGAGTCGCGAGAATTCCCCGCTTGATCCGGCGGTGGTCACGGTCGGATCGATTCACGGCGGCACGCGTTACAACATCATTCCCGATGAAGTGAATCTGCAATTGACTGTGCGCACTTACAAGGAAGAAGTGCGAAAACGTATCCTCGCGTCGATTGAGCGGATCGTGAAGGGTGTTGCGGCCACGGCGGGTATTCCGGAAGATCGCGCGCCGGTGGTGAAAGTGTCTGAAGGAACGGGATCGACTTACAACGATCCGAAGTTGATTGAGCGTCTCGTGGGTGCGTTCAAGCAGGCGCTTGGCGATGAGAATGTGGTGCAGATGCCGCCGATGATGGCGAGTGAAGATTTTGGGTATTTCAGTTTGGACCACAATATACCGGCGACGATCTTCTGGCTTGGTGCTTCCGATCCGGTGAAGGTCAAGCAGAGCAGGGAATCGGGCGTCGCGCTTCCCGGGCTTCATTCCGCCCTCTTCGCACCCATGCCCGAGCCGACGCTGAGGACGGGCGTAAAAGCGATGACCTCGGCGGTCCTTGAGTTGATGAAAAAACCTTAGACAGGATTTACAAGATTTTTCAGGATTAACATGTAAATCATGGAAAATCTTGTAAATCCTGTCTGACGTTTACCTGGGCCACCCAAGCGACCAGGCAGGCCGTAAAACCGTAACCACGGATAACACGGATTTGGCTATAATCCCGCGCATGCTGCGCAGCCTATTGCTTTTGACCCTTCTCCCCTTCTCGGTCTTCCCGCAAACGCAGGACAAAGTTCGCGAGTATCGCCGCGCAAATGAGCAGCAGATCTTAAAAGAGTTCACGAGGCTCCTCGCGATCCCGAACGTTGCCTCTGACACGCAGAACATTCGCCGGAACGCCGCGCTCATCGTCGAGATGATGAACGCAGCGTGGCTTGAACCCGCGTCTGCTCGAAGGCTCAACACCCAGACCCCACCAGCCGTTTACGGCGAATGGAAAACTCCCGGCGCACAACGCACGATCCTCGTTTACGCGCATTATGATGGCCAGCCAACTGATCCGAAACAATGGACCGGAACGTCACCTGGCAACCGGTCTTTCGTTCCGGTTCGATCGAGGAAGGGGACAGGTTGCGGCTCTGGCCGACTGAACGGCGCGATCGATCCGCAGCTGGCGCATCTACGCGCGTTCAGCGTCAGACGACAAAGCAGGCGTGATGGCGATTCTTACGGCGTTCAGGCGCTGAAAGAGAAAGGCCTCGCGCTGACTTCGAACATCAAGTTCTTTTTCGAAGGAGAAGAAGAAGCCGGCTCGCCGCATCTCGGAGAGATCATCGATCGAAATAAAGATCTGCTCGCCGCCGATGCGTGGATCATTGGTGATGGACCAGTGCACCAGTCAGGACGCAAGCAGGTTGTGTTTGGCGCGCGTGGGGATACGAACGTCGATGTCACGGTCTACGCCGCGAAACGCCCTTTGCACAGCGGGCACTACGGCAACTGGTCGCCAAACCCGGCCCACCTGCTTGCCCGCCTGCTCGCGTCGATGAAAGACGACGAAGGGCGCGTGACGATTGAGGGCTGGTATTCGGACACCGAGCCGCTTGGTGAAGTAGAGCGCCGCGCGATTGCCGAAGCTCCGCAATACGATGAAGAGTTGAAGAGCCAACTCGGTATCAAGCGCACGGAAGGCGGCGGCAAGTCGTTGCTCGAGCTGATCAACCTGCCGTCATTGAACATCAATGGTTTTGCGAGTGGTGATGTCGGTGCGCTGGCTCGTAACGTTATTCCCACGACAGCCACAGCCGTGCTCGATCTGCGGCTCGTGAAAGGCAACGATCATAAGCGCCAGGTGCAACGACTGATCGACCACGTCCGCAAGCAGGGTTATCACGTTATGGATCGCGAGCCTGCTGATGCTGAACGGGCGCAGTATCCATTGCTGGCGCGCATCAGTGTTCGACCCGGCGGTTACAACGCTGAACGCACGCGCATGGATTTGCCGATCTCGAAATCAGTGATTGATGCGGTGCAGTCGACGACGGCGGACAAGATTGTGTTGTTGCCGACGTCGGGTGGAAGCCTGCCGCTCTCGATCATCACTGAGCGACTGAAGACCGTGACGATCTCAGTTCCGATCGCGAACTACGATAACAACCAGCATGCAGAGAATGAGAATATCCGGCTGCAGAACTTTTGGGATGGGATTGAAATCTGGGCGGCGATCATGACGATGAAGTAAACGTAGACAGGATTTACAAGATTTTCCATGATTGACATGTAAATCCTGAAACCTGAACAATCCTGTAAATCCTGAAAAATCTTGTAAATCCTGTCTACGTCTGACTTCTTGCCTAACGCTCAGTGGTCTACCATGCGCAGTTGTAATCTTTCATCGCAGTCATCGTTGCGTTGCGTTGGGGCTTGCAGGCGGCGGCGAGGGTTCCGCGCGTTTGTGGATTGTCAGCGAGTTTCTTCCACTCGGTGCGCCAGGTGGTTACTGACGCCCTCAAGTTTGCGCGCGCAGCTTCAGGCACTTTGCCGCAACGCATGTCTCGTAAGCGGTGATGAAGTTATCGCACTCAGCAATACCAACCTTATCGCCTGTGCTCGTGTTGTCATTTCTATTCGTGGTGGTTGCAGGTGTACCCGCCGGAGCCGCGGTTGACGGCGTCGTCTCAGCATTCCGGTTTGTCGGCGCACCACAGGCAAGCACGAGCAGACCAGTCAGAATACATACCATTAAAAGGAAAAATTTGGACATTTGAATTCTCCCTGTTTGCGGGATGGAAGAGCGCGCAGATAATACACCCGGTTTGTGTTTTACGCTTAGTACTTTGTAGATTACACTCTGTCCGATAGACCAAGGCGATTACCCCTAATCTCTCTCCCCTGACGCCTATCGTTGGTGGCGGTACGAGCCTCGCTCGATCGAAAGGCAGTGGGCCAGGCGATCCGTGATCTCCCGCCGGATCAAGATCACTGCTGACTTGAATGCGGTAGCGGATTACATCTCGAAGGTGCCGGCATCGAATGGCAAGGTTGTGGTCACGGGATATTGCTGGGGCGGCAGCCAAAACGTTCCGCTACGCGACGAACAATCCGAACATCAAAGCCGCGTTTGTGTTTTATGGATCAGCACGGCAGCCGCGGATGGCATACCGACAAAGGGGCGCTCGGTTTAGATCAAAGCGCCGGTGTACGGTTTCTGTGCCGGAACGACGCGCGCATCAACCCAACTCTACCGAAGACCACCGGACGCGATGGCAGGAGTTGAAGAAGACGATTCGATCCGGTGACTTACGAAGGATCGACACGGCTTCATGCGCACCGGACCCACCCGACCCCGCGGCGCCGCAACCCAAAGGCAATAAAGCCGGGGACGCTGCAGCAAGGAGTGGATCAGAAAGGCGCCAACGGCGTGGAAGGGAAACAAGAAGGCACGCGACGAAGCGTGGGTGTGATGGAAAAAGACTCCTGGCGGCGATTGTAGTCGAAAACACGGGCGGCCACGGAGTGCAGCCCCTACGTGCTTGTGGCCCAGTCAGCGCCTCCATGGCAGGCACCCGACCGACTACCGCTGTAGGGGGGCACTGACCGTGGCCAAGCTCGGTTCTAACTTTCGATCTTATTTGCTCAGCACTTCCTTAAAGAAATCTACCGCCCTCGGATCACCAGACTCACCAAGCGACCGGATTGCCTGTTTACGTACCATCTGGTTTGGATGCGTGCGCGCGATCTTGATCAGGATTGGCACTGACTCCTCAGAATTTCGCTCACTAATCGCCCTCACAGCCTGAACCTGCACTTCCGCATTGCCATCCGTACTCTGCGCCGTCTGGCTCAGAAACTCGAAGCTGCGCTTACTCACGCGCTCGCCAAGCAACCGGATCGCCTGGCGTCGCACGTCCATCACATCATTACCGCGCGCGACTTCAAACAACTTGTCTTCAACACGCGTGCTCTTGATCTCCGAAAGCGACTGAAGCACGGCACGTCTGACGTCCGTCACCTGCTCCGAATCAAACAGCTTCAACAGATCGTCAACTGCCGCTTCACCACGCTCGCCCATAACGCGAATCGCCGTCTTGCGGAACTCAGGACTCGCATCGCTGCGCGCGATCTCGAGTAGACGCACCTGCGCGCGCGGGCTCTTCGTTTCGGCGAGCGAACGCAACGCCGCGCGCTTCACCTCGATGTTCGCATCGTTACTGTAGATCTTCATCAGCTCGTCGGCAGTGTCTTCACGCTGAAAATGTCCGAGCTGCCGCACTGCCGTCCGTCGTGCTTCCGAATCGGAATCGTTCTTCGCAACGTTCAGCAGAAACGCGAACGCTGGCTGCTCGTCGATGCTGTTACCCGCTGCCGAAATTACACTTTTGCGAACCTCAGGCTCCTTCACGCTCTCATAAAGACCCTGGAGCGTCGCGATTGCCCCGCGCTCGCGGCTCTGCCCGATCGCGTGCGCGGCGGAACGTCGAATCTTCTTGTCTTCCGAGTCGTTGCGCACGAGCGAAGCGAGAAATGTTTGTTCACCGCCGACATGGCCCAGCCAGTAAACAGAAGTCGAGCGGATGCGTCTGGTTTGGAGAACTGGTAACGAAGTTCTTCAACATCCCGCCGACTCGCGAATCGTCGTGCAGAGCGATGCTGAGCACGGCGCGTTCACTCAACATGTCGAGGGGCGTCGCGGCGGCAATCGCACGCAGGTAATTGAGGCTCTCTTCGTTGTTCGCACGGCCGAGCCAGTAAACCGGATAGCCGCTGTACTCGCGTTTGCGTTCGAGGTTGTAAACCTCCATGCGCGTGATCTGGTTACTTGATGGATCGCGCAGCAGAAAGATCGCGAGGTTACGTGTCTCGACAGTGACTCCGGCGGCGTTCGTGCCGATGAAGACGGTTGTATCGCCCATCGTGTTTATGGTGCCATTGAAATCACGAATGCCAGGATCGACGGCGACTCCCGGACGCACGTCGAAAGTGTACGCGGACCAGTATGGCGTTTGTTGATTGCGTGCGCGTGATTGCGCGGCTTCAAGCCGGGCCATCAGGTCTGCGCCGTCGACTGCAGTGAAACTCTGGATCGTCGTGGCGGTGGATTGTGTTTGAAGATCGTCAGTCGCGGCAGCGACTGTGACACTGCCCGCGCGATTCCCGCCGGCACAAGCGATCCCGATGATCGCGAGAAAGAGGAGCATTGAATGGCGCATGAAATTCCTCCCGAATGATTAAGCAAAAAAGGTAGTTGTTAGACAGGATTTACATGATGTTTCAAGATTTACATGTAAATCCTGTAAAAGACTGACTCTGTGCAGAGCCAGCCTAAGGGTTAATTAACTTTCAAAATATCTTCCAGAAACTTCAACGCCTCAGGATCTTTGCTCTCGCCCAGATACCTGACCGCTGCTTTCCGCAACTCCACAGACGGATCGTTGCGCGCAATCGTCATCAGCTTGCGAATGGCGCTCTTCTGTTTCGAGTCGCCAAACGCGCGCAGCAACGCCATTCTGATTTGCACGTTCTGTTCGCCGTCGTAAAACGACACGAGTTGATTGACAGTCTGCTCGTCGTCCTTCTCGCCCAATCGTCGCAGGGCGTAGGTACGCAGCTCGATAGGATCGTTGCCGCGAGCGATCTCAAACAGTTTCCCGACTGCGCGTGGATCGCTACTCTCGGCGAAAGCGCGCAGCAGTCCCTGCTTGATTTGAACGTTCGTCTCACTCGTGTAGAGCTGCAATAGTTCATCAATCGAAACGCGTCCGTGGTCCCCAAGACGACGAATCGCTTCGATGCGTAACTCCGGCGTTTCACCCTGTCTGCGATGTCGAACAGCTTTCGTGCGGGCGCGTGGATCCTCACGCTCGGCGAGTGCACGGATGATCTGCGAGCGAATTTCCTTTGTCTTGTCAGCGTCGAAAATTCGGATCAGCTCGTCGAGCGAAGCCGTATCATTCATTTCGCCGATGTAACGAATCGCATATTGTCTGGCGGCGATGTCGTCACTCGCGCGCGCGATCTCCATCACCTTAGCGGTACCACGCGGCGTGTGACCTTCGACCAACGCCCGCAGGATCTGGGCGCGAATTTCTTTGGTTCGATCAGCGTCGTATATTTTGATGAGCTCGTCAGTGACTTGATCGCTCTTTATCTCGCCCAGACGCCTGATCGCGGTGAGACGCAGTTTCAGATCGGGATTGCTGCGCGCGATTTCCAAAAGAATCGGAGCGACTCGTGGTCCACCATGTGAGCCGAGTATCGATACTGCCGCAGCCTGGAAGCCCTGACATCTGGCTGGATTTGTGCGGAGCGCTTCAGTGACGATCCCGATCGCGCGTTCCTCGTCCGCCTGGAACAGGCTCTGCAACGCGAGTATTTTGATCTCGCAATCGTCGCGCTCGAGCGCCTGGTCCACTTCAGCTTTGCGACCCAGCACTACGAGCATTGCCTGCGCTTCCTGCCGCCAGCTTGAGTTTGGAAATTTTTTGATCAGTGTCAGCAGCGGAGTTGCGGCTTCGTCTTTTCGGCCCTGCTTCTGCAACGCGTAGCCATACCAGTACAGCGCGGCGTCGAGATCTCTGTCTTTGGGATAACCGGTGATGAAGTCGTTGAATTTCTCGGCTGCTCGTTGCCAGTTTTGTGATTCGATGAAGTCGCGGCCTTCGCGAAAGATCTGCATTGAGGCCGTGTTTCCTTTCGTCTGCACAAACTTATTGAGCTTGGAGAGATCCTGAGAAAAGGCGGAACTGCGTTGAATTGAAATCGAGAAAACGGTTACGACAGCGGCGACAGCCAACAGCGCGAATCCGGATCTGATTTGGGGGCGATAGTTAACTAAGTGCTTCATGATGATTCGTTGTCCTCAATCGGTGAAATTGCTTCTAACTTGACGGTTCGCCGCACAGGCACAGAGAACTCGAGAGCGAGCGCAGAGATCGAGCGGTGATCAAAAACGCACATGGTACCTCTCTGTTCCCTGTGCCTCTGAGGTGAACCGCTTGTTTGTTTTCTCTGTGCAGCCTCTGTGTTCTCTGTGTCTCTGTGGTGGCAATAACCGTTCACCACAGAGACACAGAGGACACAGAGGACGCACAGAGGTTAATCAAGGGCGCGTGCCAGTGCGGTCGAGTTGACCCGCAACAGCGGCACGATGTTTTTGCGTTCGACGCGTTCACGGATCACGCGGACCGCGTCCTGGTCCGGTTTGTCCGCAAGATTAGAGATATCGATCAAAATCGGTTCCAAACTCTCAAGTAGAGATGAGATCTGGACGTCACCTGCCGCGTCAGCTTCACGACGCAACATCATGTTTTGCAATACGAGTTGCTGAGCGCGCTTACGTTCGTAAGCGACTTCAGCTTGCCGTGCTGGGATCGTTCAGGCGCACGTTTCTAAACGCGACGAGCAGCGTTTCAGACTTTTCGAAGTGAAGCGCCGTCATCGTTTGGGCATCGGCAGAACGCACCGGGTCGGGCGTTGATGGAATCGAGGCGAACTGCTCACCGGGTTTCGGTTCGCGCACCAGCGGTTGTTTCTTTGGTGGAGCCGGTGATGGTGAACGACGCGGAGCTGTCTCTTCGTTACCCTTGTTTGGCGAAGGCGATGCTTCCGGTTCGGGTTGTTTTTGCGGTGCGGAAGCAGTCGGTACTGGCGTCGGATTCTGGACCGCTAAATGTTTGTCGTTAGTGCTCGTGTTGGAGCTCTGGTACATCAGCAAGCCGATGATCGCTGCGACGATCAGAAGCGTTGCGAAGGCGACAGCGGAGGTGCCAAAACTCCATGCGAATCCGCGAGACGGAGCGCGTCGCGGTGTTGCCAGGATCTTCTTCAGCGCACGGTTTTGAACTGCTGGTTCAAGTGACGTTTCGAAGTTAGCAATCTGGCTGCGCAGGTTGAGAAAGTCAGCGCGAACCTGTAGGCACTCGTTGCAGGTCACAAGTGGCGTTCGACTTCGCGTGCTTCGGTAGTGCTCAGTTCGCCGTCGATTAGTGATGAGATTTTTTCAGTAAAACTACAGTTCATGATCGCCTTCGTCAGTCTTAGACAGGATTTACATGATTTACAGGATTAACATGAGAAATCCTGCTCCAGCGTTCTCGCAGCGACGCCCGCGCGCGAAAGATGTCAACCTTCACTTTGCTTTCAGAGATGTTCAGCACTTGCCCGATCTCCCGGTAGCTCAACTGTTCCTGCTCTCGCAGCAGCAGCGCGGTGCGTTGGTCTTCCGGCAAAGTCTGTAGCATTTCAAGCACGAGATTTTTTCGCTCCTGAGTTTCGTATTCCTGCTCCGGGTTGCGTGCTCGTGGCCTCATCGTTTCCACCACTCGATCAAACAGCCGGTAGCGCGTGTGCGATTTGCGAAACTCGTTGATCGCCATGTTGCGCGCCACGCGGTAGAGCCAGAAGCGCGCCTCGCCGACCGGCACAGTTCCCCATGCCGTACGATGGAGTTGCAGGAAACTTTCCTGTGCCAGATCCTGCGCCAGCGGCGCGCGGCCTCCCAATAAACACTCCAGAAAGCGGCATAGGCTAGGGTAGAAATCCTGAAACAGCATGGTGAACTCTTCGTCTTCGCTCGCCATAAGCTGCGCTACATCTCCTAAAACACGTGGGTTTGGGAAAAGTTACAAGAAAATTTCATGTTAATCCTGTCAAATCTTGTAAATCCTGTAAGCCATTCCTGTAAATGCCTTAAGATCCACGCCTGTGAACGGTCGTCGCGTCATCTTTCTGCTGGGAAATCTCGAGCTTGGCGGGGCAGAGCGCCAGGCGTTGATACTTGCCCGGCACTTGTCCCAGCAGGAACAGAGCGCGGTCGAGGTCTGGGGATTTAATAAGTCTGGCCCAGTTGCTGATATTTGCGAACAGCACGGTATTCGCTGGCGCGTCGAGCCTGTTAACGTACATCGTCTCGAGAGTATCCGGCGAGTCGCCTGGCTGTTACGCGGCGCGAAGCCCGACGTTCTTCTACCGTATACGTGGCTGCCGAACGTTGTCTGTGGTTTTGTGTGGAAGTGGGCCGGCGCGCGACTCTGCGTGTGGAACCAGAGAGACGAAGGTCTGTTTCTTCCTCACGTGACGTGGGAACGTTGGGCCGTGGAACGAACGCCGCGATTCATCGCGAACTCACATGCCGGTGCGCGGTTCCTGATCGAGAAACTCAAAGTTGATGCGCGGAAGGTCCATGTGGTCCAAAATGGAATTGAGCGATCGGCGCCGCAGATGGACCGCGACGGCTGGCGCAAACGACTCGAGATCGATGATGGAGCTTTTGTCGCGTGCATGGTCGGAAACCTGCACACGAACAAAGATCACGAGACGCTTTTGCGCGCGTGGCGGATTGTGATGGCTACACTCGAGCGGAAGGCAGTGCTTGTTTTGGCTGGTCGACACGATGGCGCGTACGAGTCTCTCGTGGCTTTGAGTTGCGAATTGGGGATCGAGCGTAGCGTTCGCTTCGCCGGACAGGTAAGTGATGTTGCGGGACTGTTGACGGCTGTTGATATCGGTGTGTTCACCTCGCGTTCGGAAGGTTGTCCGAATGGTGTGTTGGAATGTATGGCCGCGGGGTTGGCTGTTGCGGCTACTGATATTGAAGGTGTCAGGGAAGTCGTTGGACCTTCAGACCTTCTCGCGCCGGTAGGCGACGCAGTTGCGTTGTCACGTACAATCTTGCAGCTCGCGGCCGATCCGGAGATGTGCTCGACGCTCGGCGGACAGAACAGGAAAAGAATCGTCGAGAATTATGATGCGCGCCGCATGTGCGAAGCATTTGTAGGAATAATCGCACGGGCGGCCACGGAGGGCCGCCCCTACAGTTAATTCAACGATCCGAGGTTCAACTGTAGGGGCGGCCCTCCGTGGCCGCCCCAGCGTCCAACTTCTAAAATGAATTCCGACAACGCAACCGTCCCAACTTCAAAACTCATCGGCTCGCTTTTTTATCTGCTCCTCTTTCCAGTCATACTGTTTTTCCTTGCGGGCGACGTGCGTTGGATCGAAGGCTGGGTGTTTTCAATCATCTTCCTGCTGATGTGCTATTCGACACTCATTTATCTTTACTTCCACGATCCGGCACTGCTGAAGGAGCGCTTCGGATCTCCGAT
This sequence comes from uncultured Acidobacteriota bacterium, assembly GCA_963748155.1. Lineage (GTDB taxonomy): Bacteria > Acidobacteriota > Blastocatellia > Pyrinomonadales > Pyrinomonadaceae > PSRF01. Next base: position 77,873 of record CAVVHV010000001.1, on the reverse strand, counting down.
ACAGGAAACGCAAAAGCCCTGGGACAAACTACTCCTGTCACTGTTCTTCGTTGAATTCCTCGTCTGGTTTGCGATTATGCCGCTCGACGCGCGACGATTCCGCTGGAGTCCACCATTTCCTTTCTGGATCAAAGCGATCGGAGCGGTGTTGCTTATCGTTGCCACCTACATTGTGTTCGCGGCGTTGAAGGAAAATACGTTCGCGGCGCCAGTAGTGAAGATGCAGAAAGAGCGCGGTCAGAAAGTGATCTCTACTGGTTTGTACGCTATCGTGCGGCACCCGATGTATGCTGGCGCCATGCTCCTCTTTATTTCTGCGCCATTGCTGCTGGGTTCTCTTTACGGCCTTGTGCTGGCGTTGACTTTTGATCGTCACGATCGCTGCGCGTGCTCTCGGCGAGGAAGCAATGCTCAAGCAGGAACTCGAGGGCTACAGCGATTACATGCGGAAAGTGAAGTGGCGCATGATACCGTACGTGTTTTAAACATTAAGCAGAATTGGAGGACTCATGCTCAAAACCCGTCTCTTCGGACTTGTCCTCGTTATTATTTTTGCGGGCATGATCTATTACGGCTGGTACCAGTTGCGGGAAGAGGGAGTTTACTACATGAAGATGGCGGCCTTTTCCCCGCTCGGTGTCGTCGGCGGGATCTTTCTGATGCTCTTTCCCGGCATGGGCGGCAAGCCAAACACGACAAAAGAAAAGATAATCGTGTTCGCTGTGTTTGTGATCGGGATCCTGGCGGGACTGGTGAACTGGTTCCTGATGGATCCAGGGTTCTTTGGTTTTCAATAGAGTAGACAGGATTACAGTTACAGGATTAACAAGATATGGATCCACTGTGGCATGAACTGACTAATGGCTTTCCGGATCGCGAGCGACTCATCATCGTGCTGCTCCGCGTGTTTTTTGCTGTTCTGCTCGGCGCAATCGTGGGAATCGAGCGTGAACAGGCCGGAAAACCTGCGGGACTGCGAACGCACATGCTCGTTAGCCTGGGAACAGCCGTAGTGGTGATAGCCTGTCAGGACGCTGGTATGAGCCTCGATGGTCTATCCAGAGTGATCCAGGGCATCGTCACAGGTATCGGTTTTATCGGCGCAGGGACTATACTAAAGCTGAACGAACAGCGTGAGATTCAGGGATTGACCACCGCCGCAGGTCTTTGGATGACGGCGGCTATCGGCGTGGCGGTGGGCCTCGGCATTCTCGGTCTCGCAGTGATTGGCACTGTGGTCACCGTGCTCATCCTCGTTCTCGAGCACTTTCTTGACGCTCGTAGGAACAAGCAAAACAAGAACTGACTTATCGTAGGTGGCTCTTCATGGGCCACCGCTCTTTGCGACTCACCCCGGGCGCGAAGTGCCGCCCCACAAGGAGGCCTATTAATGAAACGTACCCTGACGACCCTTTTCCTCGCTCTCGCGATCGTCGTGTCTCTATTTGGACCAGCCGCGCGAGCTCAATCAACTCTAAACGTTGAGACAAAAACGAAAACGGAAGTAGTAGATCGACTCAACAAAAAAGAGACACGAGTAAAAGTCAAATTGCGCAACGGCTCTGAAATGAAGGGCCGCATCACGCAATCCAGTGAAAATAGTTTCACGCTTACGGATGAGAAGTCCGGTAGCCGCAGCGATATCGCCTATGCCGACGTCACAAGAGTTGAAGGCCGAGGCATGAGCAAGAAAAAGAAGATGTTCATTGCCATTGGCGCCGGGGCCGCACTTTTTGCTGCGGCGTTTGCATATGCCTTTACGCATATTTGGGATGATTAAGATCAGCACAACGATTTCAGCGCAGCAGGCAACAAAACAGCATGTGTCGAAATATCAAAACACTACATAACTTCAAACCGCCGGCGACGGAGGAAGAGATTCGCGCGTCGTCGCTGCAATTCGTGCGGAAATTGAGTGGGTTTACAAAGCCTTCGAAGGCAAACGAAGAGGCTTTCAACCGCGCGGTCGATCAGGTTGCGCAGGTCGCAACAGAGTTGCTCGACTCGCTGGTAACGAATGCTCCGCCACGCGACCGTGAAGTTGAAGCCGCAAAGGCACGTGAGCGCTCGGCAGAGCGTTACGGCACGGCTGTTCATATGTCTTGAGCCACAAAAAGCACAAGAAGCACAAAAAATCTGGCCCGATCTGTTTGTTGTTCCGCAATTCCTTGAACGACGACTGTGCGACGCGATTGTTGCTGAATTGAGCGCTGCTGCCGGCAGTGCTGCGACTGTTTACGGCGCCACGAATTCAGGAACAATCGATGAGATGGTACGCCGGACAGTTCGCGTTAAGCCGTCGAAGGAAACAGTAGATCTCATAATTCAGAAACTCCTCGCGTGCAAAGACGCGGTCGAGAAGCATTTCGATCTGACACTCAACGAGTGTGAAGATCCGCAATTTCTTCGCTACCGCACCGGCGATTTCTTTGTTGCGCATCAGGATGGCAACACCGGTCTGATGAGACTCGACTCTGAACGACGCCGGATCTCGACAGTCATATTTCTGAGTCGTGAATCGCAGTCGCCTGAACCAGATGCTTATTGTGGCGGGTCGCTTGTATTCAGCGATCTGCGGAATAGCTTTCGTATGCCGGCAGAGCCCGGCACGCTCGTAGCTTTTCGCTCGGAAACTACTCACGAAGTCACGCCGGTCACACACGGCGAACGTTATTCGATTGCCTCGTGGTACAGGTGACGATGCATGCCCAGCCTCCAGAGCAAGGCGATAAACGTTCTCTTGCGCCTCATGCGCATGAAGAGAACTGTCAATCGCATGCGGCAGCGGGTTGAAAGCGGCGAAAGGACTTACTCGGAACCTTCGAAACGGCTGCACCGCAAACACCTCATTTCAAAGCGCACGGTCGATGGTCATCTCGTTTGGACCATCGCGCCGAAACAGAATGCAAGTGACAAGCACGTCATCTATCTCCACGGCGGCGCGTACGTCAACAGTTTCGCTCCGCAACACTGGGACTTCATGTCGAAGCTTGTCGACATGTCGAACTGCACCGTCACCGCGCCGAACTATCCACACGCGCCGGAGCACAACGTTCACGACGTCTTCGCGCTCATGCTGCCGCTCTACAACGATCTCGCAGACGGGGCAGGAAGCTCAAATATCACGATAATGGGCGATTCTTCGGGGGGCGGCATCAGTCTCGCGCTCGCGCAGCGACTTCGCGACGACGGTCACCAGCAGCCGGGCCACGTCATTCTTCTTTCGCCGTGGCTGGACGCGACGCTTTCAAATCCGGAGATTGCTGAGTTTGATAAGATTGACCCATTCCTCGGTGTTGAAGGGTTGAAATACAGCGGCGAAGTTTACGCGCAAGATGTCGATCCGAAGAGTTATCTGGTGAGTCCGGTCTATGGCAGTCTGAAAGATCTCGCGCCGGTAACCTTGTTCATCGGCACGCGCGACATCCTGTATCCTGACTGCCGCAAGCTGCGAGACCAAGCCCACGTCGAAGCCGTGCGATTGGATTATCGTGAATACGATCGGATGGTCCACAACTGGATGCTGGGCCCAATGCCGGAAGCGAAGCACGCAATCAAAGCGATTGTTGAGACAATTTCGTCTGACGGGAGACAGTAATGAGCGTTATATTGTTAATCTGCGCACTCGTTTTCAATTTTGCCGGTTTGTTTATACAAACCCAGTCGCAATCAAAAGTGAAACAGGAAAAAGCTATGACTAATCGAGCCAGTGGAACGTTTGAAGTGAAGTTGAACCCACAGGACCAGGGAGCGGACATGCCGGTCGGCAGGATGTCGATCGACAAACAGTTTCAGGGCGATCTCGCCGGCACGAGCAAAGGGCAGATGTTGATGGCGAGCAGCAGCAGTCGTTAAGGATTCCGCGGGTTACGTCGCGATCGAGAAGGTGACTGGAACACTGAATGGACGTCGCGGCAGTTTTTATCTACAGCACAACGGCGTTATGACGCGCGGTGTTGGCGAGCTCATGATCACTGTCATTCCCGATTCCGGCACGGATCAGCTCGTCGGTCTGCGCGGAAAGATGAACATCATCATCGACGGGGGCAAACACTCTTACGAGTTTGAATACACGCTTGCAGAACCGTGACATGTTCGAACAATTAACTATTCAGGATGCACGACCGATCTTGTGGATGAAGCGCGTGTTTGTCGCTGTGATCGTCGCGTTGCTTCTGATTGGTGCGGTGTCGAGTCATCGTGCTTTCTTTCAGGTGCGCAGTTTGGAGTTGAGTGCGCCGCGCGTGTTGTCTGCTGGAGCCGTGGTGAATGCGTCAGTGGTGGGTTCAGGCCGCAACCAGGTGGACGTTGACGTTGATCTGATCCAGGGGACACATTCCGAACGACTGCTCCACGTGCATCTTTCCGGCAACGAGCTGGCCTTCTTCGATCCGCGGCCGAAGTACGGTTTTGAAACCGTTGTACTCACTTCGGAAATGCTTTCCAAATTTCAACCGGGCGCCGCGCGGTTGCGCGCTGTGGGGATCGGACGTCCGCAGTGGGGTCGTCTTCCACCTCCAACAGTGCGCGAGATCGAAGTTGAGATTAAGCAGGAGTAGCCACAAGAAGCACAAATACACAAACCCTAAAGGAGGCAGAGCATGGCACAGATCAATTGGGGTCGGCTCTTTCTAGGCAGCCTGATTGCTGCGATCATTATGTTCGCAACCGATGGTTTGATCCACGAAACCCTTGCGAAAGCCGATTGGCGCGCGCTCTACGAAGCGCTTGGAGCGCGAGAGCCTGACCCGCACGGCTCGAGCATGATCTACTTTGCGATTTTCGAGCTTGGACGTGCGTTCACGGCGATCATGTTTTATGTGTTGATGCGTCCTTTCTTCGGCGCTGGACCAAAGACTGCTGCAGTCGCGGGTATCATCGGTTGGATCGCGTTCTCACTGACTGGACCAGTGCAGTTCATTCCGCTGGGTTTCTTTTCAACTGCGTTGTGGTTCAAGGTGGGCGCTATTCACTTAATCATTTCGATAGTTGCAACTATCGCCGGAGCGGCGCTGTATAAAGATGCAGCCACACCGGCTGTCTCTTAACTGTTCTGATTTACAGGATATTCTTATGAATCTTCAGCCAATTTTCTGGGGCGGGCTGATCGCTGGAACTCTCGACATTTGCGCGGCCTGCCTGACTGCGTGGTTGCGGAGAGGCATAAGCCCGGCGGCTGTTTTGCGCTTTGTCGCAAGTGGATTGCTCGGTCCTGCTGCGTTAAGGGGCGGTACAAAAACTGCGGCCATCGGCCTCGCGCTTCATTTCCTGATCGCCACAGGCGCCACGATCGTCTTCTACCTCGCGAGTCGCAAGTTGCGGTTTCTGGTGGAACGGCCGGTTCACTTCGGACTGCTTTACGGCGTCTTAGTGTACTTGTTCATGAACTATGTCGTGTTGCCGCTTTCACTCGTTCCGCGAGGAACGATGACAGTTTCCGGTTTCATCATCGGACTGCTCACGATTATGTTTTGCGTTGGCCTACCCATCGCATTAATCGTGCGCCGCTATTCGCGCTAAATGTATTTCGGTAGATACCACCTATGAAAATCCGTCTTTTCCGTGTTTATCCCCTGCTCGTTTTGCTCGTCTGCGTGAGTGCGCTGGGGCAAACGCGATCTACGAATGTCAAAGCACTCGTCGGTGGCACGTTGATCGACGGTTATGGCAGTACGCCGATTCGCAATAGCGTCGTGATCATTGAAGGCGAGCGCATTAAGGCTGTGGGCCAGGTTGGCACGCTTGCGATTCCGCCCGGTGCGGAAGTGATTTCAACTGAAGGCATGAGCGTGTTGCCCGGGCTCTGGGACATGCACGTACATCTCATGATCAATGGCCACAGCGACTACGCACACTGGGACAAGACGTACCCGCCGCAGATGGAAGCAGTGATCATGCCTGCTTCTGCGCGGCAGTTATTGATGGCCGGTGTCACGAGTGCGCGCGATCTGGGTGCCCCACTCAAAGCCAGCATTGCAGTCCGCGATCGTATTCGGAAAGGCGAGATACCTGGACCAACGCTCTACGTGTCAGGCCCGTTTATCCAGCACGAGCCGTATCCCGGCACTGAATACGTTCGTTGGGGCGTGAAGGGGCCGGAGGACGCGCGCGCGAAGGTGCGCACGTTGGCTGACGCCGGCGTCGACGTGATCAAGCTGATCGATCAGGATCAGATGACGATGGAGGAAGTGCAGGCAGTTGTCGACGAGGCGCATAAACGCAAACTGCCGGTCGTGGCCCATTCGCATCGTCCGGAAGAGATTCGGCGTGGGCTGCAAGTTGGAGTTGATTGTTTTGAGCACACGGGGCTCGCGACTGCGCCTGAGTATCCCGCGGATGTCATCGCGCTGATTCGTGAGCGAACGGCGAAGATGAGTCTTGGACCATTGTTCTGGACGCCGACAGTGCAGGGGTTGTTGAACTACGAATACGTTCGCGACAATCCCGAGCAGCTTGACGATCCGTCGTGGCAGGTTGGATTGCCGCAGTCGATCATCGACGACATCAAGCAGTCGCTGAAGAAACCGGGTCAGTTGGGCTATTACCAGATCACACCGCTGCGTCGACCCACCCTCGCGCGCAAAATTGCTCAACTCTCTGAATCCGGTGTCGTGCTCCTGATCGGTACAGACAGCGGCATCCCGATGAACTTCCACAGCCAGACAACCTGGCGCGAATTGGACGCCTGGGTCAACAGCTTCGGCATCCCCGCCATGACCGCCATCCGCGCGGCAACATATTGGCCCTCAGTCGCCATGCGCGTCTCCGACCAAGTCGGCACCGTGAGCGAGGGCAAGTACGCCGACATCATCGCCGTGCGTGGTGACGTGCTGCGGCATATTGATCTGTTGCAGGACGTGGACATCGTGATCAAGCACGGTCGCCGGTGGAAGTGAGTAACGAAGGTTGGTGGTATGAGTAACGAGGGTATCAAAGAGCCAAAGAAAGAATCGAGGCGGCCTACCGCTCACAAGCCACAGAACTCGACCTCAGTGCTGCCCTCAATGAAGATATTAGCACTGACTGAATTACCAGAATCGTTAAAACAACTCACTCAATTGGAATTCCTTGTGCTGACGCGGAATGATTCTACGGAATTGCCGTCCTGGATAGGCCAACTAACTAATTTGAAGGCACTCGATCTCTCAGACAATCAACTTGAAACGTTGCCCGAGTCATTGGGGGAGTTGACACAGTTGCAGTCGCTCAATCTCTCCTTTAACGAGTTGGTGACCCTTCCGACGTCCTTAGCTCAACTCACAAACCTTGAGTCTTCGGGGCTTAGCGATCTTCCATTGAGTGATGCGCCTGAGGTGCTAAGTAATCTAACTGAACTAAGATCACTTGATTTGTCTGCTACTGAGTTGAAAGAAGTACCAGCTTGGTTAGGCCTCCTCCGAAAACTTCAGACGTTGCACCTAACCGATAATTACTCACAAGGTGCTTCCAAATACACTGAATAGGCTGACCGCATTGAACACATTGGATCTTTAAGCCATAACAATCTCACGAGTGTACCTGAGTGGCTAGGTGACCTCACGAAGATTAAGCAGGCTCAATCTTTCCAGCAATAAACTTGAGAACCTGCCGGCATCTTTGGGAAAGCTCAAAAAACTTCGGTACCTCAACCTATCGGATAATCAACTAGGCACTCTGCCAGATTCGCTGGGTGAACTTGCCCAATTGGAGTGGCTATACATCAGTAACAACAACTTAGATCGCTGCCCGAGACACTGGGTGAACTCACGGAGTTGAAAAGTTTGGATTTGCAAGGCAATAAGCTGCGCGCAATCCCTCTCTCATTCGGGGAGCTAACGAGTCTAGTGAAACTAGACATTGCGGGTAACGAATTGATCTCATTGCCGGCGTCTCTACTTGAGTTGCCAATCTTGAGACAAATGTACCTTCACGGCAATACGGATCTGGTGATCCCACCAGAGGTTCTTGGCGCGACTCACAACGAAGTCATTTCGGGACAGAAAGGCTGCTGATCCGCAGAGCGTTCTTCGCCTTTTACTTCGGCACAGCAACAACAGAACGCGAAACCTCTCAACGAAGTCAAATTACTCCTCGTAGGCCACGGGCGCGTCGGCAAAACTTCTCTGAGCAAAGCACTACGCGGATTCCCCATGACAAACAAGAACCCGAAACGCCAGGCATTGAACGTCATTCACTCGAACTTGGCGCGCGTGGTACCAACAATCACCGCTCACATCTGGGATTTTGGCGGTCAGGAGTTTTTACACCAAACACACCAGTTCTTCTTTTCTCAGCGCAGCATTTATCTGGTGGTCCTGTCCGGCCGTCAGGGTCGACCAATGCAGGAAGCAGAAATATTGGCTGCGATTTGATCCGTACGTATGGAACAGGCTCGCCGGTGGTCATCGCACTCAATCAGATCAAGGCGCATCCTTTCACCATCGACGAGTATTTCCTGCAGGAAAACTATCCTGAGGTCAAGGCGGTGGTGAAGACTGACTGCCAGCCGCGCGTGGGGATCGAACCGCTCCGAAAATTGCTTGCCAAATTAGCCGGCGGAATGCCGAGCGTGCGAGAAAAGATCTCGCCCTCATGGGCACGCGTCCGCACTCGTTTGGAAGAGATGAAAGCAAGTTTCGTCACGTTTCAAGATTACCGCGAAATCTGTGCTGACGAGGGAGTTGAAACAGCAGAAGCTCAGGACACGCTCGCGACGATCCTCGACTGTCTCGGAATCGCATTGAACTACCGCGACGATCCACGACTTCGCGACACGAGTGTGCTAAAGCCACGCTGGCTCGTTGACGGGATTTACAAGATTCTGCGTTGGCTTCATAAACAGGAAACGAATGGCGCGATGCGCCTGGCTGACTTCACGCAAGCGTTGAAGAGCAAGAAGGATTATCCGTCTGAAATGCACCGTTTTCTTTTGGCGTTGATGGAGAAGTTTGAGTTGTGCTTCCCGTTGGACCAAAAGGAGGAGTTGTATTTGGTGCCGGGACTGCTCGATGAGAACCAGCCTCGCGAATTGAAGAAGTATATGGGCGAGGACGCCCAGCGCATCCAACTGCGTTACGACGACGTGCGGCCGCCGGGTCTCTTGCCACGCTTCATTGTTCGATCTCATACGCTGAGCGAAAAAGGGCCACGTTGGCGGCGCGGCGTGGTCCTGTCGCGACGCTCCGCTCAAGCACTCGTTCGCGGTGATCACGAAGGAAGAGTTACCGACATTTTTGTAATAGGTGATAGAGCAGAGGATCGCGTCTGGCTCACAGAGTTCATCCTCTCCGAAATGCGCGTTCTGAACGAGAAACTTCCAGTGCGAACTTTTGTGGAAGACGAATCCGGCGTATGGACCGAGCTCGAAATTCTGCGTGACGCCGTGAATCGAGACGAAACCACGCGTGCCGAACGCAAGGCAGATGGTAGCACTGTAATGGTGAATGTGGTGGAACGGTCTGCGCGAAGTTGAAAGTCCAGAGGCGAGTACGCCCCGCGACAATCCCGTTTCGCTCTTTATTTGTTACGCGCGTGCCAACGAACGCGTTGTGAAGCGACTGATTCCGAGTCTGAAAGTGCTGGCTCGTCGCGGCTATATCTCGCCGTGGCGCGACACTGATCTGATACCTGGAGATGATTGGGATGAAACCATTCAGGAACGGTTGTCAGAATCGCAGATCATTCTTTTCATGGTCACCAGGGACTTTCTTGCTTCGAGATACATAACTGACCACGAGCGGCCGGTCGCGATGCGCCTGATGGATGAAAAGAAGGCCGTAGTCGTACCGGTGTTGCTGTCCACATGTTCATGGCAAGACGAAGACTTTCGCCAAGTTGGAAAAGCTGCCGAGAAAAGATCAGTTAATCTCCTCCATCACCCCCCGCGAGGACGCCTGGGCGCTTGTTGAGGAAGGGTTGAAGAAAGTGGCTGAGAAAGTGCGAAGCTCTTCACAAGGCGCAGTACAAAGCATGACACGAATGACAAAGCATTAACGTTGAATATAAAGAATCTTGCCGTATCGAGAGGCTTCCATAAAAGTCAGAAATCAGAGTTGGAGACAGTCAGTACCACCTGCGGTAGCGGGTGGGTGCGCAGCCCTCAGGCAAGTCGATGCCTTCAGTGCAAAGTGCCCGCAGCGTTGAGCTAACGAGGTATTTGAAGTCGCCGCACGGCTGCGCACCCACCCGCTACCGCAGGTGGTACTGACTTTCTCCAAGCTCAAGAATAGACTTTGAGGCAATCTGTTTCGAGGGTCACCATGCCGATCCAAATCCGTCCAATGAAACTCGAAGATGTCGAAACGTGTGGCAGGATCTGCTACGAGGCGTTTAAGGATATCTCCGAGAGACACAACTTCAGACCTGATTTCCCGTCAGCCCAAACTGGAATCGACCTCATGCGTATGTTGGTTGATAGTCCTCACAGTTTCAGTGTTGTTGCGGAACGAGATGGCGAGGTAATTGGCTCGAATCATCTCGTGGAATACGATGCAATTCGTGCGGTTGGTCCGATCACCGTCGATCCCGACGCTCAAGCGAAAGGTGCGGGCCGGATGTTGATGGAGGCCGTGATCGAGCGAGGGAAGGGCAGCGCCGGGATTCGACTGATCCAGGATGCATTCAATACAGCCTCGCTCTCGCTGTACGCGTCGCTCGGATTTGATGTGAAAGAGCCGCTGGTGCTGATCGAAGGTGAGTTGAAGGGTGATCTGCCTCCAGGTGTGACTGTCCGCGCAATCGAAGAGCACGATTATGAGGCTTGTGCGGATCTATACCGGAAGACGCACGGCTTCGATCGCCTCAACGAACTGAAGAACATGCCTCCTTTTCTCAGTTCATTTATTGTAATGCGAGATGGTCGTCTCACAGCATATGCGTCTGCGCCATACTTCTGGCCACTGAATCACGCGGTCGCCGAAACAGAAGACGATATGCAATTGTTGTTACTGGGCGCCGGCAATCTCTCGCCAAACCAGCCAATGTCCTTCATCTTACCAACGCGGCAGACGAGCCTGTTTCGCTGGTGTTTGAAACAGGGCATGCGAGTAATTAAGCCGATGACTCTCATGGCGATGGGTGAATATCACGAGCCGCGCGGTTGCTATCTGCCGTCAGTGGGCTATTAATGGTATAAATATGGCTGTGGGTACGTTGGCGACTCACTATCGTGGAGGTGTTTATGATCAAACTCTGGATGCAACCGAATGGGATTCGACCATGAAGAGCTTCAGAAAAAGAAATCAAAGCTAAACTTATCAAAGATGCGAAGGACCCAAAGCTTGGGGAAAGCCAATTAGGGTGCCAGCCAGCCGTGCGCCGCGGCCTGAATGGTATGGTGAACCGGGGCGACCGAGCAGCCTGATGCTCAGATTTCTCACGAATCGACTACAAAGTCGCGCGGTGAAGGCTTGTTTTTGTACGCTCGCGATTCATGGGCCGTATAGGCAGAGGGCGCGGTTGCTGGTGGAGGATGCGCCGGAGGTGCCTTGGATTGTGTTGACGGATGAGCCGGGTGATTTTGTTGATCTCCCCGTGCGGGCGATCAGACATGTGCCGGCTGGTCCAATGGCGATAGATTTCGTCACAAGGCTGCCGCCGCTCGGAAATGGACGCGGCCGGCCCGCGTATCACGATAAACGATTTGCTTTGCAAGCGGCTTTCGAAGAGTTTGAGACGGCGATTTTTGTTGATGCCGATACGCGTGTCAGAGCGATTCCGAAGCTTCCGGTTTTTCAGCCGGGCATTGCGGTTGTGAAAGAAGTGAATGCGAGTATCGCGGAGCATTTGAGTCGATGGGGTTCTGATCGGAAACCAGCGTTTGAAAAACTCGCGGTTGAACTCACGGGTGATAGCGAAGTGATTAAGTCGGCGCGATGGTGTAGCGAGGCGTTGTTTGCGATCACAAAGGATGGGAATGAAGGTAAATTTTTCGAAGCGTGGGAGCGCGGAGCGGAGTTTCTACATAGCGAGGGGCTCTTTACGGGTGGAGGGAGGTGTGATTGGGCTGGCGGCGGTGTGTGCAGGGTGGACGGTTGATTACAAGACCATGGGGAAACTGGCAGCGTACATGCGGCATGAGGGAGGTGGGCCAAAAGCCGGGTAGAGGCCTTAATACCGAAATAGTTTTTGACAGGATTTACAAGATTTTTCAAGATGTTCTACGCGACTATCAAGCGCCATTGTTGATTGGACCACGAGGAAGCAAGGGGTAAAGTATCGGAAACAGCGCGAACGACTTCGGGCCACTTCTGTTCGTCGTAATCGTCACCAGATAACCAGCCACCCGATTTAACTTTCGGTAGCCATGCCTCGATGTCCGCTTTGACGCTTGCGTAGTCGTGCCGCGCGTCGAGATGGACCCAGTCAAGCGACGCATCGCTAAACAATCGCGCAGCGCTAATGGAATCCGAAATGATCAACGTGATCTTTTCTCCGAAACCACAATCCAGTACGTTCTTATGTAGTGCCCCAGCGAAAGTTCCGCCACCGTGCTCGACCGCTCCAGCGTGATAATCTTTTTCACGCGTGCCTTCTGGACCACTGCCGCGACAAGTGTCAATGCCGATCACATCGATGTTCTTCCCGCTACGCTCAACCACTTCACCGAGCGAGCAAAGACTCCGGCCCAGGTACGTCCCAACCTCAACAAACCTGCTGCCCGCTGGAAACGAGCTGACGGCCTCTTCCTGCGCAGAACGCCACGTGAACCAGCCATCAACGTCGTGCCAGTACCTGCGAATACCAAAGCGATGAAGCAGCGACTCGCTAAAAACCGATCGCAGCGCATCGTAATGACGCGATGAATAAACTGCAATCCGATTCTTCAGCCCCATACAAATTAGCGCAGATGCGGAAACGGTTCGTCCGGCGCACGCTTATCGAGAAAATGACTCAGTGCGTCCCAACCGTCTCCGGTTTCCCAACACACTACCAGCAAATCCCTGTTAACTCGTCCAGCAAAATACTCGAGCACTGCGCGATTGTGATTTTCATATCGCAGTGCCGACTTGTCGTAATCCCACTCCGCCGGCTGCATGCCGTGGACCTCATCCCACCAGTGTGGCTTTACGAAGTCTTTGTTTCTGATTTCCTCACGCTCGTGATGTCCCTGCAAACTCCTAACATAAGTCGCGGTGTCTTTCCGCAACGTGAGAATAAATTTTGTATTCGGAAACCGGCGATCGAATTCCTTGTAGAGCAGGAACCAGGGCCAGTCTTCAAACGACTCGTGCTTCTCGGCCTCACGTAAAACATCCTCGACTTGATTCCTTTTGACCTTGAGCGCGAGGTCCATGTCGTACGTCTGGTGCTTAAATCCGAACCGCCTGAAGCAGTATCCGAGCGAGGTCGTTCCGGTCTTCGGAAGACCGATGCCTACGATCTTGGTCGCCCTGACAGGCCTCAGCCTGAGCCAGCTACTACGGATCCTATTATTGATCCTCGTTGCGATCATTAGTGATTTTTGGCATTAGTGATTGTTTGACAGCACTTCGGAATAGTAACTCAACAACGAAGGAATGGTTTTTTCGGGAGCGAATTCCAGCACCTGTTGCTTCGCTGCGACGGACATCTCCGCTAAACGCCCGTCGGTCCACGCTGCGATCATCTTGTCCGCCAACGCCCGCGGGTTGTCAGGAGGAACGAGAAACCCGTTCACTCCGTCGCTGATCAACTCGTCAAAAGATGTGCCGGTCGTGCCGATCACAACTTTACCCAACCCCATCGCTTCCAAACATGTGTTCGGCAAGTTGTCGATCAAAGAAGGCAACACGACCAGACGCGCGGCGTTAATAATCGGATACAGGGAACTGTGCGGCAGGTTCTCCATGATCAGCAATCGATCGGCAAAACTATTGCACTGAGCTCGCGCAAAAGCGGCCATCGACGATGCAAGACTGGTTTCCATGTCTCTGCCAACGAGTGCGACATACGCATCCGGGCATTGACTCAGAAAATGTGGCAACGCGTGGGCGAGCGTGTGAAATCCTTTGTGCAATTGAAAACGACCGAAGTAAAGCACGTATTTCTTGTTCTTGAGAAATTGATCATAGACGGTCATGTCCCAGTCGAGAGTCTCGATGTAAAAAGGAGTCCGGATCAGTCGCGCCTCACGCGCAGAGCATCGTCTGAATCGCACGGCTGGGAGCGTGGACGTTTCGCGTGAGCTTGTATTGCAGTGCTTCGAGACGTTCGGTCAGAGCCGAGTCGAGATTTCGTTTGACGTTAGTGTTCCAACCAGGTTGTGAGGAGGCCCTAATGACATGTGTACTGCGAAGCAGTGGGATTGAAAATACCCCACACGCTGAATAATTAGGATACTGGATCAAGTCGAATGGCTCGCGACGATGGAGTTGTTTGAGTTTGCGATATGTCTGCGTGCTGAAGTTGAGCCAGTGCAGCGTTGTGGGCAATGAGTAACGCGTGAGACGGTTCAACGTGTGCCACGCGGGTTTGAGCATGACGCGATGGACCATCACACCTTCGTGATCAAATTCGTCCTCGTTTTTTGTGGAGAGGGTGACGATGTGAACGTCGTGGCCGAGCTGTGCAAGGGCTTTTGAAACGCGATTAAGGTAGTTGGCGAGACCGCCGTCGAAGTGGGTTTCAGTGACGAATTCCGGAGTGGCGAACGCGATGCGCAAAATAGTTAGACAGGATTACAGGATTTACATGATTTACATGATGGACCAGGGGTGATGACCGTTCTGTGACTTATGACCGTTGCGACCGGCGACGCGCGAGTAAGTGTCCACGAGCATCGACAACACTGCGTTTGGCGCAAACAGTTTCAGATACCGCTCTCGTGCGGCCTGGCCCATGCGCTTGCGAAGCGCCGGATCCGATGCGAGACATTGCATTGCGTCCGCAAGCGCGACGCTGTCGCCAGGTGGAATGAGAATTCCAGCATCGGGAGTGAGCAGATCGGGCGAGCCGCCAACATTCGTCGTGATGATCGGCAGTCCGTGCGCCATCGCCTCGATAACACTTTTCGACGTTCCCTCAGCAAATGACGGGAGGACAAACACGTCGAGCGTGCGCATGAACGCACTACATCCAACCGCACCGTCGTAAGATCCGGCAAACTCCCACGATCCGTTCAGTCGAAGCTCGCGCACACGCGCTTTAACTTCCTGCACCGCCGGGCCAGTGCCGGCTAAACGCACAAGCACGTCGTCGCGGCTTTGTCGTAACTGTGCGAGAGCATCAGCTAAGACAAATGGTCCTTTACCGGTCTCGATCCGTGCTGCGAATCCGAAGATTGTTTCATGCTTACCGTTGATGCCGAGCTTCACCGGCAACCTGAGCATGTCTGAATCGTCAGTGATCAGCGGCAACACCGAAACCGACGATAAGAAAGGGAAGCGCTCAGACCACTGTCGCGCCAGTACCGGCGAAAGTGCGGCGACCTCCGAACACAACGGCAACACTTTCTCGAGTCGTTTGTAGTGCGGGTCGAGCGGCGGCAGGTAATGCGGCGTTCCCATTTCGTGATAGAGAACCGGAATAGCCGCTTCTTTGCCCGCGCGAATTATGAGCGTCGCGCCCGTGTCAGGCGTGAACACGTGCAGCAGATCGTAATGAGACTGCGCGAAGTAAGCGCGACAGTTTTTATAGTGAACACGCGAGATCAGATCGATCAGGATTTGCCAGATTTTGCGCAAGCCTCTTTCAGTGCGCGGGACGAGTAGGAAGAACAGTAAAAAACTCGAGAGCAAACCGCGCAGGCTGCGCAGGATCGTGAATGCGATCGAGCGGTTGATGACTGTGACGATGGGAACGCCGGCCTGTCGCAGCCGGCGATTGAAGCGATCGTTCTCTGCCGGTTTGTATAACAACACGACATCAACGTCGTGTCCGGTGTTGTGCAGGCTGATCGCATAGCTGACGAGGATCTCGTCAGCGCCACTGACTGGTCCAAAGAAGTGACTCTTACAAAGAGCAATCTTCATTGCGAGGCGCTAACCCTTTCAGGGTTTGATCGGGAATTCGAATTGATCCCAGGGTTGTCGCTGCGCTCCAACCCTGGGCTGGAATTAGCGAACGCCTTCGGCGTTAATAACTCAACCTTCGGCGTTAATAACTCAACCTTCGGCGTTGATAACTCAACCTTCGGCGTTGATAACTCAACCTTCGGCGTTGATAACTCAACCTTCGGCGTTAATAACCCAACCTTCGGCGTTGATAACCCAACCTTCGGAGTTAATTGCCACGCCTTCGGCGTTAATAACCACAAGAGGCGGCCACTCGCAACGGTACGAAACGGGCGAAATCGGAAGGCATCGAGAATGTTTGCTCTTGCTGATTTTGACTTCCCTTCATGGATCGAATTAGTTGCTTCAGTCATCAATATCTCATACGCGCGGTCGCGAAATTTCTTTCGCACGTGCCGTCGTTTGGCGCTTTCCGACGCACGAGCGCGCGGGCGATCGAGCGCCATCTGCTGAACGCGAAGAGCCTGTTTACATATTTCAGCGGCATTTGAACACATTTGTTCCGATTCGGCGACGGCCTTGCGATGAATCGCGACAGGCTCTTCAACTGCCGCAATCAAACACTGTTCACTCAACCGAAGCCACATGTCCCAGTCTTCAATGAGTTTCAGCCCCGCGTTGAAGCCGCCTTCGTTAACTAAACTCGACTTGCGCACGAGCACCGAGGGCATCGGAATGAAGTTGTCTTCGAGAAGATCCCAGAAGATGTCGCCCTGCGGGCATCGCAGCGGGTAGATCTCGCCGGTTGGAAGCTGGCGACGCGCGTCGCCGATCAAAGCCTGACCGTAACATAAGGCGATTCGATCATTAGCTGTGAGTGTCTGTAACTGTTTGTCGAGTGAGCCGGGCAGTCGCAGGTCATCATCGTCGAGAAAGGCGACGAATTCGGACGAACTCTCAGCGATACCGGCGTTGCGGGCGTGTGCGAGGCCGCTATTTGACTTCATTCGGACATAACGAATGCCTCCAATCCGAGCGCAGACTTCCGGCGTGTCGTCAGTCGAACAGTCGTCGACGACGATCACTTCGAGATCCGAGCCTGCCTGCTGCGCGCTCTCGATCGCGCGCGGCAGAAGCCGGGCACGGTTATAAGTTGGAATGACGACGCTTATCTTCGGCACGATGAGTGTGAGGTGTATATTAGCCACAAAAAGACACAAAAGCACAAAAACTTTCAACCGGATCATTTTTGTGTTTTTGATGCTTTGTGGCTAATTGACCAGGCGACGGCAACTGCCGTTGAGTTGGGCGCCTTCTTCAACGACTAACGCGGTTGCGGCGACGTGGCCTTTCACGTTCGCGGTGCGGCCGAGCACGAGCTCTTTCGTGGCGCAAATGTTGCCCTCAACAGTTCCATTGATCTTTGCGACAGCGACGTTGATCACAGCCTTTGTGACTTGTGCGCCGGTGCTGATGATGAGCGTTCCGTCTTCAGACGTCACGTTTCCGGAGAAGTTGCCGTCAATACGCAGCATCGATTTGAAGCAGACTTCGCCCGTAAAATTCACGACGTCGCCAACAAAGCCGAGCCAATTATCTTTATTGACATTAGTCCGTTGACTATTAATGAGAGTAGCCACTGTTGTTGCCTCTGGAGAAGTCGGGAAGGAAAGAAATTACCTGGCTCGCGACAATATATCATCTGCGTTGTGGTCGGGAATGTTACGATTAGATTGCCGTTCTAAGACATCTCTGGGGGCATCTACGTGAAGACGGAGCACAATCCTGAATGAAATTCTCGTTTACTGTTGCACTAATACTTTTGTGTGCGGGAGTTGTTTGCGCACAGCGATCGCAAAAGTCTGTGATCGCAGAAGTGAAACACACTGCACCTGCGGTTGCTGCACCGCGTGAATGTCTGGTCACTTTCCGCGAGTTTTTCCGTTACCTGCAAAACAGTGAGCCCGGAATTGTTCGTGACGAGCAGTCGCAGAAACGATGGCTCACTCAGGAGTTGCGCAAGGCGCTCGCGCAGAAACTAGCAACCTTTACGAGTCCTGCTGACGATCCTGACTATCCCAGTAACAACACCTTCATCGGATCGTGGGATCAGCCTTCAACGTATGCGATCGTTTCGTCGCGGCGTTACGGCACCCGAGCCGTTATTGACGTGCTTTACAAGTGGGGACGAAAGACCAACTATCCCGGCGATCAACGCACCACTTCCTTTATTTTTCTTCTCGAAGAGGGCGCCTGGAAGCTCGATGATATTTACACTTTCCGCGGCGAGTTTGTGCAGGCTGAGAGTCTGAATCAATATCTACGATCAAAGTGATGAAGTTTGACCTACACACGCACTTCTATACCGAAGCATTCTTCCAAACGATTCGCGATCTTCCTTCCGAGTTTTCTTTCGGCGCCAGCTCGACCGGACAGACGATCATCACCTATCGCGGCGCGCGCTTTTTTGGCGTCACTCCAGCGATGACTGACGTATCGAAACGAATTGAAGACATGGATCGCGTCGGGATAGACGTCGAAGTCGTCTCGCTTTCAACGCCGAACGTCTTCTTCACTGACGCCGCGCACCAGCCGGAAGTCGCGAAGATGATGAACGATTCGTACGCCGAGCTCATTGCGCGACATCCGAAACGGTTCAAAGGCTTTGCGTCGATTCCGATGGACGCGCCTGACGCCGCGCTCGAAGAGCTTCACCGCGCGATCGATACACTGAAACTCAACGGCGTGATCCTGCTGAGCAACATCGGGGGCAAGCCGCTGACGTCGCCCGAGTACCGGCCGTTTTTCGAAGAAGCGAACCGGATGAAGCTGTGTATCTTCCTGCATCCGATGATTCCCGCGAATTCGGATGCGTTTCGGGAGTATGTGCTGGGGCCGATCATCGGCTTCCCGTTTGATACGAGTCTCGCCGTGGCGCGGATGTGTTATGACGGGATGTTTGAAGAGTTGCCGGACATTCGTTGGATCATCGGGCATCTCGGTGGGGCGATACCTTACTTGATGGAGCGGATGGATAATGGGTTTCGAGACTTTGCGGATTGCCGGGTGAAGATCGATAAGTTGCCGAGTGTTTATTTGAAGCGGCTTTATTACGACACGGTGTCGTTCAGTCCGTACACGTTAAAGATGGTGCGCGATATGGTTGGCGCGGATCATATGGTGATGGGCAGTGATTATCCGCACTTGCTCGGATCGATTGATAGGGCGGTGTCGTCGATTGAAGGACTTGAGATCCATCGAGAAGAAAACAGAGAAAATCTTTTCCGGGACGGCGCTTAGTGTGCTGAACAATATGTAGACAGGATTTACAAGATTTTTCAGGATTCACAAGATAAATCCTGTCTATCCTGAAAAATCTTGTAAATCCTGTCTACAACTACCTCACCACAAAGTCAGCCACCTGGCTCGCGCTAGTCCCCGCAATACCATCCGTCACAATCACCTTCAAGTCGTACTTGCCAGGCGCGAGTGTCTTGAGAGCTAATTCCTCACCAAACGGAATTCGCTCCACATCCGGTCCGGTGTTGCTTAACTTCCGCTGTGGTGAACTCAACACTGCCTGACCGTCACGCAGTACTTGCGTCTGCACGCTAATCTGCGGGTTTCCTTGCGCATCGCGCTTCGCGTTGTAAACAAACACCCAGTAACCGAGTTGCGACATGCGCGGAAAAATGTGATTGACGCTCAACTGCACATGCGGACTAGCCGCCTTGTTGTTCTTGTCTTCGAGCACCTGTCCACCGAGCAGCACGCTGCTCAACGTTAACTGGCTCTTCGCCAGATCGGGTATCACGATCCACTGTATCGCACTACCGACGCGCCCTGAGTTTTCATCGCGCGCCGCCACCCGAAACTGGTAAATGCCCGGCGCAAGTGGTGTGTGGTGATTGTAGAAGATCGAATCCGAGCCGCCGCTCTTCGGTGGATCGATGTTCAGTTGGTTTTTGAAGCTTGAAGCAATCTTGCCTTTATCATTCAGCGCGACGCCGGCGAGTTTGATCGCCGCAGGTTGCTTGTCGTCATAAGTCACACCAAGGCCGGAGATCTCGATCGACGACGTCACGACTAAGCCGTTCGACGGCGTGTTCAGGTACGTGAGAGATAAAAGCGTGGGCAAGCCACCCGCTGGATAAAAATCACTGAGCGCGTCGCGCAGCTCTCCTTCGGGAGTCTTCGGTTTTTCCTTCGCAGCGGTGGTGGCGGTCTTCGTCGTGGCCGGTTCTGGACCAGCAACATAACCTTTCGGAGCGCGCACTGTCAGCTCCGGTTTTCCCACAACCGTTATCTTCACGTTCCGGAACTTCGGCAGCTTCTCTTCTTCGTTTTCAGGTCGCCACGCAACGACGTAATAGTTCGAAGTCTCGTCGAGCACGGTCGACACCCATTTATCAAAGAAGTTCATGCCGCGAAGCGCGCGGCCGCCGGTGTCGCTCGCGATCGCGCTGAGCGCGTCCTGATTAGCTGCCAGCTCGCCCGTGGAGGCGATATCGAGCCGGCCCTGTATATCCATCGGCCGATTGTTGCCTGGATCGAGAAAACTGCTATTAACGAGTCCCGCTGCGTGAATCGTGTAAACAACTACGCCTGCACGTTGCGCTGCGTCGATGACGTGATCGAGCTTGTCGCGCACATTCGCAGCGCGTGGGCCGGCGTCGAGCAGAAATCCGTCTGAGATGAAGAAGGCGAGTTTGCGACCGGGCGAGCGGGAGAGTGAACGCATCGCTGACTCGAGTGAGTTGTAAGTGTTCTGTGTGATCTGTGCTGACTGCATCAGCACGGCGCGGGCACTGTTCTTAACTTCCGTTTCACAGGCCTGGCGAATGAGAGCCAAAACCTGCCGTGCCTTTCTGAAGGTATTTGATCCCTTCATGCACTCTTCGATGTAGAAATCCATCACCTTCCGATCGGTCTTGGACGTGTCGATCGTGAACGCCATGTATTCCGTCATCTTCGTTGAGTTGCCGGTGCTAAAACCGTGGGCATCGTAAGGGCGCGGAATGAGTCGAGACATTGCCGCGTCGAGCACGGCCCGGTTGTTTGTGAACTGTTCGAGAAATCCCACTTGTCCGCTCGCTGTGAGGATCGCGACGTTGTCTTTCGAGCTCATCTCGCGATTGAGAAAATGCTGGAGCATCATTCTCGTGCGGTTCATGCTGTCGGCCGAGAGGTGCAGATCGTCAATGAAGAAGACGATCGTGCGGCCGGGCACTCGCGGCGCGACGCGGCAGTTGGCGCGGTCGGCTGTGTTGGCTGGATTGCCGAGCGTTGCGAGTTCTCGTTCGCGCGCACTACCCGCAGCGATCCGTTCAAAGAACGTTACCTGCCGCGGCTTGCCATCGACCAGCAACTGAAATGCTCGCGTTGTAGTCCTTCGACGAAGTTGCCTTTTTTGTCGAGGACGGTGATGGCGGTTTGGACGAGCTCCGTCTTGGTTCGGATGACTTCGGGTTCCTGTTGCTGCGCATTAGCGACGGAGCAAACAGTGACGAGCAAAATGATGGTGTATAACTTCATAGTACTTCTCATGAACAAAACCATCCACAGATTACACCGATTATTTTTCTGTGTAATCTGTGGATGGTTTTCTGGCTATGGGCGCTTGCCCCACGTCGGCGGCGCGGGCTCTTTCGGGAGACGCTCGACCGGGCGCTCCTTCAGCATTCGCATCGCCTCCTGCACTGCGCGTTCGAGTTGTGGATCGCGGCCCGCTACTACGTCTTTGGGCCAGTTCTCCACATCGATATCCGGCCCCACGCCCTCGTTCTCAACCGCCCACTTCCCATCGCGCGTGAAGAACCCACCGCGCGGCGCGATCATCGATCCACCATCGATGAACGGCGGCGTGTCGGCAGTGTGCACGAGTCCGCCCCACGTTCGCTTGCCGATCAATGGTCCAATCTTGCGACGCTTGAACATATACGGCATCAAGTCGCCGCCCGAGCCGGCCATTTCGTTGATGATCATCACCTTCGGTCCCCAGATGCCTGCCGAAGGACTCGTGAACGGATAACGATCGCCCGCGACGTTGTTGAAGTAACCATCAAAGTCGCGCGCGAGCACCTCGATGATGTAGTCGGCCGCCGATCCGCCGCCGTTAAATCGTTCATCAACGACGACGCCTTTCTTGTCCTGTTGCGAGAAGTAGTAGCGATTGAAACTCGTGTAGCCCGGCTGACCGGTGTTCGGCAGGTAGACGTAAGCGAGCTGACCATCGGAAAGCTTCTCAACGAGGCGACGATTCGATTCTACCCACGCGCGTGTGCGCAACGCCTGCTCGTTAGCAACTGGAATGACTGTAACCGTCCGCGCGCCCTGCATCGAGGGCGTCGTGTTTACGGTTAACGTGGTTTGGCGATTCGCAGTGCCATCGAGCAAGCGGTAAATGTTATCGGGCGCGATTAGCTCGATGCCGTTGATAGCGAGGATGTAATCACCGGCATTGACGTTTGCGCCGGGCGTTGCGAGCGGTGAACGCAGATCGGGATTCCAGCTCTCGTTGTCGTAGATGCGCGTGACTTTGTAACGTCCATTCTCGATGGCGAAGTCGGCGCCGAGCAGACCTGCCACGGGCTGCGGCACTGTCGGCATGTCGCCACCGCGCACGTACGAGTGACCGATCGCGATCTCAGCGCCCATCATGTCCATCAGGTAGTTGAGATCCGCGCGATGCCGCACGTAAGGCAGCAACTGCCCGTACATCTCGCGCATCTTCGGCCAGTCGGCGCCCTGCATGTTCGGCACGTAAAGATAGTCGCGCTGATTACGCCAGCCTTCGTTGAAGATCTGTTTGAACTCTTCCCTCGGCTCGAGATACATGCGCAACGAGTAGTTCAAACGCCCGGAGCCTGGCTGCGGCGGCGTTCGATCGGCATCGACGAGGAACAACTGCGGCGCAGGCGCGTTCTGCACCGAAGCCGCCACCTGGACCACCGCCCTGACCACCGCCACCAGCGGCCGCGCGATAAACAAGCTTGCGACGGTCCGCGCTGATCTCATAAGCCGTAACGTTGCTGACGAATGTCGTCGCACGACGATCGCAGAGACGATAACGCTGCAACTCATTACCCGGCTGACCGCCTTGACCTCCACCACCAGCACCGGGTCGACCTGCCTCGAGATAAAACACCTGGCCATCGATACCGGCCTGAAGATCCGAGTACTGACGCTCCGGCACGCCGGGAACTGCAACGATACGTTGTGCCAAACCGTCAAAATCGATCTGCACAGTCGACCGGCGCACGTGGACCACGTTGAGCACCCCACCACCTCCGGCACCGCCTTCACCACCGCCGCCACCTTCAGCAGCACCGCCGCCATCGCCCGCGCACGCACCGGGTTGCAGTCTTCGCGTGCCCGTACCAACGCCGCGATCTTCGTCACTCTCAGGCAACAACGGACTCGCATCAGACTTTCGCAGTACGGCGAAATAGAGCCCGAAGTTCGGATCTCTGACTCGTACGAAGTCATGTCGAGCCACTGCGAACGCAAACCAAAATCTGTTGACGCGAGAAACCACACATACTTTCCACTCGCATCCCACGTGGGCCAAACAGCGTCCGCAAGCCCGTCAGTGATCTGCTTTGTCTCGCCAGTCTCGACATTGCTGATGAAGATCGCGTGATACAGCGAACGCAGCCGGCTCGAATACGCCACCCACTTCGAATCCGGACTCCACACCGGATTCAACGTGCGCGCGGCACCATCCACGGATCCTGGCCCACAACCTTCGCCTGCTCAGTCGCGAGATCGAGCACCCAGACTTTCAAGTTCGTGTCAGTGAAAAGAAGCTTCTTCGAATCGGGCGACCATGACGGCGTGTAGTAGTGCGTCGGCTTTGCAAGCGCGATCTCGCGCGGCGGCGTAAGTCCGTCCTGCGCTTCGATCACGAGCTTGTACTCGCCTGACTTGTCGCTGAAGTACGAAACAAACTTGCCGTCAGGCGACCACGCCGGATCGCGTTCCGCCGAGGCGCTCGAGTGCGTCAGGTTGCGCACGTCGCCTTTGTCTGCCGGTATCGTGAAGATCTCGCCGCGTGCTTCAACAACGACGCGCTTGCCGGTTGGCGAGAGCGCCATGTTCGTCAGACGATTCGACACGTCTTCCCAGTTCGGCATCATCCACGGAAAGTCACCGGCCGCAACGATGTTGACGATCTTCGACTTGCCACTCTTCGGATCGAGCTCGTGCACGTAGCCTGCTTGTTCGAAGACGACGGTAGCCGGCGCCGGAGTCCATCGACTTCACGTCGAAGTCAGTGAACTTCGTGATCTGTGCGAGCTTTTTAGTTTTCGTTTGATACTCCCAAACGTTTGCGACGCCATCGCGATCCGAGATGAAGAAAACCGAGTCGTCGACCCAGACCGGATTCACGTCTTTCGAATCGGTCCACGGCGGCGAAACGAGATCGTAAGTCTTGAGATCGACGATCCAGATCGGACGATTTTGTCCGCCGCGATAGTTGCGACGCTCTTCGTCCCACGAGTTGTTCATGCGATAAGCGATGCGAGTACCGTCGGCGGAAATCTTTCCCTGGTACGCGCGCGGAAGCGCCATTGGTTCTTCGACGCCGCCTTCAGCAGGCACTGTGTAGAACCGCGGCGCGCCGCTCGGCGCCCAGCTTCCGCGGTTGGAGGAAAACAGAATCGACTTGCCGTCGGGTGTCCAGCCTTCGACGATGTCGGCGCCCGGATGCCACGTCAGGCGCTTCGGCTCGCCGCCGTCAGACGATACGATGTAGACGTCGAAGTTGCCTGCATACTCGCCGCTGAACGCGATCCATCTTCCGTCAGGAGAGAAGTGCGGGTTCGCAGTCTGTCCCTGAAAACTCGTCAGCCGTTTCGCCCCTCCGCCGGCGCGTGGCACGACCCAGATGTTGTTTGCGTAAGCGAAACCGATCTGAGTTGCGCTGACGGTTGGGGTGCGCAGGAGACGCGTTTGGCCTCCGTGTCCGTTTTGCGCTCCGGTTTTTGTAGAAAAAACCAAAAAGCAGAGGGATAGGGCAGCGAAGCATGAAGCGGCGAGACATGGAATGTTCCTCCAAAGGACTGCGGGCTGGAAAGCGGAACGATATTATAGGTCAAATATGTCCTATAGGACCTATATTGAAATTCGCGATTCGTTGTATCATCTGCCAAACCCATCACGAGGAGAAAGACCATGCATTCCCTGAAACGTAGTTCTGTTTCCCTGTTCGCAGTCTTGTTTGTTCTGTGTTCTGGCATTTCGGTTCTCGCGCAAGTTGATGTGCCGCGTCCGAGTCAGAAAGCGAGCGTGATGCAAAGAATCGGCGTCACCGATGTCACGATCACTTACAGCCGTCCCGGGGTGAAAGGACGAACAATCTGGGGTGACCCACTGCCGGAGCAAGCCAAGGTCACCGGCGAGGCGACACTCGACAATCAAAACGAGCGTCCCAAAGGCGCTCCGATCGTTCCCTGGGGTCACATGTGGCGCACTGGTGCAAACGAAGCGACGCAGTTCGTCGTGACTGACGATGTTTTGATCAATGGACAAAAGCTCGCAGCGGGAAGTTACAGCCTGCACACGATTCCGAATAAAGACGAGTGGACCATCGTCTTCAACGGCACCGCGAACCAGTGGGGCAGCTTCAACTACGAT
Organism: uncultured Acidobacteriota bacterium; assembly: GCA_963748155.1. Classification (GTDB taxonomy): domain Bacteria; phylum Acidobacteriota; class Blastocatellia; order Pyrinomonadales; family Pyrinomonadaceae; genus PSRF01. The sequence goes on along the minus strand of CAVVHV010000001.1, from coordinate 52,323 downwards.
CCTGCGAAAGACACGCTGCGCGTGAAAACGAAACCGCAGTCGATCAACGACAGTCAGGAATGGCTCTCGTACAGTTTCGATCCGGTTACTGAAGACTCAGCGCAGGTAAACATTCGCTGGGAAAAGATCAGCGTGCCGTTCACGGTTAAGGTGGCGGACGTTGCGGCGACCACGATGGCTAGACTCAAGACCACCGTGGGCAATGCCAAGCCTGACGACTGGCGCACGCCCATGCAGGCCGGCAACTATCTCATCAACAACCAGAATCCTGCTGACGATGCGCAGGGAATGGCGTGGTTGGACCAGTCGATCAAAGTGAAGGAGACGTTCCAGAACCTGGTCGCGAAGACGAATGCGTTGTACAAGGCCGGGAAGAAGGAAGAGGCCGTCGCTTTAGGTGAACAGGCCGTGCAGAAAGGCAAGGCCGACAAGGTCGATACCAAGGCTTTCGAGAAGCGACTCGCGGATATGAAGGCCGGGAAGAGCTAAAACATTTTTTGGCCGCGGATTAACGCAGATCAGCGCAGATCAGCGTTTATCCGCGGCTAATTTTGTGTATGGGTGTAGCGAAGCTCACTGATCAGAATACGATCGTCCCGGACAGCAAGTACGCGCGTATCGAGCGTGAGCGTCGCTATTTGCTTCGCGATCTGCCTGAAGGAGTAACGCGCGCAGATCCGCATCTACAGATCACCGACAACTACATCACCGGCACTCGTCTCCGCATTCGCAAAGTACGTGAGCCGAGGACGAATAAGTGGACCGTCAAGTTCACACAGAAATTCGCGCCCGACCCGAACGACCTGTCGCGCACGATCATCACCAACACTTACCTCAACGCACTCGAAGCAGAAGTCCTCTCGGTTTTCGACACAAACGAGATTCGCAAGAACCGTTACCCGTTCGAGTTTGACGGACGGAAGTTTTCCATCGACATGTTTCTCGGCGATCTGTTTGGTCTCGTCCTCGCCGAAGTCAGCTTTGAAACTGACGAAGAGCTCGATAACTTCGCGAAACCTCCGTTCGCATTAATTGATGTGACTAATGATCCGATGTTTAGCGGTGGAAAGCTGTGTGAGTTGACGTTTGCGGATTTACGAAAAGAAATTTTGCCGCGGATTTCCGCGGGTGAAGAACGCGGATGAAGATAAGCATAATTGTTTTCTGTTTGATCATTTCAGTTGGTTGTCGGAAGGCAGCCGCACCTCCGCCCGCGAGCGCAACGCCGCAGGCCCAGGCGAGTCCCGCGACCGTTCTCGATCACTCGCAGGGCGGCGCGACACCGGCCGCGCAAACGAAGCACTTCAAGGGCTCGATCGGCTCCTCGCTCGACTTGCAAATGAAACTCGTGCGCACTGGCGATCAGCTTGCCGGCAGCTATTTCTACCAGAAGATCGGCACGCGCATTGACCTGCGTGGCAACGTCGACAAAGACGGAAACCTGACGCTCGAAGAGTTTGATAAAAGCGGCAAACAGACGGGTTTGTTCAAGGGCATTTGGACTGTCGATTCAAACGACGGGCTCGTCAGGCTTGCGGGTAACTGGTCCAAGCCACCGAGCGAAAAGGACAGCGACAAGAAAACCGCGTTCTCAGTTCATGAAGAGCCGATTACGTTCACAGGCGACGTCGATCTGGTGGCGAAACAGATCAAGGAAAGCAACAAGAAGTTGATGTATGACATCGACGCGCGCTACCCGCAACTCGCCGGCGGCAACAATCCAAACTTTGAGAAGTTTAATCAGGTTGCGCGTTCGTTTGTTACTAAAGAGGTTTCAGGCTTCAAAAAGGAAATGGCGCCGGAAGAAGGTGAAGAGCCGCGACCGGAAGGATCGATGGGGAGTGATCTGAATGTCGGTTACGAAGTGGCGCTGGCGCAGGATGATTTGATCAGTATCGGGTTCAGTGTCGGCAGTTACTACCAGGGCGCGGCGCATCCGAACACCATTACCGAGGTGGTCAATTACGATCTCAAGAACGGGAAGCAACTGAAGCTTGCCGACCTGTTCAAACCGGGCGCGAAGTACTTACAGGCGATCGCGAACTACTGCATCGCGGATCTGAAGAAGCAAGCGAAGGACAAGGGACTGCTCGACGAGGAAATTCAGAACGGGGCTGCACCGAATCCAAAAAACTACCAAAGCTGGACGATTACAAAGAAAGGATTGGGGATCAACTTCGATGCCTACCAGGTTGGTCCATACGCGGCTGGTCCGCAGTTCGTGCTCGTGCCCTACTCCAACCTAAAAGACCTCATCAATCCCGGAAGGTCCTATTGGCCAATTCGCAAAGTAGTCCGCGAAAATCCGCGGCTATAATAAAACGCAAGGAAGAAGGCGAGCAGCATAATGGCGGCACCGGTCCAGAACGTGACGAAGAGTGAATGATCACTCATGTAGTGCGGCAAACCATCCGCGCCGAGATGCGCGATGGAGCTGCTGATCAACAAAGCCGCAACAGTAGGGCCGACCGCGCGAGCCAGACTTGCCGTCGATTGCGTCACTCCTAACACAACTCCCTGCTGCGCCGGCCCGGCACTCTTCGACGCGAGACTCGTCAGCGCCGGTGTCGCCAACGAATTACCCATTGAAAACACGCCACCACCAATCAGCAACCCGGCCAACCCTCCAGCGGCTGGTCCAACAAACGGCACTGCAAACAAACTGATCGCAAAACACAGCGCGCCGACGATCACGAGTGGCAATTCACCAAACCGTTTCACCAATCGCCCGATCAATCCTCCCTGGATGATCACTGCAATCAATCCGACGTACGCGAAAAGATAACCAGTGTGTTGCGCGTCGTAACCGAAGCGGAACATCGTGTACAACGAGAACGACGTCGTCATGATGGAGAACGCGACGATGAATAAAAAATAGATCACTAACACAAACGCGAGCTTCGGTTGTTTTAGTGCGCGACCGACTTGTCGCAGGCTGCGGCCGCCGGCGAGATTCTTCGCCGGATGATCCGCCGTGACTGTCTCGGGCAATGTGAAATACAAGCAGTAATGCGTTTGCGAAGCACAACGCCGCGGCAAAGAAAAACGGCACGTGAATGCCCCAACCGCTCAGAATGCCGCCGATTGCTGGTCCAAAAATAAACCCGAGACCAAACGCGGCGCCGATCAATCCCATTCCCTTCGCGCGGTTTTCTTCACTCGTGATGTCGGCGATGTAAGCCTGCGCGGTCGAAATGTTTCCACCTGTGATGCCGTCGAGGATTCGGCCGATGAACAGCATCACGATCGTTTTTGCGAGTCCGAGTATGAGGAAGCCGATGCCCGTGCCGATGATCGAGAGTAGCAACACAGGCCGGCGACCGTACTTGTCAGACAAGCCACCGAGTATCGGCGAGAAGATCAGTTGCATCACGGAGTACGACGCGAAGAGGAGGCCGACCATGCGCGGTGTCCCGTTGAAGGCTGTGCCTTCGGCGTAGAACGGCAGCACCGGAATGACGATTCCGAAACCGACGAGGTCGATGAAGACGGTTGTAAAGATGACGATGAGCGGTGAGCGCTTCATAACTGATCGTTTTTAGCCGCGGATGAACGCAGATGAACGCGATTTACCTGCGTCCTCCGCTCAACGCTCGATCCACTGAAGCCTGTCCGCCGCCCGCGATCAGCAGCGCTAACGCCATGGCCAGCAGAGACAACGGATACTCATAGCCACGGGTAGCAGCGAAGAAGCCGCCCTGCCAGTGTACGCCCACGACCGCCGTCAACATCACGCACGCGATGAAGAACGCGGCCACGCGCGTGAGCAAACCGAGGCCGATCGAGTATCCCGCCGACGAATTCAGAGAACGCGGCGGCTGCGAGCCAGAGCCACGCGGGTCGCATGAAACCGAACGGTGTGTTGCCCGAGATGTATGCTGTGAAACCCGGCCCGTTGAAGGTGCCCAGAACTTTTTGTGCGCCGTGGCCAATCATTACGGCCGCGAGTGCCAGGCGGATCGGCAATGTAAACCAGGTTGCAGAGGTGGCGATGATTCGTCGAAACATTTTCGATCTCGTCTTTCTATATGGGTTGACTCGAGCGGGGGAGGATAGTAACAGTTACCTTGCCCGGATGGCACCGCTTCGTAGTAACATTCGTTGACAGGAGTACAAGATTAACAAGATGAACAAGATTCATGCATAAGAGCCGAGTACTGTGCGCCGCCGCGTTGCTCCCCTTGTTGATGCTGGCATTGCCGCTTTTGGCCGCGGCGCAGACGCCCGCGCCGGTTAACATCGCGTTTACAGTTACGATGGCGCAGCCACACACGCACTTGTTCGGAATCGAAGTGGCGATCAGGCGCACCGGCGACGCTCCGCAGGAAGAACAACTCGTAATGCCGGTGTGGACTCCCGGTTCTTACATGATCCGGGAATTCGAGCGTAACGTGCAGGACTTTGCCGCGGCCGACGAGGCAGGGCAGCCACTGAAGTGGGAAAAGACAAACAAGAACACCTGGCGTGTATACACGAACGGCGCGCGTGCGTGGCAGGCGACGTATAGTGTTTACGCGAATGAGCTTTCGGTGCGGACGAGTGAATTGAACTCCGACCACGCCTTCTGGAACAATGCGAACCTGTTGATGTATCTCGAGGGTTTTCTGAAGTCGCCGTCGACCGTGCGCGTGCTCGCGCCTGATGTTTGGAAAGTCGCGACTGGACTGCCGCCAGTGCCCGGACAGAAGAATATTTTCGCGCCGAGAACTTCGATATCCTCTACGACTCACCTTTTGAAGCCAGCAACTTCAAGACGATCGTCTTCAACGTCAAAAGTGTTCCGCATCGCATCGTGATTGATGGAGCAGGGAACTACGATCCGGAGCGCATGCGCCGCGACGTGCAGAAGATCGTCGAGACGCAGGTCGAGTTGATGGGCGGCGAGATTCCGTATCGCGACTACACGTTCATTCTGCATCTGCGATCAAACGCAGGTGGCGGGCTCGAACACCTGAATTCAACCGCGCTCGGGTACCCGCGCTTCGGTTTTCGAATTCGCAGCGGCGATCGCGCCACTTCCGCCGCGCCGAACACCACCGACACGCCTGAACGGGATTATCGCGGCTTCCTGTCGCTCGTCTCGCACGAGTTTTTTCATCTCTGGAACGTGAAGCGAATCCGGCCGGACGCGCTCGGGCCGTTTGATTACACGCAGGAGAACTACACGAAAGTTCTGTGGGTCGCTGAAGGCATTACTGATTACTATGCAGATCTTGTTTTACGACGCGCGGGATTGATCAGCGAGAGCGAGTATCTGACTGCGACGGCGCGCTCGATGCAAAACTTGCAGAACACGCCCGGAAGGCTGGAACAGAGTGTTGAAGAGTCGAGCTTTGATGCGTGGGTGAAGTATTACCGGCAGGATGAGAACTCTGTAAACTCGCAGATTTCGTATTACGACAAGGGCGCGTTGCTTGGATTGCTTCTCGATCTGGAAATACGGAAGCGAAGCGGTGGTGCGAAGTCGCTGGATGATGTAATGCGGTATCTTTATGCGGAGTTTTTCAAGAAGAACCGCAATTATGGGCCGGGGGATTTTCAGAAGGCGAGCGAGCTGATGGCGGGTTCGAGTCTTGAGGAGTTTTTCAGCAAGTACGTGCGCGGGAAAGAGGAGCTTGATTACAACGCGGCGCTCGGAGCGGCGGGGCTGAAGTTGGAGACGAGTGCTGCGGCGGATGCGAAAGTGTATTTTGGGGCGGATGTCGCGGAGGAAGATGATCGATTGATGGTGAAGCGTGTTTATGCTGGCTCACCGGCGTACGAGCAGGGGTTGAATGCGGGCGACCAGATCCTCGCGATGGATAATATGAGAGCGACGAAGGATTTCTTCAACGCGCGCATGGCGGAGAAGAAGGCGGGTGATGTGGTTAATTTGACGATCTTCAGGTTTGATGATTTGAGCTCGTTGCTGATCAGGTTGAGTGATAAGCGGGAGATGAGTTATCGCATCGTGCCGGTGATGAATGCGACGGCCGTGCAGAAACAGATCTATGCTAATTGGTTGAAGAGGACGAGGTAGTTGTTAGACAGGATTTACAAGATTTTTCAGGATTAACATGTAAATCCTGTCTAATCCTGTAAATCCTGTCAAGACTGACAATGACAGACTCGTACCAAAACATACGTTTCAGAATCGATGATCGCGTTGCGCGTATCACGTTCGCGAAGCCGCCGCTGAACGTTCTCAACATCGCGATGATGCGTGAGATCTCCAATGCGCTTACACAGTGCGCGCAGCGCGAGCTCGTGGCGATCGTCTTCGATGCGGACAAGACTTGTCGCGCGTTCAGTGCCGGCGTCTCGGTCGAGGAGCACGCCCAGGAAACGATCTTCCAGATGCTCGACGCGTTTCATTCGATCTTTCGTCTGATCGAACAGTTAGCGAAGCCAACGATTGCGTTAGTTGATGGCGCGGCTCTTGGTGGCGGCTGCGAGCTCGTCGCGGCATGCGATATCGTCATCGCATCCGATCGCTCGCGATTCGGGCAGCCGGAGATAAAGCTGGGCGTGTTTCCGCCCGTCGCTGCCGTGCTCCTCCCGCGCGTGATTGGTGAAAAACGCGCACGCGAATTGATCCTGACGGGTGAGATAATCGACGCGGTGGAAGCTGGGCGGCTCGGTTTGTGCAACCACGTAGTCCCTGGCGCTCATCTCGAACCGAAGCTGCTCGAGGTGCTGGCGAAGTTAAAAGAACTATCGGGCACGTCGCTCACGTTTGCGAGACAGTCGCTGGACCTCGGTCGCGGCCGATCGATCGAAGCCGCGCTCGACGAGCAGGAAAACATTTACCTGCACGAACTGATGAAGACTCACGACGCGAACGAAGGCGTGAAAGCGTTCATGGAGAAGCGCAAAGCGATCTGGCGCCACCGGTAAGACGATGAAGAATCTTTTCTCAGTCACGCTCCTACTCGTTTGCCTTTCGCCGGCTCTCGCTCAAACCAAACCCGTCCAGCACCCAACTCGCGCGCACGCCTCGATGTCGGCCGAAGCGAAGGTGCTACTCGAACAAGCGATCGGAGTGGTGTGCACGCAAGCCAAGCTCGACCCGAAGAGTAGCGTCGCGATCGACGAGATGCAGGCGCGGCCGTCACTTCCGCTCCAGAGTCCCGAGGCACGTGCCGGCGCTGAGCGCGCACAACGACTTCTTCCAGTCGCCAAAGCGCTTGTCGTCAGCTCGCTGCGACAACTTTCAACTGATTACGGTTTACAGAAATCTCGTAGATTCAACCTGCGGCTCAGCCAGGCAATCGCGCGCGTGAATTCCGTCAGACGCGTGAAGCCTGACATGGACTCGCGTGACAACGCCTCAGTCTATCTGAGTCGCCCGCACATGATAACTTTCGGCACGATCTTCCTCGCCGGTCTGCGTTCTGACGAAGGAATGATCAGCGTTCTTGCGCACGAGCTGATGCATATCGCCGACGGGGATAACGACAGTTTGCGCCTACTCGTTGGCGCTGTCGGCAACAAAGCTTCGGATCTGACGGGGCTCGACATCCACGGTCAGCGCGGCGAAGAGGTCACGTGCGACTTGATCGGTGCGATGGCTGTGCGCGCATACATCGTAAGCTCGCCCGGCTACGAGTCGATCGCGAGACGACTGGCACGCTCAATTCAACACAACTGCGTCGACCTTGATGAAGGCGACGAAGATCATTTGTCACCGCGTAACACGATCCGCGCGCTGCTCGCGTTGAATCCTGGCCTGGTGCGCGAGTTGATCAACGATCGATTTTGATGCCACAAAAAAACACAAAAAGCTCAAAATATTTTGCCGTGGCGATTCTTCTCACACTGTTTTTGGGCGTTGCCTGTAAGACTGTCATCGATCGCCAGAACGTGACGCCGCGTGTCCTGCGCGACGTGCCCGCGCGTAATCTCGCGTACCGGCTCGCCGCGGATGTTACGCCACCATCGTCTGACATCGACGACACGTTGGACAAGTTTCCGGCAGTCGCAAACGACTTCAGCACGAAGCGCAAGGATGAAGCGTTGCTGCGCACAGTCGTCTCGCCTGATGGACGACGAGTGCTCGCGCTTTATGGCACGTCCGACGACACCCGCTCGACGTTTCGTATCGATCTCTACAACTCTGACGGGCAGTTTCTGCGTAACCTGATCCCGCCCGATCTTGCGTGCGTATTTCCTGAAACTGTTACGTGGTCGCCGGACGGAAGCTTCATCAACTTCATCGCGCACAAGCGCGTGATGCCGAGCCCGACCCCAACGCCTCCAAATGAACCGCAGCCCGAGCAGGGCACGCTGCCGGTGCCATCACCATCGGCGTCAATCGCGCCGTTGTTTCCTTCGGTTGCGAGTTTCAGTACGGAACAGATCTATATCTGCAATCGCGATGGTTACGATCTGAAGCCACTCACGTCGCGTGAAGGGCTCATCTACTTCTACTTTGTCTGGGCGCCGGATGGACACGCGATGGCCGCGCTCGCCTGCAAGGAAGACGAGTGGAACGCGCGCGAGCGACAGTACAAAATGCCTGCCGGCAGGCCGCGCGTGATCGCGCCTGACGGCACTGAGCGTTTGCTTGATGATGCGTTGACTGATGCGTTGCCGGTGTGGTCGCCGGACGCTTCAAAGATTGCAACGTGCTTTTGATACTGACGTGGCGATTTACGATGCTGCCGGAAAGACTCCTACGCAGGCGCGTTTGCCGCTTGGGGATCAGTTGCTCACGGCTTCAGTGGCGTACGATCAAAAAACGACTGTCCAAAAAGCGACGAACAACAACGCGAATGCAGGTAATCAGCCCGCGAGTTCAGCTCCGTCCGTGCCCGCGTCGTTTAATCCGATCGTGAGGCTCGACTGGCGCAGACCGGAGTCGCTTTACTTCCAAACGGCGTACGTGCGGTTGATGCCGAATGAAACGATCAACACATTTCAGCGTTGGCATGTGCTGAACATCAGTGCGCAGGCAGCCATTTTGAAGTGATTAATAGACAGGATTACAAGATTTTCAGGATTTCCAAGATTAGATCCTGTTCATCTTGAGAAATCCTGCAAATCCTGTCAAAGGTTTTACGCCCTTGGTTGCTGGCCCTCAGATGTCATCTGTTTCGCCGCATCCTGCACCTTGCCGAGCGCGTCACGCGCGACGTCCTCGACTCTTTCAACCAATCTGTCGCCCGTTTCGCCGATGTATTCACTTTCCAATCGCGTCGACGGCAAACAAAGTCCCACGGCCGTGCCCGCCGCCATCGCGACTGCACCCACCGCGAGCGGATTGTCGTGCATCATCCGTTCAAAACGAGTGGTCACTGCTGACGCACTGTCCTTCGCTTTCGTGCCGAGATTACTCAGCGCGTCCGTCGATCGAGAAGCGAGATCGCTCGCAGTCTCTTTGACTTGATTCAAGGTGCCTGTGCCACCCTCATATGTCTGCCTTCGTGAAGAAGTACTACTGTCGTAGCTTCGCCCACTGAAGTTTCGCACCACCAGCATGCCAACGCCGAGACCAATCAACGCCATCGGTATCGGGTTATTCCAAATTTTATCTGCCACTGTCGTTCCTACCTCCTTGATCGCATTACCTGCCCGACCGGCCATTTCACGCGCCGGCTCAGTCACTCCACTAAGTGTTTCTCCAACCTGGCCCACAAAGTTTTCAACCTTTCCGATCGTGGCTTCACGAACGGTTTCCTTAACCTGGTCCACCAGGTTTTCCGGGCTGAGCCTCTCTTGAATTTCATTGAGCGTCTGACTCATGTCAGCGCGAGTGTCTTCAATATTTGCCCGCAATTGATCGGTATTCTCATCGTAATCGTCAGCGAATGTAGAAGTCGTCCGCGATTCATCCGAGTCCGCAGCAGCCCTTATTTGATTTGTTCCTTCACCCATGTTGCGTCCTCCTTCAAAGTCTCAACTGTTTCGCGCGGAGTCAGGTCTGCTTGTTGAAGCGCTGACATAGCTTTGCCGATCAACAACCAACCAATACCACCAACCACGGCGCCGACGATTAATGCCGAGCCCCAGTGGGGCATCACCCTCGCCAACAACATGATGATGGCGGCGATGATCGCCAGCAGTGCCGCATACGCGACTGCTCCGCCGATAACCAGATAACCAACGTTCCTACCGACATACTTCGCTTTCTGCGAGATCTCCACCTTTGCGAGAGTAATTTCCTGGCGTACCAGGCTGCTCATGTCAGATGCGAGATCGCCGAAGAGATCGCCAAGCGGCCGGTTTTCCAAAGGCCGATTTTCATTTATCCGTTGCATAACTCACCTCCTGTATTACTAAGCCGGGTTCGAAGGAGGCGAGGGCTGCTGCGCTCCGGAAATGTTTGTGTTGAAGGATTGCTGCTGCTGAGCTCCGGGCTTTGCCGAGCTTCGCGTTCCAGTGTTCCCTGTATTCAGCGCACGTGGAGCGCCTGTGTTTGTCGAGCTGCCTGCGGCATCCATCGAGCTCTTGATGATCCGTGCACCGGCGAGACCCAAAAGGAATGCGCCGCCGATCAACAACGCCGGCTGGCGTCGTCCAAAGTTCTGCACGTCGTTGAGTAGTCGTTTTGGATCCTGCTCGCGCAGGTATCGCGCTACGCCGTCAAGTTTTTCAGCAGCTTTGTCGCCATACTGAGCTGCGAACCGAGCGATCGGTCCCTCGCCTTCATTATTCAGAGTTTCACCAAACCGTCTCACCGCGTTGACAACAGTGTCCAGTTGAGACGCTGCAGTTTCTTTCTGGCGATTGATTTGTGAGTTGGCTTGTTCTTGAACCTGACCCAGAACTTCGTTGGTTGTTTGTTTGGCTTGTTGCAGGAGATCCTGGCCGCCGGGCGAAGGCGATTCGTCCTGCTTCTTACTCACTGCCATCTTTGAAGCAGTCGCGGCCGTGCCTTTCGGCTCTTTATTATCTTTCTTATCCATTTGAAAACCCTCCCGTGTTCGTTCTTGCTTGAATCTTGCTTGCGAATTTCGCCCCATGCGAATTGTGTGCACAGTGAACGATCGAATTATTTCGAAAAGAATTTATTGCGTTCATTTTCTTGTGAACAGAAAAAGCAATGAGTCACAAAAAGCACACTTCAAGGTCTCATTCGCACAGGAATGCTGTTTGACTGCTACATCATCAAATCAATTCATCCGCAAGGGGGACATCAATGGATACAAACCAGCAAAGAGGAACGTTCGATTTTGGCGAGGCATCATCGCAAGCCGATTTCGAGCATCAATCGCGCTCTCATGGCGCGAATTATTCGATGGAGCGAGGACGACCCGGCTTGCCGTCCACAAGTGCAAAACGATTAGCAAAGGGTTTAGGTTGGTTCAGCATCGGCCTCGGCCTCGCGGAGCTGCTTGCGCCGCGCGCCATCGCAAACATTTCCGGTGTTTCAAACAAACACACGGGTTTAATACGACTGTATGGTCTCCGCGAAATCGGTTCGGGCATCACAATTTTTGCTCAGAAGAAACCGACTGAGGGAGTGTGGTCGCGCGTGGTCGGTGATGCGATAGATCTGACGAGCCTCGGCGTTGCCGGCAGCCAGCCGGATGCAAAGCTCGGACGCGTTGCGTTCGCTACAGCGAATGTACTCGCGGTCACCGCGCTCGATGTGATCTGCGCAATGCAACTAAGCAATGGCAACAATCAGGGCATTCACGCAAAAGGCTCATGCATCGTGAATCTGCCGCCCGAAGAGGTCTATAACTTCTGGCGCGACTTCCAGAACCTCCCGCGCTTCATGCGTCATCTCGAGTCTGTCGTCGACATGGGCGACGGCCGCTCGCATTGGAAAGTTAAAGGCCCTGCGGGAACCGAGGTCGAATGGGACGCGACGATCATCGCTGACGTTCCGGGTGAAGTTATCACCTGGCGTTCACTCGAAGGCTCCGACGTCGATAACGCAGGCGCGGTTCGCTTCGAGCGCGCTACCGGCGGCAGAGGCACGATCGTCAAAGTAAATCTCGAATACAACCCGATCGGAGGCGTACTCGGCGCCGCTGTGGCGAAACTGTTTGGTGAAGAACCGAACCAGCAGTTGGACGACGATCTGCGCCGCTTCAAACAAGTTTTGGAAGTTGGTGAAGTAGTCGTTTCTGATGCGACGCTGCTTGGCACCGGCTACATGAAACAGCGACCGGGTCAGCCGGCGAGTTCGCGAGAGCTCGAAAGCGCTGAGATGTTGCCAAGCCAAACTGCGACAAACTACGAATCGGAAGGGAGGTACCCGCAGAGATGAGAGCGAATTGTTGGTATGGCAAGACAAACGTAAGCGTCGAGGAGGTTCCGGATCCACAGATCCTCAACCAGCGCGACGCGATTGTGAAGATCAGTTCCACGGCAATCTGCGGCTCCGACCTGCACCTGTACAACGGTGTCGTTCCCACGATGCAGCGTGGCGACATTCTCGGGCATGAGTTCATGGGCGAGGTCATGGAAGTTGGTCGCGAAGTGACCAACCTGAAGGTCGGCGATCGCGTGGTCGTGCCGTTTCCGATTGCATGTGGCAACTGTTACTTCTGCAAGGAGCAGATGTTTTCACTGTGTGAAAACTCGAATCCGAATGCGTGGATGGCCGAGAAGATGTTTGGCCACGCCGCGTCAGGAATCTTTGGCTACTCGCATTTGACTGGTGGTTTTGCAGGCGGACAGGCGGAATATGCGCGTGTGCCGTTTGCGGATGTCGGTCCGATCAAGGTGCCGGATTACCTGAGCGACGAACAGGTGCTGTTTCTTTCCGACATTTTCCCGACCGGTTACATGGGCGCGGAAATGTGTGACATCAAGCCGGGCGACACGATTGCCATTTGGGGTTGTGGGCCTGTCGGACAGTTTTCGATTCGCAGTGCTTTCCTGCTCGGTGCGGAGCGTGTGATCGCGATCGACGCAGGTGCCGGAGCGATTGCAGATGGCCGAACAAGGTGGCGCGGAAACGATCAACTACGAAGAGCAGAACGTGTACGAAGCGTTGATGGAGAAGACTGGCGGACGCGGGCCGGACGCGTGTATCGACGACGTCGGCATGGAAGCGCACGCACCGGGAATCATCAACGCGTACGATCGCGTGAAGCAGGCAATGATGCTTGAGTCGGATCGACCGCACGCATTGCGTGAAGCGATCATGTGCTGCCGGAACGGTGGAACGATCTCGGTGATCGGTGTCTATAGTGGGTTCATCGACAAGTTTCCGATGGGGTCAGTGATGAATCGTTCGCTGACGATCAAGACTGGACAGGCGCACGTGCAGCGATACATGCGACCTTTGTTACAGATGATTGAGAACGGCGACATCGATCCGAGCTTCGTTATAACGCACCGGATGAGTCTTAACGACGCACCGCATGCGTACGAAATCTTCAAGAACAAGCAGGATAACTGCATCAAGGTTGTGCTGAAGCCGGATTGGGATGGGAACGGCGCCGGCGTGAAGGATGATAGTTACACTGTGGTTCACTAGTGGACAGTAAGTTAGAGACAGGATTACAGGATTTTCAGGATTAACAAGATTCATCTTGCAAATCCTGTAAATCCTGTAATCCTGTCCAAAAATTTCTTTCCAATAGCTTACTTCCTATTTTATTAGAATCTCTGGTCGCCTAATCGCGACTGCAACTTAACTTTCTAACCAGCACATCCTCTGTGCTTTCAATCAATTCCATCATTTCCACCCTCACGGGAACAACTCTTGCGCCTCCGCACGCTCACTTCAATTCGAAAGAGAGGCCCCCTATATGCATCGCTACGTAACAGCAACTTGCGCTTTGGTTCTCGTGATTGTGAGTGTCCTCAGCTTTACCTTCAGCAGCAGCGCTTCTGCGAAGAAGTTTCTTTACGTGATGCAAGGACCGCCGGCAACGAACGTCGCGTTGTCGTCAGGCGGCGCGGTAGCTTCAGCGTCGTCATCTCATTCGAGCGGCAACTTTCCCGTTGCCGCCGTGAACAACGGCGATCGCAAAGCACAAAACTGGGGCAGCGGCGGTGGCTGGAACGACAACACGCAAGGCGAATACTCCAGCGACGTCGTCCAAATAAATTTTCCCGCCGCCAATTTCGTGAATCAGATAAACGTCTTCACGCTACGCAACAACTTCCAGGACAATCAAACGCCACCGACGCTCACCGAAACATTCAACACGTGTGAAAACAGCGGCCAGGGAATCACAGAGTTCGAAGTTCAATACTGGAACGGCTCGATGTGGGTGACTGTGCCGGGCGGTCTCGTGCGTGACAACAATAAAGTCTGGCGCCAGATCTCATTCCCGGAAGTTTCGACCAGCTCGATACGAGTGCAAGTGCACGGCGCGGTGCGATTTACTTCTCCAACCAACTACAGCCGCATCGTCGAGATTGAAGCGTTTGGCCGCACCGCCGGTGTCAATCTCGCGGCCGCAGCGAACGGCGGCGTCGCTTTCGCTTCGTCACAGTTCAACGCCAACTATCCCGTGAGCGCCGTGAACGACGGCGATCGTACGGGCTTCAACTGGGGCCGCGGCGGCTTCGGAAGCGGTTGGAACGACGCGACACAGAACGAGTATTCAATCGACTGGGTGCGCATCGATTTCCCCGGCGGGCAGCAACGTCGCATCAGCGAGATCGACGTCTACACACTGCGCGACGGATTCAGCACGAAGACAGACGACCCATCGATCTCCGAGACCTTCAACACTGCCGACAACACCGGCCAGGGAGCGACTGATTACGACGTTCAATATTTATCCGGCGGCAACTGGCTGCCCGTGCCCGGCGGCAAAGTCACAAACAACAATAAAGTGCGACGGCAATTGCGCTTTTCGCCGATCACGACGAATGCGATTCGCGTGGTCGTCAACAAAGGCGCGAACTTCACAACTTTTGCAAATAACTGGAGCCGTCTCGTCGAGATTGAAGCGTGGGAGAATACCGCGCTTCCCGACGACACGGTCTGGGTCGGCGATTCGTTACCCGCAGGCGCGATTATCGCCGGGGACTCTGAAAGCTGGAACTGGATCTGTTCCGACCCGCTTCCGCTCTCGGGAACACTATCCCACACGTCTAATCTCGTTGGCGGCATTCATCAACACTATTTCCACAGCGCCACGCAAACGTTAACCGTCAATACCGGCGACACCCTCGTGGCGCACGTTTTTCTCGATCCAGTTAATCCTCCCACGCAGGTGATGTTGCAATGGAATGACGGCACGTGGGAGCACCGGGCCTACTGGGGCGCAAGCCAGCTCCCATGGGGAGTTGAGGGGAGTGTCAGCCGGCGCAACATGGGTGCGTTGCCGCCGGCAGGCCAGTGGGTCCGGTTGGAAGTGCCAGCAAGTTTCGTTGGATTGGAAAACCGAACGCTGAATGGAATGGCGTTCTCGTTATTCAACGGCAAAGCCACCTGGGATCACGGTGGCAAGTTCGCCGGCAGTGGTCCGCCACCTCAACAAACGATCTCGATCAGCGATGCGACAGTGATCGAAGGAAGTTGCGGTGGTTCACCGAAGGCAGTGTTCAGACTTAATCTCTCGGCAGCGAGCGGTCAGAACATCAGCGTGAACTACGCTACTTCGAATGGCACTGCGTTCACACCCACTGATTACGTAGCCGCAAGCGGATCAGTGACGATTCCCGCCGGCCAGACGAGCAGGACAGTGGAAGTCTTCGCCAAGAGCGACACTTTAGTTGAGGCTGATGAAACGTTCATCGTCCAACTCTCGAATCCTGTCAATGTGAATATCGCAGACGGGCAAGGCCAGGCGATCATTCTTAACGACGACGCGACGCCGCCGGTAAGTAATCCGGGAGCGTTGGGCCAATGGGCACCTTGCGAAGAGCTCGAAACCGTGCCCGTCCACGCCAATCTATTGCCTGATGGCCGCATACTTTACTGGGGCCGCGACAAACATCCGGACACGTGGGACACCGCCGGTTCGTGCAACACCTACTGGTGGGATCCGATAACAAAGGTGAAGAGTGGACCAATCTTAAACACGACGACGAACCTGTTCTGTTCCGCGCAGAGTTTTCTGCCCGACGGTCGTTTGATGGTTGCGGGCGGACACAATCGCTATGAGCCCACTCCCGATCAGGAAGGGATTGGCGAAACCGACATCAACATCTTCAACTACCAAACGAACACGTGGAGCCTGAGTCCGAATCAGATGCAGCAGGGCCGCTGGTATCCATCGAGCGTGATGCTTGGCAATGGAGACGTCGGGATCTTTGCCGGCGCGTACTGGGATGGAATCACTTTCCAGCAGGGCAAGCCCTTTCCTGTGAGGAACCAGCAGGCAAACATCTACACGCTGCAAAACAGTCTCTTCCACTCCCTCGCGCAAAAGAGTATTCGAAATTACCCGTACCTGCATTTGGCTGCCGACGGCCGAGTCTTCGGTCTCACGGGAAGAGTGGGTTGGTTTTATGACCAGGCTCTCGATCAGTACGTGAACCTGTTTACTGGACCATTGTTCGATCACTTTGAAGGCTCGTCAGTGCTTTACAACACTGAGGCCGGAAAGGTGATGGTCGTTGGTGGTCGCAGCAATGGCGGAACGACTCTATCGGGTGTGGACCACTTCGACATACCATCGCAGACCTGGGCCAATGCAGCGCCAACGCCGTCGCCGATGAACTTCAAGCGACAGTATCAGAACACGACGCTGCTTCCGGACGGCAAAGTGCTTGCGACGGGCGGTCAGCAATGTGACGGCGCCACTCCGAGTTTCAATTGCCCGGCAGGAGCGGCGAACATTCCGGAGATCTGGAACCCGGCAAACGGAACGTGGACGCAGCTCGCGGAGAATCCGACGCGCACACCGCGCATCTATCACTCGATTGCGCTGCTGCTGCCCGATGGGCGCGTGCTCGTCGGTGGTGGCGGCCTGCCTGCCGCGAATGGTGATCGCGTTGTGGATACAACCACAAACACAGTAGTCACGTGTTCGGGTGTTCCACCAAACGATCCGGTGATTTGCAGGCACTACGGTCACAAGGACGTTGAGATCTACTCGCCGCCTTACCTGTTCCTGGCAAACGGCACACCCGCGCCGCGGCCCTCGATCAACACCGCGCCTGCGTCTGTGTCGTTAGGCGAAACGTTCAACGTCTCGATCAGTAGTGGTACACAGGTAACGTCGGCGGCATTGATGCGACTGCCGACAGTGACGCATGGTCTGAACTTCGATCAGCGTCGTGTTGTATTGACGCCTCAGTTCCCGAGTACGACGAATCTCACGCTCACGATTCCGAACCAGGGATCGATCTGCCCGCCGGGCTATTACATGTTGTTTGTGATGAACTCATCGGGCGTGCCTTCGATCGCGAAGATGATCAAGGTCAACTCGGCCGCGCCTCCTCAGCAGTTCCCGCTCTTTGAAGTCGGCTCGCGAATGACTCGCAACCTCGATGGGCGTCTACAGGTGTTCTACAGAGGCGCGGACAATGCTTTGTGGACCTCCACGCAGACTTCCGTGGGATCGAACACGTGGACAGCACACGTCAATCTTGGCGGTGCGGTTACTTCAAACCCGGTTGCAGTTGCAAATGCCGATGGACGGCTCGAGGTATTCCTCAAGGGTTCTGACAACGTGATCTACCACCGTTGGCAATTAACGCCGGGCAGCAGTAGTTGGTCTAACTTTGTTGGAATTACTGGTGGTCCCACCGCGGCGGGCGATCCGGCTGTCGCGCGAAACAGTGATGGACGATTGCAGATCTTTTATCGTGGCGGCGACAACCTGCTCTACACGGTCGCGCAGGCTTCGCCGGGCTCGAGCACATGGAGTTTCACCACGAACCTTGCAGGCACGCTCATTTCGGATCCGGCTGTGGTGTTGAATGCAGACGGAAGGATGGAAGTGTTTGCGGTTTTGACCAACAACGGGATTAATCACATCTGGCAAACCACTGCGGGCAGCATCAACTGGTCCAGTTGGTTTAATTTGGGTGGGTTCACGAACTCGCTCAAGCCCGATGTGGCGCGTAACACGGATGGGTTCTTGCAGGCGTTCTTCCGCGATGCTGGAACCGCGGGGCTGTCGTTCTTCAGGCAGTCGCCGAGTTTCCCGGGCGGTTGGAGTCCTTCAACCAGTCTCGGTGGTGGTCTCGTGTCGGCGCCAACTGTCGGCATCAATGCTGATGGACAGATTGGAGATCTTCATTCGTGGCACTGACAACCAGCTTCATCACATCTGGCAGACCGCGCCGTCAAGTAGCACGTGGTCGGCGTGGACTCCTCTCGGTGGTGGGTTGACGTCGGGAGCGGCTCCCGCGCAGAACGCGAACGGGCGCTGTGGCAGTTATCGTCAGAGGACTGGATAACGCGCTCTATTACAACGTTCAGACGTCGGCGGGTAGTTCGTCATGGACCGGCTTCTTCCCGATCGGCGGCAACGCATCGAGCTTCTGATATGACAAAAGCGGTGCTGACATTGCTGTCGTGCCTGTGCGTGATGATGTCCGTGAACTTCGGACAACATCACGCACAGCAGAAGCCGGGGAAGCCGGGGCGGATCGAAATGCCTCTGATGAGCGTGGAGATTCCGGACATCCTGCTCGTGGATCAGAGTGGAAAAGAGTTGCGGCTCTATTCCGATCTCGTTAAAGACAAGATCGTGCTGGTCCACTTCTTTTTCACGAAATGTTCGGACGTCTGTCCGATGCAGGGTCGAGCGCTGATGAAGCTCAAGAATCGTCTCGGCAACAAGCTTGGTCGCGACTATTTTTATCGTTTCGATCAGTAAAGATCCGCTAAACGACACGCCGGAACAACTGAGCAAGTGGGGAAAGCTTTACGGGGTTGGTCCAGGCTGGACGCTCGTGACCGGCGACCAGCCGGTGATCAAGAAGCTCTTGTGGGACTTCAGCGGCGAGGAGATTGGTCAGGTTTCTCATGAGTCACAGGTTTTCATCGGCAACGATCGCACGGGTGTTTGGACGTCGACTGATGGGTTGCTGTTGACGGATGAGATTGTCAAAGTTATCGAACGAGTCTCGGTTTCTAAAGGGCGTTAGACAGGATTACAGGATTTGCAGGATTTACAGGATATCTTGTTAATTCTGTAAATCCTGTAATCCTGTCTAACTTCCCTCTACCTTGAGGCGCTTCAATGCTCGCATCAACTCCAACCCTTTCTCCCACGTGAGTTCATCGTTAACATCGCAACGCTGCACGCCACCAATCTCCAACGGCAAACTCAATCCCTTCTTCATCACCAGCAACAATCGCCTCTCAAACTGGACCATCGCCGCCCCAATTTGAATCAAGAGCAGATTGTCCACCACGTCGTCAGTAATCACGATCACTCCAGCATCACATCGCCTGAGCACCGCGATCGTTTTGTCGATCGACCACTCTCCGCCCGATCGACCATTTCAAATTGAAGATCCGCGAGCTCGAGACCGTTAGTGATGTGCTTTACGAGCGCGTGCGTCGACGAATGAGAAATGAAAACCCGCGGCGCATGCCCCGTCGCTTTTCGCACCACGATCTTCTCGCTCGTTGCCACAGCATTGAGTTGCTGTCGCTCAGTGCGATTCAAATAAGCATCGAGCTCATGCGGGTAAATATGAAGCCGTGTCGGCTGTCCCTTGCGACCAACTGTCAACGTCCCGACTTCAGCCGCGTGGCAGATGTGAAAGAAACTCGCGGCGTGTGCTTCGAGTTGTTCTTCGCTGTCGCCCTGCAGCACGTGCGGATGATTCGTGCGCCAGAACTCGCCGATGTCGAGATGCGTGACGAGCTCGAGATCCTGTTCGCGAATCCACTCCAGACCGCCGTGATACGCCGCGGTGTTGTTAAGTACAGCGCGATAGATTTCGGCTTCAGGATTCAGACACTGCGCCAGTTCCCATCCCAGAGGCGCCAGCTTCAGCCGCTCTCCATTCTTCAGAAGAATTTTCCAAAACTCGTATGCTGAAACCTTGCGCGCATCGAAGATTCGTTTTCGAAACGCGTCCATCGCCTGCACAGTGGTGATTCCTTCCGGATGGTGTTTGAGAAATCGAATCGCTTCACGAACGTCGGTTGTCGTGGCGAGCACAGGCAATGTCTCTGTTTTGTCGCGACTGACGATTTGAAGTGAAGGCTTCATGATCGGTTAAGGAAGGTCTTTGAGATTCAGAGCACCATTGCAAGGTTGTCTGCAAGGAAAGATTGAGAGGATGGTCCATGCTGGGATGGACCATGAATTTGGAGAACTCAATATTTTGAATTGTGTAAATCCTGCAAAAGTCACTGTCAAAAACTTAGACAGGATTACAAGATTTACAGGATTTACAGAATCAGAATCACGGTCCGAAGCGGCCACGATATTCGGTGGAGAAGATGAAGCCGAAGATCATGTGTCTAAAATTGCTCGGGTCATTCGTCAGCGTTGTGACCCAGTTGTTGTAGCCAATCGTGTCCGGATCGCGGCGCAGGTATCCGAAGTACTGCATCGCCACAAACGCTCTGATAAAGAACTGGTCTTCGACCGCTTTGCTCTCAACTATCTCACGCAACACCTGCCCGCGCGTCTTCTGATTCGCATCGAGCGCCGCTATCAAATCAGCCTTGTTGCTGAGCGTAATCTCCGCATTCTGCTCGAGGGCATTTACATACGCAGAATTCGACAGACCGTTATAACGGTTCGTGAATTCACTGCGCTGCACAAACGCGTCAGTGTAAGCCGCCTTACTGAGAAGCTCTGACTGCGGCGACTGCGCGCCTCCGACCTGCGCCATATCCGGCACAAACTCCGCATACAGCGGCCGCCGGTCAAACCCGACTTCATAGAACCGATACGCCCAGTAACCACGACCACGAAACTCATCCGACAGGAAGAACCCAGCCGACACATGTACACGATCACACGAAGGATTAAGGTTTTCGCCAAAGCCACCGTTGGGACAACCACTCAGCGTCGCCACCCAATTTGCGAACCCAACCGAGTCCGGCAGTCGCCCGAGAAAATCGATGTACTGCTGCGTCACGAAAGGTTCTATTCCATCAATCGGATTTTGTGTGGCGGGCGTTGTATCGTTGTCATTGATAGTCACCGTGACATTCGCAGGCGAACCCAGTTGCGCCCGACTGCGTTTGTCAGAGTGATCGTGAACGTTTCATTACCTTCGACGTTAACGTCGTTCACGATCGGAATCACAATTGACTTACTTGATTCACCCGCAGCGAAGCGAAGCGTTCCGGCTGTCGAGCCATAGTCGCACCGCTCGGAAGCCTTTCCGTTGACAACGCTACATGCCGCCAACCCTGCCGTATCTGCCGTCGCAAAATTGACTGTCGCCGGACTCGCGACATCGCCCTCACGCGTAACAACGATCTGCATCGGCCCGCTGCCCTCGCTGACCGCAGACGTCGCCGAAGTAAACTTCACGACATTCTTTCTCGTAGCCGTGAACGTAAGGAATTGATTGCTCGTCAGTACTGGTATCGAAATTTGAGCAAATGGCGATTGCGCATCGATCTTTGGCTCAAAAATAAACGTCGATTGGTCGGGAACCGTAACCGTGTAGCCTCTGTTTGACCTTCTTTCACCGAAGCTGAAAATTCCGTGTGCCTCTGTGAAAGTGGACGCGTTTTCAGGATTGCTCGAAAGATCGACGCGAATTCCGCTCAGCTCCACACCGGTGGCAGCCTCTATTACTCGTCCAGCTATCACATTCGCGGGCTGCTTAGTGCCCACAAAATCCACCACTTCATTCCCCGCTAAACTTTGAATCACTTTTGATGCCGGAACGAAATCGTAAAGCGTAGCCGAATCGGGAGTCACGATGTACGTGAGGCCTCGGGACAAGTTTGTAAAAGAATAGAAACCATTTGCATCAGTGAACAGTTGATTCCCCTGGTGAGCCTGGCGACCCCACAATGATTCTGAACCCCACGAGCGGATTGCCGTTGTTGTCTTTCACATGACCCGAGATGCTGAGCGGCACGAACGTACCAACAAAGTCCAGGCCGGTTATGTTGGCATTAGTAATCGTCACCGTGCGGCTCGGCGGGTTGAAGTCGTAAGCAGCGTTGATGGGCTTCAGCGTGTACTTGCCCGCCGGCAGGTTGACGAATTCGTAATTGCCATTAACGTCGGCGATAATCCGGGCATTCACCGGGCCACTCAACTCCACCTCCGCAAAAATAAAAGTGGTGTCGAAAATCAATTTTCCAGACAACGAAAAAGTCGGTACAGGTGTCGGCGTTGGCGTGGGATTCGGATTTGGCAAGCGCTGCCAACTGGGTGTGATATCGAAAAAATTGAAATTATTGGCGTTGGGACATTTGAGATCAGTGTTATCAATGTTGACAGTGCAGATCGTTCCCGGCGGGATCATCATCACGATGGAGCGCCCATCCGGAGACCAGTACGGTGCGTAAGCGTCGAAATTGAAGAGCTTTCTCTGATTGGATCCGTCGGCGTTCATCACCCACGAGCTGGCGGCAATGCTGCTTCTGTATCGCGTGAAGAGAATCTTCGTGCCGTCTGGTGACCAGCGCGGATCGAAGTCGGCGGTACTTCCACTCTGCGTCTGCTGCACGGTTGTTAGTTGTTGCTTTCCCGTACCATCAGTGTTGATTACGAAGAGTTCCTCAGCGTTTGAGTAGACGAACTTCGTTCCATCCGGTGACCAGTCAACTGCCCACAAGGACGCAGGACTGCCGGGCAATTGGTAACTGCCGCTCCCATCCACGTTGGCGATATGGATAGTGTGAAGGGTGTCTTCAGATGGTCCACCGGAGCCGATGTAGGCGATTTGAGATCCGTTAGGCGACCAGGTGATGCCTCGATTACGCTCCGCAACGTTGTTGACAAGCTTCAAGAGGCCGGTGCCGTCAGCGTTGATGACGCTGATCTCGTTGTCGATAAGTCTCTTTACCTGAAACGCTAACCTGCTACCGTCAGGAGACCACTCTGGCTTTCCCGCTCCCGAGTTGGTAGGAATGCCGGGGAACAACTTCTCATCAGTTGCGTCCGGCTTCACGGTATAGATACCACTCGGTTCCTGGATGATCGGGAAAAATTCTCGTTCGAACGCGATGAGGCCGTTGGATTTCTGAAGAATCGGAACAGCGGCGACCGTGACGCTCGCTGTGGACGAATTGTTTGACGTATCCGGATCGGGAACCGGCGAGGTCACGATTGCAGTGTTACTGATGATGGTTCCTTCAGTTGCTGACGCGCTCACCCCAACAGTTAAAAGAATCGTTTCCATCGCAGTGGCTTGAATTTCCGGGAAGTCCACACTCACGACGTTGGCGAATCCGCCACACACTCCATTCCCCGTTGCCGCACACTTAATCAACGTCATTCCTGCTGGAAGCTGGTCCGTAACGTTTACATCTATCGGAACCCCGCCCTTGTTTTTTATGGACAGCGAGAAGGTCAACGTGCCTCCGGGCACAACCAGATTCTGAGCAGCTTTCTTGGCAATCGCCAGGTCAGCGAAAACCACAATCGTCTCTGTCGTTACGGTGTTATTGGCGGGAATCGCGTCGGTTTCGTTGATGGTCGCAGTGGCGGTATTGTGGATGAATGATACCGCGGGAGGCGTGACGACGATCGTGACTGTAGCTGTTGCTCCGCCGGTCAGAGTTCCGATGTTGCAGTTGATGGTAGTAGTTCCCGAGCAGGTACCGGCGGTCGAGTTTGCGGATACGAGCCCTGCACCTGCGGGTAGCGTGTCAGTGAGCGTGACGCCTGTCGCAGTAATCTCGCCATTGTTTCTAACTGTGATCGTGTAAGTCAGGTTACTGCCGAAGTTCACCGGATCGGGAGAGTCATTCACAGTTACTTGAACGTCCGTAGCCGGACGCAGCTTCGCCACGAACACGTCAGTGCTGCCGCCTGTGGCGGGCTGTAACGGATTCAGTGTGGGAAAGTTCGTAGAGTTGGTTAAACCCACCACGTAGATGTTTTGTGAAGAATCAAGTGCGATACCGAGTCCATTATCGTTACTTGTACCGCCGAGGTATGTCGAAAAGATCAAACTCGAGCCGTTCGGCGTAAGCTTGGTGATGAATGCGTCGCTGGATAAGCCGCCTCTCTCGGACTGCAAGGCGGCGAATGTGGGAAAGTCTGTCGAGCTGGTTCGTCCTGTGACGTACGCGTGCCCGGTTGGATCTACTGCGATGCCAAAACAGTCCTCATTCAAGTCGCCTCCTAGATAAGTTGAGTAGACGAGGGCAGAACCGGCGGCGTCTACTTTTGCGATGAATGCGTCGTTTGAGAGCGTAGTAACAGGCTGAAAAGCGTTTACGACCGGGAAGAACAGCGAGTCAGTGCTACCGCCTACGTAAGCGTTGCCGCTGGTGTCCACTGCAATCGCCCGGCCCAGATCGTTGCTATCGGCGCCCAGATAGGTTGAATAGACCAACGCAGAGCCGTTCGCATTGAGCTTCGTTATAAAAGCATCACTACCTTCGTTGTTGTCGCCTTTTGCAGCCTGAAGTGCGTTTGCAGTGGGAAAGTTAGTTGAGAAAGTCAGGCCGGTGACGTAGGCATTGCCTGACGCGTCCAGCGCGATGCCGTTGCCGGCGTCTGACATAGTGCCACCCAGGAATGTCGAGTAGACCTGCGAGGCGCCTCCGGCGCTCAGCTTCGTTACGAACGCGTCTGACTCGGTGTGCGTTGCGATAAAAAGAGTTGAAGGTTGAGTCGGATTGATAACCAGCGCTCTGATCTGAGTGTTTTGATAGCCGGTGCTATTGGTGGTCCAGTTAGCGCCGCCATCGACCGTTTTCCGTATTCCGATAAATGGAGCAGATACATAAAGCACAGAGCTATTCGTGGGATCCACTGCGACCTTAAGAGTGACGAGAGTCGGGTCGCCGGTTAAATCGGTCCAGCTACTACCGCCGTTAACAGTTTTAAAGACCCCCGCGATTGTGGCGGCATACACAGTGTTGTTTGTTTTATCGATCGTGACGCCATGGACGGCGGCAGTGAACGCTACTCCCAAATCACTCTCCGTCCAGGTTCCGCCAGAATTCGTGCTCTTGAAAACGCCGCGGTTTGTGGCGGCGTACAGTGATGCCGGAGTATTTGGATCAACGACGAGATCGTTGATTACGTTAGCGTCGTCAATGAAAGCGAAAGTCCAGTTTGCGCCAGCGTCAACTGATCTGAAGACGGTGCTGCCGAAGGTCGTCGCGTAAAGAGTGGTGGGTGTAACTGGATCTATCAGTACTTGACGGCCATTTCCCGAAAAGCCGTTATTGATCGCTGTGAAGTTGTTGCCACCGTCAGTGCTCTTAAACATCCCTCCCGTCGCCGCGGCATACATGATCGAGGGATTTGTTGGATCGATTGCGAGCGTGTTGACCGCGAGTTGCGGTGTAGTGGAAAACGGAGTCCAGCTCGCTCCACTGTCGGTCGATTTGAACAAACCGTTATCGGTTGTGGCGTACATGATCGATGAGTTGCCTGGTTGGAACACGACATCGAAGACAAAGGAAGCAACCAGACCTGAGTCAGACGCCGCCCAGTTGCCGGCGCTATCAGTGGTCTTAAAGATTGCATTACCCGATCGATTTGGCTGGAGAGGATTAGTAGTCGAAAAATTACGCGACCTCGTGAAGCCGGTAACGTAAGCATTGCCCGCGCCATCAACCGCAATCGAATTCCCGATATCGTCGGCGTGACCGCCGAGATATGTCGAATAAACCAACCCAGAACCGGAACTGTTCAGCTCTGCGACGAACGCGTCAGTAAAACCGAACTGACCGCCCAATGTCGGGTGCAACGCATTGAGTACGGGAAAATTACTTGAGCTCGTTTGACCCGTAATGTAGGCATTACCGGCATTATCAATGGCGATACTTTTACCGACATCGGAATCGTTTCCACCGAGGTAAGTCGAATAAATGAGCGCCGAGCCAGTCGCGTTCAACTTCGCGACGAACGCGTCCGGTGCCAGTGCTCCGTGTCGCTTGTATCGGCGAGCTGGTTGGAAAGTTCAGTGAATCGGTTTGGCCGGCGATGAAAACGTTGCCTGCTCCATCGACGGCGATGCTGTTGCCTTGATCCTGAGCGCTCCCTCCGAGGAAAGTTGAATAGACCAGCAACGGATCGATCACGAGTTGTTGAGTCTTGTCGTAGTTGCCGACGTGAAAAGTTACTTCACCGCGTTTGAGTAAATATTTGACTGGTACTTCGCGTCTCTTGTTGTCGATGGTTTGATAAGCTTTGGGGCGCAGCAACGCGATCTTGCGCGCGCCTGATTGGAGTACCAGATCGCCTTGCCGGTTGAGTTTCAGTTTGCCAACGCCATCAAACGAAAATCGGATTTGTTTGAAACTTGCGCCCGGTGCGATCACGAAGTCGTATTCGAGCTGTCGTTGATTTCCGTAATAGACCAGGTCGATGCCGGAGTAAATCTGTTCGTAGCGAACGCGCTCGTAAGTTGGAATGTTCGTGCGCCAGTCCGCGGATTTATTGCCGATGAGATAATTCGCTTTGCCGGGCAGTTCATCGACGCCCGAGATCCGCGGCGAGGCTGCGGCGTCTTTAAGACGCATGTGCAGCTGAGTGGGAGAATTACCGAACGAGAACGCTGCTCCGTTGTCGGTTAGAAAAATGCCATAACCCTGGCCACGCGCAAGAAATTTGACGCGCGAGTCAGTCTGTCCCTGATTGAGCTCGAAGCTGAGCGGCAGTCGGCCGAATCCGTCGCCCGGTGCGGAATCTTTGGGTGTTTCTGTCGCGGGAATTTTAGGCCATTCGACAGAAACTCCGGTCGAGTGTGGCGCAAAAATGGCGGCAAGACCCAGGGCCAGGAGGAACAGGAGACTGATTGATTTCAGGGAGTTCTTGTATACAGATGAATGGGGGTTCATGTTGTTAAATCTTTCGGTAGAGCTTCGGTCGCGAGAGGCTGGGCAGTAGACCATTGGGGACTAAGAATACGGGCTGGACTATAAAGCATTTGAGGCGAAGTAGGGAAGAGGGCGATGGTGGAGAATCCTTGATTTGGTTCGGTTCTTCTGTTTTTGGGTTTTGGAGGTCGAATCGTGTTTAGAAATTTCAGCGGCGTCGGGGTGGGTTGCCACCTTCAAATTGCAGCGTGGTACACTTCCGCCTCGTTGTGCCCCTGTAGCTCAACGGTTAGAGCAGCAGACTCATAATCTGTTGGTTCGGGGTTCGAATCCCTGCGGGGGCACTAGAAGTATGATCATGATCCTTTTCTGGTGGTTGAACTGCTGGTCAAGAGGGTAACGTTGCTTTCTAAATGATCACGCCTGAAGAAATCGTCGGCGAAGAATGGGCGGCGTGGTATCGCCTCTCACCGCAAGAGCGCTGGCGTGAATCGGAAAAGTTGTGGCAAGTTTATTTCTACCTTGGTGGCTCACTTGATACGCAACCCGATACTCAAAGTCCTTTCTTCGATCCAGACACATCGAGTAAAAGCGCTGCTCATGGGCGGTCAGGCATGCGTATTCTACGGCGCAGCCGAGTTTAGCCGCGACACTGACTTCGCCATCCTTGCAAGCTCCGAGAATCTTGCGAGACTCCAGAAAGCCTTAAAAGATCTGAAAGCGGAGGTAATCGCTGTCCCGCCCTTCGAGATGAAGTATCTTCGCAAAGGGCACGCAATTCACTTTAGATGCAATCACGCCGAAGCACTGGGAATGAGAGTTGACGTGATGACGAAAATGCGCGGTGTTTCCCCTTTCACAAAACTATGGGCACGGCGTACCACGATTGAAGTAGATGGTTCAACGATAGAACTGATGGGCCTTCCCGACCTCGTTCAAGCCAAGAAGACGCAGCGTGACAAAGATTGGCCGATGATTCGCCGGCTGGTTGAGGTGAACTACTTCGCAAACCGTGAAGCTCCGTCTAAAGACCAAATTCGGTTCTGGTTTCTTGAGTTGAGGACACCACAGTTGCTAATTGAGTTAGCCCAGCAAAAACGAATTCCGCCTCAACTTTTTCGACAGCGAACCCTCCTGAAAGCGCTCAAGAGCGAAGACGAGTCACTTCTCGCGACATTGTTGATCGAGGAGGAGGAGCAGGTACGCAACGCAGATCGACGTTATTGGATGCCTCTCAAGAAAGAACTCGAAACACTGCGCCACGCTCGCATACCACGCAGCTGATTTATCCGACTGCCGAATTCCTGCCTTTACGTTTACACCGGTGCAAGCGTTACTGAGATATTGCCAAAAGTAAGGCAGGTTATGAGAAAATGCTCACTCTAACTGTGGTCGAGACATTTGACGCTCCTCCTCAAACCACGAATACAGCTTCGACTTCATGCATGATTCAATTCTTCGGCAAGCCAGTGTTGACTTACAGGAAGCTCTGAGCAGTCAGGGTTTGGCTGAACCTGAACAAGCAACCGCCACCCTGAAGGCGTCTTTAGCGGATCTTCCGCCATTATTCTTTCAGTCTGGTCTGTGTGCTGGTTATCCTTTAAAACCTGCACCTCACCAATACTTCGTGGCCCAGGAATTTAGTGCCGATCGAGAAGACTTACTCCGTGCCCTCGAAGGAGCCTTCAGAGTATTCAACCTTCGGCCCTATCGTGCCGATCAAGACATTCTGGCAGGGCACATATTGTGCAAGATAGCGGCGAAGCTTCAAACCACTTTGTTCGGGGTCTTTGAATTAACGCATAGCCAAAATCGAAATGTTTACCTTGAACTGGGTGTTGCCATCGGCATGGGCCGGCCTTTTGTATTAGTGAAAGAATCAAATGCCGAACTACCTTCGCTCATTGAAGGATTGGATTATTACAATATTCAGAGTTATGCGGTGATGCAGCGCGAATTAGGTGTGCGGCTGCGAGAATACGTTTTAAGTATTACCCAATATCAAAAAGCAACTACGGAGCTTGGCAAAAATACAAACGATACGTACATCATTGCTCATGGTGATTACGATATGCCACTGGACTTCACGCTCGCCGTCAGTGAAGGGCTAGCCCCAACAAATCTTCACCCCGTTTTAGTCGGGAGCGACAGCAAGGAAATTGAAGAGGCTTTCAGGGCAGCCAGACTCGCCATGCCACGCGCCCCCGACACTTTTGGTATCAGCCGGTTGGATGCGATTGTGAAAGCTATTCGCACAGCCCGTTTTGGTGTCTATCGAGTAGACGCAGGTAGTTCGCCAGACGTTTTTCTCGCGCTTGGTCTCGCTATTGGTTTGAATAAGCCCTGGTTCCTAATTAAGCGAGAAGGGAGTGAGATCCCAGCCGACATCCGTGGACTTAGCATGTGGTCTTTCAAAGCATTCATCGATCTCCAAACGCAAATCCTAGACCGACTCGAAACGTTTCCGGGAAACACCTGATTCGACCGACGATAGACGATATGTCTTTCATTTCGCGAGTTCTAGAACAAATAAGCGACGAAGAGAAGCGCGCTGGCGAGTCGCAGTGTTTTATCAGTCATGAGTTCGGCCAAAAGGATCTGAGGGCCAAGTTAGTCCGCGCTCTGGAGCGGCTTCATTTGCGCCCCTATTTCGCGGACAAGGAAGTGACCGGAGATTTCATCCTGTCCAAAGTCTGCAAAAAGATACTGCTCACGCGTGCCAGCATTGTCGACCTAACCAAGGCCAATCCTAATGTTTATTTTGAGCTCGGCGTGGCTATCGGCATGAATAAACCAGTCTTTCTGGTACTCAAAGGAGGCGAATCAGTGCCTTCATTGCTCGATAGTTTCATCAAGGTTCGTTTCACTCATTACGCGGCGCTCGAGGAAGAGATCGTTGCACAAGTTCCTGATTGGTTGCAGCAATCAGTAGAACACCATGTGCGTTTCAACAACCACTGTCACTTTGTCAATGTTCTCTGCCCGGATCGCCAACGCCTCACGCCGAAGCGACATTACCTCGTAATTGATGAGCAGGAAGAGAGAAATCGCGATGGTCAACTGTTGCTCGAAGGCGATCCGGATTTTCGAGCGGAAGTGAAAGTTGCGATGAAGGGTTTTCAATTCAAACCCGTGTTCCTTGACGAAGTAGCTACAGACAGTAGCTTTCGGTTATGCGATTACTGTCGCAGTCTCCGCAACAGCAAATTTGCTCTGTGTCATATCGGGCGGCGCAGCTCGAACAACGTTTATTTATTGTTGGGCTTAGTCACGGGTCTTGGCATTCCCAGTTTGCTGATGGTCAACGAGGAACTCCACAGATCAGGCTCATCGAAATGGGAGGTTCCTACATTACTCAAAGGGTTGGATGCCTTTTATTACACGCATGCAACTGATATTGCTGAACGATTAGGCAATGAAGTGCAATCATTTTTGGACAGATACAGCAGCAGCCCTGTCTCGCGAAAGGTATTGTTCTCTCCTGAAGAGTTTCGACGTGAGGCGGCAGAGGAATTTGGTGAAGAAGATTTCGGTGAGACAGGATTACGGGTCTTTGAGGATGCCGTTGCCGAGGCTCGATACAGTGATCATGCCTACCTCACTCCGGAACACATTCTTACCTCATTAGCTCGGCTGAGAGAGGATTGGTTCGATCACCTCATCGTAAGTCTCAACATTGATCCTCAATCAGTACGCAATTATTTGAAGGACCGCCTGGAGTTAATTCCAAAACAAATTGGCAAAGAAATGGTGTTCGCAGGCACAGTCATAAGTCTCTTCAGTAAAGCGAAGGAAGAGTCTCAGAAAAATAGCCGAACAAGCATTGAAGCCACAGATCTACTGGTGGCCCTTGCCCAGGATGATGAGAGTCCTCTGGTTCGGTTATTGAGGAATTTTGGGGTCAGTCCGCAAGCAACGATATTGCAGGTCCAAACCGTCGTGAGGTCGTTTGAGGAAGAAATCGAATCGGAAGAAGAATTCCAATCGGAAGAATTCCAACGGGACGAGCCGTTATCTAAGCTTGAGCAATATAAGCAAGAGTTTGGTGAAAGTGGCCGGCCGATTTTAGAGCATGCGTTCAATAAATCGGTTGAGCTTGGGACCAAATGCATTTCAACTGACTACATCATCAATGCGCTGGCAATACAAGAGCCACAGTTGTTCACTTCGGTCATAACGGCATTCTCAATCGATCCTCGATCAGTAATGACAGCAGTTGAAAGCCGGCTTGCCAACGTGCCGAAACATAAGCGAGCAGGTTTCAGGATACTTCCGGACACAACTGAGCTATTCAAAGAAGCAAGGGCACGAGCGCGCACTCTGGGTGGGAATGTAATTGAGTCTACAGATCTGCTTGTGAGTATGTCCAAAATTCAACAGGGTGGGATTCTTCACCACGTTAGTTAGCGGCGGTGTTCCGGGCGAGAGTATTGCGGAAACAGTTAACTCCGTTATTAGAGAATACGAAAGAAGGAGGTCGGAAAGACGAAAACCGATTGACCTCGGGTCATACAGGGACAAATTTTCTGAAAGCGGGAAACGTGTTCTGGAGGCCGCTCTGGAAGAATCCCGTCGGCGCAAGCAGAACTACGTAAGCGACGAACATATCGTTTGGGCTCTGGCGAACGTTGAGAGCGAGCTGTTTAGTGAAACCATGCGCGACTTGTCACTCGATCCTGTAGTCATGAAAATGGCGCTTGAACGGCGTCTCAATGCTGCGAGACAACAACACATCGGCAAGGGTTTCAGGATTGGACCTGACGCCACTCAGATCTTCAAATTTGCTATGGAACGTGCTCGGGCGAACGGACGACGAATCATTGACTCCGAGGACATCTTTTGGGCGTTAACAGATGTTGTAGGTAATGCTTTTCAAGACATTCTGACAGGTTACGGCGTCCGTATAGACACACTCATCGAAGTGGTGCGAACTCAAGTCGGAAAACACGAAGACGCTGCAAGATCAAAAAATCCCAGGCCCACAAATATTGGCGAAGCCTACAAAGACAAATTTTCCGAGAGCGGTGTGCGGGTCTTGGAGTATGCCGTGGCTGAATGCGACCGACTAGGTAAATACTCTGTGACGCTGGAACGGATTCTTGATGCGCTCGCAAAGTGCGAACCAGCTTTATTCGATGCGGCTCTCAGAGATTTATCAGTCGACCCTTCCGTCGTCAGAGCCGCGATCGAAGCCAGATTACAAGATGAAGTTGTACAACGCGCTAGGGGCTTTAGGATCTCTCCAGAAACTACTGACCTGTTCAAACGATCGATGGAGCGCGCCAGGAGTCAGGGTAGAAGACCATCTCAGCGCCAGATCTACTTTATGCGATCGCGAATTATGAGAATTGGTTCACCTTGACGGTAAAGGATCTGGGCGCTGATCCTGCTTCAATAAATACAAAGATATCGGCCCGTGTAGTTCAGCATGAGGCTGTAGGCCATAAGAAAAAGGCAGGACGGATTCTCGTAGTGGAGAACCAGCCACAACTGAATGATGTCATTCAGCAGTATCTTTTAGAGGTGGGTTATAGTGTTGATGCAGCTCTTAATGGAACCCAAGCCATAGAGTTATTTGACCGCCGTTCTCACGATTTCGTTCTGTTGGATTTTAATCTTC
Organism: uncultured Acidobacteriota bacterium; assembly: GCA_963748155.1. Classification (GTDB taxonomy): domain Bacteria; phylum Acidobacteriota; class Blastocatellia; order Pyrinomonadales; family Pyrinomonadaceae; genus PSRF01. Next base: position 19,966 of record CAVVHV010000001.1, on the reverse strand, counting down.
CTGACTTGGATGCAATGATTCTGTTACGACACTTCAAAGAAAAGCGACCGTCGACCGAAGTACTCGTTATGACAGGAAACCTCCAAAAAGCAATGGAAGCAACAGAAGTTGGCGCTCGGTATGTCCTGCAGAAACCATTTGATTTGCAGGAATTGTCGGCGATGATTGAAAGCACTCTGAGGACGGCGATCGATGTTTCTCTCGGTCAACAAGGATACGTGCCAATTCATAACCCGTTCACCGTTGGTCCTATTGTCTCAGGTGAGTCGTTCTTTAACCGTGCGGAGGAATTGGCCACGATAATTGATGCAACTGCACGAAGGGAGAGTGTCTCAATTGTGGGCCCGCGACGCATTGGCAAGTCCTCACTCTTACGAGAGCTCTCTCGCCGCCTCAGTACTCTTGGTTATTTCCCCATTTATCTCGATATGTCCATGTTTGATTCGGAAGCGAGTTTCATCAGGACTCTTGATGAAAAGCTACGCGGGACAGCAACACGTGACAGCGAAGCCGCTGCGGCTGAAAGTCCAAGTCTGTATGATTTGCAGCAGCGACTTGAAAATCTACACCACGCTCGCGGAGTGGTTCTGTTGCTCGACGAGTTTCATCGCCCGAAGGGTTTCCGCGATGTCTTTTTTGCCACGTTGCGGAACTGGGCAGAAGATCTGCTTTCCCTAATAGTTGCTCATACCGAAGAGCTTGCACAACTCGACCTTGAGCCTCCATTTGTATCTCCATTAACTAATATTTTTCGGCCCGTCCGTTTGAAAGAGTTCGAGCCTGCCGACGCTCACCGTTTAGCCACGTTCAATGGTCAAATCGATTTCTCTCAAAGAGAGCTCGACTTCATCATGGCTGAAACAAAGGGCTATCCTTACTACATTCAGGTGCTCTGCTCACGCTTAATAGAGGCCAAAAACCGAGGGCTGGGAGTGGTGGATCTTCAGATGGTTGGCGCTGAATTCGCGAAACAGGTTGAGTTGTCTCGCCCCTAACGTGATTATGATCGGACAATCAAACCTTATCACCCGCCCGCGAGAGCTTGACTATGTGGAATTGCGCTGGCTGGAGAAGATTACGGCCGGCCTAGTCATGATTGGGACATTTATGTTGTTAAGGAATTATTGGATAACGCCCTCGACGCTGATGAGTTGTGGGCGCGAAAAGAGGGTAAGGAAATCACTCTGGATATCCAGCTTATATACAACCATCAGCGAGAATTGGACGTTTATTCGTTAGATATTGCCGTTAGCAACAGCGCCCCATTTCCTGCCGATTCGCTCTCCTCGATCTTCGACTTCACCTCTTATGCTTCAAGTAAAAGTCACTATAAGTACCCTAGCAGAGGTCAACAGGGGAATGCCCTCAAGACACTGCTGGGCATCCCTTATGCATTGCGACGGGAGTTCTATGGTGATTACGACAATGTTCGCAAAGCCGTTGAGATCGAGACGGACAACCAGTCATTCAACGTCAGTCTTGATATCGACGAGTATGAGCAAAGAGTGTCTCTAATACTTGAGCCGCCAGTGTTGCTCGATCGCTCTGACAAGACTTCTATCAGCGTGCGGATGGATCGCTTCATACAAGAGAAGCAGCGCACTACAAACGACCTCTTAATGTTCGCCAGGCGATTTGCTTTACTCAATCCGCATGTCAGCTTTCGTTGGCAGGTCAACAATAGTGGAGAGCGAAGTCAGTGGGATTTCGAGCGAGATAAATCATGGAGCGGACGATTCAATGATACCGCGCCAGTACATTGGTATGAATATGGGCAACTAAAAGAACTGTTACTGGCCATCGAGCGCGAACGAGGTCAGGATGAACCACTGGCGCGTGTCCTTCAAGTTTTTGCCGGCTTTACTGCTGACGAGGATACTGATGGTAAGAATGCGAAGAGGCTGGGTCAGCAGTTAGGCTTTAGCACCGTAGGCAATTTGAGGCTCTCAGAAAACCATGCGCAAACGCTCCGTCACGGCTTAGTACCGGCGCTCACGATTAAGGGACGTAAGGTTTCAGCAGAAGAACTTGGTGGGTTGGGATCGTATCTTACAAATACACTGAGACAGTTATTTCCTCTCAAATCGTCACCTCAATACCGGCGCATAGTTTACGATTCACCTACCGATCCGGCGCATCCTTTTGTTCTCGAGATTGCCCTCGCACATCTTTCAGAGGGGAAGCGTGTGATCTGGACTGGCCTTAATCACACGCCGACTTACGAAGATCCTTTTTACACAAAATCGTTCTACCTGCCGGGCACACCAAAAACGTCAGTGTTCGGGTTGGATGGGTTTTTGGATGCGTACGGGCAAACAGCAGATCAACCGACCTTATTAGTGGTGCATATTGTCTGCCCGAATCTCGCTTTTCAGGATTTTTCGAAAACGGTGATGGAGACTCGTCCCTTTCGCGAGCCTGTAACGGAGGCATTACACCAAATGCTGACGGAATACAGAACCAGTCACGCTCCGCAGGTTGAGGATCTTCAACAGTTGGTTCATGACTTGTTACCGAAAGCTATTGAGATGCTGACGCTTCAGAACCGGCAACGCTATTCCGGATCCCAGCTTCTACACGCCGTTCGACGTCTGCTGATAAAACAACTCCACGATGATAACCGGCAGGAATTCGCTGATACCTGGCTAAATGATCCGGCTGCGAATGGCAGGCTTCAGGGATATATTCAGAGTTACGCCACCGAGCACCAAAGAGAAATGGCCGGCTTAATACAAATTGAGCGCGGCCGGCTTTCGCTACCTGTTCATCCAAATGGATTTAGGCCTATATCATTAAACATTATTAAGAATCAGGATGTGCAAGATTCATGTGTTAATAAGATTCTGCTCGTCTCCGAACCGGAACTGGAAGCGATCATCACTTTTAACGGATTGTTGCCTCGGTTTGATGCTGCGATCCTTCAGCTTGATGACACATTTGACGCGTGCTTTGAAGCATTGCTGCCCCATTTACGGCGCTTCGATCTTCCGCTTGCATTACTACACCATGCGACCGCCGCAGACTGTCTCCTTTTTCACCGGTTACGCACGAAGCTCGATGCATTCAATCTTCACGATGTTGCGCTTTATGACATCGGATTGAAGCCGGCTCAGGGACTAAATCTTGGTCTTCTAACCGAAACCGGTTCGGAGGGGACAGACCGAGCCTTATTAGCTCAGTATCTCGGCGATGATGAGGTTGCGTTTCTGATCGATCAGCATCGCCAGATAAGTCTTTTCTCCTTTCCTTTCGATCAGATGATCAGTTGGTTGGATAATCGATTCGTCGAGATGGCACTCGCGCCAAAGTTCATACCAAGTGCCGCTCATTTGCGCACGACTGCGCTTTCGTTGGTAAAAAAATCCGTCACTGACTGGGTTCGGATGCGGTTAGACGAGCTTACTAACATCAGTTTCCTGACCGATCAAGCGATGGAAATGATCTCTTCCGATTTCGGTCTGAACGATCTACTTGCCCGATTAGGACCCGCGCTGGGAGAGGATCCTCTGAAGTCGTGGCGCATGATATCGGCCGAGCTTATTCAAGAGCGCTTGAGCGAGATTCTTCTGGCTAAGCATGACCAGTTGGCCGGGTTCATTTCGAAGAAAGCGAAATATTGACAGTGTCCCAAGTCCTGCCGACACAGATGCACACCGGGCATAATTAACACTCTCACAAGTTTCTGAACTTACGCCCGTGCATGATTTCATATCGACGTCTCGATCTCTTGGAGCCTACGGCTTAAGGCTATCGTCAAGACGAGTAGAACTTTCAACACTACACCTAACAATGTCGTCCTATCTGATCTCTTACTAAGTCATTAGCGCAAATTGAGACTGTGTGCCAGTTGTGTGCCAACTTAGCGAAACTCAGCTAGCTTCAGCCGCACAGAGAAAATAAAGTTGAAGCTCGAACCGTAAACAATCCAGCATCACCGGAACCTAACCGAACGCATCAAACATACTTTGCGAGACTCATAATCTGTTGGTTCGGGGTTCGAATCCCTGCGGGGGCACCAGGAAAGTCAATGGGTTAGGGGGCAGTAACATTGCTGCCCTTTCTCTTTGAGTGCCTCTCCTGTTTCTCACGATGGAGTTGCTCGTCCGGGTACACCGGCATGCTGAGAGTGGTCGGGACCTAACCTTTGGGTAATTGACATAGGTTGTGGAACTAATTACTCTGCGCAGGCTCTCGCTGATCGGTTTTGCTTCACAGGCCACATTAGAACTGCTCTTTCCGCTGGCAAATCGTGCGTTCCCGGCGATTTTCATTGCCGGCTAAACCAGCACGGATGAAGGACACCCTGGATAACGAGACTTTCGAAAAGCTGCTACGCTGGCTCGACCCTGATCGCGACAGGGCAGGGGAGAAATACGAGAAAATTCGTAACAGGCTGATCAAGATCCTGGCATCCAGGGGATGTTGGGTTGCTGAAGATCTGGCCGACCAAACGATCAATATCGTAGCTTCAAAAATCGATTGGCTCCTGGAAAACTACAAAGGTGATCCCGCTTTGTATTTTTACGGCGTCGCCAAGAATGTCATTCGTGACTGGCTGAAAAGAAACCCTCCGCCTAACATACCCCCACCTCCCCCCGGCTCCTCGGAAATAGAGCGACTGTGTAGCTGTTTGGAGCAGTGTTTGATGGATTTACCATCTGACGAACGTCAGTTGGCGCGTCGTTATTACGAGGGCGAGAAACAGGAAAGAATCCGCAACCGAAAGCTATTGGCACTGGAATGGGGAATCTCCCAAAATGCTCTTAGAATAAAGATATGCCACATAAATTCTCGGCTGCGGCAGCTCATGGAGCAGCGTTTAAAGCAATTTCCGGAGGAGTGAAACGGTTTTTGTCGAGGAAACATATCTAGTAGAGGGGCTCTCCCGCGGCCGGAAAGTAGTTATTGTTAATGGCACTTACCACCAATGACCAGGACATAATCAGGGATTATCTGCTGGGGCGACTCTCCGATGACGAGCAACAGAAGATAGAAGAGCGTCTGATGCTCGAGGACGACTTTTTCGACGAGTTCGAGGCCTCAAAAGATGAACTGGTTGAACGATATTGCGCCAGCGAGCTAGGTGAGAAAGAGCGGCGCTGGTTTGAAGGTCATTATCTCGCCTCCACGGAAGGACGACAGAGATACAAGCTCGCAGTGGCGTTCGATTCTATGAATGTTCTCACGCTCCCCCAACAGGTAACGCAGCCGACATTGCTCGAGCGCATCACGTCCTTTTTCAAGCAACATCCCTGGGCCATGACTTCAGCAACTTCAGCAGCGTTGGTTGTGATCGTTGCCGGCATCTGGTTCTCTCGTTCAGAAGGACCAACGATTACCGGTCCGACGCTCGCCAGCAATTTCATAAACCGAGAAGGAGGCGATCTTCCGCCACGAGTGCAGCTACCCTCCGGCGCGGCCGCCCTGAAACTTCGCCTCTTGCTGCCACAACCTTCCACGCCGGGAGTTCGCTATCGAGCTGAATTAGATACAAAGATCGAAGAGAAGCCGGTCGAGGTGGTTGCATCCGACGCTGAATCTGTTTCGGTGAAGATTCCGATATCTCTGCTACGCTCCGGAGAATATGGTCTAACACTGACGGCGATTAATCCGGACAGGACGGAGGAGAGGATCCCGGGCCAGTATCTCTTCAATATCGATTAACTATTCGCATCCTTCAATGCCATCTGCCTTTTTCGTCGATACAACACAACAACAAGCAGCACGAACAAAACTCCAGCGGCAATAAGCGCGATATAGGTTCGTGTAAATGCGGGGCGAGTGGCTTTGATATTCAGATCATAATCACCCTGGAACGTGAAGCCCGCCCAGTAATACGGGGAGCTCCATTTTTTTTGCGATCTGATTTGATTCTGCGCGGCACGCAGAGCGGCGGGCGGACGCATACCGTGCTGCAACATGTTTGTGTAGAAGTGTTTCATTAACTCAGCCGTCGCGTGGTCGTCGACCTGCCACAAACTCGCGACCACTCCTGACGCTCCGGCATACATGAATCCGCGAGTCAATCCCACCAGTCCTTCACCGCGCACTTCCTTGCCAAGCGCCGTCTGACACGCACTCAACACCACCAGATCGACAGGAGCACGCAGGTTATAAATCTCGGCGAGACTTAAAAAGCCCTGCAGTGGTTGTTGATTTGAGTCGACCATCGAAAACGCCAATCCCGACAACTCCGGCTGATCAGTGTCGAGAACTCCGTGCGTCGCAACGTGCAATATCCGGTAGTCACTCAGGTTTGCGTTGAGAAGATTGTTGCGGGTGGCGTTGTACTCAACATAGAAGGCGGAGTCGTTGCTGACGAGTTCTTCGATCGAGCGTAGTTCGCGCTTGGCATTGAACAGCCGTGGCAAGTTTCCGAATCGTGAGACAACCGCTCGCGATTCGCTTCTCGTTGAGTTTGCGTCGTGTGCTTTGAAACCCTGCGGCGTGTAGGCGGAGGAAAACACTGGATCGCCAAAGCCGATTAGGAGTTTGGCGCCGGGCTGCCGATTGTTACGTTCACGTTTTGCGATCGCCAGTGCCGAGGCAGACGGCGCGTTAACCACTTCAAATCGCGATATCAACGGTTCGTCAGCATTGCTATTCGATTTCAAGATCTGAAAGGGAACATATTGCAGGATGCCGTCGGCGACGATAATCAGACGCGAGCCCCGCAGGTTCGTCGAGACTGGTTCGACGGTGAGCCTGCTAACTTCATTAATCGCTATCTGCAATTGCGTTTGTGTAGCCGTGGGGGATTTCAAAAGGGCGATAAGTTGAATGGCGGCCCTATGAATGCTCTGCTTGTCAGCCAACGGGTAGGTGTCGAGGCCATCCTTCGTTAACAGCCACGCGAAGCTCTTGCTATCGCCAAGAGAGTAAGAGAGTACGGATGTCTCGTCGTCGATTAACTGACTTCTAGTCTCCTCGTACCTTAGCGGTGTCAGCAGATTGTCGAAATTGGAGCTACCGCTGATGCGAGCTTGCAGTGTTTCGTAGTCGGCCTTGAGTTCAGTTAGTTCTTTATCAATCTCGTTTCTTTCTTTCTCAACTCCACTTAAGCCCACCAGACTTGCTCTTTTATCGATGAGTTCCTGCTCTTTCCTTAGTAATTGTTCTTCCTTTACTACCAACAGCGGATCGCTTGGCTTTCGAAGTTCCTTCGGATACTCGTGGAGAGAGTCGAGCAGCGCGCGCGCACGGCCAAATTCGCTGGCCTCGAACGCCTGTTTTGCCAGATGTTTATTGTTCTCCTGGAGAGAGCGAGTCATCAACCACTCCACATACGTTTCGTAGCGATCATGAACTGATGCGAGAAACGAACTGCGGAGGTTTCTACTTGATGCGTTCACTCGCAGTCGTTCGGTCAACTCGATCGAACGTTCCAAGTGCTCTTTGGCTTTCGTAAGGTCTCCCTGCTTCAGCGCAAGCTTGCCTAAGCCGAAGCGAAGCGCGGCCTCGTGGGTGTAGTCCGGAGTCTTCCCAAAGGATCGCAAAGCCTTTTCGTAAGCTTTTGCTGCCTGCGCAAGATTTCCGAGGAGATATTCGGTCTGTCCCAGATAAGTTTGGAGGCGCGCGAGTTCTCGCTGGCTGTTACTTTTGGTGAGATAGTTGATAGCCGTTAAGAACTCACCTCTTGCTGATTCGTATGAGGTGGCCTCCAGCCCAACAATTCCGAGTGATTCATGACACAGTCCAATATTTAAGTTGTTCTCAGTTTCCAATGCCGCCTTGAGTGCCTCGTTGATCTGTTGGCGAGCTGCGGCGAAGTTATTCAGACGAGCCTGGGTTCGACCAAGCAGGTTGCCGGCGTCGATGGTGGCCCGCTTGTCACGGGCAATATCGCGATAGAGGGAGAGCGCCTCCTGGAAATAACTGAGCGAGGTTTCCAGTTGACCGTAAGCTTCGTAGACTTCGCCGTATGTTGTTGCGATCTTTCCGGCGAGATAAGGTTCTGCTTCTTTTTCGGGCAGGAGACCCCGTGCTTCATTAAGCAAGCCCAGAGCCGTATGCCACTGGCCTTGTCTGATGTGGGAAAAACCCTGATTGACCAGGTTGTTTGCAAGTTCATCAGCGTCGCCCAGCGAACGCCAAAGAGACTCCGCGCTTTTGAGCGCCAAAACAGCCTCTTCGACTCGGTCGCGAACCGTGAGGATTTCACCCTGGGTTGTGAGTGCCCGCGCTTCGACCCATTTGTTTTGATGTTGTTTAAGGATTTGTAGAGCGTCGTTGTTTTTCTCTTCAGCTTCGTCATGTTTACCGAGTTCGAAGTAGGCAACTGCGATTTGCGCAAGGCTTTGGGCCTGTCCATCGCTGTATCCCAAGTCACGACTTAATTCGAGTGCTTCATTGAGCTGGCCCAGGGCAGTTCGGTTCTCGTTGCGACGGATGTGAGACCGGCCGGAAAGAATGAGCGTGTCGACCAGCAAGGTTGCGTTGTTCGTTCCGGCGAAATGTCTTGCAGTTTGGAGCGATTCGGTCGCTGCTTCGAGGGTGGCATCCAGATCGCACAACTTGAGCTGCAACTCCGTTATCCGATTACTCACTTTCACGAAAGAGACCGGATCATCAGCAGCACGCGATTGCTCTCGCTCTGCAGTTGCCCGGGCTAGCGCATCCTTTCGAGACTGGACGGTGAGAAGGCCTTCAATCGGCTCGTCCTGGACTTGCGCTGAAACCGCAGAGTGAGAGAAATCGGAAATCAAGATCAACACACAGAAAAAGATTAACGGGGGAATCGTTTTCATTGTGGGCTCACTGATCTTGCGGAGCCCGAGTCGCAGGAGGAATCGGAGCCGCGGCCGCAGGCGGATCCAATAGTGCTTCTCCTCCAACAATCTCATTCGCTCCACCGTTGGGAGCAGACGGCTTCGTGATGACTTCGGCCACAAGCCCTGAGATGTTCCAACCCAGGTACGAGACCGGCGGCGATGTTTCGTTGGGAAATTCTGGTTGACGTCCTGATATCATGCAACCCGCATCATCGATCTTGCGCCTACAATCAGAAGGAGAGAGATAATTCCGCCGCGGATAATTCTTCACGTAGGACCACACCTCATGGTCTACATAACCCGTGCTCGAGCTCGACTTCTGCAAGTCGCCCGTGAGAACTTCGCTCTTCGGAGAGATGTTTTCCTTAATCAATCCCAGGTCGAGGCTCTCAGTCTCGGCACGCAGCGTGAACCTGCGATCAGCGCGGCGCACTTTCCGCAGAGTGGCTTTGAAGAATGATTCGAGAAAATCTCCCCAGCCCGACTCCTTCACGAATTTGTACTGGCTATAGGTCTCGAAGGCAGTCTTCAAAATATAGTCACTTCCGCGCTTCAGGAAGAAGTAAGGCTCACCCGGCATTGTCCACGGGAAGAAAATTGAGAGACCGTGCGAGTACTGGAGATCGGAACCGATGTAGTAGGAATTGGGAACCATCTCCCCGGACTTCTCCATGACGGTGATGCAGCAGTGAATTATGTTTCTGAAGAGCTGCACGAGTTTGGTTTGACGTAATTGAGCTTGAAGTTCGCCATCGTATCCCATTTGCTTGAGCACGACGTTGTGCGTGCGCACAGCTTCGTTGCACCGCTTGAGAAGACGTTCGCAGAAGTCATATACATCCACGAAGGTCTTGCCCCAATAGCTCTGTGCTTCCAGTCGCGCTAGCCGGACTGCATCACAGATAGCAGGATAACGAAGCTTTTTCTCTCCTTTCACCTCCTCGAAGTCCAAACCTTCACGTAACACTTTGACTAGTTCCTGGATCGCTGTGGTTATGTTTTTTTCTTCAGCGAGCTTACGAATATCGCAGACAGATTGCTCGGACGAGCGATCCATAATCGCGAAATCAATCAAGTGGCGCGCGCAGGCTTTGAGCAGATCGAGCGCAATAAGGTCCGGAGGCGCACCCGGGCGCTTAACGATCGAGCTGATGATCTTTTCGTAGGGCCAACCGGCCGCGAGCACCAGTCCCTGAGATCCGATCATGACGTCAACCTGATCTTTGACTTCATAGGCGGTCTCGACGCCGTTCATCACGCAGTTTTGACATGCCAGGATGTCCAATTTTCGGTGTGGGCCGAAGTACGGACTCAACACCCCCTGAAGATCTTCCAACTGCAACGAGCTCTTCGGGTTCTCTCGGGCGAGAAATGTTTGGCCGGCGACGAGCGGACCGTGACCATAGAGAATGAGCATATAGCGCTCTGAGTCTCCGTGATACTTCATCGCCCACTTGATGAAACGCCTAAGTCCTTCGGCAACGCCATATCGCATAACGGGCCGGGCATTGTCCACGTCAACAGTCTCGCAGAAGCTTGGAGGGGTAAACTTGTGATTTCGTTTTTCTGGCGGAATGAGATCGTTGTGGATCTCCCAGTCCAGACCATTGTCCGTTGATCGTCGCCGGCAATTGATCGCCAAATAACGCGAGCCTTTCGGCCAGGGAGTATTGGAATCAAAGCAGGCGAGGACGCACACGTCTTTGCTGTATTCAACCGCTTCCAACTGTTGCAAGACGCTGATGCAGTTGGCGGTCAGATTGTTGTCGCCACCCAGGTAGACCAGTACAGTCCACACAGGCGGTGTTTTGGGGTTTGATTTGTGGTGTTCATTCGCTCGCATGTTTCCATTGCGGCGGCGGGGAGTTCCATTGCTTGAGTTGGTTTCAGCCATTGGGAGTTCTCCTACTCATTGAAGATTTTGTCAACCATGATGAGGAGAACTCGCAAACCATTTCTGTGTTGAACGAAGTTGGATCGTCAGCGACGCAGTGACAAGCTCATTTCTTTATTTCGCTGTCCGCGGGCGGCGCGGATGGCGGCTGTTCCGGCACTTCAAGTACTTCCGCTACCAGACCTCTGATTTTCCAACCCAGGTAAGAAACCTTTCGTGGAGCCTCTGTAACGTTGTCTTCAGTTGGCACGGCCTTTTCGTCAAAGAGATTGAATATGTCACTTCGACGAGTGCAGTCCGCAGGCGATAGATAGAATCGACGCGGGTAGTTCTTGATCCGCGGACAATCATCCTCTTCGCCGGTGCTTGAACTTGATTTCTGCAGGTCGATAACGACTGTTTGCCGCTCGTACTCCAATAGCTTTTCGGATCGTTCAGGATCGTGTTCGAAGGCATGTTCAACGAGCCGCACATTTCTCAGGGTGGCTCGAAGGAAAGCCACGAGAAAACGTGACCAATCACCGTATTCCTTTTTGGCAAACAGGTAGGTTTTGTACTCTTCGAATGGAGTTCTTAATTCGTAGTCTTTTGGTTTGGTGGCCGTTTTGGGGATTGGCTCAAAAGTGATCGGACCCTCAGGCAGCGTCCAGGGGAAAAAGATCGAAATGCCGTGCGAGTACTGAAGTTGTGGCCCGACATAGTAAGCACGAGGCACGATCTTCCCGTCTCTAAATATCTCGGTAATTCTAAAGCTCCGTTTGCGGATATCTTCAATTACCTTAATGAGGTCGGCCGGGCCTTTTAGTATGCGCAGGTATTCATCGCATTTCTTTACAAGCAACGCTGCGACGTCGTAGAGATCTACAAAGGTTTCTGACCAATAACTCTGCGCATCCAAACGGGCCAGCCTGACAATGTCCGCTACGACGGGATAACGCAACACCGGCGGCTTTTGAGCCCAGTTAATTTGCAGACCGGCTTGAAGACTTCCTGACAGCGCACGAACTGCGGGGACAATGTCGCCCTTTTGGCCAAACTTTGTGACGTCACATACAGCCTGCTCCGAAGAGCGTTCCATCAGGGTGAAGTCCAACAGGTTAACCACGGAGGCGCGAAGCACCGTCAGCGCAATGTCTTTCGGTGTGGCTTTTGGTTCTTTCTTGAGTGCTTTCCTGACTTCCTCAATTATATTTCGCACAGGCCAGGCATTAGCGAGCATTAGGTCTTGAGAGCCGAGAAAATAGTCCACGAGGCCGCATAGTTGAACCGCGCTTTCTATTCCATTCATCACGCAATTATCACACGCCAGGATGTCGATCTTTGCTCGAACTTCTTGACGGCGTTCGCAAATTCGCCGAGCTTCAAATAACTTGGCGGGCTTGTGTCCGCGAGAAAAGTGTTTCCTGCCACTAGAGTCCCGTGGCCAAATAAGATCAGCATGTACTTCTTGGCCTTGTAGTTATCCTTCACCCACAGAAAAAACCGGTACAGCGCCTCTTCCGCAGTTGGCTCTTTGGAAGGTTTTCTCCTGGAATTGCCACCCTCCTCCTCGCAAAAGTCAGGACTGACTACAATGTGGCCTTTGTCGACGAGATTGTTATGTAATGGCCACTTCATTTTCTTGTGGTACGGGTTCGCTGTTGGATCCTCATGGCGCTTGATCTCCAGGTAGCGAGCTCCTTTTGGCCATGGAGTTGGCGAGTCAAAGGCAGCCACAACGCGGGCACGCTTTTTACATTCATCGACCGGAGTAGTGCAGTTTGCATTTTCCAGTTCTTGCAGGAAGGCGATCGAATGCGCACTGAGGTTGTTGTCGCCGGCGAGATAGACCATGATTAGCCACTCTGACTCTTTTTTTGGTCGAAACTTGTCTTCGGTCATTTTCCCCTCCAAGGTCTTAATTGAGTTAGACTCATCGGCCTCGGTCAGAATTGACCGGACCGCTGACATGTTGTGGTTTATCTATTATGTGAGTCTTGCGTAAGGCATTTCGGTCCGGAGCCCGCATCTGGAAAATCGCTTGTTGGTTCGGGTTCGAATCCCTGCGGGGGCACTAATGGAATCAGACATTTAGAGACGATCGGCCGACCACGGGCCTTCGCGGAGAGCGCTTTCAGATCTACTTGTTAACAGCTTTGCTATAATCAGCCCGCAGTTTGGCTCCACGCCGCGTACGCGCGTTCAACCCTCGTAGCACATGACATCACCTATCAGGAATACTTTCTCCCATAAATCCCTGCATCGTCGAATTGCGCTTAAAGCGATGTTGTTTTCACTCCTGCTCGGCATCTGTGCTGCGCTCTACCTCGCGTACGGAAACTATCAGACGCACGCGGCGGCACCCGCCGTGACGTTCGTCGTAACTAACGTCAATGACAGCGGACCAGGTTCTCTGCGGCAGGCAATCCTGGACGCAAATGGCAATCCCGGCTCCGACTCAATCAACTTTAATATCTCTGGACCATCGCTCAGAATCCAACCCCTACTCCGCCTTCCGGACATCACGGATCCAGTCGTGATTGACGGTTCGACGCAGCCCGGGTTTTCGGGAGCTCCGATAGTCGAGCTGAACGGTAGCAAGTCGGCGGAGCGAGCGCTGTTTGTGAACGCGCCCGGCAGTACCATCCGCGGTCTGGTTATCAACGGCTTTTCGATAGGCGCAATCATTATTGGTACAGCCGGTGGCGGTTCTCATGTTGAGGGTTGTTACCTCGGCACAGATGTAACGGGCAAGATCGCGATTCCTAATGGCGGCGGAGGCGTCGCTGTGTTCAGTTCAAACAACGTCATAGGTGGTCCGACCCTGAGTGCTCGAAATGTTATCTCAGGAAACTTCGGAGCCGGCGTTGAAGTGAGACTGTTTTGTTGCACGGGCGCCAACCCTACTATTTCCGGTAACGTAATTCAGGGAAACTATATCGGTGTCACGGCGCAAAGGTGATAAGGCGCTCGGCAATCAGCGAGAAGGCGTTCTCGTTACTACTGCCGCGAGTGACGCCTCCGTAACAAATACGCTGGTTGGCGGCACAACACCCGGCGCGGGTAATGTTATTTCCGGTAATGGTTTCGACGGTGTCTTTATCGGCAGCTTCACCACTACCAGCACAACCGTGCAGGGAAATCGCATCGGGACTTCTGCCAACGGCATGGCAGCAATTCCTAACGGCGGTGATGGAATTCGGATCGATATAGGCCCAGCAACAATGTCATTGGCGGAAGCGCGCGGGCGCCGGCAACCTTATTTCCGGAAACGGGGCGCAAGCGGCTTGGGACCATGGTAATGGAATCACCGTCGGCAGCTCAACCAATATTATTCAGGGGAATTTGATCGGAACTGACGTGACCGGGGCAGGCCCATTGCCTAATCTCGATTTCGGTATTGCAGGCGGGCGCAACACAACCGTAGGAGGAATTGGAGCAGGTGAAGCGCAATGTGATCGCTTTCAATGGATTAAGCGGCATTACCGTCAATGGGACTCTGACCACTGCTAATAGGTATCGCGGGAATTCAATTCATTCAAACGGCACTTTGGCCTCGCCATTCAGTCCAGGTATTCGGCATCGATCTTGGCCCATTCGGTCCAACCGCCAATGACCCTGGCGATTCAGACACCGGCGCCAATAATCTCCAAAACTTTCCGATCATCACGTCAGTAACGGCAGGCGGAAGCTCGACAAATGTGAAAGGAAGTTTGAACAGTTCTGCCAGCAGTTCATTTAACCTCGACTTCTATCGCAATAGCGCCTGCGATCCATCAGGCCATGGTGAAGGTGAGCACTTGATCGGATCGCAACTCGTAACCACTGACGCGCTGGGCAATGCAAACTTCGATATTACGTTTGCCGTCTCGACAGCCTCCAGCGAATTGCTGACAGCGACAGCCACCGACCAATCAGGAAACACTTCGGAGTTTTCACCCTGCGCCACTGTAGGCTCAATCGGATTGTCGATTGGTGATGTGTCGGCCCTGGAAGGAAACTCCGGTACAACAAACTTTAGTTTTCCTGTGACGCTTCAGTCCGCTGCGACCCAGGAGGTTACCGTTACTTTCGCAACCCAAGTCGGCTCGGCAGTGCCGGCCAGTTGACTTTGTGGCTACCTCGGGTACGGTCACAATTCCTGCGGGTCAAACAAGCGCACAAATCGTGGTCCAGGTTAATGGCGAGACCGCTGTAGAAGATGACGAGCAATTTTTCGTAAATCTAACCGCCGCCACCAATGCCTCCATTCTCGACGGTCAAGGCAGGGGAACAATTCTCAACGACGACATGATCAAATTGATCCTCGAGGAGTCTGGACCAGCCGCTGACCAGGCCGCAGCATTGGAGTCGGTGTTGTTTCTGAGAGATCCTTTCCGTGTTGTTAGTCCGGCGAACTTTTTGAATCCGCCGTTTATTCCAAACACCGGCGTAATTGTGTTTGCCGAAAACCTAACTCTGGCCTTTTTCGAACCGCCTTCGACAGTCGGCGTGAATCTGGTTGATAGCAATAACCAGAGTTTTAATCTGGTCGCAGAACAGGTCACGACTGTTTCTATATCGGGCCTCAATGTAACGCAGGTAAACTTCAGATTGCCCACCGGCTTAGCCCCGGGAACATGCGTTATCAAACTAGTGTTCCATAGTCACGTGAGCAACTCGGCCACCTTTAGGATCGCGCCCTGAGGGTCCGCCTGTACTCACCGGATGCAGTCAGTATCAGAAGAACCTGCGGCCCCACGTCAATTCTTTCCAGATGCGAATCGTGACCACGAGCGGCAACATCAACGAGACTCCGAGAAGCATGGCGATGAGGTTCAGAGGAAAAGCGACCTCATAAATCGAAGTGAATGCCTGCCAAATGCCAATACAAAATAAGGGAATTGAAAAGTAAAGCGCGGCCCACTTTCGCAGGAAGGCAAGGCCGAAGCCGAGTACTTCAACGGCCACCATTAGAAACAATCCTCTAAGAGATTGCGTTTGCGTCAGTGTTCCATTGAATACGTCTGCAAATACCGCAGGATTCAGCAATAACGTGAGTGCGCCAAAGGCTCGAAAATAGTTCCGACTCATGCCCGATTACACGCCGAGCCGGACTAGGGGTTTCAATTAAAGGCCCACGTCCTACGGCTGCATCTTCCGATTCATCCAGTTAAATGGCCGATCAATATTGAAGTAGATTGTCGATTCCTGATTCGTCTGTGGATCGACCACGGTGATCGCATCGTAGCTATGGCCTTTGTCCTGCACCAGCGCCTGTTTGATCGGCCTGAGTTTGAGAAACCGGATCAATCCATATTCTTCGTTGATCGAGATCACTTCAAAAGCCTTTTCTGGGCTTTTGCCGTCTACTGACGACTTGATCGAATTTAACAGACCATCAGCCATGAACTTGTGAAACTGCGCTCGCTCGGCATTTCCTGTCTCCTGATAAGCGATTTGAGCCGCCATGTGCGCATTCACCTCGACGAAGTTCTTCGCCAGGACTGATTCGGCGATCTTCAGAACCTCTTCATAATTCTTCTGTGCGAGCGCGGCGTTTAATGGCCGGTAAGTCATCATCGGTGAGTACGGATTGTAGTTAGGTGATTCGTAAAACGCGTAGCGCAATTCCGTAAAGTTAACTGAAGGGTCCTTCTGCTTAACCTTCTCAAGCAGCAGATCATACTTGGACTTCTCCGTTGGTTTCGGAGTCTCCTGTGCTGTTTGCGCGGAGACGGATACTACAAGGACGAGAAGGATGAGGAACGCACCACATGTTCGCATCGTCTTAAGCTCACTTTCTTGAGTTGTTTGTCATGACATGCATATTAGAACGAAGCGTCCAACTATCCAATAGAGTATTTCTTCTCTGTGCAACCTCTGTGTTCTCCGTGTCTCTGTGGTGGTTTTCCCCATGAAATTTTTAACCACAGAGACACCGAGAACACAGAGGTTGCACAGAGAAATCCGAAATCAGGGCACTACGGAATATTCTGATGACTTTCCTGCACCTGCGTGATAAGTTAACGAATACCCCAAAGTATTCCCCTAATATCGATTCCAACCCTGACCAGAAGGGGGATTGAATGTTTGCGTCTATCCGATCGCTTACGCTGGTTTTGGTGCTGGCGCTGTTCGCAATTTCATTAGCCGCAAAACCGGATCGCGTAACCACTACTGCCGGGCTGGCAGCATGGGACCAGGTCTACTCCGTACTCATCTCGCCGCGCTGCATCAACTGCCACACTGCGACGAACTATCCGCAACAGGGCGACGATCGTCACCGGCATGTTGCAAACATCGTCCGTGGTCCAGAAGGCAAAGGCGTGCCCGGCTTGAACTGCAACGGTTGTCACCAGGAGCAGAATGCCGACAGCACCGGAGTTCCGGGTGGACACAACTGGCACCTCGCGCCCCTGGAGATGAAGTGGCAGGACGTGAACGATCGACCGTTGTCCAGCGCTGCGGTCTGCCGAGCGGTAACGGATCGTTCGAAGAACCACAACATGGATGGACCAGCGTTGTTAAAACATCACGAGGAAGAAGCGCTCGTCCTCTGGGCCTGGAACCCCGGCCGCAGGCCCGACGGCACGATGCGCACTCTGCCGCCCATTTCGCATCAGGAATTCGTCGCCGCAACTCGTACGTGGGTAGAAGCAGGCACACCCTGTCCAAAAGGAAGATAAAGTCATGGCAAAGTATCGACTCACTGTGAACGGTTCCGAGAAGACAGTGGACGTTGATCCGTCAACACCACTTCTCTGGGTTTTACGAGAAGAGTTGAAGTTGACGGGCACGAAATACGGCTGCGGCGTTAGCGCGTGTGGCGCTTGCACTGTGCACGTCGCTGGTGTGGCAACACGCTCGTGCGTTGTACCGGTGTCGCTAATCGGTGAACGACCAATCGTCACGATTGAAGCCATGTCTAATGATCCGGTGGGCCGTACAGTGCAGAATGCGTGGGTTGAAAAAGACGTCGTGCAGTGTGGCTACTGCCAGAGCGGGCAGATCATGACCGCCGTCGCGCTTCTGAAAGCAACGCCGAATCCGACAGACACGAACATCGAGGAGTCGATGGGTGGAAACCTCTGCCGGTGCGCTACTTATGTGCGTATTCGTGAAGCCATCACGACCGCTTCACGACAGATCAAGCAAGGAGCAGCGTGATGCGTCCAACACTCAAAACAGAATTGAGCCGGCGAAGTTTTATTCAGCTCACGACGGCTGCTACCGGCGGGTTATTGATCTCGCTTTATCTCGATAAGCCAATTGCAGTCGCACAGCAAGCTCCGCCACCAAAAGTGTATCCACCAGACGCGTTCGTGCATGTCCGTCGCGACGGCAACATCGTGATCACAGTTAACCGGCTCGAGTTTGGCCAGGGTGTGCAGACTTCGCTGCCCATGATTCTTGCGGACGAGATGGATGCCGACTGGTCCAAGGTCATCGGGGAGCTCGCACCCGCGGAGGACGTTTATAAAGATCCTATGTTTGGTATTCAGATGGTCGGCGGATCGGGATCGATCGCGCATTCGTTTAAACAGTACCGCGAGCTTGGGGCGAAGGCGCGCGCGATGCTCGTAGCTGTTGCTGCGGATCGTTGGAAAGTCACGCCTGATCAATGTCGTACTGAAAACAGCGTAGTGCATGGACCAGGTAATCGTTCAGCGCGTTATGCGGAGCTCGCTGATGACGCTGCGCGCAAGCCTGTCCCGCAAACCGTGACGCTCAAGAACCCGTCTGAGTTTCGCATTATCGGCAAGAAAGTGCCGCGTCTCGACAGTCGCTCCAAGTGCGACGGCTCGCAAAAGTTTGGTTTGGATCTCGATCTGCCGGGAATGAAGATCGCGCTCGTTGCGCACCCGCCGGTTTTTGGCGGACGTGTGAAGAGTGTCGACGATCGCGACGCTCGTAGTCTCGACGGAGTGCGCGATGTGTTTCAGATACCGCTCCCGAAAGGCAATGGTGTTGCCGTTGTAGCGGATCGATTCTGGACGGCGAAGCAGGCTCGCGATCGTTTGAAGATCGAGTGGGACCTGTCAGGTGTTGAGCATGCTGACAGTGTTCAACTACTCGCACGATACAAACAGATGGCGACAACTGACGGAAAGGTCGCACTCAATCGCGGCGACACGAAAGCGCTGGATGGTATTCCTCGCGCGAATCGCATTATCGCTGAGTATGAGTTTCCGTTCCTGGCCCATGCGCCGATGGAGCCGCTCAACGCCACAGTTAAATACGAAGGTGACAAAGCGGAAGCGTGGGTTCCTTCTCAATTTCAAACGATGGACCAGGCTGCGATCGCTGAAGTGCTCGGTCTGAAACCAGAGAAGGTTACTTTCCATACGGAGTTTGCCGGTGGAGGTTTTGGGCGGCGAGCGACGACCGATTCGCACATTCCACGTGAAGCGGCCGAGATTGCAAAGCGTATGCGCGGCACGCCAGTCAAACTGATCTGGAGCCGCGAAGATGATGTGCGCGGCGGTTATTATCGACCGATGCATGTGCACCGTGCTGAGATTGGCGTCGGCCGCGACGGAATGCCGATCGCGTGGCGTCATGTCGTCGTCGGGCAATCATTACTCGCCGGAACTCCCTTCGCGATGATGATCAAGGATGGCGTCGATGAAACTGCTGTCGAAGGTACGAAGGACACGAGTTACGACATCCCGAATTTTCGCGTGATGGCACATCATCCGACTGTGAATGTGCCCGTACTCTGGTGGCGCTCCGTGGGCCACACGCACACCGCATTTGTGATGGAGACGCTCGTTGACGAGCTTGCAACTCGCGCGAAAGTCGATCCGATTGCCTATCGTCGAAAGCTGCTCAAGGCTGATGCGAAAAAGCTTCACTCAGTACTCGAGCTGTTGGATCAAAAGAGCGGATGGCGAAAAACTCTGCCGAGAGGACGAGCCGCGGGGATTGCGTGTCACGAATCGTTCGACACTGCGGTCGCGTGTGCGGTGGAAGTTTCAATCGAGAATGAGCGGCCAAGAATTCACCGGGCCACGGTTCGGTTAATTGCGGGCTGGCTGTTAATCCGTTGAGTGTTGAGAGCCAGTTTCAGGGTGGACTTGGTTTCGGACTGACCCAGTTGATGGCGAAGGGAGCGATCACGTTGAAGGATGGGCTTATCGACCAGCGCGACTTCGACGGCTACGCACCGCCGTACATCATCGATGTGCCGGCGACGATCGACGTTCACATCGTTCCCAGCACCGAAGCTCCAACCGGTTGCGGCGAGCCACCCGTACCGGTGATCTCACTGGCCGTAGTGAATGCGCTTTCGAAACTAACCGGCAAACGCTACCGCTCGTTGCCACTGATGACTGTTTAG